>NZ_SLVY01000001.1 GCF_004345605.1 Rhodococcus sp. SMB37
CGCTCGCTGCCCACCGGTCCACCGTCATTCTCGACACACTCAAAGTGTTGCCGAGCTCGACCGCGGAGCATCCACGGACCAACCCTCGGTACGCGGCTGCCCGTGTCTCCCACGGAATCCTTCTCGCCACGACTGCACCCCTTCATCCAGGGGTGTTGCATTGGCCTTCTGAATCCAAGCCGGTAATTGCGACGAAAACTGCACACTCAAAAGCGACTACCGCAGCGGAACGCCCAGCAGTGCGTCGACTGCGTCGGCGAACAGGCCCGGCGCTTCCGCGTCGTCGCCGCCGCGGTCGACCGCGAACTGCGCCCACGCATCGAGGGCAGCGAGGGCCTTGGGGGTGTCGAGGTCGTCGGCAAGGTGCTGACGCAACCGCGCGATCGTGTCGTCGACCGACGACGCCGACGTCAATGCCGCCGCTTGCCGCCACAACTCCAGCCGCGCCTCTGCGGACGCAAGGACATCAGCGGTCCACGGCCGATCGACGCGGTAGTGGCCGGACATCAGGCCGAGCCGGATCGCGGCGGGGTCGACGCCTTCACCGCGCATCTTCGAGACGAACACCAGGTTGCCGCGCGACTTGGACATCTTCTCGCCGTCGAGGCCGATCATGCCGGTGTGCACGTAGTGCCGCGCGAAGCGGCGGTCGCCGGTGACGGCCTCGGCGTGCGCGGCGGAGAACTCGTGGTGCGGGAAGATCAGGTCGCTGCCGCCGCCCTGGACGTCGAAGCCGCTCCCGATGCGGTTGAGTGCGATCGCGGCGCATTCGATGTGCCAGCCGGGCCTGCCGTCGCCGAACGGGGACGGCCAGGACGGTTCGTCGGGACGCTGCGCGCGCCACAGGAGCGCGTCGAGCGGGTTGCGCTTGCCCGGCCGGTCCGGGTCGCCGCCACGTTCGGCGAAGAACTGCGCCATGGTGGCGTGGTCGTACCCGGATTCGTAGCCGAATTGTTCGGTGGCGTCGACCCGGAAGTACACGTCCGGATACTGCTCGTCGTCGACCACATACGCAGCCCCTGATGCGACGAGCTTCTCGACGAGCTCGATCACCTCACCCACCGATTCGACGGCACCGATGTAGTCGCGCGGCGGCAGGACCCGCAGCGCCTCCATGTCCTCACGGAACAGCGCGGTCTCGCGCATACCGAGCACCACCCAGTCCTCGCCGTCGCGGGCGGCGCGTTCGAACAGCGGGTCGTCGACGTCGGTGACGTTCTGCACGTAGTGGACAACGTGCCCGTTGTCGCGCCAGATGCGGTTGACCAGATCGAACGTGAGGTAGGTGGCGGCATGCCCGAGGTGGGTGGCGTCGTACGGGGTGATCCCGCATACGTACATCGTGGCCGTCGCGCCGGGGGTGACGGGTCGCACAGCTCGATCTGCGGTGTCGAACAACCTGAGCGGGGGGCCTTCACCGGGCACGGACGGAATCGCGACATCGGACCAAGACAGCATGGACCCGAGCCTAATGGAATGGGCGAAACGAGCAGCCTCGCCCCTGCTCCGCGGGCGTGCGTCACCATGGATTCGGTACGGTTCGATGTCGGCCACGGCCACGTGCGTTCGGCTCTACCGATTTCAGAATTTGTGGGAGGTTCCCGTGGCTGGTGGTCTCGTCGCTCTGTTGGACGACGTGGCGGTGCTCGCGAAGGCGGCAGCTGCGTCGATCGACGACATCGGAGCCGCGGCCGGTAAGGCAAGCATCAAGGCCGCGGGTGTGGTGGTCGACGACACCGCCGTCACCCCGCGCTATGTGCACGGGTTCTCCCCCGACCGCGAACTGCCGATCATCCGCAAGATCGCGATCGGGTCGATCCGCAACAAGCTGCTGATCATCCTCCCGGTGGCGATGCTGCTGAGCCAGTTTCTTCCGCAGGCACTGCCGTATCTGCTGATCGCCGGTGGCCTGTTCCTGTGCTTCGAGGGCGCCGAGAAGGTCTACGAAGCGCTGTTCGGTGGTCACCATGCCGACGAGGACGTCCCGGCAGCGGCGCGCGGGCCCGAGTTCGAGAAGTCCATGGTCAGCGGCGCGATCCGTACCGATCTGATCCTCTCGGCCGAGATCATGGTGATCTCGCTGTCGTCGGTCGAGAGCGAACCGTTCGTGACCCGGCTGTTGGTGCTGATCGTCGTCGCGATCCTGATCACCGTCCTGGTGTACGGGGTGGTCGCGCTGATCGTCAAGATGGACGACGTCGGCCTGGCGCTCGCACAACGCACCTCGACATTCAGTCAGCGCATCGGGCGCGGTCTGGTGGCCGCGATGCCGAAGGTGATGACGGTGCTCACCGTGGTCGGTATCGCCGCGATGCTGTGGGTGGGCGGCCACATCCTGATCGTCAACGTCGGTGAGGCCGGGTTCCACTGGCCCGCCGATCGTCTCCACGATCTCGAACACTGGTTCGGCGAGTTCGTCCACGGCGGGTTCGGCGGCGTCCTGTCGTGGACCGCAGGCACCGTGGCGTCCGCGATCGTCGGACTCGTCCTCGGCGCAATGGTCGTGCTGGTCGTACATTTGCTTCCGAAGCGGAAGAAGAACGCCGCGGCGCACTGACTCGATCAGGTCGCAGGCAGGTTCAGAACGCCGGCCACGGGATTCGCCGCTCACCGATGGGGCGGGGCATCAGGGGCTGGTCGAGCAGCGCGGTGATGCGGTGGTGCAGCGCCGCGACCTCGGCGTCGGTGATGTGCTCGGCGAGCACATCGGCGAAGTCACCGTCGAACCGGCGGGCAAGCTTGTCGAGGTCGGTGAGCAGCGCCTGATCGACGGTGGAGTTCGCCCAGCCCCACAGCACTGTCCGTAGCTTGTTCTGAGAATGCAGGCAGATGCCGTGGTCGATGCCGTAGACGGTGCCGTCCATGCCTTCGAGAACGTGGCCGCCCTTGCGGTCGGCGTTGTTGAGGACGACATCGAGCACGGCCATCCGCTGCAGTCGCGGGTCGTCGGCGTGGACGAGTGCGACGTCGCTGCCGTTCATGTCGCGCGCGTGCAGCACGGCCAGCCACCCGTCCGGTACTGCGTCGATCGGGCAGATGTCGACGAGGTCGAGCCTGTCGGCGGAATCTTCGCGGGTGTCGATCCAGCGTTGCACCATCCCGGGCCCGAACGGGCCGTCGCGCAACACTGTGAGGGGGATGACGCCCCAGCCGAGCGCCTCGGAGATGAGGTAGGACGCGACCTCGCGTCCGGCGAGGGTGCCGTCCGGGAAATCCCACAGCGGGCGTTCCCCGCGGACGGGTTTGTAGACACACCGCACGGTCTGTGAATCGAGCGTGGCGTCGCACACGAGGGTGGCGTTGCTGGCGTGCACGACCTGCCCGACGACGGTCAGGTCGCCGTCGGGCAGCACGCTGCGCACGTCGGGCACGGCCACGGTGTCAGCTCTCCTCGTCGAACCATGACGTCGGATCGAAGCCCGGTGTGCGCAGGTAGCCGTTGGTGCGCACGCAGATGTGGCCTTCCCCACCGATGGGTTCGCCGCACAGCGGGCAGGGGGTGCGCCCGGCGGAGATGACCATCTCGGAGCGGGTCGCGAAGCCTCGTGCCTGGATCGGGGTGAGGAAAACCCGGACGGCGTCGGGGCCTTCCTCGGTGTCGTCGAGGACGACGGATTCGTCGAGTTCGGTCTCGGTGACGGCGAGCAGTTCGACGACGACGGCGCCGGAGTCGGCGTCCCATCCCAATCCCATGGTGCCGACCCGGAATTCCGCGTCGATCGGGGTTTCCAGGGGGCTGGTGTCGACGTCGGCGTCTTCGGGCAGCGTGGTGCCGAACCGCCGGTGGACTTCTTCGAGCAGCAGACCCATCCGGTCGGCGAGGATCTGGACCTGCTGCTTTTCCAGTATCACGCTCACCACCCGGGAGTCGTGTACGGCCTGCAGGTAGAACACCCGGTCGCCGGGTTCACCGACGGTGCCGGCAACGAACCGGTCCGGAGTCCGGAAGACGTGTATCGCGCGGGCCATTGCACCTCCTCGAGTCCGTTCACTGTGCCATGTCGGTCACTGTCATTATCCGCCCCGGGTGCTGTGTCCCTCTCCGGCCTCGTCGGCCGAGGATTCGTCGGCCCCGCTGCCGGGCACTTCACCTCCGGGAACGGATTTCGGGGCGTCGGCGACCGCGAGACCGGAGAAGTCGCCGCCGGTGTCGTTGACGCGCAGGACGAAGGGCCTGGTGTCGGTGTAGCGCACGACGCTGATCGATGCGGGTTCGGCGACGATGCGCTGGAATCCGTCGAGGTGGGTGGCCAGCGCATCGGCCAGGATCGCCTTGATCACGTCGCCGTGGCTGCACGCGACCCACACGACGTCCTTGCCGTGGGTGTCGGCGAGGCGACGGTCGTGCTCGCGGATCGCCGCGACCGCGCGGGCCTGCACCTGCGCGAGTCCTTCGCCGCCGGGGAAGACCGCCGCGGACGCGTGCTGTTGCACGACCTTCCAGAGCGGTTCGCGGACGAGGTCGCCGAGTTTGCGGCCGGTCCACTGCCCGTAGTCGACTTCGGCGAGCCGGTCGTCGATGGTCGGTGTCAGGCCGCGGTCGGTGGCCAGCGGCTGCACGGTCTGTCGGCAGCGCATCAGCGGCGACCGGACGATCTCGGCGATCTCGAGCCCCGTCAAGCGGGTGAGAAGGTTCTTGGCCTGCACGTGGCCGACCTCGTCGAGTTCTACCCCGGGGGTGCGGCCGGCCAGCATGTGCGAGGTGTTGGCCGTCGACCGTCCGTGGCGCAGCAGGATGACCGTCATGTGATCCAGCCTAGATGTCGTGCGGCGCCACGGCGGCCGAGCGTCCCCACGGCGGCTACGTCGCCGCGATCACACCGGTGCCGAGCAGCCCGAAGAGCAGCAGACCGACGATGATGCGGTATCCGACGAACCAGTACATCGAGTGGTTCACCACGAATTTGAGCAGCCAGGCGATCGCCGCGTAGCCCACACCGAACGCGATGAGCGTCGCGACCGCGAGCTGAGCACCGGAGGCCTCGAGCCCCTCACCGACGGGTTCGAACGCATCGGGAAGGCTGAACAGCCCCGACGCGAGGACGGCCGGGATGGCCAGCAGGAACGAGTAGCGGGCTGCAGCCTCACGGGTCAGGCCGAGGAACAGACCGGCGGAGATCGTGCCACCGGAGCGCGACACACCGGGGATCAGTGCGAGCGCCTGCGCCGAACCCATGATCAGGCCGTCCTTGAGTGTGAGCTGCTCGATGGTGCGGCGCTGGCGTCCGTAGTATTCGGCGGCGGCGATGACGAACGAGAACACGATGAGCATGGTCGCGACGAGCCACAGGTTGCGTGCGACGGTACGGATCTCGTCCTTGAACACCAGTCCGAGGATGCCGATCGGGATGGTGCCGAGGATCACATACCAACCCATCTTGTAGTCGTGGTTGTCGCGGTGCTCCTTGTGGAACACGCCGCGGAACCAGGCGCACATGATGCGCCAGATGTCGCCGGCGAAGAACAACAGAACGGCGGCTTCGGTGCCGAGCTGCGTCACGGCGGTGAACGATGCGCCGGCGTCTGCTCCGAAGAACAGCTCGGACACGATCCGCAGGTGACCCGACGAAGAAATCGGCAGGAATTCGGTCAGACCCTGCACCAGTCCGAGGATGATTGTCTGCAGCCAGGTCATCGATTCGGTCATGCCGTCACCTCGGCACGGTCGCGGGAGGGTGATGTCCGGTGGGTCGAGGTGCCCGCATTCGATGAGCGCAGAGTCCGATTCACCCGCGAAACAGTACGCGGCGCGGCGAACCTCCACTCGTCGTGCATCCGACATTAAGGTGCCAGTCATGGGAACGGTCGTGCATCGATCGGCACGTTCCCTCCGGTCGGGAGGATCACAGGCGGTATGGAACACAGAACAGTGGGCTCGAGTGGACTGCGCGTGTCACGGCTCGGACTCGGAACGTTGACCTGGGGACGCGGCACCGACGGCGATGAGGCGGCTGCGCAGCTGTCGGCGTTCGTCGATGCGGGAGGCACTCTCGTCGACACCTCGCCCGCCTACGGTGATGGGGTTGCGCAGCGCATCCTCGCCGAACTGCTCGACGATGTGGTGCCCCGCGACGAACTGGTGCTCTCGGGCAGTTCCGGGATCGACACCACCAAGCTCGGTGCCGGCCGGGTCGACTGTTCCCGTGGTGGTCTGCTCACCCAACTCGACCACACGCTGCGAGAACTGGGCACCGACCACCTCGACATCTGGCAGGTCGCGACCTGGGACCCGCACACCCCTATCGAGGAGGTCGCGTCGGCGCTCGAGTTCGCCGTGTCCAGTGGCCGCGTCCGGTACGTCGGGGTGCGTGGCTATCTCGGGTGGCAGCTCGCGACGGCAGCAGCACACACCCGACGGCCCGCTCCCCTGGTGTGCACGCAGGTCGAGTACTCGCTCCTGGCGCGCGGCGTCGAAGAGGAACTCATCCCCGCGGCCGCACATCACGGCGTCGGCGTGTTCGCGGCGGTCCCGCTCGCCGGTGGTGTGCTCACCGGTAAGTACCGCTCGGGGACACCCGCCGATTCGCGCGGCGCCGACGACGTGCACACCGACGAAGTGCAGCGGTACCTGACGAAGTCCGCGATCAGGGTGGTCGACGCGGTTGCCACTGCCGCGGACGGGCTCGGCACATCGCCGTTGGCGGTGGCGTTGGCGTGGGTGCGGGATCGTCCGCATGTCGCCTCGGCCCTGGTCGGTGCGCGTGATCTGGCACAGTTGACGGGGGTGCTGGTCGCGGAGGAGCTGGCGTTGCCGCCGGCGATCTCGGCTGCACTCGACGACGTCAGTGCGTGAGATGGAACCGGGCCTCGCCGGTCCATCCCGCAAAGGTTAGGCTGTCCTTTCAACAGGGTTGATCACGGGCAGCACAGGGAGGTGGGGTCGATGACCACGACCGAGGTCACAGGGTTCGCCGAGCGGATCCGGATCGAGACACAGCAGGCACATTCGGACACCGAGAACTCGGTGTTCGTCACCGAACTGCTCGACGGCAAACTCGATGCCTCAGCCCATGCCGCGCTGATCGCCCAGACCTGGTTCGTGTACGACGCGCTCGAACGGATCGGACAGACCTACGCCGACGATCCCATCGTCGGACCGTTCCTGACCCCCGAACTTCTCCGCACCTCGGCACTCGAGGCCGACCTCGTGTTCCTGCTCGGCGAACAGTGGCGTGACGGGATCACGCCGCTGCCCGCCACCGTCGCGTATGTCGAACGGTTGCAGAAGGTCGCGGCATCATCGCCGGAAGCGTTCCTGGCGCACCACTACCTGCGGTACATGGGCGACCTGTCGGGTGGGCAGATCATCCGCCGCATGCTCGAACGCGCCTACGGATACGACCGCGACGGACTGCACTTCTACATCTTCGACGAGATCCCGAAGACGAAGCCGTTCAAGGACTCTTACCGCGCCAAGCTCGATGCCGCTCCCCTCGACGAGACCCAGCAGCAACAAGTGATCGACGAGGCGAACCTCGTCTTCGGTCTCAACGGCGCGTTGTTCGCCGACCTGGCCGCCGATCTCGACCGATACCGGGCGCAGGTCTGAACGATATGTTCCGTTCGACCGTGAAGGTCCTGTCGGCGCTGCTCGTGGCAATCGTCGCGCTCGTGCTCGGCAGCTGCAGCACCGAGTCCGGTGGATCCGGGGCATCCGCGGCTGCCGGTGCCCGCACCGCGACCGTCGCCGACCCCGATCCACGACCGATCACCACAGATACCTCCCCGACGCTTCCCGCGACAGTGCGCAGTTTCGACGGAGTCGATGTCACCGTGACCGATGTGTCGCGGATCGTCGTCGCGGACCGCTCCGGGACCCTCGCTCAGACCGTGTTCTCGCTCGGTCTCGGCGACAACGTCGTCGGCCGCTCCACCGCGATCTTCCCCGCCGGTGAGCACCTACCGAACGTCACGCCCGGCGGGCACAGTCTCAATACCGAAGCGATCCTGGCGTTGAACCCGACGGTGGTGCTCACCGACACCTCGATAGGTCCGCTGGCCGTGCAGCAGCAGTTGCGCGACACCGGCGTGCCGGTGGTGTTCGTCGATCCGGAACGCAACCTCGACACCGTGTCGACGGGCATCGAATCGGTTGCCGCAGCGCTCGGTGTCCCTGAGGCAGGCGAGGCGCTGATCGAGCGCACCAACGAGGAGATCGCCGCGGCACAGGCCTCTGTTCCGGCGGATCAACCCGAGTTCACCGTCGCGTTCCTGTATCTGCGTGGCTCGGCGATCAAAATGCTCGGCGGACCGGGGTCGGGTGCCGATGCGTTGATCGAAGCCCTAGGCGGACTCGACGCGGGAACCGTGGCCGGTCTCGAATCGCAGTTCATGCCGATCACCAGCGAGGCCATGATCGCGTCTGCGCCCGACACGATCCTGATCATGACGCACAGTCTCGAATCCGTCGGCGGACCGGAAGGCCTGGCCGAGCTTCCGGGTGTCGCGCAAACCCCGGCCGGGAAGAGCGGCAGCATCGTCGACATGGACGACGCGGTGCTGCTGAGTTTCGGACCCGAGACCGGTGAGGTCCTCGCGGCTCTCGTCGAGGCGTTCTATCCCCCCGATGCCGCGTGACCGAGTACCCCCTGATCGCGTGCCTGCTGTGAGTGAGGTCGGCGAAACCACCGGCCTGCCTGCCGAAGCGCTCCGCAAGGCCGGCGCCACCCGTACCACTGTGGTGTTCGCCGGTCTCGTCGTCGCGCTCGTGGCGCTCGCGATCGTGTCGGCGTGCCTCGGCCAGGTGCCCACCAGCCCCGCCGAGGTGGTCGGCAGTGTGCTCCACCGCATCGGACTCGACATCGGTCCGATGCCCGCCCACCCGGCCGGGGAGGTCACGCTGTGGGAGGTGAGGTTCCCGCGGGTCGTACTGGCGATGCTCGTCGGCGCCGCACTCGGCTGCTCCGGAGCGCTGCTGCAGGGCATTTTCGCGAATCCCCTCGCCGAGCCCGGCGTGATCGGGGTGTCATCGGGTGCTGCCGTCGGCGCGTCCGCGGTGATCGTGCTCGGCGGTGCCTTCTCGTCGGGATGGTCGCTGGCGTGGGCGGCACTGCTGTCCGGCCTGGTCACCACGTTCCTCGTGTATGCGATGTCGCGATCGGGGGGACGGACCGAGGTGGTCACCGTGATCCTCACCGGTGTCGCCGTCAACGCAATGGCCGGTGGGCTCATCGCGTTCTTCACCTTCGTCGCGAATCCCGCGGCCCGCGACCAGATCGTGTTCTGGCAGCTGGGCAGCCTCGGGGGCGCCACGTGGGACATCGTGTCGGTGGTCGCTCCACTCACCGCAGTCGGGGTCGCGGTGGCGATCGTGCTCGCCCCCAAACTCGATGTGCTCGCCCTCGGTGAGAGCGTTGCCCGTCATCTCGGGGTGAACGTCGAGCGGGTCCGGCAGGTGGCGATCGTCGCGGTCGCGGTGCTGGTCAGCGCCGCGGTGGCATTCACCGGCATCATCATGTTCGTGGGGCTCGTCGTGCCGCACCTGATGCGTCTCGCGCTTGGTCCCGCCCACCGCGTGCTCATGTTCGCCAGTGTCCTGGGCGGCGCGGTAGTGCTCCTGGCAGCCGATCTCGGTGCCCGCACCCTGGTGCCCAACGCCGACCTGCCGCTCGGCATGCTCACCGCACTGATCGGTGGCCCGGTGTTCTTCCTGATGCTGCGCCGCACACGAGCCAAGCAGGGTGGGTGGGCGTGAGCCGGATGTCGTTCTCCTCTCCCGTCGCCCCGCTACTCGATCGGCTACGCGGCCGCCGCGACCTGCCCGAGCGATCCACGCCCGGTTCCGCGACCCTGCGCGGTACCGGGATCCGACTGCAGCGCGGCGAACGCGAAATCCTGCACGGCGTCGACTTCGAGGTTCGCGTCGGCGAGGTGGTCGCACTGGTGGGCCCCAACGGCGCGGGCAAGTCGACATTGCTCGCAGCGTTGACCGGCGACCATCCGCTCAGCGGCGGGTACGTCGAGGTCGACGGACGTGATCTCGACGAATGGACTCCCCTGGCGTTGGCGCGGCGACGCGCTGTGCTGCCGCAACAGCACACCGTCGGATTTCCCTTCACGGCGCGGCAGGTCGTGCAGATGGGCCGCGCCGCGTGGGCACGCACGGACCGCCAGGACTCCGACGTCGAACTCGTCGACGCCGCGTTCGAAACCTGCGACGTGGCACATCTCGCCGACCGTCCCTTCCCGGCGTTGTCGGGTGGTGAACGCGCCCGGGTCGCGCTGGCCCGTGTGCTCGCCCAGGACACCCAGACGCTGCTGCTGGACGAACCGACCGCTGCACTCGACATCGGACATCAGGAAACGATCATGCGGGTGGTGAGGTCCCGCGCCGATCACGGGCACGCCGTGGTGGTGGTGTTGCACGACCTCGGTCTCGCCGCCGCGTACGCCGACCGAATCTGCGTGCTCGAGAAGGGTCGTCTCGTTGCCGACGGCGGCCCGGACGAGGTGCTCACCGAGGAACTGCTCAGCCGCGTCTACGACTATCCGGTGCGGGTCAGCGCTCATCCGGAGACCGGGACGCCGCTCGTGCTGCCGCATCGGGAAGGACCCGCATCCACACTGTGAGCGCCACGTCACACCGCCGTTGACCGGCACGGAGGCGCCTGCACCCACCGGATGACGATCGGGAACACTGGATCGTGGCGTCGCATTCAGGGCGCTGCCACAGCCACAGCACAACAGCGAGGAGCAACGACGATGGGTGGACCGGTGATGCGCAGCGCCGCGGTGGTGATCGGGCTTGCGGTGACGCTGGTCGCCGGATGCTCCTCGTCCGAGGACGCTGCCGAGTCGGTACCGACCCGCGAACCGGCCACCGCTGCGGTGGCACCCGGGGTGACCACGACACCCGCCGGGGTCGTCACTCCCCTCGCGGAGTCGGTCGAAGCGATGGTCATCGCCCCCGGCACCAACGTCGTCGCGGCCCTCGTCGACGATGGGCAGCAGCTGCTGTTGATCGATGAAGCAGGCGCAGAGTCGCGCGAGGTGGCGTTGCCCGCAGCCGCGGCAACCGTCTCCCCCGGCCCCGACGGAACCGTGCTGGCGCCCGCGGCAGGCGTGGTCGCGCAGGTCGACACCACCACCGGAACCGTCACGGAGGTTCCGCTCGACGGCGACGCACTCTCGGCTGCGGTCCTGCCCGACGACCGCTGGGCGGTCGGCACCTCGAACGGCACTGTGCTCATCGTCGCCCCCGAGACCGGTGAGGTGGAGTCCACGATCAGTGGTCTCGTCTCCGTCGACGCACTCACGGTCGCCGACGACACCGTCGCCGCGCTGGACCGGCACCAGACGTCCATCACCGAACTCGACCTCGAGGATTCGGACCTGCGTATCGCACTACGCGCCGGGGACGGCGCCACGCAGATGACCAGCGACCCTTTCGGGCGCGTCATCGTCACCGACACCGACGGCGACGAACTGCTCGTCCATACGCTCGACTCGCTGGTGTTGCGGCAGCGTTATCCGGTGGGCCCGGCACCCTACGCGGTGGCCTACGACGAGAAACGTGACCTGGTGTGGGTCACCCTGACCGGCAGCAATGAGGTCGTGGGCTACGATCTGTCGACCGGTATCCCGAGGGAGCGCCACCGCTTCGCGACTGTGCAGCAACCCAACTCGCTCGCCGTCGATCCCGCCGATGCGGCACTGGTGGTGGCATCGGCGACCGGCGACGGACTGCAGAGGATTCCGGTCGAAGGGTAGTGATGGCAGGCGAGAATGCGAGCCGGTTCACCCGCCTCCCTGTGGGGTGGGATACCAGCAACGACGACTACGAGTACGTGCCGCTGAAGCTTCCGAAGGAAGTCTCGCGGATCAGCGCCTCGCTGCGGCTCGCGATATCCGCCGAGTTCCACGGCTGGGAGCTGACCCGACTGCGGTTGTATCCCGACGGCAGTCGCCGGGTGCTGCTGCGCCGACGTAAGACCGGCCGTCACATCCCCGAACCCACCGTCCGCTGATCGAATATCCGGGCTTCGCGCCCACTTTGCAGGGAGTCGTTCGTGTACCGCTTGCTTCTTCGCGTGATGTTCCTCGTGCCGCCGGAACGGATCCACCACCTGGTGTTCCTGGTGCTGCGTCTGATCACCGGCTTCGGGCCGACCCGCGCGCTCGCGTCGAAGATCCTCACTGTCGACGATCCGGTGCTGGACAACACCGTGTTCGGTGTCCGGTTCCCGAATCCGGTGGGCATGGCCGCTGGTTTCGACAAGGACGCCAAGGGTGTCGACGCGTGGGGCCCACTCGGGTTCGGTTTCGCAGAGATCGGTACGGTCACCGCGCAGGCGCAGCCCGGTAACCCGGCGCCGCGACTGTTCCGGTTGCCGGAGGATCGCGCGCTGGTCAACCGGATGGGGTTCAACAACCACGGTGCCGGTGAGGCCGCAAATCATCTGCGGCAGCGCCGCAGGACGGTGCCGATCGGCGCGAACATCGGCAAGACGAAGATCGTGCCCGCCGAGCAGGCTGCAGAGGACTACACCGCGAGCGCGCAGCTGCTCGGTCCACTCGCCGATTTCGTGGTGGTCAACGTCTCGTCCCCGAACACGCCGGGCCTGCGGGATCTGCAGGCAGTCGAGTCGCTGCGTCCGCTGCTGCAGGCGGTCCTCGACACTGTGACGGTGCCGGTGCTCGTGAAGATCGCCCCGGACCTGTCGGACGAGGACATCGACGCGGTCGCCGATCTCGCTGTCGAGTTGAAGCTCGCTGGGATCGTGGCCACCAACACCACCATCCGCCGCGACGGATTGCGTACCGACGCCGCCCGTATCGAGGAGATCGGGGCAGGCGGCCTGTCCGGTGCTCCCGTGGCAGCACGATCCCTCGAGGTATTGCGACGGCTGTACGCGCGTGTCGGTGATCGTTTGACGCTCGTGTCGGTCGGTGGGATCGAGACGCCCGAGCAGGCGTGGGAGCGCATTCTGGCCGGTGCATCGCTGGTGCAGGGCTACACCGGGTTCATCTACGGCGGCGCGTTCTGGACGCGTCGCCTCAACAAGGGCCTCGCCCGCAAGCTGCGTGCATCGGGTTACGCGTCGATCGCCGATGCAGTGGGGGCCGGTCGCTGAGACTGCCACTCCGCCCCACCGACCGACCGAAGGTGACGTTCGGTCACTTGGAGTGTACGAATGTCACCTTCGGTCAGAGCAATCTTGCTACTTCACCTCGTAGGTACCGGTCAGCAGGCCGCGCGCGATGGCGTGTCCGAATACGTTGAATCCGAGGAACGCCGGGCTCGCATCCGGCCCGACGCCTTCGAGTGTGTCGACGTCCAGGGCGTGCACGGCGACGATGTAGCGATGGTGGCCGTGTCCGGCCGGCGGCGCCGCACCGATGAACCCGAATGCGCCACCGTCGTGGCGCAGCTGCACTGCTCCCGTCGGCAATGCGGACGCATCGGCCGTGCCGGCGCCGGACGGCAGTTCGGTGATCGAGGCCGGGATGTTCGCCACCGCCCAGTGCCAGAAGCCGGAGGCGGTCGGGGCGTCGGGGTCGAAGACGGTCACGACGAAGCTCTTCGTTTCTTCCGGGAACCCGGACCACGACAGCTGCGGGGAGATGTCGCCACCGCCGGAGATTCCGAAGGCGCCGCTGGCCTGCGGGAGTTTCCACTCCTCGCCGTCGGCGAAGTCCTCGCTGGTCACCTGGAAAGTGGGCAGCGCGGGCAGGAACTCGTACGGGTCGTAATCGAAGGCCATACCGGTCCTTTCGGGTTGTGTTCGGTGATCGATTTCGGTGATCAGGAGTGCATGATGAAGTGTTCCATGACACGCGTGCCGAAGCGCAGCGCCTCGACGGGAACACGCTCGTCGACCCCGTGGAACAGGGCCGCGAAGTCGAGTTCCGGGGGCAGCTGCAGTGGCGCGAAGCCGAAGCAGCGGATCCCGAGCTTGGCGAACGCCTTGGCGTCGGTGCCTCCCGACAGCATGTACGGCACCGTGCGCCCGAGAGGGTCGTGCGCCTCGATAGCGGCGTTCATCGCGTCGACGAGGTCGCCGTCGAACGTGGTCTCGTAGGAATCGAGGCTGGTGATCCATTCGCGGGTCACGTCGGGGCCGATCAGTTCGTCGACGGTGCGTTCGAATTCGGCGAGGCGACCGGGCAGGATCCGGCAATCGACGACCGCTTCGGCGGTCTGCGGGATGACGTTCGCCTTGTAACCTGCATCGAGCATCGTCGGGTTGGCGGTATCGCGCAGCGTGGCGCCGACAATTCTGGCGATCGAGCCGAGCTTCGCCAGAGTGCCTTCGAGGTCGGGTGAGGTGGGGTCGAAGTCCAGTCCGGTCTCCTCCCCCGCGGCGGCGAGAAACTCGGCAACAGAGTCCGGGACCACGAGCGGAAACGTGTGAGTGCCCAACCTCGCGACGGCCTGCGCGAGGATCGTGACGGCATTCTCCTCGTGGAGGAACGATCCGTGTCCGGCGCGTCCCTTCGCGGTCAAACGCATCCATCCGAGGCCCTTTTCTGCGGTCTCGACCATGTAGAGCCGGCGTTCGGTGCCGTCGGGTCGCGGGACGGTCAGGGAGAAGCCGCCCACCTCACCCACAGCCTCGGTGATCCCCTCGAACAGGTCGGGGCGGTGCCGGACCAGCCACTGGGAGCCGTAGGTTCCGCCGGCTTCTTCGTCGGCGAGGAATGCGAAGACGAGGTCGCGGGGCGGGACGATACCCTCCGCTTTGAAGCGTCGGGCAACGGCGATCATCATCCCGACCATGTCTTTCATGTCCACGGCGCCACGACCCCAGACATAGCCGTCCTCGACGGCGCCGGAGAACGGGTGCACACTCCAGTCGGCGGGTTCGGCGGGGACCACGTCGAGGTGGCCGTGCAGCATCAGCGCACCGCGGTCGGGGTCGGCACCGGGGAGCCTGGCGAACAGGTTGCCACGACCGGGTGCACCGGATTCGACGTAGGTGGTCTCGTATCCGACCTCCTGCAGTTGGGACGCGACCCATTCGGCACATTCCTTCTCGCCGCGGGTGGTGGCGAGGTCGCCGGTATTCGACGTATCGAAGCGGATGAGCCGGGAGACGAGGTCGACGACCTCGGCTTCGGCTCGGGACGGTTGGTGCGCGCTCGACGTGGTGGCCATGCCTGCATGTCTACCACCGACGGCGTTGTGAATCACTGCAGGTGGGGGTGGCGATTTGGGAGCTGGGGCGTGGTGCGTTAATCTTTCACAGCGCCCGCCGGAGCGGGTGCGAGCATCAAGTCCGAGTGGCGGAATGGCAGACGCGCTAGCTTGAGGTGCTAGTGTCCTATTAACGGACGTGGGGGTTCAAGTCCCCCCTCGGACACTCTGAGTCGAGACAGACGACGAAGGCCCCGAACCGATCAGGTTCGGGGCCTTCGTCGTTGTTCGGATGATCGTCGATCACGATGACGGGCGGGGTGAACGCGCCCCCGTAGCCGACCTGGGGAGGCGAATTGGGGAACGGCGCATCCATGCGCTACTGTTTTCGACAGCGCCCGCGAGAGCGGGAGTTCACCGCGTGCCCGTGTGGCACCGGTCCGAGTGGCGGAATGGCAGACGCGCTAGCTTGAGGTGCTAGTGTCCTATTAACGGACGTGGGGGTTCAAGTCCCCCCTCGGACACTCCGAACATGATGGCCCCGAACCTGTTTCAGGTTCGGGGCCATCTTCGTCGGATCGGGATGATCGCTCAGTCGCGGCGGCCCTTGCGGAAATAGCTGATCGGCCCCACGAAGTTCACGGCGATGATCAGCGCCCACTTCAACTTGTTGCCGTTGACCTTCTCGGCGGGCCGCGTCGCGAGATCGGCCCAGGCGCTCGCGGCGAGTGAGAGCTGGACGCTCGCGAGCACGAGCACGAGGGCTCGCTGCCACGGCGGCAGGTCGGCGAATTTCTTCTCGGCACGGGCGGTCTCCGCTGGTGCGGTCGAACTCATCTTTCCCTCCGAAGTGATCCTCAGGACACGAGCGTCGGGACGTCCGCGCTCGCCCGGTACCATTATCGGGCTTCACCACACACCGGAAAAGGGCACATGGACCCCCACAGCGACACTGCAGCGACACTCACCGACACACTCGGATCCGAGCGGATCGATCCCGCCGAACTCGACACTTGCCTCCGCGTACTCGATCTGGCGGGCGGACTCGCGGCCGACCACCCGGATGCGGTCACGGTGCAGCGCGCCGTCGGGCACATGTTCAAGAAGTTCAAGCGGCGCCGCCGCAACGAGCGACGCGACCGAAAGGCCGCCGCCGATCGCGAGGTGCTCGAGTCCACCGCGACCGGCTCCCCCACGCGCATCGACGACGAGACCGCCGGTGTTCCACTCACCTCGTCCGCACGCAATGCCACCGCGGGAACTCTGCTGCGTCCGCGTGGCTGCTACGTCTGCAAGAACAAGTACACACAGGTGGACGCGTTCTACCACCAGCTGTGCCCGGAGTGTGCTGCCGCGAATCATGCCAAGCGTGACGCCCGCACCGACCTGACCGGTCGACGTGCACTACTCACCGGTGGCCGCGCCAAGATCGGCATGTACATCGCGCTGCGGTTACTGCGTGACGGCGCGCACACCACGATCACCACCCGCTTCCCGAACGACGCGATCCGTCGGTTCAGTGCGATGGAGGACTGCGCCGACTGGATCCACCGCCTGCGGGTGGTCGGTATCGATCTTCGCGACCCGGCGCAGGTCGTCGCCCTCGCCGACGAGGTCGCGGCGCAGGGCCCGTTGGATATCCTCATCAACAACGCGGCACAGACCGTGCGTCGCTCCCCCGGTGCCTATTCGGCGCTCGCCGAGGCCGAGTCCGCAGCCCTTCCGGCAGGACCTCGTCCGGAGGTCCTCACGTTCGGCAAGCCGTCGGACGCGCATCCCGCCGCGCTCGCCGGGAGCCTCTCGGGCAGTGCGTTGTCGGCGGAGTCCGTGTCGTCGCTGGCCATGGTGGCCGGGTCCGCGACTCCCGAGCGGATCGCCGCGGGCATCGCGATCGACGCCGGTGGTCTGCTTCCCGATCTGGTGCACACCAACAGCTGGGTGCAGACCGTGGGTGAGGTCGAGCCACTCGAGCTGCTCGAGGTGCAGTTGTGCAACTCGGTGGCGCCGTTCATCCTCGTCGACCGGCTGCGCCCGTCGATGGCCTCGTCACGGGCGCGTCGCAAGTACATCGTCAATGTCTCGGCGATGGAAGGTCAGTTCGCCGGCCGCCGATACAAGGGCGCGGGGCACCCGCACACCAACATGGCGAAGGCTGCGCTCAACATGCTCACCCGTACGAGCGCCGAGGAAATTCTCAGCGATGGCATCCTCATGACGGCCGTCGACACGGGATGGATCACCGACGAACGACCTCACCACACGAAGATTCGGCTGGCCGAGGAAGGCTTCCACGCACCGCTCGATCTGGTCGACGGCGCGGCGCGGGTGTACGACCCGATCGTCCAGGGTGAATCCGGCGTCGATCTGTACGGGTGCTTCCTCAAGGACTACGCGCCGGCACCCTGGTGACAGCCGGTCCGGTGAGATCCGGCCGACACGACACCTCCGGCGGAGATCACTTCCACACAGATCGGATTCCGGATTCACCGGTGTGGGCCGCGATACTGATACACAGTGGTCCACTGTCCCACCGCGCATAGGAGCATCATGTCTGTCGCCGTCGTCCATGCCGAAACCCCTGAGGGACGCGCTGCCCTGCGTGCCGGTGCCCGTGAGGCCGCCGACCGCGGGCAGAAATTGGTCGTCCTGGCTCCTCTCGACGAACCCGCCGAGAGTGACGCGGTGGACGCCGTTGTCCGAGAAGTTCTCGGCGAGGGCGACTGGGAGCTACTCACCGATGTCCACGACGGCGATTCGGTCGGAACACTCGTCGAATTGCTCGCGCGCAGCGGCGCCGAAAGGGCAGTGGTGGGTAGCCGCGGCCGGACCGCGACCGGCAAGTTCCTGCTCGAACGTGGGCTGCAGCGCATGATCATCGAAGCGGCTGTTCCGGTACTCGTCGTGAAGGACGAATGATCGGCTTACGCTGGTTGCATGGTCTACCGGCTGCTCGCCGACGCCACCGCGTTCGTCCATCTGCTGTTCGTGCTCTACGTCGCGTTCGGCGGGTTTCTCACGTGGCGGTGGCCACGCACGATCATCACCCATGTGCTTGCAGTGGTGTGGGGCGCCGGGTCGGTGATCGTGGGGTTCGACTGCCCGTTGACGTCGGCAGAGAACTGGGCCCGGGACAAGGCCGGTGACTCGGGGCTGCCCCCGGGTGGCTTCATCGAGCATTATCTGACCGGCGTGATCTATCCCGAATCCGCACTCGGGTTGGTTCGCGCGGGTGTCGTGGTCTGTGTCGTGGTGTCGTGGTCGGTGCTGTGGGTGCGTCACGGCCGCACGCGTGTGAGAAAAGGCGCGCTTGGACTTACTCGACAGTAGGGTGGCGGCATGACTGCCTCACGCCATCTCGACGTCGTCGTCTACGGCGCTACCGGCTTCGTTGGCCGGCTCACCGCCGAGTACCTCGCCCACCACCTTCCGTCCGGTCTGACGGTCGGACTCGCCGGTCGTTCCCGCGACAAACTCGAAGCCGTGCGTGGGGCGCTTCCTCCCACCGCCGCCGAGTGGCCGTTGATCATCGCAAATGCGGACGATCCCGACTCCCTGGCCGCGATGGCATCCGAGACTCGCGTGGTGATCACCACGGTCGGCCCCTATGCCCGGTACGGTCTGCCGCTGGTCCAGGCGTGCGCCGAGGCAGGTACCGATTATGTGGACCTGACCGGTGAGGTCTTGTTCCAACGCGAGAGCATCGACCGGTTCGACGACATCGCGCACCGCACCGGCGCCCGCATCGTGCACGGGTGCGGGTTCGATTCGGTTCCGTCCGATCTCGGTGTGCATGCCTTGCGGCGCGCCGCGGACGCCGACGGGGCCGGCGCACTGACCGACACCACGTACATCCTGACGTCGATGCGCGGCGGTGTCAGCGGTGGCACGATCGATTCACTGCGCAACCAGCTCGATGTGGTCCGCGGCGATCGCACGGCACGGAAGATCGCGGCGAGTCCCTACTCGTTGTCACCCGACCGGGATCAGGAGCCCGACCACGGCCGGCAGAGCGATATCGCGCTGGTCGACGGCAAGTCGATCGCTCCGGAGGTCACCGGATGGAAGGCGCCGTTCGCGATGGCGTCGGTCAACACCCGGGTGGTGCGGCGCAGCAGCGCCCTCACCGAGGGGACCTACGGGCCGCGGTTCCGGTATCGGGAGGTGATGAACGTCGGCTCGTCGGTGGCGTCACCTCTGATCGCCGGGGCCGTCGCCGCGGGGCTGGGTGCCCTCGTGGCGGGCCTGTCGTTCCGCCCGACCAGGTTCCTGCTCGATAAGGTGTTGCCCGCCCCCGGTGAGGGCCCGTCGGAGCAGACCCGCGAACGCGGGTATTTCACGGTCGATCTGTACACCACCACCGAGACCGGCGCCCGCTACACGGCGCGGTTCGCCGCGAAGGGCGATCCCGGGTACAAGGCGACCGCGGTGATGCTGAGCGAATCCGCGCTGTCGTTGGCCGTCGGAGGTTCTGCGCTGCACGCCGGTGGTGGGGTGCTCACCCCCGCTGTGGCGTTCGGCGACGTGCTGACCGAGCGGCTTCGAGCGGCGGGCTTCGAGATCTCGACGCGCCGCCTACCCTGACTGCGCGCACCGGCGTGGATCCGACATCGGCGGCGGGTTATGCTCGATCGGTCGCTCATCCGGCGACCGAAGTATCCGACGGAAGATGGGGCACCATGCACGCGACGAGCATCGAGACGGCTCCGGCTGCTCGGCTTGCGCTGATGGCGTTCTGGCCTACCCGTCGTGGCGCGTGCTTCGACTGCGAGTGTTGTTCCTGGATGTCCTTCTGAGCGGTGTCGCACCGCTCGTCGTGTTCGTCTAGGTCCCTTCCAGTCGCACGGAGCGATGCATGCTCAATCTCCTCGTCTTCACGTTGGTCGGTGCCGGTGCCCAGTTGGTCGATGGCGCACTCGGCATGGCGTTCGGTGTCACTGCCACCACCTTGCTGATCTTCAGTGGTGTCGGCGCAGCGCACGCGAGTGCCGCCGTCCACCTGGCCGAGGTCGGCACCACTCTGGTCTCCGGTGCTGCGCATTGGCGGTTCCGTAACATCGACTGGAAGGTCGTGCTGCGACTCGGTGTACCCGGTGCGGTCGGCGCGTTTCTCGGTGCCACTGTTCTCTCCGGTCTGTCCACGGAAGCAGCCGTGCCGGTCACGGCGACGATCCTGCTGGTCATCGGTGTGTACGTGGCGTTGCGTTTCTCTGTTCGCCCGCCGGCGGTGGCCGATGCCCGTAGATCGCCGCACACCGCGAAGTTCCTCTCACCTCTCGGATTCTTCGGTGGTTTCATCGACGCGAGCGGCGGCGGCGGTTGGGGTCCTATCACCACCAGCACACTGCTTTCGCGCGGAAAGACCGCACCGCGCACGGTGATCGGTTCGGTCAGCGCCTCGGAGTTCCTCGTCGCGGTCGCTGCGAGCATCGGCTTCCTCATCGGTCTGGGACGCGAGTCGCTCGACAACCTGCTCATCGTCGCGGGGTTGGCGATCGGAGGTGCGCTTGCCGCTCCGGTGGCCGCATGGCTGGTCTCCCGCGTTCCGGCGACACTGTTGGGGACCGCGGTCGGCGGCGTCATCGTCGTGACCAACCTGTACAAGTTATTCGACACCTTCGAGGTGTCCAGCACCGTCGCGACGCTGCTCTACGTGCTGCTCATCGCCGGCTGGATCACCCTGCTGATCGTGTCGTGGAAGCGTTCGAAACTCACTTCGGCCGAGTCGTCGGGCGGCCTCGAGAATCTCGAGGCTCCGACCCCGACAGCGTTGCAGGAAGACTCGCAGGGCCAAAAAATCTAGCACGTACCCCGGCCGGACAAAACGCCCATACCAAGATCATTACGGCGCACCGCACCCGATAGCATTCGCCGCGTGAATCGACTCCGCCTTGCAGCTCTGCCTGCCATCCTTGCCTGCGCTCTCACCCTCGGTGCCTGCTCGTCCGACGACGACACGTCGGCCTCCGGGAGCGACAGCGCCTCCGAGACCGCCGATGCCACATTCTCCGACGGAGATGTCAGCGTCGAGACGCTCGACGCCGATCTCCTCGCGAAGTTCTCGAGCTGCGACGACGTTGCCCCGGCCGTGGAACAGTACATCGAAGGACTCGACGCCGATCCGAACAACGGCTCGAGCGACTACGGCGTGTACTGCACCTGGTCGACGCCCGCCAGTGCCGCAAGCCTCGACGACATCCGCACGGTCGAGGTCATGATCGAGACCGGGAACGGCGCCGTGTCGGACACCTCGGTACTCGGCACCGCAGGTCTCGAAGTGCTCTCCGACAGCGCCGTCGAGTCGAAGGGGGGCGTCGCGTACACGATGAACATGGGCACCGACGCGGCCGGCATCACTGTCACCACCGTCGAGTTCCCGGACGTGCGCGTCTCCATCACCGGCGGGCAGTGGGCCGACTCCCCCAGTTTGGACGGACCGGCCGCCGTCGCTGCCGCCACCGAGATTCTGGGCCTCTGAGCAACCGGTCTCGAACGACACGGGCGCGATCACCGAGATGGTGAGCGCGCCCGTTCTCGTCTCGGGTCACTCGAGTGTGCTCGCCGCACTCCGATCGGCGTTCTCATCCCGGGCCGCCCGGCCCCGGGTCATCACGCCGTGTGTGATGAGTACCTGCGCCGCGATGTAGGTGAGCATCACCCAGAACCCCGACAGCGGCAGGGGGAAGTCCTCGACGAACGCGCGCAATGCGATCAACGAATCGGAGACCACGAAGATCACCGCGCCGATCGCGACGGTGCGCCCGACGCCGGTGGCGAGAACCGCCATCGTGGCCAGACACAACGCATAGACCACGACGGGGATCAGCAGCACACCCGCGCCCGGAGCGCACACCGCCACCAGGGCGATGACAGCGACCGCGAAGACCGCGAGTACCCACCGCCTGGTGTGCAGCACGCTCTCGGCCCGATACGGCAGAAACGCCGCGATGTAGGTCACCTGCGCACACAGGAAGAATCCGACAAGCACCAGGAACGAGGTGTCACCGTCGAACAGGTCGGGTGCAGTGTCGCCGAGCCAGGAGAAGGTCAACGCCACCAGCGTCAGCTCGACGAGCCGTGATCGGGGCGCGGTCGTGCCGAGCACGAGCGCGGCCGCCAGCACCGGCATGAGCAGCCATTGAGTGGCGTCGACCGACATTGCCTCGGGGTCGATCAGCTGGGCGATCAGATGCACCGCGGCGAGTACACCGAAACCGGCGAACGCGATCCGCGCAGCGATGCCCTGGGTCACCGAGCGGGACCCTCGTTCTCGGCGCCGCCGTCGTCGACATCGTCGAAAGCATCGAGGATCTGCCGCGCACCGATGGCCGCGGTGAGCGACCCGTCGCGCACTCCGGCCTCGACGTCACCGCGGATCGCCTTGACACGCGGATTGCCTTCGAGTCGCCGGAGCAGTTGGTCGTGCACCATCGTCCACGTCCAGTCGACCTGTTGGCGACTGCGGTTCTCGTCGAACTGCCCGGCCTCGGTGAGCACTCTCTTGTGCTCGAGGACGGTGTCCCAGAACGTATCCAGCCCCAGGCCTTCGAGACCGCTCATGGTGATCACCGGCGGCTTCCACAACGCGTCGTGCGGATGCACCATGCGCATCGCGCCGGACAGTTCGCGCGCAGCGACACGCGCGTCGCGCTCGTGGTTGCCGTCCGCCTTGTTCACCGCGACGAGATCAGCGAGCTCGAGCACGCCCTTCTTGATGCCCTGCAACTGGTCGCCGGTGCGGGCGAGCGTGAGAAAACAGAAGCAGTCCACCATGTTCGCGACGGTGACCTCCGACTGCCCGACACCGACGGTCTCGACCAGGATCACGTCGAACCCGGCCGCCTCGAGCAGCACCATCGTCTCGCGGGTCGCCTTGGCGACACCGCCGAGGGTGCCGGCGGTGGGCGATGGCCGGATGAAGGCGTCCTGCTCCCCGGACAACCGGGCCATCCTGGTCTTGTCGCCCAGGATCGAGCCGCCGGTACGGGTCGACGAGGGGTCGACGGCGAGCACCGCGACCCGGTGTCCCTTACCGAGCAGGTACATACCGAGCGAGTCGATGAACGTCGACTTCCCGACCCCGGGGACGCCGGTGATACCGACCCTGATCGCACCGCCCGCGCGCGGGAGCAGGCGCAGCAGCAGCTGCTGCGCCTGCTCCCGATGGTCGTCGCGAGTCGATTCGATCAGGGTGATCGCCTTCGCGAGTCCGGCGCGCTCGTTGGCGAGTACCGATTCCGCGAGGGCGTCGAGGTCGACCGGACGCCGGCGCGTCGCGGTATTCCCGATCGAGGTGTCACTCATGTCAGCTCGCGAGGGAGTGTCCGAGCTGGTCGGCCAGCTTGGTGAGCAAGCCGGCCGCGGCGTCGGCGATGACGGTGCCGGGCGGGAAGATCGCCGCAGCACCGGCTTCGTACAGCTCGTCGAAGTCACCGGGCGGGATGACGCCGCCGACCACGATCATGATGTCCTCGCGCCCCACCTCCGCAAGCGCCTGCTTGAGCGCGGGCACCAACGTGAGGTGTCCCGCGGCCAACGACGACACGCCGATGACGTGCACGTCGTTGTCGGCCGCCTGCCGGGCGACCTCCTCGGGGGTCTGGAACAGCGGTCCGACGTCGACGTCGAATCCGAGGTCGGCGAACGCCGTGGAGATCACCTTCTGTCCGCGATCGTGGCCGTCCTGGCCCATCTTCGCGACGAGGATACGGGGACGACGTCCCTCTTCCTCCGCGAACTTCTCGACGAGTGCGATGGTCGTGGAAATATTGCTCGCCTCCCCAGCTTCGTCGCGGTAGACGCCGCTGATCGTGCGGATCTCGGCCTGGTGCCGACCGTAGACCTTCTCCAGAGCGTCGGAGATCTCTCCGACGGTCGCCTTCGCGCGTGCCGCATCGATCGCGAGCGCCAACAGGTTGTTCTCGATGCCACCTTCGGTGGCTGCGGCAGCTCGGGTCAGCTCCTCGAGAGCAGCCTGGGTGGCGGCCTCGTCACGGTCGCCGCGGAGCTGCTCGAGCTTGGCGAGCTGCTCGGCGCGCACCTTGGAGTTCTCGACCTTGAGAACCTCGATGCTGTCGGGCTCGGCAGGTACGTACTTGTTGACACCGATCAGCGGCTGACGGCCGGAGTCGATGCGCGCCTGGGTACGCGCAGCTGCTTCCTCGATCCGCAACTTCGGGATGCCTTCGGAGATGGCCTGCGCCATACCGCCGGCCTCCTCGACCTCCGCGATGTGCGCGCGGGCCCGGTTGGCGAGTTCGTGGGTGAGCCACTCGACGTAGTGCGAGCCGCCCCACGGGTCGATGGGCCGGGTAGTACCGGACTCCTGCTGCAGCAGCAGCTGGGTGTTGCGCGCGATGCGGGCCGAGAAGTCGGTCGGCAGCGCGATCGCCTCGTCGAGCGCATTGGTGTGCAGCGACTGGGTGTGCCCCTGGGTCGCGGCCATCGCCTCGACGCAGGTTCGTCCGACGTTGTTGAACACGTCCTGTGCGGTGAGCGACCAGCCGGAGGTCTGCGAGTGGGTGCGCAGGGAGAGCGACTTCGCGTTCTTCGGATCGAACTTCTCGACGAGTTCGGCCCACAGGAGCCGGCCGGCGCGGAGCTTGGCGACCTCCATGAAGAAGTTCATGCCGATGGCCCAGAAGAACGACAGGCGCGGTGCGAACTTGTCGATTTCCATGCCCGCGTCGAGACCGGCGCGGATGTACTCGACACCGTCGGCCAGGGTGTAGGCCAGCTCCAGATCGGCCGTGGCTCCGGCCTCCTGGATGTGGTAGCCCGAGATGGAGATCGAGTTGAACTTCGGCATCTTCGTGCTGGTGTACGCAAAGATGTCGGAGATGATCCGCATCGAGGGCTTCGGCGGGTAGATGTAGGTGTTGCGGACCATGAACTCTTTCAGAATATCGTTCTGAATGGTTCCGGCCAGCTGCTCGGGGGTGACGCCCTGTTCTTCCGCAGCCACGACGTACAGCGCGAGGATCGGCAGCACCGCGCCGTTCATCGTCATCGACACCGACACCTTCGACAGGTCGATGCCGTCGAAGAGCTGACGCATGTCGAGGATCGAGTCGATGGCGACACCGGCCATACCGACGTCACCCTGGACGCGCGGGTGATCGGAGTCGTAGCCGCGGTGCGTCGCGAGGTCGAAGGCCACCGACAGCCCCTTCTGACCGGCCGCGAGGTTGCGACGGTAGAAGGCGTTGGATTCGGCTGCCGTCGAGAAACCCGCGTATTGGCGGATGGTCCACGGCTGGTTGACGTACATCGTCGGGTACGGGCCCCGCACGAACGGCGCGATTCCCGGGTAGCTGCCGAGCGGGTAGCCCTCGGCGGCGATGGCGTCGCGGTCGGCCTTGGTGTAGACCGGCTTGACATCGATGCCCTCGGGGGTGTTCCACACGACGTCGTCGACGGTGTAGTTGTTCGCGGACGCAACGGAGTCGACGAGTGCGGCGGTCTGCTCCGCAGTGGGAGCAGCGGGTTCCGGGGAATCCGGATCTGTCAGCGGGACATCGGCGAAGCTGCCGATCTCGGGTTGGATGCTCACTTACGCTCCCAGGGTGTTCAGAAGATCGGTCAGTGCGGCGACCGCGTCGATACGCGCGGTGAGGTAACCGTCCGGGCGGTTGTCGCCCTGCGCGTCACCCACGGCCTTCTCCGGGCCGGCGAGCAGCACGGTGGTGATTCCGGCTGCGCGCAGCGCCGCGGTGGCAGTGCCGACGTGCTCGCCGTAGCGGGCATCGGTGCCGCACAGCACGGCGACGGTGGCGCCGGAGTCGCGGACCGCGGTGGCGAGGGTGTCGTCGCTCGGATCCACCGGTCCGGGGTTGAATGCCTCGATGCCACCGGCTGCGAGCAGGTTGCTGGCGAAGGTGGTGCGCACGTTGTGCTCGGCGACCGGTCCGAGAGGTGCCAGCAGCACCCTGGGCCGGGAGCCGTGCACGGCGAGGTAGACGTCGGAACGGTCGCGCAGCGCCTCGAACGGTGCTGCGTAACGCGCTGCGAAGGTACCCGAGTCGGCGACACCGGCCGGCAGGGGGGCCTCGCCGAGGTTCGGGAACTCGTTGATGCCGGTGACAGAGGTCTTGCGGTGCGCGATGTCGGACTCGCGGCGGGCGCGGGTCGTGGCGATGCGCTCGGAGACCAGCCCGGCGTCGAGCGCCGCGCGGTAGCCGCCGGCTGCCTCGATCTGCTGGAAGAACTCCCACGACTTGACCGCGACCTGCGCTGTCAGGTCCTCGATGTACCAGGATCCGGCGCCCGGGTCGAGGACACGGCCGAGGTTGGATTCCTCGAGCAGGAGCAGGTTGGTGTTGCGGGCGATGCGCGCGGAGAACGCCTCGGACACGCCGACGGCACCGGCAGGGAGCGCGGCATCGAACGGCAGGACGGTGACGGCGTCGGCGCCACCGACTCCGGCACCGAACGCAGCAAGGGTGGTGCGGAGCATGTTCACCCACGGGTCGCGCTGGGCCATCATGGCGGCGGAGGTCACCGCGTGCTGCGGTGCGTTTCCGGCGTCGCTCGCTCCGGCGACCTGGGCGACACGCGCCCACAGCTGACGAGCTGCGCGGAACTTCGCGATGGTCTGGAACTGGTCGTCGGAGGCTGCGAACCGGAACTCGATCTGGCCGAGGGCCCGTTCGGCGGACAGTCCGGCAGCGACGAGCACGCGGACGTACTCGATGCCGACGGCGATGGCCGCGCCGAGTTCCTCGGCGTCGGAGGCGCCGGAGTTGTGGAATGCGGTGCCGTCGACGGTGAAGGCACGGACCGTCTCGACGCGCTCTGCTGCCTCGGTGGCGAGTGCAACGGCCTCGTCGACGGGAATGTCGGCGCGACCAGAGAAGGCGCTGGTCAGCGGTGCGGCGCCGAGCGCGATACGCACGGCTGCGCGGTCGGCGACGTCGGTGCGTGCGTCGAGCACCGTGTACAGGGCCTCGGTGGCGGCAGCAAGGTCGCTGCCTGCGTCGAGACTGATGGGTGCGAGGTCGACGAGCACCTTCTCGAGTGCCGTGGACAGTCCGTCGACGGGCAGTGCGCCGTCGCCTACCTGCAGCCACAGTGCGCTGACGCCGTTCTCGAGGGAGTCGAGGATGCGCTCGTTGAGGTTCTTGGCGTCGGTTCCGTCGAAGCGGGCACTGACCAGCCAACCGGCGTTGACGTCGCGGGTGGACGAGCCGCCCCGGGTGTACGGGAACTGCCCGGGCAGGGGGGCCTCCGGGCGTTCGTCGCGGCCGCTGTAGAGCGGGGCAACCGTCACGTCGTCGTACGTTGTGGTCTCGAGCAGGCGCTGCGGCTCCGGGCCGAGTTCTGCCGGATCGACGCGGCGCGACTTGGCCAGTACGCCCGCGACCGCTTGCTGCCACTGCGCGTATGCGCGCGCGGCGTCCTCGGCCTCTGCTGCTAATGACACGTGCGATTTCCTCCTACTGCGGGTGGGCAGGCTCTCGGGCGGCCGGGGTGGGCCGACGGGGCGTGGCGCCTCGCAAAACATTAAGCCGATGTCGTTGTGATGCTAGCCGCACACTCCGGTGAAGAATCGTGGGGATCACCACAATTTCGCTAGCGATCGATAACCACGCAGAACGTGGTTGCGTGATCCTGCAGTCCGTATCTCTGCGTGCCAAGTGCGTGCCGACCACTGCAGGTAGGCTGACCCCCCGTGATGAGGATTCTCAGGGACCGCAGGGTCATCGGCATCCTCGTACTTCTCGCGGCCTTTGCGGCGGCGGCACTGCTGCTTCCCCATCCATCGATCGGGCAGATCCGGGAGTGGTCGGAATCGGTCGACGGCCCCCTACTGGTTTTGATCTTCTTCGCCGTCCACTCACTTGTGACGATCACCCCGGTTCCACGCACGGTGTTCACCCTCAGTGCCGGTGTGCTGTTCGGTCCCGCGGTCGGGATTGCGGTCACGAGCGCAGCGACCGCCGTCAGCGCGGTTCTCGCGTTCGTGCTGGTACGAGCGCTGGGACGAGGCGTCGTGGCGTCGTATCTGACGCATCCCGCGGCGAAGGCCGTCGATCTGCGCCTCGCACGACGCGGCTGGCTCGCGGTCGGGTCGCTGCGACTGATCGCCGCGGCGCCGTTCTTCGTCGTGAACTGTTGTTGTGCCGTGTCGGCGGTGCGCCTGGTCCCCTACACCCTCGCGACCATCGTCGGGATCCTGCCGGGCACCGTCGCCGTGGTGCTTCTCGGTGATGCGCTCACCGGAGAGTCGAGTCCTGCACTGATGGTGACGACCGCGATCTGTATCGCGCTCGGCGTCGGCGGGCTCCTCCTCGAGGCGCGCCTGCCTCAGCCTGCAGGGTCGGCACTCGATGCCATCATCGACCCGGACGAAAACAAGGCAAGCCTGAAGGCTTGATTTTCAACATTCAAGGCTCCATCCTTGATCCATGTACGTGCTGACAGTCGATCAACGCGGCAGCCGTCGCGACATCGACCGCGTCGCCGATCTGCTCGACGAACTCCGCGACGCGCCCCTGCTCCGCAAGTTCGAACGCACCGCCGGCGACGAAGTCCAGGCCGTCTCCGACGACTCCGGCACCGTCATCGATCTCGTCTTGAATCTCCTCGACCGGGACAACTGGAGCATCGGCATCGGGATCGGCCCCGTCGAGACACCGCTGCCCGCCCAGACCCGCGCCGGTCGCGGTCCCGCATTCGAGCACGCCCGCACCGCCGTCGAGAAGGCCAAGAACGTGCCCGGCCGCATCGCTGCGGACGGTGCCGACACCGATTCCGCATCCGACGTCGATGCCGCCCTGACCATGCTCGCGACGATCGTGCTCCGCCGCACCGATCAGGGTGTCGAAGCCGTCGCGCTTGCCCGCGCCGGACGGTCCCAAGCCGAGATCGCCGACGAACTCGGCATCAGCAAACAGGCCGTGTCCCAGCGGTTGCTCACCGCCGGGTGGCAGGCAGAGTTCGCGGGCCGCGCCCTCCTGCGCCGACTTCTCGAAAGGGCCGACCGTTGACCGTCGCCTCCCTGGTCCTCCTCGCTGTCGCCGCAGTCGCGCCGGCACTGTCGCTGATTCCGCGTCTTCCGGTGTGGATCGGTGCGGCGGTCACCGGGATCGCACTCGGTATCGCGGCCCTGACCGCCGCCGCCACCGACCCCGCTCAGGGCTTCGCGCTCGGGGCGACGCTCACCCTCACCACCCTCGTCGCCATCACCGGCGGCGGCCCGGCCGTACTCGTCGCGTTCCGGATCGCCCGTCGGCAACCCGACGCGGGACCGACACCAACACCCCCGCCGGGACCGCTGCGCGGCGGCCGGGTCATCGGCGTCCTCGAACGCGGCGCGGTCGCCGCATCGATCCTGGCCGGGTGGCCGGAAGGGATCGCCATCATCATGGCGGTCAAAGGCCTGGCCAGATATCCGGAACTGCGCGAACTGCAGGCATCCGAGCAATTCATCATCGGCACGTCCACAAGTGTGCTGTGGGCCGCCGCAGCGTGTGGGGTCGGCCACGCCTTGATCACCTGAGTGCCCATGCTCGCGGCCCGGCTGGCACAATTGCGGGCGCAACTGAATATGCCAAGGAACTGCGGCGGGAGAGTCCCGCGTCTGCGGGCGCCGAAGGAGCAACCACCCGGGAATCTCTCAGGCCCACAGACCGCCGCACGCGAGGCAACTCTGGAAAGCAGCCCTTTCGGGGCTCACCGACGGTGTAGGCGAGTCCTGACGGATTCGTGAAAGCTCTCAGGTCCGATGACAGAGCGGGGAACCACTACCGCTGGTGCGTAATGCACCCTGTCCGGAGGAAGTTCCTTGTCGCTGACCGTCGGCGCGCCCACGCGCGTCCAGCCTGTTCCCGCTCCCGTCGCGCCGTCGACCACTCCCCCGTCTTCGCGGCCACATCCGAATCGACGTCTCGGCATCGCAGCCGTCGTCACCTCCGCGACCGCCATGGGCGCCGCCGGGCTGTTCGGTCGTATGGCCACCCCACCCGGCGCGACGCTCGGCGAGGCACTGACGCTGGGGCGGATGCTCGTCGGAACCGTGGGGATGCTGCTCCTGATCGTCCTCTCCCGACGGCTCGGCGCGATCCGCCGCACGCGGTTGTCCCCGTCGATCGTCCTCGGCGGTGTGTTCCTCGGTCTGTCGCTGGCCACCTACCTGTCGTCCACCCTGCTCACCGACCTGTCGCGGGCGGTGGTTCTGCACTACCTCGGTCCGCTCATCGCAACGGTGCTGGCCAGGGTCCTTCTCAAAGAGTCGATCACGCGTCTGGACGCGTTGTCGCTGGCGACCGCGTTCGCCGGGATGCTGCTGGCCGCCGGACTGATCGGCGGTAACTCGACGGCGCGGTCCGATCAGGAGACCCTGGGAACAGCGCTCGGCGTCGCATCGGGCATCTTCTACGGCCTGGCCCTGCTCTGCTACCGGTACCGCTCCGACATGCCTGCCGACGTCCGCAGCTTCTGGAATTTCGCCTTCGGCGCCGTGGCCACCGCGGCGATGGTCGTGGTCACGCGCCCTGATGTGACGGGCATGACCGCCACCAACTGGGGGTGGGCCGCCGGCTTCTTCGTCGTCTGCGGCCTGCTCGCCCTGGGCCTGCTGGTTGTCGCAGGCAAGCACCTGCGAGCGGCGGAACTTTCGGGTCTGTCGTATCTCGAGGTTGTGGTCGCGCTGATCCTCGGTGCCCTCGCCTTCGGCGAATCCATCTCGCTGGTCGCCACCCTCGGAGCAGGAATGATCATCGCAGCGATGACGCTGCCCCTCGTCGCCGGTCGCCGGCGCCGCACCACGGACCCCGCCTCACAGATCGCACCCGTGGTTTAACGTCTCGCCTGCCTGAGGACAGGAGATTCCCAACTCAGACCGCACCCGAACCACCACCCGAAGGAAGCAGACCCCAGTGACTTACGTCGTCGACACCGGTGTGGCCACGCTCCGCCACAGCTTCGCCAGAAACTTCGGCGTGAAATCCTCCACCGCCAACAACTGATGCCCATCGACAACCCGCTCGGCCCAGACACTCCCATCGTGCCGGTTCTGCCGGGCCGCTTTCTTGTGCACCTTCGCGGCCTGTGCACGGGCCCGCTCAGCATCGACACACCTTTGGGCAGCACCAGCTACTCATCGCGGATCCGGAAACCTCGTCCGGTACATTCGAGCGACGGCAAACTCTTCTTCCGCGCCTTGAAGCAGGGACGACCACGACCTTTGACGGTGAACGAGGCATCCAACGCTTGCGCGTAGGCGCGGAGCATCTGCTGCTACGCGACCTGGGAGCCGCCTTGCAGCCACGACGAACGAGCCCGGGTCTCGGTCAACAGCGTGCTGAGTTTCGCGAAGCTCGGGTTCCGACCGGTTGTGAATTGGTGGACGGATTCGTTCCACAGGAACCGGCAGCGATGCCACTCCTGCATCAGAGCACGTTCGGCGAGCGCACCCGGCCGCAGCCGGTACTTGTAACGCACCACCTCAGTCGCCATGCCCGGCACCATAACGGGACCCACCGACACGTTCCCCGCCACAATCACACTCCTCGAAAGGAGGACAGCGCTTCTACTCCCTCGTGAACAAGGGAGTATCCGCGCTGAACACGAGATGACAGCGTCGCGGCCCGCACATCGGATGTGCGGGCCGCGACGAGTACGAGCAGAAATACCTTACTACTGGGGCGGATTCTGCTGCTGAGGGTCTGCCGCCTGTTCGGGTGCGCCGGTGGGCATCCATCCGCCCTGCGCAGGCTGCGACGGCGGCAGAGCCTGCGCAGCCGAAGCGGGCACTGCGGGATCGACAGGCTTGCGCGCGACGGCCTCGGCTTCGGCGACGGCCTTCGCCACGGCCGGGTCGCTCTTGGTGGTGAACCAGTCCTCGACCTCCGCCGAGTCGTCCTCCGGGCGCTGCAGGTCCTCCTCGACCGGGCTCGGCTCGAATCGGAACACCCCATCGTCGCCCGGCGCGCCGAGGTTCTTCGCGAACCCCTTGAGGGCATCCCCGAAATCGCTGGGCAACAGCCATACCTTGTTCGCGTCGCCCTGCGCCATCTCCGGCAGCGTCTGCAGGTATTGGTAAGCGAGCAGTTCCGGTGTCGGTTTGCCCGCCTTGATCGCCGCGAACACCTTCTCGATCGCCTTCGCCTGACCCTGGGCCTCCAAGTAGCTGGCAGCCCGATCACCCTGCGCACGCAGGATCCGCGACTGCCGATCGGCCTCCGCTTCGAGGATCGCCCCCTGCTTGGCGCCTTCCGCCGACAGAATGCGGGATTGCTTGTCGCCTTCGGCGGTCTTGATCGCGGATTCGCGGTGCCCCTCGGCGGTGAGGATCATCGCGCGCTTCTCGCGATCCGCCTTCATCTGCTTCTCCATCGACTCCTGGATCGAGGGCGGCGGATCGATGCTCTTCAGTTCGACGCGAGCCACCCGCAGACCCCACCGTCCGGTGGCCTCGTCCAGTACTCCGCGGAGCTGCCCGTTGATCGAGTCCCTCGATGTCAGGGTTTCCTCGAGCGTCATACCGCCGACGACATTGCGCAGCGTGGTCACGGTGAGCTGTTCGACGGCGGCGATGTAGTTGCTGATCTCGTAGACCGCTGCCTGCGGGTTGGTGACCTGGAAGTACACCACCGTATCGATACTCAAGGTCAGGTTGTCCTGGGTGATCACCGGCTGCGGTGGGAACGACACGACGCGTTCGCGCAGATCCACCTTCGCGCGGATCCTGTCCACGAACGGCACCAGGAACGTCAACTGTCCCGACGCCGTGCGGAAATACCGGCCGAGTCGTTCGATCACCGCGGCCTCGGCCTGCGGCACCAGAGCCACCGACCTGATCACCACGATCACTACCAGTGCCACCAGTACGGCGAGCACTATCAATGCTTCCATCTACGGACCCCTCCACACGACAGCGGTTGCGCCGTCGATCTCCATCACGGTCACGGTTGTTCCGGCTTCGTACGATTCGGTCTCGTCCAGCGGTCGCGCTGTCCAGACGTCACCGTCGATCTTGACCTGACCCGAATGCGCATCGACCGACTCGAGCACCAGCGCGTGCTTGCCCGGCAGCGCATCGATTCCCGTTGTCAGCGCCGGTGGTTGTGCGTAGCGACGCCGCAACGGCGGACGCACCCCCAACAGCAGAACGAGCGACGCAATCGCGAATACCAAGGCGTCGAACCACACAGGCAGATCGGTGACGGCAGCGACACCGGCAGTGGCCAGCGCTGCCCCGCCCAACATCAGCAGGACGAAATCGCCGGTCAATGCCTCGCCGGCTGCCAAGGCGACACCGGCGATGAGCCAAATCAATGCCGTCACATGCCCATCCTGACACAATCCGGACAACCGGCGCAGATTCGCAGATCAGCGGTCCGACCGATGCGCTCGTCAGGTGTTCTCGGTTTCGGTGACGAAATCCACCAATCGTTCCACTGCGCCGAGCAGCGGTGATTCGAGGTCCCGGAACCCCGACACAGCACCGTAGACGCGGCGCCATCCATCCTGCGGTGAACCCCAACCCAACTCGAGGCACACCCCGGTCTTCCAGTCCTGACCGCGGGGGATCTTCGGCCACGCATCGATCCCCAATACGGCCGGCCGAACGGCTTCCCAGACGTCGATGAAGGGATGTCCGGTCACCATCACGTACGGGCCCAGATTCTGGGTGAGCCTTTCCTCCTTCGACCCGGCGACCAGGTGATCGGCCAGCACCCCGACGCGACGCCCGGGACCCGGCCGGAATTCGGCGAGCCGCGCTCCGAGATTGTCGAGGCCCTCGAGCTGCTCGACGACCACGCCTTCGACGCGCAGGTCGTGGCCCCACACACGCTCGACGAGCGCCGCATCGTGCACGCCCTCCACCCAGATGCGGCTACCGCGCGCCACCCGGGCGCGAAGCCCCTCGACCCGCACCGACCCCGACGCCGACCGGGTCGGTGTCGCTGCGGCGCGTGGCTTCGGACGCGTCAACGTCACCGGAGCACCGTCGACGAGGAACGCCGCCGGGCGCATCGCGAACAGACGTGTTCGCCCCCCTGCGTCCTCGAGCCGGACGAAGTCACCGTCGTAGGTGCGTTCGAACCCGATCACCGCCCCACACCATCCGGACGCAGCGTCTTCGACCACCAGGTCTTTTTCGGCTTCGAGTTCCGGAATGGGCTTCTTCTTCGTGCGGCCGTGCCCGGCATAGATGTCGGCACCGTACATGTCTCGAGGGCTCACGCCCGACCACGTTAGGACAGAGCGTCGAGGGCCCGCGGGCGCCACGCCGAACCCCGCGACATGGACCGGACGCTGTCGGCGGACCGCTCTATGCTCGTCCGGTGAGTTCTCCCAGTCTGACTGTGGCCGTGTGGACGGGTTCGTGGCTGTCCGGCCACGCTGCCGCCGACGATGTGATCGACGCCCTGCTCGAGTGGGCCCCGATGCATCTGGTCGCCGCCCACGACGAGGACGCCGCGGCGCCCGCAGGGTTGCGTGGAACCCGACCAGTGGACGGTGCGGCAGGATTGCTCACGGCGATCCGCCGCGCCGACCCTGCCGGTAGCGCGGGTATCCGGTTGGTGCTCCCAGCGGCCGGTGATGTGCACGGACTGCCCGTGGGCACCGAATTCGCGGCAGCGGCACTCGCTGCCGGTGAGGGCGTGCTGGTGGGCGCACCCGGCACGCAAGGCCTCGGACTCGTCCCGACCGTGGAAGGTCCGGATGTGTTGCACTGGAAGGTTTTCGCGCTTCCGATGCTCCCCGAGCCGCCTACACCGCCCGGTCTCGGCGAGGCCGAGTTCACGATGAAGGAAGCGGTACGCGACGCTGCGGCGACCCTGACAAGAATCCAGACCGTGGACACCAACGGCCGACACGCCGATCCTCGAGCCGCGATCGCCGAGCAGGTCGCCGAGTACGCGCGACACCGGTATCCGGAGGTTCTGCCGCCACGGGCAGTGCGGATTCTTGAATCCGCAGACCAGGTCGCGGCGATCCTGACGGTCGCGTCCGCAGGCAAGGGCCGACAGGCTGGTTCGGCGTCCGCAGCCGCCGCCCGCGAGGATGCACTGCGTCCCTTGTGGTCGGCGGTACGACTTGCCCGTATCGGAGCGGTGGCAGCAACCCTCGGCGCGCTGGACCGCCACCGGTAACCGCCGCGCGGATCGTCGTGGAATAGTCGAAAGTTCACTTTCGGGACGTCTCGGATTCGCGTGCACGGTGCCTTCGGGCAACACCGATCGCAGATCATTCGCGTCGCTATGACACATAAATTGCGAAACCCCGGTTCTGCCCTGCGCCGTCGCGTCTCCGGTCTTGCTGTCGCTACCGCCCTGACTGTTGCTCTGGCGGCCTGTTCCGAGCCTGGCACGTCGGACGAATCCACCTCTTCGGCAACAGAATCCAACGAATCCACCTCATTGAGGGTCTATACCTCGGAGCCGCAGGCGAAGATCGACGAACTGGTCGCCGCGTTCAACGAGCAGAATCCCGACATCGACGTCGAGGTGTTCCGCGCCGGTACCGGCGATCTGACCGCACGGATCGAGGCCGAGCGCGCCACCGGCGCGATCGCGGCGGATGTCCTGCTCGCCGCCGACGCCCCGACCTTCGAGAGCTACAAGTCCGACGGACTGCTACAGCAGTACACGCCGACAGGCGCCGATGCACTCGATCCCGATGTCGTGGATCCGGAGGGGTTCTACGTCGGCACCCGCATCATCCCCACCGTGATCGCCTACAACACCGGCGCGGTGGATGCGCCACCCACGTCTTGGCAGGACCTCACGGATCCGCAGTATCTGGGCCAGATCACCATGCCGAATCCGGATGTGTCCGGAGCCGCCGCCTACAACGCCGCGGTGTGGTTGAACACCCCTGAGCTCGGCGAGGCGTGGCTCGAGGGCCTCGCGGCCAACGAGCCGGTGATCGCCGAGAGCAACGGCCCGGTCGGACAGGCCGTCGCGGCCGGCACACAGCCCGTCGGCATCGTCGTCGACTACCTGGTCCGTGAGCTCGCGGCGAAGGGGTCGCCGATCGCGTTGCGCTATCCCACCGACGGTGTGCCGTACGTGTCGCAACCGGTGGGCATCTTCGCCGATTCCGACAGCACCGAGGCCGCGCAGAAGTTCGTCGACTTCCTCGTGAGCCGCGAAGGTCAGGAACTTGCGGTCGAGCAGTCGTATCTGCCGGTTCGCGACGACGTCGGTACACCGGACGGTGCCCCGGCCATGTCGGAACTGGCACTGCTGACCCCGGACCTGCAGGTGATCACCGATTCGCAGGACGAGGCGGTTGTCACGTTCAACGAACTTGTCGGCTGAGGTCCACGCTGTCGCCGCTGGGATGCAGTCCCGGCGGCGTAGGCGTGTCCCCGGCAGCGTGGACGCAGTCACCCCGGTGCGTGTCGCACTGTGGGTGTTCGTCGCCGCTCTGATCATTGCGCCGCTGGCCACGGTTGTCTCGCTCGGCGCAAGCGGTCGCCACGTGCAACGTCTCATCGACGACGACATCGCGACCGCGGCGGTCAACAGTGTCGTGTCGGCCGGCCTGTCGGCAGTGTTCGCGGTGCTCCTCGGCACGGCAATGGCGTTGCTTCTCGATCGCACCGACCTTCCCGGACGCGCAGCCCTACGGTTGATCCTTCTGTCGCCCTTGCTGATTCCTCCGTTCGTCGGGGCGATCGCGTGGACCGGTCTGCTCGGGCAGAGCGGCATGATCAACCGGTTCTGGACCGAACGATTCGGGGATGTGCTGTGGAACATCTACGGCGGCGACGGTGTGATCTTCCTGCTGACGGTGCATTCGTATCCGATGGCGTATCTGATCATCGCGGCAGCATTGCGGAAGCTGCCCGGCGATCTCGAGCAGGTGGCGCGGATCGGCGGGGCCGGTCCGTGGCGTGCGATGCGGACCGTCACTGTGCCGCTGCTGCGCCCCGCCCTGCTGGCCGCGTTCACTCTCACCGCCGTGTCGAATCTCGCGGACTTCGGTATCCCCGCCCTGGTCGGGTTGCCGCAGCGATACGTGACCTTGTCGACGATGGTCTACCGCTACATCCAGTCCGGCACGGCCGATCGTCCGCTCGAGGTGGTTTCCACGATCGGTGTCGCGTTGCTGCTTCTCGCGGTCGCGGCTGTGTCCGCCGATCGTCGACTCGCCCGCCGCGGCCGGCAGCTCGACGGCCCGGTGACGGAGCCCCAACCGATCTCGTTGGACACCAAGAGGATTCCGGTTGGGGTCCTCGCATGGATACTCGGTCTCGGTTCGACGGTCCTGCCGATCCTCGCGCTGGCCACCCAGGCCCTGCTGCCGGCACCTGGTGTGCCGTTGACGTGGGAGAATCTCACCCTCGACAGCATCGTCGGAGCGTTGACCGCGCCCGGCACTCTGGTCGGTATCCAGAATTCGGTGCTCCTCGCTACCGGGGCAGCTGCAGTCTGTACCGTGGTCGGCCTCATGCTCGGTGTACTGACCACCCGCACAGATTCCAGGGACAACGCCGGACTCGACCTGATGGCGATGTTGCCGCAGGCGATCCCCGGTCTGGTGATCGCGGTGGGCTGGCTCATCGTCGGCCGCTACACCGGCCTGTTCGACACCCGCTGGGTGATCCTATGCGCATATGTCACCGCGTTCCTGGCGATAGTGGTGCAGGCGGTGCGGGCGCCGTTGTCGACGACGTCCCTAGCACTCGAGGAGGCCGCGCGATCGTCAGGTGCATCGCGACTGCGAGCTTTGCGTGACGTGCCGTGGGCGATGACCGTCCCGGCAGCGATGACCGGCGGACTCCTCGTCGCGCTGACCGCGGTGCGTGAGCTGACGATGTCGGTGCTGCTCGTCGCTCCGGGAACACAGACCCTCGGCGTATCCATCTTCAACCTGCAACAAGCCGGTGACTACAACGCTGCGTCGGCACTGTCACTGATCGTCGCGCTCGTGGGTACCGCGGGGCTCGGTCTGCTCGCCGGTGCGCGCGTCGGGCGTTGACCCGGCGCAGCGGCACAGCGAAAACCGCGGCACAGCGAAAAGGGAAGGAAATACAGCTATGTCGGCGATCACCCTCACCGGTGTGCACCTGCACTATCCGGACGGCACAGCCGCATTGACAGAGGTCGATATCGATGTGCACGATGGTGAGTTCATCGCGCTCGTCGGCCCGTCCGGGTCCGGTAAGACCACGCTCCTACGGACCGTTGCCGGGTTCCTCGAGCCCACCGCCGGCACGGTGCGGATCGGCGACGACACGGTCGCCGACGGCGGCCTCGGCGTGCCGCCGGAGAAACGGCATCTGGGCATGGTGTTCCAGCAGCATGCGATCTGGCCGCATCGCTCCGTCGGCCGGAACGTGTCGTACCCGCTCGAGATCGCGAAGATGCCTCGGGTCCGCCGCACCGCGCGAGTGGCGGAGGTGCTGGACCTGGTCGGGCTGACCGGATTCGAGAAGCGCGATCCCGCAACACTGTCGGGTGGCCAGCGCCAACGGGTCGCACTGGCGCGAGCCCTGGTGTCCCATCCTCGTGCGTTGCTGCTCGACGAAGCGCTCTCCGCGCTCGACGAACCGCTGCGTGACAGGTTGCGTCTCGAACTGCGCACGCTCACCCGCGCACGGAATCTGACGGTATTGCACGTGACCCACGACCGCGCCGAGGCGCTCGCGCTCGCCGATCGGGTGGCGATTCTCGAAGACGGCCGGATCCGTCAGATCGGAACTCCCGAGGAAGTAGTGTCGCGACCGAAGTCGGCGTTCGTGGCGCGTTTCCTGTCGGACGCGAACGTGCTGCGCGGGTCGATCGACGGCACGGGGTTCCGCTCCGACGACCGCGCTGTGACGGTGTCGTCGGACGTTCTCCGCACGAGCTCGCGCGGGTCCGGCGCACTCGCGGTGCTGCCGTCCGACGTCGAGTTGGTCCCACCGGCCGCGGCGACCGAGCACGCCGGTGTCGTCGTGTCGTCGCTGTTCGGCCGCGATGCCAGCGACGTCGTGGTCACCTGTGGTGGGGTCGATTTCCGTTGTGCCGTGCGGGGATTACGGCCGGCGGTCGGCGAGCATGTCGGGCTCGAGATCCGGCGGGCATTGTTCTATCCCGACGACCCGGCGGCGGAACGCACCCCGGTCACGAGCGCCGCGCGGTGAGCAGCAGGTATTCCCAATCCATGGCTCCCCGACCGAGATCGTAGCGGCGCGCGAGATCGGCGAGGTCGCGGTCGAGTGCCGCCACCCGATCCGGTGGGTCCGTCAGCGAGGCGTACACGGCAACGGTGGGTCCGTAGTTCTTCTTGAAGAAATCACGGAACTCGGCTGCGGTTCCGAAGGCGTCGACGCGCACCGTTCCCGTCCGGGTGTCGATGTCGCACACCCGATCGCCGAGCAGCGCACGCACGTGGGTCTCGTCTCCCCACAGAGGTGGCGGCTGGGCTCCGGGAGGGGGCGGCGGTGCATACGGCGTCATCGTCGCGAACATCTCCCCGATGAAACCGGTCGGGGTCCAGGCGAGCAGCCCGATCCGACCGCCAGGACGTGTCACGCGCACGAGTTCGTCGGCCGCCGCCTGGTGGTGCGGCGCGAACATGATGCCGACGCACGAGAGCACCGTGTCGAAGGCGCCGATGTCGAAGGGCAGGGCTTCCGCATCGGCCTGGAACCAGTCGAGCTGTGCACCGGCCGCGGCCGCATGGCGGCGGCCGACCTCGAACAGTTCCGGTGTCAGGTCACTGGCAGTGACATTGCCGCCCGCCAGCGCTGCGGGTATCGACGCGTTGCCCGAGCCTGCGGCAATGTCGAGAACCCGGTCGCCGGTCTGCAGGTCGGTGGCGGCGACGAGCCGCGCGCCGAGGGTGGGTATGACGGTGTCCGCGACGGCCGGATAGTCGCCGAGTGCCCACATCGCGCGATGTTTCGCCTTGAGCGCGCGGTCGGTGAGAATGGTGGAGTCGGTCATGTCGATGCTCCTGACTGGATGTGCGCAACCCATCTCCGAGTGCGTGTAATTCGACAGTACGAAGCAGCCTGCCCACGCCTCCAGTACACGATCTGTACTTCGCACACCGGCCGAGTCTGGTTCGATGCAGCAGACAGGCCTAGCATTCGTTCATGGGGTCGTCGTACCGCCAGTTCTGTCCCGTCGCGAAGGCGATGGAGTTGTTCGACGAGCGCTGGACGTTGCTGATCGTGCGTGAACTGGTGCTCGGAAGCGAGCACTTCAACGAGCTACGCCGCGGTCTGCCGCGGATGTCGCCGACCCTGTTGTCGAAACGCCTGCACCAACTCGCTGCCGCGGGCATCGTGGAGCGGACCACGAACGGATCGAATGTGCGGTACGTCCTCACTCCCGCGGGGCGCGGCCTCGAACCGGTCGTCGAGGCCCTCGGCACGTGGGGTGCGCGATGGACCGGCCGGCTCGGCGATCAGGATCTGGATCCGACACTTCTGATGTGGGACATGCACCGCTGCGTCGATCGCACGGTGACACCCGATTCCCGCACGATCGTGCAGTTCACGTTCCTGGGCACGGCCCGCGCTTCACGCCGCTGGTGGATGGTCATCACCTCCGGCGACGTGGACGTCTGCGATGAGGATCCGGGCTTCGAGGTCACGGTCCGCGTCATCGCGGATCTGCGTGCACTGACCGAGATCTGGCGCGGCGAACTGGGGTGGTCGCACGCGCTCCGGTCGGGCGCTGTGGTGATCGACGGACCGGTGGAGCTCCGACGGAGCTTGCCGACGTGGTTCGTACCGCGGTCGTTCGGCGCCGCCGCACCATCGGTGGCCGCCCCACTCGTCTCCGACGGGTGAGTCAGGACGGCAAGGCGCAACATTGCACGGCGTGACCGTCGTCGGAGTCGACGCCGAGCATCGGGAGGCTCCCGAGTCGCTGCGCGGGGATACCGTCCGTCATCTCCTGGACAAGCCCGCGTACCAACTGCGCGAACCGCGGATCGGTGCCGATGGTGGCGGCCCGCGCAAACGCCATACCGAGTTCTGCCGCACGGTCGCGGGCTTCGGTGTCGAGGTCCCACAACACCTCGAGATGATCGGAGACGAACCCGATGGGGACGACGATGACGGCAGGGACACCACGCTCGGACAGTGCGTCGAGGTGGTCGACGATGTCGGGTTCGAGCCACGGCATCTGCGGCGGGCCGGAACGGGACTGCCACACCTGGTCGTAGTCGTCGACACCGGCCGCCTCGGCGACGAGTGCGCACGCTTCGGTGACCTGCCGGCTGTAGAGCCGCCCGCCGAGATCTGTGGGGCCATCGGCCGCATCGGCGCGCAACGGCACCGAATGTGCCGTGAAGACGACGCGGGCCTCGCCGCGGATGTCGTCGGAAATTTCTGTGCGGGCCGCAGCGATCGCGTCGGCGGCCGCGGCGACGGCAAGTGGGTGGTCGTAGAACTGGCGGAGTTTCGTGAGCTTCGGAGCGTCGGCGCCGACTGCCTCGCGGGCACGCTCGATGTCCTCGTGATACTGGCGGCACCCGGAATATCCGCCCCAGGCGGAGGTCGCGAACACCAGTGCGTTGCGGACTCCGTCGCGAGCCATCTCGGCGGCAGTGTCCTCGATCATCGGGTGCCAGTTGCGGTTGCCGAAATAGATCGGCAGGTCGATGCTGTGCGCCGCGAATTCTGCGCGCACGGCATCGATGATCGCGCGGTTGAGCGCGTTGATCGGAGAGACACCCCCGAAATGCAGGTAGTGCTCGGCCACATCGTCGAGACGTTCCGGCGGGATACCGCGTCCGCGGGTGACGTTCTCGAGGAACGGACGTACGTCGTCGGGGCCTTCGGGTCCGCCGAACGACAGCACCATCAGTGCGTCGTATGACTCGGGGGTGTTCTTCTCCATCGTCTCAGCCGTTCTGTTTCTCGGGTTGTCAGGCGCCGAATCCGACCTGCGAATGGAAGCCACCATCGACGTAGACGATGGAGCCGGTGGTGCCGGGTAGCCAGTCGGACAACACCGTGCACACCGTCTTCGCGACCGGGGTCGGGTCGTCGACGTCCCAGCCGATCGGCGACGCGGCAGACCACCCGTCGTTGAGTTTGTTCATCTCGGCGCCCGGCCCGGTGGCATCGCCGGCGATGGCCTTGGCGGCGAGGGTCTTGATGGGACCGGCCGCGACGAGATTGGAGCGAATACCGCGCGGACCGACCTCCTTCGCGACGTACCGGTTGACGGATTCGAGAGTGGCCTTGGAGACGCCCATCCAGTTGTAGAACGGCATCGCACGCGACGGATCGAAGTCCATGCCGACGAGGGAGGCACCGTCATTCGTCGCCGGAAGCACGGCCTTGGCGAGCGCCGCGTACGAATACGCGGACACTTCGAGCGCGACGGCCACATCGTTCCACGGCGCGTCGAGGAAGGGACTGCCCAGGCACGAGCGCGGTGCGAAACCGATCGAATGGACGACGCCATCGAGGCCTTCGGGTGCGATCTCACGGATCTTGTCGGCGAGCCCGGCGAGGTGCTCGGGGTTCTGCACGTCCAGTTCGATCGCGGGCGGTACCGGCTGCGGCAGCCGCTGCGCGATGCGGTCGATCAGCCTGAGCCGGTCGAATCCGGTGATGATCACCTTCGCGCCCTGTTCCTGCGCGACCTTCGCGGTGTGGAATGCGATCGAGGCATCGGTGATGATGCCGGTGACGAGAATGGTCTTGCCCTCGAGCAGTCCGCCCATGAGTGTGTCGATCCTCCAGTGAGTTTCGGATGTGGTCCGGTTTCGCGGGCTGCTAGTGGCCCATGCCCATACCGCCGTCGACGGGGATCACCGCACCGGAGACGTACGCGGAGTCGTCGGAGGCGAGGAAACTGACGACCGCGGCGATGTCCTCGGGCTTGCCGAGTCGCTGCAGCGGGATGAACTTCTTCGCCATGTCGCGAAGGTCCTCGGACAGTTCGGCGGTCATGTCGGTCTCGACGAAGCCGGGGGCGACGACGTTGGCGGTGATCGACCGCGAGCCGAGTTCGCGGGTCACCGAACGTGCCAGGCCGATGACACCGGCCTTCGAGGACGCGTAATTGATCTGGCCGGCCTGACCAGCCATGCCGACGACCGAACCGAGGAAGATCATCCGGCCCCAGCGCGCTCGTAACATCGCGCGGTTGGCGCGCTTGGCACACCGGAACGCGCCGGTGAGGTTCGCGTCGAGCACACTGGTGAACTGATCTTCGGTCATGCGCATCAGCAGGGTGTCGTCGGTGATGCCCGCATTCGCGACGAGCACCTCGACCGGACCGTGGTGGTCCTCGACCTCTGTGAACGCGCGGTCGACGGAATCGCTGTCGGTGACGTCGCACACGACACCGAACAGGTCCTCGGGCACACCGGAACCGCGGTGGGTGACGGCGACCTTGTGTCCGTCCGCCTGGAGGCGGCGGGCCACGGCGAGCCCGATGCCCCGGTTGCCCCCGGTGACGAGGACCGAACGGGGGGTGGCCACGTGCCGCGACGGTGCGGCGCTGGTTGCGTCAGTCATGCGGACCAACCTATCTGGTAGTGGATCGAGTACGGAAAAGGCACCGCTGCTGCCACAACGCGGGTCAGGGCAGTCGCTGACGGAGCACCATCGCGGCGATCAGACCGCCGGCGACAGCACCGACACCGAGCATGAGCCACGGGCGGCTGGCGTCGCCGCGGGTGGTCTCGAACCCGATCTGCTCTTCGAGGGTGTCGTAGGCGCCTTCGAGTTCTTCGAGGCTGGACGCGGCGAAGAAACTACCACCGGACAGCTCCGCTATCTCCTCGAGCGACGGATCGTCGACCGGGACCGGGATCTGTTCGTCTTCGATCGTCACGCTGCCGTATTGGGTGCCGAACGAAATGGTGGACACCGGGATACCCTTCTCGGCTGCCTGACGGGCCGCGGTGAAACCGCCTCGGGGATCGTCCGGGCTTTCGGGCACGGTCTGCTTGCCATCGGAGAGCAGCACGATGCGGGCCGGCGGCGCCTGGTCGCTGCCACCGAGTACCGCGGCGAGAGTCTCGATGGATTGCATCGAGGTGAAGATCGCCTCGCCGGTCGCGGTGCGTTCGCTCAGTTGGAGATGATCGATCGCGGTCTTCGTCGCTTCTCTGTTGGTGGTAGGTGAGACGAGGACCGACGCCGTCCCGGAGAACGCGACGAGCCCGAGGTTGATGCCTGGGGTGAGGTCGTCGGCGAACGACTTGGCCGCTTCCTGTGCCGCCGCCAACCTTGACGGTGCGACGTCGGTGGCTTCCATCGACAACGACACGTCGATCGCGAGAACGACGGTCGCGCGGTTGCGGGGAACCCGCTGTTCGGAGGTGGGCCCGGCCAGCGCGATGGTCAGCAGTGTGAGTCCGACGAGGAGCAGCGCGACGGGGATGTGCCGCGCGCGGCCCGGTCTGTCGGGTGCGACCTTCTCGAGCAGTTCGAAGTTGGTGAACCGCAGGGTATTGGTGAGCCGGCGTCGCTGCACGAACACGTATCCGACAGCGAGCGCGGCGACGACGAACAGGAACAGCAGCCACCACGGGGAGGCGAAACCGGAGAAGCTCATCGTCCCCCCTGCCCTGCGCCCATGCTGTGCCTGCGGGCTGCAACGAAGCGGACGACGTCGCCGATCCAGTCGCGGTCGGTGCGCAGACTCAACCGAGGTGCACCGCACCGGCGCAGCGCCTGTTCGACTGCCGCGCGGTGATCGGAGGCGGCCTGCGTGAAGTCGGCGCGCAGTTGGGGCGTTGTGGTGAATTCGCGGGTACGCCCGGTTTCGGGGTCGTGCAGCACGACGTCGCCGAGATCGGGTAATTCCAGATCACGCGGGTCGAGCACCTCGACGGCGAGCACCTCGTGGCGGGCGGACAGCGCCCGCAGCGGCCGCTCCCACTCGATGGGCCCGAGGAAATCGCTGATGACGACGATGAGTCCGCGGCGTCGTTGTGGGCGACGAAGTGAGTCGATGACGCCGCGCAGATCACCGCGGGTGCCGTCCGGTGGGTGCGGAGTGGTGGCGATCGTGCGCAGCATCGACTGTGCATGCAGACGTCCACCGCGGGCCGGCATGCGCGCGAAGTCGCGGCCGTTGGACACCACCGCGCCGATACGGTTTCCGCCACCGCCGGTGAGGTAGGCAATCGCGGCGACGGAAGCGATCGCGAGGTCGCGCTTTTCGCAGGTTCCGGTACCGAAATCGAGGCTGGCCGACAGATCGAGTGCCAGCCAGGTCTCGAGTTCGCGGTCGGCGACGGTCTGCCGGACATGCGGGTGGGTGGTGCGGGCGGTGACCGACCAGTCCATCTGCCGGACGTCGTCGCCGGGCTGGTATTCGCGGGCGTCACCGGGCTCGGATCCGGGGCCGGGGATCAGTCCGAGGTGATCGCCGTGCAGGACACCGTCGAGGCGGCGCCGGACCGTCAGTTCCAGCGTGCGCAGCGCAGCGGTGAGCTCGGGTTCACGCAGTTGACCGGCACGGAACGTCGGCGGCGACCCGGGGGCGCGTTCACTCACCGGGGCGCCGCACCCGCCTCGGGTCCGGCGGACGGTGTGCCGGCACGAGCCGGCTGCGGAGGCGCAGACGCAAGAGGCGCGACCTGCGGAAGGCCCACGGTCTGCAGGATCCGGCCGATGATGTGATCCGGTGAGACGTCGTCGGCGAGCGCGTCGTATGACAGCACCAGACGGTGGCGTAGCACGTCGGGGATGACATCGATGATGTCCTGCGGGATGACGTAGTCACGTCCACGAACCAGCGCCAGCGCGCGGGCGGCTGAAATGATGCCGAGCGTCGCGCGGGGTGAGGCACCGTAGGCGATCCAGCCCTGCACATCGTCGAGGCCGATTTCCGCCGGGACGCGGGTCGCGAAGATCACCCGCACCACATAGTCGACGAGCGCATGGTGCACGAACACGCGACTTGCGGCCGTCTGCAGGCGGATCAGCTCGTCGCTGCCGAGAATCTGTTTGGGTTCGGGTGCCGCGACACCCATGCGGTAGACGATCTCCCGTTCTTCCTCGACCGTCGGGTAGTCGACGAGGACCTTGAACAGGAAGCGGTCGCGCTGCGCTTCGGGAAGCGGGTAGACGCCCTCGTTCTCGATCGGGTTCTGAGTCGCCATGACGAGGAACGGATCGGGCATCGGGAAGGTCTTCCCACCGATCGTCACGTGCCGCTCGGCCATCACTTCGAGCAGCGCCGACTGCACCTTCGCGGGGGCACGGTTGATCTCGTCGGCGAGGACGAAGTTCGCGACGACCGGGCCGAGTTCGGTGTCGAACTCCTCGCGACCCTGCCGGTAGATCCGGGTGCCGACCAGATCGGTGGGAACGAGGTCGGGGGTGAACTGCACACGGGAGAACGAGCCGCCGACGACCTTGGCGAAGGTTTCCACGGCGAGGGTCTTGGCCACACCGGGCACACCTTCGAGCAGCACGTGTCCCCTGGCGAGAACGCCGACGAGCATCCGCTCGACCAGCAGGTCCTGGCCGACGATGACTCGTTTGACCTCGTAGATGGCACGTTCGAGGAGCCGGATGTCCTGAGCCGGATCCACCGCAGCGGGCGCGCCCTTGCCGTCTCGGCTCCGGCCGTCGGGTGTCGGACCGTCGTTGCGCGGCGGAGCGGGCTTCTGTGCCTTCGTCGTGTTCACTGCCGCGTTGTTCGCCGTCGGGGCGTTGCCCGCCGGGGCACTCACCGCATTGCCTCGCTCGCCGCTCTTCTGGACGGTCGATTCGCTCTTGTCGTTCGACCCTGCAGTCCCCGACGTTCCACCCTCGCGTGAGGTCACCAACAATCCACCGCTTTCGCCTGTCGCTCCGCTGGAAACACCTGCCGGCACCACTATTGCAGGTGCCGGTATTCCGTGTCGTCACCCCCGCGCGACCTGCGCCGCGTCGCCGTCACGACACCATGCGCACCACATACGGTGTCATGCCGTCCCAGCGTACCGGCGAGATCTTCACGTGCGCACCCGACTGCGGCGCCTCGAGCATGGTGCCGTCACCGAGATACAGGCCCACGTGCTGGCTGGCGTTCGGACCGTAGAAGATCATGTCTCCGCGTTTCATCTCCGACGCAGGAACCTGAGTACCGGCGGTGTATTGGTACCCGGTGTAGTGCGGGAGGGAGACGCCGATTCCTGCGAAGGCGTAGATCATCAGTCCGGAACAGTCGAATCCGACCTTGTTGTAGTCGCCGTAGCTGTCGGCGACACCACCATCTCGGATTCCTCGGGTGGGTCCGTTCTCGTCACCGCCACCCCATGCGTAGGGCACGCCGATCTGCGACAGTCCTCGATCGATCACCGTTTCGACGGCTGCGGTCCCGGTCAGCGTCGGACGTTGGGTCGTGCGCGGCGACGAGCGGGGGCTGGACTCGCGCGGCGTCGACGGGCCGGTCTCATCGGCTGGGTCGGGGTTCGTCCATTCGCGGACGTCGTCGTCCTCGTCGTTACCTGTGTCGGTTCCCGTTCCGGTGTCGCCGCCCGTATCGTCGGGCTCGGTGCCGGTGTCCGTGCCATCGGATTCGGTCGGCTCGGTCTCGGGCGTTTCGGTCTCGGCTACTTCCGTCTCGTTCGGCCCGGTCACAGTCGGTGCAGTCACAGTCGGTGCGGGAATGTCGAGCTGTGTGTGGGGACGCTGTCCGTTCGAGAGTTCGGCGGCACGCGCTCGCGCGGCGGCGTCCGCTGCAACCCGCACCGCCGCTTCGGATGCGGCCTGCGCGGCGACCTGCGCAGCTGCGGCTGCGGCGGCGTCCTCGGCGCGACGGCGGTCGTCCCACGCCACGTATTCGGCGCGCTGCCCTTCGAGCCCTGCGACATTCGTCCGTGCGTGGTCGAGTGCGGCCTGAGCCTGTGCGCGTTCCTGTTCGATGCGGTGTTTTTCGCTCGTCTGCGCCTCGAGCGCCGCACGGGCCGTCGAGATCGCGGCTTCCGCCTCGGAGCGGCGTTGTTCGGCAGCGGCCGCCGCGGCGTCGGCGTCGAGCTTCGCAGCGCGGGCCCGGGAGTTGCTGTTGGCTTCCGTGGCGCGGGCACGTTCCAATGCGTCGAGCACCGCGGTCCTGCCCGAGGACAACAATCGCATCACCTGGGCGCGGTCGAGAAGATCGTCGGGTCCGTCCGTCGACAGGAAGGACGCAAGTGACGCGCCGTTGACACCTTGCGTGTAGCTGCTGCGCGCGAAGTCGTCGAAATCGTCCTGTACGTGCCGGATTCGGGCTCCCGCATCCTGCAGTGCCAGTTCCGAGGCTGCGACCTCCTGGGCGGCCGCATCCGCGGCATCGCGAGCCGACTGCAGATCGACGAGCGCACGGTTCACGTCTTCGCGCTTGATCGCCACCTGGGCATCGAGTTCGGCCAGCTGCTGGTCGGCACCGGCGATCTGCACGATCAATGAGCCGATCCGGTCGACGCCGGAATTCACCGCGTCGCCGGCGGCATCGAGTTCCGAGTCGCTCGGATTCGGTGGAGGCGGTGGTACCGCTCCCGCTGTAGACCCGAGCCCGACGAGAACAGTGGTAATCAGCCCGAGCCCCGCGAGTAACCTCGGAACACGCCGCCGTGTTTGCGAAGACACGTCCCTGTCCCGACCCGACGACACATCTCGGTGCGTCGCCCCTCTGTCGTGTGACGAGGACTGTCGCGGAATCCCCCCGTGGATACCGAACCGTCGCACTGTGCTCTCCCTCGGTCGTGCCGACCGATCGCACCGGTCGACCCCGACGCCTGGAGAAGAGCGCACAACACCGATCGCCCGCGGTCGCGCGGCCGATCGCTGATGATCTCGTACCGATCACGGGTCAGCGTCCCGCGACTCGGGTTGTGACACTTCTTCCCCAAGAGCGCCACGTGAACCGTACGACACAGTAGGCACCCCCCGCACGACAGTCACAGATATTCGTCGGGAAAGCCCTGGTCGGTCACGACTGAACAACGGCGACCACCCCGGTCACAGGCGTGACCCGGTTGTCACCGCAGCAGAAGAATCGGTCGCGATCGAATGGTGGCGCGCCACCGAGAGAGATCAGGAGGAGGAGCCGCTGTCTCCGGGCGCGACCTGCGCGTCACCGGAACCCGCGTCCGGTTCGCTGTCCACACGCCGCCGCTTGGCGAGATACGTCAGTCCGCCGCCTGCCGCCACCACAAGAATCAACACGATGGTCATGAATGTCCACGGTGGGGACGGTTCGAGTAGCGAGTCGACGAAGTTGGTCGTCGAGGCCACCGTGTCTCCCGTATAGGTCCGGTCCTGCGCCGCCTCGAGCGTCACACGGTCGACCGTGTCGCTGAACGTGCCGACCCAATCGGGGCTGAGCACCAGCACGGTGCCGCCGTCCTCCGACCCGACGGCAGTGGCGAGGTCGCGCAGTTGCGAGTCCATGTACGGGTTGCTGTCGACCACGACGACGCTGAGGTCGATGCCGTGCTCCTGGGCACGCTGCACCTGCTCGACGAGTTCCGAGGGATCGAGTTCCGAGATCTCGACATCTTCGGGGACCGACACCTGATCGTCGGCCAGGTCGGCGAGGACGGTCTCGAGTGTGACTCCGGGAGGGAGGTCCGTGGCCGCGGGCCCGGGTATACGAAGCAGTGGCGCAGACATCTCTCTCCGGTGGTGCTGGTCAGAAGCGGGCGAACCGCATTCGCCGCGTCAGCCGAGAACGACGGAGACGCCGTCGGTGTCGCAGGCATGCCGCACTCGCACGGCACCACCGCACACTACGCGATGAACCGGGCCGGCTCGGAAACCGACTCTCGCGCGGAGACCGGCCGTCACCCGACGTGTCGAACCCCGCCCCGCCTATGTAGGACAAGCGTACTGTTAGACTTGCGGCGAGATGCCGCGGCACCGGTCAACCCCGGACATGGTCGCGAGCCTCGCTTGAGCCGTCGACACAGCCCCGTCGACGGCGAGTCGTGACGACGAGTGGAGCTGATGTGAGCACCAGTATTGATTCGTTCGGCGCCAAGGGGACGCTGCAGGTCGGAGAGAACTCGTACGAGATCTTCCGCCTGTCGTCGGTCCCCGGCACCGAGAAACTCCCCTATTCCCTCAAGGTCCTCGCCGAGAACCTGCTGCGCACCGAAGACGGCGCGAACATCACCGCCGACCACATCCGCGCGATCGCGGACTGGGATCCGTCGGCCGAGCCGAGCGTCGAGATCCAGTTCACGCCCGCCCGCGTGGTGATGCAGGACTTCACCGGCGTTCCCTGCATCGTCGACCTCGCGACGATGCGCGAGGCCGTCACCGCTCTCGGTGGCGACCCGAACAAGGTCAACCCGCTCTCCCCTGCCGACATGGTCATCGACCACTCGGTCATCCTCGACGTCTTCGGCCAGGCCGATGCGCTCGAGCGCAACGTCGACCTCGAATACCAGCGCAACGGCGAGCGTTACCAGTTCCTGCGTTGGGGCCAGGGCGCGTTCGACGATTTCAAGGTCGTCCCCCCGGGTATGGGCATCGTGCACCAGGTCAACATCGAGTACCTGGCACCGACCGTCATGTCCCGTAACGGACAGGCGTACCCCGACACCTGCGTCGGCACCGATTCGCACACCACCATGGTCAACGGCCTCGGCGTGCTCGGCTGGGGCGTCGGCGGCATCGAGGCCGAGGCCGCGATGCTCGGCCAGCCCGTCTCCATGCTCATCCCCCGGGTCGTCGGCTTCAAGCTCTCCGGCGAGATCAAGCCTGGAGTCACCGCAACCGACGTCGTGCTGACTGCCACCGACATGCTGCGCAAGCACGGCGTCGTCGGTAAGTTCGTGGAGTTCTACGGCGAGGGTGTCGCCGAGGTTCCGCTCGCGAACCGCGCAACCTTGGGCAACATGAGCCCCGAGTTCGGTTCCACCGCGGCAATCTTCCCGATCGACAGCGAAACGATCGACTACCTGCGGCTCACCGGCCGCAGCGACGAGCAGCTCGCACTGGTCGAGGCGTACGCCAAGGAACAGGGCCTGTGGCACAACCCCGACCAGGAGCCCGTCTTCTCCGAGTACATCGAGCTCGATCTGGGAACCGTTGTTCCCTCTATCGCAGGCCCGAAGCGCCCGCAGGACCGAATCCTGTTGTCGGAGTCCAAGACCGCATTCCGCAAGGACATCCACAACTATGTGGAAGAGCACTTCCCGGCGGAGCACACCCAGCTCGACGAAGCCGTCGAAGAATCCTTCCCCGCCTCCGATCCGGCTGCACTGTCCTTCGCTGACGACGGAGCCGTTGACGTTCTGTCTGCTGCCAACGGCGCGGAAGGCCGTCCGAGCAAGCCGGTGGTCGTCAAGTCCGACGCCGGCGAGTTCGTGCTCGATCACGGCGCCGTCGTCGTTGCCGGCATCACGTCCTGCACCAACACGTCCAACCCGTCGGTCATGCTCGGTGCCGCACTTCTTGCACGCAATGCTGTCGAGAAGGGCCTGACCACCAAGCCGTGGGTCAAGACCAATATGGCGCCCGGTTCGCAGGTTGTCACCGACTACTACGAGAAGGCCGGCCTGTGGCCGTACCTCGAGAAGCTCGGCTACTACCTCGGCGGCTACGGCTGCACCACCTGCATCGGTAACACCGGACCACTGCCCGAAGCGGTCTCCAAGGCGATCAACGACAACGACCTGTCGGTCACCGCAGTGCTCTCGGGCAACCGCAACTTCGAGGGACGCATCTCCCCCGACGTCAAGATGAACTACCTGGCGTCCCCGCCGCTGGTGATTGCCTACGGTCTAGCCGGAACCATGGACTTCGACTTCGAAACCGATTCGCTCGGCAACGACACCGAGGGCAACCCGGTCTTCCTCGAGGACATCTGGCCGTCCACGCAGGAAATCGAAGAGACGATCAAGACGGCGATCAGCCAGGACATGTTCCGCAAGTCCTATGCGACGATCTTCGCCGGCGACAGCCGTTGGCAGAACCTCTCGACTCCTGAAGGTGACACCTTCGAGTGGGACCAGAACTCGACCTATGTCCGTAAGGCTCCGTACTTCGACGGCATGACGATGGATCCGGCCCCGGTTGCCGACATCTCGGGTGCACGCGTGCTCGCGCTGCTCGGCGACTCGGTCACCACCGACCACATCAGCCCGGCCGGCCCGATCAAGCCCGGCACCCCGGCCGCGCAGTACCTGGACGCCAACGGTGTCGAGCGCAAGGACTACAACTCCCTGGGCTCGCGTCGCGGTAACCACGAGGTGATGATCCGCGGCACGTTCGCGAACATCCGTCTGAAGAACCAGCTCCTCGACGACGTCTCGGGTGGTTACACCCGCGACTTCACACAGGAAGGCGCTCCACAGGCGTTCATCTACGACGCGTCGCAGAACTACCAGGCTGCCGGCATTCCGCTGGTCGTCTTGGGCGGCAAGGAGTACGGCTCGGGTTCGTCGCGTGACTGGGCGGCCAAGGGCACCAGCCTGCTCGGCGTCAAGGCCGTCATCGTCGAGTCGTTCGAGCGCATCCACCGCTCGAACCTCATCGGTATGGGCGTTGTGCCGCTGCAGTTCCCGAAGGGCGAGTCGGCCGGTTCGCTCGGCCTGACCGGCACCGAGGTCTTCGACATCGAGGGCATCGCCGAGCTCAACAACGGCGTCACCCCGAAGACCGTGAAGGTCACTGCCACCAAGGAGAACGGCGAGAAGGTCGAGTTCGACGCGGTCGTCCGCATCGACACGCCCGGCGAAGCCGACTACTACCGCAACGGCGGCATCCTGCAGTACGTGCTGCGGAACATGATCCGAAGCTGATCGGATTCGTGACCGCCACGGTCACACCGGTGCGACAGCGGCGGGCCCGGGACACCTCTCGTCCTGGGCCCGCCGTGCACCACCGACCGTCCTGTTTCCCGCTGTGGTTCCTATTTCCGGAAGGATGTGGGTGGTAGTGCCCAAGGTCAGTGAGGATCACCTCGCCGCGCGGCGCAGCCAGATCCTCGACGGTGCACGGCGCTGCTTCGCCGACTTCGGCTACGACGGAGCGACCGTACGACGCCTCGAGATCGCCACCGGCCTCTCTCGCGGCGCAATCTTCCACCACTTCAAAGACAAGGACGGGCTGTTCCTCGCGCTCGCGCAAGAAGACGCCGAACGCATGGCAGATGTCGCCAGCAACGAGGGCCTCGTCCAGGTCATGCGCGACATGCTCTCCAGCCCCGAGCAGTTCAACTGGCTCGGAACCCGACTGGAGATCACGCGCAGACTTCGCACCGATCCCGAGTTCGCGAAGGCGTGGACCCAGCACTCGGCCGAATTGACCGAGGCCACGGTCGGACGTCTCGAGCGTCAGCGTGAGGCCGGGAAACTCCGCGACGACGTGCCCACCGAGGTCCTCGTCGCGTATCTCGATCTGGTCCTCGACGGGCTCATCGCGCGACTTGCATCAGGCCATGCAGAAGACGAACTCGGCCGGGTCCTCGATCTCGTCGAGGAGTCGGTACGCCGCCGCGACTGACCACACTCAGCGCCGGACGCGTGGAAGAGTTCTCAACCACTGCTGGTGCTCGCCGGCGCCGCACGCCGACGGTTCGGGCCGCCGCGACCGCGCAGACGCACCTGCGACTCCACCAGCACGTTGTGCACGAAACCGTATGATCGCCCGGTTTCCTGCGCCAGCGTCCTGATGCTCGCGCCCGCCTCGTAGCGACGCTTGAGTTCGGCCTGTAACCGGTCTCTGGACTCCCCGGTCACTCTGGCTCCCTTCGCATACGAAGGCTGCCCAGTGTCAGGATTACGTGCCATCGAATCCTCCCGTCGCCTCGCCGAAGGTCCCATCACCCAGGCTAGTTCACGCAGGCAGCGCCCGGAGCGGATCGCGCAACGCCGACCGGATCGAAGGAAGAATCTGCGGAGCCGGGAGCATATGCACCCGGGCCGCGGTGGTCACGCCAGCTGGATCAGCTCGAGGTAGTCCTGTGACCAGTGGTCCTCGGTGCCATCCGGCAGCATGATGACCCGCTCCGGATTCAGCGCCTCGGCAGCGCCCGGATCGTGCGTGACCAGAACCACGGCGCCTTCGTAGCTGCGCAGTGCATCGAGCACCTGCTCGCGCGAGATCGGATCGAGGTTGTTGGTCGGTTCGTCGAGCAGCAGTACATTCGCCGCGGACGACACCAGACCGGCGAGCGCCAGACGGGTCTTCTCACCACCGGACAGCGTGCCGGCCGGCTGATCGAGCTGCGGGCCGGTGAACATGAACGCACCGAGCAGACCGCGCAGGTCCTGTTCGCCGGCGTCGGGCGCCGCGTGCCGGATATTCTCCCACACCGTTGCCGCGTCGTCGATCGTGTCGTGCTCCTGCGCGAAATAGCCCACTTTGAGACCGTGACCGGGCTCGAGTTCGCCGAGATCAGGGGTCTCGACACCCGCCAGCAGGCGCAGCAGCGTCGTCTTGCCGGCACCGTTGAGTCCGAGGATCACGACGCGGCTCCCACGGTCGATGGCCAGATCGACACCGGTGAAGATCTCGAGCGATCCGTACACCTTGGTCAATTCCTTCGCCATGAGCGGTGTCTTGCCGCAGGCCGCGGGCGTGGGGAACCGGATCTTGGCGACCCGGTCGGCCACTCGGACGTCGTCGAGATCGTTGAGTAGTTTCTCGGCGCGCTTGGCCATGTTCTGCGCCGCGGTGGCCTTCGTCGCCTTGGCACCGAGCTTCGCTGCCTGCTTCTGCAGGGCCGAGGCCTTCTTCTCCGCATTGGCGCGTTCACGTCGGCGGCGCGCCTCGTCGGTCGCGCGGGCATCGAGGTACTTCTTCCACCCCATGTTGTAGATGTCGGCCTCGCCGCGCACGGCGTCGAGGAACCACACCTTGTTGACCACGTCGGCGAGAAGGTCGACGTCGTGGCTGATGACCACGAGGCCACCCTCGTGGTTCTGCAGGAAACCACGCAGCCAGGTGATCGAGTCGGCGTCGAGGTGGTTGGTGGGCTCGTCGAGCAGGAGTGTGGTGTCCGACTTGCCGCCGGATCCGTCGGATGCGGCGAATAGGATCCGGGCCAGTTCGACGCGGCGACGCTGACCACCGGACAGGGTGTGCAATGCCTGGCCGAGCACGCGGTCGGGTAGGCCGAGACTGTGACAGATCCGGGAGGCCTCGGACTCCGCGACGTACCCGCCTAGCGTCGAGAACCGTTCCTCGAGGGAGCCGTACTTACGCACAGCGCGGTCGCGGACCTTGTCGTCGACTGCTTCGGCCATCAACGCCTGCTGCTTCTCCATGCTGCGGAGAATCTCGTCGAGCCCTCGCGCGGAGAGCACCCTGTCCTTGGCGAGGACGTCGAGGTTGCCCTCTTTCGGGTCCTGCGGGAGGTATCCGAGGTCACCCGAGCGGATCACGGTGCCCGCATACGGTTCGCCCTCCCCCGCGAGGATCCGCAGAGTCGTCGTCTTCCCGGCACCGTTGCGCCCGACCAGACCGATCCGGTCACCCGCCTGGATGCGCAGCGCTGATCCCGGTGAGGAGAGCAGCGTCCGCGCGCCGGCGCGGACTTCCAGGTCGGTGGCGGTGATCACGCGTAAAGCTCCTCGATGGGTGAAAGTGGTGTGTGGGTCATCATGCCGGACACGCGGCACACGAACCATTGATTTTACCGCGCCACGTGCCGTTTCACGAGGTGAGATGCGCTACGTCTACGCGCGAGCGGATTAGTGTGACCCCATGATCACCGCGAGTACCGAATGAGGGCCGCACGGACCGCGGATGTCCTGGTCGCGGGCCTGGGACCGTCCGGACGCGCGCTGGCCGCGCGCTGCGCGCAGGCCGGTCTGACGGTGCGGGCCGTCGACCCGTCACCGCACCGGGTGTGGACCGCAACCTACGGCGCATGGGCGGACGAATTGCCGTCGTGGCTACCGGAGAGTGTCCTCGCGGCCCGGGTCGAGTCCCCGGGTGCGTGGACCACCCGTCCCCATGTCCTCGACCGTCCCTATGCCGTGCTGGACACCGCGGCGTTGCAGCGGTCGCTGTCGCTCGAATCGGTGACCGTGACCCAGGCCCGTGTCCGTTCGGTCGGTCCCGGTGAGGTGGTCCTCGACGACGGTCAGCGATTGCGCGCCTCACACGTCTTCGATGCCCGCGGGGTGCCGGTCTCATCCGAATCCGCACAGCAGACGGCGTTCGGTGTGGTGACCGACGCAGACACCGCGGCGCCGGCCCTCGAGGATCGTTCGGCGTGGTTCATGGACTGGCGGCGCGACAACGGAACCACCGAGACCGACCCACCGTCGTTCCTGTATGCGGTGCCCTTGGACGACGAACGAGTTCTTCTCGAAGAGACGTGCCTGGTAGGACGACCCGCGCTCCCTCTCGCCGAGCTGCAGCGCAGGCTCGCGACACGACTGTCCGCACGCGGCGTCGAGGTCGCTGCCACGGCACCCGTGGAGCGGGTTCGGTTCTCGGTGGAGGGCGGTCCGCGACGGCACGACGGTGTGCTCGGGTTCGGTGCCTGCGGCGGTCTGATGCACCCGGCGACGGGTTATGCAGTCGCTGCGGCGCTCGCCGCCGCGGATCCGCTGGCGTCGGCGATCCGGTCGGGATCTGATCCCTACCGGCTGCTGTGGCCGAGGTCGGCGCGCGCTGTGGCGACGTTTCGGACCATCGGGCTGCGGGTGCTGCTCGGCCTGCGCCCGACGGAGGTCCCCGAGTTCTTCGCCGCGTTCTTCGACCTGCCGATCGCGCGGCAACGCGCCTACCTGTCGGGAAGGACCGACGTCGTGGGAACCCTCGACGGGATGCGCCGGGTGTTCGGCGCCGCACCTTCGGGTGTGCGGTGGTCGATCCTGCGGAGGATCCGGTGAAGCCGAGCGCCCCGGGCCCGGGTCGATCATGATGGAACCATGCGATCGATCTGGAAAGGTGCCATCGCGTTCGGGCTCGTGAACGTGCCCGTGAAGGTGTACTCGGCCACAGAAAGCCACGACATCAGATTTCACCAGGTCCATGCCGCCGACGGCGGCCGGATCAAGTACCAGCGTGTGTGTAGTGAATGCGGTGAGATCATCCCGTTCCAGGACATCGACAAGGCCTACGAATCCGACGAGGGCGTGCGTGTCGTACTCACCGACGACGATTTCGAGAAGCTACCCGCCGCCGAGAAACATGAGATACCGGTCCTACAGTTCGTTCCCACCGAGCAAATCGATCCGATCCTGTTCGAGAAGACCTACTATCTCGAGCCGGATTCTGCGTCCCCGAAAGCCTATGCACTGCTCGCGGCGACACTCGAACGTAGTGATCGGACCGCGCTCGTGCATTTCACGCTGCGTCAACGCACGCGGCTCGCGGCCTTGCGGACCACCGACGGGGTCCTCGTCCTGCAAGCCCTGTTGTGGCCGGACGAGGTGCGTGCCGCCGAATTCGGTGCGCTCGACGATGTGGCGGCTCCGACCGACAAGGAACTCGCGATGGCCGAGACCCTTGTCGAATCGATGTCCGACGACTTCGACCCCACCGAGTTCACCGACGAATACCAGCTGGAACTACGCGCGCTGCTCGACGACGCGATCGAGCGCGGAGGCGAGAAGGTTTTCCAGGTCGCCGAGGCCTCGACCGAAGGTGAGGACGCCGAGGTTCTCGACCTGGTGGCCGCACTGCAACGCAGCGTCAAGGCTGCAGGTGGGAAACAGGACACCGACGAGCAGGACACCGACACGAAGAAGTCCGGGACGACGAAGACCGGGCGGAAGGCACCGGCAAGAAAGACTGCTGCAAAGAAGGCGACACCGAAAAAGACGCAGGCGTCCGAGAGCACTGCGAAGAAGAGCACTGGACGCAAACGCGCATAGGCGGAAAAGACCTCCGCGGTCGGTGCCGATCAGCCGTCGTGAACCTCGATCGAGTCGCCGAGACGCCCGAGAAGTTCGTTGAGTCGACGGATGTCCGTGCTGTCCCAGTCCGACAATCGCGTGCGCCACTGCTCGGTGTGCACCGATTCGAGTTCGCTGAGCCGTTGCCGGCACGCCGGGGTCAGCGCCAGGAGGCGCGCACGCGCGTCGTTCGGGTCGGGTGTCCGCTCGACCAGACCGAGCCGCACCGTGCTGTCGATCCGGCGGGTGAGAGTGGATTTCTCGATGCCGAGGTCTGCATGCAGATCGGCCATTGCCACGGCGTCGGCGCGGCGCAGCATCATCAGCATCGGATAACAGACCGGATCGAGTTTAGGATGCACCGCTGCGGCCCGATCGCGGATCAGACCGCGGACGCGGCGCCACAGGACCACCAGGCCCTGTTCGAGTCCGACGACCGGATCGAGCCCAGAGACCGAATCGGCGGCCGCCGCCGGCCCCGAGGCCGCCGTCGAATCCGCCGATTCGGAGGTATCCGTGCTGGTCACACCGTGAAACCGAGCGCGCGCAGCTGCTCACGCCCGTCGTCGGTGATCTTGTCGGGGCCCCACGGCGGCATCCACACCCAGTTGATACGCAGGTCATCGCACAGTCCGCTGCGCACCAGGGCACCGCGAGCCTGATCTTCGATCACATCGGTGAGCGGGCATGCGGCCGAGGTCAGCGTCATGTCGACGGTGACGGCCTCGTCCGATTCGGAAATTCCGTAGACGAGCCCGAGGTCGACGACGTTGATCCCCAGTTCGGGGTCGACCACATCGCGCATTGCTTCCTCGAGTTCGTCGAGACGCACGGGATCCAGCGGCGGTGCCGTATCGGCAACCAAGGCCGCGCCGGCCTCGTCGGTGGTCTGCTCGGTGTCGCCGACAGCGGTGTCGGGGGCGGGTTCGGTCATCGGTTCAGTCCTCCGCTCGAAACGGTTTCGTCGCTCGTGCTGTCGGCGATCTGCACGACCGCATCTTTGAATGCCATCCAGCCCAGCAACGCGCACTTGACCCGCGCTGGGTACTTCGAGACGCCGGCGAAAGCGATGCCGTCGCCGAGTACGTCCTCGTCACCTTCGACTGTGCCGCGGCTACCGACCATCTCCGCGAAACTTGCGACGGTGGCCAGTGCCTCCTCGACGGGCATGCCGATCACCTGGTCGGTCAGGACCGATGTCGCCGCCTGGCTGATGGAGCAGCCCTGCCCGTCGTAGGAGACGTCGGCGACGACACCCTCGTCGAGGTGTACCCGCAGGGTCACCTCGTCGCCGCAGGTCGGGTTGACGTGGTGCACTTCCGCACCGTAAGGATCGCGCAGGCCCCGGTGATGGGGATGCTTGTAGTGGTCCAGGATCACTTCCTGGTACATCTGTTCCATTCGCATCAGCCACGCACCCCGAAGAAGGCCTGAGCACGACGGATCGCGGCGCCGAGCGCGGTGACCTCGTCGAGCGTGTTGTACACCGCGAACGACGCGCGCGCGGTGGCGGCGACCCCGAACCGACGGTGCAGCGGCCACGCGCAATGGTGTCCGACGCGAATTTCCACCCCCTCGTCGTCGAGGATCTGCCCCAGGTCATGAGCATGAATACCGTCGACGACGAACGACACCGCACCACCGCGTTGTTCCGGGGTGGTCGGGCCGATGATGCGCAGCCCCTCGATGCCACCGAGTTCGGTCAGGGCGGCAGCGGTCAGTTCGTGTTCGTGTGCGGCGACGGCGTCCATGCCGATGTCCTGCAGATAACGCACGGCGGCACCGAGACCGACGGCCTGCGACGACATCGGGGAGCCGGCTTCGAATCGTTGCGGCGGCGCCGCGAACGACGTGGAGTCCATGGTCACGGTTTCGATCATCGATCCGCCCGTGATGAACGGCGGCACCTCGCCGAGGAGGGCACGGCGCCCGTACAGGACCCCGACCCCGGACGGGCCGAACATCTTGTGTCCGGAGAACGCGGCGAAGTCGACACCGAGTTCACGGAAATCCACCGCCATGTGCGGAACCGACTGGCATGCGTCGAGCACCACCAGCGCCCCGACCGCCTTCGCGCGGCGGACGATCTCCTCGACCGGGGCGACCGCACCGGTCACATTGGACTGGTGGGTGAACGCCACGACCTTGACCGCGTCGGTGAGCTCGCCATCGGTCGGCGCCTGCGATCCACCGCCGTACAACCGCGTCAGGTCGATGCGGCCGTCGTCGGTGACCCCGTACCAGCGCAGGGTCGCGCCCGTGCGCTCGGCCAGTTCCTGCCACGGCACCAGGTTGGCGTGGTGCTCGAGTTCGGTGATCACGATCTCGTCGCCGGGTCCGAGTCGGTGTGCAAACCGGGCGTCGGCGAATGCGTAGGTGACGAGGTTGAGCGACTCGGTGGCGTTCTTGGTGAAGACCACCTCATCGGGATCGACCCCGACGAACGAGGCGATGACGGCGCGTGCGCCTTCATATGCGTCGGTCGCTTCCTCGGACAACGCGTGCGCACCGCGATGCACCGCGGCATTACGCGTGAGAACGAAGTCGCGTTCGGCGTCGAGCACCTGCACGGGACGCTGCGAGGTGGCCCCCGAATCGAGGTAGACCAGCGGCTTGTCGTCACGCACCGTGCGCGCGAGGATCGGGAAGTCCTCCCGTATCCGGGTGACGTCGAATGTCCGCACCGGCACCGTCATAGGGTCACGCTCCCTGGATGTCTGCCGTCGCTGCAGCGGCGGTGAAGCGTTCGTAGCCGTTCGCTTCGAGTTCGTCGGCGAGCTCGGGGCCACCGGACTCGACGATGCGGCCACCGACGAACACGTGCACGTGTTCCGGCTTGATGTAGCGCAGGATGCGCGTGTAGTGGGTGATCAGCAGAACACCGCCGTGCTCGCGTTCGCGGTAGTTGTTGACGCCTTCGGAAACCACGCGGAGTGCGTCGACGTCGAGTCCCGAGTCGGTTTCGTCGAGGATCGCGATCTGCGGCTTGAGCAAACCGAGCTGCAGGATCTCGTGGCGCTTCTTCTCACCACCGGAGAAACCCTCGTTCACACTGCGCTCCCCGAAGGAGGGGTCGATGTCGAGTTCGCTCATCGCCTCCTTGACCTCCTTGACCCAGTGGCGCAGCTTGGGAGCTTCACCGCGGCTGGCGGTGGCGGCGGTGCGCAGGAAGTTCGACATCGACACACCCGGCACCTCGATGGGGTACTGCATGGCGAGGAACAGTCCGGCGCGGGCCCGCTCGTCCACACTCATCTCGAGGACGTTCTCGCCGTTGAGGGTGATCGAGCCCGAGGTGACCTCGTACTTCGGGTGTCCGGCGATCGCGTACGACAGCGTGGACTTGCCGGAGCCGTTCGGGCCCATGATCGCGTGGGTCTCGCCGGAGCGGACTGTGAGGTTCACGCCGTTGAGAATGTCGATCGGCTCTGCGTTCGCGTCGGTCTGCGCGACGCGCGCGTGCAGGTCTTTGATCTCGAGGACGTTCTGGGGGCTGGACATCGGTCTACTGATTCCTTCGAAAGTCAATGGGAGTAACGGCGGGGCGGGGCGTCAGACGCCGACCGCAGCAAGTTCGGCCTCGACTGCGGCCTCGAGCCGTTCGCGAACCTCGGGCACGGTGATCTTCTCGAGCAGCTCATGGAAGAAGCCACGCACGACGAGCCGTCGGGCCTGGTCCTCCGGAATACCGCGGGCCCGCAGGTAGAACAGCTGCTCGTCGTCGAAGCGGCCGGTCGCGGAGGCGTGGCCGGCGCCGACGATCTCGCCGGTCTCGATCTCGAGGTTCGGCACCGAGTCCGCGCGCGCACCGTCGGTGAGCACGAGGTTGCGGTTGAGCTCGAAGGTGTCGGTGCCCTCGGCCTCGGCCCGGATGAGCACGTCGCCGATCCACACGGTGCGCGCATCGGGTTTGCCCGAATCCGGGTCGCCCTGGAGGGCACCCTTGTACACCACGTTCGACTTGCAGTGCGGCTGCGAGTGGTCGACGAGCAGCCGCTGCTCGAGATGCTGTCCGTCGTCGGCGAAGTACAGGCCGAGAAGTTCGGCGTCGCCTCCGGGGCCGTCGTACTTGGCGGTGGCGGAGATGCGCACCAGGTCGCCGCCGAGCCCGACGGTGAAGTGCCGCAGCACGGCGTCACGCCCGAGGCGGACATGGTGCGCCGCGACATGCACGGCGTCATCGGCCCAGTCCTGGATCGCGACGATCCGCAGCTGCGCGCTGTCGCCGAGAACGAACTCGACGTTCTCCGCGTAGGTGCCGCTGCCCTTCTGATCGAGCACGACAGTGGCCTGCGCGAACGCGCCGAGTCGGATCTGCAGGTGCCCGAAGGCCACGTGGTCTTCACCCGGGCCGGTCACCGTGATAGTGACGGGTTCGGCGACCTCGGCCTCGCGACCCACGGTGACGACGGTTGCCGCCTCGAACGACGAGTACGCCTGCGCGGCGACCCGGTCGAACGGCACGCCTCCCTGGCCCAATCGGGTGTCGCCGCGGCCGACCGTCTCGACCTGCACACCCTCGACATCACTGACCTCGATGGTGGCGGTGCCGTCGGCGATAGCGGTGCCGTCGTGCAGTCCACGCAGTCGACGCAGCGGCGTGAACCGCCACGCCTCGTCACGTCCGCCGGGGATCTCGAAAGCGTTCACGTCGAACGACGTGAACACTTCTCCCTTGTTGACGGCCGGTGCGCGGTTTTCACCGCGGACGGCGTCCTGGACGCCGTTGCGGGCAACCGGTTCGCCGGCGGTACTGACAGCCGGCTCGCCGGCGGTGGGAATGTTCTTTGCTTCCGCAGTCATTTAGCCGACTGCCCCTTCCATCTGCAGTTCGATGAGCCGGTTGAGCTCGAGTGCGTACTCCATCGGCAGTTCCTTGGCAATGGGCTCGACGAAGCCGCGCACGATCATCGCCATCGCCTCGTCCTCGTTCAGTCCGCGGCTCATCAGGTAGAACAGCTGATCGTCGCTGACCTTGGAGACGGTGGCCTCGTGGCCCATCGTCACGTCGTCCTCGCGGATGTCGACGTACGGGTAGGTGTCGGAGCGGCTGATCTGGTCGACAAGCAACGCGTCGCACTTGACGGTCGACTTCGACCCGTACGCGCCCTTGTTGACCTGCACGAGACCGCGGTACGACGCGCGACCGCCTGCACGTGCAACGGACTTCGACACGATCGTCGAGGAGGTGTGCGGCGCCAGGTGCAGCATCTTGGCACCGGTGTCCTGGTGCTGGCCCTCGCCGGCGAACGCGACCGAGAGCACCTCACCGCGGGCGTGTTCGCCCATCATCCACACAGCGGGGTACTTCATCGTCACCTTGGAACCGATGTTGCCGTCGATCCATTCCATCGAGCCACCCGCCTCGACCTTGGTGCGCTTGGTCACCAGGTTGTAGACGTTGTTCGACCAGTTCTGGATCGTCGTGTAGCGGCAGTGGCCGCCCTTCTTGACGATGATCTCGACGACCGCGGAGTGCAGCGAGTCCGACTTGTAGATCGGTGCAGTGCAGCCCTCGACGTAGTGCACGGACGCATCCTCGTCGACGATGATCAGAGTGCGCTCGAACTGACCCATATTCTCGGTGTTGATCCGGAAGTAGGCCTGCAGCGGGATGTCGACGTGGACACCCGGCGGGACATAGATGAATGAGCCACCCGACCACACCGCGGTGTTGAGCGCTGAGAACTTGTTGTCGCCGGCCGGGATCACCGTGCCGAAGTACTCGCGGAACAACTCGGGATGCTCGCGCAGACCCGAATCGGTGTCGAGGAATATCACGCCCTGCGCCTCGAGGTCCTCACGAATCTGGTGGTAGACCACCTCGGACTCGTACTGCGCGGCGACACCCGACACGAGACGCTGCTTCTCCGCCTCCGGGATACCGAGCTTGTCGTAGGTGTTCTTGATGTCGTCGGGCAGGTCGTCCCAGCTCGCGGCCTGCTTCTCCGTGGAACGCACGAAGTACTTGATGTTGTCGAAGTCGATCCCGTCGAGATTCGAACCCCACACCGGCATCGGCTTCTTGTCGAAGGTGCGCAGTGCCTTGAGGCGGATATCGAGCATCCACTCGGGCTCGTCCTTCTTCGAGGAGATGTCGCGCACGACGTCCTCGGACAGGCCGCGCTGCGCCACTGCGCCGGCAGCGTCGGAGTCCGACCAGCCGTATTCGTAGTGGCCGAGAGACTCGATGGCCTCTTCCTGCGTCAGCGGTGTACCGGCGCCGGATTTCTGGTCCGATGTGACGGTCATGCGGGCTCCTTCCGGAGTGGGGTGGTCGTCGGCGCGGGCTGTACCGACGGACGAACTTCGGGCTGTCTGGTGCTTCTGATGTCTGGCGGTTCTCGGAAGGTCACGGGCTCGGCGGCTCCTTGGCCGGGAGAACCGGTACGTGGGTCGTGCAGAACGCGTCTCCATTGGCGATCGTCGCGAGACGCTGCACGTGGCTTCCGAGCAGCTGCACGAATGCGTCCTGTTCCGCCTCGCACAGTTCGGGGAACTCCTCCGCGACGTGGGAGACCGGGCAGTGGTGCTGGCAGATCTGCACGCCGGTACCGACCCGGCGTGTCGACGCCGCGAATCCCGCCGCGCTGAAGGCCTCGGCGATCTCGTCGGCGACCGTGTCGATCTCGTCGTCCGATCGGACAGGTTCGATACCGCCCACGATGGACTGGACCCGACGGCGCGCGAAGTCCTCGATCGCTGCGGAGCCGCCGAGTTCCCGCAGGTGACGCATCGCCGCGCCGGCGAGATCGTCGTACGAGTGTCCGAGCCGGGCGCGACCGACGGAGGTGAGCTGGAAGCGCCGGGCAGGTCGGCCGCGGCCGCGTGTCTTCGCGCGGGGCGGGACGACGGATTGGGCCTCACCCGACCCGATGAGGGCATCGAGGTGACGGCGCACGCCCGCTGCGCTCAGACCGAGCCGCTCGCCGATGTCGGTTGCGGTGATCGGTCCGTTCTCGACCAGAAGCTGTACGACCGCTGCACGGGTCTGACCTTCCTGGTGCTCGCGTCCGGTCGCTGGACGCGCAGCACCCACGGCAGGTGTATGACCTGCGCGTTCTGCATGCTCCACGAGCTCCGACGGGCTTTTCACAACACCAGTGTGACGGAATTCAGGACGACGGTCCACCAAGGGTGCCCTTCCTCACCGTGGGAACACACGCCACACCGGACAGATCCGGGCGGTCTCCGGACGCCCGTTACGCTTCCTGGGTGCCGTCGACTTCACCCGAACCCGATTCACCCTCGGATCACACGTCCGACGGAACCGGCGTCGGTACCCGCGCGCTCACGCTTGCTCGGCGCGCCCTCGGCGTCGACGGCCGCGGCGCACGACTCGATGTGGCCACCGTCCTGCACGGCAACGAGGCAGAAGGGCGCGGGCTCGATACCACCGAGACCGTACAACTGCACCGCATCCGACTGTTCGGTGCGACCGGCGCCGTCCTCATGGCCGTCGGCGCGCTCGGGGCCGGTGCGCAACCGGTGCTGCAGAACCCCGTGCAGGGCGTCCGCGCGCTCGGACTCGCCGCCCGGATGCCCAGCGCCGCACTGACCCTGACCATGACGGGGACCGTCCTCGTCGTCCTCGCGTGGCTCCTGCTCGGGCGTTTCGCGATCGGCCGCCGCGACCCCGACGGACAACCTCGCCGCCTGACCCGGTCACAACTCGACCGCACACTGCTGTTGTGGATCCTTCCGCTGATCGTCGCGCCCCCGATGTTCAGCAAGGACGTGTACTCGTATCTTGCGCAGAGCGAGATCGCCGCACGCGGCATGGACCCGTACGGAATCGGCCCGGCCGGTGCACTCGGCGTCGATCACGTCCTGACCCGAACTGTGCCGAACATCTGGCGCGACACCCCCGCTCCGTACGGACCCGCCTTCATCTGGCTCGGTGAAAAGGTCACGCTCCTCACCGGCGAGAACATCGTCGCCGGCATCTTCGTACACCGGTTGTTCGCCCTGCTCGGCGTCGCGTTGATCGTGTGGGCCCTGCCGCGTCTCGCGCGGCGGTGCGGTGTGGCTCCGGTGAGCGCCCTGTGGCTGGGCGCCGCGAACCCGCTGCTGCTGTTCCACCTCGTGGCGGGTATCCACAACGAGGCGTTGATGCTCGGGCTCATGCTGGCCGGTGTCGAACTGGCGCTGCGCGGGGTCTACCGCGACACGGACGGGACGCCACGGTGGCAGGTCGCCGCGTGGCTTGCGGCAGGCACGTCCGTGATCGCGTTGTCGTCGATGATCAAGGTGCCGTCGCTACTCGCGCTCGGCTTCGTCGGCATGGCCCTGGCCCGCAGATGGGGCGGATCGGTGCGCTCGGTGCTCACGGCGGCGGCAGCGCTCGGTGTCGTCGCGCTGGCGGTGATCGCCATGATCAGCTGGGGCAGCGACCTCGGACTGGGTTGGACACACACCCTGGGTACCGCTACCGAGGTTCGCAGCTGGATGTCGATCCCGACCTTGCTCGGAGTGGGCACCGGCCTGGCCGGAGTCCTACTCGGCCTCGGTGATCACACCACCGCGGTGTTGTCCATCACACGACCGATCGCCGCGCTGGTGGCGGCGTTCGTCACCGTGCGAATGCTGCTGGGCGTCCTGACCGGGCGTCTGCATCCCGTCGGCGCACTGGGTGTCTCGCTCGGCGCGATCGTGCTGCTGTTCCCGGTGGTCCAACCGTGGTATCTGCTGTGGGCGGTGATTCCGTTGGCAGCATGGGCGACCCGGCCGATCTTCCGCGTCCCGACGATCGTGTTCTCGTCGGTGGTCAGCGTGATCTTGATGCCCAACGGGGGCGAATACCAGCCGTTCATCATCGTGCAGGCGGCCATCGCCACGATCGTGGTCGCCGGTCTCCTGATCATCGCGACCCGCAATCTGCTGCCGTGGCGCGGTGAGGATCACGCACCAGCGCGCCCCACAGAAAACGTCGACGCCTACGCTGGAAACCCGTGACCTCGATATCTGCCGCAGGTGCGGCTCCCGCTGTGCGCCTCGACGGCGTCGTCAAGAAATTCGGGGGTGTGACCGCGGTCGACGGACTCGACCTGACAGTCGAACCCGCTCAGGTACTCGCTCTGCTCGGCCCCAACGGTGCCGGTAAGACCACCACGGTGGAAATGTGCGAAGGGTTCGTCACCCCCGACGCGGGCACGGTCCGCGTTCTCGGACTCGACCCGATCACCCAGTCCGACCTCCTGCGGCCACGGATCGGGGTCATGTTGCAGGGCGGCGGCGCCTATCCGGGTTCCAAGGCCGGGGAGATGCTCGATCTGGTGGCGGCCTACTCCGCCGACCCACTCGATCCGAATTGGCTGTTGCAGCGCCTCGGACTCGAGGACTCCCGCCGCACTCCGTACCGGCGACTCTCCGGTGGGCAGCAGCAGCGCCTCGCGTTGGCGTGCGCGCTCGTCGGTCGCCCGGAACTGGTGTTCCTCGACGAACCCACCGCCGGCTTGGACGCCCAGGCCCGGCTGCTGGTGTGGGAACTGATCGACGCCCTGCGCCGCGACGGTGTGGGCGTGTTGCTCACCACTCATCTGATGAACGAAGCCGAAGAACTTGCCGACGAGATCGTCATCATCGATCACGGCAAGGTCGTCGCCTCGGGGACCCCCGAGGAGGTCACCCGGATCGGCGCGGAGGGCCAGCTGTGGCTGTCGGCGCCACCCGACCTCGACCTCGCCGCGTTGCGCGCTTCCCTGGCAGACCCTTACCGGGTGCGCGAGGCGCTGCCCGGTCGTTATCTCGTCGAAGGCGATATCGATCCGTCCGTGGTCGCCGCGGCGGCCACGTGGTGCGCCGAGCAAGGTGCGCTCGCCACCGAGATCCGCGTCGACCAGCGCAGCCTCGAGGACGTGTTCCTCGAACTCACAGGACGGGAACTGAGAGGTTGAGTGTGACGCCCCGCGACCGTCTGGTCGACAACCGATTCACCCCTGGCACCTTCACGCCGGATCCACGCCCCAACGCGCCCACGAAGATGCTCGTGGCACAGACTCGGATGGAACTGACTCTCCTGCTGCGCAACGGTGAGCAGCTTCTGCTGACGATGTTCATCCCGATCACCTTGTTGGTCGGACTCACTCTCCTGCCGATCGGCGACCTCGGCGACCCCCGCGTCGAGCGGGTCCTGCCCGCAGTCATGATGGTCGCGGTGATGTCCACCGCGTTCACCGGACAGGCGATCGCCGTGGGATTCGATCGCAGATACGGTGCACTGAAAAGGCTCGGCGCGACCGCCCTCCCCAAATGGGGAATCATCGCAGGTAAGAGCACTGCGGTCGGGATCGTAGTGGTGATGCAATCAATTCTCCTGGGCGGTATCGGACTCGCGCTCGGCTGGCGCCCGAGCGTGATCGGGTTGGTCATCGGAGCGGTGGTCATCGCGCTGGGAACGGTGATGTTCGCGACCCTCGGCCTGCTGCTCGGTGGCACGATGCGCGCCGAGATCGTGCTGGCGCTCGCGAACATCGTGTGGTTCGTGTTGCTGGGCATCGGCAGTGTCGTGCTCCTCGACGACGTGATCCCCGAGGCACTCGTACACGTGGTCCGGTTGGTGCCGTCGGGATCCTTGACGTTGGCGCTCGACTCCGCGATCGCCGGAGGGGTCGATTGGCTCTCGATCGTGGTGATGGCGGTTTGGGCGCTGATCGGTGGCGCGGCTGCCGCCCGCTGGTTCCGGTTCACCTGACCCAAGAGACGCCGAAACACCCAACTACAGGCCGTAGTGGACGGAGTCGTACTATCGTGACCGTGCTGTATCGCGGCTATCTGAGCCTTGTCGACCGTCTGCCCCTGCCATCTCTTCGGACGCAGAAGATCATTGCGTTCCTGTCGATCGTGGTGCAGGGCGCCATCGCCGTCACCGGTTCGGTGGTACGCGTGACCGCCTCCGGGCTCGGGTGCCCCACGTGGCCGCAGTGCTTTCCCGGCTCGATGGTGCCGGTCGGCGTGTCGAGCAACGTGAACACGCTGCATCAGATCGTCGAGTTCGGCAACCGGTTACTCACGTTCGTCGTCGTCCTGGTCGCCGCCGCGATCGTCCTTGCGGTCACACGGGCGAGGAGGCGTCCCGAGGTGATCGCCTGGGCATGGGTGATGCCCGCGGGCACCGTGGTGCAGGCGATCATCGGCGGCATCACCGTGCTCGCAGGCCTGCTGTGGTGGACCGTCGCCATCCACCTCGTCGCCTCGATGCTCCTGGTGTGGCTCGCTGTGATCCTCTACACCAAGGTCGGGGAACCCGACGACGGCGTGGTGGTGCAGACACTCCCCCAGCCGCTCCGGTGGCTCACCGCACTCTGCGGCGTCGCACTCGCCGGCGTCCTGATCGCCGGAACGATGGTCACCGGCGCCGGCCCGCATGCCGGCGACAAGAGCATCGACCGGCCGGTGCCTCGCCTGGACCTCGATATCACCAACCTCGTGCACCTGCACGCGGAATTGCTCGTCGCGTACCTGGCTCTGCTGGTCGGCCTCACATTCGCGGTGTACGCGGTGCACACCACCGACGCCGTGAAGCTGCGTCTGAAGGTCGTGCTGGCACTCGTCGTCGCACAGTCCTCGATCGGCCTGATCCAGTTCTGGACGGACGTGCCGGCTGTGCTGGTGGTCATGCACGTCGCCGGCGCGGGACTGTGCACCGCCGCGACCGCCGCAGTCTGGGCTGCGGGCCGGGTTCGCACCGATTCACCGGACCGCGAGCCCGTCGCGGTCTGAGTTCCTCCACAGATACGACTTCGGCCGCCCGATGATCTCGGGCGGCCGACGCGTTCGTCGTGCGGGCACGGTCAGCGCTCGTTGCGCGCCTTCGGGAATCGGGTCTGCTTCGCGACCCAGCCGGCCATCTTCTTCCAGTGCCCCTGTGCCGGTGTGGCGATGCTGGCGACCTCACGCTCCCAACCGGAGACGGTGACGTTGGGCAGCGCCTCGACCACCGCGTACGCGGTCGGCAGGTCGGCGACCACACGATCGCCGAGCACACCGTCCTCGGCGACGACGGTGATCCGCACGCCGACGTATCCGACGGGCTGGATGACCGCCTTGGCGGTCTCGCCGTGCTCGGCGACGAAGCTGCGGAGGGACGAGACGATGTCGGCCGGTGCCGGCGCGGTCTGGGTTTCGACGCTCATGCCTGCAGAATACTGTGGCCGTATGCGCGCAATACAAGTGGCACAGCACGGCGGTCCGGAAGTCCTCGTCCCGACGGAACTCCCCGACCCTCGACCCGGCCCCGGCGACCTGCTCATCCGGACCGACGCGATCGGCGTCAACTTCATCGACACCTATTTCCGGACCGGGATGTACGGCTCGGATCTGCCCTATGTCCCGGGTTCGGAGGGCACCGGGACGGTGGTGGACGTCGGCTCCGATGTCGACGATTTCGCTGTCGGGCAGCGAGTGGCGTGGTGCGCCGCAGAGGGCTCCTACGCCGAACTGGTCCGCGTCCCGGCAGCCGTGGCAGTGCCCGTTCCGGACTCGATTCCCGCCGATCAGGCCGCGGCAGTGCTGCTGCAGGGAATGACCGCGCACTACCTGATCGAATCGACCTATCCGGCGCAACCGGGCGACACGGTGCTCGTACATGCGGGGGCGGGGGGCGTCGGGCTGCTCCTGACCCAGCTCGCCGTCGCCAAGGGCGTCCGCGTGATCACCACGGTCTCCACCGACGAGAAAGAGGCCCTGTCGCGGGAGGCGGGTGCGGCAGAGGTTCTGCGGTACGACGACGATCTCGGCGACCAGGTCCGGGCCCTCACCGGCGGTGACGGAGTGGCCGCCGTGTACGACGGGGTCGGTGCGGCGACTTTCGAGGCGTCGCTGGCGTCGCTGCGCATCCGCGGCACCCTCGCGCTGTTCGGGGCGGCGAGCGGCCCGGTGCCCCCGTTCGATCTGCAGCGCCTCAATCCGGCCGGGTCGTTGTTCGTCAGCCGCCCCACGCTGGCACACCACACCCTGACCCGCGAGGAACTGCTGTGGCGCTCCGGTGACGTGTTCGCGGCGATCGCAGCGGGAACGCTGAACATCCGCGTCGGCGCGACGTATCCACTCGCCGACGCGGACCGGGCACACACCGATCTCGAGTCGCGCCGCACCACCGGCTCGATCGTGCTGCTCCCGTGAAATAACTACCCGCGACGATATCTTGCTTCCCGCGTCGGTTACGGCCAGCGCGGGAAGCAAAAATCGTCGCGGGAAGGGTGTCAGAAGTACGACGCGATGGTCGGCAGGTCCAGCACAGAATCCACGGCCAGGCCGAGGCATACGACGGCGAGATAGTTGTTGGACTGCAGGAACAGCTTGAGGGGCTTGACGGAGGCGCCGCCGCGAACGCTGTTGTAGAGCTGGTGCGCGACGTACAGGAACCATGCCCCCGCCAACACTGTGACCACTGCGTAGACGAGACCGGCCGCGGGCGCGATGACCAGCGTCGCGAGGACCGTCGCCCACGTGTAGAACAGGATCTGCTTGGTGACGTGCTGTTCGGTGGCGATCACCGGAAGCATCGGCACCCCGGCCGCCTTGTAGTCCTCCTTGTAGCGCATCGCGAGCGCCCAGGTGTGCGGCGGAGTCCAGAAGAAGATCACCAGGAACAACACGATCGGTTCCCAGCTCAGCGACCCGGTGACCGCGGCCCAGCCGACCATGACCGGCATGCATCCTGCGGCACCGCCCCACACGACGTTCTGCCACGTGCGGCGCTTGAGCACCATCGTGTAGACGAGGACGTAGAACGCGATGGTCGCGACGACCAGCAGGCCGGCGAGAAGATTCGCACGCCACCACAACCACAGGAACGACCCGAGGCCCAGCACGACACCGAACACGAAGGCGTTGCGGGTCGGAACGGCCTGGCGCGCGAGGGGCCGCAGCGCCGTGCGTTTCATCACCTTGTCGATGTCGGCGTCGACGACGCAGTTGAGCGCGTTTGCGCTCGCAGCACCCATCCACCCGCCGAACAGGGTGCTCAGGATCAGGACGATGTCGACGCTGCCACGGTCGGCGAAGAGCATCGCGGGAATTGTCGCGACGAGCAGCAACTCGATCACGCGCGGTTTGGTCAACGCGATATATGCGAGCACCGTGCCGGAAAGACGACCCCATGCGGTGTCCGGTCGTGGCGTGGCGGGAACCTCCGGGGCGCCCAAGCCGTGACCTCCTGGTCGCCGCCCTGCTCGCACACTGTCTCCTTGCACCACGCGAATACGCACCTTCGCTCGCCCGCTCACGGTCGCCCGGTCGTTCGGACGCGCCACTACTACGGACGATGGTAGACCGCAGCCACCTGCGGACCGAATCGACCCGCTCACCACCGGGCATTACTCTGGAGGAGCGCGTGGGGCTTTGACACCCGCCGGCACCCCGTACACCCATGTCAGGAGACTTCTGCTCGTGTCGATCACAGACGAGATCCGCACCCTCACCCAGCCGGTCCACCCCGCCGACTGGACCGACCTGGATACCAAGGCCGTCGACACCGCGCGGATTCTCGCCGCCGACGCCGTCCAGAAGGTCGGAAACGGGCACCCGGGCACCGCAATGAGCCTGGCTCCACTGGCCTACACGCTCTACCAGCGAGTTCTGCGGCACGATCCGACCGACCCGAAGTGGGTCGGCCGCGATCGCTTCGTTCTCTCGTGCGGGCATTCCAGCCTGACGCTGTACGTGCAGCTGTACCTGTCCGGCTACGGCCTCGAACTCGCCGACCTCGAGTCGCTCCGCACCTGGGGTTCGCTCACGCCCGGACACCCCGAATACGGCCACACCGCGGGCGTCGAGATGACCACCGGCCCGCTGGGCCAGGGTCTCGCCTCCGCCGTGGGTATGGCGATGGCAGCCCGCCGTGAGCGTGGCCTGTTCGACCCCGAGGCCGCACCGGGCTCGAGCCCGTTCGACCACTACATCTACGTGGTGGCCTCCGACGGCGACATCGAGGAGGGCGTCACCTCAGAAGCGTCCTCGCTTGCCGGGGTACAGGAACTCGGCAATCTGATCGTCTTCTACGACGACAACAAGATCTCCATCGAGCACGACACTGCGATCGCCCTCGGTGAGGACGTCTCGAAGCGTTACGAGGCGTACGGGTGGCACGTACAGACCGTCGAGGGCGGCGAGAACGTCTCCGCGTTACTCGAGGCCATCGAGAACGCCAAGGCGGTCACCGACCGTCCGTCGTTCATCTCGGTGCGCACGATCATCGGTTACCCCGCCCCCACCAAGATGAACAGTGGCGACGCTCACGGTGCCGCGCTGGGCGCCGACGAGGTCGCCGCAGTCAAGACCGCCCTCGGGTTCGATCCCGAGAAGAACTTCGACGTCGCGGCCGAGGTGATCGAGCACACCCGCCGTGTCGTCGATCGTGGCACCAAGGCCCGCGAGGCCTGGCAGGCCGACTTCGACGCATGGGCCGAGCGCGAGCCGCAACGCAAGGAGCTGTTCGATCGTCTGCACGAGGGCAGCTTCCCCGCGGGCTGGGTCGACGCACTTCCGACGTACGAGCCCGTCGAGAAGGGACCGGCCACGCGTGCCGCGTCGGGTAAGGCACTCGCTGCCCTCGGCCCGATCCTGCCCGAACTGTGGGGCGGCTCCGCCGACCTCGCGGGCAGCAACAACACCACGATCTCCGGATCCGAGTCGTTCGGCCCGGCGTCCATCTCGACGAAGGACTGGACAGCTCAGCCCTACGGCCGGACCCTGCACTTCGGCATCCGCGAGCACGCTATGGGGTCGATCCTCAACGGCATCGCGCTGCACGGTCCCACCCGCCCGTACGGTGGCACGTTCCTCGTGTTCTCCGACTACATGCGTCCCGCGGTGCGTCTCGCTGCGCTGATGCAGACCCCGGCGATCTACGTGTGGACGCACGATTCGATCGGTCTCGGCGAGGACGGTCCGACACACCAGCCGATCGAACACCTCACCGCGCTGCGGGCCATCCCGAACCTCGCGGTGATCCGCCCCGCGGATGCCAACGAAACCTCGTTCGCATGGAAGTCTGCGCTCGAGAACCGCACCGGCCCCACCGCGCTCGCACTGACCCGTCAGAACGTGCCGGTACTCGAAGGCACCCGCGAGAAGGCCGAAGAGGGCGTCGCCCGCGGTGCCTACGTGCTCGCTGAGGCATCGAACGGCACACCCGAGGTCGTGCTGCTTGCCACGGGCTCCGAGGTCGAGCTCGCCGTCGCCGCCCGCGACACGCTCGAGGCCGACGGTGTCCCGACGCGGGTCGTGTCGGTCCCGGTCCTCGAGTGGTTCCTCGAGCAGGATCAGGCGTACCGCGACGAGGTGCTGCCGCCGTCGGTCAAGGCCCGTGTCTCGGTCGAAGCCGGCCTGGCAATGTCCTGGTACCGGCTGCTCGGCGACGCGGGTGAGGCCGTCTCGCTCGAGCACTACGGCGCCTCCGCCGACTACAAGACTCTGTACCGCGAGTTCGGCATCACCGCCGAGGCCGTCGTCGACGCTGCCCGCCGCTCGCTGACACGTGTGAAGGGATGACCCCGATGACCCAGCAGACTTCCACTCAGAACGAGACTCTGGCGCAACTGTCCGCCGAAGGAGTCTCGGTGTGGCTCGACGACCTGTCGCGTGAGCGGATCGAGTCCGGCAACCTCGCCGAACTCGTCGCGACCCGCAGCGTCGTCGGCGTGACGACGAACCCGTCGATTTTCCAGGCGGCTCTGTCGAAGGGGCACGCCTACGACACGCAGATCCGCGAGCTCGCCGCGTCTGGTGCCGACGTCGACGCCACGATCCTCGCTGCCACCACCGACGACGTGCGCGCAGCGTGCGATGTGCTCGCCCCGGTCTTCGACGCGTCCGGTGGTCTCGACGGTCGCGTATCCATCGAGGTCGATCCCCGGCTGGCGCACAAGACCGACGAGACGGTCGAGCAGGCGATCGAGCTGTGGAAGATCGTCGATCGCCCGAACCTGTTCATCAAGATTCCGGCGACGGTAGCCGGCCTGCCTGCGATCGCCCGCGTGATCGGTGAAGGCATCAGCGTGAACGTGACGCTGATCTTCTCGGTCGATCGCTACGAGCGGGTGATCGACGCATATCTCGACGGTCTCACCGCCGCCAAGGCGGCCGGTCACGACCTGTCCCAGATCCGGTCGGTGGCGTCGTTCTTCGTCTCGCGCGTCGACACCGAGATCGATCCGCGACTCGAGGAGATCGGTACCGACGCCGCACTCGCCCTGCGTGGCAAGGCCGGAGTCGCCAACGCTCGCCTCGCCTACGCGGCGTACCGCGCGGCGTTCGAAGGTGGCGCACGATTCCCGTCGCTCGAGGCCGCTGGTGCCCACCCTCAGCGGGCACTGTGGGCCTCGACGGGTGTGAAGAACCCCGCCTACTCCGACACCCTGTACGTCACGGAACTGGTGGCGCCGAACACGGTCAACACCATGCCGGAGAAGACCCTCGAGGCCGTCGCCGACCACGGCGAGGTCACCGGCGACACCGTCACCGGCAACATCACGGCTGCCCAGCAGGTCTTCGATGCACTCACCAAGATCGGAGTCGATCTGCCCGACGTCTTCCGCAAGCTCGAAGACGAAGGCGTCGAGAAGTTCGAAGTGTCCTGGAACGAGTTGCTGGCGGCCACCTCTGAGCAGTTGGCTGCACACGCTCCGGGCGCGGAGGGCTGAGCGTGCGCGAATCCGGCGCGGCGGCGTGGGTCAACCCGCTGCGGGATGGCCGAGACCGTCGTCTGCCCCGCATCGCGGGGCCATGCGCCCTGGTGATCTTCGGGGTCACCGGCGACCTGGCCCGACGGAAGCTGATGCCCGCGGTATACGACCTGGCCAATCGAGGTCTGCTGCCGCCCGGATTCGCGTTGGTCGGTTTCGCTCGTCGGGACTGGGCCGACGAGGACTTCGGTCAGATCGTGCACGACGCTGTGCGTGACCATTCGCGCACCCCGTTCCGCGAAGAGGTCTGGCAGCGGCTCTCTGAGGGAATCCGCTTCGTGCAGGGCTCCTTCGACGACGACGGCGCCTTCGAAGAACTGGCCACCACGCTCGAGAAGCTCGACCGTGAACGCGGTACCGGTGGGAACCACGCGTTCTATCTGTCGGTCCCGCCTGCCGCATTCCCTGTGGTGTGCGGGCAGCTGTCCCGATCCGGGCTCGCCGAACCGAACAACGGCGCGTGGAGCCGTGTGGTGATCGAGAAGCCGTTCGGGCACGATCAGGAAAGTGCGCGCGAGCTCAATTCCGTCGTCGGCGAGGTGTTCTCCCAGGATTCGGTCTTCCGCATCGACCACTATCTCGGTAAGGAAACGGTCCAGAACATCCTGGCGCTGCGTTTCGCGAACCAGCTGTTCGATCCGATCTGGAACGCTCATTACGTCGACCACGTGCAGATCACCATGGCCGAGGACATCGGCCTCGGCGGCCGCGCGGGGTACTACGACGGGATCGGCGCAGCCCGCGACGTCATCCAGAACCACCTGCTGCAGCTGCTCGCCTTCACCGCGATGGAGGAACCGGTCAGCTTCGCACCGTCCGAGCTGCGCGCCGAACGGATCAAGGTGCTCTCCGCGACCCGTCTCGCCGAGCCTCTCGACGAGACCACCGCCCGCGGCCAGTACACCGCGGGCTGGCAGGGGGGCGAACCCGTTGTGGGGTTGCTCGAGGAGAAGGGCTTCGCGTCCGATTCGACGACGGAGACCTACGCCGCGATCACCCTCGAGGTGGACACTCGCCGGTGGGCAGGTGTGCCGTTCTATCTCCGCACCGGCAAACGGCTCGGTCGTCGCGTGACCGAGATCGCGGTGGTATTCAAGCGTGCACCGCATCTGCCCTTCGACACCACGATGACCGAAGAACTCGGTCAGAATGCCCTCGTCATTCGTGTCCAGCCCGACGAAGGTGTCACCATGCGTTTCGGCTCGAAGGTGCCCGGATCCGAGATGGAGGTCCGTGACGTGAACATGGACTTCAGCTACGGCCAGGCCTTCACGGTGTCGTCACCCGAGGCGTACGAGCGGCTGTTGCTCGACGTCCTGCTCGGTGAGCCATCGCTGTTCCCGGTGGACGAGGAAGTCGAATTATCCTGGCGCATCCTCGATCCGGTGCTCGAGCATTGGGCGGCGTCAGGTCGCCCCGACGGATACGAGTCCGGCACCTGGGGTCCGACGACCGCCGACGAGATGCTGCGCCGCTCCGGCCGCGAATGGAGGCGACCGTGAGAGTTCAGTTACGCGACACCTCCGCCGTGGATGTCAGCAAGAAGATCGTGGAACTGCGACGCACGGGCGGCGTCGTCACCCAGGGGCGTGTGCTGACCTTGATCGTGTGTGCCGGCGACGCCCGACGCCTCGAAGCATCGATTTCGGCGGCGACCGACGCGTCCCGCGAACACCCGTGTCGCGTCATCGTGATCGGGCGGGGACGCGCCGACGGCCCACCCCGCCTCGATGCGGAGATCCGGGTCGCCGGAGAGGCCGGTGCCTCCGAGGTACTGATCCTCGCGTTGCACGGCGAACTCGGCGACCATCAGGAATCTGTCGTCGTCCCGTTCCTGCTTCCGGACACACCGGTGGTCGCGTGGTGGCCGAATCAGGCCCCAGCCGTGCCCGCCCAGGATCCGGTCGGGAAACTCGCGGTGCGACGCATCACCGATGCCACCAACGCGATCGATCCGCGAGCCGACATCGTGGGGCGGCTCACCGGGTACCGGCCCGGCGACACCGACCTCGCATGGGCCCGAATCACATACTGGCGTGCATTGCTCGTCTCCGCATTGGACCAGCCGCCCCACGAGAAGGTGCTCTCGGCGAGGGTCTCGGGTCTGCACGGAGAGGTCGCGATTGATCTGCTGGCCGGATGGCTCGCCAGCCGGCTCGACTGCCCGGTGCAGCGCGCAGTGGGTGAGTTGCGCGTCGAGTTGCACACCGAAACTCAGACGATCGTGCTCGATCGGCCGCAGGACGGTCGCGTGGCCACGCTGCAGCGCACCGACAAACCCGACGCCCTGGTCACCCTGGCTCGCCGCGACTCCGCCGAGTGTCTCGCAGAGGAGTTGCGACGCCTCGATCCCGACGAAATCTACGAGGCCGCGCTGGCCGAACTATCGAAGGTGGAATATGTCTGAGTTCGGACCCGTGGACGTGGCGAAGTTCGCCGATGCCGATGCAGTCGCGAAGGCTGCTGCGTCGGAATTCGTCGAAGCGATCGTCGCCGCACAACGCGAGCGTGTACAGGCATCGGTCGTACTGACCGGCGGGGGCACCGGCATCGCGGTGCTCGAGCATGTCGGCCGCGCTCAGGGCGGCATCGACTGGTCGGCAGTGAACGTGTTCTTCGGCGACGAGCGGTTCCTGCCACCCGGCCACCCCGACCGCAATGAGGTGCAGGCCCGCGCCGCGCTTCTCGATCTGGTTCCGATCGATGGGGCGCGTGTCCACACGATGCCGGCGCTCGGGGAGGACGGCTGCGCCACCCCGGAAGAGTCCGCTGCTCGCTACGCCGAGATACTCGCGCAGCACTCCCCCGACGGCACCGTCCCCGCCTTCGACGTGCACTTGCTCGGCATGGGTGGCGAGGGGCACATCAATTCGTTGTTCCCGCACACGGATGCGGTGCGTGAGGAGACCCGGTTCGTGGTCGGCCTCGACGATTCCCCGAAGCCTCCGCCCGCGCGGGTGACGCTGACGTTGCCCGCGATTCAGCGGGCGCGACAGGTGTGGCTGCTCGTCACCGGTGCAGCGAAAGCCGAAGCAGTCGCCGCGGCGGTCGGCGGCGCCGATCCGCACGAGATTCCCGCAGCGGGTGCGAGGGGCCGCGAGCGGACTGTGTGGTTCGTCGATCCTGCTGCGGCAGCGGATCTTCCGAAGTCCTGATCGTCCGACCGGTGCTACGCTCCGCGGAAGCTCATGCGGTAGTCGCGCGGATTGGTTCCCGCAACACGCCTGAAGTGGTATCGGAATGTTTCCGCGGCATCGAACCCGGTTGCGCGTCCGATCGCCTCGACCGGCCGGTCGGTGCGTTCCAGCAGCGACATCGCCGCTCGAATACGCTGGCGGACAAGCCAGTCCAGGGGCGAGAACCCCGTGTACGACCGGAATCTCCGGTGTAGTGTGCGCGGCGACACATTCGCTTCGTCCGCGAGGTCCTGAACTGTCCACGGGCGGCCGACGTCGTCGCCGACCGCGCCGAGCATGCGAGTGAAGGCGGGGTCGTCGCGCACCTGAATCCGGTCGACGTCGACGAATTGGGACTGGTCTGCGTGGCGATGCGGTGTCACCACCAGCCGCCTGGCGACGTCATTGGCCCGCTCGACCCCGTGGTCGTCGCGAATGAGGGCGATGCTGAGGTCGAGGCCCGCGGATGCTCCGGCGCTGGTGACGAAGTTGCCGTCGCGCACGACGATCGCCGCGATGTTCAGGTCGACAGCCGGAAATGCGGACCTCATGAGATGCTCGTGCCGCCAGTGGGTCGTGGCCCGGCGACCGTCGAGGAGTCCTGCCTCGGCGAAGGCGAACGCACCGGTGCAGACCGACACCATGCGGGCGCCGCGTGCCGCGGCCCTGCGGAGCAGATCTGCCCACTCGGGGCAACGATCGCGGTAGGCATCGCGGACGCCCGTCACGATGACCGTGTCTGCGTCGGCGATGGCCTCGATCGGGAACTCAGGGATGAGCGCAGCGCCGCTGAGCGTGTTCACGCCCGTCTCCGGCCCGCAGGTGCGCAGTTCGTAGTCGAGATCGGGTAGCTCGGACCATCGAAATCCCAGGGCTTCGACCACGGCACCGTATTCGAGGAAGGTCATGCCGTCGTACACCGGCAGCGCCACCACATGGGACATGACCAAATCTTACCGGTACCTGACGCCACTGCCACTGTTTTCGGCGAACCGGCAGTGGTGTGCTCAAAGTGCCAGAAGTAGCGACCACCAGGAGGTTTGTCCATGACTGCCCATTCGATGATCTCGAGCCTGCGTCACATCCTCGCGGGCCTGGACGCCGCGACCCGCATTCGTCACGGAGTCCCCATTCCGCCGACCCATCTCGCACGCGCGGCACAGGACACCTCGCCGCAGCTCACTCCTCCGATCCGTTCCGATCCGGGTCGTCCGGACCCGACTGCTGCTGCGGCATAGCCCCTCCCACGTGCACGCAACGTATGCGCGTCAGCGAGCGCGGACCGCTCACCGCGCGCAGGGCTCTCAGTGGTGACCTGGTCGGTATGCATCGCGCCGTGCGTGGATCCATGCGGCGGGCTCCTCACGTGGTTGCCGCGGCCTGTCGCCGCGTGATTTCCCTCTCGTCAAGTTCGACGCGGCGACGGCCCGAACGGTTCCCTCTCACATCGAATACGTCGCCGTGACCCCGGCGCACTGCGCGACAATGGGGAGAGCACGACGTACAGAACGTGGGAGAGGAGCGTCACGATGAGCACCCCGACGACCATCCCCGGGGAGGTCCGGCCCGAGCAGGATTGCCCGGACGGCTCGACCCTGGTCACGTTGCAGTACCAGCGGGTCGTCGTCTGCTCGCTCGGCGAGGTGTGGACCGCCCTGACCGACCCCGAATCACTCTCGCGCTGGTACGGCACCTACACCGGCGATCCCACGACGGGATGGATTCGACTGACGATGACCGACCAGCACGACACCAACACCACCGATGTGCGGGTGGTGAAATGCACTCCCCCGACGGGATTCGTCGTCGATATCGACGGATGGTTGCTCGAGGTGGCATTGCATTCGGTCGGCCAGGTCACCACCGTCGAGTTCTCCCATCGACACGTGCCACGGTCGCAGATCGGGGAGATCGGTCCGGGCTGGCAGTACTACCTGGACCGGTTCGAGGCCGCGTTGGCCGGCTCCCGGCTCCCCCGGTGGGACGAGTATCCGGATCTCGCCGACGAGTACCTCACTGCTGAGACATGACTGCTGGAGATCACTGCAGGTCGATCTCGCTGAGTTTCATCGCCAGGTACCGACGTTCGGGCGCGGTACCGGCGAGGTCCAGTGCGCGCCGGTACGATTCGGCGGCCTCGCCGTGTCGTCCGAGGCGGTGCAGCAGTTCGGCCCGGGCCGCAGCGTACGGGTGGTGCTCGCGCAGGCTCGGTTCCTCGGCCAGATCCTCGAGCTGGGCGAGTCCCGCAGCGGGGCCGTCGCGCATCGCGACGGCCACCGCGCGGTTCAACGTGACGATCGGCGACGGCGCCAGTGCGCCCAGCACGTCGTAGAGCGCCACAATCTGCGGCCAGTCGGTATCGTCGGCTCGCTCCGACTCGTCGTGTACCGCCGCGATCGCCGCCTGCACGGCGTAGGGACCGGGACGGCCGCCCGTCAACGCATCACCGACGAGGCCTCGACCTTCGTCGATCATCGGTCCGTCCCATCGGGCGCGGTCCTGGTCTGCGAGCAACACCAGCGCACCCGTCGGATCGGTGCGTGCCTCGCGACGGGCATGCACGAGCAGGATCAGCGCGAGAAGCCCGGTCACTTCGCGTTCCGACGGCATCAGCCGATGCAGGATCCGGGCCAGGCGGATCGCTTCCACCGCGAGGTCGAGGCGCAGCAGTGCGTCTCCGGAGCTGGCGGCGTATCCCTCGGTGAAGATCGAGTACACAGCGCTGAGTACCACCGGCAACCGCTCGGGCAGCTCGTCACGTCTCGGCACACGGAACGGGATGCGGGCACCGCGAATTTTGTTCTTGGCCCGCACGATCCGCTGGGCCATGGTCTTGTGCGGGACGAGGAAGGCACGCGCGACCTCGCCTGTACTCAGTCCGGCGAGACACCGCAGGATCAGCGCGATGCGGTCGTCCGGCGACAAGGCCGGATGCGCGCACGCGAAGAAGAGTTCGAGCCGGTCGTCGGGCAGGTCGTCGCCGACGGGCATCGGCCCGGGTTCGGATCTCTCGGCTTCCACCGCGAGAATCGCCAATCGATCGGCGTATGTGCGATCGCGGCGGAGGCGATCGAGAGCGCGCCTTCGCGCAGTGGTGAGCAACCACGCGCCGGGTCGGTCCGGGACTCCGTCCACCGGCCAGTGCCTCAATGCCGCTTCGACGGCCTCGGAAGCTACTTCCTCCGCGAGGTCGAGATCGCCGAACCTGTGGACGAGTGCCGCGAGCAGCCGACCGTGTTCCTCCCGGAACACCGCCCCGACCCGTAGCGCGGTGTCGGCAGTGGTGTCCGGGTCGGCCACGGTTCTACGCCCCGAACTCCGCGATCGGTCGCACCACGACCCGGCCGCCGTCGCGCGAACCCGGGCAGCGCGCCGCCCAGTCGAGTGCGACGTCGAGGTTCGGGACGTCGATGACGTCGTATCCTCCGAGTACCTCGCGGCTCTCCGCGAACGGTCCATCGGTGACGCTGCGGCGGCCGTCGGCGTCCACCTGAACGGAAGTGGCGGTGACGAGGTCTTCGAGGGCATGTCCGGAGACGAGGACTCCTGCCTCCTTCAGCTCCTTGTCGTATTGCTGCCAGTCCTCGAAGTCGCAGGTGGGCTCGACGTCGGAGCCGGTGTCTGCGTAGATCATCAACATGTATTTCACGGCGGTTCTCCTGCGTGGGAATGTACGGCCGGGTTGCCGTACATGATGACGACGATCGGACTCGCTTCGAATCGACACACCACCAGATAATTCTTTGTGCGGGAATCTCAGCCGCTGTTGCGCAGCGCGGTGGCCAGTCCGTTCATGGTGAGTTGGATGCCGCGCCTGACCTCATCGGTGTCCTCACCGCCACGATATCGCCGCAACAGTTCGACCTGCAGATGGTTGAGCGGTTCGAGATACGGAAACCGGTTGTGCAGCGACCGTTCCAACGCGGGATTGTCGGCGACCAGCGAGTCGTATCCGGTGATCTCCAGGTACACCCGCACGGTGCGTTCGTGTTCGGTGACGATCCGGCCGAACACCCGCTCGCGTAGCGCTTCGTCCTCCACGAGTTCCGAATAGCGGGCAGCCAACCCCAGATCTGATTTGGCCATGACCTGCGCCATGTTCGACAGCACGGACCGGAAGAACGGCCACCGACGGTAGAGGTCCTGCAGCGTCGACAGCCGGTCGGGGTCGCCGCCGATCCATTCCGTGACGGCACTTCCCGTGCCGTACCAACCGGGCAGCATGACGCGGGATTGGGTCCAGGCGAGCACCCACGGGATGGCGCGCAGGTCGGCGATCGCTTTCGTCGGTTTTCGGGATGCCGGACGGCTCCCGATGTTCAGATCACCGATCTCCGCGACGGGGGTCGAGGTGGTGAAGTACTCGACGAACCCTGGGGTGTCATGCACCAGATCCCGGTAGGCGCGGTGTGCGAGGTCGGCCAACTCGTCGAAGACCCGGTACGCCGCGGGTGCGTCGGGGCCGAGACCTTCGACGTCGAGGAGCGTGGATTCGAGCGTGGCCGCGACAAGCGCCTCGAGGTTACGGCGGGCCAAAACGGGATCGCGGTACTTCGCGGAGATCACCTCGCCCTGTTCGGTCAGGCGCAGCGCGCCGTTCACCGCACCCGGTGGTTGCGCGAGGATCGCGTCGTAGCTCGGCCCGCCCCCGCGGCCGACAGTGCCGCCCCGGCCGTGGAACAGGCGCAGCCGGATACCCGTGGCGCGTGCCGCATCCACAAGGTCGAGTTCGGCCCGGTACAGCGCCCAGTTCGCCGCGAGATATCCACCGTCCTTGTTCGAGTCCGAATAGCCGAGCATCACTTCCTGCACGCCGTCGTGGGCGTCGACGAGGCTGCGGAACTCCGGGACAGCGAGCGCCGCGGTCAGGGTCGCGGCTCCCCCGCGTAAATCCTCGATGGTCTCGAACAGAGGGATGACCTGCACCGTGCAGCGCGGATAGCCGGCGTCGAGGTCGAGCAGCCCGACCTCCTTGAGCAGCACCTCCACTTCGAGCAGGTCCGAGACGGAGGTGCACATGCTGATGATGTAATGCTCGATCGCCGCGGGACCGATGCGACGCACTGCGGCCGCAGCGGCCCGGAGGATCGCGAGTTCCTTCGCGGTCTCCTCGGTCAAGAGTGCCTCTGGAGTGGTCAGTGGTCGACGGATGCGCAATTCCGCGGAAAGCAACGCGATACGCGCGTCCTCGTCGAGGTCCGCGTAGCCGTCGGTCACACCCGCCCATGCGAACAGTTCCGCCACGACACGTTCGTGGACCTCCGAGTTCTGGCGCAGGTCCAGCGCGGCGAGGTGGAATCCGTATACCTCGACAGCGCCGCGGAGCCGAGCCAGGCGGTCGTCGGCGATCACGGCACTGCCTGCGCCGCGCAGTGATGCGTCGAGGACTCCGAGGTCGGCGAGCAGCTGAGCCGGTGTCTCGTAGCCCGCGCGCCCGTCATCGACGGTGTCCTCCAGTTCGATTCCAGGGTGTAGGCGCGCCGCGGTCGCGGAGAGGCGGCCGCGGATCCCGTGGATCGCGCGTCGGTACGGTTCGTCTCGGTGAGCGGGGTCGTTGTCGCCGGAGCCGTCCGCGAGCGCGCTCAGTCGTTCGGTGACCGGAGTGATCCGGCCGGACATCGACAGTTCGCGTTCGAGCGCGGCGAGTTCGCCTAGTTGGTGGCGCAGGGCCGTGGCGCTCGCCCGGTCACAGGCAGTCGCCACGACATCGGCGTCGACGTTGGGGTTACCGTCGCGGTCGCCGCCGATCCACGATCCGGGCCGCACGAGTGGCTGGGTGAGGATCGCCGCGCCGGGCCAACGACGTCGCAGTTCGTGGCGGACCTCGGTGTTGAGTTCCGGGACGACGTCGAACAGCGCAAGCTCGTAGTACCGCAGACCGTTTTCGATCTCGTCGCTGATCCGTAGCCGGGACAAGCGGATCAACGCCGTCTGCCACAACGTCAGGATCTGGCGGTGCAGGTCCTGCTCGAGCGCCTCACGAGCCCGCGGGTCGACGGTGTACTCCCGGCGACGCATGAGATCGGCGACGGCGGTCTGCACGTCGAAGACCGTGCGGCGGCGGGTTTCGGTCGGGTGCGCGGTGACGACGGGAGCGACGAGCGCGGCGGCGAGTGCATCGGCGACGGTCTCGGAATCGAGATGCGCTGCGTCGAGCCGGGTGTAGGTCGCGGCGAGGGAACTGTCCGGAGCAGGGTCGCCGGCGCGCACGTGGACGGCGCGACGGCGTTCGCGGTGGAGGTCTTCAGCGAGGTTCGCCAGCAACGCGAAATGACTGAACGCGCGCACCACCGGTATGGCATCGGCGGTGGGGACCGCGGCAAGGCGCGCGGCCAGTTCGGGACGTTCCAGCTCGGAACGCCGGATCTGGAAGCTGGCGACACGCGCAGCTTCGACGAGATCGAAGATCTCGTCGCCCGCGTGTTCTCGGACGACGGTGCCGAGCATGCCGCCGAGAAGTCGGATGTCGTCGCGGAGCGGTTCGGTGGCCGAAGCCGGAGCGGTGTCGGTCATGCAGCCCAGTATCCGGGGCCGGTTGCCGCACCGCGACCGCTACAGCGTCAGCTGAACTTGATCTGCAGCCCGATGCCGAGAATCGAGATGACCCAGATGATGCCGACGAACAGGGTCACCCGGTCGAGGTTCTTCTCTGCGACGGTCGAACCGGACAGGCTCGACTGGACTCCGCCACCGAACAGGCTCGACAGGCCGCCGCCCTTGGCGCGGTGCAGCAGCACCAGCAGGATCAGCAGGAGGCTGGTGGCGATCAGCAGGATGTCCAGGAACAGTGCCATGTCGGTGTGCGGTGCCCTTCGGCTGGTGGGTGACGTCGGGGGTCAGCTTACCCGGTGGTCGGATGCGTGCGGATTCCTGGCCCCGCCGCCGTTCGAGTTGATCATCCGTGGCCGCCCACCCTACAAGAATTCTCTTCTCGATTCGAGAGTACACATTCTCGAAATTTAGAATTATGTTCGCACAGAACCGATCACCGAGCGGAAGGACCCCGCGTGTCCGATTCTCAGAGCACCACCCCGAGCCGCCGCGCCACACGTGCCACTGCCGCGTTCGCGCTGTCCTGTGCCCTCGCGTGTCCCGGCGCCGTCGCCGTCGCGGCGCCGCTCGACGTGCCCGGTGGAGCGACCGGATACAGCGTGCCCGGTGTATCCGCGTCCACCCCAGCGCCCCGCCTCACGTCCGTGGACAACTTCCGGGATGTGGCCGGCCCCGACGGCGGCTACCCGGCCGCATTCGGGCTCCACGTGCAACCGGGTGTGTTCTATCGGTCGAATGCACTGGCCACCAGTGATGCAGATGCCGAGATCCTCGACACCCTGGGACTCTCCGCCGTATATGACCTGCGCACCGATTCCGAGGTCGCAGACAAGCCCGACAGAGTCCCCACCGGTGCCGCATATGTGCGCCACCCCTTGTTGTCCGGAAATCTGAGTGCGGCCTCCGACCTGCAGACACCCGACGATGCGCGCGAGTTCATGAGAGGAATCAACCGCTCCTTCGTCACAGACCCCGTGGTGCGCGCTGAACTCGGCGCGATGCTCAACGAGTTCGCCTCCACCGACGGCCCTCAACTCTTCCATTGCACGGAAGGAAAGGATCGGGCGGGTTGGACTGCTGCGATGCTCCTGTCCCTGGTCGGAGTCGACCGTGAAACGGTGTACGCCGACTACCTGCTCACCAACGAGTACTCGGCCGAACGTGTCGCCGCAACGCTCGCCGCAGCCGCGGAGGCCCGCGGACCCGAGAAAGCCGCCGTGTACGCCCCGATGCTGGGAGTGGAGCGCGAATTCCTCGAAGCCGGATTCGATCAGCTCGAGGTGGATTACGGTACCGTGCACAACTACCTGCTCACCGGCCTGGGTCTGAGTCCCCAGGCGATCGCCGCCCTGTCCGCAAAGCTCGTCGCCTGATCCGATCAGGGATACGAATGCGAGCGAGGTTCGTGCTCGACGGCGCCCGCGGTGATTCCCGAAACCCACAAGCGTGATCTTGCCGTGCTGTGAACGAGTGCAACCTCGACAATGCCTGTGGGGGCGCAGGATCCGGCCCGGATCCTGCGCCCCCACAGTGGTGAAAGCGGAATTTCGGCTGCCTACAGCAGCGGGCCTCCGGCAGCGATCGCCGACAGCTGCGCGAACTCGTCGGCCTTGAGCGACGCACCGCCGACGAGACCACCGTCGACGTCGGGCTGAGCGATGAGCTCACCGACGTTCTTGGCGTTGACGGAACCGCCGTAGAGGACGCGGACGGATGCCGCGACCTCAGGCGAGGCGAGCTCGGCGAGGGTGGCACGCACCGCAGCACACACTTCCTGAGCGTCGGCGGCCGAGGCCACCTTACCCGTGCCGATAGCCCAGACGGGCTCGTACGCGACGACGATCTTCGCGATGTCGTCGGCGGACAGGCCGGCGAGCGAACCCTTCAGCTGCTCGACGTTGTACGCGACATGGTTGCCCGCCTCGCGGATGTCGAGACCTTCACCGATGCACACGATCGGAGTCAAGCCGTACTCGAGCGCAGCCTTCGCCTTGTCGCGGACGATCTCGTCGGTTTCACCGTGCAGCGTGCGCCGCTCGGAATGCCCGACAACCGCGTAGGTGCAACCCAGCTTGGCGAGCATCGCACCGGAGATCTCGCCGGTGTAGGCACCGGAAGCGTGGGCCGAGACGTCCTGTGCACCGTAGGTGAGCCCGATCTTGTCGCCCTCGATCAGGGTCTGCACCGAGCGGATGTCGGTGAACGGCGGGATGACCGTCACGTCGACCTTGTCGAGGTACTTGTCGGGAAGGGTGAACGCGATCTTCTGCACCAGAGCGATGGCCTCGAGGTGATTGAGGTTCATCTTCCAGTTGCCCGCGATGAGCGGCTTACGTGCCATCCCTCAACCTTCCAGAACCGAAATGCCGGGCAGTTCCTTGCCCTCGAGGTATTCGAGGGACGCTCCACCACCGGTGGAGATGTGCGAGAACCCGTCGTCCGGCAGACCGAGCTGACGCACTGCCGCGGCGGAGTCGCCGCCCCCGACGACGCTGAACGCACCCTTGCCGGTGGCCGCGACGATGGCCTCGGCGACACCCTTGGTGCCCGCAGCGAACTTCTCGAACTCGAACACGCCCATCGGGCCGTTCCAGAACACCGTCCGTGCCGAGGTGAGCAGCGACGCGAACCGCTGCACCGACTCCGGTCCGATGTCCAGACCCATCCAACCGTCGGGAATCTCCGAGACCGGGACCGTCTTCGCTTCGGCGTCGGAAGAGAAGCTGTCGGCCACGACTACGTCCTGCGGGATGTGCAGAACGTCCGCGTAGCGGTCGAGCAAGCCCTTGCAGGTGTCGATCATCGATTCCTCGAGCAACGAATTTCCCACCGAAATACCCTGCGCAGCAAGGAAGGTGAAGCACATTCCGCCGCCGATGACGAGAGTGTCGACCTTCGGTGCGAGCGCTTCGATCACGGCGAGCTTGTCGGAGACCTTCGACCCGCCGAGCACCACCGCGTACGGACGTTCGGTGTCGGTGGTGAGCTTGGCCAGCACCTCCACCTCCGCGGCGACGAGAGCGCCTGCATAGTGCGGGAGCAGCTTCGCCACGTCGTACACCGATGCCTGCGCACGATGCACCACGCCGAAACCGTCGGAGACGAACGCGCCGTCGTCGCCGACGAGCTCGACGAGCTCACGGGCGAGCGCCTGACGCTCCGCCTCGTCCTTGCTGGTCTCGCGCGGATCGAAACGGATATTCTCGAGCAGGAGGATGTCGCCGTCGGTCAGGCCCTCCGAGCGTGCCAGGGCGTCCTGCCCGACGACATCGCCCGCGAGCTGGACGTTGCGACCGAGCACCTCACCGAGCGTCGCGGCGACGGGCGCCAACGAGAACTTAGGGTCGGGCGCTCCCTTGGGGCGGCCCAGGTGCGCGGTCACGACAACCTTGGCCCCTGCCTCGGCGAGGGCCTTGATCGTGGGCGCGGACGCGAGGATGCGGCCGGGATCGGTGATCGTCTCGCCGTCGAGGGGGACATTGAGGTCGGAGCGCACCAGCACGCCTCGACCCTCCACCCCGGCGTCGAGCAGATCCTTCAGCGTCTGAACTGCCACTGTTCGGATGTCCTGTTCGATGTGAGGTGTCAGAGGGACTTGGCGACGAGACCGATGAGATCGGCCAGGCGGTTGGAGTAGCCCCACTCGTTGTCGTACCACGACACGATCTTGACCTGATCGTCGATGACCTTGGTCAGCGGCGCGTCGAAGATCGACGAGTGCGGGTCGGTGACGATGTCCGAGGACACGATCGGGTCGGTGTTGTACTTGAGGATGCCCTCGAGGGGGCCTTCCGCGGCAGCCTTCATCGCCGCGTTGATCTCCTCGACCGTCGCCTTGGTGCGCAGCTGAGCGGTGAGGTCGGTGACCGAGCCCGTCGGGATCGGCACGCGCAGCGCGTAACCGTCGAGCTTGCCGAGCAGCTGCGGGAGGACCAGGCCGATGGCCTTGGCGGCACCCGTGCCGGTCGGGACCACGTTCAGAGCGGCGGCGCGGGCGCGACGCAGATCCGAGTGCGGGGCGTCCTGCAGGTTCTGGTCCTGCGTGTACGCGTGCACCGTCGTCATGAGGCCCTTCTCGATGCCGAAGCTGTCATCGAGGACCTTGGCGATCGGGCCGAGGCAGTTGGTGGTGCACGAGGCGTTCGAGATGATGTTCTGGCTGCCGTCGTACTTGTCGTCATTGACGCCCATCACGACGGTGAGGTCCTCGCCCTTGGCGGGCGCGGAGATGATGACCTTCTTGGCGCCGGCGTCGAGATGGCCCTTGGCCTTGGCCGCGTCGGTGAAGATACCGGTGGACTCGACGACGACGTCGACACCGAGATCGCCCCACGGAAGCGCGGCGGGACCTTCCTTGATGGACAGTGCCTTGATCTTCTGGTCGCCGACGACGATGAAGTCGTCCTCGACACGGACATCCTTGTCGAGGCGACCCAGGATCGAGTCGTACTTCAGGAGCGTCGCCAGAGTGTCGTTGTCGGTGAGGTCGTTGACCGCGACGATCTCGATATCCGTGGTACCGAGCGCCTTCTGCGCCTCCACCGCACGGAAGAAGTTACGTCCGATACGACCGAAGCCGTTCACGCCTACGCGGACAGTCACAGTGAAGCTCCTTTGCCCAGAATTTAAGATGATTGTGCTGGTGTAACCACTACCCTAATGTGCGTGGTTCACCGCATGGGATCCGCCCTTGCGTGGCACGGATCACCTCTTCAGAGTGACGCGCTACGCCTCCTCGAGCAACTCCGCGGTCACTGCCGACTCGGTGTCGGGAACCCCCAGTTCTTTCGCACGGCGATCGGCCATCGACAACAGCCGCCTGATCCGACCGGCGACCGCATCCTTGGTCATCGGCGGATCTGCGAGCTGACCGAGTTCCTCGAGCGAGGCCTGTCGGTGCTGCACCCGCAGCGTGCCGGCCGCAGCGAGATGGTCCGGGACGTCGGCACCGAGGATCGCCAGAGCCCGCTCGACCCGCGCAGCCGCCGCGACTGCGGCGCGCGCCGACCGCCGCAGATTCGCGTCGTCGAAGTTCGCGAGCCGGTTGGCCGTCGCGCGCACCTCGCGGCGCATGCGACGCTCTTCCCAGGTCAAACGGGTGTCTTGGGCGCCCATGTGGGTGAGCAGCGCACCGATGGCCTCACCGTCGCGGAGAACGACTCGGTCGGCGCCGCGCACTTCACGCGCCTTCGCGGTGATGCCGAGACGGCGGGCAGCACCCACCAGGGCGAGCGCCGCCTCCGGCCCGGGGCAGCTGACCTCGAGTGCGGACGACCGTCCCGGTTCGGTGAGCGAACCGTGCGCGAGGAATGCACCGCGCCACGCTGCAGCGGCATCGGACACACTCCCGCCGACCACCTGCGCCGGTAGACCTCGGACCGGCCGGCCGCGACTGTCGAGCAGCCCGGTCTGCCGAGCGAGCGCCTCACCGTCCTTCCCGACCCGCACGACGTAGCGCGAGCTCTTGCGGAGCCCGCCGGCACCGAGAACGAGCACCTCCGCCTGGTAGCCGTACAGCTCGAAGATCTCCTTGCGCAGCCGCCGCGCGATCGAGCCGAGATCGGCCTCGGCCTCGACGACGACGCGACCCGCGACGATGTGCAGACCGCCCGCGAACCGCAGCAACGACGACACCTCTGCCTTGCGGTTGCTGGTGCGGGTGACGACGAGCCTGCTCAGCTCGTCCTTGACCTCCGCTGTCATTGCCACGAGACGATCTCCCTTCCGCCACCGCCCACGGAACTGCTGCGTCCGTGTGGCCTGGTCAGATACTGTCCGAGCGCCCTCGCCAACTTGGCGGGGTCGTGCCGATGAGTGCCCGCCTCGGCGACGTCGACGAAGTCGACCTCGGCACCGAATCCGGTCGCGGCGCGGCGGAGATGCTCACGTTCACGCCCGGCGGGCACCGATGCCGCGTCGACGACGACGTTGTCGACACGGAAGTCCGGCGCATGCTGCGCCAGGACATGCAGATGCCGTTCCGCGGAGAACCCGGCGGTTTCTCCCGGCTCGGCCGCGAGATTGAGCACCAGCACTTTGCGCGCGCTCGTGTGGATCAGTGCATCGAACAGATCCGGCACCAGCACGTGCGGGATGACACTCGAGAACCACGAGCCCGGCCCGAGTACCACGAGGTCGGCGTCGCACACCGCGTCGAGTGCATCAGGGCTGGCCGGCGGATTGGCCGGGATCAGCCGGACACGTCGCACTTTGCCGGGGGTGGTCGCGACCGCGACCTGCCCGCGGATGCATCGGCTGGCCCGCGGATCGGATTCGAGTCCGGAGACATCGGCTTCGATGTCGAGCGCGATCGGTGACATCGGCAGTACGCGACCGCGCACCTGCAGCAATCGCCCCACGGTGTCGAGGGCAGCGGCGGTGTCGCCCAGCACCTCGGTCAGGCCCGCGAGGATCAGATTGCCCACCGAGTGCCCTGCCAGGGCTCCGGTGCCACCGAAGCGGTGCTGCACTGTCTCCGTCCAGATACCCACCTCGGGGTCGTCGTCGCCGGACATCGCGGCAAGCGCCATACGCAGGTCGCCGGGCGGTATCACTCCGAGTTCGGCGCGCAGCCGCCCCGACGACCCGCCGTCGTCGGCGACGGTGACGACTGCCGTGACCCGGTCCGTGAGCCGACGCACGGCGCGCAGCGTCGCGAACAGGCCGTGTCCCCCGCCGAGGGCCGTGATCGCCGGACCGGTAGGCGAGTCCCCGAGATAGGTGCTCACTCGCGCCCCAGATCACGGTGCACGACATGCACATCGAGTCCGGGTTCACCGCTCAAACGACCGGCGAGGGCTTCGGTCATGGCGACACTGCGGTGCTTACCACCGGTGCAACCCACCGCGATCGTCATGTATCGCTTGCCCTCGCGCCGGTACCCGGCCGTCGTCAGTTCGAGCATCCGCTGATAGCTGTCGAGGAATTCCGGTGCGCTCTCATGGGCCAGGACGTAGTCGCGCACCGGCGCGTCTCGGCCGGTCTGCGGACGAAGTTCGGGAACCCAGTGAGGGTTCGGGAGGAAGCGCACATCGCATACGAGGTCGGAGTCCATCGGCAGACCGTACTTGAAACCGAACGATTCGACGGTCACCTGGATGGTGTCGGAGGTCGCGTCTCCGAAGGCCGTTTCGATCTTGCGGCGCAGTTCCGGTCCGGTGAGCGCAGAGGTGTCCACCACGAGATCGGCCGCAGCCTTCACCGGAGCGAGTTGCCCGCGTTCGGCCGCGATCCCGTCGATGAGAGTGCGGTCGGCGGTATCGGCCTGCAACGGGTGACTACGGCGGACCTGCTCGAATCGCCGGACGAGCACGGCGTCTGTGGCCTCGAGGAACAGCACCCGGGTCTGAACGGGCCGCGCAGCCAGTTCGTTGACGACCTGACCGAGATCACCTGTGAACAATCGGCTGCGCACATCCATGACGATGGCAAGACGCTCGAGCGGAGGATCGGCGCGGACCGCGAGATCGATCATCGAGATGACCAGCTGCGGCGGGAGATTGTCGGCGACGAACCACCCGAGGTCCTCGAGCGCGGTGGCCGCGGTACTCATCCCGGCCCCGGACAATCCGGTGATGATGATCACCTCGGCGCGGCGAGAGGCACCGTTCCCACTCGACTCCATGGTGTCTCTACCCACATCCGTCATTGCTGCGACTCCGCTCGTACTTCCGACACGCCGACGGTGCCATCATTGCCCACCGGTGTGTCTCCTGCATCCGGGTCGGGTTCCGGAGTCGAGTCGGAGGGGGACGCCGGGGCGCCGTCGGACGTCTCGCCGCGGAGTGCGTCGTGCACGGTCTGCGCGATCGCGCGGCCGATCCCCGGGACCGCCGTGATCTCCTCGACGGTGGCCTCACGCAGTTTCGCGACCGACCCGAAATGCGTCACGAGTGCCTTGCGGCGTGTATCGCCCAGACCGCGGATCCCGTCCAGCGCCGAGGCCGTCATCCGCTGCGAGCGTTTGCTGCGGTGGAAGGTGATCGCGAAACGGTGTGCCTCGTCGCGGACCCGTTGCAGCAGATACAGCGACTCGCTCGCCCGCGGCAGGATCACCGGATCGTCCTCGCCCGGCACCCACACCTCCTCGAGGCGCTTGGCGAGACCGATCACCGCGACATCGGTGATGCCGAGGTCGTCGAGGACTTCGGCAGCCGCCGCCACCTGCGGCGCACCCCCGTCCACCACATACAGGTTCGGTGGATACGCGAAGCGGCGCGGCCTGCCGGTGACCGGGTCGAGCGCGGCCTCCGGGGCGGCATCGCCGCCGTCGGCACCGTCCTCACCGATCACGGCGTGTGTGGTGTCGCGGTTGTGCCGGAGGAACCGACGGCGGGTGACCTCGGCGATCGAACCGACATCGTCGGATCGTCCCTCACCGGCAGCCTCCTTGATCGCATACCGCCGATAGTCGGATTTACGGGGCAGTCCGTCTTCGAAGACCACCAGCGACGCGACGACGTCCGTGCCCTGCACATGGCTGATGTCCACGCACTCGATGCGCAGGGGCGCCGAGTCGAGGTCGAGAGCTTCCTGGATGCCCTGCAGTGCCGCCGATCGTGCCGTGAAATCGCCCGCCCGCCGCAGTTTGTGCTGGGTCAACGCCTCCTTCGCGTTGCGCAGCACCGTCTCGGCGAGTGCCTTCTTGTCGCCGCGCTGCGGTACGCGCAGCCGCACCGGTCCGCCGCGGAGCCCGGACAGCCAGCGGCTCATCTCGTCGGGGTCGGGCGGCAGCGCCGGAACGAGTACTTCGCGCGGCACGGCGCTTGCGACGCGGTCACCGTCGGCGGCGGTGGTGAGCGCGACCTCCTCCCCGTAGAACTGGGTGAGGAACTGTTCGACGAGAAGTGACAACTCTTCGTCGCGATCGGCGTCGTCGGATCCGGACGGCCGCGCGTCGCGGTCCGCCGGGCGATCGACGACGTCGCCGGACTTCTCGACGACCCAGCCTCGCTGACCGCGAACGCGGCCGCCGCGCACGTGGAACACCTGGACGGCGACCTCGAGTTCGTCGCCCGCGAACGCGACGAGATCGGCGTCCGTGCCGTCACCGAGTACCACAGCCTGCTTCTCGAGCGCCTTCCGCAGCGCGCCGAGGTCGTCGCGCAGGCGTGCCGCGAGCTCGAAGTCGAGTTCCTCGGAGGCAGCGTGCATGCGGTTCTCGACGTCGCGGACGAGCCGGTCGGTGCGGCCGGCGAGGAAGTCGCAGAAGTCGTCGACGATCCGGCGGTGTTCGTCGGCGTCGACCCGGCCGATACAGGGGGCCGAGCACTTGTCGATGTAGCCGAGCAGGCACGGCCGCCCGATCTGCGAGTGCCGTTTGAAGACGCCGGCCGAGCAGGTGCGGGCCGGGAACACCCGGAGCAGCAGGTCGAGGGTTTCCCGGATCGCCCACGCATGGGAGTACGGGCCGAAGTAGCGCACGCCCTTGCGTCGGGGACCGCGATAGACGAACAGACGCGGGAACTTCTCCCCCACGCTGACGGCGAGCATCGGATAGGTCTTGTCGTCGCGGTACCGCACGTTGAAGCGTGGGTCGAATTCCTTGATCCAGTTGTACTCGAGCTGCAGCGCCTCGACTTCGGTGCGCACCACCGTCCACTCGACGCTGCCGGCGGTGGTGACCATCTGCCGGGTGCGCGGGTGCAACGAGGAGACGTCGGCGAAGTACGAGTTCAATCGTGAACGCAGGCTCTTGGCCTTGCCGACATAGATGACGCGGCCGTGTGGGTCGCGGAATTTGTACACCCCCGGCTCCGTGGGAACGGTGCCGGGGGCGGGGCGGTATGTCGAGGGGTCGGGCACGACGTCCAGGCTAGTCTTCTGTTCCGACACTCCGGCCGTAGCGTGCTTCGATCTCGCGATAGCGTTCCAGGGCGTCGACAGCGCGTGCACCGTCGCGGGCCTGCACCGCGACCACCGCCAGATACTCGTCGTCGGGAAGCTCGAGATGAGCCCACGGCGCATCGTGCGGGAACGAGATGCCGTGCACCTGATTCCAGCTGAAACGCTTCTCTTGGAACATGTTCCGAACTGAGACACCGCTCGCGCCGGCGCGCAGTCGCGGTCGGGTGAAGAGCAGCACCCCGGACGCGACCACGAGACCGATCATGACCATCGCGATCTGGTCGGCGACGCGCAGATGCACACCGGTGTCGCCGCCCGCCCGCAGGACGACGGCGGCGCCGATGTGTGCGACCACCAGGAACCCGGCGACGACCTGCGCCGCCACGGTCATCTTGCGGGCGCGGACGTCGAGTTCCCATTGTGTATCGGTTGCTGCAGTCACGGCGTGGCGCTCCGGAGCCGACGCAAGGTGACGGCGGTGTCGAGGGCAGCCGCGCACGCCTGGCCGCCCTTGTCCTCGACCGAATCCGGCAACCCCGCACGATCGAGTGCCTGCTGCTCGGTATCGGTGGTGAGCACACCGTTGCCCACCGGGGTGCCCTCGTCGAGGGCAATGCGCGTCAGCCCGTAGGTCACCGCGTCGCACACGTACTCGAAGTGCGGCGTCCCGCCGCGGATCACGACACCCAACGCGACCACAGCATCGTGGGTGCGGGCGAGTTGCTGCGCGACCACGGGCAGTTCGATTGCGCCGGCGACACGCTCGACCGTGACGTCGATGATCCCGGCATCCACCGCGACTCGCTGTGCCCCTGCGATGAGCGCATCGGAGACCGCGGTGTGCCAGCGTCCCGCGACGATCGCCAGGCGCAGACCGGCGGCGTCCGCGAGTTGCAGGTCGGGCAGTCCTTCACCGCTCATCAGGCGTCACCGGCCTCGTAGTCGTCGAGCCCGATCAGGTCGTGCCCCATCCGGTCGCGCTTGGTACGCAGGTAGGTGAGATTCTCGGCGTTGGCGCGCAGCGGCATCGGGACACGCTCGGTGACCTGCAGGCCGTATCCGTCCAATCCGACCCGCTTGGCCGGATTGTTGGTCAGCAACCGCATCGACCCGATACCGAGATCGACGAGGATCTGCGCGCCGATGCCGTAGTCGCGAGCATCGGCGGGCAACCCGAGTTCCAGGTTCGCGTCGACGGTGTCGGAACCGGCGTCCTGCAGCTGATAAGCCTGCAGCTTGTGCATCAGGCCGATACCGCGCCCCTCGTGGCCACGCATGTAGAGCACGACGCCGCGCCCTTCCGCCGCCACCATCTCGAGCGCCGCGTCGAGCTGCGGGCCGCAATCGCAGCGCAGCGATCCGAACACGTCACCGGTGAGGCATTCGGAGTGCACGCGCACGAGCACGTCTGCACCGTCACCGTCGGGTCCGGCGAGGTCGCCGCGGACGAGTGCGACGTGCTCGACCTCGTCGTAGATGCTCTGGTAGCCGACCGCGGTGAAATCACCGTGGCGGGTGGGGATGCGCGCCTCGGCGACACGCACCACATGCTTCTCGTGCTTGCGGCGCCATGCGATGAGATCCGCGATGGAGATCAGCGCGAGGTCGTGCTCATCGGCGAACACCCGCAGCTCGTCGGTGCGGGCCATGTGGCCCTCGTCCTTCTGCGAGACGATCTCGCAGATCACACCGGCAGGACGCAGATCCGCCATGCGGGCGAGGTCGACAGCGGCCTCGGTGTGGCCGGGACGCCGCAGCACGCCGCCCTCTTTGGCGCGCAACGGTACGACGTGGCCGGGACGCGTGAAGTCCAGCACGGTCGAATCGGGGTCGGCGAGCAGCCGCATGGTGGTGGCGCGATCGGACGCCGAGATTCCGGTGCCGATGCCTTCCTTCGCGTCGACCGTGACGGTGTACGCGGTGCCGTGCTTGTCCTGATTCGTGGAGTACATCGGGGGCAGACCGAGCCGGTCGCAGTCGTCGCCGTCGAGCGGCACACACAGATAACCGGAGGTGTAGCGCACCATGAACGCCACAAGTTCGGGAGTGGCCTTCTCCGCGGCGAAGATGAGGTCGCCCTCGTTTTCACGGTCTTCGTCGTCGACCACGACGACCGCCTTACCGGCGGCGATGTCGGCGACCGCGCGCTCGATGGTGTCGAACCTCGTCACTTGCCCTGACTCCAAATCTTCTAGTCGGACGACTCGTGCTTCGCGTCCACTGTCCTGTTCCACAGTACGACCTCTCACCGAGCGTTCTGCAGTCGCTCCACGTACTTTGCGATCACGTCGACCTCGAGGTTGACGGTGGTACCTGCCTCTGCGCCACCGAGTGTGGTCAGCGACAACGTCGTCGGGATCAACGAGATCTCGAACCATTCGTCGCCGGGCTCGCCGCCGAGCGCCGACACCGTCAGCGACACACCGTCGACAGTGATCGAGCCCTTCTCGACGACATACCGGGCGATGCTCGCGGGCAACGAAATCCGGACCACCGTCCAGTTCTCGGACGGCGTACGGGAGAGCACGGAGCCGGTGCCGTCGACGTGCCCCTGAACGATGTGACCGCCGAGCCGACTGTTCACCGCAGCGGCGCGTTCGAGGTTGACGCGGCTGCCCGCAGTCAGATCCTCGAGACTCGAGCGGTTCAGTGTCTCCTGCATCACGTCCGCGGTGAACGAGTCGGTGTCGACCACGTCGACGACGGTGAGGCACACCCCGTTGACTGCGATCGAGTCGCCATGTTTGGCGTCGGTGGTCACCACCGGTCCCCGTACCGTGAAGCGAGCGGCATCCGCGAGGTCTTCGCGCGCCACGATCTCACCCAGTTCTTCCACGATGCCGGTGAACACGTTCGGCTCCTTCACTCCCGGCCAGGGACCGGGCTCATCAGTCCCGTTCCGGGACCAGGGTCATCAGGACATCAGCGCCGACGGTCTCGATACGCTCCCGACGAAACCGTAGCGCCTCGGCGATCGTCGCGACGCCCGCGTCCTGCACGGCGGCACTTCCCGCCCCGAGCACGACGGGCGCGATGTACGCCTGGACACGGTCGACGCGACCGGCAGCGAGGAACGCCCCGGCCAGACGTGGACCACCCTCGACGAGCACATCAGGGTGGTCGGTGAGCGCCTCCAGGACCTCGTCGATGTCGTGAGTGCGCAGAACGAGGGTGGGTGCGCTGTCGTCGAGCACCCGCGCATCGGTGGGGATGTCGCTCAGCCCCACCACCACCCGCAAGGGCTGATGCGGTGCAAGCTCTCCGTCCGGCAGGCGCGCGGTCAGCCACGGGTCGTCGGCGAGGACGGTGCCTGTGCCCACAACGATCGCGTCGAGCCGGCTGCGCTCGTCGTGCACCCGTGTGCGGGCGTCCGGGCCTGAGATCCACTGGCTGGTGCCGTCGGCGGCCGCGCTGCGCCCGTCGAGCCCCGCCGCGTATTTCCAGGTCACGTGCGGCCGGCCGGTGCGTTGCCGGTGCAGCCACGCACGCAGCGTGCCGTGCGCCACGGCGTCGGCGCCGAGACCTTCGTGGACCGCGATGCCGGCAGCGCGCAGGGTCGCCGCACCGCCTTCGGCAACCGGGTTGGGATCGGCGATCGCGTAATGAACGGTCGCAATTCCGGCCTCGATCAAGGCGTGCGCGCACGGCCCCGTGCGACCGGTGTGGTTACAGGGTTCGAGGGTGACGACAGCGGTGCCACCGCGCGCCCGTTCCCCGGCGGCCGCGAGTGCACGCACTTCGGCGTGCGGACCGCCGGGGGGCGCGGTGGCACCGACCCCGGCGATACGACCGTCCACGTCGAGAATTGCCGCACCCACCGGCGGGTTGGGGCTCGTCGTCCCACGAACGGCTTCCGCGGCGTCGAGCGCGAACTGCAGCGCTTCGGCGAGTTCCGGTGCGGTCACGGCGCGAGGGTCAGGTGCGCCGAGGCCTTCGCGGCCTGCGCACGCAACTTGCGTACCGCTTCGCCCGGGTCCTCCGCGCCGTAGACCGCGGAGCCGGCTACGAAGCAATCGACACCGGCTTCGGCGGCGGCCTCGATGGTGTCCGCATTGATCCCACCGTCGATCTCGACGACCAGGCGAAGCTCGCCGGAATCCACCAGCCGCCGCACCGCGCGGGCCTTGCCGAGCACGTCGGGGATGAACGACTGGCCACCGAATCCCGGTTCGACACTCATCACGAGGAGCGTGTCGAATTCCTTCAGGAGTTCGAGGTACGGCTCGATGGGGGTGCCGGGCTTGACGGACAGTCCCGCCTTTCCACCTGCTGCACGGATATCCCGCGCGACGGCGACAGGGTCGTCGGTGGCCTCGGCATGGAACGTGACGTTGTACGCGCCTGCCTCCGCGTACGGCGGCGCCCACCTGCCCGGATCTTCGATCATCAGGTGGCAGTCGAGGGGAATCTCGGTCGCTTTCAGCAGTGACTGCACGATCGGCAGGCCGAGAGTCAGGTTCGGCACGAAATGCGCGTCCATGACGTCGACATGCAGCCAGTCGGCGCCGGCGACGGCCTGGGCCTCGTCGGCAAGGCGTGCGAAATCCGCGGACAGAATGGAGGGGGCAATCATCGGGTGGGCCACGTCAGCCGAGTCTAGTGCGCGCGGTGATGTCCGTGTCAGTGCGGGCAACACACCGAACCGGGGACTTTCTGCCCTGGTCAGCGTGCCGACGGAATGGTTCGCTGGAGGAACGTCACGGCACTGTGCCCGCTACTACGGGTAATCCGCCGAACTCGGCGAGGTGCCATGGGTCCTTGTCACCGCGCCTCTCGGTCGCGGTCGCCTCAGCGCCGCAGGGGGGTGCTCCGGTGATCGCGACCGCGGCGCTGTCGCGGTTCAGGCCGGCACGTCGGTGGGCTGTGCGCGCCCCAATCCCATCGCACGGGTGGCCTGCACCAAGGAGCGGGCCGCTCGTGCGGCGAACGAATCCGACACCGGAATCCGCACCGGACGTATCCGGCCGTTGTGGATCGCCGTGAACCGCCAGCCATCCACGGTTCGAACTGCAACGATGGTGTTCCGGGTCAGTCGCCGTTTCGGTGGTTGCGAACGCCAGGCAACAACGACCGAACCGGTGCCGTACAACAGCGCAACATCGTCACCGAGGTGACGTATCGAGTCGATCTCCCCGACCAGGGCGCTACCGAACAGCACACCTCGGAACAGCGCGTCGTGGGATTCGACCACCGACCCGCGCCCGAGGATTCGGGTGCCGTCGAACGAGACATAGTCGCAATCCTCGGTGAAGCACGCACCGTAGGCCTCGGCGTCGCCGTCGGTCCACGCTCGGCACATCCGATCGAACAGACCCCTGAGCTGAGCATCATCGGTCATGATCTTTCTCCTTTGCTCTCGATATCGCCTCTGCGCGCATGATCACGACCCGCCGGTACGAGAAATCGATGCTGCGGGAGATGAACTCGGCAATAGCGGCGAGTTCGTGATCGTCGAATCCCGCGACCAGGCCGGCAGCGTCGTCTCGGATGCTGCCGAACACCTCGGCGATCTCGGGTGAGGCATCGAACACCGGACGCAAGATCTGCTTGCGCCCGTCACGAGGGTCGGGCTCACGGGTCAGGTGCCCTCCCTTCTCCAGGCGCGCGACGACCCCGGTGACCGCGCCAGTGGTCAACCCTGTGATTGCCGCCAACTCGCTGCCGGTCATCGCCCCCCTCTCGTACAGCAGATCGAGGCACTTGTGGTCGGCGGGACCGAGTCCGAGCCGTTCGGCGACGGCGTGATGAAACAGGACAGTGGCAGTGCTCAACCGACGGGAGAGATCACTCGTGACCACGTCCGCCAGATCGCCGCGGCCCTCCCACATCGACCCGTTCACATCTCCCCTTCCGATTTCACTTAGCATCTAAGCTACTTGGTAAATGTGTTTGCGACAAGGGCGAATGTCTTCCGGGAGCGCCAGGGTGCGCCCATACTCGAACGCAACCGACGAAGGAGGCACCGATGGGCGCTCCAGATTCGACATCCCTGTCCGGCCGAACCATGATCATGTCCGGAGGCAGCCGAGGGATCGGCCTCGCCATCGCGCTGCGCGCCGCGCGCGACGGCGCCAACATCACATTGATCGCCAAGACCGACACCCCGAATCCGAAGCTTCCGGGCACCATCCATACCGCCGCCGCAGAACTCGAGCGGGCGGGCGGGCAGGTGCTGCCGTTCGTCGGCGACATCCGAGACGACGACGCCGTGGCCGTTGCTGTCCAGCAGACGGTCGCACGGTTCGGCGGAATCGACATGGTCGTGAACAATGCCTCCGCGATCGACCTGTCCCCCACTCCCGATATCGCCATGAAGAAGTACGACCTCATGCAGGACATCAACTGCCGCGGCACGTTCCTGCTGTCCAAGTTGTCGATTCCGGCGCTGCGCGACTCCGCGAAGGCCGGGCGCAACCCGCACATCCTCACGTTGTCTCCACCGCTGAACCTCTCACCCAAGTGGGCCGGCGGCCATCTTGCCTACACAATGGCCAAATACGGGATGAGTTTGACGACACTCGGACTCGCCGAGGAACTGAGGAGCGACGGCATCGGGGTCAACTCGTTGTGGCCGCGCACAACCATCGCCACCGCTGCGGTGCGCAATCTTCTCGGCGGTGAAGACATGGTGAATTCGTCACGGACACCGGACATCTACGCCGACGCCGCGCACGTGGTTCTCACGTCGCCGGGTCGCGAGGCGACCGGCAACTTCTACATCGACGACGAGGTACTCGCGGGTGCCGGGGTCACCGACCTCGACCAGTACCGGGCGGGCGACGGAGAGTTGCAGCTCGACCTGTTCCTCGACTGACCACGCGTCGACTTCCGGGACTTTCCTCCGTTCACACGGGTTTCCTCAGGTCGTCGAAGTGCGGAAACCCACAGACATGGGCGAAAGTTCGAGCACTCAGGGACGCGGAGTCGCACCCGCCCGAAAGACCCGGATGAAACATTCGTACGACGTCGACGCCACCACACGACCCGACATGTCGAAGAACCGGCCAGTTACGCCGGCCCGGTCCCCCGCCTGCACACCGCATTCGGTGACGTAGAGCAGCCAGTCATCGAATCGGACCGGACCGTGGAAGGAGATGTTCGCCTCTATCGCGGCGATGACCATTCGCCCGTGGCCCCAGCACAATCCACGGCTGGTGAGCACCGAGTCGAACACTGTCATGTCGGAGGCGTACGCGAGTGCCGAGTACTGCATCGCCGGATCGTCCGGCAACGCTGCCACAGGTCTGAACCACGCTTGTGCGAACATCGCGCGTTGTCCGCGAGCGAAGTGTTCCCACGGCGATGGAGCCGCGTAGCGGACGTCGAACAGCTCTGCGGCGGCACCGAACTCTGCGGGACGAGTCCCGTCGCCGAACACGTCGAACGCGTTGGGCAACAACTCTGCAGGGGCCACCTCAGGCATCGCTGATCCGTCGACGTACTCACCGGACGGACGCTGAGTGGACACGGAGCAGGTAAAGATCGGAGTATCCCGCTGCGCCGCTGTGACCGCCCACCGATTCAACCGTGTGCCCACGTGAACCGGGTTGACGATGTAGTCGATCGGCTTGCCCGCCTCCCCCTGCGCGACGAAAGCAGCCTGCACTGAACGCACCTCGTCCCCCGGCTCCGCGCACTGAGCTGTCGCGGCGACGGACTGTGCGAGTAGTTGCCCTCCGAAGATACGCAGACCACCCGACGTCGATGCGCCTCGAAATCGGTGAGTGCCGTCGCGTTCGACCCGAAGCGGCGCCGTCGAAATCACAGACCGCGGGCGAGCGCGTCGAAACGATCGATGTCTTCGCGGCGGCAGACGTGGCTGCCTGCCGTCAGCAAGGCGGCGGAGCCGCAGGCGATTCCCAGCGCCAATGCGTCACGGAGCGGCCGGTCCTGCAACAATCCCACGACGAGCCCGGCGACCATGCTGTCACCGGCACCGACCGCGCTGCGCACCTCGACGTCGAGGGCAGACACCTGCACGGCCTCGGCGGCGGTGACCATGATGGCTCCGTCGGCGCCGAGCGACACCACGACGATCTCCGCGACACCACGGTCGACGAGCTCGCGGGCCGCGGCGATCCGGTCGTCCGACGTAGGGAGGTCATGACCGACCCATTCGCACAGTTCGTCCAACGACGGTTTGACGAGGAAAACCCCCGACTCGATGCTCGTGAGTGCGTCGCCCGAAGAATCGAGGACGAACCGCGCACCGGCGTCGCGGGCGGCGTCGGCGATACGCCGGACGAACGTGCCGGGGACCCCCGGTGGGAAGCTGCCGCTGGCGACGACATATTTCGCATCCTGGGCCACCTCTGTCAGCGTAGCGAGACACTGTTCCTGTTCCTCGGCGGTCAGGTCGGGGCCGGGAGTGACGAACCGGAACTCGAGCCCACTCGTGCGGTCGATCGCCGTGAAGCATTCCCGGGTGTCGTCGACGATGGGCACGATGTGTTCTTCGACATCGTCGTCGTCGAGCAACCCGCTCATCTGTTCGCCGCGCGCACCCCCGGCCGGGTACACCGCTGCGGCCGACGCACCGAGCACGCGCGCGACCTTCGCGACATTCACCCCGCCCCCGCCGGCGTCGTAGAACGGCTCGTCGCACCGGAGTTTGCGGGTGTGCACCACGTGGTCTGTGAATGTGGTGACATCGAGGGCAGGGTTCATTGTCAGCGTGACGATGTCGGGCATATGCGAACCCTATGGCCAGAGGTGCCACACGTCGACTCACATCCTGGGAGACGGCGCCTACAGCAGCGACGCTCGTACTATTGATCAGGCGGTGTAGCGCAGCAGGGAGACGCCGTTCCGGAAGCCTCGGGCCTCGATCAACTGGAGGCCGGTTGTCTCGTACCCGTCGGGGAACAGCCGTCTTCCCCGTCCCTGGACGGTGGGACAGACGAACAGTCGATACTCGTCGACCAGACCGGACTCGATCAGGCCGTAGGTCAACATGATGCTGCCGGTGACGACGATGTCGCGGCCTTCCTGTTCTTTCAGGGCCTGAACCCGGGCGATCCAGTCGCCGGTGAGCACAGTGGAGTTCTGCCATTGGGGCTCGGCCGACGTCGACGAGACGACGTACTTCTCGATGCGGTTGAGTTCGTCGGTTATCCCGGTCTCGTCGTCGGTCTGCTCGGGCCAGAAGCTGCGAAAGTCTTCGAAGGTTCGCCGACCCAGCAGGATCGCGTCGGAGTCCTCGGACTGTGAACGGGTTGCTTTCAGCACTTCCGGGTCCTGGCCCATCGGGTCGAACCAGTCGCCGAGCATTTCGATGGCGCCGTCGATGGTGATGTTCTGGGTGATCGCAAGTGTCCTCATGTCGAGTATCGACCCTTCGGGACTGCAGAATCATCGCTGCCGCAGGGCTGCGGATCGGGAATCCGTCGGATCCGGCATCGCTGCTCTGTGCGCGTCAGGCCGCAGTCACCTCGGCGACCTGCCGCTTGTTTTTCTTGCCTCGCCCCTTGTTCCGGCATGCGACGGCGGAGCCGAGCATGAGCAACCGCATCGACCGCGCGGCGGCGTCGACGAGCAGGTCGTGTCCGTTGGCGACGGCGTCTTCGAGTTTCATCGGGACGGGGATGATCGAGGCGATCGCGCCGATCCCGACGTCGTGCACGTCCGGGGCTCCGCGGCCGAGCGACCCGGCGATCGCGAGCACCGGCACCCCGACCTTCTGAGCTCGCCGCGCGATCTCGGCGGGCACCTTGCCGCGCGGTGTCTGGAAGTCGATGCTTCCCTCCGCGGTGATGATCAGGTCGGCGCGGGCAACGAGGGCGTCGAGATCGATGCCGCACAGTCCGCTGTCGAGCAGCACGTCGAAACGGGATGCGATACGGGCCCCGGCGAGCGCCGCGAGTCCCGCACCCAGCCCACCGGACGCCCCGGTCCCGGGGCCGGTCCTGATATCGAATCCGGTAGTAGTGCAGTATTGTTCGAGCACCTCCGCCCACCGGTCCAGCGCGGCGGAGAGTTCGTCGACCTGTGTGGGAGTCGCGCCCTTCTGCGGACCGAACACGCGGGCGACCCCCTGCGGCCCGCACAGCACGTTGTGGGTATTGCCGGCCAGGACGATCTCGGCGTCGGCGAGGGCCGGATGCAGGGCGTCGAGGTCGAGTCGATCAGCTCGCACGAGGTGGCGGCCGCCGTCGGGGAGATCATGTCCGTCGCGGTCGAGGATCCGAACGCCGAGCGCGCGCAGGGCGCCGGCGCCGCCGTCGCTGGTTCCGGAGTCACCGCATCCGACGACGATGCGGCGGATCCCGTCGTCGAGCACAGCAGCGATGAGTTCGCCGACACCGCGGGTGGTGGTCGCACCGGGGTCGCGGCGGTCGCCGGGCACGAGTCGCAGGCCGGCGGCCGAAGCCATCTCGACCACTGCAGTGCCCGTGGAGGCACCTCCGAGTCGTGCCCACTGCGCGACAAGGGGCTCGCCGACGGGGCCGGTGACCGTGGCCGGAACGAGAGTGCCGCCGGTGGCCTCCGCCAGGATCTTCGCGGTGCCCTCCCCGCCGTCCGGGATCGGGACGGTGTCGACGGCGACACCGGGCAGCGCTCTACGGACCCCGATGGCGATCGCCGATGCAACAGAGGGCGCGTCGAGACTCTCCTTGAATCCGCTGGGTGCAACAAGAATTCGGTGCGGAACCTTCAGTGCCATTACGCCACTCCTATCGATAAGGGAGAACAATTCCGTGGATGACCACGGGTGGATCATGGGAACAGGGGCATGCCGAGCAGCGGCCACACGAACCAGGCGAACAGGAGCACCAGCACGGCGCTGAGCGGGCCGAGCACCGCGGACAACCACAGCAGGTCCCTGCTTGTGTAGGTGGGGACGTCCGGCACCGACGAGAACAGCGTCACCGGTTTCGCGGAACTGGGCAATGTATGACAGAAACCGGCTGCGGCGGTCGAAAGAAATGCTGCCGCAAGCGGATCGACGCCGACGGTGGGTGCGAGCGCCACGACAACGGGGATGAGCACCGCCGACCGTGCCGAACGCGACTGGATCACCAGGTGCGCGGCGGTCGACATCACGACGACGACCACGACGAACAACGGTCCCGCGGCCTCACCGCGTGAGGTGAGCGGGCCGAACGCGGTGGTTGCCAGCCAGTCCGCGGCGCCGCTGGTGGTGAGCGCGGTGCCGATCGACAGGGTCGCGGCCATGAACAGCAACAGTGTCCACGGCACGGTCTTCAGCGCGGCTCCGAGCTTCACGGATCCGTAGCGCGGCGAGGTCGCAACGAGCGCACCGAGTAGCGCCACCACAGCGGGATGGATGCCGTGCAGCGGTTCAGTGCACCACAGCACGGTCACGACGGCGAGCAGCAACGTCGACCGGGACTCGACGACGGTGAATGGACCTGTCACCGGGGTCGAGGATTGCGCGCCTACGTCCTCGGCCGTGATCGACAGGTGCCGACGACGGTCGTCGGCGTCGGTGAACATCCAGAGCACCAGTTCCGCTGCTGCGTGCGACGAGACGATCGCGAGTGGCAGTCCCAGCAACATCCACGTCGCGAAATCGAATCCGCTGCCGGTGGCGGTGGTGACGATCTGGCTGGTGATCAGGTGTGCGCCGGCACCGAGCAGAGATGCCACGGCCGACAGCAGGATCACTGTCGGGAACAGCAGCGCCAGTCCGCGCACCAGCCGGGGACGGTCCGTCAGGACGGTGGCGATCGCGACGAAGACCGGCAGCACGAGCGCCGCGCGCCCCGATGTCGACGGCACCGCGAATGCGGTCACCACGAGCGCCGCCGTCACCAAGTGGATGAGGGCACGTGGGGTGCGGGCGCCGGTGACGAGGAACGCGGCGCCGCGGGTGGCAAGGCCCGAGGAGGCGACGCCGGCGGCGATGACGAACGCCGACAGGAGCAGCCAGACGATGTCGTCGCCGAGCGTGGCGAACAGCGCGTCGGCGTCGGTGACTCCCACGACGGTGAGGGTCGCGGCGGCGCCGAGCGCCACATAGGTGTCGTCGATTCGGGTGAAGATCCACAACCACACCGCGTTCACGAACACGATCAGGGTGACCGCCGCGTCCGCGCTGAGAGCGACATCGGTGCGAGCGAGATGCACGATGCCGGCGCACGTCACGATGAGGACGAGGACGGCTGCGACACGGCCGGGTCCCGGTCGGTGTCGGACGCGCGGAAGTGTCGACGCCGGGGACGTCGGGACGCGCGGCGGTGTGGTGGCGTAGGACGTCATCGCAGCCGGTATCCCGCTCCGCGAATCGTCTCGACGCGGTCGCCCCCGATCTTGTTGCGCAGCGCCCGCACGTACACGTCGACGACGTTGGAGGCCGGGTCGAAGTCGTAGCCCCACACGTGCCCGAGGATCTGTTCGCGGGAGAGCACCTGCCCGCGATGCCGCAGGAACACCTCGAGGAGGGAGAATTCGCGGCTGGTGAGGTCGACGCTGGCGCCGCCGACCTCGACGCGGCGGGTACGCAGGTCCAGTGCAAGATCGCCGTCGCCGAGCACCGATGTCGGGTCGGTCGCACCGGCGTCGCCGATGCGCAGCCTGATCCGGGCGAGGAGTTCAGCGAACTGGAACGGCTTGCTCACGTAGTCGTTGGCGCCGCCTTCGAGTCCGGCGACGGTATCGGTGACGCTGTCGCGGGCAGTGAGCACGATGACGGGAGTCCGGACCCCTTCGCCCCGGAGCCGGTCGAGCACGGTGAACCCGTCCATCTTGGGCAACCCTATGTCGAGGATGACGAGGTCGAACGCGTCACTGCGGGCCAGCAGCAGCGCCGTGTCACCGTCGCCCGCATGGGTGATGGTGTAGCCGGCGGCGCGCAGTCCCTTCTCCAGGAAGGCAACGATGCGCGTGTCGTCTTCGGCGATCAGGATGCGGCTCACGATGTGGCGGCCTTTCGGGGGTCGGGTACGGATTCGGCGTTGTGGGGTTCCGGATCGGCCTGTTCGCGGTGGTCGGTGGCGCGGAGCCGGACATCGGGGTCGTGCACGGGTAGATCGATACCGAAGGTGGCGCCCTCTCCCGGGGTGCTGTCGACCCACACCGAACCGTGGTGGGCGTCCGTGATGGCACGCACGATCGCCAATCCGAGTCCCGCACCGCCGCGTTCGGGTGCGGGTCCACCCACGTCGGCGGGCGTGGGGTTGCCACGCCGGAAGCGCTCGAATATGCGACTCGCGTCCTCCGGTGCCACACCGGGGCCGGTGTCTCGTACCCACACACGGAACAGACGTCGGTCGTCGTCGACGACGAAGGCGGATCCGAGTTGGATCACGTCGCCGTCGCGAGTATGGGAGACCGCGTTGGTGGCGAGTTGCAACGCAGCCTGGGTGACACGCTGGCTGTCGATGCCGGCGACCCCCTCCGCCACTTCCATGAGCTGCCAGTCGCGGGAGCCGAGCATCTGGGCCTTGGCTTCGATGTCGAGTGTCAGATCGGTGACGTCCACCTCGCGGCATGTCACGAAGTCGGGGCGTTCGGCCTTGGCAAGCACCAGCAGGTCACTGACGATGCGGGCCATGCGATCGAGTTCGTCCTCGACGAGGCGAAGAGTCGCGGCGCGGCTGGTGGCATCAGCGCTCCGGTCGAGTTCCATCACCTCGAGGTGCCCGCGGATCACGGTGATCGGGGTGCGCAGCTCGTGTCCGGCATCGTCGACGAACCGTTGCTGGGTGTCGTGGGCTTGTTCGAGTCGATCGAGCATCGAGTTGAAGGTCTCGGCGAGCGCGGCGATGTCGTCGCGCCCGTGGACAGGTACCCGGCTGGTGAGGTCCTTCTCCCCGATCGCCGCGGCGACCTCGCGCACCTGCCGGATCGGCGCGAGAATCTGGCCGGCGACGAGCCAGCCGATGACTGCGGTGAGTCCGAGCCCACCGACCGCGACGAGCGCGATGGTGCGGATGGTCTCGCCGACCTGCGCTCGTTGTTCGGCGGTGAACACCGCGACGATCAGCGCGCCGTCGTTGTTGCCCGAGGTGACGTCGGAGCGAGCCCACCGGACCCGGCCATCCTCGACGTCGATGACGCCCGAGTTGGTGGGTGTGCCGAGCATCCGGTCGAAGAGGTGTCCGTCCTCGGTCAGTCCCGGAGGCAGGTCGGGTCGATCGAGTGCGATACGCCGGTCGAACAACAGGTCACCACCGACGACCCCGACGATCACCTCACCTTCCGAGGTGTGCTGCCGGTTCAGGTACACCTCGAGCATCCGGTCCACGGAAGTGAACGGTGCAGCGGTGGTCGGGTCGACACCCACGGCGGCGAACGCGCGGAACTCGTCGATCTCTTGCGTGATGTCGGCGTTCGCGTCGTGGTCGACATCGTTGAGCAGCAGCGCACGGGTGGTCACGACGACTGACACCAGTGCGACGGCGGTGGTGAGAAGAATCCACGTGAGGATGCGCCAGCGAGCCGGGAGGGCGGATCCTCGCGGTTGTCTCTCCCCGTCACTCGTCATCGTCATCCCAGTCGTCGCCATCGTCCCAGTCGTCATCCCAGTCGTCGTCATCGTCCCAGTCGTCATCCCACTGCGTCGCAGGAGCGGGAAGCGGCTGACGTTGCACATCGGAGATCTGCGGAGATGCGGGGGGCGCCGTGTTCGCTGCCGGTGGCGTGGCGGGCGCCACGGTGGGCTCCTCGACGCTGCCGGGACCGGGTGACGGCGAGTGCGCACCGGGAACGTCGTCGGCATCGCCTGCGCCATCACTTCTGCCTGCGCGATCACCGCTGCCGGTGTCGTCCCTGGCGGCGGCATCGCCGGGGGCTCGGGGGTCGACAGACACCGTGATCGATGCGTTACCCACGTCCGGGGACCCGGCGTGGCCGCCGAGCAACTGGCCCGCCCATGCGAGGCCGGCAGGGATCACCAACAGGGCTACCAGCGCAGATATCCGCTTCACGACTGCCATGGCAACAATGCTCTATCGCTGTGGTGAACAGTTCGTGAAACGAAAATGAGAGAGTCTTCATCTTCGACGCTCGTGATTGCGCCCGACCGTGCCACGAGGCCCAGCGGTCACCTCGCGGCACGGTCGGGGCCGGTTACTCCCCCGGCTTACGCAGTGCCGCCATGAACATCGCATCGGTGCCGTGCCGATGCGGCCACAGCTGCACGCCCGGTCCGGCGCCGAGTTGCGGCACTCCCGGGACGAGTTCGCGGGTGTCGAGTTCTTCGACACCGTGGCGACGCACCGCGTCGGCAACGATCGCCACTGTTTCGGAGACGTGCGGCGAGCACGTCGAATACAGCACGACACCGCCGGGCCGCAGCAGTTCGATCGCGGACGCGAGAAGCTGCTTCTGCAGGCGCACCAGGTCTGCGACATCGCTGGGTTGGCGGCGCCACCGCGCCTCGGGCCGGCGGCGCAGCGCACCGAGTCCGGTGCAGGGCGCGTCGACGAGGATGCGGTCGTAGCCGGGTTCGAGACCGGGTTCGCGTCCGTCGGCGACGTGCACCGTGACCGGCAGACCACGAGTGGTCTTGCGGACCAGGTCGGCGCGGTGTTCGACCGGTTCGACGGCGTCGACGGTGAATCCGTCGAGGTCGGCGAGCGCACCGAGCAACGCGGCCTTGCCACCCGGTCCGGCGCACAGGTCGAGCCAGCGTCCACCGTCGTCGCCGGTGAGCGGCGCAAGGGTCAACGCCCGGCCGACGAGCTGACTTCCTTCGTCCTGCACGGCGGCCATGCCTTCGCGGACGGGTTCGAGCCGGCCGGGGTCGCCGTGGTCGAGATGCACCGCATATGGAGACCACTTGCCCTGTTCCCCGCCGGTGACGAGAGCGAGTTCCTCGGCGGTGATGATGCCGGGGCGGGCCACGAGATGCACGATCGGGCGGGCATCATCGGCGGCGAGCACCTCGGCGAGTTCCCCGGCGTCCGGGCCGAGGGCGTGGGCGAAGGCCTGCGCGATCCAGACCGGATGCGCGTAGCGGAACGCGAGATGCCCGACGGGGTCACGATCCGCGTCCGGGGCGAGCCGTTCGATCCACTGGTCCTCGGTCTGTTCCCCCACGCGCCGTAAGACCGCGTTGACGAATCCTGCTCGGCCCTGGCCGAATTCGGTGCGGACCAGATCCACGCTGGTTGCGACGGCGGCGTGATGCGCGACGCGGGTGCGTAGCAACTGATAGGTGCCCAGGCGCAGCACGTCGAGCAGCGCACCGTCGATCTCGTCCACGGGGCGTTGTGCGGCGGACTCGATGACCGCGTCGAGCATGCCCTGGGCGCGGGAGGCACCGTAGGTGAGTTCGGTAGCGAGCGCTGCGTCGCGGGAATCGAGTTTCCGTTCACGCAACAGCGCGGGAAGTACGAGATTGGCGTAGGCGTCGCGGTCCCGGACCGCGCGCAGCACGTCGCGAGCTGCGGTGCGCGCCGGATCCACCGCAGACTGCGACGGGCGCCTGGCCTGGCGCGGTTTCGGGTTGCGATCGCCGGTTCCCTTTCCGGAACGGCGTGCGGGCCTGCGGGATTCGGTCACTGTGCACGCACCTTGTCGTCGAGGCGGGCGCCGCGCGCCCAGTCGGCAGCGGCCATCGCCTTCTTGCCGGGCGGCTGAACGGTGCCGAGCCGGACCGCAGTGGTCGCCGTCCCGATGAACAGACCGTCCTTGCGCGCCAGAATCTCACCCGGTTCCAGCGTTTCGTCCGTCGCCGTGACGGGCCCGAGCTTCACGCGCAGGTCACCGATCATCGTCCACGCGCCGGGCGCCGGGGTGACCGCACGGATGTGCCGGTCGACGACGTGCGCGGGATGCGTCCACGTGACCCGGGCCGCATCGACTGTGATCTTCGGAGCCGGCGACACTCCATCGGCGGACTGGGGTGCGGGGTCGAGGATGCCGTCGGCGATGCCGTCGAGGGTCGATTCGAGAAGGACTGCTCCGGCGTCGGCGAGGCGGTCGAGGAGGTCACCGGCGGTATCGGTGGGGCGGATGGTCTCGGTGACCACGCCGTAGACGGGACCGGTGTCGAGGCCGGCCTCGAGCCGGAAGGTACTCGCGCCCGTGATCTGGTCTCCCGCCGCGAGTGCGGCCTGTACGGGCGCAGCGCCGCGCCATGCCGGCAGCAGCGAGAAATGCAGGTTCACCCAGCCGTGGACGGGAATGTCGAGCACGGGCTGCGGGATCAGCGCCCCATATGCGACGACCGGGCAGCAGTCCGGTGCCAGCTCGGTCAGCCGCGCGATGAAGTCCGGGTCGCGCGGGGAACGCGGGGTGAGCACCTCGATGCCGTGTTCGTCGGCGAGTTGCCCGACTGCCGAACGCACGGTCTTGCGGCCGCGGCCTGCGGTGGTGTCGGGGCGGGTCACCACCGCGACGACGTCGTGACGGTCGGACTCGATCAGGCGGCGCAGTGACGGAACAGCGGGTTCGGGTGTGCCCGCGAACACAACACGCATGTCAGCGCACCACCGGCACGACGCGATGTGGTGTGGTGTGGATGGTTCCGGCCGGACGTGTCACGAAAGCTGCTCCCGAATCTCGACGACGATGATTCCCACAGTCTAGGGAGTCGACCAGCGCGGGGAGTCCACCAGCATGGGGAGTCGACGGGTGACAGATCGGATGCAGTGGAATATCGGCGGGCTCAGAAGTTGCTCTGGATGATCATTTCGGGGATGCCGGTGCCCAGAGCCACGGGAACACACTCCCCGAGCGGGTAGCGGTCCGGATCGAGGACGTGCCGCATCAACGACAGCGCGAACGGATCGTAAACCATGTTGAAATGCCCGGTCAGGTTCTGCGGGCACAGATCCTGGATCACGTAGTTCACCGCACCACCGCTGCGCAGTGCGACGTTGCCTGCGGGTTGGATCACCTCGTCGACATTCGTGCCGATCGTCGTGTACCGCACCCCGGGCACCGTATCGGTGGGAGTGTTGACCTCGGCGAGCAACTCCGAACCCTCGAGTTGCTGGACGAGTGCTACGGAGAACGACTCCTCTGCGATCTCCGACGCACCGGGCACCAGAGCTGCAGCGGCCCCGAGACCGTAGAAGGTGCCTCCGTAGCTCGGGGACGCGACACCTACCCAGCGGTCGACGACGTCGGCAGCGCCGAGTTCGTTGATGTAGTAACGGGCGACGGTGGCGCCCTGCGAGTAGCCGAGGAGGTCGACCTCGTCGGCACCGGTGGCCGCGCGTACGGTGTCGACGAAGCCGCCGAGCTGAGCGGCGCTGACACGGATGTCTCCCGTGCCGTACTCCTCGTCGCCCGCGGCGAGGCCGTAGTCCAGGACGAACACGCACCAGCCGGACTCCACGAGCAGTGGGGCAAGAGCAGCGAAGTCCGAGTAGCTGTTGGAATCGGTGCCGTGAACCAAGATCACCGGCTTGGGGTGTTCGCTCGAAGGCCGGCAGGTGAAGTCGTTGGTGCCGGCCGGTGCTGCACCCCGGTGATTGTCGGCGTACTCGGCGGCCTCTGCGTGCGTGTGCACTACCGGACCGGGGGTCGCAGGGACGAACTCGGTGGAGCTTCCGGCGGGTTGTGCACCTGCCGGCCCCGCGACGAGAGCAAGGGTGCACAGTGCACCCACCACCGCCGCACCCACTGTCCGATGTGTCCGCACAGCGTCTTCCTTCCTCTGAACCCGACCCCGACACTATTGTGACCTGGAACAGTGGGCCTGTCTCGCCGACATGAGCCTCCACAGGGAGAGGGGTGGGTCACCCACGAGACGCGGCTAGCATGTCGGGGTGGCAACGACCGGAGTGATCACCGTCAGTGCAGTGGTGTTGAGGAACGCAGCGGGATCGTCGGTGCTGACGGTCCGCAAGCGCGGAACCACCAGCTTCATGTTTCCCGGCGGCAAACCCGAACCGGGCGAGACCGCCGCCGAGACACTCATCCGTGAATTGGAGGAGGAACTGGGGGTGAACTTGGATCCCGCCGCGCTGCGTCCGCTCGGGGTGTTCCGGGCCGCAGCGGCCAACGAAACCGGTTTCGAAGTCGAAGCCACCGTCTTCGAACATCCGACGGTGCCGATCGGCGGCCCGGCCGCGGAGATCGACGAGGTCCGCTGGCTCGACCTCGGTCTCGAGATCATCCCCGACGACATCGCGCCGCTGACCGCACTGATGCTCCCCGCGCTGCGTGCCGATCCGCGGGAGCGCTGACCTTCTCCGGCTAGCCGATCTTCGGCGGGTCCATCTGCACGCGCAGCGGCCCGCTCGCGCGGCGCGCGGTACGCGTCGCCTGGGCCTGACGCAGTGCCAGGCCGAGCTCCCGCCCGCGAGTGCGCGCAACCCTGATGAGCATGCGGTGCACGTCGTCGGGCTCGGGATCGTCGGCGCTGAACGGCAGTCGCTGACCGGGCGGCAGCGGCACCGGCCCGAGCACTTCTGCGCCCTCCGGGAGATGTGTGGCCTCGATCAGCTCGGCAACTGCCGCCGATCCCCCATCGATGGCCGCCATGTGCACAGCCGGCGGGAAGCCCACCTCGGCGCGCTCCTCGACCTCGGTCCGAGCGTGTCCCACCGGGTCCCAGCGCACGAGCGCCTGCACGGTGGGGATCCCGGAGTCGGCGACCACGACCACCTGACCGCCGTCCGAGAACGAGCGCACCAGGGCCGACGCGGTGAGCCATCTGCGCATCGTCTCTTCCGCGGCCCTCAGGTCTGCGCGCCCGAGCAATGCCCACCCATCCAGCAGAAGCGCGGCACCGTATCCCCCGGGCGCGACCGGTTCCGCGCCGACGGTGGACACGACGAGTGCCGCTCCTTCCGGAGCAACGGCTTTCACGTCCGCTCCACCCGAGATCACCACCGGCACACCGGGGAACGCGCGACCCAATTCCTCGGCGGTACGTCCCGCGCCGACCACGACGGCACGCAACGACCGGGCACCGCAGGCATGGCACCGATGGGTGGCGTCGGCGACTCCGCACCAGCGGCAGGCCGGCACGGCCGCGCCGTCGGGTCCACCCGAGGACGGCAGGGCCAGGGGTCCGTTGCAGCGTCTGCACCGGGCAGGTGCTCGGCACTTTCCGCATGCCAGCGCGGGGACGTAGCCGCGGCGCGGTACCTGCACCAGCACGCCGTGGCCGGCGCCGAGCGCGGTTCGGGCCGCGGTGAAGGCGATCGCGGGGAGCCGGGCCGCGCGGGCCGCGGGATCACGGGCCAACGCCTGGTCACTGTCGGCGAGCGCGGTGACCTTCGGCGCCCACGCGCGCAACACGTCGCGGGATGGGACGAGATCGTGTGCCCATCCGGCCTCGACGAGGGCCTGGGTCTCGGCGGTGCGGGCGTGCCCGGCGATGACAACCGACGCGCTCGTCGCGTGGGCGCGAAGCGCCGCGACCTCCCGGGTGTGTGGGTAGGGCGAGCGTGGTTCACAGTGCAGGTCGTCGCCGTCGTCCCACACGACGAGCAGCCCGATACGCGGTGTGGGTGCGAACACCGCGGCGCGGGTACCGACGACGATGCGGGCCGAGCCGCGCAATGCGGCGAGCCAGCGTCGATACCGCTCGGCCGGGCCGAGCCCTGCGGCGAGACCGACGACGTGGTCGGCACCGGACACATCGACACACGCGGCCAGTACTCGATCGAGGTCGCGCTGATCGGGAACGACGAGGACCGCGGCGCGGTCGGTGGATGCGACGAACGCGGCGAGTTCAGCGAGCCGGCGTGGCCAGTCTTCCCCGGGCAGCGCCTGCCATGCGGCACGAACCGTGCGACCGGCGCCCAGGGCTTCGAGGAAGTTCTCGCCGTGCCGATAACGCACCCATGCCGCGTGATCCATCTCGGGTACCGCTGGTACGTCGGTGACTCGGGGGGCTTCGGCTTCGACGCGGGCGTGGCGCGGCGGGACCGCGAGCCGTAACACGTCGGCGCGGATTCCGGCGTAGCGGGTGGCCACCTCGTCGGCGAGTTCGACGATCTCCTCGGTGAGAACTACCTCGCCGGACACCACGCGGTCGAGCCAGCCGAGTTTTCCTGGATGGTCACTCGTGGCGACTCGGGACAGGAGGAATCCGTCGACGAGTCGCCCCGCGAACCGCACACGCACGCGGACGCCCGGTCGGGCATCCGCGTCGAGGTCGTGCGGGATCAGGTAGTCGAATTCGCGGTCGAGGTGCTGCAGCGGAAGCAACGGAAGTACCCGTGCGACCGGGTCGGCCTCGGCGGCGCGGCGCGGTTCGGCCACCACTGGCCCGTCGCCGGGTTACAGACCGGCAGCCGCGCGGAGCTTCTCGGCGCGGTCGATGCTCTCCCACGGCAGGGAGATGTCGGTGCGGCCGAAGTGGCCGTACGCAGCGGTCTGCGCGTAGATCGGGCGCAGCAGATCGAGGTCGCGGATGATCGCGCCGGGACGCAGATCGAACACCTCGCCGATGGCCTGCTGGATCTGCGCGGGATCTGTCTTCTCGGTGCCGAAGGTCTCCACGAACAGGCCCACGGGCGCGGCCTTCCCGATGGCATAGGCGACCTGCACCTCGATGCGGTCGGCCAGCCCGGCGGCGACGGCGTTCTTCGCGACCCACCGCATGGCGTAGGCGGCCGAACGGTCGACCTTCGACGGGTCCTTTCCGGAGAACGCACCGCCGCCGTGGCGGGCCATGCCACCGTAGGTGTCGACGATGATCTTGCGACCGGTCAGGCCGGCGTCGCCCATGGGGCCGCCCAGCACGAACGACCCCGACGGGTTGACCAGCAACCGGATGTCGGAGGTGTCGAGCTGCGCGAGGTTCGGGTCGGCCAACACGGCGTCGACGACATGGCTGCGCAGGTCGGGGGCGAGCAGGTTGTTCAGGTCGATGTCCGCGGCGTGCTGCGTGGAGATGACGATGGTGTCGAGGCGAACCGGAGTGTCACCGTCGTACTCGATGGTTACCTGGGTCTTGCCGTCGGGCCGCAGGTAGGGAAGCACTCCGGTCTTGCGGACCTCCGTGAGGCGGCGGGCGAGCCGGTGCGACAGGGAGATCGGAAGAGGCATCAGTTCCGGGGTATCGGAGCAGGCGTAGCCGAACATCAGGCCCTGGTCGCCGGCACCCTGAAGGGCCACCTCGTCGTCGGTCAGCGTGCCGGTACGTGCTTCGTGGGAGACGTCGACGCCGCCCGCAATTTCCGGCGACTGTGCACCGATCGCGACATTGACGCCGCACGAGTTTCCGTCGAACCCTTTGGAGGACGAGTCGTATCCGACTTCGAGGACACGGTCGCGCACGATCTTGGGGATGTCCGCGTAGGCGGAGGTCGTGACTTCACCGACGACGTGGACCTGCCCGGTGGTGACCAGGGTTTCCACCGCCACGCGCGAGCGAGGATCCGCGGTGAGCAGCGCGTCGAGGACGGAGTCGCTGATCGCGTCACAGATCTTGTCCGGGTGTCCTTCTGTCACGGACTCACTGGTGAAAAGCCGACCGCCGGTCTTGCTCACAGAACTCCCTCTCGACTGTTGGATGTAGCGCTGAACCGTACCTGGTGGAACACGAACGCTGCAGATCGGAACACATCCGACCCTGTGCCGACGCTACTGCTCCCGGCGCGTCGGCGCGAGTGCTGAAAATCACTCGAGCAAAAGTATCGAGCGCGGCCCGATCAACTCGACGGGGGAAGCAGCGGGCGCAATGCGTCGAGCACGCGACTTGCCATCAGCGCCTTGGAGCCGTGCGCGAGCGCGGTCTCCGAGCCGTCTGCCGCGAGCAGCCATCCGTCGTTGTGGTCGACTTCGAAGGCCTTGCCGTCACCGACCGCGTTGACCACGAGCAGATCGCATCCCTTGCGGGCGAGTTTCGCGCGGGCGTAGGTCAGGACGTCGCCCTGCTCGTCGCCGGTCTCGGCAGCGAACCCGACGATGACCGTCTCGGCCGACAGGGTGCCGTCGTTGCGGGACCGCACCAGGCCGGCGAGGATGTCGTCGTTCTTGGTCAGGGCCACCGAGTCCGGCTCCCCCGCCCCCTTCTTGATCTTGCTGCTGGCGAAGGCTGCCGGACGGAAATCGGCGACCGCCGCCGACATGATGACGGCATCGGCACCGACGGCGTGTTTGGCGACGGCATCACCCATCTGCTGTGCGGTCTGGACCCGCACCACGTCGACGGCGGCCGGATCGTCGAGTCCGGCGACGGCCCCGGCGACCAGGGTGACGTCGGCGCCACGCTGCGCGGCGAGGCGTGCGAGCGCGTAGCCCTGCTTGCCGGAGCTGCGGTTGCCGAGGAAACGGACGGGGTCGAGCGGTTCACGAGTACCGCCGGCGGAGATCACCAGACGGCGACCGGCGAGGTCTCGGGGCAGCGCATCGGCACGCTCGAGCAGCAGCGAGGCGAGCGCGAAGATCTCGTCCGGTTCGGGCAGGCGCCCGGCTCCGGTGTCCTTACCGGTCAGGCGTCCCGACGCGGGCTCGACGACGATGTTGCCGCGGCGGCGCAGGGTGGCGACATTCTCAACCGTGGCGGGGTGTTCCCACATCTCGGTGTGCATCGCGGGCACGAACATCACCGGACAACGCGCAGTGAGCAGCGTCGCGGTCAGCAGATCGTCGGCGCGTCCCGTCGTGGCACGCGCCATCAGGTCGGCGGTCGCGGGGGCGATCACGACCAGGTCGGCCTCCTGCCCGAGCCGCACGTGCGGTACTTGAGGCACATCGGTGAACACACCTGTGTGCACAGGGTTCCCGGAAAGCGCTTCGAAGGTGGCACTACCGACGAATTCCAGAGCGGATTCGGTTGGCACGACTCGAACCTGGTGCCCGGACTCGGTGAGTGCACGGATCAGGGCACAGGACTTGTAGGCGGCGATGCCACCGGCAACCCCGACGACGACGCGACGGCGCCCGGAGTCCGGGGCGCCGTCGACAGCCGGAGCGTTCACTCGCCTTCGGTGTGCTCGAGCAGATCCGAGTGGATCTCGCGCATCGCGATCGACAGCGGCTTCTCCTGCAGGCCCGGCTCGACCAAGGGGCCGACGTACTCGAGGATGCCGTCGCCGAGCTGGTTGTAGTAGTCGTTGATCTGGCGGGCACGCTTGGCCGCGTAGATCACCAGCGCGTACTTCGAGGACGCACGCTCGAGCAGCTCGTCGATCGGCGGGTTGGTGATACCCAGCGGGGGGTCGTAGACCGGGAGGGCGTTGCCCGCCGTGTCGGTCGCGGCTGCCTGAATGCTGCTCACTCGGTGTTCTCCTGAGTATTGGCGGGAATGAAAACTGGGGCGGACGCGCACCCGAACCGCCCTCGACCGACGTATCGGTCGCGAACATCGGCTAGGTGACGTGGGGTCCAACCAACAAGGATACCAACTCTGCACAAGCGCGGTCGACATCGTCGTTGACGATCACAGTGTCGAACTCGTCTTTCGCAGCGAGTTCGGTGCGCGCGGTCTCGAGCCGGCGGGCCACGACGTCGTCGGATTCGGTGCCACGACCGGTCAGGCGCTCGACGAGCACCTCCCAGCTGGGCGGTGCAAGGAACGCGAGTGTGGCCTCGGGCATCGCCGCGCGGACAGCGCGGGCTCCCGCGAGGTCGACCTCGACGAGGACGGGCCGTCCGGCGTCGAGAGCCTCCCTCACGGGTGCGGCCGGGGTTCCGGATCGTTGCAGGCCACCGTGGATGTCTGCCCATTCGAGTAACTCGCCGTTGACGATCATGCGGTCGAAGGCATCCCGGGTGACGAAGTAGTAGTCGTGTCCCTCGACTTCGCCGGGTCGCGGGTCGCGCGTCGTCGCCGACACGCTGAACAGCAGATCCGGGACGAGGGTGCGCAGGCGGCGCACGACAGTCGACTTCCCGACAGCGGAGGGGCCGGCCAGAACGACCAGCCGACCCCTTCGCGTCTCGGGTGCGCTGTCCGACACAGGTTGTGCGTCAGCTACCACGGTGCTCAGGCTTCGAAATCGAACCTGGCAAGCAGTGCCTTGCGCTGGCGATCGCCGAGTCCGCGCAGACGGCGGGTGGGAGCGATCTCCAGTTCGGTCATGATCTCCTGCGCCTTGACCTTGCCGACCTTCGGCAGTGCCTCGAGCAGGGCAGACACCTTCATCTTGCCGAGGATCTCGTCGTTCTCGGCATCAGCGAGCACCTGCTTGAGGTCGGTGCCGCCACGCTTCAGGCGCTCCTTGAGCTCTGCCCGGGCACGACGGGCAGCAGCCGCCTTCTCCAGAGCAGCGGCGCGCTGCTCGTCAGTCAGCTGGGGAAGGGCCACGGTTCCTCCGTCTCATCGTTGGAAAACAGTCTTCGACCGCTGTAACCAGCGGCGATAGCGACCGTACTCACGCACGCCGACGATTGCGAACCCGACCCCCGCCGTTCCACTCGAAAATCCGTGCGGTAGTGCACGCGGATCCCGCAGCGCGTAACGCGCAGGTCGAAGCACTCCCAGAACGACCACCAACTCCCCCACCGAAGAAAAACCGCAGGTGAGAGGCACATGACACCGCCTTGATCACCTTCCGGCGGCAGGTGCGCCCCGACGCCGCGCACGGAGCACAGCGTCCTCGGAGCGCGGCATGAAAAAAATCTGCGCCCTGCGCGTGTCGCGCAGGGCGCAGAGCTGGGAAAAGGCGTGCACCGTGCATGTTCAGGCCGTGGTCAGGCCCCGAGGGTCAGGCCCGGAGGAACGAGAACTCGTCGACCGTGCGGGCCACCGCAGCGCGCAACGCCGCGACGGACGGCCCGGCACGCAACACCTCACGTGAGACGTTCGGCACCACCGACCGGAGCGCATCGCCCGCGAGACGACGCACGTCGTCCGCGGTACCGCCCTGCGCCCCCACTCCCGGCATCAGAATCGGCCCGTGCAGCTCACTGAGGTCCGGCGCGGCGCCCAGGGTTGCCCCGACCACCACACCCACCGACCCGAGAGGCTCGGCGCCCGCGTTGCGGGCGGCCGCTTCGTCGACCATCACCTGAGCAACGGTGCGGCCGTCCTCCACCCTTGCGCGTTGCACCTGGGCGCCCTCAGGGTTGGAGGTGGCCGCGAGCACGAACACCCCACGCTGGGTCTGTGCGGCCAGCTCCAGGGCCGGAGCGAGCGCTCCGAAGCCCAGGTAGGGCGATACCGTGACAGCGTCGGAGCGCAACTCAGAAGTGCAGGAGAGCCAGGCACGTGCGTAGGCGTCCATCGTCGAGCCGATGTCACCCCGTTTGGCGTCGGCGAGCACCAGGGTGCCCGAACTCCGCAGCGCTCCGATGGTGCGTTCGAGGACGGCGATTCCCGCCGACCCGAACGCCTCGAAGAACGCCACCTGCGGCTTGACCAGTGCGACCCCGTCGAACGCCTCGACGCACCGTTCACTGAACGTCTCGAGCCCGGCTACATCGACGGACAGGCCCCATTCGCTGAGCAGCTGCGGGTGCGGGTCGATGCCCACGCACAGCGGCCCACGCTCGGCCAGAGCCGACGCGAGCCGCTCCCCGAACGGCGTCCCAGGTGTGTGCTCGGTCACTGTGCGACGCTGTCGCGCAGCCGCGCCTGCAGACGCTGGAGCGAGGAGACCCCGATGTCACCGCGCAGGGCCGCCTCGATGCCCTGGATCGCAGCGGACGCACCCTGCACGGTGGTGACACACGGAATGTTGGCCGCGACCGCCGCACTGCGGATCTCGTACCCGTCGACGCGAGGACCGGAGTTCCCCCACGGGGTGTTGATCACCATGTCGACATCGCCGGCGCGGATCCGGTCGACAATGTCCGGAGCGCCCTCCGGGCGGTCCTCACCTGACACCTTGTACACCTGCTCGCACGGGATACCGTTGCGACGCAACACCTCCGCAGTACCGACGGTGGCCATCACGTGGAACCCGAGATCTGCGAGACGCTTGACCGGGAAGATCATCGACCGCTTGTCCTTGTTGGCGAGCGAGACGAACACCACGCCGGAGGTGGGCAGCGGTCCGTACGCGGCGGCCTGGCTCTTGGCGAACGCGGTGCCGAAGTCTTCGTCGATTCCCATGACCTCACCCGTCGATTTCATCTCGGGGCTGAGCAGGGTATCGACGCCGGTGCCATCGGCGCGACGGAACCGGTTGAACGGCAGCACCGCTTCCTTGACCGCGACAGGGGTGTCGAGCCGGGTGTCGCTACCGTCGCCGGTCGCGGGCAGGATGCCCGAGGCACGCAGTTCGGCAATGCTCTCGCCGAGCATCACCCGTGCGCACGCCTTGGCGAGCTGCACCGCGGTGGCCTTCGACACGAACGGCACCGTGCGGCTCGCGCGGGGATTCGCCTCGAGGACGTACAGGATGTCGTCCTTGAGTGCGTACTGGACGTTCAGCAGACCTTTGACTCCGATGCCCTTCGCGAGCGCTGCCGTGGAACGGCGGACGTTCTCGATGTCGGCGCGGCCGAGGGTGATCGGGGGCAGCGCGCACGCCGAGTCGCCGGAGTGGATGCCGGCCTCCTCGATGTGCTCCATGATGCCGCCGATGTACACGTCGGTGCCGTCGCACAGGGCGTCGACGTCGATCTCGATCGCGTCGTCGAGGAACCGGTCCACCAGCACGGGACGGTCATCGGAGATCTCGGTGGCGTTCTCGATGTAGGTGGCAAGGGCCTTCTCGTCGTAGACGATCTCCATACCGCGCCCGCCGAGCACGTACGACGGGCGCACCAGCACCGGGTACCCGATTCCGGCGGCGATCTCGCGTGCGCCGTCGAAGGTGGTGGCGGTGCCGTACTTCGCTGCCGGCAGGTCCGCCTCGTCGAGGACACGACCGAACTCGCCGCGGTCCTCCGCCAGGTCGATCGCCTCGGGGCTGGTGCCCACGATCGGGACGCCCGCGTCCTTCAGCCGGCGCGCGAGCCCCAGCGGAGTCTGACCGCCGAGCTGCACGATCACGCCCTCCACCGTGCCGGATTCGCATTCGGCGCGATACACCTCGAGCACGTCCTCGAAGGTGAGCGGTTCGAAGTACAGGCGATCGGCCGTGTCGTAGTCGGTGGACACGGTCTCCGGGTTGCAGTTGACCATGACGGTCTCGTAGCCGGCCTCCGACAGGGTCAGCGCCGCATGCACACACGAGTAGTCGAACTCGATGCCCTGCCCGATGCGGTTCGGGCCCGAGCCGAGGATGAGTACCTTCGGCTTGTCCGGCTGGGGCGCGACCTCGGTCTCAGCGGCGGGGTCGAGCTCATACGTCGAGTAGTGGTAGGGGGTCTTCGCCTCGAACTCGGCGGCACAGGTGTCGACCGTCTTGTACACGGGGTGGACGCCGAGCTCCCCGCGAAGGGCTCGTACGTCGTTCTCGGACGAGAACTGTGCGGGACGCAGCTGCGCGATCTGACGGTCGGAGAACCCGTGGTGTTTGGCGTACCGCAACTCCGTCGCGCCGAACTCCTCGGCCGAGCGCACGTCCTCCCCCAGCTCGATGATCTGCTGGAACTGGTCGAGGAACCACGGGTCGATCTTGGTGGCGTCGAACAGCTGCTCGACGGTCGCGCCGAGATCGAGCGCGCGCGCGATCTGGTAGAACCGTCCGTCGGTAGGGGTCTTGATCGCCTCGAGCAGCTCGTCGAGAGTGCCCTCCACCTCGGGGCCGGTCCAGAATCCGGCACGCTTGGTTTCGAGCGAGCGCAGTACCTTGCCGAAGGCCTCGGTGAAATTGCGACCGATCGACATGGCCTCACCGACGGACTTCATGGTGGTGGTGAGGGTGCCATCGGCACCCGGGAACTTCTCGAACGCGAAGCGCGGGGCCTTGACCACGACGTAGTCGAGCGTCGGCTCGAAGCAGGCCGGGGTTTCCTTGGTGATGTCGTTGACGATCTCGTCGAGCGTGTAGCCGATCGCGAGCTTGGCTGCCATCTTCGCGATCGGATAGCCCGTCGCCTTCGAGGCGAGCGCCGAGGAACGAGACACGCGCGGATTCATCTCGATGACAACCAAACGTCCATCCCGCGGATCCATCGCGAACTGGATGTTACAGCCGCCGGTGTCGACACCGACCTCGCGCAGAATCGCGATCGACAGGTCGCGCATCGCCTGGTATTCGCGGTCGGTCAGCGTCATGGCGGGGGCGACGGTGATCGAATCACCGGTGTGCACACCGACCGGGTCGACGTTCTCGATCGAGCAGACGATCACGACGTTGTCGCGACCGTCGCGCATCAGCTCGAGCTCGTATTCCTTCCATCCGAGGATCGACTCCTCGATCAGGACGTTCGCGGTCGGCGATGCGGCCAGACCGCCACCGGCGATACGTTCGAGATCCTTCTCGTCGTATGCCATTCCGGAGCCGAGGCCACCCATCGTGAACGACGGGCGAACCACGACGGGGTAACCGAGCTCGGCCACGGTCGCGCGAACCTCGTCCATCGTGTAGCAGACGGCCGAGCGGGCGGATTCGCCGCCGCACTTCGCGACGATGTCCTTGAATTTCTGCCGGTCCTCGCCGCGCTGGATGGCGTCGAAGTCGGCGCCGATGAGTTCGACGTCGTACTTGTCGAGGATTCCTTGCTCGGACAGCGCAACCGCGGTGTTGAGTGCGGTCTGACCGCCGAGTGTCGCGAGCACCGCATCGATGGGGGTGCCGTTCGCGGCCTCGGTCGCGAAGACCTTCTCGACGAATTCGGCGGTGATCGGCTCGATGTAGGTCGAGTCGGCGAACTCCGGGTCGGTCATGATCGTGGCGGGGTTCGAGTTGACGAGCGAGACCCGCAGGCCTTCCTCGCGCAGCACACGGCAGGCCTGAGTGCCGGAGTAGTCGAACTCGCAGGCCTGACCGATGACGATCGGACCGGAGCCGATGACCAGGACGTGGGAGAGATCGGTACGGCGTGGCATCAGTTCTTCTCTCCCTCGAGCATGCGGGTGAAACGGTCGAACAGGTAGGCGGCGTCATGCGGTCCGGCGGCCGCTTCCGGGTGGTACTGCACGGAGAACGCGGAGCCGTCGGCGAGCTTGACGCCTTCGACGGCGCCGTCATTGGCACATGTGTGGCTGACCACCGCGCGTCCGAACGGGGTGTCGAACTCCTGGCCCGCCTCCCCTTCGAGCGCGAACCCGTGGTTCTGCGCGGTGATGGCGATTCGGCCGGTCTCGTGTTCGACGACCGGGATGTTGATGCCGCGGTGGCCGAACTTCATCTTGTAGGTGTCCAGTCCCAGCGCGCGGCCGAGGATCTGGTTGCCGAAGCAGATTCCGAACAACGGCAGACCCTGCCCGAGCACTTCCTTCGTCAGGTGCACCGCGCCGTCGGCGGTGGCCGGGTCGCCGGGTCCGTTGGACAGGAACACGCCGTCGGCCTTCAGATCCAGGATGTCGTGCAGCGTCGCGGTGGACGGCAGCACATGCACGCGGATACCGCGCTGCGCGAACATACGCGGGGTGTTGGTCTTGATGCCGAGGTCGATCGCCGCGACGGTGAAGCGGGCGTCACCGACGGTGGGTTCGACGACGTATCCGGTGCTGGTGCTCACCTCACCGGCGAGGTCGGCGCCGAGCATCGACGGCTGGCTCTTGACGCGATCGAGGAGGGCGTCGATGTCGAGGTCGTCACCTTTCCATGCGAGGGTGTCGCCGGAGAACACGCCCGCGCGCATCGACCCGCGGGTGCGCAGGTGCCGCACAAGCGCGCGGGTGTCGATGCCCGCGAGACCGACGACGTCCTGTCGCTCGAGTTCGTCCTGCAGCGATCCGGTGGCACGCCAGCTCGACGTGCGGCGGGACGGATCGCGGACCACGAATCCGGCCACCCAGATCTTCGATTCAGAGGCCTCGCCGGTCGGCCCGACCGATTCGTTGTCTTCCTGGTTCCAGCCGGTGTTGCCGATCTGCGGCGCGGTGGCCACGACGATCTGGCGGTGGTAGCTGGGGTCGGTCAAAGTTTCCTGGTATCCGGTCATGCCGGTGCTGAACACGGCCTCGCCGAGGGTCTGCCCGACCGCGCCGAAAGGGATACCTCGGAAGACGCGCCCGTCCTCGAGGACCAACACTGCGGTGCCACCGCCGAATGTTCTGCCGCTCATGCGTTGTCTCCGTTCTGTTCGACCTCACCAGAGCCGGCCGCAGGGGCTGAATTCTCGCGTGTCGTGATTGTCGTGATCGTCATCGTCGTTGTGATCGTCACAGTCCTATGAATTTTCGTTCTCGTCGCGGGTCCAAGCCGGGTACACCGACTTGTCGTCGCCGCGGAATCCGGTGTCGATCTCGGTACCCGAGGGCAACTCCCAGCGGATGACCAGGACTCCGCCCTTGGTCATCACCTTCCCCGCAAGTCCTCGTTCGGTTCGGATGGCGCGGATCGAGTCCTGCGGAATCCAGATTGGTGTCTCACCGGTGCGGCTCAGCAGGATTCCCTTGGTGTGGCGACTCAGCTCCGACTCTGCGCGGTGCCCGAGGTCGCCGACGGCGATGCGGTCCTGCCAGCTCGGCGCGAGGGTGCTGCCCACGTACAGGCCGGTGCTCGGGGCGATCAGTTCGCCGCCGAGATCATCGGGCAGCGCGGGCAGTTCCCCCACGACATCGGCCTGCCGCCGGGCGCGTCCCCGCCAGCCCTTCCACATCAGCAGGACCAACACCACCCACAGTGCGACGAAGGCCAGGGTCAGCAGAATGCGGTCCATCAGAGCACCCACTCTCCGCCGTGACGCGGGAACACTGCACCGTCACGGGCCGTGATCCGCCCGCGCAGCGCGGTGACCGTGACCTTGCCCGGCAGGGTCATCGCTTCGTACGGGGTGTTGTGCGAGATGCTTGCCAGGTCGGGTCCGCTCACGGTCCACTCGGTGTCCGGGTCGACGAGCACCACGTTGGCGGGTTCACCGACCGCGAGCGGCCGACCTTGATCGTCGAGTCCGACGATCTGCGCGGGCCGCTCGCTCATCACCTTCGCGACGCCGCGCCAGTCGAGCAGCCCGGGGCGCACCATCGTGTCGATCACGATCGACAGAGCCGTCTCGAGTCCCAGCATGCCCGGGCGGGCCTGGGAGAACTCGCAGCACTTGTCCTGCTCGGCGTGCGGAGCATGGTCGGTGGCCACACAGTCGATGATGCCTGCGGCCAGGCCTCGGCGGAGCGCTTCGACATCGGAACGTTCACGCAGCGGCGGGTTGACCTTGTTCACTGCGTCGTAGGTTTCGAGCCGCGAGTCGTCGAGCAACAGGTGGTGCGGTGTAACCTCGGAACTGATCGAAATACCTTGCGCGCGAGCCCATTCGACGAGCGCAACGGTGCCGGCGGTAGAAGCATGGCAGATGTGCACACGAGCCCCCGCATCGCGGGCGAGCAGTGCGTCGCGGGCGACGATCGACTCCTCGGCCGCGCGCGGCCACCCTGCCAGGCCGAGCCGCGCGGCGGTGGGGCCTTCGTGTGCAACCGCGCCGACCGTCAGGCGCGGTTCTTCCGCGTGCTGCGCGATGAGCACTCCGAGCGAGCCGGAGTATTCGAGCGCACGCCGCATGATCAGCGGGTCGTAGACGCATTTGCCGTCGTCGGAGAACATCTTGACCTGGCCGACGCCCGCGGCCATGGTGCCCATCTCGGCGAGCTGCTTGCCTTCGAGCCCCACGGTCACGGCGCCGACGGGGTGCACGTCGACGAGGCCGCATTCCTGGCCGCGGCGCCACACGTGGTCGGTGATGACCACCGAGTCGGCGACCGGGTCGGTATTGGCCATGGCGAAGACAGCGGTGTAACCGCCGAGCGCGGCGGCAGCAGAGCCCGTCTCGATCGTCTCGGTGTCCTCGCGGCCGGGTTCGCGCAGGTGGGTGTGCAGATCCACGAATCCGGGCAGCATGATCTGCCCGGTTCCGTCGATGATGGTCGCGTCGGCGGGCGCGGACACAGCGGTGCCGATCTCGAGGATCTGTTCGTCGCCGAGCAGGACGTCGACCGGATCTCCTTCGCCGTAGAGCCGGACGTTACGGATGAGCACCTGCGGCGTCACCGGTGTATCTCCTGTTCCTGAGGTGTGGGTCACGACAACTCCCCTTCCGCGCCGACGAGCAGCCGGAAGAGCACGGCCATGCGGACGTGCACACCGTTGGTGACCTGCTGGAGGACGGCGGTCTGCGGTGCATCGGCGACCGGAAATCCGATCTCCATGCCGCGCAGCATCGGACCGGGGTGCAACACCACGGCGTGCTCGGGCAGCATCGCGGCGCGGCGGGCGTTCAGTCCGTAGCGGATCGAATACTCACGCGCGGACGGAAAGAACCCGCCGTTCATGCGTTCGGCCTGCACGCGCAGCATCATCACCGCGTCGAGTGCGGGCAGTTCGGCGTCGAGCGAGTCCGCGACGGTCACCGGCCACGTTTCGACCCCGACGGGCAGCAGCGTGCGCGGGGCGACGAGCACGACCTCCGCGCCGAGCATGCTCAGCAGCAGCGCATTCGATCGGGCGACGCGGCTGTGCAGGACGTCGCCGACGATCGCGATGCGGCGACCCTCGACCGAGCCGAGCCGCTGGCGGATCGTCAGGGCGTCGAGCAGCGCCTGAGTGGGGTGTTCGTGGGTGCCGTCGCCGGCGTTGATCACCGCGGGGCCCGATCCGGATTCGTTGGTCCACTCCGCGATGCGGTGCGCGGCACCGGATGCGGGGTGTCGGATGATCAGGGCGTCCGCGCCGGCGGCGTGCAGGGTCAGTGCGGTGTCGCGCAGCGACTCGCCCTTTGCCACCGACGAACTCGACGCGGACACGTTGATCACATCCGCGCTCATCCATTTTCCGGCGACCTCGAAGGAGACGCGGGTACGGGTGGAGTTCTCGAAGAACACCGTCATGACGGTGCGGCCGCGCAGCGTGGGCAGCTTGCGGACCTCACGGCCGAGCAATGCCTGTTCGAAGCGTTCGGCGTCGTCGAGAAGCTCGGTCGCGGAGTCCCGGGTCAGGTCCGCGATGGAGAGCAGGTGCTTCACGAGATCTTGCCTCCCGAGATTTCCACGGCATCACGGCCGTCCTGTTCGTCGAGCAGTACCCGGACGTCTTCGGTACGCGCGGTCGGCACGTTCTTCCCGACGTAGTCGGCGCGCAGCGGCAGTTCGCGATGCCCGCGGTCGACGAGCACGGCCAGCTGGACGGCGTCGGGCCGGCCGAGGTCGCGCAACGCGTCGAGGGCGGCACGCACCGAACGGCCGGAGAAGAGCACGTCGTCGACGAGGACGACAAGCGTGTGATCGACGCCCCCTTCGGGCACCGAGGTGCGTTCGAGGGGGCGGTGCGGCTTGGTGCGCAGGTCGTCGCGGTAGAGGGTGATGTCGAGTGATCCCACGGGGACCCGCACACCGGAAAATTCTTCGATGCGGTCGGCGAGGCGGTTCGCCAGGGTGATGCCGCGGGTCGGGATTCCGAGCAGGACGACGCGGGGTGCGCGGTCGTCGGAGGCATCCAGTGCGGTCTTCTCGATGATCTGATGCGCGATTCGTGCGATGGTCCGGCTGACATCAGCAGCGGACAGTAGTTCGCGGGCCGGTGCGGCCACGTCGGGTGTCGACTCGGGTGAAGCTGTGGACCTGTCCTCGGACATGGCCATCCAGCGACCTCCTTCTCCGCCTCACTGGACGGGTCGTTAAAGGATGCCTGACGGTCAATGAGCCTATCAGCGGGCCGGGAGCGTCCGGCCTGGTTCGCAGGTGAAGCTCAACACAGCCGCTCGGGAACGTCGGCCGTCGACATCGAGGAAAACGTGTCGAGCGGGCCCGCCAGGCGAACCTGGGCGGACCCGCTCGACACGGAACAGCAGAGTGGGGCCCGTCAGGCCCGGTCGGTACCAGCCGAGTCCGTGTCGGGGGTCCTGCCCTCGGCGGCCGGACGTGCCGAGGTGGCCGCAGCTGCGGCACGCACCTGGTCGGCGAGGGCCACGATCTGGCCGAGCACACCGTTGATGAAGGCCGGCGAGTCGTCGGTCGAAAGCTGCTTGGCCAGCTCGACGGCCTCGTCGACGGCCACCACCGGCGGCACATCCGTGGTGTGGAAGAGCTCCCAAACCGACAGCCGCAGGATCGCGCGATCCACGGCCGGCAGACGATCGAGGGTCCACTCGTGCAGGTGGTCGGCGATCGTGCGGTCGATCTCGTCGAGGTGCTCGGCGACACCGCGGATGATCGTCTGTGCGTAGGGGGGCACCGGCGCAACCTGATCGTCGCGGACGGCGAGCGCCACCCGATCGGCCGCGAGGTCGACCGGGTGGGTATCGCGGGCTTCCGCCTCGAACAGCAGGTCGACGGCGCGCTTACGTGCCTTGTGACGGGCTCCGAGTTTCTTCTGGGTACCGGACACTCAGGAGTTCACTCGCCCCAGGTAGTTGCCGTCGCGGGAATCGACCTTGAGCTTGTCACCGGTGTTGATGAACAGTGGCACCTGGATCTCGGCGCCGGTCTCGAGGGTCGCAGGCTTGGTGCCGCCGGTCGAGCGGTCACCCTGCAGGCCGGGGTCGGTGTGCTTCACCACGAGCTCGATCGTGACGGGCAGCTCGACGAACAGCGGGACATCCTCGTGTGTCGCGACCTGGACCGGCATGTTCTCGAGCAGGAACTTCGCGGCATCGCCGAGCAGTTCGGGCGTGATCGAGATCTGGTCGTAGGTCTCGCCGTCCATGAAGACGTAGTCGGTGCCGTCGTTGTACAGGTAGGTCATGTCGCGACGGTCGACCGTGGCGGTCTCGACCTTGACACCGGCATTCCACGTCTTGTCGACAGTCTTGCCCGACGTCACATTCTTGAGCTTCGTGCGCACGAACGCGGGGCCCTTGCCCGGCTTGACGTGCTGGAACTCGATGATCTGCCAGAGCTGGCCTTCGATCTTCAGAACGAGCCCGTTCTTGAAATCACTGGTGTCAGCCACTTACTTCGCGTCTCCTAGAGTCGGGGGACCGCCCCTTATACGACGGTCAATGTCTTGGCGGTGAGCGTCAACAGCTCCGGAGTCTGCTCGCGCACCACGAGCGTGTCCTCGATCCGCACGCCTCCGCGCCCCGGGAAGTACACACCCGGCTCGACGGTCACCGCCGCACCGGCGACAAGTGTACCGGGCGCGGCGGCACCGATTCCCGGCGCTTCGTGGATCTCGAGGCCGACTCCGTGCCCGAGGCCGTGCAGGAACAACTCTGCGTGCCCGGCCGCGGCGATGATCGAGCGGGCGGCCGCGTCCACGGCTGCACACTCGATACCCGGCGCGAGGGCTTCCCTCCCGGCTCGTTGGGCACGCAGGACCACGTCGTAGACGTCACGTTGCCACTCGGCGGCGCGGTCGAGGACATAGGTGCGGGTCATGTCGGAGTGATACCCACCTATCTGCGCGCCGAAATCGAACTTGACGAAGTCACCGGACGCGAGGACCGCACCGGTCGGACGGTGGTGCGGTACGGCAGAATTGGCGCCGGTCGCGACGATCGTCTCGAACGAGATGCCGTCGGCTCCGTGCTCGAACATGCGCCATTCGAGGTCGCGCGCGACCTCTTTCTCCGTGCGCCCGGGCCGCAGGCCACCCGCGGAGATCAGGTCGGCGAGTGCTCGATCCGCGGCACCACACGCCTGACGGATCAGGTCGATCTCGTGCTCGTCCTTGACCATGCGCAGACGCTCGACGAGGCGTGGGGCGGCGACGAAGGACACACTGGAGTCGAGGGTGTCCCACTCGGCACGGTCGTCGACGGTCACGACATGACTTTCGAAACCCCATGATCTGCGCGGGCCCCGCCCTGCCGTACCCACCAGGTGACCGGCCGACGCGCGGGCGATCTCGGCGCGCAGGTCGGGAACCTGCTCGGCCACCTGGGACAGGTAGCGACCGTCGGTGCAGATCATGGTGCGCGACTCGTCGGCATCGTCGTCGGTCGATACGAGCAGCGCGGCATTGGATCCGGTGAATCCGGTGAGGTATCGGATGTTGAGCAGATCGGTCACCAGCAGGGCGTCGAGGCTGCGGTCGACAAGGAGTCCGCGCAGCGCCGCGCGGCGAGAAGCATGATCGGCGGGCATGTCGTTCAACCTACCGCGAAGACGGAATGTGGGACCGGCCACACTTCTCTCGAGGCAGGCGTTACTCTCGGGTACATGAAATCCTGGTTGCTTCGCGGGCTCGGGCTCGCCCTGGTCCACGTCGTCGTGCGTGTCCTGCTCGGTGCCGCACTGATCCAGTGGCCCCTACAGGGGTCGGTCCTGCGATGGGCCGGACTGGCCGTGGTCGTTCTCGCGGCGGTGGCATGGGCCGGCCTCGACGGGATCCGGGATCGTCGGGCCCACCCCGACGCGGACGACGGCGACGATCTGACGATGCGGTGGCTCGCTGCCGGTGCGGTCACAGGCCTCGTCGGCGGCTTCGTGACATGGCTGGTCGACACCGTCACCTCCATCCCGGTGGGCGTGAAGTCGTTGTTCTTCGAATTGACATCCGGCGCCGCCTTCACCGTGCTGCTGGTATTCCTTCCCGCGATGGCCGCGGTCGCGGTCGGCCGGTTCCTGGTACGGCACGACAAGCCCAGCGACGACGACTGGTCCGATCACTCGAACCGTCCGGAGCGCATACCCGCGATGGCTGCGACGGGCCCCTCCACCACGGACTCGACCCGAGGCATCGCCCCGACAGACGCGTGGAGCAACGACGAGGCACCGACGGAGGTGTTCCCGGCAGTCGATCCGACCACCCGGAACCGCGACGCCTGACACGACCACATAATTTCCCCAAACAACCCTATCGTTCCCTATTGATACATGCATATGGGTAACGATAGGGTTGTCTTATGTCTGAAGTCCTGTATTCGGTGGACCAGGTCGCAGAGCGCCTGGGACTGCACGTGCGCACCGTCCGCAACTACGTGCGTGACGGGAAGCTCCCCGCGGTACGCATCGGCAAGCAGTACCGGATCGCCCACGAAGATCTCGAGGCGTTCACCGGGCGACCCGTGCCACCACCGCTCCGCGACAGCACCCCGACCGAGAGGCACAGTGAGGTGTCGAGCATCGTCGAGATCGACGCCGTCGACCCCCACACCGCCTATCGCCTCAGCACCCTGCTCACCGCGTCGGTTGCGCATCGCGGCGATGGCCCGAAACTGCGTCTCGACACGGTCTACGACGAACAGCGCGGGCGTATGAAGGTGATCATCCTCGGCGGCCTCGCCGACACCGCACACCTGCTGGAATCCGTCGAGGCGGTGCTCGAGTCATGAGCGCCATCTACCGGTCCGAAGCCGGCGGTCGCCGGATCGTGCAGCGCTATCGCGAACAACTCGACGCGTGGCCCGTGCCGGCCGCGCACTTGCTGATCGACACCCGCGAGGGCGAGACCTTCGCGCTCGCGTGCGGTCCCGCCGATGCACCCCCCGTGGTGCTGTTGCACGGGTCCGGCGCGAACTCGTCGACGTGGCGGGGCGACATCGCATCCTGGTCTCGGAAGTTCCGAGTGTTCGCGGTGGACATGGTGGGCGAGCCCGGCCTCAGTGCCCCGTCCCGCCCACGCCTCGACACCGATGCGGTCACCCTGTGGCTCGACGACGTCCTCGACGGACTGGGCCTGACCCATTGCACCCTGGTGGGAATGTCGCTCGGCGGATGGAGCGCGCTCGACTACACCCTCCGCAGACCGGATCGGGTCGACCGACTTGCGCTGTTGTGCCCCGGCGGGATCGGACGGCAGACAACCGGACGTGTCGCCGCAGTCGCGGCGCTGAGCCTGTTCGGACAATCGGGTCGACGCCGATCCGCAGCGCGGATGACCGGGCTCGCCCCGGACGATCCCGTCCTCGACGAGATCACCGCCACCTTCGGAGTCTTCCGGCCCCGCACCGAGCGTCTTCCGGTGTTCGACGACGCTGCGCTGGCCGGCATCGGCGTTCCTGTGCTGGCGATCGTCGGTGACCGCGACCTGATGTTCGACTCTGCCGACACCGCGACACGGCTCGACCGTGCCCTGCCCGCCGCCCAGGTGCACATCCTGCCCGGTGTCGGGCACGCGATCCTCGGCCAGACCGAGACGGTTCTCGACTTCCTGCGTCAACCGTAGCGGCGCTCAGTTTCCCGCTCGGCCGCAGTCGGTACTGACAGAACCATCGACCGAGGAGAGACCATGTCCGAAATGCTCGACCTGTCCCCTGCCGCCGACCGGATGGCCGACGCCCTCGACGAGATCGACGACGATCACCTGGATCGGCCCACACCCTGTGATGGGATGCCGGTCCGGGTTCTCGTCGACCACGTGCTCGGCCTGTCGCTCGCGTTCGAGGCCGCCGCACGCAAGGATCTCGGTGCTCTCACCGAGAGTGCTCCCTCACCCGGCGCGGTCGACCTGCCCGACGGCTGGCGCACAGTGGGCCGGAACCGTCTCGACGCGCTCCGCCGGGCATGGGAAGATCCGACCGCGTGGTCGGGCCCGACCCGAGCGGGCGGCCTCGACCTACCCGGCAACATCGCGGGTCTCGTCACGCTCGACGAACTCGTCGTGCATGGCTGGGATCTCGCCGTCGCCACGGGTCGGTCGTACTCGTGCACGCCCGTCGACATCGCCGCGTGCACCGCATTCGCCGAGTCGATCACCGACGAACAGCGTGACGCCGGTGGCCTGTTCGGTCCGGCGGTTCCCGTTCCGGATAGCGCATCGGACCTCGATCGGTTGATCGGGCTCACCGGTCGCGATCCGACGTGGGCACCCGACGGCGCCTGACGGATTACAGCAGAACGGTGCCCGCATCGGCCGTGCCCTGCCGGGCCACCTCGGAATAGGCGGCCGCCAGCAGCGACGGATCCGGGCCCTCGAGCCGACCGGGCTTCGCGAGGCCGTCGAGCACCACGAACCTCAGCATGCCTGCGCGGTTCTTCTTGTCGGTCTGCATGCCCGCAAGCAGGTCGCCGAACGCATCCGACGCGTACGTGGTGGGCAGACCCACCGATTCGAGGACCGTGCGATGCCGGTCGGCGGTGGCGTCGTCGAGACGCCCCGCGAGCCTGCCCAGCTCGGCGGCGAATACCAGACCGACGGACACCGCCGCGCCGTGGCGCCACTTGTACCGCTCGCGGCGCTCGATCGCGTGACCGAGCGTGTGACCGTAGTTGAGGATCTCGCGCAGGCTCGATTCCAACAGATCCGCAGCGACGACTTTCGCCTTGACCTCGACAGACCGTCGGATCAGTTCGGGCAGCACGGTTCCGGTCGGGTCGAGTGCCGCCTCCGGGTTCTCCTCGATCAGCTCGAGGATCACCGGATCGGCGATGAAACCGGTCTTGATCACCTCTGCCATACCCGCGATGATCTCGTTGCGCGGCACTGTCTCGAGGGTCGCGAGGTCGACGAACACCGCTGACGGTTCGTGGAACGACCCCACGAGATTCTTGCCCGCCTCCGTGTTGATGCCGGTCTTGCCGCCCACGGCCGCGTCGACCATGGCGAGCAGCGTCGTCGGAATGTGGTAGACCCGCACACCGCGCATCCAGGTTGCGGCCACGAAACCCGCGAGGTCGGTAGCGGCGCCGCCACCGAGGCCGACGATCGCGTCCGAACGGGTGAGCCCGATCTTTCCGAGCACCTCCCAGCAGAAGCCCGCAACCGCAAGTTCCTTGCCGTCCTCGGCATCCGGGATCTCGATGCGATGTGCGTCGATGCCGGTCTCCGCCAGAGCTTCCCGCACTGCTTCCGCAGTGGCGGTCAACGTGGGTTGGTGGAAGATCGCGACGGTGCGAGTGCCCGCGAGTGTCTCGACGACGTCGCCGAGCAGTCCACGTCCGATGACAACCGGGTAAGGCTGGGAAGTTTCGACGTCGATGCGTACCGGTTCGGTCACGGTGTGCTGCTCCGATTCTCTTCGCTGGTCGTGGTCTTCGAGTCTTCTTGGGCCGGATCGAGTTTGGCGAGGACCTGCTGGACGACTCGGCCAGGGCTGCGGCCGTCGGTGCGCACCCGGATCGTCGCGGATTTCCGGTAGAGTGGCCGCCTACGCCGCATCAGATCGCGGTATTTCTGCGCGGGATCCCCGCCGTTGAGCAGGGGTCGGGTGGTGTTCGTTCCGGTCCTGCGCAAGCCTTCCGCGACGCTGATCTCGAGGTAGACCACCGTGCAGCCCACAAGCCGCTCACGAGTCCGCTCCGACAGGATCGCGCCGCCACCGAGCGACACCACTCCATCGTGCGAGGCCAGAGCCTCCGCGACGACCTGCTCCTCGATCCGGCGGAACTCCGGCTCTCCGTCCTCGGTGAAGATTTCGGGAATCGTTCGCCCGGTGGTGCGCTCGATCTCCACGTCGGTGTCGAGCAACGGCACATCGAGTGCCTGGGCGACCCGACGTCCGATGGTGGACTTTCCGGCTCCGGGTGGCCCGATCAGGATTGCGCGCGGCGCCATGATGTCACCGCGGCGGACGCGCCGCGATCCCCTTCACGTAATGGTCGACGTTGCTCGCCGTCTCGGCCAGCGAGTCACCACCGAACTTCTCGAGCGCGGCCTGCGCGACGACGAGAGCGACCATCGCTTCGGCCACCACACCCGCTGCAGGTACCGCACACACGTCGGAGCGCTGGTGGATCGCGACGGCCTCGTCACCCGTGCTCATGTCGATGGTGGAGAGGGCTCGCGGCACCGTCGAGATCGGCTTCATCGCCGCGCGCACGCGCAGCGCTTCACCGTTGGTCATGCCGCCTTCCAGCCCACCGGCGCGGTTGGTCGACCGGATCACCCCGTCCGGACCCGGTACCATCTCGTCGTGGGCGGCGCTGCCGCGGCGACGCGCGGTTTCGAAGCCGTCGCCGACCTCGACGCCCTTGATGGCCTGGATGCCCATCAGCGCAGCGGCGAGGCGGGAGTCGAGGCGCTCGGCGCCACTGACGAACGACCCGAGGCCCACCGGCAGGCCGTGCACCACGACCTCGACGACACCGCCGAGGGTGTCACCGTCGCGCTTGGCGGCCTCGATCTCGCTGATCATCGACTCTTCGGCTGCCTTGTCGAAGGCGCGAACAGGACTCGCATCGATCGCGTCGAGGTCTGCACCCGACGGCCCCGGGCCGACGTACGGATCGGAGGCGCCGATGGAGATGACATGAGAGACGACCTCGGCACCGAACACCTGGCGCAGGAAGTTGCGGGCCACGGTTCCGGCGGCGACGCGGGCCGCGGTCTCGCGCGCACTCGCGCGTTCGAGCACCGGGCGTGCGTCGTCGAAGCCATATTTGAGCATGCCCGAGTAGTCGGCGTGGCCGGGGCGGGGACGGGTCAGGGGTGCGTTGCGCGCCTGCCCGGCGAGCAGTTCCGGATCGACCGGGTCGGCAGCCATGATGGTTTCCCACTTGGGCCATTCGGTGTTGCCGATCTCGACGGCGACGGGGCCGCCGAGAGTGCGTCCGTGCCGGACGCCCCCGATGATGGTGACCTTGTCGGCCTCGAACTTCATGCGTGCGCCGCGTCCATAACCGAGGCGTCGCCGCGCGAGCTGCTCCGAGATGTCGTTCGACGTCACCTCGACACCAGCAACCATGCCCTCGAGCATCGCAACGAGGGCGGGACCATGGGATTCTCCGGCAGTTATCCAGCGCAGCACGCATCCATCCTTCCATGGTCTCCGGGTGAGTTGTGACGCCACCCTGGGTCAACCGGCGGCCAACACTGCGAGCACCGTCGCGACACACATCGACGGACCGTGCGGCACCACCGTCGACCCGGACGATCGCTCACCCGACGAGACTCGTTCGAAACGCCGGTACAGGAGCACGAGCGACCCGACGACGGCGGTCAGCAGAGGCGGGAGCAGCAGCGCGATCATCCATGCCTGTGCTCCGGCGACACCCGCGGCGCCGCCCAATCCGATCGCGAGTTTGACGTCGCCGGCACCCAGCGAGCGTGCGAAGAGTAGATGCGCGGTGAGCATCGTCGCGGTCAGCAGGGCCGCGCCGACGGCAGCCGCGCGACCGTGTCCCGCACAGGCCCCGATCGTCACGACCGTCAGTCCCCCACCGAGGGTCAGCACATTGGGAAGCCGTTGGACCAGCACATCGACCCCACTGCAGCACACGCACCACCACATCAAGAGGGCGAGCGCAGCCGTCTCGGGCCACGTCGTCGTGGTGGCGAGGGCCCCACCGGCCGCACACGCGGCCTCGCATGCGCCGCGCCACGGTTCCACTCCGGACAGTCGCGCCGTGAGCCTCCGCACACACACGCCGACCACCGCTCCGAGGAGCGCCATCACTACGGCCATCACAACAGCGGGGATCACCGTCGCAGCATGGGCCGTTCACGCCGACCGCGGATGCCGCCGAGCCCGGAATCGCCGAATCTGTGGATCGATGCGCCACCTGTGGACAACTCGGCGTGCAAGCATGATCAGGTCGGTCGTTTCGGTTACGCCGGGTGGGAGGGAGTTTCACTGATGCAGGTGGCAGAACTTCTCGAGCACGTGGGATCCGCGATCGATGTCGTCGGTGTCGCATGCATCGTTCTCGGCGCGGCCCTGTCCAGCTGGATCGCACTGGATTCGTGGCGGCGAAGGAGCGGGGCGAGGATCTACGAGCCTTATCGCCGAAATCTCGGGCGCTCCATCCTGCTCGGACTCGAGTTCCTGGTCGCGGCCGACATCATCAAGACCGTCGCGGTCACTCCCACGTTCACCTCGGTCGGAGTGCTCGCGATCATCGTCCTCATCCGGACCTTCCTCAGTTGGTCGCTCCAGCTCGAGATCGAAGGCCGGTGGCCATGGCAGAAGGAGGAGGAGCCCGCCGTTACGGTGAGCTGAGCTCATCGCGGCAACCCAGCAGGAACTGTCGTTCGACGTCGTTTCCGGTCTGTTCGGCCGCGAGGGTGTACTCGTCCGCGGCCTCCGTCCTGCGGCCGAGGCGTCGCAGCAGATCGGCGCGCACGGCGTGGGCGCGACCAGATACAGCCGGTCGTGGAGCTGCACGATCTGAGACCACTCGGTGGCGGCAACAGTGTGTGCATCCGAGTGCAGGCGGCGATGGCCGCCTGGATCTGGTACGGGCCCGGCGTGTTCCACCGCAGACAATGGCGGACGAGGGCCTGCCCCTCCTCGACGAGCGCGCGGTCCCACAGCGACCCGGTCCTGATCTGCGAAGAGCACGAGTTCACCATCGTCCGTCGTCCGTGCCGGACGGCGCGATTCACCGAGCAGCATCAGCGCGAGCAGGCCCGAGGTCTCTGGATCGTCGGGCAACAGCCCGGTCGGGGACGGGCCAGACGGATGGCTTCGGCACACAGGTCGACAGCGACGAGATCACTGCCCGAGCTCGACGTGTGCACTTCGGGCTTCCGCCTGGCTGGTCGTGCGGGTCTGCTCACATCGTGCGCGGTCTAGTGTGCGCCGCCGCGCGGTCGTGATGATCCAGTGTTCCCTTCGGGCCTGCGCCGGCATTTCCCGGCCTCTCACCTACTACACGAACGGTAGGCGCCGGATTCGACAACGATCCGAAGATTTCTCGATTCGCTAGCCGAGGCCGACGGCCGCAGCCATCGCGTCCCTCGGTGCGGGACTGCCCGTGAACTGTTCCACCTGACCGAACGCCTGATGCAGCAGCATCGTCAGTCCGGAGACGACGACGCTGCCACGCGCGTGTGCGGCCTCACCCAGCGGAGTCGGCCACGGGTCGTAGATCGCGTCGAGGATGAACGGTGCCTGCGCCAACGTGTCGGAATACGGTGCTGCCGCGGCAGCGGGCACCGTCGAGACCAACGCTCCGGACGCCGCACACACCTCACCCAGTGCCGGATCGTCGAACGACACCCACTGCGGCGTGACTCCCACGGCCTCGGCGCAGTCGAAGGTTTCGGCTGCTCGCTGCTCCGAGCGCGCCACGATGGTCACCTCTCGGGCACCCAGGTCGGCGAGGCCGACGATCGCGGGGCGGGAGGTGCCGCCGTTGCCGACGACGACCGCGGACCGTCCCGTCAGGTCGTTTACACCGATGGTGCCGAGCGCGCCGCTGACACCGTCGATGTCGGTGCAATCGGCACGCCAGCCGCCGTCGATGCGGACGAGGGTGTTCGCCGAGCCGATCGCGACCGCCCGCTCGGTGCGTTCCGTCGCGAACTCGAGCGCGGCGAACTTGCCGGGCATCGTGACGGACAGGCCGACCCACTCGTCGCCGAGACCGGACACGAGATCCGGTAGCTGCTCACCCGTGCATTCGATGCGCTCGTAGGTCCAGTCCGTCAGTCCGAGTGCCCGATACGCGGCGAGATGCAGCAGCGGGGACTTCGAATGACCGATCGGGCTGCCGAGTACTGCGGCCTTGCGGGGTCTTTTCGTACTGTTCGTACTGTCATCTACCACTGTCGAGGATTCCGCTTTCGAGAGCCAGCCGAGTATTGACGAGGTGTTCCTCGTAGGTGTCGGCGAACAGTGTCGTGCCCTGGTCGTCGATCGTCACGAAGTATGTCCATTCGCCCGGTTCCGGGTTTTCCACTGCCTGCAGGGCACCGATGCTCGGAGACGAGATCGGGGTGGCCGGCAGACCGACGCTCGCGTACGTGTTCCACGGCGTCACGCGGGCGCGGTCCGCATCGGTGGTCGCAAGTTCGGTCTCGTCGAGCGCATAGTTGACCGTCGAATCGAACTGCAGCATCTGGTCGATCTCGAGTCTGTTGAGGATCACCCGTGCGACCCGCGCGAAATCGTCCGGCATGGCTTCACGCTCGACCAGGGACGCAGCGACGAGCATCTCGTACGGTGTCAGGCCCACCGTCGGTGCTGCGGCTGCAATTCCCGTCTCGTCATATCGGTCGGCGCTACCGGTCACGAGTGTGCGCAGCACCTCGGTAGGTTCGGCCGAAGGGTCGAAATCCCAGCTACCGGCGGCGATCAGGCCTTCGAGTTGACGCTCCCGGTTCGGGACCTGCGCCACCGCGTCGCGCGCCCATACCGGGACCCCGAGTGCATCCAGTTCGGTGTTCGCCCCCGCTGCAACGAGTTCGTCGTAGGTCAGGCACTGTGTGACACCGGCATCGTCGTAGCAGCTTGCTTCCGCGATGAGGGTGTAGATGCCCTTGCGGACGGCGCCGGTGTTGACATCGCGGATGTCATGGAGCTGCCGGCCCTCCGAGATGACGAGCGCGCCTACCCGGCTTTCCGGGGCGACGAAGGCAGTGACCGCGTCGACACCGGAGATGTTGGTGGGGATCGCATAGAAGCCTGGGTGCACGGCGTTCATGCCGGCATTCTGCACCGCGGCATTGTAGAAAGCGCCGGCACTGGCGGTCACACCCTTGTCGGCGACTTCGCTGCTGATCTCGGATGCGGTCTCGCCGGGGTGCACCTGCACGATCGCGACGGGGCCCGCGGGTCCGGTGAAGTCGGGCGGCAGTCCCGGCCCCAAGAACCGGTTGTAAGCAAAGTAACCGCCGCCCACCACCACGATGAGCAGCAGCACGGCTGCCAGCGAGCCGACAACCTTGCCTCGCTTACGCCGCTTCGCCGATGCGGTGGTCTCGGCCCGCTGTACCGCCGAAGCGCCCACGGCGGCAGGGGCTGCGCGATCGTCGTCGTCATCCCGCCACTCGGCATCCGCGTCGTCGTCAGCGGGGATCGCGGCGATGGTCTCGGTCCGGTCGAACACACCTGGCTCGTCGTAGTCCGGCTCGTCGTAGCCTGACTCGCCGTAGCCCGCCGCGGCGTAGTGATCGTCTTCTCGACGATGAGCATATGAGTAACCACCGACGTATTCGTCGTCGTGACGGGTCCGCCGGGGTTCGTCCTCGAACGGTGCTTCCTGCTGTGGCGGAGGGCCATCGAACACCCCCTCCTCGAAATGCAGCACGTTGGTGGGGTCGTCGTCCGGATGCCGACCGGCTCCCGGTCGGTGCTGGCCGTATTCGTCGCGCTGGGGCGACGCGGGCGGGATGAAGCGACCTGCGGGGTCGTAGTGACCGGCGTAAGGGTCGCTGAACATTCCGCCCTGCCGAGCCTCGGGAGTGTCGTCGCCGTACCGTCCGTCCCGGCTCACCGGCCGCTCCCCTGGTCCCCGTCTGCCACGTTCAATGCTGCACTCCGCTCGTCCAACCAACCTTGCAAGATGGCGACGGCGGCGGCCTGGTCTATCACTGGCCGCGCACCGCGCGCGCTGACTCCGCTGTCGCGAAGCGCACGCGCCGCAGTGACCGTGGTGAAGCGTTCATCGGCCATCCGAACGGGAACCTCGGGAATTTGCCGACGAAGTCGACGCGCAAATTCGCTCGCCAGCTTCGCGGCCTTCCCCGGCTCGCCGCGCAGGGTCTGCGGCAGCCCGACGATAACCTCAACCGCCTCATATTCCATAACAATCTGGACAATGCGCCGGAGATCGGGCGCGTCGGGGCCACGTTGCTTGGACCGTGCCACAGTCTCGACCGGGGTCGCGAGGATACAGTCGGGGTCGCAGGACGCCACGCCGATCCGCACACTGCCGACATCGATACCGATTCGACGGCCCCGGCCAGGATCATCCGAACCGGGACGATCAGGGCCGGGTCGCTCGGCCACGATCAGCCGGCCAGCTCGCGCAGCCGACCGCGGAACGCATCGAGCGCCGCATCGATACCCGAGGCGTCCGAGCCTTGTCCCTGGGCCATGTCGGGCTTGCCGCCTCCGCGACCACCGATCGCCGGCCCGAAGCTCGACACGAGGTCGCCGGCCTTGATGCCCTTGCCCCGCGCAGCGTCGTTGGTCGCCACGACGAACGGCACTTTGCCGTCGGTGCTGCCGAGCAGCAGCACCACGGCCGGATCGCTGCCGAGCCGTCCACGGATGTCGGACACCAGGGTGCGCATGGCATTACCGGACACACCTTCCGGCGCCCGGCCCGCCACCACGAGGACGTCGCCGATGCGCTCCGCCTTGTCGGCGAACGAACCTGCCGCGGCAGCCACACTCGCGGCGCGACTCTTCTCGAGTTCCTTCTCGGCGACCTTGAGACGCTCGAGAAGCGATTCGACTCGTCCCGGAACCTCTTCCGAAGGCACCTTGAGGGTCGACGACAGACCCGCGAGCAACGCGCGTTCCTTGGCCAGGTGCCGGTAGGAATCAAGGCCGACGTAGGCCTCGACGCGGCGGACACCCGAGCCGACGGACTGCTCGCCGAGCAGCGTGACAGTGCCGACGTGCGACGAGTGCTGCACGTGCGTGCCACCGCACAGTTCCATCGAGAACGGCCCGCCCATCTCCACGACACGTACTTCGTCGCCGTAGTTCTCACCGAACAGCGCCATCGCGCCCATCTTCTTGGCCTTGTCCAGGTCGGTGACGAAGGTGTTCACCGGGTAGTTCGCGGCGACCGCCTCGTTGGTGACAGATTCGATGTCCCGCTTCTGCTGGTCCGACAGCGCACCCGGCCACGAGAAGTCGAAACGCAGATAGCCGGGCTTGTTGAGTGAACCGGCCTGCACGGCGTTCGGGCCGAGGACCTCCCGCAGCGCCGCGTGCACCAGGTGAGTACCCGAGTGCCCCTGGGTGGCGCCCTTGCGCCATTCCGGATCGACCTGAACGAGGACGGCGTCGCCTTCGACGATCTGGCCCTCGAGCACCGTGACCTTGTGCACCCACAGCTGCTTGGCGATCTTCTGCACATCGTTGACCTTCACGCGCAGGCCGGTGGCGGTGATGGTGCCGACATCGGCGATCTGACCGCCGGACTCCGCATACAGCGGGCTGCGGTCGAGGATCACTTCGACATCCTGTCCCGCGCTCGCGGCGTGCAGGCGCTCACCGCCGGTGATGACGGCAAGCACGTGTGCCTCCGAGACGAGCTCGCCGAAGCCGGTGAACTCAGTGGGGCCGCGGTCGAGCAGTTCCTTGTAGACCGTCAGGTCGGCGTGGGCGTGCTTGCGTGCGCGGGCATCGTCCTTCGCACGCTGCCGCTGCTCGGCCATGAGCGAGCGGAAGCCGTCCTCGTCGACTGTGAGACCGGCTTCCGACGCCATCTCGAGGGTCAGGTCGATCGGGAACCCGTAGGTGTCGTGCAGCGCGAAGGCCTCGGAGCCGCCGAGCACGGTCTTGCCCTGGGCCTTCACCGACTCGACAGCACCTTCGAACAGCTTGCTGCCGGTGCCGAGGGTCTTGAGGAACGCCGTCTCCTCACCGACAGCCACGGTCTCGATGCGCGCGAAATCGGTGGACAGCTCGGGGTACGACGGGGCCATGGTGTCGCGCACGACGGCCATGAACTCGGCCATCGTGGGCCGCTCGGCGCCGAGCAGGCGCGCGGAACGGACGATGCGGCGCAGCAAACGGCGCAGGACGTAACCGCGGCCGTCGTTGCCGGGGTTGACGCCGTCGACGATGAGCATCGCAGCGGTGCGCGCGTGGTCGGCGATGACACGGAAACGCACGTCGGAGCTGTGATCGGAGCCATAACGACTCCCGGTCAGTTCCTGCGCCTTGTCGATGACGGGGCGCAGCAGGTCCGTCTCGTAGACGTTCTCGACTCCCTGGAGCAGGAACGCGACACGTTCGACACCCATACCGGTATCGATGTTCTTCTTCGGCAGCGGGCCGAGGATCTCGAAGTCTTCCTTGCTGGTGCCCTCGCCACGCTCGTTCTGCATGAACACGAGATTCCAGATCTCGATATAGCGGTCCTCGTCGGCCTCCGGACCGCCTTCGACGCCGTAGTCGGGGCCGCGGTCGTAGAAGATCTCCGAGCACGGGCCGCACGGGCCGGGGATGCCCATCGACCAGTAGTTGTCCTTCATCCCGCGACGTTGGATCCGCTCGGCCGGGACACCGATCTTGTCGTGCCAAATCGAGTATGCATCGTCGTCGTCGAGATAGACAGTTGCCCAAAGCTTTTCGGGATCGATCCCGTAACCGCCCTTGTCGACGGAGTCTGTGAGCAGCGACCACGCGTGCGTGATGGCTTCTTCCTTGAAGTAGTCGCCGAACGAGAAGTTGCCGGCCATCTGGAAGAAGGTGTTGTGCCGGGTGGTGATCCCCACCTCTTCGATGTCGAGGGTGCGCACACACTTCTGCACCGAGGTCGCCCGCGAGTAGGGCGGAGTCTGCTGCCCGAGGAAGAACGGCACGAAGGGGACCATGCCTGCGTTGACGAACAGCAGGTTCGGATCGGCCAGGATCAGCGAGGCGCTCGGCACTTCGGTGTGGCCTGCCTTCACGAAGTGGTCGAGAAAGCGCCTGCGGATCTCGTGGGTCTGCACGTCGATGGTCCTTTGTGGTCTGACGGTGGCGGAGCTGCCCGGCAAGGGGCGGACGATCAAGTCAATCGGCCGCCTTTCAGCTTATCGCGCCACCGCGAGCGGATTATCAGGACCGCGGCGGCTACCGCGGTCCGCGCACGATCCGACGCAGCTTCGGCAGCCGCGACGACAGATCACGCTCGACGCCGCGGCCCGTCGGCTCGTAGTAGTCGACACCCACCAACTCGTCGGGCGGGTACTGCTGTGAGAGGACACCGTCCGGGTGGTCGTGGGGATATCGGTACCCGATGGCGTTACCGAGCTTCTGCGCACCCTGGTAGTGACCGTCACGCAGGTGACTCGGCACGGGCCCGGCCTTACCCGCCTTCACATCGCCGATAGCAGCGAACAGTGCGGCGGTCACCGATCCGGACTTCGGCGCGGTGGCAATGTGGATGGTGGCCTGCGCGAGGGCGAGCTGGGCCTCGGGCATACCGACCTGCTGGACCACCTGAGCCGCGGCCACTGCCGCCTGGAGCGCGGTGGGGTCGGCCATACCGACCTCCTCGCTGGCCTGGATCATCAGGCGCCGGGCAATGAACCGCGGGTCCTCCCCCGCCACGATCATCCGCGCAAGATAGTGCAAGGCGGCATCGACATCGGAGCCGCGCAGCGACTTGATGAAGGCACTGGCGACGTCGTAATGCTGATCGCCGTCGCGGTCGTACCGGACCGCGGCCCTGTCGATGCTGGATTCGACGGTCGGCAGGTCGATGACGGCATCGGTGTCGCCGGCCCGGTCGAGAGCGGTTTCCGCGGAGGCTTCCAACGCCGTCAGGGCGCGGCGGGCATCGCCGCCGGCGAGCCGGACGAGGTGATCGAGCGCGTCATCGGTGATCACGACCGCCCCGTCGAGCCCCCGCGGATCCGTGCGGGCCCGTTCGAGCAACGCGCGGATGTCTTCCGGGCCGAGAGGCTGCAACTGCAGCACCAGCGACCGCGACAGCAGAGGTGCGACGACGGAGAAGGACGGATTCTCGGTCGTGGCCGCCACCAGCAGAACGATCCGGTTCTCCACCGCGGCGAGCAGAGCGTCCTGCTGGGTCTTGGAGAAGCGGTGGACCTCGTCGATGAACAGCACGGTCTGCTCGCCGTGGGTGAGCCGGCGACGCGCGAGATCGATTACGGCGCGGACGTCCTTCACGCCTGCGGACAGCGCGGACAACGCTTCGAAGCGTCGACCCGTGGCCCCGGAGATGAGCGACGCGAGGGTGGTCTTGCCGGTTCCCGGAGGCCCGTAGAGGACGACGGAAGCGGCACCTGAGCCTTCGACGAGTCGCCGCAGCGGCGCACCCGGCTCGAGTAGGTGCTGCTGGCCGAGGACCTCGTCGAGGTTCGCCGGGCGCATCCGTGCCGCCAGCGGTGCGTTCGGCCCGGTCGGGCCGACCGGGGCGCGACGGATCGACGGTTCCAGGTCCGGCTCCGGTTCGCGCGGCGCTTCGAACAATGCGTCCGGTTCGGCCGACGGGTCGTTCGCACCGAAAAGATCACTCACGCCGACGACGCTACAAGCGCCACCGTCCTTCGAGCGAATGTGCAGTCGATCTCCTCGCATCGAAGGAGTGTGCCGTTCGCTCGGAAAGCGGTGCCCGGAAGACGAACGCTCGGTGAAATCTCGGAAGGAATTCCGCTCCTTCGTCGGACGCGCGCCGCGAACTGTGTTCGGATCGGTGCGTGATCTCTACGCGATTGTCCCGCCGCACTTTGCTCCGCTCCGGAGTCGGTGTCGCCGGCGCCGCCGCACTCGCCGCCACCGGGAGCACGGCATCGGCGTCACCAGAGATGTTCCACCACGGCGTCGCCTCCGGAGATCCGCTCCCGGACGCGGTGATCCTGTGGACACGGGTGACCCCGTCGCCTGAGGCAACACCCGGTTCGGGGCTCGGACCCGAGACAACGGTGCGGTGGGAACTCTCCCGCGACGCGAACTTCAGGACGATCGACGCGACCGGAACAGTCACCGCGTCCGCCGCATCGGACCACACCGTCAAGATCGATGCGACCGGACTCGCCCCAGCAACCGAGTATCACTACCGTTTCGTCGCCGGAGATATCGAGTCGCCGACGGGACGCACCCGCACCGCACCCGCACCGGGCGCACCGACGGGACAACTGCGCTTCGGGGTGGTGTCGTGCTCGAATTGGGAGGGCGGCTACTTCGGTGCGTACCGGCATCTCGCGGCCCGCGACGACCTGTTCGCGATCCTGCATCTCGGCGATTACTTGTATGAATACGCCGCCGGCAAGTTTCCTGTCTCCGAGACCACCCCCCGGACCCACGCACCGGCCAACGAGATCGTGACCGTGACCGACTACCGGATCCGGCACGGCCAGTACAAGACCGACCCCGATCTGCAGGCCCTCCATGCGACGGTGCCGTGGATCGTCGTGTGGGACGATCACGAATCGGCAAACGACGCCTACGCCGGCGGTGCGGAGAATCACGATCCGGCGACCGAGGGCGATTGGGCCACGCGCAAGGCCGCCTCGGTCAGGGCCTACTCGGAGTGGATGCCGGTCCGAATGGATGGCACCCGCCTCTACCGGCGACTCCAGTTCGGGGACCTCGCCGAACTGTCCATGCTCGATCTGCGCAGCTACCGGAGCCAGCAGGTCGGCCCGGGCGCGGAGTGGCGCACCGCCGACGACGACACCCGCACGATCACTGGGCCGGAACAGATGGCGTGGTTGACCGCGGGGCTGACGAGCTCGCAGACGAAGTGGCAGTTCGTGGGTAACTCGGTGATGATTGCACCGGTGCTCTTCCCGCCCCTGGACCCGCACACGACAGGCGCGCTGACCGAGCTCCTCGGTGTGCCGGCGAACGGGATCCCATACAACGCCGACCAGTGGGACGGCTACCCGTCCGACCGTCGCCGACTGCTCGACGCGATCACCGCGGCGGGCCGTCGCAACGTAGTGTTCCTCACCGGCGACATCCACACCTCGTGGGGTGCAGACATCCCGATCGACGCCGCCGCGTACCCGAGCGCAGGAACGGTGGCGACGGAGTTCGTCGTGCCGTCCGTGACCTCGGCGAACATCGACGAGTTGCTCGGGGTTCCGCCGCGGACGGTCGGCCCGGCGCTCGAATCGGCCATCCGATCCACCAATCGGCACATCGAGTACGTCGAACTCGACTCGCACGGCTACGGGGTACTCGACGTCGCACCGGAGGCGGTGCAGATGGAATGGTTCCACCTGCACAATCCCTCCGATCCCCGGACCGGCGTGACACGGGCCGCGGGGCTACGAGTTGCCGCAGACAGCGCGAGGACGGAGCCGGCACCACCGATCTAGAGCGACGACGTCAGGACTCCCCGCGCTGATCCAGATGCAACAGGACAGCGCGCGCGTGTGCCGCCACATCGTCGTGTCCGGTGTCGGTCGCGAAATCCGCCAGCAACGACCACCGCGAGCTCAGCGCAGGGATCCGCGCCACAGACAGTTCGTGCGTCCGCACCGACGCGATGCGGGCGTGATCCTCGGGCAGGAACAGGTGGGTGCTCAACCAGACGCAGGCGAGTTGAGCGTCGAGGAGACGCTCGGCGAGAACTTCGTCGTAAGCGAGTTGCGGCCACATGCCCACCACCTCGGCGCGCCAGGCATCCGCCATGGCCCGCACCCGCTCGGAGGTCAACGGTGCTGCACACAGGCACAGTGGGAACGAGGTGAGCGCGTACGCGATGTCGAGGGTCGCGTCGCGGAACCCACCCCATTCGTAATCGAGAAACTGCACCCCGTCGTCGCCGACGACGATGTTGTCGGGGCACAGATCCGACGGACTGAATGCGCGGAATCGGCCCCCGGTGAACAGTTTCGCTGCGCGTTCCGCGCGGTCGAGTACCGACTGGGAAACGGTGAGCCCGAAGTCGGTGGCAAGCAGTTCGGGCACGCCCCGGACCGCGTCGATGGCCTGTTCGGCCACCGCATCGCTGACGGATACGACGCCGGCTCTGCGGAGCAACGCCGAGAAGTCTTCCTCACGGCCGACGGTCGCGGCATGCATGCGACCGAGAGCCTGCGCGAGCGCCATGAGCGTGTTTCCGACGGTATCGGTGTCGCCGCTGCGCAATAGCGTCGCCAGCGGGGTGGCGTCGCCGAGGTCGCTGAGCACCAGCAACCGGGTCTCGAAGTCGTAGGCGAGCAGTTCCGCTCCGGGTCGATGGTCCTTGGCGAGCGCGGTTGCGAACTGGTACGACACGGCTTCGCGGAGGAAGGCGACCTCCTCGTCCGTCGTGGCGCCGCGGAGGTCGACATGGCCGGCGCCGCGGGTCGGCGGCACCTGCTTCAGGACGAGAGTGCGGGGCAGCGAGAAGGGGTTGGCAGCAACTCGCACGCGAAGAACCACCGAGCGGCCACTGCCGCCGAGATCCACAGGATCCGCGAGCGTAACCGGGGCGCCGGTGCGACGAGTGAGCAGCGTCTCCGCTGCTTGCACTACCTCCGAAACGGGGTCTGCCAATGTTGCGGTCATCACCGATCAATCTACATTGTCGCGGCCACCGACAGGGCGTGCGGAATTCCCCACCGACTCGGGACCAAGGTCCATTTCGACCGAATCAGCGACGCCGCATTGCCTCGCCCGGCCGAGTTGCGCCTGATCATCGACATGTTTCCCCGAAACGGACAATCCGCACCCGAGTGTCCGGCCTCCTCGAAAGTTCTTCTCGGAAGCGCGAATCGAGGAGGTCTTTTCGGTGCGAAGATCGTCGACAGTCACAACTTCGGTATATCAAGATGTTCCGTCGTATCCGAAATCCGTATCTCGAGATCGACGAACGGGGCGCGTTCACAGAGATGGACGCGCCCCGTCAGTGTGGGGGCAAGACTTCCGCGGCGGCCGCCGCGGTCAACCTACTGCGCGGCGGCTGCCGCGGTGTCCTTCACATCCTCGGGCTTGAAGTCCATTCCGGACTCCTTACGCTGCGCCTCGCTGATCGGGCCGGGCGCGTCGGTGAGCGGGTCGACTCCCCCACCCGACTTGGGGAACGCGATGACCTCGCGGATCGAGTCCACACCGGCGAGCAGTGCAGTGATCCGGTCCCAGCCGAAGGCGATACCGCCGTGCGGCGGCGCACCGTACTTGAATGCCTCGAGCAGGAAGCCGAACTTCTCGTTTGCTTCGTCCTCGGGAATTCCCATCACCTTGAACACACGTTCCTGGATGTCGGGCCGGTGGATACGAATCGAGCCGCCGCCGATCTCGTTGCCGTTGCAGACGATGTCGTAGGCGTAGGCCAGCGCCGAGCCCGGATCGGTGTCGAACGTGTCGAGGAATTCTGGCTTCGGCGAGGTGAATGCGTGGTGCACCGCCGTCCACGCGGACGAACCGAGAGCGACGTCACCGGACGCGGTCGCATCGGCGGCCGGCTCGAACATGGGGGCGTCGACCACCCACACGAACGCCCACGCATTCGGGTCGATGAGGTCGAGCTTGCGAGCGATCTCGCCGCGCGCTGCACCCAGCAGGGCCCGCATCGGTTTGGTCGCACCGGCCGCGAAGAAGATGCAGTCGCCGGGAACGGCACCCACATGTGCGGCGAGCCCGGCCCGCTCGGTGTCGGTGAGGTTCTTCGCGACGGGGCCGGTCAGCTCGCCGTCCTCGCCCACGAGTACGTACGCGAGGCCCTTGGCACCGCGCTGCTTCGCCCACTCCTGCCACGCGTCGAGCTGACGACGCGGCTGCGACGCACCTCCCGGCATGACGACCGCACCGACGTACTCCGCCTGAAAGACCCGGAAGGTGGTGTCCTTGAAGAACTCCTTGCACTCGACGAGCTCGATGTCGAAGCGCAGGTCCGGCTTGTCGCTGCCGAAACGTCGCATGGCGTCGGCGTACGTCATGCGCGGGATCGGTGTCTCGAGCTCGTATCCGACCAGGCGCCACAGCGCGTGCAGTACCTCTTCGGCGAGCAGGATCACGTCGTCCTGGTTCACGAACGCCATCTCGATGTCGAGCTGGGTGAACTCCGGCTGCCGGTCGGCGCGGAAGTCCTCGTCGCGGTAGCAGCGCGCGATCTGGTAGTACCGCTCGATGCCACCGGCCATGAGCAGCTGCTTGAACAGCTGCGGTGACTGCGGCAGAGCGTAGAAGTTGCCGGGCTGCAGGCGCGCAGGCACCAGGAAGTCACGGGCACCCTCGGGTGTCGAGCGCGTCAGCGTCGGAGTCTCGACCTCGACGAACTCGTGATGAGCGAGCACCGAGCGGGCAGCGGCGTTGACCTTGCTACGGAGCCGGATGGCCTTGCCCGGCCCTTCACGGCGCAAGTCCAGGTACCGGTACTTGAGGCGGGCCTCTTCGCCGGCCTGATCGTCGAGCTGGAACGGCAGTGGCGCCGCCTCACCCAGCACCTCGAGTTCGGTGGCGTTGACCTCCACCGCTCCCGTCGGGATCTCGAAGTTCTGATTGCCTTCGGGCCGGATCTCGACGACTCCGGTCACCTTCACGCAGTATTCGGCGCGCAGCTTGTGCGCCTGCTCGAGCACCTCTGCGTCACGGAACACCACCTGGGACACGCCGGAGGCGTCGCGCAGGTCGATGAAGATGACCCCGCCGTGGTCGCGGCGCCGGGCAACCCAACCGGTGAGGGTGACGGTTTGCTCGGCGTGCTCGGCTCGCAACGAGCCGGCGAGATGGGTGCGCAGCACGGAATTCCTTTCGAAACGATCATCGACGGGGTTCGTCGCTGCAATCCTACGAAAGACACGAATTGCCCGAGCACACACGTGCCGAATCGGTCGTGCCAGACTTGTGCGGCTCGAGTGGCTCGACGACAAGGCGGATGCGATGACGTTCAACCAAGGCGCACGTCGGGATGCGGACAGAATCCGTGTCGGCGGCGGGGGACGCGGCGGCAAGATCGCGCTCGGCGGCGGCGCCGGCGGCCTGATCGTCTTGATCCTGGCGCTGTTGTTCGGCGGCGATCCGTCGTCGTTGCTCGGCTCCGGCACCCCGGACCAATCCGGGCAGTACAGCCCCGGAGGCACACTCGAGGGATGCGAAACCGGAGCCGACGCCAACTCCGACGTCGACTGCCGTGTCGCCTTCACGGTCGAATCTCTCGACACGGTATGGGAGCAGGAGCTCGTCAGACAGACCGGTGTCGCCTACGAGCTGCCGGAGGTCGAGCTGTTCACCTCCGCGACCTCGACCGGGTGCGGCAACGCCACGAGCGACATCGGCCCGTTCTACTGTCCTGCGGATCGGACCGCGTATTTCGACACCAGCTTCTTCCAGCAGCTCGTGACACAGTTCGGTTCGAGCGGCGGACCGCTCGCCCAGGAGTACGTGGTCGCGCACGAGGTGGGTCATCACCTGCAAAATCAGCTCGGAGACCTCGGCCGCGCGCAGTCCGATCCCCGCGGCCCCGAGTCGGGCGCGGTACGCACCGAACTCCAGGCCGATTGCTACGCCGGGGTGTGGGCGCACTACGCGGACACCCTCCCCGACCCGGACACCGGAGTGCCGTTCCTGACACCGCTCAGCGAGAACGACATCCGCGACGCGCTGTCAGCGGCCTCTGCGGTCGGCGACGACCGCATCCAGTCCGCGGCGACGGGTCGCGTCAACCCGGAAGCATGGACCCACGGCTCGTCCGAGCAGCGCCAGAAGTGGTTCATCGCGGGATACAACACCGGGCAGATCGCAGCGTGCGACACCTACTCCGCTGCCGATCTGGACAACCCTGCCGCGCTTCGCTGACGACCGGCTTCACGAGACCTCAGGCCACCAGTCGTCCACCGTTCGGTCACACGTTGCGCGGCGGCCGAGTTGCCGCCCTGGCCACCGAGCAGCCGTTCACGGGACGGGGTCCACGACGAGCCGCACCACCTCGTCGTCGGTCCTCCACCATGCGTCCGGATTCTCTCGCGCTGCGGTGTAGACGACGGCGGCGGCATCCCCGGTGATCACTCCTGGCGATCCGGGGTCTCCCGTCATGAACGTTGCGGGATCGGGACCGGGCCACGACGGGACATCGTCGTCCGGGGCGGTCCCCGCGGTCGGTGCGTGGACGTGCACAGTGTCCGGATCATAAGGCTCGGCGTCACCCTCGGCCAGGTCCCAGGCGCCCTCGATCACGCCGCGCAGTGCTTCTCGATTCTCGAGCGCGCTCGACGGGAGATCCCGCTCGAATCGCGTACCGAACGCGTAGACACGCAATTCGGAGGCGTCACCACGTCCGTGGAAGGTGATGGTGGTCGTCGCTTGATCGGTCACACCGGGACTTCCGACATCGGTGCCCAGATCGATGAGGTACTGCCCCTCGAGTTCGTCGGCGAAACGAGCGACATCGTCCGGATCCGCCTGTACCACCAGATATTCCGGCGGAGCCATAGTGGCGGGTTCGTTTCGCCCGGTGAAGACCACACGGCCGTCGCCGTAGACCGAGATCACCGGTGACCGAATCGCCTCGACCACGTACGGCGTCCATCCGTGGCCGCTGGACCCGACGCTGAACACCAACTGGTCGGCCGGTAGCGGTTCCGAGTGCTCGCTCGGTGAGCCGCATGAGACCACCACGAGCGCAGCGACACCGACCCAGGCGAGCTCGAGCGGTCGATGCGCCGACGACACTGTTCCCCCCGTCCGTTGCCTCCGATTCAGGGTAGGCGATCGGATGACGGAGCGACGCCGATATCTTCATCCCACAGTTCCGGCGACTCATCGATGAACCGGGTCATCAGCGCGACACAGCGAGGGTCGTCCAGCACAGTCACCGACACTCCGTTGTCGGCAAGCCAATCGTGACCACCGTAGAACGTGACCGCTTCCCCGACGATGACCGACCCGATACCGAACTGGCGCACCAGGCCACTGCAGTACCAGCACGGCGACAGCGTCGTCACCATGACCGTCGACCTGTAATCGCGTCGGCGGCCGGCCGCGCGGAACGCAGCGGTCTCGGCGTGGATCGTCGGATCGTCGTCTTGGACGCGTCTGTTGCGCCCCCGGCCGAGCAGTGCGCCATCGGCGTCGAACAGCGCCGCTCCGATCGGTATGCCACCCTCGGAAAGTCCCTGCTCGGCCTCGGTGAGGGCGACGTCGAGGAGCGCGTATGCGTCGATGTCCATCCCGCGAAACCTCAGGTCACCTTCAGTGAAGAAGACTCACGTCACCGTGACGGTCATATCGGCGAGCGCCGCGGACAGGTCCAGGTGCCGGCGCATCCGCAGCGACAACGGCCATGCCCCCGGCCGCTTCGCACGGAGATAGAACACCCGTTCGCTCGTGGCTCCGGGCAACGGATTCTTCGAGGGGACGAACCTGATGTCGCGCAGGTTGAGTCCCTTCCCGATCCGGGTCGTCGACCAGCAGTAGTCGCGGGAAGTGTTCTCCGGCAGATGCAATTCGATGGTGTCCCCCACATCGACCGTCAAATCGCGCGGACCAGTGGTGATGTGCTTCATGGATCCAGGGTACGGCGATAATGTGATGTAGACCACCACTATGGACCGTGACCACCACCTTCGCCGACGGCGTCGGCACCGGGTCGTCGTTCCGGTAGACCCGGCTGTCCAGCCGGTCCGGTTGCTCACACCGGGCCGAGCGAGTGGCTCACTCGTCTCGTTCAGGAGATCCAGCGATACATTCGCTCGGGCGCGGGTGGGGTTTTCTTCGAGTCAGGCGATGAGTGCGGCGGCGAGGTCTCGGTATGCCTGTGTGGGGAACGATGTCGGGTCTGCTGTCAGTACCTGGATGGGCACCTCGTCGGCGCCGGCCTCGTAGTGCCGTTCGATCCCGGCGACGACACGTTCGATGCTGCCCGACGGAATCAGTGCCTCGCGCAACCGCTCGCTGCCTGCTCCCGCCACATCGACCTCGGTGTAACCGAGACGCAGGAGATTGTTGGAGTAGTTCGGAAGCGACAGGTAGCCCCGCATGTACTCCTGTGCGATTCCTCGGGCGGTGTCTTCGTTCTCGTCGAGCACCACGGCGACTTCGGGTGCCAGAAGCGGGCCGTCGCCGAGAATTTCCCGGGCCTGTGCAGTGTGTTCGGCGGGAACGAAATAGGGATGTGCGCCCGCGGTGCGCTCGGCCGACAGCGTCAGCATGCGGGGACCGAGCGCTGCCAGCGCGACACGACCCGCGGGAACCGGGGTGTCCGTTGCATCCAACGCATCGAGGTAGTCGACCATGCGGCTGTAGGGCTTCGTGTAGCGGCCGGCTTCGGTCGCGTCGACGACGGGCCCGTGGCTCGTGCCCAGGCCCAGCAGGAAACGTCCGGGATGGTCTCGCTCGAATCCGTCGACGGACGCCGCGGCGTCCGACGGGTCCGCGTGCCAGATACTGATGATTCCACTCGCAACACCGAGCTTCGATGTCGCAGCGAGCACCTCGCCGTAGATCGAGGGCACCCCCTCGCCGAACCCACCCGACGTCCATAGCCTCGAATAGCCCAACTCGTCGAGTTCCCGCGCCGCATCGAGAGCGGCTTCCCTGGTTTTCCGACTCAGCCAGAATCCGCCGCCCCATACACTCACTCGTCGTGTCATGATCCGACACTATCTGCCCGCGTCGGGATACCGTCGGCGGATGACGACCGCATCGGCCCTCGACGGCACCCCGACCGTCGAACAGCGGCCGTACTACTCTGTATTCGGGCTGGATTTCGTCGGGCTCGTGGTTGCGGTGTTCTTCTTCGCGTGGAGTCTGAGTCCGTCGCTGATTCCCCGGGAATGGCTGTATCAAGGTCTCATCAGCGGAATCACGAGCGTCACAGGATACGGAATCGGAGTTCTGCTCGCCTATCCGGCGCGCCGCTGGATCGCACCGCGACTCACATGGTGGCGCAGGCGACGCACCGCCCGCATCATTGCGCAGATCGTCGTGACTGTTCTTGCTCTCGTCACGGTGACCGGATCCCTGCTGGTCGCGGCGAACTGGCAGAACGATATCCGCGCGCTCATGGGTATCGAGGACACCACGTCGTTCGCGTATCTGCGTACCGGACTGGTCAGTGTCGCGATCTTCGCTGTTCTCCTGCTGATCGGGCGTGGCCTGCGCCGCGTGGCCCGCGGGTTCGCGCAGTTCCTCAGTGCACGGCTGCGCATCCCGGTTCCCGCAGCTCATGTGATCGCACCAGCGGTGCTGGCGGTGGCGGCGGTGGTCTTCGTCGACCAGGTGATCCTCGCGAGCACGTCGACCGCCGCACGATTCGTGTTCGCGTCCGACAACAACAGCACCGATCCGGGCGTCGCACAACCGCTGGAACCGGAACGGTCCGGCAGTTCTGCGTCGACATCGTCGTGGGACAGTCTCGGCAGGCAGGGCCGCACGTTTGCCGACGGTGGCCTGCGGGCCGACGAATTGACCGAACTCAACGGCACTCCCGCCCGTGAACCGATCCGGGTGTACGCGGGGCTTCAGGCCGATACCTCCACCGAATCACAGGTGCAGTTGATTCTCGACGAACTGGACCGGACCGAGGCGTGGGAGCGGGACATCCTGGTGGTGTCGGGGACGACGGGCACCGGGTGGGTCAATCCGGTTGCGGCGGATTCGATCGAAATGATCTACAACGGTGATTCGGCGATCGCGGCGATCCAATATTCGTTCCTGCCGAGCTGGATTTCGTTCCTCGTCGACGGTTCGGCCGCGAAAGCGGCCGGTGACGCGCTCATCCACGGCGTGCACGAGCGATGGGCGCAACTTCCCGAGGATCGACGCCCGAAGCTGGTGGTGTACGGCGAGAGTCTCGGATCGCAGTCTGCCGAGGCGGCGTTCGACGGCCTCGTCGATCTGCGCAGTGACATCGACGGCGCACTGTTCGTGGGTCCGCCCAACTCCAACTCGCTGTGGCGGAGCATCGTCGCCGCTCGCGATCCCGGCTCGCCGGAGGTACTTCCGGAGTACCACGACGGTCTCGAAGTGCGTTTCGCTGCGAGTCGTCAGGATCTGGGATCCTCCGACGGACCATGGCACGATCCGCGCGTGCTGTACCTGCAGCATGCATCGGACCCGGTGGTGTGGTGGGGCCCCGGGTTGCTGTTCGAGCGACCCGATTGGCTCGCCGAGCCACCGGGCGCGGACCGGGTGCCGTCGATGCGCTGGTATCCGATCGTCACGTTCTGGCAGGTGGCGGCGGACATCATGGTCGGCACGTCGCCTCCGGTCGGGCATGGTCACAACTACGAGGACGTCATCCCGTACGGGTGGGCGGCGGTCACGGCGCCCGGCGAGTGGACGGACGCCGACACCCAGCGGGTCGCGGACGCGATCTCCGACATGCACCTCGGCGACTGAACCGCTCGAATCGGCCTACCGCGCCGATGGTCCGAACATGTCGGCAGGCAGTCCGGCAGACGCGGTCATACGGCGAGCCGGCGGAGCACGTACTGCAGGATGCCGCCGTGCCGGAAGTATTCCGCCTCTGCCGGGGTGTCGATGCGCACCTTCGCATCGAACTCGATGTCTCCCGCGCGCACGTGCACGGTCTCGGGTATCGCATCGACTCCCGCCAGCCCGGTGATCTCGAATTCTTCCTCCCCTGTCAGGCCCACGCTCTCGGCCGAAGCGCCGTCGGGGAATTGCAGTGGCAGCACTCCCATTCCGATGAGGTTCGAACGGTGGATACGTTCGTACGACTGAGCGATCACCGCGCGCACTCCCAGCAGCAGAGTGCCCTTGGCCGCCCAATCACGCGACGAGCCCGATCCGTACTCGGCGCCGGCCAGTACGACCAACGGTGTGCCGTCGTCCGCGTATCTCTGTGCGGCGTCGTAGATGTCCATCTGTTCGCCGGTGGGAAGGTACCGGGTCACCCCCCCTTCGACGTCGGGGACGAGTTGGTTCCGCAGCCGAATGTTGGCGAAGGTGCCGCGGATCATCACCTCGTGATTGCCGCGCCGCGACCCGTACGAATTGAAGTCCGCCGCATCGACACCGTGCTCCTGTAGATAGCGTCCGGCGGGACTCTCGCGGCGGATCGCGCCGGCCGGGGAGATGTGGTCGGTGGTGACCGAGTCGCCGAGGAGTGCCAGCACCCGCCCACCCGCGATGTCGCGCAGCGGCTCGGGTTCGGCTGTCATCCCGTCGAAGTACGGTGGGCGCCGCACATATGTCGAATCGTCCTTCCACTCGAACACCTCACCGGTGGGGACATCCAGGTTCCGCCATGTGTCGTCGCCGTGATACACGTCGGCGTAGCCGGATTCGAACATCTCCGAGCGCACGCACTCGTCGATGACGGATTGGATCTCCTCGGTGGACGGCCAGATGTCGCGCAGGAACACGGGGTTGCCGTCGGTGTCGGTGCCGAGTTCGCCCTCGAGGAGGTCGACGAGCATCGACCCCGCGAGTGCATAGGTGATCACCAACGGCGGCGAGGCGAGGAAGTTCATCTTCGTCTGCGGATGGATCCTGCCTTCGAAATTACGGTTGCCCGACAGAACGGCCGACACGTTGAGATCGTGTTCGTCGACCGCGGAGGCGATTTCGTCGAGCAGGGGACCGGAGTTGCCGATACACGTGGTGCATCCGTATCCCACGAGGTTGAAGCCGAGCTTCTCGAGATACGGCGTGAGTCCCGCGCGTTCGTAATAGTCGGTGACGATCCTCGACCCGGGTGCGAGGGTGGTCTTCACCCACGGTTTGCTGCGCAAACCCTTCTCCACCGCCTTCTTGGCAAGTAGGCCCGCAGCGATCATCACCGAGGGGTTCGACGTATTGGTACACGACGTGATCGCCGCGATCACGACGTGACCGTGGTCGAGTTCGAATTCGGGCCCGTCGCCGATGCGCACGGGCACCTTTTTCGACGGCGGATCGGCTGCGGCGAAGTCGTCGGGCAGGGGATTACGCGGTGGTGCGCTGGTGTCCTTACCGAAGATGGCGACGGGATCGCTCGCAGGAAACGACTCGATCGAGCCTTCGTCGAGACCCACCTCCTGCACTTGTGCGACGACGCCGGGCACATCAGCGCCTGCGAGCAGCGCGCCGACCGCCTGGGGTGCGAGAGCCACCGGGATCCGGTCCTGTGGCCGTTTGGGGCCGGCGATCGACGGCCGCACTGTCGACAGGTCGAGTTCGACGACCTGGCTGTATGCGGGTTCGCGGGCGGGATCGTGCCACAACCCTTGTTCCTTCGCGTACGCCTCGACGAGACGCACCTGATCGTCGGATCGGCCGGTGAGGCGCATGTAGTCGAGGGTGATGTCGTCGATCGGGAAGATGGAGATGGTCGAGCCGTATTCGGGACTCATGTTGCCGATCGTGGCGCGATTGGCAAGCGGCACATTCGCTACGCCGGGTCCGAAGAACTCGACGAATTTTCCCACCACGCCGGTCTTGCGCAGCATTTCGGCGACGGTGAGAACCAGGTCGGTGGCGGTGGTGCCCTCCCCCAGTTCTCCCTTGAGCTTGAATCCTACGACTTGCGGGATCAGCATCGAGGCGGGCTGGCCCAGCATCGCGGCCTCGGCTTCGATTCCGCCGACGCCCCACCCGACGACACCGATTCCGTTGATCATCGGGGTATGCGAATCAGTTCCGACCAGCGAATCCGGGTAGGCCAGCGTCTCTCCGTCTTCGGTCTCGCGGGTGAAGACGACCCGACCGAGATACTCGAGGTTGACCTGGTGGCAGATGCCGGTGCCCGGTGGGACGACCTTGAAGTCGTCGAAGGCGCCCTGCGCCCACCGCAACAGTTCGTAGCGTTCGCGGTTACGTGAGAATTCGAGATCGGTGTTGATGCGGAATGCGTCCTCGGTGCCGAACACGTCGGCGATCACCGAGTGGTCGATGACGAGTTCGGTGGGGATGAGCGGATTGATCCGGGTGGCGTCGCCACCGCGGGTCGTCACGGCATCGCGCATCGCGACGAGGTCCACCACGCACGGCACACCGGTGAAATCCTGCATGAGCACGCGGGCCGGCGAGAACTGGATTTCAGGATTGTGGGTGGAGGCCGGATCCCATCCCGCGACCGCTTCGATCTGTTCCCGCGTGACCAGCCGGCCGTCCTCGGTGCGCAGCAGATTCTCGAGCAGGACCTTGAGGCTGTAAGGAAGATGGTCCGCGCCCGGCACGCCGTCGATGCGATAGATGCGGTAGTCGGTGTCTCCGACGGTGAGTGTGTCTCGTGTGCTGAAACTGTCGTGACTCATATCGTGCCTCCTGGGCTGCACAGCTGGAGTGCGTGTTCGACACCGTCGCACCTCGATCACCGTGCCGAAACGGTGTCACCTCGACGCTACGACACCTGCCGCAGTCCGTCAGAGGATCTGACGGTAGGGAGCATCGGCGCGTACTCGGCACAGCGGCCCACGCAATACTCGTGGAGGTCCCCTCGAACGCAATTCGTGAACGGAGTTCAGGCGTGAAGCAGAAATCAGCAGGTCAGTCGACCCAGGCCATCCACGGCACCAGCATCACCGATGCCCACGGCGCGCCGCACCTGCCGGTCTACAACACGACGACCTTCGCGTTCGAGAACACTGCGGCGCTGCTCGACGTCGCCGATGGCCGCCGGAAGGGCCCGCTCTACACGCGCTACGGGCTCAATCCGACGATCTTCGCGCTAGAGGAGACGATGACGTCGATCGAAGGCGCCGGGAGCGCATTGGCCTTCTGCTCGGGCATGGCCGCGGAGACCGCACTGTTCGCTCAGTACGGACGCGAGGGCATCGTGTGCGTCGGCGACGCCTACGGCGGCACCATGGAACTGCTCACCACGCAACTGTCCCAGCTCGGCATCACCACCACATTCCTGCTCGGCGACGAAGTCGATCGTCTGGACGAGGTGCTCCGCGGAGGGCCGAAACTGGTGTTCTTCGAAACCCCCACGAACCCCGCACTCGGCATCTACGACGTCGCCGCGATCGCCGAGACCGCGCACCGTCACGGTGCGCTCGTGGCGGTCGACAACACGTTCGCCTCGCCCGTCAACCAGCGGCCACTCGCACTCGGCGCCGACCTCGTCTCGTACTCGGCTACCAAGTATCTCGGCGGGCATTCGGATGTCACGGCCGGGCTCGTGCTCGGCGCGGACGAGCTGATCGAACCGTTGAAGCCGTGGCGCAAGAGTTTCGGGTCGTGTATTGCACCAGAGCCGGCAGCGTTGTTGTCGCGGAGCCTGCGCACACTGATCGTCCGCGTCAAGCAGCACAACGCGAATGCACAGGCGGTTGCGGAAGCGATGGAAGCCGACCCTCGGGTCGCACGGGTGCTGTACCCGGGTCTGCCGAGCTTCCCCGGGCACGCGCTCGCCGCGAAGCAGATGTCAGGTTTCGGCGGCATCGTGACGATCGAGATCGCCGGTGACACCGAGACGACCGTGCAGGTGGTCGACCGCCTGGACCTGTTCGCGTTGGCGCCGAGTCTCGGTGGCGTCGAAAGCCTGGTGACGCAACCGGTGACCACCACCCACTACGACCTCTCACCTCAGGAGCGGCGACGACGCGGAATCACCGGCTCGATGATTCGGCTGTCGGTCGGCCTCGAGGATGCCGACGACCTCATCGCCGACCTCACACAGGCCCTCGAGGTCGTCACCATATGATTGCCGACGACGGCCCCCGAACGGCCCGTCTCGCCGCGCTCGTCACCTCAGCGCTCGAGCACTCACCGGATCGAGATGGGACCTGAAGACAGAGGTCAGCCACGTCAGTGTGGCCATCACGAATCCGAATCCGGTGACGAACAAGGGATGCGTGACAGCACCCACCAGACTTCGGTCGCCGGCGTCGGTGCTCGCGGCCACCCGAGCCGTTTCTGTGAGGTGACCCGACGGAATCCACGTCGGCGCGGGGTCGGAGTCGCCCGACCGGAAGTACCACAATCCGGACGGGTAGATCCGGTACGGGCCGGACACTTCGAGCTTTCGGCCCTCGTAGCGTGCTGACACAATCTGTGCCGGGTCGTCGGTTCGGGCGGTGGGTGCGTTATTGCTCATGCGATCACGTCCCGGTACATCGGAGGTTGTGCGTTGGGGCACCGTGTGCTGTGGGTGACATCTGCGGCAACTACCACGCCCGAGCCTAGCCCCGAGTGCGGGCGGTCGCAGTGCCGAGCAGTGCGAGAAGAAACACCGCAACAAACGTCGAGGGCGGTTCGATACCGGCGAACGACGCTTCCCCGGTTCGGACGGATCTCCCCGAGGCCGACCCGGATCACTCGGCGACATGGCGTAAGCAAATCGTCAGGACACCGGATGGCAGCGTCAAGATTTCGTTTGGATCGAAGCCGAGCGGGCCTCTCCGGCGCGATGGTGTTATGCGGCGCCGACCGGCGCCGATCCGTGTCGACGACAGGAAAAGAGCCTATGTGGCGCTGATGATCGCTGGGATCGTGATGTGTGCCCTGACATTGCGTGCCCTCCACAGCATCGATCTCCACAGGACTGGAGAACGCAGATGACGTGGGCCGGAGTGACGAGCACCGTCCTCACCGTGGTCGCAGCGGTGATCGTGGTGTATCTCCTGGTCGCATTGCTCGATCCGGAGAGATTCTGAGGCCGCGATGACTCCTGCTGTTGCTGCGGGACTGCAGATCGCTCTGGTCATCGCAGTCCTCGCAGCGGTATACGTCCCCCTCGGCGACTACATGGCAAAGGTCTACACCACCGACACCGACCTACGGGCGAACGACCTGAGGATCGAGTCGCTGGTCTACCGTGCCTCCCGTATCGACTCCCGCGCTGAACAGACCTGGTAGGGATACGGCACGAGTGTGCTGGGATTCTCCCTCGCGAGCATCATGCTCCTCTACGGTCTGCAACGCCTCCAAGGTGTATTGCCCGTTGAACAACGGACTCGAGGGCGTGAGTCCCGCGGTCGCGTTCAACACCGCCATCTCGTTCGTCACCAACACGAAACTGGCAGTCGTACGTTCCTGAAACCACGATGAGCCCGCTGATCCAATCGGCCGGACTCGCGGTGCAGAACTTCGTGTCCGCCGCGGTGGGCATGGGTGTCGCCGTCGCGTTGATCGCGGGCTCGTACGCGTCGGACGGGGCGGGGAGATCGGCAATTTCTCGGTGGATCTCACCCGCGGCACGCTACGCATCCTGCTCCCCCTCTCGTTCGTCATCGCGATGATCCTGCTGAGTCAGGGAGTGATTCAGTCCTACCGGATCGGTTTCGCCGCACCGGGACTCGATGGGCACGCGATGACCACAGCGTTGGCTCCGGTCGCGTCACAGGAGGCGATCAAGGAACTCGGCACAACAGTGGCGGCGTGCTCGCCGCAAACTCGGCGCATCCGTTCGAGAACCCGACGCCGGTGAGCAACATCGTGGAGGTCATTGCAATCCTGCTCATCCCGGTCGCGCTCACCCGCACATTCGGCACCATGATCGGTCATCGCCGACAAGGCCTGACGGTGCTGGCCGTGATGGCGACGCTCTACACCGTGGTACTCGCAGTGACTCTCGCGGCCGAATCCCGCACACACGGTGTCGCCGCCGATGCAGCCGGCGCGATGCTCGAGGGCAAGGAAGTGTGCTTCGGCATTCCGGGATCGGTGCTGTTCGTGGTTTCCACCACGGGCACGAGCACCGGTGCGGTGAACTCCGCCCACGACAGCATGTCGCCGCTCGGAGGGGCGCCGTTCTGCTGAACATGCTGTTCAGCGAGATCGCGTCGGGTGGCGTCGGAACCGGACCATACGGAATTCTCGTCATCGCGATGGTGGCGGTGTTCGTCGGTGGTCTGCTCGTCGGTCGTACACCGGAATTCCTCGGCAAGAAACTTCGCACGCGGGAGATCACCCTCGCCGCGCTGAGCATCCTGGTGATGCCGGCCCTCATGCTGGTCGGCACTGAAATCGCCGTCATCCTGCCGGCAACGGCCGGTGCTCTCGGCAACTCGGGAGATCCCGGAACGCCCGGTGTGATCCACGGATTCACCGAGGTGCTCTACGCGTACGCGTCGGCGGCGAACAACAACGGCAGCGCCTTCGGCGGTCTCACCGTCACGAACGACTGGTTCCAGGCGAGCCTCGGGATGCATGTTGTTCGGGCGATTCCTGCCGATCGTCTTCGTCCTCGCTCTCGCCGGGTCCCTGGCGTCCGCGCAACGTGTACACGCAGGCGCCGGCACTCTGCCCACCTCGGGTGTCGCGTTCGCCGGACTTCTGACCGGCACAGCCGTTCTGGTGGCGGCACTGACCTTCTTCCCCGCCCTTGTGCTGGGCCCGATCGCGGAGGCATTGCATTGACCGCGTCCACTACTCCCCTCACGTCCCCCGACTCTCGACCCTCCGACTCTCGAACCTCCGGGGCGCGCACCGACCGCGTCACCGCGGGCGTGTTCGACTCCCGTCAACTCGCCTCCGCCGTACCCGGCGCATTCCGCAAACTCGACCCGCGCCACGTCGCACGCAATCCCGTGATGTTCGTCGTGCTGGTGGGATCGGTGATCGCAACGGTCACGGCCGTCGTCGACCCGAACATGTTCGCGTGGGCGATCGCCGTGTGGCTCTGGTTCACCCTGCTGTTCGCCAACTTCGCCGAATCCGTAGCCGAAGGGCGCGGCAAAGCCCAGGCCGAGTCGCTGCGAAAGACCAAGCAGAACACCATGGCCCGGCGGTTGACCACCCCGGATCACGAGGAGCCCGTCAACGGCACCGAGCTGCGGGTCAGCGACCTCGTGGTGGTCGAAGCCGGAGAGCTCATCCCCGGCGACGGCGATGTGGTGGAAGGCATCGCGACGGTCGACGAATCCGCGATCACCGGCGAATCCGGGCACACGTTCGTCGACCGCATGATCGCGCTCGTCGAAGGTGCCGTCCGGCAGAAGACGCCCAACGAGATCGCGTTGAACATCCTTCTCGCGCTCTGACCATCGTGCTGCTGCTCGCGGTGGTCGCCGTCGGGCCGATGAGCGCGTACACCGGCGCGGAGCAGGAGCCGCTAGAGCTGATCGCGCTGCTGGTGTGCCTGATCCCCACCACGATCGGCGCGCCGCTGTCCGCGATCGGTATCGCCGGGATGGACCGGCTCGTGCAGCGCAACGTCCTGGCCAAGTCGGGTCGTGCGGTCGAGGCGGCCGGCGACATCGACACGCTACTACTCGACAAGACCGGCATCATCACCTATGGCAATCGGCGCGCCACCGCTTTGCACCCCGCACCCTGGGTCACCGAACACGATCTGGCCGGTGCAGCGAGATTGTCCAGCCTGTCGGACGGCACCCCGGAGGGGCGCAGCATCGTCGAACTGTGCGCCGAGCGGTACCGGCTCGACTCCCACAGTTCGACCGCCGAGGGACGGCGCCGATTTCGTGCCGTTCACCGCCCAGACCCGGATGAGTGGCGTCGACATCCGTGACAACGGAACTATCGTCCATATCCGCAAGGGCGCCGCCGACACCGTCGCACACTGGCTGCGCGAACAACAGGGCACCGTCCCCGGCGAAGTGACCGCAACGGTCGACGACATCGCGCGTCGCGGCGGCACGCCGCTGGTGGTCGCACGCGGGGCCGAGGTCGCCGGCGTCGTAGAACTCTCCGATGTCGTCAAAACCGGCATGGCCCAACGATTCGCGCAGCTGCGTGCGATGGGCGTCCGCACCGTGATGATCACCGGCGACAACCCGCTGACCGCCAAGGCCATCGCGGCAGAAGCGGGCGTAGACGACTATCTCGCCGAGGCGACACCCGAGGACAAGCTGGCACTGATCCGCTCGGAAAAGCAGGGTGGCCGTCTCGTCGCGATGACCGGCGACGGCACCAACGACGGACCCGCGCTCGCGCAGGCGGACGTCGCCGACCCTGGACGCACAGGTAGGCTCGATCCGGGGAATGTCAGACGTCGCCCGACACTCATGAGCACCTACGGAGACCCAGATGACTGCGCTTGCCCACGAGGAACTCGTGGTTCTGCTCGACGAGGACGAGCGACCCATCGGTACAGCTCCGAAAGCCACCGTCCACCACACGGACACCCCGCTCCACCTGGCGTTCTCCTGCTACGTGTTCGATGACGCGGGTCGAGTCCTCACCACGCGACGTGCGCTGAGCAAGATCACGTGGCCCGGTGTGTGGACGAACGCGTGCTGTGGTCATCCCGGGCCGGACGAATCCTTCGAGGACGCTGTGCGCCGCCGCCTCGAGCAGGAACTGGGCCTCGCGGTCGAGGACGTCACGTGCGTGTTGCCGCACTTCCGGTACCGCGCGACGGCAGCCGACGGAACCGTCGAGAACGAGGTCTGCCCGGTATTCTGCGCACGTGCCACATCCGGCCTCGAACCCGAACCGTCCGAGGTGATGGAGTGGTCGTGGGTGTCGTGGGCCGATATGCAGACCGCGGCAACCGTTCCGTGGCTGATCAGCCCGTGGGCAGCCGAGCAGATCCCGCAACTCTCGCACGCCGGAGTTGCACGGTGGTCCGACGCCGCAGGCTGACCTTCCCTGGCGCTTGCCAGGCTACGGTCCCCGACGTCCGACCGCCGAGATGATTCACGCTTCGGACCACACACCCAATTCGTTTCCACTCGGATCGAGGAAGGTGAACCGGCGCCCACCCGGAAAGTCGTACGGTCCCGACGAGATGATGCCTCCGGCACGCTCGACCGCACCGACGGAGGCGTCGAGGTCTCGGGAGTACAGCAAGACCAGTGGTCCGGCTGCGCCCGGTGCGCGCAGAGTTGTCAGTCCGCCGACCTCCCCGTCACCCCCGACTGCGCGAATACCGGCGTACTCAAGCCCGTAGTCGTTGAAGTTCCAGCCGAAGGCGGTTTCGTAGAAGGCACGTAATGCAGGAAGGTCGGTAGCGCCGAGTTCGATGTAGTCGATTGCGTGATGTGTGTTTCCCATGAGGCCATGGTGAACCTACCCACCGACATGCACCGAGGGCCCCAGCATCCCGTCACGACGCCCGTGCCTCGCTCGATCGAGGCGGCGACGGGATCGTCTCCGCGCTCTCCGACCGCCTCCGCGGGCCGACGATCACCGATCGCACTCCCCCCCCGGGCGATCATCGAACGGACGATGCCGGATTTGCGGAGGACTCGTGCGAGAGCATCCGCGGCGCCGGTCTCGTGGAGTGGTTGCGACGCGGTGCCGAGCAGGATCTGCGGTTCGGGGCCCGATCGGCTTCCTTCGATGAGCAGCGCTTCCTCGTCGACCTCGCGAACCACGACCTCGCTGTGCCCGGACATCTCCCCGAGCAGTAGAAGCACGTATTCGATATCGGTGCCGGGGTCGTGCGTGGCGATCAATCGAGCCCGGTGACCGCCGCACGTCAGGGCCTCGTCCAATTCCAAGGGCACCCGATCGGAGTCCGAGATGTCGATCCGATTGGCGGTATCGTACGAATGTGTCGTCGATGTCCTCATGACATCCTCCGATCTTCGTTCCTTGCCACACCAGCATCGCAGTGAGGTCCGACACAAACTCGGGTAGTTCACTACTCGCTCCCGCCCGTGATGTCTCCGATGGTGCGGTCGATCTCGCGGGTGACGAGATCGACCGCACCATCGGCGTCCATCCCCGCAACCAGCACGGATTGCGTCGCGCCGTTGCTCAGTGCCACCAACCTCATGGCCTCGTCGTGCGCATCGGCCTCGGACAGGCCGGCGCGACGAAGAAGTCGATCGGCCTCGCCGACGGTCCCCCGCGACGCCTCGGCAAGGAACGACCTGATCCACGGGTCGTTCGTCGCCTTCGCGAGGTAGGCATACCAGACCGACACACCCACACGCGAGGGTGCATCGGTGGGAACAGGCTGGATGAGCAATGCCGCGAGGGCTGATCTCGGGTCGCCTGAGGATCCACGTTCGCGATAGTTCTTCTCGGCACCGGAGACCATTTCCTGTGCTCCGGACCGGATCAGATGTTGTTTCGATTCGAAGTAGTGCTGGATCCTGCCGATCGAGACGCCGGCCTCGACCGCCACCGCCTGGAAGGTCACCCCGTCGATACCTCGTTCGTGGATCACGGCCCACAGTGCCCACACGATCTCTCTGCGACGCTCGGCATGGTCGACCAATTTCGGCATGACAGAATTTTACAATATTTCTATACTGCAAACAGTATGGATCGTCGAAATCGAGGAGAAGACACGTGAGTGAGCACACCGCAGGCACAGACGCCCGGTCCGACCATCCACCACCCACCCGTCTTCACCATCGACTGCTCGGTCACCGATGGTTTCTCCGTAGCGGATTCGTCGTGATTGCCGCGCTTGCCGCACTTGGCGCAATAAGCGTGGGGCAGTTCTTCTTCGGAGCTCCGAAAGTCGGGCACTTCCGCGACGCAGAGGGGCGCCGTACCTACGTCGAAGCGTATGAACAGGCAATGTCCGCACTCCCCTCCCCTACGGCAACCCTCGACGTCGCGACCCGTTTCGGCTCGGTTCGTGTCTACGAGTGGAGTTCACCGGAAACCGAGGACACCGCTCCGGTCGTCCTGGTACCCGGTCGGTCGTCGGGTGTCCCGATGTGGGCCGAAAACCTCACCGCGTTCCTGCCACACCGCCGCGTCCTCGCCTTCGACTCGCTCGGTGATGCCGGGTTGTCGGTGCAGAGCGTTCCGCTGGTCTCCTTCGGTGACCAGGCAACGTGGATCGACGACGCACTCGACGAGCTCGCCGCCGAACCCGTCCACATCGTCGGCCATTCGTTCGGTGGCGCAATTGCAGCGACATACGCACGGCAATTCCCTGATCGCGTGCGATCGCTGACGCTCCTCGAACCCGTCTTCACCTTCGCGTATCCGTCCACTCGCATGATGGCCTGGACGATGGTGTCGAGCCTCCCGCTCCTGCCGAAGACCTGGCGCAACACCGCCCTCGGCAAGGTCGGCGGGGCCGAGTTCGACCCGAGTGACGACATGGCAAAGATGATCGCCGCGGGTTCGGAGCACTATTCGGCAGCACTGCCGACGCCCTCACCCTTCAACGACGACGAGATGGACGCTCTCACCATGCCCACCTATGTCGCCATCGCGGAACGGGATTCACTCGCCGGCGGCGACACCGCCGCGCAGCGGGCACGAACGCTCCCGCGCGCGACGGTCGACATCTTTCCCGAGACCACCCATTCTTTACCGATGCAGGCGAAAGATATTCTGGCGGTGGATCTTCCCTCGTTCTGGATCGAGGCCGAAGAGAGTTGATCCGAATCGTCACCGCCCGGGCACGTAGGTCAGCGCCGGGACACGCCCCGGCACACACTCGTTCCAGTGATCAGGAGCTGCGAGGGTGAAGGTCGCGGGCACATGAGGATCGGAACCCGGCAGAATCAGCACCCTCCACTGCGGAACCCAGGTCCCGATCTCCCCACCCGCGTGGACCGCACGGGCGATCGCGGCGGTGTCGTGGTGCCGGAATGCGAGCCGTATTCCGTCCCAGGACAATTCGACGTGGGTATCGTCCAGCACGCACACGAGCGCACCGACACTGAGGTCGGAATCGTCGAACGCCTTACGGGCGCGGATGAAATGGACGTGGTGACCGTCGCCGAACGAGGAGCACTCGTGGACGTCTGCGCGATCGGTACTGCGGATACGGTCGGTCATCTTCATTCCTCCGGGTCGGCCCCGGGCGGGGCGCTCGTGCCCGGGCCGGTCGGCCGCGAGCCGCTTCGTCATCCGAGCCACCCGCGAGCGTGGGGTTGGCGTGCCGTCGAGTCGGAGCTTGGCGACGGCATCTCGTGAAGCACCGCCAATATACATGAGCGAGAGACCTCACAACCAGAGCGACCCCCCTCGGAGGAGAACGCAACGCATCCTTATTGCCCCGAAACGCACTGGTGACGGGCACTACTGACACTGGTCGGGCACTGTTCGCACCAGGAGGTTGCTGTGTCCTACGTTCCACCCGCCGAGTTGGCCCGCGCGATGGTCGACGCCGGCCAGAGCAAGGTCCTCATGTCCACCCGCGACACCCTGATCAGGGCGTACATGGCCGGTGCCATCCTCACGCTCGGAGCGGCGTTCGCGATCACCGTCACGGTGCAGACCGGCAACGCGCTCCTCGGAGCGATCCTCTTCCCGGTCGGATTCTGCCTGCTCTACCTGCTGGGTTTCGATCTGCTCACCGGAGTGTTCACGATGGTCCCCATCGCCTATCTGGACAAACGTCCGGGGGTGACGATCGGATCGATGCTCCGGAACTGGGGACTGGTCTTCGTCGGCAATTTCTTGGGCGCCTTCACGGTGGCCGTGCTGATCACATTCATCCTCACCTACGGTTACTCGATCCCGCCGGACGCGGTCGGTGAGCGTCTCGGCGAGATCGGCGAGGCCCGCACCCTCGGGTATGCAGAGCATGGTGCTGCCGGCATGGCGACCCTGTTCTTCCGTGGAATGCTGTGCAACTGGATGGTGTCCACCGGCGTCGTCGCAGCGATGATGTCGAAGAGTGTGCCGGGCAAGGTTCTCGTCATGTGGATGCCCGTCATGCTGTTCTTCTACATGGGATTCGAGCACTCGGTCGTCAACATGTTCCTGTTCCCGTCCGGTCTGCTGCTCGGTGGAGACTTCACCCTCGGTGACTACCTGATCTGGAACGAGATCCCGACGGTTCTGGGCAATCTGGTCGGCGGTGTCGTGTTCGTCGGTCTCGCCCTCTACATCACCCACGTACGGACGCAGCCCACACGTTCGGTCGCGACACCGGCCCCGGACTCTGTCATGGTGGCGGACAAGACACCCGAAACCGTGTGAAGGGACCTTCCATGACTCCGATTCTTCCGAAGCACGAAGCTGCAACCCTGATCGACGCTGCCCGTCTCCGTCAGGGACTCACCTGGGCGGAATTGGCCGATCTCCTCGGCACCCCCTTGGTGTGGACCACGGCAGCGCTGCTCGGGCAGCACCCGATGACCCTCGAGCAGGCACGGTCGGTGTGCGAGCGACTCGGCCTCGACGAGACGGTGGAGGAAAGCCTGAGGCTTCAGCCGAGCCGGGGCACGTCGCCGGAGGTGATGGCGGATCCGACGATCTACCGCTTCACCGAAGCCCTGTCGGTCTACGGTCAGGCACTGAAGGCGCTGATCCACGAGGAATTCGGCGACGGCATCATGAGCGCCATCAACTTCGAAGTCGACATCGCGCGGCGCCCGCATCCGGACGGGGACCGGGTGGTGGTGACACTCGACGGAAAGTTTCTCGACTATCGCTGGTAGGAGAGAGGGTCCGGCCGAGAACGTGCCGACGCTAGCGTGATCGGATGGCCTCGTTCACTCCGATCTCTCCGGTCAAGCTGGCCGAACTCCTCACCGAGCAAGTGCGCGCACGACCGGGCCCGGTCGTCGTGGGGATCTCGGCCTCGGATGCCGCGGAGCCCATCGTTCTGGCGAACCGGGTGGTCGAAAACCTTCGCGCCGCAGGACGTCCCGCGAACGCAGTCTCACTGCACGATTTCGTCCGGCCGGCGTCGCTCCGTCTCGAACACGGACGCACCGATGAGCAGAGCTACCGGTCGAGCTGGTTCGACTACGACGCACTGGACCGTGAGGTGGTCTCGTCCCTGAAGAAACGGCAGCGTTTCCTGCCGCGGCTGTGGGACGAGGCCACCGATCGTTCGGCTCGTGCCCACCGGATGGATGCCGCCGACGATCACGTGGTGGTCGTCGCGGGTCCGATGCTCCTCGGCCGCGCGCTCAGGTTCGATATGACCGTCGAGCTGAGAATGTCCCGGGGCGCGCTCGAGCGGCGGACTCCTTCGGATGATCGGTGGACGATCGCGCCATTGCTCGCACACGGCGCCGACGTCTCTTCCGAGGCCGACATCGTCGTGCGTTTCGAGCACCCCGATCGGCCCGCGGTGCACGACGGTTGAGCTACCGACTCGCCAGGGTCTTGGCCAATGGCGAGGGGAATCTCGGCATCACCCGCACACTGCCGAGCCATTGGTCGAGCCGGGCGGCTTCGTCGGTGAGGAATGCTTCGGCATCCTTCCCTGCATCCTCGAGCATGTGGAGTCGGACGGCGCCGTCGTCGTCCTGCCACCACGTACCGACGATCCTGCCGTCCCACCACGCCGTCGGTCCGGCGTTTCCGTTTGTGTCGAAGAGTTGCTGCTTGTACGGGCCGAGGTACCACTCTCGCTCGAACCACCCCATCGTCGTGGGATCGAGCGACGGCAACAACGCGCCCCACGGCTCGACAGCCGGCGCAGGGTCGAGATCGTCGGGAAGCAGGTAGCCGGTACGTCCGTCGAGGTCCACTTCCACGGCCGCGAGTTCGGTCAAGGCGGCCCGGACCCCTCTGAACGTAGAGCCGAGCCACCACTTGATGTCGGCTTCGGTGCCCGGCCCGAATGCGCGCAGCCACATCTCGACGAGGTCCCGAAGTCCTTCGGCTTCGCTTCGCGCTTCGACCTCCTCCCCCAACCACGCGGCAGTGCGCGCCCAGTTCGGTCGCGAGATTCGCCATGGTCCGTTGTTGGAGGCCCTGACCACCTCACCCGAGGCCGAGAGCACCGTCATCACGCGCGGAGCGAACGGAACTTTCCCGCCCCATGATTTTCCGATGCCGTAATCGATCGATGCGTCGAGAATAGGTATTTCGGAACGTAATTCGGATGAGGTGGCTTCCCGGCCGCCGGCCAGGGCATCGAGGACCTCCACGGTGGCCTCGTCGAGCCACTGTGCGCCGTCCTGGTGCAACCCGGCACGTTCGACGTCTTTGATCACGCTGCGGCGCTGGGCAGCTGCGACCCGACTGCTTGCGCCGGCCTGCGCCGCCGGCAGCGCCGCACGCGGAAACACGAAGACGGTGCGACGCATCGCGAGGTGCTTGACCAGAGTTCGGTCCGTGTAGAGCGCGTCGTCGAGTTCGGCCACGGAGAAGTCGTCGACGCGCGACCACGCCGAGAGATACACGGTCGCGGGATCGGTGCCGTGCAGGCACACCATACTCTTGGCGGCCTCGACTGCATCGGGGGCGCGATGCGCCGGGGAAATTCGGTGGCGAGCCGCGAGGCGCGCTCTGCGTTCACCTAAGTCGACAGTCCGAAGCACCATGCGCTCACTCTAGATGCGGGGGCCGACATGCGTTGTTACTGTCCTGTCGTGACCTGGAGCGAAATTCGCGATTCCGCCGAGTTGACCGAACTTTTCGGCGAGCCGACCTTCCGCGCGGCGCACAAGGTACGTGCAAGGTTGCATCCGTACGACGTGGATTGGCTTGCCGCATCACTGTTCTGTGTCGTCGTCACGACCGACGAGACCGGTCGATGCGACGCATCACCCAAAGGTGGTCGACCCGGCAAGGTGGCGTATGTGATCGACGACCGCACCATCGAACTCGCCGGGCGCCCCGGCAACCGGCGCATGGACGGCTTCCGAAACATCCTGCGAAACCCGTTCGTGGGCACGAACTTCTTCATCCCAGGACGCGGCGACACTCTACGGTCAACGGTCGCGCGCGCCTGATCACCGATGCGCCGTTCTTCGACGACCTCGTCGTCCATGATCACCGTCCGATCCTGTGCCTCGTGATCGAGATCGAAGAGATCTTCCATCACTGTGCCAAGGCATTCATGCGGTCCGCGTTGTGGGACCCGGACACCTGAGATCCGGACGCGCTGCCCTCGGTGGCGACACTGTCGAAGACGATGGTCCTCGACGGTCCCGAGACCCTCGAAGAACTCGAACGGTATTACGGTCCGTCCTACGCCGACCAGCTCTATCGCCCGCAGCAGCCGTCCCCACGAGTCGATGGTGATCCGGATGAGCGATTTGTCCTGCGCGCGCATCGCGTCGCGGTATTCGTCCCAGTCCGGGTGCTCCCCGGAGATGCAACGGAAGTAATCGACGAGCGGTTCCACCGCGTCAGGCATGTCGAGCACCTCTGCGACGCCGTCGACCTGGACGTACGCGCCGTTGAACTCGTCGGACAGGACGCACACGGTTGCGCGGGGGTTGCGGCGCAGGTTCACCGATTTGGCCCGCTGCGGGTAGGTGGCGATGACGATTCTTCCGTCGTCGTCGACTCCGAGAGTCACGGGCGAGACCTGCGGCGTGCCCGATTCCCGCCACGTGATCAGTACGCCGCGATGACGGGGGCGGACGAAGCCGAGCAGATCGTCGCGCGAGACGTGGTCAGCGGTTGCAATTACCATGACGCCCAGGATAGGCGGCGTGTCCGCACCCGGCCTCGATGTTCGGAAACGACTCGGACCCGGAGGCCGTAGCCCCCGGGTCCGACAGTCGACGGCCTTACTGCTGGGCGCTGCTGATTCCTTCAGCGGAACCGGTGAAGAAGTCGAGTGCGCCGAAGAGATCAGCGGCGTTGACGAAGAATTCGGCCAGGTCAGCGAGCATGATGTAAATCCCATCTGTGGAGAATCAACAGCGGTCCGGTCGCGGCAGCGACCGCGACTCAATTGTTACCTGAGAAATCGGATTCCGCAGCGCGGACGCACTGAGAAACAAATCACATTCCGCTGATTCGAGTTGAATCACGAACTGATCACGAATATGAGAGAATTTTCATTTATGCAGTTCAAGTGCATGAACATGCCTCGACCCTCCCCTTCGTGGAGCATTTTGGCAGCGCTCGAAATTGATCTCGAAAAATATCCGGGAGAAGATCGAATTACACACCATGGAGCAAACTTTGCGCTCCGCATAATTCACACAACGGACAAAAGGAAATTACCCCCCAATTCGATTGCCAGGTTTTTCACGACATGCCGAACCGGGTCCTTCCACACATTCACCCGTGGCTGTTCGACGGCCTGCCGTCCCTCATGACGGGGTCGCACACCGACAGACACCGATACCTCGGGGGCGGTCGGCACCCTGCGCCAGCGTCGGCCCCCTATCCTGAGTGGGTATCTGTCCGCGTATACACACAGAGAGAACTATGAGACGCGCCAAGCGCAAACCTCGAAGACCCGCCCCGTCCCCTTCCGTGGACGACCACCCCGTCCCTGAACCTCGGTTCGTTCCCGACACCCGGGATCCCCGATGCTGACCGCGCTCGGGATCGCCTTCGGAATCTTGGTAGTCCTGGCCATCACCGCTCTGACCGGTTACTTCGTGGCCCAGGAATTCGCCTACATGGCGGTCGACCGCTCTCGGATGAAGGCCCGCGCCGAAAGCGGAGACAAATCCGCCTCGCGCGTCCTGTCGGTCACTCGCCGCACCTCCTTCATGCTCTCCGGCGCACAGCTGGGTATCACCGTCACAGGCCTGCTCGTCGGCTACGTCGCCGAACCTCTGATCGGTAGCGGCCTCGGTGTGGCGCTCGGAGGCGTGGGTGTGCCCACAGCAGTCGGCATCGCGGTCGGCACCGTCCTCGCGGTGTTGTTCTCCACCGTGGTCCAGATGGTGTTCGGTGAGCTCGTCCCGAAGAACCTTGCGATCGCACGGCCCGAATCCGTCGCCCGGTGGCTCGCGCTGTCCACCACGGTGTATCTGAAGATCTTCGGGTGGCTGATCCGCCTGTTCGATGCTTCGTCGAACCTGCTGCTGAAGGCGTTGCGGATCGAGCCGGTCCATGACGTGGAGCATTCGGCTACCCCCCGCGACCTCGAGCACATCGTTGCGGAATCCCGCGACACCGGTGAACTGCCGCCCGAACTGTCGAAGCTGCTCGACCGGATCCTCGACTTCCCGACCCGCACCGCGGAACACGCGATGATTCCCCGTGCCCGTGTGGACTTCGTCGATGTCGACGAATCCGTCGCCAGTGTCCTCGAGAAGATGGGCGGCGGTCACACCCGCTACCCGGTCACCGGCACCTCGTCGGACGACGTTCGGGGTGTCGTGCATCTGCACGACCTCCTGAAGACCGAGAATCCGGCAGGTACAGCAGGAGACCTGTGCCGACCCGCGGTGATCGTCCCGACGACCCTGGCGTTGCCCGAGGTGCTTGCGCAGCTCAACGCCGAAGGCGAGGAGATGGCGCTGGTGATCGACGAATACGGCGGATTTGCCGGAGTCGTCACTGTCGAGGACATCGCCGAGGAAGTCGTGGGCGAGATAGCCGACGAGCACGATCCGGCACTCGAAACCCAGGTGATTACCCGATCAGGTGACGGATGGCTCATCCGAGGCGATGCACACCTCGACGAAGTGGTCCGCACGCTCGACGCCGAGCTCCCCGAGGGCGATTACGAGACCCTCGCAGGCCTGGTGATCGCAGAGTTCGGCGGGCTCCCCGAGGTCGGTGACACGGTGACGATCGAAGTCGATCCGGATCCGGCCGATCTGGTACGCGAGTCGCATCCCGCCGCGAAGTTCCTCGTTGCCGAGGTTCGTGCGGTCGACAAGCATGTTCCGTCCTCGGTGCACGTGACGCTACACACCGACGGCGAGACGAACGACAACACAGTGGGAAACGACGACAAGACGGACGGCGAGGTGAAGAACCATGAGTAGTCCCTGGGTGGTCGCAGTCGCGACCGTGGTGTTGATCGCAGCGAGCGCGTTCTTCGTCGCCGTCGAGTTCGCGCTGATCGCCGCGCGGCGTCACCGACTCGAGGATGCGGCGCCGGAGAGTCGTTCGGCTCGTGCTGCATTGCGCAGCGCCTCGGAATTGTCGGTGCTGCTGGCCGGTTCGCAGCTCGGGATCACCGTGTGCACCCTGGCTCTCGGTGCGATCACCAAGCCGGCGGTCCACCACTGGCTCACTCCGGTGTTCGAGAGCTGGGGTGCGCCGTTGTGGCTCGCCGACGTCGCCGGATTCGTGCTGGCGCTGATCATCGTCACCTTCCTGCACCTCGTTGTCGGTGAGATGGCTCCGAAGTCCTGGGCTATCGCGCATCCGGAGAAGTCGGCGACTTTGCTCGCGCTTCCGATGCGCGCCTTCATGTGGGTCACGCGACCGGTCATCGTGCGGCTCAACCACATGGCGAACTGGGTGCTCCGCAAGCTCGGAGTGGAGCCGGTGGACCAGGTCGCGTCGGGTCAGGACCCGGATGCCCTACGTCATCTCGTCGAGCATTCGGCCACGGTCGGGACACTCGACGAGCGGTACCACGGTCATCTGAGCAGTGCACTCGAACTCGAGTCGCTCACGGTCGGTGACATCGTCACACCCGACGCGCATCCGAGCAGTGTCCGGCCCGAGGCCACCGTGGCGCAGATTCAGGCCGTGGTGCGCCGCACCGGGCACCTTCGCCTCCTCGTGCGTGGCAACGGGCACATCGACGGTGTCGTCCACGTGCGCGACAGCCTGCAGGCCGGTGACGGTGTCACTGCCGCAGACCTGATGCGCCCGGCGCTGACATTCGATGCGGCGATTCCGGTGTACGAAGCGCTGGCGACGATGCGCGAGACGAGGAATCATCTCGCGACGGTGACCGATGACGGTCGGGTCGTCGGGCTGATCACCCTCACCGACGTGCTGGCACGATTGCTCCCGTCGGAGCAGGACGCCGCCTGAGGTCCTTCGACGTCACCGGTCGCTGTCCCCGAGCACACGCCCCACGGCCTGCGGGGACAGCTCCGGTGCGTCGAGGAGCGCGCGCATCGCCTCGTGCCGGCCGTCCGGAACCGGGTGCACACCGATGTAGTTGTGCCACTCGCCACCGACCGGCAGTGGTCGGACCACGACGGTTGCGCCGGCGCTCACGTCGTTGCCCACGGTCCGGTCCATCACCCGTGTTCGCTCGCCGTTCCTCGTGTCGCGAAGGGTGAACCCCTCGCCGGAACGCACCTCGTCGAGTACACCCATGACGAGCGGCGCACCTCGCCACCGTTGCGCGAGGTCGCGTTCGTCGTCGGGAAGCGTTGTGGCCCAGTGTTCGACGAAATCGTCGAACGCTCCACCATCGAACAGGACGACGTCCGATACCAGTCGCACGTCGTCGTTGGCCTGATCGACCTCGGCGAAAAGCCGTTGCCAACGCGGTTGGTCGATGATCAGACCGGCCTTCGCGTACAACCAGACGGCGCGGCGCTCGAGCGGCGCGTCGCTCCTACCGAGATGGCACACCTTGTACTTGTGGCCGGAACCGCACCAACAGCGGTCGTTGCGGCCCAGCTCGGGGTGCTCGACCGGTTTGAAATGCTGCAGGAAGGGATACATCGCGTGCTGTGTTCCGGTGGGGGTGCGCTCGAGCAGCAGCAGACCTGCAGTCGCATCGCCTCGCATCGAGGCGAAGGTCGCGAGGCCTTCCAGTGCCGGTGAGAAGCCGGGATTCTCGGATGTTGCGAGCTGGTAGCGCCGCTCCGCCTCGTGCACGTCGCCGCGCGCGAGCTCGGCCTGTCCGATCATCCAGTGTGCAGCAGCCCGGGTGACGCGGGGCCCGCGCCGCAGGAGTTGTTCGGCGGCGCGGGCGACCTCGTACGGCTCGATCCCGAGCCGGAGCAGGGCCTCATCCTGCACCAGTCGTGCAACAGCCGGATCTGCGAGTGGTGTCAGTGTTTCGGGGTCCTCGAAGTATTCCTCCGGGTACGCATCGAGCGAAAATTCGACGTCGTCTTCCTCTAGTGACCACGACATCAGAAGCGCCAGGAAACGTGTGGCGGCGCGCGCCGAGCCCGCGTCGAGCCCGAACGCTTTGCCGAACCATCCGGACGCGGCCGTCTCGTGTTCGGCCGGACTCGCGGCCGGCTCAGTACCCGTCCGGGTCAGCTTGTTGCCGGTGCGTTCGAATCCGGTGCCGGCGAGTTGTTCGCTCACCGGAGCGCACGTGTCGCGGGCCAGGTGTGGGTCGGCGACGAGTGCCTCGAGCAGCTGGAGTTCGATGAAGAGGTCGGTTTCGCCTGCGCGTGCCGACATCGCCGATACCCACTCACCGAGTGTGCCCGGTGCCGGTTCTTCGCTGACCTGCCGGACGGTGACATCACCGTGTCGGACGGTGAGGGCGACGAGGTCGCCGGCCCTGCACGAGGCCAGGAAATCCTCGGGCAGGACGACGACCCCGAATTGCGCCCAGGGCTTGTCGGTCAGCGAACGGGACGCGAGGATCTCGTCGTGGAATCCGGGAACGCCCACACTGATCGGCGGTTGGTTCGGGAGAACCAGTGCAGGGAGCAACACGTCGAACATCTCGAGGGCATTCGCCGCGATCTCTTCCGCGGTGAGCCGATGAGTGAAGACGCGCCCGTCCAGGACGGCGTCGAGTGCGACGTAGCGCCCGTCGCGCAACTCGGTTATCACGGGGTCGACGAGAGCATCGTCGAGTTCGATCGCGGCCTCGATCCGCGCGGCGTCGCCGAAGCCTCGGCCGGAGAGCGCAGCGGCGAGCTCCGAGAGGGTGTGCGGGCCGTTCTCGCGGAGCAGTGCTGTCGCGGCGGCAGAGAGGTCGGCCGAAGAGGAATCCACATTCTGAGCCTACGGCGGCCGCCCGACAGGCACGATAAGCTCTGCATCGCCCGACCATCGAGGGATGGCGCGACACACATGACGACATCACGTTCTCGACCGACACCGTCGCGTGAACCTACGGTGGTGTGGCCGTGGCTCGGAGGCCTCGCGCTGCTCGTCTCGCTCGTGCTGCTCGCCACCGCCGGCCGGTACGGATATCACCGTGACGAGTTGTATTTCGTTCGTGCTGGGCAGGAACCGGCGTTCGGATACGTCGATCAACCGCCGCTCACACCGCTGTTCGCACGGGCTGCGGCCGAGCTCTTCGGTGAGTCACTCGTGGGTCTGCGTGTGTTCTCTGCAGTCGCTGCAGGCCTGATCGTGTTGTGCACCGGTCTGATAGCGCGCGAGTTCGGGGCTGGTCGCACCGCTGCGGTGCTCGCAGCCGCGTGCATGTCGGTGTCGGCGTGTCTCGCAGCTGTGGGACATCTGTTGTCGACCTCCACGTTCGATCTGCTCGCGTGGACGGTTCTGAGTTGGCTGTTGGTGCGTGCCCTGCGAGATGGCGGACCCACCTGGTTACTCGTCGGCGTGGTGGCGGGAATCGCCTTGCAGAACAAGGTGCTCGTCGCGATCTTCCTCCTGGCTGTCTTCGTCGGGGTGCTGGCGACCGGACCGCGTTCGGCGCTGCGCACCGCATGGATCCCCGTGAGTATGCTCGCCGCAGTGGCGGTGTGGTCGCCGTACCTGATCTGGCAGGCCGGGCACGGATGGCCGCAACTCGAGTTGTCGACCGCGATCGCCGCGGGAAGCTCGGGCACGAGCGAGTCACGGTGGCTGATTCTGCCGTTCCAACTGGTGATGGTGAGCATCTGGCTGGCGCCCGTATGGATCGCCGGTCTCTGGCGGCTCACGTACGACCCAACTGTGCGAACCTACCGGGCATTCGCAGTTGCGTACGCGCTGCTCGCGATCCTCTTCCTGGTGACCGGCGGTAAGCCCTACTACCTGGCCGGGATGTTCCCGATCCTGCTTGCAGCGGGTGCAGCGCCGGTCGTGCGATGGGCACACACGAGGCTTCGGGCAGGCCTGGTGGGTGTCGCGCTGGCGTTGAGCGCCGTAACCTCGGCGTTCCTGTTCCTGCCGCTCGTTCCCGCGGAGGATCTGCGGGAGACCCCGGTCGTGGCGCTGAACTACGACGCGGGGGAAACCGTGGGCTGGCCCGAATTCGCGGCCACTGTCGCCGACGTGTACGCCGCCCTACCCGCGTTCGAGCACCCCGACACCGTCTTTCTCGGCGGGAACTACGGCGAGGCCGGCGCGATCGATCTGTACTCGTCACATGTGGTTCTGCCGCCCGCGTACAGCGGGCACAACAGCTACGCGTCGTGGGGCCCACCGCCCGAGTCCACTCGCACCGTCATCGCGGTCGGGTTCGACGAGTCGGTGCTGCGCCGCTGGTTCGGGTCGGTGACACCGGCCGCGCGCGTCGACAACGACGTCGATCTCGACAACGACGAACAAGGCGAGACGATTTGGGTGTGCCGCGACCGCACCTCGTCGTGGGACGAGATGTGGCTGCGGCTGCAGACCATCGGTTAGGACAGTCCGGGGACCCGCGGGTTGGATTCAACCTCCGACGGTGGCGTGCATCTCCCATACGAGAACTTCGGCGCCGGTATCGGTGGTCAGTTGTTGCCCACCGCCGCCGCTGACGCGCACTGCGTCTCCTTCGGCGAGTAACCCCACCCCTTCGAGAGCAGCGTTGCCACGCGCGACGAACAGGTGCAGGAACGGTGCGTCGGGAAGTGAGACCGGGTGCCCGGGCTGCATCCGCGACACATGCAGCGCCGCATGTTGATTCCGGATACGGATCGCCGCATGGCCGGCGTGGTCCTTCATTCCGGAGGCGACGGGAACGAGGCCTCCGGAGAGCAGTTCGTGGTCGATCTCGAGTTGCTCGTATCCCGGGGTCACCCCGGCCTCGTCGGGCAGCACCCACATCTGGACGAAGTGCACCGGTGTGTCGTGCTGCTCGGCGTGCAGGCCGGTGGCGCCGTCGAAGCGCCACGAGTCGTTCTTCTCCGAATGCAGAATTCCGGAGCCGGCAGTCATGCGCTGAGCCAGCCCCGGGTAGATGACACCGGAATGGCCGGTCGAATCCTGGTGGACGAGTGAACCCTGCAGCACCCAGGTGACGATCTCCATGTCCTGATGGGGGTGCGTGTCGAAGCCCTGGCCGGGTGTGACGGTGTCGTCGTTGTTGACCATCAGAACACCGTGGTGGGTGTTTGCGGGGTCATAGTGGTGGCCGAAGGAAAAGGAATGCTTCGAATCGAGCCAGGCGATCTTCGTCTTCAGTCGGTCGTCTGCACGGCGGACATCGAGGCGAGGTTCGTGGACGGTGGTGCTCATGATGATCAGTTCTCCGGGTCAGCAGTTCGGATCTACGGTGGGCGGGTTGCGACGGGAGCGGATCTGCGCGTTCGGCAGACTCGGCGCGGGCAGGCGCGCGACGTCACCCACGTAGCCTTCGACGCTCCCGAATCTGTCGGATTCGTTCTGCCACGCGTCGCGGTAGGCGACGATCTCGTCGTGGGAACCAGCGACGAAGTTCCACCACATGACGATCTCCTCGCCGAACGGCGTCCCTCCCAGCAGGATCAGGCGAGCGGGTTCGCCGGCGCGGTTGGTCAGGGTCAGCCGGGGTACGCCGGTGCCGACGTAGCCGAGCGCTGCTCGTGGCAGAACGGTGTCGAAGAGTGCCACTTCTCCGGTGTCGACGAGGACTCCGTGTTCGAACTCGTGGTCGACGTCGAGCGTGAGGGTGGCGTCGGGGTCGACAATGATCTCGACACCGAGCAGCGGTGTGAAGGTGTGCACCGGCGAGGTGTCGCCGGCGAGGCTGCCGAGGAAAACCTTGCCGGTGCCGCCGCCGAGGTCGGTCGGCTCGGGCACGTGATGCTGGAAGTCGCGAGGAGCGTCGCGGTCGGAGTCGGGCAGCGCCACCCACAGCTGGACTCCGTGAAGGGTGCTCGTCGCCGGTGTCGAGACCTCCGAGTGGCAGATGCCGTGGCCACCGGTCATCAGGTTCATCTCGCCCGGCAACACCATGGCGTGCACCCCGTTGCTGTCCCGGTGCTCGACCTCCCCCGTGAAAAGCCAGCTCACGGTCTGCAGACCGGTATGAGGGTGGGGTGCGACATCCATGCCGCCGGTGACGGAGACGTCGTCGGGTCCGTAATGGTCGACGAAACACCACGCGCCGATGAGTGAGCGCTGTCGTTGGGGCAGCGTGCGTCGCACGGGCATGGCACGCGGACCACCGAGAGGCACCTCGCGTGAGGTGATGATCTCGACGCGTGGATTCCGGGTGTCGCCGACCGGATGGTTCTCGGCCTGGCAGAAGATCTCGGTGGGGGTGCCGTCCGTGTTGCTCATCTCGATCGTGGCCTTCCGGTCTGGTGCGGAACTCATGGTTCAGTCTGCGCTACCGGCGCTGTAGACACCGGCGGGAACTGACTCAGAGGATGGTCGAGCCGTACATTTCCCCGAGCGGATCGGCGATGAGCTCGAGACGTTCGCCGTCAGGTCCCGGGAAGTACAGCGAGACCTCGCTGTGTTCGACGAGTTCTATGTCGGCGGCGACGAGTTTGTCGCGCAGGTATTCCCACTTGGAGGGGTCGATGCTGATCGCGATGTGATGCAATCCGCCCAGCACCTCCCGGTAGGATCCGACATCGAGCCCGGGGAAGTCGAAGAACGCCAAGAGGTTTCCGTTGCCGATGTCGAAGAAGAAGTGCGACGATCCGGGATAGTCGCGGTTCTCGATGAGTTCGACCAGCGGAAATTCGAGCAGTTCCTGATAGAACTTCACGGTGCGCTCGACGTCGCTGCTCACGATCGCCGTGTGGTGCAATCCGCGCGCCGACGACTCCGGACGTGAGCCCTCGGGCCGCAGATAGCGCTCGCGGATTTCCTCGCGTCGTTGCGCAAACGAATCATGGACCTGCGCGGTGGCGGTCATGTCGGCCCTCTTTCACTCACCGGCAGCGGACACCTGCCGACTAGTTGATCCCTCAATCATTATGACAGAGTTATAGTTGCGTCGTCAACTACCTGCTACGGTTGAGGTATGGAACCGACAAATTGGCTGACCCACGACGAGCACCGGTTGTGGCGGTCCTACCTCGACGCCACCCGCATGCTCATCCAGGACCTGGACAAGCAGCTGGTACGCGACTCAGGGATTTCGTTCGCCGACTACGAGATTCTCGTCCTGCTCTCCGAAGCAGAAGACCGCAGGCTTCGGATGCGAGAACTCTCCGACGCAAGCACCACGACACGCAGCGGCATCACCCGCGCGATCACCCGAATGGAGGCCGCCGGGTGGGTGGAACGCGTCGAATGCGAATCCGACAAGCGTGGTGCCTGGGCCGCATTGACCGACAAGGGCGCCGCGACACTCGCCGACGCCGGGCCCGGACATGTCGCCGCGGTACGCGCAACGATGTTCGACGTCCTCTCCCCCGACGACATCACCGTGATGGCCGACGTCTTCACCGCGATGCGCGACCACATGCAGTTACACCGGCGCACCGGCTGACCTGCGAAACGCTCATACGACCGATACCCGCACCCTTCGCAGCTACGCTCGAAGCCGACCGCCATTTCCGGAAGGATGCAGAAATGCCCACGGACACCCCCGATCCCCGCCTCGCCGATATCACCATCTCCCACAATCCCCAGCAGAACCGCTACGAGATTCTCGACGGCGACACGGTGATCGGACACACCGACTACCGCGCAGGTGAAGGCACCCAGCGCGTATTCGTCCACACCGAGGTGGACGAGAACTACGGCGGTCTCGGCCTCGCCGGCCGCCTCGTGAAGTTCGCTCTCGACGACGTCGCGTCACATGGCGGGCGCATCGTTCCGGTATGCCCGTACGTCGCGAAGTACGTGACCAAGCATCACGACTACGACGACATCGTCGACCGGCCCGGTGGACCGGCATGAACCACGCCGACCGCATCTCCATCGACAAGCAGACCCGCCCGGTATACCGCGCGCAAGTGGCCGTCGCGGTCGCCGTCCGGGACGCCGTGAGTGAAGCAGGCCTCGATCGAAAGCTCGCCGAGCTCGTCAATATCCGCGTCTCGCAGATCAACGGGTGTGCCTACTGCCTCGACGTACATATTCGTGACGCACTGAAAGCGGGCGAGAAGGCCCAGCGCCTCGCCGTACTGCCCGCATGGCGCGACACCGACCTGTTCACCGACGCAGAGTGCGCCGCACTGACACTCGCCGAACTGGTGACCACCTTGCCGTCGTCGTACGAACAGGACTGCCGCTACGCCGAGGCCCGGACGGCATTGAACGACGAGCAAATCTCCGCGATCATCTGGGTCGCGATTGCCATGAACTCGTTCAATCGCATCTCGATTCTCAGCCGCCACCGAGTTCGCCCGGACGACTGGAAGGCCTGACCGGCTCGGATCCCGAGGGTCGTCCGATCCGAGCCGCGACCGGGAGTAGCGCCGCGGTCACCAACGAGACCACCAGCACACCCAACGCCATACCCGAGAACACGTCGTGTACGTAGTGCACACCGACGGTCACGCGCGAAAGACCGAGCACCATGGCCAGCGGGGCGACCAACCAGAGTGACCGTCGGACGGCGAGCACACACGCGGTGGCGAACGACGCTGCGATCACGGAATGATTCGACGGCCATGACCAGTCACCGATCTCCGGACACTCCAGAACGGTCGCGATACCCAGGGTCCGGCACGGCCGCGGTTCGGTCACCACCAGCTTGATGAATTCGCTGAGCAGGTATGCGGCGACCACCCCGGCCCCGGCGACCACGAGAGTGCGGAAAGCACGTCGATCCTCACGCCAGGACCACACGGCGAGTGCACCTGCGGTGGCCACGAGGACAAGCAGTCCTTTGTCTGCGACGACACCCGCTGCCGGCCCCAGGAACGACGCTTCGAATGTCTGCGCGACCGCAAGATAGAGCTCATCACGGACGGGCACGGCTGCCACAGCGAGCAGTGCCAGGACGACCGCTGTCGGCATGGCAGGGAGAAGCATCGACTGGACCAACCTCGGGGGAATACGAGGTGAACGCTCGGTGACAACCATGATCGACAACGCTAGCGTGACGGCTCTCCCTCTCCGAGTCCGGCTCGCCCGAGATGCGAGCGCCAGTACGCTGTGACCCATGTGGAGAACCTGGGTTCCGTCGCTGGCGATCGTCGCAGTCGCGGTGCTCGTTCTGACAACCGGAGCGCTCACCCCGGCCTCGATCGCCATCACGGTCGTTCTGCTCGCGCTCGCCTGGATCGGATCTCCGTTGGTCTTCCCGCGCCATGTCGACGATGCGACCGCCCGCCGCGAGGCCGCCGATACGAACACTCCGGTGATCTACTGGCGTCCGGGGTGCATGTTCTGCATGCGCCTGCGGGCATCCCTGCTCCGCCGCGCCGATCAGGCAATCTGGGTGAACATCTGGCGCGACCCCGCAGCAGCGGAACGGGTCCGGGAGGTCAACGACGGCAACGAGACCGTGCCGACCGTGTTCGTCGCAGGGAGTGCGCACAGCAACCCCGCCCCCGAGTGGATGCGCGCGCAACTCCGTTGAGCGAGATCGACGCCGCCTCCCTCGTCTCACCCCGGGTATCGTGGACCGACGATCACACCTGCACGCGAAAGGCCGAACCCTCGATGCGCCACGATCCGCGACGTCTGTCGCAGGACCTGTATCCGCTGCGCCGTACAGTCACTCCGTTGTTCGGAGACGTCGACGCGCTCGGACACGTCAACAACGTCTCGATCGCCCGATACTTCGAGCAGGCCCGTGTCCTCGTGATGGAGGAACTCACCTCCGCTCTCGGCGGACCCGCGTTCGAACGCGCGGTGCTGGCCCGGATCGAGATCGATTATCTCGCCGAGGTCTTCTATCCCCACGAAGTCGTGATCTCCACCGGCGTGTCGAAGGTGGGTACCTCGTCGCTGGTACTCGGCTCGGCGCTGTTCCAGCACGGCCGGTGCGTTGCGCTGGCGACCTCCATCGACGTCGGCACGAAACCGGAAGGCGGTGCGGCGCCGATCTCCGACGAGGTGCGCGCTGTGCTCGACAAGTATCTGCTCGATCTCCCGAACTGATCGTCTCTGCCGATCACCGTCCTCCGGGAACGAACGCTCCTGCTCTGCGCACGATGTGTTCGTGCAACCGCGCGACGGCCGGAGTCGGGCGGTGGTGTCCGCTGACGAGCCCGATGTCGCGGTCCCGGTTGCCCGTCAACGGAATCCCGACGAGGTCGTCGCGGGACACGGAAGCCGGCAACAACGCAACACCCAACCCCTGTGCGACGAGTGCGCGGGCCGTCTCGAACTCACCGATCTCGAATGCGACGTTCGGAACGAACCCTGCCTCCTTGCACCAGGAATCGAGAAGTCGACGCAGGTGGAATACGGGCGGATTCGCGATGAAGTGCTCTGCGGCGAGGTCTGTGAGGGCGACCTCGCCACGGTCGGCAAGCCGATGCGACGGGGCGACATACAGCAGAATGCGTTGCTTCCCGAGTAGCACGACAGCCAGATCGTCCGGGGGTGGAATCACGACGGCGAGATCGAGACGACCCTCGCGGACCATCGCGCACAGCGCTTCGCCGTGAGCCTGGACGAGACCGAACCGGATGCGCGGTGCCGTGTCGTGGAATTCGGCGAGCAGCGAGGGAATGCTCACCGGGCCGAGCGTGAGGGGAAACCCGAAACGAACCGATCCACTGTCGGGGTCAGCGTTGCTGCGTACGACATTCACTGCGTCGTCGAGCACCCTGACCACGCCGCGGGTACGTTCGTGCAGTTCGCGACCAGCAGCGGTCAGTGCGACACCCCGACCGACCGGCTGGAACAGCGCCACCCCGAGGATCTGCTCGAGCGATTTCAGTCGCCTGCTCAGTGACGACTGCGGCACACCGAGGACAGCGGCCGCGTGAGTGATGTGTCCTTCCGTCGCGGCGGTATCGAACGCTGCGAGCAGTGGCACGATCTCGGCGATCCGACCCGACCTGTATCCATCCATATTCGGATGATAATCCACAAAATATCTCATTGGACGGATTGATATCTGCGGAGGAAGCTGGGGACACCAGCGAGAGAAGGAGTGTTTCCCATGAGCGACAACACATCCGACACCATCCACGATGTCGTCCTGATCGGAGGCGGGATCATGTCCGCCACCCTCGGCGCCATGATGTCCCGCCTCGAACCCGACGCCTCGATAGTCCTCCTCGAGCGCCTAGACGAAATCGCCGGTGAGAGTTCCAGCGCATGGAACAACGCCGGCACCGGACACTCCGGCTACGCGGAACTCAACTACATGCCCGACCCCACCGACGGCGCGACAGCGCAGGACATCGCGCACCGATTCCGCCTCTCCCGACGGTTCTGGTCGTCACTGGCAGCCGATGACACCATGCCGGAGTTCCTCACTCCCGCACCGCACATGGACATCGTGTTCGGCGAACGAGACGTCGAATACCTGCGCGCCCGGGTCGACACCCTGCGGACATCGCCGACGTTCTCCGACATGGAATTCACCGAGGACCCCGAGACCATCCGCGAGTGGGCTCCCCTGCTGGTCGAGGGCCGCACCCACACCGGACCCATGGCCGCCTCACGCCACCACGCCGGCACCGACGTCGATTTCGGTGCACTGACCAGATGGCTCGTCGACGACATCGCGACCCGCGGCACCGACGTACGTCTGCACCACGAAGTCATTCGGCTGCACCGCTGCGACGACGGACTGTGGGTGATCACCGGTCGAGACCGGGCAAGTGGGCAAGGTTTCCGTCTCACATCACGGTTCGTCTTCGTCGGTGCCGGCGGCTACGCACTGGAGTTGCTCCAGAAGGCCCGGGTCGATGAGGTGCGTGGATACGCCGTGTTCCCCGTCGGCGCACAGTTCTTTCGCACCGACAACCCGGTGGTCGTCGCACGGCACGACGCGAAAGTCTACGGCCAGGCCGACGTCGGTGCTCCGCCGATGTCGGTGCCGCACCTCGACGTGCGCGTGGTCGACGGGACACGGTCGTTGATGTTCGGACCGTACGCAACATTCAGCACCCGGCTACTCCGACACGGCCGGCTGTCCGACCTGTTCCGCACGATCCGCCTGCGCAACGCCGCCGTGATGGTCACCGCAGGCCTGCGCAACCTGGCTCTCGTGCGATACCTCCTCGGGCAACTCGCCTCGTCGAAGAACCGCAAGTTCGCGCAACTCCTCCGGTTCTACCCGGGCGCAGATCCCGCTGACTGGTACCTCGTGCAGGCCGGACAGCGTGCACAGCTCATCAAGCCGGACGAGCACGGCCACGGCGTACTGACATTCGGAACCGAGCTCGTCACGAGCGCCGACGGGACGATCGCGGGACTTCTCGGTGCGTCACCGGGAGCGTCCATCGCCCCTGCCGTCATGGTCGATCTGCTCACACGGTGTTTCCCGGACCGGCAGGACGCGTGGGCATCAATGCTCGGCAACCTGATGCCGAACCGGTCACACGACGCAGCGTGATCCGACTCTGCACTGGTCTCATTCGATTGTGCCCCACGTCATCCGACGACGATCCTGCCCATCGCGCCGCGGTCACCGTCGACCATCCGATGATTGAGGAATGTGTAGATGCCGGGTTCGAGGAACCGGAGTTCGACGAACCCGCCCTGCGCGACCGCGAGGTCGAGGACCTGCGAGCCCCCGCTGTCGGGGTCGCCGGCGCGCAACAGGTAGGTGCCCTCCTTGTATACAGTGTCGAATTGCGAACCGACGATGTGGAAGGCGACCGGCTCGTTGGGGCCGGCATCGAGGACCCAGATGCGCAGGCGGTCCCCGACCTCGGCGTGCAGTGGGCGGTGCACGTACTGGTCGGCGAACGCGTTGAACATCACCAGATCCGGAGTGCCGGCGGCGACCTTCACAGCGTCGACCTCTCCGTCGCCGAGATAGGCGTCCGACTGCACCATCAGGTATTCCGCGTCGACCGCTGAGAGGCTCGGCGGGTCGATGACGACGGCTCCGAACATCCCGGCAGCGATGTGAACGGCCATCGGCGTAGTAGCGCAGTGGTACAGCCAGATTCCACTGTGCTCGGCACGGAAGCGATAGATCAGCTCCTCACCCGGGTTGATCGTGCGCATCGGCCCGTCAGGCCCGACCATGCCGGCATGGAAATCGATGGAGTGCCCCATACTGCCGTGGTTGACCATCGTGATCTCGAAGACGTCGCCGACCCTCCCCCGCAGGGTCGGGCCCATCGCTTGTCCGTTGTAGGTCCACATGGTCTGCGGTACACCCACGGCGTATTCACCCGGGACCTCGGTGATCTCGAAGGTGTACCGATGTAACGTCCCGTCGGATGCGGGCGCGAGCAACGGGTCGCGGGCCACGAAATCCGTGTCGGGTTCGGCGGCGAGGTCCACCGTCGGCGCTCCCGCTGCCGAGCCGTGGTCGTGGACCATCGCGCCGCCGCCACCGCCGTCCGCGACGATGTGGACCACCATGCCCTGCTGCCGATGCCCGACGATCGAACACCACCCGTCGATATCGGCACCGACCACACCGACCTCGAGGGTCGACGACTCCCCTGGCGCCAGCCTGCCTGTGTCGTGTCCGGTCGCGAGAACCAGATCGTGCACCTGATCGTCGGAGTTGGTGACGGTGAGGACGAGACGATCACCTGCCGGAACAGTGATGGTATCGGGTGTGAAGCGCATCCCGACCGCTTCGATGTGGACCTCGGTGGTGTTCCCGGTCGGGGTGACACCGGCCGATGCGTCCTGACCACCGAAATCCCCACCGATACCCGACATGACGGCGGCCACGAGCGCAAGGCACGCCAACGCGGAGGTCGCCTGAAGCCCACGCTGATGGGTGGCCGGGACGTAGTCGGGTACGGTCCGCCCCGACATCACCGCCCGACGACCCGCCACCGACGCCTTGGCGCTGGTGATCATGACCGGCAGGAACATCACGAATGCGATCATGACCAGCGCGGTGCCCCCGACCCGCATCCAACTCTCGAGTGGCATCAGGAACAGCAACAGACCGATGTTGATGACGACGATTCGCCAGACCCACCACCGATTCATCTTGTCGACGCCCGCGCTGACGACCGCGGGCCCCCCACCCATCAGCGTGGGCAGCAGATGGCTCATGACGCCGAACAACAGTTGCGCCGCGAATCCGGCCAAGAAGGGAACGGTCATCAGCGTTGCCCGGTCCGGATCCATCGGACCGGTCGCGAGGACGATCGCCAGGACCGCAAGCGACCCGAGCAGCCACAATATCGCCGCGGTCACGGACGCGACGGCATATCCGTTGGGCGGATGCGAGAAGGCGCCGCGCAACAGCGGTGCTGCCACAACGATCCACCCGATGAGATAGACCGCGCAGCCGGCCGCCGCGATGAGCGGATACCCGGCCAAGGCACCCACCATCAGCGCGGCGATACCGACGAGCAGGATCGCCAGAGCCGCGGGACGTCGCTCCACACCGGCCTTGTCCATCCCGATCAGATTCGGATACATCACGGTGAGCACACCCGCGGCGGCCAGACCCAGGAACCCGAGCAGATTCATGGCCTGGTGGGCCAGAAGGAATCCGGCTTCTGCCTGCTCGGTCGCCCCGTACGCCAACACCGCACCGAATCCGGCGCCGAACGGCAACATCGCCGACGAGGCGACGAGGAACCACACGCTCTGCGCGTGCTCCGCCGGGCTGTCACCCGCCTCGACTCTCGCGCGCTGCGCTCGCCGGATCAGTAACAGCAGCGAGATCGCATGCCACGCCACCATCGCTCCGATGAGCACCGCTCCGACGAAGGTGACGGGGAACCACCCGCCGACGACACCGATGATCGTGACGACGATGCCTGCGTTGAGGAGATAGATCTTGACGAGTTGAGGTCTCCGCTCCGATTCGGGGAGGTGATACCCCAGGAAGCGTTCGGCAAGAGTCTGCGACCACACCACGATCGAGTTGGTGACAGCGCCGAGGGTGAACAGATGCACGAGCAGCCATCGCGACTCAGGAAGGAACGGGTGGGTGAGCCCGGCAACGATCAGGAGTACGAGCCATACCCGCACGGGCATGCCCGCTCGCTGGTGCCAACTCTTGGGTCGTTTCACCGTTCTCGTGGTGGTCACGGATCGATCGTAGGACTGCACCGACGATGAATACTACCCATTGTCGTAGCCCCCACGTCAAGGAAAACCGAAGGTCCTCGAATCGGCCGACCTAAGGCTCTATCATAGGGTTTCACACCTCAGAAGAGCGTCGGAGGACCCACCGGCAGGGGCTCCCGAGACCGATCCGGAACCTCGGCGCTTCGATGCCCCGAGCGCCCAACTCCCAGCCCGTACTGCTCGACGAGCGGATCGACCCGGGCATCGAGCCAGCGCGTGTACTCCCGGGATACATAGGCACCCCGACCGTAGAGTCGCCGGTACCGCGGCAGCAGAGCGGGATGCTCCGAACCCAACCACGACAGGAACCATCCCCGCGTGGATCCGCGCAGGTGCATCGGGATCACGGTGACCCCCGACGCTCCCGCCACCGCGAGGTCGGCAAAGAGCCCCTCGAGGTGCCGCTTCGAATCCGTGAGGTACGGGATGACCGGGGCAACCATCACATGACAGGACATCCCCGCATCGGCGATCGCACGAATGAGATCGAGTCTGGCCTTCGGGGACGGCGTGCCCGGCTCGATCTGTTGTTGCAGTTCATGGTCTCCGATAGCCAACGAGACGGAGACGCTCACGTCGACCTGACGCGACGCGAGCGTGAGCAGTGGCAGGTCGCGTCGGAGAAGTGTGCCCTTCGTCAGAATCGAGAACGGGGTGCCGGATTCCGCGAGAGCTCGGATGACGCCCGGCATCAACCGATATCGACCCTCGGCGCGCTGATACGGATCGGTGTTGGTACCGAGCGCAACGTGCTCGCGCTTCCAGGACTTGCGCGCGAGTTCCCGGCGAAGGACGGCTGCGACGTTGGTCTTGACCACGAGCTGAGTGTCGAAGTCATGACCGGCGTCGAGGTCGAGGTACTCGTGCGTGGGGCGCGCGAAACAATATCGGCACGCGTGACTGCAACCTCGGAACGTGTTGACCGTGTACTCGAACGGCAGACGGGACGCCTCGGGCGTCTTGTTCAGCGCGCTCTTGCACAACACCTCGTGGAAGGTGACGCCGTCGAATTCGGGTGTCCGCACGCGGCGCACAAGACCGGAGCGCTCGAGCCCGGGCAGCGCACCGTCGTCTGGATCTACCGCCTGCGTCGTCCACCGCATACCCACAGTCGAACACTCGTACGAGCAGGTGTCAACCGTTTCCTCGAATCGGTGTTCGACCGACACCGCCGCCCACTCGGCCCCGGAGTCCCGGTCGCACCCTCGGACACCTCGAGCTAAAGTGCTCCTCACGTTGATATCGAGGGGGGTTCGATGAGCGGTTTGTTGCCCGGTGCCGGAATCCGGGTGGTTCCCGATGGTGTCCGAATGTATGGAAGCACTAATCTTCATGCAGCAGAACAGGTTGCACGTGCCGGATCGATGGACCTGGGGACGAATGTCGCGTCACTGAGTCCGGCCATGGGACTGATCGGTGCCGATTTTCTCGCGGCCTTCGCGGCTGCACAGAGCGAACACACGCGCGCGGTGGGGCAACTGACCCTCGCGTACGCATCCAATGGCGTTGCGGCACATGAGGCCGCCGCCGCGTACGACGGCACCGACGCTGCCACCACCATCGCGCTCGCACGTTCCGGTGGGAGCCCGGCGTGAAATCCGTCGCGCCGATCCAGGCGCCCGAGGTATCCCCCACCGTGCTCGACGCCTTGCGCGCATCACCGGTGGCGCCCGTACTCGACATGCCGCTTCCACCGGCTCCTGAGCTTCCTGCCTTCGTGCCGCCGGCAACACCCGGACCGGAAGCGGTCGAGGAACTGCTGCAGTCCATTCCGGTTCCCACACTGCCCGAGCTCGACGAACTGCTCCGCCCCATCGTCGAGCTCGGAAACATGTTCGGTACCGGTGTCTGCGAGACACTCGACCCCTCGACCATCCTGCAGCAGGGTTCACGGCTGCTCGACGGCGCTGCTTCACTCGGCCGATCGGCGCTGTCCGCCCTTCCCGAATCGTGGGAGGGCAGCGCCGCCGACATGACAGCCGATCACTCGACCAGGGCGCAGCTCGCGTCCTACGAATTGAGTGAGCGCGGAAACCTCATCGGTCAGGTGACCCGCGCGGCGACCGCTACCGTGGAGCGAGGGAATATCGAGTTGACCGGCATCGCACAGTCTTTCATCGCCTCCGCTGTCGCGACCGCCCCGGTCGCGATGACTCCGCCCGGGCAGGCGGCGCTGATCGCGTCGGCAGTCGAGCACGTCAGTTCTGCGCTTGCCGTCGTCGCACGCACCCGCGGAGAACTCACCGGGCACACCGTGGCGATGAATGCATTGACTCCCCCGATCCCGGTGCCGGCACCGACCATGACCTCGATGCCGCTCGATCCGGGTGTGCTCGCGAGCACGGTCTCGGGGACGGTGCCGCACATCGGTGGGGTCTTCTCCGGCGCTGCCGGCGAACCGATCTCGACCCTCCCCACCTCCACCGCGCCCACCGGCGCAGCCGCCACGATGGCGACCTCGGTCACGTCGGGTGTCGGTGCCGCAGGTCTCGGCGCGGGAAGTATGGGAACGGCGTACGGCAGTGCTGTCGGCAGCTACGGTGCGGCGAACGCCGGCGCGACAGCGATACCGTCTGCCGGGGCACCTTTAGCCATGGCACCGCCCTCCGGCACAGGCGCAGCCGGTAGCACGGGCACCGGGACCACCCGCGGCCCTGTCCTCGGCGGCGCACCTGTGGCCGCAGCGAACCGCACCGAGGACACCGCGCACCGCAGTTCTCGGGGAATTCTCGTCACCTCCGGCACCAGCAGCGAAGTGGTCGGAGAACTGCCGTTCGTGACCCCTGCGGTGATCGGGGCCGTCGACGACGAGTGGTGATCGGACCGGCGGCCAGCACATCCGCCGGGATTTCCGCTCAGGGTGGCCCTTCCGGATCCCGAGAAGATCCGGAAGGGCTACTCGACGAGTGATGCCACCTCATGATCGGTCAGCGTCGTCTGCGGAACTCGTCCCGCGGCGCGGGCCAGTTCGACCGCGCGATACAACGGGCGTTCGCCCAGCCCGGCACCGCGCGCTTCCGCGCGCAGTTGCTCTACGAACACCGACGAAATCGCCGCCGCGGACGCGAGTTCACTCGACGCGAAGGCGTCCGCCAACTTCCGTAGTGCAACGATGTCCAGCTCACGGCCACCTTCGCCGCTGTACAACGCGACCGGAACCAGGATCAGGCCGTGGCTGCCATCGTTGACCCGCACGATGACCTGCGACACCCGGGCCGCACGCACGAGGAGTTCGATCCCCGCGAGGTGCTCGAGTTCGACGCGACGTGATCGGAACAGTCCACTCGCAGTGATCACCGTTCCGTCGAGCCGGATATGCCGCTTCGTCGCGGCGAACGCGCCGAGAGCGGGCGCGAGGCCTACGACGGCGGCGATCAGGGCCGCAACCCACCAGGGAGCAACGAGCCACACGACCGCGCCCACGATCAGACCCGCGAGAACAGCCAGCATCGCGAGTTTCCGGGCGCGCGGCGCCAGCAGCCGCGCCGGAATCAGATCGAGGGCCACCGGCTCCGGCCTCGGCGCTTGCCGACCGTCAGGCGCGGTCAACTGCCTCACCCACGCGTGCGACGACGTCGGTAAGCGGCACTGTCTCCTGCTCACCGTTGCGGAGATCTTTCACGACGATCTCCCCGTCCTCGAGTTCCCGGTCGCCGAGCACCAGGGCGACGACGGCACCGGACTTGTCGGCCGCCTTCATCGCACCCTTGAGACCGCGACCGCCGTAAGCCAGGTCGACGCGGATTCCCGCGGTCCTCAGCCGGTGAGCCACCGGGACGAGCGCTGCCTTGGCTGCATCGCCCATCGGAATGCCGTAGACCTCGCACCGTGCCGGGCTGGCCGCCGTCTTACCCTCCGCGGCGAGCGCGAGGATCGTGCGATCGACGCCGAGTCCGAATCCGATGCCGGACAACGGCTGTCCGCCGAGCTGTTCCATGAGTCCGTCGTATCGGCCACCGCCGCCGATGCCGGATTGTGCGCCGAGTCCGTCGTGCACGAACTCGAACGTGGTCTTGGTGTAGTAGTCGAGTCCGCGCACCATGCGGGGGTTGACCACGTACGGCACGCCGAGGGCGTCGAGGTGTGCGCGCACCTCGTCGAAGTGCGCCTGCGCTGTGCCGGACAGATGGTCGAGCATCAGCGGTGCGTCGGCGGTCATCTCCCGAACCTCGGGACGCTTGTCGTCGAGCACGCGCAGCGGATTGATCTCCGCACGGCGACGCGTCTCCTCATCGAGGGGCAGACCGAAGAGGAACTCCTGCAACCTTTCCCGATATTGCGGCCGGCAGGTGTCGTCGCCCAGCGAAGTGAGCTCGAGGCGGAAATCCTCGAGCCCCAGAGCACGGAAGCCCGAATCTGCAATGGCGATGACCTCGGCGTCGAGTGCAGGATCGTCGATGCCGATTGCCTCGACTCCGACCTGCTGCAACTGCCGATAGCGCCCTGCCTGGGGTCGTTCGTAGCGGAAGAACGGGCCCGAGTACGACAACTTGACAGGCAGCTGTCCGCGGTCAAGGCCGTGCTCGATCACCGCACGCACGACGCCGGCGGTGCCCTCCGGTCGGAGTGTCACCGATCGATCACCGCGATCGGCGAACGTGTACATCTCCTTGGAGACCACATCGGTCGACTCACCGACACCACGCGCGAACAGTCCGGTGTCCTCGAAGATCGGCAGCTCGATATGCCCGTATCCCGCCAGGCGCGCGGCTCGGGTCAAACCGTCGCGTACCGCCACGAACTCGGCGGACTGGGGGGGAACGTAATCGGGCACGCCTTTGGGAGCCGAAAACGTGGAGGCCTTGCTCACTGTCGCTGCTTTCTCTCGTCGGAAGATTCGGGGCCCCGGCAATGGCGGGCAGAGCCGCTGTCAGCGGGATCCGGTGAGGCCGACCAGGAACGGGTTCGAGGCCCGTTCCTGCCCGATCGTGCTGGAACCGCCGTGCCCGGGCAGGATCGCTGTGGTGTCGTCGAGCACGAGCAGCTTCGCAGCGATCGACTCGAGCAGTTGCTCGTGGTTTCCGCCCGGCAGGTCGGAACGGCCGATCGATCCCTGGAACAACGTGTCGCCGGTCAGGGCAACGTCGAACTCGACACCGTCCGGGTTGCTCGTGCGGGTGCGCAGCACGACGGAGCCCTGGGTGTGGCCGGGTGTGTGATCGACGACGAACCTCATGCCCGCGTGCTCGATTTCGTCGCCGTCGGCGAGTTCGATGACCTCGTGCGGCTCGGTGAACGTGGTTCCCTCGAGCAATGGGGCCAGGCTGGAGCCCAATCCCACCCCGGGATCGCTGAGCATGTGGCGATCGTCCGGGTGGATGTAGGTGGGGATCGAGAACCGATCGGCAACGGACTGAGCGGACCAGACATGATCGAGGTGACCGTGTGTGAGCAACACCGCACGCGGCGTCATGTCGGAGCCGGTGAGGAACTCGATCAATGGCTCCGCGGCGTCCTGGCCCGGGTCGACGACGACGCACTCTTTCGCGTTGTCCTGCGCAAGGATGTAGCAGTTCGTCTGGAACATCCCCGCGGGAAATCCGGTTACGAGCACGAGCATCGCTCCTACGGTGTGGGCATTCGTGGTCTCGTACAGCCTAAGCGCTGTGCCCTGACGCCCCGTTCTCAGGTTGGGGTGGCAAACTCGACTCGGCCTGAACGCGGGCACCAGCACATCGATCGGTTCACGGGAGGACAACTGCAGTGCCGAGCAATGCACAGCGGCGCCAGGCCGCGAAACGCAAACTCGAGCGTCAGCTCGAGCGCCGAGCGGAACGCGAGCGCAAACGGCGTCGTCTGACTATCGGATTGTCGGCACTCGGGGTCGTCGTGGTGGTCGGCGTGGCCGCTGCCCTCTGGTCCATGAACGGGGACTCCGAAGACACCGCCACCGACACCACCGCCACCGACTCGTCCGAACCCGACTACCCGACAGTGCCCGACGGCCGGGCCGAAGCTCTCGCCGAGTCGGTGAGCTGCGAGTATCCGGCCGACGGCCGCGAACCGTCGAAGCCGGTGGAGCCACCGCGCACCGACGGGATCCTCACCTCCGGCGAGGCCAACACCGACATCAGCGTCAGTGTCGAGACGACCCAGGGCAACATCGGGTTGATCCTGCACAACGACGATTCGCCGTGCACGGTCAACAGCTTCCTGTCCCTCGCAGCCCAGGGCTACTTCGACGCCACCACCTGCCACCGGCTGACGACGGCCCCCAGCCTGCAGGTGCTGCAGTGTGGCGACCCGACGGGGTCCGGGTCCGGTGGGCCCGGCTACCAGTTCGCGAACGAGTTCCCCACCGACCAGTTCGCGGCCGATGACCCCGCATCGCAGGAACCGATGACCTACAAGCGCGGCACCCTCGCGATGGCGAACGCCGGACCGGGGACCAATGGGAGCCAGTTCTTCCTGGTGTACGGCGATTCCGTCCTGCCACCGCAGTACACGGTATTCGGTGAGATCGACGAGACCGGGCTCCGGACCCTCGACAAGATCGCGGCGGACGGAGTTGCCGGTGGCGGCCAGGACGGCGCCCCGGCCCTCGAAACAACTCTCACGAGTGTGAGGATGGACTGATGATCCGATTGCGCACCACCGTTGCCGCCGGCGCAGGCCTGGCCCTTCTGCTGGCCGGCTGTACCGATGACTCCGCGAGCGAGACCACGAGCACATCCATCAGCTCCGAAGCCGAGCAGCCGCCGGCGATGGGTGTGCTGCCGGAGCGTCCCACGGACGGCGACCCCGTCTCGTGCACCTACACACCGGACGGACAAGCCGCGAAGGATGTGACCCCGCCGTCCGACTCGGACGTGCCGGCGGCCGGCATCTCCGAAGTGTCGATGACAACGAGCGCCGGACCCATCGGGTTGCTGTTGGATCGGGCGTCCGCACCGTGCACGGTGAACAGCTTCGTCTCACTCGCCGAACAGGGCTATTTCGACGACACCCCCTGTCACCGGCTCGTGACGTCGCCGGGGCTGCAGGTGCTTCAGTGCGGTGACCCGACCGGCGCCGGGACCGGTGGCCCGGGTTACGGCTTCGACACCGAGTACCCGGAGAACGTCTACGCACAGGGCTCCCCGCAGCTGCGCCAGCCGGTGGTCTACCCACGCGGCACGATCGCCATGGCCAACACCGGACAGCCAGGCAGCAACGGCAGCCAGTTCTTCCTCGTCTACGAGGACTCGCAGCTGCCTCCGATGTACACGGTGTTCGGCACGGTCGACGAGGCCGGCCTCGCAGTCATCGAGGAGGTCGCCGCTGCAGGCGACGATGGTTCGATGTCCGCCGGCGGCGGAGCCCCGAACCTTCCTGTCCAGATCGAATCGGTGACCGTCTCGTCGTAGACCACAGCTACCGAATGCACGGGGTGCTCCTCGCCACCACGCGGGGAGCACCCTGTCTTCTGTGTCGACCTGAGTCTTCTGTGTCGACCGCCGCATCGCCCGCCTGCAGTTTACGGAAAAGCGACAACACCTCTATCAAATCGTGATTCGGTCCGCTACGCTTCCGACCCTGTGATATCTCCTACATCGACCGGCTCGTCCGGATTGCGCGGTCTCGCCGCCGCCGCAGGCGTGCTCCTCGGTGCAGCACTGACGGCCGGGTGCTCGAGCGGCGAGGCCTCGACTCCCCCACCCACCACCACAACAACGCAGGCCCCCAGCCACGCACTGACCAGCGAATCCGTATCGCGATACCCCCGTCTCCCCGATGTGCCGCCGTTGGATACCACCACCGTCTCCTGCTCGTACACAACTTCGGGATCGGCCGCACGGACCGCGACACTTCCCTCGACGTCCGCATCGACGACCGGCACCGCCGAAGTAGCGTTCGAGACATCGATCGGCCGTATCGATCTCGTCCTCGACAGAGGCCATGCCCCCTGCACGGTCAACAGTTTCGTCAGCCTCGCGCAACAGGGCTTCTACAGTGGCACCTCATGCCATCGACTCTCCGACGAAATCGGTCAGCAGTACTACCAGTGCGGGGATCCGACCGGTACCGGCACCGGAGGCCCCGGCTACACCTTCCCCGACGAATATCCCGTGCAGCAGTTGACGGCACAGACCGCCACGGGAAGGCCTCCGGAAATAGTCGCCTACCCGCGCGGGACCGTAGCCGTGGCGGACAGCGGCCGAGCCGACACGAACGGGAGTCAGTTCTTCCTCGTCACCGGCGACACGCTGCTGCGCCCCGATTACACCGTCTTCGGTCGCATCACCGACGAGTCACTGGCACTTCTCGATGCCGCAGCGGCGACAGGTCACGACGCCAGCTCGGTTCTGGGCGGCGGCGTACCGAACACCCCTGTGACGATCACGTCGGTGGGGTGACCGCTCGGTCGGCCGACGCTAGGCCGCCGACGTCACGCGGTAGACGTCGTACACACCCTCCACGTTGCGGACCACGTTCAGCACGTGACCGAGATGCTTCGGATCACCCATTTCGAAGGTGAAGCGGCTCACCGCGACCCGGTCACCGGTCGTGGTGACGGACGCGGACAGGATGTTGACCTTCTCGTCGGCCAGCGCCTTCGTCACATCCGAGAGCAATCGGTGCCGATCGAGTGCCTCGATCTGGATCGCGACGAGGAACACCGATGACGGCGACGGCGCCCACTCGACCTCGATGATCCGTTCCGACTGCTCACGCAGGGAACCCGCATTCGTGCAGTCGGTGCGGTGCACACTCACCGATCCGGTGCGCGTCACGAATCCCATGATCTCGTCACCCGGGACCGGGGTGCAGCACTTCGCCAGCTTCGACACGGTGCCCGGTGCGCCGGGGACGAGGATCCCGGAGTCGCCGCTCTGCCGCGACCGGGTGGGGATCGTGGATGGAGTGGACCGTTCGGCGAGTTCTTCTTCGACGCCGCCGACGCCGCCGAGCAACGCCACAAGGCGCTGCACGGCGTGCTGGGCCGACACATGATGCTCGCCGACCGCGGTGTAGAGCGCCGACACATCGGCGTAGTGCAATTCCTTGGCGACGGCAACCATCAGGTCCGCGTTCATCAACCGCTGCAAGGGCAGCCCGACCCGGCGGACTTCCTTCCCGATCGCGTCCTTGCCCGCTTCGAGCGCCTCTTCACGGCGTTCCTTCGCGAACCACTGCCGGATCTTCGCCTTCGCGCGGGGCGAGACGACGAACGTCTGCCAATCGCGGCTCGGTCCGGCATTCGGGTCCTTCGACGTGAATACCTCGACGACTTCGCCGTTCTCCAGCTTGCGTTCGAGAGCGACGAGCCGCCCGTTGACCCGAGCACCGATACAACGATGCCCGACCTCGGTGTGTACCGCGTACGCGAAGTCCACCGGCGTCGAACCCGACGGCAGTGTGATCACTTCCCCTTTCGGGGTGAACACGAAGATCTCCTTGACCGCGAGGTCGTAACGCAGTGATTCGAGGAATTCCCCCGGATCGGCCGCTTCACGCTGCCAGTCGAGGAGTTGGCGCATCCAGGCCATGTCGTCGACCTCGGCGACATCGCCCGAGTGCCGGCCCTTCGTCTCCTTGTACCGCCAGTGCGCGGCGATGCCGAACTCGGCGGTCCGGTGCATGTCGCGGGTCCGGATCTGCACTTCGAGCGGCTTGCCTTCGGGACCGATGACCGTGGTATGCAGCGACTGATACACGCCGTACCTGGGCTGCGCGATGTAGTCCTTGAACCGCCCCGCCATCGGTTGCCACAGGGAATGCACGACGCCGACAGCCGCGTAACAATCACGGACCTCGTTGCACAGGATCCGCATTCCCACCAGGTCGTGGATGTCGTCGAAGTCGCGGCCTTTGACGATCATCTTCTGGTAGATCGACCAGTAATGCTTGGGGCGGCCCTCGACGGTTGCGTCGATCCGGGAGGCAGCGAGCGACGACCCGATCTCGTCGCGGACTTTGGCCAGGTAGGTGTCGCGGGACGGGGCACGGTTCGCGACCAGTCGCACGATCTCCTCGTACTTCTTCGGATGCAGGATCGCGAACGAGAGGTCCTCGAGTTCCCACTTGACGGTCGCCATCCCGAGCCGGTGGGCGAGCGGCGCGATGACCTCGAGGGTCTCGCGGGCCTTGCGTGCCTGCTTCTCGGGCGGCAGGAAGCGCATCGTGCGCATGTTGTGCAAGCGGTCCGCCACCTTGATCACCAGCACCCGAGGATCGCGGGCCATTGCGATGATCATCTTGCGGATGGTCTCGGCCTCCGCGGCGTTGCCGAGCACCACCTTGTCTAGCTTGGTGACACCGTCGACGAGGTGCGCAACCTCCTCACCGAACTCCGAGGTGAGCTGTTCGAGGCTGTACCCGGTGTCTTCGACCGTGTCGTGCAGCAACGCTGCGATCAACGTCGTCGTGTCCATGCCGAGTTCGGCGAGGATCGTCGCGACCGCCAGCGGATGAGTGATGTACGGATCGCCGGACTTGCGACGCTGACTCGCGTGCCGTTCCTCCGCGACGTCGTAGGCCCGTTGCAGCTGCGACAGGTCGGCCTTGGGATACAGCTCCCGGTGGATCGTCACCAGCGGTTCGAGCACCGGTTTGACGGTGGCGCCGCGCTGCCCGGTGATCCGGCGTGCGAGCCGGGCCCGCACGCGCCGCGACGCCGAACTCGACGCGGGTGTCGGTGCCGGTGCCGCACCAGCGCTCTGGGACTTGTCAAGATTCTGGGTCATCCCCGCTCCTCCCATCGCTGGCTCCGGCACTCCGGCTTCCCGCCAACTGTAATCCTCAGAGACGCACGAGCGACGTCAGCGGGTAGCTTTCCAGCCGTGCGCGCCCGCCGAGCGCTTCGAGCTCGGTCACCACCGTGACCCCGACGATGTCCGCCCCGACCCGCTCGAGCAGTTCGAGAGTGGCGCGCAGTGTCCCGCCGGTGGCGAGCACATCATCCACAACGAGCACTCTGCGCCCACGCAGCGACGGCGACTCGTCGGGGATCTCGATGGCAGCCGTGCCGTACTCGAGCGAGTACTCGCACTTCTGCACCGGCGGCGGAAGCTTGCCCGCTTTGCGCACAGCGAGCACCCCCACACCGAGCTCGCGCGCCATTCCTCCGCCGAGCAGGAATCCACGGGCATCGATCCCGGCGACGAGCTCGGCATCCGGAGCAGCCGAGGCCAGCGCCGAGACGACTGCCGAGTATGCCGGGCCGTGGGCGAACACCGGCGTGAGGTCGGCAAAGCGAACACCGGGGCTCGGGAAATCATCGACCCAACGCGTGTGGGCCGTCACCGCAGCAGCGGCCTCTCGGAGCAGGTCAGGATCGGCAGTGCGAAGAGCGTTCACCCCGTAAGTATCCACCGATCCATGTTCCACCCTGCACCTGCAGCCGTCGGGTTGGCGACAGCTGCGCGCATGTCCGGGGCGAACCCGATCGTGCGCGGCTGCAGGAACAGCGGCAATGTGGGCATCTCGTCCCACAGAATCCGCTCACCTTCCTCCGCCAGGCCCAGTACCGCCGCGTTGTCACCGGCAACCAGGAGACCGTCGAGAATCTCGTCGATACGCCCGTTCGCGTAGCCACCGATGTTGCTTCCCGCACGGGAATTCAGTGCACTGCGTGCGTCTTCCATGTCGGCCCGGCCACCTGCTCCGGACACTCCGGCGGTTCCGCTGAGGACGGCGTCGATCTCGCCCGAACCCAGCTGTGACGGGACGAACGTCTCGGACCCCGCGTCGACGACATCGATACCCGCGTCACGACACGACTCGGCGATCAATTCGACGGTGCGCGCGCGGCGCATGTCCGGTGCGGTATACCCGATCCGCACCTGAATCCGCTCTTGCCCCGAACGTTCACGTTCACTGCGCGCAACATCGACATCCACCGTGTCGAACCGCTCGGACGGACCGGACACGAGTGGATACAGCGGCGAGCCGCTCGGTAGCAAGCGCGACCCCACCGGGCCCGACTCCTCGTCATCGGTCGCGGCGCCGAGTTCGTCGAACAGTTGCTGCCGCGGTACACACGACGCCAGGGCTCGACGAGCCGCGGGGTTCTCGAAGACTCCGTTCGTCGCGAGGACCAGCTGTTCGAGGTTTCGCGAGACCACGGTGGCCTCGTCGACCGTCTCCCCGAGCTCCGAGGTGTGACCGAGTGCTCCGTCGGCACTGTCGACGACCTGCACACGCCCTTCTTCTGCCGCGGTCTGCGCTGCGGTCCCGCGTGGCCACACGACGATCCGGTCGGTGCCCGGTGGGTTGCCCCACCACCGCTCGTTCGCCACGAGGACGAGACCGTCTTCCGCGGTGTAGGACTCGATCCGATACGGCCCCGACGACGGCAACAGGGTCGGGTCCAGGGCACCCGGCGTCAATGTCCATCCGGTGTTCCAGAACTCGGCGATCGGCCGGGCAGCGTCGACATCGTCGCCGGTCAGAACTCCGACGAGGTCGGTGACCCCGGATGCCCGCGCTACGACGTGCGACGGCATCAACGCGGTTGCACCGAACAGCGACCTCCAGTCGGTGTCACCGCGACCCGGCCGGAACACCACGGTGGCGTCCTTCGAACCCGGTGCGCAGTCGATGCGCTCGATGTCGGCGTATCCGCCGCGCAGCGCCGCATCGAAGAGGTTGGATTCGGCACCCGACTCGTCCGACTCGGTGAATCGGCCGCTCGCAGCGGCCCAGGTGAGCACAAGATCGTCGCACGACATCGGCACACCGTCGGAGTAGACACTCCCCGGGGACAGCCGGTATTGAACGGTGAGCTGCTCACCCGGGACCGCGGTCGCGGTGCCGATGTCGGTATCGGCGATGACGCGACCCGCCGGGCCCACATACCCGAAGCCCGGCAGAACCCTGGCCAGGGCCTGCGGCGCACCCGAGGCGGCACCGTCGACCGTATTCGCGTTGTACCCGGTCACCGTGTTGTCGATCATGTAACCGATCGACGGCAGCGGCTCCTCGTCCGTGCTACAGGCCACGGTGGTCGCGGCGGCCGCGGCGAGCGCCGCGCCGACCGCGACCATCCGTCGGGAGAATCGGCTGCGTCGTGTGTGGGGTCGTCGCTCGTTGCATTCACTCGCAGCCATGTCAGGACCTTCTCTTGGCGCGCTTTCCGGTCGGGCGGGCACCTGGTTTCGGCGTCCTCTGTGGCACGGCCGGGCGCGGTGCAGCATGGCGCGCAGCAGTGGGCACCGCCGACGAGGTCTCGACCCCCGCCGGTGCAAGCTCGCCCGTACGGCCGTTCTCCGCCCGCGCAGCTGCTTCTTCCCGCTTCGCCAGCACCTTGCGGGTGTGCTTCGCGATCGGGCCGCGCCATTCCTTGAGCGTAACGAGGAGGGGGCTCGCGAAGAACACCGACGAGTACGCACCGACCACGATGCCAACCAACTGCACGAGAGCGAGGTCCTTGAGCGTTCCCACGCCGAGCATCCACACGGCGATCACCATGAGCGCGATCACCGGGAGCACGGAGATGACCGTGGTGTTGATCGACCGCATGAGGGTCTGATTGACGGCGAGGTTGGCCTGCTCCGCGTAGGTACGTCGGTGCAGGTGCAGGATTCCACGGGTGTTCTCCTCGACCTTGTCGAAGACGACCACCGTGTCGTACAACGAGAATCCGAGGATCGTGAGCAAGCCGATGACTGTCGCCGGTGTCACCTCGAATCCGACCAGGGAGTAGACACCGGCGGTCACGATGATGTCGAAGAACATCGCGGCGATCGCGGCGATCGCCATGTCACGCTCGTACCGCACCCCGATGTAGACGCTGACGATCACCAGGAACACCAAGAGTGCGATCAGTGCCTTCTGGGTGATCTGCCCACCCCAGGTCTCGCTGACGTCGGCGACGCTGATCGCATTGCGCGAGGGCTCGCCCTCGGCATCCACCGGCTGGAACTCGTCGAAGAGCGCTGTCTGTACCGCTTCGACCTGGCCGAGGTCGAGAGCCTCGGACCGGATCTGGAAGGTCGCGCCCGCGCCCGCGCCCACGGTCTGTACCGATTCCGGTTCGAATCCGACCGCGTCCTCGAACACCGTTTCGACGTCCGTGGCGGTCGCCTCGGCAACCACCGGCATCTGGATCCGGGTGCCACCCTCGAAATCGATACCCCACGTGAAGCCCCGTAGGAGCATGCTCAGCAGTGCAACCGCGACGATCGCACCCGTGAGCATGTAATACCGTTTGCGCTGCCCGATGATCTCGAACGCGCCTGTGCCTGTGTACAGGCCGGAAAGCCGGCCCTTCCTCGAGACGGTCGATGCCGTTGTCGTCGTGTCGGTCACCGTCACGCCTCCTTCGCCGCAGCCGCAGCGAGCTGACGCTCACGCGCCACCTCTTGAATCGCGCCGAGACCGTTCATGCTCGGCTTGGACCACGTCTTCGACTTGGACGCGAGATGCACGAGTGGCCAGGTCACCAGGAAGACCACGACGACATCGAGGATCGTCGTCAGGCCCAGGGTGAATGCGAAGCCTCGCACCTGACCGACCGCCAGCACGTACAGCACCGCGGCTGCAATGAAGCTCACCGCGTTGCCCGACAGGATGGTGCGACGGGCACGAGCCCATCCGCGCGGCACCGCCGACCGGAAACTGCGTCCCTCACGGATCTCGTCCTTGATTCGTTCGAAGAAGACCACGAACGAATCAGCGGTCATACCGATACCGATGATCAGACCGGCAATACCCGCGAGGTCGAGCGTGTACCCGATGTACCGCCCGAGCAGCACCATGATGGCGTAGACAGCGAGACCCGCAAGCACCAGCGACAACGCGGTGAGCAGACCCAGCATCCGGTAGTACACCAGGCAGAAGAGCAGAACCAGAACCAGACCGACTGCGCCCGCGATCAGGCCTGCTTCGAGCGACGCGAAGCCCAAGGTTGCAGAGACCGTTTGCGCCTCGGACGCGACGAACGACAACGGGAGCGAACCGTACTTGAGGGTGTTCGCCAACTCGGTCGCCTGGGTATTGGTGAACTGGCCCGTGATCGATGTGGCGCTACCTGCCGGCGTCGCGCCCTGGATGACCGGGGCGCTCACCACCTTGGAGTCGAGCACGAACGCGGCCTGCGAACCGATGTTCGCGGCGGTGTACTGCGCCCAGGTGTTGCTGCCCTCGTTGTCGAACGTCAGGCTCACCTCGTAGCGCGACTGCTGACTGTTGAAACCGGAGGTCGCGTCGTCGATCTGCTGACCGTCGATGATGCTCGGTCCGAGCAGATAGATCGCCGTGCCATCGGTCGAACACGCCACCAGCGGCAGCGCAGGGTCATCGTTGCCCGCCAACGGATCGGGGGCCGAGCAGTCGAGTGCCAGCGCGGCCTCCTGCTGCACCATCGGGTCGTCGCTCTGGCGGGTTGCCATTGCTGCGGCGATGTCGGCCGCGGCCTGCTCCTGCTGAGTGAGCGGCTCGGAATCCTCCGGAGCCGGGGCAGGCTCGTCCGTCGGTGGTGCTGGCTCGGCCCCCGGCTCAACGGGAGCATCGGTCGGATCCTGCGCGGGGAACGGCCGGCCCTGCGGTTCCGGAGCATCGTTCGCGGGCTGCTCCGCAGTCTCGGGCTGTGCGGGTGCTGCCGGGTCGGTGCCCTCCGGTGCCAGTGGGTCGGTGCCCTCCGGTGTCAGTGGGTCGGTGCCCTCCGCCGGCGCCTGTTCGGTCAGCTGATCCGCCGTCATGGAACTGTCGATCGGGCCACCGATCACGGGACGGATGTACAGACGGGCTGTCTGGCCCAGCGTCTTGGCCTGCGAACTGTCGTCGCCGGGCACGGTGATCACCAAGTTGTCGCCGTCGACGACCACTTCGGAACCCGACACGCCGAGACCGTTGACGCGGGTCTCGATGATCTGCTGAGCCTGCGACAGGCTCTCCCGGCTCGGCGTGCTCCCGTCAGGTGTGCGCGCTGTCAGCGTCACCCGCGTGCCGCCCTGCAGATCGATGCCGAGTTTCGGAGCCGGCGACTTGTCCCCGGTGAAGAAGACCAGTGCATACAGCGCGACGAGAATCACCCCGAACAGGGTGAGTGCGCGCGCGGGATGCACCGATCCATTGGAAGGTGCCACGGTCTGTCAGTCTCCTCGATACGAGTGAGTGGGTCGGTGAAAACGGCCGCGCAGGGCGCGGCGGATCGACACCGGCTACTGCGGTGTCGACCACGCTGGACGTGTCGGCCGGTCGAGACGGCCGAGCGTACGCCTCAGTGCTCGCTCGGGCCCGTCTCGGGTGATGCGGCGTTGTCATCCTTGCGCAGCGAAATCGAATCGAGGTCGTCGGCCACGGCCGACTCCTCGATCCGCTCACGGATGACCAGGCGCGACCAGACCGTCACCACGCCCGGGGCAACCTCGAGATCGACCGTGTCGTCGCGCAGTTCTGTGACTGTGGCGTGCAGGCCCGCTGTGGTCACGACGCGGTCGCCGACGCGCAGGGAGTCCTGGAGCGCAGTGACCTTCTGCATCTCCTTCTTCTGCCGCCGCACGCCCAGGAATGTGGGCACGAGCAGGGCAAGAATCAGGAGCGGGAAGAGCAATTCCATCGTTGAAGTCAGTCCTCGGGTTCGTAACCGGTGTCACGGTGGCATCCACCACAGCAACGCTCTGTCGGCCCCCGTGGACCGACGCAATAGACCAGTGTGCCACTACCGCGCATGCGAAGGTATGTCCCGCCGTCCGGTTTGCCGCGATAGGGCCCGTTCACTCCTCGGCAGACAAATCGACCTGCGGCTCGCGAGCACGCACCTCGATCCCCCCGGCTGCCGCGTCCGGAGGGGGTGTCAACCCCAACTGCAACCATGCGGCCTGCGTCGCGACCCGTCCCCTCGGAGTGCGCGCCACCATGCCCGCACGCACGAGAAACGGCTCGCAGACCTCCTCGACGGTGGCAGGCTCCTCCCCCACGGCGACCGCAAGCGTCGACACGCCTACCGGCCCGCCGCCGAAGCTGCGCACGAGCGCGCCGAGCACTGCGCGATCGAGCCGATCGAGCCCGATCGGATCCACGTCGTACACCTCGAGGGCGGCCTGCGCGATCGCGCGTGTGACGATTCCGTCGGCGCGAACATCGGCGTAGTCGCGGACACGCCGCAGCAGCCGGTTCGCGATACGCGGAGTACCGCGGGAACGATCGGCGATCTCCGCGCTCGCATCCTCGTGCAGTTCGATACCGAGGATGCGCGCCGAACGCTGAAGAATCCGCCGGAGTTCGGGCGGGTCGTAGAAGTCCATGTGGGCGGTGAAGCCGAACCGGTCGCGCAGCGGACCGGTCAGGGCACCGGAACGCGTGGTCGCGCCGACCAGTGTGAACGGGGCGACCTCGAGTGGGATCGACGTGGCGCCCGGGCCCTTGCCGACGACGACATCCACACGGAAGTCCTCCATCGCCAAATAGAGCATCTCCTCTGCCGGTCGGGCGATCCGGTGGATCTCGTCGATGAAGAGAACATCGCCTTCCACCAGGTTCGACAGCATCGCGGCGAGGTCGCCGGCACGTTCGAGTGCCGGCCCGGACGTCAGCCGGAGCGAGGACCCGAGTTCCCCGGCGATGATCATCGCCATCGAGGTCTTCCCCAGTCCGGGCGGACCGGACAGGAGGATGTGGTCGGGCGTACCGCCGCGCATCTTGGCACCGCGAAGCACCAATTGCAGCTGCTCCCGCACCCGGGGTTGGCCGATGAAGTCGTCGAGGCTCTTCGGACGCAGGCTCGCTTCGATCTCGCCGTCGGACGAGGTGTACTCCGCCGTGACCGCCGATTCCTCGGCGAAAGGATCGGGAGTGTCGTCGGTCATCGTGACTTACCCAACGCCGACAGCGCCGCACGCAACGCAGCGGACGTGTCGGCAGCGGGGTCCGCGTTCAACACCGCTTCGGTCGACTGCTCCGCTTGCTTGAGCGGAAAGCCCAGGCCGACGAGTGCCTCGACGACCTGCTCCCTGATCGGCGAGGACACCGCAGACGGAGTCGGCGAGTCCTCACCGACTCCGTATGCGGCGACCTTGTCTCGCAGTTCGACGATCATTCGCTCGGCGCCGCGCTTGCCGATGCCGGGAACCCGGGTGAGCGCCGCGGTGTTCCCGTCCGCGAGGGCCGCGCGCAGCGCTGTGGGCTCGAGGACGGCAAGGGTCGCCATCGCGAGACGCGGGCCCACACCCGACACGGTCTGCAGCAGTCCGAAGAGGTCGCGCGCCTCCGGATCGGCGAATCCGTAGAGGGTCATGGAGTCCTCGCGGACGATCATCGCCGTCACGAGTCGTATTTCGGCGCCACGACGCAATGTCGCGAGGGTCGCCGGCGTGGCATTGACGCGGTACCCGATTCCCCCTGATTCGACGACGACGTGGTCGAGCGCAATCTCGAGGACTTCCCCGCGCACCGAGGCGATCACCGTGTCCCTGCCTTCCGGGCCGCGACCTGGTCGCGTAACCGTTGCTCGTACCGTCGCTTCTGTTCTTCTGCCGCAGCTTCCGCTGCTGCCAGCCTCGCCAGCATCGGCGCCCGCCAACAGTGACAGATGGCCAGGGCCAATGCGTCGGCCGCGTCGGCCGGTTTCGGTGGAGTGTCGAGCCCGAGAATGCGGGTGACCATCGCGGTCATCTGTTTCTTGTCGGCATTGCCGTTACCGGTGACCGCGGATTTGACCTGGCTGGGGGTGTGGAACATTACCGGGATGCCACGTCGAGCGGCGGACAGGGCGACCACGCCCCCGGCCTGCGCGGTTCCCATCGCGGTGCGGACATTGTTCTGCGAGAAGACGCGCTCGACGGCGACGACATCCGGCTTGTAGCGGTCGAGCCAGTCTTCGGCGGCATCGGAGATCAGCAGCAGCCGACCGGCGAGGTCGAGATCGGTGGGCGTGCGGATCACATCGACGGCAACGGGCACGACGACCCGGCCTCGACCGGTGTCGACCATCCCGAATCCACATCGTGTCAGCCCGGGGTCGACACCCATCACACGCAACCGCCACACCCCTTCACACACTACGAACAGTTGTTCGAGAGCCTAGCGGAACACTCCGACTGTCGCCCGAACGACACGCGCCGCGCGAACGACCTGCCGTGGCGCCGACCCGAGGGCCGGTGCCACGGCGGTGGGTCAGGCGTCGAGTTCGGCGAGTACCTCGTCGGGGATGTCGACGTTCGAGTAGACGTCCTGCACATCGTCGCAGTCTTCGAGCGCATCGATGAGCTTCATGACCTTCCGTGCGCCCTCCGCATCGACAGGCACTTCGACCGACGCACGGAAGTCGGGATCCGCCGCGTCGTAGTCGATTCCCGCATCGATGAGCGCGGTACGCACGGCAATGAGATCAGTCGGCTCGGACACGATCTCGAACGAGTCTCCGAGGTCGTTGATCTCTTCGGCGCCCGCGTCGAGGACGATCTCGAGGAGGTCGTCGTCGGACCGGCCGTTCTTCTCGAGCGTGACGACGCCCTTGCGGGTGAACAGGTAGGCGACCGAGCCCGGATCGGCCATGTTGCCGCCGTTCCGTGTCATCGCGGTCCGCACCTCGCCCGCAGCACGATTGCGGTTGTCGGTCAGGCACTCGATGAGCAGTGCTACACCGTTGGGGCCGTATCCCTCGTACGTGATGTTCTGCCAGTCGGCGCCGCCGGCTTCTTCGCCCCCACCGCGCTTGCGAGCGCGTTCGATGTTGTCGTTCGGTACCGAACTCTTCTTCGCCTTCTGGATGGCGTCGAACAGGGTCGGATTCCCGCTGGGGTCACCACCGCCGGTACGAGCTGCCACCTCGATGTTCTTGATGAGTTTCGCGAACATCTTGCCGCGCTTGGCGTCGATGGCCGCCTTCTTGTGCTTGGTGGTGGCCCATTTGGAGTGGCCGCTCATTCGCTTCGAGCCCCTTCCGGCGATGTGAAGTCGGTGAAACCGACAGTTCGGAGAGTCGAGTCTACCTACCGGGCCCCAGCGTGTGAGCGCACAGCCTCGACGAAGAGTCGATGGACCCGCAGATCACCCGTCACCTCCGGGTGGAAGGAGGTCGCGAACACCCCGTCCTGCCGCACCGCCACGACCCGCCCCTCGGCCGGACCCCGGGGAACCCGGGCGAGGACCTCGATGTCGGGTCCGACCCGCTCCACCCAGGGCGCGCGGATGAACACCGCCCGCACCGGACCGCCGTCGACTCCTGTCATATCGAGGTCGGTCTCGAACGAATCCACCTGGCGACCGAAGGCGTTCCGCCGCACGGTGATGTCGAGCGCGTCGAGATGCTCGGCATCCGGCCGAGTGTCGAGCACCTCGGTGGCAAGCAGGATCATCCCGGCGCACGAGCCGTAGGCAGGGAGTCCCTCCTTCAGCCGCGCCCGCAGCGGTTCGAGTAGGTCGAACACCCGGAGCAACCTGCTCATCGTCGTCGATTCGCCACCGGGAATCACGATGCCGTCGACCGCGTCGAGTTCACTTTCGCGGCGCAGCGCGACGGTGCGCGCACCGACCGCTTCGAGCGCGGCTCGATGCTCCCGCACGTCGCCTTGGAGTGCGAGCACCCCGATCGTCGGAGTTGTGTGCAGCAGCGAAGTCGCCACGGCGGTCCCCCTTCCTCTCGTGTCGTCGGTGGCCGCCGCACTCACTACCGGGGGTCGGCAGATCAGGAGTCACGCAGGTAGCGCGTGAGTCCTTCCTGCACGACTGCCGCGACCATGTTTCCTCTGTTGTCGTAGATCCGGCCCTGTGTCAACGCACGGCCGAACCCCGCGGAGGGTGACGTCTGGTCGTAGAGCAACCAGTCGTCGGCTCGGAACGGTCGCAGGAACCACATGGCGTGGTCGAGCGACGCGTCCTGGGTCTTTTCGTCGGGGTGGATGACGTGGGCGGAGCCGAGCAGGGTCATATCGCTCATGTAGGCGAGGGTGCACACGTGGAAGACCGGATCGTCCGGAAGCGTTGCACGCGAGCGGAACCACACCCGCTGGTGCGCGGCCACCCCGCGGTCGGCAACCATGTGCTCCGGCGGCACGAATCGGAAATCCCAGTTCGACCACTCATGCAGCGCCCACGCGAACTCTTCGCGCCCCTGTTCGACGAGTGTCTTCGCGTCGGGGAGCTCCTCAGGCTTGGGCACCGTGGGCATCTCGTCCTGATGTTCGAGGCCCCGATCGTCGTCGTGGAAAGACGCCGACATCGTGAAGATCGCACGGCCTCCCTGCACGGCGGTGACCCGGCGCGTGCAGAAAGAGCGCCCGTCCCGGATCCGGTCGACCTGGTACACGATGCCCTTCGTGGGGTCTCCTGGACGGAGGAAATAGCCGTGCAGGGAGTGGACCTGAAATTCCGGGACCACGGTGCGTACTGCCGATACCAGCGCCTGCCCCGCCACTTGGCCGCCGAAGGTCCGTGGCAGCAACGTCTCCGTTGCGATGCCGCGGAAGATGTTCTCTTCGATTCGTTCGAGCTCGAGGATGTCTTCGATCTTCGCCATGCGGGACCTTTCCGTCTTGTACCCGGAAGTAGGTTATCCGCCGGACGACCCGGACAAGTCAGGGACGGCTACCATCCGCGCTCGGCGAGCCGGTGCGGCACCGGGATGTCGTCGACGTTGATGCCGACCATGGCCTCGCCCAGTCCGCGCGACACCTTCGCGAGCACATCGGGGTCTTCGTAGAAGGTAGTGGCCTTGACGATTGCGGCGGCGCGCTGTTCGGGGTTGCCGGACTTGAAGATTCCGGAACCGACGAACACGCCTTCCGCACCGAGCTGCATCATCATTGCGGCATCCGCGGGGGTGGCGATACCCCCCGCCGTGAACAATGTCACCGGCAGCTTCCCTGCTTTCGCGACCTCGACCACGAGGTCGTAAGGAGCCTGCAGTTCCTTCGCCGCGACGTAGAGCTCGTCCTCGGGAAGCGAGCTCAGCCGCCGGAGCTGCTGCCGGATCTGCCGCATGTGAGTCGTGGCGTTGGAGACGTCGCCGGTGCCGGCCTCACCCTTGGAGCGGATCATCGCCGCACCTTCGTTGATACGCCGCAGCGCTTCCCCGAGGTTGGTCGCGCCACACACGAACGGAACCGTGAATGCGAACTTGTCGATGTGGTTCTCGTAATCGGCCGGCGTGAGGACCTCGGACTCGTCGATGTAGTCGACCCCGAGGGCCTGCAACACCTGGGCCTCGACGAAGTGTCCGATACGGGCCTTGGCCATCACCGGAATGGAGACCGCGCTGATGATCCCGTCGATCATGTCGGGATCGCTCATCCGGGACACCCCACCCTGCGCGCGGATGTCCGCGGGCACGCGTTCGAGTGCCATGACTGCCACCGCGCCCGCGTCCTCGGCGATCTTGGCCTGGTCGGGGGTGACCACATCCATGATCACACCGCCCTTGAGCATTTCGGCCATGCCACGCTTGACGCGGGCGGTACCGGTGGGGGCAGTGGTGTCCGGGGTACTCACAGCTGAACTCCTCAGAAGAAACTCGACACAGAACTCGGGTGCAGCGAACCGACACAGCAGTCCGGCGCAGCAAATCCGGCACGATGAAGTCGGCGCGGAAGGGCGTCGCGCAGAAGTGCATCGCGACCCGCCGAGCCTATGACCGCAAGCCGGTGGTTCCCCATATCCAGTCGCGATGCGCTGGCCTTCTCAGGTCGCTGTCGGAATTCTCGGGTCAGCGAATGGCGCGCAGTGGAGTGTTCGGTGCGGTTTCCTCGTGCGTGCCGGCAATACGTCTGGCCTCGTCGAGAAGCTGCGGGAGATCCTGCGGATACAGCGGTTCTCCCGAGGCGACGAGTTCGCTGAGTCCTTCGGTGTCGAACCACCTGAACTCGAGGCCCATTCGATGCTCGAGCTCGGTGAACCCTTCCGAGCCTGGCTCGAATCCGGGTGTCTGCAGGACGAAGAACAGTTCTTCGGAATGAAGGACCTCACCGTTGAACGGGAAGACGGCCACTCGCCGCCACACGGGTCCGACGAGCTGCTCGGCTGCGACGACGTGCCCGGTCTCCTCTGCGAGTTCCCGGACGGCCGCGACACGCAGGTCCTCACCCGGCTCTACGGCACCACCGACGGTGAACCAGAAGCACACCTCCGGACGGGCCGGATCGTGACCGCGAAGCAGGAGCACGCGTCCGGTGTCGTCGAGCAGCACCACCCGGGCCGAGGTGCGGGCCCGGTCCGGTGTCGGCGACTGTGATGGGCCGGCACCGACATTCTCGACGGTCTCGTATCTCTCGACAGTGCCTCCCTTGTCGACTTCGCGTTCGGCGATCTCGAAATAGGTCGGCAGCGGCGCGGTGCCACCGAGGTGGAGCCACCGCACCGGGCGACGAGTGCGCAACGCAAGTGTGTCGCGCACAGCGTCGTTGTGGAATCGTCTGGCGATGAGAACCCGGGCCTCGGCGTCGGCAAGTTCGGCGACCAGTTGCGGGCGCAGACGCTCGACGTCGAGACCGGCCAGTGCAACGGAGAGTTCGTTCTCCGCGGTCTCCCGATGCGCACGGTCCGCACGTTCCGCCCGGTCGGCCAGCACCGACAACCGACGACCGTCCGAGGCGGACGTGGATGCCGCGATGCTCCGCACCACCACGGCACGGCGGGCGAGGGCAGCATCGAGCGCATGCCACGACAGGTTCGACCGCACGTGCAGCCGGTCGAGGCGATTCGCTGTCCCGTACGCCCACAGTCCGAGCAACAGGACAACGGCTGCGATCAACGCCAGGACGAAGACCGTCAGAGCGCTGAGCGTCACGACCGCACCTCCCGTACCGGCCCCGCGCCGACAGTGACCGTCTCGTACACCCGCAGGATCTGGTCGGCCACCACGGGCCAGTCGTAGGTCTCCACGACCTCGGATCCGGCCTCGACCAACGCGGCACGGCGGTCGTCGTCATCGAGGACCTCCAGGATGCCGTCGGCGAGCGCCTTCGAGTCACCGATAGGGACGAGCACCCCTGCTCGGCCGTCGCGCAGCACCCGCCTGAACGCATCGAGTTCGGAGGCGACGACGGCGGTGCCGGCCGCCATTGCCTCGACGAGCACGATTCCGAAGCTTTCTCCGCCGAGGTTCGGTGCGCAGTACACGTCGGCGCCACGCATCGCGGAGGCCTTCTCGTCGTCGTCCACCTGTCCGAGGAACCGGAGGTGACCTGCGTGGGGTCCGGCATCCTTGCGGAGTCCGTCCTCGTCGCCGCGACCCACGACCAGGATCTCGATGTCCGGGTATCGCGCCACCAGTGCGGGCAGCGCCCCGACGAGCACGTCCATGCCCTTGCGGGATTCGTCGAATCGGCCGAGAAAGAGCACAGTCCGGCCCGCTCGCGGATAACCGGGGAGGGGCGGAGAGTGTCGGAAGAACGGAACGTCGACCCCGTTCGGGACTTCCACGGCGTCGGCTCCGAGGGAGGTGACCTGCCAGCGGCGGGCCAGCTCGGAGACTGCAATGCGACCGCTGATCTTCTCGAGAAACGGCTGCAGAACCCCTTGGAAGGTGCTCAGTACCAACGACTTCGTCGTCGACGTGTGGAACGTCGCGACGATCGGCCCCTCGGCGATCTTCAATGCGAGCATCGACAAGCTCGGTGCGTTCGGTTCGTGGATGTGGAGGACGTCGAAGTTGTTGTCGTTGATCCAGCGGCGCACCCGCGCGTAGGAGACCGGCCCGAAGCTCAGCCGGGCCACCGATCCGTTGTACGGGATCGCGACTGCTCTACCTGCAGAGACGACGAAGTCGGGCAGCGTAGTGGTCTCGGAGGCGGGCGCAAGCACGCTCACCTCGTGACCGCGGGCGATGAGAACCTCGGCGAGGTCCACGACGTGGGCCTGGACACCACCCGGTACATCGAACGAGTACGGGCACACCATTCCGATCCTCACTCACTCCTCCATTCGGGCGCGTCGTGAGTCGGACAGATCGTCCATCCACAGTGGTTGCAACATGTGCCAGTCTGCAGGGTGTGCCGCTATATCGGCGGCGAATCGGTCGGCCAGTTGCTGCGTGGCGCTGCCGATACCGCCGCTGACATCGACCTCCGGGTGGACCTGGAATCCCCACCCGTCGTCGGTGAACCAGCAATGCACGGGAAGTAGCGCCGCGCCGGTGTCGATCGCCAGTTTCGCGGGTCCGGCAGGCATCCGCGTGGGTTCTCCCATGAACGTCACTGGCACGCCCTTGCGCGCGAGATCGCGCTCCCCAAGCAGGCAGACGACCTTGTTGTCGCGCAGACGTGCCGACAGCTCGACGAACGGGGGACTCTCGCCACCCGAGAGCGGGAACACCTCGAATCCGAGGCCTTCCCGGTACTCGACGAAACGGCGGAACAACGACTCGGGGCGCAGACGCTCGGCCACCGTGGACAACCCGCCGTATGTGCGGACGCACCACACTCCGGCCATGTCCCAGTTGCCGCTGTGCGGCAGAGCCAGAACCGCGCCACGTCCGGCAGTCAACGCTGCCTCGATGTGTTCGCGACCCTCGACCGCAGAATCGATCGCCGCCGCGGTGGCGTCGAGATCCATCGACGGAAGACGGAAGGATTCGCGCCAATAACGCGCATACGACCGGACCGAAGCCCTGATCAGATCATCGGGTACCTGTTCTGGAGAAACCTCGAGAACGCGGGCGAGATTGCGGCGCAGTTGATTCGGTCCGCCGTCCCGGCGAGCAGCGAAGTCGGCGCCCGCATCGAACAGCCGTGTCGCTACACGTTCCGGCAACAGTCGCACCAGCCGCCATCCCGCTGCGTACCCGAGGTCCGAGAGCCGCTCGGCCGTATTCATGCCCGACCCTCGCCGTTCACGACCGCTCCCCGTTGTCGGTGTCCGTCTCGGGCGTCGGGGCCGATGTCGGCGCGATCGGCAGCAGTTCACGTGCTCCCGGCGAGTTCCGCACCGCGAGTACCCGCTGGATCACTGTGATGACCGATCCCACAGCGAGCGACCACATCGCGATGTGAATGGCCCAGTCGAGACCGAGGCCGGTCAGGCCGGAGCCGACGAGCACGATCACGAGGCGATCCGGACGCTCGATGAGACCGCCGTCGGCCGACAGGCCGCTCGCCTCGGCACGCGCCTTGGCGTACGAGATCACCTGCGAGGACACGAGGCAGATCAGCGTCGCGACCACCAACGGCCTGCTCTGCTCGTGATAGATCGCCCACCACGCGAGACCTGCGAAGATCGCTCCGTCTGCAACTCGATCGCACGTGGCGTCCAGGACCGCACCGAAACGTGTTCCGCCGCCGCGGGCACGTGCCATTGCACCGTCGAGCATGTCGAACATCACGAACAGCCAGATGACGAGTGTGCCGACGAACAGGTGGCCGGCCGGGAACAGTGTGAGGGCAGCTGCGATCGTGGCAACAGTGCCGATGATGGTTACCGCGTCCGGGGTCAGCCCCGTGCGGTTCAGGGCATGACCGAGCGGTGCGGTCACCTTCGATACCGATGCGCGACCGAAGAAGCTCAGCATTCCGAGACCCCCGAATTTCCCATCGACCGACGTATCCGGAATCCGATCCTGCCATGATGCACCGTGAGACCGCGGATGCGGTCGGGAGCGTGCCCGTCTCCGGCCGGCGTCACTCGTCCCATGCCGAGGCCAGCAATGCGCGGGTGTCGCGCAGCAGCTGCACCATCACCTTGGATCCACCGAGGACGGTGATGAAGTTCGCGTCGCCACCCCACCGCGGCACCACATGCAGGTGCAGATGTTCGGACAGCGAACCTCCCGCGGCGGCGCCCAGATTGAGTCCGACGTTGAACCCGTGGGGACGCGACACCTTCTTGATCACCCGAAGCGCCCGCTGAGCGAACGCCATGAGCTCGGTGCTCTCGTCCACCGTGAGATCTTCGAGATTCGCCACCCGCCGGTAAGGCACCACCATGAGGTGGCCCGGGTTGTACGGGTAGAGGTTGAGCACCGCGTAGACGGTTTCGCCGCGGGCGACGACCAGGCCCTCTTCGTCGGCCATCTTCGGGATCTCGGTGAACGGCTCGTACGGCTCGCTCCGCAGTCCCGGGGATTCGGTGATGTACGACATGCGGTGCGGGGACCACAGCCGCTGCAGGTCGTCGGATTCACCGACACCGCGGTCGATCATCGAATCGGCGGTGTCGGCGGGCCCGGGAGTTCCCTCGCCTGTCAAGAGCTCGCTCCCTGCTCTGCCGGACGTACCAGCTCCGCGGTGGGAGAGGCGTTCTCGCGTCGGCGAACCCACTCGGACACCATGCTCACGGCCTCGCCGACGGGCACACCGTTGACCTGGGTGCCGTCACGGAACCGGAAGCTCACCGCACCGGAAGCCACGTCGCGTTCGCCGGCGAGCAGCATGAAGGGAACCTTCTGCTTGGTGTGGGTTCGGATCTTCTTCTGCATGCGATCGTCGGACACATCCACCTCGGCGCGGATCCCGGCCGACTTCAGTTCGGCGACGACGTCGAAGAGGTGATCCTCGAACTCGGCGGCGACAGGGATACCGACCACCTGGACCGGCGAGAGCCAGGCGGGGAATGCGCCGGCGTAGTGCTCGGTGAGTACACCGAAGAATCGCTCGATCGAGCCGAACAACGCACGGTGAATCATTACCGGACGGTGCTTGATGCCGTCGGATCCGGTGTACTCGAGTTCGAAGAGCTCGGGCAGATTGAAGTCGAGCTGAATGGTCGACATCTGCCAGTTACGACCGAGCGCGTCGTTGACCTGGACGGAGATCTTCGGCCCGTAGAACGCGGCGCCGCCCGGATCCGGCACCAACGTCAGGCCCGAGGACTCCGCGACCTCACGCAACGTCTCGGTGGCCGTCTCCCACAATTCGTCGCTCCCGACGAACTTCTTCGGGTTCTTCGTCGACAACTCGAGGTAGTAGTCGTCGAGGCCGTAATCCTTGAGCACGTCGAGGATGAAATTCAAGATCGTGGTGAGCTCGTCGCGCATCTGCTCCGGCGTACAGAAGATATGCGCGTCGTCCTGCGTCATGCCGCGCACACGGGTGAGCCCGTGCACGACACCCGATTTCTCGTAGCGGTAGACCGAGCCGAACTCGAACATCCGCAGTGGCAACTCTCGGTACGAACGCCCCCTCGACCGGAAGATCAGATCGTGCATCGGGCAGTTCATCGGCTTGAGGTAGTAGTCCTGGCCGGGCTTGCGGATCGTGCCGTCGTCGTTCAGTTCCTCGTCGATATGCATCGCGGGGAACATGCCGTCCTTGTACCAATCGAGGTGGCCCGAGACTTCGTAGAGGTGCCCCTTCGTGATGTGCGGGGTGTTGACGAAGTCGTATCCTGCGTCGACGTGGCGCTGGCGCGAGTAGTTCTCCATCTCCTGACGGATGATGCCGCCCTTGGGATGGAACACCGGCAGACCCGAACCGAGCTCATCGGGGAACGAGAACAGGTCGAGTTCAGCACCGAGCTTGCGATGATCGCGGCGCTCCGCCTCGGCGAGCAGCTCCAGGTGGCGGTCGAGTGCCTCGGAGGATTCCCACGCAGTACCGTAGATCCGCTGGAGGTCGGCATTGTCCTGGTCGCCGCGCCAGTACGCGGCGGAGCTACGGGTGAGCTTGAACGCGGGGATGAACTTGGTGGTAGGCAGGTGCGGGCCGCGGCACAGGTCCTTCCACACCAGCTCGCCCGTGCGGGGATTGAGGTTGTCGTAGATGGTCAGCTCTTTGCCGCCGACCTCCATGATCTCGGGGTCCGGCTCGAAATCGCTGCTACCCGACTTGTCGTCGATGAGCTCGAGCTTGAACGGCTCGTTCTTCAGTTCTTCGCGGGCGTCGTCGATGTTCTCGACGACGCGGCGGGAGAAGCGCTGCGCATCCTTGACGATCTTCTTCATTCGCTTCTCGAGCTTCGCGAGATCCTCCGGGGTGAAGGGCCGCTCGACCTGGAAGTCGTAGTAGAAGCCGTCCTTGATGGGCGGGCCGATGCCGAGCTTCGCTTCGGGGAATTCCTGCTGGACGGCCTGGGCAAGAACATGCGCGGCCGAGTGCCGGATCACGCTGCGGCCGTCCTCGGTGTCGGCACGGACTGCCTCGACCTCGACGTCCGCGTCGGGAATCCAGGCGAGGTCGCGCAGCGCACCTTCGTCGTCCCGGACGACCACGATGGCGTCGGGACCCTTGGCGGGGAGTCCTGCGTCACGCACCGCGGAAGCGGCAGTGGTCCCCGCAGGCACCCGGACGAGCGTGGCTGGATTCGCGGATGCGGGCGTGGTCACTGTGCTGGACTCCTCGGCTGGATGCCTGTTCTGGGGGCTGCTACCGGGCGCGTCGGCGATGCGCGACGGCAACCTCCCCATGCTATCGATATGCGCTCACGCCGCCGAACACAGGGCATGCCGAGCGAAACACGGCAACGACGCACCCGAACCGTCAGAGCGAGTGCAGCCCCGTGAGGACCCGTTCGAGAAGCTCACTGCCCGGCCCGACCCGGTCCACCGTGCTGTGCACGGTCAGGATGCCCGCGCCTGCGAGGTCGCCGATCAGCACACGGGCCACTCCGAGGGGAATTCCCGCCAGAGCGGCCACCTCCATGGTCGAGCGCGGTTGTCCACACAGGCCGACGACCACACGGTGCTCCTCCGCGAACTTGCCGGCCATCATGCTCGTCGACGACGGGACCGTGGACACCAGCGCCTCGAGCGGCAGGTCCACTTCGGCCCGGGTACGGCCACCGATACGGACGAACGGCCTCACGAACGATGATGTGTGATCTTCCAATTTCCCGACTCCCCCAGTGCTTTCGTACACAGTGCCGTCGAACGTCCGATCCATCGTGCGCGAGTCCCGGCGCACCACCTCACCGGCAGCCACCTGACCTCCGGTAGTCGGCTCCGCCCCCTCGGCCGACGCCGGTGTCACAGCAGCGTCCCACTCCGACGACCGCTCCCCCTCTTCAGAGGGCGAATATACAAGATCGTCCCGCTTCGTGCGGTGGCGTGGACGCCTGGACCCGAAGCGGGCACCTGTCGTCCCCACTGCGGGCCATGCACCGTCTGCGACACTCATCTGACGAATCCTCCTCGAACCACCGCGGTCTGCACCTGCATCGCCCATACGGACTTCGATGGCCGCAGACGTGCACATTGTCGTCGAGCCGGCAACGAGCCACTCGTCCCATCGGATCACACAGCCACGGCTGCGCTCGACAGTTGCATGCCAAGATACGCAAAAAGGGCACCCTGTGCAGGGTGCCCTTGTGCGAACCTGTGGTCCCGGCTGGGATCGAACCAGCGACCTTCCCGGTGTGAACGGGACGCTCTTCCACTGAGCCACGGGACCGTTCCGCTTTGCAGCGGCTCGAACGCAAAGAAATTTAACATGCCCTCGCGTGCGAACACGAATCAGCAGGTCACACCACTTTTCGCGGTATCGCGCCCGAACCGATGGGCTCCTACGTCGGCCTCTCGGGACCTCGCCCCACAAGGGCAGCCCCCCGAGTAGAGGACCGCCTGACGCAGCGATCCTCCGAACATCGGGGAGCGGCACATCGGATGGCAGCACCTCGGGCGCGCCGTCCTTTCGGTCGTTCACTCCCACGTTCCGGGCCCACTCGATGCCCCTCAATCCGCCCCAACGACGGCCCCACACCCTTTCCAACGCCGTCCTGGCTGAGTTTTCTTGCGCTGACCTGCAGATTTGTGTGTTTCCTCGATGGTCGGCTAAGTTTTTAACCGCACCACGGAGAGCACGACGCCACGGTGCAAGTGCGGATGTAGCGCAGCTGGTAGCGCATCACCTTGCCAAGGTGAGGGTCGCGGGTTCGAATCCCGTCATCCGCTCGAGAGGTTGGACTCGACCTTTTATGGTGGAGTGGCCGAGTGGTGAGGCAACGGCCTGCAAAGCCGTGCACACGGGTTCGATTCCCGTCTCCACCTCGCGCGATTAGCTCAGCGGGAGAGCGCTTCCCTGACACGGAAGAGGTCACTGGTTCAATCCCAGTATCGCGCACCAGGGTCGACCAGCACGTGGGTCGATTCGAGTTTCACCCAACGTGCATATGCGGATGTAGCGCAGCTGGTAGCGCATCACCTTGCCAAGGTGAGGGTCGCGGGTTCGAATCCCGTCATCCGCTCCACACCGGCGTTCAGTGCCGGCGCGATTAGCTCAGCGGGAGAGCGCTTCCCTGACACGGAAGAGGTCACTGGTTCAATCCCAGTATCGCGCACCAGAAAACAGTGAAGTCCCCCTTCGGATTCCGAAGGGGGACTTCACTTTCTCGGTCAACGCGCGGCGTCGAGCCGATTCGCTCCGGAAATCATGGCGCGCAGGGTGGATTCGGTCGCAGTCTGCCCCATACCCAAGGCCCACTTCTGCTGTTCCCCCTCGCGACAGAGGAGGAACGTCGCACGCGTTCCACCGAGTTCGCGCTGATGGAACGAGAGGATCTCGAGATTGATTCCGAGATCGTGGAGCATCGCGGTCATTCCCGCCACAGGACCGTTCGCGACAGCCGACGCCGTGTGGATCGATGCATCCACCGCGAATGTCGCCTCGTATTCGCTGCGACCCGCAGCCTGCGCAGTGACGGTCCATCCACCGAGCCGCACCGGACCGTTCTGCGGCGCGTGGACGGCAGCGAATCGTTCCCAGGTCAGTCCCGCAGCATCAGCCCGCAACGGCAGGGGCAGACGATCCCGCCACGATCGCTCGGAGGTACGGTCACGGGACGAAGCAGACGCGAGGGAAGCGGCCGAATCGAAAGAAGTGGAATCGAAAGCGTTCATCGGGGTGGTCTTCCACGAGAAGGGAGGACCGACACGTAGCTCAATGACCCGCAGCGAGGGGTCGGTCCGAATCAGACCCCGCTACGGCGGTGAACTACGAGTACGCGCTTCATGACGCCCACCTTAGAACCTCGATGTGACGAGTGCAAACCTCTGACCGGAAATCATGTGACGAAACCGTGACCGCACGAACAGAGCCGCAACTTGGAAGCTGAGGAATCCCTCATGTATCGTGGGAAGTGCCATCCCCCCCGATGGTAATGAACCCCAGCCATGACCCCCCATCCAAGGCTGGGGTTCAGCCATATCCGGGCACTTTCCGGGCCGGCGTACGTCGAGCCTCGTCGGCTGGTTCACTGGAATCATGCCGACACCACTCGAAGAAACCACCGCACCTATTTCCGTGGAACGTGCAGGGATCTGGGACGCCGAGAGCATCGCCGACGTGGCGGCAGCAACATTTCCGTTGGCGTGCCCACCCGATTCGACGAGCGCGGACGTTGCCGCTTTCATCGAGGCCACACTCACGGCCGAACGATTCAGCGAGTACCTCACGGACCCGACACGGATCGTTCTCAAAGCCTCCGTCGACGGTGAGATCGTCGGATATCTGATGGCAATCGATGCTCCTCCCGAAGACCCGGAAATCGCCGAGATGATCACCGCGCGCCCGGCGATCGAGATCAGTAAGTTCTACGTCCTCCCGGGCCGGCACGGTACGGGGGTCTCGAAAGCGCTCATGGCAGCCATCGTCGAGCTCGGCCGCTCAGCCGGTCACGCCGGATTGTGGCTCGGAGTCAATCAGCAGAATGCGCGAGCGCGTCGCTTCTACGCGAAGGAAGGGTTCGACGTCGTCGGTGAGCGCACGTTCACGGTGGGGTCGCAGATCCACGACGACCACGTGATGCAGCGCACCCTGTAGGGCGCGCTGCATCACGGTTGCAGTCACATCATCAGACTTGCAGAGGCATCCGAACTGCGGGAGTCTGGGCTGCGGACATGCCCGTCGATCGGACCGCGAGGTCAGGCGGGAACCTCGAAGCGCGACAGCGCGAGCAGACGCGAGGTGGCGCGCAGATACTTCTTACGGTAGCCACCGGCCACCATTTCGGGCGTGAAGATCTCGTCGAGCTTCGCGCCCGCCACCGTCACGGGAATACTCGCGTCGTAGAGACGGTCGGCGAGGACCACCAGTCGCAGGGCAACGGACTGATCCTGTGCCGGGTGGACACCGTTGAGGAACACCGCGCTCACACCCTCGACCAGTTTTCCGTAGCGCGAGGGGTGCAGCGTGCTGAGGTGGGCGCACAACTCGTCGAAATCGTCGAGCGTCGCGCCGGGAACCTCGTTGGCTCGTTCGACGAGGACCTTCGAGTCGACCGGTTCGGGCGCGGGGGGAAGATCACGGTGACGGTAGTCGGGGCCGTCGACGCGGAGTGTCTCGAAGATGGAGCCGAGCTTCTTGATCTCGCGGAGGAAGTCCTGCGCCGCGAACCGGCCCTCGCCGAGCTGACCGGGAAGGGTGTTCGAGGTGGCAACGATCGAGACCCCACGTGCCGACAGCTCGGTCAGCAGCCGGGACACGAGCATGGTGTCGCCGGGATCGTCCAGTTCGAACTCGTCGATGCACAGCACGCTGTGACTCGACAGTTCCTCGACGGCCTTGTTGAAGCCGAGGGCACCGACGACGTGGGTGAGTTCGACGAACGTGCCGAATGCCTTGGGCGAAGGGGCACTGTGGAAGATCGAGGCGAGGAGGTGCGTCTTGCCGACACCGAACCCGCCGTCGAGGTACAGACCGGCACCCGTGGACGGCGCCTTGCGGCCGAACAGCCCGCGCTTACCACTGCGGATCTTCCCGACCTTCCCGACGAACGCCTCGGCTGCGGCCACGGCAGCTGCCTGGCTGGGCTCCTCAGGATCCGGGATGTACGACGCGAAACTCACCTCGTCGAACATCGCGGGCGGCACCATTTGCGCCACCAGTTGGTCTGCGGGCACCACCGGATTCCGGTCGACGAGACGTTCGTGCATCACACCAGGATAGTGGCGGCGAATGGCACATCCAGCACAGGACGGGGTAATGGGATCTACTTCACAGGCCGTTCACAGTGAGTTCACCGCATCGGAGCATGACAGGGGTACACCTCGTCCCCTTCTGGGCGCACCGGTGCACACCGCAGCTACGCGCACCTGGCAGGCTGTCCGCATGCGCAGAACCGGGGTGCTCGCTGTGTGTTGGCTCGCAGTTGCGTCGGTGGTGGCCGCATGCGGAGCGGGTCCCTCGATCCGTCCCGACGTGGCGGTCGTCCAGGACGTGGGAGGCGAGCAACCGGCCGAGCCCGAAGAGAGCGACCCGGGCGCCACCGAACTTCCGGTACCGCCGAGCGACCTCGCCTGGCGCGACTGCACGGCCGAAACGATCGGCGGTTTCGGACTGCCACCAGGCCCGACCGGGCTTGTTCTCGAATGTGCACAAGTTCCCACACCGATCGACGTCACGGGCGCGGTACCCGGATCGTTCCCGCTCGGAGTACTCCGGGCGCGGATCGCCGATACTCCCGACGACGTCGCGCCACTGGTCGTGACGACCGGCTCCGATCTTCCGTCGAGCCGGGCGCTCGCCGCACTCGCGACCGGCCCGATGTCGGCGATCCTGACCGCCCGCCCGCTGGTCGCTGTCGACCGTCGCGGGCTCGGGATGTCCCAGGAGATCGACTGCATCTTCGGGGCCGATCGCCGTGCCCTCGCAGACCTCGGGCAATTCGGTCGCAGCGGAGATGCGTCCGATCGCGTCGCCGAACTCGGTCGACAGGCGACCATCTCGTGCACCGACTACCTGCAACCGCAGCAACTGATGTTCGGTGCATCGCATGCCGCCAGCGATATCGAGCAGCTGCGCCGCGCCTGGGATGTCGACCGGTTGGGTCTGCTCGGTATCGGCAACGGCGCGACCGTCGCGCTGGCATACGCAGCCGCCTATCCGGGTGGTGTCGGGCGGCTGATCCTGGACTCACCCTCCGCAGCGACCGCGGACGCCGAATTACTCGCCGAATCCAGTGCGCGAGGGGCGGAGGCCGCCGTCGACGAATTCTCTCGCCGATGTGCTGCCCTGGAGTGCTCACTGGGGCCGGATCCTCGCGGAGCGATCGAGGAACTCTACGGTCGCGCAGCGGATGGCCTGCTCGCGCCGGTGTCGTCGAATGCGCTTCTGACAGCGATCACTGCCTTCCTGGGTACACCCCGCGCAGACCTGCAGGCCCGCATCCGCGAGTTGTCCGACATGCTGGCCGCCGCCCGGGACGGCGACGTCATGCCACTGCTCGAATCCGTGGGGGCAGCCGAGGCGATGCTGTCGACGGACGGCCAGTGGGTGTCGCAATGCAGCGACGGGCAGCGATGGCCGACCGCGATGCGCGCCGTTGAACTACAGAAGATCTGGTCCACGTCGTATCCGTTGTTCGGTGGAGATGCCGCCGTCGCGGCGACGTCGTGTGCGGCGTGGCCGAGCATGGCGCCGCCGCCGCTCCCGGCAGCCCTCGACGTACCGGTGCTCGTCACCAGTGCGGCCGCAGATCCGATCGTCGGAAACGCCGGCTTGGAATCGGTCACAGGAGCACTGACTGCGAGCGGTATCCGATGGACGGCTCTGGCATGGCAGGGCGCCGGATACTCGGCGACACTCCATTCGACGTGTGCCCAGAGCCGCGCCGAGGCATATGTGGCCGATGGTGTGCTTCCACCGAACGGGAGCCTCTGCCCGGCCTGATCGCAGCCTGCAGAGTCCCTGGATGCGTGGTTCGGTCCGATTGCGGTGTACCGTGCCGTAGTGTTCCTCAGCAGTCTCGAGCCTCGCACCGCCCGCACCACAGCGGAAGTGGTCAAGTGCGTCGTATGGCCATTGGCCGTACTGACGGTGTTGCATCGGGTCGTCATCAAAGCTGTCAACGGCTTCCGGACCGACGACTTCAAGCCAGTGTACGAGGCCGCGTTGGCGTTCCTCAATCGTCGCCCGGTATACACCGCCAACTTCGATTGGGTGGATCCGCACTACCTGTATCCACCGTCGGGGACGCTGCTGATATCACCGATTGCCGTAATCGATCCCGAGCGCTCCCGGTGGTTGTTCATCCTCGCGAACGCGATCGCGATCCTGATTGCCCTCTATCTGCTGCTGCGGATGTTCGGGTTGCGTCTCGATTCTCCGGTCGCGCCGATCCTCGTGCTGGCCGCGTTCTCATCCGAGACTGTGACCAACACTCTCGTCTTCACCAACATCAACGGCCTCGTGTTGCTCGGCGAGGTGGCGTTCCTGACGCTGTTGCTCAAACGTCGCGACCTGTGGGCGGGTGTTGCACTCGGCCTCACCTTCGCAGTGAAACCGATTCTGGCGCCCTTGCTGTTGCTACCGCTGGTGCGAGGCCAGTGGAAGGTGTTCGTCACCGCCGCCGGTGTTCCCTTGGCACTGACTGCCATCGCGTGGCCGTTGTCGGTCGACGCATGGCAGTTCGTCGAGCACACTGTGCCGTACCTGCTCGAGTCGCGCGACTACTTCAACAGCGCGATCGTCGGCAACGGCATGTATTACGGACTGCCGGGCTGGCTCGTCGCGGGTCTGCGGGTCGTGCTCGGGCTGATGTTCGTGGCGTCGATGTGGCTGCTGTACCGCTACTGCCGCGACGACGAACTGTTCTTCGTGTGCACGAGCACCGGCGTGCTTCTGGGTGCATCGTTCCTGCTCAGCTCGCTCGGCCAGATGTACTACTCGATGATGCTGTTCCCACTGCTCATGACCGTCTTGCTTCCGAACTCGGTCATGCGTAACTGGCCGGCATGGCTCGCCGTCTACGGTTTCCTCAGCTACGACTCATGGCTGTCCGGACGTTGGGTCGAGGCCGGTCGTGCGGCCGAGTACATGAAGACGACGTTCGGCTGGTCCCTGCTGCTCATCGTGGTCTTCGCAGTCCTCTTCGACCGCTATCTGGCCGCGCGCCGAGAGGGTCGTCTCGACGGTGGTATCGAACCGTCGCACCTGTTGCGTTCGGCCGAGTCGGAGACCATGGCCCGGTCGAAGCCGGACCAGGAACCGGAGCACGAAACCACAACACGTTGACCTGACGCCTCGTCATCCGCCTCGTGGCCGCACCCACTTGATGGCACAGTCACTCGCGCACCGCTAGCGTGGATACCATGACTAGCACCCCCCGATCGGAACCCGCACCGAAGGTCACGCTCAGCGACGACGAGTGGCGCGCCAAGCTGACCCCGGCCGAGTACGCGGTGCTGCGCCAGGCGGGTACCGAACGTCCGCACACCGGCGAATACACCGATACCGAAACCGAGGGCGTCTACGAGTGCCGCGCGTGTGGTGCGGAGTTGTTCCGAAGCTCGGAGAAGTTCCATTCCCACTGTGGCTGGCCGTCGTTCTTCGATCCGTCCGAGTCCGACGCCGTGATCCTGCGTGCCGACGACAGCCTCGGAATGCGGCGGGTCGAGGTTCTGTGCGCGTCGTGCCACAGCCACATGGGCCACGTGTTCGAGGGTGAGGGCTATCCGACGCCCACCGATCAGCGGTACTGCATCAACTCGATTTCCCTGCGCCTGGTTCCGAAGGCCTGATGCCTGCGGCCGACAGTGCTCTCCACAATGCATCGGGTCGTTCGGCGGTGGGACGAGGTTCGACGAGCTCGAACGAGCATCCGATCTTGCGGGCGGCACCGTCGGCCTTCTCACTGTCGCCGATCATGAGGGTGCGAGTGGGATCGACTCCCAGCGTCTCGACGGCGTACCGGAAGATCTCCGGTTCCGGTTTGACAGCCCCCACTTCGAACGACAACGTGAACGCCGAGACGAGATCGTCGACACCGAGTACGGCGAAGGCCGGCCGGATGTCGAAGGCAATGTTGCTGAGCACCCCGATTCGGTAGCCCTCGCCCGACAGAGCCTCGATCACCGGGACCGTGTCGGGATATACGGTCCAGCAGGCCGGGTCCGTCACCTTCGCGTACAAATTCTGGGCCTGCTGTGGGTCGGCGACACCGGACTTCCTCAGCACCGTGAGATAGGCCTCCCGATGCCACGCCGGGTCGCGGTCACGATTGGTCCAGGCGTGATGCTCTTCGGCGTCCATCTCGACAGGTTGCCCGGTCGGGGCCGTGAGGCGTCGCATCAATTCGGCCTGCTGGTGCACATCGAACTGTGCACCAGCGTTGTCGGTGATCTGCTCCATCCAGCTGTCGTCCTCTTCCAGCCTGAACAGCGTGCCGGAGAAGTCGAACAGGACGGCGTCGAACGAAGTCGTGCCCATACCTCGAAAGGCTAACAACGGTGGCTGACAACAGACGAATGGAAGTCTGATACTCGGTGCCGACACCGAGCTGCTCTCAGTCGGCGTACATTCCGTCGATCAAGCCCTTAGCGATCGTAGAGGCCGGATCACGGCCGTCGACGCCGGGCGCCAAGTTTGCCCAGACAACGAGCGTGATGCCGTTCTCAGGATCCGATCCCATGAACGAGTTGTATCCGGGCAGTTCGCCGGTGTGCCCGTACATCGGTCCCATCTTGGCGATCCCCCAGCCGTAGCCTGCCGAGTCGGGCACGGACGGGTCGGTCGGGAGGATGCTGTCCATCCGCTGTCGTTGCAGGTCCACATCGAGTACCGAACCGTCGGTGAGCGCCTCGACCCAGGTCGCCAGGTCGTTCGCAGTCGCGATACCCGCCCCGGCGGCCCACGCCCACGACGGATCGGTGTTCGTGACGTCCGTGGGGGCAAGGGTTCCGTTTTCGGCTTCGGTCTGCATTTCCTCGGGCAGAGCAGGATCGGTGAGGGTGAGCATGTTGGTGCCGAAGAAGTAGCCGTGAGAATAGGGCGTGGGGAGCGCCACCTCGGTAGCGTCCGGGAACGACGAATTCGTCATCCTGGTCGTCCGGAAGATCCGTTCGTCGAAGATATCCGACAACGGCTGGCCATCGAGCTGTTCTGCGATCAGGCCGAGCAGGATGTAGTTGGTGTTCGAGTAGTGGTAGCCCTCCCCCGGCGGGAAATACGGCGGGTGGGCGTAGGCGAGTGCGAGCAGTTCATCGGGCTCCCAGACCCGCTCCGGATCATTGTCGAGTGCCTCATTGAGTTCCGGGGTCTCGCTGTAGTTGTACAGGCCCGACCTCATGTTCAGAAGCTGTTCGATGGTGATGTTCTCGCCGTTCGGGACATCGGGCCGGTGTTCCGACACCGGATCCGACAGCGACAGTGCACCCTCGGACACCATCTGGAGGATGACGGTCGCCGTCCAGGTCTTCGTATTGGAGCCGATGCGGATGTGATCGTCGAGAGAGACCGGATCGCCTCCATCACGCTCGGTGGTTCCGTAGGTCGCGGTGATCGTGCCCGACGGCGTGCGCAGCAGCGCGACCGCTCCGGGTAGGAGGAATTCCTGCGCGCCCGACTCGAGCGCGGACTGCAATTCGGCTTGATCCACCGGGCTCGGGGTCCCGGCCGCGGGCGCTTCGGAACCCGATGTCGTGGCCGTCGCCGTTTCCGTTGCCGATGTGGCGGAGGATGTGTCGTCCCCCGAATCCGCGCATGCACCGGCGAACAGAACCACTGCGACTGCGGCGCCGGCAGCCCGCAGACGACGATCGCTTACCGCACGGCGCTTCATGAGTATTCAGACTACTGCGACATCACTCGAATAGTGACGTGTTTCACAGACGACGCCGGATGGTCGGTGGGTCGTATGCCCGAATCGGTGGGAGTTCACCGTCGAAGTGCTCGATCTCGACGAGCACGTGCTGCCCGGTGCAGCCGTGCGACAGGCGCGAGGTCCCCACGTCGGCGGTGAGCACGTTCGGGTTTCCGTGCACACACATCGACCCGGGGTCCTGCGGGTCGACGGGGTCGTACCACGCACCGGTCGAGAGCTGGACGACGCCGCGCAGCACCCCGTCGTCGAGTACCACCCCGGCGAGGCAGGCACCACGGTCGTTGAACACCCGCACCACATCACCTTCCGAGAGGTTGCGCGCTGCGGCGTCGCCGGGATGCATCCGGATCGGCTCGCGCCCCCGAATTTTCGAGGCCTGGCTGACCGCACCGTGGTCGAGCTGGCCGTGGAGTCGGGTGCGCGGCTGATTCGCGATCAGGTGCAGCGGGAACTGCTCGGCACGTGCGCCTCCGAGCCACTCCTCCGGCTCGTACCACTTCGGATGGCCGGCGCAGTCCTCGTAGCCGAACCCGTCGATGTCCGCGGAGAAGATCTCGATGCGGCCGCTCGGGGTCCGCAGCGGGTCGCGTTGCGGGTCGTCGCGAAACTCCTCGAACAACGTCAGATCGTCCTCGGTACGCATCCGCACGTGACCACGACGCCAGAACCCGTCGAACTCGGGCGGATCCTCGACTCTGGCGGGGTCCGCGAGGACGAATCCGCGCCACTGCCCGTAGAGATACTCGAGCCACTCCTGCGCGCTGCGTTTCTCGGTGAACCGGTCGCCGAAACCGAGCCGGTACGCGAGCGCCGAGAACGTATCGTAGTCGTCGCGGGCGTCCTCGAATCGGGGTACCGCCGCCTGCATCGCAACCAGCAAGGGGTCGCTGCGCGTGCAGGTCAGGTCGTTGCGTTCGAGGGTCGTGGTGGAGGGCACGACGATGTCGGCGTGCTTGGCCATCGGTGTCCAATACGGATCGTGGACCACGATCGTGTCGGGGCGCCCCAGTGCGTGGCGGAGGCGACCGATGTCCTGATGGTGGTGGAACGGATTTCCGCCCGCCCAGTAGACGAGCCGGATGTCGGGGAACGTGTACTGCTTGCCGTCGTAGTCGAACTTCTCCCCCGGTCGCAGCAACAGATCGGAGATCGCGGCCACCGGGATGAAATCGTCCACGTCGTTGTTGCCCTGGAACAGCGTGGGCAACGGATACGGCACCGGCGCGGTGCCCGGTTCGTTCATCGATCCGTACCCGTGGCCGAAGCCTCCACCCGGTACACCGATCTGTCCGAGCATGGCCGCCAAGGTGATTCCGGTCCACGGAGCCTGCTCGCCGTACCGCACTCGCTGCAGCGACCACGACACCGTCACCAACGTCCGTGAGGACGCCATTCGATGTGCGAGTTCGATCAAAGTGTGCGCGGACAGTCCCGACAGCTCCGCGGCCCACTGCGGCGATTTCGGGACCCCGTCCGTGCGGCCCAGCAGATAGTCCTCGAACTTGTCGTAGCCCGTGCAGTACCGGTCGAGGAAGCAACGGTCGGCGAGGCCCTCGGTGGCCAGGACGTAGGCCAACGCAAGCATGATCGCGACATCGCTGCCGGGCCGAGGTGCGAGCCACTCGCACTCGCCGTGCGTGTCGTCACGCAGCGGGCTGATCGACACGATTCGCCCCCCGCGAGCCCGCATCCGATCGAGTGCATCGCGGGTGGGGTGGTCACTGTTCCCGCCGTCGTTGATGGAGGTGTTCTTGACGGGAACACCGCCGAAGCACACGAACAGTTCCGTGTGCCGCGCGATGAGATCCCAGTTGGTCGAGCGCGCGAACAGTTTCCAGTGGGTTCCGACGACGCGGGGCATCACCACACCGGTCGCACCGAGCGAATAGCTGTGCACCGACCGCGTGTATCCGCCGAACATCTTGAGGAAACGGTGCACCTGGCTCTGCGCGTGATGGAACCGTCCGGGCGCCGACCATCCGTAGGAACCGCCGAAGATCGAGCGATTCCCGTAGCGATCCGCGACACGTCGCAATTCACGGGCGAGCAGTTCGGTCAGTTCGTCCCACGACACGGCGACGAACTCGTCGCTGCCACGGCGTGTGGAGGGCCCTGGCCCGTTCTCGAGCCACCCGCGGCGCACCACCGGGCCGGCGATGCGGGCGCGGTGCCGCACCGAGCCCGGCACGTTCCCGAGGATGGGTGACGGGTCGCGGTCGCCGGCGAAGGGGTGCACTGCGACGACTTCGCCGCCACGCGCCTCCGCCGCATACATCCCCCAGTGCGCCATATGGGAGGACCGCGCCCCGTCGGACATCATCAGGGAAGCGAGGCGATAAGCGTCTCAGGAGCGACACGAGGCCCCGAGAAGAACGGTGTCTCCTCTCGGACATGCCGCCGTGCCTCGGTGGCACGCAGGTCGCGCATCAGGTCGACGATCCGGTCGAGTGCGGGCGCCTCGAACGCGAGGATCCACTCGTAGTCTCCGAGCGCGAACGCCGGGACCGTGTTGGCCCGCACTTCCGGGTACGGGCGAGCTTCCTTGCCGTGATCGGCGAGCATCTTGCGGCGCTCGGCGTCGGGAAGCAGGTACCAGTCGTAGGACCGCACGAACGGGTACACGCAGATGTAGTCGCCGGGTTCCTCGCCCGCGATGAATGCCGGGAGGTGGCTCTTGTTGAACTCCGCCGGCCGGTGCAACGCGGTGTTCGACCACACGGCGGTACTCGCGCGCCCGAGGATCGTGGTGCGGCGGAAGTCCGCGTAGAACTTCTGCAGATCCTCGATGTGCTCCGCGTGGGTCCAGATCATGAAGTCTGCGTCGGCGCGCATCCCTGCAATGTCGTAGATCCCCCGAACGATCACGTCGGTGCCCTCGAACGAGGCGAGGAACTTCTGGAGGTCCTCGATCGCCTCCGTCCGGTCGTCACCGAGAACGCCCGGCCTGACCTGGAACACCGACCACATCGCGTACCGAAGTGTGGAATTGAGCTTGTCGAAATCGAGACGTGCCATGCCACTCATCCTGCCATTCGTGCCGCAAGCCGTGCTGCGGCCTTTGTGCCTGATTCGACACACGCCGGGACACCCACTCCGTGCAGCATCGCGCCGGCCACGGCGAGACCTTCGATTCCCTCGATTTCCCGCTCGAACGCCGCCACGATCGCGGTGTGTCCGGACCGGTACTGGGGTAGACCGCCGTACCACCGCTGCACGAAGGCCGCCGCGGGTTCGTCGGCGACGCCGGTGACGGTCGCGAGATCGGCACGGGCAAGGGTGATCAGCTGTTCGTCGGGTGCATCGACGAGCCTGTCGTCGCCGAACCTGCCGAACGACGCGCGTACGAGAGCGACATCGCGCTCGGCGAGGTGCGGCCACTTCCGCCCGGAGAGGGTGAACGCCTTGGCCGACAGTTCCTCCCCGGTCGCGACGAGGATGCCCGAGTTCTGCGGCAGTGCCGCCTCCGACGGCAACGCGAGCGAGACGGTCACCGACGATGCGAGCGGAATCTCGGCGGCGTGCGCCGCAGCGGCCGGGATCGACCCGGCCAGCAGGGCCGCCGCCTCCGGTGCCGGTACCGCCAGTACCACGCCGTCGACCTCGCCGACCGGATCGAGTGACCAGCGATCGCTGATACGACGCAGTTTCGACACTGTGGTTCCGTAATGGATCTCGGCTCCTGCCGCCTGCTCGAGCGCATCGAGGAGCACTCCGTAGCCGCCGCGCAAGGTGCCGAACACCGGTTTGCCGGAGGGAACCGGCAGCGCACGCGCGACTGCCTCCGTCAGGCTGGCCGCACCCTCGTCGAGGGCCCGCGCGAGGGCCGGCACCGTGGCACGCACTCCCGCGGTGTCGGACAATCCGGAGTAGACGCCGCCGAGCAGCGGGTCGACGCTGCGGCGCACGACCTGCTCACCGAATCGCGACCCCACCAACTGCGCGACCGACATGTCACCGTCGCTGTCCCAGTCCAGAGGGATCTCGGGCTCCCTCGCAATGCGGGCGAGGGTGTCGTCGTCGACGAGTCCGTCGAGCTCCCGAGCACCTGCGGGGATCCCCATCAATGTTCCGGAAGGAAGGGGGTGCAGTGCCGCGCCCGCGTAGACGAGGGGGCGCGCCCCGGAAGGATGCACGAGTTGCTCGGTGAGCCCGAGTTCGTCGAGCAGCGCGGGCACCTCGGGTCGCCTGCCGATGAACGCCTCGGCACCGACGTCGACGGGACCACCGGCCAGCAGAACTGTACGTAGTTTGCCGCCGAGCCGATCCGACCGCTCGAGCAGCACGATCCGGGCGTCCTGGCCGAAGGTGGCCCGTAGCCGGTATGCCGCAACGAGCCCGGTGATGCCACCGCCGACAACGGCGACGACGGGCCCGCTCACAGCGAATGCACCAGCTCGACCACACCGGTGAGGATGCTCGGATCGGTATCGGGGAGCACACCGTGACCGAGGTTGAAGATGTGTCCGGTCGCACCGGCAGCGAGGGCACGGTCGGCCGAGGCGATCACGCGACGGACCTCGGCGTCGACGACGTCCCGGCCTGCGAACAGCAGCGCTGGGTCGAGGTTGCCCTGCAGGGCCTTGCCCGCGCCGACACGCTGCGCCGCGACATCGAGCGGCACCCGCCAGTCGACGCCCACGACATCCGCTCCGACCTCTCCCATCGCGCCGAGGAGTTCGCCCGTTCCGACACCGAAGTGGATTCGGGGAACGCCGAAGGATTCGATCTCGGCGAACACCCGCTGTGAATGCGGCATGACGAATTCTCGGTAGTCGCCGAGCGAGAGGGCACCCGCCCACGAATCGAAGAGCTGGACGGCGTCGACACCCGCTTCGAGCTGCGCGCGCAGGAAGACGATGGCGACGTCGGCGAGCCGGCCGAGCAGTGTGTGCCAGGTCTCCGGGTCCGCGTGCATGAGTGCCTTGGTGCGTTCGTGATTGCGGCTCGGTCCGCCTTCGACCAGGTACGACGCGAGTGTGAACGGCGCGCCGGCAAATCCGATCAGCGGTGTGTCGCCCAGTTCGCGGGTCAGCAGGGTCACAGCGCGCGCGACGGCACCGACCTCGTCCTGCTCGAGATGCGGCAGCGCGGCCACATCGGCAGCCGTGCGGATGGGGTTCGCGACCACGGGGCCGGTCCCGGCGACGATGTCGAGGTCGATGCCCGCCGCCTTGAGGGGCACGACGATATCGGAGAACAGGATCGCTGCATCGACCTTGTGGCGGCGCACAGGCTGCAGGGTGATCTCGCACACGAGCTCAGGGTCGAAGCAGGATTCGAGCATGCCGATACCCGCTCGGATCTCGCGGTATTCCGGCAGCGAGCGGCCCGCCTGACGCATGAACCACACCGGCCGGTGTGCCGGTTGCTCGCCGCGCGCCGCGGCGAGCAGCGGAGCGTGCGGGAGAGCCCGCCGTGTGGGGTACTGCGTGGCCGCAGTGGAGCCGACGTTCGTGTTCTCCAAGCCGGTCATCGATCCTCGTTCTTCCGAAAGGCACGGGTCGCTGCCCATGCTGCCACGCGTGTCCGGTTCGCTGGAATCGGCGCGCCTCCCGCGTGTGCTCGGTCACCGGCACTAACGTCCGCTTGCGTGACCACCTCGCCTGCCGAGCCGGCCCGTTTTCGCGCTGCTGTCGCCGCGATGAAGGCGGCCACCGTGCGCCCGGAGATCGAGGTCGAGCCGATCCGGCCACCGCAGCGACTCGCTCCGTTCAGCTATGCGCTCGGTGCCGAGGTGCTCCATCCCGACGAGACCGAGGTTCCGGAGGAGTCGGAAGGCGACGCATTCGGGCGGCTGATTCTGTTGTACGACCCCGACGGCGACGAGGCCTGGCACGGGACCACCCGGCTCGTCTCGTACATCCAGGCCGATGTCGACGCGTCATTGGCCTCCGACCCACTGCTACCCGAGGTGGCGTGGAGCTGGCTCGTCGATGCGCTCGAGGCCCATGAGCAACCTCTCACCGCGCTCGGGGGCACAGTGACCTCGACGAGTTCGGTGCGTTTCGGTGATATCGCGGGACCGGCGCGCGCACATCAGCTGGAATTGCGTGCGTCATGGACGCCGACCTCGGAGGTTCTCGCGCCTCACGTCGAGGCGTTCTGCGAGGTCCTCGCGTATGCGGCGGGGCTGCCACCGGTCGGGGTCGCCCGCTTGCAGCGATAGAGTCACCGCCATGTCGGCAGGAAACGATCACGACCCGATCCCCTCGGACGACGTCCCCGCTGCGGCCAGCGAGCCGTTGCTGGCCCCGCGCGACGGTGTCCCCGATGTCGTCACCACGGCGGCCGGCGCCGAGGAGGCCGCCGCACTGATCGCGCGCGGCCACGGTCCTCTCGCAGTCGACGCCGAACGTGCCTCGGGTTATCGGTATTCCGCCCGCGCGTATCTCATCCAACTCCGCCGTGACGGTGCGGGCACCGTCCTACTCGATCCGATCCCGACCGCCGCGGATCTCGGGTCTCTCGCTTCGGTGATCAACGAACTCGAGTGGGTTCTGCATTCCGCCGATCAGGATCTGCCGGGGCTGGAGGAACTCGGCCTGCGTCCGGCGGCGCTCTACGACACCGAACTTGCCGGGCGGCTCGCGGGGTTCCCACGGGTCGGGCTGGCCGCAATCGTCGCGCAGACACTCGGCCTCGAGCTGAAGAAGGGACACGGCGCCGCCGACTGGTCGAAACGCCCGCTGCCCGACTCGTGGCTCAACTATGCGGCGCTCGACGTCGAGATCCTCGTCGAGCTCCGCGCCGAGATGGCGGCCGAATTGGACAGGCAGGGCAAATCAGATTGGGCTGCACAGGAATTCGAGCACATCCGGCTCTCGGGCCCGCCGAAGCCGAAGCCCGAGCGGTGGCGTCGCACCTCAGGGATCCACGCGATGAAGAATGCCCGCAAGCTTGCGATCGTTCGTGAATTGTGGTCGACGCGAGACGAAATCGCCGCCCGTCGCGACATCGCCCCCGGACGGATCCTTCCGGATTCCGCGATCGTCGCAGCGGCACAGGCCGTTCCACGGACGATCGGAGACCTCCGCGAGCTGCCCGTCTTCGGCGGGCCGCGTCAACGCCGCTCCTCCCGGGCGTGGATCTCGGCAATCGAACGCGCCCGCGCACTGCCCGACTCAGAGCTTCCACCACTGACACAGCAGTTCGACGGACCCCCTCCCGCGGCGCGCTGGTCGCGCCACCATCCTGAGGCCGCGGCCCGCCTCACGGCCGCTCGTACCGAACTCTCCGCGTTGAGCGAGGAGGTCTCGGTCCCGGTCGAGAATCTCGTGAGCCCCGAACTCGTGCGGCGACTGTGTTGGGACTGGGATCTCCCCGCAACCGCCGATACGGTCGAGTACATCGACTCCAGGTTCACCGCAGGCGATGCACGTCCGTGGCAGCGTGAGCTCACGGTCCCCCGACTCGCGAAGGCGCTCACGGACGAGCAGTAGACACTTCCACCCACATAAGTTACTGACCGGTAATGAGGATGTAAGGTGGTGCCGAGTCCGGTCGCCGCTCGGTGCCCGGTCCGATCGCCTCGCCGCGGAACGTGTCGGCGAGGACACCGCTCCACCGGGAGGAAAACGCGTGGCTTCCACCACCTCGAACCAACGCAACGTCGTCTTCGTCGACGGCATACGTACCCCGTTCGGCAAGGCGGGCCCGAAAGGCATCTACGCCGACACTCGCGCCGACGATCTCGTCGTCAAGGCCATCCGGGAACTGATGCGCCGCAACCCCCAACTCGACCCCGCCCACATCGACGAGGTCGCTGTCGCGGCGACCACGCAAACCGGCGACCAGGGACTGACGATCGGACGCACCTCCGCGATCCTCGCCGGGCTTCCCGAAACCGTGCCGGGCTTCGCCATCGACCGCATGTGCGCCGGCGCGATGACCGCCGTGACCACCACCGCATCGGGAATCGGCTTCGGCCAGTACGACGTCGTCATCGCCGGCGGCGTCGAGCACATGGGCCGCCACCCCATGGGTGAGGGCGCCGACCCCAACCCCCGCTTCCTCGCCGACAAACTCGTCGACCCGAGCGCGCTCGTCATGGGCAACACCGCCGAGAACCTGCACGATCGGTTCCCCAGCATCACCAAGGCCCGCACCGACGCCTACGCGGTGAACAGCCAGAACAAGTACGACGCCGCCAAGAAAGCCGGCTGGATCGCCGACACCCTCGTGCCCGTCGCGACCCGCTCGAGCGCGGGCTGGGGCCTGGCCACCGAGGACGAGCCGCCCCGCCCCGGGACCACGATCGAGGATCTCGCGAAGCTCAAGACCCCGTTCCGGCCCGCCGGTCGGATCACCGCGGGTAACGCCGCCGGTCTCAACGACGGCGCCACCGCCGCGATCCTCGCCGGAGAGGACACCGCGCGCGAACTCGGCCTGCCGATCGGCATGCGCATGGTCGGCTTCGCGTTCCAGGGTGTCGACCCCGCCGTCATGGGCATCGGCCCCGTTCCTGCGACCGAGAAGGTTCTGGCCCGCACCGGCCTGAGCATCGACGACATCGGCCTGTTCGAGATCAACGAGGCGTTCGCCGTGCAGGTGCTCGCCTTCCTCGAGCACTACGGCATCGCCGACGACGACCCCCGCGTCAACCAGTGGGGCGGCGCGATCGCGTGCGGCCACCCGCTCGCATCGTCGGGTGTACGCCTGATGACCCAACTCTCCCACCAGTTCGCGCAGCATCCCGAGGTGCGCTACGGACTGACCACCATGTGCATCGGTCTCGGCATGGGCGGCACCGTGATCTGGGAGAACCCGAACTTCGAGGGAGACAAATAGTCATGACCGATCTTTCGTCCCTGTTCGCCGACGAGGTCGTGACGAACGCCTACACCAGATTCGTGTCCGTTCCCGGCCTCGACGGGCAGATCGCCCTGGTCACCCTCGACAACGGGTTCGACCACACCAAGCCGAACTCGTTCGGCCCCGCCGGCCTGACCGCGTTCGGCGCTGCCCTCGACGAGGCGTTCGCCGCGAACCCCGCCGCCGTCGCCATCACCGGCAAGCCGTTCATCTTCGCTGCCGGCGCCGACCTCAAGGGTGTTCCCGCAGTCACCGAGCACGCGCAGGGCGTCGAGCTCGGCACGCTCGGCCACGACGTGTTCAGGAAGCTACGCGAGTCGTCGATCCCGACGTTCGCGTTCGTCAACGGTCTGGCGCTCGGCGGCGGACTCGAAGTGGGTCTGCACGCGCACTACCGCACCGTCGCGGACAATGTTCCGGCCCTGGGCCTGCCCGAGACCATGCTGGGCCTCGTCCCCGGATGGGGCGGCACCCAGTTGCTGCCGAACATCATCGGTCCGGAGCACGCGGTCACGCTCATCCTCGAGAACCCGCTCAACAACGGGCGCACCATCCGCGCAGCGCAGGCGAAGAAGCTCGGCTACGCCGACGAGGTCTTCGGCTCGGCGGACTTCCTCGAGCAGTCACTCGCCTGGGCCACGAAGGTCATCAACGGCGAGATCACGCCGGCACGCCCCGAGATCGACCGCGGCGCCGGCTGGGATGCGGCGATCGCCCGGGCGAAGGCCCTCGTCGACGGCAAGACCCGCGGTTTCGCTCCCGCTGCCCTGCGCGCGATCGAGCTGCTCGAACTCGCCCGCGGCACGGACATCTCGGACTCCGCGTCGCTCGACAAGGGTTTCGCTGCCGAGGACGAAGCACTCGCGGACCTGCTGCTGACCGATGAGCTGCGCGCGGGCCTGTACTCGTTCGATCTCGTCAACAAGCGCGCCAAGCGTCCGGCCGGTGCTCCGGACAAGTCGCTCGCCCGGAAGATCACCGGTGTGGGCATCGTCGGTGCCGGACTGATGGCCAGTCAGCTCGCGTTGCTGTTCGTGCGGCAGTTGAAGGTGCCGGTGATCCTCACCGACATCGATCAGGAGCGCATCGACAAGGGCGTGGGCTATGTGCACACCGAGATCGACACGCTGCAGGGCAAAGGCCGTCTGTCCCCGGACGCGGCGAATCGTCTCAAGGCTCTCGTGTCCGGCTCTCTCGACAAGGCGGCCTTCTCGACGACGGACTTCGTCATCGAAGCCGTCTTCGAGAACATGGACGTCAAGAAGAACGTGTTCGCCGAACTCGAGCAGCACGTCTCGCCCGAGACGATTCTCGCGACCAACACCTCGTCGCTGTCGATCACGGAGATGGCCGCGGATCTGCAGCACCCGGAGCGGGTCGTGGGCTTCCACTTCTTCAACCCGGTCGCGGTCCTGCCGCTGCTCGAGGTGATCAAGGGCGTCGAGACCGACGATGCGACCCTCGCAACGGCGTTCGCCACTGCGAAGTCGTTGAAGAAGTCTGCGGTGTTGTGCGGCGACAAGCCCGGTTTCGTGTTCAACCGTCTCGTCACCCGCACGCTCGGTGAGGTCATGACCGCGGTGGACGAGGGCACCCCGTTCGAGGTGGCGGACAATGCCGTCGGTGCGTTGGGCATGCCGATGTCGCCGTTCACGCTGCTCGCACTCGTCGGCCCTGCCATCGCGCTGCACACCGGTGAGACGCTCCAGGCCGCGTACCCGGATCGCTTCGTCTCCTCCCCCGGACTCGAAGCGCTCGTCGCGGCGAATAAGCCCGGTGTGTGGTCCTACGAGGGCGGCAAGCAGGTCGTCGATCCCGAGGTCTCTGCATTGTGGCCGCAGGGAGACACTCCGTCGACCGCCGACGAGGTACTCGACCGCACTCGCCGTGCGTTCGCCGAGGAGATCCGCATCATGCTCGACGAGGGTGTGGTCGCGGCTGCCGAGGACATCGATCTGTGCCTGATCCTCGGTGGCGGGTTCGCGTTCTGGAACGGCGGGATCACCCCGTACCTCGATCGCACCGGTGCGTCCGACGCGGTCAACGGACAGCGTTTCCTGGCACCGGGAGTCGCCAGCGTGTCGTGACGTTTCCGATCCACGAGAACGAGGGCGTGTCACCTGTCGGTGGCACGCCCTCGTTCTTCGATCCGCCCTCGTGGAGGGTGCCGACGGCGTAGCGTGAATTCGGTTTGTCCGTGACGACGATTCGGGAATTTCGAGTTGTCGCAGCGCAGTACAGCTGCTTCGCGTATCGGTACCTCATAGAGAGCAGGTGGACATGACTCAGCCCTCGGGCGGGCACGCCGCCAAGGTCATCGCGGTCACTGTTGCCGCCGCGGTCGGCGGATTCCTCTTCGGTTTCGACAGCTCGGTCATCAACGGAGCCGTCGATTCCATCCAAGGACATTTCGAGCTCGGGTCGTTCTTCACAGGATTCGCCGTCGCCATCGCGCTGCTCGGATGTGCCGCGGGTGCCTGGTTCGCCGGCCAGCTCGCCGATCGTTGGGGCCGCAAGAAGGTCATGTTGCTCGGCTCGGCACTGTTCACGATCTCGTCGATCGGTTCGGGGCTCGCGTTCAGCGTGCCGGACCTGATGTTGTGGCGTGTCCTCGGCGGCCTCGGCATCGGCATCGCGTCCGTCATCGCACCGACCTACATCTCGGAGATCGCACCGGCGCGTTACCGAGGCAGCCTGGCGTCGCTACAACAGCTCGCCATCACACTGGGTATCTTCGCCGCACTGCTGTCCGACGCGATCCTGCAGAATGCCGCGGGCGGCGCCTCGAACGAACTGTGGTGGAACCTGGAGGCGTGGCGGTGGATGTTCCTCGTGGGCGTGGTCCCCGCCCTCGTCTACGGTGTACTGGCGCTGATGATCCCGGAGTCCCCGCGCTTCCTGGTCGGCAAAGACCTCGACGAGGAAGCCGCCCGGGTTCTCGCCGACGTCACCGGAGATCTCCACCCGGACGAACGTGTCGCCGAGATCCGGCTGACGCTGCGCCGCGAGACGGCGCGGTCGTGGGACGACATCCGCGGCCCGGTCTTCGGATTGCAGTCCCTGGTGTGGGTCGGCATCACGATGGCGATCTTCCAGCAGTTCGTCGGTATCAACGCGATCTTCTACTACTCGACGACGCTGTGGAAGTCGGTGGGGTTCAGTGAGAACCAGTCGTTCACGACGTCCGTGATCACCGCGGTCATCAACGTCGTCATGACGTTCGTGGCGATTCTGTTCGTCGACAAGATCGGGCGGCGACCTCTGCTCATGGTGGGGTCGATCGGCATGTTCGTCAGCCTTCTTCTCGCCGCCGTCGCGTTCTCGCAGGCGACCGGGAGCGGCGACGACCTACAGCTCCCGGCTCCGTGGGGCACGGTGGCACTCATCGGCGCGAACGCGTTCGTGGTCTTCTTCGCCGCCACCTGGGGTCCGATCATGTGGGTGATGCTCGGCGAGATGTTCCCGAACCGGATGCGAGCGCTGGCACTCGGTCTGAGTACCGCCGCCAACTGGATCGCGAACTTCACCGTCACCCTGGCCTTCCCGCCTCTCACGGAGTCGGTCGGGTTGTGGTTCCTCTACGGTCTGTTCGCGTTCTTCGCGCTGCTGTCGTTCTTCTTCGTCAAGTCGAAGATCCCGGAGACCAAAGGCATGGAACTCGAGGACATGCACACCTGACACCGCAGTACGCGATCCGCCGGCTCAGCGTTGCGCGATCGTCTCCGAGGCATCACTGCCGTCGAGGCCCACCACCCAGCCCGTGACCTGACGCGCAACATCCTGCGCGGTCAGGCCGAGCTGCTGGTGGATCTCGCCGCGTGAGGCATGGTCGAGGAACTGCTGGGGCACCGCGAGGTCACGGGCAGGCACATCGATGTCGTTGTTGCGCAAGGCCGAGGACACCGCCGATCCCACTCCACCGTGCACTCCACCGTCTTCGACGGTGACGACGAGCCGGAATCCGACCGCGAGGTCGATCATCGCGTCGGGTACCGGGAGCACCCACCGCGGGTCGACCACGGCAGCAGTGATGCCCTGCTTGGCCAGGCGGTCGGCCGCGTCGAGCGCCAGGGATGCGAATGCTCCGACCGCGACGAGCAGGACGTCGCCCCTCCGCGTCTCCGGCATCCGCAGCACATCGACCGTGCCGTCGAGGCGTTCGATCGCCGGGAGGTCGTCTCCGACAGCGCCCTTCGGGAAGCGGAGGACGGTCGGTCCGTCGTCGACAGCGAGGGCTTCACCGAGCTCTTCGCGGAGGGTGGCGCCGTCGCGCGGCGCTGCCACGCGGATGCCGGGCACGATGCCGAGAAGCGACATGTCCCACATGCCGTTGTGGCTCGCGCCGTCCGTGCCCGTGATCCCGGCTCGATCGAGAACGAGCGTTACGGGTTGCTTCAGCAGTGCCACGTCCATGAGCAGCTGATCGAACGCCCGATTGAGGAACGTCGAATACACAGCGACGACGGGGTGCATACCACCGAGGGCCAGACCTGCCGCGGAGGTCACCGCGTGTTGCTCGGCGATCCCCACGTCGAAGGTCCGGTCGGGGAATCGGTCACCGAACTTCGCAAGCCCGGTCGGACCGGCCATCGCGGCGGTGATCGCGACGATGTCTTCGCGGGATTCGGCACGCGCGATGAGTTCCTCCGCGAACACGGACGTCCAGTCCGGTTTCGACGACGAGGTGGCGCGTCCTGTGCGCGGGTCCATCACTCCGGTAGCGTGCATCTGGTCGGCCTCATGATTCTCGGCCGGCGCGTACCCCGCGCCCTTCCTGGTGACCGCGTGCACGATCACAGGTCCGCCGTACGCCTTCGCGCGGCGCAGAGCAGCTTCGAGGGCCGGTTCGTCGTGGCCGTCGACCGGCCCGAGGTACTTGATCCCGAGATCAGTGAACAGCACCTGCGGGCTCACCGCATCCTTGATCCCGCTTTTCATCCCGTGCAGCACGGAGTAGGCCGCGGCGCCGAGCCACGGGATCTTCTTGACCATGCGGCGACCGTTGTCGAGCGCACGCTCGTAGCCGGGCCGTAGACGCAGCGCCGCCAAGTGCTCGGCGAGACCACCGATCGTCGGCGCGTACGAACGGCCGTTGTCGTTGACCACCATCACCAGCGAGCGCGTGCTGCCGGCGGCGATGTTGTTGAGCGCTTCCCAGCACATTCCGCCGGTGAGGGCTCCGTCTCCGACCACTGCGACGACCGTGCGGTCCTGACCACCGAGTTCGTATGCCTTGGCGAGACCATCGGCGTAGGACAGCGCGGCGGACGCGTGCGACGACTCGATCCAGTCGTGCTCGCTTTCGGCCCGGCACGGGTACCCGGACAGGCCACCGCGCTGCCGCAGCGTGTCGAAGTCGTCCTTGCGACCAGTGAGAATCTTGTGGACGTAGGCCTGATGACCGGTGTCGAACAGGATCGGGTCGTGCGGCGAGTCGAACACGCGATGGAGTGCGAGCGTCAGCTCGACGACACCGAGGTTGGGGCCGAGGTGTCCCCCGGTTGCCGCCACCTTCTCGACGAGGAAGCCTCGGATCTCACCTGCGAGTTGCGTGACCTCACTCGGCGAGAGACGACGCACATCGTCGGGTGACTGGATGCGGGACAGGACACCCAACTGATCTAGCTCCCTCCGGATCGTGATTCCCGCGGCGGTGCGCGAGCAGTTACTGCATTCTACGGAGCGGCGGCACGGTTCTGACCGTCACATCACTCACATCCACGAGACGCACAGGTCGGGCGACACATGTGCGCCTCGCCGATGCCTCCTCACACTTCGGCGGCCGGGGCACGACGTTCGGTCGCGGGCTCCTCGTCGACGAGGTCGATCGTGGTGCGCAGCTCACGGTTCGGGATGAGCACCACTGCCACCAGAGTAATCAGTGCGAACCCGGCGGCTACGAGGAAGAGCGTACCTGTGGCGTCTCCGTAGGCCGTATGCACGACCTCCGCGACCGGTGCGGGGAGCGCGTCGAGATCCAGATTGGCACTGCCCCCACCCGACGCCGAGGCGTCGATTCCGAGCTTCGCGAATCCGTCGGCGGAGAGAGTGGAGACACGGGCCGCCAGGATCGAACCCAGGATCGACACACCGATGGCGCCGCCGAACGTGCGGAAGAACGCGACCGAGCTGCTCGCTGCGCCGATGTTCTTCACGCTCACGGTGTTCTGCACTGCAAGCACCAGGTTCTGCATCAGCATGCCGGTGCCGAGGCCCACGATCGCGATGTAGATGCCGATGACGACGAGTGAGGTGGTGTGATCGATGGTGCCGAGGAGCGCGAACCCGACGAACTGGAGCACAGCCCCACCGACGATGAACGGCTTCCACTGACCGAACCGGGTGATCAGCTGTCCCGACAGGGTCGACGACACCAGCGTGCCCGCGACCATCGGGATTGTGAGCAGACCCGCAGCGGTCGGGCTGAAGCTGCGAGCCGTCTGGAAGTACTGGGTGAGGAACGTGGTGGCACCGAACAGGCCGACTCCGACGGCGATCGATGCGATGATCGCCAGCGCGGTCGTACGTTCGGTGACGATCTTCAGCGGGATGATCGGATCTGCAACCTTCGACTCCACGAACACGGTGGCGGCGAGCAACGCCAAGCCTGCGACGACGTAGGCGCCGGACTCGAGGGAGAACCACTCGTAGTAGCCCTCCTTGCCTGCGAACGACACCCAGATGAGCAGGACACTCACACCGGCGGTGATCAAGGTCGCACCGAACCAGTCGATCTTCACATTCGTCTTGCGCTCCGTCGCGATCTTCAGGGTGCGCTGCAGGAGCACCAGCGCGATGACCGCGAGTGGGACGCACACGTAGAAGCACCAGCGCCACCCGAGCGGGCTGTCGACGATCACGCCACCGAGCACCGGTCCCCCCGACATGGCGACAGCCATCACTGCACCCATGTAACCGGAGTAGCGACCGCGTTCACGCGGCGGGATGATGCTGCCGATGATCGCCACGACCAGCGCGGTCAGACCGCCCATTCCGATGCCCTGGATGACTCGGGCACCGAGGAGCACGGTGACGTCCTGTGCTAGGCCGGCCAGCACCGAACCGCCGACGAAGATCAGGATCGACAGCTGGACGAGGAGCTTCTTGTTGAACAGGTCGGACAGCTTGCCCCAGATCGGGGTGGACGCAGCGTTCGCGAGCAACGCCGTGGTGATCACCCAGGCGTACTGGGTCTGGGTTCCCTGCAGGTCGGCGATGATCGTCGGCAGGGCGGTCGAGACGATCGTGCTGCTGAGCAGCGCGGTGAACAATGCGGCGAGAAGGCCTGCGAGGACCGTGAGGATCTCGCGATGGGTCAACAGCGACTCGGCATCCTGACCGGGACCGGGCGGCGTCGAAGCTCCGTCCGTGACGGCGGTAGTACTCATGAACATGTCCTTTGGAGATCGGTCGTGGTGGCCGCGTCTGCGGCGGCGATGGGACTCAGGGCTGCGTCGAGCCTGGCGACGACATCGAGAGCGTCGGCAACCTGCGCCTCGCTCCAGTCGTCGAGTTGAGCAGCCAGCCGCTCGGTACGTCGAGCGCGAATGGCTGCGAGCATGTCGAGCCCTTCCGGCGAACAGGTCACGAGGTGTGCCCGTTTGTCGTCGGGATCGGGATCCCGACGTATGAACCCACGGTCGACGAGCTCACCGATGTGCCGACTGAGAGATGACTGACCGAGGTGCATTTCGGCAGCCAGCACGCTCGGTCGACACTGCCCCGTGCGGGCCAGAAGGAAGAGCACGCCTGCGAGCGCATTGGGGAGCAGATCCGGCTCGCTCCGCGTCAGCGCGGCACGCAGGGTTCGGCCGAACAGGAAAATCGAGTCGGCGAGCGCGTGCACCGTGTCGGGTTGAACAGCAGTCAACGCGGACCTCCGAAAATTACGAAATCAATTGCTTGCGGCATGCAACTATACAGTTAGTTGCATGCCGCAAGCAATTACTTCGCGAATCGGACACCCTGCATTGCCGCCCAGGGAGGACGTCAGCGCGTGAACAGCGCGAGGCACTCCACGTGGTGCGTCGACGGGAATGCAGCGAACGCGCGCAGGTCCGCCAGCTCGAATCCTTGTGCGCGATAGAGACCCACATCACGCCCGAACGACGCCGGGTCGCAACCGACATGGATGACTCGCAGAGGCGCCGCGTCGGCGATCGCAGCGACGACCTCCTTGCCTGCACCTGCGCGCGGCGGATCGAGGATCACCACGTCGGGGGCGGCAAGTGTCCCGATGACACGCTCGACCCGACCGTGCCGGAACGACACCTGCGACAGGTCCGCGAGCGCCTCCGCACCGTCGTCCACCGCCCGACGGGACGTCTCCACCGACTCGACGCGCCCTGATAGGCCGACCTGGTCGGCCACTGCCGCCGCGAACACGCCGACCCCGCCGTAGAGATCCCACACAGTGCTGCCTGCCGTCGCGTCGGCCCACTCGCTCACGACGGTCGAGTACGTCTGCGCGGAACCTCGGTGGGCCTGCCAGAATCCCGTGGCAGCCAACCGCCACTCCCGCGACCCGACCCGCTCGACCGGGCGACCGGAACCCTCGACCACCTTCTCCGCGCGGGGTGCATTCACCGCGGCGCGCCGCGCGGATGCGCCGCGGCGGCCCGGGCTGCGCCGACCGGTACGTGACACCACCGGTGGTGCGATCTCCACCACGTGCCGTTGCCCGTCCGCGTCGAGGACGACCTGCAGGTCGGCACCCGGCTGCCACACGTGTTCGACCAGGTCGGTATACGCGCGCTGATCGATCTGGGTGCAACCGAGGTCGGGTACCACCTCGTTGCTGTGGTAGCGCCGGTATCCCGGCGTTCCCGCCGCATCGACCGCCAATCGCACCCGCGTTCGCCACCGGGTGCCGTCCTCCGCGCCCCCGGGTACCTCCTCGACGAGGACGTCACGCTTCACACCGCCCAGGCGACGCAATTGTTCGGCGACCACGGCCGCCGCGATATGCCGCTGAGCCGATGGCGTGGCATGCGACATGTCACAGCATCCTGCACCGCCGGGGCCGGCGACGGGACACACGCGGTCGACTCGATCATCCGACGCTTCCAAGATCTCCACCGCGTCGGCGAAACAGAAAGAGCCTCCGCGATCCTCGGTGACGACCGCGAAGACCCGCTCCCCCGGCAGGCCGTGTCGCACGAACACCACACGCCCCTCTCGGCGGGCGACGCAGAAGCCGCCGTGTGCGGGATTGCCGAGCGTCACCTCGATCCGTTGCCCGGACCAGTCGGTTCCTGCACGCTTCTGCTCCTGGCGGCTCACTGATCTTCCTCCTGTTTCGCGGGTCTGTGACCCGCTTCGTTCTCCAACCCGCGGCGGATCGCCCCGGGCACAGTGTCGATCCGGTCCTTGGGGACCCTCGCAGACGAGCGCAACTGCCACGGCACACTCGTGACCATCACTCCCGGCTGGAAGAGCAGACGGCTCTTCAATCTCAGGGCGCTCTGGTTGTGAAGGATCTGCTCCCACCAGTGCCCGACCACGTACTCCGGAATGAACACGGTGACGACGTCACGCGGAGAATCTCGCCGGACGCGCCGCACGTAGTCCAGCACCGGCCGGGTGATCTCGCGATACGGCGACTCGACGACCTTCAACGGTACCGTGATGTCGCTGGCGTCCCAGTCGCGGACCAGTTGACGGGTATTCGCGTCGTCGACGTTGACCGTGATCGCCTCGAGCGTGTCGGGACGCGTCGCCCGGGCGAAGGCCAAGGCCCGACGGGTCGGCATGTGCAGCGTCGACACGAGGACGATCGAGTGCGTGCGGCTGGGCAGGACTCCGTCCCATTCTGCCGCCTCGAGTTCGGCGGCCACGCTGTCGTAATGACGCCGGATCGCTTTCATCAGCACGAAGATCACCAGGATCATGAGAACGGCAATCCACGCCCCACCGGAGAATTTGGTGGCCAGCACGATGATCAACACCGCTGTGGTGGCAATCAACCCGAGACCGTTGATCACGCGCCCGCGCATCATCCGTCCCCGCACTGCGGGGTCGGTTTCGACCGCCAGGTGCCGCGTCCAGTGCCGCACCATGCCCGCCTGGCCGAGCGTGAACGCGACGAACACCCCCACGATGTACAGCTGAATCAGCTGGGTGACCCGAGCATCGAACACCCACACGAACACGACCGCCACGCCCGACAGGAACAGGATCCCGTTACTGAACGCCAGCTTGTCGCCACGAGTGTGCAACTGCCGCGGAAGATACCGATTCTGCGCGAGCACCGACGCGAGCGCCGGGAACCCACTGAATGCGGTGTTCGCGGCAAGCAGCAGGATCAACGCGGTGGCCACGGTGACGAGGAAGAAGCCGACGGGAAACCCTGCGAACACCGTATGCGCGAGTTGCGCAACGAGTGTCTTCTGTTCGTAGCCCTCGGGTGCACCCTTCAATTGGGTGGCGGGATGCTCTGCCACCACGACACCGATCCGACCTGCAAGGAACACGACTCCGAGGAAGAGCGGCACCGCCACCGCGCCCAGCAACAGCAGCGTGGTCGCAGCGTTGCGGGCCTTCGGCTTACGGAACGCGGGAACGCCCGTGCTGATCGCTTCCACACCTGTGAGGGCCGCGCACCCGGACGAGAACGCACGCGCGATCAGGAACACGAAGGCGATCGCGGTCAGATCGGTTTGCTCCGCCACGAGTTCGAAGTCGGCGGACTCCGCGCGCAGATCCTCCCCGAGCACGAATATCTGTACGAACCCCCAGACGATCATGATGGCCATGGCCGCCATGAACGCGTAGGTGGGGATCGCGAACGCAGTTCCCGCCTCCCTCATTCCGCGCAGGTTCATGGCGGTGAGGAGACCGATCGCCAGGATCGCGAACAGCACCTTGTGCTGTGCGACGAACGGCACAGCCGAGCCGATGTTGGCCGCGGCCGACGAAATCGACACCGCGAGGATGAGCACGTAGTCCACGAGCAATGCACTGCCGACCGTGAGCCCCGCGATGGGCCCGAGATTCTTCGTCGCGACCTCGTAGTCACCACCACCGGAGGGGTAGGCGCGCACATTCTGGCGGTAACTCGCCACCACGATGACCAGCACGACGGCAACCGCGATACCGACCCACGGCGTGAAGGCGTACGCCGACAGGCCTGCGACCGACAGGACCAGGAAGATCTCCTCCGGCGCGTACGCGATCGACGAGAGTGCATCGGAGGCGAACACCGGCAGCGCGATGCGCTTGGGGAGCAGCGTGTGCCCGAGGGTGTCACTTCGAAACGGCCGACCCAGCAGAAGCCGCTTCGTGGCGGTGGAAAGCTTGGACACGGGCCCAGCCTAAGCCGTACCCGGCCCGTCACGACCCCATGTCCGGGTCATCTGGTGTTCAACGCGGATACTCCCACGTTCACGAGGGAGTAGAAGCGCCTACTTCCTCTGGAACAGTGTCAACGAAACATGTCGGTGGGCCGGGCTACGGTGCCGAACATGTGGAACGAAGCCGTCCACCAATTCAAGACGGTCGGAAACCGAACTCCACGAAACTCAGCACCATGTTGACCGAGACCCGAGCCCCGCTCGTCGTGGCTGCAAGGCGGCTCCCAGGTCGCGTAGCAGCAGATGCTCCGCGCCTACGCGCAAGCGTTGGAGGCCTCGTACACCGTCAAAGTCCGCGGGTCGTCCCCGCTACGAATCCCGGAAGAAAACCTTGCCGTCGCTCGAACACACCCAACGAGGTTTCCGGATCCGCGACAAGCAAGTGGTCTTGCCGAAGGGCGTGACCATGCCAATGGTGTGGTCACGGGACCTGCCGTCGGAGCCGTCGAGTGTGCGCATCACTCATGATTCGCTCGGGCACTGGCACGCCTCGTTCGTGGTCACCCGCGAGAGACAACCGATACCGATCACAGACGACAGTGGTGTCGGGATCGACTGGGCGTGAGCAGGACCGCGACGGTGTCGACGACGTAGGTCACTGGGATCCGCCTCCTTCGGAGGGGGTTCGGGTGCGGGTCTGAGCTGGGAATCTCCTACCAACAGGCAGGAGAGACGTTAATCCACCCGCTGTTGCCGTCGGAGCGGTACGGTTTCCGTTCGGCAGGACGGGCCGACGAACGGAGTACGCCGTGTACGTGGTGGTCATGGGTTGTGGCCGGGTGGGATCGGCGGTGGCCACCGCGCTTGCCCGACTCGGTCACGACGTGGCGGTCATCGACCGGGACGCAGGAGCGTTCCTCCGGTTGGGCGACGACTTCCCCGGCCGCACGGTCCTCGGGATGGGCTTCGATCGTGACGTCCTGATCGACGCCGGAATCGAGCGCGCCGAGGCGTTCGCTGCAGTGTCCTCCGGAGACAATTCCAACATCATCTCCGCTCGCACAGCCCGCGAGACCTTCGGCGTGGAACGTGTGGTCGCACGGATCTACGACGCGAAACGCGCCGCCGTGTACGAACGGCTCGGGATTCCCACCATCGCCACGGTGCCGTGGACCACCGATCGGCTCCTGCACACGCTCACCCACGAGAGTGAGAACGCGCGCTGGCGCGACCCGTCAGGTTCGGTCGCGGTCTGCGAGGTCAATGTCCACGAGGAGTGGGTCGGCCGACGTGTGACAGATCTCGAGGCAGCCACGGGAGCCAGAGTCGCCTTCCTCATCCGATTCGGTGCGGGCGTGCTCCCGGACCGGAAGACCCTGATCCAGGCCGACGACCAGGTCTACATCGCGGCGGTCTCGGGAAGCGTCGCCGAATCGATTGTGCTGGCCGAGAATCCGCCCGCCGACAACGACGAGTGAGGACATGCCGATGAAGGTGGCCATCGCAGGTGCAGGCGCAGTCGGACGTTCCATCGCCCGCGAGCTCCTGCGTAACGAGCACGAGGTGATGCTCGTCGAGCGCAAGCTCGATCACGTCGACCCCACGGCCGTGCCCGATGCGAAATGGGTCCACGGCGATGCCTGTGAACTCAGCCTGCTCGAGACGGCAGGACTCGAGCAGTACGACGTGGTGATCGCCGCGACAGGCGACGACAAGGCGAATCTGGTGCTGAGCCTGCTCGCCACCACAGAGTTCGGAGTCGCGCGGGTCGTGGCCCGGGTCAACGATCCACGCAACGAATGGCTGTTCGACGAGTCGTGGGGCGTCGACGTAGCGGTGTCCACTCCGAGGATGCTGGCCTCCCTCGTCGAGGAAGCGGTCTCCGTCGGCGATCTCGTTCGGCTGATGACACTGCGCAAGGGCGCGAATCTCGTCGAGATCACACTGCCCGACACCACCGCGCTGGCCGGCAAACCGGTCCGCAAGCTCGCACTCCCCCGCGACGTTGCGCTCGTGACGATCCTGCGCGGAGACCGCGTGATCGTCCCGCAGGCCGACGATCCGCTCGAGGGCGGGGACGAACTGCTGTTCGTTGCAGCGGAGGAGGTCGAGGACGAGCTTCGCGCCCTGATCGAGCGCTAACGTTTGTCGCGCGGTGCGGGTGTTTCGTGAGATGCGGCACCAGTGTCTGCCGCGATGTCGGTGTCCGCTGCGACGTCGGAGCCCGCCTCGTCCTCGTCCACCGGCAGCTCGACCAACCTGTCGGCCCTGCGGACCGCCCAGAGGGTCACAAGCAGCGCAAGCGCGGTCAGGGGCCAACCCATACCGATTCGAGCGGCCGCGAGCCAGCCGGTCTGATCCTGGTCGTAGAGATGGTTCTGCACGAGATAGCGCACCACGAACACCAGCGCCCACGCGGTCGTCGCGATGTCATAGGCCCGCACAGCGTCGCGATGGGCACGCCATCGCGAACCCTGCCCGTTGAGCATCCCCCAGATCACGCCGACCAGAGGTCGCCGCACGAGCACCGACAGCACGAACGCGCCGCCGTAGACCAGGCTCGCATAGATGCCGAACAGAAAGTAGCCTTTCGCGTCGCCCGTCCGATGCGCAATGAAGGCACACAGGGCCACGCCCATGAATCCGGAGATGGCCGGTTGGATGGGTGTCCGCCGGATCAGTCGCCACACCAGGACACCGCAGGCGACCGCGATCGCCGACCAGATCGCGGCTGTAAGACCCCACACGCTGTTGATCGGCACGAACACCAGCACGGGCAGTGTCGAGTACACCAACCCGCTGAGTCCACCGAGTTGTTCGAGAAGGGTCTGCCGACTGGTATCGCTCACGTATACGAGGGTGCCATACTCGGGCGCACCCACCCCTCACGCCGAGCTGCGGGTACGTCGTTCAGGCAGGGTCTCTGAGCTCGTAGTACGGGTTGTAGATCGCCTTGCGGCCGTCCCGCTCGCCGACCCGCCCGCGGACCTGCAGGGTCTTACCTGGTTCGATGCCGGGGATACGCCGACGCCCGATCCATACGAGCAGAATCGAGTCAGTTCCGTCGAAGAGTTCCGCCTCGACCGAGGCACAAGCAGCCTTCGGCGACGACTCCACACTTCTCAGTCGCCCGAACATCGTCACTTCCTGCCCCCGAGTACAGGACACGACAGGCAGCGCGCCCGTCGCGTGTGATGATTCGGCCATCTCCTCCGCATCGAGTTCTTCGAGATCCTCGGTGAGGCGACGGGTGAGCCGACGAATGTAGCCGGCTGCGGCGGATGCCATAGCGCGCTCCTGAAACGGGCGGCACGGGTCTCGTGCCGCGACACTTCCTTCGTCCGCCACTGTAGACCGATCCACAGGAGAGACAACCACACCGGGTCGACAGCCTTCGAGTCGATTCGGCACGATCACACCATGAAGCAAGATTCTGCCATCGCACCGTACGACACCGCCGTGACCGCAGTCGTCCTACCTGGGACGGGGTCAGACGCGCGGTTCGCCCACGATGCCTTCGCAGTTCCACTGCAGGGTCGTGGGATCGCCACCGTTGCGGTCGAACCGGATCCTCGCGGTGTGGTCGCGAGCTACTCCGAGGCGATGGACCGTGCCGCTCTCGACGGCCCCATCCTCGTCGGTGGTGTGTCCATCGGAGCGGCTGTCGCACTGCACTGGGCTGCACTGCACCCGGAGCTCACCGTCGGTGTGCTTGCGGCTCTCCCCGCCTGGACGGGAAGGCCCGACGACTCCCCTGCCGCCGCCAGTGCCCGCTGGACGGCATCGCAGCTACGTGCTCGCGGCCTGGAGTCGGTCGCTGCAGCAATGGTCGAGTCGAGCCCCTCATGGCTGGGAGCCACGCTGTCACGTTCGTGGCGCTCCCAGTGGCCGGATCTTCCCGAAGCGCTCGAGGAGGCCGCCGGCTATCGGGCACTCGACATCACCGAACTGCGTTCGGTGACGGTACCCGTCGGTGTCACCGCCGCAGTCGACGATGCGGTTCATCCGCTCGACGTCGCGAGTGAGTGGGTGACCGCGTTGCCGTTCGCGTCCCTGACGACCGTCGCCCTGGACGATGTCGGAACCGATCCGTCGGTCCTCGGCGAGGGATGCATACGGGCACTCGACCCGGCGACCCGGGCGAAGCGGGCCATCGCGACTCGTTGAGCGCACCGCACCGAGGTGGGAGCGGCACACCGAGGTGACGGTTGCGGGTCAGAAGCCCAATTGCTGCATGGCCGAACCCGACCCACCGGTGCGGGGGCGAGGCTGCGGCTGCGCAGGAGGAACCTGCCGTCCTGCTGTCGGTGCTCCCGGCTGCTGCGGGCGGGACTGCCCCTGCTGCCCCTGCTGCCCCTGCTGCGGCCCACCGGCCTGGCGCGCCGCCTGCTGCTGTTGTTGCTGGGCCGCAGCGGCGAGCTGGTCCGCGAGCGCCTGGGGAAGGACGACCGGCAGCGGGGTGCGGACAGGGTGAGGTTCCTTGCCTCGTCGCACGACCGTATCGGCGAGCACTGCGTGAGCTGCCGCAACCAACGGCCCATCCGCCGCAGCGGCCCCCGCTGGGCCTGCGGCGACACATCGGATCATCCACCGGTAGCCGTCGATACCGATGAATCGCATGTCTGCATTCGGAGTGCTTCCGTGCAGCTCCCGGCCCCATGGGCCGCTCTCCATGCTCACCGAGGCGTTGTCGTTGCGCAGCGTCTCGGCCAGTTCGGCAGCCACTTCACGCCACTGTCCGGGCGATTTGGGCGCTGCGTAGGCCGCGACGGTGATCCGCCCGTGCTGTGTCACCAGGTGCACCGCCTGCGGGCTCCCGTTGGGAGCCATCTCCACCTGGATCTGACCGCCTTGGGGGATCGGGACGAGCACTGAGCCGAGGTCGAGTCGGGAAGTTCCGACCTCGTCCTCGTCGAGAGCATCGATGTCGTACGGACCACCGTCGAAAAATGCGACGTCGTCGGGGTTGTCGCCCGGGGCGGAGCCCTCGACGCGTGCGAATTCGTCGGTCGTCGGGTCGTCGAGGTGGTCGGAGCGGTTCTTGCGGCGTCGTCCGAACATGTCAGGACCCTTCCTTCACGAGGCCGGCGTGGCCACCACTCGAGCCGTAACCACCGGAACCACGGGTGGTGTCGTCGAGCTCCTCGACCTCCACGAAGTCGACGAGTTCGACCCGCTGTACAAGGAGTTGTGCGATGCGGTCGCCCCGATTCACCTCGATGGCGTGCTCGGTGTCGTGGTTGATCAAGCACACCTTGATCTCTCCTCGGTAGCCGGCATCGACGGTTCCCGGTGTGTTCACCACGGAAAGTCCGAACTTGGCTGCGAGCCCCGAGCGCGGGTGGATCAACCCGACAGTCCCCACCGGCAACGCTACGGCTACTCCGGTTCCGACGAGCACCCGTTGCCCGGGTTCGATCGTCACATCGCTGGTGGCACACAGATCCACGCCCGCGTCGCCTGCGTGCGCCCGTGTCGGCATGGGGACACCCGGGTCGAGACGACGCAGCGGGATGGGGGAAAGGTCGGTCACGTGCACCGAGACTACTCTCCGGATGTCGATGCCCCATCTCCAGGCGACTATCCTGGGTGCGTGTCTGATACCTCCAGCTCCGGCAGCACCGCCGGTTCGTTGACCCACACGCCGACCTACTCCGAACGGTTGTGGGTTCCGATCTGGTGGTGGCCCATCGGTATCGGAATCGCAGCGTTGCTCGCAGCCGAACTGCACATGGGTGCACCCGGGATGTACGCGTGGCTGCCGTATGCCGTACTGATCCCATGTGCCCTGTGGGTTCTGGTGTGGCTCTCACGACGGCGCATCGAGGTCATCGACGGTGAGCTCGTCGTCGAACAGGCCCACCTTCCGGTGGAGTTGATCTCACGCGGAGTCGTCGTTCCGGGCTCCGCGAAGAGCGCCGCGCTCGGCCGACAGCTCGATCCCGCGGCGTTCGTGCGACATCGCCCGTGGATCAAGACGATGGCTCTGGTCGTCCTCGACGATCCGGAGGATCCGACCCCCTACTGGCTGATCAGCACGAGACGACCGGCGGAACTTCTGGCTGCCCTGGGACACGAGGAGCCGTCTACGAGCTGACGACTCCCTCACAGCTCATACTTCTACGCCGCAGCAGTGGCCCTCGGGTCACTGCTGCGGCGTTTCGAAGTCGATTCAGCGCGGGTGCTTCGTCACCAGGCGCAGTCACGGCAGATCATCTGTCCGCCCTCCTCGCTCGCGAGGCGGCTCCGGTGATGTACCAGGAAGCAGCTCGAGCAGGTGAATTCATCAGCCTGTTTCGGCACCACGCGCACCGACAATTCCTCGCCGGACAGGTCCGCACCCGGGAGCTCGAAGGATTCGGCCGTGTCCGATTCATCGACGTCCACTACCGCGGACTGCGCCTCGTTGCGCCGTGCCTTCAGTTCTTCGAGTGAGTCTTCCGACACATCGTCGCTATCGGTCCGCCGCGGTGCGTCGTAGTCAGTCGCCATTTCCCTCTTACCTCTTAGTCCTCTTACAGGTGCTCGACAGGGAACCACGGTGATGCTCCCGGCCATGGCAACGCCCGACCGCGCGGTGAAGTTCCCACGGGTATCGGCTTGTCGTCGGTATCCCCGAAATACCTCGAGTCCGAACCCGTCGCCCTCGTCGATGGACGACGCTCGGCCGCCGAACAATAGCCGACAGCAGAGCGGAATATGCAATCGATTCACGATTTCATCGAAATCGACCGGAAATCGTCACCCACATCACGGTGACCGTGACATACCTGACCCGGTACGCCTCCATCGCACCGGTCGGACAGCCCTCTACAGTGAACGACGCACAGAAACGCACGGCAGTGAACGACGCACCGTTCCACGGCAGTGAACGACGCCGTTCCACGGCGAGGAGACGAAAGGCAGACCTGCGTGGTTTCCCTGATCACCGAAGGCAGCGCAACCGACAAGCGCGGTCGCCCGTTCCATCGTCGCCGCTGGGTGCCCGCCGCGCTCGCGGGTGCCGTCCTCGCCGCAGGCACGATCGTGGTCTGGACCTCGGTGTTCGCCACGGCCGAGACCACGACGACCACGGTGGCATGCCCGGCTCCACCGACAGCACCTACCGATCCCGAGGGCCCCGCACCTGCCCCGCTCGGGCAGGTCGTGGACCGTTCGACCATGGTCGATGTCGATCCGGCCCCTCTCGCCGCCACCCGAGTGCGGGTGTTCAACGCGAATGGTGAGCGCGGCCAGGCGTCCACGGTCGCGGCACAGCTCAGCGACTACGGTTTTGCGAGCGCGCCGGATGTGCAGGCGGGTAACGATCCGGTGTACGTCGATCAGAACATGCAATGCCACGGTCAGGTCCGGTTCGGTGAGACCGGTCGCGCCGCGGCGAACACCGCGCGCCTCGTCGCACCGTGTGCCGAGCTGATTCTGGACGATCGCCAGGACGACACGATCGATCTGGCGCTGGGCACGTATTTCCGCGACATGACGCCGAGCGCCGACGCCGAAGAACTGTTGCGCACGTTGCGGGAAGCACCTGTGGACGAGAAGTCCGCGCCGCTCGATGTGGAACTCCTCGACGCCGCGCTCAACGCACCCTGCTGACCGCGCACACAATTCAGAAAATCGGGCAAAATTCCCTTTCATCCGATTTCACCCAGATTTCGGGTCCGAATTCACAGCGGTTCCCGAACGAAGAAACCGACGGCGCTGTTACGCAGGGACAGGTCCAGCTGCGCCGATTTCCGCAAGCACCGCCGCGAATTCGTCCGCCACGCCCGACGCCGCGGCAGTCATGATCTCGCCGTGGTCGCCGAATCCCGTAGGCAACCGGACCTCGGCGCCCGCTTCGGACGCGATGAGCGCACCGGCCGCCCAGTCCCAGGGATTGAGGCCGTGCTCGTAGTGAGCGTCGACCCGCCCCGACGCCACCATGCACAGATCCAGTGCCGCAGCCCCCATACGCCGGATATCTCGCACCCGCGGCAACAGTTCCGCCACCAACCTGCCCTGGATCGCCCTACGTTCCGCCGAGTAGGAAAACCCGGTGGCGACGAGCGCAAGCCCGAGATCCGAGACAGGCGTGCAGCGCAGCGTCGTCACTCCCCCGTCTGCATCGGTACACGTCGCGCCGAGGCCGGCCGCCGCCGAGTAGAGGTCTCCCGACGCGACATCGACCACGGCGCCTGCCACCGACACGCCGCCGATCCGGGCCGCCACACTCACTGCATACGCGGGAATCCCGTAGACGAAGTTCACCGTGCCGTCGATGGGATCGACGACCCACTGGACTCCGGCCTCCCCCACGCCGCCCTCACCTGCGCCGTGGCTGCCTCCGCTCTCCTCGCCGAGGAATCCGTCGCCAGGCCTCAACTGTCCGAGGCGGCTGCGGATGAGGTCCTCGGACTCGGTGTCGGCGATGGTGACCGGGTCGGTGTCGGTGGACTTCGTCTGCACCGCATTTCCCTCACCACCCAACGGCCGGGCCGAACCGAACAGCTCGGCACGGCGACGACGCACATGTGCGGCCGCTTCCAGTGCAACGGTGACGGCGACCGCTCGGAGCGCGGCGGGATCGGACTCGGACACGGCGCGGGAATCGATGACATCGGACACTCGACCATCGGAACACACGCGCATCGCCCGCACCACCCGCCCAATCGTGACTTTCGAACTATCGTTGCCCCACAAGCGTTGCGGCCGACCGACCAGTGTTGTGGACCGACCCGGAGAGTGAGTACCTCATGGCGCAGGAAACAGCCCCCACCTCGACCGACTCCCCCGACGTGGGATTCGGCGTCGACGTCGGCGGCAGCGGAGTGAAAGGCGGCCTGGTCGACCTGTCGACAGGTCAGTTGATCGGCGACCGGATCAAGATCCTCACGCCACAACCGTCGACTCCCGACGCCGTGGCCGGGACGGTGGCCGAGATCGTCGAGCAGGCGGATTGGGACGGCCCCGTCGGTATCACCCTCCCGAGCGTGGTGGTCGGAGGCGTTGCCAGGACAGCCGCCAACATCGATTCGTCGTGGATCGGGACGGACGCTCGAGCCCTGTTCTCGACCGCGCTCGACGAACGACACGTCACGGTCCTCAACGATGCCGACGCCGCGGGTATCGCCGAGGATCGGTTCGGCGCGGCGGCCGACACCGACGGCGTGGTCATCCTTCTGACCTTCGGTACCGGTATCGGCTCGGCAGTCCTGCACAACGGTGTTCTGCTCCCGAATACAGAATTCGGACACATGGAGGTCGACGGTAAGGAAGCCGAGCATCGCGCCGCCTCGTCGGCCAAGGAGCACCACGACTGGTCGTACAAACGGTGGGCCCAGGAGGTCTCCCGGGTCCTGGAGCGATTCGAGGCCCTGCTGTGGCCCGATCTGTTCATCGCGGGCGGTGGCATCAGCCGCAAGCACGACAAGTGGATTCCACTGCTGACGAACGACACTCCCGTGGTGCCGGCCGAACTGCGCAATACCGCGGGGATCGTCGGCGCTGCATACGCTGCGAAAACTGGCACCACTCCTTGAGTCCGACACATGCTCGGTCACAGGGATCGTTACAATGGTGCACAGCCGGCCGGAACCCGGCCTGATCCCGACAGACCTCTCCGCCGGAACACCTCTGGCGCGACGCCGCACTACCTCGTCACGAAAGGGCGTACGTGGCAGCCACCGACATCCACACCGCTGATTCACAGAAGGAATCGGCACCCGTCGCGGACGCTTCGGGCGCCGCCGACGCTGCAGACACTGCGACACCCGCGGCGAAGCCACCGGCCAAGAAGGCCGCCGCGAAGAAGGCACCCGCCAAGAAGGCCGCCGCGAAGAAGGCGCCGGCCAAGAAGGCCGCCAAGAAGACTGCGGCGAAGAAGACCGCAGCCAAGGGCGGGAAGGCCGGCGAGGACGACTTCGACGGTGCAGCCGAACCGGAACTCGAAGACATCGACGTGGCGGAAGGCGAACTCGTCGCCGGAGACACGCCGGCCGAGGACGACGAGCCCAGCGAAAAGGACAAGGCGTCCGGCGATTTCGTGTGGGACGAAGAGGAGTCCGAGGCGCTACGCCAGGCGCGCAAGGACGCCGAGCTCACCGCCTCCGCCGACTCCGTCCGTGCCTACCTCAAGCAGATCGGCAAGGTTGCGCTCCTCAACGCAGAGGAGGAGGTCGAGCTCGCCAAGCGCATCGAGGCCGGCCTGTACGCGACGTTCCGCTTGCAGGAACTCGCCGCAAAGGGCGAAAAGCTCCCCGTGGCCCAGCGCCGCGACATGAACTGGATCTGCCGCGACGGCAATCGCGCCAAGAACCATCTCCTCGAGGCCAACCTTCGACTTGTCGTCTCCCTCGCCAAGCGTTACACGGGCCGCGGTATGGCGTTCCTGGACCTCATCCAGGAAGGCAACTTGGGCCTGATCCGCGCGGTGGAGAAGTTCGACTACACCAAGGGCTACAAGTTCTCGACGTACGCGACGTGGTGGATCCGTCAGGCCATCACCCGCGCCATGGCCGACCAGGCCCGCACCATTCGCATCCCTGTTCACATGGTCGAGGTCATCAACAAGCTCGGTCGTATCCAGCGCGAGCTGCTCCAGGATCTGGGTCGCGAGCCCACTCCCGAGGAACTCGCGAAGGAAATGGATATCACGCCGGAGAAGGTGCTGGAGATCCAGCAGTACGCGCGTGAACCCATTTCGCTCGACCAGACCATCGGCGACGAGGGCGATAGCCAGCTCGGCGACTTCATCGAGGATTCCGAGGCGGTCGTCGCGGTCGATGCTGTGTCGTTCACGCTCCTTCAGGATCAGCTGCAGTCCGTCCTCGAGACGCTTTCCGAGCGTGAGGCCGGTGTCGTACGACTGCGCTTCGGCCTCACCGACGGTCAGCCCCGCACTCTCGACGAGATCGGCCAGGTCTACGGGGTGACCCGTGAACGCATCCGCCAGATCGAGTCGAAGACCATGTCCAAGCTGCGCCACCCGTCGCGGTCCCAGGTCCTGCGCGACTACCTCGATTAGTCACGTAGTTCCACCGGCCACCGCAAGGTGGGCCACGGGCGGTTCGGAACGGCGAAGGGGCGTCACCGTCCCTTCGCCGTTCCGCGCGTCAGGCCTCGATCACAGGGACGAGAATCGTCCGTCGTCACCCGGCCGGAAGTCGACCACCTCGACGACCGCGTCGACCGGTAGCGGCCCGTACAGATGCGGGAACCTCATCGACTCGGGATCCTCCGGCACCCCCGGCTCGAAGCGCACATCTGCGGCCAGGCGGGACGGATCGATGTGGAGCAGGACAAGATCCGTGCGCCCGTGGAACAAGCGATTCGCGGGCAGGTGGACCTGGTCGGGCGTCGACAGGTGCACGAATCCCATGTCCTCCAGTGACGGGGGTGTGACAGCGCCTGTCGCACGGGCGCGAAGCCACTCGTCCCGCGGGCAGATGTGAAGCAGAGTTCCACTCATGCCCCCATTGTCCGCACCGTCGAAGGGCGGACCGCACCGCGACGCGCCGTGCATTACTGCTGCGCTGTGAGCGAACAATCGCGCTGTGAGACAACCAACAGATCCGCAAATGCCCACGTCCTGGGGTTTCTCCAGGTGAATTCGTGAAACACAACACGAATCGACGATGAGGGGAACAACCCACGAACGCGAATCGTCTGTAAGAGTAGATCTACCGCGCTACCCCCGGCGCGGCGGACCAGACCCCAGGCGACCGTTGTCGAAGGTGGCCAGTTTGGAGGAGTCATGCCCGGTACGTTGACCACCCCGAAGTTGACCGCCGCCGACAGGTGCGATCGGTGCAATGCCGCCGCTCGCGTACGCGCTGTCCTTCCCACAGGCGGCGAACTGTTGTTCTGCGGTCATCACGCGAACGAACACACCGATCGGCTCCGTGAGCTCGGTGCCACGATTGTCACCGAGGCCGACGCCGACGCAACCGTCTGATCCGCCGTCCGGAACCCACGGTTCCGCGACCCGACCCCGAGAACGGGCGACTGCTTTCCAGCAGTCGCCCGTTCTCGTCGTTCACGGCCGATTCCTCACCGGCAGTCGGTTCGTCACCAGCTCCGCAGAATTGCGATGCGGTCGCGCAACTGTTCGGCGCTCGCCATGGCGGTCGGTGGGCCGCCGCACTGACGCCGTAGCTCCCCGTGGATCACGCCGTGCGGTTTGCGCGTGCGATGGTGCACGACCGCCACCAAGGAATTGAGTTCGCGGCGCAGCTGGGGTAGCTCATCGGCCGCGGCGACGCGTTCCGCCACCTGCTGCGGCGGGGTCGGCGCCTGCTGGACCGCAGGTTTTTCCAGCTGCTTCTCCTGCCGCTGACGCAACAAGGCCCTCATCTGATCTGCATCCAGCAGCCCGGGTAGACCGAGATAGTCCGCTTCCTCGTCACTGCCCGAGAACGTGGCGGTGCCGAAGGAGGAACCGTCGTAGATCACCTGGTCGAGTTCGGCCTCCGCACCGATCGAGGTGTAGGCCTTCTCATCCTCGCCGGGCTCGTCCTTCCTGCGGTTGGCGTCGGCGAGCAGTTCGTCATCGAAGCCTTCCTTGACCCGATGCGGCTTGCCCAGAATGTGGTCGCGTTGCGCTTCGAGCTGGCTGGCGAGTTCGAGCAGCACCGGCACCGACGGCAGGAACACACTGGCCGTCTCGCCCTTCTGCCTCGCACGCACGAAGCGTCCGATCGCCTGAGCGAAGAACAGTGGGGTCGATGCGCTGGTCGCGTACACACCGACGGCGAGCCGCGGGACGTCGACACCTTCCGACACCATTCGAACGGCAACCATCCACCGCTGGGTTCCCGCGCTGAACTCGGAGATCCGCGAGGAGGCGGTGGGATCGTCGGACAGGACGACGGCGGGCGACTCCCCGGTGAGGCGTTCGAGAGTCCTCGCATAGGCGCGAGCGACCGTCTGATCGGTCGCGATCACGAGGCCACCGGCATCCGGCATGCCCCCTGCACGCAATTGTTCGAGGCGGGTGTTGGCGGCACCCAGTACGGCCGGCACCCAGTCGCCCTCCGGGTCCAGCGCGGTACGCCACGCACGCGCCGTGTGCTCGGCGCTGAGCGGCTCACCGAGCCGGGCGGTGTACTCCTCCCCCGCACTGGTCCGCCAACGGGCCTCACCGGAGTAAGCGAGGAATACGACCGGCCGCACCACGCCGTCTGCGAGCGCATCGGAGTATCCATAGGCGTGGTCGGCCTTCGATTGCATCAGGCCTTCCTCGTTCGGTTCGTACGTCACGAACGGAATGGCGCTGTCGTCGCTGCGGAACGGTGTGCCGGTCAGCGCCAATCGTCGTGTCGCGTCGCCGAATGCCTCGAGAATCCCCTCACCCCAACTCTTGGCATCCCCGCCGTGGTGGATCTCGTCGAGGATGACCAGCGTGCGGCGCGCTTCGGTGCGTACACGGTGCTTGAACGGGTGGGATGCGACCTGCGCGTAGGTCACGACAACACCCTGGTAGTCGCTCGAGGTCTGCCCCGCGGAGTTGGTGAAGTTCGAGTCCAGCGCGATGCCGACTCGTGTCGCTGCCGACGACCACTGGTGCTTGAGGTGTTCGGTCGGTGCAACGACCGTGACCTGATCGACGGTCCGGTCCTTCAACAGTTCCGACGCGACCCTCAGCGCGAATGTGGTCTTACCGGCCCCAGGTGTGGCCACCGCGAGGAAATCGCGAGGTTTGGTGGCGAGGTACTTGGTCAGGGCGCGACGCTGCCACGCGCGCAGCTGTCCCCCCGAGGCGGAGGTCGTAGCCTGTCCGACGGTTTCGATGCTCACCGGTTCTTCGTGCTCCTTGTCCGCTCAACTCCGGTCGGCGACGGCAGAACCCGAAATCCCGGTCACCGACCGCCATGCAGCCTATCGCCTACGCCCACCGATCGACGCCTCGAACCGCCAGGGCGATGAGGATCGGAAGTGATGGTCGTGACAGAATCCGAGACACGACAACCGCATGTGGGGCGCGCATTACGCCGTGTCATCAGGAATGCTGGAAGTAGATGAACACCACAGCTGTGCCTCCCGCGAAAGGATCGCGCCGCATCCGGCGCGCAGTGCGCGCGTGCGGTCGGGTACTCGGCCACACCGCGCAATCCGCGTGGAACCACTCGATCTTCAGCAAGGCCGCGACAGCCGCGTTCTGGCAGACCCTGTCGCTGCCCCCGCTGCTCCTGGGACTTCTCGGCAGCCTCGGTTACGTGGGCGGATGGTTCGGCCCCGACATCCCCGACATCATCGTGTCCAAGATCGTCACGTTCACTCGCACCGCATTCAGCGACAGCGTCGTCGACGAGATCATCGCGCCGACGGTCTACGACGTGCTCAATCGCGGGCGGGCGGATGTGATGTCACTGGGTTTCATCCTGTCGCTCTGGGCAGGCTCGTCGGCGATCTCGACGTTCGTCGATTCGATCGTCGAAGCACACGGCCAACAGGATCACCGCCACCCGGTCTGGCAGCGCGTGTTCGGCCTTTTGCTGTACGTGATGTTTCTCATCCTGGCTGTCGTCACACTGCCTTTGGTGGCGCTCGGACCGACGATGATCGGCCGTCTACTACCTCAATCCTGGTACACGGTGGGGTCGCAGATCGTCGACACCTTCTACTACCCGGGAGTCGGGCTACTGTTGCTCGTCGCCCTGACCACCTTGTACAAGGTGGCGCTGCCGAAGTCCTTGCCGTGGCACCGGCTGCTCGGTGGCGCGATTCTCGCAGGAGCGTTCTTCATCCTCGCAAGCGCAGGACTGCGCAGGTATCTGACGTGGATCGCCGAGCACGGGTACACCTACGGCGCTCTGGCCGCGCCCATTGCGTTCCTGTTGTTCACGTTCTTCCTCGGTTTCGCCGTCGTCATCGGAGCCGAGTTCAACGCCACTGTCCAGGAAATGTGGCCCGCGCGAGCAACACGGATCGAACAATGGCGTGTGTGGCTCGCCGAGCAGGCAGACAAGCAGCCGTCACCTGCGGAAGGTCCGGTCACCAACCTGACGCGGCGGATCACGATGGCAAGCCCGATCCGGCTCACCGATCTTCTACGTTCCGATCAGCTTCCCGGCTACGACGACGCGTTCGTGTCCGATGAGAAGGTGCCCGACGCGTGCCCGATAGACCGCCCGGACCGCTCGGCCGCGTCAGGGCACCCGCCGGTGTCCGCACACGACGAATCGGCCGAGGAGGCTTCGATCACCTCGGCCGATGACGGTCCGATCCCGCCCCGAGACCCCGGGCCGGCGGAAAACGCTCCCCTGACCCGACTACCTCAGTCGCCCTTGCGCAGGCCGTCGTAGACCTTCTTGCATTCGGGGCACACCGGGGAGCCGGGCTTCGCCGACTTGGTCACCGGAAAGACCTCCCCGCACAGCGCAACCACGTGGGTGCCCATAACGGCGCTTTCAGCGATCTTGTTCTTCTTCACGTAGTGGAAGAACTTGGGAGTGTCGTCGCTGGTGGTTTCGTCGGTGGTGGTATCCGGCCGTTCCTTGATATCCGTACTCACGTGTCCATGATGCCGCACGGAGACCCCGGACCGGTATGTGCATTCGATCTATGGGCGTGGGAAGGTAGTAGATATGGCACGAACACCTGGTTTCGGCGGATCCCACGAGAGCGGATCGCCCGATAACCCGGTCCTGATCACGGAGGCGGAGGCGTCTCTCGAGGACCAGCACCGAGCGCGGGTCCGTAAGTACATGACACTGATGGCGTTCCGAATTCCCGCCCTGATCCTGGCCGCCGTCTCGTACGGCGTGTGGGCGAACCCGTGGATCGCGATGGCGATCATCGGGCTCTCGATCCCCCTGCCGTGGATCGCGGTACTGATCGCCAACGACCGGCCACCGCGACGGAAGGGCGAGCCGAGCCGCTGGGACGGCCGGCGTCAGGAGCTCGCGGAGCTCGAGGCAGACGAGCACCGTGTGATCGACGGCTAATGGGAGGTATCAAGCCTGGCCGATCCGGCAGACTTGATACCTGGTAGCCACATGGGCGCGTCATCGAGTGGTACGTACAGCTGCGAGAATGTTCCCGTGGACCGCGACCTGCTCTTGTCGATCTGCCCCTCTCTACGTAGTGCGTTGACCCGGTGTCGCTACGACATCGACAACGTACGCGAACTCCTGGGCACCGAAGCTCACGCCGCACTGGGGCGCAGCGAACCCGTTGCCGCGCGACGCGCCTCGCGCGACGCGGGTGATCTGGGTGTGTTGGTGCGTCTGTTCCTGTTGCAGGACACCTGCCCGGCCGGCGAGGTCGCCGCGGCCCTCGCACCTCTGGACCTCGACGCCGCGGTCGCCGCGGGGCTGCTCGAGGGCGATGCGGATTGTGTGCGGTCCGCGCTGGATCTGCGGCCGCTGGACGCGGGCGGAGGCAATCTCTGGGTTCTGTCGGACCTCGACGGTGCGCTTCGCCCTTCGCCGACCCGTCCTGATCATGTGCTGGGGGTCGGGCAGGCGTCCCTGTCGCTGTTGCAGGCCACCCCAGTCGACCCTGTCGGTTCCGTGCTCGATCTCGGCACCGGATGCGGAGTCCAGGCAATCCACGCGACCGAGTACGCCGACACAGTGACCGCCACCGACATCACTCCGCGGTGCCTCACGCTCGCCGCGGCCTCGGCCGCGTTGAACGAGCTGGACCTCGAGTTGCTGGAAGGCTCGTGGTTCGAGCCGGTGGCGGGACGCCACTTCGATCGGATCGTCGCGAATCCGCCGTTCGTGGTGAGCAGCGGCCAGGTGGAGCACAGCTACCGCGATTCGGGACTCGACCTCGACGGCGCCAGCAAGCTGATGCTCTCGCAGGCCGCCGACCACCTGAACCCGGGTGGGACCGCGTGCATCCTCGCGTCATGGGTCCATATCGAGGGCCAGGACTGGCGGGCACGCGTCGCGTCCTGGTTGCCCGCGCACGGGGTGGACGCGTGGATCGTGCAACGTGATGTCGCCGATCCCGCTCTGTACATCGGGACGTGGCTCCGGGACGGCGACGCCGATCAGCGCGACCCAGCCGTCGCGGTGCGCGCCGAGGACTGGTTCGACCACTTCGCACGCAACGGCGTCGAAGGCGTCGGTTTCGGGTTCGTCTATCTGCGACGTACGGATGAGCCGTCGGATGTGCTGGCCGAAGACCTGCGCCATGCCTTCACCGATGCGCTCGGCCCCGAATCGATCGACTATTTCGCACGTCTTCAGTGGCTCCGGGACCACGACGTCCTCGAATCACGGTTCCGGGTACGCGCCGACACCGCGCTCGAGCGTGTGTTCCTGCCCGGCGAGGAAGGCTGGGCCCAGGTCGTCGCACGGGTGCATCGTGGAGATGGGCCCGCGTGGCAGCACGAGGTGGACGACCTGGCGGCGAACCTGCTCGGTGGCCTGCGCGCCGATGGCCTGCAGCTGGTTGATCTGGTCGGTCTGCTCGCGGCAGCACACGGAGAGGACGAGGACGAACTGGCGGCCATGGCGGTACCACTGATGCAAGGGCTCGTCCGGCACGGTCTCGTCGAGCCGGTGTAGGTCCCAGGCGGTGTAGGTCCCAGGTGTCAGGGCACAGTTCCCCCACCGACGTCCTCCGCGGATCTCTCAGCAACTTCTCAGACGAGGCTCCAGATTTGTGCAGGTCGCGGCACTGGGGCTCGGGAACCGGTGGGAACTTTCCCGGGTGACCCGAGCGTTGAACCCTGTGAGACACCACCGATGAGGAGGCACGTCATGGCACGCCCCGCAACAACCGCTCGAGTCAATTCCGACCTCGACAATCAAAGTCCCGCCGCCGATCTTGTACGCGTTTATCTGAACGGCATCGGAAAGACGGCACTGCTGACTGCAGCGGACGAGGTCGAACTGGCAAAGCGGATCGAGGCCGGCCTCTACGCCAAGCACGTGCTCGAGACCAAGAAGCGTCTCTCACCTGCAAAGAAGCGTGACCTCGCGATCGTCATACGCGAGGGCCAAGCGGCTCGTAGCCACCTGCTCGAAGCGAACTTGCGCCTCGTGGTGTCGCTCGCCAAGCGCTACACCGGACGCGGAATGCCGCTGCTCGACCTGATCCAGGAAGGCAACCTCGGCCTCATCCGAGCAATGGAGAAGTTCGACTACGCGAAGGGCTTCAAGTTCTCGACCTACGCCACGTGGTGGATCCGTCAGGCCATCACGCGCGGTATGGCCGATCAGAGCCGCACCATCCGGCTCCCCGTCCACCTCGTCGAGCAGGTCAACAAGCTCGCCAGGATCAAGCGGGAACTGCACCAGCAGCTCGGCCGCGAGGCCACCGACGACGAACTGGCGGAAGAGTCCGGCATCCCGGTCACGAAGATCGCCGATCTGCTCGACCACAGCCGCGACCCGGTGAGCCTGGACATGCCGGTCGGCAGTGACGAGGAAGCACCGCTCGGCGACTTCATCGAGGACGCCGAGGCGACCTCCGCCGAGACCGCGGTGATCGCCGGGCTCCTGCACAGTGATGTCCGTAGCGTTCTCGGAACCCTCGACGAGCGGGAGCAGCAGGTCATCCGCCTGCGGTACGGGCTCGACGACGGCCAGCCGCGCACGCTCGACCAGATCGGCAAGCTGTTCGGTCTCTCGCGCGAGCGCGTGCGGCAGATCGAACGCGAAGTGATGGGCAAACTCCGCGAAGGCGAGCGCGCAGAACGCCTCCGCGCATATGCAAGCTGACCGGGCGCGTCAGCTGTAACGATCCCCGAGAACCGGGCTGGGTTCTCGGGGATCGCGCTGTCGAAGGGCTGTGCTGTTCGATCATCCGATGTGGTCGATCACCGCAGCCGGCGCGGCCCCAGGTCGAGCGGATGCTGCGGTTCCGGGCCGACCCGTAAATGCGCGTCGGTGAGTTCGGCGCCGATCGGAGACGCCAGCACCGGTTCACACACGAGTTCACGAACCTCGGGCAGGTCGTCGGCGAGCGCTGAGATGCGCTGCACGATATCGACGAGCGCAGCGCGATTCGCCGGCGCTGCATTGCGGTAGCCGGTCAGCAGCGGCGCGGCCTTGGGCGCGTCGATCAATTCGACGGCTTCGTCCTCGGTCAGCGGCAACACCTGGTAGGCGCGGTCACCCAGCAGATCGGAGATCACGCCCGCGACACCGAAGGAGATCAACGACCCGAACGAGGGATCGTCCTGCACTCGAATCGCGCATCCGATCCCCTTGGTCGCCATCTTCTGCACGTGAAGCAGCGGCTCCCCGGACACTGCGGCGAGGTCACGGTAGGCAATCCGGACCGAATCGTCGTCGACGAGGTCCAGTCGGACACCGGTCAGATCCGGCCTGTGACGCCATTGCGCTCCCGTGGCCTTGACCGCGACAGGGAAGCCGATTTCGTGGGCCGCAGCGACCGCTTCGTCCTCGGTGGTCACCGAGCGGAACGGGGCGATGTGCACGCCGTAGCATGCGAGCAGCAACGCAGCCTCGGTGTCGGACAGGTAGCGCCCGTTCGGCGTGGTGTCGAGCCAGCCGTCGACGAGAGTGCGGGCACGTTCCGGGTCGATCCCCACCGGACGGACGACCTGCGACTGCGGGCGAGACCGCCACTTGGCATACCGCCACGCGCGTGCCAGCGCGGTCGCAGCCCGTTCCGGCCCGGGATACGAGGGCACCGACCCTCTGACCGGATTGCCTTCCTCATCACGGACCGCGAGGACGTCGGGGATACCCTCGGTCGCAAGGAATGTGGTGACCACCGGCTTCTCCGCACCTGCCACCGCATCGCGCAGTGCCTGTGCGTAGGGCTCGACCGTCACCGCTACCGGGGGAACGAACACCGCGATGACCGCATCGATTTCGGGCGCTCCGACCGCCTGGGTGACGGCCTCGGCGAACTCCTCCGGAGTGGCCTGCGCACCGAGATCCACTGCGTCGGCGGGCTTGAGGCCCTGCCCTCTCGCCGCATCCACAGCGAGCACCCCGAGCGCCGTGGAGTTACCCACCACCGCGACCCGCGGACCCGCCGGCAGCGGCTGGTAACTGAACAACAACGCCGAATCGAACAGCTGCGCAATGGATTCGACCTGGACGACGCCGGCCTGCTCGAACAGGTGGCGCACGATCGCGTCGTCCATTTCACCCGTGCGGGCCTCGAGCGCGGGGGGCACCGCGTGCCGACCCGATTTGACCGCCACGATCGGCTTGCTCCGGGCGACGCGACGCGCGATGCGTGAGAACTTGCGCGGGTTGCCGAAGCTTTCCAAGTAGAGGAGCACCACCTCGGTTGCGGGGTCGGTGTCCCAGTACTGCAACAGGTCGTTGCCCGACAGATCGGCGCGGTTGCCCGCCGATACGAACGAGGACAACCCCACTCCCGTCTTGGCGGCCTCGTCGAGAATTGCGATGCCCAATGCACCCGACTGGCAGAAGAATCCGACGTTGCCCGCAGCCGGCAGAATCGGAGCGAGCGTCGCATTGAGCCGGAATGCCGGATCGTTGTTGGCGACTCCGAGGGCGTTCGGTCCGATCAGCCGCATCCCGTGAGCACGCGCAGCGTGCGCCAAGCGCCGTTCCGCATCGCGCCCCTCGGGTCCGGTCTCACCGAATCCGGACGACACGACGAGAAGCGCTTTGACGCCTTTCGCGAGGCAGTCGTCGAGGACCGCGTCGATCGATTCGGCGGGGACCGCGGCGATCGCGAGGTCGATCTCGTCGGGGATGTCGCGCACCGTCGGGTAGGCACGCACGCCCCGTACCGACCGGTGTTCGGCGTTGACCGGATAGACCGGACCGGTGAATCCGCTGCGCAGCATGTTCACCAGGACGGCGTTGCCGACCTTCCGGCTGTCGGTGGACGCACCGATCACTGCGACGCTTTCCGGGCTCAGGATGTTGCGAACGCTACGAGCCTCGGCGGCGCGCTCGCGCGCGTTGCGTACCGAGACGAGCGCCTCGGTAGGGTCGATGTCGAACTCCAACCGCACCACACCGCCCTCGAAACTGCGGCTGACCTGGTACCCGGCCTCACGGAACACCGAGATCATGTGACGGTTCTCGGCGAGAACCTCGGCAACGAAGCGCCGGAGTCCGTTTTCCGCGGCCGCTCCAGCGAGATGCTCGAGCAGGATGGGCCCCAGCCCGCGCCCCTGATGCGAGTCCGACACGGTGAATGCAACTTCGGCGGAGAGTCCGTCCCCCTCCGACGGCAGCCCTTCGTAGCGGCCGACCGCGATGATCTCGTCGCCGAGCAGAGCCACGAACGCCACCCGTTTGCGGTGATCGACGACAGTGAAATTGAACAGGTCGCGCTTCGAGATGGTCGGATAGGGCCCGAAATAGCGGAGGTATCGCGTCCGTTCGGACAGCTTGCCGTGGAATTCGACGACCTTGTCGGCATCCTCCGGAACGATCGGCCGCAGATGGACGACACCACCATCGGAGGCAAGCACATCGGCAACCCAGTGCCGAGGATAGTCACGAGCGATCGCAAGCGCCCGCTCACGCTCGGGATCGACACCGGCATCAGATGTGCGGATCGACCCGTCGTCCGCAGGTGTCCGCTCGCTCTCCGAATCAGTCACGAGGATCCTCCGGGTCCAGCCCGAGAAGCGGGAAGCTTGCTCGGCGCGTAGCGATGATCGCGGAATCGATTCGGGTCAGTGCGCGATCGAGAGACGCCACACCGGTTTCGGGTGTGCCACCGGGGCCGTCCCACGGTAGATAGGACAAGTCGGCTCCTTCACCCATTTCGGTGGGAAGTTCGACTCCCGGGGCCATCGCTCCGACACGTTCACGCCAGTCGTCGGGAACCTTTGTGGTGAGGTCGATCTCACGGTCGAGCGCCGCGGCGATCAGGTGTGTCCACGAGCGTGGCACAACCCGGACCAGACCGTATCCTCCCCCGCCCAACGCGAGCCAACGCCCCTCGCAGTACCGATCGGCGAGATCACGCATCACGAGATACGACGCGCGTTGCCCGTCGACGGTGAGCGACAGATCGGCCAACGGATCTTCGCGGTGGCTGTCGGCTCCGCACTGACTGATGAGGATCTGCGGACGAAACGCGGCGATCGCGCCGGGAACGACGGCGTGGAACGCCCGCAACCACAATGAATCGACCGTGCCGGGGAGCACAGGCAGATTGATGGCGGTACCTTCGGCCGCTCCCGCCCCGACCTCACTCGACCAGCCGGTGTTCGGCCACAGCGTCGCGGGGTGTTGATGAATCGACACTGTCAGCACACGCGGGTCGTCCAGGAACGCGTGCTGGACCCCGTCGCCGTGATGGGCGTCGACGTCGACATAGGCGATGCGATCGTAGCCCTGATCGAGCAACCACGAGATGGCGATCGCTGCGTCGTTGTAGACGCAGAAGCCGGCGGCCCAGTCCGCCATCGCGTGGTGCATGCCACCACCGATGCTCACCGCCCTGCGGGTTCTGCCGGATACGATCTCGCGGGCAGCGGCCAACGTGCCCCCCGCCAGTGTGGCGCTCGCCTCATGCATTTTCGGGAAGATCGGATTGTCTTCGGTACCGAGACCGTGCGGTGTATCGGCCGGAGGCTCCGCCCCGGCGGGCGCCGAACCTGCCTTCTTGACTGCATCGACGTACCCGGAGGTATGAATGCGGAGTAGATCTGCGTCGCCCGCAGGGTCCGGGCGCACCGTTTCGACGCCCTCGAGCAGCCCGATGCTGCGCGTGAGCGCCATCGTCAGGTCGAGCCGGGTCGGGTTCATCGGATGGCTCGGACCCCACCGATAGTCGAGGTAATCGGGACTCCAGACCACCACACGGTCGCCGCCCAGATGTGTCGAACCGCCTGCCGCGGTGGAGCTCGTGGTCATGAACACAGACGCTACTTGCCCGCCTCGGGTCGCGCGAGCATCGGACCTCACCCACCACCTCAGCGCCACGGTTAGAATCGGGCGCAGACGAAGGGGTGTGAGAGTGAAGGACCTGGTCGATACAACGGAGATGTATCTCCGGACGATCTACGACTTGGAGGAGGAAGGTGTGGTGCCCCTGAGGGCACGCATTGCCGAACGCCTCGAACAGAGCGGTCCGACGGTGAGCCAGACCGTCGCCCGCATGGAACGCGACGGATTGCTACGCGTCGCAGGAGACCGCCATCTGCAACTGACGGAGAAGGGACGGGATCTTGCCGTCTCCGTCATGCGTAAGCACCGTCTCGCAGAGCGGTTGCTCGTCGACGTGATTGGGCTCGACTGGGAGAACGTGCACGCCGAGGCGTGCCGCTGGGAGCACGTGATGAGCGAGGAGGTGGAACGTCGCCTCGTCGAGGTACTCAACAATCCGACCACCTCGCCGTACGGCAATCCCATCCCCGGGCTCGCGGAACTGGGTATCGACAAGGCCGTCGTCTCCGACGAGAAGCTGGTCCGATTGACGGAGATCCCGAGTGGGCAGCCGACGGCCGTCGTGGTGCGCAGGCTCGCCGAGTACGTCCAGTCGGACCCCGACGTGATCGCTCGACTGCGTGAGGCGGGCGTCGTGCCCGACGCACGCGTTACAGTCGAGACGCGGCCAGGTTCGGTGATGATCACCGTGACCGGTCACAGCACATTCGAGCTTTCCGACGAGATGGCCCATGCCGTGCAGGTGAAGCAGGTCTGACGCCGGGCCTCTTCCACCGGCCCGGTGGGCCGGTGGAAGAGGAGACCAGCGTGAAACTTCTGGTGACCGGCGGCGCCGGCTATGTGGGCAGCGTGTGCAGCACCGTGTTGCTCGAGAACGGCCACGACGTGGTCGTCGTCGACGATCTGTCCACCGGTAACGCCGACGCCGTCCCGTCCGGTGCCGAATTCATCCACGCCGATATCGCCGATATCGCCGCGGAGGTGCTGAGTGTCGGAGGTGGTTCACCTCGGTTCGACGGTGTTCTCCACTTCGGCGCGCAATCACTCGTCGGGGAATCGGTCGAGTTCCCCGAGAAGTACTGGCAGGGCAACGTCGTCACCACGCTCGCACTGCTCGAAGCGATGCGGTTGTCGGGTACGCCGCGGCTGGTCTTCTCGTCCACCGCAGCCACCTACGGCGAGCCCGAGCAGGTGCCGATTACCGAGGATGCACCCACCCGGCCCACCAATCCGTACGGTGCCTCCAAACTCGCGATCGATCATGCGATCTCCTCGTATGCCCGCGCCCACGGTCTGGCCGCGACCAGTCTGCGCTACTTCAACGTGGCGGGAGCTTATGGAGGCGCCGGCGAGAATCGTGTCGTCGAGACACATCTGATCCCACTCGTGCTGCAGGTCGCCCTGGGCCAACGCGAGCGCATTTCGGTGTTCGGGACGGATTGGCCGACCAAGGACGGCACCGCGATCCGCGATTACATCCACGTCAAGGACCTTGCCGACGCGCACATGCTGGCACTGTCGAAGGCAACTGCGGGATCGCATCGCATCTACAACCTCGGCAGCGGTGAGGGCTTCACCGTGCGCGAGGTCATCTCATCGTGCGAGCGAATCACCGGACTCCCCATCTCCGCTGCCGATGCACCACGACGCGCAGGTGATCCTGCCGTGCTGATCGCGTCGAGCGCCCGCGCGATCGATGAGCTCGGCTGGAAGCCCGAACACACGGATCTCGACGAGATCGTCGCGGACGCCTGGGAATTCATGCGCAATCTCGGTGATCGCGCGCACGCTGCCCGTCGCTGATCATTCCGGCGGACCCGGCGGGGGCAGCACCACGCCCAGTCTGGCAGCTATCTCATAGCCGGTGTCGGCGAGCCCTCGGATGGCTTCGGGACGCAGTCCGGCTTGCAATGCCTGATCGAGGAGATCCGAGAGACGATGTCGGGGGTTCGATTCCAGCGCCACACCGAGCGCAACGCCCGCGAACGGGCCGTCTCCTCGCACGTAGGCACTGAAGGCGACGAGTGCGGCGGCGTCTGCTCGTTCCGGATCCGGTAGCGCACGGGCAAGATCGACCCACATGCGTTCGGCAGCACGCGCCTGCGCTCCTGCCGCCAACGCGAGTACCGAGTCACGGACCGTCGGATTCGCCAGGAGTACAGCCACTTCTGCGCATTCCCGGTCCTCGAGCCCGGCACCGTCGCCGAAGGTCGCGAGACGTCCGAGCAGTGATTCGAGTTCCATTCGGTCTGCACGGTCGGTGCCGCCGGCCCGTGCCGCGTGCTCGTATGCCAGGTCGCGGGCATCGATCACGTCGTCGATGCACTGCCCCACCCGGCGGCGACGCTCCGGCGGCGAGGGAGCGAGCAGCGCCTCGAGTTCGTTCCGCGACCGCCGGATCGGACTACCACCGAACACTCGTGTTGCGGCAACGACCGAACTCTCGGGATCGGGAATGGTCCCGTTCACTTCCCCTTCGGGCGTGAACCACATGCGCCCGCGGGCAATTTCGGGGGTGGCGTGAACCCCGGCCAATTCGATGCCGGACAGTGCGAGTTCGTCGGCGAATTCCTCGACCAGGCGCACTGCGGAACCGGAGGCATGGTTGCGTGGATGGTCGAGCCTGTCGTCGACGAGCACCACCAGGACGGCGCGCGCCCCTTCGCGGACGCAGACCGTGCAGAACCTCTCGAATGCGGCGCTCATCGGTGCAGGAATCGGTTCTTCAGCGCGCGGCAGCAGAAGGTCGTGCCGCATGATGGCACCGATCGCGTCGCCTCGCCCGTCGTTGTTCGGTGATCGTTGCGCGGGAGAGAGGCTCAACACGAGGAACGAGCGTGTCGGGTGGAAGCCGAGCATGGCGGGAACTGCCGCGAGGAGTTCGCCGATGTCCGACAGATGCAGTGGCTGGGAGGAGGATGTCGATGCGGTCATGCCCAGCACGATCCAGGGTAGAGCCCACCGAAATCCGGCCTCGGGCGCGGAATCCGCGAATCTGTGGATGAATGAGGCGACTGTGGACAACCAGAGCGCCGAGCCGGAGCCCGGGGGCGGGAGCTGCGAGCAGTGTCGGCACAGAATGTTAGCGCCGCACCCCTGCGGGGTGGACGACATGACGAGCGACATCGTGCCCCTGAGGTACCCGGGTCAGCCCCCGAACGCGTACACCACCGCATCGTGAAATGCGATGTCGAGGGCGTCGCGGTCGACATCGCGGTCGTCGAAGGTCATGTAGGTCACCAGAATCCTGGCATCTCCGAGTTGAGCGCCACGGGTCTCCATGGACTGGATCAGCTCGTGGCCGGGCTGCCCCGAGGTCACAGTGCGGGTGTACGCCAACGTCCGGACGCCACCTATCGGTGGAAGCGGATTCGGCGCGGCGACGGTGGTGACGGTGGAGGTCACGCCCCGGTGAGTGACATCGACCTCACCACACTCTCCCAGGTGTTTCCTCAGTTCGGGGAGTTCCGGAGCCGGGACTACTACTTCGACGCTGATGGTGGCTCCGCCGTCCGCGGAGGTCCCCACGGCCATCGCAGTCCCCTCGGGGCCGTAGTTCTGCGGGAGCGGGAGACATCCGGGTGGTTCGACCTTCGCTCCGATCGGAATCCCTGCCAGGTCGGGAGCAGCCTGTGCCACTGCCGAAGGAGGCAGCGTCACGGCGTGGTACGAGGCGTGGAACCGTTCGGGGGGCAGCAGAAGCGCGGCGGGCAACGGCCGGTCCAGGGTGGGATCGGACATCCCGGTCACGGAGATGGCCTTCGACGCGGATTCGGGCGTTGCGGTGCCGGCCACCGTGGTCGAGCATCCCGATGCAGTGACGATCAGCGCCGCGCACATGACCACACGACCCATATGCCACTCGTGCCGGCGACGCACTGCGTTCACGGCCACCCGAACCTCCGCTGTTCCCGTTCACACGGAGCAGAACACCCCGTCGAGCGCTGTTTTCGGTTCAATTAGACTCGAACACCACCATGCCACGCCGGTGCGCCACCGGGCAGAAGGCTACGACGACCTGATCGGAGTGGTTCGGATATGGACGAGCAGTCCCGGATGTACGAGCTGGAGTTTCCCGCTCCTCGACTGACAGCGGCCGATGGGCAAGGCCCTGTGCTGGTGCACGGGCTGGAAGGTTTCTCCGATGCCGGGCACGCTGTGCATCTTGCCACCACGCATCTGCGCGAGCAGCTCGAGACGGAGGTCGTGGCGTCCTTCGCAGTCGATGAACTGGTCGACTACCGCTCTCGTCGGCCGATGATGACGTTCGAATCGGATCATTTCTCCGAGTACGCCGCGCCCGAACTCAACCTCTATGCGCTCGTCGACAACGCGGGCACCCCGTTCCTGCTGCTCGCCGGCACCGAACCGGATCTGAAATGGGAGCGTTTCATCACGGCGGTCCGCCTGTTGGCGGAGCAGTTCGGGGTCCGCCGCACGATCGGCCTGAACTCGATCCCCATGGCGATTCCACACACCCGTCCGCTGGGGGTGACCGCCCATTCGACCAACAGGGACCTGATCGCTGATCATCACCGCTGGTCCGGTCAGTTGCAGGTCCCGGCGGGCGCGTCGTCGTTGCTCGAGTTCCGGATGGCGCAGCACGGGCACGAGGCCGTCGGGTTCTCGGTACACGTCCCGCACTACCTGGCGCAGACCGACTACCCGGCCGCCGCCGAGTCGCTGCTGATCAATGTCGCCGAGGTCGGGAATCTCGACCTTCCGCTGGGTGCGTTGGGCGAGGCTGCCGCGCGTGTTCGCGAGCAGGTCGACGAGCATATCGAGGGCAACGAGGAGGTGCTGTCGGTCGTGCAGGCGCTCGAACGGCAGTACGACAGCTACGTGGCGGCACAGGAGCAGCAGTCCACTCCCCTGCCGACCGATGAAAGCCTTCCCAGTGGGGACGAACTCGGAGCCGAGTTCGAACGATTCCTCGCCGAGTACGAGCGCAGGGACGGCGACACGGACTCCGAGTCCTGACATCTGCGCCTGAGAATCAGGAGGGGTTCGGCGCGACCGATCCGAGAACCGGCCCGGTGTCGCTACTGCAGCATTACGTACCGGTCACGATCGTTATTGCTGGCGTCACATACAAAAAGTATGCTCGGCCGGCATGCAAGGCTGAGCACACAACGATCACCTCCCGAGTCAGATCGGAGACCGGCCGGCTACAGCCCCGTGGACACGGCAGGAGAGACTGATGGCTACATCGCGAGCGCGTACCTTGCGTCCGGTTCCCGATACGGAACCACGAATGGTCTTCCGGACAATTCACGGGTACCGACGCGCCTTCCGCCTCGCAGGCAGCGGCCCGGTACTGGTGCTGATCCACGGTATCGGCGACAACTCGTCCACCTGGCTCGATGTCATTCCACATCTTGCGAAGAAGTACACCGTCATCGCGCCTGATCTGCTCGGTCACGGGCGGTCCGACAAGCCTCGCGCCGACTACTCCGTCGCCGCATACGCCAACGGTGTTCGCGACCTGCTGTCGGTACTCGGTGTCGAGCGAGCCACGATCATCGGCCACTCCCTCGGGGGCGGCGTTGCGATGCAGTTCGGCTACCAGTTCCCGGAGATGATCGAGCGTCTCGTGCTGGTCTCGTCCGGCGGTGTCACCAAGGGCGTCCATCCAGCCCTGCGGCTGGTGTCCTTGCCGGGGGTGAGCGACCTGCTCAAACTGCTCAGAATTCCCGGTGCAGTGCCTGCGGTGAAGCTCGCAGGCGCCGTCCTCGGCCACATCAACGGCTCCCCGCTCCGACCCGGGACGATGCTGCACGATACGAGCGATCTCGTCCGCATCCTCTCCGGTTTACCCGATCCGACCGCGTACGAGGCCTATCTGCGCACCCTGCGGGCGGTTGTCGATTGGCGCGGTCAGGTGGTGACCATGCTCGATCGTTGTTATCTCACGGAGGATGTCCCAGTGCAGTTGATCTGGGGTGACCGGGACAGTGTGATCCCCGTCGGGCACGCATACCTTGCGCACTCGGCCATGCCGAGGTCGCGGCTCGAGGTGTTCCACGGTTCGGGGCACTTCCCCTTCCGGGACGACCCGATCCGATTCTTGCGAGTAGTCGAGCATTTCCTCGACTCCACGACGCCGCTCGAGTTCGACGAGGAGAAGTGGCGTCAGCTCCTGCTCACCGGCGTGAGCGAATCCCGGATCACCGGTGGACCGGCCACCCGCACCGCTGTCCTGGGCGCGATGGGATCGGACGAACGCAGCGCGACGTAGGGGCCGGCCGGCATTCCGACTAGCCTGGAGCGGTGCTGCTTCCGGATCTGATACCCGACCCTGTCGACGACGACTCTCTGTTCGACGCGTTCACCTCCTGGACGACGGACCGGGGCATCACGCTCTACCCAGCGCAGGAAGAGGCGCTGATGGAGCTCGTCTCCGGCGCCAACGTCATCCTCGCGACCCCCACCGGCTCGGGCAAGTCCATGGTCGCGCTCGGAGCTCATTTCCACGCGCTGGCCACGGGAAAGCGCACCTTCTACACTGCGCCGATCAAGGCGCTCGTGAGCGAGAAGTTCTTCGCGCTGTGCGACGTGTTCGGAGCAGACCTCGTCGGGATGATGACCGGTGACGCGTCCGTCAATGCGGGGGCCCCGATCATCTGCGCGACCGCCGAGATCGTCGCGAACCTCGCGTTGCGTGAGGGCGCGGACTCCGACATCGGCCAGGTCGTGATGGACGAATTCCATTTCTATTCGGAACCCGAACGCGGCTGGGCGTGGCAGGTACCGATCGTCGAACTCCCGAACGCGCAGTTCCTGCTCATGTCGGCGACCCTCGGTGACGTCACCTTTCTGAAGGACGATCTCACGCGGCGAACGGGGCGGCCCACGGTCGAGGTCTCGGGCTCCGAGCGCCCGGTTCCCCTGACGTTCTCGTACTCTCAGGTTCCGATCGGCGAGGCCATCGAAGAACTCGTCACCACCCATCAGGCCCCGGTCTACGTCGTGCACTTCACGCAGGCCGCCGCGCTCGAGCGGGCGCAGGCCCTCACCAGTGTCAACATGTGTTCCAAGGACGAAAAGGCGGCCATCGCCGAGGCCCTGGGCGCGTTCCGATTCACCACCGGATTCGGCAAGACACTCTCTCGGTTGGTCCGGCACGGAATCGGCGTCCACCACGCGGGCATGCTGCCCAAGTACCGGCGCCTGATCGAGAAGCTCGCACAGGACGGCCTTCTCAAGGTCATCTGCGGCACCGACACTCTCGGCGTCGGCATCAACGTGCCGATCCGCACAGTACTGCTCACGGGGCTGACCAAATACGACGGCACCCGAACGCGGCAGCTCAAGGCACGCGAGTTCCACCAGATCGCGGGGCGGGCCGGGCGCGCCGGCTACGACACGATGGGAAGCGTCGTCGTGCAGGCACCCGAGCACGAGATCGAGAACATCCGTGCGCTCGCCAAGGCCGGTGAGGATCCCAAGAAGCGACGCAAGGTCCAACGGAAGAAGGCGCCCGAGGGATTCGTCTCCTGGGGGCAGGGAACCTTCGACAAGCTCATCGCTGCATCCCCGGAGCCACTGCACTCTCGGTTCGCGGTGAGCAACTCGATGCTTCTCAACGTCATCGCGCGACCCGGCAACTGCTTCGATGCGATGCGTCACCTCCTCGAGGACAACCACGAGCAGCGGCCCGCACAGCGCAAGCACATCCTCAAGGCGATTTCGTTGTACCGCGGCCTGGTGCAGGCGGGGGTCGTGCAGCAGCTCGACGAACCCGATGAGGACGGACGGATGGCGCGTCTGACCGTCGATCTGCAGCGCGACTTCGCGCTGAATCAGCCCCTGTCCCCGTTCGCGCTGGCCGCGATCGAGCTGCTCGACATCGAGTCGACCACGTACGCACTCGACGTGGTGTCGGTGATCGAGTCGACCCTCGACAATCCTCGTCAGATCCTGATGGCGCAGCAGCATGCTGCGCGTGGTGAAGCGGTCGCCGAGATGAAGGCCGACGGCATCGAGTACGACGAGCGGATGGAACTGCTCGAAGAGATCACCTGGCCCAAGCCCCTCGTGGAGCTACTCGAGCCCGCATTCGAAACCTACCGTGGCGGGCACCCGTGGGTCTCCGAGTTCCCGCTGTCGCCGAAGTCCGTCGTGCGCGACATGATCGAGCGTGCGATGACGTTCGCGGAGTTGGTGAGCCACTACGGACTGGCGCGGTCGGAAGGTCTGGTGCTTCGGTACCTCGCGGATGCGTACCGGGCGCTGCGTCAGACGGTTCCCGACGCCGCACGCACCGAGGAACTCGAGGACATCACGGAGTGGCTCGGCGAGCTGATCCGGCAGGTCGATTCGTCTCTGCTCGACGAGTGGGAGTCGCTCACCAACCCGGGTTCGGAATCGGACGATCAGCAGATCGCGTTCGGGGCGGACACACCGCGGCCGCTCTCGGCGAACACGCGTGCGTTCCGGGTGATGGTGCGCAACGCGATGTTCAAGCGTGTCGAGCTCGCGTCGCGGAAACGCTGGAACGATCTGGCCGAACTCGGTGACGGGCTGGATGCGGAGGACTGGTCGGATCTGCTCGAGCTCTACTTCGACGAGTACGACGAGATCGGCACCGGGCCCGATGCGCGCGGCCCGTTGTTGTTCTCGGCCGAGACGGGTTCCGAGTTGTGGCGGGTTCGTCAGACGCTTGCCGATCCGGACGGCGATCACGGCTGGGCATTGATCGGGGAGGTCAACCTCGCCGAGTCGGACGCCGCCGGTGAGGTGGTCTTCGACGAGTTCGAGATCGTCGAAGGCTGAGCACCGGGTCAGGACCGGTACCGTGGGCCCGGTGAACGATGAGTCCGCTGCGAGGTTTCGCCTGTCCTACGTCCCCGGCGTGACCCCGGCCAAGTGGGTTCGGGTGTGGAAGGAACGGATTCCGGACGTACCGATCGAGCTGGTTCCGATCGAGTCGACATCGGGAGCGGACTGCGTACGGGACGGCACCGCGGACATCGCGCTGCTGCGGTTGCCACTCGAGCGTGACGGACTGTCGGTGATCACCCTCTACACCGAGACCTCCGTGGTGGTGGTGCCGAAGGAGCACGCGATCGCCGCGGTCGACGAGGTGACGGTGTCGGACCTTGCGGACGAGACCGTGTTGCATCCCCTCGACGATGTGCTCGATTGGGTGAGCCTGCCCGGCGAAGAGTCGTTCGAGCGGCCTGAGACCACGGAGGACGCGATCTCGCATGTCGCGTCGGAGGTGGGAGTGCTCGTGACGCCGCAATCGCTCGCTCGTCTGCACCATCGCAAGGATCTGACCTATCGACCGGTCGTCGACGCTCCTCAGTCGCAGGTCGGTCTCGTCTGGCTCACCGACCACACCACCGATCATGTGGACGAGTTCGTCGGCATCGTCCGGGGCCGAACCGCGAACAGTTCCCGTGGTCGGCGGGGCGACTCCGGAACCGAGGACGCGCCGAAGAGCCCGGGCAAACGTCGGGGCGAGCGTCAAGGTTCGCAACCGAGAAAGATCGTCGGCGACAAGAAGCCGAAGTCACGTCGAGGTACCACCGGTCGCGGCAAGAACGCCGGGCGTTCCCGCCGCGGTCGCGGTTGATCGGACTCCTCCGCAGCGCAACTGATCAGCCGATGGCTCGGGACTGCGGCGGCGCCTGCGACCGCAACACGTCCGCCAACGCTCGGTAGTCGTCGGCGCGGGCACTCGAGGCCCGGAAGACCAGACCGATGGTGCGCCCCGGCTCGGGTGCAGCGAAGTGCGCCACGGCCAGATCACCTCCGGCAGTCTCCACCGGTATCGCCGACGCGGGAACGAGCGTGACGCCGAGACCACCTGCTACGCACCGCACGACCGTTGCCAGCGATGTTGCGCGCGTGTCACCTGCATCGGGCCTGGCGTCGACGGATCGACACAGGTCGAGTGTCTGGTCGCGGAGGCAGTGGCCCTCGTCGAGCAGCAACAGTGGCAGTTCGTCGAGGATCGACAGTGGGAGATCCACTCGTCCGGCCAGAGGATGGTCGGCGGGGACGACGAGGATGAAATCCTCGGTGTACAGCGGAATCTCCACGACACCGGCAACCTCGGACGGTAACGCGAGTACGGCGACGTCCAGGGTGCCCGAGCGCAACGACCCGAGGAGCCGGGCGGTCTGATCCTCGATCACGTGCACTGCAAGATTGGGCATACGCGTGCGGAATTCGGGTAGCAGGCCGGGAAGGAAATAGGGCGCGACGGTGGGAATCAGCCCGATCCTCAGCGGGCCCGAGAATCCGTCGGAGACACCGGCCGCCGCCGCGACGAACCCATCTGCGGCGTCGAGGATCGCCTTGGCCTGGGCGAGGAGTCGCGCGCCGGCGGGGGTGACGAGCACACGACGGGTACTTCTCTCGATCAACTGCACGCCGAGCCCGTTCTCGAGCGACGCGAGCCCCTGCGACAGTGTGGGTTGGCTCACACTCAAACGCGCTGCGGCCGTTCCGAAGTGCTTATAGGTGGCGACGGCCACGAACGCACGCAGCTGTGACAGGGTCGGGTGATAAGTCTGATCGGACATGCCTATCAGTATAGTGCGAGCAATCACCTTTACCTTTTGAAAATTTTCCGGCAAGATGAATCTCATACCGGAGATCGGACCGCAAGGATCGTCCGGCAAAGCACATACCCACGTCATCGGGCGTGGCGTGCGCGATCGACTCGCTTGTTCACGAGACACCCACGAGAGGACCGAAAATGGCATTGCTGACCATCGGCGATCAGTTCCCCGCTTTCAACCTGAAGGCCCTCATCGGCGGCGACCTGTCGCAGGTCGACGCCGCGCAGCCCGACGACTACTTCACCACCATCACCAGCGATGACTACGCCGGCAAGTGGAAGGTCGTCTTCTTCTGGCCGAAGGACTTCACCTTCATCTGCCCGACCGAGATCGCCGCATTCGGCAAGCTGAACGAGGAGTTCGCAGACCGCGACACGCAGGTCCTGGGCGCGTCTGTCGACAACGAGTTCGTGCACTTCCAGTGGCGTGCACAGCACGAGGATCTCAAGACCCTCCCCTTCCCGATGCTGTCGGACCTCAACCGTGAGCTCGTCTCGGCCACCGGCGTCCTGAACGCCGACGGTGTTGCCGATCGCGCCACCTTCATCATCGACCCGAACAACGAGATCCAGTTCGTGTCCGTCACAGCCGGTTCCGTGGGCCGCAACGTCGACGAGGTCCTCCGTGTCCTCGACGCCCTGCAGTCCGACGAGCTGTGCGCATGCAACTGGAAGAAGAACGACCCGACCCTCAACGCGGGTGAGCTCGTCAAGGCGGCGCTGCAGTGAGTGTCGACAACCTGAAGAACGCTCTTCCCGAGTACGCGAAGGATCTCAAGCTCAACCTGAGCTCGCTCGCTCGCTCGACCGAGCTCAACGAGCAGCAGCTGTGGGGCACGTTCCTCGCGGCCGCGGCCGCCACCAAGTCGGCGACCGTGCTCGCAGAGATCTCAGAGGAAGCCGCTGACGTGCTGTCGGCGGAGGCGTACAACGCCGCACTCGGCGCAGCGTCGATCATGGGCATGAACAATGTCGCCTACCGGGCCAAGAGCTTCCTCGGCGACGAATACACCCAGGTGCGTATGGGCCTGCGGATGAACATCATCGGCAGCCCCGGAGTGGAGAAGTCCGACTTCGAGCTGTGGTCGCTGGCAGTGTCCACGATCAACGGATGCCACGACTGCACCGCAGCGCACGACAGCGTCGTCCGCAAGGAAGGCCTCACCAAGGAGCAAGTCTGGGAGGCCGTCAAGGTCGCCGCGACCCTTCAGGGCGTGGCCCAGGCGATCACCGCCAGCGAGATCCTCGCCGGCGCCAACGCCTGATCTACTGCATCATCGGAAAGGGGTCCCTCTTCGGAGGGGTCCCTTTCCGCGCGCTCCGGCCGGCATGAAGATGCACGGCTATGGGCTCAGGTGCGGCGGATTTCCGCCGAGTGCCTCGCCTGCCGCGATATCACTCGCCTCGAGTGCTACTTCGATCTCACCACCGAACTCGACACCCGGCGCCAGCGGCAATCTGTCACCGCTCCAGAACCTCCCCGGGTCATACCAACTGCTCCCGCGACGTCGTTGTTCGAGCAGCCCCATCGCCTCCATCGTCACTGCGACGACCTCGGCGCAGTACGCACTTTCGAGGCCGGACTCGCGGCGCTTCAGCCGAGGCACGCGACCCGCGAACCATCGTCCGGCGAGTTTTGCTGTGGATGGGAAGGGTGTTCCGTCCAGGCGAGCGATGGTACGCAGGAGCTGATCCTCTTGTTCCCCGGTGACAGGAACAGAGAGTTGACGAAGCCAACCGCGCTGCCCGTAGCGCGCTCCCCATACCTGTACCGCGCTGCGCAGATCGTGAAGTTGGACGCCGCGTTGATGCCGTCCCGTCCACATGTCGGGCAGGCTCCGACCCAGTTCGGCATGCCACATCAGCGGAGGCAGGTCCGCGAATGCCACCGTCATGCCTACGTGGTTGACAGGGGCATTGGTGAGGGTCTGGATAGCCCTGTCCGCCCCACTGGTACCGCGGAAGACCCAGATGTCGCCCGTACGTGTGAGATCCACCGCCTCGTCCAGAGTGATGCGCGACGGCGTCGGGCCAGGTTGCAGGGTGCCTCGGGGGTGCATGGGGAAAGCGTGCCATGGGCCGTCCCGGTTAGGCTCGCTGCATGGCCCTTCGTACCAGCACGCTGTGGAAGCTGCTCGGACTCGCCGGCGTCGTGGGCGTCGCGGCGACCGGTGCGATCACCCTGCGCAACGAACGCAGGCGTCGCGACTACAGCCCCGAGGAGATCCGGTCGGTCCTGCATGAACGGTATGCACGAGCGGTCGCAGCGCGGGACGGCACCGAGGAAGTGCCGCTCACCGAGGTACCGATGAGCGCGAAGACCAGGATCCGCCGCCTGTTGCGGCGGGTCCGGAGTCGACGTTGATCGATTCGGTCAGCCCAGTGCTGCAGCGAAACCGTCGGCCAGGTCCTGCACCTGCTCGTCCGTCATGACGAACGACGGTGAGATCTGCATCGCGCCCTGACCGGCCGCGCGGCCCGAGATGCCATGCTCCCTCAGGGTTTTGACGAAGCCCAAGGCCTCACCTGGATCAGCGAGCTGCACAGCCGCGACTGCACCGATCCCGCTACGCACCTCCGCGATACGCGGATGATCGGCGAGCGGGGCGAGTTTTTCGTGGAGTGTCTTCTCGAGGCGTGCGGATTCGTCGAGCAGGTTCTCGCGTTCGAAGATGTCGAGGTTGGCGTGCGCCGCGGCGGCTGCCGCCGCGTGACCTCCGTAGGTGTAGCCGTGGCGCCACCACACACCACCGGCGAAGAACGGTTCGGCGACCCTCGGCGCCACGAACACCGCACCCATCGGCAGATAGCCCGACGTCAGTCCCTTGGCTGTCGTCACGATATCGGGCTGCAGATCAAACCTGGTCGACGCGAACCACGAGCCTCCGATCCGGCCGAACCCGGTCACCACCTCGTCGGTGACGAACAGGATGTCGTGGTCGCGGCAGATGTCGCGGATCTCCGTGAGGTAGCCGTCCGGCGGAAGATACACGCCCCCGGCGCCGATGATCGGTTCGCAGAAGAACGCAGCGATGTTGTCGGCCCCGACCTTCTCGATGAGTTCGAGCAGACCTTTGGCGTCGTCCCAGGGCACGGTGGCGGTGTCGGTCCACAGCGAGCCGTAGCCCTCTGCGTTGACGGGGATACCCGCCATCGACGTACCGCCGACGTGCATCCCGTGATACGCCTTCTCGCGGCTGACGATCAGCGTCTTGCTCGACCTGCCGATCTCCTGCCAGTAGCGGCGGGCGAGCTTCGCTGCGGTATCGATCGAGTCGGAGCCGCCCGAGGTGAAGAAGATCTTGCTGCCGGGGATCGGTGCGATTGCCGCGAGCCGCTCGGCAAGGGCGATCGTGGGTTCGGTAGCGAAATCACCGAAATTCGAGAAGTGCGCGACCTTCGCGAGCTGCGCGGCAACGGCCTCCCCGATCTCGGTGCGACCGTGGCCGACGTTGGCGAACCACAGTCCCGCCGTCGCGTCGAGATAGCGGGTGCCGGCGTCATCCCAGATGTATGCGCCCTCTCCGCGGGCCACAACGAAGGCTCCATCCCGCTCCACGACACCCATATCGGCGAATCCGTGCCACAACGCACCCACAGCCAGCTCCTGTCCACGACTACCGGTTTTCCGCCATCGTATGGGCTTGCGCCGAGGCTGGCGGATCGGCCCGCTCACAGGGGACCCTCGACGTATGACGTTCCGATTCTCGGTCAACATTTTCGGTCTCGAATCCCGCCGCGCATTCGTCGTCTTCTGCCGTGACGCAGAGCGGGAGGGCTACGACGCTGTCGACACGACCGACCACCTCGGTGTGGGGTCACCCTTCCCGCTTCTCGTCGCGGCAGCAGACGCAACCCGTCGTCTGCGCGTGGGCACCCTGGTGCTCAATGTCGAGTTCTGGAACCCGGTATTGCTGGCACGCGATATCGCGACCACGGACATTCTCACCGACGGCCGCCTCGAGATCGGGCTCGGAGCGGGACACATGAAGTGGGAGTTCGACCGGGCCGATATCGAATGGGAGGGTTTCACCGCACGCACGCGCCGGCTCGAATCGACGATCACCACGCTCCGGGACCACTTCGGTGGCGACGGGTATTCCGAACAGGAGACACTCCGCGCGGAGTACGACATCCCTGTCCTGCGGCCGATCCAGCGCCGTGGATTCGGCCGTCAGGGGCCACCACTGATCGTCGGTGGTACCGGCGAGCGGGTCCTGCGGGTCGCGGCCGAGTACGCGGACATCATCAGTGTCGCCGGCGCGTTCCAGATCCAGGGCCGACCACCCGGCACCTTCCGGATCGGTACTGCCGCGGAGGCCGCAGCACGGGTCGCCTTCACTCGCGAATGTGCCGGCGACCGGGCGAACACCATCGAGTGGCACACCCTGTTGCAGGCCGTCTGTGAAACCGAGGACAGGCGTGGCACGGCGGAAGTGCTGCTCCGGCGCACCGGCATCGAGATGCCGGTCGACCGGCTCCTCGATTCGCCTTTCCTCCTGATCGGCACGGTCGACGAGATGGCACGACAAATCCTCGACAACCGTGATCGCCTCGGGTTGTCGCACTACACCGTGCATGCGCCCTATCGAGAAGCGTTCGCACCGGTCATGGCGCGGACGCGGGCACTGGCCGGCTGACGTACTCGCTCGCCCACCGGTGTCGCCGCGCGACCTCGACAGTCGCTAGGCTGTGTGACCAGCATGTCCATCTCTCCTGCCCCGAACCGTCGCGAGCTTCGCGCAGCCCTGACCGAGGTGTCGCTCAGCGACGAACATCGGTTCCGCCGCCGTCTCGATCGAGCCCGCGGCGACGACGCACTCGCCAAGATCGCCCGTGACATCGATTCCGCGCGGGCCCGCCAGACGCAGCGCGTCGAGTCCGTCCCCCCGATCCGGTATCCGGAAGACCTTCCGGTCTCCCAGCGCAAGGACGACATCGCGGACGCAATCCGCGACCACCAGGTCGTCGTGGTTGCGGGTGAGACAGGGTCCGGCAAGACCACTCAGATCCCCAAGATCTGTCTCGAACTCGGACGCGGTGTGCGTGGCCTCGTCGGGCACACCCAGCCCCGTCGTATCGCGGCGCGTGCAGTGGCCGAGCGTCTGTCGGAAGAACTCGATTCCGAACTCGGCGACACCGTCGGCTACACAGTGCGCTTCACCGACCAGGTATCCGATCACACCCTGGTCAAGCTGATGACCGACGGCATTCTGCTCGCCGAGATCCAGCGCGACCGTATGCTGCGCCGCTACGACACCTTGATCATCGACGAGGCGCACGAACGCAGCCTCAACATCGATTTCCTCCTCGGGTATCTCGCGCAGCTGCTCCCGCGCCGACCCGACCTGAAGGTGATCATCACCTCGGCGACGATCGACCCGGAACGGTTCGCCACGCACTTCGCGGACGCGGACGGGACGCCGGCTCCTATCGTCGAGGTCTCCGGGCGCACGTATCCGGTAGAGGTGCGGTACCGTCCGCTGACCGTCGAGCGGGGTGACGAACTCGTCGACCGCGACCCCGTCGACGCTGTGTGCGAGGCGGTCGAGGAACTGCAGTCGGCCGGCGACGGCGACATCCTCGTGTTCCTGTCGGGTGAGCGCGAGATCCGGGACACCGCCGACGCACTGCGCGACCGCAAGTTGCACAACACCGAAATCCTCCCCCTCTACGGCCGACTGTCTGCTGCCGAACAGCATCGCGTCTTCACCGGGCACAACGGACGGCGCGTAGTGCTGTCGACCAACGTCGCCGAGACCTCGTTGACGGTGCCCGGCATCCGCTACGTCGTCGACCCCGGAACTGCCCGCATCTCGCGGTACTCGGTGCGGACGAAGGTCCAGAGACTACCCATCGAGGAAATCTCCCAGGCGTCCGCTCGGCAGCGTGCCGGTCGTTGCGGTCGTGTCGCCGACGGCATCTGCATCCGTCTCTACTCGGAGGACGATTTCGAGTCGCGCTCCGAGTTCACCGAGCCCGAGATCCTGCGCACCAATCTCGCGTCGGTCGTCCTGCAGATGACGGCACTCGGTCTCGGCGATATCGCTTCGTTCCCGTTCGTCGAGCCGCCCGACCCACGCGCGATCCGCGACGGTGTCGCGCTGCTGCACGAACTGGGCGCGATCGAACCCGCCGGCAAGGACGAAACCCCGCGTTTGACCGGCACCGGACGGGAACTCGCGCGGCTGCCCGTCGATCCCCGCATGGCGCGCATGATCGTCGAGGGTCACCGCAATGGATGTCTGCGCGAGGTCCTCATCATCGTGTCGGCGTTGTCGATCCAAGATGTCCGCGAGCGGCCGACCGAGCATCAGCAGGCCGCGGACGAGAAGCATGCGCGGTTCAATGTCGACGGATCGGATTTCCTCGCCTTCCTTCGCCTGTGGGACTACCTCAAGGAACAGCGGAAAGAGCTGTCGTCCAATCAGTTCCGAAAGTTGTGTCGTGCCGAGTTCCTCCACTGGATGCGCATCCGGGAGTGGCAGGATCTACAGGGGCAGCTTCGCCAGATCACGCTGAGCCTGGGCTGGGAGACCGCACATCAGGAGGTCTCCGACGACGCAATCCACCAGTCGCTGCTCGCCGGCCTGCTCTCACATGTCGGGCTGCGCGAAGGCGACAAACGCGACTTCCTCGGCGCGCGCGGGGCACGCTTCGCGATCTTCCCCGGCTCGTCCCTGTTCAAGAAACCACCGCGGTGGGTCATGGCCGGCGAACTGGTCGAGACGTCGCGGCTGTGGGGCCGGATGGCGGCGCGGATCGAACCCGAGTGGGCGGAGAAGCTCGCTCCGCACCTGGTCAAGCGCACCTACTCCGAGCCGCATTGGTCGACTAAGCAGCAGGCCGCAATGGCGTACGAGCGCGTCACGCTCTACGGCATCCCGCTTGTCGCGCAACGACGGGTGCAGTACGGACGGATCGATCCCGAGGTCTCGCGCGAGCTGTTCATCAGGCACGCACTCGTACAGGGCGAGTGGCAGACCCGTCACAAATTCTTCCACGAGAACCGGGCACTGCTCGACGACGTCGAAGAACTCGAACACCGCGCGCGGCGGCGGGACCTCGTCGTCGACGACGACACACTGTTCGAATTCTACGACCGGCGTGTGGGGCCGGAAGTCGTCTCGGCCAGGCATTTCGACACCTGGTGGAAGAAGACCCGGCAGGAACAACCGGATCTGCTGACCTTCACACCCGAGACGGTGGTCAACCAGGACGCGGCCGCGATTCTGGAGGGCGACTATCCCGACGCATGGCGACAGGGCGAGCTGCAATTCCCCCTGACCTACCAGTTCGAGCCTGGCACCGAGGACGACGGAGTCACCGCCAGGATCCCGTTGGCGCTGCTCGCTGGAGTCCGACCCGTCGGATTCGACTGGCTGGTCCCGGGGCTTCGGCACGAACTCGTTACCGCCCTGATCAAGAGCCTGCCGAAACAGATTCGACGCCAGGTGGTTCCGGCACCCGATTTCGCGAAGGCCGCCCTCGCCTCGGTGACCGCGCGTAGCGAACCACTCGTCAACGCACTCGCCCGCGAGTTGTCGCGGCTCGGGAACTGCAGGATCGAACCGAGCGACTTCACCCCATCGACACTGCCCGATCACCTGAAGATGACGTTCGTTGCTGTCGACGAGAGCGGAAAGGTACTGGGCCGTAGCAAGAGTCTCACCGCGCTGCGAAAGCAGCTCTCGAAGCGAGTCGACGCCGAGGTCGCGCGCGCCGCCTCGGGTACCGAACGCGCACCGGCGGTCGTATGGACGGCCGAGACCCTCGGCACCCTGCCGCAGACGGTCACGCGCGAGGTCGGCGGGCAACAGGTGACCGGCTATCCCGCCCTGGTGTCCGAGGGCGAGGGTGTGGCGGTACGCGTTCTGGCCACGCCGCAGGCACAACGCGCCGCCACCCGCGCCGGGTTGCGCGCGCTCCTCCTCGCCGCTGCACCCACCAAGGCGAAGGTCGTGACCGCCGGGTTGACGAATTCGGAGCGACTGGCACTCGGCCGCAACCCGGACGGTTCGTTCGACGCTCTCGTCGAGGACTGCCGGGCGTGCGCGGTCGACGAATTGATCGCGGCGCACGGGAAGCCGGTACGGGCACCCGAGGAATTCGACGCGCTCGCCGCGGTCGTGCGCAGCGAACTCCCCCGGCGAGTCGCGCATCTGCTGAAATCCGTGGTCCCGGCACTGAGCAAGGCCCATGAGGTGGGCGTGCTGCTGGATCGGGTTCGCGGCGAGGCTGCGGACGACGTCCGAGAGCAACTGTCCTCGTTGCTCTTCGCCGGGTTCGTCACCGACCTGGGTACTCGTCGCCTGACCGACCTCCCGCGTTATCTCGCTGCCGCCGCCCAGCGCCTCGAAGCGCTGCCGGCAAGCGCGAATCGCGACGCGCAGGCCATGGATGTCCTCGATCGGGTGTACGCGGCCTACGACAAGCTGCTCGCACGGTTACCCGAGGAACGCCGTGCCGCGCGCGACGTCGTGGACATCTACTGGATGATCGAAGAACTGCGCGTGAGCTTGTTCGCCCAGGGAATGGGCACGCGGGGTCCGGTATCGGAGAAACGGGTACTCAAGGCCATCGATTCGATCCGCTGACGAGGCAGACGGCCTCGGGGCCCGGTCCGGCAGGTCAATCCATGTCGGCGGCGACATCTCGGGTGCGTTGGTGTTCGCGCAACTCCGTGATCTCGCGTTCGAAATCCTCGGCGGAGCTGAACGACCGGTATACCGAGGCGAATCGGAGGTAGGCGACCTCGTCGAGGTCGCGCAGCGGTCCGAGAATCGCAAGCCCCACCTCGTGACTGGGGACCTCCGGTGCACCCTTGGCCCGCACGGCGTCTTCGACCTGTTGCGCAAGCTTGTTCAGGGCGTCGTTGTCGACATCGCGTCCTTGGCAGGCGCGCGCGACACCGCGCACGACCTTCTCGCGGCTGAAGGGCTCGGTCACGCCGCTGCGCTTGACGACGGACAGCACGGCGGCCTCGACCGTGGTGAATCGGCGACCGCACTCCGGGCAGGCCCGACGGCGGCGAATCGCGGCGCCCTCGTCGGCTTCTCGCGAATCGACGACCCTGGAGTCGGGGTGCCGGCAATACGGGCAGTACATGTCGATTCCTTCGTCGCTGCCGTGAGGGCCGCGACGTCGCCGACGAAACGATGCCGTGTTCGAAGGATCGATCTCGCCCGGGGGCAGGGTCGTCCCGACGCGACCACACGGGGTGGTGTGACTGACAGATTCAGACAATACCCGCACGTGTGGTGTGCTCCTCGAGTCCGGGTGGGTCTTCACCACACCGTCATCTACCACCGGTGACCGCTTCCCCCACCCCGGCGGGCGACGCAGCGTCGGTCACGACCGGTATCGAGTGGGTAGCTTCCGCTACGACCTGACTCGTACGGATGTGCGCGAGGCACAGGATCGCCGTGACCGCGACGGCCGTGAACACCACCGTGGCGAGCACCTGCCACAGCGGGTGCCCGTGGCCGGCGCGGGCAGCGGGCGGGTGAGCGCAGGACCTCCCCGCGTACCGCAGCGGGTATCGATGGTCGCCTCCCACCCACAGTGGTGATGCAGCCGGCGCGATCTCGACCGTCCCGATCGGATCGATCGTCCGGAATTCCGTCAACAGTGCTGTGCCCATCGGATCCTCCGTGGCAGTCATGGGTCGGTAGGTTCGCCCACACATTCGAACGAATACCTGTTCGAAGTTTCTATCACGCGGAGGTCGTCCGTGTCGCTGGTTTGTTCGAAACAATCTCGAACAGATGTTTGATATACCGCACGGATCCGGTTAGATTCGAAAGATCACACGCAACACATCAGAAACTCGACGCACGGAGGTCACGACCATGACGGACGCCAGCTCCGCGACCAGCCGGCCGAAGAAGTCGTCCGGCACCGACGGTACAGCGCTCACCGAGCGCCAACGCCGCGTCCTCGAGGTGATTCGCACATCGGTCGCCGAGCGGGGCTACCCGCCGAGCATCCGAGAAATCGGAGACGCGGTCGGCCTCAACAGCACGTCCTCGGTCGCACACCAGCTGCGCACGCTCGAGCGCAAGGGCCTGCTGCGCCGCGATCCCAACCGCCCCCGCGCGGTGGACGTACGCGGATTCGACGATCCGCAGGTAGCGTCCGACGTCGTCGGCGAGGTGATTCCGGCGGTGTCCTCCGACGACATCCCGTCGGCCGCACTCGTTCCCGTGGTCGGACGGATCGCAGCGGGCGGCCCGATCCTGGCGGAGGAGGCCATCGAGAACGTCTTTCCGCTGCCCCGCGAGGTCGTGGGCCAGGGGTCGTTGTTCCTGCTGAAGGTTGTCGGCGAATCGATGATCAACGCGGCAATCTGCGACGGCGACTGGGTCGTGGTTCGCCAGCAGAATGTGGCCGAGAGCGGCGACATCGTCGCAGCCATGCTCGACGGCGAGGCCACGGTCAAGACGTTCAAGCGGGTGAAGAACGATGTCTGGTTGATGCCGCACAACCCGATGTTCGAGCCGATCCCCGGTAACGACGCCGTCATTCTCGGCAAGGTGGTCACGGTCATCCGCAAGCTCTGACCCGCGCATTCGGCCGCACACCAGGGCGGCTCCTACACATTCCGACATGCCGAGGCCGGTGTGGTTCCATCTCGATGGAACCACACCGGCCTCGTGCAGTGCGTCTGCGATCAACCGCGCATCGATCAGATGTTCAGGCCGCGGCCGATGACCTCCTTCATGATCTCGTTGGTACCGCCATAGATCTTCTGGACCCGAGAATCAAGGTACGCCTTGGCAATCGGGTACTCACGCATGTATCCGTAGCCGCCGTGCAGCTGGAGGCAGCGGTCGATGAGCTCGACCTGCTTGTCCGTGGTCCAGTACTTGGCCATCGCCGCTTCCTGCACAGTGAGGGCACCGACATTGAGCAGCTCGACGCACTTGTCGACGAACACCCGAGCAAGCAGAGCTTCCGTCGATAGCTCGGCGAGCTCGAATCGGCTGTTCTGGAACCGTCCGATCGGCTTACCGAATGCCTTGCGATCGCGGCAGTACTGGATTGTGTCCTCGAGAACCTGCTCCATCGCTGCGGCCGCGACCACAGCAATCGAGAGCCTCTCCTGCGGAAGATTCTGCATCAGGTAGATGAAGCCCAGACCCTCCTCGCCGAGCATATTGGCGGCGGGAACACGCACGTCGTCGAAGGTGAGCTCGGCGGTATCCTGCGCGTCGAGACCGATCTTGTCGAGGTTGCGGCCACGCTCGAAGCCGGGCATACCGCGTTCGACGACGAGCAGGGAGAAGCCCTGTGCACCCTTCTCCGGGTCGGTGCAGGCAACCACGATCACCAGGTCGGCATTGATCCCGTTGGTGATGAACGTCTTGGATCCGCTCAGGACCCAGTCGTCACCGTCGCGAACCGCGCGGGTCTTGATGCTTTGGAGATCGCTGCCGGTACCGGGCTCGGTCATCGCGATCGCAGTGATGATCTCGCCGGAACAGAATCCGGGCAGCCACCGCTTCTTCTGCTCCTCGTTCGCGAGGTTGAGCAGGTACGGCGCCACGACATCGTTGTGCAACATGAAACCGACGCCGCTGTACCCGCCGCGGGTGGTCTCCTCCGTCAGGACGACGTTGTAGCGGAAATCGTCGACGCCGCCACCACCGAATTCTTCGGGTACCGCCATCCCCAGGAAACCTTGGGCGCCCGCCTTCTTCCACACCTCGCGATCGACGATCTTGTCCTTCTCCCACTGCTCGTGGAAGGGTGCCACCTCCTGTTCGAGGAACTTCCGGTACGACTCACGGAACAGGTCGTGTTCGGGCTCGAAAAGGGTGCGTTCCATCTGCGCTCCTGTCAGTGACGACGTGGACATACCCACGGTATGCACGTGGCCTGACCGTGACGCTGACAGGAGCGAGCGGATTTTGTGACCGGGACAACCTCGATCGTCAGCGGCGCAGATCGGCCGATCGGCGAAGGATCGGGTATGCCACGAGGATTCCCATCGAACCCCATGCGATGCCGCCGAGTTCGACCGATCCGATGGACAACGTCAGGTCGCCGATACCTGCAACGAGTGCAGCCGCCACGACAGTGAGATTCACCGGGTCGGTGAAGTCGATCTTCGCATCCATCCAGATCCGCACGCCCAGAAGTCCGATCAACCCGTACAGGACGAGCGTGGCACCGCCCAGAACCCCGTCGGGCACTGTGAACACGAGTGCCCCGAATTTCGGAGAGAACGCCAGAATCACCGCAGTCACCGCAGCCACCCAGTACGCGGCCGTCGAGTACACCCGGGTCGCGGCCATCACGCCGATGTTCTCGGCGTACGTGGTGGTTCCCGATCCTCCGCCGGCTCCCGCAAGCGTGGTGGCCAGACCGTCGGCGAGCAGTGCGTCGCCTGCGACATCGTCGAGATTGCGGCCCGTCATTGCGGCAACGGCCTTGACGTGACCCACGTTCTCTGCGACCAGGACGATGACCACCGGCAGAGCGAGCAGCACAACCGACAACTCGAAGGTCGGCGCGCGCAACTCGGGCAGACCGAACCAGGATGCCGCCTTCAATGCCTCGACGCGATCGGGCGCAAGCCCTCCGGTCACCCATGCGAAAATCCATCCGATGACCACGCCGACGAGGATGCCCAGCCGGCCGAAAAGACCGCGGCCGAGCACAGTCACCACAAGGATCGATACGAGTGTGACAGCACCGATCAACGGTTGGGCTTCGAACGATCCGGCAGCGGTCGGTGCGAGATTGAGCCCGATCAGTGCGACCACGGCGCCGGTTACGACAGGGGGCATCACGGCGTCGATCACCCGCGAACCGAGCACCTTGACAATCAGGCCGATGACGGCGAGCACGACGCCGGCCGCCACGATACCGCCGAGCTGCGCGGCCGGACCGCTCCCCGCCGATGCCGTCAAGGGCGCGATGAACGCGAAGGACGATCCGAGATAGCTCGGTACGCGCCCTCGGGTGATGAGCAGGAACAACACCGTGCCGATGCCGGAGAACAGCAACGTGGTGGTCACCGGGAATCCGGTGATCGTGGGCACGAGCAGCGTGGCACCGAACATGGCGATCACATGCTGCATTCCGATGCCGATGGTGCGCGGCCACGACAGCCGCTCGTCGGGAGCGACGACCGCCCCTGCATTGATCTGTCGCCCGTCGCCGTGCAGGTCCCAGCCGAATCCCATGTTGCGACTCGTCGGTCGCACGCGTTCACTCACGACGGAGATCGTAAGACTCGGGAAAGGCGCATGTGACATCGGTCGAGAAAGTGCAACGCCGCTTTCCTACCTCAACCGAGGATGAGCGACGCCGCAGAACGCGCCGCTGCAGGGTCGTCGGTGCTCAGGACTGCCTGTGCAGCGTCCTGACACTGCGCCGCGGTCACCGCTGACAGTCGCGCACCGACCGCGGCAACGGCCGATGCCGCGCACGACAGCGACGACACTCCCATCCCGACGAGAACGCAGGCGAGGAGCGGATCGGCAGCGGCCTCGCCGCACACCCCCACGGGCTTGCCCGCGACGGACCCCGCCTCTGCCGTGCGCGCGACGAGGGCGAGCACCGCCGGCTGCCAGGCATCGGTCAGCGACGCCAATGCCGGCGACATGCGGTCTGCCGCCATCGTGTACTGCGCGAGGTCGTTCGTCCCGATCGAGAGGAAATCGACGTGGGCGAGCACGCGGTCGGCGAGCAATGCCGCGGACGGCACCTCGATCATCACGCCGGGTACCAGGTTGCGGGAACGGACCTGTTCGGCGAACGCTGCGGCCTCGGCCACGGTGGCGATCATCGGAGCCATCACCCACGGCGTCGCGCCGGTGCGTTCCGCGGCGGCCGCGACCGCATCGAGTTGCCGTTCGAGGATTCCTGGGGTCGCTGCGGCGATGCGGATGCCTCGGACACCGAGCGCGGGGTTGTGCTCGTCCGGATGGTCGGCGAATCGCAACGGTTTGTCGGAACCCGCGTCGAGGGTGCGGAGCACGACCTTGCGGCCCTGGTACGCCTCGAACACCTCGGAATAGATGTCGATCTGCTCATCGACGGTCGGTTCTGTATCGCGATCGAGGAAACACAATTCGGTACGGAACAAGCCCACACCTTCGGCCGGGGTCGACCGAGCGGCGCGTGCGCCTGCACCGTCCTGGACGTTGGCGAGGATCGCGATCGGGTGTCCATCGGAGGTCTGTCCGGGTCCGGTCCACACCGCGATGCGGGCACGGTCCGCCCTGTCTCTCTCGATGACAGCTTCCGCATCCTCGTGGTCCGGTTCGACCACGATCTGCCCGGTCCCGCCGTCGACCAGGACTGCGGTTCCGGCTTCGATATCGTCGATGCCTGCCGCCGCGACGATGCACGGGATACCCAGTTGCCGCGCGATGATCGCGGTGTGACTGGTGGGTCCACCGAGCGTTGTCGCTATTGCGATGACAAGTGTGGGGTCGAGAGCGGCGGTGTCGGCCGGTGCGAGGTCATCGGCCAGGAGGACCGAGGGAACTTCGGGTATGTCGATGCCGGGCTCGGGCTCACCGTTCAATTCGGCGAGTACTCGATCACGGATGTCGATCAGGTCGGTGACTCGCTCCGCCTGAAGTCCGCCGATCTTCTCGAAGATCGTGACGAACTGGTCGGTCGCGCCGACAGTGGCGGCCACTGCGTCCGCCCCCGCTCGGATCTTCCCCTCCGCGGCCCCGCGCCACGCGCGGTCCTCCACCAGCACCGCGTTGGCCTGAAGCACTTCCGCGGCAGCTCCTGAGGCGCGTGCGGCTCGCACCCTCAGGCGAGCAGCAACCACGTCCACGGCTGCTTCGAACCGAGCGGCCTCGGCTTCTCGCGCAGTATCGGGCACAACATCCGACGACGTGGTGATCTGGGGACGCTGGGCGGGCCGGATGACCGGCCCGTATCCGATCCCGGGCACCACCGGCGTGCCCTGCAGAACTGGTGCCTCGTTCGTCATTCCGTCTCCTCACCACGACTTCATCTGTGACTCAGATTACTCGTAGGCATTGACATGTCAACACATACGGGCGTAAAACAACATTATCCAACATCTAGCGCAAGGGGTTCGGGTGTACCCAGAGGAACGTCAACAGGCGATCGCAGACCTGATAGGGCGACAGGGTCGTGTGTCCGTCACCGATCTCGCCGAGCGCTACGACGTCACATCGGAGACCGTGCGCCGCGACCTCGCGCTCCTCGAACGTCTCGGGCACGTCCGGCGCGTACACGGTGGGGCGGTTCCTGCAGCGGCGCTCACAGTGTCCGAGCCCGGACTCGCCGAACGAGAGAACACCCGTGCGGGTCACAAAGACCGGATCGCAGCGGCAGCGGCACGCTTCCTACCCGGCTCGGGAGGCAGCGTGATCCTCGACGCCGGCACCACCACCAGCAGAGTCGCCGCAGCCCTGCCGGGTGATACCGAGATCACGGTCGCAACCAACTCGGTGCCGATTGCCGCGCGTCTGGCCGGTATGGGGTGGGTGCAGCTGCACTTGATCGGTGGTCGGGTACGCGGCACGACCCAGGCCGCCGTGGGACCAGAAGCCCTTCGCTTCCTGGAGATCCTCAACGTGGATGTGGCGTTCATCGGAACGAATGCCCTCACGATCGAACATGGGCTGTCCACGCCCGACTCGGACGAGGCCGCTGTCAAACGCGCGATGGTTCGATGTGCCGATCGGGTGGTCGTCGTTGCGGATTCGTCGAAGATCGGCCGACGCCACCTCTTGAGCTTCGCACCACTCGATGCCGTCGACGTCCTGGTGACCGACACTGACCTCGACGACACAGATCGAGACCGCCTGACCGACCACGGAATCGAGGTGGTGACGGCATGATCGTCACACTGACCGCCAATCCCAGCCTGGACCGCACTGTCGATCTGGACGGGCCGCTCCGACGCGGGACTGTGCACCGTGCCACCGGAACAACCGTCGATCCCGGCGGCAAGGGAATCAACGTCGCACGTGTCCTGCATCGATCAGGCCACGACGTTCTCGCAGTGCTACCCGGCAACCCCAGCGACCCGCTACTCGCGGCCTTGGACGAGCGCGGAATTCCGTACCGCGCGGTGCCGACCTCCGCACATGCCCGTACGAATATCACCATCGCCGAATCCGACGGAACCACGACGAAACTCAACGAGCCCGGCGCCTTGTGCCCGGCCGCCACCCGAACAGAACTGGTCGAGGCGATGGTCGGGAACGCTCGGGCAGCCGACTGGGTCGTGCTGTCCGGCTCACTTCCACCCGGCATTCCGGATGAGTTCTACGCAGAGCTCGTACGCGCACTGCGACCCACCGGATGCCGCGTCGCAGTCGACACCTCTGAAGCTCCGTTGCTCGCCCTTGCAGTCGGATTCCCCGAGACCGCCCCCGATCTCATCAAGCCGAATTCCGACGAGCTCGCCCAACTGACCGGCTGCGACGCGAAGTCGCTCGAGGACGACGCTGCGCGCGGCGACGTCGGATCCGTCGCAACGGCCGGGCGCTTGCTCGTGGCACGAGGTGTGGGAGCCGTGCTCGCCACCCTCGGGTCTGCAGGCGCCGTGCTGGTCACGTCCGAGGGGGTCTGGCGTGCCACACCCCCTCCTGTTGTCGCCCGCAGCACCGTCGGGGCCGGTGATTCCTCCCTCGCCGGCTATCTCGTCGCCGAGCGGGCGGGCGCCGCACCGGCCGACCGACTCCGCCACGCCGTCGCCTACGGCAGCGCCGCAGTGGCTCTGCCCGGGACACGTATTCCAGGCCCCGACTCCGTCGACCCCTCCGCCGTTGCCACCGAACCCGTACCAGACGACCCCGACCGCACGAATCGCCCACTCTCCCGTAAGGACATGTGATGTCAGACAGCGCTTCCGGCCCTGCCCGTAGCCCGGCGATCATCGATTCCCGGCTCATCGCACTCGACGCCGACCTCGGTTCCGACAAGGAGTCGGTGATCACGGCGCTTGCCGACCGGCTCACAGCTGCGGGTCGCGCGACCGATCGCGACGCACTCGCCGGCGCCGTGCTCGATCGCGAGACCAAGTCGGCGACCGGACTGCCCGGCGGAATCGCGATCCCCCACTGTCGGCACGAGACGATCACCACCCCGTCGCTCGGATTCGCCCGACTCTCGCCGAAGGTCGACTTCGGCGCTCCCGACGGCCCTGCCGACCTGGTGTTCCTCATCGCCGCCCCCGAAGGCGCCGGCGCAGATCACATGCGTCTTCTCACCGCTCTGGCTCGCGCACTCGTCCGGCCCGATTTCGTCACAGCACTCCGCGACGCGCCCGGGCCCGACGACGTGATCGCCCTGGTCGAAGACGTCCTGCCTGCGGCTCCCGCTGCCATGCCGGTCGGGGCCACCGCAGGGTCGGCCGACAGAAGTCAGCAAGCACCCGAGCCCGAACCGTCCGAGCGGTCCGTGGTCGCGGTTACCGCGTGCCCCACAGGAATCGCGCACACCTATATGGCGGCCGATGCGCTCACAGCCGCAGCCGAGCGCGCCGGAGTCGCGCTGCACGTCGAGACGCAAGGTTCGAGCGGAAGTACTCCGATTCCGGCATCCGTCATCGCTGCCGCCGATGCCGTCATCTTCGCGACCGATGTCGGAGTCAAGGGAAAAGAGCGGTTCGCGGGCAAGCCGGTGATCGCCTCCGGCGTCAAGCGCGCGATCAACGAACCGGATGTGATGGTCGCCGAAGCCCTGCGTGCGGGCGCTGATCCGAATGCACCCCGGGTGGAGGCGGGTGCGACGGACACCACCGGCGACACCGATTCCGCCGACCTCGGCTGGGGCACCCGGCTGAGGCAGATCCTGCTGACCGGCGTCAGCTATATGATCCCGTTCGTCGCAGCCGGTGGTCTGCTCATCGCCCTCGGGTTCCTGTTCGGCGGCTACGACATCTCCGACTCCGCGTCCACCATCGTCGTGGACAATTCGTTGACGAATCTGCCGGACGGCGGACTCGCGATCTACCTCGGCGCCGTGCTGTACCAGATCGGCTCGCTCGCATTCTCCTTCCTCGTACCCGCGCTTGCCGGGTACATCGCCTACGCAATCGCCGACCGCCCCGGTCTCGCGCCCGGCTTCACCGCCGGTGCCGTCGCGGTGTTCGTCGGGGCCGGGTTCATCGGCGGTCTGGTCGGCGGTCTCATCGCTGGTTTCGCAGCCTTGTGGGTCGGTCGGATTCCACTGCCCACGTGGGCACGTGGGCTGATGCCCGTGGTGATCATTCCCCTGCTCGCGAGCCTGATCGTCGGTGGACTCATGTTCCTCGTCCTGGGTAGGCCGCTCGCCGCGATCACCACCGGTCTCACCGACTGGCTCAACGGCCTGTCCGGCGGCTCTGCCGTAGCGCTCGGCGTCATCCTCGGTCTCATGATGTGTTTCGACCTCGGAGGACCGGTCAACAAGGCGGCGTATGCGTTCGCCGTGGCAGGCCTCGACGTCTCCAACCATGCGTCACTGCAGATCATGGCCGCCGTAATGGCGGCCGGTATGGTGCCTCCACTCGCGATGGCACTCTCCTCACAGGTTCGGCCGCGCCTCTACAGCGCCGCTGAACGTGAGAACGGCAAAGCCGCATGGCTTCTCGGCGCCTCCTTCATCTCGGAAGGTGCCATCCCCTTCGCAGCAGCGGATCCGTTCCGGGTGATCCCGTCGATGATGCTCGGCGGCGCAGTCACCGGCGGCATCATCATGGCGACCGATGTGACGTTGAGCGCGCCTCACGGTGGCATCTTCGTGGTCTTCGCGATGGATCGCGTGCTGTGGTTCTTCGTCGCACTCGTGGTGGGCACGGTCGTCGCCGCGCTCAGCGTCACTCTCGCAAAGGAGTTCACACGTTCCGAATCCCGCAGTCCCGCCGCACCTGAAGCCGGATCTCAGCCGGCCGCCGTCTGATCCTCCCCCTCACACAAAGGAGTTCCCATGCCCGCCAATACCGTCAAGGTCGGCTCGTCCATCGGCCTGCACGCACGTCCCGCCGGAATCATCGCCGAAGCGGTCGTTGCCGCAGGAGTTCCGGTGACGCTGTCGGTCGACGGAGGCGATCCCGTCGATGCGGGATCCGCCTTGATGATCATGACGCTCGGCGCCTCACAAGGTGTCGCTGTCACGGTCCAGTGCGACGACGAGACCGTCCTCGCGCACGTCAGCGAGCTCGTCGCCGCTGACCTCGACGCCTGACCCGCTCTGACGGTCAGGTACGCCGGGCGCGCAGACGCCACACGAGCGTGGCAGCTGCGATCAGGACCACCGAGCCGACCGCTGCTGCGGCTCCGATCCGCCCGGCATCGCCCGATCCGGGGTCGGACTCGGCCTCCGCCCCCGGATCGGCGGCGAAGTAGTCGGCCACCCCACGAATCACCCGGATCGGAGGCAGCTCACCGGTGGCGGCGCCGCCCCGGAGAATCGCCTCGGATCCGGTCAGCAGGTCGCCCGCATCGGTGAACGCCATCGCCTCACCCTGGGGTTCGTCGGGAACGGGGATTCGAAAAACCGGACCCGCAGCGATCGCGGCCGCGAGATCCGAGTCCGGCGCGTGGAAGACGTAGACGTCGGTATAGGTACGAACAGCCGCGACTGTGCCGTCCGCACTCACTGCGCCGCCGGTGATCAACGTCGACGATGCTCCTGGGAGCGGGCCTCCGGGGGTATCGGTGGGACCGAGGGAAAGGGAACCGACCTTCTCGAGCGGCACTGGCCCTGGCGTCTCGAGCTGGTCGACCGTCCGACCGCGCACCGGCCGATACACACCGCTCGCACCGAACAGCGCCTTGGTGACGATCACCGGTTCTCCGCTCGCCGAGACCAGCAGGGCCTCCGCGTCGCGTGGACCGTCCGGGTAGGTCAGGCGGTGAAGGTCGCCAGCACCGCTGGCAGGGTCGAGTGAGATCAGTGCCACCGTCTGTCGCGCGGAGGTGTTGTCGCCGATGTCCGCAAGCCACAATCTACCGTCGGGGGCGGCCGCGAGGTCTTCGATGTCGTAGGGGTCCACCGGGACCGGAAACCGTTGCACCACTGTGCAGTCCGCGTCGAGTTCAACCACCGACTCGTCCGCACCCGCGTCAGGTGTAGCGAACAGCCGCCCCCCGGCCTCGGCGAGCCCGGACAGCTCGACCAGGACAGGATCGTCCGGTGTACACAGGACCTCCGCCGAGAAATCCGCGACCGGTACTTCCGCGACGTCCGCCCCGGCGGGCGCCGCACCCGGCAGTGTGCAGACGAGCGCAACGACGGTCGTGACACCGGCGTCGCGCAGCGAACCCATCAGGCGGCGTACTCGTCCAATGCGGAGGCGAGTGCCCGCGGAACCCTGGCGTGTACACGGGTGCCGTCGGCCTCGTGCGCGGAATGGAGGATCTGGCCGTCCGAGTGGATTCGGGACAGCAGGTCGCCGCGGGTGTACGGCACGAGGACCTTCACCTCCACGTCCGGGTCCTCGAGCAGACGAGCGAGCCGTTCGCGCAGTTCTTCGATACCCTCGCCGGTGTACGCAGATACGAACACCGAGTCGGTCAGGAGCCCGCGCAGCTGGGTCAGGGTGACCGGATCGGCCGCATCGACCTTGTTGACGACGATCAACTCGGGCGGCGGGGGGCCGTCGGATTCGCGCAGAACATCGGTCAGGACCTCGCGGACCGCCTTGATCTGCTCGGTCGGGAGCGGATCGGATCCGTCGACCACGTGCAGCAGAAGATCGGCGTCGGCGACTTCTTCGAGGGTCGACCGGAAGGCCTCCACGAGCTGAGTCGGCAGGTGACGCACGAATCCGACCGTGTCGGTCAGGACGAATTCCCGGCCGTCGGGTAGTGCTGCGCGTCGTGTCGTCGGGTCCAAGGTGGCGAACAGTGCGTTCTCCACCAGGACACCCGAGCCGGTGAGCCGGTTGAGCAGACTCGATTTGCCGGCGTTGGTGTAGCCGACAATCGCAACAGAGGGGATCCCGTTGCGCAGCCGGCGAGTCCGCTTCGTGTCGCGGGCCGCCTTCATTCCCTTGATCTCGCGGCGCAGCTTCGCCATCCGTTCCCGGATTCGACGACGGTCGGTTTCGATCTTGGTTTCACCGGGACCGCGGAGACCCACGCCGCCGTTGCTGCCGGCCCGACCGCCCGCCTGACGCGACATCGATTCACCCCAGCCACGCAGTCGCGGCAGCATGTACTCCATCTGCGCGAGAGAGACCTGGGCTTTACCTTCACGTGAGGTCGCGTGTTGGGCGAAGATGTCGAGGATGAGCGCCGTCCGGTCGATGACCTTGACCTTGACGACCTTCTCCAATGCGGTGAGCTGGGCGGGAGTGAGTTCGCCGTCGCAGATCACGGTGTCGGCGCCGGTGGCGAGCACGATCTCGCGTAGCTCCTCGGCCTTGCCCGAACCGATGTAGGTGGCGGCGTCCGGCTTGTCGCGGCGCTGGACCATCCCCTCGAGCACCTCGGAACCCGCGGTTTCGGCGAGTGCGGCGAGCTCGGTGAGGCTCGCATCGGCCTGGGCGGCGGTGCCACCGGTCCATACACCGGCCAGCACGACCCGTTCGAGACGGAGCTGCCGATATTCGACCTCGGTGATGTCTTCGAGTTCGGTGGACAGACCCGCGACGCGCCGGAGGGCGCTGCGGTCTTCGAGCTGCATCTCGCCCACCGAAGGATCGTCGTGGGCCCAGCCTTCGGGACCGTCGTACCCGGTGCGATCGGTGTCGTCTGTCGTGTTGCGAGTGCGCGATGTGTTCGTCATACAGGTCCCATAGTCCCACGAAGCCCGATTCGGTGCATTCGAGTTTTTCGGACGTCCCGGGATCGCGCGATGCTCATGCGAGCGCCGACCACCATTCGTCGCTGATCGCGCCGTGCGCGACCAGCACCGACGGCCCCCGCAACCAGGCGTGTTCGTCCTCGATCCGCACCTCCACGGCACCGCCGGGGATCCGCACTCGGACGACACCGGCGTCGGCACCGTCGTGCCGCAGGGCTGCTGCGGCGGCCGCGACCGTGCCGGTGCCGCACGAGCGTGTCTCGCCGACGCCCCGCTCGTGCACACGCATGTCGACGGCTCCCGACTCGATCGGGGTCAGGAATTCGATGTTGACGCCCTGAGGGAAGAATCCGGGGTCGTACCCGGGCGAGGTGAGATCGAGTGCGGCGAGGCTCGCGCCGGTCAGATTCGGATCGACACAGGCCAGATGCGGGTTGCCGACATCGATACCGATTCCGTGGTAGACGCGGCCGTCGATTGTGGCGGACGACTCGCCGAGTTGCGCGACCCTCCCCATCTCCACGGTGACCTCACCCGCAACCGGTCCGGTCGAGTGGACCTGCACGGGTTTTCCGCCCGCCCTCGACCCGACGACGAAGCTCTCCCGGCTCTCGAGCCCCTCGGCGGTGAGGTAGTGCGCGAATACCCGTACCCCGTTGCCACACATCTCGGCGATCGACCCGTCGGCATTGCGGTAGTCCATGAACCAGTCGTCGGCGCTCATACCCTCCGGGAGCGCATCGAGCAGACCGGAATCGACCAGCGCTCCGGTACGCGCGACACGCAGCACGCCGTCGGCTCCGAGTCCGCGACGTCGATCGCACAGCGCTGCGATTCGGTCGGATGTGAGAGTCAGCCGGGCATCGGGATCGGGAAGGATGACGAAATCGTTCTCGGTGCCGTGGCCTTTGCTGAACTCCATGCCGTCAACCTTAGCGAGAGCCCCGCTGCTCGCCGCCGCAGGACTCGACGATCCGCAGCGCTTCGGCAGCGAGATTCGGATCGGCGCCGTCGAGCCAGTGGATCCGGTGGTCGCGGCGGAACCACGAGCGCTGCCGCCGGACGTACCGCCGGGTACCGATGAACGTCCGCTCGCGGGCGTAGTCGAGGTCGCACTCGCCCTCCAGATACTCGAGAACCTGTGCGTATCCGATCGCGCGGCGTGCTGTCACGCCATCACGTAGTCCGAGTTCGATCAGTGCACGTACCTCGTCGACGAGTCCGAGTTCGAACATGAGATCGGTGCGCTTCTCGATGCGCTCGTCCAGATCTGTCGTGTCGCGGTCGACGCCCAGGATCAGCGTGTCCCATCGTGGGTCGCCGACGGTCGGTTGCGACGCCGCGAAGGGAAGACCGGTCAGTTCGACGACTTCCAACGCACGGACCATGCGGCGTCCGTCCGTGGGCAGGATCGTGGCGGCCGCAGCGGGGTCGGCGCAGCGCAGCGCCTCGTGCACAGCGGACACTCCCCCGTCGGCGAGAACGGATTCCCACTTCGCGCGGACCTCGGGGTCGGTCGCGGGGAACTGCCACTCGTCGAGCAGGGACTGCACGTACATCATCGACCCGCCGACGACAACCGGCACCCGGCCGGACGCGAGGATGCGCTCGACGTCGGCGGTCGCGGCCTCCTGGTAACGCGCGACTGTCGCGGTTTCGGTGACATCGAGGACGTCCAGTTGGTGGTGCGGAATCCCGCGTCGCTCGCCTACCGGCAGTTTCGCGGTGCCGATGTCCATGCCGCGGTACTGCTGCATCGCGTCGATGTTGACGATCTCGCCTCCGAGGGCTTCGGCGAGGTCCAGACCGAGATCCGACTTCCCTGTCGCGGTCGGACCTACGACAGCAATCGGGCGGTGATGCCCCGGAGTGCTCACGGGCGCCAGATTCCCACGTGGTACCCCACACCGTACGGTGCGGCGCTGTACTCGATCGTCGCCTCGGACGGGGGCTGGGTGAATATCCCTGCGAGGACCTGCCACGCGGCACGCCCCGCGAGTGCGATCTCCTCGCACAGCACGGCGTCGAACGCGGCGAGTCCGTGTGGATCTCCGGCCGCGAGTGCTGCGCGCAGGCTCTCCTCGACCGCGGCAGATCTCTCGTCGAGTGCGCCGGGCGCCTTCGCTGTCAGTGTTGCGGCGCCGTCGGCGACGATGAGCAACCCGCGTCGCGTCGTATCGGCATCGAGACGTGTTCGCAGTGTCTTGCCCAGTTGCGCGCAGTCGGCCGGGTCCGTGTCTCGGGCGAGGACGTGCACCTCGGCGCGCGCACCGGGCGCTGCACGCTCGCGGAGCCATCCGGCGACCAGTGCGGCCAGCGGCATGTCGGCATCCGGTGTTCCAGGGGTCTCATCTGCTGCGGGGCCGAGCGCAACCCGGACGTCGGCACCGAATCCGCGGAAGGTGCCCACCGCGTCGGACGGGACTTCCGCGGAGTCTGCTCCGGTGCCCACCACGATCCATTCGTCGACGTCGCCGATCCGGCTCGCCGCGTCGAGTACAGCGCGCCGGAGGTCGTCGGTCTCGGAAGCGGCGAGCCCGATCAATTCGGGCACGAGAAGAGGTGGGGAAGGCATGAACACCGCAGCGATCAACACATCGGCCACGGTAGTCGACCGGACCCGGAGCCCCGCAGGCGCGCGACCTGTTTCAATAGGGGGCGGACGTGATCACGGATGCCCGTGACCGGACCTGCGGTAAGCGATGCGATCAGGCAGCCGTGCCGCGCGGCAGAGATGAGGTAGCGATGACCGACCCGAACGCACAGGACCCGACGCCAGAGCAGGTGTCCGGCACACCGCCGCGTCCTGGTCCCCCGAAGCCGGGAGCCCCACGCCCGGGTGCGCCGAGGCCCGCCCCGACCGAGCATACGACCGCGTCGGAGCATGCGCCCAAGCCTCATCCGGTCCCGGGACAGACACATCCGCACGCCCCCTCAGTGCCGGCGAGCGATCCGAGCAAGTTCGGGCGTGTCGACGAGGACGGCACCGCGTGGGTCCTGACTGCCGAGGGTGAGCGGTGCATCGGTTCGTGGCAGGCGGGCAACGCCGCCGAAGGCCTGGAGCATTTCGGTCGGCGTTACGACGATCTCGCCACTGAAGTCGCACTGTTGGAGACGCGTCTGACGTCCGGCTCCGGCGATGCCAAGAAGACCCGGGCGGCAGCCGAGGCCCTGCTCGAGTCGTTGCCGACCGCTGCAGTGATCGGCGACCTGGACGCGCTCTCGACACGGCTCACCGGGGTGGTCGAGGAGTCCGAGAAGGCGGCGGTCGCCCAGAAACAGGAGAAGGAACAGCACCGCGCAGAGGCCACCGCCCGCAAGGAGGCGCTCGCGGCTGAGGCCGAGGAGATCGGCGCCGACTCGACCCACTGGAAGGCCGCGGGCGACCGCCTGCGGGAGATCCTCGACGAGTGGAAGTCGATCCGCGGTGTCGACCGCAAGACCGACGACGTGCTGTGGCGCCGGTATTCGAAGGCGCGAGAGGCATTCAACCGTCGTCGCGGCGCTCACTTCGCCGAACTCGATCGTGAACGTGCCTCCGCGAAGACCAAGAAGGAAGAACTGGTCGCGCGCGCCGAGGCAATGCAGGACTCGACCGATTGGGGAGCGACCGCCGCAGCATTCCGCGATCTGCTGGCCGAGTGGAAGGCGTCGGGACGTGCCCCGCGCGAAGCCGACGACCAGTTGTGGAAGCGCTTCAAGGGCGCGCAGGACGTCTTCTTCGCCGCGCGCAACGCCGCATCCGCCGAGCGCGACGCCGAGTTCGAGGACAACGCCCGCGCCAAGGAGGCTCTGCTCGAGTCGGCGTCGACCATCGACCCAGCGGCCGATCTGGAGGCGGCGCGTACCCGGCTGCGCGAGTTGCAGGAGCGGTGGGAGGCGATCGGCAAGGTTCCCCGCGACCGGATGCACGATCTCGAGGCCCGCCTCCGCGCGATCGAGAAGCGGGTCCGTGAGGTATCCGACAGTGAGTGGCGGCGGACCGACCCCGAAGCCCTGGCCCGCGCTGCCCAGTTCCGCGAACGAGTCCAGCAGTTCGAGGAACAAGCGGAAAAGGCCCAGGCGAAGGGCCGCACCAAGGACGCCGATGCGGCGCTCGCCCAGGCTGCACAATGGCGGGAGTGGGCGGAAGCGGCGGAAAGCGCCGTCGGAGAACGCTGACCGCCTCGCGGAGTAAGGACGAGCCCCGTTCGTGCCGGCCGGCCGGAACGAACGGGGCTCGTCTCGTGTCTGTGGGCGGCCTATTTCAGATGGCCACCGAACATTCCCCGACGGTCGTCCTCCTCGGCTACACGTCGCAATTCGGCCTCGGCTGCGAGCTGCGCGGACGTACGGGACCAGGCCACGCGGACCCAGTGGAAGGTCAGGACCATCACGGCAAGCCAGCCGAGGAACAGCCCGACTCCGGGTCCGGACGCGGCGGAGTCGACAGGGAGCGTCTGACGTGACCACACCGTGAGCAACCCGAAGATGATCGACACAGCAGAGCCGGCGGCCGCGGCCCACGCCAGGAACCACTTTCGGGTCACGAGCGCGAGAATCGAGGCGACCGCCCCGAAGCCGAGCGCGAGCCAGGTGAAGATTCGGGACGGAAGCGCAATCGATTCTGCCGTCGCGTCGGAGGCGAACGAGAGCACCTCCCACCCGTTGGCGGCACCGGCGTGCGGGAGGCTGAACGAACCGAGCAGCACGAGCACCGCGACGGCGACGAACATCGCGCGGGTTCCGGGGTCGATCTCACCTGCGATCCTGCGTTCGGCTGCCTCGAGGTCGGCGCGGGCCTCCCTGAGTCCGTGGTCGCTCAGCCGGTCGGTGTCACCATCCGTGCCCGTGTGGGTGTTCGGACTGTTCTCGCCCGTGGTCATGCGTTGCATCCCATCTGTGTCGGTAGAGGATCAGGGGCACCGATGCTCGGCAGGCCGAGTCCCACACCGATCGGTTTCGTCTTGGGCAGGCGCCCCTGTTCGAAGTGATCGCCCGCACGGGTGCGGCGGTGGGTGAGGATCGGGTTGTCGGCGACGAGATGATGCGGCGCGGCATCGCTGACGACGATCGTGACGATGTCGCCGGGCCGAACCGCGGTGTCGATGTTGCCTTCGGGCCGGAAGTGCACGAGACGCCCGTCGCGCGCGCGTCCGCTCATTCGGGCGGTTGCCGCGTTCTTTCGGCCTTCACCGGCCGCCACGAGAAGTTCGACTTCGGTACCTACGAGCATGCGGTTCTCTTCGAGGGTGATGCGCTCCTGCAGCGCGATCAGCCGCTCGTACCGCTCCTGCACGACAGCCTTCGGGAGCTGCTCGTCCATCTCGGCCGCGGGTGTGCCGGGTCGCTTGGAGTACTGGAACGTGAAAGCACTGGTGAATCGCGCCTTCTCGACGACGTCGAGGGTGTCCTGGAAGTCCTCTTCGGTCTCGCCGGGAAATCCGACGATGATGTCGGTGGTGATCGCCGCGTGCGGCATGGCTGCACGGACCCGCTCGATGATGCCGAGGAACTTCTCTTTGCGATACGAGCGGCGCATCGCCCGCAGGATCCTGTCGCTGCCCGACTGCAGCGGCATGTGGAGCTGCGGACAGACGTTGGGCGTCGATGCCATCGCTTCGATGACGTCGTCGGTGAACTCCGCGGGATGTGGCGAGGTGAACCGCACGCGTTCGAGCCCGTCGATGTCGCCGCACGCGCGGAGCAGCGACGCGAACGCACCGCGGTCGCGGGGCTGTTCCGGATCGGCGAAGGAGCGCCCGTACGAGTTGACGTTCTGCCCGAGCAGTGTCACTTCGAGTACACCCTCGTCGACGAGTGCCTGTACCTCGGCGAGGATGTCACCGGGTCGGCGGTCGACCTCTTTGCCGCGCAGGGCCGGCACGATACAGAAGGTGCACGTGTTGTTGCATCCGACCGAGATCGACACCCAGCCCGCGTAGGGTGACTCGCGCTTCGCCGGAAGCGTCGAAGGGAATGCTTCGAGCGACTCGAGGATCTCGACCTCGGCCTTCCGATTGTGGCGTGCACGGTCGAGGAGCGCCGGGAGGTTGCCGATGTTGTGGGTGCCGAACACGACATCGACCCACGGAGCCTTCTTGACGACGGTGGCGCGATCCTTCTGCGCGAGACAACCCCCGACCGCGATCTGCATGTTCGGGTTCTCGTCCTTGACCGGCCGGAGATGGCTCAGATTGCCGTACAGCTTGTTGTCGGCGTTCTCGCGAACCGCGCACGTGTTGAAGACGACCAGGTCGGGCGACCCGCCGGGCTCGGCGCGGGTGAATCCGGCGTCTTCCAACAGGCCGGACAAACGCTCCGAATCGTGCACGTTCATCTGGCAGCCGTAGGTGCGGACCTCGTAGGTCCGGGCACCTGTGTTCGGGGCAACATCGTCGATCAATGACACGTCTCAGGGTAGCTCACGAGAATAACCGACCGTCCCAGCGGTGACCGTGTCCGCCGCGCCGCGCCGACGGCCGGGAAGGCGACGGTCCGGTCTCGTCACCCCGTTGCTGTAAAAGTTGAATGTCGATGGGACGAAATGTGGAGGTTCCGGACAGCGACCGCATAGGGTCTTGATCATGACACCAGCGGACGCGGGTTCGGCGAAGCCCTCGGAGGACTCGGGCGGTACAGGCGCAGTGGCCGGTACCGGGAAATCGGCCGGCGCGCCCCCGATGATCACGATGACGAACGTGAACAAGCACTTCGGTGCTCTGCATGTCCTCCAGGACATCGACATCGAGGTTCCGAGTGGCCAGGTGGTCATCGTGGTCGGCCCGTCGGGATCCGGAAAGTCCACACTGTGCCGGACCATCAACCGGCTCGAGCCGATCGACTCCGGCGAGATCCAGGTCGACGGCAAGACCCTCCCGGCCGAAGGCAAGGCCCTGGCAGCACTGCGCGCCGACGTCGGCATGGTGTTCCAGTCGTTCAACCTCTTCGCGCACAAGACGATCCTCGAGAACGTGATGCTGGGCCCACTCAAGGTCCGCAAGCAGAAGAAGGACGCGGCACAGAAGAGCGCTCTGCAGTTGCTCGAACGCGTGGGTATCGCGAACCAGGCCGACAAGTACCCCGCACAGCTGTCCGGCGGTCAGCAGCAACGTGTCGCGATCGCCCGCGCACTGGCCATGAATCCGAAGGTGATGCTGTTCGACGAGCCCACCTCGGCACTCGACCCCGAGATGGTCCAGGAGGTTCTCGACGTGATGACCTCACTCGCCAAGGAGGGGATGACGATGGTCGTCGTCACCCACGAGATGGGCTTCGCCCGCAAGGCCGGGGACCGAGTGCTGTTCATGGCCGACGGCCGCATCGTCGAGGACACCGACCCCACCACGTTCTTCACCGCTCCGGCATCCGATCGGGCCAAGGATTTCCTCGGCAAGATCCTCAGCCATTAGCGCCTCTCCACGACAGCCCGATCGAACACCACAACCGGAGGTCCTCGATGAAAATCTCTCGCTCGATCCGCCTGGGCATCGGCGCGATCGCCGTCGCTCTCGCCGCCACAGCGTGCGGTGGCGACGAATCACGCAGTGTCACGTCCTCCGCCGAGAACGGAAACCTCGTGGTGGGCATCAAATTCGACCAGCCCGGACTCGGCCTCCGAAACCCTGACGGCACGTTCAGCGGATTCGATGTCGAGGTCGCCAAGTATGTGGCCGGCCAACTCGGAGTATCCGAGGAGAACATCGAGTTCAAGGAGTCGCCGTCGGCTCAGCGCGAAACGCTGATCCAGAACGGCGAGGTCGACTACATCGTCGCAACCTACTCGATCACCGACGCCCGCAAGGAGAAGGTCGATTTCGCGGGTCCGTACTTCATCGCGGGCCAGTCGCTGCTGGTGCGCTCCGACGAAGCCGATATCACCGGTCCGGAATCGCTCAACGGCGGCAAACGCCTGTGCTCGGTGACGGGGTCGACGCCGGCACAGAACGTCAAGGACACCTACGCACAGGATGTGCAGTTGCAGGAGTTCGACACCTACTCCGCATGCGTCGAGGCCCTGCGCAACGGTGCAGTCGATGCGGTGACCACCGACGACATCATCCTCGCCGGTTACGCAGCGCAGAGCCCCGGTGACTTCAAGGTGGTCGGTGAGCCGTTCACCGAGGAGCTGTACGGCATCGGCCTGGCCCAGGGCGACGACGCGTCACGCACTGCCATCAACGATGCGATCGAGGAAATGATCGCCAGCGGAGCCTGGGCGGAGGCCTTCGAGGCCACCGTCGGTGCATCCGGATACCCGCTGCCGGATCCGCCGACCGTCGATCGGTACTGATCCGACTCCGCGTCCCGAGGTTCGACCGGCCGGTTCGTGACGAGTTCACGGACCGGCCGGTTCCACCCCTCACAGTCCCGTCCCGTCGATCCCGGAGTTGACCTGTGGATCTGTTCAGCAAGTACGGCAGTCAGCTGCTCGAGGCATTCTGGACGACAATCCAGCTGACGGTGTTGTCCGCGATCGGTTCGCTGATCCTCGGCACAATCCTCGCCGCCATGCGGGTGTCACCGATCCCCGTCGCCCGGGCAGTCGGAACCGCATACGTGACGATCTTCCGAAACACACCACTGACCCTGATCATCATCTTCTGCCTGTTCGGGTTGTCGCAGACCCTCCAGATCCATCTCGCACCGCAGTCGTCGCCCACATTCTTGGTGGACAACAACTTCCGTCTCGCGGTTCTCGGCTTGACCGTCTACACCGCCGCCTTCGTATGCGAGTCGTTACGCTCCGGTATCAACACCGTCCACCTCGGACAGTCCGAAGCAGGTCGCTCCCTGGGCCTGACGTTCGGCCAGAATCTCCGGGTCATCGTGCTGCCGCAGGCGTTCCGCGCGGTCATCGCACCGCTCGGTTCCGTGCTCATCGCCCTCACCAAGAACTCGACCATCGCGTCGGTGATCGGTGTGGCCGAGGCGTCGCTGCTGATGAAGACGATGATCGAGAACGAGGCGGCGATCTTCGTCATCGGCGGAATCTTCGCCTTGGGCTTCGTCATCCTGACCCTCCCGACCGGCCTGCTGTTCGGCTGGCTCAGCAAGCGATTCGAGGTAGCCCGATGAGTTCGGAAGGCACTGTTCTCTACGACGCTCCCGGTCCGAAGGCGCGCGCGCTCTACCGTGCGCTGTCCGTCGTCGTAGCCGTCGTTCTCCTGGTCATCGCATACGTCGTGTACCGCGCACTGGACTCCCAAGGCCAGCTCACTGCAGCGAAATGGGAGCCGTTCCTCGAGTCGTCGAGCTGGACGACATATTTGATCCCCGGCATCCGAGGCACACTCGTCGCTGCCGCGCTGTCGATCGTGCTCGCCTTGATTCTGGGCGCGGTACTGGGTATCGGGCGCATGTCCGAGCATCGCCCCGTTCGGATGGTGTCCGGGTTCATCGTCGAACTGTTCCGCGCGATCCCCGTCCTCATCCTGATGATCTTCGCGTACCAGGTGTTCGCCGAGTACCGCCTGTTCAAGTCCGATTACCTGGCACTCGCCGCAGTCGTGACCGGCCTGACTCTCTACAACGGTTCCGTGATCGCCGAGATCGTGCGCGCAGGTATCAACTCACTGCCGAAGGGCCAGACCGAAGCAGCATCTGCCATCGGTCTGCGCAAGGGCCAGACCATGCGGCTGATCCTCCTGCCGCAGGCGGTGACCGTGATGCTGCCGGCGATCGTCTCGCAGATGGTGATCGCGCTCAAGGACTCCGCACTCGGCTATCTCATCGGTTACGTCGAAGTGGTGCGGTCGGGTCAGCAGCTCGGCGCCTACTTCCAGAACTACCTGCCGTCCTTGCTGGTGGTGGCTGCGATCATGATCATCCTCAACAGTGCGTTGACCCGATTCGCGACATGGCTCGAGAAGCGGATGCGGTCCAGTCGGCGCAGAGCTCCCGGCGTCGGCGGTGAGCCCGATGCCCCGGTCCCCGTGGCGGCAGTGCCCGGGATGGACATCACCGGGCCCCCTCGGTGAAGTGACGAGCGGAAAGTTCAGTCGAGTGGTTCATTCGCGTCGGCTTCGAAGGCCGCGAGTTCGTCGCGGACCACCTCGAAGGCCATTCCCTGCGCATAACCGCGACGGGCGAGCATCCCGACGAGGCGCCGCACCACCTTGTCGCGTACGGCTGCGATCTCACGACGGTCGCCCTCCGTGGGCAACGGCGCCTGAGTGCGGAGTTTCTTCCTGACCAGTTCTACTGCCCGGTCTCGTTCGGATGCACTGTCGATCGTGTCGAGAGCATCGGCCGCGTCCTGCTGGTCGATGCCCTTACGACGCAACTCCAGTGCTATCGCACGCTTACCCTTCCCCGAGTACAGATGCCGCGAGCGCACCCACTGCTGGGCGAAGTCGGCGTCGTCGATCAACCCGACCTCGGTGAGGCGATCGAGAGTACGCTCGGCCACCTCGGCTGTGAAGCCCCTCTGCTCGAGTTTGGTGGCGAGTTCGGCGCGACTCCGGGCCCGATCGGTGAGAAGCCTCAGACATGCGTCCTTGGCCTGCGCTTCTGTACCGCCTCCGGGTTCGGGCCGAACACGACGTCGGCGACCACCGGATGCGCCGGCCGTCGCAGGTTCGGATGGTCCGACATCTTCAGGATCGTCCATGGTGAGAACCCTAGACGCGGCCACCGACCGAATCCGCGGGCATGCCGAGCCAGGCAGTGATGTCTGCGCACACGAGGTCGGCGAGGTCGGCGTAGCCCCGTGCACCCGGGTGCGCACCATCCCCCTGCGCCGCTTCCCGCGTCCACGACGTCACGCCGGCAAGATGCGAAAACGTGTGGATGTAGGGCACAGCGCGCCCCTGGCACAGCAGGGCGAACCGCTCGTCGAGGACGGCGGTGCTCACATTCTGCCGCTGGTCTGCGATCGGTGGCGGCCCGACCACGAGTGTCGCCCATCCGTGGGACGCTGCCCGGTCGAGGATCGCGGCGAGATTGGATTCGGACTCGTCAGGCTCGACACGATATGAGCCGTCCTGCAATGTCGTGTCGTTGACGCCGAAAGACACGACCACCCGGTTGTCGCACTCGTCGGAAAACCGCGCGAGCGCTTCGCGGTGCCAACGCTCCCCCACATCGGAGGACGTGTCGCGCCTGACGCCGAGATTGTAGACAGTGAGGTCGATGGACAACTCGCCGAGTACATACTCGGCGACTCTGCCCACCCAACCGCGATGCGTCGGGTCCCCGACACCCGCGACGAAGGAATCACCGAAGACACACAACCGTATGGGACGCACCGTCATCCCACCGATGCTGCCAGACGATCGGTGGAGCGCTCAGGGAACGAACACCTCGAGGGGCGCTGGAACGACGTGGTGCAGACTCGTGGTGGCGACGGAGAACAGGACTCGCCCCGGCCCCGTGGGGATATCCACGTATCCGCCGTCCTGACGACTCGGCGCGAGCCCCCTCGAATGGTTCACTATGTACTCCGAAACCGAACCCGAAGCGCCGGTATCGAGGTTGTTCCAGTTCACCAACGCGGTCACGGCGCACGTCGGCTTTCCTCCGCTCGCCGTCCCGAGGTAGGGCGCGAATGTCATCGACACCAGCGCGGCGCCGGGATGATCGTGAGGAGATCGGATACTCGTAGTGATCTGGCCGGCGCACAGCGGATCGTTGCCTTCACCGAGGGTGTGCGTGTGGCCGGGAACGATCATGTAGTCGGTGTGATCAGCGGCTGCGGTCCCGGTGGCACCGAGAATCGTTGCGGCGCTCAATCCGGCCAGGACGGCGATCCTTGCTGAATGTCGTGTTTCCACAAGACCGAAGACTACTTTTCGAGATCAACTTCCGCAGCGCTTGTCCGAACTGTCGCGCCTGCCCGGACACGCCCGTGTCGGACATGAGGGAGGCACGGACCAATGGCCCGTGCCTCCCCAGGACTGATGCCGGCGGCTAGAAGTCGGCCTCTTCTTCTGCTGCGTCGGGGTCGGTCAGAACTGCACCGATACCGAGCTTCTCCTTGATCTTCTTCTCGACCTCATCGCGGATGTCGGTGTTCTCGAGCAGGAACTTGCGGGCGTTCTCCTTGCCCTGACCGAGCTGATCACCTTCGTACGTGTACCAGGACCCGGACTTTCGGATGAAGCCATGCTCGACACCCATGTCGATCAGCGAGCCCTCCTTGCTGATGCCCTGCCCGTAGAGGATGTCGAACTCCGCCTGCTTGAACGGCGGCGACACCTTGTTCTTGACGACCTTGACGCGGGTGCGGTTACCGACCGCGTCTCCGCCGTCCTTGAGTGTCTCGATGCGTCGGACGTCCAGCCGGACGGAGGCATAGAACTTCAAAGCCTTACCACCCGTGGTCGTTTCAGGAGAATTGTGCACCATGACGCCGTCGACGAAATAGTTGTGGTTGCCCTCGACCTCGATATCGAACCGGTGCATCGAGCGGGTTTCGGGCTTGACGTGGACATCGAGCACCCGCGCGGGCACCAGACGTTGCGTGGACTCGACGAACTGCGGCGTCACCGTACCGAGACCACGGAAGCGGGGCAGCAACTTGTATTCCATGGACGGAGCCATGTGCGGAGCCACAATCTCCTGGAACTTGATGCTCGACTCGGTGGTGAACGTCAGGTATGCCGCGCCAGCGGCACCTGCGCTGCGGAGCTTCACGTCGAGATCATGAGTGTCGCGCAGGTAATCGCGCAACCGCACACGGGAGCCTTCACTGAATGCCTCGACGCAGATCTCGATTCTCCCGCTGCCACCCACAGTTCTCTGCTGGAGCCCTTTCGAGCGCACGGAGAACGAGCCGTAATCCATGTACCAGACCGCGAGAGACAGCGGGGTGAGCGCCTTCAGGTACTCCTCGGACAGGAACTTCTTGCCGTCGCCGAGATACACCGCGCGCTGCAGTTCGGCGAGTTCGGGCAGCGGGGTGAAATCGACGAACTTGGCGCCCTTGTCGTTGATGTGCGTCGAATGGTCGATGTTGCCGAGGAGCTCGGTCTTCCAGTCGAGGTACTCGTGCTGCTGCGCGCCGTGGCCCAACCGGAAACGAACACCGTTGCGGTCTCGACGGTTCGGCGACAGGTTGCCGTCGCCCAGCAACGAGCCGAGAACAACCTCGAACTGCTGGTCACTCAGACGGTGCGGCTCCATGGCGAGAACACGGTCGCCCGCGATGATCTCGCCGGCGTGCGTCCAGCCGCCGGGGGTCCGGATGAGATGGTTCGGTGTGGCCGCGAACTGGGAACGACCGTTGCCGCCGGACTTCTCGACGGTGAACTGCAGGAAGTGGTCGGCCGGGCCGTTGTCGAACCAATTGACGATGCGACGAGCCACGATCTTGTCGGTGTCGGGGTCGTAGGACATGACCTCGACGTCCATCTTCTGATTGACGATCTTGCCGATCTTCTCGGTCGTGCCGTCGGCCAACTGCACCCTCGTGGAGTAGTTGAAGCAGCCGAACATCACGCCGATTTTTTCACGCAGCTGGTTGATGAAGATGGCGGTGGTGCCGGAGTTGCTGAGCGCACCCGTCATCTTGCGCAACGCCTGACTCATGAGCCGGGCCTGCAGGCCGACGTGACTGTCGCCCATCTCGCCTTCGATCTCGGCGCGCGGCACGAGGGCTGCGACCGAGTCGATGACGAGGATGTCGAGCGCGCCGGAGCGGATCAACATGTCGGCGATCTCGAGCGCCTGCTCGCCGGTGTCCGGCTGCGACACGAGCAGGGCGTCGGTGTCGACCCCGAGCTTGCGCGCATACTCCGGGTCGAGGGCGTGCTCCGCGTCGATGAATGCGGCGATACCGCCGGCAGCCTGAGCGTTGGCCACCGCGTGGAGCGCGACCGTGGTCTTACCCGAAGATTCCGGGCCATAGATCTCGACCACTCGGCCGCGCGGCAGACCACCGATACCGAGGGCTACGTCGAGCGCGATCGACCCGGTCGGGATCACGGCAATGGGAGCACGCGCCTCCTCCCCCAGACGCATCACCGAACCCTTGCCGAAATTCTTGTCGATCTGCGCCAGGGCGAGCTCGAGCGCCTTCTCGCGATCGTGTGCCTGTGCTGCCATCTTGGTCCCCTTCATCGTGTCTCGTCCTGCTTGCCGACGACGCTATATCCGGGCACCGACACTTTCGCTGCCACGACTGCGGAGCCGCCTGATCTGTGGATGAACGCGGCGCCTGTGGACAGACGCACTTCACCGCCGAACACCCCCAGCATAGGGGAACGTTTGTTCGAATACATGCAAAATGTGTTCGATCAACGACGTACAGCGGGCACGTCGAACTCCTCACACAGCGCCCGCCACACCTCACGAGGCTCCCGACCTGCTTCGATCGCCTGGGCGGCGGTGCGCCCGCCCAACTCGAGCAGTATGTGGTCACGCAACAGCGCATCGCCGTACACCTGCCCGAATTCGTCTCGGACCATCTCGTGGAACTCGGTCAATCGCACGCCACCACCGTAACGGCCCGAGCGAACTGCATGCAGCGGCGTCGAGGCCGGCACGGCCGTCAGTGAACTGCACCCAGGCACACCGCGACGGGATCCTGCACGTCCGTCGCCGTGTCGGCGGCGCGACGGGCCGCCTCGGTGAACCTCGGTTCCGCCAGGACACCTGTGACCGCGTCCCGGACCGCCGCGGCGTCGAGGGGCCGGACCACCACTGCGCTCCCCTGCCGCGCAGCCCGGTTCGCGAGTTCCCACTGATCGCCCCCACCCGGCACGATCACAGCCGGCACCCCTGCGCTCAAGGCCTTGGCGAGCATCCCGTGCCCGCCACCGCAGACCACGACATCGACATCACGGAGAAGGACATCCTGGCGACCCTGCCCTGCCACCGCCCATTCCGGGAGCACATTCGCGGGCGGGTCGAGCATCGTGGCAACGACACGCATCCCCAGCCCGCCCAGCCCCTCGCACACCGCGTCGAGCATCCCGACGACTCCGGTGGCCGCAGTCGACGGCGCGACCATCACAAGAGGGCCGTCACCCGGAGGCGGTTCGAGAACGGCGCAGGTCGGCTCCCAATGCAACGGGCCGACGACGTGTGCGTTCGACGGCCAATCCGGCCGCGGCACCTCGAGGGCAGGCACGGTCGCGACGAGTCTCGCGTTCGGCCCCGGATCCTGTGCCGGGAGACCGATCCCGACGCGCGCAGCGGAACGCTGGCGTTTTCCCTGCTTCAACGACCGCGCCGTGAGTCCGCGCAACACCGCATCGCGTGCCCGCCCGCGGAGTCCCGTCCCGGGCTCGAGCCCGCTACCGATGGGGGGCAGGCCGCGCGACGGCAAGTACAACGGGTGCGGAGACAACTCGACCCACGGGATCCCGAGCCGCTCGGCAGCCATTCCGCCTCCCGCGGTGATGACGTCGGAGACGACAAGATCCGGCAGAAGCGCGCTGAGACCGGGCAGCAGGAGGGTCGCGATGTGCGCGGCCCGCGCATGAATCTTCGCACCGGCATCGCCGTCGTCGTCGTCGGCTCTCGGCGTCAGCCCGTCGAGCGGCGCCACCGTGACCCCGGGCACGCCGATGTCGAACCAGCGTTCGCCGGTGAAGAGCACCGCTTCGTGACCGGCATCGACGAACCGCTTGCTCAGCGCAATGGCCGGAAACGCGTGTCCTGCATCGGGCCCGGCCACCACTGCCACTCGCATCGGCCCAGACTGCCACACGATCGTGCTCACCGGAGCAGGCGGTCACCTCGGTCGCCGACGCCGGCCTCCAGGTCTAGCCGGAGAAAGTATAGAGGTCGAAGCCCACGGCGCGAGGCGCCGGAAACCCGGGCAGCGACTCCGTCGCCATCTCGACCTGCGCTCGGGCCTGCTCCACGACGTCCGTACCGGAAAGCGCCTCGAGATACCGGCGATGCGCGGCGAGCGACTCCACCGCCACGTCGACGGTGTCGGTGACATCGACCGCGTGCGATGCGCCCGGGAGGTTGACCGCTGCCCACCGCACTCCCGACCACGGCGCCAGTCCCTGTTCCTCGGTGAGTTCCGGGAAGATCCATTCGTTGGCCGCATCGGACACGGCGTCGAGCACACTCAGGCCCAACGCGCGATGATCGGCACTGTTCAGCGCTCCGGGAAACCACGTGAGCCCGAAATTCGCGGTGACCACCATCTCGGGCCGATGCCGTCGGATCGCCGCCGCCACGTCACGCCGCAGATCCGGTCCGGCGACGAGTCGCCCGTCCGGGTATCCGAGGAACTCGACGGTCTCGACGCCGACGATCGCCGCCGATGCCCGTTCCTCTTCCTCCCGGAGCGGACCGCACTCCGCGGGCGGCAGGCCCGCTATCCCCGCCTCACCGCTGGTGGCGAGGACATACCGGATGTCCTTGCCCTGCCGAGTCCACCGGGCCACCGCCGCAGCGGCTCCGTACTCGATGTCGTCGGGATGCGCGACGACGACGATTCCCCGCGTCCAGTCCTCCGGCACGTGTTCCATACGTTCCACTATGCGGTCCGGATCAGACCCTCGTGATGTCGTCGCGCCGATTTCCTCCGGAGATGGCCTTGTACAGCATGTAACCGCCGAACGCGATCGCACCCAGCACCAGGATCCCGAAGAGGTGGTCGAACACTGCGCCGATCACCGCAAGTCCGATCCACACGAGCACCACTACACCGACAATCTTCCAGAACATCGTCTTCTCCCGCCTCGTGCCTGAGCACGTTCCGTGTCGTACTCACACGATCCTGGCACGACAACGTCGATAAAACACCAGCTCAGAGCATAAATCAGGGAAAGATCAGGGGATACCCGCAGAACCCTGGGGCACCTCTCGGGGTCCGCGTTCACCCAGGGCGGTGGTGCGAATCCGTCCGTATCCGCCTACGCTCGACGGGTTTGGTCCTCTATTCGGAAGTCGACTGTCGGAAGCTGAGTGAACGTGTCCCCGAGCCGCCCTACCCCCGCCCGCGACCTGGCACAGATCGCGGTGTTCGCCGCCCTCATCATCGCGCTCGGCCTGCCGGGCCAGATCACGATCGGGTCCTCGGGTGTCCCCATCACCCTGCAGACTCTCGGCGTGATGCTCGCCGGCGCGCTGCTCGGTGCACGTAAGGGCATGCTGTCGGTCTCGACCGTGATTCTGCTGGGTCTTGCGCTGCCGGTACTCGCGGGGGGACGGACCACACTCACCTCGCTCGCCGGACCGACAGCAGGCTTCCTGATCGGCTGGATTCCGGCCGTCGCGGTCATCGGTTGGCTCAGCGCCCGCATGCTCCCCCGTTATCGCCTTCTGCCGGGCATTGCGGTCAATGTGCTCGGTGGCATCGTGGTGCTGTACGTGTTCGGAATCGCCGGGATGGTGCTGCGAACCGATCTGACCGTGTGGGCCGCGGCCGCAGCCAACGTCGCGTTCCTCCCGGGCGACCTCTTCAAGGCCGTCGTAGCCGCCGCGGTGGCTGCCCAGGTCCATCGGGCCTACCCGGCCCTGCTGATGTCCCCGATCCGACCTGCGCCCACGGCCGACCCCGCACACTGATCGCTGCACGACCCGATGAGCGAGATTCGTTTCCAGCAGGTCCGCCACGCCTACGGTGAGCGCGCCGTCCTCGACGACGTGAACCTCATCCTCACCGAACAGCGCATCGGCATCGTCGGCGCGAACGGCAGTGGGAAGTCGACGCTCGCACGGATGATCAACGGGTTGGTCGTCCCCACCTCAGGTTCGGTGACCGTCGACGGACTGGACACCGACCGCAAGGGGCGCGAGGTCCGCAAACACGTGGGATTCGTCTTCACCGATCCGGATCATCAGATCGTGATGCCGACGGTCGCAGAAGACGTCGCGTTCTCCTTGCGGCGTAGCCCGCTCGGTAAGACCGAGCGGGCTATGCGGGTCCGGCAGGTGCTCGACGACTTCGGTCTCGCTGCGCATCACGATCACCCGAGTCATCTCCTGTCGGGTGGCCAGAAACAATTGCTCGCGCTCGCGGCGATCATGGTCACGGACCCGCAGGTCCTGGTCGCCGACGAACCCACCACCCTGCTCGACCTGCGCAACACCAAGCTGATCGCTCGGACGTTCGCGAGCCTCGATCAACAATTGGTCGTCGTGACCCACCACCTCGATCTGCTCGGCGATTTCGATCGGGTCCTCGTCGTCGATTCCGGCCGGATCGTCGCCGACGACGTACCGGACCCGGCGATCGCGTACTACCGGGACCTGATCGGGTGAGCATCGTCGGCCTGCACCATCCTGGGAACTCGCCGCTGCATCGCATGCCGGCGGGGGTGAAGCTCATCGTCGTCGCACTCGCGATCGTGGCCATGACCCTGTGGATCCGGCAACCGTGGCAGGTCCTTCCCTGCGCGGTCGTCGTCGCGGGTACCTACGCCCTCGCCCGGATCCCGGTACGCCTCGCCGTGACGCAGTTGCGGCCACTGCTGTGGATGCTCGCGATCATCGCGGTGTTCCAGGTGATCGTGGCGGGATGGGAACGTGCCGTGGTGATCTGCGGATCACTGTTTCTGGCGATCGCCTTCGCCCTGCTGATCACGCTGACCACCCGCATGACGGACATGCTCGACGCGATTGTCTCGGGAGTGCGACCGCTTCGCCGGGTGGGAGTGGATCCCGATCGAGTGGGTCTCGTCCTCGTGATGACGATCCGCTGCATTCCGCTCCTGGCCTCGATGGTCGCGCGGGTCACCGAGGCGCGCAAGGCACGGGGGCTGGGTTTCTCGTTGCGGGCTCTGGTGGTGCCTGTCGTGGTGGGCGCACTCATGACCGCAGAGGCCATGGGTGAGGCACTCGCTGCACGCGGTATCGACGACTGACAGAGGTGCGTGCCCGATTTCTCGTGGCCGATTCTCGCGAAATGAACTCTCAGTTCAGTGCCGGTGACGCTGGTGGATCTGCTCGATCTCCCGCCAGGACTGCGCCCAGCTCTCGAGCCGATCCGACGCGTCGATGAGTTCGGAGCGCTGCCGGTCGAGTAGCGCCATCGACCGGGTGCCTTCGGGTGCTGCCGCGAGTTTCGCAGCAGCGGAGACGAGATGTTCGTATTGATCGACGCCCGCGTCGAGCTGCTCACCCGCTGCCGTGATGGCGGGACCCAGGTGAACGCCCGCCGCCGCACTGGCCCGAGCCGCCGATTCGAGGGCCACGATGTCTTCGACCACGCTGCCCAGCGCAGACGACGCCGACCGCGCGGCCTCCCCGATCTCCGCGAGGTCGTCGCCTGCGACAGCACCGGACTTCGACACGACTGCGAGCAATCGTGCGAGGCCCTGCTCATTGCTCGACAGCCGTTCCATTGCCGCTCGGGCCACCGATCCCACCGGCGGCAGCGACCGGCGCGGCGGAAGCTCAGGTGGAAGAGGTACTGAGGCGAGCCGGCGGAACCGGCGCAGCGCGAACACCGCGGGCACCGCGAAGGCTGCTGTCGCGCCGCCGGTGGCCACGATCGTCCAATCGGGGGCCGATGCCGCGACCAGAGTTGCGGTACCGATACCCCATGTTCCGGCCGTCGCGCCGAAGAACCCGGCGCTCCGACGGGCGCGGCGCTTCTTACGTCGTAGCTTCGCTGCGGGGTCGCGCCATCGACGCGCGACGTCCACCGCCGCGTCGGTCACGTCTCGGAGCGCGGCGACGGCCGGACCGGTAGTCGTTCCGGTCCGGCCGTCGTCGGGTGTGCTCATGCTTTCCGAGTTCCGCGTCGATGGAGGGTCGAGCGACTACTGGGCCCCGGCGGAGCCTGCAGCGTTAGGCGGTTCCTTGGCGGTGTTGACAGCGGGACTCGCCGGTGCGCCGCCCGGCAGGGCGTCGCCCTTCATGGAGGCACGGATCTGTTCGAGACGACTGTGGCCCGCCATCTGGACGGTCGCTTGCTGTACCTCGAGCATGCGGCCCTGTACCGAGTTCTGCGCGAGTTCGGCCGAACCCAGCGCGGTAGCGTAGCGCTGCTCGATCTTCTCCCGCACGGCATCAAGGCTCGGAGTGGTGCCCGGCGCGGACAGCGTCGAGTCCATGGACCGCAGCGATTCGCTGACGCGTTCCTGCATCTTCGCCTGCTCGAGCTGGCTGAGCAGCTTGGTGCGCTCCGCCACCTTCTGCTGGAGCGCCATGGCGTTCTGCTCGACGGCCTTCTTGGCCTGCGCCGCTGCTTGCAGTGACTGATCGTGCAGGACCTTCAGATCCTCGACCGACTGTTCAGCGGTGACGAGCTGCGCAGCGAATGCCTCCGCTGCATTCGTGTACTGGATCGCCTTCTCCGTATCGCCTGTGTTGCTGGCCTGGTCGGCCATCATCACGGCCTGGCGAGCACTCGCGTTCAGCTTCTCGACCTCGTCCAGCTGCCGGTTCAGCTTCATCTCCAGCTGGCGCTGATTGCCGATCACGGATGCTGCCTGCTGCGACAGGGCCTGGTGCTGACGCTGTGCGTCTTCGATCGCCTGCTGAATCTGGACCTTCGGATCGGCCTTCTCATCGATCTTGGAGTTGAAGAGCGCCATGAGGTACTTCCAACCCTTGACGAACGGATTAGCCATGGGTGTGATCCCGCCTCCATCTGTACGCCGCGCCGAACGCGACCCGGTGCGCGACCCTCGCACACCGGTTCCGGTCCGTCGTGCCGGTCACCTTCGCCTCGACCGGTCCGACGATCCCACCTGGCGACTTGGGCCACCCCCCGGACGGTGACCCACGCTATGTCGCTTTCGTCCGTATCCGGCGAGGCCGACACGGTCGTGATCCATGTTAGGCCGCAGCGAGCGCCCGCGCCGCAGGTGCCGGAATCACCACGCGGGTCTCCTGCGTGATGAGCGAATCCTGGGCAAGCAGCGGGTCCTGGGTCAGCAGGGCGGCGTCAACCGTCTCCGACTCGGAGTGCGCCGCATCCGAGCCCGCATACGTACCCGGCATCACGACGTCCGCGCCGGCGTGCTGCAGAGTCCGATCCGCAAGCGACTCGCTGACGTCGAAAAGCACGTCGGACAGGGGTACGTCGAGTGCGTCGCAGATGGCGGCGAGCAACTCGCTCGACGCCTCCTTCCGCCCTCGTTCGACCTCCGAGAGATAACCGAGGCTGACCCGGGCGCTGCTGGACACTTCACGCAGGGTGCGGCTCTGCGAAACACGGGTGCGCCGAAGGCTGTCACCGAGTGCCTCACGCAACAACAGCGCCATCGCATCCTCCTTCGTCCGTCGTGCCTACACCTCGTCAACGCGCGACCCGCTCGCGAGGTTCCCGGGCATCCTCCGGACTTCGAATACCGCGGTGCACAGACATTACAACGCCGACGAAGAACCCAAGCGCGTGAGTAGCCCCGACACGGCCGCTTCGACCGCTCCGAGCCTGATCTGCCATCGATCGCCGCCGACTTCCGGTCGCGTGACGCAGGTCCCGGTCGGTCCGCTGATCCCGAGAAACAGGGTTCCCGGAGGATGCCCGTCCTGGTCGTCGGGACCGGCGACACCCGTGAGCCCGACGCCCCACGTCGCATCGCATCGCCGCAGCGCACCCTCGGCGAGCGCAGCGGCGGTCGAAGCCGCCACCGGACCGTCGAGAGCCAACTGCTCGGCTTGCGCACCGGCGAGTGTCGCCTTGAGATCGGTCGCGTAGACAACCAATCCTCCACGTAGGACCGCACTCGCCCCCGGAACACCAGCGATTGCGGCCGAGAGCAACCCGGCGGTCAGCGACTCCGCGGTCGCCACCGTCTCCCCACGCACTGCCAGGGCCGCGACGAGTTCCCGCGCACGGGTGGCCGCCACCAGAGGGTCCCCGCCCTGTGTCACGCCTGTTCGCCGTTCCGGTGCTCATGTTCGGCGCGACGCACTCCGGCGCGCAGCCTCGCCGCCTGGACCACGTAATCGAGACCGGTGACGACCGTGAGCATCACCGCCAGCACGATCAACGCCATGGCGAACGGCGCGACGGCGTCAGGTAGCGGAAGCAGATACACACCGATCGCGACGGTCTGCACCAACGTCTTGAGTTTGCCGCCGCGACTGGCGGGTATGACAGCGTGCCGCAGCACGGCGAAGCGCAGCGCCGTGATCCCCAGTTCGCGCGCGGCGATGATGCCCGTGACCCACCATGACAGGTCGCCGAGCAGCGACAGCCCCACCAGCGCAGCCCCGATGAGCGCCTTGTCGGCGATCGGGTCGGCCATCTTCCCGAAATCCGTGACCAGGCCGAACCTGCGGGCGAGCTGACCGTCGATACGGTCGGTGATCGCAGCGATTGCGAAGACCCCGGCCGCAGCGAGCCGCCAGACCGTCTCCTGTCCGTCACCGACGAACAGGAGGACGAGGAACACAGGGACCAGCGCAATGCGCATCACCGTGAGGATGTTGGCGATGTTCCACAGTGGGACAGGGTCGTGCGCGGAACCGGCATGCGGTCCCGGTGCGGCGCCGCTCCCGCCCGATGCGGCAACGGACTGGCGGGGCGTGCTCATGCGCCCACAATATCGGTACATTCACGCGCTACTGTTCACCGCATGACTTCACCGGCCCACGAACAGGACACGAACGACCGGATTGTCGTGCGGCGCGCCCGAACATCCGACGTGCCGGGGATCAAACAGTTGATCGACATCTATGCCGGGAAGATCCTCCTCGAGAAGAATCTCGTGACGCTGTACGAATCCGTTCAGGAGTTCTGGGTCGCCGAACTGGCAGGCCGACCGGTCGGGTGCGGAGCCCTCCACGTCCTGTGGTCGGACCTCGGCGAAATCCGCACCGTCGCGGTGGATCCGCAGGTCACGGGACGCGGCACAGGGCACCTCATCGTCTCGCGCTTGATCGAGGTGGCGCGCGAACTCGAGCTCGAGCGGCTCTTCGTCCTGACATTCGAGGTCTCGTTCTTCGCGCGCCACGGGTTCGCGGAGATCGACGGAACGCCGGTCACCTCCGAGGTCTTCGCGGAGATGTGCCGGTCGTACGATACGGGCGTCGCCGAGTTCCTGGACTTGAGCTACGTGAAGCCCAACACGCTCGGTAACACCCGGATGCTGCTCACCTTGTGAGCGCACCCTCGAGAACGTAGAGCCCCCGAACGGTCGATCCTGCACGGAAGTGAGAACCCATGGCCCTGTTCGCCGTCGAATACACCTACTCCGAGGCCACCGCTACGGCCCGCGACGAGCACCGACCGAAACACCGCGCCTGGCTCGGTGATCTGGTCGAGGCAGGCACGGTGCGAGCGACCGGGCCGTGGGTCGACGGTTCCGGCGCGTTGATCCTCATCGACGTTGCCGACGAGGCGGCCGCACGCGATCTGATGGCGCAGGATCCGTTCGCTCAGTTGACGTTGATCGACGCTGTCCGCATCACCGGCTGGACTCCGGTGATGGGCATGTTCAACGACTGAGGTTCTTTGCTCCGGTCGAGCTGTCGCCGGGCTTGTCGTCGCCATGGTCCTTGTCGTTCCTGGTCTTGATCAGGCTTGCGACCGTGGTGACGATGAGCACCCCCACGATCACGATCAGCGACACGGACGTCGAGATCTCGGGGACCGCCACGTGCTCGCCGCCGTTGATGAAGCCGAGCGTGTTCTCGTGCAGAGCATGCAGGATGAGCTTGACTGCGATGAACCCGAGGATCACCGACAGGCCGTACGAGAGATAGACGAGGCGCTCGAGCAGGCCACCGATGAGGAAGAACAGCTGGCGCAGACCCATCAGCGCGAAGGCGTTGGCGGTGAACACCAGGTACGGCTCGCTGGTCAGTCCGTAGATCGCGGGGATGGAGTCGAGCGCGAAGAGGATGTCGGTGAACCCGATCGCGATCAACGCGAGCAGCATCGGGGTGACCATCTTCTTGCCGTCGATCCGGGTGACCAGCTTGTCGCCGTCGTACTCGTCGTGGACGGGGAGGAATTTCCGTGCCAGCGAGACGACCTTGTTCTCGGACGGTGTCTCGTTCGCCTCGCCGTTCTCGCGCATGAGCTTGATCGCGGTGAACAGCAGGAAGAAACCGAAGATGTAGAAGACCCAGCTGTACGCGTTGATTGCAGCCGCGCCGACAGCAATGAAGGCACCGCGCATGATCAGCGCGAGAACGATGCCGATCGTCAGGACCTTCTGCTGGAATTCCCGTGGCACCGCGAATGTGGCCATGATGATCACGAAGACGAACAGGTTGTCGACCGAGAGGGCCTTCTCGGTGATGTACCCGGCGAAGAACTCGCCGCCGTATGTCGGGCCCCATATCGCGAATACGATGAAGCCGAACACGATCGATATTGCGATGAACACCATCGACCAGAATCCGGATTCCCGGAGGGTCGGAGCGTGGGGTTTACGCACGTGCGCAAAGAAATCGAAGACGAACAACCCGATGATGACGGCAATCGTGATCAACCAGGTCATCAATGTGACGTGCATGTGCACCTCGGCCTTCCGGTAGGTATGTGTACCTGCCGGAGGTCTCTCCCGCCCGACGTGCATCTCGGACCGACAGTCCCGGATCGGCAACGGTGCCGAACGTGTTGACGAGACTGCCACGGATCAGGGGATACTCCCCTCCACAGCTTCCCCGATTGTGCCACACGCCCGCGCGGCGCGCCCCGACACCTCACATGTCGCCGGTGTCTCCTTCGGCCGGGTCGCCACCGCCCCGGATCGAGTAGAGCAGGCCGTCCAGTTCGTCCGGCTTGACGAGCACCTCGCGGGCCTTGCTCCCTTCGCTCGGCCCCACGACGCCTCGGGTCTCCATGAGATCCATCAATCGGCCGGCCTTCGCGAAGCCGACGCGAAGCTTGCGCTGCAGCATCGAGGTCGATCCGAACTGGCTCGTGACGACGAGCTCCACCGCCTGCAGGAACACGTCGAGGTCGTCGCCGATGTCAGGGTCGACATCCTTCTTCTCCCCGGCCTTCGGGACCGTGACGCCCTCGTTGTATTCGGGCTCGGCCTGGGTCTTGGCGAACTCGACGACCGCCGAGATCTCCTCGTCGGTGATGAACGCGCCCTGCATGCGGACCGGTTTGCCGGCGCCCATCGGCAGGAACAGCCCATCGCCCATACCGATGAGCTTCTCGGCGCCGGGCTGGTCGAGGATGACCCGCGAGTCGGTCAGCGAACTCGTCGCGAACGCGAGTCGCGACGGCACGTTCGTCTTGATCAGACCGGTCACGACGTCGACAGACGGCCGCTGGGTTGCCAGAACGAGGTGAATACCGGCGGCACGGGCCTTCTGGGTGATCCTGACGATCGCGTCCTCGACGTCGCGCGGCGCGGTCATCATGAGGTCGGCGAGCTCGTCGACGATGGCCAGAATGTACGGGTACGGACGGTAGACACGCTCGCTGCCCAGAGGCGCGGTGATCTCGCCCGACTTCACCTTCGTATTGAAGTCGTCGATGTGCCGCACCCGGTTCGCCTGCATGTCCTGGTAGCGCTGCTCCATCTCTTCGACGAGCCACGCCAACGCGGCGGCAGCCTTCTTCGGCTGGGTGATGATCGGTGTGATCAGATGCGGAATGCCTTCGTACGGTGTGAGCTCGACCATCTTCGGGTCGATGAGGATCATCCGTACTTCCTCCGGTGTCGCCCGGATCAGCAGCGACACCAGCATGGAGTTGACGAAACTCGACTTGCCGGAACCGGTGGAACCCGCAACCAGCAAGTGCGGCATCTTCGCCAGGTTCGCGGAGACGAAGTCTCCCTCGATATCCTTCCCGAGTCCGATGACCAGCGGATGGTGGTCGCGTCGGGTCGAGGGCGCAGCGAGCACGTCGGACAGGCGCACGAGTTCACGATCGGAGTTGGGCACCTCTATACCGACTGCAGATTTGCCGGGGATCGGCGCGAGCAGCCGAACATTGTCGGTTGCGACGGCGTACGCGATGTTGCGGGCGAGCGCGGTGATCTTCTCCACCTTCACCCCAGGTCCGAGCTCCACCTCGTAGCGGGTGACCGTCGGGCCACGAGTGAAACCGGTGACCGCCGCATCGATCTTGAACTGCTCGAGAACCTCGGTGATCGACTCGATCATCTCGTCATTGGCGGCGGACCGAGTCTTCGGCGGATCGCCCGCCATCAGAAGATTCAGAGACGGAAGGATGTAGTCGCCGTCGACGACGCGGTCGGGAACCATCGGTTCGATGACGTCCGGATCGGGATCCGGCGGCGCGGGGGTCGGTACTGCTGCTGCAGCCGACGCCGGCTTGGTCTTCGCGCGAGCCCGTGGCTTCGGGGCTTCCGGTTCCGGTTCTGGCACCGGGGCGGCTTCGGGCTCCGGCTCGTCCCACAGCGGCAGGACCTCGGTACGTGCATCGCCGTCGAACTCGTCGGTCGGGTAGTTCTCGCTGGGGGTTCGGCGACGACGCGATCGCGGCTTCTCGGTGCCGTCCTCGTAGAGCAACGGGTTGAGATGGTCTGAGTAGCCGTCGTGCTCGGGGTCGTATTCACCGTTCTCGTCGTAGTGCCCGTACCCGTCGTCGTAGCGGTAGGGCAGGCCGAAGTAGTCGCGGAAGAGATCGGGGAGTTCGCGGATCGTAGTGCCTGTGATCAACAGGATCCCGAAGCCCATGGCCATCAGCATGAGCGGCACCGACAACCACACCGTCAGGCCGGCGGTGATCGGACCGCCGATGACAGCACCGACGAATCCGGCGCCCTCCGAGCGACCTTCGGCATCGGTGGGTGAACCGGACGCGATGTGCCAGAGCCCCAGCGCGGGGATCGCGACGAGCAGCGACCCGAGCACCAGGCGTGGGCGAGCCTCCGGCCACGGTTCGGTCCGCATGAGGACCACCGCGACACCGACGGCGACGAGGGGCAACACCGCGCTCGCCCCGCCCGTGACGGCACGTACTCCGGTTTCGACCCACTCGCCGACGGGGCCGCCCACGCCGAACCACACCGAGCCGGCGACTACCACTGCGAATGCGACGAGACCGAGTGCGATTCCGTCACGCCGGTGACCGTGTTCGATATCGGTCGCGCGTCCCATCGTCCGTGTGGTGGCACCGAGCCCGCGGGCGATCATGAACCAGCCGGCACCGACACTCTTGCCGATCGCTGTGAGCAACCCTCCTGATCCTCGACGAGGCTGCGGTGCGGGGCCACCACGCGGACGCGCCGCGCTTGATCGGCGTGCCGTGGATGAGGCCCGCGAACCGGAGGCCTGCGGTTTCCGCTTGGCGGGAGACTTCGACGTCGATGCCTTCGCGGTCGATGTCCTGGGAGTCGGTTTCTTCGGTGTCGATCCCTTCGCGGAACGCGCGGAAGATGCCCTCGCGGAGGAGGTCGATTTGGAGGCAGCGGCGCCCGCCCGACCGGAAGCGGCCGACGCGCGCGTCCCCGCCCGCGACCGAGAGGTCGCGGTGGACGATGCGCGGCTGCCCGACTTTCCTGCCATATCCGCCAGGGTAGCCGCATCGACCACTCACGAACCATCAGCAACACGGGGCGCACGCGGCGGCACTGATCACAACACCGAACCGTGACCGGATGCCACGGAGGCGGTACGTCCTGTTCAGAGCCCTCTTCGGGATCCGGTGAGCTCGGCGATATCCGCCTCGTTCCCGTCCCGCTCGAGGCGAACTTCGTCGCGGCCGAATGCGTGGAGGAGCAGTTCGGACGGCTCCCCACGCAGCACTACGGTCCGCGGGCCTCGCTTGCGGACCGTGACCCGGTCGCCACCGGGCCGCTCGAAGACGACCGTGATGTCGGTGCCCCCGTAACTGGTGCGGCCGATGGCCCGGGCGTACTTCCAGAGCGCGTCCTGGTCTTCCACGGACAACGGGCGCGGTTCCCATCCGGATTCGCCTCGTCGAACGTCCTCGTGGTGCACGAACATCTCGGTGGCGTTCGCGACAGAGTCGACGAGATACAGGGGCGACCACTTGGGCGGCCCGGAATCGATATCGGCGAGCAGGTGCGCCCACTGCCGGTCGGTCAACTCGCGCCGGACCTTCTCCGTGTGGTCGGCCAGCGCAGGAATCATGATTCCGGGCATCGCGTCGACGCGACGTTCGCGCACCATTAGGTGCGCCGCGAGGTCGCGGGTCGTCCAGTCACCGCACAGCGTGCGGGCGTCCGGGCCGACCTCCGACATGGTCTTGACCAAGGCGTGCCGTTCGCGTCGAGCAAGGCTCATTCGGCCACTCTAACGAGCAATCCGTGCGGCGGCACGAACGATCGCGGTGTGTGTCTCAGGAGACCGCGATGACCGTGGGCACGATCATCGGCCGCCGACGATAGGTGTCGGCCACCCATCGGCCGACGACACGGCGGATCCCCTGCGCGATGCGATGCGTCTCGGTGACACCCTCGGCGGCGAGCTCGTTGAGCGCCTTGTCGACCAGCTGCGCCGCTTCGTTGAGTGCAGTCGGGTCGTCGGAGAAACCGCGCCCCGACACCTCGGGTGCTGTCACCGCACGACCGGTTGCGGCATCGACAGCGACGGAGATCGAGATGAAGCCGCCTTCGCCGAGAATCAACCGGTCCGACAGAGTGGACTCACCCACGTCACCGACCGAAAGCCCGTCGACGTACACATGCCCGACCGGTACCCGGCCGACGATCTCCGCGAGGCCGTCCACCATATCGACGACGACGCCGTCCTCCGCGAGCACGATCCGTTCCTTCGGCACACCGGTGGCCTCGGCGAGTGCCGCGTTGGCCCGGAGGTGGCGCCACTCGCCGTGCACCGGCATCGCGTTGGTCGGTCGCACCGCGTTGTACAGGTACAGCAGTTCACCCGCCGATGCGTGGCCGGAGACGTGCACCTTCGCGTTCTGCTGCGTAACGACGGTGGCACCGCGCTTGGCGAGCCCGTTCACGACCGCGAACACCGAGTTCTCGTTGCCCGGGATCAGCGACGACGCGAGTACCACGAGGTCGTTTTCCTTGATGTTGATCTGGCGGTGTTCGCCGCGCGCCATACGCGAGAGCGCTGACAACGGCTCGCCCTGCGAACCCGTCGACACCAGCACGAGCCGATCGTCGGGCAGCGATGCCGCAGTATCGATGTTGACCTCGAGGCCGTCCGGCACGTTGAGGTAACCGAGGTCTTGCGCGATCTGCATGTTGCGGACCATCGAGCGCCCGACGAACGCGACGCGCCGGTTGTAGCGGTGTGCGACGTCGACGACCTGCTGGATCCGGTGCACGTGGCTGGCGAACGACGCGACGATGACCCGGTTCTTCGCTTTGCCGATGACGTTGTCGAGCACTCCGCCGATCTCGCGTTCCGGGGTCACGAACCCGGGAACCTCTGCGTTGGTGGAGTCGACGAGGAACAGGTCGACGCCCTCGTCACCGAGGCGTGAGAATCCAGCGAGGTCGGTGAGCCGATTGTCGAGCGGTAGCTGGTCGAGCTTGATGTCGCCGGTGTGCAACACGACGCCGGCATCGGTGTGGATCGCGACCGCGATCGCGTCCGGGATCGAGTGGTTGACGGCGAAGTACTCGCACTCGAACGGGCCGTGGGTGGTCCGCTCTCCCTCGGTGACCTCGGTGAGGTTCGGCCGCAGCCGGTGCTCGCGACACTTTGCCGAGACGAGCGCGAGCGTGAACTTCGAGCCGACGACCGGGATGTCCGGGCGCAGGCGCAGCAGGAAGGGCAACGCACCGATGTGATCTTCGTGACCGTGGGTCAGGACGACCGCTTCGATGTCGTCCATCCGGTTCTCGATGTACCGGAAGTCGGGGAGAATGAGGTCGACGCCGGGCTGCTGATCCTCGGGGAAGAGCACACCGCAGTCGACGATGAGTAGACGGCCCTGATGCTCGAACACCGTCATGTTCCGGCCGATTTCGCCGATGCCACCGAGAGCGACAACTCGCAGCCCGGTCTTCGGTGCCTTCGGCGGCGTTCCCAGACGCGCGGTGGGGTCCGGCGCGGGCCGGGGGTCGGGCCGCTTCGTCGCGGCCGAGGTCTGGGCGACACGGCGTGCCGGCTTGGAGGCCGGCGGGCCCGCATTGCGGGTGACGCGACCACGGCCACGGTTGGGACGACTCATCACAGCACCCCCGCTGCATGCAGATCTGCGGCCAGCGCATCGATCTGGGCGGTCACCGGCGCAACCTGTGGTAGTCGAGGTTCCCCGACATCGATACCCATCAGGTGCAGACCGGCCTTGGACGCACTCACGCCACCGAGTCGCGCCACCGCGCGGTAGATGGGAATCAACGAAAGGTTGATCTTCCGTGCGAGTTCGAGGTCGCCGGCGGCGAATGCGGTGTGCAGTTCGCGCAGACGCCCGGGCACCAAGTGCCCGATGACGCTCACGAAACCCACCGCGCCGACTGACAGCCATGGCAGATTCAGTGGGTCATCGCCCGAATAGAACTTCAGGTCGGTGGTGCCGATCAGTTCCGCACCGGCGTTGAGGTCACCTTTGGCGTCCTTGACCGCAACGATGCGGGGATGCTCCGCCAGAAGCCGCAGGGTCTCCGTCTCGACCGGGACGACCGAACGCGGTGGAATGTCGTAGATCATGACCGGTAGGTCGGTGGCGTCGGCCACGGCGACGAAATGCGCGTAGAGGCCGGCCTGCGGCGGGCGAGAGTAGTAGGGCGTGACGACAAGCAGGCCGTGAGCTCCGGCACGAGCGGCATCGCGGGCCAGCTCGACGCTGTGGGCGGTGTCGTTGCTTCCGGCGCCCGCGATGATCTTTGCGCGGTCTCCGACGGCCGCGAGTACGGCCCGCATGAGTTCGATCTTCTCGTTCTCGGTGGTGGTGGGGGATTCTCCGGTGGTACCTGCGAGAACCAGTGCGTCGCAGCCGCCATCGACGAGATAGGTCGCGAGGCGCACACCCGCATCGACATCGAGCTTGCCCTCGGCAGTGAACGGGGTCACCATCGCTGTTGCGATGGTGCCGAACGGAAGCTCGACAGCAGTTGCGGAATCACCGTTGGTCATGGTCAGAAGGCTACCGCGTGGAAGCTGCCACCCGGAACACGGCTCGCGCACGACCCCAACCGGCAGCGCTGTCAGCCGTCGATCTGGAAGCCTCCCGAGGCAACCTCGGTACCGTCGGCAAGCGCGCTGATCGTGAAGTCGCAGAAGGCGTTCGGCGCCGCCTCGGCAAGCTGCCGCAGACATTCCACGGCGAGTCTCCGGATCTCGACGTCGGCGTGCTCGGTGGCACGCATCGCGATGAAGTGCCGCCACGACCGGTAGTTGCCGGTCACCACGATCCGGGTCTCGGTGGCGTTCGGAAGGACCGCTCGCGCGGCTTCGCGGACCTGCTTGGCCCTCAGGGGGCCGGGCGGGAGGTGCGACAGCTTCTCCTCGAGCGCATCGATGAGTTCGACGTACGCATCGCGGCTGCGCTCGGCGGCGCGGAAGAACACGGCCTCGAGTTCGGCGTCTCCCTCGATGGCCGGGGGGACGACGACAGGTGCGTCCCCGCCCGGGACGAACCGTTGTGAGAGCTGCGAGAAGGAGAAGTGCCGATGCCGGATCAGTTCGTGCGTGCACGACCGGGAGATGCCGGTGATGTAGAAGGTGACCGTCGCGTGCTCGAGCACCGAATCGTGTCCGACGGCGAGGAGGTGGTTGAGGTACCCGCCGTTGGTGGCGGTGCGAGGGTTCGGCTTCGACCAGCTCTGATAGCAAGCCCGACCGGCGAACTCGACGAGCGCTTCCCCACCGTCCGCGTCGGTCTCCCAGGGCACGTCCTCGGGAGGCAGGAATTCCGTCTTGGCGATGAGCCTGACCTTCAGTCCGATCGGTTCCGGCGCCATGCTCGTCTCCCTCCACGGTTCCGCACGGTATTTCTGCACGACCTTAGCGCCCGGTCATTCGAAACTCCCGAATGACATCATTAATGACGGTTGACTGACATCAAATGTGGCGTCAAACTGGCGTCATGAACATCGATGTCTATACCGACGCCATCACCGACTCCGTGCGGAACGCAGCAGAACTGGGCGACGAGCAGACCCGACGCACCGCCGCAGCCCTCGCCACCGCCATCGCAGCGCCCGCCCGGCTCGCCGTCCTGAGCGCACTGTCCGATCTGGCCTCCGAGGTGTCCGAACAACTCGGGGACCGCAGGGTCACCGTCCGCCTCGAGGGAACCGACGCCGTCGTCGAAGTTCACGACGGCCCGGCACCCGAAGCCGACGACACTCCCCCGACCTTCGAGGAGATGACCGGCGACATCAGCCGCGTCACGCTGCGGCTGGTCGAACAGATCAAGACCCGCGCCGAGGAGGCAGCCGCACAGAGCGGGGTCTCGCTCAATTCGTGGGTGGGACAGGCGGTCCAGGGCGCACTGCGCGAGCAGATGCGCTACCAGCGTCGCGCAGACGAATGGCGTTGGCCGACCTCGAAGCCGACCACCACGTCGCCGGCACCCGAGACCCGATCCGACGCCGACGCAGGGGTCGACACCGAGAAGACCACACCCACCGGGGCCGCTGATGCCGACAACCACGACACCACCGACGGCACCGACGGCACCGACGGCACCGACGGCACCGACGAGCGACACACAGACTGACCACTCCCTCCGCGTATCCGTGCGGTAGATTTCCGTCGCACGTGAAGGTGTGGTTCGCGAAGGGTGCGGACCCGAGGGGTGGAGTAGATATGGCCGTCAGCAGCACCAAGAGCTTCGAGATCAACGCGACTCCGAAACAGGTGATGGCGGGGATCGCGGCAGTCGATCGCCTGCCCGAATGGTCGTCGACGCACAAGTCGGTGACGGTCGAGAGCTCTCACCCCGACGGCCGGCCGCACCGTGTGCGCATGACCGTGTCGATCATCGGGATCACCGACGAACAGGTCGTCGACTACACGTGGAGCGGCGACGAATCGATGTCCTGGACTCTCGTCGAGAGCGCCCAGCAGAACGTACAGGACGGCTCCTACACTCTCACCGCGACTGACAAGGGGACCAAGGTCGACTTCAGCCTCGCCATCGACCCGAAGATCCCGGTGCCCGGCTTCCTGGTGCGCCGCGCGGAGAAGACAGCGATCGAAACCGCAGGCAAGGGCCTGACCAAGTTCGTGGAGAAGAACTTCCGATAGCGAGTTCGGCCGTCGCGCTCACTCCATCAGCTGAGCGGCGACGGTCGCTCCGAGTTCCCAGCAGGCCTCGAGATCACTCTTGCTCGGCTTACCCGATGCGACGACGTAGTCGGCAGCCTTGGCCCACCCGAGCCCTGTCGTGATGGTGTCGACGGCGCGCTCGGCGCCTTCGGTGCCCTCGTTGCCGTGGATGTACAACCCATACGGCCGACCTCGCGTCGAGTCGAGGCACGGGTAGTAACAGACGTCGAAAGCGTGCTTGAGTGCACCGCTGATGTACCCGAGGTTGGCGGGTGTTCCGAGCAGATATCCGTCCGCCTCGAGCATGTCGGTCGGTGAGACCGTGAGGGCCGGCCGCCGGACCACTTTCACGCCTTCGATCTCGGGATCGGTGGCGCCCGCCAGTACGGCTTCGAACATCGCCTGCATGAACGGCGACGGGGTGTGGTGCACCACGAGCAGAGTACGGAAGTTCTCTTCGGTCATGCCCGCAGACTACGCATTGCCGCAGGCGACGACGAGCGGCTATCCAGCGTCGTCACGCTCGGACTTCTCCAGGGCCACGGCGCGTTTCATCGTCTCGCGTGCCCGGCTGCGGTCGCCCGCGAAATCGTAGGCACGGGCGAGGCGATACGAGTTGCGCCAGTTGTCCGGGTCGGCCTCCCACTCGGCTTTCACCGACTGGAACAGTTCGTCCGCGGCGTCACGCTCGATACGACCCGACGCCATTCGCGGAAGATCGCTGACGTCGAGGTCGAGGCCCTCTTCGTGGATACGCCGGGACAGTCGCTGATGGTCCAGCCCTGCGCGCAGGGTCGCGTACACGATCCACACACCCACCAGCGGGAGTAGGAACACGCCGATTCCGAACACGATCGACACCGCCTCGCCGCTCGTGATCAACGAGATCCCGGTGTGCCCCAGTCGCACGAAGTAGAACGCGAGCGCCGCGACGATGAAGGCGATCGCGATGACCACCTTCGCGACATCGCGACCGGCGGACGCTGAGGAACTCACAGGTCGAGGAGGGGGTCGATTCCCACGGTCAGCCCCGGACGGGAACCGATCTCGCGGACGCCGAGGAGCACTCCGGGAGCGAACGACGACCGATCGATCGAGTCGTGCCGGATCGTCAGTGTCTCCCCCTGCGTGCCGAGGAGCACTTCCTGGTGGGCGACGAGGCCTGCCACACGCACCGAATGCACCCGCACGCCGTCGACGTCCGCGCCGCGCGCGCCGTCGAGTTCGGTGCTGGTGGCGTCAGGGCTGCGACCCACGCCGGCCGCGGCGCGAGCCTCGGCGATCAACCGGGCGGTGCGGTACGCGGTGCCGGACGGCGCGTCGGCCTTGTTCGGATGATGCAGTTCGATGACCTCGACGGAATCGAAGAAGCGCGCGGCGGCCTGCGCGAATCGCATGGACAGCACGGCGCCGATCGCGAAGTTGGGGGCGATGAGCACGCCGACCTCGGGTTTCGCGGCGAGCCATTCCCGAACCTGCGCGAGGCGCGCGTCGTCGAATCCGGTGGTGCCGACAACGGCGTGGATACCGTTCTCGATCAGGAACTGCAGATTGCCCATCACGACATCGGGGTGGGTGAAGTCGACGACGACCCGGGTTCCGGACGTGACGAAGGCATCGAGGTCGTCGCCCTTGTCGACCGTCGCGGCCAGTTCGAGGTCGGCGGCTGCATCCACTGCGTCGCAGATGGCCTGGCCCACCTTGCCCTTCGCTCCGAGGACCCCTACCCGAAGAGCTGTCTTGTCCGCCACCGATCCACGTCCTTCCGTCGCCGTACTCTCGGAGAGCCTACGCAACCGGCCTGACCACCGGGTGGGCGGGAGGAGGCACTACCTCAGGCCACGATCCCGCGCACGGATGCAGGAAGGTCGCGCGACCGCCGGTAGGGTCCGACGATGGCCGCCGCGTAGGGGCGGTGGAGCAGTTCACCGGCCACCTCACGCACCTGCTCGGTGGTGACGCTGGCGATGCGCTCGAGCGTATCCGTGATCCCCCAATGTCGTCCGTAGCTCAGTTCGCTGCGGCCGATCCGATGCATGCGGGCACCGGTGTCCTCGAGTCCGAGGACGAGTCCGCCGCGCAGCGACCCTTTCGCGCGTGCACACTCCGCGTCGGTGATGCCGTGCTCGGCAACCTCGGTGAGGACTTCACGCACCACCGAGGCGACGTCGCCGAGGTTCTCCGGCTGACATCCGACGTAGGTCGAGAACGCACCGGTGTCGGCGAACGTGTCGACGCCCGAGTAGACGGAGTACGCAAGCCCTCGCTTTTCGCGTACCTCCTGGAACAGCCGTGAGCTCAGGCCGCCTCCGATCGCGGTGTTGAGGACCGAGAGTGCCCAACGTCGGGGATCGTGCCGGCCGAACGCGCGGACACCGAGACTGAAGTGTGCTTGTTCGTGGTCCTGATCGGTGATGCTCAGGGTGGGTGCGGTGCGCAACCGCAGCGTCCCCTCGCGACGCGGCGCCGCGTGGGCGGACTCGTCGAGGTGACCGGCAAACGCCCGCCGGACGAGTTCGACCGTGTGTGCGTGATCGACGTTGCCCGCCACCGCCACCACCATCCGCTGCGGCGTGTACCGGCGCACATGGAACGAGTGCAGCTGGTTGCGGGTCATCGATTCGATCGATTCCGTCGAGCCGATGATCGGACGTCCGACCGGGTGATCACCGTAGAGCGCGGTCAGCAGGGCGTCGCCGAGCAGATCCTCGGGGTCGTCGTCACGGATGGCGATCTCTTCGAGCACCACTTGGCGCTCCACATCGACGTCGGTGCTGCGGCACTTGCCACGCAACACCACGTCCGCGACGACATCGATGGCGATCGGCAGATCGTCGTCGAGCACATGCGCGTAGAAGCAGGTGTGTTCCTTGCTGGTGAACGCGTTGAGCTCACCGCCGATCCCGTCGACGAGTTCGGCGATGTCGAGGGCGGATCGGGTGGGAGTCGCCTTGAACAGCAGATGTTCGAGAAAATGGGCAGCTCCCGCGACCGAGGGTTGCTCGTCACGGGAGCCGACACCCACCCACACGCCCACTGCTGCCGATCGCACGCCCGGTACGTGTTCGGTGACCACACGCACGCCGCCGGGCAACACGGTGCGCCGCACGCCGGTGTCCGCGGCCGCCGACGGGGTGTCGAGTGAAAGAGAATCGAAGGTTGTTGCCATGGGTTGTTCTACGGTCCTGCGCTGTCGGTGATTCGTCTGTGGTGAGAGCTGTGTTCAAGGCACGGAACACCACACACTACACGCGACTACCTCTGTATTCTCGTCGCCAACCGCTGCGTTCCCGTCACCAACCTCGACGCCTGGGCTGCGAACCGACGAGCTGTCCCTTCGCCGCTTCGTCGCGACCGCGGTACACGATGTACGGGCGGAACAAGTACGCGACAGGGGCGCTGAAAGCGTGGACCAGTCGCGTGAACGGCCAGATCGCGAACAACACCAGCGCGACCGTCACGTGGATGTGGAACGAGAGTGGCGCCTCGGCCATCAGGTCGCCCCGGGGCTGCAGGATCCAGATCGACCGGAACCACGGGGATACCGTCTCGCGGTAATTGTGCGCTTCGTTGGCCTCGAACGCGCCGATCATCGTCGTGGCGAGCCCGGCGACGATCGCGGCGACCAATACGACATACATGACTTTGTCGTTGACTGTGGTCGCACTGAACACGGGCCCCCTGGTGCGCCGACGGTAGACGAGCAGAGCCACGCCGAGCAGCGTCGCGACACCCGCGATGATGCCCGGAACCGCCGCGCCCCAGTGGTACATGTGTTCGCTGATACCGACGGCCTCCGTCCAGGACTCCGGGATCACCAGACCGATGAAGTGCCCGAGAATCACCACGAGAATGCCGAAGTGGAACAGCGGACTGCCGATCCGCAACAGCCGGCTCTCGTACAGCTGCGACGAGCGGGTCGTCCACCCGAACTTGTCGTAGCGGTACCTCCACCAGGTGCCGACTATCAGCATGGCGAGGGCCACGTACGGCACGATGTCCCAGTAGATCTCGCCTGCACTCATGCCGGCCGACCTCCTTCTCGAACGGAACTGCCGTCGCGGCGCGGCGGCACGGTGAGGGCGAAGGGCTGCAGTCCGATCGCCTCGGCGGGCGGCCCTGCTTCCGCCAGGTGCCGTGCCCGCTGCACCTCTTGGTCCGTGACCGGCGGAAGCGTGGCACACACCGCGGTCACCGGGTCTGCGTACGGAGAGCCGCATTCGACGAGCGCGGTCTGCAGCACGTCCAGGGGAGCCCGATGCGCGGCGAGCAACTGCTCCCCCACTTCGGCGTCGACCGTCGCAGCGAACTCGAGCACAACGGGCAAGTGGTCGGGAGCCTCCCCGGCAGGTGGCTCGACTCCCGCATCGCGATAGGCACGTGCGAACGCGTGGATCTCGGTGCCGCGGTTGCGTGTGTCCCCGCCGGTCCAGTAGGTCAGGTACATCGTCGAGCGGCGTCGCATGTCGAACGTCTCGACGTACTCACGTGCCGCCACGAGGGGCTCGGTCGCGCGGAGATACGACGCGGTGCGCTCCAGGGCCTCGCGTTCGGGGCCGGTGACGTGCTCGAGCAGAGCGTCGACGGTGACGAGCCTCGACGTTGTCCGTTCGTCGGGATACGCGAGCAACAGGGAGGCAGCCTGCCTGATCGCGCGGTGTTGCAACCTCACCGACGCGAGGTCACGTCGCGTCGGCCGTCGAAGGAGTTTCATCGGTTCTCCTCCACATCACCACTGCGGTGTTGCGGGAATATGCCTGCGGGAACGCCTTTTCCGTCCCAGTTCAGCAGGTTCACCCTCGAGGGGTTGCTCGCGTTCGCGGCCATCCCCTCCGAGGTCTGCCGCTGTTCGAGCGCGTGGAACGTCTCGACGGCAACCGGTACCGGTCCGCCGCTGGACTCGCCGAACGGACCGGATTCGTACATTCCGGGTCCGCCGTCGAACGACAACGCGCAGTCCGTGGCCGTCTCCTCGAGCTTGTGGCCCTCGTTCGCGTACGCAGTCGGAATGACGTACCGCTCGTCGTACTTGGCGAGCGCCAGCAGCCGGTACATCTCGTAGATCTCTTCCTCGGTCATGCCCACCGCCTGCGGGATGTGCGGTTGGGTGTCCCGCCCGAGGTTGACGTCGCGCATGTACGAGCGCATCGCCGAGAGCCGGTGCAACACGCCTTCGACCACGTCGGTGTCGCCCGCGGTGAACAGTTCCGCGAGATACCGGATGGGGATGCGCAGTGATTCGAGTGCCCCGAACAGGTTTCCGAGGTCCTCGCCGTCGTGACCGTCACGGCTCACGGCATCGACGACCGGCGACAGCGGCGGGATGTACCAGACCATCGGCATGGTCCGGTATTCCGGATGCAGCGGCAACGCCACCTTGTACTTGTTGATCAGCGCGTGGATCGGCGACCGCCCGGCTGCGGTGATCCACTCGTCGGAAATCCCTTCGGCCCGCGCACCGGCGATGACGTCCGGATCGTTCGGGTCCAGGATGAGCTGCCGCTGCGCCTCGTACAGATCCTTGTCGTCCTCGACGGACGCGGCTTCGAGCACCTTGTCGACGTCGTAGAGCACGAGACCGATGTATCGGAGCCGGCCGACGCAGGTCTCTGCGCACACCGTCGGCAATCCGACCTCGATCCTCGGATAGCAGAAGGTGCACTTCTCGGCCTTGCCCGTCTTGTGGTTGAAATACACCTTCTTGTAGGGGCAGCCCGACACGCACATCCGCCAGCCCCGGCAGCGGTCCTGGTCGACGAGCACTATGCCGTCCTCGCTGCGCTTGTAGATGGCACCCGACGGGCACGAGGCCACGCACGACGGGTTCAGGCAGTGCTCACAGATCCGTGGGAGGTAGAACATGAAGGTCTCTTCGAGCTGGAGTTTGACCTCCTCGTTGACCTTCTGCAGTATCGGGTCCTCCGGCACGATCTCGGGAGACCCGCCGAGGTCGTCGTCCCAGTTCGCCGACCACTCCACCTTCATCGGTTTGCCGCTGATGAGACTACGTGGCGGCGCGACCGGAATGTCGTTGCCGAGCGGCGCGGTGGTGAGATTCTCGTAGTCGTAGGTCCACGGCTCGTAGTAGTCGCCGATCGACGGCATCTTCGGGTTCGAGAAGATGCGGGTGAGCTTGTGGATGCGCCCGCCGTCGCGCAGGCGCAGCCGGCCCTTCTTGTCGCGGACCCAGCCTCCCCGCCACCTCTCCTGATCCTCGTATCGGCGCGGATACCCTTGTCCCGGTCGTGTTTCCACATTGTTGAACCACACGTACTCGGTGCCCGAGCGGTTGGTCCAGGCCTGCTTGCAGGTCACCGAACAGGTGTGGCATCCGATGCACTTGTCGAGGTTCATCACCATCGCCATTTGCGCCATGACCTTCATCAGTACGTCACCTCCTGGCTGCGGCGGCGAACCACCGTCACTTCGTCACGCTGGTTTCCGGTGGGCCCGAGATAGTTGAAGGCGTACGACGTTTGCGCGTACCCGCCCGCCAGGTGCGTCGGTTTGATGAGAATTCTGGTGATCGAGTTGTGGATGCCGCCGCGCTTGCCGGTGGTCTCGGTCAGCGGAACGTCGATCGTGCGTTCCTGGGCGTGGTAGACGTACACGACCCCTTCGGGCATACGATGCGAGACGATCGCGCGGCACACCACCACACCGTTGCGATTGACGGCCTCGACCCAATCGTTGTCCCGTACCGAGATCTTCGCCGCGTCGGCGGGGCTCATCCACATCGTCGGGCCACCGCGCGAGAGCGACAGCATGAACAGGTTGTCCTGGTATTCGGAGTGGATGGACCACTTGGAGTGCGGCGTCAGATACCGCACTGTCAGACCTATTCCGTCCGTCGTTCCGATGGCGGACTCACCGAACAGTCTCGACATGTCCAGCGGCGGCCGGTAGGTGGGCAGCTGCTCTCCGACCTCTTCGATCCAGTCGTGGTCGAGGTAGAAGTGCATGCGACCGGTGAGGGTGTGGAACGGTTTGAGTTCTTCGATGTTCACGGTGAACGGGGCATAGCGCCGGCCACCGGTCTCGCTGCCGGACCATTCGGGGCTGGTGATCACCGGGACCGGTCTGGCCTGGGTGTCTGCGTAGGTGATCCGGCGTTCTTCGCTGCCCTCGGCCAGGTGAACGAGGCGCCGGCCAGTGCGTCTCTCGAGTTCGCGGAATCCTTCGACGGCCAGCCGGCCGTTGGAGGTTCCGGACAGCGCCAGAATCACGTCGGCCATCCGTTCCGCGGTGGTGATCGCCGGGCGGCCCGCACCGGCGCCGGTGTTCATCACACCGAACTTCGCGGCGAGTTCGGCGACTTCCTCGGTGGGATGGGTGGTCACGCCCTTGGTCGTCAGCCCGAGTTTGTCCACGAGTGGTCCGAGTGTTGCCCACTTGTCGGCGATGGCGGCGTAGTCACGTTCGACGGCCACGAGCGGACCCATCGTCTTTCCCGGGACCGGAACCTCACCGGTCTTGCGCCAGTCGTTCTCGGTTCCGGACGGGAAGGCCATCGCTCCGGGAGTGTCGTGCTGGAGCGTGCCCATCACGACGTCGGTGCGGGTACCCAGGTGCGTACGCGCCTGCGCACTGAAAGCCTTCGCGATGGCACCGAATGCTTCGTAGTCCGAACGGGTTTCCCAGGGCGGGTCGATCGCGGGACTGAACGCGTGGATGTAGGGATGCATGTCGGTGCTCGACAGGTCGCCCTTCTCGTACCACGTCGCGGCAGGCAGCACGACATCCGAGAACAGCGTGGTGGACGTCATCCGGAAGTCGATCGACATCAGCATGTCGAGCTTGCCCTCCGGCACGGTGTCGGGCGACGTCACCTCGCTCGGGCGCAGACCGTCGGCGGCCGGCTCGCCCTGCAGGTTCGAGTCTGTTCCGAGCAGATGCTGCAAGAAGTACTCGTTGCCCTTGCTCGAGGAGCCGAGCAGGTTCGAGCGCCACACGCTCAGTACGCGTGGCCAGTTCTTCGGGTTGTCGGGATCGGTCACCGACAGTGTCAGATCCCCACTCGCCAACTGCTCCGCGACGTAGACCGGGATCTCCTTTCCGGCGGCACGTGCCTCGTCTGCGACGTCGAGATTGTTCCGGTCGAACTGCGGATAGAACGGGGTCCATCCCATCGCGACGGCGGAGGCCATCACATCCATCGTGTGCTTGTCGCGGAATCGACCACGCCCGAGCGGGCTCGCCAAGGCGTCGGCACGGTAGCCGTCGTAGCGCCATTGATCGGTGTGCACATACCAGTACGAGGTACCGGCCATCTGTCGCGGCGGCCGACTCCAGTCGGTTCCCATCGCCATCGCCGCCCACCCGGTGACAGGACGGCACTTCTCCTGGCCGACGTAATGCGCCCAGCCTCCACCGTTTCGGCCCATCGAACCGGTGAGCAAGAGCAACGCCAGCACCGCGCGGTAGGTGGCGTCGCCGTGGAACCACTGGCAGATACCCGCGCCCATGATGATCATCGAGCGACCGCCCGATTCCTCGGCGTTACGAGCGAATTCCTTCGCGATCCGGATTGCCTGTTCCGCCGACACTCCGGTGATCGCTTCCTGCCACGCCGGTGTATAAGGCGAATCCGCATCGTCGTATCCCGTAGGCCAGTGTCCCGGCAAGCGCAGATCCTGCCGGTTCACGCCGTACTGGGCGAGCATGAGGTCGAACACCGTGCACACCAGGTGTTCTCCGACCCGGCGTACCGGGACACCGCGTTCGATGCTCTCACCGTGGCCGTCGATCGAGTCGAAGCTCGGCAGATGCACCGCCGCGGTCTCCCCCGCTCCGCCACCGGCCGGAGCGACGGTCAACGTCGGTACGAGGTCGCCGAGATCCAGGTTCCATTTCCCGACGCCGTCGTCGCCGTAGCGGTGTCCGAGCGAGCCGTTCGGCGCGACGACGTTGTCGGTGGCGCCGTCGAGCAGGACCGGCTTGAACGCGGCGTTCTCGACATCGTGGCCGAGGTCGGCGGCGGTGAGGTTCTTACCCGGCACGAGCCTGCCGTCGCGGTCTTCGAGTCTCACCAGGAACGGCAGATCCGTGTACTGCCTCACGTAGTCGACGAAGAACGGGACCCGCTGCCGGACGTAGAACTCGTTGAGCAACACGTGGCCCATCGACATCGCGAGGGCGCCGTCTGTGCCCGCAGCACACGGCATCCATTCGTCGGCGAACTTGGTGTTGTCGGCGTAGTCGGGACTGATAGAGACGACTTTCGTGCCGCGATAGCGGACCTCCGCCATCCAGTGGGCGTCGGGGGTCCGGGTGACAGGGACGTTCGAGCCCCACATCATCAAGTACGCGGCGTCCCACCAGTCACCGGACTCGGGCACGTCCGTCTGGTCACCGAACACCTGCGGGGATGCGACGGGAAGGTCCGCATACCAGTCGTAGAACGAGGTCATGACGCCGCCGAGCAGTTCGATGAACCGCGAGCCCGCCGCGAACGACACCATCGACATCGCCGGAATCGGTGAGAATCCCGAGACGCGGTCGGGACCGTACTCCTTGATCGTGTGCACGTGCGCGGCCGCGATCATCTCGGTGGCCTCGGTCCACGTGACGCGGACGAGACCGCCCTTGCCGCGGACCTGTTGGTAGCGGGCGCGCCGCTCGGGATCGTTCTGGATATCGGCCCAGGCAAGGACCGGGTCGCCGAGTCGTTCTCTGGCCTCGCGGTACATCTCGACGAGCACACCGCGCGCGTACGGATACCGCACCCGGGTCGGCGAATACGTGTACCAGGAGAACGCGGCGCCGCGGGGACATCCTCGCGGTTCGTATTCGGGGCGGTCGGGACCGACCGACGGGTAGTCGGTTTCCTGTGTCTCCCAGGTGATGATCCCGTCCTTGACGTAGATCTTCCACGAACACGACCCGGTGCAGTTGACGCCGTGCGTGGAGCGAACTACCTTGTCGTGGCTCCAGCGGTCGCGATAGAACACATCGCCCTGGCGACCGCCCTCGCGGGTGACGGTGCGGCCGTCGCCGGAACCCTGTCCGGGAGTGAAGAATCGACCACTTCTGACCAGGAGCTCTTCGAGCGCTCCACCCGTACCGGTCTTCTCTGTGGTCACTTCGATTCCTCCTGCGGCTGCGGCGTGCCGGCTGCCGAATCGGTCACCGGTTCACGTGTCTTCAGTTTCAGTGCGGTGTAGGCCAGTGCGATCAGGGCTGTCGCGACGAGCAGCAACAGGCCGACCGTGTAGTCGTTGTCGACCGGGTCGTAGGTCGCGCCCATCACCAGCGGCGGGAAGTAGCCACCCAAACCTCCTGCTGCCGCGACGATTCCGGTGACGCTACCGACCGACTTGGCGGGCGACCGACGCGCAACCCAGGCGAAAACGCCGCCGGTGCCGATGCCCAGGAAGATCGCCATCGCGATGAAGTCGGTGGCCGACCAGACGTCCGGTGGAGGCTTCAGGGTGGCGATGAACGCCGTGACAGCGGTGCCGGCGAGGGACGCGAGCACAACGTACTTCGGTGGGATCCGGTCGGAGAGTGCACCGCCGATGGGGCGGGCGATGACCGCGGCGACCGCGAATCCGGCCGTCCTCGTTCCCGCGTCGACAGCCGAGAAGTCGTAGATCGTCTTGATGTACGTGGGCAGGTAGTTGCTGAATGCCACGAACCCACCGAACACGATCGCGTAAAGGAACGACATCTCCCATGTCACTCGCAGCTTGCAGGCCGCAATCAGCTTCGGAGTCACCTTGTCGGTGTTCGGGGTGAACGTCGGCGAGTTCTTCATCGCGACGACACACAGCACGGCCGTGAGCGCGAGCGCGATCGCGATGATCACGTGGGTGGCGATCGTCCCGAACCAGCCGACGAAGCGCGGAGTGAAGAATGCGGACAGCGCGGTACCGACCATGCCGGCTCCGAACACGCCGGTGGCGAATCCCCGGCGGGACGGGTCGTACCAGCTGTTCGCGAACGGGATTCCGACAGCGAAGATCGTGCCCGCGATGCCGAGTAAGAATCCGAATACCAGGAGCAGCGGGTAGGACCCCGCCTCACCTGCGAAGCCGACCGCGAGCACCGGGATTATCGAGGCGACCGTGACGAGGATGAACATGAACCGACCGCCGTACCGGTCGGTGAGGGGTCCGACGGCGATTCTGCCGAGTGAGCCCACGAGGATGGGCGTCGCGACGAGCATGGACGCCTCACTACTGCTGAGCGACATGTCGCCCGCATATGTGGTGGATAAGGGCCCGATCATGTTCCAGGCCCAGAAGTTTATGGCAGATACCCAGGTGGCCAGTGCCAGGTTGAACCCGGGTCGTGCCCCGATGCCACTTGATGCAACCGTGTTCACTCCCTCAGATAACCACTCCGGAGTGGAGGCGCGTGCATATTTGGGTAAACGTTACAACTGACGATTTTTGTGAGTTCGAACTTGGGTACCAAAGCCCCTGGCTGTCGCCATCGCCTACCGCCTAAAGTGCGAACTGAGCGAAAGACCCCGGTTCACAAGGACTTTCTCCGGTATTCCGAAGGCCGGATACGACAACGCCCGCGGGCAGTTCTCCCCATTCGGGGAGAACCACACGCGGGCGGCTGTGCGAGAGATCAGGAGTCGGCGGCCTCGGTGGCGGCCTCTACGGCGGCAGCCGGTTCGGCGGCGGCCTCCTCCTCGACGGGGATCAGGCTGATCTTGCCGCGGTTGTCGATGTCGGCAATCTCGACGCGGATCTTCGACCCGACGTTGACGACATCTTCGACCTTGGCGATCCGCTTGCCGTTACCCAGCTTGCTGATGTGCACGAGACCGTCGCGGCCCGGGAGGAGCGACACGAACGCACCGAAGGCGGTGGTCTTGACGACCGTGCCCAGGAAGCGCTCGCCGACCTTCGGCAACTGCGGGTTCGCGATGGCGTTGATCTTGTCGATCGCGGCCTGTGCGGACGGGCCGTCCGCAGCACCGACGTAGACGGTGCCGTCATCTTCGATCGAGATGTTGGCGCCGGTCTCCTCGGTGATCGAGTTGATCATCTTGCCCTTGGGGCCGATGACCTCGCCGATCTTGTCGACGGGGACCTTGATGGTCGTGATGCGCGGTGCGAACTGGCTCATCTCGTCGGGCGTGTCGATGGCCTCGGCCATGACCTCGAGAATCGTGGCCCGGGCGTCGTGCGCCTGCGACAGCGCACCGGCGAGAACCTGCGACGGGATGCCGTCGAGCTTCGTGTCGAGCTGAAGAGCCGTGACGAAGTCCTTGGTACCCGCGACCTTGAAGTCCATGTCGCCGAATGCGTCCTCGGCTCCGAGGATGTCGGTGAGAGCGACGTACCGGGTCTCGCGGCTGCCGTCCTCGAGCTCGATCTCGTCGGAGACCAGGCCCATCGCGATGCCTGCAACCGGCGCCTTGAGCGGCACACCTGCGTTGAGCAGCGACAGGGTCGACGCGCACACCGAACCCATCGACGTCGAACCGTTGGAGCTCAGCGCCTCGGACACCTGACGGATCGCGTACGGGAACTCTTCCTGGCTCGGGAGCACCGGGATGAGGGCGCGCTCGGCGAGTGCGCCGTGGCCGATCTCGCGGCGCTTCGGCGAACCCACACGACCGGTCTCACCGGTCGAGTACGGCGGGAAGTTGTAATGGTGCATGTAGCGCTTGCTCGTCTCGGGACCGAGCGAGTCGACCTGCTGCGCCATCTTGACCATGTCGAGGGTGGTGACACCCATGATCTGGGTCTCGCCGCGCTCGAACAGTGCGGAACCGTGGGCGCGCGGCACGACGGCGACCTCGGCCGACAATGCACGGATATCGGTGATGCCGCGACCGTCGATGCGGAACTGGTCGCGGAGGATGCGCTCGCGTACCAGCTCCTTCGTCAGCGAGCGGAATGCTGCGCCGATCTCCTTCTCGCGACCTTCGAACGACGGTGCGACCTGTTCGAGGATCTCGACCTTCACCTCGTCGGTGCGGTCGTCGCGCTCCTGCTTGCCGGCGATCGTGAGAGCCTCGGCGAGCTTGGTGGACGCAGCGGCCTCGACCGCGGCGTACACATCGTCCTGGTATGCGGGGTACAGCGGGAAATCACCGGTCGGCTTCGCGGCAGCAGCGGCGAGCTGCTGCTGGGCGATGCACAGCCGTGCGATGAACGGCTTCGCCGCTTCGAGCCCCTCGGCGACGATCGTCTCGGTGGGCGCCTGCGCGCCACCCTCGACGAGTTCGATCACCTTGTCGGTGGCTTCTGCCTCGACCATCATGATGGCGACATCGGCAGAATCCGGGTTGTCGCCACCGCCGACGATGCGGCCCGCGACGACCATGTCGAACACTGCGTTCTCGAGCTGCTCGACGGTCGGGAACGCCACCCACTGGCCGGCCTTGTTCTCGTCCGAGGTGATGAGCGCGACACGCACGCCACCGACCGGACCGGAGAACGGCAGACCCGCGATCTGGGTGGACGCCGAGGCCGCGTTGATCGCGACGACGTCATAGAGATCGTTCGGGTTCAGGCTCAGGACCGTGACCACGACCTGGATCTCGTTGCGCAGGCCGTCGACGAACGACGGACGCAGCGGCCGGTCGATGAGGCGGCAGGTGAGGATCGCGTCGGTCGAGGGACGGCCCTCACGACGGAAGAACGAGCCGGGGATGCGGCCCGCTGCATACATACGTTCTTCGACGTCCACCGTCAGCGGGAAGAAGTCGAAATGTTCCTTGGGCTGCTTCGAGGCGCTCGTGGCCGACAGCAGCATGGTCTCGTCGTCGAGGTATGCGACGACGGAGCCGGCGGCCTGCTGAGCAAGGCGGCCGGTCTCGAATCGAATGGTGCGGGTGCCGAAGGACCCGTTGTCGAGCGTGGCGACGGTTTCGAATACGCCCTCGTCGACCTCGACTGCGGTGTTACTGGTCATCTGTGAAATCTTCTCTTCCCTCTTCGTCTTCGCCGTACCCGCGCGGGCGCCGGGCCCCCTTGGCCGCGGCTGCGCACCGACTCACGGAGGCGGTCGTCGATCGAAACCCACCGGCACTTCTCGTGCGGCCGGGGGGTCACTACCGAAGACCGACACCGTCGGTGCGTACGGATCATCGCCGTCGGCGGCGATGTTCTGCGCCGGCACATGCGGCGCATACACCGATAGCCAACGAGGCCCAGTCTAAGGGGTATCCCGTTGGCTATCGGAAAAGATCAGCGAATGCAGATTGTGTCGCTTCCGAACTGCGTCAGCGACGCAGGCCCAGACGCTGGATGAGCGAGCGGTAGCGCTCGACGTCGACCTTCTCGACGTACTTGAGCAGACGGCGACGACGACCGACCAGCAGCAGCAGGCCGCGGCGGGAGTGGTGGTCGTGCTTGTGCTGCTTCAAGTGCTCGGTCAGATCGGTGATGCGCTTGGTGAGCATCGCCACCTGCGCCTCCGGCGAACCGGTGTCGGTCTCGTGGAGACCGTACTCGCCGAGGATCTGCTTCTTCTGCTCGGTGGTCAATGCCACTGTTGTACTCCTGATCACTGACGTTCGCGTGATGAAAAACGGGCCGGGCCCGGCGGTGCGGCCGCCGCGAACCGCAGCACACACCGACCGACAACGTTACCAGACGTCCACCGCGCCTCTTGCCGAGCGCTTCACGGACGATCTCCCGAACTCACCGGACCGCGCAAACCCAGAACTTCGGCGAAGGAGTCCTCCAACAGTTCGACGTAGCGCTCGACCCGGCGTGCAGCATCCGATTCACCTTCGTGCAGGCGACCCAATAATTGTCGGCATCGACCCACGAGAGGCGTGCCTGCCGCCAATCACGAAACAACATGCCCCGAATTGTGATCGGCTACAACCCGAAAAGACCCCCGTACCGCGGGTTTCATCCGAACGGACTACGCGTCGCCCGCCAACAGATCACGGGCTCGGTCCGCGTCGCGATGCATCGCGGAAACCAATGCCTCGACGGAATCGAACTTCTCCATGCCTCGGAGTCGCTCGACGAAGTCGACCGCGACGTGCTGCCCGTAGAGATCGGCCTCTTCATCGAGCACGAATGCCTCGACCGTGCGGTTACGGCCCGAGAAGGTGGGGTTCGTCCCCACCGACACGGCCGCACGATAGCGCAGGCCCGTCTCGAGCCCGTCCACGGGAGATCCCGAATCGAGGGCTGTGAACCATGCGGCGTAGACGCCATCCGCCGGAATGGCCGCGTACATCGGAGGTGCGATGTTCGCCGTGGGGAACCCCAGCCCGCGGCCTCGTCCGTCGCCGTGCACGACAACACCTTCCACCCGGTGGGGGCGGCCGAGAGCATCGGTGGCGGCGGCCATGTCGCCGGCGTCGACGCACGACCGGATGTAGGTCGACGAGAACGTCACCGCATGCTCGGCAAGCAGGGTCTGCCCGTCGACCGCGAAACCGAAGCGTTCACCGATGGTGCGGAGCATTTCCACGGTCCCCGCGGCCTTCTTGCCGAAAGTGAAGTTCTCCCCCACGACGACCTCGGCGACGTGCAATCGCTCGACGAGGATTTCGCGGGCGTAGCGCTCGGGCGAGAGCTTCATGAACTCGGGAGTGAACGGCATCACACAGAACACGTCGACGCCGAGTTCCTCGGCGAGTTCGGCGCGCCGGGCCAAGGTGGTCAGTTGGGCCGGATGGCTCCCAGGACGAACCACTTCCATCGGGTGCGGGTCGAAGGTCATCAACACACTGGCGATGCCCCGCTCCTTCGCCGACTTCACCGCACGGGTGATCAGTTGCTGGTGACCTCGATGCACGCCGTCGAACACGCCGATCGTGACCACGCACCGACCCCAGTCCGCAGGTATCTCGTCCAGACCTCGCCATCTCTGCACATCGGAAAGCCTACGACCCCGACCACGGACCGGCATCCTTGCCCTCTCACTCGACCCCAGTGGACAACCCTGACCGGCGCTCTGCATAATTTCGGGGTGCCGAACTTTTTGATGAGACCAGCCAAATTAACCGTCGCGGCCACCTCACTCGTTGCCCTCGTCGCACTCACCGCATGTGGCACCGCGCAATCCGACGACGAGCCCCTCGTGCTGACGACGTTCACCGTGCTTGCCGATATGACGCGCACCGTCGCAGGCGACCACGTACGGGTGGAATCGATCACGAAACCCGGCGCCGAAGTGCACGGGTACGAGCCGACACCCGGCGACCTGAGGCATGCGGCCGAGGCAGATCTCGTCCTCGACAACGGACTGGGTCTCGAACGTTGGTTCGAGCAGTTCCTCGCCGACACCGACGCCGCACACGTAGTGCTGACCGAGGGTGTCGAGCCCCTGCCGATCAGCGACGACTCCTCCACACAGCTCAATCCCCACGCGTGGATGTCACCGCTGACCGCGCAGATCTACGTCGACAACATCGAGGCCGCGCTCAGCGACCTCGCTCCCGAGCACGCCGCGGATTTCGCGACCAACGCCGACACATACCGGTCCGAACTCCAGGCTGTACACGACGAACTGATCACGACGCTGGCGGCCGTTCCTGAGCACCAACGAGCACTGGTCACCTGCGAGGGAGCCTTCGGCTATCTCGTGCGCGACGCCGGAATGCGCGAGGCCTACCTGTGGCCGGTCAATTCCGACCAGCAGGGCACCCCACAACAGATCGCCCGCACAGTCGATTTCGTACGCGACAACGATATTCCGGCGGTGTTCTGCGAATCCACCGTCTCCGACAAGGCACAGCGGCAGGTCGCCGCCGACACCGGCGCCGCGTACGGAGGCACCCTCTACGTCGATTCCCTGTCCGAACCCGACGGCCCCGTGCCCACCTATCTCGATCTTCTGCGCCACGATGTCGCAACCATCACGTCAGGACTGAACCCTTGACTACTCCCCGCCCCGAAGGACAGGGATTCTCGGACTCACATCCGGGAGTTCCTGTTTCACCGGCGAGTGCGGACGGGAAGACCCGTGCCGTCTGACATCGCCTCCACAGGCGTTTCGTGTCTCCGCCAGCCCGGCGGCGACGAGGATGTTCTTCGCGGCATTGACGTCCCGATCATGCCGGGTACCGCAGTCGGGGCACGTCCAGCGGCGTGTCCCGAGAGACAGCACGGCGAGCAGATACCCGCACACGCTGCACGTCTTCGAGCTCGGATACCAGCGGTCGATCACCACGAACCGGCGACCGGCCCGCTCGGCCTTGTACTCGAGCATCGACCGGAACTCACCCCACCCGCATTCGCTGATCGACTTCGCCACGCTGCGGTTGCGGACCATGTTGCGCGGGGCGAGGTCTTCGACGGCGATGGTGTCGAACCGCGCCACGAGATCCGTGCTGGTCTTGTGGAGGAAGTCACGGCGGGCATCGCGAACACGGGAGTGCTTGCGGGCCACCTTCCGGTGTTGCTTGGCGCGGTTGTTCGAGCCTTTCTGCATCCGCGCCAGGCGCCTCTGGTGGCGGCGCAGGCCGCGTTCGTGCCGGGCCATGTGCTTCGGGTTCCCGATCTTCTCCCCGGTCGAGAAGACCGCGAAGTCCTTGATCCCGAGATCCACACCGACCGACTCGTCGGTCTCCGGAAGCGGAGCGGGGTCGGTCGTGTCGACGGCGAACGTCACGAACCACCGCCCGTCCGCCTCGCGGGAGACGATCACCATTGTCGGGTCGAGAGTGGCGAGGTCGATGTCCGGCCAGGACCACGCGACCCGCAGCGGCGCGGTGGTCTTCGCGAGCCACAGCCCGTCCGGTTTGATGCGGAACGCCGAGCGTGTGTAGTGCGCGGACTGGCGAGAATGCCGGTTCTTGAACCGTGGGTACTTGGCGACGCCCTTGAAGAACGACTGGAACGCGGCGTGCTGGTGGCGCAGCGTCTGCTGAAGCGGCACCGAGGACACCTCGCCGAGGAACGCAAGCTCCTCGGTTTTCTTCCACTCGGACAGTGCGGCGTCGGTGTCCTTGTACGAGGTCGATTTCCGCTCGGTGGTGTACCGGCGTTGCCGGTCGGCGAGGGTCTTGTTCCACACGACGCGCACGCAGCCGAACGTGCGGCGCAGCAGCGTCGCCTGTTCGGGGTCCGGGTAGGCCCGGACCTTGTACGCGGTCCTCATTTCCTCATGACAACAGAAGGGTCCGACATGTCGAACGCCATTCCTGCCCGCCGTGAGCGGCGGGGCATCCTGGCGAGGTCCCGGTGACACGCTCCGACCACGCCCGACCATCCGGCACTGCACTGAGCCTGGATACTGCACTGAGCCTGGATCACGTCACGGTCCGATACGATTCCGTCGTCGCACTTGACGGAGTAAGCCTCGAAGTCACCCCTGGCAGAGTCTGCGGCCTCGTCGGCACCAACGGCTCGGGAAAATCCACCCTGTTCAAGAGCATCATGGGGCTGGTCAAACCGGACGAAGGCGACATCGCCATCGGCGGCGTCGGAATCAGCGCTGCACGGAAGTCCGGCGCCGTGGCGTACGTCCCGCAGGCCGAGGGCGTCGACTGGGACTTCCCGATCGGTGTTCGCGACGTCGTGATGACCGGGCGCTACGGACACCAGGGATGGATGCGCCGAGCACGTCGAGTCGACCACGATGCGATCGCGGAGGCACTCGACCGCGTCGGCATGACCGCGTTCGCCCACCGTCAGATCGGGCAGTTGTCCGGTGGCCAACGCAAACGTGTGTTCGTCGCGCGAGCCATCGCGCAGCGTGCGCCGCTGTTGCTCCTCGACGAGCCCTTCGCCGGCGTCGACACGACCACCCAGGCCGCGCTGACCGACGTATTCCGCGGTCTCGCCGCCGACGGACACACGCTGCTCGTCGCCACCCACGATCTCGCGGGTCTGTCGCAACTGTGCGACGAGGCGGTTCTGCTGCAGAAACGGGTCGTCCTGCACAGCACACCCGACGACGTACTACGGCCGGAGAACCTTGCGCGCGCGTTCGGTGCGAGCACCGAACCACAGGATGTGTCGTGATGCTCGATCTGATCCTCGAACCGCTGCAGTACGGGTTCATGCAACGCGCTCTCGTCGTCGCGGTTGTCGCAACCGTGATATGTGCCCTGCTGAGCTGCTGGCTCGTGTTGATCGGCTGGTCGCTGATGGGCGATGCGGTTTCACACGCGGTCCTACCCGGAGTGGTCCTGGCCTACCTCGTGGGTGCGCCGTTCACCCTGGGCGCGTTGTTGTTCGCGGGTCTCGCTGTGGCGTTGATCTGGCTGGTCCGCGGGACCACAAAGATCAAGGAGGACGCCGCAATCGGAACGGTATTCACCACGCTGTTCGCTCTCGGTGTCGTGCTGATCTCGAAGAATCCCAGCCAGATCGACCTGCACCACGTGCTGTTCGGCAATCTACTGGGCCTGTCGACATCCGACGTGTGGCAGATCTCCGGCCTCGCGGCGGCGGTCTTCGTGGTTCTCGTCGCGAAACGCCGCGATCTGACCTTGTTCGCGTTCGACCGGGTCCAGGCGCACACACTCGGCATCTCCCCCGCCAGGCTCTCGGCACTGCTGCTCGCCCTGCTCGCCATCACGATCGTGAGCGCGATCCAGGCCGTCGGCGTGATTCTCGTGGTCGCGATGCTGATCATCCCCGGTGCCACCGCGTACCTGCTGACCGACAGGATGTCTCGAATGCTGGTCATCGCGCCGGTGCTCGGCGCACTCGGTTCGGTGGTCGGGGTGTACACGAGCTACTACACCGACGCGGCGACCGGCGGCGTGGTGGTGCTCGCTCAGGCCACTCTGTTCACTGCCGCATACCTCTTCGCACCGAGACAGGGCCTGGTGACCACGGCACTGCGCCGGCGACCGGCCCGAGAAGATGATTCTTCGCTGATGGTTACCTAAGCTGGTCACGTGCCTGACACTCGTGAGCCCTCCACCGTGACCGACACGTTGTCCTCGGTCGCCCAGGACTACCTGAAGCTCATCTGGACCATCCAGGAATGGTCGGGTGAGAAGGTCTCGACAAAGCTGCTCGCCGAGCGTCTCGGTGTCTCGGCGTCGACGGTGTCCGAAGCCGTCCGCAGGCTCGCCGACCAGGGAATGGTCGACCACGCACGCTACGGGTCCATCTCGCTCACCGACAACGGCCGCGACGCCGCCGTCGCCATGGTGCGCAGACACCGCCTCATCGAGACCTTCCTCGTGCGCGAACTCGGCTACGGCTGGGACGAGGTACACGACGAAGCGGAAGTTCTCGAGCACGCGGTCTCCGAGCGCATGATCACGGCGATCGACGCAAAACTCGGCCATCCCGAACGCGACCCGCACGGTGATCCGATTCCCACTGCGGGCGGCTCGATTCCCGCGCCGCCCGCCCGCGCACTCAGCGAGTTCGGAGACGGAGAGGGCGGGCGTGTCGCCCGGATCTCCGACTCCGACCCCGCGATGCTGCGCTACTTCGACGAGGTCGGTATCGCTCTCGACACCGACATCGAAGTGGTCGAACGTCGCGACTTCGCCGGTACCGTCTCGGTGCGGATCGGAAGCCCGGACAGCGCCACAGTGGATCTCGGAAATCCTGCGGCCGAGTCCATCTGGCTCGTCTGACCCAGCCCGTCAGCAATCGCGACGACGGAGCCCGCACCAACGGCCAGTACAGCCGCACCCGCCCACATCGCGGTCACGGCCAGACCCGCCCAAGGTCCCGGCGAGCCGACCGGATCCAGCGCGAGCACCTGACGACCCGCGATCGGGCAGATAGTCGGCGACCCCGCTGCTGCCTGCGACATCTCCGAGCACGAACGACAGCAGCAGCACGAGCGCGACGGAATCCCCAGTGTGGCTGCGGAGCTTCATACCAGAGTTGCCACCCTCTACGGCCACAGCCGTGCGCACTCGTGCGATGTGGGCGGTCACCGTCACCACGCAGGACAGGCCTGTCGAGGCGAGTTCCTGATGGCCGGATTCGAGATCCCGCACAGATGGACGGCGCAAGCCTACCGGTCGCGCTCGATCCCGCCCCCGCCCCGGTGCGGGCGTTCCGCTCGCACGCCGGCGGGGTACGCACGGCACACAACACGATGCTCGCGCTGGTGAAAGCCGTGATGGACCAGCGGCAGGCCGAACGCACCTACGAGATCGCCGAGGACGAGTTGACACCGGCGTTGGGGTTGTCACTGCCCGCATTGCGCAAGCAGCAGTCGCTGGGTGAGACCGGGACTGTTTCACCGGAAGGTGAGGCTGCCTGATGGGCGAAGCAAACCGAGTGTGCTTATGTTTGCTCACCAGAAGGCAACGGTTCGTCACGACGTGAGCGTGCCCGGATCGATGTTCGGCATCCCACGCATGCTTCGCGAGCAGGCGCCCGACGCCGCCGAATACGATCGGTCTCATGCGACGCGGCTCCTCACCCGGGCGGCAGGCGTGCCCGCCCAGATACTGAGGCCAGGGACGTGAGCAATGAGCGCCAGCGGCTTCACGACGGCCCAGTAGATCGGAGCCGGCAGACCTGCCCGCCGACGGATCGGTCTGTTCCACTCGACACCGTCGACCATCCAGGCGACGAAGCGGACGGATTCCCACACGGTGTACCCGTCGATCCACGCGCGTTGCTCGAAGTCGTTCCAGTCCCGGTGGTTGAGCACTCGGGACACGATCTCCATGGCCTCGTCTTCTTCGTGTGCGAGATGTTCCATCAGTGGTTTTGCCAGCGTCTTCACTGCGTCCATCACATCGCGAGGCTCCGTCCGCCCGGCGACAAGTCCGCGCGCGTGAGCTTCGAGGGCGAGCACCGGCCCGTCGATCGCGTGGTGCTCGGCCTGCATCGCGTCGAGTACCGCCGAACTTCCGGGTTCGCGCTCGAGGAGCAGCGGCCAGAGGTGATGGTCTTCCCCTTCGTGATGCCATCGAAGTGTGTGCATCATCCACTGGAGGTGACGACCCAGGCGCCGACTGCGACGGGGCGACAGGTTCTCGGGAGATCCCAGGAGAATCTCGGATCGCTCGAGGTCGCGGCGAAGTGCGTTGTGGAACACGGACATGGTCAATGTGTCGGCCGCGAGCCATGGCAATCCATCCACCACTCCGACCTCCGGATTCGTCATGTCATCCTCCCTTGTCTCGTGCATCCCAGTCTCTGCGTCATTCAATGATTAATCCAACCGATAGGTTCGATCAGTAGCATCGAAAATCATGATGGACGTGTTGAAGCTCCAAGCGTTTGTCGCCGTGGCCGAGGAAGAGTCCTTCGGGGCCGCCGCCGACCGGCTCGGGATCGCGCAATCGACGATCAGCTCTCGGATCAAAGAACTCGAATCGATTCTCGGGCAACGACTGTTCACCCGCACGAGCCGTCAGGTGCGGCTTTCGTATCCGGGCGAGGCGGCTCTACCGAGGGCCCGAGCCGCACTTACCGCACTCGACGGCGTGCAGCAGGCAGTCGACGACGTTGCAGGAATTCGTCGCGGACGGGTACGACTGGGTCTCGTGACGGGCGCCGAACTTCCTGAACTGGGCGACACTCTGGCGGCGTTCGCATCCGAGTTCCCCGGTGTCGCACTCGTCCTCACGTCCGCGTCGAGCGACGACCTGGTGCAGTCGGTATCCGACGGAGCACTCGACATCGCGATTGTGGTGCGCACCGACCCGACGCACCTGCGGTGGGTGGAACTGATGCGCGACCCACTCATAGTGGTCGGCCTTCCGGCCACGACACGCACCGTCGCGATCACCGATCTGAGTACCGAACCTCTTGTGGTCCTCGATGCCGGCGCGGGCGCACGCGACGCCCTCGAATCCGCGGCGCAGCGAGCCCGGACCCGTCTCGCGATCGCCGTCCAGGTCTCGACACCTGGCATGGCATGGGACCTCCACACACGGGGTATGGGTCTACTGGTCATCCCGCGTAGCCTCGCCCCCGGCGGTGGGGCCCTGCTCGTCGATGCCGACGAGGCAGAGACCAGCGTCATGGTCGGCCTCGTCGGTCACCCCGAAATACGGACGCCCGCCACAGAGCTACTCCTCGAACGACTCACGCTTCACATGGGCCCTGTCTCGGACCCGCTCGCCGACGGAACGTCCTCAGATGTTCGACGGGCGAACCACGAACACCGATGACGCCCGCTTCCCCTTCTCCTGCAGCAGCGCCACCGCGCGCCCCTGAGGGTCGATCGCCGCGTACACACCCGGCACACCGATCGGATCGAGCCAACGGCCGTGTGAGAGCACCACGGCCTCGTCGTCCGTCACGGAGCGTGTGGGGAACGCCGTGAGGATTGCCGCGTCGAGGTCGAGGCTCGGGACCGGATCGTCCGCCAACTGCTCGAGGGTGCGTGCATGCTCGAGCCCGAACGGGCCGACGGTCGTGCGCCGCAGGGCCGTGAGATGCCCCCCGACACCCAGGGCTGCTCCCAGATCTCTCGCGAGAGCCCGGATGTACGTCCCGGACGAACAGTCCACCTCGACGTCGAGGTCGACGAACCCTCCCTCGGGCGTGTCGTGGCGCGCGAGTACCTCGAACCGCGACACGGTGACAGGACGCGCCGGGATCTCGACCACTTCACCCTCGCGCATCCGCGCGTACGCGCGCTTCCCGTCGATCTTGATGGCGCTGACACTGGCCGGGACCTGCTCGATATCGCCGGTGAGCACGGCGACCTCCGCAGCGATCCGGTCGTCGCGCACCGTCGACGCGTCGACGGTCTCGAGAACCTCACCTTCCGCATCGTCGGTGACGGTGTTCTGCCCCAACCGGATCGTGGCGCTGTACGACTTCGTGGTCAGCGCCAACAGACCCAGCAGTTTGGTGGCGCGTTCGACGCCGAGCACCAGGACTCCGGTGGCCATCGGATCGAGGGTGCCGGCGTGGCCGACCTTGCGGGTACCCATCAGTTTTCGACACCGAGCGACGACATCGTGGCTGGTCATGCCCGCAGGCTTGTCGACGACGAGAAGCCCGGCGCGGGTGAGGGCGGGGTTCTCGGAGGCGGATTCGGTCATGGTCAGCGCACCGTGATCGCGGTGAGCACCAGGCCGTCGTCCACCAGCCAACGACCTTCGAAATCGGTCAGCGGCGATCCGTCCGAGGTGTCGCCGGGGACCAGCAGCTTCGACCGGAACGTGCCCGAGGTCGCGCCCGACTCGTCGCGTTCGAAAGTGATGTGGGCGTCTTCGAAACCGAGCCACCGGCCGGTGAGCGGGAACCACGCCTTGTAGGTGGCTTCCTTGGCGCAGAACAGCACCCGATCCCAATGCAGGTCGGTGTCGGTGGTCGAGGCGAGCCATGTGCGTTCGACGTCGAGACTGACGGCGTCGAGGACACCGTCCGGGAGGCGGTCGTGCGGCTCGGCGTCGATCCCGAGCGAACGGACCTGCAGCGAGTAGCCGAGGACGGCTCCGCGGTAGCCGTCACAGTGCGTGAGGCTACCGACCACTCCGCGTGGCCAGACCGGTGCACCCTTGTCGCCCTTGAGGATCGGGGCCGGTTCAACGCCGAGCCGGCTCATCGCCTGACGCGCACAGTGTCGCGCGCCGATGAACTCGCGGCGACGCTTCTCGACCGCTCTGGCGATGAGGGGTTCCTCCTGCGGGTGGGCCACCAGGCCCGGTGGGTCGGAGAACAGTTCCGCGGCAGCGACGCCGTCCGGAACGATCCGCGCGATCAGACCGTCTCGTGCACCGACCTGGGATTCGGTCGTCGACTCCGTCACCGCAGTTCCTTCTCTCGTTGCGCCCGAAACTTCTCGGCTTCGGCTTCCATCTCGGGGGTCACCGTGAAGTGACCGCCCCACTTGTTGAGCGTGCCCGGCGGGTAGTCCGGGACGGGCAGGATCTGGCGCAGCACGTTGTCGGGGAGGCCCCGTCGCTGCCATTCGCGCGGATAACCCACCGATACCTCTTCGAAGCGCACCCCGTCGTAGTAGGTGGTCCGCGGGATGTGGAGATGCCCGTACACGCTGCACAAAGCCCGGTAACGCACGTGCCAGTCGGCGGTTTCGGTTGTGCCGCACCAGAGTGCGAACTCGGGATAGAACAGCATTCGAGTGGGTTCGCGCACGAGCGGAAAGTGATTGATCAGCACCGTCGGCAGCGTCGGATCGAGCGCGTCGAGCCGTGCACGGGTCTGCTCGAGGCGTGCGCGGCACCACGTGTCGCGGGTGATGTAGGGGTCGGGTTTCAGCAGGAACTCGTCGGTCGCGACCACATTGCGCGAGCGCGCCAGTGCGAGTCCGTCCGCTTTCGTCGTCGTGCCGTCCGGCAGGAACGAGTAGTCGTACAGCAGGAACATCGGCACCAGCGTGACGGGGCTGCCGTCTCCCTCCCAGACCGGATACGGATCTTCCGGTGTGACGACACCGAGCTCGCGGCACATGGTCACGAGATAGTCGTAGCGAGCCACCCCGTGCATCTGCACGGGATCCTTCGCAGTCGTCCACAGCTCGTGGTTGCCGGGAACCCAGATCACCTTCGCGAAGCGTTCACTGAGCAGCTTCAACGCCCATCGGATGTCGTCGGTCTTCTCCGAGACGTCGCCGGCCACGATGAGCCAGTCGTCGGGAGATTCGGGGAACAGGTCCTCGGTGACAGGCCGGTTACCCCGGTGCGCCACATGGATGTCACTGACCGCCCACAGTTTCGCTGCCACCGGTTTCTATCCTCCAGTTCCGTCGTCTGCGTGGACCTGCCGGTCCGCGCCCGTCACTGCCCAACGCCCCGTCCGGGTGCGCCACACGACGGCAATCATCCGAAACACGATGAACACCGTAAGCCCGGTCCAAATTCCCGCTAGCCCCCAGTCGAAGGCGAGCGAACACCAGATCAGCGGCAAGAACCCCACCAGCGCGGCCGTGAGCGTGGCGTTGCGCAGGAACGCGGCGTCGCCCGCGCCGAGCAGTACTCCGTCGAGCGCGAACACCACACCGGCCAGCGGCATGATCGCGATGAAGAACCACCACGCGACATCGATCTGGTCGAGCACCGCGTCGTCGGCCGTGAACAGGCCGGGGATCAGTGTCCGCCCCACCAGGAAGAACACTGCGAGGACCATCGCGAACAGGACCGACCACGCCGTCACCCGCCAGGCGATCCGGCTTGCACCGCGGGTGTCCTTGGCCCCGAGCGCCGCACCGACGAGCGCCTGCGCGGCGATGGCGAGCGAGTCGAGGGCGAGCGTGACGAAGTTCCACAGTTGCAGAACCACCTGGTGCCCTGCGACTGCAGCGGCACCGAACCTCGCTGCGACCGCGGCTGCAGACAGGAAGCAGGCCTGGAACGCCAGGCTCCGGGCGATGAGGTCGCGGCCGAGTTGCAACTGGGCGACGAGCACGGAGCGGAGCGGCCGGCGCGACACTCCCGTCCGCAACAACGCCACCACGAACAGCGTCGCCGCGACGAACTGCCCCACGACGTTGGCGACCGCTGAACCGACGAGTTCCCAGCGTGGAGCGCCGAGCAGACCGTGTACCAGGATCGGGCACAACACCGCCGAGAGTCCCAATCCCAGCACCACGTATCGCAGTGGTCGTGCGGTGTCTTGTATGCCACGCATCCACCCGTTGCCCGCCAGGCTGATGAGGATCAGCGGCGCACCGAACAGTGCGACACGCAGCCAGGACACGGCGGCGGTCGCGATCTCCTCGTCGCCGGCGATCAGGCCCGCAACGGGTGCCGCAAGCAACTGGCCGATCACGACGATCACGGCACCGACACACACCGCGAGCCAGGTGGCCTGGATGCCTTCCGTGACGGCGTCGTCGTGCCGGTCGGCACCGTGGAACCGCGAGGCCCGGGCGGTCGTCCCATAGGACAGAAAGGTCAGCTGGGTCGTGACCTGGGCGAGGACGAGACCGCCGATGGCCAGTCCGGCGAGCGGAAGCGCGCCGAGTCGTCCCACGACAGCGATATCGAACAGCAGGTAGAGAGGCTCGGCGGCCAGCACTCCGAGCGCCGGCAGCGCGAGTCCTAGGATTCGCCGACCGGACAGGTCGAGTGGGGTCGACACGGGTTCTGCCGACTCCATCACCCGAGCGCGGAGCACAGGGCAGCGACGATTCCCTCGGAGTCGCCGTGTGCGGTGTATCCGGACGCGAAGCGGTGTCCGCCACCTCCGAGGGTCGTCGCCACGAGGGAGACGTCCACGTCGCGTTTGGAACGCAGCGAGACGGTCCATTCCTGCGGACCGACTTCCTTGAACACCGCCGCAACCTCGGCCTCCACCGTGGTGCGCACGATGTCGATGACGCTTTCGATCTCCTCGGCTCCGAGGTGAGCGGAGTCCGCGCGACGCACCAACGCGTAGACCAACCCACGGTTGCTCGCGGCCTCCGGCAGGAGCGTCGCGGACGCCAGAACCGACGACAGCATCGGCAACCACCCGAACGGGTGCGTGTCGAGAAGCGTGCGGGTGATGGTCGCACCGTCGATACCAGTCGCGAGAAGCCGCTCCGCGAGTGTGTGTGTACCCGGGCGCACCCACCGGAAGGATCCGGTGTCGGTGGCGAGCCCCGCGAACAGGCAGTGTGCGATGTCCGCATCGATCTCGACACTCCACGCGTCGAAGATGTCCGCGAGTACCGCCGCGGTAGCCTCGGCATCTGCGTCGATGAGATTGTGGGTCCCGAACCGGGTATTGGATCGATGGTGGTCGATGACCAACGAGCTCCGGGCGCCGTCCAGACGGGTACGCAACTCACCGAGCCGACCGGCGGTGCCGCAATCCACGGCGACCAGTAGATCCACCTCGTCCCGGACCGCCTCCGCGGCGGTGACCAGATGTGTACCCGGCAAGCCCCGCATCGACAGAGGCACCGCGTCCGGAGCTGCGAAGGCCACCTGCACGGGAATCCCCCGTCGTTCGAGCGCCAGACCGAGTGCCAGACCGCTGCCCAGGGTGTCGGCGTCGGGCTGAACGTGGCACAGCACAGTCACCGTCTGTGCAGCGGAGAGCAGCGCGACAGCGCCGTCGAGATCGACTGCGCTGTCGTGGCCGGTCGACACTTCGAAGTCTGACATGGTGTCGCTATTCGTCGTCGCCACGTTCGCGAGGTTCCTTGTACGGGTCGGAGTCGCCGGCCGGTACCGCACCCTCCCGCGCGCGTGCCACCTCGTCGTCCGCCGCACGTGCACGCTCGAGGAGTTCTTCCATGTGACGGGCGGTGTCCGGGACGGTGTCGGTCACGAACGTCAGCGTCGGGGTGAATCGGACACCGGTCGCCGCACCGACCTTCGAACGCAGGATGCCCTTGGCCTTCTCGAGGCCCGCGGCTGCCGACACGAGGTCGGGCTCGGTCTTCAGGTCTGCGCCGCGCACGGTGTAGTAGACCGTCGCGTCGTGCAGGTCGGCGGTGACCTTCGCGTCGGTGATGGTGATGAATTCGAGCCGTGGGTCCTTGATCTCATGGTCGATCGCGGTGGCCACGATGGTGGAGATGCGCTTCGCGAGGCGGCGCGCGCGTGCTGGATCGGCCATGTCGTTCGTTCCTCCTCGGCCGCCGGTCTCCGGCGACCACTCTCTGTGTTGTGTCGGTCCGTCAGTCTTCCGGGCCGAACACTCTTCGTCTGGTGGAGAGCAACTCCAGTTCGGGACGGTCCGCGGCGAGCCTCTCGCACTTGTCGAGTATGTCGCGAACGTGCGCGAGGTCGGGCGCGGCCACCGCTACGCCCAGTTTCGCTCGTCGATGCAGATCCTGGTCTCCGGTCTCCGAAGCCGAGACACCGAGGCGACGTAGCTCGGCGAGCACCGGCCTGATCAACGACCGCTTCCCCTTGAGCGAATGGACGTCTCCCAGGAGAATGTCCAGCTCGAGTGCTCCCAGATACATCGTCGGCCTTCCCCCGTCGGATCCGGATCTCTCGACATGCCCGTGGCGGCAGACGACATGGTCGTCCACCGCCACCGGTCGAGATGTGTCAGTCGCGCGGCTTCTCGCGCAACTCGTAGGCCTCGATCACGTCGCCGACCTTGATGTCGGAGTAGGTGACCGTCAGACCACATTCGTAGCCTTCACGCACCTCGACGACGTCGTCCTTCTCACGCCGCAGCGACGAGATCGTGACGGTCTCCGCAACCACGTTGTTGTCGCGGAGCAGACGTGCCTTGGCGTTGCGCTTGACGATGCCCGACTGCACGAGGCAACCGGCGATGTTGCCGACCTTCGACGACTTGAAGATCGCGCGGATCTCGGCGCGGCCGAGCTCGACCTCCTCGTAGATCGGCTTGAGCATGCCCTTGAGAGCCTTCTCCACCTCATCGATCGCCTGGTAGATGATCGAGTAGTAGCGGATGTCGACGCCCTCGCGGTTCGCCAGCTCCGTCGCCTTGCCTTCTGCGCGAACGTTGAAGCCGATGATCACGGCGTTCGACGCCGCGGCGAGGTTGACGTTGGTCTCGGTGACGCCACCGACACCGCGGTCGATGACCCGCAGACGCACCTCGTCGTCGATCTCGATACCCATGAGCGCCTCTTCGAGGGCCTCGACGGTACCCGAGTTGTCGCCCTTGAGGATGAGGTTGAGCTCGTTGTGCTCCTTGAGAGCTGCATCGAGATCCTCGAGGCTGATCCGCTTGCGGCTCTTCGCGGCCAGAGCGTTGCGCTTGCGCGCATTGCGCCGGTCGGCGATCTGCCGGGCGATGCGGTCTTCCTCGACAACGACAAGGTTGTCGCCGGCGCCGGGCACCGAGGTGAAGCCGATGACCTGGACGGGCCGCGACGGAAGCGCCTCGTGCACGTCCTCACCGAACTCGTCGACCATACGTCGCACGCGGCCGTACGCGTCGCCGGCGACGATGGAGTCGCCGACACGCAGGGTGCCGCGCTGGATCAGGACCGTGGCCACCGGACCGCGACCGCGGTCGAGGTGCGCCTCGATGGCGACGCCCTGCGCCTCCATGTCGGGGTTGGCCCGCAGGTCGAGGGACGCATCTGCGGTGAGCAGCACGGCCTCGAGCAGTTCGTCGATGTGCAGACCCTGCTTGGCCGAGATGTCGACGAACATGGTGTCGCCGCCGTATTCCTCGGTGACCAGGCCGTACTCGGTGAGCTGCTGACGGATCTTCTGAGGGTTCGCGCCCTCCTTGTCGATCTTGTTCACCGCGACCACGATCGGCACGTCGGCCGCCTGAGCGTGGTTGATCGCCTCGACCGTCTGCGGCATGACGCCGTCGTCCGCGGCGACCACGAGGATCGCGAGGTCGGTCGACTTCGCACCGCGGGCACGCATGGCGGTGAACGCCTCGTGACCAGGGGTGTCGATGAAGGTGATCAGGCGATCTTCACCGTTGAGGTGCGTCATGACCTGGTAGGCACCGATGTGCTGCGTGATGCCACCGGCCTCCGCCTCGCGGACGTTGGCCTTACGGATGGTGTCGAGCAGTCGGGTCTTGCCGTGGTCGACGTGACCCATGACCGTGACCACCGGAGGACGCTGCTGGAGGTCTTCCTCGCCGCCTTCGTCCTCGCCGTACTGAATGTCGAACGACTCGAGCAGCTCGCGGTCTTCGTCCTCGGGCGAGACGACCTGAACGACGTAGTTCATCTCGGAGCCGAGCAGCTCGAGCGTCTCGTCGTTGACCGACTGAGTGGCCGTGACCATCTCACCGAGGTTGAACAGGGCCTGCACGAGTGCTGCCGGGTTCGCGTCGATCTTCTCCGCGAAGTCGGACAGCGACGCGCCACGTGCGAGACGGATCGTCTCACCGCTGCCACGCGGCAACCGCACGCCACCGACGGCGGGCGCCTGCATCGAATCGTATTCCTGCCGCTTCTGTCGCTTCGACTTGCGGCCACGACGCGGAGCTCCACCGGGACGACCGAACGCACCGGCTGCACCGCCGCGTCCACGCCCACCGCCGCCGCCGGGACGACCCCGGAAGCCGCCGGGAGCACCTGCTCCAGCGCCGGCACCGGCACCGCCGGCGCCACCACCGGGTCCGCCACCGCGGTAACCGCCGCCACCGCCGGGACGACCGCCGGGTGCGCCACCCGGGCGACCCGGACGACCGGACGGGGCCGGACGTGCAGCACGCTGCGGCATCGCACCCGGGTTCGGACGAGGAGGCATGGATCCGGGAGACGGACGAGGTCCGCCCTGGCCGGGAGACGGACGAGGGCCACCCTGGCCCGGAGCCGGACGCTGACCGCCGGCGGCCGGACGTCCCTGACCCGGAGTCGGGCGGGGGCCACCCTGGCCCGGAGCCGGACGAGGTCCGCCGGGTCCCGGGCGGGGACCGGCCGGACGCGGAGCAGGCCGCTCGGCAGGAGCAGAAGAGTACGGGTTGTTACCGACGCGCGGGGACTTCGGACCCGGACGCGGGGCCGGCTTGGGACCCGGTGTCGGCGCCTTCGGTGCCGGCTTCGCAGCGGGAGCCTGGGCATCCGCCGGTGCAGTCGTGTCGGCGGCCGGCGCTGCGGGAGCCTCAGGCGCCGAGGGAACCGGCGCTGCGGGCTTGGGAGCACCGGGCTTCGGCCGTGCCGAAGGGGCCGGCGCCGCTGGTGCTTCCTGAGCCGGAGCTGCAGGCGCGGCGGGAGCTGGGGCCGCCGGAGCCGGGGCTGGTGTTGCCGGACGCGGGCCCGGACGCGGTGCGCCGGGACGGGGGCCGGGGGTGGGTGCGGCCTTCGCTGCCGGCGCGTCGGTGCTCTGCGCCTTACCGAAGGACTCGCGCAGACGACGGGCCACCGGGGGCTCCACCGTCGACGACGCTGACTTCACGAACTCGCCTTGCTCCTTGAGCTTTGCGAGTAGTTCCTTACTTGTGACACCGAGTTCTTTTGCCAACTCGTGCACGCGGGCCTTGCCTGCCACTGCTCTCCTCACTGATGAGGTCGAGCGGCCAATGCCCGCACGACCTCGGGTTATCTCCGATGGACGTTCATCGCTGGTGCTTCACGGTGTGCTCATGAGTGTTCGTGCCTGTTCTTCTCAGAGTTCGATGTCACTGTTGGTGTCCCGCCGTCGGGGTCGCTGTGCGACCTCTCCGCCATGGACCCGACCAGCTGATCCAGCGCTGAGATATCCGGACCTCCGGACACCTTCAGTGCTCTGCCGAGTGCTCGACGCCGAACAGCCAGGTTCAGGCACTCCGCGGTGGGATGCATCCATGCACCTCGCCCGGGAAGCCTGCGCCGCAGATCGGGGACGACCACGAAACCTTCCGGTTCCGAGCCCCGCGCCACGATCCTCAGCAGTTCGGCAGCCAGCGTTCGCTGCCGGCAACCGACGCAAGTGCGCACCGGGCCGGTGCGCTCCGGGGCCGACGGAGGGCAGGTCATGCTGAACCATCGACTACTGTACCGCTGTTTTGCCCGAAATCCCGCATCCCGCCTTCACCTGCCTGTCGGAGACTCGCCCGCGTCCTCGACCTCGACCGGTGCGGCGTCGCTCCGGATGTCGATTCGCCATCCCGTCAGGCGCGCTGCGAGACGCGCGTTTTGCCCTTCTTTGCCGATCGCGAGCGACAACTGGAAGTCGGGGACGACCACCCGTGCAGCACGCGCGTCCGGGTCCACCACCGTGACGGACACCACCTTCGACGGCGACAGTGCATTGCCGACGAACTTCGCGGGATCCTCGTCGAAGTCGATGATGTCGATCTTCTCTTCACCGAGTTCGCGCATCACATTGCGCACCCGCTGCCCCATCGGCCCGATGCACGCGCCCTTCGCGTTGAGCCCGGGCACGAGCGAGTGCACAGCGATCTTCGAACGGTGGCCGGACTCCCGCGCGACCGCGACGATCTCGACGGACTCGTCGGCGATCTCGGGCACCTCGAGTGCGAACAGCTTGCGAACCAGGTTCGGGTGCGTGCGCGACAGTGTGATCTGAGGTCCGCGCTGGCCGCGCGAGACGCCCACGACGTAGCACTTGATGCGGTCGCCGTGTTCGTAGCTCTCCCCCGGAACCTGCTCGGCCGGCGGGATCAGCCCTTCGGTGGCACTGGCGTCGCCCCCGATCTTGACGACCACCATGCCGCGGGCGTTGGCACGGGAGTCGCGCTGGACGACGCCGCTGACGATCTCACCCTCGTGGGTGGAGAACTCACCGAACCGCTGCTCGTGTTCCGCGTCGCGGATCCGCTGCATGATCACCTGGCGGGCGGTGGTCGCAGCGATGCGCCCGAAGTTCTCGGGGGTGTCGTCCCATTCGGCGATGACGTTGCCGTCCTCGTCGCGTTCCTCGGCGAGCACCTGGATCGCTCCGGTCTTGACGTCGACCACGACCCGCGCGTGCGGCTGATGTCCGTCGACATGCCGGTAGGCCGTGAGCAGTGCCGTCTCGAGCGTCTCGATGAGCTCGTCGAACGGAATGTTCTTCTCCGACTCCAGCATCCGCAGAGCCGCAATTTCGATATTCACTTGTCCATCCTCGGTTCGTTGCTTTCGGTGCCGTCGTCCACCGTGTTCGCGTCGTCGTCGCTTGCGTCCTCGCCCACCGCGTTCTCGTCGATCTCGCCGGCCTGCACACGCCCGTCCGGCAGTCCTCCGGCGAGTTCCAACTCCCGCGCATTCGGGGGCGAGAACTCGATCTCGACCACCGCCTTGCGCACGTCGGACAGCGGTAAGGACCGGACGAAAGGACCCTGTTTGTCGGACGCCACCACACGTATGGTGTCGCCGACGAGCTCTCCGATCCGAGCGACGAACGTCTCGTCGGCGGTTTCGATCAGAGCCTTGCGACCCTGAGCCCGCCGCCAATGCCGATCGAGCGTGAGCGGTCTGCCGATGCCCGGACTCGTCACTTCGAGGACGTACGGGGACTCCCCGAAATCGGAGACGGAATCGAACGCTTCGGATACCAGACGGCTCAGGCGGGCCGCCTCGTCGAGTCCGAGACCTGCGTCACTGTCGACCATCAGACGAACGGTGCTGTGCTTTCCGGCGGCGGTCACGACCACGTCCTCGAGGTCGTAGCCCTCGTTGTCGAGAAGATCCGTGACGAGCTCGACGATCCTCTCCGGGGGTGGCACAGGCATGGTGAGCGGGCTCCTCGTTCAGTTGTGATCGCAGCGGACACCGGCCGGGACGGACGCTCCGGCAGATATCCAGCCTAACGTGCAACTCGCCGCGCCGTGACCAGGCCGGGGTCGTTGTCCGTCACACACGACTGGCAAGATGGTCCGGTGCCGATGCCAGTGACGCGATCCGCGATGTCCCGACGAACCCTGTTGCGATGGTGCTCGGCTGCGGCGGGAGGAGTCTCGGTCGCTGCTGTCACCGGATGCGGAATCTCGGACGAAGAGCCCGAACCCGACCCACTGCTCGCACAGGCCGCGCGCGCCCGCACCGATGCGTCGACCGCGACGACCCTGGTTGCACTCGCTCCCGACCTCGCGGAACCGCTCACCACGATCAGCTCCGAACGCACAGCACACGCCGACGCGCTCGAAGCCGAGATCGCGCGCGCGGCAGGCGCCACGACGAGTTACACCCCTCCCTCGGCGACGACCACGACCGCTGCGGCCGGTGAAACTCCGACCGTCGACCTGCTGCGCGAGCGCCTGACCCAGTCGCAGCGCAGCGCGGCCGACGTCGGCCGCACCCTGCAGGGGTTCCGCGCGGGCGTGCTCGCCTCCATCAGCGCCGCGTGCGCCGTCCAGACGGCGGTGTTGCTGCCGTGACATCACCCGAGCTCGGTCCCGAACAGCAGTCCCTCGTCGATGCCCTCGAAGCCGAACACTCCGCTGTGTTCGGGTACGGCGTCGTGTCCGCATTCGCGGATCCGGCGCGCGCCGACGACGTGGCGGCCCACACCGCGGCGCATCGTGCGCGCCGCGACGCCACGATCGACGCGCTGATCACCGTCGGTGTCGAACCACCTGTCGCGGCACCCGGATACACAGTGCCGTTCCCTGTCGTCGACCCGGCGAGCGCCGCACAACTCGCGCTGCAGATCGAGACCGATACCGCGGTCGCATGGCGCTCGGTGGCCGAGCGAGCACGGAGCGAATCGACGCGGGCGACCGCGATCGAGGCGCTCACCGACACCGCGGTGCGGGCCGCGCAGTGGCGGATCCACCTCGGTATCGTTCCACCGACGGTGCCGTTCCCCGGTCGGTCCTGAGAACCCACCCGTGGTCGACGCGTCGGCGCAATAGACTGCGGGTGCGCGACCGTCCGTACAGAGACATGGGAGCACACCATGAAATCAGTCGATCCATACCTGAATTTCAACGGCAATACCGAAGAAGTATTCACCTTCTACCAATCCGTTTTCGGCGGGGAACTGCAGCTGGCACGTTTCAGCGACATGGACACCGGCGACATGGACCTGACCGAGGAACAGAAGAACGGCGTCGCGCACGTCGCGCTTCCGTTGGGCAAGAGCATGCTCATGGGATCCGATGTCCCCGAAGCGATGGGTACCGTCACCGCCGGAACGAATTTCGCGATCTCGATCGACGCAGAGAGCGCCGACGAGGCCGATCGGATGTTCGCCGGGCTGTCCGATGGCGGTGAGGTGTCCATGCCACTGGGGAAGGTGGAATGGGCCGAGCGCTTCGGCATGTGCACCGACAAGTACGGCGTGCAGTGGATGATCGGCTACACCGGGGACGTGGTGTTCGGCGCACCCTGATCATTCGGTGCACTGTCGGTCAGTGCCCGGGTAGTACGCACGCGGTGTCCAACCCGAGCACGTGATTGAGCCGGCCGAACGCCAGCCACGATCCGATGCTCATCGACAACTCGACGATCTCGGCGTCGGAGTACTCGGACTTCATCCGAACCCAGAACGCGTCGTCGAGACCGTGGTGATCGAGCGCGTATCGCTCGGCGTACTCGGTGGCCAGTCTTGTTCGCTCGTCGAAGTGCTCGGTGGTGCGCCAGTTCTCGACGTCTCGGTCGAAACCGGGCTCTACTTTGATGCCGTCCCGCTCGGTGCGCCAGTCCTGGCAGAACACACAGCCGTTGATCTGCGCGATCCGCAGCCGCGCGGCTTCGAACGCGCGCAGGTCGATGGTCGAGTGCTCGTACACGGAAAGCGAGAACTGGGAAGCGGGGATCCCGATCCCGGGGACCATCTCGGCCCAGACATAGCCGATCGGGTCCTTGTCCTCGGGGATGTCGATGATCATGCGGGGGCTCCTTCCGCGGCGCTGAGTTTGCCGGCAGCTGGGCGCAGCGGAACTTCGAGCGCGTCGTAGAGGCCCGGTTCGTGCTCGACGAGCCAGTCGATCGCGCCGACGAGCCGACCCACCGCCGTCGCATTCCCGCCTGCCGCTCGGCTCCCTCCTTCATCCTCCTTCATCGTCGGCCTCGATACTGGCTTCGATCCGAGGGCGTCCCTCGATGATCACCCGGTGTGCGCCCGCACCGCCGTCGGGTGGGGTCGGCCAGTCCGGCGCGCAACCCGGGTGGATGCGGGTGACGTGTTCGATGACGATTCGGGGCTGCCCGCCGACGATGCCCTGCAGCTCGAATCGCACCGCGCCCTGTGTGCCCGCCTCGAAGTCACCCATCGTCGCAGTGGTGATGGTGTTGTCGAGGGCCCGCCGGTCGCAGACCTCGCGGATCTCATCGAGTTCCACGCCGAGGCCTCGCGCCATCAACCGCACCTGTCCGCCCCACACCATCGTCGGGATCGACGGCGCGAGCATCGGAGGTTCGTAGTCCATCGGCTGCCCCATCCCGACGAGGTACCGCACCGAGTCGGGCTGGTCGTAGGTCGAGTAATCGAAGATCTCCTGGCAGCGGATGCCGTCGACCGTCGTGCCGAGTCCGCTGAGCAGCAACGGCAGCACGTCGTTGCCCCACCCGGGGTCGATGCCCGACACGAACAGCGACCCACCTGCCTCTTCTATCGCCGCCAGGACCGGTTCTCTCATCTCGGGCGGTGCACTGCGGTGGTCGTACAGCGGGAACAGCGCGGGTGTGACGACGACGGCACCGGTGCGCAGTGCACGGAGGATATCGGCGAATGCGTCGTCGGGGCGGATCTCTCCGGTCGCCGCGTACACGATGGCGGCGGGGTCCTCGGACAGCACGGCGTCGATATCTGCTCTCGCCCTGATACCGATCTCACGGCCGAGATCGCCCAGGTCCCCGGCGTCGCGCCCGACCTTGTCCGGATTGTGGACAAGAACCGCTGCGAGGTCGAGTGCGGGGTGAGCATCGACGGCGCGAATTGCCGCGCGCCCGACATTTCCTGTGCCCCAGACAACCGTGGAGATCATGGCTGCGCACATTACGACAATGGAACAGGTTCTCGTGGCGGATCAGGACAATTCGGAGAGAACCTGTCCGGCAGCGCCCGTCAGTGGACGACCAGCGCCATCGCGAAACCATCCCAGTTCTTCGCCCCCACCGTCTGCAGTGCAGTGGCGTCGAGGCGAGGTTCGGACGCGAACAACGCAAGGACATCCCGAGACGCACGGACCCGTTCGTCATCTTCGTCCGGATCGGATATCGCACCGCCGCGGACGATGTTGTCGACGATGATGACGCTGCCCGGGCGGGTGAGTCGCAGGGCCTCGTGCACGTAGTTGGAGTTGTTCTCCTTGTCCGCGTCGATGAACACCAGATCGAACGGGCCTTCGAGGTGCGGCAACGAGTCCAGGGCGGGGCTGACGCGGATGTCGACGACACCGCCGACGCCGGCGCGGTCCAGATTTGCGCGGGCGACCTCGGCGTGGCGGGGCTCGAATTCGAGTGTGACCACCCGTCCTTCGTCGCCGACGGCCCGTGCGAGCCAGATCGTGCTGTATCCGCCGAGCGTGCCGATCTCGAGGACCGTCCGTGCGCCCATCGCGCGTGCGAGCAGGTGCAGGAACTTCCCCTGCATGCGTGAGACGTCGATGGCGGGCAGACCGGCCTCGGCGTTCTCGGTGAGTGCGGACTCGCTGGCTCGATCGTTGCCGATGAGGAGGTCGGAGAGGTAGGTGTCGGTACGTTCCCAGTCGGCAGTCATGGACACAGTGTCCCCCGTCACCGCCTCATCGGCAGCCGTCGGTCGTTTCAGCGGCGGGTCGCTGCGAGAACCTCGTTCACCGCGTCACCGACCGGAACCTCGCGGGCCTCTCCAGTGAAGCGGTCTCGCAGTTCGACATGACCGTCGGCGAAACCGCGGCCGACGACGACGACGAGCGGCATTCCGAGCAGTTCGGAGTCCTTGAACTTCACACCCGGGGATGCCTTGCGGTCGTCGAAGAGCAGGTCGACGCCGGCGTCGGACAGTTCCTGCGCGAGGGCCTCGGCGCCCGCGCGGGCCTGCTCGTCCTTGTTGGCGATCACGAGGTGCACGTCGAACGGCGCGATCTCGGCGGGCCAGCGCAGGCCCTTGTCGTCGTGTTGCTGCTCGGCGACCACGGCGACGAGGCGTGAGACACCCACGCCGTAGGAGCCCATGGTGGGACGCACAGGCTTGCCGTTCTCGCCGAGGACGTTCACCTCGAACGCATCGGTGTACTTGCGACCGAGCTGGAACACGTGGCCGATCTCGATGCCGCGGGCGGACACGAGCGGACCTGCGCCGTCGGGCGACGGGTCGCCGTCGCGCACCTCGGCCGCCTCGATCGTGCCGTCCGGGACGAAGTCGCGGCCGGCGACAAGTCCGAACACGTGCTTGCCGTGCTGGTCGGCGCCGGTGATCCACGAGCTGCCGTCGACCACCCGCGGGTCGACGAGGTAGCGCACACCGTTGGCGAGCAATGCCTTGGGCCCGATGTACCCCTTGGCAAGGAACGGGTTGGCTGCGAAGTCGGCTTCGTCGAGCAGCGCGAATTCGGCCGGCTCGAGCGAAGCTTCGAGGCGCTTCTCGTCGACGTCACGGTCGCCGGGCACACCGATACCGAGGAGTTCCCACTCGCCACCGGGCTGCCGGACCTTCACGAGGATGTTCTTGAGCGTCTCCGAGGCGTCGACCTTGCGGCCGAGGATCTGTGAAGACGCTGCGACGAGGGTGTCGATCGTGGGAGTGTCGGGGGTGTCGTGGACAACCGCCTCCGGCTGACCCTCGATCGGGATGGGTGCCGGGGCCAATGTCTTCACGGCCTCGACGTTGGCGGCGTACCCGGATTCGAGGCACCGTACGTAGGTGTCCTCACCCGCGGGCGACTCGGCAAGGAACTCCTCCGAGGCGCTGCCGCCCATCGCACCGGACGTCGCCGACACGATCACGTACTCGACGCCGAGGCGCGCGAAGATCCGCTCGTAGGCGTCGCGGTGTGCGCGGTACGACTCTGCGAGGCCCTCGTCGGTGAGGTCGAAGCTGTAGGAGTCCTTCATCGTGAACTCGCGGCCCCGCAGGATCCCAGCGCGCGGCCGCTCCTCATCGCGGTACTTGGTCTGGATCTGGTAGAGCGTGACAGGGAAATCCTTGTACGAGTTGTATTCGCCCTTGACGGTGAGCGCGAACATCTCCTCGTGGGTGGGCCCGAGCAGGTAGTCGCCGCCCTTGCGATCCTGGAGACGGAACAGCCCGGGGCCGTACTCGGTCCAGCGGTTCGTCGTTTCGTAGGGGTCGCGCGGGAGCAGTGCAGGCAGGGAGATCTCCTGCGCGCCGATACCGTTCATCTCCTCGCGGACGACCCGCTCCACCTCACGCAGCACCTTCAGGCCCAGTGGCAGCCACGAGTACACGCCCGGCGCGATGCGGCGCACGTAGCCGGCGCGGACGAGCAGCTTGTGGCTGGCAACCTCGGCGTCTGCCGGGTCGTCGCGAAGCGTGCGGAGGAACAGGTGCGACATGCGGGTGATCACGATCGGTCAGCCTACCTCGCGACCCGATCCACCCGATCGGTACGGTTGTCGTTTGTGCTGGTACTTCTTCCCCCTTCCGAGACGAAGTCCGACGGCGGCGACGGCGCCCCACTCGATCTCGGGGACCTGTCGATGCCGCAACTGACCGAGACACGCGAACTACTCGTGCAGGCCCTCGTCGATCTCGCCGCAGATCCGGACGCGTCGTGCCGGGCCCTCGGATTGGGTGCCACGCAATTCGACGAGGTCGAACGGAACGCGAAACTGTGGGTCTCCCCGACCCGGCCGGCGCTCTTGCGCTACACGGGAGTCTTGTTCGACGCGCTCGATGCCGCGTCCTTCACCAAGCCTCAACGCGACAAGGCCTACCGGCGACTGGGCATCGGGTCGGCGCTGTTCGGTGCGGTCCGTGCCGCCGACCCGGTTCCCGCGTACCGGCTGTCAGGCGGATCGAAGCTGCCCGGTTTCGGGACGCTCGCGGCGCTGTGGCGCCCGGAGCTGTCCGACGCGATCGTGACGGAGGCGAACGGTGATCTCGTCGTCGACCTGCGCTCGGGTGTCTATCAGCAGCTCGGTCCAGTGCCCGGCTCGGTGACCGCCACGGTGCTCACCGAGCAGCCCGACGGCACCCGCAAGGTGGTCAGCCACTTCAACAAGCACCACAAGGGCCTGCTTGCGAGAGCGCTGGTGCTCACACGCGCCGAGCCGACCGACCTCGAGGGTGTGGCTCGGGTCGCGTCGAAAGCGGGACTGCGAGTCGAGGTCGAATCGCCGACCGAGCTGATCGTCCTGACGTGAATCGAAACCGGCCCCGCCGTGGGCGAGGCCGGTCCGGTATTCGGAACCTCAGATGGTCTGGACCGACTTCTCGGCTTCCTGTGCCTGCGCAACCTGTTCGGGTGTGAACCGGATGAACAACGCCGAGATACCCGCAATCACCGCACATACCGCGCAGCCCACGAGCGCGAACATGTAGCCCGCGCCCTGTGCGGCGAGCTGGGCCTCTGTCATGTCGGCCACCGCGCCGGACGTACCACCGAGCGACAGCGTCTTCGACGTCGCCATCGCTCCGATGATGCCGAGTCCCACGGGCCCGCCGAGCGTCTGAGCGACCTGCGCGATCGCCGACAGTGGACCGATCTCGTGCGACCCCACCCCGGCAATCGCGCACAAGGGCAGCGGGACCACGGCGAGTCCGACGCCGAACCCGACGACGAGTACCAACACGAACAGGGTGGGGAGGTAACGGACGGTGCCATCCATCGTCGACCCGTACAGCAGGCTCGCGGTCATGATGACGGTGCCGGTGACAATCAGCCAGCGCGGCTCGATGCGCGCCACGAGCTTCGAGGACGCGGCAGCCGCAGCACCGAGACCGAACGCGAAAGGCACGAACGCGAGACCCGCCTGCAGCGGGGTGTAGCCGAGGACGTCCTGTACGAACAGTGCAACGAACGCAGCGAGGCTGAACATCACCGCGCCCGCGAAGAAGATCGACACGAACACCGCGACGCGGTCCTTGTTGCGGAACAGGACGAACGGCAGCAGTGGATTCTCGGCGCGACGCTCGACCAGCAGGAAGACTCCGAGCAGCACGACCCCGGCAACGAGCGCCCCGATTACTGCGGGACTCCCCCAACCCAGTTCGGGCCCCTCCGTCAGCGCGAAAACCAGACCGGTGCATCCGAGAGTCGCGAGAATTGCACCGGGTACGTCGAGCGCGAGCCGCTCGGCTGCGGTCTCTCGTAGCGCGACCACCGCGAGACCCACGATGAGCGCCCCGATGGGCACGTTGATCAGGAAGATCCATCGCCACGACACCTGGGTGAGCGCCCCGCCGAGGATCAGACCTGCAATGGACCCGACCCCCGTCATCGCGGCGAACACTGCAATCGCCCGGTTGCGGGCGGGTCCCGCCGCGAAGGTCGTCGCCACGAGAGCAAGGGCAGTGGGCGACGCGACGGCCGCGCCCACGCCCTGCAGGGCACGCGCACCGATGAGCATCGCCTCGTTGTTCGCGAGACCGCACAGCAGTGATGCAACGGTGAAGAGCCCGACACCTGCGATGAACATCTTCTTGCGGCCGTAGCTGTCGCCGAGGCGCCCGCCGAGCAGCATCAGGCCGCCGAAGGCCAGCGCGTACGACGTGAGGACCCAGTTACGGCCCGCGTCGGAGAGTTCGAGTTCGCTCTGCAACGGCGCGAGAGCGAGGTTCGCAACGGTGCCGTCGAGCACAACCATGAGCTGCAGCCCACTCAGGACCAGAGTCGCCATGGCGACCGCGCGTGCCGTCAGCTGCTTCGATGTCTCGGTCACGTCACACACCTTCCGCGGTGAAACCCGCGACGGGGCCGATGACGATGATCGCGGGCGGACGAATGCCTTCATCGCGTACGCGGGTGGCAACGGTGGCGAGGTCGGCACGCAACACTCGCTGACTGCGCAGCGTTCCCTCCTGCACGACGGCTACCGGGGTGTCCGCGGGGCGTCCACCAGTGAGCAGGGCGTCGGCGAACTGTTCGATACGCGCCACCGCCATCAGCAGCACGAGCGTGCCCCGAAGCTTCGCGAGCGCACCCCAGTCGGTCAACGAATCCGGATGGTCGGGAGCGACGTGGCCGCTGACCACTACGAACTCGTGGGTCACCCCGCGGTGAGTGACGGGGATTCCGGCGGCCGACGGCACCGAGATCGCACTGGTGATGCCCGGCACCACCGTCACCGGCACGCCGGCCTCGGCACAGGCTTCGAGTTCTTCGAAGCCACGTCCGAATACGTACGGATCGCCGCCCTTGAGCCGGACGACGAACTTCCCGGCGTTGGCGCGGTCGACGAGGGTCTCGTTGATGACCTGCTGCGCCATCGCCCTGCCGTAGGGCAGTTTCGCGGCGTCGATCACCTCGACGTGGGGGGCGAGTTCGGCGAGCAGCGGCTGCGGCGCCAGATGGTCGGCTACCACGACATCGGCCTGCGAAAGCAGGCGACGTCCTCGGACGGTGATCAGGTCCGGGTCGCCCGGTCCGCCACCGACCAGTGCGACACCGACCGGCTTGTTGCCGGTGTCGGAGATCCCGGAGGCATCCGAACCTGCCAGTGCATCGCGGATCGAGCTGCGGACGGAGGCCGAGCGCCGATGGTCCCCACCTGCCAGCACACCGACGGTCAGACCGTCGTGCTGTGCCGTCGCGGGGGTGACCGCACTTCCCTCTCGCGCGTTGTCGGCGCGCACGCAGAACACCCTGCGCCGTTCGGCTTCCGACACGATCGCGGCATTGGTGTCGGCTTCGTCGGTGCATGCCATCGCGTACCACGCGCCGTCGAGATCACCCTCGACGTAGTCACGGAGTTCGAGGGTGATCTGTCCTCTCGCGGCCATGCTCTCGATCACCGGCGTCGCTGCGCGCGCCACCACGTGGATGTCCGCGCCCGAGGAGGCAAGCAATCCGAGGCGACGCTGCGCGACGGACCCGCCTCCCACCACAACGACGCGGCGCCCGGACAGATTCAGGCCGACGAGGTAATTCGTCTCGCCGACGCTCTCGGTTGGCACCCGGTGGTCCCCACTTTCCGATCCGATGTGAGTACAGGCCGGTCCGCTCCCCACTGGGCGCGAACCGGCCTGCGACGACTTGTGTGACTGTCAGACTGCCGGAGCTGTCAGACTGCTGCGGCCTCGACAGGTGCGGTCGGCACAGGATCCGACGCGACGTCGAGCTCGAGCGTCTTGGTGCTCCAATTCCACACCTGCTCGAACAACGCGGGATTCTCGGACAGTTTGATGCCCAGCGACGGAACCATCTCCTTCAGCTTCGGCTGCCATCCTGCCCACTGCTGCGGGAAGCACCGCTCGAGTACGTCGAGCATTGCGGGGACAGCGGTGGACGCTCCAGGCGACGCACCGAGGAGGCCTGCGATCGTTCCGTCGGCGGCGTTGACCACTGCAGTACCGAACTCGAGGACACCGCCCGCGCCCTTACGACGGATGACCTGGACACGCTGACCGGCGACGATCAGCTCCCAATCCTCGAGACGAGCCTCGGGGGCGAACTCGGACAGCGTCACGATGCGGTCGGCGGGCGACTGGCTCAGCTCACTGACCAGGTACTTGACGAGGCCGAGTTCCGTCATTCCCACCCCGAGCATCGACATCAGGTTGTTCGGCTTGACCGACTTGGGCAGGTCCATCACGCCGCCCTGCTTGAGGAACTTCGGCGACCAACCGGCGTACGGACCGAAGAGCAGGCCCTGCTCACCGTTGATCACGCGGGTGTCGAGGTGGGGCACCGACATCGGAGGTGCACCGACAGCGGCCTTACCGTAGACCTTGGCGCTGTGCCGAGCGATGACCTCGGGGTTGGTGCAGCGCAGGAACGCACCCGAGACGGGGAACCCGCCGAAGCCCTTGGCCTCGGCGATACCCGACTTCTGAAGCAGGTGCAGTGCACCGCCGCCTGCACCGACGAACACGAACTTGGCGTGAACCTTGCGGGACTCACCGGTACGACGATTGCGGACCTTGACGATCCAGCTGCCGTCGGATTGCTTGGAGAGGTTGGTGACCTCATGGCCGAAGAACACCGTGCCGCCGGACGCGGCGACGTTGTTGACGAGCTGCTTGGTGAGCGCACCGAAGTCGACGTCGGTGCCGGTTTCGGTCCAGTTCAGCGCGACCGGGTCGGAGAAGTCGCGGCCCTCGGCCATCAGCGGCAGGCGCTCGGAGAACCATTCGGGGCTCTCGGAGTACTCCATGTCGGCGAAGAGCGGGTGTCCGGCAAGGGCGTCGTAGCGGGCGCGCAGGTACTTCACGTTGTCGGCGCCGTGCACGAAGCTGACATGCGGAATCGGGTTGATGAAGTTCTTCGGATCCGACAGGATTCCCTTGTCGATCGCGTAGGCCCAGAACTGGCGCGATACCTGGAACTGCTCGTTGACGTTGATCGCCTTGGTGATGTCGACCGAGCCGTCGGGCTTCGCGGGGGTGTAGTTGAGCTCACACAGGGCGGAATGTCCGGTGCCCGCGTTGTTCCACGGGTCGCTGCTCTCCGCGGCGGCGGCGTCGAGCCGCTCGAACGCCGTGATGGACCACTCCGGCTGCAGCTGGCGCAGCAGCGCTCCGAGGGTCGCGCTCATAATGCCCGCGCCTACGAGCACTACATCGGTCTTCGCCTCTACGTTCTCTGACACTGGGAAATCGACTTCCTTGTCTGTTCGCACGCGCCGCCGCGGTGGTGGTCCGCCCGCGTGAGTGTCCCGTACACGGACATGGACGCTCTCGTACACCGAGATCACCACGATCGTGCCGACTGCGACGAACAGGTTACCCGGATGTTGACCGGCGTTTCACTTCACCCAATTGTGTACCCACTTCCGTCTACCGCAGTCACCAATACAGTGTGATAGTGACAACTTGGCAGCCCGACATCCTCGGCGACGGATACCAGCAGCTCAGTCTACCTCTGGGCACCGACCCGGACGGGGAAGGACAGATCAGCGCGACGCTCGTCCGGTATCAGCCGGACGAAGCCGATCTCCCCGATCGCGCGGTCCTCTACGTCCACGGTTTCACCGACTACTTCTTCCAACAGCACCTGGCCGAGCACTTCGCCGCGCAGGGCTACCGATTCTATGCGCTGGACCTGCGTAAATGCGGTCGATCACTGAGGCCTGAGCACACCCCCCACTTCGTCACCGACCTGAAATTCTACGATTCCGAACTCGACCGGGCGTTGCGCCTCGTGCGCGACGAGGTGCGCGGGGGTGTCCTGCTCGCCGCCCATTCGACCGGCGGTCTCGTGCTCCCGCTGTGGCTCGACCGCCTTCAGCGACGCCCCGGCGGCGCCCGCGGAGCGGGTGTGACAGGTCTGATCCTGAACAGCCCGTGGTTCGACCTGCAGGGGCCCTCCTATCTGCGCAATGTCGGCACGGCCGCGATCGATCTCATCGGCCGGCTCCGCCCCAAGGACGCGGTCCCCGGCCCGAAGCTCGAGACCTACGGGGCGAGCCTGCAGCAGGGCGGCTGGACCTACGACCTCGACTGGAAACCGCTGACGGGATTCCCGATCAGGTTCGGCTGGATCCGCGCGGTCCGGCACGGACATGCGCAGCTGCACCGCGGGCTCGATATCGGAGTACCGTCGCTCATCCTGCGTTCGGGGAAGAGCGGTTCGGCGCCCGCATACGACCCCGAGATCGATACCGTCGATGCCGTCCTCGATGTCCGGCAGATCGCCCGGTGGGCGGGGTGCCTCGGCAACCGGACGACGATCGTGCCCATCGACGGCGCTCGGCACGATGTGTTCCTTTCCACACCGCTGCCGCTGAGTGAGGCGTTCCGGGAATTGGACCTGTGGCTGGAATGGTTGGACGGTCACAGGACCGGCGACGAGACCGCCGGCGCCCGGGCGGATGACGCCCGGCCACGAACCACGGGAGAGCATGCGTGACCCACTACGACCTCGCGATCATCGGCACCGGATCGGGTAATTCACTCATCGACGAACGCTACGACGACAAGCGCGTCGCGCTCCTGGAAGAGGGCACCTTCGGGGGTACCTGCCTCAACGTCGGGTGCATCCCGACCAAGATGTACGTATATGCAGCCGAGGTCGCACGCACGATCCGAACCGCGGGCAAGTACGGTGTCGACGCTTCGATCGACGGTGTGCGCTGGAACGACATCGTCGACCGAGTGTTCGGACGAATCGACCCGATCGCAGCGGGCGGCGAACGCTACCGCCGCGAAGACTGCGACAACGTGACCGTGTATGGCGGGCATGCCCGGTTCGTCGGTGAGCGCAGGATCGACACAGGCACAGGCGAGACCATCACAGCCGACCAGGTGGTCGTGGCCGCAGGCTCACGTGCGAGTGTCCCCCGCAGCGTTGTGGCCAGCGGCGTGCGCTATTACACGAGCGACGACATCATGCGTCTGCCGAAGCTTCCCGAATCGTTGGTGATTCTCGGAACCGGATTCATCGCCATGGAGTTCGCGCATGTGTTCTCTGCGCTGGGCACCAGGGTGTCGGTGATCGCGCGCAGCGGCTCGCTGCTGCGCCACCTCGACACCGAGGTCTCGGAGCGATTCACGTCGCTGGCGTGCGAGAAGTGGGACGTGCATCTGACCGATCCGGCCCGCCGATTCCGGCCCGTCGGCGACGGCGTCGAAGTGGAACTCGAGAACGGCACCGTCGTCTCCGGTGATGCACTGTTGGTCGCGACCGGTCGCGAGCCCAACGGCGACCTGCTCGACGTAGCGAAGGCGGGGATCGAGCTGGACGACGAGGGTCGCATCGTCGTCGACGAGTTCCAGCGCACCACCGCGCGCGGCGTCTTCGCGCTCGGTGACGTGTCGTCGTCGTACCAGCTCAAGCACGTAGCGAACCACGAGGCTCGCGTCGTGCAGTACAACCTGCTCCACGACGCGTGGAGCAGCGACACATCCGAGCTGCGGCGGTCCGATCACCGTTTCGTGCCTGCGGCGGTCTTCACCGATCCGCAGATCGCGACCGTCGGGTTGACGGAGGAGCAGGCCCGCGCCGCCGGGTACGACATCTCGGTCAAAGTCCAGAACTACGGCGACGTCGCCTACGGCTGGGCGATGGAGGACACCGAGGGCTTCTGCAAGCTGATCGCCGATAGGTCCACCGGCCTGCTGCTCGGTGCGCACATCATCGGGGCACAGGCGTCGACCGTGATCCAGCCGCTGATCCAGGCGATGAGCTTCGGTCTGGCAGCAAAGGAAATGGCCACCGGCCAGTACTGGATCCATCCGGCACTACCCGAGGTCGTCGAGAACGCGCTGCTCGGTCTCTGACCCGATCGGTGAACGGCACCTCCCGGATCGTCGGATCCGGGAGGTGCCGTCGTTCGTCTACCAGCTTCCGGTGCGGAGCGCGATCGCCGACGCGAAGTCGGCCGGTGCGTGCGCCGGGATGTTCTCGACACCGTCGAGTTCGACCACGCGGAATTCACCGGTGACGTAGCGCATCGAGCCATCGGCCTCCGCGCGCCGCGCGGCGCTCCCGATCACGATGGTGGTGGGGACCTCCGCGGCCGGCGCCGAAGCGTCACGCACGGTGCCGTCGATGTCCGCGACGGCCGGATGCCCACGTTCGGCGACCACGAGACTCGCGAACCGCCCGAATCGTCCTGCCGCAACCGCCCACGCGAGTTCTGCGCCGGCTCCGCTGCCCACGAGATGCACCCACGGCAGCGTCAGGTCATCGAGTATCGCGAACACATCGGCCGGACCGAGACCGTCGATGTCGTCGACGACGACCGTGCGGAGATCCGAATTGTGCAGCCGCTCGCACACGACGTCGTATACGTCTGCAGACTCCCCTGCGTCGGGAAGCAGCAGAACCGTATGCCGACTGTCGGGCCCCCCGACATACACCCGAACACTCCCCCCTGGGGCGCTCACCGTCCTGGTTTCCATGCGCGCAAACGCTACACGCCGGGCCATCCCGCCTCGGGTATTGCACCCCGCCCGTCGCGGTTCTATGGTTAATTACATGAGTAATGAACCGACGAACACCACGTCGATCTCATGTTGACCGACGGCGGACAGCCTCTCTTCCGTCAGATCGCGGAACTCGTGGAGAACTCGATCATCGACGGCTCACTCTGCGAAGAAGAGCAAGCGCCGTCGACGAACGAGCTCGCGGCGTTCCACCGCATCAATCCGGCCACTGCAGCCAAGGGGCTGAATGCCCTGGTCACCGACGGAATTCTCTACAAGAAACGGGGAATCGGCATGTTCGTCAGCACCGGCGCCCGCGACACACTCAGGGTGCGTCGCCGTGAACGGTTCGCGCTCCAGTACATCGCGCCACTCCTCCGCGAAGCGGACAAGCTCGGGGTCACGACCGAAGAACTCAAAGCGATGCTCGACAACTGGGAGGCCTGATGCCCGCCACACCCGCACCTCCACTCGTCCGCGCAAGAGGGCTACGGCAGCAGTTCGGCGCCTTCACCGCACTCGACGACGTGGATTTCGAACTACAGGACCACACCATCTACGGACTGCTCGGCCGCAACGGCGCTGGGAAGACCACCCTGATGCAGATCCTCACCGGGCAAACACTCCCGAGCTCCGGGCGGATCGAGGTCTTAGGAACCGACCCGTACGAGAGCGCCGCAATCATGCAGCAGATGTGCTTCGTCGCGGACACCCAGCGCTATCCCGACTCCGTCTGTGTCCGGCACGTCCTCAGTTCCGCGGAACTACTCGTCCCCCGGTGGGACAGCGACTACGCGCACCACCTCGTCGAGAAGTTCGCGCTGCCCGAGAACCGCCGGGTCAAGAAGCTGTCGCGCGGTATGACGTCTGCGCTGGGAATCGTGGTCGGATTGGCCTCGCGGGCACCGCTGACCGTCTTCGACGAGCCCTACCTCGGCCTCGACGCCGTCGCACGGAAGATGTTCTACGACGAACTGATCGCCGACTACGCGGAGCATCCGCGCACGATCGTCCTGTCGACACACCTCATCGACGAGGTCGCCGACCTTCTCGAACATGTACTCGTGCTCGACCGCGGCCGACTGGTCCTCGACGTCGACACCGACACCGCACGCGCCAGCGCCGCGGTGGCCGAGGGCCCGGCCGCCGACGTCGCCCGAGTCGTCGGCAGCCACACCGTGCTCCACCACGAGAGCCTCGGGAACACCGTCCGCACAACCTTCCTCAGCGGGACCGACGGTATCGACGAGACCGACCGGCCGGCCGGCGTGAGCATCCACGCCGTGTCGCTGCAGGACCTCGTCGTACATCTCCACACTGACCCAGCGGCCGGGTCGCACGCGCGCATCAGGACTGCATCGACAACACAGGAGGCTCCGCTGTGACCGCCGCGCTCGCCCTACCCGCTCCCGTCACCACCGGAGCAGCACGCGTGTGGTCCGTCGCACGCATCCAGACGGTCGCGTGGCCCCTGCTGATCGCCTGGCCCGCCGGGATACTCGCCACTGCGTTCGCGATCCCGTGGGTCATCTTCGCCCTGGTCACGACCGACCAGCAGTACAACGTCACCGGTAGTGTGCTCTCGCTCTACGGATTCGTCGTCGCCTTCTACCTACTGTCGATGACGCAGATGTTCCCGTTCTCGCTGCGGTTGGGCAGCACTCGCGCACATTTCATGTCGTCGATCGTGTTGATCGGACTTGTCCAATCGTTCGTGTTCGCGGCGGTCCTCCAGGCGCTCTCGGTGGTCGAGGAAGCGACGGACGGCTGGGGCGTACGGATGCGCATGTTCGGCGTACTCCGGTTCCTGACCGACAGCGCCCTGATCCAGTTCACCGGCTACTTCGCCACCTTGACACTCGTCGTCGGGCTGTCCGTACTCGCCGGCGTGATCCACCACCGCTGGCGCGCAATGGGGCTGCTGACCGCAGGCACCGCCATCATCGTGGCCGGCGGGCTCGCATCGATCCTGCTGACGTGGACGCAGTCGTGGTCGTGCCTGTGGTCGTGGTTCGCCGACACACCCCGCGTGGTGACCCTCGTGTTGCTACCGATCGCGATCGCGGCAGTGTGTACTGCCACAGCGTGGCGAATCCTGCATCGATCGGCACCCTGATCTCAGGCAGGGTCCAGATCTCAAGGAAGGGTGAGGATCTCGCTACCGGTCTCGGTGACGACGAGTGTGTGCTCGAACTGCGCGCTCCACTTGCGGTCCTTGGTGACCACGGTCCAGCCGTCGTCCCAGATCTCGTAATCCGGGGTGCCGAGGTTGATCATCGGCTCGATGGTGAACACCATGCCCGGCTCGATGACGGTGTCGATGTCAGGGCGGTCGTAGTGCAGGATCACGAGTCCGTTGTGGAAGGTCTCGCCGATCCCGTGACCGGTGAAGTCGCGCACTACGCCGTATCCGAACCGGTTGGCGTACGACTCGATGACACGGCCGATGACGTTGAGAGCCCGGCCCGGCTTGACTGCCTTGATCGCGCGCATCGTCGCCTCGTGGGTGCGCTCGACGAGCAGGCGTGCGTCCTCGGACACGTCGCCGGCCAGGAAGGTGGCGTTGGTGTCGCCGTGGACGCCGTGGATGTAGGCGGTCACGTCGATGTTGACGATGTCGCCGTCCTCGATCACGGTGGTGTCCGGAATTCCGTGGCAGATCACCTCGTTGAGCGACACGCACACCGACTTCGAGAATCCGCGGTAACCGAGGTCGGACGGGTACGACCCGTGATCGCACATGAACTCGTGTGCGATGCGGTCGATCTCATCGGTCGTCACGCCGGGGGAAACTGCCTTGCCCGCCTCGACGAGCGCCTGCGCCGCGATCTTCGATGCAATGCGCATCTTCTCGATCGTCTCCGGAGTCTGTACCCACGGCTCGTTGCCTTCGTTCGCCGTGGGCTTCCAGACGTACTCGGGGCGCTCGATGGACTTGGGGACCTCACGGATGGGGGTCGGGGTTCCGGGGACGAGCGGGGCACGGGTAGACATGCGGTCCAGGTTAGTCGCTCCCGACCACCTCGTTGCCTCGTGCCCCGCTCGCCGATCCCGGTTCGCACGACGGACGCTCAGGACGTGGTCCCTTGCCGCAACAGGAACCTCTGGACCTTGCCGCTCGGAGTCTTGGGCAGATGCGGGACGAAATGGACTGCACGCGGGTAGGCGTGCGCCGCGAACTTCTTCTTCACGAGTTGTTGCAGGTCCGATTCGAGCGCATCGTCGCCGTCGACACCGTCGCGGAGCACCACGAATGCTTCGAGAACCTCACCGCGCAGTTCGTCGGGAAGACCGACGACCGCCGCCTCGACCACGTCCGGATGCATCACCAGCACGGATTCGACGTCGAAGGGCCCGATCCGGTAGCCGGCCATGATGATGACGTCGTCGTCACGCGAGGAGAAGAAGTAGAAACCGTTCTCGTCGACCTTCCCGGCGTCGCCGGTCAGGTACCAGCGACCGTCGTCGGTGAATCGGGTAGCGGTCTTGTCGGGGGCATCGACGTATCCCGTGAACCACACCAGCGGGCTGTTCTCGACGTCGATCGCGACCCGGCCGAGCTCGCCGGGTTCGGCGATGTCGTCACTGTCGTCGCGCAGGACCGCGCAGGTCCATCCCGGCAGTGGCTTCCCCATCGATCGCTCCGGCACATCGTCGCGGAGCCCGTCGGCCCACGCATCGACGACGAACATGCCGTGCTCGGTCTGCCCGTACTGGTCGCGCACCACCACACCGAGTTCCTCGCGCGACCAGGCCAGCACGTCGGGAGTCAGCGGCTCCCCCGCCGACGATGCCCGCCGAAGACGGATCCGGGCGTGAGGGGCGGAGTCGGCGCGCAGCGACCGATACACCGTCGGCGCCGCCGCGAAGTTGGTGACGCCGAAAGTGTCGAGCACCTGCCAGGTGAGTGCCGGGGAGAACCCGGCGTGCAGCAACAGACTCCGGCGGCCCGCGGCCAGAGGTCCGAGCAGCGCGTAGTAGAGCCCGTACGCCCAGCCTGGATCGGCCGCGTTCCAGAACACGTCGTCCTCACGGACGTCGAGACCGAATTCGAGGTAGGCGTGGAACGAAGCCAAGGCCTTGACCGGCACCGGGACACCCTTGGGGGTGCCGGTGGTGCCCGATGTGAAGAGCTGGACCAGACCACCGTCTCCGCCCACCGACACCGCGCTACCTCGCGGATCGTCAGCGGAATGGGATTCGACGAGCTCGGCGAAGTCCAATCCGACACCGTCCCCATCGCCTACGACGATCACCTGCCACGGCGCATCGTGCGGGATGTCTTCGCCGGGAGCGAGCTTGCCCACCTGATCACCGTCTGCGACGACAACCTTCGCGCCGCTCGCACCGAGACGGAACGCGATCGCGGACGGCGCGAACGCGGTGAACAACGGGACATGGACGGCGCCGCGGCGCCAGATTCCGAGCAGCGCGACGACGAGGTCAGCGGATTTTCCCATCAGGGTCGCGACGTGGTCGCCCGGTTCCACACCCAGATCGGCGAGCGCCGTCGCGAATCGCGCCGACCGCTCTGACAGGTCGCCGTACGTCAGGTCGGTCGATCCGAGATCGGGGTCGATCACCGTGAATGCCACCGCATCGGCCGGGTGGTCGTCGCACAACAGACGGGCAGCAGTGGCGTCGGATGTATCGTAGCGGTCCAGAAGTTCCTGCACACGGGTCGCTGTGTCGGCCATCGGTCCGTCCTTTCGTAGCGCATCGGCGTGGGCCCCGGGCCCACTCGACCCTGGCACGATCTATGATTCCTGTCACAGAAACCTCCCGATACCCCCGGAAAGGGGTGGCCGACCGTGTCCACCGCTGCCTCATCCCTGCTTCGCCCCCGAGACGGCGACGCACTGCGGAGCGAGCTGCGCCGTACCGCCTCGCACGCGCAAGTTCCCGTTGTCTTCGCCGGTGAGGTGAAGAGCGGGCATCTGCACCTCAGCGAGTTCCTCGGTACCCGGACGAACGGTCTGGCGGGAGTGGTCGTGCCGCCGCGCGCGGGTCTCGGCGGCCGCGCACTCGACGAGGCACGCCCGGTGACCGTCGCCGACTACGGAAGCGCGTCGTCGATCACCCATCACTTCGACCGTCCGGTACTCGGCGAGGGGCTGCGCTCGATCCTGGCGGTACCGGTCGTGGTCGGTGGTGCCGCACGCGCCGTGCTGTACGGCGCAGTACGCGAGCGAATCCAATTCGGAGATCGGGCCGTGAACGCGTTCGTTCACGCTGCGACCCGGCTCGCGAGCGAGATCACGGTGCGTGACGAGGTGGACCGACGGGTCGCTATGCTCGGTTACCTCACCTCCGACACGAAGGAGCCGATCGCCACCACCGAAGTGCGGGAGGTGCACGCGGAGTTGCGCGCGCTGGCACAGGACGTCGACGATGCCGAGCTCCAGCAACATCTCAGAGCCCTGTCCGACCGTCTCGCGTCGGCCCTCGTCGGGAAATCGCCGTCGGATACCGAGGTCACGCTCTCGGCGCGGGAGACGGACGTCCTGTCCTACGTGGCGTTGGGCTGCACCAACGCCGAGATCGCCCGGCGCCTGGCGGTGGGGTCCGAGACCGTCAAGAGCTACCTGCGCAGCACCATGAACAAACTCGACGTGCATTCCCGCCACGAAGCAGTCACCGTCGCGAGAAAGCTGGGCCTGCTGCCCTGAGCGTGTCGCGGCTGCGGCGCACCGTTCATGCCCCGTCCGACCGGTACTCGGGTGGCAGCGCGGCGAACATGTCGCGCGTGACGCCGACCGCGTTGTCCGAGCTCCCGCCGCGGACCACAAGTGTCGCGAAGGCGAGATCACCGCGGTAGCCGACGAACCACGAGTGCGACCCACCCTCGACCTCGGCCTCACCCGTCTTACCGTAGACGTCCCCCTGATCGCGGATTCGGTCGGCGGTACCGCTCGTGATGACCAGGCGCATCATTCCGCGCAATCCGTCGACCACCTCCGCGGAGATCGGCGGCGCCTCATCCTCCACGAGCGTCTCCCGCCCCTGGATGAGATACGGGATCGGGGTGTGCCCGCTCGACACCGTCGCCGCAGCGAGCGCCATTCCGAACGGGCTGACGACCACCTTGCCCTGCCCGAATCCGTCCTCGGTGCGCTCGACGAGATCCTCTGCGGGCGGGACGGATCCCGAGTCCGTCGGCATGCCCACCACGTCGTGGCCGACACCGATACCGAACTGGGCGGCAGCAACGGTGAGCGCGTCGGACTCCATCTCGGAAGCGAGCTTGGCGAATGTCGTGTTGCACGAGCGCGCGAACGCGGTAGCCATCGAGACCGTGCCGAGCGCGAACTCGTTGTAGTTGGGAACACTGCGCTCGCCGATCGTGATCCGGCCGGGGCACGGCACCATCGTCTCCGGGGTCGCGATCCCGTTCGCGATCGCCGCACCCGAGGTGATGATCTTGAACGTGGAGCCGGGTGGATACTGGCCCATCAGCGCGACCGGGCCATCCTTGTCGGCGGCCTCGTTCTGCGCGACCGCAAGCACGGCACCCGTCGAGGCCTCGATGACGACCATCATCGCCTGCTCGGTACGACCGTCCACCGCTGCTTGAGCAGCCACCTGGATCGGGCGGTCGAGGCTGATCGAGAACGACGGCACAGGTTGGGGTGCGGTTTCAGTGAGAACACCGGTTTCGACGCCGTACTGGTTGACGAGTACCACGCTCCAGCCGGCGGTTCCGTCGACCTGGTCGATGACGGTCTTCTTGACCTGGCCGACCAGGTCCGGGGCGAAGGTGCGGTCGGTCGCGACCATGTCTGCCTGTTCGGTGACGACGACACCTGGGATCGACGACAGCGCGACGGCGACGAGGTCGTAGTCGTCTTGACGAAGGCGTACGACCGCGCGCGGACCATCGGCTGCGGTGACGGACTCGGCGATCGACTGGGCCTTCAGAGACCTGTCGAACTGCGAGAGTATGGCCGACAGCGACCGGGCGGCAGCCGGAATATCGGAGCTCAGGGATGCGTCGAACGCGATCCCGTACACGACGCCCGGCACGAGGACGTCACTCCCTGCGTGCTCGTTGACCCTGGCCCGCGGCGCAGGATCGCTCCTCAGGAACATCGTCTGACGATCACCGAGTTGCGGATGCACGGCGGATTTGGACCAGCGCACCACCCAGTCCTCGCCGCTGCGACCCATCTGCAACTGACCGGCGTACTGCCACACCCGATCCTTGGGGAGGTGCCATTCGTAGCTGTAGTCGACGACAGCGGAGTCACCGGCGATCCGGACTCCCGCCGTAGTCGCCGTGAGCGACTCCGCCTGCAATCCGTCCCAGACCTCGACAAGCGAGCTCTCTGCGTCGTCCGGCCGGTCGGTGTGGGTGGCCGCCCGCGCGAAATCCTGCTCCGCCAAGGCATTCAGGAAAAGCTGGGCCGCCGGTTCCGGACCCACTGCGCGCGGCGTGCAGGCGGCGACGAGCCCGAGGAGCATCAGCAGCGTCGTGACGACAGCTGCGGATCTCCCCGCGGCACGCCACGACGGAGCAGATCGAGGTCTCATCGCCGTCATCGTAAGGGCTCACGGCCCGGATTCGGCTCAGGCGCCGCGTCAATCCAGGAGCACGGTGCAGAATGTCGCAACCTGACGGAACCCTGCACGCGCGTAGGCGGCACGCGCCCGGACGTTGAAACTGTTGACGTACAGACTCGGGAGACGACCGCTCGCGGTGACCGAAACGGCGACCGCGGCGGTGCCGGCTGTGCCGAGACCCTGACCGCGCATTTCCGGGTCCACCCAGACACCTTGGATCTGTCCCACGGCCGACGACACCGATCCGACCTCGGCCTTGAACACGACACGGCCGCGTTCGAATCGCGCCCACGCCCGTCCAGCGGCGATGAGGCTCGCAACACGACGCCGGTAGCTCGCTCCCCCGTCGCCGGACCGGGGATCGATTCCGACCTCCTCGATGAACATGGCGATCGCTGCGGGCAGATACCGGTCGAGTTCCTCGGGCCGGACGCGCCGCACGCGTGAATCGGGTTCGATGAGGGGTTCGCGGTCGAGGACGAGCAGCGGTTGCTCCGCGCGCACCTCACGCGGCGGGCCCCACGTCGATTCCAGCAGTTCCCACATCGGGAGTGCGTACTCGACGCGGCCCACCACCGAGGAGCACAGGCGGGGGCCGCGCGCCGCCCGTTCGGCGAAAGCGTGGATGTCGTCCGGATCGCCCAGGAGCGGAATCAGGTTCGCACCCGAGAAACACAACGATTGGTCTGGACCACCGCGACTCCACATCTCACCGCCGAACGAGCGGTGGTCGAGTCCGTACTCCTCCACACGCCCGGCGACCATGCACGATGCCACAGGGTCACGGGCGAGCACCCGTTGCACCGCGACCGTGTCGCGGCCTCCCAGCGACCGGACACCAAGAAGCTTGAGCACTCGCTCACCACCCGTCGACAAGCCGATACGAAATCAGAGTGCCATGTGTCACGCCGTCGGGGAAATCGTGTCCTACTCCATGGGTCCGAGTACCCTGCAGGCGCCTCACACGCCCCATCGGTATCAGGAGATGGACACCGTCGGGGATCCTGCTCCGGCGTCTTCCATCTCCTCCGCGATCCGCATTGCTTCTTCGATGAGCGTTTCGACGATCTGCGCCTCGGGCACGGTCTTGATGACCTTCCCCTTGACGAAGATCTGACCCTTGCCGTTTCCGGAGGCGACGCCGAGGTCGGCCTCCCGGGCTTCGCCGGGACCGTTGACGACACAGCCCATCACCGCGACACGCAGCGGGACCTCCATGCCTTCGAGACCCGCGGTGACTTCGTCGGCGAGCTTGTAGACGTCGACCTGAGCACGACCGCACGACGGGCACGAGACGATCTCGAGCTTGCGCGGTCGGAGATTCAGCGACTGCAGGATCTGCCCGCCGACCTTGATCTCCTCGGCGGGCGGGGCGGACAACGACACCCGGATCGTGTCGCCGATACCCTGCGAGAGCAATGCACCGAATGCGACGGCCGACTTGATGGTGCCCTGGAATGCCGGGCCCGCCTCGGTGACACCGAGGTGAAGCGGGTAGTCGGACCGGGCGGCCAGCTGACGGTAGGCCTCGACCATGACGACGGGATCGTTGTGCTTGACGGAGATCTTGATGTCGCCGAAGCCGTATTCCTCGAACAGGCCTGCTTCCCACAACGCCGATTCGACGAGCGCCTCGGGTGTGGCCTTGCCGTACTTGGCCATGATGCGTGGGTCGAGGGAACCGGCGTTGACACCGATACGGATCGGGATGCCCGCGTCACCGGCCGCCTTGGCGACCTCCTTGACGCGGCCGTCGAACTCCTTGATGTTGCCCGGGTTGACGCGGACTGCCGCGCAGCCGGCGTCGATCGCCGCGAAGATGTAGCGCGGCTGGAAGTGGATATCGGCGATGACCGGGATCTGGCTCTTCTTTGCGATCGCGGACAGCGCGTCGGCGTCTTCCTGGCGCGGGCACGCGACACGGACCATGTCGCATCCGGCAGCAGTGAGCTCTGCGATCTGCTGAAGGGTCGCGTTGATGTCGTGGGTCTTGGTGGTGCACATCGACTGCACCGAGATGGGATGGTCGCTTCCGACACCCACGCCACCGACCATGAGCTGCCGGGTCTTTCGTCGAGGCGCGAGGACGGCAGGGATCTCGGGCATGCCCAATCCGACGGGGCTGGTCACAGTTCGCCTTCTTTCGTAGCTACTGCGCGATTCTACCGGCGCAGGTCAGAACAGCTGGATGGGGTTGACGATGTCTGCTGTGAGAGTGAGCACCATGAACGCACCGCCGATGACCACTGCGACATAGGTCAGTGGCAGCAGTTTCATGTAGTCGACGGGTGCGCCGACCGGGAGTCCGCGCATATTCCGGGACCAGTTGCGGATGCGTTCGTAGATCGCGACGGCCATGTGCCCGCCGTCGAGCGGCAGCAACGGCAGCAGATTGAAAGCCCCGAGGAAGAAGTTCAGCTGCGCGAGCAGCAGCACGAACGACTCCCAGATTCCGCGTTCGGCGAACTGCCCACCGATGACACTGGCGCCGACGACACTCACGGGTGTGTCGATGGACCGTTCCCCGCCCGTCACCGCAGTCCACAGGTCGGCGACCTTGCTCGGCAACGACACCAAGGCTTCGGCGGTGCGCACCGCGAGAAAACCGGTGAACTCGAAGGTGGCCGGCACCGCCGACATCGGGGTGTATTCGAGGACGGTCGGCTCGCCACCGACGCCGATTGCGCCGACCTCCCGCGAGACGGGCTCCGCCTCGGGGGCAGTGCTCTCGTACACCCAGCGCTGCACCTGCTGGATTGCGACCGGGAACGTCAGGGTTTCGTCGCCGCGCTCGACGGTGAAGTCCGCGGTGCCCGCCAGTGCCTGCGTCTCCGTGACGAGATCACGGAAGGTCTCGACGGGCGTGCCGTCGACCGCCACGACCACATCGCCGACCTCGATGCCGGCCTGCTGAGCCGGACCGGTTCCCGAGCACTCGGCCGGCTTGTAATCCGGCGGCCCGGCCTGAGTCGGCGCTGCGCAGTCCAGCGCCCCGACCACAGCGCGGTTGTCGGTATTGGGAAGCCCTCCGGTCACCGCCAGCCCGTAGATGAGAACAATGCCGAGCAGGAAGTTCATGGCGATGCCGCCGGACATGACGACCAGGCGTTTCCATGTCTTCTGCTTGTACATCGCGCGGTCGTGTTCGTCGGGCTCGAGTTCGTCGAGCGCGGTCATTCCCGCGATGTCGCAGAAGCCTCCGGCCGGGATCGCTTTGAGGCCGTACTCGGTCTCTCCGCGTCGGAAGGAGAACACACGGGGCCCGAAGCCGATGTAGTAACGCCGGACCTTCATGCCGAGCTTCTGTGCGGTCCACATATGACCGGCCTCGTGCAAGGCGATGGATACGGCGATGCCGAGGGCGAAGAGCACGACGCCCAAAACGAACAGCATGTGTGGCCGATCCTCCTACTTGACGAGTGTGCGAGCCCGCTCACGGGCCCAGCTGTCGGCAGCGAGCACATCGTCAACGGTAGCGGGTTCGGCCGACCACTGATCGGCGTCGCCGAGCACCGCCTCCACAGTACCGACGATCCGGGGGAACGAGAGCGCACCGTCGAGGAATGCCTCGGCAGCCACCTCATTGGCCGCGTTGTACACCGCGGTGAGGCATCCGCCGCCCCGCCCGGCCGCACGCGCGAGTTCGATCGCGGGGAATACATCGTTGTCGACGGGTTCGAAGTGCCATGTCGAGGCTGTCGCGAAGTCGAGTGCCGGCGCCGCGTCGGAGACCCGATGGGGCCATCCGAGGGCGAGTGCGATCGGCAGTTTCATGGACGGTGGCGACGCCTGCGCAAGGGTGGAACCGTCGACGAAGGTGACCATCGAGTGCACGATCGACTGCGGGTGCACGGTGACGTCGATGCGGTCGTAGTCGATTCCGAACAGCAGGTGGGTCTCGATGAGCTCGAGACCCTTGTTGACGAGTGACGCCGAGTTGAGCGTGTTCATCGGTCCCATCGACCACGTCGGGTGCGCGCCCGCCTGTTCCGGGGTCACGGAGTCGAGTTGCGCGGCCGTCCAGCCGCGGAACGGTCCGCCCGATGCGGTGAGCACGAGCCGCGCGACCTCGTCGCCGGTGCCGCCCCTCAGACATTGCGCGAGCGCAGAATGTTCGGAGTCCACCGGCACGATCTGCCCGGGTGCTGCCGCCGCGGTCACCAATCCCCCACCTGCGACCAGCGACTCCTTGTTGGCCAGTGCCAGTCGTGCACCGGTCGCGAGGGCGGCGAGGGTGGGTTCGAGCCCGAGAGAGCCGACCAAGGCGTTGAGGACGACGTCCGCTTCGGTTTCCTGCACGAGCCGGGTGACGGAGTCGGAGCCGCTCCGAACGGGGAGGTCGAGTCGGGATGCCGCGACCGGATCGGCGACCGCGATGTCGGTGACACCGGTCGTGCGGATCTGTTCCTGCAGCAGGTCGATGTTGCCGCCCCCGGCGGCGAGGCCGACGACCTCGAACTTGTCGGGGTTCGCGGCGATCACCTCGAGCGCCTGGGTTCCGATGGAGCCGGTGCTGCCGAGAAGCAGCACCCGCGTGCGGTCAAAGGTCTCTGTGTCGGCCACGCACACATTGTCGCTGATGCGACCGAGGGTTCCGTCGAGCGGTGGCGGACCGGGACGAATGCGACGCGCAGAGTACGGCCCCCACTTCATACGACGGGCGGTCGTATGTCACGATTAGCGGCAACACCAGCATTTGGCGAGCAGGAGGAACAACGGTGGCCGGTACCGAGTTGCAGCCCACTCACGTCTCTACGGCGGAAGTGCCGTCGGCCGAGTGGGGATGGAGCGGTGAAGCTCCGCGGCTGTTCCGCGCCCTGGGTTGGATCTTCGCAGTGTTCCTGCTGCTGATGATGATCGGCAACCACAGCGGCTGGGTCGAGAACCTGTACCTGATCGGCTTCGCGGCCGCGATCGTCTTCCTTCTGGTTCGCGACATCGTCAGGCGCCGCAAGCCCCGGTAGATCCGCGGATCCGTCAGAGAAGGACGCACACGAACACCCGAGAGTGCACGAACGCGCACCTCGGGTGTTGTCGTCTCCGGGACAGTTCCCTCTCTCACCCCCGCGATCGTGCTGTCAGTGCCCGGACCACTCGGGCGCGCGCCGCTCCGCGAACGCCCTCGGTCCTTCCTGTGCGTCGTCGCTGGTATAGCAGTACTCGGACGCGTGCCGCGCGGCCTGCAGAGCGGCCGATCGACCCATCTCCGTGGCGAGCATCACCGTCTCCCGTGCCGCTCGGACCGACAACGGCGCGCCGGCGAGGATCTCGCGAGCGAATTCGAGTGCAGAGTCGAGCAACGCGGGTGGTTCCGCGATCCGGTTGACGAGTCCGATCTCGTAGGCGCGCTGGGCCGTGATGGGTTTGCCGGTGAGCAGGATCTCCATCATGATCCGCTGCGGAATCATGTGGATCAGGGGCGACGCCCACGGTGAGCTCCTGCCCACCTTCACCTCGGTCACCGCGAATGTGGCAGTGGCGCTCGCGACGGCCAGGTCGCAGGACTGGGCAAGGAGCCATCCACCGGCGAACGCGGCGCCGTTGACCGCCGCGATGGTCGGTTTGGTCAGCTCGACGTTGTCGTACGGCACAGGGATCAGATCGCGGGGCGGCACCCTCATCCCGGTCTGCACCATCTCCTTGAGGTCGCCGCCGGCGCAGAACGCCCTGTCGCCCGCTCCGGTGAGGATCGCGACGCGCAGCGCAGGGTCGGACTCGAACCGTTCCCACGCTGCATACAAGCCCTCGCGGACATCCTTGGCGAGGCAATTTCGCGCCTCTGGGCGGTTGAGTGTGATGATCGCGATACCGTCCTCGCGGGCATCGAACAATACGGCGTCGCTCATTTCAGAAACCTCGCTGCTCGATCGTGTGGGCGTCACGCGCCAGGTCTTCTCTGAAGTCGTGGTGGGCGACGGCGATCAGTCGCCGGGCCCGCTCGGCGAGTGAGCGCCCGCGAAGATCCGCCGCGCCGAACTCCGTGACGATCACGTCGACATCGCTGCGGGCTGTGGTGACCGGGCCCGACAACGTCGCGGTGATCCGGCTGATCGTGCCGGCCTTCGCAGTCGCGGGCAGGGCCATGATGGCGTGACCTCCCGGCGACCGCGATCCCGCGCGCACGAAATCCACCTGGCCGCCGGTCCCCCCGAGATAGGCGGCGCCGCTCTGCTCTGCGTTGACCTGACCGGTCAGATCCACCTCCATCGCCGAATTGATGGTGACCAGCCGCTCCAACTGCGCGAGCACGGCCGCGTCGTGGGTGTACGAGGTGGGGCACATTCTGATCCGCGGGTTGTCGTGCGCGAAATCATAGAGGCGCCGGGTCCCGATGAGTGCACCGGTGATGGACACCCCCTGGTCGATTCGCTTGCGCGCGTTGGTCACCGCACCGGCTTCGACGAGATCGACGAGGCCGTCCCCGAGCATCCCCGAATGGACGCCGAGGTCCTTGCGATCCGACAGCAACCGCAACAGCGCGTCGGGGACCGCGCCGACTCCCATCTGGATGACGGAGCCGTCGCCGATGTAGTCGGCGGCATGTCGCGCGATCGCCTCGTCGATATCGCTGATCCGGGCCGGTGGCACCTCGACGGGCGGACGCGAAGTGTGCACGGCGTAGTCGATCCTCGACGCGGGCAGCATCAGGCCTTGTGTGAACGGCACCTGGTCGTTGACTTCCGCGACCACGACACGGGCCTTGCCCACCGCGGCCTGCACGTAGTCGCTGATGAGCCCGTAGCTGTGATTCCCGTCGGCATCGGCTTCGCTCACCTGGACGAAGGCCACGTCACATCCGAGGATGCCGGCCTCGATCATCGACCCGACCTGGCTGACGTGGCACGGGATGACGTCGAGGCAATGCGCTTTCGTCATCGACCGCAGCGCGCCGATCGCGCCCATGCTCGACAGCCTGAAGCTGCCTGCCGTCTCGGGGCCGAAGATCCCGGAGAAGCTGGTCGCGACGAACGCAGTGAGGTCGCCGATGTCGTTGCCCTGGGCGATCAAGGCTTCTATGAGGGTCGTGGGTTCGCCGCAGGCCTGCCCGATGACGATGCGGTCGCCGGGGCGTAGGAACTCACGGATATCGATATCGGGTGCCGCCAGGACGTTCATGCGTCACGCTCGGTGTTTTCGAGCCGCACCGCGGCGGTGTTCTCGTGCCGCACCGCGGCGGGGACACGCAGGTCGTCGATGATCTCGTCGGTGTGCGCCCCGAGCCTGGGCGCGGGCCCCGAGATGCGTCCGGGTGTGCGCGAGAACCAGGCAGGGGGCCCGGGGAATCGGACCGTGCCGTAAGGCGATTCGACCTCCTCGAAGAAGCCGACTTCCTCGAGGTGTCGGTTCTCGAACAGCTCATCGAGCGTTCGGACGGGTGCCGCCGGGATGTCATGGGAGCGCAGAAGATCGAGCCACTCCTGTGTCGTGCGTTCGAGGAACGTGTCGCCGAGCAGCCGGTAGACCTCGTCGATGCGTGCGGCTCGCTGAGCGAGCGTCGCGAAATGTTCGCCGGCCCAAGGCGGTTTCACGGCGTCGACGAACGCGCTCCACTGCTTGTCGTTGTAGACGAGCGCTGCGATCCGACCGTCCTTGGTGCGATACGGCTTCCGGTTGGGCGCCACCACTCGGGGATACACCGCGGGTCCCAGCGGCGGCGTGAACATCGCCCCGTTGCCGTGTTCGACGAGCATGAAGGCCGCCATGGTCTCGAACATGGCGACCTCGACCTCTTGGCCCTCCCCCGTCCGTTCACGATGGAACAGCGCCATCATGGTGGCGTAGAGCGCGGTCAGTCCGGCCACCTTGTCCGCGATGATGGTGCCGACGTAGCCGGATTCGCCCGTCAACTGCTCCTGCACGGAAGGAAGTCCACATTCGGCCTGGATGGTGTCGTCGTACGCGGTGAGATTCGAGTCGGGGCCGCCGCGGCCGTACCCATAGCAATTCGTGTACACGATCGACGGGTTCAGGGCCGCCACCTCGTCGTATCCGAATCCGAGGTGGGCGATCGCGGTAGCGCGCATCGAGTGGATGAACACGTCGGCCTCGGCGATGAGTTCGCGCAGTGCCGCTGCACCCTCGTCGGATCGAAGATCGAGGACGACGCTGCGTTTGCCCCGGTTGACATTGACGAACACGCCGCCCATTCCCGGCTCAGGCCCGACCGAGATATATCGGGTGTTGTCGCCGGCAGGCGGTTCGATCTTGACGACGTCGGCTCCCATGTCGGCCATGATCTGGGTGCAATAGGGACCCATCACCATCGCCGTCAGATCGACGACGCGCACTCCGGACAGGGGACCTGGGTGTTTCATCGAACGAACCTCGCTGCGTCGGGTCGGAAGTCCCGGATGCGCATCCGTCCGGGTGGGCGCAAAACTATCAGATGAATCTTTACAAGGATAGTGGTATGACTGGTGGGTGGACGAAAACAACGCCATCCCGGGAACGATCGACAAAGTCCTCGATGCCGCGCTCGCGGAGCGCCCGAATGCGCCCGCCGTCGAGGCCGCCTCGGGGACCTGGTCGTACTCGGACCTCGACGACCAGGCCCGCCGGGCCGCCGGTGCACTGTGGTCACTCGGGGTGCGCGCCGGAGACCGGGTCGCGGCATGCCTCCCCAACGATCTGGACATCGTCGCGGCCTTCCACGGCACCCAACGAATAGGAGCCGTCTGGGCCGGCATCGGCGAAGCCCTCCCCGCCGCCGAACAGCAATACCTCCACGACCTCAGCACACCGAAAGTTGTCCTCGCCGGTGAACACTGCAAGCTCAGCACTCCCGGCCGTGCGGATCCGGACAGGTGGGCGGAACTGCTGGCGCGCGGGGACCATGCGCCCTTGCTCGACCTCGACATCGATGCACCCGCCGGAATCGCCTTCACGAGTGGCACGTCCGGAAAGCCCAAGGCAGTGGTCCACAGCCAGCGCAATCTCCTGCTTCCGGGCGCGGTCCTCGTCGCCACCCGGGGGTACGGCCCGGATCTACGTAAGGGCGACAGCTTCCCGTTCACGATCCTCAACCTCATGGTGCTGTCCACTCTGCTCACCGCGCAGGCCGGCGGATGCGCCGTCGTCATGAACCGGCGGGATCTCGAGGGCGTCGCCGAATGGATCGCCACACGTGAGGTGACCGTGTGGAACGGAGCCCCCGCTCAGATCTACGACCTCGCCGCGCGCCCCGACCTCGACCTCGGCTCTCTGGAAGAGGTCTGGAGTGGCGGTAGCGACACACCGGATGAACTGCGCCGTGCATTCGCCGACGCACACCATCTCGATCCCCGCGTCACCTACGGCCTGACCGAGGCACCTACCGTCGTGTCGATCGATCCGGTGGGCGTCGAGTGGCAGCCGCGCTCGAGCGGAACGGTCCTCCCGCATCTCGATGTGGCCGCCTACGACGACGCGGGCCAGCGCCTCCCCCCTGGTGAGCTGGGTGAGCTGCAGCTGACCGCGGCGAGCAGCGGTCCGTGGGCGCACGTGTGGACTCCGATGCTCGGATATCTGGAGGACGGCGCAGTGCGCCCGCCGGAGCCCGGACCCGTTGCCACCGGTGACATCGGAACCGTCGACGAGCACGGCAGGCTGACGGTGCTGGACCGCAAGAAGCTCGTCATCATCCGGGGCGGCGCCAACGTGTACCCGCTCGAGGTCGAACGGGTCATCGGCAGCCACGCGGACGTCACCAAGGTCGCCGTATATCCGATCCCCGACGACCGGCTCGGGCAACGGGTCGCCGCGGTGATCGAAAGCCCGGTCGAGCAACCCGATTTCGAGGCACTCACCGAACTATGCCGACGCGAGCTCTCACCGTACAAGGTTCCGGAGGTCTGGACGCGGGTCGACGCACTACCCGTCAACGCGATGGGCAAGATCCAACGCGCCGGGCTTCCCGAGCTGATCGACGCGCACCGTCGTTCCGGCGTGCCCTGACGAGTAGTCCCGGCGCGATCCGACGATCGGCCGACACCGCCGCCCAACACTGCAAGAATTCGTCCTGCATTTCGAATCCGAGGAGACCCCTGTGGCACTGAACCCCGACACCGCCGCACGAATGTTCGGCCTCGAAGGCCGGGTTGCGATCGTGACCGGTGCATCGTCGGGTCTCGGCGCCACGGTGGCCGAAACGCTCGCGTCCTTCGGTGCGAGGGTTGCCGTGGTGGCCCGGCGAAAGGATCGGCTCGAGGAGCTCGCCGAGCGGATCGGGGGCGTCGCGGTCGCGTGCGACCTGTCGGATCTCGATCAGGTCGGCATCGTCGTACCGGCCGTGGCCGAACTGCTAGGCCCACCGGAGATCCTCGTCAACGGTGCGGGCAGCATGTTCACCGAAGAGCGAGCCGAGGACGAGCCGCTCGACGCGATCCGGCGCACCATGGACCTCAACCTGCTCGCGCCGTTCCAACTCGCCCAGGACGTGTTCCCGCACATGCGCACCGTCGGTCGAGGCGCGATCATCAACATCTCGTCGATCAGTGGCCGCGTGGGCGTCCCCGGAATCCCCCAGGCTTCCTATGCGGCAAGCAAACTCGGACTGTCGGGCCTCACCTCGGAACTGGCCGTGCAGTGGGCACGGCATTCGATCCGCGTCAACACGATTGCGCCGGGGTTCTTCCGCAGCGAGATCACGGGCCCCCTCTACGAGAGCGAACGCGCGACCGAGTACCTGCGCCGCAACACCCCGCTCCCGAAAGAGGGCACCCCCGACGACATCGTCGGTGCCGTCGTATGGCTGGCCGGCGACTCGGGAAGCTATGTCACGGGCCAGACCGTCGTTGTCGACGGCGGCTGGACGGCGCGATAGCCGAGCCGGGGCTCCTCACTCGACTCCGACGGGGAAGTGGCATGCCGCGAAATGTCCCGGTCGCAGCTCACGAATCTCCGGTTCCTCGGCCGCACACCGCGCCTGTGCGGCCGGGCACCTGGTGCGGAACCGACATCCGCTCGGTGGATTCAACGGCGACGGCAGGTCGCCGCTCAGGACGGCCGACGGCAACTGCGCGTCGGGATCCGGATCGGGAATCGAGTCGATCAGCGCACGAGTATAGGGATGCACGGGGGATGTGAACAGGTCGTCGGAACCAGCGACCTCACAGACTTTTCCGAGATACATGACGACCACGCGGTCGCTCACGTTCTTCACCACCGCCAGATCGTGCGCGATGAACACCATGGTGAGTCGGTAGCGCTGTTTCATCTCTGCGAGCAGGTTGATGATCTGCGCCTGTACCGAGACGTCGAGAGCCGACACGGGTTCGTCGCAGATCACGATCTCCGGGTCCAGGATCATCGCGCGGGCGATCGAGATCCGCTGGCACTGGCCACCGGAGAACTCGTGAGGTCGGCGATCCGGGGCGGTTGCGGGGTCTAGCCCGACCCGTTCGATCATGTCTCTGGTTCGCTTGTCGACGTCGGGCTTGCTCACGTCTCCCTGGATCCTCAACCCCTCCGCAATGATGTCCTTGACCTTGCGCAGCGGATTCAAGGAGGAAATCGGGTCCTGGAAGATCATTTGCAGTTTCCGCCGGTGTCCGCGCAATGCGGATGCGCGGAGCCCGACGATGTCCGATCCGTCGACGACCACAGATCCCGACGTGGGCGCAGGTAGCTGCATGATCGCCTTGGCGACACTCGACTTTCCGCATCCCGATTCGCCGACCAGACCGATGGTTTCTCCCCGCTTGGCGTCCAGGCTCACATCGGATACGGCGAAAACCCGCTCTCTCCCCTGTCCGGCGTACTCCACCGTGAGGTTCCGCACGCTCAGCACCACGTCGTCATCGGCGCGCAGGTGCGCCACTCCACTGCCCGCCATCAGTTCACGTCCCTCGAGTCGACGAGTGTGCCCGCCGCGGTGATACCCGCGGCGACGTTCGTTGCACGGGCGCTCTCCCCCGCCGCGGTCCCGAGAGGAAAGAAGCACGCCGCGGAATGTGCGCGCGAATCGGGTGAGGCAACGAGCACCGGCGATTCGATCAGGCATCGTGATTGCGCCGAGGGGCATCGCGGCGCGAAACTGCATCCCCGCGGAGGATCGATGATCGTGGGAGGACGCCCCGGAATCGAAGGCAGGTAGGTGCGGCTCGGGTGGGCAAGCCGCGGAATCGCATCGATCAGAGCCCGAGTGTACGGATGTCGCATGTGCGCGAACAGTTGACGCGTCGGCCCTGCTTCCACGACCCTGCCCGCGTACATGACGGCGATCGAGTCGGCACGCCCCGCCACGACACCGAGGTCGTGGGTGATCAGGATCATTCCCATCTTCGATTTCTGTTGCAGGTCTTGGAGAAAATCGAGGATCTGCTGCTGCACCGTGACATCGAGGGCCGTGGTCGGTTCATCGGCGATCAGCAGCTTCGGCGAGCACGCGATCGCCAGCGCGATCGTGACGCGTTGCCGCATGCCACCGGACAGGTGGTGCGGATGCTGAGCGAACCGGCTTTCGGGTTCGGGTATCCCCACCAACGTCAGCAATCGGATCGCTTCGGCCTTGGCCTGCGCCCGATCGAGGTCGAGGTGGAATCGGAGGGTTTCGGTGAGTTGCCGCCCGATCGTCATGACCGGAGTGAGGGAGGTCATCGGGTCCTGGAACACCATCGACAGATCGACTCCCCACAGGTGCTTGTTCTTCTTCGGCGACACGGTCGCCAGATCCACACCGTTGAAGCGGATCTCACTGGCCGGATGCACCTGAGCACTGGGCGCGAGAATCTTCATGATCGCCCGGGACAGCACAGACTTTCCCGAGCCTGATTCGCCGACGATGCCGAGTGTCCGTCCGGCATCGACATTCAGATCGACGCCGTCGACCGCACGGACCAGGCCGCGTGGCGTATCGAACCACACCCGCAGATCACGCACCTCCAGCAGTGACGCCCGCTGCGTAGCCTCCGACCCCTCGGACTCCTTCTCGAGACTCTCGACACCACTCATACGGACGACTCCTTCCCGACCCGGCCACGCACCCAGTCCCCGAGTTTGTTGAACGAGTACACGGTGAGAAAGAAGAACAGCATGGGAATGAGTACGAGATGGGGGTATTCCCTCAGGGATTCGCGTCCGGCCGCGAGCATCCCGCCCCAACTCGGCGTGGGTGGGGGAACACCCAGTCCGAGAAAGCTCAAACTGCCTTCCGCGACGACGAGCGTCGCCATCACCACGAGCGCGAGCGACATGACAGGCAACATCACGTTGGCGAGCAGTTCCCGAGTGAGTACCCGCCACGTTCCCGCTCCGAGCGCCTTCGCCGCCGTGACGAATTCACGTTCCGAGAAGGCGATCGTGTTGGCCCGCGCGACACGCGCGAAGTTGGGGATACCGAGCAGTGCTAGGCCGAGCACCAGTGTCGACAGACTCGGACCGAGTGCGGCCACCAGTGCGATGAGGAAGATCAGTGCCGGGAACGAGAGCAGGAAGTTGATGACCAGTGAGATCGCCCGGTCCAGAAAGCCTCCGACGTATCCGGCAACCATCCCGGCAGTGACTCCGATGATCATCGCCACGGTCGTACCGACGATGGCCACCGTCATCGACACCCGCGCGCCGTAGATGCATCGCGAGAGGGTGTCGCGACCCAACGAGTCGGTCCCGAGCGGGTGCGCTCCCCATCCAGGAGTCGCGCTGAACTCGTCGGTGATCTCGTTGGGGTCGGGTAGAGGCAACCACTGCGCGGTCAGGGCCGCGAGGACGACGAGTCCGATCCAGACAGCACCGAGCAACGCACCGTACTCGCGTCGCCGACCTCGGCGTCGGCGAGACGAGGGCGCAGCAACCGGCACCGCGCTGGTGGTCGCACCGATCGCGGTCCCCGGCTCGGGTGCTCCGATGTGACTGTCCTTCCCGACGAGATCTGTCACGTTCCACTCACTTTCCGCACGCGCGGGTCGAGCCACGGGTAGGCGACGTCGACGGCGGTATTGATCAGCAGGTAGAGCAACGCGCTGAGCAGAACCACGGCCTGCACGACGATGAAGTCGCGCGACAGGATGGAATTGACGACCAGCGTGCCCATGCCCGGTATCGAGAAGATCAGTTCGACGATGACTGTTCCGCCGATGAGCCGGCCGATCACCACCCCGGACACGGTGATCAGGGAGAACGAGGATTGCCGCAGCGAATGCCCGGTCAGGATGCGCCAGGTGGGCAGCCCGCGTGCCCGCGCCGAGAGCACGTGATCCTGCTGGAGCGTCGCCATCATGTCGCCTTTGAGCAGGCGGGTGAACAGAACGCATTCACCCGCCGCCAAGGTCATGACGGGCAGTATGAGGTACCGGATGTGCTCGATAGGGTCCTCGGAGAAGGGTGTCCAACCGAGGGTCGGAAGCCACCCGAGCAGCACGCCGAACACGAAGACGAGCAGGACTCCCAGCGCGAACGACGGTATGGCGAGTGTCGCCGACGTCAGCGCTGTCGCAATCCTGTCGACGCGGCCGCCGGGCCGGTATGCCGACCAGATACCGACGGGTAGCGAAATCGCGAGCGCTACCAGCATCGACAGGATCGCGAGTTCCAGAGATACCGGTGCTCGTTCGGCGATCGAGGTCAGTACCGGCGTCTGTGTGGTGAAGGAGCGTCCGAAGTCGCCTTGGAGAACTCCGCCGATCCACGAGAAGTATCGCTGCACGAGCGGGTCGGACAGTCCGTAACTCTCGCGGGCGAGCTCGCGCATCTCGTCGGACGCACCCGGTGGCACCAGTGCGTCGACGGGGTCGCCGGGAATCAACTCCAGAAGCAGGAACACCGCCGCGCTGACCATCCAGACCAGCAGGAGAAAGTTCCCGACGGACACCGCGCTTCGCCTCATCGAGGGTCCGACCACGTTTCGATCACCTCTTCCTCTCTCGTCGCCCCGCTACTCGGCCTCCCCGGCTACTTGTCGACCCATGCCTCGTCCAGGTAGACGCCCGCTCCACTCGGCGTGCCCGTGATGATCAGGTCCTTCACGTAGTCCTGGGTGAAGAGGTATCCGGTCTGGTATCGCCAGTTCCGCAGTGGGGCGTCGTTGGAGATCTCCCCGTTGACCACTTCGTATGCCTCCGAGACCGCCTCCGGATCCTGTGATGCCCGACTCGTCTCGAATGCTTCGTCCACCTTGGGATTCGAGTAGCCGGTGATATTGCGCGTGCCGTTGGAGTGGAACCGCTCGTAGATGCCGTCCATGTTCTGCGACAGGGCGGCCGCGATCCCGAGCTGGAACTCACCCGCGTTGAGGGCACCTTCGAGCGTGGCGTAGTCCATAGCGTCGATCTGGATGGTGAGTCCGTCGATCTGTTGTGCCTGCGACTGCAGGACCTGCGACACCTGCTCGAGTGCGGGAAGACCCGCGAATGTGCTCAGACGCAAGGTCAGATCGGACTTGCCGGTGCGGTCCAGATACTCGTCGAACAGCTTCTGTGCCTCTTCGATGTCCTTCTCGGGGAACTTCCCGAGCGAGTCGTCGCGGTAGGGACTGTCCGGATAGAGGAACGCGTCGACCGGTTCGTCGCCCGGGTACACGGCGCTGTTGATCTGGGCGCTGTCGAACGTCTTCAGGATCGCGAGGCGTAACTGCGGGTCCTTCAGGTCGGGGTCTTCGAGGTTGAAATTCAAGCCGGTTCCGCCGACGAGGGGCAGGCTGTGGACCGTGTACCCTTCCGCTTCGATCGCCTTGGCATCCTTCGCCAGCAGCGACCAGTCGATGTCGATCTCGCCGGCACGCAACGCGTTCAGACGCTGGTCGTCCTGGCCGATCACTTCGAGTACGTAACTGTCGAGGTACGGGGCGCCTTCGTTCCAGTAACCGGGGTTGGCCGTGTAGGTTGCTTTCGAATTCCGGACCCAGGTGTCGAGGGTGAAAGGACCGGCACCGATCGGCGCGTTTCCGAAATCGGGGCCCAGCTGCGTGATCGCTGTCGGCGACCCGATCATGCCGAGGCCCTGTGTCAATGCCCAGGGAAGCTGGAAGTTCGTCTGTTCCGAGACGACTTCGACTGTGAGTGGGTCGACGACCCGCCACGTGAGCGGAGCCGCGACCAGAGCAGAGGGCGAGAGATTCGCTGGATCCTTGATGCGATCCCAGTTGAAGACGACAGCGTCGGCGTCGAACGGGGTGCCGTCGGTGAACTGGACACCGTCCCGAAGTGTCAAGGTCCATGTCCGGCCGTCCTCGGAGTCGAACGACGACGCCATCGAGGGCACGAACTGTTCGTCCTCGACGTCGTAACGTATGAGGGTGCCGAAGACGGGCACACACCGTTCGAATGCGTTGCTGGCACACCAGACCGGATCCATCGTCTTGCCCTCGACGTTGATGGCCATCACCAGTTCGCCGCCGGGTACGGGCGTGTCGGAACCTGTGCCTCCACCTCCCGACGAATTCCCACCACCGCACCCGGCGGCCACCATCACCGACGCGACGGCCAGAAGCAACGGTCGAGAAATCCCTCGTCGTGCACCGACTCGCGGCAACACGTGCAGTCGACTCACTGGCACTTGCACTCCTGTCGTAGTTCCGGGCCTGCTGCGGGTACCAGCCCCATCGGGACCACTACCCGCAGCAGGCACTTCCGAGATTCGCGGTCAGGGTTATTCGGTAACCCAGATTTCCTCGGGCAGCGGCGATCCGAGCGCATACACCTCGACACCGTGCACGTTGTCGGCCCATACGACTCCGGGGACGGCGCGGTAGTACCAGATGCCCGGGACGAGTTCGGTCAGACGTTCCTGCACCGTGTTGTACGCGGGCTTACGCTCGTCGACATCCTCCGAGATGCGGCCGGCATCGAGCGCGGCATCGAGCTCGGGATCGGACACGCCCACGTTGTTGCCGGCCGAGGCACTGTGGAAGGCCAGCCACAGCGGGGAGTCGGGGTCCTGGATGACGGCCGAGGAAATCAGCATGTCGAAGTCATGGGATCCGGTCCGCGCCACAGCCTGGGGGTAGTCGACCACGTCGACGTTCATCTCGACGTTCTCGAATGCGCTGAGCTGCGCCTGGAGTGCCTCACCGAGGGTCCTGCTCTCGGTGGTCGGGTACGACAGGAACGAGAACGACACCGGCTTGCCTTCTCCGGCGAGTTCGTCGAACAGCTTCTGGGCAGTCTCCGGATCGGTCTCCTTGAGCGGGATGTCGGTGAAGAACGGTGAGCTATCGGCGAAGAGCGTTTCCGGGACCTCGCCCAGTCCGTTGTAGACAGCGGTGTTGATCGCGTCGAGGTCGACGGCGAGTGCCACGGCGCGACGGGCACGCTCATCGTCGAACGGTGCGCGCCGGAAGTTCATGCCCATGAACTGACCGCCACCGGTCGCCACGACTTCCGCGTTGAGGCCCGCACTCTCGAGCTTGTCGATGCTCTCCCAGTTCGTCTCCGACGCGAGATCCGCTGCGCCGGTGGTCATCGCGTTCACGCGCTGGTTGGTGTCGCTCACCGTGCGGATCGTGAGGCTGTCCAGATACGGTTTGGGCGCATCCCAGTAGTCCGGGTTCTTGGTCAGTTTCACGGCGTCCTGACGTGACCACGATTCCAGAGTGAACGGTCCGGCACCGATGGGGTTCTCGTCGAATGCGGCCTGACCCTGTTCGAGCGCGGCGGGGGACGCGATCCAGTTCAGCGAACTCCCCACGACCGCCTGAGCGTAGTGCGGGTTCTCCGATCGCATCGTGACCGTGAGAGTGGTCGGATCCTCGACGCGTGTCTCCTCGATCTGCGCTGCCCACCGTCCCGAAGTGGATCCCAGCGTGGGATCGGTCAGACGATCCCAGTTGTACTTCACTGCGGCGGCGTCGAGCGGTGTGCCGTCGGTGAAGACGAGGTCGGGCCGAAGCTTCAGGGTGAACGTCTTGCCGCCGTCGAGGGTCGAGAACTCGGTGGCCATCCTGTAGTCGATCTCGAGGCTCTCGATATCGTTGATCATCAAGGTGCCGTACAGCGCGTTGCCGAGCGTGGGCTGGAATGCCCAGTAGTTGGTCAATGCGGCGGGATCGAGCGACCGTGGCTCACCCGTCTGCAATACCTCGAGGGTGCCTCCCGCGACCGGATCCCCCGATTCGATCGGCGCGCTCGGACCATCCGAACCCGAGTCGCCGCACGAGCTCAGGAGGAGGACGGCAGCGAACGCAGCTGCGCCTGCTGACAGTACACGTCTGTGTCGAAACATCATGGCCTCTCACAAGAATGGGGTCGTCCCGGACGATGCCCGTGGACGGTCGGAGGTCGAGGTACGGCAACGGATATCGGCGTACAGAGATCGACAGCCCGGACAATCGAGACGCCCGAGCGTGACGGCGATCACAGGAAGTATCACCATTCCCGCGCCAACATTCAAGTATTGCCATCCTTGTAATGATTGAAGTAGCGTGCGAACCGAGCGCAACCTCCGTACGTGCCCGGGTGGGCTGAGGAAGGAATTCGGTTTCTGATGTTTTCGGCAGTAGTGATCGAGAAGGGCGAAACCGGCCAGACGGTGACGCGCACGAGCATTGAAGAAACGGCACTCCCCGAAGGGGACGTGACCGTCGACGTGGAATATTCCACACTGAATTTCAAGGACGCATTGGCCATCACCGGCAAATCCCCTGTGGTGCGGAAATTTCCGATGGTCCCCGGTATCGACCTCGCCGGCGTCGTCTCCGACAGCTCCCACCCGGAGTGGAAGGCCGGCGACCGCGTCGTCCTCAACGGCTGGGGCGTCGGCGAGACCCACTGGGGTGGATTCGCCCAGAAGGCACGTCCGAAGGGCGACTGGCTGATCCCCCTGCCCGACGCGTTCAGTGCACGCCAGGCGATGGCGATCGGCACCGCCGGGTACACGGCGAGCCTGTGTGTGGATGCCCTGGTGGACTTCGGCGTGGCCCCCGAGCAGGGCGAAATCCTGGTCACCGGCGCAACGGGTGGTGTCGGCAGCGTCGCGATCGCTCTGTTGACGAAGGCCGGGTTCACCGTGGCCGCTGCGACCGGCAAGACAGCCGAGGCCGAATACCTGCAACAGCTGGGTGCCTCCACCGTCATCGACCGCGCCGAACTCGCCTCGGCCGGAAAGCCCATGCAGAAGGAGCGGTGGGCCGGCGTCATCGATACCGCAGGTAGCCATACCCTTGCCAATGCGTGCGCGCAGACCCGCTACGGCGGTGCAGTCGCCGCGTGCGGCCTGGCACAGGGCATGGATTTCCCGGCCTCGGTGGCGCCCTTCATCCTTCGCGGAGTGTCGCTGCTCGGGATCGACAGCGTGATGGCGCCGCGCGAACGACGCCTGACCGCGTGGGCACGCCTGTCCCGCGATCTCGAGGCGAGCACGCTCGACACGATCACCCAGGAGGTGTCGCTGGAGGAGGCGATCACCGCGGCGAACCAGCTCATGGACGGCACGGTGCGCGGCCGCATCGTCGTCGACGTCAATCGATAACAGGAGCACCAGTGACAAAGAAGTCCGAAAACACCAGCCCTGTCGAACTCGACCTGTCCGACGTCGACCATCGCGTCGGAAAACCAATCGGTGGCGGGCAACTGTGGGATCCGTGCAGCACCTCCGACATCCGTCGGTGGGTGATGGCGATGGACAACCCCAATCCGATCCACTGGGATCACGAATTCGCACGTAATTCGCGATACGGCGGCATCATCGCCCCGCAGTCGATCGCCGTAGGATTGGACTACGGCCACGGCGCGGCGCCGGCGTGCGTGGGACGCATCCCCGAGAGTCATCTCATCTTCGGCGGCGAGGAATGGTGGTTCTACGGCTGCCCGGTCCGCCCGGGCGACAAGCTGTTCCAGGAGCGGCGCTTCCACGACTACAAGGTGGCCGAGACGAAGTTCGCCGGCCCCACCATGTTCTCGCGGGGCGACACCGTCCACAAGAATCAGAACGGTGTCCTCGTCGCCAAGGAGCGTTCCACCGCCATCCGGTATCTGTCCGCCGAGGCCACCAAGCGCGGGATGTACGAGAACCAACTCGGCGAGAAGAAGAAGTGGACCAACGCCGAGCTGCTCGACATCGAGAATCTCCGCTACGAATGGCTCCTGACCACCCGGTCCGGAATCTCTCCGCGTTTCGACGAGGTGAAGATCGGCGACACACTGCCCCGACGGGTCCTCGGGCCCCACACCATCGCCTCGTTCACCACCGAGTACCGTGCATTCCTCTTCAACATCTGGGGCACGTTCGAGTGGGTGGCACCCGAAGGCATCGAGGATCCGTGGGTCTACCAGGATCCGGGCTGGGTCGAAGGTTTCGGCTTCGACGAGGAAGGCGCCAAGATCGATCCGCGTAAGCGCGACGGTCTTTACGTCGGCCCGTCCCGCGGACACATCGACGAGGAGAAGGCCGGCGAAGTCGGCATGGCGCGCGCCTACGGATACGGCGCGACGATGGGCGCCTGGTGCACCGACTTCCTTGCCAACTGGGCCGGCCTCGACGGCATGGTGCGCCACATCAAATCGGATTTCCGCGGGCCTGCCTTCGAAGGCGATGTCACGTACTTCGACGCCGAGATCGTCGACAAGGAGCCCATGTCGACCTGGGGCGTACCGCTCGTCCAGGTCAAGCTCCGACTGACCAACCAGGACGGCACCGTCCTCGTGTCCTCCCTCGCCGAGGTCGAGCTGCCGCTCTAGCGGCACCGCGCAGACAACAGGAAGTCATCCATGAGTACTGAGACGAAGGCAGAAGCGGTGGACTCTGTTTCGATCGTGTCGGGACCACCGCTGAGCGACGAACCCGGGCTCGGAGCACTCACCCTGCCCGGTTTCCTGCGTGAGGTGACCGAGCTGTACGGCGATCGCGAAGCGCTCGTGATGCACGGAGCCGACGGCGTCACGCGATGGACCTACTCCGAATTGTGGGAGCGGGCGATCGACGTCGCGCGCGCACTGCGGGGGCTCGGCCTCGCGAAGGACGGGCGCGTGGGCGTGCTGATGACGAACCGCCCGGAGTGGATCACGGCGGTCTTCGGCGCCTCCCTTGCGGGAGGCGTCGCAGTCACACTCAGCACGTTCTCGACCCCGTCGGAGCTCGAGTACATGCTCGAGACCTCGGGCGTGGAGATCCTGCTGTTCGAGCGCAATGTCCTGAAGACGGACTTCGCTGCAGCCCTGACCGATCTGGAACCGCAGATCGGGGCGGCCGGGAGCGCCGAGGTGCATTCGGCGAAGTTTCCTTTCCTCCGTCACGTCGCGATGGTCGGGAAGAAGGCCGAAGGCGAGTCGATCGAGTCGTGGGACGAGTTCCTCATCCACGGACAATCTCAGCCCCGCGAACTGGTCGAGGCGTCCGCCGCGGCAGTACAGCCCAGCGATGTGGCCGTGCTGTTCTTCTCCTCCGGTTCGACCAGCAAGCCGAAGGGCATTCTGAGCGCGCATCGCGGGGTGTCCATTCAGATGTGGCGATTCCGGCGGATGTACGGATTCTCGCCCGAGCTGAACATTCGATGCTGGACGGCGAACGGCTACTTCTGGTCGGGGAACTTCGCGATGGCGCTCGGCAACACCCTTGCCAGTGGTGGGTCACTGGTCCTGCAACCGACCTTCGATCCGGGCGAAGCACTCGAGCTCATCGAGAAAGAACGGGTGAACTTCCCGTTCGCCTGGCCGCACCAATGGGCTCAGCTCGTCGGCGCACCGAACTGGGACAAGGCGGATCTGAGCAGCCTCCGCTACGTCGACTTCAATACCCCGGTTGCACGTCACCCCACGGTGACAGACGAGTGGCACGAGCCTGGCCACGCGTACGGAAATACCGAAACCTTCACGATCAGTACGTGTTACCCCGCCAATACCCCGCCCGATGTGGCCGCGGGCAGCAGCGGAAAGCCGTTGCCCGGAGTGACGATCCGAATCGTCGATGCATTGACCGGCGAGGTCGTTCCCCGAGGTGAGCGAGGCGAGATCTGTGTCAAGGGACCGACGTTGATGCTCGGCTACATCGGCACTCCGCTCAGTGAGACGGTCGACGATCACGGGTTCTTCCACACCGGCGACGGCGGCTACGTCGACGACACCGGGCGCCTCTACTGGGAGGGCCGGCTCACCGACATCATCAAGACCGGCGGCGCGAACGTGTCTCCCCTCGAGGTCGACGAAGCACTCGTCGCGTACCCCGGGGTCAAGGTGGCGCGCACGGTCGGTGTCCCCCACGACACGCTCGGGGAGGTCGTCGTCTCCTGCATAGTGGCGCACGCAGGAGCCGACCTCGATGTCGCCGGGGTTCGTGGATACCTACGCGAACGGCTTGCCAGTTACAAGGTTCCGCGGGAGGTTCTGTTCTTCGACAACGACGAGATCAGCCTCACCGGCACCGCGAAGATCAAGTCGAGCGACATCAAGGAGCTCGCCATCAAGCGTCTCCAGAAATAGCCGACCGCCACCAGAGCGAGAGGTCCTGCACACGTCGGCAGTGTGTGCAGGACCTCTCGCTTCTCGCGTTCGGATTCAGGAGGCGGGCCGGTACCGCTGTGCGAGGTACGCCCGGTGCAGAGCAGGTGAGCCGAACAGCGAGCGGTTGAGCGTCGCGCGCTTGAGATACACGTGGATGCCGCTCTCCCACGTGTAGCCCATTCCTCCGTGCAACTGCATGGCCTTGCCGGCGATCTCGACGGCCGCCGCACAGCTGTAGACCTTGGCCATCGAGGTCGCAGTCGTCGCCTCCGGGTCTTCGGACACCAGGCTGCGCACTGCCGCGTCGACCAGTGTTCGGGCCACCGTCACCTGGACGAGCATGTCGGCGCAGGCGTGCTTGACCGCCTGGAACGAGCCGATCTTGCGCCCGAACTGCTCGCGCATCCCGGCGTAGGCAACGGTAGCGTCGAGCATCGCCTCGCTCGAGCCGAGACTGTCGCAGGCCACGCCCACAGCAGCACGGTCGTGCAGCCGGTGCAGTGCCTCCTGCGGATCACCGTGGAATCGCCACAACGATTCCGGCGGGATCGCCACCCCCTCGGCGAGCACCGTGCCGAAACTGCGTGTCGCGTCCACGACCGGCTGTTCGGTCACCACGAGTCCGGGCGCCCGCGGGTCGAGATCGATGACGACGATCGTGCCATCGGGTTCTCGCGCCGGTACGAGGAGCCGGTCTGCGCCGGGAGCGTCGAGCACGAACGCCGCGGCGCCCCGCAGAAACGCTCCCTGCGGCTCGACCTCCACCTGGAACTGGGCCCGGCCTGCTGATTCCCCGCCGAGGACGAACACCGGAACGGTGCTTCCCGAGGCTGTGTCGCGGAGTAGACGCTCACGCTCGGGGCCGGATTCGAGGAGCGCGAGGGCCGCCACGGTGAGTGACGCGACCGCCGGATAGGGCCCGCGTGCGGACGCGCGGCCGATCTCCCGGAGAATCACGGCAACCTCGGCGAAGGTGCCGTCGGCACCGTCGAATTCGCTCGGAACTTCGAGGCCGAGCCATCCGGACGTGCTGATCGACTCCCAGTCGACCGGCGCGTCGTGGCCTGACCGTGCCAACAGGCCTCGCGCGACGGACCGTAGTTCGTCGTGGAACTCGGACAGGTCTGGGAGTGAGTCGGTCATCGATGTCCTGTCGGCTCGCGGGGCAGACCGAGGCCACGTTCCCCGATGATGGTGCGTTGGATTTCGCTGGTTCCGCCCGGGATCGTCCACTCCCACGAGCCGATGAAATCGAGCATCCATGCCCCTGATTCCCACCCGCTGGACTGAGGTTTCCGCAGATCCGTGTGTGCGGCGAGACCCGCGATCTCTGTGCCGAAATCGGTCATGCGCTGGAGCAACTCGCTGTAGTAGAGCTTGACGATCGACGCGTCGGCCGGCCCCGGCCGGTCGGCGGCGACGAAATCCGTCACCAATGCGCGCAGCCCCGTGAGTTCGATCTCGAGTGTGGCGAGCCTGTCTGCGACACGAGTGTCGTCGAGTGGGGTCGTCCCGTCGGGGCCCGGTCGGGTGCACAGGTCGACGAGCAGGCGGAACCCGCCGTGACTCAGTCGCTCGGTGAGTTCGAGCATGGTCATGCCGCGCTCGGCTCCGAGTGTTTCCTGCGCGACCCGCCATCCTTCGTTCTCGGGTCCGACGAGGTTCGTCGCAGGAATGGCGACATCGTTGAGGAATATCTCGCAGAAGTGCGCTTCGCCGGTCGCTTGCCTGATCGGACGCACTTCGACTCCGGGGGTACGCATGTCCATCAGGAAGTACGAGATGCCCTTGCGCTTCGGGGCGTCGGGATCGGTGCGGGCCAGCAGCAGGCACCGGTCGGCGTACAACGCGCCGCTGGCCCACAGTTTCTGACCGTTGACGATGTAGACGTCGCCGTCCTTGCGGGCGCTGGTCGCGAGTGCCGCCATGTCGGATCCTGCGCCGGGCTCGGAGAAGCCCTGGCACCAGATCTCGCCGTCGAGGATCGCGGGGAGATGGCGGTTCCGTTGTTCGTCGGTGCCGGCGGCAAGAAGCGTCGATGCGGCGTGATGGATCGAGACGAAGGGCAGAACCAGTCGGGGTGCGTCGTGGGCGGCCAGTTCCTGGTACAGCACGACCTGTTCGGCGACGGACATGCCGCCTCCCCATTCCTCCGGCCAGTGCGGCACGGCGAAGCCGGCTCCGCGTAGTTCCTGGAACCAGGACTTCTGGAAGCGGACGAATTCGTCGTCGTGGACATCGGTTTGGGCCCGGCGCCAGTCTGCGGGGATATGGTCGCGGCACCAGCTGCGGACCGAGGTCCGGAAGTCCTCGAGTGTGGACGCTCCGACGCTTGTCGCCCCAGCACTCATCGCGCTTCTTCCTTCTCCCTCGGCGTAGTCTTCCTCACCGCATTCTCCCGGTTGACTGCATTCTCCCGGAGAGCGAGCAATCTGTCGCGATGCTCGGCGGACTGCATGGTCGCGATCTCCGCCGCGAAACCGGCCTGCAACGGACCGCCGAGCGCTTGGGACAGATACATGTTGACCACACGTTTGGTACTACGCAACGCCTGTGCGGGTTGTGCCGCGAGGCGTTCGGCGAGGCGTCGCGCCTCGGACAACAGGTCGTCGGGCGCAGTGACGCGCGAAGCCAGGCCGAGTTCGACGGCCGTCGTCGCCGGAATCCTATCGCCGGTGTAGAGGTATTCCCGCGAGCGCAGGATGGGGGTGAGCAGCGGCCAGAAGGCCGCGCCCCCGTCGCCCGCGACGAGCCCTACTGCGACGTGCGGGTCGGCCAGGTACGCCTTGTCGGACATGAGGACCACATCGGACAGCACCGCAACGCTACAGCCGAGCCCCACCGCGGGCCCGTTGACTGCCGCGATCACGGGCAGCGGGAAGCGGAGCATCTCGTCGATGATCTCGGCGCCTTCCCGGACGCTCTCGTCGCGCGCGACCGGATCGTCGAGGAACGAGATGATCCAGTCGAGATCACCACCCGCGCTGAAAGCACGGCCCGCTCCGGTGAGGATCACCACGGCAGCGTCGGTGTCGGCGGCGAGCTGACGCCACACGTGCGCGAGCGCCCAGTGCAGGTCCTTGTCGACGGCGTTGAGTTCATCGGGCCGGTTGATCGTCACGATGCGGACGGGGCCTTCGCACTCGACGGTCAGTGCGTCCGGGAGTTCGTACTTCACAGCATCGCCTTCTCGGGAGCTATCGCCTTCTCGGGAGCTTCGGAGAACAGGCCGGTGAGCCCGCGCCGATCGATCCGTTTGGTCAGTGCGTCGACGGTTCCGGACGGTCCCCACGGGATTCGTCGCAACGGAATGCTGTATCGGGAGATCCAGGACACCGTGGTTTCGTCGCAGAATCCGCTCGCTCCGTGCAGTTGGTGCGCGACCCGGAACACGATCTGTGCCGCTTCGACGGCAGCCAACCGGAACGCGAGGGCGTCGTCGAGTGCCTCGTCGTTACCCGCCTGGATGCTCCACAGCGTGTACTTGGCGAGCACGTCGAGTCCGGTTCGTTCCACCTCCGCCTCCGTGAGCTGGAACTGGACGCCCTGCAGTTTCGCGAGGGGCGCCCCGAACTGTTCGCGCAGGAGCACGTGCGAGCGGGTCAGATCCATTGCCCGATCGAGCATTCCGAGGAGGGTCCAGCACGGGAGTGTCAACGCGAGGGCCAGGTCCTTCGCGCCGTCGTCGTCGATCGGCCGGAGGTCGAGCTGGGAGGTGAACGCCGACATGCGCGGCGGAGTGCTCGGTGGGCGGGCGTCCACGAGACTGCGCCGCCCGTCGACACTCACCGCGGCCCACCGGAGGTCGAGACACGCGATGGGCGCTTTCGGGTCGGCATCGTCCACTACGACCAGTCCATCGACATCGAGGTCTGCGGGTCGTGCGAGCCTTTCTGCCACAGGATAGGGCACCGCCCAGAAACCCACGCTGCGGCACAGCGCTGCGGCCGCTTCGAGTTCGTCCGCATCTCCGCGGGGATCGAGCTCCCAGGCGCCGAGCTCACCGAGTGTCGGCTCGACGGTGTTTCTGCGGTGATCGGGATCGCTTTCGATCAGCTGGGCGAGATCGTCGCCCCCCGCGGCTTCCAGAGCACGGAGCGCTTCGCGCCCGTAGTCGGTTGCTTCTTTGCTCAGTTCAGTGTTCATCATGCCGCCAGGAGGGCTCGGGCCAAGAGAATCCGCTGCATCTCGATGCTGCCGGAGGCCACCGTGGCTGCCTGTGAGTAGCGCCAGTGATCTTCGACCGCGCGGCGGAACCACTTGGCGGTGTCGTCGTCGAAATCGTTGGTGTCGGCGCTCGGTGGCGTCGCATACGTGGCGATCTCGGTGAGGACCTCAGCGCTGTCCTGATCGAGAGTCGTCACCGCGATCCGGTACGCCGCGGCGTCGCCGGGCTGGACAGCGCCTCCGCTCTGCATCGACACCACCCGGTACGCCAGCAGCCGTGCGCGACGGCAGTGCGTGAGCATTCGCGCCCACCGCGCCTTCAGTTCTCCCGGCAGGTCGTCCCATCGCGCACCGAGGACCGACGGTGCGGCCTGCAGCAGGCGCTCGCAGCGGGCGTATCGGGCAATGCCCACGCGCTCGTACGCGAGTACTTCCTGCACGACCTTCCATCCCTCGTCGACCGTGCCGAGTACATCGGCATCGGTGACGCGGAGGTCGTTGAAGAAGACTTCGTTGAGATGGTGCGGGCCCAGCATCGCCCGGATCGGGCGGACTTCGATGGCCGGATCGGACATCGGGACGAGAAAGACGGTGAGTCCCTGCTGTTTCCGCCCGTTGTTGGAGGTGCGGGCCAACAGGAAGCACCATTGCGCCATCGTGGCGTAGGACGTCCAGATCTTCTGCCCGGAGATGAGCCAGCCGTCGCCGTCCCGGCGCGCGGCGGTACGCAACGACGCGAGGTCGGAGCCGGCTTCGGGTTCGCTGAATCCTTGACACCAGATCACTTCGCCACGCGCAATGGGCGGAAGGTGAATGTCCTGCTGTTCCGCGGTTCCGTGACGCATGATCGTGGGACCCACCCAATTGACGCCCATGTACTGCGCGCCGCGGGGCTCATGGTGCGCCCACATCTCCTCTCGCACCACTGTCTGTTCCCAGATCGATGCACCACGTCCGCCGAATTCCTCGGGCCACGTCATGCACAACAGCCCGCTGTCCGCAAGGAGGCGGCAGAACGCTTGCGCCGCTTCGAGATCACTCGGGTCGTCGGTGAATGCTCCGAGGAAATGCGGGGGGACGTGCTCATGCACCAGCCGGCGCAGCTCACCCCGGAGTTCAGGGGCGGCACCACCCATCGTGAAGTCCATGCCCGGACATTACGTCAATCCTCACAAGGATAGCAATGCTTGCCAATTTGAAACCTCTCAATACTTGGAAGAAAAGACACCCTGTCGTTAGACTGCAACCCATGCGTGAAAGGCGAGTTTCTTGACGACCCCGCGGCGTGGCCGAGTGCCACAGCGCCGTATCGCCGAAACCGTCGCCGACGAATTACGCGACCACATTCTTTCCGATGACGATTACCGCCTGCCGACACAGGACCAATTGGTCAAGGACTTCGGCGTCAGCTACCCCTCGGTGCGAGAAGCCCTCCGCATTCTGGAAACCGAAGGACTTGTCACTGTACGCCGCGGCAACGTCGGCGGCGCCGACGTGCATCGCCCCGACGAATTCTCCGCCGCGTACCACCTCGGGCTCTCGCTTCAGGCCGGCCGGGTCACACTCGAAGATCTCGCAGCCGGTCTCCAGCTACTCGAGCCGATGTGCGTCACCGAGTGCGCGAAGCGCCCGGACCGCGCCGAGATCGTCGTCCCGGCCCTCAACGCATCCATCGACGCCTCCGCCGAACTCGTCGGCGACGGAGTCGCATTCACGCAGGCCGCCCGCGAGTTCCACGATCTGATCGTCTCGTTCACGCCGAATGCCACGATCCGTTACGCAGTGCGCAGTTACGTCGCCCTGTGGTCCGCGCAGGAGGAAGCCTGGGCCGAGGCCCTCACCCGCCGCGGCGAGTACCCGTCCGAGGGCAAGGCCGAAGACGCCGTCCACGCACACCGCCGCATCGTCAAGGAAATCGCCGACGGGCGCGTGGCCGAAGCCGAACGACTCGCACGCTCCCACCTCGCAGCAACCCAGACGCTCGTCCTCGACCGGTTCGGCGACACCATCGTCAACGCGTCAGCGGCAATGACGCGCAACACGTTCCCTGCACGCCAACGCCCACGGAACTGACTCCGGGGCACCCCGCCCCGCACTGCTGCCCCGAGAACGGCCGGGCTCGGTCTCCTGACCGAGCCCGGCCGTTCCGCTCTACACCGACGCCGACGCCTTGCCCACCCACTCCACGGGGCGCACACTCACGAGAACGTGATTCTCTTCACATCAGACCAGCCTAGCTCAATCCTTACAAGGATAACAATACTTGTAGCGCTGGCCGGTTCGTGATTAACTGCCAGACACCACTCGGGAGTGGCTTGCATCACTAAATACCCATGAGAACCGGACATAGACCCATAAACCGGAGTCACTCCCTCTCGAACACTGCGGAACAACGTTCTCGCTGAGTGCGGATCCGCGTTCTCACACAGGAGGAGACCTACCTTGACGCAAGGGTCGCGCTACACAGGTCCAACGACACACCTCGCCGAAGGGTGGAGTCTCAAACGACTCACTCCCCCGAGCCGCCTGTTCGGCGCAAACGGCATCCGAGCCGGCGCAGACGGTCGCATCTACGTCGCGCAGGTGGCCGGTAGCCAGATCAGCGCGTTCGATCCCGACAACGGCGCAGTGGAGACCATCAGCCCCAAGGGTAGCGACATCGTCGCCCCCGACGACCTGGCCTTCCACCCCGACGGGGAGCTCTACATCACCGAGTACTACGACGGACGAGTCAGCATCCGCTCCGACGACGGAAGCACGCGCCTGCTGCGCGACGACCTCCCCGGCGTCAACGGCATCACCTTCCATCAGGGCCGGCTCTTCGTCGACGAGTGCCGCCCCGACGGACGCCTGATGGAAATCGACCTCAACGGCGGCGCACCGAAGGTGCTCGTCGAGGGTCTCCAGTTGCCCAACGCCCTCGAGGTCGGCCCGGACGGCAAGCTGTACTACCCAGCGCTCGGCACCAACGACATCTGGCGTATCGATCCGGACGGCGGCGAACCCGAACGCGTCGCCGGCGATCTCGGTGTTCCGGTCGCATTGAAGTTCGACTCCGAGGGCTACATCATCTCCCCGCAGGTGGGCTCCGGACAGGTACTCCGAATCGACCCGCGCACCGGCGACAGCACCGTGCTGGCCGATATCGGATCGGGTCTCGACAATCTCACCTTCATCGGCGACCGCCTGTTCGTCTCGAGCTTCACCGGCCAAATCACCGAGGTCCTCGGCGGCGGCGAGACGAAGACCGCGCTCGCAGACGGCCTCACGTGGCCCTTGGACCTGACCGTGGGAACGGACGGCACACTCTACGTCGCCGACGGCACCTTCCTGCTCGCACTCGAGGCGAGCGGCGAACTTCGCACCGTCGCAATGCTCTTCCATCCCGGATGGCCCGGGTACATCCGGGGCATCACCTCGGTCGGCGACGGCGAGTTCATCGTCGCCGGCGATACCACGGTCTCGCGGTACCGGCCCGCCGCCGCCGAGAGCGAGCTGCTGTTCGGCGGGCTCGAACAGGCCTACGGCGTGGCAGTGTCCGCCACCGGAACCGTTGCGGTGGCAGATATCGGCACGGGCAAGGTCCATTCCGTCGGATCCGGGCAGGCGGAGGTGCTGGCGGCGGGTCTGCAGGACCCGACGGGGCTTGCATTCACCTCGGACAGCACTCTCCTCGTCTCCGAAGCCGGAGCGGGAAGGATCATCTCGGTGACGAGCGCCGGCATCGACACCCTCGTCGACGGTCTCGAGCGGCCACAGGGAATCCTGGTGCGCGGAGGAAAGCTCTACGTCGTCGACGTCGACGCCAAGACGCTGATCAGTGTGGATCTCGAGACCAAGGCCCAGCAGGTCATCGCACGCCATCTGCCCGTGGGCGCACCCGAGGGGATCACCCCGAAGCCACTGAAGGGTCTCGTTCCGTTTGCCGGTCCACAGGGGCCCTTCGCCGGAATCACCGCGGGCCCCGACGGCACCCTCTACATCTCCGCAGACGCCGAAGGCAGCGTCCTCGCGATCCGCGAAGGGAAGTGAGCATCCGATGAGCAACGATTTCCTCGATCTCACCGGTCGTATCGTCATCGTCTCGGGAGCGGCAGGCGGTGGCATCGGCACCTCGGTGACCCGCACGGTCGCGCAGGCAGGAGCCACCGTCATCGCTGTGAGCCGCTCCGAAGAGAACCTCAACAAACACATCGAACCTCTTGTTTCCGAGGGTCTTTCGGTAGTTCCTGTTGCAGCGGACGCATCGACCGACGACGGTATCGCCACTGTTCTCGACACCGCCCGCCGAACCGACGGCAACCTGTACGGGCTCGTGAACGTCGCCGGCGGCGCAGCACCTGCCACCTGGATGCCGGCCACCCGGGTGACGCGGGAGGATTGGCGCGCCCTGATGACGCAGAACCTCGAAACGATGTTCTTCATGAGCCAGGCGGTCGCAGCTGAGCTGAAGAAGAACTCGCTGCCGGGCTCGATCGTCTCGATCTCGTCGATCAGCGGTATGAACACCGCACCGTTCCACATCGCATACGGAACCGCGAAGGCGGCGCTCGTCGCCGCGACACGCACCATGGCAGTCGAACTCGCCACCGACAACATCCGGGTCAACGCCATTGCACCCGGCGTCACCGCGACACCTGCCTCAGGCACATACGTCGATGCCGACCCCGAGCGCGATCGTCAGGCCATCGCGATGGGCCGGCGAGGCACACCCGAGGAGCAGGCAGGTGCAATCCTCTTCCTGCTGTCCGACCTCTCCGGTTACGTCACGGGACAGACAGTACTCGTCGACGGAGGCTTGAACCTCAAATGGACCCATATGGGTGCCGACCACACGTCTCTGTTCCTCAAGGACGAAACCTTCCGCGCCGCCATCACTCGCTGAATCAGCCCAGTTTCAGAGGAGGATCTCATGACCGACACTGTCGACAACATCCAGAAAACCGATTCCGTAGCAACCGAACCGCTCTCCGAACCCCTGACGATCGGCGTCGAGGCGTACCTCTCGAGGGACTACGCACGCGCCGAAGGCGACAAGCTGTGGGCCAAAGTGTGGCAGCAGGTCGGCCGTGTCGAGGAGATCCCCAAGGTCGGCGATTACCTCACGTACGAAATCATGGACGATTCGCTGATCATTACACGAACGTCGCCCGACACGATCCGCGCCTATCACAACGTCTGTTCGCACCGAGGTCGCCGCCTCGTCGACACCCCCGATGGACAGCGTCAGGCCCGTGGCTGCGCCAAGCAGTTCGTGTGCGGCTTCCACGGCTGGCGCTACGACATCGAGGGCAACAACACGTTCGCCGCGGAGGAGGTCGACTGGAAGGACCAGCTGACCGCCGACAAAGCGCGACTCAAGGACGTCCGGGTCGACACCTGGGGCGGATGGATCTGGATCAACATGGATCCGGACTGCGAGCCTCTGCGGGACTACCTCGAACCCGCTGCATCGCTCCTCGATCCCTTCCAGCTGGAGAACATGCGCTACCGCTGGCGCAAGTGGCTCGTATTCGACTGCAATTGGAAGGTCGCCCTCGAGGCGTTCATGGAGACCTACCACGTGCCGTACACCCACCCGGAGTTCATGAACTTCGGCAAGTTCCTCGGCTGGTCGAGGGCTCAGGGCAAGCACAGCAACATCGGCTACGACGCGCCCAAGGGCATGGAGGAGAACCAGGCCAAGCTCCGGATCGGCAGCGGGCCGGACGCTCGCAAGGCGACGATCGACATGCAGAACTTCACGTGGGAGAACGCGAACACCAACACCACGCGGACCCTCGTCGACGCTGCACAGCGACTCGTCGACGAACTGCCCGAAGGCACCCCTCCCGAACAGGTCCTACGCCACTGGCTCGATTCCGCTCGTCGCGACGACGCCGAGCGCGGCGTGATCTGGCCGACAGTCCCGCCCGAGATCGTCGCCAAGAGCGGTACCGCGTGGCAGATCTTCCCGAACTTCCAGATCGGCCACGCCCTGAACAACATGCTCTGCTACAGCGCACGCCCGTACGGCGACGATCCCGACAAGTGCATCTTCGAAGCGGCAGTGTACGAACTCTTCCCGGCAGGCGAGGAGCCCCAGACCGAGTGGGAGTTCACCCCGCCGGACGATCCGGGCTGGCGCACGGTGCTTCCGCAGGACTTCCACAACATGTCCGCGGTGCAGAAGGGCATGAAGACCCGGGGCTTCTCGGGTCCGGTCCCCAACCCGTATCGCGAACGCAGCGTCGTCAACCTTCACCATAACCTGGCCACCTACATGGGCACCGGCGCTCCTCGCGATCTCGCCTGACTCCCGAACCCCCACTAACCGAGGACATTCACATGCAACCCTGCGCCCCAACGCAGACACCCGAGGTCGATCAGGAAGCCCTGCACCGGAAGTATCTCCTCGAGCGCGACAAGCGTCTTCGTTCCGACGGCCAGCAGCAATACCTCGAGGCCGACGATGAATTCGAAGAGTTCTACACAGGAGATCCGCACCTCCCGGTGGAACCACGCGAGCCGATCACCGGCGAGATCGAGGTGGTGATCCTCGGTGGTGGCTTCAGCGGCCTGATCACCGCGCACCGGCTCCAGCAACAAGGTGTCGAGGACTACAAGATAATCGAGCTCGGCGGTGACTTCGGCGGCGTCTGGTACTGGAACCGCTATCCCGGAATCCAGATCGACTCGGATGCATACTGCTATCTACCGCTACTCGAGGAAACCGGCTACATGCCCAAGGAGAAATTCTCCAAGGGCGATGAATGTTTCGAGCACGCCCAGCGCATCGGCAAGCACTTCGGGCTCTACGACCACGCGATCTTCCACACCCTCATCCGGTCGCTGGAGTGGGACGAAGAGATCAAGCGCTGGCGCATCAGTACCAACCGCGGCGACGAGATCCTCGCTCGCTTCGTCGTGATGTGCCAGGGCCCGTACAACCGGCCGAAGCTCCCCGGCATCCCGGGCATCAAGGACTTCAAGGGCCATACCTTCCACACTGCCCGCTGGGACTTCGACTACACCGGCGGTGACCTCCACGGTGGACTCGACAAGATCGGCGACAAGCGGATCGCCGTCATCGGCACGGGTTCGAGTGGAATCCAGGCGATCCCGCACCTTGCGCGGGGGGCGAAGCACTTGACCGTCTTCCAGCGGACACCGTCGTACGTCTTCGAACGCGCCAACTACCCGACCGACCCGGAATGGGTGAAGAGCCTGAAGCCCGGTTGGCGGGCAGAGCGGCAGCGCAACTTCCACAACGCCGCATTCGCGTTCTACAACCCGGGCGAGCCCGACCTCATCTGCGACGGTTGGACCGAGGTCGCGCGCAACCTTGCCGCGAAACTCAACGAGACGAACGGCTGGGCGGCACTCGCCGATCCGAAGAAGTTCCTCGAGCTCAAGGAGATCGAGGACTACAAGGCGATGGAACGGCTCCGTCAGCGGGTCGAGGCGATCGTCGAAGACCCGGAGACCGCGGAGAAGTTGAAGCCGTACTACCGCAACATGTGCAAGCGCCCGGTATTCAACGACGAGTTTCTGCCCACCTTCAACCGTGACAACGTCACCCTCATCGACGTGTCCGAAACGAAGGGTGTCGAACGCATCACGGAGAAGGGGATCATCGCGGACGGTGTCGAGCACGAGTTCGACTGCATCGTCTTCGCCAGCGGATTCGAGATCACCACTGCCCTCGAGCGTCAGTTCGATATCGCGCCGTTCACCGGCCGCGAGGGAACCTCGCTCTACGACCACTGGGGCAAGGGCTTCCGTACCCTGCACGGAATCATGGCGCACGGATTCCCTAACCACTTCGCGACCGGGTTCGTTCAGGGCGGTGTCACGGCGGCCACCACGCTGATGTTCGAGCAGCAGGCCGACCACATCGCGTACATCATCAAACAGGCGCAGTCTCGCGGGGTCACGCACGTCGAGCCGACGTCGGAAGCCGAAGAGGGCTGGGTCCAGACAGTTCGCCAGTACTCGGTCGACAACAGCACGTTCACGACGGAATGCACGCCCGGCTACTACAACAGTGAGGGCGAGCCGAACGGACGGTCGTTCCTCGGCGATCCGTTCTGGGGCGGATTCTACGAGCTCACCGAGCTGCTCGAAAACTGGCGCAGCACCGGCGATCTGGAAGGCCTGGTGCTCGAGAAGTGACACTTCGATTCGACGATCGTGTCGCCGTCATCACCGGTGCCGGACGAGGGCTGGGACGCGACTATGCACTGCTGCTCGCGTCGCTCGGAGCGAAGGTCGTCGTCAACGACCCCGGCGCCGCGATCAACGGAGAGAACCTCGACGCGGGGCCGGCCGAGGACGTGGTCCGGGAGATCCGGGCCGCCGGCGGTGAGGCGGTTGCGTGTGTCGAGTCCGTCGCGACCGCCGAGGGTGGCCGGGCGATCGTCCAGGCCGCACTCGACAGCTACGGCCGCATCGACATCCTCATCCACAATGCCGGCAACAATCGCTATGCGTCGTTGTCGGAGATGTCGTACGAGGATTTCGACGCGGTACTCGACGTCCACCTGCGAGGCGCGTTCCACGTTGTCCGTCCGGCATTTCCGCTGATGTGTGAGGCCGGGTACGGCCGGATCGTGCTGACCTCGTCGATCGGGGGTATCTACGGCAACGCGAACGTCGCCAACTACGCGGCGTCGAAGGCCGGGATGATCGGGCTGTCCAACGTAGCCGCGATCGAAGGGGCGGATCACGGGGTCCGGTCCAATGTGATCGTTCCCGCCGCGCTGACCAGACTGGCCGAGGGACTCGACACCTCTGCTTACCCACCCATGGGTCCGGAACTCGCGGCGCCGGTCGTCGGATGGCTCGCTCACGAGTCATGCTCGGTCACCGGCGAAATGTTCGCTGCCATCGCCGGCCGGGTCGCGAAGGTCTACATCGCCGAGACCCCGGGCGTGTATCGCCCGTCCTGGTCGATCGACGAGGTCGCCGACAACATCGATGTCATCCGCGATACGAGCGACCCGTGGATTCTGCCCGCAGTGTCGGGCCACGTCGACCACATCACGAAAAGCTTTGCGATAGCCATGGAGGGCACTACACATGTCGGTTAAGGTCTACGAACGAATTCTGGATCTCTTCGAAGCCGAGGGAATCAACACACTCTTCGGCATTCCGGATCCGAACTTCGTTCATCTGTTCCGCCTCGCGGAGGAACGCGGCTGGACAGTGGTGGCTCCTCACCACGAGGAGTCCGCCGGATTCATGGCGGAGGCCGTTTCCCGCATGACCGGCAAAGCCGCGGTGTGCATCGGTACGCTCGGCCCCGGTCTCGCTAACCTGTCCGGCGCGATCATGTGCGCCAAGGTCGAGAACTCGCCGGTGATCTTCCTCGGTGGTCAACGCGCCCGCATCACCGAGCAGCGTGTTCGGCGTGGCCGGATCCAGTTCGTCCAGCAGATGGCGCTCGTCGAGAATTCCGTGAAGTACCACGCGAGCATCGAGTACCCCGAGCAGACCGACGAGATCATCCGTGAGGGCCTGCGTAAGGCACTGTCCGGTACCCCCGGGCCGGTCTACATCGAGTACCCGCAGAACGTCATCCTCGAAGAGATCGACGCTCCCCCGGTTCTCCCGCCCGAGAAGTACCGCCTCGTGGGCCAGACCGCCGGAGCCGACCTGATCGCCAAGGCAGCCGAATTGATCGGGGCCGCAAAACAACCCGTTCTCCTCGTCGGTCATGGCGTGCACACCTCCAGGGCGGGCGCGTCCGTCAAGGAACTCGCCGACCTCATGGCATGCCCGGTCATCCAGACGTCCGGCGGCACATCCTTCATCGAAGGCCTCGAGGACCGCACCTTCCCGTACGGTTTCTCGGCAGCATCCATCGATGCCGTCGTGAACTCCGACCTGTGCCTCGCCATCGGCACCGAACTCGGCGAGCCCGTCCATTTCGGACGTGGTCGGCACTGGGTCGCGAACGAAGCGAACCGCAACTGGATCCTCATCGAGCAGGATCCGACGTCCATCGGGGTCAACCGCCCGATCGATGTTCCACTGGTCGGCGATCTGCGAGCGATCGTCCCGCAGCTCGTCGATGCCCTGAAGGATTCTCCGCGTACCCCGACCCCCGAACTCGAGGGCTGGATCAAGCAGGAAGCCGAACAGCTCGCCGAACTTGCCGAAACCGCACCGTCCGGGATGTCCCCCGTGCATCCGGCTCGCCTGATCGTCGAGGCCACCAAGGCGTTCCCCGCCGACGGCATCATGGTCCGCGACGGTGGCGCCACCACGATCTTCGGCTGGACCTACTCGCAGGCCAAGCCGCACGACGTGATGTGGAACCAGAACTTCGGGCACCTCGGCACCGGTCTCCCCTACGCTGTCGGCGCCGGTGTCGCTGCCGGCGGTAAGCGCCCGATGATGCTGATCACCGGCGACTCGTCGTTCCAGTTCCACATCGCCGAACTGGAGACGGCCGCGCGAGTGGGTCTTCCCCTCGTCTGTGTCGTCGGTGTCGACTACGCCTGGGGTCTCGAAGTCGGCGTCTACAAGCGCACCTTCGGTCACGACTCGCTCGAGACAGGCGTCCACTGGAGCAAGGAAACCCGCCTCGACAAGGTCGCGGAAGGATTCGGCTGCTACGGCGAGTACGTCGAACGCGACGAAGACATCGCACCCGCAATCAAGCGGGCCTACGCCAGCGGTAAGCCGGGCGTCATCCACGTCGCCGTGGATCCCAAGGCCAACTCGGAGGAAATGCCGAGCTACGACGAATTCCGCACCTGGTACGCCGAAGGCCAGCAGTGACATTCGCTCAGCAGTGAACTTCGTACAGGATCAGACGAGAGAACCGGGTAGCCATGCGTGAATATCTGAAGTTCTACATCGATGGACAGTGGACCGATCCGGCCCAGTCCGACACCTTCGAGGTCATCAATCCGGCGACCGAAGAGGTCGCCGGTACGGTGTCGCTCGGATCGTCGGCAGACGTCGACAAGGCCGTCGCCGCCGCGCGACGCGCCTTCCCCGCGTGGTCGGCGACCAGCCGCGAGGAGCGACTCGCACTGCTCGAGAAGATCCTCGACGTGTACCAGCGTCGGATGGGCGACATCGCTACCGCACTGACCGAGGAAATGGGTGCACCCGCTGCATTGGCGAGCGGCTTCCAGGTCAATCTCGGCCTCGGGCATCTCACCACCGCGATCGAGGTGCTCCGGAACTTCGTCTTCGAGGAGCAGCGCGGCGGCAGCCTCGTCGTCAAGGAACCCATCGGTGTCTGCGGCCTGATCACGCCGTGGAATTGGCCGATCAGCCTGATCGCTGTCAAGGTGTTCCCGGCCCTGGCCACCGGCTGCACGATGGTGCTCAAGCCGTCGGAGCAGTCACCCTTCAACGGCCAGGTCTTCGCCGAGGTTCTCGACGAGGCCGGAGTTCCCGCCGGTGTGTTCAACCTCGTCCAGGGCGACGGCCCCGGCGTAGGGCGAGCGCTGTCCGGGCACCCCGATGTCGACATGGTGTCGTTCACCGGGTCGACACGCGCGGGCATCGACGTCGCGGCCAATGCCGCAGCCGGCGTCAAGCGAGTCACGCAGGAGCTCGGCGGAAAAGGCCCGAACATCATCCTCGACGACGCCGACCTTGCTGAGAATGTCGGCAAGGGTGTCGCAACGATGATGATGAACTCGGGCCAGACCTGCAGTGCTCCTTCGCGAATGCTGGTCCCTGGGGAGCGCATGGAGGAAGCCATCGCCGCAGCACGCGAGGCGGCATCGCAGGTGACCGTGGGCGACCCGACCGGCGATGCCGCGATCGGTCCCGTCGTGTCGAAGGCCCAGTTCGAGAAGGTTCAAGGTCTCATCAAGAAGGGTATCGACGAGGGGGCGAACCTCGTGGCCGGTGGTGTCGGGCGGCCCGAGGGCTTGACCACCGGCTACTTCGTGCAGCCCACCGTCTTCGCCGATGTCAAGAACGACATGACGATCGCCCGCGAGGAGATCTTCGGCCCGGTCCTCACGATTCTGGGTTACGACAGCATCGACCACGCGATCGAGATTGCGAACGACACCGACTACGGACTGGCCGGATTCGTGGCGGGCGCGGATCTCGAGCTGGCCCGAAACGTGGCGCGACGGATCCGCGCTGGAAACATTGCGATCAATGACGCGTTCGACTTCGGGGCACCGTTCGGGGGCTACAAGAAGAGCGGAAACGGGCGTGAGTGGGGCGAATTCGGTTTCGACGACTACCTCGAGATCAAGGGCATTCTCGGTTACTCTCCCGAGGACGGCAGCTAGCATGGGTGCCGCCGACATGCGGGTTCTCCTCGCGCATCACGAGGTCCGAGCGTGCATCGTGCGCCTCGCGCGCGGGGAGGACCGTCGAGACGGCGAGGCGGTCAGTTCTTCGTTCTGGCCGGACGCCATCGTGGATTTCGGGATCTTCGCCGGCTCGTTCGACGACTACCTCGCGTGGGTGGTCCCGGGGTCTCCCGCCGTGCTGGTCACCCAGCACCTGCTCGGGCAGACGCACATCGAACTGGACGGCAACACAGCCCTGGCCGAAACCCATGTCACCGCGTACCACCGCGTCGACGTGGGAACCGAAGAGCGCGACACGGTGCTCGGCGGGCGCTACCTCGACCGTCTCGAAGAGCGCGACGGGCAGTGGCGAATTGCGGAGCGCACCATGCTCTACGACTGGTCCCGCGACGACGGTGTGTCCGCGGATTGGTCGCAGGGCCTCATGGGCACCCCGTTCAGCGGTGACCACTTCACAGGCAAGGCCACCGGTGATCACAGCGAGACCTTCTTCGGCACCGGCCCCTTCGCGATACAGAAATAACTCACAACACAGTCAGGAGTCGGGAATGGGTGCGCTGTCGAGCAGGGTCGCCGTTGTCACGGGTGCCAGCCGCGGGATCGGTAAGGGCATCGCCCTTGCGCTCGCGGAGCACGGCGCCACGGTCTACGTCACCGGACGCACGGTAGCACCCGGCTCGCACCCACTTCCGGGCACCGTCGGCGACACCGCCGCGGAGTGTGATCGCCGCGGAGGCACAGGTGTTGCGGTCCAGATCGATCACGCGAACGATGAGCAGGTGGCCGCGCTCTTCGAGCGCGTCGAACGCGAGCAGGGCCGCCTCGACATCCTGGTCAACAATGCATTCTCCCTCCCCGACGACCTGACCGATCCCGAGCCGTTCTGGGAGAAGCCACTGTCGAATTGGGAGATGGTGGATGTCGGTGTGCGATCGAACTTCGTGGCGGCGCGGCACGCTGCCATGATCATGGCGCCCCAGAAGTCGGGACTCATCGTGGCCGTCTCCGGGTACACCGGTGTGGCGTACACCTACGGTGTCCTCTTCGGGATGGCCAAGTCCGCGGTGGATCGAATGGCACGCGACATGGCCGTTGAGTTGCAACCGTACGACGTGGCGTCCGTGTCGATCTGGCAGGGCCTGACCTTCACGGAGCGCGCCGAGCGGAACCTGGCGGCCATTCCCGGACTCACGGAGGGCGCCGCCACCCGCCCCGAGAACGGCTGCTCACCGGAGTTCGCCGGTCGCGTCATCGCCGCTCTCGCACAGGATCCCGCAATCATGAGCCGCTCGGGCGGCACCTTCATCACCGCCGAACTGGCGGAGGAGTACGGCGTCACAGATATCGACGGCCGCGAGATCCCCTCACTTCGATCGACCCGCGGCGAACCGATCTGGTCCCCGATCGCGGGAGCAGATAGTTCAGGGCTCGGTGTCGGGCCGGCCCCCTCCCCTTCCTCCTCACTGCAACGGAGCACATCATGAGCACGCCGGTGGCATCCCTCTCGTCCGACAGGGTCGCCAAGCTCGAGGCCCTTCTGGATCGCCAGGAGATCCTCGATACGCTGACCCGCTTCAGCCGGGCAATGGACCGATTCGATCGCGACTTGTTCCTCTCCGCCTTCCACACCGACGCGACGATCGCCGCAGGTAGTTTCGTCGGTGGCCCTGTCGACCTCTACGACTGGTCCACCGCGATGCACGCGCAGGGACAGAAGGCCACCCACCACAATCTGCTGAACCACACCTGCGATCTCGACGGCGATACTGCCCATACCGAAACGTATTACCTGTTCGCCGCCCGGAACGTCGACGACAGCAACTGGATTGCGGGCGGACGGTACATCGACCGCCTCGAACGCCGCGACGGCGAGTGGCGGATAGCCCTCCGCACCAACATCATCGAATGGTCCGGCATGGTTCCGTCAATGGACATTCCCTTCTCTGATGTCCCCGACGTCTTCGCCAACGGTGCACCGTCACGCAGCACGACAGATCCGTCCTACACCCGCCCACTCACCAACGTCCGACAGCCGAACATCCCGAGTTGACGCGGGCGCATCGAGGAGAGACCACATGCACACGCTTGCTACCAAGAAGCTCGGAGACCTCGTCGGTGTCGAGGTGACGGGGGTCGACGTCGATCGTCTGCTCACCGATGACGCGCTCCCCGCTGCACTTCTCGACCTGCTCGAACAACACAGCGTCATCCTGTTCCGAGAACTGCACATCGACGATCCGGCGCAGGTCGCGTTCTGCCGCAGACTCGGTGAGCTCGCACTGTTCCCCAAGTACCGGATCCCGGAGGTCATGGAGATCAGTTTCGAGCCGGACAACCCGAACAAGGAATACTTCGCCAGCAACGACTACTGGCACATCGACGGCGCTCTGGACGCTATTCCCGCAAAAGCGTCGGTTCTGACCGCTCACGTCACGGCAGCGCAGGGCGGCGAGACCGAGTTCGCGAGTACCTACGCCGCCTACGATGCACTGTCGGACGAGGAGAAGGAGTACTTCGGTACGTTGCGGGTCGTCCACACCTTCGAGGCCATTCAGCGCCTGACCTATCCGAACCCGACCGAGGATCAGGTGGCAGAGTGGGCCTCCCGCGCCGCCCGTGAGCTGCCGCTCGTGTGGGAACACGAATCCGGAAGGCGCTCGATGGTATTCGGCGCCACGGCGTCCCATATCGTCGGGATGGACATCGACGAAGGTCGAGCATTGCTCCGCGATCTCGAACGGCGTGCCACCGCCCCGGATCTGGTGTACCGGCACAGCTGGTCGGTGGGCGACACGGTGATCTGGGACAACACCGGGCTCATGCACCGAGCCTGCACGTTCGACCGAGAAAAGCCCCGCAGAATGCACCGGTCGACCCTCATCGGAACCGAGCCGATCCAGTGACCGACCGCACGGCGATCATCACCGGTGGCGCTTCCGGAATCGGCGAGGCGATTGCCCGGCGCCTCGCCGCCGACGGCAACATGGTCGCCATCTTCGACCTCGACGGTGACGCGGCCGAATCCGTCGCCGCGTCGATCGCAGACAGGGGCGGCAAGGCCGTCGGTCTGCAGGTCGATGTCACCGATCGCAGTGCACTCGAAACGGCCGTCGAGGACGTGCGAGCACGGCTGGCTCGTCCGACGGTCCTGGTCAACAACGCCGGGATGTCGGTTCCGTCACCGTTCCTCGACATCACCGCCGACGCGTGGCAGCGATCACTCGCCGTGAACCTCACCGCAGCATTCGACTGCTGCCAGCTCGTGCTTCCGGACATGATCGACGAGGGGTGGGGACGCATCGTCAACATCTCGTCGTCGAGCGTGCACAGTGGCTCCCCCGGCCTCTCCCCCTACGTGTCCGCGAAGTCCGGCGTCGTCGGGCTCACGAAGAGCCTGGCGCTCGAGTTCGGCAAACTCGGGATCACGGTCAACACGATTCCGCCGGGCTTCATCGACACCCCGATGTTGCGGAACACCGTCGCCAAGGGCTTCGTCGATCTCGATCTTCAGACCGCCAAGACGCCAGTGGGCAGGATCGGGCGGCCCGAGGACATCGCCGCTACATGCGCGTTCCTGGTGAGCGACGAAGCCGGCTACATCACCGGGCAGATGATCGGCGTCAACGGTGGACGCAATACCTGACCTGCCCGCCGCCCGAATCGAAAGGACACCTCCGCACAATGTCCCGGATACCCCCTCTTCCCGAGGACGACTGGACCGAAGAGATCGCAACGTACATCAACGGCTTCCGATCGGCCGTAGCGAGCACCTCGGACGAAGACAACAGGCAGCCCGGGACGAACCTGCTCGGAACCCTGGCGCAGCATCCTTCGCTGGCGATGGCGTTCCTGAGCTTCAACCGGCACCTGCTGGCGCACTCCACCCTGTCGGTCCGGCACCGGGAGCTTCTCGTTCTTCGTATCGCCTACCTCCGTCGCGCAGAGTACGAATGGGCCCAACACGTCATCCTCGCGGAGCGAGCGGGCATCACCGCCGACGAGATCGCCCGCATCGAAGACGGACCCGACACGGTCGGCTGGTCACCGATCGAGCGGGCACTGCTGACCGCCACCGACGAGCTGATCGTCGGCGGCGCGATCGGCGACGATACGTGGGCTGTGCTCGCTGGCAAGTTCGACCGTGAGCAGCTGATGGATGTCGTGTTCACCGTGGGCTGCTACTCGATGCTCGCGACCGCGCTGCGCTCGTTCGGGGTCCGGCCCGAACCCGGTCTCGTTCCGTATCTGCCCAACCATTCTGTCTCCTCCCGCGACTGATTCGAGAAAGTGGGACGTACACGTGAAGAAGCGACATATCGGCGTCATCGCTGCGGTTGCTGCACTTGCCCTGTCGGCATGCAGCTCCGACGGCGGGGACAGCAGTGCCGGGGCCACTCCCAGCGGTGAGCCGATCGTCATCGGCGCGTTGGCACCGATCAAGGGCGCGTCCGCGTATCCGCAGACAGCGTACGGGCTCGAAGCCGGCGTGCATTACGTCAACGAGGTGCTCGGTGGTATCGACGGGCGTCCCCTCGAAGTCGATGTGTGCGGTGGCGACGGCAGCCCCGAGACCGCGATCAGCTGCGCCAACGGCTTCGTCTCGAAGGGTCTTCCGCTCGTGATCGACGCGGTCGACCAGAGCATGGGGGCGGCGGTGCCGATTCTGGCGTCGGCGGAGATCCCTATCGTCGGTACGCTCGCAGGATCGTTCGTCGCGGATTCCGCCGAGTACGGGCAAGCGTTCTACTTCACCGGGCCGGTGTCGTTCGCCGCGCTCTCGAGCATGTCGGTGCTCGACACCATGGGGAAGACGAAGGCCTCGCTCGCCGTCAACGAGTCGCCCACTTCCCACGCGTACGTCGACGATCTGATCATGCCGATCGCCGACAAGATGGGGATCGACGTCGCCGTCCAGTACCCGCCGGCTTCGGGCGCCAACTTGAATGTCGTGGCAGCGACGCAACTTTCCGACGACCCGGATATGGCCGGCGTCATCGCCCTCCCCGAGGACGGCTGCACCGGCCTGTTCCAGGCCCTGCGCCGGCAGGGTTACGACGACACGATCCTGGCCGGATCATGCTCACAGTTCATCGACGATATGGGAGCCGATGCCGCAGGCATCGTCACCCAGCCCCGACTGTGGGTACCTCTCGCCAAGGACTCCGCGCCCGCCGAGGTCCAGGAACAGTTGGACATCTTCGCGGACTCCATGGATGCCGTCGGATACGGCGACGAGCTCTCCTCCCGGTCGATCTACACATTCGCAGCGCTGGTCAACATCGCGGAGATCCTTTCCGGGTCGGAGGAGATCACCACAACTACCGTCACCGACGCGTTCAAGGGACTGAAGGACTTCCCGACCTTCGCCGGCCCGTCCGTGACCTGCGACGGGCAGCAGTGGCCGGGTGTGGCTACCACGTGCAATGCACAGGCGATCTTCTTCGAAGTGCAGGAGGACGGAACGCTCCGGTCGGTGGAGGAAGCCGGATACATCGATCTCGATCCTTCGCTGATGCCCACCTCCTGATGGCACCACCGTGCTCGAGGAGGCCATTCGACCTCGTTGACGACATACACGCAACGGAGTAGCGCATGAGCACGTATCTGCAGTTCATCGTCCTGGGGTTCGGCCTCGCCGCGGTGTATATCGGCCTCGCCAACGGATTGCTCCTCGTCTATCGCTCGACGGGGATCATCAACTTCGCGCAAGGTGCGACCGCCATGTGGGGCGCGTACGTGTACGCGCAGTTGCTCATCGACGGCACCCTGGTCCTGCCGATCGGCAGTATCGAGTTCGACGAGGCGCCGTCGGTACCTGTTGCCTTGGCAATCGGCCTCGTGATGGCTGTCCTGCTCGGGGTCGTGACCCACTACCTGGTGTTCAGGCCGGTACGTCGTGCACCGGCCCTGGCCCAGGTGGTGGTCTCCGTCGCGCTGATGCTCACCGTCCAAGCGTTGGTGGTCATCAGGTTCGGGCCGAACAGCATCCCGATCGAATCGATGATTCCCTCCGGGTCGATCTCGCTGTTCGGCACATCGGTGTCGTCGGCGGAGGTCGTGATGGTCGCGATCATGGCCGTGTTCTCGGTGCTGGTGTGGGCCTACTTCCGCTTCACCAGAGCCGGCGCAGCAACTCGTGCGGCAGCCGAGAATGAGCGGGGCGCCACGCTTCTGGGGTTCTCACCGGATCGGCTCGCAGCGATCGCGATGGTCATGGCCTCGGTGGTCAGCACGGTCGGTGTCCTGCTCGGGGCATCCCTGACGGGCCTCAATCCGCTGAATTATTCCCTGCTCGTCGTTCCGGCGCTCGCGGTGCTCCTGGTCGCGCGGATGGAATCCGTCGCGACGATCGTGATCGCGTCGCTGGTGCTCGGGGCGTTCCAGTCGGTGCTCAACCTGCTCGCCGGTGAGAGTTGGTGGCCCACGTGGGCGCAGTCCGGCGTCGATCAGGTCGTGCCGTTCGTCGTGGTCATCGTCGTACTGTTCGTCTTCGGGGGACGGTTGCCCTCGCGCGGTTCACTGCAGGCCATCAAGCTGCCGGACGTTGTGGTGCCTCGCTTCCGTCCGATCCCCGCCGCACTCGTGATCGTGGTGACCGGTGTGCTCCTCGCGGTGTCGTCCGGCACCTACCGATTCGGTCTGACGTACTCGATCATCCTGATGCTGCTGGCGTTGTCGTATGTGGTCATCACCGGTTACCTCGGGCAGATCTCGCTGGCCCAGGCGGCGTTCGCGGGTGCAGCGGGATTCACGCTCTCCAAGGTGACGACGAACTGGAGCATGCCGTTCCCGATTGCGCTCGTCTTCTGCTCACTCGTGGCAGCCCTGCTCGGCATGCTGGTGGCATTGCCTGCCTTCCGGATTCGTGGTGCACAGCTGGCCATCGTGACCATCGCGGCAGCCCTGGCCATCGAGCGGTTCATCTTCAACAACTACAGTCTCACGCCGCCGTCGGGGAATCCCATCGCGAATCCCACGCTGTTCGGCCTGAACCTCGGTGTGCGCGAGGGCAGCGACATCGCACGTCTGTCGTTCTCGTTCACAGTCCTGGTCGTGGCCGCGATCGTGGTGTGGGCGTTCATGCGGATCGCCTCGGGCGACACCGGGCGCGCCTTCCTCACAGTGCGGGCGAACGAGCGGGCCGCCGCGGCCGCGGGAATCGACGTCCGATTGACCAAGCTCATCGGGTTCGGGCTGTCCGCGTTCATCGCCGGTGTCGCGGGCTGTCTCATCGGATACAGCGCCGGTCAACTTTCGGCCGAGTCGTTCACCGTGTTCGTCGGACTGCAGGTGCTGGCGGTTGCGTATCTCGGCGGCATCACCTCGTTCAGTGGCGCGGCAATCGCTGGCATCATCGGTCCGCTGGGAATCGTCTACGTGCTGGTGCACAATATCTTCGACCTGGGCGACTACTACGCTCTGATCTCCGGGATCGCGCTGATCATCACTGCGATCATGAATCCGATCGGAATCGCCGGTGAGGCCGGCAGAGTCAGCGCACTGCTACGTGCCAGGCTGCGCGGCCCAGCGGCCGCGACAGATTCTCCGGTATCCGACACCGGTGACGAGGTCGACCACGGGAAGGTGGCGGTGGCAGATGCCTGACTCCACGGAAACCGATTCCGCACAACCTGATTCTCCGCGGCCTGATTCCGGATCGCCGGATGAGGTACGGGGCGGCTTGTCGGCGCAGGACATCACCGTGCGCTACGGCGGTGTCGTGGCGAACGAGAATGTGTCGCTCGAGGTTCATCCCGGTGAGATCGTCGGCCTGATCGGACCGAACGGTGCCGGTAAGACGACGTTCGTGGACGCGGTCACCGGATTCATCGACTACGAGGGAACGATCAGCGTCGACAGCAGTCCGATGAACGGCCTTCCGCCACATCAGCGTCGTCGCACCGGTCTCTCACGCACGTGGCAGTCGGGTGAGCTCTTTCCGAACCTGAGCGTGAACCAGAATGTGATCGCCGCAATGCGGCCGGGCGGTCTTGCAACACTGTGGCGCGACCTGGTCGGGCGTCGGCGGGGCGGAAGCAACGAGGTCGTGGACGCGACCCTGCGGTCGGTGGGGCTCGGCGATGTCGGCGACACTCTCGCACGGGATCTCACGCTCGGGCAACAGAAACTCGTCGGTGTCGCACGGGCACTCGTGGGTAATTGTCGTGTCCTTCTGCTCGACGAGCCCGCTGCGGGCCTCGACAGTCAGGAGAGTGTCGAGTTCGCCGAACGCATTCGGGCGGTCGTGCGGGATGGGCCCGGTGCACTGCTGATCGACCACGACATGTCGCTCGTACTGGGCGTGTGCGATCGCATCTACGTCCTCGAATTCGGCAAGGTCATCTTCTCGGGAACTCCGGACCAGGCCAGAAAGGATCCCGCCGTGATCGCTGCATATCTGGGTGCACCGATGGAGACCACTCATGGCTGATTCTGTCCCCGCCGAAGACCCCGTGCTCACGGCAGAGTCCCTGACCGCCGGCTACAACGGCGTCGTCGCGGTCGCCGACGTGAACCTCTCGGTCTCGGCCGGTGAAGTCCTCTCGATCCTGGGGCCCAACGGCGCAGGAAAGACCACCTCCCTGTTGTCGCTCGCCGGTGTGCTCCCCACGATGAGTGGACGGGTGACGGTCCTGGGCGAGCCGGTCGACAGCAGGCGGCCCTACCGAATGGCGCGCAGAGGCATGCGCTTCGTCCCCGACGACCGAGGGCTCTTCCCGTCCATGACGGTGAGTGAGCATCTCCGGCTGGCCCGCCGACGACCCGACAAACGCCGCGAGCACTCGGTGTTGGAACGGTTTCCGGCCCTGGCGAAACTACAGTCCCGAAGGGTGGGTCTGCTCTCCGGCGGTGAGCAGCAGATGCTCGCGATCGCGGTGGCGCTACTGGCCGAGCCTCGGTTGCTCATGGTCGACGAGATGAGCCTCGGGTTGGCGCCGATGATCGTCGAGGAAATGCTCCCTGCTATCCGCGACCTGGCACGCGCTGAAGGGATCGCCGTCGTGCTCGTCGAACAGCATGTGGGTCTAGCACTGGCAGTGTCCGACCGGGCGGTGGTGCTCAACCACGGCCGGGTCGTTCTCGAAGGAGAGGCCGGAGCGCTCCTTCGAGAACGCGATCGGGTCGAATCCGCCTACTTCGGTGCCGGTGAATTCGCCGACGAGGAACACGGTGACGCGGACCGTCCGAGCGTGGTCTAGGCTTCCGCGGCGAGCTGACCGCAGGCCGCAGCGATCTCCTGGCCGCGGGTGTCGCGGACGGTGCAGGAGACGCCCTGCGCGATGACCCGGCGGACGAACTCCCGCTCGACAGGTTTGGGACTTGCGTCCCATTCGCTGCCCGGGGTGGGATTGAGTGGAATCAGATTCACGTGCACGAGAGGGCCGAGCGCCTTGCGCAGCTTCTTACCCAGCAGATCTGCGCGCCACGGCTGGTCGTTCACGTCGCGGATCAGCGCGTATTCGATCGAGACCCGGCGGCCGGTCTTGTCGGCGTAGTACCGGGCGGCGTCGAGAACCTCGGCGATGGGCCATCGGTTGTTGACCGGCACAAGGGTGTCGCGGAGTTCGTCGTCGGGGGTGTGCAAGGAGACGGCGAGGGTGACATGCAGGCCCTCGTCGGCGAGCTTGCGGATGGCGGGCGCGAGTCCCACCGTCGAGACAGTGACCGAACGCTGCGACAGCCCGAAGCCTTCGGGTGCGGGCGAGGTGATCCGGCGAACCGCCGCGACGACCCGCTTGTAGTTCGCGAGCGGCTCGCCCATGCCCATGAACACGATGTTCGAGAGTCGGCCCGGACCACCGGCGACGTCGCCGTCGCGCAGCGCCGCCGCGGCCGCCCGAACCTGATCGACGATCTCTGCGGTGGTCAGGTTCCGGTCGAGGCCCCCCTGCCCGGTCGCGCAGAACGGGCAGGCCATGCCACACCCGGCCTGACTCGAGATGCACAGGGTCGCGCGCTCCGGGTATCGCATGAGCACGCTCTCGAGGAGAGTTCCGTCGCCCGCGCGCCACAGCGTCTTGCGGGTCTCCCCGCCGTCGCAGGCGATGTGCTTGACCGGGGTCAGCAACGGCGGGAACAGTGCCTCACCGATCTTGTCGCGCACCGCAGCGGGAAGGTCGGTCATCTTCTCCGGGTCAGCTTCGAGCCGACCGTAGTACTGCCGGGCGATCTGGTCGGCGCGGAAGGCCGGAAGCCCCAGTTCCTTCACGGCCTCACGCCGCTGCTCGGTATCGAGGTCGGCGAGGTGCCGCGGGGGCATACCGCGCTTGGGAGCATCGAAGACGAGGGGCAGGGAGGAAGCCATAATGATCCATTCTCCCATGCTTTGCGAGCTGACTGTCCGGTCTGCACTGTGATACTCACCCCCAACCGCCCGGAAATTCACACCCCATGAATTCACACGTCGATGGGGGGAAGATCGAGACATGACCACCCGAATTGCTCCCGAGTTCGCCCGATCCTGGCTTCTTGTCCCCGGTAATGCCCCCGAGCGGTTCGAGCCTGCTGCCACTTCCCCCGCCGATGCCGTCGTGCTCGATCTCGAAGACGCGGTCGCTGCCGAGGGCAAGGCACCCGCCCGTGCCGGTGTCGTCGAGTGGCTGCGAGGCGGCGGCAGGGCGTGGGTCCGCATCAACGACACCACCACGTCGCACTGGTGCGACGACGTCGACGCCCTCGCGGGCGTGCCCGGCCTCGAAGGGGTCATGCTCGCGAAAGCCGAAAGTGGGCAGCAGGTGGACGCCACCGCCGACGCCCTGCCGGACGACACCAAGATCCTCGTGTTGATCGAATCTGCGATGGGGCTCGAGGCAGCACCCGAAATCGCCCGCGCCGAAGGTGTGTTCCGGCTGGTGTTCGGCAGTGGCGACTTCCGCTGCGACACCGGGATGAGCGCGTCGCCCCTCGCCATGGCGTATCCGCGCTCGAGGCTTGTCGTCACGAGCCGCGCCGCGAAACTTCCCGGGCCGATCGACGGCCCGTCCCTTACCGACGATCCCACGATCCTCGAGCAGGAGGCGCAGCTGACCCAGTCGATGGGCATGACCGGGAAACTGTGTATGACACCGGATCGGGCACAGTTCCCGAATGCCGCGCTGAGCCCCAGCACCGACGACATCGGCTGGGCTCACACCATCATCGATCGTCTGGGCGAAGACGGACACGGCGTCAAGGACGGGAGCGACCTACCGAAGCTGGCGCGGGCGAAGAAGATCAAAGAACTCGCTCGGGTGTTCCGGCTTCAGGGCGCGAGCCGAGCTGCCCGCGACTAGCCGAACGTCACCTTCGCACACTGGAGTGACCCGAGGTGACATTCGGCTCAGCCGCGGAGGCCGCCCAGTTCGATGCCGCGCGGCTTGCGTCGGATGTGCAGGCGGTAGCGCACCGCCAAGCTCGTTCCGGGTGTCTCCCGGATCGCGCGAGCTGCGACCTTCGGACCGAACTCGATTCCGAGGACACGCTCGAGGGTGTCACGGTCCGGGAAGTTCCATTCGGTGTCGATCCGCCGAAGTGAGAATCCCTGGGCGTCGAAGAAAGCCTCGACGACACGAGGTCGGTAGTGCGGGAGATCGGCGAGCATCCATTCGCCGTACGGGTGCGCCGTCGCGTCGAGATCGATGATCGCGAGTGCTCCGCCCGGGCGCAGGACCCTCATCGCTTCGGTGATGCCGGCGCCGCAGCCCGGACCGAAGAAGTACGCCGTCCGGGCGTGTACGAGATCCACGGATCCCTCCGGCAGCGGCATGTGCGCGGCGGATCCGGGCAGGACCCGGACCGTGTCGAGGTGGCCGACCCGCCGCCGTGCCGCTTCGGCGAGCGGCGGGTGAGGTTCGACCCCGATCACCGACCGGGCCGTCTCCGCGAACATTCCGAGATGGAAACCGGTGCCACAGCCGACGTCGACGACGTGGAGGCCGGCCCAGTCGGCGTCCTCCCTCAGCGCTGAATACACGGCGCCGTGGGTGTCCTGGGCGCGGTTCTCCTGTTCGTACACCTCCGGCCAGTGCCAGATGTTGGGGCTGGCGATCACGCCCCTGTCGTCGCCTCGATGCTCGCCCATCGTCCAGACCTGTGGGCCCCGGCCTACACGAAGATCGTGAGGATCAGCCAGGTCACGAATGCCGACGGAAGGATCGAGTCGAGTCGGTCCATGATGCCGCCGTGGCCGGGAAGGAGCGTGCCCATGTCCTTGATACCGAGGTCGCGCTTGACCTGCGATTCGATGAGGTCACCGGCAGTGGCCGTCAACACGAGGACGACGCCGAGGAGCGCACCGATCCACCACTGTCCGTCGAGCAGGAACATGACGGTGAGTGTTCCGACGGCCACACACGCGACCAGGGATCCACCGAATCCTTCCCACGACTTCTTGGGGCTGATCGCGGGTGCCATGGTGTGCTTGCCGAACAGCACACCGGCGGCATAACCGCCGACGTCCGACGCCACGCACACGAGCATCAGGCAGAACACCCGTGCGGCGCCTTGGTCCTCGAGGACCATCAGGGTCGCGAAGGACGCGAGCAGCGGTAACCACGCCGCGGTGAACACCGCGACCGCCGTGTCGCGCAGGTAGTTGTGTGGTTGCGCGGCCAGACCGTGGTCGAACAGTCGCCACAGCATCGTCACCACCACGGTCCCCGCGAATGCTCCGAGGACACCGGTGGCTCCGTAGGGCCAGCCCAGCCAGATGATCGCCTGGCCGCCGAGGAGCAGCGGGAGACGCGGCACGAGCACGCTCGCTTCACGCAGCCGCTTGGTGACCTCCCACGTGGCGATCGCGATCGCTGCCGCAACCACACCGAGCCAGGCGGTGGGAGCGAACAGCAGAATCACGATCACGAGTGCGCCCAGGCCGACCCCGACCGCTATGGCGGCAGGAAGGTTCCGGCCTGCGCGTGACGTCTTGGCGGGGCGTGTCGCGTCGTCGGGTGGTGATGCTGCGTCGGCAGCGGCGACGTCGGAGGTATCTCCGGCGTCGAGTGGAAGCTGCGGGTCGGAGGACCCGTCGGCTCTGCCCACCGTCAGACCTCCATCAGCTCGGCTTCCTTGTGCTTGACCAGCTCGTCGATCTGCGCCACGTACTTGGCCGTGGTCTTGTCGAGCTCCTTCTCCGCGCGCCCGACCTCGTCCTCGCCCGCTTCGCCGTCCTTCTGGATGCGGCCGAGTTCCTCCATCGCCTTGCGCCGAACGTTCCGCAAGGCCACCTTGGAATCTTCGCCCTTGGCCTTCGCCTGCTTGACGAGTTCGCGGCGGCGCTCTTCGGTGAGCTGAGGCACGGAGATGCGGATGATGTTGCCGTCGTTGGTGGGGTTGACCCCGAGATCGGAGTTGCGAATCGCGGTCTCGATCGCACCGAGCTGCGATGCCTCGTAGGGCTTGATGATGACCATCCGGGCCTCGGGCACGTTGATGCTGGCGATCTGCGTCACGGGAGTGGGCGATCCGTAGTAGTCGACGACGATCCGGTTGAACATTCCCGCGTTCGCGCGGCCGGTGCGGATACCGCCGAGATCGTCCTTGGCCACCGTGATGGCCTTCTCCATCTTCTCCTCGGCCTCGAAGAGAGCTTCATCGATCACGGCAGTTCCTCCATGTTCCGTTGTCCAATCATGACCGTACGAGCGTTCCGATCTTCTCACCGGCCACGGCACGAGCGATATTGCCCTTGGTCAGCAGATTGAAGACCATGATCGGCATGGCGTTGTCCATGCACAGGCTGAACGCGGTCGCGTCCGCGACCTTGAGGCCGTTCTCGATGACCTCGCGATGGGTGACCTCCTCGTACAACTCGGCATCGGGATCGATGCGAGGGTCCGCGGAGTAGATGCCGTCGACGGCCTTGGCCATCAGAACGACGTCGGCGCCGATCTCCAGGGCGCGTTGCGCCGCGGTGGTATCGGTGGAGAAGTAGGGCATTCCCATACCCGCACCGAAGATGACGACCCGACCCTTCTCGAGGTGGCGCCGCGCACGAAGTGGCAGGTAGGGCTCGGCGACCTGACCCATCGTGATCGCCGTCTGAACACGGGTGTCGATGCCCTGCTTCTCGAGGAAATCCTGGAGCGCGAGGGAGTTCATGACGGTTCCGAGCATCCCCATGTAGTCCGAGCGAGCACGCTCGAGTCCGCGCTGCTGCAGTTCGGCGCCGCGGAAGAAGTTGCCACCACCGATGACCACGGCGACCTCGACACCGCTACGCACGACCTCGGCGATCTGTTGAGCGACGGTCGTCACGACATCGGGATCGAGTCCGACCTTGCCGCCACCGAACATCTCGCCGCCGAGTTTGAGAAGCACCCGGCGGAAACCGGGCCGATCGTGGGCATGCTCGGACATGACTCTCCTCTGGTTGCGCATGAATCGGCCCTTTCATCCTGCCTCATCCACCCGGTGGAACCGAGACCGGGAGCGAGGCGACACGCCATGGGTGACCGCCGGATGCTGATCACCTGGAGGCGTCGGACACACCACGACCCCGCCGGCAACAGCCGACGGGGTCGATCGATCGGTGGACTAGCTGGCGCCGACCTCGAACCGCACGAAGCGGGTCACGGTCGCTCCGGCCTCGTCGAGGATCGCCTTGACGGTCTTCTTCGAATCCGTCACCGACGACTGCTCGAGGAGCACGACGTCCTTGAAGTAGCCGTTCACGCGGCCTTCGACGATCTTCGGCAGAGCCTGCTCCGGCTTGCCTTCCGCCTTGGCGGTCTCCTCGGCGATACGACGCTCGTTGGCGACGACGTCCTCGGGAACCTCGTCGCGGGTGGTGTACTTCGCCTTGAGAGCAGCGACCTGCATGGCAGCGCTCTTGGCAGCCTCGGCTGCGGCGTCGCCCTCACCGGTGTACTCGACGAGCACGCCGACGGCCGGGGGCAGGTCCGATGCACGCTTGTGCAAGTAGACCGACACCTGGCCGTCGAATGCTGCGACGCGCCGGATCTCGAGCTTCTCACCGATCTTGGCGGAGAGCTCCTGAACCAGGGCGTCCACGGTCTTGCCGTCGATCTCGACGGCCTTGAGTGCCTCGACGTCGGCCGGGCGGGCCTCCGCAGCGGCAGCGACGATCGTGTTGGCGAGAGCCTGGAACTCGTCGTTCTTCGCGACGAAGTCGGTCTCGGAGTTCAGCTCGACCAGAACGCCGTCCTTCGCGACGACGAGGCCTTCTGCAGTGGAGCGCTCGGCGCGCTTGCCCACATCCTTGGCGCCCTTGATGCGCAGCTGCTCGACGGCCTTGTCGAAGTCGCCGTCGTTGTCGGCGAGAGCATTCTTGCAGTCCAGCATTCCGGAGCCGGTGAGCTCGCGGAGACGCTTGACATCAGCGGCGGTGTAGTTCGCCATCTTGAGCGGGCCTCCTGTGTCTGTGGTGGAAAGTCTCGGGTGCGGATGGCGCCGCGTGTGTGCGGGCCGGGCCGCGATGCGACGGCCCCGACCATGATCTCTCGATCGTCCGGTCGGGGCCGTGCAAACGAATCAGGCCTCGGGGGCTGCGTCCGCGGCGGGCGCTTCCGCTTCGCCGGTGGAGGCGGCCTGCGCGAGCAGCTCCTGCTCCCACTCGGGCAGCGGCTCTGCGGCTGCTGCCTCGGGCTTGGCGTCGGCGTCGGTGTTCTTGCCGGCGCGGGCCTGGAGGCCCTCTGCGACTGCGGACGCGACGACCTTGGTCAGCAACGCCGCGGAGCGGATCGCATCGTCGTTGCCCGGGATCGGGAAGTCGACGAGGTCCGGATCGCAGTTGGTGTCCAGGATTGCGACGACCGGGATGTTCAGCTTGCGAGCCTCACCGACAGCGATGTGCTCCTTGTTGGTGTCGACGACCCACACGGCCGACGGAACCTTGGCCATGTCGCGGATGCCGCCGAGGGTCCGGTCGAGCTTGTTCATCTCACGCGTGAGCATGAGGATTTCCTTCTTGGTGCGACCCTCGAAACCACCGGTCTGCTCCATGGCCTCCAGCTCCTTCAGGCGCTGCAGGCGCTTGTGGACGGTGGAGAAGTTGGTGAGCATGCCGCCGAGCCAACGCTGGTTCACGTACGGCATGCCGACGCGGGTGGCCTCTTCGGCGATGGATTCCTGAGCCTGCTTCTTGGTGCCGACGAACAGGATCGTTCCACCGTGAGCGACGGTCTCCTTGACGAACTCGTACGCCTTGTCGATGTACGTCAGGGTCTGCTGCAGGTCGATGATGTAGATACCGTTGCGGTCGGTGAAGATGAACCGCTTCATCTTCGGGTTCCAGCGACGAGTCTGGTGTCCGAAGTGGGCGCCGCTGTCGAGCAGCTGCCTCATAGTTACAACAGGCATGCCTGTTTCTCTCTTTCATGTCGGTTGCCGCGGGTGATCTTGCGATCCCCGCCCTGGCGTCCGCATGCCCGTCGACCCTTGCGGGACCGGCGACGGCCATTTACGGTGCATCCGTACAGACGGATTTGCACCGACGCGCGGACGCGCGAAGTCGATCTGCGAACACAGACCGCTCGACAAGCATACGACCCGGACGCCTCGAACTACCAACCGCCTCGTCAGAACGGTCTCTTCATCCGATCCTGTGGACAACCGCAGAGTTGTCCACATTCGTCGATTCGGGGTATCGCGGCAGTCTCCCGGCGGCAAGTGTGGGACGCATGCGATTTCCGGTACTCGCGTTACTGACGACTCTCGTATTCCTCATGGGTACTGCGCCTGCAGCCGCGGACAACACCTTCGTCTGGCCTCTCGAACCGCGTCCGACGGTGGCCCGGCCGTTCGATCCACCCGAGCAGAACTGGCTCCCGGGTCACCGCGGCGTCGATCTCGCGTCGCGTGCTGGACAGACAGTGCTCGCGGCCGGTGACGGGATCGTCGTGTTCGCCGGAACCGTCGCGGGGAAACCTGTCGTGTCGATCGACCATCCGGGCGGCCTGCGCACCACCTACGAACCCGTGGCCGCGACGGTGGCGACGGGCCGCCGGATCTCCGCCGGCGACCCACTGGGCACTGTGGAAGCGGGACACGAGGGCTGCCCCGTCGAGGCGTGCCTGCATTGGGGCCTGCGCCGCGATCGCGACAGCTATCTGAATCCGCTCCCCCTCGTCGAGCGCACGGTGATCCGACTCGAACCGGTGTGACCTCGATGTTGTGAGCAGTCCATCGGCACGTCCTCGTCACCACTGCGCGGAATGCCGCCCGGTCAGAACCGGAAAATCGTCGGCGACCATGGCCGCGAGCTCGGCGAACGCCCGTCGCGTCGCGGGACGCAGCAGGTTCAGGTCGATCTCGGCCCCCTCCGCCAGGTGCTCGTCGAACGGCACCACCTGCACCGCGCGGCAGCGCGCGAGGAAGTGCGCGGTCAACGCACCGAGGTCGATGCTGGAGGTACCCGGTCGCGGCGAACTGATCACCACGACCGTGCGGTCGACGAGGTCGCCGTAGCCGTGATGCTCGAGCCAGTCCAGTGTCGCGGCGGCGCTGCGAGCACCATCGACGGCCGGTGACCCGACGAGCACGAGGGCATTCGCCAGATCGAGCACACCCCTCATCGCGGAGTGCATGATGCCGGTTCCGCAGTCGGTGAGAATGATGTTGTAGTAGACCTGCAGGATATCGATGACCCGGCGATAGTCGTCCTCGCTGAACGCCTCCGACACCGCGGGATCACGTTCACTGGCAAGCACTTCGAGCCGACTCGGAGCCTGCGACGTGTGAGCGCGCACATCCGAATAGCGTTCGATGCGGTCCGCAATCGCGATCAGATCCCGCACCGTCGACTGCGTCTGCTCCGGAATCCGCTGCGCGAGGGTTCCGAAATCCGGGTTGGCGTCGACAGCGATCACACAGTCACCACGCATCGACGCGAAGGTCGAGCCGAGCCCGATCGTCGTCGTGGTCTTGCCGACACCGCCTTTGAGTGAGAGCACCGCGATGCGGTAATCGCCGCCGATCGGCTGGCGGATGCGTGCGACGAGATCGTCGTGGTGCGCGTCGTCGGAGGATTCTCCGGGATCGAACAATCCCCCGGTGAGCCGATGCACACCGCGCCGCCACCCGCGGCTCGGCGCACGCTGGGAACGACGGACGAGCACTCCCGACGCGAGGTCGAGGTTCGACGGTTGATGGTCCGGCGCCGTCGTAGCGCTCGGAGCCGGATCGTGCATGACATCCGGATCTGGGCCTCCGACAGGAGCGGGGTCGGGTTCGCGAACCGGCGCCGGCGCCTGGACTGCCTCCGTTTCGACAGCACGCTCCGGTTCCAGCAGAGGCTCGCCCTCGACTACGGGCTCACGCACGGGCGCCGATTCCGGGTCAGACACCGTTTCCGCGTCAGGCGCGAGTTCAGGCAGATCTTCGGATTCGCGCATAACCGCTACGGGCTCCAGCTCCACCGGCTCCATCGGCTCCGGCTCTACCGGCTCCGGTGCGGCCGGCACGGGCGGCTCCGGATCACGCGCAACCGGAATGATCGAAAACGGCACCGACGCCGGCGGCGCGATCGAGGCGGGTGTCGATGAGATCGGTGCTGCGCTGGAAGGGACCGGGACCGGTGGTGCGCCGGGCGGAGCCGAGAGTGCTGCAGCGGAGCGTGCGGGCGCTGTGGTCTGCACCGAGCCCGCCATCGGTCCTGTCTGCGACGCGGGATCCTCGGTGTGCGGTTCCGTCGCGCGTGCAGCACTACGGCGCAGACCACGGCGCGGCGTGACCGGCGCCGGCCGAACATCGGGTTCGTCTTGCAACCACGCAGGCAGCGCATGGTTCGACTCGTCACGTATCATCAGATCCCCCCGAAATCCCCCACTGTCGACCGGCTGGGACGCTACCAAAGCGGACTGAGCTGCGTACACCTCAGGCGCATGCACAGCTCAGGCACGGGGGTGCGCCTGCTCGTGGACCGCACGCAGCCGCGCAACCGACACATGCGTGTACAGCTGAGTGGTCGCGAGACTCGAATGACCGAGGACCTCCTGGACGACGCGCAGATCGGCGCCGCCTTCGAGCAGATGGGTCGCTGCCGTGTGTCGCAACCCGTGCGGCGCGAGATCAGGCGCTCCGGGAACGGCCCCGACCGCCTCGTGCACCACCGTGCGTACCTGCCGTTGCCCGATGCGCCCGCCACGCTTTCCGAGGAGCAGCGCCGGCCCGGACGCCGCTGTCACCAGGGCCGGCCGGCCGATGGCCACCCACCGTTCCAGCGCATCCGCGGCGGGCACCCCGTAGGGCACCGTTCGTTCCTTGTCGCCTTTGCCCAGCACCCGCACGACACGCCGCTCGGAGTCCACGTCGTCGAGGTCGAGCCCGCACAGTTCCCCAACCCGGATACCGGTCGCGTAGAGCAGTTCGACGATCACGCGGTCTCGTAACGCAACCGGGTGTTCCTCCCGAGCGCCGGACTCCGCAGCCACCATCACTTCCGACGCCTGCTCGGCGTGCAGAACAGTGGGCAATGTCCGGTGTGCACCTGCAGATGCGAGGCGCGTTCCGGGATCGTGTTCTGCGCGTCCCGAGCGTACTAGCCAGGCAGTGAAAGTCCGGACCGACGATGTGCGTCGCGCGATCGTGCTGCGAGCAGCACCGGAGGCCACCTGCCGCGCGAGCCATGCCCGCAGAGTCCCGAGGTCGATATCGGACACCCGCGCGTCCGGCTTCCCGTCTGCGAGGTGAGTGAGCAACGAACGCACGTCCGTCGTGTACGCGCGGACCGTATGCACCGACCGGTTCGACTGCAATGTCAGATGCTCCGCGAAATCCTCGACATGGACGGCGAGCGCGGGAGGCAGCGCCGATGCCGGATCATGGGCCATGCGCACCACCGTGCGCGGTGTTCCGGATCCACGCAAGCCAACGCGCCTCGATAGTGTTCGTTCGTGAGTAAAACAATCTCTTGGCCGATGTTGTGCGCACTGGCTCTACTGTCGGCCACAGCGCCGCTGGCGACGGATATGTATCTTCCCGGCCTGCCGATCATGTCCGAGAGTCTCGGAACCTCGACCGTCGGCATTCAGCTCACGCTCACGACGTTCATGGCGGGCCTGGGCATCGGCCAGCTGGTCACCGGTCCCCTCTCCGACGGGTGGGGCCGACGCCGTCTACTCATCATCGGCACCATCGTGCTTGCGGTGAGTAGCGCCGTGTGCGCGCTTGCACCGACGGTCGAGGTCCTGATCGGAGCACGAGCGATTCAGGGCTTCAGCGGGGGTATCGGTATCGTGCTCGCCCGCGCGGTCATCGCCGATCGCACGAGCGGCCACGAATCTGCTCGCTTGTTCAGCTTCATGATGATCATCGGCGGCATCGCACCCATAGCCGCGCCCGTCATCGGCGGTGCACTTCTCGACCCCATCGGGTGGCGCGGTATTTTCTGGGTCCTGACCGGCGCCTCCATCGCGATGCTCGCTGGGGTTCTCGTGTTCATCCCCGAAACGCTGCCACCAGAGAAGCGTCACGGCGGCGGGTTCGCAGCGCTTGCAGGGAACTTCGGCTACGTCCTCGGCAACCGCCGGTTCATCGGGTACGCCGCGTCGTTCGCGCTCGGCTTCGGCGCGATGTTCGCCTACATCTCGGCATCGCCGTTCGTGGTGCAGAGCGTACTGGGAATGTCCGCCACGCAATTCTCGCTGGTCTTCGCAGCCAACTCGGTGGGATTGGTGACCGCGAACATCATCAACACCCGGCTGATCGGCAGGTTCGAGGTGCGGTCCCTTCTGCTGTTCGGTGTCACCCTCATGTTGACTGCGGGAACACTGCTGCTGGTCACCACGGTGATTCTCGGCGCTCACCGCTGGCTCCTGCTGCCATTGCTGTTCGCCGTCGTGTTCAGCCTCGGATTCACGATGGGTAATTCCACAGCTCTCGGTCAGGGCGAAGTGCCGTCTGCAGCAGGCACCGGCTCGGCAATCATGGGTGCGTCCCAGTTCGGCCTTGCCGCGATCGTCTCGCCGCTGGTCGGTTTGGGTGGAGAGGACACCGCCGCTCCCATGGCGATCGCGATCGTCGTCTCGGCGGGACTCGCGATGACCGCGCTGCTCACGCTCACTCGCGTGCCCCGCACCTGACCGTCGGACGGATTCGGCTCTAGACGGCCTCGACCTCGGCGAGTTCTCGCTTCCAGGTGCGGAAGCCTTCCTCGGTCCTGCCGCGGCGCCAGTAACCGGAGATCGACGCGCGCACCGGTTTCACTCCCCGTTCCTTACGCAGGTAGGGACGGATGTGCTTCATGACGGTTTCCGCCTCACCGTGCACGAACACCTGGACGTCGCCTTCGGGCCACGGCAGTCCCCGCACCGCGGCAACGAGCGGTGCATTGCCGTCGATCCGGTCCGGGCCTGCATCGCCGGCCGCGACACCTCGATGGAGCCACGTCACGGTCACCCCGGACGGTGCCGCAAGTTCGAGTTCGTCGGTTTCGCCGGCAACCTCGATGAACGCCGCTCCGGCAGCATCGGCCGGGAGGGATTCGAGTGCCGCCGCGATCGCGGGTACTGCTGTTTCGTCGCCCGCCAGCAGGTGGAAGTCCGCCGCCGGATCGGGCAGGTAGCCCGCTCCGGGGCCTCGAAGCACGACCTCGGCTCCGGGTTGGACGGAGCGCGCCCACGGTCCGGCGACCCCCTCGTCGCCATGGACGACGAAGTCGATCCAGATCTCCTCGGCGTCCGGGTCCACGCGGCGCACCGTGTAGGTACGCACCACAGTGTCGTCACCCGCCTGGAGTTCGATCTTGACGTAGCTGTCGGTTTCGGGTCGAGGAGTGAAGTCGGCGAACCCGTCACCTCCCAGCACCACACGAACGAAATGCTCGGACACAACCTCCGTGCGCAGAACTGTCAACGTTGTCGATTGCGGACCCTTGGGTGCCACCCTGCCTCCTTATTAGGATTACCTTCCTTCAGGGACACTACCCGTTGTTCGACGTCAGGCGCAGTGGCCCGATGTCGTCCGACTACGCTCGAGACCATGAATACCAGTGCGTCCGACATTGCCACCTGGATGGTCGACATCATCACCACCGAACGCCGGGTCGGTCAGGCCGACATGGTCGACGCCATCGAATCCAAGTTCGGGTCGGAGTGGATCTACGTGGGCGACAGCGGTCACCCGTCGATCGACCGAGCCGTCCTCAAGGAGTTCCGCAAGGCCCACCGCGGCGCCGTGAAGTGGCATCGCGAGGATCTCGCCTGGTACATCGGCGACGAGCCCGAAGCCGAGTCCGCCGAACCCTCGGCAGCCGAGTAACCCACCTACAACGAAGAGGTCGTGCCCCCCACTACGGAGAACACGACCTCTTCATCGTCCGAACGTCAGGTTGCCCGAGCTCAGAACGAAGAACCGGAATCCGCCGACCCTGTCACCAGATTGAACAGGAATCCCTCCACCATGCACTGCAGTTGCGTCGTGAAGCAGCCGTTGTGGTCGAGAATCGGCAACGGACTGACGGGCGGTGCATCGGCGGCAGCGGTCCCTGCCGATCCCACACCGAGCGCGGCGGCCACAGCAACAATCACGACGAACTTTCGAATCATCGGGATTCCCTTCCGAATTGACGTATTTGCGTAGACTGCATCGCGTTGCGCGGCGGAACGTTACCTGCCCGCGACGCGCGACCAGCCGTCCTCGTCACGCCGGACGAGTCCTTCCATCTCGAGCAGGGGCAACGCTGCGCGCACGCGGTCGACCGAGACACCCGCGGATTCTGCGACCGCGATCGGCTCACACGCATCTGTCGCAGGCAAGGCCTCATAGACGAGTGCCAGGTCGCCCGAGACCCCGTCGAGTGCGCGCACGAACTGCGCATCTCGGTCGTCGTCGACTCCGAGAAGTGAACCGCATTCCTCGACGATGTCCCGCGCATTCCCGACCAGCCGCGCTTCGCCCTCGCGAATCATGCGGTGGCATCCCTGGGACGCCGCTGAGGTGACCGGCCCGGGCACCGCCATCACCGCTCTGCCGAACCGGCGAGCCCACGCTGCCGTGTTGCGGGCGCCACTGCGCCACCCCGCCTCTACGACGACAGTTCCTCCGGACAACGCCGCGATGAGCCGATTACGCGCCAGGAATCGATACCGCGCGGGCACGGTGCCGGGCGAGTATTCGCTGATCACCAGGCCGGATTCGGAGATGCCTCGCAGAAGTTTCGCGTGCGCGGCAGGATAGGCCCGGTCCACACCGCACGCGAGCACCGCAACGGTTGTTCCCCCGACACCGAGGGCAGCGCGATGTGCCGCGGCATCGATCCCGAATGCTGCCCCGGACACCACCGCCCACCCGTCGACGGCGAGGTCGCCCGCGATCTCCGCCGTCACGTGTTCGCCGTAGCCGCTGGCAGCGCGGGTGCCGACGATCCCGATGGCACGTTCGACGAGTTCGTCGAGCCGCAGCTGTCCCCACACCCACAGCGCCAACGGCGGCCCTTCCGCGTCGGTGGCGGTGTCCAGTTGATCGAACCCGAGCATCTGCCACGCGGGCCATTCGTCGTCGTCCGGGGTGACGAGGCGTCCGCCTGCCTGGTTCAGCCGTTCCAGATCAGTGGCAGCGGTGTCGAGGTGGGCGCGAGGCTCGAGTTTCGCGGTGAGTTCGGCACCCGCCGAACCTTTCCGCACAGCCTCTGCGACCTCGACGACTCCGTGTTCGGCGATGGCCGCGGACACCGTCCTCGACGCGCCTTGGGTAACCGCCGAGAGATATGCCCACGCGCGCCGTCTCTCATCTCCCTTCGGTGCCCCGTTCACGGATGATCCGCTGGTAGCACGACTGGTCATGCGGCACCGCGGTCCCGGAAGTCGAGCGCAGCGGCCACGTGGATCTCTGTCGGCCGCGACTCCCCCTCCAAATCGCACAGCGTCCAAGCAACTCTCAGTGCCCGGTCCGCCCCACGAGCGGTGATTGCACCCTTTCGCAGTGCCCACTCCACCGGTTTCACAACGGTGGCAGGCAACCGGAATCTCTGGCGCAGGGCCGGCCCCGGAACCTCCGCATTCGTCGCCCACCCGAACTCCTTCCACCGCTCCGCGGCAGCGGCACGCGCAGTCGCGACTCGGGCCCGTACGTCGTCGGTGCTCTCCCCTACCTCCCCCATCAGCGCGCTGGTCGCGACGGATTGCATCCGCACCCGCAGATCGACACGGTCGAGCAATGGACCCGACAGTCGCCCGAGATATCGGCGCCGCGCAGTGGGCACACACACGCAATCGGCGTCGCGAGCCGGCGCGCACGGGCAGGGATTCGCTGCCAGGACCAGTTGGAACCGGGCAGGATAGCGGGCCACGCCGTCTCGACGGGCGATGCGCACTTCTCCGTCTTCGAGGGGTGTTCGCAACGCCTCGAGAGTCTTCGTTCCCATCTCGGCGACCTCGTCGAGAAACAACACTCCACGGTGCGCACGGCTGACCGCCCCCGGTGTAGCCATACCCGTCCCACCACCGATGAGCGAGGCCACCGTCGCGGTGTGGTGCGGCGCGATGAACGGCGGTTCCGTGACAAGGGGGCGGTCCGATGTGAGGGTCCCTGCGACCGAATGAACAGCAGTCACCTCGAGGGCATGGGTTTCGCTCAGCTCGGGGAGTATTCCCGGAAGACGCTGGGCGAGCATCGTCTTTCCGATCCCTGGCGGACCGGTGAGCATGAGGTGATGCGCGCCCGCCGCGGCGACTTCGATCGCGCGGCGCGCCTCGTGTTGTCCGACGACCTCGCTGAGGTCCGCACGCAGAGTTCGTGGCGGAGCTGCACGGGGATCGGGGCGTTCGAGCGGACCGTCGCCTTGCAGCCACAGCACCACGTCGCGCAGGTTGTCAGCGCCGTACACATCGATTCCCGCGACGAGCGACGCCTCGGTCATCATCATGGTGGGCACCACGACTCGCGGCCATCCGTAGTTCTTCGCCGTGACAACGGCAGGCAGTACTCCTCGGATCGGTCGCAACCGGCCGTCGAGTGCGAGTTCGCCCAGCAAGATCGTCTTCGTCATCGCTTCGAGCGGTACGACATCGGCGGCGTTGAGCACCGCGCACGCGAGAGCGACATCGTAGACACTGCCCACCTTCGGCAGTGTCGCGGGCGACAGCGCCAAGACCACCTTCGAATCCGGCCATTTCCCACCGGAGTTCGACACCGCCGCGCGTACGCGGTCACGCGATTCCTGCAGTGCCGTGTCGGGCAGGCCGACCATCTTCACGCCCGGCAATCCCCCGCCGATATCGGCTTCGATCTCGACGACGTGGCCGTCGACACCCGCCACGGCCACCGACCATGCCTTTCCCAACGCCATCAGAGCACCTGCTTGCGGTGGGTGATCTCGGGGGCGTTCCCCCGAACCAGCACGACCGTGACGACGTCGATGCGAATCCGGTCCCATCGGCGGTCCTGGTCGGCGAGCCACAGTCCGGCCAGGCGCCGCAGCCGCTCCGCCTTCACACGTGTGACGGCTTCGGCGGGTGTGCCGTAACCGAGCCCGGTTCGGGTCTTGACCTCCACGAACACGAGGACTGCACCGTCCTGCGCGATCAGGTCCAGCTCGCCGTACCGGCACCGCCAGTTGCGTTCGAGGACCACCATCCCCGTGGACTCGAGGTGTTCGGCCGCGAGTTCCTCACCGTGGATCCCCACTTCTTGATTTCGTCCCATCCCTGTTCCTCTCCCTGCGTGCACACACTGTGCAGCAGGGAGATCAGGTCAATGGGGCGTCGATGCCCGATAGAGGAAATCTGTGGATGAAACGACCGGGTGTGGACAACCACCGGCGCATCGGCCGGCGCACGGCAGCCCTGTCCGCGGCTTTCGCTATGGTGCGGGGCTCATCCGAGCTTGTCGGGCAGACGGAGTTCGGGCTTGTCGAGCTCTTCGATGTTGACGTCCTTGAACGTGATCACCCGGACATGCTTGACGAACCGCGCGGGGCGGTACATGTCCCACACCCAGGCGTCCGACATCCGAACCTCGAAATACACCTCACCGTTGGCGTTGTGCGGAAGCAGCTCGACGGCGTTGGCAAGATAGAAACGCCGCTCGGTTTCGACGACGTAGGCGAACTGACCGACGATGTCCCGGTACTCCCGATACAGCGAGAGTTCCATCTCGGTTTCGTACTTCTCGAGATCCTCGGCACTCATCGGTCTCGGTGTCCTCCCACTCTGGTGTGTTCTGTCATCATCCCGCATCCATTCCGGCACCGACGAGTCGGCGTCGGAACGGTGCTTCGCCGCACGCTGCGGCAACGTTCGCCCATGATCTCCGATGCTCGGGTGACGGGCCGAGTTCGCGCAGTGCCGCCATGTGTACCGCCGTGCTGTAGCCCTTGTGTATCGCGAAACCGTACCCCGGATACGTTGAGTCCAGCCCGACCATGATCCGGTCGCGGGTTACCTTTGCGAGCACACTCGCCGCGGCGATGCACGATGCAGCGCCGTCCCCGCCGATCACCGGCAGCGACGGCGCCGGCAGACCTGGGACCCGGAATCCGTCGGTGAGGACGTATCCGGGTGCGAGCGACAATCCCGCGACGGCACGCCGCATCCCCTCGATGTTGGCCACGTGGATGCCGATGGCATCCACTTCGGCGGCCGGCACCTCCACCACGCTCCACGCCAGTGCACGACGCACGATGGCGTCGTAAAGCTCTTCACGGGTTTTCTCGGTCAGCTTCTTCGAATCGTCCAGGCGATCCAGAGATCGGTGCGGCTTCGGTTCCAGAATGCAGGCGGCGATGACCAGCGGGCCGGCACACGGCCCGCGACCGGCTTCATCGACACCGGCGACCGGACCGAGCCCGCATCGCAGCAGCGTCGATTCCATCGTCCGTAGACCCGATGATCGGCGGATCACCGGTCGCGGTGGCCAAGTACTCACGAAGGCATGATCTCCGGGGAATCGATGAGGCCCCATCGGCCGGGGGGCAGCACGATGAAGCGCGCCTTTCCTATCACATTTTCCAACGGAATAGACCCTTGATGCTCGTCGCCGACGTGATAGCGCGAGTCCGCGGAGTTGCTGCGGTTGTCGCCCATCACCCACACGTGCCCCTCCGGCACCGTGACGGGACCGAAACAGCGTCCGGACGGCACCTCGGTGTCGCAAGTGACGACGCCGGGTGTGAACGGGTAATCCATCTTCACGTAGGGCTCGTCGATCGGTTGTCCGTCGACGAGGATCCGGCCTTGGTCGTCGCAGCATTCGACGGTCTGTCCACCCACCGCGATGACACGCTTGACGAGATCGTTCTCGTCCGGCGGGACCAGCCCGACGAGCGAGCCGACTTCCTGGATCCCGCGGAGGACGGGGTTCTCGGAGCGCGTCGAGGAATATCCCTCGGACCACGAATCGGGTCCCTTGAACACGATGACGTCCCCGGGTCGCGGATCACCGAATCGGTAGCCGATCTTCTCGACGACGATGCGGTCGCCGGTGCAGCCCGGACACCCGTGCAGTGTCGGTTCCATCGATTCGGACGGGATCAGGTACACGCGGGCAACGAAGGTCTGAAGGAGAAAACTCAGCGCGAGCGCGACGACGATGAGGATCGGGAGTTCACGCCAGAACGACTTCTGCTTCTTCGTTTTCTTCGTGGTGCCGCTGTCGTCGTTCAGGTCGTCCGGTTCCTCTCTCCTGTGGTGAGCACCGTACGTCCGGTTGTGTGCCGGGAGTCGGTCGTCGCCATGTCGGTTCGCGTCCGGCCCGGCCGGTTCGTGCGGTGAATCTGCCACCGGACAAGACTAGCGTCTACGCAATTCTCGTACCTGTGGCCACTGAATCGGCGGCCGGGGGCGTCGTACGTGCGTCACAAGTCCGATGGTCCGGTAACCGACCAGGTACGACAGAACCCGGCCCGGATATGTATCCGGACCGGGCTCGTAGATATGCCGTCAGGCAGCGACGATCAGCGCTTTTCCTTGATCTTCGCAGCCTTGCCGCGCAGCTCGCGCAGGTAGTACAGCTTCGCGCGACGGACGTCGCCGCGGGTGAGGACGTCGATCTTCGCGAGGTTCGGGCTGTGCACCGGGAAGGTGCGCTCGACACCGACGCCGAACGAGATCTTGCGGACGGTGAAGGTCTCACGGATGCCGCCGCCCTGGCGACGAATCACGACGCCCTTGAAGACCTGCACACGCTCCTTCGAGCCCTCGATAACCTTGACGTGCACGTCGAGCGTGTCGCCGGGGCGGAAGTTCGGAATGTCGTCGCGCAGCGACTTTGCGTCCAAAAAGTCCAGGGTGTTCATCGGTGTTCTATCCTCTTGTTCGCTCGAGCAGAGGAACCTGGCGGCGACCGCCGTAAGGCGGGCTCGACCGGTTCGTGCCCAGGTCAGGTAGGCGTGCCCGAACGGGGCAACCTGTCTATAGTGCCAGACTCCACCGGGTTGGGTGAAATCACGGGCGCCGGAGCCGCATGGACCGTCCTGTCGAGGACGGCTTCCGCAGCAATTCGCGAATGCTCGACACTCCCGAGCACCGCTTCCAGGGTCGGGGCACCCGCGACGAGATCCTGTACGAAGATCTTCGCTCGGATCACCGGTCTGCGGAATCGGCGTTCACGCGCGATCGCACGGGTCATCTTCCGCGTCTTCCCCTGGTAGCGCCAGCGAGCCCACGGCGCCCCTGGCCGCGACAGGCGCAACGCGCCGACCCAGAGCAACGGGACTACGAACAGCCCGACCAGACCGGTCCAGATCTTGCCCTTGGCGAGCACCACGCCTGCGAGCAGCAGATTCACGAGGACCGATACCACCAGAACGAACCGATTCGCCCAGTCGCCACCGTCGTCGAAGTTGGTGAGGTCGACGAGATCGAGGGGTTGCAGGCCGAGCATGAGCATTCCGGTCACTGCAATGGCAACGAACACCGCGTCGACGGAGACCCGCCCCTCTTCCTCCCAATAGACGTCGTGAAGATAGAAGATGAGCGCGAACTCGTCGAGAGTCAGCGCCGCTCCCACCCCGAACAGTGCAGCAAAAACGGCAACGACAGCCCTGGTGCCCACCTCGTACACCGAGATGAGACCGCCGCCCGCGATGACCATCGTGACCACCCCGAACACCATGTGGTGCACGTGCAGCCCACCGGGCGTGATGTTGCCGGGCCACCACCGCACCTTCGCCCGTATCATCCGGACGCTGATGCGAATGAAGACGAAAGCCACGACGAAGCCCAGAAGGAAGCACAACAGCGGCAGGCGCCCGTGATCGACGATCTCGGTTCGAAGCCAGTTCATCATCGCGGCACCGTAGTCCTCATTGCGGCCCCGTAGTCCTCATCACGACACTGCCCGAGACGACACTGTCCGAGCTTCGCGACCGTGAAACCCGCACGTGTTTCAGCATCCCAGGCGCCGGTCGCTCGCGGTGCGATACGACCGGCACCCGTGCACGGCTATTTGCCGAAGCCGGCGCGACGCAGAGCGTCGGCCATCGATCCGCTGGCGGGTGCAGCTTCGGGGCGCCGGCCCTGCTTGCCACCTCCTTGCCTGCCACCACCTTGCTTGCCGCCGCCCTGCCCACGGCCGCCGCCCTGCTGACCGCGAGGTGCAGGCCGGGATCCGCCCTGGCGACCTCCGCGCGCGGTGGTGCCTTCGCTGTCCGATCCTGACGGGATCTCGTCGTCGAGGCGCAAGGTGAGGCTGATGCGCTGTCGCGGAACATCGACATCGAGGACCTTGACCTTGACGACCTCACCCGACTTCACGACATCGTGGGGGTCCTGGACGAAGCTGCGCGACATCGCGGAGACGTGCACGAGTCCGTCCTGGTGAACTCCGACGTCGACGAACGCACCGAAGGCGGCGACGTTCGTGACGACACCCTCGAGCACCATGCCCGGCACCAGGTCGCCGACCTTCTCGATTCCCGCAGCGAAAGTCGCGGTCTTGAACTCGGGGCGCGGATCACGGCCCGGCTTCTCGAGTTCGCTGATGATGTCGGTGACGGTCGGAAGACCGAACTTGTCGTCGACGAACTCCTCCGCCCGCAGCTTGGAGAGCAGAGCAGAGCTGCCGATGAGTTCGAGGACGCCGGTGCCGCTGCGGTCGACGATCCGCCGGACCACCGGGTAGGCCTCGGGGTGCACCGCTGAGGCGTCGAGCGGATCGTCACCGCCTGGGATGCGAAGGAAGCCTGCGCACTGTTCGAAGGCCTTCGGCCCGAGCCGCGCGACGTCCTTGAGTGCCTTGCGGGTGCGGAAAGGGCCGTTCTGGTCGCGGTGGGTGACGATGCTCTCGGCGAGTGATCCGGTGATGCCCGAGACGCGGGAAAGCAAGGGCACCGAGGCGGTGTTGACGTCGACTCCGACTGCGTTCACCGCATCCTCGACGACCGCACCGAGCGACCGGGCGAGCATCGTCTCGGACACGTCGTGCTGGTACTGCCCGACACCGATCGACTTGGGGTCGATCTTGACGAGTTCGGCGAGTGGATCCTGCAGGCGTCGCGCGATCGAGACCGCACCGCGGATCGATACGTCCAGGTCAGGAAGTTCCTGGGATGCGTAGGCGGATGCCGAATACACCGATGCCCCGGCTTCCGACACAACGATCTTGGTCACACCGGTGACACCGGACTTGGCGATCAGCTCTGTGGCAAGGGCGTCTGTCTCGCGGGAAGCAGTGCCGTTGCCGATCGCGATGAGTTCGACACCGTGCTCGGCCACCAGAGTCGCGAGGGTCGCGAGCGCCTGGTCGTGCTTGTTGTGCGGCTGGTGCGGGTAGATCGTCGTGTGGTCGACGACCTTGCCCGTCGCATCGACGACGGCGACCTTGGTGCCCGTACGGAAGCCGGGGTCGAGGCCCATCGTGGGGCGGCTTCCCGCCGGCGCTGCCAGCAACAGGTCGCGCAGGTTCGCGGCGAACACGTCGACGGCGTCGCTCTCGGCCGACTGTTTGAGCCGCATCCGCACGTCGACACCCATCGAGACCTGCAGCCGGGTGCGCCACGCCCAACGGACTGTGTCGAGCAGCCAGCGGTCGGCGGCACGCCCCTGATCGGCGATCCCGAAACGGCCGGCGATCCGGCCTTCGTAGTACGACGGTTCTCCGGGTTCCTGCTCTTCGAGGTCCGGCTCCAGCGACAGGCTGAGAACTTCTTCCTTCTCGCCGCGTAGAACGGCGAGGATACGGTGCGACGGCAGGTCGGCGAACGGCTCCGAGAACTCGAAGTAGTCGGCGAACTTCGCGCCGTCGGTTTCCTTCCCCGGCCGCACCGTGGACTTCAGGCCGCCACGGCTCCACATGGCCTCACGCAGCTCACCGACGAGGTCGGCGTCCTCGGCGAACCGTTCGACGAGGATTGCCCGGGCACCGTCGAGCTGTTCGGCGCTGTACTGCGCCGGATCGGTGGTCGGGTCGCCGATCAGTGCGTCGGCGACGGGCTCGTGCCCGGCCTCACGGGCGATCTGGGCCTTCGTGCGGCGTTTGGGCTTGTAGGGCAGGTAGATGTCTTCGAGCCGGGCCTTCGTCTCGGCAAGCATGATCTGTCCGCGGAGCTCGTCGTCGAGCTTGCCCTGCTCTTCGATCGAATCGAGGATCGCAGCGCGGCGTTCGTCGAGTTCGCGAAGATACCTCAGGCGCTCTTCGAGGGTGCGGAGCTGGGCGTCGTCGAGCCCGCCGGTGACCTCCTTGCGGTAGCGCGCGACGAAGGGCACGGTCGCGCCGCCGTCGAGCAGTTCCACCGCCGCAGCCACCTGGTTTTCGCGGACGTCGAGTTCGTCGGCGATGCGCCGGTTCACGGTGTCGAGTTGGGTCGTCACGACGATCGACCCTACCTTTATCCTTTCGTATGTTCCCCGTGGTGCCTCGAGCACCTGTTCTCCGGGACCCCGAACCTCGACCACCGGCGCGCTGTGCGTCGCACAATGGAATACAGGAGTGTTGGATGACCCGGGATCGGTTCCGGTCGGGCCTCGCGTTGCTGGTCGTGACAGCAACGTTGTCGGCGTGCGGAGCGCCCCTGCACGGGGCACCCGCCGTCGGGTCCGAGGTGTCCGCTGGGGGCCTGCACGTCGAGGCAGACGCAGGCACCAGCATCAGCGACCCGATCAGGATGGACGCACTCGCGGACCGAATCGGCAGGGCGACACAACTCGCCGCCGAGCGTGGCGCGGAGGTCACGGTCGCCGTTCTGGACCGGGCAACGGGTGCGCGATCGGTCGGCGGCGTGGACGAGCCCATCGAAACTGCGTCCGTGGTCAAACTGTTCATTGCCGACGACCTGCTGTTCCGGGAAGCGATCGGCGAGATCATGCTGACCGACGACGACTACGATCTGATCGGCGCCATGCTCACGCGGTCGGACGATTCGGCCGCGAGCCTGCTGTGGGATTCGTTCGACGGCCCTGAGATCGTCGATCGCGTCGTCGCGAGGCACAGCCTCCGAGGCACGGTCGCCCCTGCCGACTTCTGGTGGAACACCGTGACGACAGCATCGGACATCCTGACCTGGTACGACGACCTGCTCAGCGGCAGAGCGGGACTGGACGAGCCCGCCTCCGCCCGTATCGTCGGGTACCTGATCGAGTCCGAACCCACCGGAACAGACGGCTACGACCAGCAGTTCGGCCTACCCGACGGACTCTCGTATGCCGTAGACCTCGGATCCAAGGCCGGGTGGATGTGCTGCCTCGACTCGCAGTGGATTCATCTGTCGACCGGGTTCTTCGGCAACGACCACCGATATGTGGTCGCCGTGTTGTCGCGCGAGACGGTGACCTACCAGGACCCCGAGTACGACGGCCGGTTCCTTCCGGACACCTCGATGTACGACGCGTCCGATGACGAAAGTGCCCGTCATGCACGTGAGACTGTGACGATGGTGGTGGAAACCGTGTTCGGCTGATCCCGCTCAGTTGTCGGTGAGCAGATCAGGACGCCGCTCGCGCGTCCGGATCAGCGACTGTTCGCGGCGCCACTGTGCGACCTTGCCGTGGTCACCGGAGAGCAGTACCGGAGGAACGTCGAGCCCTCGCCAGGACGCGGGCCGCGTGTAACTGGGGCCTTCGAGCAATCCGTCGGAGAACGAATCCTCCTGGTGCGACAGCTGATTGCCGAGCACCCCGGGGATCAGGCGTACGACTGCCTCGACCATCACCAGTACGGCGACCTCACCGCCGATCAGCACGTAGTCGCCGATGCTGACTTCCTCGACGCGGACGCGCTTCGCGGCATCGTCGAAGACTCGTTGGTCGATTCCCTCGTATCGACCGCACGCGAAGACGATGCGCTTCTCGGTCGACCACCGCTGCGCGGTCGCCTGATCGAAAGGCCTGCCCGCAGGGGTGGGGACGACGAGCAACACATCCGGGTCGGTCGATCCGTCGTCGACGCCGACGACATCGTCGAGAGCCGGTCCCCAGACAGTAGGTTTCATGACCATGCCGGGCCCGCCGCCGTAGGGTGAATCATCGACGGCCTTGTGGACATTGTGCGTCCAGTCGCGCAGGTTGTGCACGCCTACGGAAATCAGACCCTTGTCGATCGCCTTGCCGAGCAGGGCCGCGCGCAGTGGTTCGAGATACTCAGGAAATATGGTCACCACGTCGAGCCGCACGGACTACTCGTTCTCCTCGGTCGCCCGGCGCAGCTTCATTTCCTGCTGCTTCTTCGCTTTGGTGGGTGGCTCCCCGAAATCGGGATCGAGCAGACCGTCGGGTGGATCGATCTCGATCACGCCGTCTGCGACCGACACCGTGGGAACGATCTCGGTGACGAACGGGATGAGGATCTCCCGGCTCGCGTCGTCGGCAGGCCGGATCGACAGAAGTTCACCTGCGGCGGTGTGCAGGACCTCACGTACGGTGCCGATCTCGGTACCGCCGTCGGGGCGGCCGGCCACGATCCGGACCGGTAATCCTTCGAGTTCGTGATCGTAGAACTCGTCGGGATCGTCGGACGGGGCCAGGTCCTCACTGTCGATGACGAACAGGACGCCGCGCAGCGCGTCGGATCCGGTGCGGTCGGTGACACCGTTCAGACGCAGCAGAAGCCGCCCGGAGTGTTCCCGGGCGGCTTCCACCGTGTAGTTGTGCAGTTTCTGCTCGCGGGGCTTACGGCCACGCAGCACCGCGCCCACAGCGAAGCGCTCGTCGGGTTCGTCGGTGCGAACCTCGACGACCACCTCACCTTTGATGCCGTGCGACTTCACCACACGGCCTACCACGAGCTCCACCGACTCTCCTAGCGGTCGGTGTCGACGACGTCGACGCGGATTCCTCGGCCACCGATTCCGGTGACGAGGGTCCGCAGTGCCGTCGCGGTGCGGCCACCGCGACCGATCACCTTGCCGAGGTCGTCAGGATTGACGTGGACCTCGACGGTGCGGCCGCGGCGACCGGTGATGAGGTCGACGCGCACGTCATCGGGATGCGCGACGATGCCACGGACGAGATGCTCGACCGCATCGGCCACCACGGCGCTCATTACTCGGCGGCCTCGGTGGACTCAGCAGCAGCCTCGGAAGCCTCTTCCTTGGCAGCCTTCTTCTTCTTGGGGGTGATCGCCTCAGCGGCCGGCTCGTTCTCGGCCTGCGCGAGAGCGGCCTGGAACAGCTCGAGCTTGGTCGGCTTGGGCTCTGCCTTCCTCAGGGTGCCCTCGGCGCCCGGCAGGCCCTTGAACTTCTGCCAGTCACCGGTGATCTTGAGGAGGTTGAGAACAGGCTCGGTGGGCTGGGCACCGACGCTCAGCCAGTACTGTGCGCGCTCCGAATCGATCTCGATGATCGACGGATCTTCCTTCGGCTGGTAGCGGCCGATGGTCTCGATCGCACGGCCGTTGCGGCGGGTGCGCGAGTCGGCGACGACGACGCGGTACTGCGGGTTGCGGATCTTGCCGAGTCGGGTGAGCTTGATCTTGACAGACACTGCTGTGTTCTCCTTCGCGCGCGGGGCGCGCATGTCACGTGCAATTCGGACGACGCGCCCGATTGGCACGCCCGGTTTTGCCTCTAACCTGTGACCGCCGCGCGGTACGGAACCGGATGCGACGACAGCGGTCCATTCTGCCAGACGTGGGATCGGGACGGGAAATCGACGGTCAGGCGGAGCCCACGACAACGGCGCCACGTAGAACTACCAGGTCGGGGCGGGCCGATCCCGGATCGATGCGGGGGTCGTCCGCATAGACGATCAGGTCGGCGGAGGTACCCGGTTCGAGGCTCGGATGGCCGAGCCAGGCGCGTGCCGCCCAACTCGCTGCCGCGAAGGCCTCGTCGGCGTCGAGTCCGACCTTGCCCAGTGCTGCGATCTCGTCGGCGATCCGGCCGTGCTGCACCTGCCCACCGGCGTCGGTGCCCGCGTAGATCGGGATGCCGGCGTCGTGGGCGGCGCCGATGGTGTCGGCGACACGCGAATGGAGGTCGCGCATGTGCGCGGCATACACGGGGAAGCGTGTGGCCGAGTCCGCGATATCGGGGAAGTTCTCGATGTTTACCAGGGTCGGGACCAGTGCGGTGCCCTTCGCCGCCATCGTCGCGATCGTGTCGTCGGTCAGGCCGGTGCCGTGTTCGATGCAGTCGATGCCGGCGGCGAGCAGGCCGGGCAGCGCGTCCTCACCGAACACGTGCGCCGTGACGCGGGCACCCTCATGATGTGCCGCGGCAATCGCCTCGACGAGGATCGCATCGCTCCACAGCGGTGCCAGGTCACCTGTCTCCCGGTCGATCCAGTCTCCGATGAGTTTGACCCAGCCGTCGCCGGCGCGGGCCTGCCGCGCGACCTCGTCAGGAAGTTGCGACTCGTCCTCGAGGTCGACCGGCAGACCACGGATGTAGCGCTTCGGCAGCGCGATGTGCCGTCCTGCCCGGATGATCGTCGGCAGATCGCGGCGGGCATCGAAGGCGCGTGTGTCGACCGGGGATCCGGCGTCGCGAAGAAGCAGGACACCCGCGTCGCGTTCGATGACGGCCTGCGCGAGCGCACCCGCTTCGTCTTCGACTCCCCCACCGAACCGGATCCCGACGTGACAATGCGCGTCGACCAGGCCCGGCAGCACCCACCCGCCGGTCGAGAGCACCTCCGCTCCGGGAATCGGCTCACGGGAGAATTCGCCGTCGGCGATCCACAATTCGACCGGTCCACCGTCCGGCAGTGTTCTGCCGCGCACGACGAACGGACCTCCAGCACCGACCCCGACCACGACTGGGCCTCCCGTTTTCTCGCGAATGCGTTCTAGTTCTTGGGAAACTTCAACTTCGACAGATCGAAGCCCTCGAGACCCGGAGGGACTTCGTCGAGGCCCTTCGGCATGTTGGACAGGTCGGGCATGCCCGCACCGAGCCCCGGGAACCCGGCGGGCATGCCGCCGGGAAGACCACCCCGCACCTTCGGCGGTGTCGGCCCGCGGCCGCCCTTCTTTCCCTTCTTGCCCTTCTTCGAACGCTGGTTGCGCCGGGCGCCGGGCATACCCATTTGGCCGGCCATCGCGGACATCATCTTCCGCGCTTCGAAGAAGCGGTCGACGAGCTGGTTCACATCGGAAACCTTCACGCCGGAGCCGTTGGCGATGCGCAGTCGACGGGAGCCATTGATGATTTTCGGGTTGGCACGCTCCGCAGGGGTCATGCCGCGGATGATCGCCTGGATCCGGTCGAGTTGCTTCTCGTCGACGCCCGCGAGCGCGTCCTTCATCTGGCCCGCTCCGGGGAGCATACCGAGCAGGTTCGCGATGGGACCCATCTTGCGCACGGCCATCATCTGTTCGAGGAAGTCTTCGAGGGTGAGCTCGCCGCTCCCGATCTTGGCGGCGGTCGCTTCGGCCTGTGTGGCGTCGAAGTGCTGCTCGGCCTGCTCGATGAGGGTGAGCACATCGCCCATACCGAGGATGCGGCTGGCCATACGCTCGGGGTGGAAGACGTCGAAGTCCTCGAGCTTCTCACCCGTGGATGCGAACAGGATCGGCCGGCCTGTCAGTTCGCGGACGCTGAGCGCGGCACCGCCGCGCGCATCGCCGTCGAGCTTGGTGAGCACGACGCCGGTGAAGCCGACACCCTCGCGGAACGCCTCAGCGGTGCTCACGGCATCCTGGCCGATCATCGCGTCGAGAACGAACAGGGTCTCGTCAGGCTGGACGGCGTCGCGGATGCCTGCGGCCTGCGCCATCAGTTCCTGATCGATGCCGAGGCGGCCGGCGGTGTCGACGACGACCACGTCGTACTGCTTGTTCTTCGCCTCCGCGATGCCCTGCTGTGCGACCGCGATCGGGTCGGCGGCCGTGACACCGAGTTCGTTCTCGCCACCACCGATCGACGTTCCCGGATGCGGCGCGAACACCGACACGCCGGCACGTTCCCCGACGACCTGCAGCTGCGTGACCGCGCCGGGACGTTGGAGGTCGCACGCGACCAGCATCGGGGTGTGACCCTGATCCTTGAGCCACCTGGCGAGCTTGCCGGCGAGCGTGGTCTTACCCGCACCCTGCAGACCTGCCAGCATGATGACGGTCGGTGGGGTCTTCGCGAACTGGAGCCGGCGGGTCTCACCGCCGAGGATCCCGACGAGTTCGTCGTTGACGATCTTGACGACCTGCTGAGCCGGGTTCAGCGCGCCGTGAACCTCGGCGCCCTTGGCGCGTTCCTTGATTTTCTTGATGAACGAGCGCACGACGGGCAGCGCCACGTCCGCGTCGAGGAGGGCAAGGCGGATTTCGCGGCACGTTGCGTCGATGTCCGCGTCGGACAGGCGCCCCTTGCCGCGCAGGTCCTTGAGGACCCCTGTCAACCTGTCGGAAAGGGATTCGAACACCGAATGCGCTCCTGCGGTCTGACGAGAACACGGACAATACTGCGCTCCAGGGTAGCCGCTCCGATCCACCCGCAACCGGGGGTGGGGCCGTCCGGCCGACCGACAGACGGCAGGAGACCCGGGATCGCGGGTCAGCTCACGACGCCGTGGAGGGCTTCTTCGGCTCAGGAGTGGGAAGAACGGCCAGCAGAGCCTGCTCGAGCCGTTCCCGTGACGCCCTCGTTCCGGCGGTGGACAGATCGACGCAGAACGAGTCGACCACGGTCGATCCGATCGTCGTCACCGTCGCCCACCGCACGTCGGCCCCGAGATCCTCGAACACGCCGGCGAGGCGACAGAGCATCCCGACGCGGTCCTCCGCCCTGACCTCCAGCACAACCTGCCCCGGGTCCGTCGTGTCGAGCCAGATCAGCCGTGGTGGGGCCTGCGAATACGTGCCGGGCACCGCGCGCTCGGGACGTACCGACGGTGCGGACTCGCGTGCCGCGCGATCCTTCGCCTCGAGTTCCGCGAGCAGATCCAGATCACCGGACCGTGCGCGTACGAATTCCTGCCGCAGCAGACCCGCCGCAGGCGGCTCACCGAACCGTGGCACCACCACGAACGTATTGACCGTGCTTCCTGCGTGGCTTCCGATGGAGGCCGACTGCACTCTCAGCCCGTGCAGAGCCAGCACTCCCGCGGTGTCGGACAACACGCCGGGCTCGTCCGGAGCCACCACCGTCGCGGTGTAGCCACGACCGTCGGGCCGCGGGTCGAGCGAGACATGCATGGCACCGTCCTCGGCGAGTTGCGCGAGTTCGGGGTCGATCGGGGACGGAGCAGGGAGGTCCTCCCCTGCCATCATCAGCCGGCAGCGTCGCACCAGTTCCCGGATGAGCGAGGCTTTCCACTCGCCCCACACACCGGGTCCGGTGGCCTGCGAATCTGCTTCCGCGAGCGCGTGCAGCAGTTCGAGGAGCAGTGGGTCGCCGCCCAATGTGTCCACCACCGACGCGACGGTTGCCGGATCGTCCAGGTCGCGCCGGGTCGCCGTGTGCGGGAGCAACAGGTGGTGCCGGACCATCGCCGTGAGCACGGCCAGATCGGACGGCCACAAGCCCATGCGCGTTCCGATCTGGTCGGCGACCTCGGCACCGACCACACTGTGGTCGCCGCCGCGGCCCTTGCCGATGTCGTGGAGGAGCGCACCGAGGAGCAGCAGATCAGGGCGGGACACCCGCGTCGTGAGTGCACTCGCGTGCACTGCGGTTTCCACCAGATGGCGATCGACGGTCCAGGTGTGAACGGCGTCGCGGGGTGGCAGGTCGCGGACCGCTCCCCACTCGGGCAACAGACGTCCCCACAATCCAGTGCGATCGAGGGCCTCCACGACGTCGACAGCAGCAGGTCCTGACGCGAGCAGCACGATCAGGTCGTCGAGCGCCTGGCGAGGCCACGGCTCCCGCAATTCCGGTGCGTGATCCGACAGCCGGGTCAACGTCGCCGCGGAGATCGGTAGACCCGATCGTGCAGCTGCAGCCGCTACCCTGGTGATCAGGCCCGGGTCCTTGCTCGGCTGGGCATCGCGGGCCAACGCGACCTCGCCGCCGTGCTCGACGACGCCTTCGTCGAGGGGGTGGCGCACCGGTCCACGCCGCAGGCGCGACAAGCCCTTGCGCGGCAGCGAGTTACCCGCGGTGCGAACACCGACCTCGACAGAATAGCTGATCGTTCGCGCCGCCTCCGTGAGCAGACGTGCCAGGTCGAAACGGTCGCCGATGCGCAGTGCAGCGCCGATCTCGTCAGCGTCCTGAGCCTGCAGTTGATCGCGGCCACGACCCGCGACACGGTGCAGTTCGGTGCGGACGTCGAGAAGGTGACGATGTGCTGCCGCGAGCCCGCCCCCGGGTGCATCCGGTCCGAGGCCAGGCATGCCGTCGGTGAGCTGCGCGACGGACAACGCGTTGAGCAGTTGTACGTCCCGCAACCCTCCCCGACCGCTCTTGAGATCGGGCTCGGCGCGGTGCGCGATCTGGCCGGACCGCTCCCACCGCGCTTCCGTCATCTCGATCAGCTCGTCGAAACGGTTCCGTATCCCGGTGCGCCACTGTCTGCGCACGCCACCGATGAGCAAGTTGCTCAGTTCCTGGTCGCCGGCGATGTGTCGGGCTTCGAGCATCCCGAGCGCTGCGGGAAGGTCACCGGAAGCCACCTGTAGAGCCTGCGGGACCGTCCGGACGCTGTGATCGAGCCGGAGATGTGCGTCCCACAGCGGGTACCACAGCCGGTCCGCCACCGACGACACCGTCTCGGGATCGATATTGTCGTGGAGCAGGATGAGATCGAGATCGGAGTGCGGCAGCATCTCACGTCGGCCTAAGCCCCCGACCGCGACGAGTGCGAACCCGCTGTCCGGTCTGATGCCGAGGTCGGAACCCTCGGTGGTCAACCAGAAATCGAACAGGTCGACGAGCGCGTCGCGCAGCGCTTGGGTGTCGAGGCGACGAGTTCGGCCGGAGCTGGAGACGAGTGCGTCCCGGGCCGCCGAGAGGTCTGTCGCCGTGGCCGGGGTCGAAGAGGCCGAAGGCCCACGACCCGCCGCGTGAGCAGCGTGTCCTGGGCCTCGGTTCTCTGCCCCTCGGGGGTCAGAGTGCATCCGTACCTCTTTCTCCGGTGCGGACTCGAATCACCGATTCCACCGGGGTGACCCACACCTTGCCGTCACCGATCTTTCCAGTGCGTGAGGCCTCGACGATCGTGTCGACCACCTTGTCCACAACGGAGTCGTCGACGACGACCTCGACGCGCACCTTCGGCACGAAGTCGACCGAGTACTCGGCTCCGCGATACACCTCGGTGTGGCCCTTCTGGCGTCCGTAGCCCTGCACTTCGCTCACGGTCATTCCGAGCACCCCGGCCTGTTCGAGCCCTGCCTTGACGTCCTCGAGCGTGAACGGCTTCACGATTGCCGTGATCAACTTCATTTCTCATCCCTTCCCGGTGCCCACCGGACGTTGTCGTTGGTGTCCGCGTAATCCTTGCCCGCTATCTTCGTCCACTTTCCACCTCAGCGACGAGGTGAGGCGTTACTTCGGTGACGAGGTGAAGTATCACTTCAGTGCAGTGGCGAAGTCGTATGCGGATTCCGCGTGCTCGGTCTCGTCGATTCCGCGAGCTTCGTCCTCGGGCGAGATGCGCCAACCCAGGGGCCGCAGAGCGAGGGCGATCACGGCGGTGACGATGGCAGTGAACACCAGGGCGACCAGGGCGATCACGATCTGGATGACGAGTTGCTTGTAGTCGCCTCCGTAGAACAGGCCGGTCTCGGTGCCGAGTAGGCCGATGGCGACCGTGCCCCACAGACCGGACACGAGGTGCACGCCCACGACATCGAGCGAGTCGTCGTAGCCGAACTTGTACTTCAGGCCGACTGCGAGGGCCGAGAGGATGCCTGCGACAACACCGAGGACGATGGATCCGACGGGGCTGAGGGAACCGGCAGCGGGCGTGATGGCGACCAGACCGGCGACGGCACCCGATGCGGCGCCGAGGCTGGTGGCCTTGCCGTCCCGGACACGCTCGGTCGCGAGCCAGCCGAGGATTGCGGCGGCGGTGGCCACGGTGGTGTTGAGCCAGGCGAGGCCGGCAACACCGTCGGCAGCGAACGCGGATCCACCGTTGAACCCGAACCAGCCGAACCACAGAAGCGCGGCGCCGAGCATCACGAACGGGAGATTGTGCGGGCGGAACGCGGTCTTACCGAAGCCAGTGCGCTTGCCGACGATGAGTGCGAGTACCAGCGCGGCAATACCGGCGTTGATGTGGACCACCGTGCCGCCTGCGAAGTCGATCGGGTGGACTGCAGCGGTGAGTCCGCCTTCACCGTCGTCGACGGTGCCGAAGAGCATTGCAGCGATGCTGTCCTCGGAGCCGGAGAGCAGGCCGCCGCCCCACACCATGTGGGCGAGCGGGAAGTATGCGAGGGTCACCCAGACTCCGACGAACACCATCCACGTGCCGAACTTCACGCGCTCGGCAAGTGCGCCGCTGATGAGCGCGGTGGTGATGATCGCGAAGGTGACCTGGAACCCGATATCGATGACCTGCGGGTAGTTGCCCAGGCCCGGCAGGAATCCACCTTCGTCGTCGTAGATGGCGCCCTGCAGACCGAACATCTCGAACGGGTTCGCGAAGATACCGCCGATGCTCTCGGAGCCGTACGACATCGACCAGCCCCACAGCACATAGATCACGCCGATCAGCGCCATCGCGCCGAACGACATCATCATCATGTTCAGGACCGACTTGGCGCGTGACATGCCGCCGTAGAAGAACGCCAGACCCGGTGTCATCAGCAGCACGAGCGATGCCGCCATGAGCATCCATGCGGCGTCGCCGGTGTTCACCACTTCCTCCACTTGCACACCTCCCAGTTGTCCGCGCCGATGAGCGCGTCGTTGGGGAAAGCTTCCTGCGGAGATGTTTCAGCAGAAGCGCCGTCCTGTTTCGACGGCGTGAACGCGTGGAGGGACGGTGTTTCGTTCATGTTTCACGGCGGAGCCCGCATCGGGAAGCGACGAGGCCGCCCCGCCGTAGCGGAAGCGGCCTCGAGTCGAAAGATGGAAGGTGTCAGCCCAGCAGCGCGTCGACGAACGCACCCGGTTCGAAAGGAGCGAGGTCGTCCGCACCCTCACCCAGGCCGACGAGCTTGACCGGAACGCCCAGCTCGTGTTGCACCTGGAAGACGATTCCGCCCTTTGCGGTGCCGTCCAGCTTCGTCAGTACCACGCCGGTGATGTCGACGACCTCGGCGAACACGCGGGCCTGCATGAGTCCGTTCTGCCCGATGGTGGCGTCGAGCACCAGCAGGACCTCGTCGACGGCGGCCTTCTTCTCGACCACGCGCTTGACCTTGCCCAGCTCGTCCATCAGGCCGGTCTTCGTGTGCAGGCGACCTGCGGTGTCGATGAGGACTGCGTCGACCCCGTTGTCGATGCCCTTCGCGACGGAGTCGAACGCGACTGCTGCGGGGTCGGCTGCTTCCTTGCCGCGCACTACCTCGGCACCTACACGCTCGGCCCAGGTTTGGAGCTGATCGGCCGCAGCAGCACGGAAGGTGTCGGCGGCGCCGAGCAGGACTCGACGTCCGTCTGCGACGAGAACGCGGGCGAGTTTTCCGGTCGTGGTCGTCTTACCCGTGCCGTTGACGCCGACGATGAGCAGGACCGACGGGAGGTTGTCGTGCGGCAGGGCTCGGATGGAACGGTCGAGGTCGGGCCGCAGTTCGTCGACGAGCACCGTGCGGAGCACCGCGCGCGCATCGGCCTCGGACCGGATGTTGCTCGCTGCCATCTCCTCTCGCAGCCGGTCCACGATCTTCGCGGTGGTGGCGGAACCGAGATCGGCGATCAGGAGTGTGTCCTCGATCTCCTCCCACGAATCCTCGTCCAGATCGCCGCCGCCGAGCAGGCCGAGCAGGCTCTTGCCCACAGCATTCTGCGAGCGGGCCAGCCGACCCCGGAGGCGGACGAGTCGTCCCGAGGTCGGCTCGATCTCGTCGAGCGCCGGTGCAACGGGTGTTTCGACAGGCGCGGGGGTAGGCACGGCTTCGACGGGAGCAGCCGTCGTCGGTGCAGCGTCGACGGGCGCCTCGGGCTCCGCTGCCTCGGGGGCTACCTTGGGCTCCGGGACCACCTCGGGCGCAGTAATGACCTCGGGCGCGCTCTCCGGCTCCGCAGGCTCAGGTTCTGCGACGGCGGGGCCGGGTGCGGCCTCCGGTTCGACGGGCTCAGGCTCCGCAGGTTTCGGCTCTGCAGGCTTCGGCTCGCTCGGCGGCACCACCGGGGTCCGCGGGGTGGGCGGCGCCTCGGTGACCTCCTCGGGCAACGGCACAGTGCGAGGCTCCGGCGCCGGTGTCGGCGCGGGTTCCGGGGTAGGCCGTTCGACCGGTTGCGGCGGCGCGGTGGCAGTCGTTCCCTGACTGAAACTGAATCCGCTCTGCGCTTTGTAACCGCCCGAGCGATCCTTGCCTTCTGCGGTGTCGAGCTGCCGGGTCTCCTCCTTCGCCGTCAGCGACACCTGCCGTCGCCGATAGAGCGTCAGACCCACGACGAGCGCGACGAGAACAACCGCGAGGGCGGCCGCGATGATTATCCAAGCTCCGGTACTCACGCACCCATACTGTCAGGCCTGGAGCTCGTCTTCCGGTTCAGGGACAGGTGTTGTGACATTCTGCCCGCGCAGACGCTGGGAGATCACACGGGTGATGCCGTCACCCCGCATGCTGACGCCGTACAGCGCGTCGGCAACCTCCATCGTCGGTTTCTGGTGGGTGATGACGATCAGCTGAGATTTTTCGCGCAGCTGCTCGAACAACCCGATCAGTCTCCGCAGGTTCGTGTCGTCGAGCGCTGCCTCCACCTCGTCCATGACGTAGAACGGGGACGGCCGGGCGCGGAAGATCGCCACGAGCATCGCGACGGCGGTCAGTGACTTCTCACCTCCGGACAGCAGCGACAACCGCTTGACTTTCTTACCCGGGGGCCGGGCTTCCACCTCGATGCCCGTCGTGAGCATGTCCTTCGGGTCGGTGAGGACGAGTCGACCTTCACCGCCGGGGAACAACTTTGCGAACACCTGCTCGAATTCGCGCTCGACGTCGGCGTAGGCCTCGGTGAACACCTGCAGGATCCGCGCGTCGACCTCGTCGACCACGGCCAGCAGATCCTTGCGGGCGTTCTTGACGTCCTCGAGTTGCGTCGCGAGGAAGTTGTACCGCTCCTCGAGAGCGGCGAACTCCTCGAGAGCGAGCGGGTTGACCTTGCCGAGCGTCGAGAGATCCTTCTGGGCACGCTTCGCGCGGCGTTCCTGCGTCGCGCGATCGTAGGGCTGCGGCTGCGGGGCGACCACCTGTTCGCCGCGTTCGCGTGCCTGCTCGTACTCGGCGATTTCGAGATCGGTCGGCGGGAGCGGGACGTCCGGGCCGTACTCGGCAACGAGGTCGTCGAGTGCGATGCTGAACTGCTCGAGAATTGTCTGCTCGAGCTGTTCGATGCGCAGCGCGGCCTGCGCCCGCGCCACCTCGTCGCGGTGCACGGCGTCGGTGAGCTGGTCGCGCTGGGTGGAGAACTCGCGCACGAGTTCCTTGGCCCGGTCGAGTTGCTCGGCACATTCGGTGCGGCGGCGGGTCAGTTCCTCCCGATGCGCGTGCGCGGTGGCGACCGCGGTCTCGAGTTCCCCGGTCACGCGGGCACCGGCCGCAGCGACCGCCGCGGCCACCGCAGCAGCCTGCCGACGGGTCGCGCGCGCTCGCTCGGCGCGTGCGCGGGCTTCACGTTCGGCCTGTGCGGCGCGGCGTAGCGAGTCGGCCTTGCCGCGTAGCGATTCGGCGCGTTCTTCCGCAGTACGCGCGGCGAGCCTGGACTCCATCTCGACGGCACGCACCTCGGCGAGAGCTGCCGCGGCCATCTCACGCTCGGCGGCGGTCGATTCGGTGCCGGCGCTGTCGCCGGTGCCCTCCTGCTCGCCCTCCGCGAGCCGCAAACGCTCCTCGAGTTCTACGAGCTTCTCCCGGGCCGCATCGCGTTCTTTCTCCGCTGCTGCACGCTGCGTGACGAGACGTTCGGATTCGGCGTGCGCGTTGCGAGCGGCCTGGCCGAGACGTCCGAGCTGTTCGTAGACCGCCGACATCGCCGCGTCGGATTCGTTGAGGGCCGCGAGTGTCTGCTCGGCGTATTCGGCGCGTGCCTTCTGCTCCTCGGCGGCACCGGTCAGCGCTGCGGCAAGTTCTTCCGAGCGGCGCTCCGCTGCCTCGAGCCCCTCCCGCGAGGAATCGATCGCCGCTTGGATCTCGAGCGTGCTCGGCGCACGATCGGAGCCTCCGACGACCCATCCGGAGCCGGTGAGGTCACCGCGGCGGGTGACCGCACGCAGATCCGGTCGCTGCGAGCACACCGTCGCAGCGGCCGCGAGGTCGTCGACCACAACGATTCCGGCGAGGATGGCATCGAGTCCTCCGCGCAGTTCATCGGGGCATACGACCACGTCGCGAACCCACCGAGCGTCCGCGGGCAGCGACCCGGACTCGTCGGGCGCCTCGGCCCCGACCGCGAGGAACGCAACCCTGCCCTGGTCGGCGTCGGCGAGAGCGGTGGCCAGCGAATTCGCTGCGGCCACCGACGTGACAGTGAGGGCGTCGGAGGCGGGTCCGAGTGCGGCGGCGACTGCCGCCTCGAAACCGGGTTCGACACGCAGACGGTCTGCGAGCGGACCCAGCACACCCGAGTCGGCGTGGTGCTCGAGCAGCCATGCAGCACCGTCCTTACGCTCGAGTCCCATCGACAGGGCCTCGATGCGAGCGCCGAGCGAAGCGACCTCCTTACCCGCAGTGCGTTCGGCGTTCTGGAGTTCCTCGACGCGTTCGTCGGCGATGCGGGCCGCCTCGACGGCTCGTTCGTGTTGGGCGTCTGCGTCGATCTCCCCCGCATCGAGATCGTCGATGCGGCCCTGCGCGGTTTCGAACTCTGCCTGCGCGTCGACTCCGCGGCGACGGGCCTCCTCGATCGCAACAGTGAGTCGCGTGATCTCGCCGTCGATCGAGTCCGTGCGGGTCCGGACGGTGTCGACCTGGCCGGTGAGGCGGGCGAGTCCCTCGCGGCGGTCGGCGATGGCGCGGACCGCCGCCATGTGCGCCCGTTCGGCCGCTGCCGCGTGTTCCTCTTGCGCGATGAGTTGTTCCTTCGCCGCTTCGAGGGTGCCGTGCGCGATCTCGACGGCCTCGATCAGTTCGGCTTCTTCGGCGGCGATCCGGTCGGCGCGTGCTTCCATCTCGTCTGGATCCTGCCCGGCGCGGACCTCGGGTTCTGCATCGAGGTGGCGGGCGCGTTCCTGCGCGATTCGCACAGTCGCGGACACGCGTTCGGCGAGGGCCGAGAGCCGGAACCAGGTCTGGGAGGCCGCTTCGGCGCTCGGGGTGAGTTGAGCAAGGGCCTGTTCGTGGCGGGCGAGGTCGGCGGTGGCCTCGTCGAGCATCACATTGACGTGGTCGAGGCGCTCGCGCAGGACTTGTTCCTGCTCGTCCTGGCCCACGAACTCGGCGCGACGGGTCACGAGGTCGTCGGCAGCCAGGCGAAGCCGCGCATCACGAAGGTCGGCCTGCACAGTCTGGGCGCGGCGCGCGACCTCGGCCTGTCGTCCGAGTGGTTTGAGCTGGCGGCGCAGTTCGGCAGTGAGGTCGGTCAGCCGAGCGAGATTGGCCTGCATCGAATCGAGCTTGCGGACCGCCTTCTCCTTGCGACGGCGGTGCTTGAGCACCCCGGCGGCCTCTTCGATGAATGCCCGCCGGTCTTCCGGGCGAGATTCGAGGATCGCAGCCAGACGCCCCTGCCCGACGATCACGTGCATTTCACGGCCGATACCGGAGTCGGAGAGAAGTTCCTGCACATCCATCAGGCGGCACGAGTTGCCGTTGATCTCGTACTCGCCGGCGCCGTCGCGGAACATGCGCCGCGTAACGGACACCTCCGAGTACTCGATCGGAAGGGCGCCGTCCGAATTGTCGATCGTCAGTGTCACCTCGGCGCGACCGAGCGGCGGGCGTCCCGCAGTGCCCGCGAAGATGACGTCCTGCATCTTCCCGCCGCGAAGCGCTTTGGCGCCTTGTTCCCCCATCACCCAGGTGAGGGCATCTACCACATTGGACTTACCCGAGCCGTTGGGTCCGACGACACAGGTGATGCCGGGCTCGAAGCGCAGAGTCGTCGACGAAGCGAAGGACTTGAAGCCCTTCAGTGTCAGACTCTTGAGATGCATGAGGAAAAACCTTACCGGGACGTCAGCGCTCGACGAATCCGGTGAGGTCGCCGCGTGCCGGTTCCCAACTCTCGACCACGAGTCGCACCTCCCCCGGTGTCAGGTCGGATCGCAGCCAGTCGAGCAGCATTTCGAGGGCGTGACGCGGGCCCTCGGCGATGACGAGAACCCGACCGTCCGCATGGTTGGTGGCGTGGCCTACGAGTCCGAGTTCGAGCGCTCGGGCACGAGTGAACCAGCGGAAGCCGACACCCTTGACCCTGCCGTGCACCCAGGCCGTCATGCGTTCGGTGTCGTCGGGATGTTCCGGTGCCACAGTGCTCCTCTAGACGTCTGCGGTGATGGTCAACGACACCTTCGTGCCGGCCTTCAGCGTGCGGCCGACGGTGCAGACCTTGTCGACGGATCGCTCGACAAGCGCGACTAGTCGCTGTTGGGCTTCGGCGTCGAGTTCGGAGAGGTCGAGGATCAGTTCTTCTTCGAGGTGCGGGTAGACCTCGTTCTCGCGGTCGGCTGCGCCGGACACCTTGATCGTCGCGTCGTAGTCGTCGCCGAGCCGCCGTGACAGGGGGAAATCGGAACTCATACCGGAACACGCGGCAAGGGCGATCTTCAGCAGCTCGCCTGGGGTGAAGACACCGTCGACGCTCTCGGAGCCGATGAGCACCTCGGCGCCGCGTGAGCTGCGGCCGGTGTAACGGCGGGTGCCGGTGCGCTCGACCCACAGTTCGGTGGGTGTGGTCGCGGAGTTCTGGTCAGCCATGCAGGAAATCCTGCCATGCTGTGCCGACACTGGGCGCAGGACGGGGCCCACACCGAGCACAGGACGGTCTCACGCCCTGGTATTCGCTCCGCTGAGGCTCCACGGCCTGGGCTGGCAGCGCGGACACGAAAAGGACGAGCGGTTCATGAATTTCTCGCGCCGGATCGGTGCGCCGCACCGCCGGCACGGCCTGTCTTCCTGGCCGTACGCGTTCAAGGAGCGCTCGAAATAGCCGGACTCTCCGTTGACGTTCACGTACAGCGCATCGAACGACGTGCCACCCTGATCGAGCGCTTCAGCCATCACGTCGTGGGCGGCAGAGAGCACAGCACGCAGTTTCGGGCCGGTCAGTTTGTCGGTCGGCCGGTTGCCGTGGATCTGCGCACGCCACAGCGCTTCGTCCGCGTAGATGTTGCCGATACCGGAGACGATGGTCTGGTCGAGCAATGCGCGTTTGATCTCGGTGTGCTTGCTGCGCAAGACCTTCACCACCGCGGATGGATCGAATCGCGGGTCCATCGGATCCCGCGCGATGTGCGCGACGGGCATCGGCAATCGATCACCATCGACCTCGACGAGCGGTGCGAGTGCCCAACCTCCGAAAGTGCGCTGGTCGACGAAACGCAGGTCGGCTCCGCTGTCGAGCACCGCGCGGATCCGCAGGTGCTTCTCGTCCGCAACCGTGGGCGGCTGCACCAACATCTGACCGCTCATCCCGAGGTGCACGACTACCGCCAGGTCAGTCGGTTCGAGGACGAGCCAGAGGTATTTTCCACGTCGTTCGACGGCGGAGACGGTCTGTCCGGTCAACTGCAGTGCGAGATCACGCGGTCCGGGTTCGTGGCGCCGCGCCGCCCTCGGGTGCAGGACCTCGACGGACTCCATGGTGGCGCCCAGGACGTGGGTGGTGAGCCCACGTCGAACGACTTCGACCTCGGGGAGTTCGGGCACAGCAGAGTCAGTTCGTCCCGGTCGAGGTATCGGAGTTCTCGCCGGCCTCGCCCGACAACAGCTGCCACGCGGTGGAGGCGGCCTTCTGCTCGGCTTCCTTCTTCGTCCGTCCCACGCCGACCCCGTACGGCTTTCCTGCCACGAGAGCGGTGGCAGTGAATTCCTTGTCGTGGTCGGGACCGGTCGCGGTGATCTCGTAGACGGGAACACCGGCCCCGCGTTCGGCCGTGAGTTCCTGCAGGCTGGTCTTCCAATCCAAGCCGGCGCCCAGACGTGGGCCACGGTCGAGCAGTTCGGCGAACAGACGCAGGACCACCTCGCGGGCGACCTCGATGCCGTGCTGCAGGTGGACCGCTCCGAGCAACGACTCCATTCCGTCGGCGAGGATGCTCGCCTTGTCGCGACCGCCGGTCATCTCCTCGCCTTTGCCGAGCAGGAGGTGAACGCCCAGTCCGCCGTCACCGAGCCCGCGCGCCACTTCGGCGAGCGCGTGCATGTTGACCACGCTCGCGCGGATCTTCGCGAGTTCACCTTCGGGTTTGTCCGGGTGGGTCAGATACAGGTATTCGGTCACGGACAGACCCAGCACGGCATCGCCGAGGAACTCGAGTCGTTCGTTGGTCGGCAGCCCGCCCTTCTCGTACGCGTACGAGCGGTGAGTCAATGCCAGGGTCAGCAGGTCAGGGGCCACCGGGACACCGAGGGCGGCGAGGAGAGACGCATGTTCTCCCTCGCCGCCCTCGGGTGCGGTATCGATCGACTTGGTCGTCACGTATGTACCGATCAGACGGGCGCGGTCACCTGACGGCCGTTGTAGGTACCACACGACGGGCACGCCACATGCGGCAGCTTCTTCTCACCGCAGCCGCGGTTCGGGCAGGTAACGAGCGTCGGCGCAGTGGTGTTCCACTGGCTGCGCCGCGACCGGGTGTTGGAACGCGACATTCTGCGCTTGGGGACGGCCACGTCTACTTCTCCTCGTTGTTCTTGCTGTCGGATGCACTGCTGGATTCTTCGGAGCCTGCGCCGAACGCGGCTGCCAACCCAGCCCAGCGAGGATCCAGTATTTCATGTCCGTGCCCGGATTCCGCAATCGCCAGGCGAATGCCACATTCCGCGCACAGTCCCGCGCAGTCGTCGGTGCACAACGGACGTAGCGGAAGTTCCAATCCGACCGCGTCGACGATCGCAGGCTCGAGATCTATCAGATCGTCTTCGATCCGATAGACCTCGTCTTCCTGCGTGGTCTGGTCGGTCACACTGTTCGGGTAGGCGAACAGCTCGGTGAGGTACAAACTCACCTCGCCCGTGAACGGCTCGAGGCATCGAGAGCATTCACCGACGGTGTCGGCACGAACTGTACCGGTCACCAGAACACCCTCCGACACCGACTCCAACCGAAGGTCGAGGTCGATGTCGCCGCCTTCACGGATCGCGATCATCTCGAGTCCGATGCGCGACGGAGACGCGATGTGCCGCTGCACCGTACGCATCGACCCGGGACGACGCCCCAGCGAGAGCGTATCCAGCACAAGACCGGCTTCCCGTTCGGGATGCCGCGTACCGGAGCGGTGGGTAGACACGTCGATCTCACTTTCGAATAGAAGACAGTGCGAATTCACTGGGCAACCGCTCTATGATACGCGATGACCCTACGATTTACGAAAAAACAGTGCTTCACCACACTCGACGGTTCACCGACGCCACCCTGCACGATGGTCCGCCTCGGCATAGTCGGGCCTGCCCGAAGTCCTCAACTGCTGACGACCACGACCGACCGAACGCAAAGTGGTGTCGAGGACTTCCTCGAACTCGGCAAGCTTGCCGTCGACGTACTCGTCGCACTCCGTGCGCAGCCGATCGGATTCGGCATGGGCACCATCGATGACGCGCGCCGACTCCGCGTGCGCTGACTGCACGACCTCGGTCTGAGACACCAGCCGTGCCTGCTCGGCCTCGCCGTCGGCGACCGATCTGTCGTACGCGGCCTTGCCGGCCTCGATCATGCGATCCGCCTCGGACCGAGCCCGACCGGTGACGGCGTCGTACTGCCGTTTGCCGTCGGCGATGAGTCCGTCTGCCTCCGCCTGCGCATCGGCGACCAGCTCGTCCGCATGTGCGCGCGCTTCCGCCACCATGCGATCTGCCTGCGCCTTCGCATCGGACAGCATGCGGTCGGCGTCGGCTCGGGCGTCCTCGATCAGTGTGCGCGCTTCGTCGTCTGCGTCACCGACCGTTTTGTCCGCCAGGGCCCGTGCGTCGCCGACCAGCTTGTCGCGGTGATCGAGAACGTCCTGAGCGTCGTCCAGTTCGGCGGGAAGAGCGTCCCTCACGTCGTCGAGAAGTTCGAGCACATCGCCGCGCGGGACCACGCAGCTCGCCGTCATGGGAACGCTTCGTGCCTCTTCGGTGATCGCGACAAGTTCGTCGAGTGCCTCGAATACCCGGTACACGCCAACCCCAATCCTGATCCGTCGACCCGGCCGGTGCGACCGCGCCGTGTCCAGTCTGCCGCAGCTCGGGCTCCGGTTCCGGTCCACGCGCCGGTGTGTCGGATCACGGTTCGGTGGTGTGAGGGGAGTTACTTGTCGGCGGCCCGTTCGGCGAGACGCGCGAGGAGCCGCTTGTGCACGGCCTCGGGCAGCATGTCGGAGACATCGCCGCCGTAGGTGGCGACCTCCTTGACGAGCGAACTCGACAGGTAGCTGTACACGGGGTTCGTGGCCACGAACAGGGTGTCGACGCCCGTGAGCTTGTGGTTCATCTGCGCCATCTGCAGCTCGTAGTCGAAGTCGTTGGCGCCGCGCAGCCCCTTGACGATCGCGGAGATCCCGTTGGCGGTCGCGTACTCGACCAGCAGGCCCTGCCACGAATCGACGCGCACGTTGCCGAGATGCGCGGTGGCATCAGCGAGCATCTCGAGGCGTTCGGGCACCGTGAACATCCCCTGCTTGTTGGGGTTGATCACGACGGTGACCACGACCTCGTCGAATTGCACCGCAGTACGGGCGATGACATCGAGGTGTCCGTTGGTGACCGGGTCGAAGGATCCTGGGCATACCGCGCGGCTCATGAGTCAGCACCGTAACAGGCCGCGATCTCCACGCGCGTCTCACCGTACTTACGGACCCGATCGACGCCGAAGCCGGTGGGCCACGCGGTTTCCGGTGCTCGGGTGGAGCGTTCGAGGACCACGATCGAGTCCTCCCCCACCCAACCGTGCTCGAGGAGCGCAGTGAGCACATCCGACACCGCGTTCTCCGCGATCGCGTACGGAGGATCCGCGAAGACCACGTCGTATTCGCGGTCTGCACCCCCAGCGAGGACTGCGGCGACCGGCGCGGAGCGAAGCACCGCACCGGTCAGTCCGACGGAGGAGATGTTGTCGCGGATCACCGCGGACGCTTTCGCATCCGATTCGACGAGCATCGCGTGCGAGGCCCCCCGGGACAGTGCTTCGAGGCCGAGCGCGCCGGACCCGGCATAGAGGTCCAGCACGATGGCCCCGTCGAGATCGATCCGTGCATCGAGCGAACTGAACAGTGCCTCTCGGACCCGCTCGGATGTCGGGCGAGTACCGCGGGGCGGCACCGCAAGGCGCCGCCCCCCAGCTCGACCAGCGACAATACGTGTCACTCGGCGCTGTCCTCCGTCGCCACCACCACGAGCAGATCTCCGCCTTCGACCTGCTGTACCGGACCGGCGGCGATACGCGTGATCAGTCCGCCGCGAGGCGCGGTGATCGCCGCTTCCATCTTCATCGCCTCGATCGTGGCCACCGTGTCGCCGGCAGCGACCTTGTCGCCCTCGGACACGACGAGTGTGACCGTGCCCGCGAACGGAGCCGCGACATGCCCCGGATCGTTGCGGTCCGCCTTCTCCGCAGCCGGAACTTCGCTCGCGATCGACCGGTCACGCACCGACACAGGGCGGAGCTGGCCGTTGAGCAGGCACATCACGGTACGGAAACCACGCTCGTCCGCATCGGAGATCGCCTCGAGGCCGATGAGCAGCTCGACGCCCTTGCCGAGCCGGACCCGGTGCTCCTCGCCGTGCCGCAGCCCGTAGAAGAACTGGTTCGCCGACAGCTCGCTGGTGTCGCCGTACTGCTCACGATGCTGCTCGAATTCGCGGGCAGGGCCGGGGAACAACAACCGGTTGAGGGTCTGACGTCGCTCGAGAGACGACCCGGCCAGGCCCTTCTCCTCGTCGGCGGTCAGCGGCGTCTCGGGCTTCGGATCCTTGCGGCCGGAGAGTGCCTTGGACCGGAACGGCTCCGGCCAGCCACCGGCCGGCGTCCCGAGGTCGCCGCGTAGGAACCCGATGACCGAATCCGGGATGTCGAACTTTCCGGGGTCTGCGGCGAACTCGTCGACCGACACGCCCGCACCGACCAGGTGCAGGGCGAGGTCACCGACCACCTTCGACGACGGCGTCACCTTGATCAACCGGCCCAGCAGTCGATCCGCGCCGGCGTAGGCGGCCTCGACGTCCTCGAACCGGTCGCCGAGGCCGAGCGCGATCGCCTGCTGTCGGAGGTTCGACAGCTGTCCGCCCGGAATCTCGTGCGTGTAGACACGACCGGTCGGCGCGGGCAGACCCGACTCGAACGGCGCGTACACGCGGCGCAGGGCCTCCCAGTACGGCTCGAGATCGCACACTGCCTGCAGGTCCAGACCGGTGTCGAATTCGCTGTGCGCAGCTGCCGCGACGATCGCCGACAGCGCCGGCTGGCTGGTGGTACCCGCGAGCGCCGCCGATGCACCGTCGACGGCGTCGGCTCCCGCGTGCCATGCCGCGACGTAAGTCGCGAGCTGGCCACCGGGGGTGTCGTGCGTGTGTACGTGCACCGGGAGATCGAAGTTGCTGCGCAGCGCCTTGACCAAGGTGGCCGCGGCGGGCGCGCGGAGCAGACCTGCCATGTCCTTGATCGCGATGATGTGCGCACCGGCATCGACGATCTGCTCGGCCAGCTTCAGATAGTAGTCGAGCGTGTAGAGCGTCTCGTTCGGGTTCGACAGGTCGCCCGTGTAGGAGAGAGCCACCTCGGCGAGCGTGGTTCCCGTCTCGCGGACCGCGTCGATCGCCGGACGCATCTGATCGACATTGTTGAGCGCGTCGAAGATGCGGAAGATATCGATGCCGGTGTCGGCGGCCTCCTGCACGAACGCGCGGGTCACGGCTTCCGGGTACGGGGTGTATCCGACGGTGTTGCGGCCTCGCAGCAGCATCTGCAGGTTGATGTTCGGGATCGCCTCGCGGAGCGCCGCGAGCCGCTCCCACGGGTCCTCGTGCAGGAAACGCAGTGCCACATCGTAGGTCGCGCCGCCCCACGCCTCGATCGACAGCAGTTCCGGTGTCATGCGGGCGACGTGACCGGCCACCGTGAGCAGATCCTTGCTACGCACGCGCGTCGCGAGCAGCGACTGGTGCGCGTCGCGGAACGTCGTGTCGGTGACACCGACGCTTTTCTGCTCACGCAGTGCCCGCGCGAAGCCCTCTGGTCCGAGTTCGAGCAGACGCTGCCGCGACCCGGGAGCCGGGGGTGCCGACAGGTCGATCGCAGGAAGCTTGTCGTGCGGATACACCGTCGCAACCCGCTCACCGTGCGGCTTGTTGACGGTGACATCGGCGAGGTACTCGAGGATCTTCGTGCCGCGGTCGGCCGAGCGTCGCAGCGTCAGCAGGTGCGGGCGTTCCTCGATGAACGACGTGGTCACCCGGCCCGCACGGAAATCCTCGTCGTCGAGCACGGCCTGCAGGAACGGTATGTTCGTAGACACACCGCGAATACGGAACTCGGTCACCGCACGACGGGCACGGGCGACAGCCGCTTCGAGGTCACGGCCGCGGCACGTGAGTTTGACCAGCATCGAGTCGAAGTGCGCCGAGATCTCTGCGCCGACCGAAGTACCACCGTCGAGGCGGATACCCGCACCACCGGGGGTGCGGTAGCCGGTGATCCGGCCGGTGTCCGGGCGGAAGCCGTTGGCCGGATCCTCCGTGGTGATACGGCACTGCAGAGCCGCACCGTGGATGCGGATCGTGTCCTGGCTCAAGCCCAGATCGGCCAAGGATTCACCCGACGCGATCCGCAGCTGCGCCTGCACCAGGTCCACATCGGTGATCTCCTCGGTCACCGTGTGCTCGACCTGGATGCGCGGGTTCATCTCGATGAACACGTGCTTGCCACGCTCGTCGAGGAGGAACTCGACCGTTCCCGCACACTGGTAGCCGATCTGCTCGGCGAACGCGACAGCGTCCGCACAGATCCGGTCGCGGAGTTCAGGGTCCAGGTTCGGGGCCGGAGCAAGCTCGATGACCTTCTGGTGTCGACGCTGCACCGAGCAGTCCCGCTCGTACAGGTGGACGACGTTGCCGTGCTTGTCGGCGAGGATCTGCACCTCGATGTGACGAGGGTTGACCACTGCCTGTTCGAGGAAGACCGTCGGATCACCGAATGCCGCATCGGCCTCGCGGGATGCCGCCTCGATGGACTCGCGCAGCTGCGCGGGCTCGGCGACTCGTCGCATACCGCGACCACCGCCACCTGCGACGGCCTTGACGAACACCGGGAAAGTCATCTTCTCCGACGCCGCGATGAGCGCGTCGATGTCGGCAGACGGCTCCGACGATGCCAGCACCGGCAGACCTGCTGCCTTCGCAGCCGCGATCGCGCGTGCTTTGTTTCCGGTCAGCTCCAGGATCTCGGTCGACGGACCGACGAACGTGATGCCCGCACGATCGCACGCCGCGGCGAGATCCGGATTCTCCGACAGGAAGCCGTAACCGGGGTAGATGGCGTCGGCACCCACCGACGAGGCTGCATTCACGATCTCGTCCACCGACAGGTACGCCCGAACCGGGTGACCTTCTTCACCGATCTGGTAGGCCTCGTCGGCCTTCAGACGATGCAGGGACTTGCGGTCTTCGTACGGAAACACCGCAACCGTTTCTGCACCCAGTTCGTAGGCAGCACGAAACGCGCGGATTGCGATCTCGCCTCGGTTGGCGACAAGCACTTTGGAGAACATTGCACGACGGTACCGCGCCCCAACAGCACTTCCTTCCCCGGGATTCCACATCTCGAGACGCTGCTGTGTTCCTCCGGGACTGTAACGATGCAGTCGTCCACCAGGTAACACACACGAAACCTGCGCGGTCGCAAGGCCGTAACACCGCGCCGGGGAGCCGGTCGCGCTCGAAAACCTGCACCGGTGAATTTTCTCGAAGGACAACGCACATGGCCCGCAGGACCACCGCGCATCTGTTCAGCTCCGTCAACTGCGTTGTCGAGTCACCCGACAAGTTCCAGCTCGACGCCTTCGGCCCCGAAGAGGGCGAGTTGATGACCGAATCGCTGGACGAGGTGACAGATGTCGTCATCGGCCATGGCAACGCCGTCCTGACCTACACACTGCGCGACTGACCACAACCGCCCTCGATCACGATTTCTCGAGGTATTCGGCTTTCCTGGTGTCGAGCGCGGCGTCCATCATGCTCGCGAGTCCCGGATGCTGCTTCAGTTCCGGGTCTTTCTCCGTGATCTCCCGGGCGAAGCGCTGTGCAGCGGCGATCACCTCGACGTCGTCGACGAGCGACAGCAGACGCAGAGTCGACACCGTTCCGGACTGAGCGACACCGAGCACGTCGCCTTCACGACGCAGCTGCAGGTCGAGTTGGGCGAGTTCGAATCCGTCGGCCGTGCCGGCGACCGCCTCCAACCTGGTCATCGTCGGGCTACCAGGCCTGGTGTCGGTGATGAGCAGGCACAGCCCCTGATGGCCACCTCGGCCGACTCGGCCACGAAGCTGATGGAGCTGACTGACACCGAACCGGTCGGCATCGACGATCACCATCACCGTCGCATTCGGTACGTCGACTCCGACCTCGACGACCGTGGTGCACACCAGTACGTCGATGTCGCCCGCCCCGAAGTCGCGCATCACGGCGTCCTTCTCGTCGCCGGGAAGCCGCCCGTGCAGCAACCCGACACGCAGATCGGCCAGCGGACCGGAGGCCAGTTCGTCGAACTGTTGCAGGACCGATTTCGTGTCGGGCGGCTTCTGCTTTCCCTTCTTCCCGGTGGCGGACTCGTCGAGAAGCTCGAAGGCTGCGGGGTCGAAAGCAGCGTCGTCGTCGGCCTCTCCGTCACCGATCCGCGAACACACGACGTACGCCTGGCGACCTTCCGCCACCTCCTCACGAATGCGTTCCCACGCCCGCTCGACCCACGTCGGATGGGCTTTCGCTGCGACGACACGGCTGACGATCGGGGAACGCCCCTTCGGTAGCTGACGCAGCGTCGACACCTCGAGATCGCCGAGCACCGTCATCGCGATGGTGCGCGGGATCGGCGTCGCGGTCATCACCAGCACGTGTGGGGCCGCCCCGTCGCGCCCGCGGGAACGCAACTTGTCGCGTTGCTCCACACCGAACCTGTGTTGCTCATCGATCACGACCAATCCGAGATCGAAGAAGCTGACATTGTCCTCGATCAGGGCGTGGGTGCCGATCATGATGCCCGCGTCGCCGGTCATCGCCTCGTTCAGTGCCTGCCGCTTCTGCGCTGTCTTCATCGATCCGGTCAGGAGCGTGATGCGGGTGGCGAGGTCGTGGGCGCCGAGTTCACCAGCGGCGGCGAGGTCACCGAGCATGGCGGTGAGTGAGCGTGCATGCTGGGCTGCGAGGACCTCGGTGGGTGCGAGCAGCGCGCACTGGTGACCGGCATCGATCACCTGCAGCATCGCGCGCAACGCCACGATCGTCTTGCCGGAACCCACCTCGCCCTGCAGCAATCGGTTCATCGGGTGCTGCTGCGACAGATCCGCGGAGATCTCCTCCGCCACAGACAGCTGTCCCTCGGTCAGCTCGAACGGCAACCTGCGATCGAACTCGTCAGCGAGCGCATCGGCCCGGCGCGGACACTTCGGTGCGCTGCGTACCTCGACGTCGTGGCGCCGACGCGCCATCACCAGCTGCACCGCGGCAGCCTCGTCGAACCGCAACCGTTCCCGCGCGCGGGTGACGTCGTCCTTGGAATCGGGCATGTGAATGGTCCGCAAGGCTGCGTCGAGTCCGATCAGGGAATGTTCGCTGCGCACCCCGTCCGGGAGGGGGTCGTCGACGGAGTCGAGCTGATCGAGGACCTGCCGGACACATCGCATCACGGTCCACGACTCCACGTCGCGGGTGGCCGGGTACATCGGGATCAGGGCGCGATCGAAGATCGACATGTCGATGCCATCGCTGCCTTGGGCGCTGCGCGCCAACCCCGCCAACGCACCGGCTCCGCGGACACGTACCGGTGCGGGTGCGGCACCGCCGACCTCCGGGTCGCGCGGTTCGGGCAGGATCACATAACTCGGATGCGCCAGGCTCCACTTGTCGCGGAAGTACTTCACGGTGCCCGAGAACATGCCGCGCACACCGGGCTTGATGTTGTATTTCACCTTGTGCGGATTGAAGAAGGTGACGTCGATCTTGTGGCGGTCGGACACCAGCACCACGGCCAGCCGCGTGCCGGGTCGGCTCTTCATCCGCACCTCGTCGGCCTTCTCCACGCGAGCGATGATCGTCACGTGCTCGCCCTCGGCCGGTTGGGTGTCGCCGAGTTCGGCGCCCTGGGTGGCGTAGCGGTGCGGGTAGTGCCGCAGCAGGTCTTCCACGGTGGTCATCCCGAACGCTTCGGACAGCTTGTCGGCGGTCTTCCGGCCGAGGAGATGATCGAGGCGGTCCGCGAGTGTCGCCACTGCCGTCCCTTCCGTTCCGTGCGGTGACCGTCCGAGGTCACCGGCTACTCGACGCCGAGCTGCAGCAGGTCGCTGCGCTGGCCCCCCTGGTACACCACAACCTCGAGTTCGGGGTGGCGGTCGTCGAGGTGGCGGGTCAGTTGTTCGGCGAGACCGTCGGGGGCGCCGTCGCCGACCAGCATCGTCACGAGCTCACCGCCCGCAGCGAGGATCTTGTCGAGCAGCGACACACCCGCTGCCACAAGATCATGCTCGATGACTACGACATCTCGACCTGCGAGCCCGAGACTGTCGCCCGGTTCGCACGTCCCGACCCAGGTCAAGGCACGTTCGGTCGCGTACCGCAACGATCCCCAGCGGGTCGCGGCCGCCGCTTCCGACATCGCGAACGCGTCGTCGACGGTCGCGCGTCCCGCGTCGTGCACCGCAAGGGACGCCAATCCCTGGACCATCGAGGAACACGGTAGGAACATCACCTCGCGGTGGCCATCTCTGGCCTGCGCACCCACTGCAACGACGTCCTGCTCGGACACCCACCCGTTGGGAAGGACGAGGACGTCCGTGCTCGGCAACGAGCGGATCGCGTCGAGCAGCAGACGGGGGTCGACGGCTGTCTCTGCAGTGAGGACGGTAGCGCCCTCGGCGTCGAACAATCCCTCGGCGCCGGCACCCGAGACGATTGCGAGGACCGCTCGGCCGGAGGCGGACGCCGAAGCACCCGGGGCACTCGTGACGCACTGCTCGACACGGCCTGCTTCCAGCGTGAAGCAGGTGATCGCGATGCGGCGCAGCCTGCCCGCCGCGATTCCCGCCTCGATCGCAGCACCGGCGTCGCAGCAGTGCACGTGGACCGACCATCCTGCAGAGCCGTCCCCCACGATCGCAACCGAGTCGCCCAGTTCGTCGAGCCGGGCCCGGAGCTCCGCGATCCGCGCGCGATCGGACCCGTCGACGATGTACATGACCTCGTAGTCCTGCGACTCGACGTCGTGTTCGGCAGCGTTGTGATCCGGGACGCTCTGACCACCGGTGTCGGGGACCGGAGTGCTGGTGAGTCGTAGGTGACGGTCGGGGCGATGTCCCGACACGATTTCGACCAGGCAGTCGAGCAGGATCAGCAGGCCGAGACCGCCGGCGTCGACGACTCCGGCCGCTGCAAGAACCTCGAGCTGTTCCGGTGTGACCTCGAGGGCGGTCGCCGCGGCGTCGGCGGCAGCCCCGACCGCGACCTTCAACGACGTCGTCTCGGCGGCAGCGAGTCCTGCTCCGTCCGCAGCGGCGCGCAGTACGGTGACGACAGTGCCCTCCGCGGGGGTGCTCAATGCGCCCGTCACGGTCGTGGCCGCCCTGTCCAGAGCGCGAGCGAAGTCGCGGCCGTCGACGGTGCTCAGACCCGCGATCGAGTCCGCGACACCGCGCAGTCCCTGCGCAAGGATCACCCCGGAGTTGCCGCGTGCTCCGACGAACGCACCGCGTGCGAGTGCCTCGGCGACCGCACCCACCGTGAGTGCACCGTCGACGGGTCCGCCGAGTTCGTCGGCGGCGGCGCGCAAGGTGGCGAGCAGGTTGGTGCCGGTATCGCCATCCGGAACCGGGAAGACATTGAGGGTGTTGATCTCGTGGCGGCGTTCCTCGAGGGTCGTCAGACCGAGATCGACCCACCGGCGCAACGCTCGACCGTCGACGCCCTCACCGACTTCGAGCACCCGATCACCCCCTGTTCCTGCGCCCTCGTACACTCGTGGAAATCCTAGCTGCGCCGCGTTCTCGCGTCCGGTTTGGTCTTACGCAGTCCGGTTCGCTAAGCTGGTCCGGTTGCCTGACACGGGTGACGACGATCCCCGTGTCTGAAGCATGCACAGACAGAAGATATCCACTAGACACAAGGAGTTCGCGACATGGCTGCCGTCTGCGACGTATGCGCCAAGGGCCCCGGCTTCGGGAAGTCGGTCTCGCACTCGCACCGGCGTACCAACCGTCGCTGGAACCCGAACATCCAGAGCGTCCGCGCTCAGGTTGCACCGGGCAACACCCGCAAGATGAACGTGTGCACCTCCTGCCTGAAGGCAGGAAAGGTTGCTCGCGGCTGATCCCGGTCGAGATGTGGATCAAGGCCCTCGGTGCGTAATGCACCGGGGGCCTTGATCGTTCGGTAACCGATACCGATATGGTGCGACGGTGACCGATAACCTACAGTCCCTCGTACGCGTGGAGGACGGTGTGCTGCGGATCGCCGTGGCCACCGCCGAACACGGCACGTCGTTGTCCCCCGAAGGCATGCGACAGGGCATCGACGCCCTGCGTTCGGCCGGCCCCGAGATCGGTGCAGTCCTCCTCGTCGGCGAGGGCGCGAACTTCTGCGCGGGTGGAAACGTCCGCGGCTTCGCCGCGGCGGAAGACCGCAGCGCCCACCTGTTCGACATCGCGAACCTGTTCCACGACTTCGTTCGCGCACTCGACGCCATCGCAGTTCCTGTCGTCGCCGCGGTGCACGGCTGGGCGGCAGGCGCGGGCATGAGTATCGTGCTGCACGCAGACATCGCGTTCGCAGGTCCTGGAACGAAGCTGCGGGCCGCCTACCCGTCGATCGGGTTCACCCCGGACGGCGGCATGTCGTGGACTCTGCCGCGCGTCGTGGGGCTCGCCCGTGCGCGCGAACTCATCCTCACCGACGCTGTGATCAGCGCCGAGGAAGGTGTCAGGCTCGGGCTGCTCAGCCGGATCGTCGGCGACGACGAGATCCAGGGCGAGGCCCTGAGGATCGCACGCACCCTGGCGCACGGCCCGACCGCGGCCTACGCGGGCATCCACCGTCTGGTGAACGACTCCGTGCATCGGTCGCTGTCCGAACAGATGGACGCCGAGGCCGCATCGATCTCTGCCGCATCGACCACCCCCACCGGCATCGAAGGTGTGAACTCGTTCGTCGAGAAACGCCGCCCCGACTGGTCGCTAGGCGCCAACGCCGACCAGCAGTGATCGCCGCGAGCCGCTGGGCGACGTGCTAGGGCAGACGCCAGTCCACCGGCTCGCCACCCTGCTCCACCAGCAACGCGTTCGCGCGGCTGAAGGGTTTCGATCCGAAGAATCCGCGCGACGCCGACAGCGGCGACGGGTGCGCAGACTCGACGGTCGGGATGTCGCCGAGCATCGGGCGCAGGGTGGCTGCGTCGCGGCCCCACAGAATCGCGACGAGCGGCGTTCCCCGCGCGACGAGCGCTCGAATCGCCTGTTCGGTGACGCCCTCCCACCCTTTACGCCGATGCGATGCCGGCTCCCCCGGTTGCACGGTGAGCACCCTGTTCAGCAACAGCACGCCCTGTTCCGACCAGGGAGTGAGATCGCCGTTGGTGGGCTGGGGCAGTCCCAGGTCGTCGCCGTACTCGCGGTAGATGTTGGCGAGACTACGCGGAATGGGCCGCACGTCCGGTGCCACGGAGAAACTCAGCCCGACCGCGTGGCCGGGCGTGGGGTACGGGTCCTGGCCGACGATCAGCACCCGCACGCGGTCGAACGGGTGGGTGAACGCACGAAGGACGTTCTCGCCTGCGGGTAGGTACCTGCGCCCGCCTGCGATCTCCGCCCTGAGGAACGCGCCCATCGCAGTGATGTCGTCGGCGACGGGTGCGAGAGCCTCCGCCCAGCCAGGGTCGACGATCTCGGACAGAGGCTTCGGTGACCGCTCGGTCGTCTGCTCGCTCACGTCGGAAACTCCTCCGGTCGGTCTTCTGTCGATACGGTTCTGGTGGATAGATCGAGACCCGATCAGTCGATACGACGCAGGTCCGTGCGGTAATAGTCGGCGTTCGCGGCATACATCTTCGCGTTCGCGTCGAAGTGGCCCTCGGGCAACTCGAATCCTTCACGGATCTTCGCGGGGATCCCCATAGCCATCCGCCGTGCCGGAAGCTCGAAGCGCGGCGGGATCAGGGCACCGGCCGCAACCTGCGCGCCCTCCCCGATCGTCGATCCGTTGAGCACGAGCGAACCCGACCCGATCAGAGCACCGTCGCCGATCGTGGCGCCCTCGATGTGGGTGTTGTGCCCGACCACACACCGTGCGCCGAGGATCGTATCGTCGATCGCGGTGCAGTGGATGATGGTGCCGTCCTGGATGTTGGTCTCTTCACCGACGACGATCCGGCCGTAGTCGGCCCTCAGCACCGCGGTCGGCCACACCGAGGCGTGAGCACCGAGGGTGACGTTGCCGATGACCACCGCGTCGGGGTGCACATAGGCGGTGGAGTGGATGTCGGGCGTGCGGTCGCCGAGAGCGTAAACAGCCATCGGAAAAACCTATCTCGAGGTCGCGGACCCGAAACTCTCCCACCCACCCGGTGCGCCCCAGCTCCGGCCGTCGACCGTCACGCCGCTGCCGTCGTGCACGCGGCCGATCCGGCGCCATCCGTCCGGCAGATCCGCCTCGGGTGGGAAGCATGCGGCGAGGGCGTGGTCTTCGCCGCCGGTGAACACCCAGGTCCACGGGTCGGTTCCGAGGTTCCCCGCCGCGGCTCTCAGGCGCGGCCCGGGTTCGAGGGTGTGCTGTTCCACGGTGATCCCGACGCCCGATGCGACCGCGATGTGCCCGAGGTCGGCGAGCAGACCGTCGGAGATGTCGGTGCCGGCCCGAGCCCCGGCGAGTACGGCGCTGACGCCGGCCTCGTAGGGCGGTGACGGAACCCGGTGTACGTCGACGAGGTCGACGAATCCGGTGTGCTCGGCCGCAAGCAGGGCCAGCCCCGCCGCGGACGCTCCGGTGGTACCGGCGAGCGCGACGATGTCACCCGCGCGTGCCTCCGAGCGCAGCAGCGGTGCGCGTCCCTCCAGGTCACCGAGGACGGTGACGGCGACGATCACCTGTTCGGCCTGAACGAGGTCTCCGCCGATCACGCCGGCGCCGATCGCTTCGGCGGACTCACCGATGCCCGCAGAGATCCCGTCGAGCACTGAGACCGGAGTGTCGGGCGGGCAGCCGAGTCCCACGAGGAAGGCGATGGGTCGCGCTCCCATCGCGGCGACGTCCGCACCGTTCTGCGCCACCGCCTTGCGCCCGACGTCCTGCGGCGACGACCAGTCCAACCGAAAATGTCGGCCTTCGACGAGCATGTCGGTGGAGACCGCGACCCGGCCGTCCGCCGCCGCCACGATCGCGGCGTCGTGTCCCGGTCCCACCAGCGTCGTGGCGGGCTGTCGCCGACCGGCGACCGCCCGGGCGATCGTGGGAAACTCCCCCACCTCGGCAACGGTGGGTTCCCGCCCGGGGCTGCTGAACGAACCGATCGGATCCGACACGGTGACTGGCGCCTCTTTCTCGATCGGCTGTGGTCGGGCGGAGTGCCTGCCCTGCTAGCGTCGTCAAACGCTACCTTCCTACCCGCTCACTCTCCGATTCCGGGAAATAGATGAACGACAACTCTGCGCCCGAACCCGACCCGACCGCGACAGATGTCCCCGAAACCGCCGCTGATGAGCCCCGCCGCAGCCCCGCGATGATCGCCACCGCGGTCGCGCTCCCCGTCGCGCTGCTCACGGGGATCATCCTGGCGGCCGTCATGGTGTCGCGGGATCCCGTAACAAGTCCGGTGGGGCTGGGGCCGGTTCCCGCGCCGGAAGCGGAATCGGCCTCGTGCTCGGACCTGCTCGGCGCGCTTCCCGAGAACATGGGCGACTTCGCCCGTGCGGAGCTGGCCGATCCTGCCCCGGTCGGGGCGGCAGCGTGGCAGGCTCCCGACGCGTCCGAGGTCGTCCTGCGGTGCGGTCTCGACCGGCCCGCCGACTTCGATCAGGCTGCCGCGCTGCAGATCATCGACGGAGTGCAGTGGTTCGAGGTGTCGGGCGCCGAGCAGGGCATCGATGCCAGCACGTGGTATGTCGTGGACCGTCCGGTCTACGTCGCGCTGACGGTCCCGAACGGCTCGGGCGCGACTCCTCTGCAGGACATCTCGGCGGCCGTGATCGAAGTTCTACCTCAGCAGGAGATCGACCCCGCTCCGATCGAAGGTCCCTGAGCCGGTACACTCAGCGCGCGTGCATGGTTCCGGTCTGCTGGAACCGCTGGTGGAATCCGAAGGCTTCCCCGAGCAGGTGCGGGGTGTGACCCGTGCCCTCGGCTGCTTCGGCCCGCTCGACGTAATCGGTCAATTCCGCGCGGTAGTCGGGGTGTGCGCACTTCTCGATCACGACCCGCGAACGACGGCGCGGTGCAAGTCCACGCAGGTCCGCGAGCCCCTGCTCGGTGACGAGAATCTGCACATCGTGCTCAGTGTGGTCGATATGCGGCACCATCGGCACGATCGAGGAAATTGCACCGCCCCGCGCGGTGGATGGGCTCAAGAACATCGACAGGTAGCCGTTGCGGGCGAAATCTCCCGAACCACCGATCCCGTTCATCATCCGTGTCCCCATCACGTGGGTGGAGTTGACGTTGCCGTATATATCGGCCTCGAGCATTCCGTTCATCGCGATGACGCCGAGGCGCCGGACGATCTCCGGATGGTTGCTGATCTCCTGCGGTCTGAGCAGGATGTGCTCACGGTAGAAATCGATGTTCCGCACCAGCTTGTCGAGCCCTTCGGCCGACAGCGCGAATGCCGTCGAGGAGGCGAAGCGCACCGTACCGTCGTCGATGAGCTGAAGCATGCCGTCCTGGATGACCTCCGAATAGCAGGTCAGTCCACGGTAAGGGCCGTTGGAGAGCCCTGTGAGCACCGCGTTGGCAACGTTCCCGATGCCCGATTGCAGGGGCAGAAGCGTATCGGCGGGCAGGCGACCGGCCTGGACCTCGTGACCGAAGAAGTCCAGAACGTGCGCAGCGATGGCGTCGCTGGTCGCGTCCGGTGGTGTCAGCTTCGCGGTGGTGTCGGGCGATTCGGTCTCCACCACGGCGACGACACGCTCGGGGTCCACCCGGAAGAAGGGCTGCCCGATCCGGTCGTCCACATCGGTGAGGAGGATCGGTGTGCGATGCGGCGGCAGCGCGGTGCCGTAGTAGATGTCGTGACTACCCGCGAGTCCCTCCGGAATCCACGAGTTGACCTCGAGGATGATCTTCTCGGCCACATCGAGCCAGGTCTTGCTGTTGCCGACGGACGTCGCGGGTATCAACTCCCCGGACTCCGTGATTCCGGCAACTTCCACCACCGCGACGTCGACGTTGCCGTAGTAGCCCTCCCACACCTGCTGTGCGACGTGCGACAGGTGGATGTCCACGTAGTCGATGCGTCCCTCGTTGATGCGTGCCCGAGCGGTCGGCTCGGCCTGGTAGGGCATCCGTAGAGCGATCCCGTCCGTCTCGGCGAGCAGCCGCTCGGTCTCCGCCGAGACCGACGCACCGGTCAGTAGATCGACCGCGAACTCGTCACCGGCCACGCGGGCGGCACGGATCCGCTCGGCGAGCGCACCGGTGACAGCTTTCGGGGTGCCGGCACTGGCGAAACCACTGATCGCCACGGTATCCCCGCGGTGGATGTGCCGCACTGCCTCCTCCGCCGAGACGACTTTCTTGCGGAATTCTCGGTTCTTGATCCGATCCGTGCTGGAGACCGGAACGGTGGGGGCAGAGCTCATCGACATGCAGGCAGTTTAGCGGCGCTAAAGATCGGTGGATCACACTGCCCGTGTCCGAGGGAACGAGGTCACCGTAACGTACAGCGGGTAGGTGACCTCCCGATTGCTCCACACCTGTCCCGTGCACACCGGGTGAGCGTCGGAGCCGTCGTGCACGATGGGCGCATGGGCACTCCGATGATCGATCTGCGCGACGAGGCCGAACGACTGCTCGGCGAACTGGCCGGCCCCGGCGCGAAACTCCGCGACGACCAATGGACGGCGATCGAGGCGCTCGTGGTGCACCGTCGTCGCGCTCTCGTCGTGCAACGCACCGGCTGGGGTAAGTCCGCGGTGTACTTCATCTCCGCCAAACTTCTCCGCGCACACGGCCACGGGCCCACCGTGATCGTCTCTCCACTGCTTGCCCTGATGCGCAATCAGGTGGAGGCCGCCGAGCGGGCAGGCGTGCATGCCGCGACGATCAACTCCGGAAATGTCACCGAGTGGGGTGGCATCCATCAGCGCATCGCGGACGGCGAGATCGACGTCCTGCTCGTCAGCCCCGAGCGACTCAACAATCCGGACTTCCGCGACCAGGTCCTGCCCTCACTTGCCCGTGATGCCGGACTCGTCGTGGTCGACGAAGCGCACTGCGTGTCGGACTGGGGCCACGATTTCCGTCCCGACTATCGGCGCATCCGCACGCTGGTCGCAGAACTCGGTCAGGGCATCCCGGTCCTGGCGACCACGGCGACCGCGAACAACCGGGTGGTCGCGGATGTCGCTACCCAGCTCGGTGTGGGGGCGGGCAGCGACGACACCCTGGTCCTGCGAGGTGGGCTCGACCGACCGTCACTGCACCTGTCGGTGGTTCGGATCGACGAGCCTGCGCGACGCGCCGCATGGCTTGCACAGCACCTGCACGAGCTCCCCGGCTCCGGCATCATCTATGCGCTGACCGTGTCCGCAGCACGCGATCTTGCGTCGTTGCTCGCCGAACACGGCCACACCGTGGCCGCATACACCGGGCAGACCGATACCGCCGAGCGTGAGCAACTCGAGGCCGATCTCCTCGCGAACCGCGTCAAGGCGTTGGTCGCCACGTCGGCGCTCGGAATGGGCTTCGACAAACCCGACCTCGGGTTCGTGGTGCACCTGGGCGCCCCGTCGTCGCCGATCTCGTACTACCAGCAGGTCGGGCGCGCGGGGAGATCCACCGATCGTGCCGAAGTGATCCTTCTGCCCGGCAGTGAGGACCGGCAGATATGGAAGTGGTTCGCTTCGGTCGCGTTCCCGGAGGAGTCGCTGGTTCGCCGCGTGATCGGCGCGCTGGATGATGAGCGCCCGCTGTCCACGCAGGCACTCGAGCCCCGCGTCGACCTCAATCGGTCCCGGCTCGAGATGGTGCTCAAGGTCCTCGATGTCGACGGCGCGGTGCGCCGCGTCAAGGGGGGCTGGATCGCGACCGGGCAGTCATGGGAGTACGACGCCGAACGTTATGCCCGCCTCGAGGCGGCGCGTGCGGCCGAGCAGGAGGCAATGCTCGAATACGAGAGGACCGCGGGTTGCCGGATGGTCTTCCTACGGCGCCAGCTGGACGACCCCGAGTCGAGCCCGGACATGCCCGGGTGCGGTCGGTGCGACAACTGCACCGGAGTTCGCTGGGACTCCGGAGTCGACGACGAAGAGGTACAGCGCACCCGTGCCCGACTCGAACGCCCAGGTGTCGATCTACCTCCCCGCAAGCAGTGGCCCACCGGCATGGCCACACTCGGCGTGAAGCTGTCCGGGAAGATCACCGACGGGCCGGAGCCCGGGCGAGTACTCGGCCGGCTGTCGGATCTCGGGTGGGGCCCGCGGCTGCGAACGCTGCTGGACGGCCCCGATGCCGAGGCGCCCGAATCCGTCGTGAAGGCCGCAGTGGCCGTGCTCGCGGCGTGGGACTGGGCCGAACGCCCGACCGCAGTGATGGCAATCGACTCGGCCGACCATCCAGTGTTGGTGGGCTCGCTCGCCGCGCAGCTCGCCCGACTCGGACGCCTGCAGAACTTGGGGGTCCTGCGACGCCGCCCGGGACAACCCACCGTGACCGCCGCCAATTCTGCGTACCGCATCGCAGCGTTGGTCGACGCGTGGGAGCCGGTGGATCTCGAGGCGCACCACGGACCGATACTCCTCGTCGACGCCGTGACGGACACTGGGTGGACCTTGACGATGGCGGCGCGTCATCTCGCCGCGGCGGGAGCAGAAGCCATTCTCCCGTTCGCGCTGGCGAGCCCGAAGTAATCGCTCCGGCAACGCCAACCGATACACAATTGTGACTGGCCTCACAACCGGCGCCTCACCTGCACAGAGCCCGGGTAATCCCCCACCGATTCGGACCAAAGGGGTGATTTCGATCCGGACTCTTGTTAGGTTCGAACTACTTATGAAGCCCGTTATGGAGAGTAGTACCCCAACGACCGAACCGGCTGAATTGAGTTTTCGGAGCCCACAGATATCCGACGGAAAGCGTTTGTGGCAGATTGCCCGCGATTCCGAGGTGCTCGACGTCAATTCCGGTTATGCGTACGTCCTGTGGTGTCGCGATTTCGCCGACACATCGGTTGTCGCAACGGACGAGACCGACCGCCCGGTCGGATTCATCACCGGCTACCGTAGGCAGAACTCCCCCCAGACACTGTTCGTATGGCAGGTTGCTGTCGATGCTGATCAGCGTGGTCGCGGAGTCGCCGGACGCATGCTCGACGCGCTCCTCGACCGCCTCCGTCCGTCCGGTGTGACGCGGCTGGAAACCACCGTCAGCCCCGACAACGCCGCATCGATCGCCATGTTCACGGCTCTGGCACGACGCCGTGGCACTCATATCACGCGAACAGATTTGTTCGCTCCCGATGATTTTCCCGATTCACATCTGGCGGAAGATCTTTACACGATCGGCGACTGATCAGGCGTTACGGAGAATTCTCCGTGCCGAGTTCGTCATCGAAATTCATCACAGGAGGACCAGAGAAAATGACCATCCTGGAAGACAAGCCCGGCACCCACGCTGGTAACGACATCTTCGAGCACCTCGAATCCGAGGTCCGCAGTTACAGCCGTGGGTGGCCCACAGTATTCGAAACCGCGTCCGGCTCCTGGTTGCGGAGCGAGGACGGCAAGGACTACCTGGACTTCTTCGCCGGCGCAGGGGCCCTGAACTACGGCCACAACAACCCGATCCTGAAGTCCGCCTTGGTGGACTACATCATGAAGGACGGGGTCACCCACGGCCTCGACATGATGACTACCGCGAAGCGCGATCTCCTCGAGACGTTCGAGCGTGTGATCCTGCAGCCTCGTGGGCTCGACTACAAGGTCCAGTTCCCCGGACCGACCGGCACCAACACGGTCGAAGCCGCGCTCAAGCTGGCTCGCAAGGTCACCGGCCGCGAATCGATCATCAACTTCACCAACGCATTCCACGGCATGACGCTGGGGGCACTCTCGGTGACCGGCAACTCGATGAAGCGCGCCGGCGCAGGCGTTCCGCTCGTGCACGCCACCCCGATGCCGTTCGACAACTACTTCAACGGTGTCACCGAGGACTTCCAGTGGTTCTCCCGCGTACTCGACGATTCCGGCAGTGGTCTCAACCGGCCCGCCGCGGTGATCGTGGAGACCGTCCAGGGTGAGGGCGGCGTCAATGTCGCGCGCGCCGAATGGCTTCGCGCCCTGGCGGATCTGTGCTCCGAGCGTGAGATCCTGCTGATCGTCGACGACGTTCAGATGGGTTGCGGCCGCACCGGCAAGTTCTTCTCCTTCGAGGAAGCCGGCATCACCCCCGACATCGTGACGCTGTCGAAGTCCATCGGTGGATACGGCTTGCCGATGGCCCTCACACTGTTCAAGCGCGAACTCGACGTCTGGGGCCCGGGCGAGCACAACGGCACCTTCCGCGGCAACAGCCCGTCGTTCATCACCGCGACCGAAGCCCTGAAACACTACTGGACCAACGACGAACTCGAGCGCGGCACGCTGCGCAAGGGCGAGCGTATCCACCAGACCTTCATGAACCTGTCCGACATGTTCGAGGGTGTGTCCACCCGCGGCCGCGGTCTGGTCCAGGGGCTGGTGTTCGAAGACCCGTCCGATGCTCAGAAGGTATGTGCCCTCGCATTCGAGAAGGGACTGCTGGCCGAGACGTCGGGTCCGTCCGACCAGGTCGTCAAGCTGCTGCCGCCGCTGACCATCACCGACGACGAACTCGAGTACGGTCTGAACATCCTCGCCGAGGCCACCGCCAAGGTCCGTTCCTGACCTGCCCCGTCCCCCAGTTCACCAGTAGAAAGAGCATCGCTTCACATGATCGTGCGTACCACCGAGGAAATCACCGATACCGAGCGTGACATCACGTCCGAGGACGGACAGTGGCGCAGCAAGCGCATCGTCCTCGCCGGTGACAAAGTCGGCTTCTCGTTCCACGAGACGACCATCGAAGCCGGGACGATCAACGAGTTCCACTACGCCAACCACATCGAGGCGGTCTGGTTGGTGGAGGGCACCGGCAAGCTGCGCGACCTCGACAACGATGTGGTGTACGACATCGGTCCCGGGTCGATGTACCTGCTCAACGGACACGAGCGGCACCGTGTCGAGCCGGAGACCCGTATGCGGATGCTGTGCGTGTTCAACCCCCCGGTCACCGGCCGTGAGGTGCACGACGAGAACGGGGTCTACCCGCTCATCGTCGAAGAGACTGCCTGACCGACCCCATGATCGGGGTCACCCAGCGTGACCGATGCGGGGCGGACGCATAGAGTCGAGGCCATGGCCTCCACTCAGCGTTCGCCCCGCATTGCTGTCGGTCCCCGGCCCGACGACATGTTCGTCCGGGCGGTCGCCAGCGGAGGCGGGATCACCGTCTCTCTCGACGAGAGTCCCGACGCCCTGATCTGGACCAGCGGCCCGGACACCTTTCCCGCAGCCCTTCCCGAATCGGTGCGCTGGGTGCAGCTGTCTTCTGCCGGGGTCGAGAACTGGCTCGCGGAGGGCATCATCAAGCGGCACCCGCAGGTGCTGTGGACGTCCGCGGCCGGAGCGTATTCCGCCACGGTCGCCGAACATGCCCTGATGTTGCTGCTCGCTGGTGTGCGGGCGCTCCCCCACCATCTCGCGGCGTCGTCATGGGCGCCCGAAGAGTTCTATCCACATCTGGGCACACTGCGCGGAGCCACGATCGGCATCATCGGCGCAGGCGGGATCGGACGCGCCCTCATCCCGATGCTCGCGGCGCTCGGCGCTCAGACGCTGGCCGTCAATCGCAGCGGACGTCCCGTCCCCGGCGCAGTCGAAACCTTCCCAGTAGAGCGAATCGACGAAATCTGGCCGCTCGCAGACCATTTCGTGATCTCGGCAGCGGCCACACCGGACACCGAGCAGCTGATCGGCGCGAAGGAGTTGGCCGCGATGAAGCCGACCGCGTGGCTGGTCAACATTGCGCGGGGCAGCCTCATAGACACCGACGCGCTGGTCGGCGCCCTGACGGCGGGCACCATCGCGGGTGCCGGACTCGATGTCACCGATCCCGAACCTCTTCCCGTCGGGCATCCCTTATGGTCGCTGCCGAATGCGATGATCACGCCACACGATTCGAATCCCCCGGCCCTTCGCGTGCCCGCCTACGTGGAACGTGTGGTCGAGAACGTCACGCGGTTCGCGTCGGGCGTCGAACCTGTCGCGGTGATCGATGTGAGCGCCGGTTACTGAGATCCGCTCTCCTCCGGTGCGTTTCGCTCGTCCCGATCGGCCCGTTCCAGCAGCCGATCGAGCGAGAACGCGTCGTCGTCGATTCCTGCATGCAGATCACCGAGTTCTGCGAATCGGCGGGGGACGGTCTCGATGGTGAAGTCGCGCGGTTCGAGGTCACCGATCTCGTTCCATCGCACCGGCGCCGAGACTGTTCGTTCCGGAACGCCGCGCACCGAGTACGCGCTCGCGATCGTGTGGTCGCGAGCGTTCTGGTTGTAGTCGACGAAGACCGCAGTGGGATCCCTGTCCTTGCGCCACCACGCGGTGGTGACATCATCCGGCGTGCGACGCTCGACTTCGCGCGCGAAAGCCAGTGCAGCCCTGCGCACATCCTCGAATCCCCAGTTCGGCTCGATCCGCACGTAGACGTGCAACCCGCGCCGACCCGAGGTCTTCGGCCACCCCACCGCACCCAGCTCGTCGAGCACCTCGTGCACCACCGACGCGACGCGGCGCACCTTCCCGAAGTCGCATTCGGGCATCGGGTCGAGATCGATCCGCCACTCGTCGGGCTTCTCCACATCGGCGCGGCGCGAGTTCCACGGGTGGAATTCCACCGTCGACATCTGTACCGCCCACACGACATCCGCGAGGTGTGTGACGCACAGTTCGTCGACGTCGCGGTTGTATCGGGGGAAGTGCACACGGACGGTCTGAACCCACTCCGGTGCGCCGCGCGGCAGCCGCTTCTGATGGACCTTGTCACCCTCGAGACCATCGGGGAACCGGTGCAGCATGCACGGCCGGTCCCGCAGCGCTCGGACGATGCCGTCTCCCACGGCGATGTAGTACCGGGCCAGGTCGAGCTTGGTGACGCCGAGCGCCGGAAAGTAGACACGCTCGGGATGCGATATCCGCACCGTTCGGCCCCCGACGTCCAACTCGACAGCCGTCGACGAACCCTTTGCTGCTCCCATTCCCCGACTCCCGTCGTCGATCCGCCTCGCAGTCCATGGTCGCCCGTGGCCGCGCTCCGCATACTGCATTCGCCGACATCGAGGAACGCCGGAGTTACCGCAGAGCGACGGCGACGTAAGGTTCAGTGCATGTTCGTCAAGATCTGCGGCCTCCGGGAGCCCGAGCACGTTGCGGCAGCCGTCTCGGCCGGCGCCGACGCCATCGGGTTCGTCCTGACGGAGAGCCCCCGGAAGGTCACCCCGGAACGCGCGGCCGAACTGGCCGCCGGAGTACCCGAGAACGTACTCACCGTCGGCGTGTTCGCCGGACAATCGGTCGCGGAGGTGCGGGCACTCGCCGACATATCCGGGATCCGAGCGATCCAGCTGCACGGCAACTACCCGGCGGAGTCCTTCGCCGCGCTCGCAGAGCACCCCGCTCGGCTGATCCGCGCAGTGGGGGCCGACACCGCCCAGCCATTGACTGCCGGTGCATTCGGCGAGGACCTGCTGCTGGTGGACGCACCGAAACCGGGCAGTGGTGAATCATGGGACCCTGCGGTATTGCCGTCACTGCCCACCGGGCGCTGGCTGCTGGCCGGTGGCCTGTACCCAGATACCGTCGCCGCGGCCATCACTGCGGTCCGCCCCTGGGGTGTCGACGTCTCGAGCGGTGTCGAAGTATCGCGCGGGGTGAAGGATTGCGACGCGATCCGCCGATTCGTCGCCGCCGCCAAGAGCTCCGGCCCGCACTGATACGCGCGGCATTCTCCGACATCGAGAACCGTCCGGCGATACCGTCGAACCGTGTTGTTCACCCAGGTGGTCGAGACGTCCGCAGCGGTTGCCGCGACCCGGTCGAGGAAGATCAAGACGGCTGCCCTGCGAGCCCTGCTGGCACAGGCGACTCCCGATGAGGTCGAGCCTGTGGTGTCGTGGCTGTCCGGTGTACTTCCGCAAGGGCGCATCGGCGTCGGGTACCGCACCCTGGCAGCGTTGCAGGCAGCGCCCGCCGACGATCCGACTCTGACAGTGACGGAGGTCGGCACACTCGTCGACCGGATCGCAGACCTGTCCGGCCCAGGATCGACCGGACTGAGAAAGGAACTGCTGTCCGACCTGTTCACCCGCGCAACCGCGTACGAACAGGCCTTCCTGGTGCAGTTGCTCGGTGGAGAGCTCCGACAGGGCGCGCTCGAAGGCGTCATGACCGACGCCGTGGCGGCCACCGCGGAGCTGCCGGCCGACGCCGTGCGACGCGCGGTGATGCTCTCGGGGCAGCTTCCCCGCGCGGCAGTCGCCGCGTTCACCGGTGGGCTCGACGCCCTCTCCGAGTTCCGGCTAGAGCTCGGGCGTCCGGTCCGGCCGATGCTCGCCGTACCCGCCGAGTCGGTCGAATCTGCACTCGACGAGTTCGCCGGCGACTGTAGCGTCGAGTACAAGCTCGACGGCGCGCGCATCCAGGTGCATCGCAGCGGCGACTCGGTATGGGTGTTCACTCGGACTCTGCGCGAGATCACCTCGTCGGTACCCGAACTCGTCGAGCTCGTTGCAGGCCTGCCCTGCCGCAGTGTCGTGTTGGACGGCGAGACGCTCGCCCTCACCGATTCCGGGCGTCCCCGGCCGTTCCAGGAAACCATGAGCCGTTTCGGAGCGAGCACCGCGCGAGAGCTGCTCCTCCGTCCGTATTTCTTCGACTGCCTTCATCTCGACGGCGCCGATCTGCTCGATCTCCCACTGTCCGAACGTCTTACCTCCCTCGAGCGTGTCGCGGGTGCGCATCGGATTCCGGCGGTGGTGTCGCCGGACCCGGCCGCAGCGCGCGCCCACTTCGATGCCGCGCTCGAGCACGGCCACGAGGGCATCATGGTCAAGTCCCTGTCGTCGCCGTATCTGGCCGGCCGCCGAGGGCATGCGTGGCAGAAGATCAAACCCGAGCACACCCTCGACCTCATCGTCCTGGCCGCCGAATGGGGCTACGGGCGCCGCACCGGGTTCTTGTCCAACCTGCACCTCGGCGCCCGCGACCCCGACGGCGGTCCCCCGATCATGGTCGGTAAGACCTTCAAGGGCCTGACCGACGAACTGCTGCGATGGCAGACCACTCGGTTTCCGGACTTCGAATCCCACCGTGACCACCACACCGTGTACCTACGACCGGAGTTGGTCGTGGAGATCGAACTCGATGGTGTGCAGGCCAGCACCCGCTATCCGGGTGGTGTCGCATTGCGCTTCGCCCGGGTTCTGCGCTATCGACCCGACAAGTCTCCTGCTGACGCCGACAGTATCGACGCGGTCCGAAGCCTACTCCCCGCCCGAGGAACGAACACGACAACGCAGGAATAACATGGAGGCCGCGAAGGAGGGCCTGTGTTCGGTACCCGAGAGTCGACGGTGACGAACCCGTCCGAGGAGTTGCATGCGCTCGTGGAGGGGCGACGCGTCGCCGTCCTCACCGGAGCCGGGGTGTCGACGGATTCCGGGATCCCCGATTACCGGGGCCCCGATTCACCGCCGCGCAATCCGATGACGTTCCAGCAATTCGTGGGCGATCCGGTCTTCCGCCAGCGCTACTGGGCGCGCAACCACATCGGCTGGCGACACATGGATGCAGCACGACCGAATGCCGGTCACCGCGCTGTCGCCTCGCTCGAACGGAAGGGAACCGTCCTCGGCGTCATCACTCAGAACGTCGACCTGCTGCACACGAAAGCGGGAAGCCGTCGAGTGATCGACCTGCACGGCTCGTACGCTCAGGTGCGGTGCCTTACGTGCGAGAACCGCATCTCACGGTTCACGCTGCACGAACGGTTGTCGGCAGCGAACCCGGGCTTCGCGGAGCGCGCACATAACGTCACCGGGCTCGAGGTCGCGCCCGATGCCGACGCCGTCGTCACCGACACCAGTGATTTCGTCGTCGTCGATTGCGACCGGTGCGGCGGGATGCTCAAACCCGACATCGTGTACTTCGGTGAGATCGTGCCGCGTTCCCGGGTCGACGCGGCCTTCGAATTGGTGGACGAGGCGGATGTGCTTCTCGTAGCAGGGAGTTCACTGGCCGTGCAGTCGGGGTTGCGTTTCGTCCGTCGCGCGGTCGCACGGGATATCCCGGTCGCGATCGTGAACCGCGGCCCGAGTCGCGGAGACACCCACGCGACGGTGAAGGTCGATGCGGGCACCTCCGAGATGCTCGGCGCACTCGCCGGATCATGACTTGCGCGCGACGTAGTAGAGGTTGAACGGCTCGGTCTCGACCTCGTGGACCGCCACGTCGGTGAAGCCGGCCTCTGCCAGCGTCGACGTGGCCTTCTGCCTACCCCATCCGGCGCCCAGCCCGGCTCCGTTCAGTACGAGGGAGAGACACCGGCAGCAATGGAGGAGCCATCATGAGAGGGTGATAGCAGGTGCAGTGGGGTTGCCATCATTGATTGCATTTGAGACCGAGGCGGTAAAACCGCCCGAGCGGATCAAGCTCGGCACGCTACTCGCGGGCGTCATCAGCGAGGAGAACCGGCTCACCGAGGACGAGCAGGCCGCCTACTTCGGCCGCAGCAAGGCGCCCCACGAACCGATGGTGTTCGGCCAGTGATCATCCTGGACACCAACGTCAGCAGCGAGTCCACCACCAAAGCCCCGGACGAGCGGGTGACAACGTGGCTGGATGCCCAGGCCAGCGAGACCCTGTATCTGTCGGCGGTCACCGTTGGCGAACTCCGGTACGGCATCGCGACGATGCCCGCGGGCCGCCGCCGCGACGAGTACACAGATTGGCTGGAGAACTACACCGTGCCCGCGTTCACCGGCCGCATCCTGGCATACGACCTGGACGCCACCGCGGAATATGCCCGCCTGATGTCGCAGGCCCGCGCTGCAGAGCCCGCCATCGCCATCGCCGACGGGATGATTGCCGCGACGGCGGCTGCTGCCGGCTTCACCGTCGCCACCCGCGACCGGTCGCCGTTCGAGGCCGCCGGAGTACCCACTATCGACCCGTGGCAATAGTCCACGGCCACACGTCGGTCGGAAGCAACTTCCGCGGCACAGGGCACCGGACCTCAGGGTGCACGACTGGTCGAGGGATCGACTACATCACCACGTTCAGGGAGCAGACGTGCAGGGAGCAGCGGCAGCCGCACGTCGGGCGTGGAGATCCGACCCCGCGCATGAAGAACCGCCTTGATGAGCGTCGGGTTGGGTTGGGACATCAGCGTGCATGCCGGCCCGACGAGCCGATTACCCGATTCCCGCGCCCGCACACAATCTCCACCGCTCCACAACTGGTACAGCTCCACGAACTCGCGCGTGTAGACGTTCGCGGTTGCCAGGATCGCTCCGTCGGCACCCATCGCCAGCAAGGGCGAGACCAGCGTGTCTTCACCGGCGAGGATCGAGAACGAATCCGAAGACTCCGCGAGCAAGTGCGCGGTGTCGGTATCCACCGATCCCACCGCCTGCTTGATCCCGACGATCCGGGGATGCTCCGACAACCGCACGATCGACTCCCAGCCCAAATGCTGCCCGGTGCGGTACGGCACGTTGTACAAGATCACAGGCACGGGCTGCGCTCGGCGACGTACACGAAGTGCGCTACGACTCTCGGTTCGGACGGGCGGATGTAGAGTGCTCGGTCTGGTTGCGACCGGAGCCGGTGCCGCGCTGGTACCACAACTCGGCGCCATCGACGTCCCGCCCGGAGTTGTGCTCACAGCTCTCCCGATCGGGAGACGGACCCGCATCGCATACCGCTCAGGCAGCAAGGGCCGACCGGTCTTTGCGGCAGTGAGCACCGAACTGCATCGTGCGGCCGCACCTTTTCGCGGGCGCGCCGGGAACCCATCGACCTAGATTCGCACCAGATCGTCGGCATGCACGACCGGCCGCTGCAGATCCTGAGGCAGCTGTCGCGTGGAGAATCCGATCATGAAGTCGAGCTCACTCGGTTCGTAGGCCACGACGCCACGCGCAACAGTGCGTTCATCCGGGCCCACAAGCGCGACAACGTCGCCCGCATGGAAGCTGCCGCTCATACCCGTAACGCCTGCCGCGAGTAGCGACCTGCGTCGTTCGACGATGGCACGCACTGCACCCGCATCCAGGTGCAAGGTGCCGACGGTGTCGGCCGCGTGCCGAACCCAGAAGTGGCGGGCCGACATTCGCTCGGGACGTGCAGCGAACGCGGTGCCCACATCGGCAGCGCTCAATGCCCGTGCGGCATCCGACGCGGCAGCCAGCAGCACCGGCACCCCGGAGTCGGCCGCGAGTCTGGCCGCGGAGAGTTTGGTCGCCATCCCCCCGGTTCCGAGTGCACCGCCCGAGCCGGCCACAACGCCGTCGAGATCTTCCGGGCTCGTGACCTCCGGGATCAAGGTCGCTCCCCCATTGCGCGGATCGCCGTCGTAGAGCCCGTCGACATCAGAGAGGAGCACGAGTGCATCCGCGCCGGTGAGGTGCGATACGAGCGCGGCGAGGCGGTCGTTGTCGCCGAAGCGCAGCTCGACCGTCGCGACGGTGTCGTTCTCGTTGACCACCGGCACTGCGCCCAGTGAGCGGAGGCGGTCGAGGGTGCGCTGCGCGTTGCGATGCTGGGTCCGCCGGGCGATGTCGTCGGCGGTGAGGAGCACCTGACCGACGGTGCGGTCGTACCGGGCGAACGACGTCCCCCACGCGTGCGCGAGCGCAAGCTGTCCCACACTCGCGGCCGCCTGCTTGGTGGCGAGGTCGCGTGGTCGCGTGGTCAGACCGAGCGGTGCCAGCCCGGCACCGACTGCACCCGACGACACCACAGTGACGTTCGAGCCGGCCCTCATGCGCCCTTCGATGGCGTCGACGAGTTGATCGAGGCGTTCACGGTCGAGACCGCCGGCCAGACTCGTGATTGCCGACGATCCGATCTTGACGACAATGCTGCGTGCGGAAGCGATGACCCCGCGGGTGTCGCTCACTGTTCTCCTCGGTTCAGAACTCGTCGTCGCTGGCGAGACCGCGGCGGACCTTCTTGGCGTGACGACGTTCGGCCGCGCCCACGCGATCGGTCTGATCGAGGCGCGAGTCGGTGCCGCGCCCCGTGGGCACCACGTCGACACCCGCATGGGTCTGCGGTTCCCATTCGAAGCTGACGTCGCCGATCGTGACGGAGCAACCCGGTTGGGCGCCCTGTTTGACCAGCTCGTCCTCGACGCCGAGCCGCGCGAGGCGATCGGCGAGATAGCCGACGGCCTCGTCGTTGTCGAAGGCGGTCTGGCGGATCCAGCGCTCAGGCCGGGTACCGCGCACGATGAAGCCGCCCGGCTCGTTCGGGTCGGCGACGACGCTGAAGCCGGTCTCGTTGCGGGCGACCGGACGGATGATGGGACGCGCCGGAGCGGCGGGCGGATGAGCCGCGCGGTACTCTTCGACCATCTTCGCCAAGGCGAAGGTCAACGGGCGCAATCCTTCTCGACTGACCGCAGAGATCGTGAACACGGGCCATCCGCGGGCTTCGAACTCGGGCGTGACGAACTCGGCAAGTTCGGCGGCGTCGGGAACGTCGGCCTTGTTGAGAATGACGATGCGGGGGCGCTCGGAGAGCTCACCGAGGCTGCTGTCGCCGGACAGCGCCGGCTGGTACGCGGCGAGTTCCGCTTCGAGAGCGTCGACGTCGGAGATCGGATCGCGGCCCGGTTCGAGGGTTGCGCAGTCCACAACGTGCGCGAGCACGGCGCAGCGCTCGAGGTGCCGGAGGAAGTCGAGCCCGAGACCGCGGCCTTCACTGGCGCCGGGGATGAGCCCCGGCACGTCGGCGACGGTGAACGTCGTATCGCCCGACTGCACGACACCGAGATTCGGAACCAGCGTGGTGAACGGGTAGTCGGCGATCTTCGGCTTCGCGGCGGACAACACCGAGACGAGCGAGGACTTGCCCGCCGACGGGAACCCGACGAGACCGACGTCGGCGACCGACTTCAGTTCGAGGACGAGGTCGAGCTCCTGGCCTTCCTCACCGAGGAGCGCGAAGCCGGGTGCTTTGCGGGCGCGCGACGCGAGCGCAGCATTGCCGAGACCACCACGGCCGCCGTGCGCCGCGACGTATCGGGTGCCTGCGCCGATCATGTCGACGAGCACATGGCCGTCCTTGTCGAGGACCACCGTGCCGTCCGGCACCTTGAGTACGAGATGGTTTCCGTTCGCGCCCTCACGGTTGCCACCGGCACCCTGCGCGCCGTTCGTCGCCTTCGCGTGCTGGTGGAAATGGAAGTCGAGCAGGGTGTGCACGCCCTCGTCGACCTCGAGGATGACGTCGCCGCCATTGCCCCCGTTGCCGCCGTCGGGGCCTCCGAGCGGCTTGAACTTCTCGCGGTGGACAGAGGCGCAGCCGTTGCCACCCTTGCCGGCGCTGACGTGCAGCACAACCCGGTCGATGAAACGGGACATGGGTGGACCTCTCTCCGAACGAAAACTACCGATGAAACCAACAATAGGGGCGGGTCAGGGTGTGCGACCCTGGCCCGCCCCTATTGGGAGTATGTCGCGAGAATACTCTCGCTGTGTCCTTATCGGACGGCTGACTCAGGCGTCTGCCGTGACCGGGACGATGTTGACGGTCTTGCGACCACGCTTGCTGCCGAACTCGACAGCACCGGCCTCGAGAGCGAACAGTGTGTCGTCGCCGCCGCGTCCCACGTTCACGCCCGGGTGGAAGTGGGTGCCACGCTGACGCACGATGATCTCGCCTGCGTTGACGGACTGCCCGCCGAAACGCTTGACGCCGAGTCGCTGTGCGTTCGAATCGCGACCGTTGCGGGAGCTGGATGCGCCCTTCTTGTGTGCCATGACGAACCCTCCTGGGTTGTGAAGCCGAAGTTCGAGTTACTTGATACCGGTGACCTTGACGACCGTCAGCTTCTGACGGTGGCCCTGGCGCTTGTGGTACCCGGTCTTGTTCTTGAACTTGTGGATGCGGATCTTCGGACCCTTGGTGTGCTCGACGATCTCGGCGGTGACCGAAACCTTGGCCAGCGCATCACTGTCGGTGGTCAGCGCGGACCCGTCGACGACGAGGACCGGAGCAAGCGAGACAGCCGTGCCGGGCTCACCCTCGATCTTCTCGACCTTGACGAGATCGCCCTCAGCGACCTTGTACTGCTTACCGCCGGTCTTGACGATCGCGTACGTTGCCATCGGACGGCTACCCCTTGCTTCTTCGAACGTGCTCGCGTCACAGTGTTGCGACACGACTGGTCTGGTGTGGCTGCTGACTCGGGTCCCGCCGACTTCCTGAATCCAGGCGCAGCTGGGCAGTATCGCCGAGTAGCGACTGTGCAAGATTACGGGAAGGTGACTACCAGGGTCAAACCAGGCGTGACCGAAGCCGGATCGACGCGCGCCGACCCGGCTTCAGCGGGTCACACCTGGGCGTCGACCGGCGGCCCCGCAGGCCGCCCTGCAGCGCGACGACGACGGGGACGGCGAACGATCTCCACCTCATCGGCTCCGTCGTTCGACGGCACTGCCGGTGCCGACGCCGCGGGCTCCGGAGTGGCCTCGGACGTAGGCACCGGCACCACGAACACCCGGGGTTCACCTGCAACATCGTCGACCGGCGCCGCTGCTGCCCGCGATACCCTGCGGGCACGCCGACGGCGCGGAGCCGGCTCGGTCTGCTCGGCCTCGGGCTTCGCGGGCTCGGGCTCCGCGACCCGGTCAGACTCGGCCTTCACAGGCTCTGGCTGCTCGCTGCGTTCCGGCGCCACCGGCTCCGCCGAAGCCTTCGATTCCTTTGTGAGATCTGCCACGGGATCACCGGAAACCTCGGAGGACCGCTCTTCCGGCTCGACGTCCGGCTTCTCTGCGACCACAGCGTCTTCCTCCGGGGCGGCCTTGCCGGCGTCCGGTGCCGGCTCCGCAGTTGTCTCGGTGTCGTCGGCAGGCTTGTCGTGCGTCTGGTGCGCAGCCATCGCCAGCGCCACCGGATGCGCCGCGCGCTTGGCGGCCTCCTCCGGGTCGGTAGCGGGCACCGGGGACGCGGCCACAGGCTCGGCCACGGGCTCCTGCTGCTGGTTGCTCTTGTCACGACCACGCTTGCGTCGCGACCCCCCACCCTGCGACGACCGTCCGGAGTCCTCCGCAGGCTTCGCCTCGATCGGCTCGGAATGCACGATGATGCCACGACCCTGGCAATGCTCACAGGTCGTGGAGAACGCCTCCACAAGCCCGGTTCCGAGACGCTTACGCGTCATCTGCACGAGGCCGAGCGACGTCACCTCGGACACCTGATGCCGGGTGCGATCGCGCCCGAGCGCCTCGGTGAGGCGGCGCAGCACCAGATCGCGGTTGGACTCGAGCACCATGTCGATGAAGTCGACGACGATCATGCCGCCGATGTCGCGCAGGCGCATCTGCCGAACGATCTCCTCGGCAGCTTCGAGGTTGTTGCGGGTGACGGTCTCCTCGAGGTTTCCGCCCGCTCCGGTGAATTTGCCGGTGTTGACGTCGACCACGGTCATCGCCTCGGTGCGATCGATGACGAGGGTGCCGCCGGACGGCAGCCACACCTTGCGGTCCAGCGCCTTCGCGAGCTGCTCATCGATCCGGTGCGCACCGAAGACATCGACCGTCGAGTCCGATTGGTAACGCGCCACCCGCGGAAGCAGGTCGGGCGCAACGGTACGGATGTAGTGCTCGACGGTGTTCCAGGATTTCTCACCTTCGATGACCAGCTTGGAGAAGTCCTCGTTGAACAGGTCGCGGACGACCTTCACCAGCAGGTCCGGCTCCTCGTACAACGCCTTCGGCTGGCCCGATCCATCGGACTGCACCTTGTCGGCCTGTTCGCGGACGGCTTCCCACTGCGACTGCAGGCGTGCGACGTCGCGGGCGAGTTCGTCCTCGCTGACGCCTTCCGCGGCGGTGCGGATGATCACGCCGGCATCGGCCGGGACGATCTCGCGGAGGATGTCCTTGAGACGCTTGCGTTCGGTGTCGGGCAACTTGCGGCTGATACCCGTCGACGAGCCGCCCGGCACGTACACGAGGAATCGTCCTGCAAGGCTGATCTGGGTGGTCAGACGTGCGCCCTTGTGGCCGACCGGATCCTTGCTCACCTGCACGACCACCTGGTCGCCCGGCTTGAGGGCCTGCTCGATCTTGCGGGACTGGCCACCGAGGCCGGCCGCTTCCCAGTTCACCTCACCGGCGTAGAGCACGCCGTTGCGGCCGCGGCCGATGTCGATGAACGCAGCTTCCATCGAGGGAAGCACGTTCTGGACCCGCCCGATGTAGATGTTGCCGACCATCGATGCCGATCCGGCACTGGTCACGAAGTGTTCGACGAGGATGCCGTCCTCGAGCACGGCCACCTGGGTCATGCCGACGTGCGGTCCGTCGACCTTCTCGCGGACGACCATGACACGCTCGACGGCCTCGCGGCGGGCGAGGAACTCCGATTCGGTGAGGATCGGCGGGCGCCGGCGCCCGGCCTCGCGACCGTCGCGACGACGCTGACGCTTCGCTTCGAGGCGGGTCGACCCACTGATGCCCTGGACCTCGTCCTTCGCAGCCCGCGCCTTGGTCCGCGGTTCCCGCTCGTGGACGACGGTGTTGGGCGGGTCGTCCTCGGACGTGGCCTCGGCTGTGTCGCCGGTACCACGCCGACGACGACGCCGCCGACGACGCCGGGAGGTGCCGTCGCCCTGGGTGTCGTCTTCCGAGCTGTCCTCGGACTCGTCGGACGTACTGTCCTCGGCACCGTCGGCAGCGGTCTCGTCCGCGGCGGTCTCTGCAGCCTTCACGTCGGGGCCGCCGGTCTCGGAGTCTCCGGACTTCGCCTGGTCGGACTTCTCGCTGTCGGACTGCTCGGCGGACCCGTCCTGCTGCTCGTTCTCGGCGCTGTCACCACGGCCACGGCCACGGCCACGGCGGCCTCGGCGACGACGCCGGGGATGCTCGTCCTGCTCGTCGCGATCCTCGGCCGGGGCGGACTCCGTCGACTCCGCGGACGCCTCGGTCTCCGCCCCGGTGTCGGCGGCGGCTTCCGCGGGCGCAGCAGCCTCGTCAGCAGCCGACGTCGCAGTGCCACGGCGGGCGCGGCGACGGCGCGGACGAGTTTCGCCCTCTTCGTCCGAGGGAGTCTCGGGCTGGAGGAACAGCGGTGCGGCAACCTGCTCGGTCGACGAAGCGGGCGCCGGTTCGGGCATCTCGAACAGCGGTGTGTCCTGCTCGAGAGAGGTGAACAATCCGGTCGGGCCGCCCACTGAAGCAGCGGCAAACGGCTCGGTGGCTGCAGCGTCCTGCGTGTCGTCGAGCTCGAGGGTCGTGCCGGTCGACGCCTCATCGACCGCCGGTATTTCTTCGCGTACTGGGGCCTCGTCGACGACGGGCTCCTCGACCACCTCCGGTGCCTCGGCAGGCTCCACGGTGTCCGCTGGTGCTGCCTGCGCCGCGGGGGCTTGTTCGGCTGGACCGCTCAACGCGGCGTGCAGTTCCTCCGCGGCCTCGCGGGGAAGCGTCGAGTGGGCGCTACGGAGCTCGGTACCGAGTTCACCGGCCTTTGCGATCACCTGCTTGCTGGTCAATCCGAGAAGCTTGGCAAGAGCGTGCACGCGGATCTTCGCGGGCAAGTTCAGGGCATTCGCCTCGGTTGAGTTGTTCTCCTGCGGCTCTTGATCGGCCACGTAAGTCTCCTAAGACCCCCGGGCGCGTCCATCACCGCGGAAAGGCGATGTGAGCGGCCACACGGGGGCGCTGCTTGTGTACTCACGCAGTCAGCGCGAGTTCTTCCGGTCTCGCATCACTCGGTCGTCCGGTGCCCGTTTTCACTGCACGGCCGAGAGGTGCCTGGCTTGATCGCAGTTCGAGCGCCGGTGCATCCAGCATGCGGCCGAGCGAGGTATCTCCTGCGTTCCTCGGCCACAGCGATGTCGGGCATCGATCCGTGATGTCTTCGGTCGTGCCGCGCGGGCTCGTGCGGTACAACCTCCCCCAGTATCCCATACAGACATGCACAGATACGCCAACGGCGCCCCGAAGGGCGCCGCTCCGCATGTTCGGAAGGGTCGGATGTCTACGCCGACGTGAGTGCGGGGAACCACAGCGCGATCTCGCGCTCGGCCGATTCGACGGAATCGGATCCGTGCACCAGATTCTCTCCGGCCTCGAGTCCGAGGTCGCCGCGGATCGAACCCGGGACGGCCTTCTCGACGGGGTCGGTTCCGCCGGCGAGCTGACGGAACGCGGCGATCGCGCGCGGCCCTTCGAGCACTGCAGCGACCAGCGGGCCACCGGTGATGAACTCGAGCAGGCCCGGGTAGAAAGGCTTGCCTTCGTGCTCCGCGTAGTGGGCCGCCGCGATGTCTGCGGGGGCGGTGCGCAGCTCGAGAGCCACGATGTTCAATCCCTTGCGCTCGATACGCGACAGGATTTCTCCGACATGACGGCGGGCAACGCCGTCGGGCTTGATGAGTACCAGGGTCCGCTCAGTCACGGAGACAGCGTAGTGGTTCAGCCACGCTGGCCGGGAAGCAGACCCCGTCGCTCACGGTCTTTGATGTCTTTACGCAGGTAGAGGATGTATGCCCAGACGACACAGAACAGGATGCCGATCGCCCCGAACGCGAGGTCGACGAAGAACCCCAGCACCGTCAGAACCTGCAGGACGATGTTGAACGGAATCGCCCACGACCGTCCCTGGACACCCGCACCGAGGAACATCAACACGGCAAGCCCCACGACGTATCCGGTGGACACGGGCGTCAATCCGCCACCGAGCGTCGCGATCACCGGGAGCACCAGCAGCACGACGATCGCTTCGAGCACGAGCGTGCCGGCCATCACACCGCGGAATCCCTTCCACGGGTCGGTCGTCGGCGGGAGGAACTGCGGCGACTCGGCGCCGGCCTCCCCCGTCTCGTTGCCGTCGGAGATCTCGGAGTTGTCCCCGGCCGTTGGGTTATCGCTGCTCACGCAGGGTCCTTTCCGAAAAGTGTGCGCGCCGCTCCGGCAGTCACGACCGAGCCGGTCACGACGACACCGGCGCCCGACACCGCTTCGCCCGGATCGCCGACCTCCTCCGCGATCGCGATGGCGGTCTCGATCGCGTCGGGCAGGTCGGCTGCGGTGACCACGCGTTCGTCACCGAAACGCGCGACTGCGACGTTCGCGAGATCATCGACGTCCATGGCGCGCGGCGAACCGTTGTGGGTCACCACGATCTCGTCGAACACCGGCTCGAGTGCCTCGATGAGTCCCGCGACGTCCTTGTCGGCCATCACGCTGACCACGCCGACGAGTTTGCGGAAATCGAATTCGCCTGCCAGCGCTGCGGCGAGGGCCTTGGCGCCGTGCGGATTGTGCGCGGCGTCGAGGAACACCGTCGGTGCATTCCGCACCCGTTCGAGGCGGCCAGGGTTGACGACCGACGCGAAGGCTTCGCGCACGGTGTCGACGTCGAGCTGCTTGTCGGGCCCTGCCCCGAAGAAGGCTTCGACGGCGGCGAGGGCGAGGGATGCATTGAACGCCTGATGCTCGCCGTGGAGTGGCAGGAAGATGTCGGTGTACAGGCCGCCGAGCCCCTGCAGATCGAACTGCTGCCCCCCGACCGCAACGGCGCGGCGCACTACGGAGAACTCCGAGCCCTGACGAGCGACCGCGGCGTCGGCCTCGACGGCCTGCCGCAGCAACACATCCATCGCTTCGGGTTCCTGCTGCGCGATGATCGCGACGGTGTCGCGGGGCACGAGCCCGTCCTCGGGGGCTTTCTTGATGATCCCGGCCTTCTCCCCCGCGATCTCGGTGAGCGACTCACCGAGATACCCGGTGTGGTCGATGCCGATCGGGGTGATCACGGCAACCTGACCGGTGACGACGTTCGTGGCGTCCCAGCGTCCGCCCAGTCCGACCTCGACGATAGCGACGTCGACGGGCGCATCGGCGAACGCCGCGAAGGCCATCGCGGTGGTCACCTCGAACTTGCTCATCTTCGGGCCGCCTGCAGCCTCGGACTGTTCGTCGACCATCCGGACATACGGCTCGATGTCGCGGTAGGTGTCGACGTAGGTGCGTGGCGAGATCGGGGCGCCGTCGACGCTGATCCGTTCTGTGGCGATCTGCAGGTGCGGACTTGTCGTCCGACCGGTCCGATGTTGCATCCGGGTCAGCAGCGCATCGATCATCCGCGCCACCGAGGTCTTGCCGTTCGTCCCCGCAACGTGGATCGACGGGTAGTTGTGCTGCGGCGAACCGAGGATGTCCATCAACGCGGAGATCCGGGCGAGCGACGGCTCGATCCTCGTCTCCGGCCAGCGTCGGTCGAGTTCCGCTTCGACCAGCGTCAACTCCGCGAGGTCGACCGGGGACGGGACGTCCGGCCGATCTGCGGATGCCGGATTGTCGGCACTCATGCCTGTCCCAGCTCCTTCAGCCGCGCGGTGATGCGGGCGATTTCTTCCTCGGCGATCTGCTTGCGGCTCGTGATCTTCTCGACGACCGGAGCGGGTGCCTTCGACAGGAAGGCCTCGTTGCCGAGCTTGGCCGTCGTACCGGCGAGTTCCTTCTCCGCTGCCGTGAGGTCCTTGCGCAGACGCGCGATCTCCGCGCCGATGTCGATCGTGCCCGACGTGTCGAGCTCGACGGTGACGGTGGCGCGGCTCAGGCGCACCTCGATCGATGCCGACGCGCTGAATCCGTCGTCCGGAGAGGTGAGCCGCGCCAGCGACTGCACCGCAGGCACCTGCGCTTCGAGGTCCGCAGAGTCGATACTCACAAGGCGTGCCGCGACCTTCTGCGACGGCTTGAGTCCCTGATCGCTACGGAAACGACGGATCTCGGTGACGAGTTTCTGCAGGTCTTCGATGCGACGGGAGGAGTCGGCGTCGGCCGCGACACCGGATGCCGCCGGCCACTCGGCGATCACGAGGGATTCGCCACCGGTCAGCACCTTCCACAGGGTCTCGGTGACGAACGGGATCACCGGGTGCAGCAGGCGCAGCAGTGCGTCGAGAACCGTCCCGAGGACGACCTTGGTGCCGTCGACGTAGGCGCTGCCCTCGGTGAGCTGGACCTTGGCGAGCTCGAGATACCAGTCGCAGACCTCGTCCCACGCGAAGTGGTAGAGCGCCTCGCAGGCCTTGGAGAACTCGTAGCGGTCGAATGCCTCGTCGACCTCGGTGCGAACCTGATCGAGCCGGTCGAGGATCCAGCGGTCTGCGTCGGTGAGAGCATCGCGGGCGGGAAGCTCTCCGATGACCGCGCCGTTCATGAGCGCGAACTTCGTCGCGTTGAACAGCTTGTTCGCGAAGTTCCGCGACGACTGCGCGTGGTCTTCACCGACGGCGAGGTCGCTGCCGGGGTTCGCACCGCGCGCAAGGGTGAAGCGCAGGGCATCGGCACCGAACCGGTCTACCCAGTCGAGAGGATCGATACCGTTGCCGCGCGACTTCGACATCTTCTTGCCGAACTGGTCGCGGACCAGGCCGTGCAGGAACAGGTCCTTGAACGGAACCGTTCCGCCCTCACCGCCGCCCAGCGACTCGTCACCGGAGACGTAGGTGCCGAACATCATCATGCGGGCGACCCAGAAGAACAGGATGTCGTAGCCGGTGACGAGAACGCTTGTGGGATAGAACTTGTCGAGCTCGGAGGTCTGCGCCGGCCAGCCCATGGTGGAGAACGGCCACAGACCCGAGGAGAACCACGTGTCGAGCACGTCGGGGTCCTGCTCCCAGCCCTCGGGGGCTGTCTCGTCGGGGCCGAAGCACTCGACCTCGCCGTCGGGGCCGTACCAGATCGGGATGCGGTGACCCCACCACAGCTGACGCGAGATGCACCAGTCGTGCATGTTGTCGATCCAGTCGAACCAGCGCGGTTCCTGGCTCTTGGGGTGGATCACCATGTCGCCGCCGCGCACAGCGTCACCGGCGGACTTGGCCAAAGCTTCGACCTTGACCCACCACTGCATCGACAGGCGCGGTTCGATGGTCTCGCCGGAACGCTCCGAGTGCCCGACGCTGTGCAGGTAGGGGCGCTTCTCGGCGACGACGCGGCCTTGCTCGGCAAGTTCCTCACGGATCTTGACACGGGCTTCGAAGCGGTCCATGCCGTCGAATCGGGTGCCCGAGTCGGCGATCTTGCCGGTCTTGTCCATGATCGTGGGCATCGGCAGGTTGTGCCGCAGGCCCATCTCGAAGTCGTTGGGGTCGTGAGCCGGGGTGATTTTCACGGCGCCGGTACCGAACTCGGGGTCGACGTACTCGTCGGCGATGATCGGGATCTGCCGGCCGGTGATCGGGTGCTCGAGGGTGGTGCCGAGTAGGTGCTTGTAGCGCTCGTCCTCGGGGTGGACGGCCACCGCGGTATCGCCGAGCATCGTCTCGACACGGGTGGTCGCGACGATGACGTGAGGCTCGTCGTCGTCGAGGGAGCCGTAGCGCAGGGAGACGAGTTCGCCCTCGACCTCTTCGAACTTGACCTCGATGTCGGAGATCGCGGTCTGCAGCACAGGTGACCAGTTCACGAGTCGTTCGGCGCGGTAGATGAGGCCGTCGTCGTACATCCGCTTGAAGATGGTCTGGACGGCGCGGGACAGGCCGTCGTCCATCGTGAAGCGGTCGCGGGACCAGTCCACTCCATCACCGATGCGCCGCATCTGGCCCTGGATGGTGCCGCCGGACTCACGTTTCCAGTCCCAGACCTTGTCGATGAACAGTTCGCGGCCGAAGTCTTCCTTGGTCTTGCCGTCGACCGCTAGTTGCTTCTCGACCACGGTCTGCGTCGCGATGCCGGCGTGGTCCATGCCGGGCAACCACAGCACCTCGAAGCCCTGCATCCGCTTGCGGCGCGTGAGCGCATCCATAAGCGTGTGGTCGAGCGCGTGGCCCATGTGCAGACTGCCGGTGACGTTCGGAGGCGGCAGCACGATCGAGTATCCGGGCTTGTCGCTCGCCGGGTCGGCCTCGAAGTACCCGGCGTCGACCCAGCGCTGATACAGCTCACCTTCTACTGCGCTGGGGTCCCAGCTCTTGGGGAGGGCGTCGGCGGGGTTCTGCGGGTTCTCTGGCGCACTGGTCACCCGACAATCGTAAGCGGATGGCCCAAATCACCAGGACACGGCCCGGGAGTGCCTTCCGGACTCACCCGAGAACCTCCGGCAGCTCGATCGGCGCGCCGAGGACGTGTTCGGACAAGAATGCCTCGACGGCCTGATACCAGATCTTGGTGTGCTGTGGGCTGAGCACCCAGTGGTTCTCGTTCGGGAAGTAGAGGAAGCGGTGGGCGGTGGTGCCGTCGTCCTCCGCGGGCAAACCGGATTCGTTGAGCAACTCGTACCAGAGGCGCAGTGCTTCCCCAATGGGCACACGATAATCCTTGTCGCCGTGGATGACGAGCATCGGCGTGACGATGTCGGCGACATACAGATGCGGCGAGTTCTCGACGGCCATCTCGGGTGTCATCTCCCGCTGCCAATACCACGCAACGTCGGTGGTGGGGACGAACTGATCGAGAGCCCACAGGCTCGCGTGCGTGACGATCGCCCGGAAGCGGTCGGTGTGCCCTGCGACCCAGTTGGCCATGTACCCACCGAAAGATCCACCCATCGCAGCGGTCCGCTCGGCATCGATGTCCGGGCGGGACTCAGCAGCGTCGGTGATCGCCATGAGGTCGGTATACGGCTCCCTTCCCCATCGGCCCCAGCCGCGGCGGATGAAATCGTCGCCATATCCGGTCGACAACGCCGGGTCGGGTAGCAGGACCGCGTAGCCGCGCGCAACCAGCAGCCACGGATTCCACCTCCACGACCATGTATTCCAGCTGCTCAGCGGACCGCCGTGGATCCACAGCAGCAGCGGTGCCGGGGTATCCGTCGTCGCGGTGTCCGGGAGAGCGAGCCAGCCTCGGACAGGAGTGCCGTCGTCGGCCGTGGCGGTGACGTCGACCAGATGTCCCGGCAGATCCGGTAGCAGCGCGGGCGCGCGGAGCGGTGTCACCGTTCCGGCGTCGGGGCCGGTCAACGCGACACGCACAGGGTGCGGCGGCGCCGCGCACGATGCGCGAAGTGCATACAGCGCGGAGCCGTCGGGGGCGACGGACACGTCGGTGTATACGGCGTCGTCGACTGTGAGCCGCTCGGGATGGCCGGTTCCTGGCCGCTGCACGAAGATCGGGCCGCGGCCGTGCTCGTCTGCCGTGAGTACGAGGCCTGTGCTGTCGGGCAGCCACGCGATGGACATGGGTCGACGGTCCCAGTCGGGAACTTCGACGGTGGTGGTTCCGCGGGCGATGTCGAGTACACGCAGAGTGATCCGCGGCGGCGTGTCCGAATCGCTCAGCGCTTCGTGTAGATACGCGAGCCTGCTTCCGTCCGGCGACAGCATCGGATGGGTCGCGTCGCCTGTCTCGTCGTCCACCAGCGGCGTGCGTAGTCCGGTGGTCAGGTCGATCCGCACGAGTGTCGTGCGCCGCGAAGCTAGCGGCCCGGCCACGACCCAGGTCGACGCGGCGAACGTGCCGTCCGCAGCGACGTCGAGGTGCACGTTGCGCAGCGAGCTGCGGACGCCCGGTGTCAGGTCGGTGGGCTCTCCGTCGGCTCCGATGGTGAGCAGGTGTGGGCGGTCCGGGCCGAGGTCGTGGTCCCAGTACCGGACCGGGTATCCGGTGTGCATCACGGCCGAAACTCCGAGGTCCTTGCGTGTGGCACGGACGCGTTCGTCGTCGGTGTCGCTGTGGCCGAGCACGTTCGCGGCGAGCACGATCCGGTCTGCATGGGAGGCGGAATGCACTCCTGCAACACCACCTTTTCGAGCGACCACCTGCTCGGCTTCACCACCGGCGGCAGGAAGGCGCCACAGCGTCGCCGGCTCGTCGTCTCCTCCCCGGACCGCGGTGAAGAGGACATCGCCGGTGGCACTGAACGCGGGGTTCGACTCCCCCTTCGGACCATGAGTCAGCCGGCGTGCTGGTTCGCCGCCCGAGGGGTCGATATCCCATAGTGCACCGACGAACGACGTGGCCGTGTCGTCGAGGGTCGATTGCGCGAGAACCAGCCGGGCGCCATCGGGCGACATCACAAGCCTCGTGGCACGCGGTAGCGCAAGGTAGTCGTCGAGGTCGTCGAAGGCCGTCATGCCCAGAACCTTAGAGCGCGGCCGGGAACTCCGGCACGCGTCACGCCGTTCGATCGAGTCGGCCGAGATGGCGACCATCGTGACGATGGGCAGATTCGCAGTCGGGTTACCGTGAAGGGAAAGCTGGACAAGCACCCAGTAAGGAGATCTCATGGCCCTGAACAAGACCGCCGTGTCCGCCCTCGCCGCAGGCGGACTCGTCGGCGGCTACGCCGTCGCACGCCGGACCGGTAACCGTCCGCTCGGGGGCGCTGTGCTGGGCGTCGTCGGCGCCGTATGTGGGACGCATTGGGCACGCACGAGCGGTCCCGCCCGCACGGCGGTGCTCGTCGCCACCTACGTGGGCGCGTTCGGCGCGTCGCATCCCTTGGCGAAGCAGATCGGTGCCTGGCCGGCGGTCGGCGTCGTCGCCGCAGGCACCGCAGTGGCGTCTCAGCTCGTCAGCAGGTGACACCCAGGGATACGCTTCGGACGCTCTGAGTGACGCGATCAGCGGGAGTCCGGCCGCCGGTTGTAACCTGGTCGGTCGACGAAACAGTTCGGGTTTCGTCTCCCCGATATCGAACGGAGAACGTACAGTGGTCGATCTCGCATATACCATCGCCGGGTCGGAAGCGACCGGCGGCGCAGGCCTGCAGGTCGATCTCAAGACGTTCCAGCAGCTCGGGGTGTACGGCGTCGGCACGACGACGTGCATCGTCTCGTTCGATCCGAAGAACAACTGGGGTCACCGCTTCTTCCCGGTGCCGGCCGAGGTCATCGCCGATCAGATCGAGGCCGCCACGTCCGCGCACAACCTGGACGTCGTGAAGATCGGAATGCTGGGCACGCCTGCGACCATCGACGTCGTCGCGGACGGGCTGGGCAAATCCTCCTGGCGGCACGTGGTGCTCGATCCGGTTCTGATCTGCAAGGGTCAGGAACCCGGCGCAGCCCTCGACACCGACAACGCATTGCGTCGACATATCCTGCCCCATGCGACGGTGATCACCCCCAACCTGTTCGAAGCTCAGACGCTGTCGGGTATGGACGCCATCGAGTCGATCGAAGACCTGACCGAGGCGGCTCGCCGTATCCACGATCTCGGCCCGAAGTACGTGGTGGCGAAGGGCGGCGTGGAGTTGCCCGGTGACGAAGCGGTCGATGTGTTGTTCGACGGCGAGAACGTCACACTCCTGACCGCGCCGAAGGTCGGCAACGAACGCGTGTCCGGCGCCGGCTGCACGCTGGCAGCCGCTATCACCGCGGAACTCGCGAAGGGCACCGAGGTCTCCGAAGCCGTCAAGGCCGCAAAGGATTTCGTCACGAATGGCATCAAGGGTCGCGTCTCGGCGCACACCCCGTTCGACACGGTTTGGCAAGGCGCGTAGCCGCACCCGTGCGTGCTTTTGGTAGCCCCTGCTACCAGAAGCACACACCGAAGTATCGCGTCACGCTGCCGGGTCGGGAACCGATCTTGCTATTGTCGGCGTCGACGTGTTCGGCCTGGGGGGTCGAGCATTTGCTGACACGATCGTGGGGGGATCGTCGTGACCGACGCACCACCGGCGCTGCCGCCGTATCTGTATCTTCCGTGCGCCCAGGCGGTTTCCGACCCGGCTGATGCCGTCGTCGATCTGAGATACCTCAGCGACGGTCGCATGGCCTTGCTCGCCTACACGGCCCTCGATCGTCTGGCGTCCTGCTGCGGCGACATGCAACCCTGGCTTGTCGTTCCCGCGCAGTTACTCCCACGACTGCGCGAGGTGTACTCGTGGGACGTGCTCGTGCTCGACATGGAGATCCCCGAGCACGAACGCCGGGGCGCGTACCACAACGGGAACACACCGACGCAGCAGCCCACGCGATTACGTTGTACGTCGATCCCGACGAACTCGACCGTGCCGCAGAGCGATACGAAACATCCGCCTATGCTGCAGCCGACATCGGTCGACATCTCCCCGATTCGGTGCGCGCAGGTGCCGCAACAGGCGCACTCACCGGAATCCTCGCGCAGGTGGCCGCCGACCTCACCGGTCTCGTCGCGACACTCGGTTCGAGTGGGATGGTTCTCGGCGGATGCGCGGCCGCATACCGCCGAACCGACGACGACACTGCTACGTACCTCGTGGCCCGCCTGTCCGACATGGACGAGTGATCCGATGCCGATCGACACATTCATCGACGGCGATCCCGCAGACATCTCCCGGATCGGAGATTGGATCCGCCGAAGTCTTGCGGCCGCTGTCGAGGGCACAGGGGACAACGCAACCGCCGCCTTGGCTTCGGTGCTCGCCGATATGGCGGAGCTCTGTGATCGAGCCGCGGCCTCTGGATTGTCCGTGGTGTGCAACACCATTGCCGATCCCGCTCCCGATTCGGACGAGACCGTCCTCCGCGCGTACAACGACGCCGCAGCCGCGGCGCAGGACATTCACGCGCGCTGGGCGCGTGAGGTGGCCGCAGTCGCCAACCGATGGGCGGGTGAAGTGTGGGCTGCGTCGTTCACCACCAGTACCGGGCTCGACTACCTGACCGCAGAATTGAAGAAGACGGTGCAAGGTCTCGCAGAATACGCCGAGGGCCTCACGCGGCAATCTCTGCAGTCGATGCAGTTTGTACCCGACCTACCTGACGGGACGCCGTACGACGAGGTGCGGCGGCTCTACGGGCAGCTCAGGGCACCGCCGACGATCTCGCCGCAACGACTACACGCCACGCACAGCTGGCGGACGTTCCGGGGCGGATGGCTGTCGGCGTGGGAGCGCTGAGCCTGGTCGCCGGTGTCGGTGTCGACTACAACGGCGGTGGAGAATCACTCGAACAAGCCGTGGTCTCCAACTCCGCCGGCCTCGCGACTTCGATTGCCGCTGGAGCACTGATCGGATCAGCGTTTCCCGGGCTCGGCACCCTCGGCGGCGCGCTGGCCGGGACAGTGGTCGGCATCTTCGCCTCAGGCGGGGTCGACCATCTCTACGAAGACTCCTCGGCTGGCATCATGAGCACACTCGACGCCGGCGGCAGCGAATTGGTCGAAGCCGCACTCTCCCTCAAAGATCTCGGGGTCGCGGTCAACTCGCCGCGGCCACCGCAGTCCTGATCATGATGGTGAATCTCGGATTCGGTCCTGGACCCCACCCGTTTGCCTCAGGTTGGACACTGATGATCGTCATCGTCTCGGGCTGGCAGGTGGGAGTCGTTGCCCTGATGGCGCTTCATCGTATCTGTCCCGGCTACATCGCCATTCGACATGACGGGATTCGGATACGGGGCTACGTCAACGATGCGTGGGTGCCCTGGGACAGCGTCAGTCAATACTTGTTCAACAGCGACAGCCTGTTCGCGAGGGTCCACATCGGACCCGAGCACCGAGTGGTCATCTCCTCCCGCGTGCCGCGCCTGTGGATGAACATCGACAAGCGCCACACCTTTCATGCTCACCCGTCACGGCCACGCAAGCCCATCATCACCGTCAGCACCGATCGTCGCCGCTACCGTATTGCTCCTGAAATCATCGACGCAGCCCTCAACCGGTACACCGAAAACCCCACAGCCCGCGAGGAACTGCGCGACGCCGCGGCCATCGCACGCACCGTCGATGCCCTTCGCTCCCACGCGCCCAAGACATGGTGGCGATCCCAGACACAACCCGTACCCCTCCCCACTCTCACGGTAGATCCCCACCAACTGTCATGACCAGGCCATACCCCCACGGTCACAGACTCGCTGGTGCCCACGGCATCTGAATTCCGACTCCTCTCGAGCATCCGTGATGAGGCTCGCCGGATATCTCACCCCGATCGGCTGACCGCTCGGCAATCTGTTCGCCAGCGCCCTCAGCGAACCCGAACATCGAATGGTTTCCGGGTTGCCCCCGAAATCGCATTGGAGCAGGAGCGACGCACCCACCACAGATCGGCCCTCTGGTTCGGTTGCGCGGTCAACACTGGCTGCCTCGATACGATCCGAAGAGCTCAGGTGGAGGGGCTTGCGCGCAATCACAATGCCGAAGCTTGTCCATCGACCCGCATCGACGCGCCGAGTCGTCGGGTCGCCGTCGGGCTCGGCTTCGGCGAAGGGGTCATGACGCGCGACTTCGTCCCACCATTCGGTGGCATCGGGAGCATACTCCGCGTGGACTATTTCGAACCCCGCCGCAGCGACGGCAGCGCGGTGACCGAGGCAGTGAAGACGGCCGAAGAGTCCGTGACCGCAGGCATCAAGGCTCAGGTATCGGCGCACACCCCGTTCGACACGGTGCGGCAAGGCGCGTAACACCTTTCGAATCGGAATCGCGAAAACCGGACCCGCGGGCGGGAAGAGCGCGGGTCGAGCTCCGATCGCCAGCAGCAGGAGTTGTCAGTTCGACTCGTCGCTCGACAACGAGTCGATCGCCGACTGCAACGCGGCGGTGGCGGCCTCCGCCACCTCACGGAGCCCCTCCTCATCGGCGAACTGCATCATCAACTGCGGATTCATCGCATCGATCACGACGGCTTCGGGGTCGGTGCGGTCGCGGCGGACCACGACATTACAGGGCAACAGCAACCCGATTTGCGGATCCGCGGTGACTGCCCGGTGCGCAAGCGGCGGATTACAGGCGCCGAGGATGATGTAGTCCTCCAGGTCCGCGTCGAGCTTCGACTTCAAGGTCGCTTGCATATCGATCTCGGTGAGAACGCCGAAACCTTGTTCGGACAGTGCTTTACGAGTGCGCTCTACAGCTTCGGCAAGCGGCGCGCGAAGTGTCGTCGACAGTGCAAGATCCATGTTCGTCATCCTTCCTCGGCATGACCGACCGGCGTCCTACGCCAGGGCCAGGAACAATTTCTCCAGTTCGGCCACGCTCATCGGTTCCTTGCCGTCCTCCTTCTCGTTGGTCAGGCATTCCTGCAGACCGGTAGCGACTATTTTGAAACCCGCGCGATCCAGGGCCTTGGACACTGCCGCGAGCTGAGTAACGACGTCCTTGCAGTCACGACCCTGCTCGATCATCGAGATCACGCCGGCAAGTTGCCCTTGAGCTCGACGCAACCGGTTCAGTACGAGCGCGATGCTTTCTTCGTCTCCAACCACGGAAATCGTCCCTTCTCCAGTTTCCCACCACTGTACCCCCTAGGGTATTTGCGAGGGTGTGTCGATGTTTCATCCCACCACGGCGTGAGCACCGCGCCGGACCAGCAGCCGCCGAAGCGGACAGAACTCACGGCGGGCGCACGCATACGTGGTGCCGGCTGCAGTGAGAGTAAGTACCGCGACCGCGACGCCGACGGCCGGATGAATCTCCTGGGCCAAGATCACCGATGACATGAGCAGGACGAACCAGCCGAAGCCCTTGCGCAGGGCATCAGGATCCACGATCGAGGTCAATCTGCCGCCCATGACGGTGCCGACAACCGCCGCACCGGTCACCATCGCCGCCAGACGCCAGTCGATCTGCACGGCCGACAGATATCCTCCCAGGCCCGCGAACGACTTCATCGCGATGACGATCAGCGAGGTTCCGATCGCGAGAGGCATGGACAGTCCGCCGAGAAGAGCCAGCGCCGGGACCACGAGGAAGCCACCTCCGGCGCCGACAAGCCCGGTGACCAGACCGACGACCACCCCGTCGAGAAGCACCTTGCCGATCGGCATCGAATGCGATCCGCCCTCCGCAGTCGACTTGCTCTTGCGACCACGCAGCATTGCCACCGCCGTGGCAACCATCATCACAGCGAACGCGAGGAGCAGCACGGTACCGGGAACGAACTGCGAGAGCAGACCGCCCGCGTACGCACCGACCATCCCGGCCAGACCGAAGAAGATACCGGTGCGCCACTGCACGCGACCCGCGCGTGCGTGGGAGATCGCACCGACCGCACTGGTCACACCGACGACGAGCAGCGATGTGGCGATGGCCTCCTTGGCATCCATGCCCGCAACATAGGCGAGCAACGGAACTGTGAGTATCGATCCCCCGCCGCCGAGCAATCCGAGTGTGACGCCGACGAGAACTGCCAGCGCAACGGTCAGCGCGATCACGATCAGTTCCTTTCGGCGGAGACGGTCTTCGCCGCGACGAGCCGGGCGACGACGGACTGTGCGTCACACGAGGCCGAGCGGTTGTACGGCAGCTTCGACAGCACCATGCCCATTGCGCAGGTATTCGACAAGGCAGCGAAGGTGAGACCCCCGCCGATTCCGGCCGCCAACCACTTCAACTTGGGTACCGCGACACTGGCGAGTACCGAGCCGAACACGATCGAGCCTGCCACCAGTCGTACCTGCCGTTCGAGATCCCACCGACTCGCACCGCGATTGACGGGCAGCCCCTCCCCTTCCCATCCGAGCATGCCGCCGTCGAGGAGATGAACGTTGATCAGGCCCGCAGCCCGCAGGTCTTCTTCCGCCTGCACGGCGCGCCGGCCCGAGCGGCACATCAGCACGACATCTTCGTCGAGATGTGCACAGAACTCGTCACGATGCTCGCGGAGCAGGTCCAGTGGAACGTTGTACGCGCCGGGGATGTGAACGGTGTCGAATTCACCGGGGGTGCGCACATCGATGACTCGGATGCCCTTGCCCGACTCCATCAGCTCGAGCAGTTCGGCCGGATAGAGGGTGGCAGCAGAGAAGGCAGTCATGGGGACCTTTCGAGAGGAGTTGCCCTGGATACCCCAGGGGGTACTTGACATACCCTAGGGGGTATATGCCAATCTGTCTACACGCCCCCGGGAGTCACCCGGCAACCACACCTCGGAGGAAGCAATGATTCTCGAGCAGTACTACATCGAGTGCCTGTCCCATGCGTCGTACCTGCTCGGCGATGAAAGCACCGGCCGCGCGGTCGTTGTCGACCCGCGCCGTGACATCACCGAATACCTCGACGACGCAAGAAAATACGGACTGACCATCGAAGGCGTCATCAATACGCACTTCCACGCCGACTTCGTCTCCGGCCACCTCGAACTGGTCGACGCCACCGGCGCCTGGATCGGATTCGGCGAGGCCGCGGAAACCGACTACCCGATCCGCCGTCTGAGCGACGGCGAGAAGCTGTCCCTCGGCGAGGTCGAACTCGAGATCATCGCCACACCCGGACACACCTGGGAATCGATCTCGGTACTGCTGCGCGAACGACCCGGAACCACACCCAGCGCAGTACTGACCGGCGATTCACTGTTCATCGGCGATGTCGGTCGTCCCGACCTGGTCAACCTCGGCGGCGGATCGAGCATCGACCTGGCGCGCGCGATGTACCACACCGTGCACAAGAAGCTGCTGTCCCTGCCCGACGAGGTTGTCGTCATGCCCGCCCACGGTGCGGGATCGTCGTGCGGGAAGAACCTGTCGACCGAGCTGACCTCCACCATCGGCGAGCAGCGCGCGTCCAACCCGTCGGTGCAGCCGATGAGCGAAGATGTGTTCGTCGCCATGATCACCGACGGCCAGCCCGCGGCTCCGGCCTACTTCTCGGTCGATGCCGCGATGAACAAGCGCGTCCACCCCCTGCTCGCCCAAAACCACGCCATTCCCGAGCTCACGCCTGTGCAGGTGATGACCGCACTCATCACCGGCACAAGAATCCTCGATGCCCGCGGTGTTGACGACTTCGCCGCCGGCCACCTGCGCGGCTCAGTCAACGTCGGGTTCGACGGACGCTTCGCCGAAACGGGAGGGATGGTCGCCGAGGTCGGCGAGAAGATCGTGCTCATCACCTATCCCGGCGAGGAGCAGGACGCAGCGATGCGCCTGGCCCGGATCGGATCCGACGGCGCCGCAGGCTATCTGAACGTCGATCACGACGGGATCTTCCCCGCAGAACTCGCCGAGCTGATCGAGACCGCCCCCCGCACGAGCGTCGAGGATCTCGACCGATTGCTCGCAGCCGGCTCGGTGACCCTCGTCGACATCCGGAATCCCGGCGAGCGCGCTTCCGGATCGATTGCGGGTTCGGTTCCGATTCCATTGGCACAGTTGCAGTTACGGCTCGATGAGGTGCCGGACGACAAGCCGATCGTGGTGCACTGCGCGGGCGGGTGGCGCTCGAGCGTCGCGGCATCGCTGTTGCGTGCGCAGGGCTTCACCAACGTCTCGGATTTGCTGGGCGGATACAACGCCTGGGCCGAATCCCACGCCGCTGCCTGACCATACGAATCATTCCTGGAGGTTCCTCATGTGCTATCCCGTCGCCTGTTCCCGTTGCAACAAGACCGGATGGGGAGGTTGCGGACAGCATGTCGACGTCGTCATGCGGTCCGTGCCCGCCGCCGACCGCTGCACCTGCGATCAGAGCACCGCAGTGTCGACGCGGCGCCCGCGGCCGGGTCTGCGCTCGCTCTTTCGGTCCGGCCGCTGACCGCGAGGGGGTCTACGCTCGGTGCGCACGAGACCGCAGCACGCCAGGTGACGAGACCCCCACGGTCGCGGGACAGGCCGATCAGCGAGATCGTGGGCATTCGGTCGAAGAAGTGTCCCTACCGCGATAGCGTGAGTACATGCGGTCCACCAGTGAACTCCACGCGCACCTGCTACCTGCAGCGCGCGGCCCCCTGTCGGATGCTGTGATCACCGCGCTCTCATCCGGCCCCGAAGATCGCGTGGAACTACCCGAGCCCGACACGACCGTCGATCCTTTCGGGCACGACGTACAACTCACGCTCTACATCTGCTACGAACTTCACTACCAGGGTTTTTCCACGGTGGACGACTCCTGGGAATGGCAGCCGGATCTCCTGCGACTGCGTGCGCAGCTCGAGCGACTCTTTCTCGCGGAACTGCGCGTACGAGTCGACCCCGGCGACGACGCCGTCGGCGAGATGGATGCCCTCGCAATCGAGCCGAAAACCGGAACGGGTCCTTCGTGGCACCTGCTCGAACAGGGCACATGGGCGCAGATGCAGGAGTATTTCATGCATCGATCGCTGTACCACCTCAAGGAGGCCGACCCACACGCGTGGGCGATCCCACGATTGACCGGGCAAGCGAAAGCGTCTTTCGTTGCTGTTGAGTTCGATGAGTACGGGGGCGGTCGCGGAGATCGGATACATGCGCAATTGTTCGCCGACCTCCTCGACGCCGCAGACCTCGATTCGACCTACCTCGGCTATATCGACCAGGTCCCGGCCGAAACCCTGATGCTCGTCAACCTCATGTCGCTGTTCGGGCTCCACCGAGCTCTCCGAGGAGCGGCGGTGGGACACCTCGCCGCCACGGAGATCACGTCATCGCCCGGCTCGAAACGTTTGGTCCAGGCACTGGTCCGCCTCGGGGCGCCGGCGCCGTGCCTGCAGTTCTACCAAGAGCACGTTCACGCGGACGCGGTACACGAGTTGGTACTCCGCACCGACGTCGTAGGTGATCTGCTGACCCGCGAGCCCTCGCTCGCCGCAGACGTCGTCTTCGGGATCCGCGCGTTCGGGTTCGTCGAGGACAGGTTCGCCGAGCATGTGATGTCGGCGTGGTCGAGCGGGCGCACCTCGCTACTGCGCTAGGAGCCCGACCAGGGTGCCGGAAGTCGTTCACCAACGGAGCGACCTACGTCGGTGGGACGGTCCCACGCGCGTACCACGCATGTGCGTCGAGTGTGAATGCTCCCAGCGGCAGCGCCTCGCGGCAGAGCTCACGCACTCGGGCCTTGTCCTTCTCGGGAAGTGCCACGAACGACTGACCGGCCGGACCTACGCCGTAGGCGAACGGCTCCCAGAAGTCGTCGAAGTCTACGTAGGATGCCTCGGCGGTGATCGTTCCATCCACTACGGCAAGCAGGCCTGCTCGACGGAACCGGGCGGCGATGTCTCCCTCCGAGGTGCCCGCCATCCGGGTCTCGCCGATGATTGCGGGGTCGACCTGACGCACAGCCGTCCAGAACACGCGGAGCATCGTCATGCGGCCGCCTACGACGTCCCACATACACGACGCCACCGCACCGCCCGGGCGGGTCACGCGCGCCATCTCCCGAACACCACCGTCGGGGTCGTTCATGAAGCCGATCACGAGGGACGACAGAGTCGTGTCGAATGCGCCGTCGGGCCAGGGCAGCTCCTCGGCCACGCCCTCGCGTACGTCTACCCCCGGGTTGCGTTCGCGGCACGCCACGGCAAACCGGTGTGCCGGATCTATCGCCGCGACGTTCCCGGCACCGACCCGCGTGACGAGTTCGCGCGTGAGACCACCGGGCCCGCATCCCACATCACACACGTGCTGGCCAGGTACAACGCCGGCAGCGTCGGCAAGCGCCACCGCCAGCGACGGTGTATAGCGCCCCATGAAACGGTCGTAGTGCTCGGCCGGACCGGCGAACGACATGTACCCATTAGGCGCCGGTGCAATGACCAGGTCAAGCCTCCGTGCGCCGTTCACGGGCGATCACGGCCGGACGATGCAACGGAAGCCGATGTGACATGCCGGGATTTCGACACTTTCGCCTTGCCTCATCGTGGGTCTCGCCACATCGCCCACAGGGTCGGGCCACCGCCCGGGACGTGGATCTCCCTGGTGACGGTGAATCCGAACCGCTCGTAGTACGGAACGTTCGATTCCTTGCTCGATTCGAGGTACGCGGGAGCGTGCTCGGAATCGATCCGGTCGAGGCGAGACTTCAGCAGCGCCGTGCCGCATCCCGCGCCGCGCGCATGGGATGCGGTTCCGATCGTCGACAGATACCAGTGCGGCTCCGCGGGGTGCGCAGATTCGAGCGCGGAATCCACCGAGCGTCCCACATCGACGTTCCGCCCGAGAGCCCACAGAAGTTGCGGCAGCATGCGCAGCGTGGCACCGACCGGTGCGCGCCATCGATCCGGAGGCGCCCACATCGCGGCACCACCGACCCGGCCGTCCCGTTCGACGATCTCCGTGCCCCCGAGTGCAAGCATGTGGTGACGGGCCTCGGCCTCGAAAAATCGTGCCGAGCGGCGGATGCGGCTGTTGTCGTCCGGGAACATCCATGTGAACACGGGGTCGTCGAAGAAGGCGTCTGCGAATACGGCGCCGAGAGCGGCAAGGTCGTTACGTGTAGCGGCCCGGACCGTAACAGTCATGTGTGCAGCTTACGACGGATCCGGCCGGATTCGGCCGAAGCCGGACATGCACCGTCTTGCCGGCTGAGGATGATCACCGTTCCGAAAAGTGAACGCAGGTAAGGTCCACAGCAGCCCAGCGTGAATTACTCGTAGCGACGGGCCACTATGGAGGAATGATGCGACACGGTCCCGGCGCGGATATCGACGAGCCCGATCTCGAGATTTCGCCCCCGAAGGACTACGCCGCGGGTGTCCCCGCAGTACTGGTGTCATTGGAACGCGCTTACGAACAGATGGGCGTGATCCGCACAGCGAAGACGTTGACACGTCTCAATCAGCGCCACGGCTTCGACTGCCCCGGCTGCGCGTGGCCGGAGACGCCCGGACACCGTAAGCCCGCAGAATTCTGCGAGAACGGCGCAAAAGCCGTCGCGGAGGAAGCCACCCTCAGAACGGTGACACCGGCGTTCTTCGCCGAGTACTCCGTCGACGAGCTCGCCACCAAGACCGATTACTGGCTCGGCCAGCAGGGCCGACTCACCCGGCCGATGATATTGAGGGACGGCACGGACCACTACGAACCCATCTCATGGGACGACGCGTACCGCGTGATCGCCGATCACCTGGGGGCATTGCCTTCGCCCGATGAGGCCGTGTTCTACACCTCTGGACGCACCAGCAACGAAGCGGCATTCCTCTATCAGTTACTGATTCGCAGCTATGGCACGAACAATATGCCCGACTGCTCCAACATGTGCCACGAATCATCCGGTACCGCACTGAACGACTCGATCGGAATCGGTAAGGGCTCGGTGTCGGTGCCCGACCTCGAGGCTGCCGATCTCATCCTCATCGCCGGCCAGAATCCCGGAACGAATCATCCACGCATGCTCTCGACGCTCGAGAAGGCCAAGGCGAACGGCGCGCGGATCATTGCGATCAATCCCCTTCCCGAGGCCGGGCTGAAACGATTCAAGGATCCCCAGAAGGTGTCCGGTGTGGTCGGCCGCGGCGTCGACATGGCCGACGAGTTCCTGCAGATTCGCCTCGGCGGCGATATGGCCCTGTTCCAGGGGCTCGGGAAACTGCTGTTCGAGGCCGAGGATGCGGCACCCGGCACGGTCGTCGATCGTGCGTTCGTCGACGCCCACTGCGCGGGCTTCGACGACTACGAAACCCACATCCGAAACGTCGACCTCGACACCGTGCTCGAGGCAAGTGGTTTGACGCTCGCTCAATTGCGCGAGACCACAGCCGAACTCATCGCCTCACAGCGAACCGTCATCTGCTGGGCAATGGGGCTGACTCAGCACACACACGCCGTCGCAACGATCGGCGAAGCAGTGAACCTACTGCTTGCCCGGGGCATGATCGGCAAACGCGGTGCCGGTGTGTGCCCGGTGCGTGGGCACTCCAACGTGCAGGGCGACCGCACGATGGGCATCTGGGAGAAGATGCCCGAATCATTCCTCGCCGCGTTGGACACCGAATTCGGCATCGGGGCTCCCCGCAAGCACGGTTTCGACACGGTCGACTCCATCCGCGCAATGCGTGATGGGCAGGCGTCGGTGTTCATAGCGATGGGCGGCAACTTCGTCTCTGCCACACCGGACACCGCAGCCACCGAGATCGCGCTCCGCAACTGCGCGCTCACGGTGCAGGTGTCGACGAAACTCAACCGAAGTCACGCCGTGCACGGGCGCACCGCGCTGATCCTGCCGACTCTCGGCCGCACCGACCTCGACGTCCAGTCGAGCGGGAGACAACAAGTCTCCGTCGAGGATTCGATGTCGATGGTGCATCTTTCCCGGGGCCGGTTGACGCCGGTGTCCGAACATCTGCGCAGCGAGGTAGCCATTGTGTGCCAGCTCGCCCGTACTCTGTTCGGTCCGGATCATTCGGTGCCGTGGGGTCGTTTCGAAGCGGACTACGATCGCATCCGCGACGCGATCTCGCGTGTCGTTCCGGGATTCGAGGACTACAACACACGGGTGCGGCAGCCCGACGGATTCCCGCTTCCCCATCCCCCGCGCGACGCTCGTGAATTCCACACCGAGACCGGGCGCGCGAACTTCTCCGTCAATGAACTCGAATGGGTTCCCACACCCGACGGACGGCTGATCCTGCAGACGATGCGGAGCCACGACCAGTACAACACCACCATCTACGGCCTCGACGACCGCTATCGCGGTGTCAAGGGGAGCCGCAAAGTAATCCTGGTCGATCCCGGTGACATCACAGATCTGGGTTTCCGCGATGGCGACCTCGTCGATATCGTCTCCGAGTTCACCGGCGTCGACGGCCGGTTGGAGGAACGTCGCGTCAGCAACTTCCGCATAGTGGCTTACAGCACCCCGAAAGGTAACGCGGCCGCCTACTACCCCGAGACCAACCCTCTGGTTCCGCTCGACCATGTCGCCAAGAGGTCCAACACTCCGGCGTCGAAGGCGATCACCGTGCGTCTCGAGGCCGCGTCGGTCAGGGATTCGTAGTGGGACGCGTAACTACCCGACGGTCGGTCCTGCGGGTCACTGCCGACCGCACGACACGGCGTCCCGACACCCTCGCCGTCGAGGAGCCTCTGGAGATCCGCCTCGACGGGCAGTCGTTGACAGTCACGATGCGCACCCCCGGTAGCGACGTCGAGTTGGCGCACGGATTCCTGCTCGCAGAGGGAATCATCGCCAGTCGCGATGACATTGCGGTCGCACGCTATTGCGATGGTGTCGACGATTCCGGCGCGAATACGTACAACGTTCTCGACATCCAACTCGCCCCAGGGGTCACTATTCCGCACGGCGCGGGCGCGCGGAACTTCGTTACCACCTCGGCGTGCGGGGTGTGCGGCAAGGAGTCTCTCGACCAGGTCCGTACCCGCACCCGGTTTCCGATCGTCGGCACTGTCACGGTGTCCTCCCGCTCACTTGCGGAAATGCCCCATCGGATGCGTCGGCAGCAGAAGGTCTTCCAAACCACCGGAGGCCTGCACGCTGCAGCCTTGTTCACCACCGAAGGATCACTTCTGCAGCTTCGCGAGGACGTGGGCAGGCACAACGCAGTCGACAAAGTGCTCGGGTGGGCGCTGTCGGAAGGCAAGGTGCCGCTGTCCGGCAGCGTCCTCGTCGTCAGTGGTCGCGCGTCGTTCGAGCTCGTCCAGAAGGCCGTGATGGCCGGTGTGCCGGTACTCGGTGCGGTATCGGCGCCGTCGTCACTCGCCGTCGACCTCGCCGAGGAGTCGGGTCTGACATTGGTCGGCTTCCTGCGCGACGACTCGATGAACGTCTACACGGGAACGGTGCTCTGACGACGCCGCACCGGCCTCAGCTGCAGGTGTTCCCTGCGTCCTCCCCCGAGCGGACGGTCTCGACGAACGCGTGTACGTCGTCGAACGACGCTTCGAGTACCGCGCGATGGTCCGCGCCGTCGTACACCCGGTAGGTCAGGTCTGCGTCGTTGCCGCACAGCGCCTCGGTGACCTGGTCGGTGATGGCACGCGACACCAGAGCGTCCTCACTGCCCTGTACGACGAGCGTCGGCACCGAGAGATCGAGGGGTTCGACTTCTTGTGTGGCGTAGTACTCGCGCAAGCCGTCGAGATCCGCGTCGGGTGCAAAGATCCGGTCGTCGGGAACGGATGCGGCAGCCGCCCACACGTCGTTCATGCACCCGGTGCGCGCCGCTGCGAGCAGCGGACGGGATTCGTCGGTGAGCATCGCGTCGGCGGAAAGTTCGGGTTGTGCCGCTTCCGCACCGAGAAGAAGAATCGGCAGGAAGCCGAGCGCCTGTGCGATACCTGGGCCGCCTGCCGCGAAGTAGGCGGCGGTCTCGCTGGTGCGGCTGCCCGGCGCGAACGACACCACCGCTTGCAGGTCGAGCTCGGGCGCGCGCTCGGACCCGAGCGCGCCGGTGTACAGCGCGGCATGACCGCCCTGGCTGTGTCCCATTGCGATCCACTTCTCCCCGATGGCGGGCTCGAGGTCGCGGGCGGCCCGGACGATGTCGACGACGGAGTTCGAGGCGCTCGTGCCGTTCATGTAGGGATGTCCGCCGGGGGTGCCGAGACCTTCGTAGTCGGTCTGGACCACGGCGTATCCGTCGGCGACCCACCGGTCGAGCATGGCCGAGGTCCGTTCGACGTAGGAATGCGCGGGTCCGCCGACCGTGTCTGCGGATGGTGCACAGGCGTCCCCTACCCCGGTGGTGCCATGAGCCCAGCTGATCACGGGCCATCCGCCTTCTGGCGCCTGGCCCTTCGGAATCGCAACGGTGCCCGAGACCAACGTGGAGCCTCCATCGGCACCCTCGGAGATGTAGGTGACCAGGTCGGTGCGCTCGGCGCTGGGGAGCGCCGCGGCGCTGATGATCGGACGGTCGGTGACAAGCGTTCCCGGAGCCATGGCACCGGATTCGGGCGGCTCCGGAGCCGGACTCGAACATGCTCCGAGGCCGAGTGCCGAGGCGAACGCAAGTGCCACGACAGCGTGCCGTGACTGGAAGGTCTTCATCAAGCCTCCGTTAAGAAGAACGTATTAACCCTGAAGTCAATGTTCTTAGTACAGTGGTCGCATGACGATGTCAACGGGACGTCTCGCACTGCTCGAGGCCGCGGAGCGGCTCATCGCACACCGCGGCATCCATGGCGTGGCCGCACGCGAGGTGGTCAAAGAGGCTGGGCAGCGGAACAACTCGGCCGTCGCGTACCATTTCGGCTCGTGGCACGGACTCCTCGATGAGATCTGGAGCAGGCACGCTCCCCGGATGAACGCCGAGCGCGCCGCACTGCTTGCCGCAGCAGAGCTCGAGACGACCCCCGCCCTGGACCGGCTCGTCCACGCGTACGTACATCCGCTCGCCGCGCAGATCGCGCAGAACGAGCCCAGTTATTGGGCACGATTCAACGAACAGTGGCTCTCCACAGCGCCACTCGATGTCCTGGCGATCCCGGCGCCGACCGACGTACAGGCCGATTACTATCCGTCGGACGACTCGCTCGATGTCCTGTCGGCACTCTTGATGAGGATGGCCGATCGGCTCGACCTCCCAGCACCTGACGCGCGACGCCGAGTGAGCTTGATGGTGCGTTTCGTCATCGGCGCGTTCGCCGCATACGAGCGCGCACAGGAGGCAGGCGCTGCACCTGATCTCGCATCGTTCGAGGCGGAGATTCTGCAACTCGCAAACAGAATGCTCGACCTGTCCCGGCCGTAGCCGGGCAGATCGAGCATTCGATTCGTCTACGGGTGGTCAGTCGACCTGCGGGGCCCACTGCACACCGTTGATATGACTTCCGCCATCGACGAACAGGGTATTGCCCGTCAGATAACGAGAATCATCACTCGCCAGGAACGCGGCGACGGTACCGATGTCATCGAGCGGATCACCGATCCGCCCCATCGGATTGGCGGCTTCCTGCGCCGCGGCCATCTGCGGATTCGCCGCGGCGACGCGCTCGTAGGCCGCACTCTTCGCCCCCGGGCAGATCACGTTGCAGCACACGTGCTTCGGCGCCCACTCGCGCGCCGCTGTGCGCGTCATGCTGCGTAGCGCTTCCTTGGCGGTGTTGTAGTACACCGAGTACATGTGGGCATTGACGCCGTTGAGACTGCACATGTTGATCACTCGGCCGGTCCCGTGCTCGGCAAGTGCCGGATACGCGCGCTGCATCGCCCAGAATGCCGCCATCACACCCATGTCGAAACCGGCCCGCATGTTCTCTTCGGCGGTCTTCTCGAGCCGTGCGTAGCCCAGCGGGCGCCAGGCATTGTTGACCAGTATGTCGAGCCGTCCGAACTCCGCCGTGGCAGCGTCGACCATCGCGTGCACCTGATCACGCTCGGTGACATCGGTGCGCATGACCTTCGCCTGCACACCCCACTCGTCGATGAGCCATTTCGCGGCGCCGGCTCCCGCCGTCTCATCGACGTCGGCAACGATGACGTTCGCACCCTCATGTGCCAGTGCACCCGCAACACCCCGGCCGATACCCATTGCGGCGCCGGTGACGATGGCTACCCGCCCGTCCAACTTCCCCATGGTCGTATGCCCTCTCCCGATGTCGGTGATCTACCCAGGTGACGTCCTCTCAGCGAGGACGAGGAACCGTCTTGTCGATGAAGAGCGCCTCGACGGACACGCACACCGTGCCATCAGCAGTCGCGATCTCACCCACGGTGTTGATCTTGCGACCGTTCTCTTCGACCAGGCGGCCACGAACAGTCAACGGCTCGAACAGTGGGGTCGGGCGGTGGTATCGGACATTGAGCTGCGCAGTGGCACCGCTTCGTCCGGCCCACGCGTTTGCGACACCCAGGGTGTGGTCGATCAGCAACGCGGCGACACCGCCGTGGACGTGTCCGGGAGGGCCCTGGTACGGGAAGGTCAACTCGACGATCCCTTCGACCCACCCGTCCTCGCGGCCGGCAAGAACGAGCGGCGGTGCCAGCGCGTTCTCCGGCCCGGTGACCGGATCGTGCCGGGTGACACCTTCTCCGTGCCACATGTCGATCAGCCGCTCCTTCACCTCCGGTGCGTGTTCTTCGAGGTGCACGGCAACACTGTCGAGCTCCTCCGCGACCCGCTCGAGATTCGCGTTGGCCCGATCGGTGCGCAGCAGCGCGTCGACCACGCGTCGGGCGGCAGCGGTGGCGCGGTCCATCGCGGAGTCCTGAGGCGCCGAGGTCAGTACCGTGCCGTCGGGGGCGTTGCCGACTGTGGGATGTGTATCGGGATCGACCTTCATCGGACCTCCATCGTCGCGTGCGTGAGCACCGGCTGCCCGTCGCGCTCGGGGCAGGTCGCCAACAGCGTGAGAGTGTCCCCGTCGCGCCACACCGAGGTCTCGATGGTCTCCCCCGGGTACAGCGATCCGGCGAAGCGCACCGAAAATGACTGCACCCGAGTCGGATCCCCGGCAAGCACCCCGTCGACGACGGCCTTGCACACCACTCCGTAGGAAGCGAGCCCGTGCAGGATCGGCCGATCGAAACCGGCCATCTTCGCAAACGCCGGGTCGGCGTGCAGGGGGTTCATGTCCCCGCTGAGGCGGTATACCAATGCCTGCGCCGTACCGGTCGGGGTCACCACAACCTGGTCGGCCGCACGTTCCGGCGCCGACGCAGCCGACTCCGGCCCGGAGTCGCCACCGAAACCACCTTCGCCGCGTGCCCAGATCTGCATTGCGGAAGTCCACAGCGGACTTCCGTCAGCGCCGCGTGCCGACTGTTCGAGGACGATCACGGCAGCCTTACCCTTGTCCCACACATCGGCCACCCGCGACGAGATGGTCGCGGAGCCCGCCGCTGGGATCGGAGCGTGCACAGTCAAGGACTGCCCACCGTGCAGGATCTTGCGCAGGTCGATGTCGATGCCCGGCAGGTTCATCGACACCGGCCTGGCAGGACCCGCGGAGACGCCCTGCCCTGCAACCATCGCGAAGGTCGGCACCACTTGCAGGTCCTTCTCGTATGCCCAGCGCAGCTCAGCGGAGTCCATCGAGTTGGTCCCGGCACCCAGGCCCAGGTGGTAGAGGATCACATCGCGCTCGGTCCACGCCGCTTCGCGGAGGGTCGGCTCTGCCGACAGCGCGGCATTCACATCAATCGGCATGGGTGATCACTTTCCGGGTTCGGGGTCGCGCGGCAAACCGAGAATCCGCTCACCAATGATGTTGAGCTGGACATTCGTCGTGCCACCAGCGATGGACAGGTTCTGCGAGTTCAGGAACATCTGGGTGTTGGACCAGCGATCCTGCTCGCCGAGCAGCGACGACGGGCCCGCCCAGTCCATCGCAACCTCCCACACCTGCTGGATGTGCTCGACACCGACGAGTTTCGCGATCGACGACTCGGCGCCGGGTTGCGCGCCGGTGAGCGAGCGCAGCGTGGTGCGTAATCCCATGAGCCCACCACTCTGGGCGTCACACAGCACCTTGCCCAGGACAGTGAGCTGTTCGTCGTCCAGCCCTCCCGGAATCGTCGAGGCGAGAGTCAGGAGCGCCTCGCCACCGGAGCCGAGTGAAGAGTCGACCGACAGCGAGACCCGCTCGTTCGCGAGGGTGGTGCGGGCCAGCTTCCATCCGTCTCCAGGCTCGCCGACCAGGCATTCGTCGGGCACGAACACGTCGTCGAAGAACACCTCGTTGAACAGCGCCTCGCCCGTGATCTCACGCAGCGGACGAATGTCGAGGCCCTTCGTGTTCCTGATGTCGATCAGGAAATAGGACAGGCCCTTGTGCTTGGGTGCATCCGCTTCGGTGCGTGCCAAACAGATTCCCCAGTCCGCGACCCGGGCCATCGACGTCCATACCTTCTGGCCGTTCAGCTTCCAGCCACCGTCGACCTTCACTGCTTTGGTGGACAGCGAGGCGAGGTCGGAGCCGGCACCAGGCTCGGAGAACAACTGGCACCAGGTGATGTCGCCGCGCAACGATCCGGGCAGGAATCGTGCGAGCTGCTCCTCGTTGCCGTGTGCGATCAGAGTGGGGACGACCCAGTTGCCGATGATCATGTCGTGCGGAGTCAGCTCGGCGGTGCGCAATTCCTCGGCGATGACGAGCTGCGTGACGGCATCGGCCGTTTTGCCCCACGGCGCCGGTAGATGCGGTGTGGTGTAACCCTTCTCGGCAAGGTATGCCTTCTGTTCAGCACCTTCGAGAGCCTTCGCCGCGTCGAGTTCCGCACGAACGTCGGCCCGAATCTGCTCGGCCTCCGCCGGTAGATCGATGCTCAGTACGCGGCGAACTCCGTCGAGGGTCAGGGCCGCGACCCGGCGCTTCCACGATGCGGTGGAGCCCGACAGGATCCGCAGCGACTGCGCCCGCCGCATGTAGAGATGCGCGTCGTGTTCCCAGGTGTAGCCGATGCCACCCAGGACCTGGATGCACGTCCTGGTGACCTGGAAGCCGGCCTCGAGCGCCGTTGCCGCGGCGACGGCGACGGCGAGCGACGCCTCCTTCTCCGAAATGTCCTCCCCGAGTGCACGGGCCGCGTCCCACGCGGTGACGCGGGACTGCTCTGTCAGACTCAGCATCCGCGCAACGGTGTGCTTGACACCCTGGAACTGGCCGATGACCCGGCCGAACTGCCTGCGGACACGCGCGTAGTCGGCGGCTGTGGTGGTCGCCCAGTCGGCGAGACCTGCCGTCTCCGCTGCGAACAGTGTGACTGCGATGTCGACGACGCGCTGCGGATCCAGTGTCAGGACGTCGCCTTCGGCAAGGACCAGTCCATCCACCGAGACCTCGGCGTTGCGTCGCACGACGTCGTAACTGGGCAGGTCGGTCACGTCGAGCCGGTCACGGTCGACGACGACGAACACGAGCCTGCCGTCGTCGTCGGCTGCGAGCAGGAAGACGTCAGCGACCTGGCCGCCGAGGACATGACTCGACGTACCGGACAGTGCGACGTCGTCGCCGTCCCGGACGATCTTCAGGTCGCCGGGCTGCAGGGAGAGGCCGCCGAACAGTGAACCATCGGCCAGGCCTGCGAGCCGGTCGGTACGTCCGCCCCTGTGAAGGACGGCGGACACCACGACGGTCGGCAGGAATGGACCCGGCACCATCGCGCGCCCGAGTTCCTCGACGACGATGGCCGTTTCGAGGAGGCCACACCCTGCGCCGCCGAACTCTTCGGGCAGATGCAGCCCCAGCACGCCGAGTTCGACGAGCGAGGCCCAGTACGTGGGGCGGGCCTCGGCCTTTGCCTCGACCGCTTCACGGATCACTTCGGGCGTGGCGTGACGTGCGGCCCAGCCGCGCACGGAATCGCGGAGGTCGCGATCGTCGTCACTCAATCCAATGGTCATTCACAGGTCCTTCGATAGGAGCAGAAAGTCGGGTCGGCTAGATGCGTTCGATGATGGTCGCGGTGGACAGCGCGCCACCCGCGCACATCGTGATCAGCGCGGTCGAGCGGTTCGAGCGCTCGAGTTCGTGCAACGCACTGGTGATCAGCCGGGACCCGGTGGAGCCGACCGGATGTCCGAGGGCGATCGCACCGCCGTTGACGTTGACCTTGTCCATGTCGGCTCCGTGAACCTGGGCCCACGACAGCACGACCGACGCGAATGCCTCGTTGATCTCGACGATGTCGATGTCCGACAACGACATTCCGGTTCGCTCGAGCACGGCGCGGGTGGAGGAGATCGGACCGTCGAGGTGGTAGTACGGGTCGGAGCCGACCAAGGTGGAGGCGAGGATGCGGGCCCGCGGGCGCAGACCTGCCTCACGCGCCTTGTCCTCGCTCATGAGGAGCACTGCCGCGGCGCCGTCACTGACCTGCGACGAGTTACCGGCGGTGTGGATGCCGCCCTCGATGACGGGCTTCAGGCCTGCCAGGCCCTCCGCAGTGGTCTCGCGGAGGCCGCCGTCGCGGGTGACCGTCGCGATCTCACCGGTGGGCTCGCCCTCCTTCGTGACGATGGGAGCGTCGACAGGAACGATCTCGCGGTCGAACCGGCCCTCGGCCCATGCCTGGGCTGCCCGCCGCTGCGATTCGAGTCCGAGTGCGTCGACGTCGTCGCGCTTGATGCCGCGCAGGTCGGCGATGCGCTCGGCGGAGGTGAACTGGTCACCCATGTCGATGGTCCAGTCGGCCGGGTAGGGGTTTCCCGTGCCGGGGGCGTTGGCCTGGCCGAGGAACACCCGGCTCATCACCTCTACGCCGCAACCGATTCCGGCGTCGATCTGACCGGAGGCGATCAGGCCGGCGACCATGTGCACGGCCTGCTGCGACGAACCGCAGGCGCAGTCGATGGTGGTCGCCGCGGTCGTGTACGGGAGGCCGGCGTGCAGCCACGCCTGCCGGGTCACGTTGTTCGACTGCTCCCCCGCCTGGGTTACGGCGCCACCGACGAGCTGGCCGACCTGTTCGGCAGGCAGCCCGGTCCGCTCCAGGACTCCCTTCTGGGCGGCGCCCAGCAACACTGCGGGGTGCACCCCGGCCAGCTGGCCGCGGCGACGCCCGATCGGCGTCCGTGCGGCTTCGACGATGACGACGTTGTTCATGCCACTCCCTGCGTTTCGGCGATACTGAAATTTATTCTATTTCCGCGGTCGGGCCGGGACCTGCACCGTCCCACCGAGCGGGACCCCCCTGGTCACGAACACGAATCGATGCAGCCGGACCGTCAGACGAGGTCGCCGAGCAACCGCTCGCACGCCACCCGCAGATCCGATTCGATCTCGGGGATCGACGTACGCCCGTTGAGCGCCGACTGCACCAGCCCGAACCACAACGCGACGACGAGCCGGAGCACAGTCGCGTCCAGGACTGTCGGCTCCTCTATCCCCGCCGCATCGAGAAGTAACCGATCGAAAAGCTGGTCGATCCTCGCCACATCGGGGATCGTGGCCGCGTTCGACATCGCGGCCGACTGAATCATGGCAGTCGCGAGCCGCGGCGTACGCAACAGCCCTCGCGTGGCCTGCAGCAACGCATCGCACACCGCCTCCGAAGGCGCCATCGCAGCGCGCGCGCGCCTCGAGAGTTGAGCGCCCATCCGGTCGATCTGGTCGACCATGACCGCAACGAACAGATGCGTCTTCGACGGGAAGTAGCGGTAGAGCGTGCCGATCGCGACACCGGCCAGCCTCGCGACCTCCTGCATCTGGACACGTTCGAGCTCGTTCTCCGCACCGAGCTGGGCAGCCGCCTTCAGGATCCGGCCGTGCCGCGCACGCTGTTCCATCGAACTCGGCTCGGCCGCATCACGAGCCTCTGAGAGCCTGGGCATTCCTCACCTCTTCCTTTGCCCGATCGGGGCCCCGACAGTAGAGCCGGCAACACCGCGCGAGCGATTCGGTCCTGGTCAGCAGGATCCGCACCACCCGGTCAACCCACTCCCGCACAGCGGGACAACATCCACCTGTCGAGACCACCGCACTCAAACTAGAATGAATACTAATTCCGGTTCGGAGCCGCTTCCGAGGAGCCGAACCGACCGAACACGGGAGACTTTCCATGAGTGAATCTGTCAGCCTGGCCGGACGCGCGGCAGTAGTCACGGGCGCCGGAGCCGGCCTCGGCCGCTCCGAGGCTCTCGCACTGGCCGCAGCCGGTGCTGCCGTCGTCGTCAACGACATGGGCGACGCTGCACACGCGGTCGCGGAGGAGATCGTTGCGGCAGGCGGACAGGCGATCGCCGTGACCGGTGACGTGTCCGACTGGTCGCTCGGTGGCCGCCTCGTCGAGGAGTCCGTCAAGGCATTCGGCTCGTTCGACATCCTCGTCAACAACGCCGGCATCATCCGCGACAAGATGATCTTCAATCTCACCGAATCCGATTGGGACGACGTGATTCGCGTGCACCTCAAGGGCCACGCCGCAACCTCCCACGCTGCCGCGGTCCACTGGCGTGCAGCCAGTAAGGAGACCGGTGGCCCCGTGTACGGCCGCGTCATCAACACCTCGTCGGAAGCATTCCTGTTCGGTTCAGCCGGACAGCCCAACTACTCGGCAGCCAAGGCCGGCATCACCGCACTGACACTGTCCACCGCGCAGGGACTCTCCCGATACGGCGTGACCGCGAACGCGATCTGCCCCCGCGCCCGGACGGCGATGACCGCCGAAGCCTTCGGCGAGGCCGACTCCGCGACCGCCGGTCTCGACCCGCTCGCACCCGAGCGCGTCGGCACCCTCGTCTCGTACCTCGCCTCCCCCGCCTCGCACGAGATCAACGGCCAGGTGTTCGTGGTGTACGGCAAGATGGTCGCGCTCATGGCATCCCCGAAGGTCGAGAACCGTTTCGACGCGGCAGGTTCCGCATTCACGGTGGAAGAGCTCGACGAGCAGCTGTCGTCGTACTTCACCGGCCGCGGCCAGTACGAGACCTACGCTGCCTACAGCATTGCGGAACTGGAGAAGGCCGCACTCGCACTCGACTGATCACTTCACCCGAAGGAGCACGGCATGAGACTTGCAGGGAAGGTCGCGATCGTCACCGGCGGAGCCGGCGGTATCGGTCGCGGTATCGTCCGAGCATTCGCCAAGGAGGGCGCGCGCGTCCTCGTCGTCGACATCGACGAAGCCAAGGGCGCCGCCCTCGAGACCGAACTCGACGGCGCAGGGAAGTTCTTGAACATCGATATCTCCCAGAAGGACAGCGCCGCACTGATTGTCGACGCCGCTGTACAAGCGTTCGGGAAGGTCGACGTACTCGTCAACAACGCTCATGCATCCCGGCAGGCACCGCTGCTCGAGACCACTCAGGAAATGCTCGATCTGTCGTTCGGGACAGGCTTCTACCCCACCCTCTGGCTCATGCAGGCGGCACACGCACAACTCGCCGCGAATCAGGGTTCGGTGATCAACTTCGCGTCCGGAGCAGGCATCGACGGCAACGTGACGCAGACGTCGTACGCCGCAGCCAAGGAAGCGATCCGCGGGATCAGCCGGGTCGCCGCCAACGAGTGGGCCCCCGACAACATCAACGTCAATCTCATCTCGCCGCTCGCCTTGACGGAAGGCGTCGAGGCATACATAGAGGCCAATCCCGGCGTGGAGGAGGTGTTGCTCGCCAAGACACCGCTGCACCGGTTCGGCGACCCCGAATCCGACATCGGACGTGTCGCGGTGTTCCTCGCGAGCGACGACGCGTCGTACATCACCGGCCAGACCCTGATGGTCGACGGCGGCAGCATCAAATTGCGCTAGCGGGACCCTTCGCCGAACAGACCTCGGCCCCGGCAGGGTTTCCTGCCGGGGCCGAGTCGTGTCGTTGGACTCTCAGGCGCTCTTGTCGCGGCGTTCGCGGTCGGGCTTGCGCGGCACGATCGTCGGCAGCACGTTGTCGGTCACGGTTTCCGCGGTGATGACGACCTTCTCGACGTCGTCGCGGCTCGGGATGTCGTACATCACCGGCAGCAGGACCTCTTCGATGATCGCTCGGAGCCCGCGTGCGCCGGTACCACGCAGGATTGCCTGGTCGGCGACGGCTTCGAGTCCGTCCCTGGTGAAATCGAGTTCCACACCGTCCATCTCGAACAGTCGCACGTACTGCTTGACGAGTGCGTTCTTCGGCTCCGAGAGGATCTCGACGAGCGAGTCCTTGTCGAGGTTGGTCACCGACGCGACGATCGGCAGGCGGCCGATGAACTCGGGAATGAGCCCGAACTTGATCAGGTCTTCCGGCATGACGTCGGCGAAGTGATCGGTGGTGTCGATCTCGGCCTTCGACCGCACCTCCGCGCCGAAGCCGATCCCCCGCTTGCCAACGCGGTCGGAGACGATCCGCTCGAGACCCGCGAAGGCGCCGGCGACAATGAACAGCACGTTCGTCGTGTCGATCTGGATGAACTCCTGGTGCGGATGCTTGCGACCACCCTGCGGGGGCACCGATGCCTGCGTGCCCTCGAGGATCTTCAGCAACGCCTGTTGGACGCCCTCGCCCGACACGTCGCGGGTGATCGAGGGGTTCTCGCTCTTACGCGCGATCTTGTCGACCTCGTCGATGTAGATGATGCCGGTCTCGGCGCGCTTGACGTCGTAGTCGGCCGCCTGGATCAGCTTGAGGAGGATGTTCTCGACGTCCTCACCGACATAACCGGCCTCCGTCAGGGCGGTGGCATCGGCGATCGCGAACGGCACATTGAGCATCTTCGCGAGAGTCTGGGCGAGGTAGGTCTTACCGCAGCCCGTGGGTCCGAGCAGAAGGATGTTCGACTTGGCGAGTTCGACCGACTCACCGCGTGCGTCGCGAGTCTTGTCGCCTGCCTGAATGCGCTTGTAATGGTTGTAGACGGCCACTGCGAGCGACCTCTTCGCAGAATCCTGGCCGATCACGTAATTGTCGAGGAATTCCCGGATCTCGGCAGGCTTGGGCAGTTCGTCGAGTTTGACCTCACTGGTTTCGGCGAGTTCCTCCTCGATGATCTCGTTGCAGAGGTCGATGCACTCGTCGCAGATGTAGACCCCGGGGCCCGCAATGAGCTTCTTGACCTGCTTCTGGCTCTTTCCGCAGAACGAGCACTTGAGCAGATCCCCGCCGTCACCGATACGTGCCATCTGTCAGGTCCCTACTTCCTCGTGTGCGTGCAACCGATCCCGTGTCCGTCAACGAGCGCCGGCCCGGGGAGCGGGCCCTTTGATCGACCGTACCCGGACTCCGGTACGCGGGTCGACAGGTTCTCCGCGTTTCCGGTCATATTTGTGCGCGCCGATCATGGCGCAACTCACACCCTGCACAACGGCCCGGCCGAACACACTCAGGAGATTCGACCGGGCCGGGTGTGACTTATGCCTGAGCAGACAACTTGCGGTATTCGAGCACGTTGTCGATCAGACCGTACTCGACTGCCTCGGCTGCCGTGAGGATCTTGTCCCGATCCGTGTCCTTGCGGATCTGCTCGGGATCCTTGCCGGTGTGCTTGGCCAGCGTCGTCTCCATCAGACGACGCATGCGCTCGATCTCCGCGGCCTGGATCTCGAGGTCGGAGACCTGGCCTTGGATGCCGCCGGTGGCGGGCTGGTGGATCAGCACGCGGGCGTTCGGCAAGGCGAGTCGCTTGCCCGGCGTGCCTGCCGCGAGCAGCACGGCTGCAGCCGATGCCGCCTGGCCGAGGCACACCGTGGTGATGTCGGCGCGGACGTACTGCATGGTGTCGTAGATCGCCATCAGCGACGTGAACGAACCACCGGGCGAGTTGATGTACATGGTGATGTCGCGGTCGGGGTCGAGCGACTCGAGCACGAGCAACTGCGCCATGACATCGTTCGCGGACGCATCGTCGACCTGGACGCCCAGGAAAATGATGCGCTCCTCGAAGAGCTTGTTGTACGGGTTGGATTCCTTGACGCCGTAGCTCGAGTGCTCGATGAACGACGGGAGGATGTAACGGCTCGCCGGTGAATTCGGGGCCTGGCCGCCGAGCTGGCGCGGATCGAACATGTTGGTCATCGCTTCTCCAAGAAAGTGTGGGACGTGGAGCGGGTCGGGGCCTCGGGAACTAGTTCGACGTGCCGCCGGCCTGCTGGGCCCGCGCGACGACGTGGTCGACGAAGCCGTATTCGAGTGCCTGCTGCGCCGTGAACCAGCGGTCGCGGTCCGAGTCGAGGGTGATCTGCTCGACGGTCTGCCCGGTGTGCTCGGCGATCAGCTCGGCCATCTCACGCTTGGTGTGTGCGAACTGCTCGGCCATGATGGCGATATCGCTGGCAGTACCACCGATACCGGCAGACGGCTGGTGCATCATGATCCGCGCGTGAGGCAGAGCGTAGCGCTTGCCCTTGGTGCCTGCCGAGAGGAGGAACTGGCCCATCGAGGCAGCCAAGCCCATCGCAAACGTCGCCACATCGCACTCCACGAACTTCATCGTGTCGTAGATCGCCATGCCCGAGGTGACCGAACCACCCGGGGAGTTGATGTACAGCGAGATGTCGCGGGTCGGGTCTTCCGCCGACAGCAGCAGGATCTGCGCGCAGAGCTTGTTGGCGATGTCGTCGTCGACCTGCGTGCCGAGGAAGATGATGCGCTCACGGAGCAGGCGTTCGTACACCGAGTCGCTGAGGTTCAACCCAGCGGTGGCCGAGGTCATCGTCGGACCGATGGATGTCGCCGGATTCTGAGGAGTCACGGGTACCTGCCTTCTCGTCAATCGTGGATTGCTGTCACTGACACTAACGAAACAGGGCGGCACCGGATGCCCGGTGCCGCCCATCTTCGCTCAAAGCGGAAAAGATCCGACTACTCGGATACCTTCTCCTCTGTCGCCTCGGCGTCCTCGGCAGCCTCATCCGAGTCGGCCTTCGCGCCACCGAAAAGCTCGGAGGTGTCGACGGTCGCGCCGGTGGTGTCGGTGACATCGACCCGGTCGACGACCGTGCCGAGAGCCTTGCCGCGGCGGACGTCGGCGAAGATCGCGCCGAGCTGGTTTGCCTGGCTGATCTGCTGGATGAACTGCTCCGGCGGGATGCCGTAGCGCTGCGCCTGGAAGAAGATGCGCTCGGTCAGCTCTTCCTGCTCGACCGTGGTGTTCTCCGACTCGGCGATCGCGTCGAGGAGCAGCTGGGTCTTGACGGACCGCTCTGCCGACTCGCGGGCTTCCTTGTCGAACTCCTCGCGGCTCGAGCCCTGAGCTTCGAGCAGCTTGTCGAGCTCGGCCTCGTTGTGGTCGAGCTCGTGGATCGCGTCGTGCAGTGCGCTGTCGATCTCGGCCTGAACGACGGCCTCCGGCAGCGGAACCTCGACCTTTTCGAGGAGCTCATCGAGCACCTTGTCGCGGATCTGACCGGCCTGCTCGACCTGCTTGACGCGGCCGACACGCTCACGCAGGTCTGCCTTCAATTCGTCGAGGGTGTCGAACTCGCTGGCGAGCTGCGCGAACTCGTCGTCCTCAGCGGGCAGTTCACGTTCCTTGACCGAGTTCACCTTGACGGTGACGACGGCTTCCTTGCCCGCGTACTCACCCGCAACGAGCGTGGAGGTGAACTCCTTCGACCCGCCGGCCTCGAGACCGATGATGGCCTCGTCGAGACCCTCGATGAGCTGCCCGGAGCCGACCTCGTGGGACAGGCCCTCGGTGGCGGCCTCGGTGACCTCTTCGCCGTCGACCGTGGCCGACAGGTCGATCGACACGAAGTCGCCGTCCTGCACGGCGCGCTCGACACCGGTGAGGGTGCCGAAACGCTGGCGCAGAGAGAGCAGCTGCTCTTCGATGTCCTCGTCGGAGATCTCGACGGGATCGACGGTGACCGCGATCTCGGAGAAGTCGGGAAGCGTGACCTCGGGGCGCACGTCGACCTCCGCCGCGAAGACCAGTTCGACGTTGTCCTCGAGCTTCGTGATGTCGATCTCCGGCTGGCCGATGGCCTTGACCTCGTTCGCGGTCACTGCCTCGGAGTAGCGCGACTGGATCGCGTCGTTGACGACCTGCTCGAGCACCGCACCGCGACCGACGCGAGCCTCGAGGATCTTGCGTGGGGCCTTGCCGGGACGGAATCCGGGGATCCGCACCTGGCCGGCGAGGGATTGGAAGGCGCGGTCGAAATCAGGCTGGAGCTCCTCGAAGGGCACCTCAACATTGATACGGACTCGCGTCGGGCTCAGCTGCTCGACGGTGCTCTTCACGGACATGACTCCTTCTTGTCGTGCTCTTGTCGGTCGATCGTTCTCACTACTGAGCGCCCTGACGCTGTTCGATCTGGTCGGGATGACAGGATTCGAACCTGCGACCCTCCGCTCCCAAAGCGGATGCGCTACCAAGCTGCGCCACATCCCGTCGTACTGCTCCCGCCGTGGTGCCGGGAGCCGGAGTGAATCCTACGGCCCCCCGATTATGAAATCCAAAGCCGGGTTCGGTACAGTCTCATCCTGCAAGCGGCGAGCGCCGGAGAGCACCGGAAAACCACCTGGTGAACACCGACAAAGCCGCAAGCGCGGGGATGTAGCTCAATGGTAGAGCCCCAGTCTTCCAAACTGGCTACGCGGGTTCGATTCCCGTCATCCCCTCCAAGAGAACCGCCCGCGATCTCCTCGAGATCGCGGGCGGTTCTCGTTTCTGCAGCCGTCGGATCACCGTTTCGACTCGATCCTCGGGTACCGACTCGAATCCGAGACCGAACGCCCGCCTGCTGTGAGAGCGTCGCCAGTGTGAGCGAGACACCCGACCGCACGTCGATGAGGTCCGGCGAGGCGGCAGCAGTGTCCGCCGTCGCCGTCGCCGCCCCGCGGTCTTCCGTCGTCGCAGCAGTCCTTCTCGACGCCGTTCCGGAATGGGATCGCGTCACAGCGATGCTCGCGCCCGGAAATCTGGAAGCAGCAGCATTCCGGCACCGGGTGGTCGAGGTCCCCATCGGGCTCGATGCCACCCGACGCAACGGCGACCTCGACGACACGCCGTGGCATCTCGACCGGGTGTCACTGACGGGCACGGCCGGGTTCTCGGACGTGCTGTCGCTGTCTCCCACGGTTCCCGAGACCATCGACCTCCATCGTCCGAGCTGGGGCCTCACCCTGGTGGACGGGCTCACCGGTGGACAGGCGGCACTCGTGATCAGCATCGTCCGCCCCGAACGCAACGGGCACAGTGCACCCGCGCAGAACAACGGCGACCAGCACGGCTCGGTGTGGTCGTGGCTGCGCAGCCTCACGGAACACACCGCGGAGGCAATTCGCTCGTCGACCGAGCTCGTCGTGGACAGCACCACCGGATTGGTGAAGGCGATCGTCGCGCCCACGTCACAACCCCTCCCACAGCGCGCGATCCCGATGGGCGGACCGCACCGTCTACACACTCTCGACATCCCCGGACGCGAGATCCGCGACGCAGCGGATCGCGCCGGCTGCGGACTCGAAAGCGGTGTCGCGGCTGCGGTGCTCCTCGGATATGCGTCGTACCGGCACACCCACGGCTCGCCCGCGGACGATCTGTTCGCCGCGATCCCGGGCACCGGATCCGAGGAGCCCGCCCAGGTCGCGCTCGGCGGCACCGAGATCGACGACGGGCCGGTGGCCTTGATGCAGCGCATCGATCGCGTGAGCGCGGGCATGCCCGACGACCCGAGTGTGCTTCCCGCGACTCGAATGTTCGGTCACGACGACGTGCTGACCTGCACGGTCCCTGGTTCAGCGACAACCCTGTTCGTAGCGGGCGCGGGTATCGACCGCTATTACGGTTTCGGCCGCACCCTCGGATCGGCGATCAACGCGACACTGATGTCCTACCGCGACATGTGCTGCGTCGGGCTCACCGTCGACCCCGCCGCAGTGCCCGACAACAAGGCCTTCGACGAGTGTCTACGGACGGGTCTACGGACCGTCCTCGACAGCTGATCGGATCGGTACGCTGGAGCCTGTACCGAACGCACTGTTGTTGACGCGCTGTTGCTACTGCACTCGCCGTCGTGAGGGGCCACCGTGGAACTTCTGCTCATCGTCGCCGCCTTGGCTGTCGTGGTGTACTTCGTATCCCGCTCGCAGAAGAGCACCACACGACACGCTGCCGGAAACCTCGACGACGCCAAGGCCGACGCTCGTCAAGCCATCGAACGGCTCGGCGGCCAGATCTACAACCTCACCGGTACCGACGACGCCTCCCGTCAGGCCCTCGCCGACGCCGCCGAGCGCTACACAGCGGCCGGCTCGCAGATCGACCAGGCGCAGTCCCCCGTCCAAGCTCGGCTTGCGAAACAGACCGCGCTCGAAGGTCTGTACTACATTCGCGCTGCCCGCACCGCGATGGGCATGGATCCGGGGCCCGAGATTCCCACTCTGGACGGCCAGAAGTCGGCGGGTGCCGTCACCGAGGACCGGCAGGTCGAGTTCGAGGGTCGCCAGGTCGCAGCGTCACCGTCCCCGTCGGCGCGCACCCCCAACTACTATCCGGGCGGCCGCGTCGCGGGTCGGCCGGTTCCCGCAGGTTGGTACTCCGAGCCGTGGTGGAAACCCGCGCTGGTCGCGGGCGCATGGGGTGTCGGTTCGATGCTGCTGTTCTCATCGTTGTTCGCAGGCATGGCGGGTGTGCCGTACGACGCGCAGGCATTCGAGAGCGGCGCGGCGGACGGCTCGGACGGCGCATCCGGTGACGACTTCGGCGGTGGAGACGACATCGGCGGCGACGGATTCGATGGTGGAGACAGCGCAGGTTTCGACGGCGGCGACGGATTCGGTTTCGACGGGTTCGATTTCTGACGTCGACGATGCTCGGTCAGACCGGCTGGCAGACCGGGCACCAGAACAGATTCCGTGCGCCCATCACCTTGTGGAGCACCGGCGTGCCGCACACCCGGCACGGTTCCCCTGCGCGCCGGTACACGTAGGTGCGGGGCCGATCCTTTGCATACGCCGGTGCGCCGTGGTCGTGTTCGGGGCGCACGACGTGCATACGCCCTCGTTCCATCCCCACGTGCATCAGCTCGACGAGGTCGACCCAGATCTCGTCGAATTCGGCGCGTGAGAGGTTCTTGCCAGGGCGTCCGGGGTGGATTCCGTGCCGGAACAGCACTTCGGCGCGGTACACGTTGCCGACTCCCGCGATCACCGACTGGTCCATGAGCAGGCCACCGATCGGACTACGGGACCGGCTGATCCTCGCCCATGCCTGCTCCGGATCGGCGTCGGCGCGCAACGGGTCGGGGCCGAGACGCGCTTCGATCGCGTCGACCTCGCCCTCGGTAAGGACCTCGCATGCGGCCGGTCCGCGCAGGTCACTGCCGTGTCCGGACCCGATCATCCGCATGCGAACCTGCCCCGTGGGTTCCCCGAGAGGGAGTTCGGAATCGGTGAACGCCCCGTAGATTCCGAGGTGCACATGCACCGTCAGCGCACCCTCGTAATGATGGAACAGGTGCTTACCCCACGCGTCGGCGTGCGTGAGAACCCGTCCGTTCACCGTCGCCGCGCCGTCGACGAAACGCCCCTGGGGGCTGGACACCCGCACCGGCGCACCCGCATACCAATCGTGGTGCAACCGGGCGAGCCGGTGCAGGATGTGTCCTTCGGGCACCGGATCAGTTCGCGCCCGGCACCGCGGGTGCGTCGCCGGACTTCTCGTACTCGGCGAGGATGTCGATGCGACGCTGGTGCCGCTCCTCGTTCGACCACTCGGTCGCGAGGAAGGCGTCGACGATCGCGAGGGTCTCCTCGAGGGAGTGCATCCGGCCGCCGATACCGATCAGCTGGGCATTGTTGTGCTCGCGGGCGAGCTTCGCCGTCTCGACGCTCCAGGCCAGCGCGCAGCGCGCACCGGGGACCTTGTTCGCGGCGATCTGCTCGCCGTTGCCGCTGCCGCCGAGGACGAGGCCGAGGCTGCCCGGATCTGCAACGGTGCGACGGGCTGCTTCGATGCAGAACGCCGGGTAGTCGTCGAGTGCGTCGTATTCGAAGGCACCGCAGTCGACGGCTTCGTGACCGTTCGCCGTCAGGTGTTCGATGATCTGATTCTTCCGTTCGAAACCGGCGTGGTCGGCTCCCAGGTAAACGCGCATGGGCAGAGTCTAGCCAGGAGCCCCCCGCGGACTTGAACCGCTGGCACTCCTCAGGAGTGAGGTTTCCCTCACCTAATCGGACCGGCTAAGTTGAGCGAATGTTCACATCACAAGGACGATCGGCACGCATCCTCCTGGGCGCGGCAGCTGCCGCCGCAGCCGTTCTCCTGTCTGCTTGCGGCTCGACCTCGTCCGACGAGGCGGCGCCCTCCGACGAGTCCTACACCGTGGAGCACGCCATGGGTGAGACGACGATCGAAGGCACTCCCGAGCGCATCGTCGTCATCGACTCCCCGCACCTCGACGCCCTCGTCGCACTCGGCATCACGCCGGTCGGCGCCACCGAATCGGGTGCGGCGACCGGTGTCCCCGCGTACCTCGCCGACGACCTCGAGGGCACCGAGATCGTGGGCCCCACGATGGAGCCCGACCTCGAGGCCATCGCAAGCCTGAACCCCGACCTGATCATCGGTGCACAGGTCCGACACGAGGCGCTCTACGAGCAGCTCTCCGCGATCGCTCCGACCGTCTTCTCCGTGAACTCGGGTACCGACTGGGAAGAACAGGCCCGCATCACCGCCGCCGCCGTGGGCGAGACGGACGAGATGGAAACCCTCCTCACCGGTGTCGAGGAACGCGCCGCGCAGATCGGCAAGGAGATCGGTGCCGAAGGTCAGACCGCTTCGATGGTGCGTTTCCGCCCGGACAACTTCCGCCTGTACGGTCCCGACACCTTCTCTGGCACGATCCTCACGCAGGTCGGGTACGACCTCGGTGCGGATCGCGCCTGGAACGAGTACTCGATGCTCGAGCTCAGCCCCGAGAACTACACCGAGATCGACGGCGACGTCGTCTTCTTCACCAATCCCGGCGGCGATCCGGCCGCGACCACAATGGCTGCGGTGACCGGTCTGTGGGGCGCACAGCCCGGAGTCGCGGCAGGAAACGTCCACGAGTTCGAGGACGAGACCTGGATGGTCGGCATCGGTGTGGTCGGCGCGAACACCATCCTCGACGACCTCGAGGCAACCCTGGGCTAACGCGGGCCCCCGCCCCCACCCCATCCCCAGCAGACCACCGAGCCCGGCGTCGTCGAACCCTCTCAGACGACGGCGGGCTCTCGATCTGCCTGCGCCTCGAGCTCCCGCACCAACGGCAGCACCTTGGCGCCGAAGTACTCGACTTCCTCCTGGAAGTGCAGGAAGCCCGCGAGAACAAGGTCGACTCCGCGGCGGCGGTACTCGACGATGCGCCGCGCGACCTGCTCGGGAGTGCCGATCAACTGCGTGCGAAACCGTCGTTGTACTGCACCAGATCCTCGAACGACGAGTCCGCCCACATGCCCTTGCCGTCGCCGGTGGACGAACCGGCCTGCTTGACTGCATTGCGGAATCCTTCGACCGCGGGCCTGTTCGCCTTGGCGACGATCTCCCGGAGCGTCTCGCGAGCTTCCTTCTCCGTGTCGCGGGCGATGATGAAGCCGTTGAGCCCCACTTTCACCTCCCGCTTGTGCGCGCGGGCGACCTCGCGCAACTCGTCGATCTGCGCGGTGATGCCGTCGTAGTCCTTGCCGTTGCTGAACAACCGGGTCGTTTCCGCCGCGCCGTGCCCGCGGGCCTCCCAATGCTTCTCGAACTGGGCGGACAGCCACTGCTCCGTGAAGTCCCCGACGTGATCACGCACAGCGGCGACCAGCGCCGCGACCTGCACGACCGTGTTCTGCGCGCCCTGCCCCGCCACGGGGTCGAAGGAAATCGCGGTGTCACCGATCGCCGCGACGACGTGACCACCGGCAGTTCGCCCGACACCTCGCCGCACCGTCGGGGTCACAGCACCGCGCAGCCACGAGTGCGGATCCTGTTCGATGACCCGCAACTGTTCGACCTCGACGGCGTCCTTCGGGAAGTACTCGCGGTAGAGGTCGACGACCGCCTGGCGGGCGCTGTGCGCGTCGGTGGCGGTGTCGAAACGCTCCACCCACGGCGAATCCGGCTTTGCGAATCCCCGGAAACTCCAGGACGGCCCGACGTCCTTGTGGAGATACGGGCCGATCCATGCCTCACCGAAATCGGCATGCAGATTGAAAACACTGTGGGTGCCGCCGGCGCTTCGATAGCCCCAGGTCTCGTCACTGTGATCGGGCCCCTGCAGGGTCACCATCAGCAACTGGCGCTGGGGCTCTGTGTAGACGGTGCGCTCCGCATCGAGCGGGAACAGCGACGCCAGGCCGCCCTTGCCCGTCGCCACCAGTGTCAGGTCGCTGCCGGACGCGATCTCGTCGAGACTGTCGAGATCCACTGTGCGCACCTCGAATCGACCACCACGGTCGTGAAATCGGCCGAGACGATCATCCGCACGCAGACGTACATCCACTCCCTGCGCGAGATAACGGAAGTCGGGATCGAATTCGAGCACCTCACCATAGGACTCCCCCACCCCGGCGTGCAGGCGCGCACTCATCCCGGTCGACAGCGGACCGTCGGCGTACAGATCCTCGATGATGTCTGCATCCGACTCCAGTGCACCCGCAGTGCCTGTGGCAGGTTCGATTCCGCCGCGGCCAGATCCATCAACAGTCCGAACAACTGCCGGACGCTCGCGCCGAAGCCCCCGTGCTCGACCGACACGCGCACCGCCCCGAAACGGGCTTCACGCAGCCACCCGACCTCTTCGAACGGCAGGCGCCGGGCCTGCTCCCGCGCACTCGCACCCTGAGCGACCCGGTCGAAGACCGGGGCGAAGCGCTCCCGGAGCTCCCGATCGGTCGCGGCCCTGCCATCGGTCACGGCATTCTCGATGGTCGCACTACTCACGGCGCACACTCCTCGTCGGACGGTCTCATCCACCCTGCAGTGCGGAGCCGACGATGGCGCCACTTCTGCTCTACCAGAATGTGATTCGACTCGACAGCGCAAAAGCCGCGCCGTGCCCGACGGCACGACGCGGCGTCGGCTCCGTCAGACGACTCCGTGGCGCGGGGGGGTGGGTACCGCTCAACGTCCATCGGCCGAGTGCTGCAACTTCCATCGGGTTGCATCGTGCAGGGTATGTGTGCGGGCATCACGCCAGTACCGCGCCAGATTGGCCGAACCCGACGCGCTGCGGGTGCCACCGAGCTCGAACAACGCGTTCGCAGCCTCGAGTGCCGCGCGGGCCGCGCGGGCCGCGCGGGCCGCGCGGGCCGCGCGGGCCGCGACGACCTTGGCCGTCGCGACCTCGATGGATGCCTCAGCGGTCGTATCCTCGGTCGGAGTCGCCCGTGCCGCATCGACCGCACGCGCGGCAGCGGCGAGGAGCACCTGCGCAGACCGCACCGTCACGGTGGCCTCACCGGCGAGCTGAATCAGCAGGGGTCTTCGACGGCACGTCGGACGTCGGCCTCGAAGTGCGGTCGTGCGCGTCTCGCCTGGACTGTGGCTTCCACCAATGCGCCGGTGGCGATTCCCACGTCGATCGCAGCGTGGACGAGCTGGGCCTGGGCACCGTAGGTGGTCGGCCCCGAGAAGAGCGGCGAATACGGCACCACCGACGACGCGGGCACCGCGATGTCGTCGAGGACCACGGTGCCGCTCGCAGTGGTGCGCTGCCCCATTCCGTCCCAGTCGTCGACGATCGTGAGACCGTCGGTCCCGCGAGGAACGAACGCGATCACCTTGGGGGTGCCCGCATCCGGCGTATCCGAATCGTCGGACAGGCTGGCGCGCACCACGATCACGTCCGCGAACAAGGCGCCGGTGCTGTAGAACTTGCGGCCCGACAGGATGTAGTCGTCGCCCCGGCGACGCAGCACCGTGGTGTCGACGTTGATCGGGTGCGGTCCACGCTCGCTCTGCGCGTTGGCCAGCAACGTGCCGCCGAGGACCTTGCCGTAGAAGAAGCGACACTGTTCGGCACTACCCTGCGTGCGCAGCGCCTCGAGAAAGGTGAAATGCGACTGCGGGATCTGTGCGATGCTCGGATCCGCCGCAGCGAGCAGACCGGATTCGGCGAGGGCACGCACCTCGTCGCGCGGCAGGTCTCGGTTCGCGTCGCGCTGCCCGGCCTCGGCGGCGAAACTGTCGGCCAGCTGCGCAGCGACGCGGAGAGCCTCCTCGCAGCTCCCGAGCCGGGCTGCCGTCGTCGACGCCGTCACCGTGTGCCCGCCGCAGGCTACCGAACGCTGCCGGCGGTGAGCCGGCTGTCGTCGTAGGTGAGCGGGGACCGGTGGAGCTCACAGGACATGATCCGGAATCGTAGAGCGCAACCACTCGGCTATCGACCATTGCGCTCGCCGTGATCTCAACTCCCGCCCGAAAGGCACCGGTGGTGGAGCGGACGGTCCACTCCACCACCGGAGGCCTCCGCCTGCCGGGTTCTGTCGGCGCTAGTCGAAGCTGGGGTCTTCGTTGCGGCTGCGCTTGAGCTCGAAGAAGTGCGGGTAGGACGCGAGTGCGACGACGCCGTCCCACACCTTGCCGGCTTCTTCGCCGCGCGGGATCTTCGACAGCACCGGCCCGAAGAACGCGACACCGTTGACGTGGATAGTGGGGGTTCCCACGTCCGGGCCTACGGCGTCCATCCCCGCCGCGTGGCTTGCGCGCAGCGCCTCGTCGTATTCTTCGCTTTCGGCAGCCTGCGCGAGGACAGGGTCGAGGTCGAGTTCGGCGAGAGCACCGGCGATGACGTCGGTGAAGTCCTTGTTGCCCTCGTTGTGGATGCGAGTGCCCATCGCGGTGTAGAGGCTCTCGAGGATCTCGTCACCGTACTTCTGCGACGCCGCGATCGCGACACGCACCGGTCCCCACGCCTTCTTCATCATCTCGGAGTACTCGTCGGGCAGGTCGCGGCCCTCGTTGAGGACGGCGAGGCTCATGACGTGGAAGCGTGCCTCGATGTCGCGTACCCGGGTGACCTCGAGGATCCACCGCGAGGTGATCCAACACCACGGGCACAACGGGTCGAACCAGAAATCGGCTGTGTCCTTACCGGCGGTACCGGTGGTCTGGTCACTCAAAATGATCTCCTCACACGAATCGGTTTCCAGAGAGTGCAACACCACCCCGCGGGGCATTCTTCCCGATCTTCGCCGCGGCAGTGCGCGGTCCCCGTACCGTCGGACACGAGGACCGGGACGCAAAGCGTGTGAGCGCGCACAAATGAACGAGAGGTCATGCGATGGCGGGTGAGAAGACGTTCGTGATCGTCGGCGCCGGACTCGCCGGCGCCAAGGTGGCGGAAGAACTGCGGGCACGAGATTTCCCAGGGCACGTGGTATTGATCGGCACCGAGGAACATCTGCCGTACGAACGACCGCCGCTGTCGAAGGAGTATTTCGCCGGCGACAAGAGACTTCTCGACTTCACCGTGCAGCGCGGCGACTGGTACCGAGACCATCGTGTCGATCTTCGCCTCGGCACGACGGTCACCGCGATCGACCCGGCCGCGCACACGGTCTCCTTACCGGACGGTTCGACCGTGCACTACGACAAGTTGGCGCTCGCGACGGGATCACGGTCTCGGCGTCTGCCGCTTTCCGGGGCCGACAGTTCGGGCGTCCACGTCCTGCGCACGGTCTCGGAGGCCGACGACCTGCTCGCCGCGATCCGGCGCGACGACGGCACCGCCGCGCGCCTCGCGATCATCGGCGCGGGATGGATCGGACTCGAGATAGCGGCGGGTGCGCGGGGGCACGGCGCCGACGTGACGGTGATCGAATCCGCGGCCACTCCCCTGTCCGGATCGCTGGGCCCGCAGATCGGCGCGGTGTTCTCCGACCTGCACCGGGCGCACGGAGTCGACATGAGGCTCGACGCGTCGGTCCGGGAGATCGCCGTCGACGGCGGCCGCGCCGCAGGTGTCGTCCTTGCCGACGGGAGCACCCTGCCGGCAGATGCGGTGCTTGTCGCGGTGGGTGCGGCACCCAACATCGAGCTCGCCGAGGACGCGGGCCTCGCTGTCGACGGCGGGGTCCTCGTCGACTCGTCGCTGGCCACGAGTGATCCGGACATCGTCGCGGTCGGCGACATTGCGGCGGCCGAGCACCCCACACTCGGCGGCCGGGTGCGGGTAGAGCACTGGGCCAACGCACTGAACCAACCTGCGGTGGCCGCGGCGACGATGCTCGGCATCGATGCCTCCTACGACCGCTTGCCGTACTTCTTCACCGACCAGTACGACCTCGGGATGGAGTACGTCGGGCTGGCACCACCCGATTCACGGGTAGTCACCCGCGGAGATGTCGACATGCGCGAGTTCCTCGCGTTCTGGCTCGACGACGACAACAAGGTGCTGGCCGGGATGAACGTGAACATCTGGGACGCCGGCGACGACATCCGTGCACTCGTCTCGTCGGGTTCACCCGTCGATCCGGCCCGCCTCGCGGACACGAGCGTGCCGTTGTCGGACGTCGCCACCTGAGCGCGCCCCGACCATGATGGGATGGGTTCCGACCGACATCCCGTCGTGAGAAGGAGTTCTCCTGTGGCACCACCGAACCTGACCCGCGAGCAGGCCGCCGAGCGGGCAGCGGTCCTGCACGTCGACAATTACACCGTCGTCCTCGACCTGACCGACGGGTCCGGAGCACCGGGGGCCACTACGTTCCGGTCCGTCACCACGGTGACGTTCGATGCGACCGAGGGTGCGTCGACCTTCATCGATCTCGTCGCACAGACCGTGCATTCGGCCACGCTCAACGGCTCACCCGTGGACGTGTCCGGATACACCGAGGACACCGGGATAGCACTGACCGGCCTCGCCGCGCACAACGAGCTCGTCGTCGACGCCGACTGCCTCTACACGAACACCGGCGAGGGGCTTCACCGGTTCGTCGATCCGACCGACGACGCGGTGTACCTGTACTCACAGTTCGAGACAGCCGACGCCAAGCGGATGTTCGCGTGCTTCGACCAGCCCGATCTCAAGGCCACCTTCGATCTGTCGGTCACCGCACCTGCCGAATGGAAGGTGATCTCGAACTCCGAGACCGTGCAGACCACCGCGGCATCGCCCGGTCAGCACGTCTTCCGTACCACCCCGCGGATGAGCACCTACCTCGTCGCGCTCATCGCGGGTCCGTATGCCGAGTGGACCGACACCTACACCGACGAGCATGGCACGATCCCGCTCGGCCTCTACTGCCGCGCGTCCCTCGCCGAGTTCATGGACGCCGAGCGTCTGTTCACGGAGACCAAGCAGGGCTTCGGTTTCTACCACGAGAATTTCGGCGTCCCGTACGCGTTCGGGAAGTACGACCAGCTGTTCGTGCCGGAGTTCAACGCGGGAGCGATGGAAAATGCCGGCGCGGTGACGTTCCTCGAGGACTACGTCTTCCGGTCCAAGGTCACCCGCTATTCCTACGAGCGGCGAGCCGAGACGATCCTGCACGAGATGGCGCACATGTGGTTCGGCGACCTCGTCACCATGCGCTGGTGGGACGATCTGTGGCTCAACGAGTCCTTCGCGACGTTCGCGTCCGTGCTCTCCCAGGTTTCGGCCACCGAATACACCAACGCATGGACGACGTTCGCGAACGTCGAGAAGTCGTGGGCGTACCGGCAGGATCAGCTGCCGTCCACACATCCGATCGCTGCGGACATCCCCGATCTTGCCGCCGTCGAGGTCAACTTCGACGGCATCACCTACGCGAAGGGCGCGTCGGTGCTCAAGCAGCTCGTCGCCTACGTCGGGCAGGAGCCGTTCCTCGAAGGTCTGCGCGCATACTTCCGCGACCACGCCTTCGACAACGCGACCTTCGACGACCTGCTGGCCGCGCTCGAGAAGTCGTCGGGCCGCGACCTGTCGGGCTGGGGCGCCCAGTGGCTCAAGACGACGGGGCTGAACATCCTGCGCCCCGACTTCGAGGTCGGCGCCGACGGCAAGTTCACCCGCTTCTCAGTGCTGCAGGAGGGCGCGCAACCCGGCGCCGGTGAGTTCCGCGTGCATCGCCTCGCGATCGGTGTCTACGACGACGACGGCTCAGGCAAGCTCGTGCGCACCCACCGCGTCGAGATCGATGTCGACGCTGCCGCGAGCACCGACGTCCCCGAACTCGTCGGTGTGGATCGGGGCAAGTTCGTGCTCGTCAACGACGACGATCTGACCTACTGCTCCGTCCGGCTCGACGACGAGTCGCTCAGCACTGTGATAGAACGCGTCGGCGACATCGCCGACTCGCTGCCGCGCACATTGGTGTGGTCGGCTGCATGGGAGATGACCCGGCAGGCCGAGCTCGCGGCCCGCGATTTCGTGGCGCTGGTGAAGCGAGGTATCGCTGCGGAGACCGAGGTGGGTGTCGTGCAGCGTTTGCTGATGCAGGCGCATACGGCGGTCGGCAGCTATGCCGACCCCGCGTGGGCCGAGGCATCGGGCTGGAGCGACTACGCGAACCGCCTGCTCGAACTGGCGCGCGCAGCCGAGCCGGCCTCCGACCATCAGCTCACGTTCGTCAACGCCCTGTCCACCGCCCGGCTCTCACCGTGGCACACGGAGGTGTTCGAGGAGCTGCTCGGCGGCGATCCGGCAAAGGTCGGACTGCCCGGTCTGGTCGTGGATACCGATCTCCGGTGGCGCCTCGTGCAGGCGCTCGCAGCCGCCGGTGAGATCGACGCCGAGGGCGTCGAGTCGCCGTTCATCGACGCGGAAGCCGAGCGCGACCCGACCGCGGCGGGTGCCCGGCAGGCAGCGGCGGCACGCGCGGCCCGTCCGCAGGAAGCGGTCAAGGCCCAGGTCTGGCAGACGGTGGTCGGTGACGACACCGTGCCGAACATCACTGCTCGTTCGATCATCGGTGGTTTCGCGCCGGTCGGTCAATCGGAACTGCTCGAGCCCTACGTGGCGCGATACTTCGCTGAGGTGCCCGAGGTGTGGGAACGCCGGTCGAGTGAGGTCGCGCAGACCGTGGTCGTGGGCCTGTACCCGTCATGGTCGATCAGTGAGGCCTCGGTCACAGCAGCCGACGAGTTCCTCGCCGGTGATCGACCGCCGGCGCTGCGCCGATTGATCATCGAGGGGCGCGCGGGGATCGTGCGGTCGCTGCGAGCTCAGGCGTTCGACGCGTCCTGACCGGCACCCCGGCAACGTACTCGGCCCGATGTCACCTTCGGTCACTTCGAGTGACCGAAGGTGACATCGGGCCGATGCGTGGCAGCAGTGCTGCCGATGTCCTACGGTGCTGCAGGGTCCTACGGGGCGATGATCGCGTTGGCGATCACGCGAATGGCACTGATGATGCCGTCGATGAGCTGTCCCTGGCCGAACGGTCCGACCGCTGCGGTCACACCGAGTTGAGCGATCCGGTCGGTGACCTGGGTGGCGTCGCGTCCGCTGCGGATCTCGACGGCCTTCTGGTTCGGGTACACCGCGATGAGCACCGAGTTCTCGGCCTCGGGCGTCGACGGGAAAACCGTGTCCGTGGCGGCGGCCGGGTCGGCTGCGTCGGCGATGTACACGTTGAAGCGCACGCCGGTGGCGCGGATTGCTGACGTGAGCGTGTCGTCGAGGGCGATCATCTCATCGTCCTCGAACGGCGGGCCGGCGAACTCGATGCCGTCGGCACGAGCCTCGGAGATCCGGCCGCTCGAGGTCAGTACCGCAGCGTGCGGCAGGGGCGCGTCGCTGCGCGCGGGGGCATGAATCACGTCACCACTTGCCACTTGCGGTACCTCCGATCAGCTCTGCCGGTGCACCGGCCGCGTGCCCATGCTGTGCATGACGACCGTGCTCGGTCACCTCGTCGGCGGCGGTCCACAGCAGTGCACTGTGGTTCCACTTGTCGCCGAGCTTGTACGGGTGGTCGGACGCAGCCGGGCCGGGCTTGCGGGGCGCGGTCCAGGAGATAGCCCCGAAGACCAGAACGATCAGCAGCGGGATGCCGACGAATATCAGCGTTGTCTCGAGAATGCTCACAGGGAGAAGGTATCCCAGGTGGCTGCGAAAGACCTCACATGCCCCGGATTTGGTCCCGTCCGGGGAGCGATTCCCCGACCTCGCCCGTCAGGCAGCGCCCTCGCCCAGGTACGGAAGCCAGGTCGGATGCAGGTCCTGCAGTGTGGCCAGCAGACGCCAGTGTCTGCCCTTCGGTGGAACCAGGGACGCGCGCAACGTCCACCCGAGTTCGCTGAGCAGTTTGTCGGCCTTCTTGTGGTTGCAGGGTGCACAGCAGGCCACGCAGTTCTCCCACGCGTGCGCTCCACCGCGACTGCGGGGAATGACGTGATCGATGGTCTCGGCCTTGGAACCGCAGTACGCGCAGCGATTGCCGTCGCGATGCATGAGCGCGGCCCGGGTCATGGGCACCCGCGCGTGGTAGGGAACCCGCACGTACGTGCGTAGCCGGATGACGGACGGCAACTGCACCGACCATTCGGCCGATCGAACCATCGGTGCGAGCGGGTCGTCGTGCACCGTGTCTGCCTTGCCGCCGGCCATCAGAACGACGGCACGTCGCGCGGGCAGTGCGGTGAGCGGCTCGTAGGTGGCATTGAGCAGCAGCACCCGACGTTTCACCCAGTCGGGAAGACCGACGTCATCGCGTACTACGTGCAGGGTGGTGGCCCCCGGCGCCCTGATCGGGGCATCCGCGGGCGGAAGTTGTCGATGTGCTGTGCTGCCGTGCTTCATACGACCTCCGGAAGACTGGAAACAGTGCACCACGGATATCTCGAAATCGCACCCGAAATCCGCGGACGAATCAAGGTCTGCCCGGTGAACATCCTGTGTCGTGGGTACCGGCGGGTACGCGACCCCGTACGGGCGCGCTTGCGTCGGTGCGGGCACAATGGCCGTTGAGAGGGAGGTACGCAGAACACGATGACCGACCAGCAGACCTTCTACGACGAGATCGGCGGCGCCGAGACCTTCCACAAGATCGTCGCGCGCTTCTACGAAGAGGTGGCGAAGGACGAGATCGTCCGCCCCCTCTACCCCGAGGAAGACCTCGGCCCGGCGGAGCGCCGCATGCGGATGTTCCTCGAGCAGTATTGGGGTGGTCCACGCACCTACTCGGACGAGCGCGGTCACCCGCGACTGCGGATGCGCCATCATCCGTTCAAGATCGGCCCGCTCGAGCGCGATGCCTGGTTGCGATGCATGCACACCGCGATCGCGTCGATCGACGATCGAACCCTCGATGCCGCGCACCGTCGTCAGCTCGTCGACTACATCGATATGGCGGCGGATTCACTGATGAACTCGCCGATCTGACCGGCCGGGTCGCCGGCCTGAGCGGTCGTCAGATGACACTCAGGCCGAGGCCTCCGCTCTTGCGCAGGTAGACCGAGCCGAAGCGGGCATCGAGCCGGAGCCAGGTGTTCGAGGCACGTACCCGTACCACTTCGTCTGCGGCGATTCCATCGGCGACCATCGTGTCGCGGCCCGTGGTGGGCACGAACCCCATCGCCCCGAGCGCGAACACCATCCGCATGGGCACCCCGACCGTGGTCTCGCCTCCACTGACCTCGAGGACCTCCTGCGCCAGCAGCGACGCCGGTGGTCCCTGTGCTCCCGCGTCGCGGGTCAGCGCGACACCCTGCTGGGCGAGTTCGACGAGAACCCTGGCCGGAACATCGTCGACATGTACGAATCCTTCGTCCGGCGGTAGCGCTCCCCGCCATGCCGAATCCATCGCCCACCCCGGGTCGATCGCATTCGCAGTGCCTACCGACGCGGTCAGTGCTGCCCGCAGCGAATCAGCAGCGACGCAGAGGTCGGCGGGGTGGACGGTTCCTCGGACGATCCGGGCAGCGAGGACCTCGAAGCCCGTCTGGATCCAGGCACCGAGCACGCCGTCCCCCCGACGTCGCAGCCGCACGACCGCGGCCTCGTCGAGACGCACCGCGCGGGTGAGGAATGCGGCGAGGTCGGTGCGGTCGTTCTCGCCGGCGACAGCGACTGCCCGCTCGCCGAATCCCGTCGTAGTGTCAGTCACGTTTCCACCGAAGCAGGTAGGCCCGCTCCTCGCCGGTGAGCCGACGGAGTCGCTGCGTGTCGATGTCGAACGCGGCGATCTGGGTGGACGCGATGATCGAGGGCGTCGAGTCGGCGGGAGCACCGCCGGGCCGCACCTCGTAGCCGATCGTGAAGTCCACCGCGCGCACCTTCTCGGTCCACATCATGACGTCGAGGGGGCCGTCTTCGTGCCGCAATTGGCCACGATAGCGGACATGGAGGTCGGCGATCACGGCCCCTTCACGCAGACTCTGGGTGGGTCGCCCGTCGGCGAACAGCCACGGTATGCGGGCTTCTTCGAGCAGGGTCACCATCCGCGCGTGGTTGATGTGCTGGAAGACGTCCATGTCGGACCACCGCACGGTGACTTCCGTGTGGAATCCGAACTGCTCGCCCGCATCGCTCACGCGTTACCTCCGATCGGGTGCGCCGGTGCGCACCATGCTCCTGATCTGTCGTGCGGCCACCGACAGGGTGGCCAGGTCCAGACTCCCAGACGCGAAGATCTCGTCGAGTGCCGACCTCGCGCGCACGAGCCGAGAGCCGTTCGACATCTCCCAGTCCTCGATCATCTCCGGGCACGTTTCCCCCGGCTCTGCCCCGGCGAGGACGTCGAGGACGAGCGAGCGCAACGATCCGTACAGTTCGTCGCGCAGGGCAAGGCGCGCAAGGGAATGCCACCGGTCACCACGTTCGAGTCCGGTGACCGCGGACAGCAACCTGTCGATACCCAGGTGCGCGTCCATCGCGTAGTACAACTCCGCGACCTCTGCCTCCTCCCGCTCCACGATGTCCGCGATGTCGATGACATCGAGTAGCGGGAATTGGTCGAGCAGCCGGTACACCATCGCGACCATGTCCGGCGGCGCCTCGTGCGACAGGATGTGCCGGGTCCGTTCCTCCAGGTCCTCTACGTGGTGACCGCGCATCCACTCCCCCACCTGCGGCGCAAGATTCGCGAACAACTTCCGGTATCGGCTGATCTCGGCCCCCACTGCCAGCGGCTGTGGCCGATTCGACAGGAGCCACCGCGACGCGCGGTCGAGTACACGACGGGATTCGAGCAGCAGATCGTCCGCGATGTCGGTGGAAAGGTCAGCCGATCGGATCCGGTCCCAGATCCCGCGTAGGCCGAAGATCTCGGTGACCGCCGCGAACGCGCGGACCGCGTCGGTACGGGAGGCGCCCGTCTCCTCGCAGAGGCGGAAGACGAAGGAGACGCCGCCGTTGTCGACTGTGTCGTTGGCCAGGATCGTCGCGACGATCTGCCGGCGGAGCGGATGCGCCTTGATACCTGCGCGGAACCTCGTACGGAGCGCCCGCGGAAAGTAACCGGGCAACCGGGTCGCGAAAGTGTCACTGTCCGGCAGGTCGGTGTCGAGCAGGTCGTCGACGAGGGACAGCTTGACGTGGGCGAGCAGTTGCGCCAGTTCCGGAGAGCTCAGTCCCTCTCCGTCTGCGCGGAGTTGTTCGATCCGGGTGTCGTCGGGGAGTGCGTCGAGGATGCGGTCGATCCGCCGCTCCTTCTCGAGTTCGGCGATGAGCCGCTGGTGGACACCGAGCAACGCGGGCGCGGAGTCCCGTTCCAGGCCGAGGACGCTGTTCTGGTCGATGTTGTCCGCGAGTACGAGTTCGGCGACGTCGTCGGTCATGGAGGCGAGCAGTGGGTTGCGGTCCTCGGCCTGGAGGTCGCCGGAGGTGACCATCGAGTCGAGCAGGATCTTGATGTTGACCTCGTGGTCGGAGCAGTCGACACCGGCCGAGTTGTCGATCGCATCAGTGTTGATCTTTCCGCCGTTGCGGGCGTATTCGATCCGGCCCAGTTGGGTGACACCGAGATTGCCGCCCTCTCCGACGACCCGGACACGCAGATCGGCGCCGTCGACGCGGACCGTGTCGTTGGCCTTGTCGCCGACGTCCGCGTGCGATTCGGATCGCGCCTTGATGTAGGTGCCGATGCCCCCGTTCCACAACAGATCGACGGGCGAGCGCAAGACCGCGCGAATCAGTTCGGGCGGTGTGAGTTCGGTGACGTGACCGGGCAATCCGAGTGCCGCGCGGGCCTGTTCGCTGATCGGGATCGACTTGCGGGTGCGTTCCCAGACACCACCTCCCGTCCCGATCAGTGCCGGATTGTAGTCCGCCCAGGACGAGCGGGGCTTCTCGAACAGCCGGCTCCGTTCCGCAAACGACGGCGCCGCCTGCGGGTTCGGGTCGAGGAAGATGTGGCGGTGGTCGAACGCGGCGACCAACCGGATGTGTTCGCTGAGGAGCATTCCGTTGCCGAACACGTCGCCGCTCATGTCACCGACGCCCACCGCGGTGAAGTCCTGACTCTGGGTGTCGACACCGAGTTCACGGAAGTGCCGTTTGACGCTCTCCCATGCCCCGCGGGCGGTGATCCCCATTTCCTTGTGGTCGTATCCGGCCGACCCGCCGGACGCGAATGCGTCGCCGAGCCAGTACTTGTACTCGGCGGCGACCGAGTTGGCGAGATCGGAGAAGGTGGCGGTGCCCTTGTCCGCGGCGACGACGAGGTAGGTGTCGTCCTCGTCGTGCCGTACCACTCGCTGCGGCGGAGTCGCTGTACCGCTCGTTCGGTCGAGGTTGTCGGTGAGACCGAGCAGGGCAGCGATGAATCGTCGGTAGCAGGACTCGCCGGATGCCCGTACGGCCTGCCGATCCGCGGCGGCGTCGCCGGTGGGTGCCGGTGGGTGTTTGACGACGAACCCGCCTTTCGCGCCGACCGGGACGATCACCGCGTTCTTCACGGCCTGCGCTTTCACCAGGCCGAGGATCTCGGTGCGGAAGTCCTCGTGGCGGTCGGACCAGCGGAGTCCGCCGCGCGCGACCGCACCGAATCGCATGTGGACGCCCTCGACTTCCGGTGAGTACACGAACACCTCGAACTTCGGCCGTGGCTCCGGCAGTTCCGAGACGCCGCTGGGATCGAACTTGAACGCCAGGGTCTGGACCCGCGCCTCGTCGTCCGTTTCGGGTACGAAGAAGTTGGTCCGCAAAGTGGATCGGATCAACGACAGCATCGCCCGTAGGATGCGATCGGCAACGAGTGCGGTGACGGCGTCGATCTTCTCGAGCAGTTCGTCGGTGATGGTCTGCTCGCGGACGTCGGATACGTGATCGGGATCGAATCGGGCAGCGAACAGCTCCACGAGCAGCGCGGTCGTGCCGGGCGTGCCCAGCAGAACACCTTCGATATTGTACTGACTGTACGGAAAACCGGTCTGCCGAAGGAATTTCGCGTATGCGCGGAGCATTGTGGCCTGCCGCCAGGTGAGCCCGGCGCGGAGCACGAGTTCGTTGAAGCGATCCGTCTCCGCGTGACCACGCCAGACAGCGGCGAACATGTCTGTGATCCGGTCGGCGAGAGTGGGGTCTGCGTCGAACGCTCCGGGGTCGAGGTCGTTCGGGAGGTGCAGGCCGAAGTCGTAGATCCAGCAATCGACGCCGTCGGATCTCGGCAACAGGTAGGGCCGTTCGTCGACGACCTCCACGCCGAGGCTCTGCAACACCGGTAGGACGCGGCCGAGCGTCACCGGTTCCGACCCGATGTAGAGAGTGAAGCGCCAACTACGGTGATCTTCGGTGTCGGACCGGTACACCCGCATGTCGAAGTCGCCCGGGCCGAGGGCTTCGAGGCGCATCAGGTCGGAGAGCGCACGCTCGGAACTGAAGTCCTCCTTGTACGCTTCGGGTGCGGCGTCGACATACCGCTGGACCAGCGCCGGATCGATACTCGGATGGGCCCCGGCCACCTCCGCGAGCCGGTCTTCCCAGCTGCGGCTGACCTCCGCGAGGAGCGCCTGGATTCGTTGCCTGTTGCTGTCGGAGGTGTCGACCCGAGGATGCGCGTGTTCGGGGAAACGGACGGTCACGTGTAGCAGCGCAAGGTCGCCCTCGGACACCCGCGCAGTGTAATCGAGCGTGGCACCGCCGAATTCGTGGAGCAGTATGTTCTGCATCCGGACCCGGACCTTCGTCGTGTACCGGTCGCGGGGAAGGTACACCAGGCACGACACGTATCGCCCGTATGTGTCGACCCGGACGAAGAGCCGCACCTGCCGACGGATCTCGACCACGGACGTCACCGTCGTGTAAAGAGTCTCCTGGTCCATCGACAGCAGTTCCGCGCGTGGCAGGGTCTGCATGATCTCGAGCATCGACTGACCGCCGTACGACGACAGCTCGACACCGGCACGGGCGATCACTGTCCGGGCACGCCGACGCAGCAGCGGGATGTCGAGGATGTTCTCGTGCATCGCAGTCACGGTGAGTACACCGAGGAAGCGATGCTCACCGACTGTGTGTCCCTCGGTGTCGAGGATGCCCACGCCGACGAAGTACGGGTACACCGAGCGGTGCACGGTCGCGGGCCGCGCGCCCTGGGTGAGCACGAGAAGTGGTCTGCGTTCCGGATACACCTCGGCGGGCAGATCGATCGGATCTGCAGTCTCGGACACCGTGCGCAGCACTCCGAGGCCGCTGCGCGGGACCGGGCGGGACAGGCAGGCTCCGTCGGCGTCGGGCACACCGAATTCGTAACGGCGGTACCCGAGACCCGCATAGTTGCCGCGGGCCAGCCACCTCAGCAGCTCGGCGGTCTCGGCGAGATCGGTCGTCACGTGGCCGAAGGTCGGATCGACAGCGAGCGTGTCGAGCTCGTCGGCGAGCCGGTTCTGCAGAGTGCGCATGGCATCGGTGTCGACCACGACCTGCCGCACATCGTCGAGCACACCGTCGATTTCACCGTCGATCCCGGCCAGGACATCCGGCGGGGTGGTCGGGTGCAACTGGATGTGTATCCACGATTCCGCAGGCTCGTCGATCTGCAGTGCGCCGTCCGGTGCCATGTCGAGGAGCACACCGTCCGGGTCGCGGTGGACCGCGAAGACGGGGTGGACCAATGCGGTGATCATCGCACCGAGACGAGAGAGCAGTGCGGTGACCGACTCCACCAGCAGTGGCATGTCGTCGGTGACGATCTGGACGGCGGCACCCACCGCGTCGTCCGGCCGGTACACACGCGTCGCGGTCGTGCCGGCGGGACGGTCGAGTCCGAGCGCCAGATGCGACGCCGCGGCGGCCTCGGGATCGCGGATTCCGTCCTGAGACTGCAGATACGCGCCCTCCAGGACTCGCACCGTAGACGAAAGATCGCGCGAAGCCGCGGATTCCGTCATCAACATCACTCTCCTCGCTCGCCGCCGAAACCACAGACACCGCGGACGGGCCCGTTGTCGAGCCTATCCGCGGCGTCCGATGCCAGGAGGCGAAAGCGTGAGCGTTCACCGATCCGATCCTGTTGTCAGGTCGTCGCAGCAACCCGATGCCGGGCGAGTACCGAGCGTTCACCGTCGGTGATGGGTCTCGGACGCTCGGTCGTCATATCGAACCCGACCAGGACCGCGTCGCCGCGGGCGCACACCCCGCCGTTGCGATCGAGCACCGTGTGCCTGAGCGTGTAGGAGGTGTTCCCCACATGCATCGCGGTGATCTCGACCGTGACCGGCCCCGACTCGTATTTGATGGGAAGAAGGAACTCGACGTCCATCTTCCGCACGACGATCGCGAGGTGCCGCATCTCGTCGGACTGCAGGAACTTGATGCGTCCCTCCTGCATGTATTCGACGACCTTGGCGTTGTTGACGTGTCCGAGCTGATCCGAATCGCCCCAACGAACCTCGACCTGAGCCCGATAGGGCTCGACCGAGATCGCGGCCATTTCCTGATCAGTCACGTGTCAGCTTCCGGTGCGTGACGCGGTGCGGGCGTGCCGCGTCGGCGCCCAGTCGCTCGACCTTGTTCGCTTCGTACGCTTCGAAGTTGCCTTCGAACCAGAACCACTTGCCCTCTTCGACGTTGCCTTCCCACGCGAGGATGTGGGTACAGGTGCGGTCGAGGAACCAGCGGTCGTGGGAGATCACGACGGCGCAACCCGGGAACTGCTGCAGCGCGTTCTCGAGCGAACTCAAGGTTTCGACGTCGAGGTCGTTGGTCGGTTCGTCCAGCAGGATCAGGTTGCCGCCCTCTTTGAGGGTCAGCGCCAGGTTCAGGCGGTTGCGCTCACCACCGGAGAGCACCTCGGCCTTCTTCTGCTGGTCCGGTCCCTTGAACCCGAAGGCGGAGACGTACGCGCGGGACGGCATCTCGTTCTGGCCGACCTCGATGAAATCGAGTCCGTCGGAGACCACCTCGAACACGCTCTTCTTCGGATCGATGTTCGCACGGGACTGGTCGACGTAGCTGAGCTTGACCGTATCGCCGACCTTGACGCTGCCGCTGTCGGGCTCTTCGAGGCCGACGATGGTCTTGAACAGAGTGGTCTTACCGACACCGTTGGGGCCGATGACACCGACGATGCCGTTACGCGGCAGCGTGAAGGACAGGTCCTTGATCAGGACGCGGCCGTCGAAGCCCTTGTCGAGGTGCTCGACCTCGACGACGACGTTGCCCAGACGCGGAGGCGTCGGGATCTGGATCTCTTCGAAGTCGAGCTTGCGGTGCTTCTCGGCCTCCGCAGCCATCTCCTCGTAGCGCCCCAGACGGGCCTTGTTCTTCGTCTGCCGAGCCTTGGAGCCGGACCGGACCCACTCGAGCTCCTCCTTGAGGCGCCTCTGCAGCTTCTGGTCCTTCTTGCCCTGGACTTCGAGGCGCTCGGCCTTCTTCTCGAGGTAGGTCGAGTAGTTGCCCTCGTACGGGTGCAGCTTGCCGCGGTCGACCTCACAGATCCACTGCGCGACGTGGTCGAGGAAGTACCGGTCGTGAGTGACGGCGAGGACTGCGCCGGGATACGACGCCAGGAACTGCTCGAGCCACAGCACCGACTCGGCGTCGAGGTGGTTGGTGGGCTCGTCGAGGAGCAGGAGGTCGGGCTTGCTCAGCAGCAGCTTGCACAGCGCGACACGGCGACGCTCACCACCGGAAAGGTGTGTGACGGGCTCGTCCGGCGGCGGGCAGCGCAGCGCATCCATGGCCTGCTCGAGCTGCGAGTCGATGTCCCATGCGTTGGCATGGTCGAGCTCCTCCTGGAGCTTGCCCATCTCGTCCATGAGCTCGTCCGAGTAGTCGGTGGCCATGAGCTCGGCGATCTCGTTGAAACGGTCGAGCTTGACCTTGATCTCGCCGAGGCCCTCCTCGACGTTCTGCTTGACCGTCTTCTCTTCGTTGAGCGGGGGCTCCTGCAGCAGGATCCCGACCGTCGCCTCCGGATCGAGGAACGCCTCACCGTTGCTGGGCTGATCCAGGCCCGCCATGATCTTGAGGATGGACGACTTACCCGCGCCGTTGGGCCCGACGACGCCGATCTTCGCGCCCGGGTAGAAGCTCATGGTGACGTCATCGAGAATGACCTTGTCACCGTGCGCCTTGCGCACCTTCTTCATTGTGTATATGAACTCCGCCATGGCGACCAGCGTATCCGTCCCGCGGGCAGATCCCACATCCTGCGCTTCCGGCAGGTAGATCAAGGTGCGGCGAACAGGTCCGCGACGAACGGTGTGGTGTCGGGCAGCGACGCGGCCATCGTCTCCGAATGCCCGGTCGGATAGGTCCGGAGCAGCGGGGCTGCTCCCCCGGCGGTCAGATCGGCCGCAAGCATGAACGACAGCGGCGCAGGCACCATCGTGTCGCGCAGCCCCTGGGCGAGGAAGATCGGCCGGTCGTCTCCCGTGACGGGAACTCCGAGGTAGTCGGTGAACACCGCACGGAACCGGTCGGCGGCGAGCGGTCTCGTGAGCAGGTCGCCGATGCCCACTCCGGCGTAGCGCTCCATCAGCTCCTCGTAACAGAGGTCCTCGGCAGCAGCGAGCACCTCGCGGCCTGCGTCAGTGAGGTAGCTGTCGAGATCCAGCTCCGGATCCGCGTCGCGCAGGCCGGCGAAGATGTAGGCGCTGAAGGTGGTGAGGCCGTCGAGACCCAGATCCGGGTAGTCGGCTGCCACCACTGCGTAGCCCTGGCCCAGCCAGTGGTCGAGGTAGGCGGTGTCGCGGGCGCTGCGCGGGGTGCGCGAGGGCGCGCAGGAGTCCGACAGCCCGGTGGTGCCGTGCGCCCACGCGAGTACCGGCCACCCGTCCGCGGGTGCCTCGCCCGGCGGCAGGAACAGCACGCCGGTGGCGACGGTGTCCTGTCCGGAACGCCATTGCGTCCGGTAGGTGACCTTCCGGGTGGTCGCGGCACCGGGCACAGACAGGTCACCGGCCAGCGGTTCGACCGACAGCATCGAGCCGGGGACGGGAGCAGCATCCGCCGTCGGTAGGGCGACGAGGGCTGCTGCTACCGCGCAGACGCAGGCGAGGATTCCCCGTTACCTTCTTCGTAGTCCCGCACCGCGTGCGTTGCCGGTACGGGTGCCGCTCGGGTCGGCATGGATCAGGACGATTCGTGGCCCGCACCCGATTCGCCCGTCCGAGGCTCATCGGGTTCGGTGGTGTTCGCGGATACGGTCTTGCTCGCCGATCCGGCCGTGTTGTCCGTTCCGACACGGTCGCGGCGCGCGAGTTCGGCGAACATCGCGTTGTGTGCGGCCAGCTCCGCATCGTCGTCGCGATCCGCGGCCCGGTCGACGCGGCGGGCCACACGTTCGTCGCTGCGCGACCACTGCACCACCAGCGCGATCATCACGAGCACGAGCGGGATCTCACCCGCCGACCACGCGATACTGCCACCGACCTTCTGGTCCGAGAACAGGTCGGCGTTCCACGGCAGCGCCAACCCGCGGTAGTACGACTCGGCCATGACCGAACCCATGCTCATGAGGGTCACACCGAAGAACGCGTGGAACGGCAGCGACCCGAACACCATCGCCAGCTTGGTCACGGGCTGCACCTCGCGCGGCGACGGGTCGACACCGATGACCACCCAGTAGAACAGGTAGCCGCTCAACAGGAAGTGCAGGTTCATCAGTACATGCGCGGTGTGGCTGTCGGCGAATGTGGTGAAGATTCCGCCCAGGTACAGCGCATAGAACCCGCCGACGAACATCAGCGACGCGACGAGCGGGTGCGTGAGGAAGCGTGACGGGGGGCTGTGCAGGAAATCGAGGATCCATTCGCGCGGCCCGGGAGGGGCGCCGCGCCCGGCGGGTTTGAACGCGCGCAACGCGAGGGTCATCGCACCGCCGAGGGCGAGCAGCACCGGGGTGAGCATCGACATCGCCATGTGGGCACCCATGTGCACGCTGAACATGGCCGGCGAATACATCCCGACACCAGAGCTGGTCGTCACGAGTAGGACGAAACATCCCGAGAACCACGCGATGGACCGACCGACCGGCCAGGTGTCGCCGCGCTTGCGCAGCGTCCGCAGCCCGATCGCGTACCCGGCCGCGAGCACCAACGCTGCCGTGCCGAAGATCAGGTCGAACCGCCACTCGCCGAAGAACAGGTTCATGAACGTGGGCGGCGCGCTGAGGTTGTAGCCGAGTTCCACCTCGAGCACCGAGGGTGCCGCCGCGGGCGGGGGCGGCGGTGTACGTCCGAGTCCCACGGCCAAGCCCACGGTCGCAGCGAGGATGAGGGACTCGACCGCTGCGAACCGCACGAAGGCCGCGCGGTTCGTCGGATCGGCTTCCAGGTCGGGCAGTGCGCGCCGTCGCTGTGCCCAGCCGAAGATGCCGAGCACGACCAGGGCCACCGTCTTCGCGACCACCAGCCGGCCGTACGTGGTGGTGAGCAGGTCGTCGAACGACACCCGCACCGCGGAGTTGATCACACCGCTGATCGCCATCACCACGAACGCGATGGACGCGACGAAGGAGAATCTCCGGGCGGCCAGATCGGAGTACTCGCCTCTGCGCCACGCGTGGGCGAGCACCGCGAACAGGCCGCCGGCCCAGATCGACGCCGCCACCAGATGCAGCACCAGGCTGTTGGTGGCCATGTCGTGGGAGCCTCCACTGGACGAGTGTCCCGTCAGGGCGATCGGCATCAACGTCACGAGCGAGAGCAACAGAAGATACGGCGTCCACGACCAGCGCAGGGCCAGCCGGATCAGGATCGCGGTGATCAGTGCGAGCACTGTGGTCCAGGCCCACGCGAGGGACGTCTCGACCTGGCCGAGGGCCGAGAACAAATTCTCCGGCCTCATCGCCTCGGCGAGCGGCTGGCCAGAGGTGTCCGACAATGTCAACGGCACCATCAGCGCCGCCGTGACCGCCCACACCATCGCGGAGACACCCGCGGTCCGCACCGCACGGTAACCGCCGACGTCGAGAACGCCGTTCGCCTGCGGAGGCACGAGGAATGCTGCGAAGAACAATGATCCGATGGTCAGAACCGTCGCGATCTCCGACACCGCGCGCACCATGGGCAGTCCGTAGGTGGTAAGCGGACCGGGATCGGGAATGCCGAGCAGGACCAGTGCCTGCGCTGCCGACAGACCCACCACGATCGCCGCGACCATTGCCGCGACGACGCCGAAGAGGACGAACAGCGCTGAAGGGTTGCCGCGCGCAGGAGTGGGAGCGGGCTGCGGTGCCTCCCGCTCGAGATCGGGTGTTGCCATGCCTACCAGGGTAGGACCTCGCGAAAGTCGACTACGACGCCCCGTCGGAGTGCCCGGGCGTAACGACACCGTGGTCAAAGGCATACACGATGGCAGCAGCACGGTCCCGGAGATCGAGCTTGGTGAAAATGTGTCCGACGTGACTCTTCACCGTCACTCCTGCGATGCTCAGTTCACGGCCGATCTCGGCATTGTTGTGACCGCGACCGATCAGGCCGAGCACATCGAGTTCGCGGGCAGTCAACACGTCGACACCCCGACCACCGTTCTCGGGCGACATCGCGGAGGTGCGGTACGTCGACAGCACACGACCGGTCACCGTGGGATCGAGGAAGCCGTCCCCCGCGGCGACTCTCCGGACCGCACGGATGAGGTCCTCTGCCGAAGAGTCCTTGAGGATGAAGCCCGCGGCACCGGCCCGCAGCGCACCGGACAGCAACTCGTCGTCGTCGAACGTCGTGAGCACGAGCACGGGAGGTGGATCGTCGGCGCTGCGGAGTTCTCGGGTCGCCTGGATTCCGTCGACCCGCTTCATCCGGATGTCCATCACGATGACGTCGGGACGGTGTGCTGCCACCGCGTCGCGCACCTCCGAACCGTCTGCACATTCCGAGACGATGACGAAGCCGTCCTTACGTCGGAGGATCCGGCGCAGCCCGGACCGCACCAGCTCCTGATCATCGACCAGGAGTACTCCGATTTCATCGTCGATCATGAAAGCCCCGGGATCCGGCGAACGATCGAGCACGAGTCGACGGCAAGTGGGACCTGCGCACGCACCGACCACCCTCCGGAATCGGGGCCTGCCTGCAGTACACCACCGAGCAGCGCCGCGCGCTCCCGCATCCCGCGAAGACCCGAGCCCTCATGACCACTCGGCGTCACAGCGGGTGCGCGAAGATCGTTGTGGACCTGGAGGGTCAGCTTCCCAGTGCCGATATCGAGCTGCACATCCGTCTTCGCGGCCGGGGCATGTTTGACGATGTTCGCCAGCGACTCCTGACAGATCCGATAAACGCCCAGGCCTGTTGCTCCCGGTGCCGCGTCGACGTCTCCCGACATCGCGAACTCCACCGGGACACCCGCGCGCCGGAAGTCCTCGATCAGCTCCGGGATGTCCGCGATCGTCGGTTCAGGACGGGTGTCCGCCGGTCGAGCATCGAGCAGACCCACGGTCCGCCGGATGTCCGCCATCGCCTCTCGCCCCAATCGCTCGGCGTCGGTCAAGGCGTCTACGGCTTCGTCGACATCGCGGTCCTGCTCCAACGCGCGTCGCGCGGCGGTCAGATGCAGCAGCGTGATACTCAGCGAGTGCGCCACGACGTCGTGAACCTCCCGGGCTATCCTCTGACGTTCGGAGGTTGCGGCATGCTCCGCCTGGATCGACTTCACGGCGCGCTCCTGATGCAGAAGCCGCAACTGGGTCAGCAGCAGGCGCCCGATGATCCACCCGAGCACGACGGCGGCAAGGTAATACAGCACGCCGACGAGGTGGCCGGCGAACGCGAAAGCCGTGAGCGCCGCTGCTGCCGCGGCCAACGCGCCGACACTGACCGAGAAGGGCGTCATGGCCGCGATCTCGCCGACCATCAACACGAGAACGAGTGGGGCGAAGTCGAAGGCGGTGTCCGGTGGCCGCACGAGCAGCAACGAGGTCGCCGTCAGCACGACGAGTCCCATGAGCAGCCGCACGAGCATCGAGTCCGGTTCGACCATGTCGCCCGCGATCGGTGCGGATGAAGCAAGCAGCCCGAACAGGAGCGCCCAACCCGGTGGCACGAACCCGTCACGCTGCGCCACGGCGATACAGGCGACGACGACCATCCCGATGTGGCCGAACAGCATCACGCCGACCGGGTAGTCGTAGTCGCTCGCCGCCATACGACGGCGGAAGTACGCCATCAATTCCACAGGATCAGCGTAGGCGGAGACGCCCGCTGCGGCGTCGTTCCCGGAGCGGATCCCGTCTCCACCCACGGGAGGAGAGAAAGACGCGACGGTGGCACGACGAAACACGGGCCGGATCTTCGTAGCGTTTCCCTCGAGAACATCGAACGCACCGGATTCAGGGAGTTGACCGAGATGTACTGGGAAACATTCAGAGCACGGCGGGCTGTCCTGGACGACGTGCTCACCCGAGCACAGGTAGATATCGACTCCGCGCTCCGGTTCGATGAGATCCCCCGCGCGATGGAGCTTTTCGGCTCGGGAGACAACGTCCTTCTCACCTTGCAGCGGCAGTGGACCACACACCTCGCCGTCCGCCTCGATCAGGCACTCGAAGACGGCACATCGCTGGACACGGCGTGCGTCCGGCTGGCGGACGATATGCCGGCGGTTCGAGCAGTCCTCGACGCAGGCACCCACACGTCACCGATGTTACGAACTGTTCAGCGCGGTGAGATCGCAATGATCGAGGCTCACAAGGCCCTCGAGCGCGCCACGCAGCCAACGCACCGTTCACGCCGCTGGCGCCGACGGACCGCAGCGGTGCGGGCACCGATCCCATCGATGAGCACTGCGAGCTTGTGGGCAGGCCACTACGCACGGGGATAGGGTCAGCAGAGCACGACATCGAGCGCGTCGCGCAGAGCGGCAAGTGTGTCGGCGGGAAGTAGCACGTCGCAGTGAGGCAACGCTGCCGCCATCGACCCGGTCGCCGGCGCGAAATCTCGCAGTCCGGCGCGCGGATTGAGCCACACCACCCGATGCGCGCGACGACGGATCTGCGTCATGACCCGCGCCAAGTCGTCGGGGTCGTCACTGTCCCACCCATCCGATGCGATCACGACGATCGCGCCGCGCAGCGAATGGCCGCGGTGAGAATGAAGGACGGAGGACAGCGATCCTGCGATGCGGGTCCCGCCGAAACGTGTCTCGACGTGCTCGTTGACGGCGTCGATCGTCTGCTCGACGGACCGGTTTCTCAACGTCGGTGTCAGGCGGGTCGCCGTGGTCGAGAACGCGAAAACCTCAGCGTCGCCCGTGCGCACGACGGCGCGCATCAGATGCAGATAGATATCCGAGTAGGCGCGCATCGAGCGGCTGACATCACAGAACAGCACGAGTCGCCGGCGACGCCGCGCAGGTCGAGTGTGGACGAGCCGCACCGGTTCGTACCCTGTGTGTCGCGACGCCGCGATGCTCGCGCGCAGATCGAGGTGTCCGTTGTGATGCGGTTCGCGGCGGCGGCCGACCCGGGTGGGCCAGGTCACCGCAGCATGCTCGATCCACGAGGCGATCTCGGCCAGGCGAATGGGATCGAGGTCTGAGAACCGCTGATCGGCGACACCCGCGAGTGCGCTGGGAATGCGGTCGCCGGGTCTGGAACTGTCCTCCGACGACCTGTCTCCGAGGGTGCCGGTGACCGTGCGGGTCACCCACGGCACATCGCCGCCCGCATCGGAACGCCGCCGACCGATGGTCGAGGACTTCGTCGACTGCCGATCGTGCCCGCCGTCGTGGAGTCCGGCACGGCGAGCATGCGGATCCATCGGCACCATGCCGTGGTCGAATACCGCCGAGAACACGGCATCGAACTTCTCGAGGTTCTCGCGTCGGTCCACGAGGGTGAGCCGGGCCGCCCAATACAGCTGCGAACGAGTGCGGGGAGGTTGCAGACGCAGCGCGCGGGTCAGCGTCGCGGCACCGTCGAGGGTCACGGCAACGCCGGATCGACGAAGCCGATCGGCGATGCCCACCGCGAACGCCGCCAGATCGATGCCCGGAAGCAGGAAGGCGGTCACGATGTGCCGGCCACCACGAAATCGGTGAAGGCCTCCCCCACGTCGTCGCGATCGTCGGGTGTCTTGGCGAGCGCAGCCAACGACACGGCGGCACCGGGATCCGCGAGGTCCGAGACACCGAGCGCCGAGAGCGCGGACACCCAGTCGATGGTTTCCGCGATGCCGGGTGCCTTGTCGAGGTCGAGTCCACGTACGGTCGCAACGAAATCGGTGGCCCGCTCGATCAGCGCCGCACTCGCCTCCGGCACTGTGCGCCGCAGAATCGCGACGGCACGCTCGCGGCCCGGATAGTCGATCCAGTGGTACAGGCAACGCCGACGCAACGCATCGTGCAGATCGCGGCTGCGATTGGAGGTCAGCACCACGACGGGACGCTGTGCGGCAGTGAGTGTTCCGAGTTCCGGGACGGTGACGGTGAACTCGCCGAGGAACTCGAGCAAGAGAGCTTCGAATTCGTCGTCGGCACGGTCGATTTCGTCGACCAACAGGACGGCCGGCGCATCACCTCGATGTCGGACGCACTGGAGAATCGGGCGTTCGAGCAGGTATTCCTCGGTGTAGAGGTCGTCTTCGGCGGGGGTGCTCCCCTGGGCTTCCGCGAGCCGGATCGCAAGCAGCTGACGTTGATAGTTCCAGTCGTACAACGCTTCCGAGATCGACAACCCCTCATAGCACTGCAACCGGATCAGCGGTCCGCCGAGGACGTCTGCGAGCACCTTTGCCGCGGCGGTCTTACCGACACCGGGTTCCCCTTCGAGGAGCAGGGGCCGACCCAGTTCGGCCGCCAGGTAGATCGCGCTGGCGGTGCCTTCGTCGAGGATGTGGTCGCGGGCGTCGAACCGCGCGACCACATCCTCGACGTCGGAGAAAGACCACGATCGGGTCGAGTCGGTCACGCCGCGTGTTCCTTCTGGTAGGCGCGTCGACAACCGGGGCAGCAGAACCACACATCGCTGCCGGCGACGACGAGGTGCGGCGTCGACTCCGTCACTGTCACCGTCATCCCGCATACCGGGTCGACCGCCGTCCGCGGAAGCGGACGTGCCTGCTTCGGTAGTCGGGCGAGTTCGCCGCTGCGTACGGCCCGCACGACGTCGGCGACGATCGACAACCCGATCTCCGCCGCAGTCCGCGCCCCGACATCGAGCCCCGCCGGAGTGTGGACCCGCGTGCGTTCCTCAGCGCTCAACTCGATCCCCTCGAGGACCGCGCTGCCGCGCCGAGGGCTCGCAACGAGACCGACGTATCCGACACCCGCATCGAGCGCTGCCCGGATCACCGCAGCTTCGTCTCCGCCGTGCGTCGCGATGATCACCGCCGACGCACCTTGCGGAATCTCGGATCCACTGACCTGTTCGACCAGATAGTCGACTCTCCGGGCGAAGTCTGCGACGGCATGGGCCACCGGTGAGGAACCCGACACCGCGACGACTGTGGGTGGCAACCGTGGTTCGAGGAAGATCTCCATCGCCCCTCCCGACATGCAGGGGTTGACGGCGATCGTTGCGCCCGGAGTCTCGGGGAAGTCACCGTATTCCGCGGGCAGCACCCGCAACAACAGACTCTCACCCCGATCGAGCACCTGTTGGGCTGCTGCGCGCACCGAGGTCTCGGTGCACTGCCCACCCACGAAGCCTTCGATCGTGCCGTCGACGAGAACGAGCGCGCTGTCGCCGGAGTGAGCCGAGGTCGGAGGTTGGGCCCGGACCACCGTCGCCCGCACGAACGGCCGCCGTTCTTCGTGTAGCTGTGTCTCACGGACGCTCAGATCCATGCCCGCACCTCCTCTCGCTCCGGGAGCGGTCCATCAGATCGGGGGTGTCGCCCGACCCTGCATCGCTTCCCACACTCGCGACGGGGTCAGCGGCATATCGGCGTGCCGCACTCCGAGCGGCTTCAACGCATCCAGCACCGCATTGACGATCGCCGGCGGCGAACCGACCGTGGCGGATTCGCCGATTCCCTTGGCACCGATCGGATGGTGCGGCGACGGCGTGACCGTGTGTCCGGTCTCCAGTGTCGGCACCTCGAGCGCGGTGGGGATCAGGTAATCCATGAACGAGCCGCCGAGGCACGTGCCGTTCTCGTCGAACGCGATCATTTCCATGAGGGCCATCCCGATGCCGTCGACGATGCCGCCGTGAATCTGCCCTTCGATGATCATCGGGTTGATCCGCGTGCCGCAGTCGTCGACGGCGAGGAACCGGCGCACCGTCACCTCGGCGGTGCCGGGGTCGACATCGACGACACAGAAGTACGCGCCGTACGGGTAGGTGAGATTCTCGGGGTTGTAACAGATCTGGGCCTCGAGACCACCTTCGATTCCCTCGGGGAGATCACCGGCGCCGTGCGCGCGCATCGCGATGTCCTGGATCGTCACGGCCGCAGACGGGTCGCCCTTGACGTGGAAGGAACCCTTCTCCCATTCGAGATCGGCGACGGAGACTTCGAGCATGCCCGACGCGATGATCTTCGCCTTGTCGCGCACCTTGCGTGCGACGAGGGCCGCGGCTGCCCCCGACACCGGCGTCGACCGGCTGCCGTAGGTGCCGAGACCGAATGGAGTGGCATCGGTGTCGCCGTGCACGACATCGATATCCTCGGGTGGGATGCCGATCTCCTCGGCGACGATCTGCGCGAACGTCGTCTCGTGTCCCTGCCCCTGGCTCTGTACAGAAAGACGCACCACTGCTTTGCCGGTCGGATGCACCCGCAACTCGCAACCGTCGGCCATGCCGAGACCGAGGATGTCCATGTCCTTGCGGGGGCCCGCACCGACTGCTTCCGTGAAGAACGCCATGCCGATGCCCATCAGCTCGCCGCGGGCACGCCGCTCGACCTGTTCGCGGCGCAGATCGTCGTAGCCGATCATGTCCATCGCCTTGCGCATGGTGGTCTCGTAGTCGCCCGAGTCGTACTTCCAGCCGGTCTTGCTGGTGTACGGGAACTGTTCGGGTCGCAGCAGGTTCTTCAGCCGCAGTTCCGCCGGATCCATCTCGAGATCGAATGCGAGACAGTCGACGAGCCGCTCGACGAAATACACGGCCTCGGTGATCCGGAACGAGCACGCGTACGCGACTCCGCCGGGCGCCTTGTTCGTGTAGACGGCCGTCATGTGGCAGTAGGCCGCGTCGATGTCGTAGCTGCCGGTGAATACGCCGAAGAACCCGGCCGGGTACTTCACGGGCGCGGCGGTCGCATTGAAGGCGCCGTGATCGGCAAGCACCTGCGACCGGATCGCGAGGATCTTCCCTTCCCTGGTGGCCGCGATCTCCCCGACCATGATGTAGTCGCGCGCGAAACCTGTGCTCATCAGGTTCTCGCTGCGATCCTCCATCCACTTGACGGGCTTGCCGAGGACGAGCGACGCGACGATCGCACCCACGTAACCGGGGTAGATCGGAACTTTGTTGCCGAATCCACCGCCGATGTCGGGTGAGATCACCTGGATCTTATGTTCGGGCAGACCTGCCACCAGCGCATACAACGTGCGATGTGCGTGCGGTGCCTGGGACGTCGACCAGAGCGTCAGCTTTCCGGTGACCCGGTTGTAATCGGCGACCGCGCCGCACGTTTCCATCGGTGCGGGGTGCACGCGCGGGTAGACGATCTCCTGTCGGGCGATGACGTCGGCTTTCGCGAAGGCCACATCGGTCGCTGCGGCGTCGCCGGCTTCCCAGTCGAAACAGTGGTTGTCGGTCTTGCCCTCGAGATCGGTGCGGATGACGGGTACGTCGGGCGAGAGCGCCGTACGGACATCCACGACGGGGTCGAGGATGTCGTAATCGACGTCGATGAGCTCGAGCGCGTCGCGGGCCGCATAGTGATCCTCGGCCACGACGAACGCAACCTCCTGACCGTGGAACCTCACCTTGTCGGTGGCGAGCACAGCCTGCACGTCGTTCGACAGGGTCGGCATCCACGCCAGACCCTTCTCCGCCAGGTCGGCGCCGGTGATGACGGCCTTGACCTTCGGATGTGCCAACGCCTCCGAGGTGTCGATGCCGACGATCCGGGCGTGCGCAACCGGGGAACGCAGAATCGCCATGTGCAGCATGCCGGGAAGCGTCACATCGTCGACGTATTGGCCCTGCCCGCGGATGAACCGGGGATCCTCCTTGCGGAGCATTCGGCCGTGACCGCACGGCTTACGGTCGTTGTCCGCAGTTGCCGGGTCTTCTGTTTCCTGGACTTCGAGGTCCGGTTCGACAGCGGTCATGACGTGACCTCCGCATCCTGCTCGGAATGTGCGTTCTCGGCCGCCCAGCGCACCGAGCGCACGATGGTGGTGTAGCCGGTACACCGGCAGATCTGACCGGAGATCGCCTCACGGATCGTGGCGTCGTCCGGGTCAGGATCGCGGTCGAGTAGCGCGCGGGCGGTGATCATCATGCCGGGCGTGCAGAATCCGCACTGGAGTCCGTGGCAGCGCATGAAGCCGTCCTGCACCGGATCGAGGACGCCGTCCTTCTCGAGACCTTCGACTGTCCCGACCTCGTGGCCGGCGGCCATCGCGGCGAGTGTCGTGCAGGACTTGACGGGTTCGCCGTCGATCGAGACGACGCACGTACCGCAGTTGCTGGTGTCGCAACCCCAGTGGGTTCCGGTCAGGCCCAGATGATCGCGGAGGAAATGGACGAGCAGCGTACGCGGTTCGACGTCGGCCTCGACGTCTTCGCCGTTGACGGTCATCGAGATTCTCATCGACGTCAATTCCCTTCGAGCGAGTCGAGTCGTTCGACCGCGCGGCGCAGTGTCCGCACAGTCAGTTCCGAGGCGAGGTGACGCTTGTATTCGGCGGTGCCACGCTGGTCGGATTCCGGCGAACAGCCGGCCGAGGCGAGCGCTCCGGCCTCGCGTAACAGCTCCTCCGACGGCGCTTTTCCGCGTAGCAGATCCGCGATCGCCGCGAGTGCCTCGTCGTCGGCGCGGACTGCGGTGAGACCGACACGAGCGTCGGTGATGACCCCACCCGACATCCACACCGCGGCGCCGGCCGCAGCAACAGCCCAGTCGCCCGCGCGACGCTCCACCTTCGCGTAGGCACTCGAACCGGTGCCCTTACGTGGCAGGCGGACCTCGACGAGGAGTTCGTTCGGGGCAACCGCTGTCTCGTACGGTCCGAGGTGGAACTCCGCGAACGGCAACTCGCGCACTCCCGACGGACCGCGGAGGACACACGTGGCATCGAGCACCGAGCACACCGTCGAGAGGTCTTCGGCCGGGTCGGCCTGACACAGCGAGCCGCCGATGGTGCCGCGGTTGCGCACTACCGGATCGGCGATGACCTTCTCTGCGTCCCGGAAGATGGGGAACACGGCGGCGAGGTCGTCGGCTTCGAGCAACGCGCGGTGACGGGTGAGAGCTCCGATACGGACCGCCTCGGGGTCGGTCTCGATGTAGTCGAGCTCGCTGCCGAGGTCGTTGATGTCGACCACATGCTCGGGATTCGCGAGCCGTAGCTTCATCATCGGAAGAAGACTGTGCCCGCCCGCGATGACCCGGGACTCTTCACCCAACCGGTCCAGCAGGCTTATCGCGTGCTCCACGCCGGTAGCACGCTCGTACTCGAATGGGCCCGGAACCTGCATGTCTCACTCCCGACCTAGGGTGAATCCCACCACATCGAACATGCCGCATGTATGCCATCCCCGTGATGCCCAGGGTAGCGCCGACGTGGGATTTCGGAGTCGAAATCGGACTATTGCGACCGACCCTCGGTTCGATCCCCGACGAGAAGCGCAAGCGGGCCCAGCGCAGTCGCGATCGAGGCGGCCGTCGCCGAGACAAGATCAGGGAGTCACCCTGATGTGCACACACACGAGGGCGAATACCGTAGAAGCAGCAACCTATGTGACCCCGACAGGAGCAACGCCGCCCCATGGACGTGATCAACGAATTCATCATCGGCCAGGCAGCGGCCCTGTGGGTGTATCCACTCCTGTTCTTCGTCTGCGTCGTCGACGGTTTCTTCCCTCCGGTGCCGAGCGAGACAATCTTGGTCACCCTCGCATCTCTCTCGGGCTCGACCGGCAAGCCGTACCTGTGGGTGGTCATACCGCTCGCAGCGCTGGGCGCGATCGTCGGCGACAACATCGCCTATACGATCGGGCGGAAGGTCGGCACCGAGCGATTCGCATGGATGCGCAAGCCCAAGGCCCGAGCAGCGTTCGGCTGGGCACGCAAGGGTCTGGACAAGCGCGGCGCGGCGATCATCATCACCGCCCGGTACATCCCGATCGGCCGGATCGCCGTGAACATGACGGCCGGAGCGACGCGGTACCCGAGGAAGAAGTTCGTGCCGCTGACGATCATCGGAGGAATCACCTGGGCTGTGTATTCGTCGATGATGGGACGGCTCGTGGGCGGCTTCTTCCACGAGCAACCGCTACTCGGCGCCGTCGTCTCGATCTGCGTGGCGGTGGTACTGGGTATCGGGATCGACCATGTGATGCAGAGGCTGCAGACCGGCAAGGTGGACGTGATCGACGAAACCGACGCCGAACCGTCACCGGGAAGCGACGTCGCGATGGGCACCGCCGATGATTCCGAGGAATCCGGGCCATCTCACACAGGATGAGCCAGACCCTCCCCGCAGTCACCCGGCGCGGCCCCGTTAAGATTTTGGCCGCGCCCCCGTAGCTCAGCTGGATAGAGCAAGAGCCTTCTAATCTCTAGGTCGCAGGTTCGAGTCCTGCCGGGGGCACTGTGTTCGGGTCCTGGTGTTCGGGTCCTGCCGGGGCGGTTGCCCCGCCGACCATGCGTCCCACAATCGCGCATATCCGCCCCGCGCCGCGAGCAGGTCGATGTGGGTGCCGGTCTCGATGATCCGGCCATGGTCCATGACGATGATCCGGTCACAGTTGGCGGCCTGTGAGAGCCGGTGCGCTATCACCAGCCCTGTCCGGCCGGACAGAGCTGCCTCGGCGGCACGGTCGAGGAGGTCGGCGTGCGCGGAGCCCGCCTCGGCGGTGGCCTCGTCGAAGATCACCAGCACAGGGTCGGCCAGCACGACCCTAGCCAACGCGATCTGTTGCGCCTGGGAGGCGGTCAGTTCGTGACCGGCCGCACCGAGCCCGGTGTCCAGACCTTCCGGCAGATCGCTGAGCAGCGCGGCTGCGCTGGTGATTTCGAGCGCTTCGTGCACTTCGTCGTCGGTGGCCGCCGGTGCGGCGAGAGTGAGGTTGTCGCGCAGGATCCCCGCAAAGACGTGAGCGTCCTGGGCGATCATCACGGTATCGACCGGCCGAGTGACGGTGCCCGTTGTTGAGCCGTCGCAGATCCTGGTTCAGCATCTTCACGGGCCGAAGAAGTGGATGCCGTCGCCCGGTTCCGCGCGCTCCGCCCAGGTCGTGGCCACGCCGGTGCCGTGCTTGACGAAATCCACATCCAGCTCACCCCTCGCAGGATCCCAACGCCGCACGGTATATGCCCTGCTCAGCACTCGTCCCTCGTCGGCCGGACGCACGCTGCCCTCGATCTGCACCGGAAGGAGAGGCTCGGACTGTCCCGGATGAGGAAAGACCAAGCGGATCTCGTCGTCGAAACCGTCGGTCCGGAAGGCAGGTTGGTCGAGACCGTTGTCCGATGTGAACGCATCGAGCTGCGGTCCGGCGAGCGTCACGCGGCGCATTCCAGGGGTCAGATCGGACGTGCGGACCACGTTCACCTCGCGCAGGCTGATGGGGTGCATCGTGGTACCGCGCGACGTCTTGGGCATGGTGCGAGGGTCCTTCCGTGTAGTGCTCGACAGCGTTCAGGGCGCGCTGTGGGCGCGCACGACGGAAAGATTAGGTGAGCCTACCCTCGAAAAGGGTGCGTAGACTCCCCAGTTGTTATCAGTGAATCCACCACCCCGGAATGACGATGATCACCAGAAACCCACCTTCCATACCCGCGTGCTACACACGCGAGCCTCGGGATGCGCGCGAACACGTGATGATGTGGGTGCATACCGGTCAGGCACATGTGCGGCTCGCGAACGGCCAGGAGCACCGGGTCGACGCCGGAACAGGCATCTGGCTTCCCCCGGGCTCCGACCACCGCATGTGGACGGAACCCGGTTCCCTGGCCTTCCCCACCTGGATCTCGCCCCATGCGGTCCCCGGCGCACCGGTGCACGTCGCGCGGTTCACCGTGGAGGACGCCTGGCGCGAATGGTTGATTGCACACTTCGCCCACGCGTACACGACCTACGAACAGGTCTCGCCGAACGATCTCGTCGAAGTGCTCACCCGGTCCGGTCCGAACGTCCCGCAGCACACGGTCATGGGCAACGCCCGGCGTTACCCGCCGATACCGCGGACTACGGCAGCACGAAGAGTGGCGCTGGAACTGGTGCGGAACCCGGCGCTCGACTACACCGTCGAGCAGTGGGCAGCCCTGGCAGCGTGCAGCCCCAACACATTACGTCGCGATTTCTCGAGCCGGACCGGCATGACATTCGCGCGGTGGCGGACTTTGTGCCGACTCGCAGCCGCACGCGAGTTCCTCGCGGCCGGGTACGAGGTCGGCCAGGTCGCCGCGCGCACCGGGTACGCGACCCGCAACGGCTTCACCCGCGCCTTCCGCGAACACCACGGAATGACACCCCGCGACTACGCGGGGAAGGTAACCGCCGCGACAGACGCGCGCTCCTCTCGCCGTGTCGTGGCAGATCGTCAGGCCGGAGCACTCGTGAACCTGCTCGACGATGCACCGGCCCCGCCGCGCACTGTCCCCGCAGCCCGGAACACACCGAGAGTCGCCCCATACAACGTATTGACCTGGATATACCGGGGCACGGGGTGGGCGCGAGTCGGCGACACCACCTACCCGAGAATGAGAGGCGACACCATCTGGTTGCCTGCCGGCGTCGAAAGAGAGACCGGCCTGCCCGAGAACTCACTCTCCTTGCCCATCGGCGTGCTGGGTGCGGACGACGTGCGGCTTCCCGGTCCACTCAGGGCGCATTTCCCGCAAGCGTGGGACACATATCTGCTCTACTGCTCGGTGAGCACCAACACCGCGCTGCGGCCCGCCGGTTACGACCCCCGGCATATCCTCGACGTGTTCGGCGATCGGCTGGCAGTGGAGCGCGCCCGAACCGTGCCGATGCCCAAGACAAGGCAGGCCAGGGACGCGGCGACCGACTTCCTCCGCCGGATCGGCACGAGCGTGGAGAGCACGACCTTCGACGTGACCGGCGATATCCACGAGGCCTTCCGACTCGAGACCGGAATGCCGTTCGCGAGCTGGCGGCACGCCGCCCGCATGCGTATCGCCCGCGACCTTCTCGCGGGCGGCGCGAAACCCAGTGCTGTGGCGGGCCGGGTCGGTTACACGCAAGTGTCGAACTTCAGCCGTGCATTCACAACCTTCCACGGCGTTTCCCCACGGGAGTATCGAGAGCGGGAGGTCGACGCAATGTAATGCGTAGGTTCGGCGGACCGGCGAGATCGACGACGAGCAGGAGGATTCCATGATCGACCGCAAGAAGAACGACGCGGCTCCGAGGCTACTCTCGGGCGGCAACCCGCAGATCCCCAAGGGCGAGGGAAACCGCCCCGTTGCGGCCTACATCGAGGCCATGCCCGAGTGGAAACGCGATCTCGGCGAACGCTTGGACGCCCTCATCGTCTCCGCGGTTCCCGAGGTCCACAAGGCCGTCAAGTGGAACCAACCGTTCTACGGCATCGAGGGCGATGGCTGGTTCCTGTCGTTCCGCTGCTTCACCAAATACGTGCAGGTGCAATTCTTCCGGGGGACGTCACTCGATCCCGTCCCGCCGAAAGCCTCAAAGCACGACGAGGTTCGCTACCTCGACATCTACGAGGACGACGAACCGGATGAGGACCGGCTCCGCTCCTGGGTCGAGCAGGCTGCACGGCTACCGGGCGAGAAGATGTGACCGAACACGCGAATCTGCTGCCGCTGTCACACTGTGCGGCGCGACGGGCTTTTGTCTCCGGAGGACAAAGGCCGCATCGAAGCTGAGCCCGCTGGGCCATTCTCCGCCACCCCGAACCCGCATAGTGTCGTGAATCACAGAACGATGAAAAGGTGATTCAGGCATGACGAATATCGATTATCTGGTGTGGAACCACCTGACAGAGCGCGGTGACGCTCCATGCGTCCGTGACGACCACACCGATCTGAGCTACCGCGAGTTCGCTGATCGTGTGGACGCGTTCGCTGCGCAGCTACGCGACCGGGGGCTCGATGCCGGTGACGTACTCGCCGTGATGCTGCCCAACCGCGCCGAGCTCCTGGTAGCACTGATGGCGGCATGGCGCATCGGCGCGATCGCCACACCGATCAATCCCTTGTTCACCGAAGCCGAGGCCAGATACCAGATCGAGGATTCGGGCGCCGTCCTCGTCCTGAACGAAGGCGCCGTAGCACCGAGTGCGGATCGCGCAACCATCCCGGTCGACGACATCGCCACCGAACCGCCTCCAGACCGCTTCGAGCACCGGCCGGCCGCAAACGATACAGCCCTGCTGATCTACACGTCGGGTTCGACAGGACGCCCCAAAGGTGTCGAGCTCACACACGGCAACCTGGCTTTCATGGCGTCCTCGTTCCGCCTCCATCTCCAACTGACGGCGCAGGACCATTGCCTACTGATCCTTCCGCTCTTCCATGTCAACGCCATCGCGGTCAGTTTCCTCGCTCCGATCGCGGCGGGAGCGCAACTCACCATCACCGGAAAGTTCTCACCCCACCGCTTCTTCGAGGACGTCGCGCGCCTGCGGCCCACATACTTCTCGGCGGTCCCCACCATCTATGCACTCCTCGTATCCCAGCCGAGCGATCCGGCCGCCGATACTTCGTCGCTGCGATTCGGAATATGCGGTGCCGCACCGATTTCGAATGAGCTACTCGACCGGGTCGAGCAGCGGTTCGATCTCGCCGTCGTGGAGGGATACGGTCTGACCGAAGGAACGTGCGCGTCCGCCTGTAATCCGATCGACGGCCCGCGCAAACCCGGCACGGTCGGTCCGGCGCTGCCCGGCCAGGAGATCGCGATCGCCGGGCCCGGCGGCGCATTGTTGCCCACCGGCACGATCGGCGAGGTGATCATCAAGGGCCCCAACGTGATGCGCGGATACCTGAATCGGCCGGACGACACGCGGGACACCGTCGTCGACGGCTGGCTGCACACCGGCGACGTGGGCCGCCTCGACGAGGACGGCTACCTCACACTCGTAGACCGCATCAAGGACATGATCATCCGCGGTGGGGAAAACCTGTATCCCAAGGAGATCGAAAACGCACTGGCTGCCCATCCGGCCGTCCTCGAATGCGCCGTGATCGGCGCGCCCCACGATACGTACGGTGAGGTTCCCGTCGCGTATGTCGTGACCTACCCGGATCAGGAAGTCACCGAAACCGAACTACTCGACCACATTGCGGGCCTGCTGACACGCGTGAAGATTCCCGCCGAATTGCACCTCGTCGAGTCACTGCCGCGCAATCCGGTCGGCAAGATCGACAAACCGGAACTCCGCCGCACACACCGCAGCGTCCCGGCTCTCTGACCGCACTCCCCCGACTCGGTCGTCGATTCGACGCACCCGAGGCGATCCCCCCTGCCCAGACAACGAACCCAGGAGTACGCCATGGGATTCAAGACCGGGACTCCTCCCGCCGTCGACCCCGATACATTCCTCGACCGTCCCCTACTCGACCGCCTCCGTGTGACGGCAACCCATTGGGTCGACTACGGATTCGGCACTCCGAAGATGGTGCACACCATCTACATCGTCAAACTGCTCGTCCTGTACGTCGGCGCCGGCACCGCGATCGCCACACTTACGTCGGGACTGGAGTGGTTCGACGTCGCGTCGTGGTGGAACGAACCGATCGTCTACCAGAAACTCGTGCTGTGGACAGCGCTGCTGGAAACGCTCGGCGTTGCAGGGTCGTGGGGGCCGCTCGCCGGACACTTCAAGCCCATGACCGGAGGGTTCCGGTACTGGCTCCGGCCGGAGACCATCCGGCTCCCACCCTGGCCCGGCAAGGTTCCCGGTACAGCAGGCGACACCCGCACAGTATTCGACGTGGTCGTCTACGCGACTCTCCTGGTCAGCATGCTCGTCGCCATCACGCTTCCCGGCGTGAGTAGCGCATCGCTCGACGCGGTGTCCGCAGAGAACAGCGGCCTGATCCGACCGTGGCTCGTTGTCCCGGTGATCGCCCTGCTGGTGCTCATCGGCCTCCGAGACAAGGTGATCTTCCTGGCGGCCCGCGGCGAGCAGTATCTGCCCGCGATGGTGTTCTTCGCGGTCCTGCCGTTCGTCGACATGATCGTCGCCGCGAAACTGCTCATCGTCGTCGTGTGGGTCGGCGCGGGTGTGTCGAAGTTCGGCCATCACTTCGCGCGGGTGATCCCGCCGATGATCAGCAACACACCGTGGCTGGCATCCAAGACCATCAAGCGCCTGCACTACAGGAACTATCCGAACGACCTGCGTCCCTCGCCGGTCGCGGGCGGAGTCGGGCACATCCTCGGCACTCTCGTCGAAATCGTGACGCCGCTGATCCTGCTGTTCTCGACGGACCGCACCGTGACGCTGTTCGCGGTCCTGCTCATGGTCGCGTTCCACTTGTTCATCGCCTCGACCTTCCCACTCGCGGTGCCACTCGAATGGAATCTACTGTTCGCGTATCTGACGGTCTTCCTCTTCTGGGGTCACCCGAACGAGTCCGGCTTCGGCCTGGGCGACATGTCGTCGCCGTGGCTGACCGTGGGTATCGCGGCCGCGCTGTGTTTCTTCCCGATCCTGGGAAACGTGCGCCCCGACCTCGTCAGTTTCCTGCCGTCGATGCGGCAGTACTCGGGAAACTGGGCAACGGGTCTGTGGGCATTCGCTCCCGGCGCCGAGGAAAAACTCGAGAAGCACATCGTCCGTCCCGCCGCGAACACCCGCACCCAGCTGCTGTCGATGTATTCCCCTCAGGGGGCCGACATCGTGATGCATCAGCTGCTGGGGTTCCGTTCGCTGCACAGTCAAGGTCGCGGCCTGCTGTCGTTGATGCTGCGTAAACTCGGAGACGATATCGACCGTTACACGCTGCGCGAAGCCGAATTCTCCTGCAACTCGGTCGTTGCGTTCAACTTCGGCGACGGGCACTTCCACAGCAAGGGTCTGATCGATGCGATCCAACGGCGCTGCAACTTCGCTCCCGGCGAGTTTCTCGTGACATGGGTCGAATCGCAACCCATCCACAAGAGCACCCAGGAATACCAGGTGATCGATGCAGCGCTCGGCGTCGTCGAGCGAGGCACCTTCGAGGTCGCCGATGCCATCGCGGAACAGCCGTGGCTGCCGAACGGCCCTATCCCCGTGAACGTGTCCTGGACGATCGACGTGGACGTCGAGCGCGCACTCACCGACCCGGGGACACTGACCGAACCGAAGATGCGTCATCGTCCTGAAACGCCCAGCCCCGCAGCGCCCAGCAAGGAGACTCGTCGATGAGCACCGCGGTCGTGGTCGGTAGCGGTCCCAACGGGCTTGCTGCCGCCGTCCACCTCGCACAGAACGGTGTGGACGTTCAGGTCCTCGAGGCCGCCCACGACATCGGTGGAGGCACTCGGTCGGGTGAGCTGACCGTGCCCGGTCTGATCCACGACCACTGCTCTGCCTTCCACCCGATGGGGGCCGGTTCGCCGTACCTGCAGACCCTCGCCCTCGAGCGCTACGGTCTGCGGTGGCGGTGGCCCGAAGTCGATTGCGCTCACCCCCTCGACGGAACCGACGCGGCATTGTTGCACCGCTCGTTGGAAGAAACCGTTGCAGGCCTCGGTGACGACGGGCCTCGGTGGCACCGCATGTTCTCCGATCTCGCCGCGGGATTCGATGATCTGGCCGCCGATCTCATGCGGCCGGTGCTCAACGTCCCCCGGCATCCGCTGCGGCTCGCGGCGTTCGGCCCGCGCGCACTGGCCCCCGCTACCGTCGCCGCCCGCTGGTTCCGGACGCGGCAGGGTCGCGCGCTGTTCGGTGGCGTCGCCGCGCACGCCTACCATCGGCTCGACCGGCCGGCGACCTCCGCGGTCGGCCTGATGATCACCGCAGCCGGGCACCGCTACGGATGGCCGGTGGCCGAGGGCGGTTCCGCCGCGATCGGCCGGGCGCTCGCGGCCATGCTCGCCGAACACGGAGGCAAGATACACACCGGAGTGCATGTACGCAGCTCCGCAGACATTCCCACCGCCGACGTGGTCCTGCTCGATATCGCGCCTGGAGCAGCGCTGACGATCCTCGGGTCGGCGCTTCCGAAGCGGGTCGCGAGGGCGTACGGAAAGTTCCGTCATGCTCCCGGCGCGTTCAAGGTGGACTTCGCGATCGACGGACCCATTCCGTGGTCCGACCCGGCATGCGCCGGGGCGGGCACCGTCCACCTGGGCGGGGATTTCGACGAGATCGCCCTGGCAGAGCGTGAAGTGACCATGGGTCGGATGCCGGACCGGCCGTTCGTCCTGCTCGGCCAGCAGTATGTCGCCGACTCGACTCGTTCGCGGGGGTCGCTCAACCCCGTGTACGCGTACGCCCACGTGCCTGCGGGATTCAGCGGCGATGCGACCGGCGCGATCGTCGAGCAGATCGAACGATTCGCACCCGGATTCCGCGATCGCATCGTCGCGCAGTCCGCACACTCCCCGGCCGACCTTTCCGGCGACAACCCCAATCAGGTGGGCGGTGACATCATCGGCGGCGCCAACGCCGACCTGCAGGTGGTGTTCCGCCCGCGAATAGCCCGCGACCCGTACAGCACCGGCATCGACGGGGTGTATCTGTGCTCGGCGTCGACGCCTCCCGGCGCGGGTGCCCACGGGATGTGCGGATACAACGCAGCAGGATCCGCGCTACGCCACCTACGACAGGCAGGAGGGACACGTCGTTGACTGCTGCCGACGGACCGACAGCATCGCCGCTAGGCCACCCCGCCCCGGCCGAGCTCGTGGCCATCGCTGCCGATATCGCGCACCGACTCGATGCCCGATCGGCCGATGTGGTCCGCGAGATCACGGTGCTCCTGGCCAGAGAGATCGATCGACTCGACGATGATCCCCAGCTGGTCGAACTGCTCGAGGCAAGCGTGCAGGGCAATGTCTCGACGATCATCCATGTCCTCGCCAACAACATTCCGGTCGAGCATCTGCAACCGACGACGGCTGCCGTGGAATACGCATTGCGCCTCGCCCAACGGGAAGTACCGTCGCATTCTCTGGTACGGGCGTACCACATGGGCCAGGACTACATGCTCAAGGCGTGCTACGACGAGATCGACGCATGTGGCCTGCCGGGCCCCGAGGCCATGGCCGCACTCAAGCACATCTCGGGAGTGCTCTACCGCTACATAGACGCCATCACGCTGTACGTATTCAGTGCATACGAGCAGGAACGACGACGGTGGATCGGCGCGCAGGGAAATGTCCAATCGTCGACCATCCACGGCATGCTCGCCGGCAATCCGGCCGAGACCAGTGCTTTCGAAACCGAGACCGGCTATCGCCTCGAACGACTCCACGTCGCGGTCATCGCCTGGTCGACCGACAGCAGTGACAACGATCTTCCCCGGCTCGATCGATATGTCCGCGACATCGCACGCCATCTCGGTACGGAATCGGCCCCCATCCTCACTGCCGTCGACCGGGCGACGATGTGGGCCTGGCTACCGTTCGGACGCCGGCGCCCCCACATCGACACCGCAGAACTGTCCACCTCGGTACCCGGGAGCCCGGGCTTCCGTGCGGTCCTCGGCCTCGCTGCCGGAGGCGCCGCCGGATTCCGTCGCTCGCACGAGCAAGCCCGTGCAGCGCACACGGTCGCGAGTCTTCCCGACACCTCCACCGGCCCGATCATCGGTTTCGGTGACCGGGGTGTCGCGGTGATCTCGTTCCTGGCGGCACACCTCGACTCGAGTAGGGCGTGGGTCGGGGAAGTATTGGGCCCGCTCGCCGAGAACACAGCCCAGGCCGCAGACCTGCGCAAGACGTTGAGCACGTACTTCGAGACCGGGGAGAGCCACCTCCACACCGCACAGCGTCTGAATCTGCATCGCAACACCGTGAAGTACCGGATCGGCAAGACGCTCGGCGACCCCGCCACGGGTCTGTCGAACCACAGCACACTCGACATCGCCCTCGCCCTGCGCGCGTGCGAGTTCCTCGGCCCCGCGGTACTTCGCTGACCGGTCCGCCCCTGGTCACAGCCGTGCATCGGTCCGAGGAACCAGGACACCTGGACGACGGCGTCGGTAGCATCGCATGCGCTGCTCGGGCTGCCGCACGATCGAGAACACGCGTCCTGTTCTGCCACTCCGATTGCCGCTCAGGCCATGTTTTCCACCTGCCGCGACAGCTGTGTTCCTTCTCGCACAAGGGGACCGGATTACCAGACAGTAGTGCTCGGCACCTATAGTTCACGACGTAAATACGGTGTAACAGTCTTCTCACAGTCAGGTAGGTGGGCGTGTCGACCTCGGACCGCATCGCAGAGATCTATGAACAGGTCAAGGCCCGCAACGCGGGCGAACCCGAGTTCCATCAGGCTGCGGCCGAGGTGTTCGAGTCTCTGCACGTAGTGTTGGAACGTCACCCGTCCTACTTCGATTCCGGGCTCATCGAGCGTCTCTGCGAGCCCGAGCGGCAGATCATCTTCCGCGTGCCGTGGATCGACGACAACGGCCAGGTGCACGTCAACCGCGGTTTCCGTGTGCAGTACAACAGCGTGCTCGGCCCCTACAAGGGCGGGCTGCGCTTCCACCCGAGCGTCAACCTCGGCATCGTGAAGTTCCTCGGCTTCGAGCAGATCTTCAAGAACGCTCTCACCGGCCTGCCCATCGGCGGCGGCAAGGGCGGCTCGGACTTCGACCCCAAGGGTCGTTCCGAGCAGGAGATCATGCGCTTCTGTCAGTCGTTCATGACCGAGTTGCACCGCCACATCGGTGAGTACACCGACGTTCCCGCGGGTGACATCGGCGTCGGTGGACGCGAGATCGGCTATCTGTTCGGCCAGTACAAGCGTCTGACGAACTCCTACGAGTCCGGTGTCCTCACGGGCAAGGGCCTCACCTGGGGCGGGTCGCAGGTCCGCAAGGAAGCCACCGGCTACGGCGTCGCGTACTTCGTCGCGGAGATGGCCAAGGCCCGCGGCCACTCCCTCGAGGGTTCGACCGCTGTGGTGTCGGGTTCCGGCAACGTCGCGATCTACGCGATCGAGAAGATCCACCAGCTCGGCGGCAAGGTCGTCGCGGCGTCGGATTCCTCGGGCTACATCTACGACAAGGACGGCATCGACTTCGCTCTCCTCAAGGAGATCAAGGAAGTCCGTCGCGCCCGCATCTGCGAGTACACAGAAGAGCGCACCGGTGCCGAGTTCTTCGCCGACGGCAACATCTGGACCGTCCCGTGTGATGTCGCACTCCCCTGCGCCACCCAGAACGAGCTCGACGAGACCGCCGCCAAGACCCTCGTCGAGAACGGTGTCAAGGTCGTCGCCGAGGGCGCGAACATGCCGACCACTCCGGGCGGTATCTCCGTGTTCCGCGAGGCGGGCGTCCGTTTCGCTCCCGGTAAGGCTGCCAACGCCGGTGGCGTCGCCACCTCCGCGCTGGAGATGCAGCAGAATGCGTCGCGCGATTCGTGGCACTTCGATTACACCGATGAGCGCCTTGCGGGCATCATGCGCGACATCCACGGTCGCTGCATCGAGACCGCTGCCGAGTACGGCAAGCCGGGCGACTACGTGCACGGCGCCAACATCGCCGGCTTCGTGAAGGTTGCCGACGCGATGTTCGCCCTCGGCGTCATCTGACGAAGCTCGCGGAAGAGTTGTGAAGCTCGCAGCCCTGGTGGTCATCCACCAGGGCTGCGAGCTTTCCGTCTGTCCTGCTTACTTCTCGCCGAAGTCGTCGTCCTTCTCGTCGAAGACTTCGTCACTGCGGTGATCATTGCGCGCCTTCCGCGAGGCTTCGCGCATTTCGATCCCTTCGGTGATCAGGTCACCGATCTCGCGGGTCACGTCGCGGACCGCGCCGGCGATGATGCTCGCGATTGCGCCGACATGCGTCGCCGTCGATTCGGTCACCTCCTGGATGACGTCCTTGTTCCGCTCGAATTTTCCAACCATGCCGGATCCCCTCACGCGTTGTCCCGCGCGAGAGTACCCGCCGTCTCGGAGCTTCGCTCGGGACTCGGCGAACGGTCGATGAGCACCGTCGTCTCCGGCTCCGGCGGCACCAGGGCCGGCGGAAGGGCGAACCGGAAGATCTTCTTCCAGACGGAGGAAACCTGCGCGAACAGGCCACCTGTGTTGTAGGGCAATCCGTGCTTCTCACAGAGCGCCCGGACCTGCGGGGCCAACTCCGGGTACCGGTGTGCGGGCAGATCCGGGAACAGGTGGTGTTCGATCTGGTGCGACAGGTTGCCCGACATGATGTGGAACAGCGGGGTGCCGCTGATGTTCGCGCTCCCCAGCATCTGGCGCACGTACCACTCGCCACGCGTCTCGTTCACGGTCTCGTCCTTCGAGAACGACTGCACACCCGACGGGAAATGACCGCAGAAGATGATCGAGAACGTCCACACGTTGCGGACCAGGTTGGCGGTCGCATTACCGACCAACGTCGGAACGAACATCGGACCGCTCAACAACGGGAACGCGACGTAGTCCTTGACCACCTGACGCCGCACCTTGCGCCACCAGCCCTTTGCCAGCGGGACCAGGTCGCGCCAGTTCCGCTCACGCGAGACGATTCGCTCCACTTCCGCGTCGTGGAACATGACACCCCATTCGAAGAGCAACATCAAAACCGTTGCATACACGGGGTTTCCGAGATAATACGGGTGCCACTTCTGCGCGGGATCCATCCGAAGGATGCCGTACCCGATGTCACGGTCCTTCCCCACGATGTTGGTGTAGGTGTGATGCATGTAGTTGTGCGAGTGCCGCCACTGATCCGACGGGCACACGGTGTCCCACTCGAAAGTGCGGGAGTTCAGCGACGGCTCACGCATCCAGTCGTACTGGCCGTGCATGACGTTGTGGCCGATCTCCATGTTGTCGAGGATCTTCGACACACTGAGCGAAGCCACCCCGGCCACCCACGCCGGAGGGAAGAAACCGAGGAACAGCAGGCCGCGGCCGGCCACCTCGAGTCCACGCTGGGTTTTGATGATCCGGTAGATGTATTCACGGTCCTCGGCGCCGAGGGATGCAACGGTACGTTCCCGCAACTCATCCAACTCGCGGCCGATCTCGTCGACCTGATCGCGGCTCAGGACTATCGGATCCGCCACGACCTGCGTGCGACCACCCGACAGAAACGGCAGGAACGGAATCGACGGAATAGTCAAACCGAACATGCTGTCCTCCATTTTCTCTGGTTGGAAAGTTCGCTTCGTTGTCAGAGTTCGACGGCTACGTTGCCGACCGGTGCACTGACACAGATCTGAATGCGCGCACCGGGTTCGGAATCGAGGTCACCCGTGCGCACGTCACGTGTGCATCCGGAGTTCCGGATCGCCGTACAGGTATGGCAGATTCCCATGCGACAGCCGTGTTCCGGCGCGAGTCCGGCATTCTCGGCCTGTTCGAGGACTGTGGCCCCCGTGTTGGCTGCAACGATTCCCGATGCGGTGAACGACACCGAGCCGGACGCGTCGTCGGGGTCGACGACGTACGTGGGCGGCGTGAATATTTCGGTGTGCAGCAGATCCGAGGATCCGGCTTCGGCGTAGAGGTCACGGACGCTCTCGACCAGGCCGGACGGCCCGCACACGTAGGCCGGAGTGCTGGCGAACCACGGCGCGACTGCGTCGAGGTGTGCGCGTTCGAACCGTCCGTGAAGGTGTCCACCCTCGCCGCGCGTGTGAGCGAGCACGACCTCGACGTTGGGCAGCGATGCCAATGCGTCGAGCTCCGCGCGGCGGGGTACGTGCGCCGAGGTACGCGCGTAGTGCACGAACGTCACTGCACTCGTGCCACTTTCGGAAGCGAGCGACCCCACCATCGACAGCACCGGGGTGATACCGGAACCGCCGCTGATCATCAGCAGACGCGATGGCCGCGATTCGGGGAGTACGAAGCTCCCTGCGCCGTCACCGACCTCGACGACGTCGCCCAGCCGTGCGTGTTCCGCAAGATGACCCGATACCAGTCCACCCGGCCGTACACCGACGGTGAGCACCACATCGCGCGATCCCGGCACGATCGCCGGCGAGAACGTGCGCACGTGCCGTACCCCGTCGATCACCACGGCGAGCTGGATGTGCTGGCCCGGCTCGAACCGGCAGGGCCGTGCGGGACGCAGGGTCAGCGTCGTCGATCCGTGCACACTTGTATCGATACTGGTGATCCGGGCGCGGTTGGCGACCGTCGTGAGCAGCGGGTCGGCGAGTTCGAGGTAACGGTCCGGGTGGTGCGGTGTCGAGAGTGCACCAAGTGCTCCGAAGAGCAGTTTTCTGACTCCGACCCGAAGTGGGACACGGCTCGGCGCGGCGCTCACAGTCATGATTTCCAACCTTCCGATGCGGAGGCGTCCATTCAGTGCACATTCGTACACTGAGTCCAGTGTGACAGGTTCGGACCGAACGCTGTCAACCCTGATGTGACGCCAGTAACACTCGCGGCGGGGGCGGCACGATCTCGGAGCGCCCGGTCTGCCTACACTCGGGGCGTGCCCGTAGCCCCCGCCCCCGAACCGACCAGCCGGGCCGAACGCAAAGAACGCACCCGCCAGGCAATCCTCGACGCCGCACTCGAGCTGTCCTCGGATCGCAGCTTCGCGAGCGTGAGCCTGCGTGAGGTCACCCGCGCAGTCGGCCTCGTGCCGACCGCGTTCTACCGGCATTTCGCATCGATGGAAGAACTCGGCGTCGCACTCGCCGACGACACGATGCGGTTGCTCCGCTCGGTCCTGCGCGACGCACGTCGCAATCCAGGACCGTCCAATGCACAGGCATCGCTGGCCGCACTGCTCGCGCAGGTGCGCGACCACGAGCCCGCATTCCGATTCCTCGCACGCGAACGTCACGGCGGTCACCCGGAAGTGGCGCGGGCCTTCACCGTCGAACTCCGCCTGCTCACCCGCGAACTCGCGGTCGACCTCGCCCGCATCCCCCAGCTCGCCGCATGGGAGACCGACGATCTCGAGATGGCCGCCAACCTGCTCGTCACCTCCATGTTCGAGGTGGTGCTGGACCTACTCGCCGTCGAACCCGGTCGCGCCGCCGAAGCCGAGGTCCTCAACCGCGGTGAGAAGCAGATGCGCCTGATCATGCTCGGAATGGCCGCGTGGAATCCGCTCCACGACTGACTTCGGGACGTACCGTTGAAGGGTGCCCGAAACAGCAGCGTTCGATTCAGCAGGATTCGAGTCCACTGCCGTCAGGCTCGGCGATCTGACCTTCGACGTCCGGTTCGCGGGCCCGGCCGACGGGCCGCCGATCGTACTGCTCCACGGTTTTCCCCAGACGTCGCGTTGCTGGAACGCGGTGGCCGAGGAGCTTGCCGGCAACGGCATGCGGGTGCTGCTACCCGATCAGCGCGGCTACTCCCCCGGCGCCCGACCGACCGAGGTCGCGGAGTACAGGATCGATCACCTGCGCGCGGATGTTCTCGGAATTCTCGATGCGTTCGGTGTGGACGACGCACACATCGTCGGACACGACTGGGGTTCGTCGGTCGCATGGCACGTGGCTGCACATCACCCCGCGCGGGTGCGATCACTGACCGCGCTGTCGATCCCGCACCTGGCTGCGTTCGGCCTGGCGTTACGCGAGGACGACGACCAGAAAGCCCGCTCGACGTACTTCTCCCTGTTCCGTGAAGCCGGCAAGGCCGAGCACGTCCTGCTCGCCGACGACGCGCACCGACTGCGCGCCCTCTACGGCGAAGGAGTAGCCATCGACGCAATCGACGAATACGTGCGCGTGCTCCGCCTACCGGGCGCGCTCACCGCCACCCTCAACTGGTACCGGGCGATGACCCCAGGCACCGGCGATCTCCCGCCGGTGAAGGTCCCCACCACCTACGTCTGGAGCACCGGCGATGCTGCGGTCGGCCGGTTCGCCGCGGAACTCTGCGGCGACCACGTCGACGCCGACTACACCTTCGAGGTCCTCGACGGAGTGTCGCACTGGATCCCGGACGAGGCTCCCGGCGCCGTCACGGCCGCCATCAGCGCCCAGGTGGGACAACGTCGATGAGGAACTGCCGGTGAGGAGATCCCCATGAAACGAGGCGCGCTGTTGCTGGTTGTGTTGATCGCGGCTGCGGTGGCAGCGTTCTTCATTGCGTGGGACGGGCCGAAGAACCCACCTCAACGCACCCTCGACGACAGCGCGTTCGTCCTGGACGGTCGCTCCACGACCTGCACCGCCCTGTTCCGCAAGCCCTGTGATTACGAAACCCAGCTCGAATACAATCGTCGGGGCACGGATCTCGACACATTCGTGGACTCGACCGACCTCGGGCCGTGGGGCAACTCCCTGCCCTTCGCGGACGCGGCCGAGCTCGCCCTGCAAGCATGCGTGTACTCGCGCACGGCGGGAATGACGGTCCTCGAATTCATCGAGCTGGGGCAACGCGCCCACCCGGACGCCGGGTCGGTCGAGCTCACCCCGTTCTGGAACAAGGCACGTCAGGAACTGTGCGCCACGCCGTGGCAGTGACTATGTGCCACACCCGCCAACGCACTTACCCGGGCGGTAATCGAGGAGCGCCGCCGACTCTGGTTTCATGACGTCATGCCCGAAACCGAGAACGCCGTCCACGTCTTCGACTCCGCTGTAGAGCTCACCGCCATCGATGCGGGTCGCTACACCGGAAGCACCCACCCCGCGTACGCGAACATGGTCGGGCCGTTCGGAGGTGTCACGGCCGCCACGATGCTGCAGGCCGTCCGGCTTCATCCCGAGGTTCTCGGGACTCCGCTGTCGCTGACGGTCAACTTCGCAGCAGCGATCGCCTACGGCGAGTTCGAGGTTGTCGCCCGGCCGGTGCGCACCAATCGTTCGAGCCAGCACTGGCTGATCGAGCTGGCCCAGGACGGGGCCGTCACCACCACCGCCACCGCCGTGTTCGGCAACCGCAAGGACACCTGGGAGGCGACCGAACTTCCGATGCCCAGCGCGCCACCTGCGAACGAAGTCGCCGCCAGCCCGTTTCCCGATTTCGTGGCGTGGGGCAAGAACTACGAAATGCGATTCGTGGAGGGCCGGATCCCCGGTGCAGACGCCTCCCCGCACCCCGATTCCACCTCGACTCTCTGGGTCCGGGACGAACCTGCACGCCCGCTCGACTTCACTTCGCTCACTGCCCTGTGCGATGTCTTCTACCCCCGTGCGTTCCTGCGGCGCGGCCACGCGCTCCCCGCGGGTACGGTGACCCTGACGATCTACTTCCACGCAAACGCTGCCGAGATCGAAGCCCAGTCGGATCAACCGATCCTCGCCACAGCCCGCAGCAATCGATTCGGGAAGAACTACTTCGACCAGACCGCGCACCTGTGGGGCGCGGGCGACACATTGCTCGCCACCGCCCACCAATTGGTGTACTTCAAAGCGTGACAGCCCTCCCCCTGGACAGCCCCATCTCGCACCGTCATGATGGAGCGATCGGACACCGGGGGGATACGTGCGCTGCTCATCGATCAGATCTCGTTTCGCTGCAACTGCCTTCGCAGTAATTGCCGCCGCTGCTGCGGGGGTGGCACCGGCAGCAGCGCAACCGGCATACGACTCATACGTCGCGCTCGGGGATTCGTTCGTCGCCGGTCCCGGTATCCCGCCACAGAGCACCAGCGCCGAATGCGGACGCTCCGAGGTGAACTACCCGAGTCTGGTCGCAGACGCACTCGGTGTCGACGAGTTCATCGACGCGTCTTGCGGCGGGGCCGTCTCGGAGGATCTGCAGGGGCAACAGATCTCCATCCTCACGCGGGCCACCGTGCCCCCGCAGTACGACGCACTGCGGCCCGATACCGGCCTGGTCACGGTCGGTATCGGCGGAAACGACATCGGCCTCGTGCAGTTGGCGATTGCGTGCACCAATTTCGCGTCCGCTCCGCACGGTACGTCCTGCGCCGAGAGCAATTCCGAACGACCCGATTCGTTCGACCTCGCCATCGATGCGTTCGCGCCCGAGTACGGCACGATCATCGACGAGATCCGAGCACGATCACCCCACGCGCGCATCCTGTTCGTCGGCTACCCGACGGGGATCCGTGACGGTGGCTGTTTTCCAGAGCAACAGATATGGCCGCAGGACGCCACGTACCTGCAGTCCAAGATCGACCGGCTCAACACGGTGATGGCCCAGCAGGTCGTTGCGGCCGGGGCCGAATTCGTGGACCTTCGCACGTCGACGATCGGACACGACTCGTGCGCCACCCCCGACGAGCGGTGGATGGAAGGGATCGTTCCGACCTCGCCGGGTATCCCACTGCACCCCAACGCAGCGGGCCACCGCAATGCGGCGGAGCAGGTGGTCAGCTCACTCTCAGTGAACGACTGAGCGTTCCGGTGCACGCACCGCGAGCAGCGCGGCCAGGCCCGACGCGAGCACGAGGAGAAGTCCCACGATGCCCGCCCGGTCCGCGCCGAACCACCACGCGAAGAATCCGAACAGCGTCGGCGCCAGGAACGACACCGCGCGACCAGTAGTGGCGTAGAGGCCGAACATCTGCCCTTCTCGGCCGACGGGGGTGATGCGGACGAGGAAAGTACGCGCCGACGACTGCGCGGGGCCGACGAACAGGCACAGCAGAAGTCCGAATATCCAGAACATCAACGGTCCGGACACCACCAACAGCACCGCCCCCACCCCGATCATCGATACCAATGAGGCGACGATGACCGCCTTCGGTCCGACCCGATCGTCGATGCGGCCTGCCGCCAGCGCACCGAGCGCCGACACCACGTTCGCGGCCACACCGAACAACAACACGTCGGCGGCGCTGATCTCGTACACGGTGACAGCGAGGACAGCGCCGAAGGTGAACACCCCGGCGAGTCCGTCACGGAACAAGGCGGACGCCGCGAGAAAACCCACGGTGCGCCGGTCCTCGTTCCATAATTCCTTCAGGTCGCTCCACAGCACACGGTACGACTCGACGAAACCCACCCGACGTTCGTCGTCGGCGCGTTGATGGGGCTTCTCGGGCACTGCGAACAACACGGGCAGGGCGAACACCGCGAACCACACTGCAGCGAGCAACGCCACCAGCCGGATGTTGAGTCCGTCGTCGGTGGTGATCGACAGGAAGCCTCGGGTGTCGCCGTCGCCTGCGATGAATCCCGTATAGCACAGCAGGAGCAGCACGATCCCACCGAAATAACCCATGGACCAGCCGAATCCGGAGACCCGACCGATGTTCTTCTCGGTGGAGACCTGACTGAGCATCGCGTTGTACGGAACATTGGCGAGTTCGAAGATCACCGAACCGGCACCGAGGAGCACCAGTCCGAGCCACAGGAAACTGTGGTCGTCCCGAACGAAGAACATTCCGGACATCAACACCACCGTCACGAAGGTCAGAACCCCCAGTGAACGCTTCCGTCGTCCGGTCGCGTCGTACTTCTGCCCTGACACGGGCGCGAGTACGGCGATGGCGAATCCTGCGATGCCGAGCGACCAACCGAGCCAGGTACTCGCGGAGATCGACCCGGGAAGATCGTCCCCGACGGCATCGGTCAGATACACCGAGAACACGAAGGTGAGGATCACCGCGTTGAACGCTGCCGAGCCCCAGTCCCACAGGCCCCACGCGAAGACCTGCCGCCGTGTCGCGTCAGCACCCATGCCGGGTCTCACGTCCGTGTGTGTGTTCATGCCCCGCAGCTTATGAGTGACCGGTCGACGATGCGACTGCGCGCCCCAGAGCTAGTCTTTCGTGTCATGGTCCCGGAACTTGTCAAGGTGATTGAGTCCAACGGGAGTTACGCGACTGCTTGATCAGCAGCAGGTCCGCCCGAGTCGTCCTCGACATCGCCGGTGTCGGTGTCGACCGCGGGCTTGTTGATCCACACGTCGGTGGGCAGATCCAAAATTTTCGGGGTTTCGACCGTCCCGAAGCGTTCGGGATGCTGCACACGAGCCCGGGCGAGTACCGCGGCGCGTTCGGTGGCCTTCTGTCCAGCGAGACCGAAGTGCACATCGGCGGCCGTGTGTAGACCGATCCCGGTATGACGATGTTCGTGGTTGTACCACGAGGTGAACGAGTCCATGAAGTCCCGCGCATGGTGGATCGAGAGGAAACGCTCGGGCCACCGCGGCCCGTACTTGAGAGTCTTGAACAGTGATTCCGAGTACGGGTTGTCGTTCGATACCCGCGGCCGTGAATGTGAACGGGTGACCTCCAGATCCGCGAGCAACGTCGCGACGGTCTTACTCGTCATCGACGTACCCCGATCTGCATGGACAACATTTGGAATCCCATGTACAGCAAACACTTCAGTCATCATCTCCGCAGCGAGCAAGCCGGACTCATGGGTTTGGACGTGTGCACCGACAATGTAACGGGAGTAGATGTCGACCATGACGTACGCATCGAAATAGGTGCCTTTGACCGGGCCCGCGAGCTTGGTGATGTCCCACGAATACACCTGCCGCGGTGCTGTCGCGACCAGCTCCGGGCACGTGCGGGCAGGATGACGCGCTTGCCGACGACGTTCTTTGACCTGCGCGTTCTCCCGCAGGATTCGATACATCGTCGACACCGAGCACAGGTAGGTGCCGTCATCGAGTAGCTGGGCGTAGATCTCGAGGGGTGCCTGATCGACGAACCGCTTGCTGCACAACATCTCGAGCACAGCGCGGCGTTCGGTGTCGGTGAGTTTGTTTTCCGGAGTGCGTGGAACGGGCATGGGCGGTTCCGCTGTCGCAGATCGCGTTTTGTGGCGTCCTGCGGTGGATCGCACTACTCCTGTCAATCTACTTGCGGTCCTTGTTGTTACGCCAGACTTGGTGAGTTCGTGATGGATGGTCGTCAACGCTTCTTGCGCGGCTCGTCCGCGTCCGTGCTCTCGGAGATCTGCTCCAAGAGCGACTGTGCTTTTCCCATGATCAGTAGGGCCGTTTCGGTGGTCGCGAGTTTCTTGTTGGCTCGGTCGAGCTCACGCTTGAGTCGGGCGATCTCGGTTTGCTCGGCGGTAAGTTTGCCAATCTTGTCGCCGGGTTTGGTGCCCTCGAGGACGCCGGCGTCGCGTTGTTTGCGCCATTCGCTGATCAGCGATGAGTACAGGCCTTCGCGTCGCAGGTATGCGCCGCCACCGTTGTTCGTGCACACCTGCTCGTACGCGGCGAGGTGGGCGAGCTTGTCGGCAGCGTTGAAGGTGCGTCGTCGCTGCGGGCCGTCGGCGCGAGGGTGCGAGGGGTCCATCCGGCCATTGTCCTCGATCGGCATGGTGGGAGAAATCGTCATTGTGGGGTTGATCCGTCTCTTGCCCTGCTGGCGGGGTTGCTGTGAACCGTTGGACTCAACTCACCCTGACACGCAGGGTCCCGATGATCCGCGCTGCCAGCCTTCGCGGATTCACGTCGTTGGTCGAAGAACTCGGCGGCGACCCGAAGCGACTGTTGAAGCGGTTCGAGTTGTCCCCGTACCTCATCGCCTCCGACGACGAACTCATCCCGATCGACGCGCACGACTCGATGCTCGACACCGCAGCCTCCGAACTCCACTGCCCTGACCTCGGTCTGAGGCTGGCAGCGGTGCAGGACCTGAGCATCCTCGGCCCGTTGGCACTGGCGATCCAGGAGTCGTCGACCGTGGCAGCAGCGCTGCAGTGCGCATCACGGTTCTTGTTCGTACACAGTCCGGCTCTCCGAGTGGATGTCGAGCCCGACCCGCACGACCGTCGCGGTGTCGTCGCACTGACCTACTGCAAGGACCTGCGGGAGTCGGCGTACTCGCGACAGGGAATCGAGCTGGGTCTCGGGCTTTTCTTCCGGATCGCGGAGTTGCTCCTCGGCGGACGGATCGGCCTCCGATCGGTCGAGATTCCGCACCCGCCGCTGTCTCCTGTCCGCAGATACACCGATTTCTTCGGCAGCGACGTGAAGTTCGGCCGACCTGTCGCCGCCATCTGCGTCGACCGGAGGGTCCTCGACGAATGCTTCACCGACTCCGACGAGGCAGTCCGGCAGTTCGCAATTCAATACCTGACCGACAACTTCACCGACCCCGGTAACGAAGTGCGTGTGCACGTTCGCAGGATCCTTGCCACGACGCTCGCAACGCAGCCGACGCTGCTCCATGTCGCGCGTCTGCTCTCGATGCATCCCCGAACACTGCAGCGACGGCTCGCCGATGAAGGCACCAGCTTCGACAGGGTCCTCGACGACATCCGCCGCGATACCGCGCACCGGCTCATCACGACCGACGACGTGCGGTTCGCCCAGGTAGCGGAGTTCGTCGGCTTTGCCGAGCAGGCCTCACTCAGTCACGCCGTCAGACGTTGGTACGGGATGAGCCCCCGGGAACTCCGCCGCACCACCAACTCGAGAATGTCGCATTGAAACAAGTTTTCCTCCTGCACGTCTTGCACCCTGGATCGGAACCACACGGCTCAGGGGAGAACACTGATGGCGAAGCAGGCAGACAGTACCGACGACGCGCTCGCGGCGATCGGCGCACGCTCGATTCCCGAATTCGACGGGGTCCACGCGATCTGGCCACGCGGCGAACGCCTGGCAGCTGTACGGCATGCAGCGGAGACATACAAGGAACGCTTCATCTCGCAAGGACGGATCCGTGCGATCAAATCGGTGGACATCGCTGCCGCACCGTATCCGGTCAAGTACGCATTCCATGACGCGGTATCGGTTCCCGCATCGCCCCTGATCTCGATGATCAACAGGATGATCGTCGTCCAGTACGACGACTGGAACGGCACCCCGCGCACTCTGGTATTCGAGCCGACCGTGCCGGACGGGTCGGCCGAAGCTCCGTTCTACCGGAACCTGCGCACACTCATCGACAGGATTCCCGGTGGTCATCTCGTGGAAAAGCTCGTTCTGAACTACTACAACGAGCCTGGTGACGCGCTTGCGAAGCTCGGCCTGACGCCGAACGACATCGACTTCTGCACCTTCGACCACCTGCACGTGCAGGACCCCCGCATGATTTTGGGCTCGACCGATGTCATCGAAGGCGAGACCGAACCACGCCGACCACTGTTCGGCGACGCGAGGATGCTGGTACACAGTCGCGAGCTCGCCACACTGCAGTCGCTGCACCCCATGCAGTGGGCGTGGTACGTCGACGGCGGACTCAGCGGGGTGGACCCGGCGAAATTCGTGACATTCGACGGCGACATCGAGCTCGGCCCCGGCATCGCGCTGCTGTGGACACCCGGCCACACCGACGGTAACCACTCGCTCGTCGTCAACACTCCGGACGGCGTGTGGGTCTCGTCGGAAAACGGTATCTCCCTGGACAACTGGCAACCAGAACTCTCGCGGATTCCAGGTGTGCGCAAGTACCACGAACAATACGGCCGCGAGATCTGCCCCAATGCCAATACCCTGGAAGATTCTCTCGATCAGTACGATTCGATGATCAAGGAGAAGACCTTGGCCGACCCCTGCACGGCAGACCCACGCTGGCTCCAGATCCTGCCGTCGAGCGAACTCGCTCCGCGGAAACGGCAGTGGCCTGTCGTACCGACCTACGTCCACGGCGGTATCGAATACGGCGATCTCGAGGCCGGTCGGCGATGAGCCGCATTCATGCGGGCGCGGTTGTCACGGGCGCCGGTCGCGGTCTCGGCAAGACGATCGCCGCTCTCCTCGTCGAGTGCGGCTACCAAGTTCTGGTCACCGACGTCGACCCCGCAACTGCCCAGGACACAGCCGACGAACTCGGCGGCGGCACCACAGCCCTTGCCGTCGACGTCCGCGACCACACCCAGGTGGAAGCCGCGCGCGACGCGATCGTCGAACGCGCAGGACGCCTCGATGTGTGGGTGAACAACGCCGGAGTCCTGCTCACCGGCCCGGCCTGGGAACAGGACGAGGTGGCCCGCCGATCGATCATCGAGGTCAATGCACTCGGCGCGATCAACGGGACCGTTGCGGCCATCGAGGCAATGCGAGGCAACGGCGGCGGTCACGTCGTCAACATCGTGTCGCTCGCCGGCCTGACCGCGGTGCCCGGTGAGGCGGTGTACGCGGCGTCCAAACACGCAGCACTCGGCTTCAGCCTGAGCACGATGGCCGACCTCCGGCTTGCAGGTATCACCGACATCGACATCTCGTGCATCTGCCCGGACGGCATCTGGACACCGATGCTGCACGACAAGCTCGACGATCCGGCCTCCGCGCTGTCGTTCTCCGGGAAGCTGCTCGCACCCGACGAGGTCGTCGCTGCGGTGCGCACGGTGCTCGACTCGCCGCGGCTGGTCACGACGATCCCACGGTGGCGTGGATTGATCGTCCGGTTGGGTGACATGTTTCCTCGGTTCGGCCTGAAAGCCGTACCGCTCATGGTGGCGCAGGGACGCCGCGCCCAGAGAAAGCTGAGATCCACCGGCGGACCTCGCCGCGGGTGAGCTCGAGCAGAGCGTGCTTTACCCCAATGCGAGGTGAACGGACGCCGCAAGGAGCGCAGAAACGGATTGGCGCATGACCGCGATCGCATCGTCCACAGTGAGCTCGTACTCGTCGCGCAGTACCGACCAGGACGCCCACGTGGACGCGATCCCGAGCGCCTGCACGATCTGCGCACGTCGATGTCGAGTCAACATCGCCAGCTCGCGCGCGAACAGGACCTCGATCTCGTCGGTCACACGATTGATGTGCAGCAATCGATTCGCGCGGAGCTGGGGCGAGACAGCTTCACGAAGCCCTGCAGCACGCGCCTGCGGCGCAACGTATTCGAGTAGGCGCGCCCTCTGGGAGCAGAACGCGTCGATCCGGTCCGGCAGGTTCAGCTCCGGAGACACCGGCACGAACTGCGAATCCTGACGGCGCAGGACTTCTTCTCCTGTCGCGGCGAACAGCGTTTCGAGATCGCTGAAGTTCGCCCACAACGCGCGCAACGACACCCCCGCCGCCTCCGCGATCTGCCCGCCGGTGGGTTTCAGTTCACCACTCTCGATGAGTCGAATATGAGCCTCGATCACCAACCGGCGGGTGCGTTCGGCCCGTGCGGTCCGGCCGTCGGAGCCGTTCGTCCCCACACTTCCTCGTTTCGTTCGTAACACTTCTCGATCCACACAGTCTGCCAGCGCGATGGGCGCACGACCGCGTACCACGCGGACGGGTGCGCTGTCCGCTTCGAGAACTTCGCCGTCCACGCTGAGAACTTTCATCGGGCAGTAGGAATCTACACCCTCAGTGTTGTAACCTTTCGCCGAAAGTGATGTCGATCTCAACTTCAACTTCGATTCAGCGCACCAGCGCCGAATCACGAACCAGAAGGTGCATCTTCAGTGCAGCTACAGACCCCTTCTCGCACCGACGCTGCTGTTACCTCACGTCTCGAACTCACCGGTATCGGAGTCCGGTTCGGTGGCATCGTCGCGCTCGACGACGTGTCCCTGCAGGTCCCCGCCGGATCCGTCGTCGGGATCATGGGGCCGAACGGCGCGGGGAAGACCACACTCTTCAACGTCATCTGCGGATTCATCCGCCCGGGAGACGGCTCCATGTCGTTCGACGGACAGCCGTTCGCCCCTGTCCCACAAAAGCTCTCCACCCGAGGTGTCTCCCGGACCCTGCAGGGTCTCGGCCTGTTCGCCGGGCTCACCGCCCTCGAGAACGTCACCGCAGGCGCCTCCGGACGACACCGCTCTCCGTTCGCCGCCGGCCTGCTGGGCCTACCGTTCGCAGCCCGCAGCAACCGACAGGCCGTCGCCGACGCCTCGGCGCTGCTCGACGAATTCGGTATCGGCAGCTACGCACACGCGCTCCCACCGGCACTGCCTTACCCGGTCGCGAAGAAAGTCGCGCTGGCGCGCGCGCTCATCTCCGACCCCACCCTGGTACTTCTGGACGAACCCGCCGGCGGGCTCGATCAAGCCGATATCGACGACCTCCGCGAGCTCATCAGAGCACTGCCGCAGCGCGCGGGCAGCGTCGTCTCCGTCATGCTCGTCGAACACAACGTCGACTTGATCATGTCGGTGTGCGACCACATAGTGGTCCTCGACTTCGGCCGGGTGATCTCGCAAGGCACACCCGACGAGATCAAAGCCGATCCCGTGGTTGCCCAGGCCTACCTCGGCGACCGGGAGGCATCATGAGCACTCCACTGCTGCAGGTCGAAAACCTCACGGCAGGTTATGGTCCCGTGCCTGTTCTCCAAGACGTCGGCTTCGAGGTACCCGCAGGCACGATCGCTGCTGTGGTGGGCCCCAACGGCGCAGGCAAGACGACGTTGCTGCGCGCACTCTCCGGGTCACTCCCTGCTGTCCAAGGCACGATCAGCGTCTCCGGCACCTCCCTGCGCGGGATCCCCACCGAGAAGCTCGTGCACCACGGTGTAGCCCATGTCCCCGAAGGACGCGGCGTGATCGGCGAACTCACCGTCGATGAGAATCTCCGGCTCGGCGGACTGTGGCGAAAAGACCGCGCCGACGCCGCACGCGCAGTCGCCGAGATGTACGAGATGTTCGAGCCACTCGCCCGGCGCCGCGACAGCTCGGGGCACCAACTCTCCGGTGGGGAACGACAGATGCTCGCGATCGGCCGCGCGCTCGTCGCACGACCGACGTTGCTCCTGCTCGACGAACCCTCGCTCGGACTCGCCCCGCGCGTCGTCGACCTGATCATGACCACCCTGCGCGACCTGCGCGACCGCACCGGACTCACGGTCGTGCTCGTAGAGCAGAACGCACACAGCGCGCTCCCCATCTCCGATCAGGCGATCGTGCTGTCGCTGGGGCGCGTCGCAGTCGCCACATCCGCCGCCGAACTCGCGCATGACCCCGAGTTCCGCACCGCATACCTGGGTTTCTGAGGAGGCACCATGGACAGATTCCTGTTTCTCACCGTCGATGGACTCGCCCGCGGAGCCGTCTTCGCGGCATTCGCCCTCGCTCTCGTCCTCATCTGGCGCGGGACCCGGGTGATCAACTTCGCGCAGGGTGCAATGGCAGCAGCCACGACCTACATCGCATACTCGGTCACCTCTGCGACGGGGTCGTACTGGTACGGACTCATCGCCGCCATCGCAGGCGGATTCGCACTCGGAGCGCTCGTCGAACGGGTGCTCATGCGCCGCCTCGACCCCAACCGCCCCTTGGCCGCCGTCATAGTTGCGCTCGGCGTGGTGATGGTGCTGCACGCAGTGCTCGGCATGATCTACGGCAACGACTTCCGTCCGATGCAACTGCCGTTCAGCCGCGAGCCGTTCCGGTTCGGCGACGTGGCGCTGCTCTCCCCCTACGACCTGTTCGTGTTCGTCACGGTCGGCATCGTGGTCCTCGCGCTGGCGTACCTGTTCACACGGACCGACACCGGCCTGAAGATGCGTGCCTCCGCGTTCTCCCCGGATGTGTCGCGGCTGCTGGGCGTGAAGGTCTCGGCGATGCTCACCCTCGGCTGGGCCCTGGCCGGCGCCGTCGGAGCCCTGGCGGCTCTGCTCGTCGTCCCCACCGAACTCGGACTCAACCCCCACGCCGTCGACCTCGTGTTCATCTTCGCGTTCACGGCAGCGGTGATCGGCGGACTCGACAGCCCGGTCGGCGCAGTCATCGGCGGCCTGGTCACAGGCCTGCTGCTCGGCTACGTCAGCGGCTACCTCAGCGGGAGCATCGCGCCGATCGCCGTACTCCTGGTGTTGCTCGGAGTCCTCCTGATCCGACCCCAGGGCATCTTCTCCGGCACAGCGACAAGGCAGGTCTGACATGAAGTCGACACAACTCGCCGCATCCGTGACCCGTACCGCGTGGATCGTCGGCACCACCGCAATGGTGATCGTCGCGATCTTCGTCCTGCCGCCGTTCCGCAACTACCAGCTGGCCACGATCGCCGCGTACGTGTGTGCCACAGCGGGATTGACGGTGCTCATCGGGCGCAACGGCCAGCTCTCCCTCGGCCATGGAGCGCTGATGGCATGCGGTGCTTACACATTCGCCCTCACCGCCAACAGCATGGGCGACGCGGGAGCCACCGGGATCGCGGTACTGCTCGTCCCTTTGGCCGCCGCGGTCGTCATCACTTCGATCGTGGGAGTGATCGTCGGTGCGGCCGCCGCACGGTTACACGGCCCGTATCTCGCAGGTCTCACCCTCGCCCTCGTCGTCGCGATCCCGTCGATCACCACCACGTTCTCGGGGCTACTCGGCGGAGATCAGGGACTGTGGGCGTACGTCGAAGGCCCACCGAGTGGGATCGCCGCATTGTTCACCGTCGAGCAGTGGCACGCCACCATCGCGGTTCTCGCTGCCGCAGTGACCGTCCTCGCGCTCTCCAACCTGACCTCCGGCGAATTCGGGCGTCGGATGCAGGCCGTGCGGGACGACGAGATCGCCGCCCGACTCGCCGGAATCGACGTCACCCGCACCAAGATCGCCACCTTCGTGGCGAGCTCTGGAGCCGCGGGACTCGGCGGCGGCGTTCTGGCGATGGTGACGCAGAGCGCGTCGCCCGGTGCATTCGGTGTGACGTTCTCGCTGTTCCTGCTCATGGGTGTGGTCGTCGGCGGCCTCGGTTCCCATCTCGGCGCGGTGTGGGGTGCGGTGCTGCTGGTCGTGTTGCCCGCACTCGTCGCGGCAGTCACCGATTCTCTGCACATGTCGCCGGCGCTGGCCGAGCGCCTCGACGGCAATCTCGCGATCGCGCTGTTCGGCCTTGCCGTGATCGCCGTCGTTCTCGTAGCTCCCGCAGGCCTTCAGGGCCTGTTCTCACGCGCTGTGCACGCCGTGTCACCGCGCGGGCGCTCCCCGCGCCACCGATCGGGTTCGGTTCCCGCGCCCGTTCCCGTCTCCACCACATCGAAAGCAGAGGCACACCGATGATCAGATCCCGGCGACACTTGATCCCGATCGTCGCACTCGCGGCGACCGCGGCTCTCACCGCAGCCGGATGCGGCAGCGGCAGCAGCGCAACGGGCGGCTCCGCAGGCGAGGGTGACACCACCGGTATCACCGACACGTCCGTACTCATCGGCACCCATATGCCGATGACCGGGCCCGCTGCGGCCGGCTACTCGAAGATCCCGGCCGCGACCCAGGCGTACTTCGACCACGTCAACGAGCAGGGAGGTGTGCACGGACGCACCATCGAATACAAGGTGCTCGACGACGGCTACAACCCGGCGAACACCCAGCAGGTGGTGCGCGAACTGGTGCTGCAGGACCAGGTCTTCGCGATCCTGGGCGGACTGGGCACACCCACACATTCGGGTGTTCTCGATTTCCTCAACACCAACGGCGTGCCCGACCTTTTCGTCGCGTCCGGGTCGCGAACCTGGAACCAGCCCGACAAGTACCCGCTGACCTTCGGATACAACGCCGACTACACGGTCGAAGCGAAAGTCATGACCGACTACGTCGACAAGAACCTTCCCGGCAAGAAGATCTGCACGTTCGGCCAGGACGACGACTTCGGAGCCGACTACCTCGATGGTGTCGAGCAGATCGTCGGCGCCGAGAACGTCGTCGAACGCCAGACCTACTCCACGAGCAACACCAACGTCGCACCACAGATCGGAGCCCTTCAGGCCGCGGGATGCGAGGTGGTCATGCTCGCCACGATCCCCGGATTCACCGCGCTGGCGATCGGCACCGCGGGCCGTCTGGGGTTCGCTCCGCAGTGGACCACCGCGTCGGTCGGTGGCGACCTCGTGACATTGTCCAAGACGCTCGGTGAGGCCGCTCCCCTCGCAGAAGGCCTGCTGAGCACCAACTATCTGCCGTCGCACTTCAGTGAAGACGACGAATGGACCACCCAGTTCCGGGAGATCAACGACAAGTACAACGGCGGGGCCGAGTTCGACGGCAACATCGTCTACGGAATGTCGATGGCGCATCTGTTCGTACAGGCCCTCGAGGCCGCCGGTGAGAACCCGACCCGAGAATCGATCGTCGCCGCGATCACCGACAACGGGTTCGACGGACCCAACCTCGTTCCGTTCCGCTTCTCGGCCGATGACCACTCGGGCGCCGGCGGCGCGCGTGTGAATCAGGTCCGAGGCGGTATCCAGGAGTACTTCGGGCCGTCCTACACCACCACTGACACACCCGGCGACGCTGTCGTCGAGTACGCAGCGGGATAGGTCTCGCCCGGAATCAGGTCTCCGGGTGCAGGGGTCGGTCGTCGTGGGGGGACGACCGACCCCATCTCTCGTTCGACCGGAATCTCGATCGAACGATTTCTGCTCTCCCGTACGAGAAAGACCGATCGAACACCGTTCGCCGACATGTCTATTCCGATAGTCTGCTGCGTAACAGCGAACTCTCGCGACGATCGGAATCGATATGGCAAAGCTTGTGAACACGTTGTCAGAGGACGAATTCGTTCTCATTCAGGAAACGAAGAAATCGCAGATTGCCGAACTCGGCGAAGACGACCTGATCGACCTGCACACCCGAACCCGCCGGGCGCGCAACAAGTACGTCAAGCTCTACCGCAGAAGCGGGGCCGAGAAGGTCGGGAAGAAGAAATCCCGCGCGTCCGGCCGGGCAGCGAACCAGCGCAATGCCGGTAAAGCGGAGTTGTTCGAGGACGCACTTGCGCGGGTCATCCGGCGACTTGCCACGGTGGCCCGCCAGTCCGCCCAGGAGCTCAAGGAAGAGCGGTTGGCGCTCGCCCGGAGCGATTCCCCGGTGTCGTCGGACGGCGCAGGAGGCAAGGGCAAAGGCAAGGTGAAATCGGAGGGGAAGTCGCGCGTCGATTCCACCCGCGATTCGTCCGGCCGCAAGAAGTACGAGGCATCGACGATCGCCGCGGGTGCGCGACGTCAGGCGAAGAAGGACAAGAAGAACGCCTGACCGGCGGCAGGGTCGGCCGCTCCGACGACGAGTCGCCCACGTCCCGCTAGGCTCACAACAGTCGACGAGAAATCTGATACTCCCTCACACTCACTGACACCTCCTTCCATCTCATCCGCCACGCGAGGAGACCGTGGAATACCTCGACATCCTGCGTAGTGCAGATTCTCACGCACCGCAGCGGCGTCCCGGGTCACTGCTTGCTGTACCGGCTCCGATCTTCGCGTCCTCGACGAAGGGGATCTTCGACCGGACCCGACAACCCCGAAACGACCCGCAGTGCACACCCCAGAACGATGCTGCGGCGCGGGCCGAACAGAGCATGTCGGTGGCCCGCGTTATCGTCACCGCCGAGACCTGACACCGGCACTGCCGGAAAGGAACACGTGCGGCACCCATCGGTGCTGCCCGCACTCGGGGCGGGAAGGGAGGGATGTGATGACCGGCACTGAACTGGCCGAGCGACGCCAGTTCTCGTTCACCACCCGCCCCTACCTCACGGTCGACGACACCAGCGGTGAACCGATCGAGCTCGACGACATCGATGTTCGCGTCGGGTGGCTGCTCGACCTGATCACCGGCGCCGAAACAGAACTACTCACCAGGCTATGGCACCCCGACACTTTCGACCTTCTCGCTGCTGGCTGCGACAGCCAGGGCCGGGCACTGCCGAAACACGGGCACGTCGTCGCCGCCCGCCTCGGTTGGACCCCCACCTACCCGAACGGGTGTTATGTGCCGTCGCGGGTATCGCGGGTGGTCACCGCACACGCCATCGCGACGCTTCCGGACCTTGACCTACCGCGACACCGCCATCGCGTCGCTGTCGGCCCGTTTCGATGCCGCCACCGGACACATCGCCGCGCCGGCCGGTGGGGAGGTGTCTGTGCCGTCGGGGTTCGCCCGCGGTGTACGACGGCAGCTGGTCGCCTGTACCCGCAGGAGCGGAGAGGTGACCTCGGATACAGCGCGGCCCGAGCAGCTGCGGATCACCGACATCCAACCCCCACCGCAGGTCAGTGCCATGGCCCGCCTCGCGGCCGCCGACAAGCAACTCGCCGAGCTCACCGTCACCGCTGACACGATGGTGTTGACGGTGAAACTCCCCACCGAAGCCGTCCCCGCCGGCGATCTGTCGGCAGCAATGACCGCGGTGGGGGTGGACTGGTCACCGGCCACCCTCGGCGCCGCCGCGATCGTCACCGACACCGGCGACGGGTTGGTCTCCGATCTTCGGGGTTACACCTATGATGACCGCGGTCTCGGTATCAAGCTGGCCCGATTGCAGACCGAAGGCCAATTCCTGCATCGCAAGGCCGCCCGTCTGGCCCGGCTCGCGGAAAACGCGCCGCCCCAGCTGCGGGCGGAATTGGAAGGCAAGATCGCGTTACTCGACGAGAATCGCGTCGCGGTCGGTGTCGAGCGCGGGAAGATCAACCGGGAGTTGGCGTTTCATTTCGCGCGTCAGGCCACCGACTATGCGGTCGCCGCCGCCGCGACGGTGATCGCGATCGAAGATCTCGCGACCCTCGAACCGCGTGGGCATGGCCGGGTGAACAACAATCGGGCGGCGCGGTCCGCGCGCCGCAAAGCCGCCGACGCTCTCACCCACACCGCCGCGCGGGTGGGTGCGGCGGTGGTGACGGTCCCCGCCCGCGGGTCTTCGTCGTTGTGTCCAGGCTGCAACGAGGAACTTGCCCGTCCGCAGGGATATCACGATGCGTGGTGCGGTTCCTGCCAACTCGGTGGGAATCGTGATCATGTGGCGGGGGTGAACCTCGCCGCACGCGGATTGTTGGGACGCGGGAAGGCGGTCCGCACCCGTACGGGGTCTGGAGATCCGCACCACCGAGCATGCGCCGGTGCGCCGGTGTCGGGACAAGTCCGGCCCTACTCCGGCGAGGCCGCGGCATCGCCGTGTCCGCCATAGTGTTCCGACCCCGTCGGCCTCCGAGGGGGTGAACAAATCGAAGCCTCGTCCTGCATCTCGAGCGTCGGTGTGGGACACGGTCGAGCCCACGGTGTCGCAGGATGCCGCGGGTAGCCGTGAGGAACGTGGATCTGGACCGCCTGGCACGTATACGCTGACTGACCGTGACTCTGCCGACCCCCCACCCCGATGCCCGTGCCGTCGTCACCGGAGCCTCCTCCGGTATCGGCGAGGCTCTGGCCACCGAGCTCGCGGCGCGCGGGCATTCGCTGATCCTCGTAGCCCGACGAGGCGACATCATGGAGGAGCTCGCGAGCGAGCTCCGGTCCACACACGGCGTCGAAGTGGACGTGCGTGCGTGCGACCTGTCCGACCGCGATTCCCGTTCCGGTCTCGTCGACGAGTTGTCGACGCGGCGGATCAGCATTCTCTGCAACAACGCAGGTATTGCCACGTTCGGCCCCGTGTCCGAGCTGGAGCCGTCCTACGAGCGGGCGCAGGTCGAGCTCAACGCGGTTGCCGTGCACGATCTCACGCTGGCAGTACTACCCGGGATGGTGGAGCGCAAGTCCGGGGCGATCCTCATGGTCGGGTCCGCTGCCGGCAACATGGCGATACCCAACAATGCGACCTACGCGGCGACGAAGGCGTTCGTGAACACCTTCTCCGAATCTCTCCGCGGAGAGCTCAAGGGGAGCGGTGTGAACATCACGCTGCTCGCACCGGGGCCCGTGCGCACCGAGGAACCTGATCCGTCCGAGGCATCGATCGTCGACCGGCTCGTTCCCGACTTCCTGTGGATCTCGAGTGAACACACCGCCAAAGTGTCGCTCGATGCGCTGGGACAGAACCGGATGCGCATCGTTCCGGGCCTGATCTCGAAAGCGATGTCGGCGGCGGGCCAGTTCTCTCCGCGGTCGATCTCCGCACCGATCGCAGGGGCGTTCTACAAGAAGCTCGGAGGCTGACTCCTCCCCATTCTCTTCACGACCGGCGACCGGTGCAACCACGCATCGGTCGCCGGTCTCGGCGCATTACAGTGATCCCTATCACGCGACTGCGTCGCAATCCATGGACGAGCACACCCGCTTCCACCTGCGGAGATGCTGTCAAGCCCGGCTCTCTCGGCGGGCGTTCCGACAATTCCCACAACCAACCAACTGTGTTAACAAAGTAGTTACGGAAACTTTTCACAAACACAGGAGATTCATCTTGTCGCCGAAGATCGCGATTCTGGGAGCAGGACCGAGTGGGCTCGCGCAGCTGCGGGCCTTCGAGGCAGCACGGAAAGCCGGTCTCGACGACATCCCCGACATCGTTTGCTTCGAAAAGCAGGCGGACTGGGGTGGAATGTGGAACTACACGTGGCGCACCGGGCTCGATGCACACGGCGAGCCCGTTCACGCGAGCATGTACCGGTACCTGTGGTCCAACGGTCCCAAGGAATGTCTCGAGTTCGCCGACTACTCCTTCGAGGAACATTTCGGACGCTCCATCCCCTCGTACCCGCCCCGCGCGGTCCTGCTCGACTACATCATGGGCCGGGTCGAGAAAAGCGATGTGCGCAAGTACGTCCGGTTCAACACAGCCGTCCGGTGGGTCGAATACTCCGAGCAGACCACGAAGTTCACCGTCACCGTGATGGATCACGAGAAGGGCCGACTGGAATCCGACGAGTTCGACTACGTCGTCGTCGCCACCGGGCACTTCTCCACTCCGAACGTGCCCGAGTTCGAGGGCCTCGACCGGTTCCCCGGTCGTGTCCTGCACGCGCACGACTTCCGCGATGCCGCCGAATTCGCCGGCAAGCGACTGCTTCTCGTCGGCAGCAGCTACTCGGCCGAGGACATCGGAACCCAGTGCTACAAGTACGGTGCGAAGGAGGTCACCTTCAGCTACCGATCCGCACCGATGGGACACGACTGGCCCGATGCGTTCTCCGAAGTGCCGCTTCTCACCCATGTCGACGGCCACACTGCGCATTTCAAGGATGGCAGCACACGTGAGGTCGACGCCATCGTGCTCTGCACCGGGTACCAGCACCATTTCCCGTTCCTGCCCGACGATCTGCGGCTGCGCACCAACAACCGGCTGTACCCGCGGAACATCTACAAAGGCATTTTCTTCCAGGACAACCCGCTCCTGATGTACCTCGGGATGCAGGACCAGTACTTCACGTTCAACATGTTCGACGCACAGGCCTGGTACGCACGCGACGTGATGCTGGGCCGGATCGCGTTGCCCGACTTCGACGCACGCAACGCAGACATCGAGTCGTGGCGGACCCGCGAAGAGGCCCTGGACAACCCGATCGAGGACATCGATTTTCAGGCCGCGTACATCCGCGATCTCGTCGATCCGACCGACTACCCCGAGTTCCACGTGGAGCGCCAGGGTGAGGTGTTCAAGCAGTGGAAGAAGGACAAGAAGAACGACATCATGGGCTACCGCAACCGTAGCTACACGTCGACCCTCACCGGAACCACCGCACCGCCGCTCCCCGCGCCGTGGCTGGATATCCTCGATGATTCCCGGGAATCGTTCCTGTGCAACAATTTCGAGGAGCGCCCGAAGGCAGGGACCGGCGCGAAAGTCGTCGCTGCACAACCCGATCGACGGCAAACCCCGAGCATTCCCCGCTCAGCCGCACCCCGCGTCGCCGCGAAGGTGTAGACAGCTACCGGCGGCGGCGCCGGCCGGTCCCGAAGATGCTTCGTGAGATCTCGCGGCCGGCTGCCGACGCCGCCGAACGCAGGAACCCCTTGACCGCACTGTTGCCGAGCACCTGCTCGACGACGGAAGGCCCGTCGTCGGGAGGTGCAGCCGGTGCCTGCCCTCCGGAGTAGTCCAGCTGCGGGGGCACCTCGAAGTCCGGATCGTTGTTCGGTGCACCCGACACCGTCGCGGTAAGCTTTTCGTATGCCGATTCCCGGTCGATGGTGCGGCCGTACTTCCCGTACATCGGGCTCGCCTGCGCACCCGCCCGCATCGCGTTCTCGCCGACCGTGTCCATCAGCGACCTCGGCGGACGCATCCGCGTCCACGCGACGGGCGTCGGGGCTCCCATTTCGGACAGCACCGTCACGATGGCCTCACCGGTCCCCAATGTCGTGAGGGCCTCCTCGAGGTCGTAGAACTCGGTCGTCGGATAGGTGCGAACCGTCTTCGCCAGGGCCTTCTGATCGTCAGGAGTGAAGGCTCGCAGCGCGTGCTGCACGCGCGCGCCCAGTTGTGAGAGCACCGCGTTCGGAACGTCGGTCGGCAGCTGGGTGCAGAAGACCACGCCGACACCCTTCGATCTGATCAGCTTCACCGTCTGCTCGACCTGCTGTAGAAACGCCTTCGAAGCATCCGCGAACAGCAGGTGGGCCTCGTCGAAGAGAAACACCAGCCTCGGTTTGTCGAGGTCGCCGACTTCCGGCAGCGCCTGGAACAAGTCGGCCAGGAGCCACATCAGGAACGTGGAGAACAACTGTGGGCGCATCGACTGATCACCGAGCTCGATCAGATTGAGTATTCCCTGCCCACCGACGACATCGAGCAGGTCTTCGGTTTCCAGTTCGGGCTCTCCGAAGAACGTGTCGCCGCCCGCGGCCTCCAGGTTCACAATCGCACGCAGGATCACACCCGCCGTCGCCTTGGACACCCCGCCGATCCCCTGCAGTTCCGCTTTTCCTTCGTCGCTCGTCAGGTGCGCAATGGTCTGGCGCAGATCCTTCAGGTCGAGCAACGCGAGACCGTTCTTGTCGGCCCAGTGAAAGATCAACCCCAGCGTGGATTCCTGAGTCGCGTTCAGTTCGAGCACCTTGCTCAGCAGGATCGGTCCGAACGCGGTGACGGTCGCACGGACCGGGATCCCCACCCCCTCGGTACCCAATGAATAGAACCGCACGGGAAAGCCGGTCGGACCCCAGTCGTCGTCGCCAGTGTCCACTGCACGAGCCGCGAGCGCAGTGGTGGTCTCCCCAGCCGCCGACAACCCCGACAGGTCGCCCTTCACGTCGGACACGACGACGGGCACCCCTGCGGAAGAAAGTTGCTCCGCAATCAGTTGCAGAGTCTTGGTCTTGCCGGTGCCGGTGGCGCCCGCAACCAGCCCGTGACGGTTCAGGGTTGCCAGTGGTATCCGTACGTGCGCTGCGGGATCGACCGTGCCGTCATGGACGACGGCACCCAGTTCCAGCGCCTCTCCTACGACGGCATAACCGTCCGCAATCGTCGTGCTCGGTCGCGAAGTTTCGGCCATTCGATCTCCCCTATCGACGTATGACAGACCTCGGCGTACCCACCGACGACCTTAACCGTTCACGCGTCTGGCTACTCTGTGAGTCGTGCAGGACAAACTCGTATGGATCGATTGTGAGATGACCGGGCTGCGGATCGGCAGCGACAAGCTGATCGAGATTGCTGCGCTGGTCACCGATAGCGACCTCAACGTGCTGGGCGACGGAGTGGACATCGTCATCCACGCCGACGACGACGCACTCGCCTCCATGCCGGACGTGGTGCAGCAGATGCACGCGAAGTCCGGACTCACGGAGGAGGTGCGCCGCTCGACGGTCGGCCTCGCAGAGGCAGAGAAGCTGGTGCTCGACTACATCCGCGAACACGTCGCCGAGCCGGGCACCGCGCCCCTTGCCGGCAACTCGATCGGGACCGATCGCACCTTCATCGCCCGGGACATGCCCGAGCTGGACAGCTACCTCCACTACCGGATGGTGGATGTCAGCTCGATCAAGGAGCTGACGCGCCGCTGGTTCCCGCGGATCTACTTCGGTCAGCCCGAGAAGGGACTCTCGCATCGCGCGCTTGCCGACATCAAGGAGTCGATCCGCGAATTGCGCTATTACCGGCGCACCGTGTTCGTTCCTGAACCCGGGCCCTCGTCCACCGACATCGCAGCAATCGTGAAGGACCTCGGACCCGCCTGACCAGGCGATTCGGCTTTTCAACCAAAGTCACGCTAGTATCTGTACCGCAAGCGCACGCGGTCGAAGACCGTACGCGAATGCGATGGTGAGTGTAGTTCAGTTGGTAGAGCACCAGGTTGTGATCCTGGCTGTCGCGGGTTCGAGTCCCGTCACTCACCCCGAAGAGAAGACCCCGACCGGACTCCGGTCGGGGTCTTCTCGTTTTCCGATCTCCTCGAAGTAGGAACAGGGTTGGGTTATAGGCCAAAATGTGTGTACGGCCGTCGACCGCGGTGTCAGATCATCGACCCGCGCGCGGCTTCAGTCGAACCGGCGGATCTGATCACGGCGATGACCCCAGATGGTGAGCCCGGCGAGAACCACGATCCACACCGCGAGCATCACCAGCGACAGCGGTCCGACGGACTTTCCGGTGAGCGCGACCAACACCAGGTCGGTCGCGCCCCGGGTGGGCACGAATGGCGCGATCTGCTCGATGATCTCCGGCGTGTCCGCCTCGTCGAAGAACATCCCACCGGCCACCGCCAGCGGCAGGAAGCCGATGCTGTTGGCGATCACGGCCACCCGCATCGACATCAGGTAACCCATCGACATCCCCAGCAGGGTGAAGGTCACCACCGCGATCAGCAGCGCCCCTGCCGCCAGCACTACTCGCGGCGGCGGAGCCGAAGCCTCGGTGAACAGTCCGGCCACCAGCAGGATCGGGATGATCGCCGCCGCGACGACCACCAGCCCGACCAGCAGGTAACCGAGCATCTGCGGCGCGATTCCGCCTGGGAGGGTACGCAGATAGCGTCCCCAGGCGGACTCCCGTTGCGCCGCGATCGCGACACTGAAGTAGCCGACGCAGGCCATGAGCACCCCGAACACCACCAGGGTTGCGGTGGCCGAGGTGATCGCCACCGCATCCTGCCCGATGAACGGTACGACGAAGAACAGCATCACACCGACCGGGACCAGCGCTACCGTCAGGAACATCGTGGGCGTGCGGATGTTCTCGGCGAGGTTCCGCCGGGTGTAGGTCATAGTCAAGGAGGACATGGAATGACCTTTCGGGTCAGGTGACCCGCCGGTCGCCGGTGATCGCCAGGAAGGCGTCCTCCAGCGAGGCGGACTGGATCTCGATGTCGGTGAAGGACGCGCCGGCGGTCACCAGTTCTCGGACCAACGCGCCGGCGTCGTTGGTGAGCAGATGCGTGCGGTCGGCGTCTCGCTCGATCGAGGCGACCTCGATCAGCTCGGGGAGCACCGGGTCGGTCAGTGTGACCCGCTTGAGCCGGACCCTGCCGCGGATCTCGGCGATGCCGCCGTCGGCGATGATCCGACCGCGGTCCATCACCACGACCCGGTCGGCGAGCACCTCTACCTCCTCGATGTAGTGGCTGGTCAGCAATACAGCTCCGCCCTCGGCGTGGAAGGAACGGATACCGTCCCACAGCGCGCGCCGGGCGTCCACGTCGAGACCGGTGGTGGGCTCGTCCAAGAACACCAGCCGGGGCCGCCCGGCGAAGGCCAGTGCGACCGCTACCCGCCGTTGCTGTCCGCCGGACAGTCCGCCGGCCTGCCGGTCGGCCAGTGCGGTGAGGTCGAAGCGGTCGAGCAGTTCGGTACGGTCCACCGGGTCGGGAAAGTGGGCCGAGACGAAGTCCACCAGTTCGGCGACCCGCCAGGTCTCCGGTAGTCCGGTCTCCTGCGGCGTCACGCCGATCACACGGCGCGTCGCCTCGCTGCGCGGGTCGGCGCCGCACAGCTCGACACTGCCGGAACTGGGCCGCAGCAGACCTGTCATGACGTTGATCAGGGTGGACTTTCCGGCGCCGTTGGGGCCCAGCAGCCCGAGCACCTGCCCGGACCGGATGTCCAGGGACACGCTGTCCAACGCGGTGGTGCCGTTGTATCGACGAGTGACGTCGCGCGCACGGGCGAGGATGGTCATGGGGCGGCCTCCGTGTGCTGTCAGTTCGGGTCGGTCATGATCGACGGAAGATCGGGGAATGCGAACGGGCCGGGCTCACCGTGCGGCACGATCGGCCACGCCTGTCCTGTCCCACCGCGCACCAGTACCAGCTCGGCGACCTCCGCGACCCGTTCGGGCGGAAGGACCGCTACACCGAGATCGTTGATGAACGGGATCGCCTCCCCGAGGATCGGGGTGTCGATGAAGGTGGGGCACAGCGCGTTCACAGTGATTCCCCGGTCGGCCACGACCGGTGCGACCGAGCGGACCAGCCCGATCACGGCGTGCTTGGTGGCGGCGTAGAGCGGGTTCATCGGGCTCTCGCTCAAGCCGGCCAGGCTGGAGGTGACCAGAATCGCGCCGGAGCCACGTTCGGTGAACACCTCCAGGGCGGCGTGCATCCCGTAGACCACCCCGTCGAGGTTGACCGAGACCAGGTCGCGGTAGTGCTCGGGCCGGAAGTCCTCGACGAAGCCCCCCTGTTCACCGATTCCGGCGTTCAGCACTGCTATGTCGAGGCTTCCGAATCGCTCGGTCGCGGTTCGGACCGTGGCGATGTTGTCGGCTCGCCGGGTGACGTCGGTGCGGACGAAAGCTCCGCCGATCTCTCGGGCGATCGTTTCCCCGGCCGGATCGACGTCGGCGATGACGACGCGAGCGCCGCCGGATGCGAAGCGGCGGGCGATGGCCGCACCGATGCCACTGGCACCCCCGGTCACGAGTGCGACTTTGCCGTCGAGGGGCTTCATGCCTGCTCCGCGGCGCCTGGGACCGGCCGGGTCGCGTGATCGATCGCGGTGGTGATCTCCCGGAGGTAGCGGTCGAGGTCGAGGTCCGGGTCGCGGGACAACGCGGTGGGAACGAGGTCGATCGCGCTTCGGACGATCCTGGCCATGACGGTGACGTCGAAGTCCCGGAATTCGCCGCTCTTCTGCCCCTCCGAAAACAGCTGCTCCAACGGCAACAGCATCTGCCGATCGAATTCGGCCGGGTCGGCGTCGGGAAGGTCGGCCAGGCCGCCGCTGGTGAGGATCTCGACGATCGCGACCATCCGGGCCGGGTAGGCGCGAATGTACTCCAGGTTCGAGCCGATGTACGCCCGTAGTTGGCCGGCGGGCGTGGTCTCGGCGTCGATCATCGGTGTCATGAAAGCGGCCGCATCGCTGTAGATGGTGGTGATCACCTGGCTGATCAGCTCGGACTTGCCCGCGAAGTGGTACGAGATCAGCCCACGACTGATCCCCGCACGGGCGCCGATCCGCCCCATCGACGCGCGCTGGTAGCCGACCTCGGCGATGGTCTCGACAGCGGCAGTCACGATCTGACCCCGCCGCGCCTCCTCGATGAACGAGCGGGATTGGCCGACACGATCAGGATTTGGCAGCATGGCCAAAATTTAGCACACAATGCCAGACCGCCGGTGTCGGACAGCTGTGTCCACTCCACGGCCTACTGCGCGAGGAGGCCTGCTACGAACGGCGTCGTGTCGGGCATCGACCGTTCGATGGCCGTGAAGTGCCCCGCCATATAGACGCGATAGTCCACGTCCGTACCCGACGCCGTCATGTCCGAGGCCAGTTTCGCCGACAATGGGATCGGCACCATGACGTCGTGGATTCCGTGGCCGAGGAAGATCGGGCGGTCGTAGCCGGAGGTGGGGACCGCCAGGTAATCCGCGAGGATGGTGGGCAGCTCGCCCTCGAACATCGGACGCGCCGGCAACTCGCCGACGTTGACACCCCGGGCCAGCGCATCGAGATCGTCGTAGCAGAGCACCTCCGCCTGATCGAGGATCTCCTGTCCGGCCGGAGTGAAGTAACTGTTGATGTCGATGTCCGGATAGGCCTCGCGCACTCCCGAGAACAAGTACCCACTGAACGCGACGAGCCCCCACAGGCCCGGATCCGGGAGCCCGGGGAAACCGAGAGTGAAGGCCGACTCGAGGTTGGCGGGCGCCCCGGTCGCGACGGTGCCCCGGAAGTCGAGTTCCGGCGCCCGGGAAGTCGCGATGTCGGCAGTGTGCAGAGCCGCGTGCCCACCCTGCGAATGCCCGATCACCACCCAGCGATCGGACAGGGACGGATCGGCTGCGCGACCGGCACGGACGCTGTCGACGACGCTGTTCGCGGCGCTCCGGCCATCGAGATAGCGGTGCAGGCCCTCCGAACCGAGCCCGGGATAGTCGGCCGACACCACCGCGTATCCCTGATCGAGCCAGTGCCCGAGATACATCTTCTCGACGTCGGATCGCGGGGTGCGGGTCGTCAGTGAACAGTCGTCGCCGACGCCGGTGGTCCCGTGCGCCCAGGCGACGACGGGCCAGCCACCGTCGGGCGCGTCGCCTTCCGGCACGAACAACGCGCCCGTGGCGACGGTGGGCTCACCCGAGCGCCATTGGGTGCGGTATTCGATCTTCTCGGCGACGGCGACGCCAGGAAGTGAGAGTTCGGCGGGAAGCGATTCGACCGACACGAGAGTTCCCGGATCCGGCTCCACGGACGTGACCGGTACCGGTGCGGCCGTCGCGATCTGCGACGCGAACAGCTGCGGCGCAACGAGGCCCAGCGCCACGACGGCCCTGAGCCACGTTCGAACGTGGGTCACCGGCTACGCATTCGCGTTGCCGGCCTTCCAGGTTTCCCACGGAATGTTCCAGTCGCCGAGCCCGTCGGTACCGGACAACACCCCGCCGACCGTGTTGCTCACGATCACGATGTCGCCACGCTTCGTGTTGTCGTAGATCCACTTGGCGTTCGCGGGACTCAAGTTCAGGCAACCGTGACTCGTGTTGCGGTAGCCCTGGTCGCCGAGCGACCACGGAGCCGAGTGGAAGAAGATGCCGCTGTAGGACATGCGAGTGGCCCAGTCCACGGGGGTGCGATATCCCTGCGGCGAATCGGCGGCAACGCCGTACGTCGACGAGTCCATGATCATGTGGTCGAACCGGTCGCCGATCGTGTAGACACCGTTGGGGGTGGGAGTGTCGTCCTTGCCCATCGAGGTCGGCATCGTGATCACGTCGGCACCATTACGGTTGACGACCACCTGTTTGGTGTTGTCGTCGACCCGGATGATCACCGAGTCGCCGATCGTGAACGAGGTGTTGACATCGGACTGGCCGAACAGGCCGTCTCCCAGATCCTCGCCGTATGCCTTCACGTCGACGGTGACCGTGGTGCCGGGAGCCCAGTAGTTCTCGGGCCGCCACCGCACCTCGCGGTTGTTGACCCAGTAGAACGCACCCTCCACCGGAGGGTTCGTCGTGATATTGATCGCTTCTTCCGCGGCGAGGCGATTCGGGATGTTCTCGTCGAACTGCACAGCAACCGGCTGACCGATGCCGACGACGGAACCTTCACCGGGCATCACGTACGGCTGAGTGAGGTTGGACGGAGACGACGTCGTGAACGACAGGGTGGAGGTGGTGGCACCGCCGAGCCCGTACGCGACGGCTTCGAGGACGTACTGGCGGTTGTACCCGAGCGGCTCGGTGTTGACCCAGGTTGCGTCGTCTTCGATCGAACCGGCGACAGGCTGTCCATCGGGGTTGAGCAGAGTCACCGATTCGAGCTTGCCGTTGACCACCGAGACGGTCACCGGGTCGATCGGCGAGAAGCCGACGCCGCCGTCTTCCACGCTGGCCGACACTGTCGGCTTGATGAGCGCTGCGAGTGGGTTCGAGTCGATCGGCACCTCGTCGGCCCCGCCGCCGGAACCGGGCGAGCAGGCTGTGACGACCGCCATGAGCCCAACGATCACAAGCCCCAGCACGCCGACGGTCCGCCGTCGACGCGGACTCGTCGCTTGTTCTTGTTGCACTGACACTCTCCGCTCCCGCCTCCCCACAGGCACCATAACTGCAGGTAACACATGTAAAAACAATTCTGCCAGCCCATGTTTCGAGCCGGCCTCTCGACGCCCCCCGACATCGATAACGTTCGAATACCGAATCGCCTCCGCCCTGCCGCTCGTTACAGCGACAGAACCACAAATAAGCCCTGACCAGGCGATTTGGCGCGATCTTCCAAGGTGTGTAATCTTCTCTTCGTCGCCGGGACAACGGCCCGGAGACAGAAACACCAAGCGCCATTAGCTCAATTGGCAGAGCAGCTGACTCTTAATCAGCGGGTTCGGGGTTCGAGTCCCTGATGGCGCACAGCGAAGAGCCCCATACCCGGAAACACTACCGGGATGGGGCTCTTTCGGCATTGTCGAATGAATCACCCCTCCACGATCACCGGATCCCCGAGTTTGACGTTCCCGTAATACCAGCCGGCGTTCTCGGTGCTGAGATTGATGCAGCCGTGGCTGACGTTCGCGTACCCCTGGGAGTCCACCGACCACGGCGCAGCGTGCACGAAGATGCCGCCCCATGTGAGCCTCACCGCATATTCGGTGTCGATGCGGTACCCCTCGGGCGCGTCGATCGGCACGCCGTACGTCGACGAGTCCATCACCAGGTGCCGGAACTTCTCGAGCACCGTGAACGTGCCGACGGGCGTTTCGTAGCCCGGCTTACCCATCGACGTCGGCATCGTCCGCACGACCTCACCGTTCAGACTGACCGTGAACTGATGGGTCGAGCGATTCGCCACCGCGATGAACGAGTCTCCGGTCTGGAAGTGAGTCCGCGCCCCGCCGGCGAGGACGGTGACGTCAGTGTTCCCAGGCCAGAAACCGTCGGGCACCCATTGCAGCTCCTGATCGTTCACCCAGGAGAAGTGCCCGTCAACGGGCGTGGGGGTGGAGATCTGCACTGCGCTCTCTGCCGCTGCCCGGTCCGTGACGGGTGCGGTGAATCGCACGATCACCGGGTGCGCGACACCGACCACCGCCCCGACGGCCGGCTCCACCGCCGCGACGCCGACACCGCCGGGCGGCGCATCGGCGACCGTCCCCGCGGCGGCTGCAGCTCCGGATCCGAACCACACGACGGTGGCAAGAACCGTGGCCAGGAGCAGTCGTGCACTCCGCTGAAGATCCCGCATGACGGTCGCCTCCTTCGAACAAAGACAGACCCCGACCCATCCAGTGAAGCACGTCACAGTTATCGGCGCGGCACATGGCGGACGGTCGTGCACATACAGTGAGTGCCCGCGTCGAGAACGACGCGGGCACTCACCGGAACGCATGAATCAGCGCAGAACCTTGCGCAACACCAGCAGCCCCACCACTGCACCCACCGCGATGACCGCGTACTTCTTCACCTGAGGCTGGTTGACCTTCGCGACAAGAGTCTGCTTGGTGTTCGCCACCAGGTTCTTCGGATTCGCGCGGAGGCTCAGTTCGTCGAGCGTGCTCGCGAGCTGGTTGCGGGCCTTTTCGATGTCCCGCTCGATGTCGCCGGTGTCCCTAGCCACGTGATCCTCCAGAAAGTCGCTGCAGTGTGCTGCGACCACGGTAATGGACGAACGGTCTACTACTGTCGCGGACATGACGGAAAACAGCAGACTCTCTCCCGGTGACACCGCGCCCGACTTCACACTTGCCGACGCCGACGGCAACGAGGTGTCGCTGTCCGACTACCGCGGACGCAAGGTCATCGTCTATTTCTATCCCGCCGCGAGCACGCCCGGCTGCACTAAACAGGCCTGCGATTTCCGCGACAACCTCGCCGAACTGGGCGACGCCGGACTCGACGTGGTCGGCATCTCCCCCGACAAGCCCGCGAAACTGGCCAAATTCCGCGACAGCCAGGAGCTGAACTTCCCGCTGCTCTCCGACCCCGAGAAGACCACGCTCACCGCATGGGGCGCGTTCGGGGAGAAGAAGATGTATGGCAAGACCGTCACCGGCGTGATCCGTTCGACCTTCCTCATCGATGGGGAAGGCAAGATCGAGGTCGCCCAGTACAACGTCCGAGCGACCGGGCACGTCGCGAAACTGCGACGCGATCTGTCGGTCTGACCTACTCGGCCGGGCCGGACTGTGACCACTCGGCCGGGCCGGCCAGGGTGCACAGCAACACCGCCTCCGCAACGGCAAGGTTCTCGATCTCGGACGGATCGACACTCTCGTTCGGTGCGTGGATGACGCAGCGAGGCTCCTCGACCCCGATCAGCGCGATCTCCGCCGACGGCACCGCGCGTTGCAGTGCTGTGCACAACGGGATCGATCCGCCTTGGCCGGCGGTGCCCACCTCACGTCCGTACGCGGCTTCGAGCGCCGAGCGCAACGCGGTGTAGCCGGGCCCGTCGGTCACGGCGCGGAACGGTTCGCCGACGGCTTCGCGCTCGATCCGCAGGTGGGCACCCCACGGCACATGCGCTTCCAGGTGCGCGACGAGCGCGTCCTGCGCGGTGGTCGCGTCGATCCCGGGCGGCACCCGCAGGTTCAGTCGCGCAGACGCGCGGGGCACGATCGCTGCGGCCGAGCCGACGACCGGCGGCGCGTCGATTCCGAGCACGGTGAGTGCAGGACGTGCCCAGACGGCGTCGGCGACCGTCCCGGAGGTCGGCAGCGAGACTCCGTCGAGGACCCCGGCGTCGTCGCGGAATCTGTCTTCGGGGTACGGCACGCCGCCCCATGTCGCGGTGGTGTCGAGACCGTCGACGACCGTGTTTCCGTCGGCATCGCGCAGGGTGCCGAGAAGATGAACCAATGCGGCAAGAGCGTCGGGCGCTCCCCCGCCGTACATGCCGGAGTGCACTTCTCCCTTCAGCGTCTCGATATGGATGTCGACGTTCGCGATCCCGCGCAGCGTTGTGGTGAGTGTCGGTTTTCCCACTTCGGCGTTGCCACTGTCTCCGATGATGATGAGATCTGCCTGGAACAGCTCCGGTCGCTCCTCGACCAGGTGGTCGAGCCCCTCACCGCCCATTTCCTCGGATCCCTCGATCACGATCCGCACGCCCACCGGCAGGAGCCCGTCCGCGAGGACCGCCCGCAACGCGAGCAGGTGCATCATGATGTTGCCCTTGCAGTCGGCTGCGCCGCGCCCGTGCCAGCGGCCGTCGCGCTCCGTGAGCGTGAACGGCGGGCTGTCCCAGAGGTCTTCGTTGCCCGGGGGCTGCACGTCGTAGTGGCTGTAGAGCAGGATGGTGGGGGCGCCGGCCGGAGCGGGGGTGTACCCGAGTACGGCGAGCGACCCGTCGGAGGTCTCGATGAGTTCGACGTTGTCGATTCCGGCTGCGGCGAACGCGTCGCGCACCCACGTTGCGGCCCCGGAACATTCGTCGACGGGAAACTGCCGTGGGTCGGCGACCGAGCGGAAGGCGACCATGGTCGCGAGTTCGTCCCGGGCAGCCGGCATCGCTGCGCTGACGCGCTCGCGCATCCGTTGGACCAGATCTGTCACCGTTTCTCCTCCGAACGTCCGATGAGTACGTCGATTCCATCGAGCAGCCGCTCGAGTCCGAACCGGAAATCCTGTTCGTGCCATGCCGCGGGGTCGTCATCCTCGTCGTCGTCATCGAACGCTCCCGCGGCGACCGCAGCGAGAACCCACGGGTACTTCTCCGGGTCGAGAATGCGCGGCATCACCGTGGGGTAGTCCAGCCGGTGGTCCACGACGGTGGATTCGAGTTCCCAGGAGAACCGCGCACGGCTGATGACATACAGCGAGATCGTCAGGACGATCTGCACTTTCGCGTCCTCGTCCAGGGGTGTCTCGGAGAGGGCACCGAGACCGGCGTCGAGCCAGCGCATGTTGTTGGGCCAGTACGGAGCCGTACGGATCGGATGCTCGGTCAACCACCTGTAGGCGCGCAGGCCCCGATATTCGGCTGTTGCCCAGGCGTCGAGCCGTTCCCGCCAGGAGCCCTCGGATGGCAACTCGGGCGGCGGCCCGATCGCGCGGTCCCACGCGAGTTCGACGAGTTGATCCTTGCTGTCCACATAACGGTAGAGCGACATCGTGGTGAACCCGAGTTCCTTTGCGACCCGGCTCATCGAGAGTGCCTCGAACCCTTCCGTGTTGGCAACGGCGATCGCGGCGTCGAGCACCTGATCGAGCGTCAGGCCCCGGCGCGGCCCCCGGGTACCGGGGCCGCTCAGACCCCATGCCAGCCGCACGTTACGCGGTAGCTCGTCTTCGGATCCTGGACTACTCATACTTCTCCGTCTGTCGGGGTCTTGTCGCAATCCTAAAACTGTGTACTGTATAAACTTACGTATATTCCATACACAGTTAAGGACCGGCACATGTCCGATCTTCCAGCCGCTCTCCACGTGCAGTCACTGCACAAGACATTCGGTTCCATCGCGGTGCTCGACGGCATCGACCTCCGGGTCGAGCAGGGGTCCGTCTTCGCCCTGCTCGGCGCGAACGGCGCCGGAAAATCCACAACCGTGCGGATCCTCACGACACTCCTACCGTTCGACTCCGGCACCGTCGAGGTCACCGGACTCGCCCTACCCGCAGACGCGCGCGGTGTGCGAGAACGAATTGCTCTCACCGGCCAGTACGCTGCAATCGACGACGTCCTCACCTGCGCCGAGAACCTCCGTCTTGCGGCGCGGCTGGCCCACCTGCCCTCGGCGACGATCCCGGACCGCGTCCGCGAACTGATCGAGCGGTTCGATCTCGGACACGTCGTCGATCGGCGCGCAGGCTCCCTCTCCGGCGGCACAGCCCGTCGGCTCGATATCGCGATGAGCCTCATCGCGGCACCGCAACTGCTGTTCCTCGACGAACCCACCACCGGCCTCGACCCTCGAAGCCGGCTCGTCATGTGGGACGTGATCCGGGAGCTCGCTGCCGACGGAGTCACCGTCTTCCTCACCACGCAGTACCTCGAGGAAGCCGACCGCCTCGCCGATCGGGTTGCTGTCCTCGACGCCGGGCGCATCGTCGCCGAAGGCACTCCGGACGAGCTCAAGGCCTTGGTGCCGGGTGGTCACCTGGAACTGCGCTTCGGTACCGAACCCGACCTCGATCGGGCAGCCGCGGTCCTCGGCGGCGACAGCGATCGGGTCACTCTCACCCTCGAAGTCCCCACCGACGGCGATCTCCCCCACGTGGCCGCACTGCTCAACCGCCTCGCCGACGAAGCAGTTCCGATCGAGAAGTTCGGTCTGCACTCCCCCACGCTCGACGACGTCTTCCTCACCCTGACAGGCACGACCGACCGAAAGAAGGTCTCGCAGTGACACTCACCGACACATTCACCCGTCCGGTCGGCTACCTGCCCCGCGACTATGCGGCGGTGACCGGCAGAAACCTCAGACGCATGCTCCGCAGCCCCGACGCCCTACTCATGGGTCTCGCGCTTCCGGTGCTGCTGCTCGTGCTGTTCGTGTACGTGTTCGGTGGCGCCATCGACACGGGCACCGACTATCTCAACTACGTCGTCCCGGGCATCGTGCTGCTGTCGGCATCGTTCGGCGCCGCACAGACCGCAGTTGCCGTCGCATCCGACATGCAGCGCGGCATCGTCGACCGGTTCCGGTCCATGCCCATCGCACGTTCGGCAGTCCTCACCGGCCACGTCGTCGCGAGCCTGGTCCGCAATCTGGCCAGCACCGCCGTAGTGTTCGCCGTCGCCGCACTGATGGGATTCCGGCCCGATGCCGCCCTCGTCGAATGGGTTGCGGCCGTCGGGATCATCACACTGTTCGTCCTCGCGATCTCCGCGGTCTCGGCGGCGCTGGGCATGCTCGCCGGAAACGAGGAGGCTGCAAGCGGCTTCACGTTCTTTCTGCTCTTCCTTCCTTATGTGAGCAGCGCATTCGTACCGCCGGACACGATGCCTGCATGGTTGCGCGGATTCGCCGAACACCAGCCGGTGACGCCGGTCATCGAGACGGTACGCGGCCTGCTCACCGGCACGCCGGTCGGTAACTCCGCGGTTATCGCGGTGGGCTGGTGTGTGGCGTTCATCGCCGTCGGACTGGTCGCGGCAACGGCATTGTTCCGCCGTCGAACCGCGCGGTGAGCCCGCCGTGCCGATGGGCCATTCCCCGTTTGATGACACCCCATTTCACACTCATGTTCGGCTTTCGTACAGTGTGCCGCTAGCCTGGGCGCGTGGAGTCAGCAACGAACGGCCGCCGCGCCCCGCAACGGATCGACCCCGCACTCGAGGTCCAGGCGGAGCCGCAGGAACTCGTGCCCAGACGACGTCCGACGCAGGAACGCAGCCGACGCAAGTTCGACGCGCTGCTGGCAGCCTCCCGCGACCTGCTCACCGAGGTCGGGTTCGAGTCGTTCACGTGTGAAGAGGTCGCGTCCCGCGCCGACGTCCCCATCGGCACCCTCTACCAGTTCTTCGCCAACAAGTATGTGATCGTCTGCGAACTGAATCGGCAGGACCTGGTCGGCGTCCAGAACGAACTCGCCACCTTCAACGGCCGGATCCCGTCGGTCGACTGGCTACGTTTCCTCAACAGCTTCGTCGACCACATGGCGGGTCTGTGGACCACCGATCCGTCACGACGCGAGGTATGGCTCGCGATGCAGTCCACCCCATCGACTCGTGCCACCGGAGCCATCCACGAGAAGGAATTCGCCGAGCAGGTCGCGCGGATGCTGGCGCCACTCACCCCGGACACCCCGCGGGCGCGCCGCAAACTGATGGCCGAGGTGCTCGTACACATCGTGTATTCGATGTTGAACTTCTCGGTGCAGGACGATCAGACCCACGCCGACGCCGTGGCCGAACTCAAGCGGATCATGGTCGCGTACCTGCAGATTGCCGAACAGGAGTCGCGAGCGCAGGCGAAACGTCAGAAGCGACGTGCGGATTCCGAACGCGCACGTGCCGCCGCATCCGACCGTGGCGGTCCCGAAACGAACCAGGCCGAGGAAGCGTCCGCTCCCTCGGCCTGATCTCGTGTAGCTCCCCGCTGCTACCTGTCGTCCTCCCCGGACGAGGTCTTCTGGACGGCGTCTTCCAGCACCACGAACGCGCCGGCCATATCGCCGTCGTGTGTCAGCGACACATGGATCCGCCTGGTACCGAGATGCTCGGCAACCTCGCGATGCAGCCGGATACTCGGCCGGCCCCACGCGTCGGTCACCACCTCGATCTGCTGGTGGATCGTCTCCGGCAGCACCGGCGGACTCCCGAACAACGACGCCGACCACGCCTTGATCACGGCTTCCTTCGCCGCCCATCGGGCGGCGAAGTGCCGAGCAGGATCGGAGCTGCGGGTATTCGCGTCGCGACGCTCACCCGGTGTGAAGTTCGCCAGCATCGTCGTGCCCGGTCGGCGCAACTGCTCTGCGAACTCCGGCACCGACACGAGGTCGAACCCGATACCCGCAACTCCCATTCTGCTGTTACCTACTTGCAGCCGGGCAGACCCGAGCTGTACACGTCACCGTCGCCGAGGCGTGCCTCGTCGCTGAGCAGCACGTCCGCTTCGAGCTGACGCGCGGCTGCCGCCGGAACCGCATCTCCACCGAAGCGGCGATCCGCAGGACGCTCGTACAGTGCCGCACCACCGGTCATCGCCGACGCCAGGCGACGCTTACCCGCGACCGTGCGCTCCGCAGCCTGCGCGAGGTACGCCTCACGACGATCGGCCGGCAGCGACTCGACGAACGCCTGCGGGTGCACCACCGCGATCAGGCCGGACACGTGACCGAAGCCGAGGCTGGTGAGCAAGCCCGCCTTGAGCGAGTACTGCTCGCCGAAACGGATCGGCGTGCGCGCCCACACGAGGTGCTCGTACTCGGCCATCTTCTCGTCGACGCAGTCGAGGCTGCGGTTCGGCGGGACGACACCCTGGCTGAGCACCTGGCACAGGCCGACCAGCTGGAAGGCGGCAGCGCCGCCCTTGGCGTGTCCGGTCAGCGACTTCTGCGAGACCACGAACAGCGGGTTGCCCTCGCTGCGGCCGAGCGATCCGGCCAGACGCTCGTGCAGTTCCGACTCGTTCGGGTCGTTCGCCGCGGTCGACGTGTCGTGCTTGGACACCACCGCGATGTCGTCGGCCGTGACGCCGAGCTTGCGCAGTTCCTTCGCCAGAGCCGACTCGCGACCGCCGCGACCCGCACCGAGCGCACCGATGCCGGGAGCCGGGATCGAGGTGTGGACACCGTCCGCGAACGAACCGGCGTACGCCACGACACCGAGAACCGGCAGGCCCATCTCCAGCGCGAGATCACCGCGCGCCAACAGGATGGTGCCGCCGCCGGCCGACTCGACGAACCCGCCGCGACGGCGATCGTTGGCCCGCGAGAAGCGCCGATCGTCGATCCCCTTGGCGGTCATCTCGTCGGACTTCGCGGTGGCCGACATGTCGCCGAACCCGACGATGCCCTCGATACCGAGATCGTCGAAGCCACCGGCGACGACCAGCTCGGCCTTGCCCAGCTTGATCTTGTCGACGCCCTCTTCGACCGACACCGCAGCCGTGGCGCACGCCGCGACCGGGTGCACCATCGCACCGTAACCACCGACGTACGACTGGACGACATGCGCGGCGATGACGTTCGGCAGGGCCTCCTGCAGGATGTCGTTCGCGCGGTTCTCACCGAGCAGCGTGTCGATGTACAGCGACCTCATCGAGCTCATGCCGCCCATGCCGGTACCCTGCGTGTTCGCCACCATCGACGGGTGCACCCAGCGCAGCAGCTCGGACGGGGTGAAGCCGCCCGTGAGGAACGCATCGACCGTGGACACGATGTTCCACAGACCCACCCGGTCCACCGCATCCGCCATGTCGGCGGGGATACCCCAGCGGGTGACGTCGAACCCGGTCGGGATCTGGCCGCCGACCGTACGGGTCAGCTTCGCCTTGCGCGGCACGCGGATTTCGGTGCCCGCCTTGCGGGTGACCGTCCAGTCTCCGGACTCGGCGTCGACCGCCGCGACCGTGTTCTCCGGGTCGGAGTCCACGAACGCGCGGGCCTCTGCCTCGGACCCGACCACGAAGGACAGATCCTTGTCGAGGAACACCGAGGTCATCAGCGGAGCCGTGTTGTCGACCATCGCTCCGTCGTCGGCGTAGCGGCGGATGCCGCAGCGCTCGACCACGGCGTCGTTGTAGCGGTCGGCGATCTCCGACTCGGGCACGAATTCACCGGTCTCGGCGTCGTAGAAGCCGGGCTTCGGCTCGTTCTCCCACTCGATCAGGCCCGTGACCCACGCCAGTTCGAGCACACCGGCGGCTGACAGCTCCTCGTCGACCTCCATCTCGAACCGGGTACGCGACGAACCGTACGGGCCGAGCTCGCCGGCACCGACGATGACCACGAGGTCGGCCGGATCCGCGGTGACCTGGCTCCACTCGGGAGTCGGGGTCGCATCGAGGCGCGGTGCCGCAGGCAGCGCCGCGATGGTCGCGGAGTCGTCCTCATCCTGCTCGTCCGCGTCCTCGGCCGCGTCCTGCGCCTGCTTCGCGAGCGCGGGCAGATCGAGTCCTGCGTCGGCGAGTCCGCCGGTGAGGTCGGCGACGAGCGGCTTGTCGGTGGCGAGACGCTTGGCCTCGACACTGACCAGCTGCAGCAGCTCGGTCGCCATCTCCTGCGTCGACCACGTGCGGACACCGGCTGCTTCTGCGGCCTCGACCAGCGGATCGTTTCCGCCCATCAGACCCGTACCGCGCACCCAGCCGATCAGGGCGTGCGCCAAGGTGACGCGCTCGGCCCAGATTCGCTCGGCGCTCCAGCGGGTGACGATCGCGTCGAGCGCGGCCTTCGACTCGCCGTACGCACCGTCACCACCGAACATGCCGCGGTTGGGCGAACCCGGAAGCACCACATGCAGGTGGGTGTCGACGTCGTTGTCGGCTCCGATGCCGGACAGACCGGCGATCAGCCGCTCGACCGACCAGAGCAGAACCCGCATCTCCATCTCGGCGCGTGCACCGGCGTCGGCGAGCGAACCCGCCACACGGGGCGCGGCGAACGGGAACAGCAGCGTCGGGGTCAGTGCATCCTTGATGAGCTTCTTGGCGCCGCCCGCGTTCTCCACGGTCTCGGTGCCGAGCCACTCGATCAGGGCGTCGACATCGGAGTAGGACGCCATGTTCGCGGGCACGACCCACAGGGCCGCACCGGCGCGAGCGTGGCTCGCGTACATATCCTTGTAGAACCCGAGGCGCTTCGAATCGAGACGCGAGGTCGTGACGACGACCGTCGCGCCGCCCGCGAGCAGCTTGCCCGCGACCGCGGCACCGATACCGCCCTTGCTGGCACCCGTGACCACGGCGACCTCGCCCGCGTACTCGGCGTCGCCGGTGTTCGCGGCGGCCGCCGCGATGCGGCTGTAGGTCTCGGCGAGCACCGTGCGACCGGCGTCGGCGGCCTTGGCCTTCCAGAATGCAGCGTGCGCGGCGACCGTCCGGCCGGCACCCTCGAACCGCTCGACCTTCAGGTCTTCACCGAGCCAGACGCGAGCGAGATCCTCACGTGCCGTGGCCCAACGATCGTCGATCAGTACGGCCTTGCGAGCGTCGAACGACGGAGCCACCAGACGCGGCCAATCGGAGCCGAGTTCCGCCGAGACCAGGTCGACGAGTTCGTCATCGGCCTTGTCTGCAAGTCCGGAGACCTGCTCGTTCAGGCCCAGCTGCTCGAGCACCAGACGAGCGGCGCTGGCGAGCACCCCGTCGCGACCGGTGATCTGCTCGGTGAACTCACCGAGCGCAGCCGCGTCGACGGTCGCTCCCCCGCCACCACCGGCCGACGGCATCGACACGGTGATTCCGCGACGTGAGCCGACCGACTGCACGGCAGCGTCGATCAAGGCGTCGACCGCGGCGGTGTCGCCGAGCGCTCCATGCGACAGGCCACCCAGGTCGCCACCGCGGATCGACGATCCGTCGCGGCTACCGAGGGCGACCTCGGCGGTCACGTGCTGGGTCCAGCCTTCGCCCAGACCCCACACCTTGGTGACACGGTCGGCGACGTAGCCGGGACGCTTACCCGACGGGCCGAACACCTTGCGCAGGTGATCGTTGATCGAATCCGACAGCACCGGGCCGAACGGGCGGTAGGTGCGGGCAAGGCGGTCGACCGTGCCGGCCAGCGCGCCCATGTCGGCGTCGGCGGCACCGTCGATCGCGCCGAGCGACAACTCGGAACCGAGGTCGACGAGCAGCTGGTTCCGACGCGAGGACACGCCGTCGCACAGTGCCTCGATCGTGTCGACGGGACCGATCTGATCGGGACGCAGCTTGGTCCACAGTGCAATGAGCACCTGGGTTGCGTCGGCCGCCTTGAATGCGATGTCGTCCGGGGTCGGGCCACCGGTCGGCGCTGCCGGAGCAGCAGCCGGAGCCGCCGCAGCGGCAGGCGCGGCAGCATCGGCCGACGGAGCTTCCGGCTCGTCGTCCTCGACAGGAGCCGGATCCACATCGGTCGAGTACACGACCGACGCTTCACGCTCGATGTTGAGCACCTCGACCGGCTGACCGAAACGACCCGGCAACTTCAGGGTCTGCGACGCGAGGTTCGCGACGGTCGGGGCAGCACCGAGACCGACCTCGACGAAGCGCTCCACACCCAGGCCGCCGACGGCCTCGTCGGCGAACAGCAAGTCCTGCGTCTCGATCCAGCGGACCGGCGACGCGAACTGCCACGCGAGGAGTTCGGCGAGCACCACGCGGGTCAGCGCGACCGGCTTCGCGGCCCACGCATCGAAGTCCGCGAGGACCTCGGCGAGCGGCTGCGACGGCACCAGATCGGCGATCTCCTGGATGAAGTCACGGCCCAGGTTGAACGGCTTGGGCACCAGGTTCGGGATGTAGCGACCGATGAGGATGTTCGGGTCGATCTCCTCGGGCAGCAGGTTCAGCAGCCGCTCACGGAAGTCGTCCACGCCGCCACGCAGAACGGTCGAGTGGAAGGGCACGTCGATACCCGGAACCAGGATGAACGCACGCTTGCCACCGAACTCGGCGACCTTGCGCTCGATGACGGTCTCGAGGGCCTCGAGGCCCGCGACCGTGCCCGCGATCGCGTACTGCGAACCGCGCAGGTTCAGGTTGACGATCTCGAGGAATTCTCCAGCGTCTTCTCCGACTCGTGCGATGAAGTCCTGCAGATCCTCGTCGGCAACACCGAACTGCGACGGCCGGATTGCGGCCATGCGGTAGTTCGAGCGGCCCTGCTCGTCACGCGGCACGAGAGCATGCATCGCCGAGCCGCGCTGGAAGACGACCTCGAGCACGGCTTCGAGCGGGAGCACACCGGCAACCGCGGCGAGAGCGTTGTACTCACCGACCGAGTGGCCGGCCAGCAGCGAGCCCTCGACGAACGCGCCGGCCTCGCGGAGCTCCGCGATCTGCGCGACACCGAGCGTCGCCATCGCGACCTGGGTGAACTGGGTCAGGTGCAGCACACCGTCCGGGTGCTTGTGAGTGACACCGCGAGCCTTGAGGACCGTCGGGTTGTCGCGCACCACAGCGAGGATCGAGAAGCCGAGCGCCTCGCGGGTGTGCTTGTCGGCGCGCTCCCAGATCTCGCGGGCAGCCTTGCTGCGGGCCCGTGCGTCCAGGCCCATGCCGGGGCGCTGGATGCCCTGGCCCGGGAATGCGTAGATGGTCTTCGGGGCGGCGATACGGCCCGTTGCGACCATGACCAGGTCACCGTTGACACGGCAACCCACCTCGACGATCTCGGCGCCGCGATCGGTCGCGATGCGGTCGACGCGCACGTCGATCTTCGCGCCCGGGCGCACCATGCCGAGGAACCGCGTGGTCCACGCGGTCATCCGGCGGACAGGCAGCTTCGCATCGGACTCGATGGCCGTCGCGACCTGCTGCGCAGCGGCAGACAACCACATGCCGTGGACGATCGGGCTTCCCAGACCGGCCAGCAACGCGGCGTTGTCCGACGTGTGGATCGGGTTGTGATCGCCCGAAACGCGAGCAAACGCGCTCATGTCGGTCGGGGCAACGATCACGGCGTCGCGGCGACGGCGACGCGGAGTCTCGATGACATCGTCGCTCAGCGAACCACCCGCGCGGACCGGATCGGCCAGCTCGGCGGTACCGGTGCGGCCGCGGATCGCGAAACGCTCGATCAAGGTCGCAACCGTGTTGTCGCCCGAGCCGTCGCCGTTGTCGGCGGAGATGGTCACGTGGACCTCGACGACACGGCCCAGATCGGTATCCACGACGTTCTCGACCTGCGCCTTGACACCCAGGATCGACGGGTCGGTGGACAGACCGTTCTTCACGTCGATCGCGTGATCGAGGTGGACGAGATCGAGCATGCCCTCGATGACCGACAGGTTCTCGTCGGTTCGGGCAGCGCCCAGCGCGGCGAACACGGCCGGCCAGCAGGCGCCGACGAGGACATCGGGCACACCGTTGGTGCTCGGGCTCAGATTCTCGGGCAGACCCGCACCGGTGACACCGGCGTGGTCGGCGATCTTCTCCGGCAGCCAGCCGAGAGTGATACGCGCGGCGCCCTTCTTCACAGTCGGAAGTTCCTGGCCGGCAGCCACACCGAGCAGCGCCGACATGGCGGCGTCGGCGTCGGCCTCCGTGATGACAGGTGCGCCACCGGTGCTCACGGATGCGGGCACGGTGATGCGGATCTCGACGGCGCGATCGTTGCCGAGGGGCACCCGCAGGCCGACGTGCTCGTCGTCGAGAACGGTCAGGGTCGCACCGGTCGGAGCATGCGCGGCGGCAGTCTCCGACTCGACGGCCCACTCGTCGAGGTCGCCGAGGCGATCGATCGGGTTACGCGTCTGGCGGCCGGCCCACGCGACATCGGGCGACGACAGGACAGCATCGAGCAGACCGGTCGCGACGTCGCGGTGGCGGCGAGCGACCACCGGGGTGGGCTCGACTCCGGACTCGACCAGCTCGTCGACCGTGGCCTTCTCGAAACGGTCGAGCAGTTCACCGACCGGCTCGTCGACGCGGGTGATGCCCGCGACGGCGACGGTGCCCGGGATGACGCAGACCTGATCGGCGGTGTAGCGCGGATCGTGTGCCTGCCACAGCGAGTCGGACCGCCACCAGCGACGCACGTCCTGGTCGACGACCGGCACGAAGTTCACCGGCTTGCCGGGGGTCTTGCACAGGGAGACGAAGAACGGGACGTCCGCGGGGTGCAACACGACGTCGCCGGCGTCGGAGTACTGACCCGTGAGCGACTTGATCGCTGCGTACGGGCGCTCGAGCACCGCATCGTCGTCGAACAATGTCGGAATGGGACCGCGGTCCACCGGGTGCAGTCGAGCTTCGGCGCGCTGCAGCATCTCGCGGAAACGCTCACGCCACGACACGTCCAGCCACGGGCTGACATGTGCCTCGGCGACGGCGTCGCCCAGGTCGCTGCCGCAATCGAACTCGGTAGCGCAATCGGAACCGATGGCCAGCTCGAGGTAGCGGGACAGCCACTGCAAGTACGTCATCTCGGCGACGTCACCGAAGTACGGCTTCGCGGTGATGTCGAGCGCGGCAATGATCTCGTCGCGACGTGCGGCCACGGCGTCGGCGTCACCGGCGACCTCGTCGAGGAGGCGGCCCGTACGCGACGCGGCGTTGTCGATCTCGTGGATATCGGCACCGAGCTGGCTACGGCCCGACGCCATGCCACCGCTCGCGGTGCCGGCTCCGACCCAGTCGGGGGTGCCGGGAGTGTCGACGAGCAGCTGCTTGACCTCGGGGGCCGTGGTGGCCTCGAAAGTCGCCATCGCGGCGGTGCCGACGAGGATGCCGTCGAGCGGCATCGCCGGGAAGCCGTACTCGGTCGACCAGCGGCCGGTCAGGTAATCGGCGGCCCGCTCCGGTGTACCGATACCGCCACCGACGCACAGCACCAGGTTCGAACGGGTGCGCAGCTCGGCGTAGGTATCGAGGAGCAGGTCGTCGAGGTCCTCCCACGAGTGGTGGCCACCAGCGCGGCCGCCCTCGATATGGACGATGATCGGGTAGCTCGGGACCTCGTTCGCGATGCGGATCACCGAACGGATCTGAGCGACCGTGCCCGGCTTGAACGCGACGTGCTCGATGCCGGCGTCACGCAGATCGGAGATGATCTGCACGGCCTCTTCGAGCTCCGGGATACCCGCGGTGACCACGACACCGTCGAAAGGTGCGCCTGCGGCACGGGCCTTGGGCACGAGACGCTTGCCGCCCACGTGCAGCTTCCACAGGTACGGGTCGAGGAACATCGAGTTGAACTGCGCAGCGCGACCCGGCTCGAGCAGATCGGTCAGCTCCGCGACGTGATCGGCGAAGATCTGCTCGGTGACCTGGCCACCACCGGCCAACTCGGCCCAGTGACCCGCATTCGCAGCGGCGGCAACGATCTTCGGATCGACAGTGGTCGGCGTCATGCCGGCCAGCAGCATCGGCGAACGACCCGTCAGGCGGGTGAAGGACGTCTCGACACCGACACGGCCGTCAGGCAATGCGACCGGCTTCGGGGCGAACTCCGACCATGCGCGCGGCACCTCGGGCTCGGCACCCGGGGTCAGCAGGTTGCGCTGACCGCCGCGGGTCGCGGCGGCGATGATCCCGACGCCCTGACCGCGCAGGCCGGACTGAGTGAGGCGGGTGAGCAGCTCACCCGGGCCCAGATCGAGAATCCAGGATGCGCCGGACGCCACAGCGCCGTCGACCTGCTCTACCCAGTCGACCGGAGTGACGAGGATGGACTCGGCCAGCTTGCGGGCGAGATCGGCGTCGAGGTCGCAGCGCGACGCCCAGTCCGCGACCTGCTCGACGGCGGCGGCGAACGCGGGGTGATGGAAGCCGACCTCGGCCGGAACCGGCTCGAAGGTGGGCGCGAACACGGCGCCGCCACGCTTCTTGGAATCACGCTCGCGGGTCTCCGTTGCGGAAATCTGCTCGCAATGCTGCTGCACGCGCTCGAGCGCGGCCGGCGGGCCGGACAGCACGACACGGCGACGGCCGTTGCGGATGGCGACAACCGCGCTGCGCTCGGGGTCCTGGCCCTCGAACACCTCGGCGACGATGGCGCTCAGACGCTCCGCGTCTACACCGGACACCGCGAGCATCGGGAACTTACCGGCACCGGCGATCAGCCCGCGACGACGGCCGACGAGCGAGGCAGCGGCACCGATCAGCTGGGCGATTGCGAGGATCTCTGCATCCTTGCGGCCACCGGCAGCAACGGCCTCGACGGCGAGAACGCCCTGCGAGTGGCCGATGACGGCGCTCGGGGCGTGGGTTGCAGCATCGAGACCCTGGTTCGCGAGTGCGCGCAGCGCAGCGATCTGTGTGAGGAAAACACCGGGCTTGGACACCGCAGCGGAGGTGAGGGTCGCTTCGGACGGGCCGGCCGCGGGAGCGTCGTCCTCGTCGTCGACGAGTTCCTGCTCGAGGATCCACGCGATGGGATCGAACCCGGCCGGGCGCACAACCATGAGATCGCCGGCGACAGGAGCGAGGTGTGCGGCCGCAGCGTTGACCAGTTCGGTCAGGACCGGCTCGAGGCCGTTGTCGCGGCTGAGTTCTTCGAGAGAACTGAGCCAGGGCGCACCCTGACCGCCGAAGGCGAGCGCGTAGGGCTCACCCGCGAGAAGCTTGTCGACCAGTGCACCGTTCGGGGCGGTTGCCGCCCGCCGGCCGGTGCTTCGTGATGCCTTCGAGTTCCGTCCGTTGTCGCCTGGTGTGGTCTCGTCGATCGTCACGCGTGTGGTTCCTCTCCTGAACACCCCTGCGTGGAGGCATTTCGTGTTGCAGCGCTGCCCGCGCCGGTGTGTTGCATGGACTGGTGTTCTGCTCTTACGGGCACGCCAAGGTTCGCACAAAATCATGAGGACTTCCTCATGTTTCGTTTCGTGCAGATTGCCGCACGAACCCCCTACCAGTGATTTCACTCACACCCGCCAATGAAGTGACCGACGAGTAACCCGAATTGACGCAGGCCGCACCGATGCGTGGACGTCCACGAACCCGAGGAACCCTCACGTTTTATTGTTATCAAAACGTTACCTCTTGACGGCACGCCGTGGTCATGCGTTGCCGCGGTCGGAAACATGTCGGACCTTCCCGCTAAATTTCTTCAAGTTCGAACATTCATTCGACACTGGGGGCAATATGAGCAGGGCGGTCAAGTACACGAAGGAGATGCTGGAGGAGGCCGTGCGAGCGTCCTCGAGCCTGTCAGACGCACTCCGCTGGATGGGGGCAAGGACGGATGGTGGCACACATACGCACATCAGTAGACGCATCAAGAAGCTTGGAATCGATACGTCGCATTTCACAGGTAGGGACTCCCAAAAAGGCAAGCCTCCACGAAACCGCCTCGATTGGACCGAGATACTTGTACTCAAGTCGGCTGGATCAAACCGCCAGGCGCCGAAGCGCTTGCGCCGAGCACTGCTCGAGTCCGGGCGGCAACACAAGTGTGAAGGATGCGGGATGGACCCGGTTTGGCGTGGGGATCGCTTGATCTTCCACGTCGACCACATCGATGGAAATCCACACGACTCCCGCCCCGAGAACGTCCGTTTCCTGTGCCCGAACTGCCACAGCCAGACGCCCACATGGGCGGGACGGAACCGCTTCCGCGTCAACTCGGATCTGTCGGAGTCTTGACGTATTGTGTCCGTGACGCGCGAGTGGCGTAATCAGGCAGCCGCGCCAGGTTTAGGTCCTGGTGCCCTTACGGGCGTGGGGGTTCGAGTCCCCCCTCGCGCACCACGGGTACTTCACGTACCAGCTCGAGTTGCCGAACCCCCGTCCCGAGTTTTCGGGGCGGGGGTTCGGCTGTTCCAGACCCACCCTGGAGGCCGGATCGGAGAAGTCCGTGGGCAGGCTCGTCGCGGAGTCGTTCGCCCATTCCCATGCTGGCACCTGAGTCTCGACGATTCGAGTCCGTACTGCCTCACAAATCACCTGTATGCTGGCTCTCTTCGTCCCACGGGACGGAATACCCGGGAGCTACACCGATGACCGAACACACCGCGCAGCTACGTCCACACCGGCAGTTGCGGCTGCTGGCAGGACAGGACGCCATCCTCGACGGACAGATCCCCGCCCAACGGTCGGGCAGGTCGGGGTGTTCTTGCTGGTGTTCGCAGAAGTACCCGCCGACCCACAGGATCTGACGCTATCGACGATCGAAGCCAACGCCGAACCGCTCGCACCCCCAGCCCTCGAACCCGCTGCCGATGCGCCCCGGGCGATGTCGCAGTCGTGGGTCTGGCGGATCCTGCTGCGCGGAGACGGCTGGTCGGCGACCTGGTACAGCCCCCGCCCCGCTATCGGCCGTGTTCAGCTCACCGGCCGGCTCATCGGCGACTTCGCCTACGCCACCACCGGCTCGGTACGCGGACAAGTCCTCACGGCCAGGGTTCTCGATGGGGCAGGGAGCGCAGGCAGGCACGAACCCGGAATACTGGCCGCACTCGACCTCGACGACGTGCCACCACTCCCGATACGTCCCTCGTTCACCCCACGGGCGATCTCCGCCGCCGGGCGGGCGCTGTGGGCAGCCGACGAACAACTACCACTGATCGTGCGGGTCAATCTCGACAACCCCGCGGATGTATGCGAGATTGTGCTCCCCACACCGATCGCCCCAGAACCGGGACGTACCCCCTGGCAGCTGCATGCTGACCCAAATGGATGCTGGATCGCCGGATGGTACGGAACCTTCCGGGCCGCTGACACCGGAGCGGTGCAGCGGCTCGACGACTGCTGGGTGGACGCGTCCGCAGCGTACAACGGAACACTGTTGACCTGCACCAGCGACAAGACCGCGACACGGATCAGCCTGCGGTATCCCGACGATCGTGAGCCCCACCACGACGACACCACACTTCCTGCCGGACCCATCAGCGCGGTCATTGCGCACGACGACGGATTCCGCATCCTCATGCGCCGCCGGGACATGATGCCGACCACCACATTCGTCGTCGACGTCACCGTCGACGGGCACGTCACCGTCGGGCCGCCCCTCGACGACATCGACGACTACGCCATCCTCACCACCGAGCCACCCGCCATCATCGACTTGCGCGGCACCATCCGCACACTGCGGTCCGACCTGCAGACTGATTCCCCGGCACGCTGGCCTCTTCCCGGCCTGTCCGGCGGCACCGTCGGCAACCGGATATGGATCGAGCACCACGACCGTGACCGAGACCTTCACGACAACCGCGAGTACTGGCTTCTCAGCCTCACCGACTTCACGGGGCAGGTCATCGCCCGTGCCGAAATCCAGAACCGCGAACCCGGAGTCACGATCGACAGCAGTGGCACCGCGTGGATCACCGACGGGCACATCACCGCCGTGCACACCCCCAACGGCACTCTCCCGCCACCCTTACCTCTCGCCGACCTCCTCGACCACAACCGGTCTTATCCACCACACACCAAGTAGATCTCGACACCAAGTAGATCTCGGCGGCCACTGCACCCGAACAGCAGCCGCGCCGTGTGCGCCAGGATCTGGGCCGCTCGCGATCCCGTCAAATCACTCGCCGCGGCCGGGCTCATCGAGATCTCGGCCCGATTCATCGTCCTTCGCGGATCCTGACGGGACTGTCCGTACGATGTGGTGGATGCGCGATCGCTCGAAGAGTCGAAGCTCGCAGGTCCGCAACACGTGGCTGTGGCTGGGGTGCGGGGTGGTAGTGGTTGCTCTCCTCATCACAGGTATGTTCAGCGTTCCCCGGGGTCTTCATAATGACCCGTGCGACTCTGCTCTCCCGTTCGCGTCCGAGCTAGGACTACATCTTTCCGGTGACGATGATGTTGTTTCCTGCGAATGGCACTCGAGCTTCCCGGACTCCTCCGGAACTGTCGTGGTGCGTACCGCATCACACGCCACGCGAGAGGCATTGCTGGAACGATCCGGTGTCAGCGAGGAGATTGACCGATGGAGGGTAAGTCTGGACGACGGCCCGTTTCGCGAAGAGATGCGTAGACCGAACCTCGAACGCAGCGAGCAGGTGTACACGGCTACCGCACCTGATGGTCACCAGCTGAGAATCAGCTACGACGAGGGGGTGGAGTCTGGACTTCTGCTCACAGTGCGGGCCGTCCAGGTGTGACTACTCGTCCAACCTTCGACACGTTCTGTTACCGGTTAGCAAGTGCAACAGCATATTCGGAACCTTGCCGGAGGGCCACGCGAGCTGTTCTCACCCGGATTTCATCCTCCAGAGGTGAAGCGGATACGGCCGATGCCGTGGAACCTCGTGAGTATCGGTGCGGGGCCGACTCCGGCTCTCCGGCCGGCGCGCGAAGGTAGGCACCCACATGGCAGAGCCCGACCACTCGCCCGACGATGCTCCGCTGAGCTCCGACGAGCGCGAGGAACTCGAACGGCTGCGCAAGGAAGTCGCGGAGTTGCGCGGCGAAACTCCTGCCGTACAGACCGATACGGAGCCTCCCACGCGCGGACACGCACTCCGCTGGACCGCGGTGGTCATCCTGCTGGTGCTCGTGGGTCTGCTCGCCATCAGCTCGGTGGCCGCCCGTTTCGCGCGCAGCCAGATCCTCGACACTGATCGCTACGTGACCATGGTGACACCGCTGGCCTCCGATCCGGTGATCCAAGGCGCGGTCACCGACCGGGTGACGGACGAGATCTTCGCCCAGGTCGACGTCGAGGGACTCACCACGGATGCATTGACGGCGCTGACCGAAGACAGACCGCGGCTGGAACCGGTCGTGGGTTTGGCACCGGTCATCGCCGGCCAGGCAGAGAACTTCGTGCACGACACCGTCGGCAGCCTGGTTGCATCGGACCAATTCGAAACCCTGTGGATCCAAGCCAACCGCACTGCGCACGACAGGCTCGCGGCGGTGTTGACCGGTGACACACGCGTGGAGGCCATTGCGATCGACGACAGCGGGACGGTGAGCCTGAATCTCGCTCCGATCATCGAGCGAGTCAAGGCGCTCCTGGTCGAACGCGGTTTTTCGTTCGCCGACCAGATCCCGGAGATCGACAAGCAGTTCGTGTTGTTCGAATCTCCCGAACTCGTGAAAGCCCAGCGCGCCGTCAACGCTCTCGACAATGCCTCCGGCGTCCTTCCATGGCTGACGCTGCTCGTCGCTGCCGCCGCGGTCTGGGCCGCCCCACGGGGTTCGCGCCTTCGCGCACTGTCCGCAGTGGGCGCGACCTTCGTCGTCGCCATGCTCGCCCTCGCATCGGCGATCCTCATCGGCCGGTCGCTGTATCTGGACAACCTGCCGACCGAGGTGCGTTCGCCGGCCGCTGCGGCGGTGCTGTTCGACGCCGCCGCGACGCCCTTGCGGACGATGCTGCGCGCGGTGCTGGTCACGGGACTGGTGGTCGCGGTCGGCGCCTATCTGATCGGTGGCTCGCCCTCGGCGATGGCGGTGCGTCGCGGGTTCGGTTACGGGATGAACAAGCTGAGGAACCCGGACAGCACCCGCACGCCCAGCACCGTCGAGGTGTGGCTGGCGCACGCCCGTGTTCCGGTCCGCGCGGCGATCGTCGCCGTGGCCGTGCTGGTGATCGTGTTCTGGAACTACCCGACGGGCGCGGTTGTCGGATGGACCGTGGCGATCGCCCTGCTCGCGCTGCTCCTGGTCGAGGTCGTGGTCCGACCCATCGTCGCGAAGGAACAAGAGGCGGTCGATACGGCGTGACCTCCCCCACCGCCCCGGATCCCGTCTTGGCAGGTCGGTGCGGTGCTCAGGTACCGTCGAGGTCGTGTCCGAATACCGTCCCCCGCGCCGCGTGGCTCTGATCGTGTTGGTGATCGTCGCCGCGGGCGGATGCCTGGCTCTCGGCTATTGGCAATGGACTCGCTTCGAAGCGGTCGGCGGTAACGGACAGAATCTCGGCTACGCGTTCCAGTGGCCGGCCTTCGCGTTCTTCTGCATCTACGCGTACCGGCGATTCGTCAAGCTCGAGGCCGAGGAGTCTCAGGCCGACGACCCGGGCGGCGCCCCGGCATCGAAGCCCGAGGAACCCACAGAGATCCCGGCGGATCTTCTGCCGAGCCGCCCGAAGGTCGCGATCGGCGAGTCCGACGACACCGCGAACGACCTCGAGGCGAAGCAGGTCCAGGAGTACAACGAGTACCTCGCGCAGCTCTCGCGCGGGTCCGATAGGAGCGGTCAGTGAGCACCACCCCCGAGGCGTCCGATCAGGCAGCCGCGACCCCCCGCAACGTCAGCGACGCAGATCGCAAGAAAATCGGCTCCGCGTTGCTGCGGTACCGCGTCCTCGCGTACGCCACCGGTATCTGGCTGCTCGTCCTCACCGGCGAGATGATCGCGAAGTACATCATCGGCATCGAGAACGTGCCGTCGTGGATCGCGATCGTGCACGGCTGGGTGTACGCGGTCTACCTGGTGCTCACCTTCGACCTGTCGATCAAGGTGCGCTGGCCCGTCTCGCGCACCATCGGAACCCTGCTGGCGGGCACCGTTCCATTCCTGTCGTTCTATGTCGAGCACCAGCGCACCAAGCAGGTCAAGGCCGACTTCGGGGTCTGATCTCCTGTAGCAGCCGCGCGGCTCAGCGGGTAGGCAGCCGCACTACCTGCACGAAGAACTCGTCGATCTGCTTGACCGCCCGAATGAACTGGTCCAGGTCGACGGGCTTGGTGACGTACGCATTGGCGTGCAGTCGGTAGCTGCGCAGGATGTCCTCCTCCGCCGACGAGGTGGTGAGTACCACCACCGGGATGTGTGAAAGTTCCGGATCCGATTTGATCTGTTCGAGCACCTGCCGGCCGTCGTACTTGGGCAGATTCAGATCGAGCAGGATCAGATCCGGACGGGGAGCGTCGGTGTGTTCCCCACGCTGGTACAAGAAGTCGAGCGCCTGCTCGCCGTCGCGTACGACGTGCAGATTGTTTCCTATCTTGTTGTCTTCGAACGCTTCCCTCGTCATCAATTCGTCGCCGGGGTCGTCCTCGACCAGAAGTACATCGATCGGCTTACCGGTCGGGGTCATGCGGGTGCTCCTTCTGGAACTTCATCGGTCTCGGACTCGGCCTCACGCAGCACCGGAATCGTAAAACAGAAACGGCAGCCGTCCGTATACGCGCGGTCGATCCAGATCTCCCCGCCGTGGTACTCGACGATCTTGCGGCAGAGCGCGAGTCCGATTCCCGTACCGCCGTATGCGTCGCGACCGTGGAGTCTCTGGAAGATCACGAAGACTTTCTCCGCGAATTCGTCGGCGATGCCGATTCCGTTGTCGCTGACGCTCATGTTCCACGTTGCATCGTCACCCTCACCGGTCTGCGAACACTCGATTCTCACAACGGGTGCCTGATTCGGTTTCCGGAATTTGATGGCGTTCCCCACCAGGTTCTGCCACAGCATCGTCATCAAGGTGGGGTCGCCGGTGATCCGGGGCAACGACTCGGGCCGCTCGATGCGAGCGCCGGATTCGTCGATCGACTCGGAGAGGTTCGCAAGAGCCGAATCGAGCGATCGCCCGAGTTCGACGCTGACGTGGGTGTCACCGACCCGTCCGACCCGCGAGAACGTGAGCAGGTCGTTGATGAGAACCTGCATCCGTTTGGCGCCGTCCACTGCGAAGTCGATGTATTGCTGCCCTCGTTCGTCGAGTTTGTCGCCGTAGCGCTTCTCGAGTAGCTGACAGAACGACGCAACCTTGCGGAGCGGCTCCTGAAGGTCGTGCGACGCGACATACGCGAACTGTTCGAGCTCCGCATTGGACCGACGCAGTTCCACAGCCTGGGCCTGGACCTGATCGTGGTGTTCCTTCGATACTTCGAGTTCGTGTGCGAGATGTGCGCGCATTCCGTCCACATCGATCGCGAGCGCACGGATGTCACTGGGACCGTCGACACTGATGCGCTGGTCGAAGTTGCCTCGTGCGACCTTGCGGGTTTCCTCACCCAACCGTGACAGCGGACGGACGATGAGGAGGTGGACGAGGAAGGCCACACACATACCACTCAGAAGGAACACCGCAATCATCGTGACGAACAAGCGGTCTCTCGTGACCCGGGCGTCGTCGAGTGCAGCAACAGCATCGTCCCGCGCTTCCGCGAGGTCGACGCGCTGGATCTCGAACAGCTCTCGCAGCCGGTCGAACGCCGACCCGCCTGCTTCGACGACGGCAACATCGACGGGGCGTGGCTCCCCGGGTACCACGGCGTTCACCAGTGGAAGTGTGTACACCCTGCGCCATTCGTCCGCTGCATCGTCGATCGCCTCGAGGTCGGCGAGTAGTTGTTCCCTGACGCCGGGCACTGCTTCCTGCTTCGCAATCAGTGATCGAAGAGCATCGGATGCGCGAGTCTCTTCCTCGCGGCCTGCCTCATACGGCTCCAACAAGGAGGGATCGGCCGCGATGATGTATCCGCGTGCGCCGGTCTCCTGGTTCAGGAGCGCGCCTTGGAGGCGCTGCGCCTCGATCTCTGCGGGCTGGATCACTTCCTGCAGGTAGTTCGATACCTCTGCGGTGCGACCCAGCGAGCGGGCGCCGACAATGCTCGCGACAATCACCCACGCAATCATCAAACCCAGGACCAGAACCACCCATCCTCGCACCGTGAGTCGCGACCAGAATGGCGGTCGATCACGCGTCGTCATTCGTTCGCATCCCCGTTCCATCGCACATGCACCACCGCGACGTCGTCGGCCAGGCCGCCGTGAGCCTCGGCGAGTTTCTCGGCATCACGCACCAGTGCGTCGGCGAACTCGTCGGATCCGAGGCGCCCGCCGTTGCGCGCGAGTTCCAGAAGGCCCGACTCTCCCAGGCGTTCGTGCCCACCGCCGGTGTGCCCTTCGAACAACCCGTCCGTGAAGAGCACGACAGCACCTTCCGGCGGTAGGTCGAAGGTGTGGATGGGCCAGTTGGCGGCACCCGGAATCAGCCCGAGTGCGGGGCCGCCGGGTGCTTCGACCCACTCGACCGCGCGCCCGGTACGCAGGAGCAATCCGGGGTGCCCCGCGCGCATCACAGACACTGCGACCCGGTCGGGCGCCATGACCATGGTCGTCACCGTGGCGAAAACGCGATCCGTCGCCCGTTCCGCGAGAAGGATCTCCTCGAGCTTCTCCATCTGGGGTTCGCCGACGATGCCGGCCAGGACGAGCGTGCGCCAGGCAATGCGCAGTGCGACACCGACGGCAGCTTCGTCGGGGCCGTGTCCGGAGACATCCCCGATGAGCGCGTGTACCGCACCGTCTGCGGTCTGGACCACGTCGTAGAAATCTCCACCCAGCAGCGCCGCCGCTCGGCCCGGCCGATAACGCGCAACGACTTCGACGTCGTTCGTGCTCACGAGTGGCGACGGCAACAGGCCTCGTTCGAGTCGCGCATTCTCCTGGGCATGGAGTTCGCTCGCCTGCAGTGCCGCAGCGTGTTGTTCCGCTTGCTTTCGTTGGATGGCGTAGCGCACGGCACGACCGAACAATTCCGGCTCGACGCGGCCTTTGACGAGGTAGTCCTGAGCACCGACGGCAACCGCAGCAAGGCCCGTCTGTTCCTCCGCCAAACCGGTGAGCACGACGATCGGCACGGTCTCGGCGTAATGGTGCACTCGCGCAACGGCCTCGAGGCCGTGCGCATCGGGCAGGTGGAGGTCGAGCAACACACAGTCGGGCGCGGTGTTCGTCAGCGCATCGCGTGCATCGGCAAGCGATTGCACCCACACGACCTTCATTTCCGGCGCGCTGTCGGCGACGAGTTCCTCGACGAGCAAGGCGTCGCCGGCATCATCCTCGATCAGTAACAGCAACGGCGCATGCGCCACTTCCCCTGGTCGATGCGCATCCACGGCGGTCGTCCCTCCCTGATCACGGCGGCCCCCGGGAAATCGGCATTTCATGCCGACACCCTCGCGGAACAATACCCACAGGTGTGTTCTGCTGCGCACTCCACGACGTCGCAGCCGGGCACGCTCGCATCATCTGAAGTGTTCTTGCATGATGGGCACTGTGAATGAGCGATCAACGGAGCACCCCCACATGGGCATGTCTACGACACAGTCCGGGTCCATCACGGTGTTGTCCGTGAGCGGGGATGTGGATCTGTCCAGTGCACCACTGCTGGAAGAGCAGGCTCTCGGCCTGCTCACCGACAACCCGTCCGGCCTGATTGTCGATCTCACCGACGTGAATTTCCTCGCGTCGATGGGTATGGCCTTACTCGTCGACTTGTCGAAGCGCACAGCAGGCAGTGTCGAATTCGCAGTGGTGGCGAACGGAAATGCCACCGCACGACCACTCGAGCTACTCGGCCTGGGAGACGTCCTTGCGATCCATCCGGAACTCGACGATGCGCTTTCCGCGTTGAGCGGCAACCCGGCAGCACCGCCGGAATAACGCTGTCCGCCTCGACGAACAGAGGGAGCCATGCCGACTCATACTTCAGGGTCCGCGTCGTTCGCGTCCGGTGGAATCTTCTTCCACGGGGTGCGTGCGGATCCGTCCGACATTGCCGATGTACGCCGCTCCATGCAGCAGTGGCTGGGCAATCTGCATCTCGGACCGGAGCACGAGCAGGACGTGGTGCTGGCAAGCTATGAGGCCCTGGCGAACGCGGTCGAACATGCCTACGCCGCGAACGATCCCCAGGCCACGGTGGACCTCGAGGCCGTCTACAGGCCATCCGACCGCCACCTCGAGGTGACGGTCGCGGATCACGGCAGATGGCGCGATGTCATGGATCGGACCGGGTACGGATCTCGCGGACACGGTCTCACCCTGATGCGCAGCCTGTCGACGGAGATGGTGGTGACGCCTGGCCTGGACGGAACTCATGTGGCCATGCGCTGGTCGCTCTGAATCAGATCTCGAGTTTCCCGACATCGGCGCATTCGCGTCCGAACTTCGAGCGGAGTTCCCGGCGCGCGGCCCGGTCGCCGAGATACTCGAGGAACCGGCGCCCCTCCGATGTTCGCTTGATCAACACCGATTTCACAATGTTCGCCGCCACGACCGGTACCACCGCCACAGGCGGGACCGACGGCAGTCCCAGATCGTCCAGTCCTCGTTTGCCGAGGAAGAACCGAAGCATGCTGAGCAGGCGCAGCCGCTCGTACCGGCCGAGGAGACCCGAGAACCTTCCGTAGTCCAGCGTGCGCTGTCCGTCGACGAGTGCGCGTGACAGGGCAGCGCCCGCGGATGTGACGTCACCCTGCACCAACACCACGTGGTAGTTGAAGTTGTGTTGCTCACGCTCGGTGTCGAACAGGAAGTCGTCGTCGACGCCCATGAGCCACCCGACGTACTTCCACATGTGCATGATCGCGAGAGATTCTTCGCGGGTCACGAAGTAGCCGAGGGCGCGCGCCCCGATCAGGAGCGTGCCGTTGAACAACCCGAGCGTTCCGGCCTGATCGGTCTGATTGATGGGCAGACCCCAGCGCGCGACGTCCCACCGACCGTTCGTCTCGAACCGTTGGTTGACGAGGGCGTGCATGGCACGCACGTGCACGGTGAGCTTGAATCCGTCGCCGTCACGGCGCATGCCGCCCGGCTCCCCCACTGCGGTTCCCCATTTCTGGGTTTCACCGAGACGTCGCATCGCGGTGGATCCGGTCAGGCCTCCGGTCTCGACGAGGAGATCGGGCGGCCCGCCGAATCGGTAACCGCCGATGAGCGCCAGTTGCAGCAGCACGTCGTTGCGCGTGCGTCCCATCCTTCGGAATGCGCGTGCACCTTTCTCCAGGAGGTTCCAGTCCACCCAGTCGGGAATCTGTTCGACGTGCGCGAAGAAGGTACGAAGCGCCTCGGGGGCGTTCGGAACGGTACCGACGCCGTGCTCGAGTGCCTGGTGGAACTGCCGCATGGTGACGCGCTCGGGGTCGTCGCGATCGAAGCGCATGGCCTGCACGAGGGCGGCGCCCACCTCATCGCGAGCGTACATGCGGCGTCCGATCCGATCGAGCAGTTCGTCGTCCACCTGTCGAATCTTCGCGAAACGCACCAGAGGTCTGCCGATCGCTTCGTTACGAGGCCGGTTGCCCTCGTAGCGGCTCGGGTACGGGAACACTTCGAGATCCCGGTTCAGCTCCTGTGTCGTCATGTCGATATGCTCACACGAGTGATTACTCGCATTCAATTCGCATTTCGGCCCCCGCGATGACCTCACCCGACCGGCGTCGAACCCGGCGCGCACCGCAGCAGGAACGCTCGCGCGCGATGGTCGAACGCATCGTCGACGCCGGCCGCACTGTACTACTGGAACGCGGCTACGACGGCGCTTCCACCAATCGCATCGCCGAGAAGGCACACATCAGCCCGGGATCTCTGTACCAGTACTTTCCGAACAAAGACGCGATCGTCGCCGAGGTCGTCGACAGGTGGACCTCGGAGTTACATACTCGCATTTCGCGTGTGTTCACGACGGCCCTGGAAAGTCCTGCGGAAGATCTGTCGGTGCGCGGGACCCTCCTCGAACTGTTGGACGCGCTCGGCGAGAATCCACGATTGCTCCGCGTGCTGATCGAAGAACTGCCCAAGAACTCCGACAGTCGCCTCTCCGATTTCGAGAAGCGCATCGACGCCCTTCTCGGCATGTGGCTGCGATTCCACCTCACCGATCGTGGTGGACGCCCGGTAGACGCGATCGCGTGGATGCTGGTGCGGACGGTCGAGAACGTCGCGGTGTCCTATGTTCTCGAACAGCCGGACATCGCACGGGAGCAGGTGGCAGACGAGCTCACCGCGATGGTTACGGCGTACCTGCGTGAGATGACGTCCCTCTCGTAGCTTCTCGTCATCGAACTCACGCAGCCGCGACGCAAGGAGGCAGGCGCGCTCCGTCGACGGCGCGCGCCTGCCTTCTTCGTTCGCGTACTGCGGCCCTCGGGTCAGCTGCCTGCGAATGCAGCGAGCGCGGGCACCAACAGGGTGAGCGCGCGACCACGGTGCGACGCATCGTCCTTCTCCTCGGCGCTGAGCTCCGCAGCGGTGCGGTCCCCCGCTTCGGGCACGAAAACGGGGTCGTAGCCGAACCCGTTCTCGCCCCGGGGCGCACGCGCGATCGCGCCGCGCCACTCGCCGCGCACCACGGTGACGGCGACGTCGTCGCCGTCGACGCCGGGGACAGCAAATGCACAGGCCGACACGAAGGCGGCGCCACGACGTTCATCGGGCACATCACTCAGCTGGGCAAGCACCAGCGCGGTATTCGCGCCGTCGTCACCGTGCGTGCCACTCCACCGCGCCGACAACACACCCGGCATACTGTTCAACGCGTCGATTTCGAGTCCGGAATCGTCGGCGATACAGGCCATCCCGGTTGCGAGGGCACCGTCGCGTGCTTTCGCAGCCGCGTTCTCCTCGAACGTCGCACCGGTCTCGGGAGCTTCGGGGTACGGCGGGACGGCGTCGAGGCCGACCAGTTCGATTCCCGCGATGTCCGCCGCATCGAGGACCCGCTGCAACTCCCGGAGCTTCTTCGCGTTCCGGCTCGCGACAAGTACTCGTGTAGCCACGTCAGGCACCGAACTTCTTCTTCGCCGGCTCGGCGACGACAGGTTCCGGCAGGACACCGGGGTACGGCTGTTCGAGGACCTCACGCTGGATGCGGCACAGCTCCTCGATGCCGCCGAGCGCCGAGTCGAGCAGTTTGTCGAGCGTCGTGCGAGGGAACGTGGCGCCTTCGCCGGTGCCCTGGATCTCGACGAGCGTGCCCGTGTCGGTGGCGATGACGTTCATGTCGACCTCGGCGCGCGAATCCTCCTCGTACGGGAGGTCGAGCCGGACACGGCCGTCGACGACACCGACGCTGATGGCTGCGATCTGGCACGAGAGCGGCTGCGGATCAGCGAGACGACCTGCCGCGCGGAGCCAGGTGACCGCGTCGGCGAGAGCCACGTAGGCACCGGTGATGGCCGCGGTTCGGGTTCCTCCGTCGGCCTGCAGGACGTCGCAGTCGAGGGCGATGGTGTTCTCACCGATGGCAGCGAGGTCGATGCACGCGCGCAGGGAGCGGCCGACAAGTCGGCTGATCTCCTGGGTGCGGCCGCCGACCTTGCCCTTGACGGATTCGCGTCCGCTGCGGGTGTGGGTTGCGGCGGGCAGCATCGCGTACTCGGCGGTGAGCCAGCCAAGGCCCGACCCTCGACGCCACCGCGGAACCCCTTCTTCGACGCTCGCGGTGCACATCACGCGGGTCTGTCCGAATTCGACGAGGACCGAACCCGCGGGGTGGCTGGTGAACCCTCGGGTGATCTTGATGTTGCGGAGTTGGTCGTCTTCCCTGCCGTCTGCTCGTGTCGTCACCCGAACGAGCCTAGGGGATGCGTCCCGGACGGACTCGGACGACCGACTCAGATGCGGTAGACGTCTCCGGAGGTCACTGCGTGGACCGGACCGTGGAACTCGGCCTTCGCCTCCGCGATGACGTCCTCGCGAGACGTCCACGGCGGGATGTGGGTGAGCAGCAGTTCGCCGACACCCGCGCGGGCGGCCACCTGTCCTGCCTCGGTTCCCGACAGGTGGATGCCTTCGGGTCGCACTGCGGGTGCGTGGGTCCAGGATGCTTCTGAGAGCAGGACGTCGGCGCCGCGCGCCAGCTCGACCACCTGGTCGCACATGCCGGTGTCGCCCGTGTAGACGAGTGTGCGTCCGGAGTCGCTGGTGATGCGGAATCCGTAGGCCTCCGGGGGATGGTTGACCTTCATGGGGCTGATAGTGAGCGCACCGAAGCGGAACGTTCCGCCGTCGCTCAGGGGTTGTACGTCGAGCGTGTCGGAGACGTCATCGACCTCTCCCGCCACCTCGGCCGATGCGACACCGAGACGTTGCGCAGTACCGGCAGGACCGTAAACGGGAACCCGCCCTGTGGGCGCGTTCGGGGAGTAGCGGCGCCACACGAGGAGACCGGGAATGTCGAGACAATGGTCGGCGTGCAGGTGCGACAGGAGCACGGATACCTCGCCGGGATCGGCGTGGCGTTGCAGGGCTCCGAGCACTCCCGGACCGAAGTCGATGACCAGGGGCGGGGTGTCGGGCGCTGTGAGCAGGTACCCGGATGCGGGAGAATCCGGCCCGGCCACACTGCCCGAGCACCCCAGAACGGTCATGCGCATAGGGGTCATGCTGCCATGCCGAAGGTCCCCGATGAAGCCAACACCGGTTTTCGTGGTGGACTCACAGTTACAACAATGCTGTGACCCACGGATCGTCACCCGGCCCGGACGTGACCCCGGTCGCTGAGTTCAGCGCAGCGGATCGGCTGTCTTGACCGCCCGTGCCCGGCGCGTGTCGGACGAGAGCAGCCATGCCGCGACGACACCACCGAGCGCCCCGAAGAGGTGTCCTTGCCACGACACGAACGGGTCGCTGGGGAGGACTCCCCACAGCATTCCGCCGTAGAAGAACAGTACGACGAGTCCGAGCACGATCTGCCCGCCCTTGCGGGTGAAGATTCCGCGAATGATCAGGTAGGTCAACCAGCCGAAGATGAGCGAGGACGCGCCGATGTGGTTCTCGCCGGAGCCTGCGAACAACCACGTTCCGACGCCTGCGACCACCCAGATCACTGCAGTTGCGACGATCCCGCGGGTGATGCCGGACGACAGCAGGACCAGGAAGCCCAGAACGAGCGCGGGCACCGTGTTGGCGGTCAGGTGTGTCCAGTCACCGTGCAGGATGGGAGCGAACAGAATCCCCCACAGGCCGTCGCCGGTGCGCGGTTCGATTCCGGCGTTCTCGAAGTTCGCGGGCAGGATCCGGTCGATGATCTCGACTACGTAGAGGAACGCAACGAAGCCACCGACCCACAGTCCGGAACGCAGCCACGTCGGCCGTTCGGTCGGTGGTGTACCTGTCGGGATGGTCATGCGTCCATTGTGACGTCTGTCCGGGTTCCGTGTGGGTCTGTCGTGGTCACAGCGTCCGAGCGGACGGGAAGGTATCGAAGTAGGACGGGATTCCGGCGACGGATTCGGCGGAGAGCACCGCGTCGACGATGGCGCGTTCGACCGCGTCGGCCGCGGCGACGCACGCGGCCGCGAGTATCGGCAGTTCGGTGGGGAATGCGTCGGGTACGCCCTCCGGTACGGGGAGTTCGGCGTTACCGGTGGACAGGGCGAAGAGCGTGTCGCCGTCGAGGGGCGAGTGTGCAGGTCGGATCGCGCGGGCCAGACCGTCGTGTCCGGCGACTGCGACCCGGCGGCACGCAGCTTTCGACAGCGGCGCGTCGGTCGCGACGACACCGATGGTCGTGTTCAGCACGGTGCCCTTGTCGCCGCGCCCGTTGGCGGCGGCAAGTTCCTCCTCGTTCGGGGGGCCGAGGCCGAGTCCGGCCGTCGTTCCCCACGGCAGCCCGGTCCGGGGATCGAAGACGGATCCGACGGGATTGGCCACGACGAGCGCGGCAACGGTGGCGCCTGCTGCCGGCCCGTCCGTCAGTCGGATGCTCGCGGTTCCGATACCCCCTTTGAGGACGCCCGCGCGCGCGGCGGTGCCTGCACCGACGGATCCTCGTGGGAGCGCCGAGTCGGTGGCTGCCGCCGCCGCTGCGTATCCGCTGTCGGCAGTGGGTCGGGTGTGCCAGTGTCCGACGGGCAGATCGAAGATCACCGCGCCGGGCACGATCGGCACCACGGCGCCGGGCGCACCCATCGGGATACCGCGGCCTTGTTCCTCGAGGTAGCGCATCACACCGTCGGCGGCGGCCAGGCCGAAGGCGCTTCCCCCGGTGAGCAGAACGGCATCGACGTGCCGGACCGAGTGGCTCGGATCGAGCAGATCGGTTTCGCGGGTGCCCGGCCCACCGCCTCGCACATCGACCGCGCCCACAGTGGGCCGGTCCGTGAGGATCACGGTGCAGCCGGTGGCGGCACCGGTGCCGGGTTGTTCCCCGGCGACGGTGACGTGGTCGTCGAGTTGCTGCCAGTGGCCGACGCGCAGGCCCGTCACGTCGAGCAGGGAATCCGTGGGTCCAGCAGTCACGGCAGCAACGCCTGGACGAGGGAGTCCTGCATCCAGGTCAACCAGTGGTAGACGTCGAGGTGCGGCGCGCGGGGATCGTCGTCGTCGAGGGTCTCGGGGGTGTCGTCGTCGATGCCGAGGGTGGTGCCGAGCGCGAGTCGCACGTCGTTGAGCCCGTAGAGCCAGGCTTCGGCCTGTTCGGGGTTGAGGACGACTTTCCCGCCGTCCTCGGGAACGGTCCGCAGGATGACGGCACCGGCGGCCAGCTTGGCGTCGATGATGCTCGGTTCGTGGAGGCTGCGGAGCGCGCCGTTGAGGTCCCCGGCCTCGTCGTCGGGGTTGACGGACGCGTCCGCGTCGGGTCGGTGGAAATCGGGGAGCAGTCGCTCGAGTGCGGGAATCTCGGGTGGGGTCGAGTTACCCGTGCGCAGCCCGGTGAGTTCCGCAAGGTCGTCCTGGGGTGCCTGCGCGGAGCGGTCTTCCAGCATCCCGAGCACCGAGGCGACGAGGGAGCGCAGGACGGAGGCCTCGTGGCCGTCCATCTCCGAGCGAAGTTTGGGGCCACTCAGCGAGTTCTTCCGGGTCCACTGCCGCACGTCGGTCGGATCCTCCTGTAGGCGCCTTATTCGTCCCGTTGCATCGTGGCCCACAGCCCTGCGGCATGTAGACGCTGCACGTCGTGTTCCATCTTGTCACGGGATCCGCTCGACACGACGGCTCTGCCTTCGTTGTGCACCTTGAGCATGAGTTCGGTCGCCTTGGCCTTGCTGTATCCGAACAGCTTCTGGAAGATGAATGTCACGTAGTGCATGAGGTTGACGGGGTCGTCCCACACGACCGTCACCCAAGGCCGGTCGACCGCCTCGACTTCTTCGACGACTTCCGCTTCGGCAGGCATGGCCTGGCCCGCGGTGATCACGTGGACGTCGAGGGGGGTTGTCCTGGAACACGGCGCCATGCGTCCAGGGTACGGCGTTCTCGCGGCTCGAAAAACCCACCGTCGACATGCTCGCTCTAGAGTGAGCGGATGGCTGTCACATCCGCCGGTACGAAGCCGGTGAGCACCGCACTGTTCACGGACAAATACGAACTGACGATGCTCGAAGCTGCGCTGGCCGACGGCTCCGGCGCTCGCCCCTGCGTCTTCGAACTGTTCGCCCGCAAGCTTCCGGCCGGTCGCCGGTACGGCGTGGTCGCAGGCACGGGGCGTCTCCTCGATGCGCTCCCCGCGTTCCGATTCGGCGACGCCGAACTCGCGGTGGCCGCGGAGTTCCTCGCACCCTCGACCGTCGAATGGTTGCGCAACTTCCGGTTCAGCGGCGACATCGACGGCTACCGCGAGGGCGACTTCTACTTCCCCGGTTCGCCGGTCCTGTCCGTCCACGGCACGTTCGCCGAATGCGTCTTGCTCGAGACACTGGCCCTGTCGATCTTCAATCACGACAGCGCCATCGCATCCGCCGCAGCGCGCATGGTGAGCGTGGCCGACGGGCGCACCCTGATCGAGATGGGCTCGCGCCGCGCACACGAGGAAGCGGCGGTGTCTGCAGCCCGCGCGGCATACCTCGCGGGATTCGATTCGACGTCGAACCTCGAGGCTGCGCGCCGCTACGGGGTTCCCGCCGCGGGGACGGCCGCACACGCGTTCACTCTGCTGCACACCACTGCGCACGGCCGCAACGAGGCGTCGGCGTTCCGCAGTCAGATCGAGTCGCTCGGTGTCGGTACGACCCTGCTCGTGGACACCTACGACATCACCCAGGGCGTGGCCACAGCCATCGAGGTGGCGGGCCCCGAACTCGGTGGCGTCCGGATCGACTCCGGCGACCTCGGAGTGCTCGCACGTCAGGTACGCAGGCAGCTCGACGACCTCGGTGCTCGGCGGACGAAGATCGTGATGTCCGGCGACCTGGACGAATACGCGATCGCGGGTCTGCGTGCCGAACCGGTCGACGCGTACGGGGTCGGGACCTCGGTGGTCACCGGTTCGGGTGCACCGACCGCAGGCATGGTCTACAAGCTCGTCGAGGTCGACGGCCTTCCGGTCGAGAAGCGCAGCACGGCCAAGGAATCGCGGGGCGGGGCGAAGCGCGCGGCCCGGTACGCGCGCCGCACCGGCACCGTCGTCGAAGAGGTCGTCTACCCCGAACACCTGGAGGTTCCGACGGGTGAGGGGCAGACGGCAACGGCCCTGACGGTCCCTCTGGTGCGCGATGGCGAGCCGGTCCCCGGTCTCCCTACCCTGGAGGACAGCAGGCAATACCTGAAGAAGTCGATGGTGAGTCTGCCGTGGGAAGGGTTGACGATATCGGCCGGCGACCCGGCGATTCCCACCCGTTTCGTGACTGGAGCGACGGGGAGATGAGGTCGATTCGGGCGCTGCTGGTGGTCGATGTGCAGAACGATTTCTGTGAGGGCGGCGCTCTCGCAGTGACCGGTGGCAACGCGGTCGCGGCCGCCATCACACGTTTCCTCGCCGAACGGGGTGAGGACTACTCCCATGTGGTCGCGACACGCGACCACCACATCGATCCCGGCGAGCACTTCTCGGACGAGCCGGACTTCCTCGACACCTGGCCGCCGCACTGTCGCGCCGACACCGCCGGAGCCCGGTTCCATCCGGATCTGGAGCTGTCGCGGGTCGAAGCGGTGTTCTCGAAGGGTGCCTACGAGGCCGCGTACTCCGGTTTCGAGGGGGTCGACGAGTCGGGGCAATTCCTCGCACAGTGGTTGCGCGAGCGCGGTGTGACGGACGTCGACGTCGTCGGGATCGCCACCGATCACTGTGTGCGCGCGACCGCGTTGGATGCCGTCGAGGCGGGCTTCGGGACCCGGGTGCTGCTGTCTTGTACAGCGGGCGTCGCCGATGCGACCATCGAGTCCGCACTCGATCGGATGCGCAGCGCAGGTGTCGACCTGGTCGAACGGGTCGGCGCCGAAACCTGACGGTGGGTCCCGCTACCCTGGCCCGGTGCCCGAACTTCCCAACGTCCCCGAATTGTTGCGTACCGCGGTGCACGCCCTGGGCGGCAAGGAGCGGCGCACTCAGCTGACCATGGCGTCCGCGGTAGCGCACAGCATCGACACCGGCGAGCATCTCGCGGTGCAGGCCGGCACGGGCACCGGCAAGTCGCTCGCCTACCTCGTCCCGAGTATCCGGTACGCGGTACAAACCGGCCGCACGGTGGTGGTGTCCACCGCGACCATCGCTCTGCAGCGCCAGCTCGTCGACCGTGATCTCCCGCGTCTCGCCGAGGCGCTCGAGAAGACCCTCGGACGGCGGCCGCGCTTTGCGATACTCAAGGGCCGCGGAAACTACCTCTGCCTGAACAAGATCCACACCGGTCTCGCGGAGGAGGCACCGGCCGAGGCCCAGCTCTTCGACGCGTTCACTCTCTCGCGCATCGGCCGTGAGGTGCGACGCGTGACGGAATGGTCGTCGAGCACCGACACCGGCGACCGCGACGACCTCTCCCCCGGCGTCTCCGACCAGGCGTGGCGCCAGCTCAGCGTCACCGCGCGCGAATGTCTCGGCAAGGCGCGCTGCCCGGTGGGCGACGACTGCTTCGCGGAGATCGCACGCACCGAAGCGTCGAAGGTCGATGTGGTCGTCACCAATCACGCGCTCCTCGCGATCGATGCCATCACGGGGATCGCGATCCTGCCCGAACACGACGTGGTGGTCATCGACGAAGCCCACGAGCTCGTCGACCGGGTCACGGGTGTCGCCACCGCCGAGTTGTCGGGCAGCACCATCTCCGCAGCCGCGCGGCGCTGCGTCAAGCTCGTCGAGGACGAGGACGTCGACCGGCTCGAAGGTGCTGCCGAGAACTGGGAGTCGCTGCTCGAGGAGCTTCCGGCCGCTCGATGGGATTCGATGCCCGAGGGTGCAGCGGCCGCGCTCGCGTCGATCCGCGACGCGGCGTGGGCCGTGCACACCGCCATCGGGCCGGCCAAGCCCGGCACCGACCCGGAGGCCGCGGCCGCCCGCAGTCAGGCGCTCGCCGAGATCGACGACGTGCACGACTGCGCGGTCCGGGCGCTGACCACCTTCGAGCAGGCCGACCCCGCGCAGCGTCAGGATGTCGTATGGCTGGCGGCCGACGAATTCCGAGGCAATGTGCGCCGCACGGTGCGGATTGCACCGCTGTCGGTCGGGGGTCTGTTGCGGTCACGTTTGTTCGGCGAGTCGACGGTGGTGCTCACCTCGGCGACGCTCACGGTCGGAGGGTCGTTCGATGGTCTGGCCGTCAACTGGGGGCTCCCTCCGCAGGCACCGTCGCGCAGCGAGACCACGGCCGCCTCGGGAGCCGAACCGCCCGCCGACAAGAGCGAACTGAGGTGGAATGCCGTCGACGTCGGATCGCCGTTCGACCACGCGAAATCCGGGATCCTGTACATCGCGAAGCACCTCACACCGCCCGGCCGCGACGGGCTCGCGTCGTCGCATCTCGACGAGATCGCCGAACTGGTCACGGCGGCGGGTGGTCGTACCCTGGGCCTGTTCTCGTCGATGCGCGCCGCGAAGGCCGCGACCGAAGCGCTGCGAGACCGGGTCGACACCCCGATCCTGTGCCAGGGCGACGATTCCACGGGTGCACTGGTCGACAAGTTCGCGGCCGACGAAGCGACGTCGCTGTTCGGGACCCTGTCGCTGTGGCAGGGCGTCGACGTGCCGGGCAGGTCGCTCTCGCTCGTCCTCATCGACCGGATCCCGTTCCCCCGGCCGGACGATCCCCTGCTGGTCGCCCGGCAGCGCGCCGTCGAAAGCCGGGGTGGCAATGGCTTCATGGCCGTCGCCGCGAACCATGCCGCGCTGCTTCTGGCCCAAGGTGTCGGGAGATTGCTGCGGGCCACCGACGATCGAGGGGTCGTCGCCGTGCTCGACTCTCGTCTGGCCACGGCCCGCTACGGCGGTTATCTGCGTGCGTCGCTCCCACCGTTCTGGGAGACCGCCGACCCGGCCGTCGCCCGGAAAGCCCTCTCCCGACTCACTAGCTGACGAAAGTGTGTATCCGAGCCCGGATTCCGGGCTCGGATACACACGATTTGCTCACCGAGGACGGTTCAGGGCCGCGCGGATCTGCCGGACGACCTCATCGGGTTCTTGGGTGAGCGTATGCCACGTGAACCGCAGGACGTGCCACCCCGCATTGACCAGGATGTTCTGCCTCTCTGCGTCACGGCGGTGCCGGTGTGCATCGCGATGCCACGCCCACCCATCGACCTCGATCGCGACCCGTGCATCGTCGAACACCACATCGATCTCGAATCCGCAACTCATGGCGTGCGCGCGCCACCCGGTGAGGCCGGCGCCGCGCAGCAACCGGTACAGAACACGTTCGGCCTCGGAATGTCCCCCGGCACGAGCGACGCACAACAACCGGTGAGCCGATCGAGCACCGCGGCGACCCGAGTTTCGGACGTGCGCTGCTTCCAGCGCGGTCAACGAGGTACGTCGTTGCAGCGCGCGGTCCATGAGCACCGAGCCGTCCGGCAGTTCGACCGCAGCCTCGAGAACGGTCAAGGGCAAGGAGGTCACAGCCAACGACCTGACGGTCACGACGTCGCGCTCGTCGAGGTCGCGTCGACGAAGTGTGACCTCACGACCGCGCCCGAGTGTTCGGTGGTGCGGAATCGTCACGAAAGCGCGTGCCGGGGGACGTTCGCAGAGCCCGTGCCACCATGCCGCACTCGGGCCCCATGCAGTTGCGCCCGGACCTGCGCCATAAACAGATGCCCGTAAGCGAACCGCCGCGGTGTGCGGGCGGTCTGCACGTAGGTAGACACCGTTTCCGAGGATCCGCCATTCACCCGACCGGACCCTACGGTCGATCGCCGAGGTACTGACTCCGTGCGCACATGCTTGGTCGCGGGTGATGACGCCGTCCTGCCGCGCCATGATCTCGTGAATCACTCTCCGGCTCATACCCTGTTCGACGCAGTCGCTGCCGATCAGGTTCCCACCCGAAAATAAGGTGTATCCGAGCCCGGATACCGGGCTCGGATACACACTTTCTCGACTTACGGCAGCGCGACCATGCCGAACTCCGCGGGGGTTGCCATCAGGTCGTGGTGCGGGAGTACCCGGACGGTGTATCCGACCGCCCCTGACAGCGGCAGCGGCACGTCGACGGTGAACTCCTCCCCGAGGGGATCGGATCCCGAGTGCCTCATCGGCACCGTCACCGTGTCGCTGAGGGTGTCGTCCGATCCGACCTTGCCGAATACCGCCTGCACCTGCACATCGTCGGGGGCCAGGCCTCCGAGTTGGACATGTGCGATCAGTCCGAGGCTCGAGCCGATCACAGGGCTTTCGGGAAGTCCGTGACTGTCGACCTGCGCGACGCGTACAGCCGGCCACGCGGAGTCGATGCGGTGTCGGTATTCGGCGAGTGCCTTGGCTCCCGCGAAGTCGTCGGCGACGATGGTCCGCGCCGCTTCCGCAGCGGGTGTGTAGTAGTCGACCGTGTAGTCGCGGACCATGCGTGATGCGAGGACCTTGGGCCCGAGGTTCTCGAGGGTGTGGCGCACCATCTCGATCCATCGGGTGGGCACGTCGCGATCGTCGCGATCGTAGAACCGCGGCAGCACCGAACGTTCGAGCAGTTCGTAGAGGGCGCCTGCTTCGAGATCGTCGCGTCGCACGTCGTCGACGCCGTCGGCGGTGGGGATGGCCCACCCGTTCTCGCCGTCGAACATCTCGTCCCACCATCCGTCGCGGACGGACAGGTTCAGGCCGCCGTTGAGTGCGGACTTCATGCCCGACGTTCCGCATGCTTCGAGCGGACGCAGCGGGTTGTTGAGCCACACGTCGCATCCCCAGTACAGGAAGCGTGCCATCGACATGTCGTAGTCGGGCAGGAACACTATGCGGTGCCGCACGTCGTGCTGGTCGGCGAACCGCACGATCTGCTGGATCAGTCCCTTGCCCCCGTCGTCGGCGGGGTGGCTCTTGCCCGCAACGACGAGTTGCACCGGTCTTTCCCCATCGAGCAGCAGTGCGCGCAGGCGTTCCGGGTCGCGCAGCATCAGCGTCAGCCGCTTGTAGGTGGGCACGCGGCGCGCGAAGCCCACCGTGAGTGCATCGGGATCGAAGACGGTGCTGACCCAGCCGAGTTCGGCCTCGGTGGCACCACGTTCGAGCCACGAGTTGCGCAGGCGGCGCCGAACCTCGTCGACGAGCTGTCCGCGTAGCACGTTGCGGGTGGACCAGAGTTCGGCCGGGTCGACCGTCTGCAGCAGTTCCCAGCCGCGGGATTCCTCGACGCGGTCCGGCCCGGCGAGCCGATTCGCGAGCGTAATCCATTCGCGGGCCGCCCATGTGGGGGCGTGGACGCCGTTGGTCACCGACCCGATCGGCACCTCGGCGGCATCGAACCCGGACCACAACCCCTCGAACATCCCGCGGCTGACCTCACCGTGCAGCTGGGACACCCCGTTGGATCGTTGTCCGAGACGCAGACCCAGGTGGGCCATGTTGAACACGTGGGGATCGTCCTCGCGGCCGAGCGCGAGGATCCGGTCGACGGTCAGGCCGGGCAGCAGAGCCGACTCGTTCTCGCCGTTGGAACCTGCGAAATAGTGCCGGACGAGATCGATGGGGAAACGGTCGATGCCTGCGGGCACCGGGGTGTGGGTGGTGAACACCGTTCCGGCCCGCACCGCGGCGAGGGCTTCGTCGAAGTCCAGGCCGGTGGTGGTGACCAGTTCGCGGATTCGTTCCGCTCCGAGGAACCCCGCGTGGCCCTCGTTCATGTGGAACACCTCGGGGTCGGGCAGCCCGTGGATGCGGGTGTAGGCGCGCACGGCCCGTACCCCGCCGATCCCCGCGAGGATCTCCTGCTTGATGCGGTGGTCCTGACCGCCGCCGTACAAGCGATCGGTGACCTTGCACATGTCCTCGTCGTTGCTCGCGATGTCGGAGTCGAGCAGCAACAACGGCACACGACCCACCTGCGCGATCCACACCCGCGCGTCGAGGGTGCGGGCGCCGGGCACATCGACGCGCACGAGCGCGGGCGTGCCGTCGGACTCGGTGAGCAGACGCAGCGGCAGGCCCTGCGGGTCGTACGAGGGGTAGTGCTCGAGCTGCCAGCCGTCGGCGCTCAGGGACTGTTTGAAGTAGCCGGAGCGATACAGCAATCCGACGCCGATGAGCGGTAATCCGAGATCGGAGGCGGCCTTGAGATGGTCGCCGGCAAGGATGCCGAGGCCGCCCGAGTAGTTTGGAAGGACCTCGGTGACACCGAATTCCATGGAGAAATAGGCGATGCCGTCCGGCAGGGCGGCGCCGCGTTCCCGTTGGACCTGGTACCAGGCCGGGCGCGACAGGTAGTTGTCGAGATCTGCGGCAGCGGCTTCGAGCCGCGCCAGGAATTCGCTGTCGGTCGCGAGTGCGTCGAGGCGCGACGGGACGATCTCACCGAGCAGGCGGACCGGGTCCTCGTCGACCTTCGCCCACAGCTCGGGGTCGATGGATTCGAACAGATCCTGTGTCTGCGGGTGCCACGACCAGCGCAGATTGGTTGTCAGTGCCTCCAGCGCGGCGAGCGGCTCGGGCAGATGGGCGCGGACGGTGAACCGACGCAAGGCTTTCACCCCGCGAATCCTACCCAGGTTCGCTCGTGTGCGACGGGTGTGGATCCGGCGCACCTGCAAGCGCACGGCCTGGAGTCCGGTCCACACGTGGGACGGCCCCGCGGCGCGAACGCCACGGGGCCGTCATTGCTTCTACGGTCAGAGTCCGCCGAGCAGAAGGTGCAGCAAATCCCCGACAACCCCGATCAATCCGGCAACCAGACCCATGATGTTCATCCCTTCGTCAGCGTCCTGTCGGACGTTTCTCTGCTGTGCGAATTCGACGCTAGGGGGCGCCGTATTGCCGTTCGGTCAACCGAGGTAACCCGCGAGTAACGGATACGGACAGTTACAGCAAAATGGACGTTTCGCCTTTACGGTCTCCATGACCGGAACTCTGCCGCCGCCTGGAATAGGGTTGTGGTCGAACACCCGGTTCATTTCGGCGCGGGCCACCCGCCCCAGCGAACGGAGAGCACGTGACAGGCCGTCTCGCCATCGACGACGTTCGGCCCTCGATCGACGGCGGGAGATATCCGACCAAAGCCGTCGTCGGCGAGGTCGTTCCCGTCTCGGCCGTGGTGTGGCGCGAGGGCCACGACGCACTCGCGGCGACTCTGGCGGTGCGCGGTCCGGCCGCGGACCCCGAGACCATGGGCAAGCTGGTGCGGATCCCCATGACACCGGGCTACGAACCCGACACGTTCAACGCAGTGTTCACCCCTACCAGCACGGGCAGGTGGACCTATCGGATCGAAGCCTGGAGCGATCCGATCGCCACGTGGCGGCACGCTGTCGAAGCGAAGATCGATGCGGGTCAGGGCCCGGAGGATCTGGCCAACGACCTGGAGATCGGCGCCCAACTGTTCGAGCGCACCGCCAAGGCGGCCCCCCGAGGCAGCCGCCCCGCCCTTCTGGCCGTGTCCGCCGCACTACGGTCGCACCGCACACTTCCCGAACGTGTCGCGCCCGCCTACTCCCCCGACGTCACCGAGGTCCTCCGCGCGCATCCACTGCGCGAACTCGTCACCCGCGGTCGCGCCTACACCACGATCGCCGAGCGGCGCCGCGCTCTGTTCGGGTCGTGGTACGAGTTCTTCCCCCGGTCGACGGGCGGCTGGAACGACGACGGCACCCCGCGGCACGGCACCTTCGCGACGGCTGCGGCCGACCTTCCGCGCATCGCCGCGATGGGATTCGACGTGGTGTATCTGCCGCCGATCCACCCGATCGGCAAGATCAACCGGAAGGGTCCGAACAACACGTTGGTCGCCGGTCCCGACGACGTCGGGTCCCCGTGGGCGATCGGATCGGCCGAGGGTGGCCACGACGCCATCCACCCCGATCTGGGCACCGATGAGGACTTCCGCGACTTCGTCACGCGCGCCCGGGAACTCGACCTCGAGGTCGCCCTCGACCTCGCGCTGCAGTGCGCACCGGATCACCCGTGGGCGCAGTCGCATCCCGAATGGTTCACGGTGCTGCCCGACGGAACGATCGCATTTGCGGAGAACCCGCCCAAGAAGTACCAGGACATCTACCCGATCAATTTCGATCTCGACCGCGACGGTATCTACGCCGAGGTGCTGCGCGTGGTCCGGCATTGGATCGCGGCGGGGGTCCGCATCTTCCGAGTCGACAATCCGCACACCAAACCTCCGGACTTCTGGGAGTGGTTGATCGAGGAGGTCCACAAGACCGATCCGGACGTGCTGTTCCTCGCCGAAGCGTTCACCCGTCCCGCACGGATGTACGGTCTCGCGCGACGCGGATTCGCGCAGTCGTACACGTATTTCACGTGGCGGATCGCGAAGTGGGAACTCACCGAGTTCGGATCGGAGATCGCCGGCAAGGCCGACGAGGCGCGGCCGAACCTGTTCGTCAACACCCCCGACATCCTCCACGAGTCGCTGCAGCACGGGGGGCCCGGAATGTTCGCGCTGCGAGCAGCATTGGCCGCAACTCTGGCTCCGACGTGGGGTGTGTACTCGGGCTACGAACTGTACGAGCATGTACCGCTGCGACCCGGCAGCGAGGAGTATCTCGACTCGGAGAAGTATCAACTGCGCCCACGGCGGTTCGACGACGCGCGGCGTCGCGGCGAGTCCCTCGAACCATGGCTGACCGAGCTGAACCGGATCCGGCGGGCACATCCGGCGCTACAGCAACTCCGCAACATCACGTTCCACCACATCGACAACGACGCATTGATCGGATACTCGAAGTTCGACCCGACGACAGGCGATGCGGTGCTCACCATCGTCAACCTCAATCCGTATGCTGCTGAGCAGGGCACGATCTGGCTCGACATGCCGGCGATCGGACACGACTGGCACGACCAGCTGCCGGTCTACGACGAAGTCAGCGGCGAGCAGTATCACTGGGGTCAGGCCAATTTCGTGCGGCTGGAACCGTGGCGCGCGGTCGCGCACATTCTGGTGTTGCCCCGGATCGGCATCCCCGTCCGCACGACCCTCGCGTACAGGAGGCAGCCGTGACTGTGCCACCGTCATCACCGGAGCCCACGCCGGAACCGGGCGGAGCAACACTGCCGGAACCGGGCGGAGCAACACTGCCGGAATCGGGCGGAGCAACGCCTCCGCCCGGCCGGTCGAGTGCGTCCGCCCCGCGTCACGCGCCGAATCCCGACGACCTGGCACGCCTCGCGGCCGGCGAACACCACGACCCCCATTCGCTTCTCGGTGCCCATCCACATCCCGAGGGCACCGTGTTCCGGGCGCTGCGCCCGGGTGCAGAGGCGGTGGCGGTACGTGTGGGCGGAACCGATCATCCGCTCGAACCAGTGGGCCACGACGTGTTCAGCGCGTTGCTGCCCGTGCACGACCCCGCCGACTACCGCTTGGTGGTGCGGTATCCGTTCGACCACACCGTGGTCGTCGCCGACGGCTACCGGTTCCTGCCCACCCTCGGCGAACTCGATCGTCATCTGATCAGTGAGGGGCGGCACGAACGACTGTGGGATGTGCTCGGTGCCCACCCCCGTTCGTACGACACACCCGACGGCACGGTGACGGGAACGTCGTTCGCGGTGTGGGCGCCCGGCGCGCGCGGCGTGACGGTGCTCGGCGAGTTCGACATGTGGGGCGGGACCACCGCACCCATGCGTGTCCTGGGTTCGAGCGGCGTGTGGGAGTTGTTCGTTCCGGGTGTCGAGCCGGGCGGGCTCTACAAGTACCGGGTCCACGGGCACGACGGTTCGGTGCGCGACAAGGCCGATCCGATGGCGTTCGCTACCGAGGTGCCCCCGGCGACCGCATCCGTCGTCACGCGCAGCGCGCACGAGTGGCACGACGAGCAGTGGCTCGCCGCGCGCGCCGAGGCTCAGCCGTGGCAGGAACCGATGAGCGTGTACGAGGTCCATCTCGGTTCGTGGCGACCGGGACTGACCTACCTGGAGCTCGCCGACCAGCTGGTCGAGTATGTGCACGAGACCGGGTTCACGCACGTGGAACTCATGCCCGTTGCCGAGCATCCGTTCGGCGGGTCGTGGGGCTATCAGGTGACCTCGTATTACGCGCCGACCGCGCGGTTCGGCACTCCCGACGACTTCCGTGAGTTCGTCGACCGCCTCCATGCCGCAGGAATCGGCGTGATCATGGACTGGGTGCCCGCGCACTTCCCGAAGGACGACTGGGCACTCGCGCGGTTCGACGGCAGCCCCCTGTACGAGCACGCCGATCCGCGGCGCGGTGAGCAACTCGACTGGGGCACCTACGTGTTCGACTACGGGCGCAAGGAGGTACGCAACTTCCTGGTGGCCAACGCGTTGTACTGGATCGACGAGTTCCACATCGACGGGCTCCGCGTCGACGCGGTGGCGTCGATGCTCTACCTGGACTATTCGCGGCCCGAAGGTGAGTGGACCCCGAACGAGTTCGGTGGACGCGAGAATCTCGATGCCGTGGCGTTCCTGCAGGAACTCAACGCGACGGTGCACAAGCACCACCCCGGTGTCGTGACGATCGCCGAGGAGTCCACCGCGTGGCCGGGGGTGACGCGCCCGACGAACGTCGGCGGCCTGGGGTTCTCGATGAAATGGAACATGGGCTGGATGCACGACACCCTCGGATATCTGATGCACGACCCGGTGCACCGCACGTTCCACCACCACGAGATCACGTTTTCGCTGATGTACGCGTGGAGCGAGCATTTCGTGCTGCCGATCAGCCACGACGAGGTCGTCCACGGCAAGGGCACGCTGTGGACGCGAATGCCAGGCGACGACCACACCAAGGCCGCGGGGTTGCGCGCGATGCTCGCGTACATGTGGTCGCATCCCGGTAAGCAACTGCTGTTCATGGGACAGGAGTTCGGGCAGGTCGGCGAGTGGTCGGAGGAGCGCGGTCTCGACTGGTGGCAGCTCGACGACCAGCACACCGGCGCATTGCACAGGGGTATCCGCGCGCTGGTCACCGATCTGAACTGCACGTACCGCGAGCATCCGGCGCTGTACACGCTCGACACGACGCCCGGTGGATATTCGTGGATCGATGCCAACGACGCCCACAACAATGTGCTCAGCTTCCTCCGTTACGGCAGTAACGGTTCGGTGATCGCGTGCCTGTACAACTTCTCGGGCAGTGTCCACGCCGACTATCGTGTCGGGTTGCCCGAACCGGGCACCTGGGAGGAGGTGCTCAACACGGACGCGATCGCGTACCAGGGAAGCGGCACCGGTAATCTCGGCGCGGTGATCGCCACGGCTCATTCGTGGCACGGTCGCCCGGCTTCGGCTCGGGTGACGCTCCCTGCGCACGGCGCGATCTGGCTGTCGCCGCGGCGGTGAGCGCCGACAGCGACGAGTGGAGAGTGGATCGACGTGACACGACACCGATGGTTCGCCCCGCTTCTCCCTGTTCTCGCGGCTGTGTTGGTGGCCGGTTGTACGCAGGAGATCTCCGGGACGGCGGTGTCGATCTACGACAACCCGTTCACCGTCGCAGGTCTACCTGTGGTGTCGGGTCCGACGGGGCCGCGCAGCGGTGTCCCCGATGCCGACGTGACGATCGAGAACACCGACGGCGGCGACATCGACATCCTTGCGGGAAACGCGATTGCCGACATCGAGGAGTACTGGAGGCAGGAGTACAGCTCGATCGCGCGAGGCGACTTCGAACCGGTCGGCACGATAATCTCGTGGGATCCCTCCGAGCGCCGCGGCCCCCGCTTCTGCGGCGCATCCACCTACGACTTCATCAACGCCGCCTACTGCAGTGGTGGGGACGTCATCGGTTGGGACCGTACCTATCTCATGCCCCAACTCGTCGAGGATTTCGGGCCCATGTCTGCGGTCACCGTGCTTGCCCACGAATACGGGCACGCCATCCAGTACTCGACCGGGATCGTCGCCGACGACGATCCCGGCATCGTGTTCGAGCAGCAGGCCGACTGCTTCGCCGGTGCCTTCATGCGGCACGTCGCCGAGGGCAACTCCGAACACTTCGAACTCAACACTGCGGACGGCCTCAACAATGTGCTGGCGTCGATGGTGTTGTTCCGCGACAGCGACCCGAACGATCCGGATTCCATCCACGGCTCCGCGTTCGAACGCGTGACGGCGGTGCAGATCGGGTTCACGGACGGTGCCGCGACCTGTCCGCGTATCGACGCCGCGGAGATCGAATCGCGGCGCGCGGATCTGCCACAGTATTTCGACAGCAGCGATGACGGCGAGCTTCCTGTCACCGCGGATTCCGTGGAGACGATCTTCGAGTCGTTCAACCACGTGTTCGACCTCGAGTCGCCGCCGGAACTGGATCTGTCCGGCGCCGACCTCGGCTGCTCCGACGCGAAGACGACCGCGCCGGTGTCGTATTGCCCGTCGTCGAACACGGTGGGCGTCGATCTCGAGGAACTCGCTGCTGTCGGCACCCCCGACCGTTCTCGGCGCGACGGTTTCAGCGCCGATGTGCGCGGTGACTACAACGCCTACATCCTCGTCGCGTCCCGCTACGCACTTGCGGTGCAGCAGGACGCGGGCCAGGTCCTCACAGATGCCCGCACCGCATTGCGCGCCGCATGCCTGTCGGGTGTGATCAGTGCAGCTCTGAGTCCGTCGAGCACCGTCGCCGCGGAGCTCGACCCCGGCACTGAGATGGTATGGCTCTCCCCCGGCGATCTCGACGAAGCCGTGTCGGGGTTGCTCCGCGACGGGCTCGCTGCGAGCGATGTCAACGGCAACACCGTGCCGAGCGGATTCGCGCGGGTAGATGCATTTCGGACCGGGGTGCTGGGCGGCGAAGGTGCGTGCACCGGCCGTTACCGCTGAGGCAACGACCGGTGGGCCCTCTTCGGGAGGGACGCGTCAGTAGAGTGCGGCCGCAAGCTTGCGACGCGCGGCGATCACGAACGGCTCCGCCGTGTCGAACAGCTCGAACAGTTCCAGCAGCCGAGTGCGTGCCGCGGTACGGTCGTCGCCGGCGCTGCGCTTGACGAAGGCGATGATCCGTTCGAAAGCGGCTTCGGGATTCTGCGCGAACAGCTCGGCGTCGGCCGCAGCGAGTTGCGCTTCGAGATCGGCGGGGGCAGCGTCCGCACGCGCGACCGCATCTGCGGGAACGTCCTGTGCCCGTGCCAGGAACTTCACCTGTCGCAGCGCAGCCTTGGCGTCGGCATTGTTCGGCTCGGAGTTGAGGATCAGATTGTAGGCGGCTTCCGCGCCCTCGAAATCGCCCTGTTCGAGAGCCTGCTCGGCGGTGGTGAATCGTGGATTCGCCGGCTGCTCGGCCGGCTCGCCTTCGGCAGAGGGAGGGCCCGACAGTTTGCCTTCGACAGCCTGAGCGATCGCGTCGAGCCACTGCCTCAGAGCCGGTTCGGGTTGGACGCCCTGGAAGTCGGCAAGCGGCTGTCCCGCGGCGATCGCGACGACGGTCGGCACCGACTGCACTCCGAAGGCCTGGGCGATCCGGGGATTGGCATCGACGTCCACCTTGGCGAGCACCCATGCGCCGGCCGCCTCGGTGGCGAGCTTCTCCAGAAGAGGCGAGAGCTGTTTACAGGGTTCGCACCAGGTGGCCCACAGGTCCACGATGACGGGGACCTGGGTGGACCGCTGGAGCACTTCGGTTTCGAAGGTGGCCTCGGTGACGTCCACGATCGGCGCGAATGCGCCTTGTGTGCCGTCACCGGACGGAGGCGGAGGAGGCGGCGTGGCAGCCCGCTCCTTGAGGGGCGCGAGATCCACCGCGCCGGACAGCGCCGCGGCCGCGGCGGCGGAACGTACAGGACGGGAACCGGGTCGAGTCACGTCCTCCAGTTTGGCATGCCACGGCCGCGGAAGCTGCGGACGGTCAGGCAGCAGCGGGTGCGTTCTCGCGGCTGCCGGGCTCGGAGAGTTCCGCGAGGCGGCCCGTCTTGACTGCCCAGCGCTCGAAGACGATGGTTCCGAAGGGCGGGACACTCGATACGAGCGCAAGGAACGTGGTCTTGATGTCCCACTTCAGTGCCCACGCGGTCACGAAGGTAACGACGATGAACAGCATGAACCCAGCGATTCCGTGCACCATGCCGGGGATTCGGATCGCTTCCTCGTACCCGAGAACCCATTTGAAGAACATCGCGATCAGGAGGGCCAGCCAGGTCACGGCTTCCCAGATGGCCACGAGGCGGAACCTCTTCGCGGGAGTGGACAGGTCGAAGATCGTCGTCATAGGGCCATTGTGCCCACTAATCTACGACGACTCGTAGTGCAGTGAGAGACATCACGGCCCTCGACGTTGGACGTCGAGGGCCGTGATGTTTCCGAGTTCGTCGATCAGGCCCGGTGGGTGCCCGGTCGTCGACTATCCCTTCGGCACACGCACGATCAGGGCGTCGCCCTGCCCGCCACCACCGCACAATGCAGCCGCGCCGACGCCGCCACCACGACGCTTCAGCTCGAGCGCGAGATGCAGTGCAATCCGAGCACCGGACATACCCAGCGGGTGGCCGAGCGCGATCGCGCCGCCGTTGACGTTGACCTTGTCCGCATCGATACCGAGCTCACGCGCCGACGCGATACCGACCGCGGCGAAGGCCTCGTTGATCTCGATGAGGTCGAGATCCTTCGGATCGATGCCCTCGCGCTCACAGGCCTTGGCGATCGCGCGGGCCGGCTGCTGCTGCAAGGTCGAATCAGGGCCCGCGACGACACCGGATGCGCCGATCTCCGCGATCCAGCTCAGGCCGAGCTCTTCGGCCTTGGCCTTGCTCATCACGACCACCGCGGCGGCACCGTCGGAGATCTGCGACGCCGAACCGGCAGTGACGGTGCCGTCCTTCGAAAACGCCGGCCGGAGCTTGGCGAGCGATTCGACGGTGGTGTCGGCGCGGATGCCCTCGTCGGCGGCGAACACGATCGGATCGCCCTTGCGCTGCGGAATCGAGACGGGCACGACCTCGTCGTCGAACAGGCCGTCCTTCCAGGCGCGCGCGGCCCTCTGGTGCGAGGCGGCCGAGAAGGCATCCTGCTCTTCCCGGGAGACGAAATCGGCATCCTTGTTGGCAGACTCCGTGAGGTTGCCCATCCCCTGGTCGGTGAAGATGTCGTGCAGGCCGTCGTAGGCCATGTGGTCGCGCAGGGTGACATCGCCGTACTTGAATCCGGCGCGGCTCTTCTCGAGCATGTGCGGGGCCTGGCTCATCGACTCCTGGCCACCGGCCACGATGATGTCGAACTCCCCTGCACGGATCAGCTGGTCGGCCATCGCGATTGCGTTGATGCCCGACAGACACACCTTGTTGATGGTCAGGGCGGGGACATCCATCGGGATACCGGCAGCGACAGCAGCCTGACGTGCGGGGATCTGGCCTGCGCCGGCGGTGAGCACCTGGCCCATGATCACGTACTCGATCTTCTCCGGCGCGACCCCGGCCTTGTCCAAGGCGCCCTTGATGGCGACCCCGCCGAGATCGGATCCGGAGAAGTCCTTCAACGAACCCTGCAGGCGGCCCATGGGTGTACGGGCGCCGGCGACGATGACAGAAGTGCTCACGGAAATGTCCTTCGAATAGACAACGCGGACGCTCACTCGGTGGAATACCTGGGGACCCGATATGAGCTTGACCAACGGTACCGCTACCGTCAGAGGCATGACCGAGACCTCTCCCACATTGTCGCCTGTCGCGGCCGCTCTGTCCTCCGGGCTCGTCACGGCGATCGACCACGTCGGCATCGCCGTGCCCGATCTCGACGCCGCCCTCACGTGGTACGCCGAGAATGTCGGGCTCGTGTCCACGCACGAGGAGATCAACGAGGAGCAGGGCGTCCGGGAGGCCATGCTCTCCGTTCCCGGCAGCCCCGACGGTGCCACCCAGATCCAGTTGCTCGCCCCGCTGAACGAGAACTCGACGATCGCGAAGTTCATCGACCGCAGCGGTCCCGGCCTGCAGCAACTCGCCTACCGGGTCACCGACCTCGACGCGATCTCCACCCACCTGCGCGAACGAGGCGTCCGACTTCTGTACGACGCACCGCGCCGCGGCACCGCCGACTCGCGCATCAACTTCCTCCATCCGAAGGATGCGGGTGGCGTTCTGGTCGAACTCGTCGAGCCCGCCGCAGACCCCGCACACTGACGCAGGCTGCGAGAACAGCTCCAGTGCCTGTGGTACTGGAGCTGCCCAAGTGATTCCGTATTCGAGCGAGTAGATTGTCTTCATGGTCTTCGATCGTGATCGCGCCCCCAGTCACCTGCCGTTCTCCATCGTGCGGAAGGGCTTCGACCGCGACGAGGTGACCAACTACTTCGCCCGATTCGAAGCCGAGCTCCGCGTGACGGCAACCGACCGAGACGCGGCATCGGCACAGGCCCGCGACCTCGCGCGCCAGCTGGAGAACGCCCGTAATGAGATCGACGATCTACGCAAGGATGTCGATCGGCTCTCGGTGCCCCCGACCACTGCGGAAGGCATGAGCGACCGCATCTCCCGGATGCTTCGGCTGGCGTCCGACGAGGCGTCGGAACTGCGAGCCCGGGCCGAGAGCGATGCCGCCGAGATGATCTCCCTCGCCGAACAGGAAGGCATCCGCCTCCGCGGCGATTTGGAGAAGCGCCTCGAGGACCTCGAGAACCGGCGCCTCGCCTGCGAGGAAGAGCACGCCCGTACGATGGCCGCCGCGCGCGCCGAAGCAGACCGGATCATCGCTGCCGCGCGCGCCGAGGCCGACCGTCGTGCCGCCGAGGCCGAGAGCAAGCGCGAGCAGGTTCAGCAGGACTTCGAGATCACGATGTCCGAGCGCCGGTCGAAGCTGCTCGGTTCCCTCGACGAACTCGAACGCTCGAGCAAGGGTGAAGCAGAACGTCGCCTCGAACAGGCCACTTCCGAAGCAGCTCGACGCCTCTCGGTGGCCACCGAGGCCTCCGAGCGCAAGATCGCGAGCGCCAAGGGACTCACCGAGGAGCTTCTCGTCCTGCGCGGACGCATCCTCGGTCAGCTCGACGCCGTACGTGAACAGCTCGACGGCGTACCCGAGATGCTCGCCGCGGCAACCGAGGAAACCGACCTCCTGGGACGCGGTCTCTCGGACGACGCGACACCCCCGTCGGGCTCCGAGGGCGACTCGTCCGACAGGTCCGAAGAGAAGACCGAGGCCGACAGCACCCGAGGCGGACACAATAACGGCGGCGGCCCCGGCATCACGAACTCGGGAACAGAATCCGAGAGCTCCCGTGCGGGCGCCGGCGAGTCCACGAGCAAGCGCAACGACTCCGACGATGCCGACGCGAACGAGAGCAGCCGCGGTGCTGCCGCGCCGACCCCGAAGCAGACCCGGTCCCCGGCCTCGCCCCGGGGCGAGGCTCCGCGTCCCGGCAGCGGTCGTTCACCAGCGGTGGCCAGCCGGGTTCGACGGTAGTCGCACCCCCGCCGGTCAGGACCACCGTCGGGTCGGTCCCCGCCTCGCGCGGGCCGACCAGCACCCGTTGTGCCAGTGTCGACGATCGTCGGCACCGCCGGGGAGATCGGTCGGCCACGCCACGATGTGCGGCGTCCCCGGAGCGATCTCGTGGTCGCATCCGGGGCACCGATACGGTTTCGTCGCTCGGGACCCCGGCACCGTGCGCACTGTGAACTGCTCGGATTCTGCGCCGGTCGGTCCCGACTCGGTCCGCGTGGTCGCCCAACCGAACGGCGAGGACCCGGGTCCCGACCGCCCGGCCTCCGCCTTCGCGCGCTTATGCGACGCCTGGGGGCGATTCCGGCGTGGCATGGCTCAGAACAGCCGGAATTCGGTGCTCTCGGTTCCGCGCAACGCCTCGTAATCGAGTACGAGGCACCGGATACCGCGGTCGGTCGCGAGTGTCTTGGCCTGCGGCTTGATCTGCTGGGCGGCGAACACTCCGGTCACAGGCGCGAGCAGCGGGTCTCGATTGAGCAGCTCGAGATAGCGCGTGAGTTGTTCAACGCCATCGATCTCACCGCGCCGCTTGATCTCGACCGCAACCGTGGCGCCGTCGGCGTCGCGGCACAGCAGGTCGACAGGTCCGATGGCGGTGGGAAACTCGCGGCGAACCAGGCTGTATCCCGCACCCAATGTCTCCACGTGTTCAGCGAGCAGTTCCTGCAGGTGCGCTTCGACACCGTCTTTGATCAGGCCAGGGTCGATTCCGAGTTCATGGCTCGAGTCGTGCTCGATCTCCTCGATGGTGATGCGCAACTGCTCCCCGGCCTTGTTCGTGACCACCCAGAGCGCCTCTACATCCTCCTCGGGTGTCTCTTCCGACAGCCAGCACGGCGGGCTCATCCAGTTGAGGGGTTTGTAGGCACGATCGTCGGCATGCACGCTCACCGACCCATCCGCTTTCACCAACAACAATCGGCGTGCGGTGGGAAGGTGTGCGGTCAGACGTCCGATGTAGTCGACACGGCAACGAGCAATCACTAGGCGCACACAGCCCACCCTAAAGGATGACCTCGTCTACTCTCGAACGACCATGTCAGCACGCAACAGTCGCACCGCGCCGCTCGGTTCCGCGATTCTGGGACAACCGGAGGAACCGGTCCGGCGACTCCGAATTCGGGTTCAGTCGTTGCTGACACTCTCACTTGCCGGCACCCACATCATCGGAGCATTGATCGCGGCGACCCTCATCAATGTGGTGATTCCAGGGCCGTCATTGCTGACCTCCGAGTTCCTCATCGTGATCGCTGTCCTGGCACCGGCGTACGTGGTCGTGGCAATCGTGGTCGGCACCATCCTCGGCACCCGCTACGGCGTGGATCGTTTGGGCTGGGCTCTCGACGGTCGCCGCCCCACTCCTCGAGAGCAGCGGACGGCCCTGAACCTGCCCCTGCGCATGACCATGCAGCAGGGCCTCCTCTGGATCATCGGGCTCGTCCTGTTCACGACGTGTCTCGGTATCATCGATCCCGACACCATTCCCAAGGTATCGATCACGATCCTGCTCGCGGGTCTCACCGTGTGCGGATTCGTCTACCTCTTCACCGAATTCGCACTTCGCCCGATCGCGGCACGAGCGCTCGAAGCAGGCGCGCCACGCCGTCATCGCTTCGCCGGAACCACCGGGCGCGTGATGCTCGCGTGGGCACTCGGCAGCAGCATCCCCGTGATCGGCCTGATGCTGATCGCGGTGTTCAGCTTCATCCGGCCGGTCACCCCGGTCCGGTTCGCGGTGACCATCCTCGCGCTCGGGAGTATCACTCTGCTCGTCGGTTCGTTGCTGCTGTTTCTCAGCGTGCGCTCGAGTATCGCCACGATCGAATCGGTGCAGTACGGCATGTCACAGATCGAGAAGGGCGACCTGGACACCAAGGTCGTGGTGTACGACGGGACCGAACTCGGCGAACTCCAGGCGGGGTTCAACCGCATGGCCGAAGGACTGCGGGAACGCGAGCGCATCAGAGAGGTATTCGGCAGGCATGTCGGCCGCGATGTCGCAGCCGAAGCTCTCGACAGCGCCGGCATTCTCGGGGGCGAGGAACGCGATGTCGCGGTGCTGTTCATCGACATCGTCGGGTCTACGACCCTCGCGACCGAGAGACCTCCCGTCGAGGTCGTCGCTTTGCTCAACCGTTTCTTCGCGGTGGTGGTCGACGAGGTCCACCACGCCGGCGGGTCGGTCAACAAGTTCGAGGGCGACGCGGCGCTGGCGATCTTCGGTGCTCCGGTCCGGGTCGACGACGCGGCCGGTCGTGCCTTGCGGACCGCACGCACGATGGCACAGCGGCTCGCGGTCGAGGTCCCCGAGTGTCGCGCCGGAATCGGGGTCGCCGCGGGCCGCGCGGTGGCAGGAAATATCGGCGCCGCAGAACGTTTCGAGTACACCGTCATCGGAGATCCGGTGAACGAGGCCGCGCGCCTCTCCGATGTCGCGAAGACCGTACCCGGCTACGTGGTTGCATCGGGCCGTGCCCTCGATGCCGCGACGAGCGACGAAGCATCCGCATGGAGCATGCGCGACGAAATCACCTTGCGCGGAAGGTCGGAGGTCACTCGGCTGGCAGTACCGGCCGAGTGACCTCGCTCCCTCACTCCCCTGCGAGGACTGCGTCGAGGAACTTACGGGTACGTTCCTCTTTCGGGTTCGTGAAGATGACGTCGGGCGGTCCCTGTTCGATGATCCGTCCCTTGTCGAACATCATGACGCGGTTGGAGACGTCCCGGGCGAAGTTCATCTCGTGCGTGACGATCAGCATCGTGATGTCGGTGGTCTCCGCGATCTGGCGCAGAACGTCGAGCACGTCGGCGACCAGTTCCGGGTCGAGCGCCGACGTCACCTCGTCCAGCAGCAGAATGTCCGGGTCCATCGCGAGTGCGCGAGCGATGGCCACGCGCTGTTGCTGGCCACCCGACAGCTGAGTGGGATGCGCCTTTTCCTTGTCCGACAGGCCTACCATCGCGAGCAGTTCCCGTGCACGCGTTTCCGCATCGGACTTCTTCCGACCCAAGACGTGAATGGGAGCCTCGGTGAGGTTTTCCATGACGTTCATGTTCGGAAACAGGTTGAAGTGCTGAAACACCATGCCGATGCTCTGCCGCACCTTACGCAGATGCTTCTCCGACGCGGGAACGAGCTTCGAACCTTTGCGCTCGTGACTCAAAGGCTCCCCCTTGACCCACACGACGCCGCCGTCGATCTTCTCCAACGTCATGAGCAGCCGCAGGATCGTGGTCTTGCCCGAGCCACTCGGGCCGATCAGGGTGACACGGTCGCCGGCTGCGACCTCGAAGTCGAGGTGATCGAGCACGACGTTGTCGCCGAACTGCTTCACCACGGACTCGAAGCGGATCATCGGATCGCCCGAGGGATCCTCGGTTCCCCCGATGTCTTTGGTCAGGTCAGTAGGCAAGACGACGCTCCAATCGGCGGATCAGCAATGAGGTCGGGTAGCTCGCGATCAGGAAGATCAGCCCGGCCAAGGTCAGCGGCTCGAGATACTGGAAGTTCCTGGCACCGAACTGCTGAGCTGCGGTAACCATCTCGACCACCGTGATGGTGAAGAGGAACGGAGTGTCCTTGAACATCGAGACTGCGTAATTTCCGAGCGCCGGGACCACCCGTCGCACGGCCTGCGGGAGGATCACCGCCCGCCACGTGCGAGTGCTCGGCAACGACAGCGCCCGGGCCGCTTCCCACTGACCCACAGGTACCGCTTCGATTCCTGCTCGGTACACCTCGGCCATGTACGTCGAGTAGTGGATGCCCAGGACAGCGATACCGATCTGCAACGCAGAGAACTGGGGAAGCATGTAATACACGAAGAGCAACTGCACAACCAGCGGTGTCAGGCGGATGAACTCCACGACACCGCCGAGCACCATGGCGAACGGTCGCGGCAACGTGCGTCGCGCGATCGCCACGACCAGGCCCAGCGCTGCGGCGAGGACGAAACCGAGGACGGTGGCGAGCAGCGTGATCTTGAACCCGTCGAGCAACACCGGGAGCGCCTCCCAAGCGCGTTGCCAACTCCAGTCGACGGTCACGTCTTCACCTCCTCCGGCTTATCGATCACCGGCGCAAGACCGAAGATCTCACGCATCGACGGCCCCGTGCCCAGCCTGCTCTTGGCCCGCACCTCGAGTGCATTCATCAACAGCGTCAACACATATCCCACGATGAAGTACAGAACGAGCCCGACGCCGAAGGCGAAGAGGGTGTCGCCGGTGGTACGGCGCAACTGCTCGATCTCGAATGTCAAGTCGTGCAGGAGGATATAGCTTGCAAGCGCGGTGCCCTTGAGCAACTGGATCAGCAGGTTCGTCAACGGCGGGATCATCTCGGCCCACGCCTGAGGAAAGATCACCCGCCTGAGACGCTGCCAGTAGCTGAAATTCAACGCGGTCGCAGCCTCCCATTGGGGACGCGGAACCGAAGCTATGGCGCCACGTACAACCTCCGCGCCGTAGGCACCGTAGTTCAACGACAGCGCGAGGATGCCACACACGATCGGCTCGAGCCGATACCCGAACAGCGGCATGACATAGAAGAACCAGAACAACTGCACCAGGAGCGAAGTGCCCCTGAAGAACTCGATGACAACCCTGGAACTCCCCCTCAGGATCAAGTTCTTCGCGCCGGCCGCCAGTCCGAGACTGACGGCCAGCAGAAATGCGAAGAACGCGCTACCGACCGTGAGGTAGAGAGTGACCAGGATTCCGTCGAGTATTCGAGGAAACGCGCTTGTCAGCGCCTCGATATTCGAACCGAAATCCATTCTGGAGAACCCGCTCTCAGGACACGCCCTCGCAGAGGATCTCTGTGGTCAGCTCAGGATCGGGCAGCTCGTTCTCGGTGAACCCGAATTCACCCACGATCGACAGGTACTTGTCCGGGTCGGACGTGATCTTCGCGAGTTCCTCGTTGTATGCGTCCCGGAGCTCCTCGTCGCCCTGACGGAACACAGTGCCGCCGGCACCGACCTGAGGAACACCGTTGATCTCGGCGACGAACGACTCGGTGACGTCGACCGGAGCCGACTCGTTGTTCTGCTTCATCCAGTTGAGCGAGATACCGGTCAATGCGAACACATCCGAACGTCCGTTGATCACTGCATCCATGCCGTCCTGAGCCGATGCGACCTGAGTTGCATCGATACCCGACGCCTCGGCGTAGTCCGACTCGATCGCACCGGTCATGGTCGCCATACTCGCGCCGCTGTCCTTGATCGACTGGATGTCCGACAGGTTCTGAGGGTTGCCCTCAGGCACCATCAACGCGGTCGTGTAATTGAACTCGGGCTCGCTGAACAACGCTTGCTCGCAACGCTGGGGCAGGATCGACATGCCTGCGCTGACAACATCGAACCGGCCGGCCTGCAGCCCTGGGATGAGCGCACCGAAGTCGGTGGCGACGCCCTCCACATTGTCGATGCCGAGATTCTTGAAGATCTCGCGGTGCAAGGCAACCGTTGCGCCGGTCAGTTCACCGTCCTCCATGAAGCTGTAGGGTGCCTCACCGGCGAACCCGACCGTGACGGTGCCTGCTTCTCTCAGGCTCTCGAGGGACGTCCCGCCCTCGGCACCCCCTCCGGGGTTGGTGCTGGTGCATCCGGCAACCGATGCGCCGACCAATCCGAGTCCGGCAATTCCTGCAGCAAGCCTCACGGTCGAGCTCTTGCCAAATCGCATCCTCATCGTCCAATCCCTTTCGTCGTCACTAGGAACGACCCGGGAGGATCCGCACCGCATTGCAGCACGACCCAACGGATCTGCCCAGCGGACGTTACCGAGTGAAAGGGTCAAACCGGAAACCAGAACCGCGTTGTTACCATCTCGTAACCTGATTGGTTGGCTCCGCAAACACAAAGCGATAGAAACGCGTTTGGGGCCCACACAAAAGTGTGGGCCCCAAACGCAAACGGGTGTTCGGCGGCGTCCTACTCTCCCACACCCTGTCGAGTGCAGTACCATCGGCGCAGACAGGCTTAGCTTCCGGGTTCGGAATGGG
>NZ_SLVY01000002.1 GCF_004345605.1 Rhodococcus sp. SMB37
GTGTGGACCGCTACTGCCGAGTCCATCCTGGCGAAAGTCGCGCGTGGGCGCGTCGCCCTCGAAAAGATCAGCTAATTCAGAGACACACCACTAGAACCGTGCGATCAGGTACAGCATCGTGCTCTTTGAGGAGCCCGACGGCCCGACGATCGCGAGCGGCGGCCTTCCGGCACGGACACGGACAATCCGTCGAGCACCGTTCGGTCGTCGTGCCCGAAGCCGACGGACTCGAAGGCGAGCCCATGTCCGGTCACGCTGATGGGTTGGCTCGGCTCCGGCAGCGGCGCGGTACCGAGGACCGCGTCCAGACGCATCAGTTCGGCTCGGGCGCTGCGCACGCTGCCGCCGAGTTCGGCCAGCGACAGCAGCGGGTCCGCGCACCGGGCGGCGAGCACCAGTATCGCCAGAACATCTGGCGCACCGATCTTTCCGCCGAGCGCGAGGTTGGCACCGAGCGCCAGTAGCACGGTGAAGACCGATTGCACCGTGAGGGCCGATCCGACGACCCCGGGTAGCGCCGACCACGTCGACCGACGGGACACACGTTGCACTTCGCTCGAGGAGTCGTCGAGTGCTCGGAATCCTTCGGCGGTCCGGCCGCCGGCACGGAGGACCGGCTGAGCCAGGAGGTATTCGATGACCCGTGCCGTCGCCTCGTCCAGCACCAGGGCAGGCGTGTCTGCGAGCAGTGCGCGAGCAATCGAAATCCGCTGCGCCTCACCTCCGGACAGCGTCGCGTCGTCACCGATCACCGACTCGTATCCACGAGGCAGCCCGAGAATTCGCTCGTGGATGTTCGCCGCACGCGCGGCACGGACCACCTCATCACGGTCGGCATTCGGTACTGCGAGCGCAATGTTGTCTGCAATCGACATGTGTAGCAGCCGAACGTCCTGGAAGACGAACGACACGTTTCGGTAGAGTTCCCGGTTGCCGATCTCCCGCAGATCCACGCCACCGAGCAGCACCGCGCCGTGAGTCGGGTCGAAGAGCCGGGGAAGCAACCGGACCAGCGTCGACTTCCCCCACCCGACGGGCCGACAATCGCGGTGACCGTCCCGGGTTCGAGTGTCAGGTCGATTCCGCGCAGGACCTCGCGCCCCGGTTCGTAGCCGAAACGGACGTCTCGCAGTTCCACTCGGTGGCCGTGCGGGGCGATCGGCCGCGTGGGTTCCGGCAGCGGCGGGGTGGCGAGAACATCACGTATCCGCTCGACGGCTCGGCCGGCAGCTCGGATGTCGTCGAAACCGTGGCCCAGGGCCGCCACCGGAGCAGTCAGTCCGATTCCGAGGAGCAGGAAGGGCAAGAGGTCGGCCGGGTCCATTCCTCCGTTCGTGATCAGCGCTGCGCCGCCGCTCAGTACAACCAGCAGCACGAGCGGTGGAGACAACACCGTTTGCATCCCCGCGGCGACCCGGGCGAGTCCCCGCACCACCCGGTGGAGTATATCGGCGAATTCGTCTGCGGCAGTGATAAATCGGCGATGAGCGCGGCCCCCTCCACCGAAAGCCGTGACCACCGAGTTGCCCTGCACGAACTCGACGACCGTGTTCGCGATCCGTCCCATCGCCGCGTCGAATGCTTCCTGCTCGGCCAACCGCGCGGAAGTCGTCATCAGCGGGACGAGCGCCACCGCCAGCACCAGTCGATGAGGCCGGGAGCCAGGAGCGCGCGGCCCAGTTCGACGACTGCCAACAGCGGCACGAGACCCGCGACGGCACCGATGACCTGGAGGAGGACGACGGCCTCAAACGACCTCGATACGGGCGCAGTCGCGTTGCGACGGACCGTTCTGCCATACGCCCATCGCCTTCCGATAGAGTCGATTCTCGCTGAGTCCGAGCCAGATCGGTGGCGGTCATGCGAGTGCGCCTCGAAGGAACTCGCCGATCTCTGCACGTGCCGCCTTCGCGTGCAGCACCACACCCGGCATGCTGAGGAACGCGTGCGTTGCACCGGAATACTCGGTGAGGCGCACAGAAGTCCCGGCAATCCCGAGACGCTCCGCGTAACAGCGACCGTGGTCGGCCACCGGGTCGATGGTCGGCACCACGACAAGGACAGGCGCGAGCCCACTCAGGTCGTCGGCGTACACGGGCGAGAGCTCACGGGGGTCCATTCCCGGCGGGATGGCGAACCGCAACAGCAGCTGCATCTGCTGCCGAGTGAGGGTCGGACTGTCGGCGTGGCGGTACATCGACGTGTACTCGAGTCCTGCAGGTGTCAGATCGACTGCTGGGTTGACCAGCACCTGCCCTACTCCAGTCCGCATGGTTGGCTGCCACATGCCACAACGCATCCCAGCGGTCATCGACGGCAGCGGACAGTGCAGTGTGGTGGGAGAGCAGGCGGTGTTCGACCGAGACGACAACCGCAGGCACCTGTGCCGCGAAGTAGCTGTTCGACCAGTCGCATTGCGCCGCGGTACCCACGAATCCGCCGCCATGCACGTGGAGCACGCGCGGCAGACCCGACCTGCGCAAGATTCTGTCTACGAAATTTCAGGACCCCTACCGGATCGCACTACAGGAGGCTCTCGGCGAGCCGGAGAATCGCGTCCTGTTCTACATCGACACGGTCGTGGGGACACTGCTCCACCGACTGGACATGACCGGTCGGCCGATGGACGGCGCAGATGTCACCGCGCTGATCGACTTGGTTCTGGCACACTTCGCCGCAGCGGCGCCTTGACCCACGCGGCAAGGAGCGCGGTGACCCCAGGGAACAACGGAATGACCAACAGCGCCGATCCCAGCCACAGCGGGACAATCCGGTCGTAGGCCTCACCGGACGCTCCCGCATCGATGGCCAGCGCAGTCATGCCGATGACGAACAGGGTCGTCACGCTCGCTCGCACCCAACGTTCCCGCTTCGCGCACCACAGTGCACCCAGCCAGCCCACCAGGCCCAGCACACCGACGACAACCAGGTAGACGACGATCGCATTGCGGTCGAGCCGCACGTCGTCCGCACCCCACTCGGGATACGCGCGCTCCACGTTCCGAGCAATGGACCCGAAGACCCACAGATCCAGCAGCGGCAACGCGATGCACACCAATTGAAGGCCGACGCCGATCCGCAGCGCCTGCATCACATTCGTCCACCGATTCTCCGTACGAACCTCGGTCATGGTGCTCATTTCCAGACCCTCTCTTACGGTGTATGACTTACCTGGACGGTAGTCTTACGACGTAAGAGGAGTCAAGCGGACGCCCCCTGTCAAGAACCGACCGGGCATGGGTTAGATTCGGACATCACCAGGGTCGATGCCGGGGGCGACTCAGCAACATCCCGGATGTCGAAGGAATCCTCAATGAATCGATCGGCCTTGTCTAGTCGCGCATATCGCACGGTCGCCGCACTCGGTGTCGCCGCCGCGGCGTCGCTGATCGGCCCTGGTAACGCCGCCGCGACTCCCCCGGGCCCCGACGCGTACGTCGAAGCTGTGACTCCGATCAGCGAACAGCATTGGAGAATCGATGTCTATTCGCCCGCGATGGAGACTGTGGTGCCACTGGACGTCCTCCGCCCCGCCGACGACAGCGCGCCGCGACCGGTCCTCTACGCCCTGGGCGGGGCAGGCGTCGGGGTGATCGAGGGCACCGGCTGGATCGAGAGCAGCGACATCGTCGAGTTCTACTCCGACAAGAACGTCAATGTCGTCGTGCCTGCCACTGGCAATTTCAGCTACTTCACCGATTGGGCCGAGGACGATCCGATTCTCGGCCGCAACAAGTGGGAGACCTTCTTGACGGAGGAACTGCCGCCGGTCATCGACGCCGAATTGGGAGCGAACGGCATACAGTCCATCCTGGGGATGTCGATGAGCGCCGGCTCCGCCCTGGATCTGGCGATCCGCAGCGACGATCTGTATTCCGGTGTCGCGTCTTTCAGCGGATGCGTCCGCACCAGCGACCCCATCGGCCAGCAGTACGTGAAGCTGGTGGTGGAACGCCGCGGTAAGGGAAACACCGACAACATGTGGGGGCCGGCCGGCGATCCCCGCTGGGCAGAACACGACGCCTACCTCAACGCTGAGGGTTTGCGCGGCAAAGCTCTCTACCTCACGAGCCGCAACGGCCTTCCCGGTGTATACGACATTCCCGGACAGGAACGAGCCGCGGGCGAGTCGTTCACCACCCAGATCGTGGCCGGCGGAGCCATCGAGGCAGCGGTCCAGATCTGCACCACACAGTTGGTGGATCAACTCGGCCTGCTGGGCATTCCGGTGACCGCAGATCTCGGAGCTTCCGGCACGCACTCCTGGAGGTATTGGGAGGATGACCTCCGCAACTCGTGGCCGACACTCGCCGCATCGATGGGTCTCGAAATCTGACACCGATCAGGAAGAACGAGCACTGCGAGCGCAGTATCACCCCGCACCGACGCGATAGCCTTGCGCCGTAAGCGGAGTCGAGGAGGATGTGGTGAGCGAACCCCGCGCACAGGGCAAACACGCAGGATTGACCCGAGAGCAGGTGCTGCACGCGGCTGTGGACTTGGTCGACCGGTGCGGCGCCACCGCACTGTCGATGCGCAAGCTTGCAAGCGAACTCGACGTCGAAGCCATGACGCTGTATCACCATGTGAGGAACAAGCAGGCTCTCGAAGATGCCCTCGTCGAGCACGTCCTGACGGAGTCGCTGTCCCACACGGCGACCTTCATTTCGTGGCACGATGCGCTTCGCAGCTACGCACACGACCTGCATCACGGGCTCGAGGCACATCCCGGCACGGTCATCCTGTTCGCATCGAGACCCGGTCTGACCGAGCGGAATTCGGCGGCCATCGAACGGCTACTGCAGATGCTGGTGGACGCCGGATTCGAACCCGACGTCGGGCTGCGGATCATCTACGCGGTCGCAAGCATGATTATCGGGCAGCATCTCGCACGCCCGGTCGACGAGATCGGCGAACTCGACGACCACCTCCCGGCCGGAGAATTCCCCCGCTTCAGGGAGGCGCTCCGATCCGGCGCCCCGAGCATCGAGTCACGCGTGTTGCTCGCGGTGGATGCGCTGATCATCGGCTTCGACGCGATACGTCGAACCTGACCGACGAACGACCCGCTATTTGACCGCGATCGGATTGAGCGGCGATCCGACGCCGCCCGGAATATTGAGCGGGCACGCCACGAACATGCACTCGTACACACCATCCGCGGCACAGTCCTCGGCGAGGTCCTCGAAGTCGAACATCTCACCGATGAGCAGACCCATGTCGCGGAGCGCGAGCATGTGGAACGGAATCATGGGCCCGCCGGGATTCGCGCCGAGCACCTCGACGGCCAGGTTGTCGGCGCACACGGCCGCGATGCCGTGGCCCCGGATCCACCGGGCGCACTCCCACGTGAGTCCCGGCGATCCGCTGAGTCCGACGTCGGCGCCGCGTCGATGATGGGGATATGTACCCGTACGCAACAACAGGATGTCGCCCTCGGACAAAGTGATTCGCGCTTCGTCCAACACGGAGTCGAGAATGTCCGGCGTGATCCGGGTTCCCGGTGCGAGGTAGTCGACGCCGAGATGACGCGGGACGTCGACGAGGATCCCGCGGGACACGACCCCCGACACCAGATTCTGGATCGAGCAGCGTTCCGCACCCCACGCGGTGACGGCGGTGTCGTGATGGAAACCGTTGTAGAGCAGGTCGTCGTACCAGACGTGAGCCAGCGCATCGAAGTGCGTCGTCGAATGGGTCCCGAGGATCAGCATGTCCTCCGACGAACACACGTCGAGAACTTGACCTTTCGGCATGTCGCCGCGATATCGGGTCATGGTGTGGATCGGATTGAAGCGCCCGCTGGTCCGGATGTCGTGCGGTCCGTGCTCATCGGCGGGCATCGATAGCGAGAACGACACTCCGCGCCGGACGGCCGCCGCGGCCTCTCGGACCTTCGCCGGCGTGAGGAGGTTGAGCGTGCCGCGCTGGTCTTCGTCACCCCAGCGACCCCAGTTGCTCAGCTCGCGCCCGACTTCACGAACCCCGTCCATGTCGATCGTCGTCAACCCGTTCTCCCTGTCGTCGCGCACCAGAATTGCGATCCGGCACCAGGAGAACATAATTCTCCTGCCCGCCGCAGGCAACCCTTCAGCGTCGAAGATTCGATCCGAACAACTCGTCGAGTTGCTCTGCCATGTACGAAATCGCCAACTCCGAAGCAGTCGTCGCAGGGTAGGACAGATTCCAGATGTGCGGCACACCTTCGTGCACCTTCACGCGCACATCGACCCCTGCATCCTCCGCCGTCCGTGCCAACAACAATGCGTCGTCCCTCAGCACCTCGGAATCGCTGCACTGCACGATAAGTCGCGGCTGACCTGCCCAATCGCCGAGCACCGGAGATACCATCGGATCCACCGCAGGATGACCCGACAGGTATGCAGCTGCCGCCTCGGTTGCCTGTTCGAGCGAGAACCGCTCATCGGTGTGCTCGTTGTCTCGGAAGCTACTCGCGGTGTTGCGCAGATCAGCCCACGGCGAGAAGAGAAATGCGCCGGCAGGCCCTGGAACCTCGAGCTGCCGCAGACGCAGCAGCAGCGCCGCCGCGAGCCCCCCACCTGCAGAATCGCCCCACAGCGCGAGGTGATCGCCGGGGATCATTCCCGCCAGCCACCGGTACGCCGTGACCGCATCGTCCATGGCTCCCGGGAACGCGCATTCGCCGGACAGCCGATAACCCACCGAGAAGACCTGGGTCTCACACGCCGCCGCGATCCGGGCCACGCTGTCGGCAAACATCCGAGGCGAACCCTTCCGGTATCCGCCACCGTGAAAGTGCAGCAGCGCCGCATCCGGGCGAGCGCCGGCGGGCCGCACCCGCAGAATCGGCACAGGCGCAGAATCGAGTGCCTCGATCTCGACGTCGAGGCGCTCACGCTTCGAAGAAAGTTCTGTGTCGGTCATATCCGTCCTCGTTGTGGCATCGGTCAGAGCGTCTCGACCCAGTCATGATTCGGTGCACGGCCCCCGATCTGCCGAGTCAGCAGCTGGGCCGAAGCAATCACAGGTTGCGCGGCAACGGGGATCGACCTGCCGTCCATCTCCCCGAGATGAAGAAGCGTGAGACAGAACGCAACGCGCCCATCGGGATCGAACACCGGGACCGCAATATTTCCTATGTTGTACACGGCGTCCGGTTCGAATTCCAGCACCGCGTAGTCGGGCAGCTGCTCGAAGAACTGCTGCAACAGCGATTCTCGCAGATCACGGTCGTTGGGACGTTCCGCGAGCTTCTGCGACACCGAGGGGCGATCAGGACGCAGGTCGTCGAGTCCGATCGAGTACCCCCGCAGCCGCACCACCGAACCGTAGGTGCGGAGATAGTCGGCCACGCGCTCCTGCAGGTCCTCGGGTAGTTCGGCGATCCACTCGCGCCCCTCGGCAGGCGGCATCCACGCCAGGAACGGCTGCCCGATCGGCGGTTGAAGCGGTATGCGCTGGCCCGGCGCGAGCTCGACCGATCGACCCGTCGGCTTTCCCTCCACCGCGATGCAGAGCACATCCCGGCCCACCCGGACCGTGCCGGAGCATTCGAGACCCGTGGATTCCGCCAGATTGACCATCTCGATGCGCGCGAGCTCGATGACGGGGTGCGCGTCGGCTGCGGCATGGCCGACTGCCGCCGCGGCAGGACCGAGGGTGTACGTCTTGTGACGCGGATGCCGCGAGACGTAGCCCTCGTCGTTCATCACCTTGAGCACCGCAAACATCGATCCGGGACTCACATCCAGCGCTCGAGCCAGCTCGCTCAGAGTGAACGTGCCCCGCTGGTTCGCGGTCAGAAAATCCAGCACCTGAAGTGCGCGCCGCGCCGAGAGAGCCATCCACATCCTTTTCTCGAAGATCGTTGACGCCGATAACAGCTGACGCTAGCGTAATCCACCAAGTTCTGAAACCATTTTCGAAATGCTGAAAAGGGACTCAAATGACACAAAGGCCGTTCATTCGGCGCGCTCTGGCCGAATCGAATCTCCACGCCCTGCGGTTGGCGTTGCTCCATGCCACCGGCGACCCGGCCCTCGCAGCGATGAAGCTCGAACTCGTCCCCATCCGCAGCGGCGCCGCATTCGAGATGACGATCGCCGAGGAGCACCACGCAGAACTCCTCCGAAAGGCCGAGGAATTCGTGGCTACGGAAGCTGCCACGTATGTCCCCAGGCCGCTGGATGAGAACCGAGTGCGCTCGATGATGGAGCTCGCGCTCGGCCAGGAACTCACCGACGAGGAATTCTTCGTCGCACGAACGATGCCCGCCCTGGAGGAATTTCCGGTCTTCTCGCAGTGGACCCGCGAGCGTCCTCGACGCGCGGACGACTTCCGCGTCGTGATCATCGGGGCCGGGCTCTGCGGCGTCGCGATGGGTGTACAACTCGAGCAACTCGGGATCTCGTACGTGATCTACGAGCGACGTCCGGATGTCGGAGGAACCTGGGCGATCAACACCTATCCGGACGCGCGCGTCGATACCGCCAGCACCACCTACGAATACAGTTTCGTGAAGAACTACCCGTGGTCCGAGCAGTATGCGCGGCAACCGGAAGTGCGCCGCTACATCGAGACGGTGGCGAAGACCTACGGTGTCTACGACCACATCCGGTTCGAGCATGAGGTGCAGTCGGCCGAATTCGACGAGCAGTCGGCCACCTGGTCGCTACGCGTCGCAGATGCGACCGGCGAGATCGAGACCGTGACCTCCAATTTCACCGTCACGGCCACCGGATTGTTCTCCACCCCGAAGAAGCTGGACACCGACGGTATCGACGACTTCACCGGCGAGGTCCTCCATACGACGGAGTGGACCGAGCAGCACAGCGTGGAGGGCAAGACTGCCGCAATCATCGGCAACGGCTCCACCGGCGTCCAACTACTGGCCCGCATCGCCGAGGACGCCGACCAGGTCTACGTGTTCCAGCGGACGCCGCAGTGGATCGCACCGCGCGAAGGCTACGGCGAGCCGGTGACCGAGGAAATGCGGTGGGTCCTCGACAACATTCCGCACTATTGGAACTGGGCTCGCACCACCGCTCTCAAGCCCGCCGACCCGCGTGGCACCATCACCCCCGATCCCGAATGGCGCGCCGCCGGCGGCCACTTCAGCGAGAGCAACGACAAACTCCGGGAGAACCTGACCCAATACATCCGCACTCAGGTCGACGATCGACCCGACCTCGTCGAACGTCTCATCCCCGACTACACCCCCGCCGCGCGACGTCCGGTCGTCGACAACAAGTGGTACCGGTCCCTCACCCGCGACAACGTGGAGCTGGTGACGGACGGGATCACGAAGTTCACCGACACCGGCATCGTCACCGCCGACGGCACCGTCCGCGACGTCGATCTCGTCCTCACCGCCGTCGGCTTCGAAGTGACGAAGTGGCTCTGGCCCATCGACTTCCGTGGTCGCGGCGGTGTCCACATCGAAGATCGTTGGAACCTGGACGGAGGGCCCCGTGCTTTCCAGGGCTTGGCAATCCCGGAGTTCCCGAACATGTTCGTGCTCTACGGCCCCAACGCGCAGCCGGCCACCGGCGGCGGAATCGGGCTCGGCGGCCTTCCCGCGTGGATGGAATCGTGGGTCGGCTACATCGCCCGGGTGATGATCGCCGTCATCGAGGACGATCACCACTGCGCTGAGGTCACCGATGCTGCGTTCTGGGAGTACAACAACGCGGTCGACGACGAGGCGAGCAGGCTCATCTGGCTCGATCCCGCCGCGAACCCCGAGAAGAACTACTACGTCAACGAACACGGCCGGCTCAGCACGAGCACACCCCTGCCGGGTCTCGATCTCGCGACACGCTTCCTGAGCTTTGCACGCGACGATTTCATCTTCACCCGAATCGGCTCCGACACCACCACTTCCGAAGAGCAAGCTCCGTTCGTCACCGTGTCCTGACGCCGCACCGCGTCTCGACGACCCCCACCGAGAAGAGAGTTGCCCACACATGATCGACCTAGGTTTGGACGGCGCCCGCGCGATCGTCATCGGCGCAGGGTTCGTGCCGATGCGTGCCGGACACGGTCGCGGCTCCGCACTGCAACTGTCACGCGCGGGCGCCACCGTGGCGTGCGTCGACAAGAACGCCGAACGAGCCGAACAGATCGTCCGTGAGATCACCGACGAAGGTGGCAAGGCGTTCGCGATCGTCGCCGACGTGCTCGACTCCGTTCAGGCTCGCCGCGCGGTCGACGAGGCTGCATCCCGGATGGGCGGCCTCGATGTCTGTGTCGACATCGTCGGCCAGGCCATGTGGAGCAAGGCCGCGGAGTTCTCCGACGACGACTGGAACGCGCAACTTCTCGTCAACCTCACGCAGGTCTTCTACGTCTTCAAGGCGGCCGTCCCGCACCTCGCGGCCAATGAGCAGGGCGGCTCTCTCATGGCGCTCACCTCGGTGGACGGTATCGGCTCGTCACGATTCCATGCAGCGTACGGTGCCGCGAAGGCCGGCGTCATGTCGCTCGTGAAGACCTTCGCCGACGAGTACGGCAAGGACGGTGTGCGGGTCAACTCGGTGGCGCCCGGCAATGTCGGCGGCGGCAACTGGGATCTCCCGGAGGTCCCCTTCGGGGAGGATGTCGTCAACGCCCTCGCACCACCGCGCGGCCGCGACATCGCCGACGCAGTGCTGTTCCTCGCGTCGCGCCTCGCCGCAAAGATCACGGGTCAGACCCTGGTCGTCGACGGTGGAGCGCTGGCCCTGAGCCCCTGGGGCATGAAGGAAGAACACATCGGCAGGAATGTCGCCTTCTCCAATGCCACACAGGATTGAGAGCTCCATGTCATCGATCACCACATCTACGATCACCGACGCCTTCCTCGTCACCGGCAAGGTCGCACTCGTCACCGGGGGTGGCAGCGGCATCGGCCGGGAGGCCGCGCTCGTCCTCGCCGCAGCGGGCGCGTGCGTCGTCGCCACCGATGTGAACGAGGCGGGTCTCGCAGAAACGCGCGCACGTAGCGAAGAGCAGGAAACTCCGATCGCCACGCGCGCCCTGGATGTGTCCGACCCCGTAGCGGTGTCGCGCGTGGTCGACGACGCCGTCGCCGAGTACGGGCATCTCGACATCCTCGTCAACGCCGCGGGGGTCATGATCATGCGGAGCGCGCTCGACGTGACCCCTGACGAACTCGAGCGGGTCTTCCGGGTCAACGTCGGCGGCACGTTCTACGCCTGCCAGGCCGCGGGCCGGGTCATGAGGCCCGGGGGGAGCATCATCAACCTCACGTCGAGCATCATCGACCGCACAAGCCCCGGACGGATCACCTACGCGATGTCGAAGGGTGCCGTCGTGCAGGCCACCCGCACCTTCGCACTGGAACTCGCCCCGGCCGGTATCCGCGTCAATTCCATCGCGCCGGGGTGGGTCGAAACAGGAATGACCGACCAGCACTGGACCGACCCCGACGGCACCGTCGACCACGACAAGCGTGCAGCGTATGTCGAGATGATGGCCGCGGCGTCGCCGCTCGGGGTCGTCGGTACCACCCGCGACATCGCGTTGGCCGTACTTCAACTCGCTTCGGGGGCAGGGTCATTCGTCACCGGTCAGGTCGTTCGGATCAACGGTGGGTCGTTCATGGCGTGAACACCGTGCAGATCCGAGTACCTGTAGGACCCACAGATGAGGAGAGCTGGAAGTGAGCGAAAGGCTCGAAGGCAAGGTTGCAGTGGTCACGGGCGGTGCCAGCGGCATCGGCGAGGCCTCGGCACGGCGGTTCGTCGACGAGGGTGCACGTGTCGTCATCGCCGACGTCAACGATCAACTGGGAAAGAGTGTTGCCGACGAATTGGGTTCGGCCGCCCTGTTCGTCCACGCCGATGTCACCGACCAGTACGACTGGGATCACCTGCTGGCGACGACGAGCGAGCATTTCGCGCCGCTCGATGTGCTCGTCAACAACGCCGGCGGCGGACGCGGTGTCGGCAAGATCGTCGACGAGGTCTACGAGGGGCACCGAGCCATCCTCGATCTCAATCTCTCGTCGGTGTGGATGGGCACCCGTGCCGCGCTGCCTGTGATGGGCGCGCACGGTGGCGGGTCCATCGTCAACATCTCCTCGATCGATGGGCTCGTGGGTGTCGAAGGGATGACGTCGTACGCCGCATCGAAGTTCGCGGTCACCGGCCTGACCAGAACGGTGGCTTTCGAAGGTGGTCCCCACAATGTGCGCATCAACTCGGTCCACCCCGGATTCATCCGGACGCCGATGACCGCCAAGCACGCCGGAGCAGTGAAGGCGCGGCTCGAATCGGCGATCCAGAAACAACCGCTCACCCGATTCGGCACACCGGAGGACATCGCAAATGCAGTCCTGTTCTTCGCTTCGGACGAGAGCTCGTACTGCACAGGCACATCCCTCGTCGTCGACGGCGGCCAGCTCGCCGGCCCACACCGAGATCCGATGTGATCCGGACCTTCCGGCAGCACACGTCATCCACTTCGTCGCACCCCCGGCCCTACGATAGGAATCCGATGATCAGACGCAGGCGTCTCATCTCCACGGCGGTCGCCGCCGTGTGCTCAGCAACGTTGGTACTCACCTCCTGCGGTGCTCCCGAGAATGGAAGCACTTCGGGAGGCAGCGTCGCCCCGGTGGGCGACCCCGTCGCCGGTGGCACCCTGCAGGCCATCCAAGGCAGGGAGCCACTCAGCCTCGATCCGTCGGACATCTCCAACGTCTGGACCCACTCCCCACTTCTGGGTAATGCCCTGTACGGCACGTTGATCACCAACAACGTCGAGACGCAGGAAGTCGAGTACTCGATGGCCACCGATTTCTCGACCGCCGACGGCGGGCAGACGTTCACGCTGAGACTGCGTCCGGGGCTGCAGTTCACAGACGGAACCCCGCTCGATGCTGCCGCAGTCGAGTACAACTGGGATCGGCTGCGCGACCCCAGCAGGGGCTCGGCGTCGCTCCGTCAGGCCGAGCAGATCGCCGATATGGAGGCCGTCGACGCGGAGACGCTGAACGTGACGCTGGTGTCGCCGAACCCCACCTTCCCGAATTCCCTCCTCGTCTCCGCACTGAACTGGATCGCATCACCGACCGCCCTCGAGAAGGGCAGGGAGACGTTCGACAAGAATCCGGTGGGGGCAGGCCCGTTCACCCTCACCGAGTGGGCCCGTCAGGACGTCATCCAACTGGTGAAGAACCCCGAATATTGGGACGCACCCCGGCCATATCTGGACGGCATCACCCTGCGTACGGTTCCCGCCGCCGATCAACGTCTCAACACACTCTCCACGGGCAGCGCGCACCTCGCCTCGGAATCGAACTGGCTGAACCTGTCCAAGTCGGAGAGCCTGGGGCTCGACACGGAGATCGTGCCCATGGGTGGCGGCCAGTACTTCGCCATGAACACCCGTCGCGCTCCGTTCGACGACGAACGCGCCCGACGAGCGGTGAATCTCGCCGCCGACATGGAAGGCGTCAACCTCGTCGCTTTCGAAGGCACGGGCGTCGTCCCGCAGACCCTGTTTCCCGAGGGATCACCGTTCTACGAGGACATCTCGCTTCAGGAAAGCGATGCGGAAGCGGCGCAGCGCTTGTTCGACGAGCTGGCCGCAGACGGCAAGCAGGTATCGTTCACCTTCACGACCTACTCGCTGGTCGAAGCCAGAGCGGCCGCGGAGACCCTGCAGGCCCAGCTCAGCGCGTTCGACAACGTCGAGGTCAAGGTGGAGACCCTCGACTTCGCTGCAGCGCAGACACGAGTCAACTCGCGAGATTTCGACATGACCATCTCGTCCGCGAACATCCAGGATCCGGATGGCCCACTGTGGAGTGCCTTCCACAGCAGCTCTCAGGGCAACACCTCAGGCATCGACGACGGCCGGCTCGACGCCGCACTCGAGGCCGGACGTGTCGGCATCACGACCGAAGAGCGTAAGGCCGCGTATGACGACGTTCAGCGACGGCTGACCGAACTCGTCCCGGGAGTCTGGTTCATCCAGTCTCCTCCCGCCACCATCACGGGCGCCGACACACACGGCGTCCGGCTCTACGGCATGGGTTCGCCACTCCCCGATGGCTTGTGGATCTCGGAGTGACCCGACATCACCGCGGCGACCGGTCGAGCTGAATCTGCGCGACCACCGCCCGGTGATCCGATCCCGGTAGGGTCACGGTCTCCACGGACGTCGCACGTCCACCCGCGACGAGAATTTGGTCGATACCTACCAGCGGGGGAATTCGCTTGTCGGTCGGATAAGTGAAGAGGAGCCCGGCACCCACTTGTTCTGCGGTGTCTCTGAGGCGGCCGGTCAGCATCGCCCGGTACTGCGCGTGATCATAGGTCGCGTTGAAGTCGGCGCCGGCGACCACCGGCCCCGACGCCGGTGCGGATTCGAGTATCCCGTGCAGGCGTGACAACTCGTCGGCCCACACTTGCGTGTCGTAGACCGGCGGAACCGGGTGGAACGCGTAGACCGCGACCGGTCCCGTCCCTGGCACCTCTGCCGTCGCCGAGACCTGGTTCATGACGAATCCGTCGTATTCGACTTCGTCGGACAACGGGAAGCGGCTCCAGATACCGGTCCCGGCCGCGCCGGGCTCCGGCACCATGAAGTGATACGGCAGAACCCGATCGAGCCCTTCGCGTGCAAATGCGTCGACCGCTTCGGGTGTCAGCTCACTCACGGTCAGCAGATCGACGCGGCGCTCCTCGACTTCGGAGACCACCGTTGCCGGGTCGGCTTCACCGAAGAGAACGTTCGCCTGCATCACGGTGAGCACATCTCCCCCACCGCCTGCCGATTCCCCCACGTACCGGGGAGCCTGGATCCACACCGCAGCGACGACGATCAGCAGCGCCACTGCAGTGGCGACGCGGTACCGGAGCAGCGCGAAGACCACTGCCCCGAGCACCGAACCGATCATCATGTACGAGGCCGCCGACGCCGCGAGAACAGGAAGGCGCGCCGACGAGGTGCTGTAATGCAGCACGACCCCGACCACGCCGACGAGGGTCGCAAGACCCGCCAGAACTGCCGCAGCCCACCTGAACACCGTCGCCATCACACCCGACAGCAAAGCACGCGCAGATGTGGAGAGGATGTGGGGCGGGCGGGGCTCGAACCCGCGACCAATGGATTATGAGTCCACGGCTCTAACCGACTGAGCTACCGCCCCTCCACAGCGACACATCGCTGCAGAACGCTCTCCGTTCCGGATAGCGCGTACGCATGGTACCCGGCAGCGGACGCGTTCCTACGCACCGGGTCGCGACCGGTTCGGACCTTCCTCCGCTGGCTCGGGTTCCCTCAGGTTGTCGACGCGAGGAAACCCCACTACTCGGAGGAAGGTTTTCGAACCAGCCATGCTGTCGGATACGTCACACCCGATGGGCCACGGAACGAAAGAATCCTCCCACCCCGCACGGGGTGGGAGGATTCTTTGCGCTCCCCCGGCTGGACTCGAACCAGCAACCCTTCGATTAACAGTCGAATGCTCTGCCAATTGAGCTACAGGGGATTGACCTGCGGTGCTCCGCGGTTTCCCTCGGTGCGTGAAAAACCATAGCGCCCCTTCCACCGCAGAACCAAATCGCCTGCATGTGGGCATGCAGAGCGTCATCGGGCAGGATAGGGAGGACGCGCACACTGGGTGGAAGGACGACACATTGATGGGATTGTTGGTCGGGGTTGCCGCGGGGTACGTGCTCGGCACCCGGGCAGGCCGAGCCCGATACGAACAGATCAGCAAAACCGCCAAGGCGGTGGCCGCCAGCCCGGTCACCAAGAAGGCCATCGAGGTGGGACGCCAGAAGCTCTCGGATTCTCTGAGCCCACAGCCGAAGCTCGAACCGATGAAGCCGATCGACGAGACGACGACGATCATGATCCCGCGGGATCAGCTCAAGGAATAGCGTCAGCCGGCCAGGCCGTCGCCGCCCGCATCGCCGATGGCCTGGTCGAGCAAGCTGCGACGATACTGCTCCAATGCGACGAGGTCGCCGAGCAGCGCGTGGAATTCGTCGGACGCCGTGGCAGGCGAGATGCGTTGTAGCTTCGATTTGAGCTCCGCCACCTGCTCACCCACCCACACTTCCTGCAGGCGCGCCAACACTCCCCCGATGTAGCGGGGCAGGCGATCCTCTTCTGCGGGGATCGGCTCGACGGCGAGCTCCGTCACCAATGAGTGCACGACCGGGTCGGTCGCTGCACGGCCGACGGCGTCGACCCATTCAGCGCCTCCCATTCCCGAGCTCACACCACCGACGTGAGCGATCGCCTCACGCACGGCCGAGTAGGCGGGGTCGGTGAACGTCTCTGCGGGCAACGAATCGAACACCGTGCCCGCGACGCCCGGATACTGCAGCGCAGCCTTGAGCCCGTCGCGTTGCGGCCACAGCGCCGGATCTCCCGGCCGTGGGCGACGCATTGCCGACTCCTGCGACGAGGTCCCCTTGTCGACGGCAGCGGGCCTGCGTGTGGGCGCTGATGCTCGACCGCCACCGCGACGCGCTTCGTCCTGCACCCGGCGACGGACCATGGGAATGTCGTCCCAGCCCACCCAGTGCGCCAGCTGCACCGCGTAGTTGTCACGCAGGGACCGGTCCTTTATCTGCGCGACGACCGGCACACAGCGACGGAGCGCCTCGACACGTCCCTCCGCGGTGTCGAGGTCGTGCTCGAGCAGGATCGACTTGACGACGAACTCGAACATAGGGGTGCGCCGCGCGACGAGATCGCGGACGGCGGTGTCGCCGGACGCCTGCCGGAGTTCGCACGGATCCATCCCCTCCGGGGCGATCGCGACGTAGGTCTTCGCTGCGGTCTTCTGGTCGCCCTCGAACGCCTTCATCGCCGCGGCCTGACCTGCGGCGTCACCGTCGAATGTGTAGATGACCTCGCCGCGAAAGTAGCTGTCGTCCATGAGCAGACGACGCAGCATCGCGAGGTGCTCGTCGCCGAAAGCGGTACCACACGAGGCGACGGCGGTTTTCACTCCCGCGAGGTGCATGGCCATGACGTCGGTATAGCCCTCGACGATCACCGCCTGATGCGACTTGGCGATCTCCCGCTTCGCGAGGTCGAGGCCGAACAACACCTGAGACTTCTTGTACAACACCGTTTCCGGCGTGTTCATGTACTTGGCGGTGATGGTGTCATCATCGTAGAGCCGACGGGCACCGAAGCCGATGACATCTCCGGCGAGGTTACGGATGGGCCAGAGCAGCCGACGGTGGAACCGGTCCATCGGACCGCGACGCCCCTGCCGCGACAATCCCGCGGCCTCGAGTTCCGCGAATTCGAATCCGCGACCGAGAAGATGTTTGGTGAGCTGATCCCAGCCCGCCGGTGCGTAGCCGCACCCGAACATCTCGGCGGCGGCCTGGTCGAAGTTGCGCTCGGTGAGGTAGTCGCGCGCTGCCTGCGCGTCGGGGCTGCGGAGCTGTTCGGCATAGAACTGCTGCGCGGCAGCATTCGCGGCAACGAGGCGCGCGCGGGTACCGCGATCACGCTGCACGGACGGGCCACCACCCTCGTAGCTGAGGGTGTAGCCGACACGCTCGGCGAGCTGCTCGACGGCCTCCACGAAACTGACGTGCTCGATCTTCTGGATGAACGAGTAGACGTCGCCGCCCTCACCACACCCGAAGCAGTGGAAATGCCCGTGGTTGGGGCGGACGTGGAACGACGGCGACTTCTCGTCGTGGAAGGGACACAGCCCCTTCATCGAGTCGGCGCCGCCGCGCTTGAGGGCGACATAGTCGCCCACGATGTCTTCGATCCGAACGCGGTCGCGAATGGCCGCGATGTCTCTGTCTGAAATTCTGCCGGCCACGCCGACGAGTCTAGGCCGTGTTCTCGACCCGTCCGGCAGCGGTGGTTGCTAGCCCCAGCTGGCCTGTGCGGCGAGGCTGTCGCGGTCGATCCGCTCGAGTCGCGATTCGGTACAGGACGCGATCTGATCAACGATGACCCGTACTTTCGCGGCATCATCGGGCGCGGCATCCCACTCGGCCACGAATATCGGGTCGAGTCCCACCGGCGCTGTGCGCAGCAACCACTCGGCCACCCGGTGGATGCGCTCACGCTGGCTTACCTGCCTCGCCCGATGAGCGCTGTCGGACATCACGAACTGCAGCGCCATCGTCTTGAGCAGCGCAACCTCCGACGCCACGATCGGAGGGATCACCAGATCGGTGTCGTAGCGGGCGACGGGCGCGTTGCCGGTGACCTCGCGGGTGCCGCTGATCGCGGCCGTCGCATAGCGGCCGACGAGTTCGCTGGTGAGCCGCTTGAGCGCGACCGAGCTGGCGAGTGTTCCGTCATAGGTGCCAACCCCGACCACGACGGGCAGGGTGGACAGGCGTTGCGCGGCCTCCACCAGCTCGGCCGGATCCAGTCCGGAGAACTCCCTCATCCCCACTGCGATGAGGCCTGCCACCGAGTCGGCGTCGCCGAGGACCCGCAGGTCGATGCGACCGTCGATCACGCCGTCCTCGACGTCGTGCACCGAATAGGCGACGTCGTCGGACCAGTCCATGATCTGCGCCTCGAGGCACCGGCGTCGCTCGGGCGCACCGTCGCGGATCCAGTCCAGTTCGTCGGCGTCGTCGTCGTAAGCGCCGAACTTCGCGCCTGGAGAGGGCCGGATCCACGGATACTTGAGCGTTGCGTCCAACGAAGTGCGAGTGAGATTCAATCCCGCGCTGGTGCCGTCCGCGTGGAGGATCTTCGGTTCGAGTGCGGTCAGGATCCGCAGGTTCTGGGCATTGCCCTCGAAACCCCCACACGGCGCCGCGACCTCGTCGAGCGCGCGTTCACCGTTGTGCCCGTAGGGCGGGTGGCCGATGTCGTGGGCGAGCCCCGCCAGATCGACGACGTCGGGGTCGGCCCCGAGCCCTTCGGCGATGCTGCGACCGATCTGGCCCACTTCCATCGAGTGGGTCAGGCGGGTGCGTGGGGTGTCGCCGTCGCGGGGACCCACCACCTGAGTCTTGTCCGCGAGGCGACGCAGCGCAGCGCAGTGCTGGACACGAGCCCGGTCGCGCGCGAATGCGGTGCGGTCGGCTGCAGCCGCTTCCGCCCCGGCAAGCCCCGATCGCTTCGGCGCCTCCTCCACACGCCGCGCGAGATCGTGTTCGCTGTATCCCGGCATCCCACCGCCCTTCGTCGATGCGACCTTATTTCACTGGTCTGCCGTGTATTCGAAATCTGCCGAGTAGTGCGTGAGCTGGTACCAGATGAGCGCCCCGGTTTCCCGGGCGATGCCGTGGAACTGCGACTCGCGTGTGAACACTGCCGGGCCTTGCCGGGTGGGCGCGGTCCATGCATCGAGGCCCGCGTCGCGTGCCATCGTCCGTGTGCGCAGGCCGTGCCACGGATCACTCACCAGGACAGCGGACGACAGGCCCATCTCACTCATCTCCTCACTGACCGCCTTGATGCTCAGGAGGGTGTCGGACCCCTCCTCGACTGCCACGATGGCATCCGCAGGCACGCCGGTCTCGATGAGGTAGTTCTTACCGGAGGCCGCCTCGGTGAACAGGTCGCCCTCCTGCTTGCCGCCGACCGTGACGATGGTGTCGGACACACCGTTCTCGTAGAGCATGCGCGCCTGTTCGAGGCGCGCCGCGAACACCGGCGAAGGAGTCCCCGAGTATTGCGCGGCACCGAGTACGACGATGGCATCGGCGGTCGTCCAGTCGTCGATGCGCGCAACCTGCCACACCCGCACTGCCGTACCGCCGACCACCAGGACCGCGGCGAGGAGCAGCCCGGCGATCAGACGACGGCACCACCGAGCGAGGCGGGACCCTGAACTGCGCTGGTCTTCGTCGACGCTCCTGGCCATATCGGGGCGGCGGGCTGCGGTACTCACTCCCCGATTCTGCCAGTGCGCCACCGGACGGCCACCGCGGACACGCGCCACGGTGCCACCCGGACGTACGAAACCGATAGATTCGTCCCATGGCTCCCCCCTCGGCAGCACAACGGCATCCCTCGACAGCTGCACTCGCCCTCGTCCCCGCCCTGCTCGCGGTCGCAGCCTGGTTGATGGCTCCCGCACTGGCCTCCGCCGAGCCGCCCTCGCGACTTCCGGAACCGATCACCGACACAGCCGGTGTGCTGAGCAATGACGACACCGACCGCATCCAGGCCGCGGCGAACACGTTGTACGACGAGCATCAGCTGCAGCTGTGGGTCACGTACGTATCGACCTTCGACGGTCAGCCGTACGACAGCTGGGCCGAGGCCACCGCACGTGCAAGCAACTTCGGGCCGGACACCGCGTTGCTCGCGGTTGCGACCGACGATCGCGAGTTCGCGCTGTGGACTCCCGACGGGTCCGAGATCAGCGAGTCCGAACGCGACAGCATCAGCGCGAGCAACATCACACCCGCGTTGCGTGAACCCACCGACTGGGCGGGAGCCGCGGTCGCCGCTGCCGAGGGTCTCGACAACGCGCTGACGCCGTCGAGCGCGCCCGTGACGACGTTGCTGGTCGGTGGCGGGGTCATCGCCGCAGGTGCGGGCGGGGTGTACCTGTACTCCCGCCGGTCGAAGAGCAAGCGCGCAGAGGCCGGTGCCGCGCAGGCCGCCCAGATCGATCCGAACGACGTCGACAGCCTGCGTTCGCTGCCACTCGAGGGTCTCGAACTGTACGCACAGGAAGTGCTCGTGGAGACCGACAACGCAGTCCGATCGAGTTCTGAGGCACTCGAACTTGCACGCGGTGAGTTCGGGCAGTCCGCGGTGCAACCGTTCGACCGGGCCTACGAGCGGGCACGAGCCGCGCTCGCGTCCGCGTTCGAGATCAGGCAGCGTCTCGACGACGACATCCCGGAGACCCCGCAGCAGCAACGCGACATGCTCGTACAGTTGATCTCGTCGTGCGGTAAGGCCAACAACGATCTCGACGAGCAGGTCGAGGCATTCGACAACATGCGCAACCTGCTGCTCGACGCCCCGAAACGCCTCGACGCGCTCACTCGACGTGCAATCGGGCTGCGGGCACGGCTCCCCGAGTCCGAGACGATCCTCACGCAGCTGCGCGGCGAATTCCCGGCGGGTGCGCTCGCTCCCGTCGCCGAGAACGTCGAGCTCGCACAGGAGGAAATCTCCTTCGCCGAGAAGGCGATCGACGAGGGCCGGACCGCGGTCGCGCGACCCGCCGGCGAGCAGGGCGACGCGGTGCGCGTCATCCGTGAAGCCGAGGGCGGTCTGGGCCATGCGACCACGCTGCTCGACTCCCTCGACCATGCCGCCGAGGACATCCGACGGGCCATCGCGACCCTTCCCGCAGCGATGGAGGATGCGGCGCAGGGCATCGCGGACGCCGCGAAGCTGGCGTCGGCGGGCGGCCCGGAACTCGACGAGGCGCGTAAGGCGGCGCAGGACGCGCTCGATCATGCGCGGGCCGAGCAGCACAACGACCCGCTGGGTAGTTTCACACGCGTGGTGGAAACGGATGCGCGGCTCGACGCGTTGCGCGCGCAGACCCGCGAAGCGCAGGAAGCCGCGGAACAGGCCCGCCGACGCCTCGAGCAGGATCTAGCAGCGGCACAAGCGCAGGTCACCGCTGCATCGGATTTCATCGGCACGAGGCGCGGTGTGGTAGGAGCGCAAGCCCGTACCCGGTTGTCGGAGGCCGAGCGTCACCTCCAGGCGGCGCGGCAGTTGGCGCAATCGGATTCCGCCGCCGCCATGCAGCACGCCCAGGCCGCCGCGAGCCTGGCCGCGACGGCGTTGCGCTCGGCCCAGAACGACGTGCAGAAGTGGGACCGTCAGCAGCGCCCGCCGGGTGGCGGCTCGTCGGGCGGCAACATGACCGGCGCGATCCTCGGCGGCATCCTCATCAACAGCGTCCTGAACAGTGGTCGTGGTGGCGGGGGCTTCGGTGGAGGTTTCGGGGGTGGAGGCTTCGGCGGCGGTGGGGGCGGTGGCTTCGGCGGGTCGAGCGGTGGCCGCTTCTAGTCGACCCGCTCGACTACCCTGAATGCGCCGCGCTCACCACGTGTCGAACATTGCGATCAGGGAGGTTGATGAACATGGCCCGCCAGATGCGTCATCAACATCCCTTCGTCCGGGTCGCGTGAGCTCACTGGGCGGCCCGGTCATCTGAACCGACCAGGAGTGTCGCATGCCTTTTTCATCGTTGCCTCTGAGCAGTACAGGTCTGATCACCGACACGGGATTGACCACCGAGCGTCTCGTCTTACGCGTGTGGACCACTGACGAGATCGCCGCCGTTCTGAACAGCCACCGCATGGTGTCTTGGGCGGAGGACTTTCCCGCAGAAGGTGATTCCGTGATCGCCGGGGTCATTGCCGGACAGTCGACCAGGCCGGACCACGGCCACAGACTGATCGTCGAGCGGGAGAGCGGACTGGTCGCCGGCTCCATCAGCCTGCTGTGGCCACCGAGCGAAGGCGTCGTCGAAATCGGCTATGGCGTCGTAGGCTCTCGCCGAGGGCTCGGCTACGCCTCCGAGGCAACCCGCGCCATGGTGGCGCTGGCTCTGGCCACGCCGCTGGTCCACACGGTCTCGGCCGAAGTGGAGCTCTCTAATCCCGCCTCAGCGCGTGTACTGGAGAAAGCCGGGATGCTTCGCTGTGGTGAGGACTCGGCCGTGGCCCGATATGCCACGGCGCCGAGGCCGTTTCTGTAAGTGCAAGCGGGGATCGGCAACGACATCACAGGTCGGTGCCGGTCCCCGTACCCAGCGCTACCACCAGCTATTTCTGTCCCTGATCAGGGCGCGGTCAGACGCACACAGGAGAATACTGCTCTCCATATCCTGGAATGCCCTTTCTTCACGTGGAGAACACTGATATCTTGCCGTCAATCGCCGTTGCACGGTGATGCACGCCACACTCTCAGACGAGGAGCTTCTGGTCGTGACTCAGACCGATTCCGGCAGGAACCGCATCCACTTCGATCGACACGCACCCGAGTACCGAGAACAGTTCGAATCGATCACCAAGGACATGCACTCAGGCTGCCCCATTGCGTGGACCGACACCCACGGCGGGCATTGGGTCGCAGCCGGGGCCGACGAAGTGTTCCATCTCGCCCGGTCCGGAGACATCTCCAACGACAACGACGTCCAGGGCGTCCGCCGCGGATACCGCGGTATCACGATTCCCACCGGGGAACTGCCGAACGGGGCACGCGGCGGCATGCTCGAGATGGACCCGCCCGAGCATCGGTACTACCGCCAGACCCTCAACCCCTACCTCTCCCCGGCAGCCGTCAATCGATGGATTCCCGTCATCGACGAAGTCGTCCGAGCGTGCCTCGACGAGAAGATCACCACCGGTCGGATCGACTTCGTCGACGACCTCGCGAATATCGTGCCGGCGGTACTCACCCTCGGGATGCTCGGCATCCCGCTCGCAAAGTGGGAGATCTACAACGAACCGGTGCACGCGTCGGTGTATACGCCGCCCGACTCCCCCGATCGGGGCCGCGTCGCGGACCTGCAACGCGCCATGGGTGCCGACCTCTACGCCGCCGTCGCCCAAGCCCGAGTCGACCCACGCCCCGGCCTGGTGAACGCAGTGGTACATGCGGACATCAACGGCGAGACTCCACCGGACATAGAAGTTCTTGGAATGCTGTCGCTGCTGATCGGTGGCGGTTTCGATACGACGACCGCTCTCACCGCGCACTCACTCGAATGGCTGTCCCACAATCCTGACCAGCGAGAGTTACTCAGTCGCAACCGAGACACCCTGCTCGACTCGGCGACCGAGGAATTCCTGAGGTTCTTCACACCGGCTCCGGGGGATGGACGTACCTTCTCGGCCGACTGCGAATACGCCGGAGCCCAGTTCCAGGAGGGCGAGCGCTTGTGGCTCTCGTGGGCGATGGCCAATCGCGATCCGTCGCTCTTCGACGATCCACACAACATCGACCTCGAGCGGAAAGGCAACCGCCACTTCAGTTTCGGTCTCGGAATCCACCGCTGCATCGGATCCAACGTCGCGCGAACGGTGTTCAAGCGGATGCTCGTCGCGGTATTGGACCGGATGCCCGACTTCCAGTGCGACCCCAGCGAGGCCGTGCACTACGAGACCATCGGCATCATCCAGGGAATGCGGAATCTTCCCGCAACCTTCACTCCCGGCCCCCGCGTGGGCGCCGGTCTCGACGAGACCCTCGCCCGTCTTCAGAAGGAGTGCGACGAGCAGGGGCTCGCCGAGCCCATCACGGCGCAGACCGGAAGAACGCAGTAGGCGTAAAGGCAGGCGCACCGGATCGACGCGGTGGGCCTGCCTTCTGCTGCTGTGTCTGTGATCACCAGGTGTGAGTACCGGCGATCAGCACCCGATCAGACGCTGCGCGAGGTAGCCCTCGACCTGATCCAGGCTCACGCGCTCCTGCGCCATCGTGTCGCGCTCGCGGACGGTGACGGCCTGATCCTCGAGGGTGTCGAAATCGACGGTGATGCAGAACGGCGTCCCGATCTCGTCTTGGCGACGGTAGCGACGACCGATAGCGCCCGCGTCGTCGAACTCGATGTTCCAGTTCTGGCGAAGCTGGGCGGCGAGATCTTTGGCCTTCGGGCTGAGATCCGCGTTACGCGAGAGCGGCAGCACCGCAGCCTTGACCGGCGCGAGCCGACGGTCGAGGCGCAGCACGGTTCGCTTGTCGACGCCGCCTTTGGCGTTGGGCGCCTCGTCCTCGCTGTACGCGTCGACGAGAAACGCCATCAACGAGCGGGTGAGGCCTGCCGCAGGTTCGATCACGTACGGCGTGTAGCGCTCGTTGGTGGTCTGGTCGAAGAAGCTCAGGTCGGCGCCCGAATGCTGCGCGTGGGTCGACAGGTCGAAGTCGGTGCGGTTGGCGACCCCTTCGAGCTCACCCCATTCGCTGCCCTGGAAGTGGAAGCGGTACTCGATGTCGACGGTGCGCTTCGAATAGTGCGAAAGCTTGTCCTGCGGGTGCTCGAACAGGCGCAGGTTGTCCTTGTTGATACCGAGACCGGTGTACCAATCCATGCGGTAGTCGATCCAGTATTGGTGCCACTCTTCGTCTTCCCCCGGCTTGACGAAGAACTCCATCTCCATCTGCTCGAACTCGCGGGTGCGGAAGATGAAGTTGCCCGGCGTGATCTCGTTGCGGAAGCTCTTGCCGATCTGGCCGATGCCGAACGGCGGCTTCTTGCGCGACGTGGTGAGCACGTTGGCAAAGTTCACGAAGATGCCCTGGGCGGTCTCGGGACGCAGGTAGTGCAGACCCTCTTCGCTCTCGATCGGACCGAGGTAGGTCTTGAGCATCATGTTGAAGTCGCGAGGCTCGGTCCACTGGCCCCTGGTGCCGCAGTCCGGGCACACGATCTCGGTCATCGCAACCGTGTCCGGGTCGTCGAGCTTGTTCTTCTCGGCGTACGCCTCCTGCAGGTGATCCTGCCGGTGACGCTTGTGACAGCTCAGGCACTCGACGAGCGGGTCGTTGAACACGCCGACGTGACCGGAGGCGACCCACACCTGACGGGGCAGGATCACCGACGAGTCGAGGCCCACGACATCGTCGCGACTGGTGACCATGTTGCGCCACCACTGCTTCTTGATGTTGTCCTTGAGTTCCACGCCGAGCGGCCCGTAATCCCAGGCCGACTTGGTGCCGCCGTAGATCTCACCGCAGGGATAGACCAGCCCGCGGCGCTTGGCGAGGTTGGCGACGGTATCGATCTTGGATTTGGGTGCCACTCGGATTCTCTCCATCTCGGATGCGGGTTCGCAGCATGCGTCGATCACCAAGACTATCGCTCCACGGCAGGACACCGAACACGCGGCGGTTGACATGCACATCTATGCATATCAAAATGAGATCGGTTTGCAATAACGCGCGGTTCACCTCCGAAGGAGCACCCTTGAGTCTCGACACCGGTCATCACGACTGCACGGTGGATGCTCGCACTCCCGGATCGCACGAACCCGCCGGGGTCAGGCAGCCGATCCCCCACGACACACTGGTCACAGCAGGAGAACTTCTGCGCGCGCTGTCCGCGCCGATCAGGATCGCGATAGTTCTCCAGCTGCGGGAATCCTCTCGCTGCGTGCACGAGCTCGTGGGAGCGCTCGGCGTTACTCAACCGCTGATCAGCCAGCACCTGCGTGTCCTGAAGACCGCCGGCGTCGTCCGCGGCGACAGGTCCGGACGTGAAGTCCTGTACCGGCTCGCGGATGATCATCTCGCACACATCGTCGTCGACGCTGTTGCCCATGCCCAAGAACCCATTGCCCAGGAAACCACCTTGGGAACACCTGAACAGGAAGGTTGACCTCCGCCTTGACCTCCGCCCGCAAGCCCCTCGTCGGGGTTCGCTCGACCAAGCAACGCAGCGCGATCATCGCTCTGCTCAACGACACGGAAGAGTTCCGGACGGCCCAGGATCTCCACGACGAACTCCGCAAGCGCGGCGACGGAATCGGCCTGACCACCGTGTACCGCACGCTACAGTCGCTCGCCGAGGTGGGCAGCGTCGATGTACTCCGCACCGATTCCGGGGAGTCGATGTTCCGGCGATGCTCCTCCGGGCACCACCACCATCTCGTCTGTCGCCGCTGCGGCTTCACCGTCGAGGTGGACGGACCCGAGGTCGAGCGCTGGGCACACGAGATGGCCGACGCGAACGGATTCGTCGACGTCAGCCACACCATCGAGATCTTCGGCACATGCAAGGATTGCGCACTCGCCGAGGACTGACCGGTTACTTCGCCTCGCCGGCAGAACCTGTCGAGGCGCCGACCGCCTCGCGAGCGCTCGCGGCACCGTCGAGCACCAACAGGAGCATCGTCGTCAGCGCGGTGTCTTCGAGACCGCTGATGGGGAAGGAGTAGCGCAGGACGACGTCTGCCTCCGCGTCGCGTTCGATCAGATGCACCGACCCGAACTGCACGGCATCGGCGGCCGTCGCCACCCGGTCGCGCACGTCGTCGCCGAGTGGGAGGTCCCAGCCGAGGATCCCCGTGAGCGACACGACGTCGAGTCCCTCGGTGAGCGTGACCACCTGCGCCGCGAACGGGACAGCACCGTAATCGAAGCCGAGGGCGCCGTCGCCGTTCGCCAGGGAGGTCCGCAGATCGACGAACGGCGCGAGCAGGCCCGCTATCCGCTCCACGAATGCTGTCATTTCACACCCCCGAATCGGCGGTCGCGGGAAGCGTATTCGACGCAGGCCGCCCAGAGGTCGCGTCGGTCGAAGTCGGGAAAGTTCTTGTCCTGGAATACCATTTCGGCGTAAGCGGATTGCCACAGCAGGAAATTCGAGGTCCGCTGCTCGCCTGACGGCCGGAGGAACAGATCGACGTCGGGCATGTCGGGCTCGTCGAGATAGCGAGCCACCGTGGCCTCGGTCACCTTCTCGGGATCCAGCTCGCCGGCCGCGACGCGACGCGCGATCTCGCGGGCCGCATCGGCGATCTCGGCGCGGCCGCCGTAGTTGACGCACATGACGAGGGTCATCACGTCGTTGTCCTTGGTGAGCTCCTCGGCGATCTCGAGCTCCTTGATGACACTGCGCCACAGACGCGGGCGCCGCCCGGCCCACCTGACGCGCACCCCCATCTCGTGCATCTCGTCGCGGCGGCGACGGATCACGTCACGGTTGAATCCCATGAGGAACCGGACCTCGTCGGGGCTGCGCTTCCAGTTTTCGGTGGAGAACGCGTAGGCGGAGAGCCACTTGACGCCCACCTCGATGCTGCCGCACACGGCGTCCATCAGAACGGCTTCACCGCGTTCGTGACCTGCAGTGCGAGGCAGCCCACGCTCCTGCGCCCAGCGACCGTTTCCGTCCATGACCAGCGCGACGTGCTGCGGAATCAGCTCGGGCTGAATGATCGGGGCACGCGCACCCGACGGATGGGGGTCTGGTGGTCGGATGGTGCGGTCAGCCGGTCGGTGCGGTTCGCGTCGTCGAATCACGGTGTCCATCCTGCCTGACGCCGGATCCCGGGCTTCCTGCCCCGTGCGAACTGCCGCGTTCGATGAGCGGCAGCGTCCGCAGCTGACGCTCGAGGTGCCATTGCAGATGCGCAGCGATCAGGCCGCTCGTCTGGCTGCGCACCGAGGCCGACGCAGTTTCGCTGACCTCCCAGCGGCCCCGATTGAGCGCATCCATCAGGTCGAGAACGCCCGGCGCTGGAGTTGCAGCCCCCGGCGGCCGGCACTCCACGCAGACCGCGCCGCCCGCCCCGACATGGAAGGCCGTGTGCGGGCCCGGTCGGTCGCAGCGGGCACAGTTCGTGATCGCGGGCGCCCACCCCGCGTAGAGCATGGCGCGCAGCAGGTAGGCGTCGAAAACCAGCTCGGGCGGGCGCGTCCGGTCGCTCACCGCACGCAGGGCACCGACGGTCAGCGCGTGGAGCCGGGGAGCGGGCGCGCGTTCCTCGCCCGCGAGGCGTTCGGCCGTCTCGAGGATCGCGCACGCGGTGGTGTAGCGCCCGTAGTCGTCGACGATGCCGATTGCGAACGCGTCGAGGGTCTGGACCTGGGTCACGACATCGAGGTTGCGTCCGGGGTGTAGCTGCACGTCGATATGGGCGAAGGGTTCGAGGCGCGCACCGAACTTCGAGCGGGTGCGGCGGACCCCTTTCGCGACGGCTCTGACCAGCCCGTGGCGGCGGGTGAGCAGGGTGACGATGCGGTCGGCCTCGCCCAGCTTGTGCTGGCGCACCACCACCGCGTTGTCCCTGTACAACCTCACGCATCCGAGTGTGTCATGTCGGCACGACAGCGCCCACCGTGTGGGCGGGCCGGCCGTCGGAAACCTCGACAGCCAACACTGGAACACGTTATTGTTCGTTCGAACGAACAACATTGGGGGATGTATGACGACGCACGACGTACCCGCCCGGTCCGCCGGACTGACCGACACAGCTGCAGCACTCGACACGGGCACCACCACCTCGGTCGAGCTCGTCCGCGACGCACTCGACCGGATCGACGCGAGCCGATCCACGCTCAACGCCTTCCGCGTCGTGCGGCGGGAAGCGGCGCTGGCCGAGGCGGCGGAGGCCGATCGTCGCCGCGCCAGGGGCGAACATGCTCCCCTGCTCGGCGTCCCGATCGCGATCAAGGACGACACCGACATCGCCGGTGAGACCACGGTCTTCGGCTGCCCCGGCGACTTCCCTGCTCGGCAGCACGACGCCGAGGTCGTCCGCCGACTGCGCGACGCCGGCGCAGTAGTCGTCGGCAAGACCCACTCCTCCGAGGTCGGTCAGTGGCCGCTGACAGGGAACCCCACCTACGGGCACACACGGAACCCCTGGTCGCGCGACCACACACCGGGCGGGTCGTCCGGAGGAAGCGCCGCGGCGGTCGCGGCCGGACTGGTCCCCGCAGCACTCGGATCCGACGGCGCCGGTTCGGTTCGGATCCCGGCCGCGTGGACCAATCTGGTGGGAATCAAGCCGCAACGCGGTCGGATCTCGATGTGGCCCCACCCCGAGGCGTTCCACGGGCTGACCACCCACGGCCCGCTCGCCCGCACCGTCGCCGATGCTGCGCTCCTCCTCGACGCGGTGAGCGGGAACCGACCCGGCGACCTCCATCGCCGTGACCCGATGAGGGTCTCCGACGCAGTGGGACGCGACCCCGGACGACTGAGAATCGCGTTTTCCCTGAAGCTTCCGTTCACCGCCACACCGAGGCGGCTCGATCCTCAGGTACGCACCCGCACCGCCGCACTCGCCACGACACTCCGCGATCTCGGACACGAGGTAGTCCTCGCCGACCCCGATTACGGAATCATGTTCGGTCTGGATTTCCTCCCGCGATCGATGGCCGGTATCTACGACTGGGTGAGCACACTGTCCGACCCGTCACTCGTCGACCCCCGCACCCGCACCAACGCTCATACCGGAAAACTTCTGCACGGACTGCCACTTCGCGCCGCGAGAGCCGCCGAACCCCGACTCCGCCGCCGCGTCGGCCGGATCTTCGACCGGGTCGACGTCGTACTGACCCCCACCACCGCGACACCGCCCCCGCCGATCGATGCGATCGACGGCCTCGGCGGGTGGGCCACCGACAAGGTGATCACCGCCGCGTGCCCGTATGCGTGGCCGTGGAATGTGCTGGGATGGCCCGGAGTGAATGTGCCCGCCGGTTTCACCGACGACGGATTACCCGTCGGTGCACAGCTTCTCGGACACGATGACTCCGAGCCGATGCTCGTGTCGCTTGCGGCCCAACTCGAATCGGCGCTGCTCTGGCACGAACAGAGCCCCGCCCGGTGGTGGTAGTCGTGGCCACCGATGCTCGTCGCCGGATCATCGATGCAACACTTCATCTCGTCGGGACGCACGGGATCGCCGGAATCACCAATCGACGCATCGCTTCCCTCGCCGAGGTGTCGCTGGGGTCGATCACCTACCACTTTCCGAGCCAGTCCGATCTCCTGAAGGCCGCCCTTACGACCTTCGCCGAGGAGGAGACCGAACGACTGCGTACGATCGCGGAATCGTATCGATCCCAGTCGCTTTCGGTGGCAGAAGCCGCAGTTCTCACCGGGCGGATCGCGGAGGATCTGGCGTTCACCGCCGAGCGGATCGCACCGTACGAACTGTGGATCCAGGCAGGCCGGGATCCGGACCTGCGTGCGACCGCGGACGAATGCTGGTGCGCGTACGACGCACTGACCGTGACGATCCTGCGTGCCCTCGAGCTCCCCGATGCGGAGACCTTCGGGCCGGTCCTGGTCGCGACGATCGCCGGACTGCAACTGCGACGCCTGTCGACGGGATCCGGCACGGATCTCGCCGCCGCGACGCTCCTCCTACTCAGGGGGGCGACCACGCAACCCTGAGGTGCAGCGCGACGCCTGCACGTTCCGTCAGAGTCGCACCGTGCCACTCCCCACTTCCCTACCGCCCTCCAGGACGCCGACCTCCATATCCTCCGAGTCGACCGTCACCTCGGCGGTGCACACGATCGGCACGGTCGACCTCGTCCCCGGCGCGAACGGCTCACCATGCGCTGGGCCCTTGATCGTGCAGGTGATCGCCTCCGCAGACGCGAACGACACCTGCGGGCGATAACCGGAGAAGAACGGCCCACTACGTCCACCGACGTTGCTGGGCTTCATCGACAGATCCACGAGAATCTCTTCTCCCGGGGCGAACGTGACCGGTGCCGCAGCGAATTCGCCTTCGGACGCGCAACCGGTCGTGAGAAGCAACGACGCCGTGACAACCGCAAGGGGGACGACATACACGCGCATTCGGACCTCCGCATCGACAACGATGCGGAGACCCTAGCCCGGTCGGACATATCCGACATCTATGACTTCCACTGGCGATATCGACCGAACCCGCCGGTGAAAGGTCAGAATCCGAGGCGGCCGAGCTGTTTGGGATCGCGCTGCCAGTCCTTCGCGACCTTCACGTGCAGATCCAGGAAGATCTTCACTCCGAGCAGCTTCTCGATCTGGGTGCGCGCTGCCGTGCCGACCTGACGCAGTCGCACGCCGCCCTTGCCGATGACGATGCCCTTCTGACTCGGGCGTTCCACGTAGAGCAAAGCATGGACATCGAGCATCTCGCCCTGCTTCTCGGTGCGCCCCTCACGCTCGCGGATCTCCTCGATAACCACGGCGAGCGAATGTGGAAGCTCGTCGCCGAGGCCTTCGAGCGCAGCTTCGCGGATGAGCTCGGCCATGAGCGTTTCCTCGGGCTCGTCGGTGAGTTCGCCGTCGGGGTAGAACGCCGGTCCCGGCTCCATGTGAGAAGCGATCACATCGACGAGGACCTCGACCTGCTCCCCTGATGTCGCCGACACGGGGACCACGTCGGTATCGCTACCGAGCAGCTTCGACACCGCGAGCAGCTGCGCCGCGACCTGCTGCTTGCCCACCTTGTCGATCTTCGTCACGATGCCGATCAGCGGGGTCCGCGGCGCCACGGTGCGAACCTGGTCGAGAATCCAGCGGTCGCCGGGGCCGATCTTCTCGTCGGCGGGAAAGCACATGCCGATGGCGTCGACCTCGGAGTATGTGTCGCGCACGAGGTCGTTCAGTCGCTGGCCGAGCAGAGTGCGGGGCCGGTGCAGTCCGGGCGTGTCCACGAGGATCAGCTGCGTGTGGTCACGGTGAACGATCCCGCGGATGGTGTGGCGGGTGGTCTGCGGACGCGACGACGTGATGGCGATCTTGCTGCCCACCAGCGCATTCGTCAGCGTCGACTTCCCGGTGTTGGGCCGCCCGACGAAACAGATGAATCCGGAACGGAAATCGGAGTCGCTCATTGTGTGTTCTGCCATCTGGTGTTCGACGCTGCTACGTCCTCGTTCACGATGCAGAGCACGCGCCGTCCTCCTTTCGAGAGGTGGGTGAGTCTTCGGATTCCGGAACACGCCGGACGAACACGGTGTTCACGCGGACGCGGCCGCGGACGTCGGGTCCACCTTCCCCGCGCAGGACGAGTCCGTGCGTGCGTACCTGTGAGCCGGGCAGCGGAACGCGACCGAGTTCGTAGCCGAGGAGTCCGCCGACGGTGTCGACCTCGTCGTCGTCGATCTCCATGCCGAACAGTTCGCCGAGATCCTCGACCGGCAGTCGCGCGGACACGCGGTAGGTATCGTCGCCGAGATCCTCGATATCCGGGATCTCGCCGGTGTCGTACTCGTCGGCGATCTCGCCCACGATCTCCTCGATAACATCCTCGATCGTGACGAGGCCTGCGATGCCGCCGTATTCGTCGACGAGCACAGCCATGTGATTGCGGTCGCGCTGCATATCGGAGAGCAGATCGTCGAGTCGCTTCGAATCCGGCACGAACACCGGCGGGCGCATCACGTCGGAGACCGAGACGCTGTGCCCGCCGTCGCTCGCGTCGTAGGTCTGCTGCACCAGGTCCTTCAGATAGACGACTCCGCAGATGTCGTCGACGTTCTCGCCGATCACCGGGATGCGGGAGTGCCCGCTGCGCACGGCCAGGGACGTCGCCTGCCCTGCGGTCTTGGTGCTCTCGATCCAGACCATCTCCGGGCGGGGCACCATGATCTCGCGCGCAGTGGTGTCGCCGAAGTCGAAGACCGACTGGATCATCCGTCGCTCGTCGTCGGCCACGACTCCACGTTCCTGCGCCAGGTCGACGAGTTCACGCAGTTCGATCTCGTTGGCGAACGGCCCGTTGCGGAACCCTCGCCCGGGGGTGACGGCGTTACCCACGAGAATCAGGACCCGGCTGATCGGTCCCAGGACCACACCCAGCACGCGCAGGGGCACAGCGGCGGTGAGCGCGATCGTGTAGGCATGCTGACGGCCGAGTGTGCGGGGCCCGACGCCGATCACGACGTAGTCGATCACGACCATCACCGCGGCGCTGATGACGAGAGCCCACGTGCGGCTCAGATGATCGAGCAGCTCTCCCGCGAGCACGACCGTCGCCGTGAGCTCGCACAGGATACGAAGCAGCACGGCGAGATTGACGTACCGGGGGCGGTCTTCGAGGATGGCGAGGAGCTTGCGGGCACCTGCACGACCGTCCTTGGCGAGGTCGTCGACACGCGCAGCCGAGACCGTATTGAGCGCGGAATCGATGGCGGCGAAGAGCCCACCGACCACCACGAGCAGCACTGCGACGACGCAGGAGATCACGGTACTCACGCCGGACTCACTCCGGTACGGGCGCGGGTCGTGTCATACGACGGCCGACCTTCCGACGACACGGTCACATCTCCGGGTTGTCGACGAATCCGGCTTTCCCGAGCAGTTGCTGGTCGCGCGCGGCCAGCCGTGCGTCGCGCTCGGCAAGGCGCAGTTCCTCGTACCACTCGGCGAGCAGCTGATTCTGCAGGCCGAACATATCCTTCTCCTCCTCGGGTTCGGCGTGGTCGTAGCCGAGCAGGTGCAGCATGCCGTGCACCGTGAGAAGAGCGAGTTCGTGGTCGAGCGAGTGGCCGGCCTTCTCCGCCTGATCTGCAGCGAACGACGGACACAGCACGATGTCGCCGAGCATGGACGGTCCCGGCTCGGGTGCGTCGGGGCGACCCCCCGGCTCCAGCTCGTCCATCGGGAACGACATCACGTCGGTCGGGCCGGGCAGATCCATCCAGCGCACGTGCAGATCGGCCATGGTGTTCGAGTCCACGAGCACCATCGACAGCTCCGCGGCGGGATGCACATCCATCCGGGCGATGACGAAACGGGCGACGTCGAGCAGCTCTTCCTCGACGACCTCCATCCCGGATTCGTTCGAGATTTCGATGCTCATGACAGTCGTTCCTTCTGCGCTGCTGACGGATTCGGGTCGGGCGGCATGATCACCGGCGCTGCACCCGGTGTTGTGCGGCTCGTCGCTGGGCTCGATTTCCGATGCCCGCATCGCCACTTCGCTCGGCTTCGAAACGCCCGTACGCGTCGACGATGTCGGAGACCAGCCGATGACGGACCACGTCGCTGCTGTCGAGCCTCGCGAAGTGGATGTCGTCGATGTCGTCGAGGATCTCGGCAACAGCAGCAAGACCCGACCGGGCGCCGCCGGGCAGATCGACCTGAGTGATGTCGCCGGTCACGACGATCTTCGATCCGAAGCCCAGACGGGTCAGGAACATCTTCATCTGCTCGGCAGTGGTGTTCTGCGCCTCGTCGAGGATGATGAATGCGTCATTGAGACTTCTACCACGCATGTACGCCAGCGGCGCGACCTCGATCACCCCGGCCTGCATGAGCTTCGGGATCGCTTCGGGATCCATCATGTCGTGCAGTGCGTCGTGCAGGGGTCGCAGATACGGGTCGATCTTCTCGTGCAGGGTTCCGGGCAGGAATCCGAGGCGTTCGCCCGCCTCGACTGCGGGGCGGGTGAGGATGATGCGGGTGACCTGCTTGGTCTGCAGCGCCTGCACCGCCTTCGCCATCGCCAGGTACGTCTTGCCGGTGCCGGCCGGACCGATGCCGAACACGATCGTGTTGGCGTCGATCGCGTCGACGTACCGCTTCTGATTGAGAGTCTTCGGCCGGATCGTCTTCCCACGTCGCGACAGGATGTCGAGGCTGAGCACCTCCGCCGGCGAATCGGACAGCCCGTTCGTGAGCATCCCCACGGTGCGGCGCACAGCGTCGGGGCCCAGTTGCTGCCCCCTGCGCACCAGCGTGACCAGTTCACCGATCACGCGCTCGGCGAGGGCGACATCTGCGGGAGAACCGCTGAGGGTGACGGTGTTGCCGCGCACGTGGATGTCGGCGGCAAGGACGGCTTCGAGTGCGATGAGATTCTCGTCGGCTGTGCCCACCAGGGGTGCTGCAGCTTCGGGCGGAAGATCCAGGCTCGATCGGACCGGGATCCGGTCTACGTCGTCGGGGTCGCGGGTGCGGTCTGGTTCACTCACGTGGACGGAACGGCCTGCTTTCGGTTCAGATACGGACACGACGGGCGTCGTGTCCGAAACCCAGTCTAGCGCCGTACGGTGCGCGCATTCACAGCATTGTGCTGCGGACCGCGTCCGGCCCCGTGTCGTGACCCGGATTCACGCCGTGGTCTGCAACCATCGCCGCGCCGACCCGACGACCTCCGGGGCTCGATCGGGGGCGACACCGGCGAGGACCAGCACTCCGAGCGCCATGGCACCACTCGCATCGTCCACGACACCGCGGTTCGCTTGTTCGAGCGTGGCGATGGTCAAGCCCTCCATCATCCCGACGAGTACGACGGTGGGCAGGTATGCAGAGAACACTCCTGCTGCGCGACCCCGTTCGACGACACCGTGGGTGTGCGTGCGTACCGGCGCGATCAGCTCACTGATGCGTTCCTCACCGACTTCCTTCCGCGCGAACGACAGCAGCACCCGGTATCGATCACTGACCGGGCCGAGGCGCAGGACACCGACTGCGAGCGCCACGGCAGCGTCCTCCGGCTCGGGGAATTCGACGGACGCAGCGAGCGCCGCGCCTGCCTCATCGGCGAGCCCCTCGACGAGCGCGTCCCGGTTGGGAAAGTGGGCATACACGGTGCGTCGCACCACACCCGCGGCTTTCGCGACGTCGCCCATACTCGCGTCGGAGTCTCCCGCGAAGCAGCGCATCGCCGCGTCGAGGATCCGCGAACGGTTCGCGTTCGCACGCTTCCGCGGGCTGGGGGCCGGTTCCTCCACGCTGCTCATCCTCTTTCGCCGCACATGTGATTCACATACCAGTCTAGTTGCACACATATGTGCAATTAATTAGATTGCACACGACTGTGCAATCTAGGCCCGGTGCCAGCCTGCAGCGAGGAGGTCCACATGACCGACACCACTCCGGATACTCGGGGATCAGTAGAGGCCGGCCCCCTCTACCCACGCCGATGGGCCGGTCTGGCAATCCTGTGCCTGAGCCTGCTCATCGTGGTGATGGCGAACACCGCGCTGATCGTCGCCGCGCCCAGCATGCTGCGAGACCTCCAGCTCACGAGTTCCGACCTGCAGTGGATCATCGACGGCTACACCGTTCCGTACGCGGCGCTCATGCTCCTGTGCGGAGTCCTCGGAGATCGGTTCGGCCGACGACGCGCACTCCTTGCCGGCCTCGCAGTGTTCGCCGCAGGAGCCGTGTACGGAAGCCTCGCCGACAGCGTCACCGAGGTGATCGCCGCACGCATCGTGATGGGCGTCGGCGCTGCCGTGATCATGCCTGCCACCCTCTCCCTCCTGGTTGCGATCTTCCCGGCACACGAACGCGCCCGTGCGATCGCGGCGTGGGCCGCGACTTCCGGACTCGCGATTGCACTGGGCCCGCTGCTGGCAGGGTGGCTGCTCGAATCTCACGCCTGGGGCTCGACATTCCTGATCAACGTGCCTATCGCCGCGGCAGCGGCACTCGCCTCCCTTGCTCTCGTCCCGGCGTCCCGCGCAGCCGATGTCGACCGCACCGACTGGATCGGCGGACTGCTTTCGACCGTCACTGTCGGCGGTCTCGTCTACGCGATCATCGACGGGTTCCACTTCGGCTGGGGCGCAGGGACCCTGGGGGTCCTGGCGGCGTCCATGGCGGCAGCGGTGGCATTCCTCGCCTGGGAATTGCGGCATCCTCGACCACTGCTCGATCTCAGGCGACTCACCGACCGGACAGTCGGCGCCGCGTGCATCTCGGTGCTGCTCTTGTTCTTCGCAACCTTCGGGGTGATCTACTTCGTCGCGCAGCAGTTCCAGTTCGTGCTCGACTACGGGCCGCTCGAAACGGGCCTGCGCCTGCTTCCGCTCGCCGGGGCGGTCTCCGCCGGCGCAGCCGTCAGTGCTCGTCTCACGCCCCGGTTCGGAGCCCGCGCGACAGTGACCGCCGGGATGGCCGCGGCCACGGCCGGGACGCTCGTGCTCACGCAGTGCCACTCCGATTCCGGATACGGGATCTACCTCGCCTGCCTGCTGCTCCTCGGCAAAGGCATCGGCATCTCGACCCCACCCGCTACCGACCTGATCATGGCCGGCTTCCCCGACAGTGAGCTCGGCGCAGCAGGCGGACTCAACGACACGGCCGTCGAACTCGGCGGTTCACTCGGAATCGCATTGCTCGGCTCAGTTCTCGCAACCACCTACCACCGGGAGATCTCGGACTTCCTGTCAGAACTGCCGCTCGGGAATCTGACAGGATCGATGGCCGAACAAGCAGAACTGGCCATGGCCGCGGCCGGCGACTCCGTGGGTGGCGCCTCGATCGTCGCGGACGAGCTCGCCGCGAATCCCCTCGCCTCGTCCCACGCGGAACCATTGCGTGAGGCCGCAGGCGCAGCGTTCGCCGACGCCATCGGTCAGGCCGGCCTGGTCGGGGCCATCGCCCTGGCAGCCGGATCACTGCTGGTCGCGGCAATCCTCCCCTCCCGCTCCACGTCGCCCTCGATTCCCCGACCGGTACCGCGGTCACCGGAACGACTCAAGAATGCGCCCACGGATCCTCACCGAGCACCGCCTGCAACGTGAGATCCCAGCTGCGGGTGCTCCGGTCGAGGAAAGCGTTGTGCCCCTCCCCCGGCACCTCCCACAGCACTACCCGGTCACCGGCAGCACCTGCGGCCTCGACATATGCACGGCTGGCGGCCGCGGGCACCTGCACGTCCGCGCTGCCGTGGATGCACACCGTCGGCACCCCGGTCGGAACCCGGTGCAGCGGCGACGCCTCGCGATACACCTGCGGGTCGTCGGAGAAGGACACTCCGAACAACGCCTCGAGTGGACCGCCGCCGCGGGCGGCCCTCGACACGAGGTCGAGGGCGCCTGCCTGGGAGATCACACGGCTCGGCCGCACAGGACACTCGCGTCTGCCCGCCACCCACAGTGCGAGTTGAGCACCCGCAGAATGCCCGACGATCCGGACGTCGGCGGTGTCCAGCGGAACCGGCGAAGTATCGGGCAGCAAGGTCGAGGTCGCGGCGAGTGCGGATTCGATGTCGACGCTCGTCTCCGGCCACGCGCCGCCGGCCCCGACCCTCCGGTACTCGACGTTCCACGCGGCCACCCCGCGCCGGGCGAGCTCGGCCGCCAGCGTCGTCGCCAGGTTGAGGTGGAAGTCGGCGCTCCAGTAGCCGCCGTGGATCAGCATCACCACCGGTACCGGTCTGTCGACTTCGGTCGGTGTGTACAGGTACCCGAACTGGGCGGGCTCGGGGCCGTAGTCGATGCGGATGCGTGGCATGCGCACCATTATCGATCAGTACACGGGACGATCAGTGCACGAACCGATCAGTGCAATGGCTGTTGATTCCAGCGGTCGGTGAGCACGCCCACCGCACCGAGCGCCACCGCTGCAGCCGACGAGGTGCGCAGGACCGTCGGTCCGAGAGATACCGCGCTCGCTCCGGCGCCGACGAGCGCCTCGACTTCGGCGTCGTCGAGTCCGCCTTCCGGACCGACGACGAGGACGATTTCGGGGGCCGCGGCGAGAGCCAGGGACGAGAACGGGACGGTGGCCGATTCGTGCAGCACCGCGACGACCCCTCCGCCCTCGACGCTCTCACGTACCCGCGCCACGACGTCGGCGGTGCGGTGCAGCGATGCCACCTCCGGCACATACGCGCGCCGAGATTGCTTTGCCGCGGCCGTTGCCGCGGCCTGCCACTTGGCCGTCCCCTTGTCCGCTTTGGAATCCCATCGCGCGACACACCGCGACGACTGCCACGGTACGAATCCGTCGGCACCGGCCTCGGTGGCGAGTTCGACGGCGAGCTCCGACCGTTCGGATTTCGGTAGGGCCTGGACGACGGTCACCGACGGCCGCGGCGGTTCGATCGTGCCGCGGCCGAGGACAGCGGCCTCGAGCCGATCCTTTGCCACTGCCGTCACCTCGACATCGGCGACGCCGCCCCTGCCGTCGGAGAGCACGAGTCGTTCCCCGACGGCGATCCGGCGCACCGTCGCCGCGTGCCTGCCTTCCTTGCCGTCGAGGACGGCGATCGCCCCGGTCTCGGGCAGCGGATCGAGATAGAACAGCGTCGCGGCCACCGTCGGTCGCCTAGCGAACGTTGAACGCGTCGCGCAGACGCGAAAACAGGCCCGACGAATGTTGCGACGATTTCGACACGACTTCGACGCGGTCTCGCTCGCTCACCGTCCGGTATTCGTCGAGGAGCTTGGTCTGCTTGTGATCGAGCTTGGTCGGCACCACCACTTCGAGGTGCGCGTGCAGGTCGCCACGCGCACCCGAGCGCAGTTTCGGCATTCCGTGCCCGCGAATCACCGACACCGAGCCGGGCTGGGTTCCCGCATCGACGGTGATGTCGATCGACCCGTCGAGGATCGTCTCGAGGCTCACGGAAGTTCCCAGCGCCGCGTCGACCATGGGCACGCGGATGGTGCAGTGCAGGTCGTCGCCGTCGCGAACGAAGATGTCGTGCTGCTGTTCCTGGACCTCGACGTACAGGTCGCCGGCCGGTCCGCCTCCCGGGCCGACCTCGCCCTGAGCCGCGAGGCGGATGCGCATCCCGTTGCCGACACCGGCGGGAATCTTCACCGTGATCTCGCGGCGCGCCCGCACCCGCCCGTCGCCGCCACACTTGTGGCAGGGGTCGGGGATGGTCTCGCCGACTCCACGACACGTGGGGCACGGCCGGGAGGTCATGACCTGCCCGAGGAACGACCGCTGGACCGACTGCACTTCACCGGCACCGCCACACGTCTCGCATCGGACTGGCTTGGAATTGCCGTGGGTGCCGGAACCCGTGCACGAGTCGCACAGGATCGCGGTGTCGACGGTCACGCTCTTCGTGACGCCGCGAGCGCATTCGTCCAGTGTCAGGCGGGTGCGCAGCAGCGAGTCGGCACCCGGCTGGACGCGGCCGCGCGGACCGCGGGTTCCGGCTCCCCCGCCACCGCCGAAGAACGCCTCGAACACGTCGCCGAGACCGCCGAAGCCCGCGCCGCCGAAGCCTCCCGCTCCGGCACCTCCACCCGCGGCGGCGAGCGGGTCGCCGCCGAGATCGACGATGCGCCGCTTCTCCGGGTCGGAGAGCACTTCGTAGGCGGCAGAGATCTCTTGGAATCGCTTCTGCGCCGACTCGTCCGGGTTGACGTCAGGATGATGCTCGCGCGCCAGCTTGCGATATGCCCGCTTGATCTCCTGGTCGGTCGCATCCTTGGACACACCGAGCGTCCCGTAGTAGTCCACGTTTGGTTCTCGTCCTTACTTCATCTACACAGAATGATCTACACAGAATTGGTCATGCTCAGCGCTCGCCGAGCACCTCACCGATATATCTCGCAACGGTTGCGACCGACGCGATGGTTCCCGGGTAATCCATCCGGGTGGGGCCGAGTACACCGAGCCCGCCGAACACCGTGCCTGCCGCACCGTACCCAGTGGACACCACGGAGGTGCTGCGCATCTCGGCGACCTGCGTCTCCTCACCGATTCGGACGGTGACCCGGCCTGCGTCCTGGCTGGCGGCGAGCAGTTTGAGGACCACCACCTGCTCCTCGAGTGCCTCGAGAACGGTACGCAACGAACCCGGCATGCCCGGGAGGCCTTCGAAGTCGGCGGCGTTGCGGGTCAGGTTGACGGTGCCGCCGAGCACGAGCCGGTCCTCGGGGTGCTCGACGAGAGTCTCCACCAGCACGGTCGCGCAGCGGATCACGGCGTCGCGCAGGTCTTCCGGTGCATCCTCGGCGAGTTCGGACACAGCGATCGACGCAGCAGCGAGCCGTTTGCCGCTCAGGGCGTTGCCGAGGAGATCGCGCAGCCGCACGAGATCGTCGTCGCCCACGACGTCGCCGAGTTCGACGATCCGCTGGTCGACGCGCCCGGAATCGGTGATGAGCACGAGCAGCAGACGCGCCGGCGTCAGGGCGACGACTTCGAGGTGCCGTACGGACGACGACGACAGAGTCGGGTACTGCACCACCGCGACCTGCCGGGTCAGTTGCGCGAGCAATCGGACTCCGCGACGCAGCACATCGTCGAGGTCGACACCGGACTCGAGGAACTGCAGGATCGCGCGGCGCTCGGCCGCGGACAGCGGCTTGACCTCGGCGATCCGGTCGACGAACTGCCGGTAGCCCTTGTCGGTGGGTACTCGTCCCGAACTGGTGTGCGTCTGAGAGATGTATCCCTCTGCCTCGAGGACCGCCATGTCGTTGCGGACCGTGGCGCTCGATACACCCAGGTTGTGACGATCGACGAGCGTCTTCGATCCGATCGGTTCCTTGGTGGACACGTAGTCCGCCACGATCGCCCGCAGAACCTGGAATCTCCGTTCCTCGGTGCTCGACATCTGCCCACCTCCGTTCCACCACGTGCATGCCCGAACAAGTGCACCTCGCGCGCGGGGCCCGGGTGCACTGTGTGCCGTACCCGCCCAGTCTAATAGTGTCGGAGCCGGACAGATCCATCCGCCACCCCGTGCGTACTGTGGGCCCATGATCTTCAAGGGTGTCCGGGACGGTAAGCCGTATCCCGATCACGGGCTGTCGCTGCGCGATTGGTCGAGAATCCCTCCGCGTCAGATCCGCCTCGACGAGATCGTCACGACCACGAAGGTTCTCGAACTCGATCGCCTGCTGTCGGAGGACTCGACATTCTACGGCGACCTGTTTCCCCACGCTGTGCAGTGGAAAGGGGTGCTGTACCTAGAGGACGGCCTGCACCGGGCCGTGCAGTCCGCACTGCGGAACCGCCCGGTGCTCCATGCCCGCGTCTTCGATTACGACGCACTCGCACCGCTCTCGACCGTCACATCGCCCGAGGAGACCGATCCGGCAGGTCCTGAAATCCTCGGCGAGCCCCGGTTCCTCTAGCGCTCATTCCCGGTCGGATCCGAGCAGGATCGTCCGCACCACGCCGTCGGCGAGCAACCGGCCGCGATCCGTGAGGATCAGGTGATCATCCGACACGACAGCGAGCCCGTCGTCGACCACCGTTCCGGCCGCGGCGAGCTCACCGGCGTCCAGTTCACTCAACGGCAGACCGGTCCGCAGTCGCACGGTGAGCATCACCGATTCGGTGTGGATGTCGTCGGCTGTCAGTTCCTCGCTCCCCGCGACCGGCAGTCGCCCGTCGGCGAGGTCGCCCGCATAGCGCGCGGGATGCTTGACGTTCCACCAGCGCACCCCGCCGACGTGACTGTGCGCGCCGGGCCCCGCACCCCACCAGTCGCCCCCGTCCCAGTAACCGAGGTTGTGGCCACATCTGGCCGAAAGGTCATCGGCGCGAGCCCAATTGGACACCTCGTACCATGTGAACCCTGCCGCGGCCAGTCGCCGGTCGATGCGCTCGTACCGGGATGCGAGCACGTCGTCGTCCGGTGCCGGTAGTTCCCCGCGGCGCACCCGCCGCGCCAGCGCGGTCCCGTCCTCGACGATCAGCGCATAGGCGGACACGTGATCGACGCCCGCCTCCAGCACGGCGTCGAGCGATGCATCGAGATCTGCGTCGGTCTCCCCTGGTGTGCCGTAGATCAGGTCGAGATTCACATGCCCGAATCCGGCCTCGCGGGCCTCGCGGGCCGCCGCGACCGGGCGTCCCGGAGTGTGGGTGCGGTCGAGCACCGCGAGCACGTGGGAGGCCGCCGACTGCATACCGAGGGAGATACGCGTGTAGCCGGCGTCGCGGATTTGCGCGAAGAATTCCGGTGAGGTCGATTCGGGGTTCGATTCGGTGGTCACCTCGGCGCCGGGCGCAAGCCCGAACGACGCGCGGACGGCGCTCAGCACGTCGGCCAGCCCGTCGGCGCCGAGCAGCGACGGTGTGCCACCGCCGACGAACACGGTCCCGACCGCCGGCGCCCCGCGGCCGTCGCGATCGAGCAGCTCGGCCCCGGCATCGAGTTCGCGGCGAAGCCCCTCGAGCCACGACTCGGGCGACGCCGCGGATCCCAGTTCACCGGCCGTGTAGGTGTTGAAGTCACAGTAGCCGCAGCGCGTCGCACAGAACGGCACATGCACGTACACCCCGAAGGGTCTGCTGCCCACTCCGTCGAGCGCGCTCGCCGGCAGTTCGAACCCGCGTCCCGCACCGAGCTCACTGCCGGTTCTCGTCTCACTCACGAGCTCCAGTGTTCCAGAGACACAGCGCGGCCCCGCCAGCGCAATGCGCCCATCTCGACACGCCGCAATGCGCTCGCCTCGACACGCCGCACTGCGCCTACCTCGACATTTCCCCGATTTTTGGTGGAAATACCCTCCGGATTCGGAATCAACCCCGTGACATGGCACAATGGTCGCCATGACCGGACTCGGAGTGCGACTCGTGGCGCGACGCCACGTCGACCTCAAGCGCGTCTGTGCGTCTATCTGTCTGCCCTGCGCCGCCTGTCGCTAGTACGGCACCAATCCGGCAATTCTCAGATCCCGCCGGATCGAGGCGTGTTCGCATGAGGCCAGCCCCCTCGCGTTCTCGATCCGGTCCTTCAATCCAGGAGAACCGCATGTCGTCGACCACCGACGTCGCTCCCCCCGCCGACTCGACACCTCCCGCTCGCCGTCGATCGGCGAAGCCCACCAAGCGCCGAGCAGAGGGCCAGTGGGCGTTGGGTTACCGCGAGCCGCTGAACGGGAACGAGCAGACCAAGAAGGACGACAATCCGCTCAACGTTCGTCAGCGGATCATCGATACCTACCAGCACGTCGGCTTCGACAACATCGACAAGGCCGATCTCCGCAGCCGTTTCCGTTGGATGGGCCTCTACACGCAGCGCGCCGAAGGTTACGACGGCACCTGGACAGGCGACGACAACGCCGACCTCCTCGAAGCCCCGTACTTCATGATGCGCGTCCGCACCGACGGCGGTCAGTTGAACACCGCGCAGGTGCGCGCGATCGCGAGCGTCTCGAAGGACTTCGCTCGCGACACCGCAGACATCACCGACCGCCAGAACATCCAGTTCCACTGGATCGAGATCGAGAACGTCCCGGAGATCTGGCGTCGACTCGAAGCGGTCGGCCTGGAGACCACCGAGGCGTGCGGCGACTGCCCCCGCGGCATGCTCGGCTCCCCCCTCGCCGGCCTGTCCCCCAACGAGGTCATCGACGCCACCCCGGCGCTCGAGGAGATCAAGCGCCGCTACATCGGCAATCCCGAGTACTCGAACCTTCCCCGTAAGTTCAAGACCGCGATCTCCGGCCAGCCCGACGTGGTGCACGAGATCAACGACGTCTCTTTCGTCGGTGTGAACCATCCCGAGCACGGTCCCGGATTCGATCTGTGGGTCGGTGGCGGTCTGTCGACCAACCCGATGCTCGCAGAGCGCACCGGAGCGTGGATTCCGCTCGACGAGGTGGCCGACGTGTGGGAAGGCGTCGTCGCGATCTTCCGCGACTACGGCTACCGGCGACTGCGCTCGAAGGCACGTCTGAAGTTCCTGATCAAGGACTGGGGCATCGAGAAGTTCCGTGAGGTGCTCGAGACGGAGTATCTGAAGCGTCCGCTCATCGACGGGCCTGCTCCTGAGAAGCCGCATCAACCCATCGACCACGTCGGTGTCACCAAGCAGACCGACGGCCTCAACGCCGTCGGATTCTCCGCGGTGTCCGGCCGGGTGTCCGGCACCATCCTCGACGTCCTCGCGGACTCCATGGACAAGGCCGGGTCCGATTCGGTGCGCCTGACCCCGTATCAGAAGCTGATCGTCGTCAACGTGCCGGACGACAAGATGACCGATCTCGACGCCGACCTCGAAGCGGTCGGCCTCAGCTCACGGCCGTCGCGGTGGCGCCGCAACCTGATCGCCTGCACCGGCCTCGAGTACTGCAAGTTGTCGTTCACCGAGACGCGCAGCCGTTCACAGAACCTCGTTCCGGAACTCGAAGCCCGCTTGGCCGAACTCAATTCCGAACTCGACGTACCGATCACGCTCAACTTCAACGGCTGCCCCAACTCGTGCGCGCGCATCCAGATCGCAGACATCGGATTCAAGGGCATGCTCGTCGACGACGGCGACGGCAAGCAGATCGAGGGATTCCAGGTACATCTCGGCGGCAGCCTCGGATTCGACATCGGATTCGGACGCAAGCTGCGTCAGCACCGCATCCTCGCTCATGAAGCGACCGACTACATCGAGCGTGTGGTGCGCAACTTCATCAAGAACCGGAATGCCGGCGAGCGCTTCGCCGAGTGGACCGTACGCGCAGACGAGGCGGACCTTCGATGACCACATCCACACACACTTCCGACGACCTTCGAGAGATCGCCGCGCAGGGGGCGGCAAACCTCGAGGGCGCGTCGGCTCAGGAATTGCTGCGCTGGACCGAGGAGACGTTCGGCGACTCGTACATCGTGGCGTCGAACATGCAGGACGGGGTGCTCGTGCATCTCGCCGCGCAGGTCCACCCCGGCGTCGATGTCCTGTTCCTGGAGACGGGCTACCACTTCGCCGAAACTCTCGGCACCCGCGACGCCGTGGAACAGGTGTACGGCGTCAACGTGATCAATGCGGCCGCGAAGCAGACCGTCGCCGAGCAGGATGCACTGCTGGGCAAGGACCTGTTCGCCCGCGATCCGGGCGAGTGCTGCCGCCTGCGGAAGGTGGTGCCGCTGAAGGAAACCCTGGGCGGATACCGCGCCTGGGTGACCGGCATCCGACGTGTCGAGGCGCCCACTCGGGCGAACGCACCGCTGATCTCGTTCGACGAGGCGTTCGGGCTCGTCAAGATCAACCCGATCGCGGCATGGACCGATGAGGACATGCAGAACTACATCGACGAACACGGGATTCTCGTCAATCCCCTCGTCGACGAGGGGTACCCGTCCATCGGGTGCGCCCCGTGCACGAACAAGCCACTTCCCGGGGCCGACCCGCGCAGCGGACGCTGGGCCGGCCAAGCCAAGACCGAATGCGGGTTGCACTCCTCATGACACTCATCGATACGACAACGGCCGAACAGCGAACAAAGCTGGACGGCAACAAGTTCGACACTCTCGACGCCCTCGAGTCGGAAGCCATCCACATCTTCCGCGAGGTCGCGGGCGAGTTCGAACGGCCTGTGATCCTGTTCTCCGGCGGTAAGGACTCGACCGTTCTCCTCCACCTCGCGATCAAGGCGTTCTGGCCTGCACCGCTGCCCTTCGCGCTGCTGCACGTCGACACCGGCCACAACCTGCCCGAGGTGCTCGCATTCCGCGACCACGTAGTGGAGAAGTACAACCTGCGGCTACACGTGGCGAGCGTCGAGGAATACATCGCCGACGGCCGTCTCACCGAGCGGCCCGACGGCATCCGCAACCCGCTGCAGACCGTGCCGCTGCTCGACGCGATCTCGGAGAACCGGTTCGACGCCGTCTTCGGAGGCGCGCGCCGCGACGAGGAACGCGCACGCGCCAAGGAGCGGATCTTCTCACTGCGCAACGCGTTCGGCCAGTGGGATCCCAAGCGGCAGCGTCCCGAGCTGTGGAACCTGTACAACGGCAAGCACGCTCCGGGCGAGCAGGTGCGCGTCTTCCCCCTGAGTAACTTCACCGAGCTCGACATCTGGCGCTACATCGCGCGCGAGAACGTGGAGCTCGCGAGCATCTACTACGCGCACGAACGTCCCGTCTACCAGCGTGACGGCATGTGGATGACCCCCGGGGTGTGGGGTGGCCCGAAGGACGGCGAGGAGCTGCAGACCCTCTCGGTGCGCTACCGCACCGTCGGTGACGGCTCCACCACCGGTGCGGTGCTCTCCGAGGCCGCCGACAACGCAGCCATCCTGGCCGAGGTTGCGGCATCCCGCCTGACCGAACGCGGCGCTACCCGTGGCGACGACCGAGTTTCCGAAGCGGCCATGGAAGACCGCAAGCGAGAGGGCTACTTCTGATCATGAGCGACCTCCTTCGCCTGGCTACCGCCGGGAGTGTCGACGACGGTAAATCCACGCTCGTGGGCCGTCTGTTGTACGACACGAAATCCGTTCTGGCCGACCAGATCGATGCCGTGACCCGCGCATCTGTCGATCGTGGCCTCGATACCCCCGACCTGTCGCTCCTCGTCGACGGCCTGCGCGCCGAACGGGAGCAGGGCATCACCATCGACGTCGCCTACCGGTACTTCGCCACGCCGAAGCGCAGCTTCGTGCTCGCCGACACCCCCGGTCACGTCCAATACACCCGGAACACGGTCTCGGGCGCCTCCACCGCCCAGCTCGTCGTGCTGCTCGTCGACGCACGCAAGGGCGTGATCGAGCAGACCCGCAAGCACGCAGCGGTGCTCGCGCTGCTCGGTGTGCCCAAGCTTGTGCTCGCCGTCAACAAGATCGACCTCGTCGAGGACCCGGCACAGGTGTTCGCCGACATCAGGGGCGAGTTCAACTCGCTCACACGCTCGCTCGGCTGGGCTCCTGAGGACGTGCAGGAGATCCCGGTGTCGGCATTGCACGGCGACAACGTCGCGACCCGCTCGGAGAACACTCCCTATTACGACGGCCCGACCCTGATCGAGCACCTCGAGTCGGTCCCGGTCGACGCCGATGTACACGGGCGACACGATGTCGGCCTGCGGTTCGCCGTCCAGTACGTGATCCGGCCCCGCACCGCCGAGTTCCCCGACTACCGAGGCTACGCGGGACAGATCGGTGCCGGTTCGGTTCGTCCCGGCGATGAGGTCGTGATCCTGCCATCCGGCATCCGCACGACTGTCGAACGCATCGACACCGCGGACGGCGAACTCGACGTCGCGCACGCCGGCCGGTCGGTGACCCTCATCTTGGCCGACGATGTCGACGTCTCTCGCGGCGACGTCATCGCTGCCCCGGGTGCACCGGAGCCGATCGGCGAGTTCGAGGCGACCGTGTGCTGGCTGGCCGAGAAGCCGCTGCGCCCCGGTGCTCGTCTGCTGCTCAAGCACGGCACGCGCACCACGCAGGCCATCGTCGGTGCGCTCGAGGAACGTTTCGACGAGCAGAACCTGACGTCGGTTCCCAACCCGGAGTCGTTGGAACTCAACGAAATCGCGCGGATCTCGGTGCGCGTAGCCGAGCCGATCGCCGCCGACGACTACAAGGTCAACCGTCGCACCGGCAGCTTCCTCCTCATCGATCCGGCCGGCGGAAACACCCTCGCGGCGGGCCTGGTCGGTAACGGGCTCTCCGACATCGAACTCGGAGACCACGTTCCCGCATGATCCCGCTGATCGCTGTCGCGCACGGCAGCCGTGACCCGCGTTCTGCGCGGGCCGTGGCTGCCGCGCTCGCAGCTGTCCGCGACCGGCATCCCCAACTCGATGTCCGGCTTGCGTTTCTCGATCTGAACAGCCCGTCGGTTCCGCAGGTGCTCGATGCCGTGGCCGCCGAAGGACACCGACAGGCAGTCGTCGTCCCTCTGCTACTCGGCAGTGCATTCCACGCGCGTATCGATCTCCCGGCATTGCTGGCGGAGTCCAGGATCCGCAACCCACACCTCGACGTCGTGTCCGCCGACATTCTGGGCGACGACGAACTGCTCGTGGCAGCGGTGCGCGACAACATCGTCGGCGCAGGTGTGTCGCTGGACGATCCCACCGTCGGGGTCGCACTCTGCGCGGTCGGCTCGCGCCGGGTCGGTGCGAATGCGTCGACCGCGCTGGTCACACCGCGTGTACTCACCGGAACCGGGTGGACACTGGGCAGGACGTGCTTCGCGACCGCCACCGAGCCGTCCGTCGAATCGGCACTGTCGGAGCTCACCCGCTCGGGTGCACGCACTCTCGTGCTCGCGCCATGGATGCTGGCGCCCGGCTTGCTGTGGGACCGGGCCTGCGCCGCCGCCGAACCTCTGCGAGACGTGCACATAGCCACGACCCTCACCGATCATGAAGCCGTCAGCGACGTGATCGTCTCCCGCTACCTCTCTGTGGTCGCTGCGTCCCCTTCGCTCGTCGCTGCCTGACGCACATCACACACGGCACAGCGATCTGCCACCGCGAGTGTTCGCGCGGCATTCACTTTCTTCGACTAGAACGGTACCTACCCCATCCGTGGGCAACCCGCTCGTCGGGAATCCGGATCCGCGAGGAGAACGCGTGCAGAACGAGCTACGGCACTACATCGACCGTCTCCGAACCGAAGGCTATTCGGTCCGTGACGATCACGGCGAGGATCCCGACCTCATCGACACCCACGGACGCGCTGTCGACACCTGGCGTGAGAACTACCCGTACAAGAAGCGGATGGATCGGGCGACCTACGAGGTCGAGAAATATCTCCTTCAGATCGAGCTCCTGAAGTTCCAGGCATGGGCGCTGGAGAACAAGACGAAGCACATCATCGTGTTCGAGGGGCGCGACGCAGCCGGCAAGGGCGGCACGATCAAACGTTTCCAGGAATACATCAATGTTCGACACGCACGTGTGGTGGCGTTGAACAAGCCGTCCGACCGCGAGTCCGGGCAGTGGTACATGCAGCGATACATCCAGCATTTCCCCACCGCAGGTGAACTCGTGATGTTCGACCGCTCCTGGTACAACCGCGCGGGCGTCGAGCGGGTCATGGGTTTCTGCACCGACCGCGAATACCACCGTTTCATGGACCACGCCCCGCTGTTCGAGCAGCTGATCGTCGACGCGGGAATCTCCCTGACCAAGTTCTGGTTCTCCGTCACCCAGAACGAGCAACGCACCCGCTTCGCAATTCGCCAGCTCGACCCGGTCCGCCGCTGGAAACTGTCCGAGATGGACCTCGAATCGCTCGACAAGTGGGACGAATACACCGCCGCGAAAGAAGAGATGTTCCGGCGCACCGACACCGACTACTCACCGTGGACCACCATCAAGTCCAACGACAAGAAACGCGCCCGCATCAACGCGATGCGTTTCTTCCTCAACCAGTTCGATTACGACGACAAGGACGATCAAGTGGTGTTCGCCGCCGACCCGAAGATCGTGCAGCGCGGTAAGGATGCGGTCGGCGACTGAACCGCCGCGCGCCTGGGCCGTGTGTCGTGCCGTAACCATTCGAGCACCGAAGATCATCGAACCCTGGCGAGTAGATGTGGTCTGTACCACACTGGTGGCAGAGCGAGGAGAGACCACCATGGGCACAGCATCGACCAGACGGGGAATCGTGGCAGGGATCGACGGCTCCGACAGCGCGCTCGGCGCAGCACGCTGGGCCGCATCGATCGCGCTTCGGTTCGGCGAACCCCTTCAGCTGACACACGTCGTCCCCGAGCGGCCGTCGAGCAACGGCACTACCAGTGACGGCGGGAAAGCACTCGACGCGGCGGAGGCCGCGGTGCGTGCCGCACAACCCGAGGTCGTCGTCGAACGCACTATCGAAGTGGGTAAGCCCGCGCAGACCCTCGTGGAAATGTCGGGTGCCGCACGCATGATCGTGCTCGGCCACACGACGACGAGCGAGCTGCAGTCCATGTTCGCGCGATCCGATGTCGTGCACACCGCCAACCATGCACACTGTCCGGTCGTGTCGTGGCGCGGCGAGCCCGGTCCGCCCGAACTCGATGGCAAACCCATCGTCCTGGGGGTCGACGGCAGCGCATTGAGCGCTAAAGCCATCGCCCACGCCTTCGAGATCGCGGACAAGGCCGGCGCGCCGCTCACCGCGGTACACACATGGACCGAGCAGTCCACCCTCACCTACGGCGAAGGGTCACGATTCACCGACTGGGATGCCTACCAGGAACACCGGACCGCGGAACTCGCGGAGAGCCTGGCGGGTCACCGCGAGAAGCATCCCGACGTGGAGATCTCGTACAGCGTCGAGCGCGGCAAACCCGACGTGCTGCTTCTCGAACATTCCGCGCACGCCCAGCTGGTGGTCGTCGGCAGTCACGGACGCAGCACCATTGCATCCGCGCTGCTCGGCTCGACCAGTCAGAATCTGATCCACCACTCGATGTGCCCGGTGCTCATCTGCCGTAGCTGAGCATTCCGCCTAGTCAGCGCTCACCGCAACGGGCTCACCGGGCGCAGCAGTGACCTGCGCGTACACCGTATCTCCGGTCTTCAGGCCAAGTGCACGCGCATCGCCACGCGTGATCTGCGCGATGAACGGCTCGCCGGTGGCGGCATTCGCCAACTCGACGCGCACCTCGAATCCGAGATGCACCACCCGCTCGACGGTGGCGCGGGCGACACCGAGGTCCTCCGTGCCGGACGCCTGCGCGATCTCGAGGCCGGGTTCGTGACCGAGTCTGATGTCGTGCGGTCGCACGAGCCTGCCGTTGAACTTCGAGACGTTCCCGAGGAACGACATCACGAAGTCGTTCTCCGGGCGGTCGTAGAGATCCTCCGGCGTGCCGACCTGTTCGATCCGGCCGCGGTTCATCACGGCGATGCGGTCGGCGACGTCCAGCGCCTCCTCCTGGTCGTGAGTGACCAGCACGGTGGTCACGTGAACCTCGTCATGGAGTCGGCGCAGCCAGGTCCGCAGGTCGGCGCGTACCTTCGCGTCGAGCGCACCGAACGGCTCGTCGAGGAGGAGCACCTGAGGGTCCACCGCCAGAGCACGAGCGAGCGCCATGCGCTGCCGCTGCCCACCCGACAGCTGAGCGGGGTACCGATGCTGGAATCCGTCCAGTCCGACGACCTCGAGGAGTTCGTCGACCTTCGCTGTGATCTGCTGCTTCGGGAGCTTGCGGATCTTCGGACCGAACGCGACGTTCTCACGAACCGTCATGTGTTTGAAGGCGGCGTAATGTTGGAACACGAAGCCGATCCCACGTTTCTGCGGCGATACGTGCGTGACGTCGTTGCCCGCGATGCGGACGGTACCGCCGTCGAGGGACTCGAGCCCGGCGATCGACCGCAGCAGAGTCGACTTGCCCGAGCCGGACGGGCCGAGCAGTGCCGTCAACGAGCCGGGCGGGATGTCGAGTGAGACGTCGTCGAGCGCGGAGAAGTCGCCGTAATTCTTGAACGCCCCGGTAACGGTGATCATGCTTTGGTGCTCCTCTTGCGGTCGAGCAATGTCATCAGCAGCAGGACCACCACTGCGATGGCCATGAGTAGGGTGGCCGCGCTGTACGCGCCGAAGGTGTTGTGGTCGTCGATGTAGCGAGCATGGACGAGCAGCGTGAGGGTCTGGGATACCCCGGGAAATCCGGACGAAACCATGATGACCGCACCGAACTCGCCGAGCGCGCGGGCGACGGTGAGGACGATGCCGTACGTCAATCCCCAGCGGATTGCCGGCAGGGTGATTCGCCGGAACGTCTGCCACGTGCCGGCGCCCAGCGTCGCGGCGGCCTGCTCCTGTTCCTCCCCGATCTCGTAGAGAACGGGTTCGACCTCGCGCACCACGAACGGCAAGGTGACGAAGATCGTCGCGATGACCATGCCGGGCAGTCCGAAGATCACTCTGAATCCCAAGGATTCGAGTCCACCGAACCAGCCGCCCGCGCCCCACAGCATGATCAGCGCGACACCGACGACGATCGGTGACACCGCGAACGGCAGGTCCACGACGGACTGCAGAAGGCCCCGTCCCGGGAATCGCCCGCGCACCAGTGCGAGCGCAACGACGATGCCGAAAACGACATTGACGGGGACGACGATCGCGACGATGAGCAACGACAGGTTGAGTGCGGAGATCGCTGCGGGCGTCGTGATCGAGTCGACGAACGCCATCACACCGTTCTCGAAGGTGCGGTAGAGGATGACGCCGATCGGCACGACCAGCAGTACCACCAGGTAGCCGAGCGCGATCACGCGCAGCGAGATACGCGAGAGCGGAGAGAGTTTCACGCGTCGTTCTCCTCACGGACACGGCCGCGGTTCGCGACGAGCCGCAGCACGAACAGGGCCAGGAACGCGATGAGCAACAGCGCTACCGAGACCGCCGCGGCGTTGACGGGCCGGTCGATCTCGATCTGCTGTTGAATGTACTGCGATGCCACCTGGGTCTGGCCGGGAATGTTCCCGCCGATCAGCACGATCGAGCCGTACTCCCCGATGGCGCGGGCGAACGCGAGCCCGACTCCACCGAGGATCGCGGGCGCCAGGGTCGGCAGCACCACGGTCCGGAAAGTCGTGAAGTTGTCGGCGCCGAGCGACGCCGCGGCTTCCTCGACCTCCCGGTCGGCCTCGATCAGGACGGGTTGAACCGATCGCACCACGAACGGCAGGGTGACGAACGCGAGCGCAACGACCAGACCGGGCTGTGTCGCATTGAGTTGGATACCGACGGGGCTCTGTGGTCCGTACAGCGCGAGCAGCACGATGCTCGCCACGATCGTGGGAAGAGCGAACGGCAGGTCGATCAGTGCGTTGACGATCTTCTTTCCCGGAAACTCGTCCCGCACGAGCACCCACGCGATCAAAGTGCCCATCACTGCGTTGATCAACGCCACCACGATCGACACGGTGACCGTGATGCGAAGGGTGGCCAGGGCATTCGGTGCGGTGACGGCGTCCCAGAAGCCACCGAAGCCTTCCGAGAAGGCTTCGGTGGCCAGGGCCGCGAGTGGCAGCAGGACGATGATGCTCAGCCACAGGGTGGCGACGCCGATCCCGAGCGGGCCTACGGCACCGGTTACTTTCGCGGTGCGTCGGCCACGCTGCTTCGGGGCGGGCGCTTCTACTGGGGTACTCACGGTCGGGCTCTGCTTCCGGCTCTATTTCGTTGCGTTGTCGTAGATCACGGCGATGGCGCCGGTGCCTTCGGCGAAGAGCTCGTCGTTGACGGCGTCCCATCCACCGAGGTCGTCGATGGTCCACAACGTTTCGGGTTCCGGGAAGTCCGCGGCGAATTCCTCGGCAACTGCAGGATCGACGGGCCGGAATCCGGCTTCACCCCACAGACGCTGGGCTTCTTCGGTGTAGAGGAAGTCGAGGAATGCCTGGGCCTTGTCCGCATTCGCCGAACCGCTGAGCACCGCGGCCGGGTTCTCGATCTTGAAAGTCACCGGCGGTGTCACATGCTCGACAGGATCGCCGTTGCGCTCGATGAACAGCGCCTCGTTCTCGTAGCTGAGCAGGACGTCGCCGGTACCCTGCAGGAACGTCTCGGTGGCTTCACGACCGGACTTGGGCTGCACTTTCACGTGGTCCTGAACGAGGGCAGTCACGTAGTCGAGCCCGGCCTGCTGGTCCTGACCGCCGTTGCTCTTCGCGGCGTAGGGGGCGAGCAGGTTCCACTTCGCGGATCCCGAGCTGAACGGGTTCGGTGTGACGACCTCGACGTCGTCACGCAGCAGGTCGTCCCAGTCCTGGATGTTCTTGGGATTGCCCTCACGCACGACGATCGTCACCACCGAACCGAACGGCAGGCCCTCGTCTGCGCCGGCGTTCCAATCCTCGTCGACAAGACCTGCCTCGACGAGTCGCGTGATGTCGGGTTCGACGGAGAAATTCACGAAATCGGCTTCGGCACCGTCGCGCACCTTGCGCGACTGGTCGCCCGAGGCGCCGTAGGACTGCTGGAACACGACGCCTTCACCGGCCTCGGTCTCCTGGAATGCCGGGATCAACAGGTCGAACCCGACCTTCGGAACCGCGTACGCGTACAGGTTGACGGTTCCACCGGAACCGTCGGCACCCGCGTCACCGCCGACGGTATCGCTGGCACCGCCACCCGAGCACGCGGTCAGGACGGTAGCCGTCGCGACAGCGAGCGCCGCAGCGCCGAAAAACTTGGAACGTAACTTCATCGAGGGGGCCTCCTGCTGGCTGTTCCTGGCGGAACAGAGCGGACAGATCTGGGATTCGGAAATCGGGATCGATGTCATCGCGAGGACGCAGTGACGGGCGCCGGCCCACAGAATCGGCGGGCACAACGCCGCCTGCAGAAGTTCACTGGAGAAACGACTGCAGGCAAACACCACAGGATCGCAGAACCCGGTTACCGGCGCGGTGAAACCGCTGACATCGGGGCGGGTGGATCAGCGACAACAACAGTCGATGTCGGCAACAGACCGCATGCCGACAGCAATCAGCGCCAGTTGATGGCGCGCGCTGGGCAACACGTTCGTGGACACGCGGGGAACTTTAGCAGAGCTTGACCATAGGTCCAGCGGGGAGTCCGCAGTAGAAGATCACAGCTAGAGCGTGAGCAACCACGCGACGACAACGAGAACGAGCAGCGCGATGAGCGCCAGGGTCACCCGCGAGCGTGGCATGTCAACAATCCTCCATATTCGGTGCCGATGGTGCGGGTTCCCCACCGGCCGGGGAAGGTTCGGGTTCGCCTCGCCCCACTGCAGCAAAGCCGGTGGCGACGACGCGGTCGAGCAACCAGGCCACCACCCCACACAGCGGCACCATCACTATCAGCACCAATGCAGCCTGCGGCACGAACGACAGGCCCGCGAGCCACAGCTCGAACCCGTCCCACCACGACGCCACCCGTTCCATCCCGACTACTCTAATGCGTCTGCTCGTTTGCCCCGCGTCACACCTGTCCGGCACCGATCATGGAGAGATGGCCTCCATCGTGCACCTCCCGCCGACCCAGCCGAACCGCACCCCGTTTCCGCCGATCGGCGACTACGGCTTCCTGTCGGACTGCCAGACGTCCTGCTTGGTCGCGCGTGACGGGTCGGTCGAATGGCTGTGCGTGCCGCGCCCCGACTCACCGAGCGTGTTCGGCTCGCTGCTCGACCGCAGCGCGGGTCACTTCCGCATCGGACCCCACGACAGGACGGTGCCCGCCGCCCGCCGGTACCTTCCGGGAGGGATCGTGCTGGAGACGACGTGGCAGACCGAAACGGGGTGGATCACCGTCCGTGACGCCTTGGTGATGGGACCTTGGTACGACCTGCACCAACGGTCCGCCACTCAACGGCGGACCCCGTCCGATTGGGAGGCCGAGCACATACTCCTACGCACGGTTCGGTGCGTGAACGGCACGGTCGAGTTGAACATGAGCTGCGAACCCGCGTTCGATTACCACCGCGGCGGCACGCGGTGGGAGTACACCGGCAAGGTGTACGAAGAGGCGACTGCCGTGTGCGCGGATGCGCCGGACGAGCATCCCCGGTTGCGCCTGACCTCCAACATGCGCCTGGGCATCGAGGGCCGGGAAGCACGCGCCCGCACACGAATGAGAAAGGGGGACAACGTATTCGTCGCCCTATCGTGGGGTGAGCCGGCGCCGCCGCACACGTTCGACGAAGCCGCAGCGAAAATGCTCACCACACAGGACTACTGGCGCGAGTGGGTCACGACGGGCAGATTCCCCGATCATCCGTGGCGCACCTATCTCGAACGCAGCGCCCTGACTCTCAAGGGGCTGACGTACTCCCCGACCGGCGCGCTACTCGCGGCCGCCACGACATCACTTCCGGAAACCCCTGGAGGCGAGCGCAATTGGGACTACAGATACGCCTGGGTCCGCGACTCCACCTTCGCCCTGTGGGGTCTGTACACGCTGGGTCTCGATCGCGAGGCCGACGATTTCTTCTCGTCCATCCTCGACGTCTCGCAGGGCGCCGACGGCAACGGCCATCATCCCCTGCAGGTCATGTACGGGGTCGGGGGCGAACACGTACTGGAGGAATCGACACTCGACCACCTGTGCGGATACAACAATGCCAAGCCTGTCCGCATCGGCAACGACGCGTACCGGCAACGGCAGCACGACGTGTGGGGAGCCCTACTCGATTCGGTGTATCTGCACGTGAAGTCGCGTGAGCAGATACCCGAATCGTTGTGGCCGCTGCTGAGCAGCCAAGTGGAGCAGGCGGTCGAGCACTGGCGCGAACCCGATCGCGGGATATGGGAAGTACGCGGTGACCCCCAGCATTTCACGTCGTCGAAAGTGATGTGCTGGGTGGCGCTGGACCGCGGCGCCAAGCTCGCCGAGATGCACGGTCAGCCCGACCACGCCGAGCGCTGGTCGGCGATCGCCGACGAGATCAAGGCGGATATCCTCGAACACGGCGTCGATGAACGCGGTGTCTTCACGCAGCGGTACGGCCATCCGGCACTCGATGCGTCGAACTTGCTGATCCCTCTGCTCCGGTTCTTGCCGTCCGACGATCCGCGGGTGCGTGCAACGGTGATCGCGATCGCGGACGAACTGACCGAGCACGGCCTGGTACTGCGCTACCGGGTCGAAGACACCGACGACGGACTCTCCGGCGAGGAGGGCTCGTTCACCATCTGCTCGTTCTGGCTGGTGTCCGCACTCGTCGAGATCGGCGAGGTGGATCGGGCGTCAACTCTGTGTCGTCGACTGCTCGATTTCGCGAGCCCACTGAAGCTGTATGCCGAGGAGATCGACCCGGCGACCGGGCAGCACCTGGGCAATTTTCCCCAGGCCTTCACCCATCTCGCGCAGATCAACGCGGTCGTTCACGTCATCCGCGCCGAACAACGCACCGAATCAGGCGAATTCAGACCCGCGCACGTACGGCACTGAACCCGTCACGTACCAGCGACGGCGCCGAGTTGAGGGCCGATCGCGCCGAGCGCATAGAGGGTCGACGTCGCCGACGGTGTGTTGAACGCCACGACCGTCGGATAGTCGACCACCGCGAGTCCGCCGCCGGTCACCGCGGGCAGCTGATCGAATCCGGGCAACGACATGAGATCGGCTTCGGTCCCTCCGTTGGGCAGGATGATGAGCAGATCCGCGACGAGCGCATCGACACGTTCCGGGCTGAGCATCAGGCGTCCTTGGCTGACGCCGGCTTCGTCGACGAGTGATTGCGGCAATATCATCCCCAGCTGGGAGAAGAGGGCTGCGGCACCATCGTCCGGATCGGCGACGACCACGAATTGGTCCGTGGCGAACATGTACTGCGCGAGGACGCCGGTCTTCCCCTCGAGACCGGGAAGTGCCGCCTCCTCGATCTGAACTTCGGTGTCGGCGATGACCTGCTCGGCCTCGTCGGAGCGGTCGAGCAGCGCGCCGAGCGCGCGGAGCTGCGCGTCCCAGGTGTCGACACCGAGTTCGCTGAGGGGCGCAAGCGTGGGGGCGACCGCGTCGAGCGTGTCGTACGCCTCCGGGGTGGCGACCTGCCAGTTACCGAGAATCAGATCGGGTTCGAGCGCTGCGATCGGTTCGACGGGCAGCGGCCCGTCCACGGCGGCAGAATTACCGGCCGCGAGGTCGACGGCGCCGTCCGAAACATCGCTCTGCCACGGGTAGAGGCCCCGATCATCACCCATCGTGCCTGCACTGATGTAGCCGACGGGCTGGACACCGAGTTCGAGTAGCGCGTCGACCCACTGGCTGGATGTCGCGACGATGCGTTCCGGGGTGTCCTCGACCGTGGTGGTTCCGAAAACGTGCTCGACACTGGCTGCGCCTGCAGCGCTGTTCGCGTCGGTAGCACCGGCGGATGCGGTATCGGCGTCGTCGGCAGTCGAACACCCTGCCACTCCGACACCGACGAGTACAGCTGTGGCGCACACCGCCAGAAATCTCGCACGCATGAGTCAACCTCTCCATTTAAGGTGAGGCATACCTTATCCCGAGCTAGGCCCGAAGCAAAGAGGTCAGTGGAAACGACCGAGCAACTCCTCGGCCTGCGCGCCCATATCACGGATGACGTCGGCGGCCGGTCGCTGTGCTCGGACGAGGCCTGCGGCCTCGCCGGCATAGACGACTCCGATATCCGGATCGTCGGCGGTGTACTCGTCGGCAAGAGTCTGCTCGTCGGCTCCGCGACCGTGCCACGTCTCGGTGAAGGAATTGACCAGGGCACGGCCACCCCACCGAGCGGGCCACGGTTGGCGTCGGGCTCTGTCGAACACGTCCGTGTACACGGTGTCGGCGCTCCCCGCCGCGATCAGCCGATCTCGCGCGTAGTCCGGTCCCACCGTTTCGGGGCTGGCCAGGAGTGCCGTACCCACCAGGGCGCCGACTCCCCCGGCAGCGAGCACGGCGGCAAGTCCGCGGCCCGACCCGATACCTCCCGCGGCAAGTACCGGAAGCTCGGTGGATTCGAGCACTTCCTGCAGCAGCGGCAGGGTCCCGATCCTCCCGGTGTGACCGCCGGCTTCGTGGCCTTGCGCCACCACCGCATCGACTCCGGCAGCCTCGACGACCCGGAGATCCTCGAGGGTGTTGATCTGGGAGATCACGACGGCGCCGGCGTCGTGGACCCGCTGCACGTACGGAGCCGGGTCGCCGAACGACAGGGTCACCACCTGCGGGTGGTGTTCGAGGACCGCACCGAGAAGCGAATCGTCGTCGTGCAGCGACCACGTCATGAGCCCGAATCCGAGGAGCCCGCCACCGATCTCGCGTGCACTGCGGGCCTGCTCCTCGAGCCATTCGGCGGTGTTGTACCTGGCTGCCCCGATCAGGCCGAGCCCGCCGGCGCGGGTCACCTCACCGGCGAGCGAGCCACCCGCCCGACCGCCCATCGGCGCACCCACCAGCGGAATCGTGATTCCGAGTTCACGGGTCAACCAGGTCTCGAGCACGGGCGGGTCCTTTCGGCGGGCACTTACTTCTTGGGCTTGTCCGACGCCGCATCCGATGACAAGGCTGCCACGAACGCCTCTTGCGGCACATCGACGCGACCGATCGTCTTCATGCGCTTCTTGCCTTCCTTCTGCTTCTCGAGCAGCTTGCGCTTACGGCTGATGTCGCCGCCGTAGCACTTGGCGAGAACATCCTTGCGGATGGCGCGGATATTCTCGCGCGCAATGATCTTCGAGCCGATCGCAGCCTGCACGGGCACCTCGAACTGCTGACGCGGGATGAGTTCCTTGAGCTTGGTCGTCATCTTGTTGCCGTATGCAGCGGCGGCATCCTTGTGCACGATCGCACTGAACGCATCGACGGCCTCGCCCTGCAGCAGGATGTCGACCTTGACCAGTGCCGCTTCCTGCTCGCCGGCCTCCTCGTAGTCCATGCTCGCGTATCCGCGAGTGCGCGATTTGAGGGAGTCGAAGAAGTCGAAGATGATCTCGGCCATCGGCATGGTGTAACGCAGTTCGACACGGGTCTCGGACAGATAATCCATACCCCCGAGTTCACCGCGCCGCGACTGGCACAGTTCCATGATCGAACCGATGAACTCGCTCGGCGCGATGATCGTGCACTTGACGATGGGCTCGTAGATCTCGCGGGCCTTGCCCTCCGGCCAGACCGACGGATTGGTGACGACGACTTCCTCTCCGCCTTCGAGCACGACGCGGTAGACGACGTTCGGGGCGGTGGAGATCAGGTTGAGCCCGAATTCGCGCTCGAGTCGCTCGCGGGAGATCTCCATGTGCAGCAGACCGAGGAAGCCACACCGGAATCCGAAACCCAACGCGACCGAGGTCTCCGGTTCGTAGGTGAGTGCGGCGTCGTTGAGCTGAAGCTTGTCGAGGGCATCTCGCAATACCGGGTAGTCGGAACCGTCCACGGGGTACAGGCCGGAATAGACCATCGGTCGCGGTTCGCGGTAGCCGGTGAGCGGTTCCGTGGCTCCTCCGCGCGCGAGCGTCACTGTGTCGCCGACCTTCGACTGGCGCACGTCCTTCACACCTGTGATCAGATAACCGACCTCCCCGACACCGAGCCCGGCGGTCGCTTTCGGTTCGGGCGAGACAATGCCGACCTCGAGCAGTTCGTGGGTCGAGCCGGTCGACATCATCTTGATCTTCTCGCGCGGCGTGATCTTGCCGTCGACGACGCGGACGTAGGTGACAACGCCGCGGTAGGTGTCGTACACCGAGTCGAAGATCATCGCGCGCGCCGGTGCATCGGAATCGCCGACCGGCGCAGGGATCTGCCGGATCACCTCGTCGATCAACGCAGGAACACCCTCACCGGTCTTGCCGGAGACCCGCAGGACATCCGACGGCTCGCACCCGATGATGTTGGCGATCTCCCCCGCATACCTGTCGGGGTCGGCAGCCGGCAGGTCGATCTTGTTGAGGACCGGGATGATCGTCAGGTCCTTGTCGAGAGCGAGGTAGAGGTTCGCGAGGGTCTGTGCCTCGATACCCTGCGCGGCATCGACGAGCAGCACGGCACCTTCACATGCTTCGAGTGCGCGCGAGACCTCGTACGTGAAGTCGACGTGGCCGGGCGTGTCGATCAGATGCATGACGTAGTCGTCGCCGTCGAGCTTCCACGGCAAGCGGACGTTCTGCGCCTTGATCGTGATGCCGCGCTCACGCTCGATGTCCATCCGGTCGAGGTACTGGGCGCGCATCTGCCGTTCCTCGACCACCCCGGTGAGCTGCAGCATGCGGTCCGCCAACGTCGACTTGCCGTGGTCGATGTGCGCGATGATGCAGAAGTTCCGGATCTTGGCGGGGTCCGTGAACGTGGTGTCGGCGATACTGCTGATGTCGTGCTCCTGACTCGGGCCGGCAGCGGCCTGGGGCCGCGGTCACCCTGAAGAATATCCAAGACTCGTAACAGCGGGGTCCTCGGCTGTGCCGACAGGTGACTTCGACTACCTCTGGACGTGGTTACACTGGCCGATCGTGGCTGGCAAGTGGATGAATATGGGCAAGCAACTCGGACGCCTCGCAGTCGAGCACGGGCCCCGGCTGTACAAGCAGCTCCAGCAGTCGGGAGCAGTCGACCGTGCGAAGGGGGCGTTGACCCAGCAGTCCGGCAGGCCTGCACCCGCCCCCGTTCCGGGGCGTCCTGTCGCTTCTCGCACCACCCCCACGGCCCAGCGTGCGCGGACGATCGAGTACTCTCCCGCCCTCGACGGTCGTGCCGATCCGGGCGAGATCGTGTGGACGTGGGTGGAGTACGAGGAGGACGCAAGCCAGGGCAAGGACCGGCCGGTGCTCGTGGTCGGGCGTGAAGGGGCGACGTTGCTCGGCCTGATGCTCTCGTCGAACGGTGACCGTGACGGGCACCGCGATTGGGTCGGTATCGGCACCGGCTCGTGGGACCGCCAGAACCGTCCGAGCTGGATCCGGCTGGACCGCATCCTTGATGTCCCGGAGGATGGCATCCGCCGCGAAGGTGCGATCCTCGAACGTTCCCGATTCGATCAGGTCGCATCGCGCCTCCGCGCGGATTTCGGCTGGGCGTAGGAAGCCGGGCGCACGCAATCCGAACAGCGGACTGGGGTTCTATGACGCACGTACTCCGCGGTCGCGGCCGAACAGCAACGTGTAGACGAGGGCGCCGACCGCGCCTCCGATGAGCGGGAAGACGATGAACAGCCACAACTGGGCGAGCGCACCGTCCTGGTAGAACGCCACTGCGATACTTCGCGCAGGGTTGACGGACGTGTTGTCGATCGGGATGGCGATCAGGTGGATCACGGCGAGTGAGAAGCCGATCGCGACCCCCGCGTTGAGCACATCGGAGATCCGATCGGTGCTGGCGAGCACGACGAAGACCAGCAGGGCCGTGAGCAGAACCTCGACGATCATGGTGGCGCCGATTCCGTAACCGTTCTCGATCACTCCGCCGAGTGGCCCCTCGATCGCGGACGGGCTGTGTGCGCCCCAGCCGTTCGCTCCCAGTCCGTCGGATGCGCGATCGTAGGACGGCAGCGACGACGCGACCGCGAAGATGGTGATACCGGCTATCAGGCCACCGACGATCTGGGCGATCCAGTATCCGATGGCGCGGACGGGCGGGACGTGCCCGACGATGAGCTGCCCCAGGGTGACAGCCGGGTTGACGTGGCACCCCGAGATCGGCCCGATGGTGTAGACGAGGAAAAGCAGCGTCAGACCGAATGCGAGGGCGACACCCAAATTGCCGACTTTCGCGCCGGCGAACACTGCGGTGCCGACTGCGGAGAATACGAGCACGAAGGTTCCGATTGCTTCGGCTATACATTTCTTGAGGTCGGAGAAGTCGTCGGGACCGAACTCCTCGAGGTTCGTTTCACGTTCTGGAGTCATGCCGCCAGTGTCATGCGGACCGAGGTGACGCGTGAGCGAACCGCCACCGCACTATGAGATAAGTCACACTTGCTTGCGACTGGGACTTCGGGCCTGCGGGCCGTCGTGACCGCACCGGTTTTGGCATTACCTCCAACGCTGGTATCGTCGATCGTCGTGCCCTAGTGCACCCAGAGCTTTCCAATCAACTACCAGCAAGACGACAGGATTTTACGCGTGGCCAACATCAAGTCCCAGGTGAAGCGGATTCGCACCAACGAGCGCAACCGGCTCCGGAATCAGTCGGTGAAGTCCTCGCTGCGCACTGCAATCCGTTCCTTCCGCGAGGCCGCGGCCGCTGGCGACAAGGACAAGGCCAGCGAGCTCCTCGTCTCCACCAGCCGTCAGCTCGACAAGGCAGTCAGCAAGGGCGTCATCCACGCCAACCAGGCTGCCAACAAGAAGTCTGCACTCGCCAAGCTTGCCAACAAGCTCTGAGCCCTCGGCTCCGAGGTAGAGGACGCAAGCTCTGCTGACCGAAGGCCGCACCCTTTCGAGGGCGCGGCCTTTCGTCGTGCGGATGACGACGCAACGAACCGTCAGGCGACCAGTTCCGCAACGGTGCGGACTGCGGACTCCACCGCATAATCAGCATCGGCAGCCGCGCCCTTGACGTCGGCGTTGAGTGCCGCGACCACCCCGAGCGCGATTCCGATCGATTCCGGCGCCCAGCGACGCGCCTGACCCTGCGCCTTCTTGACCTTCCACGGCGGCATGCCGAGGCCCGACGCCATAGAGAACGGATCTCCCCGTCCGGCAGATCCCACCTTGGCGATCGTGTGCACGGCATCGGCGAGGGCATCGGCCAGCAGGACGTGCGGAACCCCCCGATGCATCGCCCAGCGCAATGCCTCGATCGCGCCCGCGAGATCTCCCACCACAGCCTTCTCGGCGACGTCGAATCCGGTGACCTCGGCTCTGCCCGAGTAGTAGCGCCGGACCGCGTTCGCGTCGATCTTGCCGCCGGTATCGGCGATGAGTTGGCTGCACGCTGCCGCGAGCTCGCGCAGTTCGGATCCGACCGCGTCGATCACGAGTTGTTCGACGTCGCCGGCGACCCGCACGCCGGCCGCCTGGAATTCCTCGTGCACGAATGCACGCACCCACTTCGCGCGTTCTCCGGCTTTGTCGGGGGCCTGGCATGCGTGCTCTTCGGCACCGCTCTTCCGCAGGGCTCCGACCATCGCCTTCGTGCGTCCCCCGCCGGTATGCAGGATGACCAGGGTGACGCCGTCGGGGGGTGCTGCAGCCGCATCGAGAATCAAAGCCGCCGCATCCTTTCCCGCGTCGGCTGCGGACTCGAGGATCACGACCCGATCCTCCGCGAACAGCGACGGGCTCAGAAGTTCGGCCAATTCCGGGACGCCCGCATCCCCTGCGCGCAGCCGCGACACCGGAAGGTTGTTGCCGGCGCCACTCCGGGTACGTACGGCCGCGATGATCTTCGTGACAGCGCGGTCGACGAGGAGTTCTTCGTCGCCGAGAACGAGATGCAGGGGTGTGTCGCTCACGGACCGATCGTGCCACGTGAGTCCGACACGACGGCCAGTGCCCCGGACCCGGCCCGCACCACCGCGACGTCCCCGTGCAGGTCGGTGCGCAGTATCCGGGAGCCCACGCTGTTCAAGGCCTCGACGATCTCCGGGTGCGGGTGCCCGAACGTGTTGTCGCGTCCCGCGCTGATCACCGCGACCCGGGGGCGCACCGCAGCCACGAAGGCCTCCGGTGTCGTCCGCGAGCCGTGGTGGGGAACCTTGAGGACATCGGCGCGCAGGTCCTCCCCGGCGCGCATCAACGCGTCGAGAGCCGGTGCCTCCGCATCACCCGGAAGCAGAATGCGTCCCACTGTCGTCTCCGCGACCATCACCAGCGAGAGATCGTTCTCCGACTCGGCGGACCGCTCGGCCGGAGGCCCGAGGATTCGGATCGTCACCGTCCCGACGCGCAGTACCTCCCCGGTCATCGTCTCCCGGATGCGCACCCCGAACTCGCCGGCCGTGCCGGCGAGGTCTCCTGCCGTGTCGCGCGACACCGCACCCGGACCCACGACCACCTCCCCCACGCGGCGGCCCTGCAGTACTCCGCGCAATCCACCCATGTGATCGGCATGCAGGTGCGAGACGATCACGACCGGCACCGAGTCGATACGCAATCGTCGCAGGCACCGATCGACCGGTGTGGCCTCCGGCCCCGCGTCGACGACCACGGCCCTCCCGTCACCGACCGCGAGGACCACTGCATCTCCCTGCCCCACATCGCAGGCCGCGAACACCCAGCCGTTCGACGGCCAGCCGGGTGCGAACAGGCGTACAGGAATCCACACAATGAGGGTCGACACCAATGCGATACCGGCGACAACTCGTATTCTCCTGTAACGCAGAAGGACACAGCCGACGAGGGCGGCGCCGCCGATCACCGCTCCTCCCGGGATCCCGTCCGGCAGCGAGAGTTCCGCCGAGGGCAGCGAGGCTGCGCGATCGGCTACCGTCATCAGCCACCACAGCATCGGTGCCGCGCCGCGCGCGAGGAACTCGGCGACTCCCGGGACCACCGACGCGCACAGCGCGACGACCGAGCCGAGGACGGTCAGCGGCGCGAGCACCGGGGTCACCAGAACATTCGCCACCACCGCAACGACACTGACAGTTCCTGTCGCTGCAGCGAGGATCGGTGCGGTCACGATGTACGCCGCACACGACACCGCACATACTTCGGCCACGGCACGTGGCCATCCACGCTCCTGCAGCAGGGCAACCCACACGGGCGCGACGAGCACGAGCCCGGCGGTGGCCGTTGCGGACAGCGCGAATCCCACATCCACCGCGAGCTCCGGCCACACCAGGACGAGAATTCCGATCGCGGCGCAGAGCGCGGGAAGCGCCTGCCGCTGCCGCCCGACGACGAGTGCGAGGAGTGCGACCGCTCCCATCGCGGCGGCGCGCACCACGCTCGGCGAAGGACGGACGACGACCACGAACAGCACCAACGCCACACCCGCCAGGAAGGCGCCCGTCCGTGGCCCTATCCCGACGAACCTGACCAGTAGCAGGACCGCGCCGAGCAGGATGCTCACATTCGCGCCCGATACCGCCGTCAGATGCGTCAGGCCGGACACCCGGAAGTCCTCGCGCACGTCGTCAGGCAGCCGGCTCGTGTCGCCGACGATCAGTCCGGGGAACAATCCGGCCGCCGAGGGTCCGAGCGCCCGCGCTGACACCTCGGCGAGGTCCTCGCGAACACTTCCGGCCCACTCGGCAAGTGCCGAGGGTGTTTCTGTCGCACGCGGTGGCCCGTCGGCCCGGAGCACCGCAACCGAGGTCCCCGGGTCGGGGCCTCCGGAAGCTGCGTTCTCGGACACCCGGCCCCTCATGGTGACTCGCTGCCCCGGCAGCAGATGCCGCCAGCCGTGGGCGGGAGCGAACACGACCGCTCTGCCTCCGACCGTCATCGACTCGCCCCGCAGCGTCACGTGTCGGACAGCGACGGGAATGCGTACCTGTGGCTCACCTCCGAACGGTGAACTCCGAACTATCCGTGGATCATCGGTCGGCTCCACCACTGCGGTGACCCACGCGCCTGCCGGGGCCGTCGCGAGCGGATGATGCTCGACGAACCACATCCGCATCGCGACGGCCCCACCGAATCCCGCGGTGACGACGAGAACGGCGAGCACTCCTCGCATCACCCCGTCCCGTGTGTGCGAATGCCCCCTGCGCTTTCGCCGACACGGGTCGACCCTGCTCTTCGCGGACAGTACGACGACCAGCGCCCCCAACACCGCCGCCGCGGTCACGAGTGCCGAGATCCGCCAACCCGAGTACAGGCCGACCAAGGTCGCCGCCCACGCCGCGACGGCACACGGCAGGAGTCGGGCGTCGACAGTGGCCTGTGCGGTCACACGGTCACCAACTCGCGTAACCGGGCCAGCCTGGCAGGTCCTATCCCCTCCACCTCCGAGAGTTGCTCGACGTCGGTGAACGGTCCGTTGTTCTGCCGCCACGCGACGATCGCCGATGCGGTGACCGGCCCCACTCCGGGCAGGGCATCCAGGGCGGCCTCATCGGAGGTGTTCAGATTCAACGGGTTCTGTCCCGGCTCCGTGCCGCCACCGACCTCACCCGCATCCCCGGTCCCGGTCGCAGATACCGCGCTGCCCTCCGGAACCGGATGTGGCGGCGCTACACCGACGATGATCTGATCTCCGTCCGCGACCCGCCGAGCGAGGTTGAGTCCCAGCAGGTCTGCGCCCTCGCCGGGTCCGCCCGCCGCGTCGAGTGCATCCGCGACTCGCGCGCCCTCTCGGAGGTGCACCAGCCCCGGCTTCGCCACGAGCCCGACTACGCTGACCACCACCTCCCCCTGTTGCTCCGGTGCCGGGGCACGCGAGGACGTCGCGACCACTTCGACGGCGGGCAACGGCGGAACGGCCTCAGGCACGGGGCGATCCCGCCATACGACGACCGCTGCGACGAGAACCGCCACGGCGGCAACCCCGGCCAGAGCCCTACTGCCACCGCGACCGGCGTCCCAGCGCGCCGAGCGCATCCGTTCGATCACGCTCTGCGGCCGAGTGACCTCATCCTGTCCGGAGCGGTCTGCGAGCAGGTTGTCGTACTCGTCCGCGTCGTCGTGCCCGACTCGTCCGATCGTGGCGGATCGCACGATCGCATCGAGCCGCGTTCTCGCGAGGTCCCCGTCGCTGCCCATGCCGCGACGCTAATCCCACCACGGGAAGGGAAATGCGCGCAGACGACCGTTGGAGGGAATCTGTGGATGGATGGGACGGCTGTGGATAACCGTCCGCTCAGCTGCGCGCGACGACGATCCCGATCGCCCCCGGTCCGACGTGGGCCCCGAGCACTCCGTCGATCTCACAGGTGAGGAGTTCGGCCGCGTCGGGGATCCGCTCGGCAAGCTGTTCCGCGAGCAGGTGCGCACGTTCGGGTGCTCCACGATGGTGCACTGCGAGGAGTGGGGCAGGTCCGGCCTCGGCGACGACGCCGTCGACCAGTTTCGCCATCGCCTTGGTCATCGTCCGGGTCTTCTCCCGCAACACGAGTTTCCCGTCGACGAGATGGAGGACTGGTTTCATTGCGAGGGCGGTGCCGAGTAGGGCGGTGGCCGTGCCGATTCGGCCGCCACGGCGCAGATGGTCGAGTCGGTCGACCACGAGCAGGGTGCGTCCGGATGCGGCCACCTCGACGGCCCGCGAGTAGACGTCGTCGAGGTCTGCACCGGATTCGGCCGCACGCGCAGCCTCGAGTGCAGCAAATCCCAGGCCCATCGCGGTGTTCTGCGAATCGATCAAGCGCACCCGATCGCCGAACGAGTCGGCGGCATTCTTCGCAGCCTCCCAGGTACCCGACAACAGCCGGGACAGGTGCACCGCCACCACGCCGTCGCCGTCGCTGTCGTCGAAGGCACGTGTGTAGGCCTCGAGCAGTTCGGCCGGGGACGGACCGGACGTGGTGACTCCCGACAGGTCATCGGGAAGCTCGTCGATACCCTCGCGATAGTCTCGTCCGTCGGAGATCACGTGCAGGGGAACGATCCGGATGTCGTAACGCTCCGCCATCTTCGGATCGAGACAACACGACGAATCGGTGACCACCACTACTGACACAGCACCTACCGTATGCCGTCCGCAGTGGGTTGCGCATCCGGACGAGTCATCCGCACCGCGTCGATCATCGCGTCGGCGACCTTGCGATGCCCGTCCCACCCCCAATGGATACCGTCGGGGTTCGCGTCGTCCGAAAAGATGTTCTCCCGCACGGCTTCACCGAGATCGACGAGGGGAACCGACTTCTCGTCGGCCCACTGTGAAATCGCCCGGGCCGCAGGACGACGCCCGCGATGCACCGACCGGTACTGCTCGCTGTCGTGCACGGACGGCAGAGTTCCGATCACCGGCAGGTCCGGTCGCATGTACGCGAGGGCATCCCGGATGGTTTCGAGGTAGTCGACGCTCACCCGCGGCGGGAGCGCAACCGGCCAGCCGAGCGGTGACAACCGCGGCTGGGCCCAGCCGTACGCGCTGCGCACGGTCCGACGCAGTGGGGCAGGCCGGAGGTACCGCATGCTCTCCCTCAGCGCCGTGGGCAACGGGGACGGCAACGTGTCCATCCCGCCGACGGCGAGCACGACCGCACCGGCGCGCGGAATGGCCGCCCACACACGCGGATCCTGCGTCATCGCCCACCACGCGTCGCGGGTGGTCCAGCCGATGCGAGCGATGAGCTCGACATCCCAGCCGAGCGCTGCTGCCGTGAGATTCGGCCAGATCCGCGGATCATCCGCGGGCAGGCCGCCTTTCGGTCCGTAATAGCTGAGCGAGTCACCGATCACCAACAGCGAGGGCCGCGGCGAGACCGTATCGGGTTCAGAGCGCGTCATCGGGCGATACCGTTGCCGACGCGTTCCACACATCGAGGCGCCAGGTCGGCGACTCACCGTAACCGCTGAGCTGCACCCAACCGGTGTTCCCGAGTCCCCCGAGGACCGGCCATCGATCGACCGGCAGTTCGAGCAACGATGCCGTGAGCGCTGCGATCAACCCGCCATGGGCGACGAGCACGATCGGCCGCTCGCTCCACTGTTCGTACTTGGCGAGCAACTCTTCGACTACGGGCCTGCTCCGCTCGGCAACGTCCACACGGCTCTCGCCTCCGGGGGGTGCCCAGGTCGCGTCCCCGCGCCACTGTGCACGCGCGCCTGGATGGCTCGCATCGACCTCGGTGTGGGTCAGGCCCTGCCACTGTCCCAGGTGTGTCTCACGCAGCCGCGGATCGATCTCGACCGGTAGACCTGCACGGTCCCCGATCGCCGTCGCGGTGTCGTACGCACGTCGCAGATCCGACGACACGATCGCGATCGGATCGAAGCCGGCGATCGTGTGGGACACCGCCAGTGCCTGACGGCGACCGAGGTCGGACAGATCGGTGTCGAGCTGCCCCTGCATCCGGCTGGTCGCGTTGTACTCGGTCTGTCCGTGACGCAGCAGGATCAGGCGCCGCACCCGCACCGGCGCACTCACTCATCCTCCGCATCGTCCGTAGCTGCGCGCGGGCCACCGACGCCGTCGACCGGGACCGTCGGGCAGTCCTTCCACAGACGCTCGAGGGCGTAGAAGTTCCGCTCCTCCTCGTGCTGGATGTGCACGACGACGTCGATGTAGTCGAGCAGGGTCCATCGTCCTTCGCGAGTCCCCTCACGACGGACCGGCCTGTGACCGGCGTCGCGCAGCTTCTCCTCGATGTTGTCGACGATCGCGTTGACCTGACGCTCGTTGGGTGCCGATGCGATGACGAAGCAGTCGGTGATCACCAGTTGCTCCGACACGTCGAGCACCACGACGTCGGTCGCCAGCTTCTCGTCTGCGGCGAGGGCCGCGATGCGGGCCATCTCGAGTGCTTCTGCCGTTGCGCTCACTACGTGCTCTTTCTCTCGGTGTTCAAGTGGTTCGTCGTCGGCGCGTCCACGTAGAGGTGACGCTTACTGATGTACTGCACCACACCGTCGGGCACGAGGTACCAGACCGGACGGTGATTGTGGACCCGTGTTCGGCAGTCCGTCGAGGAAATCGCCAGCGCCGGGATCTCGACGAGGCTCACCGCCTCGGGAGGAAGCCCCTCGAGGTGTGGTGCCAAATGCTCGACGCTGAGGTCGTAACCAGGGCGGGATACCCCGACGAACCGAGCAAGCTCGAACAACGTCGGCCAGTCCTGCCACGACAGGATCGATGCGAGGGCGTCGGCGCCGGTGATGAAGTACAGCTCCGAATCCGGATACTGTTCCCGGAGGTCACGGAGGGTATCGACAGTGTAGGTCGCGGTGCCACGGTCGATGTCGACGCGACTGACGGTGAACCGGGGGTTGGACGCTGTGGCGACCACGGTCATCAGATACCGGTCTTCCGCAGCGCTGACCCGCCGACCGGATTTCTGCCATGGCTGCCCGGTCGGTACGAAGATCACCTCGTCGAGGCCGAAGCCGGCGGCGACCTCACTGGCGGCGACGAGGTGCCCGTTGTGGATGGGATCGAAGGTACCGCCCATGACGCCCAGACGTCGCGGGGACGCCGGGTATCGGTCGGATGACTGAGGCACGGTTGTCCAGCTTACGGGGTCAGACCGGCAGCAGAGCGGCCACCACCTCGGCCAACTGTTTCGCCGAGCGGCATTCGTGCATCGTGATGGCCTCTGCGTACACTCGCGCCGCCGAATCACCGGCGCCCCACTGGCCACGCGGCTCAGGATTGAGCCAGTGTGCGTGCCGCGCAACCTGGACCATGTGCCCGAGGGCATCGAGGTTGGGGTTGCGGTAGTTGTTCCGGCCGTCACCGAGGATCAGCAGGGAACTGCGGCTGGTGAGGCTGTGCGCGTGCTTCTCGTTGAACGTGGCGAAGGCGTTGCCGTAGTCGGAGTGGCCGTCGTACGTGATCAGCTCCGCTTCGCGCAGCATCTGCGACATCGCCGTACCGAGGTCGATGCCGGCTGCGAAGTGGTGGGTCACCTCATCGGTGGTGTCGATGAACGCGAACACCCGAACCCGGGAGAACTGCTCCCGCAACGCATGCACGAGCAGCAGCGTGAAGTGCGAGAAACCCGCGACCGAACCCGAGACATCGCACATGACGACGAGTTCCGGCCGTGCCGGGCGTGGCTTGCGATTGATGAGGTCGATGGGCACACCGCCCGTCGACATCGACTTACGTAGCGTGCGCCGCAGATCGATGGCACCGGCGCGGCTTCGGCGCCGCCGTGCCGCGAGCCGGCTCGCAAGGAGCCGTGCGAGCGGCATCACCTGGCGGCGCAACGCCACGAGCTCGGCGTCGGAGGCACGCAGGAAGTCGACTTCTTCGGCGAGTTTCGGAACCCCGTACTTCTCGACTCGATCGCGACCGAGTTGTTCGGCGGTCCGGCGCCGGGTCTCCCGTTCGATCATCGCCCGGAAGTCGGCGATCCGTCGTGCCGCGGTCTGCCGCGCGATCTCGGTCTCGTAGTCGCCGGTGTCGCGGTCGGCGCTCGACGCGTTGCCGAGGAGCCCCTCGAGAATTCTGGTGAGCAACGTCTCCGGGGAGACGTCACGCAAAGTCTGATATGCCGAGAACGACGGCCCGTTCGAGGACTTGTACTGGCCGAGTTCTTCGACGAGCTGCGCGGTGAGCATCTCGGTCGTGGCGACGGCGTCCGGGGAGTCGTCGGCGAGGAGTTCGGCGATCAGGTCGCGCACGGCCTCGAGATCGATCTCGCCGGAGGATGTGCGGGGCAACGTGAATTCGGCACCTTCGGCACCGCGCCGGCCGATGGCCGCCGGGAACCACAGGTCGAACAACGCATCGAAGGTCGGACGGTGAGTAGGCCGCCGCAGCAGTGTGCACGCCAGACCCTCGCGCAGCATCTCCCGGTCGAGCAGGTCGATCACCGACATGACCTGGCCCGCGTCGACAGTTTCGGACGGACCCACCGGGATACCGCGACGCCGCAGCGCTTCGACGAATCCGACGAGATGACCGGGAATTCCGTGCGGCGCCTTCAGCGTTCCGCCCGGACCGGATGTCGGTGCCCCGGCCATGTCAGTTCAGCCGGAGCTCTGCTGCTGCACGATCCTGATCGGACCGATGCTTGAGAACGACACCGAGAGTGGTGCGTACGGCTGCATCGTCGAGGGTGTCCATTCCCAGAGCGAGCAGCGTCCGGCCCCAGTCGATGGTCTCGGCGACCGATGGCACCTTCTTGAGCTGCATGCCGCGCAGCACGTGGACGGTGCGGACGAGTTGCTCGGCGACCGCCTCGGACAGCTCGGGGACCCGGCTCGCGAGGATCCGTCGTTCGAGGTCGGCGTCCGGGAAATCGAGGTGTAGGAACAGGCACCGGCGCTTGAGGGCCTCGGACAATTCGCGCGTCGCGTTGGACGTCAGGACCGAGAACGGCTTGCGGGACGCCCGGATGGTGCCGAGTTCGGGGACCGTCACCGCGAAGTCGCTGAGCACCTCGAGGAGCAGCCCCTCGATCTCGACGTCGGCCTTGTCGACCTCGTCGATGAGCAGGACCGTTGGGTCGTCGCGCCGGATCGCGGTGAGCAACGGACGCGACAGCAGGAACTCCTCGGAGAACACGTCTTCCTTCGTCGAATCCCACGATTCACCTGCTGCGGCGTTCGCCCCCGCCGACTGGATCCGCAGAATCTGCTTCGCGTGGTTCCACTCGTAGAGCGCGCGGGATTCGTCGACGCCCTCGTAACACTGCAGCCGTACCAGTTCGGCGCCGGAAGTCTGCGCGACGGCGCGTGCCAGCTCGGTCTTGCCGACACCGGCGGGGCCTTCGATGAGCAGCGGCTTGTCGAGCCGGTCGGCGAGGAACACCGACGTGGCCGTGGCCTTGTCGGCGAGGTAGCCGGTCTCGGCGAGCCGGTCGATCACGTCCTGGACGTCCGCGAAGATCGGCGGAGTGGTCGGCAGCGCACGATCCACGCTGTGTCCTTTCGTCGTGCTGATCGGTCGAATGGTCGGCTGGTCGTCAGACCGGCCGCGTGTGGCCTTCGCCCCACACCACCCACTTGGTGGAGGTCAATTCGGGTAGGCCCATCGGGCCACGAGCGTGCAACTTCTGGGTCGAGATTCCGATTTCGGCGCCGAACCCGAACTGCTCGCCGTCGGTGAATGCGGTGGACGCGTTGACCATGACGGCCGCCGCATCGACCCGCGCGGTGAACTCTCGGGCCGCAGCGAGGTCCGAGGTGACGATCGCCTCGGTATGACCCGTGCCGTACTTGTCGATGTGATCGACCGCTTCGTCGAGACCGTCGACGACTGCAAGCGCCACGTCGAGGCTGAGATACTCCTCGGCCCAGTCGTTCTCGGTTGCGGGTACGAGTCCGGGCAGGTCGCCGTGGACAGTGACGCTGTGGGACTGCAGGACCTGCAGCAGCTTCGGTACGACGGTGTCGGCGACGGCCTTGTCGACGAGGATCGTTTCGGCGGTGTTGCACACGCTCGGGCGGCGCGTCTTGGCGTTGACGACGATCTTCTCCGCCATCACCGGATCGGCCGCAGAGTGGATGTAGACATGGCAGTTCCCCACACCGGTTTCGATGGTGGGCACAGTCGCGTCGCGGACGACCGCCGAGATCAGGCCGGCACCGCCGCGCGGGATCACGACGTCGACGAGCCCGCGGGCCTGGATCAGGTGCGTCACCGACGACCGGTCGGCGCTCGGCAGCAACTGCACCGCATCTTCGGGCAATCCCTGAGCGGCGAGCGAACCCCGCAGTGCATCGACGAGCGCCGCATTCGAATGTGCCGCGGACGACGAGCCGCGCAGCAACGCTGCGTTGCCCGATTTGAGTGCGAGCCCGAACGCGTCGACGGTGACGTTCGGGCGCGCCTCGTAGACCATGCCGACCACACCGAGCGGCACGCGGAGCTGACGGAGTTCGAGCCCGTTGGGCAACGTGGAACCGCGCACCACTTCGCCGACCGGATCGGGCAGTCCGGCGACCTGCCGCAGACCCGACGCGATTCCTTCGATACGGGCCTCCGTCAGACGCAGTCGATCGAGGAGCGACTCCTCGGTACCGCCCGCGCGCGCGGCGTCGATGTCGGCGGCGTTGGCCTCGAGCACCGCGTGCGACGCAGCGAGAAGCGCGTCGGCTGCCGCATGCAATGCGGCATCCTTCTGCGCGGTCGTGAGCAGGGCGAGCCGCCGGGAGGCGACACGGGCGCCGCGGGCGGCAGCGTGCACCGCTTCGCGAGTGTCGATCGCCTCGGCTTCCGCGGAACCGGATGCGGTGGAGTCAGGGGTCACGGCAGTCATGGCCACAGCGTAGTCGCGATGGTGACCGAGCCGACAGGCAGCTCGGGCCGGAACGGGCTTCAGCGCAGCCCGGTGCCCCGCGCAAGTGCAGTGCGGATCAGGGTGGACACGAGTTCGCGGTTGTCGATGCCGACTGCCTCCCACATCCGCGGATACATCGAGATCGACGTGAAACCGGGCATCGTGTTGATCTCGTTGATCACCGGACCGTTCTCGGTGACGAAGAAGTCCACCCGGGAGAGCCCCTGGCAGTCGAGTGCGCGGAAGGCGCGCACCGCCAGGTCGCGGATCTCGTCGGACACGTCGTCGTCGAGCTTGGCCGGGACGTCGAATTCGCACACGTCGTCGAGGTACTTGGTGTCGAAGTCGTAGAACGCTTCGTGATTGCCCGAGGAATCGGGCATGCGGATCTCGGCGACGACGCTGGCGCGGACATCTCCGTCCGGAAACTCGAGGACACCACATTCGACCTCGCGGCCGACGATCGCCGATTCGACGATGACCTTCGGATCATGCAGGCGTGCCTTGTCCACGGCGGCGTCGAGCGACGCCCAATCGGTGACGCGGCTGATGCCGATCGATGATCCACCGCGCGCGGGCTTGACGAACACGGGCAGACCCAGGCGGTCCTTCTGTTCGTCGGTGAGCGTCGCGACACCGGGACGGAGCACGATCTGGGAGCCGACCGGCAGGCCTTCTGCTGCGAGCAGCTTCTTCGTGAATTCCTTGTCCATACCGGCGGCGCTCGCGAGTACGCCCGGTCCCACGTAGGGAATTCCGGCGAGCTCGAGCAACCCCTGGAGAGTGCCGTCCTCACCGTTGGCGCCGTGCAACACGGGAAACACGACGTCGACCGACGCGAAGACCTTGCCGAAGTCGCCCTCGTCGAGAGCGACGAGGTCGCCACTTCGCGTCGGGTCGGCGGTGAGCACCAGCGCGGATCCCGTGGTATCGACGACGGGCAGTTCACGCCCGGCCATCGCGAGCTTTTCCGGATCCGAGCTTGCGAGTACCCAGGCGCCATCCACGGTGATCCCGACCGGGACGGCTTCGAAGAGGTCGGGATCCAGGTTGCGCAGGACGCTGCCTGCCGAGACGCAGGAGACGGAATGTTCGTTGCTGCGGCCGCCGAACACGACAGCCACCCGGGTGCGGGGGTTACTCACGGCACACACCGTACCGGTAACGGGGGTCTCGGCCCCAGCCGGTTTCCCGTGGTTCACGAGGTGTGTAGCGCTGCATCAAGATCGGCGAGCAGATCGTCGGTGTCCTCGATACCGCACGACAGCCGCACGAACCCCGCAGCCACCTGATCACCCCAGCGGGCGCGCCGATCCGCCGTTGTGTGAATCCCACCGAAGCTGGTAGCAGAGACGACCAGCTCCGACGAGCGCACGAAGCGGTGGAAGCGGTCGGCGTTGTCGAGCCGGAAGGTGACGAGGGGCCCGAACCTGCGCATCTGCGCCGCTGCGACAGGGTGGGCCGGGTCAGTCGGCAGGCCCGGATAACGGACGCCTGCGACGGCGGGATGCTCTGCAAGCATCTGCGCGATCGCATGCGCGTTCGCGCATTGCCGCTCGAAGCGCAAACCCGCCGTGCCCAGACTCCGATGGGCCAGCCAGGTCTCGAACGGGCCCAGCACGGTCCCCGACAACAGCCGCTCCCGATCGATGCGTGGAAGCAGGGTGTCGTCGCGCACGGCGATGTACCCGAAAAGCAGATCACTGTGCCCGCTGAGCGATTTCGTGCCGCTGGCCACCACGACGTCGGCACCGAGGCAAAGCGGCTGTTGGCCGAGCGGCGTGGCCGTCGTGTTGTCGACCAGCAGGAGTGCACCGGCCGCGCGACAGGTCGCTGCGGTCGCCGCAAGGTCCACGGTGTCGAGGCCTGGGTTCGACGGAGTCTCGACGAGGACCACCGCACCCTCGGGCGCCTCCGCGAGCACGGTGCCGAGCGTGCCGTCGCAGAACTCGGGCACCGATAGTTCGTGGACCACCGCACCGAACGGTTCGAGGCAGTCACGCGCATACATGCGCACCTGGTAGTACCCGTCCGACGGGACCACGACCACCCCGCCGGGGCCGGCAAGCGCACGGAGCGCGACGGTGATCGCAGACATCCCGGAGCCCACGACGCGAGCTGCGGACGCGTCCTCGAGGGCCGCGAGTGCCCGTTCGAGGTCGCGCCATCCGGGGTTCGACGCCCGCGCGTAGGTGTCCGACTCGGTGAGTTCGTCCTCACCCAGTCGATACGGCGCCGCGAACACCGGCCCCGGCTGCAGCGGATCTCCTGGGACACCCTCTACAGCAACAGCTTCGACGCAGCGAGTCGAATCTCCGAGCATCAGGATCACTCCGGCTTCACACGGCGACCGAGTAGCAGCCCGATCGCATCCTGGACCGACATACCCTCGTGACAGACGCGATGCACCGCGTCCGTGAGGGGCATCTCGACGTCGTAACTGGCGGCAAGTTCCCGCACCGACGTGCAGGATTTGACTCCTTCGGCCACCTGACCGTGCGTGGCTTCCTGAGCACTCTCGAGCGTCTCCCCTCGGCCGAGACGCTCCCCGAAGGTACGGTTGCGTGAGAGCGGTGAGGTACATGTGGCAACGAGATCGCCCACCCCCGCCAGACCCGACAACGTCGCGGGCTTGGCCCCGAGCGCGGTTCCGAGCCGGATGATCTCGGCGAGACCGCGGGTGATGATGCTCGCCACGGTGTTGTCCCCCAGACCTACACCGGCGGCCATGCCGCACGCGAGCGCAATGACGTTCTTACAGGCGCCACCGATTTCACACCCGACAACGTCGGTGTTGGTGTAGGGACGGAAATACCCTGTGGCACAGGCCTTCTGAATTTCGATCGCACGGGTGGACTCGGGACACGCGATCACCGTGGCGGCAGGCTGACCCGCCGCGATCTCACGCGCGAGGTTCGGCCCGGACAGCACCGCGATCCGATTCCGGTCCGCTCCCGTGACCTGGCCGACCACCTGGCTCATCCGCATCAGGGTGCCACTCTCGATCCCTTTCGCAAGACTGAGCAGAGTCGCATCGTCGGCGATGTCGTCCCGCCACTGCGCGAGATTGACCCGCAGCGTCTGGGACGGCACCGCGAGAACGACGAAGTCGGCGCCGTCCAGCGCGACCCGGTGATCGGAGGTCGCCGACAGGGTTGCAGGCAGATCGACACCGGGGAGATAGTCGGGGTTCTCGTGCCGCTCCCGAATGGACCGCGCCATCTCCTCCCGGCGCGCCCAGACGGTCACGTCGGTACCCGCCTCCGCGAGGACCTTCGCAAATGCCGTCCCCCATGAACCCGCCCCCAGAATCGCCGCTTTGGTCACACGGTCCCCCTCACTCATCTCGTTGTGCAGTCGTCTCGCTGCACTGTCGTCCCACCGCATCACGGCCTCGCCGGATGCATCTCCACCACGGGTGCGTCCAGTATCGCCCAAACCCGATGAGCGCACCGCGAGACGGCACGCCGGGATGCATCCGTTCGTGGAACTGGCAGAATCCGGAGCATGACCGATGTGCACGTGCTCCTCCCCGTCAAGGCATTGAGCCTGGCGAAGACACGGCTCGCGCACATCCTCGACCCGTCCACACGCTCCGACCTGGTCGTCGCGATGCTCATCGACACCCTCGCCGCGGCCTTGGGGCTACCCGGTGCGGTCGCCACCGTGGTGACGTCGGATCCGATCGCAACCGACGTCGCGCTCGGGCACGGCGCCCGGGTACTGCCCGATCCCGCATATCGTGGCGAGTCCGATCCCCTCAACACAGCACTCGACGTCGCCGCTGCACACGTTCGCGCGCACTCACCGGGAACCGATCTCGTCGCACTGCAGGCCGACCTTCCGGCGCTGCGATCATCGGAACTCTCAGCTGCGCTCACCGAAGCACGACTGTTCGGCAGAGCCATTGTCGCCGATCACACCGGCACCGGAACCGCGGCGCTGTTCCAGTGCACGCCGGATGGTCCACTCGAGCCCATGTTCGGAGTCGACTCTGCGCGACGGCACGTCCGATCCGGAGCGAAGGCGCTGACCGAACCGCTGGACGGGCTGCGCTTGGACGTCGACACCATCGACGATCTCGAGGCGGCTGTCCGGCTCGGCACCGGTGCCGCCACGAGTCGGGTCCTCGACCGGATCGGGTTCGCGCTTCCCGAACGCTCACCCGGCGTCCACTGACTCACGGATTCATGATGTTCCTGCAACAATGAGATAGTGACCCACGGCGATACCACCGACTCGAACGTCGGATCCGAAGATGCACCCCCTGCCCGCGCCGTTTCCCGATCAGTGCGTGCGACCGCTACACCCGCTGCACCGCCCGCCGCAGCCGAACACCGTGTCCTGGGCGCGGATGGGCTTCCGGCCGACCGATACCTCAACCGGGAATTGAGCTGGCTGGATTTCAACGCGCGCGTACTCGCCCTCGCCGAGGACAGGTCGATCCCACTTCTCGAGCGAGCGAAGTTCCTGGCGATCTTCGCGTCCAATCTCGACGAGTTCTACATGGTTCGCGTCGCCGGCCTCAAACGCCGCGCGGAAACAGGACTGTCGGTACGGTCCGCCGACGGCCTGTCGCCGAGGGCACAACTCGCACTCATTGCATCGAGCACACAGGAACTCGCCGGACGCCAGGCCCAGGTCTTTCTCGAGTCGGTACTTCCCGCCCTTGCCGCAGAAGGTATCTCGATCATCCGTTGGTCGGATCTAACCGAGCCCCAGAAGACACGGTTGACCCGATATTTCGCCGAGCAGATCTTTCCCGTCCTCACTCCGCTCGCCGTGGACCCCGCCCACCCGTTCCCATACATCAGTGGGTTGAGCCTGAATCTGGCTGTCACCGTGAAGGATCTGAATTCGGCGGGCGAGCATTTCGCGCGTGTGAAGGTCCCCGACAACGTCGACCGGTATGTCCGGGTCGACCAGGTCGACGGGTCGCACGAGATTCCGCTCTTCCTCCCCCTCGAGGAATTGATCGCTGCGCACCTCGACGTTCTGTTCCCGGGGATGGAAGTCGTCGAGCACCACGCATTCCGAGTCACCCGTAATGCGGATTTCGACGTCGAGGAGGACCGCGACGAAGATCTGCTGCAGGCTCTCGAACGCGAACTCGCGCGCCGCCGTTTCGGGTCTCCCGTACGCCTCGAGGTCTCGGACGACATGACCGAGCACATGCTCGAATTGCTGCTGCGTGAACTCGATGTCGATCCGTCCGATGTGGTGCAGCTGCCGGGCCTGCTCGATCTGTCCAGCCTCTGGCAAGTCCACGCCGTGGACCGCCCGGATCTCAAGGATGCCCCGTTCGTTCCCGCAACGCACCCTGCGTTCGGCGAACGCGAAACGCCGAAGAGCGTGTTCTCGACACTGCGCGAGGGCGACGTGCTCGTCCATCATCCGTACGAGTCATTCTCCACAAGCGTGCAACGTTTCATCGAGCAGGCGGCTGCTGACAGCCAGGTACTGGCGATCAAGCAGACCTTGTATCGCACGTCCGGCGACTCCCCTATCGTCAATGCGCTCATCGCCGCCGCTGAGGCAGGCAAGCAGGTCGTCGCGCTCGTCGAGATCAAGGCACGGTTCGACGAGCAGGCGAATATCCAGTGGGCTCGCAAGCTCGAACAGGCCGGCGTCCACGTGGTGTACGGACTGGTGGGTCTCAAGACCCACTGCAAGACCTCGCTCGTGGTCCGCCGTGAGGGATCGACGATCCGACGCTACTGCCACATCGGCACCGGCAACTACAATCCGAAGACTGCTCGGCTGTACGAGGATGTGGGTCTTCTCACATGCTCACCCGAGATCGGCTCCGACCTGACCGACCTCTTCAACACCCTCACCGGTTACTCACGAAAAGCGCAGTACCGCAATCTTCTCGTGGCTCCGCACGGAGTACGCAAGGGCATCATCGAGCGCATCGAGCGCGAGATCGAGCATCATTCGACAGGCAAGCCCACCGGGATCCGCCTCAAGGCCAACGCACTCGTCGACGAACAGGTAATCGACGCGTTGTACCGCGCTTCTCGCGCCGGTGTCTCCGTGGAGATCGTCGTTCGCGGAATCTGTGCGCTCGTGCCGGGTGTGCCGGGGCTGAGCGAGAACATCACCGTGCGATCGATTCTGGGACGTTTCCTCGAACATTCACGCATCCTGCATTTCCGCGGCAGCAACGAGTTCTGGATCGGCAGCGCCGACATGATGCATCGCAATCTCGACCGCCGCGTCGAGGTGATGGTTCAGGTGAAGGATCCCCAGTTGTGCTTGCAGCTGGGCCAGATCTTCGACTCCGCGCTGGATCCCGCGACTCGGTGCTGGACCTTGGAATCCGATGGTGCCTGGTCCGCGAGCCCCGCGCCGGGGACTGCCGCACGCGATCATCAGGTCGAGCTCATGCGGATTCGCACGTCGTGAACGGAGGACAGGTGACCAAGACATCGGACGAGTCGTCGCCGACGGACATCTTCGCGGCGGGCACGGTGCTCTGGAGGCCGAGTGAGGGTGGCGTCGAATTGGCTCTGGTCCACCGGCCGAAGTACGACGATTGGACTTTCCCGAAGGGCAAGCTCGACCCCGGGGAGACACCGATCGTTGCGGCGCTCCGGGAGACCGAGGAGGAGACCGGATTCCGGGCTGTCCTCGGGCGTGGCCTCGGAAGAGTCACCTATTCCCTTCCCGGTTCCGGGGCGAGCGAAGCGACGGGAGATTCCGGGGCGAACGAAGCGACGGGGGACGTTACGTACCCGCGTAAGCAGGTCGACTACTGGACGGCTCAGTGCGAGTCCGGCGACTTCGTCGCGAACGACGAGGTGGACGCCCTCCGATGGGTTTCGCCCGACACTGCTTTCGATGAACTGACGTATTCGATGGACCACACGGTGCTGCGCCGATTCCTGGAATTGCCGATCGATACCCGGACGGTGCTCGTCGTACGGCACGCCAAGGCCGGCAGTCGTAGGGACTACGACGGTGACGACCGGGCCCGCCCGATCGAGGAGAAGGGCCGGAGGCAGGCCGCTGCGCTGGTGCCGCAGCTGTCCGCCTTCGGTGCCGATACCCTCTTTTCGGCCGACCGTGCGCGATGCACCCAGACGATAGAACCGCTTGCCCATCTCCTCGGCGTCGATATCGCTCTGGAACCGTCACTGTCGGAAGAGGACTACACAGCCGATCCCGCGCTCGCCCGCAAACGGATCGCCGACGTCATCGAGAGCGGGACGGTCCCCGTCCTGTGCAGCCAGGGGGGTGTGATTCCGAATCTTCTCCAGTGGTGGTCGGAAGAGTCGGGTTTCGATCTCCCCGAGGGTCGCACCCGTAAGGCGAGCACATGGGTCCTGTCGTTCCACTGCGGGCGGCTCGTCGCGGCCGAATACCTCGACACTCCCCTCGCCCCTGGACAGGCCTGAGTACCAGCAAGGATTCGGGCACCGCGAAACCCGCCCCTCACCTCGATCGGACACAACTTCGGCGGCTACCGGAAACCGGTAGCCGCCGAAGTGCTCAGCCCGCAGTGCACGGGCCGATGAGATGTCGCACAGACCTACTTCTTGGCCGCGGACTTGCGAGCCGTGGTCTTCCGCGCCGGAGCCTTCTTGGCCGCGGTGGTCTTCTTTGCTGCCGCGGTGGTCTTCTTGGCCGCCGTGGTCTTGGCCGGAGCCTTCTTGGCCGCGGTGGTCTTCTTTGCTGCCGCCGTGGTCTTCTTGGCTGCAGTGCTCTTGGCCGCGGTGGTCTTCTTGGCCGCCGTGGTCTTGGCCGGAGCCTTCTTGGCCGCGGTGGTCTTCTTTGCTGCCGCCGTGGTCTTCTTGGCTGCAGTGCTCTTGGCCGCCGTGGTCTTCTTCGCCGCCGCGGTGGTCTTCGCCGCGGTGGTCTTCTTTGCCGCCGCCGTGGTCTTCTTGGCTGCGGTCTTCTTGGCAGCCTTCTTCGCAGCAGCGGACTTCTTCACTGCCGCAGCGGCACCGCGCTTGACTGCCGGACCACTCGCCGGGAGCTTCTGGGTGCCGGCGATGACCGCCTTGAACTGAGCACCCGGGCGGAACGCCGGAACCGACGTCGGCTTGACCTTGACGGTCTCACCCGTACGCGGGTTACGAGCGACACGAGCCGCGCGACGACGCTGCTCGAACACGCCGAAACCGGTGATGGTGACGCTGTTGCCGGCATGCACGGCGCGAACGATCGCATCGACGATGTGCTCGACAGCGTCCGTCGCGGTGCGCCTGTCCGAACCGAGTTTCTCGGTCAGAACGTCGATCAATTCTGCCTTGTTCATTGATTTCCTCCGCATATCACGGTCCACCGTCAGACCGACTCGAGTCCACGGTAGCCCCGCAAACGGTCAAGAGTCTATGTGCCACGCCAATTCTCATGCAAATACGGGGACGGGCCCGCGCCGAATCCTGTTCGGCTCGGGCCCGTACGGCAGTGTCGGAGGCTCCTCTCAGGGCGCCTCGATGGTGCGCGGTTTCCAAGAAGGCCTTGCCTTCTCGTACTCGGAAATCGCCTCTACCTGGCGTAATGTCAACCCGATGTCGTCGAGACCCTCCATCAGACGCCACCGCGTGTAGTCGTCAATGGTGAACGGCACCACGGTTGTTCCGGCGGTCACAGTCCGACTCTCCAGACTCACCTCGAGTTCGAGACCCGGCTGCTGTTCGATGAGTTTCCAGAGCAATTCGACATCGTCCTGACCGACCTGAGCGGCGAGCAGTCCGGCCTTCCCTGCGTTGCCGCGGAAGATATCGGCGAAACGCGGCGAGATCACCACCCGGAACCCGTAATCGGACAGGGCCCAGACGGCGTGCTCTCGGGAGGATCCCGTTCCGAAATCCGGGCCGGCCACGAGAACGCTGCCGCGGTCGAACGGCGGCGTGTTGAGGATGAAGGCCGGGTCGGTGCGCCATCCGGCGAACAGTCCGTCCTCGAATCCAGTGCGGGTGACCCGCTTCAGGTAGACCGCGGGAATGATCTGATCGGTATCGACATTGGACCGGCGCAGCGGAACGCCGATGCCCTTGTGAGTAGTGAAGGCTTCCATCGAATTCTCTCCTCGTCCCGTGCTCTAGTCCAGATCCGCCGGGGCGGACAGTGTGCCACGAACGGCCGTGGCGGCGGCCACAGCCGGGGAGACGAGGTGTGTTCGCCCACCCTTGCCCTGGCGGCCTTCGAAATTGCGATTCGACGTCGAGGCGGAACGCTCACCCGGCGCAAGCTGATCAGGGTTCATTCCCAGGCACATCGAGCAGCCGGCCTGACGCCATTCTGCGCCTGCCGCAACGAAGATCTCACCGAGACCTTCGGACTCGGCCTGAGCACGAACACGCATCGATCCTGGAACGACGAGCATCCGAACACCGTCAGCAACCTTGCGGCCCTTCAGAACCTCGGCGACTGCCCGCATGTCCTCGATGCGGCCGTTGGTGCACGACCCGACGAAGACGGTGTCGACCTTGATCTCACGCAAGGGCATACCCGGCTCGAGGTCCATGTAGCGGACAGCTTTCTCGGCTGCGTGGCGTTCGGTCTCGTCGGCGATCTCTTCCGGTACCGGCACCGATGCGCCGAGTGGGAGGCCCTGCCCCGGATTGGTTCCCCACGTGACGAACGGGGTGAGCGCGCTGGCGTCGATGTGGACCTCGGCGTCGAAAACTGCGTCCTCGTCGGTCTTCAGCTGCTCCCAGGCCGCTACCGCGACATCCCAGTCATCGCCCTGCGGTGCGTGCGGGCGCCCCTTCAGGAACTCGTAGGTGATCTCGTCGGGCGCGATCATCCCTGCACGGGCACCCGCCTCGATCGACATGTTGCAGATCGTCATCCGAGATTCCATCGAGAGCTTACGAATTGCCTCGCCGCGATACTCGAGCACGTAGCCCTGTCCGCCTCCGGTACCGATCTGCGCGATGATCGCGAGAATCAGATCCTTGCTCGTGACACCCGGTGGCAGTGCACCATCGACATTGATCGCCATCGTCTTGAACGGACGCAGCGACAACGTCTGGGTCGCCAGCACATGCTCGACCTCGCTGGTGCCGATACCCATTGCGATCGAGCCGAACGCTCCGTGGGTGGCGGTGTGGCTGTCGCCGCAAACCACCGTCATGCCGGGCTGAGTCAGTCCGAGCTGAGGCCCGACCACGTGCACGATGCCCTGTTCGATGTCACCCATCGGATGCAGCCGCACGCCGAACTCTTCACAGTTTCGGCGCAGCGTCTCGACCTGTGTGCGCGACACCGGATCAGCGATCGGCTTGTCGATGTCGATCGTCGGGACGTTGTGATCCTCGGTCGCAATCGTCAGATCGAGGCGTCGCACGCCTCGCTCGGCCAGCCGCAGACCGTCGAACGCCTGCGGGCTGGTGACCTCGTGTACGAGATGCAGGTCGATGTAGATCAGGTCGGGCCGACGCGCCGAGCCCTCTCCCTCACCGCGCACAACCACGTGCTGGTCCCACACCTTCTCTGCCAGAGTCTTTCCAGCCATTCTCTCCACCTGTCGTACGTGCCGTACGCGAACCCGAAGCTCGGGGCTGTCCGAGTCGCGTCTGGTGCCGTTTCCGTCCCGATCCGGATGCGCTATGCTTCCCATTATGCGAGACGGAGGTATCGACCTATGAGACAGCATAGCGGGATCGGCGTGCTGGACAAAGCGATGACTGTCCTCCACGCGGCGGCAGAGCAACCATGCAATCTCAACGAGTTGTGTGCGCGCACCGGCCTACCACGTGCGACAGCACACCGTCTCGCGGTAGGGCTCGAGGTCCATCGCCTTCTGATGCGCGACGGCGACGGCCAATGGCGACCGGGCCCCGGCCTGGCCGAACTTTCTGCAGGCGCAGGCGATACGCTCGTCGAGGCGGCTTCTCTCGTACTCCCCCGGCTTCGCGAAATCACCGGGGAGAGCGTGCAGCTGTACCGCCGGGACGGCACACAACGTGTCTGCGTCGCCGCACTCGAACCTCCGACCGGCCTGCGCGACACCGTCCTCGTGGGCGCCCGCCTGCCGATGACGGCCGGGTCCGGCGCCAAAGTTCTGCTCGCTTGGGCCGATACGGCCACTCAGCGCACGCTCCTCCCCGATGCCGCGTTCGGGGAACGCGTGCTCTCCGAGGTCCGCAGACGCGGTTGGGCACAGAGCGCAGCCGAACGCGAACCCGGTGTCGCCTCCGTGGCCGCACCCGTGCGCGACGGCAATGGCACGGTGGTGGCAGCGATCTCGGTTTCCGGCCCGATCGACCGAATGGGCCGCCGGCCGGGTGCTCGCTGGGCCGCCGACCTGCTCGCCGCTGCAGAAGCACTGCACAAGCGTTTGTAATCCGCGCAATTCGCACCGCTGGGGCGCAAGGGGCGTTTGCTGCCACACCCCGTCCGGGTGTGCCACAGTTCTGCGCATGGGAACGAACCGCCGCGCAGAGATCGCGATGACAGAACCGGAGATCAGCGAATTCCTCCACCAGAGCCGCGTTGCCACACTGGCATCGCTGGGACCGCACGGCACACCACATCTGGTGGCCATGTGGTACGCCGTGCTGGACGGCGAAATCTGGTTCGAGACGAAAGCGAAATCGCAGAAGGTCGTGAATCTTCGCCGCGACGATCGCATCACGGCACTCGTCGAAGCCGGCGACACGTACGACCAGCTGCGCGGCGTCGCGATCGAAGGTCGCGCTGAGATCATCGAAGATCACGACACCCTGTTCGGCGTCTGCCGAGACGTATGGGAGCGCTACACCGGCCCGTACACGGACAACATGCGCCCCGCCGTGGAACAGATGATGCACAAGAGGGTGTCGGTACGGGTGGTGCCGCAACGCATTCGGTCCTGGGACCACCGCAAGCTCGGCATGCCCGCGGTCCCCCTCGGCGGCACAACCGCCGCGTATATGCCTCGGGTCGGTCGTTGACGGCGAAATTCACGCGACAGGCCGCTCCTGCCGCGCTACATTCGCCATCAGGAGGGAGGTAGGAGAAAGATGACCGACCCGGCAAAAGAACGCATCAAGGAAGAGTTCCTCGCAGCACTCGAACGCAAGAAGCAGGGCAAGAGCGGCGGCACAGCACACCTCGACGCGACGTCGAAGGCCCACGGTCCACATGCCAATGCAGACCACCACCGCCAATTCCGACGCAAGAGTGGCTGACCAGTAAGAAAAGAAGAAGACCCTCCGGATTTCCGGAGGGTCTTCTTCGTTGTAGCCCCGATGGGATTCGAACCCACGCTACCGCCGTGAGAGGGCGGCGTCCTAGGCCGCTAGACGACGGGGCCACGAACTTGCTTGGACTCGATCGACCGTGTCCGGTGATCGAACCCGACAGAAGAAGAATCCCTCCGACCCGGAGGTCGGAGGAGATCCATGGTAGCCCCGATGGGATTCGAACCCACGCTACCGCCGTGAGAGGGCGGCGTCCTAGGCCGCTAGACGACGGGGCCAGGATCTTCTTCTGTTTGCGCTCCCTGGAGGAAGCTCAGCCAGCCTAAACCGACCGAGATACGATGGCAAATCACCGCACCGCAGCTGGGGTACCAGGACTCGAACCTAGAATGGCTGAACCAGAATCAGCTGTGTTGCCAATTACACCATACCCCAATGGTTTGTTCCTTCGGCCCGCACTGTTCGCGCTCCGGCCTCCGTTCCGAACCGAGAAGAAGATTAACACCAACGGGGTGCAGAACTACAAATCGCCTGGTCAGGTCCCATAAATTCGCGAGGCCCGGAGCGCGGGCGGACGCCCGGGAACACAAGCAGAGGAGGGCACCCGCCGCGATGGCGGGGCCCTCCTCCTATTCGGCCGGATCAGGCGATGGACGCGCGGGCGGCCCGCAGGCGCGCGAGCGAGCGCTCGCGACCGAGCAGTTCCATCGACTCGTAGAGCGGCGGGCTGACATGCGAGCCGGTCACGGCGACACGGACGGGCGCGAACGCCTTCCGCGGCTTGAGGCCGAGTTCGTCGATCAGCTTCGCCTTGAGCGCTCCCTCGAGTTCAGGGGTGGCCCACACGTCGAGGCCCTCGGTAGCCGCAATCGTCGCGTCGAGCACCGCTGCGGCGTCGTCCTTGAGGTTCTTCGCCGCGGACGCCTCGTCGAGCTCGAAGTCCGCCTCGTCGACGAACAGGAACTTCAGGAGGCCCCATGCGTCGCCGAGGACGACGATTCGGGTCTGGACGAGATCCGCGGCCACCGCGAAGAGCTTGTCGTCGACATCCGGAGTGATGTGCCCGTGTTCGACGAGGAAGGCCTTCAGACGCGCCGCGAAGTCTGCGGGCTCGAGCAACCGGATGTGCTCGGCATTGATCGCGTCGGCCTTCTTCTGGTCGAAGCGGGCCGGGTTCGAGTTGACCTTGGATATGTCGAAGGCCGCGACCATCTCGTCGAGCGAGAACACGTCGCGGTCGTCGGCGAGCCCCCAGCCGAGGAGCGCGAGGTAGTTGAGCAGGCCCTCCGGAACGAATCCGCGGTCCCGATGAAGGAAGAGGTTCGACTCCGGGTCGCGCTTGGACAGCTTCTTGTTGCCCTGACCCATCACGAACGGTAGGTGTCCGAACTCCGGGGTGAAATCTGCCACGCCGATGCGCTCCAGTGCGGCGTACAGCGCGAGCTGACGGGGCGTCGACGAGAGCAGATCTTCCCCCCGCAGCACATGCGTGATCTTCATCAGGGCGTCGTCTACGGGGTTGACGAGCGTGTACAACGGGATGCCGTTGCCGCGGGTGAGCGCGAAGTCGGGCACTGTGCCCGCCTTGAACGTCGTCTCACCGCGCACAAGGTCGTTCCAGGTCAGATCTTCGGCCGGCATCCGGAGCCGCACGACCGGCTTGCGCCCCTCGTCGAGGTAGGCCTGCCGCTGCCCGGCGGTGAGGTCGCGGTCGAAGTTGTCGTACCCCAGCTTGGGATCGCGCCCGGCCGCCTTGTGCCGCTCCTCGACCTCCTCCGGCGTCGAGAACGACTCGTATGCCTCACCGGCCTCGAGGAGCTTCGAGACGACGTCGAGGTGCAGGTCCCGTCGCTGGGACTGCCGGTAGGGCTCGTAGGGGCCACCCACCTCGGGCCCCTCGTCCCATTCGAGACCGAGCCAACGCAACGCGTCGAGGATCGCCTGGTACGACTCCTCGCTGTCCCGGGCGGCGTCGGTGTCTTCGATACGGAAGACGAACGTGCCACCGTGGTGCCGCGCGAATGCCCAGTTGAACAAGGCGGTGCGCACGAGACCCACATGCGGGGTACCGGTCGGGGACGGACAGAAACGGACGCGAACTTCGCTGGTGGTCATCGGCTCACTCGGGTCGAGGGACGGAAATCAAGACCCTTCCAGGCTAGCCCCCGGACGCACGGCAGGAACGGCCGTGTCGGCAGCTCAAGCGCCCTTCGCGACCACAGGGTTGGTGAGCGTGCCGATCTTCTCGACCGTGATCGAGACGGTGTCGCCGGCCTCGATCGGCCCGACGCCTTCCGGCGTACCCGTGAGGATCACGTCGCCCGGCAGCAAGGTCATGACCGCCGACACCCATTCCACGAGTGCCGGAATGTCGTGCACCATCATCGAAGTCCGGCTGCGCTGGCGGGGCAGCCCATTGACCTCGGCGGAGATCTCGAGGTCGGAGGCGTCCAGATCGGTTTCGATCCAGGGGCCAAGAGGACAGAAGGTGTCGTGCCCCTTGGCGCGGGCCCATTGGCCGTCCTTCGCCTGATGGTCGCGGGCGGACACATCGTTGGCGATCGTGTAGCCGAGGATCGCTTCGCGGGCCTTCGCCGCGGTGACGTCCTTGCACGGCCGTCCGATGACCACCGCGAGCTCGGCCTCGTGGTGCACCAGAGACGTGTTCCGCGGAATCACAATAGGCGCACCGGGACCGACGATGGACGTGTTGGGCTTGAGGAAGATCACAGGCTCGTCGGGTACCTCGTTGCCCGACTCCGCCGCGTGGGCCGCGTAGTTTCGCCCGACCGCGATCACCTTGCTCGCCAGGATCGGCGCGAGCAGCCGCACATCCGCGAGGGGCCAGCTCCGGCCGGTGAAGGTGGGAGTACCGAACGGGTGCTCGGCGATCTCCTTCGCGATCGCGGAGTCCCCCTCCCCTTCGATACTGACGAAAGCGACACCGTCCGGACTGGCGATTCGACCAAGGCGCATGCGGGGAGTCTATCGGTCGCCCTTCCCACTCCGATCGACGCGCAGTCCCCGTCGGTATAGAGTTCCTTCACGTTTCAAATTACGGGATCATTTTCTCAGATAGTGGGAAGGTATGGACACGCTCACGATCGGGAACCGACGATGGCTGATCCTTGCACTGGGTGTGTTCGCCCAGACTGCACAGGCGACAGTGATCAACGGTGCCGCATTCCTCATCCCGACCTGGCACGACGAGGCCGGATTCACCCTCGCACAGGCGGGGACCCTTGCCTCCGCACCGCTGTTCGGCGGCATGTTCACCCTCGTCGCCTGGGGTGCACTCGCCGATCGCTTCGGCGAACGCCTCGCACTGTCCGCCGGCATGGCGATCACCGCCGCTGCAGTCACCGCTGCGACGTTCACCACATCACCGGCGGTCCTCGGAATTCTGCTCATGTGCGCCGGTGCGGGCGCGGTGAGTGCCAACGCGGCCAGTGGTCGCGTAGTCGTCGGCTGGTTTCCGATGCATCAGCGCGGGCTTGCGATGGGGATCCGTCAGATGTCGGTGCCGCTCGGCGTCGCTGCCTCCGCACTCGTCATTCCGCAACTGGCACGCGATCACGGGACTGCGTGGGCACTGGCTTTTCCCGCGCTCGTGTGCGGCGTCGCCGCCGTTGCATGCGCGATCGGGATCGTCGACCCACCGCGTCCCGACCGGGCCGAGGCCGCGCGCACCGGAGCGTTGGCGAATCCGTACCGGACCGGCGCTGCGCTGACCCGCATCCACGTCGCATCGATCCTGCTGGTGATTCCTCAATATGTCGTGTGGACATATGCATTGGTGTGGTTGATCGTCGACCGCAGCTGGGACGAGACCGGCGCCGGACTGGTGATCACTGCGGCACAGATCCTCGGCGCGCTGGGCCGGGTGGCCGTGGGAGCGTGGTCCGATCGGGTCGGGAGCAGGTTGGGCCCGCTGCGGATCGTGTCGATGATCACTGCGGTGTCGATGGTGGCGCTCGCGGCGACCTCGCTCACGGACTCCCCTGTCGCCGTTGCCGTGCTGCTCGTCGCGTCGGTCGCCACATCGAGTCCCAACGGCCTCGCGTTCACAGCAGTCGCCGAGATCGCCGGACCGTACTGGGGTGGGCGGGCGCTCGGCATCCAGAACACCGGCCAGTTCGTCTTCGCCGCGGCCGTGGGCCCGGTGTTCGGTGCACTCATCGCCGCGGTCGGCTTTCCCGCCGCGTTCGCGCTCTCGGCGATCGCCCCTGCGGCAGCTGTACCGGTGGTACCGAAGAACGACTGATGCCGTGCGCGGTTTCGGTAGTACGCACTACCGAAACCGCGCACCGGTGTTCAGAGTGCGGCGGTGATGCGGTCGCCGATCTCGGTGGTCACGATCGGTGAATCACCGCGCGAGGCGAGATCTGCCTCGACGGCAGCCTCGACGCGCGCCGCGTCCTCTTCGCGGCCCAGGTGGCGCAGCAGCAGCGCGGTGGACAGGATCGCAGCCGTCGGATCGGCGATACCCTTGCCCGCGATGTCCGGTGCGGAACCGTGGACCGGTTCGAACATCGACGGATTCGTTCCCGAGGCATCGATATTGCCGCTCGCGGCCATGCCGATACCGCCGGTGACCGCGCCGGCGAGGTCGGTGATGATGTCGCCGAACAGGTTGTCGGTGACGATGACGTCGAAGCGAGACGGGTTGTCGACCATGTAGATGGTCGCCGCGTCGATGTGGCAGTACGCCGTCTCGACCTCCGGGAACTCCTTGCCGACGGTCTCGATTGCGCGGGTCCAGATCGCGCCGGCGTTGGACAGCACGTTTGTCTTGTGGATCAGCGTGAGGTGCTTGCGGCGGGTCTGGGCGAGCTCGAAGGCGTAACGCACGACACGCTCGGCACCGAACCAGGTGTTGACCGACACCTCGGTCGCGATCTCGTGCGGGGTACCGACGCGGATTGCGCCACCGTTGCCCGTGTACGGGCCTTCGGTACCCTCGCGCACCACGACGAAGTCGATGTCGGGGTTCGCAGCGAGCGGGGACTTCGATCCCGGGTACAGCCGCGACGGACGGAGGTTGACGTGGTGATCGAGAGCGAAGCGCATGTTCAGCAGGAGGCCACGCTCGAGGATCCCGGGGGTCACCGAGGGGTCGCCGATCGCGCCGAGCAGGATCGCGTCGTGCTCACGGATCGCCGCGAGATCGGCCTCCGGCAGGAGCTCACCGGTCGCGTTGTACCTGCGCGCGCCGAGGTCGTATTCCGTTGTCTCGAGATCCGGCACGAGCTTGTTCAGGACCTTCAGCGCCTCGGCCGTGACCTCGACACCGATGCCGTCACCGGGGATGACCGCAAGTTTCATTTCTTTGCTCTCTTCCTGTGCGACAGTGGCCGCGACCGTGCAGACGGTCGCGGCCACCGAACGGTGCAATGCAATGGTCAGGACAGATCGACCTGCGCGACACGCGCATCGAGCTGCTCGACGATCTGGGCGACCTCGGCGTCGGCGACGACACGGTCGACACGCAGGATCACGGTCGCGCCGTCACCCTCTGCGTCCTGGCTGAGCGCTGCGGCCTGGATGTCGATGCCGGCGTTGCCGAGGACGGTGCCCAGGGTGCCGAGAACGCCGGGACGATCCTGGTAGTGCACGATGAAGTTGTGACCTTCGGCGCGCAGGTCGAAGCTGCGTCCGTTGATGTTGACGATCTTCTCGACCTGCTGCAGGCCGGTGAGGGCTCCTGCCACGGTCGTGACGCCACCGTCGGCTGCCACGGCGCGCACCTCGACGGAGCTGCGGTGCGTCTGGGCCTCGCTCACGCTCTCGACCTCGACACTCACGCCGCGCTGCTCGGCGAGTTGCGGAGCGTTGACGAAGGTGACGGGCTCGTCGCTGCTGGCGGAGAACAGGCCGCGGAGCGCAGCCAGGCCGAGGATCTCGGTGTTCTCGACCGACAACTCACCACTCGCGACGACCTGTACGTTCTGCACGGCCTCGGGCGAGAGAGTGCCGGCGAGCAGGCCGAGCTTGCGGACGAGTTCGAGCCACGGCGCGACCTCTTCACCGACCGGGCCGCCGGAGACGTTGACGGCGTCGGGTACGAATTCGCCGGCGAGGGCGAGAAGCACGCTCTTGGCGACGTCGGTGCCGGCGCGGTCCTGTGCCTCGGAGGTCGAGGCACCCAGGTGCGGGGTGACGACGACGTTGTCGAGGTCGAACAGCTTCGAATCGGTGCACGGCTCGGTGTTGAACACGTCGAGTCCGGCAGCGCGGACCTTGCCCGAGGTGAGTGCATCGTACAGCGCATCCTCGTCGATGAGACCGCCACGGGCGGCGTTGACGATGATGACGCCGTCCTTGGCCGTGGCCAGTCGCTCGGCGTTGATCAGGCCTGCGGTCTCCTTCGTCTTCGGCAGGTGCACCGAGATGAAGTCCGCGCGCGAAACGAGCTCGTCGATGTCGACCAGTTCGATGCCCAGTTGCGCGGCGCGCGCGGCGGGCAGGTAGGGGTCGTACGCGATGACATGGGTCTCGAATGCAGCGAGGCGCTGGGCGAACAGCTGGCCGATCCGGCCGAGGCCCACGACACCGACCGTCTTGCCGAGGATCTCGGTGCCGTTGAAGCTCGAGCGCTTCCAGGTGCGCTCACGCAGCGTGCGGTCGGCGGCGGGCACCTGGCGCGCGGCCGACATCAGCAGCGCGACGGCGTGCTCGGCGGCCGAGTGGATGTTCGAGGTGGGAGCGTTGACGACCATCACGCCACGTTCGGTGGCGGCGGCGATGTCGACGTTGTCGAGGCCCACACCTGCGCGGCCGACGATCTTCAGCTTCGGAGCCGCGGCGAGGACCTCGGCGTCGACGGTCGTCGCCGACCGCACCAGCAATGCGTCCGCGTCGGGCACAGCGGCCAACAGCGCCGGGCGGTCCGGGCCGTCCACCCAGCGCACCTCGACTCCGTCACCGAGGGCATCGACGGTCGATTGCGCAAGCTTGTCGGCGATCAGGACTACTGGACGGCCATTCTGGCTCACGTGCAAACTCCCTGTGTCGTGGATGTGGTGAGTAGTCGACGGCGCGGGCACCTGACGGTAGGCGTGTCGAAGCCGTGACCGCCCATAGTTTAGTGCCCCGGCGGTCTCTGCGGGCCCACGGGGATGCGGCGGCTACTCGCCGGTACTCACTGGAACGACACGAACACCGGTTTCGGCTCGATGGCCATGGTCTGTTCGGGGGTGAACGTGGGCAGATCCTCGTCGTAGAAGTTCTTCCACGCCATGTGGATCTGCGGCGGGAGTCCGCTCTGCAGCGCGCTCCACGTGTCGAACTTCTGCGCCGGTGACCCGTGCCCGTCCGCGTGCAGGACCACCGAGATCTCGGGCCTGCCGGCATCGACGAACTCACGCCCGGTGATCATCGAACTGCGGAACTGATGGAGAACGAGCATCTTCTGTGGCAGATCGTGCCGCTGCACGATATCGGCGAGGTAGGCCACCACTTCGTTGATCTCGGCCGAATCGACGGACCCGATCTGCACCATGTGCTGCTGCCCCGGCGCCAGCCGCCATTCCGGGTCGAGTGCGAGACCGACGTTCGGTCGCGCGAGGAACTCTTCGTAGATCCGAGCCTGTTCGAGGAAGTGCGTGTGGCCGGGCTGCAGATCCAGAATGACGTAGACACCGGCCGCCTCCGCTTCGTCGATCACAGGCCGCAACTGATCGGGTGGTGTGATGCGTGAAAAGCGCCCGTCGGTACCGGAATCGGCGGATGCGACGGTCGCGATGATCTCGAATGCGGGCAGCACCGGTTCCGTCGAGAACTGCTGATACTGGGCCGCGAGGTCGCGCACGCGCGTGATCGCACCGGCGGTGTCCTGTTCTCCTAAGGCCCCGAGCGCGGGTCCGCCGGGGTGTCCGTACAGTGCCACGAACCTCCTGTCGGGGAACAGGTTTCGACCACCACCGAACAGCTCCGAGCGAGCAGGGGGAAGAACGTCACCGATCGTGGGGACCTCCACGCCGGGGATCACGATGCCCGGCAATGCAGGTTCGGCGCCCGCAGAAGCCGTGGCGCCACCTACACACAGTGCCGTCAGGATCACCGCTCCTGCCGCTGTTCTCAGACTCCGTCCCATGGCGACACCGTACGAGAACCGGCGAGCCGAACCCAGGTGCCACACCAGGCACACTGATCACAATTCGGACACCTCGAACTGTCGAGGTCATCCCTCCTCGTCCGGCACCGGGTCTCCTCGCAACTCGGTTCCGTCGACGACATCGAGAGGAGGGGCATCCACATCTCGACGATCTACGTCGTCATCGCGATGACGGAACGCGATGACCGCGGTGCGGACGGTCGGATGGAACCGCTCCTCATCGAAGCGCCCCCGGGTGGCCATTCGATTCAACCGATCCTTGACAGGTCCCTTCATGGCCGCGAAGCCGAGACGGATACCCTTGCGATCGAGATACTCGTCGAGCTCCTCGATCGCCTCCACAGCGGTGGTATCGAGATCGGTGATCGGCTCCGCGGCAAGCACGACCCAGCGCACCGGACTTTCGGCGTCGCGCACGAGTTCTCGGACGTACCGGGTGAGGATCGATCCGTTCGCGAAGAACAACGGTGCGTCGAACCGTACCAGAACGAGCCCATCGATTCGATGCCCCTCGGGGTGCCGCTCCGCATCGTGATATCCGGCGACGTCGGGCAATTCGACGAGCTCGGTGCGGTGTGGTTGCCACGCGCGCACCAGTACGACGATCAGCGACAGGCCGATGGCGACGAGTACGCCGCGCAGCACCCCTGCAAACACGACACCGGCGAATGCCGCGACAGAAAGCCCGAATTCGACCTTGCTCACCGTCCACAGACGCCGCAGCGCACTGAGGTCGATCAGGGAACTCGCCGCCACGATCACGACCGCGCCGAGCGCCGCCTGAGGGAGGTAGGCGGTGAGCCCCGGTGTGACCAACAGGAACACCAGGACGGTCAGGGCGCCGACCACACCTACGAGTTGCGTGCGGCCCCCGGCTTCCTCGACGACCGGAGTGCGACTGCCGCTACCGCACACCGAAAATCCACCCGTGATCCCCGCCGCGACGTTCACCACACCGAGCGCGCGCATCTCCGAGCTACCGTCGACATGCTCGCCGTGCCGCATCGCGAACGTACGGGACAGGACCGCCGTGTCCGCGAACGCGATCACAGCGATCGCGACGGCGGGCCCGAGCAACTCGGCGGCGTCTTCCCATCCGACACCACCGAGCGCGGGCGCCGGGAAACCCGAGGGCAGTGCGCCGACCATCGCCATCCGGTCGGTCAGGGAGAACACCGTCGTCGCCACGACCGCGCCGACGACGGCGATCAGCACACCCGGGACGACGGGAACAAGTTTCCGAGCAGCGACGATCACGGCGATGCACGCGGCCCCCATCAGGAACGCCGGTAGGTGCACGCCGTCTTCGAAGACGTCGTCGACGACATCCGCAAGCTCAGCGAGCACACCGGTCTCGTCGTCCTCGGTACCCACCAACAAGGGCAGCTGCCCCACGATGACGATGACCGCGATCGCGTTGAGGAAGCCGAGGCGGATCGGGTTGGACAGCAATTCTGTGATGAACCCGAGACGGAGGATTCCCCCGACCAGGAGAATCAGGCCGACCAGCACGGACAGCACACCGGCAAGCGCGATCGCCCGCTGTGGGTCACCCTCCGATGCAAGCGGAATCACCGCCGCCGCGATGAGCGGGGCGAGCGCGGAATCCGGGCCGAGCACGAGGATTCGAGAGGGGCCGACCAACGCGTACACCAGCATCGGCACGATCGTGGCGTACAGGCCGGTGTACGGGGGCAGACCCGCCGCCTGCGCATATCCCATCCCTGCGGGCACGAGAAGCGCGCTGAGTGCGAGTCCGGCGCCGATGTCGCTCCGCAACCAGCCGCGCTGGTACGTACGTGCGGTGGCGATACCTGGCAACCGACAGAGCCCGGTCCAGAGCGACATTCGTCCAGTATCTCCCGACGGGCCGGGTTCGGGTGGTCCGCACACACCGGAGGCCCGGTACACCTCGAGGTGTACCGGGCCTCCGGCAGAAGTCCGAACCGATCAGGCGGTTTCGGTGATCGGGCGATCGACCCAGCTCATCAGGTCGCGCAGCTTCTTACCGGTGACCTCGATCGGGTGCTCGGCGTTGGCCTTGCGCAGGCCCTCGAGCTCGGTGTTGCCGTTCTCGACGTTGGCGACGAGGCGACGGGTGAACTCGCCGGATTGGATGTCCGCGAGGATTTCCTTCATGCGCTCCTTGGTGCCGGCGTCGATGACGCGAGGACCGGAGAGGTAGCCACCGAACTCCGCGGTGTCCGACACCGAGTAGTTCATGCGGGCAATGCCGCCTTCGTACATGAGGTCGACGATGAGCTTGAGCTCGTGGAGAACCTCGAAGTAAGCCATCTCGGGGGCGTAGCCCGCCTCGACCATGACCTCGAAACCGGTCTTGACCAGTTCCTCGGTGCCACCGCAGAGCACTGCCTGCTCGCCGAAGAGGTCGGTCTCGGTCTCTTCCTTGAACGTGGTCTTGATGACGCCGGCGCGGGTGCCACCGATGCCCTTGGCGTAGGACAGCGCGAGCGCCTGGCCCTCACCCTTCGGGTCCTGGTCGATGGCGATCAGAGCCGGAACGCCCTTGCCGTCGACGAACTGACGACGCACGAGGTGACCGGGGCCCTTCGGCGCAACCATGCCGACGGTGACGTTCGCCGGTGCCGTGATCAGGTCGAAGTGGATGTTGAGGCCGTGGCCGAAGAACAGCGCGTCGCCGTCCTTCAGGTTGGGCTCGATGTCGCTGCTGAAGATCGACGCCTGCGCGGTGTCGGGAGCGAGCACCATGATGACGTCGGCCCACTCCGAAACCTCGGCCGGGGTGCCGACGGTCAGGCCCGCTTCTTCGGCCTTGGCCCGCGACTTGGAGCCCTCCTTGAGGCCGATACGAACCTCGACGCCGGAGTCGCGCAGGCTCAGCGAGTGCGCGTGTCCCTGGCTGCCGTATCCGATGACCGCGACCTTACGGCCCTGGATGATCGACAGGTCGGCGTCGTCGTCGTAGAACATCTCGACTGCCACAGTGGTTACCTCTTTCAGGAAATATGGGTGTGTTCAGGCTAACGGGTCGCCGTGATGGACTTCGGACCGCGTCCGACCGCCACGACTCCGGACTGCACGATCTCGCGGATGCCGTGCGGTTCGAGCATCCGCAGCAGCGCATCGAGTTTCGATCGGGTACCGGTGGCTTCGATGGTCACCGATTCGGGAGAGACGTCGATCACCTTGGCCCGGAACAGGTTCACCGTCTCGATGACCTGCGTGCGCACGCTGGCGTCGGCGCGCACCTTGATCAACAGGAGTTCACGAGCGACGGACGCCTCGTTCTCCTGCTCGACGATCTTGATGACATTGACGAGCTTGTTGAGTTGCTTGGTGACCTGCTCGAGCGGGAACTCGTCGACCGTCACGACGATCGTCATCCGGGAAATCTCCGGAATCTCCGTGCCACCGACCGCGAGCGATTCGATGTTGAAGCCGCGACGCGAGAACAACGATGCGACTCGGGCCAGCACGCCCGGCTTGTCCTCGACGAGAACACTGAGGGTGTGGCTCGTGCTCACTTGGTTTCCTCCTCGGCGGCAGCCTGCTCGCTGCGCGCGCGGTCGCGCTCGATGGTCTCGTGGATCACGGTGGGGTCGTCGGCGGAGTCGTCGTCGAACAACGGACGGATGTCGCGGGCGGCCATGATCTCATCGTTGCTGGTTCCCGCTGCGACCATGGGCCACACCTGGGCGTCCTTGCCGACGATGAAGTCGATGACAACGGGACGGTCGTTGATGGCCTGGGCCTGACGGATCGCGTCCTCGACGTCCTCCTCACGCTCGACACGGATGCCGACGCAGCCGAGAGCCTCGGCCAGCTTCACGAAATCGGGGATACGCAGGCTGTGCGTGGACAGATCGGTGTTCGAGTACCGCTTCTCATAGAACAGCGTCTGCCACTGACGCACCATTCCGAGGTTGCCGTTGTTGATCAACGCGACCTTGATCGGCACACCTTCGACCGCGCACGTCGCGAGCTCCTGATTGGTCATCTGGAAGCAGCCGTCACCGTCGATCGCCCAGACCTCGGCCTCCGGCTTACCCATCTTGGCGCCCATCGCAGCCGGCACGGCGTAGCCCATGGTGCCGAGGCCACCGGAGTTCAGCCACGTGCGCGGCTTCTCGTAGTCGACGAACTGCGCAGCCCACATCTGGTGCTGGCCGACTCCGGCGCAATAGATCGCGTCGGGTCCGGCGAGCTTGCCGACGGCCTGGATCACATACTGCGGCGAAAGGGTGCCGTCGGTGTGCCGGTCGTAGGACAGCGGGTAGGTGCTACGGAGATCGTCGAGGTAGGTCCACCACTTGGTGTACTCGAGCGTGGTGCCCGTCGAGAGGTCGGCTCGGACCGCGTCGAGCAACTCGACGATGACCTCCTTGCAGTCACCGACGATCGGCACGTCGGCGTGCCGGTTCTTGCCGATTTCCGCCGGATCGATATCGGCGTGGATGACCTTCGCATCGGGAGCGAACGTGTCGAGCTGACCGGTGACACGGTCGTCGAAGCGGGCGCCGAGGGTGATGAGCAGGTCGCTCTTCTGCAGCGCCGCCACGGCTGCGACGTTGCCGTGCATACCGGGCATGCCGCAGTGCAGCTCGTGGGTGTCGGGGAATGCACCGCGCGCCATGAGCGTGGTGACCACGGGGATGCGGGTGAGTTCCGCGAGCTCGAGCAGCTCCGCGGACGCGTCGGCCTTGATCACACCGCCGCCGACGTACAGGACGGGGTTCTTGGAGTCGGCGATCAAGCGCGCCGCCTCGCGGACCTGCTTGCCGTGCGGCTTGGTGACCGGACGGTATCCGGGCAGGTGCATCTCCGGCGGCCAGGTGAATGTGGTCTGCGCCTGCAGGATGTCCTTGGGGATATCGACGAGTACAGCGCCCGGGCGCCCCGAGGACGCCAGGTAGAACGCCTCCGCAAGGACGCGCGGGATATCAGCGCCTTCGGTGACAAGGAAGTTGTGCTTGGTGATGGGCATGGTGATGCCCGAGATGTCGGCTTCCTGGAAGGCATCCGTACCGATCAGCGGACGTCCGACCTGGCCGGTGATCGCGACGACGGGGACCGAATCCATCTGAGCGTCGGCGAGCGGAGTGACCAGGTTCGTCGCGCCCGGGCCGGACGTGGCCATGCACACCCCGACCTTGCCGGTGGCCTGCGCGTATCCGGTCGCGGCGTGGCCGGCGCCCTGCTCGTGACGGACGAGCACGTGGCGCACGCCCTTCGAGTCGAAGAGCGGGTCGTACACGGGAAGGATCGCACCGCCGGGAATACCGAATACCGTGTCGACCTCGAGCTCTTCGAGAGCCCGGACTACGGCCTGGGCGCCGGTGACCCGCTCGGGGGCTACCGAGCGTCGGCCGGTGGGCTGCGTCGCGGCCGCTGCGGTGGTCGGGGTGGCAGACCCCGGCTTCCGCGGCGAGGGTTGAGGTCGTGCGGTTGGTGCGCTCACTACGAATTCCTCTGATTCTGACTCCGGGCAACAAAAAACCCTCGTCAGCATTGTGCTGTACGAGGGTGGCGCGTCGTGGGCGAGTTGCAATAAGCGGCTCAGGCGACGACGCGCCGGCCGATTACGAGCAACCCATTCTGATTCACGCGGTCGACGGTAGGCGCGTGGAGTACAACAGTCAACTTGGTTCGGTTACTGTCCCAGAATGTGAGATGCCATGGCTGCGGTGAGAAGATGGTGAGGTGTCATCTCCACAGCAGCCCGTGCCACCGAGCCCATCCTCCCACACTCCCGAACCGACGACCGAACCGACGACGCAGGTCATTCAGATCTCGCGGCTGTCTTTCCTCGCGTGCGGTCTCCTGCTCCTCGCGGTGCTGTCCCCCGCGATGGCATGGCCTGCCGCATTCTCGTGGATGTTGGTGATCCCGTTCCTCGTCGCCGCCTGGGTGCTGCGGGTACGCACCGTCGTCGGCCCCGACGGCGTCGTCGCGCGCGCGACGTTCTCCACGACGAAGATCGGCTGGGATTCCCTGAAGGGCATCCGATTCCCCAAGCGCGGCTGGGCACGCGCGACCCTCACGGACGACACCGAGGTCGCGCTCCCCGTCGTCACCTTCGGGCGCCTGCCGCAACTCGCCGAGGCCTCCGGAGGTCGGATCACCGACCCGTACGCGGCGGCCCGGGAGGCACAGCTCGCCGAAGCGGAAAACGAATCGAACGACGATGGCGACGTGATATCCGATACACCGGCCGACACGGAGTCGGATCCCGACAGCAAATAACACGCGCGTAGATTCGTTCGTGTCGCGCCCCCCAATACGGCAACAGCCCGGCACAGTCGGGCACACCAGGTCGACGCGCCGTAGTACCACCAGCCCCGTCAAGGAAGTCAGCCCATGCCCCCGTTGAGGTCACGCACCACCACCGTCGGACGTAACGCAGCCGGCGCGCGCTCCCTGTGGCGCGCCACCGGCCTGACCGATTCCGATTTCGGCAAGCCGATCGTCGCCATCGCGAACTCGTACACCCAGTTCGTGCCCGGCCACGTCCACCTCAAGGACGTCGGCGACATCGTCGCCGGCGCAGTACGGGCCGCCGGTGGCGTCGCGCGTGAATTCCACACGATCGCCGTCGACGACGGCATCGCCATGGGCCACGGCGGAATGCTGTACTCGCTTCCGAGCCGCGAGATCATCGCCGACTCGGTCGAATACATGGCGAACGCGCACACCGCAGACGCGCTCGTGTGTATCTCCAACTGCGACAAGATCACACCCGGAATGCTCAATGCGGCCATGCGCCTGAACATCCCGACGGTGTTCGTCTCCGGTGGCCCCATGGAGGCCGGCAAGGCCGTCGTCGTGAACGGTGTGGCGCAGGCACCCACCGACCTCATCACCGCGATCTCCGCGTCTGCGAGTGAAGCTGTCGACGACGCCGGGCTCGACGAGGTCGAGCGGAGCGCGTGCCCGACGTGCGGTTCGTGCTCGGGCATGTTCACGGCGAACTCGATGAACTGCCTCACGGAGGCACTCGGGCTCGCGATGCCGGGCAACGGATCGACACTGGCGACCCACGAGGCACGGCGCGCACTGTTCGAGCGGGCGGGCACCACCGTCGTCGAGGCGGCGCTTCGCTACTACCGCGACGAGGACGAGTCGGTCCTGCCACGCAACGTGGCCACCCCCGCGGCATTCCGCAACGCGATGGCACTCGACGTCGCGATGGGCGGTTCGACCAACACGGTGCTGCACGTCCTCGCCGCCGCGCAGGAAGGTGAGGTCGACTTCGATCTCACGACGATCGACGCGATCAGCCGCAAGGTGCCGTGCCTGTCGAAGGTCTCGCCGAACTCCGATTACCACATGGAAGACGTGCACCGGGCCGGCGGCATCCCCGCGATCCTCGGCGAACTCCGTCGCGGTGGCCTGCTCGAAACCGACGTGCACACCGTCCACACCGAGAGCTTCGACCAGTGGCTCGACGACTGGGACATCCGCTCCGGCAAGGCCACGGACGAGGCACTCGAACTCTTCCATGCCGCCCCCGGCGGAGTGCGCACCACCGAACCGTTCTCGACGGACAACCGGTGGTCGTCGCTCGACACCGACGCTGCGGGCGGGTGCATTCGCGACGTCGAACACGCCTACACCGTCGAAGGCGGACTCGTCGTGCTGCGCGGCAACATCGCCCCGGACGGCGCGATCCTCAAGACCGCGGGCATCGACGAGGACCTCTTCCACTTCGAAGGGCCCGCGCTCGTCGTCGAATCCCAGGAGGAGGCTGTCTCGGTCATCCTCGGTAAGAAGGTCAAGCCCGGCGACGTCGTCGTTGTGCGATACGAGGGGCCGGCGGGAGGCCCGGGCATGCAGGAGATGCTGCATCCCACGTCGTTCCTCAAGGGTGTCGGCCTCGGCAAGGTGTGCGCACTGATCACCGACGGACGCTTCTCCGGTGGCACGTCGGGTCTGTCCATCGGCCACGTCTCCCCCGAGGCGGCGTCGGGTGGCGTCATCGGCCTGATCGAGAACGGCGACCGGATCCGCATCGACGTCGCCACCCGCGCGCTCGAGGTGCTCGTCGATGACGATGTGCTCGCCGAGCGTCGCGCGAAGATGGAAGCATCGGAGCGCCCGTGGCAGCCCGTCAACCGTGAACGCACGGTTTCCAAGGCACTACGCGCCTATGCAGCACTGGCCACGTCCGCAGACAAGGGCGCGGTCCGGCAGGTGCCGTAGACCGCTCCGCAGACGAACAGGCCGCCGCGATCATCAGATCGCGGCGGCCTGTTCTCGTCCGGTCGGTCTCAGCGACCGAAGATCCACAGACACACGCCCGCCGCGACACCGAGCAACAGTGCGACGAACGACCCGACGAACGGCCGTGTCGCCCACTTACGCGGACCGTCCACGGCAATCCTTCCCGGTCCGGTGAGCGTGAGCGACACCGCAGCTGCAGCGAGAAGCACCTCGAATTCGAATCCCGACTGCTCGCTCGCAAAGAACTGGACACCTGGTTCGAGTTCGTGTTTGAACAGCACCGCGTTGATCATGATTGCCACGATCGCGGCCGCGGCGAGCGGCGTGAGCAGACCGAGAACGAGGAATGCTCCGGCCGCGAGCTCACCGGCCGCGCCGACGATCGCAAGTATGCCCGGTTGCCGGTAGCCCGCCTCACGGAGCAACTCCTCGTACCCGTCCAGGCCCGGACCGCCCCACAGACCCACCAGCTTTTGCAGCCCGTGGACGATCAGGATTCCACCGACAGCGAGCCGAAGTACCAGAAGCCCCAGGTCGAGAGTCCCGCGGCGGGCTTTGGCGACCGGTGCGGGCTCCACGGCTGTACCCGATTGATCGGGACGGTAGATCTGCTCGGTGGGTGCCGCGTAGGCCGCACCGCCATACGCCGCACCGTCGTACACAGGGCCGGAGCCATCCAGGGTGGAATTGTCGAAGCCGAGGTCGTCGTCGGATTCGAGCATCGAAGGTCGATCCCGGCGCATCGACAGCGTCGGATCGTCGTAGGGACTCGAACCCGTGTCCGGCTCGCCGCCGGTCTCCTTGTCGGTCACTCTTCCAGGGTAGGTCTCCGGGCCTCCCGTACCCGGCATACTCGCCGCCGCGCGTCGTCCCGGTAACGTCTGCTGCATGACGAGGGGCGCGCGGTCGGCAGGTTCGTGGAAGTTGTGTACGAGCGCGGTGGCCGTGGCGATCGGGGTACTTCTCGTTCCGTCGTGCGCACGATTCGACGACGCAGCCACCACACCGTTCACCTCCGCACCGTCGTTCGACGCGGGCGGCGTCGGCCCTGAGGAATCGCCCAGCACAACCACCACTCCGAGCACACCGCCCGTCCCTCCGGGTCCGTGTGTCGATCCCGATCCCGCAGTGATCGCGACATGCCTCGACACCACCGGCGGCCTGATCGCCCTTCCCGACGAGAATTCCGCGCTCGTGACCGAGCGCCGCACGGGCCGCATCATGAGAGTCGCGGTCGGTGAGGAACCCGTCGAGGTGGCGACAGTGCCCGTCGACGGCTCGGGTGACGGTGGGCTGCACGATGTCGTCCTGTCTCCCACCTACAACGAGGACCGTCTGCTCTACGCCTACATCACCACCCCGTCCGACAATCGGGTCGTGCGGATCGCGGCCGGCGATGTTCCCAAGGACGTGCTGACCGGGATCCCGCGCGGCGCCACCGGGAACTCGGGTGCGCTCGAATTCGTCTCGCCGACCGAACTGGCGGTTCTCACCGGCAATGCGGGGGATCCGGCCGCTGCGGACAATCCTTCGTCACTGTCCGGCAAGCTGCTGTCGCTTCCGCTGCCCGCACCCGGCGCACCGGCGGCGCCGACGGTGACGCTGTCCGGTCTCGGTGAAGCCGGCGACGTGTGCCGTGATCCGAACGGCAGCCTGTGGGTCACCGACCGCACCGTGCTCGAAGACCGGTTGCAGCGGGTGAGCATGGACGGCGCGGTCGCTTCCGGGCCCGCCTGGACCTGGCCGGATAAGCCCGGAGTCGCCGGCTGTGCCGCTGCCCCCGATGGTCTCGCGGTGTCGCTCACGGGCGGGAAGGCGGTCGCGGTGCTGTCGATCGATCCCGGAACCGGCGCTGTGACAGCTGCACCGACGGTGACGCTCGAAGATCGCTACGGGATGCTGCGTGGTGCGTCCGCCGGACCCGATGGGCTGCTGTGGGTTTCGACGGTCAACAAGTCGGGCAACGAACCCGGTCCCAACGACGACCGAGTCATCCGAATTCAGTTCCCTGCCGGTGGTGGCGGATTCGACTGACCGTCCGCGCCGACCGTTTCCCGACGCTCGGGTAACAGACCAGCGAGCGTCGGCATGATCAGCACGGTGATCGCTCCCGCCGCGACCAGGATCGACGCACTGGCGTTGGACATGTGCCCCGCCGCCACCGCCACGCCGGTGACCGCGACGATCAGCGGCAGGCCGGTCGTGGAGTACAACGCGATCTGCAGCTGCTCCGACGTATCGAACCGGGTGCCGTCGGGCGCATGGTCGAGACGCGATGCGACGAACACCGGTACACCGCGCACCAAGACCAACAGTACGAAGAATGCGACCAACACCCCGGGCGCATCCGCAACAGCGTGTACATCGATCGCCATTCCCGAGGTGACGAAGAAGATCGGGATCATGAACCCGTACGCGAGTCCGTCCAGTTTCGACTCGAGTTGCTCGTCGCCTTGCGGCACTGCCCGTCGCAGGATGAAGCCGGCGGCGAACGCCCCGAGGATGACATCCAGATCGAATACTGCCGCGACCGCGATGAGACCGACCAACAGCAACATCACCAGCCGGACCGGTGTCTGCGCAGTCGTGTCCGAGGTGCTGCGGACGAACTGCAGGAACTGTGATCCTTCTCGCATGAACCACCGAGGGAGCAGCGCGACGACCGCGGCGACGACCGCGAACAGACCCAGGACGATCAAGGATCCGACGGCTCCACGGGTTCCCAACAGGACTGCCATCGCGATCACAGGCAGGAGTTCTCCGACCGCTCCGTGGTTGAGTACTGAACGGCCCAACCCGGTCGCGACGAGACCGCGGTCGGCGAGGATCGGCAGCAGCGTGCCCAGTGCCGTCGACGTGAGCGCGATCGCCACGGCGACTCCGGCGTGCACTACGCCCAGTGCGGCCAGCACAGCCACCGCTCCGACTGCGAGACCGAAGCACACGATCCAGGTGACGAGAGCGCGGCGTCCGCCGCGCCCTGTCAGTTCCTTGGGATCGATCTCGTAACCCGCAAGCAGGAACAGCAGTCCCAGCCCGAGTTCGCGCAACATCTCGATCTCGCTGTCGACCGACGCGATCTCGAGTACGTACGGCCCGATCAGGACACCGGCGACGAGCAGCAGCACGACCTCGGGTACGAGTCGACGCGGCAGCGCACCGGCGATGAGCGGTGCGAGGACCGCCGCCACCGTGATCCAGAGAAGCGAGGTGGCGACGGCAGCGTCCATGGATCGCTACATTAGCGACACCGGATCAGCTGCACGCGGCGATGACGAGTTCCTTGACGCGGGCGGGGTCGGCCTGACCACGGGTTGCCTTCATGACGTCCCCGACGATCTTGCCGGCCGCGGCAACCTTGCCGGAGCGGATCTTGTCGGCGATGTCGGGGTTCGCGGCGAGGGCCTCGTCGACGGCGGCCTGGAGCTTGCTGTCGTCCCGCACGACCACGAGTTCGGGATGCGCCTCGAGGATCTGCGCGGGCTCGCCTTCGCCTTCGAGAACGTAGTCGACGACCTTGCGCGCGAGCTTGTTCGTCAGCGTGCCCTCGGCGACCAGCGCGATGACCTGCGCCAGCTGCGCCGGGGTGATGGGCAGTTCGACGAGTTCGACGCCGCGAGTGTTGGCCTGCTGTGAGAGATAGGCGACCCACCACGAGCGTGCCTCGGATGCCGGGGCACCCGCGTCGACGGTCGCGATCACCAGGTCCAAGGCGCCGGCGTTGACGAGGTCGCGCATCTCCTCGTCGGAGACACCCCAGTCGGCCTGGATACGAGCGCGGCGCAGCCACGGCAGCTCGGGCAACGTCGCGCGCAGTTCTTCGACCCACGCGGCGTCGGGTGCGACCGGCTCGAGGTCGGGTTCCGGGAAGTACCGGTAGTCTTCGGCGGTTTCCTTGCGACGCCCCGGCGAAGTGGTGCCGTCGGCTTCCTGGAAGTGGCGCGTCTCCTGGATCACTTCGCCGCCACCGACGAGAACCGCTGCCTGCCGGCGCATCTCGTACCGGACAGCGACCTCGACCGATTTGAGGGAGTTGACGTTCTTCGTCTCGGTGCGAGTGCCGAATTCCCTTGCGCCGATAGGCATGAGGGAGATGTTCGCGTCGCAGCGCATCGAGCCCTGATCCATCCGGACGTCGGACACGTCGAGTGCCTTCAGCAGATCGCGCAAGGCCGTGACATAGGCGCGAGCCACCTCGGGAGCACGTTCCCCGGCGCCGGTGATCGGCTTGGTGACGATCTCGACGAGCGGCACACCGGCCCGGTTGTAGTCCAGCAGCGAATGGCTGGCACCGTGGATCCGGCCCGTCGCGCCGCCGACGTGCAGCGACTTGCCGGTGTCCTCTTCCATGTGGGCGCGCTCGATGTCGACTCGCCAGGTGGTGCCGTCGTCGAGGACGACGTCGAGGTAACCGTCGGTGGCGATCGGCTCGTCGTACTGCGAGATCTGGTAGTTCTTCGGCTGGTCCGGGTAGAAGTAGTTCTTCCGCGCGAACCGCCCCCACGGGGTGATCGAGCAGTTCAACGCGAGTCCGATGCGGATCGCGGATTCGACCGCCTGCTGGTTGACCACCGGCAGGGCGCCCGGAAGGCCGAGGCAGACCGGACAGACCTGAGTGTTCGGCTCGGCACCGAACTCGGTCGGGCACGGGCAGAACATCTTGGTGGCAGTGTGGAGCTCGACGTGCACCTCCATGCCCATCACTGGCTCGAACTTCGCGAGCACGTCATCGTAGGCGAGCAGGTCGGCAGACACGGAGGCAGTCATGCTGACGATTTTAGACGGCGACCGGTGTCACCCGAAGATGACCCGCATCTCCTGGTAGCGCTCGTCCGGCACGTACTTGGGACCGGCCAGCGCCTCGTCGAATCCGACCCGGGCGATGTCGGTTCCGTGCAGGGCAACCATGTGCCCCCATTCCTCGTCTGCCACCAGGTCGGTGACGGCCATCCCGAGCCGCGTGGCGAGGACGCGGTCGAACGCGGTCGGGACGCCACCGCGCTGGATGTGCCCGAGCACCGTCGCACGTGTCTCGATCCCGGTGAGCTCTTCGATGAGCGGTGCAAGAACCTCGGCGATACCCCCCAGGCGGGGCCGGTCGAATCCGTCGAGGCCTTTCGTGGAATGGGCCTCCGTCATCTCGGGCAGGGTGAAGCCTTCGGCGACCACGACCATCGGTGCGCGACCTCGGTCGCGCACGCTGGTGACCCATTCGCAGATCTGCTCGAGGCTCTCGGGTTGTTCGGGGATGAGGATGGCGTGTGCTCCCCCTGCAGTCCCCGAGTGCAGTGCGATCCATCCGGCGTGCCGTCCCATCACTTCGAGCACCATGCAGCGCTTGTGGGAATTGCCGGTGGTGCGGAGACGGTCGATCGCGACCGTGGCGATCTCGACGGCCGTGTCGAAGCCGAATGTGTAGTCGGTCCGGCTGAGGTCGTTGTCGATGGTCTTGGGGACGCCGACGATCCTGATGCCTTCCTCGAACAGACGTTTCGATGCGGAGGCCGTCCCCTCACCACCGATCGCGACGACGGCGTCGATCCCGAGCCGGTCGAGTGTGGACTGGATGTTCTGTGCTCCCCCGTTGGGCCCCTGATACGGGCCGAATCGGCTCGTACCCAAGATGGTGCCGCCCTGCTGGGCGAGGCCCCGAACCCGGCTGCGATCCAAGGGGATCACGTCACCGTCGACCATTCCTCGCCAGCCGTCGAGAAATCCGACGAACTCTTGGGCGTGCACCTCGGTTCCCTTGAGGACCGCCCCGCGGATCACCGCATTGAGTCCGGGGCAATCGCCGCCGCTGGTGAGAATGCCGATCCTCGTCATCCGCAACCTTCCGCTGGAGCGCCTTCGTACCGTATCGACATCCTGCCCGCTAAGGGCACCGACGGCATGTCGATCGGACATCACCACAGTTCCCGCGACCCTGCCGGCTTCCCGCGACAGCAGTTGCTGATGTGGGAAGCTGACGACCGCGCGGGAAGGTTCAGCCCGGGGTGACGACGCCGGACTCGTATGCGAGGACCACGGCCTGTGCCCGGTCGCGGAGGTGCAGTTTGCCGAGCACCTTTCCGACGTGTGTCTTCACCGTCTGCTCGGCGACGAAGAGTTTCGCGGCGATCTCCTGATTCGACAGGCCGTGAGCGATGAGTTCGAGAACCTCGAGTTCGCGCGGGGTCAGCACGTCGAGCGCACGGGCGCGACCACGCGCAGGCGCACGCCGACTGGTGACGTCGGCGATCAACCTGCGGGTGACCGTCGGCGCGAGCAATGCCTGTCCCTCCGCGACAACGCGGACGGCGCGGACGAGTTCGTCGGCCGGTGCGTCCTTGAGCATGAACCCGCTCGCACCCATGCCCAGCGCTTCGTAGACATACTCGTCGAGGTCGAAGGTCGTGAGCATGAGCACCCGGGTCTTCGGCTCTCGCGTGTCCGCGAGGATCTGACGCGCCGCGTCGAGACCGTTCATCTCGGGCATCCGCACGTCCATCAGCACGACGTCGGGGCGCAGCCGTGCGACTTCCGTGACCGCGATACGCCCGTCGGGCGCATCGCCGACGACACTGATGTCGTGCTGTGCCGCGAGCAGCGCACCGAAGCCCTGCCGCACCATGGCCTGGTCGTCGGCGATGAACACCGTGGTGGGTGCGGACGCTGGGCTGAGGGAGGTCGGCTCGGTCACGGCCACAGCCTAGTACCGCGGCCGCGAGTCGATCTTGTTGCGGGCCCAGCGAATGTGGGAAGTGGGAGCCGACCGGCTCTCGCACTCACCCGGTATCGGCGTCGACGGGCAGGAACTCCTACACCTCGCGTCGCGCGCGTGGATGTCGAAGCCGCCGCTCCCGCAGCGGTTCGGGTACGACGGCGGACAGGTCATACGGCGACGACCGTCGGCAGAACCGCGTGCACCTCGAATCCACCGTCGGGTCGCGGATGCGCAACGAGCCGGCCACCGACCGTTGCGGCGCGCTCCCCCATACCCCTGATGCCACTGCCCCCGTTCCGATCCGACGGCACCACCGCCGACACAGCCTCCGTACGCGGACCGTTGGTCACCGCCATCTCCACTGTGCCGGGGCTCCATCGGATGCGGACGTCGACCGCTGCACCCGGAGCATGCCTAGCACTGTTGGTCAGCGATTCCTGCAGGATCCGGTACACCGCCAGGCCCACACTGTCGCTGACGCCCACCGGCTCACCGGTGATCTCGGTGTTCAGCCGCACACCGGCACGTTGCGACGCGGCAAGCAGTTCGCCGATTCGCTCGACGCCGGGCTGCGGTTCGTTCTCCGGGGTGTATCCGTCACTGCGCAGTACACCGAGCAGGCTGCGTACCTCGTTGAGCGCTTCGCGGGCGGTCGCGCCGAGGGAGTCGAACTCGGCACGTACCTCGTCGGAGACGTCGGTCAGCCGGTAGGGGGCGCTCTGCGCCTGCACGACGACCATCGACATGTGGTGGGCGACGATGTCGTGGAGGTCCCGAGCGATGCGTGCCTTCTCCTCGAGTACGGCGCGACGGGCGCGCTCGAGTTCACTGATCTCCTCCTCGTGGGCCAATTGCCGTCGCGAGATCACCAGCCAGCGCACCAGCAGACCGAACACGACGAGGGCGGTGAGCCCGACCATCCAGCCCCACCCGTCGTCCCCCGGCATGTACACGAAGAACAGCAACACCGTCGCGATCCACACCACCAGCACGACGCGGATCTCTTCCAGAATGGACACGGCCAGGACGAGCGAGAGAAGCACGATGATGTGCACGACCTGCCAGGGATAGGTGTAGTCCCCGACCCGGTCGAAGGCCAATGGGATCACCAGCGCAGCGAGCGCGGTGACTGCCCAGCCCAGCGCAGGGCGGCTGAACACCAACACGAACGGGAAGACCGCGAATCCGGCGACGAGGGGCATCAGTGGTGCCGACACGTCGTGTGTGACCTGCAGCGTCGGCCACGCGACCGAATACAGAATCAGCGTCACGACCACCGCGATGACCGTCGGCCACCGGCCCCGCCCCAATTTCGTCGAGGTCGTCACCGCGGACGTAGCTCCGGTGCGCATCATCGTTTTCACGCTCTCCACGCTAGGAGTCCGCGTCTCGACTGTCCTCATACCTGAGAGTGAGTTCGCTGCAACTCCCCGGTGCGAGAGCGCCCCCGCGGAACCACCCCGGCGCGTGATCCCGCGGAGTAGCTGCCGTTCATACCGTCTGAACCATGATCAACCGACCCGCAACACGCCGCGTGGCGGCCGCCGTACTACTGGGCGCCGGAGCTGCCCTCTGCGTCGGCGCCGCGTCTCCTGCGAGTACCGCAACGGCCGAAGACCCGGCAGTTGCGGCCACCGTCACCGCATTGGTCGCCGATGATACCGCCGGCGCGCTCGCGGCGTTCCCGGACGGCTTCGCCGCGGTGATGGGGTACCAACCATTGATCGAACCGGGCACCACGGCCGAGGGAGTACTCACCGACCCGGACGGCGACTGCTCGTCACCTGTCTCTCTCCCCTCGGCATTCGAGCCCGCGTGCCGTATGCACGATCTGGGGTACGACCTGCTCCGGTATGCACGGGACACCGGAGGCGAGCTCGGGCCACAGGCCCGGCGCGACCTCGATGCGCACCTGCAACGAAACCTCAATACCGCGTGCATGACTGATGCCGGCACGGAACCCCGGTGCGACGTGATGGCGGGAATCGCGTCCGCGGCGGTGCAGATCAACTCGTGGCGCCAGGGTTACCGCCTGCCTGAATCCGAATCGCCGATGCCGTATCTGGCCGCAGCCGGCGCTGCAGTGGTCGCGGGCAGCACTTTCCTGAGGAGAACGAACCGATGACGATCCACCTGGTCGACCCCGCACCGACGTCGGATGACCCCGACGAGAATACCCGACACTCTCGTATCCTCCTCCCCCGCAAGACCTTCGGCCCACGATTCGGCTCGACGGCGACCGTGGCGATCGCGGTTGCCGTCTCGCTCGCACCGTCGCTGCTACCGAGAGCATCCCTGATCCAAGGGGTTCTCTCAGGGGTCCTCATCGCAGTCGCACTGGCCGTCACTGCGCTGGGTCGACGCCTTGTACCCCAGCGGGTTCGAGCGCAGCACGGTCCACGCGAGGCGGAGGCCCGCTGGCTCGCAGCAGCAGTCGCGACTGCGATGGTCGCGGCGAGTGCGACGTGGGCGCATCACTGGCAGAACACACTTCGTGCCGCGATGGAGGTGGCACCGATCGGATTGCACTACTGGCTCGAAGTCCTCGCCGGATCCGTCGTGACGGCAACGATTCTCGTGGGAGGCGCCACAGGCATCCGTGCCCTGATCCGAATGGCCGGTCGTGCGCGCTCGGTCGCGGCGCTGGCGGCGGCAGCGATCCTTCTCGCGTGGGGAATCACCTCGGTTGTCTCTCCGTCGCCGGATACGGCATCTGCCTCCACTCCGGTAGCCACGCTCGACCCCGGGATGTCCGGCTCCCCCATCTCACTGGTGAACTGGAACAATCTCGGCACGCAAGGGCGACGATTCGTATCGATCGAATCCTCGGGATCACCCGTGCGGGTCTACGTCGGGTTGGCTGCAGCCCCGGACGATCAGTCGCGCGCGGACCTCGCGGTCCGTGAACTCGAACGCACCGGCGGGTTCGAACGGGACCACCTTGTCGTTGCGGTTCCCACCGGGTCGGGGTGGGTCGATGCCAATGCTGTGCAGGGATTCGAGGACCGCTGGGGCGACGACGTCGCCATCGCGGCACAGCAGTACTCGGACACACCGAGCTGGGTCACGTTCGTCTTCGACCGCGACGCAGCCTCCCGGTCCGCTCGGGCGCTTGTCTCGGCCGTGCGCGAACACATCGCAACGATGCCGCCCGATCAGCGACCCGACCTGCACGTATACGGACAGAGCCTCGGTTCGATCGGTGGCAGCGCCGCGTTCGACGACATCCAACCGGGCCTGTGCGACGCACTGTGGGCGGGTCCGCCGGCCGGATCGGTGCGCACCGACGGGGCGACGGTGCTGGCGAACACGTCGGACCCCGTCGTGTGGTGGCAGCCGTCGCTGTTGTGGTCGCCGCCGGATCTGTCGCGTGCGGTGCAGGACGCGCCCGTACCGACGTGGCTGCCGGTGGTCGGGTTCCTGCAGACCACCGTCGATCTGTTCACCTCACTCGACTCGGCCGCGGGGCATGGGCACCGGTATGGGCCCGAGCAGGCGCAGTGCGAACCGGCGGTGTCGTAGGCATTTGCCCACGGCACCGCCGGTCGGTGAATCAGGCGTCAGGCGAGGATCGGTCCGCGCGCAGCCTCGAATGCAGCGCCCACACGGTAGAGCCGCTCATCGGCCAGTGCCGGAGCCATGATCTGCAGCCCGACGGGAAGGCCGTCGTCGGCCGACAGGCCCGACGGCACCGACATCGCGCAGTGCCCCGCGAGGTTCGTGGGTAGCGTGCACAGGTCGGACAGGTACATCGCGAGCGGATCGTCGACCTTCTCACCGAGCTTCCACGGGGTGAACGGGCTGGTGGGCGAGATCAGGACGTCGACCTGTTCGTAGGCCTTGTCGAAATCCCGCGCGATGAGCGAACGCACCTTGAGCGCCTGGCCGTAGTAGGCGTCGTAGTAGCCCGACGACAGTGCGTAGGTGCCGATCATGATGCGGCGCTTGACTTCCTTGCCGAACCCGGCAGCGCGGGTCGCGGCCATGACCTGCTCGGCGCTCATCGAACCGTCGTCGACGCGCATGCCGTACCGCATCGCGTCGAAGCGAGCGAGGTTGGACGACACCTCCGACGGCAGGATCAGGTAGTACGACGCGAGTGCATATTCGAAGTTCGGGCACGACACCTCGACGACCTCGGCACCGAGTTTCGTGAGGGTCTCCACGGCCGCATCGAACGACGAGATCACGCCGGGCTGATAGCTGTCGGAGTGCAACTCCTTGACGACACCCACCTTCACGCCCTTCAGATCACCCGCCGCACCCTGTCGTGCGGCGTCGACCACGGGCCGGACCGCGGCGACGACGGAGGTACTGTCCCGGGGGTCGTGACCGGCAATCACCTCGTGCAGGAGCGCGGTGTCGAGCACGGTGCGCCCGCAGGGGCCTCCCTGATCGAGCGACGATGCGCACGCCACGAGACCGAACCGGGAGACCGTTCCGTACGTGGGCTTCGTACCGACCGTCGCGGTCACGGCCGCGGGCTGACGGATCGAACCACCCGTGTCGGTGCCGATCGCAAGCGGTGCCTGGTACGACGCGAGAGCCGCAGCGGAACCGCCGCCCGATCCACCGGGAATTCGGGTGGTGTCCCACGGGTTACGGGTGGGCCCGTACGCGGAGTTCTCGGTGGACGAACCCATCGCGAACTCGTCCATGTTGGTCTTGCCGAGAATCGGGATGCCCGCCTGGCGAAGCTTCGTGGTGAGTGTCGCGTCGTACGGCGACACCCAGCCCTCCAGGATTTTCGACCCGCAGGTGGTGGGCATGTCGGTGGTGGTGAACACGTCCTTGAGTGCGAGCGGAACGCCCGCGAGAGCCGACGTCGGCTTCTCACCGGCGGCAACCGCACGATCGACGTCGGCCGCGGCGGCGAGTGCCTGCTCGGATCCGACGTGCAGGAACGCATTGTAGTCACCGTCGACCTCTGCGATCCGGTCGAGATGCGCCTTCGTGACCTCCACAGAGGAGACCTCGCCGGCGTGGATGCGGGACGCGAGCGTCGCGGCGTCGAGTTTGGTGAGATCGGTGCTCATTCGCCCTCTCCCAGGATCTGCGGAACGGCGAAGCGACCTTCCTCGACGGCGGGCGCACCGGAGAGCGCCTCGTCCGGAGTGAGTCCGGGCAACACGACGTCGGAGCGGGTGACGTTGGTGACGGCGTTCGGGTTCGCCATGGGTGCCACGTCGTCCGCGGCCACCTCGGACACCGCCTTGACATGGCTGAGGATGGAATCGAGCTGGCCGGAGAACTCGTCGAGTTCCGCATCGGTCAGCGCAAGGCGGGACAACCGGGCGAGGTGCGCAACCTCGTCACGGGAAATGGCAGGCACCGTAGGTGGCCCCTTTCCAGTGGTGATGGATCATCTGGCGTTCGAACGTCCTGTCCAGGGTAATGCCCCACGTTCACGGCCGTGTACTCGGTTCGGCCGGTACCCGTAGGTGCCCGCTGCGTTGCGTACGCGAGAAACCCTTGTTGCGTTCGTGTGAAGACGCCACCGATGACCGGGTGTTTTCCTCCGTCACGTCACGATTCCCCGGCCGAGCGTCCCTATGCACGCCGCGAGGGTGAAAAGATGGACGACGCCGGGGGTTCTGATTGCTGCTGTAGTGGACGCGACCTGCACCCCTGGGCCGGCGGGTGTTCACGCGTCGGCGAGGAATGTGGGAAAGGACGCACGTGTCGTACCTGCTGCGTGTCCAGCTTCCCGACCGTCCCGGTAGCCTCGGCGCGCTCGCGTTGGCTCTGGGCTCGGTCGGCGCGGACATCCTGTCGCTCGACGTTGTCGATCGAGGAGCCGGCTTTGCAATCGACGACCTCGTCGTCGATGTCGAACCGGGCAAACTCCCCGACACCCTGATCACGGCAGCCGAAGCACTCGACGGCGTCACGGTCGACTCGATCCGTCCCTACGCGGGCATTCTCGACACCCATCGCGAACTCGAACTCATCGATCAGGTGTCGGCAGCGCGCGATGACCGCCTCCAGGTCCTCGTGGACGGCGCTCCCCGGGTCCTGCGTGTGAGCTGGGCGACCGTCATCGGGATCGGACCACAGGGCCCGTATCGAATCGCCGGAAGTCCCGGCGCCCCGGAAACCCGGCCGGCCGACACTCCGTGGATGCCCCTCGAGAAGCCGACGCTGCTCGACCACGAAGCCGGCTGGGTGCCCCAACTGTGGCGAGACATGGACACCATGCTTGCTGCGGCACCACTGGGTAGGCCGGACCGTGTGCTGATGCTGGGTAGGCCGGGTGGTCCGGAGTTCCGGCCGTCCGAGGTTGCACGAATGGGCTATCTCGCGGGAATCATCGGCACGGTGCTCGGCTGACGGGCCCTGACCGATGGAATGCGATCGAGTCAGGGGGCACTGCCACGTCAGGTGATCGCGTCGGCTTTGCAACCTCAGACGAGAACCACGCGACGCGCCACCGCGACGGCGTCTCTGCGCGAGTTCACCCCCAGCTTGCGGTACAGCGAACGCAATTGCGTTTTCACAGTGTTGAGACTGACGAATTGGGACTCGGCGATCGTTCCGATACTGCCACCGGACAGAAGCGCATCGAGCACTTCCCGCTCACGTGGTGTCAGTCGCACTATCTGACGAGACGGGCGGAAAGTGGCGAACTCGGCTGCCATCTGTTTCAGGTCGACGGGCAATTCGATGCCGAGCCCCGCGACCTCCTTGATCATCGACGGAGGCAGACCGGTGAACGGTCGAAGCGCCCCGGTCCGACGGGACCGCGTGGCGGCATCAGCGATGTGACGGCGCGCTTCGCTCCGACGTCCCCGTGCGCAGGCCGCAGCGGCACCGATCACGAACAGCTCCATGGACACCCGGAGCGGACAGTGCGGGTCCTCTCCGTATTGATGGACGATCGTTTCGGCACCGACGAAATCTCCTGTGAGCAAACAGATCCGAGCACGAACGGCAGCGGTGTGCGGATCGGCCGACCGCCCCACCAACCCGGCTGCCACATCGGCGCGCCCGAGAGCCAGATTGAGATCGGCCCGGACGGCGAGCAGGAGTTGCCCGGAGATACCGGTGGACAACCGCGCGAACGACTGCAGCTCGGATTCCACGTACTGGAGTCCATCCGCGTACAGGCCTGCAAGCAACGCGTACTGCCCACTCGCATACAACGCGAAGGCCCAAAACTCTTCGTCCTCTTGGGGGGTACCGAATTCGACGAGCATGCCGAACGCCTCGTCGGGCGCGAGTCGGTCCAGAGCAACAAGGGCGGAAGCAACCAGGCCTGGTGTTTTCGCCTGGGCCCCGACCGGCTCCGGGTACTCCAGATGCTGCCGCTCGGTTTCGATCCAGCGCTGAGCATCGATCGTTGCGCCGCGCACTGCATGAATGAGGGCCAGCGTGCCGGCCGCAACTCGCTCGACGGACATTCCCGCCCCGGCATCCCGAGCTCGCCGAAGCATGAGCGTCGAATCGTCCGGACGATCAGCGAGAAGATAGGTGATCCCCATCTGGAGATAGGAGCACGCGGCGGAGCGCCTCGCGGCATCGTCCGACTCCTCGAACACAGGTGAGGTTCCGGAGGCAACCGTGTCGCAGATCGCGGCCGCCTCCACACAATGCCCACCCCTGCGCAGCGTCACCGCGCGCGTGATCGCTGCCGTATGTTCCTCCGTGAAAGCTACAGGCGCCTCGAATGCGCGTACGGCCGGAGTGTCGAGGATCTCCGACCGGTTCGGAGTCGACGCAGCCATGACTCCACTACGGTGCAGGACCACCGATGAGCGCACCAGGGATGCACGGACGGCACCCGGGAACTTGCGCGACGACCCGCCGTTGGAGCACTCCGACTCCACCATCCCCGCCGACTCCAGGATGTCGAGGAAACCGACGGATTCGGGCGTTACCGGAAGGGTCGCGGCCTCGGCGTACTTCAGAATCGACCGCAACATCGGCTCCAGAACGGGATCGCTCGACACCGCGTTCGACACGAGCATGTCGACCGCGGTGTCGACGAGACGGGCAAGCCGGGGCGAAGCCTCCGAGAACTCGAGGCCACTGTCCATCAGCGCCTGGCAGACGCTCGAGGACAGTGCCGCCTGCCCCTCGATCCGCTGTGTGATCCACCGGGATACTCGCATCCCGTGCGGAACCCCTGACACCCGCAAGAATTTCAGTAGTTCTTCCTCGGTGAATGCAAGCGCGTCCGAGGAGATCACCATCCCATTCGGACAGGAATCGACGAGTCGGGGCCACGAGCGTGCAGTCCTGGTGGTCACGATGATCTGTGACACCGCACCGCAATCGAGAAGTCGCTCGATGCACGCCACCACCGAATCCACCTCATCGATGCCGTCCAGCACGAGAACTGATGCACAATGTTGCGCCATCAGCATCGAATACAGAGTATCGAAATTGTCACTGCCACTGTTCGGCGGCGGCGTGCCGGTGTATGCGCACACCGAAGACAACACCCGACCCCAGTACTCGTTGCTCGTGACACCACGTGAGGGCGACGGAACGAAGACAGGAAGACGATCCGGGACCGGATCGGTCATGAGCCAGGTACGGACCAGAGTGGTCTTTCCCGAGAACCGACTGCCGTGCACGATGACCACACGCGCGGAACTCGACAGCATCGAAAACAAGCGGTCACGAAACAATGGCAGTGTTTTCGGCACCGATCGTTGCCCTCCCCGATACTGGGCGCCCGACATCGCCACAGATCAACGGTCCAGCAGAACAATTCAGGCGCTGGACCGAGATAATCCGACTTCCGTGACTTTATCAGCGCCCCGAGAATTCCGCAGCGCTACGGACATCACCGGATTCCTCGCCTCCGTCGACTCCCCGCCTCCTTCTACCCGGGCCCGTCGACTCAGTGCGCGAATCCTCGTGCTGTATGTCCTCTACCCACACCCTCGCGCAGACGCTCGACCACGTCCTCGATCGCCTCTGCCAGCTTGTATGCGAGGTCGCGACTGAAACCTTCACGCAGCACGATCCTCAGCACGGCGACATTCTCGGCATCCGCCGGCATCGTGTACGCCGGGACCTGAAAGCCGCGGGCGCGCAGTTCATGCGAGATGTCGAATACGGTGAAACCCGGATCGTCGACTACCTCGAACGACAACACCGGAATCGCAGATCCATCCGTGATGATCTCCATATTGTCGATCTTGGCAATCTGCTGGGACAGCATCAGTGCGGTGTCGCGCAACGACTCCATGATCTGCCGATACCCGGCTGCACCCAGCCTGATGAAATTGTAGTACTGGCCGACCACCTGATTTCCGGAACGGGAGAAGTTCAGAGTGAAGGTCGGCATGTCACCTCCGAGGTAGTTGACGCGGAACACGAGGTCCTCGGGAAGGCATTCCTTCGAGCGCCAGACCACGAACCCGATACCCGGATATGTCATGCCGTATTTGTGGCCACTGACATTGATCGAGACTACGCGAGGGATCTGGAAGTCCCACTTCAACTCAGGATGCAGGAAGGGCACGACGAATCCACCGCTCGCCGCATCCACGTGCAACGGGACGTCCGGACCCCCGTTCGCAGCGACCTGGTCCAGAACATCGGCAATGGCCTGGACGGGTTCGAGTTCTCCGGTGAACGTCGTTCCGAGAATCGCCACCACACCGATGGTGTTCTCGTCGACGGCCTCGCGGACCTGCTCCGGAGTAATCACATATCGGCCTGGTTCCATCGGCAGGTACTTCGGCTCGACATCGAAATAGCGGCAGAACTTCTCCCACACCACCTGGACATTGCTGCCCATGATCAGGTTCGGCTTGGTCGAGTCCTTTCCCGCGGCGTCACGAGCCTGCCGCCACCGCCATTTCAGTGCGAGCCCCGCGAGCATCACTGCTTCGGAGGATCCCACCGTCGATACACCGGTCGCAGTTGCCGGATCCGTCGGGGACAGACCCTCGGCGTGGAAGAGTGCGGCAACCATGTTGACGCACCGGGTCTCGATCTCCGCGGTCGCCGGGTACTCGTCCTTGTCGATCATGTTCTTGTCGAAGGTCTCCGCCATCAGGCGGTCGGCCTGTGGATCCATCCACGTGGTCACGAAGGTCGCCAGGTTCAGGCGCGAACTTCCGTCGAGCATCAACTCGTCGTGGATGAACCGATATGCCGCTTCGGGTTCGGTTTCGGATTCCGGCAGCCGCAACGCAGGTATCGGATCGGTTCCGAGCCTGCCGGTATACGCGGGCGCGAGCGTCTCTGCGGGAGCGGCAATATGGTCTGACATCTCTTCCTCCGATTCATGACGCATCGAACACTCGTCCGATTCGATGACAACTGTGAAAACTGGATCTCGTCCGATCCGGTCGTTCCGGTCACACCTCGATCGGCGGGTAGAGCCTTTCCATGGTGTAACGGCGATTGCGCCGGACCGAGAGTGCACTCGCGGACAACGACGCGAGCAGAATGCCCCCGAGGACCGCGATCGCTATCCACAAGCGCGAATCGATCTGATCGGCCACGGTGAGCTGCCGGAGACCGTTCACCGTGTAGGTCATCGGATCGAACGGGTGGATGTACTGGAACGGCTTCGCTGTGGTGGGAACAGGGTAGATTCCGCCCGCCGACACCAACTGCAGCATCAGGAACGCGAGAGTGACGACGCGTCCGACTGCGACACCGAACACCGCGTTGAATGCCTGGATCATCGCCAGATACGTCGCTGAGACCAGCATCAGGAAGAGGATCGTTCCGGCCACGTGTTTGACGTCGAGGCCCACACCGAAATGCACGACCGTATACATGACGATCACTTGGAGAACGCCTACGAGCAATGCCGGCCAATACGACGCGAGGACCGTCCGATACAGCCCGAGGCCGCCGACCGTCGGCCTCGACTGCAACGGAGTGAGCAGCATCCACGTGATGATACCGCCGACGAACAGGGCCAACGACAGGAAGAACGGGGCGAAACCGGTACCGAACGTCGATGCCTCGTTGGTGGTGTCCTGCTGCAGCGCTACCGGCGTCGACAGCGTGTCGGCTGTTGCAGTGCGCTGCTGATCGGTCCAGCTCGGCACCTGCTGTGCTCCCTGGGAAAGCGCATCCGCCAGTTCATGCGAACCGGACTGCAGTTCCACCATGCCGGATGAGAGTTGCCCGGCACCGTCCGACAATTGGACACTGCCGTCGGTCAATTCGATCAGACCCGAATGCAGTGTAGCTGCGCCGGAGTTCAATTCGTTCACACCGCTCTGCAACTCGCGGATGTCGGCTGCCAGTCCGCCACCCTGCAACATCGCAAGGCCACTCTGCAGCGGGCTGCTCGGATCGTTCAGCTCGTACTCGAGTGTACGAGCGTCGCCTTGCAACCGGACGATCTCTGCACGCAATGCCTCCGTATCGGAGACCACCTCCTGCGGAGTGAACGGAGTCAACGCGGCGATCGCCTGCTGGACGATCGGGTCGGGACTCTGTCCGAGAATATCGATCACCTGTTGCACCGCTGCACCGGCAGAGGCCTGCGCGGGCTCGGGTATCCGGTTCTCCAGCTCGACGAGGTCCGCTCGAATCTGCGAGGCCCGAGTCGCGACACCCGCCAATTCACCGCTGTCGAGTGCGTTGAGCAACGGCTCGGTGACACCATCGATCTTGGTGGCCAGCTCATCGGTCCCCGCGGCCAGCTGAGCGGATCCGTCGCGCGCGGTGACCATGTTGTCTGCCAGCTCGGTGGCACCCGAGCTGAGCTGGTCTGCACCGCTCGCCGCGGTGTCGACGCCGCCGGCCAAAGTGCCGGCACCGTCGGCTGCCTGCTTCAGACCCGAACCCGCCGACTCCAGGCCGGTGAGGACCTGGCCGACCCCCTGGGCGCCGATCGTCGAGTTGACCTGGCTGATGACCTGCTCGGACGCGTCCTGCCCGATGATCGTGGCCAGATAGTTGTTCGCGTCGTTGAAAGTGAAGGTCAGATTCGCTTTCTCGGGATTGTCACCGTTGGGTGACTCCACGGCCGCGGTGAAGTTCGAGGGAATCGTGATCGTGTAGTAGTACTTTCCGTGTGCGAGACCGTCGACCGCCTCGCTCTCCGATACTTCGTCCAGGTCCAGCTGTCCGGACGCGATGAGCGATTTGACGACCTGGTCGCCGGCATCCACCTGTTCACCGGTCGAAGACATCCCGGTGTCGTTGTTGACGATCGCGGCGGGGATCTTGTCGACCGCACCGAACGGGTTCCAGAAGGCCCACAGATACATGGCGCCGTACAGCAGCGGCATGAGGATGATGGTGGCGATCGCGATGCGCGGCATGGTGCCGCGGAAGTATCGTTTCGAATCGCTGCCGAGAGAGACTCCTGCCAGCATCGGTCACCTCCCCTCTGTCATGACGCCGATGTCGCCGGGACCGAGCAGTCCGTGAAGATCGACTGTCGCCCGTATTCCGGCCCCCGGCTTCACCGGATTCACGTCGGCCGTGATCACCGATTGTCGTTCTCCGAGTGCGACCAGTCGTTCCACCAAGACCCCGCGTTCCACATCGTCGGCGATCTTGTCGACGCGCCCCACCACCAGAAGCGGGGGCCTTCGCGTGTTGGCGACCGCGATCCGCAGGAGCAGTTGCTGAATCTCCGGCAGATCGTCGATGAATGCATTGAGGCCGGGAAGCGGGACATCACCGAAGACCTCGGCGCACATGTCGGCCACACCGGCATCGTCGACGCGTGGAACGAATTTGTACCACGGCGAATCCCAGCGCTTCTGCTCGGTGACGAGGTCTCGGACGGTCACCGAGGGTTGCACGGCATCGAGTTCGTCCATACATGCAATCGCCGATCGGTCGAACACCTTCCTCGGCTCGTTCTCGAATCCGAGGACGGTGAGCGAACCTCGGGTGAGCCGCATCCGCCCGCACATTGCCATCAGCAGCGCGGTGCGCGCCGCGCCGGCCTGCCCCGATACCACGGTCACCCCACCGACGTCGATATCCAGGTCGAGAGGACCGAACACCCGCCCCCACGGGCCGTGAAGCTCGATCCCCCGGGCCGAGACGAGGCTGCCCGGGATTTCCGCCCACGCGGATTCGTCGATGGCAGGGTCATCGGCACGCCCGTAATCCTCGGATCCGTATTCATCGAGATATGCATCGGCCACTACACATTCCACACTTTCGCGTCGATCATCGAGTCGCTGCGGCCCCCGAAGGCACCCTCGGTCAGAGTTGGTTCTTGACCACCTGACCGTTCTTGACGATGACCGACAGGTTCTTTCCCGGATCTGCGAGCAGGTTCAAGTCGTCGAGTGGATTCCCGTCGACGAGCAGGACGTCGGCCCACGCACCCTTCCGGACAATCCCGAACTCCGCCTGGCGGTATGGATCTCGCTCGCCGGCCAGTCGGAACAGTTCGGCGTTGCCCGAGGTCAACATCTTCAGCGACTCGAGGTTCGTGTAATGGTCTCCGAGGCGAGCCGCCATCTCACTCTGCCGCGGCGCGATCTGCGGCTCGAGCAACAGATCGGTACCCCACGCGGTCTTGACGCCGTGCTTCTTCGCCCATTCGTAGACGTGGTCCACACCCGTGCAGATCTCGCGGTCCTTCTCTGCACGATCGGGATCGGGATAGTGATGATCACCGAGCGCGAAGGGCTGCATGGACAGCCATACTTCCTTCTCGGCGATCAGTGCGATGGTCTCCTCGTCTGCGAGGTGGCCGTGCTCGATGGACCTCACCCCAGCAGCAAGTGCCCGTCGGATGCCGGTGACATTGTAGACATGGGTCGCGACGTACGTGCCGTAGTCTGCCGCCGCATTCACCGCAGCTCTGAGTTCCTTGTCGATGAACTGCACGGTGTACAGCGGGTCGTACATCGATGCTGCGCCACCACCCACCATCAGTTTGATCTGCGAGGCGCCCTTCTTCAGTTGCTCTCGCACGCCCGCGAGAACCTGATCCTCCCCGTCGGCGACCCGCATGAAGCCGATCTGTTCGGCACGGCTCTGGTCGCCTCCGAACGCGGTCGGGCATTGGTAGACGAAACCGAAGTCACCGTGACCGCTGGTCTGCGAGAGGGCCGCCTGAGAAGGGTAGATGCGAGGGCCTTCGAAGAGCCCCCGGTCGATCACCGACTTGATGCTGCCGGTGTCTCCCGCCATGTCTCGCACTGCGGTAAAACCTCGGTGCAGCATGTTCTTCGCCTCGGCGAGCCCGTTCAGCGCGATATGCGATTCGGAACCCATCACCATGTCGACGTAGGAATTGGCATTCCCGACGAGGTGCACGTGGGCATCACTCATCCCTGGCATCAGCACTCGATTACCACCGTCGACGACGAGGGTTTCGCGGCCCGGTTCGTCGCCGATCGGCGACTCCGACACTGCCGTAATTCTGTCGCCGTCGATCAGTACGTCGCCGCCGAGCAGGTCACCGGAGTGGCCGTCGAACACGCGAACATTGCGGAACAACAGGCGCTTACCGGTTTCCGGGGTTGCCGTCATGAGCCGGACGTTAATCCGGATACTCCCGGCGCGCGCGCGATCGAACCGTCCACCGAGAGAATTCACCCTCCCACTTCACCCTCAGCCGACGGTGGCGGATAAGTGCACCCGAACTGGGATTTTCGACCTGGAATGCACGCCAACGTATTCCATGCATCGCGCTCTGCCGTGTTCTACACTGCCGCCATGCTGATCCGTCCAACTCTGCGCATGCAGTCGTGGGGATTCGTTGTCGGAGCTTTCCTCTTCGCACTCGGTTCGGCCCCTGGCGTTGCGCACCTGCTCGGTACCGCGGGTGCAAATACCTCGTTCTTCGTCGGCTCGTGGTTCTTCACCGGCGCTGCGTTCGTACAGTTGATATTGAGCGGCAACGCGACCGTTTCGGACGAGCAGGGCGTCGGGATTCGCGCCGAGTGGCTCTCGGCGATCATCCAGTTTCTCGGCACCCTGCTGTTCAATGTGAGTACCGGCGCGGCGCTGCACGCACACACTGTCAAGGGCGAGATGCACCTGGTGTGGAACCCGAACCTCGAGGGGTCGCTGTGCTTCCTCGTCTCCAGCGCACTCGCGGTGCTGATCCTGTGGCGCTCGAAGTCGTACTGGGAACCACGGTCGAAGAACTGGCAGAGCGTGTGGCTCAATATGCTCGGGTCGATCGCTTTCGGTGTATCGGCCGTCGGCTCGTTCGTCCTCGGAAACGGCAACACCCTGGATCCGAGTCTCGCGAACTTCGGAACATTCGTCGGCGCGCTGTGCTTCCTTCTGGCATCTGCAGTCTTCCTGGGCAGAGCCCACACATCTGCACCGGCACCCTCATCGGCACCTTGACACCGCGCAGCGTCAGGTTTCGGATTCCTCCGACGAGCCGAGCACCGCCTCCGGTCCCTGCTCGAGGACGACGCGGAACGCGTCCTCATCGAGAATCGGGATGCCCAGGTCGGAGGCTTTGTCGGCCTTGGACCCCGGATTGTCGCCGACCACCACGAAGGCAGTCTTCTTCGACACCGATCCCGCGGCCTTCCCGCCGCGGGCGAGGATCGCTTCCTTCGCTTCGTCGCGAGAAAGCCCGGCCAGGGTGCCGGTCACCACGATGGACATGCCTTCGAGGGTGCGCTGGATGGATTCGTCGCGCTCGTCCTCCATACTCACACCCGCCGCGGCCCACTTGTCGACGATCGCGACGTGCCAGTCGACGGTGAACCATTCGACGACCGCGGTCGCGATCGTGCCCCCGACACCTTCGACCGCAGCAAGCTCGTCGAGTGACGCCGACCGGATACGGTCGAGGCTGCCGAACTCCGTGGCCAGGGCGCGTGCTGCTGTGGGGCCGACGTGCCGGATCGACAGAGCCACCAGGACGCGCCAGAGCGGCTTCTCCTTCGCCTTCTCGAGGTTCTGCAGCAACCGCTCACCGTTCTTCGACAGCACGCCCTTGGTGGTCTTGAAGATCGATGTGCGCATCAGATCTTCTGCAGTGAGAGAGAACAGATCGCCTTCGTCGCCGATCGCCTCGGATTCGAGCAGTGCCGTCGCCGCCTCGTAGCCGAGGGCTTCGATGTCGAATGCGCCGCGCCCCGCCACATGGAACACCCGCTCACGTAGTTGGGCCGGGCAGTACTGCTGGTTCGGGCAGCGTAGATCGACGTCGCCCTCCTTTGCCGGCGCGAGCGGTGTCGCGCATTCGGGACACTCGGTGGGCATCACGAATGCGTGTTCGCTGCCGTCGCGCAGATCGACCACCGGTCCGAGCACTTCCGGGATCACATCTCCGGCCTTGCGAAGCACAACGGTATCGCCGATGAGCACACCCTTGCGTTGCACTTCGGACGCGTTGTGCAGAGTCGCGAGCGACACCGTGGACCCAGCGACAGAGACCGGTTCCATGTAGGCGAACGGAGTCACGCGACCGGTACGCCCGACGCTGACCCGAATGTCGAGGAGCTTCGTCGTCACTTCTTCGGGCGGGTACTTGTACGCGATCGCCCAGCGCGGGGCACGCGAGGTCGCGCCGAATCGGCGGTGCAGGGCCATCTCGTCGATCTTCACGACGAGTCCGTCGATCTCGTGCTCGATGTCGTGGCGGTGCTCGCCCCAGTACTTCATCCGTTCGATCACCGCGTCGGCGCCGGTGACCCGCATGGTGTGAGGCGAGACCGGGAGCCCCCACGCCGCGAGCGCGTCGTAGGCATCGGACTGGGACTCGGGCCGGAAGCCTTCGATCCGCCCGAAACCATGACAGATCATTCCGAGCCGGCGCTTCGCCGTCACTGCGGGATTCTTCTGACGCAGCGACCCCGCCGCCGAGTTCCGAGGATTGGCGAACGGCGCCTTACCGTCGGCGACGAGACTTGCGTTGAGTGTCTGGAAATCTTCGAGCCGGAAGAACACCTCCCCGCGGACTTCGAGGACCGAAGGAATCGGGTATTCGTCTGTGGCAGTGAGCCGTTCCGGAACAGAGTCGATGGTCATCGCATTGAGCGTGACCAGTTCGCCGGTGCGGCCGTCGCCGCGCGTGGCCGCGCGCACGAGCCGTCCGTCCTCGTAGACGAGGTTCAATGCGACGCCGTCGATCTTCACCTCGCACAGGTAGTGCAGATCCGATCCGGCCTCGGATTCGACGCGAGCGAGCCAGGCGCGCAGTTCGCCTTCGTCGAAGACGTTGTCGAGGCTGAGCATCCGTTCGAGGTGATCGACAGCCGTGAAATCGGTGGCGAAACCGCCACCGACGAGCTGTGTGGGCGAATCGGGAGTGCGAAGGTCCGAGTACTCGTCTTCGAGCGCGTTGAGCTGTCCGAGCAACTGATCGAACGCGCCATCGGAGATGATCGGGGCGTCGCGCACGTAATAGCGGAACTGGTGTTCGCGCACTTCCTCCGCGAGCTGCTGCCAGCGCTCGCGCACTTCTGCTGGAGCTGTGGGGGCCACGTCCGTCGGTTCACTCACAGCTTGCAAGCGTAGTCGAGGGGACCGACCGACTCGTCAGAGTGATTCGGGGTCTTCCGTGAACGCGGCAGAGATGTCTTTCGCCAACCGGAGCGCGGTCCGTGCCCAGGTGGGGTCGGCGTCGGCCAGACCGCACGCGGGGGTGACCGATACCGAACGCAACGTGGTGCGGGCGAATCCGAGCCGGTCGATCAGCGCTACGGCCGGCTTCGCCAGCTCCTGCCAGGTCGGATGCTTCTCCGGCGCGGTCGTCGGTATCAGACCGAGCAGCAGAGTCGTACCCGAATCGAGCAGTTCGCCCACTGCGTCGAGATTTGCCGCTGTGAGTTGCGCGAGGTCGAACGAGACGGCGACGGCCATACTACGACGCAGTAGGTCCGCAGGCAGACCACCCGAACAGCAGTGCACCGCGGTCGGTGATCCGAGGCCGGCGAGAGTCACATCGAGGACGTGCTGCACCTCGGGTTCGGGCACGGCAGGCACGGTTTCGAGCATGGTGCGTCCCTTCAGCGACCCGGCGAGCACGGCCGGCAGTGCCGGCTCGTCGAGCTGGACGACGGTCGAGACGCCGAGGCGCCGGCGGAGTTCGGCCGCGTGCCGTGCGACACCTTCCGCGAGAGACTCCGACAGGTCGCGCACCGCGCCTCGGTCGACGAGAGCGCGTTTGCCTGTCGCAAGCTCGGTATGCGCGGCGAGCGTCCACGGTCCGATCGACTGCACCTTGACGGTGCGATCGGTACCGGCCCCTGCGAGCTCCCACGCCTCCTCGAATGCGTCGAGATCCTGTTCGAGCAGGTCCTCGGCAACACGGGCGAGCGCACCCCGTCCGCCGCGCAGACGGTAGCCGGTGGTGGTGGTGTCGAGATGCATGTCGACGAGCACTGCGCCGGCCCGGCCGATCATGTCGGCACCGAGCCCACGCGCGGGGAGTTCGACCACGTGCGGCAGCGCCGGAAGTTCTCCTATGATCACCGCGGCAGCTTCCCGGGCGTCGGTGCCCGGCCATGATCCGATTCCGGTGGCAAGCCCCGCCCAGGGATTCGTACCGGTCTGCTCTGTCGTCACTGTTCTCCGGCCGTGTCGGTTGCCGCGATCGTGCCGCTACCGAGGACGATGTCGCCCCCCGGATCGCGGCGGTACAAGACCGCCGCTTGCCCTGCAGCGACACCGGTGAGCGGTTCGCGAAGCGAGATCTCGATACCACCGTCGCGGTCCGCGACATCGTCGACGCTGCCGACAGCTTCGGCGACCGCCTCGGCGAGGCCTCCATGCGCGCGGACCTGTACGACGCATTCGATCGGTCCGACCGGCGCGGAACCCGATGTCCACACGGCACGTTCGGCCCTGATCCACGACACCTGCAGGCGTTCGGCACCACCCACCTTCACGGTGCCGGTCTCGGGTTCGATCTCCGTGACGTAGCGAGGGCGCCCGTCGGCGCCCGGTCCGGCGATCCCGAGACCCTTGCGCTGCCCGATCGTGAAGCCGTGCACACCTTCGTGTTCGGCGAGGATCTCACCCGAGTCGGCGTCGACGACGGAACCCGGCCGGACACCGATCTCGGCTCCGAGAAATGCGCGGGTGTCGCCCGACGGGATGAAGCAGATGTCGTGGCTGTCGGGCTTGTTCGCCACCGCCAGGTCACGCTCGGCGGCCTCCTCGCGGATCTGTTCCTTCGGGGTGTCGCCCACGGGGAACATCGCACGCGAGAGCTGTTCCGCCGTCAACACTGCCAGCACATACGACTGGTCTTTGTCTGCGTCGACCGCACGACGCAGAACGCCGTCGTCGAGCTGCGCATAGTGGCCGGTCGCGACGGCGTCGAACCCGAGGGCGACGGCGCGATCCGCCAGCGCCGAGAACTTGATCTTCTCATTGCATCGCAGGCATGGGTTCGGGGTCTGCCCCGCGGCATAGGACGCAACGAAATCGTCGATCACGTCCTCCTTGAAGCGATCCGCGAAATCCCATACGTAGAACGGAATTCCGAGCACATCGGCGGCGCGGCGCGCATCGCCGGCATCCTCTTTGGAGCAGCATCCGCGCGAGCCGGTGCGCAACGTTCCCGGCGCCGTCGACAGCGCCAGATGCACACCGACCACCTCGTGACCTGCGTCGACGGCACGGGCCGCGGCAACCGCCGAGTCCACACCGCCGCTCATCGCCGCAAGAATCCTCATCCCCGGTCACCTCCTCGTCCGCCGACACTCGCCATTCCGGCAGCGCGCGCTCTCTCCACCACTTGCGGCAACGCCGCGAGTAGGACTTCGATATCTTCTCGGGTCGTGGTATGCCCCAACGAAAATCGCAGGGACCCCCGGGCGGTGGCGGGGTCGCATCCCATTGCGACCAGCACATGGCTCGCTCGCGCGACTCCCGCGGTGCATGCCGAACCCGTCGAGCATTCGATCCCGGCAGCGTCGAGCAACATCAGCAACGAATCGCCTTCGCACCCGGGGAAAGTGAAATGCGCATTGCCCGGCAAGCGGTCGGCTCCGCGCGGCCCGTTGAGCACCGCGTCGGGCACGACCCGTTCGACACCGGCGATCAGTGCGTCGCGCAGAACCTCGAGTTCGACGCTCCGTGACTGCAGTTCAGTGGTCGCATGGCGAAGCGCCGTCGCCATGCCCGCGATCGACGCGGTGTCCTGGGTCCCGGACCGAACGTCGCGTTCGTGACCGCCGCCGTGGGCCAGCGGAACACACGGCACCTGCCGGCCGAGCAGTAGCGCACCCACTCCCTGGGGGCCACCGAACTTGTGTGCGGCCACGGTGAGGGCGGACAGACCACTGTCTGCGAAGTCGACGGGAAGGTGCGTGACGGCCTGGACGGCGTCGCTGTGGATCGGAATATCGAATTCTGCGGCAACCGCAGCGAGCGAGGCAATCGGCATCACGGTGCCGACCTCGTTGTTCGCCCACATCACGGTCACGAGAGCAACCTCGTCGGCGTGCGCCTCGAGTTCCTCGCGCAACGTGCGCGGATCGACACGCCCGTTCTCGTCGACGGCCAGCCAGGTCACGTCCGCGTCCTCGTGCTCGACGAGCCACTCGACAGCATCGAGGACCGCGTGATGTTCCACCGCGCTCGCAATGATGCGACGGCGACGCGGATCCTGTGCACGCCGACCCCAGTAGATGCCCTTGACAGCGAGGTTGTCGCCCTCGGTACCGCCCGAGACGAAGATCACCTCTGAGGGGCGTGCGCCGAGATCGGCCGCGATCGACTCGCGTGCCTCTTCGACGCGGCGCCTGGCGGCACGACCGGATCCGTGCAGGGACGACGCGTTTCCGACCGTGGCGAACACCTGCGTCATCGCCTCGATCGCCGCGGGCAGCATGGGCGTGGTCGCGGCGTGGTCGAGGTAGACGGTCTTCGGGGTGCCGGACGGACCGGCGGCGGGCAAGGTCATGACCGATCAAGGATAGCCGGTCCGGTCGGGTCACCGTTGCGGTCGCCTGGGTGACGGTGCGCTCACTTCCGGCGCCACTGTCGCCACCACGTGCGGCACGGCAACCTGTTGGGCCGGTCGCACCGCCCGCTCACACCGGGCAGCGAGGTCGCGGCGATCGGTACCCGGCCACTCGAGCGGTGCGACGGTCACCGACACGACCAGCCCCCGCGAGCGCACGAGCCTGCCGATCGAGGCTCCGATCGTCTCCTCACCCACGAATGCGGGACCGGTGGTCCGGACCCCGGTGTGGTCGAGGTAGGCGAACCCGATGGGCTGTACCGGGCATTCCGCATCGATGGCCGCCTCGAACAGTGCCGAGCGAAAGCCCCCGTATGCACGACCACACCAGGTTGTCCCCTCGGGGAAGACCGCGACGCGCTCGCCGCCCTCCAACCGAGTCCGGACGGTGTCGACGACACCGGGCAGAGCACGCAGGCGTTCGCGTTCGATCGGGATCACCCGCATCCGCCGCGCCAGCGACCCCAGCGTGCCCCAGTCGAGGAGGTCGGCGCGCGCCACGAATCCGGCCGGAACCACCGCCATGACCACGAGCACGTCGGTCCACGACACGTGTGGTGCCACGACGAGGAGGCCCCCGTCGTATCCACGTCTGTCACGAAGGTCGGTGACGTCGACGCGCATTCCCACGCATCGCAGCAGTCCGCGCGCGCCCGCACGCAGCAGGGCCTCTCGTGCGGAGGGCGGAACGAGTCGGGCCGCCACGAGGATCGGCGCACACGCGAGGACCATCACGACGGTGACGGCACGCATGACGACGGTCGGCCATGCGACCCGGGGTGACGTCGAGGGAAGGCAGCCGTTGCTGCATGGGCTCGCGGGCATCCACGCATGCGCGCGCGTGGTCATGCTTCGTTGCTCTCGGCAGCGCCTCGCAGGCGTTCGAGGTAACGGACGTTCGCGTCGTGCAGGCTCAGCATGGCGACGAAGTCCGCTACGCCGAATTCAGGATCGTGTGCGGGTTCACCGCAGATCTGGGCACCGAGTCGCAGATATCCACGCATGAGCGGCGGAACGACGACCCTCGCGGGCTCGTCGACCTCGTCGAGGCATCGGCCGTCGACCACCACCGGGTTCAGGGGGCGGACGCGCCGTTCCGGTTCGATACTGTGGCGCCCCAGCACCATGTCGCGAACGCCGCGGACGTTCACTCCCACAGCATCACCGGGCGTCAGCTGCATCGACACCGAGACACAGCCGATGACCCGATCGTGACCCGTCAGTTCCAGATAGCGAAGGATCCCGGCCCACATGAGGGTCAGGACGGACCCGGAGCGGTGCGCCGCATCGACGCATGCGCGGCCCATCTCGACGGCACGCAGCCCGTGGGGGTCGAGTGCTGAGAGGTCGAATTCGGTGGCGGTGTAGTAGCCGCCGGCCGCTGCCGCCGCGCGCGGCGGCAGCATCCGGTAGCAGCCGACGAGTTCGCCGGTGCTGATCTCGTGCGCGAGCAGGTGGTCGCAGAACTCGTCGAACGGGTCGACGTCGAGGTCGCTTCCGTCCGTTGGGAGTGTGAAACCGGGTTCGGTGTCGAACACCCGGCGCCGAAGCCGCTGCGCTGCTTCCCGGTGGTGTGCCTCGGTGGAGATACTCAGGGAGTATCTTGGACCGGACAGCACCGGAACCGTGAATTCTCGTGTATGTGACAGCACCGCTGATGTGGTCATGTTGCAGGTGTAGCGCGGCGGTGCTGCACGACGGCAGCGCTGCGGTGTCACGTTCGTGAACAGGGTGGAACAACCGCGCGGCCCCACCCTGGACTCACCGGGGTGGGGCCGCGCGGAGTACTACGCGAAGGACCTATCAGCCCTTGTGCTTCTTGACGGCCTCGGTCAGCTGCGGTGCGACGTTGAACAGGTCGCCCACGACGCCGTAGTCCGCGATCTCGAAGATCGGGGCCTCTTCGTCCTTGTTGACCGCGACGATGGTCTTCGACGTCTGCATTCCGGCGCGGTGCTGAATGGCGCCGGAGATGCCGAGCGCCACGTACAGCTGCGGCGAGACGGTCTTGCCCGTCTGACCGACCTGGAACTGGCCCGGGTAGTAGCCGGAGTCCACAGCGGCGCGGGACGCACCGACTGCGGCACCGAGCGAGTCGGCGAGTTCCTCGACGACCGAGAACTTGTCGGCGCTGCCGACACCCCGGCCACCGGAGACGACGATCGACGCCTCGGTGAGCTCGGGGCGGTCGCCACCGACGATGGGCTCACGCGAGACGACCTTGACGGCGTTCTCTTCCTGCGCCGGAACCTCGACGTCGACGCGCTCTGCGGCACCGGCCTGTGGAGCGGACTCGATGGCACCCGGGCGAACCGAGATGACCGGAACCTCGCCGTTTGCCTTGGCGTCGACGGTGAACGCGCCACCGAAGATCGAGTGGACGGCCGAGCCGTCGCTCTTGACGTCGACGACGTCGACGAGCAGGCCCGAGCCGATGCGCGCGGCGAGACGGCCGGACACCTCCTTGCCCTCGACCGATGCTGCGGTGAGGACCGCTGCGGGGCTGGTGGACTCGACGAGGGCGGCGAGGACGTCGACCTTCGGGGTCACCAGGTAGCCGTCGACGATGTCGGATTCGGCGGCGTAGACCTTGGCGGCACCGGCCGCGGCGAGGGCTTCCTGCAGCTTGTCTGCGGTGCCGGCAGGACCGGCGACGACGGCGGACGGCTCACCGAGTGCACGAGCGGCGGTGATGAGCTCGACGCTGACCTTCTTCAGTGCACCCTCGGCGTGCTCGACGAGCACAAGTACTTCTGCCATTGCTTGCTTCTCTCCCTAGATATGTCTGCTGTGTGCCGTGGGGCGCGATCAGATGATCTTCTGGCCGACCAGGTACGTGGCGATCTGGTTGCCGCCCTCGCCCTCGTCCGCGACGCGCTCACCTGCGGTACGCGGGGGCTTCGGCGTAACGCCGGTGACGGTGGTGGCAGCGTTGGCGACACCGAAGATCTCCGGGTCGAGACCGATCTCGGCGAGCGTGAACGTCTGCACTTCCTTCTTCTTCGCGGCCATGATGCCCTTGAAGGACGGGAAGCGCGGCTCGTTGATCTTCTCGGTGACCGAGATGATGGCCGGCAGCGGAGCCTCGATGCCGAAGAGTCCCTCGTCGGTCTCGCGCTCGCCGGACGCCTTACCGTCGGCGACGGTCAGCTTGCGCAGGTGGGTGAGGTGGGGCAGGCCCAGGTACTCGGCGATGATCGCGGGCACAGCACCTGCGCGACCGTCGGTGGCCTCGTTACCTGCGATGACCAGCTCGACACCCTCGATCTGACCGAGCGCAGCAGCAAGCGCGTACGAGGTCTGGATGGCGTCCGAGCCGTGGAGAGCAGGATCGTTGAGGTGGATGGCCTTGTCAGCACCCATCGACAGCGCCTTGCGGATCGCATCGGTGGCGCGGTCGGGACCGGCCGTGAGGACGGTCACCTCGCCGCCATCGCGCTCCTTGATGAGCAGGGCTTCTTCGACGGCCCGCTCGTTGATCTCGTCGAGCACGGCATCGGCTGCTTCACGGTCGAGAGTGAAGTCGCCGTCGGTGAGCTTGCGCTCGGACCACGTGTCGGGGACCTGCTTGATCAAAACGACGATGTTCGTCATGGGTCTACGTCGACCTCCTGTGTGTAGCTGCTTCGGATCGGAGAGGCGATGCCTGAACCGACTGATCGTGCCTGTCGCACGTCGCGTGCGTCAGGTTACCAAACGCTAAGTTACTGGGTGGTAACTTAGCAGAATTCACGGTTCACCATAACCGCAGACAAGGAGCGAAATGGCTGTGATCTGGACCACCGAATCCGACGCCACAGGCGGTGGGTCTACTCTCGGGGCGGTGAGTGACTCCACCGTCCGCGCCGACGGCGCGCAACAGCTGCCACTGACCGGCGAACGGACAGTCCCCGGTATCGCCGAAGAGAACTACTGGTTCCGCCGCCACGAAGTGGTCTACCGCGACATGCTGCAGCGATGCGCCGATCGCACCGTCCTCGAGGCCGGCGCCGGCGAAGGTTACGGGGCCGACATGATCGCCGATGTCGCCACACGCGTCATCGGACTCGACTACGACGAGAGCGCTGTCGCGCACATCCGCGCCCGGTACCCGCGCGTCGACGTCCGCCAAGGCAACCTCGCCGAACTCCCCCTCGACGACGCATCGGTCGATGCGGTCGTGAATTTCCAAGTCATCGAACACCTCTGGGACCAAGCACAGTTCCTTCGGGAATGCCACCGTGTTCTGACGCCCGGGGGCGAACTGCTCATCAGTACACCCAATCGGATCACCTTCTCCCCCGGACGCGACACACCACTCAACCCGTTCCACACCCGCGAACTCGACGCCGCCGAACTCACCGAACTTCTTGTGGACGCGGGTTTCCGCGTCGAACTCATGACCGGGGTCCACCACGGCAGCACTCTGCGCGCACTCGACGCCAAGTACGGCGGGTCGTTCATCGACGCGCAGATCGAACGCGCCCTCGCCGGTGAGCCGTGGCCCGACGATCTGACCACCGATGTCGCGGCCATCACCTCCGACGACTTCGCACTCTTCCCCGAGGACATCGACGACAGCCTCGACCTGGTCGCGATCGCGGTGAAGGATCCCGCTCCGTGAGACCCGAAGCGAACCGCGAACCGGGGATGTTCGCCCTGGTCCTGCACTCCCACCTCCCGTGGCTCGCGAACCACGGACGGTGGCCGGTCGGCGAAGAATGGCTGTATCAGTCCTGGGCCGCGACCTATCTGCCCGTCGTCGACGTCCTTCGCCGCCTCGCCGACGAGGGGCACACACGGCTGCTGACCCTCGGCATCACGCCCGTCCTCGCCGCTCAGCTCGACGATCCGCACAGTCTCACCGGCATGCACCACTGGCTCGGCAACTGGAAGCTGCGCGCGCACGAGGCCGCCGGGATGGCCGAGCCGTCCTATCGCGCACTCGGCGCCCGTGAGCACCGCGCCGCCGACTGGGCGCTCGAGACGTTCGAAACCCGGTGGCGGCACGGCGGATCACCCCTCGTTCGCGAACTCATCGATGCCGACACCGTCGAACTGCTCGGCGGGCCGCTGGCGCATCCGTTCCAGCCGTTGCTCGATCCCCGGCTGCGGGCGTTCTCGCTGTCCGAAGGGCTCGAGGACGCACACCAGCGATGGCGCCACGCCCCCCGTGGCATCTGGGGGCCCGAATGCGGATTCACCCCGGGCATGGAAAAGGATTACGCCGCAGCAGGTGTCGAGCACTTCATGGTCGACGGACCGGCACTGCACGGAGACACCGCACTCGGACGCACCGTCCGCGAGTCCGACGTCGTGTGTTTCGGCCGCGATCTGCAGGTCTCCTACCGGGTCTGGTCTCCGAAGTCCGGATACCCCGGGCATTCGGCATATCGCGATTTCCACACCTATTGCCACGACACGGGTCTCAAGCCCTCACGCGTAACCGGACGCACCGTCGCCTCTCAGGACAAGGCGCCGTACGACCCCGACCTCGCGTCGGCGGCCCTCGATCGGCACGTCGCGGATTTCGTCGACACCATCCGGCAGCGGCTGCGAAGCGAATCGGCCCGCATCGGCCGCGACGCCCTCGTCGTCGCCGCGTTCGACACCGAGCTGTTCGGGCACTGGTGGTACGAGGGACCGATCTTCCTCGAACGACTTCTGCGTGCGCTGCCCGAAGCCGGGATCGAGGTGGGCACGCTGTCCGACGCACGCGAACGCGGATACGTCGGCGGAGCGGTGGATCTCGAGGACTCGTCCTGGGGGTCGGGCAAGGACTGGCGGGTGTGGGCCGGTGATCAGGTCTCCGATCTCGTCCAGCTCAACGACGAGGTCGTCGCCACCGCTCTCGACACCGTCGACAAGTCCCGCGACGCACTCGGATCGAACGCCCCGCTCCTGCGCAACCGGGTACACGACCAGATTCTTCGTGAAGCACTGATGACCGTCTCGAGCGACTGGGCGTTCATGGTCAGCAAGGACACCGCAGCGGGCTACGCACGCGACCGCGCACACAAGCACGCCCACGCGACGCGGGAGATCGCCGCCGCTGTCGCCGAAGGTCGCGATTCCGCGGCGGCACGACTCGCCGACGCATGGAACCGAGCCGACAATCTGTTTCCCGGACTCGACGCGCGACGTCTTCCCGGACGACACGGAGGCACCCTGTGACATCGACGATCGCCCCGCGACTGAAGATCCTCCTGGTGTCCTGGGAATACCCCCCGGTCGTGGTGGGTGGGCTCGGTCGGCACGTCCACCATCTGGCCACCGAGCTCGCCGCAATCGGGCACGAGGTAGTGGTGCTGTCGCGCCGCCCCACGGGCACCGACGCATCGACCCACCCGACGATCACCCACATCTCCGAGGGCGTCCTCGTCGTCGCGGTGGCCGAGGACGCGCCGCACTTCGAGTTCGGCACCGACATGCTCGCGTGGACCCTCGCGATGGGACACGCGATGGTCCGCGCGGGAGTCGGGCTCAGCCGCGGCGGCATCGGCGACGGCTGGCAGCCCGACGTCGTGCATGCGCACGACTGGCTCGTCGCGCACCCCGCGATCGCCCTCGCCGAATACTTCGACGTCCCACTGGTTTCCACCCTGCACGCCACCGAAGCGGGCCGTCACAGCGGATGGCTGTCGGGTCGCATCAACCGGCAGGTGCACTCGGTCGAGTGGTGGCTGGCCAACGAATCGGATGCGCTCATCACGTGTTCGGCATCCATGCGCGACGAAGTCACCGAGCTGTACGGCCCCAGGCTGTCCACTATCTCGGTCATCCGCAACGGCATCGACATCACCACCTGGTCGTACCGGGAACGGCAACCCCGGGCTGTGCCCGCACAGCTGCTGTACGTCGGCAGGCTCGAGTACGAGAAAGGTGTGCAGGATGCGATCGCGGCGTTGCCGAAGATCCGACGCTCGCATCCGGGAACCACGCTCGTCGTCGCCGGTGAGGGTACACAGTTCGAGTGGCTGCGCGAACAGGCTCGTCTGCACCGGGTCGCCAGGTCGGTGACCTTCGTGGGCAACCTCGACCACACAGAACTTCTCGGGTGGCTGCACGGCGCCGACGCCATCGTCCTGCCGAGCCGCTACGAACCGTTCGGGATCATCGCCCTCGAAGCGGCAGCAGCGGGCATCCCGCTCGTCACCTCCACCGCGGGTGGTCTCGGTGAAGCCGTGGTCGACGGCGCGACAGGACTGTCGTTCCAGCCCGGCGACATCGCAGGCCTGGTGTCCGCGGTCCGCGAGACCCTCGACGATCCTGCCGCCGCCCAGGAACGGGCACGCGCGGCCCGCGAACGACTCACCGACGACTTCGACTGGGGCGTGGTCGCCGAGGAAACCGTCCAGGTGTACGCAGCCGCGAAACGCCGCGTCCGGCACCCGATGGCGCGGCCGACGATCCCGCAGCGACCCCTGCCGGATCGCGGCTGAACCATCGGTTCCCCGGGTCGGGGCTATTTCGGGTACACGTCGGGTGCAGGTAACAACGGTGGCTGCCTGTCGAACCATGGGCTCGCCTGTTCGAGTTCGCCGGTAAGTGAGAGCAGCAGCGCCTCACCGCCGAGCGGGGCGACGAACTGCACGCCCAGCGGCACTCCTTCAGCTGTCCAGTGCAACGGAACCGAGATCGCCGGGCGCCCGGTGATATTCGCCAGTTGCGTATAGGGGGTGCGACCGAGATTGTCGTCGATCACCTTGTCGATCAACCCACTCCAGCGCGCGAGTCGTCCCATCCGGGTCGTCATGAGTACCGACCCGAGCGCCCGCATCCACATCGGCGTGGCCAGTTCACCCACCCGCGCCGGCGGATACGCCAGGGTCGGGGTGAGCAGCAGATCGTAGCGTTCGTGGAACGCAGCGAGGTCGCGAATGTAATCCGCCCATCGGGCATGCGCGGCAAGATAATCCGGCGCCGACACCGACCGGCCCAGTTCGGCCAGCATGCGGGTGTCGAACTCGAACCCACCCGGCCCACACCCGGTGCGTTGCCGGGCATCGTCCACCTCGAGCGCGAGCGACGCGAACCACATCGTCAGGAAGTCGGCAGCGAGTCGCCGCTCGTCGATTCTGGTCTCGGCAGGTTCCACCCGGTGCCCGAGTTCGTCGAGCAACACCACCGCGCGGTCGACCGCAGCAACGGCCTCGGGATCGACGCCGGTACCGATCGGAGAGGCGGTCGCGTAGCCGATCCGCAGGCGCCGCGGCGGCGTACTCAGCACTGCAGCATAAGAACCGGGAATACCACCTACCGCATAGGGCGCCGCAGGATAGGCTCCGGCCATCACGTCGAGCATCGCGGCCGAGTCGCGGACCGTCCGGCTGATCACACCGTTGGACACTGCGCCGTGCAGCGGCTCCCCACCGACCGGCCCCGTGGGTACCAGGCCCCGACCGGGTTTGAGACCGACCAGGCCGCAGCATGCCGCCGGAATCCGGATCGAGCCGCCACCGTCGTTGGCACCCGCCACAGGTACGACACCCGCAGCCACGGCCGCTGCGGAACCGCCCGAGGACCCACCTGGTGTGAGCTCAGGGTTCCATGGATTGCGGGTTGCCCCACCCGCCTCCGGTTCCGTGATGCCCTTCGCCCCGAACTCGGGTGTGTTGGTCTTACCGAAGATCACCAGCCCCGAATCGAGCCAGCGGTCGACCACCACGGAGTTCTGCGCCGCCGGGAGCTCGGCGAGGGCTCGGGAGCCGCTCCCGGTGGGCATTCCGATCACATCCTGCAACAGGTCCTTGACCAGGAACGGCACACCCGCGAACGGCCCCGACAGGGGCCCGTCGGCGCGAACGCGGGCACGCTCGTCGAGACGGCGCACCACCGTGTTCAGCGTCGGATCGACAGTCTCGAGGCGTGCGAGTGCTGCATCGAGCAACTCGACCGGCGACACTTCACCTCGGGCGACGAGTCCTGCAAGACCCACCGCGTCGTAGCGGCGATACTCGGCGTACTCCACGGCCGTTACCTCCTCCTAGGCCTGTCAAGGCGCGAGATTCGCGTCGAGGGGCGGGTCGCCCGCCTTCTTACGCGCGATGTCTTCGAGCGCCGCGACGTAGGCCGCCCGATCAGCGGCGCCGGCCTCCCACGCGTCCTTGCGGTTCTTCACGACCTTGGCCGGGGATCCCACGGCGATGCCGTAGTCGGGGATGTCGCCCTTGACGACGGCGTGCGCTCCCAGGACGCACCCGCGTCCGACCCGAGTGCCGCGCAAGACCGAGACCTTCGCGGCGATCCAGGTGTCGGGGCCGATCCGGACGGGGCTCTTCACGATGCCCTGGTCCTTGATCGGATAGGTGATGTCCTCGGTTCGATGGTCGAAGTCGCAGATGTAGCACCAGTCGGCGACAAGGGTCGATGCGCCGATCTCGATATCGAGGTAGGTGTTCACCACATTGTCCTTGCCGAACACGACCTTGTCGCCGATGCGCAGGGATCCTTCGTGGCACCGGATAGCGTTACCGTCGCCGATGTGGACCCACTTGCCGATCTCGAGTCGCGCCAGGTCCGGTGTCGCGTGGATCTCCACATTCTTCCCCAGGAAGACCATCCCGCGCAGCACCACATGCGGATTCGCCAGCTTGAACTTCGCCAGCCGGTAGTACCGCACGAGGTACCACGGGGTGTACGCCTTGTTGTTCAGCACCCATCGCAGCGATGCCGGTGTCAGGAATCGGGCCTGCTCCGGATCGCGGCGTCGCGATCCACGCCACCTGGTGCTCAACGGTGCACCCCACATGCTCGTCATGGCACGCAGCGTAACGGTCTGCCTCGGTCGGCAGGTGAAACACCCGGCCCGATACGCTGGCGAGTCGAATCCGACAGTCCTGAAGGAGTTGAGCGATGCGGGGTGCCCGGCGAGCTGCGGTGCTGACGGCGACGGCAGCACTGGCGTTGAGCGGGTGCGGTAGCGATAACGGTGGACCGTACTCCGCGGGCGCGTGGCCTGGACGCCATTCGGACGCGCGCAACAGCAATACGACCGTCAGCGACGGACTCGACGAGGTCACGTCGTCGTGGTCGCGGGCGACCGGTGGCGCTGTCGGTTCACCGGCGACCGTGGCAACGAACGGCCAGATCACCGTCACCTCGGCCACCGACGCGGGCTGCAACATCTTCTCGTACCAGATGGACAACGGGCGCAAACGCTGGTGCACGCGTCTCGGCCCCGCCGTGGCGGATATCAGCCCGGTGGCGGACGATGTCGCCAACGTGTACGTCGGCGAGGCCGGTGGCGTGTACTCGTTCACCGAGAACGGCCAGCGCCGGTGGCGGATACCGGTGAGCGGCACTCCCCGCGTGGTGCAGTTCGCAGGCGACGGAAGCCTCGTCGTGGTCACCCATTTCGGTCAGGTCAACATCGTCGATCCGCAGACCGGGATGCTCCGTGCACCCCTGTTCGATCTGGTCCCGATCCCCGGAGTCGCAGACGGCACGAACATTCCGCGTCAGGATCCCGACCACGGCCTGGCCGGATGCTTCGGCGGCTCCCCCGACTGCCCCGTCGCGACCACCCCCGCCGTCGACCAGGACACCGGCCGGATCTTCACGACGGTGTGGCGCACCGGCGCCGACCGCGCCGCACTGGTCGCCCTGCGGTACCCGGGCGGCGACAACCCGGTGGTCACCGAGGAATGGTCGAACGTCGATCTTCCGGGCGGCTCCACGACAAGTCCTGCGCTCTCGGCCGATGCCACCACCGTCTACGTCCACGACGGCGAGGGCGCGTTGTGGGCGATCGATGCCGAGACGGGGCAGCCCCGATGGAGTCACGAACTCGGATTCACCCCGGCGACAGGCCCTGCAGTCGCCGATGACGGGCTGCTCGTGTTGTCGGCCGGTGGCCCCTCCGGTGCACTGACCGCCCTGCGCGACACCGGCGACGGCGTCGAGGCCGCGTGGGAGCGCGACGATGTTCGGCAGGCCGGTGTCCCGGCGCTCACGGCGAACGGTCGCGGCTACACGATCACCCAGAGCGACGACGGCCTCACTGCGCTCGTGTTCGACGTGGCCGACGGACAGACCCTCGATGAAGAGGCACTCCCCGAGGCGACCGGATTCTCGGTGGGAACGGCGGTCGGACCGGACGGCCAGTTGGTCGCCACTACCGTGCAGGGTGAGATCTACGTGCTGGACGGCTCCGAGGACTGAGTGCACGTGCGCACCGCGAGCATGTCAGCGACTCGGTGTGCACACGAACGCCACCGGTGTCCGGCCGACGCGGGTGAGCACGACGCTCAGCGCGCGGTCGCCGCGCAGCTTCAATCGCGGGCGTAGCTGTGCGGGGTCGACGTCGACCCCGCGCACCAGGATCTCGGCCGAACCACACTCGTGGCGGGTCAGAGCCTGCCGCAGGTTCTTCTCCGAGTACTTCAGCTGCTCGAGAATCCGGAAGCCGCGCACTCCGTCGGGAAGTGCGTCGCCGGTGAGATAGGCGATGCGTGGATCGAGTTGCCACAGACCGTGTGTCGCGGCGTAGTGCCGGACGAGACCCGCGCGCACGATCGCGCCGTCCGGGTCGATGATCCACTCCCCCGGCGCCTCTTCCGGGATGTCGTCGTCCATCGCATCGGTGACTTCGAAAGCCGACCCGTCCGACCTCAGAACAGCGGCGCGACGGCGGATCCCGGGCTCACTCAGGCCGGGTGAGTAGAGACAGGCCTCCCGCACACCCGAGTCGAGCGACACGATCTCGACCTCGCCGGCCCAGCCGAGCTTGTCGAAGTCGAGCCCCGGAGCGCACTTCACGGCGAGATCGCGACCTGAATAGGCATCGAGAAGGTCGGGCAGCGGCGGCTGCAGCGCGGCCGGATCGTGAGTGCGTCGACCGCCGGACCTGCGCGCCGGATCGGCGATCACTGTGGTTCCGCGTGTCACCGGCCGCAGCGCGTCGGCTCGCACCAGATGAGCTGCGGGTACATTGTGGGCCGCCATTGCGAGGCGCACCTCGTCGAGGTCGCTCCCCACGACGGTGGTGGCCACCCCGACCAGCGCGGCCAGCTCTGCTCCCACCGAGCAGGTCACGTCGTGAACCTGTCGCCCTGCGAGCCGGCGCGCCCGGTGAGCAGCGACAGGCGACGGGGTCGCCTGTTGCACCGCGTCGTCGGTCAGCAACCACCCGTGCGCGCCCGCGAGTTTGGTTGCGGCCTTTCGCCGCGCGAGCACCGTCTCGACGAGCGGCGCCGCACGATCGCCGAAACACGTACGCGCCCAGCCGATATCCGACAGGCGCGTACGCGTCGACAGTTCCCGGCCGTCGACAGCGGACAATGCTGCGACGCCCTGATCCGACGTCAGATACTCGACATCGGCGAGCGTGAACTCGTAGCCCAACTACTTGCCGGGCTTCACGCCGGTGATCATCACGTTGTAGAAGAAGTTCCGCGGGACGACGTGCTTGAGCACGTTCTCGTCGACCCAGCTGAGAGTCTTCCAGCCACCGAATGCGAACTTGGCCCAGTTCCAGCCCAGCTTCTCCTCGGGAACCGCGGCCTCGAACGTGCGGACCGGCCAACCGAGTAGTGCAGCTGCGAATTCTTCGCTCGACGCCTTGACCTCGACTGCGCCCGCCGAGGTGGCGAGCTTCTCGAGATCCGCAGGATCGAACGTGTGCAGGTCGACGACCGCCTCGAGCGCCGCAGCGCGTGAGGACTCGTCCAGTTCGGTCTGCGGGCGACGCCAGTCGCTCAGGAACGGAAGTTTGGTCACAGTGGTGGTCGCCTCCCAGGTGATGCGACCCAGCCATCGTGCGTAGAAGTTACCGACGGTGCTGGGTTCACCCGCGAAGACGAAACGTCCGCCCGGCTTGAGCACACGCAACACCTCGCGCAGCGACTGCTCGACGTCGGGAATATGGTGCAGCACCGCGTGCCCGACGACGAGATCGAAGGTGTCGTCCTCGTAGGGAATGGTTTCGGCGTCGGCGACCCGGCCATCGACGTCGAGTCCGAGGTTCTCCGCATTGCGCAACGCAACCTTGACCATGCCGGGCGACAGGTCGGTGACCGACCCGCTCTTCGCGATCCCGCCCTGCATCAGGTTGAGCAGGAAGAAGCCCGTGCCGCAACCGAGTTCCAGAGCGCGCTCGTACGGCAACTGCTGCTCACCGGCCGCCAGGTCGAAGCGACCGCGCGCGTAGTCGATACAACGTTCGTCGTAGGAGATCGACCACTTCTCGTCGTAGGTCTCGGCTTCCCAGTCGTGATAGAGCACCTGAGCGAGCTTGGAGTCCTCGAGAGCAGCCGCGACCTGTTCGGCGGTAGCGTGCGGGTTCGGCGCGGGATCGTTCCCGTCGGTCCTGCTTGCAGTCATGACGCAGATCCTACCCGGCAGTAAGCTCTCGACAAGTGGCCCGTCCCGGCGATTACTTGCCCAGGAATTCGGCCTTGCCGGGCCCGTTCTCGATGAACGACTTCATACCGATCGTACGGTCCTCGGTGGCGAACAGCCCGGCGAAGACGTGCTGCTCGATCTTCAGGCCGGTGTCGAGGTCGGTGTCCAGCCCCTGATCGATCGCGGCCTTCGCTGCAGCGAGTGCGCGGCCCGCACCCTTGGTGAACTGGGAGGCCCAGGTGCGAGCGGCGTCGTACACGGCGTCGGGTGCGACGACCTCGTCGACGAGCCCGATCGACTCGGCTTCGTCGGCCCCGACGAAGCGACCTGTGAAGACGATGTCCTTTGCCTTCGACGGCCCGACGAGACGCGCAAGACGCTGGGTTCCGCCACCGCCGGGGATGATCCCGAGCAGCACCTCGGGGGTGCCGACCTTGACGTTGTCGCCGGCGATACGACGATCCGCGCCGAGTGCCAGCTCGAGCCCGCCGCCGAGCGCATACCCGGTGAGTGCCGCGACAGTGGGCTTCGGGATGTCGGCGACAGCACCGAGGGCGGACTGCAGATCATCGATGATCTTGCTCATCTGCACGTAGCTCAGGTCGGCCATTTCCTTGATGTCGGCACCAGCGGCGAAGACCTTCTCGCCGCCGTACACGATCACGGCCTTGACATCTTCGCGCACTGTGGCTTCACGCGCGGCTTCCCGGATCTCCTCCTGGACCTGACGGTTCAGGGCATTCATCGGGGGGCGGTCCAGCCGGATCGTGCCGATGCCGTCGGAAACCTCTAGTGTCACGAATTCAGCCATGCATCACAGCCTAGAGGCCCCCAGCTGTGCCGTCTCGACAAGGCCGGTGGCCGCCTCGACGAGCCGAGTCAGATGTCGTCGCGATTCGCCCAAGGGTGCGGGCCGCCGCCCTCGTAGTAGCCCTCGTCGCCGTCGAACGCGATGTGGATCCCGGTGTCGGTCCGGCTCATGATCGGCAGGATCGTGGGAATCTCCGGTTCGGCCGCCAGGATCTCGGCAACCGTCGCGTACTTCGACAGTTCCGTGAGCTGAGCCCAGGTGGGGGGAAGCAACACCGACCGACCGGACCTCCAGTGATCGAGTGATTCTTCGGGGGTCTGCCAGAGCACGTGTTCGGCCTCGCTGGTCTCGCCATCGGCGTTCTGCCCTTCCGGGGCGGCAGCCACGAAGAAGTGCGTGTCGTAGCGCCTCCGCTCGCCGAGCGGGGTGATCCAGCGTGCCCACGGGCGCAGTAGATCTGCGCGCAGGACGAGGCCCTCGCGGGTGAGGAAATCGCCGAAGGACAGTGCGCGGGACTCGAGTTGTCCGCGTGCCTGCGCGTGGGGTGCGGTGTCGGCCAGCACCGACTCGGGGTCCTGACCGGCGAGCAGGACACCGCACTCTTCGAAGGTCTCGCGCACCGCGGCCAGCACCAGCGCCTGTGCCCGCGCCGACGTGACATCGAAGCGCTGCGCCCACCAATCCACATCGCGACCGGTCCACCTCACCGACGCTTCACTGTCGCTGCCGTCGACACCACCACCCGGGAACACGGTCATGCCGCCCGCGAAGTCCATACCCACGACTCGCTGCAGAAGGAAGACCTCGACCCCCCGTGCCGAGTCCCGGACGAGCATGACCGTGGAGGCGTCCCTGACCGGCACGGATGTGGGATCGAAGGCGGTTGCCGAGCGTTCTTTGGCCATGCTCGGAGCCTAATCGATCAGTCCCGCGCGAACCCGCCCGGTCTCACCCGCGGCGGTGCCGCCCCGGCTCGCTCGTGCGGCGGGCGAAGAAGCGATCGTCGACCTTCTCCAAGGTGATCGACTGGCTGAATGCGGCGCTGAGGTTCTCCGCCGTGATCACATCGTCGATCAGCCCCTGCGCGACCACACCGCCCTCCTTGAGGAGCATCGCGTGAGTGAAGCCCGGCGGTATCTCTTCGACGTGGTGAGTGATGAGGACCGTTGCCGGCGCGTCCGGGTCGGCGGCGAGTGTTGCGAGCCGCGCCACCAACTCCTCACGCCCACCGAGATCCAGGCCCGCAGCGGGTTCGTCGAGCAGCAGCAGTTCCGGATCGGTCATGAGCGCGCGGGCAATCAATACCCTCTTGCGCTCGCCTTCGGAGAGCGTTCCGTAGGTGCGCTGGGCCAAGTGCTCGGCACCGAGGCCTTCGAGCATCTCCACCGCGCGGATGTTGTCGATATCGTCGTACTCCTCCCGCCACCGGCCGAGCACGCCGTACCCGGCGGAGATCACCAGATCGACGACCAACTCGTCGCGGGGGACGCGATTGGCGAGCGCGGACGACGACAGTCCGATACGAGGCCGCAGCTCCGACAGGTCGGTGCGGCCGAACGTCTCGGACAGCACGTGCGCGGTGCCGGACGTCGGGAAGTCCTCGGCGGCTGCGACGCGCAGCAACGACGTCTTACCCGCGCCGTTCGGACCGAGCACCACCCAACGCTCGTCGAGTTCCACCTTCCAGGTCACAGGCCCGACGAGGACATTTCCACCTCGCCGCACCAAAACGTCTTCGAATTCGATGAGCAGATCGGGATCAGGTTGTGCCACGCCGTCCATCTTCGCTCACACCCGGACTCGGGACACGGCAGGATCTCCTTCGTGTCGTCCTCCACTCGTGTGTACACCCCGTCCGACTACGCGGCCGAGCCCGATCGGTCGCCGTTCCCACTCGGCGCGACGCCGGTCGAGGACGGTACCCGCTTCGCCGTCCACGCTCCCCATTGCGACCGACTGCAGGTGTGCCTGATCGACGATGACGGTCGCGAACACCGTGTCGATCTGCCCGACCGCACATTCGGCATCTGGCACGGCACGGTCCCCGAGGTCGGCCCCGGCCGGCGATACGGCTATCGCGCGTACGGGCCGTGGCGTCCACGCGACGGCCTCCGCACCAATCCGCACAAGATCCTGCTCGATCCGTGGGGCCGTCGAGTGACGGGTACCGATCTGCAGAGCGACTCCGCGGACGCGGCCCGACTGCTCGCGTACGACGACAATCCCTTCGGCTCGATGTCCACCGCCGACTCTCTCGGGTACACGCCACTGTCGGTCATCACCCCGGCCACCTCCTTCGACACGACTTCGATCGGTACGGCCTCGATCGATACGGCACAGCATCGGCGACCGCGCACGCCGTGGGAGGACACCGTCATCTACGAACTGCACGTCGGTTCGTACACGGCCGTGCATCCCCGCGTGCCGAGTGCGCTGCGGGGTACCTATCTCGGTCTGGCCCACCCGGCAGTGATCGGCTACCTCGTGCACCTCGGTGTCACGGCGGTCGAACTCCTGCCGGTGCATGCATTCATGACCGAACCCCCGGTACGGGCCCGGGGAATGCGCAACCACTGGGGGTACTCGACCGCGTCGTTCTTCGCGCCACACCCCGGTTACGCCGTGGCACCCGGCAACGAAATCGCAGAGTTCCGCGCGATGGTCGCGGCACTGCACGACGCGGGAATCGAAGTGATCCTCGACGTCGTCTTCAACCACACGTGCGAGTGGTCTGTCGCGGGACCGAGCCTGTCGTGGCGCGGGCTCGACGCTCCCGGCTATTACCTTCTGGCCGACGGCGGCCACGACATCGATCTGACGGGCTGCGGCAACACCGTCGACGGTGCGTCGCCGATCGCGGTGCGGATGGTGTGTGACAGCCTGCGCTACTGGGCGACGGACATGGGCGTCGACGGCTTCCGGTTCGATCTTGCGAGTGCTCTGGGGCGTCCACACGGCGGCGCGTTCGATGCGCGCGCCGCGTTGTTCACCGCGATCACCTCCGACCCCGTCCTCACCGACCGCAAACTCATCGCGGAACCGTGGGATGCGACAGCGGAGGGCTACCAGCTCGGCCGGTTCGGCGCGCAGTGGTCGGAGTGGAACGACCGATACCGCGACGCCACTCGACGTTTCTGGGCACGAAATTCCGGAGTGCGTGAGATCGCGTCGCGCCTGACCGGGTCGGAGGACCTGTATAGACGCCATGAACGCCAGCCGTGGATGTCGATCAACTATGTCACCGCGCACGACGGGTTCACCGTCACCGACGCTGTCTCGTTCACGCACAAGCACAACGATGCGAACGGTGAGGAGGGCCGGGACGGGTCCGACCACAACGAGTCGGTGAACCACGGCGCCGAGGGACCGACCGACGACCCCGCGATCCTCGCCGCGCGCGCCCGGCACGTCCGTGCCCTGCTTGCCACACTGCTGCTCTCGACTGGAACTCCGATGCTGCTTGCCGGCGACGAATTCGGACACTCCCAGGGCGGCAACAACAACGCGTACTGCGTCCCCGCCGGGACGCCGGTGCCCGAGGCGTGGCCGCTCGACTGGGAACACGCCGACCATGAACGCATCGAGTTCGTCCGTGCTCTGTTGGAGCTGCGTCGGAGAGTGCCCGTACTCCGGCAACGTCGATTCTTCGAAGGCCGGTCCCGCACCGTCGGCTATCCCGACCTGGTGTGGTTCGGACGTGACGGCATCGAACTGCAGGATGCCGACTGGCACGACGAAGACCGCCACACAGTGCAGGCATGGCTCGACGGATCGGAGCTGGGAACGGTGACGCCGACGGGAAAGCCGTTACCCGACAGCAGCGGTCTGTTCGTCCTGCACGCCGGTGATGCGACGAGCGTGACGTTGGCGGGCCCCGAGTGGTACCACGGCGACATCCGGTGTGTGTTCGATTCATCCGCAGTCGACGGTCGTCCGGTCGATTCCACGGCATACCGCGCTGGCTCGTCGTTCTCGCTGACGGGCCCGACCGTGCTGGTGTTCCGGATCGCGAGCTGACGAGCGAGGTCTCGGGACTGCCGCGTCAGGACACCGTGGCGATCACGGTCATCGAGCCCGGTTCGACCTCGGTGAAGCCGGCGTCGCGCACCGGCACTCCGGTGCCTTCGGCGGCCCCGACGACGAGTTCGGCCCACCGGTCGCGATCCGCATCCCGGACCGCACACCGAAAACCTGTCGCCGCCCACGCCCGCGCCGAGTCGACGTCGAGCGCGCCGGCCAGCAGCATAGATGCATGGCCGACCTGCGCGGCAGCCTTGCCCACGGTCATCCCGAGTGCTGCGTTGAGCCACAGAACCGGCACGCCGTCGGGGACATCGCCCGGGTCATCGTGCGGGAGGTCCGTGCCGCCGATCTGTAACCGCGCGATCCGCGGATCGAGTCGGCCGACCGGGCCCGGGACGAGCGCGCGGGCCTGTGCACCGTCACGGTCGACGGTCACGCCGTCGACGTCCTGCGCGGCACGCCAGTGCGCCCCGCGAGCACGACGGCTCACCTTGCGGATCCGGGCATCGTTCCACGCGAGGAACGCGTCCTGCCACTCACCCGCTGCACCGTCCTCCCCGGCACCGACCCGAGGGTCCAGGCACAGTGCGACCGTCGCAACAGCCGCAGCCTCGAGCAGCGCGCTAGGGGCTGGAGGCTCGGCTTTGGGTATGTGCAGCACGAGAGGCATCGCGAGCACCGCGGACGGATCGTCCGGATCCTCCCGGTGACCGTACCCACGGGCGAGTACGCCGTGCCTGGTTTCGAATCCGGGATCAGCGAAGACCGGATGCGGCTCAGGCACCGTGCTCGATCGGAACACGCCGGAGCGTTCCGTCGCCGCGGTCGGCTGCTTCGATCTCCTCGCGCGTCACGCCCAGGACGAACAGAACGGCGTCCAGGTACGGGTAGGACAGCGCGGTGTCGGCGACCTCACGCAGTGCGGGCTTCGCGTTGAAGGCGATACCGAGGCCGGCCGCGCTGAGCATGTCGATGTCGTTGGCACCGTCGCCCACCGCCACGGTCTGCTCGATCGGGACGCCGGCGTCGTCGGCGAATTCCCGGAGCGCCCGTGCCTTCGCCGCGCGGTCCACGACATCTCCGATGACCTTGCCGGTGAGCTTGCCGTCGACGATCTCGAGGGTATTGGCGCGTACGAAGTCGAGTTCGAGATCGTGCGCGAGTCCTTCGATGACCTGACGGAATCCGCCCGAGACGACGCCGCAGCGGAATCCGAGACGACGCAGCGTCCGGATCGTGGTGCGTGCGCCGGGCGTCAGTTCGATCTGCTCGGCGACCTCGTCGATCACGCTGGCGGGCAGCCCCTCGAGAGTGGCCACGCGCTGCTCGAGCGATTCGGTGAAATCGAGCTCCCCGCGCATCGCTGCTTCGGTGACGGCGCGGACCTTGTCCTCGACACCGGCATGTGCGGCGAGCATCTCGATGACCTCGCCCTGAACGAGTGTCGAGTCGACATCGAACACGATCAGGCGCTTGGAGCGGCGCGCAAGGCCACCGCGCTCGACGGCAATGTCGACGTCGAGTCCCGCCGCGAGTTCCGCGAGCGCCTTGCGCAGTCCTTCGTCGGCGTCGGCGCCCTGGTCGGTGGCGGTGACCATCAACTCGAGGCCGGTGAGCGGGTAGTCGGCGATACCGCGGATCGAGTCGATGTTCGCCCCGAGCGAGGCGAGTGTGCGGCCGACGGAGCGCATGGCGCGGGCGCTCACAGGGCTGCCGAGCACGACGACAGCGTGGGTGGAGACTGCGCGGCCGTTCTCGGGGCGGGCCCCGACCTCGACGTCGGCGTTCATGCCGATGGTGGCCATGGCCGCCTCGACCTCGTCCTGCAGGGCTTCGGGGTCGCCGGGGCATACCACCACTACCCCGAGCGTCAGCCGCCCCTTGATGACGACCTGCTCGACATCGAGCAGGTCCACGTCGTGGCGGCTCAACGCCGCGAACAGCACCGAGGTCACACCGGGATGGTCCGGGCCCGTCACCGTCACGAGCACAGTGGTCTCAGACGCCACTACGTCTCCGATCTTCGTCAGTCGAATCGCGCACGGGTCGAAGCACGTGCGCATCCATTGTTGCAGTCGCGTGTGCCCCCGACGTGCGGGGGTTCGGCGCGCGGGAACCGGCTTCGCACCCGGACGACGAAGACCCCGCCCGTGGTCGTGGGCGGGGTCTTCGTTACGGGTCCGGAGAGGTGGTGCGTCTAGCTCTCGCCGGCGCGCGGGTGGTCTCCGGGAGTGCGATCTGCACCCTCGAGCACATTGACGTTGTGCTTGTGGCTACCCGGTCCGACATGCGCTTCGGCGCGCATCCGCTCCACCATATGCGGGTAGTGCAGCTCGAACGCGGGGCGCTCCGAGCGGATCCGCGGCAGCTCCGTGAAGTTGTGGCGCGGCGGCGGGCAGCTGGTGGCCCACTCGAGCGAGTTGCCGTAGCCCCACGGGTCGTCGACCGTGACGACCTGGCCGTATCGGTAGCTCTTGAAGACGTTCCACATGAACGGCAGCGTCGAGGCACCGAGGACGAAGGCGCCGATCGTCGACACGATGTTCAGGTTGGTGAACCCGTCGGTCGGGAGGTAGTCGGCGTAGCGGCGGGGCATGCCCTCGTTGCCGAGCCAGTGCTGCACCAGGAACGTCAGGTGGAAACCGACGAACGTGAGCCAGAAGTGCCACTTGCCGAGACGCTCGTCCATCATCCGGCCCGTCATCTTCGGGAACCAGAAGTAGATGCCGGCGTAGGTGGCGAACACGACGGTGCCGAACACCACGTAGTGGAAGTGCGCGACGACGAAGTAGGTGTCGTGCAGGTGGAAGTCCAGCGGCGGGCTCGCGAGGATGACACCGGACAAACCACCGAAGAGGAAGGTGATCAAGAACCCGACCGAGAACAGCATCGGTGTCTCGAACGTGATCTGGCCCCGCCACATGGTGCCGATCCAGTTGAAGAACTTCACGCCTGTCGGCACCGCGATCAGGAACGTCATGAACGAGAAGTACGGGAGCAGCACAGCGCCGGTGGCGTACATGTGGTGCGCCCACACCGCGATCGACAGGGCCGCGATGGCGATCGTTGCGTACACCAGACCGGTGTAACCGAAGATCGGCTTACGGCTGAAGACCGGGAAGATCTCGGAGACGATGCCGAAGAACGGCAGTGCGATGACGTAGACCTCTGGGTGACCGAAGAACCAGAACAGGTGCTGCCACAAGAGCACACCACCGGTGGCCGGGTCGTAGATGTGGCCACCGAGGTGGCGGTCGACGAACAGGCCCATGAACGCGGCGGTCAGCAGCGGGAAGACCAGCAGGATGAGGATGCTGGTAATCAGGATGTTCCAGGTGAAGATCGGCATCCGGAACATCGTCATACCGGGGGCACGGAGGCAGACGACGGTGGTGATGAAGTTGACGCCACCGAGGATGGTGCCCAGACCCATGACGCCGAGGCCGAGGATCCAGAAGTCCGCGCCGACGCCCGGGGAGTGCAGCTCACTGGTGAGTGGCGTGTACGCCGTCCAGCCGAAGTCTGCAGCGCCGCCGGGGGTCACGAAGCCGAGCATCACGATCGTCGCGCCGAACAGGTACAGCCAGTAGCTGAACGCGTTCAGTCGCGGGAACGCCACGTCGGGCGCGCCGATCTGCAGCGGCAGGATGTAGTTCGCGAATGCGAACACGACCGGGGTCGCGTACATCAGCAGCATGATCGTGCCGTGCATCGTGAACAGCTGATTGAACTGCTCGTTCGACAGGAACTGCAGGCCCGGAACCGCGAGCTCGGCGCGCATCAGCAGGGCCATCAGGCCACCGATGAGGAAGAACGACACCGAGGTGATCAAGTACATGATCCCCAGATCCTTGGGATCTGTGGTCGTGATCATCTTGTAGATGAACGAACCCTTGGGTCCCTGCCGCGGCGGGTATGGCCTTGCTGCAGCTATCTCTGGGACTGGCTGGGGCGCTACGGCAGTCACTAATCCTCCTGAATGCGCGCTCGACTCGGGCTGGAGGCGAACGGTCTCTCTGGCTTGCGCTCATCGAATCGTAGACCGTGCGCGCACCACTCGTTAACCGGGTCCTACTCGCTGTCGTACTCGGCCGTCACACTACCGCCGAAGCAGCGATCGGTGCACGAGCGAATCGCCGCAACGAGCACGTCACACACAGCCGAGTGACGTACATCACGTCAGGTGGAATCGGGTGCGCGGAGGCGTGCTTCCCGTTCGGCTCACTGTGGCAGGATCGCCGGGGCCGATCTGCACAAGCGATAGTCTGGTTCGTCCCCTCTACAGGAAGTGGTGGAATTGCCCGCGCACCGTGTCCGCATCGTCGCTCTCGCCGCCACCACGGCCGCCACCACGGCCGCCCTCGCGATCGCCGGCTGTTCGGCTCCGGCCGACGACCCGGCCTCCGAGATCGTGCGCACCACCACCCGCATCGCGGGCGCCGCGGTGATCGGTATCGAACGCGATACGACGACGGCGTGCGCACTGCCGAGCCCCACCGACCCCGGTCTAACTGCCGGCAGCACGCACGGTGTCATCCACACGGCCGGCGTGTCCGAGGTCCCGAACGATCCGCAGCGGATCGTCGTCCTCGACGCGGCCTCACTCGACGCCGTGTGCGCGCTGGGACTGTGGGAGCGCGTCGTCGGCGTGGGCATCGCCCCGGACGAACGCCCCGAATACCTCGGTACGGGCGTCTCGGAGATTCCCGCGATCGGTTCACCCGGCTCTCCCGATCTCGCTGCGATCGAGCAGGCCCGACCGGATCTCATCGTCGGCGCAGCGGCCGACACAGGACTCTACGAATCGCTGTCGTCCGTCGCACCGACCGTCGTCGTCGGGTCCGACCAGGTGTTCTGGAGGCAACAGTTCGAACGCGTCGGCGAGTCGCTGGGCCGGTCCGAGGCGGCACGCAGGGTGCTCGAGGAGTACTCCGTCGCAGCGAGTGAACTCGGACGCGAACTCACCTCGTCTCAGACACAAGCATCGCTCGTGCGCTTCACCGGCGACGGACCCACCATCGACGGCACCGCGTCGTTCCCCGGTCAGGTCCTCGCCGACCTGGGGGCCGAGAGGCCGGCCCCCCAGAGGTTCGGAGTCGAGGACGGCCGCGCATACCGGCCGCTCGACACCGAGGACCCCTCCACTGCCGACGGAGATGTGATTTTCGTCCGATTCGACGGACAGAACGGCCTCGATCGGGGTACGGATTACATGCAGCGGGACGAGTGGCTCGATCTCGGTGCCGTCACCGACAACCGGCTGTTCTCCGTCTCGGACGAGGTGTGGTCCACGCCCGGCCCGGTCGCGGCCCACGCAGTACTGACAGATCTGAGGCACTCACTCAATGGCTATTCGAACTGAGATCACTGCAGGTATCGGCCGGATCGGGATCGGTCTCGCAGGCGCACTCACGCTGGGCACACTGGTCGTCGCGCCGGCATCCGCCCAGCCCGTCGTCCGACCGGACATCGAGGTGCTCGCCGCCGACGGTGTGACTCCCCTCGGTGACACTCCCGTCCACGAAGGCGACACGGTGGTCGTCCGCGGTACCGGGTTCGACCCCGAGGCCAACCGCACCGGCGGACTGCCGCTACCGGTGCCGCCCGGTGTTCCGCATGGCACCTTCGTCTCGTTCGGCGGCTTCTCCGAGCACTGGCGCCCGTCCGAGGACGCCCCCACCGAGAGTCGCGCCACGGTGCGCTCCACCAACGCGTGGGTGTTGTCTGAGCGTGCACTGAACCAGGTCCCGGATCGGCCGTTCGACATGCGCCGCACGGTGCGGCAGCAGTGGGTTCCGCTCGCCGACGACGGCTCGTTCACGGCAACGATCACCATCGACGCCCCCGAGACCGTTCCCGACGATGCCCGGTACGGCATCTACACATTCGGAGCGGCCGATGCCGTCAACGCCGAGCAGGAGCTGGCGGTGCCGGTGAACTTCGATCCCTCCCCCGGGCCGAACGCCCCGGTGGCACCGTCCCAGGATTTCGTGTGGGGATTCGCACCCGGATACAGCGACCTCGTCACAGGAACCACGCAGGGTTCGGTCGTCGGCAGCGACGGTGCCTCGGTCCGCGACGACGGGACGATGACCTTCGAGCTCTCCGAGGCACGGATCGATACGTCCACGGGCCTCGGACACATCGAGTACCGAGGCACGGTCGTGTCGTTCACACGCTTCCACCTGCTCGAGATCGCACTCGCGAATCCGTGGATCGAGTTCACCGCCGACGGCACCTACCTCACCGCGGAGTCCTCGACCGGTGACCAGGTGGGCACCGACTCGATGAGCCGCATCAGGCTCGCCCGGCTCGATACACCCGCCGAGGGCGGGCGCACCGAATGGAGCGACGTGCCGGCCCAGTTCGCGGTGCCGCTGCAGCCGACCGTCCTGCTGCCGTACTCGGGGCAGGCCGCCTCCCCGGTGTCGTTCCACTTCTGACGTGTTGGGATGGACGCATGCCCACCCCTGATTTCGTCGCCACCCTCCGCACTCACGTCGGACACGATCCGCTGTGGTTGTCCGGGGTGAGCGCGATCGTGCTGGACGGCGACGGCCGTGTGCTGCTCACCCGCCGGGCCGACAACGGCAAGTGGGCGGTGGTGTCGGGCATTCTCGAGCCAGGTGAGGAGCCGGCCGCGGCGGCGGTCCGCGAAGTCGCGGAGGAAACCGGCGTCGACGCCGAGGTACTCCGGCTCACGAGCGTCGACGTCACCGAGCCGATCGCCTACCCCAACGGGGACGTCGCGCAGTATCTGGACGTGTCGTTCGTGATGCGCGCGACCGGCGGGTCCGCCCGGGTCGGCGACGACGAGAATCTGGAGGTGGCGTGGTTCGCGCCGGACGAGTTGCCTACGCCGCTCACGGCAACGTCAGCGCTGCGGTTGGCGAAGGCGCTCGCCGGCCGTCCTGAAGCGTGGTTCCGGAGGCCATGACCTGATCCGGGACGACGTCATGGCCGAATGTCGTCCATGAAGGTCGACATTCGGCCGTAGCGACGCAACCGAACCGGATGCGGGAGTCGAACTAGAAGTCCCAGTCCTCGTCCTCGGTGACGACGGCTTTGCCGATCACGTACGAGCTACCCGACCCCGAGAAGAAGTCGTGGTTCTCGTCGGCGTTCGGTGACAATGCCGACAGGATCGCCGGGTTCACGTCCGCCTCGTCCTTCGGGAACAGCGCCTCGTAGCCGAGGTTCATCAGCGCCTTGTTGGCGTTGTAGCGCAGGAACTTCTTGACGTCCTCGGTCAGCCCCGCTTCGTCGTACAGGTCCGAGGTGTAGTGGGTCTCGTTGTCGTACAGCTCCAGCAGCAGATCGAAGACCCACTCCTTGAGCTCGTCGCGTTCTGCCTGCGTGACCTTTTCGAGGCCCTTCTGGTACTTGTAGCCGATGTAGTAGCCGTGCACGGCTTCATCACGGATGATCAGGCGAATCACGTCGGCGGTGTTGGTGAGCTTCGCCCGCGACGACCAGTACATCGGCAGGTAGAAGCCCGAGTAGAACAGGAACGATTCGAGCAGCGTCGAGGCGGCCTTGCGCTTGAGCGGATCGTCGCCCTGGTAGTAATCGAGAATGATCTGCGCCTTGCGCTGCAGGTTCTCGTTCTCCTCCGACCACCGGAACGCGTCGTCGATCTGGCGTGTCGAGCACAGCGTCGAGAAGATCTGCGAGTAGCTCTTGGCGTGCACCGACTCCATGAACGCGATGTTCGTCAGCACCGCTTCCTCGTGCGGCGTGACGGCGTCGGGGATCAGCGACACGGCGCCGACGGTGCCCTGGATGGTATCCAGCAGGGTCAGGCCGGTGAACACGCGCATGGTGAGCTGCTGCTCGTATTCGGTGAGCGTGCCCCAGGACGGGATGTCGTTGGATACAGGCACCTTCTCGGGCAGCCAGAAGTTACCCGTGAGGCGATCCCACACCTCGGAGTCCTTCTCGTCGGGGACGCGGTTCCAGTTGATCGCCGACACGCGGTCGATCAACTTGATCCGGGCCCCGTCTGCGGGTGAATGCGATACAGAGGTCATCGGTTACCTACCTGAATGTCTTCGTGGGACGGGAGCGGCCGGGGGTGGATCAGAGCATGCACGAGACGCAGTTCTCCACCTCGGTGCCCTCGAGCGCCATCTGACGCAGCCGGATGTAGTACAACGTCTTGATTCCCTTGCGCCACGCGTAGATCTGGGCCTTGTTCACATCGCGGGTGGAGACCGTGTCCTTGAAGAACAGAGTCAGAGACAGGCCCTGATCGACGTGCTGTGTGGCCGCCGCGTAGGTGTCGATGATCTTCTCGTACCCGATCTCATACGCGTCCTGGTAGTAGTCCAGGTTGTCGTTGGTCAGGTACGGCGCAGGGTAGTAGACGCGACCGATCTTGCCTTCCTTGCGGATCTCTACCTTCGACGCCACCGGGTGGATGGAGCTGGTGGAGTTGTTGATGTACGAGATCGATCCGGTGGGCGGGACGGCCTGCAGGTTCTGGTTGTAGATACCGTGCTCCTGCACGGACGCCTTCAGCTCGCGCCAGTCGCTCTGGGTGGGGATGGTCACGCCTGCGTCGGCGAACAGGGCGCGCACGCGATCCGTCTCCGGTTCCCAGGCCTGCTCGGTGTACTTGTCGAAGAACTCACCCGACGCGTACTTCGACTCCGGGAACCCCTTGAAATGGGTGCCGCGTTCGATGGCGATCCGGTTCGATGCGCGCAGCGCGTGGAACAGTACGGTGTAGAAGTAGATGTTGGTGAAGTCGATACCCTCGGCCGAGCCGTAGTAGATGCGCTCGCGCGCCAGGTAGCCGTGCAGGTTCATCTGTCCGAGTCCGATGGCGTGGGACTCGTTGTTGCCCTTCTCGATCGACGGCACCGACGCGATGCTCGTCTGATCGGAGACCGCGGTCAGGCCACGGATCGCGACCTCGATGGTATGGGAGAAGTCCGGCGAGTCCATGGTCTTCGCGATGTTGAGTGAGCCGAGGTTGCACGAGATGTCCTTGCCCACATGGCTGTAGGACAGATCGTCGTTGAACTCCGACGGCGTCGAGACCTGGAGGATCTCGGAGCACAGATTCGAGTGGGTGATCTTACCCGCGATGGGGTTCGCCCGGTTGACGGTGTCCTCGAACATCACATACGGGTAGCCGGACTCGAACTGCAGTTCCGCGACCGTCTGGAAGAACTCGCGGGCCTTGATCTTCGACTTGCGGATGCGCTTGTCGTCGACCATCTCGTAGTACTTCTCGGTTACGTCGATGTCGGCGAACGGCTTGCCGTAGACACGTTCGACGTCGTACGGCGAGAACAGGTACATGTCCTCGTTCCGCTTCGCCAACTCGAACGTGATGTCGGGGATCACGACGCCGAGCGAGAGCGTCTTGATGCGAATCTTCTCGTCGGCGTTCTCACGCTTGGTGTCGAGGAATCGGTAGATGTCGGGGTGATGGGCGTGCAGGTACACCGCGCCGGCACCCTGACGTGCGCCGAGTTGATTGGCGTACGAGAACGAATCCTCGAGCAGCTTCATGATCGGGATGACACCCGAGGACTGGTTCTCGATCTTTTTGATCGGAGCACCGTGCTCACGAATGTTACTGAGCAACAGTGCGACTCCGCCGCCGCGCTTCGACAGCTGCAACGCCGAGTTGATCGAGCGACCGATCGATTCCATGTTGTCCTCGATGCGCAGCAGGAAGCACGACACGGGCTCGCCGCGTTGCTTCTTACCGGAGTTCAGGAACGTGGGGGTCGCCGGCTGGAATCGACCGGAGATGATCTCGTCGACGAGGTGCCGGGCAAGGATCTCGTCGCCGTCGGCGAGGGTCAGCGCGACCATGCACACACGATCCTCGAACCGCTCGAGGTAGCGCTTGCCGTCGAACGTCTTGAGTGTGTACGACGTGTAGTACTTGAACGCACCGAGGAACGTCGGGAAACGGAACTTCTTCGAATATGCCTGCTGGAAGAGTGATTTGACGAACTCGCGCGAGTACTTGTCCAGGACCTCGGGCTCGTAGTACTTCTCCTCGACGAGGTAGTCGAGCTTCTCGTCGATGTTGTGGAAGAAGACGGTGTTCTGGTTGACATGCTGCAGGAAGTACTGGCGCGCGGCGGCCACGTCCTTGTCGAACTGGATCTCGCCGTTCGGGCCGTACAGGTTCAACATCGCGTTGAGTGCGTGGTAGTCGAGCGACTCGTCTGCCGCGGCGCTCGTGGTCCGAGCGGGATCGGTAATGGTCACAGTGCTGCCCCTACATATCGGAAGGTATGAAATCAGCCGCGCAGCCGGCAGGCGCGCGGTACTCGAGAACTGCGGGCCGAGACCCACCTGTGCGTTATGCCGTCCGGAGGCTCTGCCCCCAGAATTGCGCGAGACCATCACGGACACGCTCGACGTCGTCTGCCGTGCCCATCAGTTCGAACCGATACAGATACGGCACCTTGCACTTTCGCGAAACGATGTCGCCCGCGAAACAGAACGATTCACCGAAGTTGGTGTTCCCCGCCGCGATCACGCCACGGATCAGGCTCCGGTTGCGCTCGTTGTTCAAGAAGCGGATCACCTGTTTAGGAACGAAATTCGTGTCGCGTCCGGTGATGGTGGTGCCACCTCCGTACGTGGGCAGGATCAGCACGAATGGATCGGCGACCTCGAACGAACCCTCACGGTCGTGCAGCGGGATCCGGACGGCCGGAATCCCGAGTTTCTGCACGAACCTGTGGGTGTTCTCGGATGCGCTCGAGAAGTACACCAGGGACGTCCCCGGGGTGGACCCCTGCGAGGTCATCGGTACTCACCAACTTTTCGGTCGATTGCGAAGGCCGGCCCGTCGTACCGTGCCGTACTGCCGTAGCGATCCGTGCGGGATCAGGCAGCGACGGCGAGAGCCTTGATGCGATCAGGACGGAAACCCGACCAGTGATCCTCGCCGGCCACGACGACGGGTGCCTGGAGGTAACCCAGAGCCATGACGTAGTCGCGGGCTTCGGGGTTCTCGGAGATGTCGACGACCGAGTATTCGATTCCGGCCTTGTCGAGGGCTCGATAGGTGGCGTTGCACTGGACGCAGGCAGGCTTGGTGTAGACGGTGATGTTCATGGGATTCCCCTCTTCAACACGGCCGCGACGGGCCGGACGACTGACTGCTGCGCGATGCTCGAATGCCCACCAAACCCGGCCCGATCTCACTTCCCCGAGAGATCCGTGCCGTATGGGCTTCCAACGGTCTCGACACTACACCTTGTGCCCGACAGATACATAGAACCCAGGATGTTGTGAGTTACATTCTTGATATTCCCAGGTCGCCTCACTTTCGCACCGCAGCTCGGACGCGTCTGCGGCGTGTCGAGGACCGTATTCGAGGTGCGTTCCCACACAGTGTGACGCGACCCACCGACAAGTACCGGTGGGCCGCGTCACGGACCGGTCAGGGCAGCGCGCCGGACACATCCTCCAGGTGCGCCGGCAGTGTCCTCACCCGGACTCCCGTCGCATGCCACAGCGCGTTGACAACGGCCGCCGCGCTACCGACGATGCCGATCTCACCGACACCACGTGATCCCGTCGGAGTGGCCCGTAGATCGTCCTCGTCCAGCCATGCGGCGTCGATGTTGCCGATGTCGGCGTGCGTCGGCACGTGATACTCGGCCAGATCATGATTGACGACGTGTCCGAAACGCTCATCGCGGATGCTCTCCTCGAACAGCGCCATGGAGATCCCGAAACACATCCCACCGATGAACTGCGAGCGGGCGGTGCGTGGATTGATCACCCTCCCCACCGAGAACATCCCCAGCATCCTGGGCACCCTGATCTCGCCGGTATCGGCATCGACGCGGACCTCCGCGAAATGTGCGCCGTACGACTGCGCGCGACAGTGTTCGAGTTCCCGATTCTCGCCTGCGGCCGCAGTCAGTTCCGCGCCGACCTCGGGACGATCGCCGAATCGTTTTCGGAACTCCTCCACCGCGGTCACGATCGCGGTACCCCACGACGAGGTACCCGACGAGCCACCGGCGACCGTCGCATTGGGCAGCGCACTGTCGCCGATCTCGACCCGCACGTCGCCGGCTCGGCATCCGAGAGTATCCGCAGCGATGAGGGTCAGGGCCGTCCATGCACCTGTTCCGAGATCGGCGGCGCCGATTCGCACGACGAACCGGTCGTCCCCCTCGTGGCGGATCGATGCTTCCGAGCCGGGGTTGACCATGTGCGGGTAGGTTGCGACCGCGACTCCCGTCCCGGTCAGCCACCGCCCGTGACGCCGGAGCCCAGGCGCACGATCGTCCGGATCCCAGCCGAACCGTCGGCCACCCTCGCGGAGGCACTCGACCAGTCTCCGCGACGACCACGGCTTCCCGGTCTCCGGGTCCACTTCGGGTTCGTTGCGGATTCGCAGATCGATCGGGTCGATTCCGCAGGCCTCCGCGAGTTCGTCCATCGCAACCTCCCCGGCGTACATACCGGGAGCTTCCCCGGGCGCCCGCATCCAGAACGGCGCGGGCACGTCCAAGGCCACCGCCCGGTGGGTAGTCCTCAGGTTCGGTACCCGGTACAAGCTCCGCGCTGATACCGCGGCCTGCTCGACGAACTCCGAGACGTGCGACGACTGGGTGTACGCCTCGTGGATCAGTCCTGTGATCGTCCCGTCACGGTCGGCGGCAATGCGTACATGAGACGCTGTCGGCGCTCGATAGCCGACGTAACCGAACATGTCCTGCCGCGTCACCGCGAACTTCACCGCGCGCCCCGGTACCGCACGTGCGGCCATCGACGCGAGCACGTCGTGTGCATGAGGCGCGCCCTTCGAGCCGAATCCGCCGCCGATGTACGGGCATATCACCCGGATCTTCGATGGGTCGATCCCGAGGACCGGTGCGAGTGCCTCGACCACCCCGTGCGGATGCTGAGTCGAATCGTAGAGCGTCAACTCGTCGTCCTCCCACAACGCCACCACGGTGTGGGGTTCGAGGGGGTTGTTGTGCTCCTCCGGGGTCGAATACCACTCGTCCACAACCACATCGGCACTACCGAAGGCAGCGTCGACGTTTCCCCGTTCGCTGTCGGCCGAGTAGCCGCCGTTGGCTTTCTCCGGTGCATACATCGCGGGGTGATCGGGCCGGAATCCGGTGTCGTGAGGTTGCGGGTCGTACTCGATCGTCAACTGATCGCACACCTGCCGGGCCACTTCCGGTGTCTCCGCGATCACCGCGGCAACCATCTGCCCCCGATACGCGACGTCCGAGCTCTGAAGGACCACGTACTCGCCTTCCGCTTCCGCTGTCAGCCGCGGTGCGTCGAAGACAGTGAGCACAGCAAGCACACCGGGAACCGCCCGTGCTGCCGCCGCGTCGATGTTCCGGACCCGGCCGCGCGCAATCGTTGCGGTTGCGGGGACGAGGTACGCCGGATCCGCTACGCGGTGCTCGTATGCGTACGGCGCGGTTCCCGTCACCTTTCCAGGTCCGTCCAGCCTCGCGGTCGACGTACCGATTGCACGCTTCTCGATGCGGTTCATGCAGGCTCCTCACGAGAAAATCCGGTCTGCAAGCTCTCGCAGGACCGCGACGACGGTGCGTCGGAGCAGCACCACCTTGAACTCGTTGCCGTCGAGCGGTTGCGCGTGGGCGAGCTCGGCGTCCGCTGCTGCGGCGAATACGGCATCACTCGGGAATTCCCCCAAGAGCGCTTCCTCGGCACGATGCGCCCGCCACGGCCGGTGGGCGACTCCGCCGAACGCGAGCCTGCACCCACTGATCGCACCGTCGGTCACGGTCAGTTCCGCCGCCACCGACACCAGGGCGAATGCGAACGCGGCGCGATCTCGGACCTTGCGATAGGTCGACGCGCTGCCCTGCGGTGGAGGAATGTGCACATCCACGATGAGGTCGTCGCGCGCGAGGTCGGTGTCGAGTTCGGGTGTGTCCCCGGGCAGGCGGTACAACTCCTCGATCGGGATGGTCCGTTCACCTTCCGGTCCGAGAACCACGGCTTCGGCGTCGAGGGCGAGCAGGGCCACAGCCATATCGGACGGGTGCGTGGCGACACAGCCATCGGACGCGCCGAACAGTGCGTGATACCGGGTGTAACCACCGAGAGCCGAACACCCGCTACCCGGTTCACGCTTGTTACACGGGGTCGATACGTCTCTGAAGTACACACATCGCGTGCGCTGGAGGAGATTCCCTCCGGTGGTTGCCGAGTTCCGCAGTTGCGGCGACGCACCCGAGAGAAGTGCACGGGACAGCATCGGATAGCGGCGCCGTACAACCGGGTGCGCGGCAAGGTCGCTGTTGCGCACGTTCGCACCGATCCGGACACCGCCGTCCGCGGCATCGACGATGTCGTCGAGCGGCAATCGCGAGATGTCGACCAGCAGGTCCGGAGTCTCGACGCCGAGCTTCAGATTGTCGACGAGATTGGTCCCTCCGGCAAGGAATGCCGCGTGGGGGTTGTCATGGACGAGTGCGACCGCGCCGGCCGGGTCCGCCGCCCGCTCATAGCGCACCGACTTCATTCCTCGGGCCTTCCGGTCGGCACTACGGTGTCGCTGCCCGCGAACTCGGAGATCGCCGCAACGATGTTCGGATACGCCCCGCACCGGCACAGATTGCCGCTCATTCGTTCGCGGATCTCGGCATCGTCGAGCGCAACAGCCGATTCGAAGTCCTCGGTGACGTAGCTGGGATCTCCGTGCGCAAACTCGTCGAGCATCCCCACCGCGGAACAGATCTGGCCAGGTGTGCAGTATCCGCACTGGAACGCATCGTCATCGATGAACTGCTGTTGGAGTGGATGCAACTCGCCGTCCGGGGACAGTCCGGCTGCCGTGAGGATTTCGGCCCCATCATGGGAGACGGCGAGAGCGAGGCATGTGGCGACACGGCGACCGTCGAGCAGCACGGTGCACGACCCGCACTGACCGTGATCGCATCCCTTCTTGGGGGCGGTGACGTCGAGGCGGTCGCGAAGAGCGTCGAGAACAGTGGTGCGCACATCGACCGTGACGCGGTGCCGTGCACCGTCGACGTGGAGCACTATGTTCCGCTCACACTCGTTCACGACAGGGGTCGATGCGATCTCCGTTGGCATGGGTGACCTCCGAGCGGTGGGCTGTGCCCTCAGCATTCCCGTCAGCGACCCGATCCAATCGTTCTCCGGCGGAATCGCGGATATCGAGCGCAACATCCACCCACAACTTAGGCAACGCTGCCCTAACCGTAAGATCGCTTGAAATGCCGCCTCGGCATCACCACGCAGGAGGAAGATCTTGTCCACAACATTGCATCGCCGCCGCACCCGCGGCGCACGCCTGTTGGCAGCCGTCGGCACCCTGGCGCTCGGAGTCACAATGACGGCGTGCTCGTCCGACACCGAGTCGAATGAGGACGCGTCGACCCCCGCCACCGACTCGAGCGAGTCGAGCGGTGAGTGGCCGCGCACCGTGGAGACGGCCGACGGCCCCGTCACCCTCGATGCCCAGCCCGAACGGATCGTGTCGACGAGCGTGACCCTCACCGGCACTCTGCTCGCGCTCGATGCCCCGCTGTACGGCACCGCCGCACAGCCGCCGAGCACCGTGACCGACGACGACGGCCTGTTCACACAGTGGGCCGACGTCGCAGCCGAGCGTGACGTGGAGATCCTCTACCAGGGCGAGCCGAGCCTCGAGGCGATCACCGCCGCGACACCGGACCTCATCGTCGTCTCGTCCAGCGGCGCCGATTCCACACTCGATCAGGTTGAACTTCTCTCCCAGATCGCGCCCACCCTCGTCTACGACTACTCGGACAAGTCGTGGCAGGACCTGACCACGCAGATGGCCGAGGCGGTCGGTGCAGAAGAGCGCGCAGCCGAACTTCTCGAGGAGTTCGACAGCAAGGTCGACGAAGCGAAGAGCACGATCGCACCCGCACTCGCCGAGGACAACACGGTGAGCATCCTCACCTACAATTCGCCAGAGGATTCCCGGATCTTCACAGACGAGTCCGCTCAGGGTCGTCTCGCCACACGGCTGGGCTTCGAGATCGCGTCCGTCCCCGAGACAGCGGGAGCGGCCGCGGCGGGGCGCTCGGACATCATCGCCGTGGCGACCGAGAATCTGCCGCTGGCACTGACCGGCGGAACCACCTTCATCATCAACGCCCTGCCGGAGGACGCCGACCGTCTGAAGGCCGATCCGACGCTGGCCAACACGAAGTCGGTCCAGAACGGCACTGTCCACGCGCTCGGCTACGACAGCTTCCGCCTCGACTACTACAGCGCGAACAACGTCGTCGACCGTATTGTCGACGCGCTCGGCTGATCCCGGACACCGTTCGCGAACGTCCCCGGTATCACACACACAGCGGGGCCGGAAACCTCAGAGGTTTCCGGCCCCGCTCGCATGTGACGGTCGCGATCAAGCGCTGACGACAGCTGCCTTCGCGTCGACGAGAGCGGTCACGACGGCAGCGATCTGCTCCGCGGTCTCGGCGTGCTCCTTGGCGTGGGCCTCACCGAACTTGCCGAAGGTCTCTCCGACAGTGAGCGACCCACCCTCGACGACCTTGCCGCCGGCGATACCCACAACCTTGGTTGCATCCTCGAGCGCCCACTTGCCGGCGTTCTTGCTCGGCGACTGGCCCACGATTGCGACCGGCTTGCCGCTCAGGGCGCCCACACCGTACGGGCGGGAGAGCCAGTCGATGGCGTTCTTCAGCACAGCGGACAGGGTGCCGTTGTACTCGGGCGTGACGAGCAGGAACGCGTCGGAGTCGGCGGCGGCATCGCGCAGTGCAGCTGCGGCGGCGGGGACGGTCTCGCCGTCGAGATCTTCGTTGTAGAAGGGGACATCTGCGAGCCCTTCGTAGACGGTGACCTCGACTTCGTCGGGGGACACTGCAACGGCGGTCTCTGCAAGCTGGCGGGTGACTGCGGCAGCGCGCAGGCTGCCGACGAGGGCGAGAACTCGGGTCTGGGCCATGTTCGAAATCCTTGAGGTCCGGGGACGGGGAAGTCCGGGGCGAAGCAACTACACGAGCATAAACGGACCGCGGTCCACTTCCATTCCCGTCCGCTAAAGTGTGACCTTGTGAACACACCGGTCCCCCTCGCCGGCGAGAGCGTGGAACGATGCGACGCTGCGCGCAACCGGCAACGGCTCCTCGACGCCACCGCACTGCTCGTCGCCGAACGCGGACCCGACGCAGTGACCATGGACGCCGTCGCAGCCCGCGCCGGCGTCGGCAAAGGCACGGTGTTCCGTCGCTTCGGCTCGCGGGCGGGACTCATGGCCGCGCTCCTCGATCACAGCGAGTCAGCGTTCCAGTACGCCTGCATGTACGGTCCTCCCCCGCTCGGGCCCGACGCCGAGCCGATCGCGCGGCTGATCGCATTCGGCCGGGCACGCGTCGAACTCGTCGAAGTCCAGGGCGAACTGCTCCGCGCAGCGGAGAGCTCGGTCGAGACCCGCCACGGCAACGCCCCCCGGCAGGTCTCGCTCATCCACCTCGAGATGCTGCTGCGCACGATCGGGATGGGCGCCCGGTCCCGCTTGCTCGCCCACTCACTGTTGGCGGCGCTCGACCCCGGCCTGATCCTGTACCAGTGGCATGAGCTCGGCTATTCCCTGAAGGAACTCGCCGACAACTGGGCAGACCTCGCTCATCGGGTCGTCACCGGCGACGGCCTTCCCAGTACGGAGTACTCCACATGAAGCCCGAGTGCAGAGCACTCCACGTAACGTGAGCGGATGACTCGCATCCTCGGCGTCCTCGCACTGTGTTCCGTGGCAGTCGCTGTCTCCGCATGCAGCGCCACCTCATCCGACCCCTCCGGATCAGGCTCGGCCGACGACCTCACCGGTCGCACGTTCGTCTCGACCGAGGTGACCGGCGACGCGATTCCCGGCGGAGGGCCGCTCGTCGTGGAGTTCCCCGAGCCCGGCCGCCTCGCCGCGACCGCAGGCTGCAACCGCTTCGCCGGCGGCATCGAACTCGCCGACGGCACCCTGAGTGCCCCGAATCTCGCGAGCACGATGATGGCGTGCCCGCCCCCTGCCGATGGAGCCGATGGATGGCTCAGCACCTTGCTCTCGGGATCACCGCAGTGGAGCCTCGACGGGGACGTGCTCACCCTCACGGGCAGCGCGACCACCGTCTCTCTGACCGACAAGAAGGTCGCCGACCCCGACCGATCGCTCACCGGAACCGAATGGGTCGTCACGACCATGCGCACCGCCGACGCGGTCATGTCGTCAGCGGCACTCGAGAACGCCGACGTGACGCTGACGGTCACCGAGGACGGTCAGGTCTCGGGCAGCACCGGATGCAACCGTTTCACCGGAACCGCCCAGGTCGGCGACGGTACCCTCGTGTTCGGTCCGCTGGCCACCACCCGCGTCGCGTGCGCCGACCCGGCGCTCGCCCAGATCGAGAACCACGTCCTCGCGGTCCTCTCAGGTGAGACCACCTATACCGTCGACGGGTCGGAGATGACACTCACGGCGTCGAACGGTGTCGACGGTCTGGGCTACCGAGCCCGCTAGGCCGCGTGCCGTCAGCACCCTGTCAGTACCGCTCCTCGAGCCAGCACGCGAGTGCCCGCCCAGCGGCGTCGATCTGCTTCGGCCAGTCCATCGCCGTGTCGTCGGCGTGGTCGCTCACGTACTTCACCAGCCGGACTCCCGCTCCCATGTAGGACGCGGCGGACGCGATCGCGAATCCTTCCATGTCTACGAGGTCGGCCCGCGCGGCCAACGCGTCGCGGACCTCGGCGTCGGAGACGAACGTGTCGCCCGTCGCAAGGACGCTGCCGTCGCCGTCGTCGACCGAGAGCGCGTCCTCGACCGGATGCCCCAGGCTACGCAACACCTTGCTGCTGATGTCGTGATTGATCACCGTCGACGGCACGTACAGGCCACCGTGATGACCGTGCAGCGCACCCGCCGTGCCGATATTGACGACGAGCGGCCGTACGTCTTCGGGGAAACGTGCGAGCGCCGCGGTGACTGTCACGGCAGCTGTGACCTTCCCGATGCCGGTGATGAGAACGTCGTACCGATCCGGCACATGCGCCGCTTCGGCCTTCGTTGCGGATACGACGAGAATCCCGTTCACGTGCTGCCTTTCTCGGTCCGATGGTTCGCCCTGGCACCGCTCGGTGCACCGACAACCAGTTTCCCGCACCGTATCGCGGCACGTCGCACACCGGCGACGTGCCCGCTAGAGTTCCCGCATGGAGAATCTTCGCGATCGCATCATCGATGAACTCGGAGTCCGGCCCACCATCGACCCGCGGGCCGAAATCGACGCGCGCGTGCGGTTTCTCACGGACTATCTGCGCAGCACCCCCGCAAAGGGCTTCGTGCTCGGGATCAGCGGAGGGCAGGACAGCACCCTGGCGGGTCGTCTCGTGCAGCTCGCGGCGGAGGCACTGCGCGCCGACGGGCACGAGGCCGAGTTCGTCGCCGTCCGTCTCCCCTACGGTGAGCAGGCCGACGAGCACGATGCGCGGATCGCACTCGACTTCATCAGGCCCGACCGCGAGTTCCGCGTCAACGTCAAGCCCGGTGCCGACGCCACTGCCGCCGAGGCTGCGCAGGGCATCCGTGAACTCCTCGGACATGACGCCACGCTCCGCGACTTCGTCCGCGGCAACATCAAGGCCCGCGAGCGAATGATCCTGCAGTACGCCATCGCGGGCGAACTCGGTTACCTGGTGGTCGGTACCGACCATGCGGCAGAGGCTGTCACCGGTTTCTTCACGAAGTTCGGGGACGGCGGTGTGGACATCACCCCGCTCACGGGCCTGACGAAGCGGCAGGGCGCGGCGCTCCTGCGTGAACTCGGAGCACCGGACAGCACGTGGCAGAAGGTTCCGACCGCGGATCTCGAAGACGACCGTCCCGCTCTGCCCGACGAGGTCGCACTCGGCATGACCTACGCCGACATCGACGACTACCTCGAAGGTCAGGGCGTCACAGCGGAGGTGGCGGAGAAGGTCGAGCGTGTGTTCCTCGCGACGAGGCACAAGCGGACCGTACCGGTCACTCCGCTCGACACCTGGTGGCGCTGAGCGCTACCCCCCGGCGAAGGGTGGCAGCACGTCCACCTTCGCTCCCGCGGGGTAGGTCAGATCTCGGGTGAGTTCGCCACCATCCTGTCCCGGTTCGACGAGATAGGCGGCAACCGACAGGACTCGTTCCATATCGGCCCCGTGGCGCTCGATCAGAGCCACGCGCAGCGCTGCCAGGTCGGAGCCGACGGCAAGGTCGACCGTCTCCTTCTCCCGTCCCGCGGCGTCTGCTGCTGCCGCGAAGTACCGCACCTCGATCCCGGTCACCTGATCAACCACCGATTGCTCCCATACTGCGTTCCGGCGGAACGAAATCCGCCGCGTCGATGCCGTGTCCGGCCCACTTGTTCCACATCGCGCCGCGCCACAGCGCGGCAAGTTCATCGTCGGTCGCACCACCGCGCACCGCCGCCCGCAGATCGGTCTCACGATCGCTGAACAGACACGACCGGACGGTGCCCTCCGCGGTGAGACGCGTCCGGTCGCAGTCCGAACAGAACGACCGGGTGACCGAGGCGATGATCCCCACGGTCGCCGGACCCCCGTCGACGGACCACCGTTCCGCAGGAGCCGACGGATCCTCCCGGGGCGCCTCCGTCAAGGTGAACCGTGTGCCGAGCACCTCGAGCAGACGCTGTGCGGTCACCATGTTCGCGCGGGCCCACTCATGGTCGGCATCGAGGGGCATCTCCTCGATGAACCGTAGTTCGACGCCTTCATCGAGGCACCACTGCAGTAGATCCACGGCACCCTCGAGTGTCTCCGGCATGAGGACCGCGTTGACCTTGACCCTGGTGAATCCGACGGCTTTGGCCGCGCGGATGCCTGCGAGCACCGAATCGAGCCGGTCGCGTCGGGTCAGCCGGGCGAAATGATCGCGGTCGACGGTGTCGAGGGAGATGTTCACCCGCGAGAGTCCGGCGTCGCGCAGACCCCGTGCGCGGTGAGCGAGTCCGACGGCGTTGCTGGTCAGCGCCAACGGCACGTCAGGTGCGACTCGGCGGCAGCCCGCGATGATGTCTTCGAGGTCGCGTCGCATCAGGGGTTCACCGCCGGTGAACCGCACTTCCTGCACGCCGAGCAGGCCGGCGGCGACCCCGACCAGGCGCACGATTTCTGCGGTGGTGAGCAGTTGCTCGCGAGGGATCGCGGGTAGGCCTTCCTCGGGCATGCAGTAAGTGCAGCGCAGTGAGCATTTCTCGGTGATGGACACGCGCAGATCTCGCGCCACACGACCGAAGCGGTCGAGCAGGTCGGGCACATCGGGACGATCCGATACGTCGTCCGTCTCCGCGCGCACGGACGGCATTCCCACATCCACTGCTGTCACAGAATCACCGGCCTCATATCGTCAGTATGCCTATGAAACGCGCCCGGGGTTACGAATGCCCCAGAAGGGCACCGGTACGGTAGTCGCCATGACAGGCGGCAGGCGGTCCGTGGAGGAACATGCACAGCACGTAGCGACGCTTCTCGAACCGCTACGGTCGATACCTCCTGCCCGGGTGCCGCTCGCTCGCGCGCTGGACCGGACACTTTCCGAGCCGGTCCATGCACCGATCTCTCTCCCCCCGTTCCGTAACTCTCAGATGGACGGTTACGCTGTCGACGCCGCGTCGGTGGCCGCCGTGCCGGCGACTCTGGCCGTACAGGCCGTCATCGCCGCCGGCGACGCCGTGTCCACCCTGACTGCAGGTACCGCTCTCAAGATCATGACGGGCGCCCCGATCCCCGACGGCGCCGATGCGGTCGTTCCGGTCGAGGACACCGAGACGGACGAGGCAGCGGGCACCGTGACCGTGCATCACCCGACCAAGTCCGGCACGTATGTGCGCGAAGCCGGCAGCGATGTGCACGCTGGTGCGCTCCTGCTCCCCGCCGGAACCCTCCTGGCGGCCCGGCACATCTCGGTCCTCGCCGCGGTGGGCCTGACCGACGTTCCTGTTCGAGGTCGCCCCCGGGTCGCGGTGATCTCCACCGGCAGCGAGCTCGTCACCCCTGGCGAAGATCTCGGGCCCGGGAAGATCTACAACTCGAACGGTCCCGCTCTTGCGGCCAGCGCCGCCGCGAACGGCGCCGAAGTCGTGTCGATCGCGCACTGCGAGGACGACCCCGAGGAGTTCGCGATCATGATCGCCCACGCGGTGGCGGTCGCCGATGTGGTCTTCACCTCCGGCGGCGTCTCGAAGGGGGATTTCGAGGTCGTCAAGGACACCCTCGAGCCGCGCGGCGGCACCTTCGTGTCAGTGGCGATGCAACCCGGCGGACCACAGGGAACCGCCGTCGTCGACGGCGTACCGATCCTGACCTTCCCGGGTAACCCCGTGAGCGCACTCGTCTCGTTCGAGGTGTTCGCCCGCCCGCTGCTGCGCGAGATCGCGGGCCTGCCTGCAATCGCCTCCGGCACACGACCGCTGACGACCAAGCTCGAGTCCGTCCCGGGCCGTCGTCAGTTCCTGCGAGCCCGCCTCGACGGTGAAGGTGTGGCGCCGCTTCCGGGGCACGGTTCCCATCTCGTCGCAGGTCTTGCCACCGCCGATGCGCTCCTCGACATCGACCCCGACATCACCACCCTCGACTCCGGAGATCACGTGAAAGTACTTCCACTGTGAGCGAATTGAGCCACCTCGACGATCAGGGCCGCGCGCGCATGGTCGACGTCTCGGCGAAGAACGACACCCACCGAGTCGCCGTCGCCGCAGGTGAGCTGGCGACCACCGCCGAGGTGATCGCACTCGTCCGTGCCGACGACATGCCGAAGGCAGACGTGCTGGCCACCGCCCGCATCGCAGGCATCGGCGCCGCCAAGCGCACGTGGGAACTCATTCCCCTGTGCCATCAACTGGCCTTGTCGACCGTGAAGGTGACCTTCGGTTTCACCGATACGACGATCACGATCGAAGCCGTCGCGAAGACCACCGGTCCCACCGGAGTCGAAATGGAGGCGCTCACCGCGGTAGCCGTTGCCGGACTCACGCTGCACGACATGGTCAAGGCGGTCGATCCCGCGGCGGTACTCAACGGAGTGCGCCTGGTGTCGAAGGAAGGCGGCAAGCGCGGACGGTGGTTCCGTGACGAGGCATCCGCGCAGGCCGCCGCGTCGGTACCTGATCCTGTGTCAGCGCGTTCCGCTGTCGTCGTGGTGTCCTCCACCGGTGTGGCCGCGGGCACGCGCGACGACAAGACAGGCCCGACCATCGAACGGTGGCTCACCGAGCGCGGGTTCACGGTCCGCGGACCGCTGATCTACGCCGACGCCCGGATCTCCTCGGGCCTGGCCGACGCACTCACCGGCAGCCCTGCCTTGGTCATCACCACCGGCGGCACCGGCGCGTCCCCGACCGACGGCACACCCGAGGCCACCCTCGCGGTGCTCGACCGCGAACTGCCCGGTGTTGCCGATTCGATCCGCCGTCGTGGGCTCGATGTCACCCCGCACGCGGTGCTCTCCCGCGGTGTCGCCGGTCTGGCCGGGTCCACCGTCGTGGTGAACCTTCCCGGATCACCGGGCGGCGTCAAGGACGGGCTCGCCGCACTCGACCCGATCCTCGATCATCTGTTGGCGCAAGTGTCCGGAGGCGGAGCCCATGAGTGACCTGTTGGCAAGAATTTCGTCGGAGCCGTTGGATCCCGCCGCGGTGGACGCCGCGGTTGCCGGCCCCGAGCACGGCGCAGTGGTGGTGTTCACCGGTGCGGTGCGTAACCACGACGGCGGCCAGACGGTGACGGCACTCGAGTACAAGTCGCACCCGGACGCCGAGGCATTCCTGCGGCGGGTCTGCGAGGAGGTGGCCTCAGAATCCGGTCTTCCGGTCGCTGCGGTCCACCGGGTGGGCGAACTCACCATCGGCGATCTCGCGATCGTCGCGGCAGTCGCCGCACCGCACCGAGCAGAGGCTTTCGCTACGTGCGCCGAACTCGTCGAACGCATCAAACATGAAGTGCCCATTTGGAAACGGCAGCAGTTCGCCGACGGCATCTCCGAGTGGGTCGGGGTCTGCTGACCGCGCCTTCCATACGAGCGAACGGCACCTTCACCGCCTCGGACGTGGTGAAGGTGCCGTTCGCTCGTATGCGGTGACGCCGATTCGACGACGGGTGAGGTAAGCTGATCCGGTTCGGGTGTCACGACGACACCCACCGTCGTGGGATACCGGCGGCCCGGGATCGTGCCCGGCCCGCAAGCAAGAACAAGCATCGGCTTTCCTCGCGGCGATCACACCGCACCATCTCGGGATCGCTCCCGTATGCGTGCACACACGCCGCAGTGAAAGGCAGCGCTGTTCTATGACCACATCCTTTTCCGATCTCGGGGTTCCCCGTCCTCTCGTCGCCGCACTGAGCGACTCGGGTATCACCAGCCCGTTCCCCATCCAGGCGGACACCCTTCCCGACTCCCTTGCAGGTCGCGACGTCCTCGGCCGCGGCCGGACCGGTAGCGGCAAGACCCTCGCGTTCTCTATCCCGCTCACCGCTCGCCTCTCCGGAGGTTCGACGCGTGCTGCCGGGCGTCCCCGCGGCCTCGTGCTCGCTCCCACCCGCGAACTCGCAACGCAGATCGCTGCTGTGGTCGAGCCCCTCGCTCACACCGCGGGCCTGCGAGTCACCACCATCTTCGGTGGCGTGTCCCAGAACCGTCAGGTCGAGGCCCTGCGACGCGGCGTCGATATCGTCATCGCCTGCCCCGGTCGCCTCGAGGATCTGATGCGTCAGGGCTTCGTCAGCCTCGATGCAGTCGAGCTCACCGTTCTCGACGAGGCCGACCACATGGCCGATCTCGGATTCCTCCCCGGCGTCACCCGAATCCTGAATGCCACCGCCAAAGGCGGACAGCGGCTGCTGTTCTCGGCGACACTGGACAACGGAGTCGACAAGCTCGTCAAGAAGTTCCTGACCAACCCGATCCTCCACTCGGTAGACGAGGCCAACTCCCCCGTCGCCGCGATGACCCACCACGTGTTCGACGTCGCCGGCGTCGACGCGAAGAAGGACCTCGTCCGCACCCTCGCTTCGGGTACGGGTCGCCGCATCCTGTTCATGCGCACCAAGCATCAGGCCCGCAAGCTCGCCAAGCAGCTCACCGACTCCGGTATCCCCGCGGTGGATCTGCACGGTAACCTGTCGCAGAACGCTCGCGACCGAAACCTGGCGGCATTCTCGTCGGGCGAAGCACGCGTGCTTGTTGCGACCGATGTCGCGGCACGCGGAGTGCACGTCGACGATGTACAGCTGGTCGTGCATGTGGACCCGCCCGCTGAGCACAAGGCCTACCTGCACCGGTCCGGCCGGACCGCGCGCGCCGGCAGCGCCGGTGATGTGGTGACCCTCGTGCTCCCGGATCAGCGCAAGGACCTCGCGACGATCATGCGCAAGGCATCGATCAACGTCACTCCGGTGAAATCCACCGCCAGCTCCGAGCACGTCCTCGCGCTCGTCGGCGAGATCGCACCGCACGTGTCACCGGCCCCCAAGCAGGCCTCGTCGTCCGGTTCGAACCGGCAGTCGCGTTCCGGTGGTGCCCGCCGCACCGGCGGATCCCGGCAGGGCGCCGGTGTACGCAGCGAAAGTGGGGCACGCCAAGGTGGTTCGGGCCGGCAGGGCTCGGGTGCGCGCAACGGTTCCGCGGCACGTCAGGGCAGCACGGGTGGTCGTCGTACCGCGGCCGGCCAGGGCGGCGCCGCAGGGAGCGGCCAGCGTCGGGCACCGCGCCGCAGCGCAGCTGCACGTTAGGCAGCGGAGCTGCACATTGGACACTCTCGCAGGAAGATACTTCAGCGTGGCGTGAACCGGTGGACGGCGTACATCGCGTCCGCCGACACCGGTTCATCCGCCACACACCGACCCAGCTGCTCGCGCACAGCGTCGGAATCCAGATCGGCGCCGATGACGACGAGCCGGGTGGTACCCGGAGCGTCGTCGCCGCGACCAGGCGGTTCGAATCGGATGTGGTCGCCGACGGTCTGCACCAGGTATCTCGTCGAGCGCAGTCCCGCGGTGACCGTCACATAGCCCTTGATCCGGAAGACTCCCGCGGGCTGATTCTCCAGAAGGTCCACGAGTGCGCGCGGATGCAGCGGTGCGTCGCTTTCGAACGTGATCGAGTCGTACCCGTCGTGCAGGTGCCGATGGTCGTGCTCGTCGTGTTCGCGCAGCAAGTCGTCGAGCGTCAGTTGTTCGCCCGGCCTGGGCTCGGCGCGTTCGGAGAAATCGAACAGCAGTCCGGGGTCGACCCGACTGTGGTCGGTCGAGACCACCGCCGCGCGTGCATTGAGTCCGCACAGGCGACCGAGCAGGTCGTCGTGGGTCTCGGTGTCGACGCGATCGGTCTTGTTGAGCAGGATGAGGTCGGCCATCGCAACGTGCTGGTCGAGTTCGGGATGACGTTCCCTCGTGGTGTCGAACTCGTATGCGTCGACGACGAGCACCAGTCCCCCATAGGTGATGTGCTCGTTCTCCGAGCTCACGACGAGCCGGATCATATTGCGCGGTTCCGCCAACCCACTCGCTTCGACGACGATGACGTCGAGATCGGATTTCGGGTGCGCAAGTTTGTCGAGCATCGCGTCCATGTCGCTGACATCGATCGCGCAGCACAGACATCCGTTGCTGAGCGACACCATCGAGTCGACCTGACCGGCAACCATCATCGAGTCGATGTTGACCGAACCGAAGTCGTTGACGATCACCCCGATTCGGGCGCCCCGAGTGTTGCGCAGCAGATGGTTGAGCAACGTGGTCTTTCCTGACCCGAGGAAACCGGCGACAACGACGACCGGGATCTTCCGTTTCGCCACGTGTTCCTCCTCGACCGTCGTTCGCCCGGGCATCCCATGCTAGGACGTGCCGCCGCCGGCCGAGTCACCCACCCTCGACACACCCGTGCGGGGTTCCGGTAGCAGGCGCTACCGGAACCGCGCACGGGTGGTGTCAGCTACCTCGCTTGATCCACTCCTCGAGGTGCGGCGATTCGGTACCGATGGTGGTGCCGTCGCCGTGCCCGGTGTGAACCGTCGTCTCCGCCGGGAGGACGAACAGCTTGTCGCGGATCGATCCGATGATCGTCGGGAAGTCCGAGAAGGAGCGTCCCGTCGCGCCGGGCCCACCAGAGAACAGGGTGTCACCGGTGAACAGTTCCCCTGCCTCCGGCACGTACAGGCAGGTCGAGCCGGGCGAATGCCCCGGCGTCGAGATCGCATGGATGTCAGTGCCTGCAACCGTGATTCGGTCGCCGTCCTCGAGAGTGCCGTGCGCGGCCCCCGGGTGAGTGGCTTCCCAGAGCATGTTGTCGGCCGGGTTCAGCAGGATCGGCGCATCGAGCTTCTCGGAGAGTTCGGGTGCCACCGTGATGTGGTCGTTGTGCGCGTGCGTGCACACGATCGCCACGACCCTGCGGTTGCCGACAGCGTCGATGATCGGCTGCGCGGTGTGCGCGGCGTCGATCACCACCACCTCATCGTCGTTGCCGACCAACCAGATGTTGTTGTCGACCTCCCACTCGCCGCCGTCGAGCGCGAACACACCCGACGTGACGACTCGGTCGATCCTGATGGGGCTCGTCGCGCTCACAACACCACCACCGAACGCAGAACTTCACCGCGGTGCATCGTGTCGAACGCCTTCTCGACGTCGTCGATGCCGATGCGCTCGGTGACGAACTTCTCGAGCGGAAGACGTCCCTGCTGGTAGAGGTCGACGTAGGTCGGGAAGTCGCGCTCGGGCAGGCAGTCGCCGTACCACGAGCTCTTGAGCGACCCGCCGTGCGAGAAGAAATCGATCAGCGGCAGCTCGAGGGTCATTTCGGGGGTGGGCACACCGACGAGGACGACCGTGCCCGCGAGGTCGCGGGCGTAGAACGCCTGCTTGTAGGTCTCGGGACGACCGACCGCGTCGATGACGACGTCGGCGCCGAAGCCACCGGTGATCTCCTGAATGCGCTCCACGGGGTCGACGCTCGTCGAGTTGATCACGTGAGTGGCGCCGAGGTCGGTGGCCCAGGCGAGCTTCTTGTCGTCGCGGTCGACGGCGATGATGGTGCCGGCGCCCGCGAGCCGCGCGCCCATGATCGCGGCGTCACCGACACCGCCGCAGCCGATGACGGCGACGGACTGACCGCGCGTGACTCCGCCGGTGTTGACAGCCGCGCCCAGGCCTGCCATCACGCCGCAGCCGAGCAGTCCCACGACTGCGGGATCGGCGGTCGGGTCCACCTTGGTGCACTGGCCCGCGTGGACCAACGTCTTGTCGGCGAACGCGCCGATGCCCAGCGCGGGCGACAGCTCGGTGCCGTCCTCGAGGGTCATCTTCTGGGTGGCGTTGAACGTCGAGAAACAGTATTGCGGTTGGCCACGCTTGCACGCACGACACTGACCGCACACGGCGCGCCAGTTCAGGACGACGAAGTCACCCACCTGCACCGAGTCGACGCCCGCGCCGACGGATTCGACGACACCGGCCGCTTCGTGGCCGAGCAGGAACGGGAACTCGTCGTTGATGCCGCCTTCGCGGTAGTGCAGGTCGGTGTGGCACACGCCGCACGCCGCGATCGCGACGACGACCTCACCCGGTCCCGGATCCGGAATGACGATGGGCACGACCTCGACGGGAGCACCCTTCGCGCGTGCAACAACTCCCCGGACTGTCTGCGACATGGTGATGTCTCCTTCGTGACTGTGGCGGAAGCCTGATCGGGTTCCCCCACGACCCTATCCACCGCCACGACTCTCGGGACCTGTTCGAAGGACGGGACCTACCTACCCGAACGACCAGCCGGCGTTCTTCTGCGAGCACTCGTCGATATGTAACGCCGCAGTAAGTTTCCGCGACGTGTGTGGTGACCCGCTCGTAATTCCCGCCCGGATTCTTCCGAATGGTGTGAACGGAATGGTAATTGCCCATGGCAACTCATAACTCGTCGTCCCGACGCCGGATCCTCGCCGGCGTACTGGCTCCTGTCACGCTCGGCGTCGCGGCCATCGTCGCGGTCGCTGTGGCCCAGCCGACCGTGCCTACCACTGCCGATCCGGCACTTGTCGCGTCGACGCAGGACTGCTACGACATGGTGACCATCTCACTCGGCGGCAGAGGCGACGCGCCGCGCGACCAGAGCAAGATGCTGGTCACGCCGGACGGGACCGTACTGCCGGCAGCGCTGTCGGACGACTACCACAGCCATTGGGTCGACCCGGTCGTCAACGCACCGCGGAACACCGTGGGCGACGAATCGTACGCGGCCGTCTACGTCGACTACCCGGCTCATATGGACTCCTATGAGGAAGCCGTCGACGGGGGCGTGGAGAACACCAAAACGATCATTCAGGCCATCCAGGTCTCGTGCCCCGACACGAAGTTCGCCATCGTCGGCTACAGCCAGGGCGCCGACGTCGCGCGTCGGGCCGCCCAGGAGATCGGCAATCAGCAACCGAACGAGGACGGGTCCTACGACATCATCGATCCTGATTCGGTCGTCGGTGTGGTGATCCTCGCCGATGCCGGACGCGGCGCAGGTGAAGGACCGTTCCCGGGTGCCGAGAACGAGTACGGCAACCCTGACGGATTCGACCGGAAGTACCAGGACGGGAAGGACAGCGCGTCGGGAAGTGGTGCGCTGCCCGGCACCGGTGGCGGATTCGGTGCGCTCGACGGCAAGGTCGCGTCGTTCTGCTCCGAAGGCGACCTGACCTGCTCGGCGCCCGAGAACATCGCGCTCCTGCAGCTCGCGATCAACGTCGGCCGGCAGCTCAACATCGATGCAATGCAGCGTGACGGGCTCACCCCGGAAACAGGCATGAACGTCGCCCAGGTGCTCAGCGGTGTGGCACTTGCAGCCCTCGCGGATATCTCGTCGAACGACGAGTGGATGCGATCGGACGAGACGTTCCTCGACGTGCTGATCAAGGTGTCGGACCCAGCGTATGTTCCGAACGACCCTGCGGTGAAGAATGTTTCGGCGGACGACACCGATGGTGCCGATGAGCCGATCCCGGCCGACCGACTCGCGAACCTGGCGTACCTGCCCGAGAAGCTGCTCAAGGAGGTCGTCGGTTTCATCGAGGACAACCAGAACACTCTCCAGGTGGCATTGAGCGATCCCTACCAGCAGACCCTCGGTCCCGGCACCGGGCACCACTTCGACTACTGGCGCGACAACGGTGAAGGCAAGCCGCTGACCTCCGCCGAGTACGCGGCCGCATGGCTGACCCATCTCGCCGAGCAGGCGAAGAACGGTGAGACCGTGAAAACCGACGTCGACCCGAACACCGCGAAGCTCGGTATCGCAAGCGATGAGGCGCTCGCGGTCGAGTCCACGTCGACCACGACCACGACCACGTCGCCCGAGGTTCCTGCGACGGACACCGTCGTCTCGACCGAGGGCACTCCGTTACAGGAAGCGGGGATCCCCGCACCGGACCAGGGCACAGCACCTGTCCAGGGCACAGCACCGGTGGACCCGCTCGCTGTCCCCGCTCCCGGCTCGACCACACCGGCGGAGGGACTCGACATCCCGGCACCCGAGCTGACCCCGGCACCCACGACGACCACGCCCGCTCCGCCGGCGGGCGACGGCAGCGTGACCTCGCCCGAGCAGCAGGTCTCGGGCTCCACCACTACAACCAAGGCACCGAAGCCGACGACCACCACGACTTCGCAGCAACCCGCAGCGGCCTGAGCTGCGACCTGTGAGAGAGAGCCCGAGTCAGGAACTCGACGTCAGCCCGCGGCTTTGACACCGGCCTCCGCACCGAGTGCCGCTGCCTCGCCGCGGGTACTGACGTCGAGTTTTCTCATGAGGCTCGCGACATGGAACTTGACCGTGGATTCACTGACCCCCAAGCGCTCTGCAATCACCCGATTACGTCGTCCTGCGACGAGGTGTTCCAGTACCTCGATCTCGCGAGCGCCGAGCCCGACCAGGGCATCGGCCGCGGCCGCACCGGTTGCGAGGACCGGAAGGTCCAGCGGCAGCGTCGCGCTCACGCGGCACCCCCATCCGTCCGTCGACTCGGATTCGATGGTGCCGCCCATGGTTTCGACTCGGTCACGTAGCTGACGTTCGAGCTCTGACGCGTCGACCTCCCCTCGCCCGTCGTCACGTATATCGACGCCGAGTTGCGCGCCGTCGCAGCTCCACGCGACCCGGATACGCGTGACCTCGCTCTGCGCAGACATGGCGAGGACTGCTCCGCGGGCCAGCGCGCGGGCGGCGTGCGCGACCTCGCCGGGCAACGCTCGTCCGTGGACGGGCGGGGCCACCATCTCCAATTCGAGGTCGCGGTGGCGGACGAGAGAGCGCAATTCGCCGTGCATCCGGGCGAACGCTGTCGTCACCGCCTCCTCAGCCAGTTCGCGGTGCGCGTCGACGGCTGTGCGCAGTGCGATCAATGCGCCCGTCGCGGTGTCGCGTGCCGTGGTGCGGGCACGGGCGTCGTCGAGATCCTTCGAACGCAGGGTCGCCAAGATCGTTTCCAGGGTGACCGCGTGCGCTTCCGTGAGTTCGGCGACGGTACGCGCACGTTCCGCGGAAGCTGCCCTCGATTCCGCAAGATACGCGGGGCTCGCACTGTGTACCTGTAGCTGGATGCCGGTCGCGACGATCGTGAACAGCGACCGCACGAGCTCGAGAGACGCAGCGGAGGCCCGCGCCCCGCGTGGTACCAGGACGAGAAGGGTGTCGGTGCGATCCAGCATCACGCACACATCCCGGTCCCGACCCGCAACCCGTGCCGTACCGCGTCGGATCTCCCCTGCCGTCAGCTCGGTACGGATACGGTCGAGCTCCGCAATCGTGACCCGATCGACGATTGTGGGATCGCCCGCGACCTTGCGCGGCCGCCCGGTGCATTCACGTGTGAACACCACGAGTGCGCTGTGCGGAACGAGGGCATCGATCAATACCGAGAAGCGCTGACCGATCTCGGTCAACGGGCCCACCAGTACGTCCCTCGTGTCGGTGATCAGGATGTCGGGACGAGGCGGTGCAGTACTCACGGACCCACGATATCGGCCGGTATCATCCCGTTCATCCCCTGTCGCGGTTGGAGGTGTTCGGGTATGAGCGCCGGAATCGGGCCGAGCACCGAGAACGGGCCCGGCACCGTGCCGCACCTGCTCCTCGACCGAGTACGTCGCACTCCGGACGCAGAGGCCTACACGTACCCGGATCGCGACGAGTGGCATTCCGTCACGTGGTCCGGGGTGTACGCCGCGATCGTACCGCTGGCAGCGGGGTTGATCGCCCGCGGTGTCGTCGCCGGTGCACGGGTCGCGATGTGCGCCGTCACGAGCTTCTCTGCGATCCTCGCCGATCTCGCCATCGCCTGTGCCGGCGCCGTCGCGGTCCCGATCTATCCGGCCACCCGGGACGACGAAACCCGCACGCAGATCCATCGGGCCGGCGCTGTGCTCACGTTCGCCGACCGGCCGGTTCTCAGCAGTCCCGTTCAACGACTCGATCGGCTCGACGATCTCGCTGCGGAAGGCCGAGCACTGCTGTCATCCGACCCCGAAGCCGTGTCACGCCGGATCGCGGCACTGACCGCGGACGATCCGGCGTGGCTGATCTATACAGCGTGCGACGACGGTCGGACCAAAGGTGCGTGTCTGACCCACCGCGCCGCGACCTATGGCGCCGTCGCGGTGGCACTGACCGGCATCGTCTCCCCTGCCGACCGCCAACTGCTGTGGCTCCCCCTCGCGCACGTGTTCGGCCGTGCATTGCTGCTGATGGGGATACAGGTCGGCTTCCCCACCGCAGTGGACGGTCGCGCAGACCGCGTGGCAGGCAATCTGCGGGCCACCCGGCCGACATTCCTCGGATCGGTTCCTCACGTGCTCACCAAGGTCTGCACCCTCGACAATGAGGATCTCGGTGGCCGACTGCGTTTCGTGATATCGGGTTCGGCGCGGTTGAGCGGCGAGGTGATCGAGCACTTCGATCGTCGCGGGGTGCCCGTCCTCGAGTGCTACGGGATCACCGAGACCGGCGGACCCGCATGCGCGAACCGTCCCGGCATGCGACGCGTGGGTACGGTCGGTGTTCCATTGCCCGGCACACGGATTCGAATCAGCACATCCGGTGAACTACTCATCCGTAGCCCCGGGGTGATGACGGGCTACGACCACGACCCGGCGGAGACCGCCGCTGCACTCGACTCCGAACACTGGTTCCACACAGGCGATCTCGCCCATATCGATGCTGACGGTTTCGTCACGGTCACCGGACGCAAGAAGGAAGTCTTCAAGACCAGCACGGGAAAGTATGTGTGCCCGGCAGCGATCTCCGAACGGTTTCGTGCAGTGCTGCCGGGCGCCGAACTGGTAGTCGACGGCGAATTACGCCCGTACTGTGTGGGACTCGTGTTCACTGCGCTCCCCGATCCGGTGGTGGATGCCGCCCTCGACCGGCTGAATGCAACCCTGAACCGCTGGGAGAGAATCCGCCGGTTCGCGGTGATCCACCCACCGTCGGACACGCGCGACCGAAACGAGGCCGGCAGACTGATCCGCGACCGGGTGCTCACGCGGTACGCCGCAGTCGCTTCCGGCCTGTACGAGCATGGTCAGCTCCGGAACTCGGGCTGATCGAGCAGGCGTAGCCAACTGCCGTCCGACTGGCGGCGCACCACCTGCGCTCGCGCCCCGGCACCGTCGCCGGGAGGCGTGCTGGTCAGCGCAATATCCTCGCTGGCCAGCGTCGGGAGCGGCGCCTCCGGTTCGAATCGTGGCCGGTTCACGAGGACCGCAGCCCACAGTTCCCGGATTGCAGCCCGCCCGACGGTCGTCTGCCCGGGCGGATATGCCATCACGGCATTCTCTTCGTAGAGCGCTGCCACGCCGTCCGCGTCGCCCGCGTTGGACCGTTCGACGAAGAACCTGGTGAGGTCCTCTGGGCGGTAGGCCTTCTCGTACTGCATCTCGTGTGTCATGCCTCCAGCGTCGAGCACTACGATCGAGAAGTCCAACAGATTGTTCTTATCGGAACTAGAATCTCTGGTTATGGAACTGAGGCAGCTCGAGTACTTCGTCGCGGTCGCCGAGGAATGCAATTTCACCCGTGCAGCCGAGCGGGTGCACATCAGCCAGTCCGGCGTGAGCGCGCAGATCCGGCAGCTCGAACGCGAACTGGGCGCTCCGCTGTTCGAGCGTTCCGCACGTACCGCCACCCTGACCACCGCAGGCAAGGCGGCGCTCGAACATGCCAGGGCAGCACTGAATTCCGCGAAGTCGGTAAGGACCGCGGTCAATGAGGTCTCGGCGGTGATCCGAGGCGAGCTGGCTGTCGGAATGGTCACCGCGTGCACGGTGACGCCCCTGTTCGACGCACTGTCGCTGTTCCACCGCGCCCATCCCCGCGTCGAGATCGCCCTGCTGGAGGACTCGTCCGATCGCCTCGTCGAGCGAGTGCGGTCACGCGAGATGGATGTTGCGCTCGTCGGCACGGCGTACGGCCCTCCCGACGACCTGGAATCGATCCTCTTGACCCAGGACCGGCTCGTCGCGGTAGTACCCGACGAGCATCCGCTGGCGCGGCGGCCGGTCATCGGACTTGCCGAGGTCACCTCGCACCCGCTGGTGTGCCTGCCCATCGGGACCGGTATCCGATCGGTCCTCGACATTGCATGCCGTGCTCGCGGTATCGAACCGGCCATGGCGATGCAGGCGAGTGCACCCGATGCGGTCGTCGATCTCGCCGCGCGGGGCCTCGGCGTTGCGATCCTGAGCGAGTCGATGGTGACACCTCGACCAGGGCTCTCGATCACCGTCATCGACGACGTCGACATCCCTGCGACGTTGTCGCTGATCTGGCCGGTCCCGGCAAGTCCCGCGCTGGGAGTCCTGCTCACGCATCTGCGACACGCCTTCGGCTCATGACTCCACGCTATGACCCGTGCGGTACGCGTTCCTGTAGTCCGAGGGCCGGACGCCCGCGGTCCGCGTGAAGGCCGCACTGAAGGAAAACGCGTCTGCGTAGCCGACCTCGTGGGCGATGCCAGCGATCGTGGAGTCGGTGCCGCGAAGCCGATCTGCGGCGATGGCCATGCGACGCCCGGTGAGATAGCGAATCGGGGATTCGCCGAGCAGTTCGGTGAAGCGCCGAGCGAACCACGCGCGCGACACCCCCGCTTCGGCAGCGAGGTCCGTGACGGTCCACGGGTGAGCGGGGTTCTCGTGGATCAATGTCAACGCCTGCCCGACGACCGCGTCGGCTTGCGCACGGTACCACCCGGGCACCGGGGCGCCCGGCCGCGCGAACCAGCCTCGCAACGCGACGATGAGCGTCAGGTCGAGCAGCCGGTCGAGCACGAGCTGCTGGCCCGGCTCGTCCCGCACGACCTCGTCCTCGAGTCGACCTACCACCCAGTCCGGAACCTCACCGGCCGGCACCACCAACACGTCCGGCAGAGCCGCGAGCAACCTGTCGTCGACGTCCCCTGCAACTTGGTAGGTGCCGTACACGACGATCGTCGTGTCCGCGCCCGGTGTCGCCGAGGCAGTTCGCCGACCGGTCTGCAGCTTTTCGGTGACGTCGACCCCGCCGGGGGTCGTGTAGCGATCGCCTGGCAGCGCGACGAGTTGCGGCGCGATTCCCGGCTCATCGGCCACCGTGTAGGGCGACCGAAGGCTGACGATCGCGACGTCGCCCGGCCCGACTCGAACCGGCTCGGCGTCGTCGATGAGCACCCACATGTGACCTTCGATCACCGCGACGAGCATCAGCGGTGCGCCGTCCGCGATGCGGATCGACCAGCCACGGTCCATCCCGGCCCGGTAGAGCACCGCGCCGCGGGCCCGGACCCCGTCGAGCAGATCGGTCAGAAGGTCGATGTGACCAGCATAGAACGCCGAGCCCGTCGACTCCGTGGACGCACGCACATCGGTACGAGAGCTGCAGCGATGGATCGCTGGCGGTAGGGACGTTGACTGGTCATGGAACGACCCACCTCGGACAGGAGAATCCTATGGCCACCATCGTGATGACCGGCGGCAGTGCGGGATTCGGAGCGGTCGCCGTCGATCTACTGTCCCGAGAGTCGGACGTGCACTTGCTCATCGGCGCACGCACGGCATCGCCGGATTTCATTCCTGTGGATCTCGCGTGCCTCGACTCGGTCCGCGCATTCGCCGAGGCGGTTCAGGAGCGCCTCGGCGACACCGGTATCGACGTACTCGCACTCAACGCCGGGTCGATACTCCCGTCCGACGCCGTGCGCACCGACGACGACATAGAAGCGACCTTCGCCGTCAACCATCTCGCGCACTATCTGCTGGTGCGCCTGTTGATGCCTTCATTCGCAGAGGAAGCCCGCATCGTGATCACCACGAGTGGAACACACGACCCGGCCCTCCGCACCGGGTTGGAGGCGCCGCGGCACGCCGACGCCGACCTGCTCGCGCACCCGGACCGCGACCCCGAGCGACACCTGACACCGCAGCGGGCCGGACAGCATGCCTACAGCGCGTCGAAACTGTGCAACGTACTCACCGTCCGAGCGCTGCGCGTACATCCCGACATTCGTGCCCGGCACATCACGGCGCTGGCGTACGACCCCGGGCAGGTCTTCGGCACCGGATTGGTTCGAAGCCTGCCGCGTCCACGACGTATCGCATGGTCGGTGTTCGGGACGGTCCTCGGCGCTCCACTGCGGCGGTTCGACCGCACGATGAACACACGCGTCGCTGCGGGAATCGCCCTGGCATCTCTCGTCTCCGGCAGGACGACTCCTCCACCCGGCCGTTGTTACGCGGCGCTGCGCAGCGGGCGATTGATCTTCCCGGATCCGTCGACACTCGCACGCAGGGACGACGTGGCGCGCGCGTTGTGGAACAACAGTGCACGGATGGTCGGACTGGCGGTCGATCAGAGCGTCGGGACACTAGGCCGGCGGAGTCGCTAGGACAATTCACGTCGCAGGAGTTCAGCCCCAGCGGCAAGCGCGACCATCTTGTCTCGTGCGACGCGTCGGCCCAGTGGCGCCATACCGCAATTGGTACTCGGGTAGAGCTTGTCTGCGTCAACAAACGGGAGTGCGCGACGAAGGGTTGCGGCGACCTCTTCGGGCGTCTCAATGGTGTCGCTCGCCACATCGATCGCTCCCAGCATGACCTTCTTGCCCCGAAGCAGTTCGATCAGGTCAACAGGTACCCGCGAATTGTGACTCTCCAGCGACACTATGTCGATCGATGACTGTCGCAGCAGTGGAAACGACTCTTCGTACTGGCGCCACTCGGCCCCGAGCGTTGCCTTCCAGTCAGTGTTGGCTTTGATGCCGTAGCCGTAACAGATGTGAACGGCAGTTTCGCAACTCAGCCCTGCTGTCGCACGCTCGAGCGCCGCTACGCCCCAGTCTTTCAGTTCGTCGAAGAACACGTTGAACGCGGGCTCATCGATCTGGATGATGTCGACGCCGGCGGCTTCCAAGTCCTTTGCTTCTTGGTTCAGGATAGTTGCGAACTCCCATGCCAGCATTTCGCGACTCTTGTAGTGGTCGTCGTAAAGCGTGTCGATCATTGTCATAGGGCCAGGCAAGGCCCATTTGATCGGCTGGTCGGTCGCTGCTCGAAGACGCGTCGCATCCGCTGCGAACACTGACTTTTCGCGGCTCACCGCGCCGACAACCGTCGGGACGCTCGCGTCGTAGCGTTCACGAATTCGCACGGTCTCGCGCCGGTCGAAGTCAACGCCACTGAGGTGCTCGATGAACGTGGTCACGAAATGCTGACGCGTCTGTTCACCATCGCTGATGATGTCGAGCCCGGCATGACGCTGCTCATGTGCTGCGAGTGTCTGGGCGTCGAGTTTCCCTTCGCGCAGTTCGTCGTCTCGCAACTTCCACGGCGACCAGAGCTTCTCCGGCTCCGAAAGCCACGAGGGCTTGGGCAAGCTACCGACGATCGAGGTGGGCAGGAGCGTGTTCATCTTTGGTACCTTTCGGTCTCGGACGGTCAGGCGGATTGCTCGGTAGCCCACCGTTCAAGAACAGCGCCATACGGTTTCATGAGATTCACCTCGGTGAACTTTCCCTGTGTGGTCGCGAGCCGAGTGCGCTCAACACGGTCGTAGCTCACCTGCGGAACTGAATAGTTGCCGTTGTCGAGACTCGGCTGGTACACCTCCGACGCCGCAGTGTTCGCGTTGTAGATCTCGGGACGATAAACCTTCTGAAACGTCTCCATCGTCGCGATCGTTCCCGCGAGCGCGAGGAACGAATAGTCGTTGAGCAAGTCACCACGGTGGTAGAAGGCCAATGGAGCGACGGACCCCTGAGGCATGAAGTAGCGAACCCTGAGCCCCATCTTCCCGAAGTACTGATCGGTGAGCGACTTGTCATCTGCCACATACTCCACCCCAAGAATCGGGTGGTAATTCGTGAGCCGACGGTACGTCCTGGACGTCGAAACGCTGATGCAGATGACTGGAGGCTGCGAGAACCGTTCGCGATACTCGTCCGATTCAACAAAACGCTGAAAGACCTGCCCGTGCAGATCACCGAAGTCGCTGGGGATTCCCGTCGCTTCGTGCCCCGGGAGCCGAACGCTGAAATCGTAGTCGCGAATGTACGAGGAGAAGTTGTTTCCGACGATGCCCTCCGTGCGGGCGCCTGTGGTGGTATCGACGATGTCGACGTCGAGCACTTCGATCACCGGAAAGGCGGCGTCATCCCCGGCCGACGCGAGATGCAGGTCCACCGAGACGATGTCGAGTTCGAGTGCGTAGCGGTCACCACGCGGATTGTCCCAGTGCACCAACTCGTTGACACGGGTGTTCATCATCGTCACCGCGTTGCACAGATTCTGCCGACGATTCTCGCCGCGTGCGAGATTCGCAAAGTTCGTCGTGCCGCGCGAGTTGGTCGACGGGGTGTAGTCCTCATTGAAGCGCGTCGTGCCGATACTGAAAACACACTCGTTCGTCATGCTGATCAGTTGCCCCAATACTTGCGGTGAGTGCAGCGACGAGCGCGTCACCGCACGAAGTTCACTGCCTGAGTTTTCGCGGCACTTCAACCGAATCTCCCGATCGTCCAGGGCCGATCTTTCGGCCGAGAACACCCGGGAGCCGACTGTCCGAAGTGGCGTGGAAGTCAGTGTAAGTAGACCCGACGCCATAGCCTAATTACTTTTTGCGATAGCTGGATATAGTCAATCCCTATGCCAGTAGATCAACTCCGAACCCCGAAACAACGTCGCGCATCTCCGCCACGAATCGCTGGGCCTGGCCGGTCAGAGACACCGAGGCATGACCGATCCAACCGATCTCGATGCGATCGTCCACGTCGAGAGGAACAGCGACGATAGACGGATCGAGATCGTCCGAGACGATGCCGGTGGAGATGGTGTACCCACCCAGACCGATCATGAGGTTGAAGATGGTCGCTCGATCGCTCACCCGAATGTCTTGCTTCGATGAACGGGTGGAGAGGATCTCTTCAGCGAGGTAGAAGGAGTTGTTCACACCCTGGTCGAACGTAAGCCGGGGAAAATCTTCAAGATCCCTCAGCGTCACACTCTTTCGCCCTGCAAGGGGGTTCGTGCGGGCGATGAAGATATGCGGCGAGGCCAGAAACAGCGGCGTGAAGACCAGCCCTGCTTCGCGAATCAGCTTGTTGATCACGTTTGCGTTGAACTCGTTGCGATAGAGCACACCGAGCTCACTTCGCAGCGTGCGAACATCCTCGATGATGTCCCACGTGCGGGTCTCTCGAAGACTGAACGCGTACTCCGCAGCCTCGGACGCTTTCACCATGCGGGCGAAGGCGTCTACGACGAATGAGTAGTGCTGAGTTGATACGGCCAGGAGCCGGCGCGAGGGCCCGCGGCCAAGATACCGCTGTTCCAGAAGTTCCGATTGCTCAACCACCTGGCGCGCGTAGCCGAGAAATTCCGCCCCGTCTTCGGTGAGCCTCACCCCACGGGTCGAGCGAACGAAGAGCGTACGTCCCACGCGACTTTCGAGGTCCTTCAGCGCGGCCGACATGGTCGGTTGCGCGACATAAAGCAGGTCCGCCGCGGCACTGATGGATCCTTCGGCAGCCACCTCCACGAAGTACCGCAACTGCTGAAGGGTGATTCCCCGCACCGTTCCCGCGACGTCCCGTGCCATAGCAAAAACCTATCGCACCTGTACACCTCGCCGACGCTGCGGATGACCGGTGTGCCGTCTATGGGCGCGTCAGCGACGACCGGCTCAAGACCGGCCCCACCGAAAACAAACCCGCTCCGACTCGGTCGGAGCGGGCTTCTTTCTGTGGAGCTAAGGGGACTCGAACCCCTGACCCCCACACTGCCAGTGTGGTGCGCTACCAGCTGCGCCATAGCCCCATATTCTCGTTCTCAGCGTCCGGGTGGCCCCTCGCGCTGAAAGAAAAACTACACCATCCGGCTCTGAGCCAACAAATCGCCTGGTCAGGGCGGTGACGGGCATGAGCGCCGGCCACCGCCCCAGACAGGTCAGCCTGCGAGCTCTGACACCCAGTTGTCGTTGCCGAGCGCGTCGATGACGGTTCCGTTCTGGATGACGGCGGGAGTGCCCGCTGCACCTGTGGTGGCGAGGAGCTGGCGCCCCGCTTCCGCGGACGTCGCGGCCTGCTCGACGCGGGCGCCGTCAGCGATGCACGACACCGCGTCGTCGGATGCTCCCGCGTCCCGGGCAATCTGTGCGAGCTGCTCGTTGCTGTGATCGCCGTCGCCGCCCTCTGCCGGCTGATTGTCAGGTGAGAAGACCGCGGCATGGAAGGCAGAGAACGCAATCGCGTCGCCGGTTTCGGCAACACACTGGTTCGCCGCGACAGCTCGCGTCGAGTAGTCGCCACTGCTCGACAACCGATCGAGGAATGCGAGGATGTGGTACCGCACCGCGACCGTGCCGTCGTCGATCGCCTGTGCCAGTTCCTGCCCGTGCTTGTGCTCGAGCTCGGCGCAGTACGGGCACATCGGATCTTCGAAGACGTCGACGGTGGTAGCGGCGTCCGGGAGGCCGAGCAGGATCGTGCCGTCCTCGTCGAGGGTGACTTCGACGGCAGCGTTGCTGACACTTCCGTATCCGTCATTGCGGGAATCGGTGCTTCCCGACTGCCACAGCACTCCGCCGATGACGAGCACCGCAACGATCACGACCGCGATGCCACCGAGGATGTAGGTGGAGGTGTTCGACGTCGGCTCCGGCGAGTATTTGACCGGCTTGACCTTCTTCGCACTCACGAATGCTGTCCTTCGTTGATCGGTGAATTGTCCGGCTTCACTCTGCCACCGGGGTCTGAGTTCGTCCTGAGAGCCGCCCGGGAACGCGGACCGAGCGCGAGAGGCGTGCGCGGAAACACTGTCAGCCACACAGACAGGGCGAGGAAGCCGACGTCACGGGCGATCTCGCGGGCATAGTCGCCGCCGTCGATCCCTTCCGCCACGCCGCCACCCCCGAAGCATCCGCAGTCGATGGACAGTCCCCGGCTCCAGGCCGACACGATCGCGCCGATGAGCACAGCAAGCGTCACCCCGGACAGCACCGCCGCCGGCCGCACCGCGAGGCCCACCAGCAGCAGGAGCCCGAGGACGATTTCGACCATCGGAAGCACCGCGGCCACAGGTCTCACCAGGTCGGTGGGAAGAAGTTGGTAGGCACGCACCGCCACGACGGTCTGCGTCGGATCGGAGAACTTGATCCACCCGGAGATCAGCCATACCGCAGCGAGACCGAGCCGCGCCGCTGCGGAGACGATGCGAATCCACACGGGGACGACACTACAGACCTACCGGTCAGCGATCCGTATCGCCGGTCACAGGCTTCTCGACGACCGGCTCGGTGGCCGGTCCGTCGTGACGCGGAGCCCGCGCCAGGGCCCACGGAATCACCGCCGCCAGCATGATCACCCCGGTCACACCGAACGCCACCGAATAGGACCACCGCTCGGCGATCATCCCCGCGGCAATCGGTCCGATCACTGCACCGATGTCCGAGGTCATCTGGAATGTGGCGAGCACCGGCCCACCGCGTGCCTTGCTGCCCACCACGTCGGCGATCGCGGCCTGCTGCGACGGGTTGATCAGACCGGATCCCACGCCGGCCACGGCGGACGTGATCAGAAACACCGAGAGGTCTGAGGACAGGCCCATCACGACAGTGCTCACACCGCAGACGACGAGTCCGGCGAGGACGAACGGGCGCCGCCCGTATCGGTCGGACCACGCGCCGGACTTGACCAGCACGAGCGCGTTGCCCACCGCGAACGCGGTCAGTGCGACACCCGCGATCCCTTCGCTCTGGTTCAGGGCCTCGACGACGAACAGTGGGACCATCGCGACGCGGACACCGAACACCACCCAGCCGTTGGCGAAGTTGGAAGTGAGCGCCGCGCGGTACGTCGACGACCGGAGCGCGGTGCTCAGCCGCATCACCGGAGCGCTGTCGCCCGAGGCCGGTTGCGCCAGATGCGACTTGCGCAGGCTGATCCCGACCACGGAGGCCGCCACGAGCAGCGCGACCGCATAAATGAGGAACGGAGCACGCAGGCCGAGCCCGACAAGGGCTCCCCCGAGCAGCGGCCCGGTGATGTTGCCGAGCAGGAAACTCGTCGCATAGAGCGCGGACACGCGGCCGCGCGCATCGGGTGGCGCGATGCGCACGAGCAGCCCCAGCGCAGCCACGGTGAACATCGTCGAGCCGATGCCGCCGAGTCCTCGGAAGACCAGGAGCTGCCAGTAGGTCTGCGCGAAGGCAACCGCACCCGTCGACACGGCGACGATGAGGACGCCGGTGATGTAGATCGGCCGCTCGCCGAGTTTCTGGACGAGCAGTCCGCTGGCCGGAGCGAACGCGAGTCGCATGAACGCGAACGCCGAGATGACGACCGTGGCTGCGGTGATACCCACGTCGAAGCTCCGCGCGAACTGCGGCAACGCGGGAGCGACGAGACCGAAGCCAAGGGCGATGACGAAGCTCGCCGCAACGAGTACCCAGATTTCGCGCGGCAGAGCCACGCCACGTGTACGCATGATGCGGCAATGTTAGCGATGCGCACGACCGCGATCGGTTCGAGCCCGAGGTGCGCCTCGCGGTCAGCCCAACACCGACGACACCAGTGCGCGCGCCGCGTCCTGCACCTGCGCGAGATGCTCGGCGCCGTTGAACGATTCTGCGTAGATCTTGTACACGTCTTCGGTGCCGGACGGACGCGCCGCAAACCACGCGTTCTCGGTCGTCACCTTCAACCCACCGATCGCCGCGCCGTTGCCGGGTGCCTCGGTGAGTGTCGCGGTGATCTTCTCGCCTGCAAGTTCGGTGGCGCTCACCTGCTCGGGCGACAGCTTTGCGAGAATCGCCTTCTGTTCTCGCGTGGCCGGCGCATCGACCCGCGCATAGGCCGGATCCCCGTACCGGCCCGCGAGTTCGGCGTAACGCCGAGAGGGCGTCGCACCGGTCACCGCGGTGATCTCGGCGGCCAGCAACGCGAGCACGATGCCGTCCTTGTCGGTGGACCACACCGCCCCGTCACGACGCAGGAAGGAAGCACCCGCGCTCTCCTCCCCCCCGAATCCGAGACTGCCGTCGAGCAGGCCCGGCACGAACGACTTGAAGCCCACCGGTACTTCGAGCAGGTCACGTCCCAGTCCGGCAGCGACGCGATCGATCATCGACGAACTCACAAGTGTCTTACCGACCTTGCTCCCCTCGGACCAGCCCGGCCGGTTCCGGAAGAGATAGTCGATGGCCACCGCGAGGTAGTGGTTGGGATTGAGCAGGCCGCCGTCCGGGGTGACGATGCCGTGACGGTCCGAGTCCGCGTCGTTGCCGGTCGCAAGGTCGTACTTGTCGCGGGCGCCGATGAGCGACGCCATCGCATCGGGTGACGAGCAATCCATCCGGATCTTCCCGTCGGTGTCGAGTGTCATGAATCGCCAGGTGGCGTCGACGAGCGGGTTCACGACGGTGAGGTCGAGGCGGTGCCGGTCGGCGATCTCACCCCAGTAGTCGACGGACGCGCCGCCGAGCGGATCGGCGCCGATGCGCAGGCCCGCAGCCCGGATCACGTCGAAATCCACGATGTTCGGGAGGTCGTCGATGTAGGTGCCGAGGAAGTCGTAGCGACCGGCCGCTGCCCGCGCGTCGACCGCTGGTACGCGCTTGACGCCCGCAAGGCCCGCGGTGAGGAGTTCGTTGGCGCGGGCCGCGATGACGGAGGTGGCGTCGGTGTCGGCGGGTCCACCGTGCGGCGGATTGTATTTGAAGCCCCCGTCGCGGGGCGGGTTGTGCGACGGCGTCACGACGATGCCGTCCGCTGACGCACCGTCGCCGGCATTGTGACGCAGGATCGAATGGCTGATCGCGGGGGTCGGTGTGAACCGATCGCGCGAATCGATCACCACCGCGACGTCGTTGGCAATCAAGACCTCGAGCGCGGTCGTCCAGGCGGGCTCGGACAGCGCGTGTGTGTCGCGACCCAGGAACAGCGGTCCGGTCGTGCCCTGCGCTGCGCGGTATTCGACGATGGCCTGGGTGGTGGCGAGAATGTGCTGCTCGTTGAAGGCCGCGTCGAGACTCGACCCACGGTGCCCCGAAGTGCCGAACGCCACCTGCTGAAGCGGGTTCTCAGGATCCGGCCGAATTGTGTAGTAGGCAGTCACCAGATGCGCAAGGTCGACCAGATCCTCGGGTGCTGCCGGTTGCCCCGCTCGTTCATGCGCCATGGGTCCTCCTCGTCGAACGCGTGTGGTGACCATCTTGCCCGCGGGAGGGCGCGTACGCGCGGCCATCCTGAGTCGTTCGCGTCGGAACCCTGGGTCGGCTCGCCGTCCGGAGGCGGTGAAGGTAGTCGCACGACCCGCCGGCCGGCATCCCGACCCCTATTTCGATCCGCGTATCGAACGATACTGGGACGGGCAGCAGTGGACCGAACACACCCGTCCCATCGGAAGTTCGGTGTCGCAGCCCTGACCGGCGGAACCTCCGACGAACAGGGCCCTGTCACGGCCGCAGTGACAACGACGTCCGAATCGGCGCCCACCACGACAGCCCCTCGCACGACAGCCACCTCTCGCACCACCACGCCTGCGCCGACCACCACATCCCTCGCGCCCGACTCGACCACGACAGTTCCGGCGCTCGCACCGGCGGCACCTCGGACAACAACCACCGCGTTCCATACCCGGCGACCTCGCGAACACATGAAAATACCCCGGGTGAAAGACCTGATCTGGTCTCTCACCCGGGGTTTCGGTGGAGCTGCCGGGAATCGAACCCGGGTCCTCCGCCGCCTTGCCAAGGCTTCTCCGTGTGCAGTCCGCTATGTCTCTACTTGGATCTCCCGGTCTCGCGAACAAGCCGTGATGACGATCCCAGTCACTGTTGGGTGTCCCATCCGACTCCGTGACCGAGCCGGTAGGTAAAGCCCTCTAGCTGATGCCAGTACCCGACCCGAGGGCGAGATCGGACTGACAGACACGCTTCGCTACTTAGGCAGCGAGAGCGTAGTCGCGCTGATTGGAATCGGCGCTTAATTGGTTGCAGCGACGCTTACGGTGGTCTCTTGCCTGCACCGACACGCTTCCCTTGACTCAACGTACGTAGTCGAAACCGTTCAGCCCCGTACGCGCCTGCGACGTTCGCAGGACTACCTACATTAACGTCACGTGCACCCGATGTCATTCCCTTTTCCAGGATTGTCCGGATGACGCCGCTCACAATGCCCCGACGGCCCGGTGGGGTAGCTCAGGTCGCGACGGTGATCAACACGACCGACGCAAGCGCGAGCACCATGCCGGCGTACTGGCCGCGGCCGAGCCGCTCCCCCAGCACGACGAGCGCGAGCAGTACCGTGGCCGCGGGATAGAGAGCCCCGACGACGCTGACCAGTGAGAGCATCCCACCCTGGAATGCGAACATCATCGCGGCGTTGGACACCACGTCGAGCAACGCGACGGCCACGACATGCGGATACAGCATCCGCGGCGGACCGCAGAACTGCCGCACGGCCACGGCCGCCACCCACACGACCGCACTCGCCGACAGGCGCTGGATCACCAGTGGCCACAGACCCGTCCCCTCGGGAATCTGGTCGAGCGAGATGAACGTGAGCGCGAACGCGACACCGCCTGCAATGGTGAGCCCCGCGACACGAAGGGTGAAGGTCGGGTGGTCGTCGCCACCGACGGTCTCCCGCGACTCCCGGCTGACGAGCACGACCGCCGCGAGTGCGACGACGATTCCGGCGACCGCGAGCAGCCCCGGCCTTTCCCCCGCGCCGAGGCCCGCGAGAGCGGGGATGCCGGCCACGAGCAACGCGGTCACCGGCGACACCACCGACATCGGGCCGGATGCCAGGGCACGATAGAACCACCAGACCGCAAATCCGCCGAACAGGCCGGACGCCGCGCCCCATCCGACGGACACAGCGGTGACCTCACCACCCGCGAAGGGCGCAATCACCAGGGCGATCAGGAGTGACAGCGGATAGGACGCCACGACGAACGACAGCGCCGTGGCACGTCGCGAAGCCACACCGCCGAGAAAATCACTGACGCCGTAGCCGACTGCGGCCACGAGGGCCAGCAGTACCGCGGTCAGCGCATTCCCTTCACGCGCCTGCCGAGCTCGCGGGTCACCTCACGTTCGGCGGTGCGTCGGGCGAGATCCTGCCGCTTGTCGTAGTCCTGCTTGCCCCTGGCGAGCGCCAACTCGACCTTGACCTTGCCGTCGGAGAAGTACATCGACAACGGGACCAAGGTCTGGTTGCCCTCGCGGGTCTTGCCGACCAGCGCATCGATCTCGCGTCGGTGCAGCAGCAGCTTGCGGGTTCGACGCGGGGCATGGTTGGTCCAGGTGCCGTGCCCGTACTCCGGGATGTGCAACCCGCGCAGCCAGACCTCTCCGTCGTCGACCGTCGCGAACGCGTCGACGAGTGACGCCTTACCTTCCCGTAGGGCCTTCACCTCGGTACCGACAAGGGCGATACCCGCCTCGTAGGTGTCGAGGATGGCGTAATTGTGCCGCGCCTTACGGTTCGTGGCGATGACCTTCCGGCCCTTTTCCTTCACGTGCAGGCCTTTCAGGTTCAGATCGGTCGAAGAACAACACAGTCCAGCATAGGAACCCGCACAAATCGTTATTCACGCACGTACAGGCGAAGTGTCGCGTACGCAGTGATTGCCGCCATGCCTACGCCGACGAGCACCAGGAACGGCGCGACCAGCAGGATGTCGCTGTCGGTGATTCTCGCGACGATGTTCGCGCCGTAGACCTCGGCGAGCATGTCGTCGACGAACAGGGACTTGGCAGCGAACAACCCACCGATGGCGAGGGCTGCACCGACGATCGCGGCAACGACGGCTTCGAGAAGGAACGGGAGCTGGGTGTACCAGCGGGTGGCGCCCACGAGCCGCATGATACCGACCTCGGTGCGGCGAGTGAACGCAGCGATCTGCACGGTGTTGGCGATGAGCAGAATCGCCGCGACGGCCTGGATGGTCGCGATCGCGAACGCCGCGTTGCGGATGCCGCCGAGCACACCGAACAGGCGCTCGACCAGATCCTGCTGGTTGAGGATGCTGTCCACACCGGGCCGCTCGGCGAAATCGGTCTGGATGATCGCGAAGCTCGACGGATCCGACATCTTCACCTTGAACGATGCCGGGAAGCTCTCAGGGCTGACCAGTTCGGCCAACTCGGGCTGGTCCGCGAAGACACGCTCGGTCGCGTCTGCCACGGCGTCGTCGCGGCTGAGGTACTGCACGGACACCACGTCCTCGGTGTTCTCGAGGTCGGTGCGCAGGGTGCTGCAGAGCTCCTGCTCACACTCCGGGTCGAGCGACGAGATGTCCTCGGTGAGGAACACCTGGATCTCCACACGATCGAGGAAGATCTTCTGCGTCTTGTCTGCCATCTGGACGACAAGCAGACCCGCGCCGAACAGAGCAAGCGAGATCGCGGTGGTGAGGATCATCGCAACGGTCATGGTGAGGTTTCGGCGCAGGCCGGTGGTGACCTCGCTGAACAGGAAGCTGGCGCGCATGGGGAGTCAAGGTCCTTCGGTTGCCGGATGGACTGGTCTCGGAACGGGCGACCGGGTCAGCGACCCACGCCGTACACACCACGGGCTTCGTCGCGGATCACCCGGCCCAGGTCGAGTTCGACCACGCGGCGCCGCATTGCGTCCACGATGTGGTGATCGTGCGTGGCCATGAGCACCGTGGTGCCCGTGCGGTTGATCCGTTCGAGAAGCAGCATGATGTCCTGGCTGGTCTCGGGGTCGAGATTGCCGGTGGGCTCGTCCGCCAGCAGCACCAACGGACGGTTCACGAACGCCCGCGCGATCGCGACACGCTGCTGCTCGCCACCCGACAGTTCGGTGGGCAGGCGCCCCGCCTTGCCCGACAATCCGACGAGTTCGAGGACCTCGGGCACGGTCCGTTCGATCACGGAACGGGGCTTACCGATCACCTCGAGCGCGAAGGAGATGTTCTCCGCCACGGTCTTGCGCTGCAACAGACGGAAATCCTGGAACACGCAGCCGAGATTCTGGCGCAGTTTCGGTACCCGTCGCGCCGAAAGCTTGTTGACGTGAAAATCCGCGACGTGGATCTCACCGCTGGTGGGCGTGTCCTCGCGCAACAGGAGCCGCATGAACGTCGACTTGCCGGAACCGGACGGTCCGATGAGGAAGACGAACTCGCCTTTGCCCACCTCGACGGACACACCGTCCAGCGCAGGCCGGGTCGACGTCTTGTAGGACTTGGACACATTTTCCAGGCGGATCACGACGCCATGCTAGCCGTTACCCGAAAGTGATCTACTGTCCCGGTTCGCCGGTCTGCTCCGTGCCCGATTCCCCATCGAATCCCGGGAGTCCCGGGATCTGCGGCAATCGGAAAGGATTCGAGTCGGTCGTGGTGACGGTGGGTTGCTCGGTATCGGTCGTCGGAGCGGGCGTGTCGCGCGGTGTCGTCGTGACGGACGGCGTTTCGGTCGGCGTGATCTCGGTCGTGGTGGTCGGATACGACTGCTCGGTGGTCTGCGCGGGCGGCACATACGGCACGTAGGGCGTCTCGGAGATCATGACGGCACCCGCGGGCGAGCCCGCGGTCGAGTCGTCCTGACTGAGGGTGAGGTACGCCCCCCACAAAGCGAGCCAGAGAGTGCACAGCGCAAGGGTGCTGGTGCGTACGCGTCCATGGAGCAGGTGACTCGGGATCCGAACCCTGCGACGGTGCTGCTCATCGGTCATGGCTCCTCCGACCGTTCGACCACGCTCGCGGTGTCGAGCTGCGGGCTCACCGTGATCCCCTTGGCACGCAGGGCGCCCGCGATACGGGCACGAAGCAAGCGGCCGACCTGGAACTGCTTCCCCGGCAGGGTTCGCGCCACGATGCGCATGCTGACCTGGTCGACCTCGAGGCTCTCGACACCCATGACGGTCGGCTCATCGAGCAGCAGTTCACGCACACGCGGCTCGTTGTAAGCGGCGACGCCGACATCTCGGAGAATCTCGTTGACCGCGGTGATGTCGGCTGTGACCGGAATCGGCACGTCGATCACGGCACGGGCCCAGTCCTTCGACAGGTTGATGGCCTTGTTGATCTGGCCGTTCGGCACCGTGATCACTTCACCTGCCGCGCTGCGTACCTGCGTCACACGGAGCGTGACGTCTTCGACTGTCCCCACAGCGTCCTCCGACGACCCCGTCACCGAGATCTGCACCGTGTCGCCGAAGCCGTACTGGCGTTCGGTGATGATGAAGAAGCCGGCGAGGATGTCCTGGACCACGCGCTGTGCGCCGAAGCCGAGCGCAGCACCCAGGACGGTTGCCGGTGCCACGAGAGAGCCGATCGGCAAGCTGAGATAGTCGAAGATCTTGAGCGTCGCGATGATGTAGACGAAGGCGATCCCGATCCATGTGACAACCTGCGCCACCGAATGCCGATGCTTGGTCGCCTCCGAGCGCACCAGGTCGTCGGACTGCTGGTAGCGGTTGTCGATACGCCGGGTGACCCGACCGCCCACCCAGGTCACGAACCGCGCGATGATCACGGCCCCCAGCACTGTCAGGGTGATCAGCAGCCCACTGGAGGACAACCAGTCGAGCAGAACATCGGTGGGAAACAGGGCTCCTCCTCTCCCGCAGGTGGAACCGTGCCGGGAACCTATATGCGTGCAGGGTCTACCAGATCACGCCTTCTGCTCTTCGCCCATCCGCCACCGGATGCCGGCTTCCAGGAATCCGTCGATGTCGCCGTCGAGCACGGTGGACGGATTGTTGACCTCGAACTCGGTACGCAGGTCTTTGACCATCTGGTAGGGGTGCAGCACGTAGGAGCGCATCTGGTTGCCCCAGGAGCTGCCGCCGTCGCCCTTGAGCGCATCCATCTCGGCGCGCTCTTCCTGGCGCTTGCGCTCGAGGAGTTTCGCCTGGAGGACACGCATGGCCGAAACCTTGTTCTGCAGCTGCGACTTCTCGTTCTGACAGGTGACGACGATGCCGGTGGGAACGTGCGTCAGGCGTACCGCGGAATCGGTGGTGTTGACCGACTGACCGCCCGGGCCGGACGACCGGTAGACGTCGACGCGGACGTCGTTCTCGTCGATATCGATGTGGTCGGTGGTCTCGACCACCGGCAACACCTCGACCTCGGCGAACGAGGTCTGGCGTCGGCCCTGGTTGTCGAACGGGCTGATCCGGACGAGTCGATGCGTGCCCATCTCGACCGAGAGGGTTCCGTAGGTGTAGGGCGCCTTGATCGCGAAGGTCGCCGACTTGATGCCGGCTTCTTCGGCGTAAGAGGTGTCGTAGACCTCGACGCCGTAGCCGTGCTTGTCGGCCCAGCGGATGTACATGCGCATGAGCATCTCTGCCCAGTCCGCGGCGTCGATGCCCCCGGCACCGGCACGGATGTTGACGAGGGCGTCACGCTGGTCGTACTCACCCGACAACAGCGTCCGCACTTCCATCGCCTCGATATCGGTGCGCAGGGTCTCGCGCTCGGAGTCGGCGTCGGCCAGCGCGGAGGTCCTGGCGTCGCCCTCCTCACCCTCGGCGAGCTCGTACAGCACGGGCAGGTCCTCGAGACGCTGCCGCAACTCTTCGACACGGCGCAGTTCGCTCTGCGCGTGGGATAGCTGACTGGTGACCTGCTGGGCATGCTCCTGGTCGTTCCACAGGTCGGGGTCGGCCGCCTGATGTTCGAGCTCGTCGATACGGCGACGCAGCTCTTCCACATCGAGAACCGACTCCACCGTCCGGAGGGTCGTTGCGAGCTCGGCCAGGTCTGCGGAAACATCGGGATGCACGATTCTCTAGGCTACCGGCTAGGCGCTAGCGTCTGACGCATGGCCACCGACTACACCGCCGATCTCGACCTCGCTCTGCGTCTCGCCGACGCCGCCGACGCGCTCACCCGCGATCGTTTCGGCGCGCTGGACCTGAGAGTCGATGACAAACCCGACCTGACACCGGTGTCCGACGCCGATCTCGCGGTGGAACGTTTGATCCGGAGCACATTCGCCTCCGAACGACCCGGCGACGCGATCCTGGGTGAGGAATTCGGTGGCGATCCGGTGTTCGAAGGACGCCAGTGGGTGGTCGATCCGATCGACGGCACCAAGAATTTCGTGCGGGGTGTGCCCGTGTGGGCGAGCCTCATCTCACTTCTCGTCGACGGAGTACCGGTCGTGGGCGTGGTCAGCGCCCCTGCACTGAACCGCCGGTGGTGGGCCTGTGCGGGCTTCGGCGCGTGGACGTCGCACGACGGCAGCGAGCCGCGCCTGATCAGGGTGTCCGACGTGCGTTCGCTGGGGTCGGCGTCGCTGAGTTTTTCGAGTCTGTCGGGCTGGAACGACCGCAACATCCGCAACCGGTTCGTCGACCTGACGGACGAAGTGTGGCGCGTGCGCGCGTACGGCGACTTCTTCTCCTACTGCCTCCTGGCGGAGGGCGCGCTCGAGATCGCGCTCGAACCCGAGGTGTCGCTGTGGGATCTGGCAGCGCTCGACGTGCTCGTCCGCGAAGCGGGCGGTGTGTTCACGAATCTCGACGGCACGGCAGGACCGCATGGCGGAAGTGCTGTCGCGACGAACGGCGCGTTCCACGACGAGGTCCTCACCCGACTGAACTCCTGACGCTCACCCGACAGTGCCCGCGCCGCGGTTCACCTGCGGCGCGGGCACTGTTGTCACACCCGTTCGCCTGGAACTTACTTGGAAGTAGACACTGACCTTACTCCGGAGTAAGGTAGATCTGGTCCGCTCCGATACAAGAAACTTCTGGTGATCATGAGCAAGCAAGACAGTGTGGCCCGGAACACCCCCCGCGACACGTCCGCCGTCGGCCTCAACCCGATCAAGCGGGACGCGATGGGAGCAGCGATGCGCGTGCTCACGCGGATCACCGGCTCCGAACTCGCCGACCGCTACAACTTCCGCCAGGCGATCGACCGAGTGACGTACGAGTCCACCAAGACCGGCTTCAAGACCCTCGGCGCCGCGACTCGCACTTTCAAGAAGGTCTCCGGCGGCAATGGGCCCGAGCGTCTCGCCACCGCGAAGAACGCCGACTACTTCGACCTCACTCCCACCGACGACCAGCAGATGATCACGGAGACGGTGCGCGACTTCGCCGCCGAGATCCTGCGTCCGGCCGCGCACGACGCCGACGAGGCTGCATCGGCCCCCGCCGACCTGCTCGCACGCGCCGCAGAACTCGGCATCACCCTCGTCAACGTGCCCGAAGCATTCGACGGTGCAGCCACCGAGCGCGGAGTCGTCACCAACAGTCTCGTCGCCGAGGCCCTCGCGCACGGCGACATGGGTCTGGCGTTGCCGATCCTCGCGCCGAGCGGCGTCGCCGTGGCCCTGACCGAGTGGGGTACCGACGAGCAACAGAAGACCTATCTGCCCGCGTTCGCCGGCGAAGATGTTCCGCAGGCATCCGTCGTCATCGCCGAGCCCCGCGCACTGTTCGATCCGTTCGCGCTCCACACGAAGGCCGTACGATCCCCGAGCGGATATCGACTCAACGGAGTCAAGGCCCTTGTCCCTGCTGCCGGTAGCGCCGAACTGTTCATCGTGGCAGCGGAACTCGACGGCAAGCCGTCCTTCTTCATCGTCGAAGCGAAGAGCAAGGGCGTCGTCATCGAAGCCGATCCCAGCATGGGTCTGCGAGCCGCCGGCCTCGGCCGCCTCCTGCTCGACGACGTGGCAGTGCCGCAGTCGGCGCTGCTCGGCGACGACAACCCGGACGTCCGCACAGCGCAGTACGCCGACGCGGTGCGGTTGTCACGCCTCGGCTGGGCGTCGCTCGCCGTCGGAACCGGCCAGGCCGTGCTCGACTACGTCGTGCCGTACGTGAACGAGCGCGAGGCATTCGGTGAGCCGATCAGCCATCGTCAAGCGGTTGCGTTCATGGTCGCGAACATCAAGATCGAGCTCGACGGCCTCCGCCTCGTCACCCTCCGCGGTGCTGCGCGCGCCGAGCAGGGTCTTTCGTTCGCCCGCGAAGCCGCGCTCGCCCGCAAGCTCGCGACGGACAAGGGAATGCAGATCGGTCTCGACGGCGTCCAGCTGCTCGGTGGCCACGGCTTCACCAAGGAACACCCCGTCGAGCGTTGGTACCGCGACCTGCGCGCCATCGGCGTGGCCGAGGGCGTCGTCCTCGTCTGAGCGGCCCGGACACACACAAGGAACCTGTGATGATCAATCTCGAACTTCCCAAGAAGCTCAAGGCTTCCGCGAACCAGGCCCACCAGGTCGCCGCCCAGATCTTCCGACCAGTCTCCCGCAAGTACGATCTCGCGGAACATGAGTACCCCGTCGAGCTCGACACGATGGCGGCCATGGTCGAAGCGCTCAACGATTCCGGCCAGGGCGCGGCAGGCGCGACGCTCGGCCGCGAAGGCAAGACCAAGGACTCCGACGGCAGCAACGCCAACGGCGGCAACATGGCCGGCCTCCTCAACGTCATCGAAACCTGCTGGGGCGACGTCGGATTGACTCTGTCTATCCCGTACCAGGGACTCGGCAACTCGGCCATCGCCGCGGTCGCGACCGACGAGCAGCTAGAACGGTTCGGCAAGGTGTGGGCCTCGATGGCGATCACCGAACCCAGCTTCGGTTCCGATTCGGCCGCCGTCACCACCACCGCCGTTCTCGACGGCGACGAGTGGGTCCTCAACGGCGAGAAGATCTTCGTCACCTCCGGCGAGCGTTCGTCGCACGTCGTCGTGTGGGCATCGGTGGACAAGTCGAAGGGCCGCGCTGCGATCAAGTCGTTCGTCGTCCCGCGCGACGCCCCCGGACTGAGCGTCGCCCGGCTCGAGCACAAGCTCGGCATCAAGGCATCCGACACCGCGGTGCTGCTGCTGCAGGACTGCCGCATCCCCAAGGACAACATCCTCGGCTCGCCCGAGGTCAACGTCGAGCAGGGGTTCGCGGGGGTCATGCAGACCTTCGACAACACCCGCCCGATCGTCGCCGGCATGGCGATCGGCCTCGGTCGCGCCGTGCTCGAAGAACTGCGCGGCATCCTGTCCGAGGCAGGCGTCGAGGTCAGCTACGACGTTCCGGCCAACAACCAGCATGCGGCCGCCGCCGAATTCCTTGCACTCGAGGCAGATTGGGAATCCGCCTACCTGCTCGCGCTGCGAGCGACGTGGATGGCCGACAACAAGAAGCCCAATTCGCTCGAAGCGTCGATCTCCAAGGCAAAGGCCGGTCGCACCGGTACCGCAGTGTCACTCAAGGCCGTCGAGCTCGCGGGCACCTACGGTTACTCGGAGCGTCCGCTGCTCGAGAAGTGGGCTCGTGATTCGAAGATTCTCGACATCTTCGAGGGCACACAGCAGATCCAGCAGCTGATCGTGGCCCGCCGCGTGCTCGGCAAATCGTCCTCCGAACTGAAGTAACCGTACCGAAGTACGGTTCGGAGGCCCATCGGGGAGGAACGAAGCCCCCGCCACACCCAAGTGCGGCGGGGGCTTCGCCGAATCCGGCCGGGCTTCACCGAATTGGATCCGAACCGGCAAGGACCCACTTCGGGCAAACACCCCTCCGGACACCACCTCGCCGCTACTGTGTGGTCGAGTGCACAGCAACGGAGGGGGCCCATTGCTCGACCTGGACATCCTGGAACGGATCACCGGCGGGCGAGCGAGCACGCGGCAGATCACCGACACACTCGGTGCAGTGGCGGTCATGCTGCGCTCCGGCCTGCTGCACTTCCCACGCGTCGATCGGAGCCTGGCGACCTTGGCCGCCACCCGCAAGTACGGACCGTTCGCCGGCGCGGTCCATGCCCACGCTGTCCGCGGTCTCGATGCTGTGGCCATCTCCGACGAACGCGGCGACGTGACCTACGCCGAACTCGACGCATCGTCGAACGCGCTCGTACGAGCATGGAGTGCTGCCGGGGTCACTGCCGAATCCGTTGTGGGCGTGATGGCGCGCAACCACCGAGGCCTCGTGCTGACAATGCTGGCCGCCGCGAAACTGGGATCCCGTCTGGTCCTGATGAACACCGGGTTCGCGTCGCGACAGCTCGTCGATGTGGCCACCCGCGAAAACATCTCGACCTTGGTCTTCGATTCGGAATTCGCGGACGTCACCGCGACACTCCGTGGGAATGTCCGCAGATACCTGTCGTGGCAGGACGATCCGGCTCTCGCCGTACCGACACTCGACACGGTAGTCGCAGGACTCGATCGATCCGCAGTCCCCGCACCGGAGAACTTCGGCGGCTTCGTCCTACTCACGAGTGGCACGACCGGCACGCCCAAAGGCGCCCCACGGGGCCGGACCTCGCCCTTCGCGTCGGCGCAGTTCCTCGATCGCGTGCCCTTGCGCGAGGGCCAGACGATGGTGATGGCGGCCCCGGCGTTCCACGGAACCGGGGTCTCGCAGTTGGCACTCGCTCTCGCACTCGGGCAGACCGTAGTGATGGTGCGCCGATTCTCCCCCATCGATGCTCTGCGTGCGATCGAGGATCACCGTGCGAACGTCCTGGTGGTAGTGCCCACGATGCTTCAACGGATCCTCGAGCTCGGCGCGGCGACGATCGCCCAGTTCGACACGTCGAGTCTGAAGATCATCTTCTCGGCCGGCTCGGCGCTGTCCCCCGACGTCTGCCGTCGCACCCAGGAATCGTTCGGCCCTGTCCTCCACAACCTGTACGGCTCCACCGAATGCGCGGTGGCGACCGTCGCAACGCCCGAGGACATCCAGCGCGCGGCCGGCACCGCGGGTCGGGCACCGGTGACCTGCCACGTCGAACTGTTCGACGACGACGACCGGCGGATCACCGCACCGGGCGAGGTCGGCAGGATCTTCGTCAAGAGCGGGCTGAGTTTCGCCGGCTATACCGACGGTCACGACAAAGAACGTATCGGCGGGCTTCTGTCGACCGGTGACGTCGGGCACTGGGACGAGCAGGGCTATCTGTTCGTCGACGGCCGCGACGACGACATGATCATCTCCGGCGGCGAGAACGTGTATCCACTGGAGGTCGAGAATCTCCTCGCCGAGCGAGACGATGTATTCGACGTTGCGGTAGTCGGTATCCCGGATCCCGCTTTCGGTCATAGGCTGCGGGCGTTCGTGGTGTCGGCTCCAGGCACCACCTCCACTCCCGGCGAGATCAAGGCGTTCGTCAAGTCCAACCTCGCCCGCTACAAAGTTCCGCGCGAGGTGGTGTTCCTCGAGGAACTTCCCCGCAACGCGACCGGCAAGCTGCTCCGGCGTGTGCTCGAGGAGCTGGACCCGGTCTCGCCCCCGACGAGGATTAGAACAACGAAAAGCGAAGGCCGGTCTTCTCATTCGGAAGACCGGCCTTCGCATTGGTAGCGGGGACAGGATTTGAACCTGCGACCTCTGGGTTATGAGCCCAGCGAGCTACCGAGCTGCTCCACCCCGCGTTGCAAGAACAAAGTTACACGAACGGGGAAACGAAAAGCAAATCGTCTGGGCTGCCGCTGTTTTGAGGCAGCATCCGGTGACCTGGGACACTTTTCGGTCATGATCCCCGACACATAACGAATGAATAACAAGTTTGTGACGAGGAGGCGATTCCTGCAGGTGACCTGCGGAAACCCATTTCGGAATCTCACATTCTGGGCATTGGTAGTTGAACTTTGCAGAATGACGCCTACCCCACTCTCCTTGTACGGTCGGTCCCGGTTCGAATTCACCGGACCACCACCGGACCGCCGCCGCCGAGTCTGCCCCGCGGAATCCGGTGCCTACGAAGACCTTCGGAGGGGCAGAGGCACGCACTGCCCATCCCGACACCACATGTCGTCGATGGACCGTCGTTGCTGCGAGCGCGAGAGGACCACCCAGCATGACCACACCGTTCACCAAGCACGCCCTCCGTACCGTCGTCGTGACCGGCGCACTCGTCGCCGTCCCGCTCGGCCTCGCCGCCGGCACCGCCTCCGCTGCTTCCCACAACTGGGACGGTGTCGCACAGTGCGAAAGCGGCGGCAACTGGGGAATCAACACCGGCAACGGCTACTACGGCGGCCTGCAGTTCTCCCAGAGCACCTGGGAAGCCAACGGCGGCTCCGGCAGCCCCGCCAACGCATCGAAGGAAGAGCAGATCCGGGTCGCAGAGAACACGCTGCAGACCCAGGGTCCCGGCGCGTGGCCCGTGTGCGGCCAGTACCTGACCACCGAGTCCGCACCGGCAGAAGCCGCCCCGGCACCGGAGGCACCCGCCGTTCCGGTCGTCCCCGATGCTCCGATCGTGGAGGTTCCGGCCCTTCCCGCCGAAGCCCGGCAGGTCTTCGACGCCGCATCCGACCTCGCAGCTCAACACGGTTTCGATGCACAGTTCTCGCAGCTCGTCAGTGTCGCCGGACTCTGATCCTGCTCCGAGAGATGACGAGGCCCCGCCCCCGATCGGGGGCGGGGCCTCGTCATCTCGTCATGTGGCGCTGTGCCACCGTCTGTCACAGCAGATGATCAGCCACCACTCGACTGGTAACTCTCGACCGCGCGCTGCACCCGCGCGAGTGCATTGCCGTACGCATCGAAGTCACCACTGCGCTGCGCGTTGGCAAGCTCGTCGAGTGCCGAGTCGAGCTCGGTCACCGCGGACTCACGGCTGGCGGGTGGAACCGCCACCGGAGGTGTTCCGGGCTCCGGTTGCTGACCATCGTCAGGCACCGCACCTTCGACCGTCTCGCTGCGGGTATCGTCCTCGATCTCCGCACTCGACACCGCCGAACCGCCCGGTGCCGTCGCGGCATCGCCGACACCCTGCCCGAACACCTGGTCCAAGGCTGCAGCCAGGGTCGGTGCGTAACCGATCCGCACACCACCTCCCGAGCCCGGCTCACGGTAGCTGACCAACACACGCGAGAGCTGCGGGAACGTCGATGTACTGCCCGCCGTCGGATTTCGCTCTGTGTACATCGGCTGGACATACAGGATGCCACCCTCGGCGATCGGCAACGTGAGCAGGTTGCCGTACTGGATCCGGTTGGATCTCTCGAGCAGAGTCCGCTCGGATGCGACACGGGTGTCGGAGATCATCGCGTTCTGTGTCTGCTCCGGACCGAAGGTCTGAGTGTCGGTCGGCAATTGCAGGATCGTGAATTGTCCGTAGTTCTCCGGGTCTGCCTCCACCGAGATGTACGCGGACAGGAACTGGCGGTTGTAGCCCACCATCGCGGACGTCAGCCGGAATCTGGCGTCGGCGGTCTCCTCGTCGCCCATCAACAGGTAGTACGGCGGCTGATTGGCGGTGGTGTCCACCGTCGGGTCCGCCGGAACCGACCAGAACGCGTTGTTGGTGAAGAACTCCAGCGGCTCGTCGACGTGGTACTTCGCGAGCATCTCCCGTTGAACCTTGAACAGATCCTCGGGGTAGCGGAAATGCGAGCGAAGTTCGTCGGAGATCTGATCCTCTGCCGTCACGGCGTCCGGGAAGACCCCCATCCACGCGTTGAGGACGGGATCCTGCTCGTCGACCTGGTAGAGCGTGACAGTGCCGTCGTACGCGTCGACGGTCGCCTTCACCGAGTTACGGATGTACGAGACCTCCTTGCGAGGCAGCAGACGTCCGGTGGTCTGGTCGATGCTGTCCTCGAGGAGACCCTCGAGCGAGCTGCGCTGGGCGTACGGGTAGTTGTCGAGCGTGGTGTACGCGTCGACGATCCACACGATGCGGCCGTCGACCGCTGCCGGGTAGGCATCACCGTCGGCAGTGAGCCACGGTGCAACCTTGGTCACGCGGTCGCGCGGGTCTCGGTTGTACAGGATCTTCGAGTCGCTACCGATCGCACTGGAGAACAGAATGTTGCGCTCGGCGTATGTCGCGGCGAACGCGAAGCGGTTGATCCAGTTGCCGATATCGACGCCACCCGCACCTGTATAGGTGTAGGTCTCGGTGTCGGTGTCGTACTCACGGGGTGCTGTGCCCTCCCTGCCACCGACGATCGCGTAATCGGGATCGGCCTCGGCGATCACTTCACCGAAGTAGATGCGCGGCTGCTCGACGGGGATGACCTGGTTACCGGCCGCCTGCGACGCGAGGTCGCTGATCATGTAGACCGGGTACCCGCTGTTGCTGTTCGCGGCTTCTTCCGCGGAGGTACTCGCGGCGGCATTCACCCGGTTCGCGGGAGCCGCGACGAGACCGTTGCCGTGGGTGTACACCGTGTGGCGGTTGATCCAGTCGGTCTGGTTGCCGGTCAGGCTCGTGGGTGACAATTCACGAGCGGCGACGATGTAGTCCTCCACACGGCCGTCGACCTCGTAGCGGTCGATGTCCAGCGATTCGGGATAGCCGTAGAAGTTCTTGAGCTGAGTCTGCTGCGTGAAGGTACGCGGCAGCACGTTCGGATCGAGGAGACGGGTGTTCGCGATCGTCGTGATGTCTGCCGGAACATCCTCGGGAGAGACGGTGCCGACCCCGGGATAGTCCTCGTACGTGACCTTGTCGTCGGTGATTCCATATGCCTCACGCGTGGCCTCGATGTTCCGTTCGATGTACTCGCGTTCCTTTTCGGCGGCGTTAGGCCGGACCGAGAACTGCTCGACCATGAGCGGGTAGATCGCACCGACGAGAATCGACGAGAGGACCAGCAACGCTGTCGCGAGGGCAGGTATCCGCAGATCGCGGAACACGATCGCCGCGAAGAACGCAATCGCACAGATGATGGCGATCGCCATCAGGATCAGCTTGCCGGGCAGAACCGCATTGATATCGGTGAAGCCCGCGCCGCTGAACGTGGGTTCCTTCCGGCCGCTCCACAACAGTTCGTACCGGTCGAGCCAGTAGGCCACCGCCTTGAACGCGACGAACAGGCCTGCAAGGACGGCCAGCTGGATACGCGCCGCGTTGGAGATGTGGCCACCGCTTCCACCCCGGCCTGCGAGGCGGATTCCGCCGAAGATGTAGTGCGTGACCAGGCTCGCGAAGAAGGCCAGGATGATCGCGACGAACAGCCAGTTGAGGACGAAACGGAAGAACGGCAGGTCGAACGCGTAGAACCCGACGTCCAACCCGAACTGTGGGTCGGTGGTTCCGAACGATCCCCCGTTGAAGAACATCTGGACCGTCACCCAGCTCGACTGGGCGATGAGCCCGGACAATACGCCGATACCGATCGGGATTCCGAATCCGAAGGCCCGCATCCGCGTCATGACCGTAGTGCGATACCGCGCGATCGGGTCGCCGGGCCCGGCTGTGGGCACGAACACCGGGCGGGACCTGTAGGCGAGGAACAGCGCAAGCCACAGCACCGCCGCCACCAGGATGCCGACGACGAGGAACAACGCCAATCGTGTCAAGAGAACTGTGACGTATACGCCACGGAAATCGACTGACCCGAACCACAGCCAGTTCGTATAGGTATCCAGGATTCTCGGGCCGAGTAGCAGCAACACGGCCACCACCAAGGCGAGAATCAGCAGAGCCTTGCTCCGCTTCGTCAGACTCGGTACTCCGGTCGGGGGCCTCATGCCCACGTGCCACGCTCCCAATTCGTACGGCGACGCGGGGATCCGCGCCGTCTCCACCTCGTGTCACAACCCGGTGACCGTTTCGCCCTACTCTACGGAAACCGCGTGTCGTGGGTGCACCCCCCGCTCCGGTGGACACATCCCGGTCGTTCGAATGTCAGGATAGGCATGTGAACGATCACCTTCCTGTTCCTTCTCCCGATGCACTCTCGCATGCCGTCCACGAGATCATCGATTTCGTCGATGCGGAGGGCTGGGACCGACCTCCGGTGATGTTCGCCCTGGTCCCCACCGCGCTGCTCGCAGCCGCGGAACCGAACCTCAGCGACCAACTCGACGACGGCCACGACTACACGCCGATCGTCCAGGATCTACTGCCCGACGACATCGAGGGGGGAAGTCCAGCGCTGGACGAGTTCCTCGCGACCACCAGCTGGCCGGCCTCGGTGTCCGGTTGTGCGCTCGTGCAGGAGATCGTCGTGCTTCCTCCGAGCGCGGAAACCGACCTGGACGAAGCACTCGTCCCCCGGCTCGCCGACAGGCATGCAGCCGACGATGCGGCACTCGGCGCCGCGCGCACGCACCCCGACCGCCGCGAGGCGCGCCTGATCACCGCGGTGCTGCGCGACGGCCCGGCCATGAGCCTGCTCGAGCTTCGCCCCACCGACGACGATCCGTTCGCGGGCGCCGAACTGCGCACGGCCGACGATCTCGCTCCGAATGTCATCGAAGCGCTCTATGCGACGCTCGAGGCCGCGGAAGACGACTGAGCGGAGCTCCACCCAGGCCGTCCCTGTTCGGTCAGCCGCAGGTCGGCGCGTCGCCGCCGGAGGCGACGGACGCGAGTGCGTCGATTGCACCTTCGAGGGTCTCCACCTCGATCAGTTGGATGCCGTCGGGCGTGTCGGACAACGCTTCGGCACAGTTGTCGGCCGGAACCAGGAAGTACTCGGCGCCGCCCTCGGCGGCTGCGGTCAGCTTGTGGGTGATGCCGCCGATCGGCCCCACGACACCGTCGGAGTCGATGGTGCCGGTGCCGGCAACGTGCTTCCCGCCGTTCAGTTCACCCGGGCTCAGCTTGTCGACGACGGCCAGACTGAACATCAGGCCCGCCGACGGACCACCGACGTCTGCGAGGTTGAACGAGACGGTGAACGGCACGTCCGGAATCTCTTCGGTGCCGATTCCGAGGAAGCCCTTGTCCGGGTCTGTCGGGCGCTCTCCGACTGTGACGGGAACGACTTCTTCGACGCCGTCGCGTTCGATCGTGATCTCCAGGTCGCTACCCGGCGCGGTGCCGCCGACCGCGCGCTGCACCTGACCGGCGGTGCTCACGGTCTCACCGCTCACCGCGAGGATCCGGTCGCCTTCATGGAGCAGCCCCGCGGCCGGAGCGTCGTCGGCCACCTGCGCAACCCGGAGGGTGACCGGCATGTCCAGGTAGTGGAGTGCAGCCAGCTCGGCGCTGAGCTCGGACTGCGCGAACTGTGCGTGATCTGCAGCTTTGACCTCGTCCTTGCTGCGGGTCGGCGGGTACACCTGTTCACGCGGCGACAGGCCGTAACGTCCGCTGAACCAGGCCAGGACGGACTGCGCAAGCGTCAGGTTGTCGGTGACCCCCACCGTGGTCATCACCAGTTCGCCGGTTGTGGGGTCGGGTTCGACGCCCTCGATTTCGATGACCGGTGTCCCGTCGACGTCGCCGAGCGTGTCGAAGGTCGGCCCCGGGCCGAGCGCAACATAGGGCACACGCACATTGAATGCCAGCACCGCGAGGACCACTACCGGGAGCAGAACGGCAAGGGGCATCACGAAGCGTCGATTCACCCGGCCAGGGTAGCGGGCGCGTGATGTTCGCGTTCAGCGTGACCGCACCGGCCGTTTCCGGCTCCGTCCCCTTGTACCGTTGACGGTATGAGCGACACCCCCTTCGGATTCTCGAACCCCGACGACGATCCCGACCGTAAGAAGGACGGGGGGTCCGACGGCGGCGCAGGCGGCTCCGGGGGCGCATCCCCGTTCGGTTTCGGCGTGCCCGGCAGCGGCGGCGACAACCCGTTCGGCGCGCAGGGCTTCGACCCGTCCCAGCTCGGGCAGATGCTGAGCCAGTTCGGCCAGATGCTCAGTGGCATGGGCAGCGCGATGGGCACCGGCGAGTCCGGTCCCGTCAACTACGACGTCGCCACCAAGCTCGCCCGCCAGCAGATCGGGTCGGTCACCCCGGTGTCCGCCGGCACCACCGATGCTGTGCGTGACGCGGCACGCCTCGCGGAGTTGTGGCTCGATGCTGCGACGACGCTGCCGGCCGGCGCCACCAAGGCCGTGGCCTGGACCCCTGTCGACTGGCTCGACAACACGCTCGACACGTGGAAGCGTCTCGCCGACCCGATCGCCGAACAGGTCAACGGCATGATGGTGCAGGGGCTTCCCGAAGAGGCCCGAACGATGGTGGGTCCGATGATGGGCATGTTCGCCCAGATGGGCGGCCTCGCGTTCGGCTCGCAGCTCGGTCAGGCACTCGGCCAGCTCTCGAAGGAGGTGCTCACCTCCACCGACATCGGGATTCCACTCGGGCCCGAAGGTACGGCTGCATTGATGCCCGCTGCGATCGAATCGTTCGGTGAGGGACTCGAGCAGCCGGCGCAGGAGGTGCTGGTGTTCCTGGCGGCACGCGAATCCGCACACCAGCGGCTCTACAGCCACGTGCCGTGGTTGCGTCAGCGATTGCTCGGCGCGGTCGAGGAGTACGCCCGCGGGATCAAGATGGATTTCTCGGCCATCGAAGATCTCGCGCAGGGCCTCGATCCAGCGTCACTGACCGACCCTTCGAAGATCCAGGAGCTCCTCGGCCAGGGCGCGTTCGAACCTCAGACCACGCCGGAGCAGAAGGCTGCACTCGAGCGGCTCGAGACGATGCTGGCACTGATCGAGGGCTGGGTCGAGATCGTGGTGTCGGACGCTCTCAGCGATCGCCTTCCCGGCGTGTCCGCGCTGAGCGAGACTCTCCGTCGTCGCCGCGCCACCGGCGGCCCGGCGGAGCAGACCTTCGCGTCGCTGGTGGGCCTCGAGCTCCGGCCGCGGAAGCTGCGGGAGGCCGCGACACTGTGGCGACGCCTCACCACCGATGCCGGCGCAGACGCACGCGACAACGTCTGGGCACACCCCGACCTACTCCCGGATTCCGCCGATCTCGACAATCCGACCGCGTTCGTCGACCGGGTGATCGGGGCCGGAACCGATGCGTTCGACGACCCCATTGCGCAGCTGAAGGCGACGATGGAACGCGAGGAGGCCGAACGTGAGAAGAACTCGGACGACGAGAATCCCGACGAATCGAGCTGAGGCCGTCTTTGCCCTGGTCACAGGCATTCGAGCCTGTGGATAACCCGGCCTGAACGACCTCGGGTGGAGCAACGCGACTGCGAAGCTTCCCGGTATGACCAGTTCCGTCCGTACCGAAGCGTCGGCCGATGCCGACACCCACACCGGTCTCTCGTGCGATCCCGCACTGCTCGTGTTGAGACGCACCGATGGTCGTGTGCAGCTGGGATGGGGGCCCGATACCGGTCGCGTCATCGTGCCGCCCGAGGGACTCGACGAATTCGATGTGCGCACGGTCCTGCACTTGCTGGACGGCCGGCACACGGACGTCGAGCTCGTCGAGACCGCGGTCGAGCGAGGGGCGGACCCCGCCGGCGTACGGTTGCTGCTCGACGATCTCGTCGCCACCGGAATCGTCCGGGGGCCGGCGCGGCCCCGGACCCGGGTCGCCCCGGAGCCCGCACAGCGGATCCGGATCTACGGCGACGGTCCGCTCGCCGATGCACTGTGCACGCAGCTGTCGTTGCGGGACACCAAATGGTTCCGGGCGGGTAGGTACACCGGCGACGAACGTCTCCAGGAGGACCTCGCGTGTGTGGTCCTCGCCGACATCCAGGTGCCCGATCCACTCGTGGTGCGTGACCTCATGCGGCATCGTGTGCCGCATCTGGCTGTCCGTACGAGGGACGGGCGCGGGATCGTCGGTCCCTTCGTCGTCCCCGGTCGCACGAGTTGCCTGCGATGCGCGGATCTGACCCGCACAGATCTCGATCCCTCGTGGCCGCTCCTCGCCGCTCAGCTGTGGGATCGGCCCGCGCATGCCGAGCGCGCGACCGTTCTCGCCACCGCTGCTGTCGCACTGGGAGAACTCGATGCAATTCTTGCCGGGTCCGTGTCGCCTGCCGTGGCCGATCACACCGTGGAAATCGATCTCTCGTCGTACCGGTTGTCGAGGCGTCGCTGGTTCTGTCACCCGGACTGCGAGTGCGCCGGGTGACCCGCCCCCGGGCCGGAGATGATGTGAGCCCGGTCAGGCATGATGGTGTGCGTGGCAGACATCCCGCGCAGAAGCTCTTCCCGCACCGCCAAACTCGCGAGCATTCCGTTGGGTATCGCGGGGCGCGCCGCTGTGGGCTTCGGCAGGCGTCTGGCCGGGGGCGATCGCGACGAGATCGACGCCGAAATGACCGCAAAGGCCGCGGAACAGTTGTTCACCGTGCTGGGCGAACTCAAGGGTGGCGCCATGAAGCTCGGGCAGGCCCTCAGCGTGATGGAGGCTGCGGTCCCCGAGGAGTTCGCCGAGCCGTATCGAGAAGCCCTGACGAAGCTCCAGGCGGAGGCACCGCCTCTGCCTGCCAAGGCCGTGCATCACATGCTCGACCAACAGCTCGGCACCAAGTGGCGCGAGCGATTCGCGTCGTTCGACGATGTACCGACCGCGTCTGCCAGCATCGGCCAGGTGCATAGGGCGGTGTGGTCCGATGGCCGCGAGGTCGCAGTCAAGGTGCAGTACCCTGGCGCCGACGAGGCGCTGCGCGCCGACCTCAAGACGCTGTCGCGGTTCGCCAGCCTGTTCTCGACCGTGATGCCGGGCACCGATGTACGAGCAATCCTCGACGAACTCTCGGCGCGGACCGAGGAGGAACTCGACTACCGCACCGAGGCCGACAATCAACGCGCATTCTCGAAGGCGTTCGAGAACGACCCGCAGTTCACAGTGCCGCGCGTCGTCGCGAGTGCCCCCAAAGTCACTGTGACCGAATGGCTCTCCGCCACTCCCTTGTCGTCGATCATCACCGGCGGGACGCGGGAGCAACGTAACCGGGCGGGCGCCTTGCTCGCCGAGTTCCACTTCTCCTCACCGGCACGAGTGGGGTTGCTGCACAGCGATCCACACCCGGGCAATTTCATGCTGCTCGAGGACGGACGTCTCGGCGTCATCGATTTCGGCGCCACCGCAGCGATGCCGGACGGTTTCCCACCGGCGCTGGGCCGGATGGTCCGGCTTGCGCTCGACGAACGGTTCGACGAGCTGACGCAACTCTTGTACGACAACAAGTTCGTGTTGCCCGGCCGGACGGTGACAGACCAGGAGATCGCCGACTATCTCCGTCCGTTCACCGACCCGATCCGAACCGAGTCGTTCCATTTCACCCGGTCCTGGCTGCAGCAGGCGGCGGGTGTGGCCACCGACTTCTCCGGTCCTCAGTTCCGGACTGCCCGCACGCTGAACCTTCCGGCCGAGTATCTGAGCATCTTCCGGGTTCTGTTGGGTTCGGTGGGGATCTGCGCTCAACTCGACGCATTCGCGCCCTACATGCGGATCCTCACCGAGTGGCTGCCGGGGTTCGTCGACGAGTGACCGCCCCGGGCGGCCGGGCGCGAGTGACCGCCCCGGGCGGCCGGGGCGATGAGTCTCCCACGACCGCCGGAGTGGATCATGCACACACCAATTCTTTGTCGGGATCGGTGACGACGGGATGCTTGCGCGGACGCCCGCGGGGGCGTTTGCGTGCAACGACCGTTCCGCGGTCGAGGATTTCGCCGCCCCATACCCCCCAGGGCTCCTCGCGGTCGAGGGCGGCTGCAAGGCACCGCGAACGCACGGGGCATGCGGCACACAGTTCCTTGGCACGCTCGAGGTCGGCGGGTGTCTCCGCGAACCACAGGTCCGGGTCGTAGTTGTGGCACGGCAGGATGCCGGCACGCGCACCGGTATCTCCGTCGGAATCGTGCGGGGCGGTCGACAGGGTGTCGCTCGGCACGAGAGCTCCTTTTCGCTGGTTCGGATGAATTGCGGTGCGAACCGAGCCGAAAAGCAAGAAGGCCACGGTCCGCTGGGCGGGGTCCGTGGCCTGGAATTCGGATGGCGACTACCGGAGGCGAACCTCGGGCAGAGTCCTGACCACGGACGAGACGGCTGCTGCACGCACACGACGGGCGCGCGGAGCAGCCACGTCGGCTGCCCCGGCGGCGGGGGCAGCGATGAGTGCGAACGCTGTGAAGCCGAGCATCGGTGCTACCTCCTTGCCGTGATTCGTGCACGGGCTCTCCCGTGACATCGTCATCCAGAGTAGTGATGCCCCGGCGGATGACACAAGTTATTTTCTACCTGCAGGTTTGTTCGTCTACGACGACGGTTACCCGTGGATGCATGACACTCGCAACGAGGAGATTCATTCCAGTGCTCGATTGCCCCGACCCGCGAGCTCTCGCCGGTTTCTATCGTGACCTCCTCGGCTGGCAGATCGAGACCGACCGGGACGAGTGGTTCGAACTCGCCAGGGACGAGAGCACCGCGATCGCATTCCAGCTCGCGCCCGACTTCGTTCCGCAGCGATGGCCGGAGGAAGGCGTCATGGCCCATCTCGACTTCAATGTCCCGGATCTCGACGACGCCGAGCGAGTCGCACTCGACCTCGGCGCCACCCGTGTCCACGGTCCGTCGACAGCAACGACGTTTCGTGTGTTCCGGGACCCGGCGGGCCACCACTTCTGCCTCTGTTCTTGCTGACAGAAAGTCCCGTCAGCGAACCTCGCGCGCTCGAGTTGTGTCGATGCCCACGCGCATGTCGGTCAGGAACCGGTTGATCGTTGCCCGTTCGTCGGCGCCGTAGGCGTCGAGTGCGGTAGTTGCGCTGGCGATGAGGGGACCGAAGAACTCCCACCCCCGATCCCTCGCGGCCGAGGTGACCTCGAGAAGCACGCGCCGACGATCGCGCTCGTCGCGTCGTCGCCGCACGTGACCCGCCTTCTCCATGCGGTCGATCAGCGCTGTCACAGACGCGGACTCGAGGTGGAGCCGTTCGCGCAGCCAGGTCGGTGTCGCGGGACGGCCGGCTCGATCGGCGTCGAGCAGACAGATCAATGCGCGGACGTCCGTGGCGTGCAGACCGTTGACCCGTGCGAACTCGGTACCGAGCGAGTGCAGCTCGACCACGAGTGCACGTAGCTGATGCACGGCACCGAGCGAGTGCTCCGTGGCTCCACGTTCGACATCCATGACACTCCCCCGGTCTCGACAGCGATGCTTCGACACTCTACTATCTCGCCAGAACAAGTATCTCGATTTATCGAGCTATTTAGGAGGGTTCGAATGCCCGCCGTATCCATCACCCACTTCGCCTCTACTGCAGAGGGTGCCGCGTTCTATCGCGCCTACGATCGCGTGCTCGAGAAATGGCCCGTCACCGTCACCACCACCGACCTCGATTCAGAGTTCGGGACGACGCGCGTGAACTCGTGCGGCCCCGAGGACGCGCCACCGATCGTCCTACTCCCAGGTGGCGGAGCCACGTCTACGGTGTGGTTCGAGAACGTCGCCGCCCTGGCCACACGGCATCGGGTCCATGCCATCGATCTGCTGGGAGAACCGGGGCGGAGTGTCGCCGACGGCTCACCGATGCGATCGGCCGACGCGTTGCTGGCCTGGCTCGGCACCGTCATGGATGGACTGGGCCTCGGCTCCTTCGCTCTGGGAGGCCATTCGTACGGGGCGATGATCGCCCTCGCCTTTGCACTGGACGAGCCGGATCGGGTCGAGAAACTCGTTCTCCTCGATCCCAATTCGTGCTTCGCCCGAATGCATCCTCGATATCTGGCCCGCGCGCTGCCACTACTGCTCCGCCCGACCGACACGCGCCAGCGCACATTCATCGAGTGGGAGACGAGCGGCCACTCGCTCGACGACGACTGGCTTGATCTCCTGGCGCGAGGCGCGGCAGACTTTCCCGCATCGAAGACCGTCGTCCCTCCCCGACCTAAGCCCGCCATTCTCGAATCTCTGCGGCCCGACACGACCGTGATTCTCGCGTCCGACAGCCGGGTCCACGACAGTCGGCGCATTGCACGGCGAATCACCGAGACACACGGACAGATCCGTGTAGTCACCCTGAACGGCGCCACCCACCACACCGTGCCGATGCACCCCGCTGCAGCGGTAGACGCCGCGCTGATCGACGCACTCAGCACAGAAGGGTCAATTCGGTCGTTCCGACCCTCGGATCAGTGACCGGGAGCCGGACGAGACCGGATTGCAACCGACCCCACACCCCCACGCGACCCCCACCGTGTTGTCGAATGCGACCATCGAGTGATGCGGAAGTTGTGTGTGAGGTCAATGTTGCGTGTGTTGTCTACCTCGTCGATTACAGTGCTCGCGCTCGGAATCGGCGCGTCCGGCCTCGCCGCGGCACAGCCCGCCGCGGAACCGCAGTCACCGGAGGGTACCGTCGCATCGAAGGAGACTGCCGTATCGGAGAACACTGCCGTATCGGATCGTGCCCCGCATGTCGTGGAGACCCGGGAGATCTCCCCCACTCACACCGTCGTCGACGTCTACTCCCCGGCAATGGATCGGGTGATCTCCAACGACGTCCTCCGGCCCGCACACGGCGGCTCGCTACCCACGCTGTACCTCCTCAACGGTGCACTCGGCGGCGAGGACGGCGTCGGCTGGATGAACAATTCGCAGGCCCCCGCATTCTTCGTCGACAAGAATGTGACCGTCGTACTGCCCATCGGCGGTCGCTTCAGCTTCTACACGGATTGGGGAGCCCCCGATCCGATCCTGGGCATCAACATGTGGGAGACCTATCTGACCCGGGAGTTGCCGGGTGTGATCGACCGCGAGTTCGGCGGAACCGGACTCAACGCCGTCGCGGGGTTGTCGATGAGCGGTGGGCCTGCGCTGGATCTCGCGATCCAAGCACCCGAGTTGTACCAGGCCGCCGCATCGTTGAGCGGATGCCCTGCCCCGAGTAATCTCCTTGCCAGCGTGGGCATCTCGACCATGATCGCCAGCGGGCTGAACAACCCGTTCAACATGTGGGGCCCGCCCGGAAGCCGGGGGTGGAAAGCGCACGACCCCGCTGCCAACGCCGCGAAACTCTCCGGTACCGCCGTGTACGTCAGCGCGTCCCGCGGGGCTGTGGGTGCGGTGGACCAGATCCCGGAGGGCGCGATCCCGCCGGTCGGCGGCATGGTCGTCGAAGCACTCGTCCACCGATGCACCGCAATGTTCGTCGATTCGCTCGAAGCGGCGGGTGTCCCGGCGACGGTGTCGATGCGCGACACCGGCGCCCACACCTGGGCCTTGTTCGAAGATCAGCTGCGCGAAGCGTGGAGCACCACGATCGCCCCGGCACTGCAGACCCGCTGATTTCTACAGATCCGAGCCCTACAGATCCGAGCCCTACGGATCCGAGCCCTACGGATCTGAGTCCTACAGATCGAGGGTGTCGGCGGCCCGTTCACCGCGCACGAGCGCGAGGACGTCGGCCCCGAACTGTTCGAGCTTTCTCGCTCCGATTCCCGGGATCGAGACGAGCGCCCGATCGTCGGCGGGTTGCTGTTCGGCGATCGCGACCAGGGTGTTGTCGGTGAACACCACATAGGCGGGAACCTTGAGTTCCTTGGATCGGTCGCGTCGCCAGTCCTTCAACGCCACCAGCAGGTCCTCGTCGAGGTTCGAAGGACATCCCTCACACCGGCCGAGCTTCGTGGAGGTGGAGGTCATCAGCGGTTTCCCGCACACCCGGCATTGCGGGCGCTTCTTCTTCGACGGCGCCGGTTCGATGATCTTCGACGCCGGCGAACTGTCGGGGATCAACCCCAGCAGGAATCGTGATCGGCGACGTGTCTTGCGCCCGCCCTCCGTCCGTGACAACGCCCAGGACAACTGCAGATGCACACGCGCGCGTGTCACCCCTACATACAACAGCCGGCGTTCCTCCTCGATGCCGGCTTCGTCGGGTGCGGTGTCCTTGTCGCCGGTGACGTGCGTGATCGGCAGCATGCCGTCGGTGAGCCCGACGAGGAACACGGCATCCCACTCGAGCCCCTTTGCCGCGTGCAGAGACGCGAGGGTCACACCCTGCACGGTCGGTGGCTGTCTGGCCTCGGCGCGCGCCGCAAGATCGCGCAGCAGGCTCGCGAGCGTCAGGTCCGGTTCGTGTTCGAGGAGTTCCTCGGTGAGCTGCACGAGGGCGGTGAGCGACGCCCACCGCTCGCGCGCCTGGGTGCCGGCAGGTTCGGTGTCGGTCAGGCCGAGCGGAACGAGCGTGGCCCGGACCAGGTTGACGAGCTTGCTTCCGCGATCCGCGTCCTCGGGCAGGTCGTCGCGCGAGCCGGTCTGACGCAAGGCGTTCACCGCCTGGCGAACTTCGGCGCGCTGGAAGAACCCTTCGCCGCCACGAACCTGATAGGGAATGCCGGTCTCGGTGAAGGCCTGCTCGTAGGCCTCGGACTGAGCGTTGATCCGGTACAGCACGGCGATCTCGGACGCCGCTACGCCGTCGCGCAGCAGCTTGGCGATAGCTTTCGCGACGGCTTTCGCTTCGGCGGGCTCGTCGTCGTATTCGGCGAAGACCGGTTCGGGCCCGGGCGGGCGCTGACCGATCAGCTGGAGTCTGGTGCCGGCGATCCGGCCCCGTGCTTGACCGATCACCCGGTTCGCGAGGTCGACGACCTGTGGAGTGGATCGGTAATCGCGTTCGAGCCGGACCATGGTGGCCTCGGGGAACCGGCGGGAGAAGTCGAGCAGATACTTGGGCGAGGCTCCCGTGAACGAATAGATCGTCTGGTTGGCGTCGCCGACCACCGTCAGATCGTCCCGTTCGCCGAGCCACGCATCGAGCACGCGCTGCTGCAGCGGTGTGACGTCCTGGTATTCGTCGACGACGAAACAGCGATACCGGTCGCGGAACTCCTCCGCCACCGTCGGGTTGCCCTCGAGAGCGCCCGCCGTCTGCAGCAGCAGATCGTCGAAGTCGAGATAGATGCCTTCTTCGCCCCGGTTCTTGAGGGATTCGTATCCTGCGTAGACCTTCGCGACCCGCTCCGGGTCGGCGGGCGGCTCGCGCCGTGCGCGAGAGGCGGCCGCCGGGTAGTCCTCGGGTGCATGGAGCGACCCCTTCGCCCATTCGATCTCGGACAGGAGATCGCGGACCGTGTCGGTGTCGGTCGGGAAACCTGCGCGATGTGCTGCCTGCGACACAACCGCGAACTTGCGGTCGAGCAGATGCCACGGAATATCGCCGACGACCTGCGGCCAGAAGTAGCGCAGCTGCCGCAGAGCGGCGGCGTGGAATGTGCGTGCCTGCACCTGCGGACCCGATCCGCCGACCCCGAGTTCCCGGAGACGCGAGCGCATCTCTCCCGCGGCGCGCGCCGTGAAGGTGACAGCGAGGACCTGTCCGGCCGAGACGTGGCCGTCGGAGACGAGGTGAGCGATCCGGCGCGTGATGGTGCGGGTCTTGCCGGTACCCGCGCCGGCGAGAACGCACACCGGGCCCCGGGGTGCGAGGACTGCTGCTGCCTGTTCCGGGTCGAGACCGTCCACCGCCGCTTCCACACGCATGACCCCCATCATGGCAGTGCGGACCGACATCGCGACCGACCGGCGTCACCACGCCGCGCGCCACCTGTGTCGGAGAACACATTTGAGGGGAAGTGGAACAGATCGGGGCCCGCGCGACGTTGTCGCCGTCATGACGACCTCCGAGATTTCGACCGCCGACACGCACGCGCTCACCATCTACTCGACCACGTGGTGCGGCTACTGCAAGCGCCTCAAGAAGCAGCTCGACGAGAACGGCATCGGCTACGCCGAGATCGACATCGAGTCCGATCCCGCAGCCGCGGAGTTCGTCGGCAGCGTCAACGACGGCAACCATGTCGTCCCGACGGTGAAGTACGCGGACGGAACGACCGCGACCAATCCGCCGCTGTCCGCTGTCAAGCGGGCGCTGGGTCTGTAGATCGGCCGGTCGGGTCGGGCGGTGCGGGTCTCGGACCTGCACCGCCCGACTCATTCGGGTGAGCACTCATCCACCGGGAGCCGGGACAGCCGACTCCGCGGCCCGACTCACCTCCTGCCATGCCAACCAGGTGTCCGCACGCTGCTTCGCTGCGTCGACGGCCGCGTCGAGTACCGCACTGCCGAGAATGAGACGCAGTGGCGGCTCATCGCTGTCCACGAGCGCGCTGATCGCCGTGGCCGCGAGCGCCGGTTCGCTGTCGATACTGGCATCCGCGAACTGTTCGGCGATGTCGGCGCGGAGTTGCGCGTAGTCGTCGGACGGTTCGGTGAATCCCATCCCGGTGTAGAGGTCGGTCCAGTATCCGCCGGGTTCGACGATGGTGAGGTCGACGCCGAAGCCTGCGAGTTCCGCGGCAAGTGCCTCGCTCGCGCCTTCGAGCGCGAACTTGCTGGCGCTGTAGATTCCGGAGGTCGGTCCGGTGACGACACCGCCGATGCTCGACATCTGCACGAGGTGGCCACCTCGCTGCCGCCGCATCGCACCCGCCACCGCCTGGCTCACCCATAGTGCCCCGAAGAAATTCGTCTCCATCTGAGCGCGCACTTGTGCTTCGTCGAATTCCTCGACGAATCCCGACCACATCGTTCCGGCATTGTTGATCGCGATATCGATGCGACCGAAACGTTCGACGGCGGTATCGACCGCCCCGAAGACCGCAGCGCGGTCGGTGACGTCGACGGGAGCCTGAGCACTCTGTCGTCGTCGAGATCGCCGACGGTGTCGATCGTGCGTGAAACCGCAACCACACGATCTCCCGCTGCGAGCGCTTCATCGACGAACGCCCTACCCAGACCGCGGCTCGCTCCGGTGACGAACCACACGCGCTCCCCTGCGTCCGATCGAGTCATCTTGCCTCCTACAATAAGACGAGACGGTCCGTCTCAGTATGGACGAAACAATAGCCTGCGCCTTCAGGCTGGTCAAGACGGTCCGTCTCGTCTCACTAAACGTATGATCACGCCATGCCTTCCATCGAACCGAACCGTTCACGACGCAGCGCCACCTCGCACACCGCAATTCTCGATGCGGCCGTCGAACTCGTGGCCGAAGTCGGCTATGCGCGCCTGTCGATCGAAGCAATCGCCACGCGCGCCGGTGTCGGGAAGCAGACGATCTACCGTTGGTGGCCGTCCAAGGGGGCAGTGCTCCTCGACGCATTCCTACGCAAGAACACCGGTGACTCCGAGAATTCGCCGGGCCTTCCCGACACCGGCGACCTCGACGCCGACCTGAAAACGGTGATGCGCACGACGATCGAGGAACTACACGACCCGGCCTTCGAGAAACCCCTCCGCGCACTGACCGTCGCGGTCCTCACCGACGACGCACTCGCCGAGGAGTACCTGCAGCGGTTCGAGGCACCGACACGAGAGGTCAACAAGCAACGACTCCGGTCGGCGCAGGAATCCGGTCAGCTACCGGACGGCCTCGACCTCGACGCCGCACTCGACGCGATCTTCTCGCCACTGACCCAGCGATGGTTGTTCCGGACCGGACCACTGACGGCCGACTACGCCGACCGCACCGTCGAAGTCGCGCTGGACGGAATACGACGGACGGATCAGTCGATCAACCGTTGACCCAACCGGAGATCAGCCCGCGCGCAATCGAGATCGAACCGGGCAGCAACAACGGCGCCTCCTCCGACGACGCCCAGTCGCCTACCGAGAGGGCAGCGCGCACCTCGTCGCGCGTGAACCACCGTGCCTCAGCGATCTCGCCGTCCAGGAACTCGACCGTCTGCTCCGGATCCGCCACGGCGGAGAACCCGAGCATCAGCGAGCGCGGGAACGGCCAGGGCTGACTCCCGAGGTACTCCACGTCGTGGACGTCGATGCCGACCTCTTCTCGGATCTCACGAACCACGCAGGCTTCGAGCGACTCCCCTGCCTCGACGAATCCCGCCAGCACGGAGAAGCGGCGCTCGGGCCACGACGGCTGGCGCGCCAGCAGGACGCGGCCGTCGCCGTCGTGCACGAGGCAGATGATGGCCGGATCGGTTCGGGGGAATTCCTCGTGACCGGTCACGGTGCTGATCCGCGACCAACCCGCGACGGTGGGCTCACTGGGGGAACCGTCGACGGCGCTGAACGCGGCCTGATCGTGCCAATTGAGCAGCGCCACAGCACTGACCATCAGATCGGCGTCGGCATCACCGAGATCTTCGCCCACTCGGCGGAGGTCGGCGACCGTTCCGGTCTGCGCGAGCACACGCGCCGCCCACACGTGCAGACCGTCGCGAACCCCGAGGAACACTGCGCCGGATACTGGTTCCGGCCCCAGTTCGGTGGCATCGGCCAGCACGAGAACCGATCCGTCGACAGGCGCCTGGCCTCGGCGATCGATCCGCAGGAGCTTCGCTGTTGCCCATCCGGCGCGAAGCGCGTCGACGTCGGAGCGCAGTTCCTCGGCGCGCTCGACGACGGTGCGCGACAACAGCGGTGTCTCACCCAATGCGAATGCCGTCACACCGTGCACACTAACCGCGCATCGCTCCGGAAGCCGAACCGGACACCAGCCGGATGTACAGGAGTTTGTCGCCGGGCTCGATCGCATCGATCTCCGGGGAACCGATCCTCCACATGCGGCCGTCGCGCACCACCGCGAGAACGATGTCCTTGAGATGACGGGGCGAACCCCCCACCTCGCTCTCGTCCACATCACGTTCGGCGATCGCGAAGCCTGCCTCGGGCGTCAGCAGATCTTCGATCATTTCGACGACGTTGGGGGTGGTCGTAGCGAGACCGAGGAGCCGACCCGCGGTCTCGGACGAGATCACCACCGAATCGGCTCCCGATTGCCGCATCAGGTGGGTGTTCTCCGATTCACGGATCGCCGCAACGATCTTCGCCTTAGGTGCGATCTCGCGTGCACTGAGGGTCACCAGAACCGCGGTGTCGTCCCGGTTCGCCGCGACGATCACAGCGGCGGCGTGCTGGACGCCCGCGAGTCGCAGCACGTCGGATTTGGTGGCCGAGCCCTGCACCGTGACGAGTCCCAGACGCTCCGCCGCTTCGAGGACATGGGGATCGGTGTCCACCACCACGATCTCGGACGGGGGAACCCCGTCGCCGAGCATCGCGTCGACGGCTGTATGGCCTTTGGTGCCATAGCCGATGACGACGGTGTGATTACGCACGCGGCGCCTCCATCGCTGAATCTCGAATGCCTGTCGCGAAGTATCGGCCGGTCGCGAGCGTGTCGTACCGGCCAAGACGGCAGCCTACGCTCAGAGCGCTAGTGTGGCGTGCATGTCCCCGCAACGTTCCCGCGGCCCGGCGTTGCGCCTCGCCGCTCTCCTCGCCGGCGCCGGCGTCCTACATTTCGTCCTCCCGACGCCGTTCGACAGCATTGTGCCGAAACAGTTGCCGGGCGAGGCTCGTCACTACACCTACGCGTCGGGTGTCGCCGAGCTGGCCGTCGCGACAACGCTCGCAGTTCCCCGTACCCGCCGGCTCGGTGGCACCCTTGCCGCGGCGTTGTTCGTCGCCGTGTTTCCCGCGAACGTGCAGATGGCGCTGAGCTGGCTTCGCAGCAACCGCGTCTCCCCCGCGGCGAAAGCCGTGGCCGTGGCCCGTCTTCCCCTGCAGATCCCACTCATCACCGAAGCGTTGAAGGTCCGGCGTACCGCCCGTTCGTGACGTCCTCCTACCGGCGCGCCAGGAGGAGTTCGGTGAGCTCCGACGGGCACGCCAGCGCCGGCAGATGACCGCTGTCGACCGTCTCCGGTTCGACACCGAGTCTGTCGTTCGCCAGCCGTGTGAGGAACGGGAGCGGAAACAGCCGGTCGTTGCGACCTGCGATGACCCGCACCGGCACGTCGGGCCACCTCACCGCATCCCACTGCGGTTCGAAAGCCGTATCCGACAACCGGGTCTCGTCACGCGCGAACGCCTCGTCGCGCAGCTCCGTGGGCACATCGTGGAAGAACAGTTCCAGAGGGTCGGGTGCCGCATCGGGATCGCGTTCGTCGAGGACGTCCTGGGTGCGCTTGGCGTCCTCGTGCCCGACGTTGCCCCACCACAGCCCGGGTGATTCGCCGGGTGCGGGGATCATCGGCGCCACCAGGATCAGTTCGTCGACGGGAACACGCTCGGCGACGAGGACCGCGGTGAACGCGGACATCGACTGCCCCACGACGATCAACGGTCGCTCGGCACCCCGGATCGCGGCGACCACGATGTCGGCATAGGCGCGCTGGTCGGCCTGATCGTCGCAGTAGGGGAGGTCGACCGGCATCGCCGTGTGTCCGCGCTGCGCGAGCAACGGCACCACTCGATGCCAGTACCACGAGTCCGATCCCGCGCCCGGCAACAATACGAATGTCGACATCGCACTCACCCGTTCTCGGCACCCGCCGATCGCACGAGCCGTTCGAGGGAATCGGCGTCCGGGAGGTCGTCGGGCGCCACGGTCCGGCCTGTCCTCACATAGTGGAATGCCGCACGGACCTTGTCGAGCGGAAGTTCTGCGGGACGCCCGGTGATCCGCGCGGTGCGCGCCGCCATCAACCTCGCCCACGCCAACCGATACGCAGCCAGCTGCATCCCCACCGACGCGAGCTTGTCGGAATCGGGTTCGGCGCCGGTCTTCCAGTCGATCACTGTCCAGCCGCCGTCCGGATCCTCGAAGACCGCGTCGATCCGGCCCCGGATCACGGTGCCGGACAAGGAAGTTTCGAAAGGCACCTCGACCTCGATCGGGTTCCGTGCGGCCCACGGCGACCGTAGGAACGCTTCCTGCAACCTGTCGAAGTCGGATTCGTCGCCGCCTTCGTCGTCGGCTCCGGGCAGTTCGTCGAGATCGAGCAGCCGGGTCGCGCCGAAGCGGCGTTCGAGCCACGCGTGGAACGCTGTACCGCGGCGCGCGAGCGGGTTGGGCCGGAACGGCAGGGGCCGGCGCAGACGTGCCGCGAGAGCGTCGGGATCCGCGGCAAGATCCACGAGCTGGCTGACCGACAGCTGCGCGGGCATCACCACTTCGGCACCGAGTTCGGCACGCTGTTCGCGTTCCGCGAGGAGCGCGTCGACGTCTGCTGCCCACTCATCCGGGTCGTCGTCGGAATCGTCGAGCGGCTCGGGTTCACCGGCAGCCACCGCGTCGAGGACCAGCGCGGCACCGCGTTCGACCGCGCCGCGCCGCGCGCCGAGGGGGTCGCGCGGCCACACGGCGCTGCGCGGCGTCTCGGTCATCGGATTGGTAGTACCCGGCTCGGGTGCGGGTTCCCACTGCTCGATCGCTCCGAGTTCCGGGCGTGCGGTCAGCAGTGCATGTAATTCCGTGAGGAACTCCGACGGACCCTTGGGCTCCGACCCGGTATCGGCCCAGTGGTGTCCGGACGCGTACAGGGCCCGCTCGGTTCGGGTCAGCGCCACGTAGAACAGTCGCCTGTCCTCGTCGTGCTTGCGCCGTTTGAGAGCATCCTTGTGCGCATCGATCGCGTTCTCGAGCATCTTGCGGTCGGACAGGTCGGCGAGGTCGAGCACGGGCACACCGTCGGTGCTCCCACCCGGTTCGTCTCCCGGCTGAGCACGATCGCCGCGGAGCCCAGGCGGGAGTTCGGCGAGCGCGCCGAGCCACGTCGATATTCCGGTGGTCGATGGAAAGATCCCGGTGTTCACGTGCGGGACGGCCACGACCTGCCATTCGAGGCCCTTCGCCGAGTGCACCGTCAAGATCTGTACCCGCTCCGGGTCGACCTCGACCTCTCCCGGGGTGAGTCCCTGTTCGATCTCCTCGGCCGCCGACAGGTATGCGAGCAGACCGGGCAATGTCGCGTGGCCGCGACCGGCAAAGGACGCGACGACGTCGGCGAACGCATCGAGATGCTCGCGCCCGGCCACCCCGCTGCGGCTGCCTACCCGGGCCTGCGCCTCGATGCCGATGCCGAGGACACGTTCGACTTCGGCCACGAGTTCGGTCAGTGGCTGCCCCAGCCGTTCGCGCAACGACGCGAGTTCGCGGGCAAGCGCCGCGATCCGTGCGAATCCGAACTTCGAATACTGCTCCGGCCTACCGGGATCCGAGATCGCATCGGCAAGCCCCGCTTGGTCGGCGTACTCGCCGGGCAACGCCGAATCGAGAGCGTCGTCGAGCGCATCGGGATCCGTGACAGCACCGGCGACGCCGTGCCGGCCGGAAATCGCCAGTTCCTGAGCCCTCCGCCACAGAGCACGCAGATCGGCTGCGCCGAGCTGCCACCTGGCGCCCGTCAGGACCCGCACGGCAGCACTGCCTGCCATCGGATCGGCGGCGAGACGCAGCATCGCGAGAACGTCGGCGACCTCCGGTGTGTGCAGGAGACCACCGAGGCCGACCACCTCGACCGGCAATCCGCGAGCACGTAGCGCCTCGGCGATCGGAGCGGCGTCGGCGTTCCGGCGCACCAGAACCGCCGCGGTGGGCGGCGGTACGCCCTCGGCGCGCGCGGCGGCGTATTCGGCGGCGATCCGGTCGGCCACCCAGTTGCGTTCGGCGTCGACATCGGTATGCAGCGCGATCCGCACGTCGCCGGGGGCCGCATCGGGTCGTGGCCTCAACCTGCTCACGGCGACTCCGCGTTCACGCAGTGGCTCGGATGACACATTTGCGAGTTCGAGTGCCTCCGGCGGATTACGCCAGCTGGTCAGGAGTTCCAGCTTCGGCGCGGGTTCGCTGTCGGGGAGCCTGAAGTCGGTCGCGAAGCGCGGAAGATTCGCTGCCGAGGCACCACGCCACCCGTAGATCGATTGCATGGGATCACCCACAGCGGTGACGGCGAGACCACCGTCCTGGCCACCACCGAACAGCGCGGACAGCAGGATCCGCTGTGCATGCCCGGTGTCCTGGTACTCGTCGAGCAGGACCACACGGAAACGCTCGCGCTCGCCTGCTCCGACCTCCGGATGATCTCGGGCGACACGCGCCGCGAGCGACATCTGACTACCGAAGTCGAGTGCGCCTTCACGGCGCAGGGTTTCGGCGAGTCGGTGCACCAAGGGAAGCATTTGCACACGATCATCCTGGGTCCCGAGGTAACCGAGGAGCGTCTTCGACGGCCCACCGCGCTGCCCCGGCCCACCCGGCAACGTGTGGATCAGCGTGTCGAGTTCGGTATGTGCTTCGGCCAGCTGTTCGGGATCGACCAAGTGCTCGGCGAGCTGACCGGACAACGCGAGAACGGTCTCGGTGACCGACGCTGGGTTCCGGTCGGTGTCCAGTTCACCATCCCACGCGCTGACCACGCGATGCGCGATCTGCCACAGCTCGGTCTCCGAGAGCAACGCCGCTGACGGTTCGATCGGCAGCAGCAACCCGTGCTCTCCCAGCAGGCGTCCCGCATACGCGTGGTACGTCCCGACCTCCGGCTCGCTGCCCAGGATCCGGCTGCGAAGCCCGCCGGTGGGGTCGAGGTCGCGGATCAGCGACGACCCGGCGAGCTTCGCGAGCCGTCGACGGATCCTGGTGGTCAACTGCTGGGCGGCCTTGCGTGTGAAGGTCAGGCCGAGCACCTGCTCCGGCTCCACGAAACCGTTCGCGACGAGCCACACCACTCGCGCCGCCATGGTTTCGGTTTTGCCCGCCCCTGCCCCGGCCACCACCAGGGCAGGGCCCATCGGCGCCTCGATGACGGCGGTCTGTTCGGTTGTCGGGGACGGTTGGCCGAGTGCCTCGGCGAGTTGTTCCGCGCTCACCCGGGCCCGGCTCATCCGGTCACCTGTCTGCCTTCGTCGTGCGCGGGGCAACTCGACTGGACCGGGCAGTGCCGACATCCGTCGTTGACCTGAGCGAGGAACTGCGGTCCTCGGGTTGCGGCCGCCGCCTCGTGGATCACCTCGCGCCAGCGGTCGAGTCCCTCGTCGTCGAGGGGTGGCTGGACTCGCTGGGTGGCCCCTTCCTTGTTGTGCGGCTTGGCGACGAACACCAAGCGCGCACCGCCCGGCGCCGCGGCGGGTTCCCCCTCGACAGCTCCTTCGGCGACCGCCACCTGATAGGCCGCCAGCTGAGCGTGGTCACGCGCGGCGTCCTTCGACACGGGGTTCTTCGCGGTCTTGACATCGACGACCACAGGGCGTCCGTCGGAGTCGCGTTCGAGCCGGTCGATTCGCCCGCGGAGGCGTATCCGGGGCGCGCCCTCCTCACGGGGTTCGATCATGCCGTCGACGGTGACCTCGACGCCTACTTCCTCGAGTTCGCCGCGGGTGCCCTGTAGCCATGTCGAGAAGGTGTCGAGCATTCTGCGCGTCCGTTCGAGTTCGCGACGCGCATACCAGTCGGAACCGAGATCGACCGAACCCCATGCATTCTCGAGCGCCTGGTCGATCCGGTCCGGGGGGATTCGCCCCGCGAGTGCCTGAACGAGGGTATGCACGAGCGTGCCTGTCACCGCGTGCGAGTTCTCGCCGTCGGATCCGCCGTGTCGCTCGAACATCCAACGGAGGGGGCACGTGACGAGCTGTTCGACGGTGGACGGGGACAGACGTACCGCATCCTCGTCCGGCTCCCACAGCGGCAGATCGGTACTCGGATCTGCGGTGCCGTACCACTTGTCGGGGTGGGCGCCCTGCACTCCCGCGCGGGCGAGCCGCGCGAGTTGCACGGCGGCACGATGCACCCGGTCCGGTTCGTGCTCCACGAGCACCGGATCGCATACGACGGAACGCAATTCCGCGACGAGCGCGGGCAGGGCCAGTACGCGCGTACGCACCTCGTCGGGCACGACCGGTTGTTCGGAACCGTTCTCGTCGTCCGATCCGAGAAGCTCGTCGACGAACCGCGACCGCACCAGTTCGGTATCGCCGCCGACCGAGTCGACCGCCGTGACGAGAAGGTGCGTGCGGGCACGACTGCAGGCGACGAGGAACAGCCGCCGCTCGTCGGCGAGCAGCGGAGCAGTCCGCGAGAGACGGGTGGTGCTGCCGTCACCTCCGTCGGCCCCGGACACCGCGTCGATGAGTGCTTCGATGCCGAGCAGGGTGCCACGCGCCCGCAGGCTCGGCCACAACCCTTCCTGCACGCTGGCGACCACGACGACATCCCACTCCCGGCCCGCCGCAGAGTGCGCGCTCAGGACGGTGACGGCCTCGGATTCGGCCGCGGCACGGCTGCGCACCGTGCCCGGGATCTCCTGTTCGGTGAGGTAGTCGACGAATCCGGAGATCTGGGCGCGTGGGAGCCGGTCGACGTAGTCGGCTGCCGCGTCGAACAGCGCCACCACCGCGTCGAGATCGCGGTCGGCCTGTGCGCCCACCGGGCCTCCGCGCGCGGAGGCCGCCACCCAGCGACGTTCCAGGCCGGTTGCCTGCCACGCCGCCCACAACACGTCCTCGAGCCCCCCGCCGCGAAGCAATGCCGATCTCGCCTTGGCCACCACCGACCGCACCCGTTTCAGAGGGGCCGCCTCCACGTCGGTCAGTCCTCGCATCATCCGGTCGGATTCGGCGGAGTCCTCGACGAGCAGTGTCCGGAGGAGTTCGGCCGAGTCGCGGTCGCCGTCGGAGGCAAGTTCGACCCGGCGCAGTCCGCGCCGGAGCCGACGCAACGCGACCGGCTCGGCGCCGCCGACCGGACCCGACAACAACGCGAGCGCCTCCTCGGGACCGAAACGGCGCTCGGACACCGCCCGCAGCACCAAGAGCATCCCGGCGACACTGTGCTGCCTGGCCAGGGGTAATTCGGACGCGGCCGTGGTCATCGGCACACCGGCCGCGAGCAGTGCACGGCGAAGTGGCGCAAGCACCCGCGGGACGGATCGGACGATCACGGCCATCTTCGACCACGGCACCTCGTCGATCAGATGGGCGCGGCGCAAGGTATCGGCGACGACGGCGGCCTCCTTCGCCTGCGACGACATCACGGCCACGCGCACCCGCTCGGTTTCGTCGGCCGCAGCAGCCCCGGGAGCAATGTCGTCGGAGCCCGGAGTCTCGGGCACCGAGGCTCCGCGGTGTGGCGGAAGCCCGGGGAGACGTCCGGCGATCGCGCAGGTGACGGACACGATCTCCGCTGCCGCGCGGAAGTCGGTGCCCAAGATGATGCGGCGCTGTGGATCGTGCTCGGCGAGCCCGGTGAGGAACTCCGGGTCGGCTCCGCGGAAGGTGAACACGCTCTGGTCGGGGTCGCCCGCGATCGTGCTCGTGCGTGTACCCGTGCCGATGACCCGCACGAGATGGGCGGCCTGCGGATCGAGATGCTGAGCGTCGTCGACGAGAAGATGCCGGATGCGAGTGCGCTCCCCCGCCAACAAATCCGGATCGGTCGCGAACGCCGCGAGTGCTGCGCCGACCAATTCGGCAGCGTCGAGCGCCGGAGCGGTGGCTTCGGGAGCCTCGAGCCCCACCGCTCCCCGCAGGAGCATCACCTGCTCGTACCGCTGCGCGAACAACCCGGCCGCGACCCATTCGGGGCGCTCACGACGCTCACCGAGCTCGATGAGGTCTTCTGGACCCATACCACGCTCGTTGGCCCGCAACATCAGATCACGCAGTTCCACGGCGAAACCGGTCATGCCGAGTGCGGGCCGGAGACGCTCCGGCCACATCACCGCGCCGTCGTCGATGTCGCCGCGCAACAGCTCACGCAGGACCGCATCCTGCTCGGCACCCGTGATCAACCGCGGCGGAGGATTCCCGTGCGCGGACGCCTGCAGGCGCAGCACGGCGAACGCATAGGAATGTACCGTGCGGACGAGCGGCTCGCGGGTGGCGCGCGGGTCGGCCGCCGCCCCCGCGCTCAACAGACCCGCGGTGATCGCCTCGCGCACCGCGGTGGCCGCGCGCCGGGAGTGGGTGAGCACGAGCACCGAGTCGGGTTGAGCCCCGGACGCGATGCGATGCACCGCGAGGTCCACGAGCAGGGAGGTCTTACCGGTGCCTGGACCACCGAGGACCTGCCACGGTCGCCACTGCGGAGCGGGCGGAGCGTCGGCGAAGACCTGCTGGACGCCCTGTGCCCACTCGCGGGTCGCGGTGGTGTCTTCCGGCCGCCGGACGAGTCGCGCGGCGGGGCGCCGCGGGCGCTCGGGAGCGCCCCGCAGTCCCGTGCGGAGATCGGCGTCGGTCATACCGGTATCCCAGCAGACGGGTCCGACAGACAGCCGCACCACCTCCTTGATGTCCTCCCGGCCGTGAACGACCGGGCTCGCGCCGAAGATAGTGCGGTCACCCCGCGGCGTCACCCAAGTGCCATAGTGAATGAGGTGAGCGCCTCCGCATCGCCCCTCCACACACATCTGTTCGGACCTGCCGACGGACCACCGGTGCTGGCCCTGCACGGCCTGACCGGCCACGGCAGACGCTGGCAGAACCTGGCCGATCGGCATCTCCCGGACCTCCGTGTGATCGCCCCGGACCTGCGGGGCCACGGCCGGTCGCCGTGGGAGCCTCCGTGGAGTTTCGAATCCCACGTCCAGGACCTTCTCGGTGTCCTCCACGCACACACCCACGAACCGGTCACGGTGGTGGGGCATTCCTTCGGGGGCGCACTGGCGCTGCACGTCGCCGCCTCAGCACCCGACCGGGTTCGCGCGCTCGTCCTGCTCGATCCTGCGATCGCGCTGCCGCCGGGCAGGTTGCTCGAAGTCGCCGATCTCACTGTGCGCTTTCCCGACTACACGGATGAGGCCGAGGCCCGCTCGGAGAAGGTGCACGGTGACTGGGGTGAGGTCGCCCCGGAACTTCTCGATGCGGAGATCGCAGAGCATCTGGTCGCACTCGACTCCGGCCGGGTGAATTGGCGTTACTGCGTGCCGGCGCTGGTGGCGTCGTGGGGCGAACTCGCACGCGAGTTCGTGCTGCCGCCGGCCCGAGTACCCACGGTTCTCGCACGTGCCGGCAGGGTCCGTCCCGCGTACACCTCGGACGAGTTTCGCGCGGCCCTGGCCGAGCGGCTCGGTTCGCATCTGACGATGCTCGAGCTCGAGTGCGACCACATGATCGACCAGGCGATGCCCGAGAGTGCTGCAGCACTGGTCAGGAAGGTGCTGTAGGCGTGGTCACGACAGACGCTCAGATCGAGCACGTACGCGGGCTCGTCGCGTCGATTCCTGCCGGCTCCGTGGCGACCTACGGCGACCTCGCTGACGCGGCGGGGCTGTCCACCCCCCGCACCGTCGGGTGGATCATGCGGACCGACAGTTCCGACCTGCCCTGGCACCGGGTGGTCCCGGCGTCCGGCAAACCGGCCTCGCATCTCGCCCATCGTCAGCTGTCCAGCCTCGCACTCGAAGGCACACCGATCAGCGGCGATCGGGTCGATATGCGCCGAGCGCGTCACACATTCTGACGGCGCGCGCACGGATTCGGACGGTGTCGGGCAGCATGAGTGCATGTCCATGCTGTCCGACTCTGTGTCCGGGTCCGAGGCCGTCATCGTCGCGGGTGGGCGAGCAACCCGGATGGGTGGCGCCGACAAGCCCGCGCTCGTGGTCGCGGGTCGGTCGATGCTCGACACCGCCCTCGCCGCGGTGGAAGGTTTTCCCCGCATCACAGTCGTGGGCCCGCACCGCGATGATCTCGACCCCGCAGTTGTCCAGACTCAGGAATCCCCGATCGGCGGTGGCCCCGTCGCCGCGTTGGCCTCCGCCGACCCCGCCGCGGAGATCGTCGTGATCCTCGCGGCCGATCTCCCGTTCGTCACCGCCGAGTCGATCGCCGTTCTGGCCGGTGCGCTCGACGCCGCACCCGACGCGGACGCGGCCTTTGCCGTCGACAACGACGGGAACCTGCAGTTCCTGCTCGCTGCGTGGCGTGGGCGCGCACTGTCCACACGTCTGTCGGCACTCGGTCCCGATCCATCCGGCCTGCCTATGAAAGCGCTCCTGCCGGAGCATTACGTCACCGTGGCCGTGCCCGGCACCGAGGACTGCGACACACCCGATGATCTGCATCGCGCCCGGGTAGCCACGGGCACCCGGGCGGACCCGAAGGAAGCGCGAAAGATTCTTCGGGACGCTCAGCGTCCATTGCCGATTCGTAGTGTTGCGCGCGACGGGGCCTTCGGGGCCACGCTCGCGTCTCCACTCGTCGCAGCGGCGCCGCTACCGCCCGCCGCGACTTCCGCCATGGACGGGTACGCAGTGTCCGGGGCCGGCCCGTGGACTCTGCGGACGGAGGTCCGATATGCCGGGGCTGCGGGTGAATTCGCACTGAATCCCGGGGAAGCCGCCCGCATCGCCACGGGCGCGCACCTACCGTCCGGTGCGACGTCGGTGGTGCGCGATGAGTACATCCTCGTCGAGGACGGAATCGTCACACGACCCCCGGACGCTCCGGTGCGCGACGACTTCCGCGGCATCGGTGAGGAATGGGAACCCGGATACATCCTGGCGGAAGCCGGATCGGCCGTGACGCCCGCGATCGTCTCGACGGCAGCGAGCGGCGAGGTGTCGCACATCCACGTACGCGGACCTGTGCGGGTCCACCTGGCGCTCACCGGTGACGAGATCCGTCGCAGCGGCCCGCTGTTCGAGGGACAGACCCGTGATTCACTCGGGCCGGTTCTTCCGCAGTTCGTGTCGTGGTGCGGCGCGGAGGTGGCCGGCGACGAGCATCTCCGAGACACTGCCGACGCATTCGACGTCCTGCTGCGCACGACCACCGACGCCGACGCGATCGTGATCGTCGGCGCAACCGGTCGCGGAGCGGCGGATCAGCTGCGCTCTGCCCTGGACCGCGCAGGGGCCTCGGCAGTGGTCGAACGAGTTCGGTGCAAACCTGGGGGATCTCAGGTTGCGGCAGTACTTCCCGACGGTCGAGCGGTGCTCGGCCTTCCGGGCAATCCCGTTGCAGCACTGGCGACCCTGTTGGTGATGTTGCCCGCGATCGTCGACGGGCGCACCCTCCGCACGCCGGCGACACCACTGACGGCGCCACTGGCGAACGCATCGGAGGTTGCCGGGGACATCACCCGCTTCCTCCCGGCGCGACAGCTTGATAACGGAAAGTGGCTGTGCGACAACACGATTCGAACGTCGCATCTGGCCGGACTCATCGGCCGTTCAGCAATCGCCCTGGTGCCGCCGAATGCCGCCGACGGCGATACTGTCGAACTCGTGCTCCTGCCCCGATAACCACTTTGACGTCCTCCCGGTCGTGAACAACCGAGATTCCTACCGCAGCGCTACACGCCACCTCGGTGGGTTCCTGTTTCATCGAGTCGTGCTCCCCACCAAGCAGGAAGACTTGCCGTCTCTCCGCAGGCGTTTCGCCTCTCCGCCCGTCCAGCGGCGAGGATATTTCGTGCTGCATTCAGATCCCGGTCATGGACCGCCCCACACAGGCACGTCCATTCCCGCACCGACAACGACTTCTTCCCGTCCACGCGTCCACACACCGAACACATCGGCGACGACGGGAACCACCGGTCGACCTTCGAGAAATGCCTTCCGTACCGGGCGGCTTTCTCCTCCGACAACCGGGTGAACATCCCCCACCCGGCAACGTGCACGGACTTCGCCAACCTCGTCCGTACGAGGCCCGCGACACACAAATCCTCGACATACACCGCTCGATTCTCGCGAATCAGTGTCATGGACTGCATGTGCGCCCACTCGCTGCGGGGATCGGCCACCCTCGCGTGAGCTCTCGCAACCTTGATTCGGGCTTTCGCCCGGTTCGTGCTGCGCTTTTCGCAGGTTCCGTTCGGCGCGAGGGAAGAACCTCGGCGACTCGATCACCTTCCCATCCGACAGGACCGCGAACGCGGCCAGCCCCAAATCGATCCCCACCTCCGCATCGCACTCCGGCAATGGCACATCGGTGGTCTCCACCACGAACGACGCAAAATAGCGGCCCGCGGCATCCTTGATGATCGACACACTCGACGGTTCCGACGGCAACTCCCGTAACCAGGCCACCTTCAGCTCCCCGACCTTCGCGACATACAGCTTCCGGCTGCCTCGAATACTGAACCCGTTCCGAATGAGCCGGACCGACTGCCGATTGTCCTTGCGAGACCGGAACCGCGGAGCCCGACCCTGCGACCCTTCCGCTTCCCGGACAGCAAATCGAACCAGTTCCGATACACGCGACGCGCGTCCTGACAGGCTTGCACCAACACCGCCGACGCCACCTCGGAAAGCCACACCCGCTGCGGAGTCTTCTTCGCCTCGGTGACCACCCGTTTCTGCACCTCGGTGTCCGAGATTTCACCCCGGCCGCATACGCGTCCTGCCGGGCGCGCAACGCGTCGTTGAACACCACCCGCGCGCATCTGAGTTGCACGCCCGCACCGTACAAGCGACCACCGACACACACCGCTCGAGGGATCGGCTGTCCGGCCGTGAACGACCGGGCTCGCGCCGAAGATAGTGCGGTCAGATGCTGTACACCGTTGTCGTATTCGTTCGGAGCGCAGGGGTGATCGCCGCCCGGTAGCGCCTCGCGACCAGATCGACGATCGAATCGGTCACCCCGAGCGGCGCAGCGACGCCGTCGGCGCCGCACTCGAACAGCCGGCTGTGGAACAGCCCCTCGGCGAGCAGGTACGCCGCGATGAACACCCTGCGGTCCCCCTGCACCCGCATGTCGTTCACGACGTCGGCCACCCGGGGACTTCCGGTCGCGACGTATCCGATCCTGACCGTGGTTCGGGTAAGCGCCGCCAGCATCCGCGCGGCAGACCTGACGTCGCACAGCGCGCGCGGGTCGGACGATCCCGCCGCGGCGAGCACCACCGTGTCGCCGGGTCGCCATCCCGCATCCCGCAAGCGCGACACCATCACCCGCGCCAGCACCGGATCCGGCCCGAGAGCGTCGGTCACCACGACGTCGCGGTGACCGCTCTCGGCTACCTCCCGGGGAACATCGGTGTGCACGTGATAGCCCGACGCGAGAAAGGCAGGCACGAGCACGGTCGGGCGGCCACTGTCGCGCAGGACCTCCGCGGGCGAGGGACCGAGCACATCGACGAACGCCACGCGCGTCGGCCCCGCGGTCCGCGACACTTCGCCCGCGAGCTGCGCGATCATCTCGACTCCCCGGGGGTTCCGGGTGCCGTGCGCGACGAGGAGCAGTGCCGCGTCGGTCGAGTTCATGATTCCTCCAACTCCACTGCCAGTCGATATCCACGTTTGACGACGGTCTGCACGAGCGCCGGCACACCGAGCGCCGAACGCAACCGTGCCACCGCGGTCTCGACGGCGTGGGTGTCCCCACCACCGCCGGGCAGGACGGTCAGCAGTTCTTCACGGGAAACGACGTTTCCGGGCTTCGCCGCCAGTGCCCGGATCAGTGCCATGCCTGCGGGAGCGAGGCAGCGCACCTCGTCGTCGACGACAACGCACCGGCCCCGCAGTCCGAGGACGTGTGTTCCGATGTTGATCCGGACGGCCCGCCGCGGCAGATCCTCCGCGATGTGCCGTGCGAGCGATCCGAGCCTCGCCCGTGTCGGCATCGTCACGGGCACATCGAGTTCGTCTAACGGCGCGGCTGTCACCGGACCGACACACACGGCGGTCACTCCGGTGCGCAACCCCTGCAACATCGGTTCGAGCATTCCGGTTGCCTTGGCCCTCATCAGCATCGACGCGACCGCCGGTGCGCTGGTGTAGGTGACGGCGTCGAGTGCGCGGTCGCTGATCTGCTCGATCATCCGGTCGAGCGATGTCGAATCCTCGGGTGGGGTCCAGCGGTACACGGGCACCGGTACGACGTCGGCTCCGGCCGCGCGCAGCACGTCACACAGGTCTTCTCCGGGTTCCCATTCGGTCCGTTCCCCGTGGAGTTGGACGGCGATCCGCTTTCCCTCGACACCTTCCGCAAGGAGGTGTTCCAGGACCTCGCTCGACGACTCGGACTCCGGCGACCATTCCTCCCTCAGTTCCGCGGCCCGAATCGCCCCCGTCACCTTCGGTCCCCTTGCGAGGATGCGGCTCGCGCTCAACGCCCGTGACAGATCGTCCGCGAGCCCCCAGCCGTCCGCCGCACCGATCCATCCACGGAAACCGATCGCGGTGGTCGCGATGGTCACGTCCGGCGGAGCGGCGACGATGGCACGCGTGGCGTGCTCGAGCTCGGCGTCGTCGGACAGTGGGATGATCCGGATCGCGGGAGCACGGACGACGTCGGCACCTCGCCGTGTGAGCAGCGTCGCGAACTCGTCCGCGCGCCGCGACGCCGTCACTCCGATGGTGAACCCGCGCAGTGGCGTGTTCTCGGAGCTCACGAAACGACGCCGGAGTCCACGGTCTCGACACTCCTGCGGCCGCGGAGCGGGCTGTGAACCTGCACGACCCCTGCCCACACCCGGACGTCGTACACCGGCAGGCTCACGGTGGAATCATCGAGGCAACGACCGTCGTCGAGCGAGTAGACCTGCTTGAGCAGCGGCGACGCCACCGTGGGTTCGCCGGCACGGTCACCGATGATCCCCCTCGACATCACAGCAGCGCGACCGATCGGGTCGATGTTGCCGACCGCACGCAACGTGCCGTCGTCGAGCAGAAACAATGCCACCTGCTCTCCCCCTCTCAGCAACACGGCCACTCCCCGCCCGGGGATGAGGTGGCTCAGGGGGCAGGCCGATGTCCATTCCAGCCGGCCGTTCAGCACGCTGTCGCGTGTCGTGGTCTCCGCGGTCGGCATCGCGATGACGGTCATGGGTCCTCCTCGAGACTTGTTACCCGAAATTCTGGTCCTGCGGTGTTTCGCCTGCGTTACCCGGCGGTTCCCACCGGGTAATCACGCTCTATTCCGCCTCGCCGGTCCTGACTCCTGGCATACCCATCAGAACAGGCACCTTACGTGCACCGGAATCGTCGAACTGCACGGTGGGATCGGCCTCGTCGGGAGCATTGACGAACGAGACGAAGCGGGCCAGCTTCTCCGGGTCCTCGAGCACCCCCGCCCACTCGTCCTTGTATCCGGCGACGTGCTTGGCCATCGCCGCCTCGAGTTCTTCGCCGATGCCGAGGCTGTCCTCGCAGACGACAGCCCTGAGGTGATCGAGTCCGCCGTCGAGCGCGTCGAGCCACGGCGCGGTGCGCTGGAGCCGATCGGCGGTCCGCACGTAGAACATGAGGAACCGGTCGATGTACTTGACAAGGGTCTCGTCGTCGAGACCGCCGGCAAGCAACTGCGCGTGCTTGGGCGACTGACCGCCGTTGCCGCACACGTAGAGGTTCCAGCCGCCCTCGGTGGCAATGATACCGACGTCCTTGCCCCGGGCCTCCGCGCATTCGCGCGCGCACCCGGACACACCGAACTTGAGCTTGTGCGGAGACCGCAGCCCCCGGTAGCGGTTCTCGAGGTCGACGGCCATGCCCACCGAGTCCTGCACGCCGTAACGGCACCAGGTCGAGCCGACGCAGCTCTTGACGGTCCGCAGCGACTTTCCGTAGGCCTGGCCCGACTCCATGCCCGCGTCCACAAGTCGCTTCCAGATCTGCGGCAGCTGCTCGACGCGGGCGCCGAACAGGTCTACGCGCTGCCCGCCGGTCATCTTCACGTAGAGCCCGAAATCGCGGGCCACCTCACCGAGGACGATGAGCTGCTCGGCGGTGCATTCACCGCCGGGCATCCGCGGCACCACGGAGTAGGTGCCGTTCTTCTGGATGTTCGCGAGGAAATGGTCGTTGGTGTCCTGCAGACCTGCCTGGCTGCGGTGCAGGATGTGGTCGGAGTCCGTCGAAGCCAGGATCGAGGCGACGACCGGCTTGCAGATGTCGCAACCACGTCCGGCGCCGTGGCGCTCGATCAGAGCCGAGAAGGTGCGGATCCCGGTCGCCTGCACGATCTGGAACAACTCGGCGCGGGACTGCTCGAAGTGCTCACACAGCGCCTTCGACATCTCCACGCCCGACGACGCGAGCAGCTGCTTGACGGTCGGAAGACAGCCACCACAGGTGGTGCCGGCGTTGGTGCATTCCTTGATCTGCGCGATATCGCATGCGCCCTCGGCGATCGCCCCGCAGATCGCGCCCTTCGTGACGCCGTTGCACGAACACACTTCGGCGTCGTCGGGCAGTGATCCCGCTCCGGGCTTCTCGCCGGCCGGTGAGATCAGCGATGCCGGGTCACCGGGCAATTCACGCCCCACCAGGGGTCGCAGCGATCCGTACGCTGACGCATCACCGACCAGGATGCCGCCGAGAAGGACCTTGGCATCGTCGGAGACGACGAGCTTCGCATAAGTGCCCTTGGCAGAGTCCGACAGCACCACCTCGAGCGCGCCGGGGGTCCGTGCGTGCGCGTCGCCGAAGCTCGCGACGTCGACCCCGAGGAGCTTGAGTTTGGTCGACATGTCGGCGCCGGGGAACTCGGCGTCGCCGCCGAGCAACCGATCGGCGACGACCTCGGCAGTGCTGTAGCCGGGGGCGACGAGCCCGTAGCAGACGCCGTCGACCGCGGCGACCTCCCCGATCGCGTAGACGGCCTCGTCGTTGGTGCTGCGGCACGAGAGATCCGTGAGCACACCACCTCGGCCCGCGAGGTCGAGTCCGGCCTCCCGCGCGAGTTCGTCGCGGGGGCGCACACCCGCCGAGAACACGACCAGACCTGCGTCGATCGTGCTGCCGTCGGACAGGGACACCCTCAGCCCCGAAGACACCGGTTCGATCTTCTCGGTAGCGACCCCCGTGTGTGTGACGAGGCCGAGGCCCGTGACGAGCCGGTCGAGGACCTTGCCACCGCCTTCGTCGACCTGGGCGGGCATGAGCCGGTCGTTGTATTCGACGATGTGCGCGGTCAGGCCCATGCCTCGCAGGGCATTCGCGGCCTCGAGGCCGAGCAGTCCACCTCCGACCACGATTCCGGCGGCGCTGCGCCCGGTGACCTCGGCGTCGGCGACGGTCCGTGCCGCCGCGTCGCGGATGCCGTCGAGGTCGTCGAGCGTGCGGTAGACGAAACATCCGGGCAGGTCGTGGCCGGGGACCGGCGGCACGAACGCGAAGGATCCGGTCGCTAGGACTAGCGCGTCGTAGGACAGGACCTGCCCCTCGCCGGTGGTGACCGTGCGCGCCGCCCGGTCGATCGAAGCGGCACGGGTTCCGATCCGAAGATCGACGAGGTCGTCACCGCGGTAGTCATTGCCGGCGAGGGCAAGTTCCTTACGGTCCCACAAGCCGACGTACGACGACAGGCCGACACGGTCGTAGGCCGGGTCCGCCTCCTCGCACAGCACCGTGACCGACCATGCGTCCTGATCGTCGCGGGCGCGCAGCGCCTCGACGAAACGGTGTCCGACCATGCCGTGACCGGCGACGAGTACGTTCTTGCGGCTCATGGGTTCTTCGCTTTCTCTTCGTGCAGGTGGTGCTGGTACTGGTGATGCAGGTCAGGAGGCCGGGGCCGGCTCGATTTCCGCGTCCTGCTGCGGGACCCGTAGGAAGACCACCCAGGTCACCGCGATGCAGGCCAGGTAGAAGGCGCCGAAGACCCAGAAGGCCATCGTCGCGGACTGTGCTTCACCGGAGTACGAGGCGCGGAGTACCAGGTTGATGCCGACTCCTCCGAGACCGCCGATGGCACCGGCGAAACCGATGAGCGCACCCGACATACTGCGCGACCACGCCGCCTTCCCGGCTCGATCGAGATGCTCGAGCCCCTGTGCCTTCGCTTCGAAGATCGACGGGATCATCTTGTAGACCGAGCCGTTGCCGAGTCCGGACAGAAGGAACAGTGCGACGAAGCCGAGGACGAATGCGACCATGATCCCGCCGGATGCTGCGCCTTCGGTGGCGTCGTCGAGGGTTCCCGCGACGATGAGGACGCCGGCGGCGAGCGCCATCGCGACGAACGTCCAGACGGTGATGCGTCCCCCGCCGATCCGGTCGGCGAGTTTGCCGCCGAGCGGGCGGGCCACCGAGCCGAGCAGGGGGCCGATGAAGGCGATCTGTGCGGCATGGAGGGCGGCCTCCGCCGGGGTGTCGCCACCGGCGAGGAAGTTGATCTGCAGAACCTGCCCGAACGCGAAGCTGAATCCGATGAACGAGCCGAAGGTGCCGATGTAGAGGAAGGAAATGACCCACGAGTCGCTGAACTTCAGGCTCTCGCCCATCGCCCGGAGATCTGCGCGCTGGTCGCCGAGATTGTCCATGAACAGGGCCGCACCGAGGGCTGCGCCCGAGCAGAGGACAAGGTAGATGGCACAGACGATCCACGGTGCGGTGTTTCCGACGGTCGCGATGACCAGCAGGCCGATCAGCTGGATCACGGGGACACCGATGTTGCCTCCACCGGCGTTCAGACCCAGCGCCCACCCCTTGAGGCGCTGTGGATAGAACGCATTGATGTTCGTCATCGACGACGCGAAGTTGCCGCCGCCGACACCCGCGAGGGCCGCGACCAGCATGAACGTGGTGTAGGAATGACCCGGGTTCAGCATCAGATACAGCGTGGCCACAGTCGGAACGAGCAGGACCAGTGCGCTGAAGATCGTCCAGTTGCGCCCGCCGAACTTCGCGGTCGCCACCGTGTACGGGATGCGCAGAATCGAGCCCACGAGGGTGGGCACCGCGACGAGGAAGAATTTGCCGGCGGCGTCGATACCGTAGATCTCGGTGGGCATGAACAGCACCATCACCGACCAGATCGACCACACCGAGAAACCGACGTGTTCGGCGATCACCGACCAGATCAGGTTGCGCTTGGCAATGTCCTTGCCGCCCGCTTCCCACGCGTCGACATCCTCGGCGTCCCATTTATCGATGTAGTGCTTGCGCGCGAATTTGCTTCGCAGCGGCTCTTTTTCGAGTACAACACTCACGCCGGCCACCCCTCTCAGGTTTCTGATGCACCCAAGGTATGGAGCGGGTGTTGCCGCGGTGCTGCCTGCGGTGACTGGAAAGTCAAGAGTTCCTCACCGGAGGACGATGTCCGGTGTGAGGGCCTCGCAACGTCAGAGGAGCAGGCGAACCAGGTCGGTGGTGTGGGCGAGACCGGGGAACGCTTCCTCGGTGGACCGCGGGTGCAATGCGTGCACCGCCAGCCGGAACATCGCCGCACGCAGCAGCATCTGCGGCCATTCCGGGAGGTCCTCCCACCTGCCGATCAATGCGTCGTCGGCGCCGCCCCACGACAGAGCGTCGACGACGGCCACGGCTGCGGCCCACGACGCCGGTCGCCAATACGGGGTGATATCGGTCAGCCCCGGAGCAGCTCGGCCCGCGAACAGCACCGTGCCGAACAGGTCGCCGTGGACCAGCTGGTCCGGAAGGTGCACGGGCTTGCGGAACGTGGCAAGTTGCGCGATCAGGTCGAGGCTCTTGCGTCCGTCGGGGGTCACGGTTTCGGGCGCACCGGCGGCGCGCGCCGAACGCAGCGGCACCGTCTCCCACGCGGCCCGGTCCGCGGCGACGAAGACATCGACGTCCGCCCACGGCGCGACCGGAGGTTGCATCAGGAATCGAGGCCGTTCGAGCTGGGATGTGGCCGCATGCAGCCGGAGCGACAGGGACACCACTTCGTCGTGTCGGGGTTCGGATGTGCCGACGATGTAGGTGTCGGCACGCCAGCCGGACACCACGTATCGTCCATCGGTCGCGCGGACCGGCCGCGCCAGCCGGACCCCGTCCACAGTGAGAGTTTCCCGGACTTTCGCCGACCACGCCGCGCGCGCGTGGTCGGCGACCCTGGACAGGACCACGTCTCCACAGCGGTATCCGCCGTCCCAGTCCGCCCCGAGCGGGATCGGCTGGACGTCGCGGAGACCGAACGTGGAGCACACGTGTTGCGGGGGTTCGAGCGAACTCACGCGGCCAACGGTACCGCCGGTAGGCAGCACGGCCGAGAAGGCACCCCGGCACTCAGGTCACAACTTGACACCAATCCGACAGGAGATCTTGCGTCCATCTCGCTGGCGCCCGGGATCGCGCCCGGCGGAATCTGCGCCGAACCGGTGTCAGTACAGCGGCAGGGATGTGTCGACCTGCTGAGCCCAGGCCACGACACCGCCCTGCAGATGGGTCGCGTCGGCGAACCCGGCGCGTTTGAGCACGGCGAGGGCCTCGGCCGACCGGATACCTGTCTTGCAGTACAGGACGATCGGTGTGTTCTGCGGTAGCTCGGCGAGCGCCTCGCCCGACAGAATCCGATCCTTCGGAACGAGTCGTGCCCCGTCGATGCGGACGATGTCCCATTCCACCGGTTCACGCACGTCGATCAGCGCGAGGTCGCGGCCGGAGTCGATCATCGTCCGCAGCTCGGTCGCGGTGATCGTCGCATCCGCTGTCGCAGCAGCCGCGTTCTCCGGCATGATTCCGCAGAACGCGTCGTAGTCGACGAGTTCTGTCACGGGGGACCGCCCGGGGTCGCGTCGCAGCGTGACGGTGCGGAAGGTCATAGCGAGCGCGTCGTAGATCATCAGGCGGCCCAGCAGCGGGTCGCCGATCCCGGTGATCAGCTTGAGCGCCTCGGTTGCCATGATCGTGCCGACCGTGCCCGGGAGGACGCCGAGCACGCCACCTTCTGCGCACGACGGCACCATGCCCGGTGGCGGAGCCTCGGGGTAGAGATCGCGATAGTTGAGCCCGCGTCCGTCCGGGGCATCGTCCCAGAAAACCGAGATCTGGCCTTCGAACCGGAAGATCGACCCCCACACGTACGGCTTCCGGGCGAGGATCGCGGCGTCGTTGACGAGGTACCGGGTGGCGAAGTTGTCGGTGCCGTCCAGGATCAGGTCATACTGCTCGAACAGCGCCACGGCGTTGCACGAATCGAGTCGTTCCGGATGTAGATGCACTGCGATGTTGTCGTTGATGGCACGGATGCTGTCGCGCGCACTCTCCCCCTTGGAACGTGCAACATCCGCCTGCCCGTGGATGATCTGCCGCTGCAGGTTCGAGGATTCCACGTGGTCGTCCTCGACGATGCCGATGGTGCCGACACCGGCAGCCGCGAGATACAACAGCGCGGGCGATCCGAGACCGCCGGCTCCGATGAACAGCACCTTGGCGTTCTTCAGCCGCTTCTGGCCAGTGACGCCGACGTTCGGGATGATCAGGTGCCGGCTGTATCGCGCGATCTCTTCGCGGGTCAGCTCACCAGCGGGTTCCACGAGTGGTGGTAGGGCAAGAGTCGGTTCCACCGACGGCAGTGCGGTCACGATCTACTCCTCTGCGGGTACGCCGCCGATTGTCCCACCGTCGACGACCCCCCTCCGAGGCGGTCATGCTCCGCGGGGAAACGGCCACGGGTTGTAGCGGCAGACCTTTCCGTCGGCAGGAACGACCCCGTCGGGATCGAGTCGGGCGATATCGTCGTTCGCGGTGCCGTAGGTCTGCTGCATCATGATCGGCGAGAGTCCGCCGTCGGTGGTGCACGCTTCGTGCTCGGGATAGCCCACCGCGTGCCCGACCTCGTGGTTGACCAGGTATTGGCGGTAAGAACCGATGTCGCCGTGGAACGCGACCGCCCCCCGAACCCAGCGTGGCTCGTTCACGAAGACCCGTTCGACACCGGGATTGAAGCACGAGCCTTCGAGTTCGATGTCGAATCCACAGAACTGCCGGATCGTCATCTGCGAGGTGAGCGAGACCCGGAAGTCGGGGACCTCGTTGTCGACCCGCCGGAACGCGAAGGCCCGATCTGCGGTCCAGCTCCTCGGGTCGGCGAGAGTCTCGTCGACCATCCTGGCGAATGCGGCGTCTCCGCCGTACGCGGTGGTGTCGACACCGTCCTCGATCTCGACCGTGTAGGTGAACACCTGCCGCTCGCCGAATCCCGCCTGCTCGGTACTGCCGGGAAGAACCTCCCAGGTACCGGCGCCGCGCTCGGTGAAGGATCCTCCGTCCGGCAGCACACCGGATTCCAGGTCGGCCGGGAAGATCCCGTCGGCGATGGGCGCCTCGACGAGGGCGTCGTCCACGGCCCCTGTCGTGTCGTCACCGTCTGCGACCGCACTCGTTGCATCGCCCTGCACCGCGTCCCACATCACGAAGACGGTCACTGCAGCGAGTACGGGCACGGCGTAGGCACGCCACCCGTACCGCGCGACGAAGCGTCCGAGCCGGCTCTGCTTGCGCACATCTCGCGTCGGTCGCGGCCGGCGCGGCGGACGACGGTCGCCCCCTACCGGATCCCACTGCGCCCGGAGCGGTTGCCTCGATCCGGAACGCGGACCCGAATCGCCGAGCGACGGGCGCGCACGGAGACGCGAGTCCTGTGATTGCTGCGAGTCCTGCGAAGGCAGGGCCGAGCCGTGCGGTCTGCGGGTCGTACGTGCTCCTCCTCGGTCGATCACGGTTGTCAGAATGTCACACTGCGGTCGATCCGACGGGCTGTCCGTGATGGGTCCTTACTTCTCACACAAGGGGGCTACCGCACCACCGGAAAAGGCGGATACTCGACGGTAGGGCTATCCGCCTGCACCGACACCGACCTGTAACCTGCATAGATGATTCGCGTCGACGTGGCAACGCTCACGATCGTCGCTTGTGCAGATTGGGAGCAAGCATGACCGAAGTCGCCGCCCGAGCCTCGGGACGAGGCAACACCAACGGCACGAAGCGGGGCTCTCGCATGCCGAGGGACGAGCGACGCGCGCAGCTGCTCGAGGCGGCCAGCGAGGTGTTCGTCACGCGGGGCTACCACGCCGCCGGTATGGACGAGATCGCCGACTGCGCCGGGGTCAGCAAGCCGGTGCTCTACCAGCATTTCCCCGGCAAACTCGAGCTGTACTGTGCTGTTCTCCAGAACTATGTCGACATCCTGATCAACGGGGTCCGGCAGGCCTTGCGGTCGACCACCGACAACAAGCAGCGTGTCCGCGCCGCGGTCCAGGCATTCTTCGATTTCGTCGACAACGACAGCCAGGGCTTCCGACTGGTGTTCGAGTCCGATCTCATGGGCGAGCCGCAGGTGGCACACCGCGTCGAGCAGGCGACCGAGGCATGCGTCGACGCGGTGTTCGATCTCGTCGCTCACGATTCGGGCCTCGATCCGTATCGCGCGCGCATCCTCGCAGTCGGGCTCGTCGGTACGAGCCAGTTCACGGCTCGCTACTGGCTCGACGCAGCACGACCCATTTCCAAGGACGACGCTGTCGACACCACCGTCGCGCTTGCCTGGGGCGGTCTCAAGCACGTCCCACTGCAGCCCGAGTTGCAGAAGCGCTGACTTCCGTCTCGGCGGCCACCCGGCAGAAACACCGAAGGGGCCGGGACGCAACCTCGAGTGCGTCCCGGCCCCTTCGTCGTGTGCGACGTCAGTTCGCGGCGAAGCCCACCTTGCCGGCGGTACCGGGTCCGATGTCGACGTAGGTGACCTTGGTGGCCTGCACGAGAACCTTGCGGCCCTTCTCGTCGACCAGCGCGAGCACGCCCTTGTTGCCGCCGTTCAGGGCATCGGTCACGAGCGCCTCCACCTCGTCGGGTGTCTGTTCGCTGACGATGACGATTTCGCGCGGGCTGTCCGCGACACCGATCTTGACCTCCACGAAAGACCTCCGAGATTCTCAGGCTGAACTGCTTGTCCTCGCCAGGTTAATGCAAGCCGAGCACTGCCATCCGCTTGGCGTGTTCGACCTGCATGCGATCGATGAGCGCAGCGATGTTGGACAGGTCTCCCGACGCAAGAATGACGAGTTCGGCGAGCTCCTCGCGTTGCGCGAGCACGTATTGGGCCTGTGTGATCGCCTCACCGAGCAGACGCCGGCCCCACAACATGAGCCGGTCCTTCTGCGTGCTGCTGCGTTCGACGACCGACCTGACCTCCTGCACCACGAACTCCGAGTGCCCGGTCTCGGCGAGCACTCCGCGCACCACGGTGGCAACCTGAGGATCGAGCATGTCGGCGATCTCACAGTAGAAATCGGCTGCGATTCCGTCGCCGACATAGGCCTTGACCAACGACTCGAGCCACGTCGAGGGTGTCGTCGAGTCGTGGTAGGCGTCGAGCACCTGATGATAGGGCGCCATCGCCGTGTAGATATCCACGCCTCGCTCCTCGAGCGCTGTGCGCAAGATCTCGAAATGGCGCATCTCGGAGGCCGCCATCTGCGCGAACGCAACTTTCCCCTGCAGTGACGGCGAGAATTTGGCTTCGTCCGCGAGACGATAGAACGCGGCGATCTCACCGGAGGCGAGCACCGAGAACAGCTCCGAGACACCGGGATGATCGGCTGGCAAGGGCGTCGCAGAGGGCGACAGGCGGGGTTCTGCGGCGGACGGCGACGTTTCGGCTCCCATGACGACAAAGCGTAGTACTACCTCGTCGAATGCGCCCCTCGCGGTACAATGGGATCAGAAGACTGCGCATCGAGCCGCTCACCGTGGCCCGCGGTCTTCGACGATAATGTGCGCGCACCCGTTTGAGGATCGCTGCCGCGCTCGCGGGCCCCATCTTCAGGCTCGCGTGAATACGCAGGCCGGTCGCCTTGTCCACCTCGTGCGTGCGTGCCGAGACCAGGAAGGCCAGACCCCTGAGCAAGATCACCATCGACCACGAAGACGATGCAAGCGAAAACACCGTCTCCGCGCAACTCGACGACACTCACATTGCCCCCACCTTCGCCGAACTCGGCGTCCGCGACGAAATCGTGCGCGCGCTGTCCGAAGCGGGTATCGAACGCACCTTCGCCATCCAGGAACTGACGCTGCCGCTTGCACTCGCCGGCGACGACCTCATCGGCCAGGCCCGCACCGGCATGGGTAAGACCTTCGGCTTCGGCGTGCCACTGCTGCACCGGGTCACCACCGCCGCATCCGGCACCGCTCCACTCGACGGCACTCCGCGCGCGCTGGTCATCGTCCCGACCCGCGAATTGTGCGTCCAGGTCACGCACGACCTCGAGAACGCATCGAAGTACCTCCCCGGCAGCGGCAAGAAGGGCCTCGAAGTCCTCGCCATCTACGGTGGCCGCCCCTACGAGCAGCAGATCGACCAGTTGAAGAAGGGCGTCGACGTCATCGTCGGCACCCCGGGCCGACTACTCGACCTCGCCAACCAGTCGCACCTGATCCTCGGAAAAATCGGCGTGCTCGTGATGGACGAGGCCGACGAGATGCTCGATCTGGGTTTCCTTCCCGACATCGAGCGGATCCTCGGGATGGTGCCCGACAAGCGCCAGACGATGCTGTTCTCGGCCACGATGCCCGGCCCGATCATCACCCTTGCGCGCACCTTCCTCACCCAGCCGACCCACATCCGCGCCGAGGAACCCCAGTCCTCCGCAGTCCACGAGCTCACCGATCAGCTCGTCTACCGGGCTCATGCGCTCGACAAGGCCGAACTGGTCGCTCGCATCCTGCAGGCCGAGGGCCGCGGCGCAACGATGATCTTCACCCGCACGAAGCGCACCGCGCAGAAGGTCGCCGACGAACTCGCAGATCGCGGCTTCGCTGTGGGTGCAGTCCACGGCGATCTCGGTCAGATCGCGCGCGAGAAATCGCTCGGACGTTTCCGCGACGGCAAGATCGACGTTCTCGTCGCCACCGATGTCGCCGCACGTGGCATCGACATCGACGACGTCACCCACGTCATCAACTACCAGTGCCCCGAAGACGAGAAGACATACGTGCACCGGATCGGCCGCACGGGTCGTGCGGGTCGCACGGGCATCGCCGTAACCCTGGTCGACTGGGACGACATCCCGCGCTGGCAGCTCATCGACAAGGCTCTCGGCCTCGGAATGCCGGACCCGGTCGAGACGTACTCGAGCTCGCCGCACCTGTTCGAGGAGCTCAGCATCCCCGAGGGATCCGCGGGCCGTGTTCGCAAGCCCACGACGACCCGCACCGAGTCCGAGGGCGGATCGGGTGAGCGTCCAGCGCGTAGCGAAAGCTCGACACGACCCAAGCGCACCCGGACCCGTCGTCGCACCGTGCGCGGCAAGGTCGCCGGTACTACCGCCACAGGCACCGACCAGGCGGATGCTCCCGCAACCGAGGCCCCGGCAGCGACGTCCAGCGCCGACGGTAACGCCGGCGACACCACCACCGACGGCACCGCCTCGCCCACCCGCCGGCGTCGCCGCCGGCGCCGCAATTCCGCCGAGAGCAATGCGGCATCGAACACCACAGCGGCGGACACCGGGTCATCGGACACTGCCGGCGTCAAGGACGCAGTGTCGAGCAACTCGGCCCGCTAGCCACGTGCCTGTGCCCGAGCGTCGCACGCGGGCGGATCTGATCGTTGCAGCGGTACTCGTCGTCGCCGTCCTGGTGGCGGCGTGTGTCGTGTGGTTGCGATCGGATGCACGCGGCACCACGTCGATCACCTGGGACGGGTCGGCCACCGCCCCTCCTGTCGCGGAGTCCGTGCCCGACACCCTCGAAGAGTCGTGGCGCGCTCCGAGTTCGGCGACGGCACATGCCGTCGTGATCGCCGACACCGTTGCCACGGCCGACGGTGACACCGTCGTCGGCCGCGACCTGCGGACGGGGGCCGAGCGGTGGAGCTACCGACGCGACCGGCCGCTGTGCGCAGCGATCGGCGCCTGGGGCTCCGTCGTGTCGGTCTTCAACGATCCACGCGGATGCGGGCAGGTGACAGCGCTCGACGCAGCCACCGGTGCACGGGGTGCGCAACGTTCGAGCGACACCGACAGCGAGGTGCGTCTTGTCGACACAGGGACGCACCTGATCGCGCTCGGTGACACCCGCCTGGAGGTGTGGCGATCGGATCTGGTGCGCACGGTCGAATACGGCCGGGTCGACGCGCCCGTCAACCCCAATGCACAGCCCCGCAGCGGCTGCGTCCTCCGGTCGGCGGACGCCGACGACAGTCACCTCGCGGTGCTCGAACAATGCGCCAGGGAACCGGGCGGGCGGCTGACGTTGCTCGATACCACTCCAGAGGACAGCCAGAAGCCCGAAGAGTTCGCATCCTCGATCCTGCCTGCCGCGGTACCGGACGGCGACGCGCAGATCGTCGCAGTGGTCGACGATCACACCGCCGTCTATCTTCCGCCCGGTCCGGACGGCGGTGCACGCCTCGAGGTGTTCGATGCTTCGGGTTCCGCCGTCGACCGGCACGAGTTGCCGCAGGTAGCCGGGCCCGACGCGGCCACCGGCCCGGCGGACGGATTCGACGATCTGCTCCTGTGGTGGACAGGCACAGACACCGTCGCACTCGACACCGAGGATTTCAGGCCGCTCTGGACCGTCGAGAGCACGCTCGGGCGCGGCTCCCGGATGGCAGGATCAGTGCTGCTACCGATCGACGACGCGATCGCCGTGGTCGACCCCGCGACAGGCGAGATTTCTCGGACGATCGACGTCGACCGTGATACGGACACGACGGTCTCGTTGTCCGTCGCCGGCGACACGGTCCTCGAACAACGAGGCGACGATGTGGTCGCGCTGACGGAGGTGGGCACGCAGTGAACGGGTCCGCTGGACCCTTCGCTTGCTAGGCCTCGGCCTGGACCGCAAGCGTGACCGGCGCGGCACCGTCCGTCCAGCACGCCAGCAGGTTCTCTGCGAGTTCCCGATAGGCCTGCGCGCCCTTGTTCTTACGTCCGGACAGGACCGTCGCACCCGACGCCGACGCTTCCGCGAACCGCACGGTCCGCGGAATCGGTGGCGCGAGGACGGGCAGGTCGTACCGATCGGACACATCGGCGAGCACATCCCGGCTGTGCGTCGTCCGCGCGTCATACAAGGTGGGTAGGGCGCCGAGCATCTCCAGATCGGGATTGGTGATCTGCTTGACCTCGTCGACCGTGCGCAGCAACTGCCCGACGCCTCGGTGAGCGAGGGTCTCGCATTGCAACGGCACCAGGACCGATCGGGCGGCGGTCAGTCCGTTGAGGGTGAGCACACCGAGTGAAGGCGGGCAATCAACGATGACGATGTCGTAATCGTCCTCGACGACTGCGAGAGCGCGTTTGAGGGCGTATTCCCGCCCGGGACGCATCAGCAACAGCGCTTCCGCACCGGCGAGATCGATCGTCGCCGGTAGTAGGACCAGACCCTCCCCCGTCTCGATGAGCACGTCCGCGATGTCGACGTCACCCATGAGCACGTCGTGCACGGACCGCTCGAGCCGATCCGGGTTGTGCCCCAGGGAGAACGTCAGACAGCCTTGCGGGTCGAGATCGACCACGAGGACACGTTGCCCGAGACCCACCAGGGCAGCGCCCAGTGACGCGACGGTGGTCGTCTTCGCGACGCCACCTTTCTGATTTGCCACCGCAAGTACTGTTGCCACGCGTCGATCCTCGCTCATAGCGGCAGCCCGCGCGAGACTTGACGCATACACGGCTGCCCGCGTGTGTCGCCGGTACGCCGATCGACACGACCGCAGGAGGTATTCCGCCCGTGATCCGCCGCGCCCGCCCCGGCGACATCGCCGCATCACCGACCTGATCTACGCCCTCGCAGAGTACGAACATGCGCGAGAGCTGTGCACGGTTGTTCCGGAGCACCGAGGTGCGGGACACGGGCGCAGCTTGCTTGCGGCTCTCGCCCACGAATGCGTGGAACGCGATTACACACGGCTGAGTTGGTCTGTGCTGGACTGGAATGAACCGTCCATCGGTTTCTACCGGTCGCTGGGCGCGGAGTCCCAGGACGAGTGGACAACCTTCCGGCTCAGTGGAGAGGCATTACGTGCGCTCGGAACCTGAACCGCTGCTGGTGTCTGTGTCTGCATCCGGCGGTGAGTCGGGCGCATAGTCCTGCGCGAGCCATCCCGTCGTCGCCGGTGCGAACAACAACACCAAGGCCGGAACAACGATCACGGCCATCAGTGCCCCGAGCACGGGCTGATGCGAGTCTGTGAGCAGCGACCACACGACCGGCAGCAGAAGGATCTGCGCGACGACCGCCACCGCCCTGCCCCAACGCGCCCCCCGCAGCAATGCGATGCCCGCGGCAAGGACGCCACCGAACAACAGCGCCAGCCACAACGCGAAGCCGTATCCGTTGGTCACCGACTGGTCGTGTTCACCCGATGCGGCCCGAAAGATCGAGTACACCGCGAACCCCATTGCCACAACGCCCTCGAGTACAACGAGTATGCCGGCGATACGGACCGTCGACGGAATGGCGCTGCGGGAAGATTCGGTGGTCACCCGGCCAGCGTAGTGGACCCGGGAAAGACCACTTAGGCTGATGTTCCGTGCGCGCACTGCTGATCGTGAATCCCAACGCGACGACGACCACACCGGCCGGTCGCGACCGGCTCGCTCACGCTCTGGCAGGCCGGGTCGCGCTGACCGTGGCGCACACGACTCACCGCGGGCACGCAGCGGAGCTGGCCCGATCGGCGCACGCCGACGGTATGGACGTGGTCATCGCGCACGGCGGTGACGGCACGGTCAACGAGATCGTCAACGGAATGCTCGGCGAACCGTCCCCGCGTGCCGCAGATCCGTCGATGCCGTTGCTCGCCGTGGTTCCGGGTGGTTCGGCGAATGTGTTCGCGCGCTCGTTGGGAATCGCCGCCGATCCGATGGAGGCCACCGAGCAGCTGCTGACTCTGCTCTCTCAGCGGGCCCGACGCCGGATCGGGCTCGGATTCTGCGAAGACCGCTGGTTCGTCTTCAACGCGGGTCTGGGACTCGACGCCCAGGTGTGTGAGGCCATCGACCTGTCCCGGGCCTCCGGGAAGAGGGTCACCACCGCGCGTTACGTGCGGCACTCCGTCAAGCAGTTCTTCGAATCGAAGAGGGTGGAGCCCGCGCTGACACTCGAGATTCCCGGCCGCGATCCTGCCGAGGGTGTCTACTACGCATTCGTGTCGAACTCGAGTCCGTGGACCTTCCTCGACGAGCGTCCGGTGCACACCAATCCCGGCACGTCGTTCGACACCGGGCTGGGTGTGTTCGCCATGACCACCACGCGGGTGGTACCGAGCCTTCGAGTGGTGCGTCAATTGCTGGCACGGCACGGCGAACCCGAATCCCCACATCTGATACGTATCGACGACACCCCGCGGGTACGGGCACTATCGACGCGACCGATCGGACTCCAGGTCGACGGCGATTACTTGGGAATGCGTACGGACGTCGAATTCGTATCCGTTCCGGACTTACTGGACGTAGTGGCTCCCGCGTCAGAATCCAAGCGGGTAATTCTGTGATTCGTCTTACATCTCCGCTGGCCAGGATGTAAAAATGTACTTCGAGAACAACGCGGCATCAATGCCGGCGTGAGCTTCCCCACGGTCGTGGTCGATTCTATTGACTTCACGCTCGTTCGTGAAAGCATTCACAAGTAACTCCGCGGAAATACTTCGCGACTCCAGCATGAACTCGATAAGACCATCATCCGGTGCGCGCAGCACCATCGAAGGAGAGTAGAAGCATGGACTGGCGCCACAAGGCCATCTGCCGCGACGAGGATCCGGAACTGTTCTTCCCTGTGGGAAACAGCGGCCCGGCGCTCGCGCAGATCGCCGATGCCAAGCTCGTGTGCAACCGCTGCCCGGTCACCACCGAGTGCCTCTCGTGGGCTCTCGAGTCCGGCCAGGATGCAGGCGTGTGGGGCGGCATGAGCGAGGACGAGCGCCGCGCACTCAAGCGTCGCAACGCCCGGACCCGGGCACGCACCGCCGTCTGACGTAGCACCTGTGTGAGGCATCGAAGTCGACGCACGGCCCGGCACCACTTCGGGTGCCGGGCCTTTGTGCGTCTTGGTCTTCGTCGTCAGGCAGGCCGCTTACCCAGCGGCAGGCTGAGCCGGGCTTCCGTTCCGCCGGCGCCGCTGGTCTCCAATTCGATGGAGCCCCCTAGTTCGGCAGCGACCAGCGTCCGGACTATCTGCAGACCGAGACGATCGGAATCCTCGAGGCGGAAGCCGTCGGGTAGACCCTTGCCCTCGTCGTGCACCACCACATCGAGCACACGGGCCGAACGATGCGCCTTCACTGTCACCGTGCCGTGCGCACCCGGATCGAACGCATGCTCCACCGCGTTCTGCACGAGTTCGGTCAGCACCATCACGAGCGGGGTCGCCCGGTCCGCCGGAAACACTCCCAGATTGCCCTCACGATGCACCCGCACCTGACTGCCGACCGCCGACACATCGACGACGATCGGTATCAACCGGTCGAAGACGTCGTCGAGGTCGACTTCCTCGTCGACCGACATCGACAGCGCTTCGTGCACCAGCGCAATCGACGTCACACGTCGGACTGCTTCGCCGAGTGCCTGCTGTGCCTCGCCGTTGCCCGTGCGGCGCGCCTGCAGTCGCAGCAGTGCGGCAACCGTCTGCAGGTTGTTCTTGACCCGGTGGTGGATCTCGCGGATCGTCGCATCCTTGCTCATCAGCGCGCGGTCTCGCCGCTTGACCTCGGTGACGTCGCGTATGACGACCGCCGCACCGCCGATCCGGCCCCCCGGGGTCAGGACGAGGGCACGGATCAGCACCGTCGCACCACGGGCCTCGACCTCCATACGCTGCCCGTTGCGACCCTCCACGGCGCCCCTCAGGTAGTCGGAGACATCGCGGCTCTCGAAGGGATCGGTGACGAGCGCCCGAGTCGTCTCGATCAGGTCCTGCCCGCGCAGATCCGAGTTGAATCCCATCCGGTGATAGGCCGACAAGGCGTTCGGACTCGCATAGACCACACGTCCTTCCCGATCGAGCCGGATGAAACCGTCACCGGCGCGCGGGCTCGACTTCGTGTCGGAACGTGCCTCGGCGGTCGGGAAGCTTCCTTCGCTGATCATCCGGTAGAGCGCATCGGCGCACTCCAGATAAGCGGTCTCCAATGCGCTCGCCGACCGTCTCGATACACGTGCGGCGTCGCGGCTGAGGACCGCAACGATGTCGTCGCCCCATCGCACGGGCACCGCTTGCCGCATGTTGATCGCATCGCCGGAGCCCGGCTGCGCGGTGACGATCCGTCCGGTCTCGAACGCTTCACGCACATACGGGTGCTCGTCGTCGGATACGACGATGCCCACGGCATCCTCGGGCAACACCGTCGAGGTCGTCGTCGGGCGGCACTGGGCCACGCACACGATGCCGCGGGGATCCGCGTTCACCCATAGCAGTACATCGGCGAACGACAGGTCCGCGAGCAACTGCCATTCCCCCACCACCCTCTGGAGGTGGTCGACAGCAGCGCCCGGCAGATCGGTATGGGTTGCGAGCAGCGCGCTGAGCGTCGACACCGTCTGAACTTCCGCGCTCAGGAGATGACCGCGATGAGGTCACCCTGCTGGATGACGTCGCCGACCGCGACGTCGACCGAGGTGACAGTGCCTGCGTTCTCCGCGATCACCGGAATCTCCATCTTCATCGACTCCAGGATGACCAGAGTGTCTCCCTCCGCCACCACATCACCTTCACTGACAACCACCTCGAAGACTGTGGAGACCATTTCGGCGCGCACGTCCTCTGCCATCGAACACCTCGATTCGCTGCTCCGGAGCCCGGACGGTGGACCTGCCGACAAGGCCACTCGACCGCACGTGGAACACTGTAATCAACAAGAAAGGAGATCCCACCATGGGTAAGCGAGGTCGCAAGAAGCGCAGCCGCAAGGGCAACGCCGCAAACCACGGCAAGCGTCCCAACGCCTGACGCACAGACAGTCGTCGCGGGGGCCGGAAAGCGCTGCTTTCCGGCCCCCGCGACGTCTGTTCGCTTCTGCCCTACTTGTTGTCGCGGACGTTCACCACGACGGTCCGACGGATCTCGACCATCAAACGTTCCCGCAGGCCCTCCGGCGCGTGTTCGCCACCGCACTTGCGGCTGAGCAGAGCCTTGACCTTCTCTTCGATGCCGTACGTCGCGAGGCACGAACCACAGTCGTCGAGATGCCGTTGCAGTCGAGTTCTCGATGCCTCGTCGCACTCCGAATCGAGGAGCAGGTACACGTCCGCGATGACCGCTGAGCAGTCGAGTTGCTCGAAATCTGCCTGCTCGCTCACTGCGAGACTCCCTTCTGGCCCTCGGTGCCGATAGACCCGTCGGTGCTGACAGTCGCTGCTTCGTCCTTCGCGCGGCCACGGTGGAATCCACGTTCACGCGCGACATCTGCGAGGAGCCCCCGCAACTGCTTTCGTCCCCGGTGCAGCCTGGACATCACGGTGCCGATCGGCGTACCCATGATCTCGGCGATCTCCTTGTAGGGGAAGCCTTCGACGTCCGCGTAGTACACGGCCATCCGGAAGTCCTCCGGGAGCTCCTGCAGTGCTGCCTTGATGTCGTCGTCGGGCAGCGCATCGAGCGCTTCCACCTCGGCGGACCGCAGACCGGTCGACGAATGCTCGGCGGTTGCCGCGAGCTGCCAGTCGGTGATCTCGTCCGTCGGGTACTGGGCGGGTTGACGCTGCCGCTTCCGATACGTATTGATATACGTGTTCGTCAGGATCCGGTACATCCAGGCCTTGAGGTTGGTGCCTTCCCGGAACGACCGGAACGCCGAGAAGGCCTTGATGTAGGTCTCCTGCACCAGGTCTTCGGCGTCGGCAGGATTACGGGTCATCCGCAATGCGGCGCCGTAGAGCTGGTCGAGCAAGGGCATCGCATCCCGCTCGAACCGCTCGGCCAGTTGTTCTGCAGACTCCTCGACCACACCGATCCCTTCACTCATCCCCTCGGTGAAGGCTACCGGGCAATCGGGATCCGGACGGGGAGGGCTCAATACCGGCACCGGTGCTCCGATCTTCTCGCTTCGACATGTTCGCTCGACAGGGGCCGAAGTCCTCGACGTGCGGCCCACGGGGATCAACAACATCCCGGTGCGAGTTGTTCCCGAACCTTCACATTTCCGGGCCTCCCACCGTCCGTCCGGCAGGTATTCCTAGTCTGATGTTCATGGCTTCCACCTCCACACCTGCGACCACCCTGCTGAAGCGTGAGAAGGTCGACCACCGTGTTCACGAATACTCGCACGACCCGAAATCTGGGTCGTACGGCTCGGAAGCGGTGGACGTCCTCGGTGAGCGACTCGGTGTGGCCGCCGCGCAGATCCTCAAGACGCTGGTGATCTCCCTGTCGGACGGTTCGCTCGCCGTCGCGGTGATACCGGTCCCCGACACGCTGTCGCTCAAGGCCGCAGCGGGAGCGCTGGGTGGCGGTAAGGCAGCGATGGCGGAACGCGCGGCCGCTGAACGTGCCACCGGGTACGTACTGGGTGGAATCTCCCCGCTCGGTCAGCGCAAGCGTTTACGCACCGTCGTCGACGCCTCCGCGCAGCAGTGGCAGCGCGTGCTGTGCAGCGCCGGCAGGCGGGGTCTCGAGATCGAACTGGCCCCCGCCGATCTGATCCGCCTCACCGACGCCGTGGTGGCGCCCGTCGCCTCCGGCCGCTGACCACCTGCCCGCTCCCGGGTGGTCTAGAGGAAGGCCAGCTGGTCGCCCCTGCCTTCGTCGGGTGCCACGAGTTCCGGACCCTTGTTCCGGACACTGTTGACTTTGTCCGACACGCGCCGGATCTCGATCCCGGAGACCGCCTCTGTGCTGGGCACGATCAGATCCGGATGCCCGAGGCTGTCGGGATCGAGCCAGGCGTCCCATCGTTCGGGTGGCATGATCAGGGGCATCCGTTGGTGCACATTGCTCAGCTGCGCGATCGAATCCGCGGTGAGGATCGTGGTACTGAGCAGCGGTGGCGCGTCGGGGGTGCGCGGGTCGTGCCACACCGCCCACAGGCCCGCCATGTAGATACGTGAACCGTCGCCCTGCGACATGAAATACGGAACCTTGCGGGTCTTTCCGCCGGAAGCCGGCTCGACCTGCCATTCGTACCATCCGTCCATCGGGACGAGGCAGCGTTTGTAGCGAAGCGACTGCGCGAACGACGGTTTGGTGGCGACCGACTCGGATCGGGCGTTGAACAGCGGTGCGCTCTTGCCGACCTCCTTCGCGAAGGACGGCACGAGGCCCCAGCGCATGCGCCGGATCCGACGTCGTGCCGCGCTCTCCGGATCCTCACGATCGTGCCGTGCCACCACGGTGAGCACACCGGTCGTGGGTGCCACGTTGTACTCGGGCACGATCTCGGCGTCACCCGTCTCGTCGATCGCATCGAGTTCGGCTGCCAACGTCGCCGGATCCACTGTGGTCGCATACCTACCGCACATGCCACGAGTGTGGCAGCCGCGACCGACACCTCGCCATCTTCACCGCGCGGCACCATCCGCAGTCGAGGTTCGACCGGTCCATGGGCGAAGATGGACGGGTGAGCCTGTGGAGAGCACCCCGAGCCGTGAACGCCGTCGACGCGTCCGTTGCACTACCCGGATCGAAGTCGATCACGAACCGCGCCCTGATCCTGGCCGCGCTGGCCGACGGGCCGTCGACGATCACCGGAGCTTTACGTAGCCGCGACACCGATCTGATGATCGGTGCGCTGCGCGCCGTCGGCACCACGATCGTCGACCGCGACGGAGGCACGACCCTCGACGTCACTCCCGGCATGTTGCGCGGCAGCTCGGTCGAATGCGGCCTGGCCGGCACGGTCATGCGGTTCGTACCGCCGTTGGCCGCGCTCGCGGTGGGCGACGTGCACTTCGACGGCGACGAGCAAGCACGCGTCCGCCCGATGGGCACCGTCCTCGACGCAATGCGCGGCCTCGGGGCAGAGATCGACGGCGACGGGCTTCCGTTCACCGTGCGAGGCAAGGGCGCGGTGCGTGGCGGCAGTGTCACGATCGATGCGTCCGGGTCCTCGCAGTTCGTCTCGGGTCTGTTGCTGTCGGGCGCGGCGTTCGACGAGGGCGTCGCGGTGCACCACGACGGGAAGCCGGTTCCGTCGATGCCACACATCGACATGACCGTCGACATGCTCCGGGCGGCAGGGGTTTCCGTCGACACGTCGGAGGCGAACACGTGGCGCGTCGCACCGGGCACGATCAAGTCCCACGACGTGACGGTCGAACCCGATCTGTCGAACGCCACGCCGTTCCTCGCCGCTGCGGCTGTCACCGGCGGCACCGTCTCGGTGCCGCTGTGGCCCGCGACGACCACTCAGGCCGGGGATGCGATCCGCGGCATTCTCGAGAACATGGGCGCGGACGTGTCGCTGGCCGACGGCGTGCTCACCGTGCACGGACCCGAGAGGCTCGCCGGCATCGACGTGGACCTGCACGACGTGGGCGAGTTGGCCCCCACGGTCGCGGCGGTCGCAGCGTTCGCGTCCGGCCCGTCCTACCTGCGCGGGATCGCTCATTTGCGCGGCCACGAGACCGACCGGCTCGCCGCTCTGGCCACCGAGATCAACGGCCTCGGCGGATCGGTCACCGAGACCGACGACGGCCTGCGTATCGAACCGGCGCCGCTGCATGGCGGGGTATGGCGGTCCTATGCCGACCACCGGATGGCGACGGCAGGCGCAATCATCGGTCTCGTGATCGACGGAGTCGATGTCGAGGACATCGGTACGACGGCCAAGACGCTGCCGGGATTCGAAGCCCTGTGGGACCGGATGTTGACGGGAGTCCGCTCCTGAAACGGCGACAGTACGACGAGTCCGATGTCCGGGTCCGCCCGGGCAGAGGATCGCGGCCTCGTACCAAGGATCGGCCCGCGCACCGCGACGCGATGGACGGCATGGTCGTCTCCGTCGACCGCGGACGCTGGGGTGTGGTGCTGGGCGGCGACCCGAATCGGGGCGTCACCACAATGCGCGCCCGGGAACTGGGACGAACTCCCATCGTGGTGGGAGATCAGGTGGGAGTGGTCGGCGATCTGTCGGGACGCCCCGACACCCTCGCACGGATCGTGCGCGTGGACGACCGCAGCACGGTGCTGCGACGCACCGCGGACGACACCGACCCGTACGAACGAGTGGTGGTGGCCAACGCCTCGCATCTGCTGATCGTGGTCGCGCTGGCCGATCCCCCGCCCCGTACCGGTCTGGTCGAGCGCGCGCTGGTGGCCGCATACACGGGTGGCTTGACGCCGGTGTTGTGCCTGACGAAGAGCGACCTGGCCGACCCCGACGCGTTCGCAGCGCACTTCGCAGACCTCTCCGTTCCGGTGATGCTCGCCGGGCAGGACGACGACCTCACCGAGCTGGCCGCACTGTTGCAGGGCCGTGTGACGGCGCTGATCGGCCATTCCGGAGTGGGCAAGTCCACCCTGGTGAATCGGCTCGTCCCCGACGCCGCGCGCGCCACCGGCGTCGTGTCCGGAGTCGGTAAAGGACGTCACACATCCACGCAGTCAGTGGCACTGCCGCTCCCCCACAGCGGGTGGGTCGTCGACACGCCCGGTATCCGGTCGTTCGGACTCGCGCACATCGAAGCCGACGACGTCATCGGCGCATTCTCCGATCTCGCGGTGGCCGTCGAACAGTGTCCGCGCGGATGCACCCACCTGGGGCCGCCCGCAGATCCCGAGTGTGCACTCGACAAACTCGAAGGCCAGTCGTTGCGCCGCGCGATGGCCGTACGAGAGTTGCTCGCCGCATTGGCCACGAACGACTCGTGGTAGGCCACACATGTAAGAGCCCGGCCTCGTCGAAACGAAGCCGGGCTCTGCCGTCTGTCACTAAGTGTCGGTCAGCGCATCCCGAGCACACGGCGGACGAGACCACGCTTGCGGGCCTTCTCGATGGTGGTGGCAAGACCCTGCCTGCGACCCGTGACCGGATCCACTTCGGCGGGCCCGCCGAATCCGCGCTCGGACGCCGTTTCCGGCGCTGCGTCGCGCGTGTCCTTGAGGTACTTGTCGGGAAGCGACAGCTTGGCGATGGTTCGCCATGACTTCCAATACTGCACCGCGAGCGGACCGGTCGTGTACGGCAGATCGTACTTGTCGCACAGTTCACGCACCCGTACGGCGATCTCGGCGTACCGATTCGAGGGCAGATCCGGGTAGATGTGGTGCTCGATCTGGTAACTCAGATTGCCGGTCATGAAATCCATGACCTTGCCGCCCGAGATGTTTGCCGACCCCAGCATCTGCCGCAGGTACCACTCGGCGTGGGTCTCGTTCTCGATATCGTTCTTGGTGAACTTCTCGGCGCCATCCGGGAAGTGACCACAGAAGATCACCGCGTTGGTCCACAGGTTACGGACGAAGTTGGCGGTGGCGTTGGCCTTGATCGTCGACTTCCACGCCTTACCGGTGAGCGCCGGGTAGACAACGTAGTCGCGGAGGTTCTGCTTGCCGATCTTGGCGAGCACCTCCTTGCCACGGACCTTCGTCAGTTCGCGATCGTCACGGCCCTGGACGACCTTGCCGAGTTCGAGTAACTGAATCGCGATGCCGTACTGGAACAGGGACGCGAGGAGCGCGTTGTAGGCGATGTTACCGAGGTAGAACGGCTTCCAGCGCTGATCGCGCGTGACCCGGAGCAGACCGTATCCGACGTCGTCGTCCATGCCCAGGATGTTGGTGTACTTGTGGTGGTGGTAGTTGTGGGTGATCTTCCAGTGCGCCGACGGGTCGGCGTTGTCCCACTCCCAGCTCGCCGAGTGCACCTCCGGGTCGTTCATCCAATCCCACTGCCCGTGCATCACATTGTGCCCGAGTTCCATGTTCTCGATGATCTTCGACAGAGACAGCATGGTCGTCCCGAGAATCCAGAGGGGACGTTTCCGCGAGCCGAGCAGGACCACGCGCCCCCCGATCTCGAGACCACGCTGCAACCGGATGGTATTGCGGACGTAGCGGGCATCACGCTCACCGCGAGACTCTTCCACCTCGCGCCTGATCGCGTCGAGTTCGCGGCCGATGGCCTCGACGTCGGCCTCGGTGAGGTGCGCGTACTCTTTGACATCCGAAATCGCCATGCACTTACCCTACCGTAGGTTACGACTCCGTAGGTTAGTAGATTTCCTGCTGTGACCGGAATCACGCACTACTGGTTGCGAGTGTCTTCCTGTGTCGCACAGCGGCCTTCGTGCGTCGCGCCGCCACAGCGTGCTCCGCGTGCGTCCGCAGCGCGGTGAGCAGACCCCGTCGCCGGCCCGTGATCGGATCGGTGGTGATCGCTGACAACCCCACGTTCGCACGCACGTGCCGGAACTTACGCTCGGATGACGTCTCGGGCGCATCGTCGGAGGTCGCCCTCAAGAACCGGTCGGGAAGTGCAAGCTTGTGGATCGTGCGCAGAGCGAGCCAGTACTGACGCCCCAACGATCCGGTCGTGTAGGGCAGGTCGTACTTGCCGCACAACGCGCGGACCCGGGCCGCGATCTCGGGATACCGATTACTCGGCAGATCCGGGAACAGGTGATGCTCGATCTGATAGCTCAGATTGCCGGTCATGAATCCCATGACCTTGCCGCCCGAGATGTTCGCGCTACCGAGCAACTGACGCAGATACCACTGCGCGCGCGTCTCCCGCTCGAATTCGTCGGGGGTGAACTTCTCCGCGCCGTCAGGGAAGTGCCCGCAGAAGATCACCGCGTACGCCCAGAGGTTACGGATGAGATTCGCAGTGAGATTCGCCTTCAACGTCGAACGCCATGCGGGACCCGTGACTGCGGGAAAGAGGACGCAGTCCTTGAGGACCTGCTTACCCGCCTTGACAGCGAACTCCTTGTTCGGCTCCGAATTCCATTGTGCATGAGGCACACCGGCAAGGTCCTTTGCCGCCGTCAGGTCGTGCAGCGCGATGCCCCATTCGAATCCCGCAGCGAGAATCACATTCGCTACCGGCTGCAGGAGGTTGATCGGACGCCACTTCTCGTCGCGGGTCATCCGGAGGATGCCGAATCCGACGTCGTCATCCATGCCCACGATGTTCGTGTAGGTGTGGTGCGCGTAATTGTGCGCGCGCTTCCAGTGGGCGGACGGGCCCGTCTGGTCCCACTCCCAGGATGTCGAGTGGATCTCGGGATCGTTCATCCAATCCCACTGCCCGTGCATCACATTGTGGCCGAGCTCCATATTTTCGATGATCTTCGCCAACGACAGCGACGCGGTGCCCAACAACCACCACGTCCGCTCTCGTGACCGGAACAGCGCCAGACGGCCGATGACCTCGAGGGTCCGCTGCAGCCGGATAGTGTTCTGGATGTACCGCGCATCGCGCACACCGCGCGAACGCTCGATATCGCTTCGAATCGCGTCGAGCTCACGTCCGAGCGCCTCGACATCGGCGTCGGTCAGATGCGCGAATTCCCGAATATCGCTGATAGCCAAACGGGGCCCTTCCCCCTGTGTTGAACGACCTGTGTTGAACGACGCGGTCAGGCGTCGAGCGTGCAGTCGCCTGCGGCCGCAGAGATGCAGGTCTGGACACGCTCGCCCTCTGCATGCTCCTTGCCCGACCGGAGGTCGACGATGTGCCCCTTCTCCAACGGCACCACACAAGTCTGACAGATTCCCATGCGGCAGCCGAACGGCATGAGAGCACCGACACTCTCCCCCGCCTCGAGCAGGGTCGTTGCGCCGTCTATGGTGACCGTCTTACCGGACTTCGCGAAGGTCACCGTACCGCCGGATCCCGATGTATCGGCACGGGAGACTGCAAATCGTTCGAGATGGAGCTTCTCGTCGATACCCACCCCCTTCCAGAACGCAGCGATATCGTCGAGCATCGCCTGTGGACCGCAAGCCCAGACGGTGCGGTCGCGCCAGTCCGGGCACACCTCGTCGAGACTCGAGAGCGCGAACTTACCCTGCGTGCGCGTGAACTGGAGGTGCGAGCGGAATCGATCGTGGGAGTCGTCGAACCCCTCCAGTTCGGAACGGAACATGACGCTGTCGGGGGTGGGCGCCGAGTGGATATGCACGACATCCGAGATTGCGGCTCCACGCTCGGTCGCGCGGCGGTCGAGTGTCCGGAGCATCGACATGATGGGTGTGATGCCACTGCCCGCCGTGAGGAAGAGAATCTTCTCAGGGGGCGGATCGGGAAGGACGAAGTCACCCTGCGGAGCCGCCAGCCGAACAACTGTCCCGGCCGGAACACCGCTGACCAGGTGACTGGAGAGGAAGCCCTCCGGCATCGCCTTCACGGCGATCGAGATGAGTTTGTCGTCGCGAACCGGCGTGGACGTCAGCGAATACGAACGCCAGTGCCAGCGCCCTTCGATGTGCAGACCGATACCGACGTACTGCCCCGGCTCGTACTCGAAGTCGAAACCCCACCCCGGACGGATGACGATCGTGGCGGAGTCGGGCGTCTCCGAACGCACCTCGACGATTCGGCCGCGGAGCTCACGTGCCGACCAGAGCGGATTGACCAGATGAAGGTAGTCGTCGGGCAACAGCGGTGTGGTCACCCGTGCGACAGCGCCACGCACTACATTCGACAGGGATCGTTCCGAGGACACGACATGCGCCGCCGGCTTCTCGATCCATTCCTTCAAACCCATCCGACACCTTCTCCTCGCCGATTCCTACGCCACCGTAGGTTAACAGAAGCTACGGTAGCGTAGGTTGCGTGCGTTCAGAGAAGTTCGAGCAGGAACGGCAGCTCCTGAGCGGCATACCACGCAAGTTCGTGATCTTCGGCGTCGCCGAGCACGAATTCCGCTTCTTCGTCGCCGAGATCGGCCGCGTCGATCACCGCCACGGCACGCGCAACGTCACTCTCGGCCGCACCCAGGTCGACGTGGACCGACGCGAGGGCCGACATCGGGACGGCCGCGTCGAGCCTGACCACCGCGTCGTCGAGATCGGGGCGAGGTTTCGCACTGTCGACGTCGGCCGCGATCACGACCCGCCGAGGTCCGAGCGTCCCGTCGTCGTCCTCTGCGGCGAGCAATCGCAGCGATGCTCTGGCGGCCTCCCCCATTGCGACCTCGGCCAGCTCATCGTCGTCACCGGCCGTGTACGCCTCCCGCAGGGCAGCGGTGACCGCGAAGGCCGTCCCGCTCACCGCATCGATCTCGCCGTCGGCCACGAACCGCTGCAACATCGCGAGCGTCGCCGGTACATAGACGCGCGTCACTTCTCACCTACTGGCATCCAACAACTCCTCGAGCGATTCGTGCAGCAATGATGCGAGGACATCCACGTCGGGCATGGCATCGCGGTCTGCATTCAAACCGTAGTAGATGTTGCCGTCGTACGACGTGAGGGCAATGCTGAGCGCCTGTGTCTTGAGCAACGGCGACACTGGGTACATCTCGAGGACGCGCGCCCCTGCGAGGTACAGCGCATGCTGCGGCCCCGGGGCGTTGGTGATCATGAGATTGAACATCCGCTGCGAGAATCCGGTCGCGACCCGCGCCCCCACCGCGTGCATCGTGGCGGGCGCGAAGCCGGACAACCGGATCATCGTCTGCGCGGCGATCCGTCGCCGCTGGCGCGAGTACGCCTCACCGGCATGCGAGATGTGAGACAGACGCACCACCGCGTTCGGCTCACCCACCGGCAGATCCACCAGGAACGATGACACCTCGCCCTGAGGGTGGACCCGGATGGTGTCGCCGTCACCGACCGGCCCCTCCGGTTCCTGTGTGTACACCGACATCGGCACCATCGCGCGTACCGTCGTCGCCTCGGTGAGTGGCTCACCACGCGACAACAACCAGTAGCGCAACGCACCCGCGATGACGGCAAGGACCACGTCGTTGATCGTGCATCCGTAGCGCGCATGAATCTCTCGATAGGGCCCGAGGTCGGACTGCACGACCGTGAACCGTCGACTGCGTGAGATCGACGCGTTCAACGGCGATTCCGGGGCGGACTGCGCAGCAGTCCTCGCAAGCCTGCCCACCACGTCGACCGTCTCCGCGACCGTCGACGCGAGATCACCGAGCGCCGTGCGCACAGCTGCCACGCCCTCGCCAGGCCGTGCCACCGCGCCCGCGAGCGCTCCCACCAGCAGCGCGGTGTCCGACGGCTCCTGCTCGGGCATCCAGAGTTCCTCGGGGACCTCGCGCGGCTCGGGAGTGCGGTCGAAGAGCACCTGCCCGATCTCGAGCGACTCCTCGCCGTCGACGAGAGCGGAGTGGGACTTGGTGAACAACGCGGCCCGGCCGTCGGCGAGGCCTTCTACGAGATACATCTCCCACAATGGGCGCGTGCGATCGAGCGGACGGGAGATCAGACGCGCGATCAGATCGAACAGCTGCTCGTCCGATCCCGGCCGGGGCAGCGCCGAGCGTCGCACGTGATAGGTGATGTCGAAGTCCCGATCGTCGACCCAGACCGGACGTGCCATGCCGAAGGCCACTTCGCGGACCTTCTGCCTGTACCTCGCGACTTCCGGGAGACGCTTCTCGACGAGGCGGACGACGTTCTCGTAGTCGAGTCCGCCTTCCTGTGGTTCGAGGATGGCCAACGATCCGATGTGCATCGGAGTGTTGCTCGTCTCCAGGTAATAGAACGATGCGTCCTGCGCCGTCATGCGGCTCGTCATAGCGAAGCGCCCCCCTCGATCCCGTCGGCATCTTCCGATGCCTCACCGATATTGAAGAGTACGGCCAACTCCTGCCTCATTGCGCACGGAACGTCGTGGTGGACACCGACCATTCCCACCGCGGCGGCTCCGCGTACGTTCACGACGAGATCGTCGACGAACACGCATTGCGACGGTTCCAGGGCCAACCGTTGTGCAACCAGCAGATAGCTGCTGGGGTCGGGCTTCGCCACACCGATGTCTCCGGACAGGACGACCTCGTCGACGATCCGACCCGAACCGAGACGACGCAGTGCACGAGCACCCGGCCCGGAGCCACCGGGATCGTTGCTCAGGATCGCCGTGCGCACGCCGCGACCACGCACCTCGGCGACCATCGCCCACAGCTCGTCCGCCTCCGAGCCCGGGCCGGTGAGAACGCCACCGAAATCCAAGATCAATCCGCGTAGCACCGTTCCGCTCCTCGATCCTGACCGTGTCATCGGGCTCTCTGCGCGACAATATGTCACGATGTGCCTGGTTCCGTCCTCTCCCAGAGCCCACCACCGACCGGCATTCGCCGGCCGGCGCCAGTCGATGTTCCGGGAGGCATGCGTATGTCACGTCCACAGTCGGGCCGCTTCATCCGACCCGTTCCACATTTCGAACCTCCGGTTCAGGAATCCTGCACCGCGCACCGCCCGCATGTCCTACGACGGACCACACCACACTCCGGCAGGTCGGGACGACCCCGTGTCGCTGCCGATCGGCTTCGACCGCCCTACGTCGTCGAGATGGCACCGAGCCGGAACGTCGATACGAGCGCGCACCGGTTCGCCGAGCTCGCCGTGAGGCTCGTCCTCGAAGTCGTGGACGGCCGCCGACCGGACGCCCAACTTACGACAGTCCTCACACCGGCTCTGGTCACGACATTCAGTGCAGCCCGTCGTGCTCGAACCGAAGCGGACTCGGCCGTCGTACTTCGCACACGCCTGCAGACGGTCGATGCCCGCACGGCAGAACTGTTCGGGTCCTACGCGCGCGGGCACCGTGTGTTCGCGATGGCCGGACGGGTCGTGCGCACGCCGACGCGCGGACATACCCGTCACGGATGGGCCATCACGACCCTCTGGCTCGGCTGAAAGCGGTCGGCCGGGAAATCATCAGCCGCGCCGATTGGTCTTGGCGTCCTTGCGGGCTGCGGCGCGACGTTCCCGGCGTGTGCCACCCTGCTGGGGGCCGGTGCCCTCGCTCGGACCGGTGCTCCGGGCGACGTGGGCGCGACCGTCCTCTGCCGGCCCGGTGTACGTCAGTCGGCGCTCGGTCTCGTCGAGTCCCTTCGCTCGCAGTGCTGCCGGAGCCGGAGCCGGAGCCGGCTGCTGTCGAGTCGCGGGTTGCGGCTGGGGCTGCGGTGCAGGCTTGGTCAACGACGGTGCGTTGCGGGCAGCCACGGCCGCGGACGCGGGGGTGACGGCAACTCCGCCGCCTGCCGCCGGCGCCTGGGCTGTGTTCGCCTCGACCTGCAGGTTGAACAGGAAGCCGACCGATTCCTCCTTGAGCCCCTCGAGCATGCCCGTGAACATGTCGAAGCCTTCACGCTGGTACTCGACGAGGGGGTCGCGCTGAGCCATCGCCCTCAGACCGATGCCCTCCTTGAGGTAGTCCATCTCGTAGAGGTGCTCGCGCCACTTGCGGTCGAGGACGGAGAGCAACACCCGCCGTTCGAGTTCGCGCATCGCATTGTCACCGGCGATGCCCTCGATCTCGGCCTCGCGACGCGCGTACGCGTCCCGCGCATCCTGCAGCAGGATCTCGCGCAACTCGTCGCGGTCGAGATCCTCGTTCTCCGCGACCAGCTTCTTGTAGTCCACGCTGACGGGGTAGAGGGTCTTGAGTGCGGTCCACAGCTGCTCGAGGTCCCAGTCCTCGACGTAGCCCTCGGCGGTCGCTCCGTCGACATACGCGGTGACGACATCCGTGAGCATGCGCTCGACCTGGCCTTCGAGGTCCTCGCCACGCAGAATCCGGCGACGCTCCTCATAGATGACGGTGCGCTGCTGGTTCATCACCTCGTCGTACTTCAGGACGTTCTTACGGATCTCGTAGTTCTGCTGCTCGACCTGCGTCTGCGCGCTCTTGATGGCCTTCGACACCATCTTCGCCTCGATCGGGACGTCGTCGGGCAGGTTGAGGCGGGTCATGATCGATTCGAGTGCCGCGCCGTTGAAGCGCCGCATCAATTCGTCGCCGAGCGACAGGTAGAACCGGGACTCGCCCGGATCACCCTGGCGGCCGGAACGACCACGCAGCTGATTGTCGATACGCCGCGACTCGTGCCGCTCGGTGCCGAGGACGTACAGTCCGCCCGCCTCACGCACCCGCTCTGCGTCTGCCTTGACCTCGGACTTGATCTGCTCGAGAGTCGGGTCCCACGCTGCTTCGTACTCCTCCGGAGTAGAGACCGGGTCCAGGCCACGCTTGCGCAACGCGATGTCGGCGAGGATGTCGGGGTTACCACCGAGAACGACGTCGGTACCGCGACCCGCCATGTTGGTCGCAACGGTGACCGCGCCCGACCGGCCGGCCTCCGCGATGATCTGCGCCTCCTGTTCGTGGAACTTCGCATTGAGGACGCTGTGAGGCACACCCTTCTTGGTGAACTGCTTCGACAGGTACTCCGAACGTTCGACGCTGGTGGTACCGATCAGGACGGGCTGACCGTTCTGATGCCGCTCGACGACGTCGTCCACCACAGCAGCGAACTTCGCCTCCTCGGACTTGTAGATGAGGTCGCCCTGGTCCACCCGGATCATCGGACGGTTCGTCGGGATCGGGATCACGCCGAGGTCGTAGATCTGGTGAAGCTCGGCCGCCTCGGTCTCGGCCGTACCGGTCATGCCCGAGAGCTTGTCGTACAGACGGAAGTAATTCTGCAGCGTGATGGTGGCGAGGGTCTGGTTCTCCGCCTTGATCTCGACCTTTTCCTTGGCCTCGATCGCCTGGTGCATGCCCTCGTTGTAACGGCGACCGGAGAGCACACGCCCGGTGAACTCGTCGACGATGACGACCTCGCCGTCGCGGACGATGTAGTCCTTGTCCTTGGTGTAGAGCTCTTTCGCCTTGATCGCGTTGTTGAGGTAGCTGACCAGCGGGGAGTTCGCCGCCTCGTACAGGTTGTCGATGCCGAGCTGGTCTTCGACGAGTTCGACGCCGGCCTCGTGCACACCGATGGTGCGCTTCTTGATGTCCACCTCATAGTGGACATCGACCTTCAGCATCGGCACGATGCGCGCGAATTCCGCGTACCACTTGCTCGACGCGTCGGCCGGACCCGAAATGATCAGCGGGGTACGGGCCTCGTCGATGAGGATCGAGTCGACCTCGTCGACGACCGCGAAGTGGTGCCCGCGCTGCACCAGGTCGTCGAGGGAGTGCGTCATGTTGTCGCGCAGATAGTCGAAGCCGAACTCGTTGTTCGTGCCGTACGTGATGTCGGCCGCATATGCGGCGCGGCGCTGGGCCGGGGTGAGGCCGGAGAGGATCACATCGGTTTCGAGACCGAGGAACCGATGGACACGCCCCATCCACTCGGAGTCGCGCTTGGCAAGGTAATCATTGACGGTGACGACGTGGACGCCGTCGCCGGCCAGAGCATTGAGGTAGGCCGGAAGGACACAGGTGAGGGTCTTGCCCTCACCTGTCTTCATCTCGGCGATGTTGCCGAAATGAAGCGCCGCGCCACCCATGATCTGGACGGTGTAGTGCTTCTGGCCGATGACACGATACGAGGCTTCCCGCGCCGTCGCGAACGCCTCCGGCAGCAGGTCGTCGAGGGTTTCCCCATCCTGAAGTCGACCGCGGAACTCGTCGGTCTTGGCCCGCAGCTCCGCATCGGTCAAGCTCTCGAACTCAGGGGCAATGGATTCGACGTGCTCTGCGATGTGCTTGAGCCGCTTGACCATGCGACCTTCACCGATCCGGAGCAGCTTCGTCAGCGACAGCACTGGTGTGTTCGTCCTCAATCTCGGGTACCTGCACGGACAAGAAATCCGGCCGAGGCCTTTCGGACCCCGGCCGGATTCCATGGTAGGCGTTCTCTCGAACCGACGGCGATGGCCACTACCTCATCGCCGTCTCACACGGATGTCATCCGAGTCTGAGCAACCCGTAGTCGAACGCATGACGGCGATACACCACCGATGGCTTGTCGGTCTCTTTGTCGTGGAAAAGGTAGAAGTCGTGGCCCACGAGTTCCATCTCGTAGAGTGCATCGTCGACCGTCATCGGCTCCGCTGTGTGTTCCTTCGTCCGAACGATCCGACCGGGGCCCTGGGGCTCCTGCTCGTATCCGTCGAGGTTGAGATCCGGCGAGATCGCGAGCGAGTCGTCCTGCGCGAGTTCTGCCGTTGCTTCTGCAACCGACACCGGGGTCTTGTCTCCGTAGGACACCTTGCGGCGGTCCTTCGTACGACGCAGTCGAGATTCGAGCTTGGCCGTCACCGACTCGAACGCAGCGTAGAAACTGTCGGCCTTGGCCTCAGCGCGTACAACGGGCCCTTTACCCCGAGCCGTGATCTCGACCCTCTGACAACTCTTCATCTGGCGACGATTGCGTTCGTGCTGTAGTTCGACGTCGAACAGGAAGATCGTCGGGTCGAACCGTTCGAGCCGAGCTAGCTTCTCCGACACGTAGATCCGGAAATGATCCGGGACCTCGACGTTGCGGCCTTTCACCACGACGTCGGCGTTCACGGTCTGCGGAGCGGAGTCGCCTGTATCGGCGACCGCGACGGTGGAATTCGAAGGGGTCGTCACTCGTACCTCCCGAGTACGGCCGGCGCAGCACGCGCACCGGCAGGATCGATGAGCGCCTGGGCGCTCTGCCCGAAACGGGGAAGATCGAGTATTTCTACCCGTCTACCTTGTTGTTTCCGGGTCTGAGGCCGACGGTAGTACGTAACCGGAAGGTCCGCCACTGTTCCGATCGAATTCACTTCTCAGGCGTGTCGTCGCCTATCACACAGACGGCGTCAGGCACGTGCGATCACCAGAATTCCGGACGTCCGAAACCCCGCTTTTCGGAGCACTCGGACAGCCTCCCTCGTGGTCGCTCCAGTGGTGACGATGTCGTCGATCACGAGCAATGGAAGGCTCCGCGGTAAGGAATCGGCACGTATGGAGATCCTTCCGGCGAGATTGTCCTGCCGCTGAGACGCAGACAGCCCGACCGAGTCGCGCACCCTCGCGCCCGTGACCAGCATCGGATGCACGTGAAGCGACGGGTCGTGCGAGGCCGCGCATCGGGCCATCCGCGTGACCGGGTCTCCCCCGCGCGCACGCGCCGCCCGGGCGCGGGTCGGGGCAGGCACCACGATCAGCGGCCCGGCGGGGAGCTCACCCCACCGTCGCAAGCGAGCGACGGCGACCGCCACCGCCAAGCCGAGCGGTGGCGCGAGGTCGCGGCGGCCACGCTCCTTGGCCGCGACGACAGCGTTGCGCCGCGCGCCGGAGTACGCCCCGAGCGCCCACACCGGCACCCCCGGGTCGACACGCACGTGCACCTGCGCCGGTGGATCATTCAGAGCGCGGGCACACTCACGGCACCACGGCGTGCCGGGCACACCGCAGCCGCCACAGCGGACAGGGAGCACGAGATCGAGCAATGCCGCCAGCACTCGCACAGTGTGCCGACCCGATACGACAGGTCAGCCCGGCAACACCGGCACCGCGGTCAACCCGGCCAGGCCGGGTACCTCTCGCCAGTAGCGGTCACCCGCGGGATCGCTGTTGTTGAGTTGGAACACCGCTCTCGTGTCGGCCACGTACTCGGTGGTCGTCGAAGCCTCGACCGCCACGACCGGTGGCGTGAGGTTCCGGCTCGGAAGCGCGTCCATTCGCGATCCGTCGATCGCGATCTGCACAACGGGGATATCGGAGGCAGAGCGGGAGACCACGACGGTGTCGGACGTGCTCCAGTCCAGCGACAGGGCGGGTCCGCCCAGCTCGAAGGCGATCTCGCGTGGACTCGTCAGCGAGAACTCTCCGTTCGGGGTCTGCACCACGGTTGCGATGTAGACACGTCCGTCGATGATCATCGCCGCGCGCACGCCGTCGCGCGACAGCCGCAACTCGCTGATGCGGCCGCCGAGAGCGCGGATCGCTCCGGCTTCGACCCCCACTACCGTGACGCGACCACTCCCGGGTTCTCTGACCGCCCTCACGACAGCTGTGCCGTTGACGACCGCCCAAACCGAATTGCTGTCGGGAGCCCATGACGGCCGGGTGATCGATTCTCCTTCGACAGCCGGCTCGGGCGATCCGTCGTTGTAGGCACCGACCACGAGTTCTGCAGCGGGTTCCGGTTCCGGTCGGCCGGTATCCGCGACTGCTGCAAGCAGTGCGCCGTCCCGCGACATCCCGACCGAACGAAGGTTGTCGACGGATCCGAAGAAGCCCTGAACCGGGGTCACGCCGGTTTCCGCGACATTGACCAGACCGCCGCCGAGCACAGCGTGTAATCCGATCGGAGTTCCCGAAGTCGCGAGGGGATTCATCGACGCGACGTCCGCGGTGGTCCACCCGTTCGGGTACCGCTCGTCGAGCGGCCGGCCGTCGGCGAGAAGGACGTAGGGTCCCGCGATCTCGGCGTTGGCCAAGGTCCAGATCACCTGGGCCGCCAGGAGTTCCCGGGCCGGTTCCGTCAGCGACGTGAGTCCGCCGAAATCCACCCTGATACCGCCCAGCCCCACGCCGACCTGACCGGTCCGACCGTCCGCCTTGGTGATCGCCCCGAGGATCGTCGCATCGGCCAGCTCGTTGTGGACCGCGGGTGCGAGCGAGGGTTTGGGACCTTCGATGAGAAGCCCGATCAGTTGCGCCGCCGCCTGCTCGGGTGTTCCGGAGATCCACCTGGGATCGGGAACGACCGTGCTGCCGTCGGGGGTGACGAAATACAGCGAGCGACGCTGATAGCTGTTGAGGAATCTGGGCTTGTCCATGATCACGCCCGGCGGCAGCTCGTCGATCCGCCATTCGCCGTCGTCACGGACAAGCGTGAACTTCGCTTCGAGTTCACCGTTGTCGGCGCGGTAGAGGCCGCCTTCCTCGAGATGCCCGACGATGTTCGCACGCACGACGTACTTCGCGGTGTTGTCGTCGCGCTCCTCGGCCAGCACATCGACCTTGTCGACGATCGTGGCACTGGCCGCATCGTCCCACCGACCCGACATCCCCGACGTGAGGAACTGACGGGCTGCGACGTGCCGGTTGGCGGGGTCGGTATTCGCCTGGAGGAAGTCCCGCAAGAGCAGGTCGGGTTCGCGTCCCGGTTCGGGTGCCGAGACCTCCGTCGTCGCGGGTCCCCGGTCGATTGTCCCGATGGCCTGGGGCGACGAGGAATCGGGAAGGCTCGCACACCCGGACACCATCAACGCGAGCACCGACAGCAGGACGATCACGGGGCCGAGGACACGTGAGCGCGTGTGGCTCATGTCGCGGCTCCTTCCGATGGTGCAGGCTCGTTCGTCCCCGCACTGTCGTTCGATCCAGCACTGACGTTCGTTCCGGCACTGGCGTTCGTTCCGGTGTGTCCGGGGACTGCCGGGTTCTCGACGACCCCGTCCTTCTCGGCTTCCGGTACCATCGGCGGCGGTTTTCCCTGGACCGCGTGAGCCGCGGTGGGCACGAGCGGAAGCGGGCTACGACCCGCCTTGCGTCCCCGTACGCGCGGCAGCGTCAACCGGAAGCTTGCGCCCCGACCTGGTTCGCCCCAGGCCTCCAGTTTGCCGTTGTGCAGATTCGCGTCCTCGACGCTGATCGCCAGACCCAGACCGGTGCCACCCGAACGTCGCACCCGCGACGGGTCGGAGCGCCAGAACCGGTTGAAGACGAGCTTCTCCTCACCTGGGCGCAATCCGACGCCCTGGTCGCGCACGACGAACGCGGCAGCGTTGTCGTCGGTGCGCAACCGCAGCAGGATCGGTTTACCCTCGCCGTGGTCGATGGCGTTGGCGAGCAGATTGCGCAGAATCCGCTCGACACGGCGCGGATCGACGTCCGCGTTGACGGGTTCGTCCGGCAGATCCACGATCAACTCGGTGGCCATCTCGCGCGCGAGATGGCGGACTGTCCCGATCGCCGCCCGCGCGCACATGCGCAGGTCGAGTTGCTCGGAAGCGAGTTCGGCGACCCCGGCGTCGTGGCGGCTGATCTCCAGGAGGTCGTTCAGCAGCGACTCGAACCTGTCGAGTTCGGCGACCAACAGTTCGGATGCACGTCTGAGTGAAGGATCCAGTTCGTCGCTGCCATCGTGAATGAGATCGGCAGCCATCCGGACCGTGGTCAGCGGAGTTCGGAGCTCGTGGCTGACGTCGGAGGTGAACCGCTTCTGCAGATTGCCGTATTCCTCGAGTTGGGTGATCTGTCGCGACAGGCTCTCCGCCATCTCGTTGAACGACATCGCCAAGCGCGCGATGTCGTCCTCGCCACGCACCGGCATGCGTTCCTTGAGCCGGCCGTCCGCGAAACGCACCGCGATCCGCGACGCCGAGCGAATGGGAAGAACGACCTGTCGGGCGACGATCATGGAGATCGCCGCCAGCAACACCAGGAGTACACCGGCACCGACGAGCAGGGTTCCGCGGACGAGTGCGAGAGTGCGTTCCTCGCCTCCGAGGGGAAACACCAGATACAGCTCGAGGGTCGAGATGTCGGACTCGGTCGGGCTGCCCACGATCAGAGCCGGTCCGGAATACCCGTCCGGGTCGTCGACCGTCGCGAACTGGTACGCGATCTGATCGTTCTGGACGAACGCGCGCAGGTTCTGCGGGATCTGCTCCGCCGCACCGCTCGACGTCGGTGCCCGCGGACCGTCACCGGGGACGATGAGCACCGGGTCGAAGGTTCCGGCGACACCGGTGTCCTGCCCCGCCTCGCTCCCCCTGTTGGTCAGGCTTGCGGCAGCACCGTCGAGCCGGACGGTCAGGGAACCGGAGTCGTCTGCTCCCGCAAGCTGGGCTTCGACCAGCGCGCGGGAGCGTTCCATCTCCTCGGTGGCCGCATCGATCTTGACTTCGAGGAGACGGTCGGTGATCTGGCTTGTGAGGACCACACCCAGCACGAGCATCACGATCAGAGACAGAGAATAGGGTCGATGCAACGACCCTCAGCTGAAGTGATCGACGCCAGGTGTGCGCGAGCCCACTGCTCAGCGTGCGTGACCACCTCAGCAGCGGCAGAGTTCTTCGTGTGATCCTCCGCCGCAGACGGTAACCACGGATCACGGCGGTCCGGCCTTGTAGCCGACCCCCCGGACAGTCAGCACGACCTCGGGGTTCTCGGGATCCTTCTCGACCTTTGCGCGTAGACGCTGCACGTGAACGTTCACCAGGCGGGTATCAGCGGCATGACGGTATCCCCACACCTGCTCGAGCAACACCTCGCGGGTGAACACTTGTCGCGGCTTCCGCGCGAGTGCGACGAGCAGGTCGAATTCGAGCGGGGTGAGGGAGATCTGTTCGTCGCCGCGGCTGACCTTGTGCGCGGGTACGTCGATCGAGATCTCACCGATCGAGAGCATCTCGGCGGGTTCCTGCTCGGTGCGGCGCAGCCGCGCCCGTACACGCGCGACGAGCTCCTTCGGCTTGAACGGCTTGACGATGTAATCGTCGGCGCCCGACTCGAGACCGAGAACGACATCGACGGTGTCCGACTTCGCGGTGAGCATGACGATGGGCACGCCCGAATCCGACCGGAGCACCCTGCACACGTCGATCCCGTTCATGCCGGGCAACATCAGGTCGAGCAGGACCAGATCGGGGCGGATCTCGCGGACTGCGCCCAGAGCCTGAGTCCCGTCGCCCACCACGAAGGGTTCGAACCCTTCACCACGCAGGACGATCGTGAGCATCTCTGCGAGTGCAGAATCGTCGTCGACAACCAGAATCCTCGGCTTCATAACCTCTATCGTGTCACTCCTTGACCGTTGTGAAGCAGATTTGAGATCTGAACGGCGAGTTGTTGCGGGTCGGAATCCGGTCCGGCGACAATCCACTCCGACATCCATCGGTCTGCCGCGAGCCCGTCGTACACCTCACCGGTGCGTGCCTGCAGATCGCCGTCGCGTTCGTATGCATCCCGATCGCGCGTGGAATCTGCGGCTTCCCGCGTGCGTGCACGCTCGGCCGCCAGATCCACGGGGACCCGCAGCAGCACTTGCAGATCCGGCGCGGGAAGAGCGAACCTGCCGAACTCGAGTTCGCGCACCCACCCGACCGAGGACCCCGACGCCGACTCGTGGTGCCGCGCAGCGGTGTACGCAGCGTTCGACGCCACGTAGCGATCGAGCAGCACGATGTCGTTGTCGGCGAGGAGCTTTCGGAGTTCATCCGCCGCATCACGCCGATCCAGCGCCCACAGCAATGCCATCGCCTCGATACTCGAGGCGGTGTCTCCGTGCCCGCCCCGCAGAGCCTCGGCCCCCAGGTCGGCGTGCACGGACTGCCCGTATCGCGGGAAGGCGAGCGTCGCCACCGACGAACCATGCGCACGCCAGGTCTCGACGAGGCCGGCGGACAACGTCCGTTTGCCGGCCCCGTCGAGGCCCTCGACGACGATCAGAACACCCATGCGGCTGTGTTTCTCGGTTTCTGGGGCTCGCCGTATCAGTAGCGGTAGTGCTCGGGCTTGTACGGGCCCTCGACGTCGACACCGATGTACTCGGCCTGCTCCTTGGTGAGCTTGGTGAGGGTGCCACCGAGTGCCTCGACGTGGATCCGCGCGACCTTCTCGTCGAGGTGCTTGGGCAGGCGGTAGACCTCGTTGTCGTACTCGTCGGGCTTCGTCCACAACTCGATCTGTGCGATCACCTGGTTCGCGAAGGAGTTGGACATCACGAACGACGGGTGACCCGTGGCGTTGCCGAGGTTCAGCAGCCGGCCCTCGGACAGCACGATGATCGTGTGGCCGTCGGCGAATCGGAATTCGTCGACCTGCGGCTTGATGTTGATCCGGGTGACGTCGGCGGCCCGCTCGAGGCCCGCCATGTCGATCTCGTTGTCGAAGTGACCGATGTTGCCCAGGATCGCCTGGTGCTTCATGGCCTTCATGTGCTCGAAGGTGATGATGTCCTTGTTACCGGTCGAGGTGATCACGATGTCGGCCCGGCCGATGAAATCCTCGACAGTGACGACGTCGTAGCCGTCCATCATCGCCTGCAGGGCGTTGATGGGGTCGACCTCGGTGACGGACACACGTGCGCCCTGCCCACGCAACGCCTCGGCGCAGCCCTTACCGACGTCGCCGTAGCCGCAGACCAGCGCAGACTTGCCGCCGATCAGGACGTCGGTGCCGCGGTTGATGCCGTCGAGCAGCGAGTGGCGGGTTCCGTACTTGTTGTCGAACTTGCTCTTGGTGACCGAGTCGTTGACGTTGATCGCGGGAAACACCAGCTCACCGGCAGCAGCAAGCTGGTAGAGCCGCAGCACACCCGTGGTCGTCTCTTCGGTCACGCCCTGCACGGACTCTGCAATGGTGGACCACTTCTTCGAATCCGCAGCGAGCGACTCGCGCAGCAGCTGCAGGAACACCTGGTACTCGGCGGAGTCCTGCTCTTCGTCCGTCGGCGGCACGACGCCGGCCTTCTCGAACTGGGCGCCCTTGAGGACGAGCATCGTGGCGTCGCCACCGTCATCGAGGATCATGTTGGCGGGCTCCCCGGGCCACGTGAGCATCTGCTCGGCCGCCCACCAGTACTCCTCGAGGGTCTCGCCCTTCCACGCGAACACAGGCACACCCTTGGGCTCCTCGGGGGTGCCGTGCGGGCCCACGACCACGGCGGCCGCAGCATGATCCTGCGTGGAGAAGATGTTGCACGAGGCCCACCGGACGTCCGCGCCGAGCGCGACGAGGGTCTCGATCAGGACTGCGGTCTGCACCGTCATGTGCAGCGAACCGGAGATGCGCGCACCCTTCAGCGGCAGAACCTCTGCGTACTCGCGACGCAGCGCCATCAACCCGGGCATCTCGTGCTCGGCCAGACGGATCTCTTTGCGGCCGAACTCGGCCAGCGACAGATCGGCGACCTTGAAATCGAGCCCGTTGATCTGGTCGGCGACGAACGTGGTGTCAGACACTGTGCGGATGCCTCTTCCTATCGGCAATCGGTGGATGCCCACCAGGCTAACAACAGTGGACGAGATGTCTGATACTCGACAGCTCCTTCTGATACTTCCATTCTGTGTCGACTGGCCGCAGAACACATCAACATGTCCATCAGGCTGGATGTCGGTGCCCGACGATACGGTCGATGCCCCGCCGGACCACAACGAGATGTCGCCGGCAGCGGAACCGATCGACGACGCTCGAGGCGCGGGGGTGAACAATGACCGACATTACCGACAGACGTCCGTTCGCGTTCACCACCCGACCTCACCTCGCGGTCGACGACACCACCGGCGACCCGACCGGACTCGACAACCTCGACACCCGCGTCCGATGGCTGCTCGACTGATCACCAGCGCCGAAACCGAGTTGGTCACGCGATTGTGGCACCCGGGCACCTTCGACACCCGGCCGCCGGCCGCGACCGCGAGGGCCGAGCACTACCGAAACACGGACACGTCGCGGCCGCCCGTCTCGGCAGGACCCCCACCTACCCCGACGGGGTGTATGCGCCCTCGCGGGTCAGCCGTGTGGTCACCGCACAAGCCACAGCGACACTGCGGACCCTGACGTTCCAGGATTCAGCGATCGCGTCGCTGTCATCCAGGTTCGATCCCTCCACCGGCGGTATCGCCGCTCGCGCGTATCCGCTGGGTCGACGACGCGGCCTCGGACGCTGCGCAGTCCACACGACTGCGGATCACCGACATCCAAACCCCACCGCAGGTCACCGCGATGGCCCGCCTGCCCACCACCAGGGCCCCGACGACGCTGGCACAGTGGCAGCGGGTGCGGTTTACCGCCGCGCTACCACCGCACCTGGACGGTCGGCCCGTCACGCAGTGGCATCTCCCCACCTTGACTCTCGATGGCCGGGGGCTGCTGCTGCGCTGCGCGGCCACCGAAGTCGTTCCCGCCGACGACCTGGCCGCGGGCACGATCGCGGTCGGGGTGGACTGGTCACCGTCCACCCTCGGAGCCGCGGCGACCGTCACCGACAGTCCGGAGGGATTGGTATCGGACTATCAGGGCTACACCTACGACGACCGAGGCCTGGGCATCAAACTGCCCGCCTGCAGGACGAAGGGCAACGGCTGCACCGCAAGTCCGCCCGTCTACGCCGGCTCGCCGAGAACGCACCGCAGCAGGTCCGCAGCACACTGGAGGCGAAGAACGCCGTCCTCGACGCGAATCGCACCGCGGTCGGCGCCACCCTTGAACCGAGTAAGCACGGGCGGGTGAACAACAATCGGGCGGCGCAGTCCACGCGCCGCAAAGCCGCCGATGCGCTGGCTCATACCGCCGTCCGGGTAGGTGTGCTGACGGTGACGGTGCCGGCGCGGGGATCGTCTGCCTTGTATCCGGGGTGTGACGCGCCGCTGGCCCGCCCTGGTGGTTATCACAATGCGTGGTACGAGCCCTGCCAGCTCGGTAGGAATCGTGACCATGTGGCGGGTTTAACCTCGCCGAACGTGTTCTCCTCGGCCGAGGTGCGGCGGTCCGCACCCGCAATGGAAGCCTGGAGATCCGCACCGCCGAGCATGCTCCGGCGCGGATGTCGGGACAAGACCGGGCCGACCTCGGCAAGGCCGCGCCATCGGCGGGTCCGCCACAGTGTTCCGGCCCGGACACCATCCGAGGGGGTGAATCAGTCGAGGACTCGTCCTGCACCTGAAGCGTCGGTGTGGGACACGGTCGAGCCCGCAGCATCGCAGGATGTGTCGGGTAGCCGTGAGGAACGTGCATCTTCACCGCCTGCCACTCAGGTGGCAGAAAGTCCCAGAGTTACGTAGACGCTATACAACTCGCGGCCGTATGACCTGCCCCAGCCCGGTTCACCGTGTGCTCATTCCGTCACGTTGACCTTCTCCACGAAGGGCACGAGGATATCCGCGAGCTCGGTCGCGACATCCGAGCCGGACGTCGGTGGCATCGAGATGAAGCTCAAAGCCACGCGCACCACGACACGGGCGAGCATCACAGCGTCCGCAGTGGGTGCGGAAATCCAGCTGTTCGCGAAGGTGTCGGCGAGCCTGCCTGCGCCGCGCTCGAGGATCGGCGCGGCATCGGTCGTGATCAAGCGCAGCAGGTCCGGCTTGGCCTCACCGTCGAGCAATGAGCGGACGAGCGGATCAGCGGCAGAAGCGACGAAGTAGGAGCCGAACCCGTCGACGAGGGCTGCGCGCGCATCACCGACGTGGGCATACACCGAATCCGCCACCGCATCGGCGAATTCGTCGACGAGCCGCAGCGCGTATCCCTGGGCGAGCCCCTGCCGCGACGAGAACTCCTTGTAGAGCGTCTGTCGGCTGATCCCCGCCGCACGGGCTACATCGCTCATGGTCACCGCCGACCAGTCACGTTCCAGCAGCAGCCCGCGCATCGCGTCGAGGATGGTCGTGCGCAGCAGAACCCGGCCCGCCTCGTGGAAGTGACGAGGGGACTGTCCGTGCTCCGGTGCCATGACCGTGACATTCTCACGACCGTGAGGGTGCGTCAAAGCGCACAGCTCATCGCCGGACGATCTCGATCATCTCGAAATCCACCTTCGCCGCGCCGCAGTCGGGGCAGGACCAGTCGTCGGGGATGTCGTCCCACAGGGTGCCGGGGTCGATGCCCTCCTCGGGCCAGCCCTGCGCCTCGTCGTATTCGAACCCACAGACCAGGCAGCGGAACAGGCGGTACTCGTGGGTCATGCCTTCTCCTCGAAGTCAATCGTCCGGCCCTGATCCGCATTCGCCGTCGCTGAGTGGCGGGCGACGAGAACGTCCCGGCGCCGCGGGTGCACATTGACCCGCGAAATGTCACCGGAGTAGTGCTCGAGGACTCTGTGGTCCATCACCTTGCGCCACAGCGGGGGGAAGTAGGCGAGGGTGAGCATGGTGGCGTAGCCGGCAGGCAGCTGCGGCGAGATCTCCATGCTGCGCAGTGTCTGGTAGCGCCGTGTCGGGTTGGCGTGATGATCGCTGTGTCGTTGCAGGTGGTAGAGGAAGACATTGGTCACCAGGTGGTCGCTGTTCCAGCTGTGGGCGGGGGTGCATCGCTCGTACCGGCCACTCGCCGTCCGCTGCCGCAACAGTCCGTAGTGTTCGAGGTAGTTCACGACTTCCAGCAGGCTGAAGCCGAACACCGCCTGGATCACGAGATACGGCGCGATCTCGATCCCGAACGCTGCGATGAGCGCGGCGAACAGGACGACCGAGAGCAGCCACGCGCTCAGCACCTCGTTGCGCAGCGTCCACGCGCGGCGGCCGAGGCGCGCGAGCCGATCACGTTCGAGCCGCCAGGAAGAACGCAGGCTCCCGAACACGCTGCGCGGCAGGAACTCCCAGAAGCTCTCACCGAACCGCGCCGAGGCAGGATCCTCGGGCGTCGACACCCGGACGTGGTGGCCGCGGTTGTGCTCGACGTAGAAGTGACCGTAGAAGGACTGTGCGAGCGCGATCCGCGACAGCCGTCGCTCGAGCCGCACCGTCTTGTGCCCGAGTTCGTGTGCGGTGTTGATACCGATGCCGGCCACCACCCCCACCGAGATCGCGAGCCCGATCTTCGAGACGACACCGAGGCCGCCGTCGATACCGAGCCACGACAGATCGCCCGACGACCACAGGTAGCACGCCCACACCAGCGTCGCGAACTGGAACGGCAGGTAGAGATAGGTGCAATAGCGGTAGAATCGGTCGTTCTCGAGCGTCTCGACGATCTCGGCGGGCGGGTTCTCCCCGTCTGGACCGAAGATGAGATCGAGGGCGGGGACGAGCAGGAAGACGAGGATCGGCCCGATCCACCAGACGACCGGCGTGACCGCATCCAGCCCCAGCCGGTTGCCGCCCCACACCAGCGCCGTGGCCACGAAGACCGCTGTCGGCGGAACGAGACCGAGCAGCCACAGGTATCGCTTGCGGTCGCGCCATTGCAATGCGGATGGATTCTGAACCCCTCCTGTGTGCGTGGCCATGTCCGTGCCCCTTCATCCCGTAAAGAAATGATCTATGTCACTGCGGCATGGACACTACCCGTACTTTTGTACTCGGACTAGACAAATTGGCTGATTTGTAATCATTCACAGCTACGCAAAAGGGCGCTCCACAGGGGAGCGCCCCGAATGCGAGCGATCTATACCGCCCGGACCTGTGCCGTCACGATGTCACCTGTCTCCCGGATCCGACCCGAGGCGAGCACGGAACACCTGCACAGCAGCGTCACCCGCACGAATCTCCAGCTTCGGATCGGACGCGGCAAGCCACACCGAGCGTCCCTGCCCCAACTCGAGGCTCTCGCCGCCGCACTCGACCGTGGCCGAGCCCGACGTACACAGCAGGATCTGCGGTCCGTACGGAGCCAGCGATACGGTCTCGCCTGCATCGAGTTCGAGCCGCGACAGAGCGAACTCCGGAGCCGGCGTGCGATACCGCCATTCATGCGAACCCACCAGGTCCGCCTCGAGGATCGGCACACCGGGTGCACCGAAATCAAGCACTCTCAACAGTTCCGGCACATCGACGTGCTTGGGAGTGAGGCCGCCGCGCAGGACGTTGTCCGAGTTCGCCATGATCTCGATACCCATCCCGTGCAGGTAGGCATGCAGGTTGCCCGCGTCGAGGTACAGGCCCTGGCCGGGTTCGAGGGTGATCCGGTTCAGCAACAACGATGCGAGGACACCCGCGTCGCCGGGATAGATCTCGGCGAGCTGCAATGCGGTGCGCACCTCGGCGACGAACTCGCGGGGAGCATCACCTCCGGTCGCGAGATACGTCACACACCCGTCCAGGACGCGGGGAACGAGCGCGGACAGCGCCTGTGCCGGCAACGTGATCCAGGTGGTGAACAGGGCACGGAGACCATCGGAGTCCGGCTGACCCGCAAGCAGGCCCACATACGGATCGAGTTCGGGCACGCGCAGCGCCTCGAGCAGCTCGACGGTGCGCGCCGCATTGCGGAATCCCGCGAGCGCCTCGAAACGTGTCAACGCGACGACCAGTTCGGGCTTGTGGTTCGGGTCGCGATAATTGCGCACCGACGAGTCGAGTGGCACGCCGAGCGCTTCCTCACGCGCATAGCCCTCGGCAGCCTGCGCGGCGCTGGGATGCGCCTGCAACGACAACGGTTCCTCTGCCGCGAGCAGCTTCAACAGGAAAGGCAGCCTCGGCCCGAAGCGTTCGACGATGTCGTCACCCAGCTGCGAGGGAGGATCTTCGTCGAGCAGATCGAGCAGTGACACCGGCGCATGGTCGTCGTCGATCACCCGAGCAGGATCGGCCGGGTGCGCCCCGAACCACAGCTCCGCCTCCGGATGATCGGACGGCACGGTCCTGCCGCACAACGTGGCAATGGCAGTACGCGAACCCCACGCGTAAGAGCGCACTGCACCTTCGAGTCGGTGCACTACCGACCACCGGCCAGCCGCAGATAGGCCGCAGCCATTTCCAGTCGCACGGTCAATACCGCCACCTGCTCGAGCGCAGGTGGTACCTCACGGGCTTCGAACTCCCCCACAACAGACACCAATTCCATATCCGGTAGTGCCGCGGCTCGGCGTCGCGCGGCCGGTCGATCCGCGTCCGTGCTGAGCACGAACACCCGCACCGGTGCGACCGGTGCAGGACCATCCAGTTCCTCGTCGTGGAAGAACGGGTCGTACGTGTCGGAAGCAGCGGTCGAATCGAGCAGGCGATCTCGCGCCACCAGAACGTCCGGTAGTGCTGCCGGCGTGGCAACCACACCGGCAATCTGCAACAACGAATCCGTGGAATGCCGCGCCAGCACCGCCGTCGCCGGTGAATCCCCTGCGATCACCACCCGCCGCGACAACATCCGCGTCGCCAGCGCCTTCGCCGGGTTCTCGAAAACCTCGTACGACGGATGGTCACGTGCGGCCTCGGCGTCGACCGAATCGGCGATCCGCCCGAGATCAGGGACTGCGCCACCGAGGCGGGATGCCTCCAGCGATGTGAGCACCGCGCAGAACACAGCGAGGTGCCGCGCGAACGCATAAGCAGTCGGGACGTGCACGCGCGGCGCGAGCAACACTGCGCGGCCTGCGGCCACCGACCGGACCGGCCCTTCGTCGGGGGCGTCCACCACGACCTCCGCGCTTCGCCGAAGCGCACCGTCGATGGATGCAACCAGTGTCGGATCGCCCGCATCGTCCCCCGCCACGACCACGACGTCGAGCGGTCCTACCCACGGAGGTGTGGTGGGGGCGGCCACGAGCGGCACTGCACAACGATCCGAGAGGAGAGCAACCACGAGTTCCGCCGCGCGACCGGCGCGGGCACCACCGGCGACGAGGACGACGCTGCGTGGATGGATGCCCTGCAGTCGGTCACGCAGGAACTCGTCGGCGGCAGAAACGCTCGCGCGAATCTGCGCGCCCCCGAGCGCGGCGCTACGCAGGATGCCGTCGACGTCGGCCTCGATGAGTGCACTCGCGTCATCGAAGTCGAACAGCGGCGAGGGAGCCGTCACGACCGTGCCCCCTTTCTCTCCTCACAGACTCTGATCGGCCCGACGCCGCATACACACCGGGCACTTCGATTATCGCTGCCACGAATGCTTCCGTCACGCACGCACGACAGCCAGGATTTCTTCGACCAGTGCGTCGACCTCCGCGCGGGTGGGCGCCTCCACATTCAGCCGCAGCAACGGCTCGGTGTTCGACGCCCGAAGGTTGAACCACGTGTTGCCGGGGAGTTCCACGGTCACTCCGTCGAGCCGGTCGACGGACCGGGTGCGGTCCGCGAACGCAGCGACGACTGCCTCGGTCCGATCCGCCGCGTCGCTGACGGTGGAGTTGATCTCACCCGACGCCTCGTACCGGTTGTAGGACGCCATGAGATCGGACAGCGAACCGTCGTGCCCCGCGAGCGCGGCGAGGACATGCAGTGCGGCGAGCATGCCGGAGTCGGCGCCCCAGAAGTCGCGGAAGTAGTAATGGGCAGAGTGTTCGCCCCCGAACACCGCACCGGTCTCTGCCATCTGCTGCTTGATGAACGAATGGCCGACACGGGTGCGCACCGGTTTCCCACCGAGTTCCGCGACCAGTTCGGGTACGACCCGCGACGTGATCAGGTTGTGGATGATCGTGGCGCCCGGTTCCTTACCGAGTTCGCGAGCCGCGACCAAGGCGGTCACAGCAGACGGAGTCACGAGTCCACCGCGCTCGTCGACGACGAAGCAACGGTCCGCGTCGCCGTCGAAGGCCAGGCCGACATCTGCACCGGATTCGACGACGAGGCGCTGCAGATCCACCAGGTTCGCGGGATCGAGCGGGTTGGCCTCGTGGTTCGGAAAGGTTCCGTCGAGCTCGAAGTACAGCGGCACCAGATCGATCGGGAGCGGGCCGAACGTGGCCGGGACGGTGTGTCCGCCCATTCCGTTCCCGGCGTCGACCGCGACCTTCAGTGGGCGCATCTGCGACAGATCGACCAATCCCCGAACGAACGACGCGTACTGCTCGAGCACGTCCTGTTCGGTAATCGTGCCGGGAGCGCCGTCGTAGGCCGGAACCCCTTCGATCACGTCGGTGGAGATGGTTCCGAGTCCGGTCTGCTGGCCGACCGGTTTCGCACCGGCCCAGCACAGTTTGATGCCGTTGTACTCGGCCGGGTTGTGGCTCGCGGTGAACATCGCACCGGGCGCGTCGAGGATGCCGGAGGCGAAGTACAGCTGATCCGTGGAGGCGAGGCCGATGAGCACCACGTCGAGTCCCTGTGCGACGACACCCTCGGCAAACGCGCCGGCCAGCGTCGGGGACGATTCGCGCATGTCGTGACCGATCACCACTCGGGTTGCGGCGCTGTCGTCACGGACGAGACGTGCGAACGACGCACCGACCTCGCGGACGAACTCCTCGTCGATCTGCGTCCCCACCACGCCGCGAACGTCGTACGCCTTGATCACGGCTGCAACCGATTCGGCAGATCTCGCCACTGTTTCCGCTCCTGATCGTCGAATTGCACCCGCGCCATCCTCGTGGCGCAGGTCCGCGATCAGCCTAGTGCGACGGAGTCAGCTCGTGGGATCGGGCAACACCCGAAGGTGACCGCGGCGGCCGGTGCGGGCGGTCGACGGAACCGCAGCGCGCGGCGCGACCTCGGCCTCCGCCGGATCCGCTTCGGCTCGGTTGCGTTCGCCCATGCCTGCCTCGCGCACCGCCTCGGCGAGAGCGGTGAGATCGTCCTCGTCGGGGGTAGCGGTGTCGAACGCCCCCTCGTATCGGACGAGTTCCCAGCCCTTCGGCGCGGTGATTCTCGAGCCGTGCGTTTCGCACAGATCCCACGAGTGCGGCTCTGCGACCGTGGCCAGGGGCCCCACAACGGCGGTCGAGTCCGAATACACGTAGGTCAGCGTCGCAACAGCAGGGTTCTTGCACCCAGGCCGGCAGCATCGACGCAGTGATCTCACGCATCGGAGCGTAGCGTGTCGCCGGCCCCGGGACTATTCGGACACACCGGGGAGCATCCGTCTGTTTTCCTCTGTCGTAATCTCCACTGCATGGCCCGAGCACGTCGTACTACCCCCGTGTCGTCCCGCGCGGTGACGCGACGCGGTCGCGGAATCCGCGGACCGCTGTTTCCTCACGACCTGCCGGCATGGAAGTCGCGGGCCGAGAAGTTCGACCTCCTGGTGCTCAGCGCGTTCGCGCCGATCGACGCTCAGTGGCACGACCGGTTGACGAAACTCGATCTCGCGGTCGACGACGTTCCGAAGATTCGCGCACGCGACCCCGACTCGGTGAACTGGCCCGACGAGGTCGTCGCCGACGGGCCGGTCCCGCTGTCGCGACTCGTCCCCGCGGGCATCGACCGTCGCGGCGCCGCGACTCGCGCCAGGATCGTGTTGTTCCGTCGTCCGCTCGAGCTCCGCGCGGAGGATCCTGACGATCTCACCGACCTCGTTCACGACGTCCTCGTCCACCAGGTCGCGACCTACCTCGGACTCGAACCTGAGGTAGTCGATCCGGAACTCGGCGATCTCGGCGACGAGAACTGAGCGAGCAGGGCCGCACGCGATGAAGGCCGGGCATTCGGTTGCCCGAGTACCCGGCCTTCATCGCACATCGCGTCCGGACACAAATGGATCGAGCCCGTACTCCCCGTACCGGGCCGGACCCGACCGTCAGACGATGCCGCGCTTGAGGCGCCGCCGTTCCCTTTCGGACAGCCCACCCCAGATTCCGAAACGTTCGTCGTGAGCAAGGGCATACTCGAGACACTCGTCACGAACTTCACACCCCAGGCAGATGCGCTTCGCTTCCCGCGTCGAACCACCCTTTTCAGGGAAGAACGCCTCCGGGTCGGTCTGTGCGCACAGTGCACGTTCCTGCCACTGCTCCTCGACGTCCGCCGAATCACCAAACCCTGTAATCAATTGCAGAATCGGTGTGCCGCTGTCGGAATCGTCGCAGCCACTCTCGACTGCAGTATCGATCCGAGAGATCTCGAAAACTTCGCGCTCGTCGGCCATCCTCCGCCTCCTCACCTGCAGCGCCGCAACTTTCGCGGATCGGGATCTTTCTGCCATCCCCCGAATCTTGTTCGAATGCGACGTCGTCGCAATCGATCCCGATCCGGAAACCCGGAATGACACATATGTGATTAGACACGCCGGGCGTGTCGCGGTCAAGCGGAATGGATTTTCTCGCTTACGATCGACGACTTTGCAATTTCTTGGTTTAGGACGGCGCTCGACGGGGTACCACGCGCACCACATAGGCTGGCCCCGTGAATGTGACTGTATTGGTCGGAGGTGTCGGCGGTGCCCGTTTCCTCACAGGGTTGCGAAAACTTCTCGACATCGCACCGGGCTCGGACATCGACCCCGACGCGCCGCATCGGATCACCGCCATCGTCAACGTCGGCGACGACGTGTGGATGCACGGACTGAGGATCTGTCCCGATCTCGATACATGCATGTACACCCTCGGCGACGGAATCGACACCGAGCGCGGTTGGGGCCGCAAGGCCGAAACCTGGAATGCCAAGGAAGAACTCGCGGCATACGGAGCAGACCCCGACTGGTTCGGTCTCGGCGACCGCGACATCGCCACCCACCTGATCCGCACGAGAATGCTGCGCACAGGATATCCGCTCTCCGCCGTCACCGAAGCGCTGTGCACGCGATGGAAGCCCGGCGTGACATTGCTCCCGGCATCCGACGACCGCAGCGAGACCCACGTCGTGATCACCGACCCCGCCGACGGTAATCAGCGTGCAATCCACTTCGAGGAATGGTGGGTGCGTCACCGCGCACAGGTACCCACCCACAGCTTTGCCCACATCGGCGCAGACGAAGCAAGACCCGCACCGGGTGTCCTCGACGCCATCGAATCCGCCGACGTGGTCGTTCTCGCGCCGTCGAACCCTGTCGTCAGCGTCGGCGCGATCCTCGCCGTTCCTGGCATCCGCGGCGCACTACGGACGACGAAGGCGAAGGTCATCGGCCTGTCCCCCGTCGTCGGCGGCATGCCACTGCGCGGCATGGCCGACGCGTGCCTCGACGTGATCGGAGTCGACACCACTGCAGAGGCCGTGGGCCGACACTACGGAGCGCGTAGCGGCACCGGAATCCTCGACGGCTGGCTCGTGCATTCGACCGATGACGCCGATGTCCCCGGCGTCCAGGTGCGGAGCGTGCCGCTCCTCATGTCCGACCCCGACGCGACTGCCGAAATGGCACGTGCCGCACTGGAACTCGCCGGAGTGCAATTGTGATGCCCGCAGACAGCACGACCGGCACCCCCGTGCGTGATCACGCACCCGGCGGACCTCTCGAGATCCGGCCGGTCACCGGACTACCCGAGTTCCGACCCGGCGACGACCTCGCAGCCGCCCTCGTCGCTGCCGCACCGTGGCTCGCCGACGGCGACATCCTGGTGATCACCAGCAAAATCCTGTCGAAGACCGAGGGCCGTATCGTCCCCTCACCCACCGACCCCGACGCGCGCGACGCACTCCGGCGACGCCTCGTCACACAGGAAGCGGTGCGGGTGCTCGCTCAGAAGGGACGCACCCTGATCACCGAGAACAAGCTCGGGATCGTGCAGGCCGCGTCGGGAATCGACGGCTCCAACGTCGACGGCGCGGAACTCGCGCTCCTACCCGAGAATCCCGATGCCAGCGCCGCAGCACTGCGCACCCGGATCTCCGAACTACTCGGAGTCACCGTCGGCGTCGTGGTCACCGACACCATGGGCCGGGCGTGGCGTATGGGCCAGACCGACGCAGCGATCGGATCGGCCGGGCTACCGGTCCTCCACGGCTACGAGGGCTCCCACGACTCGCAGGGCAACGAACTCATGGTCACGTCCGTCGCACTCGCCGACGAGATCGCGGCCGCTGGAGATCTCGTCAAGGGCAAACTCGGCGGAGTCCCCGTCGCGGTGGTGCGCGGGCTCGACCTACCCGACGACGGTTCCACCGCGCGGGCACTCGTGCGCGGCGGCGAGGACGACCTGTTCTGGCTCGGCACCGCCGAAGCACTCGAACGGGGCCGCCGTGAAGCACTGCTGCTGCGCCGTTCGATTCGGGAGTTCTCCGCCGATCCTGTCGATCCCGAAGACCTGCGCGACGCCGTCGCCGAAGCCCTCACCGCGCCGGCGCCCCACCACACCCGCCCGGTCCGGTTCGTGTGGGTGCGCACCGAGCAGGTCCGCCGCCGGCTCCTCGATCGGATGCGCGACCGCTGGGCCGACGATCTCGCGGGCGACGGACTCGATCCCGTCGCCATCGAACGCCGTCTCGCACGCGGATCGATCCTCTACGACGCTCCCGAAGTACTGGTGCCGTTCTGGGTCCCCGACGGAGCCCACGAGTATCCGGACGCGCGCCGCACCGCCGCTGAAGCCACGATGTTCACCGTCGCGGCAGGCGCGGCCGTGCAGGGATTACTCGTCGCACTCGCGACACGCGGCCTGGGAAGCTGCTGGATCGGCTCGACGATCTTCGCCCCCGACGTCGTGCGTGAGGAACTCGATCTCCCCGACGACTGGTCGCCGCTCGGCGCGATCGCGGTGGGATATCCGAATGACGAGCCGCAACCGCGCGAAGCCACTGATCCCGGCGACGCCCTGCGGGAGCTGTGATCGTGTCGGCCGATTCCCTGCACGCGTCCGCACTCGAGAGGCTCGACGCGTGGCACACCGATTCGGTGGACGCAGAGTCCCTGCGGCACACGATGCTCGCGTTCCTCGACTCCGCGCCCGGCGGCTGTCTGCGCTCCCACGTTCCCGGCCATATCACCGCGTCGTCGCTCGTGCTCGACACAGATCACCGCAATGTGCTGCTCACACTGCATCCGCGGGTCGGCAGGTGGATCCAGCTGGGTGGGCACTGTGAGGAGAGCGACGAGACCGTCGTCGATGCCGCGCTGCGCGAGGCCCGCGAAGAATCGGGCATCGACGAACTCATGATCGATCCGAACGTGCTCTCGGCGCATACGCACCCGATCACGTGCTCGCTCGGCGTACCCACACGGCATCTCGACCTGAGGTTCCTCGTGATCGCACCGGTGGGTGCAGTACCGGTGCGCAGCGACGAGTCGACAGACCTGCAGTGGTGGCCGATCGACGCGTTGCCGACCGACGCCGAACACGAGACGATCGACCACCTCGTACGGCTCGCTGCTGCTCGGCGCTGATCCGCGTCCGGTCTGCCGACGCGCTACAGGTCGATAGGTGCCGGCACCGGGCGCTTCGGGGCGATCCCGTCGCCCGACGATTCGCGTCGGACCCGTCGCCCCACCCACGGCACGAGGAACTCACGCGCCCACTTGGCGTCGGCCCGACGCTGCTCGGGGCGCGCAACGACCGGGGCGGGCCCGAGATCTACGGGCTCGATCCGGTGCTGCGCTCCCAACGCATCCAACACCCGGATCGCCATGTTGCGGTGTCCTTCCGGCGACATGTGCAAGCGATCGAAGTCCCACATGCGGTAGTCCCGGTATTCACCGAACCGCCAATAATCGACGAGCGTCGCACCATGGCGGTCGGCGACCCCCCGGACGAGTTCGTTGTAGATGGCGACCCGTCCCCGCAGGTGCCGGAACACCGGGGCCCAGCCGACGTCGTACGCCGTCCACATCAGCACCCGGGCGCCGGTGCCGGTAAGCGCGGCGATCGCCTCCTCGTACTGCGCGACGAGCACATCGAGATCCAGGCCGGGCCGCATGATGTCGTTGCCGCCCGCATAGATCGTCACGAGGTCGGGTTCGAGTGCAAGTGCAGCATCGAGCTGTTCGTCGAGGATCTGCCGGAGCAACCGTCCGCGGATCGCGAGGTTGGCATAGCCGAATCCGTCGTTGCCGCGAGCGAGCTGCTCGGCGACACGATCGGCCCACCCGCGCACGCCGTTCGGGCGGGTGGGATCGTCATCCCCCACTCCCTCGGTGAACGAATCCCCCAGCGCCACATACTTCCTGTAGGTCATGGCGTTGTCGATATCAGACATCGGTGCTGAACCGGATCCCTCCATCCGGGATCTGGACGCCGGGCCACACCCGCGCGCCACGCAGCAGTTCGCAGCGCGCACCGATGTCGGCACCGTCGCCGATCACACCGTCGCGGATCAACGCGCGCGGACCCACCCGCACACCGAATCCGACGATCGTCCGCTCGATCACCGCACCGGCCTCGACCCGCGCACCGTCGAAGATCACTGCACCGTCGAGGCGGGCACCCGCACCGATCTCGGCGCCGCGGCCGACCACCGTACCCCCGATGAGCAACGCACCCGGAGCGACGGACGCACCGGGGTGCACCAGCGACTCGCCACGCTGCCCGGGCAACGCCGGCGACGGAGCGATCCCGCGCACCAGATCCGCCGAACCACGCACGAAGTCCTCCGGGGTGCCCATGTCACGCCAGTACGCGGCATCCACGTGACCGAAGAGCTTCTTGCCCTCTGTCAGCAGCGCGGGGAACACCTCACGCTCGACCGACACCGGACGACCCTCGGGAATCGCCTCGATGATCTCGCGGCGGAACACGTAGCAGCCCGCGTTGATCTGATCGGTCGGCGGATCCTGCGTCTTCTCCAGGAAGGCCGTGACGCGACCATCTGCGTCGGTCGGCACACAACCGAACGCGCGGGGATCACCCACACGGACGAGGTGCAAGGTGACGTCGGCCTCGGTGCGAACGTGGGTGTCGAGCACGGCACCGAGATCGGTTCCGCCGAGCACGTCCCCGTTGAACACCATGACGTTCTCGGCGCGAAGCTTCGGCAGCACGTTGCGGATGCCGCCGCCCGTCCCGAGCGGCTCTGTCTCGGTGACGTACTCGATTTCGAGACCGAGATCGGATCCGTCCGCGAAGTGTTCCTCGAAGACCTCCGCCTTGAACGACGTGCCGAGCACCACGTGCTTGATGCCCGCCTCGCGAATCCGCGCGAGCAGGTGTGTCAGGAACGGCAGTCCCGCGGTGGGCAGCATCGGCTTCGGCGCCGACAATGTCAGCGGGCGAAGCCTCGTCCCCTGCCCGCCGACCAGGATCACCGCGTCGGTATGCGGTGCGGCAGCACTCGTCATGATTTCCCCTGTTTCTCGTCGAAATCGGTCCCCTCATGACCGACCTTGCCTGCATCGCGCTCGCGCACGGCCGAAGCAACCGCCAGCTTGGATCTCACCGCGAGACCACCGCGCAGCGCCCAGCGCAGCGGCGCCTGCCACGGATGCGGGTGTCGATCGGCCTGGAACCGGTACGCACTCTCATGATGCGCCGGAAGCATCAGTTCCGGGTGACGTCCCGCCGCGTGCCCCTTCGCGTGGGTGACTTCGGCGGACGGAACGTAGACGTTGTGCCATCCGGCGCGCCCGAGACGATCACCGAGGTCCACGTCCTCCATGTACATGAAGTATCGGGAATCGAATCCGTCGACGGTGTCGAACGCGGCACGACGAAGGAGCAGGCAGGACCCGGAAAGCCATCCGACGGGTCGCTCACTGATCGCTTCGTTCTCCTGGCGGTAGCGCTGCGTCCACGGGTTCGTGGGCCATACCGTTCCGAGCAGTGCGTGGCCGGCACCGGACGACAACGTCGGCACCGTGCGCGCGGACGGATAGATGCTCCCGTCCGGTTCACGGATCAGGGGCCCCAGCGAACCGGCGCGCGGCCACCGTTGCGCCGCCTCCAGGAGCGTGTCCAGTGAGCCCGGACTCCAGCGGACGTCGGGATTGGCGACCACCACGAACTCTGCCGACCCGTCGATCTCGGCAACCGCACGGTTGACTGCGCCGCCGTAACCGATGTTGCCCCCGGTATGCAGCAGGGTGACGTTCGAATGCACCAGCGCTGCCGCTTCCGGCGCGCCGTCGGTCGAACCGTTGTCGGCCATGATCACCCGGGTGCGCTGCGACGTCGCCGTCGTGAGCGAAGTCAGAAAGTTCTCGAGGTGCTCGCCGGGCGAGTAGGTCACCGTCACCACGGCCAGCGTCGAATCCACGCGCGCAACCATAGCGGCCGAAGCGTTGTGCGACGAGTCACAGGCGGACTTCGCCGGGCTCACCCCGACGCATCCAGTGCGGCGAGCGCTGCACTCAACGCTTCCCGCCACGGCCGGAGCGGAGTGAGACCGGCCGCCGACCATGCCTGCCCGTCCAGTACCGAGTACGCAGGACGCGGAGCCGGGCGGACGAACTCGTCGCTCGTGCACGGGTGGACCCGTTCCGGATCTGCGCCGACACCGTCGAAGACTGCACGAGCCAGGTCGTACCACGTAGCCTCACCCGCGTTGGTCGCGTGCAGAATCCCACCCGGTACCGGATCGAAGTCGGCGCGGGTGGCGAGTTCGAGCAGGCCCGCAGCGAGGTCGCGGGCATAAGTAGGGCATCCGACCTGGTCGTCGACGACGCGCACGGTGTCGCGGTCACGTTCGAGACGTCGCATCGTCGCGACGAAATCGTTTCCGTCGCCGGTGTAGACCCATGCGGTCCGCACGATGTGCGCGGACGGCAGGGCCGCGAGGACGGCCTGCTCACCGAGCAGCTTGGTCCGTCCGTAGGCGCTACAGGGGCCGGTGGGCGCATCGACCGGGTACGGCTGTGTGGCGTCTCCGGCGAACACGTAGTCGGTGGACACGTGGATCAGGGTTGCACCGACGTCGGCGCAGACCCGGGCGAGCACTTCCGGTCCGTGCCCGTTGACCGCCGTGGCCGCTTCCTCGTCGGTCTCCGCCGCGTCGACCGCGGTGTATGCGGCGCAGTTGATCACCACCGACCCCGGCGCGACGGCGCCGACCACCGATGCGTCGTCGGTGATGTCGATCTCGGCGGAGCCCGCGCCACGAATCGGAATTCCGGAGGAGGTCGCAAGGTCGATCACATGGCGGCCGAGCTGGCCGTGGGCCCCGGTCACAAGAACGTTACGCACCTGTTCGAGTCTGGCACGCCGGTGTCGAACACGCCCGTCGAGGAATTCCACCAGTAACCTTCATCGAGTACCCGGACGCCAGTCGAAGGAGGATCGCACGTGCCGTCAGAGCCGCCCCGCCGAAGGACCAGGGCGCGCCCCAGCACGGACGAGCGGCGTAGGACGCGTCCGACGGGCGCGTCGTCCCGGCCCGTACGAGAGGGAAACGCCTCCCGGCGCCCGGCCGGTGAACGCGCGAGGCCCCAGGCCACCCAAGGGGTGTCACGGGTGTTCACGGGCCGGCCGCGCCAATTCGCTGCCGCGATCGCCGCCGCACTCGTCCTGATCGCCACGGGCGTCGGATGGCGCACCTACGATTCGTTCGCGTCGTCGCTCGCATCGGTGGAAGGTCTCAACCTCGGAAACGGCACGGACGGTGCCCTCGACATCCTCCTGGTGGGTACCGACAGCCGCACCGACGCGCACGGCAACCCCCTGTCGCAGCGCGAACTCGACGCATTGCGCGCCGGTGAAGAGGTCGCCAACAACACCGACACCATCATCTTGATCCGGGTGCCCAACGACGGAAGCTCCGCGACGGCCATCTCCATCCCCCGCGACACGTACGTCGAAGTCCCGGACATCGGAATGTCCAAGATCAACGCCGCGTACGGCGCAACGAAGGAACTCGCACGGCTCGAGGCCGTCGAGTCCGGTGAAGACGAGGCCGCGGTCGAGGAAACCTCCACGAAAGCAGGCCGGGACGCATTGATCGAATCGGTCGCGGACCTGACCGGCGTGACGGTCGATCACTACGCCGAGGTCGGTCTGCTCGGGTTCGTCCTGCTCACCGACGCGGTCGGCGGCGTCGATGTGTGCCTGAACGCCCCGGTGGACGAACCGATGTCGGGCGCCCGTTTCACGGCAGGGGAACAGACCCTGCAGGGGTCCGACGCACTGAGCTTCGTCCGCCAGCGTCACGACCTGCCGCGTGGCGATCTCGATCGGATCGTGCGGCAGCAGGTGTTCATGGCCTCGCTCGTGCAGAAGGTTCTCAGCGCGAAGACGTTGAGCAATCCGTCGAAGGTGGGGCAGCTGACCGCTGCGGTGCAACGCTCGGTGGTGCTCGATTCGGATTGGGACATCGTGCAACTCGCTACCCAGATGCAGGATCTCGCGGGTGGTGCGGTGCAGTTCTCGACGATCCCGGTGCAGGACATCAATGCGATGACCGACTACGGCGAGTCCGTCGTTCAGGTCGATCCGGACGAGGTGCGTGAGTATGTGGCCGGCCTGGTCGGCGCGGACTACGACGGGTCCGAGACAACCACCACCAGCGACACGCCGACCCCCGACATCGACCCGTCGACCGTGACCGTGAACGTCTCCAACGCCGGCAGCGTGTCCGGGTTGGCATCCGAGGTGTCGCTGGCGATGAGTTCCGAAGGTTACGTCGAGGGTATGGTCGGCAACTACGAGGGCGGCACGATGTCCTCGACCACTCTGTACGCCGCCGACCCCGACTCCGACGAAGCACTCGCCGTCGCAGCCGCGCTCGGAGATGTCGACATCGACTACGACCCGAACCTCCCGTCCGGAACCGTCGAGGTGGTGCTCGCCGACGACTACACCGGCCCCGGTTCGTCGTCCTACTCCGGATCGAGCTCAGGATCCACGTCGGACACGACGACGCAATCCGATGTGGTGCCGGCGGGTGAGTCGGCGACCCCGGCCCCGGCCGCACCGCCCATCGACGCCGGGTCCGACGGACCGCGCTGCGTCAACTGATCGATTCCGCACCGACTCCCGAGAACGAGGTTTTCCGTGACCACCCTGACTACAGCCCTGCTCGACCCGATCCTCGCATCCGATCCCGCAGGCCCGCGCATCACGTGGTACGACGATGCCACCGGCGCTCGGATCGAACTGTCCGCACTCACGCTCGCAAACTGGGCAGCCAAGACCGCCAACATGATCCGCGACGAGTTCGGGGTGCTACCCGGCAGCCGGGTAGCAGTCCTGCTGCCCGCACATTGGCAGAGCGCAGCGGTCCTGCTCGGTGCATGGTGGGCAGGCACCGAGGTGGTTCTCGACGCCGACCCCGACGCGGATCTCGCGCTCGTCACCCCGGACCGGCTCGACGAGGTCGACGACGTCGCAGAGGTGGCGGCGCTGTCATTGGACGCATTCGGCCGCCCCGTCCCCGACCTACCCCCGGGCGTCACCGACTACGCCACGAATGTGCGGCTGCACGGCGACCAGTTCCGGCCCTCCGGCGCCGGCGACACCGCGCTCGGTGGCCGCACGGTCTCCGACGTGCTCGACGCTGCGAAGGCGTCAGCGTCGCGATCCGGGATCACCGGCACCGACCGTGTGCTGTCGAGCCGAACCTGGACCACGGTCGACGAACTCGTGGACGGGTTGCTCTCGGTGCTCTCCGTCGGCGCTTCCCTTGTCCAGGTGAGCAATCCCGATCCCGCCGCGCTCGAACGTCGTGTCGCGAGCGAGAAGATCACCACGCGATTGGACGCATGACACACCTGTACTGCGCCACCGGAAGTGCAGTCGGTCCCGTGCTGTAGTCTCCTTGCCGGAGTCGACACGTAGGGGGATTCGTGCCGGGGGGCTCACCATCGGAAGAACTGTTCATCGACGTCGTGGCCGTGGCCATGCTCGCGTCGACGCTCGACACGGCGTCGGACGACATGTCGGCGGCTATCGACGTCCTCGGATCAATTAGCGGTCAGCATCTCGGCGGCGCCGAATTGGATCGTGCCGCATCCGATTTCCGTGATCGGTGGCAAAACGGCATCCGCAAGATCGCGTCGGCCACAGACGGCCTCGCCACAGCGCTGACGGAGACGTGCAGTTCCTACAGCGCCCAGGTCGGGGCGACCGCCGCAGCATTGAGCACGATCGGTTCGACGCTGCCGGCGATCAAGGCTGTCATGAGCTCTGCGACGAAGTGCGGTAGCCACCGTCCTCCAGACCCGCTTCGATCTCGAACTTGTTGCGCGAACCGGGATTGCGCAATTCCTCCCACAGATAGCGCACCGCGAAGCCGAGTCCGTGACGCGCCCATTGGTCGGCGTGGACGGCCTCGTGTCGAAGCAGCCGGCGCGATGGTGGTTTTCGAGTGAGGAACACTCCCCCGATGGTGGTGCCACCGCGCGCGAATCCGCCGCGCATGCCGGTACTCACATAGAGCCCGAACTCGTCGTCGAACATCACCGCACCGCCCCAGAGGCGCGCCCACCCCAGCGCCAGAGCGGTGGGGATACGAGCGGATGACACTCCCCGCGATGCCCGCGTCATGCGGTGTGAGGTCCGGCCTGTTCTCGACACGAGTCGAGCTTACGACGACGGTGGGCGGCCCTCACACGAGGACCGCCCACCCGTGACACAGTGTTCAGGCCCGTACCGGGACGGCTTCTTCCACCTTGTCGAGGTTCTTCCGCTTGGCGACGGGGATGGTGAGCGTGATTGCGGCCGCGACCAATGCGACCCCGCACCCGATGAGCAGCCCTGTCCGGAAGCCTGCTTCGGTCGGGATGCTGTAGTCGCCCGACTGCACGCTCATCTGCGCCAGCACGACACCGACGACGGCGGCCGAGATCGACGTGCCCATCGCGCGCATCAGCGAGTTGACGCTGTTGGCCGATGCCGTTTCGCTCTGTGGGACGGAGCTCATGATCAGCGCGGGCATTGCACCGTAGGCGAATCCGACGCCGGTACTGCAGATCGCGGCAACGATCATCAGGCCCCACGTCGAGCCCATGAGCAACTGCGACGAGCCGTACGCAATCGCGATGATCACGCACCCTACGAACAGAGAGACCTTGGGCCCGCGCGCCGACGACAGCTTCCCGGCGATGGGCGAGACCGCCATCATCATCAGACCTCCGGGTGCCATCCACAGGCCCATCGCCAGCATCGACTGGCCGAGTCCGTATCCGGTTTCGGTGGGAAGCTGGAGCAACTGCGGGATGATCAGTGACTGCGCGTACATTCCGAAGCCGACGACGACCGATGCCGCGTTGGTCAGCAGCACCGCGGGCCGGGCCGCGATCCTCAGATCGACGAGCGGATCGGTGCGGCGTAGTTCCCACCAACCCCAGGCCACCAGCACGATCACCGCAAGAGCGAACAGCTCGAGAGTCGTCGAACTCCCCCATCCCCAGTCGGCCCCCTTCGACACCGCGACCAGTAGGGATGTCAGCGCGATACCAAGACCGATGGCGCCCACGATGTCGAAGCGTCCGGGATTCGCCTTGCCCTGGACATCGGGCACCACGTTCCACAGCAATACGAATACCACGGCACTGAGGACTGCTGTTGCCCAGAACAGCACACGCCAGCTCGTGTTCTCCGCGACAGCAGCCGCAATGGGGAGGCCGAGAGCGCCGCCGATCCCCATCGACGCGCTCATCAGAGCGATCGACGAGTGCAGACGCTCGGGCGGGAGAACGTCTCGCAGCAGGCTGATGCCCAGCGGAATCAGGCCGACGCCCAGCCCCTGCAAGCCACGGCCGAGGAGCATCGGCAGCAGCGACGACGACAGCGCGCACAGCACCGCACCGAGGATCAACGGAATCGTGCAGATCAACAGCATCCGACGTTTGCCGTAGGTGTCACCGAGGCGCCCGATCACCGGAGTCGCGACCGCACCCGTGAGCAGAGTGACGGTGATCACCCACGACGCATTGGACGCGGTCGTGTCCAACATCACAGGCAGTTGACCGATGAGAGGAACCACGAGCGTCTGAGTGAGAGCGCCGACGATTCCGGTGAACGCAAGCACCCCTACCAGCAGGGAGGGACGCACTTCCGGCGCCGCGACAGAACCTTGCATTGAATGAACTCCGTCTTCGAGTAAAGAAAATCCCAAGTCAGCAGGTAATATGTATTGAGCACATGGTATGCATGATGCATATTCACGGGTCAACACGGAGTTCGCCCATACTGGGAAAACGCGACCTAGGAGTGATGAGACACACAGATGGACAAGCCGACGCACCTGATCGAGTTCGAAATGATGCTCATCGGGCGGCATCTCAACTTCTTCGGCCCCCGCCGGCGAGATGCCGGACGTCTGGACCGCAGTGCGTACACCATGCTCAGCCGTCTCTCCGCCCAGGGACCGATGAGCATCGGCCAGCTGAGCGACGCATTCGGACTCGATTCATCCACGGTCAATCGCCAGACCTCGGCACTGCTGAAGACAGGGTTGGCCGAGCGGATCCCCGACCCCGACGGGGGCATCGCACGCAAGTTCCAGATCACCGAGGACGGCGCCCGACGCCTGGACCACGAACGCGCCCGAGCGATCGAGTCGCTCGAGCACGTTCTGGTCGATTGGGATGCCGAGGACGTGGCCGAATTCGCGCGCTATCTCGAACGGTTCAACACCGACATCGAGCGCTTGTCCGGCTCGCCATGGACCCGGCGCGCCGACATCGGGCAGCCGAAGAACCCGTGACTACCCGGCCAGCGCAGCGACGGGCGACACCCGACTCGCCCGCTGTGCCGGCACCAGGGAGGCGACAATGCCTGCCGCGCCACCCGCGACAACGATTCCTGCCAGCTGCAGCCAAGGCACAGCGCCGAGACCGACATGGCTCGCACCGATGACCGATGCGGTGCCGAACGTCCCGAGCACCAGACCGAGTGCGACACCCAGGATCGACGCGACTCCCGCGATGATCACTGCCTCACGCACGAGAAGGCTCCGCACCCCTGACCGGGACAGACCCACCGAGCGGAGCATCGCCGTTTCACGTCGCCGTTCGAGGACCGACAAGGCCATGGTGTTGCCGACCCCGATGAGCGCGATCACCACGGCGACCGACAGGAGGCCGGCGACGATCAGCAGCATCGTGTCGAGGACGTTCTCGAGTGTCTGCCTCATCTTCGCAGCTCCGACGACCTCGCTACCCGGAAACGCTGCCGCAGCCACCCGCGACACCTCGTCGGTGACAGCGACCAGGTCCTCCTCGGACAAATCGTCGTCCAGTTTCAGCCACATCGTTTCAGGCGCTGCCGAATCATCGACTGCACTCAGGTCGCCCATGGAGATCATGTCCGGCGACCCGGCGTCTGCAATGGCGACGGCCAGGTTCTGCATGCCGGTGCCACCGCCGACCTCGACGATCTCGCCGTCCTGCACGCCCAATGTCTCCGCCAGCGACCGCTCGAGCACGATCGTCCCCGACTCGGGCAGCCTCACATCGGTTCGGATGGTCGATGCGGTGGACACCGGATCGACGCCGAGCACAGAGAACTCCGTGCCGGCCACCGTGACCGTCGCAGACGCGATCTCTGTGCCCGCGTGAACCCCGTCGATCGCAGTGAGCCTGGCCGAACCTCCCATGGCTACCGGTTCCGCAGTCGCCGTGACAGCGATATCCACCGGGAAGTTCTCGTCGACGACCTCGGGCGCCCCGGCCTTCAGCGTGCCGATGCCCACCACGATCGTCGCCGTCAGTGTCACCCCGATGAACAGGGCCGTCGCTGTCGATGCTGTCCGGCGCGGATTGCGGCGCGCATTTCCGGCCGCGAGTGCTGCGACCGGCCCGCCCGCCCGGGCGAAGGCATCACCGACAGCCCCCACTGCCGCGGGCACGATCCGGCGCGAGGCCAGGACGACACCCACGAACAGCAGCAGACCGCCGGGACACGCGATCAGCACATTGCTCACCCAGGCGCCGATCACCAGCAATGCCGAGCCTCCGGCCATCGCCAGCAGCGCACACGCGCGGCGCACCCACGACTCGCCCACCGACTCGGGCTGAGCCTCGAGCGGATGCAACGCCGCGAGCGCCGACACTCGTGTCGCTGTTCGAGCCGCGCCGTTCGCTGCGACCACCGTGACGACGGTTCCGAGTACGAGCCCGGCGACAATCGTCGTGATCGTCACAGAGACGGAGGTGAGCGGGATCGGAGCATCCGCTGCGCGGGCACCCGCAACAACGCCCGCCGCGAGCCCACACCCGGCGAGCACGCCGAGAACGGCGGAGACGAAGCCGACGATCAGCGCCTCACCTCGCACACTGCGCCGCACCTGGGAAGCGGTGACACCGACGCATCGCATGAGCGCCAGTTCGCGGGTCCGTGCGGCAAGCAGCACCGCGAACGTGTTCGCGATGACGAGTCCCGCGACGACCACCGCGATCGCAGCGAAGCACAGCAGAACGTTGCGCAGCAACGCGATGTCCCCGACGTGCGCGTCGGACACCGCAGTGGCACGCGCCTCACCCGAGACCACCTCGGTCCCCGGCGCGGCGAGCGCGACCGCGTCGCGCACCGCATCACCGTCGCCCGCGACACGTATCTCCCAGTCCGCGGACCCGCCGGACCACGCCCGGACCTGTGCGGCGCTACCGAAGATCTGGCCCGAATCCATTGCGAGGGGCGAACCTGCCACGTCCACGACACCGACCACAGTCACGGACGCGGGTGCCATCTCACCCGACAGATCGGCCACCGTCACGGTGTCACCGACCGCGCGTCCCGATGACGAACCCACCGCGATCTCTCCGTCGCCGGCGGGCCATCGTCCATCCGCGAGACGTTGCCAGCGCATCGACTCGTCGGATGCGATCGTGGCCGCAGTACCGTACCCGGATGCTCCGTCCGCGAGCCGGACGGGACCGGTCACGTCGAGGGTGGCCGCGCGCACACCCGGCGCTGCCCCGACCGCGGACAACGTCCGATCCGGGTCCGTGGCGGGCCCCTCGGGTGTCACCACCGAGGAAATCCCTTCATACTGCGCCGCAGTCGCTTTCGTGATCGACGCATTCACGGTGTCACTGAGCACGAGAGTCAGCACGACGAACGCCACCGCTACGATCACCGCGAGCGCCGTCGCGACGTACCGTCCTCGGTGGGCACGGGCCTGCGCCAGAACCAGGTGCCTCATCGCGCCGCCACCGCCGCACCGGTCACGCTCAGCGCGCGCATCGTGTCGATGACGGTATCCGTGGTGGGGTGCGCGATCTCACCGGCAGGGCGGCCATCGGCCAGCAGAACCACCCGGTCCGAATACGACGCGGCAACCGGATCGTGCGTCACCATCACCACCGTCTGACCGGTTTCCCGCGCACTCGACCGCAGCATCGACAGCACCTCCGCGCCGGATTGCGAATCGAGATTGCCGGTCGGTTCGTCGGCGAAGATGACGTCGGGTTGTGGCAACAGCGCCCGCGCGACAGCCACGCGCTGCTGCTGACCACCGGACATCTCGTGTGGCAGATGGTCGAGACGAGCGCTCAGCCCGAGGCGACCGGTCACCTCGTCGAACCACTCCTGCGACGGTCGCGTGCCGGCGAGACGCATCGGCAGCAGCACGTTGTCGCGGGCGGTGAGTACCGGCAGCAGGTTGAACGCTTGGAACACGAAACCGATACGGTCGCGGCGTAATCCGGTCAGCACCGCATCCGAGGCGGCACTGATCTCGACATCCTCTCGGCGACCGTCACCGTGAAGAACCACACGCCCGGAATCGACCCCGTCGAGACCGGCGAGGGCATGCATGAGGGTCGATTTACCGGAGCCCGACGGACCCATGATCGCGGTGAAGCGGCCTCGCTCGAACGCGATGGAGACCCCGTCGAGGGCACGCACCTCGGCATCACCGCGTCCGTAGACACGGACCACGTCGTGAGCGGAACAAGCCGGAACGAATGTGCTTCTCGAAGTCATACATCGACGGTAGGAACGATGTGTCGCGAGAACATCGGAGCGCGGCTCCATCTTGCCCCACGCCGCCCTCACACCCTGGTAGTACCGACCTACGACGCGAGTCCGACCACGGTCCTACTCACCCGCTCCGAGCAGCTCGTCGGGCCGCACGAGACCGGCACGGAATGCGAACAGCACCGCCTGGACCCGATCGCGTGAGCCGGTCTTCGCAAGAACCCTACCCACATGGGTCTTCACGGTTCCGGCCGACAGCACGAACCGATCGGCGATTTCGGTGTTGGTGAACCCGTGAGCCATCGCAACGAGAACCTCGAGTTCACGAGGCGTGAGACCGTCCGGAACCGGCACTGCTGCAGCAGAACTCGAGTGCCCCTCCCCTAACAGTGGCGTGACGTGCTGCAGCAGACGACGTGTTGCGCGCGGCGCCATGACAGCATCGCCTCGGTGCACCGTCCGCACTGCATCGAGCAGGTCCTCCGGAAGGGCGTCCTTGAGGAGGAAGCCGCTCGCGCCCGCAGCGATCGCCTGAACGACGTAGTCGTCGTTGTCGAACGTGGTGAGCACCACAACTTTCGGGGCATCCGGAGCGCGCAGGAGGGCACGGGTCGCGGAGATCCCGTCGAGCCGCGGCATCTGGACGTCCATCAGGACCACGTCGGCGTGCACCCGACCGAGTTCGACGACCGCAGCCTCGCCGTCGGAGGCCTCGGCGACCACTTCGATGTCGGGTTGCGACTCGAGCACCATACGGAAGCCCGCGCGCACGAGCTGCTGATCGTCGACGAGTGCGACGCGGATGGGGTCGGCGAATTCGATCACGGCCGCCAGCCTATGCCGGGACCTCGGCACGGACCCGATAGCCACCGCCGCCCCGTGGCCCGGTGATCGAGCGACCACCGTGCAGCCGAGCACGCTCTTCGATACCGGTCAGCCCCTGTCCCCCCGGCCGAGCTTCCACGAGCGCGGCGGCGCCGCGACCGTCATCGACGATCTCGACGACGAGTGTGTCGGCGCGCCAGTCGAGGGTCACCTCGGTGTGCGCGAGGTCCAGCGTGTTTGAGGACGTTCGTGAGAGATTCCTGCACGATCCGGTAGACGGACAGGCCCAGGCCATCGGAGACATGACGGATCTCCCCGGTCACAGCGAGCGTCACTTCCAGGCCGCTCGTACGTATCTGCTCGACGAGCGTGGGGATATCGCCGATACCCGGTGTCGTGGTGAATTCACGCGGTGCGTCTTCTCGCAGTACCGACAGCAGCGATCGCATGTCGGTCAACGCCCGTCGACCCGTTTCGGAGATCGTCGTGAGCGCGGTGGCCGCCGCATCCGGGTCGGCGGACGCCGCGTACCGGCCACCGTCGGCCTGGGCAATGATCGCGGTGAGCGAATGCGCGACGATGTCGTGCATCTCCCGCGCGATGCGCGTCCGTTCCTGGGTCGCGGCAAGTTCGGCCTCTTTGAGACGTTCGACCTCGAGCAATCGGTTGCGTTCGGTCAGGGCTTCCATCTCCCGCACCCGCAGACCCCGGAGACGGCCGAACGCCCACACCCCACCCACGAACAGTGCCACCATCGTCGCCGACGCCACCGTGTCGAAGAGGGTGCGCCCTTCGTACTGCCCGAAGAAGCGGATCCCGGCCAGCGCTCCCCCGGTCACCGCCGCCACCAGGGCGATGTTGGCCCACAGGCGCGGGGCATATGCAGCGAGCGCATACACCGCCATGGGTACCGCGACCGGCGCCACCGGCGACATGTCCGAGGACACCGCGAGGTGACCGAATGCCGCAGCGGCCACGACCGCGCCCGCGAGCACCGGACGGGTGCGGCGCCAGGCGAGAGGCACACTCAACGCCAGGACGAGCGCCGCATCACTCCACTCCAGATCCGAGGTCGCCACGACGAGCAATCCGAACGCCGTGACCAGGCCGGCGATGACCGAGTCGACGACGAACACGCGGCCACGACTCCACCGTTGCCAGCGTTCGATCATCGAGGTGGTCTGCACGGATCACACCGTCAGCCGAGCAGCTTCTGCCGCAACGCCTCGTCCTTGTCGAGCACCATGCTCTCGAGTCCGGCCTGGAACTGCTCCATGCGTTCACTCAGCGCCGGGTCGGCAGTCCCGAGAATGCGGGCCGCGAGCAGTCCGGCGTTACGTGCCCCGCCGATCGACACGGTGGCCACGGGGACACCAGCAGGCATCTGCACGATCGACAGCAGCGAGTCCATTCCGTCGAGGTACTTCAACGGAACCGGAACCCCGATCACGGGCAGCGGGGTCGCGGACGCCACCATCCCGGGCAGGTGGGCTGCACCGCCGGCCCCAGCGATGATGACCTTGATCCCGCGACCGGCGGCGTCCTTCGCGTAATCGAGCATGCGCTGGGGGGTGCGGTGAGCGGATACGACACCGACCTCGAATCGGATACCGAACTCGGCGAGCGCCTCGGCAGCGGCCTCCATCGTGGGCCAATCCGAATCGCTGCCCATGATCAGGCCGACCTGTGCGCCCTGTGTCATGGCGGTTCCCTGCGTCGTGTCTGTCACTCTGATTCTCCCGTGTGTTCGTTCCAGCCGTCGGTCCACTCTGCGTGCGAAAGCCAGTGCGCGGCGCGCTCTGCACGTTCCCGGACCGCGGCGACGTACTCCGCGTCCTCGAGCGAGCCGGACGGTGCGCCGAGCAGGTTGACGTGCCCGATCTTGCGGTCCTTGCGTTCGCCCTTGCCGTAGAGGTGCACGCGCACATCGGGCATCCGCGCGAACAGGTGATGCAGTCGCTCGTCCATGCTCATTGCCGGTGCTTCCGGGGCACCGAGGACGTTCGCCATCACGACGACAGGCGCGAGGGGCGTCGTGTCACCGAGCGGGTAGTCGAGCACCGCGCGCAGGTGCTGCTCGAACTGGCCCGTACGCGCACCGTCCATTCCCCAGTGGCCGGAGTTGTGGGGGCGCATCGCGAGTTCGTTGACGATCAGCTCACCGGCCTGCGTCTCGAACAGTTCGACGGCCATCACACCCACCACACCGAGTTCGCCTGCGATCCGCAACGCAAGTTGTTCCGCCGCGGCCGCGACGTCCGCAGGCAGGTTCGGTGCTGGTGCGATCACGACGGAGCACTGGCCGTCGCGTTGCACGGTCTCCACGACGGGCCAGCTTGCACCCTGCCCGAACGGCGAGCGCGCGACCATCGCCGACAGCTCCCGACGCCACGCGACCTTCTCCTCCGCGAGCAGCGGCACACCGCGGCCGAGTTGCTCGGCGACGATCCGCTCGAGTTCGGTCTCGTCGTCGACGATCCACACTCCGCGGCCGTCGTACCCGCCGCGGGCAGCCTTGAGTACGAACGGCCATCCGAGGTGGTCCCGCGCCGAGGCGAGGTCGACGGTCGAGTTGATCTCCGCGAACTTAGGCATGGGCGCGTCCAACGCACCGAGCCGCTTGCGCATCGCGATCTTGTCCTGCGCGAAGATCAGCGCCTGCGGCGGAGGCAGCACGGCGACACCCTCGCTCTGCAGAACTTCGAGGTGCTCGGTGGGGACGCCCTCGTGGTCGAAGGTCAGCGCGTGGGCACCCGTTGCGGCGCGCCGCAACGCGTCGAGATCGTCGTGGCTGCCGAATACGACGTCGGGGCTCACCTGAGCGGCCGGTTCGTCCTCACTGCCCGCGAGTACCCGCAGCGTCTGGCCGAGCGCGATCGCAGCCTGATGCGTCATCCGCGCGAGCTGGCCACCGCCGATCATCGTCACGACGGGCATCCCGGTCGTCAGGGCGCGGGGAGAATCGGGGCTGGGGAGCGAGTCAGGTCTACCGGTCACAGCTGACAATGGTGTCACAGCGCGCCCGTCGCCTTCGCGTGGCGATCAGGTGAACATTTCGGGACTGACATTCCGATTCGTCACTTTCCTGTGGTAGGCCTGAAAATTTTCGCTGTGGTTCGTAGAAACCGCTCCGAGTTTCGTAGACTCGGCCGAGTGTCCGTCGTCGATGATGCTCTGAGCCGCTTTCCCGCACCACTACGAGAGCTGATGCTGCGTCACCGTGAACTCATCAAGTTCGCGATCGTCGGAGGCACGACTTTCCTGATCGACTCCGGGATCTTCTACACCTTGAAGCTGACGGTCCTCTCGGAGAAACCTGTCACCGCGAAGATCATCGCCGGGGTCGTTGCGGTGATCTGCTCGTACATCCTCAACCGCGAATGGTCGTTCCGGAACCGTGGCGGGCGGGAACGCGCGCACGAAGCGTTCCTGTTCTTCTTCGTCAGCGGCATCGGAGTCGTGCTCAGCTTCATTCCGTTGTGGATCTCGAGTTACGTGTTCAACCTGCGTGTGCCCGAGGTCAGTCTCGCCGTCGAGAACATCGCCGACTTCGTCAGCGCGTACGTCATCGGAAACCTGCTGCAGATGTTCTTCCGTTTCTACTGTTTCAAGCGGTTCGTGTTCCCCGACGAAACCATGCCGGACGTGCACACCGTGGAGGAACTGGACAGGCCCGACCTCGACCGGACCTGACGACACTGCTCATCTCGGTTCCCGGACTCACTGCTCATCTCGGTTCCCGGACTCCGCCGGGGGGTACCGACGTCCAGTCGCGGGCCCCACCGAGGAACATCGCGAACAACGCGGGTCTGCGCCGCTGCAGTTCGAGGCGCCCACCGTCCGCTTCCGCGAGTGCGCGCGCGAGGGCCAGACCGACACCGGTGGATCCGCGCCCGGAGAAGCCTCGTTCGAAGATGTGTGGCACGAGATCGTCGCTGACGCCCTCCCCTTCGTCGCTGACTTCGACACACACCGTCGAATCTCCCCGCATCGCAACCTCCCGAACGGCGACCGTGCAGGTTCCTCCTCCGTGAGCGAGAGCGTTGTCGACGAGAACCGCTACCGCTTCACGGAGGCGCGAGGCGGTCACGGACGAGCGCAGGGCCGGGTCACCTCGAAGCAGCAGCTCGCGGCCGGCATCCTGATAGGGGCCTCGCCAGTCCGCGATCACCCCCGCCAGTTCCCCCACCACGGACACCTCGGCGCGAAGTTCGGCGCCGCTGTTCCGCGACTGACGAACCAGCCCGTCGATGGCGACGGTGAGGCGATCCACCTGGGCCATCGCGGCTTCTGCCTCCTCGACCACCGTCGGGTCCTCATGTGTGGAGAGTTCGTCGAGCCGCAATCTGATCGCGGTCATGCGGGAGCGGAGTTGATGGGAGACGTCGCCGACGAGCGCGTGCTCGCGTTGCAGCCGCCCCGAGATCTCCACCGCCGCGGCGTCGAGGACGTCCGACACCCGGTCCAGTTCGACGATGGAATGACGCTGCGGCACCGGCTTGAAGTCGCCCTCGGCGAGCCTGGCAGCACGCGCAGCGACATCGCGCAGCGGGAGGGCCAGCCGCCGGGCGGTGGCCACCGCGACCAGTGCACCCACCGCGACGGACAGCAGCACGAGGAACCCGACCGCGGCGAGCACCTGCCGTTGCAGCGTGCGCATACCCTCGGAGGGCGCCTCGACCCGCAGCGACCCCGAGGTACCCATCGACAAGGATTCGACGAGGGGGTTCGCCGGGGTGACGTCACCGATGTCGAGGCGCGCCGCTTCGTTCTCGGGAGTGGGATACACGGCGACCACCCGCCCACCGTCGGGTACGAGCAGGCGCAGCGAACTGGTGTCGAGTCCGCCGACCACAAGGCCGTCGGTGCCTTCCTGCGCAATGATCTCGTCGGACATCCGTTCGAGCCGATCCCGAAGGTCTCGGCGTGTGGTGTCCTCCACGAACAAGTAGGCAGTGAAAGCGAGGGGAAGCCCGAGCAGAAGAGCGACGAGCAGCACCGCGGCCAGGACGGCGTTGAGGATGCGCCTGCGCACCGTCGCGCCCCCTCTAGTCGGTGTTCAGCCGGAAACCGACCCCGCGCACGGTTGCGATGCGTCGTTCCCCCGCGGGCCCCTCGTCGCCGATCTTCCGGCGTAGCCACGACATGTGCATGTCGAGGGTCTTCGAACCTCGGAGGTCGGCGTCGCCCCACACTTCGTCGAGAATCGCGTCGCGTGAGACGACCTGACCGGCATGTTCGAGCAGGACACGCAGGAGTTCGTACTCCTTGTTGGCAAGGGTGACCTCGGAGCCGTCGACGAGAACCCGCCGGGCCGCGTGCTCGAGGCGGATGCCGGAGACCTCGACGACCTCGTCCGCGTCTCCACCACCGCGGCGGCGCAGCAGCGCCCGTACCCGCGCCATCAGTTCGGCGAGCCGGAACGGCTTGCCGACGTAGTCGTCGGCGCCGGCGTCGAGTCCCACTACGAAATCGACCTCGTCGGTGCGCGCGGTGAGCATCAGCACTGCCAGGTCGGAACGGTTCGCCCTGATCTGACGGCACACTTCGAGGCCGTCCATACCCGGCAGCCCGAGGTCGAGGATCAACAACTCGTAGTTTCCGGAGAGCGCTTGTTCGAGCGCACTGGGACCGGCGGCCTCGATGGTCACCTCGTAGCCCTCACGCCCGAGGGCGCGGGACAGGGGCGCCGCGATGGCTTCGTCGTCTTCCGCTAGCAGAACGGCAGTCACTCGCTCAGCCTACGGACAATGCGGTGGGAAACCAGATCACCACGCCAGTCACCACGCCTTCCGATGTCTCTCGCCTTCACCCGACGGTGGCGCCACTGACCGGCCGGTGGACGACTCGCCCTGCGCATCGAAGGCCGTCCGGTACAGCAACGTGTGGACCTTCTGGACATCGGGGATGTCGTCGAACTCGAGTGGGTCGTCTGCCGCAGAAACCACGACGAGCGTGCCTGTGCGCAGGAGCCGGTCGACCAGTCCGTGCCGGAACTGCACGTTGCTGATCCGCCCCATCGGGATGTCGATACCGGAATGGGTGATCACGCCCTGGCGCACGAGGACCCGCCGATCCGTGACGATGAAATGCGTGGTCAGCCACCGGATCAACGGCGCGAGACACCGCCACCCCATGAGGACGGCCCACAACACCAGAACCGCGATGACCAGGAAAGTGGACGCCCCACCGTCCAGGCGGGTCTGCGCGAGCCCCACGAGGAACCCGGCGACAGCCGTGGCCAGCAAAAAGACGATGACCGGAACGATCAGCATCTTCGCGTGTGGATGCCGGTGGAGTAGCAGGTTCTCATCCGGTGCGAGGGCGTCCTCCGGGTATCCCATGGGCACCACGATTGCACATAGGTCTACACCGGCCGCAGGTGCGTGATGTCGCCGGCAGCGACCGCGACGGGCTCGCCCTCGCCGTCCGGTTGGATGACGATGCGGCCCTGCTCGTCGATGTTCACGGCGACCCCGTGCAGTTCGGTGTCGCCGGGCAGGATCGCGCGCACCCGCCTGCCGATTGTGCTGCACCGATCCCGGTACGCGTCGGCAGCGACCGTCGGATCCCAGCCGTGCCGTTCCCATTGCCGGATGCGCTCACCGAACGAGGTCAGCAAAGCCTCTGCCAGCCTCGTGCGATCGAGTTCGCCGGCCCCGGCGAGCAGCAGTGACGTCGCCGTGGGCACCGGCAATTCGTCCTCGGTGAGGGTGACGTTGAGCCCGACACCGACGACAACCGTGGGAACCGGGGCCGTCGACGCGACCTCAACGAGGATGCCGGCGAGTTTGCGGCCGTCGACGAGAACGTCGTTGGGCCATTTGAGCTCGGCCGGAACGCCGGTGACCTGGTGGATAGCGTCGACCGTCGCGATGCCCGTGAGCAGCGGAAGCCAACCGAGATCGGGAAGGGCGACACCCGGCAGCTTCAGCAGCACCGACACGATCACCTGCGCCCCGGGAATTCCGTTCCAGGCGCGCGAGTGCCGCCCGCGTCCGCCACTCTGGAACTCGGCGAGCAGCACCCGGCGGTCGCCGGATGCGGCCTCGGCGAGCAGGTCGGCGTTCGTCGACCCCGTCTCGTCGACGACATCGAGGCGTTCGTAGAACCCCGCGCTGCTCCCGGCACCGTCGACCAGCACTTTCCGCAAACGCGACACGTCGAGCGGCGATCGCGGATCGGGGTCGTTCGGCAATTCGGGGTTACGCGGCATGGGTCCAGCCTAAAGTGGGCGAACATTGGTACTGGCCGGTAGCTTCAGTTCAATCATTCAACGCACACGGACCTCCGTGCGGCAGTGCAGATTGACGATCGCTAAGCTGACTGCCCATGACCACTGTCCAGGAGCCGTCCGCGCCCGAGGCGGCGAGTACGCCCGATATCCACACCACCGCTGGCAAGCTGGCAGACCTGCGCGAACGCCAGGCCAAGTCGCAGGCTCCGGTCGGTGAAGCAGCCATCGAGAAGGTCCACGCCAAGGGCAAGATGACCGCCCGCGAGCGCATCACCGCGCTCCTCGACGAAGGCTCGTTCGTCGAGATCGATGCGCTCGCCCGCCACCGCAGCACCAATTTCGGCCTCGCCGACAACCGTCCCATCGGCGACGGCGTCGTCACCGGTTACGGCACGGTCGACGGCCGCGACGTCTGCGTGTTCTCCCAGGACGCGACCGTCTTCGGTGGCAGCCTCGGTGAGGTCTACGGCGAGAAGATCGTCAAGGTCATGGATCTGGCGCTTCGCACCGGCCGACCGTTGATCGGCATCAACGAAGGCGCCGGCGCTCGGATCCAGGAAGGCGTTGTCTCCCTCGGCCTCTACGGCGAGATCTTCCACCGCAACGTGCAGGCCTCCGGCGTGATCCCCCAGATCTCGCTGATCATGGGCCCCGCTGCCGGCGGGCACGTCTACTCCCCCGCCCTGACCGACTTCGTGGTGATGGTCGACAAGACCAGCCAGATGTTCGTCACCGGCCCCGATGTCATCAAGACCGTCACCGGCGAAGACGTCACCATGGAAGACCTCGGTGGCGCTCACACCCACATGGTCAAGTCGGGTGTCGCCCATTACGTCGGAAGCGACGAGCAGGACGCCCTCGACTACGTCAAGGATCTGCTCTCCTACCTGCCGTCGAACAACCAGGCCGCGGCGCCGCGCATGGCCCCGACAGATCCGATCGCCGGCTCCATCGAAGATTCGCTCACCGACGAGGATCTCGATCTCGACACGATCATCCCGGATTCCGCGAACCAGCCGTACGACATGCACGAGGTCATCCGTCGCCTCCTCGACGACGACGAGTTCCTCGAAGTTCAGGCCGAACGCGCCCAGAACATCATCGTGGGCTTCGGTCGCGTCGACGGCCGCAGCGTCGGCATCGTCGCCAACCAGCCGACGCAGTTCGCCGGCTGCCTCGACATCGACGCCTCCGAGAAGGCCGCCCGCTTCGTGCGCACCTGCGACGCGTTCAACGTCCCGATCATCACGCTGGTCGACGTCCCCGGTTTCCTGCCCGGCACCGAGCAGGAGTACAACGGCATCATCCGCCGCGGCGCGAAGCTCCTCTACGCGTACGGCGAGGCGACTGTCGGCAAGATCACCGTCATCACCCGCAAGGCCTACGGCGGCGCGTACGACGTGATGGGCTCGAAGCACATGGGTGCCGACCTCAACCTCGCGTGGCCGACCGCGCAGATCGCCGTCATGGGCGCCTCGGGTGCCGTCGGGTTCGTGTACCGCGGCAAGCTCAAGGACGCCGCCGCAAACGGCGAGGACGTCGACGCACTGCGCCTCGAGCTGCAGAACGAGTACGAGGACACCCTCGTGAATCCATACGTCGCGGCAGAGCGCGGTTACGTCGACGCGGTCATCCCGCCGTCGCACACCCGCGGCCAGATCGTGTCCGCACTGCGACTGCTCGAGCGCAAGATGGTCTCGCTCCCGCCGAAGAAGCATGGGAACATTCCGCTGTGACCGCGCTGACCGAGGAAGAGATCATCACTGACGCAGAGCTGACCGCCGTGACCGACGGTGCCCTCGAGGGCACCGACACCCCGGCGACCGCGAACGCAGAGCCTGCAGCGGACTCCGACGCACCCGCAATCCGGATCGTGAAGGGCAACCCGACCGACGCCGATGTCGCAGCGTTGGTCACGGTGCTCGCGGCTGCCGCCGCGGACGGCGCACCCGAGGGCGACGGCAAGCCGCCGGAGACATGGGGCGACCCCACCCGGATGCACCGCCAGTGGGCTCCGTTCTCGCCGTATTCGTACCCCAACCGCGGCTGATCGATGCCCCGTCTGGTCCTCGCCTCGGCGTCGCCGGCACGGTTGTCCGTGCTGCGCGGCGCCGGGGTCGAGCCGCTCGTACAGGTGTCGGAAGTCGACGAAGACGCGATCATCGCAGAACTCGGCCCGGACGCGGCACCGGAAGTCGTGGTCACGACGTTGGCCCGCGCCAAGGCCACGGACGTTCTGCACAAGCTGACCGCAGAAGGCCACACCCTCGAAGGCCACGACGATCTCGTCGTGATCGGCTGCGATTCGATGCTGCTGTTCGACGGGAAACTTCAGGGCAAACCCGGCACCGCCGAGGTGGCCCGAGCCCGATGGAAGCGCATGTCCGGGCACAGCGCGGAGTTGCTGACCGGCCACAGTGTGCTGCGTGCGCGCGGCGGGCAGATCGTTGCGCAGGCCGAAGACCATTCCGGCACAACGGTGCGTTTCGGCACCCCCTCCGATGCCGACCTCGAGGCCTACCTCGCGACCGGAGAGGCATTGCAGGTCGCCGGAGCGTTCACACTCGACGGCCTAGGCGGCTGGTTCATCGACGGTATCGAGGGCGATCCGTCGTCCGTGATCGGGATCGGTCTGCCGCTCGTCCGGAGACTCCTCGCCGATGCGGGGATCTCCGTCGCGGATCTCTGGTCCTCGAACCCCTCAGCGCATGAGTGACCGCGGCGCGTCGGAAGCAAGCTTCGAGCGCCTCCGACAGGAACCGTTCTTCGAGGTGGTCGTCGACCTGGTCGCGGGCTACCTCGCCACCGCATTCGACGATCCGCAATCGGTCGCGGGCGAGAAGTGGACGTTGAGTTGCCTCCCGACGACCAACGAGAAGGCCGGCATGACCCGACTGTTCTCGCTCGACGTCGGGCCGCTCGAGGTCGTCTACGTCGACCAGTACACCGAGGACGGCGAGACGGTCGACTACCGCACGGTGATGGTCACCTCGACCTCCGCTCTGGTGCGGCAGCTCGGATGTCCGCTCGACGAGCTTCTCCTGCGCTACCCGCTGCTGCGTTTCCGCCCGGTCGAGGATGCGTCCGCGGGAGGCGACGCCGTGGCGATCGACTGGTTCCTCTCCGACGAGGGCGCCGACGATCAGTTCTTCACGCTGCCACTCGACGAGTCCACCATCGGACCTCTGGCAGCGCTGCTGGCCGATAACGCCGACGGCCCGAGCCCCCGGCCCCACAACCGATGGTTCGCGCAGTATGTGCTCGACGCGCTGGAAGACGATGACTGAAATCCCTGCGATCGACGTGCTCTTCCGCATGCAGGTGAAGTCGACCCGCTGACCGCGGTTCTCGGTCACATCCCTGTCGTAGAGCGACGCAACGCCGTGACCATCGCATCTGCCTTCGACTTCGCGCGGTCGGCGTCGACGCCGGTGAACAGCTCGTCGACCGACTCGTGCCACAGCTCGCGCCAGCGCTCGAAACGCTCGGGGGTCAACCCGTATTTCCCGTGTAATGCGCGGTGAACGGGTGTGAACGAGCCCTCGTAGCGCGTCGTGCGGAAGAGGATCTGTTCCCAGAAGTCACCGACGACCACGAGGTGCTCGTCGAGTCCGACGATCGCGAGCACCTCGAAGACCGGGGCCAGCAGAGGATCCACCATGGCCTGTTCGTAGAAGTGCTTCACCAACGCGTCGATGTCGGCACGCGACGAGAGTTCGGTGCGGTGGGGTCGACTGGAGGTCACGCCCACCGAAGGTACCGCCTAGAATCGACGACGCACCTGCCACCACTGCCTCAGGAGCCCCTGTGCCCGTCGCGCCCGACCCCACCACCTCCTTCGCTGCCTATGCAGACCCCGGCCGCCTCGTGTCCTCCGAGTGGCTGTCCGCTCATCTGGGCCACCCCGAGGTCAAGGTCGTCGAATCCGACGAAGACGTGCTCCTCTACGACGTCGGACACATCCCCGGTGCGGTGAAGATCGACTGGCACCTCGATCTCAACGACCCGGTCACCCGCGACTACATCGACGGCGCTGCGTTCGCCGCGCTCATGGATCGCAAAGGAATCCGGCGCACCGACACCGTGGTGATCTACGGCGACAAATCCAACTGGTGGGCCGCGTACGCCCTGTGGGTGTTCACGCTGTTCGGTCACGAGGACGTCCGCTTGCTCGACGGCGGCCGCGACGCCTGGATCTCCGAGAACCGCGACACCACCCTCGACATTCCCGTCACCACGACGAGCGGCTACCCCGTAGTCGAGCGCAACGACGCGCCCATCCGGGCCTTCAAAGGGGACGTGCTCGACCACCTGGGCAGGGGCCCGCTGGTGGATGTCCGGTCTCCGCAGGAGTACACCGGCGAACGTACCCACATGCCCGACTACCCGGAGGAAGGCGCGCTGCGCGGCGGCCACATCCCCACCGCGGTGTCGATCCCGTGGGCGAAGGCCGCGGCACCGGACGGCCGATTCCGTTCACGCGCCGAGCTCGACGAGATCTATGCGGGTATCGGCAAGGACGACGACGTCGTCGCGTACTGCCGCATCGGTGAGCGGTCGAGCCACACTTGGTTCGTGCTGACTCATCTCCTCGGATACCCGAACGTGCGGAACTACGACGGCTCGTGGACCGAGTGGGGCAACGCCGTGCGCGTCCCGATCGCCAAGGGCGAGGAGCCGGGAGCCGTTCCCGCGTCATGAGCATTCCCGCACCGCTCGCCGAGATCGTCGACGACTTCGCCGCCGTCGAGGGCCAGGACAAACTGCAATTGCTCCTCGAGTTCAGCCGCGAACTGCCTCCGCTGCCGCCTGAACTCGAGGAAGCGGCGATGGAGCCGGTCCCCGAATGTCAGTCGCCCCTGTTCCTTTCCGTCGACGCCGCCGACCGGGCGCACGTGAAGCTGTATTTCAGTGCGCCCGCAGAGGCACCCACCACGCGTGGTTTCGCGTCGATCCTGCATCAGGGACTCGACGGGCTCAGCGCACAGGAGATCCTCGACGTTCCCGACGACTTCTACTCGGATCTCGGTCTCGCCGACGCCGTCAGCCCGCTGCGACTGCGCGGCATGAGCGCGATGCTTGCGCGCATCAAACGGCATCTGCGAGCCTGACGGTTCCATGGAGTTCACGGAACTCACCGACTACTCGATCCCGGCAGGGACCTTGACCGAGTGGTTGCCCTGCGCCGAGGAAGACGCGTGGCGCCAGGACCCGCGCCCGGCGTCGTACATCCACGAGGCGCACTTGCGCCGGTCCGCAGACCCGCGGTCCGGCGAAGGCCGGGAATCGTGGCTGGGCACCGCATTCGAGATCGCCGGTCCGATCGACACCGAGGTATTCGGTCGCGCCCTCCAACGGTGGATCGACCGTCACGAGCCTCTGCGCAGTCAGGCAATGTTCACGTCGAAGGGCAATCCGGCGAGCGCCCTGATCCGCCGGACGGCCCCACCCGGCAAGGTGGCGGTGCGGCGTGTCCAACATGATCCGGCCGATTCCGCCACAATCCGGACCCAGCTCCACTTGTTGTTCGACGATTACACGACGCCGCAGCTGTGGCCCGCGTATGTCTTCGCGACGCTGGCCCACGACTCCGCCGATCCCGAAGAGGAGTCAGGTGGGTCGGGCGCCTTCACCGTGTTCTTCGGAGCCGATCACTCGATCATCGACGGCTACTCGATCGTGCTGGTCGCGCATGAGATCACGGCACTGTACGAGGAGGAACGGACCGGCCGACCGGCCGATCTGTTCCCCGTCGGCAGTTACATCGATTTCGGGGCATCCGAGCGCGCCGACGTCCACGACATCGACGCCGACCACGAGGCGGTGCGGATCTGGCGCGAGACGCTGCGTGAGAGCGGCGGAGCGGTGCCCGGGTTCCCGCTGCCGATCGGGCGCCGCACCACCGGGACGACGCCCCAGAAGCGTCTGTCCGAGCGCTGGTTCGACAGCGAGGACGCAACCCGGTTCTCCGAACGTTGCCGAGATGCCGACGTCGGATTCTTCGCGGGTGTGCTCGCGTGCTTCGGCCAGGCCACGACAGACCTCACCGGAGCCGATCGCTTCCGCACCGTCGTTCCGTCGCACACCCGTACCGGGCCGATGTGGGCCGGGTCCCTGGGCTGGTTCGTCGGGTTGCGTCCGATCGATCTCGGCCTCGAAGGCTCCCCCGGTTTCGTCACCCTCGCGGGCCGCGCGGCGCAGGAGCTGCGTCGTACCCGCGCGAGCGCGCGCATTCCCTTCGACAAGGTCGGCGAGTTGCTCGGCGTGCCGATCCGCCCGCGATTCCTCGTGTCGTACATGGACGTCCGGTTCGTGCCCATGGCCGCACAATGGCCGGAAGCGAATGCGCGTGCGCTGCGGAGCCGCAGTTACACCCACGACGTCTACGTCTGGATCAACCGGACACCGGAAGGCATCAATGTCTCGGCACGATTCCCCGATAATCCCGAGGCCGCTGCGAATGTCCCGGAGTTCCTGGATCGAGTACGCGACCTGATGCGCCGGCTGAACACATCCGGGCCGTGGGCTCCCGACCTGGAGAACCACGAGCTCCCGGCTACTGGTCGGTAGCATTGTGGGTTCGACCGCGCACCGTAGTGTGTAGAGGCCATCCGGTTACATCGTCTATCCGATTGGCGCTTACACTGCCGACGACGGAAATAACCTAACGATCGATCAACAGGAGGCTCCGTGCCCAGTCATGCCAGCGCGCAGATCTCGAAGGTGCTCGTCGCGAACCGCGGCGAGATCGCTGTGCGGGTCATCCGAGCCGCCAAGGACGCAGGCTACGGAAGTGTCGCGGTCTACGCCGAACCCGACGCAGACGCACAGTTCGTGAAGCTCGCAGACGAGGCGTTCGCCCTCGGTGGCCAGACCTCGGCCGAGTCCTACCTGGTGTTCGACAAGATCCTCGACGCTGCGGCCAAGTCCGGCGCCGACGCGATCCACCCCGGCTACGGATTCCTTTCCGAGAACGCAGACTTCGCGCAGGCCGTCATCGACGCCGGCCTGATCTGGATCGGCCCCTCGCCGCAGTCCATCCGCGACCTCGGCGACAAGGTCACCGCGCGCCACATCGCTGAGCGCGCCAACGCTCCGATGGCCGCCGGCACCAAGGACCCGGTCAAGAACGCCGACGAGGTCGTCGAGTTCGCCAAGCAGTACGGCGTGCCCGTGGCCATCAAGGCGGCCTTCGGCGGTGGCGGTCGCGGCATGAAGGTCGCGCAGACGATCGAGGAGATCCCCGAGCTGTTCGAGTCCGCCACCCGTGAGGCCATCGCGGCCTTCGGTCGCGGCGAGTGCTTCGTCGAGCAGTACCTCGACAAGGCACGCCACGTCGAGGCCCAGGTCATCGCCGACCAGCACGGCAACGTCATCGTCGCCGGCACGCGCGACTGCTCGCTGCAGCGTCGGTTCCAGAAGCTCGTCGAAGAAGCTCCCGCGCCCTTCCTTACGGACGATCAGCGCGGACGCATCCATGCGTCCGCCAAGGCCATCTGCAAGGAAGCCGGCTACTACGGCGCCGGCACCGTCGAGTACCTGGTCCAGGGCGACACGGTCTCGTTCCTCGAGGTCAACACCCGCCTGCAGGTCGAGCACCCGGTCACCGAGGAGACCGCCGGCATCGACCTCGTTCGCCAGCAGTTCCGCATCGCCAACGGCGAGAAGCTCGAGCTCACCGAGGATCCGGCACCGCGTGGCCACTCCTTCGAGTTCCGTATCAACGGCGAGGACGCCGGCCGTGGCTTCATGCCCGCCCCCGGCCCCATCACCGTCTACAAGGAGCCGACGGGGCCCGGCGTGCGCGTCGACTCCGGTGTCGTCCAGGGCGACGTCATCGGCGGCCAGTTCGACTCGATGCTCGCCAAGCTGATCGTCACCGGCGAAAACCGCGAGCAAGCGCTGCAGCGCGCCGCCCGCGCCCTCGCCGAGTTCGAGGTCGACGGCCTCGCCACGGTCATCCCGTTCCACCGCCACATCGTCGAGAACCCGGCGTTCATCGGTGACGGCGAGAAGTTCGACGTCTACACCAAGTGGATCGAGAACGAGTGGGACAACACCATCGAGCCGTTCACCGGCGGCGGTGCAGCCGATGACGAGGACGAGGCACTGCCGCGTCAGAACGTCGTCGTCGAGGTCGGCGGTCGCCGCGTCGAGGTGTCGCTGCCCGGTCAGTTCTCGCTCAGCGGCAACGGTGGCGGCGCCGCAGGCGCGATCCGCAAGAAGCCGAAGGCACGCAAGCGCGGCGGCGCCGGTGGCGGCAAGGCATCGGGCGACGCCGTGACCGCTCCGATGCAGGGCACCGTCGTGAAGGTCGCGGTGGCCGAGGGCCAGGAAGTCGCCGAGGGCGACCTCATCGCAGTGCTCGAGGCCATGAAGATGGAGAACCCGGTCACCGCACACAAGGCCGGTGTCGTCACCGGTCTGTCGGTGGAGCCGGGCGCAGCCATCACCCAGGGAACGGTCCTCGCCGAACTCAAGTGATGACGCGCTGAGCCATCACGCACGCTGAACAGCATCGACGGCGCCCACCCCCACACCGGGGATCGGGCGCCGTCGCTTTCTCCACCTCACAGCATTTCGGAAGGCATCTGATGGAACCTGTCGAGATCAACGCCGGCAACTGGTACCTCCTCGCACGTGAGCTCGACGCGTGGGCCGACGACACCGCGTACGGCTGGTCTGTGAGTGAGTCGACGACCGCCGACGTGCAGGCCACCATCACGTTGCTGCCGGACGGCGCGTTGAGCGGGACCGCAATCGACGGACACACCGACGCGCTCGACGCTGCCCGCGCCGCAGTCACGAGATTTGCCACGGGAGGGCTCGGGCTGACCGTGCGCGATGCGTGATACGCACCGTCTCGCTCGAGTCCCACTACTCTGGGTATATGGCCGAACTGCCCGAGATCCGAATCGGCACCGCAGAGCGTGAGGAAGCGGTCGCGCTGCTCGGTGAGCACTTCTCGGCCGGTCGCCTGTCCCTCGTCGAATTCGACGATCGAGTCGCGCTCGCGACACAAGCCGTCACGCGGGCCGATCTGGTCCCGTTGTTCTCGGACCTGCCGTCGGCACCGTCGTTCCTGTACGAACCTTCAGCGGGAAACGTCGCCACCGACCTGCTGACGCTGGTTCCGTTCGCGCTCGCGGCACTGGTCATCATGGTGGCGGTCCGCCATCCGATCGCAATACTGCTCGGATTCGTGGTCCTGTTCATCGTCGTCAGGCGCGGAGTGCGACTGATGCGAGATCCCGGAACCGGGTGACCGTCAGGCCCTCGTCCCGGCGTCTCGTCCCGCTACGCGGCCGAACGCGAGGGCGTCACCGATGTGGAATCCGCCGTCTTTGCGCCAGCTGTAGGTGGAACTGATCTCGCCCGCAGCGTAGAGCCCCTCGATGACGTCACCCCGGGTGTCGAGAACACGCGCGCGTCCGTCCCGTCGCGGTCCGCCATTGGTCCAACCCAGCAGCGGAGTGACCTTCAGCGCGTAGAACGGGCCCTGCACGACCGGTCCGAGTGTGCCCGGATCGCGGGCGAAGTGGTCGTCGCGCCCTTCCGCACACGAGGTGTTGTAGCACTCGACGGTGCGCTCGAGTGTGGACGCGTCCAGCCCGATCTTCTCGGCCAGCACCTTGATCGACTCGGCACTCGTGATCGAGCCTTTCTCGACCTCGTCGCTGTTGTCGGCGCTCCAGCGCGAGCCGTTCATGAGGAGGTTCCATCCCACCGGCAGGACGTCGGGTGCCGGACTCAACGGACCGGCCGCGCGCATCTGCTCGTCGAAGATCAGGTGGAACGGCCGAAGCGGGAAGAGCTCGTGCGATCCTCCGCGGAGTGTGTGCCCGTGGCACGGAGGCGCGGTCTCGTCCACGAAGCGCCGACCGTCGTCCCCCACCCAGAGATAGTTGTGCGCGTTCCACAGTGCGAGGTAATGACCGACGCCTTCGGTATCGCGAACTCCGGTGATGCTCATCATGTTTCCCATGTGCCATAGATCGGCGCCCACCGCCTGCGCCATACGGTGGCCGTCGCCGGTCGAAGCAGGCGACCCCCACAGCACGTGATCCTCGATTCGTAGATAGTCACGCACCATCGACGTGTCGGCCTGGAAACCGCCGGTCGCGAGAACGACGCCGCCACGCGCACCGATACGTCGCGAACCGCTCACGCCGCCCACCTCGACGCCCACGACACCGCCGCTCTCGACGATCAGTCGCGTGGCCGGTGTGCCGAATCGGATCTCGATGCCGCGTTCGAGCAGCGCCGAGATCAGAAAGGCGTGCAGCAGACCGTTGCCCATGCGTCCTTCGATGGTGTCCATGCCTGCATACGAGTCGCTGCCCTCAACGGACAGGTACTCGGGGTCGGTGTGGTAGTCGCCGCTCATCGCGACGTCGGCGCCGAGTTCCTTCAACCACGTCGAGATCTCGGCCGTCTCGGTCGCCCAGGTGTCCACGACATCATCTGCGACGGGGAAGGACCCGCTGAGGGCGCGAAGGAAGATCCGCGCACGCTCCGGGTCTCGATTGACCCACCACCCTCCGCCGGACACGCGCGTGTTCCCCCCTGCACTGCCCTGGTCGCATTTCTCGACCACGAGAACATCGGCTCCACCCTGTTGCGCCTCGAGCGCCGCGGCCGAACCCGCGGCGCCGGACCCCACCACAACAACGTCGAATACTTCGTCGAACGCTTCGCCACTCACCTGGACCCTCTTTTCGCTACCGGTTCGAAACTCCACCGCGAATGGGTGTGACACGGATCATCTTCGGTGCGAATCCGATGCGGGCACGGCTTCCCGTCCAACGGGAGGAATTCGTCACGGCAGCGAACATGGAGTGCGGAAGTTGTGATCTAGGCTCTGATCATGGACTCCCCCGAAATCCGGATCGGCGACACCGAGCGGGCCCAAGCGCTGAATCTGCTGGGCGAGCATTTCAGCCACGGACGCCTCAACCTGTCCGAGTTCGAGGAACGCAGTGCGCAGGCCACGGCTGCGACCACGCGGGGAGAACTCGAAATCCTGTTCACCGACCTTCCCGCCGTAGCGGCAAACGCGCCGGACGCGGTGCAGGAGAAGGACACCGCGTCGGGCACGCTCGGGCATTGGCGAGAAATCGTGATGGGCCTGACGCCGCTTCTGGCCCTCGTGCTGTTCTTCGCGTTCGACACGTGGCTCTGGTTCCTTCTCGTTCCGGCCGTGTCGATCGTCCTGTATGCGGGCAGAAGTGACGACGAGGACGATGTGGACGACAAGCCCGAGAAGAAGAACTGACCTGTGCCTGATTCGTTCCGGCGTCGGCGTTCTTTCTCGCGTCTCGGCGCCTGGTACCGCGTTGTGCCGTTGATGCTCGCGACAATCACGATCACCATCATGCTGCTGACGCCCGGCGGTACGGTCCCCAGCGGACCTCCCCATACCGACAAGATCACGCACGCATTGATGTTCGCTGTGCTCGCGTACTGCTCTCGATACGCACGCCTCTCGCCGATCGTCACCGTGGCGTGGCTCGCGGTCTACGGCATCGTCACCGAAGTCCTGCAGGCCACGATCGCGGTGCGACGGTCCGGTTCGGTATGGGATTGGTGCGCCGATCTCGTGGGTGTTGCGATCGGCCTGGCGATCGCCGCCGCCGTCGGTCGGCGAGTTCGTGCCGGTCGGACGAAGTAGGCCACCGGCCCTATTCGACAGTTCGGGCGTTCTCGGTGTCGACCATCCGGGTACGTAATGCCTGCAGGCTGTCGTCGTCGAGGCCGAGACCCGACGCGAAGTACTCGTCGATCGTGCCGTAACGACGCAACGCCTCGTCGATGGCCGCTTCGAGGTATTTGCGCTCGACCCCGAGCAGCGGGACGAGCAGCGAGCGATCGCCGCCGAGCTTCTCGAAATGAACGAACATCTCCTCGAACTCCGGAAGCAGCAACTCGTTCGTCAACATGTAGTCGTCGAAGACAACTTCTTCTGTCGCACCCGCGAACATGAGCAGCGCCGCGGCAGCCCAACCGGTCCGGTCTTTTCCGGTGGTGCAGTGGATGAGCGCGGGTACGTCACCCAGCGCGATATCCAGGTACATCCTCCGGTACGAACGTTGTGCACTCGGCAGCGTGACGAGATCGCGATACGTCTCGAGGAGGTACTGCTCCCCCTTTCCACCAGCGAATCCGAGCGCTGCCCGGACTGGATCGGCCACCAGGTCGCCCATGGCAGCAGCAATCGACCCCGCATCCTTGTCCGCCAGTACATCGAGGTCGATACCCTTCGCTCCGGGTGGCAGCCGGTCCGGGGCCTGATCGCGTTCGTCCGCTGTCCTCAGATCGAACACGGTGGTGATCTTCAGCTCGGCGAGTAAGTCCAGATCGGTGCCGGTGACGCCACTCAGGTCGGTGGATCTGAATACCACTCCGGTGCGAACGACACCACCGAACGAACTGGCCCGGCCCCCGATATCCCGAAGATTGGCGAGCGAAGGAACTGCGAAAGCCGCCATACCGGGGCCATTGCCCACCGCATCGGTCATACGCACCAAGTTACCGCCGGCGAGGACATTCTGCGGCCGCTTGCGAGACGCGCGTCACTCTCTGACAGTCCGGTCCTCGGTGTCGATCATCCGGGTGCGCAATGCCTGCAGGCTGTCGTCGTCGAGCCCGAGTCCGGCTGCGAAGTACTCGTCTATCGTGCCGTAACGACGCAGCGCTTCGTCGAATGCACTCTCGAGGTAGGTGCGCTGAACCCCGAGCAGCGGGAGGAACAGAGCACGGTCTCCGCCGGCAGCTTCGAACCGGGTGAACATCTCCTCGAACTTCGGTAGCAGCATCTCGTTCGTCAACATGTAGTCGTCGAAGACATGCTGCTCGGTCGCGCCGGCAAACATGAGCAACGCCGCGGCGGCCCAACCAGTCCGGTCCTTGCCTGCGGTGCAGTGAATGAGCGCCGGAACATCACCGTGAGCGATACCTGTGTACAGCTCTCGGTACGAGGCCACTGCACTCGGCAACGTGATGAGCTCTCGGTAGGTGGCGAGCAGATGCTGCTCAGCACGCCCGTCTCCCAGGTGAGCCGCAGCGGCAACCGGGTCGGCAACCACGTCACCGAGAGATCCCGCGACCGAGCCCGTCGGGCGATCCGCGAGCACATCGAGACCGACGAGCTTCGCCCCCACCGGGAGCCGATCCGGACGCCGCTCGCGTTCCGCTGCCGTCCGAAGGTCGTACACGGCTGAAATCTGAAGCGAGGTGAGCACATCGATATCGGTGTCGGTGATGTCGGCCAGCGCCGTCGAGCGAAAGACCACACCGGTGCGGATGACGCCACCGAACGAGGTGGTTCGGCCACCGATGTCTCGAAGGTTGACGAGCGACGGAACGGCAAAGGTCGGCGCGACATCGGCTGCATTGTCCACGGCATCGGTCATGCCACACAAGTTACGCAACATGATCCGTTCGAGCAGCTTACGATCCCATAATTCACTTAACTATTCGATCATTTGTTCGATTTTAACCTTGTATATCGATCATATGTTCTATATAATCTGATCATGGGTGGGGAACTCTGGAAACTCGACGACACACAACTCATGGCCGAGACACTCGCCGTCTCCGCCGAAATCCACACCGCCCAGGTGCACCGGATGGATCTGATGATCGCGATGTTCGAACGCGACACCGTCACAGACCACGGCTACCGCAGCCCCGCACACTGGCTCGCCGCCGCAACCCACCTCGAACTCGGCGAATGCCACCGCATCGAATCACTGGCTCGTTTGCTGCGGCTGGAACCGGAAGTACGCACAGCATATTCAGCAGGGCTGCTCGATGCAGACAAAGCCCGCCAGATCGCCTACTTCTGCCAGCACTACCCCCGCACCATGAACCCCTGCGACTTCGACAAAGCCCGCACCATCCTCATCGACCACGCCAGCGAGAAGGTCGCCACCAAAGCCACCGTGCGCGCTCTGATCCGCCGACTCGAACACCTCTACAGCACCGGCGACGGACCACCACCCGGCGAAGACACCACGCGCAACGAACTGTTCGTCTCCACCACCCTGCACGGCCGCGTGGTCATCAAAGGCGACGTCGACGCCGTCACCGGCGCGCGACTACGGCATCTGCTCTCCCCGCTGGCGGCACCGAGGCCCGAGGTAGGTGGCGCCAAGGATGACCGGCCGGCCTCCAAACGCAACGCCGACGCCTTCGATCAACTCCTCCAGTACGTCGAAGCCGCCGGACTCGTCCCCGTCGAAGGCGGCGTGAAACCACACGTGACGATCACCGCCTCCATCACGGATCTGACGAAGAACAACGCAATCAAAGAACTCTTCGCAAACTCCCCAGAACAGGGATACGCGACCGAACCCTGGGCCGGACCGCTGTCGATCGACACCGCCCGGATGCTCGCCTGCGACTGTCACGTCACCCGGATCCTGCTCGACGAACACGGCGTGCCGTTGGCGCACGGCCGGACCCGCCGCACCGCGTCCGCCGCGCAACGCCGAGCGTTGACTGTCCGCGACGGCGGATGCGCCTTCCCCGGGTGTTCGACACCACCGGCGTGGGCGGATGCGCACCACATTCACCACTGGGTCGACGGTGGTGACACCGACCTCGACAACCTCGTGATGTTGTGCGGACATCATCACCGGTTGATGCATCACACCGAGTGGGAAGTCGAGATGACCGAATACCGTCGGCCGCAGTTCATTCCGCCCGCGAGCGTGGACCTGTTTCGGACACCGATACCGGGGAACAGACCGGATTTCGTCGTCTGACCCACACGCAAAGAGAACCGAGAGAACACAGCCACCGTCACCAGGGCACTCGTGTGTCCTGGCGACGGTGGCTGCCGTTGCTTCTAATTCCGCCTGCTTCTAATTCGCCAGTGGCCTGCAGTCGGCCTCACATCCGGGATTCGTCGCGGGATGCTCGGCAGTGGCGGGCCGGTGCAGCACTCCCGAAGTCGGCCGGACGCGCAGCTCCGATCCAGCCAGTTCCGCCTCCCCGTCGACGATCAACGAGTATCCGCCCGGTGTCGCCGGTGGGTACACAAGTGAGACGATCGGGTGCACCTGCGCGTTGGCACCCGTCCGGCGGCCCGGCTCGCCGATGCGGAACACACCATCGACGAGGGCCGGAGTCACCGCAACCGCGTGCGGCTTGGCGTCGGTCCCGGTCGTCAGCAGGTAGGCGTACCCGAAGTCGCCGAGCGCGGCGTCGAGTGCGTCGAGTTCGACCTTGATGCTCATGGCACCAAGAGTGCTCTCCATACGCTCTCCCGGTCAACGCCAGCACATCGTCCGGATCCACGCGCGATCTCAGACCACAGCGGCGAGAACCCTGTCGAGCGCCGCGATCGCCTCGTCGAGTTCGTCGAGGGTGACGGTGAGCGGCGGCCGGAAACGGATTCCGCGCTGCCCGGAACCGATCATGAGGACCTGTTCGTTGCGGTAGAGGTGAGCGAGTATCTCGTCGCGAAACTCTTGGGACGGCAACGTGATCGCGCACATCAGTCCGCGACCCCGCGGTTCGGTGACGACCGGGTGCCGAATCGCGAGCTGCTGCAGCGCCGCCAACAGATGCGCGCCGGTCGTTCGCGCGTGATCGACCAGTCCATCGCGCTCGATCACTTCGAAGATCCGACGGGCGCGCACCATGTCGGTGAGATTGCCACCCCAGGTGGAGTTCAGCCGTGACGACACCGCAAAGACGTTGTCGGGGACCTCGTCGAGTCGACCCCCTGCCATGATCCCGCACACCTGCGTCTTCTTGCCGAACGCAACGATGTCGGGCTCGATCCCGAGCTGTTGATACGCCCACATGGTGCCCGTCATGCCGACCCCGGTTTGTACCTCGTCGACGACCAGCAGTGCATCGTGCTCGCGACAGAGCGCCGCGATCGCTTGGAAGAACTCCGGTCGGAAGTGGTGATCGCCGCCCTCACCCTGAATGGGTTCGGCGATGAAGCATGCGATGTCGTGGGGATTGTCAGCGAACGCAGCACGTGCCTGCGCGAGCGCGCGCGCTTCGGCCTCGTCGACGGCACGCCCATCACACAGGTACGGAGCCTCGATGCGCGGCCAGTCGAATTTCGGGAAGCGATCGGTTTTGACAGGATCGGTGTTGGTCAGTGACATCGTGTATCCGGTGCGCCCGTGGAACGCTTCCGTCAGGTGCAGCACCTTGGTCCCGAGCGCGGGATCGCGACCGCGCGATTCGTTCAGCCTGCTCTTCCAGTCGAATGCGGCCTTGAGCGCGTTCTCGACGGCGAGGGCACCGCCGTCGATGAAGAACAGGTGCGGCAGTGCAGGGTCACCGAGTATCCGTGCGAACGCGTCGACGAACCGGGCCATCGCCACGGTGTAGATGTCGGAGTTGCTGGGCTTGTTGGCGGCCACCGCAGCGAGTTCGTCGCGGAGCGCGGGATCATCTGCCAGGTCGGGGTGGTTCATCCCGAGCGCAGACGACGCGAAGAATCCGAACATGTCCAGATAGCAGGTGCGGTCGCGTCGGTCGACGAGCCTCACTCCCCTCGAACCTTCGAGGTCGAGGACAAGGGGAAACCCGTCGGTCAGCATGTGCGACCTGAGGACGGCGTGTACCCGGCCGGGTGCCACGACTTCGGCACCGTCCCGATCACGGAATGCAGTGCTCATATTCGCGAGGGTACGCGACTTTTTACGGCTGATCCTCGATTTCGATTGAAGAACCAGGAGTCGATCCGGTTACTTTTCGTAAAATGTCTGCAGCACAACGGTGCTGCGAGTGGCAACATTCGCAGTGGCACGGATCTCCTGGAGGAGATACTCGAGTTCCCGCGGCGTCGCAACACGCACAAGCAGGATATAGCTTTCGTCGCCCGCCACCGAGTGACACGATTCGATTGCCTCGATGTGGCGCAGACGTGCGGGCGCATCGTCGGGCTGGGACGGGTCGAGAGGGGTGATAGCGACGAACGCCGACAGCATGAGACCGAGCGCCTCCGGGGCGACTTTCGCGGTGTATCCGCGAATCACGTTCCGAGACTCCAGTCTGCGCACCCGCGACTGCACCGCGGAAATCGACAGCCCGGCCTTCTCCGCAAGCACCGACAACGTTGCGCGGCCGTCCGCGACCAGTTCCCGCAACAGCAACCTATCGATCTCGTCCAGCGAGTCTTTCGAAGATTCCGACACCAGCGCAGGTTAACCGAGCGACAAAGGACCACACCGATGAATGCAACGGACAGTTTCAGCAATCGTGCACGCACCGCAGCGCAGAAGTGTGGCGCCACTCTGCCCGACGGCGGTGGCGCGCTGGTGGTCACCACACCCATCGACGGCACCGAGCTCGCATGCCTGGAACCACACACCGCCGCACAGATCGACGACGCGATCGGTTCGGCAGCACAGGTATTCGAGCGGTGGCGCGACGTCCCCGCACCCGTACGGGGACGACTCGTCCGCCGGTTCGGGGACCTGCTCGTCGAGCACAAACACGATCTCGCCGAGCTCGTCACGCTCGAGGCCGGAAAAATTCCGTCGGAGGCGCTCGGCGAAGTCCAGGAGATGATCGACGTGTGCGACTTCGCTGTGGGCCTCTCGCGGCAGCTCTACGGGCGCACGATGCCGTCCGAGCGGCCCGGTCACCGTCTGATGGAGACGTGGCATCCCCTCGGTGTGGTCGGAGTGATATCCGCGTTCAACTTCCCGGTGGCGGTGTGGTCGTGGAACACCGCGATTGCGCTGGTGTGCGGCGACCCGGTGGTGTGGAAGCCCTCCGAGACCACTCCACTGACCGCGCTCGCGTGTGACGCGCTTCTTCGCCGCGCCGCCGCGGACGTCGATGCCCCCGCCGATCTGCACCATGTCCTGATCGGCGACGCCTCGGCAGGCGAAGCACTCGTCGACGATCCCCGGGTGGCGTTGGTCAGCGCAACCGGTTCGGTCCCGATGGGACGGATCGTGGCGCCCCGAGTCGCCGCACGGTTCGGTCGCTGCCTGCTCGAACTCGGTGGCAACAACGCCGCAATCGTCACCCCGTCGGCGGATCTGGAGCTGACCGTACGGGGAGTCGTGTTCGCCGCGGCCGGTACTGCCGGGCAACGCTGCACGACGATGCGCAGGTTGATCGTGCATCGTTCCGTTGCAGACGATCTCGTCGCGCGCCTCGCGTCCGTGTATGCCGGGCTCCGGGTGGGAAACCCGTTCGACGACGGCGTCCTCGTGGGACCGCTGATCTCGCCGCGCGCCTACGACGCAATGCGCTCGGCTCTCGACCGCGCCGAACTCGACGGCGGCATCCTCGTGGCGGGTGGGCAACAGGTGGGGGTGCCGGGCGGCGGCGTATACGTCTCCCCCGCCCTCGTACGCATGCCCGCCCAGACCGAGGTGGTGCGCGAGGAGACCTTCGCACCGATCCTCTACGTGCTCCCCTACGACGAATTCGACGAAGCGATCGCGCTGCACAACGGTGTTCCCCAAGGGTTGTCGTCGTCGATCTTCACCACCGATCAGCGCGAGGCAGAGCGGTTCCTGGCGCGCTCGGACTGTGGGATCACCAACGTCAACATCGGCACGTCGGGTGCCGAGATCGGTGGTGCGTTCGGCGGTGAGAAACAGACCGGTGGCGGCCGTGAGTCAGGCTCCGACTCGTGGAAGGCCTACATGCGCCGCGCCACCAACACGGTCAACTACTCGGACGAACTTCCGCTCGCACAGGGGGTCGAGTTCGGGTGAGAACACCCTGAGTAGCGGCACCCGAACGCGACACCGGAACAGGCACTGTGGCGCACGCCACAACCTGTGGTAGACCATGGTGCATGTACCCAGGTAACTTCGTCGCCACCACACCGGACAAGCCCGCCATCGTGCGCCCTGCCACCGGCGAGTCACTCACCTACCGGCAACTCGACGAGAACTCGATCCGGCTCGCGAAGTACCTCCGGGAACTCGGACTGAAACCTGGTGATCACATCGCGCTCATCTCCGACAACGACCTGCGCGTGATGGAGGTGTATTGGGCGGCACTGCGCTCGGGCCTGTACATCACCGTCGTCAACTGGCACCTCACCGCGCACGAGGCCGCCTACGTGGTCGACGACTGCGGAGCAAAGGCCCTGATCGTCTCCGCACATGCCGCCGGCGCGGTGGACATGTCCACCGACGCGTATCCCAACGTGGAACACCGCCTCGTGTACGGGGGCGAGCTGACCGGGTTCGAGGACTACGCACAGGCCGTCGAGCGCTTCGACACCGCACCTCTCGAGGATCAGCCGCGCGGCCAGGACATGCTGTACTCGTCCGGTACCACCGGCCGCCCCAAGGGCATCAAGCCGAAGTTGCCCGACGGACAGGTCCAGGACATCCCCGACCCCTACACGGCGGTGTTCGCCCCGATGTACGGTTTCGACTCGGACACGGTGTACCTGTGCCCCGCCCCGCTGTACCACGCTGCGCCACTGCGGTTCTGCGGCACCATCCAGTCGGTAGGCGGGACCGTGGTCCTCATGGACCGGTTCGATGCCGAAGAGGCACTCGCGCTGATCGACCGGTACGAGGTCACCGCCAGCCAGTGGGTTCCGACGATGTTCGTCCGCATGCTCAAACTTCCCGAGGAAACCCGCACGAAGTACGACGTGTCCACTATGAAGGTCGCAATCCACGCAGCAGCCCCGTGCCCGCCCGAGATCAAGCGAGCGATGATCGAGTGGTGGGGACCGGTGATCAACGAGTACTACGCCTCCACCGAAGGCTCCGGTGCGACCTTCATCAACTCCGAGCAGGCCATTGCTCGTCCGGGTTCGGTCGGACATGACGGCGTGATGGGACATGTCCGCATCTGTGGGGAGGACGGTCAGGAGCTGCCCACCGGGTCGATCGGGACCGTGTGGTGGGAACGCGACGAGCGTCCGTTCGAGTACCACAACGATCCGGAGAAGACCGAGAAGGCAACACATCCCGACCACCCGACGTGGACGACGAGCGGCGACATCGGATATCTGGACGCTGACCGGTTTCTGTATCTCACCGATCGCGCGGCGTTCATGATCATCTCGGGTGGGGTGAACATCTACCCGCAGGAATCCGAGAACGTCCTCACACTGCACCCGAAGGTGTTCGACGTCGCAGTCATCGGTGTGCCGAACTACGAGTTGGGCGAGGAAGTCAAAGCCGTCGTGCAGCTCGCCGAGGGCGTCGAGCCCGGGCCCGAGGTCGAGCAGGAATTGCTCGAGTACGTCCGGTCCAAGGTGTCGAAGTTCAAGGCTCCGCGCAGCATCGACTTCTCCGATGATCTGCCCCGCACCCCCACCGGCAAGCTCGTCAAGCACAAGCTGCGAGCCCGGTACGCTCCGGCAGTGTCGTGACGTCGTCCAGCGTGGATCCGAGCACCCTGGCCGGGCAACTCCCGGCCGGGGTTCTCGTCACCGATCCCGACATCCTCGCCGGCTACCGGCACGATCGCGCGTTCGACCCGGATGCGGCCGTGCCACTCGCTGTCGTGCGCGCGACCTCCACCGCGGACGTGCAGGCCACGCTGCGATGGGCGCACGAGAACCGTGTCCCGGTGGTGCCCCGCGGGGCCGGAACGAGCCTGTCCGGCGGCTCGGGCGGTCTGGCCGGCGGACTCGTGCTCAGCACCGAGAAGATGCGCGACATCACGATCGACCCCGCCACACGCACCGCCGTCGCACAACCTGGTCTGCTCAATGCCGAGGTCAAGGCGGCCGCAGCCGACCACGGCCTGTGGTACCCGCCGGATCCGTCGTCGTTCGAGATCTGTTCCATCGGCGGCAACGCCGCAACCAATGCGGGCGGGCTGTGCTGCGTCAAGTACGGGGTGACCTCCGACTACGTGCTCGGGCTCGAGGTGGTCCTCGCCGACGGCACCGCGGTACGACTCGGAGGCCCCCGGCTCAAGGACGTCGCGGGCCTGTCGCTGACGAAACTGTTCGTGGGCAGCGAGGGAACCCTCGGAGTCATCACCGAAGTGACGCTTCGCCTGCTCCCGCCGCAGCCACCTGCGTCGACCATGGTCGCGACCTTCGGGTCGGTGGAGTGCGCGGCCGATGCCGTCATCGCGATCACCGCGACCCTCCGTCCCGCAATGCTCGAGTTCATGGACCGCACCACGATCAACGCGGTCGAGGACGCACTGCGGATGGACCTGGACCGCGGTGCCGAGGCCATGCTGATCGCACGGTCCGACGCCCCGGGTGCGGCCGCGGCACACGAGATCGAGGTGATGGTCCGCGCATGCCGGGATGCCGGGGCCCACGACGTGTTCGACACGTCCGACCCCGACGAAGGCGAGGCGTTCACAGCGGCGCGGCGGATGGCAATTCCCGCGGTCGAACGCCTCGGGAGCCTCCTCCTCGAGGATGTCGGAGTGCCGTTGCCGATGCTCCCCGCACTCGTCGCGGGAGTTGCGGAGATCGCCGACCTCAACGCGGTGACGGTTGCGGTGATCGCGCATGCCGGAGACGGAAACACCCACCCGCTGATCGTCTACGACCCCGCGGACGAGAAGATGACTGAGCGAGCACACGCTGCCTTCGGTCAGATCATGGACCTCGCGATCGACCTCGGTGGCACCATCACCGGGGAGCACGGTGTGGGCAGGCTCAAGAAACCCTGGCTACCCGCTCAGGTGGGCCCCGACGTCATGGCGTTGACCCGCCTGATCAAGAACGCCCTCGATCCCCGTTCGATCCTCAACCCAGGGGCTGTCCTGTGACGAAGAGCCAACCGACCGACCCCGCGACCAGCCCTATCCGCACCTCGGTGCCGCCGTGGCAGAGAACACGCCATAATCGGGGCGTGAACATGCGTACGCCAGAGTCCGGTACCGATCTTCCGCTGCGCGATACCCGGTATCGGGAGCTCGAGCTCTACCCCGAGTTCGACTTCGTCACCGCCTGGTTGCGCGACTACGTCCGCTCGACGATCGACAATGCACGCATCAGCGAACGCGAGTACTGGTCCGTCGTGTGTCTGCCCTCCGTCGGTGCATCGGACGAGGGCCATCGCATGATCAGTGTCCATGCCGGTGACCAGGAAATTGCGTGCTTGTACGTCGACACCAGCATCCGCGAGGACAGGCGGGTGGGCGGCTTCGTGACTGTCGACACACGCGTCCTCGAGCAGTCGTGCGGCGCCGATATCGACCGGATCACCGCAAGCTCCTCGGCACTGAGCGTCCACCGTAGCGGCGAGCAGGTGTCGATCGGGTGGAGTGAGACGCCGGCGAGTCGCGAGCAATTCGATGCGCTCCCATGGCGACCCGCAGCGCACGAACTCGTCCGCCGGTTGATGCAGAACGGCAGGAACTACTGGGCCGATGCGCACTGCCCGCAGCTCGCCATGTTCGCTCTGGAGTAGAGGCGCCGCGTAGTTCGCGAACCTGTCGGACGTCGGGTGCACCATGGAGTGGTGACCGACGTCCTCGCCCGTTTCTCCGCTCCCACCCGGGAGTGGTTCGACGGCGCTTTCGACGCACCCACACCCGCCCAGCTCGGCGCCTGGGATGCGATCTCGTCGGGTGCGCATACTCTCGTCGTCGCACCCACAGGTTCGGGTAAGACACTGTCTGCGTTCCTGTGGTCACTGGACAGGCTCGCTGCACGCCCCGAGACAACCGATGCCCCGCGCGAACACCGCACCCGGGTGCTCTACATCTCTCCCCTGAAGGCGCTCGGGGTCGACGTCGAACGCAACCTCCGGTCGCCGCTCGTCGGCATCACGCAGACCGCGAAACGGCTCGGATTGACGCCACCCGAGATCACCGTGGGTGTCCGCTCGGGCGACACCTCGCAGGCCGACCGCCGCAAGCTTGCCCGCACTCCCCCCGACATCCTCATCACTACCCCCGAGTCGCTGTTCCTCATGCTCACCTCGGCCACCCGCGAGAGCCTCGCCGGCGTCGAATCGGTGATCGTCGACGAAGTGCACGCTGTCGCCGGAACCAAACGCGGCGCGCATCTGGCACTGTCCCTCGAGCGTCTCGACCTGCTGTTGCCGAAGCCCGCGCAGCGAATCGGGCTGTCCGCAACCGTGCGCCCACGCGAAGAGGTGGGGCGCTTCCTCGTCGGCGGCGCACCCATCCGGATCGTGGCCCCACCTGCAGTCAAGACCTGGGACCTGACCGTCCAGGTTCCCGTCGAGGACATGACGGAGCTGGGCGTGTCAGGGGCGAGCGAAGCGACGGGGAGTTTAACGGGCGTCGGAGGCGCTTCGGAGTCACCGACTCCGCAGGCCGGATCCATCTGGCCGCACGTCGAGGAACAGATCGTCGATCTCGTCACCGCTCACCGTTCGACGATCGTGTTCGCGAATTCGCGGCGACTGTCCGAGCGGTTGACGGGCCGGCTCAACGAGATCTACGCCGAACGCACCGGCAGCTCCGTCGACCGCGAGGCCGCACCACCCGCGCTCCTGGGTGCGTCCACCGAGGTGACCTACGGCGCCGAACCCGTCCTCGCCCGTGCCCACCACGGTTCGGTGAGCAAAGACCAACGAGCTCTCATCGAAGACGACCTGAAGTCGGGCCGGCTGCGCTGCGTCGTGGCGACCTCGAGCCTCGAACTCGGTATCGACATGGGCGCGGTCGACCTCGTCATCCAGGTCGAGGCACCACCGTCGGTGGCGAGCGGGCTGCAGCGAGTCGGCCGTGCCGGGCACCAGGTCGGTGAGACCTCGCGCGGAGTGCTGTTTCCCAAGCACCGCACCGACCTCATCCATTGCGCCGTCACCGTCGAGCGGATGGTCGCCGGACACATCGAGGCCCTGCGGGCCCCGGCAAACCCTCTCGATGTCCTCGCGCAGCAGACGGTGGCGGCAGCCGCACTCGAACCCATCGGTGTCGACGACTGGTTCGACACCGTCCGGCGGAGCGGGTCGTTCGCGTCCCTGTCGCGGGGTGTCTTCGAATCGGTGCTCGATCTGCTCTCGGGCCGCTATCCGTCGGACGAGTTCGCCGAACTGCGCCCCCGTGTCGTGTGGGACCGCACCGACGGCACGCTGACCGGCCGGCCCGGAGCGCAACGCCTCGCCGTCACCTCAGGCGGAACCATCCCCGACCGTGGCCTGTTCACCGTGTACATGGTGGGCGAGAAGAACACCCGTGTCGGGGAACTCGACGAGGAGATGGTCTACGAATCGCGGGTCGGCGATGTGTTCGCGCTCGGCGCGACGAGCTGGCGAATCGAAGAGATCACGTTCGATCGGGTGCTCGTGTCCCCCGCGTTCGGCCGCGCCGGGCGGTTACCGTTCTGGCACGGAGACAACCAAGGCCGCCCTGCCGAGCTCGGCGCGGCGCTCGGTGCGTTCATCCGCGAGCTCGGCCACGCGGCGCCCGACGACGCCGGCGCGCGATGCCGGGCCGGTGGGCTCGACGACTACGCGACCGCGAATCTGATCGGCCTCCTCGGCGAGCAACGCACAGCCACCGGCCAACTCCCCACCGACCGCACCCTCGTCGTCGAGCGTTTCCGCGACGAACTCGGCGACTGGCGTCTCGTCCTGCATTCCCCGTTCGGTCTGCGCGTCCACGCACCATGGGCACTCGCGGTCGGGGCGCGCCTGCTCGACCGCTTCGGCATCGAAGCTCATCCGTCGCCGTCCGACGACGGCATCATCGTCCGGCTGCCCGACACCGAGGACGACCCACCGGGCGCCGACATCTTCGTCTTCGACCACGACGAGATCGAAGATCTGGTTACCGAGCAGGTGGGTGGCTCGTCCCTGTTCGCGTCCCGGTTCCGTGAATGTTCGGCGCGCGCGTTGCTGCTGCCGCGGCGCAACCCCGGCAAGCGAGCACCGCTGTGGCAGCAGCGGCAGCGTTCCGCGCAACTGCTCGATGTGGCCCGCCGGTACCCGAGTTTCCCGATCCTGCTCGAGACGGTGCGCGAATGCCTGCAGGACGTCTACGACCTCCCCGCGCTGCGTGAGCTTCTCGGCCGTCTGGCGCGGCGGCAGATCCGGCTCGTCGAGGTCGAGACCCCCACGGCGTCGCCATTCGCGACCTCGCTGCTGTTCGACTACGTCGGCGCGTTCCTCTACGAGGGCGACAGCCCGCTCGCCGAGCGGCGTGCGGCGGCGCTCTCCCTGGATTCGACGTTGCTCGCCGAGTTGCTCGGCCGGGTCGAGCTGCGCGAACTCCTCGACGCCGACGTGATCGATCAAGCCGAGCTCGAATTGCAGCGCCTGGTGTCGGAGCGGCGCGCTCGGGATGCGGAGGGGGTCGCGGATCTGCTGCGTCTGCTGGGGCCGCTGACCGACTCCGAACTGCGGGAGCGCAGCACCGACGATCCGGGTCCGTGGCTCGCCGACCTGTCGGCGCAGCGACGCGTGCTGCAGGTGTCCTACGCGGGCGAGAAATGGTGGGCTGCAATCGAAGACGCATCACGTCTGCGTGATGCTCTCGGTGTGCCCTTGCCTATCGGAGTGCCCACGGCGTTCGTCGAACCGGTCGCGGATCCGCTCGGCGATCTCGTCGCCCGTCACGCCCGGACGCACGGGCCGTTCACTTCGGAGGCGGTGGGGGCCCGCTTCGGTCTCGGCACTGCCGTCGTCGAATCCGTTCTGCAGCGGTTGACCGACGAGAGGCGCGTCACCTCGGGTGAGTTCCGTCCCGGCGCCACCGGACCCGAGTGGTGCGACAGCGAGGTCCTGCGCCGTCTGCGTCGACGCTCCCTGGCCGCGGCACGCCACGAGGTCGAGCCGGTGAGCACCGCGACCCTCGGCCGGTTCCTGCCCGACTGGCATCACCTCGGGCGGGGACCGGGCGCGAGCGCACTCTACGGTCTCGACGGTGTCGCGGCCGTCGCCGAGCAGATCGCGGGTGTACCCGTCCCCGCGAGCGCCCTCGAACCGCTGATCCTCGCGCCGCGCGTGCGCGACTACTCACCCGCCATGCTCGACGAGTTGACGTCGAACGGCGAGATCGTCTGGTCCGGTGCCGGCTCGATCTCAGGGAAAGACGGCTGGATCGCGCTGCATCCCGCCGACCTCGCTCCCGCCACGCTCGCACCTGCCGAGGACATCGAGATGACCGGTCTCCACCGGGCGATTCTCGAGTCCCTCTCAGGTGGCGGCGCATACTTCTTCAGGCAGCTCGGAGATGCGGTGAAAGCGCTCGAACCGGACGCCACCGACACGGCTCTGGCTGCAGCGATGTGGGATCTGGTGTGGAGTGGGCACATCGCCGGCGACACGCTCGCACCGTTGCGCGCCCTCATCGGCGACACGTCGCGCGCCACGCCGGCGCACCGCACGCCGCGGAGGGCTCCCCGCGCCCGCATGTACCGGGCGCGTCCGGTCGTTCCGTCGCGGTCGGGGCCGCCCACGGTGGCCGGCCGCTGGTCGCTGCTGCCCGAGCGCGACACCGATCCGACGGTGCGGGCACACACCACCGCCGAGCTGTTCCTCGAGCGGTACGGGGTGGTGACCCGAGGTGCCGTGACGAGCGAATCCGTTCCGGGTGGTTTCGCGCTCATGTACAAGGTGCTCAGCCGATTCGAGGAGACAGGTCGGTGCCGGCGGGGGTATTTCGTCGATTCGCTCGGCGGAGCTCAGTTCTCGACTCCCGACGTGGTGGATCGGCTGCGCTCGTTCTCCGATTCCCTCGAAGGTCGCCACACCCGCACCGAGGCGGTGACGCTCGCCGCGTGCGATCCCGCCAACCCGTACGGTGCCGCACTCCCCTGGCCGAAAGCCACGGCGGAGACCGCAAACACGTCGAAGCATCGGCCGGGACGGAAAGCGGGTGGCCTTGTGGTGCTGGTCGACGGCAGTCTCGTGATGTTCGTCGAGCGCGGTGGGCGGACCCTGCTCACCTTCACCGACGATCCCGGACGACTACGCACCGCGTTCGCGTCGCTCGCCCACACCGTCAAGAACGGTGGCGTCGACAAGATCGTCGTCGAGAAGATCGACGGCGCCTCGATCCACGGTCATGTCCTCGCGGAACTGCTCGGCGAGGCCGGGTTCTCCGCGACACCACGCGGGTATCGGTTGAGGTCCTGACATGCCCGAGGGCGACACGGCATTCCAGACGGCCGCACGGCTGCACGCGGTACTCGCGGGAAATATCCTGACCGAGAGCGATTTCCGAGTCCCGCGGTTCGCAACGACCGATCTCACCGGTGAGACGGTGGAGGAAGTCGCCTCGCGCGGCAAGCACATTCTGGTTCGCCTGCCACAACACACCTTTCACTCGCATCTGATGATGGACGGGCAATGGCACGTGTACGAGCGCGGAACCCGCTGGCGCAAGCCGGGTTTCCAGGCCCGTGCAGTGCTCGGCACCGAACGGGTACAGGCGGTGGGGTTCGACCTCGGTTTCGTCGAGGTACTCCCTCACGAGAAGGAAACAGACGCGGTCGGGCACCTCGGTCCGGACCTCCTCGGGCCGGACTGGGATCCGGCGGTTGCGGCCGCGAATCTCATGCGTGAGCCTGCACGTCCGATCGGGCTTGCGCTACTCGACCAACGCATCATGGCCGGCGTAGGCAACGTCTACCGCAGTGAACTGTGTTTCCTACGCGGAGTCGATCCCGCAACACCCGTACGAGAGGCCGGCGACCCGGCCGCGTGGGCCGAACTCGCACACCGCGTATTGCACACCAACCGGAACAGGCCCCAGAGGGTGACGACCGGCGATCCGCGACGAGGTCGTCAGCTGTGGGTGTACGGACGCCGCGGCAAACCGTGTCTGCGGTGCGGACTACCTATCGAATCGGGAACCCTCGCCGGTGCATCCGATGCCGAACGTGTGGTCTACCGCTGTCCCGGGTGTCAGCCGTCGCGCTGAGCGTCGTGCGCGGCCCGCTCGAGAAGTGCAACGCAGTGGTGCACGAACGTCTCCCGCGGGACGGTGATCGCCCCGTCGAGATATCCCATGAACAAACTGGTCAGGGCTCCGACGAGCCCCACGGCCACCATGTGACGGACGGCGTCGTCGCCGATCTCGGTGAGTTGGGCGCTGACGAGCGAGACGAACACCGGCGCCAGTTCGACGCCTCTCCCGCTGATCGCGGGTTCGCGCAACGGCGCGAGCAGAAGCACGCGACCCATCGCCGGTTCGTCGACCATCAGGGCCACAAAGGCCCGGACCGCCGCTTCTGCCCGGCGGGTGTGCTCCGCCGAGGTCACTGCTGCGACGAGTGCATCGCGGGCACGTTCGCCCACGAGTCCGTACACCTCTCGGACGAATGCGTCGCGGTCGGTGAAGCTCTCGTAGAAGTAACGTTCGGTGAGTTCGGCAGCCCGGCACACCGCGCGCACATTCGCGACGGATCCGTCGGGAGCGCCGATGAGGGAGATCCCCGCGTCGAGGAGACGTACCCTGCGGACACGCCGGCGTTCGTCGAGGCCGATTCCCGCCCAGCTTCGGCGCGTGGTGTCCACCGTGTGCAATTCCTGTCGTTGACTACGTGTCTACCGGATCCTACTCTGACAACATGCGTAGTCAGAGATCTCCGCAGGACGCCGAGTCCACCACAACCGAGAACGATCCCCTTCCTCTCGGGCCCGATTCACTGACCTGGAAGTACTTCGGCGGATGGCGCGGGATGCTGTTCGGCCCGTGGGCCGGGTCGATGCAGAACATGCACCCCGGACTCGGCGCCGGCGTCGAGGATCACTCGCAGTTCTTCGACGAGCGATTCGAACGGCTCTACCGGTCGCTGTACCCGATCTACGGGGTCGTCTTCGACGGCGAACGCGCACCTGAGACGGCCAAACAGGTTCGCGGTTACCACAACACGATCAAGGGCGTCGACAAGTTGGGCCGCAAGTACCACGCGCTCGACCCCGGCACCTTCTACTGGGCGCACGCCACGTTCTTCTACAGTCTCGTGATCTCCATCGAATGGTTCGAGGGACCGCTCGCCCTCGAGCAGAAGCACCGACTGTTCGACGAACACGTCCAGTGGTATCGGCTCTACGGCATGTCGATGAAGTCCGTCCCCGGATCGTGGGAGTCGTTCGTCGAGTACTGGGACGACATGTGCCGCAACGTCCTCGAAGACAACAAGGCCACACGCGACGTTCTCGACCTGTCGAACCTCGACCGGCCGCCGTTCATGCGCTGGTTCCCCGAATCGGTGTGGAAGATCGTGCGCCCACCGGTCACCCGCGGATTCATCTGGCTCACCGTGGGCCTGTACGACCAGCCCGTGCGCGACCTCCTCGGATACAGCTGGAGCCCCCGCGAGGAGAAACTCCACCGACTGATCGGCCGGGCCATCGGGCTCGGCAACCGGCTGGTGCCCTGGCGGTACCGCTACCACCCGCGCGCCCGCGCCGGGTGGGATCGCGCATCCGGCCGCATCACCGCGAATACCCCGCTCGTGCACACCCCCGCCCGGAACCTGCCACCGATAGACCGCCGCGACTCCCCCATGCACTACAGCCCGGACCTTTCCGAACAACACTGAGATTGTCACAACGCTGAGATTTTCGCCGGCACCTGCCACGCTGGTCGGTATGGGACTCGACGCCAACGCACTACTCCACGGGCCGTTGTTCTCCCGAGCTACGCCACTCGACCGCAACAATGCCGCCAGCCGCATCAGCGCGTACGTCTACGGCAACGTGCTGGTGCTGGCGGTGCTCATCCCGATCGTCCCGGGGCCGAACTACGTCGGAATCGCGATCGTCCTCGGCACCGCCCTGTCGACGTTCGTGGCACACGCCTTCGCGGAATCGGTGGGACACAGCGTCCGACAGAGAAGCCGCCTCACCACCGCCGAGCGGCGGGCGGAAGTACGAGACTCAGTGCCCATCCTCACCTCGGCGGTCGTCCCGTGCGTCGTCCTCGCGATCGGGTGGCTCGGCTGGATCGAGCCGCGTACCGCTCAGCTGCTTGCGGAACTCGCGGTGCTTGTGCGGATCGGCGGCATCGCGTTCGTGATCGGACGGCTCAACGGTGAGCGTCCCAGCACTCGACTGCTGATGACCGCGGCTGCGCTGACCCTGGTCGGTGCAATGGTCGTGGTGGTCAAGGTGCTGTTCACCCACTGATCATCACAGGCACCGCGTCTCACTTCACAGGCACCGGTTCGAGGATCTCCGCGCGCGCCTCCGGAGCCGCGACGCGCAACGCATCAGCGGATTCGTCGTCCAGCCGGCTCTGCGACTCGATCTCCGCCTCGACCCGGGCCCGATACGTCTCGACCTCCCGGTCCACCGCTGCCTCGTCCCAGCCGAGGATCGGCGCCACCAGATGCGCGACCTGTTCCGCGCAGTGCATGCCCCGGTGCGAATACTCGATCGAGATCCGGGTACGGCGGGCGAGGATGTCCTCGAGATGCAGCGCTCCCTCTGCGGCTGCCGCGTAGACGGCCTCCACCTGGAGGTACAGCGGAGCGTCGGTGATCGGCTCGAGCAGTTCGGGCCGGCCGTCCGCGCACGCGAGTACGTCGTCGATCAGTGATCCGTACCGGTCGAGAAGGTGCTTGACCCGGTACGGGTGGAGCCTGTGCTGCTCGGCGAGGTGCATCGTCTGATTGACCAGGGCGAAGTACCCGTCCGCACCCAGGAGCGGCACCTTCTCCGTGATCGACGGCGCGATGCGCGACGGAATGTCCTCGGCCGCCAGATCCACCGCGTCCTCGGCCATCACACGGTAGGTCGTGTACTTGCCGCCGGCGATCGCCACCAGCCCGGGCGAGACTCGCGCGACCGCATGTTCGCGCGACAGTTTCGACGTCTCGTCGCTCTCCCCCGCAAGCAACGGGCGCAGGCCTGCGTAGACCCCGTCGATGTCGTCGTGGGTGATCGGGACGACAAGGACGCTGTTGACGTGGTCGAGGATGTAGTCGATGTCGGCCTTCGTCGCGGCGGGGTGTGCCAGATCGAGGTTCCAGTCGGTGTCGGTGGTGCCGATGATCCAGTGGTTTCCCCACGGGATGACGAACAACACCGACTTCTCGGTCCGCAGGATGATCGCCGAGTCGCTCACGATTCGGTCGCGCGGGACCACGATGTGCACGCCCTTCGACGCGCGCACCCGGAACCGGCCACGTTGGCGCGACAACGCCTGGATTTCGTCGGTCCACACGCCGGTCGCGTTGATGACCACGTGGGCGCGCACTTCGGTGACGGAGCCGTCCTCACTGTCACGCACCCGCACACCCGACACCCGGTCGGCTTCGCGCAGGAACCCGACGACCTGGGTCGAGGTTCGCACGACCGCGCCGTACTGGGCCGCCGTCCGCGCGACCGTCATGGTGTGGCGGGCATCGTCGACGACCGTGTCGTAGTAGCGGATCCCGCCGACGAGGGAGTTGCGTTTGAGTCCCGGCGCCATTCTCAGCGCGCCTGCGCGCGTCAGGTGTTTCTGCGCGGGCACGGATTTCGCTCCGCCCATCCGGTCGTACAGGAAGATGCCGGCCGCCATGTACGGCCGCTCCCATCCGCGGTGAGTGAGCGGGAACAGGAACTTCAGCGGCTTGACCAGGTGCGGCGCGAGTGTCGACAGCGACAGTTCGCGTTCGCGCAACGCCTCACGTACCAGGCCGAACTCCAGTTGCTCGAGGTATCGCAGACCCCCGTGAAACATCTTCGACGACCGACTCGACGTGCCCGACGCGAAGTCCCGGGCCTCGACGAGTGCCACGCGCAGGCCGCGGGTCGCGGCGTCGAGTGCGGCCCCCGCCCCGACAACCCCACCACCGATCACCACGACGTCGAACTGGTCGCCGCCGAGGCGTCGCCATGCTTCCTCGCGCTGCTGCGGACCGAGAATCTGTACACCTGATTGGTTGGTCACCGCACCGCTCCCTCAGTCGCCGACATGTCCTGCACAACGCTAGTAGGTTCGACCGCACAGTGCTGTGCCAGTGAACACCGTTTCGACACCTCGAGGATTCCCGTGAACCAGTACATCGCCGCGATCGACCAGGGCACCACGTCCAGCCGATGCATCATCTTCGACCACGACGGGCGTGTCGTGTCGGTTGCGCAGAAGGAACACCGGCAGATCTTCCCGCAGGCGGGCTGGGTCGAGCATGATCCCGAGGAACTGTGGCTCAACACTCGCGAGGTGGGTGCTGCAGCACTCGCAAAGGCGGATCTGCGCAGGAAGGACATCGCGGCGATCGGGATCACCAACCAACGTGAGACCACTGTCGTGTGGGATCGCGCCACCGGAAAGCCGGTGTACAACGCGATCGTGTGGCAGGACACCCGGACCGACCGACTGGTGGAGCAACTGGCGGGAGACGCCGGCCCCGACCGGTATCGGGCCACGACGGGGCTGCCGCTGTCCACCTACTTCTCCGGGCCGAAGGTCCGGTGGATCCTCGACAATGTCGACGGAGCGCGGGAGAACGCCGAGGCGGGCCACCTCGCTTTCGGCACGGTCGATACCTGGATCCTGTGGCACCTCACCGGCGGCCGCGGACAGGACGGAAACCCGCCGGGCGTCCACGTCACGGACGTGACCAACGCCTCGCGCACGATGCTGATGGATCTCGAGACCCTGCAGTGGGATCCGCAGATCTGTGAGGACTTCGGTATCCCGATGTCCGTGCTGCCGGAGATTCGCAGTTCCTCCGAGGTGTACGGACATGCACGCGAGCGTGGCCCGCTCGCGGGGGTGCCCGTGGCCGGAATCCTCGGCGACCAGCAGGCCGCGACCTTCGGCCAAGCGTGTCTGTCTCCTGGGGAAGCGAAGAACACCTACGGCACAGGAAATTTCCTTCTCCTGAACACCGGGACGACGCCGGTGCACAGCAAGCACGGCCTGCTCACCACCGTGTGCTACCGCATCGGCGATGCGGACGCCGTCTACGCCCTGGAGGGTTCGATCGCGGTGACCGGATCGCTGGTGCAGTGGCTACGTGACAATCTCGGCATCATCGACTCTGCCGCGGAGATCGAGACGCTCGCGGCGTCTGTTCCCGACAACGGCGGTGCCTACATCGTGCCTGCGTTCTCGGGTCTGTTCGCCCCTCGATGGCGTCCTGACGCACGCGGGGTGATCGCCGGTCTCACTCGTTTCGTCGACAAGAGGCACCTGGCGCGGGCCGCTCTCGAGTCCACGGCCTTCCAGACGCGGGAGGTGCTCGAAGCGATGCGCGCCGACTCCCAGGTGGACCTGAGCACCCTCAAGGTCGATGGCGGGATGGTCGCGAACGAGCTGCTCATGCAGTTCCAATCCGACATGCTCGCGGTTCCGGTCGTGCGTCCGATCGTGCCGGAGACCACCGCGCTCGGCGCGGCCTATGCCGCCGGACTCGCCGTCGGATACTGGAGCGGCGAAGACGACATCCGGCGGAACTGGGCGGCCGACAAGACCTGGAAACCCACCATGGCCGCGGAACAGCGCGAAAGTCTCTACTCGGCCTGGAACAAGGCGGTCGAGCGCACGTACGACTGGGCCTGACCCGGAGGTCCGGCTAGCCGGTGAGCCACATGCCATCGGGAATGGGCGCACCGAGACCGGACAGCCGGACCCCGTGCATGTCGTCACCTATGAGAACCGCCGGCGCGGGCCGGACGTACCACGCACCCGGGATCAGCTCGGCCAGGCGTTCCTGCACGACGGCGTAGGCCGCCTCGCGCTCGTCCACGGTGGGGCCGACACGACCGGCGTCGAGCGCCGCGTCGAGGTCGGGATCATCGATTCCCACGATGTTCCCCTCGGACGCCGAGTGGAAGCTCGACCACAGGGAATGATCGGGGTCCTGAATGGTCACGCCGTGGACCATCATGTCGAAGTCGCGCGTACCGAACCGCGCGAATGCGGCGGGGAAGTCGAGGACCTCGACCTCGACGTTGTCGAAAGCCCTCAGCTGTGCCTGTGTGGTCTCCGCGACCGCTTTGTTCTCCACGGTCGGGAATGTCGTGAAGGTGAACGACACCGGCTTCCCCTCGGCCGCCAATTCATCGAACAGTTGCTGTGCAGCTTCCGTGTCGTGGCCGCCCATCGGCACGACCTCGGCCGCCGTTCCTGCGTCTTCCGCTGTAGCGAGGGTGCTCCAGTTGCTGTCCGAGGCCAGGTCGGCGCCGCCGGTGGTGATCGAGTTGAGCCGTTGCGTGGTGTCGGCAGACGCGCGGAGCGTGAGTCCGTCCAGGTACGGCCGGGGCGCATCCCAGTAGTTCGGGTTCTTCTCGAGCTCGATGACGTCCTGTCTGAACCAGTTCGCCAGCGTGAAAGGACCTGCACCGATCGGGTTCTCGTCGAACGACGCCGCGCCCTGCTGCAACGCGTCCGGGGATGCGATCCAGTTCATCGAACTGACGATCACGCTGTGCGCGTAGTTCGGGTTCGGTGCGACCAACGTGACTTCGAGCGTCATGGGGTCGAGCACCTCGGTCGACGCGATCTGTGATGCCTCACCGATCGATCCCGACGCGGTGTCGGGGTCGCGCAACCGATCCCAGTTGAACTTGACTGCCTCGGCGTCGAGCGGTGTGCCGTCGGAGAACGTCACGTCGGGTCGCAGTGACAGCACCATCGTGGCGCCGCCGTCGTCGCTCGAGAAGTCGGTGGCCAATCCGTATTCGATCTCGAGGGTGTCGACGTCGGTGGTCATGAGTGTGCCGTACAGCGCGTTTCCCAGCAGGGACGAACCCGCATACGTATTGCTCATCGCCGCGGGGTCGAGAGTGCGCGGCTCACCCATCTGAATGACGGTCGCGACACCGCCCGCCACCGGTTCGCCGACCTCCGCCGGATCATTTCCTGCGCTACCGGAATCCGATCCGCCGCACGCGCTCAGCATCAGGACGGAACATACCGCGACGGCCGCCGCATCGATGCTGCGTTTCGTCCGCGACAGTCTTCCTCGAAACATTGGCACCTCCCGGCATCCCCGTCTGAACGAGACCGAGACTAGGTCATTACTGTAATATGCACCATAAGGTTTACCGCGGGGATGTCGACCGCTTCGCGTCAGGGTCGGACACGTGGTGCACGACCCTCGTGAGCATGTTCTCGGCTCCGACCTCTGCCGGGTCGGTGAGGTAGTACTCGCGCACCGGACCCACGGCCTCGACTCCGCGGGCCGCGAGGTCTGCGAACAGGGCGTGGTAGGCGACGGGCAGGAGTGACGCAGGTCCGGTGAAGTCCACGGCAGCGAAGAGTCCACCCGGCATGAGGACAGCGTCGGCACCGACATCGGGTGCGACCTCGATCCCCACCCCGAAGTCGACAGTTCCCTCGAGGACCACCGGGTACCGTCCGACCACCGGCGCATCCGTGTCGACGCCGAGCACGGCAGCATCCACCAGGAGACTCTCGATCGAGGCGGCAACAGTGCGGTCGAGGTCGTCCACGTCGGCGCTGCCTTCGCGCCACAGCACGACCTGATCGTCGATGCGGCGCACCCGAACGGGAAGTTCCGTCGCGGCAATCTCTTCGAGCGACCCGACGAGGGCGAGCGAGCGCAACGCCCGCTCGGCCTCATGCTCGATCCGGGCACGCTCGACGGCCAGCACATCCGCACTGCGCGCCGGATCGTCGACGATGCGCCGGATCGAGGCGATCGAGACTCCGGCCCGGCGGAGCAGACCGATCCGCAGGGCCGTCGCGAGTTGGGCAGGCGCGTAGTACCGGTATCCGGTGTGCGGATCGACCCGCCCGGGGGTCAGCAGTTCCTCGCGGTCGTAGTAACGTAGGGCCTTCACGGTGAGTCGGCACGCCTGCGCGAACTCACCGATGCTCATCCACGGTGTCCGATCGGTCATGTCGTGACAGTGCCTACCGTGACGGGACTCACCGGTCCTCCGCGAACGGAATCACCGTGATCACATCGACCAGCAGGCCGTCGGGGTCGACGGTCATGAAGTGTCGCTGCCCGAAGTCCTCGCTGCGCAGACTCAGGGCGATGGGCAGTTCTGCTGCTACCGCACACGCGTGGACAGCGTCGACGTCGTCGACCTCTACCGAGACGAGCACTCCTACAGGCGATCCGCGAAAGCCCTCCGGGATCGTCTCGTGGTCTTGTATGACGAGCCCGAGCTGCACCGATTCGGTGATCGGCGAGTGCAGCTGTACGTACCAGTCGCTGTCGTACACGACAACCAGCCCCAGGAGGCCGGCGTAGAAGTCGCGGCTGCGGCGAAGGTCGGCGACCGGGACGACGGGAAAGATGCTCTGAGTTACGGAGGTACTCCGTGCTGTGAAGGTGCTCATGCATTTCACCGTCTGCCCTCCCCTGAGGGGAGAGTCAACTCCCAGCGCCGTCATCGTGCGTGACCCGCCGATCAGTCCAGGTCGTCGTGCCGCATCAGCTGACGCGCAGCCTCGGTCACCGACCCGCTCAGCGACGGGTACACCGAGAAGGTCTGCGCGAGGTCGGTCACGTTGAGGTTGTTCTGCACCGCCAGTGCGATCGGCAATATGAGCTCGGATGCGTTGGGCGCGACGATGACACCGCCGATCACCACACCGGTCGCGGGGCGGCAGAAGATCTTGATGAAGCCGCGTCGCAACCCGGACATCTTCGCCCGCGGGTTCGTGTTGAGCGGCAGCATCACCGTGCGGGCAGGGATCTCGCCCTTGTCGATGGTGGCCTGGGTGACACCGACGGCCGCGATCTCGGGCCGGGTGAACACAGCCGCCGCCACCGTCTTGAGCTTGATGGGGCTCACACCCTCGCCGAGCGCGTGGTACATCGCGATACGTCCCTGCATCGCGGCGACCGAGGCGAGTGGCAGCAGGCCCGTGCAGTCGCCGGCCGCATAGATTCCGGGCACCGACGTGCGCGACACACGGTCGACATGCAGATAGCCACCCCGGTCGAGTTCGAGACCCACCTTGTCGAGTCCGAGACCCTGGGTGTTCGGGACCGATCCGACCGTCATGAGGGCGTGGCTGCCCTCGACGACGCGGCCATCCGACAGAAGCACACGGACGCCGCTCTCGGTGCGTTCGACCGAATCGGCGCGCGCGTGCTTGACGAGCGTGACGCCGCGTTCGGTGAGCACATCTTCGAGCACGAGTGCAGCGTCCTCGTCCTCGTGGGGCAGGATGCGGTCGCGGCTGGAGACCACGGTGACCTGAACCCCGACCTCGGTGTATGCCGACACGAACTCCGCGCCGGTCACACCTGAACCGACCACGACGAGGTGCTCAGGAAGCCTGTCGAGGTCGTAGAGTTGACGCCACGTCAGGATGCGTTCGCCGTCCGGTTCGGCGTTCGGAAGCACACGCGGACTCGCACCGGTCGCGATGAGCACCACATCGGCGTCGAGGACCTTGTCCTCACCGGTGAACAGATTGGCGCGGACCTTGTGCGCGGCCATCCCGACCTCGGGGTCGATCAGCTCACCGTGTCCGGACAGCAGCGCGATGCCCGCGGCCTCGAGTCTCGTGCGAATGTCGGCCGACTGCGCACGCGCAAGACTCTTGACACGCGCATGCACCTGCGGCAGCGCGACGGACGTGCGTTCGAGTTCGATTCCGAGATCGGTGGCGCGCCGCATGTCGGTACGGATACCGGTGGACGCGATGAAGGTCTTGGACGGGACGCAGTCGAAGAGAACACATGCGCCGCCGACGCCATCCGAATCGATCAGAGCCACCGACGCGCCGTACTGCGCTGCCACGAGCGCGGCCTCGTAACCGGCGGGTCCGCCGCCGATGATGACAATCCGAGTCATTGTTCTCCTCTGTATCGATTCCGAATAAGGGTATCGGGCCGAACACGGGCGTCCGCGGGGGTGTGCGAACTCCCGTGACAACGCTATGCCACAGCGGGGGCACAGTGCAGACAGACCGCCCGAGCGCGCCGACGGCTCCGTCACAGCAGGCAGTGCCCGGCACGGTGCGATCGAGACCGAACCGTTAGCCTTGAGGACGTGCCGATCTACGCCGCCTACGGGTCCAACATGCATCCAGAGCAGATGCTGACGCGCTGCCCGCATTCGCCGATGTCCGGTACCGGCTGGTTGCACGGGTGGCGGCTGACCTTCGCCGGCGCCGACATCGGCTGGGAAGGCGCGTTGGCGACGGTCGTCGAGGATCCTGAGTCCAAGGTCTTCGTCGTGCTCTACGACGTACCGGAGGACGACGAACGCAGCCTCGACCGCTGGGAAGGCGCCGAACTCGGCTTCCACCGCAAGATCCGAGTCCGCATCGACACGGCCGACGGCCCCATTCTGGCCTGGCTGTACGTCGTCGACGGATACGAAGGTGGACTTCCGTCGGCCCGCTATCTGGGTGTCATGGCCGACGCTGCAGAGATCGCCGGAGCTCCGTCCGACTACGTGATGAATCTACGCACCCGCAACAGCCGCAACGTGGGCCCGGGGCGTCCTGACGCTTTTTGATCGGCCGCCCGCTGATCAACGCCTTCTGACCTACAGACGGCCGACATGCATGTGTCCCGGGACGCCGAAGCGTCCCGGGACATATCGCCGGATTCCCACTATCCGGCTGCCAGCGCATTCCCGTCGGGTCCCGCGTCCGGTGGGAACGTCCCGTTCGCGTACGGGTTGTACTCGTTGGTGAACAGATCCTCGGGGTCGACCGCGCCGTCTTCCAGAATGCCGAGACGCACGCTCTGATCGATCCAGATCCCGAAGTCGTCGGCTGCGATCGGCCCGCCGGGGTCGGGCACGCCCGGACTCTTCCACTGCTGGACGAATTCGGTGCTCTCGCTACGACCCCGAGCCTCGATGACAGAGACGAATCGATCGATCACCTCGTCACGCGGTCGGGTCTGTGCCCATCGGATGGCTCGCGCGGTCCCCTGCACGAAATCGGCGACCTCGTCCGGATGCTCCGCGATGAAGTCGTCACGAAACACGAGTGCACTGTAGGAGAGAGGTCCGGAGAGGTCGATATCGGTGAACAACGGTCGCAGGCCGCCGCGGGCGAGTGCTGCGTCCTTGATGATGCCACCGAGGTTCCCCACATCGATCGCACCCTGCCGCAATGCCTGTTCCGTGTTGAGCGGAGGCACCACGACCAGTTCGACCTGTGCGATCTCGTCGTCGGACAACCCCGACCGGAACAACCATTCCTTGATCACATACTCGTGGTAGGCGCCGAGCGTGTTGATCCCGATCTTCTTCCCGATCAGATCCCGGGCGGACGTCAGTGGGCTTCCATCGAGGACGTAGTACCCGTTGAAGGTGTGCTCCGTCGTGTCTCCGTCCGCGCCGCTCACCGACACCACAGCGGTCAGTGGAGCACCGGCTCCGGCAAGCTTCGCGATCGCGCCGTGGAACGCGGAACCGAAGTCGGTCTCCCCTGTGGCTGCGTTCTGGATACTCGAGGGCCCACTGGTGTTGTCCCCCAACCACTCCAGAGAAACACGGTCGAAGTATCCGAGGTCCGCGGCAAGCTCCGGGAAGGTGACGTTGCTCGGGCTACCCTCGTATCGGAGCACCCTTTCCCGTCCGGAGACGCCGCTTCGACGCTTCCGGGTGCGGCACCACACGCCGTCGACACCAGCGCGATCACCGCAAGCATGACCGCACCCACCGAAGATCTTCCCAGTACCGACGACATTCACTGCTCCTCAGTCGTTACCGTAGAAGAGCTCGCCCACCACGGACACTGATGTTCGCCCGTCGACACCGACCGGCACATCGCCTTCGATCGTGGTGCGGTGCAGAACTCGCACCACGTCGAGGTGATCGAGATCGGTGGGCGCTTGATGGGCGGTGATCCGGTTGTCCCACACGCCGATGCTGTCGTTCTCCCATCGGATTCTCACCGTGTACGCAGGATTCGTGATCTCATCGAACAACAAGTCGAGGATCCGGTCACTCTGCCGCGGGGACACTCCGATGATCCGACTGGTGAAGCCGGGTGTCACGAACAGTCCGCGCTCACCCGTCTCCGGGTGCACGCGCACCACCGGATGCTCGGTGATGTACGGCTCCGTGGTGACATGCTGCTCCGACCGGCTCCCGGATGCCCACCTCGGTGTGCGCCCACCGAAACGGTGTTCGGCACGCAGGCCCTCGACGAATTTCTTCAGCGGCACGGGCAGATTCGCGTAGGCGGCACCCAGGTCGGTCCACGTGGTGTCACCCCCGACCTCGGGGACGAGTTCGGACCGCAGGAATGTGATCGCGGGAGGATTGACCAGCGCCGAAACATCCGAGTGCCAGAAGTTGGCGTACGAATACTTCTTGGTGCCGGACCGCTCCGCGTACTTTCGACTGTCGACCTCGAGGATCTCTTTATGGGGAGACTCCGGGTCATAGTTGTACGGATGCGAATTGGTGACCCGGCCGAAGTACCGGGTGAACGCGATCTGTTCCGCATGATCGAGCGGCTGACCGCGGAAGTAGAGGACCTTGTGCTCGAGGAGCGCCGCTCGCAGTCGCGCGACGGTGACTGCATCGAGACTCTTCCGGAGGTCGATGCCCCCGACTTCGGCTCCGAGATGGCCGGCGACGGGTGCGATCTCGAAGGTCGTCGTGGGTTCGGCGAAAGTTGTCATCTCATTCCTCGCCGCGGAATGCTGCGCCGGAGATCGACACGGACTCCCGGCCGTCCGGACCCACCGGGACATCCCCCTCGATGGTGGTGCGGTACAGCACGCGGGTGACGTCGAGATGGTCGAGATCGGTGGGTGCCAGGTGCGCGGTCGCGCGGTTGTCCCACACTGCGATACTGCCGGGAAACCAACGGAACCGGACGGTGTAGGCGGGAGCCGTGACCTCCTCGAACAGCAGATCGAGGAGGTGATTGCTCTGCGACGGCGACAGCCCGACGATGCGGGAGGTGAATCCCGGTTGCACGAACAATGCCTTCTCCCCCGTCACCGGATGCACCCGCACCACGGGATGTTCGGTGACGAAGGGGTTGGCCTGCACGCGGCGGCCGTAGTCGCTGTCGGCGGACCATTGCGGTTGACGCCCACCGAATCGATGCTCGGCACGCAGGCCGTCGACGAGGTTGCGGAGGGATTCGGGCAGGCCTTCGTACGCAGCGACCAGATTTGTCCAGGTGGTGTCACCGCCGCGCTCGGGAACCTCATGTGCGCGCAGCAGCGTTACGGCCGGCGGATTCACTACCGCCGTGACATCGGTGTGCCACTTGTTGTCATAGCTGTACTTCTTGCGACCGAAGCGTCGTTCGTACTTGCGGCTGTCGACCGCCAGGATCTCCGGGAATCCCTCCGGCGCCTCGTCGTCGTACGGGTGCGACGGCGTGACTGTGCCGAAGTGTCGGGAGAACGCGATCTGCTGCGTATGGTCGATGTGCTGATCGCGGAAGAACAGCACCTTGTACTTGTGCAGCTTCCGGCGCAGCTTCTCGGCATCGTTGCCTGCGACTGGCTTTCGCAGATCGATTCCGGTGACCTCGGCGCCGATATGGCCGGCGACCGGTCGTACGGCCAGTTCGGTCGATACAGGCGTTTCCTGTACAAGCGTCATGACATCCCCTCGGGCTGTGTGCTACTCGGCCACCTATCGGGCCGTTGCGATCACTCTTCCTCGCCGGAGGTTCCACGGGTAGTCCGTTTCCACGATGCGAAAAATACTCAGCCTGAACTTATTTCGCGCGCGATCGCGACGCGGTCGGACCCACGACCGATACGGTCGGCCGCACGGTGCATCGGAGGCACGATCTGCCGCACCACGGCGTCCGTCAGCCTCCGCCTTTGCGCCTGCACGCCGATTGCACCCCACGGCCGCCGCATGCCGTCGAACACCGGCACTGCTACAGTAAGCAGAGAAGAGTCGGACTCATCCGGAGCGACTGCAAACCCGCGCCGACGAATCTGTTCGAGTTCAGCGCGGCAGGGCGCCGCCACTCGGGAACTCGTTGAGAACGCAAGCATCACCCGGCCCATCACGCTACTCGCGACCGGTTGCCGGGCGCGTGGAATCTGGGCTTCGCAGAACTTCTCGGGAGGCCGGGCAGAAAAGAGCGTGAGTACTTCATCCGACCTCACGACACCCAAACTCGTCGTGATCTCGATGCCTGCCGCAAGCGCATAGAGCTGCGGTGCACAGAAGTCGACACCCGCCCTCACCAGTGGCGGTACCGCAAGGGTGATCAGGCCCGGGCCGATGCGATAGCCGTCGCCGCCGGGAACCCTCTCGAGCAGCCCACCACGTAGGAGCGCTTGGGCTATTCGATACGCACTGCTCACCGGAAGACCGGTGCGCGCCGCGAGCGAGGAGACCGACAGGTCGGTCGCGCCGTCGTCGAAACATGCGAGCATCGCCACAGCGCGCTCGACTGCGCGGGATCCGGACCGGGCCTCGTTCGACGGACTACTCACCATCACCTCACGACTCTCAGTGACCACCCTCTTCGCCCCACCGGCGCGGCAGGGTGATCCTGATCGGAACTCTTGTCGGCGCAGCCCCCGCAGACAACGGTTCGGCGCGGCACGATCCCAATCCGACCCGGACGGGGAGACACCCTGCACGCCACCCCCACACGTGTTATAAGGTCACGCTAACAAAAGTTAGGCAAGCCAAGCTTGACTTCGAAAGAATGTGACTCCTCGTGATACGTAGTACCCGGCGCCCCCGCGCCGTAACCCGGTCCAGTACGGCCCCGTCTCGTGCGGCACGCTCTGCCGCCCCGGCGCTGATCCTCATCCCCGCGTTGCTCGCCGCCGCATGTGGCTCGTCCGACTCGTCGACGTCCACCACGGAAGGGCCGGCTCGAGCCGAGTCGCTGACGGTCGCCGTCGCCAAGGACACCGGTCCTCTCAATATCTTCGCCGGTGCGTCCGACCAGATGACCGAGCTCGTCTACGACAAGCTGCTTTCCCCGTCGCCGTACGTCGCCGACCCGCAGCCGTGGCTGGCCACCGACGTCCGGCAGGTCGATCCCACGACCTGGGAGGTCGATCTTCGCGACGACGTCACCTGGCACGACGGCGAAGCGTTCACCGCCGACGACGTCGCCTTCAGTTTCCACTACATGCATGCCGCCCCGACCGGGCGCTTCACGCATCACGTCAACGACACTCCGTCGATCTCGACGGTGGAAGCGACGAGCCCGACCTCGGTCCGGTTCGTGTGCGACTACGCATGCCCCGAACTCGGCACGGTCACGCTCGCCGATCTCCCCGTGCTTCCCGAACACGTCTGGTCGAAGGTCGACCCAGCAACGGCCAAGGAAGTGACCGACCTCCCGATCGGCACCGGGCCGTTCGAGCTCGTGGACTACAGCCCCACCACCGGGTACAGGTTCGAGGCCAACGCCGACTATTTCGCGGGCGCTCCGACGGTCGACGAGCTGGTCATGCCGGTGATCGCGGACTCCTCGGCGGCATTCACCGCGCTCAGCTCCGGTCAGGTCGACGCCGTCGACCGCGCCCTCACCCCGGAACTCGTCGATCAGTTCACCGCCTCGAACGACATCGGTACGATCACCGTGGCGCCGCTGACCTACCCCGAGCTGAAACTCAACTTCACCCGTGAGCCCTTCGCGCAGAACGACTTCCGTGCCGCGCTGAACTTCGCGGTCGATCGGGATCAGATGCTCGACATCGTCGGCCTCGGCCAGGGCCGCCCCGGCACCCAGGGCTACGTGCACCCGGATGCACCGTTTGCCGACCCGGACGCCTCCACCCCGTACGATCCGGCTCAGGCCACCGCTCTGCTCGACTCACTCGGATGGAAGGATATCGACGGCGACGGCACCCGCGAGAACCCGGCGGGAGAGGACGCACCGTTCACATTGATCGTCAACGGTGGTGACGCGCCGCAGGTCCGCGCCGCCGAACTGATCGCCGAGGACTTCGCCGAGGTAGGTATCGACGTCGTCGTCAGCCCCCTCGACGCCGGCTCTCTCTCGGATGCGTCTGCAAAGAAGAACTTCGACCTCTACGTCACCACGAACAGTCCGCACGCGGTGGCCGACTCCACGCAGTTCATCATGTCGCACCGTTCGGGCAACCTGTGGAGTCACCCCGATCTTGCCTACCCGGAATTCGATGCGCTGTACGAGAAATGGCGCGCCACCGAGACCAACGAGTCGCGCATCGCGGCGATGCAGGAGATGCAGGAGCTGTTCAACCGTCAGCCCACCGCCATCGCCCTGTACTACCCGGACGAGACCTGGGCCTTCCGCGCCGACCGATTCGCCGGCTGGGTCGAGACCCCCGGCTACGGCATCGTCCACAAGTGGTCGTTCCTGCCCTCCGACGTCGTCGACGCCGCGAACGCGGAAGCCCCGCAGGACTGATGCCAGCCCTGCGCCGAGCGGGACAGTACGCGCTGGTTCTGTGGGCCGCGGTGACATTGAACTTCGCACTTCCACACCTGGCACCGGGTGATCCCGTCAACTATCTGTACGGCGGCGACCAACAGTCACTCGACCCGAAGTACATCGCACAGATGCGCGCAGACTACGGGCTCGACCGGCCGATCCTCGAGCAGTACGTCACCTTCTGGTCCGGCCTGCTGCGCGGAGATCTCGGAATGTCCGTACAGCACAATCGCCCCGTTCTCGATGTGCTGTGGGAAAAGCTTCCGTGGACGCTCGCGCTGGTCGGGATCGGGACGCTGCTCGCGTTCGTCATCGGCTCCCTACTCGGCGTATGGGCGGCATGGCGCCGTGGCACCGCGAAGGAAACCGGGACCGTCGTCACGGTTCTCGCGCTCGATTCGATGCCCGGTTTCTGGATCGGCATGATTCTCATCGCGGTGTTCTCGGTGACGCTCGGCTGGTTCCCGTCGTACGGCGCGGCCTCGTTCGACGCGACCGGTGTCGAATGGCTCACCGAGGTCGCGTCCCGCATGGCGCTCCCCGTCGCGACGCTCACCATCGCCGGTATCGGCGGGTTCTTCCTCATGACCCGTGCGTCGATGGTGAGCGTGCTCGACGAGCCGTTCATCCGGCTCGCCCGAGCCAAGGGGCTCGGCGAGTTCCGTGTCGCGCTCGGGCATGCGCTGCGCAACGCCCTGTTGCCCGTGTACACCACGCTCACCCTCACCGTCGGGGTGCTGCTGTCGGGTGCTGTCGTCGTCGAATCCGTGTTCGCCTACCCGGGCCTGGGCAAACTCACCTTCGATGCTGTCACCGCGCGTGACTATCCGCTGCTGCAGGGTGCGTTTCTGCTCGCCACGGTCGGCATCGTCGCCGCGAATCTACTTGCCGATCTGACCTACCCGCTGCTCGATCCTCGGGTGCGCAAGGACCGGACCGCCGCGACGAAGCGCGCACTGGAAGGGACACCGGTATGAGTCTTCTCGGCACGAAGACCCGCTCGCGTCGCCTCGCACTCGTGGGCGCCGTGATTCTGGGGATTCTTCTGCTGTGCGCGGCCGCAGCGCCCTGGCTCGCGCCGTACGACCCCACCGAACGCGTCACCCGGCCGTTTGCCGCACCCTCCACAGACCATTGGCTCGGCGCCGACGACGTGGGCCACGACCTACTGTCGATGCTCATCCACGGCGCCCAGATCTCCTTGTTCGTCGGTGTGGTCGCGGCTCTCGTCGCAACCACGATCGGCACCGCGATGGGCATCGCCGCCGGGTATGTGCGCGGAGCCGTCGACACCGTACTGATGCGCATCGTCGATGTGGTGCTGTCGTTGCCGGTGCTGCCGCTGACGATCGTCATCGGAGTCTTCGCGGGCCCCGGCCTGGGCACCCAGGTCATGGTTATCTCGGCAGTGCTGTGGGCAGGTCTCGCCCGCGAATTGCGCGCGCAAGTACTGACTCTGCGCGAGCGGGACTACATCCAGGCGGAGCGGGCCATGGGCGCAGGCCCCGTGTATGTGCTGCGTCGGCATGTCCTTCCCGCGATTCTGCCACTGGTGATCCCGCAGTTCGTACTTACCGTCAAGACCGCGATCCTGCTCGAGGCATCACTGGCGTTCCTCGGGCTGGGCGACATCTCGGCGGCGAGCTGGGGGGCGATGCTGTCGATGGCCCACGCACGCAACGCCTTCCTCACCGACGCATGGGTCTGGTGGGTCCTGCCGCCGGGCATCGCCATCGCGGTCACCGTGCTCGGGTTCGCGTTGCTCGGCAATGCTATCGAGGAACGGTCGCGCCCGATCCTCACGGCCCACCAGTACCGGCTGCGTCGAAAGGCGCGGCCGGCGGAGGCACCTCCTGTCGACGAGATTCCGGTCGCACCGCTCGTCGTCGACGGCCTGACGGTCGTGTACGGCGAGCAGGGCAGCGGCGCAACGAAGGTGTCGTTCGCTGTCGAGGCGGGTGAACTCGTCGGCCTCGTCGGCGAATCGGGCAGTGGGAAATCGACCGTTGCCGCCGCGACGCTCGGGCTGCTCCCCTCCGCAGCAAGGATCACGTCCGGACGTGTCCTCGTGTCCGGCCGCGATGTCGCCGCGCTGCCGAACGAGGAACTACGAGCGCTCCGTGGGAACCGAATCTCCCTGATCCCGCAGGAAGCGCTGAGCGCGCTGAACCCTGTGCGCAGCATCGGATCCCAGATGGACGAGGCGATTCTGGTGCACCGCCCGTGCAGCCGACACGAGGCGCGTGATCGAACGCTCGAGTTGCTCACACAGGTCGGACTCGGCGCCGACCGCGCCGCCGCGTATCCGCACCAACTCTCGGGCGGTATGCGCCAGCGGGTCGTGATTGCGATGGCACTGGCCAACGAACCGGATGTGGTGATCGCCGACGAACCGACCAGTGGTCTCGATGTTCTCCGTGAGGCGGAGATACTGGCGCTGCTCGATGACCTCCGCAGACACCACTCGCTCGCACTGCTCATCGTCACGCACAACCTGCCGGTCATCGAGCGCATCGCCGATCGCATCGCGGTGATGAAAGACGGCGAACTCGTCGAGATCGGCACGGCCTCGCAGATCGGCACCGACCCTCGGCATCCGTACACCCGCAGGCTGGTCGACGCTGCGCCGCGGCTCGAATCCCTCCGGGAGAAGGTAGCTCGATGAGCGCATTGCTCGAAGTCGATTCGTTGTCGGTGGTGTTCGGCGGGTCCCCCGCTGTGGACGACGTGTCCTTCCGGCTCCGCACCGGCGAATCCGTCGCCCTGGTAGGTGGTTCGGGGGCCGGAAAGTCCACGGTTGCGCGGGCGATCGCCGGGCTCGTCTCCGCGACGTCGGGCCGCATCGTGTTCGACGATGTCGACCTGACCACCGCCTCGACACGCGCGGGTCGAACGCTGCGGCGCGGCATGCACCTGGTCTTCCAGGATCCATACGCCTCGCTCCCACCGGGGATGCGTGTCGGCGACATCGTCGCCGAGCCGATGGTGATCCACCGAATCGGCGACAGAACCGCCAGGCGCGACTCCGTCCTGGACGCGCTCGCGTCGGTGCGGCTGACTCCGGCAGCCGATTTCGTCGACCGCTACCAGCACGAGTTGTCGGGTGGGCAGCGACAGCGCGTCGCGTTCGCGCGAGCACTCGTGACCCGGCCCCGACTCCTGCTTGCCGACGAACCCACCAGCGGACTCGACGCGTCGCTGCGCGTGGAGATCGTCGATCTGATGTCCGATCTGGCACGCACCCAGGATCTCGCCGTCCTCCACATCACGCACGACCTGGCGCTCGCAGCTCGGAGCTGCGACGCCGTCATGGTCATGCAGGACGGGGTGGTCGTCGAAACGGGAAGTTCCACTGAAGTGCTCACCAATCCCTCGCACCGATACACGGCGGCATTGGTGGCCGCCGCGACCGGCGCACAGTGAACAACTACAGGAGAGATACGACATGTCTGCACAACTTGATCTGATCGACAACGGGATGCCCATCGACTTCACCGTCGACGACGTGATGAAGTACCACGGCCCCGGATTCCCAGGAGGTGTCGCCCACGCCGTCAAGGTGCTCGAGCGCGCCCTGCCGGCCCTGAGTCCCGACGCCCCGGCCGAGCGTCGCGAGATCACCATCTCCACCGCACATCGCGGTCCGGGCGTACGCGACACATTCGAAGTGGTCGCACGCGCCGTCACGGAGGATCGGTTCACAGTGGATTCGACGCTCGAGCGCACCGACCGAGGCTCGACCCTCGAGCGCTACGTGTTCGTGCTCTCCTACCGCGCCACCACGGTGCGCCTCGAGATCCGCGAAGGTTTCGTCACCGACGAGTTCATCAACCTCGGCCGCAAGGCGGATCGCACCGACGCCGAGAACGCTCGGCTCACGGTCCTCAAGCAGGAGATGGCCGATCGTCTGCTCGCCGCACCCGCGGACGAGGTCTACGACATCGTGGGATAACCGCGGGTCCGTACTGTACGACCAATGCCCTCCCCACGCACACCATTGATCCTGCTCACTGTCGCCGCCGCGTCGGTGGCGACCTGGTTCGCGTGGCTCGGATGGGGGACCGGTTACCGAACACTGCCGGACGGCAGTGTGACAGGGCCGTATTCGACGATGCAGGTGGTCGCGTCCGGAGTGACGATCACCTGCATCGTCGTCGTCGGGTGCCTGGCGTTGCGCCGCTCGGTCAGGGGCAGCATCGCGGTGGTCACGTGCACGACCGTCGGGTTCGCGCTCGCGTGGGGGCGCAACGCAGCAGCGAGCGACGAGAGCGGACTGTGGGTCGTGGGTCTGCTGTTACTCGTAGCAGGCACTGCTGTCGGAGAATCCGCGGTCGCGGTGCTCACCTGGCTCGTGTCTCGCCGCGTAGTGCAACACCGGCGCTGAGCGAGGTGGCCGCTGGTCGAGGTGGACCAGCGACGTTCGCCGAACGTGTCGGACACCCCGGTTACCGTCCCGAGCATGACCGACATACCCAAGGGCCCCGAATCGTATTTCCCGTCCATCGAGAAGAAGTACGGCCGACCGATCGAGGAGTGGAAGGCGTTGATCCGCTCGTCCGAACTGACGAAACACATGGAACTCGTGAACTGGCTGAAAACCGATCACGAAGTGGGGCATGGTCACGCGAATGCTCTTGTCGCCCATATCCTGAGCGAATCCGGGGCAGAGTAGGCCGGCGCCCGGTCACCGACAATGCGGTGGCCGGGGCGCCGTCGTCTCACGTATCCGACGTACTCATGTGTGGTCTACCCAGCGCAGAAGCGCGTAGAGGAATCGGGTCGCGCCCGGCATGAAGTTGCTGCCGTGGTGGTAGGTCGGATCGAGGGTCGTGACGATCAGTCGCCCCGCGGTCGAGACGGTGTCCTCGTACAGCATCATGCCCGCGTCGTGCGCATCACCCGCGGCGTCGGGCTCCTCGGAGACGATCAGCGGTACCACGTCTGCGTCCGTGCGCAGCAGTCCGTGGTGATGCCAGATCGCCGACTTGGTGGTCAGGTACTGCCATGATTCGTGGTCGTGACTACGGGTGCGGATCAACGGATCCTCCCCGTGGAGCCACCACCAGAAGTTCGTCGGCCGCGGTTCCCATTCGACGCCGGGAAGCCAGGTGTGGACGTGGTTCTCGCCGAGCACGACTAGGGTGCCGCCGCGCTCGGCGACAGCGCGGAACTGCGCGGCGTGGCGGGCGACGAGGTCGGGGTGCAGGCGGTCGGCGAGGATCACCGTCGAGTAGCCGTCGAGGTCTCCGTCGACGAGGTCTGCGAGATAGTGGAATTCCGGCTGGTGGGCGAGCACCGCCGGGTCCTTCATCGTCTGCAGGTGCGGGTAGGAGCCGCCGTGGACGAGCGCGAGTCGCGTGCCCTGCTGGGGCGCACGGTCGGTACGGGAGAAGGGTTCGACGGTCGTCACCGCTGCACCAGCCAATCGATGAGTTGCGTCGTCAGTTTCGAGGAGCTGTTGGGGTCGTTCGCCCAGCCTGTGAGGTCGTTGCCGCCGTGCGCAAGTACCTGCCCCTGTCCCAATGGGTAGACGTAGTCGAGGGGCAGAGCGTGGCGCCCGATCCGGGTGGCAACGTGGGCGTCCACCGGAATCTTGTCGATGTAGCCGCGCGCGTAGAACCCTGTGACACCCTTTCGAGTACTCAGATCGACAGGATCGACGCCGGCCCATACCGGGTGCGGGTCGCCGAGAGTGATCGCCAGGTCTTTCGGACCGGTGTACGCGAGCTTGCGCCACACACCCAGCCCCGGAAGGAATTCGGTGAGCACATGTCCCATGACCGCGACCCGGCCACCCGAGGTGACGAACTCGGTGAGCAGGTGCTTGTTTCGCTCCAGGAAGATCTGGTCGGAACCTCCACCGATGATCAGGCCGCGTACCGACGAGAGGTCTGTGTGAGGAAGGCGGTAGAGGTCGACCTCACCGAGCCGGGGGTCGCCGTGGACACCCCCCTCGAGATTGTCGCTTCCCATGGTGATTCGTAGGACCGGAGCGAGTGCGGCGGAGACAACTTCGCCTGGGTCGGGAGCGGTGCGTTCAGGTGCTGACACAGGATTCTTCCGCTAGGTCGAGCATGACGCTCGTGAGGCAACGTAACGGTTCATAAGGTAAGCCTTTCTTAACTGATGGTCAACTTCGTGTACCTCCGCAAGAGGTTCACTCCAAGAGACCGGCGAGCGTCTTCCAGGTGGCGTCCCATGACCAACTCTGCGCCCACTCCCGCCCGGCGCTACCCATTCGGGCCGCAACATCGGCGTCGTCGAGCAGCAGGAGCAAAGCCTTCGACAACTCCGCATCGTTCGCCGTCACCAAACCTGTTGCACCCGCGCGGACGGTTTCCGGCGCACCACCCGAGTTGCCCGCGATGACCGGAAGTCCTGCCGCGGACGCCTCCAGGAACACGATGCCCAGACCTTCCTCCTCGAACCCCGCCCTGCGAGTTCGGCAGGGCATCGCGAAGATGTCGGACGCTGCGAGCACGGCGGGAATCCAGGAGTGAGGAAGACCGCCGACGAAGGTCACCACATCGGTTACGCCGAGTCGCCGCGCGAGCGCCTGCAGGTCACGACGGCGAGGCCCGTCGCCGACCAACACGAGACGGGTGCCCGGGTGGCGGTCGTGGATCATCGGCATGGCCCGGATCAAAGCGTCCTGCCCTTTTCTGCGCACGAGTCTCGCAACGCACACAATCACCGGTCCCCTGTGTGCCCGATCGGGACCGTGTCGTTTCGGTGCCGCGAACAGACCGGGGTCGACCCCCGGGGACAGCCGCGTGAAGCACGTTCGGTCGGGTACGACAGACCGCAGCACTGCCTCGGTGTGGTCGCTGATGTAGGTGAAGACATCCACACCGTCAGCCATGTGCCGCAACCATGCCCGGGTAGGCCGCAGTTTCGCCCACCAGGTTTCGTGCCCGTGGCTGGATGCGACGATGCGCTGCACACCGACCGTGCGGAGAGGACGCGCGAGAGACGAGAGCGGCGCGGCAGCGGCGAACCAGACACGATCACACCCGTGCTCGACCGCGATCGACTGCACCGTCCGTGCCATACGCCGGGTGGGAAGAAGCATGCGCGAACGATCCCTGATCACCCGAAACGGCATCTGCGCATCGTGGTGGAAGGCACCCGGTTCCGCGGAGGTGTAGACGATCACGTCAGCCGGATCGAAGCGGCGGACCATCTCGAACGCGAACGTTTCGATACCTCCTTGCCTGGGAGGAAAATCGTTTGTCACGACCAGGATGCGGTTATGTGGCTTCACCGAGTCGTCTCCGTCCGGTTCGTCTGCACCCGAGTCCGCGCGGAGCGACAGGTCGTGTCCAGCGCGAACACGACTGCGGTGCCACCGAGAACCAGCGGGTAGACGAAGTACCCGAACCGGGAAGTGGGAGCGAGCAGGAAGCCAACCGAGAGGCCGACGGCAGCGAACGAGGCAGCACGAACGAAGGAGTCCGGCGGATTCCGCACCAGCACCACGGCAGCACAGACTCCTGCAACGGCCAGAACGGCCGAGGTGAGCGTCGCGCCGTACGGCACCAGACGCGTCAATGCCCCACCGACGAGCGACTCTCCGGCCGGGGTCACGATATCCGTGCGCCCCAGAGGAAAGAGAAGTGTGTGCTCGACGAAGGCCTCCGGGTCAGTGAAGGCCGGAATGTGGAACACGACCGTCAACGCCGCGCACGTTGCCCCCGCCCGCAGGGCGGTGCGGCGGTCGTATCGCGCACACATCAGAACGAGCGCGACCACGAAGACCGGGACCACGAGCGGTTTGAGAGCACACGCGAAGGCGAACGACACCACCGTCGTCACCACCCGGCCTCGGGTCGCCGCCGCAAGGCCGAGAAGTGCAGCGCCCACAACCGGAAGATCGACTCCTCCGACCGCCATGGGCAGTGCAACCACCGGCGACGCGATCAGAACCGTGAGCTGTATCCGGGACCGTCGCGGAAGCGGCCGGGCCAGGACCAGCTTCGACGCCAGCAGGACACACGCAACGAAGAACAGTGCGAACCAGATCCGCGGATCACCGATCCTGTTCTCCGGAAAAAGCTGCGAGGGAACACCGAAGAGTGTCATCGCTGGGCCGTACGGATTGTACTCGGCGAGGACCGACGGGTCCGGAACGTAGGGGCTGCCCGTGGTGATCAGAGAAGCGACCGACTCCGCGACCACCGACACCTCGAGCTGCGCGGTGTGTGTCGCGATCAGCGCCGTTCCCGGCGCCACTACGGCGCCGATCACCGCAGACACCGCGGCCGGCGTGAGGCGTCGCCTCGCTGCAAGCGCAGTGGCCACCGCGTATCCGGCGACTGCCCACAGGGCCCAGACGCGATGCGGATGCAGCTGCGTCACTACCCCGTAGGCGAGAACGACCACGGAAAAGGCCGCGTAGGTCAGCGTCCATCGATGGGCGAACAGACCGGCCGAGACGAAGCGTGCCCGGTCGTGAATGTGAGTGCGCTCGAGTAGCATACGGAAAACGCTACGGACGCATGCTCATCCGAACATCCCCTGCAGCAGCGATTTTCGGGGTAGCTCGGGCGAGCTACCCCGAGCGCTCAGGCCCGGCCCTGGACGTGCTCGAAGTAGAAGACGACCGCCTGAGTGCGGTCGCGCAGGCCCAGCTTCCCGAGGATTCGCCCGATGTGGGTTTTCACCGTTTCCTCCGCCACCGACAGCTCCGACGCGATTTCCGGATTCGACCTGCCGCGCGCCATCACCTGCAGGACTTCCCGTTCCCTCGGTGTCAACGCCGATGCCCGACCGGATTCCACGACCGCAGTGCCCTTGCGCCTGGCGAATTCGGCGATCAGCCGGGTGGTGACCGACGGTGCGAGCATCGACTCCCCCGCTGCGACCGTACGCACACCGGTGATGAAATCCGACGCGGACGACTGCTTCAGCAGGAACCCGCTGGCTCCGAGACTGAGCGCGTCGTAGACGTAGTCGTCGAGGTCGAAGGTGGTCAGCATCATCACTCTGGTGCGATTGTCCGGCCTGGTGAGTACCGCCTCCGCAGCGCCGATTCCGTCGAGCCTGGGCATCCGGATGTCGAGGACCACGACGTCGGGATCCAATGCTGCGACGAGCTCGACCGCCTCCGCGCCGTCCTCCGCAGATCCCACCACGTCGATGTCGCTCTGAGTGTTCAGCACCGCGGCAATTCCGTCGCGGACGAGTGCCTGGTCGTCGGCCACCACCACGCGGATCACTGCCTACCCTCCACATCGTCGAGCACTCCCCGAGGCTCAGTACCCGGGCAATCGAACGCAACGTCGACCACGAACCGCCCACGATCGTCCGGGCCCGTATGCACAATGCCCCCGTACGCCACCACACGCTCGCGTATTCCGATCAACCCGTGCCCGCCACCGACGAACGCCGAGCGACCGGGCGCGAGAGCGTTGCGGACCGTGAGTCGCGCAAGGCCGGCGCCGATCCGAACGTCGACGGCCACGGATTGTCCTGGCGCATGCCGATTGGCATTGGTCAGAGCCTCCTGCAGGATTCGGTACATTGCAGACGAGATCTCCCGCGGCACAGCACCCAGGACCCCGACGACGCGCACCTCCACCTGTTGTTCCGACGACCCGCGCCACCCCGCAACCAGATCCTCGAGCCGCTCGAGCGTCGGAGCCACCGATCCACCCTGCTGAGTTTCGGGTCCGCGGAGCACATCGACAACCATGCGCATCTCGGTGAGCGCGGTCGCCGCTGCGGTATGGATCTCGTCGAAGGTGCGGCGTGCCCCCTCCGGTAACTCCGGGTGGGCGAACGTCGCTGCCTGCGTCTGTACTGCGATCATCGACATGTGGTGGGCAACCACGTCGTGCAGTTCACGCGCGATCCGCGTGCGCTCCTGGGTGATGATCGCGCGCTGCTCCTGCTCCTGGCGCAACCCTCGCTCCACCACCAGATGTTCCTCGACCGCGCGCAGTCGCCGAAAGACCGCGCCGGCAGCCACGATCCCCGTGGCGGCAACAGCGATCATCGCGACCGCATGCAGCGGCAGGCCGACCGTCCACATTGCAGGTAGGACGACCAGGATCAGCGACGTCGACGCCGCAGCCGAGACCACCCGAAGCGGCCGGTCCGAGGCGAGTGCGATCAGTGCCATACCGGCCGAGATGCAACTTGCGACCGGCCATGGCACGACTTCGTCCTGGACCAGCCCCGAGACCGTGCCCGCAGCAAACCCGAAGGTCATCAGTTGCCAGGTCACCAGCGGGCTCGCGAACACGAACACCAGCGGAAGCACTTGTACCGCCCCGAGCAGATAGGCGGCCACGACCCACGGCACCATGTCGGTCAGCTGTCCGACCGACGTGCCGAACAGCAGGGTCAGCAACAGCACTGCACCGACGAGACCTGGTGTTCCGCTGCGTCCGCGCGGGCGCAGCGGGGCGTACGACGTCTCCGGTGTCCACGCTTCGACAACGGCCCGGACCTGGCCGGAGGCGACATCCCGGACACGTGATGATGGGGCGGTCGCCCTCGATCTCGTATGGAGCACACCCGACACTAGGTCGATGGTTCGTCGTCGGGCATCCCCCCGGAGAGCTATTTATCTTGCGGGGGAATCCGCACCGCCCCGCAAAAGAGCTATCCGACCGCGCCGAGCGCAAGGTTGGTCAGTACCCGCACACCCACCGGGAGTGCCCGTTCGTCGAGATCGAACGTCGGCTGGTGGATGTCGAGTTCGGGCCCGGAGCCGGACCACACACCCAAGCGACCCATCGCACCGTGAATCTGCTCGAGGTACCACGAGAAATCTTCGCCCCCACCGGATTGCGGAGTATCCGACAGCGCGTCGGGGCCGGCCGCCCGGATCGCGTCCTCGAACACCCGCGCCGAGATCTCGTCGTTGACGACGGGCGGCACGCCGCGACGGTAGTGCAGTTCGTAGCTCACCCCGGTGGGAGCGAGGAGGCCGTGCACGATCTCACGGACCATCGGTTCGAGAAGCTCCCAGGTCTCGTGGTCGCCGGTGCGCACCGTACCGGCCAGCATTCCAGTGCGCGGGATGGCATTCGGGGCCTTGCCCGCACTGACGGCACCCCACACCATGACGGTGCCGGTGCGCGGATCGATCCGTCGGCTGAGCATGCCCGGGAGTCCGGTGATCACGGTGCCAAGTCCGTAGACGAGATCACCCGTCAGGTGCGGACGCGACGTGTGCCCGCCGGGGGAATCGAGAACGAGCTCGATGGTGTCGGCGGCCGAGGTGATCGCTCCGACCCGCATTCCCACCTTGCCGACCTCGAGCCGCGGGTCGCAGTGCAACGCGAAGATGCGGGACACGCCGTCGAGACCTCCGGCCGCGACGACATCGAGGGCACCCCCTGGCATGACCTCCTCGGCGGGCTGGAACACCAGCCGCACACCGACGGGTAACTCGGGCACCGCCGCAAGAGCCAGGCCCGCTCCCAGCAGCACGGTCGTGTGTGCATCATGACCACACGCGTGGGAGACACCGGGAACGGTCGACGAGAAGTCGAGTCCCGTCATCTCCTGCAGCGGTAACGCATCCATGTCGGCACGCAACGCGATTCGCGGCCCGTTCGTCGGTCCGAGATCGCAGATCAGACCGGTTCCCCGGGGCAGCACCTTGGGTGTGAGCCCGGCCGCTGTCAACCTGGTTGCGACGAATTCGGTGGTGGCATACTCCTGCCGTGCCAACTCGGGGTTGGCATGGATGTGCCGGCGCCAGGCGATCAGGTCGCCGGCGTGCTCGTCGATCCATTTCTCCACGTACGGGTTCACCGGCGGCCCACCCCTTCGAGCAGGCGGGCACGCTGACCTGGGTCGACAGCAACGCGGGCCGCGGTCGCGGCGAGTGCGCGGGCGCCGTCGAGAAGGGCGCGGTCGGCGGACTCTGTGATACACGCGGCCGCGAATGCTTCCTGGTGTGTGACGGCTCCACCCGAGTCGAGACCGATGACGGGGTGTATTCCTGGCAGGACGTTCGTCACGTTTCCCATGTCGGTGCTGCCCAGCGGGCGGAACCCTTCCTCTTCGACGGGCAGCGGTGTGCGCCCTAGACCGATGATCTCTTCACGATATGCCTGCACCAGCCACGGGTCCGGGGTGAGTTCGGTGTAGGTGGGCGACACCGTCCGGATGCTGTGGGTGCATCCGGCGGCGAGAGCGCCGGCCTCGAAGCAGTGTCCGGCGCGTTCACGGAGATCGTCGAGCAGGCCGGCAGTGGTCGCGCGCAGGTAGTAGAGCATCTCGGAGTGCCCGGGCACGATGTTGGGTGCGGCTCCGCCGTCGCTGACGATGCCGTGGATCTGCTGCCCCGGGATCAGGTGTTGTCGCATGAGACCGATCGCGACCTGCGCGACGGTTGCCGCGTCGGCCGCATTGCGCCCGTATTCGGGTGCCGCGGACGCATGCGCTTCCCGTCCGACATAGGAGACGGCGATGTCGGCGAGCGCAAGCGAGGTCGCCCCGGTGATGTCGAAGGGCCCCGGATGGACCATCAGAGCGGCACCGACGCCGTCGAACTCGCCGCGCTCGAGCATGAGGACCTTGCCACCACCGGTTTCCTCGGCCGGAGTGCCGATCACGCGCACGGTGACGCCGAGTTCGTCCGCGAGCGCGGCCAACCCGATCCCGGCCCCGACAGCCGCGGCGGCGATGATGTTGTGCCCACATGCGTGCCCGATTCCGGGAAGCGCGTCGTATTCCGCGCAGAACGCGAGAACCAGCTCGCCACTGCCGTATCGGGCGTCGAATGCGGTCGGGAGATCGGCGACGCCGGTGCGGACCTCGAACCCGGCGTCGCGGAGGACCTCGACGATCTTGGCGGCGCTGCGGTGTTCGCCGAACGCCAGTTCCGGCTCTGCGTGGATCGAATGCGACAGTGCGATCAAGGTGTCTGAGGCAGCCTCGATCGCACTGTCGGATTCGGTCGTCACGATGCCCAGTCTGTCATGCCGGACGGGCGCATCCGACGATGCCACGCTCCCCCGGGCGATGATCAGCCGAGCCGGAAGTTGGACTCGTCCGTCTTCGTCTGCAGCGCCTCGATCAGCGGCGCATGCAGGCCGCGCTTGATTCCGCCCAGGTTCTTGCCGCGGGTCGAGGTCAGCGCCGCAGCCTTCTCGACGGCCGCTGCGAGGACTCCGTCACCGTCCACGTGCTGCTCTGCGATGCCGGCGGCAACTGCGTCGACGCCTCCGAATCGGCGACCGGTGGTCATCGCGTCGACCGCGGTCTGGATGGGAAGACGCTCTCGCATCAACGTGGACATTCCGACGGTGAACGGCATGTTCAGGTTCACCTCGGGCAGGCACCAGAAACCACGATCAGCGCGCATCACCCGAAAGTCGTGGGTGAGGGCGAGCATCGCGCCTGCTCCGAAGGCGTGCCCCTGCACGGCGGCGATCGTCGGCATCGGGAAGGTCAGGATCCGCACGAAGAGTTCGTGCACCGAGTCGAGGTATCCGGGCAGGTCTGCCAAGTTGCCGAAGATCCAGTCGGTGTCGAGGCCGTTGCTCCAGAACTTCCCGGTTGCGGCAGTGACAAGGGCAGCGGGGCCCTCATGCGCCTCGACCTCGTCGAGCCGGTGGTGCAGCTCGATGAGCATGTCGGGGTGGAAGCGGTTCTCGTTGACCTCTTCGCCTTGGTTGCCGAGGTACAGGACGAAGACGTCGCCGTCGCGTTCGAGGTAAGCCATGATCGCAAGAATACCCCGATTCCTACTCGTGAGTAACTTCCGAGTTGCCGCTAGGGTCTGACCTCATGGGAACACCCGAGATCCTCGATCCCGCCGCCACGGCGAAGGCCGCGGCCGACGTCGTCGCCGAACGCACCGGCATCACCGAACACACCATTGCCGTCGTTCTCGGTTCGGGCTGGCGCGCTGCAGTCGACCGCTTCGGCGAACCCACCGCAAGCATTCCGATGGGTGACCTCCCCGGCTTCGCGCCACCCACCGCGGCCGGCCACCCTGGCACCGTGCACTCGTTCACCGTCGGCGACAATGCGGTGCTCGTACTCGCAGGACGCACCCACGCCTACGAGGGCCACGACCTGAGCCGGGTCGTCCACCCGGTACGCACCGCAGTCGCCGCGGGAGCACACACCGTGATCCTCACCAACGCCGCGGGGGGTGTCGATCCCGATCTCGGAGTGGGACAGCCCGTTCTCATCTCCGACCACCTCAATCTCACCGGCCGCTCGCCGCTCGTCGGCGCCCAGTTCGTCGACCTCGTCGACGCGTACTCCCCCGAGTTGCGAGCGCTCGCCCGCGAGATCGACCCCTCGTTGCCCGAGGGCGTCTACGCCGGACTGCCCGGGCCGCACTACGAGACACCCGCCGAGATCCGGATGCTCCGCGTCCTCGGCGCAGATCTCGTCGGCATGTCGACGGTGCACGAGACCATCGCCGCACGCGCGGCGGGTGCGCGCGTCCTCGGCCTCTCGCTGGTCACCAATGCGGCGGCAGGCATCACGGGCGAGCACCTCAACCACGCGGAGGTCCTCGCCGCGGGGCGAGAGGCCGCGACCCGCATGGGTGATCTCCTGCGCGATCTGGCGGCCGGGCTGTGACCCTCCGGTTCGGGACCGCGGGGCTGCGCGGTCCCGTCGGCGACGGACCGGACTGCATGAACGTTCCCAACGTCGTGCGCACCACCGCGGGCCTCGCGGCATGGCTCGCCGGACAGGGACAGCGCGGCGGCACAGTCGTGGTGGGGCGCGACGCACGCACCGGGTCCGCAGAGTTCTTCACCGCGACCGCCGAGGTACTCGCCGCCGCCGGATTCGACGTCGTCGCCCTCCCCCGACCACTTCCGACCCCGGTCACCGCCTACGCGGTACGGGAACTGAATGCAGTTGCGGGAGTACAGATAACCGCGTCGCACAACCCGGCATCCGACAACGGCTACAAGGTGTACCTCTCGGGTGGAGCCCAGATCGTGTCGCCGGCCGACAGGCAGATCGAGGCGGCGATCGACGACGCACCGGAGGCCGACTCGGTCCCTCGCGCGGCAGTGGCGACCTCGGGCAGCGACCTCGTCGACCGCTACCTCGCACGGGTGGCGTCGTTGCCACGCTCGCCGCATCGGGACCTGAAGATCGCGTTGACGCCGCTACACGGCGTCGGAGGCGAGACGGCGGTCGCCGCGCTGCATGCGGCCGGATTCACCGATGTGCACGTCGTCGCGACGCAGTTCGAGCCCGATCCCGCGTTCCCGACGGTCGCATTCCCGAACCCGGAGGAGCCGGGCGCCGTCGATGCCTTGCTCGAACTCGCTGCCGACGTCCACGCCGACATCGCGATCGCGTTGGATCCGGACGCCGATCGCTGCGCAGTCGCAGTTCCCACTCAGGCCGGGTGGCGGATGCTTCGCGGTGACGAGACCGGAGTGCTGCTCGGCGACCGGATCCTCGAGAACGCACCGGCCGGGTCCCTGGTGGCGACGACCATCGTCTCGTCGACCCTGCTCAGCACACTGGCCGCCGCGCGCGGAGCCCGATTCGCGCAGACCCTCACCGGCTTCAAGTGGCTCACCCGAGCCGGTGAGGGTCTCGTCTACGCATACGAGGAGGCCATCGGGCACTGCGTCGACCCCGATGCTGTACGTGACAAGGACGGGATCGGCACGGCCGTCGTGGTCGCCGATTACGCAGCCGAACTGAAGGAATCGGGTCGCACGCTCGTCGATGCACTCGACGCCCTGCACCGCGAGTTCGGGCTGCACGTGGGCGACCAGGTGGCGATCCGCGTCACCGACCTCGCCCAGATCGACACGATCATGGCGAAGTTGCGGTCGGAGCCACCCTTCACGCTGGCCGACGAGCCCGTGACCCTGACCGATCTGGCGACCGACCCGGGACCACTGAACACCGACGCACTCGTCTTCGAGGGCGCCACTGTCCGAGTCGTGATCAGACCGTCCGGCACCGAACCGAAACTCAAGTGCTATCTCGAATCGGTGGCCCGCACGGGCAATCGCGATACTGCGACGAAGTCGCTGGACTCATTGCGCCGCTGGGCAATCGGGCTCGCCGGCTGAGCACGAGTCAGAGCCGGACAGGCTTTCCGTAGGTGATGGCGACGTCGTTGGACGACGTGACCGCCTTGGCGTAGGGCCGGATCGTGACCGGCCCGATCGCGCCGGACACCGATCCGCGGATACCCGCGAAACGCACCGTAGTGGAGTCGCCGTCGAAGGTGTGCTCTTCGATGATCGGCGCATCGGTGATACCCCCGGGCGCGAGCTCGACCTCGAGTTCCTGCTCCGGGACGAGCGACGCCTCCCAGGCGTTTCCGGTACCCAGGTCGACTCCCACTGCCAGGTCCGGGATGAGCTCCACCCCGAGATTCGCGCTGTTGTCACCTCCGACCGTCAGGCCGGGAGTGATGACGTGGGCGACCGCTCCGGGCAACGCGGCCGGATATCCGATCTGGTATCCGACGGTGAGTTTCGTACCCGCGGCCTGCGCCGCTTCATACCCGGTGATCCGGACGGATGTCGTTCCGTCTGCAAAGAACTCGACGCTGAGCGGCGAACTGTCGAGTGGTGGGTACATCTGGATCGACGTATCGGCCTGCGCCACTTCGATCGCGCGGCCACCCTCGAGGGGGGAGGATCCGGGAATTGTCGATGTCGGCGGAGGCCGCGGCGGGGTTGGCGAGGACAGCGAGCGTCGACGCCGCACCCAGCGCGGCAATCCGGAGCGGGGTTTTCAAACGTGTGTGAAAAAGGGTGTCGCGCATCGTATTTACCTGTTCCGCAGAGGTCATTCGGTCACAACGGACGTTGCGAACAGGGAGCAGCGTATAGAGGCGGGGTCACTGTCCGTGGCGGAGCCGGTCTCCGTACGGTTACGAAACAGAAACACTCTTGCGTCACACCAGGACCATTGGTCACATACGTAACATACCCCTAGCGGGTATTAACGTGGTCCGAATTGACGATCGCCGGCGTCGCCCAGACCCGGAACGATGTACTTCGCCTCGTTGAGTCCCTCATCGATCGACGCGGTCACCAGACGAACCGGATGCCCCGACGCAGCGAGCGTCTCGACTCCCTGCGGCGCCGCCACCACGCACACCGCGGTAATGTCGGTCGCGCCTCGCGACGCCAGCATGTCGAGCGTCTGCACCATCGAACCCCCGGTCGCGAGCATCGGATCGAGTACGAACACCGGCAGCCCCGACAGGTCCTCGGGCAACGACTCCAGGTACGGCACCGGTTCGAAGGTCTTCTCGTCGCGAGCCAGACCCACGAAACCGACCTGAGCCTGTGGGATCAGAGCGTGCGCCTGCTCGACCATGCCGAGCCCGGCACGCAGAACCGGGACGAGCAGCGGCGGTTGCTTCAACCGAACGCCGGTCGTGACGGTCACGGGTGTCCGAACTTCGAACGTCTCGACCGGTGCCTCGCGCACCGCCTCGTAGATCAGCATCTGGGTGAGCCTGCGCAAAGCGTGCCGGAAGGCAGCGTTGTCGCTGCGTTCGTCCCGCAGGATCGTGAGCAGGGAAGCAGCGAGCGGATGGTCGACCACGAGCGAATCCATGAATCGAAGGATAGAACGAGGGAACCGCGGGGCCGTCCGGTGCGTCGAAACAATGTGACACACGTCCAACGGTGAACGAGGAGACACGCGGTGCCCCACCCAGAGACTGACACCGGAACACTTCATGCCGATACCGAGGTGATCGCGGGATTCGGCCGCGTCGCCGCCGACCTCGCCGAACAGATCGACCAGGCCGCACTCCAGACCAGGACGAGCGACCCCGCCGGGCTCACATCCCTGCTCGGCCCGGTCGGCGCAGGCTTCGTCGCGGCGTTCACCGCCGCACACGACGGCCACTCCCGCGAACTGGACCGGATCCGCGAGGTCCTCTCGGGGATGGGCACGACAGCGACACTGACTGCTGCCGCATACGAACGTACCGAGAGGGAGACGATCACGTCCCTGCGTGGCATCGCGGAGGAACTCGAGATCCGCGAGGCCGCCCTGTGATGGCCGGGGTGGGGGCAGACGCACTCGTCTCGCCCCTGCACGATCTACTCGGAGCGTTCGGCTCGGACGTGCCGCCTGGTTCGGACCCGGGCAGCAACCTGCGTGCCGGGTGCGCGATGGCAGAGGAAGCGCACGCCACCTGCCGGAGTGCGCTCGCAGAGCTCTCGTGGGGGTGGACCGGGACCGCCGCCGAGGCCGCGCTCGGCAGCGGCGAGAGGATCCTCGCCGACACCCTCGGTGCCGTCGATCGGGGGATCGAGCTCGCCACCAGCGTGCTCGACGCCACGGTCACGGTGGTCATCGGGGCGGCCGAGTTGAAACGCATCATCGATTCGTTCGTCGTGCTCGCCCAGCAAGCAGCACCCGCGCTGGCCCTCCCGCAGGGGCAACTGATGCTGATCACAGCCGCGATCGAACACATCTCCGAGGGTCTGGACGTACTCACACGGGTGGTTACCGCACTCTCCGAGCTCACCTCGACGGTGACCGCATTGATCCCCGAGCCGCCGGTGGGGCCTCCGACACCGAGCGAGGGCGGCACCGTATCCGCCGCGTCCGGGACTGTGTCGACGGGATCCGGTGAGATATCCACGATGGGCGGCTCGGCACCCGCGGTCGGTGGCGAGGTCGCGGTGACCCTGCCCGACGGCACCGTCGCACATGCCCCGAACCCGACCGCCGCCGAAGCCGTTCGCCGCGCACTCGACCAGCAGGGAACTCCGTACGTGTGGGGTGGCACGACTCCGGGCCGCGGACTCGACTGCAGCGGCCTGACCCAGTGGGCATACGGGGAGGCCGGTCTCGAGATTCCGCGTCTCGCAGAGGAACAAGACGTCGGGACACCTGTCGACTCCGGGTCCGTGCTGCCGGGCGACCTCGCGGTCTGGGACGGGCACGTCGCAATGGTCGTCGGTGGCGGGATGATGGTCGAAGCAGGCGACCCTGTCGCCGTGACCCCCATCCGCACCACGAACGGCGGGATGGGCTTCCAGGGCTTCTACCGGCCCACGGCATGAGGCGAGGCCCGGCCCGAACTCCCTCCTGCATCCGAGGGAACCGATACGCCGTCCGGTGCGTCCAACCGTGTATGGACACCAACCAGACGATCCCGGTGACAGCCACCGCGCAGAACGCCGCCGGCACCATCCGGGTCCGCGCCACCGACGAAGGCCTTCCGATCGATCTACGCATCGACCCGCGAGAACTCCGATTCGGAGCCGCTCAGCTCGCCGAGGCCATCGTGGCGCTGAATCGGCGGGCCGCACTCGAAGCGGCGATTCTTCGGCGTGAGCAACTCTCCGCTCAGGGCGTCCACAGTGATGTCCTCGACCGGATGGGCATGCCCACCCGCGACGACCTCCCCGATCTCGAACACGACGAGGGCGGTCACGGCACGCATCCGACCTGGATGCACCGGCCCCTGTAGATCCTGCGACCGAGCACTCGACACCACATCAACGGAAGGACGACAGGCCATGAGCGAGCAACAGGTCGAGGAGATCGTCGACCGCGTACGCACACAGCTCGGTGTACTCGAGCACACACTCGACGGACTCGGTGCGGTACGCGGTTCCGCGAGGAACGAGGACGGCAGCATCGTCGCGCACATCGACGGTCGAGGCGCCCTGGCAGGCCTGGAACTTGCCGAATCGGTGACTCGGCGCGACGCTGTCGAGCTCGGGGCGGAGATCCTCGCGGCCGTTCACGAGGCCGCGCGCCGGGCGGGCGCGGAACGCGCCCGGCTGCTTCAAGACCTCCGGAGCGCGCTCGGGTGACGCTTTTCTCCCCTCCCCCGCTATATCTTCGGCGCTGCAATGGCTAGGCTTCGCGCCATGGCTGGAGACATCGTCCCGATCGAGCTCGGTCTCACCGACGGCGACCTCGTCACCTTGTGGGCGCCCAAGTGGCGCGAAGGTGACGACGAGTGGGAGGCCTTCCTCGGCCACGGTGACGACCTGTACGGGTTCCCGTCGGTCGCGCACCTCGTCGCGTTCGTGCGCGCGAACAACGACAACGACCTCGTCGAGCATCCGGCGTGGCCGGTCGTGTCGAAGCTCGCTGCCGTCGAGTTCGAGCCCGATGAGGCGCACGCGTTCGATCTGATCGGGGTCCCGGAGCTCGTGGCCGGCGATCTCGAGCCGGTCTTCGTCTCGGAGCTCCAGGACACTTTCGACATCGTCAGCATCCTCGGCGACGTGTGCGAGCTCGATGTGGTCACCAAATTCTTCGAACGCCCCGAGGTGGACACCGCGCTTCGGTACGGCGTCGCGGCGTTCGACGACCGCACCGGCGCGGAGCTGTGGAACAAGCTCGGTGCTGCGGTCGCCGAGGACTGGGACGCCGTGATCGACGCGCTCGACGCGGTCGTCACGATCCCGGACACCGACGAGGCTGCCGTTTCGGAGATCGAGTCGGAACTGGTCGCGGTCGACGAGAACGACGTCGAGGCGGACGACGCGGTCGATGATGCCGAGGACGACGAGTACGAATACGTCGACGACGAGGCGGGCGACGACTTCTGGGCGTCCGTGGGCATCGATCCCATCAAGATCATCACCTCCGAGGGCACGTGGTTCACACTGCGGTGCTACCTCGACGATGACGCCGTGTTCCTCGGCTCCGAGGGCTCGATCCTCGTATTCGGGTCCGAACGTGCGCTCGGCCGGTACCTGGCCGACAACCACGACCACGACCTGGCACCGCTGGAGACATACGAGGCCATCCGGCACGCCGCCACGGACGGCTCACTCGAGGTCGCGGTCACCGAGGACAACGTCTACGTCCTCACGGGGATCGCCGACGACATCGTCGAAGGCATCACCGCGGTCGATCCCGAGCAGATGGAACTCGCCGTCGAGCTGTTCACCGATGCCGCGAACTACGTCGGCGAGGACGCAACCGACGCGGCACTCGCCGGTTCGACCGAGCTGGGCTGGTTCGTCAACTACGTGATCGAACCGGATTCGAGCAGACTCGCCCCGAGTGCGCCGTTCGATGCAGAGGCCGTCGCGTGGCGCGACCTCGAACGTGAGTTCGAAGCCCACCTGCGCAAGCTGTGAGGCGTTCCGCGCGGTCGAGTACCGAGCCGGGTACTCAGCCGACGAGCACTGCGTAACCGGGCTTGATGACGTCATCGATCAGTTCGAGGCGTTGGTCGAACGGGAGGAACGCCGACTTCATCGCATTGATGGTGAAACGCTCCAGATCCGACCACCCGTAATCGAACGCCCCGACCAGCCGAGTCATCTCCCGCGTCATCGTGGTGTCGCTCATCAGCCGGTTGTCGGTGTTGACGGTCACCCGGAAGCGCAGACGGGCAAGCAGGTCGAAGGGATGCTCCTCGATGGTCCGCACGGCACCGGTCTGCACATTGGAGCTGGGGCACAGTTCCAGCGGAATCCTCTTGTCCCGCACGTAGTTCGCAAGCAGGCCGAGGGTTGCCGTGCCGTCCGGATGCACCGTGATGTCGTCGACGATGCGTACGCCGTGCCCGAGACGGTCGGTGCCGCAGAACGCGACTGCCTCGTGGATCGACGGCAAGCCGAACGCCTCACCGGCGTGAATGGTGAAGTGTGCGTTCGCGGCGCGCGTGTACTCGAACGCATCGAGGTGCCTGCTCGGAGGATTTCCGGCCTCGGCGCCCGCGATGTCGAATCCGACGACTCCGCGGTCGCGGAATCGCACGGCCAGTTCGGCGATCTCCCGAGAACGCGCGGCATGCCGCATCGCGGTGAGCAGGCACCCCACCCGAATGCGTCGCCCACTGGCCGCTGCCACTGCCGATTCCCCCGCGCGGAACCCTTCGAGGACATGCTCGACCACACGGTCGAGACTCAGACCCCGCTCGAGGTGTTGCTCGGGCGCGAACCGGACCTCGGCGTAGACGACGCCGTCTTCTGCGAGGTCGATGACGCATTCCCGCGCGACCCGCTCGAGCCCCTCGGGAGTCTGCATCACGGCGACAGTGTGCTCGAAGGTCTCCAGGTAGCGCTCGAGCGACCCGCTGTCGGCGGAGCCACGGAACCACGAGGCGAGCCCGTCGGCCGTATCGGCCGGCAATCGATGACCGCAGTCATCGGCGAGTTCGAGGATCGATTCGGGCCGCAGCCCGCCGTCCAGGTGGTCGTGCAGGACCACTTTCGGCGCGACCCGAAGCCGCGTCCCTCCCGGCTGCTCGTTCATGTCCCGGACGGTAGTCGCCTACTCGGCGATCCGCTCGATGACGAGTGGCCGCCGTTCCGGGAGCTCCGCCCCGATGCGTACTCCGCCGCGCAGGTCTGCCAGCGCGGCCGGGAACATCTGCGGCGTGTCGGTGTGGAGTGTCGCGATCGGCTGGCCGGCACGGACCGAATCGCCGGGCGTCACGTGAAGTTCGACACCCGCACCTGCCTGCACAGCGCTGCCCTGTTGTGCACGCCCCGCTCCGAGCCGCCATGCGGAGAGCCCGACGGCCATGGCATCGAGGCCGACGAGGACGCCGTCCGACTCGGCGCACACGGTCTCGGTGTGGTGCGCGGTCGGCAGCGGCGCATCGGGGTCGCCACCCTGGGCGACGATCATCGAGCGCCAGCGATCCATCGCGGCTCCGTCGCGTAGCCGGTCGGCGGGATCGATGTCGTGCACACCCGCCGCCGCGAGCATCTCACGGGCGAGTGCCAAGGTCAGTTCGACGACGTCGTCGGGGCCGCCGCCCGCGAGCACCTCGATCGCCTCACATACTTCGAGGGCATTGCCTGCGGTGCGTCCGAGCGGTGTGTCCATCCGGGTGAGCAGAGCGGTGGTGCTCAGGCCGGCATCGGAACCGAGTTCCACCATCGTCCTGGCGAGCTCTCGGGCTTCTCCGAGTTCCTTCATGAACGCCCCGCTGCCGACCTTCACATCGAGGACGAGCGCGCCCGTGCCCTCGGCGATCTTCTTGCTCATGATCGAACTAGCGATCAGAGGGATCGATTCGACCGTGCCGGTGACGTCGCGCAGCGCGTAGAGCTTCCGGTCGGCGGGAGCCAGGTCGGCACCAGCGGCGCAGACGACTGCACCGACTGCGGGATCGGTGAGGATCTCGGCTATCTCGGCAGTGCTCAGCTCGGCACGCCAGCCCGGAATCGATTCGAGTTTGTCGAGCGTGCCCCCGGTGTGCCCGAGTCCGCGACCCGACAGCTGAGGCACCGCCACGCCGCACGCTGCCACCAACGGGGCGAGAGGAAGGGTGATCTTGTCACCCACTCCCCCGGTGGAATGCTTGTCGACGGTGCGCAGGCCCAGCCCGGTGAAATCGAGTCGCCGGCCCGAGTCGATCATCGCCGTCGTCCAGCGTGAGGTCTCGGTGCGACTCATTCCGCGGAAGTAGATGGCCATGGCGAGCGCGGACATCTGCTCGTCGGCGACGATCCCGTGGGTGAACGCTTCTATCACCCAGTCGATTTCGGATCCGGTCAGTTCGAAGCCGTCGCGCTTGCTCCGGATGATCGAGGTGATCTCAGGCATGGTCACCACCGTCGGCGACGATCGCGGCAAGATCCTCGGGGCCGAAGGCGTCGGGTAGGAGTTCCGACATCGGGCGGGCACCGGCGGTGGTGTCGATGAGCAGACCGGGGCCGCCGTGTTCGAGAAGGACCTGCCGGCATCGGCCGCACGGCATCAGCAATGCCCCGCGCGCGTCGCACACGGTGACCGCTCGAAGACGTCCCCCACCACCGGAGATCAAGTTACCGACGAGTACGCATTCGGCACAAAGACCCAAGCCGTGTGAGACATTTTCCACATTGCAGCCGCTCACCGTCCTGCCGTCCACAGCGAGAGCAGCAGCCCCCACCGGAAACTTCGAGTAGGGCGCATAGGCGTGCCTCATAGCTTCATGTGCATTGGCGCGCAAGGACTTCCAATCAATCTCCGGCACAATCCCACATCCTTCCATGGTGGTCCACGCAACGATTCGACGCCCCCACCGCCCGCGATCACAGTTGGAAAGGCAAACCTAACTTACGTTTTCAGGCCGGTACGAATCAGCCGGGAGATTAGTTCCCGGCTTTGCGATGGGTTTAGAGTCATGCCAAGTCGGTTCAGGTTTCACGTCGGGCCCGGTACTGCGGTTTTCCACAGGCGAGAGCGGCTCGACGCGTCCACCATTGACGTTGGAGGCACAGCACTCGATGAGCAGCACGACTGAAGCCGCCCCCGCACCGGCGGGGCGCACACGGTCGCTATACCGGGGGGACCCCGGAATGTGGTCCTGGGTTCTACACCGGATCACCGGCGTGGCGACGTTCTTCTTCCTATTCGTCCACGTCCTCGATACCGCACTCGTCCGGGTCAACCCCGAGACCTACGACGCGGTCATCGAGACCTACAAGAACCCGATCGTCGGCCTGATGGAGCTCGGCCTGGTGGCCATGGTGCTCTACCACGCCCTCAACGGCTTGCGCGTCATGCTCGTCGACTTCTGGTCCAAGGGCCCGAAGTACCAGCGCGTGATGCTCTGGACGATCCTGGCGATCTGGTTCGTGGTGATGATCCCCGCGACCATTCGCATCTTCTACAACATGTTTGCGGGGCACTGACATGACTGAAGCGAAGACCCTCGGCACGTCGTACGACCGCCCGGCGAGCCTCGACAACCCACGCTCCCCGCGTCGCTCGGCGAAGAACAACTTCGAGCTGTACGCGTGGATGTTCATGCGCTTGTCCGGCGTCGCACTGGTCATCCTGGTGCTCGGCCACCTGCTGATCATGCTGATGCTCGACGACGGCGTTCACCGCATCAACTTCGCCTTCGTTGCGGGTCGCTGGTCCAGCCCGTTCTGGCAGGTCTGGGACCTGTCGATGCTGTGGCTCGCACAGCTGCACGGCGGCAACGGCCTGCGCACCGTCATCGCGGACTACGCACGCAAGGACTCCACCCGGTTCTGGCTCAACACGATCCTGGTCGTGTCGATGATCCTGATCATGGGTCTGGGCACCTACGTGATCTTCACCTTCGATCCCAACATCGTTGCGAGCTAGGGGAGCCAAGACTTCATGCAGGAACATCGTTATGACGTGGTCATCGTCGGTGCAGGCGGCGCCGGAATGCGCGCCGCGATCGAAGCCGGCCCCCGGGCCCGCACCGCGGTTCTGACCAAGCTCTACCCCACTCGCAGCCACACCGGCGCCGCACAGGGTGGCATGTGCGCCGCCCTGGCGAACGTCGAGGAAGACAACTGGGAGTGGCACACATTCGACACCGTCAAGGGCGGCGACTACCTCGCCGACCAGGACGCCGTCGAGATCATGGCGAAGGAAGCCATCGACGCCGTCCTCGACCTCGAGAAGATGGGTCTTCCGTTCAACCGCACGCCCGAGGGCAAGATCGACCAGCGTCGATTCGGTGGCCACACCCGCGACCACGGCAAGGCCCCCGTCCGTCGCGCGTGCTACGCAGCCGACCGCACGGGACACATGATCCTGCAGACGCTGTACCAGAACTGTGTCAAGCACGACGTGGAGTTCTTCAACGAGTTCTACGCGCTCGACATCGCGCTGACCGAGACCGAGAACGGTCCGGTCGCGACGGGTGTCATCGCCTACGAGCTCGCCACGGGTGAGATCCACGTCTTCCACGCGAAGTCGATCGTGTTCGCCACGGGCGGCTCGGGCCGTATGTACAAGACGACGTCCAACGCCCACACCCTCACCGGTGACGGCCTGGGCATCATCTTCCGTAAGGGCCTGCCGCTCGAGGACATGGAATTCCATCAATTCCATCCGACGGGACTGGCCGGACTCGGCATTCTCATCTCGGAGGCGGTCCGCGGTGAGGGTGGCATCCTACGCAACGTCGACGGCGAGCGCTTCATGGAGCGGTACGCACCCACCATCAAGGACCTCGCCCCCCGCGACATCGTCGCGCGCTCGATGGTTCTCGAGGTGCTCGAAGGCCGCGGTGCCGGACCGAACAAGGACTACGTCTACATCGACGTGACCCACCTGGGCGAAGACGTCCTCGAGGAGAAGCTCCCCGACATCACGGAGTTCGCGCGCACCTATCTCGGCGTCGACCCGGTCACCGAGCTCGTTCCCGTGTACCCCACCTGCCACTACGTCATGGGTGGTATTCCCACCAATGTCGAGGGTGAGGTGCTCCGCGACAACGACAACGTCGTCCCGGGTCTGTACGCGGCCGGCGAGTGCGCATGCGTGTCCGTGCACGGCGCCAATCGCCTCGGCACCAACTCGCTCCTCGACATCAACGTGTTCGGCCGCCGCGCCGGCATCGCTGCCGCGGAGTACGCGAACAGCCACGACCACGTGGACATGCCGGAGAACCCGACGAGGTACGTCGATGACTGGCTCGACCTGATCCTCCACCAGGGGGGCAGCGAGCGCGTCGCCGATATCCGTCGCGACCTCCAGCAGTCGATGGACAACAACGCGTCGGTGTTCCGCACCGAGGAGACGCTGACCCAAGCGCTCAACGACATCCACGAGCTGAAGAAGCGCTACAAGGAAATCACGGTCCATGACAAGGGCAAGCGCTACAACAGCGACCTGCTCGAGGCAGTCGAGCTCGGCTTCCTGCTCGAGATGGCCGAGGTGACCGTCGTCGGTGCCCTCAATCGCAAGGAATCGCGTGGCGGTCACGCACGCGAGGACTACCCGAACCGGGACGACGCGACCTACATGAAGCACACCATGGCTTACAAGGTGGGCGAGGACCTGATCTCCGACATCCGCCTGGACTACAAGCCGGTGGTCCAGACCCGGTACGAGCCCATGGAGCGTAAGTACTGATGACAACTCTCGAGAAGAACGACAACGCCCCCGCGTCCGAGCTGCCTCCCGTGCCCGAGGGCGCGACCATGGTCACGCTCAAGATCGCCCGGTTCAACCCGGAGGACGACAAGGGCCAGCACTGGGATTCCTTCCAGGTTCCCGCGCTTCCCACCGACCGCATGCTCAACCTGCTGCTGTACGTGAAGGGCTACCTCGACGGCACCCTCACGTTCCGCCGCAGCTGCGCACACGGTGTCTGCGGCTCCGACGCGATGCGGATCAACGGCGTCAACCGCCTGGCCTGCAAGATCCTGATGAAGGACATGCTGCCCAAGGACGGGAAGCCGGTCACCATCACGATCGAGCCCATCCGCGGTCTTCCGGTCGAGAAGGACCTCATCGTCGACATGGAGCCGTTCTTCGACGCGTTCCGTGCCGTCAAGCCGTTCCTCATCGCGACCGGTAACGAGCCGACCCGCGAGCGCATCCAGTCGCAGCACGACCGCGCACGTTTCGATGACACCACCAAGTGCATCCTGTGTGCGTGCTGCACCACCTCGTGCCCGGTGTACTGGAGCGACGGCAGCTACTTCGGTCCCGCTGCCATCGTCAACGCTCACCGCTTCATCTTCGATTCGCGTGACGAAGGTGCCGCCGAGCGTCTGGATATTCTCAACGACAAGGAAGGTGTGTGGCGCTGCCGTACCACCTTCAACTGCACCGACGCGTGCCCTCGCGGCATCCAGGTGACGAAGGCGATCCAGGAAGTCAAGCGTGCGTTGATGTTTGCACGCTGACAGCAGACCACCTCTGCAGCCCCATCGAAGGCCCGCACACTCGTGTGCGGGCCTTCGATGTTCAAGAACCGTGTGCTCTCAGCCGGGAACGACTACACCCGCAGTTCACATCCGAGCCGGGAACCCGATCAGTGGCGTGCACGCCCGGTACCGCTACGGCGTGCTCTGGCGCCGACGAGCGCGCCGCCGAGCACACCCGCGCCGAGCAGAGCCAGTCCCCCGCGCACACCCGGGCCCTCCTGGACCTGGACACGAGGCGTGATCACCGCGGGATCCGGTGCGGGAACGTGCGCGAGCGCGAGATTCGCCTTCGTCGACGCGGCAAACGCGGTGCAGAACAACACGAGCTGCGCGGTGATGTTTCCGAACACGAGGATGCCGAGAATCGGGCCGAACGCGACGCCCGCGGGTCCCTGGAGGACCCTCTCCAAGTAGATCGATCCGGCCTGCTTGAGGATCTCGAAGCCGACGCCTGCGATCACGCCGGCGAGGATCGCACTGCGGAACGTGACCGGTTCGCGTGGCAAACGCGCAATGACCCAGGTGAACACCGCGCTTGTGGCGGCGGTCGCGATGAGGAGCGCCGCGATACGCAGCAGCACGCCCACCCCGACGATGTTCTCGATGTTCAGCAGTTCCACGATCCACCGCATCACCGGCCCGCTACTGACCGCCGACAACCCCAACGACACGATCATCGCGAGACCCAGACTGATCAGCGCACCGCCGTCCTTGAGCTTCACGACGAGGAAGTTGCCCTTCTCGCGCGGGTTGTCCCACATCGCAGTGAGCGCGTCACGCAGGTTCGCCATCCAGCCGAGACCGGCGTACGACGCGGTGATCAGACCGATGACACCTACCGCACCGCGGGAATCGATCGCGGAATCGATGATTCCCTGGACCGTGCTGCCGAGCTCACCGGGGATGTTCTCGGTGATCGCATCGCTGATCTGCTCGAGCATCTCCGGCCGACCGGCGAGGACGAAACCGGCAATCGAGAACGCGACCATGATGACCGGGACGATCGCGAGGACCGTGAAGTATGTGAGACCCGCGGCGTAGTAGCTGCCCTTGTGCTCCTGATATCGCATACCGGAACGCACCAGATGGTCGAGCCACGGCCGGGCCGCACGTTGGCGTTCGAGGAATCCGGGCTTGTCGTCGACGTCGGGGCCACCGACCATCTGGGTCTCCTTACGCAATCACTTTCGCGGTAGGAATCCCACCTTGTCATAGACCTGGGCCAGTGTCCGGGAAGCCACCTCACGTGCCCGGTCCGCACCGTTCGACAGAATTCGGAGCAGTTCCGCCTCGTCAGCGAGGTACTCGTCCACCTTCGCTCGCAACGGTGTGACGAACTCGGTGAGTACCTCTGCGGTGTCGCCCTTGAGGTCGCCGTAGCCCTTGCCTTCGTACCCGGCGACGAGTTCGTCGATCGAGCGGCCCGACAGCGCCGACTGGATGGTGAGCAGGTTGCTCACGCCCGGCTTGCGCTCCGGATCGAACCGGATCTCGCGGTCGTTGTCGGTCACCGCCGACTTGATCTTCTTCGCCGAGACCTTCGGATCGTCGAGCAGATTGATCAGGCCGGCGTCGGTAGCTGCCGACTTGCTCATCTTCGACGTGGGATCCTGCAGATCGTAGATCTTGGCGGTGCCCTTGACGATCAGGGCTTCCGGGACGACGAAGGTCTTCCCGAAACGCTTGTTGAAGCGCTGCGCGAGGTCGCGGGTGAGCTCGAGGTGCTGCCGCTGGTCCTCACCGACCGGGACCTGGTGGGCGCGGTAGAGCAGGATGTCCGCAGCCATGAGCACCGGGTAGGTGAACAGGCCGACGCTGGCGTGCTCGGAGCCCTGCTTGGCGGACTTGTCCTTGAACTGCGTCATGCGGCTCGCCTCACCGAAACCGGTGAGGCAGTTGAGCACCCAGGACAGCTCGGCGTGCTCGGGAACCTGGCTCTGCACGAACAGCACGGAGCGCTCCGGGTCGATCCCGATAGCCAGCAACTGCGCAGCCGCGACGAGGACCCGCTTGCGCAGTTCCTTCGGCTTCTGCGGCACGGTGATGGCGTGCAGGTCAGGGATGAAGTAGAAGGCGTCGTTCTCGTCCTGCGCAGGAACCCACTGCTGCAACGCACCGAGGAAGTTCCCGAGGTGGAACGAATCCGACGTGGGCTGGATACCCGAGAGCACCCGTGGCCGCGCGGCGGGGCGGGCGTCCTGCGCTGTGGCGTTCTGATCTGCAGTCGACATGACCTCGATAATTTCACGCACCGGTTTCCGGGGCCGAACGAGGTCGAGAAGTGCCGTCGTGATCGCCGTCGCGATCGACGACGCCTACTCGAACGTGACGGTGACCGGGGCGTGGTCCGACCAGCGCTCGGCATAGGTCGCGGCGCGCTCGACCCGCGCGTCGGTCGCCCGGACAGCCAGGGCCGGGGTCACGAGGTGGTAGTCGATCCGCCAGCCGGCGTCGGCGTCGAAGGCCTTGCCGCGGTACGACCACCAGGAATAGGGGCCTGCGACGTCGCCGTGCAGGTCGCGTGCGACGTCGAGCCATCGACCGGTCGCGAGCAGGTCATCCATCCAGGCCCGCTCGCCGGGCAGGAAACCGGACTTCTTGACGTTGCCCTTCCAGTTCTTGATGTCGCGCTCGGTGTGGGCGATGTTCCAGTCGCCGCACACCACCATGTCGCGGCCTGCCGCGATGACGTCGGCCGCGCGCTCCCCCAGGTACGCGGCGAAGCCCTTCATGAAGCGCTCCTTGTCATCCTGCTTCGGGGTATCTGCTTCACCGGTGGGCAGGTACAGACTGCCGATCGTCACGTCCCCGAAATCCGCCTCGATGTAGCGGCCCGAGTCGGCGAACTCCTCGACGTCGAAACCCACACGCACGGCGTCCGCCGGTATGCGCGACAGTATCGCAACGCCCGCGCGTCCCTTTGCAGACGCCTCGGCTCCCCCGACATGCCAACCGGCGTCCAGCGCCGGCGCGATCGCGGTGTGGAACTGCTTCTCGCTCGCACGTACTTCCTGGAGACAGACGACGTCCGCAGAGGAGGTTTCGAGCCACGCGAGCAGGCCCTTGCCGGCCGCTGCGCGCACGCCGTTGACGTTCACGGTGGTGATGGTGAGGGACACGCCGGACACCGTATCCGACACCGCCGACGGACAGGAAACACGGGACGCCCCTGATAGGACGTCCCGTGTCGTCATGCACTCCGATCATCGAAGCGACGGGCTTCTAGTGCGAGGCGCGGGCCTTCTGCAGGTTCTCGTCGAGCGCACCGAGGAACTCCTCGGTGGTCAGCCACGACTGTTCGGGGCCGACGAGCAGCGCGAGATCCTTGGTCATGATGCCCGCCTCGACGGTCTTGATGACAACGTCTTCGAGCGCCTGCGCGAACTCGATCACGTCGGGAGTGTTGTCGAGTTTGCCGCGGTGCTCGAGACCTCGGGTCCAGGCGAAGATCGACGCAATCGGGTTGGTCGACGTCGGCTTGCCCTGCTGGTGCTGCCGGTAGTGCCGGGTGACGGTGCCGTGTGCAGCCTCCGCCTCGACGGTCTTGCCGTCCGGTGTCATCAACACTGAGGTCATCAGGCCGAGAGAGCCGTAACCCTGCGCCACGGTGTCCGACTGGACGTCACCGTCATAGTTCTTGCAGGCCCAGACGTAGCCGCCCTCCCACTTGAGGGACGACGCCACCATGTCGTCGATGAGGCGGTGTTCGTAGGTGAGTCCTGCAGCGTCGAACTCCGCCTTGAACTCTTCCTCGTAGATCCGCTGGAACTCGTCCTTGAACATGCCGTCGTAGGCCTTGAGGATCGTGTTCTTGGTCGACAGGTAGACCGGGTAGTTGCGCTGCAGACCGTAGGACAGTGAGGCGCGCGCGAAGTCCTGGATGGACTTCTTGTAGTTGTACATCCCCATGACGACGCCGCCGTCCTCGGGAATCCTGCAGACCTCGTGCTCGATCGGCTCGGAGCCATCGTCCGGTGTGTAGGTGATGGTGACAGTGCCGGCTCCGGGGACCTTGAAGTCGGTCGCGCGGTACTGGTCGCCGAATGCGTGACGACCGACGATGACCGGCTTGGTCCAGCCCGGAACCAGCCTCGGCACGTTGGAGATGATGATGGGCGCGCGGAAAATGGTGCCGCCGAGAATGTTACGGATGGTTCCGTTGGGCGAACGCCACATCTTCTTCAGGCCGAACTCCTCGACGCGCGCTTCGTCGGGGGTGATGGTCGCGCACTTGACGCCGACGCCGTACTTCTTGATGGCGTGTGCGGAGTCGATGGTGACCTGGTCGTCGGTCGCATCGCGATTCTCGATGCCGAGGTCGTAGTACTCGAGATCCACATCCAGGTAGGGATGGATGAGCTTGTCTTTGATGAACTGCCAGATGATGCGAGTCATCTCGTCGCCGTCGAGTTCGACGACCTTACCCTCAACCTTGATCTTGGACATACGCGGTTCGTGTCCTCCTTGGACGGCAGTCGAGTCCCCGATCGGCCGCACTTCAGGAATACGGCCGCCTTCGGCTCAGGTATCCGAGCGTGGCTCTGCACGCGTCCGGTGCGGAGCCAAACAGAACAAGCGTACTGCTATTCGATACGCACACAACCCCGGTCACACCCCTCGCAAACACTACTGACCGGTAACTTTTACCCCTCCCGACACCGGCCGGAGAGAGGTCGAGAGCCGCCTATCGGACCGTGGAACCCAGCCGTTAGACTTCCGACGAGGTCATGAGTGCCAGCGCGAAGCCCCGGCTTGCTGGTCGGCAACCCTCCGGCCAGGGTGGGGTGCTCCGGGTGAGGACACGGTCGTCGGCGCACCGCAGACGACAAGCCGGCTCCTGGGAGGTTCGAAATGCTGATGAACTGTCGATACCGGCTTCCCTTCCAGCCCTCCGACATGGCGAGTAGGACACGATGACCATCACCACCGGCCTCGAGGCGGTCGCATCTTGACAGCAGGTACCAACCGTCGGCGGATCGAACTCCCCGCGGAAGACGGACAGCTCGGCACCGTCGACATCGGCAACATCACCCTCGAGAGCGGCGACATCCTTCCCGACGTCACCGTTGCTCTGCAGCGGTGGGGCGCGCTGTCGCCCACCCGCGACAACGTCGTACTCGTCGAGCACGCCCTGACCGGCGACTCGCACATCACCGGGCCCGCCGGACCGGATCACCCGTCCCCCGGCTGGTGGTCCGGCATGGTAGGCCCCGGTGCCCCGATCGACACCGACCGGTGGTGCGTGGTGGCCACGAACGTCCTCGGCGGATGCCAAGGGACCACCGGACCGAGCAGCACCGCACCCGACGGCAAACCGTGGGGCTCGCGATTCCCCCGGATCACCATTCGCGATCAGATCACCGCGGAAGCCGCCCTTCTCGATACTCTCGGCATCGACGCGTTGGCCGCGGTGACGGGCGGCTCGATGGGCGGCATGCGTTCGCTCGAATGGATCGTCACCCACCCGAACCGGGTGCGGGCGGCACTGGTCCTCGCAGTGGGTGCCCGCGCAACCGCCGATCAGATCGGTGTCCAGAGCACTCAGATCGCTGCCATCATGGCGGATCCGGACTGGCAGGGCGGCGACTACTACGAGAGTGGCCGCCGACCGGAGGCCGGGCTGGGAATCGCCCGCCGCATGGCCCACCTGTCGTATCGCAGCGAGGAAGAACTCGACTCGCGGTTCGCGAATCTTCCTCAAGGCGACGAGGATCCGTGGCGTGATGGGCGCTACGCGGTGCAGAGCTATCTCGACCACCAGGCGTCGAAACTCGTCAATCGGTTCGATCCCGGGACCTATGTGGTGCTCAGCGACGCCATGAACCGGCACGACGTGGGCCGCGGTCGCGGTGGCATCGAGGCCGCGTTGAGGAGCACGCGTGTGCCGACGATCGTCGCAGGTGTCGATTCCGACCGGCTCTACCCGATCCGATTGCAGCAGGAGATCGCAGACGGTCTGCCCCACTGCGACCGGCTGCGCGTCCTCGAATCACGCGACGGACACGACGGCTTCCTCACCGAGGCCGATGCGGTCGCGAAGCTGCTCGTCGAGCTGATGGAGCTGGCGGACGCCTGAAAGCCGTGTGCTCTATCCGGTGCCGAGCGGATCGATCGAAACTGCCAGTGTCACGATCGCTCCGCCCATCGCGAGCATCGCGGCCACGTCGAAACGTTTGCTTCGCACCGCGAGCACACCCACTTGATCCGAGTCGAGAGCCCACCTGAGGATTCCCGCAAGGATCATCGCACCGCCGAACACGAAAGCGCCCCGGCGCCAGCGATCGGCCAGCACGAGGACCACCGCTGCGGCGATCACCAGGGTGACCGCCAGCAGCGGCAGGTTCAGTCGTGTGAGTCGCGCCGAACTGTCCATCTGCAGGTCGCTCAGAGACCGGCGTCGTGCTCGGCGCGTTCGACGACGTTCGTCAGCAGGAACGCGCGGGTGAGCGGTCCGACACCGCCAGGGTTCGGGGAGATGAACCCTGCGACGTCACGGACGTCGTCGGCGACGTCGCCGCGCAGGCCGTCGGCAGTGCGCGAGACACCCACGTCGAGCACAGCTGCACCGGGCTTGACCATGTCGGCGGTGATGAGTGCAGGCACGCCCGCCGCGGCGACGATGATGTCGGCGCGCTTCACCTCGGCGGCCAGGTCCTTGGTACCGGTGTGGCACAGCGTCACGGTCGCGTTCTCGCTGCGTCGGGTCAGCAGCAGCCCGATCGGGCGGCCCACGGTCACGCCGCGGCCGATGACCACCACGTGGGCGCCGTTGATCGGCACCTCGTAGCGACGCAGCAGGTGGACGATGCCGCGCGGGGTGCACGGCAACGCGGCTTCCTTGCCGAGCACCAGGCGTCCGAGGTTGACGGGATGCAGTCCGTCGGCGTCCTTGGCGGGATCGATGCGCTCGAGGGCGGCGTTCTCGTCGAGGTGCTTCGGCAACGGCAGCTGCACGATGTAGCCCGTGCATGCGGGGTCGGCGTTGAGTTCATCGATCGCCGCTTCGAGCTGCTCCTGAGTGATATCGGCGGGCAGATCCTTGCGGATCGAGGTGATGCCGACCTTGGCGCAGTCGTTGTGCTTGCCGCGCACATACGCTGCAGATCCGGGGTCGTCGCCCACCAGGATCGTGCCGAGGCCGGGCGTGATGCCCTTGTCCTTCAGCGCTGCCACACGGACCACCAGGTCCTCGAAGATTTCGTCGCGGGTTGCTTTGCCGTCCAGGATGGTCGCAGTCACGTCACTCATTCTTCCAGGTATCCGCTCGCCCACGGCAGGCGGTGTCGCATCTTCCCCGGCGGGGATCAGCCGCCAGCGTCCATCGGATTGTCGCCGGGGGCGCCGGCCCGGCACAGATCTTCGAAGGCCGATGCGAGCCGCCGTTCGTAGTCCTCGGGGTCCGGCATCGACGAATCGCTCACCAGGAACGTCAGATCCAGAACGTCACCGAGCGATGCCACCGCATGGACGAGGTCGAATTTTCGGTTGAGCATCGGCGTGCCGAGCGCTTCCACCACCGGGCTGTCGCCGAATCGGAGGCCCTCGACCGTACCGCGGGGCACATTGGTCACCGTGGTGTTCGCCAGCGCTACGACGTCACTGCTCGAGGCGATCTGCCGGTCGCGGGCACGACGGAACGACACTTTCAGGTCCAGGGCGGGCGAGACATCGACAGGGGCAGTGGTCGCCGCCGTTTCCGGACGCGAGACACGCTGCTTCTCCAGGTTCGCCGACTCCCGGACGAGGCGAAGTCGCCCGAGCGGGTCTGCGTGGTCGGTGTGCAGGTCGACATACATGAGCGTGACCTCGTTCGCCGCACGGGTCTTCCCTGTTTCGACGTGCCCTGTTTCGACGCCGGATCTGCGTCGGGTCGACCGGGGAACGATCGCCGCGAGCGAAGCGGGCGGGGTCTCACCGTGATGCTGGAGATACGAGTGCAGGCCGCCCGCGACCACTGTCAGGATCACGTCGTTGACGGATGTTCCGGTCGCGCGAGCGAGGGTCCGGACGTCGCGCAGATCCATGCGGACCCGGCCGAACCGCCGGGGCCCGCTGCCGCCGGTGTCGAAACGCGTTCGTGGACGGTGCGGCGTCGGTGCGGCGATCGTCCCCGCTGCGGTCAGTGTGGTCAGCGCCTTGCGCGCGCGGAGGGCGGCGAGGACCGCGGGTGCCATACGCGCAAACCGAAAGGGTAGTGCCGAGGCCGCGCGGAGCGCTCCCGGAACCGAGGTGGGCGCCCCTCTCCCGGTGGGCGCGGCGTCCGGGTCGTCGAACAGCGCACGGGCGATCTCGGCGGCACCCAGTCCGTCGGTGATCGAATGGTGCATACGCAGCGCGACGATGGTCGACGCGTCCGGGAGGTCGTCGACACCTCGGATGCCGGTCAGGACATGCACCTCCCACAGCGGCCGGGCCGGGTCGAGGGAGCGTTCCTTCATCGAGGCCATGAGCCTGTGCAGTTCGCTGCGGGTGGTGCGGCCGACCGTGGTGAAACGGATGTGGTGATCCGGGTCGATGTCCGCCTCGACCCAGTACGGGTAGTCGAGGTCGGCGGGAACTCGATGCAGACGTCGGCGAAGCGCCGGGGTCCGATGCAATCGATCGAGGAACCAGGTCGTCGCCTCGGCACGCGTGCGGATCGGGTTCGCGCCCCGTTCCGTGTCAAAGACGTAGAAACTCACCATGACCGCAGGTGGGTCGTCCGGGTTCACCTCCTCGACGAACACGTGCAGGGCGTCGCGCGGAGCCAGACGGACCCCGTGTCTGCGTGTCATCGCGATGGTTCGCCTCCGCGGTCTCGCTGTGCTTCCGACCGCCCGATTCAAACAGCTCCCGGCCGGCGCCACATCCGTTGCCTTCTGGTGAGCAAACATGAACACACTCGATGTGCTCCGCCATCAGGCAGCCTCACCTTCCGGTGAAACAGTCCCGGTCTCACCGACAGTGTCGTCGTGCCGGGTTGACGCTTCATCGCCTGCTGCGTTGACCACTGGCGTGGTCGCGGACTCCTGCGTGGCTCCACGTCCGTCCCCACCCGAATCGGTGGCGGCCGGGCTACTCCCGGTACCGGTCCCCGTATCACCCGTGCGGTGGGTCTCGCCGAGGCGGGCGAGGTTGATCGCGGCATTACGATCACGATCGATCGTCACACCGCAGTGCTCACACACATACATCCGGTCCGCGAGCGTCAGGTTTGGTTTTCGCCTGCCACACCCCGAACACATCTTGCTGGAAGGAAAATAGCGGTCGGCCTCCACCAGCACCGACCCGTACCACCGGGTCTTGTAGCCGAGCATCCGCCGGATCTGCGCCAACGCCGCATCCGCCAGCGCGAGCATCGTGTTGTGTGCTTTGCGGGCACCTCCGGCGTGCGAGCGTAACGCCCGCATCTGTGCCGGGGTGGGGTCGAGCGCGTACTTGTAGGCCTGTGCTGTCCAGCCGTGCGGGATCTCGAACCCGGGCCATCACCGGACCTCCGGCTCGGGTATGCCCTGTGTGGTGGCGGTAACCGTCCGCACCGGATCGTGGTTATGGTCATGGTCGCCCGCCACGATCCGGCGGCTCTGCGTCGTCAGGGCCGCGATCGGATGCTCGGTTCCGTGCCGGGCCGGGCGGTCGCGGTATGTCACGATGATCATGCTCGCAGAGGGGTCCGACAAGACCCGCCGTGCCGTCGCAGGTGTCTCGTCTGCACCGGGTCTCGCCTCAGTGAGCATCTCACCGACGGATGTCGGTTCGTGGGTGCTACACGCCTCCGGGTACGCGCCCACCCGGCTGGCTTCACACGCCTTGTGACACACATTCGGTCATGTTTGTTCACAGGATGTCGAGCAGTTCGTAACCCCCGCGTGCGCGCAGCCGCGGTCCGGCTGGCACGCTGGATCGAGTGTTCCGAGTGATGTTCCATGAGCCCCGTATTCCACCGAATACGGGGAATGCGATCAGAATGGTCGCCGCGACCGGCGACGAGTTGCACCTCGTGGAACCCCTCGGATTCGACCTGTCCGAGCCGAAACTGCGTCGGGCCGGGCTCGACTACCACGATCTGGCATCGGTGACGGTGCATGCCGATCTCCAGGCGGCATGGGAGGCCCTGAATCCGGAGCGTGTCTTCGCGTTCACGGCACACGCCGAGAACAGCTACGCCGACATCGAGTACCGGCCGGGTGACGTCCTATTGTTCGGTCCCGAACCGACCGGCCTGTCCGATGAGGTGCTCGCTGATCCGCATGTCACGGCGCAGGTCCGTATTCCGATGCTGCCCGGGCGTCGATCGCTGAACCTGTCGAATGCCGCCGCGGTGGTGGCCTACGAGGCGTGGCGTCAGCACGGGTTCGACGGCGCGGTCTGATCCGAGTTCCATGCCTCTGAGCGAATGAATCCTTCGCCTCGTTGAACAGCCGCAGTGTGCCATTCGTTCGGACTGTACCGTTTGTCGGACGAGGGCGACTGCTAGGCGCCGCTCTCGACGGGACGGCCCGACTGCTGCCATCCGTCGGTGCCACCGGCAACGGAGACCGCGTTGATGCCACGCCCGGACAGGTAGTCGGCGGCCTGCAGGCTGCGTCCACCCACCGCGCAGATGATGTACACGGTCTCGGCTGCAGGAATCTCCTCGACTCGTGCGACGAATTCGCTGAGCGGAATGTGCGTCACGCCCGGAACCCGCACCTGGACGTATTCGTCGAGTTCGCGCACATCGATGACGGGCGCCCCCTCGGCGAGTGCGGTTTCCAGTGCACCCAGATCGACCTCACGCATCGTTGTCGGTCCTCTCGTCGGTGGCTTCGCCGGGATTTCCGGCAGAAGGCCGTCCCGATCGGGCGATCAACCGGATCACCAGGTAGAGAATGCCGGCGCACACGATCAGGAACGCCAACCACGGTAGCGCGACACCCGCTGCGACCACCGCGGCCCCCAGGGTCGTCCACAGGCTGTTCCATCCCTCGACGACGCCGTCCCAGAAGCTGTCGCTGTCCGACGGCCGCTGCTGTGTGCTGATGTCGACGGTGAGCGTCGACAGGTCGACCATGTCGGCCAGTTGCCGACGCTGGGCTTCGAGGCTGTCGAGGTCGGCCTGCCGCTCGGCCAGAGCATTTTCCGCTTCGATGACGTCGGCGGTGTTGTCGGCCGTCTCGATGAGCGTGCGCAACCGGTCAACCGAGGCGCGGAGCGCACCGACCCGGGCCTCGAGGTCGGTGTACTGCAGGGTGACGTCGTCGCGGCTCGTGGTCAGGCTCGTGACGCGGCCGAGTTGCCGCACATCGTCGATCACAGCGTCGAGCCCGTCGGCGGGGACACGGACGGTGAGCACACTGCTCGATTCCGGCCGTTCGGTGATCGAGTCGACGCGACCGTCGGCGTCTTCCACGATGGTGACCACATCTCGACCGGTCGCGACAGGATCGTCTGCGGTGAGCATGATGCGTCCGGTCACAACCTCCTTCCGGTCCGGTTCTGCCTCGCCGGCCGGCGACGAGGAGCGGGCACCGTCGGTGAGCGCCGGCGTGGACTCCGACAATGCAGGTCCGGAATCGGTCGTGGGTCCCGAGCCGCTGCCACCACCTCCCTCCCCGCACGCAGCGGCAAGGAACGCGACCAGCGCGAGGAGCGCAACCATCAGCAGGCGTCTCATGGGGCGCGATGCTATCGAAAGTCGCGGGATTTCACCGATGTCCGCAGATCCATCCGCTGAAGCCGGTCGGCCAATATCGTCACGACACCCTCCGCGTTCTGGATTCGTCCGCGCACCAGCAGCGCAGGCGCGGTGTGCGCAAGGGTCCGGTATCGCGCCCACAGCCCCACCGAGCACACCACATTCACCATGCCGGTCTCGTCCTCGAGGTTGAGGAAGGTGACGCCGGCCGCGGTTGCGGGACGCTGCCGGTGGGTGACAGCGCCACCGACGAGAACCCGCGTCCCATCCGGGATCTGCAGCAGACGCGACGCGGGAATCACCCCCGACGCATCGAGCTGGTCGCGCAGGAACTGCGTGGGATAACTGTCCGGTGAAACTCCGGTGGCCCACACGTCGGCGGCGGCGAGTTCGACATCGCTCATGCCGGGCAGGGCGGGAGCCGAAGCGGACGCGCCGATGCCCGGTAGTCGGCCCGCGCGTTGCGTCGACGCCGGCCCGGCCGCCCACAACGCTTCTCGCCTGGTGGTGCCGAAACCCGCCAGGGCGCCGGCCGTCGCGAGGGCTTCGGCCGCAGGCGTGGAAAGTTCGATGCGCGCGGTCAGGTCGAGCAGTGAGAGATACGGACCGTGTGCCTGTCGTTCCTCGATGATGCGTTCGGCGAGGTCGTCGCCGATGTGTCGCACCTCTCCCAGTCCGAGGCGCACCTCCCGACCTCGATTCTCGACGGTGGCGTGGGCGAGGCTCGCGTTGACGTCCGGTCTGTGCACCACGACACCGTGTCGTCGGGCGTCTGCCACCAGCGACTGCGGCGAGTAGAAACCCATCGGTTGCGCACGCAGTAGGCCCGCGCAGAACGCCGCGGGATGATGCAGTTTGAACCAGGACGAGTAGAACACCAGCGACGCGAAGCTCTGCGAATGGCTTTCGGGGAATCCGAAATTCGCAAAGGCGTACAGCTTCTCGTAGATGCGGTCGGCGACATCCCCGGTCAGGCCGTGCAGTTCGCGCATGCCCTGGTAGAACCGGTCGCGCAGACGTTCCATCTTCTCCGGGGATCTCTTCGATCCCATCGCGCGACGCAGCTGGTCGGCTTCCGCCGCGGTGAATCCGGCGACGTCGACGGCCATCTGCATCAGCTGCTCTTGGAACAGCGGGATCCCGAGGGTGCGTTCGAGCGATTTCTCGAGGCACGGGTGGTCGTAGACGACGGGTTCGAGGCCGTTGCGCCGACGGATGTACGGGTGCACGGATCCGCCCTGGATGGGTCCCGGGCGGATCAGCGCCACCTCGATGACGAGATCGTAGAAATTTCTCGGTTTCAATCGTGGCAGTGTCGCCATCTGCGCGCGCGACTCCACCTGGAACACGCCGACGGAATCCGCGCGGCGCAGCATCTCGTAGACGGCGTCCTCCGACAGATCGAGCTGCGCGAGATCGACGTGGATGTCTTCGTGTTCGGCGACGAGGTCGATCATGTAGTGCAGCGCAGAGAGCATGCCGAGGCCGAGCAGATCGAATTTGACGAGTCCGACGGCGGCGCAGTCGTCCTTGTCCCATTGCAGGACGGTGCGACCGGCCATCCGTGCCCATTCGATGGGGACGACATCGGCGACGGGACGGTCGCAGATCACCATCCCTCCCGAGTGGATTCCGAGGTGTCGCGGCAGGCCCTCGATCTGGGCTGCGAGCCGGAGCACCGGTTCCGGGATATCGGTAGTGGTCGCGGTATCGGATCCGGGGCCCACCCCGCCCCAGCGGCTGACCTGCTTGCTCCATGCGTCCTGCTGTCCCTGCGCATAACCGAGTGCGCGCGCCATGTCGCGTACCGCGGACTTCCCGCGGTAGGTGATGACGTTGGCCACCTGTGCGGCGTGGGTGCGCCCGTATTTCCCGTAGACGTGCTGGATGGCCTCTTCACGGCGGTCGGATTCGATGTCCAGATCGATATCCGGTGGCCCGTCACGCTCCGGCGACAGGAACCTCTCGAACAACAGACCATTGCCGACGGGATCGACGTTGGTGATGCCGATCGCATAGCACACAGCGGAGTTGGCCGCGGATCCTCTTCCCTGACACAGGATGTCGTTGTTCTTGCAGAACTGCACGATGTCGTGGACGACGAGGAAGTATCCGGGGAAGCCCAGCTGTCCGATGATGGCGAGTTCGTGTTCGATCTGCCGGTAGGCCTCCCGATAGTGCTCCGGTGGTCCGTATCGGCGCAGCGCCCCGTCGTAGGTGAGTTCACTGAGCCACGTCTGCTCGGTGTGTCCGTCGGGTACGTCGAACGGCGGCAGTTTCGGTGCGATGAGACGAAGGTCGAAGGCGCATTCGCGGCCAAGATCCGCGGCTGCCTGCACGACGCCGGGAAACGCCTCGGACAGGCGCGCCATCTCCGCCCCCGATCGCAAGTGGCCGCCACCGACCGGAGGCAGCCTGTCCGCGGCGGCGTCGAGACTCTGCCGGCCGGAGATCGCAGCCATGGCCATCGCAAGCCGTCGCCTGTTCGGGGCGGCGAAATGCGCAGCCGTGCTCGCCACACAGGAGAGTCCGTATCGTCCGGCGAGCTCCGCGAGGACGGTGTTGCGTTCGTGGTCGTCGGGTAGGCCGGGCCAGGTGAGTTCGACGGTGACGCGCTCGGTTCCGAATCGGTCGACGAGATCGCGCAGAGCGTGATCGGCAGCGGCGGGCCCGTCCGTGCCCAGGGCCTGCCGCACATGTCCCCTGCGGCATCCGGTGAGGATCTGCCAGTGCCCCCCGGCGGCCTCGGTGAGAGCGTCGTAGTCGTAGCGGGGATTGCCCTTCTCCCCTCCGGCCAGGTGCGCAGCTGCGATCTGTCGCGAGAGGCGCCGATATCCTTCCCCTCCGCGGGCGAGGACGAGCAAGTGCGCGTCGTCGAGGCTCAGTTCGGCTCCGAAGACGGTACGCACGTCGAGTTCACGTGCGGCCTCGGCGAACCGCACCACGCCGTAGAGACCGTCGTGGTCGGTGAGTGCGAGTGCGTCGAGCCCGAGTCGGACCGCCTCCTCGACGAGTTCTTCGGGGGTGGAGGCACCGTCGAGGAAGCTGTAGGCCGAGTGCGAGTGCAGTTCGGCGTACGGCACGACGGGGCCGTGCGGCAACTGCACCTTCCCCTCGTAGTCGGGGCGGGTGCGCGACCAGGCGGGAGCATCGTTGCCGTCACCGGGATGTTCCGGGGCCGGTCGGCCGGACAGAACGCGTTCCAATTCCGACCAGGTCGGCGGACCGTTGTCCCATCCCATGTCCACCTCCGACGTCGCACGCTACACTCTATCGTACATACGTTCGAAAACCGGGGAGCGATGCTCTGATGAACGGCAGAAAACCTCATGCCGATGGCCGATCGGCATCATCTCCCCCGCCCGCGACGGGCAACAGCGCACGGCGGACCTGCTCGACTGATTCGACGCCTCGATCTCACGACGACCCCGATGGGCACACGTATCGTCGACAACGGACCGCCACCGAAGGAGCGTCTCGTGTACACCGCCGTGGGAATCGTCGCCGTGCTGCTGCTCGTGTTCGCGATCGACCGCCTCGGCCTGTTCGCCGAACGACGCGGCTGGGTCTACTGGCGTAAACACAACCGTCCCTCCGGCGCGAGCGCAGGAGTGTTCGGTGAGATGCAATCGCTGGTGTCGCCGTCGTACCGGCACGTCGTCGAAGAACAACAGCGACAGCAGACCTCACGGATCGACCATTCCACGGGAGCTCCTCCGCTCGATGTAGACCTCGAAAGCGGGACAGCAATCCTGCGCCGCGATTCGTGATCGTGGCGCGGGTTTCGACACCGGGTCAGTACCCAGCGTTCGGCTCGACCTGAGCGAGCAACTCCTCCCCCGCGATGAAGCGGCGTACGTTCTCTCGCAGCGTCGGCGCGAAGTTCGCAGTGAGGTGACTCCGGGTGTTGGCGATGTGCGGGGTGATCACCACATTGTCGAGAGCCCACAGCAGGTGGCCGTCGGGCAAGGGCTCGGGATCGGTCACATCGAGCACCGCACCGGCGATCTTCCCCGCCCGCATCGCATCGACGAGCGCGTCCGTGTCGACGAGGTTGCCGCGCGCGACGTTGACGAGCCACGCCGTGTCCGGCATCGCTTCGAGCACAGCGGCGTCGACGAGACGATCGGTTTCTCCGGTTGCGGGCGCTGCAATCACGAAATGATCTGCCATGGACCACACTTCGGCGGTGCGAGTCGACGGCAACGTGATCTTCGCTCCGTCGACCGGGCGACCTGAACGGTTGACGGCTACCACCTCCACGCCGAGGGCGTGCAGCCGCGGGATCATGGCCCGGCCGATCCCACCGCATCCGACGATCGCCACGGTCGATCCGTGGAGCGTCCGCACACGCGGGTCGATCTCGTCCTTCTGCCAGGTCGTCGCCGCCAGTGACGAGTGGAATTGGCGCAGTCCCACGAGCAGACCCGCGACTGCGTACTCGGCGACATTGTCGGCATACACACCCGAGGCATTCGCCCAGATGCGCCGATCGTCGATGAGCCCCGCGCGGAAGAACGGCTCGATACCCGCATAGGTGAGTTGTACCCAGCGGATGTGGTCGGGCAGACCCTTCGGGAAATCGTCGGGACCGCCGTCCCACACGAGGGCATCCGCGTCGTCGAGTTCGGCAAGTGTTCCCCCGCCTTCGACGATTGCAGTCGCGAGATGGTCGTCGTGCCCGGGTCCGAGATGAATGCGCATGGCTCGAGATTAGTGGCTTGCCGACCCGCGTGAGCGGCAACCTCGAAATAAATCGAATACATATTCGATTTCTCTTGTTATTCGTACTTTTGTTCGATATTATTTCAGCATGGGTGGGGAACTCTGGAAACTCGACGACACACAACTCATGGCCGAGACACTCGCCGTCTCCGCCGAAATCCACACCCTGCAGGTGCAGCGGGTGGATCTGATGATCGCGATGTACGAACGCGACACCGTCACAGACCACGGCTACCGCAGCCCCGCACACTGGCTCGCCGCCGCAACCAACCTCGAGATCGGTGAATGCCACCGCATCGAATCACTGGCTCGCCTACTGCGACTCGAACCGGAAGTGCGCACAGCCTATTCATCCGGCTTACTCGATGCGGAGAAAGCCCGCCAGATCGCCTACTTCTGCCAGCACTACCCCCGCACCATGAACCCCTGCGACTTCGACAAAGCCCGCACCATCCTCATCGACCACGCCAGCGACAAGGTCGCCACGAAAGCCACCGTCCGCGCCCTGATCCACCGACTCGAACACCTCTACAGCACCGGCGACGGACCACCACCGGGTGAAGACACCACGCGCAACGAACTGTTCGTCTCCACCACCCTGCACGGCCGTGTAGTGATCAAAGGCGACGTCGACGCCGTCACCGGAGCGCGACTACGGCATCTGCTCTCACCGCTATCAGCACCACGACCCGAAACGAACGGCATCACAGACGACCGGCCCGCCTCGCGGCGTAACGCCGACGCCTTCGACCAACTCCTCCAGTACGTCGAAGCCGCCGGACTCGTCCCCGTCGAAGGCGGCGTGAAACCACACGTGACGATCACCGCCTCCATCACGGATCTGACCAAGAACGCTGCGGTGAAAGAACTGTTCGCCGGTTCCCCGGAATACAGGTATGCCACCGAGCCGTGGGCCGGGCCGCTGTCGATCGACACCGCCCGGATGCTCGCCTGTGATTGTCACGTCACCCGGATCCTGCTCGACGAACACGGCGTGCCGTTGGCGCACGGGCGGACGCACCGGACTGCGACGACGGCGCAACGCCGAGCGTTGGCAGTGCGAGACGGCGGATGCTCCTTTCCCGGGTGTTCGACACCACCGGCGTGGGCGGATGCGCACCACATTGACCACTGGGTCGACGGTGGTGACACCGACCTCGACAACCTCGTGATGTTGTGCGGACATCATCACCGGTTGATGCATCACACCGAGTGGGAAGTCGAGATGACCGAATACCGTCGGCCGCAGTTCATTCCGCCCGCGAGCGTGGACCTGTTTCGGACACCGATACCGGGGAACAGACCGGATTTAGTCGTCTGACCCACACGCAAAGAGAACCGAGAGAACACAGCCACCGTCACCAGGGCACTCGTGTGTCCTGGCGACGGTGTAGTGGTTCTCCCCCATCCGGAAATCAGGTTCCACACCTGATGTGTACACACTGCCCGACGACCAGGATCGAACACGTGAAATTACTCGGGCGGATCGTGGCGACCCTGTTCGCCATCGGCGCGACGCTGATTCTCGGCGTGGCAGGTGCCGGACTCTACTTCTGGAACACAACCGCGATCGACACGACGGGCCAGGTGACATTCGACCGGCCGTTGCAGATTCCGCCGATCGCCGAAAGCACGGTCGCGGAAGACGGAACCAGGGTGTTCGACCTGACGATGCAACGGGGCACCAGCGACCTCGGGCACGGGCCCGATACGCAGACCTGGGGTGTGAACGGCGACTATCTCGGCCCGACTCTGCGGGCGACACGCGGCGAGAACGTCCGGGTGAATGTGAGAAACGAGGTCGGCGAGACGAGCACGCTGCACTGGCACGGGATGCACCTTCCCGCCGCGATGGACGGTGGTCCTCACCAGAACGTCGAACCCGGCGCCACATGGTCTCCGCAGTGGACGATCGACCAGCCAGCCGCCACGCTCTGGTACCACCCGCACCTTCACGGCTCCACCGCGTCGCACGTTTACCGTGGGCTCGCGGGACTGTTCCTACTCGATGAGCAGGACGGCCCCGGACTTCCCGACGAGTATGGAGTCGACGACATCCCGGTCATTGTGCAGGACAAGAAGTTCGATGGCACGCAGCTCGACGAGGACGGCGCGATATTCGCCAACGTCGGAATCCTCGGCGACGAGATTCTCGTCAACGGCACTCCCGGCACGTTCCTGGACGTGACCACCGAACGTGTCCGGCTGCGCCTGCTCAACGCGTCGAACGCACGAATCTACAACTTCTCGTTCGACACGGGTCTGTCGTTCGATCTGGTCGGTACCGACGGCGGGCTGCTGGAATCACCTGTCGCGCTCCGCAGCCTCCAGCTCTCGCCCGGCGAACGAGCAGAGATCGTGGTCGAGGCGCCGGCGGGAACCCGGAATGTACTCCGCAGCACCCCGCCCGATCTGCGCGCCGACTTCTGGCAAACCCGATTCTCGGGCGGCGACGACAGCGTCGACGTTCTCGAACTCCGCGCCGCCGACACTCTCGAAACGAACGAGATGGTCCCGGCACGGCTCGCAACGCTGGAGGATCTCGGCGAGCCGACCGTCACACGCACCTTCGACCTCACGAGCTCGACCGAGATCAACAACCGCGAGATGGACATGAATCGGATCGACGAGGTCGTCGTCGCCGGCACCACCGAGCTGTGGGAAGTCACCAACATCAGCGGGATGGTCCACAACTTCCACGTCCACGACGTGCAGTTCCAGGTCGTCGAGGCGACCGGTATGCCTACCGACCATCCGACGCTGACCGGTCGGAAGGACACCGTCTACGTACCGCCCGGCGCCACAGTGCGACTGCTCATGCGATTCGACGACCACACCGACCCCAACGTTCCGTACATGTACCACTGCCATCTGCTCCGGCACGAGGACGACGGCATGATGGGTCAGTTCGTGGTCGTCGGCGCCGAGGAAGTCGACCAGGTGGGAGTCCTGTCCGTCCACTCGGCCCACATCGGCGACGGACACAACGGCGAGAACCACAGCGGAGAGGGCCACACCGGGTAGCCGGGTGTGCGCCTCGTCGCACGACTCGGCGCACGGAATAGATCCTCGTGCGACCGCGTTGACCCATTCGGATCGGCGCGTCGCGTACGCCCCGGAGCCAATGTGAATTGCCTTCGTGGAATACCGTCCGGCTGGAACCACGTTGCGCCCCGTGCCGTGAGGCATCCGGCGCGTCGGTCCACCTTCCTTGTCGCCCAGCCCCGCTTCCCACCCACACCGAGGACCACCCGGGTCCTGCTCGCGATTACAGTTGCCGTTCGGCAACATCGAGCAGACCGGGAGTACGTATGAATCGTTGGGCCGAGATCGTCGTGACGAGAAGCCGGTGGGTCCTCGCCCTCGTCCTGCTCGTCGTTCTCGTTGCAGGAGCATGGGGCATCGGCGTCTTCGGCAAGCTGTCCAGCGCCGGGTACTACGTCGCCGACAGCGAAGCCATGCAGGCCCAGCAGATCATCTACGACACATTCGGGTCGCAGACAGCCGACATCATCGCGATGTACACCGCGCCCGAGGGCAGCACCGTCGACGACATCCGGCCCGACATCGAGCAGACACTCGCCGCGTTCGACGAGCAGTACCCGTCCGAGGCCATCACGACCTATTGGACGGCACCTTCACCGACGGATCAGCTGTTGCTCTCGACAGACGGGCAAAGCGTGGCGGCAACCATCACGCTCGGCACGAACTCGGGCGTGACGTCGGCAGACTTCCGGTCGGCCCTCGACAAACTCGAGGTACCCGGCATCGAGTCGCAGTTCGCGGGCAACACCGTCGTTTCCATCGATTTCACCCACACCCTCGAGCGTGATCTCATCAAGGCCGAGGCGATCGCGATTCCGATCACGCTCATCCTGCTCGTCTTCATCTTCGGCGGTGTCGTGGCCGCGGCCGTCCCCGTCTTCGTCGGGGTCCTGGCCATCTTCTCCTCTCTCGCGACGCTGCGCCTGCTGTCGACGGTCACCGAGGTCTCGTCGTACGCGCTCAACATCACGTCGCTCATCGGTCTGGGTCTGGCGATCGACTACGGCCTGTTCATCGTCAGCCGATACCGCGAGGAACTCGCATCCGGATCGGACCCTGCCGCCGCGACGAAACGAACGATGCTGACCGCGGGCCGCACCGTGATGTTCTCAGCGGCTCTGCTCATCTGCGCGTTCGCGGGCATGCTCGTGTTCCCGCAGGCGGTGCTCCGGTCGCTCGGCCTCGGAGCGATGGCTTCGGTGTTCAGTGCGGCCGTCCTGTCGCTGACTGCGGTGCCGGCCGTGTTGGCGCTCCTCGGGCACCGCATCAACGCGTGGACCTGGGACCGCGAAGCCTCGACGCGCAGCGAGGCTCGGGCACGCAAGTTCTGGGGCGGTGTCGTACGCAAGGTCATGAAGCGACCCGCCGTCATCGCGATCGCCATCACCGCGGGCTTGTTGTTCCTCGCCACCCCGGTCTTCCAGGCCCAGTTCGGCGAAGTCGAGTACACCGCGTTGCCCAAGAACAGTGCCGCGCGCGCAGCGACCCAGACGCTTCTCGATGAATTCCCGAGCACGGGCAACGGCCCGACGCTCGTGCTGCGCGACGAAGGCGGGCAGAGTACCGACTCCGATGCCATCCGCACGGTGTCGCGTGAGGTCGCCGGCATCGACGGGATCTCACAGGTCGTCACTGTCGGACAGCAGGACGACGTCGCCGTGGTGCAGGCCGTCTACGCGCAGGGTGTGGACGGTACCGACCGGGCCAGTGAGATAACCGACGAACTGCGGACAATCCCAGTCCCGGACGGCACGGAACTGCTCGTCGGCGGCGGCCGGGCACTCGTCGACGACGCCAATACGGCAGTCTCCGATGCACTGCCGTGGATGGTCCTGATCATGGTTGTCTCGACCCTGATCCTGCTGTTCCTCGCATTCGGGTCGGTGGTGCTGCCGATCAAAGCGGTGCTGATGGCAGGCCTGAGTCTCGCCGCGACCTTCGGGGTGCTCACCTGGGTGTTCCAAATCGGGCACGGGGCGTCACTGATCGGTGTGGTGCCCAACGAACTGGAGCCGACATTCGTCGTGCTGATACTCGCCGTGGTGTTCGGTCTGTCCACCGATTACGAGGTGTTCCTGATGTCGCGCATGGTCGAAGCGCGCGCGGCGGGAGCGACGACGGAAGAAGCAGTCGAGTACGGCATCGCGCGCACCGGACGTGTGGTCACGTCCGCAGCCTTGCTGCTGATCGTGGTGACCGGCGCGTTCACCATCTCAGGATTGTCGATCATGCGATTCCTCGGTGTCGGCATGATCATCGCCCTGGTCATCGATGCGACCGTCGTGCGCATGCTGCTGGTGCCGTCGCTGATCAAACTGATGGGCGAAGCAAACTGGTGGGCTCCGCAGTGGATGAAGAGGATCCACGAGAAGGTCGGGCTCGGTCACTGACCACCCGTCAATTCAGCGGGTAGTCGGGCACGCTGTCGTCGGTGGCGAACAGATCGGTCGCGCGCATCATCGTGTGGAAGAGCGTCCGGTTGGCGAAGGTGAGGTCGCGTAGGCGTATCCGCAGCCGTGAGGGAGGGGCCAGGAACGGGCCGGCACTACCGCGACGCGCGACCGCGGTCAGTGATCGCATCCGCTGGTCGTACGCGGCGAATGCCGCGACGTGGTCGTCGCCCGCAGCGACGAGTTCACCGGCTAGGACGTAGGCACCGACCATCGCGAGTCCGGTTCCGAATCCGCCGAGCGTGTTGGCGTACCCGGAGTCGCCGACGAGCGCGACACGGCTACGAGTGAACGAGGTCATCGTGGTGCGGGCCAGTTCGTCGAGATAGAAGTCGTCGGCGGCGAGGGCTGCGTCGAGCATGGCAGGTACCCGCCAGCCGGCACCGCGGAAGTGCCGGGCAAGGAACTCCTTCTGCGTGCGCACGTCGCCCCGGTCGTAGCCCGGCACGTCGGGATCGGCGCGGAAGACGAACATCTGCGAGGCCTTCGGTCCGCCGAGCGTCGCGAACCGGCCGGGTTCGTTGTAGCCGTATCCGACGGTTCGCCCGTCAGGCAGCAGGGTGACCAGATCGTCCGTCGACATGTCTCCGTTGACGACAACGTAGTGATAGCCGAGCCGGCGCAGGTGGTCGGTCTCCGGTCCGAAAGCCAGGGCTCGAACTTCGGAGTGGATTCCGTCGGCGCCGACGACCAGGTCGAAACGGTCGTCGTGGCCGTGTGCAAACGAGACCGCGACCCCACCGGCGTCCTCGTTCAATGCGACGATCTCGTCGTCGAAGACGAATCCGGACTGCTGTGCGGCGTGCTCGTGGAGCAGTGAGGCGAGGTCGCCGCGAAGGATCTCGACGTCGCCGCCGATGAACTCGCCGGGCATCACTGCCTTGATGCGCCCGTCGGCATCGACCAACCGGATGTCGGTCTTCGGCGTCTGCGCGGCCAGCACTGCGTCCATGACGCCCATCCGCTCGAGTACGCGGCGGTGGGTGCGCCCTTTGAAGTCGACCGCCTGCCCGCCGGGCCGTACGGCCGGCGCCCGTTCGACAACGGTGACCTCGTATCCGTTGCGTCCGAGCAACAGTGCCAACGCTGGTCCGGCGATGCTCGCTCCGGAGATCAGTACCTTGCGTGAAGACATGACACTCCTAAATTGCGTCCAATAGACGCTTTTAAAAGTAGCGTACGGTAGACGCAGTTTCAAGGCTCGACGGGAGGAACCATGTCCGAGACAGCGTCCGAGCCAGGGAGTACGGCGTCCCTGACGGAGTCCCTCTGGCCCGATCCTCCGCGCACCAAACGCGGCCCGAAACCCCGCCTGACCCGCGACGAGATCGTTTCCGCCGCAGCCGCGACCGCCGATACCGACGGGATCGATGCCGTCACGATGCAGCGGGTCGCCGACGCACTGGGCGTCGCGAAGATGAGCCTGTACCGGTACGTACCGGGCAAGACCGAACTCGTCGCACTCGCCCTCGACCACACCCTCGGCAACCCGCCTACACTTCGATCCGGCTCATGGCGCGACAGACTGCGCGGGTGGGCGATCGCGCTACACCGATGCATGAGCACCCATCCGTGGTCGCTCGACATCACCGTCGGCACGCGCATCCCCGGTCCACACGAACTCGCCTGGTTCGAGGAAGGACTCCTGGCGCTGCGGGAAACACCGCTGGACGGGTCTCAACGCCTCGACGTCCTCGCCATGCTCACCTTCCACGTACGTGGAAGTGCGCAGCAGAGATCAGGTAGCGATCGGCCCGAGGCCGAACTCGCCGAACTTCTCGGACCCGTACTCGCCACCCACAGCGATCGGTTTCCCGAGACGGCGGCGGCGTTCGCGGATCCCATCGGCAGGACGCGGCGCGACGATGCATTCTCGTTCGGTCTCGACCGAATCCTCGACGGCGTCGCGACGCTGATCGCAGAGGGAACCCACTCTGGATAGAGTTACAGGGCAGTTACTTTCGTGGCAATCACCGGACGCACGGGTTTGGGCGTGGCTCCGCAACTCGCGGGTCGCGCGGCGAGCTCCCGGGTCTCGACATCGACCCTCCAGGCCCGACCGTCGCGGTGTCGTACCAGCGGCTCCGCTCCGGTCTCGTCTACAGTGAAGGCATCCATCGAGTGGTCTCCGACAACGTCACGGACCGCGAGTTCGGCAACCTGACCCGCCGCTCCCCACGTGCTGCGGCCACGCGCGCCGGGCACATGGACCTCACCGCGTGCCGCCGCGCGCACCGCCTCGACGTTCTGCGCGGCGCCGAGGCGACCGTACGAATACCCAGTGGGTAGCACGATCATCGACGGGGCGAATCGGTGCCCGCCGGTGTGAGAGCATTCCCACACCGAGTCCGAGAATTCCGCCTGTAGCGCCGCCGCGATCGGGCGCCCGAGGACGGCACAGCACTGGTCGCGCTTACCATGCGCACAGACGAGCACAGTCGGGCCCGACACCGTCTCCCCCAGCCCCAGCGGGGGTCCGGCGACCACGCGCGGCACGATATCGAGCAGCTCCGCCGGATCGGTGACCTCGAGACGTTCGCACCACGCGTTACCCGGTTCGGTGCGAGCGAGGAGCACGGTCTTCGACGTTCGCGGGACGTCGCGGCCGGGACGTCGGATGAACATGATCCGCACCCCGGCCGCATCCGCGCGGGCCGAGAGCTCACTCGACAACTCTGCACCGAGCGCAGTGCCGTCGAGTACGTCGCGGCCCCACGCCGACGGGAACTCCAAACATACGTAGCCGGGAGCTGTCGCGGTGGTGCCGGGCAGCGGTTCGTCGACGGCGGACAGGGCTGAGCAGGTAGGGGCGGTCACGTCGCCATTGTGTCCCGCCCACACATCCGAAGAAAGTCGGGTGGCTGCGGTGTCAGCGATTGCGCCGCAGTCGCCTGATCCCCGCCTGCGTCCAGACCCTGAGGAAGCCCTGGGACAGATAGGCGAGGCAGCCGACCGCGAGCGTCCACTTGGTGACGCTGATCGTGGATGCGGCGCGCACCGTGTCGTCGGTGATCTTGTCGCGGTGGTCGAGCAGGTACAGACCGGCGACGTTCTCCACGTAGTCGCCCGCCGCGGCCATCACGGGTGCGGTGAGCAGGATTCTGCGCACCCCTGGCGACAGCGACCGATGGTGGTCGAGTGCGCGCGCACCGGCCCGCAACGCCACCGCGAATGTCAGCGGGTGGAACATGTCCCAGTAGTAGTGCTCTCGGTAACGGGTAATTTCACCGGGTCCGAGATTGTCGAGGATCTTCCGGTACTTCGTCGCGGAGAACGTCGTCTGAACCATCCCGACGGTCAGCGCGGTGGAACCGAGGACGCGGGCGATGTTCGCCTGCGAGACGATAAACAGTGCGGATGTAGCGAGAAGCTTCCGGTCGGGCGAAGACAAGGCCATGCACCGATCGTAGGCCAGGTTCGACAAGCTCAGTCGGCGAGGAAGGGCAGCACCGCTGCCGCGAAATCCTCCGACCGATCACGATGGATACTGTGTCCGCACGGAATCTCCCGCACCACACCGTCCGGAAGCAGCGACAGCGCTGCGGTGAGCAGACGCGGATCGACCATGCTTCCGCGGCGCGCCCCGCGCAGCAGCATCGTCGGACACTCCAGTGACGGAAGTTGTTCCCACCACACTGGATTCGGGGTGTGGAACTCGGATACCACCGCCTCGGTCATCGATCGGTCGAACGAGAACACCGCCCGCGGGTTGAGCACCATACTGGTCGCGGCGTGCCACAGTTCCGCGGGAGTGGGCCGGTGCGCAGGAATCTCGGGAACCGGATCACCCTCGCGCAACGGCAGCGGCGCCTCCTCCAGGACAAGCCGTCTCACCAATCCGGGCTGCTGCTGCGCCACCAGCGAACCGGCGTGCCCACCGAGGGAGTGACCCACCAGGTCCACCATGTCGAAACCAAGGTGTTCACACAGCCCAGCGACATCGGCGGCGAACTCCGAGAACCGGTACGACGACGCGCGGGCGCTGCGGCCGTGCCCGCGCAGATCGACCGCGAGGACCCTGCGCCCGGCGGCAGTGAGCCGCCGCACAAACCTGTCCCATGTGCGTCCGTCACCGCCCATGCCGTGCACCAGCACGACCGGAACGCCCCCGCCACCTTTGTGAGGTGCCGAATCCCGGTAGGCGATCGCGACACCGTTCGGCGTCGCCGTGAACGCAGAAGTTTCCACGGCAAACCAGCCTAGTCGCCGGGTGATACCGGCCGCGCAAGGAAGGTGTGGCATCGAAAGTTAACTTAGCCTAAGCTGCGCTACCGCAGCGCCTGTTGCGACTTTCGACCTCACTCGATGAAGACTTCGTCCCCTGGGGGGTGGGTCGCTGTCGACCAACGGATGGGATCCGATGACAACGAAACTCGAGCACTACACGCCCTGGGCCGTGGCCGCCTTCCGCATCGTGGTGGGTTTTCTGTTCATGTGCCACGGAACGTCCACCCTGTTCGCGTGGCCGGTCGAGCCCTTCAGCGGCCAGACGGCATCGTTCGGCGCGTGGCCGTCATGGTGGTCGGGAATCATCGAACTGGTCGTGGGAGTTCTGATCATCACCGGAGTCGGCACGCGGATCGCGGCGTTCATCGGATCGGGCACCATGGCGGTGGCGTACTTCTGGAAGCATCAGCCCGACGGGTTCCTGCCCATTCAGAACGACGGCGACTCGTCCGTCTTGCTCTGCTGGGCACTGCTTCTGCTGGTCTTCGTCGGCCCGGGCCGAGCGGCACTCGGCAACGTCCTCACCCGACGCCGCCCCGACCGAGGAGGCGAAGAGTCCACCGACGACACTCGGCAGACCGAGGAGCACACGGCCCTCTCGGTCCGGTAGTCGACGCCACCGCTCCTGATCAGTCGTAGATACCCTCAACCCGCCAACCATCGGTTCCGTGGACGATCAGCAGGGCCCGCCCTCCGTCGAGCAGCACCTGCAGTCGCGCGATGTCGCGCGCGGCTTCGGAATCCCACCAGTATTCGTCCACCGGCCAGGGTCCCGCCCATCCGGTCACCTGCCAGCTGCGACTTCCCCATCGCAACTGCGTCGGCCGACCGCTGAGCAGGCCCCGCTCGGTGATCGTCACCTCCTCACCCACGTCGTCGTCCACTGCAATCGGCGGTGGCACGTGCAGCACCATGGCCGGAGCCGGTGGCGGTAGCCGTCCCGGCCAGGGCGCATCCGGATCCGACCGCGGCACCGCCTCCTCCCCCACCGGGACGAGCGTGATCCGTTCGGCGGGCCCGCGCCCACCGCTGAGCACTCCCACTCTGACCGCGTCACCTCCGAGCAGGCCCTGCACCCGGACCAGCGCTCGTCGTGCCCGTTCGTCCTCGTCGCCGACGCCGCCCCACAGACCCAACTGCAAGGCACCGGAGTTCACCACCTCCACGGGCTCGAGACGCAGCATGGTGACCCCGGCGGTGGGGCGGTCGGCGCTGCGCCCGGTGAGCCAACCGTCGAGTTGCCAACGCACTCTGTCGGCAGTCCCTTCGGGGGTCAGCGGTTCGGCACAGCGCCACGTCCGAGCCAGTTCTTCCCCGTTGCCGGTGCGGGCAGAGACGAGCAGCCGTGTGCACGCCACACCGGCCGCAGCAAGGCGGGTATGCAGCAGTTCGGCAAGCATCCGGCCGATGAACGCCGCCGTGTCCACTCGCTCGACCGGAGGGTCGCATACATGCTCCACGGTGAGATCGGGGGGAACCGCACGCCCCGACGGCGGGCGTTCGGGTAGTCCACGTGCACTCCGGTGCGCCGCCACCGCGTCGGCACCGAACCTCGACGCCACATCCGAAACGGACAGCGCCGCAAAGGATCCGATCGTGCGCACTCCGAGCCTACGAAGCAGATCCACAAGGTCGGCTCGCTCCGGAGCGGCCAGCGCCGACTCCACCGACAACTGCGATATCGGCAGCGGAGCGAGGAACCCGGGGCCTGCCCCGCTCGGCACCAACGCGGCCCGACGCGCGGCGAGCACCGCGGTGGACAGTTCGTCGGCGATGCCCACCTGGCATTCCACTCCGACGGACGCAACCTCGTCGACGAGACGTTCTGCGGCGGCCTCCTCTGATCCGAACCATCGCACAACGCCGCGCGCCGCGAGAATCACGAGGCCCGGACGCAACACCTCGACGCCGGGGGCGGCCGCATCGATCGCCGCGACCACCGGTTCGAACAGTCTCGCATCCCGATCCGGATCATTCTGTGCCACATGAAGTTCAGGGCATCTCCCTTGAGCTTCGCGACGCACCGAGCCGCGTACGACACCTGCCGCCCGCGCCGACGCCGAGCATGCGACCACCCGATTCGCGGACACCACGGCAATCGGCGTGGCGGCGGGAATATCCGCTGCCGCAGCCGCGGCCACCGCGGGCCAGTCCGGGCACCACACCGCCACGACACGCGACGTCGACCGGTCGTCTCGGGTCACCGGGCCACCTCGAGGTTCGGAACAGTATCGGTGCTCGAAACATCGATGTTCGAAACGGCATCTGCTCGCCGTCGCTCGCCGGATGCCCACCGCACGCCGCCGGGTTCGGCACAGACATCGATGCGCGCGGCCCGAGGGGCGGCCGCACGCCCCAGGGCCCGCACCGACAGTCTGGTACCGCACAGCCGCGCACGACCGGGCCCGGTCAACCCCTCGTAGCCGCTCACCTGAGCCTCGAGACGCACCTGCGCGCCGTTCCAGTGCCCGTCGGTGACCACCAGGACCGCCCCTTTGCTCCGCACACGGGCAGCGACGACGCGGGCCCGAGACGGCGGAACCGACATCCCTCCCAGGCCGAGTACCACCAGGTCCAGCCCGTCGAGCAGTACCGCCGCAACCTCCACCGGGTCGGGTCCCGGGTCGGGGATCACCGCCACCCGACTCAGCCGGGCCCCCATCTCCGCTGCCGCGAGCAACCCGAGCCTTCGCTGGCCGATGACGGCAGCGTGCCCACCCGCCGCGGTCACCGTCGCCACCAGGCCCAGCAGTAATGATGCCGACCCCGACACGGACACCACGGTGCCGCGGACCAGTCCTCCTCGCGGAAGTAGTTCGGTGAGGGGTTCCGGCACCGGAAGCAACCGCTCGACCGGACTGTGCGCCGGGGCGGGCGCGGAGGCTTCTCCTTTCGCCGGAACCGCGGAGATCCGGCGTCTCAACGCCTCGATCCGCTCCGCTCGACTCGGTTCTCCACTGCCGTCGACCGCATCTTCACCGATCGGAAATTCGGCCACTTCACCCACATGTACCCCTGTCATCCGCCTGTCGCATTCGCTCACGACCTGCCGACCACGGGGAAGACGTGGCCCAGCCCGAATTGAATTCGAACGTATTTTCGAACCCCTCCAGTAGACCCGATACCGGCACCTGACGTCAAGTGATCACCCACACCTCGATCCGTCGACCTGCCGAGGTATCCGCCCGGATCGATTACCCTCGTGAGGTGGCAGAACGGGAACGAGAAGGAAGGGCCGTCGGTCCGGATCACCTGGTGGCCGGGCGTTATCGACTCGACTCCAAGCTCGGTGGCGGAGGTATGGGCGCCGTATGGCTCGCCCGCGACAACCGACTCGGACGGAACGTGGCCGTCAAGCAGGTGATCTCCACCGCAGATCTCGACCCTGCCGCCGCCGAGGAGATCCGCCGACGCGCTCTCCGCGAGGGCCGGGTCGCTGCTCAGCTCACCCACGAGCACGCGATCTCCATGTACGACGTCGCGCTCCACTACGGCGAACCGTGGCTGGTCATGGAGCATCTACCGTCCCGCAGCCTCGCTCAGGTCATGAACGCGATCGATGCCCTCCCGCCATACGTGGTCGCGCAGATCGGTGCCGACGTCGCCGACGCGCTCACAGCCGCCCACGCGACCGGCATCGTGCATCGCGATGTCAAGCCCGGGAACATCCTCATCGCCGAACGCGGCAACGACGCAGGCGTCGTGAAGATCAGCGACTTCGGCATCGCCCGCGCCAAGGGCGACAACGATCCGTCCAGCGTGATCATCGGTACTCCCGCATATTTCGCGCCCGAGGTCGCCCGGGGCAGCGATCCCACCGAAGCCAGCGACGTGTTCTCCCTCGGCGCCACCCTCTACACCGCTATCGAGGGACAGCCACCGTTCGGCTACGAAGCGGACTCGATCGCGCTCCTGCACCGTGTCGCCCGCGGCGAGATCATCCCGCCCACCAGAACCGGGCTCCTCACCGACACCCTGCTCACCATGCTCGAACCCGACCCGGCACGCCGGCCGACGATGATCGAGGCGCGCAATCGCCTCGCCGAGGTGGTGCTCGGCCCCGGCGGGAACCCGGCCATGCTCCGCGGCCGGCCGATCGTGTCGCAGGACGGCACCGTTCCGTCCTGGGCGCAACGGTCGACTCCGGTCGACGACCAGACACGGCCCCGCAGCTCGTTCATGGACCAGCCCCTGACCCTGCCCGCGACACCGCGGACCGGAAGCACCGATTCGACTACGTCGTGGGTGGCCGGTGTTCTCGACCGCCTGGCTCCCAAGGGCGACCTCCCGGAATCGACGCAGGAGAAGGTCCTCGCGTATGCACCGATGGCAATGGCGGTGATGGGTGCGATCATCCTCATCGCGTTCGTCGTCGCGCTTGTCATCGCGTTCCTCGTGGCCTGATTCCCGGCATCGTGTCGGTGCCGTGTGCCAGTCTTCCGTCACATCCAGCGACACAGTACCGAGGAGACCCGTGACCACACCCGATCCGACCATGGCCGCCATCACCGACGCCGTCACTGCAGGCCGTTCCGGCGATACCGCCGCCGCACGCCTGAGTCTCGAAAGCCTGTGGGACGAGATCGGACCCGATGGCGACGCCCTGCACCGCTGCACTCTCGCGCACTTCCTCGCCGACCTCTACGACGATGCCGCCACTTCCCTCGTGTGGGACGCCCGGGCACTCGAAGCCGCCGATTCTCTCGACGACACCCGAGTACAGCAAGAGCATGCCTCGCTGCAGATCCGAGGGTTCTATCCGTCGTTGCATCTCAATCTCGCCGACGACCACCGCCGCCTGGGCAATTTCGATGCCGCTACCGAGCACCTCACCGCGGCACGTATCTACGTCGACGCCCTCGCCGACGACGGCTACGGCGCCACCGTCCGATCCGGCATCGACAACGTGACACAGGCGATCGAGGCGAAGAGCACCGAACGACTCGTCACGCACTGACGGAGTCGGCCGGCGCCCCGCCCCGCATCAGTCGATACGCCGCCGATGCGCCCACCGGGTGAGCGCATTCCGGTTGGACTGCTGAGTCTTACGCAGAACATTCGACGCGTGCGTCTCGACAGTCTTCACCGAGATCACGAGTTCCTCGGCGATCTCGCGGTACGTGTATCCGCGGGCGAGCAGTCGCAACACCTCGAGTTCGCGCGGGGTCAGTGAATCGAGTTCAGGATCCAGCGGGGGTTCCGGTGCGGTGGATCTACCGGTGAACGAATCCAGCACGAACCCGGCCAACCGCGGGCTGAACACCGCGTCTCCCCCGGCGACCCTTCGTACGGCGTCGGCGAGATCCGGCCCGGAGATCGTCTTGGTGACGTAACCCCGGGCACCCGCCCTGATCACCGCGATGACGTCCTCCGCGGCATCGGACACGCTCAGCGCCAGGCACACCGAACCCGAGTCGATACGACCGAGCACCGCGACACCGCCCCCGTCCGGCATGTGCACGTCGAGCAGCACCACGTCGGGTTTCGTGGAGTCGATCCCCGCGACGGCCTCTGCCACGCCGCCGGCTTCACCGACGATCTCCATGTCCTGTTCGCGCCCCAATTCTGCTCGGACGCCGGACCTGAACACCGCGTGGTCGTCGACGAGAAAAACCCGGAAACGCCGGGTCGATTCGGAGATCTCGGACGGTGTCGCCGGGGTCGAACTCACTGGGGCTGCTCCTCGTGGTGGGGCTGTGTCGCCTCCCACTCTAGGGTCGCCTCCTCGGCGTGTCCTCCACCGGATCGCGGCATATGGATGCGGATCTCCGTACCTTTCCCCAGCGCGGTCTTGACCACGGTCCGTCCGCCGCGTCGTTCGATCCGTGCTGTGATCGAACGTGCCAGTCCCTGCCGGTCTTCCGGCACGATGTTCGGGTCGAACCCGACACCGCGATCCCGGACGAACACGCTGATCTCGTGAGGTTCGACCTCTGCGAACAGGTCGATGTTGTCGACCTGCGCGTGCTTCGCAGCGTTGACAAGGGCTTCCCGAGTGGCGCCGAGCACCGCCGTGAACGCTTCCGCCGATATGTCCTCGTCGTCGGGTGCCACGTCGCCGACGATCACGGGAGCCACGGACACGCCGCGCTGATCCTCCACTTCCCCCGCGATGGTGCGCAGCGCTTCCGCCAGGGAAGTGCGTGGAGTCTCGTCGCCGCCGAAGAGCCATCGCCGCAGCTCGCGTTCCTGGCTGCGTGCGAGCCGCACGACCTCCTGCGGGCTGTCGGCCTGCTTCTGGATCAGCGCCAACGTCTGCAACACCGAATCGTGCAGGTGCGAGGCGATCTCGTCGCGCTCCTCGGTGCGGACCCGTGCAGCGCGCTCGCTCTCCAGTGCCCGCCACATACGGATCCACAACGGTACGGACAGCAGCGCAGCCCCGACCAACGTCACGATGACAGCGAGCAACGACGACCGCAGTGCCTCGACGTCCACCTGAGCGAGGACGACGACACCGAGACCGGTGACCACGAGGGTGAGGCCGCCGAGGACCCGCGCCCACGTGAGCACAGTCGGTTTTGCAGGCAGGCCGAACACCGAACGGGGACCTTCGGCGTCGAACTCCCGCCAGATGAGGGCAGCACCCACCGACACGACGACGATCGGCGCAATCGCCGAGGCCGCACCCCCGCTGAACACCCAGGACAATCCGATGGCGAGTGCGATACCCATGACCGCGAGCCCCACGGCGCGGCGGCGTTCGGTTCCGGACGGCCGATCGGTGTCGGCTCCGGGCGGAACGAACATCCACAACAGCCCGTAGGCGACGATCCCCAGCCCGCCGAGAGCGGCGAGCACCGTGAACGCGACGCGTACCTTCGTGACGTCGATATCGAGATGGTCGGCGAGACCACCTGCGACCCCACCGACGACTCGCCCGCCGACTCTCCGCTGGAGACGATCGACAGGCACGGGCAATCCGGATACAAGGTCCACACATCGATACTGACACGATGTGCCGTCCCGAGGCATCGGGGAACGACCCTGAGGTCGGGGCCTCCGACCACGGCCACGAAATCAGGGTTCGTCCCTGATGTGCGGAACGATCGCGGCCGCCAGGATGGATGCCATGACCACGCGAACCTTCCCAGAACAACTCACAGATATGTGGCGCACCCGCCCTGTGCGGTTGCCCGAGCAGGGACACGTCGCCGGTGTGTGCGCAGGTATCGGTGTGCGGTACGGCATCGACCCGGTGCTGGTGCGGATAGCGTTCGTCGTGTCAGCGCTGTTCGGTGGCGCGGGCATCGTGCTGTACCTGGCGGCGTGGGTACTCTTCACCCGGCACGGCGATCAGGTGTCGGCGATCGAATCGCTCGTCGGCCGCGGACACAGCTCCGACTCGAGCAGTAAGGTGATCGTCCTTCTCGTCGCACTCGCGATCGCCGCAAGCGCGGTCGGCCCGGTCGGCGTCGGCTCCGGCGGTTCCGGCTTCATCAGCATGGTGCTGATGCTCGGCGGCTGGTGGTTGCTGTATCAACGCCGGCCCGACCCCCCCACTCTCCCGCCACCGGCCAACGGGTTCTCTTTCCACCGCAACATGTTCCCGCCGCAGCCTTTCGGTCAACCGTTCCAGACACACTTCGGCCAGACACCGTTCACCGAACCGACGTTCACTCAGCCGCCCCAGTCACCGTTCGTGTCCGAACCCACGACCGCGCAGCGCGACGCTGCCGGTGGTGCCACCGACGGCCCGGGCAACAGCGACCCAGGAAACGGCAGCCCTCAGAACGACAGCACCGTGTCGTTGTCGAAGGACGCACCCGAGTCGGACGACACAGCACAGGTGCAGGACCGGCCGCTCGATACCGGCAGTGCCACACCGCCCGCCTGGGACCCCCTCGGTGTCGCACCGTTTGCGTGGGACCTCCCCGAACCGGCACCGACCCACTCGCCCGTTCCCGTCGAGAAGAAGCCGCGGTCGCGTCTGACCACAATGATTCTCGGGTTCGCAGTGCTGGCCGCAGCGGCTGCCGGGACAGTCGCCGTCTCCACCGACATCCAGTGGCTGACCCCAGCACGGATCGGGGCGATCGCCCTCGCTGTGATCGGTCTCGGTCTGCTGCTCGGTGCGTTCCTGCACCGCGGATACGGCCTCCTCGTGGTGACCGGCCCGCTGATGGGGTTCGTCATCCTGGGATCGCTGGTCGGACCGCTCGACATCCAGTCATCGGGCGAACAACGATTCGCACCCCTCACTGCCGCCGAGTTGGGCTCGGAATACTCCGTGCAACTCGGAGACCTACAGCTCGATCTGAAGAACCTCGAACTGACGCAGGACCACGAGATCTCGATCGATACCCGACTCGGCGATTCGCAGATCTTCCTGCCGCCGAACCTCGACGTCGATATCACGTGCAACTCGACGGCCGCGTCTCCGTGCACCATGCAGGGATTCGACGGTGGGGCCGACGGCCCCGGAGGACCGGTCCTGTCCATCGACATCGACACAGTTATGGGAAACACGGAGGTGCATCGTGGCTGATTTCGACACCACATTCGACGCCGGGATCGACGACGCCGACGCGACCTGCAAGTCACGACGCGGCCCCTCAATCCTGCTTCTGCTCTCTGCGATCGCAGCGCTCGTGGTCAGTGGGTGGGCCCTCATCGGGCCCTTCTCCCTCGATTTCCTCGGCACCTTCGACACCGGATGGGTTCTCGTCGGGGCAGCGATCGTCATCGGCGCAATCCTCGTGCTGATACCGGGGCGCCGGAAGAACGCGCATTAGAGATGAAAATGCCTGTGCCCCGGACCGTGACGGTCCGGGGCACAGGTATATCTCACGACACCGACGGTGCCGTCACTCCCACTCGATGGTTCCCGGCGGCTTGCTCGTCACGTCGAGCACCACGCGGTTGACGTCGGCCACCTCGTTGGTGATGCGCGTGGAGATCCGCTCGAGGGTCTCGTAGGGCAGGCGCGTCCAGTCGGCGGTCATCGCGTCCTCGCTGGACACCGGACGCAGCACGATCGGGTGACCGTAGGTGCGTCCGTCGCCCTGGACACCGACGCTGCGCACGTCGGCGAGCAGCACCACCGGGCACTGCCAGATCTGACCGTCCAGACCCGCGGAGGTCAGTTCCTCGCGGGCGATCGAATCGGCGTGCCGCAGGATTTCGAGACGCTCACGGGTGACCTCACCGATGATGCGGATACCGAGGCCGGGCCCGGGGAAAGGCTGACGGCCCACGATCTCCTCGGGCAGGCCCAGCTGACGACCGACTGCGCGCACCTCGTCCTTGAACAGCAGGCGCAGCGGCTCGACGAGGTCGAACTGCAGATCCTCGGGGAGCCCGCCGACGTTGTGGTGGCTCTTGATGTTCGCGGTTCCGGATCCGCCGCCGGATTCGACGACGTCGGGGTACAGGGTGCCCTGCACGAGGAACTCGACCTTCTCGCCCTTCGATGCGCCTTCGCCGAGTACCTCGGACACCGCGCCTTCGAAGCTGCGGATGAACTCGCGGCCGATGATCTTGCGCTTGGTCTCGGGGTCGGTGACGCCGGACAGTTCGCTCAGGAACGTCTCGGATGCGTCGACGGTGACGAGTCGGGCACCGGTCGCTGCAACGAAGTCGCGCTCGACCTGCTGCCGCTCGCCCTCACGCATCAGGCCGTGGTCGACGAACACACAGGTCAACCGGTCGCCGATGGCGCGCTGCACGAGCGCGGCCGCAACCGCGGAATCGACACCACCGGAGAGCCCGCAGATCGCGCGTCCGCCACCGACCTGCTCGCGCACCTGCTCGATGAGTGCGTCCGCGATGTTGGCGGCGGTCCACTCGCCGGGGATACCCGCGATCTCGTGCAGGAATCGGCTCAGGACCTGCTGGCCGTGCGGCGAATGCAGCACCTCGGGGTGGTACTGGACGCCGGCGAGGCGACGCGCACGGTTCTCGAACGCGGCGACGGGTGCACCTGCGCTGGTGGCGGTCACCTCGAATCCTTCGGGTGCAACGGTCACGCCGTCACCGTGGCTCATCCACACCGGCTGCGTCGCGGGCAGACCGTCGTGCAGCACACCACCGGACACCGTCAGGTCAGTGCGGCCGTACTCACGGGCTCCGGTGTGCGCGACCGTGCCTCCGAGAGCATTCGCCATGGCCTGGAAGCCGTAGCAGATGCCGAACACCGGGATGTCCAGGTCGAACAGCTTCGGGTCGAGTTTCGGAGCGCCGGCCTCGTACACGCTCGAGGGGCCGCCGGACAGGATCACCGCAAGGGGTTCCTTGGCTGCGATCTCATCGATGCTCGTGGTGTGCGGAACAACCTCCGAATAGACGTTGGCCTCGCGCACGCGTCGTGCGATCAGCTGTGCGTACTGGGCTCCGAAGTCGACGACGAGTACGGGTCGGGACTGCTGGGTTTGCGACACCCGAACAGTCTAAGCGGCCGCGCCCGGGCATCCGGACGCGGCCGCTCAGGTCCCACGTAGTTCACCTGTGTTGTGGCTCTCGAGCCGCTCCCGACCCGCCGGTGATCTCGACGATCGGCAGGGACAGCGCGCCGGGCGCACCTTCCGGGACGACGGGGTTCTTCGGCGCGATCGGCTGCAGCCGGCCGTACGACTCGCCCTGCGCGGGACGCAGATCCTGCTCACCCTTGTTCGGCCACAGCGACGCCGCACGTTCCGCCTGTGCCGCGATGGTCAGTGAGGGGTTGACTCCGAGGTTCGCGGAGATGGCGGACCCGTCCACGACGCTCAGCGTCGGGTAGCCGTACACCCGGTGGTACGGGTCGATGACACCGTGCTCCGGGTCGGTTCCGATGACTGCGCCGCCGAGGAAGTGCGCGGTGAGGGGGATGTTGACGATCTCACCCCAGGTGCCGCCGGCGATACCGTCGATCTTCTCTGCGATCCGGCGAGTCGCCTCGTTTCCGGCCGGGATCCACGTCGGGTTCGGCTCCCCGTGGCCTTGTTTGCTGGTCACCTTGCGTCGTCCGAACACGCCCTTCTTGGTGTAGGTGGTGATGGAGTTGTCGAGGTTCTGCATCACCAGTGCGATGATGGTCCGCTCGCTCCAGTCCTTCACAGAGAGCATCCGCAGCATCTTGGCGGGATTCTTCGCGACTTGGCCCAGGAATTTCACCCAGCGCGGGACCGGGCCGTCGCCGTCGGTCATCAGTGTCTGAAGCAGACCCATGGCGTTGGAGCCCTTGCCGTACCGGACGGGCTCGATGTGGGTGTCCGAAGTGGGGTGGAACGACGAGGTGATCGCGACGCCGTCGGTCAGGTCCATCTCGGGATCGACCTTCAGTTTGCCCGCGCCGACGATGGACTCGGAGTTCGTGCGGGTGAGTTCGCCGAGGCGGTCGGACAGTTCTGGCAGGGCTCCGGTGTCCTTGAGGTGGTGCAGCAGATGCTGTGTGCCCCAGGTTCCGGCGGCCAGCACGACGTGTGATGCCGTGAAGGTCCGCTTGCCCTTGCGCACCAACGCCCCAGTGCGTTCGGTACGCACCGTCCACGTGCCGTCGGGGCCTTCGTGCAGATCGGTGACCGTGGTCATGGGGAGGATGTCCGCGCCCGCACTCTCGGCGAGACCGAGGTAGTTCTTGATCAGGGTGTTCTTCGCTCCGTGGCGGCATCCCGTCATGCATTCGCCACATTCGATACAGCCGGCACGGTCCGGGCCGGCGCCGCCGAAGTACGGGTCCGGGACGGTCCTCCCGGGTTCACCGAAGTAGACACCCACCGGTGTCTGGATGAACGTATCGCCCACGCCCATGTCGTCGGCCACTTCCTTGATCACCTTGTCCGCCGCGGTCATACGGTGGTACTGCACGACGCCGAGCATGCGTCGCGCCTGGTCGTAGAACGGACTCAGCTCGTCGTGCCAGTCTGTGATGTCGGCCCACTGCTGGTCCTGGAAGAACGCGGCGGTCGGCTTGTACAGCGTGTTGGCATAGTTGAGCGATCCACCGCCGACGCCCGCGCCGGCGAGGATCAGGCAGTCGCGAAGGAGATGGACCCGCTGAATGCCGAAGCATCCGAGTTTCGGTGCCCAGAGGAATCGCTTCAGATCCCAGCTGGTCTTGGCGAAGTCGGCGTCGGCGAACCGGCGGCCGGCCTCGAGAACGCCGACCTTGTATCCCTTTTCCACCAGTCGCAATGCGGTGACACTGCCACCGAAACCCGACCCGACGATCAGAACGTCGTAGTCCGTGACCCGCTGTCTACCCATTGGAGCACCTCCGCCGAACCTGCGTTGTTACCGGCCAGTATGCATGTCCCACATGTGACTACGCACACAAGGGCATCCTAACTGTTACGGATGGTTGCAGAAACTGCAGGTCACTCGAGGCAAAAGTGGCCGGATGCGACATCTGTGCACTACAACGCACATTGTCACATCCGGCCACAACGTCACGGCGGAATCGGTCAGGCGCGCACCGACAACCCGACCTTCTGGAATTCCTTGAGATCCGAGTATCCCGACTTCGCCATCGCCCGTCGCAGACCACCGACGAAGTTCAGCGAACCGTACGGGTCGTCGGACGGCCCGGTCAGCACGCGCTCGAGGCTCGGCCGCTCATCGAAGGCGACCTGGAGTGCAGCGCCACGAGGAAGGGACGGATGAGCGGCTGCAGACGGCCAGTACCATCCACGACCCGGTGCCTCCGCGGCGATGGCGAGCGGCGCACCCAGCACTGCAGCATCGGCACCGCATGCGATCGCCTTGGCGAGGTCGCCGGAGGTCTCCACGTCACCGTCGGCGATGACGTGGACGTATCGGCCTCCGGTCTCGTCCAGATAGTCGCGACGAGCCGCAGCGGCATCCGCGATCGCCGTGGCCATGGGGACACCGATCCCGAGCGATGCGCTCGTGGTGGTGGCTCCGTGCGTCGACCCGAAACCGACGATGACGCCCGCCGCACCCGTGCGCATCAGGTGCAGAGCCGTGCGGTGATCACTCACGCCACCCGCTACCACCGGTACATCGAGTTCCGAGATGAACGTCTTCAGGTTGAGCGGTTCGCTCTCGCCGTGCGCAACATGCTCCGCGGAGATGATCGTGCCGTGCACGACCAGAAGGTCGATACCGGCCTTGACCAGTTCGGGCGTCAACGCGCGGGCATTCTGCGGGCTCACGCGCACCGCGGTGGTGACTCCTGAGTCGCGCACCTGCGCGACGGCCGCAGCCAGCAGATCGGCCTGCAGCGGCGCTGCGTGCAGTTCTTGCAGGTACGCAATGGCTGCGCTCGGATCCGGATCGTTCTCGGCGATGTCGACGAGACGGGCGATCACGGCGTCGACATCGGCGTGCCGCCCCCACAACCCCTCACCGTTGATCACACCGAGGCCGCCGGCCCTACCGAGTTCCACCGCGAACGCCGGCGACACGAGCGCGTCGGTCGGATGCGCGAGCACGGGAATGTCGAACCGATAGGCATCGAGCTGCCAGGCCGTCGACACCTCCTTCGACGAGCGGGTACGACGCGACGGCACGATGTCCACATCGTCCAGCTCGTACGTGCGGCGGGCCGTCCGGCCCATGCCGATTTCAACGAGGTCGCGCACGCGCGCCCCTTTCTCGTGAGAATGCGGTTGTCCCGTCTACCGAGACGGGACCTACTGCGAACGCACCGAACCTAGCGGGCAGCGTAGTTCGGTGCCTCGGCAGTGATCGTGATGTCGTGCGGATGGCTCTCCTTGAGCCCCGCAGCGGTGATCTGTACGAACTGGGCGCGCTGCAGTTCTTCGATGGTCGAGGCCCCGGTGTATCCCATTGCCGCGCGCAGACCACCGATGAGCTGATGGGTGACCTGCTGCAAGGGTCCGCGGAACGGAACCCGGCCTTCGATACCTTCCGGGACGAGCTTGTCCTCCGACAGGACGTCGTCCTGGAAGTAGCGGTCCTTGGAATACGACTTGGCCTCGCCGCGGCTCTGCATGGCGCCGAGCGAACCCATCCCGCGGTAACTCTTGAACTGTTTGCCGTTGACGAGAATCAGTTCGCCCGGCGATTCGGCGGTACCGGCGAGGAGCGAGCCCAGCATCGCGGTGGATGCGCCGGCAGCGAGCGCCTTCGCAACGTCTCCCGAGAACTGCAGGCCACCGTCGGCGATCACGGGGACACCGAGGGCGTTCGCGGCCGCGGTGGCTTCGAGGATCGCCGTGATCTGCGGAGCACCGACACCCGCGACCACACGGGTCGTACAGATCGACCCGGGTCCGACGCCGACCTTGACCGCGTCGACCCCGGCCTCGATGAGCGCGGTGGCACCCTCGCGGGTGGCGACGTTGCCGCCGATGATCTGGACGCGGTCGCCGACCTCGGCCTTGAGCTTCGAGATCATGGACAGCACTCCGGCGGAGTGTCCGTGTGCGCTGTCGACGACGAGCACGTCGACGCCGGCATCGGCAAGGGTCATCGCACGCGACCACGCCTCGTCGCCGACACCGACTGCGGCACCGACGAGAAGCCGTCCGTCGCGGTCCTTCGTGGCGTTGGGGTGCTGCTCGGTCTTGACGAAGTCCTTCACGGTGATCAGACCGGTGAGCTTGCCCTGTCCGTCGACGATCGGCAGCTTCTCGATCTTGTGGCGGCGCAGGAGGCCGAGTGCGGCCTCCGCGGTCACGCCTTCACTCGCGGTGACCAGCGGAGCCCTGGTCATCACCTCGGCAACCGGGCGGCTCTGATCCACCTCGAACCGCATGTCGCGGTTCGTGATGATGCCGACGAGCTGACCCGCGTCGTCGGTCACCGGGAGACCCGAGATCCGGAATCGCGCGCACATCGCGTCGACATCGGCGAGTGTGTCGGTGGGCTTGCAGGTCACCGGATCGGTGACCATGCCCGCCTCCGAGCGCTTGACGGTCTCGACCTGCGCGGCCTGCGTTTCTGCAGGCATATTGCGATGCAGGACGCCCATGCCGCCGGCGCGCGCCATTGCGATGGCCATGCGCGATTCGGTGACAGTGTCCATGGCGGAACTGACCAGCGGGATCCGGAGTCGGATCTCGCGGGTGAGCTGGCTCGAGGTGTCGACCTTGCTGGGAACGATGTCCGACGCCGCGGGCAGCAGCAGCACATCGTCGAAGGTCAGACCGAGCATTGCGACCTTGTTCGGGTCGTCACCGCCGGTGTGCACGTGCCCTCCGGTACTACTCATGCGGTTCGGACCCTCCGTGGTGATCGATGGGTGCGGACGGACGGACCGTCCGGCAGTGGGATTGTGTGAAACGGCAGCGTCATGGATGGCGGAGCCGTCGACGACCATGGTATCTGTTGGCAACCGCGAGACTCGCCGCAACCCGTGTCGGCGTGCTCGAGATCTCCCCATTATGGTCGGTCCACCGGCGTGTCCACGCTGGACGGCTGGCGCGGACCCCCTCGATCTGCGTACCGTGGTGGCGTGCGTGATCAGTTGCCCCCCGGTCTGCCACCGGATCCGTTTGCAGGAGATCCCGACGATCCGTCCGCCGCATTGGACGCGATCGAGCCGGGTCAGCCATTGGACCCTGCCGAACGACTCGCGGTCGAAGAGGATCTTGCCGACCTCGCAGTGTACGAGGCATTGCTGGCTCCACGCGGAGTCCGCGGCCTCGTCGTGTGCTGTGAGGATTGCCACCAGGAGCATTACCACGACTGGGACATGCTCCGCGCGAACCTGCTCCAACTGCTCGTCGACGGCACAGTCCGCCCCCACGAGCCGGCCTTCGACCCGTCCCCCGACGCGTACGTCACCTGGGACTACTGCCGCGGGTACGCCGACGCGTCGATGAACGAAGCCCTGCCGGTCGACCCCTACGGACTCGATTCCTGACGACCCCCGATTCCTGACGACCCCCGATTCCTGACGACCCCCGATTCCTGACGACCCCCGATTCCTGACGACCAGGGCGGCACAGCGACGAAAAGCCCGGCAGCTCACGCTGCCGGGCTTTTCCGTGGTCTGGACGTCAGGCGCTGCCGGACGTCGTCTCGTCGAGATCCAGGTCGGCCGACGAGGGTTGTGCGGTGCTCGATCCCTGTGTACCGGACGACGTACTCGGGTCCGGCGCGGACACCGTGGTCGTCGGAGCAGGCTGGGTCGTGCCGGTCGAACTATCCGGGCTGGGTGTCCCGGTGCTCGGCGGCACAGACGGGGAGGTTGTCTCCACCGGCGACGTAGGCGCGTTCAGGATCGTCGGATCGACGCTCGGCTCCGGATTCGTCGTGGTTTCGACGGGCGCCGTCGGCTGCGGTGCACCCGGGGTGCTCGGCGGGACCGACGGGACTACCTCGGCTCCCGGACCGGGAGGAAGTGGCGCACCCGGAATGGGGGGAGGAACCGGCAGTGCCGGGATGACACGGTTCATCTCCTCGGTGAGCCGTTGCAGCCAATCGCCGAGTTCGTTGCGTTGGCCCGCATCCCTGACGTCCGACGAGCGGACCTCCGCCGACCGGAGCAGTTCGGTCGCGGCCTCGGTCTCGCCTTCGGCGATCAGTTGCTCGGCCCTCTGCAGGGTCGAACTGGTGTCGATCCTCGCCATGGTCGACTCCGCCTGTTCGCTGAACACAACTTCCTTGACGCCCCAGAGTGCGTCTCCCGGTTCGGCGCTGTACGAGACGGTGGCAGCACCACCGATAGCAGCTGCGATGAGCGCAGCAGCCCCGGCGAGCGGGCGAATGAGCCGAAGCTGGCCCTTGGAACGCGTGGGTGGTTGCGCAGCCAGCGCCTCACGGGCGCCGAGTTCACGGTTGACCGCCGCGACGACCTCGTCGAGATCGGGGCCGGCCGGTAGCGGATCTGCCAGGATCTCCGCTCGCCATCCCGCGAGCATTGTGGCGAGTTCGTACTCCTCGGTCGACTGGGTCTCCACTGGACCGTCGCCGGAGATCGCATCGATGAGGGCGTCATCGCGCCGAACTGCCGCGATGTCCACGGGGGTGCCGTCGTCGGGAAAATCGTCGGATATGCCGTGCCCCGCGCCGCGCCTCCTACCCATTCCTCTCACCTGCTCTCGTCACTTCCTTCTTGAGTTTCGCGATGGCCCGGTGCTGGGCCACACGGATAGCACCTGCAGTACTCCCGAGAGCAGACGCCGTCTCTTCCGCCGACATCCCCATGACCAGTCGCATGATGAGGATCTCCCGTTGTTTCTCGGGCAGCGTGCCGAGCAGATCCTTCATCTGCCGGCTCGCTTCCGAGTTCAACGCGTGTTCCTCGGGACTGTCGTCGAGCGACATCACCTCGGGTACATCGGCTACCGGATCCGCACGGTTACGTGCGGAGTTGCGGTGCGCATCGGCGACCTTGTGTGCGGCAATGCCGTACACGAACGCCATGAAAGGACGCCCCTGATCCTGGTAACGGGGCAACGCCGTCATCACCGCCAGGCACACCTCCTGCGCTACATCGTCTGCCGAAAGCTGTCCGCGCTCGGCAGATCCGACCCGCGCCCGGCAATACCGGACGACGAGAGGCCGAATACTTGCAAGTACTCGAGCGAGAGCAGCCCGATCGCCCTGCGCAGCCGCAGCAACGGCGGAGCCCAACTCCTCACCCATAACAGTCATCGAATGCGCAAGTCCTGGCGTTACAAGTGGCACGGTCCCCCAACCGGGCGTGCTTCCACCTGGCAGTGGAACTCCTCCAGAGTAACGACACCTCATGACCAACCATCGGGTGCGGGCACCGAACTAGGGCCGGATCGTTGCGAAGTGGCCACCACCACGCGCCACGGCCGTGGCGCATTCGTTACGCACACGCTCGACATCGGCACCCGCACCCAGCCCGACGAGCAACATCGATGCCGCCCACCGCAGCGGAACCAACCCGTGGACGGCAGCCCGATCACACACGTCGGCCGCAAGCTCGAGGGCCGGAGTCAGGTCGGCAGTATCGGTGAGCGCAGCAGCCCGGAGAAGGTCGGACTTCACTTGGTGGCGCACCGACCCGAACGTTTCGGAGTCTGCGGCACCACGGGCCGCGAACACACGCGCGGTCTCGAAGTCGCCGGACGCCAGGGCCGTTTCCGCCGTGACCCACGACAACCGGATCCGCTGACGCAACAACCTGTCTTTCCCCTGCAGCCCGTCACAGCCCGGCCGAGCCCCGGCGAGGATCTCGGAGCAGCGCTCGAGCAGCCGGCGTGCCTGTGCGAGCCGCCCGCGACCGAGCGCGTCGGCCGCCAGGCCGGTCAGCGCGTCGCAGCGCGCCTCGGCGAGTCGCGCTCCCCGGTCCGAGCTGCGGGCACCGGCGGCCATTCCTGCGACTGCGGCCAACGCGCGACCGTCATGCACTGCCGCAGCGCGGTGCCATCCGAGTTGCCGCAGCAACGATGCCCGAGTGCTCTCGGCGAGCGACGCCCACACCCCGCGTGAGCCCGACCGAGTCACCAGTGCCAGTTCTGCGCGGGCGGCACTGTATCGGCCCTGACCGCCGAGTGCGACCGCACGCAACCAGTGCTCTTCGAGCACAGAGACTGTCCCTGAAGGTATGTGGGCGGGGCTCCCGCCGAAGGCGGCTGCACGCAACGACAACGCGGCGCCGCACGGAGGTGCCGTGCCGATTTCGGATTCCGAGTTGCTGAGGATCGACATACGGAGAATCATTGCACCGACGCTGCAAAGTCTCCCATTCCTCGGATTCCAGCATTTCGCACCGAGAGCGCAACAATTCCCAAACAATGGATACGGACGACTTTTCCAGTCCCGAAATCGACATCCAGTTGAACAAAACGTGAATTACATACATATTGCATGTACGTTTACGGGCGGTAATTCGAGGGGTCACGCGTCGGATATCGCCGGATATCACAGCCCATCGGACTCCGCATTTCGTATATAAGGGCAGCTCAGATGCCCTGCACGTCCGACACTTCGTCACGGTCACAACCGTGCGGCCCCCTCGTGCGGCCACACGGCAATCATGGTCGCCGACCAATGTAAATATTTCCGACGTTAATTCTTTCCGCTTTCGTTATGGACTTCGCCACTGATCGAAGGCATTGACGAATAATCGATAACACTTTTACGGTAAGGAGGCCGGACATTATTCGGATCCGGCTCGGAGGGACATCTTTCCGAACGATGGTCCGCTCGCCTGTTCAGGTGAGCACGCTGCGAAGGAGTGCACATGCCCGCACCTCACACCCTGCCCGGTCCGAACGCTGATCTCTGGGACTGGCAGATGCATGGTAAGTGCCGGGGCGCGGACTCCTCCGTTTTCTTCCACCCGGACGGCGAGCGTGGACGCGCCCGCAGCCAACGTGAGAACCGTGCCAAGGAGCTGTGCCAGAGCTGCCCCGTCCTCATCCAGTGCCGCGAGCACGCCCTCCGTGTCGCGGAGCCGTACGGCATTTGGGGCGGGATGTCGGAGAGCGAACGCGAGTTGTACACGCGACACCATCGCCGCAAGGTTGCGGTATGACCGCCGCCCGGGCCGACGCTCCCTCGCGCCCGCTGCGGGGCTGACAGCCGGTACCTGGATGGGCGGCACCGAGACACAGAGAAGCCCCGCACGGAGAAGTCCGTGCGGGGCTTCGCGCATCGTGCCCCTCAGCGTCTACCCGAGGAGCCCGACCTACTTAGTGGGCGTGCCCGTGCCCGTGCCCATCGTCCTCGACCGGCTCGGGCTTCTCCACGACCGCACTCTCCGTGGTCAGGATCATCCGTGCCACGGAAGCAGCGTTGACGACCGCGGAACGGGTCACCTTCACCGGGTCGACGACACCCTCGGCGATCAGGTCGCCGTAGGTGAGCGTGGCCGCGTTGAAGCCGTGGTCCGCGGGCGCCTCGGAAACCTTGTTCACCACGACAGCGCCGTCGAGCCCGGCGTTCGAGGCGATCCAGTACAGCGGCGCGGTGAGGGCGGTGCGCAGGACAGCGACACCGGTGGCCTCGTCGCCGGACAACGAGCCCTCGAGCTCGGCAAGCGCCAGCGACGCCTGCACGAGTGCAGAACCACCGCCGGGCACGATGCCCTCCTCGACGGCCGCCTTCGCAGCGTTGACAGCATCCTCGACGCGGAACTTGCGTTCCTTCAGGTCGGTCTCGGTGGCAGCGCCGACCTGGATGACGGCGATTCCACCCGCGAGCTTGGCGAGCCGCTCCTCGAGCTTCTCCCGATCCCAATCGGAATCGGTGTTCTCGATCTCGCGACGCAGCTGAGCTGCGCGGTTCTCGATATCCTCGGCCGAGCCGGCACCGTCGACAATCGTCGTGTTGTCCTTCGTCACCACAATGCGACGGGCCGAGCCGAGCAGATCGAGTCCGGCTTCCTTCAAAGACAAACCGATGTCGGAGTTGATCACGGTACCGGCGGTCACGACCGCGAGGTCGTCGAGGAACGCCTTGCGACGGTCGCCGAAGAACGGGGCCTTCACCGCGACTGCCTTGAGGGTCTTGCGGATCGAGTTGATCACCAGGGTCGAGAGCGGCTCCCCCTCGATGTCCTCGGCGATGAGCAGGACCGGCTTACCCGATTCGGCGATCTTCTCGAGCAACGGCAGGAAGTCGGGCAGCGAACTGATCTTCTCGCGGTACAGCAGCACGAGGGCATCCTCGAGGACTGCCTCCTGCGCGTCGACGTCGGTGATGAAGTACGGCGACAGGTAGCCCTTGTCGAACTGGACGCCTTCCGTGACGACGAGATCGGTGCTCAGGGTCGAGGATTCCTCGACCGTGACCACACCGTTCTCACCGACGACGGTGAGCGCTTCGCCCACCATCTCGCCGATCTCCGCGTCACGCGAGGACACCGTGGCAACCTGAGCAATCGCCTTCTTTCCCTCGACGGGGGTCGCGGCAGCGAGAAGCGCCTCGACGACCTTCTCGGCGCCCTTCGAGATACCCACGCCGAGCGAGATGGGGTTGGCACCCGCGGCAACGTTCTTCAGGCCGGCCTTGACGAGCGCCTGCGCGAGGACAGTCGCAGTGGTCGTGCCGTCGCCTGCGACGTCGTTGGTCTTGGTGGCGACGCTCTTGACGAGCTGAGCGCCGAGGTTCTCGAACGGATCCTCCAGCTCGATCTCGCGGGCGATGCTCACGCCGTCGTTGGTCACCGTGGGGCCGCCGAACGCCTTGGCGAGCACCACATGCCGCCCACGGGGGCCGAGGGTTACCTTGACGGCGTCGGCGAGCTGGTCGACACCGCGCTCGAGAGCACGGCGCGCGGTTTCGTTGAACTCGATTTGCTTGGACATGTTCTCCGACTACTCCTGGGTTCGGATGATCCCCAACGGATTCCGCCCCGGGTCCGTTACGGAACTCCGGGGCGGAACTGTTGCGGCCTACTTTGCGACGACAGCCAGAACGTCGCGGGCCGAGAGGATCAGGTACTCCTCGCCGGCGTACTTGATCTCGGTTCCGCCGTACTTGCTGTAGATGACGACGTCGCCTTCCTTGACATCCAGCGGGATGCGCTTGTCGCCATCTTCGTCCCAGCGGCCGGGACCGACGGCGACGACGGTGCCCTCCTGGGGCTTTTCCTTTGCCGTATCAGGAATGACCAGGCCGGAGGCAGTCGTCGTCTCGGCCTCGTTGGCCTGGACGAGGATCTTGTCCTCGAGCGGCTTGATGTTCACGCTCGCCACGATGCGCCCTCCACTTTCAGGGGTATTTGGGTCCGAGGCTCTCGTCGTCCTCGAACTCGGTTTTGTTCAGTCACCAGAGTGACTCCTCGCGTAGTCCCGTCGTCGCGGGTGCCGGGTCGACGCTCGGTGTCACTAGCACTCTATACACGCGAGTGCCAGCGCTCAAGGGCTGCGGGTGCTGACACGCGGAAAGCGAACAGGACTGCCCGCATGTTACGGTTCAATAACGGAAACCGAGAGTGTGACCATTCGGTGACCGCGACGGCGAGCGACCCTGGCCGCGACGGTCACCAGTCACGCACGAGAGGTGAACAATGCCAACGTCGCTAGGGATCTCCGTCGGCGCCTCCGGCGTCGGCGCCGCCCTGCTCGTCGACACTGCCACCGGGCTCACGTCCGAGTACCGCAGGCTGGCGGTCGATTCCGGCCACCACCGTGATGTCGGCGATCTGGTCTTCGATGCAATCTCATTGATGACCACTCAGGTCGTGGATCAGCCGATCCCCGACGCCGTCACTGTCGCCTACCGCACCGAAGAGCAAGCAGACGCCATCCGCACCGCTGCGGAGCGCCGCGGAAAGCTCGTACGACTCGTTCCCGAGACCACCGCCCTTCTCGCGTACCTCCGCACCGTCGGAGTGCGCAGCGAGGCCGGCTCGATCGCCATCGCCGACATGGGCGCGTCCGGCACCACCATCTCGGTCCTCGATCAGGAAACCGGCACGGTACTGCGATCTGCGCGCACGGAGGACATCAGCGGCAATGCGGTCGGCACCGTGATCTACGACCACGTCCACCGCGCCACCAACCGCATGCGAACGCGCATGCAGGTCGATCCCGCACTGTTGAAAGCACGCTGCCAGGGCGCCCAGGAAGTACTCACCACCTCCGAGCGCACCCGGATCGACATTGCCGAAGCCGGGCCCGATGCGTCGGTCACCCTGACGCGCGCCGATCTCGCGGCACTCGCCACCGAACTCTCCGACACCGCCGCCGCGTTCACCCGCCAGGTCACGACCCAGTCGTTGCCGCGGCCGCATATGCTTGCCCTCGTCGGCGGCACCGCGGCCGTTCCGGCGCTGGCCACCGCTGTCACCGACAGTTTCGACGGCCACGTCATCACCGTGCCGGAACCGGCGTCCGCGGCCGCCCAGGGCGCTGCGCACCTGTCCGGCTCCGCGCACTTCGGCGGTTACGACGTCGTCGGCTCCGCGACCGCATCCTCCACATCGGCCGGAGCACGCATGTCCGGCGCTGTGGCCGCGGCACTCGTGCTCGCCGCGGTCGTCGCAGGACTCGCGACCGACAAGTTCACCGACCGGTCCGCCAGCACACCGGTGTCTCCCGCTGGAACCAACGGTGTCGTCGTGACCGAAGAACCGTCGCAGCAGACCTACCCGAGGGAGACCGACATTCCGTCGTCCGATCCCGACCCGTCGCTGTCACCGACACAGACCACCGACGGCGACCTCGACGGAGCGCCACTTCCGACACCACCTCCGTCCACCGTTCCTCGGACGGATATCCCGGTGTCGAGCGACAACCCCACGGCCACCCCGACCCCGATCGATCAGGTGCAGACGCTCGAAGCGGCACCCGACGAAACCACCGACAGATGGCATTCGACGACGTCGCCGCGACCGACCCCCACGGACCCGACCGACCCCGCAGTCACAACGGACCCCACGAGTCCGACAGATCCCACGAAACCGACCGACCCCACGGACCCGACGGAACCCACAACCCCCACCGACCCCACCGACCCCACCGACCCCACGGACCCGACGGAACCCACAGACCCTACAACCCCGACCGACCCCACAGACACAACCGAGCCGGAACCGGGCATCACACCTGAGCCGTCCACCCCAGCGCTGACCACGTCACCCGAACTGAACTCGCCGACGGCGACCATCGAGGAGCGATCGGCGACCGAGAGCAGCACCAGCGAGGATCCGGCAACCTCGGACACCCCGACTTCGGATACCTCCGCTTCGGATGCCCCGACGACGACCGGCTAGGAGTCGTCGCCCTGTCGGCCGAGAATCAGGCCGACACCTGCGCCACCGACACCGACAGTCCTGGATCCGTCCCCACGGACAGGGCAGACGGGGTCGCTCCACCCGCGATGAGATGCGCGCCCAGAGCTGCGATCATCACGCCGTTGTCGGTGCACAACCGCGGACGGGGCACGCGCAGGGCCATGCCTGCTTCCGCGCAGCGCTCCTCGGCGAGCTCACGCAACCGCGTGTTCGCTGTCGCACCCCCGCCGAGCACCAGCGTGTCGACACCGACGTCACGAGCCGCTCGCACCGCCTTCATCGTGAGTACGTCGGCCACGGCCTCCTGGAAGCCGGCAGCGACATCAGCGACGGGCACGGCCTCGCCGGCGCGTTCCTTCGCTTCGACGAACCGCGCCACGGCCGTCTTGAGCCCGGAGAACGAGAAGTCGTTGCGGGCATCTCGCGGACCGGTCATACCGCGAGGGAACACCACAGCGGTCCGGTCTCCTTCTCTTGCGAGTCGATCGACTTCCGGGCCCCCGGGATAACCGAGTCCGAGCAGTCGCGCGACCTTGTCGAATGCTTCCCCCGCCGCATCGTCGACGGTGGTGCCGAGTTCGACGATCGGCTTGCTGAGGTCCTGGACGTGCAACAGATGGGTGTGTCCGCCCGAGACCAGCAGCGCGACACACGGCGGCATCGGTCCGTGTTCGAGTGTGTCCACGGCGACGTGACCGGCTAGGTGGTTGATCGCATAGAAGGGGACGTTCCACGCTGCTGCATAGGCCTTGGCTGCGGCAACTCCGACGAGGAGCGCACCCGCCAAACCGGGACCGATCGTGACGCATACCGCGTCGGGCTTGGCGATACCGGCCGAGGCGAGGGCCCGCTGCATCGTGGGCACCATCGCCTCCAAGTGTGCGCGGGATGCGATCTCCGGCACCACACCACCGAAGCGGGCGTGCTCGTCGACGCTGGAGGCCACCTCGTCGGCGAGAAGCTCGAGGGTGCCATCACCGACGAAACGGACGATACCGACGCCCGTTTCGTCGCACGAGCTCTCGATCCCCATCACAATAGGTCCGGTCACTGTCGTGGCTCCTCTCGCCGATCGGGGCGACGCATGGTGAATGCATCGGCCCCACTGGGCTGGTAGTAACGCTTCCTCATCCCCACGACCTCGAAACCCTCACGCCGATACAACGCGATCGCCGCGTCGTTGTCGGTGCGGACCTCGAGGAACACCGGACCACCCCACCGATCCGCGACACGCAACAGTTCGGTCAGCAGGGCCTTACCGATCCCGCGCCGCCGCGCGCCGGGGTCGACACCGATCGTGTGCACTTCGGACTCCGGTTCGATTCCGGTGCCGAGTCGTGCGAGTCCGGCGTAACCGAGAAGTGTCCCCGACTCGTCCCGTGCAGCAACGTAGTGGTTGTGAGGCGCGGCGAGTTCTGAACGGAACGCCTCGGCGCTCCACGGGTCGTCTCCGGGAAACAGCACGGTTTCGAGTTCTGCACATCGGTCCACGTCGTCGCCGCGGAGTGCGTCGATGAGCGGCGTGCTCATGCGCGACGGTCCGCTGTCGCGACGGCGTCGGGGCGTCGCAGGTACAACGGCACCAGCGGCTCCGGAGTAGCTCCCGCGCGCAGATCTGCCGAGACCGCGGCGACCAGACCTGCGGGTGATGGCGAGTACACGGGCGCCGCGGGAAGTTCGAACAGGGCGGCATGCTGGGCCGACCCCGCGACCCGTTGCGAGGGCGCCGACGGCACGTCCGCGGGCTTGCGGACATCGGGCCCCTCGACACGACGCCGGGATCCGTCGTACCGAGCGAAGTACACCTCACGACGCCGGGCGTCTGTGACCACGAGCAGATCGCCGCCGTCGGGTGCTTCACCGTGCACGTCCTGCGCGATCGCATCGAGGCTGCAGACACCATGGACCGGAACCCCGAGGGCGTCGCCGAATGCCGCGGCGGTGACCATGCCGACGCGCAGTCCGGTGAACGGCCCCGGTCCGACACCCACGACGATCGCGTCGAGGTCGGCCGGTACGCATCCGGACTCGTCGAAGCACTCGAGGATCTGCGGGGTGAGGATCTCTGCGTGGGCCCGGGGATTGTCGGTCAGACGCACGGCAACCGTGGAGATGTGGGCTGCGTCTCCCCCACTGCCGAGTCGGACGAGACCCGAGGTCACGACGGGTGTTGAGGTATCGACGGCGAGCACAAGCACGATTCACCAGGATACCCGGTTCGCAGTCCTGCCAGGACCTCAGCGCCGGTCAGTCGACCCAGGCCCATTCCGCCCGGCGCACATCGGACTCGGGATCACGACGCAATCGCACCCGCAGGTGCCGGTCGGTGAGCTTCTCGACGAGCCCTCCGCCCCACTCGACCACGACGACGGCCGCACCGAGGTCGGTGTCGAGGTCCAGTGCATCGAGTTCGTCGAGGGCGTTCGGGCCGTCGCCCAGTCGGTACGCATCGACATGGACCAGACCCACCGGTGGCGCACCTTCACGCGGCCCCGGCCGGTGTTCGCGGGCGATCACGAACGTCGGCGACGTCACACGGCCCTGCACCCCGAGGCCGGCTGCGAGCCCCCTCGTCAACGCGGTCTTGCCTGCCCCGAGTGGGCCGTCGAGTACTACGAGGTCACCGGCGCGGAGGTCTCGGGCCAGTCGGCGCCCGAACGCCTCGGTGTCCTCGACGGTCGGCAATTCGATGTGGCGTGCGGAGTCAGACAATTGCGGCTCGCCTCGTCGAGATGTCATGTGCGAAGCCTCGCTGGATCAGCCGGTCGATCGCGCGGTTGACGACCTCCGGGAACTCGAATTGCACGAGATGTCCACCGCCGCGGACCCGCTTGAGTTCGGCACCGGGGAGCGCCTCGGCGAGTTTCTCGGAGCTAGCGAACGGGATCACCATGTCGGCGTCGCCACAGAGCACGAGCGACGGCACCGAACCCAGCACGGACAGCGCAGCGGATTCGTCGTGTAGTTCGAGGGTGCGCAGGAAGTTCACGATTGTCACCACCGAGGTCTCGTCGAGCATCCGATCGGACAACTCGACGAGGCGCGGACTGACCACTGTCCCGTACGACGCCGCGCGCAGTATCGGCGTGACGACCGCACGCGCCATACCGCGTGCCGCCTGCACGAATCCGGGCGCGGTACGCGCGGCATATCGGAACGCGTCGATGACGGGGTTCTCGAGGTTCCGGCCGAGCCCGGTCCGGTTGAGACCCGCCGCGGTGGTCGCAAGCAGCCCCGCACCCACGATCCGGGACTCGAACAGATCGGGGCGCTGCGACGCGAGCGCGATCGTCGTCATGCCGCCCATCGAATGGCCGATCACCACGACCGGCCCGCCGGGGGTCGTCTCGTCGATGACCCGGCCGAGGTCGCGTCCGAGTTGAGCGATGGTGCACGACTTGGGGTCGGGCATACCGGATTCACCGTGGCCGCGCTGGTCGTAGAACACCATCCGGACGTCCTCGCCCCACCGCTCGAGCACGTGCCGATACTGCAGATGCCACGACTGCATGCGCAAGCAATAGCCGTGAACGAAGACGACGGTCAGCGGAGCACGTGACGATCCGGATTCACGCACGACGAGAGGGACGCCGTCATCTGTCATGACGATCCGCTTCGGCAGACGGAGAACGGCGTCGAAGTCCTCATCCCGATACAGCTCGTGCGCAGGCATGCCGGCGCTCCGCACGGCGTACAGCCCCGCGGATGATGCGAGCGTCACCAGGCTCGCGCCCAACAGACCCATTCGACCCATCAGCGTCATCGCAACTCGCCTCCTTCGCCACCTACATACGTGCGGACGGTTCGGCCACCGATCCCGGTCACGATCTCGTAGTTGATCGTGTCCAGGAGCTCGGCCCAGTCCTGGGCACCCGGTTCTCCGAGACGTCCGTCACCGAAGAACAACGCTTCGTCGCCCTCCTGTACTCCCCCGCCGTCCGGGCCGAGGTCGACGACGACCTGGTCCATGCACACCCGGCCCAGTTGGGGACGTCGGCGTCCGCCGAGCAGAACGTCGATTCGGCCACTGAGATTGCGTCGGATCCCGTCGGCATACCCCATCGGCAGAAGCGCCACGGTCGTGTCGGCAGGGGCGATCCAGCGGTGCCCGTAGGACACCCCCGCACCTGCCGAGACCTTCTTCACGAGCGCCACCCTTGTTCGCAGTGTCATCACCGGCCGGAACCCGAAATCGCCTTGCTCGGGGATCGGCGTCAGCCCGTACATCGCAATCCCGGGCCGAACCATGTCGAATCGCAGGTCAGGACGGGTGACGGTGGCTGCAGAATTCGCCAGATGAACAACTTCCGGAGGCAGTGACGCACGCCGCAGGTCATCGGCTGCCTGGTGGAGCCTGTCGCGTTGTGAATCGATCTCGGGGTGGCCGAGTTCGTCGCCGTGGGCGAGGTGTGAGAACAATCCGCGGAGCCGCACCGCTCCGGCCGCCTGCGCGCGGGCGACGTCCCGCACGAATTCTGGCCATTCGTCGCGTGCCACACCGTTGCGGTTGAGTCCGGTGTCGACCTTGGCCGTGATGACGGCGGTTTCACCGATGCTCTCCGCCGCGGCGACGATGGCCGCGAGGTGCCGCGACGACGACACACCGAGTTCGATTCCGGCTGCGATCGCGGGCGCGTAATCGGCATCGACCGTGTGCAACCACGACAGCACCGGCGCATCGATTCCGGCAGCGCGCAGCTCGAGCCCCTCCGCGAGCGTGGTGACACCCAGTTCACGGGCGCCTGCCGCGAGCGCGGCGCGGGCGACAGGGACGGCACCGTGGTTGTAGGCGTCGGCCTTGACCACCGCCATGACCGCGGCGTCCCCTGCGTAGTCCCGAAGGCGCCTGACGTTGTGTACGACCGCGTCCAGATCGATGATCGCTTCCGCTTGGGGAAGCGATCGGCGGCCGGTGGACGGTGTGCGTTGCAGGGCGGTCACATGTATTGATCCTGCCACCGAGGCGATCGGTGCCGTCGGGGAGCCCGGGTGTGTCCGATTACGATTCGGATGCGTGGGTCCGCAGAATCCGCACCGCGGCGCGGAGATAGTCGGCAATGCTGCTCGCCGATACCGGTGCGGTTCCGGAACTCTCGCCGCCCTCACCGCGCGCTGCGAGATTCGCGGCAAGTGCGTGCGCGCGTGCTCCCGCAGCCGCAGCCAGGTCGATCGGCATTCCCGACGACATCAACGCTCCCACGATCCCGGCCAGGAGGTCTCCAGCGCCCGCAGTCGACGCCCACGACCCGCCTGCGTCGTTGACGAACGTATGCCCGTCGGGTCGGGCTATGAGCGTCGCGCGGCCCTTGAGCAGCACGTGCACCTGCCATTGGGCGGCGAGTCGCCGCGCGGCCACGACCCGGTTCGGATGCGGGTCGCTGCCGGTGAGCCGCGCGAACTCCCCGGCGTGCGGGGTCAGCAGTGTCGGCGCGGATCGACCCCGCACGAGTGACGGATTGCGCGCGAGGATCGTCAGGCCGTCGGCGTCGACGAGTACCGGCAGATCGGTCGCCAGAACGTCGCGCAGCGTCTTCTCCGCCTGCACGTCGGTGCCACCGCCCGGCCCGACCACCCATGCTTGCGCCCGGGCCGCAGCGTCGAATGTCGGGGCCGCGACGACCTCCGGAAAGCGGGCGAGCACCTCCGCTGCCGCGCTACCGACGTAGCGCACCATTCCGGAGGTCGCGGCCACCGCCGCTCCCGTGCACAGCACCCCTGCTCCCGGATACTGCGCGCTGCCTGCCACGATGCCGACCACGCCCTGGCTGTACTTGTCGTCGTCGGGCCCGGGCACCGGCCAGATCGCGCCCAGCTCGGCAGGCTCCGCCGACACCAGGTCGGCGGGCGGGAGATCGAGACCGATGTCGATCAGTTCGACGCGACCGCATCGGGCAGGCGCGAGGACATGCACGGGTTTCCGGGCGCCGAACGTCACCGTGAGAGCCGCGGTCACTGCCGGACCGTCGACCACGCCGGTATCCGGGTCGACACCGCTCGGGGTGTCGATCGCGACGATCGGCGCGGTGATCGCGTCGACGAGAGCGGCTGCTGCCGGGCGCAGCGAACCGCGGCCGGAGATTCCGACGATGCCGTCCAGCACGAGGTCGGGATCACCGAGATGCTCGGGTATCGCCGATGCGGTGCGGCCCCCGACGGCTTGCAGCGCTGAGAGCCCCCCGGGATGCGTGCGATCCGGGGCGAGCAACACTGCTGTCACCGCGACCCCGCGCCGACGCAGGAACGCTCCGGCCCACAGCGCGTCGCCGCCGTTGTCACCGGAACCCACGAGCAAGGTCACCGTCCGGCCCGCGACGGCGCCCGTGCGCGTGTGGAGCTCCTCGGCCACAATGCGCGCGAGCCCGTATGCCGCTCGGCGCATCAGCGTGCCCACGGGCAGGGACGCCAGGAGCGGCGCTTCTGCGGCGCGGATCTGCTCACACTGGTAGTAGCTGCGCATCGGGGCTCCCGGTCGCTCGGCCTGTGCTGCTTTCGTGGCTCTGTGGTGCTCTATCCCACAGTGACGGATCTATTCCACAGTGACGGACTTGGCGAGGTTACGGGGCTTGTCCACGTCGTAACCACGAGACTGCGCGACCTCCGCCGCGAACACCTGCAACGGCACCGTCGACAACAACGGCTGAAGCAACGACGGCGACGCCGGGATCTCCACGAGGTGATCCGCGAACGGACGCACCGTCTCGTCACCCTCCTCCGCGATCACCACGGTCACCGCGCCACGGGCCTGGATCTCCCGAATGTTGCTGAGCAACTTGCTGTGCAGAACGGCACGCCCCTTGGGTGAGGGCATGACGACGATGACGGGCAACCCGTCCTCGATCAACGCGATCGGCCCGTGCTTGAGCTCACCGGCAGCGAAACCCTCCGCGTGCATGTACGCCAGCTCTTTGAGCTTGAGCGCACCCTCGAGCGCCACCGGATACCCCACATGCCGACCCAGGAACAGCACCGCAGGCGACGCCGCCAACTCCCGCGCCAACTCCCGCACCGGCTCCATCCCCAGCAGCAACTGCTCGATCTTCGCGGGCATCGCCTCGAGATCCTGATACTCGCGCGCCACCTCATCGGGATACTTGGTACCCCGCGCCTGCGCCAACGCCAACCCCACCAGCAGGTTCGCCGCCATCTGCGCCAGGAACGCCTTCGTCGACGCCACCCCGATCTCCGGACCGGTCCGCGTGTACAACACCGCATCCGCCTCACGCGGGATCTGCGCGCCGTTGGTATTGCACACCGCCAGCACCCGCGCCTTCTGATCCTTCGCGTGCCGCACTGCTTCGAGCGTGTCCGCGGTCTCCCCCGACTGCGAGATCGCCACGACCAGCGTCGACCGGTCCAGCACCGGATCCCGGTATCGGAACTCCGAAGCCAGCTCCACCTCCACCGGCAGCCGCGTCCAATGCTCGATCGCGTACTTCGCGACCAGACCCGAGTGATACGAGCTGCCACACGCGACGACGAACACCTTGTCGATGTCGCGCAGTTCCTGATCCGACAGACGCTGCTCGTCGAGCACGATCCGGCCGTCGACGAAATGCCCGCGCAACGTGTCGGCGACCGCGGTGGGCTGCTCCTCGATCTCCTTGAGCATGAAGTAGTCGTGGCCGCCCTTCTCCGCGGCCGCGAGATCCCAGTCGATCGTGAACGGCTGCGTCGGCACATCGGTGTTGCCGTCGAAGTCGGTGACCTCGTACGAGTCCTTCGTGATCACCACGACCTGGTCCTGGCCCAGCTCGACGGCGTTGCGGGTGAACTCGATGAACGCCGCCACATCCGAGGCGATGAACATCTCTCCGTCCCCGACACCGACGACCAGCGGCGTCGAGCGGCGGGCCGCGATGACCGTCCCGGGATGATCGGCATGCACGAACACCAGCGTGAATGCGCCCTCGAGGCGGCGAAGCACACTGCGGGCACTCTCCACGAAATCACCGGCCGTGGGTCCCTCGGCGTAGGCGCGGGCCATCAGATGTACCGCGACCTCGGTGTCGGTGTCCGATTCGAGTTCGACATCGGCCGCTTCGAGTTCGGCGCGGAGCGGCGCGAAGTTCTCGATGATGCCGTTGTGGACCACCGCGATCCGGCCGCTGGCATCGCGATGCGGATGCGCGTTGCGGTCGGTGGGGCGACCGTGCGTCGCCCACCTCGTGTGCCCCATTCCGGCCGTGCCGGCGAAGCGGTCCTCACCGATCTCGGCGAGTTCCGCTTCGAGGTTCACGAGCCGACCGGCCTTACGTTCGACAGCGAGCCCACCGGCGCCGTCGAGGACGGCGATACCGGCCGAGTCGTACCCTCGGTACTCCATCCGCCGAAGGGCTTCCACCACGACGTCGAGGGCACGGCGGTGCCCGACATACCCCACGATTCCGCACATGGTTAGCAGGGTACTTGGCACGCTCGGCTCATCGATAACGCGCTGGTGACCAGGTGGCGAGCGCTACACAGGACAACTGCGGCACGCCCATCCCGATCACCGCACCCGTCTCCCACATCGATCGGCTAACGTTCTCGCCGTGGCGGCGAACCCGAAATCCCTGGCTCGGCAACTCTCGAAGCGCGGCCCTCACACGGTGCTGCGCGGCGACCTCGCGCTCGCCGGTCTCCCCGGCATCGTCTACACCCCAGCGGAGGGCTTCAACCTTCCTGCGGTGGCGTTCGGTCACGGCTGGCTGACCGGGATCAGCAAGTATTCGGGGCTGCTCGAGCACCTCGCGTCCTGGGGGATCGTTGCTGCAGCGCCCGGCACCGAACGCGGGCCTGTCCCCTCCTCCATCGGATTCGCCACCGATCTGCTGACCACCCTCGATATCTGTACCGGTGTCCGCCTGGGCACCGGTCGCATCAGCGTGCACCCGCGCCGGCTGGCCCTCGTCGGGCACGGCCTCGGCGCCGGTGCCGCGATCCTGGGTGCGGCGCAACGCAGGGTAGGCGCTGTCGCGGCGCTCTACCCCGCCCCCACCACCCCGTCCGCAGCCGACGCCGCAGCTCGCGTCGAGGTACCCGGGCTGGTGCTCGTCGGAGAGAAGAGTTTCGGATCGATGAACAGCGACGCGGTGTCGGTGGCCCAGAAGTGGGGTGACGGGGACGTACAACTGCGAATCGTCGACGGCGCCGACGACCAAGGGCTCGTCGAAGGCCGCCGCCTGCTCGGCGCACTCGGGTTCGGTGGCGCAGAGCGGAAGACACAGGAACGCACCCGGGCACTGCTGACCGGATTCCTCCTGGATCGACTCACCGACGACAAGACCTACGCGGCATTCGCCGATCCCACCACCGAGATCCCCGGCTCCACCGTGATCACGGATCCCTCTCTGGTCGAGCAGGATCTCGGCAGCCGGATCAACAAGCTGCTCAGCAGCTAGGCGCCGCGAGTCACAGCGGACCGGCCTCGGCCAGCACGACTCCGTCTCCGTCGTCCCTGGGCCTCCCTGCGTCGCCCGGGTCGGTGGTCGCTGCGCCCGCGGTCGCTCCCGAACGACGGTCGGCTCCGCGGCCCCCGGCGGGTGCCTGAGCGACTACCGGGCCGGACGGTGGCCCCGCATCCTCCGACGGCGCGCTCTCCGCGGGCAGTATCACGGGCGAATCGGTCCCCGAGGGCGCACGCGCCGAAGGTACGGGCTCCGAGGGTGTGGCCGCCGGAGGAGAAGCAGGGGCGGGCTCTCGCGAATCCGGCACGAACCCGGTCGGTGCCGCCGGGACCGGCGACTCCGGGACCGATTGAGGCGCCACCGGTTGAGGTGCGAGCGGTGGGGGTGCGACTTCTTCGACACTCGGCCGGAAGATCCCGGACGTGACGGCCTCTGTGAAGGCTGTCGCTCCCTCCGCCGCTGTCGTCGCCAGATCGGCCACCGCCCCGGTCAGATCCGCGACGGCCTCGACGAGATCTCGCCCGGCGCCGACGAGATCGGCCGTTGCTCGCAGGACGTCGTCCTGTCCGCCGGCGGTGTCGGTCGTGCCGCGGGAACCACTACCGGGCTGCCTCACCGACTCGGGTGCCGATGTCGGTGCGTCCAGCAGGTCGAACGCCCGGGCAACCGCGGCGAGGTGGTCGTCGACCGCGGCGTCGGCGATATCGCACACCTCGATGAACCGATCGATTCGTGCCCTGATCGTCGGTGCGAACACCTCGTGCAGCCATCGCGCGCACCACGCGGCGACGCCGTCAGGACCTGCCGCGGGCGTGCCGGCTTCCGCGCACCACAGCGCCACCTGCTCGGCGGTGGGGCCGTCGGTGTCGCCGCGCGCGCCCGCAATGATCGCGTCGATGTCCTCGGGGGTCCGGCCGTCGACCGACATGTCCGCGAACCGTCCGATCGCAGACGACTTCTCGTTGACCGCTCGGGTAATTCCGTCGACGGCACCTGCACATGCCCGGGCCAGCGCATGCACCGACTCGTACAGCATCGCACCGCGCTGCACGGCTCGATCCAGATCGTCGCGGGCAAGGTCACCGGCATCACCGCGCCACGCGGAACGCATTGCGCGTACCCCGTCCGTCTGTTCCTCGACTCGACCCTCCAGATCGGCCACGAGTCGGGTCAGCACCGCCGCGTCGTCCGCGAGTACCGACACGTCGAGCCCGATCTGCTCGTCGTAGCGTCCGCGCAAACCGTCGACGGTGACCCGCCCGGCAATGCCTACCCGGTGGGCACGCGGAAGGTATGCGGCGAAGAAGTCCAATCCGCGTGCACCGGCATCGAGCAGCTCGGCCAGACCTACGCGCGAACTCACCGAGCGAGTTCTGTCCGGGTGTCGCGCAGTGCGTCGAGTGTGGCCTGCTCCTGGTCGTGGTAACCGCGCGCTGCTTCTGCGGCTGCGTCGGAATACCGGTTGGTCGCCGCAGTCCACTCGCCGAGGGCACGCCGCAGGCGGCGGTACCCGTCTTCGACGGCGACCCCGCGCGATCGATACGTCTCCCCGGAGCACCCCGGGCCGAACTCCAGGGCGCCGAGGGCACGGCGGCATGCCCGGTCCGCGGCCACCGCGGAGCCGGTCACCGCGGACGCGACCGTCCGGACCGCTGCGCCGTCGAAATACAGTTCGGATCGTGGCTCCACGTCCGCTCCTTCACGTGTCGGTCGACACCGTCACAGAGTTGGACGCACCGCCGGACGATCCGGTTCCCCTTCGACGAAAAGAATCGATCCGCCCGTGGACGGCGATCATTCAGATGCCGGCGACGACCTTGGCGAGGCGATCGGCAACCGCCTGTGCGTGAGTGTCCTCCGACGCTTCGACCATGACTCGCACGAGCTGTTCGGTGCCGGACGGGCGGAGCAGCACTCGCCCGGCGTCGCCGAGTTCCCGTTCGGCTTCCGCCACAGCATCCGCGACCGCGCGGTCCGCAGCGACCGCTACTTTGTCGGATACAGGGACGTTGACGAGGACCTGTGGGAGTGATCGCATGACCGCGGCCAGGTCTGCCAGTGACGTTCCGGTCGCTGCGATCCGTTCCATCAACCGCAGGCCGGTCAGGACGCCGTCACCGGTCGTGCCGTGCGCGGGGAAGACGATGTGCCCGGATTGCTCGCCTCCGAGGGAGAAGCCGCCGCGACGCAGTTCCTCGAGCACGTACCGGTCGCCGACACCGACGGTCACGACCTCGATGCCGGACTCACGCATCGCCAGGTGCAGGCCCAGATTGCTCATGACGGTCGCGACGAGAGTGTTCTCCCGCAGCTCGCCGCGGTCTCGCATGCTCAGTGCAAGCACCGCCATGATCGCGTCTCCGTCGACGACCGCGCCGGACGCATCGACAGCGAGGCAGCGGTCCGCATCGCCGTCGTGTCCGAGCCCGAGGTCGGCACCGTGCTCGACCACGGCCTTCCGCAGGGAATCGAGGTGTGTGGACCCGCAGCCGTCGTTGATGTTGAGGCCGTCCGGCTCGGCGCTCACCGCGATCACGGTGGCGCCTGCGGCGGCGTAGGCGGCGGGACCGACGTGCGACGCGGCGCCGTGCGCGCAGTCGACCACGACCGTGACACCGTCGAGCGACACGCTCGTCGCGCTCGCGAGGTGCGCCAGATAGCGGTCTGCAGCGGCGGCGGCAGTCCGCACCCTGCCCACTCCGGCCCCGGTCGGACGCGCCGGAGTCACTCCGTCGTGCAGTGCCGCCTCGATCCGGTCCTCGGCGGCATCGTCGAGCTTGTGACCGCCCGCGGCGAAGATCTTGATTCCGTTGTCCGGCATGGGGTTGTGTGACGCCGAGATCATCACGCCGAGATCCGCGGCGTACTCACCGGTGAGGTATGCGACTGCCGGTGTCGGCAGTACGCCGACAGCCACGACGTCGACACCCGCCGCGGCGAGTCCCGCAGTAACGGCGGCTTCGAGCATCTCGCCGCTGGCACGCGGATCGCGACCCACCACTGCGACCGGACGACGCCCCTCACCGCCGGGCGCCAGCACGGTCGCCGCCGCGCCGGCGAGTTGCATCGCCAATTCCACAGTCAGTCCGCCGTTCGCCGTACCGCGAACCCCGTCCGTGCCGAACAACCGGGCCATACACACGTCCTTCACGTCGAGTCTTCGAAGACAGGCCCCCCACGAGCACTGTCACCGGAATCAGAATGCACGAAAGCAGGCGCCGGTAGTGATTCTCTACCGACGCCTGCTCTCGTGGTCGAACAGATGCCGAGGCCGACAGGGTCAGCGTCGGCAACACATCAGCGCTTGGAGTACTGAGGTGCCTTACGGGCCTTCTTGAGGCCGTACTTCTTACGCTCGGTCGCACGCGGGTCACGCGTGAGGAAGCCGGCGCGCTTGAGCGACGGACGATCCTCGGGGGTGACCTCGATCAGCGCACGCGCGATGGCGAGACGCAGAGCGCCGGCCTGGCCGGACGGTCCGCCGCCGTGCAGACGCGCGTGGATGTCGAACGACTCGCCGCGCTCGACGGTTACCAGCGGCGACTTCACGAGCTGCTGGTGCACCTTGTTCGGGAAGTAGTCCTCGATGGTGCGGCCGTTGAGCACGAACTTGCCGCTGCCTGGCACGAGGCGGACGCGAGCGACTGCCTCCTTACGGCGACCGACGGTCTGGATCGGGCGATCGAACACGATCGGCTCGACAGGTGCCTCGACGAACTCCTCGGCAACCTCCTCGACCACGTATTCGTCCGCGGCAACCTCGACGTTGTCGGCGTACTCTTCGGGGTTCACGTTCTGCTCCTCCGGCGCCGTCACTGGGCCACCTGCTTGATCTCGAACGGCACCGGCTGCTGCGCGGCGTGGGGGTGGTTCGGGCCCGCGTACACCTTCAGCTTCTTGGCGATGGCGCGGCCGAGCTTGTTCTTCGGGAGCATGCCGGTGACGGCCTTCTCCACGAGGCGGTCGGGGTTCTTCTCGAGAACCTCGCCCACCGAACGAGCGCGGAGACCACCCGGGTGACCGGAGTGGCTGTAGAGGAACTTGCCCTCGCGCTTGTTGCCGGAGATGGCAACCTTGTCGGCGTTGATGATGACGACGAAGTCACCACCGTCGACATGCGGGGCAAAGGTGGGCTTGTGCTTGCCGCGGAGCAGGTTCGCTGCCTGCACCGCGAGGCGGCCGAGCACCACGTCGGTGGCGTCGATGACGTGCCACTGATGGGTCACGTCGCCGGCTTTCGGTGTGTACGTAGACACAGATCTTCCTCGTCTATCGTTTCGCTGCTGGCCCGCGCGCCGCGCATAGTCGTCCTCGGCGGCCAGTTGAGACCCGAGAGACGACGCTTGCCGTGCACATGGCTACGACAGCGTGCGACACGCCGATCGCACACAATACCCGCCCGGCGGCTATGGGGTCAAAAGGCGGGCCGACGCACCTGCCGGAAGACTCGAAGTCCCGGTGGCCTCTCCACCACCGGGACATCGTGCAGCGAGTCGCTCGCCTCGCGGACGGATCGTCACCCCCCGTATCGGGCGGCGTTCATCTTTTCGGTGATCCGCATCTCCTCATTACCGCGCCCCACAGTCCCACTGATCTCTGCCAGCACCTGGTTCAAACCGAGTCGGGCCTGGGACCAGCGCCGCTGGGTGTCCGCGTATGCCTCATTGGCCTTGCCTTCCCAGCTGTCGTCCAGCCGCGCCACCTGAGCCTCGATGCGGTCGAGGATGTCGTTCATCTGCTTCTGGACCCCCGCGACTCCGGTATTGAGATTGTCAACGCCTTCGAAGTTCTGGAAGATCTCGCCATGTGGGCCGATCGCCATTGCCTGCTCCTTGCAAAATATTGTGTGGTCACCCGCCGTCGGGTCGGTCAGTAGTCACCGCTGAGCACGCTGCCGGTGTTCTTCAACTCCGCGGCCTGGTTGGCCGCAGTCTCCTCGTAGGACCGGCCGCCGGTGCGGACGGCCTCGGCGATCTCATCGAGCGCCTGGTTCAGTTGGTTCGCATTGTGGGTCCAGCGCTCCATGATGTTCGTGAACTCCATTGCACCGTCGCTCTTCCACACCGTCGACGTCTCCGACACGCGCGCACCGAGCACCCTTACTGCGCTGCCGAGTTCATCGCGTGACTCCTGCAGCTGGGTCGACGCCACTTCCATGGCGACGACATCAGCATTGAGCTGCTGTCCACCACCGGTTCCGCCCTCACTCATCGTGCACCCCTCCATTGTTCGGCGTCACGGTTCACTCGGCCCCCGTTGGTCCGACCCGTTTCGCCCCTACATCTGATTCGACGCAGCCCGCACCGGATCGGTTCCGCTCGATCCGAACTACGTCGGAGTCTTCTCACACCGGCTCCACAGTGTGGACAGCCTGCTCGCATTCACTTCTGATTCCGGTCCATTCGTCGGCGAGGAACTGGCAGCCGATGGAAACCTGCAGGCCCGGCATGACGACGACCGACCACCTCACCGTGGAAAACTCGTCGGGCACCTCGACGTACGAGATGACCGGGCGGTCACCGAAGCGCGTGTCCGACTCCACATCTCGGATGACATCGCTGCGCGCCGTCGCACGGGCCGCAAGACTCCGCGCTACCGCGTCCGAATCCATCCCGTCCGCGAGGTGTGAGTACACGATCACGATCCTGCGGTCGGGGCCCGAATCCGGCAACAGCTCGGCCCTGCCCGGATCCTGCACACCGGAATCGCGTATGCGCCAGTACGACGGGAGGTCCAGGCGTACGACGCCGAGATCGATCGTGGCGAAGGCGGATGCACCCGGATCCCGCGTGGCCGTGACGGAGGCATCGTCGATCGGTTCGGCCCGGACGGTCTCCGCACTCGCTGCACCACCCCTGTCCGCGACGAACTCGCGGGCGCCCTCATCAGCCGAGATGAACACCATCGCGACCACCACGACGATCACGATCAGAGCTCCCGCAACCATCCACCCGAAGCGGGGCGCGCGCGACGGTTCGGGCATGGGTGCACGGACATCCTGCAGCCACTGCGCGGTCGACGACCCGACCTCGCTCCGAGAGGCCGCGACCCGCCCCGTGCCCGCCTCGAGTACTTCTGTGATCGGCGCAAGCATTTCCGAGGCTGCCACCGGGACAACCCGAATCCCCCGCCCGATTCGCTCACCCAGCCGTCCACACAAGTCGACACCCGCGGGCTCACCCGGAATCCCCGTCACCAGCAGCACATCCGGATCGACCCGCCCGGCGACCGATTCGATCAGAGACCTGAGGCGGGTCGCGCCGTCGTCGGAATCCACCTCGTCGGCCGGCAGCCCCGGGTCCCTCGCAACACGGTCGATGACGGCCCGTCCGCCGCGAATCGGTTCGAGAGAGGTCGCTGTGACCCCGTCCGGCATGACTTCGAGAGTCACACACCGCTCATCGGCACCCACGTCGGCTGCGTCGCACGCGGCGACCGCAGCCGGAACCAGCTCCGCATTGCGCGCGACATTCCGCGCGGCGGTGTACAGCGCGTCACGCCGCCGCGCACTCCACTTCGTCGGATGAACCGCGACGACAGTTCCGATGTTCGGGGGTGCACCGATCACGGCAGCGGCGTAACGCACCAGCCCTGTCAGCAACTCGGCGGAGTCGTCCCCTCGATCCTCGGCGAGCACGTCGGTCGTCTCGAGCGACGCCGCAGCATCTCCGAAGACCCATCCGCCGCTCAGCCTCGCGGCGACGGCAGGCACGTGCCGGATACGCTCGGCACGGCGTACACACACGCTGGTCGCTCCGGCGTGGAGTCCGAGCACATCCGCGCTCACGACGGTTGCAGCCATGCCGTCTGGATGAGTTCGTTACCGTTGCGTCGCACGAGAATCCCGCGACCGGGCGGCATCGGACCGGGTCTTGCCGTTCCCACGAGCGCGCCTTCGTCGCGGCTCCCGCTCATGACCAGACCCGGAGTCGACAGCTCACGCAACCGTGCGATGACCGGTTCGTACAGGGCGCGGCTCGCACCGCCTGCCCGCCGCGCGATGATCAGATGCAGACCGATGTCCTTCGCCTGCGGCAGATACTCGAGCAGCGGCGTCAGCGGATTCTGACCGGATGACGCGACCAGGTCGTAGTCGTCGATGATGACGAACACCTCGGGGCCGGTCCACCACGAACGGTCGCGCAATTGCTGTTGCGTGGTGTCGGCACCCGGAAGTCGACGTTCGAAGACCCCCGCGAGCTCGGTGGCCATCGCGGACAACACGGATGTGCCCGGCGCGTATCCGCCGAGATGGTCGCCTTCGACGACCCCGAGCATGGTCCGGCGATAGTCACCCATGATGATCCGTGCCTGCGCACCGGTGTTCGACTCCATGAGGCTCCGGCAGATCCCGCGGAGCAGCGCAGTCTTTCCGCAACCGGAGTCGCCGAACACAAGCAGGTGGGGGCTGTCGGTGAAGTCGAGGGTCACCGGTGCGAGCTCCGCTTCGTCGATTCCGATCGGCACGCGCAGCCGCTGCGCGACCGGCGCGCTGATCGGGACCGGCCATCCGTCGGGAAGCGCAGAGAGGACGGCCGCACGGTCGATTTCCTCGGGAAGCATCCGGACCTCAGGCGCGTGGCCACCCGGAGTTGCAGCAGCGATCGCAGCAACAGCCGTGGTCACGCCCTCGGCGAGATCGTCGACGCCGGAACTGCCGTCGGCCCGCGGCAGTGCGGCCAGTACGTGAAGTCCGTCCCTGTCGATACCTCGGCCGGGTCTGCCCTCGGGCACCAGCGCTGCTTTCTTGCGCCCGTATTCCGAGTCGGCCGGGTCGCCGAGACGGAGTTCGAGGCGGGTTCCGAGGTGGTCGCGTAGCGCTGGGCGAACATCCCACCACCGCGGTGCGCTGATCATGACGTGAATTCCGTAGGACAACCCGCGTGACGCCAGGACGCCCACGCTCTGTTCGAGTGGTTCGAAGTCCTCCCGGATACTGGGCCAGCCGTCGATCACGAGGAAGACATCGCCGAACGGGTCGCCGGAGACATGCTGCGCTCCGTCTGCGCGTAAGCGTCGCAGTGTCGCCATCGATTCGATGCCCCATTCGCCGAACTGCTGTTCTCGCCTGCGCAGCAGGCCCATGAGCTCCGCGACGGTGCGGCGGACCCGGTCGCCTGCGAGACGATTCGCCACGGAGCCGACGTGTGGAAGCCCTACGAGCCCGGCGAGCGTGCCGCCACCGAAATCGAGGCAATAGAACTGCACCTGCTCGGCTGTGTGGGTGAGCGCCATCGACATGATCAGGGTGCGCAGCAATGTCGATTTACCCGACTGCGGACCGCCGACCACGATGGTGTTGCCTGCGGCCCCCGACAGATCGACAACCAGGGGGTCTCGACGCTGTTCGAAGGGCCGGTCGACGATCCCGATCGCTGTCCGCAGGGTCGACTGATGCAGAAGATCTCCGGTGAGAAGCGAGTGCGACAGCACCATGTCGAGGCTCGGGGACTCCTCGAGGGGCGGCAGCCACACCTCGTGTGCGGGGGTGCCGTGTCCGCGGACCCGACCGACCACGACGTCGAGCACACTGCGGCCGCCGTCGGACGGTGCCGGGGCGGTATCGGGGGTCGGTTCGCCGACCGACGGCACCGGTAGGGGAACACCACGATCGACAGGTACATCTCGTGCCGTGAACAAGCGCGGACCCGGAGTCCCCGCTGCTGCCGTCCGAATGCGGCGCGCCGGACGGCCGGGCTCGTACGGTCCCGACACGTAGGCCGCGTCGAAGCGCACGATCTCGGCCGAATCACACTTGAGGTAACCGGCGCCCGGCGTGGGCGGCAGACTGTAGGCGTCCGGAACACCGAGAACGCTCCGGGATTCATTCGCGGAAAAGGTCTTCAGACCGATCCGGTACGACAGGTGACTGTCGAGGCCACGCAGTTTTCCTTCGTCGAGCCGCTGGCTCGCCAACAGCAGGTGTATGTGCAGCGACCTACCGAGACGACCGATCGCCGCAAAGAGATCGGCGAAGTCGGGCTGCTGGGAGAGCAGCTCGGAGAACTCGTCGACGACGATGAACAATGCCGGCAACGGTGCAAGCGGAGCACCTGCGGTCCGCGCCTTCTCGTAGTCACCGACATTTGCGAAGTTGCCGGCCGCTCGCAGCAGCTCCTGTCGGCGGGTCATCTCACCCTCGAGTGCGTCCTTCATCCGCTCGACCATCGCGAGTTCGTCCGCGAGGTTGGTGATGACCGCTGCGACATGGGGACTCCGATCGAGCCCGAGGAAGGTCGCGCCGCCTTTGAAGTCGACGAGCACGAGATTGAGGGCGTCGGGTGAGTGCGTGGCGACGAGACCGAGCACAAGGGTCCGCAGGAACTCGCTCTTTCCCGAACCCGTGGCACCGATGCACAGGCCGTGCGGACCCATTCCGTTCTCCGCGGATTCCTTCAGGTCGATCTCGACCGGAGCGCCGTCTGCACCGACCCCGATCGGCACCCGCAGCCTGTCGCGACCGGATCGCGGCGCCCAGGCCTGGAGCGGATCGAGTCGCGCGATGTCGCCGAGTCCGAGCAGGTCCTGCCAGGTCTCGATGCTGCCCGAGTCGGCACCGTCGTCCGTGGCGAGCTGAGTTGCAGCCCGGTATGGGGCGAGTCGTCGTGCCAGGGCCTGCGATTGCGGGGCACTGATCCCGTCGGCGTCCGCAAAGGTCTCCACCGCGCTGCCCGTTTTCGCGCCGAGGCGGCCGTTCGCCGCGACGAGCTGCAACCCACGAAGTGCCGCGAGCCGCGGGGCGAACGCGGAGAGGTCGAGCAGGGTCACGGAGTCGAGCCCGTCGTCGAGGAGCCCGGACCCGGATCCGGAGACCCCACCGTCGATGACGATCAGCAGTTGCGGAACTCCGTCGACGGCAGGGGTATTGCGGACGAACCGTCCGCGTGCGGACAGGTGTACGCCGAGGACCGTCTCGAGTTCGAGCACGGAACCGAAGACCATGCGAACGCTGCCCGCTCCGTCACGCGTCTCCGGGTGCTGAGCGTGCGGCAGCCACTTGACCCACTCCCACTCCGCAGCAGTGTCCGGTCCGCAGACCACCGCGACCTGGAGTACGTCGGGTGCGTGGAAGGTGCACAGCTGCCCGAGCATTGCTCGGGCCAGTTGCTGCGATGCCTCGCGGTCGCCGCCGATACCGACCGACGCGAATCCCCGAAGCGATACGGCCGTCGGTAGTGCCGGCACCACCGAGTGCGCGCGCACGAAGCGGCGCAACGACACCGCGGCAACGGGTTCGAGATCCTCGACCGGACCGGTTTCGGGAGCGATCAGCTTGGTGGCGAGTCGCTGTCCGCCCCGGCCCACCCGCACGTGGCAGAAGTCTGCGTCGGTCGGGCGGCGTTCCCACATCCGGACGGTCCCGACCAGAGTCCACAACAGCGCCGGATCCGGGTGGGTCCACTCGAGGGCCCGCCGTTGCGCCGAGCCGGTCTCCGCGACGTCCCTGCGCAGAGTGTCGAGATAGCGCAGGTAGTCCTTGCGGTCCTCATTCGTCTCTGCGGTTTTCGCGCCGCCTCCGCGACCGCTGTTGGCAAGCATGCCGATCATCGACACCATCATCATCAGCGGAAAGACCAGGGCCATGGGGCTTCGTGCCATACCGGAACCGAACATGAGCGCAACCATGCCGATCATCGCCGCAACCATCACCAGCGGCAGCAGCTTCATGAGCAGATTGCCCGGTGTGGCTCTCGGAATATCGGGCGGCGCCTGCAGACTCACCTCACCACCGGGTGCGCGCGGCGCATCCCGACGCGCTCGGCGCGCGAATCGTACAGTGCTCAAGTTCCCCAACCCCCGTACACACCGGCCGCCTACAGCGGCCTTCCCCCCGGTCGTGGAAGAGTAGCGCACCGTCGCGACAGTTACATCCGCGACGATGCTGTCGGCGCTTCCGCGACGATGTCGTAAGGTCTGCGTCGTCGAAAGGTCCGCGCCACCTTCGGTCGCCGGGCCGGCGCGCGAACTACGGGGGGAACAATTCGATGACAGCTGCAGCGACGAGCCCGAACGTACCCGGTGCGGTAGCAGCACCGGAACTGTGCAGGATCACAGTGCTCACCAAACACTCCGAGGTCGATCTGGCACTGCCACTGGGCGTTCCGGTTGCCCTGCTGCTCGCGGGAATCGTCGATCTCGTGGCTGCTCATCGCCCCGACAACGAATTCGACGTCACTCCGGAACGGGTCGAGCCGGAAGCATGGAGCCTGGCCCGGATCGGCCGAGCTCCACTCGCGGGCGCCGCGAGCCTCGACGAGCTCGGAATCCGCGACGGTGAGGTGCTGATCCTCGAGGAGTCGTCGTCACCGCCGTCGCCACCCTTGTTCGACGACGTGATGTACAACGTGGCGGTCGCAGGTCGCGACCGGTTACGGCGCTGGTCCGATCGCACTGCGGCGATGGTCGGTGCTGTGGTCGCAGCGGCTGCGATCACGACCGGGTGCGGGTCGTTGCTTCTGCTGCCGTCTTCCGGTGGCGAGCGGGTGTTCGCGGGGATCGCGACTGTGGTGCTGGCGCTACTGCTCGTGACCGCGGCCGCCGTCATTGCACGGGTCTATCTCGACCGGCCGATCGGACTGCTGCTCGCGGTCTGCTCCGTCCCCGTTTCCTTCGTCACCGGGATGCTTCTGGTTCCCGGCGACTTCGGTGCGCCGCACCTGCTGTTGGCGACCGTCCTGACCGGCGCGGTCGGTGTGGTCACGGTGGGTGTCACGACGGTCGGACTCGCCACGTTCACCGCGATCCCGACGATCTCGGCGGTCGCGACGATCGCCCTGGTCGTCGGCACCGCCACCGACGTGCAGTTTCAGGCGCTCGGGGCCGGCGTCGTCGTGACCTCGCTGCTGTTGGCGACCTTCGCCGCCCGTGCCGCCACGCTCCTCGCCCGCCTTCCTCTTCCTCCGGTTCCCGCGCCCGGAACCTCCCTGGACCCTGTGGTTCCCGACCCGGACGACGAGAATCCGCCGCCCACGTTCGAGGAACTCGAGGCGAAGACGGCGCGTGCCCGAGCTCATCTGACCGGGTGGGTGTACGCGGTGGTCGTGCTCGCGACGGCGGGTGCATGGTGCGCGGCGTGGCCGGTCCCGGATACGGCTGTCTCCTGGCCCGGTGTCGCGTTGGCGGCGGCGACGGGAATCGTCCTGATGTTCCGAGGTCGCACGTACATCGGGGCCGAGCAGGCAGCTCCGATGATCGTCGGTGGTGCAGTGCTCGTCCTGGGTCTTGTCGTCGGCGCCGCGCTCTTCGGAACCGTTGCTCCGCAGGCACTCTTCGGCATCACTGTCGTACTGTTCGTCGGTGCCCTGATTCTCGGGGTCGTGGTGCCCCAGCGCACCTTCACACCTGTGCAACGGCGGATCAGCGAACTCACCGAGTACGCCGTCATTGCCACGATCGTGCCGCTGGCATGCTGGGTAGCCGGCCTCTATTCCGCGGTCCGTGGGTTGTGACTCGTCGTCGAAGGCTCACCCCCGCCTGTCTCGTCGCCACCCTGATCGTCGCAATCTCCACCGGCGCGGCCGTGGGTCCGGCTACGGCAGCTCCCCCGGTTCCCGACAGCGGACTGCTGCCCGCCGGTGACGAACCCGCGGCCCCGGAACCCGCCGAGCAGCGAAACCTGTGTACTCGGGGCCGAACCGTCGCAGACGATCCGCAACGTCCGCTCGCACAACGCATCATGGACTTCGAACGGGTGTGGCCGCTGACGCGCGGTGCCGGTCAAGTCGTCGCTGTGATCGACACCGGAGTCAACCGGCATCCACGTCTTCCCCGCGTCACCCCTGGCGGCGATTATGTTGCGACCGATGACGGCACGGTCGACTGCGACGCGCACGGAACGCTCGTCGCCGGCCTCATCGCGGCGCAGCCGGTGGAGGGATCGGGGTTCGCCGGCGGTGCACCCGACGTCGAGGTGATCGCCATCCGCCAATCCAGTCGCAACTACTCCGACCGCTCCGCCGGAGATGAAGAGGCGGCACAGAACTCCCCCGGTTACGGGGATGTGCGCACCCTGGCATCTGCGGTGCGACATGCCGCGGATCTCGGAGCCACGGTCATCAACATCTCCGAAGTCGCGTGCACGCTCGCGAGTGACGGGATCGCCGACGGACCGCTCGGCGCGGCAGTCCAGTACGCAACCGACGTCGAAGACGCGGTCGTGGTCGCGGCAGCCGGAAACAAGGATGTGTGCCCGGCATGGAATCCTCCGGCTGCGAATCCGCTCGATCCGCACGCAGATCCGTGGGATTCGATCACGACGATCGCCTCCCCCGCCTGGTACGACGACTATGTGCTCACAGTCGGCTGGGTCGAAGCCGACGGCACACCGTCCGACGAGAGCGTTCCGGGTCCGTGGGTAGATGTCGCAGCGCCCGGGAGCGGCATCGTCTCCCTCGACCCGTTCTCCGACGGTCTCATCGACGCGCAGATCAGCACCCAAGGGCCGGTACTGCTCTCGGGAACGAGCTTTTCCGCACCACTGGTCTCTGCAACGGTCGCGTTGGTGAGAGCCCGCCACCCTCACCTCGACGCGCGCGCCGTGATGGACCGCATCGAATCGACCGCCCACGCCCCGGCGGAAGGCTGGAACCCCCGGGTCGGGCACGGCATCGTCGATCCGTTGGCCGCGGTCACCGCACCGCTGCTCACCGAGCGGGACGATCCTGCGACCCCGAAGCAGATCGCCGGCCCCACCCCGGTCGATCCTCCGGACCCGACTCCGCGGTACGTCGCGTGGGGCGCTGGTGCCGCGGTCCTCGGTATGCTCGTCTTCGCGCTGATGGCGGCCCTACCCTTTCGGGAACGTGCACGCCGGCGAGAACTCGGACGCGACCGTCATTCGCCTGTTCCGAGTGGCGCGGGTCGAGGGTCCGGGGCGACGCCGTCGTGAGCGAGTAGCGCCTCGGCACGCCCGAGCGAGGGGCCTGGTGCGAGCAGGCCGACGATCTGCCAGGGCGCACGTGCCGGTTCTCCCTCGAGCCCGAGTGCCGTGGCCGCCTCCGCATCGGCAATGCCGTACCGGACTCCGGTGTCCGCGATGTAGAACAGAGCTCCCCGGCGTTCACTGTCGGGGACGACCGACGTCGTCTGCACGAATGTTCCTCGCCCCGGCGGAATATGGACGACGTCCACGTTCGGTCCCGGCCCATCTGCCTGTGCCGGATCGACCGGGATCGCGTCCTGGGCTATCGGCAGGACACTGCCCGCGGACAGCACCAGTTCCGACCGATGCTGATCGTGGGGGCCTTCCTCGGGTTCCCAGGTCAGGCATCCGACGGGCCGGTCTGCAGGGTCGACGATCGTGGGCACCACCGCCGGGAACGTGTCGACCGCGAGGTGATGCACCGTCGGCGCGTTCTTGAGCGTGTCGGGCGGCACGATCGGAATCTCGGCGACGCCCTGCGAGTCCGAGGCGTGGATGATCTGCGCAGTCGCACCGGACACCTCCTGCACCCCATCGTTCAATACGACGTAGTAGCGCTGACCGCCCGGCTCCGCAAGTCCGACGACGGATCCGACGAGGACATCGCCGACCCCCACTTGCGGCCTACTTCCTGCACCCGGGATCACGGGTGCGGTCAGCTCCGGAAGTTCGGGGAGCGCCGCGAGCAGTCCTTCGCCGACAGGTCTGGCCGACCCGACATCGATGCCCAGTACCCGTGTCAGAGCACGATCCTGCGGGTCGATCTCGGCCCGTCCGCCTCCGTAAGCGAGGTGGTACTCACCGTCGAAGGTCATGAGCAGTGCTTCGTCCTCGTCGAGCGGCCCACCGACACCGGTGTACTCGGGCGTGCCGGCCGACACCGCGGTGGTGACGAACTGCCGCCCACCTGGATCGATCGTGTCGCATACCGTCCAGGACAGGTCGTGGTCGACGTACGCGAGAGACGACGGAGCGCCGGGGATACCGACGAGCGGTCCCCTCGGTCGGGCTTCGAGTTCCTCGTCGGCCACGACGGCGGGTTCGGCAGGGTCGTCGAGCACGAGTCGCGCGGATGCCAGATTCATCGCGGGATGGAACACCCCCTCGATCGCCACGTAGAGCGCACCGGAATCCCTTCCGACCACGAGTGCCGCGTTGCCGATCCTGTCCTGAGGCCGGAACAGGGCCAACGCGGCGCACCCTGCCAGTACCAGGCAGGCGACCACCATCCCCACCATGAGCGACCGCCCCTGCGACCGCATCGGGTCGTGGATCATGCGGACGTCGCGACGGACGAGCGCATGCTCCATCCGTCTCATCAGAAATCGGTATCCGCTCACCTGCCATCGAGTGGTGGGCTGCGATGCCATATGTCCTCCCCCGTGCGGCACGCTCACTGCCGCAACACAGTACAGTTGGCGCTCGGGAAGCTCGGGCGGGCACCCAGCGGGCCGCCCGATCGGCGTCGGGGGGAGTGCCGTGGATCGAACTGTGTCCGAGGTCGTGCGTGAAAGATCCGTCGTGCGGGAACGGCACCGGCTCGTCTCGAGGCTTGTCGTGGCACAGTGCGCTGCACTCGCGGTCTGGATCGCAGCGGCCGCGACAGGGGCCTCCGCGTGGGTGGCACCGACGGCAGCCGCTGCGGCCGGTGCACTCGTGCTCATCCGAATCCGCGGCCACGACGCGATCGACGTGGCGATGACGCTGCTGCGGCACACGTTTCCGCGTGCGCACGCCCCGGCAGATATCCGCGATACAGCGCAGTCGGCCGGCCGCACGGTCGGATTGTGTTGGGACGGAACGTGTGTGACTGCCGTCGTCGAGGTGCTCGCTCCCGTCGGGGTCATCACACGGCTGGGACGAGATCGGGCCGACCCGTCGCAGACCCTGCCCTTGGGTGCTCTGTCCGACTGCCTGCGCCGGCACGATGTGATGCTCGACGGGATCGATGTCGTCGTCCATGGCCGGCGGGTGCTGGACGCAACCCCCGCGGGTCAGGTCTATGCGCAGCTCATCGGGCCCCTGCCCGCGGCTGCGACACGCACGGTGTGGCTCGCACTACGCCTCGACGCCTCGACGTGTCCCGACGCCGTGGAACGGCGCGGTGGCGGCACCGAAGGCGCGACCCGGACGATCACTGCGTCGGCTCGGCGTGTCGTCCGAGCACTCGGTGATTCCGGTTGCCCGGCACGAATATTGACAGCCACGGAGATCCGGTCTGCTGCACACCGGATCACGCACGGCGCCGATCCACTGGCGGCGGAGCGTTCTTGGCGGTACGTCCGCCTCCCCGTCGGGTACAGCACCGGGGCCGTACTCGATCCGCGGCGACTCGACGCGAGCACCCTGACCCACATCTGGACCCACCCGTCGCTGTCGTCGACGGTGACGGTGCGCATACGTCCGGGCTCCTTCGGCGCAACGCGCGTCGGGGGGCTGGTCCGGTACGCGACGCGTACCCCCGACGGTCCGATCACCTCCGGTTCTCGCACCGTCCACGGGCGCGAGCGTGAGGCGCTGCTCGCGTCTCTGCCCTATGCGACGACCGGGCTCGAGGGCATCACCGATCTACGCAGCCTGAGCCGCGACCACCTCGACGGCTTGGCACTGCCCGTCGCAGGCTGTGGTCAGCTGATCGGCGCGGACGAGTCGGGTCGGGCGATCGCGGTGCGCCTCACCGGGCCTGGGGTGCGCTCGGTCCACGTCGCGGGCGAGTTGTACCTCGCACAGCAGATCGTGTTCCGCGCGGTAGCGATCGGTGCGCGCGTGGCGATCCACACCGACCGTGCCGATGCGTGGCGGCCGCTGCTGAACAGTGCTGCGTCACCGGATCGTTTGAGGATCGCCGGCGAGCATCCCGACGACCGTGAGTTCGACACCGTCGTCTTCGACGGGGTCCGGCCGTCGCGCAGGCCGCACACCGGTGCCATCCACGTGCATGCGCATCCCGATCAGTGGCCCCGCGAACGTCCCACCGTTGCCATCGAACAACCGAACGGATCCGGCGAGCGGGTCGTGCTCACCACACGCGGAAAGCGGATGACGCTGACCCTCGTGACCATCGCGGCCGAGTCCGCGCACATCGGGCGCCCCCGCATTCCGGAGTCCGTCCCGTCACGGTGAGCACGAGCGACGTCACTCGACTACGTAATCGAGTAGCAGGGCATCCCGGCCTCAGCCGGGATAGGGACGATCCTCCCGGCCTCGCCTCACCGCGTGCACCCACCACTCGAGCTGCCGAAGCATGCGCGCGGCCGAGTCGATGGCCGCACCGTCACGCGTCGTGCCGTCGGCGGCGAAGGCGTGCTTGACACGATGGAAACTCACGGACTCGCGCACCGGCACCATGTGGACCTCCACGACGACCTGCCGAAGCTGCTCGACCGCACGCAGCCCGCCGGACAGCCCGCCATAGGACACGAACCCGACGGGCTTTGCGCGCCACTCGTGCTTGACGCTGTCGATCGCCGTCTTCAGCGCTGCGGGATAACCGTGGTTGTACTCGGAGGTGATCACCACGAACGCCTCCGTTGCGTCGATCCGGCGCGTGAACGCCTCGACGTCGGAACCTCCCGAAAGGTCCTGCGGCAGCGGCGTCTCCGCGAGGTCGATGATGTCGATGCCGAACTCCTGACCGTCGACCCCCGAATGGCATCTCACCACCTCGGCGAACCAGTTCGCGACAACCGGTGCGACCCTCCCCTCACGCACACTCCCCACGATGATCCCGAGCCGAATCGGTGCCTGCCTCTTCTGGTCCATACCCGCGATCGTAAGGCGCCTCAGGCGGTCAGACCGTGGGTGAGCAGGCCCGCGAGTTCGCGGTATGCCTGTGCGTCGGCGAGCCCGGTTCGCTCCGCCACTTGTCGCTGCTGGATACGCACCATGACCGTCGCAACGACGTCGGCCACGAACGTCGCGTGCACGTCGCGCAGTTCGCCCGCCGCGACACCGTCCGAGATCAGCACGCGGACCCGGTCGGCCGCGAGGCGGGTATTGCGCTCGTACACCTCCCGCGCGACAGGTGTCGCGGCGATGTCCTCCATGAAGCGGGCCGATGCAGGTTCGAGCTGCCTGCCTACGGATTCGAGGTAGGTGCGGATCCGCGCTTCGGCTCCTGCGGCCTCCGCGACATCGGCTTCGACAAGCTCGGTTGCGCCGCGGAAGAAATGAACGGTGACGGCGTAGACGAGTCGGTCCTTGTTCTCGGCGAGGGCGTAGAGCGTCGATTTCGAGCACCGCAGCCGGGTTGCGATGTCATCCAGCGTGAAGTGCGCAAATCCTTCGTCCAGGAACAGCGCGACAAGCTGGTCGAACAGCTGCGCCTGCCGTGCGGTGGTGCGCCGTGCCGCTGCTCTTGCCATACTCGAAATAGTACTGCAGTATCGGTTTGAGTACTGTTTTGTGAATCCGTCTTCTTCGAGGAGTTCTGCCGTGCCCGTCGAGCGTCTACTGCCCACCCCAGAGGCCCACGATCTGATCGACCTCACGCGCGACGTCGCCGACAAAGTGCTCGCACCCCGCGTCGTCGAACACGAACGCAATGAGACCTTCCCGGACGGCGTGTTCCCCGCGCTCGGCGCCGCAGGCCTGCTCAGCCTCCCCTACCCCGAGGAATTCGGCGGTGGGAACCAGCCGTACGAGGTGTACCTCCAGGTCCTCGAGGAATTGGGCGCACGCTGGGCAGCAGTCGCAGTCGCCGTGAGTGTGCACGGCCTGTCCTGCTTCGCCCTTGCGACGCACGGCACCGATGAGCAGAAGAACACGTGGCTACCCGACATGCTGGGTGGCGAGACTATCGGCGCCTACAGCCTGTCCGAGCCTCAGGCCGGCTCGGACGCAGCGGCATTGACCTGCCGGGCGCAGCCCACCGACGGCGGATACCGGATCAACGGCTCGAAGGCGTGGATCACCAACGGCGGCAAGGCCGATTTCTACACCCTGTTCGCGCGGACCGCCGACACCGGTAGCAAGGGCATCTCGTGCTTCCTCGTACCCGAGGGCACCGAGGGCCTGAGCTTCGGGAAGCCCGAAGAGAAGATGGGCCTGCACGCGATCCCCACCACGTCAGCCCACTACGACGATGCGTTCGTACCCGCAGAACGCCGCATCGGCGCCGAAGGACAGGGTCTTCCCATCGCCTTCAGCGCCCTCGACTCCGGACGTCTCGGCATCGCTGCCGTCGCAACCGGACTCGCTCAGGCCGCGCTCGACGAGGCAACCACATACGCCAAGGAACGCAAGGCCTTCGGCAAGGCGATCATCGACCATCAAGGTCTCGGTTTCGTCCTGGCAGACATGGCCGCAGCCGTCGATTCCGCCCGCGCCACCTACATCGACGCTGCCCGCCGCAAGGACGCGGGTCTGAGTTATTCGCGTCAGGCCTCCGTCGCGAAACTGGTCGCCACAGATGCCGCCATGAAAGTCACGACCGATGCCGTGCAGGTCCTCGGTGGATACGGTTACACCCGCGATTTCCCCGTCGAACGGTTCATGCGCGACGCGAAGATCACCCAGATCTTCGAAGGCACGAACCAGATCCAGCGACTCGTGATCGCACGGTCGCTGGCGAGTTGACCTGCGCTGCGGGTCCCACCGGACTGTTGGACACCGCACACCCGTCCGAAGTCTTGCGTCAGACGCCGAGGGCCTCCGACAGCAACGGCCAGGATTCATGCAGCGCGTCTTCCCAGTATCCCCAAGTGTGGGTGCCCTCGATACGAGTCGAATAGGTCGCCTCGATCCCGAGTGCGTCGAGTTCGGTGCGTAGCCGGTCGGTGCACCCACTCACAGCGGTCTCGATCACCCCGAGCAGCGCGAGATCCGGTATCACCGCAGGTCCGTGTTCCTCCCATGCGCGGGCCTCGTGCGAGCCGGGCAGTCCTCCGCTCGACGACACGAACACCGTCGTTCCGCGCAGCCGCTCTGCATTGCGGATCACATCCTGCTCCATCCAGTACGGACCGCCGACCGGCCCCCACATGTTCTCCACGTCACCGCCCCCGAGCCCGACGACCATCTCGACATAGCGGCTACCCACCTCCGTCGAGGTCTCGGCGCAACCGCTGTACGACGCCACTGCCCGGTACAGATCCGGCGCATGCTCAGCGAGCGCGAGTGCAGATGTCGCCGACATCGACACACCCGCGATCGCGTTGCTCCCGCTCGCACCGAGCGCAGCGTCGACCATCGGTGGCGCTTCCTCGGTGAGGAAGGTCGTCCACTGGTTGCGACCCAGTTCCGCATCGTCGGCAAGCCAGTCGGTGTAGTAGCTGAATGCACCGCCGATCGGGGTGACGACGTTGACATTCTTGTCGCCGAAGAAATCGACGATATCGGTCTGTTCACGCCACGTGGCCTCGTCGACACCACCACCGGCGCCATTGAGCAGATACAGCACAGGGCGCGGCTCGGTGACGTCAGCGGGACGGATCACCCGGAGTTCGATCGTGCGACCCATCGCCTCGGAATGGACGAACAGGGACCAGTCGCGTTCGGAATGCCGGTCCACGCGTTCCAGTGCCGTGACACCGGAATCGACCCCGGCCGGCGGCTCATCGGCCCGACCGATGCCTGGATCGGTGCCACCCGTCGCCGCAACCGCAGCCACCGCGATCGCTGCCACGATCGCACATCGTCGTCCGATCAACTTCGCGCTCCCCTTCGTCAACCGCAGCAGCCGCGCTCGATCGGCCCGCGTGTCTCCCGCGTCGCAAGGTTCCGCGCGGCGAGATCCTCATCGGCAGGGTAATCGACACGGACGAGTGAAAGGCCGTGAGCCGGCGCCACTGCCACGGATGCGGCGCGTTCACGCTCGCCGAGCAGGGCGGTCATCCACTCGACCGACCGGCGACCTTCCCCCACTGCCAGCGCCGCTCCGACGAGACTGCGGACCATCGACCAGCAGAACGCATCGGCACTCACATATGCGGTGAGGATGTCACCGGAACGGGTCCAGTCGTAGCGCTGGAGTTCGCGGACCGTGGTCGCGCCCTCGCGCCGCTTGCAGAAGGCGGCGAAGTCGTGCAGCCCCAACAAGGATCGGGACGCGCGCTGCATCTCTCCGAGATCGACGGTTTTCGGCCAGGCGACGGTGTCGCGGGCGCGCAGCGGATCGGCCCCGTGCGCGGCCGTCGTCAGGCGATACTCGTAGTGTCGACGGACCGCAGAGAATCGCGCGTCGAAATGCTCGGGAGCCTCCGAGATTCCGGTCACCCGGACATCCCGCGGGAGAAACCGAGCGAGCCGCCTGATCCAGCGCGACGGATCATCCGGAAGCGACTCGGTCGGTACATCGACGTGCGCGACCTGACCCGAGGCGTGCACTCCGGCATCGGTGCGACCCGCGACGGTGAGGAGCACGGGCTCCCGAACGATCGCGGACAGCTTCTCTTCGATCTCGCCGCACACCGTACGACGGCCGGGCTGGCGGGCCCACCCGGAGAAATCGGTGCCGTCGTAGGAAATGTCGAGCCGGAGCCGGGTCCGATCACCGGAAACTGTGTCCGAAGCGACGAGCCCGCCGCCCTGAACAGGGACGGCGGGCTCGTTCGTTTCAGCAGATGCCGAAGCCAAGTGGACTAGTCCTTCTTGGCCTCGTCCGCCTCGGTCGCGTCAGCGGCCGTTGCGGTGGTGTCTTCGATCGCCTCGACGACGGCATCGGCGTTCTCGACCTCGGCGTCGGTGGCGTCGGCCGTGGTGGCCTCCACCACGTTCTCCTCAGCAGCCGGTGCAGCCTGCGAAGCCGCGACGCGCCGGGCGCGGTCGGCCTCGGAGGAGACGGTCTTCTCGCGCACGAGCTCGATGACCGCCATGGGCGCATTGTCGCCCTTGCGCGGCATCGTCTTGATGATGCGCGTATAGCCGCCGTTGCGGTCCTCGAACGAGGGACCGATCTCCGCGAACAGGGCGTGCACGACGTCCTTGTTGCGGATGACCTTCAGCACCTCACGACGCGAAGCCAGCGTGCCGGTCTTTGCGTGCGTGACGAGCTTCTCGGCGTACGGGCGCAAGGCCTTGGCCTTGGCCTCGGTGGTGGTGATGCGGCCGTGCTCGAAGAGCGCGGTGGCCAGGTTGGCGAAGATCGCCTTCTGGTGCGAGGCCGACCCGCCGAAGCGGGCGCCCTTCTTGGGCTTGGGCATGATTTTCTCCTAGTAAGGACCGTGAGCTGCTACAGCTGCTCGGTCTCGGCGTAGTCCTCGTTGCCGTCGGTGTCGCCGAACCCGGCGTCGGTGTCGCTCCAGGTACCGGTGGCGGCGTCGTAGCCGGCAACGCTGCTGGGGTCGAAGGACGCGGGGCTGTCCTTCAGCGACAGGCCGAGCGAGTGCAGCTTGACCTTGACCTCATCGATGGACTTCTGACCGAAGTTGCGGATGTCGAGCAGGTCGGATTCCGTCCGTGCCACCAGCTCGCCGACGGTGTGGACACCTTCGCGCTTGAGGCAGTTGTAGGACCGGACCGTCAGGTCGAGGTCCTCGATCGGAAGTCCGAAGGAGGCGATGTGGTCGGCCTCGGCAGGCGAGGGACCGATCTCGATGCCTTCTGCTTCGACGTTCAGCTCACGAGCCAGACCGAAGAGCTCGACAAGCGTCTTGCCCGCCGAGGCGAGTGCGTCGCGTGCGGCGATCGAGTTCTTGGTCTCCACGTCGAGGATCAACCGATCGAAGTCGGTGCGCTGCTCGACGCGGGTGGCCTCCACCTTGTACGTCACCTTGAGCACCGGCGAGTAGATCGAGTCGACCGGAATACGGCCGATCTCGGCACCGGATGCCTTGTTCTGGACGGCGGGGACGTAGCCGCGACCGCGCTCGACGACGAGCTCGACCTCCAGCTTGCCCTTGTCGTTCAGGGTGGCGATGTGCAGATCGGGGTTGTGGATCTCGACACCGGCCGGCGGAACGATGTCCGCTGCGGTGACGACGCCCGGGCCCTGCTTACGGACGTACATGGTGACCGGCTCGTCCTCTTCCGAGCTGACCACGAGGCCCTTGAGGTTCAGGATGATGTCGGTGACATCCTCCTTCACACCCGGAACCGTGGTGAACTCGTGGAGCACGCCGTCGATGCGAATGCTGGTGACAGCGGCACCGGGGATCGAGGAGAGCAGGGTGCGGCGAAGCGAGTTGCCGAGCGTGTAGCCGAAGCCGGGCTCGAGCGGCTCGATGACGAACTTCGACCGATTGTCGGCGAGGACCTCTTCGGTCAGCGTGGGTCGCTGCGAGATGAGCATGAGTTGCCTCCTTGTGGGCGTCCGCTATTTGACGCCCTAGTGGTGGTGTGGTGCCCTCCCCGCCCCAGCAGGGCCAGGAGGACACCACGGCACGAAGTGCTCTGATGACAGAGCACGAAGCGCTCTTACTTCGAGTAGTACTCGACGATGAGCTGTTCCTGCAGCGGGATCTCGATCTGCGCGCGCTCGGGCAGCTGGTGGACCAGCACCCGCAGACGCGGACCGACGACCTGCAGCCACGCAGCGACCGGGCGCTCGCCCTGGGTCTCACGCGCGATCTGGAACGGCAGCGTGCTCAGCGACTTCTCGCGGACATCGATGATGTCGTACTGGGAGACGCGGTAGCTCGGGATGTCGACCTTCTTGCCGTTGACCAGGAAGTGTCCGTGGGACACCAGCTGGCGGGCCTGGCGGCGGGTGCGCGCGAGGCCGGCACGGTAGACGACGTTGTCCAGGCGCGACTCGAGGATGGTCAGCAGCACCTCACCGGTCTTACCGGGGCGGCTGGCTGCTTCCTCGTAGTAGCGGCGGAACTGCTTCTCCATGATGCCGTAGGAGAAGCGGGCCTTCTGCTTCTCCTGCAACTGGAGCAGGTACTCGCTCTCCTTGATCCGCGCGCGGCCGTGCTGGCCGGGCGGGTAGGGGCGACGCTCGAATGCCTGGTCGCCTCCGACCAGGTCGACGCGGAGACGACGCGACTTACGTGTAACGGGACCGGTATAACGTGCCATGACTTAGAACCTTTTCCTTTCCCGTTGTTAGACGCGACGACGCTTGGGCGGGCGGCAGCCGTTGTGCGGCTGGGGGGTGACGTCGGAGATCGTTCCGACCTCGAGGCCGGCGGCCTGGAGGGAGCGGATCGCGGTCTCGCGGCCCGAACCCGGGCCCTTGACGAAGACGTCGACCTTCTTGACGCCGTGCTCCTGCGCCTTGCGGGCAGCATTCTCGGCGGCGAGCTGCGCGGCGAACGGTGTCGACTTGCGCGAGCCCTTGAAGCCGACGTGGCCCGAGGACGCCCAGGAGATCACGTTGCCCTGGGGATCCGTGATCGAGACGATGGTGTTGTTGAAGGTGCTCTTGATGTGAGCTGCGCCGTGCGGGACGTTCTTCTTGTCCCTACGCCGTGCCTTCTGGGTCTTCTTCGGACCGGCGGTGCGTGACTTGGGAGGCATTACTTCTTCTTTCCTGCGACGGTGCGCTTCGGGCCCTTACGGGTACGAGCGTTGGTCTTGGTGCGCTGTCCACGCACGGGCAGACCACGACGGTGTCGCAGGCCCTGGTAGCAGCCGATCTCGATCTTGCGACGGATGTCCGCCTGAACCTCGCGGCGGAGGTCACCCTCGACCTTGTAGCTCTCCTCGATGTACTCGCGGAGCTTCGCGAGGTCCTCGTCGGACAGATCCTTGCTGCGCAGGTCCGGGCTGACGCCGGTTGCCTCGAGGATCTCCTTGGAACGGGTACGGCCGATGCCGTAGATGTATGTGAGTGCGATCTCCATCCGCTTCTCGCGGGGAAGATCAACACCTGAGAGACGTGCCATGTGGCATTCCTATTCGGTGTGCGGAGGTCTGCTCCCAGCCCGTCCCCTGCGTAAGAAACTGTGTAGTGACAAACACAGTGGGGCCCCGGCCTCCGAACCGGGGGTGTATCGCACAGCTCCTCGACGAATCGAGGATCGTAACCGTGCGACTGGTACTGGAAGGTCTTCTTGCTTGTTGCCAAGCAGATCTTCGCGAGGAAGGTCGATCTAGCCCTGACGCTGCTTGTGACGCAGGTTCTCGCAGATCACCATGACCCGACCGTTACGACGGATCACCTTGCACTTCTCGCAGATCTTCTTGACGCTAGGCTGAACCTTCACGTGCGTCCGATCTCCTGTATGTGCGCCTCCGGACACGACGCAAGTCCTTCCGGAGACAGGTTTTTCCCCGACCGTGCGGCCGGGGAAGTCTGTTACTTGTAGCGGTAGACGATGCGTCCACGCGTGAGGTCGTAGGGCGAAAGCTCCACGACAACCCGGTCCTCGGGAAGGATACGAATGTAGTGCTGCCGCATCTTGCCGCTGATGTGGGCCAGCACTTTGTGGCCGTTCTCCAGCTCGATGCGGAACATCGCATTGGGAAGCGGTTCGATGACCCGACCCTCGACCTCGATTGCGCCGTCCTTCTTAGCCATATCCTCCGCGATCCGTTGTTCGACGTGTGGTTGCATCGGCATCCGATACCGTGACGCTCGGCATCCCCGGAATCCCGTTGCGAAGACCATGTCGACGCAGACCGACCGGAGCGCAGCGCGCACCACCGCTCAATATTACGGGAAGTTCATCACCAGGCCAAATGGCCACGATGTTAGGAGGCACACGTGCGTGCGCTGGTTCAACGGGTCACCACCGCGGCCGTCGCAGTCGACGGAGTGGAGGTCGCGCGGATCACGCCCCCGAACGGTGGCCACGGACTGCTCGTCCTCATCGGCGTCACCCACGACGACGACGCAGCGAAGGCCACGACCCTCGCACGCAAGGTCTGGACGATGCGGATCCTCGAGGACGAGAAGTCTGCGGCGGATCTGAACGCTCCGCTGCTGGTCGTCAGCCAATTCACGCTGATGGCGGACACAAGGAAGAGTCGGCGCCCGTCGTGGTCGGCGGCGGCGCCCAGGCCGGTGGCCGAACCCTTGATCGACGAGTTCACCTCGGCGTTGCGCACACTCGGCGCGCACGTCGAATCGGGGGTCTTCGGGGCCCACATGGAAGTGAGTCTCGTCAACGACGGCCCGGTGACCCTGCTCGTCGAAGTATGACGCGCCTCGCTACTCGGGGCGGGTCGTGAGGATCCGCGGACCGTCCTCGGTGACTGCCACGGTGTGCTCCCAGTGTGCGGCGCGGCTGCCGTCGGTGGTCACCACGGTCCACTCGTCCTCGAGGACCACCGTCTCGTATGTGCCGAGTGTCAGCATCGGCTCGATCGCCAGCACCGAACCCACGACGAGCTGGGGGCCCTTGCCCGGTTTGCCCTCGTTGGGAAGAAACGGATCCATGTGCATCTCGCGGCCGATGGCGTGCCCGCCGTAACCGTCGACGATGCCGTACGGCCGGCCGTGCAGACGCTCCGCGGCGTGGGTGCCCTCTTCGATGGCGTGGGACACGTCGGTGAGACGGTTACCCGCGATCATCGCGGCGATGCCCGCCTCCATCGACAAGCGCGTGGCGTCGCTCAGGTCGGCGTCGGCAGCGGACAACTCCCCCACCCCGAAGCTCCACGCCGAATCGCCGTGCCATCCGTCGAGGATCGCTCCGCAGTCGATCGACACCAGATCACCCTCGGCAAGGAGCTCGTCTGCCGACGGGATGCCGTGCACCACCCTGTCGTTGACCGACGAACAGATCGAGCCCGTGAAGCCGTGGTACCCCAGGAACGACGGAACGGCGCCCGCATCGCGGATCACCGCTTCCGCCACCCGGTCGAGTTCCAGGGTGCTCACGCCCGGCTTCGCCGCATCCCGCACCGCGACGAGCGCGGCACCCACGATGGCGCCCGCGGCTGCCATCGCGTCGAGTTCGCCCGAAGTGCGGAACGGAACCACTTTGCGCTTGCGCCCGAAACCCATACCCGAATTCCTGTGTCTACTTGCCGAGCGCAGCGAGGGCGCGCGCGTTGATTTCCTCGACCTCACCGACAGCGTCCACGGTGATGAGGACATCTGCATAGTGGTCGAGCAGCGGTGCAGTCTCTTCCCGGTAGACCCGGAGACGATTGCGGATGACGTCCTCGGTGTCGTCGGCACGGCCGCGAGCGAGCATGCGCTCGACGACGATGTCCTCGTCGATGACGAACGACAGCACACCGTCGAGTGCGGTGTCGAGGTTCTTCAGGATGTTGGCGAGTTCCTCTGCCTGCTCGACGCTCCGGGGGAACCCGTCCAGAAGGAATCCGTTCGCGGCGTCGGGCTCCGCAAGCCGCTCACGCACCATGTTGTTGGTGATCTCCGCGGGGACGAGGTCGCCGGCGTCGATGTACTTCTTGGCTTCCAAGCCGAGCGCAGTGCCCTGACCGATATTGGCGCGGAACAGATCGCCGGTCGAAATGGCGGGAACGCCGAGCTTCTCGGACAGGATTGCGGCCTGTGTGCCTTTGCCGGCACCGGGAGGACCGAGGAGTACAAGTCTCACTTGAGGAACCCTTCGTAGTTGCGCTGCATCAATTGACTTTCGATCTGCTTGACAGTGTCCAGCGCGACACTGACGAGAATGAGCACCGCTGCGCCGCCGAAGATACTGCTGGCGGTCTGGCCGCCCGACAGGAAGAAGTTCGGGAGTACTGCGATGAGACCGAGATAGATCGAGCCCGGAACCGTGATGCGGTTGAGCACGTAGCTGAGGTATTCAGCCGTCGGCCGGCCCGGGCGGATACCGGGGATGAAGCCGCCGTACTTCTTCATCTCGTCGGCGCGTTCCTCAGGATTGAACGTGATGGCCACGTAGAAGAACACGAAGAAGACGATCAAACCGAAGTACAACGCGATGTAGACCGGGTTGTTCGGATTGACGAGATACTCGTTGATGATGCGCTGCCACCAGCTCGGCTCCGGATTGGTGGTCGCACCGGTGAGCTGAGCGATGAGGTTGGGCAGATACAGCAACGACGATGCGAAGATCACCGGGATGATGCCCGCCTGGTTGACCTTCAGCGGCAGATACGTCGACGAGCCGCCGTACATGCGGCGACCCACCATCCGCTTGGCGTACTGCACCGGGATACGACGCTGACCCTGCTCGACGAAGACGACGCCGGTGATCAGCAGCAACGCCACGACCAGCACGATCGCGAAGACGAGACCGCCGCGGGATTCGAGGATCGTCCGTCCTTCGGACGGCAGTGCAGATGCGATACCCGCGAAGATCAGGATCGACATACCGTTGCCGACACCGCGTTCGGTGATCAGCTCGCCGAACCACATCACGACTGCAGCGCCTGCTGTCATGACGAGGACGATGACGACCATGCTGAACACGCCGTCATCGGCCAGGATCGGCTCCGCACAGCCCTGCAGCAGCTGACCTCGGGCGGCGAGCGCCACGATGCCGGTCGCCTGCAGGACAGCCAGCGCCACGGCCAGATATCGCGTGTACTGCGTCATCTTGGCCTGACCCGCTTGGCCCTCCTTGCGGAGTTCCTCGAATCTGGGAATCACGACGGTGAGCAGCTGCACGATGATGCTCGCCGTGATGAACGGCATGATGCCGATGGCGAACACCGACAGCTGAAGGAGGGCACCACCCGAGAACAGATTGATCAGGGAGTAGATGCCGGCTTGTTCGCTGCCGGCGAGCTGGTCGACACACGCCTGGACGTTGCCGTAGTCGACGCCCGGGGACGGCACCGAGGCGCCGAGTCGGTACAGAGCCACCAGCCCGAGGGCGATGAGGATCTTCCGCCTCAGGTCCGGTGTCCTGAGGGCCGAGACGAAGGCGGAAAGCAAGAATCCTCCTGGCAGGCCGATCGGGAGCGACAGACCGGATAGGCCCGTCGGACAGTAGACAACTCTAGAACTCTAACAGTGTGCACCGCTGCGGCCACCGGCCAGGATCGCCGATGGGACGACGCAGAGGGTGCAACGCGCTGCAAATACGTCACAAGCGTACGGCAGCACAGACATACGCGAACGGCCGCGGTGCAGTCATCGACTACACCGCGGCCGTTCGTCAGCCGTGATTCATACAGAGCCGAACCGGTCAGGCCAGTTCGGTTGCGGTGCCACCGGCAGCGGCGATCTTCTCCTTGGCGGAACCGGAGAACTTGTTCGCGGAAACCTGGACGGCAACCGTGATCTCGCCCTCGCCGAGGACCTTGACGAGCTGGTTCTTGCGAACCAGGCCGTTTGCCACGAGCTCGTCGACGCCGATCCGGCCACCCTCCGGGAAGACCCGGGCGATGTCGCTGACGTTGACGACCTGGTACTCGGTGCGGAATGCGTTCTTGAAGCCCTTGAGCTTCGGCAGACGCATATGCAGGGGCATCTGGCCACCTTCGAAGGCTGCCGGGACGTTCTTACGCGCCTTGGTGCCCTTCGTACCGCGACCAGCGGTCTTGCCCTTGGAACCCTCACCGCGTCCGACGCGGGTCTTGTCCGTCTTCGCGCCCGGGGCCGGGCGCAGGTGATGCAGCTTGATGGTCATTCTCAGACCTCCTCAACGGTCACGAGGTGACGCACCACGTTGATCAAGCCACGGTTCTGCGAGTTGTCCTCGCGGACCACCGACTGGCGGATCTTCCGCAGGCCGAGGGTGCGCAGGCTGTCACGCTGATTCTGCTTGGTACCGATGGTGCTCTTGATCTGGGTGATCTTCAGCTCTGCCATTACTTCACGCTCCCAGCAGCAAGTGCACGGGCGCGGAGCATGCCGGCGGGAGCGACGTCCTCGAGGGGGAGGCCACGGCGAGCCGCAACTTCCTCCGGACGCTGCAGGCCCTTGAGAGCTGCAACCGTCGCGTGCACCACGTTGATGGCATTGTCGGAGCCGAGCGACTTCGACAGGATGTCGGAGATGCCCGCGCACTCCAGCACGGCGCGCACAGCGCCACCGGCGATCACACCGGTACCGGGGGAAGCCGGACGCAGCAGGACGACGCCTGCAGCAGCCTCACCCTGAACCGGGTGGGTGATGGTTCCGCCGATGAGCGGAACGCGGAAGAAGTTCTTGCGAGCTTCCTCGACACCCTTGGTGATGGCCGCGGGAACTTCCTTGGCCTTGCCGTAGCCGACGCCGACCACACCGTTGCCGTCTCCGACGATCACCAGCGCGGTGAAGCTGAAACGACGGCCGCCCTTGACGACCTTCGACACTCGGTTGATCGAGACGACACGCTCGATGTGGTTCGACCGCTCGGCAGCGTTGCCGCCGCGCGAGTCACGATCGCGGCGGTCGCCGCGACCACCACGGTTGTCCCCGGTGTTGGGGCCATTCTGTCCGGCGGGGCCGCTTCCGCCGTCACGCCGCTGACGTCCCGGCATCAGACGTTCCTTCCGTTAGCAAAGATGATCATCAGAACTTCAGCCCGCTCTCGCGTGCTGCGTCCGCGAGGGCCGCAATGCGGCCGCTGTAGGTGTGTCCACCGCGGTCGAAGACCACGGATTCCACGCCGGCAGCCTTCGCGCGCTCGGCGATCAGCTGTCCGACCTTGGCGCCGCGCGCCTTCTTGTCGCCCTCGAGCGCACGCACGTCGGCCTCGATGGTCGACGCAGCGGCAACGGTCGTGCCGGTGAGGTCGTTGATGACCTGCACGTGCATGTGGCGCGACGAGCGGTTGACGACGAGACGCGGACGCTCTGCCGTTCCGGCGATCTTCTTGCGGAGGCGGAAATGACGACGCGTCTTCGACAGCCGACGCGTCGTGGACGCATCCTTGCCGCGCGGGATCCGCTTGGCCTTCTGGTTCTCGGTCTGGCTCATGATCACTTACCCGTCTTTCCGACCTTGCGACGGACCTGCTCGCCCTCGTAGCGGATGCCCTTGCCCTTGTACGGGTCGGACTTACGCAAACGGCGGACGTTGGCCGCGATCTGGCCGACCTGCTGCTTGTCGATACCCGCAATCGAGAACTTCGTGGGTGACTCGACGGCAAAGGTGATGCCTTCGGGGGCCTCGATGAGCACCGGGTGGCTGTAACCGAGCGAGAACTCGAGGTCCTTGCCCTTGAGCGCCACGCGGTAGCCGACGCCGAAGATCTCCATCTTGATGGTGTAGCCCTCGGTCACACCGACGATGAGGTTCTGCACCAGGGTCCGCGACAGACCGTGCAGCGCACGGCTGCGACGCTCGTCGTTGGGGCGGTTGATGTTCAGTGCCCCGTCGTCGCCCTTGGCAACAGTGATGGGCTCAGCGATCGTCAGCGACAGGTTGCCCTTGGGGCCCTTCACTGCGACGTTCTGGCCATCGATGTTCACCTCGACACCCGAGGGAACTGCAACGGGGAGTTTTCCGATTCGCGACATTGTGGTGGCCTCCCTTACCAGACGTAGGCGAGGACTTCCCCGCCTACTCCCTGCTTGGCCGCCTGGCGATCGGTGAGCAGACCGGAGGACGTGGAGATGATCGCCACGCCGAGTCCGCCCAGGACCTTGGGCAGGTTGGTGGACTTCGCGTACACGCGAAGGCCGGGCTTCGAAACGCGACGCACGCCGGCGAGGCTGCGCTCACGGGAAGGCCCGTACTTGAGGTCGACGACGAGGGTCTTGCCCACCTCGGCGTCCTCGGTGCGGTAGTCGGAGATGTAGCCCTCGCGCTTGAGGATCTCGGCGATGTTCACCTTGATCTTCGATGACGGGAGCTTGACCTCGTCGTGGAACGCCGTGTTGGCGTTACGCAGACGTGTCAAGAAGTCTGCGATGGGGTCGGTCATGGTCATGGTCTGACCTGTACACCTTTCTCGGAGCGGTTCCCATGCAACACCGGGAGGACCCGGCCGTGGGCCTGCAGCGAATTTGGTTTCAATGCGAGCCGGCCCGGAGCGGGCCGACCCCTGACAGCGTGATGGTGGGCGGAGGCGCGAGGCGCGCCGCCCACCCGCTCACGTCACCAGGAGCTCTTGTGAACTCCCGGAAGCTCACCGGCGTGTGCCATCTCACGGAGGCAGACGCGGCAGAGACCGAACTTGCGGTACACCGCGTGCGGACGACCGCAACGCTGGCAGCGCGTGTAGGCGCGGACCGCGAACTTGGGCTTCTTGTTGGCCTTGTTGACCAGTGCCTTCTTAGCCATGGGCTCAGTTCTCCTTGAACGGGAAGCCGAGGTGCTTGAGCAGGGCACGGCCTTCTTCGTTGTTGGTAGCGGTGGTCACGACAGTGATGTCCATGCCGCGCGGGCGGTCGATCTTGTCCACATCGATCTCGTGGAACATCGACTGCTCGTTCAGGCCGAACGTGTAGTTGCCGTTGCCATCGAACTGGTTGCCGTTCAGGCCACGGAAGTCGCGGATACGGGGAAGCGCAATGGACACGAGACGGTCCAGGAACTCCCACATACGATCGCCGCGCAGCGTGACGCGCGCACCGATGGGCATACCCTCGCGAAGCTTGAACTGCGCGATGGACTTACGGGCCTTGCGGATCTCCGGCTTCTGACCGGTGATCAACGCGAGGTCGTTGACCGCACCGTTGATGAGCTTCGCGTCGCGGGCAGCGTCGCCGACACCCATGTTGACGACGACCTTCACGACGCCGGGGATCTGCATGACGTTCGCGTAGGCGAACTCCGCGTTCAGCGCGTCACGGATCTCCGCACGGTAGCGGGTCTTCAGACGCGGCTGGATCTTGTTCTCGGTGGTGGTCATGTCAGATGTCCTTCCCGTTCTTCCGGGAAATCCGAACGCGCTTGCCGGTTTCCTCATCGGTCCGGTAGCCCACACGAGTGGGGTTTCCGTCCGAGTCGACGACCGCAACGTTGGAAACGTGGATCGGGGCCTCCTGCGTCACGATGCCGCCCGAAGAGGCGCCACGCTCGTTGGCCGAGACCGCGGTGTGCTTCTTGATCCGGTTCACGCCCTCGACGAGGACACGGTTCTCGCGCGGGAAGGCAGCGATGACCTTGCCCTTCGCGCCCTTGTCCTTACCCGAGATGACGAGCACGGTGTCGCCCTTGTGCACCTTCATCACAGCACCTCCGGAGCGAGCGAGACGATCTTCATGAACCGCTTGTCGCGAAGCTCGCGACCGACGGGTCCGAAGATGCGGGTGCCGCGCGGATCGTTGTCACCCTTGATGATGACTGCGGCGTTCTCATCGAACTTGATGTACGAGCCGTCCGGCCGACGGCGCTCCTTGGCGGTGCGCACGATCACGGCCTTGACGACATCGCCACGCTTGACGTTGCCGCCGGGGATGGCGTCCTTGACGGTGGCGACAATGATGTCACCGATACCGGCGTAGCGACGGGACGAACCACCGAGAACGCGGATGCAGAGAATCTCCTTGGCACCCGTGTTGTCGGCGACACGCAGTCGCGACTCCTGCTGGATCACTTACGTCTCCTTGACCTGGATTGGTATGTACGTCAGATTTCCGACCTGGACGTACGCGGTCGTCGGCTGCTCACGGCGCACGCGCGAAAGACACACGGGTCCCGCGAAGCAACCCGTCCAGAGTAGGCCATATACCGCACCCAGGGCAAATTAGCGAACTGTGAGCTCGCCCCTGGCCCCGGATCCGGGTGTGTCGCACGATACTTCGCGCACCCACCCGCACTCCGAACACGCCTCGGCCCGGCATCCGAAACGGATGCCGGGCCGAGGCTTTTCGTCACACGAGGTGTGAAGGCCTACTTGGCCTTCTCGAGCACCTCGACCAGACGCCAGCGCTTCGACGCGGACAGCGGACGGGTCTCCATCAGCTGCACGCGGTCGCCGACGCCGGCAAGACTGTTCTCGTCGTGTGCCTTCACCTTGGTGGTACGGCGAATGATCTTGCCGTACAGCGGGTGCTTCACGCGATCCTCGAGCTCGACCACGATGGTCTTTTCCATCTTGTCCGAGACGACGTAGCCGATGCGGACCTTGCGGCTCGCGCGCTCTTCGTTCTGGGTCACTGCCTTTTCCTCACTCATGCCACGTCACCCGCATCCGGGCCGGTGGCCAGACCGAGCTCACGCTCGCGCAGAACCGTGTAGATACGAGCGATCTCGTTACGCACGGTGCGCAGTCGTCGGTTGTTGTCCAGCTGACCGGTAGCCATCTGGAAGCGGAGGTTGAACAGCTCTTCCTTGGACTCACGAAGCTTCGAGGTCAACTCTTCCTCGGTGAGCTCGCGGAGTTCTGCGGCGGGAGTTTCGGTAGCCATCAGAACTGCTCCTCCCTCGTCACGATCCGGCACTTGCACGGGAGCTTGTGCATCGCGCGGCGCAGGGCCTCACGAGCAATCTCCTCGTTCGGGTAGCTCATCTCGAACAGCACGCGACCGGGCTTGACGTTCGCGACCCACCACTCGGGCGAACCCTTACCGGAACCCATGCGGGTTTCGGCCGGCTTCTTGGTGAGTGGGCGATCCGGGAAGATGTTGATCCAGATCTTGCCGCCACGCTTGATGTGCCGGGTCATGGCGATACGAGCGGCTTCGATCTGCCGGTTCGTGATGTAGGCCGGCTCGAGAGCCTGGATGCCGTACTCGCCGAAGGCAACCTGGGTTCCGCCCTTGGCGGTACCCGAACGGCTCGGATGGTGCTGCTTGCGGTGTTTGACCCGCCGGGGGATCAACATTGCGTCAGCCCTCCTTGTTCTCTGCCGAAGCCGGGGCGTCGGCTGCCCGTCCCGCTTCGGTGCTCGTCGCGGTGGTGCCCGAGGCGCCGGAACGACGCGGGCGGCTCGGACGCTCACGACGCGGGCGGTCAGCGGGAGCAGCTGCAGCAGCAGCGAGCTCACGACGGCCACCGACGATGTCGCCCTTGTAGATCCATACCTTCACGCCGATACGGCCGAAGGTGGTCTTCGCCTCGTAGAGGCCATAGTCGATGTCCGCACGCAGCGTGTGCAGCGGGACGCGACCTTCGCGGTAGAACTCCGAGCGCGACATCTCGGCGCCACCGAGGCGGCCCGAGCACTGCACGCGGATGCCCTTGACGTTGGGCTGACGCATGGCCGATTGGATGGCCTTACGCATCGCCCGGCGGAACGCCACGCGGTTCGAGAGCTGCTCTGCGACGCCCTGCGCCACCAGCTGAGCCTCGGACTCGGCGTTCTTGACCTCGAGGATGTTGAGCTGAACCTGCTTGCCGGTCAGCTTCTCGAGCTCGGCGCGGATGCGATCGGCCTCGGCGCCGCGGCGGCCGATGACGATGCCCGGACGCGCGGTGTGGATGTCCACACGCACACGATCGCGGGTGCGCTCGATCTCGACCTTCGCGATACCTGCACGCTCGAGGCCGGAGGCCAGGAACTTACGGATCGCGACGTCTTCTTTCACGTAGTCCGCGTACTGCTTGTCTGCGTACCAACGCGACTTCCAGTCGGTGGTGATGCCCAGACGGAAGCCGTGCGGGTTGATCTTCTGGCCCACTACTGAGCTCCCTTCCGGCGGTTGCGAGACGAGTTCGAGCCGATGCTCTCCACGATCACGGTGATGTGGCTCGACCGCTTGCGGATACGGAACGCGCGACCCTGCGCACGCGGCTGGAACCGCTTGAGGGTTGCGCCCTCGTCCACGTACGCCGTCGCAACAACGAGCGTGCTGGGGTCGAGGTTCAGGTTGTTCTGCGCGTTGGCAGCTGCCGAGGCGATCACCTTGGCGACCGGCTCCGCAGCGGCCTGCGGCGCGAACTTCAGAATTGCGAGGGCTTCCTCGACGGACTTTCCGCGGACGATGTCGACGACGCGGCGCGCCTTCATCGGGGTCACACGCACGTGGCGCGCAACAGCCCGAGCGCTCGGGTTTGTGGTTTCAGTACTCATCGACGCTTGCTCTTCCGGTCGTCCTTGATGTGGCCCTTGAACGTACGGGTCGGTGCGAATTCACCGAGCTTGTGGCCGACCATCGAATCCGAGACGAACACCGGAACGTGCTTGCGTCCGTCGTGGACGGCAAACGTGTGACCGATGAAGTCCGGCAGAATCGTGGAACGGCGCGACCAGGTCTTGATGACCTGCTTGGTGCCCTTCTCGTTCTGGACGTCAACCTTCGCCAGGAGGTGGTCGTCGACGAACGGGCCCTTCTTGAGGCTGCGTGGCATTCTCTAACTCCCTCCTTGACTAGCGCTTTTTACCGGTACGGCGGCGACGAACGATGAGCTTGTCGGACGCCTTGTTCTTACGGGTACGGCCTTCGGGCTTGCCCCACGGGCTGACCGGGTGGCGACCACCCGAGGTCTTGCCCTCGCCACCACCGTGCGGGTGGTCGACGGGGTTCATGACCACACCACGGACGGTCGGGCGCTTGCCCTTCCAGCGCATACGGCCGGCCTTGCCCCAGTTGATGTTCGACTGCTCGGCGTTGCCGACCTCGCCGACGGTTGCGCGGCAGCGCACGTCGACGCGACGGATCTCGCCGGACGGCATACGCAGCGTGGCGTAGGTGCCTTCCTTACCGAGGAGCTGGATGCTCGCGCCGGCCGAACGGGCCATCTTGGCGCCGCCACCGGGACGCAGCTCCACCGCGTGGATGGTGGTACCGGTCGGGATGTTGCGCAGCGGAAGGTTGTTGCCCGGCTTGATGTCGGCCGTCGGGCCGGACTCGATCGGAGCGCCCTGCACCAGGCCCTTGGGGGCAATGATGTAGCGCTTCTCGCCGTCCACGTAGTGAAGCAGTGCGATGCGGGCGGTGCGGTTGGGGTCGTACTCGATGTGAGCGACCTTGGCCGGGATGCCGTCCTTGTCGTTGCGACGGAAATCGATCAAGCGGTATGCGCGCTTGTGTCCGCCACCCTTGTGCCGGGTCGTGATACGACCGTGCGCGTTACGACCACCGCGACCGTGCAGTGGGCGGATCAGCGACTTCTCGGGCGTCGACCGAGTGATCTCGGCGAAGTCCGACACACTGGCGCCACGACGGCCCGGCGTTGTCGGCTTGTACTTACGGATTGCCATGAGTCTTCTCGTCCTCTATCTCTCGCGAGTTCCGGCGCCTAGGCGACCGGTCCTCCGAAGATCTCGATGGGCTTGCTGTCGGCGGTCAGGGTCACGAGCGCGCGCTTGGTGTCCTTGCGCTTGCCGTAACCGAACCGCGTCCGCTTGCGCTTGCCCTGACGGTTGGCGGTGTTGACGCTGCTCACCTTGACGCCGAAGATCTTCTCGACGGCAATCTTGATCTGCGTCTTGTTCGAGTCCGGGTGGACCAGGAAGGTGTAGGTGCCCTCCTCCATCAGCCCATAGGACTTCTCGGAGACGACGGGAGCCAGCAGGATGTCGCGCGGGTCGGCGATCGTGCTCACTTGCTCTCCTCCTTGACTTCCTGAGCCGACTCGGCCGGCCCGTGGATGAACGCGTTGAGCGCCTCGACGCTGAACACGATGTCGTCGCTGTAGAGGACGTCGTAGGTGTTCAACTGATCGGGTGCGAGCGCGTGGATGTTCGGCAGGTTCTGCACGCTCTTCCACGCGGCGACGTCTGCACGTCCGACCACCAGGAGCACGTTCTTGCGCTCGGTGAGCTCACCGAGGAAGGTGCGCGCCGACTTCGTCGACGGGGTCTGACCCGCGACGAGCTCGGTGATCACGTGGATGCGCTCGTTGCGCGCCCGGTCGGAGAGGGCACCGCGCAGGGCGGCTGCCTTCATCTTCTTGGGCGTCCGCTGGCTGTAGTCGCGCGGCTGCGGGCCGTGGACCGTGCCGCCGCCGACGAACTGCGGTGCACGAGTCGAGCCCTGACGTGCGCGGCCGGTGCCCTTCTGGCGGTACGGCTTACGGCCGCCGCCACGGACCTCTCCGCGGGTCTTGGTCGAGTGCGTGCCCTGGCGTGCGGCAGCGAGCTGCGCGACAACCACCTGGTGCAGCAATGCGATGTTCGCCGGGGCGTCGAAGATCTCAGCGGGGAGATCGACGGTGCCGGTGGTCTTGCCACCTGCAGCCTTGACGTCCAGCGTCAGCTTGGTTGCGGTCTCGGTGCTGGTCATGCCCGTGCACCACCCTTCACTGCAGTCTTGACGATCACGAGGCCACCCTTGCGGCCGGGGATCGCGCCCTTGATAAGCAGCAGACCGTTCTCGGCGTCCACCTTGTGGACGGAGAGGTTCTGCGTCGTGACGCGGTCGCTACCCATACGGCCGGACATGCGCGTGCCCTTGAAGACACGGCCCGGGGTGGCGCAGCCACCGATGGAACCGGGACGACGGTGCACAGCCTGCGCACCGTGCGAAGCGCCCTGACCGGAGAAGCCGTGACGCTTCATGGTGCCGGCGAAGCCCTTGCCCTTGGAGGTGCCCGTGATGTCGACGAATGCGCCGTCCTCGAACACCTCTGCGGTCAGTTCCTGGCCGACCTCGTACTCCGAGGCGTCCTCGACACGGAGCTCGACGAGGTGGCGGCGCGGGGTCACGCCGGCCTTGTCGAACTGGCCGCGAACCGGCTTGTTGACCTTGCGCGGTGCAATGGCGCCGAATGCGAGCTGCACGGCGTTGTAGCCGTCGCGCTCCTCGGTGCGAATCTGCGTGACCACGTTCGGTCCGGCCTTGACGACGGTCACCGGAACGACCCGGTTGTTCTCGTCGAAGACCTGGGTCATGCCGAGCTTGGTGCCCAGGATTCCCTTGATCTGGTTAGTCATCTGTTCTCTCCGCTGCGTCTTCTACAAGCTCGCTGTAAGTCACTGAATATTGACGTCGACGCTCGCCGGGAGGTCGATGCGCATGAGTGCGTCGACCGTCTTCGGCGTCGGGTCGAGGATGTCGATCAGCCGCTTGTGAGTACGCATCTCGAAGTGCTCGCGCGAGTCCTTGTACTTGTGCGGCGAGCGAATGACGCAGTACACGTTCTTTTCCGTTGGCAACGGCACCGGGCCGACCACGCGGGCACCCGTACGGGTGACCGTCTCGACGATCTTTCGCGCAGATGCGTCGATCGCCTCGTGGTCATAGGCCTTGAGCCTGATGCGGATCTTCTGTCCCGCCACGCTTAGTGTCCTTTTCTTGCCGCGTTTCGTAGCGCCCGAATGAATCGGGAGCCACCTCGTCTGCACAGTTCCGAACGGAACGGCGACAGAGAACAGCACTCATACACATAGCGATCCGGGCTCACCCGATCCGCTGCCGCTGTTCATCTGTCATTGTTCTCCGGTCCACGCGGTCGGGCGTGTCGCTGCGCCGCTCATTCCTCGGCGCCGAAACTTTCGCTTCGACACCGCACAGAACGGGACCGGATGCGCTCATACGAGCGCACGTTGGTGCTGCTTCCGTCTTGCATGTGGCCGCGACCTGGCCGTAAAGGCTCGATCCGCGACTGTTACTACTTTCACCGTTCCGAGCCGCGAAACATCCATGGCCCGGTCAAGGCAACCCGACCAGTATGCAGCAATTCGCCACTGAGTACAACTCCGGGAATGCTCCCCCGGCCGAGACGGAAGCCCTAATCCATCGCGTTCATCGGGGGCGTTCGCAACGGTGCTGCCGCATCCACCGTGTTGGTCGGGTCGGGACCGGGGCCGGGTGCGACCTGCAACACTTCGGGCGCAGCTCCCGGCGCCGGCGCCAGATCGGGCAGATCCCGCCACACCGGGATCGCTTCCTGCAGCTCGAGGCCGATTTCGATGATCCGTTCGTCCTGCCAAGGCCTGGCACCGAGTTGCACGCCGAACGGCATTCCCGTCGCAGACGACCGCCCCACCGGAAGTGTCACAACGGGCGCACCCGAATAGTTGGCCCACTTCACGTCCCCCGGTACGCCTTCGGTCACACTCACGCCGAGGAACTCCTCGCGCAGCGCGCCGTCCACCCGAGTGCCGGGGATCATGACCGCGTCGAGATCGTTGTCGGCGAAGAGCCTGTTGTAGTCGTACTGGTAGCGCAACCGGTCGCGCTCGAGCATCAGGTAATCCACGACAGGGACCGCCAGCGACGCCACCGCAGCCCCCACACTGGTCACCCGCTCCGGCCGATACAGGCCGATCCGATCCGCGAATTGCCGGTGGTACGAACCCATCTCGACCACATCGCCCGTTGCGAGCGAGGTCGGAGTCGGTGGCATCACGACGGAAACCACCTCTGCACCGAGCGAACGCGCGACCTGGATGGCGTCGTCGAACAGGGTCTGCAGCGAAGGCGGGAGATCCGACGGCGGAAGTCCCAGCCGAACCCCGGCCAACGGCAACGCACCCCCTTTCGCTGCCAGCGGATAGCCACCTGCCGGAACCGGGGGGCCGAGCGCGGTGATCGGATCATCGACGTCGACGGTCGCGAGGGCCGACAACATCATCGATGCGTCGGCGAGACTCCGCGCCATCGGTCCGACGTGGTCGCGGGTCCAGGTCAGCGGAATCATGCCGTGGGAGGTGATCCGCCCGTAGGTGGGTTTGATCGACGAAATTCCGCATGCGCTCGCAGGCAGCCTCACCGATCCTCCGGTGTCGCTGCCGACCGCCAGCGGGGCGAAGCGGGCGGCCAGGACCGCTGCACTGCCACCCGAAGACCCACCCGGTGACATCTCGGTGTTCCACGGATTACCCACTTGTGGCGTCGCGACACCGATCGCGAACTCGTCGGTGTGGGCGTGCCCCATGAGGATTGCGCCGGCGTCCTCGAGCTTGCTCCACACACCGGAGTGTCCGGCTGCGATGTTCCCTTCGAGCACTCTGCTCGACGCGGTGAGCGGCAGCCCCGACACCGCAAAAATATCCTTGAGGGCGATCGGCAGACCACAGACATCGGGTGCGGGAGTCCCCTCGCTCCGCGCCCGCGTGAGCCTCTCCCCCGCCGCGTCTGCGCCTGCGTACGCGAACTCCGGATACAGCCGGACCCATGCGCTGGTGAGACCGTCGAACTCCCGCGTCCGCGCCAGGCACGCATCGAGCAGTTCCTTCGGATGCAGCCGGCCGGCGTGCAGGAGACTCGCAGCCTCGACCGCACTCAACAGCGCCGGGTCCGTCGCATCCACCGTGCCCGGATCCGGGAGCCTGTGTCCCGGTGTCGTGGGGCGACGATGTCCTGGTGACGCGTGGCCGACCTGCGCAGTGGCTGTGCTCACGAGCAGCGCACCCCCCGCGAGTGAACCCAACATCCGTCGGCGAGAGAATGCACTACCCATCTCCCCAGCGAAGCACGGATGGGGTGTGAGCGCAGAATCGGCGTACCGGGACAGGCGCAGATGTCGACGGAGAACCGTCGCCGTCGGGAGATTTCACAGCACGAGAAGGTGCCGTACGCGATAATGCCCCGGATCGACATGCCCTCTCGACCCCACCCGACACCGATGATGAACACACAGGAGTAGCCGATGCCCCCGCCCAACCGGTCCGGCTCCTCTCGCCACCTGGGACGTCGCCCCCAGCTGTCGGATGATGTGGCGTCGTTCGTCCGCAATCGGATCATGGCGGGCGACGTGCGCCCGGGAGACTTCGTGCGGCTCGACGAGACTGCGGCCGAACTCGGGGTCAGCGTCACCCCGGTTCGTGAGGCCCTGCTCACCCTTCGCGGCGAGGGCTTGGTCGAACTGGTTCCGCACCGGGGCTACGTCGTAGCGCCTTTGACCCGATCGGACATCGACGACGTCTTCTGGTTGCAGGGGTGCATCGCCGAGAAACTCGCCGCGCGTGCAGCGGAAACCATCGGTGACGACACGATCGCTGAGCTCGACGACATCAACGTCAGGTTCAGCGACGCGGTTCGGACCGGCGACGGCGCACGTATCGAGACCCTCGAGTTCTCCTTCCACCGCACACTCAACCGGGCTGCTGCCGCACGAAAACTCGCATGGTTCCTGCACAACGCGACGCGTTACACGCCCGCGCACTTCTATTCGTCCGACCAGGAATGGGGCGTCGAGGCCGTCGCAGCGCACCACCGAATTCTCGACGCGCTCCGCGAGCACGACCCGAACACGGCCGGAACCGAGACCCGGGACCATTTCACCGACGGAGCACGCCGCCTCGTCCGGCATCTGGACGACATCGGCATCTGGTCCTGATCTCATCTCGAACCGGCGTTCTCGGACACCCGGCCGGGAACGTCCCCGAGCGGTAGCATCTCGACGCAGGAGGCGGGGACCCCCGCTGGACGGGCCATGACCGAGTCCCGACAGGGACCGAGTTCGACGGTGGAGTGCGGATGCGAAGCAACCACGACCATGCAGTCCTCGTGGAGGATGTCCACAAGTCGTTCGGGAATGTGCACGCACTCGCCGGTGTCGATTTCTCAGCTCCGGAAGGCTCGGTCCTCGCCGTACTCGGCCCCAACGGTGCCGGTAAGACCACCATGGTCAAGATCCTGTCGACGCTCATCCGGGCCTCGAGCGGGCGCGCCGTCGTTGCAGGTCACGATGTCGAGACCAACCCTGCCGCGGTCAGACGCTCGATCATGATGACCGGGCAGTTCGCAGCATTGGACGACACTCTCACCGGGCGGGAGAACCTCGTACTGTTCGGACGGTTGATGGGACTCGACAAGGCTTCGGCAAAGCTGCGCGCGGACGAACTGCTCCGCGAGTTCGACCTCGTCGAGGCCGGACGCCGACCGGTCAAAGGCTATTCGGGTGGTATGCGCCGCCGTGTCGACATCGCGTGCGGACTCGTGGTCCGGCCCGAGGTCGTGTTCCTGGACGAGCCGACCACCGGACTCGATCCACGATCGCGTCAAGGTGTGTGGTCGCTGGTCGAATCCCTGAAGAAACAGGGCATCACGACCCTGTTGACCACCCAGTACCTCGAAGAAGCGGACGTACTGAGCGACAACATCATCGTGATCGACAAGGGGACGGTCATCGCGCGGGGCACGGCGAACGAACTGAAGGCCTCGACCGGAGGTAGCTACTGCGAGATCGTCCCCGTCGATCCGGCGGACCTACCACAGATCGTCCACGCGCTCGGATCCCTCGTTCCCGAGTCCACCCGTGCCGATCTCGCGGCTCCCGGCGACTTCGACCGGGTGTCCATCCCGGCTCCCGCCGGAGCGGCGACCCTCACGGAGGCGCTCGATCTGATTTCGCCCCTCGACATCGAACTCGCCGATATCGGATTGCGTCGACCTTCGTTGGACGACGTGTTCCTCCAGCTGACGGGCCACAGCGCGTCGACGGCACCCCCCGAACTCGATGCCGCCGCGGCGGGAGGGGGCGCGTGACGGCCCGCACCGAGCATCTTCCGGCGGGTCGGGTACCCGGCGGCGCGAGTGTGAGCGTTCCCGACCGGCGGTCCGGATCGCACCGCCGTGTCCACCCGAACTCGGTGTCGCAGTGGTCGGCGCTTACCGGACGCACCCTGCGCACGATGGCCCGATACGGCGAACTGATCATCGCTGTGATCGCACCGTTCGTCTTCGGTCTCGGATTCTATCTGCCGCTGAAGTTCGTGATGCAGATGCAAGGCATCGACTACGCGCAATTCCTGATGCCGATCATCGTCCTTCAATCAATGGCGTTCACTGCCATCTCCGCGGCCCAGATGGCGGCACAGGAGGCCACGACCGGGCTGACGACCCGGTTGAAGACGATGCCGGTGGGCGCGACCGTGCCGCTGCTCTCGCGCATGACGGCGGGGCTGACGAGATCAGTGATTTCGCTGTTCGCCGCGATCGGATTCGGCTACGTGATCGGTTTCAGGTTCACCGCGGGACTCGGACAAGCGGTCCTCTTCGGAGTGACGGCACTCGCGATCAGCCTCGTGCTGTGCCTGGGAGCCGACGCAATCGGCAGCCTCTCCAAGAGCCCCGAAGCGACGTCCCAGGCGCTGACGCTTCCACAGCTGATCCTCGGGATGCTGTCGTGCGGTTTCGTTCCCGAGCAGGGCTTCCCCGAATGGATCCGCCCGTTCGTCCGTAACCAGCCGATCTCGCAGTTCTCGTTCGCGATGCGCGACATGGCAGATGGTGGGGTCACCTGGGAGGTGTTCTTCCCGAGCCTGCTGTGGCTGGTCGGGCTGACCGTGGTGTGTCTACCTCTTGCCGTGTGGGCGAACACGAGGCGGAGGTGACTTGATGAGTCAGGACGCTGCGATGGGGACGGGAACCGGGTCGTTCGGATATCCGGCACCGAATGCCGTGGTCGGCGAAGGGTCCTTCGCCGCGTTGTGGGAGCACAGCCGCCTTCAGTGCAGCCGGCTCCTCCTTCGCTGGGCCCGCGATCCGGCGACGATGATCCAGGCATTGATCTATCCCGCACTGACGCTGGTGATGTTCCGGATCGTGCTCGGCGACAGCATCACGGCCGCGACGGGGCAGCCGTCGATCTTCGGGACGGTCCCGATGATCGTGCTGGTCGGTGCGATGTTCGGCTCCGTCGTCAGCGCTGTCGGGTTGCGCGCCGAACGCGAGTCCGGCCTGCTGAGCCGCTTCTACACGCTGCCGATCCACCGATCAGCGGGGCTGGTGGGGCGCCTGATGGCCGAGGCCGTTCGCGTCCTCGTCACCTCGATTGTGATTTTCGCCGCAGGCGTCGTCATGGGCTTCCGGTTCACGCAGGGCATCCCGGCAACGATGTTGATGTTGGTGGTACCCATCGTGTTCGGGATGGGATTCGCCATGATGGTGACCGTTCTGGCCACCTTGTCGACCAAGATCCCGCTCGTCGAGATGGTATCGATCGTGTGCACCCTCCTCATGTTCTTCAATTCGGGGTTCGTGCCGGTCATGGCCTATCCGACCTGGTTGCAGCCGATCGTCGCCAACCAGCCGATGTCGTGTGCGATCGACACCATGCGCGCACTCGCAGTGGGTGGGCCGCTGGCCGAACCGATGATCAAGACCCTGGCATGGTCGCTCGGGATGTTCGTCCTGTTCCTGGTGCCCGCGATCCGCGGCTATCGACGGGCAGCCCAACAGGGATGACCTTGAACTTCCCGGACGGACACGGCTGCCGCTGCTAACCTCACTTGCGTCCAACCAGGTACGGATACGCCACGACCCGGCTGTCCGCCCGAGGAGCTCCGATGAAATTTGCGCGCCGGATCGCTGTGGCCACAGCCACCGCTACCCTTGCCGTCTCGGCGTCGCTGGCCACCACACCCGCGATCGCGTCTGCCCAGCCCACCGCCGACCTGCCTCCTGGCGAGGTCTCCACAGATTCCCCCGCTACGAGCTACAACCGCCTCTCCGAGCTGCTCTCCACGATGGGGCCCAGTACCGACGGCACGAACGATCTCGACTGTGTCCCGTCCCCGGAGCATCCACGCCCGGTGGTACTCGTACACGGAACCGGGTCGGGAATGACGCAGACGTGGCCCATCGTCGCGCCACAGCTCGCCGACCTCGGCTACTGCGTCTACGCGCTGAACTACGGCGGCGCGACGGCCATGTTCGATCCCGATACGACGATCTGGGGCGTCACCGACATCGAGCAGTCCGCAGTGGAGGTACGGGACTTCGTCGACGCCGTTCTCGAGCACACCGGGAGCGACAAAGTCGATCTGGTGGGTCATTCACAGGGTGGAATGCTGTCGCGGCAGTACCTGAAATTCGAGGGTGGAGCCGATCCCGTCGACCCGGCGCGCAACAAGGTCGAGAACCTCGTCATGCTCGGAGCGACGAACCACGGCACGTCCTTCAACGGACTCCAGCAGCTGTATGGGGCGCTGGCAATCCTCGGTCTGACGAACGGGAAGGACATCGTCGCCCAGGCATTGTTCGCCGGCACCAACCTCGGTGTCGCCGGGCAGCAGCAGCTCATCGGTTCTCGGGTGCTTGCTGCCCTCAACAACGGACCCGAGACACTGCCAGGGATCACCTACACGTCGATTGCGACCCGGCACGACGAGATCGTGACGCCTCCGGAGAGCTCGTTCCTCGAGCCCGACCCCGGGGCCGAGGTCTACAACAAGTGGGTCCAGGACCTGTGCCCGTCGTCGCCCGCAGATCATTCGACGATGCTGATGCTGCCCGAATCGCTGTATCTGCTGAAGTCGGCACTCGATCCCGCCTACGCCGGTGCCCACGAAGTGCCCTGCACTGTTCCGGACGCACCCGGAACCGCATAGCGCTCGGCCCCGACCGACACTGCCCCGAAGCGCGAACAGGGCCCCTCCTGGGCGGAGGGGCCCTGTTCGTCGGATGCCGGATCGAAGATGTCCGGCGAGGATCACAGTCCGAGCGCGCGCTGGAGCACCGGCCACGAATCCTTCAGATCGTCCTGCCAGTAGCCCCACGAATGGCTACCCGAGTCGCGGAAGTTGTAGGTGGCAGGGATGTCCAGTTCGTTCAGGCGGTTCTGCAGGTTGTGCGTGCAGTAGTTGGTGGCCGCCTCGATCACGCCACCCACGACCACCTGGTTCGCGAGCACGTCCACCTGGCCGTCGATCTCAGGGCCGTCGAGCGTGTCGTACGGGCCGGGCAGGCCGTTGCCGTTCGAGATGTACAGTTCGAGGCCACGCAGCTGCTCTGCGTTGATATACGGGTCCTTCTCGCGCCACATCGGGTCGTCGAGCTCGCCCCACATGTTGCGAGTGTCTCCCCCGCCCCAGGTTTCGGTGGTCACCTTCACGAACTGCTGCCCCAACGGATCGGAGGTCTGCGCGCAGCCGCTGTACGCCGCCACACCGTTGTAGAGGTCGCCGCCTTCGATGGCGAGCTGCAGAACCGATGTGCCGGACGACGAGAGACCTGCGATCGCGTTGACGCCGTTCGTTCCGAGTGCGGCGTCGATCAGCGGCGGGATCTCCTTGGTGAGGAAGGTCTCCCACTTGTTCACGCCGAGAACCGGATCCTCGTTCTTCCAGTCGGTGTAGTAGCTCCACTTGCCACCGACCGGCGAGACGACATTGACGTTCTTGTCCTTGAAGAAGTCGATGGCGTCGGTGCGGAACCGCCACGTCGCGCTGTCCTCGCCGCCGCCGGCGCCGTTCAGAAGATACAGCGTCGGGCGGGGCTCACTGGTATCGGCGGGGCGCCACACATCGAGCAGGACTTCCTTGTTCATCGACGCCGAGTGGACGTAGACGAGGAGCTGCTGCTCCCCGTACTGCTCGATACGCGTGATGTAGGAGCCGTTCGCGGACTCGACCACCTCGAGAGGCTGCTCACTGTCCCAGACGGGGTCGGCCGCGGCCGTGGCTCCACCGAAGAACAACGGCAGTGCTACGACAGCTGCCGAGAGCGCGGCGAGTCTCGTCCTTCGAGTGCATGTCCGCGACTCGACAACCTTCATTCGCTTGAACCTCCTCAGACCCGTTTCCGGGACATGATTTCCAGACCTCGGGTGCGTCCGAGGCGCACCGTCCGGCGCAGCAATACGTATATCTACAGGTCAGGCGTGCACGTTACCGTGGATCGCGCATCTGCGATCCGACAGTCCTGCGCGAGCACACCATACCGGGCGATCACTGTGGATCAAGATCGACACGATCACTGTCCAGAGCAGGCACGATCACGTCGAGCGCCGTCGGTTCCATCATCTCTCCGTGCTCCCCCGGTACGAACCGGGTACGAATGCCTCCCGTGACGAACGGCACCCACAGGTCCGCGGCGTCCGCTTCGGTCGGGTGTTCCTCCACCGCACTGAAGAACTCCATGTCACCGGTGAACACTCCGGGTTCGTGACGGTTGATCAGGTCCGGTGACGTCATCGCCGCAGCGAAGATGCGTTGGGTCCTCTCGATATCGAGTTCGATCAGTTCCGCCGGAACCGCACGCACGAGCGCTTCGGCGGCCTCACGAGGAAGCTGCCGGTCGAGTGCCCCGGGATCCACCTCGACGCCGAAGGTGCGCAGGTTCTCCGAGATCTCAGACTCGAAACGGTCGGTGTCGATCCGCGGGACACTGTCGATCAGCGCGAGTTTCTCCACACTCAGACCGCGGGACTGGAGTTCGACCGCCACCGCATGCGCGAGCACACCGCCCAGGGACCAGCCGAGCAATCGGTACGGTCCGTGCGGCACGGTTGCGACGATCTCGTCGGCGTACCTGCGCGCGAGATCGTCCAGTGACGCTCCGGCGAAATCGGGTTCGGTCAACACCGGCGTCTGAACCCCGTACACGGCGCCAGGTCCGTCCAGGCGCGCCGCGAGCGGCGCGTAGGTCCAGGCGAGCCCGATCATCGGGTGCAGGCAGAACACCGATTCCGCGGGGTCCCCGGCGCGCAGCGGCAGGATCACGGAAAGGGCCGCATCCGCTTCCGAGACGGCGACGCCCTCGACTTCCGCGCCCGCTTCGACATCGACGCCGAGCCGGGCCGCGAGGTCCTTCACGACGGGCGACTCGAGCAGCCAGGGGACACGCACAGCCACGCCGATCTCGTCCCGCAGTCTCGCAACCACTTGGGTCGCGACGAGGGAATTGCCCCCGAGGTCGAAGAAGTCATCGTCCAAGCCGATCCGGTCGACGTCGAGCACCTCCGCATACACGCGTGCGACCAGCGCTTCGAGCCCCGTGCGGGGAGCACGGTGCGGCCGCATCGACGTTGCGGGTTCAGGGAGGGCCGCGCGGTCGAGCTTGCCGACCGGAGTCAGTGGCATGGAGTCGAGGACGACAACCACGTCGGGAACCATGTGACGTGGCAACGAGCGCGCTGCCGTGCGGAGGAGTTCCGACGTCTCGACGACCCGACCGGGCGCCGCGGTCACGTACGAGACGAGCCGCACGACGCCTGCCCCGGATGTCCGAGCGATCGTGACCGAGAAATCCACCGCATCGTCATGACGAAGCACCGCATCGATCTCGTCGAGTTCGATTCGGAATCCACGGATCTTGACCTGGAAATCCGACCGACCCACGTAGACGATGTCGCCGGTGTCGGTCCAACGGGCCAGATCCCCGGTCCGATAGAGGCGGGCGCCGGATCCGAACGGGTCGGCAACGAAGCGGTCGGATGTCAATCCCGCTCTCCCGTGGTACCCGCGCGCCAGTTGCACACCCGACAGGTAGAGCTCACCTGCAACGCCGACCGGGACGGGCCGCAAGCGCACGTCGAGCACGACGGCACCGACACCGCGGATCGGTCCGCCGATCGTCACGTCGTCACCAGGAGCCAACGGCGCGCTGATATTGGTCATGATCGTGGTTTCCGTGGGGCCGTAACCGTTGTGGAACGCGCGGCCGGAAGCCCAGCGCGACACCAGTTCGGGTGGCACCGCCTCTCCACCTGCCACGAGGACACGAAGTTCATCGAGTCCCTCTGGGTCCAGGGAGGAGATCGCGGCCGGTGTGATGAATGCGTGCGTCACGCGCTCGGCCCGGATGAAATCCGCGAGGTCACGCCCGCCGTAGATGGTCGGCGGAGCAATCACGAGCGTCGCGCCGGCCGCGAAGGCCATCAACAACTCGAGCACTGACGCGTCGAAGCTCGGCGATGCGAAGTGCAACACCCTGGCGTCGACGCCCAATGCATACCGATCACGCTGCTCGGCAGCAAAATTCGCCAACCCGGAATGAGTGACGACGACACCCTTGGGGAGCCCCGTCGAGCCTGACGTGTAGATGATGTAAGCGGTATTGCCGGCGTGCACACGACGTACGCGCTCGCCCGCCGCGACCGGGCCGCCCGGGCTCGTCTCCATCCGGGCCACCGTGTCCTCCGACGTCAGGTCGATCCATTCGACGTCGCCGGGCAACCCGACGAGATGCTGTGTCACGGTAAGGCCGAGCGCCGCTCCCGAGTCGGACACCATGTGTGCAACACGATCGGCCGGGTAGTTCGGATCGACCGGTACGTACGCGGCACCGGTCTTCGCCACCGCCCACACTGCGGCGACCGACTCGATCGAGCGTGTGAGACCGAGGGCCACAACATCTTCTGTACCGATGCCACGTCCGATCAGCAATCTCGCCAATCGCGACGAGAACGTGTCGAGCTCGGCGTACGTCCACTCGCGCCCGTCGTGGACCACAGCGACGCCGTCAGGGTTGCCCTCGGCGGCCGCCACGAGGAGATCACCGAGCGGAACCGGAGATTCGGCCGGTCCACCCTCGCGGTGGACCAGGTCCTCGAATTCGTCGGAGTCGAGATACGGCAGGGCGTCCACCGGCACCGCGGGGTCGGCAAGGATGCCGTCGATGATCCGCAGGTACCGGGCGGCAAGCGTGGTCACGGTGTCGGCATCGAGAATGTCGCTGCGGTACTTGAATCCGAGCGTGACGGTGTCTTCCGCGGTGACGGCGACGGTCAGCGGATAGTGCGTGGCGTCGCGGGTGTTGACGCCGGCGACGATCAGTCCGTCGACCGATCCCGCCTCTGCGATGCCGCTACGGTCCACCGGATACGACTCGTACACGAGCAGGGTGTCGAAGAGCGCTCCGAGACCCGTCCGCTGCTGGATCTCGGCGAGGCCCACATGATGGTGGTCGAGAAGCGACGCCTGATCGACCTGGATGCGCTGGAGCAGTTCCTCGGTGGTTGCCGAGTCGCCGAGTCGCACGCGGACGGGCAACGTGTTGATGAACAGTCCGACCATCGATTCGACGCCCGGAAGGTCCGCGGGCCGGCCCGACACGGTAGTACCGAACACGACGTCGTCACGACCGGTCGTGCGGGCGATGAGTGTCGCCCACGCACCCTGCAGGACGGTGTTGACCGTGACGCCGAGCCTCGCTGCGACCTCTCCGAGGGTGTCACTGCGGTCGCGGCCTAGATCGATGTGGTGCTCGGCCGAAGTGGCTCCGGCGTCGCCGGCCTCGGAGCCGACCAGCAGTGTCGGTTCGTCGACCCCCCCGAGTGCGTGGACCCACGCGTCGACCGATTCGCGGTGGTCGCGGCGCCCCAGCCACTCGAGATAGCTGCGGTACGACGGCACCCGACCGAGCAACGCAGCATCACCCGACGTCGCGTACAGCACCAACAGGTCCTTCATCAGCAACGGCATCGACCAGCCGTCGAGGAGGATGTGGTGGCTCGTGACCGCGAGCGTCCAGGATTCGGATCCCGTCCGCACCATTGTGAAGCGGATCAGCGGCGGCGCTGCCAGATCGAAGGCCACGTCCTGGTCGGCGCGCAACACCGCGTCGAGTTCGACAGTGTCGGCCGCCGGGTTCCCCGGCCCGGTGAGGTCGAGTTCCCGCCACGGCAGCACGACGTCGTCGACGACAACCTGGACCGGCTCACCGGATTCACCCGAGACGAAGGTAGTCCGCAGGTTGGGATGCCGGTCGAGAAGTGCGGCGGCAGCGCTTCGTAGACGTGCCGGGTCGACGAGTCCGGCGAGGTGGATCAGTACCTGAGTGCTGTAGACGTCGGACTGTCCTTCGGCGAGCAACGCGTGGTAAAGCAATCCGGACTGCAACGGTGCGAGCGGCCAGACGTCGGACACGTTGGGGTACTCCGCTTCCCAGGCGTCGATGTCGCGCTGGGTGACCTCGACCAAGGGGAGATCGGTCGGTGTCCGCCCGCCTGCGTCGGGGCGTGCCGCGTGAGTGGCGAGCGCTTCGAGTGCACGCACCCACCATTGTCCGAGTTCCTCGACGTCGTCGCGGTCGAGCAGACCGGCGGGGAATCCGAGGTTCGCGCCGAGCTCCCCTCCGATGACCACCGCGTTGATGTCCACCGAGGCGAGCGCGGGAGCGTCGCTGTCGTCGCGACCGGACAGGTCACCGAGGTCGCCGGCGGGTAGCCAGCCCAATTCTGCGGCCTGACCCTGGGACACCTCGCCGGCGTCGAGACGTCCGAGGTAGTTGAAGCTGATCTGACCGGACGGCAGATGTGCGAGTTGCCCAGCGGTGTCGGAGTTGCAGTACCGGAGCAGTCCGTAGCCGAGTCCCTTGTCGGGGATGGCCCGCAGGTGTTCCTTGACGACCTTGAGTGCAGTGCCGGCGGCTGCTCCGCCCTCGATGGCGTCGTCGAGGTCGATGCCGGACAGGTCGAGCCGCACAGGGAACATCGCGGTGAACCAGCCCACGGTGCGTGACAGGTCGGCCCCGGGGACAAGGTCTTCCTCGCGTCCGTGGCCCTCGAGTCCGATCAGCGCGGACAGTTCATCCGTGCCACGATCGCGACGCCACCCGGCGAGCGCCAATGCAAGGCCAGTGAGCAACACGTCGTTGACGCTGCCGTGGTAGAGCTCGGGAACTGTGGTGAGCAGTGTGTCGGTGACCTCGGCTGCGACCCGGACCTGGACCTTCTCGACCGTCGACGCAAGATCGACTGCGGGGTCGAAGGCACGCGTACCCAGAAGGGGGTCGGGTCCGGCCAGGATCGACGTCCACATCGGCAACTCTGCCGTGCGATCGCCGGCACTGCGAACGAGGGCATCAGCCCAGGTCCGGAACGACGTTCCGACCGGCTGCAGCGCCGCGGGCTGTCCGTGATCGATCTGCGCCCAGGCAGTCACGAAGTCGGGCACCAGGATTCGCCACGACACTCCGTCGACCACGAGGTGGTGGGCGACCACGGCCATCCGCCCGGTGCGGTCTGCGCCCGGTGCGGGATCGAGCCAGACGAACTGCAGGACGGTGCCGCGCGACGGATCGAGCCGCGCCTCGGCGCTGTCGAGTTCGCGGGCCGCGATACTGCGCCACCGGTCGTCGTCCGCATCGGCAGGCACCTCCACGTGGGAGACGAGAGAATCGACGTCGACCGAGCCCGGTGCGGTCGTGGCCAGCACCCATTCTCCGGTGCCGCTCCGGCGCAGGGACGCCCGCAGCATATCGTGCCGGTCGATAACGGCACGAAGGGTCGCGACCACGTCCGGACGTGTGATGCCTTCGGGCAGTTCGAGCGCGATGGTCTGGGTGTAGCGGTCGAAGCTGCCCGCGCGCTCGACCATGTAACGCACGATCGGGGTGAGCGGGATGTCACCGACTCCTCCCCCCTCGAGTTCGACGAGCAAGGGTGCGGTCCCGGTACCGATCCGCGCGACCTCGGCGAGTCCGGCCACGGTGCGCTGCTCGAAGACCTCCCGGGGCGTGAACACGATCCCGAGCGCTTTGGCGCGCGACACCAGCTGGATCGATACGATGCTGTCGCCCCCGAGCGCGAAGAACGAGTCGTCGACGCCGACCTCGTCGATGCCGAGCACGTCGGCGAAGACCTCGGCGATCGCTACCTCCGTCGGCGTCGCGGGTGCACGGAATTCTTTGTCTCCCACGAACACCGGAGAAGGAAGCGCCTTCTTGTCGAGCTTTCCGTTCGGAGTGAGAGGCAGAGCATCGAGGATCACGATCGCGTCGGGGACCATGTATCCGGTCAGGAACTGCCCGACCTCGTCGAGCACCTCGGCGGGCACAACGTTGGTACCTGCGCGTGGGACGACGTATCCGACGAGCTTGTCGCCGGTGTGCGCGTCGGTCCGCACCACGGCGACTGCATGCGCGACACCCTCGACAGAGGTCAGCGCGGCTTCGATTTCTCCGAGTTCGACACGGAATCCACGCAGCTGCACCTGGGAGTCACTGCGTCCGACGTATTCGAGTTGCCCGGAGGCGGACCAGCGCGCGATGTCGCCGGTGCGGTACATGCGAGTCCCCGGCAAGCCGATCGGGTCCGCGACGAATCGTCCCGCGGTCAGCGCACCGCGGCCGAGGTACCCGCGGGTGAGCTGATCGCCGGACACGTACATCTCGCCGGGGACCCCGACGGGGACCGGCCGCAGCCGCGGATCGAGGACATACACGCCGAGCCCCGGGATCGCGCGGCCCACGAGGCTGGCCGCGGTCTTGCTGTCGTCCGAGGCCAGTTCGAGGCGGGAGACGTGCACCGTGGTCTCGGTGATGCCGTACATGTTGACCAGGCGAGGCGCATCGTCGGTGTGTCGGCGGTACCAGTCGGCGAGACGACGCAGGTCGAGCGCCTCACCTCCGAAGACGATGTATCGCAGCGCGAGTCGACCCGAGTCTCCCTCTTTCGCAACACGATCGGCTTCGGCGAGCTGGTAGAAAGCCGACGGCGTCTGGTTGAGCACCGTGACCTGCTCTCGCACGAGGAGCGCATGGAAGTCCTCCGGCGAGCGGGACGTGAAGTGATCGACGACGACGAGCCGGCCGCCGTGGAGCAGCGGACCCCACAGTTCCCAGACCGAGAAGTCGAAAGCATACGAGTGGAACAGGGCCCACACGTCGTCGCCGTCGAATTCGAAAGCCGCTCGGGTGTTCTCGAACAATTCGAGGACCGTCCGGTGCGGAACCTGCACCCCCTTGGGGCGGCCGGTGGATCCGGAGGTGTAGATGACATACGCGAGGTTGTCGCTGCGCAGCGGCGCTGTGCGCTCGTCGTCGGTCACGGGTGCATCGCTACGGGTCGACAGATCGATCGCTGCGAGGTCGATCACGGGAATGGCGGTGCTCGGTAGCCCATCGTGGTCGCCCGAGACGAGCACGGCGACCGGCGACGCATCTGCGAGCATGAACTCGAGGCGGTCGGCAGGATAGGCGAGGTCGATCGGCAGATAACCGCCGCCGGCCTGCTGTACCGCGAGCAGCGCGACGACGAGGTCGTCGGTGCGGGCCATCGCGACGGCCACCAGAGAGTCGGGCCCCACACCGTGATCGACGAGTTCACGTGCAAGCCGGTTCACACGGGCAGCGAGGTCGCGGTATGTCAGGTGGCGGTCGCCGAACGTCACGGCGATCGCGTCGGGTGTGCGCGCCGCCTGATCGCTGAAACGCTGGACGAGAGTGCGGTCGCTCGCCCGGGTGCCCGATTCGTTCCACGCTTCGAGCAGCGTGGCACGCTGCTCCTCGGTCAGCAGCGGCACGTCGCCGATCACAGTGTCGGGGTCGGCGGCGACTGCACTGAGCATCCGGCCGAGTCGATCGCCGAATTCGCTCACCGTCGCCTCGTCGAACAGGTCGGTGGCGTAGTTGAGCGCCACCGCCATTCCGCCGGGCACCCCGTCCGGCCCGAAGGCTTCGACGACGGTGACCTGCAGATCGAACTTGGCGTCGGTGATCGGGAAATCGACGGGTTCGACGCTCAGCCCCGGAAGGTCGAAACGGGACTGCCCGAGATTCTGGAACGTCAGAGCGACCTGGAACAGCGGATGCCGGGCCTGGGAACGTTCAGGGTCGAGGGCCTCGACGAGGCGTTCGAACGGCAGGTCGGCATGTCCGAATGCGCCGAGGTCGGTTTCGCGGACTCGGGCCAACAGATCGCCGAAGGTGTCGGACGGTTTCACCTCGGTGCGCAGTACCAGGGTGTTGACGAACATCCCGATCATGTCGTCGAGAAGCAGCTCGCCGCGACCCGCAATGGGCGAGCCGACAACGATGTCGCCCGTGCCGGACAGCCGGGCGAGCAACGCCGCAAGTGCACTGTGCACGACCATGAACAGCGACGCACCCCTCGCGCGGGCAAGTTGTTCGAGTGCGGCGTGTGTCGGTGCGTCGATCTCGAATGCGGTGTTCGCACCCCGATACGACGCAACCGAGGGGCGGGGCCGATCCGCGGGCAGGTCCAGCTGCTCCGGAATGCCCTTCAGCGTCTCGCGCCAGTAGGTGAGCTGCCGGGTGATCGGCGACTCCGGGTCGCTCTCGGACCCGAGGACCTCGCGCTGCCACAGCGTGTAGTCCGCATACTGCACGGGCATCGGCGCCCAGTCGGGCTCGCGGCCCTCCGCGCGCGAGGTGTAAGCAAGCATCACGTCCCGTGCGAGCGGGCCCATCGAAAAACCGTCGCCGCTGATGTGGTGCAACACCACGACGAGCACATGCTCGTCGTGTCCGAGGCGCAACAGGGAGATCCGCAAGGGCACCTGTTCGGTGAGGTCGAACCCGCCCGTCACCGTGGCCTCGACGTGTCGCGCCACGTCAGCATGGTCGGTGTCGACCACGACGATATCGGGTACGGCCGACGCCGCGGGGAGGATCACCTGCTGTGCGATACCGTCCGATTCGGGATAGACGGTCCGCAGCGACTCGTGTCGTCGGATGAGATCGGCCACCGCGGCGCGCAGAGCCTCGACGTCGAGTGGTCCACGCAGCCGGATCGCGAGTGGCAGGTTGTTCACGGACGAGTCGGGCTCGAACCGGTTGAGGAACCACATCCGCTGCTGCGCAAGCGACAGCGGGATCCACTCGGGTCGGGTCTGCGCCGTCAACGGCGCCACGGACCCCTCGCTCGACGCGGACTCGACATGCGCGGCGAGGAATTCGACGACGGGGTACTCGAAGAGCGCGCGCACCGCCACCCTGGTGCCGAGGGCGGAGCCGAGGCGCGCCACGACCTGTGTTGCCACAAGCGAGTTACCGCCGAGCTCGAAGAAATCGTCGTCCCGGCCCACCCGATCGACATCGAGGACATCGCCGAAGACACCGGCGACGATCTCTTCGACCGGGGTTCGTGTCGCGCGGAACTCTCGCGACTCGAAGACGGGCGCAGGCAGCGCCTTCCGGTCCAGCTTGCCGCTCGTGTTGAGCGGCAATTCATCGAGCTCGACGATCGCCGACGGCACCATGTACGACGGTAGCGTCTCCCGCACGGTAGCGAGCAGCGACTGCCGGTCCACGGACTCACCGACCACATAGGCCACGAGCTGTTCGCCGGTCGGCGTGGGCACGACGAGCGCGACGACCTGGGTGACCCCCGAGTGTGCGAGGAGCGCGGTCTCGATCTCTCCGAGCTCGATCCGCTGTCCGCGGAACTTGACCTGGAAGTCGGTACGGCCCAGGTAATCGAGTGCGACGGCGCCGTCGCCGGTGCGGATCCACCGAACGAGATCGCCGGTGCGGTACATCCGTTCGCCGGTATGCCCGAGAGGGCTCGCAACGAACCGGTCGGAGGTCAGGTCCGGTCGGCGCACGTACCCACGCGCGAGCTGGACTCCTCCGAGGTACAGCTCCCCCGGTGTGCCGAGGGGAACCGGCTGCAGACGCGCATCGAGGACGTAGACCTGCACGTTCCATTCCGGTAGCCCGATGGGCACGACCCCGGTGGCGTCTGCAGCCTGGTAGGTGACCGAGACCGCGGCTTCGGTGGGTCCGTAGAGGTTGTGTACCGCCGCATTCGTTCCGATGCGACGGAAGGCGGCGACGGTCTCCGGGGGAAGCGCCTCACCGATGACGAACACGAGCCGCAGACCGGAGCAACTCCCTGCCGGGGCGTGTGCAGCGAATACGGTTAGCATCGACGGTACGAAGTCCGTGAGCGTCACCCGGTGACGGTCGATCATGTCGGCGACGTACGCCGGGTCGCGATGCCCGTCGTGGTCCGCGACGACGAGGCACGCACCGCTGCGCAGCGGCAGGAACCATCCCCACAGCGACACGTCGAAGGTGGTGGCGGTCTTCTGCAGGTACACATCGTCGGCACCGATGGCGTATTCGTGCACCATCCAGGCGACCTGATTGACGATCGCGTCATGCGACACGGCGACACCCTTCGGGCGTCCCGTCGACCCGGACGTGAAGATCACGTAGGCGGGAGTGGCAGGCCGGATCGGCCCGCTCAGTTCGTAATCCTGAACCGGCTGTGCCGCGTAGCGATCCAGTTCGAGAGCGTCGACTTCGACGGCATTCGCGTCGGAGGGCAGATCGGGGCTGTCCGCTACGGTGGTGAGCACGCACACCGGCATGGCGGTGTCGAGGATGTGCCCGATCCGCTCCGACGGATGGTCCGGGTCGAGTGGGACATAGGCACCGCCCGCGGTGATCACGGCGTAGATCGCCACCACTAGATCGACGGAACGACGGATACCGATCGCGACGAGCGCCTCGGGGCCGACGCCCGTATCGATGAGATACCGCGCGAACCGGTTGACGCGTGCGTCGAACTGCGCGTAGGTCAGCGCCTCATCGCCGAAGACGACTGCGGGAGCATCCGGGGTCCGGACAACCTGGGCGCGGTACTCGGACAGGAGTGTTCCGCTGTCCACGGCACGGTCGGTGGCGTTGACGGCGTGGACGAGTTCGCGGCGCACGTCGGGCGCCAGCAGGTCGACATCACCGACGACGGTGTCGAGGTCGGAGACCAGTGCATCGAGGGTCGCGACCAGCCCGTCGGCGAGGCCGCGCACCGTGTTCTCATCGAAGAGATCCGTGGCATAGGTGAACTGCGCGGACATTCCGCACGGTTTCCCGGCGTCGAGTCGCGGGGTGACGGTCAGCTGGAGATCGAACTTGGCGATGGCACCGCCGAGGTCGACCGCCTCGACGTCGAGGTCCGGCAACGACAGGTCGGGACGATCCATGTTCTGGAAGAACAACGCGACCTGGAAAAGCGGGTGGTGCCCGGTCGAGCGCACGGGGTCGAGGACCTCGACCAGCCGCTCGAACGGTAGTTCTGCGTGCGCAAACGCATCGATGTCGCCGGTGCGGACTCTGTCTAGCAGCGCGGCGAACGTGTCGCCCGGCGCGACGGCCGTGCGCAGAACGAGGGTATTGACGAACATCCCGATGAGGTCGTCGAGGGCCTGTTCGCCTCGACCCGCGACGGGGGTGCCGATGGCGATGTCCGTAGTGGACGACAACCTTGCGAGCAGCGCTGCGAGCGCAGCGTGCACGATCATGAAAGGTGAACAGCCCGTGGCCTGCCCGATCTCCGCGACAGCTGCGTGCAAGGGGACGTCGATCTCGAACAGCACGGTGCCTCCGCGCCCGGAGGCCTCGACGGGCCGGGGGCGGTCGGTCGGCAGGTCGAGACGGTCGGGTAGTCCGTCGAGCGCTCTCGTCCAGAACTCGATCTCGCGTGCCGCGACCGAACCGCGGTCCGTCTCGTGGCCGAGCACCGCTCGCTGCCACAGTGTGTAGTCGGCGTACTGCACCTCGAGCGGCGACCATGCGGGGGTCTCGCCCGCGGTGCGCGCGAAGTATGCGGTGGCGAGGTCTCGTACGAACGGGCCAGTGGATGCTCCGTCGGCCGCGATGTGATGCACGACGAGCACGAGGACATGCTCGTCGTCGGCCACCTGCAGCAGTTCGACACGCAGTGGCACTTCTTCGGCGACGTCGAATCCGGTGGTGACAGCGCGGGCGACACGGCCGGGCACATCGGCGGGGTGCACGATCTCGACCTCGACGGGAGGCGCGACCTCGGACGCATCGAGGACCACCTGACAGCCCACACCGTCGCGGTCGGGGTAGAAGGTGCGCAACGATTCGTGCCGTTCGATCACGTCGTGGACGGCTGCGCGAAGTGCGGCGATGTCGAGTCGGCCGCGCAACCGCAGGGCCACGGGGATGTTGTCGGCAGCGGAGGCCGTGTCGAAGCGGTTGAGGAACCAGATTCGCTGTTGTGCGGGTGACAGCGGGATCGGATCAGGTCGCGGTCCAGCAGTGAGAGGCGTCCTTGTGGTGTCGCCGGTATGTGCATCGACCAGCGCGGCAAGTTCCACCACGGTCGATCCCTCGAAGACCAGACGAGCCGGTACACGCATGTCGAGGCGTTCCCCGAGTCGGGCAGCGACCCGGGTCGCGACGAGGGAGTTTCCGCCGAGATCGAAGAAATCATCATCCAGACCCACCCGATCGATACCGAGCACATCTGCGAACACGGCCGCGACCGCGACCTCCGTCGCGGACTCCGGCGCCCGGAACTCGGTGACGATCAGTCCGGGATCGGGTAGCGCGTCGCGGTCGAGTTTCCCGGTGGGTGACAGCGGAATGGTCTCGAGTTCGAGAATGACCGACGGAACCATATGCGAGGGAAGATGTTCGGACGCCTCGCGGGAGACCGCTCGGACGTCGAGGCCGACGCCCGCAGCGCGGTGTACGTACGACACCAACTGCGTCTCGCCGGCCGCAGTCGAACGCCCCACCGTCACCGCGAAATCCACACCGGCGCACGACGACAACACCGCATCGATCTCACCCAACTCGATACGGAACCCCCGCACCTTCACCTGAAAATCGTTGCGCCCCACATACACGATCCCCGACCGAGCATCACGCGGACCCCGCACCACATCACCGGTCCGGTACATCCGCGCACCACCCGGCGCCGCCACGAACCGCGACGCAGTCAACCCCGCACGACCGTGATATCCCCGAGCAACCCCGGGACCCGACAGATACAACTCACCCGCCACACCCACCGGAACCGGATGCAACCGCGAATCCAACACGTGACCAGCAGAATTGCGGATCGGCGCACCGATCGTCACCTGCTCACCCGGCACCAACGGATCCGACATCGTGATCACGATCGTCGTCTCCGTCGGACCGTACACGTTGAAGAACCGACGACCCGGCGCCCACCGCGCCACCAGATCCGGCGGACACGCCTCCCCACCGACCGCCACACACTCGAGCACACCCAACCCCGCCGGATCCACCGACGCCAACGCAGCCGGTGTCACGAAGGCATGAGTAACCCCATGACGCACAACAAGATCCGCAAACTCGACCCCGCCGTAGACCGACGTCGGCGCCACCACCATCGTCGATGACGTTCCCACCGCCAGCAGCAACTCCATCATCGACGCATCGAAACTCGGCGACGCGAAATGCAACGTCCGCGACCCCGGGCCCAGCCCGTACCGCTCCACCTGCTCGGCACAGAAATTCGCCAGTCCCGAATGCGACACCACTACGCCCTTGGGCTTACCCGTCGACCCCGACGTATAGATCACGTACGCCGTATTCTCGACCCGCAACGTCCGAACCCGCTCGTCGAACGACACCGGCTCCGCCGGAAGATCTGACAACTCCGCCACCGTCGCGGGATCGTCGAGTGCAATCCAGCGCGCCGTCACCGGCAACGTCGGTACCGTCTCAGCAAGGGCCAGGCCGAGGACCGCACCGGAATCCACGGTCATGTGTTCGACCCGGTCGGCAGGATAGTTCGGGTCGACCGGCACGAATGCGGCACCGGTCTTCGCGACCGCCCACGTCGCGACGACCGATTCGAGCGATCGAACGAATGCGAGCGCGACCACGTCCTCCGGGCCGACTCCCTGGCCGATCAGCAGCCGGGCGAGCCTCGAGGATGCCTCGTCGATCTCCGCGTAGGTCAACGAACGATCTTCGTATACGACCGCGGTGGCCGACGGAGCGCGTTCCACCGCCGCAGCGAGCAGCTGCGGGAGCAGTAGTGCGCGAGGTTCGCGACGCCGCGTCGGGCGCTGACGGGTGCGCGGGCGTCCGGAAGCCGGCGGGCGCTCGCCACGGCGATCATCGAGATTCATCCGTGTATTGTCCCCTTGCCCCGTCCCGTGCTCACGCCAGGCGTCACTCACCACTGTTTTCCTCGCACCTACGTCCACGTCAGGTCCGGCAGGTTACCGGACGGTATCGAGCCCCATTAGACCATCGGGGCACGATTCCTCACGTTACGGGCGTGTCGGACAGAGCGAGGTGGGGTGATCCGTGTTACGGACCACCCCACCACCGGGACTGTTCAGCTGTTGCTGGTCAGGAGCGTCCTGCCAGCCAGCGGCCGAGAACCGGTCCGATGTGGGCCACAGCATCTCGTGACAGCATCCGCCAGTGTGTCTCCGGCACCATCTCGGCGACCACCACGCCGCTCACATGGCGGTGCCAGCTCTCGGCGTCCGATGCGCTCCGATCGTCACCGGCAACGAAGACCAGCAAATCACCGTCGAACTTTCCGGGCCGATGCGTGGCCAGCGCGCGGTACGAGTGGCGCACTCCGTCGAACATCCGCTCGATGCGCGCAGGAGTGAGATCACCCAGCGGTGAAGGCAGCGCGGCGGCCAGATCCATCGCTGCTTCGGGTGTGAGATCTGCAATCGACATCTCACCGACGGTGACGCCGTTCGTCGCTCCAGAGGTAGCGCCGTCGGCGACACCGAACATGTCGGCGACGGTCGGCGCCGATTCCTGCAGGCCCGTATCCGAATCGATATCGGCGTCGGCGGGATAGGTGTCGAGCACAGCAAGAGTCGAGATCTGTTCGCCTTCACGTTGCAGCGCGACCGCGACGGCGTGGGCCAGTACGCCGCCCATCGACCAGCCCACCAGGTGGTAGGGGCCGTGCGGTGCGATGCCACGGATATGCCGGACGTACTCGTAGGCCCAGGCTTCGATGTCGGCGGGCATATCGGCACCCTCCTGCAGTGCGGGCGACTGCAGGCCGTAGACCGAGCGCTTGTCTCCCAGGTGACGGGCAAGACCTACGAAACTCCAGGACAGCCCAGTCACCGGGTGGAAGCAGAACACCGGCGCCCCCGCGCCTCCGGTCTTCAGCGGAAGTACAGCATCGAACGGATCGGTGGCGGCGGAGCGGGCACCGAGCGCTTCGGCGTCGATTCGAGCGGCCAACTGCTCCACGCTGGGATGAAGGAACAGCCACGGCAGCGGCACCTCGGCAAACAGGTACTCCCGCACGCGCGCGACCACCTTCACCGCGCTGAGTGACGTGCCGCCGATCTCGAAGAAGTCGTCGTCGAGGCCCACCTTCCCGGGGATGTCGAGCACGTCCGCGAAAGCGGCTGCGACGGCGTTCTCGGTCGAGGTGCGCGGTGCCCGGTACGGCCTCGGAGTCACTTCGGGTTTCGGGAGCGCCTTCCTGTCGACCTTGCCGTTGATGTTCAGCGGCACCGCGTCGAGGGCCACGAAACCCTGCGGAACCATGTAGGACGGCAGCATCCGGGCGAGTTCGGAGCGCATCGCGGGAATATCGAGCTGCTTCCCAGCGGGTACGACGAATACGACGATGCGGTCACCGGACTGCACGGAAGCCCCCGGCTGAACCGAGGCGACGGCCTCACGCACTTGAGGCAGCGAACGCATCGCGACCTCGATCTCACCGAGTTCGATGCGGAATCCGCGAACCTTGACCTGGAAATCCGCGCGGTCGAGGTATTCGAGAGTGCCCGAACCGGTCGCGTCGGACGGTCGCCACCGTACGATGTCGCCCGTACGGTACAACCGAGTTCCCGGGTCGCCGAACGGGTTCGCGACGAAACGTTCGGTGGTCAGGCCGGGTCGTCCGAGGTAGCCGCGGGCAAGCTGCGTGCCGGCGAGGTACAGCTCGCCCGGCACACCCGGCGGGACCGGGTGGAGCCGTTCGTCGAGGACGAACACCTGCGTGTTCGACACCGGCTCGCCGATCGGCACAGAGGTCGAGGGCAGTTCGAGAACCTCGTGGGCGGTCACCGACACCGCGGCTTCCGTCGGGCCGTAGAGGTTGACCAGTCCGGAGGCGGACTGCGACAGTGCCCGTTCGGCGGTATCGACCGGCAGCACTTCGCCGATCGCCAGAACCTGGCGAAGCGTGTCGGGCAACTCACCGCCCGCATCGTCGAGTAGTGCGTCGAGCATCGACGGAACAACGTGCAGGGTGGTGACGTGCTCGCGCCGGATCAGGTCGTTGAGGTAGGCGGGGTCGCGGTGTCCGTCCGGTGCTGCGATCACGAGCCTTGCGCCTGCGGTGAGCGCGGACCAGAACTCCCACACCGACAGATCGAACGTCGCCGCGGTCTTGAGGAGCACCGCATCGGACGAAGTGAGCGCGAAGTGCTCACGCTTCCAGACGAGCTGGTTGACGATCGCACCGTGCGACACCACGACGCCCTTGGGGCGGCCCGTGGAGCCGGAGGTGAAGATGACGTAGGCAGCGTTGTCGGAGCGCAGCGGTGAGATCCGCTCGGAGTTACGGATAGGCCGGCCGTCGTAGTCATCGAGCTCGAGAGAATCCAGCTCGAGAACGAAGGGACCGGCGGGGAAGTCGATCCGCTCGCGCGAGGTGGTCAGCACACCCGCCGGGGACGCCGTGTCGAGGACGTATCCGATGCGTTCGGCCGGGTGGTCGGGGTCGAGCGGCAGATACACCCCTCCCGCCTCGGCTACCGCATACATCGCGACGATCAGGTCGGTCGACCGTCGCATGGCGAGTGCCACCACTGTCTCCGGTCCTACACCCCGATCGATGAGAAGCCGCGCCAACCGGTTCACACGCGCCGCGAAATCCCGGTAGGTGACCGTGTCGGTCCCGTCGACGAGGGCCACCGCATCCGGTGTCGCGCGTACCTGGTCGTCGAACAGGTCGGCCAGCGTCCGGCCAGGACCGACGGCATGTTGTTCGGCCTCCCATGCCTGCAGCATGGCTTCGAGTTCCTGCGGGTCGTGGAGGTCGACGTCGCCGACCGGAACCGATGCGTCACCGACCACGGCGTTGAGGATCCGCACGTACCGGTCGAGCATCCGCTGCACCGACGAACGGTCGAAGAGCTCCGTGGCGAAGCCGAACTCGATACCGAACCCGTCCTGCCCACCACCTGTGCCGTGGTCGACGATGGTCACGTGCAGATCGAATCGGACGGATGTCGATGCGGTGTCGAGCGGCTCGACCTCCAGTCCGGGAAGGCTGAGGGAATCGACGGTGAAGTTCTGGTACGAGAAGCCGACCTGGAACACAGGGTGCTGTGCGGGCGACCGAACTGGGTCGAGCACCTCGACGAGTCGCTCGAAGGGGACATCGGCGTTGTCGAATGCGGCGAGATCCGCTGTCCGCACCTGTTCGAGCAGTTCGACGAAGGTGTCCCCGAGTTCCACCGGTGTGCGGAGCGCGAGCATGTTGACGAACATCCCGACGACATCGTCGAGTTCGGGTGCGGTCCGTCCGGCGACCGGGGTGCCGACCACCACGTCCGCGGTGTCGGACAGTCGCGCGAGGAGAACCGCGAGGGCGGCGTGCATGACCATGAAAGGTGTCGCGCCGCCTCGACGTGCGAGTTCCGAGATCCCCCGGTACATCTCGGGGTCGAGCACCGTGCGCACCCGGTCGCCGGCGGATCCGAGGATCGCAGGGCGTGGGCGATCGGTGCAGAGCTCGAGGGTTCCGGGGATTCCTTCCAGAGTCTCCGCCCAGAACGCACGTTGCCGACCCGCGACGGACCGCGGGTCCTCGTCGGAACCGAGGAGTTCGCGCTGCCAGAGGGTGTAGTCGGCGTACTGGACGGGCATCGGGGCCCAGTCGGGTCGAGCACCGCCGCTACGTGCGGTGTACGCGGACACGAGGTCGCGTACGAGCGGAGCCAGCGAGGATCCATCACCTGCGATGTGATGCATCACCAGGGCGAGGATGTGTTCGCTCGGGCCGTTCGCGAGTATGGATGCACGCACGGGGACCTGGTTCGTTACGTCGAATGCTTCGCCCGCGAGTTCGCCGAGTCGCTGCGGAAGGTCCTCCGCGTCCACAGTCTCGACGGCCACGTCGAACTCGACATCGGCAGGGTCGAGGATCCGCTGTTCACCGACGCCGTCGATCTCGGGGTAGACCGTACGCAGCGTCTCGTGCCTCGCAACGATGTCGGCGAGCGCGGTGCGCATCGCCTCCACGTCGAGATGTCCGGTGAGCCGCACCGCGAGCGGGATGTTGTAGAGCGACGAGTGTGGTTCGAGGCGGTTGAGGAACCACATGCGTTGCTGAGCGTAGGACAGGGGTAGGTGATCGGGCCGACTCCTCGGAGCGAGCAATGACGTTCCGGCCGACGGCGAATCGTCCACACGCGCGGCCAGCGACGCCACCGTCGGCTCGTCGAACAATGCCGCGGCCGTGACGGTAACGCCGAGCACGGACCGGAGATGGCCCACCACACGGGTCGCGAGCAGTGAGTTTCCGCCGAGATCGAAGAAATCGTCGTCGAGACCGACCTGTTCGACCCCGAGCGCATCCGCGAATACCGCCGCGACCGCGACTTCCGTCGCCGACTGCGGCGCGCGGAAGTCGGTGACCACCGGATCGGGATCGGGAAGCGCCGAGCGGTCGAGCTTTCCGGATGGGGTGAGCGGGAGCCGGTCCAGGGGCACGATCACCGAAGGCACCATGTATGACGGGAGGAGAGCCGTCGCATGCTCGGTGAGCTCACGAACATCCGGCCGGGTGTCGGTGCCATGCACGTACGACACCAATCGGGATTCGCCGGCCGCAGTCGAACGCCCCACCGTCACCGCGAAATCCACACCGGCGCACGACGACAACACCGCATCGATCTCACCCAACTCGATACGGAACCCCCGCACCTTCACCTGAAAATCGTTGCGCCCCACATACACGATCCCCGACCGAGCATCACGCGGACCCCGCACCACATCACCGGTCCGGTACATCCGCGCACCACCCGGCGCCGCCACGAACCGCGACGCAGTCAACCCCGCACGACCGTGATATCCCCGAGCAACCCCGGGACCCGACAGATACAACTCACCCGCCACACCCACCGGAACCGGATGCAACCGCGAATCCAACACGTGACCAGCAGAATTGCGGATCGGCGCACCGATCGTCACCTGCTCACCCGGCACCAACGGATCCGACATCGTGATCACGATCGTCGTCTCCGTCGGACCGTACACGTTGAAGAACCGACGACCCGGCGCCCACCGCGTCACCAGATCCGGCGGACACGCCTCCCCACCGACGACAACGCACTCCAATACGGCCAGCCCGGCCGGATCCACCGACGCCAATGCGGCCGGCGTCACGAAACCATGTGTCACACCCTGCCGCACAACAAATTCCGAGAACTCGGCGCCGCCGAACACTGACGTCGGCGACACCACCATCGTCGATGAGGCCCCCACCGCCAACAACAACTCCAACACCGATGCATCGAAGCTGGGAGAGGCGAAGTGCAGCGTCCGCGACCCGGGGCCCAGTCCGTACCGCTCGACCTGCTCGGCGCAGAAATTCGCCAGTCCCGAATGCGTGACCACAACACCCTTGGGGCGCCCCGTGGAACCCGACGTGTAGATGATGTACGCCGCATGCTCGAGCCGCAACGTGCGGATCCGTTCGTCGAACGTGACGGGGACCGACGGCAGCGCCGCAAGCGCGGACTCGGTCTCGGGTGCGTCGACGACGACGACGTCAGCATCGGTCGCCACTGCTTCGACCTGGCTCGCCAGCGTCAGGACGAGATCCGCCCCCGAATCGGTGAGCATGTATTCGATGCGGTCGGCCGGATAGTTGGGATCCACCGGTACGAACGCGGCACCGGTCTTGGCCACGGCCCACGTGGCAAGAACCGACTCGAGCGAGCGGGTCATCAGGATTGCAACGCGATCCTCCGGTCCTACGCCGCGGTCCAGCAGCAAACGCGCCAACGCGGACGACGCGGCATCGAGCTCGCGATACGTGCGAGCTCCGGAATCGGACACCACCGCGGGAGCGTCGGGATCGCGCTCGACAGCGGCGGCGAGCAGGTGAGGCAGCAGCGGCATGGGAGTATGACGTCGGATTCGCCTGAAACGACCGTTTCGACGGGTGAGAACACGGCCCGCATTGCTCGAATGTACGTCCCCGGACTCGATGACCTCGACCGTCATACCACTCCCCGTTCTACATCGGGGCGGAATGCGGTCGTGGGCAGCATATTCGGCGATACCCACGGGACGAGTGCTTTGCGTGAACGAGGCCCCCGACAAACCGGGTCACGCACACCGACCGCTTCCGAGTCTTACATGAGAACACTGTCGTTTCCACTTGAATGATGATTGAACTATTCGATTTCGACTGAAACAGAGAACAATTCGGACATTTCGTGAACAGTGGTCCACGCCGCGATGCGCGGGCCCACCACCTTACACGCGTCGGGTCCCGTCAGCTCCCAGTGGGACACCTGGACCTCACAGCGGTGCACCTCGCCCGCGACGAACGGGGTCCAGTCGAGAAGGGAATGATCCGCTCCCGGTTCCGATCCCCGCGCCGCCACGAAGAGGACGTCCCCTGAGAACCGACCCGGCCGATGGTGCGCGAGCACATCGAACGACCATCCGATTCCGTCGAGAAAATCTGTCGTCGTGGGAACCCCGGCGGTACCCGCATCCAACTCCCGTGTGATATCCGACACCAATGCGCCCGCGCCGCGGAGACCTGGGGCGACGCCGCCCTGCAATGCCGCGAGGGCAACCTGCTCCACATCGACGGGCGCCTCCAACGGCGCCGGAACCTGCGTGTCGAGCAGGATCAACGACGCCACCTCGTCTCCGTCGCGCTGCAATTGCACGGCCATCTCGTGGGCGATCACGCCGCCCATCGACCACCCCGCGAGGTGGTAACGCCCACGAGGCTGCAAACGACGGATCTCGGATACGTAGAGCCGGGCCCATTCGTCGATGGATCGGGGCAGTCCGTCGGCACCGGACAATGCGGGTGATTGGAATCCGTAGACGGGCCGCCCTTCCTGCACGTACTTCGCCAGTTCCGCAAAGCTCCAGGCGAGTCCGACCACCGGGTGGACGAAGAAGACCGATTCGAGATCCGGGTCGCCGGCACGGAGCGGGATGACCATGTCGAATGCACCCCCCATTGCGGGCTCGCCCGACTCGACTAACGCCCCGATCCGGGCAGCCAACTCCTCCACCGACCCCGACTCGAACACCACCGGCACCGGCACCCGCACACCCACCACCGACGACAACCGCGCCACCACACGCGTCGCCGCCAACGAATTACCCCCCAAATCCACAAACGAATCATCCAAACCGACCCGCTCCACCCCCAACACCGACGCCACCACCGACGCCACAGACTCCTCCAACACCGACCGCGGCGCCCGAAACTCCCGCACCGCAAACACCGGCTCCGGCAACGCCCCCCGATCCACCTTCCCCACCGGAGTCAACGGCACCTCATCAAGCACCACCACCAACGCCGGCACCATATACCCCGGCAACACCCCCGCAACCTGCTCACGCACCACACCCGAATCGAGCACCACACCCGACTCCGACACCACATACGACACCAACGCCGACTCACCCGACGCCAACACCGCCCCCACCGTCACCGCAAAACCCACCCCCGGCAACGACGCCAACACCGCATCGATCTCACCCAACTCGATTCCGAACCCCCGCAGCTTCACCTGAAAATCGCTACGCCCCACATACTCGAACACCCCACCCGAACCACGACGAACCACATCCCCCGTCCGATACATCCGCCCACCCGACGACGAAAACGGATCCGCCACAAAACGAGACGACGTCAACCCCACACGACCGTGATACCCCCGCGCCACCTGCGCCCCCGCCACATACAACTCCCCCACCACACCATCAGGCACCGGACGCAAACGCTCATCCAGCACAAAACACCCCACCCCCGCAATCGCCGACCCGATCGACACCCCCGAACCCGGCACCAACTCCGACGAACTCGTCGCCAAAATCGTCGTCTCCGTCGGACCATACGCATTGAAAAAACGCCTCACACCCGGAACAGACCACCGCCGCACCAACTCCGGCGTAAACGCCTCCCCCGCCACCACCACAGTCGACAACGAATCCAACCCCACCGGATCCATCGACCCCAACGCACCCGGCGTCATGAACACATGCGACACCCGCTCCGCCGCAATCAACTCCGCCAACTCCGGCCCACCACCCACACCCGCCGGAGCCACCACCACCGACGCCCCCACCGAAAACCCCACCAACAACTCCAACAACGACACATCGAAACTCGGCGAACACACATGCAACACCCGAGACGACCCATCCACCCCGAAATGCTCACGCTCAGCCGAAATCAACGGCGCCACACCAGCATGCGACACCACCACACCCTTAGGCCGCCCCGTCGACCCCGACGTATAAATCATCCACGCCGCATCAGAAAGCTCCACCGACCGCACCCGATCCGCATACGACACCGGACGCGACGACAACCCCCCCACCTCGGACACCAACCCCGCATCATCGAACACCACCACCGGCACCGTGGGCGGGCACGACACAGACACCACATCCACCACCGACGACACCGTCACAGCCAACACAGCACCCGAATCAGCCACCATGAACTGCACACGCTCAGCCGGATACCCCGGATCCACCGGCACAAAAGTCGCCCCCGACTTCACCACCGCCCACAACACCACCACCGACTCCAACGAACGCGGCACCGCCACCACCACCGCATCCCCCGGACCCACACCCCGAGAAATCAACCACCGAGCCCACCGCGACGAACACTCATCGAGCTCCCGATACGACAACGACCGCTCACCAGCAACCACCGCCACCGCATCACCACACGACTCCACCGCAGACACCAACAACTGCGACAACACCACACCCCGACCACGCCCACCACGTTGCTTCGAGGGGTTCTTCCGTCCGGCCCGTGCGATCCGGCCGCTTTGTCGCAATTCTTCCGCTTCGGCCTGTCCAACCGAACGCGACCCCCGGTCAGCACCCACCACGAAATCGACTCCTTCCGGTCGAGCGACCCCGACGCCACTCGACCGGAAGTAAAGTTACCGAACAGTTACCTTTCTTGCAGCACCCACGGATCGGCCGCACCGGCACTCTTGCCTGCCAGCGGACCCGAAACAACGCTGTCCACCCCGGCGTGTCGGTCGGTGACGATCACAGCTTCGAGGTCCTCCGAATCGGACAATGTGGATACCTCAGCGGCGGGAACGAATGCATGGCTGACCCACTCTTCGAGTGCGAGCTCGCCGAGGTCATCGTCGCGACCAGGAACGACGACGACCGCGCCTGCGACCGCCGCGGCCAGCACTGCGAAAACAGTCCAACGGTCGGCGGCCGTGCTGCCGGGCAGAATGCGCGAATCGTAGGTCAGGGCCAGCTCCTCCTGCCCCCGGCGCAACGCGGCAACCACTTCACCGTGGCTGAGACACACATCACCGAAGCACAGCGCCCGACCACCGGGACCGAGCACCTCGGGGCGATCCGTGTAGCCGAGTGAACGGCCGGACAGGCCGGCCACCGCCGCGTCGACAGCCGGATCGTCGATCGCGATCCACGTCGTCCCGGCACCCGCCGCCGTCTCCGTGAGCTCGACGACCCGGTCGGTCGTGGCGAGACCCCATCGCGCGGGCACCTGCCGGTCGACGGACACTGCGGCCCCCGACTTCGCCACCGCCCACAATGCGACCACCAGATCGACACCGACCGGAAGTTCCACGGTCACGACATCGCCCGACACCGCTCCGAGGGAGATCAGGTGCCTCGCCCACTGCGACGAGCGAGCCTCGATCTCCGCGAAGCTCGACTCCGTGTCGCCGAACACGACGGCGGGAGCGTCCGGATCCGATTCGACGGCAACCTGGAGTTCCTGCGCGATGGTGCGATCCACGCTCATCGGTGTCGTCGACGGCACCGACGGCGCCACGGTCGTGCTGACCGAACGCTCACTGTCCGTGCGGATGTCCAGGTCGCCGACCACCGCGGCAGGGTCGGCCGCCACCGTGTCGAGGAGGGTCATGAACCTGTCTGCGAGAGTGTCGATCGTGTCCGCGTCGAACAGGTCGGTCGCGTAGGTGAAGGCGAGTGCCATCTCCCCGGCCGCACCGTCGACGCCCTCCTGCGGTTCCGCGGTCACCTGCAGGTCGAACTTCGCTGCCAGCTCGCCACCGTCGACGGCTTCGACTGTCAGACCCGGGAGTTCGAGTCGTGCCGGTTCGATGTTCTGGAACGACAACACCGTCTGGAACACGGGATGCCGCGCCGTCGACCGGGTTGCGACGACCTCGTCGACGATCCGCTCGAACGGTACATCGGCGTTCGCGAACGCCTCGAGGTCCGTGGCGCGCGCATCGTCGAGAACCGAGCCGAAGGTGGCAGCAGGGTCGATGTCGGTGCGCAACGCCAGCGTGTTGACGAACATGCCGACCACGTCGTCGAGCGCACGAGCACCGCGTCCGGCCACGGGTGTGCCGATGACGACGTCGCGGGAGTTGCTCAGGCGCGACAACAACACCGCAAGTGCGGAGTGCACCACCATGAACAGCGTGGCCCGGTGCGCCGCAGCGAGTTCGTCGAGGCGACTACGGGTTGCTGCGGTCACCTTGGTGACGCGCGTGGCTCCGCGCAGACTCGGAGTCGCAGGCCGTGGCCGATCCGTGGGCACGTCGAGCAGGTCGGGAACCCCTGCAAGACGCTCACGCCAGTACGCGAGCTGGACGCCCGCCGGCGACTGCGGATCGTCGGCGTCACCGAAGGCTTCCTGCTGCCACAACGCGAAATCTGCGTACTGGATCTCGAGCGCGTCGGCAGCGGGAGCATCCCCCGCAAGCCGAGCCACATACGCCGACATCAGATCGCGGGCGAGCGGCGGAAGGGAAGCACCATCGGCCGAGATGTGATGAACCACGAGCGCAAGTACGTGGTCGTCGGGCGCGATGCTCACGAGACGACCGCGAACGGGTACCTCGGTGGCGACGTCGAATCCCTGCGAAACCACCTCGACGACGGCCGCGAATGCCTCAGCCTCGGAGTCCACCGTCACCGTCGTGAGGGGATCCACCGCATCGGCATCCAGGATCTCCTGGTACGGGCCCCGCTCATCCTGTGGATAGACCGTGCGCAGCGACTCGTGTCGCTCGACGATGTCGCGTACCGCGGAAGCCAGTGCCGCGCTGTCGAGGTCGCCGCGCAATCGGATGGCGAGCGGAATGTTGTATGTCGCCGATCCCTGGTCGAGCTGGTTCAGCACCCACATGCGTTGCTGCGCCAGCGACAACGGGATCCGATCCGGCCGTGGACCGGCCACCAGTTCGGGAAGCCTCCGGCCTTCCTGCCCGGAGTCGGCTCGCGCCGCAAGACCGGCAACAGTGGGATCTTCGAACAGTTCACGGATCGCGAGGTTCGAACCCAGCGCCTCGTTGATCCGTGCGATCACCCGTGTCGCGATGAGTGAGTTGCCGCCCAGATCGAAGAACGAATCGTCCGCGCCGACCTTCTCGACGTCGAGGATCTGCGCCAGGATCTTCGACACTGCGCGTTCGGACTCCGTCGCCGGTTCCCGGTAGTCGTCGCCGAGAGCGTCCATCCGTGGCGCCGGGAGAGCTCGTCGGTCGAGCTTTCCGTTGACGGTCAGGGGCAATTCGTCGAGCACGGTCACGATGTCGGGCACCATGTAGCCGGTCAGGAACTCCGACACCCGGGTGCGCACGTCTGCCGCGACCACGGCCTCGCCCGCGCGCGGCACGACATAACCGACGAGTCGTTCGCCGAGCCCGTCGTCGCGAACCATTGCAACGGCATGGGCGACACCCGACGCCTGCAGCAGCGCCGCCTCGATCTCGCCGAGTTCGATACGGAAACCGCGCAACTGCACCTGGGAGTCACTGCGGCCCGCGTATTCGAGAACGCCGACCGAATTCCAGCGTGCGATGTCCCCGGTGCGGTAGAGCCTGCCGCCGCCGAACGGATCCGCGACGAAACGTACCGCAGTCAGATCAGGACGTCCGAGGTACCCGCGCGACAACTGGTTGCCGGACACATAGACCTCACCAGGCACACCCTGGGGCACCGGCTGCAGCCGCCGGTCGAGCACGCGCACCGCAATCCCGGGCAGGGACCGCCCGATCGCGCTCGCCGCCCCGGCCCGCGCATCGGTGCGCTCGACCGGGTGGAAGGAGACGTGCACAGTCGTCTCCGTGATGCCGTACATATTGATCAGGCGGGGCGAGACGGGATGCCGGGCGAACCAGCCGCCGAGGCGACCCGGATCGAGTGCTTCACCACCGAATACCACGTACCGCAGCGTCGACGGAGCAGCGTCGACCTCACTCGGGGCGAGGGCACGGTCCGCCTCGTCGAACTGGTAGAACGCCGACGGCGTCTGGTTGAGTACCGTGACGCCTTCGGTGCGCACCAGACCGGCGAACAGCTCCGGCGACCGCGACGTCGGGTAGTCGACGACGACGAGCCGGCCACCGTGGAGCAGTGGCCCCCACAGTTCCCACACCGAAAAGTCGAACGCGTACGAGTGGAACAGGGTCCACACATCGTCCGACCCGAAACCGAATAGCGGTTCGGCATTCTCGAAGAGGGTGAGCACGTTGCGGTGGGTGACACCGACACCCTTCGGGCGGCCCGTGGAACCCGACGTATAGATGACATAGGCGAGATCATCGGGACGCAACGGCGCCGGACGGTCGGCGTCGGTGAGCGCATCTGCCGAGAACGTCTCGGCCACGTCGTCCGCACCATCGGTACGAAGAATGTCGATTCCGCTGTCCCACAGCACACTCGCACCGTCGCCACGCCCGATCACGTCGGAGGTCACGATCGCGCGTGGGCACGCATCGTCGAGCATGTACCGGATGCGATCCTGCGGGTAGCTCGGATCGACCGGCAGGTAGGCTCCGCCCGACTCGATCACGGCCAGGAGCGCGACGACGAGGTCGATCGAGCGCGGCAACGCCACCGCCACGAGTGACCCCGGGCCGACTCCTGAGGCGATGAGCCGACGCGCCATCCGGTTGGCGCGGGCCGTAAGTTCGGCGTAGTCGATGGTGGTGCCGGCGAAAGTGACCGCCGGAGCGGTGGCGTGAGCGACCACAGATTCCGACAGACGACCGGGGAGCGTGGCCGGGGTCCGTGCCGGTGAGCCCGCACCGAGCGAACTCCACGCGGTCAGAACCCGTTCGCGTTCGCCCACTTCGAGGAGAGGCAGATCCGCGACTGCGGTCCTCTCGTCGGACACTACCGCGCCGAGGATCCTGGTGAACCTGCCCGCGAGGCTCGCCACCGTGGTGCTGTCGAACAGTTCTGTCGCGTAGTTGAATTCGACGGCGAACCCACCGGGTGCACCGTCCACCCCCACAGTGTCGGCGACCGTGACCTGAAGGTCGAATTTCGCTGTCGCCGCGTCGAATTCGACGCCAGAGATGCTCAATCCGGACAACTCGAGGTTCGACACGGGCATATTCTGGAACGTCAGCATCACCTGGAACAACGGGTGACGGGCCTGCGAACGCGGCGGGTCGAGCACCTCCACGAGGCGTTCGAACGGTACGTCGGCGTGCACGAACGCATCCAGATCCGCGACGCGCACCCGACCCAGCAGGTCTTCGAAAGACTCCCCACCGTCGACCTCGGTGCGTAGCACTAGCGTGTTGACGAACATGCCGATCACATCGTCGAGGGCAGCCTCGCCGCGGCCGGCCACGGGCGTACCGACCGCGATGTCCGTGGCACCGCTCATCCGTGCGAGCAACACGGCGAGTGCAGCGTGAACAACCATGAATTCGGTTGCTCCACTGCGGCGTGCCAGATCTGCGATACCGGCACGCAGATCGCGGTCGAGATCGACCCGCAGCGATGCACCGCGGTTGCTTGCCACTGCAGGTCGCGGGCGATCGACGGGAAGTGGAAGCTCCTCCGGCAGGTCTGCGAGGGTGCGTCGCCAGAACTCCACCTGCTCGGACATCAAGGACTCGGGATCGGACTCTTCGCCGAGCACCTCGCGCTGCCACAGCGTGTAGTCCGCGTACTGCACTTCGAGCGGAGCCCACGAGGGCGCGTTCCCCGAGACGTGCGCGTCGTAGGCGGCCACCACGTCGCGCACGAGTGGGCCGATCGAATAACCGTCGGCGGAGATGTGGTGCACGACCACGACCAGCACGTGCTCGCGCTCCGACACCTCGAGCAGCCGCACCCGGAGCGGAACCTCACGAGTGACATCGAATCCGGTGGTCATGATCTCCGCGATGCGATCGGGCATCTCGTCTTCGGACAGCGGTTCGGGTGCCACGTCGAGCCGCGCATCCGATGCCGGGAGTATCTGCTGGTAGCCGACTCCGTCGACCTCCGGGTAGACGGTCCGCAGCGATTCGTGCCGGGCGACGACGTCGTCGATTGCTGAGCGCAATGCCGCATGATCGAGATCTCCGGAGAGCCGGATTGCCATCGGGATGTTGTCGACGAACGACTCCGGCTGCAGGCGATTGAGGAACCACATCCGCTGCTGCGCCGACGACAACGGAACACGATCGGGACGCTCCCGAGCTGCCAGTGGCACCGAGTCGCCACCGGATACGAGTCTTCCGATCCGGGCAGCCAACTCCTCCACCGACCCCGACTCGAACACCACCGGCACCGGCACCCGCACACCCACCACCGACGACAACCGCGCCACCACACGCGTCGCCGCCAACGAATTACCCCCCAAATCCACAAACGAATCATCCAAACCGACCCGCTCCACCCCCAACACCGACGCCACCACCGACGCCACAGACTCCTCCAACACCGACCGCGGCGCCCGAAACTCCCGCACCGCAAACACCGGCTCCGGCAACGCCCCCCGATCCACCTTCCCCACCGGAGTCAACGGCACCTCATCAAGCACCACCACCAACGCCGGCACCATATACCCCGGCAACACCCCCGCAACCTGCTCACGCACCACACCCGAATCGAGCACCACACCCGACTCCGACACCACATACGACACCAACGCCGACTCACCCGACGCCAACACCGCCCCCACCGTCACCGCAAAACCCACCCCCGGCAACGACGCCAACACCGCATCGATCTCACCCAACTCGATACGGAACCCCCGCACCTTCACCTGAAAATCGCTACGCCCCACATACTCGAACACCCCACCCGAACCACGACGAACCACATCCCCCGTCCGATACATCCGCCCACCCGACGACGAAAACGGATCCGCCACAAAACGAGACGACGTCAACCCCACACGACCGTGATACCCCCGCGCCACCTGCGCCCCCGCCACATACAACTCCCCCACCACACCATCAGGCACCGGACGCAAACGCTCATCCAGCACAAAACACCCCACCCCCGCAATCGCCGACCCGATCGACACCCCCGAACCCGGCACCAACTCCGACGAACTCGTCGCCAAAATCGTCGTCTCCGTCGGACCATACGCATTGAAAAAACGCCTCACACCCGGAACAGACCACCGCCGCACCAACTCCGGCGTAAACGCCTCCCCCGCCACCACCACAGTCGACAACGAATCCAACCCCACCGGATCCATCGACCCCAACGCACCCGGCGTCATGAACACATGCGACACCCGCTCCGCCGCAATCAACTCCGCCAACTCCGGCCCACCACCCACACCCGCCGGAGCCACCACCACCGACGCCCCCACCGAAAACCCCACCAACAACTCCAACAACGACACATCGAAACTCGGCGAACACACATGCAACACCCGAGACGACCCATCCACCCCGAAATGCTCACGCTCAGCCGAAATCAACGGCGCCACACCAGCATGCGACACCACCACACCCTTAGGCCGCCCCGTCGACCCCGACGTATAAATCATCCACGCCGCATCAGAAAGCTCCACCGACCGCACCCGATCCGCATACGACACCGGACGCGACGACAACCCCCCCACCTCGGACACCAACCCCGCATCATCGAACACCACCACCGGCACCGTGGGCGGGCACGACACAGACACCACATCCACCACCGACGACACCGTCACAGCCAACACAGCACCCGAATCAGCCACCATGAACTGCACACGCTCAGCCGGATACCCCGGATCCACCGGCACAAAAGTCGCCCCCGACTTCACCACCGCCCACAACACCACCACCGACTCCAACGAACGCGGCACCGCCACCACCACCGCATCCCCCGGACCCACACCCCGAGAAATCAACCACCGAGCCCACCGCGACGAACACTCATCGAGCTCCCGATACGACAACGACCGCTCACCAGCAACCACCGCCACCGCATCACCACACGACTCCACCGCAGACACCAACAACTGCGACAACACCACACCCCGACCACGCCCACCACGACGTTCACCGCGGGCGGGGCGCTCTGCGCGAGGTGCTCGCGGGGCGCGGGGGGCGCGGCCACCGCCGTGATCGGCGGTGCGACCGCCTGCGGCCTTCGTCGGACGCTCGGTGCTCGATTCGGGTACCGTCGGCTGCGGCTCGTCCGACTGCGGGGCATTCATCGGAGTAACCCCATCCGAGCCGCCGTCATGTCGTGAACGCATGTAAAAGCCCACACCCTTCGCTTTCGGTACCTCGAAGCCCGCCTGATACGAACCGAGCCAGCATAGTCATCCGTATCGGCGAGCATTCCTTACCCGTTAGTAACCTCTTGGTTTGATCTCTCCGGGCAGCTTCGACGTTACCGTCGACCCGACTCGCCGCCTGCAGGCGAACGACCGTGGGGCCGCCTGCAAGCGGCCCCACGTGTATCAGTGCTGGTCAGAAGCGACATGCACTTGATGTGCACTCCGCCACTGCGCGAGTACTCCTGCCGGGGCCTCATCGACGAGCACGACCACCGCGAGATCTTCGAGACCGGGTTCGAGGGTCTGAAGGGACGACGCCGGCAGATGGACGTGCGTGACCCATTCGTTGTAGAGAACACCGTCGAGGTCTTCACCATCCACGACACCCTCGGGCACGAACACTACGACGGCCCCGGTCGCGGTGACGAGCAACTGCTCGAGCGCCAGTGCCCTCGCACCCGCACCGTCGACCCCTGCGCGCGAGACCGCCGCACTCCGGGACTCGTAGGTCATCGAGTACCGGTGCCGCAAGGCTGCGAGCAGGTCGACGAGCTCCGCGTTCGACAGCGTCCGTGAATCGAGGACCACCGCCGGATCCGACGGCTCGACCGGACGCACACGATCGGCGTAGGTGACCGGATCCGCCGGCATCGCTGCGATATCTCCCGCGATGTCCTCGTCGTCGACCACGAACCAGTCCCCGACAGGCTCGCCGGCCGTCACGGCGTCGACGGTCAAGCCCAGCACCGCACCCGCTGGCAGGGTGGTGGCCCACCGCTGTGGATCGACCACAGCGAGGGCTGCGCCGGTCTTCGCCACGGCCCATTGCGCGACCACCGAAGCCACCGACCTCGGCATCGCGATGGCCACGACGTCGCCGGTGCCGACACCGCGTGCGATGAGCACACGTGCAAGCTGCGACGACCGCTCGTCGAGTTCTCGGTACGAGAACTCGCGTCCTTCCTCACCGGTGGCGGCGTCCGCCGGCACCGCCAGAGCCGGCGCGGACGGATCCTCCTCGATGACCTCACCGAGGACGGTGGCCAGCGTGCGCGCCGCAGACGTGACGACAGGAGTCACCGGACCCGACTCCTCGACGATGCGCGCCGCCTCGTCGGCACCGAGCAGATCGATCTCACCCACCGCAGAATCCGGGTCGGCGACGAACGCGTCGAGCACTCGGACGAACTGTTCGGAGACCCGCGAGACCGCGGCCTCGTCGAAGAAACGCTCGAGATACTTGAACGTGAAGTCGATCGCGGTGTCGGCAACGGTGAGCAGCGTGATCGGATAGTGCGTCGCGTCCTTGACGCCCACCCCCGTGATGGTCATCCCGTCGATCGAGCCTGCCGCGTCGGACAGCGCTTCACGGTCGATCGGATACGACTCGAACACCAGCAGCGAATCGAAACCGATCGGGGTGCCGGCTCGCTGTTCGATGTCGGACAGGCCGACGTAATGGTGATCGAGGAGCCCGGCCTGCTCCGCCTGCAGGCGCGTGAGCAATGCCTCGACCGATTCGTCGGGGTCGGCGTTCACCCGCACCGGCAGGGTGTTGATGAACAGACCCACCATCGACTCCACACCGGGCAGGTCGGCGGGACGTCCGGAGACGGTCGCGCCGAATACCACGTCGTTCCGCCCAGTGAGCCGGCCGGCAAGCACCGCCCAGGCCGCCTGGACGAGCGTGTTGACCGTGACGCCGAGGTGCCCGGCGAGCGTGGTCAACCGCGCGGTGCGTTCGGAGTCGTACAGCACCGACACCTTGGCGATCGTGTCGTTGTCCGCGTCGCGGACGACCGGCGCGAGGATCGTCGGCTCCTCCAGCCCGCGCAGGGTATCGGCCCACGCGTCGAGGGAGTCGTCACGATTCTGCTCCGACAACCAGGACAGAAAGTTCCGGTACGAGCGGACACGGGGCAGCAGCGACTGATCGCCACGCAGCACGTACAGGGCCATCAGGTCCTGCATAAGCAGCGGCATCGACCAGCCGTCGAGCAGGATGTGGTGGCTCGTGACCGCGAGGTGGTACCGATCCTCGGCTGCCTTGACGAGCAGGAATCGCATCAGCGGAGCGGTCTCCATGTCGAACCGTCGGGCCTGCTCGGCTGCAAGCACCTCCGTCAGTTCCGCCTCGCGACGCTCAGCCGGCATATCACCGAGATCGACCTGCTTCCAAGGCAGCTCGACCTCGTCGAGCACCAACTGGACCGAGTTGCCCTCGTCGTCGGTGACGAACGCAGTGCGCAGGTTCGGGTACCGGTCGAGCAGCGCCTGACCTGCAGCGCGCAGACGCTCCGCGTCGACGGCGCCTTCGAGGTCGAGAACGGCCTGCATCGTGTACACGTCGACATGGCTCTCGTCGGTCATCGATGCGTGGAACAGCAGACCGGACTGCAACGGCGAGAGCGGCCACACGTCGCCGAGCGACGGGTAGCGGTGCTCCCAGTGTTCGATCTCGGTCTGATCGAGGTCGACCAGCGGCAGATCCGACGGGGTGAGACCACCTGCATCCGGCCCTGTCGCGTACTTCGCGAGTGCGCTCAGCGCAGCAATCCAGTGCGCAGAGAGCTCGTCGACGTCGTCGTGGTCCAGCAGGCCCTCCGGGAACGCGATGTTCGCGCCCAGTTGCGGGCCGTCCGGCCCGTCGCTGACCACAGCGTTGATATCGACCGCGGCGTTCGCCGGCATGTCCGCGTCCTGGACCACGTCGAGCTTGCCGAGGGCGTCCGTAGGCGCCCACCCGATCGCCGCCAACTCCTCCGGCACATCCGCCGCAGACACACGACCCAAATAGTTGAAACTGATCT
>NZ_SLVY01000003.1 GCF_004345605.1 Rhodococcus sp. SMB37
CAAACAACCACCCACAAAAATGTGGGGGTCGCACCAAAAAATATTGGCACTGACATTCATCGGCACACTGTTGAGTTCTCAAAGAACACGCACACACCGTCGATCTCAGGCTTCTGCCTGATCTCTCGGGGGTTTGATTGTTCGGTATCGCAACCACTTCGATAAGTGGTGCGGTCTCCAACCTTACCAGAAGGTTGACGACCGGTGAAACTTTCAGGCGCCTTCGTCCAACCTCGTTGTCCCTGACCTTGCGGTCCGGGTCGGTGTCCGTGTCGCTCTGACTTGGACTAAGTTACGCGACTATTAACACCAAGCCAAATCCGCAGGTCAGTGCTCTTCTGGTCGACATTTCCGCTGGTCACGACCTGCGTCGCTGCCCGACCATAGGATGATCATGATTCGTGACTCGCAGCACATCCGACCGGCGTGCGTCTCCACACCACGAAGGGCACGTCGAATCCGTTTCGACGTCAGCGGATTTCGAGGACCACGATCACGTATGCATCGTCGTCGACAGGTCGGCCGATCCGTTGGCGCTTCACGCCGGCGCAAACCCTCGCCGACCCGAACGAGTCGAATGAGCCTTCCACGTCGGGTAGTCCGTAATCGGGTGCTCGATGTGTAGAGCAAACACGGTGCGCCCACCTCTGAAGACGCCATTATCCTCGGGTCCCACGCCAGTCGGGCCGACCACACCCGGATATCCCGGAATTCTGGGAATGTTCGAACGTGGCGGCGCTGTCCGAGCATTGGTGCTCGATGCGCCGACCCGTGTGTTGCCCGTGGACGCGTACTTGTGGCTGACCACTGATCCACTCACGTGCGTCGGTGCATCACCGGTCGCGACGATTCCTGACCTGACACGACTACCGCTTCTGATCCGACTGCGCTATCTCGCGCCGCTGCACAGGCGGACCGCGCTGACCCATAACCGGCCTGCCCGACTTTCGGCGCTGCGGCCGCAGACTCTCGCGCGCAGGTTCCACACACTCCGGTCGAAGACATTCGCCCGCGCGAACGTCGCGTCACCGGGCTCCTCGTATTCGGGTACGACGCCCCCCGAGTCACTCGCACGTTGTCGGTCTCTGAGCAGACTGTTCAAGACCATCTCGAAGTGGACTTCGACAAGACCGGGGTTCGCAGCCGGGGTGCGCTGGTTACGCTCGCCATCGGCATGTGACCGGGCCGGTCAGGCGTTCGAGCCGATGCGCTCGATACTCCCGCCGAGTTCGGTCAGGATCTCCACGAACCTCGGGTATCCGCGATCGATGTGGTAGACGTCGTGGACTTCGGTCACGCCGTCGGCACACAGACCGGCGAGAACGAGCCCTGCTCCCGCACGGATATCGGATGCCCACACCGGCGCGCTCGACAACTCTTCGACACCCCGCACTACTGCGTGATGCCCGTCGGTGCGTGCGTCTGCACCGAGCCGGATCATTTCCTCGACGAATCTGAAGCGGGCTTCGAAGACGTTCTCAGTGATCATCGACGTTCCATCGGCGACGGCGGCAAGTCCGATAGCCATCGGCTGAAGGTCGGTCGGAAACCCTGGATACGGCAGGGTCGCGAAGTTGACCGCGCGAGGCCTGTCCTTCTGGACGACGTGGAAGCCGTCGGCGTGCGGCGTCACCTCGGCGCCGGCGCCGCGGAGCTTCTCCAGGACCAATGCGATGTGTTTCGGATTGACTCCGCGGACCATCAGGTCGCCACGGGTCATCACAGCTGCGATGCCCCACGTCGCCGCGACGATGCGGTCTCCGATGCATCGGTGAGTCGCGGGCTCGAGTGAAGGCACTCCGACGATGTGAAGAGTCGTGCTTCCCGCACCGGTGATTCGAGCGCCCATCTGCACCAGCATGTTGCACAGGTCCACGATCTCGGGCTCACGGGCCGCGTTGTCGATCGTGGTCTCACCCTTCGCCAGAACTGCGGCCATGAGGATGTTCTCGGTCGCACCCACGGACGGGAACGCCAACCGGATCGCAGCGCCGTGAAGATCATCGGCCTCGGCGACCACACATCCGTGCTCGATCGTGCTCTGTGCGCCGAGAAGTCGAAGTCCGGTCTGGTGCATGTCGAGGGGGCGGGAACCGATCGCGTCACCACCGGGAAGCGCGACTACCGCGCGCCTACACCTCGCAACCAACGGACCGAGGACGCACACGGAGGCACGGAACTGCCGCACCGCAGCGAAATCGGCGTGGTACTCGGGCTGCGCAGGTGTCGTGATACGCACTTCGTCGCCCTCGAGCACGACCTCGCAGCCGAGTCCGCGCAGCACTTCGGCCATCAGCGGGACGTCGAGGATGTCGGGGCAATTCGTGATCGTACTGGTGCCCTCGGCCAGGAGGGCCGCTGCCATCAGTTTGAGCACACTGTTCTTGGCACCGCCGACACAGACGTCACCGACCAGCCGGCTGCCGCCGGTCACAAGAAAGCGTTCACTCACAACGACACAGCGTAACCAGGTCTCTCGGAGTACACCGGAGCCGGTACCGTGGCGGCCATGGCTGTCCACCTCACAAGGATCTATACCCGCACCGGCGACGACGGAACTACAGGTCTCAGCGACTTCTCCCGAGTCTCGAAGACCGATGCCCGGCTGATCGCGTACGCCGACTGCGACGAGACGAACGCCGCACTCGGTGTCGCGCTCGCGCTCGGGTCTGTTCCAGATCGGGTGATTCCGGTGATCCAGCAGATTCAGAACGATCTGTTCGACGCAGGAGCCGACCTGTCCACTCCGGTCGTCGAGAACCCCAAGTATCCCCCGCTGCGGATCACTCAGGAGTACATCGACCGGCTCGAGCACTGGTGCGACGAATTCAACGAAGAGCTGGAGCCGCTCAATTCGTTCATTCTGCCCGGCGGCACACCAGCCGCAGCACTACTGCACACGGCACGCACCGTTGCTCGCCGTGCGGAACGCTCTGCCTGGGCGGCCGTCGAGGCTGCACCCGACGACACGAACGTTCTTCCTGCGAAGTATCTCAACCGGTTGTCGGATCTGCTGTTCATCCTCAGCCGACTCACGAACCCGGACGGCGATGTGCTCTGGAAGCCCGGCGCAGGCGCGTAACGGGGTCGGTTCACCCGAGACGGCGGCGCTGCGAACGTTCGTCAGGCCTGGACTCGAGCCAGGACAGGAACGCGGTGCGCGCGCCGCTGTCGAGTGCCACCTCGTAGGTGGCGGCGTTGTCGACGATCTCGAGAATGACGATGTCGTCGGTCATGATGTCGAATTCGCTCCCTTCGGGAGCGCGACGAGATCGCACCTCGATCCCCTGCCGACTCATTCGTGAGTCCGGGCCGGGCTTGATGCTCGACAATTTGTAGAAGACAAGCGTGTTGTCGCCGTAACGGATGATCCCGTGTCTCCAACCGGCGCCATCGGCGCGAGGCATGACCCGCACGATGGCGGCGGTACCACCCCTGCGAAGCTTGCTGAAACGAAAAAGAAAAGCCGCGACGGAGGCCGCGAGCAGCACCACCAGGATGATGAGAACGATCATTCCTACTGACACTGCTCGTCGGCTCCGTCGCGGCTTTCCGGTTGCCTGGCTCAGGCTCGCTCGACGGCCCGCAGGCGGCCCTTGGCCACCGCGATCTCGGCTTCGTCCTGGCTTTCGGCCAGAACCACCTTGGCGGCCTCGATATCGATCGACTCCACGAGGTCTGCCGACTCCGCAAGCACGGTCACGGTCGTCGCGGTCACCGAGAGGAACCCACCGTGCACCGCGAGGACGATACGCTCACCGTCCGCGGTCTTGATCGACACGACGCCGCCCTCGACGAGCTGGCCGAGAACCGGTTCGTGACCGGCCATGACGCCGATCTCACCTTCGGTGGTCTGGGCGGTGACCAGAGTCGCCGCACCGGACCACAGGCGCTCCTCGACAGCGACGACGTCCACGGTCATTTCAGCCATCGCGGCCTACTTCCCGGCGATCTTCTTGGCTGCGGCCTCGACGTCGTCGAGTCCACCGCAGCTGTTGAACGCCTGCTCGGGCAGGTGATCGAACTCGCCCTTGCAGACGCGGTCGAATGCCTCGATGGTGTCGGCCAGCGGCACGACGGAGCCCGGCTGACCGGTGAACTTCTCGGCGACGATGAAGTTCTGGCCGAGGAACTTCTGAAGGCGACGCGCACGGTTGACCGTGACCTTGTCCTCTTCGGAGAGCTCGTCCATACCGAGGATGGCGATGATGTCCTGCAGTTCCTTGTACTTCTGCAGGATCCGCTTGACCTCGTTGGCGACGCGGAAGTGATCCGCTCCGACGATGCCCGGCTCCAGGATGCGCGACGTCGACGTCAGCGGGTCCACAGCGGGGTAGATACCCATCTGCGAAATCGGACGCGAAAGCTCGGTGGTCGCATCGAGGTGCGCGAAGGTGGTCGCGGGCGCCGGGTCGGTGTAGTCGTCGGCGGGGACGTAGATCGCCTGCAGCGAGGTGATCGAGCGGCCACGGGTCGAGGTGATGCGCTCCTGGAGCTCACCCATCTCGTCCGCCAGCGTCGGCTGGTAACCCACGGCGGAAGGCATACGACCGAGAAGGGTCGACACCTCGGAACCGGCCTGGGTGAAACGGAAGATGTTGTCGATGAACAGCAGGACGTCCTGGCCCTGAACATCGCGGAAGTACTCCGCCATGGTCAGTGCGGACAGGGCGACGCGCATACGCGTTCCCGGCGGCTCGTCCATCTGGCCGAAGACAAGGGCGGTGTCCTGGAGGACGCCCATCTCTTCCATTTCGAGGTGGAGGTCGGTGCCCTCACGGGTGCGCTCACCGACGCCGGCGAACACCGACGTACCGGAGAACTCACGCGCGATACGGGTGATCATCTCCTGGATCAGAACAGTCTTGCCGACACCGGCACCACCGAACAGACCGATCTTGCCGCCCTTGACGTACGGGGTCAGCAGGTCGATGACCTTGATGCCGGTCTCGAGGATCTCGGTCTTGCCCTCGAGCTGGTCGAAGGCCGGGGGCTTGCGGTGGATGCCCCACTGCTCGCCATCGCGACCGAGGCCCGGGGTGTCGAGGCAGTCGCCGAGGGCGTTGAACACGTGGCCCTTGACGACGTCGCCGACGGGCACTGAAATCGGGCGACCGGAGTCGGTGACGGCTGCGCCGCGCACCAGACCGTCGGTCGGCTGCATGGAGATCGTGCGGACCAGGTTGTCACCCAGGTGCTGCGCGACCTCGAGGGTCAGGGTCTTCGCCACGGACGGCAGAGTGACCTCTGCGTTCAGGGCGTTGAACAGCTCGGGTACGGCGCCACGCGGGAATTCCACGTCGACGACGGCGCCGATGACGCGGACGACGCGCCCGGCCAGGGCCGACGCCGCACCGGCGTTGTTGTCGGTAACTGCTGCGGTCATTGTGGTTCAGTCACTTCCTGCACTCGAGGCGAGCGCACCGGCACCGCCGACGATCTCGCTGATTTCCTGGGTGATCTGGGCCTGGCGGGCCTGGTTCGCCTGACGGCTGAGGGTGTTCACCAGTTCCGTGGCGTTGTCGGTTGCGGCCTTCATCGCGGTACGACGGGCAGCCGACTCGGACGCGGCTGCGTCCAGCAGCGACGCGAAGATCCGCGTGCTGATGTACTTCGGCAGAAGCGCGGCAAGGAGCGTCCCCGCTTCGGGCTCGAAGTTGTAGTCGGGCTGAGGTCCGGAACTGCGATGACCGTCGGTGAGCATGTCTTCGCCCAGTTCGATCTCGTCCTCGGTGACGCTCACCTCGAGAGGCGCCATGCGACGCACCTCGGGGGTCTGGGTCAGCATGGACACGAACCGGGTGTAGACGATATGGAGCTCGTCGACGCCCTCGATGGTGCCTTCTCCGTTGGGAGCGGGAACCTCGGAACCGGAACCGGCCATGAACAGCTCGACCAGGTGACGGCTCGCCTTCGCAGCGTCGGTGTACCGGGGCTCCTGCGAGAACCCGGTCCACGCACCCGCGACAGGACGCTCGCGGAATGTGTAGAACGCCAAACCTTTACCGCCCAGCACATACAGCACGGGCTCTTTGCCCTCACTGATCAGCAACTGGCGGAGCTCCTCCGCCTCCTTGAGGACGTTGGAGTTGTAACCACCGGCCATACCGCGGTCGCTGGTCACGACCAGCACAGCGGCACGTTTCGGGTTCTCGCGCTCGTTGAGCAGGGGGTGATCCAACGACGCGGACGCGCTCGCCAGTTCCGAGAGGACCTTGGTGATCTCCTCGGCGTACGGCTTGGATGCTGCCACTCGGGCCTGGGCCTTCGTGATGCGCGACGTCGCGATCAGTTCCTGCGCCTTGGTGATCTTCTTGGTCGAGTTGACCGACTTGATCCGCGAGCGGAGTTCACGCAAGTTCGCCATTCGTCGATCACACTCCCTTCACTGGACGCTGGGTCATGGTCTCCACGCTCACTTGCGGACGGAGGTGCGCTTGATGGAGACCTGCTCCTGCTCGACCTCGTCGGCTCCGAGCGTCTCTGCCTCCGGGTCGTTCACGACGCGGCTGCCGTCGGAGGCGATGAAGCCTTCCTTGAACTTCTCGGTCGCGGTCTTGAAGGCATCGGCCGACTCGTCGGTCAGCGCCTTGCCACCGGCGATCTGCTCATAGGCTCCTGCAGCGTTGCGGTGCAGGTCCTCGAGGAGCTCTGCCTCGAAGCGACGGATGTCGCCGACCGGAACGGAGTCGAAGACACCCTCACCGGCGAGGTAGATCGACACGATCTGGTCCTCGACAGCGATGGGCGAGTACTGGTCCTGCTTGAGCAGCTCGACCAGACGCTGGCCGCGCTCGAGCTGAGCCTTCGACGCAGCGTCGAGGTCGGATGCGAAGGCCGCGAAACCTTCGAGCTCACGGAACTGCGCGAGCTCGAGACGCAGCGAGCCGGAGACCTTCTTCATGCCCTTGGTCTGTGCGGCACCACCGACACGGGAGACCGAGATACCGACGTTGATCGCCGGACGGACGCCCTTGTTGAAGAGGTCGGACTCGAGGAAGACCTGGCCGTCGGTGATGGAGATGACGTTGGTCGGGATGTACGCCGAGACGTCGTTCGCCTTGGTCTCGATGATCGGCAGAGCCGTCAGCGAGCCGCCACCGAGTTCGTCGGACAGCTTGGCGGAGCGCTCGAGCAGACGCGAGTGCAGGTAGAAGACGTCGCCGGGGTATGCCTCACGGCCCGGCGGGCGACGCAGCAGCAGGGAGATGGCACGGTAGGCCTCGGCCTGCTTGGTGAGGTCGTCGAACACCACGAGGACGTGCTTGCCCTGGTACATCCAGTGCTGACCGAGAGCCGAACCGGTGTAGGGAGCGAGCCACTTGAAGCCGGCCGAGTCGGACGCCGGAGCCGCGACGATGGTGGTGTATTCCATCGCGCCGTTCTCCTCGAGGGCCTGCTTGACGCCCGCGATGGTCGAACCCTTCTGGCCGATAGCGACGTAGATGCAGCGGACCTGCTGCTTCGGGTCGCCCGACTCCCAGTTCGCCTTCTGGTTCAGGATCGCGTCGATGCAGACGGCGGTCTTGCCCGTCTTGCGGTCGCCGATGACGAGCTGACGCTGTCCACGACCGATCGGGGTCATCGCGTCGATGGCCTTGATGCCGGTCTGGAGCGGCTCCTCGACGGGCTGGCGTTCCAGCACCGATGCGGCCTGCAGCTCGAGGGCGCGGGTCTCGTCGGCTTCGATGTCGCCGAGGCCGTCGATCGGCTGACCGAGCGGGTTCACGACGCGTCCGAGGAAGTTGTCGCTCACCGGCACCGACAGCACGTCGCCGGTCCGCTTGACTTCCTGGCCTTCCGCGATGCCCTGGTAGTCACCAAGGATCACGGCACCGATCTCGGTTGCCTCGAGGTTGAGGGCCACGCCGAGCACACCACCGGGGAACTCCAGCAGCTCGTTGGCCATCGCCGACGGCAGACCGCTGATGTGCGCGATGCCGTCACTGGTATCGACGACGACGCCGACCTCCTCGCGGGAGGCCTCCGGGGAGTAGCTCGCGGTGTAATTGTCAATCGCGCTACGGATCTCGTCGGAGGAGATCGTCAGCTCCGCCATGTTCTTCCTGCTCTCGGTATCTGGTCTTCGAAAAGATCTATGTGTGTGTTCGGAAGTGGACTACGTGAGGCTCTTGCGCACTGCTGCGAGTCGCCCCGCCGCCGTACCGTCGATGACCTCGTCGCCCACCCGGACGACCAATCCACTGAGAAGCTCGGGATCGACCTCGACGTGTACCGTCACAGGCTTCCCGTAGACGCGAGTCAGCGTCGCGGCAAGCCGGCTCGACTGCTCTTCGTTGAGAGCGGCCGCGCTGCGCACATGGGCCACGGCCCGGTCGCGCTGGGTTGCCGCAAGTGCCGACAACTCGTCGAACGTGTCGGCCGGGGACGCTTTCAGGCGACCCACCGCATGCACGGCGAGAGTCGAGGTGATTGCCGTCGACTTGCCGTAGAGCAGTCGCGAGAGGAGCTCGCGCTTGGTGTCCACCGACGTGTTCCGGTCGGAAAGCGCCTGCTCCAGTTCGCCGTTGCCCGCCACAATGCGGCCGAGCCGGAAGAGCTCGTCCTCGACGGTGTCGAGCTGGTCCTGGTTCGCTGCTGCTTTGAGCAGGGACTCACGACCGAGCTGCACGAGCGAGTTGGTCAGGTCGGATTGCGCCGACCAGTCCTGGCCCACCGCGGCTTTCACGGTCGCGAGAGCTGGGGCCGAAACCTTGCTCCCGAAGACCTGCTCGGCCAACGTCTCGCGAATGGCCGCGGGGGCCGAGGCGTCGGCCAGCGCACCGCGAAGGGTTCGCTGGCTGTCGAGCGCCTCGACCACCGAGAGCAGTTCCGAGCCGGCCTGAGCCGCAGCGGCAGTCTCGGCACCCGAGCCCAAGGCGGACTGCAGTGCGGACCGCGTATGAGCGAGTGCCTCACGGCTTGCTGCGTACATTGTGCTCACTTTCCGGATGCAGAGTCAGCGCTGAGGGAGTCGAGTTCGTTGAGGAACCGATCGATCGAGCCGGCACGCTTGACGTCGTCGGCGAGCGACTCGCCGATGATCTTCTCGGCGAGATCCACCGAGCTGCGACCGAGGTCGCTCCGGAGTTCGGCCACGATCTGCTGGCGCTGGGCCTGCAGCTGGTTGTGCCCGGCAGCGACGATGCGGTCGCTCTCCTCCTGTGCCTGAACCTTCATATCGGCGATGATCTGCTGGCCCTGTGTGCGGGCCTCCTCGCGGATCTGTGCAGCCTCGGTGCGGGCTTCGGCGAGCTGAGCGCGGTACTGCTCGAGCGCCTCCTTCGCCTCTGCCTGGGCTTCCTCCGCCTTCTTGATGCCGCCTTCGATCAGCTCCGAACGCTCGTCGAGCACCTTCTGGAACATCGGAAGTACGTACTTCCAGAAGACGAAACCGACGATGATCAGGGCGACCAGCGACCAGACGATGTCGTACGTCGCGGGGAGGAGGGGATTGGGGATCTCCCCTTCCTCTGCCGCGAGAATCAGGATGCTGTCAGCCATGGTGGTCGTCGAATCAGAAGATGAAGCCGGCGACGATGCCGATCAGGGCCAGGGCCTCGGTGAATGCGATACCGAGAAACATCGTGGTGCGCAGCTGTCCGGCCATCTCGGGCTGACGGGCCATGCCCTCGATCGCCTTGCCGACGACGATGCCGATGCCGATGCCGGGGCCGATGGCGGCGAGGCCGTAGCCGACCGCACCGAGACCGCTGAAAGTGGTCTCCTGCTGGGCGAGGACGTCTGCTGCCTGAAGCGCAACGCTCATTGGTGTTCCATTCCCTTTCTTGTGGCTCGGCCCCGGGGGTCGGCAACCGAGTCAGTCTGTGTGTTTCTGTCGGTCGTGCTGATCGGCGTGCTAATGCTCTTCTGCATGCAGTGCCATGTCGATGTACACCGCGGTGAGCAGCGCGAAGATGTAGGCCTGCAGAACGATCACGAGCAGCTCGAAGAAGGTGAACGCGATGCCGCCGATTAGGGAGCCGATGCCGAACACCTTCATGAATCCGTCGGAATCGAAGAAGAAGAACTGCGTGGCGCTGAAGAACAGCACGAGCATGATGTGGCCGGCCAGCATGTTGGCCATGAGACGAATGGTGAGGGTGAACGGCCTCAGGATGAAGGTCGAGACGAACTCGATCGGGACCACCAGCAAATGGAGAGCCGGCGGCAGGTTCGGAACGACGATGCTGCTCTTCACGTAACGGAAGAATCCGTACTTCTTGATGCCCACGTAGTTGAACACGATGTAAGCGAGCGCGGCGAGGACGATCGGCATACCGATTCGTGCATTCGACGAGATATTGATGAACGGGATGACCGCTGTCAGGTTCAACCCGACCACCAAGAAGAAGATGGTGACGATCACCGGAAGGAATCGACGCCCTTGTTCCTTACCGAGGATGTCTTCGGCGATGTGAATCCGGACGAAGTCGAGCATGATCTCGGCGACGTTCTGAACGCCGCGGGGCACGATCTTCGGGCTGCGCATCGCCAGAACGAAGAACAGCGCAACGATCACTGCCATGGCGACGCGGATGATCATCAGCCGGTCCATCTCGAAGGGGGTACCTTCGAACAGGACTGCCGGTGGGAAAAAATCAGCTAGTGACGGCGCGTGGAATTCTCCGGCTGCCAAGGTGGTGACGCTCAGCGCTCTCTCCCGTAGTCGGCCGCAGGCATTGCCGTCTGCGGGTCGATCGGACATTGACGATCCAACAAGTCGACCAGGTCGGCTCGCGTGTGCGCCAGTGCTCCGAACCGCAGTACTCGGTTCCGCTTCTGCCGTTGTCGGCGACTCTCGTCGACTCGGCGGCCATTTGAACACGGCCACCTACCAAGTGACAACTGCTCGCGCTCACCCAGTAGGTGCACACAGTGCCACTCGCGTAGGGCTCACACTATCAACTGTTCTACGACAGTGCGTAGGTGGGGTTCTTGCTGGGAAGTAATTGACAAACGCATCTACTACTGCGTGTCGTTCTCGGCGGTTCCATCGTCGCCGGACGAACGGGGCTCGACATACAGGGCACGCTGCGACAGCACGCCGTAGGTCTCGGCTCCGAGCACGATGATCAACGCGAACACGATCGTGAGAACCAGCGCGCCCTTGCTGTAGAAATCCAGCGGCTTCAGCAGGACCATCACGACGATCGCCAGAATGAGCTTGAGGAGCCACGTCCCGAGCAGGACAGCACCCGCAGTGATCGCCGGAAGCTTCGCTGTCAGGAGCACTCCCAGCGCGGTGAACAGGATGAATCCCCCACCGACGGCTGCTCCGATCAAGGCTCCCCACACTCCGGGAAGATCGGCGACGAGGTAACCGATCACCGCCGCGATCACGGTGAGCGCAAGCAGACCCAGCACGCCGTAGCGGACTGCTGCGCGCATCGGGGCCGACGAGTCGGGCAGCGCGGGCAGGATCGGATCGGAACCGTGCTGATCAGGAGAGCTCACGATCACCGAGCCTAACGGACGCGTTTATGACGCCCGGTCCGGCCGCCGCCACCGCCGTCGCCGTCATGATGACGCAGCGAGGGCACCGCAGTGACGACCAGGGCGAACACCAGCCCACCTGCCGTCAGGAGCACGACGGCCGTCCGGTCGAGCAGAGCAGACCCCACCGCACCGAACGCGAGGACTCCGACCCACAAGTACAACAGCAGCACGACCCTGCGGTGGGAGTGACCGATCTGCAGCAGTCGGTGATGGAGATGCATCTTGTCCGGGCTGAACGGGCTCACACCGGCGCGTGTGCGGCGGACGATGGCGAGCAGCAGGTCGAGGATCGGAATGAACGTCACCGCGCCCACCAGGATCAGCGGCGACAGCAGACCGAGCAGATCGCGGGAACCATAGGCGCTGAGAGGGATCCGGCCGGACGCACTGGTCGAGACGGCCGCGAGCATCAGGCCGATCAGCATCGATCCCGAGTCGCCCATGAAGATCCGGGCGGGCTGAAAATTGTGGGGCAGGAATCCGAGGCAGGCGCCCGCGAGCGCGGCGGCGATCAACGCCGGTGGATATGCAGCGACGTCGCCGCCCTGATCGAGTAGCAGACCCACCGAGAAGATGCAGATCGCCACCGCGGCGATCAGCCCCAGGCCGGCCGCGAGGCCGTCGAGGCCGTCGACGAAGTTCATCGCGTTGATCGTCACGGCAGCCACCGCAACAGTGAGCAGAGCGCCCTGCAGCTGGTCGAGCACAAGCGTCGAACCGCTGAAAGGGTTGTAGATGACGAGCCAGCTCACGCCCATCACCGCGAGCACGCCCGCCGCGGTCACCTGTCCGACGAACTTGGTGAGCGCGTCGAGCCCCCACCTGTCGTCGACGATGCCGACGAGCACGATGATCGTCGCCGACACCAATGCCGCGCCCATGTCGGGCGTGTACTCGAAACCGCGAGTGAGGGCAGGAAGTTGTTGTGCGAAAAGGATTCCGACGACGAGACCGAGATAGATGCCCACACCGCCCATTCGGGGCGTGGGCGTCACGTGCACATCGCGGTCGCGCGGCTTCGCGACAGCCCCGAATTTGGTCGCGAGGATGCGGATGAGACCGGTGGAAAGGAACGTCACCACCGCCGCGGTGAGGAGAACGAGAAGCAACTCTCGGATCGGCACTCCGGCGCCCTGCCCCGATTGGGCGAGCACCACGGCCGCTGAGTCGACTGAAGTCACGAACTCCTGTCCTCCACCGTCACTCCCCGCCGGTGCGCAGACGCTCGGCGTCGTCGCCCAGCACCTCCGCGATGGCTTCGGCGGATACGGCGCCTTCACGGATGATGCGCGGCCGGTTACCGGTCAGGTCGACGATGGTCGAGGCAACCCCGTGCTCGGCCGGCCCCCCGTCCAGATATACGGATGCGGACTCCCCGAGCTGCTCCCGCGCCTCGGTGACCGTCGTCGCGGGCGGTTGCCCGGACACGTTCGCACTCGAGACCGCGAGCGGTCCCACCTCACGGAGGAGCTCGAGAATCACAGGATGCAGCGGCATCCGGAGCATCACGGTTCCGCGGGTGTCGCCGAGATCCCAGGCGAGCGACGGTGCAGCGTGAACCACGAGGCTCAATCCACCCGGCCAGAAGGCCCTGATGAGTTCGCGGGCTTCCGGACGCACCGTGGTGACGAGCCCGTCGATCGTCGTCCACGATCCCACCAGAACGGGGACCGGCATGTCACGACCGCGACCCTTTGCGCGCAGCAGTGCTGAAACCGCCGAGCTGTCGAACGCATCTGCAGCGAGGCCGTAGAGCGTGTCGGTCGGGACGACGACGAGACGACCCGCTTTGAGCGAACCCCGGGCGGCATTCAGGCCTACGGAACGCGAATCGGGCTGATTGCAGTCGTACACAGTGCTCACATCGCCATCCTTCCACTCGCGTCGGGGTCCCCGAAGATCGGCCCCGTTCGCCGAGCGCGTTCAGTCGGACTCGGCCGCCGGTACCGGCTTCGCACGACTCGCCTCCCGTTCCGTCGGGACTCGCCGCGCAACGACGAACCGCGGTTTGCCCGCCAGATCCGGATGCTCGGCCACGTCACCGAAAACCCGACGTCCGGAGAACAGGGCTGCGACCTGCCCTCCGTTGGTGTCGTCGTGTTCGACGGCCACCGCTCCCCCGATCCGTAGCCATCGGGCGACATTGGAGATCATCGGCTTGATCACCGAGAGTCCGTCCGGCCCACCGAATAGTGCCGAGTGCGGGTCGTGATCGATCACTTCCGGATCGAGTTCCGCACCCTCGGGAATGTACGGCGGATTGGACACGACCACGTCGACGATGCCTTCGAGCGACGCGAGCAGGCCTCGATCGGTCACATCGCCCTGATGCAGGACGATGGGGGTGTCGCCTTCACGCGCCCGGGTCTCGGCATTGCGCCGTGCCCACGCGAGAGCTTTCGGTTCGAGTTCGACGGAGTGCACCACCGCATCGGGGCGAGCGTTCGCGATCGCCAGGGCAAGGGCGCCGGATCCGGTACACAGATCGAGCACGACGGGGTTGCGTCGGTCGTACTGTTCGAGAAATGCCAGGGCCCACCCGAGTAGCAGTTCGGTCTCCGGCCGTGGGACGAAGACACCGGGACCGACGGCAAGATCGATCGCACCCATCGGCGACGTTCCGGTGATGTATTGGAGGGGGATCCGTTTTGCCCGCTGCGCGATCATTGCCCGATATGCATCGACCATCGCGGGGTCGACGAGAGGCACCAGACCGAGGCGGGTGCGTTCGATTCCGAGGAGGTGAGCAGCGAGCAACTCGGCGTCCACACGGGGGCTCGGGACACCCGCTTCTTCGAGCACCGATACGGCGTCGATGATGGCCAGGCGCAGTGGTTGACGACTCACGAGTACAGGGTCCCATGCGGTCACGAACAGAACACGGATAGGTCTACTTCGCCACATCCGACACCACATCGTCGATAACGTCCCGGAGGTTGGGGAAACCGAAAGGAGTGTCATGAACAAGAACACATCACGCGCTGTCCGCGCCGCGGCAGTGGTCGCGATGGGCGGTGCGGCAGTATTCGCGGGGAGCGGCACCGGAGCGGCTGCACCCATCGACTTCCAGCCGATACCGGTGCTGTGCCCTGCGGGAATCGCGGAGACCCAGTCGTTGACACACACCGAGAACGACGCCGTCGAGGGCGACGAAGTCCTCTATGTCGTCAACCAGCAGAGTGTCGGCGGCGGGACAGTGTCCTGGATCAACGTCAACACCGGAGTGACCGGCACGGCCACTCTGGAATCGACGGAAGGTCTGTGGGGAGCCCCCGCCGCGCTGACCGAACCCGAGGCCGGAACGGTTCTGGCTGCGATCTGGGGTATGCATGAAAACGAAGCAGGTGAGCAGTGCTTCCTGCTCCCCGGCATCGACATCGCTCAGGTGCCGGGCGAGGCGGACGAGGGCGAAGCGGACGAAGGATAAGAACCGTCCACTCGACGAGAGGTCCGGTTCCGACGATCATTCCGCCGCGAGCCGGGCCTCTCGATCTGCAGTACCCAACGCGTCGAGCAGCGCATCCATCTCACCGTCGAGCACAGCGTCGAGGTTGTGGGCCTTGAACCCGATCCGGTGATCGGTGATCCGGTTCTCCGGGAAGTTGTAGGTGCGGATCCGTTCGGAGCGGTCGACGGTGCGCACCTGGCTGGCGCGACCGGCCGATGCTTCGGCGTCCGCAGCCTCTTCTGCCGCCGCCTGCAGGCGCGCAGCGAGCACCTGCATCGCGCGGGCCTTGTTTTGCAGCTGTGAGCGCTCGTTCTGGCAGGTCACGACGATGCCCGTGGGCAGGTGGGTGATGCGCACAGCGGAGTCGGTGGTGTTGACGCCCTGACCGCCCTTACCGGACGAGCGGTAAACGTCGATGCGCAGGTCGGTCTCGTCGATCTGGACTTCTTCGACCTCGTCGGGCTCGGGGTAGATGAACACGCCGGCCGCCGACGTGTGCACACGGCCCTGCGATTCCGTCACCGGGACTCGCTGGACTCGGTGGACGCCGCCTTCGAACTTGAGCCGCGACCACACGCCGTCACGCACGTCGGTCTTGGACTTGATCGACAGGGTCACATCCTTGTAGCCACCGAGATCGGAATAGGTGGCTCCGAGGACTTCGACACGCCATCCGGCGCGCTCTGCGAAACGTGTGTACATGCGAGCGAGATCTGCAGCGAACAACGCGGACTCTTCGCCGCCCTCACCGGACTTGACCTCGAGCACCACGTCGTCGCCGTCGTGGGGGTCACGCGGAGCGAGCAGGTCGGTGAGTGTCTTGTCCAGCTCGGAAACGCGCTCTTCGAGGTCCGGAACCTCGGCGGCGAACGAGGAGTCGTCGGCGGCAAGTTCACGGGCAGCCTCGAGGTCGTCACGTGCCGCAGTCAATTTCGTGTAGGTCGCCATGATCGGCGCGAGCTCGGCGAACCGCTTACCCACCTTACGGGCAGCTGACGGGTCGTCGTGCAGCGACGGGTCGGACAGCTGCTGCTCCAGACCCGCGTGCTCGGCCAGGATGTCGTCGATGGCCGACGGCTTGGTCTGCCCCGCCATGGGTTCGCTCCGCTCTAGTCGTGAAAGTGCTGTGTTCTGCAGGAATCGGGCTCTCTGCAGGATCCGTCCCTCGGTCGGGAACGAAAAAATGCCGACGCCCGGCCTGTACGAGGACAGAACCGGGCGTCGGCATTGCAGCTAGCTGTCGGCCGCAGCCTTCTTCGGTGCGCGCTTGCCGTAGCGAGCCTCGAAGCGCGCGACGCGTCCACCGGTGTCGAGGATCTTCTGCTTGCCCGTGTAGAACGGGTGGCAGTTGGAGCACACCTCGACGTTGACACGGCCGGACTCGGACGTGCTGCGGGTCTCGAACGTGTTACCGCAACCGCAGACGACGGTCGTCACCTGGTAGTTGGGGTGGATTCCTGCCTTCATGGTGTCCCTTTCGTGGTCGCCGGGTCGCCTTCGCCGATCGAAGACGTGAACCGGAACCGGACTGAGCCGTTCGATTATGCCAAACGTACGGGCCCGGGAAAAATTCCCGGGCCCCCACGTCAGTCTTCCAGTGCTCCCGGTGCGGTCTTCGCGACCTGCATGAGGAACTCGATATTCGTCTTGGACTTCTTGAGCCGATCGATCAGTAGATCGATCGCCTGGTGCGAGTCCAGACCCGACAGCACGCGACGCAGCTTGTGCACGACTGCGAACTCGTCGGGGCTCATGAGGAGCTCGTCCTTACGCGTACCCGACGGATTGACGTCCACCGCGGGGAACACACGACGCTCGGCGATCTTGCGATCGAGCTTGAGCTCGGCGTTGCCGGTGCCCTTGAACTCCTCGAAGATCACCGTGTCACCGGTCGAGCCGGTCTCGACCATCGCGGTCGCGATGATCGTGAGCGACCCACCGTTCTCGATGTTGCGCGCAGCGCCGAGGAAACGCTTCGGCGGGTACAGCGCGGTCGAGTCGACACCACCGGAGAGGATTCGTCCCGATGCGGGCGACGAGTTGTTGTACGCGCGGCCGAGGCGGGTGATCGAGTCGAGCAGGACCACCACGTCGCGTCCCATTTCGACCAGTCGCTTCGCACGCTCGATCGCGAGCTCGGCAACGGAGGTGTGGTCTGACGGCGGCCGGTCGAAGGTCGAGGCGATGACCTCACCCTTCACCGAGCGCTGCATGTCGGTGACCTCTTCTGGACGCTCGTCGACCAGGACCACCATCAGGTAGCACTCGGGGTTGTTGACGGCGATCGCGTTGGCGATGTCCTGCAGCACGGTGGTCTTACCGGCCTTCGGAGGCGACACGATGAGCGCGCGCTGTCCCTTACCGATCGGCATGACCAGGTCGATCACACGCGTGGTGAGAATGTTCTGCTGTGTCTCGAGGCGCAGGCGCTGATTCGGGTACAACGGGGTGAGCTTGTTGAACTCGGGCCGACGCTTGGATGCGTCGACCTCACCACCATTGACGGTGTCCAGCCGCACCAGAGGGTTGAACTTCTGGCGCTGGTTGGCCTGCTCACCCTCGCGCGGAACCCGCACTGCACCGGTGATGGCGTCGCCCCGGCGAAGGCCGTTCTTACGCACCATGTTCATCGACACATACACGTCGTTCGGGCCGGCGAGGTAGCCGGAGGTCCGCACGAACGCGTAGTTGTCGAGCACGTCGAGGATGCCCGCGACCGGCTGGAGGACGTCGTCTTCCCGAATCTCGGGTTCGCGCGAATCTCCGCCCCCGGATTCGCCGCGGTCGCGTCCACGACGACGCTCCCGGAAACGACGACCCCGACGACCGCGGCCGCCTTCCTCGTCGTCGTCTCCACGATTGTCGCGGTTGTCCTGACGGGGGCCCTGGTTGCGGTCGCCCTGGTTGCGATCGTCGCGGTTCCGGTCGCCCTGGTTGCGGTCGCCCTGGTTGCGGTCACCCTGGTTACGATCGCCGCGCTGGCGTCCACCTTCGGAATCGGTGCGGTCCTGGGACTTCCCGCGGTCGTTCGACCGATCACGGGACTCACCACCACGTTCGGCGTCGGCGGTGTGCGAGTCGCCGGTTGCCTGCGTCTCGCCCTTCTGGTTCTGGTCCTGCTGATCCGCACCGCGACGACCGCGACGCTGACGACCCCGGCGGGGTGCATCGTCGTCCGAGTCGGACGGCTGCGCATCCGCGGCGGGCTTCTCGGCCGCTGCCGACTTCTCGGCGGGGGCAGCCTTCTCTACAGGGGCCACGGCCTGGGCGGATTCGTCCAGGGTTGCCTCGGCAGTGCGGGTGCGGCGGGTACGCGCAGGGCGGCTCGCTGCTTCCTCTGCACTCTCGGTAGGAGCCTCGGCCGGGGTTTCGGTAGGAGCCTGGGCGGGCTCGGCCTTTGCCTTGGTAGCGGGAGCGCTCTTGGCACCAGCGGGGGCGTTCTGAGCACCGCTCCCCTGCTTTTCCTTGATCGCAGCGATGAGGTCGCCCTTGCGCATTCCCGACGTGCCCTTGATGCCGAGTTCGGCAGCGAGCGCCCTCAACTCGACGAGCACCATGCCCGCAAGCCCGGTGCCACGACGGGCTCCACGCGAGGACTGTGCAGAATCGTCGGAAGCTGGTGTAGCGATCAGGTCCGTATCTGTCACGGAGATCCTTTCCTTCCCTCGCCCACTCATGCAGAGTCGAGGGTTCGTTCCGCAGATCAGCTTCATCCACTGAGCTGGGATTTGCCGTACGAGTTCACGGAAGTCGAACGGTCGGCACGTCCGCCACCCCACCGATGTCGGTTAGGTACGGTCTTGTCCCATTCCCCGGATCGGGATCAGGTGAGGATCGACCCAGGATCGGACGCCCCGATGGAGCTGGAGTGAATGTCCTGGAGAACCCGGCGACACGAGCGCACGACGTGCGGACTTCCTCAGGATAGCGGCGTTCTGCACGTAGGGCAAGAATCTGTGTGACGCGAGGTTCGTGTGTGATGCGCCACTCCCGACCGCACACGATCGCAGGCATCGACTGCAACGGCCGGCCCGATATTGCGGGCCGGCCGTTGCAGTTGCGATCGTAGGCGTGGTGGTCAGTCGACCTGAACCCCGCCGGCGATGGCGAGATCGAGCACGGTGAGATCGTCCGCTTCCGCGGCTGCGCGTAGTTCCGCGGGGATCGGCTCGGTCGCCAAGGCGAGAACCGTAGGTCCCGCACCCGACACGGTGGCCGCAATTCCTGCGCCGCGAAGAATCGAGATCCACTTGGTTGTCAGGGGCAGTGCCGGAGCGCGCTGCGCCTGATGGAGCAGGTCCTCGGTTGCCTGCATCAGCAGATCGGGCCGCTCCGTGAGCGCGACGACCGCGAGTGCAGCGCGACTGACGTTGAACGCGGCGTCACGATGTGGCACCAGGTCGGGCAACAGCCCACGGGTGTGAGCGGTCGACGACCGGACGGACGGAACGAGCGCGACGGCTCTGATCGACGGGTGCACCCTCAGCGACACCGCCCTGTAAACACGACGCTCCGAGTCGACCTCGGCCTCGCTCCACGACACGACAGCACCACCCAGCACGCTGGCCGACGCATTGTCCGGATGCCCCTCGAATTCCGACGCCAGCTGCACGAGCTGCGCGGAGTCGAGTACGCGCTCGGGCGCGATCTTCCGCACCAGACCGTTCGCGGCAGCAAGCCCTCCCACCGCCGCGGACGCCGACGAACCCAGGCCCCGAGAATGCGGAATGACGTTGCGGCACACGATATCCAGCCCGTCCGTCCACACGCCCGCAGCCTCGAGTCCGCGTTCGACCGCACGCACCACCAGATGTGACGGACCCCAGGGCACCTCCTGCGCACCCTCCCCTTCGACTCGCACGTCGAGGCCGGAACCGGTTGTGGTGACGGTGATCTCGTCGTACAACCCGAGGGCAAGTCCGAGCGTGTCGAATCCGGGTCCCAGGTTGGCGCTCGAGGCCGGCACCCGGGCTGTCACCGAGACCCCTACGGGCAACGTCTGCGTCATGTCCTGTTTCCCAACGGAGGAAGGCGAGGCGGTCACTAGGCCAGCTCGAGCGCCGATGCCACGGCCACGGGATCGACCGGGATGGGTTCGACCACGGGCACGTCACGCAGTGCGGTGTCGGGATCCTTGAGTCCGTTACCGGTGACGGTGCACACGATCTTCAGGCCCGGCTCGAGCCAGCCTTCCTTGCGTGCCGCGAGCAGACCCGCGATCGACGCCGCCGACGCAGGCTCGACGAAGATCGACTCGGTCTTCGCGAGGAGACGGTAGGCCTCGAGGATCTCCTCGTCGGTGGCCGCACGGAATGCACCGTTCGACTCCTCCTTGGCCGCAACAGCACCGTTCCAGGAAGCCGGTGCGCCGATCCGGATCGCGGTGGCGATCGTCTCGGGGTTGTTGACCGGATGGCCGAGGACGAGTGGGGCAGCGCCGGCCGCCTGAACGCCGAGCATGCGCGGGCGGCGGGTGCTCATCCCATCGGAGAAATACTCGGAGTAGCCCTTCCAGTACGCGGTGATGTTGCCGGCGTTGCCGACCGGCAGCACGTGCACGTCGGGCGCGTCGCCGAGCGCGTCGACGATCTCGAACGCCGCGGTCTTCTGACCTTCGATACGCACAGGGTTGACCGAGTTGACGAGACCGATGGTGTCGAACTCCGAGGTGGTCTTACGGGCCAACTCGAGGCAATCGTCGAAGTTTCCCTCGACTTGAACGATCTTCGCGCCGTGCATGACGGCCTGGGCGAGCTTGCCCATGGCGATCTTGCCCTGCGGGACGAGGACGGCGCATCCGATACCGGCCTTCGACGCGTACGCGGCGGCAGAGGCAGAGGTGTTACCCGTGGAGGCGCACAGTACGGCCTGCTTACCGGACGCGAGCGCCTCGGTGACGGCCATGGTCATGCCGCGGTCCTTGAACGAACCCGTGGGGTTGAGTCCTTCGACCTTGATGTGCACTTCACACCCGGTGAGCTCGGAGAGCCGTTCCGCCGGAAGCAGCGGCGTACCGCCCTCGCGCAGCGTCACCGTCTTCCAGTCGTCGCCGATCGGGAGGCGACCGCGGTACGCCTCGATCAGACCCGGCCACGGGGTGTGCACGGGGGTGGTGTTCTTGTCGACCGCACTCATTCGGCGGATCCCTCCAGTCTCAGGACGCTGGTGACAGCAGTTACGGATTCGAGATTCTCGAGCGCTGCTACGGTGTCCGCCAGCGCCCGGTCGGTGGCTCGGTGCGTGAGCACCACCAGGCGAGCGCCGTCGCCGGCACCCTCCTGGCGCACGGCGGAGATACTGACGCCCCGCGTCGCGAACTCGGCGGCGACGGCGGAGAGGACGCCGGCCCGGTCGGCGACCTGCAGGTTCACGTAGTACCGGGTGACGATGTCGCTCATCGGGGCGATCTCGAGCTTGGCGTACTTCGATTCGCGCGGACCGCGGCCACCCTGGACGCGGTTGCGCGCCGCCATGACGAGGTCACCCATCACGGCGGATGCGGTGGGCGCCCCTCCGGCCCCCTGGCCGTAGAACATGAGCCGACCGGCGGCCTGCGCTTCGACGACGACGGCATTGAACGCACCGGCGACGGTCGCAAGGGGGTGCTCACGCGGCACGAGGGCCGGATACACGCGCGCCGAGACACGGTCACGGCCGTCGGGACCGGAGATACGTTCGCAGATCGCGAGCAGCTTGATCGTGCAGTTGAGCGCACGGGCCGACGTGAGGTCGGCGGCGGTGATCGAGCTCATGCCTTCGCGGTAGACGTCGGAAGCGGTCACGCGGGTGTGGAACGCGATGGACGCGAGGATCGCTGCCTTGGCCGCCGCATCGAATCCTTCGACGTCGGCGGTCGGATCGGCTTCTGCATAGCCGAGACGACCCGCTTCGGCCAGTGTCGTCTCGTAGTCGGCACCGCTCTCGTCCATTGCGGACAGGATGTAGTTCGTCGTGCCGTTGACGATGCCCATCACCCGGTCGACGCGGTCGCCTGCCAGCGACTGGGTCAGGGGGCGGATCACCGGGATGGCGCCGGCGACAGCAGCTTCGAAATACAGGTCGGCGTTGTGAGATTCTGCGGCCTCTGCCAGTTCACCGGTGTAGGCGGCGAGGAGCGCCTTGTTCGCGGTGACCACCGACTTGCCGGCGTCGAGTGCGGCGCGCACCAGCGTGCGCGGCAATTCGATACCCCCGATGAGTTCGACGACGAGGTCGACGTCGTCGCGACGGACGAGCGCTTCCGCGTCGGTCGTCAAGAGCTCCGCGGGAATCCCACGATCCGACGAGGCGTCGCGCACCGCGACGCCCCTCAGTTCGAGAGGCGCACCGATGCGTTCCTGCAGGTCGAGTGCGTCTTCCCGGATGATGTTGACGACCTCGGCACCCACGGTGCCGTGGCCGAGCACCGCGACACCGAGGGGTCGCTGCCCGGATGCACCTTCCACCGTTGTGCTGGTCACTCCGTAACCTCCAAGCTCAGCAGATCTTCGATCGTTTCCCTGCGCAGCAGGATGCGCGAGACGCCGTCCTTGACCGCCACGACAGCGGGGCGGGTCAGCATGTTGTACCTGCTGGACATCGAGTAGCAGTATGCACCGGTCGCCGCCACAGCCAGCAAATCTCCCGCGCCGATGTCGGCGGGCATCCATGCGTCGCGAATGATGATGTCACCGCTCTCGCAGTGCTTGCCGACCACCCGCGCAACGACGGGTTCGGCTTCGCTCACCCGCGACACGAGGCGCGATTCGTACTCCGCCTGATACAGCGAGGTACGGATGTTGTCGCTCATCCCGCCGTCGACGCTGATGTAGCGCCGGCTCTGGCCGGCACCGACGGTCACGTCCTTGATGGTGCCCACTTCGTAGAGGGTGACGGTGCCCGGGCCCGCGATGGCGCGTCCGGGTTCGACCGCGAGGGTCGGTGTGGGCAGTCCGACCAGAGCCGATTCGGTGCGCACGATGTCGTTGAGCTTTGCCGCGAGATCGGTGACCGGCGGGGGGTCGTCGCTCGGCACGTACGAGATGCCGAGGCCGCCCCCGAGGTCGACGATGTGCAGCTGTGAGGTCTTGTCGACCCCGAATTCGGCGACGATGTCGCGCAAGAGCCCGATCACGCGGTGGGCAGCGAGTTCGAATCCGTCGACGTCGAAGATCTGCGAACCGATGTGGCTGTGCAGCCCGACCAGGCGGAGGTTGTCGGCCGCGAACACTCGGCGCACCGCGTCCATCGCGTGGCCGCCGGCCAGCGAGAGACCGAACTTCTGATCCTCGTGCGCGGTGGAGATGAACTCGTGGGTGTGTGCTTCGACACCGACGGTGACGCGGATGAGCACGTCCTGGACGGCGTCCAGCTCACCGGCGACGGCGTCGAGGCGATCGATTTCGGCGAGCGAGTCCAGCACGATGTGCCCGACGCCGACCTCGACGGCGGTCCGCAGTTCGGCCACGGACTTGTTGTTGCCGTGCAGCGCGATCTTCTGCGCCGGGAAGCCGGCGCGCAGCGCTACGGCGAGTTCACCCCCGGATGCGACGTCGAGGCACAGTCCCTCCTGGTGCACCCACCGGGCGATCTCGGTGCACAGGAATGCCTTGGACGCGTAGTGGACACGCGCTGCGGGGCCGAAGGCCTCGGCGATCTCGCGGCACCTCGATCGGAAATCGTCCTCGTCGACGACGAACAGCGGTGTGCCGTAGGTCTCGGCGAGTTCGGCGACGGAGACACCGGCGATGCGAGTGACGCCGTCGTCGCCGCGGCTGGTGTTGCGTGGCCACACGTGCCGGTGGAGCTCGTTCAGTTCTGCAGCATTCTCGGGTCGTTGCGGCAGGCCGGGTGCGTGCGGGATCTCGGCGTGACGCGGCCCCGCGGGATGCGCGTTCACATCCGCTCCGGTGCGCTGACGCCGAGGAGGCCGAGTCCGTTGGCAAGAACCTGACGCGCGGCGGCGCACAGTGCCAGACGCGCAGTGTGCAGCTCGCCGGGCTCTTCGTCGCCTTGCGGCAGAATGCGACACGCGTCGTAGAACCGGTGATAGGTACCGGCGAGTTCTTCGAGGTAGCGCGCCACGCGGTGCGGCTCGCGCAGTTCCGCGGCCTTCGCGACGACCCGCGGGTATTCGCCGATGGTGCGGATCAGGTCGCCTTCGCGATCGTGGGTGAGCAACGCGAGGTCGGCGCCCACCCCGCTGAGTCCGAGGTCGGCGGCGTTCCGCGCGATCGACGCCAGCCGCGCATGCGCGTACTGCACGTAGTAGACGGGGTTCTCGCTCGAGGCGGAAGCCCACAGTGCGAGATCGATGTCGATGCTCTGGTCCACGGACGAGCGCACGAGCGAGTAGCGGGCTGCGTCGACACCGATGGCCTCGACGAGATCGTCGAGTGTGATGACCGTGCCGGCGCGCTTGCTCATCTTCACGGCCTGACCGTCGCGCACGAGATTGACCATCTGGCCGATCATGACCTCGACGGTGTCGGGATCGTCACCGAAGGCGGCGGCAGCGGCCTTCAGCCGCGCGATGTAGCCGTGGTGGTCGGCGCCGAGCATGTAGATGCACAGGTCGAAGCCGCGTGAGCGCTTGTTCTGGAAGTAGGCGATGTCGCCGGCGATGTAGGCGGCGTTGCCGTCCGACTTGATGACGACGCGATCCTTGTCGTCGCCGTAGTCGGTGCTCTTGAGCCACCACGCGCCGTCTTCGAAGTACAGGTTGCCGGAGGCCTTGAGCGTCTCGACCGACTTGTCGACGGCGCCGGACTCGAACAGCGAGTTCTCGTGGAAATACACGTCGAAGTCGACGCCGAAGTCGTGCAGAGTGCGTTTGATGTGCTCGAACATCAGCTCCACACCGATCGACCGGAACGCTTCGTTCCGCTCGTCCTCGGGCAGGTCGAGCGCGCCGGGGCGCTGGTCCTGGACCGATTTCGCGATGTCGACGATGTACGCGCCGGCGTAGCCGTCCTCGGGGGCGGGCTGCCCGAGCGCGGAGGCGATGAGCGACCGGGTGAAGCGATCGATCTGCGCGCCGTGATCGTTGAAGTAGTACTCGCGGGTGACCTCGCCGCCCTGCGCGGTGAGGATACGGCCGAGCGCATCGCCGACCGCCGCCCACCGGGTGCCACCGAGGTGAATGGGACCGGTCGGGTTCGCGGAGACGAATTCGAGGTTGATCTTCCGGCCCGCGAGTGTGTCGGCGTTGCCGTAGGCGTCGCGTTCGTCGAGCACCTCGGCGACGATCGCGCCCTGTGCGTCGGCGGCGAGCCTGATGTTGAGGAAACCGGGGCCGGCGACGTCGGCGGAGTCGATGCCGTCGGCGGCGGTGAGCGCTTCGGCGAGCCAGGTCGCGAGATCGCGAGGATTCACGCCGACCTTCTTGGCAACCTGCATCGCGACATTGGTTGCGTAGTCGCCGTGCTCGGGGTTGCGGGGGCGCTCGACGGTGAGGGTTGCGGGCAGTACTGACGCGTCGAGGTCACGGTCGGCGAGCACTCTCGCAGCGGTTCCGTGGAGCAATTCGGCAAGATCGGCAGGAGTCACAGGTGTTCATCCTATTGGCTGGGGAGTGGCGGCATGGACGCTCCCCCGCTCCCGACGCCCGTAGAGTTGACGATGTGTGCGTACCCGATGGTGCGCACGTTCGCCTGTCCACCCGTAGAAAGAGCACCCAGCGATGCCCAGCGGTCCGAGCAACGGCAGTTCCGGTAAGAAGAACACCGGCGCCAAATCGTCGAAGGCCATCCAGGCCGCCAAGAAGAACAGCGGCGGGGCCAAGGGCCTCCCGAAGCAGCGTCAGATTCCGTGGGTGACGATCGGTGGCATCGTCGTCGTCGTCGCGCTGGTCGCGGTGATCGCGGTCAGCATCATTCCGCGGTACCAGAACCAGCAGGAACTGTCGGCGTGGGCACCGACGGAAGAGAATCAGGATCCGTCGACCGCTATCGACGGTGTTGTGACGGTCGAGTACCCGGCAGGCCAGCACGTCGCCCCGACACAGCGGGTCGCCTACGACCAGAGTCCGCCCTTCGGCGGGCCGCACGACGCGATCTGGGCCACGTGCACAGGAACCGTGTACGACCAGGCCGTGCGGACCGAGAACATGGTCCATTCACTCGAGCACGGCGCAGTCTGGATCGCCTACAACCCCGATCTGCTCGACGACGCAGCGATCGAGACGCTCGAGGCGAAGGTCGACGGACGCACCTACATGTCGATGTCTCCGTATCCCGGGCTCGACGCGCCGATCTCGTTGCAGTCGTGGGGCCATCAGCTCAAGCTCGACAGTGCCGATGACGAGCGCATCGACCACTTCATCGAAGCATTGCGCCTGAACAGGTACACCTACCCAGAGGTCGGTGCCAGCTGCTCGACGCTGCCGGCGTCGTTCGATCCTGCGAATCCGCCTCCGTTCGATGCGTCCGCGCCCGGCCCCGACGCAGTGCCGATGGACGGCGGCACCGTCGATGGCACCGAGCAGGTTCCCGCCGACATACAGGTCCCGGCCGGGAGCTGACGATGAGCACCTCGGATGATCTGTCGCGTGACTCCGCCGATCGCACACCCGGCACCGGAAACCGCAGGACGGTGCTGGTGCTGGCCGCCGTCATCGCCCTCGCAGTCGGCTTCCTGCTCGGATTCCTGGCACGGATCCCCCTCGAGGACTCGAGACCGGCGGATCCGACGGCGGGTTCCGTCGATGTCGGGTTCTGCCAGGACATGACGGTGCATCACAACCAGGCGATCGAGATGTCGGCGATCGCGGTGACGAGCTCGCAGGACCAGTACGTGCGCAACCTCGCCTACGACATCCTCACGACACAGCAGAATCAGGTCGGGCAGATGGAGGGCTGGCTCACGATGTGGGGGCAGCCTCCGCTGCCGTCGGGGCCGTACATGGCCTGGATGAGCGACGACAGTGGTCATTCGCACGGGGCCACATCCGACGATCACGGCCACGAATCCGATGGGATGGCAAGTGCCGACGGAATGGCCACGATGCCGGGGATGGCGTCCTCCGAGGATCTCGCGAACCTCCGTGCCGCAACCGGAGTCGAGCAGGATGTGTTGTTCCTGCAGTTGATGCTGCGCCACCACGAGGGTGGACTGCCGATGATGGAATACGGTGCCCAGTACGCGAGCGAATCGGTCGTGCGGGGTCTTGCTCAGAAGATGGTCGACACACAGACCAGCGAGTCGCAACTGATGACGTCGATGCTCGCCGAGCGCGGCGCCGAGCCGCTCCCGATGAACTGACCGATGGTCCGAGTAACCCGATCCCGGCCTGCAAACCGGCTCTGACCAGCCGATGTGGCGTAGCGCCGACAATGCGCTAGGCTGACTCCCGCACCGCTGGTCACCCGGCGGGCCCGGATTGCCCTCGTAGCTCAGGGGATAGAGCGCTTGCCTCCGGAGCAAGAAGTCGCAGGTTCGAATCCTGCCGAGGGCACCAATTCACCCCCGCTTCGTTCACGAAGCGGGGGTGAATTCGTCTTCGGTGGGTCGTCAGATGCGCACGAAACGAGCCGGGTGACTCCCGGGAACCAGCCGGGCACGCCCGCGCTCGATGAGGTGACGCAGATGCGCGGACCCCTCCGACATCGCCATCTGCTTGCCGCGCGGCGGCGTCTCGTCCCACGACCGGTACCACTTCATGCGGGACGTCGCCTCCCACAGCGTGAGTCCTTCGTCGCCGAGTGAGGTGTACAGGTCGTCGAGTCGCTCTTCGTGGTGTTGGATGAGCGCTGCTGTCCTGCCCGCGAGGTCGTCGATGGGTTGCCGGTGTGCCGGAAGAGTGCGCCTGGCGGGGAGCTTCCCGACCGCGTCGAGTGAGGCGAGGAACTCGCCGAGCGCATCGCGTTCGGCGACGGGGAAATCGAATTCACCGACATGCGGCGTGGTCTTGGCCAGCACGTGGTCGCCGCTGAACAGAATTTCGTGTTCCTCGATGTAGAAGCACGCGTGGCCGGGGGTGTGGCCCGGGGTGAACACGGTGCGGAGCGCGCGTCCCGTGAGCGGGATGACCTCGCCGTCAGTGAGTTTCCGATCGGGTGCAGCCTCCGGTTTACCTTCGCCTTTCCCGGAGTCGGCGAGGTACTCCTCGATCTGTTCGGGCGGTGCCCCCGCGATACGCCACTGTTCGACGGCGCGGTCGGTCCAGTCCAGGTCGGACATCATGTGGCCGAGTTGCTCGAAGTCGGATTCGTGCATGCCCACCCAGCATCCGGAGGCTTCCCGGAGTCGAGCGGTCAGGCCTACATGGTCGGGGTGGAAGTGGGTGACGACGACGCCTTCGACGTCGGTCACCGCCAGCCCTGCGGTCGCGAGACCCCGCTGCAGCGCCTTCCAGGATGTGTCGTTGTTCCAGCCGGCGTCGATCAGGACCACGCCGCGCGGGGACTCGACCGCATAGACCTGAGTGTCGCCGACCGGGAGGTCCGCGACGGGAACGGAGATCGCGTGTATTCCGTCGCCGATATCGAGTGAAGCTGTCATGGCACCCGCCTGATTCTGATCTGTATCGCTTTGCTCACTATTCGTCTCATTCGAAAGTAGCTCAAAGGTTCAACTGATTGGCGGACTGGGCTCGATGATCGCGACGATCGACCGGATGTCGCCCGCCGGAATATCGAAGTGTTCCGTGACCGACACGGTGGTCACCTCGTTCGGGCCGGACGTGATGTCCAGCAAGAATCGCGCGACGACGTCGTGGTGCCACTCGTGGAACGTCAGGTCCCTCACGCGACGGATCTGCCGGTACTCCGCACCGCTTTCGAGGCGGTCGCGGATTTCTGTGCCGCTGTTGCCGGTGCGCTGACCGTTCTCGACCCGCCACGCATCTTCGGCGAGCCTCACATGTGACGCATCGTGGCTGATCAGCGACTGGATGTAGGCGCGTGCCATCGCCACCCGCGCGCTGTCGGTGGGGATATCCGCGTGTTCGGATACGGCCGCCATGAGCGTCGGAGCCCAGTCCGGACGGCAGATCACCAGATCCGGCAGGTACGGATGGGGTCGGTTGTATTCGAGTGGACTGCCGTCGATCCGTGCGCAGAACATCCCCGCTGCCTGCGCGACCGCGACAGGTGCGGCCGAATCCCATTCCCACTGGCCCCCGGCATGGACGTACGCGTCGGCCTCGCCGCGCACCACGGCCATCGCCTTCGCTCCTGCGGAACCCATCGGCACGAGATCGGCGCCGACAGTGCGCGCGACGTCGCGGATGAACGCGGGCGGCCTGCTACCGCTGACCACGATGCTGGGCCGAAACCGGCCGAGGGGTTCGTGTGCGGCCGCGGCGATGTGGTCGCTCGTCGAATACACGGCGCCGAGTGCGGGCTGGGCGACGGCGCCGTCGGTGAGACCTCGTCCGGCCTGCCACAACGCGACGTGGACCGCCCAATCGACGTGGCCGGGCCAACCGTATTCCTTCGAGCCGTCGAGGGGATCGATGATCCACACCCGCTCGGCGTGGACACGACCCGGATCGTCGGCGGCTTCTTCCGAGAGCACCGCGTCGCCGGGTCGTTCGGCCGCGAGCCGCCCGAGGATGAATGCGTTCGCCGCATGGTCCCCGCGGCGACCGAGGTCGCGCCCGTACAGTTCGTCCTGCTCGGTCGCGCGGATGGTCAGCAACAGCTCTCCTGCGCCGGCGGCGATCTCGGTGGCCAGGGCTGCGTCGTCGGTCATGCACTCAACAAAACCACGGTTCCGGTTCCGCGGGACGATCGACCGTTGACCATCGACTAGAACACGTTCTATTGTCGGCTTCGGAAGATGCCCCACCGTAGCAGTACACATTCGGACCTCCAGGAGAACCGTGTGCTCACCGATCCACTGACAGCGGCCATCGCCGAAGCCGAGAAGCTCGTGGCCACAGCACCGCACATCCGCACCGAACAGGACTTGACCGAAGGGTACGAGTACCTCGCCGGAGGAATCTCCGCGTGCGTGCACGCTGCGTTCGCGCACAGCAGCACTCACCCGACCTTCATCACGGGCACCGGCCCCTACGCGAAGATGGGTCTCGACAATCCCGACACCCTGTACTGGGGCGCCGCAGTGCGAGACCATGCCGAGTACCTCGTCACCGGCCGTCGCGGCACCACCTGCGACCTGAGCTTCCAGGTGATGGCCGGCAATTATACCGACGCGAACGTGCCGGGCAACGTGACCGCGTTCGATGATCGCGCACTCACCATCGCCGACGACGGCACCTTCGAGGTCCGATTCGGGCCCGGCCCCGCGGATCCCGCCCGCAACTACTTCCACCTCTCCCCCGGTTCGTCGCAGCTCGTCGTCCGCGAGGTCTACAGCGACTGGATCCAGCGCCGCGGGTCGCTCCGCATCGACCGGCTCGACACACTGGGCACACCCGCGCCCGCACCGACCCGCGACGACGTCACACGACGATACGAGCGCGCAGCCCGGGCTCTGGTGTCGCGTGTGAAGACGTGGCTGCAGTTCCCGCAGTGGTTCTACCTCGATTTGCCGGTCAACACCCTCACCGAACCGCGCCGTACCCCCGGCGGGCTCGACACCCAGTATTCGTCGGTCGGACATTTCGAGCTCTCCGACGACGACGCGATGGTGATCACGCTGCCCGCATCGGACGCCCCCTACCTGGGATTTCAGCTCGGCAGCCTGTGGTACGTCTCCCTCGATTACACCGGGCATCAGACCTCGCTCAACAACTCCCAGGCGCAGGTCGATCCCGATGGGAATGTCCGGATCGTCGTCTCGAACCGCAACCCGGGGGTGACCAACTGGGTCGAGACCGTCGGTCACGACCGCGGCATCCTGCAGTTCCGCTGGCAGCGTCTCGACCGTCACCCAGAACCCAGGGAGGGGCCGGTCGCCGAGGTCGTCGCGTTCGACAGCATCCCCGAACTCCTGCCGTTCCACGAGTCGAACCGCATCACGCCGGACGAGTGGTCGTTGCGCATCGCCGCACGTCAGAGCGGTGTGGCGGATCGGATGCTCGCGTGAGCGCCGCGGCAGGTCTCCTGCGCGATCGGGTGGTCGTCATCTCGGGTGTCGGCCCCGGCCTCGGCCGCACCCTCGCAGTGCGGTGTGCCGAGCACGGCGCCGACGTCGTTCTGGCCGCCCGCACCCGGGAGCGGCTCGAACAGGTCGCGTCCGAGGTCACCGCACTCGGACGTCGTGCGGTTGCCGTGCCCACCGACATCACGGATGACGACTCGGCCGCGCACCTCGCCGAGGTCGCCGTACGCGAGTTCGGACGGGTCGACACCCTGGTGAACAACGCGTTCTCGATCCCCGCCATGAAACCGCTGGCGCGCACCGATTTTCAACACATTCGCGACAGCATCGAACTCACTGTGCTCGGTGCGCTACGACTGACCCGGCTGTTCACCGACACCCTCGGTGTATCGAAAGGCTCTGTGGTCAACATCAATTCGATGGTGTTGCGGCATTCTCAGGAGCGATACGGCAGTTACAAGCTGGCAAAATCCGCGCTGCTCGCGGCGTCACAGTCGCTCGCGACAGAACTCGGTCCGCACGGGATCCGCGTCAATTCAGTCGCTCCCGGCTACATCTGGGGTCCGATCCTGCGCGGCTATTTCGAGCATCAGGCCGAGAAGTACGGCATGGCGGTCGACCAGATCTACGAGCACACCGCGGCGGCGAGCGATCTGAAGCGACTGCCCACTTCCGAGGATATCGCCGACGCGGCGATCTTCCTGGCCTCGCCGATGGCGTCGGCGATCACCGGTCAGTGCCTGGATGTCAACTGCGGCGAATACCACCATTGACGGGACGAATCATGACCGAACGCACCACGATCGGCACCGCCGACTCGCTGCACGAGTCCGCCACGCGACTGACCGGTCTCACCGATTTCGGGGTCGACGACTACTGCGAGGCCCTCGGCGTCCTGCTCGACTCGTACGAGCGCGACGAGAAACTCACCCCGCTCGGCAGCAAGATGTCACGGGTATTCCTGCGCGGAGCACTCGTCGCGCGGCTGTTGTCGGAGGCAGCGTGGGCGCAGCACCCCGCGTACGCAGAGGTCGAGATCACGCGACCGATCTTCGTCACCGGCCTGCCGCGCACCGGCACCACCGCGCTGCATCGTCTCCTGACCGCCGACCCTGCCCATCAGGGTCTCGAGATGTGGCTGACCGAGATGCCGCAACCACGCCCGCCTCGCGAGACCTGGGCCGACAATCCGGTGTTCGCCGGGATCGAGTCGGCGTTCTCCGAGCATCACATCGAGCATCCGGAGTTCATGGGGGTGCACTATATGTCGGCCGCGGAGGTCGAGGAATGCTGGCAACTGCTGCGTCAATCGTTCCGGTCGATCTCGTACGAATGCCTCGCTCATCTGCCCACCTACTCGCAGTGGCTCGCCGGCCAGGACTGGACCGGGGCGTATGCGCGTCATCGACGCAATCTCCAGCTGATCGGCCTGCCCGACGCAGGCAAGCGATGGGTGCTGAAGAACCCGAGCCACCTCTTCGCCCTCGACGAACTGCTCACGGTCTACCCGGATGCCCTCGTCGTGGTCACCCACCGCGACCCGCGCACTGTCATTCCGTCCGTCTGCAGCCTTGCCGCCCAGGCGACCGAGGGGTGGTCGGAGACGTTCGTCGGCGACACCATCGGCCGTAGCCAACTCGATCTGTGGTCACGGGGATACGCAACCTTCACCGAGGCCCGGTCGCGACACGACCGCGCACAGTTCGTCGACGTCGACTACCGGGACTTCGTCGCCGATCCGCTGGGGGCGATCGGAAGCATCTACGACCGGCTCGGCACCGACCTCAGCGCCGATGCGGAGCGTGCGATGACGGCGATGCACGCCGAGAGCCGCAGCGGAGCACGCAAGCCCGCACACCGGTACACCCTCGAGGAATTCGGGTTGTGCGCCGAGGACGTCGACGAACATTTCCCCGACTACGCATACCGTTGAACGCGCCACCCGGCGATAGCCGGGTCGTTTCCGGCGTGACGCGTGGTGAGGACGTCGAGCAACGGAAACAGGGCCGCCGCGATCCGGTCCCCCGTCTCGACGAACTTGCGCTCCGACAGCCCGACCGGGTCGGGGATCCCCGGAATTCCCTCGGCATCGCTGGTGGAGCGGTAGGCGTCGAGCCTCGCGACGGTGTCGGCTCCGGTCACGGTGGCGATCCGGTGCGCCTCGGTGAGAGTGAACGACTTCATCGATGATCCCGCGGCCAGTGCGCTGACCCGGTCGCGCTGGTCCTCGGTCATGGTGAGGACCAGAGCTGCCCGTGCAATCATGTCCGCATCGACGCGGCGTGCTCGCCGCTCGGTCACGTCGCCGCCCAGCCCCTCGATCACCGCGGCGGCACGCGGTTCGATCGGGAACCCGACAAGTGCCCGAGTCCCGGCGCTTTCGGCGGTGAGTCCGCTGATCTGTCGTTCGGCGGCGTACGCGAGCACGAGCCGCTCGGCGATCACCGAGCGGCACACGTTCCCACTACAGACGAACAAGATGTGCACCCGCGCACTCTAACGCCGACAATTTACGCGCCTGACGTGCGCAGATGTTCGTCACCGTGGGTGAATACGCCGTTCACCGAGACGACACCTGCACTTCACCGAGCGCAGATTCAGGGCCGGTCGGCGGGTGCCGGCACAGACCTCGGTCGCTCTCGAACGAGACCGGGACGGTGCAGCCGATCGACACTTCGGTTAGCCTGACCTTCTCGCGGAGACTCCGCGGTTCAGGAGGTGTTGTGCACGTGTCGATTCGAAGAAGGATCATCCCCTTGTGCGCCGCGGTGTTGACGGCGTTCGCACTCACGGCGTGCGGACAGGACTCCGGGACGGACCCGGGGACGGACTCGGCGGAGCAGAGTTCCGCGGAGGAGACCCGCGCCGTCGCAACCCCCATGGGAGAGGTGACGATTCCGGCCGACCCGCAACGCGTCGTCGTGCTGAACTACGCGCTCGCAGGCTACCTCTATCACCTCGACGTTCCCATCGTCGGCGTCACGCCCGAGGACGCGGACGGGGCGGGTATCTTCTCCGAGTTCTGGGCGGACGATGCAGAGGCTGCCGGAACCGAATTCCTTCCGTGGTCCGTGGACGGCTTCGATATCGAGTCCATTGCAGCGATGGATCCCGATCTCATCATCGCGGGCGGCGTCGGGTTCCCGTACCTGCAGGCATCAGAGGCCTACGACGACCTCTCGACGGTTGCTCCGACGGTGCTGGTGGATCGGCAGTTCCAGACCTGGCAGGAACAGTTCGGGTTCCTCGCGAACGACGTGTTCGACCAGTCCGACGTACTCACGCAGCTGACTCAGGAGTACGAGGACCGCAGGGCCGAGGTGATCGAGTCGATCACCCCACCGCCCAACCCCGTCTCGTACGTCACGATCACGGCGGACGGCACTCCGTATGTCCTGATCGAAGACATGGGCCTGCCCGCCGATCTCGTCGACTTCGGGTTCGAACCGGCCCCCGTGTTCGCGAACAGCGGCGCCGAGCCCTACACAGAAGGCGGCGACATGTTCGAGGTCTCCCTGGAGACCATCGGCCAGGTCGTGACCACCCCGACGGTGTTCGTCACCGGGTTCAACGGCCCCGGCCCGTCCGTCGAGGAACTGAGGGAGAACCCCATCTACGCCGCCCTCCCCGCGTTCGCGGCCGGACACGCCTACGACATGCCGTACTGGGCGATTCGCGCAGACTACGACGAAGCAATAGCATTCCTCGACCACCTCGAGGAGCAGTTCGCCTGACGTGCCTGTCGGCGTGGGATGATCGAGGCATGCCCGCACCACTTCCGCTCGACCCCATCGCCGAAGCCCACCGCCAGTGGACCCTCCACGGCTGGGGCGAGGTCGCGGACGGTATGGCCGCCGTGACCTCGGTGATGCGGGCCCAGCAGATCATGATCGCCCGCGTCGAAGAAGTCCTCAAGCCATTCGGACTGACCTTCGCCCGCTATGAACTGCTGACGTTGCTGCACTTCACGAAGTCGGGTGCGCTCCCGATGGCCAAGGCCAGCGCGCGTCTGCAGGTGCACCCGACCAGCGTCACCAACGCCGTCGACCGGCTCGAGGCCGCCGGTCTCGTCCGGCGTACCCCGCACCCGAGCGATCGTCGCGCCACATTGATCGAATTGACAGATGTGGGGCGCGCGCTCGCCATCGAAGCGACCGAGAAGCTCAATGCCGAGGTGTTCGCGCGCCCGGGTATCCCGGATGCAGACCTCGAGGAACTACTCCGGGTTCTGTCTGTGATGCGCCACGACGCAGGCGATTTCGACACGGGTGGCACGCCGACGAAGTGGTGAACGAACAGTGAGGGCCGCCCCGGTCGGGGCGGCCCTCACTCGTCTCTACCGAACTCGCTCGGTCAAGCGTTCTTGAACTCCGGGGCGCGCTTGGCGATGAACGCGGCCATGCCTTCCTTCTGGTCGGCGGTGGCGAACGTCGAATGGAACACGCGGCGTTCGAATTTCACACCCTCGGCGAGCGTGGTCTCGAACGCGCGGTTCACCGCTTCCTTCGCCATGATCGCGACGGGCAACGACATCGAGGCGATGGTCGTCGCCGTCTCGAGCGCGGCGTCGAACAGCTCGGCCACCGGCACTATCCGCGACACGAGCCCGGCGCGTTCGGCTTCCTCTGCGTCCATGTTGCGACCGGTGAGAACCATCTCCATCGCCTTGGCCTTGCCCACGGCGCGGGTCAGGCGCTGCGAGCCACCGATACCCGGGATGACGCCGAGCTTGATCTCGGGCTGTCCGAACTTCGCGGTGTCGGAGGCGATGATGAAGTCGCACAGCATCGCGAGCTCGCAGCCGCCGCCGAGCGCATAGCCGGAGACCGCGGCGACGATCGGGGTGCGTGCCGCCGAGAGGCGGTCCCACTCGGAGAAGAAGTCCTCCCCGTAGACCTCGCTGAACGTCTTGGGCGCCATCTCCTTGATGTCGGCGCCGGCGGCGAAGGCCTTGTCGGAACCGGTGAGCAGGATCGCCCCGATCTCGGCGTCGGTATCGAGCTCCCCGACTGCCGCCACGACCTCGTGCATCAACTGGCTGTTGAGGGCATTGAGCGCCTTGGGCCGGTTGAGCGTGATGATTCCGACTCGACCCTTACGGTCGACCAGGATGGTCTCGAACTCGCTCACTTGCTGTCCTCTTCTGTCGAACGGGTACGGATGTCGTTGATGATCGCAGAAAAGTCGAGACCGCCACCGCCGCCCTCGTTGAACCGGTGGTAGAGCTCCGCCGCACGCAGACCGAGTTCAGCATCGACACCGTTGGTGCGGACCGCGTTCGAGGCCAGGCCGAGGTCCTTGTCCATGAGCGCCACGGCGAAACCGGGCTGGTAGTCGTTGTTCGCCGGAGTCGTCGGCACCGGCCCCGGGACGGGACAGTTGCTCGTAAGAGCCCAGCACTGGCCCGACGCGTTGGAGGCGACGTCGAACAGCGCCTGATTGGTCAGGCCCAGCTTCTCGCCGAGCACGAACGCCTCACTGATCGCGATCATCGACACACCGAGGATCATGTTGTTGCAGATCTTCGCGGCCTGGCCGTTGCCGGACCCGCCGCAGTGCACCACCTTGCGTCCCATGACCTCGAGCAACGGCTGCGCCGACCCGAAATCATCGTCGGATCCGCCGACCATGAACGCGAGGGTGCCCGCGGTGGCGCCGGCGACACCGCCGGACACGGGTGCGTCGATGGCGCGGTGTCCGGCCGCCTGCGCACGGGACGCAGCCTCGCGAGCGTCGGCGACGTCGATGGTGGAGCTGTCGACGAACAGGGTGTTCGCCTTCGCCGCGGGCAGGAGCTCGTCGTAGAGGTCCAGCACGAGCTTGCCGTTGGGCAGCATGGTGACGACGATGTCCGCGCTGCCCACGGCCTCGACCGCCGACGAGACGACGGTGATGCCGTCCTCGGTGGCCTGTTCCGCAGCGGCGGGAACCGGGTCGAACCCGGTCACTGCGTAGCCGGCCTTCACCAGGTTCGCGGCCATCGGGCCGCCCATGTGCCCGAGGCCGAGGAAGGCAACGCTGGGGAGAGTGCTCATCTATCGATCTCCTTCGTCAGCGGCGAGCCCGAGTTCGAGATCGCCGAGCGGCTGGAAGTACGCGTCGAGGTCCGCATCGGTGACATCGGCGAGGGTCGCCGGGGACCACGCGGGATTGCGGTCCTTGTCGACCACCTGCGCGCGAATACCTTCGACGAGATCGTGGGTCTTCAACGACGCGAGCGACACTCGGTACTCCTCGTTGAGGACCTCTTCGAGAGTGTCGAGCTGTCGGGCGTGCCGGAGCGACCGCAGGGTTGCCCCCAGCGCGGCCGGCGACTTGCCGAGGATCGTCTCGGCCGCGGCCTGAGCTTCGGGAACGTCACTGGCACGGAGCCGTTCGACGATCTCACCGACGCTGTCGGCGGAGTAGGCCGCATCGATCCAACTCTGCTGTGCGAACACGTCCGATTCCGGTGCGGGTTGCGAGTATTCGGCCAGGGCCTCGTCGACCGATCCGGATTCGAGTGCGGCGACGAACTTGTCGAGTGCCTCGGCCGGGACGAAGTGGTCGGCGAATCCGAGTGCGATCGCGTCGCCGGCCTTCATTCGTCCGGTAGTCAGGGCGATGTGTGTGCCGAGCTCACCCGGGGCCCGCGAGAGCAGGTAGGTTCCGCCGACGTCGGGAATGAATCCGATTCCGACCTCCGGCATTGCCAGAGACGAACGTTCGGTGACGATCCGGACGTTGCCGTGTGCCGAGATCCCGATGCCACCGCCCATCACGATGCCGTCCATGATCGCGACGTACGGCTTCGGGTAGCGGCCGATCGCGGCGTTGAGGATGTACTCGTCGCGCCAGAAGTCCTGTGTGCCGGTACCGCCGTCCTTCGCATCGTGGTAGATCGCAACGATGTCGCCACCGGCACACAAGCCACGTTCGCCCGCACCGGCGACCACGACGGCACGGATCGTGTCGTCGGTGGACCACTCGAGCAGCGCCTCGGCCATCGCCTGAACCATGGTGTGGTTGAGTGCGTTGATCGCCCTGGGCCGGTTCAGAGTGATCCGGCCGAGCCCGTTCTTCGCCTCGATGAGGATTTCGGGTTCGTTCCCCGTCATGCCGCTCCTGTCTGGGCCGCCGCCACCACGCTGCGCGCGATGACCAGCCGCATGATTTCGTTGGTTCCTTCCAGGATCTGGTGAACGCGCAGGTCTCGCACGATCTTCTCGATCCCGTACTCGGCAAGGTAACCGTATCCGCCGTGCAGCTGCAGTGCCTCGTTCGCCGCGGCGAACCCCGCGTCTGTCGCGAACCGTTTCGCCATCGCGCACAGTTCCACGACATCGGCGGCCTCCGTGTCGAGCGCATCAGCGGCTCGCCACAACAGGGTGCGTGCCGCTTCCAGTTCGGTGCGCATGTCGGCGAGCCGGAACTGCAGCGCCTGCGCATCGAGCAACCGCTCACCGAACGCCTTGCGCTCGGCGAGGTACGCGACTGTGCGGTCGAGGGCGGCCTGGCCACCGCCGACCGAGCACGCGGCGATGTTCAAGCGTCCGCCGTTGAGTCCGTGCATCGCGATCCGGAAGCCGCCGCCTTCCTCACCGAGGAGGTTCTCGGCGGGGACGCGGGCGTCGTCGAAGATCACCTGACGGGTGGGCTGCGCGTTCCAGCCCATCTTCTTCTCGTTGGCACCGAACGACAGACCGGGTGTGTCCTTCGGGATGACGAACGCGGAGATTCCGCGCGCGCCGGTGTCGCCGGTGCGGGCCATCACCACGTACACGTCGGAGGTACCCGCGCCCGAGATGAACTGCTTGACGCCGTTGAGCACGTATTCGTCGCCGTCACGAACGGCTTTGGTACTCAAGGCAGCAGCATCCGAACCGGCACCCGGCTCGGTGAGGCAGTAACTGCCGAGGTGTTCCATCGAGCACAGGCTCGGCAGCCAGCGGCGACGCTGTTCGTCGTTGCCGTACTTGTCGATCATCCACGCCACCATGTTGTGGATGGAGATGTAGGCGGCGATCGACGGACAGCCCTTGGCGAGTTCCTCGAAGATCCGGACGGAGTCGAGGCGTCGCAGCCCGGATCCGCCGACGTCCTCACGGACGTAGATCCCGCCCATGCCGAGTGCTGCGGCCTTGCGCAGCACGTCGACCGGGAAGTGCTTCTCCTGATCCCATTCGACCGCGTTCGGGGCCAGGTACTCGCTGGCGAAGTCGCGGGCGGTATCGCGGATCGCCCGGTCGTCGTCGGTGAGTGCGAACATTGTCGGTGCCGCCTAGTCCATGGTCGGGATGACGAAGTGGTCGGTGTCGGCCACGTGGGCGCCCTCGAGGTCGCCTTCCTTGACGCCGGAAGGCCAGCGCTGGGTGATCGTCTTGGTCTTGGTGTAGAAGCGGAACGCGTCCGGTCCGTGCTGGTTGAGGTCGCCGAAGCCCGAGGCTTTCCAGCCGCCGAAGGTGTAGTACGCGATCGGCACCGGGATCGGGACGTTGACGCCCACCATTCCGACCTCGACGCGGGTGGTGAAGTCGCGGGCGGTGTCGCCGTCGCGCGTGAAGATCGCGACGCCGTTGCCGTATTCGTGCTCGGTGGGCAGGCGCAGGGCTTCCTCGTAGTCGCGCGCGCGGACGACGGTCAGGACGGGGCCGAAGATCTCTTCCTTGTAGATCGACATGTCGGGGGTGACCTTGTCGAACAGGGTTGCGCCCGAGAAGAAGCCGTTCTCGTGGCCTTCGAGGACGAAGCCTCGGCCGTCCACGACGAGCTCGGCGCCTTCTTCGACACCCTTGCCGATGTACTCGTGGACGCGGTCGCGGGCTGCGGCGGTCACGAGCGGGCCGAAGTCTGCCTTCTCGTCGAAGCTGGTGCCGATGCGCAGTTCGGCGATGCGCTCGGTGAGCTTCGCGATGAGCCGATCCGCGGTGTCCTCACCGACGGGGACAGCCACCGACAGTGCCATGCAGCGTTCGCCGGCCGAACCGTAGGCGGCACCGACGAGCGCGTCGGCCACCTGGTCGAGGTCGGCATCGGGCATGATGATCGCGTGGTTCTTTGCACCACCGAAGCACTGTGCGCGCTTGCCGTTCTGCGCGGCCGTCTCGTAGATGTACTGCGCGATGGGTGTCGATCCGACGAAGCCCACCGCCTTGATCCGCGGGTCGGTCAGCAGGACGTCGACTGCCGTCTTGTCGCCGTTGACGACGTTGAAGACGCCTGCGGGCAGACCTGCCTCGAGGAAGAGCTCGGCCAGGCGCAGTGGCACGGACGGGTCGCGCTCGGACGGCTTGAGGACGAAGGCGTTGCCGGAGGCGAGAGCCGGGCCGGCCTTCCACAGCGGGATCATGGCCGGGAAGTTGAACGGAGTGATGCCGGCGACGACGCCGAGGGGCTGACGCATCGAGTAGACGTCGATGCCGGTGCCGGCCGATTCGGTGTACTCGCCCTTGAGCATGTGGGGGGCGCCGAGACACACCTCGACGACCTCGAGGCCGCGCTGGACGTCGCCCTTCGCGTCGGCGAGAGTCTTGCCGTGCTCGCTCGACAGCAGCTGCGCCAGCTCGTCCATGTTGTCCTGCACGAGCTGCACGAATTTCATGAGGACGCGGACGCGCTTCTGCGGGTTCCAGGAAGCCCAGATCTTCTGCGCTTCGACAGCGTTGGCGATGACCGCCTCGACCTCGGAGTTGCCGGCCAGCGGCACCCTCGCCTGAACGGCGCCGGTGTTGGGATCGAAGACGTCGGCGAAGCGACCGGAGGCACCGGGAATGTGCTCGCCGCCGACGAAGTGGGTGAGTTCTCGAACGCTCATGTCGAACCGTCCTCAGAGATAGTCGTGTCGATGACCGGGGGGCGGCCGGAGACCACACCCCGAAGTCTTCGCCCATCCTATAGTTGGAAGTCCATGTATGTCTACCGTCACATACCGGACCATCGCGATCCGAGCGGCGGATCAGCGCAGACGGCGGTAGAGATCTTCGAGATCGGATATCCCCCGGATCACGACGGCCTCATCGGTTCCACCCGCCCGCAACGCGCGGCGCAGCGACATCGGATCCAGGTCATCGAGGGCCGGCCGGAAGTGCTCGACCGGCAGCTCGGGCAGTTCGGTGTCGTTCCCGTAGAAGTCATCGTCGTCGTCGGACTCCTCCTCCTGCACCCCGCCGATGAGCATCGGCAGGTCGACCCCGCGCAGCGTCAGGACGGACAAGGGGTTCTCGTCGACGTGCTCGGCCAACAGGAACGCGACCGCCGCGGCGTGCTTGCACGGCCAGCCGTCGTCGGGGCACGTGCAGTCGAAGTCGAGTTCCCCCGCGCGACGGGGGAGCACCAGGTGCCCGAGTTCTTCGGGGAGCACTCCCCCGGCCAGGCGCGCGAGCAACCCGGGCGACGAGCGCACCTGCTCGATCAGCTCGTCGACGGCGTCCTCGGACAGCGTGCGCACCGTGACGGTGGCCGTGAACGGGCGCAACTGGCTACCCTGCACCTCGCCGATCACGGCGCCCGGTTCCAGGCGCAGCGACACCACCTGGCCCGATCGTGCATACGCGCGCCCCCGGGTCAGCCGCCCCTTGTCGGCGACCTGTTCCATCGCCGCGATCAGTTCTTTCGACCACCAGCTGCGGCCGATCGCGCCGCGTTTGGTGCGGGCCTCGACGCCACGCGCCGCCGGTCCGACGGGGCCGTACCTCCCCGAACTCCTCCGGCCCGCCATCAGTCGCCCACCGCGTCGTCGCCGAGGGTCAGCAGCGAGTGCAGCTGATCCGTGGACAGTTCGGTGATCCAGTTCTCCCCCACCCCGACCGCGAGATCGGCGAGTTCCTGTTTCCCGGCAAGCATTTCATCGATCCGCTCCTCGACCGTCCCCACACACACCAGCTTGCGCACCTGTACGTCGCGGCGTTGCCCGATGCGGAAGGCACGGTCGGTGGCCTGGTTCTCGACCGCCGGGTTCCACCAACGGTCCAGGTGCACCACATGGTTGGCGGCCGTCAGGTTCAGACCCGTGCCGCCCGCCTTGAGCGACAGGAGCATGATCGGTGGTCCGGCGCCTTCCTGCTGGAATCGGCTGACCATGTCGTCGCGCTTCCGCTTCGGCACACCGCCGTGCAGGAACGGCACCTCGGTGGCGAATCGTTGCTCCAGATAAGGCGCGATGAGGGTGCCGAACTCACGGAACTGAGTGAACAGCAGGACCTTCTCGCCGTCGGCGAGGACCGATTCGACGATGTCCTCGATCAATCCGAGTTTGCCCGACCGATGGCGCCCGCGGCGCAGGACCGGTGATCCGTCGCCGAGGTAGTGGGCGGGATGGTTACACACCTGCTTGAGGCGGGTCAGCGCGGCCAGCACCGCCCCCTTCCTGGCCATTCCCTCCTTGTCCCGGATCTTGCGCATCATGTCGTCGACGACAGCCCGGTACAGCGCGGCCTGTTCGGCGGTCAGGTTGGCGCGCACGGTCTGCTCGAACTTCTCGGGCAGATCGGAGATCACATCGGGGTCGGTCTTGACGCGCCTCAACACGAACGGCGCGGTCAGGGCGCGCAGTCGCGCGGCGGCCGCCGAATCGTGATCGCGTTCGATGGGCACCGCGAACTTCGCCCGGAATCCAGCCGCACTGCCGAGCAGTTTCGGGTTCGCGAAATCGAGGATCGACCGGAGTTCCTCGAGCCGGTTCTCGACGGGTGTGCCGGTGAGGGCGATGCGGTGCGCCGCGGGAATCGCGCGGGTGGCCCGTGACTGTCCGGTGCTCGCGTTCTTCACGTGCTGCGCCTCGTCGAGCACGATCCGGCGCCACGACAACTCCACCAACTGCGCGATGTCACGCGCGACGATCGCGTACGTGGTGATCACCAGGTCGTGGTCGGCGACCGCTGCAGCAAGCGCGTCGCCGCGCAGACGCTGCGGGCCGTGGTGGACATAGACGCGCAGGCCGGGAACGAACCGTTCGGCCTCCCGATGCCAGTTACCGACGACGGACATCGGACACACCAGCAACGTCGGCGCCGAGCCCACAGGAGCGGAACCGTCTGCCTGTGCCACCTCGCGTTCGTGGGCGAGCAGCGCGAGCACCTGCACCGTCTTGCCCAACCCCATGTCGTCGGCGAGCACCGCACCGAGACCGAGCCGGGTCATGAATGCGAGCCAGTCGAGTCCCCGTTGTTGATAGGGGCGTAGCTCGGTGCGCAGGTCCTTCGGCACCGCAACAGGATCGGGATGGACCTGACCGTCGAGCAGTGTCTCGACCCATCCGGACGCGGTGATGTCGGTGACCTCGACCGGCGGCGGATCATCACCGGTGAACTGCGCGAACAGGGAACCGAGCGACCCGTCCTGCTCGGAATGGGCATTGACGTACTTGGCAGCTCGTGCGAGCGCCTCGTTGTCGGCGCGAACCCATTTGCCACGCAGCTTCACCAGGTCGCTGTTCGCGGCGACGAGCTCCTCCATCTCGGAGTGCGTGAGCAGCATGTCGCCGACGGCGAGCTGCCACTCGTAGGAGACGATCGCGTTCATCCCCACCGAGCTCTCGTCGGCGGTCACCGGCGCGACCGACGAATTCACCGTGAGACGTAGCGACGCGTCGACGGTGGCCCACGCCCTCGGCAGCAGCAGCGACACATCGGCCGCGTGCAACGCGCGCGCTCCGTGCTCCACCAGATCGATCACGACGGGCGTGGGCAGCAGCAGGTCGAGTGTGTCGGGGTCGCGAGGGACTTCCTGCAGTCGGGGGTACGCGTTGAGGGCGGCTCCGAGCTTGCGGACACCGATCTGGAGCAGGTGTGCGTCGGTGGACTCCACCGGCAAGGGAATCGGCGACTGTCCTTCCGTCTGCAGGCACACCTCGAGACGCCAGAGGGCGCCGGCGCCGACATCGGCGTCGTCACTGTCGTCGGGTTCCACCAATCGAAGCACGAGGTCGGGTTCGAATCCCGCGAGGCTGGCCCGCCATTCGTCGAGGGCATCGGCCATGCGCTGACTGCCGCGGGGATGCGGGTTGCCTTCGGCCAGCGCGGCAACGAGGGGGTGCAGAGACGTCGACGGCCCGTGTAGACCCCGGACGATCGGGTCGGTCAGCTCGGCGCACATGTCGTCGAGCAGTGCGACCGGGCGGCCGAGCTGCCGCTGGACCGGCGGCATCGCCGCAGCGAGTTCCGCAAGCCACGCCCGGTTCTTCTCGCCGCCGAGGAGCCGCCACCGGGCCCACCACTGTTTCTCGGCGCGCACCAGCTCGGGCGCCACGCGGCCGGCCTGCGCCCATCGTTCGATGCCGCGCGCCACGTGGACGAGGAAACGCAGATCTCCCGCAATGCCCTGGGCGCGGCGCGGGATGTCGAGCAGGAGTTCGGCCGCGTCCGGTGGTGCGATGGCAACGGCGGGCAGCGTGCGGGGTTCCGTGTCGCCGGGCAGGGTCAGTTCGACCCGGTGCCGGAACGGCCGGTCCGTCCACCTGCGCAGCGCCGACGGCAGCTCCGCGGTGTCTGCAGATTCGGCAGATGCGGTCGGTTCGTCCGGTTCGCGCCACAGCACCAGGCCCGATCCAGGTGACCAGAGCCCGTGCAAGAACATCCCTATATGGTGCCAGCCCCCGGCGACGTCCGAAGTGGCAGGCTGTGAACATGGCGATTGCGTACGGATTCTCGGAATACGGCGGACCCGGCACCCAGCAGGTCTTCGACCTGGAAATACCCCGGCCGGGACCAGGTCAGCTCGTCGTCTCCGTGCACGCTGCCGGGGTGAATCCGGCCGACTGGAAGGTACGGGCGGGCACCCGCAAGGACACCGTTCCGGTGGCCTTGCCCGCCGTCCTGGGACGCGAGGTGTCCGGCGTTGTCACAGCGGTGGGTGAGAACGGCAAGGGTTTCGCCGTCGGTGATGCCGTATTCGGATCGACGGCGACCGGCTTCGGCGGATACGCTGAGTACACGGTGCTCAACGCCGACAGCGCCGCACTCAAGCCCGAAGGCCTCGGCTTCGCCGCCGCCGCGACCATTCCCGTCGCGGCCGGCACCGCGCTGGACATCGTCGAACAGCTCGAGGTCGTCGACGCGGACACCGTGCTCGTGCTCGGTGCCGGCGGTGGTGTCGGCTCCGCCGTCACGCAGCTGGCCCACGCGCAGGGGGCTGCGGTGCTCGGTGTCGCGAGTGCCGGCAAGACAGATCTGGTGGAGGCCAACGGTGGTATCTGGATCGAGTCCGGCCCCGGTAGCGAAGAGCGGATTGTCGCGGCAGGTGAGCGCGCGGGCAAGGTGACGGTGATCGTCGACCTGGTGGGCGGGGACGTCCTGGCGCGCGCCTCGTCCGCATGCGGACGCGATGTACGCCTGATCAGCGTCGCCGATCCTACGCGTGCGTCCGACCTCGGCGGTTCGGGCGTCGACCGTCGCCGCACCACCGAGGTGTTCGCGCGCGTCGCGGCACTCATCGAATCGGGTGTGCTCGATCCGAGGATCGAGCACACCTTCCCGCTCGGCGAGGCCGGACGCGCGTTGGCGCTCGTCGAAGACGGCCACGCGCGCGGCAAGGTGGTCGTGACCGTCCGTTGAACGCTCCGGCTCTGAGCACTCTCGACTCTGAGCCTCTGGATCCGGGCGCGTGGGCGGAGGAGGATGGGCGTATGTCCGTCCTGATCCAGGTTCTCGAGCAGACACACAGTGCTCACACTCCGTGGGAACAGGTGAAGTATGCGTTCATCGACTGGGATCACGTCACCACGTTGCGTCTCGACGGCCAATGCGGGGTGTGGCTCGACGGCACCAAACATGGTGAGTCGCACCGGCTCGCAGCGACCGCCAGTCCCGAGGAATCCATCTTCTTCTTACTCAGGGTCTACGATCGGATCGCCGAATGCCGCCAGGCCGGTGGTTCGTGGATCGTCGGACACGACGGCCGCACCGTCGCATCCATCCGCGCGACACGGTTCCCGTTGACCACCGAAAGCTGAGTTCCACTGCATCCGGTTGCCGCGTAAATGGGCACGTGCTCACGACACGACGCGCGCAGGAGTCCGCGGAGCGCGCGAAGGCGACACCTCGGCGCGGACCTGCCACGATCACCCGATGCGCGGTGGGAACGCGAAGTGGTGGGTGCCGGTGGTGGTGATCGCAATGGTCGTGTCGTGGTGGTTCGATCCTTCACCACGGACGACGGATCCCGCCCCCGGCAGTCCGTCGCGCGTCCTGATCGACGAGTTGCTCGCCGCCGTGACCGTGGTCCCCGGGCGGCCGCATCCCGGTGGTTACGAGCGCGACTGCGGAAGCGGCGGCGGGTGCGTCTTCGGACACGCCTGGACGGACGAACACCCCGGGCCGGGCGGGCACGACGGCTGCGACACCCGCAACAACGTGCTCGCGCGAGACCTACGCGACGTCGCCTTCCGCCCGGGCAGCGACGACTGCATCGTCACCACCGGAACGCTCGACGACCCGTACACGGGTACCCGAGTGCACTTCCAGCGCGCGCATGCGAACGCGGTGCACATCGACCACATCTATCCGCTCGCGGCAGCCTGGGATCACGGTGCGGCGGGCTGGCCTGCGGAGCTACGGCGGCAGTTCGCGAACGACGTGGTGTACAACCTGATTGCCGTCGACGGCGCCGCGAACATGACCAAACGCGACCACACTCCCGCGGCGTGGCTACCACCTGCCACCGGGTACCGGTGCTGGTTCGCAGGAAAATACCTGACGGTCGCGCTGAGATACGAGTTGCCGATCACGGTCGAGGACCACGGCGCACTCACCGACGCGGCGCAGACGTGCCCGGGGTGATCGTCACGCGGAAGGCAGGTTGTGTGGAATCCACGCGGGATCGCGCTTCTCCATGAACGCGCGCATTCCTTCACGCGGCTCCTGGGACGTCTCGAGCGCACCGAACATCGTCTGGTAATCGAACAGTCCGTAGCGATCGTTGAGCATGCGTTTGACCTGGGCGCGAGCGATCGGCGCGGTCTGCAGCACCTCGCGGGCCGCGGTCAGCGCGGCTTCGCGCAACTGATCGTGCGGGACGACTCGGGAGATCACCCCGAGGCGCAGCGCCTCGGCCGCATCGAACTTGCGGGCCGAGAGGATCAGATCGCGGGCCGCTGCCAGGCCCACGTGTGCAGGCAGCGCCGCGGCGTAGGTCGCGTCGGGGATTCCGCGCAGTAGTTCGGGCACGCGGAAGGTCGCGCGATCGCTGGCCACCGCGATGTCGGACATCATGGCCACGAGCAGGCCACCCGCCTGGCAGATTCCGTTGACAGCGGAGATGACGGGCGCACGACTGTCGCGGATGGTCAGGAAGGGGACGACCTCGTCACCGGAGAGCCCTTCCGGCAGGTTGTCGCCCGGCTCCGAGCGACCACCGAGGTCGCCGCCCGGCGCGAAGACGTCGTCGACACCGGTGATGATCAACGCGCCGAGATCGGGGTCGGTGTTGACCAGCTTCACCGCACGTTTGAGGCCGTAGTACATGGCCGGCGTGAACGCGTTGCGTGCCGCGGGGCGATCGATGATGCACCATCCGATCGCGCCTTCGCGCTCGAATCGCAGTCCACCGGCTCCCAGATCGTCTCCCATAGCGCGAACATACATCATTCTCGTTTCGGAGAACAGCATTCCACCGGACCGTGGGATTACGGTACTGGGATGGCCTCGCACATCTCCAAGGACACCCAGCTGTGCATCTCGCTCTCGGGCAGACCCAGCAACATCGGAACCCGTTTCCACAACTATCTCTACGAGGAACTCGGCCTCGACTTCGTCTACAAGGCATTCAGCCCCACTGATATCGGTGACGCAGTCGCTGGGATCCGTGGATTGGGCATCCGCGGCGCGGGTGTGTCGATGCCGTTCAAGGAAGCCGTTCTGTCGCTGGTCGACGTTCTGCACGACTCCGCCCGGGCGATCGAATCCGTCAACACGATCGTCAACGACGACGGCGCCCTCCACGCCTACAACACCGACTACCAGGCCGTGGTCGATCTGCTCGCGGCACACGATGTCGACCCCGCCCTGCCCGTCACGATCGCCGGAAGCGGAGGGATGGCCAAGGCGGTCGCCGCGGCCCTGCGCCACAGCGGCTTCACCGAGGGCACCGTCGTGGCACGCAACGAGGTCGCCGGCCGAGCCCTGGCGCAGAAGTACGGCTACACGTGGCGCACCGCCGCGACCGGGCCGACTCCGGGACTCCTCGTCAACGCCACGCCGATCGGAATGTCGGGAGGAGGGCCGGACTCCGAGACCCTCCCGTTCCCCGAAGACGCCATCACCGCAGCATCGACCGTGTTCGATGTGGTGGCGATGCCGCCCGACACCCCGCTCGTGCGCGCTGCACGCGAACGCGGGGTGCCGACGATCACCGGAGACGAGGTGATCGCACTGCAGGCGGCGCTGCAGTTCGAGCTCTACACCGGTGTGCGCCCCACCGACCAGCAGATCCGGCGCGCATCCGAGTACTCGAGGCAGTGAGTCACCGCTATCCCGTCACCACTTCGCGCCGAGGATCACCCGACCACTGCGACCATGATCCCGGGAACAGCGACGCCTCGATCCCCGCGATGGCCAACGCTGCGATCTCATGCGCCGCGGTGACCCCCGACCCGCAGTACACGGCCACATCACCTGTCGCCCCCAGCTCCGCGAACCGGGCCGCGAGCTGATCGGCCGGCCGGAACGTGCCTTCCTCGCGGAGATTTCCGCCGGTCGGCGCATTGACCGCGCCGGGGATGTGCCCGGCGCGCGTGTCCACCGGCTCCTCCCGTCCGAGGTAGCGCTCAGGGGTGCGGGCATCGAGCAGGACCCCGTGCGACGGAAACTCCGAGGCCTCGTCGATGTCGACCGTGGGCATGTGCCCCGCGCTGAGGGACACCGTCCCCGGGTGGTGCTCCGCGCCGGGACCGGCTGCGACAGGGTGACCTCCGGCGATCCACGCGGGAAACCCGCCGTCGAGCAGGCGGATGTCTGCCACCCCGGCCCACTTCAGCAGCCACCATGCGCGCGCCGCCGCCATGGCACCGGTTGCGTCGTAGGCGACCACCGTCGAGTCGTCGGAGATCCCCCACCCACGAGCTTCCGTCTGTAGTCGCTCGATGTCGGGCAGCGGATGACGCCCCAGTTCGACGGACGGTGGATCGGCGAGCTCGGCATCGAGGTCGACGAAGACCGCGCCCGGAATGTGGCCTTCGCGGTATTTCTCCCGGCCGCGCCGGTCGCCGAGCGTCCAGCGCACGTCCAGCAGGATCGGCGGTCTACCGCCGTCGATACGCCCGGCGAGTTCGGCACTGGAGATGAGTACGTTCTGGTGGGCCATACCGAATAATGGCACGCGGGGTCTTGTCGATGCGCCACCAGAGCGCCCGATTCGACCTTTTTCGGTGTCGGTTCTGCAATGTGAACACTGTTGATCGGAATTGCTGTCCGGATAGCACTATCGTCGAGACGTGACCAACCGCCAGCCGACGAGACCCACAGCCGATCCGGGGCAGTTCCCGGTGCTGTGGCCGGTTCAGACCCGCTGGGCCGACAACGATCACTACGGCCACATCAACAACGTGACCTACTATTCGTACTTCGACTCGGCGGTCAACGGCTGGCTCATGGCCACGACCGGCGTGGACATCCGCGAACTCGACGCAATCGGCGTGGTCGCCGAAACCTCGTGCCGCTACCTCACGGAACTGTCGTTTCCGGATCGTCTTCAGGTGGGACTCTCGGTCGATCACCTCGGCCGCCGATCGGTCGGCTACTCACTGGCCATCTTCCGCGAAGCGGCCGACGGCTCGCTCGTTGCTGCCGCCACCGGGCGTTTCGCACACGTGTACGTCGACATGAACACGCGACAACCCGTCCCGATCCCCGAACAGATCCGCAAGGCCGTCAGCAAGCTCGTCATCCGTTCGACCTAGCCGGGTATACGACTCGGCTGTCATCCGTCGTCGAGGATGGTCCCGAGCAGCGGCACGGTGCGCTGCCGAACGAGTTCACGCATCACCAGCGACATGTTGGTGCGCTCCACACCGGGAATCTCGAGGATCTGCCCCGCGAGCCGGTACAGATCGTCCGTGTCGCGGGCGACGATCTTGACCGACAGATCGATCGAGCCAGCAAGCCCGTAGACCTCGACGACCTCCGGAATCTTCTCCAGCGCATCGACCACATCGGCGAGACGATGCTGGTCGACCGTCGTCGCCACATACGCCGCGAGCGGGTAACCGAGCACAACCGGATCGACACGCCGCTCGAACGACGCCAGCAGCCCTTCCGCATCCCATCGCGCAAGGCGTGCCTGCACGGTGTTGCGTGACAATCCCAGTCGCTGCGCCAACTCGACACCCGTGGCGCGCGGCGTGCGGGCCAGTTCTATCAGCAAGCGGGCGTCGGTCGCGTCCACAGTGGTCATCTTTCACAGTGTGCCACCGGAAACCGGCCGGTATCCGTGCTTCCTGCACACTCGGGCCGTGCGCGATTGCGCACTCTCCCCGAATGTGGATGATGTGATGTACAGCACAATACGAGCCCGGTCCGCCCCACAAGGGCACGCCGGGCCTGCACCCGACGAGGTGATCGACGATGGTTGCATCCCCGACCTATCCGGTTCAGCTCATCCAGCCCGACGGCCGACGCGTCCATAGCCCCGAGTACTCCGCGCTGGTCTCCGACATCGGCCCCGAGCGCCTGCGCGCCATGTATCGCGATCTCGTCGTCGTCCGCCGACTCGACACCGAAGCCACCGCCCTTCAGCGGCAGGGCGAGCTCGGCCTCTGGGCTCCCTTGACCGGCCAGGAGGCCGCGCAGGTCGGATCCGCCCATGCGCTGAGGCCCGACGACTACATCTTCACCAGCTACCGTGAGCACGGCGTCGCGTGGTGTCGCGGTGTGGATCCCGCCGACATGACCCGGATGTGGCGCGGCTGCGCACACTCCGGCTGGGATCCCGCCACCGTGAACATGACGAACCCGGCGATCGTCGTGGGTTCGCAGGGGCTGCACGCGACCGGATACGCGATGGGTGCCGAACTCGACGGCGCCGACATCGCGACGGTCGCCTATCTCGGGGACGGCGCCACCAGCCAGGGCGATGTGTCCGAGGCGCTCGGCTTCGCGGTGAGCTGGGGCGTGGGCGTCGTGTTCTTCTGCCAGAACAACCACTGGGCGATCAGCGCCCCCACGCACGTCCAGTCGCCGGTTCCGCTCGCACAACGCGCCGCGGGGTTCGGCATGCCCGCCGTGCAGGTCGACGGCAACGACGTGCTCGCGGTCCTCGCCGTCACCCGTCGCGCAGCCCGGCACGCACGCGACGGAGCCGGACCTTTCTTCGTCGAGGCCCTGACCTACCGGATGGGACCGCACACCACCTCCGACGATCCCACCCGCTACCGCACCGACGCCGACCTCGACGAATGGCGGGCGCGCGACCCGCTCGAACGGGTTCGGAGGTTGCTCGAACGCGAAAGCCTCGCCGACGACGAATTTCTCGCCGAGGTGCAGGATGCCGCCGACACCGCCGCGACACGGCTTCGCAGCGGCACTCTCGCGCTGCCCGATCCGGAACCGCTCGGCATGTTCGACCACGTGTACACCACCGAACATCCCCTGATCGAACGCGAACGCGCCGACTACGCCGGCTACCTCGCGAGCTTCGGTACCCCGAAGGAGGCCGGACGATGACCACCACGACGATGACGCTCGGCGCAGCCCTCAACGCCGGTCTGCGACGGGCCCTCGAACACGATCGCAAGGTCGTCATCATGGGCGAGGACGTGGGCAAACTCGGTGGAGTCTTCCGCATCACCGACACGCTGCAGAAGGATTTCGGGGACGGCCGGGTCATCGATACCCCGCTGGCGGAGTCCGGAATCGTCGGTACCGCGTTCGGGATGGCACTGCGCGGCTATCGCCCGGTGTGCGAGATCCAATTCGACGGGTTCGTCTATCCCGCCTTCGACCAGATCGTCTCGCAGGTCGCAAAGATCCACTACCGCACCGCGGGCAATGTCCGGGCACCACTGACGATACGCATCCCGTACGGCGGAGGGATCGGCGCGGTCGAGCACCATTCGGAATCGCCCGAGGTGTACTTCACGCACACCGCCGGCCTGCGGGTGGTCTCCCCCAGCAACCCCGCCGACGCCTTCGCGATGATCCAGCAGGCCATCGCCCTCGATGATCCGGTTGTCTTCCTCGAACCGAAACACCGCTACTGGGAACGCGGTTCGGTCGACGTCGACGCCGAACCGGAACTACCGCTCGACCGGGCTCGCATCGCCCGCGCCGGGAGCGACGCCACCCTCGTGACCTTCGGTGCGCTCGTGACGACGGCCCTGCAGGCCGCGGATATCGCTGAAGGCGAAGGACATTCGATCGAGGTCATCGACCTGCGTTCGCTGTCCCCGATCGATTTCGACACGATCGAGGAGTCGGTGCGCCGCACCGGTCGGCTCGTCGTCGCGCAGGAGGCTCCCGTGTTCTGCGGGGTCGGGGCGGAGATCGCGGCACGCATCAGCGAACGCTGCTTCTATCAGCTCGAGGCTCCGGTGCTCCGGGTCGGTGCATTCGACATTCCTTATCCCCCTGCGAAACTCGAGTCCCACCACCGCCCCGACCCCGACCGGATTCTCGACGCCGTCGACCGCAGCCTCGCGGCGTGACCAACGGAGGGCCGATGGTGGACACCGTCAAGGAATTTCGGCTGCCGGATCTGGGCGAAGGCCTGGCCGACGCGGATCTGGTCGTGTGGAAGGTACAGGTCGGCGATCACCTCGAACTCAACCAGGTGATCGCCGAGGTGGAGACGGCGAAGGCGACGGTCGAGTTGCCATCGCCGTATGCCGGGACAGTGGCGGAGTTGCTGGCCTCGCCCGGCGACACAGTGCCGGTGGGTGCGCCGTTGCTGCGAATCACGGTGGCGGTCCCCGCCGGTGCCGAGTCCGGCTCGCGGACCGGCGAAGACGCAGTGGCCGACGAGGAGGCGGTGGCGGAGAAGCGTCCGCAGGTTCTCGTCGGTTACGGTCCCGGAGCCGCGCCGATCAGCCGACGTGGCACACGGAAGACCACCACCCCCGACAGCGAAACCCGGCCGCCCGGAACCCTGGTGCGCCGACCGGATGCGAAGCCCGGTGCCCGACGTGAGGCGAAGGATCTCGGTGTCGATCTCGCGACGGTCGAGGGCACGGGGCCCGATGGCGTGATCACCCGCGCCGACGTCCGGCGCAGCGCCGACGATCGGGTTCTCCCACAGGTATCGTCGACCGGCGACGAGACGCGCGTCCCCATCCGCGGAATCCGCAAGCGCAGTGCCGCGGCCGTCGCACGTAGTGCCTTCACCGCACCCCACGCCACAGTGTTCCTTACATGCGATGCGACGAACACAGTCGAGCTGGTGACGCGGCTGCGGTCGGCGCCGCCCTTCGACGGCACCCACCTGACACCGTTGTCGGTCGTCGCGACCGCACTGATGCGTGCCGTGGCCGACGAGCCGTCGTTGAATTCCTCGTGGGACGAGGACTCCCAGGAGATCGTCGTTCACCACCGTGTACATCTGGGTGTAGCGACAGCCACCGACGAAGGCCTGAAGGTGCCGGTGGTGCGCGACGCGCACGCGATGCGTCTACCCGATCTGGCCGGCTCGATCGCCGCGGCGGCCGGGAACGCGAGGTCGGGTGAGGCCTCCCCGCGCGAACTGACGGGGTCGACGATCTCGATCACCAATGTAGGAGTGTTCGGAGTCGATGCGGGCACCCCCATCCTCAATCCGGGGGAGGCCGCGATCTTGGCTGTCGGAGCGATCACCGACCGACCCTGGGTGGTCGACGGCGCTCTTGCGGTGCGGAAGGTCGTGACGTTGTCGCTTGCGTTCGATCATCGACTTGTCGACGGTGAACAGGCCGGGCGTGCCCTGGCTGCCGTGGGCGCCGTCCTGAAAGACCCGGTACCGACACTCGTCTCGTCTCCCTGACAGTCCGAATCCCACTAGCGTGGGGCCACGTGATCGATGCTGTTCTCACACGCGCCCGCGCCGCCGTGTTCACCGTCTTCGGTATCAACGGCTTCCTCCTCGCGATGTGGGTCGTCCATATCCCGGTGGTTCAGCAACGAGTAGGTGTCGGTCACGCCGCGCTGGGAACCCTGCTGCTTGCCCTCGCGGTCGGTGCCCTGATGGGTATGCAGGCGACCGGGTACCTCGCCGATCGGTTCGGTAGCGATCGCACTACCGTGGTGTTCGCGGCAATTCTCGCTGTCGCGGTGATCGGCCCCGGCCTCGCCACCGCGCCGTGGCAACTCGCCGTCGCCCTGGTCGTCTTCGGATTCGCGAACGGCGCGCTCGATGTGTCGATGAACTCTCAGGCCGTACTCGTGGAGAGGCGCTACCACCGCCCGATCATGGCTGCGTTCCACGGGTTGTTCTCGATGGGCGGGATCGCCGGGTCGCTCGTGGGTGCCGCGACACTCGCTGCGGGAATCGACCCACCCGTGACGTTGGCGGCGGCCGGAGCAGTCGGTCTCGCCGCGATACTGTGGGCGGCCCGTCATCTCGTGCGAAGTGAGCCGACACCGCACGCACCCACGGAGAGCGGCACGGGTGGTTACTCGGTGCGGGTGATCCTGCTCGGCGGCGTCGCATTCGGGCTGATGCTCAGCGAGGGCGTCGCCAACGACTGGAGTGCCCTCCAGGTCAAGGAGCATCTGAGTGCGTCGGATTCCGTGGCGGCGCTGGCGTTCGGTGCGTTCTCCGCGACGATGACGCTGGGCCGGTTCGTCGCCGATCGGGTGAGCGCGCGGATCGGCGGTGTCGCCGTGGTCCGGTACGGCACTCTCGTTGCCGCAGCGGGTATGGCCCTGGTGATGACGTCGCCGTGGGTGCCGATGACCCTCGCCGGGTGGGCGTTGTTCGGGCTCGGCCTGTCGGGGGCGGTCCCTCAGATCTTCACCGCCGCGGGCAACATCGCGACCGGAACCCCGGGCAAGAACATGTCGCGGGTCGTCGGTCTGGGCTACATCGGGTTCCTTGCCGGACCGGCGACGATCGGCTGGATCTCCGAGGTGTCGTCGTTGACGGTGGCGATGGTGGTGCCGTTGGTGTGTGTCCTCGTCGCTGCGGCGCTCGCCCCGGCACTCAAATGAAAAGTGTGGATCCGAGCCCGATTTCCGGGCTCGGATCCACACTTTCGGGTGAGCGACCTAGAGAGCCTTCAGCTCCTCCGTGACCTCACCGACCATCTTCTTGGCGTCACCGAACAGCATCGACGTCTGGTCGAGTGTGAACAACGGATTCTCGATCCCGGCGTATCCGGAACTCATCGACCGCTTCATCACGATGACCGAGCGGGACTGGTCGACGTTGAGGATCGGCATGCCGTAGATCGGGCTCGACGAATCGAGTCGCGCAGCGGGGTTCGTCACATCGTTGGCACCGATGACGATGGTGACATCCGTGCGGCCGAATTCGCCGTTGATGTCGTCCATCTCCTTCATCGTGTCGTACTCGACGTCGGCCTCGGCGAGCAGGACGTTCATGTGGCCGGGCATACGACCGGCGACCGGGTGGATCGCGTACTTGACCTCGACGCCACGCTCTTCGAGCAGCGCTGCCATCTCCTTGACGGCGTGCTGTGCCTGCGCGACAGCGAGACCGTAGCCGGGGACCACGATGACCTGGTTGGCGTACGCCATCTGGATCGCAGCATCGGAGGCAGAGGTCGCCTTGACCGTGCCACCGCCGGGGCCGGCCACAGCGCCGCCCTCGTCGCCGCCACCGAACGCGCCGAACACGATTGCCGGGATCGAACGGTTCATGGCTTTGGCCATCAGGTTCGTCAGGATCGTGCCGGACGCACCCACGATCATGCCGGCGACGATCATCGCCTGGTTGTTCAGCGCCAGACCGGCCGCGGCAGCGGACAGACCCGTCAGGGCGTTGAGCAGCGAGATGACGACGGGCATGTCGGCGCCACCGATCGGCAGCACGACGAACAGACCCATCAAACCCGCGACGATGAGCAGCAACAGGATCCACCACGACGCGAGCGGCTCACCGTCGGCACTGAGGCCGATGTACACGGCGATCGCGATGGACGCGACCACGAGCACGATGTTGGCGAGCTGGAACAGCTTCGCGGCGGAGACCAGCTTCTTCTCGAGGTTCTTGTTGAGCAGTTCCTGCAGCTTCGTGAACGCGACGAGCGAGCCCCAGAAGGAGATCGAGCCGATGATCGCAGCGAACAGCGAGCCGACGATCATGGTGACGGTCGGTTCGTCTTCGAGGGTGGTGAAGCTGGACGAGTCGAGGTACTCGGCCCACGCGATCAGGGCGACCGTGCCACCACCGACGCCGTTGAACAGCGCGACCAGCTGCGGCATCGCCGTCATCTTGGTCTTGAGCGCAGGCGGGACACCGAGGATGACACCGACGGCCAGACCACCGATGATCAGACCCCAGTTCTCGGTCTCACGGATGTCGATGAGCACCGCGACGACCGCAATACCCATACCGATTGCAGCGATGTAGTTGCCACGCACCGCGGTCTTCGGTCCGGTCAGGCCCGACAGACCGTAGATGAACATCGCGAACGCGACGATGTACAGCACTGAAACGAGGTAACTCATCAGGCGTCAGCCCCCTTCTCGGCAGCCTTCGGGGCCTGTTTGCGCTGCTTGAACATCCCGAGCATGCGGTCGGTGACGACGAAGCCGCCGACCACGTTCAGGGTGCCGAAGACAAGAGCGACGAACAGAATGATCTTGATTCCCCAGTGGGCGTCACCGGGCAGGTGCCCGAGGACCACCAGGGCACCGAGCACGACGATGCCGTGAATGGCGTTGGTACCCGACATCAGCGGCGTGTGCAGCGTGTTCGGAACCTTGGAGATGACGGCGAATCCGACGAATCCGGCAAGGACCAGAATCGCGATGTTCGCGAGCAGTTCGTTGTACATCTAGACGTTCTCCTTCGGCCGCGTCACGCAGGCTCCCTCGAGGATCTCGTCCGAGAAGTCGGGCGCGAGCGCACCGCTCTCGTCGAGCAGAAGCTCGATCAACGCGGACACGTTCTTCGAGTAGAGCTCCGACGCGTGCTCGGGCATCGTCGCGGGCAGGTTCAGCGGGGAGCAGATCGTCACATCGTGTTTGACGACGGTCTGTCCGGGCTCGGTGAGCTCGCAGTTGCCACCGGTTTCCCCGGCGAGGTCGACGATGACCGAACCGGCCTTCATACCTTCGACGGCTCCGGCCGTCACCAGACGCGGCGCAGGGCGACCCGGCACCAACGCGGTGGTGATGACGACATCGAAGCCCTTGATGGCATTCTCGAGTGCCTGCTGCTGCTGAGCGCGTTCTTCTTCGGTGAGCTCACGGGCGTACCCGCCCTCGCCTGCGGCATCGATGCCGAGGTCGAGCCACTGCGCGCCCACCGACCGCACCTGATCGGCGACCTCGGGTCGCACGTCGTATCCGGTCGTACGGCCACCGAGACGCTTGGCGGTGGCGAGAGCCTGCAAGCCCGCAACACCCACACCGAGCACCAGCACCGTCGCCGGCTTCACGGTGCCGGCGGCCGTCGTGAGCATCGGGAAGAAGCGCGTCGATTCCGAGGCAGCGACGAGCACTGCCTTGTAACCCGACACGTTGCCCTGCGACGACAACGCATCCATCACCTGGGCACGCGAGATACGCGGGATGGCCTCGACGGCATACGCCTCGACCCCCGCGGTGGCCAGTGCACCGATCTGGTTCTCCGCGTTGCGCGGGGCGAGGAAGCCGATGAGCTTCTGCCCCGACTTCAACCGGGCGACCTCGGCGTCCGACGGCGGTGCGACCTTGACGACGATGTCCGCCGACCACGCGTCGCCGATCGTGGCGCCCGCTTCCTTGTATGCCGCGTCCGGGATCAGTGCGTTCTGTCCGGCACCGGCCTCGACGATGACATCGAGCCCCTTGGCGATCAGTGAGGGCACAACTTTCGGCACCAGCGCGACCCGCCGCTCGCCGTCGTTCGTCTCACGAACGACACCGACGGCCGGGCGGCGACGGTCCCCGCTCTCCGTGTTCGATCCTTCGCTACTCAATATTCTCTAACTCCTGCGTCGAATGAAATTGCCGCGCGCGGCGCCGCGATCGGCGGCGAATGTGCGTGTCTTCGGCCATGTGACGGCCGCACACGTGTGTTGCAAGCCTTGCCAGACCTACCGCGCCCACTCGCGAGCCGCAACTGGCCCGGCCTGTCTGAATCGAGTCCGAACAGTAAGAAAATGCAAGAATGTGAGGCACCTCACTTCACAGTTGTACCTTCGCATCTGTGAGAAGACGACATCGGGAGGTAGATATGTCGCGACGTGAAGTCAGTGTCGAGCGGGTCTACGACCACCCCGGCGCCGAGGAATCCGTGCGTGTCCTCGTGGACCGGTTGTGGCCCCGAGGACTTCGCAAGGACGCATTCCACTACGACGACTGGGCGAAGGAACTTGCACCCTCGACGGACCTGCGGAAGTGGTACTCGCACGACACCGCGTTGTTCGCCGAATTCCGCGATCGGTACATCGAGGAGTTGACATCCCCCGGCGGTCGCGCCGCGATCGAGCGACTCGACACGCTTGCCGACGGTCGCCCCCTCGTGCTTCTCACCGCGACCCGCGATGTCGGACACAGCGGAGCGGAGGTTCTTGCCGAGCATCTGCGCGGGGAGTAATACGAAGCAATGACCGACGACACGGACCTCGGCGGCGACCCGGCGTGCTGGCTCGACCGCGTCTGTCCGAAATGCGGACTGTTCCTCGACGACCGCGATGCACCGTGTCCGCGCTGCGGGCACGAGTGGGACAACTCCCCCGCAACCTGATCGGGTCCCCTAATCTGACGCCATGGCCGTCCCGACCGCGATCCTCGACCTCGCGCGACCCGCGCGGCGCATCGCCGTCCTCACCGGCGCCGGTATGTCCGCCGAGAGCAGTGTACCTACTTTCCGCGACGCACAGACCGGATTGTGGGAGAACTTCGACGCCGCATCCCTCGCAACTCCGGAAGCATGGAATGACGACCCTCCGCTGGTGTGGGCCTGGTACCAGTGGCGTGTCGGGCTGGTACGGCGAGTGACACCGAACGCAGGTCATCTCGCGCTGTCCGAGTGGGGGCGGCGAGCGGATCTACAGATCACGACGCAGAACGTCGATGATCTGCATGAGCGCGCGGGCAGTGCAGTGCTCGCCCACCTGCACGGCAGTCTGTTCGAACCGCGCTGCGCCGACTGCGAGCAGGTTGCAGACGTTCCCGAGCCACCGGAGAACCCTGTCGAACGACTCGATCCACCCACGTGCCGGAACTGCAGCGGGGTCGTCCGCCCCGGCGTCGTGTGGTTCGGCGAGATGCTGCCCGAGCAACCGTGGGACGCCGCGACTGCGTCTCTACGCAATGCAGATCTACTGCTGGTAGTCGGCACATCGGGGGTGGTGTACCCCGCGGCCGGTCTGCCGTCACTTGCACGGAACCACGGAGTTCCGGTGGTGGAGATCAATCCCGAGGACACGGACCTGTCCGATCAGGTCGACGAGGTGTGGCGTACGACGGCCGCGGTCGGACTGCCGAAGCTGGTGTCGGCGCTACAGTAATTCGGTGGACTCCTGTGTGTTCTGCGCCATAGCCGGGGGCGCGGCGCCGGCCGCTCTCGTCTACGAGGACAACCACGTGGTCGCGTTCCTCGACATCCGGCCGCTGGCGCGCGGCCATCTTCTGGTGGTGCCGCGGACCCACTCGGAACGACTCGAGGATCTCGATCCCGCCCACGGGGCATCGATGTTCAAGGCCGGCCAGCGTTTGGCCCGTGCACTCGCCCGATCCGATCTCGCTACAGACGGAGCCAATCTGGTGGTTAACGACGGTCGCGCCGCATTCCAGACCGTCTTCCACACGCACCTGCACATCATTCCCCGATGGAACGGCGACCGCTTCCGTCTGGGCGTCGGAGTCCTACGCCGCAAGCACCGTGCCCCTGAATCCACCGCGGCGGCCATCCGCGCGGGTCTCGACCGTCTCTCGACAGAGGAGAATCTGTGACAACCCCGTCCGGCAAAGCCGGAACCAGCGAATTTCCCATCGACGTCATCCGGCCGTTGCTCCTCGAACAATTCGAGGTCCTCGACGCACTGTTGGCCGGGATCGAGGGAGATGCGTGGTTCACCCCCACCAACCTTCCCGGGTGGACGGTCAAGGACATCGCCGCCCACCTGATAGGGACCGAATCTCTGCTCGCCGGTGTCGCCGCACCGCATGTCGACATCGATGTGCACACGCTGGGCCACGTCCGCAACGAGATCGCCGCATTCAACGAGCAGTGGGTCGAACACCTCCGCCGCGTCCCCGGACCCGAGATACTGGCCCGCTACCGCGACATCGTGGCGCAGCGGCGCGAGAGCCTGGGCTCGATGACACAGGCCGACTTCGACGCACCGGCCGACACCCCGGTCGGCCCGGCCACCTACGGCCGTTTCATGCGCATACGGGTCTTCGACTGCTGGCTCCACGAACTGGATATCCACGACGCGCTGGGCACAACCGGGAGCGAGGGCGGACCGCGTGCCGAAGTCGGATCCGCCGAGATCTTCGGTGCGGTGCCGTTCGTCGTGGGCAAACGCGGGAAGGCACCCGAAGGTGCGCGGATCACGATCGAGCTCACCGGACCACTCGCCCGCACGATCCATCTCGAGGTGGCGGGTCGCGCGAGCGTGGTTCCGTCATTGTCGGAGCCCGCGACGAGCACAATCACGATGGACTCGGTGTTGTTCGTTCGGCTCGCCGGTGGGCGGGTCAGCGGCGTCGACAAGCTCGGCGAGGTCGATCTCGGCGGAGACACCGAGGTGGGGCGCCGTATCGTCGAGAATCTCGCGTTCACGATCTGACCGATGCGCCTGTTCCTGTCTTCGTACCGCTTCGGGTCCGATCCCTCGCGTCTGCTGCAGGTGACGCGCGGGCCCGGGCGGGTCGCCGTGATCGCCAATGCCGGTGACACGTGGCCGTCCCGCGCCCGCGAATCCAGTGTGACCAGCGAGTTCGGGCCCTTACGTGGTCTCGGATACGAACCTGAGGAGGTGGATCTCCGCGATCACCTCGGCGATCCGGGTGGCCTCCGGGCACGGCTGGCCACTTTCTCCTCGGTGTGGGTGCGCGGCGGCAATACCTTCGTACTGCGCGCTCAGCTCGCCCGCAGCGGCGGCGACACGGTGCTCACCGACCTGGTACGCACCGGTGCCCTCGCATACGCGGGCTACAGCGCCGGGGCGTGCATCGCGACACCGACACTGAAGGGGCTCGAGTTCTCGGACGATCCCGACAAAGTCCTCGAGATCGGGGCGGGCCCGGTGGTGTGGGACGGGCTCGGCTGGGTCGATCTCGCGATCGTCCCCCATGCAGGGGACTCGGTGCTGGGTGACGACGGAGTCGACCGCACACTGGAATATCTTCGCCGCGAGTCCATCCCGTTCGTGGCGCTCGGCGACGACGACGCACTGGTGATCGGAACCGACGATCCGGACCGTATGTAATGTCGTGAGCATGTCGAACAACACTGAGACCGCCACCCGCATCGAACACCTGCCCGAGCAGTCGCGGTTCGCACTGTTCGTCGGCGACGACCTCGCCGCATACGCCGACTACAGCGAAGTCGACGGACTCCGCGACTTCGACCACACCGTCACCCAGGCCGACTTCCGTGGTCGCGGGCTCGCCGGGCAGGTCGTGCAGCACGCGCTCGATGCGACCCGCGAGCAGGGTCTCGAGATCGGCAGTTCCTGCTCGTACGTCGAGAAGTTCGTCTCCGAGCACCCCGAATACCGAAACTGACGCGCTCTCGTCACACCGTCACGTCGCGGCGGCGGAAGCCCACGACCGCCGCCGCGGCCAGCACCACAGCAGCAATGCCGAGCACGAGCATCGGCACAGCACTGGCGCTTTCGTAGGGGACCAGCGATATGTGCGAGAACGGCGAGAGATCGCGCAGCCACTGCGACAGGTTCAGCAGTTCACCGAACCACGCCACGAACACCGCGTAGACGACGAGGATCCACGCGAGGCCGGCCAAACGCGGGACGAAACCTACCAGTGCGAGGGCCACTGCCAAGGCGAACAACACGGCGGGCGCGTATGCCAGTGCGGCACCGCACATCCGGATGATCCAGTCCACCTCGCCGGTCGCGGCGGCCATACCCAGGCCGGTGGCGGCACCCGTGATGACCAGTGCGACGACGACCTGCGCCACGATCACTGCGATGGCCCACAGGAACAACCGATTGCGTGGTGTTCCGGTGACGATCAGCAATCCCAGTCGGCCTGCCTCCTCGTCCCCGCGGACGCGTATGACCGCCGACACGGCGAATGCTGCGATTCCGACGACGAGGAACATCAGCATCGTCGCACCGAACGACGCGGTGAGCGATTGCGCGTCGGCCCCCAGGAACTCGACGATGTCGGGAACACTGTCGACCATGTCCTCGATCGAGTTGGCGAGCGTGCCCATCGCGAGTCCGATGATCGCGAGAGCCACGGTCCACGCGACGAAGGTCCCGCGCAGCAACCGCCATACCGGACCGGGCGGCGTGAGCAGCGCCGACGACGACGTCGCCGGCCCCGGCTTCGGGGCGCGCAGGCCCGCGCCGATGTCGCGACGCCTCGACAGTGCGACCGCGACCGCGAGCAGCACTCCGATCGCCACCACCGACAGCAGCAGCGGCCACCACCGTTCGTCGACGTAGAGGCGGGTCTGTTGTGCCCATGCGATCGGCGACAGCCACGACACCCACGAGCCGGTGGCTTCGATGATGTCGCCGAACCCCCGCACGAGAAACGCCACCGCGAGGACGGCGAGCGCAGAACCTGACGCCGCACGTGAATGCTCACTGAACTGCGCCGTCACAGCGGCCACGGCACCGAACAGCAGGCCGGTAACGGCGGTGGCCACGCCGAACAGCAACGATCCCGTGAAGTCGAGCCCCCCGGCCAGCAGCGCGAGGACCACCCCACCACCGACGATCAGATCGGCTACGGCGACGGACAGCAGCGCGGCCGCGGGCGGCGCGAACGGGCCCACCGGGAGCGCGCGCAACAGTTCGAGTCGGCCGGCCTCCTCCTGTGCACGCGTGTGCCGCACGACGAGCAGAATGTTCATGATCGCGACGGCGACGAACAATGTCAGACTCAGTTCGTTCGCGGTCATCGCGCCGAGGGTGTAGTTGTCGGCACCGTATGCCGGCCCGGTCATCAGTACCGCGGCGGGATTCTCGAGCAGTGCGGCTCGAGCCTGCCTTGCTGCCTCGTCCGGATATGCGGCGATGAGGCTTTCGACGGTCGCGTACACGGTGAGCGCAAGCGCGAGCGTCCACACTGTGATGCGGACGCGATCGAGCCGGAGATACAGGCGCAGGAGGTCGCCGATCCCATTGAACCGGTGGGAATTTCGGACCTCATGGTCGGCGCTGGGGGCAACAGTGGCGGTCATCGGGACGGCACCTCCGCGCTTTCGGATACGTCGGTGGGCGTGTCGCCGTAGTGGCGCAGGAACAGTTCTTCGAGCGATGGCGGGGTGATCGTCAGATTCGCGATGTCGAGTTCGGTGAGCTCGCGTAGCACCGACGTGACGGAGGCATTGTCGACGTCGAAGACGAGATGCCCGTCGTCGTAGGTCAGATCGTGCACACCGGGGAGCGACTCGAACCCACTCGGGAGGGTGGGCACGGTGGCCCGCACCGCGGAGCGGGTCAGGTGCCGCAACTGCGCGAGTGTTCCCGTCTCCACATCCTTCCCGGAACGGATGATAGTCACTGTGTCGCAGAGCTTTTCGACTTCTGCAAGGATGTGACTCGACAGCAGCACGGTCCGCCCGGCATCGCGCAGCGCACGCACTTCGTCGGTGAACACAGCCTCCATGAGCGGATCGAGTCCGGACGTGGGTTCGTCGAACATATACAGTTCGACGTCCGATGCGAGCGCCGCGACGAGCGCAACCTTCTGCCGGTTGCCCTTGGAGTAGGTGCGCGCCTTCTTGGTGGGGTCGAGTTCGAACCGTTCGAGGAGTTCCGCTCGGCGGGAAGGGTTGTCGCCGCCACGGATGCGGGTCAGCAGATCGATGATCTCACCGCCGGTGAGCGCCGGCCACAGGTTGGTGTCGCCCGGGACGTACGCAATGCGGCGGTGGATCGACACCGCGTCGGTCCACGGATCCGACCCCAGGACACGAGCCGAGCCGGAATCGGCACGGAGCATACCGAGAAGCACGCGGATGGCCGTGGACTTTCCGGCGCCGTTCGGCCCGAGAAACCCTGCCACTGTTCCGGTTCCGACTTCGAGCGAGAACCCGTCGAGCGCCCGGGTGGTGCCGAATGTCTTGACGAGATCGATGGTTTCGATGGCGGGTGTGTCCATGGTGCAACCTCCGTGGTCGGTTACGAGGGAGCCGCCTCGCGGGCAGCCAGATATGCGGCGAGCATGGCCGAGTCGGTGAGCAGCGGTTCGGTGTAGAGCTCGAGCACCGGGGGCATCAGACGGTCGGTGTACGAGCGCAGCCACGTGGGCAATGCGTCGAGGTCGAGGGGCTCGTTCGGTCCGGGAACATGCAGTAGCAGCGCGCCGGTGCTGAATTCGACGAGCGCCCGCGCTCGGGCCTCGGGATCCCGACTGGGGCTCACGACACCGGACTCGACACCAAGCTGAAGATACCCTTGCGTGGTCGCGACCAGGTGATCGAGGAAGGACTGAGATCCCGGCCCCCGCGCCTGGAGGCTCCGGATCAGGTAGCCGATGAGCGGGGCATAGCTCCCGACGTCCTCGATCTGAGCGAGCATCGCCGCGACCCCACTGCCCGGTTCGAGGACCGAGGACTTGAGCTCACGGATGCTGTCGAGAACGTACCTATCGCAGTGCTCACGCAGTCCGGCGCGGGAGCCGAAGTGGTGCACGATGAGCGAGGCGCTCACTCCGCACTCCGAGGCGATGGCCCGCAGCGAGACGTTCACACCGTCGCGGGCGACACAACGGATTGCCGCGTCGCGGATGCGAGCACGGGTGGTGAGGTCGGAGACACCCTCGGCTGAACGCATGTTCCAAGGGTTGCACACGTGTTCAACGACGTCAACAGTACTTGCGGAGGCGGGTTCAGGAGAATCCCATCACCTGATCACCCCACACCTCGCGCATCGCCCCTTCCGGATCCGACACAACCGTGTCGCGCGCATCGATGAGCAGGGTCGCCCGCTCGCCGGGCTCGTATTGCGGCCAATGCTTCGAGGCGTCCAGAGCCGCGGGCACCCCATGCTCGGCGAATGCCAGCCATCGACGCTGGATCCGCCCCGACACCTCGATCGCACCCTTGCGACCACCGAGCCAGAAACTCGGGTCACGACCGAGAGTCCCGAAATTACCGAACACGTACGGCAATTCGGTTGCATGCCCGGCACCGATCCGCGCCGCCTTGAGCATCGGCGTCGCGTGGTCGAACCGGTACACCCACGTAGCGGAATGCTCGGCATGCGCTTCCGCAACCCACAACACCGGCATCCGGAACCCCGCATCGCGCGACAAGGCCATCGCACCACTCGGCTTCGGCAGGTCGGGATACGCCGCGGCGATCTCGGCGAGCCGTTCCGGCTCGAGATCGGGACGGTCCTTCGCGAGCGCCTCCAGCATGGCGCGCACAGCCGAATCGTCGACGGGCATCAGCGGCGATTTCATGAAGCGGAAGATCGACGGCTCGTCCTTGTTCGAACCGATGATGAGCGGCACCCGGTGCGACAGGCCCTTCTGGAACGCCGCGACCGGATACTTGGGCACCAGGTCGCGGTCGACCACCGGTGTCATCGCCAGTGTTCCCGGAACTTTCGTGGGGATCTCCCCGACCACAGTTTCGGCCGCCTCGACAAGCTGCTCGTAGGGCATCTGCCGTAACCGCCCCACCCCGGACGACGACACGTCGAGGATCTCGAGAAAACGTTCCGCGACCATCGCGGCACGTTCACGCCCGTATACCGACGTCGCAGGCGGCGACTGCGCGATGGCCCGGTGGAACAGCCCCTCGGCGCGCGGCACGATCATCAGCGTCGTGACCGAGCCCCCGCCGGAGGATTCGCCGAACAAGGTGACCTCGTCGGGGTCCCCTCCGAAGTCCCCAATGCAGTCGCGGACCCATTCGAGCGCCGCAATCTGGTCCCGCAGACCGAGATTCGACTCGAAGGTATCGGCGGCGGTGGAGAACGACGACAGGTCCAGGAACCCCAGCGCCCCGAGACGGTAATTGAGCGTGACCACCACGATGTTGCCCGTCTCGCTGAGCACACGTCCGTCGTAGATCTTCTGGCCCGAATAGCCGATCACATAGGCGCCGCCGTGGATCCACACCATCACCGGGCGCTTGTGTCCGTCGGGTTCCGGAGCCCAGATGTTGAGCGAGAGGCAATCCTCACCGATGGTCATGTCGGAGGAGATCCCGATCGGGCTGTTCCGGCTCTGCGGAGCGATCGGCCCGTATCTCTCGCAATCCAGCACACCGGACCACGGCTGCGGCACGTCCGGCGACCGGAATCTCATGTCGCCACCCGTCGAGGCGGCAAACGGAATACCCTTCCACGAGTACACCCCGCCGTCGCGGTATCCGCGGGCTTCGCCGTACTTGCATCCGACAACGAGCGTCTCGGCGTCCACATGACCTCCCGGTGAGCTACTCGCATCCCAACGTACCCATCGGACACCCAGCCGACAGCCGCTCCGCGAAGGTGCTATTGTCGCCTCCGACCGACACGGGGTGCTCCGCAACAGCGGGGCTGAGATCACACCCGTCGAACCTGATCAGGTAATGCTGACGAAGGGATGTTTCGGGATGACTGTGCCTGCGCACGATTCACCGACCGACCGTTTCACCGATGTCCTGTGGGACCGCACGAAGATTCTGCACGATTCCATCGACGACCTCGAGTTCCTGCGCCGCCTCGGCGACGGCACACTGCCGCTCGAGTCGTTCCGCTTCTACATCGAGCAGGATGCGCTCTACCTGGCCGGATACGCCAAAGCGCTCGCATTGCTCGCCGCCAAGGCGCCGGATCCGGTCTCCGGCGCATTCTGGGCCACGAGTTCCTCGACGGCTGCAACCGAAGAATCGGCGCTGCATCAGCAGCTCCTCACCGGGGGTGTGCTCCCCGCGAACGACGATCCCGTCGCGCATTCCCCCGCGTGCCTCGGCTACGTGTCGTATCTGACGGCCACGGTCGCGACCGAGCCGTATCCGGTAGGTGCCGCCGCGGTGTTGCCGTGCTTCTGGATCTACGCCGAAGTGTGCCGCGACCTGGCGTCCAGCGCAGCCGACGTGCTCGCCGCCGATCCGGCCCACCCCTACGCGCGATGGGTCGCCACCTACGACGACCAAGGATTCCAGGATTCCGTCGCCACCGCACGCGCACTCGTCGACGCTGCCGGGGCCGCAGCCACCGAACCCGAACGAGACGCGATGATCGACGCGTTCACGCTCGCGACCCGCTACGAGTTGCTGTTCTGGGACACCGCCCTGAACACGCAGCCGTGGCCCGCATCGTGACACTGCGGCACCGGATCGCCTCGCTCGCCGTCGCCACCTTCACGCTGTGCGCAGTCAGCGCTTGCGCCGGTGGCGGTTCCGACGACACGATCCGGTTTGCACTCGACTGGACTCCCAACACCAACCACACCGGTCTGTATGTGGCGCTGCAGGAAGGACTGTTCGACGACGCCGAGCTCGACGTCGAGATCCTGCCCTACAACGATGCATCGCCCGACACACTCGTCGACTCCGGAAACGCGGAGTTCGGCATCTCCTCGCACGGGGGGTCCACCTTTGCCCGCGCCGCCGGAGCACACACCGTCGCGGTGCTTGCACCGCTGCAGCACTGGGCCACCGCCATCGCCGTCAAGGCCGACCGTAGCGACCTCGCCCGACCCGCCGACCTCGACGGCCGCACCTATGCGGGATTCGGCGATCCAGGCTCCTCGGCGACCCTCGCACAGGTGATTCGCAACGACGGAGGTCGCGGCGAATTCGAGGAAGTAGTACTCGGTACGTCAGCGTACGAAGCGGTGTATTCGGACACTGCGGACTTCACCGTCTCGTTCCTCGCATGGGAGGGGCTCGAAGCCGAACACCGTGGGTTGCCGATGCAGTATCTCCCCTACACCGAATACGGCTTCCCCGACGCCTATTCCATTGTCGTGAACGGCAACGAGGATTGGCTCGACGAGAATCCGGATCGAGCCCGCGCGTTCGTGCAGGCTCTCCAGCGGGGGTACGAGATCGCCGCCGACGAACCCGATCGGGGTGCCCGCGCGCTGCTCGACGCCAACCCGGGGGCGTTCCCCGACGAAGAGCTCGTCTTCGAGAGCCAGCGGATGCTCGCCGCCGACTACATGCGCGACGAGCAGGGTCGCGTCGGCACTCTCGACGCGGAGAAATGGGCAGGTTACGCCCGCTTCCTGTACGAACAGGGACTGCTCACCGGTCCCGACGGCGCGCCGTTGACCGCCGAACCCGACTGGTCGACCTACCTCACCGATGACTATCGAGCGCCTTGAACCCGGCAGCTCCGACACCGGGGTCACGGCAGACCGGAGCAGCGCTGTCCGGCGCCGCGTGAATCGCGCGCTCCCGGCGATCGTCGTCGCGGTCACACTCGTCGCTGTGTGGCAGTTCTACGTGATGGTCAGCGGAATCCGCCCACAGGTGTTGCCGTCTCCCGCGCGCGTACTGCAGCAGGGGTGGGCACATCGCACCGACATCGCCGGGCACGCTGCCGCGACACTGCAGGTCACGATCGTCGGGTTCGCGGTGTCGTTGACCTTGGCCTGGGCACTGGCGATCGCCGTCGATTTCTCGCCGTGGCTGCGGCGGGCGTTCGTGCCGCTGTTCGTGGCGTCGCAGACGTTGCCGATCATCGCGATCGCCCCGCTCATGATCATCTGGTTCGGGTTCGGTCTGCTGCCGAAGATCCTGGTGATCGCCCTGGCCACGTTCTTTCCGATGGCGATCGGATTGATCGAGGGGTTCGCAGCGACAGACCGGGAGGCGGGCGCGCTTCTGCGCAGCATGGGCGCCACGCGGTGGCAGGTGTTCCGGTACGTGCGGCTCCCGTCGGCACTGCCGCGGTTCTTCACATCGCTGCGCATCGGCATCACATATGCCGTGGTGGGTGCGGTGTTCGCGGAGTACGTCGGCGCCACGTCCGGGCTCGGCATCTATATGGCCACCCAGAAGAATTCGTTCCGCACCGATCTGGTGCTTGCCGCGGTCCTCGTCACCGCGATCGTGTCACTGGTGTTGTACCTGCTCACCTATGTGGCCGAACGCATGATCGCGCCGTGGGCCCTCAGCACCGAGAACCGAGCCCCCGAGAATCGACCCACAGGGAGTCGCGCATGAGCGCCGTGACCGTCTCCGGCGTCCACCGATCGTTCGACGGCAACCACGTGCTCGACGATATCGGATTCGACGTGTCCCCAGGCGAATTCGTCTCGGTCATCGGCCCCAGCGGGTCGGGGAAGTCCACCCTGTTCGGGCTACTGGCAGGGCTCGACACCCCCGACGTGGGCGCGGTCATGGTCGGAGGGGCACCCGCGGCACCGGGACGCGCCGCACTGATGCCCCAGAAGGATCTCCTCTTCCCGTGGCGCACCGTCCTCGACAACTGTGCGCTCGCACTCGAGGTACAGGGTGTGCCACGCGGGGAGGCACGCGAGCGGGCGCAGGCCCTGTTCCCCGCGTTCGGACTCACCGGATTCGAGGATGCTCGCCCGTCCCAGCTGTCCGGCGGGATGCGTCAGCGCGCGGCGTTGGCGCGGACCGTGATTCAGCAACGCGAGATCCTGTTGCTCGACGAGCCGTTCGGCGCTCTCGACTCGCTCACCCGTACCGGCATGCAGCTGTGGCTGCAGGATGTGTGGCAGCGCGACCGCTGGACCGTCCTGATGATCACCCACGACGTACGCGAGGCCGTTCTGCTGTCCGACCGGGTTCTCGTCCTCTCGCCTCGACCCGCGAAGATCATTCACGAAGTCCGGGTTCCGCTGCCGCGACCACGGTCGTTGGAGTCGCTGACCGACCCGGAGTTCGTGGCATTGGAACGTGAGCTCGTGTCGGTGCTGCACGCGCGATCCGACATACATTGAGCGCTCACGTGATTCGGTGTAGCGGAATATCGAATCGGTAACAGGACGCCACCCCACCTGCATCGGACATTCCACCCCATATCTATCGGATTACAGCGCTCACCTGCACCGTATGTCGGGCGTACCTTGGGGAATCCGTAGTTCGAACACCTGTCCGGCAGTGGCGATGAGCACGAGGAGGCGACGACATGAGCGGTGCGTTGTCCGACCCATTCGTGTGGCCGACACCTGTGCGTACTCCGTATGTCAGGGAGTTCGACGGCGTCAGCATCGCGTCCCGTGCGCTGAGCGCCTCCGTGCGCCACACCGTGCGGCCGTTCCTCGATGCCTGGGCGCTCACCCCGACACTTCCGTGGCCGACGGGTCTGGTCGACCGGGCTGCGTTCCCTCTACTGCCGGTGCCCGGGACCGAACATCACCGCATCGCGTTGGACGCGTGTCCCGCCGAGTTCGTGCGCGCGCCCGGCGCCGACCGCACCACCGCGGTGCTGTACCTGCACGGCGGCGCGTTTCTGTGCTGCGGTCTGACAACGCATCGTCAGTTGGTGTCGCGCATCTCGGCGGCAGCGGGCGCGCCGGTGCTGTCGGTGGCCTATCGGATGCTTCCGCGTCACCCGATCCGACGCGCGGTCGACGACGGCCTGTCCGGATTGCGATGGTTGGCCGCCCACGGCTACCCGATCGAACGGACCGTCATCGCCGGCGACTCCGCGGGCGGGTTCCTCAGCTTCTCCGTGGCTCACGAAGCACTGGGCCTGGGGCTGGGTCGGGCAGCGGGCACCGTCGCGATCTCGCCCCTGACCGATCTCGACCCCCTCCACAAGCTCGAACACCCGAATGCTCAGAAGTGTGCGCTGTTCCCCCGACGCGCGGTTCCGGTGCTGTCCGCACTGATCGAGCGGGCCGAGCGGATCGACGACCGGTACGAACCGGTGTCTTCTCCTGTCGATCTCGACCTGGCCGGCATGCCCCCGGCACTGATCCAGACCGGATCCGAGGAAATGACCTTCGTCGACGCCGAGACCATGGCATACCGTCTTGCCGCGGCAGGCGTTCCCACGGAACTGCAGGTGTGGGAGAAGCAGGTGCATGTGTTCCAGGCGGCCGCGTCGCTGGTTCCCGAGGGCGGCCGTGCAGTCGCCCGGATCGGGAGGTTCGTGCGTTCGCTCGACACGGTGTGATCCGGCGAACAACGAGACCCGCATCGGCGTCCACAGGGAACCGTCGGGACGGCGGTACTGTGCGTGACGGCGTCCGGTTCGAGCCGGTTGCCCGAATCACAACGAATCGATCGAAAGGGACAGCGTGAGCTCTCTCAATGCCGGCCAGAGCCTCGGTGTGGGGCAGGAACTGAAGTCCGACAACGGCAAGTACACCCTCACCCTTCAGCAGGACGGCAACCTGGTTCTGTCCGAGGGAGGCAAGGCCGTGTGGGCTGCGGGAACCAACGGCTCGGGCGCCGTGCGCGCGAACGTTCAGGAAGACGGCAACTTCGTCCTGTACAAGGACGACAACTCCCCGGTGTGGGCGTCGGAGACCAGCGGCAACTCGGGCGCGCGTCTGACGGTGCAGGACGACCGCAACGTCGTGCTGTATGCAGGTTCGAAGCCCGTGTGGGCGAGCAACAGCGTTGCTCCGAAGGCTGCCGAGACCGCTCCGAAGCCGGCCCCCGCTGCGCCCGCTCCGGCAGCCGATCCCGCGCCCGCCGCTGCTCCGGCACCGCGCGTCCACACCGTCGCGTCCGGCGACACCCTCTGGGCGATCGCCGAGCGTTTCTACGGCGACGGCAACCAGTACCAGCGCATCGCCGATGCGAGCGGAATCTCCAACCCGGATCTGATCCAGCCCGGCCAGGTGCTCACCATCCCGTGATGCCTGCAGGCTCGTAGCGTCGACGTCCCATCACCGGACCCGGTGGTGGGACGTCGTCATTCAAGGACCCTGGTCGTTCACGGACCCTCACCCGGTATGGGATCCTCCCCCACCTGCTGCCGACGATGCTTCGCCGTGAGCATGAACAACCGCACCACCAGGGCGAGGAAGATCAAATTGCACACGATCTGCGCCGAGACCACCGCCCTCGTCCCATCGGTGACCGCGGCGATGTCCCCGAATCCGACGGTCGCGAACACCGTCAGGCCGAAGTACAGGGCTCCCATCCGGGTCAAGACCTCGGTGAACCCCTGCGGTTCGACCTGCGAGAGCACCGCGTACAGCGACGCGAAGCCGAAGATGTACACGGTGGCGGTCGCGGCGATCCCCTCCATCGCCTGGGCCACGGGATGCGGAGACCGCAGGACCCACCACACCTGCCAGCCGCAGACAGCGCACACCACCGCCGATCCGCACACCAGCAGGACGAGTGCGGGGAGGTCGTCCAGTTCGGTGAACGGCAGCGTGAAGTAGGCGACACCCACCACGCCGAGCGTCGTCACGGTGCGAAGCAACGCCCGCCACGTGAGTCCGCGCAGCTGCGCTGACCTGTCGGCATCGGATGACCGCGCGCGGTTCGGCACAGGTGCAAGTATGCGCCCTCCCACCCGATCCGCACGCTCTCCGACGGGCATCCTGTCGGTGGGTCCGACTAGTGTTCACAAAACACGGGTCAATGTCGGGAAGGGAAAGGGGGCAGGTTCATGGGCGAACCGGAGAGCGGATTCGACCGCGACGTCGACCGGGCCTGGCGCGAGTTCCGGGGGGACCTCGCCGACCACGTCGCCGCCATGCGCGACGGAGGCGGACTCGTGCTCGAGCCGCTGGCAGAGGAATCCGGGGGCCCGGCCGGGCCGTGCGTGCAGTTCTACGCGTGGGGCGATCAGCAGGTGCGTTGCGAGGTACCGTCGAATCTCCATCTGTCCGAGGATCGGCATCTGTCGCCGCAGGACGAGGCCTTGCTGCTGCAATTGGGCTGGCAGACACCGTCGCGGGATCCCGATGCACCGGAGGACGGCGGCTCGCCCGCGTTCTGGATGGATCTTCCGTCGTCGTGGGCCGATCGGCTCGCGGAGGTCGCGGTGCGTGTGCTACGTGAGGTGTGGGGAGTTCCGCACCCGTTGTTCCTCCGCGCGGAATCCTTCGGGACCGCCAGCACACACGAGTTCGAAACACCGGCGCCGGTCGCCGAGGCGTCCCCGAAGATGCCGGTGCGCGGACCTGTCGATCCGCTCGGTGAGGAACACCTGCGAGAGCTCATCGAAGACACCGTGGGCGATCGCGTCGGCGACACCCCGACGTGGGACGAAGACGGCGACCTCGTGCTCCGCATCGCCGATGTCCTCGTGTTCGTCGGAGTCGGTGCGGGCGCCGCGACAGTGGATCTGCTCGCCCCGATCGTGCATTCGATCAGTGGTCGCACCCGCGCGATGGAGGTGGTCTCCGATCTCAATCGGCAGTGGCCACAGTTGAAGTTCGTGCTCATCGACGATCGCGTCGCCGTAGTCAACCACCTTCCGGCGTCGCCGTTCGTGCCCGAGCACCTGGTGTCCGCCCTCGATCGCATGTCCGGGTTCCTCGAGGGCGTGGACCACGACTTCGCCGCGCATATCGGTGGGCTGCCGATGCACGGTCACGGCCTCGACGATTATTTCGAGTCCCCGGATTTCGAGGCCTCAGACGACCACGATCCGTTCGAGGACGACCTGTGGGAGCCTCGCCTCGAAGACGATCTTCCCTCCGCGCTGCTCGAGCTGCGTGATCACCACGTCCACGGGCGCTCCGACATCCCGGTCGAGACGGTCGCGGCGATCGGAGACCAGGAGGCCTCGCGCCTGCAGCAGTTCCTCGAACTCAGCACCGAGCAGCACGTGGGCTGGACCAGCGAATCCCTCAACCGGGCATTCGTGGGCGACGACGCCGGCGTCGCTGCCGCCGACGCGAAAGCCCTCGAGTGGAAGCTTACGAGCTGGTCTCTGGCCGCGGCTCTGAGCTACCTCGAACAACCCACCGACAGACCGGCCCGCCGGCGCAATGCGACGAAACCGAACACGGACGAGCCGCCACTGTTCGACAATCCGGACGAACCGACACTGTTCGACGGTTTCGGCGACTAGCGTCCCGCCACGGCGCGCCGCAGCACGTCTGCAGCGGCGGTGGAGTATCCGACGAGGGTGACCGTCGCAACCGACGTCGCCGTGGCACGGATCACCGAGACCGCCTGTCCGGCAGCATCCTCGACAGGCCATCGGTAGATTCCGGCGGAGATGAGCGGAAACGCGATGGTCGCCGCACCGAGCTCGTCGGCGACCATCAGCGATCGACGATAGGCAGAGCGGAGGATCGGCGACCGGTCGTTGCCGGCTGCGTACACGGGGCCGACGGTGTGGATCACCCATCGTGCGGGCAGTCGGCCCGCAGTGGTGGCCACCGCCTCGCCTTCGGGGAGGCCGTCGGGCAGTGTCGTGGCACGCAGGGCGCGGCACTCGGCGAGGATCTCCGGCCCACCCGCGCGGTGGATCGCGCCGTCGACTCCGCCCCCGCCGAGCAGCGACGAGTTGGCGGCGTTGACGATCGCGTCGACCGCGATCGTGGTGATGTCTCCCTCGACGACGTCGATGACCGTCATGTGTTCCCCTGTTCGTGGGTACTGCCACCGCAGGCGTTTGCTGGCATGATTCCAGAGCGTGACGTCGTCGGACAAGCTTCGCGAACTCGCCGGGCACCACGGAGTGTCCTGCACCTACCGTGGGTGGGACACCCACGAACATCACGTCTCCGACCGGACTCTGCGCACGATCCTGGCGGCCCTCGACGTGCCGGCCGATTCGGACGCCGAGATCCAGGATTCACTCGCGGACGTCCCGAACGTGCCGTGGCGGCAGATACTGCCGCTGTCGCTGGTCGTCGTCGAAGGCGAAAGGCGTTCGTTCGCCGTGCACGTGCCGCACGGCGATCCCGTGTCGGTGTGGGTGGTGACGGAGGACGGCGCCGAGATCGACGCCGACCAGCTCGACGTGTGGGTCGATCCGCGCACGGTGGACGGGCGGCTCGTCGGCAGGGCGACGTTCGCGGTGCCGGATCTACCGCTGGGCTGGCACACGATCCACGCGCGCAGCAACGACATCGAAGCGACCGGGACGCTCGTGGTGACACCGGCTCGGCTGTCCACGGCCGACCGGGTGCTGCGCTCCCGGCGGTGGGGTCTGGCCGCGCAGTTGTACTCGGTGCGGTCACGCCGGTCGTGGGGCATCGGTGATTTCGCCGACCTCGCCGATCTGACAGCGGTGACCGCCGGCCACGGCGGCGACTTCGTGTTGATCAACCCGGTCCACGCGGCGGAACCGCGGCCCCCGCACGAGCCGTCTCCGTATCTTCCGTCGTCGCGTCGGTTCGTCGATCCCCTGTATCTGCGGGTCGAGGACATTCCCGAGGTGGCCTATCTTCCGCGTAAACAGCGCAGACTACTCGACGAGAGCGCACAGGCCTGCGCGAAGGCGAACCGCAAAGCCGCACGCCTGAAGCGGGATCCGGTGTTCCGAGCCAAGCTGAAGGTGCTCGAACGAATCCACCGCGTCCCCAGGGGACCGGCCCGTCAGGCTCGTTACGCGGCGTTCTGCGCTGAAGGCGGCCAGGCACTCGACGACTTCGCACTGTGGTGCGCACTCGCAGAGAAGGCCGGGCCGCATCGCTGGGACGAGCGGGCGACGGCCCCGGACGATCCTTGGGTGGAGCGTCAACGCGTCGTGCTGGCCGAGCGCATCGACTTCCACCGCTGGTTGCAGTGGTTGTGCGACGAGCAGCTCGCCGCCGCGCAAGTCGCCGCACGTGCTGCGGGGATGGACATCGGGGTCGTGCACGACCTGGCGGTAGGTGTGCAACGTGACGGTGCCGATGCGTGGACTCTCGGCGACGCGCTGGCGTCGGGGGTCACGGTGGGCGCCCCGCCCGACGACTTCAATCGGAACGGCCAGAACTGGAACCAGCCACCGTGGCGTCCCGATCGCCTCTGCGAGCTCGGTTACCGTCCGTATCGCGAGATGCTCCGCTCGGTACTGCGGCATGCCGGTGGTGTGCGGATCGACCACATCCTGGGTCTGTTCCGCACGTGGTGGGTGCCCGAGGGGTCATCGCCGACCGAGGGCGCGTACGTCCGGTACGACCACGAGGCGATGATCGGCATCCTGATACTCGAGGCACACCGCGCGCATGCGGTCGTCGTCGGTGAGGACCTCGGGGTGTTCGAAGGGTGGGTCCAGGACTACCTCGCCGAGCGGGGGGTCGCGGGTACGTCGATCCTGTGGTTCGAGAAGGACGGCGACGTCCCACGCGCGCCCGAGACCTACCGGCAGTTGTGCCTGACGTCAGTCACCACGCACGACCTACCTCCGACTTCCGGCTACCTTGCCGGGGAGCATGTTTCGATCCGATCGAAGCTCGGTCTGCTGGAGGGGGATCTGGAGACAGAGCTCGCCGGAGCCGCGTCCGAACGCGATGCGGTGCTCGGGCTCGCCCGCGATCGGGGGTTGCTCGACGACACAGAAGACGGCGCGCTCACCACCGAGCGTCGGGTCGAGGCGCTGCATCGGCTCATCGCTGCGAGCCCGTCGGCCTTGCTGGCGCTGTCGCTGGCCGATGCGGTGGGTGAGCGTCGGAGCCAGAACCAACCGGGCACCATCGACGAATATCCGAACTGGCGTGTGCCGCTCGCAGACGCCGACGGCGAGGCCGTCCTCATCGACGACCTCGCCGGTCACGAGCGCTTCGCGCGCCTGGCCGAGGTGTTGTCCCGGCCGGACGCGAACGAGACTCACCGCCTCACGTAGATGCTCTCGATGTCTGCGGCGAACTTCTCGGCGATGACATTGCGCTTGATCTTCAGCGTCGGAGTCAGTTCGCCGGTCTCCTCGGTGAGGTCGCGCTCGAGGATCACGAACTTCTTGATGGCCTCGGTGTGTGAGACGGTGCTGTTGGCGTCGTCGACGATCGTCTGCATCGCGTCGCGCAGTGAGGGGTCGTTACGCAGTTCCGCGATGGTGGCGCCGGCAGGCTTGCCGTTCTCTTCCTTCCAGTTGTCGAACACCTCGGGGTCGACGGTCAGCAAAGCCGAGATGAACGTGCGTCCGTCGCCGAGGACGACAGCCTGTGACACGAGGGTGTGAGAACGCATCCGGTCTTCGAGAGGGCCCGGAGAGACGTTCTTGCCGCCGGCGGTGACGATGAGGTCCTTCTTGCGTCCGGTGATGGCGGTGTATCCGTCGGCGTCGAGCGAACCGAGGTCGCCGGTGCGGAACCAACCGTCGTGGAATGCGTCGGCGGTGGCCTTCTCGTTGCGCCAGTAACCGTTGAAGATGACCCCGCCGCGCAGTTCGATCTCGCCGTCCTCGGCGATACGAACACTGTTGCCGCCCAGGGGCAGTCCCACGGTGCCGATCTTCTGCGATCCGGGCATGTTGACGGTGTGCGCCGCGGTCGATTCGGTCAGGCCGTAGCCCTCGTAGATCGGCACGCCGACGCCGCGGAAGAAATGCCCGAGCTTAATACTGAGCGCCCCACCACCGGAGATGGCCATCTGGCACTCGCCGCCCATGGCCTCACGCAGCTTGCCGTAGACGAGCCTGTCGGCCATGGTCCGTTTGGCCTTCAGGAACAGGCTCGGACCACCGTGGTCGAGTGACTCGCTGTACGCGATGGCGGTTTCCTCGGCGAACTGGAAGATGGCCGCATTGAGCTTTCCGCCCGCGGCCGCCTTGCCTGCCGCGGCGTCGCGGACCTTCTCGAACACGCGGGGCACACCGAGGATCATGTGCGGCGAATAGCGGGTGAACTGGCCCGATACGGTACCGAACTCGGCCCAGTGCGCCTGCGCTGCGCCACCTTCGAAGACCGCGAGCGAGACCGCCCGAGCCAGCACGTGCGCCAGTGGCAGGAACGTCAGGATCCGGTTACCGGGCTTGGCGACCGCCTGACCGATCGCGGCCGTCAGGATTCCGCGGACCTCCGAGAGGAAGTTCCGGTGAGTGAGCATGCAGCCCTTGGGCCGGCCGGTGGTGCCGGAGGTGTAGACGAGCGAGGCGAGGTCGTCGGCGCGGATGCCTTCGCGGCGAGCGGCGAGCTCGCCGTCGTCGATGCCGGCGCCTGCATCGATGAGGGCGTCCACCGCCCCACCGTCGATCCGGTGGATTTCGCCGAGGGTGTCGGGCATACCGACGAAGAGCGCCTCGTGCGCGGCGGTCTCGACGATGGCGAGGCAGGCTCCGGAGTCCTCGAGGATCCAGCGGATCTGCTCGGTGGACGACGAATCGTAGATCGGCACCGATGCCGCGCCTGCCGCCCAGATCGCGTAGTCGAAGAGCGACCACTCGTACCGTGTGGCCGAGAGCAACGCGACACGATCGCCGGGCTGCACACCTCCGGCGATCAAGCCCTTGGCGACACCGGCGACCTGCTCCGCGAACTGCGATGCGGTGACCGCGACCCACTCGTCCCCCAGCGGGCGCGAGTACATCACGCGGTGCGGAGTCTTCTCCGCTTGGGTGAATACCGTGTGGACGACGGAATCGTTGTCCGCAACGGTGAACTGGGCGGGGGTCGAGTACTCACGCACTGAAATCTCCATCGTTCTGGTCGGTCGAAGGCGGCGTGGACGGGTCCACACCGGAGCGGAAGCGGCGCAGCAAGTGGATGAACGTGTCGATCTCATCCTGGCCCCATCCCGCCAGTCCTGCGGTGACTTCGTCGTATCGGCGAGTCACTGTGACGGCAAGCACCGCGTGTCCCCGGTCCGTCAGCCTGAGCGGGTGTCCCAACCTGGTCGGTCCGGAGTCCGCGGAGAGCCAACCCTCGTCGATGCAGTGGCGTACTTGCCTCGAGACGGTCGACCGATTGACGCCGAAAACCTCCGAGATATCGGTGGCGCGGCAACCCGGATTGCGGGCGATGAACCCGAGCAGCGAATGCTGCGCGAGCGACAGGGAACTGTCGTCGGACCGCTCCCCTGCAGTCAGGAAGCGCACGAGGTGAACGAATTCGTCGTAGACCTCGATCACTCCGGTCCGATCCGGTACACCGGACCGCCGATTCTGTTGCATAGAGCAACTATAATCCCGGTGTGCTCCACGCCTCAAACCAGGGCAAGATCACACCGCTGATCAGCGGAAACGGTCGGCGGCGGCCCGCACACGGGCATGGTGAGCGCGCACCCGGTCCCCTTCGCGGTACGGCAGGTTGTCGAAATCCCGCCGCCACCCGACCGAGCCGTCGATCATCTCCCGCACGATGTCGGCATGCCCGGCATGCCGAGCTGTCTCACTGTTCATGTGCACGAGAATTCCGTGCAACGTCACGCGGCCCCGTCCCCACAACTCCACGTGCGTCAGGTCATCGAGCTCGGTCGCAGCGAGAGTCTCCGCAGCATGCAGCCACGAGCGGCGATACAGCCCCACGAGGTACTCGCGCGACTCGTCGACTGTGGCCCACATGTCGATGTTCGCGCCGGCGGCATTCTCCGGATCCGCCCAGGGCAGCGCAACCGGGGCGGACCGGCCGAATGCCTCACCGAAATAGCCGAATTCACAGGTTGCGAGGTGCTTGACGAGTCCGAGGAGATTGGTGCCGGTCGGCGTCATCGGACGTCGCGCGTCATAGTCGGATACGCCGTCGAGCTTCCACAGGATCAGGTCGCGCGAAACCTGCAGCTGCTCGACGAGGTCGGTGGAAAACCCGTCGGTACCGGTCATGGACCCATCGTATGCGCGCACCTCACCTCACCCCGAGGCGCGACGAATCCGAACGACTAGCCTGTGCGTACCGTGGTGTTAGCGCAGAGGAGGGGGCAACCGATGGGTGATGGGGGGTCCCGCGGCCTGTTCCGCTACCTGGTCGCCGACGAATCCGACGACTATGTCGCGATCATGGACTACTTCACCGATGTCCTGCTCGCCGACACGACGGCCGCCGACATCGCCGCCACCCTCACTGCCGGTGGGCACCACCTCGACCGCGACGTTGCAGAGAACCGATGCCGGCAACTCGTCGCGTGGGGCAATCTCGGCGAGGCAGGGCGTGACACCCGCGTCGGATCGATCGGGGACTACGTCCGCGCCACCGCCCGCTATCGTCCGACGGTCCTCGGCGGCCGCGTGCACCGCGAGGCCACCGCACTGTTGTCGTCACACGACGGCGCCCGCGAGGTCACCCGAGAATCCCTCGCCCGGATCTGCGACGAACTCTCGCACATCGACGCGGCGACCGACACCGGATTCGCCATCGATCCCAACACCCTCGCCGGACACGTCACCGGGGTGTTCGTGCACCACAACGCGTTCACCGACAGCATTGCCGACTTCTACACCTATCTCGCGGAGGCTTCGGGGCGGCCGGACCTCTCCGATGAGGACTACACCGAGTTCAAGCTCCTGCTGCTCGACTACATCGACGTCATCACCTCCGACCTGAGCCGCCACGCAACCCAGATCTGCACAACAGTGCAGCGCCTGCTCCCCCGCATCGACGACCTGCTCTCGGCACTCCCCGATCCGGGCCTGCCCAGCGGTACCATCACCCGCTCCCCCGGACGCACACGCGACGAATGGGAACAGCTTGCCTCGTGGTACGACGAGGACGCCGGCCCCCGGCAACTGCGAGACGCCGCAGCCACGGCACTGAACCGGCTGCTCACCCATACCCGGAGCCGCACCTCCGAAGCTCCCGGTTTCTCCCACCGAGCCGATCTCCTGCGCCTGGCCTCCTGGTTCTCGGAGTCCTCGGACGAGCAGGCCCACCGGCTCCACGCCGCCACATTCGGTGCCTATCCGAGCCGACACCTACTGCTCGGCCCCGAAGAGCCGGATCCACGGATCGGTGCCGGAACATCCTGGTGGAACGCCGATCCGGTGTCCGTGCCCATCTCGCTGCGCGAACGCGGCGACCGCTCGCCGCGCGGCCGGAACGCACGGATTCCCGACCCGACGGCCGACCGATCCCTCATCGTGGCGATTGCCGAGCAGGAGTCGGGCGAACTCGCCGACGCCGTCGCAGAACTGCGCGCGGCGAACGACCTGCACGGCGCACAGATCTCGACGCCCGCGCGCGACGTCCTGCTCGACCGGCTCGCGGTACTTCTCGCACGACACCAGGAGCTCGACGGCGTGTACCGCATCGACGACCACGACCTCGGTCTCACCCTGACCGCCGAACCCGGTCGCGACACCACAGTGCACTGCCCCGACGGCGACCTCACCGTGCACGGGTTGGTCCTTCGCACCTCGTCGCCGCTCCTCACGCCCACCGAGTCCGCACCGACGACAGGGGTGTGGTGAGCACCGGTACCGCAGTCCAAGATGCCGCCGGCCGGCGCGATGCAGCCCGGGCAATGCTGCAGCGGCCGATCCTCACCGCACTCCACGACCCCGACAGCCTCGATCTGGTCCGTCGTCACTCCACGGCACTGCGCGCGATGTTCGCCGATCGTCTCGGCTACACGTTGATCGTGGAGACGGAGTTCGCTCGGCTGGTGAAGACACCGCTCGACGCCGCGGCACCTCTGCGGCCGCTGCACCGCGCGACCGGCGGGGAGTTCGGGGCGATCGGATACACCTACCTCGCGTTGACCGCCGCTGCGCTGCTCGCGCCCGGTCAGGGCGACCGCATTCCGATGGCGGTGCTCGTCGAGCAGGTCCGCGCCGACGCCGCAGCCCGAGACATCGAGATCACGGACGGACTGGCGGAGCGGCGACATCTCGTGGCCGCACTGCAGGGGTTGATGGAGTGGGGTGTGGTCGGAGAGACCGACCTCGGTAACGATCACGACCGCGACGATCACGACGGTGCCGATAGCGACGGGGACGAGGTGGTCCTCACCGTCTGTCGGCCGCTGCTACGGCATCTCACCGCATTCGCCCTACACGACCTTCCCGGCCCGTCGGCAGCGATCACCGCACGACCCGAGACGCCGCGACGCCGGTTGTACCGCAGGCTCGTCGAAGATCCGTTCACGGCGCGTGACGATCTGGATCCGGAGGCCCTGGGCGTGCTGATCCGCGAGCGAGCCGAGATCGCACGCCTGTTGGACGAGGACTTCGGCCTGGTCCTCGAGGTACGCACCGAGGGCGCGCTCGCGTACGACCCGGACGGCGACCTCACCGACCTCCTCTTCCCCGGATCCGGAACGGTGAATCAGGCTGCGCTTCTCCTGATCTCCGAGCTGGTCGACATCCTCGAACCCGTACCCGGCAGCGCGGTGCACGTCGACGCGACCACCTTGGAGAACACTCTGACAGGCCTCGTCGCCACCCATGCCCGGAACTGGCGCGGCGAGTACGTCCGCGATGTCACAGCGCTGTGCCGAGACGTCACCGCACTGTTGGTCCGCCTCGGACTCGCACGTCCTCGGGGCGACGGACTCCTTCTCGCTGCTCCCGCCGCCCGGTATCGCCCGACCATCTCCGAAAGCCCACATTCATGACCCATTCGTCCGACGCACCCGTGCTCGATACCGCCACCGCCTCACCACATCCGCAGCGATGGAAACTCTCCCGCGCGGGCATCGTCAATGTCTGGCACTACCTCGATACCGAGTTCACGCTCAGCGACGGGCGCATGATCCTGCGCGGCACCAACGGCTCCGGAAAATCACGTGCCCTCGAGATGCTGCTGCCGTTCCTGCTCGACGCGGACCGCAAGCGCATGGATGCGACCGGCGCGGGCAAGGTCGACCTCGACGAACTGATGCGTGTCGGTGCGGGCGGGCAGAGCAACCGGGTCGGCTACCTGTGGCTCGAGCTGTCGCGCCCCCAAGGGTTTCTCACGATCGGGGCGCAGGTCCGCTACAGTGCGACCGCGCATCGCAGCGAGGTGCATTTCTTCACCGCCGACGCCCGCGTCGGCACCGACCTCCCGCTGGTCGACGAACATCGGGTGCCGCTCTCGCGCGACGACCTCGCCGCCCGCATCGGCACCGACCGGATCACCCGCAGCCCCGAGGAACACCGGGACAGCGTCCGCGCGCTGGTGTTCGGCCTGCACGGCGAGTCCGGGCGCGACCGGTACACAGGGCTGCTGCAGCTGCTGCACACCCTGCGGTCCCCCGACGTCGGTAACAGAATCGACGAGGGCCGTCTGCCTCAGATCCTGTCCGACGCACTGCCCCCGCTCAACGAGAACATGCTCGCCGCTGCGGGTGATCGCCTCGATCTTCTGGGGGAGAGCCGAGCAGCCCAGACCCGACTGGAATCCTCGCTCACCCGGGTCCGTCAATTCCATGCCGTCTATCGGCGTTACGCGGCCGACCTGCTGCGCTCGAGCGCGGATGCCGCGATACAGGCCGCCGACCGGGTAGCCCGGACGCGGGCGGAAGTCGACGAGGCCGAAGCCGAGGTCGCAGACCTCGACGCGCAAGCAGCCGCGGCCGACACCCGCCTCGGCGAACGACGCGACCAGCTCGCCGAACTCGATCGCGCGATCCGAGGCCTCGAGTCGCACGCACTGTTTCGTCACGCGGACGATCTGGCTCAGCGCGCGCTCGCCGTCGATGCCCTCGTCCGCGCCGCCGACCAGGCCTTGCATCACGCCGCCCAGGCGAGAGAACACGAGTCCCTCGAAGCCGACCGCGCCGATGCGCACCTGGCCGACCTGCACGACACGGTCACCGGGGCATCCGAGATGCTCGTAGCCGCGAGACTCCGGCTCGCCACCGCAGCCGTAGCGGCCGACGCCCTCCCGGAGCGGATCCGCCTCGACATCGCGCGACCCCAGGAGCATTCGGAACCGGTCCGCACGCGGAGCGAAGCCGTCCCCGAGACCATCACCAGGCCCACCGTCGCACAGGTGCGGCTACTGCCGGAGGCCTGCGACGATGCCCGCGTTGCTGCCGACCACGCGGCCACGGCCGCACGACGCAGGCGGGATCAGGCGTCCAGGCGACTCGTCGAGGCCCGTCGCCTCGAACTCGCCGAGCGCGGAGTGCACGATGCCGAAGCCGAGGCCGAGCGCGCCGCACACGACGCCGAACGCGAGGCCCTCGAACGAGATGCCGCCGCGCGTGCGCTCGACGACGCCGCCCTCGACCTCGGGCATCGATGGCGTGCGTGGCTCACCTCAGAGCGCACCACCACGTTGCTGCCCCACATCACCCAGCACGGCGCGGCATTGATGCAACGCCTGATGGACGCTGTGGAAGCGCTCTCCGGTGACGACCCCGACCCTGCGGCCACGGACACGGTGCTCACCGAACTCGTCGCTCTCACCCGAAGCACAGCACCCGGCAACCTCGGCCGCGCAGTAGAGACCGGTATGGACGAGCCCCCCAGCACGACCCACACTGCGTTGCGGTCGGGGCTGCTCGAGGAACAATGCCGCCTCGAAAACGAGGATGCCGGCCCCGCAATGGCGCCGTGGCGCAGCCCGCAGAGTGGGGTTCCGCTGTGGCGGGCCGTCGATTTCGTCGACGCCCTCGGCGACGACGACCGGGCCGGTATCGAATCCGCGCTGCTGGCAGCGGGTTTCCTCACCGCGACTGTGGACGGGGAGGGCCGGCTGCGTGCTTCTTCGGGACAGATCCTCGTCTCGCCACGCGGCGAACCTCCGAGCCGGCCGCTCTCGACGGTTCTACAGCCCGATCCGACGTCCGACGTGCCGGTCGAGGCCGTCGCCTCGGTGCTCTCCTCGGTCGGGTTCGAGGATGCCTCGGCATTCGCCTCCGTGTCGCGCGACGGTCGCTGGCACAACGGTGTCCTACGCGGGCGGCACACCGCGGAGGCGCCCGGATTCATCGGGGAGGCTGCCCGCAGCAGAACCGAGGCCGCGCGTCGATCCCGGCTCGACGAGATCACCGGTGAACTGACCCGGTTGGATCTCGCCGAGCAGCAGCACGCTGTCGACCATCGCGCCGCACCGATCGGAAACGACGAACTCGACGCGCACATCTCCACCGCGCCGACCGCGCACACTCTGCACCGGGCATACGCGCGGTACCAAGCGCTCGCCGAACACGCGACCCGACGCACAGAAGCCGCCGCCCAGGCTCGCGGGAGGGCCGGCGCGCTGCGTTCCCGGTGGGCCGCCGACCTCGCGTCCCACCAGACCGCCTGCGCCCATTTCGGGTTGCCGACCGGTGTCGCCGACCTCGACACGACCGTCGTGGCGTGCGTCGAGGCCGACACCGCGTGCACGGGTCTTGCCCGCGACATCGACGATGTCCTCGCCGAATACGACCGGTTCGGCAGGTCTGCACGTGCGGTCACCCAGGCGGTCGAGTGCCGTGTACGTGCCGAAGAAGAGGCCGAGTCCCGCTGGCACGAGTGGCACGACCGGGCAGCGGTGGTGGCCGCACAGACTCAGGCGGTCGACATCGAGGTCGCCGACCTCGCGGAGGAATTGCAGAAGTCGGAGACGGAGCGAGCCCGCACCGACGAGAAGTGCAGGCGCACTCTTGCTCACCGCGAGCAGCTCGGCAAGGCGGTGGCAGCGGCGATGCAACAGGCTTCAGCGACGCAGGAACGCCTCACCCGTCACCGCGAGGAGCTCGAGACTGTGGCGGGCGTGCTGGGGGCGCAGCTGGCTGTACCCGCTCTGTCGGCGGCTGCCGATGTCGAGTGCGGCCCGATCGCACACGTCGACGACGCGCAGCATGTACGCGAGGCCGCCGAGAACTTGCTGGCGGCACTGCCCCGGGCGACGGACACCGGTGAGAACCGGGTCCTCGCCGCGCTGCAGCGATTCGACCGGGAGATCTCCGAGCAGCTCGACATCGAGCACACAGTGGAATCGGGCGCCCATGTGGTACGCCTGTCCGGCGCGGGCACCGACACCACTCCGACCGGTGTGCTCGCCCATCTCACGGTCCGTGTAGAGGAGGGCCGGGCCGCGCTGTCCCAGCGTGAACACGATGTGTTCACCGGTTTCGTACTCGGAGGCGTCGCAGATGAACTCCGCAGGCGGATCACGCAGGCCGAGAACTTGATCGCGGCGATGAACGAGAGCCTCACCGACAGCAGGACCAGCCACGGTATCGGTGTCCGGATCGGGTGGCACCCTGTCCGTGAGGATGCCGACGCGGCACGTATCACCGAGCTCCTCACCGATAGCGCCCGGTCGATCGGCGACAGCGACGACCTGATCGAACTGCTTCGTCACCGCGTCGAGGTCTCGCACGACGGCGACCCGTCGACCGGATACACGGCGCACCTGTCGCGGGCATTGGACTACCGGACATGGCACACGGTCGACGTCACCATCATCGGCCCGGAGCCCGATCAGGAGCGTCGCATTTCGAAGCGGGCCAAGATCTCTCAGGGAGAGACCCGGTTCGTGTCGTACGTCGCACTGTTCGCGGCGGCGGACGGATATCTGTCGGGGTTGCCCGACACCGACCTCGCGCTGCGGATGGTGCTGCTCGACGATGCGTTCGCCAAGATCGACGAACCCACGATCGGTGAGCTCATGGGCCTGCTGGTGCGCCAGGATATCGATTTCGTCATGACCGGGCACGCACTGTGGGGGTGTGTTCCGCAGGTACCGGCCCTCGACATCTACGAGGTCCGGCGTCTCGGCGACAGTTCCGCAGTCACGACCCGAGTCCACTGGGACGGACGCAGCCGGCACGTACGCACCGGCTCCTGATTCGTCGGATACCGGCCTACTCTCACTGCCGTGACATTCCCGAATCTCCGCCACTCGGTCCGCGCCCTTCTCGTCGACCCCGACGACCGACTCCTGTTGTGCCGCGCGTGCACACCCGACGGCTTCACCGTGTGGATCACTCCCGGCGGCGGTATCGAGGTCGGCGAGACGCGACTCGAGGCGTTGACGCGTGAACTCATGGAGGAGGTCGGTTTCCGGCTCGACGCCGAGCCTCCGCACGTCTGGCACTCGACGATCGTCTCGCCCGGTCACGTGCCGGGTTTCGACGGAACCGTCAACGACTACTATCTGATCCGCACGGCGCCGTTCGTGCCGAATCCCACTCTGACGGCCGCCGAACTCGCAGCGGAGAACCTCTCGTCGTTCCGTTGGTGGTCACTGCCGGAATTAGTCTCCTACACGGGGCCCGACCTGCTGGGTCCGCGTTCGCTCGCCATCGATTTCCCGCGACTGCTCGACGGCCCCGTCCCCGACCGCCCCGTCGATCTGTCCCCACCTCGCTAGGCCACACGACCGCTATCCTCTGTGACACACACCACACAGAGGAGTCCGAATGTCCGCGCCGCACTCGCCCACGCTCGTCAGCCGCCTCGAACACTGGGCGACAACCGTCCCCGACTCCCCCGCCGTCCAGTATCTGGATCGGGCGCACACCTGGAGTGAATGGCACGATCGGGTCCTGCGTCTCGCGGGCGCCCTTGCCTCGGCCGGGATCGGCGCAGGCGACACCGTTGCGTTCATCGACAAGAACAACCTCGCGTGCGTCGAGGTGACCTACGCCGCGTCCGCGCTGGGCGCCGCCGATGCGATCCCCAACTTCCGGTTGGCCGGAGACGAACTCGCCTTCATCCTCCGCGACTCGAACGCGAAGATCCTGTTCGTCGGCGCCGAGTTCACCGACGTGATCGCCTCGATCCGTGAACACCTCGGAACGGTGACGAAGGTGATCGTCGTCGGGGGAGACAACGACGAGTTCGAAGCGTTCCTCGCGTCCGGCGACCCGCGTCATCCCCTGCCGGAAGTCTCACCCGATACGACCGCGCTCCTGCTGTACAGCTCCGGGACCACGGGGCGACCGAAAGGCGTACAGCTGACCCACCGCAATCTGTCGGCGCACGCCGAGGCGATGCTGTCGATTCTTCCGTTTCGCGATCAGGACTGCCTGTTGGTTGCGATGCCGCTGTTCCACGTCGGAGGTACCTGCTACGCGATCATCGGAATCCACGACGGCCGACGGTGCATCTTCACTCGTGAAGCGGACGCGCCGTCACTGTTCGGTGGGATCGCAGCCGGCGCGAACGTCGCGTTCCTCGTGCCGCCCGTGATCTCGGGTGTCCTCGCCGCGGGCGACAAGGCGATCGCCGCACTGTCCCGGCTGAAGCGCATCACCTACGGCGCCGCCCCGATGCCGCTGCCGCTGTTACGCGCAGCGCTCGCAGCGTGGCCGGACTCCGAATTCGTGCAGGTGTACGGCATGACCGAACTTGCCGGGGTGATCACCGCGCTGATGCCCGACGTGCACCGCGACCCGTCGCAGGAACATCGGATGGCGTCGGCGGGCACTCCTATACCGGGGGTGGAGATGCGCATCGTCGATCCGGTCAGCAACGCCGATGTTCCGGTGGGATCCGTCGGCGAGTTGTGGTGGCGGTCAGCGCAGACGACACCCGGGTATCTGGGTCGGCCCGACGCGACAGCCGAGACCATCGTCGAGGGTGGCTGGCTGCGCAGCGGCGACATGGGACGCGCCGACGAAGGCGGCTTCGTGTTCATCGAGGACCGACTCAAGGACATGATCATCACCGGCGGCGAGAACGTCTATTGCCCGGAGGTCGAACGCGTGCTCGTCGAGCATCCCGCGGTTGCGGAGGTCGCGGTCATCGGGGTGCCCGACGAGAAGTGGGGTGAGACGGTCAAGGCCGTCGTGGTGCTCGCCGACGACGAGAAGGCCGACGAGGACGAACTGATCGACTACACCCGGACGCGCCTCGCGAAGTTCAAATGCCCGAGCAGCATCGATATCGTCGGTGACCTGCCCCGCAATCCCACGGGGAAGATCCTCAAGCGCTCGCTGCGTAAGCCCTACTGGGATGGGCGCGAACGCAGCATCTGAAGAAAAGACAGGTCGGGGGCCGGCAATCCGACCCCCGACCTGTCGTTCGGATTCTGTCAGCGCACGCGACGCAGCAGCGCGGCCAGAGCTTGGCCACCACCGATGCACATCGTGACGATGCCCAGCTCGAGGTCGCGGCGGACCAGGTCCTTGGCGACACGGACAGTCAGGATCGCGCCGGTCGCGCCGACGGGGTGGCCGAGAGCGATCGCGCCGCCGTACGGGTTGGTCTTGTCGGGATCGAGCTTCGCGTCGCGGATCACGGCGATCGCCTGCGAGGCGAAGGCCTCGTTCAGTTCGATCGTGTCGATGTCGGACGGCGTCGTGCCGGTCTGCTCGAACAGCTTCGCGAGCGCATGCGTGGGGGCGTATCCCATCAGGGACGGGTCCATCGCAGCGACGGCGACGGAGTCGATCACCACGGAGCCCGCAAGGCCCCGCTCGCGTGCTACGGACTGCTTGGCCAGCACGACCGCGCCGGCGCCGTCGTTGATGCCCGACGCGTTACCGGCGGTGACGGTGCCGTCCTTGACGAACGCCGACCGCAGTTTGCCGAGCCCTTCGAGGGTGGTCTCGGGCTTGGGATGTTCGTCGGTGGTCACAGTGAACGGCTTGCGGCCACCGACCTCGACGGGGGTGATCTCTTCAGCGAAGGCAGCCTTGGCTGCTGCGGTGTCGGCGCGCCGCTGCGACTCCAGGGCGAACTCGTCCTGTTGCTCGCGGGTGACGTTGTATTCACGGGCGACGTTCTCGGCCGTGACGCCCATGTGCTTGCCGCTGAACGGGTCGGTGAGCATGCCGGTGGTGCCGTCGACGAGCTCGCGGTTGCCGAGCTTGTAGCCGCTGCGGGCGCCGAAATCGTAGAACGGCATCCGCGACATGTTCTCGTCGCCACCGGCGACGGTGATGTCGGCGCCGCCCCACCGCATTTCCTGAGCCGCCGACCAGATGGCCTGCAGCCCGGAACCACACAGGCGGTTGACGGTGAACGCGGGGGTCGAGATCGGCAGGTCCGCAGCGAGGGCAACACGGCGTGCGTTGTATGCGTCGCCACCGACCTGACCGATGCAGCCCATGATCACCTCGTCGATGTCGCTACCGGCGACACCGGACCGCTCGAGCGCTGCGCGTACGGCAACCGCTCCCAGCTCGTGGGCGGGTACATCCTTGAACGCGCCGCCGAAGCTTCCCACGGGGGTACGCGCGCCGTCGACGATGACGATCGGGTCCGGAGTGGTCATATCTGCAATCCAATCTGGTCGAACACTATTGTGTTGGGCCGTGTGCTGTGCACCCAGACGCAGGCTACGGCACTCAGTGCCGCAGATTCCAGAAAACAATCTACTCTCACCCGGAACGTAAGGGAAGTGCCACTCTCACAATCAGAGAATCAGACTTCCGAACGACCGGTCAGCCGGCAACGCCGAGGCCCGCTCGCCGGAACCTCTCGATCGCCCGCGGAGTGCCGAGTTCGCTCCGCGCCGAAGGGTTGCAGGTATAGAACTCGAGGATCCTGTGCAGCAGCACCGGGTCGACCGCGTAGCGCCGCGAGTCGATCTCGATCCGCGGCGCTTCCGGGAACCGGTCCAGCCGGAACAACGTGCTCGTGCGGCGACGCGCCCAGGCCGCCGTCGTCGTTCCCTCGACCCACGTCTCCGGGTAGCCGTAATCCAGTGCCCGAACCCCGGCGACCGACATCCAGGGCAGGTACGACTCGAACGACCATCCTCGCTGCCGGATTCCGTCGGGACTGAGCACGAGCGCCCCCACCGCCAGACGACCGAGCGCGACTTCGACCACGAACGCCACACACGGCACACCCAACAGCGCCAGAACGAGGCTGACCCAAGGGATGCCGTTGTTGAACAGGAACACCTCGACCGCGGCCCCCACCGCGAGCGCTGCCGCGCAGCCCACCATCGCGACGAGGGCAACGAAGACCGACAAACGTGAGCGGATCTCGGTCGCCGCGCCGAGACCACCCCGACGAAGGGTCCGCACGCCCGGTCTACCGCGCCGCGGCCACCAGAACACACATCCGAACGCCGCGGTGAGCAACATCAGTGCGGAGAGGATCAAGAAGAAACGGGACTCCGGCCCGAGGTCTGAGTCGTCGGACGACAATCCACCGACGAACGCGACGACACTCACCACCGCGGCCAGGACTATCGAGATCGAGGCCCTGATATTCCACCTCGGACGCCCCCACTCCACCGGACGCACCAGGCCATCCGCATGCCCCTGACGTTCTTCCGGGCCCTGCCCCTTCCGAAGAATCGGCCGTTGCATAGGTACTCCCTTCCGGAGCACCGGAGGCCCCGACGCCTCCGGTGAATGCCGGTCGCGGCCCGACGCTACCGCACCCGGCCCCCACCGCCGAGCGCCCCATCGGACGCCCAGCACAAAGCCTTGGCACACGCCAGTGTGACGATTACCATACCAACCGGTCAGGTGGGGTATATATCCTGTTCACACCGGGTTTATGGGGGGTCGGATCGGTCATGGCTGCAGAGTCCGAGAATTTTCATGTACGGATGAGTAACACCCACGCCGGTGAACGCGACACAATCTGTGACGATTCAGACGAGACCGGAGGAATCTGCATGACCATCCAGCTTGATTCGCCTGGCATCGAGCGCGCCGAAGCAGCACCGTCGGCCAACGACACGGACCTGGGAAACCTCTTCGACCAGATCCGCGACCTCGATGCTCATATCCTCGAGGCGGTCAAGCGGCGCTCCGAATTGTCCCAGCAGATCGGCGCCGCAGCGAAAGAATCGGGTGAGACCCGCGAAGCACAGGCCAACGAGATGGGCGTGCTCGACCGGTTCGCCGAACTCGGCAACGATGGTAAGACCCTGGCCATGACCCTGCTGCGCCTGGGACGTACGCGCCGGTCCTGACCGCCCCGCTTCGACGAAGCCCCCGCACCACCGGTGCGGGGGCTTCGTGCCTCGATCTGCGCCGCCACGAACCGGACGCGCTCCTATCCGACGACCGTGCGAGCCGACTCGTCCAGTTCGAACTCGGCCAGCGCCCGGCCGGCCAATGCCGCGACCCGCGAGGAGGGCAGGCCGTCGTACGCACTCAGCACGATCGTGACCTGTTCGAGCGGCGACAGAGCCCCGAAGAGCACGGTGTCGTCCACGCCGAGATCCGGATGCGGAGGACCGAGCCGAGGCCGCTGCATCTGCAACAGATACCCGAACCAGTACAGAACGTAGGCACACAGCTCCGGACCCACGGGCTCATACCAGGTCGCCGCAGCGCGCGCGACCGCGCGATCCAGCAGTGCGGTGTCCACGTCACGCCTGCCGGCCAGAAGTCGCGCGCAGGGGGCGAGATCCGGAAGCTTGGCTTCGAGGATGCTGCGCAAGTGCTCGGCGCGACCACCGGGCGGCGAATCCCCTCCCGGACCACCGCCGAGGCCGACCCCGCCGGGGCCACCGTCACCCACATTCGCCGACCAATACATAGCCGCGCTTCTTCCTGTGCCGTTGTGCCGTGCGCCGCGATTCATCGCCTACTTCGACTATCGTCCGAAAAGCGCCGGACGTCACACACCGTCGAAGGTGGCGTGTCGCGGCGCACGGCACGGAGTGCCACTCAGCGCAGGATCGTCTTGATCTCCAGGAACTCCTCGAGCCCGAACACCCCGGCCTCACGCCCGATACCCGACTGCTTGTAACCACCGAACGGAGCGTCGGTGTTGAATGCGCCCCCGTTGACGAACACCTGCCCGGTGCGGATGCGGCGCGCGACGGCCTCCGCGCGCGCGGGGTCTCCCGACCACACACCACCCGACAGTCCGTACTCGCTGTTGTTGGCGATGCGCACGGCGTCGTCTTCGTCCTGGTAACCGATGATCGACAGGACTGGTCCGAAGATCTCTTCCCGGGCAATCGTCATGTCCTCGGTGACATTGCTGAACACCGTGGGACCGACGAAGTACCCCGTGGTGAACCCGTGCTCGCGTCCGTCGAGCGTCAGTTCGGCACCCTCGGCGACACCCTTGTCGATATAGGAGATCACCCGCTGCTGTTGCGTTCCGCTCACGAGCGGACCGAGCTTCGAACCCGGCTCGGACGGGAGCCCGACGGTGTAGGCCTTCGCCACCTCGGCAGCGATGGAGGCGGCCTCGGGAAGTCGTTCCGCGGGCACGAGCATGCGGGTCAATGCCGTGCAGGTCTGACCGGAGTTGAGGAAGCACTTGCCGACGCCCTCGGTGACGGCAGCAGCGAGATCGGCGTCGTCGAGAATGAGGTTCGCCGACTTACCGCCGAGCTCGAGCGCCACCTTCTTCACCGTCTCCGCAGCAACCACGGCTACACGCTTGCCCGCGCGTGTCGACCCGGTGAACGACACCATGTCGACGTCGGGATGCGCGGCGATGGCCTCACCCACGACAGGGCCGTAGCCGCTGACGACGTTGAGGACACCTGGCGGCAGACCCGCTTCGTCGACGATGTCGACGAGCGCGTACGTGATCAGCGGAGCCACTTCGGTGGGCTTGAGGACCACTGTGCATCCGGCCGCAAGTGCCGCGAATACCTTGAGGACCACCTGGTGCAGCGGGTAGTTCCACGGGGTGATCGCCCCCACGACACCGATCGGCTCGCGCACCACGAGAGCGTTGCCGATCTCCTGGTCGTCGAAATCGTAGGTGCCGGCCAGTGCGGCGTATGCGGCGATGTTCTTCAGCGGCATACCAATCTGCACCGGCTTCGCCAGGCTCAGAGGCATACCCATATCCTGCGAGACGGTCGCGGTGAGTTCGTCGACACGCGAGTTGGCGAGCGACGAGATCTTCCCCAGATAGGCGGCGCGTTCCGCACCGCTCAGGGCCGACCAGGCCGGGAATGCCGCGCGGGCCGCGGCCACCGCGCGATCGACGTCGGAGACGACGCCCTCCGCAACAGTCGCGATGACCTGTTCGGTGGCAGGATCGACGACCTCGATGCTGCCGTCGCAGTCGGAATCGACCCACTGCCCACCGATGTAGATCTTGGTGCGGTCGAGAACTTCACTCATCTGCAACACCCCTGCTCTTCTTCGCTGCTACCTGTACGTACGGACCGGTCGACGATCGCAGCGTATCCGACCGCTGTGACCTGCGGCACTCACGTGTTGGCCGGTACGCCTGTGACGTACGACGCGGACCCACAGCCGTAACCTGTGCGCTACAATCGACAACGCTGCTCGCGCGCTCCACCGTCGCAACGCTCGGCGCATTCGGACAAAGACGTCTGTTCCTATCTTTGATCACCGTCGTCGGCACCGGTCTCGCTTCCGCGCCCTCTGTGCAACACCTCTGCACACAAGCGCCCTCTGCCGCCGTCGGTCGACTTCGAATCGCCGAGGAGGATTGTCCGTTGACGCATCACGCCGACACCGGGTTGTACGACAGCTCGCTCGACAAAAGCAGTTGCGGAGTCGGGTTCATCACCCGCAAGGACGGTGTGCAGACGCACGAGGTCCTCACCCGCGGGCACGAAGCCCTGTGCGTGGTCCCTCACCGCGGCGGCATGTCCGCCGAGGGTGTGGGCGACGGCGCCGGCGTCAACGTCGACCTGTCTGTCGGCTTCTTCTCCGCGCTCACCGGAAAAGACTTGCGTGCACAGGAATTCGGTGTCGGCAACTTCTTCATGCCTGTCGATGGGTCATCACACGACGACGCGGAAGCTCTGGTCACCGACGCACTTGCCGGGGCCGGAATCGAGGTCGTCAGCGTCCGTGATGTCCCCGTCGACGACTCCGTGCTCCGCCCGGCCGCCGTGGTGCGTCAGCTTCCGATCCGTCAGTGGATCTTCGGCCGCCCCGAGAACTGCGCGTCGGCAGACGAATTCGACCGACTCCTGCACGAGGTGCTACTCACGGTGGAGGCCCGCGCCTACACCGAGCCCGCCCTCGCCGGGCTCTACCCCCTGTCTCTGAGTGCACGCACCCAGGTTCTCAAGGGTCGCTTGAACTCTCACGAAGTCATCCCCTACTTCCGCGACCTCGTCGACCCACGGCACGCGGTGCACACCCTGTTCTTCCACACCCGCTTCTCCACCAACACCGATCCGCATCCGACGATGGCTCAGCCGTTCCGGCTGATGGCCCACAACGGTGAGCTCAACACCGACCGGAAGAACCGCCTGTTCGAGGGCGCCCAGGCGCGGGCCGCCGGACGCGACATCATCCGCCCGCCCGGACAGTCCGACAGCTGCCGCTTCGACCAGACACTTGCGGCACGCATCGCAGCCGGCGACCTGGATCTCGTCACCGCTGTCGTGCAGATGGTGCCGCCCGCGTGGGAGAACGATACGACCGTGTCGCCGCAGGTGCGCGCAATGCTCGAGTACTTCTCGCTCTACGAGGAGAAGAACGATGGTCCCGCGGCACTGATCTTCGGCAACGGCACCGTCGTGGGTGCACGCCTCGACCGACTCGGCCTGCGCCCCTTGCGGACCGTCGAGACGGACGAGTATCTCGCCGTCACCTCCGAGGCCGGCCAGTTCGACTTCGCACCGGAAGCAGTGATCCGCCGCGGACGCATCGAAGCCGGCGGAATGCTGTACTTCGATCACCGCACGGGTAGGTCGTACGGAACCGACGAGGCACTCGAGATCCTTGCGGCCCAGCATGATTACGCGACGAAGGTCGATGAGGCCCGCCGCAACCTCGATGCGCTGCCCCCGGTCCCCGCCGAGAAGGCCGGTTCGCCGCTGCGCTACAACGGCGATCTCGAGCGCCACCAGCGCTACGTGTCGTACTCTCTCAACCAGGAATCGTTCCGGTTCATGCTCGACCCCATGCTCGCGTCCGGTCAGGAGCGGATCTCGGCGATGGGCTACGGCAACGCGATCAATGCCCTGTCCGACCAGGAGGGTGGTGTCGCGAAGTACTTCTCCCAGCGTTTCGCCCAGGTCACCAACCCGTCGCTCGACTCCATCCGCGAAGCGGACGGAATGACGCTGCGGGTCGCACTCGGGGCACGCCCCGGTAGCGGTGCGCCTTCTGCTGCCCAGCTCGTGGTGCCCACACCGATCCTCACCCACCTCGACATGCTCCGGATCCGCGAGCAGTTCGAGACGCCGGTGCAGCGTTTCGAGATGCTGTACTCCCCCGTGTTCGACGACACCGAAGCCAATTCTGCAGCTCTCGCCACCGCCGTCGACGGTGTCGCCGACAGCATCACCGAGTTCGCCCGCACCACAGGCGGTATCGCGGTCCTGACCGATCGTCACGTGTCCGCAGATCGTGCGCCGCTGCCGATGATCCTCACGGTCGCGGCCGTGAACCAGCGACTCATCGACGACGGTGTGCGCCTCCGGGTGTCCGTGATCGTCGAATCCGGTCAGCTGTTCTCGTCGCACCATATCGCCGCGACCCTCGGCTTCGGTGCCGCCTCCGTCTACCCGCTTACGGTGCAGATGCGTGCCGAGGAGAAGTTCAGCGACGACGCCGACGCGGCGTTCCTGAAATTCCGCAAGGCCGCCGAGAAGTCACTCATGAAGACCATGGGGCGCGTGGGTCTGTGTACCGTCGAGTCGTACATCGGCGGCGAGTTCTTCGAACCGAGCTATGTCGACACCGACGACGAGGTGCTGAGCCGCTGGTTCCCGAACGTCAAGACCCCGGTCGGCGGCGTCGGATTCGCCACTATCGCGCAGGCAGTCGCCGACTGGCACAAGCACGCCCTGAGCGTGCGGGGCGAGACCGACGTACCGTTGCTCGGCCTGTTCAAGGAACGCGCCGACGGCGCCGGCCACTCGTTCGGCACCACCGCGGTGCGCGGGTTCGTCGACATGACCGAGGAAGCGGTCACGCTGCCGGTCGAGCAGGCAGGCGAGGCCGATCTGACCGACGCGCTGCGCCTGCTTCCGCTGCACCGTCTGTCCGACGCGCACGGACTCGACGACGATGCCTATCGCTACAGCGGGTTCCGCGCGCTCACCCCGAACGAGATCGACGCGTTCGACATCGCCCCCGGCTACCGCGCCTTCGCGCGCACGATCGCCGACGAGCGCACTCACCGCCCCGCAGCGCTCCGCGACGTACTCGCGCTGCCTGCCGACGTCACCTACGTCACGGCCGCCGACGATTTCCAGCGCGAGATGGGCCGGTTCGCCCGGTACGGGAACAACTCCATGCTGGTGCGAGGACTCTCCGCGTCCCGTGTCGGTGACAACGAGTTCGTGCTGCGCCTGACCGGTCCGTTGGCCGACGATCACACCCGCCCCGAGGCACTCGCGCAGTCGCTCATCGCACGGTTCGGCGCCTCGATCGTCGGATACCGCTGCTACGGCGACACCCTGACCGTCGAGGCGCTCGGGGAGGCCGCCGACTACCTCGGCCGGATCCGACAGGCGCCGCAGAGCCTGCGTCTCGACCGGATCCAGCCTGCCCACGAGATCACCCGCACCCTCGCGTCGGGCGCGATGAGCCACGGCGCGCTCAACTCCAACGCCCACGAGGCCGTCGCGCACGGCACCAACATGGTCGGCGGCATGTCGAATTGTGGGGAGGGCGGCGAGCACATCTCCCGCTACGGCACCATCCGCGGCTCGCGGATCAAGCAGTTTGCGTCGGGTCGCTTCGGAGTGTGGGCCGGGTACCTGGCAGATCCGATGCTCGAGGAGATCGAGATCAAGATCGCGCAGGGCGCCAAGCCCGGCGAGGGCGGCCAACTTCCTGCGAAGAAGGTCACGGTCGAGATCGCCGCTGCCCGCGGCGCGACCCCGGGTGTCGAACTGGTCTCCCCGCCTCCGCACCACGACACGTACTCGATCGAGGATCTCGCACAACTCATCCACGACGCGAAGGCAGCACGCGTGCGGGTGATCGTCAAACTCGTCTCGTCGGAGGGCATCGGCACGATCGCTGTCGGGGTCGCGAAAGCCGGGGCCGACGTCATCAACGTCGCCGGTAACACCGGTGGCACGGGTGCCGCGTCGGTGACCTCGCTCAAGTACGCCGGTCGGTCCGCGGAAATCGGTGTCGCCGAGGTCCACCAGGCACTGTGCGCGAACGGATTGCGCGACAAGGTGATCCTGCGGTGCTCCGGTGCCCATCAGACGGCCTCCGACGTCATCGTCTCCGCATTGCTCGGCGGCGACAGCTTCGAGTTCGGTACGACCGCACTGATGATGCTCGGCTGTGTCATGGCGAAGAACTGCAACGTCAAATGCCCCGCGGGCCTGACCACCAACCCCGAGATGTTCAACGGCGATCCCCGGGCGATGGCGCAGTACCTGCTCAATATCGCGCACGAGACCCGCGAATTGCTTGCGCGCTTGGGCCTGCAGTCGCTCCGCGACGCGCGTGGCCGGTCCGACCTGCTGCACCTGCTCGACCATCCGTCGAGCGTCGGTGAATTGGATCTGCGGGCAATGCTCACGATGGTTCCCGAGGTCCACATCGACAACCCGGTATACCTGGAGAAGGACTACTCGCTCGACGACGAGTGGATCAGCCGGCTCCGCGGCGCCCTCGACCACGAGAACGAGCTCACCGTCGTCCTCGGCGAGGGCGTGCGCCTGACCAACAACAACAAGAGCGTCGGCGCGCAGCTCGCGATCGACATCGAGCGCATACTCAACCACGAACAGCTCGGCCACGTGCCGTCCGCGTTGTCCGACGAGCGTGGACGCCGCTGGCTGCGCGACGGCACCGTCACCATCACCACCACCGGCTCTGCCGGTCTGTCGTTCGGGGCGTTCTGCAACGACGGCATGGTGCTCCGACACACCGGCACCGCGAACGACGGTGTCGGCAAGGGCCAGTGCGGCGGGCAGATCGTCGTCGCCTCCCCCGGCGGCGGCGCGAACGACCGCGGCGGCAACGTGCTGATCGGCAACTTCGCACTGTTCGGAGCCACCGGCGGCCGCCTGTTCGTTCACGGCGAGGCCGGCGACCGGTTCGCCGTCCGCAACTCCGGCGCGACGGCCGTCGTCGAAGGTGTCGGCGACTTCGCGTGCGAGTACATGACGAACGGCGCGGTGCTCAACATCGGCGGGTTCGGCAAGGGCGTCGGCAACGGTATGTCGGGCGGGTTCGTCTACCAGTACGACCCCGAAGGCCTGCTCGCCGGCAAGGCCAGCGCCGATTCGATCGTGCTCGGCTCGATCACCGGCGACGACCCGCAGGCCACGATCCACAACGCGACCGTGCTGCGGCTGCTGCACCTGCACGTCGAGGCCACCGGATCCGAGAAAGCCCGGTTCCTGATCGACAACTGGCAGGTCGAGCAGCATCACTTCGCGTACGGCATGCCGCGCGCGCTGCTGCAGTACCAGGACTTCGATGAGATCCTCGCAGCCTCGACCCGCAAGGAACTCTCGAGCGAGGTCGCAGCAGCACTCGTCGCCCATCAGGTGCGCAAGTTCAAGGCGAGCTACCGATCGGGGACGCCCGTCGCCGGCGGCGTCACCCCGAACGGCACCGACACCGAGGCGATGTACGCGCTGCTCAACAACTACACGGTGCTCGCCGCCGCGCAGGAGATGGCGTTGCAGAAGGTGCCGGGCTCGACCGGAACCGAGGACCCAGCGGTCCAGAAGGCAGCGCGCAACCTGCTGCTCACCGAGGATTTCTTCCTCATCAACAAGCTCGAACGCTATGCGCTCGAGGCGATCTCGGGACACACCGACGCCCAGCTGGCGGCCCTCGTCGCCGACAAGCGGCTCACCGACTACAAGCAGGCGCTCGCACTGCGCAACGTTCGCTCGGTGGATGCGCCCGGCACCTATGGGTGGGTCCTGTGGCAGAGCCGCAAGAATCTCGACATCGCCGGTGATCTGCCCGGCTACGAGGAACTGTTCGCCCGCCACGCGGTGCCCGGTCTCGTCGCCCCGACCCTGGGAGTTCCCGCATGACCGCGCCTTTCATTCCCGCCGACGCCCCCTTCACCACCGACCAGCGCTCGTGGCTGGCCGGCTTCCTCGCAGGCATGCAGACCCGCCTGTTCTCCGGTGGTCCCGCCAGCGCTGTCGGGACCACCGGCTCGACCCCGGCCCTGCACATCCTGTACGGATCGCAGACGGGTAATGCCGAATCGGTCGCCGAGGATGCCGCCGCGGCTGCACGCACGCACGGGTTCGCTCCCGTCGTCTCAGCACTCGACGACATCGATTCCGCAGCCTTCGCGTCGCTCGGCCGGGTCCTGATCGTGACGTCCACCTACGGTGAGGGCGAGATGCCCGACAACGCCGAACTGTTCTGGGATGCGCTGTCGGCTGAATCCGCACCACGTCTCGACGGAATGGACTTCGCGGTACTCGCTCTCGGGGACACCGGATACGACGGGTTCTGCCAGGCCGGCAAGTTGATCGACATGCGCCTCGAACAACTCGGAGCCACGCGCATCGTGCCGCGAGTCGACTGCGACGTCGAATTCGAGGACGTTGCCGCAGCATGGATCGCCGAGACCCTGCCCCTCGTCGCAGCCGTCGAAGGCATCAACGGCGACGGTGTCGCTGCCCCTCCCTCCGAGGCCGCACCGGCACGGGTGAAGTCGCAGTGGACGCGGAAGAACCCCTTCCCCGCCACGCTCACCGCCAATCGGTTGCTCTCGGGCGAGGACTCGGCAAAGGAGATCCGGCATTTCGAATTCGCACTGGCAGACTCGGGTATCGAGTACGAGGCAGGCGACGCACTGAACGTCGTTCCGGTCAACGACACCGGGCTCGTGGGGTCGTTGCTCGGCGTACTCGGGCTCGACGGCGAGACGGTCCCCGACGGTCACGACGAGACACTCGAACACCTTCTGACCTATCGGTACGAGATCACTGCGCCGAATGTCGACCTGCTCGAAGCAGTGGAAGAGCGCACGGGCAACGAGGAACTCACCTATGTACTGCGCCACGGAGACAAGGCGGCCCTCGACGAATGGCTCTGGGGCCGGGATATTCTCGATGTCCTGTCGCTCGAACCTACGCCGACGTTCTCACCGGAAGAGCTCCTGTCGGTCCTCAAGCCCCTGCAGCATCGGGCCTATTCGATCTCGTCGAGCCCCAACAGCGCCGAGGGATCCGTGCACCTGACGGTCGCGGCCGTGCGTTACGGCACCGACGAACGTGAACGGCGCGGTGTGTGCTCGACCTTCCTCGCCGACCGTGTCGGTGAGAACCAGGTGGGGATCTTCGTGACGAAGAACAAGTCGTTCCGAGTCCCGTCCGACGACACCGCGCCGATGATCATGGTCGGGCCGGGTACCGGTATCGCACCGTTCCGCGGTTTCCTCCAGGAACGCCGCGCCCGCGGCGCGACCGGAAAGAACTGGCTGCTCTTCGGCGATCAGAAGCGCAGCTGCGACTACATCTACGAAGACGAACTCGCGGATTTCGTCGGATCGGGTCTGCTCACCCGCCTCGACCTGGCCTTCTCCCGCGACCAGGCTCAGAAGATCTACGTCCAGACCCGGATGAAGGAACACGGCGCCGAACTGTTCACATGGCTCGAAGAGGGCGGCCACTTCTACATCTGTGGCGACGCGTCGAGGATGGCGAAGGACGTCGACGTCGCGCTGCACGAAGTTGTCGCCGAGCACGGCGGCATGAGCAACGAGCAGGCCGTGGAGTACGTCACCGCACTCAAACGCGAGAAGCGGTACGTGCGCGACGTCTACTGACACGCACCATGGCCGAATGTCACCCTCATACACTCTAAGTGCACGAAATTGACATTCGGCCATGCCGCTTCGGCAGATCAGCAGCCGGGCACCGTGCTACCGTCGCCCTGAATCGCGAGCAGCGTGCAGAACGTGACAGCAGAGACCTTCCACTGACCATCCTCGAGCAGCGCTTCACCCGACTGGTCGGGAAGTACGGGAGCGCCGTTCATCAGTAGGGTCCACGAGACCGTGGCAGCATCATCGCCCGCGCTCATCACGCCTTCCACTGTCGCAGTGGTCGCCGTTGCCTGCGGGTCTGCGGCCATCCCCTGCAGCGCGGGGAGAAAGTCGTCGCCGTTCTCGACGAGACCTGCGCGGGTCTCGGGCGGGGTCGTTCCGTTGAAGAACGTGACCCAGGCGTCGGTGACGGCCTGCGTCGTCTCCGCGTCGGCAGCGCCCCCTGCAGCCTCCGACGTCTCGGCCTCTGTCGTCCCGTCGGCCTCTGTAGTCGCGGTGGCGACGGTGGTCGATGTCGTGTCGTCGGTCCCGTCCGACGAATCGTCGCTACTGCAACCGACGACTCCGGCGAGAGCAACGGCGGCGATTCCGGCGACCGCCAATGCCCGACGGATGGAATGTGTGCGCACTTGGTGTTCCTTTCGAAGAGTGGACCCTCGTCCACGTGGGTGGTCCAGCCGAGTCAGGGTGCGGTGGGGTCTGCGGGGAGTCGCTCACTGAGCCGAGCGAATTCGTACGACTGACGAGCCAGCCAGAAGCGCAAGAACCCTGTGATCGAATATCGCACGAATACAGCAGATCCCACGACTCCCACCGCGATCCCGAGCAGCGCGACGATGATGGCGTCGCGCTGGACGAGCGCATCGGAGGTGTTGTGCGACATGAGGTATGCCACGATCGCCAGCACAGGGCCGAGGACCATCAGCGCAACACCGAGTTTCAACCACAGTCCGGACCGGCCGGCGGCAGGATCAGGGATCTTCAGTTCGGTCAGCTCGCGTGCGAACTTGTCGGCACGTGTTTCCGTCGCGGTCATCATGCACTTCCTAGATAGAGGGACGCGAGCTCGTCGCCGAGTTCGTCCGGTGGGCCTTCGATCTCGATTTCGCCGCGGACGAGCACCGCGGCGTGATCGGCGGTGTGAAGCACCGCCGTGGCGAACTGTTCGACGACCAACACCGCGACCCCCTGCCGCGCGGCCTCGGCGACGTGCTCGTACAGTTCGGCCACGATCCGAGGTGCCAATCCCATCGACAATTCGTCGAGCATGAGCACCGCCGGATCGGTGGCCAGTCCGCGTGCCAGCGCGAGCATCTGTTGTTCGCCACCGGACATCGTTCCCGCCGTCTGCGCCACGCGCTTTCCGAGTATCGGGAACCGCGTGTAGGCGACCTCCTCGATCTCCTCGATCGAGCGGCCCGTGAACGTCATCATCACGAGGTTCTCGCGGACCGTCAGGTTGGGAAAGACCCCGCGCCCCTCGGGAACAAGGCACACGCCGATTCGGGCGAGGTCGCGCGGCGAGACACCTGTCATGTCGCGGCCGCCGAGCAGCAATTGGCCGGAACTGACAGGATGCGCGCCACACGCTACGCGTAGCGTCGTCGTCTTGCCTGCCCCGTTGGGGCCGAGCAACGCCACGATCTGCCCGGGCATCACGCTCACGTTCACGCCGCGCAGCACCGTGATCTTCCCGTAGGCAGCGGAGACGTCGCGAAGTTCCAGAATCGGGTTCATGTCGCTCCCAGGTACGCGGTGATGACGCGTTCGTCGCTGCGAACCTCGTCGGGTGTGCCGACGCTGATGATCTTTCCGAGGTCGAGCACGTGGACCGTGTCGCACACCTCCATCACCAGTTCCATGTCGTGTTCGACGAGGAGCACCGCCACGCCGTCGTCGGCGACCGTACGCAGCAGCGCAGAGAACCGCTCGGTTTCCTCCCTGTCCTGGCCGGCGGCGGGTTCGTCGAGCAGAAGGATGCTGGGACGTGCCGCCAGGGCCCGCCCCACCTCGACGAGGCGTCCCATACCGGTCGACAGCGCATCGGCGGTCGTGTCGGCAATGGCGCGCAGATCGAGGCGATCGAGGAGTCCGTCGACAACCGAGGACGCCGTCTTCCGGTCGGGACCCATCTCGGCTGCGACGAGCAGATTGTCGCGGACGCTGAGCCGCCCGAACAGTTCGAGCCGTTGGAAGGTACGGGACATCCCGAGCCGCGCGCGACGGGCCGGTCCGAGCTTGGTGATCTCCCGGCCGTCGAGGGCAACGCTGCCGTTCATCGGCTTGCGCAGCCCGGAGATCACGTCGAACAGCGTGCTCTTTCCGGCGCCGTTGGGACCGATCAGTCCGGTGACATGCCCCGGTTCGGCCCGAAGGTCGACACCGTCGAGGGCTCTGCGTCCCCCGAATGCCACGGTGACGTTCTCAACCTCGAGTTGCGATGGCACGTTCGAGCACCTCCTCGTCGTTCTCGTCCCACGGGCGCTGCAGTCCCCACCATTCGACGGGGACCTCGGGCTCCGAGTAGGTCTCGGGGCCTCGCCGCGTCCCCAACCCGAATGCGGCCGCGGCTGCGATTGCGATCCCGAGGACGAGCACATAGCCGTTGATCAGGTCGGCGAGCCGCAGCATCCACAGCACGACGACCGCCACAGCGAGCGAGCCCATCGCGATCGGGTTGCGCAGTGCACCGTCGAATCGTTCTCTCAGAGACGGCACGACACCGTCGTCGACCGAGCCGGATCCGTACGCGAGTCCGGCCAGTGCCGGGAGTGTCTGTACGAAGTTCTGTGTCGCCGGAATCAGCGCCACCAGCGCGTTCATCGGTCCGGCGATCATCGAGCCGGTGAACAGCCCGTTGCCGACCACGCCGAGGCCACCCACCACTGCGATCAGGAAGATGCCGAGACCTGCGACGAAGTTGAACTGTTCGGGTGCCACTGCTTGCAGTTGCATCCCGTACAGCGCCCCGCCGAGACCCGCGATCGCAGCCGAGATCGCGAACACCAGGGTCTTCATGAGCAGCAGACTTCCGCCGAATGTCGCATATGCGGTTTCGCTGTCGCGCAACGCAATCAAGCGGCGTCCGAGCTTGCCCCGTCGAATAGCCGCGACGAGAGCGGTCGCCAATGCCAGGCACACGGCTGCGAACACCGTCAGTTCTGCGGTGCTGTCGAGATGGAATCCGAACAGGCTGGGCCCGACCAGGTTTGCCGATCCCATGTTGAAGAAGGCGAACTCCTGCCCGAAGAGCTCGAGCGAGGCCATCGGGAAGATCCACCGATCGAGTACCACTGCGATAGCCCCGGTACCCAAGGCCAGATACACCCCGGACAGCCGAAGTGCGGGCAGCGCCACGAGCGCACCGATCGCACCCGCGACGAGCATCGCGAGGGGTATCGCCCACCATTGACCCTCTGCACCGAAGTTGGCGCACACCACGGCACCGATTCCCGCGATTCCCAATTGGGCCAGCGAGATCTGACCGGCGTACCCGATGAGCGGGACCATCGACAATGCGATCACACCGAACGCGAAGATCTGACCGTAGGTGATCAGGTCTCCTTCACCGAGCACCGTCGCCAGCATGAGACCGAAGACGACGATGACGACGGCGAATACGATCGTGCCCCGTACGGTGGGGACCGGCACCTGGGTGAGATTGCGTTCGCGTCCGCGCAGTTTCCGATGCGGGAAGATGAGCAGTGCGATCAACAACAGGATCGCCGGCGCCGCAAGCCGAAGACCTGGCAGATACTCGTTCTGCGGCAGATAGCCGGCGAGATACGCCTCCATGCATCCGACAACGATCGCTCCGACGAATGTCATCGGCAGGCTTGTCAATCTTCCGAAGATCGCCGCCGCGTACGCACTGACGATCAACAGCGACAGCTGCATTGCGTCGAGCGAGACCATCGAGGCGATCAGCACCCCACCGAGAGCGGCAAGCACCGTGCCTGCCACCCAGGCAACCCGGTTGGCCCGCACCGGATTTGCTCCGGTGAGTCCGACGAGCGCACGGTCGTCGACGGTGGCCCTCATCTCGACGCCGGTGCGGGTGTTGAACAGCAGGACGCGTAGTGCGAGCGCCACCGCGATGGCAATGACCATCGTCATTGCCTGGTGCCAGCTGACCGTCGCCGAACCGATGTGGAACGGCGTCCGGTCGGCGAAGAAGCTGGGCAGCGACCGCGGCTCCATCGGATCCCAGATCCACCGTGCAAGCGCGATGAGCCCGCTCAGCAGCGCGATCGTCATCACGAGTTTCTCGGCGTCGCCGAGCCCCTGGACGGGCCGCATGAGCAGTTCGACCAGGATCCCGAACAGCGGTGCCAGCACCACCAGGATGACCGGTAGCGCAAGCCATACGGGCCATCCCCAACCGACACTGAGCTGCCAGTAGGCGAACGCTGCCATCATGCCGGTCGCGCCGTGCGCGAAGTTGAAGACACCGGTGGTGGCATAGGTGACCACCAGCCCGCTGCTGATGATCGCGTAGATGGCGGCCGTCGACAGTCCGACGATCCCGAAAGCGATGAACTGGTCCATCATTCGAGGTCGTTCATGCTCTTGCCGACATCGGCGAGGGTGAGCGGTGCACTCGAGGTTCCGTCGGAGAGCTCACGCGCCGGGATGTCGCATCGGTACAGGCCGTTGTCGGCTCCGAAATCTGCGGGCTCCCATCCCTCGGACGTCGCGTGCTCGACGTTGAAGCACGGCTGCGGCGGAAGTGGTTCTGCCAGATCGTTGGCCACGTGAAGTCCTCCACCGGTCCAGGCGGTTTCTTCCCGTGCCGTCTCGTAGACGCACGTTCGTGTCAGGTCGTCGCCACATGCCGTAGCGGCCTTTGCGAAGAGCAGCCACGACGACCACGCGCGCATCGCGGGAAGTGTGATCTGTGCACCCGGCGCGTACTTGTCGAACAGAGCCTTCAACTCTTCCACCGCGGGCTCATCGCTCTCGAGTGGAGCGACACCGCTGAGGTCGACGACGTTGTTCTGGAAGTCCGCAGACCTCCCCAACAACTGGATGAACTGATCGTTGTATGCGTTGTTGTTGGCGTCGATCCAGTCGAGTTTGTAGTCCATGTTGGTGAGGGACTCCTCGAGTTTGGAGAGCGAGTCGAAAGTGCCGAGGAAGACGAGACCGCGAACACCGCTGGACTTGATGGCCTGCGCATACGGAGTCCAGTCCGTCACGCCCGACAGCGGGAACAGCTCGTCATAGACGATAGTGGCGCCGAGGTCCACGAGGGTCTCGCGGTTGATGTCGCCGATCAACTTGGATACCGCAGCATCGCCGTTCAGCATGCCGATCGCACCCTTGGACTCCGGGTACGCCTCGTCCATCAACCAGGTACGGATTCCCGCGTAATTGTCGTAGCCGGGAATCTTCGACGGCGATGCCGAGACCTCCAGGTCGGCGCCCGCCGACTTCTCCTGAACGGCCTGCGCAGGGAAGCTCGGAAGCAGGCACTCGAGACGGGTTTCGACGCCGAGCCCGTCGAGTGCTGCACCACCCCCGACCAGGGCGAAGTCGTCGCGGCACGCCTCGATCATTCGCTGGCGTGGTTCCATGAGTTTCGAGTCGCGGGTGTTGGCCACGAGTTCACGGCCGTTGATCCCGCCTGCCTCGTTGCACCACGAGGTGAAGACCTTCGCGGTGTCGACGAATTCGGAGTTCTTGGTGAATCCGATGTCGGAGAACACTCCGACCTCGATCGAGTCGGCCGTCACGCCTTGGGCCGAGGCCGTGGAGGCGTCACCCGGACCGCACACCTCGCTCAGGTCGCCGAAGTTCGCTGTCGCCACCGAGTCGGATTGCCCCGAGCCGGAGTCGATCTCCTCCGCGCCATCCCTGCCACCACATCCAGTTGCGAGCACTGCGAGAGCCGCGAACGCCACAACCACCTTGTGCAATTTCAATATCGAGTCCTTCATCCGGGCCGTTTCCGGCCGTGCTGATGATTCGGGCTATCCCCGCGCCCGGAAAACCCCAGGGAGAGTGGATCGTTGACAAAGCGAACGATGCCACTCGCCGCGCACTTTCTCGGAAATGCTGCCGTTTCAACCCCTCTGCCCCGTAGCCCCCCACCACATCGAGCGCGTTCGATCTGCGATCGACTCACATATGGTGCAACTCACATACTCGAATGTCAATAACGCAATTCTCATTCTTGAAATACGTTATTTCGACGTGGAATAACTTTCCTCGTGGGTATGTTTTCCGGCGCAGATCCATCACCACACCCGTTCAGGTGTTGCGCCCGCCGTTCACGCCGAGGATCTGCCCAGTGATGTAGCCGGCTTCCTCCGATGTGAGGAACGAGCAGGCGGCGGCGATGTCCTCCGGGCGTCCCGCCCTGCGCACCGGCGTCCGTTGGATGTGCTCGTCGATGGTGCCGCCGAGCAACCCTCGCTCTTCTGCGCGACGCAGCATCGGGGTGTTGACGAATCCCGGGGGCACAGCATTGACCGTGATCCCATGTGGGCCGTACTCGAGCGCGAGCGATTTCGTCAGCCCATTGACCCCCGACTTCGCGGAAACATAGGACGACATGAATGGCTGCCCCGAATGGGTGCTCGACGAGGAGATGTTGACGACGCGTCCCCAGCCGGCATCGATCATGTCGGGCAGCACTGCCTGGGTGCAGTGGAATACGCTGTGCAGGTTGACATCGATCGCCCGCGACCACGTCTCCCAGGTGAGGTTGATGAACCGTTTGTAAACCTCGGCTCCCGCACCGTTGACGAGAATCGTCACAGGTCCCAACCGTTCGCGGACCTCGGTCAACGCCCGGTCGATCTGGACACGGTCGGTCACATCGACCTTGTATTCCAGCTCCTGACCTGACGGCGCGATATCGAACACTGCCACCTGATGTCCGTCCTTGCGTAACCGGGCAGCCACGGCCTGGCCGATCCCTGATCCACCCCCGGTGACAACAGCCGTTCTCACGTCCATGGCTCGTCTCCCGCGATCGTTGTTCGCTGCATCAACCGCCCCGACGCGGAGTCGTAGGATTCGGCGCGGTGCAGGATCCCGGTGTTGTCCCACAGGACGAGATCCCCGACCTCCCATTCATGCAGGTAGGAGAACTGCTTCTGCGTGCTCCACGCCAGTACGTCGTCCAGCAGCCGGCGACTCTCATCCGGATCCATTCCGACCACATGATCTGCTGTTGCACCCACCACCAGCGAACGCCGCCCGTCACGACGATCCCAGATCAGCGATGATTCATTCTGCGGGAGCTTGCGCCACAACTCGACCTGCTCGTCGGTAGGATCCGGATACACGGTGCGCTGCGCAGCCTCGAAACTGTGGACAACGCGCAGCCCCTCGTACCGCTTCTTCTCGTGCTCGGACATTTGCTCGTACGCTGCGTACGTGCTGGCGAACTCGGTTCTGCCACCGACTTCAGCGACCTGCCGTGCGGTCAGCGTGGTGGCTTTCGCCGGAACCTTGTTGGTGGTGTCGTCGATGTGCCAGCTGAAGGTGCCCTTGAGGTACTGGGCCGACGCCGTCTTCTCAGGATCGAGTGAGACCGTCATGATCTTCTCGTTCTTCACCGGCTCCACTACCTCGCCGAGCCGACGACTGAAGGCGATCTGGGCATCATTGTCGAGGTGTAGGCCGCGGATGAGTACGACACCCCGCCATTTCAGGGCTTCGAGTACCCGGGCGACGACGACGTCGTCGTCGAGGTTCTCGATCCTGCGGAATTCTGTGCCGAACAACGGGGATAACGCTACGGACTCCATGTGGAGCGTTCCTTTCACACCTGGAAGAAACTCGGGGGCGGCGGTGCCGCCCCCGAGCGAGAAACCGAATCAGACGGTGACGCCCGCCTTTTCGAGGCATCGTTCGAGCGCCTCGAGGTACTCGGCGTTGCCGTGGAACGGACCACTCACACCGATCGCAGCTTCGAGGAACGGGCTGTACTCGTCGTTGACGTGAGTTTCCCAGCGGGTGATCTCGGCGTTCTCGTTGGTTTCGATGAAACTGTACGAATAGAAGCCCATCGAGGTTCCCTCTACGGTGGTTCCCTGCCACCGGGTCTTCCAGACAACTCCGTTGTCGGCGGGCCAGTATTCGAAACTGGTCGGCTTCCATTCGGGGAAGACGAGCGAATATGCCTTGGCCTCCATCGTCGCTGCCCGGCCGGTGTCGACGAGCGCTTCGCTCATCAAGATAGTCTCGTCACCCGTGAAGTAGGGTGAGGTGTAGATCGCACCGTCGGCAAACTTCCATGCATCGTGCCCGTTTTCGTCGGTGTACTCTTCGCCATCCTTCACACCCTCGCGCAGGTAGGCGTTCCGATAGCTCTCGGCCAACCGGCGGTGCTGTGTGATGCGCTCTTCGGGAGTCATAGATGTCCTTTCACGGTGGGTCGTTTCCTGTTGGGGTGGAAGAGAACTCATTCGGAGATCCGGACGTCCTCATAACTGCCGAGCATGGCGCCTTCGGGGAGTGCCATCTGCAGGTAGACATCGATGTGGCTGATCTTTCCCGCGTCGTCGAATTCGTAGACCGATACAGAATTCACGACGCTGGAGAAATCTCCGACACTGCTGCGTTCCTCGAGTTCGAGGATGACGAGGTCGGGTGTTTCGGTGAGTCGCTTGAACGAACCCTCCCAGGTGGAGGCAGTGGCCCAGTTCGTGAGGAAGTCGACGTACTCGGGCCAGTTCATCACTTCCTTGAAGTTTCCGACCCGGACGAACTCATCGGTGGCGACGATGTCGGCGAGCGGCGCCCAGCTGTCTTTCGAGAATCCCGGCCCTTTGGCGAGTTCCACGAGTGACTTCATGAGAAGGCTGTACTCGAGTACTGTGCGGGCTTTTCCGGTGTAGCCGTCCGCAACGTCAGCAATTTCGTGCAAGTCCATTTCTTTCCCCTCGAGGTGATGTGGTAGTGCATTCGAAGCGAAGAACCCCGTCAGGCGTCCGCGCCCGCCGCCAGGTACCGGTCGAGGACCGAATGGAAGTGCGCCACGACGACTTCCTCCGACACCAGCAACAGATGATCGAGTGCCTCGTTCCGCAGGCCTCGCTGCTGGCGGGGCATCTGCTCGTAGTCCTGTTGGAGTGCTTCGAAGTACTTGAACTCGCCGGGCTCCTTCACTTCGAAAGGTGTCGCACGCAGAGCGTCCGTCATCTCGTCGGGCAAATACATGAAACTGATGATCTGCCAGACGCACCGATTGGGATCCCCTTCCGGATCCGGCTGCGCGAGAATAACAGTGGCTTCGCCGGCCCTGACGGTCATGAAGAAGTTGGGGAACAGGACCCAGCCGTGATTGTCGCTCATCTGCGCGTCGGTGAGGCCGTCGACGTCGAGGCCGGTCTCTGTCAGAACTTCACGCGTGGCCTTCTGGAGGATCGTCCGCGCCGTGACGCCATCCGGGAAGGACAGGGGTTCGCCGTCGGTTCGGTGACTGTCTACGATTTCCTCGAACCGTGGGAGAACCCGCATGAGGGACGGAAATGTCTCGGGCAGTTCGCGAATCCCCTGAACCTGTTCTTCGGGGGTGTACTTGTCGACGTGCGCGACCTCAAACGGTGAGCACGACACCGCGTGACGCTCGAGCAGGCGATACCTACTCTTCTCCGATTCGATTGTCATGACGCGCAACAATTGCGGATGAATTCCGGAGATGTGATAGCCCTCGGAGAATGCATCGACTACGACTTTCCAGTTACAGTCGATCTTCTCGCGCACATCCATGACGGTGACCATCCGGTCGAGGTGGTACGGCTCGAGCATGTCGAGCACTTCGGCACCGAGATAGTCGCCGAGCGACTCTGCCTTCGGGTCCGGGTTGAGGAAGAGGAATCCCGCTGCGGTATCCACTGACACCTGAATGAGCGAGTTCTTCGATTTGTCGATCGGGGCTAGGTCTTTCTCCGCCAGGATCCCTTTCAGCGCGCCCTCGAGATCGTAGGACCACAAATGGTACTGACAAAGGAAACCACGCTTGGAATTCCCACTGCCGTTACACAAGGGGTTGCCGCGATGCCGGCAGGCATTGACGAAGCCGCGGACGACACCGTCGTTACCGCGAACGAGAATGTACGACTGGTCGAACAGTTCGAAGACCTTCCAGTCCCCCACCTCGGGCAGGTCTGCTTCGCGGCCGACCACCTGCCAGATTTTCATCCAGATCGACTCACGTTCGCGTTGCTGAACTTCAGGCGAGACATAGCGATCGGTGGAAATTTCCATATTGAAGCGTCCCGGTTCGAGATCAGCGAGTCGGGGCGCGGTATCGACCCAGTCCCCCGGGCGATTCGACGTCACGGGCTGTGTGGACGTCATGGCTGCACACTCCTTCACATTCGACGAACGATGCGTGGTTACACGGATGTTGAAGCAAAGCTGAAGCAGATCGGACAGCTGGTACGGCTCGGCCGAGCAGGCCGAGTGAGCCTCACACTGCTCGCTGGGCTGCGCGAGCACAAGAATCAATCGCGTGATTGATTCCATATGATGCAGCTCACACAAAGGGTTGTCAATGCCCGGTTCTTCCGCAGGCGCCCGCCTACTCGGGCACTGCGCCGGCGGGCATGCAATGCTTGGGACTCGGTCCACATATCCCGGAGGTGCCCGTTGTCGTCCGCGTCATCGCAGCTGGGCCGGCCGGTCGGAACCAAGAGCGAGGTAACGCGACGTCGCATCCTCGATGCCGCGATGCGCTGCGTCGGCGAAGTAGGGTACTCGCGAGCGACAATCCGCGAGATCGCACGGTACGCGGACATCACGAGTGGCAGCCTGTACCACTACTTTCCCAACAAGGCCGAGTTGGTCAAAGCGGCTTTCATGGAGATCGCGCAAGTGTCCCTTCCACGTCTGGCTGCCGCCGCAGACCGCGCCGAGGGTGTTCTGGACAAGCTCCTCGCCGTCTTCGACGAAGGCGCGGCGGTTCTGTACGAGAACCCTCACTCGGTGGCCTTCGATCGGGCGCTGCGAATGGAGAACGCCGAGCACCTCCATCTCAGTGAGAACAGCGACGTCATCTTCACGTCGTTGCACAGCGTGATTACCGGGATCGTCGAACAAGCAGCCGAGGAAGGCATACTCAACACCGACATCGACGGGGCAACCGACGCGATCTTCACGGTCCTCCGCGGCCTGCACGACCACGCCGCGACGGCGACCCCCGAGCAATACGAGGCCACGCATCATGCGGTCAGGATGCTGATTCAGGGCTCGTTGTTCAGCTTCCCCCGTCACTCGTCCGGACACTCGACCCGACCGGGGCAGGGCTCGGCTACGTCAGGGGCGTAGCGAACACGAAGTCGTTGTTCGCGTACCCCAGTGGCGGCCCGACGAACTCCCCACCGCAGGTCACGAGCATGAGGGTTTCAGGGCCGTCGAGGCGGTTCAGTTCGCCCAGGGGTAGTTCGCCGTCCTTACCGACGCTCATCACCCGATCGACCCGGTACCGCCGCGACGATCCGTCGCCCAGTTCCAGAGCCACCTCGTCGCCCTCGGACAGGCCTGCGAATCGCGCGGCAAAACCGTCGCCCTGCGCGATGTCGTCGATGTGCCCGGTCACCACGATCGAGCCTGCGCCCGATCCGGGCAGCGACGAATCAGCCCACCACCCCAGCCGCGACACGTCCTGCGGCGGGAGCAGTACCCCGGCGGCATCGGTCGCGACCGGGTCGGTCGGGGCCGAGGTGTCTCCGATCGTCAGCGTGATCGGAGCGGCCGGATCGTCGGCGATCACCACGACCGGAGGTGGCATGTCGTGCTTGCCCGGTTCCTGCGGTGTCGACCGAGGCGCGGAGTCCGCGACGGACTCTGTGGCCTCGGCGCAGCCGCCGGCGAGGAGGAGCGCAACCCCCGCCAGCGCTGCGATGACTGTGCGCGAACGCATCTCAGTTCCTTTCCACCGGCCCGGCAGGAATCGAGCGGATGGGGACGCGCACCGCAGGATTGCGGAAGATCGGCCCCTGCTGCTCGGGCATGTTCAGCGCCTGAACGGTGAAGAAGTCGTTCTCCGTCGCGTAGAACGTGATCGGCCCGGTGTCGGCGATGTAACCATCCGGGGCAGCGATCTCCTTCGCCACATAGCATCCGGGGACGAGGGCGAGCGGGATGTGGCCGTCAGGCCCGCTGACCTCCCGATGGCTCCACTCCGACTGGCACGGACCCACCACGAAGATCGCCCCCTCCAACGGTTCTCCGGAGATCCTGTCCATCTTGACGATGCGGCCGTGCGCGGTCGGTACCGGTGGCTCCGGTGGCAGCGAGAAGTTCAACGTGAACTCTGCGGTGCGAACCACGCCGGGGGCGTCGAGTTCCGCAGTGAACGGGCCGCCGTACACGAGTGCCGTGTCGGCCGGGATCGTCGTCGTCTCCACTACGTAGCAACCCAGCGGGAACTGCGCCGACGCATTGCCATTCATGTCTGTGGTCAGATAGCCGTACGGCACGTCGTCGACGCAGGACCTTACGGACGACGTCACACCGGCGACAGGATTCCCGGCATCGACGTGACGGGCCCGGACCGCGATCGTGCCCTCACCGGGCGGCGTCCAACGAGCAAAGACGAATCCCACGTTCTGGACCTGGCCGGGGGTCGTGAGATCGACCTGCCACGGACCCGCCGACGCGGGGTCGTACCCGTCAGGGAAACCCGCCAGCGACACCACGTAACACCCGAGCGAGACGGAGACGCTCGCGGTTCCATCAGGGCCCGTTGCCGGTGTACCGACGATCTCCCCGGTTTCACAACGTGCAACGGCGACGGACACGCCCGCGATCGGCTGATCGTCGGACAGCGTCGCCGCGCGGATCGCGACCGTCCCCATCTCGATCCCGACATCCGGTGGCGGTGTGGTCGGAGTCGTTGGATCGGACGGTGTGGTCACGGGCGGTGTGGTGACGGGCGACGTGACCTCCGGATCACTGACATCGTCCCCGACCGTGGTGGTGGGGAGTGCCGGCGCGCTGGTCGTCGTGGTGGCGGTGGGCTCGACGTCCGTCCCCGACGGTTCTGCGCCCGCAACGCCGGCGACAGCGACGATCAGTGTCGCCCCGAAGAGTGCGGAGAGGATGCGTGAGGGTGCTCGCATGGTGGGTGCCTCCTTCGACGATCGAAAGGTGGGTACCCCGACATGGGTGTGGTCGGCCCCGCCGCCCTGCCCGTTAGCATCGCGAGCGACTCGAGACCGAGCTGTTGCCACTCCGACACCACGAAGTGTCTTGCAGTCGCCCACGATCTTGGGCGCGCCGAAGACGACCCGCGGAGCGGGTGCGGTTGCCTAAACTGGGCGGAGGCAACACGAGGAGCAGGTCGATGTCCGATCGCACCGCATCACGCACCCGGCAGACACCCGTCGCGGAAACGCCGGACGCCATTCGCAACGTCGCGCTGGTCGGATGCAGCGCCACGGGAAAGACGACACTCGCGGAATCGCTGGCCTTCGCATCGGGAGCGATCGGTCGCGCGGGGCGCGTGGTCGACGGCACCACGGTGTCCGACTACGAGGAGATCGAGCAACAGCACCGGCGCTCGGTGCAGCTGGCTGTGCTGCCCCTCGAACGGAAGGGCATCAAGATCAACTTGATCGACACGCCCGGCCACCCCGATTTCGATGCCGATCTCCGCGCTGGGCTGCACGCCGCCGACGCCGCGATCTTCGTCGTCTCGGCCACCGACCCCATCACTGCCGCGACGCGCGCATTGTGGCGCGAATGTGACGAAGAGAAGATTCCACGCGCGATCGTCGTGACCAAACTCGACATCGCACGGCACAGCTACGACGAACTGCTCGAGCAGTGCCACGATGCCTTCGGTCTCGGCCCCGACACGGTGCGCGCGTTGTTCTATCCGGTGTTCGACGGGGATCGTCCGGTCGGGTCGATGGGCCTGCTGACCGGCCGTAGCTACGGTGAACCCGGTCCGTGTCCGGTTTCCGACGCCGCACGCGAAAGCCTGGTCGAGGCGATCTCCGGTCAGGACGACACACTCATGGAACGGTTCGTCTCCGGCGAAGAGCTCGATCCGGATTCCTTGCAAGACGGCCTCACTCGCGAAATTCTCTCGTGCGCAATGCACCCCGCAATTCCCGCAACGGACACTGGCGTGGGCGCCGTCGAGCTGCTCGAATTGATCGTCACTGGATTCCCCGACCCCACCCACCGGCTGCGTGGAGCTCCCCCATGCAATCCCGACGCGCCACTCGTGTCTCAGGTCGTTCGGGTGACCGGAGATTCGTACGTGGGCAGGATCAGCCTGGTCCGCGTCTACGCGGGCACGTTGCGCCCGGACACGACGGCGACGCTGACAGGAAGCGACCACTCGGCTGAACGCATCCCCGCACTGACGAATCCGTTCGGCAAGCAGCAGCGCCCCGTCGGTGAGGCCGTGTCGGGTGATCTCGTGTGCGTGGGCAAGCTCGCGACCGCGCGCCCCGGTGACACGCTCCACGACCCCGATCACCCCGCCGACCTTGCGATGTGGCCGATACCCGAACCACTCCTCCCGCTGGCGATCGAGGCGCATTCACGCACCGACGACGACAAGCTGTCCCAGGCCCTGTCACGGTTGACGGCCGAAGATCCCGCGGTGCGTGTGGAACAGAATCCCGACACCAATCAGGTGGTGTTGTGGTGCACCGGGGAGGCACACGCCGAGCTGGTCGCCGACCGGCTCCGCAACAGACACGGAGTGCAGGTCGATATTGTCGAACATCGTGTTCCACTTCGCGAGACGTTCGCGGCTCCGGCCTCGGGGCACGGGCGCCTGGTGAAGCAGTCGGGAGGACATGGCCAGTACGCGGTGTGCGACCTCGAGATCGAGCCCCTCCCCGTGGGCAGCGGGGTCGTATTCGAGGAACGTGTCGTCGGAGGCGCGGTTCCGCGGCAGTTCATTCCGTCTGTGGAGAAAGGTGTGCGGGCGCAGACCGCCAAGGGGGTGGCGACAGGTAATCCGATGGTGGATGTGCGGGTCACACTCGTCGACGGCAAGGCCCACTCGGTGGATTCGTCCGACGCCGCATTCCAGGCAGCCGCCGGCCTGGCGCTACGCGATGCCGCATCCCACGGTGAGACCCGACTGCTCGAACCGGTCGCTGCGGTGCGGGTGACCGTGCCCGAGGAACATCTCGGGTCGGTGCTGAGCGATCTATCGGCACGCCGGGGCCGGGTGCTGGGAACCGAATCTCCCGGCCCGGGCGTCGCACTGCTGCGCGCGGAGGTGCCCGAGCTCGAACTCGGCCGCTACCCGATCGACCTGCGCGCGATCACTCAGGGCACCGCCGACTTCGCTCGGGGTTATCTGCGGCACGAGCCGATGCCCGCATCGCTCGCCGCACAGTTCCTCGATGGGAAAGCACCGACTCGTTCGTGAGAGGGGTTTCCCGGCGCACCGAGCCGGGTACCGTCGGACGCAAAGACCCGCACGACGAAAGGAAGACCATGTCCGACCCCGATCGACGTGCACACGACAACGATCTGACCGGCGACAACCTGTCTCGGCTCATCGACGACATGGAAGAGAACGTCAAGAAGGAACGAGACGAGGAGGGAGTTCCGGGGAATCCCACCGACCGCGAGCAGACCGAGAAGGTCGAACCCGATGACCAGGCCCCCTCCTGAACCGGATTCCTAGCCCGCCGTGTTCGCGGCCGTCTTCGACGCGAGTTCGATGAGTCCGTCGACGCGGTAGCCGGGCCATCCGTGAAGCATCTGCTTCCATCGTTCCGGCACCGCCGATGCGCCCCAGCGGGCGCCGAGGAGGCCGCCGGCGATTGCGGCGGTGGTGTCCGTGTCGCCACCCGCGCGCACCGCGGACTCGAGTGCGTCGGCGAGGTGATCCGGTCCTGAGTCATCGGTGTGGGTGATGGCCCACCACGCGACCTGCAGTGCGTGCACGACCCAGCCGTTCTTGTCGAATACTTGTGCAGTATCTGCCTTCTCGGCCTCGTCGAGGAGTCCTCCCCAGAAATCGGCCACCTCGTCGGATGCTCCGTCGAGATACAGTCGGGCACCGTCGAAGTTGCCGTGCAGCACGGCGTGACGGATCGCGTACGACCACAGGCGACACGCTTCGATGGCCTGAGGGTCGTTGTGGGTCAGGGCACTGATGTCGCCGGCCGCGGCGACACACGCGTCGACGTCGTGCAGGTAGGCAATGCCGACGGGCGCGGTGCGCATGAGCGACCCATTGCCCGCCTTGCGTCCCGGAAGTTCGAGGGCATACTGCCGCATCGCCGCGGCCGACCTCGGCCGCGCGGAGAGCACGGCCCGCGTCTGGTTGCCGATGTCCTTCGGGTGGGTGTCGTACCAGCGCACGAACTGCGCTGCGACGGCATCGAGCCCTTCGCCGTGCCCGATCGTTCGTCCCGAGGCGGATACCTCGGCAATGGCGAGGGTCATCCAGGTGTCGTCGGTCCACTCCCCCGGCGCAAACGGGCCCAGACCTCCGCCGATCATGTCGATCGCGAGGTCCGTTCGCGGATAGGTGAATTCGTATCCCGCGCCGAGCGCATCGCCTGCCGCTGTTGCCACGAGCACTCCCGCGACACGATCCGTCTGCTGCATATCCAGTTCCACAAGGCCCCCTTTGCTCAGTATTGCGCTAATGAAGTTAGCGCATGTTTGATTTAATGTCTACGTGAGCAAGAATCCCGGGTCACCGAGCAAGCCACTCACCGACTATCCGCGCCCCTCGGTCGCTGTGGACGTGGCCGTACTGACCGTCATCGATGAGACCGTGAAAGTGCTGGTGGTCGATCATCCGCGGGGACGCGCGCTACCCGGGACGTTCCTGCATCCCGGTGAGCGTCTCGCCGACGCCGCACGTCGTGCACTCCACGACAAAGCCGGATTCGACAGCGTGGAGTTCCACCAGATGGCAATGCTCGATGATCCCGAGCGCGACGACCGCGGCTGGGTCCTGTCGATGGCTCACAACGCAGTGGTGCCGTTCGAGCGCTTCCCCACCGGCGCACAGTCGGTAGCGGTGGCAGATACCGGGATACTCGCGTTCGACCACGCCGAGATCGTCACCCTCGCCGTCGACGATCTCCGTCGCCGCTATTCGACGGCGGTCGATCCGTCGGGGTTGATCGGAGACGAGTTCACCATCCTCGAACTGCGCCGCCTGTACGAGGTGATCTACGGGCGCCGATTCCCGAAGGACACCTTCCGACGCCACCTGTCACACGGCCTCGAAGCAACGGGCGAACTCAGCCGCGAAGGGGTGGGCAGACCTGCCGAGCTCTACCGGAAGACACACGCGCCGCTGCTTCCAGGTGCAGCGCCTTTCCTCTGGAACCGGTCCGGCTGATGGGCGAGCGCATCTACGTCGTCACCCATCCCGAGGCGACCCATCACGTCGACGGTCTCGTCGGCGGCTGGTACGACTCCGCACTCACCCGGCGTGGAGTGGTTCACGCGCACGCGATCGCGGCACGACTGTGGGACCTCGTTCCCCTCGGTTCGGTTCCGGCTTTGTACACGTCGGATCTCGCCCGCACGACCGAGACCGCCGGCCCCATCGCGGAAGTATTCGACGTCGAACCCACCCTCCTTTCGGACCTGCGGGAGAAGTCCTACGGAGTTGCGGGTGGGCGTCCGCAGGAGTGGCTCGACGCGCATTTCGTCGCTCCGCCTGCTGTCGGAGAACGCTTGGATCACGACGAAGGAATCGAAGGAGCGGAGACAAAGCTCGAATGTGTCACTCGCGTCTACCGAGCCATGGATCGAATCACCGCCGACAACACGGAACATCGCATTGTCGTCACCCACGGTGGTTCGCTCAGTTGGGTCATTGCCGCCTGGCAGCGACTTCCGATCAGCGCATGCGCGTATGTGGCCTATCGCGCCGGCCCTGGAAGCATCACGGTGCTCGAGCAGGACGACGTCTTCCACAACCGCACGCTGCACACTCTCGGAGATCTCGGCCACCTGACCTGACGCAGGGCAGCGGTGGCTGTCTTTATGATCTGGCGTGAACTAGGCGACCAACTCCGGTCTGTTCCCTGGTATCGGTGTCCGGAACAGATCGATGCTCGCGGGCGGAATGAACTGCGGCCGACGCTCTTCGGTCATCTCGACTTCCCAGTCGGTGTGATGCATCAACCGGTGATGATGTCCGCACAACAACACCAGATTGTCGAGGTCGGTATCACCACCATCGACCCAATGCCGCACATGATGCGCATCCGCCCACGCCGGTGGGGTGGTGCACCCCGGGAAAGCACATCCGCCATCTCTCACAGTCAACGCTCGGCGTTGCGCCCTCGTCGCGGAACGGTGCGTCCGGCCGTGCGCCAACGGCACGCCGTGTTCATCGAGCAGGATCCGAGTGACGTGGCAGTCGCAGGCGAGCATCCGGGCGGTGTCGATCGACAGTGGGCCGGCCCACGGTTCGGTGGCGTAGCCCTGTTCTGGGGAGTTCGCGAAGAGTTCTTTGATGGCGGTGTTCTTGGTCAGATCCGTGATCGACGCGGTGACCGTCACGTGCGGTTTCACACCGCCTTCGACGGGGACGAGTCCGGCGGCTTCGACGCACTGCAAGAGTTGCTCGAACGCATCGGCGGTGCGTTTGGATGCCGGTCGGTCGTCGGTGATGCCGTTCGTTTCGGGCCTCGGTGCCGACAGTGGTGAGAGCAGGTGCCGCAGGCGTGCTCCGGTGACGGCATCGAAGTCGCCTGTGATGACGACCCTGCCGTGCAGGGTGGTGGAGACGAACAGTTCGTTGCGGGTCGAATCTTCACCGGGTGGTGGACCATCGCCGGTGCCGTAGAGGTGTTCGAGGCGGCGGATCAGGGCGCGGACGGTGGCTTTGGTGGCGACTTTCTTGCTGGCGTGGTCGATGAGGATGGTGCGGGCTTTCTCGAAGTCGCAGGGGTTCATGGTGCGTGGGTAGTGCTGGCAGAAGTAGGCGATCTGGCGGGCTTTGTCTGCATCGAGCAGCCCCGAGTGGTATGCCTCACGCACTTCCGGTTCGAGCCGGAGGAGCTTCGCGAGTGATTCGATGCGGTGGCATTCACCGAGTTCGAGGTTCGTTGCTGCGGCGAGCCAGTGTGCGGGGCTGCGGTAGCCGTGGTCTTTGACGGTGTCGCGTTCGTACATCGCGATCATCAGATCCACGCGGTGCACCTGCGACGCATGGATTTCGGCGGAGACGGCGAGCGTCTCGGCCCTCAGTTGCTTGTTGTCGAGTTTCCAGAGTTCCCCACCCATGACCGAATTCTATCGAACTGACATTCGAGTTTCAAGATCAATGCGAATATTTGTTCGATATCTTGCCGAGCGCCGTACACATCAGTGCCGTGACCGTCATCGCCGCGATGCCGATCCATGCCGCAGCGGTGTAGGCGTCGTTTGTGGGAAACAGGTCACCGACAGGGGTGCCAGCGGCGAGCGTCAGGCCGCCTACCGCACACTGCCGAGTGAGAAGCCGATGCTGCGGACGACCTGATTGACGCTCATGGCGCTCGCGGTCTCGCGCTGAGGAGTGACTGCGAGGATGACAGCGGGCATAGCGGCCGAGAAGCTGCCGACACCGAAGCCGAGGATCGCCATCGCGACCAGTAGTTCGACGAAGTTCGAGCGTGCGCCGGCGAAGATTGCGAACGCGGCGAGAACGACGAGGGCGCCGGTCGCCAGGAGGGTCGGCGCACCGAACCATCGGCGCATGCGGGGGGTGGTTTTCCCAGCCACGAAGCCGAGCAGAGAAAACGGAATCAGCACGAGTCCGGCGACAAAGGTCGTCAGACCGAAGCCGTATCCAGCGTCGCCGGGAGTTTGGGCGTAGCGGGTGACGAGGGTGAGCAGCAGGTACATCCCGATACCGCCGACGAGCATGACGGCGTTGGCGCCTGCGACCGCAGGGTGCCGGAGGAGTCGCACATCGACCAGCGGCGCGGTGCAGCGTAGTTCAGTGTGAATCCAGACTGCGAGGAGAAGCACCGCGAGGACGGTAAGGAAGGCTGCCAGGCCCAGATGCCGGGTCCATAGTCCGGTTTCGCTGACCAGGAGCAGAACGAGGACAAGTCCTCCGGTCAGTAGGAGTGCGCCGGGCAGGTCGACTCGAGCCAATCGACCTGCGGGTGAGGTGGGGACGCTGCGCCAAGCCGCCAGAAACGCCATCGCGGTCACGACAGCGCCGAGACCGTAGGCAGTGCGGATGCCCCCGAGTTCGGTGAGCAGCCCGGCCAGTGGGTAGCCGATACCGATACCGATGGTTGACGCGACGGACAGCAGTGCGATGGTGGCTGCCGCGCGGCCTTCGGGCAGATGATCGCGCGCGACGCCCATCATCAGTGCGGTCAGGCCCAGGCCGATGCCTTGAGCGGCGCGGCCGACGAGTAGCCACGCGAACGGCAGTGGTGCCGCGGTGAGCAGGCTGCCGGCGGTGACGACCGCGAGTGTGGCGAGGACAGTGCTCCGTCGGTGGGCGCCCGCTCCGAGACGCCCGAGGATCGGGGTGGCAACAGCGCCCGCCAGCAGGGTGATCGTCAGGGTCCACTGCGCGCTGGCAAGGGAGACATCCAGTGTGGTGGCGACGCTGGTGATCAAGGGCGCACCGAGACTGCCGATCGCGGCGACGACGAGCGCGATGAACACCAAAGACGGGACCAGCAGTCGCGACTCGTGCGTCTCGGCCGCGCTCGCCGGTGTGTTCATTTGTTGTTCTCGTCGGTGATGTGGTCGAAGAGTCCGGCGTGGATATGGGTCGTGATCCCGGCGGCCCAGGGCGCGTCGACCTCGTGGGCTTGTAGAGCCGCTCCCGTGTTGAGGAGCATGCCGAAGGCGACGAACGACTTGACCGTGACCGGGTCGAGGCCGGTGGTGTCGGTCACGACCGACCACATCCGGGCGACGCTGGCACGGACAGCGTCGCGGACGTCTGGGTCGCCGCAGGCGGCGAAGCCCTGAAGTTGGAGCAGGAGGGATGTTCGGTCGGTGAGCATGTCGTTGTAACGGCTGCCCATGCGGGCGAGTGCCTCGCGTCCGGTCTCTTCTCCAGCGGCTTCCCTCATTCCGTCTGTCAGTCGGTCGAATGCTGTGACCATCACTTCTTCGAACAAGGCCTTCTTTGTCCCGAAGATTCGGAAGACGTAGGCCTGGGTGATCTCGGCTCGGCGAGCGATGTTATCCACCGAGGCCCCGTGCAGGCCTCCGCCTGCGAACTCGTCTGCGGCGATCCGAAGGATCTGCTGCCTGCGGTCTGGTCCGCTCATTCGTTGACGTCGAGTCATGGACATCAAGTTACTAGTAACTAACTACGTACTTAAGGGGGTCGGTCGGGCGCTGTGCGTCATGCAACGCGCAGGCTTGAGTGCGGTGCACATACTGAGCGCCGTCGACCGGTCGTTCCGGCGCCGGAGGCGACCTCCTTCCGTCAGGGTGTAGAGACGAGGGCTGTCGCGATCTCCGCAGCAACCTCGACATTCCCCAGATACACCGCAACGTTCGTGTCGAGCGTGGCGCCCCCTGTCCCGCGGTGCATGTGGTCGAGCAGGAACGGCGTCAGGCCTTTCCCTCTGACACCCGCGTCCGATGCTTCCCGCTCCGCGTCGGCCAGCACACGATCATGCAGGGCAGGATCCACCTGCTTGTCGACCGCGACCGGATTCGCGATGAGCACCGCCGACCGCAACGCCAGACCGTCGCGGGCACGAGCCACCGCAGCTGCTTCCTGTGGCGAGTCCACTGCGTCGACGACGCAGCCGCTGTCGCGCACATAGAAGCCCGGGAATCGGGTGGTGCGATATCCCAGCACGATCACGCCGAGCGTCTCGAGGCGTTCGAGGGTCGCGGGCACATCGAGGATGGATTTCACTCCTGCGCTCACGACGAGAACCGGAATAGACGACAGCGCAACAAGATCTGCACTCTCGTCGAAGGTCGACGATGCACCGCGATGGACTCCGCCGAGACCACCGGTCGCGAACACCCCGATCCCCGCACGATGCGCGAGCAAGGCAGTCGACGCCACCGTCGTTCCGCCGTGCAGCCTCTTCACCGCCGCTACGGGCAGGTCGCGGATCCCGGTCTTGACCGTCCCCGCATCCGCAGCCTCGATGATCTCGATCTGATCGTGCGACAAGCCCACGGTGGGGACGCCCGCGACCACGCCGATCGTCGCAGGGGTGACGCCCGCATCTCGCAGCAACCGTTCGGCGTCGAACGCCACCTCGAGATTGCGCGGACGAGTCAGCCCGTGTGTGAAGATCGTCGATTCGAGCGCCACCACGGGCCGCCCCGAAGCGACGGCAGCGCGCACCTCGTCGGCGATGGCGATCCGCTCGGTCATAGGCCGACGATAGGCGTCATCCGTCTACTCGACGTCCCAATCGAGCCAGGATCCGCGACTGCCGGTCGTCGGACGCGGCTTCCACCCCGGACTTGCAGACACCGTCCATGTAGAGGGAGTCGCCGAAGCTGTCCGCTCCGCCTTCCATCCGGTCCAGTTCGGCATCGGTGAAGGTCACCGGGATCCCTGCGCTCTGCCCGATGTCCCACCGATGTACGAGCAGATCGAAGATGTAGAACTGTTCGAACGTGGCCCCGAGTGTCGTGGGTCCGAAGTACCCCTCGTAGGGTGCACGGACGAGCTCGTCATCGGCCAGCACGGCTGCGACGCGAGCGGTGTGTTCGTGCCATGCGATGGCAGGATCGTCGAGATCAGGACGGTCGCCGACGTCGACTCCGCGACCGGCGAGGAAGTCGCGCTGGGTGTCGACGATGTGGGCGACGACGTCGCGCGTCGTCCATCCCTCGCACGGCGACTTCGCCTCCCAGGCGGTCGATTCGACCGCGTCGATCACGGCGGCGAGCGGATCGGTCGCTTCTTCGTGTCGGAGTGCTGTTGTATTGGTAGGGGCTGTAGTCATGACTTGACGGTATTTCTACGGAAGGGGCGGGGTATTGATGAAACCCGACACCGATCCGGTCGACGGCTCGGACCGTCAGCCGATCGAACGCGCCCATCTGAACGACCCGACGGACACCTCGAGCCGAGTCTTCCGATATCCCGCCTCGTCTGACCTTGCAGCATTGATGCGCCGATACTGGATTCCTGTGTGGTCGGTGCCCGAAGGCCAAGACTCCGTACAACGCGTTCTGCAGTACCCGGTGTGTCTGGCTGTCGTCGCGGAAGACTACGCACGCTTCTACGGCATCACCTCGGGACTGTCCCGCACCACTCTCGCAGGCGACGGATGGGCCGTCGGGGTGATGTTCACCCCGGCTGCAGGCCACCTGCTCACACGTACACCGGTCGCGGCGTTCACCGATCGGTTCGTCGACCTCAGCGAAGTCTTCGGCGATAGCAGCACACGCCTCGCCGGCAGCGTCCGCGCCGCGATGGCCGACGCCCCCCGATCCCCCGAGTCGCATCGTGTCTCCATGGATTTGTTCGACGACATGCTCCGTCCGTTCGCCACGATCGACGACGAAGGTCATCTGATCAACGAGGTGGTGGCCTTCGTCGAGGACAATCCCGACGTCCTGCGCGTCGAGCAGGTCCGCGACGAATTCGGATTGTCGGAGCGGGCGCTGCAGCGCCTCGTGCATCGACGGATCGGTTTGACGCCGAAGTGGTTGATCCAGCGTCGCCGGCTCCAGGAGGCGGCCGGCCGATTGCGCGAGCGCGCGACACCGCTCGCCGAGATGGCCGCGCTCCTCGGGTATGCCGATCAGCCGCATTTCGTGCGCGACTTCGCGAAGGTCGTCGGCATGACACCCGCGGTCTTCGCGCAGCGCTACGGACTCTGACGGTGCTGGTGGTCAGGCGGGTTCGCCGGTCGGGTCGTGCCCGGGCGCGCCCTGTTCGGTTCTTTCGTGTTCGGCGATCGCCTTCGCGCGGACATGGTCCGGATACCAATCGGTGAACTTGATCGCGCACACCATCGCTCCGGTCTGCAACACCCACCCGGTCCAGATGTTGTTGTTGTCGTCGAGAATCGCATCGCCGTACCAGCCTGCGGCCGCCGCAACAGCGAACGCCACCGCCCACGCCCCGGTGATGATGTAGTTGGTCTTCACGAACACTGGGGTATTCCAGTATTCCGGTTCGACCATGTCGCGCGCGTACTGAAGCGTGAAGGGCACCCGAAACAGGATCGATCCGATTGCAATGAGAACCAGAGTGATGTTCGCGATCTCACCGACCCACTTCTCCAACCACACTTGCCCGTCGACGGTCAAGAAGAAATGCAGAATGAACAGGCCCGCGAAGAAGAGGACGTCGACGGCCCCGAGTATCTTCAGCTGCTTGCCTCGGATCCTGTCGTACACGACGAAGAACAATGAGATGGCCAGCGCCACGGCGGAGACCCAGCCGGTACTTCCGGGCCCTTCGAATATTGCGAGAAAGATCCAGGGTGCAAGGCCTGTCAACGGTCCGTCGAATATCTTGTCGAGGGTCGACGCCGCCCGCCCCTGTCCCGGAGATCGAGCGGCCTTGTTCACGGAATTGTCAGCCATGGCTGCCTCATGTGTAGCGACATTGGGAACCCGACCCACACTCAGGGTAAACCTGTCATGATGGCCGAATGTCTCATTCGGTCACTTCGACTGCATGACGGTCATATTCGGTCCAAGTATCCTGACGCCATGGCAGCTGATGAGTCCACGCTCGAAGCCCTGTTCGGAGACACCGGAGTCGCCGCGCTTGTCACCCTCAAACGCGCGGGGAGACCACAGCTCTCGAACATCCTCTACCACTACGATCACCGAACCCACACGTTCTCCATCTCGATCACCGACACCCGCGCGAAGACGAGAAACATGCGCCGCGACTCCCGAGTGAGTCTGTTCAAGGACTCCGACGACGGCTGGTCTTACGCCGTCGCGGAAGGCAACGCCGAACTGTCCGACGTGGCGCGCACTCCGAACGATGACGCGACCGAACAACTCGTCGTGCTGTACCGGCAGGTCCAGGGTGAGCATCCTGATTGGGACGAGTTCCGCGCGGCGATGGTCGACGAACAACGATTGGTTCTGCGAGTGCGTGTCGATCGGTTCTACGGCGTCGCCAGGTAGCTACCCGGTTTCCACCATCTCCACCCGCACCCCCACCAGCCGCACCTGCCGCTCGTGATCGAAGCGTTCGAGCAGCGACACCGCTGCCGTCGAGATCACCGAAGGATCCAGTGTCGGATCCGGCAGCGCGCGGCTGGTGGTGCGCGTGAAGAACGGTGCATACCGGAGTTTGACTTCGACCCGTACGCCGGGCCGCTTCTCGGCCCGGATGTCTTCGGTTACCCGCTCGGCCAACCGCCGTACGTGCTCGGCGACCTCGCCCCAGTCGGTGACGTTGTGCTGGAACGTCGTTTCCCTGCTGTGCGACCGCGCCACCCACGGTTCGTCCGACACCTCCGCGCTCCCCGCGCCCATACCGAGGCCTACGAGCCACGGCCCGATCTTCGGTCCGAACCTGGCCGCCATGTCCTCGACCGACGACGCAGCCAACTCTCGAACCGTACGAATTTCCAAGGCCTCCAATTTCTTCGCGGTCTTCGACCCGATCCCCCACAGCGCGATCGGGCGCAGATCTCCCATCACCGCAAACCAGTTGTCCTGGGTCAAGGTGAATTGGCCCTGAGGTTTACCGAATCCGGTCGCGATCTTCGCGCGCAGCCTGTTGTCGCCGATCCCCACCGAACAATGCAGGCCCGTCGAGTCCAGCACCGCTTGCCGTACGACCGTCGCGAATGTCTCGGGATCGTCGGAATCCACCCCGAGAAACGCTTCGTCCCACCCCAGCACTTCCACCGTGACATCCAACTCTCGCAGGGTATCCATAACCCGTTGCGACATTTCGTTGTAGACGTCCGCGTCGACAGGCAGGAACACTGCGTCGGGGATCTTGCGGGCCGCGATACGCAGCGGCATTCCCGACCGCACTCCGAACTTGCGGGCCGCGTACGAGGCTGTCGACACCACGCCTCGTTCGGTTGGGTCGCCACGCCCACCGACCACCACCGGCTTTCCGGCAAGGTCGGGGTGACGAAGTACTTCGACGGCAGCAAGGAACTCGTCGAGGTCGACGTGCAGGACCCAACGCACATCGTTCACGCTACCGTCGGAATCGGACCTACGAACCCGATATTGTCACCAGCGTGACCGACCACGATCAACTCTGGAGGCTGGTGCACGCCGAACGGTCGGCGCTGGCGGACGACCTCGCAGAACTCGATTCCGCCCAGTGGGCGTGTCGGTCACTGTGCGGTGAGTGGACGGTCGAGCAGGTCGTTGCACATCTCACCGCGGTCGCAAGTGTGGGACCTCTGCGGTGGGTCGCAAGTGTCCTCGGCGCCCGCTTCGATACCGACCTCCACAACGCACGACGACTTGCAGAGCACCTCGGCACCACACCCGACGACACCTTCGCGAACTTTCGACGGGTGCTCACCAGCACCACAGCTCCGCTCGGCCCGACCGCGGCATGGCTGGGTGAGGTGGTCGTGCACGCACAGGACATTCGTCGCCCCCTCGGCATCCCCCGCGCACCGGCCATCGAGGTAACCACAGAAGTCGCACGCTTCTATGCGCGAAAAGACTTCGCGGTGAACAGCGGAACCGCGGCCGACGGGCTGCGACTGACCGCAACGGACAGTGACTACACCACGGGTTCAGGGCTCGAAGTCAGCGGTCCGACACTGTCGTTGACCATGGCAATCGCAGGTCGCGGCGCCTACTGCGACGACCTCACCGGGCCCGGTGCGGAAATGCTTCGCGCGCGCTGTTCGTAACAGCTCACCCCAGAAGCCCCACCGCGATACACGCGGCGACCAAGACGATCACCACAACCAGATCACCCATCCCGAGTCGGGGCCATGTCCGCGCAACGGGTCGAGGGCCCCGCACCGACAGAGCGTCCCCGAGATCACGCACCTGCCGCATCGACACCGACGCCACCGCGCCCACCGCGTCGATGACCTCGTTCCACGAACCACGCGGCGACGGTATGCCGGCCCGCCCCCGCAGGCGTCGCGCCGCGAACAACATGCGCAGCTCCCCGCGGATCGACGGCAGCACCCGCAGCGCCAACGCGCAGGTGGTCACCCATTCGTCGACCGGGATACGCACCAGGCGCAGGGGCGCCAGGAGGACCGGGAGGGCGTCGACGAGCTCCGACAACCGCGTCGTCCACCCCACCAGCGACGCAAGAACCAACAGTGCGATGCCCAGCAGCGTCGCGCGGATGTACGTGTCGATACCTCCACCGATCGCATTGATGACCCCGAAGAAGACGAGGAACGCGAACACCCACCATGGGATGGTCGGCACCACCCCGCGCGGTATCCGCGCGACGAGCAGACCCGCGAGGAGCACGGCGACGATGACGCCGAGTCCGGCCCACGACGGCTGGAAGCTCACCACCACCGACAGCACCGCGGCAGCAATCACTTTCGTGCCCGCCCACACGCGGTGCAGGGGTGTCTCGCGCGGAACCGGTCGCAGCAGGATCAGGGGGCGACGCTGACGTTGCTTCTTCATCACGCGACCGCCTTCGTTCCGTCATCGACGACGGTGCCGTCCTCGAGTACCACGGTGCGCGAGCACACCTCTTCCATGCCGTGCAGGTCGTGGGAGATGACGATGATCGTGACGTGTTCGACGGTCCGCAGGTACACCAGGATCGAGATCAGTTCGTGTCGGCCCGCGGTGTCGAGGCCCGCGAGGGGCTCGTCGAGCACCAGCACACGCGGTGCCCGCGACAGTTGCGCGGCGATCGCGACGCGTCGCATCTCGCCGCCGCTGAGCTGATCGATGGGTCGAACCGCGAGGTCGACGCTCAATCCCACCCGCTTCAGGACAGCAGCGACATACCGGTGGTCGGTGCGGTCCAGACCCGCGACCTCGGAGATCTCGCGCGCCACGGTGGGGCGTTGAAGCTGTAGCCGTGCCTGCTGGAACACGAGTCCGACCTCGCCGCGCACGTTCGCGGTGGGAGTGTCGTGCACGGTGCATGTGCCGCTCGTGGGTCGCAGCAGACCCGCGATGGTCCATGCCAGGGTGGTCTTGCCCGACCCGTTGGCGCCGACTACCAGGACCCCCTCCCCCCGACCGACGGTCAGCGATACATTGCGCAATGCGGTGTGCGCCCACGGCGTGCGCGCCGCATACGTGTGGGTGACCTCGCGGAGTTCGAGGGCCGGGAGCCATTGCGCCGGCGGGGCGGCAGGGATCGCCTCGCGCCGCGGTGTGGGAGCGGACGGGCCGACGATGCGTCCCCGTTCCAGATGTACGACGCGGTCGGCCCGTGCGGTTTCGTCGTCGAGGTGGGTGATGAGCACGACGGTGGTGCCGCCGGCGGCGATCTCCCCGAGCAGGCCGATCAGCGCGGTGCGGCTGTCGGCGTCCACCATCGCGGTGATCTCGTCGGCGATGAGCAGTTTCGGTGAGCGCGCGAGTGCGGCGGCCAATGCCAGTCGCTGTTGCTGCCCGCCGGAGAGATCTTCGGTGGCGCGGTCGGTCATGCCCTCGAGTCCGACGCGGACGAGCAGGGCGTCGATGTCGATGTCGCTGCTCGTTCCCCAGCGCAGGTCCTCACCGACCGTGCGGCCGAGCACCTGGGCCTCCGGATGCTGGAAGACCAGCACTGTCCCGTCCGGCGCGCCGAGCCCCACGGGGCCGGGCCGATCGACGAAACCCGATGTGGGGTCGAGGCCTGCCAGGATGCGGGCCAGTGTCGATTTGCCGGAGCCGTTGGCGCCGACAACCGCGACGAACTCGCCTTCGGTGATCGTCAGGTCGACGGCGCACAGCGCGTCGACGGTCGCATTCGGGTAGCGGTAGGAGACCGAGTTCAGTTTCACGGGCAGCGGGCCGGGTTCACGTTCGGTGGTCCGTTCCGGCCATCCCGCCTGTTGACGAGGCCAGGTGCTGCGCCGTGCGACGGATGCGAAGACCCCGAATGCCAGCAGTGCTGTCCCGACCACTCCGAGGACGACGGCGCTGCCGATCCACAGCCACCAGTAGGTCACGAGGAAGTCGATGGTCTCGTTCACCACGCGGCTCAGCTCCGGATCGGACCCGGCTGCCTCGAACGTGGTCAGCACGCCGCGCATGGTGTTGACCAGTGCCTCCAGCAGCAGGATACGGGTCTGTTCGAAGACGACCAGCAGCCCGACGACCGCCGCGGCCACTGCCACACCCATCGGTACCGAACAGGCGAAGATGACGAATACCGCCGATCGTCCCCAGCGGCGTTGTGCGAACCCCACAAGCGTGCCGATCGATGCGAGCAGCACCACTGCCGCGACCGCGAACGGCCCACCTGCGATCAGCGCCACGACACCCGCTGCAGTGGTGGCAGCGATGACGGTGCGCACGCGACCTGTGATGGCGAGGAACGCGACGGGCAGCGCGACCAGCACCTGCGCGATCCCCACCGGAATCAACCCCGCGACCACCGACAACACCGCAGTGAGCGCTCCGAACACTGCCGCGGCGGCAAGCTCGGGCGGTCGAAGTGGTCCTCTGGTTCTGGGTCTGGTCGCCGCGTTCACTGGGCCCAGTCTGCCAGCCCTACGCAGTGCTACTCGAAAGCTCGCTCCAGAGCGTCGAGTTCGGCGTCGAGACGATCGAGCAGAGGTTCGAGCCTCGGTACGGCGCGACTGCAGGATGTCAGACCGAACGCGATATCGTCGTCGGTGCTCGTACACGTGATGTTCAGGGCCTGCCCATCGACGGGCACCGACAGCGGATACACCGCGTCGACGCGCGCGCCGTTCCAATACAGCGGGTGAGCAGGACCGGACACATTCGACACGATGATGTTGAACGGCGGCCGCGGCAGCGCACGGTTCCCCGTGACCATGCCCACCGCGAGCGGCGCGACACCGAGTGCACTGGTCGCCAGCCGCGACACCGATGGCATGCCGCGCATCGCATCTTTGCCCTGGGTCGTGGATTCGCGGATCGTCGTCAGTCGCTCGACCGGATCCACGGTGTCGGTGGCGAGGTTGCACATGAGCACGCCCACCTGGTTTTCGGAACACTGTTTGTCCGGTCGCAGACTCACCGGGACCATCGCCACGAGCGACCTGTCGGGCAGGGCGTGCTGGTCGAGCAGGAATGAACGCAACGCTCCTGAGGACATCGCGAGCACGACATCGTTGACGGTGGCACCGGCTGCGGTAGCGACCGCGCGGAGTCTTTTCAGAGGCCATGACCGTCCCGCGCATCGGCGTGCACCGCTGATAGGGACGTTGACGACGGTGTTCGGTGCCGCGAGCGACAGGGACCCGCCCCGGCCGCGCACTGCTCTGTCGACCGTCCCGGTCAGCGCGGGCACGAGGCCTAATGCCTCGGAGGCCACGGTCCGTGCCGCCGCGATCACGGACTCCTGCAGCGCACGCGAAGCCCCCTCGGGTCGAGTCGGCACCAGTGCGTCCATCGGTGCCCACGGGGCGGGCATGTCGGTACGCTCCGAATCGGCGCTCATCGCGCGACGGAGCAGTTTCATTGCACCCACGCCGTCGGCCAGCGCGTGGTGGATCTTGGTATAGACCGCGTATCGACCGTCCGCGAGACCTTCGATGAGGTGCATCTCCCACAGCGGCCGGTCACGGTTCAGCAGGGTGCCGTGCAGTCTCGACACGAGATTCCACAGTTCGTCGAGGCCACCGGGTGTGGGCAAGGCGTCGTAGCGCACGTGGTGGGACAGATCGAAGTGCTCGTCTTCTTCCCACGCCCACTGCCCGAGAGTCGCAAGGGAGCGCACAGGACGCCGACTCCACAGTGGGTCGGCGTCGGGTTCACCCAACGCCCTGTCGAATGCCGCACGCATATCAGGTGCGTCGCCGCCGTCCGGTGGTGTGAAGAGGATGAGTCCACCCACGTGCATGGGGTGTTCGCGTGACTCTCCGAGGAGGAACATCGAGTCGGTCGGCGACATCGGCAGTCGAACGTGCACGCTTACCTCCGCTCGCATTCGCGAGCATGCTGTTGGCGGGCCCCCTGCGACCCGACCGTGATCGTTTCTCCACGGCGCCCCCGCGCACGATATGTGAAACGTCACTATTACTACGCCGTTCCGTGACCTGGCGCCAGAGTGCCGAAGGGCCTCATTCGGACAGTCGCTCAGCCTTTTGCCCGGTTTGCCCTCTACGGGACACATCGAGGTCCATATGTCCCGTAGCCCGCGCCCCTCCACCGCCACCGCTCCCCCGATATGTTCCGCGTGACCGCCCTATCGTGGGTTCGCCGCGAGCCTGGGCAGCTTCACTCTGTTCGGGGCGCTCGGCTGGACCGCACTCGGATCGGAGGTCGGGGCACTCGGCCAGTACTCACTCGGACCCTGTACTCACTCGGACGTTGCCTACGCCGTCGTGCGACGCATGCGGTCGACGGCAGAGCACAGCACAGCACAGCACAGCACAGACGAGTAATGGAGCGCTCCAGCTCGGTAATGCGCAGGTAATAGCACGAAAGCCCCTCCCACAGAGGTGGCCGATGGGTGTATGTTCTTGTCCGCGCGACTCAGTGAGGGTCGGCTCACCTCAGTACGGGAGTTGCTCCATGTCCGCTCTGGCTGCAGGCTCCGATGCACCGTCCATTGCCACTCAGCTGGTGGGGTCCGGGCTCATCGGCCTCCGCGAAGGGCTCGAAGCCGGCATCGTCGTCATGATCCTCGTAGCGTTCATCGTCAAATCCGAACGACGCGATGCCCTCAAATGGGTGTGGCTCGGCGTCGGGATCGCTGTCGCGTTGGTCGCTGCCACGTTCCTGATCATCCATTTCGGGACGAACACGCTCGACGGTCTGGCCGCCGAGATCGCGGCGGGCATCGCCTCACTCATCGCGGTCGTGATCGTCACGACCATGGTGCTGTGGATGCGTAAGGCTGCCCGGACGATCTCCGGCAACCTGAAGTCCGGCATGGAGAAGGCGCTGGTCGTCGGACCGGTCGCAGTGCTGTCCCTGTCGTTCTTCGCGGTCGGCCGTGAAGGTCTCGAAACCGCGTTGCTGATGGTCGGCTACGCCGAGAACACCGCCGGTAGCCCGTGGCCGCTCATCGGGCTCCTGCTCGGAATCGCCGCCGCCGCCGGCATCACCGTGTTGATGTATCTCGGCGCGATCCGAATCGACATGGCGAAGTTCTTCATCTTCACCGGAGCGTTCCTCGTGGTCGTGGCGGCAGGGATCCTCGGCTACGGCGTGCGTGCACTGCAGATCGGCGGGGTACTGCCCGGTGGCACGTCCCTTGCCTTCGATGTGTCCGACACCTACGACGCCGGCAGCTGGTACGGAACGGTCCTCGGCGGCATCTTCAACCTCCGCCCCGATCCGACGGTCCTGCAGTTCACCGCGTGGCTCCTGTACCTGGTCGTCGTCCTGTTCCTGTTCCTGAGGCCGCTCACGGTCGAGGAGCAGATCCGCCCGTCGCAGGCCGCCGCCACCCCCTGATTTCGCCCGTCCGCGATCCGTGTGCGCTCGCTCGAAAGGTACGAATATGCGTCGTTCCCTCTACTGCGTCAGGGCTGCCGCCCTGCTGCCGTTGGTCCTTGCCGGATGCACGGAAAAAGCGTCGCCCGACACCGATGCGATCACGGTGACGGCCACCGACACGTCCTGCGACGTATCGACGGCAGAGGGCGTCACCGGCCATTCGACCTTCGCCATCACCAACAACGGCACCAAGGTCACCGAGTTCTACGTGTTCGCCACGGGCGACCGCGCGCTCGGTGAGGTCGAGAACATCGGCCCGGGCCTGACTCGGCAGCTCATCGTCAGTATCCCCGAAGCCGGTGAGTACGAGCTCTCATGCAGGCCGGGCATGGTGGGCGACGGTGTCCGCCAGCCGATCACCGTCACCGGAGACTCCCAGGCGGCAACCGACGCCGACGGGAAACTCGCCGAGGCCGCCGACGGCTACCGCCGCTACATCCGAAGCCAGACCGAGGCGTTGGTGACCACCACCGGCGAGTTCGTTGCCGCGGTCAAGGCCGGCAATGTCGACGAAGCCAAGCGGATGTTCCCCTTGACCCGCACATATTACGAACGCATCGAGCCCGAGGCCGAAAGCTTCGGCGACCTCGATCCGCGCCTCGACCTGCGCGAGGCCGACCTCGAACCCGGTCAGGAATGGACGGGCTTCCACCGCATCGAGAAGGACCTGTGGGTCGACGGGCCCCAGCCCGACACGAACGCCATTGCCGATCAGCTCGTGGTCGACATCCAGGAGCTCGCGGACCTGGTGAATGCAGAGGACTACATGATCGATCCCACCCGCATCGCGGGCGACGCACAGGGCCTCCTCGACGAGATCTCCACCTCGAAGATCACCGGCGAGGAGGACATTTTCTCTCACACCGATCTCTATGATTTCCAGGCCAATGTCGACGGTTCGCAGGCTGCGATCGCCGCTCTGCGTCCGGTCCTCGACGAGCAGGATCCAGAACTCGGACCGGTGATCGACAGTCGGTTCGCCGACCTCGATGCAGCCCTGCAGCAGTATCGGGAAGGCGAAGGGTTCGTCTCCTACGACACGGTGACCGCACCGCAGCGTCAAGAACTGTCCCGCTTGCTCGACGCACTGTCCGCTGAAGTCAGCAAGGTTCAGGGTGTTGTTGCGGAGGCATCGGGGCAATGACCGAGAACCCGGGGATTACCCGCCGCCGACTGTTCGGCGTGGTGGGGGCCGGGGCGGTGATCGCAGGAGCGGGTGCGGTGATCGGCAGAGCCACCGCACCCGAATCCGACACGACCGACGGTGTCGTCGCGTTTCGAGGGGCACATCAGGCCGGGGTGGTCACTCCGGCGCAGGACCGCTTGCATTTCGTCGCGTTCGATGTCACCACCGACAACCGTGACGCGTTGATCGCGCTGTTGAAGACGTGGACCGAGATGGCCGACCGGATGACCGCCGGCCTCGAGGCCACGGAGGACGGTGCGACAGGCGACGGCGCCTATCGTCCACCGAGCGATACCGGTGAAGCACTCGACCTCGGCGCATCGCACCTCACACTCACCATCGGATTCGGTCCGTCCCTGTTCGACGACCGATTCGGGCTCGCCCACCTCAGACCCACAGCACTCGAAGACCTCCCGCACTTCCCGGCCGACAATCTCGACCCGACGCGTGGCGGCGGTGACATCGCCGTCCAGGCGTGCGCCGACGACCCGCAGGTCGCGGTGCACGCAATCCGCAATCTCGCACGCGTCGCGTTCGGAACCGCATCGGTGCGCTGGTCGCAACTCGGTTTCGGGCGGACCTCGTCGACGTCGACATCGCAGACGACGCCGCGGAACCTGTTCGGATTCAAGGACGGAACGAACAACCTCAAAGCCGAGGATCCTGCCGCACTCGACCGGTCGGTATGGATCGCACCCGCAGATGATCAGCCCTGGCTCGGCGGCGGCACGTATCTCGTGGCGCGACGCATCCGGATGCTCATCGAACAGTGGGATCGTGCGGTGCTCGGCGAGCAGGAAGCGGTCATCGGGCGAGACAAGAGAGAGGGCGCACCGCTCGGGAAGACCCACGAGTTCGACGAACTCGATCTCGAATCCAACGGTCCCGACGGGCCGTTCATCCCCACCACCGCGCACGTCCGGCTCGCGTCGGCGCAACATCTCGGTGGCATCGAGATCCTGCGTCGCGGTTACAACTTCACCGACGGGTCCGACGGCTTCGGCCATCTCGATGCTGGTTTGTTCTTCATCGCCTTCTGTCGCGACCCACTGACCCAGTTCGTGCCGATGCAACTCGCGCTTGCCCGGTCCGACGCTCTCAACGAATACATCCAGCACGTCGGATCGGCGGTGTTCGCGTGCCCGCCCGGTCCCGGCGAGAACGAGTACTGGGGCCAGACTCTCTTCGAGGCCTGACCTGAGGCCAGGACATTCCCCGAGTCCTGGCCCAGGCACAAATTTCGTCCGAGCGCAATGTAACGAAAAGAACACACTGGACGACACTCCTATCGAGGCATGCAGAACAAAGGGGTTCACCGTGGCACACGAGCAGTTGCTGTTCATCGGACGTCCGGACGCAAATGAGATCGCGCACTGGAGCACGCTGCGCGAACTTGCTCCGCAGCGAGGCTGGGTCTCCACCCGTAAGTTCGACCCGGGCAAGGTCGTGTGGGCGGTTGCAGCCAGCAGCGTCCTGGCCGACGAGGCGGAGGTGGTCGCCGAGGTTCGCAAGGCTCACATCCCCTGCACTAGCGCGCTCGACGCGATCAAGGACGCCTACTCGGCTGCGCATCTCTCCTCATAGAGTGCATGGTGTGGATCCGAGCCCGGGGATTCCGGGCGCGGATCCACCTCCTCGACCGACGGGCGCACCCGCCCCCTCAACGACGAGGGCTCGGCGCGCGTACGCCCGCACATCGGCATCGACATCGTCGAGGGCGCCGGTCAATGCGTCTCTCGCCTCCGGTGTCGCCGACCACTGCATCAACGACAACACAGCCGCTTTGCGCACGTCGAGATGAACATCCTCGAGCGCTCCTGCCAGCACGTCGACAGCAAGATCCGGATCGGCCCCGGCCAGCCCGCGCGCAGCGCCCTGACGCACCTGCCACGCTGATTCCCGTAGCCCCTTCACGAGCGTGCCTGCATCCTGCTCTCCACATCCGAGCGACGCGAACGCGGTCAGCGCGGCCGCCCGCACCAGCGGGTCGGTATCCTCGGCGAGCGCGCGAACGGACTCTGCGCCTCCCCTCCCGATGGTGGCGAGTCCGTGGGCGACGACGACACGGACTTCACGATTGGGGTCCGCAGACGCGTCGGCGACCGCTTTCCACTCGTCCAATGAGACCAATGCGCGGATCGCCTCGACCCGCACGCGATGATCGGGATCCGCGACCGCCTCCAGGAACTGTTCGCGCCGCCCGGCATGCCGGGAACGCAGCACGTCGACGGCCGTCGCACGAACCAGCGGATCGGCCGAGCGGAGGTATGCGGCGATCCTCTCCACCTCCGGCAGGACTTCCACGAGTTCCCGCACACCCTCGGCCGCGGTGCGGCGCACCGCCGGGCCTGGGTCTCCCAGCGCCTCGATCAGCGCCACGGAGAATCCCTCCGGTGTGTTCTCCGTCAGCACCGACACCGCGGTTGCCCGCACCTGCGGATCATCGCTCTGCAGATACGCCTGCAGGTCGGTGAGCGTGGGCTCGTCCAGGTTCAACAGTGCCACGATCTGCGGCGACACCGCCTGCTCCAGCGACACCGCCTGCTCCGGCTGCGCCGTCGCCCGCTCACGTTCGACGCTCGGGGCGCGACCGACCCGGATCTCGGGTGCCGCGATCGGAATCACCGACCGATCGACCGGCGGGAGGTGATCGTATTCGGGGACCGGCACCAGGTAGGGCGCGACCGGACGCTTGAGAAATTCCATCGACCCATCGGCTCCGCGCCGGAGGTTCAGGTGATAGCCCCATGTGCTGTCGTTCTGTTCCGGGATATCGGCGCGCTCATGATAGAGCCCCCATCGGCTCTCCGTGCGCACCAGCGAACTGCGCGCGGCCATCTCGGCGCAGTCCCTGATGAAAGCGACCTCGGCGCACCGCATCAGCTCGTGCGGTGTGCGTGCGCCCATCTCTGCGATCTCGTGGGTCATGCGATCGAACGTCTCCACCGCGATGGACAGTTTCGCGCCGGTCTTCGGCGGTGCGACGTAATCGTTGACGAACCGACGCAGCTTGTATTCGACCTGGGGCTGCGGCGGGCCATCGGGATGTCGCAGCGGCCGGTAGATCAGCTCGTGGGCCTCCGCGAGCTGGTCGGCGGGCAGATCCGTCGGCGGCGGCACGTCGTCGAGGGTGCCGGTTGCGTGTGCTCCGGCGAGGTCGCCATAGACGAATGCCCCGATCATGTAGTTGTGCGGCACGCATGCCAGATCGCCCGCGGCGTAGAGCCCCGGCACGCTGGTCGCGCCGTGTTCGTCCACCCACACACCCGACGCCGAATGCCCACTGCACAGGCCGATTTCGGAGACGTGCATCTCGATGTCGTGCGTGCGGTAGTCGTGTCCACGGTTCTCGTGGAATGTCCCGCGCGTGGGTCGCTCTGTGGTGTGCAGGATCGACTCGAGCGAATCGAGGGTTTCCTCCGGAAGGTGACTGACCTTCAGATAGATCGGTCCCCGCGCCGATTCGATCTCGCGTTGCACCTCCGAAATCATCTGCCCGGACCAGTAGTCCGAGTCGACGAATCGCTCCCCCAGCGCGTTCACCTGGTATCCGCCGAACGGGTTCGCAACGTACGCGCAGGCGGGGCCGTTGTAGTCCTTGATCAGCGGGTTGATCTGGAAGCATTCGATGCCGCTCAGTTCTGCACCCGCGTGGTAGGCCATCGAGTACCCGTCGCCGGCGTTGGTGGGGTTCTCGTATGTCCCGTACAGGTATCCGGACGCGGGGAGTCCGAGCCGGCCGCACGGTCCGGTCGCGAGGATCACCGCTTTGGCGCCCACCGCGACGAACTCCCCGGTCCGGGTGTTCAGCGCGGCCGCACCGACGGCGCGTCGACCCTGCGGGGTGTCTGCGGTGAGGACGCGCACGGGCATGAGCCGGTTCTCGATACGGATCTTCTCCCGCATGTTCCGGCGCCGAAGCACCCGGTAGAGGGCTTTCTTGACGTCCTTGCCCTCCGGCATCGGCAACACGTACGACCCCGAGCGATGCACGCGTCGCACCGCGTACTCGCCGTATTCGTCCTTCTCGAACTTCACGCCGTACTTCTCGAGTCGCTGCACCATCGCGAAGCCACGGGTGGCGGTCTGATAGACGGTGCGCTGGTCGACGATGCCGTCGTTGGCGCGGGTGATTTCGGCGACGTAGTCCTCGGGCACCGCCTTACCGGGAATGACGGCGTTGTTGACCCCGTCCATCCCCATCGCGAGGGCACCCGAGTGCCTCACGTGCGCCTTCTCGAGCAACAGCACGTTCGCGCCGTTCTCGGCGGCGGTGAGCGCGGCCATCGTTCCGGCGGTGCCGCCTCCGATCACCAGCACATCGCAGTCGAGCCGCACAGCATCATCAAGATCCGGTATGTCCATCGGTGTTCTCCTCAGTGCTCGAGCGCGGCGAGCAGTGCGCTGCGCACGGCGCGTGTGTCGGGACGGTCCGCTGCGTCGGCCACGCGCGGGTGCGGGACGTCGAGGAGTTCGCGTAGCTCTCCGCCTCGTCCCAGCACGGCCGCGCGGTCGCCGAGCAGCACCGCCTCGTCGACGTCGTGAGTGACGAAGACGACGGTGGTCGGGTGGGTGCGCCATGTGTCGATGAGCAGGCGCTGCATGGCGCCGCGTGTCTGGCTGTCGAGGGCTCCGAACGGTTCGTCCATCATCACCGCGCGTGGCGCTCCGGCCAGCCCCCGTGCGAGTTGGACGCGTTGACGCATGCCGCCGGACAATGATTTCGGTAGGTAGTCGCCGAATCCGGTGAGACCGACTTCCTCGATCCACCTGTCGGCTGCCTCGCGTCGACCCGCTCGCGGTTCGCCGCGCAGCGACAGTGCGAGTTCTATGTTGCTGCGGACGGTGCGCCATGGCAGCAGTGCGTTGTCCTGGAAGACGACGGCGCGGTCGCGGTCGGTTCCGGTGACGGGCATTCCGTCCGCGCGCACTTCTCCGGAGTCCGGGACGAGCAGACCTGCGAGTGCACGCAGGACCGTCGATTTACCGCAGCCGGACGCTCCGGTGAGCACGAGGATCTCGCCTGGTCGTACCTCGAGGGACAGCCGCCGAACGACGGGCGTGCCCGTGTAGGAGAGGGTGACGTCGTCCAGGTCGAGGGTCATTCCGCTGATCACACTGTTGACGTCCTCCCGGCCGTGAACAACCGGGATTCCTCCTGAGGCGCTGCGCGCCACTCCGGTGGGTTCCTGTTTCACAGGGGCTCGCTTCCCGCTAGACGGAAAGACTGACAGCCCCTCCGCAGGCGTTTAACCACTCCGCACGTCCTGCGGCGTGGATGTTCTTCGCAGCGTTGACGTCGCGGTCGTGGACCGCACCACACGCCGCGCACTGCCACTCCCGAACCGAGAGTGGTTTCGGCCCGTCGAGTACCCCGCACGTCGAGCAGATCTGACTCGACGGGTAGAAACGGTCCACCTTCACGAAGACGCGCCCATACCGGGCGGCCTTCTCCTCCACCATCCGAGTGAACATGCCCCACCCGGCATCGTGCACCGACTTCGCCAACCTCGTTCGCGCCAGCCCGGTGACACACAAGTCCTCGACGAACACCGCTTGGTTCTCGCGGACGATCGCCGTGGACTGCTTGTGCGCCCAATCCTTGCGGGCATCGGTGACCTTCGCGTAAGCCTTGGCGACGCGGATACGTGCCTTGGCCCGATTCTTGCTGCCCTTGTCCTTGCGGGACAAGGCTTGCTGCGCCTTCTTCAACCGCCGTTCGGCCTGGCGGAAGAACTTCGGGGACTCGATGACCTTCCCATCCGAGAGCACCGCGAACGTCGTCAAACCCAGGTCGATCCCCACCTCCGCATCGCATTCCGGTAACGGATCGTCGGTCGTTTCGACCACGAACGACGCGAAATAACGACCCGCCGCGTCCTTGATGATCGACACACTCGACGGTACCGACGGCAACTCCCGCGACCACGCCACCTCCACCTCGCCGACCTTGGCGATATACAACTTCCGGTTGCCTCGGATACTGAAGCCGTTGCGGGTGAGCCGGATCGCCTGCCGAGTGTCCTTGCGGGACCGGAACCGCGGCGCCCCGACCTTGCGCCCCTTCCGCTTCCCGGTCAGTGAATCGAACCAGTTCCGGTACGCACGCCGCGCATCCTGGCAGGCTTGGATCAACACCACCGACGCCACCTCGGAAAGCCATACCCGCTGCGGGGTCTTCTTCGCTGCGGTGACGACCTGCTTCTGCACGTCGGTGTCCGAGAGTGTCACCCCGGCCGCATACGCGTCCTGGCGGGCGCGCAGCGCATCGTTGAATACCACCCGCGCGCACCCGAACGACCGGGCCAGCATGTTCTGCTGGCCGGGCGTCGGGTAGACGCGGTACTGGTATCGAAGTTGCACAGCGGGACCATAACCACGAGCACCGACATGATTGATGCGCTATCCCGGCCTTGAAGGACCAGGCTTGCGCGCTACGTTCTCCGGTCATCGCTGTTCTTCTCCTCGTGGCAGCCACCGGGTGACTCGGCGGCCGAGCAGTTCGACCGCGCCGGACGTGACGAAGCCGAGCACTCCGATGGTGATCATCCCGACGAACACTCCGGGGTAGTCGACGATCGTGTACGCCTGCCACGTGCGGTAGCCGACGCCGAGACGTCCGGAGATCATCTCTGCGGAGATCACGCAGATCCACGCCACTCCGAGCCCCACGGACAGTCCGGAGAACACACCCGGGAGGATTCCGGGGAGCACCACACGTGCCAGCACATCCCACCGGCTTCCGCCGAGTGTGCGCACCGAGTCCTCCCACAGGGTCGGCAGTGCACGCACCGCATGCCGGGTGCTGACCATGATCGGGAAGAACGCGGCGACGAAGGTGATGAACACGATGCCGGCTTCGTCACTGGGAAACAGCAGGATCGCGACGGGCACCACCGCGATCGCCGGGATCGGGCGGGCCAATTCCGCAAGCGGTCCGATGGTGTCTGCGGCGATGGCCGAACGCCCCAGTGCCACACCGACGATCACTCCGATAATGGCGGCGAGACCGAATCCCGTGAGGATGCGGAGGAGTGATTGAGCCAGATCGAGGTAGAACAGGTCGCCGCGCAGTTGCGCGCCGAAGGCTGCGAGGACGTCCGTGACGGTCGGCAACGTATCGAACCGCAGCCAGACACGGACGTCGTGTGCGGTGAGGAGCTGCCACACTCCGACCGCGGCCAGCACGGACACACCGCGCAACAGGCGTGAGCGCCATCGGCTCGTCGTCGGTGTGTCGACGGCCTCCTGTTCTGCGAGGCCGGTGGGTGTATCGACGACAGCGGTCACGGTCGCACCTCGTTCACGGCGGTGTCGTAATCGACGACGGTGGCGGTCGGGTTGGTCGCGAGATACCGATCGACCGCGGCGTGAGTGATGAACGGGAAGTAGGTTTCCCCGTCGCGGACCCACAGCGCTTTGTCAGCAAACCAGCGGGTGCCCAGTTCCGCGTCCGGAACGTATGCGGCGCGGATCGTCTCACCGGCTGCTCGCGCGTGCTTGACCGCACGCAGCAGGCACGTCGGGTCGGCCGCGACCTGGGTCGTGTCGGCACCGTCGAACCAGATCTCTCCTGCCAAGGCCGGGTCGGTCGCATCGGAACCGCACACCGGGTCCGCGCCGGTGACTTCGGCGGGATTGCCCGTCTGCGCGAGGGTGGCGTCGTAGTCGAGTCCTTCGGCCTCGAATGCGGTGCGCAACGGGCCGTCGTCGACGAATCCGTCGATCGACAGTTCCTCGAATTCGCCGATCGACTTCAGGTACGGCACATCGCGTTTCAGTGCGTCGACCAGATGCGGTTTGAGGGTGGTGTCGAACGACGTGCCACCCGGGCCGTTGTACAGGTACACGACTTCCTGCGGCAGGCCCGAGTCCTCGGCGACTATTCGTGAGGCTTCCAACGGTTCCGTCTGGATGAACCGGGTCGCGTCGAGCTGTGCGCGCAGGAAGGCATCGAGCACTTCGGGATGGTCGGCTGCGTAGTATTCGCGCACCACCACACCGTGCAGCGTCGGGACGTTCAGCTCTGCTCCGTCGTACAACAGCTGCGCTTTGTCCTGGAACACCAACAGCCCGGGCCAGGCCACGAACTGCGACAACGCCGCCACCTGTCCGGATTCGAGCGCCGAGGAGCCGACCTGGGGCTGCTGATTGAGGACCTCGACATCGGTGTTCGGATCGACTCCGGCACGATCGAGCGCCTGGACCAGGGTCCCGTGACCCGCAGACCCGACGCTGGCCGAGATCTTCTGCCCGGCCAGGTCGGTGAGGCTTCTCACGGGCGACTCCGGTGGCACGACCACCATATTGAGGGCGCCCTTGGGGTTGTATCCGGTGACCGAGACGATCTCGGTTCCCGCATTCGGATTCGATTGTGTCCGAGACCCGTTGATGAGCATCGGATAGTCGCCCATCGACCCGATGTCGATCTTCTCGGCAACCATCTGCGCGGTGATGGGGGCGCCGGTGTCGTAGTCCTGCCATTCCACCGTGTACTCGACCCCGGTCGAGTCCGTGATCGTCTGCAGCCTCTGTTCGAGATAGCCCTGGGCGCGCAGCAATGTGCCTGCAGTGACGGTGTTGATGGTCTTCGACTGGTACCCGACGACGACCCGGACGGTGTCGTCGGATGCACCCGTGTTCTCGAGGGAGCAGGCGGCGGTCGTCGAGACGGCAGCAACGAGCGCGAACGCCGTAACAGTGCGCTTCATGTGGTTCATCCGTTCGGATCAGCGGAGGAGATAGGGCATGTTCACGGTGACCGCGCCGGTGGGGCAGCGCGCGGCGCACGGACCGCAGTACCAGCACTCGTCGACGTGCATGAATGCCTTCCCGTTCTCCGGGTTGATGGCGAGTGAGTCGAGAGGGCAGATCTCGACGCACAGCGTGCATCCTGTGATGCACAGTGACTCGTCGATGGTGACGGGTACGTCGGCGCGCTGATTGATCAAACTCATGTGGTGATCTCCCACCCTGTCGGTTCCGGCCTGCGGGCAAGACTGCCGCGCATCGTGATTCGATCTCCGCGCATGCGGATGTACTCGAGGTCTACGGGACGCCCGTCGTCCAGCGCTGTGAGGCGTTCGAGCAGCAGGAGCGCCGCGTGCTCGGAGGTCTGCAGGAGCGCAGCGGAATGGGCATCCGCGGTGACCGCTTCGAGCCCGAGGTCCGCTCCCCCGAGTGGCCGGTCGCAGATCTCCTCGATGAGCGCGAACACGTCATTGCATTCGAGGTCGCGTTCGAGCAGTTCGGTTCCGATCTCGGGCTCGAGGTAGGTCTGGTCGAGACTCAGGGGCAGATCACCGAGATAGCGGAGTCGTTCGACGTAGACGACGGGACTGCCCGGGTCCAGTTGCAGGCGACGGGCAACAGCCGGGGGCGCGGTGATGACCGATGCGGCCCTCACCTCGTTGCGGACCTCACCGTAGCCGCGCAACGTCTCCTTCAGACCGAGCAGTGCGTCGAGCCCGTGTTCGTACTTGCGCCCGACGACGTGGGTTCCCACTTTCGGCGCCCGATCGATCAGACCCTCGTCCTTGAGCAGGGACAGTGCGGCGCGGATTGTGTTGCGGGATGCCCCGAACTCGTGCGCGAGGTCCTGTTCGCCAGGCAATGCCGATTCGTACGCGCCGCCGTGGATCTGCCGGCGCAACACGTCGGACACCTGTCGCGCCCGGTCGGAGCGTGGTTGGCGCAGCCGCGCGACGTCACTCATAATCTGTTCCCCCGAGAAGTTCGATTCGGACGAAACAGGACGATATCGCCGACGGCATCGAGCCCGGATCCGACGGCAAGTGACCGTATCGAGCCGCGGGACATTGCGCCGGTAAGGGTTCCGGATCGATAGAGGTACCCGGACTCACAGTCCGGTATTACGCCACCTCGCCATGCATTCCGCGAGTTCGAATCACGCTGATCCGAATTCGTCGAGTGCCGAGAGAGATCGCCCCCACTTCCGGAACGAGAGGTTTTTCGATCCGTAGCACGCGGGAAACCACTGTGGCCGTAGTTCGAATCGTCACGATTTCAACTGTGGACCTCGGTAGCCGACCTGCCCGAGGATGGTGCGGTTGAACATCTCGAAGGTACGGCCCGGATCGTCCGGCCAGGAGGTTCCGGTATGAGTTTCACCGCGCAGACGCCTGTGCAGGAAACGGACAAGGTGACGCCCGACATGGGCGACGCACCTCAGCATCGCCGATCCGGGCAACTACGCCGTATCGGCGGGCGTGTGCTCGCGCTGGTCGTGTTCCTGCTCGCATGGTGGGCAGTCACTGCCGCCGGCCTGATCAAACCCCTGTTCCTGCCCTCCCCGGGCGCGGTGTGGGACGCATTCGTCCAGGCCAACACATGGCACCGGGTCGCGCCGGGGGTCGATCGCCTCGTTCAAGGCGAGCAGGGCTACTTCCTGTGGGAACACCTACTCGCAAGCTGTCAGCGCATTTTCGCCGGTGTAGGTGCAGCCATCATCGTCGGCCCGCTCCTCGGGTTCGCGATGGGCATGTGGCGGCCACTGAATACGCTGCTCGAGCCCTATCTGAACTTCCTGCGCGCACTGCCGCCGCTCGGCTATATCGGCCTGCTGATCGTGTGGTTCGGCATCGGCGACACATCGAAGATCTGGTTGCTGTTCCTCGCAGCATTCCCCGCGATCACGATCGCGACCATCAACGGAGTCCATTCGGTCCCCCGCGATTACATCAATGCGGTCCGGTCACTCGGCGCCAACCGGCTCCAGGTCCTCGCCCACGTCGTGCTCCCGTCGACCGCGCCGGAGGTTCTCACCGGGATCCGCATCGCCGTCGGGTTCGCGTGGACCACCGTGGTCGCAGCCGAACTGAACAACGGAATCCCCGGTATCGGTGGTCTCGCCTATCTTTCCGGTACACAGCTCGACACGCCACTGACGATCGCGTGCATCGTCGTCATCGGCATCACCGCTCTGGTTCTCGACGCACTCATCAAATGGATCGGCGTGCTGGCCGTGCCGTGGAAAGGAAAATCGTGAAACGCACAGTCCTGTACGTCTCAGCGGCCATCGCGGCCACTGCCCTCCTGTCGGGTTGCGTATCGTCCGATCGTGAGACCTCGCCCAGCGGCGACACGTCCTCCGACTCGCAGGCCTGCCCGTTCGAGGTCGACGAATCCGTCACCACCGACGCGCGCATCGCGTTCCAGGACATCCCCAACGGCGACCTGCTCGTCAAGGATACCGGCATTCTCGAGGCCTGCCTCCCCAACGCCACGATTTCGTGGAACCGTTTCGCATCGGGCGGCGACGTGGTGCAGGCGTTCGGTTCGGGCAGTGTCGATCTCGGGCTGCTCGGGTCCAGTCCAGCCACGAAGGCATTGTCGGCGCCGCTGAACATCGGCATGCAGGTCATCTGGATCCACGACGTGATCGGCGCCGCCGAATCATTGGTCGTCCGCGACCCCGCGATCACCTCGGTCGAACAGCTCGCCGGTAAGACGATCGCGACGCCGTTCGCGTCGACCGCGCACTACAGTCTTCTCGCCGCTCTGGATCGGGCGGGCATCACCGACCAGGTCACGCTCGTCAATCTCGCCCCGGATGCGACGGTCGCAGCGTGGCAGAGCGGGGAGATCGACGGCACCTGGATCTGGGAGCCCACCCTGTCGCAGCTCACCGACGGACACGTGCTGCTCACCAGCGCCGACACCGCCGCCGAGGGTGTTCCCACCTTCGACCTCGCCGGTGCGACCCGCGATTTCGTCGAGAGCAACCCCGAGTTCATGGAGACCTGGACGCGCGCGCAGGACTGGGCCGTCGAGCAGCTGCTCACTGATCCCCAGGAAGCGTCCGTCGCACTCGCGGTGCAGCTGGGCATCACCCCCGACGAGGCAACTCAGCAGCTCGAGGGGCTCGAGTTCCTTCGCGCCTCCGACCAGGCTTCACCCGAGTACCTCGGCGGCGCGATGGCAACCAACCTGCAGTCCACCGCGGAGTTCCTGCTCAGCCAGGGCGAGATCACCGAGGTCAGCGCACCCGAAACATACAGCAACGGTGTGTACGTCGACGCAGTGAACGCGGTCGCGGAACAGTGACCGGCACACGGACGGCCCCCGGCCGAGTCGAATTCTCCGGGGTCTCGAAGGCGTACGGCGACGGAGCCACCGCGGTGCGCGCGGTCGACACCACCGACCTGACGATCGAGCCCGGCGAATTCGTGTGTCTGGTCGGGCCGTCCGGGTGCGGAAAGACGACCGTGCTCCAGATGCTCGCCGGTTTCGAGCAGCCCACGAGCGGATCGATCCGCATCGGTGACGACGTCGTCACCGGCCCCGGACCCGAACGTGGGGTCGTGTTCCAGAAACCCAATCTCTTCCCGTGGAAGTCCGTGCGCGCCAACGTCGAACTCGGACCGCGCCTGCGCGGGGCGTCGAAGGAGGATCGTCGCGCGCGGGCCGAGGACATTCTCGAGATGGTCGGGCTGGCCGATTTCGCTGATCGCCGCACCTACGAACTGTCGGGTGGTATGCAGCAACGCGCCCAGATTGCACGGGTGCTCGTCAACGATCCCCGCATCATCCTGATGGACGAGCCGTTCGGCGCGCTCGACGCGTTGACCCGCGAGAAACTGCAGCTCGAGTTGCTCAGCATCTGGCGCGAGCACCACCGCACGGTCCTGTTCGTGACGCACAGCGTCGACGAGGCCGTGCTTCTCGGCACCCGGGTGCTCGTGATGAGCGCCCGCCCCGGCCGGATCATGCAGGACATCCCGATCGAACTTCCCGAGGACTCCACGGACGAGCGACGGTCGGCCACCGTGCGCACGTCCACGGAGTTCGCCGCATACAAGGAGACGATCGCAAGCGCGATCTACCACGCGCACAGCTGATCACACCACGAAACCCGGCCGCGTCCTCGCTCGAGGACACGGCCGGGTTCGAGTCTCGATCAGAGGGCGAACGCAGGCTTGCGGTCGGCACCGACTCGATCCGGATGCGTCCACAGTCCTCTGCTCTCGAGGATCGGCAGCACACCTTCGCCGAACCAATATGCCTCTTCGAGATGCGGCACGCCCGACAGCACGAATTCGTCGACGCCCGCCGCCCGGTATTCCTCGATCAGCGACGCCACCTCGGTGTGGCTGCCGACCAGTGAGGTCCCGGCGCCACCGCGCACCAATCCGACTCCGCTCCACAGACCCGGGTGGATCTCGAGGGTGCGGGCACCACCGTCGTGGCGTCGTGCGCTGCCGTGCAGTTCGCTCATGCGACGCTGGCCTTCGGATTCACTGGCCGCGAGGCCGGCCTGTGCGAGCGCGATGTCGTCGGGGTTCATGTCGTCGAGCAATCGTTGAGCTTCGTCCCACGCCTGCTCGGAGGTGTCGCGGCTGATCGTGTGCAGGCGGACGCCGAAACGCAGCGTACGGCCGAACTCGGCTGCCGCGGCCCTGACCCGTGCGATCTTCTCCGCAACCTGGGCCGGTGGCTCACCCCACGTCAGGTATACATCGGCGTGCCGGCCGGCCACCGGAAGCGCCGCGGGCGACGACCCCCCGAAGTACACGGTCGGTGTCACGGCCGGGGTCTTGTCGAGCCGTGCGCCCTCGACGTGAACGTGCTTGCCCTCCAACGACACCAGATCGCCGCGCCAAAGCCCCCTCACCACGCTGAGGAACTCGTCGGTGCGCCGATACCGTTCGTTCTTCGGCTGGAAATCGCCGTACGCACGCTGTTCGCTGCTCTCACCACCGGTGACGATGTTGATCAGCAGTCGCCCGTCGGAGTGCTCCTGGTATGTCGTGGCCATCTGCGCGGCCAGCGTCGGCGACAACGCGTCGGGACGGAACGCCACGAGGAACTTCAGTCGCCGGGTCTGCGGCACCAGCATCGCCGTGGTGACCCACGCATCCACGCACTGCAGGCCCGTCGGGGTCAGCGCGGCCTCGAATCCGAGCTGCTCGGCGGTACGGGCGACCTGGCCGAGATAGTCGAGGGTCGCGGGACGGTCGCCGGCGTTCGCGCGCAGGTCGGCGCCGTGCCCACCGCCGACGATCGAGCGGCTGTCGCCGGAGGTGGGCAGGAACCAGTGGAAGGACAGAGACATGAGAGGAATCCTCGAGGTGTGGGAACCGAGCAGGCATCGTCTTGCCCGATCACCACGGTGATCGAGCGGAGCCTACGTTCGACAGCGCTCGGTGCCGGTGCGACACAGGTCCACATAGAGCCGCCAGCTGTGCCAGACCGTGCGCAGCGACGCGGGCTGCGGTCGATCGGTGGCGGACATGGCTGTGACCTCTGTGTTGTGCTGCACGGACGATCACGACGATACCAGGCGCGGTGGGGGCGCACCACGCGGAAGCTCGGGCCCCACCGCGACACGAGATCCCGCGACCCGTCCACTCCCCCAACCGATCTGCGCCCGATATTGCCCGATCTGATCGCCGTCATTGCCCTGCGCCTCACGTGGTGTCGACTGCGGATGCACGAACAGCGCGTCGGTCGGGCAATACGCCTCGCACATGAAGCAAGTCTGGCAATCATGCTGCCGCGCGATCGTCGGGATTCCCGACTCGGTGCGATCGAATACGTCGGTCGGGCACACGTCGACGCACTTGTCGCAGCCGATGCACGCATCGGCCAGCAGGATCTCGATCACGATGCCACCAACACCGAATTGCGCACCGGAGCGGTCCGCGTCCACACCTCGTCGAGGCCCCCGGTGAGAATGTGATGATGCTGGGCCGGATCGAGATCCGGATGATCCGCGCGTTTGCTCATACCGCGAGTCTCGGTGCGGGCCGATGCGGAGTGGTAGGCCCAACGGCCGACGGCCGTGATCGCCGCAGCCTGTCTCGCCCGGATACGGTCCGTGCCAACGCCCGGAGTAAGGCCGAATGCGAGTGCCGTCCACAGTGATTCGAGCTCGTCGATCGATTCTTGCAGTCCCACGCCGTTCCGAAAGAGGTTCTTCTCGTACGGAATCAGCTCGGCGCGCGCCGCCGCGAGCACTGCAGCGGCGTCGAGCTCGGTGCGCTGGGCCGGTCGCAGCCCAGCGCGACCGGCCCCGTGCAGGTCACGAGCCCGCACCCCGGCGACGTGTCGCGCGAACTGGGCCGCCCCCCGCCCGGCCCAGCTTCCCGACGACATCGCCCACGCCGCGTTGTGGCTACCACCCCCGGTGAAGCCACCGCAGATGCGTTCGCGGGTCGCGGCGTCCCCCGCTGCATACAACCCGGGTACCGAGGTCGCGCACGTATCGTCGACGACGTCGATGCCGCCCGTACCACGCACGGTCCCCTCGGCGAGCATCGTCACCTCGAACTTGTCGGTGAACGGGTTGATTCCTCGCCGGTCGAACTGCAGGAAGAAGTTCGGCTGGCCGAGCCGCATCTGTCGCTGCACCTCGGCGTCCGCCCTATCGAGCTGAGCCGATACCGGCTCGCTCTGCAACGTCTTCGCGATGATCGAACGCCCCTTGCTGGATCCCGCGCCCTCGAGCACGCTGCCGTCTGCGTGGAAGAAGGTCGCGTAGCCGTAGTACGCGGTCTTGGTGATCGTCGAACCCGCTGCCGCAATCCCGTAGGCGTTGGCGAATTCCATACCGGAGAAGGAGGCGCCCACCTCGGCGGCCATGAGGGCGCCGTCGCCGGTGTCGACATTGGTACCCAACGCACCGGACAGAAACGCGCAACCTCCACTGGCGATCACCACCGCCCCCGCCGTGATCCGGTAGTCGCGATCGGCCTGCCGCTGGTATCCGGCGGCGCCGCGCACGACCCCGTCGCGGTCGACCAACAGCTCCAGCGCCGGTGAGTGATCGAGGATGCGGACCCCGAGCCGCTGGACCCACGCCCGCATGCGCCGCATGTATTCGGGGCCCTGTACACCGGTGCGGATCCGGTGTCCTGTGTCGGGGTCGACCGGGAACGGATAGCGCCCCTCGTCGCCGAGAAGGTGCATGTTCTCGTAGGTGCGGTCGAGCACGCGGTCCATCCACGCGTGGTCGGCCAGATACCCGCCGAGCGCTTCCCTGCTCGCTTTGGCTTTCGCCCGCTGCTCCGGGTCAGGTGCGATGTACCAGACTCCGGTTCCGGACGGTGCTGTGGCGCCGCTGGTTCCGCAGTATCCCTTGTCGACGAGGATCACGTCGGCACCGGCCTTGCGCGCATTCAGTGCGGCCCAGGTGCCGGCGGGCCCGCCTCCGATGACGAGGACGTCGGTGGCCAGATCGAGAGGTTCGGTCATGACGAAGATCATTCCGATCCCGCGCCCGGCCCACCACGTCTGAAATCAGCGTGATGCTAAAGACCTCACACCGTGATGTGATGTCGCCCGACCGGCAGCACCATCGGCTTACCGGAGACAGGGTCGGGGATCACACGGCTGTCGAGCCCGAACACCGCGGCGACGGTCTCGCTGGTGAGCACGTCCGCCGGATCACCCAGCGCATAGATGCTTCCGTCTGCAATCGCGACGAGATGATCGGCGTATCGGGCGGCGAGGTTCAGATCGTGCAGCACCATCACGATCGTCGTGCCGCGGTCCCGGTTGAGGTCGGTGAGCAGGTCGAGTACCTCCACCTGGTGACTCACGTCGAGGAAGGTGGTGGGTTCGTCGAGCAGCAGCACGTCGGTCTGCTGGGCCAGCGCCATCGCGATCCAGACCCGCTGGCGCTGCCCACCCGACAGTTCGTCGACCGAGCGCTCGGCGAGTTCGGTGATCTGGGTCGCGGCCAGCGCATCTGCGACTGCCGCATCGTCCTCGCGACTCCACCGCGACAGGACGCGCTGGTGCGGATGCCTGCCCCGACCGACGAGGTCGGCGACGACGATCCCCTCCGGCGCGATCGGTGACTGCGGCAGCAACCCGAGGGTGCGGGCGAGCTGTTTCGCGGGCAGCTTGTGCACGTCCTTGCCGTCGAGCAGCACGTGCCCGCCGCGAGGGGTCAGGAGACGCGACATCGACCGCAGCAACGTCGATTTGCCGCACGCGTTGGCTCCGACGATGCATGTGATCTTCCCCGGCGGAACGTCGAGATCGAGGGAGTCGACGACAGTGCGATTCCCGTAGCCGAGTTTCAGGTTCTCGACCGTCAGAGTGTGCGATGCGGTCACAGCGAGCCTCCCGCTCGGTTGGAGCGAATGATCAGGTAGACGAGGTACGGCGCTCCGAGCGCACCGGTCACGACACCCACCGGGTAGCGGGTGCCGAAGGCGTACTGGCCGATGAAGTCGGCGACGAGCACCAGCAGAGCGCCGACGAGCGCGGCCGGGACGAACAGCGACGTGCCCTGCCCGATGATGCGCGCGGCGATCGGACCCGAGAGGAACGCGACGAATGCGATAGGTCCTGCAGCTGCGGTGGCGAACGCAATGAGTCCGACGGCCGCGATGATGGCCACGAGTCGGGTGCGCTCGACGCGCACGCCGAGTGCCTGAGCGGCGTCGTCGCCGAGTTGGATCATCGACAGGTTTCGGGTCTGCCCCAACAGAATGGGACCGAGAATCGCCAGGGCGGCGATCACGGGCAGGGTCGCGCCCCACGTGGCGCCGTTGAGGCTGCCGGTGAGCCATCGCATGGTCTCCTGCAGGTCCCATGCAGCTGCGGTGCTCAGCAGGTACGAAGTGACGCTCTCGAGCATGGCCGCGATGCCGATCCCGATGAGGATCAGCCGCGTACCGGCGACCCCACCGCGATACGACAGTGCATAGATCAACAGCGCCACACCCAGCCCCGCGACGATCGCGAAGATCGACACCTGTGTGCTCCCGAGCCCGAGCACAATGATCCCGAATGCGGCCGCGGCACTCGCTCCGGCGCTGATTCCGATGATGTCGGGGCTCGCGAGCGGGTTACGTAGCATCGTCTGGAACGTGATGCCGCCCAGGCCGAAGCAGACTCCCGCGACCACAGCAAGCACAGCGCGTGGCAGGCGGAGTCGACCGACGGTGAACGTCGCGCCCGACACGTTCTCGCCGAGGATCACACGGATGATGTCGGACGGCGGATAGAAGGTCTTCCCGAACATCAGGCTCACGACGAATGCGGCGACGACGAGTGCCCCGAGGATCCCGATCACGATGCGACGACGTCGCCCGCGACGCACACGGCTCGCTGCGACTTCGTCGACGTCGGGCTTGATGGTGATGAGTGTCGCTGTCACAGTTCTCGGAGTTTCTGCCGTCGGACGATGTACACGAAGAACGGTGCGCCGATGAGCGCGGTGATGATGCCGACGTCGATCTCGCTGGGTCGGGCGACGATGCGGCCGACCACGTCGGCAGCCGTGAGCAACCCGGCTCCCACCAGCGCGGAGAACGGCAGCAGCCACCTGTTGTCCACGCCGATCAACAGCCGGCACAGGTGCGGTACGACCAGTCCGACGAAGGCGATCGGCCCCGCGATCGCGGTGGCCGCACCGCACAGCAGCACGGCCCCGAGCGCCGCGAGACCGCGCGCGAGCGCGACACGCTCACCGAGTCCGGCAGCCAGTTCGTCGCCCAAAGCGAGAGAGTTGAGGCTGCGCGCCGACAGCAAGCAGATGGCGAAGCCCACGATGAGGAAGGGCAGCGCCTGCCCGATGACGTCGAAGTTCGCGCCTCCCACACCGCCGATCTGCCACGACCGCACATTCCCGGCGATGTCGTTCCGCGGCAGGATGATCGCGGTGATGAACGACGACAGTGCTGCCGCGGTGGCTGCGCCGGCGAGCGCAAGCCTGAGTGGCGTGGCCCCACCGCGACCGAGCGAACCGATCATGTAGACGAACACCGCGGTGATCCCGGCGCCGAAAATTGCGACCCACAGCATCGCGGTCTGTGTCCACAACCCGAACCACGCCATGCCCACGACCACCGCGAGCGACGCACCCATGTTGACGCCGAGGATGCCGGGGTCGGCCAGCGGATTCCTGGTGATGCCCTGCATCACCGCACCCGCCAGACCCAACGCTGCTCCGACGAGTAGCGCGAGCACGGTTCTGGGGATGCGTTTCGCGATGGCGCCCTGACCGATGTTGTCGGTCGACCCACCGAGCGCGGCGATGATGTCGGCCCATTCCACATCGCGCGACCCGATGGTCACCGACGCAATGACGAGGAGCACGAGCACCCCGAGTAGAACCATGAGCCACGCAGAGTTACCGAGAGCCGAGCGTCGCGGAAGTGCGGCGCCCGGCGTCGGGGGTTGTTGTACTGAGGTCACTCCGCGTTCGTCTTGCCTGCTGCTTCGGCGAGCATGTCGGCGTAGTCCGAGAGCACCCACGAGATGGCGAGCGGAGTCGGGTTCGCGGCCGTACCGAGCGGGCCGGATCCGTCGAGGAAGACGATCGCGCCGTTGGCGACGGCGGGCATCTGCGACAGCAGCGGGTCGGCCTTCAGGGAGTCGACGAGCGCCTGGTCGCCGTAGGTCACGATGATCTGGACGTCGTCGAACACGTCGACCTGCTCGGCGCTGACCTTCTGTGAGAACTCGTCGCCGGTAGAGGCGTCGGCGACGCTCTTCGGTGTGGACATGCCGAGGTCCTCGAAGAACGCGGCGCGCGTGTCGTTCGCGGTGTAGAAGCTGACCTGGCTCAGGTCGGCGGTATCGACGTGGGTGAGGAACATCGTCGCCTTACCGTCGAGCTCCGGATGCGCGGCCGCGGTGTCGGCGATTTCCTGTTCGAGGCTCGCAATGAGCTCCTGGCCTTCCTCTGCCATGCCCATGCCCTCGCTGTTGATCGCGATCATGTCGCGCCACGCTGTCGCCCACGGGGCTTCCGGGTATGCGACGACGGGAGCGATCTCGCTGAGGGTGTCGTAGTCCTCCTGTGTCAGTCCGGAGTAGCCGGCGAGGATGACGTCGGGGTTCGTATCGGACACGGCTTCGAAGTCGATGCCGTCGGTCTCGTCGAACAACACGGGGGTCTCGCCGCCGAGTTCTTCGAGCTTCTCCTCGACCCACGGCAGCATGCCGTTGCCGTCGTCGTCGCCGAAGTTGGCGGCGGCCATACCGACGGGCACGACTCCGAGTGCGAGCGGCACCTCGTGGTTGGCCCACGCGACGGTGGCGACGCGCTCCGGCTTCGCGTCGAGCGTGGTGGTGCCGAGGGCATGCTCGATGGTGACCGGGTATTCGCCGGACGCGGTGGCGGTGTCGGTGGTCTCCGAGTCGGAGCTACATGCCGACATGCCGAGTGTGACTGCGACCGCGGTCGCGGCCACCGCCAGGAAGCGCTTTGAACGCATGGAGACGAACTCGCTTTCGTGCAGGTGATGCCCACATCCGGACTCGGATATTAGGCGAGGTTTGCCTAAATCTAATGTTTACCGTCCCGAGACGCAATCGCGTGATCGGGCCACCAGATGTTGCGATCGGGTCACACCCTTCGAAGATCAGCCCGCCCGGAACGTCGCGGGAGTCGCACCGGTGACTCTCCGGAACGCCGCACCGAACGCGCTCACCGACCGGTAGCCCATCCGCTCGGCGACCTCACCCAGTTCGAGACCGTGCCCCAGAAGGATCACCGCACGCTGCGCGCGCACCGCCGCCACCCATCGCCCGAAGCTCAGCCCCGTCTCCGCACGGAACGCGCGGGTGACGGTGCGACGGCTGACACCCAGTTCCTCTGCCCAATCCGACAACGTTCGCGGGTCACTGGGGTCCTCGCCGACCACCTCGACAATGGGTCGCAGCAGGGGTGACGTCGGCACCTGCACCAGCAGCTCGTGTTCAGCGGGCGCGAGCACGTCGATCACCATCTTCTCCGTCAACGACCTCGACGCTCCGTCCAGCGACTCGTCGGTCAGGCGATCGAGCAGCAGACGCAGCAGCGGTGTCATCTCGACGGCCACCGCGCCGTCGGACAGCAGCGGTGCATGATCGATACCGAAATGCGCAGTGCGATACCACGTTCCCGTCGGCATGATGCCCCAATGCAGCCGGCCCGCCGGGATCCACAGGCCGATGCTCGGTGTGATCGTCCAAGTCTGGGAGCCGATAGTTGCACTCGATGCGCCGCGCTCGTTCCACAACAACTCGTGGGTCGGATGTGAATGCTCCTCGAACCGAGTGTCGCGTCCGATGAGCTCGTCCATCCCCGCGATCACGAACGGCACATCGATCGCCCCGGCAGCATAGATCGGCAGGGATCGACTCTCCATGGTTCCTCCTCGATCCAGGGTGTTCGGCGATCAGTATGTCGCGCGCGACGAACGGTCCGCGTTCGGACCCGTGCGACGACCTGCGGCGCGACAATGGATCGGACCCCCTTCGCTACGAAAGGCGCACCCGTGTCCGAACACAGCGAAACATCCGTCCTGATCGTCGGCGCCGGCCCGGTCGGGCTGACGGCAGCTCTCGAGCTTCGCCGCCGCGGAATCGACGTCGTCGTCATCGATCGCCTGCCCACACCCGCGCATTACGCGAAGGCCGTGGGCATCCAGCCACGAACGCTCGAAGTGTGGGATGCAATGGGAGTGGTGCGGCCCGCCCTCGACCGCTCGACACCGATGCACGGGCAGATCGTGTTCGTCAACGGAGCCGAGGTGATGCGCCTCGACCTCGAACTCCCCGACGACGTGCCGTACCGGTTCACGTGTATGCCGCAGTACGCCACCGAACACGTTCTGCGACGAGCCTTGGCCGAACACGGCACGGCGGTACGCCGCGGTGTCGAGCTCACCGGTTACGAGCAGAACACCGACGGCGTCATCGCGACTCTCCGCGATGGCGACGAGACGACGCGACTCACCGCCCGATACCTCGTCGGCTGCGACGGCGCACACAGCGCCGTCCGCAAAGGCCTGGGAGTGTCGTTCGAGGGCGACGCGTTCCCCGAGGAGTACATGCTCGCCGACGTCGAACTGGACTGGTCGCTACCGTCGGGGTACGGAGTGCGCGCGATGACACAGGAGGACGGTACGACCTCCGACCTGATGGTCTGCATCCCCTTGCCCGGCGACGGCCGCTATCGTGTGTCGTCGTTCGTCGCCCCCGACCTGGCCACCACCGCCGAGGCCGGCGCCGTCACCCACGGCCTCGAAGGAAAGCACCCTCCCACCCTCGGGCACATCCAGGCCGTGGTGGACCGACTCGCTCCGGAACCGACCACGGCTCGAAACATGCTCTGGTCGTCGGTGTTCCGGATCAGCCACCGCATCGCCGGCAGCTACGGAACCGAGCGCGTGTTCCTCGCCGGCGATGCCGCACACATTCATCCACCCACCGGCGCGCAGGGCATGAACACCGGCATCCAGGATGCCTACAACCTCGGCTGGAAGCTCGCGCTCGCCGTGAGCGGACACGCCGCCGACGGTCTGCTCGACAGCTACGACGCCGAACGTCGTCCCATCGGCGAAGAAGTGGTGGGCCGCACGGTGCGTCACGCGCGCGAGGGCATCGGCCACGGCGAGAGCGACGCCGAGACGATCATCATGCGGGAGGCCCAGCTGCTGCTCGGCTACCGCGACAGTGCGATCGTAGACGGCCGATCCGACTCGAGTCCGGCTCCCGGCGACCGCGCACCCGATGCCCGCGACCTGCGGCAGGACACAGTTGCCACCCCGCTGCGGCTGCACGACCTGCTTCGTCATCCCGGGCACACGGTGTTGTTGTGGGCCCCGACCGCGGCAGCCGTGCCCGCTCTCGCCTCACTCGCCGACACGACAGTCGAGCGCTTCGGCGACGTGGTGCGCGCCTATACCGTCTCCCCCGACGCCGACCCCGCCGACGGACGAGTGGTGCGTGACGAAAATGGCAATGTCACACGGCTGTACGGTTTCGCTGCCGCGCCCGAAGCCGTCATCGTGCGACCCGATGGATACGTGGGTTTCCGCACGAGCGAACCGAGCATGGACCGTCTCGCCGGCTACTTCGAGAACATCGTGCGCATCGGATCGTGAGCTATCCGCCGGGTTCGACTATCGGCACGATGAATTTCCGCGCGATCGCCGCGAGCTGGTCGTCGTCGTCGAGGTCGACGAGGGCGGTGGGGACCATCAGGAACGACGCCGAAATCCGCACCATCATCTCGGCGGTGAGATCGATGTCGACCGTGTCCGCGATCGCCCCGACCTTCTGCTCACGACGAAGTTGCCGTGCGACGAACTGTCGCGCGATGACGAGCATACGGCCGTCGCTGACCATCGAACCCGCGAACAAGGTCGGTTCTGCATCGAGAAGACCGCCGATCAACGGGTTGGTCCGGATGGCACGCAATGAACTCACGAATCCCAGCACGATGCGCTCACTGACGGTCCGGGCCGATCGGATCTCGACGAGGAAGCTGTCGAAGTAGCGACGGAACTCGCGAAGCAGCACCTGCTCGACGAGCGCGTCCTTGGATTCGAATTTCCGGTAAAGCGTGACCCGGGACAGATCGGCCCGTCGGGCCACTTCCTCCATAGATGAACGTTGGATACCCGACCGGCAGAACTGCTCGTAGGCAGCGTCCAACAGGCGTGCGCGCACCGTGTCGACTTCGTCTGCGCGTTCGACAGCCTCGAGCAACGCGCGCTCGAGCAGGGACTCCGAAGTCGACATCCGGGCGTGTGGCCGAGAATCCACGATCACCTCCTGGGCATCCGAGATTACACGCCGCGCGATACTGCAATTTCACAAAACTGCACACGTGCGTCATCACACCGTGCTAGAAAATGATACGCAGTAACGAATCTTGTAACCCTGTTTCTCTGCATCTCACCGGGGGTAGATGGCATGGCAGACTTCAGTCGACGAAAGATCCTGCAGGCGGGTGGGGCGCTGAGTGCGCTCAGCGCGATCGCCCTCGCGTCGCCCGCCAACGCACAGCCCTGGAGGTGGTCGCCGGCGGGCTCGATTCCGGGCACCGGCAGCGGCGCAGACCCGAGAACCGTCTGGGACACCGAAGCCGACCCGCTGGTCGCGTCGCTTCTCGACCGCGGCGACGTACCCAGGGTCAACCAACTTCTCCGGACGTGGACGAAGAACGGGCAGCCGCTGCCCGATGGACTCCCGCCCGACCTGAAGGACTTCATGGAACGCCACCGGCAGCTGCCGGAGTGGGCAGATCGGAACAAACTCGCCACTGCCGTGCGGTTCAACGAGAAGCGAGGTCTCTATCTCGGTGTGCTGTACGGTTTCGCCAGCGGCATGATGAGCACCGTCATCCCGAAAGAAGCCCTCGCCGTGTACTACTCGAAGGGCGGCGCCAACATGAAGCGCCGCATCTCGAAGACTGCGAAACTGGGCTACGACATCGGTTCGCGCAACGCATATCTCGACGACGGTGAAATGATCGTGACGGGTCTGAAGACCCGGCTGGTACACGCCGGTGTACGACACCTGCTCCCGCAGTCACCACATTGGGATCAGGCTGCGCCGGAGAACATCCCGATCAGCCAGCACGACATGATGGTCACCTGGCACAGCCTGCCCACCACCGTCATGCGCACACTGAAGCAGTGGAAGGTGCCCATCCCTGCCGACGAGTCCGAGGGTTTCCTCCACTCCTGGCAGATCAGCGCGCACATGCTCGGGATCGAAGACCAGTACATCCCCGCGACGTGGGACGATGCCGACGCCCAAGCCCGAGAATCGCTGGATCCGGTTCTTGCTCCCACCACCGAGGGACTCAAACTTGCAGACATGCTCCTCGATCTCGGTGCAGGGCTCGATCTCACGCTTCTCAGCCGGCCCATCCTGGGCGCCCTCACGCGTTTCATGCTCGGCGACGAGATCGCCAACTGGCTGAACATCCCCCGGGAATTGTTGTGGGACAACCTGCTCAATGTGGCGTGGGGGCCTTTCATTGCGGTGCGGGAAGGATTGCTTCCCCTGCCGCTGGCACCGGAAGCGTACTGGACGTTCGACGAACTGCTCCGCCAGTTCGTTCTGCTCTACATGTCCGAACTACAGACGATCAGCATCGAGATCCCGGAGTTCAACAACCCGAACTACCCCTGACCGATTCCCGAGCATCACTCGGAGGTGTGCACGAACTTCCCCCCACGTCCACAGCTTTCCACTGGTTCGAAACCCGTGGAATGCCGTGCGTGGGGAGGAAAGTTCAGCCCAGCAGGGATGATGGACGCATGCCTTTTGCTGATGAGCTCATCGGGCCACACGTCGCCGAACAGCTGACGACGTCGATCCAGGACGCCGCACCTGAACAGCCGTTACGGGAGCTTCCGCGCGCCGCCCACGAACTCGACGGATTGTCCCTGCGCGAGCGCGCCGATCTTCTGCGCGACGCACTGCTGGCGGACGTCCCCGGAGACTATGCCACCCTCGCCGCAGTCGTCCGCGGCGCCTACCACCACACGCCGGATTTCGGTGGATGGTTGCTCTGGCCGGTCACCAGCGCTGTCGCCACCAGGGCCGTACACGACAACAGCGACGCGGCATTCAGCGATGCAATGGCGCTACTGGCGGAGTTGACCGGCCGCCTGACCTCCGAATTCGCCATCCGGACACTGCTACGTCACGACCTCGACCGAGCACTCATCATCGTTGCGGAGTGGACAACGTCGACCGATGAACACGTCAGACGGTTGGCCACCGAAGGGACCCGGCCCTACCTTCCCTGGGCAGTGCGGGTTCCGGAGATCGTGTCGCGGGGCGGCATCACCGTCCCGATCCTGGACGCCCTCTACCGGGATGACAGTGAGTACGTGCGTCGCTCGGTGGCCAATCACCTGAACGACCTCAGCCGCGACGATCCCGATCTCGTCGTCGACACCGCACGCAGGTGGCTCGGCGACCCGACCGACACGACGACGGCGCTCGTTCGTCACGGCTTGCGGACGCTCGTCAAACGCGGCAATGTCGGAGCACTTGCCCTGCTCGGCTTCGCGCCGGCATCGGTCGATGTCGACGGTCCTCACATCGTCGCCGCGCGAGTGCCCTGGAGCGGCACGGTCCAATTCACTGCGGCTCTCCGCAACACGGGTACGGAGCCGGCGCGCCTGGCGATCGACTACGTCATCCATCACCGCAAGGCCAACGGCGCCTCGAGCACGAAGGTCTTCAAACTCACCACCCGCGAACTGGACCCCGGGGAGCAATTCACAATCGACAGGGAACACTCTTTCCGGCCGATCACCACCCGCCGCTACTACCCCGGCGAGCACGCCGTCGCCCTCCAGATCAACGGCGTCGCGACGGCCCCGGCCCCCTTCGAACTGCTCCCGGAAAACGGGATTTCCGCACGGTGAGCGATGCTGCCGAGGTCAGCCCGCGAGCACATCACAGCGTTCACGACACCTCCGTCGTTCAACGAGGATTGGGGCCTTCCACCAGGGGCAGCGACTCGTCGGCGGTCCACGCGTTCAGAGACCCGTCGTACACCGCAACGTCGGAACGCCCCGCCACCGCAAGCGCATGTGCAAGACCTGCTGCGGCGATCCCGCCACCGCAGTACGTCACCGGGTGCACCTTCGGATCGAGAACACCCGCCTTCTCGAACACTGCACGCAACTCGTCGGTCGGCTTCAGACGTCCGGTCGCCGGATCGACGAGATCGCCGAACGGGATGTTGATGCTGCCCGGAATGTGGCCGCGACGAGGGTACGACGGGCTCTCGCCCCGATAGGTCGCGGGGTCGAGGGCATTGATGATGAGTGTGTTCTCGTCGTCGAGAGCACCCGCGACCTCATCGGTGGAACGCACCAACTCGGGACGGCGGTTCGTCGTCAGGGTCGTCGCATGCGGGATCACCTGTTCATCCGACACCGGGAACCCTGCCGCCTGCCAGGCGGGCAGTCCACCGTCGAGGACAGCGACGTCGTCGAAACCTTCGAATCTCAACTGCCACCACAGGCGCGCCGCCCAGACTCCGGACGACTGGTCGTACACCACGACCCGACGCCCCTGTCCGATCCCCACCGCACCCGCGGCTGCCGCGAAGCGTTCGGAGGACGCTGCGGTGAACGGCAGCGGAGCCAGGTGCTCCGAGAAGTCCGTGAACAGGTCCGCGTACACCGCACCCGGGATGTGGGCTTCGAGGTACGTCGCGAGACCGGGCTCGATGTGCACGGACCCGTCCGGCGGCATGGTCAGGTGGGTGGTCGCGTCGACGACGACCAGGTCTTCGTCACCGACCTGTTCGTACAACCACTCCGGGGAGACGGTGTGCGGCTTGTGTTCGCTCATCGAACCCTCCTCTGCTCTCGGTGTCTGCTCCAGTCGAAGCTTTCTCCAGTAGAGCACTCTCCGAGCTCATGCTCTGACCGCATAGCCCATGTAGGAGATCCCGGTGAACCTCGTTCGTCCGAAGTCGAGCCGGCGACTCATCTCTCCCCACGGGAGACGGCCTCGCGCAGCCCGCGTCATGTCGAGTAACCGCAGCGGATTCGTCGACCGCGGGCCGAGACCCACGATGTCGCCGGCCTGCAGGCCGTGGCGTCCCATGACTTCCACGAGCTCGCCTGGCCTCACGCACATCGACCAATCGTGGATGGCGGTGTCGAACAGCCGGGTCCACCGCCATTCCTGCATCATCTTGATCGCGACGAGTTTGCTGGTCGTGGTCCGGTTGATTGTGTCGAACAGGAATAGTCCTCCGGGTTTGAGGGCCCGTGCGATCTCATCGATCACCGCATCCAGGTCGGTCACGTGCTCGAGCACATCACAGCAGTACACGACGTCGAATTCGGTGCCGCGCACCGGTAGCTTCTCACCGATGCCGAGCAGGTATTCGATCTCGAGTTCGCCCTCGGCCGCGTGGGCGCGTGCCGTGGCCAGCGATACCGCCGACGGGTCGACGCCCACTACACAGAATCCGACCTTCGCGAACTCTTCCGCCAGGAATCCACCACCCGATCCGACATCGAGCGCACGCATCCCCGCGTACTCGCGGCCTACCCGATCTGTGAGCACCTCCCGGAAGTACGCGAACCGACCCGGCGTCAGGCTTCCGTGCAGCAAGTTGAGCGGATTGTCTTCGTCCCACCACGTGGCGCCCACTCGGTTGTACACATCGTTGTCGATGGGCACGGGAGTCACCTGCGCATCCTCGAGAAGGTCGTCTCCTGGACCTGTCCCTGCCAAGCTACCTCCCGGTGCCGGGATTCCCACCGGTTCTGCACCGACGGGAGCCCTGACAAATTAAGGAAACTGCAGGTCGGTGCTCCACTTCCCACAGTGTGGTTACGTGGTGTGATCGTGAAGGTGCGGAACGTACACCAATTGCTGGGTGCGCCCGTCGAAGGTTCGTGCCTCGATGAGTTCGAGATCGAAGTCCGCGGCGCCGGCCCAGATCGGATCGAGCCCGCTCGCGCCGGTGATCACCGGGAAGACGACGACCTCGATTCGGTCGACGAGACCAGCAGCCATGAGCGCACGATTCATCGTCATGCTTCCGTGCGAGCGCAACGGCAGGTCGGATTCGGCCTTCAAACGAGGGACCGCGGTGAGTGCATCCTCAGCGATGAGGGTTGTGTTCGGCCACTTCAGAGGCCCTTCGAGCGTGGTCGAGAGAACGACCTTCTGCATCGCATAGAGCCAGTCGAAGCTCGGATCGTCGATCATTTCCGACAGCTTCGACCACGTCCGGTAGGTCGTCGCGCCGAGCACGAGGATCTTGTCCGGTGAGAAGACCTTCTCGCGATCCGCGACCAGTTCGGGGCCTTCTTTGCCCCAGTAACCGGGCCAGACTTCCGACGATCCGTATCCGTCGAGTGTGGAGAACACATCGAATGTGTAGGTAGCCATATCGGTCACGCCTCCGCCCAGGAGATCGATACGTTGAACAGCTCCGTTCACATTGTGACACCACGGACTCCTCGGTAGCCCGCGGATCAGTTCAGATAAACGACGTCGTCGTCACCGCCGACGCAGGTGACCACGGGGCTACCCGAGCATTTCATGGTCTGGGTCCGGCCCATCGCCGGGTTGCGCGCATCGACCGTCACCAGCCCGTACCGCATGGGCTGCTTCAGATAGGAACCTCGCACCTCTTCGGCGAATTCACAGGACGTGGCCGGGCTTGCGACCGCGGAACTCGTCACGTCCGGGCTGCCGAATGTACTGGGGCACGACGTCGCATCCTCCGGCACACGCTTCAGACCCTCCAGTCCCGCGACAGGAACGCGGTCGGTGGTTTCGGATACCGCGACGGCGGCGGTCGACGTCGCCGTCGTCGCTTCGCTGTCGTTGTCGAGCTGCGGCCAGATCAGAAAGAGTCCGATTGCGGCGAGTCCGACGAAGACGACTGCCGCAGCAATCAACGGCATCGTGGAATTCGAGTTCTTCTCCATTTACTTCTCGGGCCTTTCACACCACCGACCTGCACATACAAGCCGTCGAGCTCATTACGGCAAGCACCGCACAAGGTCAGCCGACGTAGCCGACAGTCTGTACGTTGCACGGTTCGGACGGCTGACGGTGTCCATCGTTCGAACTACATGAGCATGGATCGCCACACATTCGGGCCGATTCCGTGGTGGTGATCACCAGGCTCGCCGGGTCACGCGTGAGGGTCGGTGATCTCACGGAGCAGGGTGAGCGAATCCCGCAGCTCGCGCATGCGGGGACCGCCGAGGTGTTTCGTCCACTCTTCATCGATCCGCGCCTCTTCAGCGCGCGCAACCGCGATCACCTCCGCGCCACGCGGCGACATGCGGACGAGGCGGGCGCGAGCGTCGCTAGGGTCGACGACACGTTCGACATACCCCGCCCTTTCCAGCTGGTCGACGAGGTGCGTTGCAGTCTGCTTCGACACCAGGGCTTGCTCGGCGAGCTCGGAGAGCCGTGTCCCATCGGGGCCGATGCGCGCCGCGATGCGAGCCTGGGCCAGGGTGATCCCCGCAAACCCGGCATTGCGAACGGCGTCGAACACGCGCCTCTCTGCACTGCGGTGTGCGGTGAACATCAAGACGGCGATGTGCGGTTCGTCCACGACGACCCTCCCCTTGCCATTGATTCGAAGTTGGGACTAATATTAGTCCCAACTTCGAACTGATATTACCGGGATCGACCATGAACATCGACGACGTCTGGGTAGCGATCGACGACCACCGCACCCGTACCGCTGATCTACTCGAGATGCTCCGCGACGAGGAGTGGCAACAGAATTCACTGTGCGACGGATGGACGGTGCGCGACGTTGCGGCGCATCTGACGTTGCAGCAGATCGACGTTCGCCAAGCGATCACCATGCTTCCCTTCGTGCTCCGACACCCGGGGGGCATGAACGCGGTGATCCACTATTCCGCGAAACGGAAAGCAGCAACACCGACCGACCGACTTGTCCGCGAGATTCGCGCGATGATCGGATCCCGGAAGCACAACATCGGACTCACTCCCCGCGAACCTCTCATCGACATCCTCGTCCACGGACAGGACATCGCGATTCCACTCGGCCGAACGCTGCGAATATCACCCGAGGCCGCCGCTGAAGCCGCGACCTACGTCCTGTCCTATGGCAAAGGTTGGAAGTCGAGGGTATTCCAGCAAAGCCGATTCAGCGGATCGCACCTGCGCGCGACCGACGTCGACTGGTCGACGGGCACCGGGCCGGAGATCCGCGCCCCGATGGCGACCCTGCTCCTGATTCTGGCCGGCCGAGACATCGGCCTCGGTCAACTCTCCGGCGACGGGCTCGCAGCAATTCCCCAGGCGACCTCGAATCCGCCACAGACACCCCCTGAGTGAGTTTCACACCAGATCACGCCGCAGCGGAGCCACGATCGCCGCCGCCGAGGCCACGGCCGCGTACGTCACCAGAACGAGCGCGCCGAGCATCGGGGTCAGCAAAGTCGTGGCCCCCAACGACATCTCCCCCGACACCGTGTCGCTGAGGAACGTGAAGTCCGTCAACGCCGCCGTCGCCCCTCCCGGCATGAACGGGTAGAGCGTGTTCAAGCCGGGCAGGATCATGAGCACGGGTTCGAGGAAGTAGAAGTATCCGAGCACAATCCCGACAGCGACGAGTTGACTGCGCACGAGCGCGCCGATCCCGACACCCAGCAACGTGTAGATCGCCGCAGCCAGGGCCACGCGGGAGAGAATCGTCGCAAGGTCGCCCGCCGACGCACCGAGCTCGATTCCCCTCACAGCCGTGACAGACCACAGAGCAAGCGCCGACGACAACGCCATCAACAGTCCGTAGAAGAGACCGAAGACGCTGTAGACGAACAGTTTTGCCCCGAGCACTGCACCTCGCCGCGGTACCGCGAGGAACGTCGTGCCGATCGTCTTGTGGCGGTACTCGCCCGTGACTGCAATCGTCCCGAACAGCGCGGGCACGAACAGCAACAGACCGGTGAGTCCCACGGCGATCGCGACGCCCTGCGGCGTATCGAGGCCGGGCATCGGCGGCGACGCGTTCTCCGGTCCGACCAGGCCGAGAACGCCGGTGAGTCCGGCACCGGACAGCACTGCCGCGACGATCGCCCACACGGGCAGGCGCGTGGAGAACAGTCGGATGAATTCACCACGGACTGCGTTCTTCATTTCACACCTACACGGGTCGTGAGACTGAGGAAGGCCTCTTCGAGGGTGTTCCCGGTGGCGACGAGTTCGGAGAGTTCGCCCGTCCAAGCGATGCGTCCGCGGTCCAGGAGCACCACGTCGTCGATCGTGTTCTGCAGTTCGGAGAGCGCGTGACTGGAGATCAACACCGTTCCGCCACTCGCCGCGAACTCGCGAAGAAAGCTGCGCAGCCACACGATTCCCGAGGGATCGAGCCCATTCGACGGTTCGTCGAGGACCAACGTCTCGGGGTTGCCGAGAAGCGCGGTGGCCAGGGCGAGGCGCTGTCGCATCCCCGTCGAGTAGCCGCCGACGCGACGGTCGGCGAACCGGTCGAGTTCTACCAGTTCGATCACCTTGCCGACTCGTTCCGGCGGGTGACCGCCGAGCGCACAGCAGGTGCGCAGGTGCGCGCGGGCCGTGGTCGCGGGGTGCGCCGCTGCGATGTCGAGAACAGCACCGACCGTGCCGGCAGGAAACGCCAGACCCCTGTACGGAACCCCGTCGAACAGGGCAGTGCCCGCATCGGGTCTGATCAGACCGAGGAGCATACGTAGGGTTGTGGATTTGCCGGCGCCGTTGGGGCCGAGGAATCCTGTCACGCGGCCGGGACCGGCAGTGAAAGTCGCGCCGACAACAGCATCGAGCGCGCCGAACCGTTTGGTGAGGTTCTCGACGTGGATGGCGACGCCGGTCATGACTGCTGTACCTGCTGGAGCACCCCGCCGATGTCGTTCGCGTTCGAGGCGCTGATGAGCAGCTCGTCGAATTCATCGCCAGCCGTCTGCCCTCGAAGCACGATGCGCAGCAACGGTTCTCCTCGTCTCATGACGACGAGACGTGTGATGCCACGAGGATGCGTGAATGTGCCGACCTTGAGGAACTTCGAGATGACGAGGCCATTTCGAAAGCCGAGTATCTCGGATGTCCATCCCGGTAGCACATCGACGCGGGCGATCGAAGACCGAGGAATCACCAACTCGGTACGACGGACCAGCAGAGCTTCCCACCAGGTGAAGGTCACGTTCAGATCAGTTTCACTGCGCTTCAACTCGGCCACGGCGTCAGCCCTTCCGTCAGCGGTAGTATCAATTCGATAGTGAGAACATTATCAGAGTGAGAACAATGGAGGAAGGGGCCCATGGACAGCGAACCGTCGATTGCCGACATCGTGCTGCATCCGGTCCGACTACGGATCGTCCAACAGCTCGGCGGTCGACAGCTGACCACCGCAGCGCTCCGCGAGGAACTGCCGGACATCACCCAGGCCACGCTGTACCGGCATATAGCCGCCCTGATCGCGGCGCAGATCGTCACCGTCGTGGACGAACGACGAGTGCGCGGCACCATCGAACGAACCCTCGCTCTCGGTGAGCGCATGGCCCACGTCGGGCAGGACGACCTCGACGCGATGAGCGATGCGGAACTCCGCAACGCTTTTCTGTCATTTCTCGGCACCGTCGGCGAAGGATTCGACAAGTTCATCGACGCGGGAGATCGGCACCTCAGGAACTACCTGGGATTCGGCACGACACCGCTCTACGTCACCACCGAAGATCTCATGGAAATCCAGACGAAACTCGCCGAACTCCTCGAGCCTTATCGGACGGATCGCGACAACGGCTCCGTGCGCATTACGCTGACCACTGCAGTGATCCCTTCTCCCCCAGCTGATTCGGATACGTGAATACGGCTCCGGGCGCGATGCATCGTCCGGGTCACGCAATGCAGATCTGGTTGGTTCGACGTCGTTATGTGCAGTCGAACCAACCACATCTGCATGATCTACGAGTCGACGGCCTGTAGAAGACCCGCCACCTCGCGCTGCAACTCCGGAGTCTGCACACCGACATTGTTGATCGTGTAGCGGGTTGCGATATCACCCAAGCGGCCGAACAGCATATTCGCCGCCTCGGCCGGAGCGCCCTCCGCCGCGAACAACGCAAGGATGCCGTCGTCGATCAGGTCGGCCATGGTAGCCCACTTGCCGTCGTCTGCGGTCTTGGAGAGCCGGTTGAGTTCGTCGCCCAGATCGCCGAGTCCGTGCAGGTCGAGAACGGGGCGGTAGGCGGGCGTCGAGCCGTAGAACGCGATCTGCCGCCGCACCGCCGCCTTGGACGTCGCGAGTTCCTCGTCCGTGTTTCCGGTGACGATGAATCCGGATGCAATGATCTCGGGGTCACCTTCCGGCGCACCGGACGCAGTGCGACCCCGGGCCAGCGCCGGCAACGTCACCTCCCGCACGTATTGCTCGGTAGTGAAGGGATGCAACAGGATTCCGTCAGCGACACGACCGGCCGTCTCCGTCATCTTCTCGCCGACCGCAGCGAGGAGAACTTCGGGTGCAGGCTGCTCGCTCAGCGGCGTGAACATGGGGGTCATGAGGGTGTGCGTGTAGAAGTCGCCGCGGAAGTCCAGCTTCGCGCCGGTGGCCCATGAATCCCAGATCGCTCGCATCGCGGAGACGAACTCGGCCATCCGTGCCGCCGGCGCGCTCCACGGCATCGAGAAGCGCTTCTCGATGTGCGGTTTGATCTGACTGCCGAGACCGAGGGTCAGTCGACCGCCGCTGTAGTCCTGCAGAGCCCGCCCCTGCACCGCAAGCGTCATCGGAGACCGCGCGAATGCCACGACGATGTTCGTCAGCAGGTCCACACGCTCGGTCGCGCCGGCAGCGATCGTCAGATGCAGGATCGGATCCGAGACGACCTCGCTGAACGACACCCCGTCGAAGCCGCTCTCCTCGGCCTGGCGTGCCATGTCTGCAACGTCGGCGAGCGCGCCGGTCCGGGAAGCCAACGGTAGTACGACCTTCATGCACACTCCTGCGATCACACCATCACGGCCAGAACTTCGGACGAGTATAGCGATCGCTAAGGGCACCGACCCGGAACCTTCCCGAAGTCGATAACGAAGAACCGTTTCGCTCCCCTCAGCAGCACTCGGTGTTTCGGTATTGACCGCACCCCGAACCGCGCCCAGCATCGTAGTGGCGGATGAACTCCCCTACCGACCGGGAGCCGAACATGGAACCTTCCACCGATCGTCGCTCGGACAAGCTCGACCGCGACGTCATCGTCACCGGGCTCGTCGTCGTGTCCGGCATGATCATGGTGGTTCTCGACACCACCATCGTGAACGTGGCCCTCGACTCGTTGAGCAGGGAGCTCGACGCGCCGTTGTCCACCACCCAATGGGTCGTCACCGGCTACCTGCTCGCCGTGGCCCTGGTCATCCCACTCTCCGGCTGGGCCATGGATCGGTTCGGGCCGAAACCGACCTGGATTACAGCAGTGGGTCTGTTCATGGCCGGTTCCGCCCTGTGCGCGGCCGCGTGGTCGATCGACAGCCTGATCGCCTTCCGCGTGATCCAGGGGTTGGGCGGCGGCATGCTGCTTCCCGCCGGTCAGGCCATCATCACGAGGGCCGCGGGCCCGGAACGCCTCGGACGCGCGATGAGCATCCTCGGCGTTCCTATGCTGTTGGGTCCGGTGTTCGGGCCAGTGATCGGCGGCCTGCTCGTCGAATACGCGAGTTGGCACTGGATCTTCCTCGTCAACGTCCCCGTCGGCGCCCTCGCGCTCACACTCGCGGTGTGGAAGCTACCGAGCGGCGGTGCCCTGCCCGAATTCGGGCGTCTCGACCTGCGCGGTCTCGTCCTGCTCTCCGGAAGCCTGGTGTGTCTGCTCTACGGGCTCTCCCGTGCAAGTTCCCACGGCGGATTCAGTGAGTGGAACGTGCTCGGATGGCTCATCGGGGGCGCTGCCGGCTTGGCTCTCTACACCTGGCACAGTCTGAACAAAGGCACCGGGTCGATCATCGACGTTCGTCTGCTCACCAACCGGCTGTTCGCCAGCGGAACCGTCGCGGTCTTCCTCGTCGCCATCGGAATGTTCGGCGGCATGCTGCTGCTTCCGCTGTACTACCAGACCGTCCGCGGTGAAGGCGCACTCAACGCCGGTCTGCTGCTCGCACCCCAGGGCCTCGGCGCCATCGTCGCAATCGTCATCGGAGGCAGGCTCACCGACCGCATCGGCGCGGGCTACGTCGTCCCCGTCGGCGTCGTGCTCGCGCTTCTCGGCACCGTGCCGTTCACCCAAGTGGGAGTCGACTCCTCCTACCTCTGGCTCAGCGCAGCCCTGTTCGTTCGCGGCATGGGTCTCGGAGCAGTGATGATGCCGACGATCTCCGCCGCCTACACCGAGCTGGACAAGGACGTGATATCGCGGGCAGCACCGACGTTGTCGGCTATTCAGCAGGTCGGGGCGTCGCTGGGAAGCGCCTTGCTCGTGACGGCGCTGACGCAGCGGCTCACCGACCAGCTGAGCTCCCAAGGCGTCGAGACGACGGGCAACGGGGCCGACCAGATCAGTTCGCTCCCACCCGAAGCCATGGCGGTGGTCGGCCCGGCCCTGTCCGATTCGTTCGGATATGCGTTCTGGATCGCCTTCGCGCTCACGGCCCTGATCCTCATCCCCGCATCCTTCCTGCCCCGCCACGCAGCTCGTGACCGCCGAGAAGCGCCGCAGACGGTAGGCAAGAAGGAATAGAACCTCTCCGAACTGATTTCACGGTCGACGACGCGTGATCACAGTTGTCATATCCTGCTGGCACACTCGCCCCATGAGCGAACGTCGACTGAACAGGTGTGCCCGATGACGGCCCGCGCAGGTGAGACCTTCGATCCGGATCGGTCCGCGTCGGATGTAGAGACAGCCCTGCTCGTTCCCCTCCCCGCATCCGGGCCGACCACCGATGCGGGCGAACCGGCCACCGGCGAATGGACGTCCACACGGGGTGACGGCTTCATGTTGTTTCCCCTCTGGGAAAGCGACGACCTCGTCGGCGTGTACCAACCCGAATGGAACGACGTCGAGGACATGGCGGAAGGTCATCTCTCAGCGTTGGTTGCGGAGTTGGACCGCAGATGGGGGCCGCACCGCACGGTGACGATGGGTCCGGCTCTGTGGAATCCGCCCACCGCAGAGCCCTTCCGCACCCTGGTCGCCATGGACTGCCTCGGCGACCTCAACGTCTGGGGACCGGTCACTGCGTCGCATTCCCGATGGGTCGCGGTCTCTCTCAATCAGTGCGACGGCGATGCCCCGATGATCCTCACCGCGCTGGTCACCGACCGACCCATCGAATCGCTCGAGTAAGGAGGGGAGCCCTGGGTTCTCCCAACAGGCCCTATCGAGCTGGCACACTCGCCTCCATGAGCGATCGCCCCGTCACCATCACTGTCACCGGCCACGCCGAACGCGAGTTCGCACCCAACCGGTGCACGGTCGTGCTCCGCGTGCACGCCGACGGCACGACGCGCGAGCACGCCGCCGATCCCGTCACTTCCGCGATCACCACGCTGACCGGCCTCGTCACCGAACTACGCGAACGCGACGACACCCCCGTCAGACGATGGACCTTCGACCAGGTTCGGCACAGTCGCCACCGCCCGTACAGCAACGAGGGCAAGACCCGGCCGTGGCGGTACACGTCGTCTGCGTCGCTCACGGTTACGTTCCACGAATTCGACGCGGTCAGCGGGTTCGTCGACACCGTCTCGGAGATCGAGGCCGTCGCAATCACCGACCTGCGCTGGTGGATCACCCGCAAGACTCGGGAGAAGCGGATCGCGGAGGTACGCGACCTTGCGGTCGGCAATGCCCTCGCCAAGGCCAAGGGCTACACGAAGAGCCTGGGTTACAGCGACTTCCGAGCGGTCGCCATCGCCGATCCGGGAATGCTTGGACTTCAACCGGGTCCGAGTCCGCGCGCAGCGGGTGCGCCCATGATGCACGCGATGCGTTCCGACATGGCATCGGCGTCCGAGGAGAGCGGCAGCGGTTTCGTCCTCGAACCCGACCGCATCACTCTCAGTGCCGACGTGGAAGCGCGCTTCGAGGCATCATGACGCGGGAGAAGTCCGTACCGTGGTTTCGGGAGGAACACATGTCACTCAGCAGTTCGATCCTGCGCTTCGCGGGACCTTTCAACGCAGTCATCATGGCCGCCGCCGACCTCCCGGTCATCGGCAGCCGCATCCGTAACTACGTCGCACCCATCACGTATGTCGGTCGCAAATCCGGCCGGGTGATCACACTTCCGGTCGGCTACCGTATCTCGGGCGACACCGTGAAAATCGGTGTCGCGATGCCCGACCAGAAGTCGTGGTGGCGCAACTTCCTCGGCGACGGAGCGCCCATGAGCATTCAGTTCGACGAAGAGCGAACAGGCCATGCCGTCGCACACCGCGACGACCGCGGTAACGTCGAGGTGGTCCTCGAGCTCGACTCCGCATGATCTTTGGTGGGTTGGAGTTCGCCCTGCGGGCAAGATCCCACCGAACTGAAGTCTCGAACGGCGACACCTGGCCTACAGTTGAGCAGGCAGCAGAAACCGGGAGTCGCCGTGAACTCGAACGAGACGATGATGGCGTGGCGGGTAGCAGACCCGCGACCGATCCACGAGCAACCGCTGGTCTTCGAAACCGGCCCGATCCCCACGGTGAGTCCGGACGAGTTACTGATCAAAGTTCAGGCCTGCGGGGTGTGCAGGACCGACCTGCACGTATCGGAAGGCGACTTGCCCGTCCATCGGCACAATGTGGTGCCCGGACACGAAGTCGTAGGCACCGTGCACCGGACGGGCGCTGCGGTCAGCGGGTTCTCACCTGGCGACCGCGTCGGTGTCGCATGGCTCCGGTACACCTGCGGCCAGTGTCGGTATTGCCTGCGCGGACGCGAGAACCTTTGCCCTCATTCGCGATACACCGGGTGGGACGACGACGGCGGGTACGCCGAATTCGTCACCGTGCCTGCAGAGTTCGCACTTCCTCTCCCGGAGGGCTACGACGACGTCGAACTTGCACCTTTGTTGTGTGCCGGCATCATCGGGTTCCGCGCATTGGAGCGCGCGGCCGTTCCAGAAGGCGGACGCCTGGGCATCTACGGCTTCGGTGGTAGCGCCCATATTGCGGCGCAGGTGGCGATGTATCGGGGCGTGTCGGTTCATGTCATGACCAGGAGCGCCGACGCCCGCGCGCTCGCCGAGGAACTCGGCGCAGAGTCCGTGCAGGGCTCGGCCGACAAGCCGCCCGTCCCACTCGACGCCGCCATTGTGTTCGCTCCGGTCGGAGATCTGATTCCGACCGCACTCGAGGCACTCGACCGCGGTGGCATCCTCTCACTCGCCGGCATCCACATGACCGACGTCCCTCCGCTGAATTACCAGCGGCATCTGTTCTACGAGCGGGAGATCCGCTCGGTGACAGCCAATACACGCGACGACGCGCGCACCTTCCTGCGCTTCGCCGGAGAGCATCGGATCCAGGTGAGCACGATGCGCTACCGTCTGTCGGATGCGGACCGAGCATTGACGGATCTCGCCGACGATCGTGTCCGCGGCGCTGCCGTTCTGGTACCCGACCGCGAATTCGGAGCGACAATCGCACGATGACGCTGGAGGATCCGCCGGACACACGTTCACGCACGAAGTGGCTCACCGCGGCCTTCTGGATCATCACGGCCGTATTCGCGTACTGGCTCGGGCTTCTCGGCTGGTGGAAAGAGTTGATCTACCTCGCAGCGTCAGCGGCGCTCATCCACCTGTGGTGGAAGCGACACCACGGTGGTCGGTACGCGGTCCTGTTCGGTGCTACCTGCGGTTTCTTCGCAGCTATGTCCCTGGGAGTGAGCGGTGTTGCATTCTTGTCGACCTTCTCCATCCCGGTCGACAGTGTCGGGCCGCGGACAGTCGAGTGTGGATCCGTCGTCGATCCGCTGTCGGCCGATGAACTGACAATCGCGGGAGGAAACCCAGCGACCAAGTACTACCCGATACCTCAGAGCGCGCTGGAACAGCAATGCTCGAATCGGCGTGACTTCCGAGGTCATCGAGCAACAGACCTGGCTCTGATCGGATTCGCGCTGGCCGCGCGAGCAACCGGGCACCTCGCGACCCGGCCGCGCACATGAACAGTCCTCTAACGCTTCCCCTCCCGTGCGAACACGAGGACTTCCTCTTCCGTCGGCGGACTCTTCGGATGGCAGGACAGGCACCCGCCCTTCATCCGCGCCGGCATCCTGCTGCTGAGTTTCTTCGCAGTGGGTGGATCACAGCACGCGTTGTCGGATCCGGTCTTCACGTCGATTCCGGCCCTCGCCGACGGCCGGTACGTCGCGGTGGCACTCGCCGAGATCAACCCGGTCGCACACCACGACGATCGAGATACCGCGCGGCCCGACGGAGGGAGCGACTACATCGTCACCACGGTGCGTAGCCGTTGTACGTCGTTCCGGCGGAACTCCTCGGCGAGCTGATCGGCCGTGATCGGGCCGTCCAGGATGTCCTTCCAAGGCAGGTCGTCTCCGGCAGACGCGAGAAACTCCACAGCCTCCTGCAGGTGCCGTGGCTCGTAGTTGTGGACCCCGGTAATGGTGCGCCATCCACGCACGATCCACTCCGGATCCACTTCGGTCGCGCCGACCGGTGCAACGCTGCCGGCGAGGACGGCGGTGCCGCCGATGCCCAGGGCGTCGATGCAATTCCGGATGCCGACGGGCGAGCCGGAGAGTTCGAGGGACACGTCCACGGTGCCGGAGGCCCCGGCCTCGGGCGACACCGGGGTGGCCCCGAGGCTCTGGGCCAGCCTGAGCCGGGCCGCATTCGGGTCGACGGCGAGGATTGCGGCGGCACCGCGTCGACGGGCCGCGGCCACGGCCACCAGTCCCAGCATGCCCAGCCCGTTCACCAGCACGCGTCGCCCTGACAGGTCACCGGCGCGTTCGAGGACAGCCATCACCGTGGCCACAGCACATCCGGCGGTGGCCGCGACGCCATCGTCGAGAGAAGAGGGCACCGGCACCACGGCCTGGCCCTCCCGTAGGAGGATGTGAGTGGCGTAGGTTCCCGACAGTGGCCAGTCGCTCTCGAACGACTCGTGACCGATCTTCTGCACGCTCGTGCACTTGGCGGTGAGCCCGCGCCGACAGATCTCGCAGCGGCCGCAGGACCGGGTCACGCCGAAGACCACCCGGGTCCCGGGGCTCACCGGGGAGCCGTCGACCAGGTGTCCCCTGTCGGTGCTGACCACCACGCCGACGCCCTCGTGCCCGAGAACCGACGGGCACGGAGCCTCACGTCGTCCGTTGACGGTATGCCGGTCCGAACCGCACACCGTGGCCGCGGTGAGACGCACCAATGTCTCTCCGGGTCCCGGCTCGGGAAGGGGCATTTCGATGGTGCCGAAGTCTGTGCCGCCGCGCCACAGAACGGCGTGCGCTGTCGCCGTCACCGGACTTCCCTCGCCATGACAGTGTGCGATGGGAGGTCGGCAACGGACCCGAGCACCAGATCGGCATCCAGAGCGTCGAAGTCCGCGCGGGTCAGGTGCCCGGTGAGCACACCGATGGAGGTCACTCCGGCGCGCCGGGCCGATTCCACGTCGGAGGCGGTGTCTCCTGCACTGACGACGGCGGCCGTGTCGTGCACGTCCAGATGGGCCATGACCGCCTGGATCAGGAAGGGCTCGGGACGACCGACGGGCACTTCGTCGCCGGCCACGATGTGGTCGATGATCTCCCCCTCCTTCCAGCCGAGAGAATCCAGGATCAAGTCTGCGATCTCCCGGGAGAATCCGGTTGTCAGGCCGATCTTGATGCCGTTCGCCTTCAGCTCGCGCAGGGCCTCTTCGACGCCCGCGAGAGGCGTCGGCGGGGTGTCGGTGTAGGTCTGCCGCAACTCTTCGCGGAACCAGGCCCAGGCTTGCTCGACCAGGATCTCGTCGGCGTCAACACCGCCGAGCTTCAGCAGATTCTCGATGGCCCACCGCTTCTCGGTGCCCATCCACTGCTGGAATTCCTCGTCGGTGTAGGTCGCTCCGTGGCGCTCGGTGGACTCGCGTAGGACGCGGTATACCTCGTCGCGGTCATCGATGGTGGTGCCTGCCATGTCGAGGATGGCGAGTTCGATCATGATGTCTTCTCTTTCGTGCAGTTCGGGTAGGAAGTGTTGTGGGGCAGATCGATCAGCGGACCACCTTGCGCAGCCACATGGAGAGCGCCTCGACCGCCAGCACCACGGCGACCATGAGGATGAGGATCGTGGTCACCACGTCGAACTGGTTGACGCGGGAAGCGTTGAGGAGCAGGAATCCGATGCCGCCGGCGCCGACGACGCCCAGCAGGGTGGCGGAGCGGATGTTGGAGTCCAGGAGGTACATGGTGTGGGCGATGAAGGCCGGTGCGGACTGCCGGAGCGTCGCGCCGAAGAACACCTGGATCTCGGAGGCCCCGGCGGTGCGCAGGGCGTCCTGGACGTCGGTGTCGGTCTCTTCGAGTGAATCGGCAACGAGTTTGGAGAGCAGCCCGACCGCGCCCACCGCCAGGGCCAAGGTGCCTGCCACAGCGCCGAGACCGGAGACGACCACGAAGATGATGGCGAGGATCAGTTCCGGGATGCCGCGAACCACCACGATGAGCATGCGGAAGAAGGAGCGGACGGCCTTGTTCGCCACCACGTTGTTCGCGGCGAGGATACCGATCGGGATGGCCAGGACCGCTCCGATGAAGGTGGCTGCCAGCGCGATCTGGACAGTGACCAGCAGCTGCTCCACGAGCGTGCCGAGTGCGCCACCCGTCGATGGAGGTAGGAACAGCCCCAGCGTGTCGGGGAGTGCAAGCAGGCCGTCCCACAGGGCACCCATGGAGATGTCGACGCGCCAGAGCGACGCCACCAGCAACACCACGATGGCGCCGCCGGACATGAACCTCCGAACCCGTGCCGCAGTCCACGGCGGGGTCAGACGCAGGTCGCCCGACAGACCGGCTGCACCGCGGTTGAACAGCCGGTCGGACCACGTACCTCCTACCACCGCTCCACCGGATCGCTTCATGATGGCGGCTCGGATTGCCCCGGAGAGCAGTTCGACTGCGATGCAGAGAATCAGCACGAGCAGGGCCAAAGCCATGCCTCGCTGGTAATCCAGGGTCCGGAGTGCGTCGGCGATGGCCAGACCGATCCCGCCTACCCCGACATAACCCAGCAGCACCGATGTGCGCAGGTTGATGTCGAAGCGGTGCAGGGCGGTTGCCACGATCTGAGGCAAGAGCACTTGGGGGATGGCCGAGAAGATCTGCTGACCGCGACTGCCACCGGCGGATTCGATCGACTCGCGGGGGCCGTCGTCGAGTTCCTCGATCGCGTCTGCATAGAGTTTGCCGACCATGCCCACGGAGTGGATGCCCATGGCGAGGATGCCGGCCGTCGCGCCCAGCCCGAACATACGCAGGAACACGATGGCCAACACAAGGTCCGGGACCGCGCGGGCCAGGACGATCGGCGTGCGGGCAGTGCCCTGCGAGAGACGACCCCTCGTGGTGGCCTTCGCGGCAGCCAGAGCCAGTGGGACGGACAACACTACGGCCAGGAACGTGGCCAGGAACACGATGGCCAGGGTCTCGAAGATCAGACTCACCGTCTCGGCCACCGGCGGGAAGTCGAGGGGGAACATCCGCTGGATGAAGGCGACACCGTTGTCCAGTGATCTGGCAATGGTCGCGAGGTTGATTCCGAGCGAATCGACCGACCAGACACCGGCGACCACGAGGACGATCATGACCAGCGCGGCCGCAACGGACCCGACTCGCGGGGCGGGTCTCGGAGGGAATTCGACGGGGGGTTTCCGGGTAGCGGTCGTGTTCACTGCCGACCACCATGGCCGGCCAGGGCCATCCCGGAGACACTGGTGTAGATCTGTGACGCTTCCTCGGCATGCAGACCCCCGGTGGTCTGGTCCAGGACGATCCGCCCACTGCGCAGTCCGACGATGCGGTCGGCGAAGTCGATGGCGAGCTGCACCTGGTGCAGCGAGGCAATCACCGTCAGCTGGTTCTCGGACGAAATCTCTTGGAGCAGACCCATGACTTCCCTGGCGGATACCGGGTCGAGGGACGCCACCGGTTCGTCCGCCAGGAGGACCTTGGGATGCTGCATGAGCGCTCGCGCGATGGCCACGCGTTGCTGCTGACCGCCGGACAGCGTGTCGGCACGCTGGTAGGCCCGGTCGGCGAGACCCACGCGGTCCAGCTTCTCGAGTGCCTCCCGTCGCACGCTCTCGGGATACATCATCAGCGACAGCCGGGGACCGACGAGCGATCCGAGTCGGCCGGTGCACACGTTCTCGAGCACGGACATCGGACCGATTAGGTTGAAATGCTGGAATATCACGGCGATCTCACGTCGAAGTGTCCGCAAGGACCTGCCCCGCAAGGACGCCACGTCCTGGCCGAGGACCGAGACGGAGCCGGATGTCGGGCGATGCAATCCATTGAGGTGCCGGAGCAGGGTTGACTTGCCCGAGCCGGACAGGCCGAGCAGCACGGTGATGGCACCGGTGCGGAACTCCGTGGTGACGTCGTCGAGGCCGAGGACGCCTGCGCCGAAGTCCTTGGTCACATGCTCGAGTCGCACGGCCGGGCGGGGCCGGGCGTCGGTGTCCGCAAGGGGGTTGTTCATGGTCAGGTCCTTGATGGCAGTGGTCATGCCAGGTCAGTTGATGCTGTGGCAGGCTGCGGCATCGGTGGCAGCGCAGATTTCACGGATCGCGTCGAAATCGGTGTCATCGACCGGCAGGTAGCCGTACTCGATCTCCTCGGGCAGGACGCACTCCCCCTCGGAGGCGCAGATGCCCGCCGCGACCAGCGCCGGCTTGTTGGCCTTCTCGCGGATGACCGTGGAGATCTGCTCGGCCACAGCGGGATCGAGAGTGTCGAGGTTCAGGGCGATCGGGTCTTCGGGGATCGGCTCGGACTCCCAGACGGACCGCAGGGCACCGTCGTCGACCTGACCGGACGTGACCAGCGTGTTGAGCATGGTGTCGTGAGCGAAAGCGGCGTCGCACGAGCCGGATTCGAGTGAGAGCAGCGAGGCGTCGTGGCCTCCGGCGAGGACTGCTTCGAGATCCGTCTCGAGGTCGATGCCCTCATTCATCAACCCCTCCATGGGGACCAGATAGCCGGAGGTGGACGCCGCGTCCACGAAACACACGGTCCGACCCCGAAGGTCGGAGAGGCCCTTGATGTCGGAATCAGCGCGGACGTACGCCAGCGAGGTGTAGGCCGGCTGCTGGGCGGGGTCGCTGGTGGGCGCGGCGATGGCGTCGATGTTCACGCCCGAGTCCTTGGCGATGACATAGGAGAACGGGCCGTAGGAAGCGATATCGATCTGCCCGGCGCGCTGACCCTCGATGACCGCGGCGTAGTCGGACGCGTTCTGGAACTCGACGTCGAGACCGGTTTCCTGCTCGATGAGCGAGGTGATGTTCGAGTAGTCGCTTTCCAGAGAGGAGGACGATTCGGCCGGGATAGCCGCGAACGTGATGGTCTCACTGTCGGATCCGCTGCCGCACGCAGCCAGGATCGGGACGGTGGCCGACGCGAGGACGGCGGCGCGAACAGCAGCCGATTTCGGGGAGAAAAAAGTCTTCACAAGTTTCTTTCTGAGGGGGTTGGCTCGGAGCCGTACATTCCGCGTGCGAACAGCGGTCGCGACAACAGCCCGGTGGTGTCGGGTTCCAGTGTGCCGCATCGCGAGCCAACATGTATATACATATCGGTCCGGTTCATGAAGTGTTCACCGAGCGCTCATCCAGCCGCCGTGTGCGGGTCAGAAGCCGGGTACGGAGCCACCGTTCAGCGCAAGGTCGGCGATTCCGAAAGACAGGGTCATGCCGATCCCGGACGTGACGACGGCGACTGTGGTGCGCTGATCGGGGCGCTCGAGCACGAGGTTGGTCGAGCGACTGTCGGCGTAACGGCCCAGCCAGCGCTGACGAACGACCGGGGCCGTGATTCCGAGGATTTCCGTGGCGCGTGCAAGCAACAGGTTTCCGACACGTTCGTCGATGAACGGCTCCGGGCTCGCCGCATAGGCGTGACTGTCTCCGATGAGCAACCCATCCGCCAGACCCGTCACCATCAGGTTCGCAATGCACTCGACCAGTTCCGGCTCCCGTTCGGCCAGCTCGCGGCGAAGTTCCGGTGCGGATGGCATGGCGGTGAAGCCTTCGTACCGGGCGAGGGAGGTGCCGGTCAGCATTGCGAGATCCGCCGGAACGGCGTGCGGCCGGTCGATCAGGGACATGACGAGCGTGCAGGTTCGCACCTCGTGACTCTCGGCGAGGTCGGGGAACAGGTGGCTGAGCCGGTAACCGGGGCACACCACGATCTGCGAGGCCGTGTAATCGCCGCGGTTCGTCTCCGCGACACCGTCGGCCACGGCGGTGACCTGGGTACTCCAAGCGAAGTCGACCCCCTGCGCCGCGAGCCAGCGAGCCAGCACGGGCGCCGCCTCACGCGGGTTCACCCTCATATCCCGCGGCAGGTGCACCCCGGAAAGCGCTGCCAGACCGGGATTTCCGATGGCGTCAGCCACTTCGACTCCACTCAGGGAGGTGACCCGATCGGGGCCGCGATGCTCGGCGAACTCTCGCAGGACCTGATGCTCGGCCTCCGTGGTCGCCGGGATATACGTACCACCTTCCGATGCCCAGAAGCCGGCCTGCTCGGCCGCGTTCACCCAGCCCGACCTGGCACGATCGGCGACGCCTTGTATGAGGTCCGCCTGGCCGGTGAAGCAGGCGTGACCGAAGTTCTGGATCGAGGAACCGACGGGGCGGTCATCGCTGTCGATGACGCGGACGGACCGACCCTGCTCGTGAGCCAGGAATGCGGTGGCAAGGCCGATGATGCCGGAGCCGATGACAAGAAGGTCGGAGTGATTACGCATTCGACGATAGTATGAGCACTCGACACCTCATTCAGTACATGTATAGACATATTTGCTGGCTGTTCACCCACATTTCACCACACCCTCCGGATCATGAACCGTTGCCCCAGCACAGCAAACATTTACTGTATATATAAGTCGTCACCGGAAGAGGGAGTACGAACCACCATGGGGACCACGCTTCAGCAACATCAAGAGATCGCGGCCTTCCTCCGGAACGCCATCAGCCGCAAGGAGTTCGCCCCCGGAGAACCGCTTCCCTCCGAGTCCGAGCTGTGCGAACGATTCCGCTCGTCCCGTGGGCCTGTTCGCCAGGCCATGGCCACGCTGCGCTCGGAGGGGTTGATTTCATCGGGTCGAGGGCGGCGGACCATCGTGCTCGACACGGTACCGACCCAGTCCTTCGACGGCGTGATCTCCTACTCGGAGTGGTGCCGCCAGTCGGGATTCGAACCGGGACAGGTGACCCAGAGCGTCACACGCCGACCCGCAGACGAGACACTGGCCGCCGCGCTGGATATCGAACCGAAGTCCCCGGTGGTCACGGTGTTCCGGCTACGGCTCCTGAACGGGGCGCCCGCCATGGTCGAGCGCTTGAACTACCCCCTCGATGTGGGGCGCCATCTCCTCACGTTCGACACCGACTCCGGCTCCATCTACCAGCATCTGATCAGCTCCGGAGTAGATATCGACAACGCCACCCGCACCATCGACGCCGTCGGTGCCGACGCGGACGATGCCCGCCTCCTGGAGGTCGTCGAGGGGACTCCATTATTGCGGGTCCGCCGCCGCGCATTCAGCAGTAATGGGAACACGGTCGAGTCCTCGGATGACAGATACCTGCCGGGGACAGCGAGCTTCACGCTGAACACGATCCGCGGAAACCCGTCCCCCCTGTCGATGGTGTCCGCCCGTTAGTCACGATCTCTCCATACCGAGCACGGGCACCGGATTCGTCGGTGCTCTCCGGATCAAAGAAGTCCTACGCCAAGCGAAGAAGAGGTACATGCTGACCGCAGCGATCCTTTTCGGGATGCTCGCCCTGGCCATGTGAAGTGCGACCGAGATTGCGATCGTCCTCGAACCACGCCGCCCTGCTCACGGTATGGCAATCATCGCCTGCCTCGTAGCGACATGGGTTTCATCGTTCTGCCCGTCGCGTGGCTGTCTCCAGAGTCGGACACCGCCGACATCGTCATCCCCGTCGCGATGCTGGTGATCCGGCGTTATCGAAGCGTGGTCGAGGCGATGATCGCCTCGTAGCACTTGCCTGCCGATACCACGTCACCAGCGGTTCCGGACATCCTCCGCCCACCCCACGATGTCCTCGACGCGCACCCGAGCGCCGGTGTCATCCGCGACCGTGCCGGACCAATGGCCGAAACACTGGTGGGTGCGGGAGGAGAAGATCTTCAGGTCGGTGACGGACTTCTTCAGGTGGAACGGGGTGAAGGTGAGGTCGACGGTGTCGCCGGTGATCCGCCACGGCGCCATCCAGTCGCCCGGATCGTAGGTCCACACCAACTCTTCGCTGATCTTCGACAGATGCCCGTCGACGACCAGCGCGTTCTCCACCGATCCGGATCCGTCGGTCCACTTCCCACCGACTTGGATTCCGATCACCTTGCCGTCGGTGCGGCCGGATCCCGCGCCCCAGTTCCAGTGCACCGCGTACGGCCAGCGTCCGCGCCCATGGTCGAGCGTCGCCCACGACTCCCCTTCGGGCACGTCCGAGACGACGCCGTCGACACGAATGGTCCCGGTGGCGGGCCGAGCGACGTCCTTGACGGTGTACTGGAACAGTCGATCGGTCCACGGCACGACGACACCGAGACACTCGTGGCACTCCGGTCTCTGAGCAAGGATGTCGATCTCCACACGCTCGCCGCGCGCCCACAACCGCGTCCCGCCGTCGACCTCGTCGATATCGATCCGTACTTTCCCGGTGCGGGATCGAACCGGACCCTCACCGAGATTGGCCGGCAAGGTCGCGGTGCGGGGCAACCCGATGGCGTCGTATGCGATCGTTTCCCCGCTTGCCCGGTCGAGTAGCCAGATACCGTGCACTGCTGCGTAATCGATGTCGGACACCACGAGCGCGACCACATGGGTCGGTGTGGTCACCGCCCAGTACTCCCACCGCTTGTTGCGTCCTTTCCCCGCCCTGCCGCGGCCGATACCGTCGGTGGTGATCAGCGGTGTGCGCGTCCACCCGACCGCGCCGGGGTTCAGGCGTCCGTCGGGCCGGGTCAGGGGTACCGGATCGGTGATCTCCCGTTCCCGCACTGCGAGAGGTGATGCCGCTCCCCCGGCGGCGTGGTCGTGTCGGCCGCGCAACCGAAGGTTCGACGCACGAACGGCGTCGGCGTCGACCTTCAGGACCCGACGGTCGTAGGTCATCAGACCGTTCGTCTCTTCTTCGACGTCGGCGAGCTGGGTGTAGATGAAGGCCGCGAGCCCGTCCTCGACTGCCGGGGCAACTTGCGTATGTTGCAGACGCAGAAAGGCGCGCTCGTAGGTCCACTGGTCGGCGAATTTGCGGTAGCCGAACTCCTTGTCGCTCCACACGTGCCCCGGGACCCGATAGGAATACCCGCCGTACTCCGACAACACCGCGACACGCTCATCTTTCGCGTCGGCCCGCGACAGCCGATAGGGCCGGAAGTAGACGTGCCGGCTGGCCATGTCGCCTCCACCTTGGTCGTGCCAACCGCTGGCATGGTCGACGGGCCGGGTGGCGTCGAGCGCCTTGATCCGCGCGGAGGCCACGACGGCATCGAATTGTCCCCATGCCTCGTTGAACGGCACCCATGCGGCGATGCTCGGTGTCGAACGCAGCAGCGCCACAGTCGTATCGAGCTCCTCGAGGAACTCGGTGCGTCCTTCGGCGTCCTGCCGTCCGAACCAGGTGTAGTGAGAATCGTCCAACTTCACGGGTAGAGCGACGGGTGCGGTGACGACCGCCTGCCGGTAGCTCCGACCACCGTTGACCATGTCCTGCCACACGAGGATGCCCAGCCGGTCGCAGTGGTGGTACCAGCGCAGCGGCTCGATCTTGATGTGCTTACGCAGCATCGTGAAACCGAGTTCCTTGGCCGTGACGATGTCGTGGATGAGCGCGTCGTCCGACGGCGCGGTGTAGAGGCCGTCGGGCCAGTACCCCTGATCGAGCAGGCCCGCATGCAGATACGGTTCGCCGTTGAGCAGGAGTCGGATGGTGCCTGTCGCATCGGGTCCGATACCGAACGAACGCATCCCGACGTAACTCGACACGTTGTCGGCACCGAGGGTGACCTCGACGTCGTACAGGAACGGATCCTCGGGCGACCAGAGACGCACGTCGTCGCCGAGCCGCAACCGCGTCGGCACCCCGACCGGCACGCTGCCCGAAACGACGTCGCTGCCGTTGGCACCGATCGTGACGACGGCAGCACCCTCGCCAGTGCCGCCGACCACCACACACACCTCGACCTCACCGGTGTCCACGTGCGGCACGAGATCGAGCCGCTCGACCCACCGCTGCGGCACTGATTCGAGCCACACCGTCTGCCAGATCCCGGATTGCGGTGTGTACCAGATACCACCGCGCTCGAGTTTCTGTTTTCCGCGGCTACGCCACGACGTGTCGGTGACATCCCGGACCCGGACGACGAGTTCGTGACTCTCACCGCGCAGAGCGTCGGTGACGTCGAGGGTGAACGGCAGGTATCCGCCTCGATGCCCCCCGACGAATGTGCCGTCGACCCACACTTCGCAATCCTGGTCGACGGCTCCGAAATGGAGCAACACACGATCACGCACGAATCCGGCAGGCAGCGTGACGCTCCGCCGATACCACAGCGCTTCGCCCGGCTGCAGTATCCGATCGACGCCGGATAGCGGTGCTTCCGGTGAGAACGGCACCACGATCTCCCCGTCCCAGTCGCGGGGTCGCTCGGTGACCGAGGCGCAGATGATGGCATAGTCCCAGTGGCCGTTGAGGTTGACGTAGGAGTCGCGCATGAGTTGTGGGCGCGGGTATTCGGGCAGGACACGGTCGGGATCGAGGGTTTCGCCCCATTCGGTGATCACAGGCTGGTCTCCAGAGGTTTCGGTGCGAGTGTCTGTGCGCCGCCTACCTTCCGCAGCAGGACGACGGGGATGACGATCAATACCACCACGACTGCGGCGGCAGGGAAGATCCACGGTGTCGGCACCTGTTTCACGACGCCGAGATCGACGAATGTCTCGTCGGCACCGGTGATCACAGCGGCACCGAGGAACGGTCCGATCACCATCGGCACGAGGACGGCGAACATCATCCGCAGTCCCTGCACCTGGCCCGCGCGATCCAGCGGAGTCAGGTTCCGAACGGTTGCCGAGATCGCGGCGACCCCCAGCATGAATCCCGCCATCATCACGATGCCTGCTCCGATGACAGCGAGCATTCCCCGCGCAGGGAACATCAGGAGCAGACCGACGACATAGCCAACGGCGACGGGCAGGATTCCCCTGGATGGGCTAATACGGTCCAGTACCCGGCCGCCGATCCCGCTGATCACTGCCGCACCGATCAACACCGACGCCAGGACGATCGCGTATCCGTCCATGTCGAGGTACCGCTGCACGTAGATGATCAGGTACGGCAGGAACACCTGGGTGCTCGTTCCGAGGATCGCCCAGGCCAGCAATGCCAGATACAGCCGCGGATTGTCGCGCACGGTGCTGGGACGCAAGCCATGGACCACCGACGACAGGTAACTGCCGCTCGGTCTCGGTTGTCGCGGCTCGCGGACCCCGAACCAGGCGATCACCCCGACCGCCGCGGTGGCGCCGCCGATGATCGTGAAGAACAGCATCCACTGGCCGCCCCTGGTGAGCGGGTCGAGCGCACCGAACACCAGCAGCATCGCCAGCAATGGCATCGTGGCCAGCACGCCGTCGACGCGGCCGCGATTGTCAGGGCGGGTCGAGTCGGTGACCCACGCATTGAACGCGGCGTCGTTCGCACTCGAACCGAGAATGCTCATCACACGGTCGAGTACGACGATCGCGATCACCGCGATCGTCACTGCATCGAGCATCGGCATCAATGACGCGGCGGCATCGACACTCACCAGCCCGAAACCGGCGGTACAGAGGCCCCACGGCACGTGCCCGACCGCGATGAACTCGCGTCGCCCGCCGGTTCTGTCCGACGCCGCGCCGGCGAGCAGCGTCGCAATGGTGGCATCGACGGCACTGGTCGCGACCAGGGTGGCGAGTACTGTCGGCGAGTCGGTGATCGTGTTGTAGACGAACAGGTTGAGGTAGATGCTCTCGACCGTCCAGGCCAGTTGCCCCGTCAGCCCGAGCAGCACCACCCAGATCCAGAGGCGACGATCGGCCACACGCTCGTGTATCCCGCGACCATGGTGGTTCGCGCCATCCCGGCGCGTGGACCGATCCCACCGTGTCGGACCTCGTCATGTCGCGCAGATACGCAGCGTTTCGACCGCACTGCGGTTGACCGGGGCAGCTCACCCAGGTGGATGTCCCGAATGGGTGACCACGTAGCGGACCACGTAGTCGCCCGCCTGTGTGCAGCGCGCGGACCGGCCATTGTGATTCAGGGCATACCGCGTTCGAAACATCCTCGTCCATTCATAACCGTAGTCACAACGGAAGGAATCCTGATGGGACAGCTTGAAGGCAAGGTCGCGCTGGTAACGGGAGCAGCACGCGGACAAGGGCGCTCGCATGCCATCCGGCTCGCGGAAGAAGGCGCCGACGTCATCATCGTCGACATCTGCGCCAAGCCGGCAACGACGAAGTACCGCGGTGCGACGGAGGACGAACTCCAGGAAACTGCCCGGCATATCGAGAAGCTCGGGCAGCGTGCCCATGTCGCTGTTGCCGACGTGCGGTCGCTGAGTCGGCTCCAGGACGTGGTCGCCGAGGGTGTTGCGAAGCTCGGACGCCTCGACACCGTGGTGGCGAACGCCGGCATCTTCTCGTCCAGTCCACTGCACGAGCTCACCGAAGCGCAGTGGGACGAAATGATCGACATCAACCTGTCGGGCGTGTGGAAGACAATGCGAGCGACTGTCCCCATCCTGATCGAGCAGGGTGAGGGCGGATCGATCGTCCTGATCAGCTCCACCGGTGGATTGCAGGGTTTCCCCAACTTCGCCCACTACGTCGCCGCGAAGCACGGCGTCACCGGTCTCGCCCGAACTGCCGCCAATGAGCTGGGCTCCCATCGGATTCGGTGCAACTCGATCCATCCTACGTCGGTGCTGACGGACATGATCGACAACGAGGACATGTACCGGCTGTTCCGACCGGACCTCGAGACGCCCACACACGAGGATTTCCGCGAAGCGTGCGAGACCGCGATGAACGTGCTGCCGACTCCCTGGATCGAACCGGCGGATATCAGCAACGCCGTGGTGTGGCTCGCTTCGGACGCGGCACGCTACGTCACCGGCATCGCACTGCCCGTCGACGCGGGCGCCCTCAACAAGGTCTGATCAGCAGACACCAGCAAGCGGGGCACCCGGAACCAACCCGGAGTGCCCCGCTCTGCGTGCGCGAACGCTGCGGCGATCTCGTGACGACCAATCGTTCCCAGCGTGACACCGCCGCTGCTCATTTGTAGTGCCTTCTCACCATTGCGCTGCGTGGAACCCCGCATGCACTGAGTCGTAAACCCCGACTCGGTGCATGCGGGAAACCGGATGTCAGAGCAATACTGCTCTCGCCTGCGCATACTCGGCTCTGAGACGTTCGATGATCATTGCAGCCGTCAGCACGGCGTCGACGGCGCCGATGCCCTGCCCTGCGCCCCAGATATCGCGCCACGGCTTCGCCTGCGGCTTCGGACCCGGCTCGGCGCCTTCGGTGATACCGAAGTTCGGCACGGCCGGCCTCGAGTCGCCGAGTGCGTCGGGATCGAGCCCGGCGGCTCTGATGCTTCCCCGAAGGTAGTTGCCGTGGACACCGGTGAACCGGCTCGAGTAGACGATGTCGCCGGCGCCGGAATCGACAATCATCTGCTTGTACCTGAGGTCGGCATCGGCTTCGGTACTAGCGATGAAGACGGAGCCCATGTAGGCGAGGTCCGCTCCGGCGGCCTGCGCTGCGAGGATCGCGCGGCCGTGGGCGATGGCTCCGGACAGCAAGAGCGGGCCGTCGAACCACGCACGTATCTCCTGGAGCAGAGCGAAGGGGGACTGTGTCCCCGCATGGCCACCGGCTCCGGCAGCCACCGCGATCAGCCCGTCTGCCCCCTTGGCGACCGCTTTGCGGGCGAACGTGTTGTCGATGACATCGTGAAGGACGATGCCGCCGTATGAATGGACGGCGTCGTTGACGTCCGCGCGGGCACCGAGCGAAGTGATCACGATCGGAACCTCGAACTCGACGATCGTGGCGAGATCCTCCTCGAGCCGAGAGTTGGTCTTGTGCACGATGAGGTTGACCGCATACGGGGCGGCCGGCGCTTCCGGGTTGTTCGCGTCGTATTTCGCCAGTCTCGCAGTGATATCGGCGAGCCACTCGCGCAGAACCGGCCGGGGTCGCGCGTTGAGCGACGGGAATGATCCGACCACACCGGAGGTGCACTGTGCGACAACGAGATCGGGACCGGAGACGATGAACAAGGGTGAAGCAACCACCGGCAGACGAAGCCGGTCGTGGAGGACGGGCGGCAGAGTCAAGTTCGTGTCCTTTTCGACAACACGGCAATACGGCAACAGTTCTCAGGGTGTGTCGTGCGGAGTGTGTGTTCCGAACCGCCGAGCATGGTAGGTCAGTGGCGCGGCGATGGGGTCGGTGTCGACACCCGTGACGCCTCCGACGAGAATGACGTGATCACCACCCGGGAGAATGTGATCGACCCTGCAGGACAGCCAGATTGCAGACCCGTCGAGTCGCGGTATCGAATCGTGCCGGTGCCAGAGTGTTCCCGCGAACTTGTCGTCCCCCTTGATGGCGAAACGCGTGGCGACGGATTGTTGCTGCGCCCCGAGGACGTTCACTCCGAACGTGCCGGTGCGCGTGATCGCCGACAGGCTTTCCGATGTCGTCGCCATCGCCACAGCGATCAGCAGTGGTTCGACCGACAAGGACATCACGGCACTGACGGTCGTGCCGTGTGGACGATCGCCGTCCATCGTCGTGACAACGGCGACCGGTGCGCACATGTGCGCCATCGCCTCTTTGAAGTCGGCCGATAGGTCGGCTTCACGGCTGGTCGTCGGGGTGGGGATGCTCATGGTCGATCGGTCTCCCAGGGACGTCGAGTGCGGTGGACGATGCCGTTCATGCAACGGCTGTACGACTGTCGGTGATCGAGGCTCGCAGGTCCGAGTAACGAATCGTAGGTAGGTCCCAGTGCTGGGCTTCGTCGATACCGGCCTCGCGGCACGGATCGATGCGGGACACCAGGGAGGCGAATGCCACCGGAAAGCCCTGCACATCCGCCCCGGCCGCTGCGCAGAGGTACCCGGCTTCCGCGATCAAGCGTGGTCTGCCGGGTGCGTTCTCGTCTGCAGCAAGGACAGGGATCACGTGGCCTGGGCGGGTGAACGAAGTGGGAGTCGATTGTCGATCTCCCAACGTGCGCAGAGTGACTGCGCGGTCCTGCGCGGAGATGCCGGTCGTGACGCCTTCTGCTGCGTCGACCGCCACGCACATCCGACCACCGAACGAATTATCGGCTTCCCAAACCATCGGCGGCAGGCACAGGCGATGAGCATCGAACTGGCTCACGGTGACGCAGACGAACCCGCTTCCTTCACGAATCATTTCGGCCACTACGGGCGTCGACGCGCGCCGGGCCAGGACCATCATGTCGATGCCGGTGCCGTTCAGATCGTCCACTGCCAGCACGGGGCCACCGGCCTGCAGGGCTTCGATTGCAGAGTCGAGGGCCGAGCTGCGCATGCAGCGCTGTGCGATGCTCATCGCCATCACCTGTCAGCCGGCAAGTCCGGTCGCGGACCAGAACGCTTCGAACGAGGACGGCACGAGATCGTTGCCGCGCACGACCTTGCCGTCGACGAATCGGTGGCCCATGACCATCGTGATATCCAGTTCGTGTTCGCCGAGCTTGCGGTATGCCCGGATCTTGGCGACCACGAGTTCGTCGTCGATCACATCGCAGCTGACCACTTCGTTCGCGGAGGCGTCGAGTTTGGCGAGCACACCGAGACCCTCCAGGAATTCCGCCTTGGTGTAGACCCGCTGTGTGCCGTCGAAGGTGAATCCGGCCCAGGTCATCGTGTCGTCGTACAGGTCCAGGAGGGGTGTGGGATCGCCTTGGTCGGCAGCGGCGAAAGCCTTGGTGAGCGCGTCGGCGTTCTGCTGTGTCATCAGTACCTCCGTACGTAGGAATGTGGTCCACACCACCTTCGCAGCGACAACGAGGTGCGGTAACCGTCCGATCACGTGACCGTGTACGGGGGCGTCCAGCCACGACTCCCGGCGCCATTTTCGCTGGTGAAGGCCTATCCTATCGAGAAAGGGGGTGGCGCATGTTCCGCCGACGACCGAAAGTGACACATCTTGACCCCCCATGTTGCGGTGCGTCACCTTCGGCCAGCAGAGTGATACGCGTCTCATAGGAGGTGCGGTTGAACGCCGACGAGTGGTTCGAAATCCATCAGTGCCGTGGCGAAGGTGAGTCGATCAAGGGCATTGCCCAACGGTTGGGTATCTCCCGGAACACGGTGCGCCGAGCTCTTGCGATGTCCGAACAGCCGAACGACCACCGACGATTGAAGGGATCGGTGGCCGACGAGGCGGATGCACGCATCCGGGACCTACTCCAACGGTCTCCGAGCATCTCCATCGCAGAGATAGGCAGATGCATCATGTGGAGCCACTCGCGAACACTTCTCGTACGTAAGGTGAACCAGATCAAGAGCGAGATGACCACCGTTCCCTTCGATCCCCCCTCGATCGGCACCGGACTTCCGCAACATCCCACCAGTTTCGTCGGACGGCACCACGAATTGCGCGAGATCCGCCGTCTACTCGGTGACCACAGGCTGGTGTCGGTCGTCGGCCCCGGAGGGATCGGAAAGACCCGACTCGTCGTACGAGCAGCGGAAGAGTACCGACGGGCGTTCGCCGACGGAATCCGCTTCGTGGAACTCGCATCCCTACGTAGCGAAAGCTTGGTGAGCCAGGCGATCGCCGATCGACTCGGACTCGAAACCCGCGACGGCCCGAACAACTCCGCCGACGACATCCTCGTCGAGTACTTGCGCAACCGAAGGATGCTCCTGATCCTCGACAACTGCGAACATCTCGTCGACGGGGTCGCAGCCCTCGTCAGCCGCCTGACCGAAGAAACGCGCAACCTGCGAATCCTCACCACCTCGCGGGAGTACCTGGCAATCCCCGGCGAGTACGTCTTCCACCTTCCGCCACTTTCCATCGACGGTGGTAAGGAATCTGGAGCTGTCGAGTTGTTCGCCAATCGCGCCGAGTCCGTGCTGTCCGGCTTCGAACTCAGCGACTCGAATGTGGACGCAGTCAGACGGATCTGTCAACGGCTCGACGGACTTCCCCTGGCCATCGAACTGGCCTGTACTCGCTTGAACGTCCTTTCGGTCGAGGACCTCGCGGAACGACTGGATCGGCGTCTGTCCATGTTGACCGTCTCCGCACGCGGACGCACACCGAGACACCGGAGTCTGCAAGCGACGATCGACTGGAGTTACGAGTTGTGTTCGGAGACGGAACGCATCTTGTGGTGCCACACTTCCGTCTTCGCCGACAGTTTCGACATCGGTATGGCGGTGGCTGTGTGCTCGGACGATGCGCTGTCCGAGGACGAGATCATGGAAGCAGTCGCCGCGCTCGTCGCCAAGTCAGTGGTGGTGCGTGAGATCTCGGACAACGGGGTTCGCTTCCGGCTGCTCGAATCGATACGGGAATACGGATGGGGGAAACTGACCATCCCGGAACGCCGTCACATGAACGAACGGCTCCTCGAATACTGTGCCCGTATCGTCGAAGAGTCGACCACCTCCTGGTACGGACCCGAGCAGCTGACGAAGGCGACGGCGGTCTCGATCAACCGCGGAAACATACGGGCTGCACTGCATTCGGTGATGAACACCCCCACCGATCCTGCACTCGTAGAACTGGCCGCTGACACGCTGGGATCCTCGAGATTCCTGTGGGCCTGCGGAATCTCCGTACGCGAGCACAGAATGTGGTTGACGCAGGCACTCGACCTGCCCGGAGTCTCGAGGACCGCACGCGGACGTATCCTCACCGTGCTCGCATTGGTTCAGACACTTCAAGGTGATCGAGATGCGGCCGACTTCACCTTACGCAGGGCACGCGAGCTCGCCGGCGACCGCGAAGATCCGGTCACCAGATCATTCGCGGTCCATATCGCAGGACTGCGGGACTTCTTCGCCGGCCGAGCGGATTCCGGGATGGCATACCTCGACGAGGCAGAACGCGGATATCAACTCCACGGCTGTGATCCGGAACTGGTATCGATGTTGCAGGTCCATCGAGGCATGCTGCTCTGCTCCACGCAGGACGTATCCGGCGCCGCCGATGCTTTCAGCCGAGTGTTCACCAGTACCGACGAGATCGGCGAACTCTGGTTCCACTCCTACGCGACCTACGGACTCGGCCACGTCGCACTGCTCGAGAACGATCCGGACACCGCTGCCCAGCGCGCGCTCGAAGCACTTCGCTACCAACGAGAGTTCGCCGACCCGATCGGCAAGACAGTGATGGCAGACCTTCTGGGATGGGCACTCGCCGAGCAAGGCCACGGTGCACGCGCCGCGGTCGTGCTGGGCGCGGCCTCATCCATGTGGGGATCGATCGGTCGACAACTCTACGGTGCAGATCACTGGAATACCTTGCGCGCACGCGCAGTCGATACGGCACGGCACCACGTCGGCGGTTCGGCATTCGATGCCGCATGGGCCCGAGGCCAGGCCATGACCGCCCCCGAATTGCTCGCCTACATCTTCGACGAAGACTGTGCCAAGCACGATCACCCTGCCCCAGACCGGAGTTACTCCGCCCACGCAACAGCTAGGGCCGATGCCTCCCAACTCGACCTTCTCTCACCCCGTGAGCGAGAGGTCGCCGAACTGGTCGCACAGGGACTGACCAACAAACAGATCGCCGGGAGGCTCGTGCTGTCATCTCGTACCGTGGAAGGGCATGTGGAGCACCTGCTACGCAAGTTGTGCCTTTCGCGACGAACCGAGGTACCTCGAGCACTGTTCGCGACGTGAACGGAACCATCGGGCCCGCCACGCCCGGGCCGCCGGAGCGGCCCGGGCGGACTCGTAACGCACCCGGCGATCAGCCCTGCTGATAGCCGGGCAAGATCGCCCCGGCCGCATCACTCAACGTCATGCGGTCGATCAGAGCGTGCTGAGTGGCAACAGCTGCGTCACGGACGCACCGGCCCAGCACGCTGGGGTTACGAACCGTGGCACTACCGGCCCAGCGGTGAGCAAACATCACGACATCGCCCGCGACCTCCTGAACCCAGGTCGCAGCCTGCCGTAGACGCGCGTGCTGCTCGTCGGAGATCGGCAGTCCTGCTGCCGCGGTCTCCTCCGCATCCCCGAATACCTGGTAGACGTAGGCACAGGCGGCCTTGTACAAGGCTTCGTGGCGGGCGAACTCGATACGGAAGACATCGGAGTCACCGACGGCACCGTCGTATCCGGGCCGGACCTTCCCCGCGACGATGCGGGCGATCTCCTCCAAGGCTCGCTCGGCCAGCCCCAGTGCCACAGGTGCGTGGCCGCCGACACCGATGCCCAACAGCCCGAGCTTGTACACGGACTCGGGCCGGACTGGAACGGTCGAGAAGGTGTTCATGGTGAACCGCTCTGCGACGAACACGTCGGTCACGCGGTAATCGTACGAACCGGTGCCGACCATCCCCATGACGTCCCAGTTGCCGAGGAATTCGATGTTCTCCCTGGGGATCCAGGCGATACGGGCCTCGGGCTGCCCGTCCTCTCCCACCATCGGATTGCCCTGGTCGTCGTGTACGACGAAGCCTGCGCCGATCCACGATGCGTGGGCCGAGCCGCTGGCGAACTGGAAGCGGCCGGTGACACGGTATCCGCCGTCGACTCGCACGCCTGTGCCGGTGGGGACGATCATGCCCGCTGTGATGCCTTTGTCGACACCTGCAAACATCTCGCGCGCACCGTCGGGATTCGTGTAGCCGACCGCAACACCGGTGCTGCAGGAGTTGGCCATGAACGCCCAGCCCGTGGAGCCGTCGGCGCGTGTGATCTCCTGGACCACCTTGAAGGCACTGACGATGTCGAGGCCGGCACCGCCGTATTCGTCCGGCACCAGAATCCAGAACAAGCCCGCCTCCGCAAGCGCCTCGTAGACAGGCCGAGTGATCGTTGCTTCTGTTTCGATGGCGTTCGCTTCGGCCTCGATGACCCTGGCTACTTCGCGGGCGCGATCGAGATACTCGGCCCCGCGAGCTCGCTGCTGATACGTCGAGAGAACGGGCGCGGTGATTGTCATCCGAGGATTCCTTCCAGATGGGTACGACGGGTACCTGCATATGACTGGAATCACAATGACCCGCCACGCGTATCTCGACAGCGGGGCAACTACGTGGTCGACTACGGGATCCCGACAACCGGGTACACAGCCAGGCTATAACAGCATCCCGCCTGCGTGACGGGGTCAGGATGTGTCGGTAGCGAAGACAGAGTATTTGGTTGCAGTGGCCCTTTCGAAAGAGGAGCATCCGAGCTGAGTCTTTCACTCCGCCCTTTCGATCCCGGTGCCGATCCGTAGTGATCACGTAGTTGGACGGTATCGACTCACCCAATTGCGAGGGCACAGTTCATCTACGAGTCGTGCCGCGAGGCGGGAACCACGACCGACTCCGACTCACACCTGAGCAAAGAGGTCACACATGCAGTTCGGCAGCGCCTGCTCCACCCTCGTGTCCCACGCACGTGGCCAATCCATCGGCGACCTTCCGCGGCGGTCCTCGGCACGCTTCCCGGACAAACTCGCGATCGTTCACTGTGAGGTGCGGTTGACGTTCGCGCAGTTCGACGCGGTGGTCGACCGCGTCGCAGCCGCGCTCCACGCTGCCGGCCTGCGCCGCGGCGATCGCCTGGCAGCGCTCTCGCACAACTGCTGGCAACTCCCTGTCCTCAACTTCGCGACTGCCCGGCTCGGGGTCGTCTTCGTCCCGATCAACTTCATGCTCACAGGGCCGGAGATCGCCTACATTCTCGACGATTGCCGAGCCGATGCCTTCGTGGTCGAAGATGCCCTCGTCCCCGTCGCCGACCAGGCCGTCGCGGACTCTGCGGGAAGTGTCCGGATCAGAGTCGGTATCGAACTGTCCGATTCTCCAGTACCGGACAGTTGGACACCGATATCGGAGTGGACGGAGTTCCGTGGCGATGCAGCGCCGGAAGTGCCGATCGGCGACGACGACGTCATCCGGATCATGTACACCTCGGGCACGGAGTCACGCCCGAAAGGGGCTCTGCTCACCAGCAGGTCCCTCATGTGGCAGTACATCAGTTGCATCGTCACCGGAGGAATGAGCACCGAGGACAAGGAAATTCATGCTCTTCCGCTCTATCATTGCGCCCAATTGGACAACTTCCTCAGCACCGACATCTATCTCGGGGCCACCAGCGTCATCCTCGACAGACCGGCCCCCGAATTGTTGTTGCGCACCATCGAAGAAGAACAGATCACCAATTTGTTCTGCCCTCCGACCGTATGGATCGCCTTGCTGAACTCGCCGAACTTCGACACCACCGACCTTGGGTCGCTGCGCAAGGGTTATTACGGTGCCTCTGCTCTCCCTGTCGAGATCCTGCACGAGATGAATCGCCGACTTCCCGGAATCCGACTGTGGAACTTCTACGGTCAGACCGAGATGTCTTCTTTGGCAACGGCCCTGGGTCCGGAAGACCAGATCCGCAAGGCAGGTTCTGCCGGTCGGCCGGCGTTGAATGTGGAAACTTGCATCGTCGACGACCAGGACCGCCCACTACCCGCAGGAGAGGTCGGCGAGATCGTGCACCGCAGTCCGCACGCCACGGTGGGTTATCTCGGCCGGCCCGAGAAAACTGCAGAGGCGTTCTCCGGGGGGTGGTTCCATTCCGGTGACCTCGGCTACCTCGACGACGAAGGCTATCTGTGGGTGGTGGACCGCAAGAAGGACATGATCAAGACGGGCGGCGAGAATGTTGCCACCCGAGAGGTCGAAGAGGTTGTCTACGCCCTCGACGGCGTCGAGGAAGTAGCGGTATTTGCTGTTCCCCACCCTCGCTGGATCGAAGCCGTTGCAGCAGCCGTCGTCGTCGCCGACACCGAGATCGACGAAGCCGCCGTCGTCGCGTACTGCCGGAAACATCTGGCCGGCTACAAGGTCCCGAAGCACGTCGTGATCGTCGACAGCCTTCCGAAGAACCCCAGTGGCAAGATTCTCAAGCGCCGACTGCGTGAACAATTCTCCGCAGAACCGTCCATCGCCAGAACGTAGCGCCGGAAACATCTGATTCGCCCGACGCGACATCCGTTACCGGCAGGCCGTTTCTGGCGTCACCCTGATGATCGACAAAATGTCCGAAGTTCGGACAGTCATCCGTGTCGACTCTCACAACAATGACATCTCAGTGACCAGCACCACGGAAGGGCTCGAGATGTCGACAGCGAATGCTGAACCTACGGAAACCGCAACGCAATCGCTCGAACTGGATGCACTGATCATCGGCGCAGGAGTTGCCGGTCTGTACCAGCTGCACCAGCTACGAGAACAGGGTCTGCGAGTGCGCGCATACGACGCCGCCGACGACGTCGGGGGTACCTGGTACTGGAACCGTTATCCCGGTGCGCGTTTCGACTCCGAGGCGTACATCTACCAGTACCTGTTCTCAGAAGAGCTGTACAAGAACTGGAGTTGGAGCCAACGCTTTCCCGGCCAGCCGGAGATCGAGCGCTGGATGCACTACATCGCAGACTCCCTCGATCTTCGCCGCGACATCCAACTGTCCACCAGAATCACCAGCGCGCACTACGACGAACTCGCCGCGAAGTGGGTCGTGCGGACCGATCGCGGCGAGACGATCACCACTCGGTTCCTGGTCGCCTGCAGCGGAATGCTGTCGGCTCCGATGTCGTCCATGTTCGAGGGGCAGGAAAATTTCGACGGACAGATCTTCCACACCTCCCGTTGGCCGAAGGACGGTGCTGATCTCGACGGCAAGCGGGTCGCTGTCATCGGGGTCGGCGCCACCGGCATCCAGGTGATCCAGACCGTCGCCGACAAGGTCGAGCATCTGAAGGTGTTCATCCGCACCCCCCAGTACGCGCTACCGATGAAGAATCCAGCCTTCGACGAGTCGGACGTAGCGGCATACAAGAACCGGTTCGCCGAGCTGAAAGAGACACTGCCGACCACCTTCAGCGGCTTCGAATACGACTTCGAGCACGTGTGGGCAGATCTGACTCCGGAACAGCGCAACGACGTGCTCGAAGAGATCTACGAGAACGGCTCATTGAAGCTGTGGCTCGCGTCGTTCGGTGAGATGTTCTACGAAGAGGAGATCAGCGAAGAGATCTCGGAGTTCGTCCGACGCAAGATGCGCGCACGCCTCCAGGATCCACACCTGTGCGACCTGCTCATCCCCACCGACTACGGCTTCGGCACGCATCGTGTGCCCCTGGAAACGAACTATCTCGAGGTCTATCACCGCCCGAACGTCGAGGCCATCGGAGTCCGCAACAATCCGATCACCCGGATCGTGCCCGAAGGCATAGTTCTGGCCGACGGCACGCTGCACGAGGTCGACGTCATTGTCATGGCCACGGGTTTCGACGCCGGCACAGGAGCATTGACGCGGATCGACATCCGCGGGCGCGGCGGACGGTCACTGAAGGACGACTGGAATCGCGACATCCGCACGACCATGGGTCTGATGGTGCACGGCTACCCCAACATGCTCACGACCGGTGCGCCTCTGGCCCCGTCCGCAGCACTGTGCAATATGACCACCTGCCTGCAACAACAGACCGAATGGATAGCCGAATGCATCCGGTATATGCGGGCGCACGACCACACTGTCATCGAGCCGACCCTGGCCGGTGAGGACGAGTGGGTCGCCCACCATGACGAGACCGCGAACGCCACCCTGGTCTCGAAAACCGACTCTTGGTACAACGGCGCAAACGTCCCCGGCAAGCCCCGCCGCGTGCTGTCCTACATCGGCGGAGTCGGCGTCTATCGGGAAAAGACCCTCGCTGCCGCTGCCGCCGGGTACAAAGGTTTTCAACTGAGCTGACCCACTACCCACTTCATCTGCTCGCCCGAGGAGGACGACCATGATCGAGAACCCGTACTACACAAGTGAATTTCATGGCGATTACGACGTGATCAGCATTGGACCACTCGATTTGGAGGAAGGCGGTTCCATACCCGAGTGCCGACTCGCGGTAGCAACCTTCGGCGCTTTGAACGAGGCCAAGGACAACGCGATCCTCATCCCGACGTGGTATTCGGGTACGCACCAGATCTGGCGGGATGTCTATATCGGCCCCGACCACGCACTCGACCCGGAGAAATACTTCATCGTCTGCATCGATCAGATCGGTAGCGGGCTGTCGATTTCACCGCACAACGCCGCCGGCGCCAACGCAGGAATCGCGATGTCGAAGTTCCCGCACGTCCGTATCGGTGACAACGTGGTCGCGCAGGAACGCTTGCTGCGGGAGCACTTCGGTATCACGCGGCTTGCGCTCGTGACCGGCGGTTCGATGGGAGCTCAGCAGACTTACGAATGGGCAGTGCGATTCCCCGACAAGGTATTGCGTGCCGCACCTATCGCGGGCACTGCCCAGAACACGCCGGGCGACTTCCTCATCGCCCAGATCATGCGCGAAGCGATCCAGTCGGATCCGGGATGGAACGGCGGTGAGTACACCTCCCACGAACAGGTCGTCGACGGTCTGACCCGGCAAGCCCATATCTGGGCAGTTCTCGGCTTCTCGACCGAGTTCTGGAAGCAGGAGATCTGGCGGGCAATGGACTTCGACTCCAGGGACGCATTCCTCACCGGATTTCTCGAGCCCTATTTCACTGCGATGGATCCCAACGCGCTCCTCACTCAGTCATGGGCGTGGCAGCGCGGTGACGTCGCCCGTCACACCGGCGGCGATCTGACTGCAGCGCTCGGACGAATCACCGCCAAGACCTTCGTCATGCCCATCGACGAGGATCAGCTGTTCCCGGTGCGGGACTGTGAGCCCGAGCAGCAATTGATCAAGGACAGCGAACTGCGGGTCGTCGAAGACACCCTTGGCCATTTGGGGCTGTTCGGTGTTTCGCCTACCTATATGCCGCAGATCGACCGCCATCTCCGAGATCTCCTCGACACCGAGATCTGACCAGCTGTACCGCGCAGTCACATCTTCGAAGGGAATCCAGTGCATCACCTCATCGTCTGCTACGGCCACCCCGATGACCCCGAGTCCTTCGACCGGTACTACAGCGCCACCCATCGCCCATTGGCCGACAGGATCCCCGGTGTGCGTACCTGGCATGCCGGCAAGGTCAGCACGCTCGACCGGTCGCAGGCGCCCTACTATCTCGTAGCCGTTCTGAGCTTCGACTCCAGACAGGCGCTCGACGACGGGCTCGCATCAGCCGAAGGGCAGGCCGCCGCCGCCGACATCGGAAACTTCGCCACTGGCGGCGCCACCTTGTTCGTCACCGACGGCTTCATTCCCTCCGCCTGAACTGGGGCCGCGCCTCCCGGACCATGCACGCACTGGGTCCGGGAGGCGCAGTCGTCCGGCTCCGCCACCCACCCTCGCACCTCGAGCCCGCCCCGAGTTGGAGCAGGTTTCCCACCCGATGTCCCATTCTGGGACACTCGAGACAGGTGATCTGCGACACAGTGATGTGGAAACGGCAGAGACACGCAGGACGGAGATGCGATGGATACTGACTACCGGAGGCGGCGAGTGACCACCGACCGTCGACCCGCTTCATCCCTGTCCACAACCGACGACGTCTCGAGTTTTATCGCCCAGTCGTGGCAGCGATCTCGCCAGGCGGGTGTAGTACCGGATGGTTCGAACCCTCCTCGTCTCCAGTTCGTCGAGGACCTCGACCTGCGGCGCAGGCTGGTCCAATGCGCTTCACCGATCCTCGATCGCCTTCACGACGACCTGTCCGGAATGTCGCTGAGCGTCGCGTTGACCGACGAGCATGCGCAGGTCATGTTGCGCCGCGACAACGATCCTGCCCTTGCCGCGAAGCTGGATGGTGTCTGCTTCGCGCCGGGGTTCAACTACTCAGAGGACGTCATCGGTACCAATGGCGTCGGCACAGCCCTCGAAACCGGGATGGCCGTCTACGTCAACGGGCGCGAACACTTCCACGAGGCAATTCACGATTTCAGCTGCGCCGGCGCACCTATCCACAATCCGATTCTCGGGCGTGTCGAAGGGCTGATCGACATCACCGGTCTCGCCCGAGAGGCGAACCCCCTGATGCGTCAGCTCGCGCTCGGAGCTGCCCGGGACATCGAATCCGCACTCCGTTCGACGGGATCGGAGAAGCAACAGCTCGTACTGGGAGAGTTTCTGGCAGCCTGTCGGCGGCGGCAGGCCGCGGTGTACTCACTGAGCTGCGGTGTCTTCATGTCGAACTCCATCGGCTCTCGCCTGCTCGATCCGATCGATGAAGCGTTCCTCCGCGAGGAGGCGCATGCACTGCTCGGCCCTTCGCAGATCACCCAACTCGACCTTCACCTGCCCTCGGGCGGAAGTATCACGGTCAAGCGCAACATCATCGAGGACGGTGTCGAGGTCGCGGGCGTGATCCTGGAAGTCGAACGGTCCCCGCACCCCACACGCGCGATCACACGCCACCGAAGCATTCCCGTGCTGCCGGGGTCGACCGGTTCGTCACCACAGTGGGCGCGGTGCAGCAGTGAGCTGATCGCGCTCGCCTCGTCAGAGGCCAACACGATCCTGCGAGGAGAAGGCGGAAGCGGCAGGCTCACCCTTGCCCGCGGCGCGCACCTGTACAAGAATCCGCAAGCACCGATCGTCGTCGTGGAGTGCGATGCCACCCAGCCCGTGGAATCGGGCGTAAGTAAGGCGATCGAGTCTTCCGCCACCACAATCGTTCTGCGCAATATCGATCTACTCGACGCACAACAGGACCAGGTCGTCTCCGATTTGGTATCCGCCGACCAGCGCAGCTATCCCGCACGGTGGATCGTCGCCACTTCATCCACGGATGGCAGTCGACTCCTGCACTCGGTCCTCGCCCGAAACTTCGCCACGACACTCGACGTCCCCGCTTTACGGCATCACCCCGATGACATACCGGCCATCATCCGGATGCGCTTGGGGCAGAGTGCACCTCACCGAGAGTCGGATATTCGCGATGACGCGTTGCGAGTGCTGAAGAAGTATCACTGGCCGGGCAACATCACCGAACTCGTGGACACTCTCGAGTTCGCCCTGCGTGTCAAGCCGGCGGGGGCGATCACCGCCGCAGATCTGCCACCCGCACTCAGTTCTGCGCCTCGGCGAACGATGACGACGATGGAAATCGCCGAACGCGATGCCATCGTGGTGGCGCTCCGCGAATGTGGAGGCAACCGCGTCGCAGCCGCGAAATCGCTGGGAATCGCCCGATCATCGCTCTATCGGAAGATCGAGACCTTCGGCATTCACGTCTGATGTGGATCATCGGCATCGTCGGCGCGGTCCGGACGAACGCCCTGTCTGTCAGTATGGGCTCATGTCAGCCCTGAGAATCTTAGGACGCGTGACCGGATGGACCTGCATCGCGATCGGAGGCATCCAGCTCGTCGGCGGAGCCTCCGCGGAACCCGGCATGACCGATGACGCGACCGTGGACTCACACGTGCGCTTCATGGGCCCCGTCTTCGCCGGCTACGGATTGAGTTGGCTCGACGCCACGGCTCGCCCCGAACCGGACCTGAACCGGATGCGGATCCTCGCCGGATTGATGGCTCTCGGAGGTGTCGGCCGGCTCGCGACCCGCGCCACCCTGGGTCGGCCCCACCGCTTCCATGATCTGCTGCTCGCCGTGGAGCTCGCTTCCCCGGTAGTGGTGGAGGTGTTGGCCCGGCGCGAGCGTCCCGCGCGCGGTTAGCCTCCGACCCGGATGCCTCGATCAGCGCCTGGTGCCGTGTGCCGCACCAGACGACCTTGACAGGCAACCTTTGGGTTGCTTATTTTGGAATAGGCAACCCAAAGGTTGCTTGAAGAGGTGATGGTGGCATGGACGAGGTATTCAAGGCGCTCTCCGACGCCAACCGCAGACGACTACTCGACCGCCTCAACATGCGTAATGGGCAGAGCCTGCGGGAGCTCCGTGAGGGACTGGAGATGTCCCGGCAGGCAGTGACGAAACATCTCGCCGTGTTGATCGACGCAAACCTCGTCGCGACCGTACGGCACGGTCGGGAACGTCTGCACTACCTCAATCCCGCCCCCATCAGCGAGATCGCCGACCGCTGGATCGGCAAGTACGACCGCGAACGCCTCCACGCGCTCGCGGACCTGAAACGATCCCTGGAGGACCGACCGATGAGCAAGCCCACGTTCGTGTACGTCACGTATATCCAGACCACCCCCGAGAAGCTCTGGCAAGCACTTACCGACGCCGCCTTCATCCGTCGCTGGTTCGGTGGGATGGCCATGGAATCCGACTGGCAGGTCGGATCACCGATCATCGCAATCGACCCGGACGGCACCCGGGTCGAGACCGGGGAGGTCGTGTTGGAATCCGAACCGGGCAAACACCTGGCCTACACCTTCAAGGTCGCAGCCGACGCCGGCAGCGAGTACGCCGAGTTGGCCGAAGAACCGGCGTCGCGGGTCACGTTCGAACTCGAACAGGACGGCGAGACAGTCAAGCTGACGCTGACCCACGATGACTTCATCGGACCGGAGAGCAAGGTTCTGGAGTCCGTCCAGCACGGCTGGCCGGCGTTCATGTCCAGTCTGAAGACTTTGCTCGAGACCGGTGAGCCGCTGCCCTGACCATCAGACGATCCACGCTGCCTCGTACCGCTCCCCGACCACCGTGTCGTGGTGGTCGGCGCCGCCAACTCCGCAATCCAGATCGCGGTCGAACTCTCCGCACACTCGAGAGTCGTGCCGATGTCTCGCCATCCGATCCACTACGCGACCAACACTCTGATTCCGACGAGTTCCCATTTCTGGGCGTGACTTTCACGTGCGGACGCGTGCCGATCTGTCGGCGGTTCGGTCACAGGCCGATACCCGTGGTCGACACACAGGGCGACAATCAGAGAATCGACGACGGTGCGCCCGAGCAACGCGACAGGTTGTCGGCGCACGAATTGTACGAGCCTCGGATTATCGTCGGCACGTGAAACGATGGGGTCCAGTACGCGGTTTCCGACAAATTCCGTCTGTTGTAACGGCAGTGTTGTCTGTTTCTCACGTGACCCGAGCGACAAGTCGTGCAGTATTGCAGCATGACCAGCGGCGGTGAACTCCCGCGCTTCGACAACAAAGGTGTGCCGAATGAAGTCGACCCGACCAACAAGGCTGAGAACTGCGGTATTCCTGACGGCCGTCGCCGTTGTCGCCGGCTGTTCGAACTCTTCGGGTGACACCGCAGTAGCCGAGCACGACACGCAGCCGGCAACACTACGTGTCTCCTACGGAGACGGCGCCGACAATTACGGATTCCTTCACCTGCCCGGCGGCGACGGCCCGCACCCGGTGGTGGTGATGGTTCACGGTGGAGGCTGGCTCGAAGATCACGATCTGTCGTATTTCGAGCCGCTCTCGCAATCGCTTGCCGACGAAGGCATCGCGGTCTGGAACATCGAATACCGTCGTGTCGAGGGTGCCGGAGGATGGCCGATCACGCTCGCCGATGCCGACGACGCCACCGAAGCACTCGCGACTTCTGTGCAGGACGCGGCCGGTGGGAGCCTCGATCTGGAACGAGTGCACCTCGCCGGACATTCGGCAGGAGGGCATCTCGCCGCCTGGATCGCAGGACGTCATACCCTTCCCCCGGATGCCCCGGGTTCGCAACCTGAGATTCGTCCGGTGAGCGCGACCATCATGGCCGGGGTGTTCGATTTGTCGCTGGCTGCCACTGCCGGGCACGACGGGTTCGTACGCGAACTGCTCGACGGCATGCCCGACGACCATCCCGACCGCTACGCAATCGCCTCGCCCATCGAGCATCTTCCCGTCGGCCTGCCGGTGACGGCTGTGCACGGTACCGCAGATCAGACCGTGAACCCCGTGCAGTCACGCACGTACGTCCAGGCGTCCCAGGCCGCCGGCGATCCTGCCGAGCTGCACATGCTCGACGGGCTCGGGCACGGCGAGTTCGGGGACGTTCACTCACCCGCGTGGAGCGCGGCGAAACAGATCATCGTGGAGCACGTAGGCGTCTGAGGACGACGGTGAACCGACCGGCGTAGGTCAGCTGTGCCCAAGGAGTTCATCGGCGATGAACGCCGTCCACGAGAGGATCCGCTCGGTATCGGTCGTCGGGAAGTACTTGTAGTCCCGTGCCGTGACCGTCTCCGCCAGTTCGGACAGGTCGATGTTTCCGCTCGACGTGTCGTCGGGCGCAGAGCCGGAGAACAGCCAGACCAGCCGTTGTGTCAGTGCGGGGGCGTGACGTCTGCACGCCTCTCGCGCGACGTCGGGCCAGCCGTCACCCTCCGTGTCGCTCCCGATGACGATGGCCTCGAACTCCGCGGCCCGTTCGAGGTCGGACAGGGTGCCCAGTGTGACATCGAATCCGTGTTGGGCCAGCGACCCCGCGATCACCGTGGCGGCGCGCCGGGTAGTGCCTCGGGTGCTCTCCGTTGCGACAAGGACGGACATGCCCACCGGGTTCCCCGGCGCCGGAGTGGGGAAACATCACTTCGAACGTGGCTACACCGAGTCCTCAGGTAGCGACGGCCCCCCAGTCCTCGGGTGCCACCTCGCGGATCGTCTGCCCGAAAGTCCACGCGTGGCCCTCGGGGTCGTCCGAGGAAAAACTGCGGCCGCCGTACGAGTGGTCTTCGAGATCACCTGGACGCCGAACGAACACATCTGTCACCCATTCGTCTGATATGAACGGTTCGCCGCGCCACTTCCCCTGGTTGGTGCCGTGCGCCAGGATCACCGCGACGTCGCCGTACACCCGCGCGTCCAGCACCGTGAAGTCCATTGCCGAATGCGTCAGGTCTCCGGAGGCGACGAACGCGAGGAACGAGTCGCGTCCGATCGGGCCTCCCTCAGGCCCGACGAGCTTCCAGTCGGGCTCGGCAAAAGCGCGATCCGGTCGGCGTCGTCGGCGACGATGGCGTCCGCCCACCCCTGCAGCAGCGCGGCGAACCGGGAGACGGGTAGCGCCCCGCCGCATTCCACGATCCCCTGCCACGTGGCCGCCAACTCGCGAGCAACGGTCTTCTCCCGCAGCAGCCGGAGCAGGACCCGGTCACACACCTCGAACCGCTCGGACCGGCCGGCGGGGCTCTGCAGTCGCTCCCAGAGCTCGTCCCCCACCTGTCCCAGCACGTCGGCGGATTCGAAGGAGCCGTCCCACAACTCGGCCGCCGGCATTCCGAACAGGGCGCGACACCCCACGGGCGACAGTTCGATCACGACGCCTTCCTGACTGCCATCATGAGCGATCAGCGCGGTCGACGCCTGCAGACCGCTGAGTACACACCGATAGCTGTCGGGATGTTGCGCCGGAAGGTCTGCGCGCACACGACGATCGGGGCTCCGATACTCACGATGAACGTCATGTGCCGCGACGGCAGCCCGCGATGGATTCCCGCGGGAAACCCCGCCATGCGATAGCCGAGGTAGCCGTCGACCAGTCCGCGCAGCGGTTCCGCTACTGCGCGGGTGGAATAATCGACGACCGGTTCCACGCCTGCCAGTGTATTGCGCATGGAAGCCGCTCTGAGCGGAGAGATTGGGGCAGGACGGCGTCGAGGGAATCGCAAGGATCGTGCCGCCTTTCCGCAATCAGCCTCGGTGCCTCGCGCGCCCCAGATTGCCCCCGCGGGTTGCCGTGTCGTGCCGTGTTTCCTCTGTGTGCGGCCCGGTCGAATGATCCCGCCATCCGACCAGCACCTTGTGCACGGTTTCAGCTCCGTGCAGCGGCGCAGGTGGTGCAGGCAGGTCTGCGGGGTAGATGAGAAAAGGCGTGCTCTGCGGGCCGCCCATCCCACCGTGCGAACCGACCTGCTCCTCGAACGCCGCAACCTCGTCGGTGTCGGGCCAGTACGCGCCGCCGACCATGATGTCGGCGACGTTGTCGAAGGTGTCGGTGCGACGCACCTTCGCCAGCGCGTCGTCGCCCATCACCGCCAGCGGGTCCTCGCCGGTCACCTCGCCGGTGGTCAGGTCGACCTGTCCGTGGGGCCCGAGCACCACAGATCCGCCAGGCGCCGCGACGAGCAGAAAGCCGATCCCGGGATGTTCACGCAAGCCGGTGAGTAGCCCGGGGTGGGCAGCCTCGATGGCATGGATGTCGGCGCGACCGGGCAGGTGCGGGAAGTAGATCAGACCGAGGTTGCCCGAGCCCAGCACGATCGGCTCACCCGTAGACGGGTGCGCCTCCTCACCGGCGGTCGGCGAATGCACACTGGCCGCGGCGTAGCCACGCCCTTCCGCTCCCGGCTGGGAAGGCACCTCGGATCGACGCTCGTACCAGTGACGCCGGACAGCGTCCGATTTGCTCCTTGATGCCAGCCGGATCAACAACTGCCCCAGTGTTTCCCCGTAGCGTTGCAGAAAGGTCGCGCCCTGACTCTGGCCGTGGTCGGACAGCACCACCACGCGGTACGGCCGGTCGGCCTGCGCCACCACCGCGAGCAGCATCTCGACGACGTCGTCGAGTTTGGTCAGCACCGCAAGGGTCTCGGGCCGGGAGATACCGGAGTGGTGCGACACCTCGTCGTACCCGATCAGATCGAGATAGACGGTGCTGCGTCCCTTGATCAGATCTCCGACCACCGCGGCAGCGGCGACGTCGGTGGCCAGCACCGTCGCGAACGCTCGGACGAATGGGTACACCCCGCCCCGCGGCACCCGCGGCCGGATATCTTTTCGCTTCTGCCGCAGAGACTGACGTATTTCCCGTTGCAGTTCCGCGACCATCCTGATGACGGTGCGCAGTGCGCTCGCCGGATCGGCGAAATAGTCGCGGTAGCCGGCACCGCCACCGAGGCGCGCACCACGCATGCGGCTGACGACGAGCACGTTGTCGTGCGCGCCCCCGGTGAACAGGTTCCCGCGGCTCGCACCGTCGCGCGCGAGCAGCCCGGGAATGTCGCTGCGTTCGAGTTCTCGCTGTTCGTTGTCGGCCGGGTTGCTGAACACCGAGACCCGTCCGGTGCTCTTGTCGTACCAGCGGAAGGCAGGCACGTTGTGGTTCGAGCCGTGCAGCACGCCGAGTTGGGTCGCGCCCGTCTGGCTGCTCCAGTCCGTATGCCACGGCATCAGGCGGTGGGTCTCACGCACCAACTTCGCCAACCCGGGAGTCACACCGTCGGCGATCGCGCGGCGCAGCACGTCGTAGCCGAGGCCGTCGATCTGGACACACAACAACCCCGGGGACGCGTCCGCGAGCACCCTGTGGCGACGCAATCGGAACCGTTGTCGGCGTACCTGCATCAACCGGTATGCGTTATCGGAGCGGGAAGCGATGGCTCCCGAGACCACGGACGTGAACAGCGAGAGCAGCGCCGCGAGGAAGAACGCATCCTGCCATCGGTCCACCGACGCCAACGGTACGAGGTAGAGCGTGAGCAGCATGATCAGTCCACCGGCCACGAACACCCCGACGAACAACAGTACGGGCCCGATCCATGACATCAACCGCATCATCACGGGCCACAGCGCCGCGTTGAGCAGCCCGAAGACCAACGACAGCGCCAACGCGGCCGGAAGGGTCGGAATCGGAGCGAACCCGGACGGATCCAGTGTGATGCCACCGAGGATGCGGTCGAGCACGATGATCGCGAGCGCCGACAAACTCCACAGCACAAGGAACTCGACGAGCACTCGAACCATCCCACTCACCGTGCGCATCTCAGTCCCTCCCCTCGTCTGGAATCGTAAGGGGCGTGAACACCACCGCGGGCCGAGATGACGCCCCGTCCGGTGTGCGCTGGCTCGGACATGCCAGCACGCTGATCGCGGATCGGGGGACGGTCGTCCTGACCGATCCGGTGCTGACCGACCGCGTCGCGCATCTGCGCCGCCGACGGGGCCCCACTCCCAGCGGGCCGCACGTGCGAAACCCGGACGCGGTCCTGCTCTCGCATCTGCACGCAGACCACACACATCTACCGTCGTTGCGGCTGCTCGATCCGAGCATTCCGATCGTGACCCCGTGGGGAGCGATCGACGGTCTGCCCGCACTGCGCCGGTTCGCCGACCGCCTGGTGCCGCTGCGCATCGGCGAAGAGATACGGATCGGCAGCGTCACCGTCCGAGCCGTGCCCGCCCGGCACGACGGCCGGCGCTGGCGACGCGGCCCGGAGCTCGCTCAGGCGATCGGTTTCGTCGTCGAGGGCGACCGCCGGACCTACTTCGCCGGTGACACCGATCTGTATCCGGGCCTTGCCGACCACGTCGGCCCCGTCGACATCGCGTTGCTTCCCGTCGGCGGCTGGGGCCCCACCCTCGGCAACGGTCACCTCGACCCGTCCCGAGCCGCGGTCGTCGCGCGTCTCGTGGCTGCGGGACTGGCAGTACCGATCCACTACGGCACCCTGTGGCCGGTCGGCCTCGACGCCGTGCGCCCCCGATTGTTCTTCGGCCCCGGAGCCGAGTTCGTCCACCATGCCCAGCAGGCAGGTATCGACGCGGTGGAATTGTCCCCAGGTGGCGAACTCGGCACGCCGCACGAGTGAGGCGCTCTACGAGTCAGCGAAACAACTCGACATTCGCGGCGGCCCACCGAGCGAAGGTCGTCGCGGGCCGGCCGAGAATCTCCTCGACCGTCGTCAATGCCGATTGTGGATGATCGACGAGCAGCGCCCGACCATCCAGATACCACCCGGCGTACTCACCCATCGAGCGAGCAAGCACCGCTTCCGCTTCCTCCCGCGGCACCTCGACGAACGGCACGTGGCGCCCGAGCGCCGAACCGATGTCATGAACCATCTGCGGATGGGTCAGCGACTGTGGCCCGGTGAGTTCATACGTTCGGCCGGAATGGGACTCGCCGAGCAGTGCCTGCGCCGCAACCGCAGCGATGTCTTCGAGCGCGATCGGGGCATTCGCCGCGGTCGGATACGTGCCGCGGACCTCACCCGTCGTGCATATCTGCTCTGCCCAGATGGTCGCGTTGGTCATGAACTCGCCTGGTTCGAGGTGGGTGCATTCGAGGCCGGACGCTTCGACGTCGGCCTCGATGCCGTACCAGTCGGTTCCCGGGGCGCCGGTGAGGGTGACGAACCGGCGCACCCCGGCGTCGCGCGCGAGGATCGCGACTTCCCGCGCTGCCGCGGGGACCGGCGCGAGGTACACGGTGTCGATGCCGTCGAACACCCCGCTGAGTGAATCAGGCTTGCCCACATACCCTTCGACGACTTCCACGTCGCCGGGTAGCGCCGCCCGCGTGGGGTTCACCGTCAAGGCGCGCACGTGTGGGGCATCAGCGCGCATCAGTTCGTCCACCACGAGTCTGCCGACGTTTCCGGTTGCTCCCGTCACGAGAATTGTCATTTCACCAGAGTAGGTCGCCGTCGCAGCTCCAGTCGGCGAATACCTGCACCATATGCAGTGCAAAGCTGGACGTCCGCGCTCACACCCGATTCGGGATCGCTCGGATTTCTTGGTTACGTCAACGGCGTATAGCGACGTTGATCCAACCAAAGTTCGATCTGCGCCGTGACAATCCGGGCGCGATGTCCACCGTGCACAACCGGCAGAGGTAGACGGATCTAGTCTTCCGCCACCTCGAGCACGACGTCGATGTTGCCACGCGTCGCGTTGGAATACGGGCAGACCTGGTGCGCCTTCTCGGTGAGTTCGAGCGCCTTGTCGCGCGTCAGATTCGGCAGTGAGACCTCGAGGGTCACCGCGAGCGCGAAACCGCCCGCGTCCGTCGGGCCGATACCGACACGAGCACCGACTGCAGAATCGCTGACGTCGGCGCCTTCCTGACGCGCGACCATCTGCAGGGCGGAGTGGAAGCACGCCGCGTATCCGGCGGCGAATAGCTGCTCGGGGTTGGTGCCCTCGCCGTTGCCACCCATTTCGCTGGGAATCGCAAGGTTCACGTCGAGCTTTCCGTCGCTGGTGCGGGCGTGGCCGTTGCGTCCCTCACCGGTGGCGAGGGCTTCTGCGGTGTAGATGATCTTCATGACGGGTCTTACCCTTCTTCGGAGGTTCCGCCGGTTGCGTCCTGCAGCGCGGCGGTCAGCTGGTGAAGCGTGTCTCGAAGCGCGACCAGTTCGTCGACGCCGAGCCCACTTGCGCGCGCGATGCAGCCGGGGATGTCCTCGGCCTCCTCGCGGAGCGCGTTGCCGGCATCGGTGAGGTGAACGACGACTCGGCGTTCGTCGGCGCGTTGCCGTCGACGTTCGACGAGCCCGGCGGTCTCGAGCCGTTTGAGCAGCGGCGACAGCGTGCCGGTATCGAGATCGAGGGCGTCGCACAGATCGTGCACTCCGCGTGCGTCCCGTTCCCAGAGCGCCAGTAGTACGAGGTACTGCGGGTAGGTGACGCCCAGCCGCTCGAGGTGGGGCCGGTACACGGCGGTGGTGGCGCGCGACGCCCGGTACAGGGCGAAGCACACCTGCTCGTCGAGTGCGAAGTGATCGGACACGGCACCGAATGTAGTGCACAGTTATATTGTGCGCAATATAGCTGTCCGCGATCTACCTCATGAAGCGCGTCACGATACGACCGAGATCAGCGAACGGCACCCTGCCCCTCATGGCTGGGTCAGTCGTCGAATCGCATTGAGGGGCAGCCTCAACCACGTCGGCCGGTTCCGCGCCTCGTACACCACCTCGTATACCGCTTTGTCCACCTCGTACGCGCGAAGTAGTGCACCGATCCCCCGCGGATCGGATCCGGACGTGGCGGCATATCCGTCGCAGAACGCGGCGGAATTGCGCTGCGCCCACTCCCCCGCCCGGAACTCCCGTTGCGTCGCGACACCGTCGGGCTCGCGCTCGCGCACCGAATGGTGCGCCGCGTAGTCGAAGGACCGCAGCATCCCGGCTACGTCTCGCAGCGTCGTGTCAGGGCGCCGGCGTTCCGCGAGCGACTTCGCCGGCTCCCCCTCGAAGTCGATGAGCAGCCACCGCTCCGGTGTCCGCAGCACCTGACCGAGATGCAGATCGCCGTGGATACGCTGCACCGCGACCGGGCCGAGCATCGCGACCTCGCCGAACAACGCCCGCAGGTCGGGCACGAAGGCAGCGAGTTCGTCCACTTCGGCGGCCGCGGCCTCGAGTCGCCCGACCATTCCCGCGGCGAGCTCCGCCGCCGAGCGCTCCGATTCACCGAGACCAGCGGCGAGATGAGCGTGGACCTCGGCGACCGCGACGCCCATCCGGTGCGCCTCACCCGCGAAGTCCGTACCGACCTCGTCGGCGCGCAGATCCCCTTCGATGAGCAGGTCCCGGACGCTTCCGAGCGCCATCGACCAGCCGTCGGCGGAGTTCGCCGCAAAGTCCTGAACCATCGCGAGGGTGGTACGGACGCCGTCGATGTCCGCTTCGATCCACGCGCGTATCGGCGCCACCGACCGGCACTCCACCTCGGCGAGCGCGAGGTGGAGTTCGACGTCGGGATTGATCCCCAGCGTGACACGACGGAACATTTTGAGCAGCAACTGTTCCCCGAGCACAACAGAGGTGTTCGACTGTTCTGCACTCAGTGCACGCCCCCGCATCCCCGGCTCGATCTGCGTCCCCGGAACGGTGTGTAGGTCGATGGGGCCGCGGGTTCCGCCGAGCGCCAGGCTCTGTGCGTACAGACCGATGACCTCCTGGTCGCGTAGCCCGTCATACACGAACACGGAGTGGCGGGCCGCCTTGTCCGGCGCGGTGATCGTCGCCGGTACCAGTTCGTCCGGCAGATGCGATCGATAACCGAGTGGCACCTGATAGATCTGCTCGGGTGTGGAATCGAACGTGACCGCCACGAGCAGGTGGTCTGCACCGAACCCCGGCTCCTCGGCCAGGGGTTGCCGCAATACAACTCTCACGCCGGTGATCGTGTGCCCCTTCGCGGCAAACCACCGCTGATGCGGCAGCCACTCCACCAGTTGGGCTTCGAGTTCGGAATCCGGATACAACCGTCCGTTCTGTTCGGTCATGGCTGCACCGCCGCTTCCGCCTCGCTGCTGACCGGATGCACTCCGGGACCTTCGCGCGCGGGATCCGGCTGCAGCGCGAACCAGAAGAACCCGTGCCCGGGAAGCGTGATCATGTACCCCTCGTCCGTGATCCGCGGGAACGGCACGGACCCTGTGAGCTCCACCGGAATCCACCCGGCGAACCTCGACAGATCCAGCACCACGGCCTGCGGATATCGCGACAGATTGTTCACGCACAGGATCACGTCGCTGTAGTTGCGGCCAGGCCCGGGGTCCATTTCCCGCAGATACGACAGCACCGCGGGATTGGCGCTGCCGAGTTCGGTGAACGCGGCCTTGCCGAACGCAGGATGCTGCCTACGCACCTGGATCATCCGGCGCGTCCAGTGCAACAACGAGTTCGTCGAATTGAGCTGCGACTCGACGTTGACCGCCTGATACCCGTAGGTCTGGTCCAGGATCGTCGGCAGATACAGGCGTGCCGGGTCGGCTCGGGAGAAGCCCGCGTTGCGATCGGGCGTCCACTGCATGGGTGTGCGCACCGCATCGCGATCACCGAGCCAGATGTTGTCGCCCATACCGATCTCGTCGCCGTAATACAGCACCGGCGAACCGGGCAGACTCAGCAGCAACGCTGTGAACAGTTCAAGTTGGTTGCGGTCGTTCTCGAGCAACGGGGCCAGACGCCGGCGGATCCCGATGTTCGCACGCATCCGCGGATCGGTGACGTACTCGGCGTACATGTAGTCGCGTTCCTCGTCGGTCACCATCTCGAGGGTCAGTTCGTCGTGGTTACGGAGGAATATTCCCCACTGGGCGGTCCGCGGGATGGGCGGCGTCTGGGCGAGGATCTCGGAAATCGGAAACCTGCTCTGTCGTCGCACCGCCATGAAGATCCGCGGCATCAACGGGAAGTGGAAGGCCATGTGGCATTCGTCGCCGATCTCGGGTTCGCCGAAGTACTCGACCACGTCGGTCGGCCACTGGTTCGCTTCTGCCAGCATGACCCGGCCCGGATATTCGGCGTCCATCACCGCGCGGCACTTCTTCAGGAAAGCGTGCGTCTCGGGCAGGTTCTCGCAGTTCGTGCCCTCACGCTCGAACAAGTACGGCACCGCGTCGAGGCGAAATCCGTCGATGCCGAGGTCGAGCCAGAACCGCAGGACGTCGAGCATCGCGTCCTGCACGGCAGGGTTGTCGTAGTTCAGATCCGGCTGGTGCGAGAAGAAGCGATGCCAGAAGTACTGCTTGCGGACGGGGTCCCACGTCCAGTTCGACGACTCCGTGTCGACGAAGATGATGCGCGCATCCTGGTACCCGGTATCGGAGTCGGACCACACGTAGAAATCGCCGTACGGGCCGTCGGGGTCGGTACGCGAGTCCTGAAACCATGCGTGGGTGTCGGAGGTGTGGTTCATGACCAGGTCGGTGACGACGCGAATTCCTCGCTTGTGGGCCTCGTCGAGGAACGTCACGAAGTCGTCGACGGTACCGAATTCCGGCAGTATCGCGCGGAAATCGCGGATGTCGTAGCCCCCGTCGCGCAGCGGAGAGTCGTAGAAGGGTGGCAGCCAGATGCAGTCGGCGCCGAGCCAGGCGATGTAGTCGAGCTTCTCGGTCAGCCCGCGGAGATCGCCGGTGCCGTCCTGATTCGAGTCGTTGAACGCGCGTACGAGCACCTCGTAGAACACCGCGGTTTTGAACCAATCCGGATCGACAGGGAGACTACGCGCGTGCGCGAAGTCCTCGGATCGTGTCTCGACGATACGTCCGTCCGCGGTGTGCTCCGGTTCCACTGCGCGAGGGTCCGGGTGGGAGCTTTCCGCTGGCATGGCGCCTCCGTGCTCGTCGCGTCGCAAGACAGACGTGAGGAGGGTTCCCCGTTATCCGGGAATCCACACCCTGTTGGATCGAGAACATGAGATCGCTCCCGATCAGTGCGGTCCACCCCGCGCGAACGGAGACAATGCGCTCAGCGCGACCACGTCGGGAGATCGATACACGACGGCGTGGCCGACTCGTGGGAGATTTCCTGTTCTGCCCGGTGCAGGGTGGTCGCGGTGGCTGCGGGTTCACCCGACCCAGGGTTGCGGGCGTAGCGGGGGTGCGCGCCGGAGCTGATCTGGATCCCGACGCGGTGACCGGCGGCGAATTCGTGGAAGGTGGGCCACAGGCGGACCTCGACGATGCGGAATCCGTCCGAATCCGGTTCGGGATCGGTGGCTTTCGTTCCGACGGAGCCGATCCGGCGAATACCGTCGCAGACCGTCATCGCGCGGCCGTCCGGATGCACATCGCAGATGCGGACGAACAGGTCGGCGCTGGGCCGAGACGAGCGGAATCGGATTCGGGCGACAGGTTCACCGGCGACAGTCAGGGGTTCGGCGAGTGCGTCGCCGCGGAACACCACCACATCGGCCCGTCGTTCGTGTTCGGTGTTGTCCGCCGGATCCGATTTCGGATCCAGGCTCGGGCCGCCGAGGGCAGGGGTGGGATCGGAGGGGTCGTAGACGTAGGTAGTGCTGCCACCAGCGGGCTTGTCGGGCCCGAACCTGCCGCTGGGCTGGAGGAACAGCGATTCGGTGGAGACGCCCTGGGGTGGCCACGTGGGCAGATCGTGCCACTCGTCGGCACCGGTGCGGAACGCACGAACCGGTGCGACGCGTGTGGTGGGCGCGTCGGCGAACTGCTCCTTCAGGAACTCGACTGCCCCCGTGATCGTCGGCGCGGCCATACCGCGGGACTGGTGAGCCCACGGCCCCACCGTCAGGCTCGGCGGCCTGCCGGCCTCGACGAGTTGGGCGTAGTTGCGTAACTGCCAGGGCAGGAAGATGTCGTACCAGCCGGTGACCATGAAGATCGGCGCGGCGACCTCGGGAACGGACGCGGTATGCGACTGCTGGGTCCAGTACTGGTCGGCGAGGTCCTCGCGGGCGACCCAATCCTGGTACCAGTCGACCTTCCGTCCGTTCGCTGCGACGTCGCCGGCGGTCAGCGGCAGCACGTCGAACGCCTTCCGCAGTTTCGAATCCGGGCCGCGTAGCCCCAACAGCAGGGGCAGCATCTCCCGGTGGTTCATGCGGTCCATCATCTGCGTCCAGCCCAGCGCATTGCGCATGGAGAAAGCGCCATTGTCCCAGGTGGTGGCACCGAAGTCGGGCATGGTGACGAGCAGACAGAGCGCGTTCGGGGCGTTGTCGGGGTCGGTGCGTTCGAGTTCTGCCGCCACCGCCCACTGGGTGAATCCCATGTAGCTGGCGCCGTAGGTCGCGATCGGACCGGTGTGCCACGGCTGGTCGCGGACCCAACGATGCGTGGCCAGACCGTCGCGCTGTTCGTCGATCTGCGGGGTGAAGACTCCCCCGGACCCCCACGTGCCTCGGCAACTCTGGAACAACACCCGGAAACCCTCGCGGGCCAGAGCCCGCGCCGAACCTGCCACCCCGCCGCTGCGTCCATATGGGCCGCGAATCACGACGGTGGGCAGGCGCGGATCGGTATCGCCGAGTGGGGTGATGAGGTCGGCGAGGAGCACGACGCCGTCGTCCATCGGAACCCGGAGATTCTTACGGACCTCGATGTCGTACGGTCCGGGTTCGAGCCCTTTGATGGTCTTGGATTGAATCCAGCGACCGAGATGTTGACGTAGCGTGCTCACACCATCGATGCCCACCCCTACGATCCCCATGGTTGGTCAGTTTCGCCGAAATACCGTTCCGGGTCAATGACGTACACACCGTCACCCTGACGAGAGGTACCCCGTCAGGCGACACGCACCACCACCCGGGGTGGCCCGGCCTTCCCCGCACCTGCTGCGCGGGTCCAGTCTCGGCCGTCCCAGAGAACTATATTGTGCGGCACTATCTTTCCGAGAAGCGCCAGGACCTGTCGGTCCGGCACATCGTCGATCAAGTGTGTTCCGGAAGGGAAGTCGACGAGGCCGTCTGTCGCCAGCACCTGCGGCGCCGTGTACTGGGAACCACTTCCATCGGGTGTGTGCGGTTCTCCGCCGACAGCGAGATAGGCATACCGGTGTCCTCGCAGCGCCTGACCGAGATCGACGTCCGGCGCGTGATCGGACCGCAGCGTCAGCCGAGAGCGCCCGGCACCTCCGCCCGTCTCCACGAGCATGTACTCCGGCTGCCTCTGCCGTCCGGATGATGCCGGTTCGGCGGTGGGGATTGCCAGGTAGTCGTCGACGACCGGCACGAACGCCGTCGGCTCACCGTCTGCGGCATCGGACCAGTCGAGCAGGCCGCGCGGCGAGTGGAGCGGCGAACCCGTCACCACCGAGGGCAGCGCTGTACCGTCCTCGACGCGGAAACCGTAGGCACGTTGCGGAACCCGGAACTCCGATACCGCCCAGGCCGCGAGCTGCACGACCACGTCATGTCGGGGAGAGCGGGTGAGATAGTCGGTCAGAAACGCGCGGCGCGGATCCTCGATGCGGCGCAGACCGTGCTCGTCGACGCGCAGCCGAACCTGCTCCCAGTTGTGGAACGGCAGCAGCGCGTCGCGGAGGAGCACCAGTTGGTGCAGCCACTCGTTGTACAGCTGCATCAACACCGGAGCGTTCGGCGTCCGCGCGAGGTGAGCGGCTGCAGCCGGCGTCCACAGATGTCCCTCGCAGTTGCTACGCAACACCACTCCGCACACCGGAACTGCAGACTTCTCGGCGAGCGTCGTGATACCGGAACCGATCACGCGAGCCTGCCGCGCCAGTTCCCGCCGACGGTCGTCACCGGTGCGCTCGAAGTGCTCGACTCCGAGGACGGATTCGCGCCCGGCCGTGGCGAGCGATGCGGCGAGGCCGGCGAGGAGGTCCTTCCGCACTTGCTCGCCGGGAACATGGACCAGCACAGCGCCGATGAGGCCGCCTGCGCTGCGAACGAAATCCGTCGCCGTGACCGACGCGCCGGTGGCCCAGTTGTTCCATCCGGTCATGATGCGAACCTCGCTCCGTAGAAGAGTGGCCGGCTCGACGCATCGAGCACGATGCCGTCGGCCGACGCGGACGTGCCGACAACAGCGGATTGCTCGACCAGAGGTATGGCATATCCCTGATCGATCACCTCGCGCGCCGCTTCGTCGGTGAGACGTTGGCGCAACGACGGTTCTGTGACGCCTCCCAGCTCGTCGAGCAGCGCATCGATACGGGCGGGCTCGGTGCGCCGGTTGGGGTTGCCGGCACTCGCCGACGAGAACACGGTGTTCAGGACCTCCGGATCGGGTCGCGTCACCGCCCAGCACACGAAATCGTAGTCACCGTTGTTCTGCGCTTCCAGATTCGCCCCCGTGTGCAGCGGCACCAGCCGGAAGTCCACTCCGACGCGGGCCAGCTGCTGCTGCACGATCTCGTACACGTCCGAGCGGGTCTCGGTCGCCGCGAACACCAGACGCAGGGTCAGCGGGCGCCCCTCACGGACACGGATGCCGTCCGGCCCCTGCAGCCACCCGGCGGCGTCGAGCTCGGTGGCCGCGCGATCCGGGTCGTAGGCGAGCTCGGCGGACAGGTCGACGTAGCCGGGTGTCGCTGCGGACAGCACGCTGGTGGCGTAGCTCTCGTGCTGCGACAGTACCGAGGCCAGTTCCGGTCGATCGATCGCGTGGTTGACGGCGCGTCGCACTGCGGGATCCGACAGTGCGGGGCTCTGGTCGTTGGCGAGGAGCGTGTAGACGATGCCGGGGCGAGCACGCGCGAACACTTCGATGCCTGCCGCGGACAGCGCCGACTCATCCTGCGCCTGAACATCGGTATCGACATCGATCTGGGCGGTCTGCAAAGCTCCCGACCGCACCCCCGACTCGGTCATGACCGTGAACTCGAGTCGTTCGATCGCCGCGGCACCGGTGTGCGTCGCGGTGGTGCCGGGCCAGCTGTAGTCGGTACGCGACGACAGGGTGGCAGACGCGTTCGGGGCGTACTGGTCCAGAACGAACGGGCCAGACCCGATCAGCTGCCCGGTGCATCGCTCCTCCGGGCTCGTATCGAGTGTCGCCGGGGCGAGAAGCCCCGTGGTCACCATCGACGTCGCCTGCAGGAACTGCGCGTTCGGTACGTCGAACGCGAACTCGACAGTGCGAGCATCGGGGGTCTCGATGCTCCGCAGTCCGCTGACATACGAGAGCCCGAACGGGGATTTCGCACCGAGATCGCGTAGGTCCTCGAAATTCGCGGCCACGGCCGCCGCATCGATCGGGGTGCCGTCGCTGAAGGTGGCGTCGTCGCGGAGCGTGAACCGGAAACGAGAGGCATCGTCGGATACCGTCCACTCGGTGGCAATCCAGGGCACGATCTCGCCGGTCTGCGGGTCCTGGTCGGTGAGGTTGGCGACCAGTTGCCGACCCACGTGCAGGGATTCGGTGTAGGGGGCCTGATGCGGATCCAGGCATTGCGGGTCCGCGGACAGTGCGATCCGCAGCGAGCGTGGGCCGGTCGAGTTGTCGGAGCAGGCGGCGAGACCGGACGCGGTGACACTCGCGGCGAGGATCGCGCCTGCCGCGCGCACGATTCGAGAAGCAGACATGGGCTTCGGAACTTTCTGAGGTGGACGAATGCTGTGCGCAGAACTCTTCGCGTCAGGGCTGTTCGGGTCTACGTTCGAATTTCATTGGTTGAAATCGTGTTGTCCATGTCACGGAGGTCGAGCTCATGACCAGCGCTACTCGAACGGGAGTCGCCCGGCGCCTGTTCAGCATTCTCGAAGCGTTCGAGGACTCCGCGTCACCGCTGAGACTCAACGAGATCGCGCGGCGGTGCGGCCTGTCGTCCGCCACCACGCTGCGGATGGTCCGCGAACTGGTCGACTGGGGTGCGCTCGACCGTCTCGAAGACGGCAGCTATCGCGTCGGGATGCGGATGTGGGCAATCGGATCGCATGCGCCCTGCGTCCAGCGAATCCAACGGGAAACCACATGGCACCTACGGAGTCTCGCCGCTGCCAGTGGCCGCACTGTCGTGCTGGGCGCAGCCGTCGGAGGTGCTGTGGTGATCGTCGACCGGGCGCTCGGCCCGCGGCGCGACGGCACTGCTGTCGAGATCGGCGACAGGTTCCCGCTGCACGCGACCGCGGTCGGCAAGGTGTTCCTCGCCGCGGGAGATCCGCCCACAGCCGTCACCGAGCGCTACACCCGCTACACCCTCGACATCGCCGCACTCTCTGCGCCGCTGGCCCGGACCCGTCAGACCGGCATCGCGCGGGAGCGCGAGGAGTATCGGTACGGACGCTATGGCGTTGCCATCGGGATTCGCGGACCGTCGGGGCGGATGTCCGCGGCGCTCGGGGTCGTCGGAGCGGCTGTGCCCGACGAGCAACAATGGGTCCGGTTGCTGCAGGAAACGGTGGGTACCGTGACCGAGAGCATCATGCGGGTAGGATAACCGTTCGTCCGGGATTGCGGCAGCGTGTCAGTGCAACGTCAGTCGATCGAGGTACTTCGCCACCACATCGACTTCGAGATTGACGGCGCTACCGACATCGGCGCGACCCAGCGTCGTTGCCGACAGCGTGGTCGGAATCAACGAGACCCGCAAGCTGTGTCCACTGGCGTCGTGCGCGAGGGCGCTGACAGTCAGCGAGACCCCGTCGATCGCGACAGACCCCTTCTCTGCGACGAAGCGGGCGAGTTCTCTGGGCAGGGATATCCACACTTCCTCCCAGAAGTCCGACGGTGAACGCCCCAGCACCTGACCCGTGCCGTCGACATGCCCCTGCACAATGTGCCCGCCGAGGCGGGTGGTGGGCAGCACAGCGCGCTCGAGGTTCACTACCGAGCCGGGATCGAGCTTCTGCAACGTGCTGCGCAGCAATGTCTCCTGCATGACATCCGCAGTGAACTCCCCACTGTCAAAACACCGCACCACGGTCAGACACACACCGTTGACCGCGATCGAATCGCCATGTCTGGCGTCGGACGACACCAGTGGTCCTCGGATCCTCAAACGGGCTGCCTCGGGAAGATCCTCCTTTCCGACGATCTCGCCGAGTTCTTCGATGATTCCGGTGAACACAACTCTCCCTTCGGTCAAGAACAGTCGGTCGGGTCGGGGCTTGTCACGTGTGCGGCTCACCGTGCCGGCGAGCAAGGCGGATTCGCACTTTCCGCACGTGAGCGCAGCTCGCACGTTCGGCTGCGTCCGCATCACCTGCGATCAATGCGTCGGTGATGGCGTGGTGCTCCTCGACGGACAGGCGCGCGTACTCACGATTCGACCATCCGCTAGGAAATGCTCGACTGGTCTTGTTTTCGAACGAAGCCACGGTGCGTCGCAGAGTTTCGTTAGCCGCAACGTCGGCGATGAAGCCGTGAAAAGCGACATCTAGTTCCATGAATCGGCTCTCGGGAGTATCACCGGTAAGCGCAGCATCCTGCTCATCCATCATGGCTTTTAGGGCATCCACGTCGACCTCCGTGAGCCGGGTTGCCGCGAGGCGGGCCGCTAGACCCAAGAGAGGCTCCTTGACCTCGTAGATCTCGATGAGCTCGGAGATCTCGAGGCGGGCAACCTCGGCGCCTCGGTTCGGAACGTGAGTAGCAAGCCCCTCATGGATAAGTCGCTGGACTGCCTCGCGAACGGGACTACGGCTGATCTCCAGTTCCCTTGCCAGCGCCGGAACACTCAGTGCGGTCCCCGGCTCGAAACCCGAGTCGAGGATGCGTTGGCGAAGTTCCTCGTAGGCCCGATCCGCCAAGGACCCGCAATTCGCTGCATCGTCCCCACCGGGGTGGACGACGACAACACTGCGTAGCGACATATCGCCTCTCTCCGATCTACATGCAACACGGATACAGAGGCAGCATGACCTCGTACCCAGTATCGGCGGATCCACCTTCATCGCCGCCGTGGTTCTGGCGACCTACAGCATGCAATCTGTTGATCGCGATCCATCACTTGGGTGAATCATCTCCGAATCTTTCCGGGATTTGCGAAGGCCAGATGCCTTGTAACGGGATTGTCATGCGATATCTACCATGTGAAACACGAGATCCCGAATAGTAGTGCTCGGATCGCCAACGTTACATGCAATCGGGTAGAACCGACCGGGGAAGGCCCTCCCCGACTCCATGACGGTACAAATGCCGCCCACTCATCACGGTGCACCACGCCACCGATCTACGGCGCTGCATCCGTCAAACCACGCGAGGAGCACCCCCGTCATGACCGCTGTGAGTGAATCCCAGAACCGCCCGTATCTTGACGAGTTCGTAGCGCTGCTCGGCGACCTTCAGGTACTGTCCGAGGGACGGAAGATCTCTCGATATCTCCGCGACTTCTCTTGGTACAGCCCGATTCTCGAGAACGCACTCGCAGATACATCGGTCGACGCCGTCGTGCGCCCCAGGAATATCGATGAACTGACCGCCGTCGTCGCGCTTGCCGCCCGCCATCGCATCCCGATCACGATGCGCGGCGCCGGGACCGGCAACTACGGCCAGTCGTTGCCGCTCGAACAGGGCATCGTCGTCGACATCAAGGGTGTCGCCGGAATCCTCGATGTTGCCGAGGGGCGAATCGCAGCACTTCCCGGGACGATCATGAAGTCGATCGAGGAAGCTGCCCGTGGGACGGGGCAGGAACTCGCTGTCATGCCGAGCACGTACCGTGTCGCCACGGCCTCCGGTTTCATCTCCGGCGGTTCCGGCGGCCTCGGCGCGGCCGCACATGGCGACCTGTGGAGCAACAACGTCCTGGCCGTCGAACTGATCACCGTGGAGGAACTCCCACGCACCATCCGCCTCGAAGGCGCCGACGTCAACCTCATCCTCCATATGTACGGCACGGTTGGCGTCATCACCCGCGTCGAGATGCGGTTGGTACCCGCACACACCTATGAAGACGTCCTCGTTGTCTTCGACGACTTCGAACAGTGTTGCCGATTCGGTTGGGAACTGGTCGACTCCGACATCCATGCGCGGCTGGCCTCGCTCCAGCAGGCACCCATCCCGGCGATGATGACACCGATCACTCACGAGATTCCCGAAGGCAGCCATGTGGCATTGGTCTGGTCGGACCTCGACGATGCCGCGTCGATGCGTGCACTGGCGGAGTCGTACGGCGGCACGGTGAAGGCGTGGCCCGAGGGCGCCACCCACATCACCCAGTTCCCATACAGTCACACCATCCTGTGGTCGCGCAAGGCCGAGCCAGAATCATCCTGGCTGCAATGCGAATACGCCTCCGGCGACAAAGATCGATTCATCGAGCAGGTGCGTGCAGTCACCGAGCGGTATCCAGGCGTGTTTCTCCAACACATCGAGATCAATACCTCTCCGGATCGGACCGTGCGGTGCATGGGAATCCCGCCGCTCGTCGGGCTTGCGAATCATGAAGAAGCACTTGATGAACTGATCAGCTACTGCACGGGGCTGGGGATCTACCTGCTCAATCCACACAGCTACGTAGTGGAAGAAGGTGGATTCGTCGGCGATACCGAGCGGATGCTGGCTCTCAAGCAGGAAGTGGATCCATTCGGAATTCTCAACCCCGGGAAGCTCGGTGAGAGCTTCTTCTCCGACCGGACCGCCGTCGTCGTCTCCTCCGAGCGCGACATGCGCGCGCCCGAGCAACTCTCGGGCGAGTGACACCTAGGTCCCGACAATCCTTCGAATCGGAGGCACAGAAATGAGCACACGCACCAGTCAGCGCGCACTGGGTATCCTCTGCGCGCTGGGCACCGCGGCCACGCTTATCAGCTGCAGCAGCGAGGACGGGGCGACATCGACGGCGGCCCCAGCAGAATCAACGGCCACGATCGGAGCCGACCGCTGCGAGCAGAACCGCGCCGCAGGCAAGATCATCTATCTGACCTCATACGATCTCGGCGGCGGAGCCGGGGTCTTGAGCCAGGTCGCCGCCGAGGGCATGGGCTTCTATGACGACCTGTGCCTCGATATCGAGGTCCGCGCCAAGACCGACAACAACTCCCAGATGGTCAGTGCCGGCACTGCACAGTTCGCAGGCCTCGGCAGCGCCAGCGACGTTCTGGCCGCACAGGCCAACGGCGCCGAGGTCACGGGCATCGGCACCTTCGGCAATGTCGGGCAGGTCACCCTGATCACCATGACCGACGGGCCCATCCAGTCGCTGCAGGACCTCGAGGGCGCGACGCTCGGCTACAAGGTGACCATGCCCGGGCAGCTCCGTTCGATGATCGAGGATGATGGCGTCGATTTCTCCAAGGTCGAAGACGTGAAGGTGGGCTTCGATCCGCGGATCCTCCCGCAGGGGCAGGTCGATGCACTGCAGGGCTACAAGGACAACGAACCTTGGATCCTCGAGGCCGAAGGCTACGACGTCAGGATGTGGGATCCCGCCGAATTCGGCGTCGGGGGAACATTCTCCACCACGATCGTCAATACCGCGTGGGGCGAAGCACATCCGTCTGCGGTCGAGGATTTCCTGCGTGCCACCTACCATGCTTTCAATTGGATGCGAGAGAGCGAGCAGAATCTCGACGAGGCCATCGCCTACTCGGAATCCGTCTCCCAAGCCGGCTACGACGCAGCACACGAGAAGAATCGCTGGAAATCGTCGAGCGACCTCATCGTCACGAATCTCCTCGACGGTCACGGGGTGGGCTATCAGACCACTGACTTGTGGCAGCCGGAAGCCGACGAGCTGCTGCGGTTCGGCATCGTGACCGAGGCCCTCGATGTCGGTTCGCTGCAGACCTCGAAGTACGTCGATGCGATCTACGACGGGCCGGAACTCATCTGGCCAGCGCCCGGAGCCCTCGCACCGTAACCGGCTCGAAAGGACACCAGAGATGACACACATCGCCGCCACAGTGACCGAGCCGCACCCTCGAGCAGACAGCAGAATCATTGTCCGCGGAGTCCACAAGAACTTCGGATCCGGACGCGACACGTTCACTGCACTACACGATGTCGACCTGGAGATTCAGGAGGGCAGTTTCACGACACTGTTCGGACCGTCCGGATGTGGAAAGACCACCCTGCTGCGCATCCTCGCCGGGCTACAGACCCAGGACAGCGGAGAGATCTCACTGTTCGGACAGACCCCCCGGGCTGCGACCCGCGAGAAGAACATTGCCTGGATACCGCAGTCGTCGGCGCTCTTGCCATGGAGGGAGGTCCGCGCCAACGCCCTGCTGTCGAAGGTGGTGAACCGGCGAGCCGATCGCCGTGCCTCTCCCAAGCGGGTCGACCAGGAAGTCGAGACGGTGCTCAACGAGATGGGGCTGCGCGACTTCGCTCGCTCCCGACCTTCGCAGCTGTCAGGTGGCATGCGCCAACGAGCCTCGCTGGCCCGAGGGTTCGTTCATGGTGCACCGGTGATGCTTATGGATGAGCCGTTCTCCGCCTTGGACGAGTTCACCCGCGAGGCGCTGCGTTACCAATTGCTCGACATGTGGCAACTACTACGCAAGACCGTCGTGTTCGTGACGCACTCCGCGTCCGAGGCAGTGCTCCTGTCCGATCGCGTGGTGGTGATGACCTCCCGACCGGGCAGGATCCACCGAATCATCGACGTCGATCTACCCCGCCCTCGCCATGCCAGGCTCGAACGATCGATCGAATTCCACGAGAAGGTCACCGAAGTCCGAAACGCACTCCAGGAAGGGTGGAGCTGATCATGGTCGCCGAGGTGCACACACGTCCGCCGAGAACACTCCCGGCGAAGCTGCTCGACCCGAACAAGCTCATGCGGCGGCTCCCCCGCCCGTCCCTACATTCGACCGTCGCCGTGCTTGCCCCCGTGATCTTGATGGGGTTGCTCGCGTTGGGTTGGGAGTGGGTCGCGAAAAACCGCACCAGCGTCCTTCCCACCCTCGGCGCGGTCTTCACTGATCTCGTCGACCGGCCGGCTTTCTATCGAGAACACCTCGGATACACGCTGTCGACCGCACTGATCGGTTTCGTGATCGGGATCGTCGTTGCGATTGTGCTGGCCATCGTCGTCGTGCACGTCCCGTTGCTGCACGCTGCCATCATGCCCATCGCTGTACTCGTGCACGCCACCCCGATCGTGGCCGTCGCACCGGCCCTCGTCGTTGCCTTCGGATTCGGTACGACACCACACCTGATCGTCGTCGCTCTGATGGTGTTCTTTCCGATGCTCATCAACGCGATCACCGGATTCAAGGCAGTACCGGACGACATGATGGAAGTCTTCCGTTCGATGGCCGCCTCGAAGGCCGATATCTTTTGGAGGCTGCGACTGCCGATCAGCGCAACCTATCTGTTCGCAGCCGCCCGGACCTGCGTGACCCTGGCAATGATCGGGGCCGTCGTCTCCGAGTTCCACGGTGCCAACCAGGGTCTCGGCGCCACCATCGTGCAGGCCATGACCTACCTGAACCTTCCACAGATGTGGGGTGCGATCGCGATCTCGGCACTCGTGTCGCTCGGACTGCTCGGTGCCGTCGGCCTCCTCGAGAAGGTCGTCGTCCGCTGGTAGCGAATTCTCGGCGTTCTAAACCACACCCTCCCTACCCGTATCCACCCTGAGGAGAAGTACATGTCCCCCACCGAAAGCATCGTTGTACCCGTCATCGACATCAGCGGCTTCCTCGACGGGTCAGACCCCCACACCGCTCCCCGCGAAATCAACCACGCGGCAACGACAAGCGGATTCTTCCAGATCGTGGGGCACGGCATTGATGCCGCGCTGATCGACGCTGCCTATCAGGTTGCGACGGGACTCCAGTCGCTCCCCCGAGATGTCAAGGACACTCTCCGATCACCGTCAGGTCATCCGTTCCGTGGCTTGATGACCAACTACGACCTGAACGGAAAGATCTGTTCCGAGGGCTACACTGTGTCACGCTTCGACAGCCCGACCGACGCAATGGCGCACGGAGTCGACCCCGACTTCGCCGACTATTTCGACGACAATGTGTGGCCGCCGGTCGACAACTTTCGCGAGGTGATGACCGCGTGGTCGACCCGGGTCCGCGCGCTCGGCGCCCAAATGATGCGCGCATTCGCGGTGGGGCTCGAACTGCCCGCCGACTACTTCGACACCTACACCGCCCTCGACGCCTCGACCTCGACGATCCGTTCCTACCCCGCGCGCCTCGCACCACTCGACCATGATCCGACGGTCATCTTCGACGAGCACTTCGACGGCGGCATGCTCACGATGTTGCACCAGCGTGGAACCTACGAGGGCCTCGAGGTGAAGACACTCGACGGCGCGTGGTTCCCCGTCCCGGTCTACGAGGACGCATTCGTCATCAATGTCGGTGAGCTGATGACCCGATGGACCAACGGCAGGTGGCCGGCGACGCGACATCGCGTCGTCGCGTCGAGGGACCCACAGGGCTACCGCTTCACGCTCCCGACCTTCTACAACGTTGCCGTCGACACAGTGGTCGAACCATTGCCTACCACAATCGGCGACGACAGAGGAGCACCGTTCGAAGCTGTGACGGTGTACGGCTGGTTCCGCCGCCATCTGGCGACGACATACAAGGAACGCAAGCACACCCGAGTACCTGCCGCAGCCGAAGCCTTCGTGGCAAGCCTGCAGGACGCACCGTGACCACATCCGACCCTACCCACCGCATAGACCACCGCGGAACCGAATCCGCGGACATCGAAGCCGAAGTCGACTTCCTGGTGAACGTGATGGGGATGACCCTGATGCGTTGGGGAGTCCATGCCTGCACCGGAAAGCGCATCGCACTGCTGCATGACGCCGCAGCATCGAAGGTAGAACTGATGGAAGTCGACTCGGTAACAGGGGAACTCGACCATATCGCCTTCGCAGTGGAGGACCTGCACACGGCGCACGGCCAGGCGCTCCGCGCCGGGTGCACCGAGGAGCGTGGCCCGTTCCGCATCGATGCGGCCGGGGCCGACACCTCCTTCGTCCGCACGAATGGGGGCGCGCTGCTGCAGCTGATCAGGTATGACGCGGACAGCCCGGATCGAAGGCCCTGGGGGTGATCCCGACGCTGTCGCTGATCCAAGTACGTTGATCCCATGCGGCTACTCCCGGTTGTCTCGACGATCTCTGCGCTGTGCGCGGTGCCGATCCTCCTTTTCGTCGTTCCACAACTGGTCGCCTCGGGAGTTGTCGAGGTCGGGGGCAGTGTCGAGTTCATGGTGGTACTTCCGACTCTGATCGGGCTGCCCTGCTCGCTCATCGGAGCCACCGTCGGGGTCGGTGGTCTCCTCGGGCGGCGCACTCACGGGCTCGAGACGGTACTCATGACCATCGGCCAGGTGACGACGGTGCTACTGGCGCTTGTCATCGTTGTGTGGGCGTTAGGCTTCGCCTCGACGGGCTGGGAACTGCTGTTGTTGCCCACGTCGCTCATGGTCGGTCAGGTCATCGTGGCAGCGGGTCTGATCAAGACCGCTCGGCAATACAGGGCGTCGCCGGTGGCGGGTCCCGACTCAGCCGAGTGACGCAGCGGGGTCGATGCCGCCGAAAAGCTATTGTTCGTCGTCCGAGTGGCTCACGATGTTGACCACGGTGCCATCCGGCGCGCGCACGAAGAATCGCCGCACGCCCCACGGCTCCGTCGTCAGCGGGTACACGATTTCGAACCCGCGCCGTTGCGCGTCCTCGTAGGCGGCCTCCACCTCGTCGCCGACGTGGATGGACAATGCGGAATCCACGGGCGCAGTCTCATCGCCGCTCACGAGTTGCACGGTGGCGCGCCCGTCCGGGGTGGTGAACCGGGCGACCCATCCCAGATTCATCTCCTCGACGGAAAGCCCGAGATAGTCGGCGTAGAAGCTGCGGGCTTCCTCGATGCTCGGGACGTTCAGGTTTGCGGTGAGACCGGTGGGACGCATGTCGGAATCTCCTTCGGACTCGGGTGCGTTCCACCCGATTCCACTACATGCATGGGCATACCCGTGGCGGTTCGGGCTCGCGCAAGACCGTCACGCGCTATCCGTGCCGATGAGTGCGCGCCCCCATCGACTCGCACGTTCCGCTTCGCCAGGTGCAAGGACTGTCCGCTTGTCGACAAGAAAACTCTCCGGCTCTGCAACGAGAGTGAAACCGGCTTTGCGAAGTTTCTTGCCGATCGACTTCGATGCTCGGCCGGTCAACAACGGGTTGGCGTCGAGTCTCGTGTCGAACGCGGCGGCCTTCCCGGTAACCTGGCCGAGGGAAGCGAGCCATTCGCGCACGCCGTCGCTTTCCGCGTCAGGTTCGAGGGTGAGCGGGTTGTCGGGTTTCTCGGCCGCCTCCACTGCGCCGTGGCGGGTGGTGGGCCTGCTCATGCCGTGCACGTGGGTGGGGCCGCCGACCACCACCAGGTCGTACGCGGTGAGATCTTCGTCCCTCGCGTCTGCGGCTGCGACGATGGTCACCGCGGCAGCTTCTCCGATCCCCTGCGCAATCGCTTCCGCGACGTGACGGGTGTTCCCGTACATCGATTCGAAGATCACGAGAACCTTCATGGCGGATATCCTCTCGCCGGGAGAACTGCCGGCCTCGAGGCGACCGGCACGTCAATGCTATGCCCGTCGTGGGGTCGTCATTCGCGGATATCCCTCGAGAGCACCGGTGCGAGTTCATCCGTATAGAACCGGAAGAACCCGTCGACGTCCGGCCCCGCATTCACAAGGGCGAGATGGTCGAATCCGGCGTCCGCATAGGTTCGGATCTTCTCCAGGTGGCGTTGCACATCGGGACCGTAGGCGAAGCTCTCGGCTATGTCCGCTTCACGAACAACGGACGCTGCTGCCTCGAAGTTGACCGGATTCGGCAATTCCGCCTGAACCTTCCATCCGGTGGCAGAGAAACGGAACAGAGTGTGGGCCGACGTCAGCGCTGCCTCTTCTGTCGGTGCCCACGACAACGACGCCTCGGCATAGCGCGGCCCGTCACCACCGGCCTTCTTGTATTTGTCGACCAGATCGGGATCCGCATCCGTGGTGAAAAGTCCGTCGCCCAGCTCTGCAGCGAGCTTCACTGCCGGCCCGCCCGAACCCGCGACCACGATCGTTGGGAGCTCGTCGGGAAGATCGAACACACGCGCGTCCTCGAGCTGAATGTGGCGTCCGTCGTAGCTGTGGTAGCCGCCGCTCCACAACAAACGGATCACCTCGATCGACTCGCGAAGCATTTGCGTCCGTGTCGCGGCGGGTGGCCAGCCGCGTGCCACCACATGTTCGTTGAGCCGCTCACCGCTTCCCAGACCGAGGACGAACCGGCCTTCCGACAGGAGGGCCGTCGTCGCCGCAGCCTGCGCGACGATCGCGGGGTGATAGCGAATGAACGGGCATGTCACACCGGTGGCCAGGCCGAGTGTCGAGGTCTTCGCGGCAATCGACCCCAGTATCGACCACGCAAAACCAGAGTGTCCCTGATCGTGCAGCCACGGATGATAATGGTCGCTGATCTCGACGAAATCGAAGCCGGCCTCCTCCGCACGCACCGCCTGCCGGACCAGCTCGGTCGGTGAATACGCCTCCGCGAACAGTTTGTATCCGATTTTCACAGCGCCTCCGTTCACTCCTTCGGCAAAGCGCATGCATAGGCGCACACGACTGCCTCGTAGAGCGGTCTACCCACGGCGACGCTTCTCGAACCTGCCGACGGCACGTTGGGGGTGAGTTTCTCGTTCAGTATCGGTTGTAATGCTGCACAGTCTGCGCTTCGCCAGAGCAGATGCATTTTCGGTCGAGGCTTCGGTTCGAGGTCACGGCACAAAACCGAATACCGAGAGCATCGTGGGAATCCATGCTGTGCGGACATGCGTTGCAGGACAGCGCTGATTCCTCTGCGCGTGCCGGGTTCAACATTTCGGTCGGGTTCGACGCCATGGTGGCGCTCCAGTTCTCGGCCTTTCGACTTCCGGCCGGGTTACGCGCCGAGGACGACATGGCTGATCGCTCATATTCGAGTGTCCTCGGCAACCCCGAGGCTACCCTGGACCCGGCAGAACTTCGCCATCCTCGGCTTTTGCCGTCGGGTTGGCAATCGCAGACCCCTGACGCCAATGTGTCGCCGATCGGACGAGGGGACCGATCGATGGGCGAACACGGGGATGACCGACACGCTCGAAGCCGACCTGCCGCATCTGAGGTCGGTATCTCACCGCTTCGATCTACACGCCGAAGAACTGCCATCATGTCGCATCGCTTGGTCGCAGCCCTTTGAATCGATCTCAGCTCACCCGAGATTCAGGTTGCGCGAGCATATTTCGAGAGTCGCAGAAACTACATTCGAACCGCTGATTTCGCGGATACGTCCGGGCGAATGATCCCGCGATCTTCCCAGCTTCCCGCTCGCGCAATCGCGGCCGCGGGAAGCTGGGATGATCGCGACAAGGTCGCACCGCTGGACGGCGTCGGCGTTGACTCGCGGTCGGGGTACCAGCCCACCCGATCCCACTACGTGCACGAGCATCTCTATGACACTTCCCGCGGTCGGAGCCGCCCGCTGATAGATTGGCATGTATGCTGCTCAGCCGCCTGATGCAGGACGCGCTTGCCGCCACACCCGACAAACCCGCCCTCATATTCGAGGACACGGTGCTGTCATATCGGGAGCTGCACGACGCGATCGAACGTTCGGCCCGGGGCCTGCTCTCGCTCGGGATCGGCCGCGGCGATCGCGTGGCGATCTTCATGCGCAACCGGTGGGAGTACGTCGAGTTGTACTTCGCGTGTTTTCGCATCGGTGCGATCGCGGTACCGCTGAACCACCGGTTCCAGACCGACGAGGTCGTCTTCGCCGTCAACCACTGCACGGCGAAGTTGCTGATCGCCGACGAGGCACTGCTGCCGATCGTGAAGGACGTGCCCGAGCAGGCGCCAAGCCTCATCGGGATGTACGTGTACGGCGGCGACGCAGCACCGGACGCGCCGAACCGGTGGAGCGATGTGGTCGCCGCGGCATCCGATTCGGTCGTACGGTCCGAGGTCGACGACGACGATCCCGCGATGATCCTCTACACCTCGGGCAGCACGGGCAAGCCGAAGGGCGTCACCCACACGCATCGCTCGATCGGAGCGACCGTGGCAAGCCGCGTGACAACACAGCAGCTGGACGCCGACGACATCTCGCTGGCGGCCACTGCGATCTGCCACGCCGGAGCCGCGATCGGCGTGACGTTTCCGACCCTGCACGCAGGGGGCACCGTGGTGATCCTCGCCGAGAGCGATCCGGGGCTGTTCCTCGACGCAGTGAACACGCACCGGCCCACGCGCACCGTGCTGCTGCCCGCGCAGCTACTCGACGCCGTGGTCGACCCGCGCGCGACGAGCGTGGACTTCGGGAGCTTCCGGGAGGTCGCGTGCGGCGGCGATCAAATGTCGTCGGACCTCTACGACGAGTTCGCGAAGGTCGCCGACCTGCAGCTCAACCAGCTCTACGGGCTCACCGAGTGCGAAGCCGTGAGCATGAACCCGCCGTTCGGGCTGGTCGAACGTGGCTCGTTCGGCCTTCCCCGCGCCGGCGTCGAAGTGCGCATCGTCGCGGCAGCCCCCACTGCGGATGACACCGACGGTTCGCAAGTGCTGGATGCCGCACTCGGCGAAACCGGCGAGATCTGGGTGCGTAGCGACTCGGTGATGACCGGGTACTGGGACGACCCCGAGCACACCGCGGCAACATTCGTCGGCGACTGGCTGCGCACCGGAGACCTCGGCAGCCGCGACGCCGACCGCTACCTGCACTTTCAGGGGCGCATCAAAGAGATCATCATCAAGGGCGGCTCCAACATCGCCCCCGGTGAAGTGGAGGATGTGCTCGAGGCGAGTCCCGGCGTCGAGCTGTGCGGGGTCGTCGGCACGCCCGACGCGCGACTCGGGTCGCTCGTGCACGCGTTCGTCGAACTGAAGCACGGCCTCGCCGACCCGCCCACCGAAGCCGACCTGTGGGCCTTCGCAACCGAGCGGCTGGCGGCCTACAAAGTGCCCGATCGCTGGACGTTCGTGACCGGTCTGCCGCGCAACCACGTCGGCAAGATCGACCGGCACGCGCTGCATATTCGCGCGGCAGAACTCGACGCGACGTAGGGCACGGCTCGGCGAAGGTAGCTCGCCGAGGAGATCACCAATCACTGTGTACAGCAGCAGAATCGAGTGCATCTCCTGCAAGCTTCTCCAGATAGCCGGCGACACCGTCCTCGTCGTTACTCGGCAGGACGTGGTCGGCGAGCGCGAGGACTTCCGGCATCGCGTTGGACGGGCACAGTGCCGTGCCCGCCCACAACAGCATCGGGACGTCGTTGATGGCGTCGCCGGCGACGGCCACCTCCTCGGCACCGATCCCGTCGACCGCACAGAGCTCGGCAAGCGCACTCGCCTTGGAGACACCGGACGCCGCCATCTCGACGTACGGCGCACCGGAGTGCGTCAGCTCGACGCCGTCGACACCCGCCGCCACTGCCACCCGGTACAGCTCCGCGCTGGGAACCTCCGGATGTCGGGCGACGATCTTCACCATCGGCTCATCGATGTCGGGCAGCATTTCCGACAGTGCCATCTCGTGCGGATGCCGGTGGTGGTCGGCGTACTCACACAGCGCCGCGTATGCCCGCTCGGCGACGAAGCGAGTGGGTCCGACGTTCGCGAACACGACACCGGGCATCAGCGTCCGCACCCGGTCCATCGCGGCCGCGGCCGCCGCCACCGCGATCGTCGTGGTCGCCGTGATCACCGGAGTTCCATCGGCCAGATCGAGGACCACCGCGCCGTTCGCGCAGATAGCCTTGCCGCGGAATCCGCACGACTGCGCCAGCTCGTGCACCGAATGCCGAGCGCGAGCGGTCGCCCACACCACCTCGATACCCGACCGTCGCGCGTCTTCCATGGCTTGGGCGGTGCGAGGCGAGATCGTGCGGTCGGACCGAAGAAGGGTGCCGTCGAGGTCTGTCGCGAGGAGCCGAATTTGCGTCACCTCGGCATGATGCCAGGCAGCACGTGCACCCACACCTGAGACCTGGCCCGGTGACTGCCGGGAGCTGCGTGCAAGAGAGAGCAGATCGTCATGACCGCGCGCACAGCAGCAACCAGACGTCCCGTCCGCCTGTGCTCGCCGTCCGCTTTTCAGGCGGTAGTGCTCGGCTCCTCCGCATCTCGTTCGGCGCGGTCGGGGTAGGTGTTCGTGAAGTGGACCATCCAGACGATCAGGCCGATCGGGACTGCCCAGTTCAGGAAGAAGTCGAGTAGGTACGGGCTGTCGGTGCCCGTGGCGTGGGCGTCCAGGGCGGTGACGAGCACGGCCGCTGCCCCCATCAAGGTGATGGCGACACCCCACGCCGCGGACAGGACCAGGTTGATCCGCCGGAACAGCGGCGAGCCCCAGTATTCGCGGGGCGTCGATTTCTTGGCGTACTCGGCGGTGAACGGGCGGATGGACGAGGTTGCCAACACGGCCAGACCGAGGACCACACCGACCAGCGGACGTCCCCACTCGTACAGCCACTGGTCCACTCGGTGGTCGCCGATGAACCCGACCACAGCGATCACGGTGAACAGGACGAGGGAGTACATCTCGATCTGCGTGGGGCTTGACGTGCGTCGCCCGTAAATGACGAACACGAGGCTCATCACAGCAGCCAGCAGTGCGCTCCAGGCGACGCCGTCCGCGGCCAGTCGCTGGGCAACCAGGGTGAACACGATCCAGGGAACGAAGCCGACGAAGATCGACAACGGATTCAAATTCTTGGGTGAATTATCAGGCATGGCACTGCAGTCCTTTCCGGACGGATGGTGGGTACGGCCGAGGTGTGCGGGGATCTCTGGCGGTCACGGAACCGGAGTGGGGGCGAGGTCGCTGCCGGGCCCCACCAATGCGCAGTTGTCTGTGGGGGCTGCACCGGCGAAACGATCGGTGAAGAACTGTGCCGTCTGCGCCTGGAACGGCAGGAACGCGTCGCTGTGCGAAAGACGGTCGTACTGAGCGTAGGTGACGGCAACACCACGCTCGCAGTATTCGTGCGCCAACCCTTCGACATCGCCGGTGATCATCACCGAATCGCCGGTACCGTCGACATCCCCGACCGCCAACAGCATCGGCACCCGCGGAGTGCCCGCTGTGCCCATGATGTTGTCGTTGATGGCGCGGACGATGCCGGAGATCTCGAGCAGCGATGTGTAGGGGGCTTGAAGCATCTCGGTGTCGGTCAGGCCCGGGTAGTGGGAGGCGAACGCGTTGATGCACTGAGAGCTGACCGTGTCCACGATCTCCTGCCCGTGCGGGTTGAGGAACGTGGTGGTGTCGAGACCGTAGGTGCGCTGGTAGGCGACGATCAGTGCCGGGATGACACCGGCCCAGTCCTTGCTGCCGCTGACGTAGGGCAGGTTGTGGGCCAGGTTCACGGGCAGGCCACCGGCAGCTGCGCCGACGATGTTCAACTCGGGCGCGTACGCTGGCGCGACCTCCGCACCCCACTGGGTGGGCACCGAACCGCCGGAGTAGCCGGCCAACCCCACCGGCGTCGACGCGGGAAGCCCCAGCACCGATTCTGCGGCGCGAATCCCGTCGAGTGCCGCGTAGGCAGACTGGCGTCCGATGGTCCACTCGAGATCGGGGCCCTCGTAATCGGGGACCACCACCGAGTATCCGGAAGTCAGATAGCCGGTGATCACGCCCTGTTCGAACGTGCCCGCCTGACTGTAGGTGCCGTTCCCGGTGAGGGTGTACGACGGATCGCATTCGGACCCGAGCGCGTCGTACGCCATGTGATAGGAAATCAGCTTTGCCGGGCCGGGCGCCAACGGCCGCAGGATCGTCGCGACTGTCGTGGTCGGGCGGTCGAACTGGTCGGTGGTCCGATAGAGCACCTGGGTGCTCGTGATCGGTGTGGCCTGATCATGGAATCCGTAGGGCATCGTCCGGGTGTCCAGCACCGAACCGGGTGCGACGTCGTCGAGCGGTCCGTCCCACGTGTAGAACGGGTCGGCCGACGGCAAGGGAACCACCATCGGGGCCGCTGGCTGTGCGGCCGCTGTGCCGACCCCGGCCGCCGTCCCGGCGAGCAGGACAGCGGCGGTGAACACGGCGCCGGCACAACGCCGGACCGGCCGGGCGGGGAAGCTGACTGGGGGCATGGAGGGCAGCCTGTCTCGGACGCGACTCCCGCCCGGGGACCAGGTGGGGTGATGTCCGTCGTCGGATGAAGTGGCGAAGAACCGACCGGGACGTGATCCGACGTGCGGAGCGAGCCCTCGGCGCGACTGCATCAAGCATTGAGGCGATGCGGAACAAGATCACCGATGTTCAGCGGCGGAAGCACGCGCACTCCGAGCATGATCGCATCGCACACCAACGCTGTCGGCGCACCCGTCGTACATACATAATTGTCGAGCTTGTCCCAGTTGTCGCAGTAACCGGCGAAATCGATGAGATCGCGGAGCTCTCGAGCTCGCCCTCGGATGAATTGCCCTGTCCGACCGAATGTTCCCGCGATCGGCCCAGCTTCCCGCTCGTGCAATCGCGGCCGCGGGAAGCTGGGATGATCGCGGGAATCGACAGGATCGGCGTGCAGGCACTCACCGCCGATGAGAAATGGCGCCGACAGTAGTCATAATGCTGTCCGGTGAAGACGCCCTGCGCGCATCAAGGGAGAGCAACGAGATGAGACCACTTCGATACTCGATCAACGTCACGCTCGACGGCTGCTGCCATCACGAGGCAGGGCTCCCCCCTGACGCGGAATCGATGCGCTACTGGACCGATGAGATGGAACGAGCCGATGCCCTGCTGTACGGCCGGGTGACCTACGAGATGATGAAGTCGGCGTGGCGGAAGCCGGCCACGGGAACGTGGCCTGACTGGATGGATGAGTGGGAGTTCCCGTTCGCCGAGACCATCGACCGCGCGAAGAAGTACGTCGTGTCGAGCACGCTGACCGGGGTCGACTGGAATGCCGAACTGGTGCAAGGCGACCTGGGGCAAGCGGTTCAGCGGCTCAAGCAGGAGCCAGGCGAGGGCATTCTCATGGGTGGCGTGACGCTCCCCCTGGCGTTGGCAGATCTGGGGTTGATCGACGAGTACATCTTCGTTGTGCAGCCGGTCCTTGCCGGACACGGGCCGACGTTGCTCGCGGGTCTGCGCGAGCGCATCCAGCTCGAGCTCGTGGATCGCCATGAGCTCCGGTCGGGGGCGGCCGCCCTGCGATACCGGCCCACACGAATATCGGCTTGACGTGATTGGTCCTTCGGTCGGGCGTCGCGCTACTCAGCATTCGTACGCTGTGTGACGAGATGGGAAAACGCGTGCTACGGCTGAGCCGCGAGATCTGAGCGATGGCGCGAGCGCTCGTTCTTGAGGTCCACCGCCCAGTCGATCAGCTGCACTACATCGTCGTCCGCTGCGCAGAAACTCGTCGGCCGGAACACCGCTATGGTGGCGCCGGCGTCGCGCCACATGCGAGCCTTGTCTGCGGTCGCGCCGTAATCGACGGTGCCGTCGTCCCGTCGTTCGGGCGTCACCGACACCTGAACGATGGGCGAGCGCGGATCGCGTCCGTGTTCCTCGAACGTGTCGCGCAGCAGTGCCACGCTGTCCGAGAACGACTGCATGTCTGCGGGATTGACGGTCCATCCATCCGCAACACGAGCAATACGATCGAAATTACGCTTACTCGGTCCGAATCCGAAGATCACCGGCACCCGCTCCTGAACCGGGAAGGGCAGCGAGTGGAACTCCTCGAACGCGAACTCGCGCCCCTGGAAGGTTGCGGGCGCCTTCGTCCAGAGCTCTCGGCACGCTCGGACGGTGTCTTCCATGCGTCCGAATCGGGCGTCGAACGGCATGTTGGTGGCCGTGTACTCGGCCTCCTGCCAGCCGACACCCATACCGATTGCGGCGCGGCCACCGGAGATCGCGTCGAGTGTGGCGATCTGCTTGGCCAGCAATACCGGCGGACGCACCGTCGCGATCAGCACCGACACATTCAGCAGGACCCGCTCGGTCACCGCGGCGACCGAGGAGAGAAGCGAGAGAGGCTCGTACCAATCATGTTCCAGCGGGAACGGAAAGTTGTGTGTCCGTCGTCGTTCCGCGTGGGCGGTCGCATTGAAACCGAGGTGGTCTCCGGTGGTGATCACGTCGATTCCTGCGCGATCAGCGCGCGCAGCCAACTCCAGCACCGGACGGATCGCGCCGCCGTAGAGGTTCTCAGCTCCGAGAATGTTCAGACCGACCTGCATGGCGCTCCTTCGTTACGAAACGATAGTTTCGCGCACTATGGCAGTCGGGTCTGTCTCGATCAATCCGCGTTTCTGTCAGCGGGAGTTCCGTCGGAGTGTCCGCACATTCTGGGCCTGGGGACCTGTCACTCCGTAGCCGATCTCGTATTCGACCTGCTGGTTGTCTTCCAGCGTCGTGAAGCCGTTGCCCGCAATCTCCGAATAGTGCACGAATATCTCGTCGCTACCGTCGGCCGGGGTGATGAATCCGAATCCCTTCGAGTTGTTGAACCACTTCACGATGCCCTGCGTCACGCTTCCGACCTCCATCTTCGGTGTCAGCAGGCGTCCCGAAGCGCCCGCCGTGTTGTTCGGTTTCCGTGTCGAGCACGGGCCGGCCCATCTCGTTCGACGAGCGGATCACGCGTCGCGTTCGGCCGGGTAGCAGGGGCGCAGAGTGCGTTCGCCGAGCCGGAAGGAACGTCGGCGCGGGTCGAGACGCCGGGACCGTAGCGCCCCCTGCAGCGCTACGGTCCCGGCGAGTCCGGCGGCCAGCAGGGCCAGTGTGTGGGCGGGGGTGTTCACGCCGCGTTCTTTCCTCGCCTCGAGTTCCTGTCTTTGCGCGTCGGCCGGCCGGTACGAGGCGGGGTGTCGTCGTGTGCGTACATGGCCTCGATGCGAGCCTTGATCTCCGTGGTGCTCATCGATCCACCAGTCGCCACACGGTGGGGAGATCGTGGTGTGCGCGATGCATTCATACGTGAATTCCTCTGTTTTCAAGCATGTTTCGACTGCGATACAGCAGGAACGCTGCATGACGGTCAGATCATGAGGGCAGCGAGGCCGACGCAGGCGACGGTGAGCACGGCGATCAGCGCGCACAGGGCGAGTGAGCCGGTCAGCGCCAACATGGGTGCGCCGGCCGGGACACCGGAGCCTAGGGCGATGGCCGTGTGCGACCGAAATCGGGAGTCCGACGGTTCCGCGTGGTTCATGTGCGTGTCCATGCGCAAGTCGGTCTGTGGCATCAGCAGCTGCAAGTTCTTCGGCCTTTCCGAAATCCCAGCCGGATCGAGAACGGTCCGGTCCCCCTGGGAACTGTGGGTGTGGCATGTGTGTGGTGTGTGTCTATCGACCCCTGAATTTGCGATAGATCACAACCTGTTAGCCCCTGGAACCAGTTCTACATCACAATCGTGATCGCGGCCACCTAGGTAAATTCCTGATTTGCGCTGGTGAGAGACGGTTTCGGTACGTTCGTGCAGATTATCGGCGCCCACGTTCACACAGCCAGGTCGGGTGGCTCCGTGCCTGATCACAGTGGTTTTCTACGCAACCCGTGCGGTGCCGCACTCGGACAGGCAGCCCAGTACTGATGCGGCACGAAGGTCTTCCGACGCCGGCGCGGGGGTCGTGCAGCGAAAAGATTGAGGACTTTCGACCCACCCGGGTGTTGCGGTAGTACCTGTCGACAATCGGGTGGTAAGCCCGTGGCGCGGTCAGCCGACGGTGAGCTGTCCGGTCATCTCTGGATGGTAGGTGCAGTAGATGTCGTAGGTACCAGACTCCTCCGGCGCGGTGAACGTGACCGTCTCGCCGGCCTCGACCTCGACGTCGAAGGTGTCGTCGCGGGCCGTGACGCTGTGCTCGACCTGGTCGTCGTTCCGCACGGTGACTGTGGTGCCCGGGCCGACCGAATCCGGGATCTCGAATGCGAAGTCCTTGATGACGATCATCACGGCTTCGGCGTTACCGGTGTCGTCGGCCGGGGTCGTGGTGACCGTCGACGAGTCGGTATCGGACCCGCATGCGATCAGAGCGAATGCTGCAGTCAACAGTGCTACGAGGAGCAACGCTGCGCGCTTCATGAGTGCCTCCTGTTCGGGCCCCCAGCTACAAATTCAACACCCCATGGACGCGAGAAGACCCGAAATCAGCCGAACTTCTTCGCCGTGGTTCCGTACCCTCGTAGGGGTAGCCTTTCGCAGCCAGTGTTCCCGGTCGTCGTCGAGCACCCATGCGACGACGGCACCGGCATGCGTCGAGCGAAGGCACGCTCCCATCCCATACCGTCTTCGACGAACAGCACGCCCGCCGGCAACCCGTCGCAGCGTCCGAACGTAAGGCGCCTTGACGTGTCGGATCCGGATTGCGGCGCTCACCTTCGCGTTGCATGCTTCTTGCGGAAGGCCGCGACTACTTCGGTTCTGGCGACGTCACCGACTCCACTCCGCGTGACGATCCAATTCCCGCGCGAGCACATCGAACCGCGGGTGCCGCGACCACGCCGCACGATCCCCGATCACATACAGGCGCTGCTTCGCCCTGCTCACGGCGACGTTTACAAGATTCGGTTTCGACGACGCCCACCGCTTCGCGCCTTCACGGGCCGGGTCGCCTCCCAACACCAGGACGACGACCTTCGCCTCCCGTCCCTGTGCGGTGTGCACGGTTCCGGCGGTGATCCCGTCGTACCGGGAACGCAATCCCGCGAGGCGCCGCGCGACGTCCCGGAAGGGACTGAGCACGATCACGTCGTCCATCGGATGTTCCCTGCTCACCAGGTCCTCGAGAAGTTCGACGAGTCGGTCGTGTTCGGCCTGCACGAAGTGGCCGTTCGACGTCCCGGTCACGTCGTACCACTGCGACGGCGGCAGATCACCGTCCGGCTGCGGATTCCCTCCGTGGATCATCGTGCCGCCGTACGCGATGGTGTTGACGACAGAGAACATCGGCTCGGCACAGCGCCGGTGCACACGCAGGGGCGCACCCACCCAGATCGGTTCGTCGTCGCCTCGCAAGGTCGTTCCCCACCGAGTGAGACGGTCGGCGATGGACTGGGTCGACGACCGCCCAGGCAACCACCGTTCGTCCACGCCGAACGCACCTCGCACCGCCTGCTGTGCCCGGAACGGCAGAGTCACCACAGGTTCGAGTTGTAGCGGGTCGCCCACGACGACGGTCCGTCGCGACCTCCAGATCGCACCGACCGGGTTCTGCGGTGTCGCCTGGCCGGCTTCGTCGATGAGCAACCAGCCGAGGGCTTCACGTCCGAGCCCACGGAATACCCGGTCGAAGGAGGCGAACGTCGTCGACACGAGCGGGACGACGAAGAACAATGTGCGCCACGCGTCGGCGACGGCCGCCGGATCCAGGTCGTGTGGCGCGTTCCCTGCGACGACGTCCATCGCCCCATGCATGCTCTGACGCATCTGTTTCGGCACCTGCGCGAGGAACTCCTTGTGGAGCGCGAGCGCTGCCACGAACAGTCGTGACCGTGCCTCGTTCAGGGCCATGTCCGACCACGGCGCGGCCAGCTCTCGGTCCGGGTCGTCGGCCCACTCCGGCCCCGGCATCGCGCCACCCCACCTCTGCCGCAACTCGTCGAGAGTGCAGTCGAGTTCGTTGCGGCGATACCGCACTGCGTCGGATCGCTGGGCGAGTTGATCGTGGGTGCCCCGTAGGTCGACCAGCTTCTGCATGGTGTGCTGGTGTGCTGCGAACGCGTCGGCGTACTTCTCTTCCCACACCGCGAGTGCATCCGTCAACCGGGTGTGGTGGGACTGCCAGAGCCGACGTTCCTCGCGTGCGCCGCGGCTCATCCGCCACCACGCCACACGCTGCTCGTTGTGCGCGGCGAGTTCGTTCTCGACTGTGGCCCGGCCCTGCTGGAGACGGTCGACGGTACCGCGTTGCACCACTTCGATGCCGGCCGCGGAGCGAAGTGCCTCGGTGTGGGCCTCCACCTGGTCGAGGACTGCTCGCAGTTCGCTGTCGCGGTGGGCTCGCTCGCGGTACCGCTCGTACCCGTGCTGACGTTCGTCGATCATCGCGGCAACAGCGTCGCGCGCGCGGCGATACTCTGCGACGGCGTCGTGCCATGATCTGGTCGGCCCGGCCGATTCGAATTCCTTGAGGATCGACTGCAGTCCTCGTCGAGTGGCCTTCTTTCCGCTGCTCTTCTCGTCGAACCAGAGCGTGTTCGTGAATCCGGTGCGGTAGCTCTTTCGTCCGAGCCGGGCGGCGGTCAACCCCCAGGCCTTCGAATCCTTGCCGGTGTCGTTCAAGAGCGCCGTTGCGATGTCTGCGAAATAGTCGGTGTCGAACCGGTCGGAATGGATGGCGTCCGCTGCGGGCATCTCGAAGCTGATGTTCTCGACAGCACCGTTGTTGGACGAGGCCACCACGATCTCGAATCCGTGGAAGGCGTCTGTCCACCGCTGCACAACCCTCGTGTACTCGCCGGCTTTCCAGCGGTGTGGCGTCGCCGTGAACGCGTCGGCCGGGCTCGCGAGATGCGCGAGACGATCGGCGCGTTCGACGACGACCGCGGCGACGAGGTCGCGCAGCAGCGTCGATTTCCCTGTCCCCGGTGGCCCGTTCACCGCGAAAATCCCGGCGTTGCTGTGTAACTCGTCCATGATCGTGTTGACGGCGAACTGCTGCCCGAGCGCCAAGGGATGTTCGGGCTTTCCTGGCCACCGGCCGGGCGGAATTGCTTCGGGCCGGCACGCCACGAACGACGCAGCCGGCACAGCACTGACGTCGACGCGTCGGGCCGTGTCGAGCACTGCGTCCTCGGTGAGGTAATGCGCGAGTCCGGTGCCGATGTCTCCGGCGGCGACTCGGCCGGCGACCATCCCCAGGTCGGCGGCGATGAAGCTGTTGAGAAAGTCGGTGCCGTCGACACCGTCGGACTGCTTGACCTCCACCGACCGGACACGGATCTCCGCGCAGTCGATCATGCCGTTCACGCCCACAAGCGCGGCGATACGTCGCCGTATCGCCGAGAGCCGTTCGGTGTCCAGGGGTAGGCGGCATCCGCAACGGGGGTTGATGTGCTGTTCGTCGTCGAGGAGTTCGGTCAGAAGTTTCTGCGCGTCGTCCAGTCCGTGCAGCCAGGACGCGGAGCCCGGTCCCGGGTTGCAGGTACGCCCGGCCGCCCACGCCAGCCCGGACAGCACTTCGGACCCGGAAACGACACAGCCGTACTTGTCGACGACGAGTGCCGCCAGCGCGCATTCCCCCGACGGTCGCGGATCGTAGTTCTCCTCACCAGGGGCGAGGATCTCGTCGACAGCGGACCACACATCGTCGATGCGGTACACGCCGAAGTAGACGATGTGCTGCCGCTCGTAGCCGGCGCGTCGCGGAGATATGCGCAGCCGATGGCCGTGTTCCCACGGCAGCAGATCGCGAGGCGTCACCTTCTCCACGGGCGACAGAGTGTCGAACTTGTCGACCTTCGGTACCTGCTGAGGGCTGAACAACTCCACCGCTCGCCAGAACTCGATGATGCCGCCCTGCCGATGATATTCCGCGTCCACCGCTCCCCCTCACTGCACAGTCAAGTCGGTTGCGAACCCTAGCGAAGGGTGCCGACACAGCGACCATCTACTGCGGAATTGGTGGACACCACCCGAGACGCTATTCTGTGGCGGATCGGACAAGGGGACCGATCGATGGGGGATCATGGGGATGACCAACACGCTCGAAGCCGACCTGCCACAAATCCGGTCGGTGTCACGCCACTTCGATCTGCACGCCGAAGAGCTCTGCGAGATCGACACCTCACCGATGAGGGCTCATTCGACAAACGGATTCCTGCAGGTGTCGTCCGTCGCCGCCGCGCTCGGCGACGCCGAGGCAGCAACCCGCCGCGCCCTGTTGATCCTCGCCGATAGATCATGGGCACTGCACGACACCATGAACCGCGTGTGTGAGGACTACTCACAAACCGAGGAACACTTCAGGGACGAACTCGCGAGGGCAGTGTCCGCGTGATTCCCTCGGTATCCGATGTACGTCAATGGAATTGGTCGGCGCTATCCGAACAGGTGATCTCAACAGAGTCGGTCGCCACCCGACTCGAGGACGCCCGCGACTCGATCCACGCATCCACCAACGACCTCTGGTCTGCATGGACAGGTATCGCTGCCGACGCCGCAGCAGACCACCTCGACCGCGAACGCAAGTCCGACACCAACATCTCCTACGAACTACGCGAAATCGCCTCCGCCACCAGAAGAGCCGACGAAGATCTCGCACACGCAGCCCGTGTGGCTCTCGACAGAATCGCCGCCGCCGAACGAGCCGGCTTCACTGTCGGTGACGGGGGCGTCACCGCCGGGCCAGACTTCACAGGGGTCTACGAGGGAGAACCCGACGCCGCCGCGCATTGGGGCATGATTCAAGACGCACTGCGCGTGATCGGTGAGGTGGACGACGACCATGCACGCCGCATCACCGGCATCGTCTCGAACCTCATCGACGTCACACCATCACCAGCAGCCTTCTCCCCCGACGAAGCCGCCCACGACTGGGCCATGCTCACCGATGGCACGGTCACGTCCGAAGATCTGGGACGGTTCACCACGAACCTTGCCGCAGCCGGACTCGACCCGCAGTCTCTCGATGAGCTTGCGAAAGGCAAGGTCGTCACCGCCCTTCCAGCAGGCGCGTTCAGCTACCTCGAGAACCTGTACGGCGAAGCCGGAGCGGATGGCGTCATGGAGTTGCAGCAGCAACTCCTTGCCGACGGCAGTACCTCAGCACTCGACGCCCGCGACAGTCTCGCAAACGGAATTCTCACACTGTCGAACGAACACGTCCGCGACGTCGACGACGACCGCGGCGGATGGGACCGCCTACCACAGGACGTCCGCGACCTCGTCGGAGCGCGCCCCGGCTCGGCCCAGCTCGACGGTTACCAGGTCCCGCCCACCTTGTCCGCATTCATGGACACCTTGCCGCCCGACATCCGGAGCGAGCTCGAGTCCGAGCCAGGCGCCGCGGCCACTGCACACCGCAACGCACTCGCCGATCCGGCTGACGCCGCCTACATCGACTCCGTGATCCGCGGGCGCGAATTCTGGGACTTCGTCGGAACAGGGAACGGCACTCCCGGCGCCGAACTCGGCACGAAACTCGTCGAATCGGCCGCATCCCAGGCATCCGTGCTCGATACGCCCGGATCCGGCACCTCGCCGTACGACACCATCCCCATCACGGTCGGTCATGCCGGCGAATCGATGCTCGACGTCGCCACGAGCAACCACGACGTCAGTGCCCGTGTGCTTGCAGGAGACCTGAACGGAGACGGCCGCACCGACATTCAACGCGACGACATTCTCACACCACTGTTCACTCATGCCTGGGACGACGGTGGAGAGTCCGCAGGACGCCTCACCAACTGGATGACCCACGAGATCGGCGACGCCCACGCTGCCGGCGACCCCGCACGTGCCGACCGCGCGGAGCTCGCCGCGCTCCACCTGTCGCAGTATCTTTCACACGAAGCGAGCTTCGACCGATTGATGGACGTCCACGGCGAGAACACCTCCAGTATCGGTGAGGTGAATCCCGGACTGGTTCGAGCATTCGCCGACGGGTTGCATGGGTACATCCCCGAACTTGTCAGGGCGGACGCGTCAGGGGCCTGGAAAGAGGACAACCTCGATTCACCCAATTCGAACGAGAACGCGCGTCGCATCTTCACTCTCATGGCGACGGATCAGGAATCCAGTGCCATATTCGGAAGCGCGGCTACTGCATTCGGTCGGTACTACGCAGACGACTTCGTCGAAGGCCCCTCGTATCTCGGTGCTTCCAACGCGGGTCGCCTCCAAGCGCTGCTCGATACCGGCATCTACAACGCAGGAAGAGAAATGTTCGACGACCGCGCTCGGATCGATGAGTTCGTGCAGCAGCGCCGAGAAGACACGTTCAACACGAACTACACGATCATCCGGAATCTTGTCGCACTCGATCCCCGCCTCAGCGGCACGGTCGGACTCTTGATGGACGTCAACAGCACCTCTATCCGAGACACGTTCGTGCCGGCATTCGATAACCCCGAGCTGACCCCGTTCACCGGCGACTTCAGTCGATACAGCGCGCCGAACGCGTACAACCTGCTGGAGAATGCGGTGGGGCGGTACGGATTGCCGGACGATCCCACCATCGTGGACGACCTTCGCACACTCGGACTGTTGAGATCCGACGGAACACTCACCTACCCGAGCGGCGACCCCTCCCTCGACAAAATCACCGACCTCGCCGACCGGACTTTAGAGACACACGGAATCGACTTCTCCACCTTCCGCGAGCACTACATCGACGCATACGGAAGCGTCGCACCTACTACAAGGGAGTCGAGCAGCCCACGATGAAACATCCCACCACCGGAAAAACCATCATCGTGATCGTCACCGCAGCATTGACCTTCACGACAGGAGCCTGCGCAACACCCGACCCCGTGCCGACACCACCTGAACCCGAACAGGTCTCCTTCGCAGCACTCGACGCCGACGCAAAACTGATGTCACATCGCTGGAATGCACCAGACGGTGTTTCACTCGACTCACGAGAACTACAAGCGGTCCGGTCCTACATCGAAAGCGCAAGCACCTACGACCACACGGCAGATCGAGCCAGCGTCCACCCCGGATTCTGGGATGTCCGAACCCAATGGGAAACCACTCCCATACCTGAATACGGGACGGTCTACCACCACATCCTCCTGATCGAACCCTCCGTCCACATCGGCGAACCCGTAACAGAAGTATTGGTGTGCAGCGACTATATGAACACCGCGATATCCACAAAATACGCATGGATACGCATCCATACAATGCGGTACACGCCCCTACGAATCCGACTGTCCACCGACGGCCCTGCCACCACTCCAGCACTCGACTACGAGCATCGACTTCCCTATCCGACGTGGAATGTATTCGAAGGCCTCGAAATAGAACGAGCAGATGGCGACCGCGGCAGCAAGAGGCCCATGTGGACCATCTGCGATGAGGACATGCCGGGATACAACCCGGAAGCACCCCAAGAGGAGGAGCTTCCGGCCGCGCCCGTCGTCGAACCGTTCTACCCCGGCTGGCCGACCCTCCTCGACGAGCATCCATAGAATCGTGGGTGTGTCCGGAGCATCTGATGCAGTGAAACAGCCAGACCGCATGGCGTCACCCTGCATTCACAGAGAGATGCGAGCGGGTCCGAGCAAGTGGGCGCCGATCACTCCGTCACACAGGCGCATCCATATATCTCCGCGATGCCGGAGGTACGCGGCATACGGGAGGATGCCACCGCGCCCGGCATCTTTGGTGCATTTCTACCCAACCAGCGACCAATATTCCACCAAAGACCCCCTCCATCATCGTTTCGATGTGCTCGGGATGTTCACCGGAGCGGTATCCCCGCCGTCAGCGAACCGAAACGATTCGTGCGCGGCGAAATCGATTTGTTCCGTTGACAATTCGACGTGACCACCGAAGAGGTGTGGGCAAGATTCGGGCATGGGTGCACGGCGCCGGGACGCCGTCGGTGCTCGCCCTCCAGCAGGATCGGTCGTTGTCGGGCTCCTCCTTGGAGCGATGGGCGTGAGGTGCGGCGGCACGTCTATCACTGCGGTCCCGCATCCCCTGCACGAGCGGTCTTTCGCCGCCAGTGATCGCGGTCGTCGTCGAGCATCCACTCGACCACGTCGCCGTCGGGGCGGACGGCGTCGGTGAGCCAGTGGGTCTCGTCTGGTGCCCACCCGGCGATCACACTCGCGGCATCTTCGTCGACGTCGATCGCGGTGCCCGCCGCGGCGAGATATCCCGTCACCGTGAGGTGCACTCCCCCGTACATTTCGGCGACGCGACTCCAGTCGGGCATCACCCAGCGACCGTCGCGGCCGGTGGTCCGGTACCAGTCGTGACGTTTCTGCGCCGTCACCTCCAACGGGAAACGCCGGCACAAATCGGCCCACGCATCGGCGCCGTCGATCTCGAACACCTCGATTCCCGACGGCACCGGCATGCGTCGAGCGAAGGCCCGCTCCCAGCCCATACTGTCTTCGATGAACAGGACGCCCGCCAGCAACCCGTCATCAAGAGACCGCGCCGAACAGCGCGCCTCCCCCGGAAAAGACCACCACTCACCCGAGAAGTTCGCCTTCGGGTCTTGCGGGCGCTCGCGTTCCGCTTTGGCTTCCTGGTCGACGACGCGGTCGCGCCATGCGACCAGGCAGTCGGTGAGCGGCTCTTGTTCGGGGGGTTGCTGCACAGATGATTCGGCAGAATCGGCCCAGCCCACCGACCATTGGTCGTCGCGAGCCACCTCGGTCGGCCACCAGTCGACGTGAGGTGACTGCGCGATGTGGTCGGCGACGCGCCGCAGTTCTCGTCGCATGGGGGTGGTGGCGGCGAGGATGTCTTCCCCGTCGGGTTCCTGCCAGTAGCGGGCATTGTCCACCGCCATCCCGAGCGCCGAACGCAGGACCGCTGCCGTCACCTCGGGGAGCAGCACGGTCGAGAGCTTACGGGCGACCTCCTCCGGTGGAAGGTCGGGCAGCGGCTCGTCGGCACCCGGGCCGTACAGGACACCCGGGTTGGGGTCGAGGTTGTGTGCGGCGTAGAAGACGGCGGAGTTGAAAGAACTCCGGTCGTAGCTCTGCCAGGTGGCGCGGTCGGCTTCCCGCGCAAATTCCAACAACAACCTGCGGCCGCGAGGGCCTGTCAACAATGCGTTTGCCGTCATGCGGACCAGTAGATCACCGGACGACCCGAATCACCGGTGGTGTACGGCAGGGCGTCAGGGCACCCGGACGCCCTGCCACTGATCAGTCCAGCGATCGATACACGCGTGACTCGAATTCGAGGAACCCGTCGACAGATGCGCGGTCGGCGAACGGCAGGATCTGCGTCGCCCAGATCCCGGCGACATCTGCACTACGATCGATCCAGTAATACAGATTTGCCAATCCGGCCCAACTCAACGATCCGGCGCTGCGACCTGTAGGCGCTTGCTCTTCGTTGACCATGAAAGTGTAGGCCCACGTCTTGCGCTGCCCGGGAAAGAATTCTGCGTCGTTCGACAGTTCCGGCTCGACGCCGGGCAGCATGGTCACCTGAAGATTGCCGAGACCGTTGATCGCGGCGTTCGCAACGGTTTCCGGCTGCAGCACCCGGCCATGTTCACCTTCGCCGTCGTTCAGCCACATTTGCAGAAAACGGCTGTAGTCACCGACGGTCGAGTACAGACCGTGGCCACCCATATCCACCTCGGGTTCCTGCGGCAGCACCAGACCGGTCGGTTCCAGCGTCCCATCCTCTCCACGTTGGTGGACCTCAGTCCGCCGGTCCTCCATCGACGGAGTCAGAACGAATGATGTGTCGCTCATTCCGAGAGGGCCGAATACCCGCTCCGCCATGACCTCCCCGAGTCGCTTCCCGCGAATGGCCTCGACCACCAGCCCCGCCCAATCGATGTTGGATCCGTAATTCCACCGGGTGCCGGGCTCGAACAACAACGGGGTGTTCAAGGCGGCACGAGTTGCTGTGATGACACTCGGATGCACGCCGTCGACGACGAGACGATGATACGTCTCGTCGAAGAACGAATAGCCGAGTCCGGCCGTGTGCAACAAGAGCATTCGTGTGGTGATCGGCGTCTTGGGAGCTCGCAACTTCAGTGCCCCGGCATCATCGAAACCCTCTGCGACGGACAGGTCTGCGATCTCGGGAACATAATCCGAGGCGGGAGCATCGAGGTCGAGCAGCCCCTCCTCGACGCACTGAAGCACCGTCGTTCCGGTGATGGCCTTGGTCGTGGAGAACATCGCGAACACTGAATCTGGCTTCATGGGTGCCGCATCGTTCAACGACCGGACACCGGCCGCACCCTCGTACACGGATCCTGTCGAGCGCGTCACCGCGGCAGCCACACCGGGAACGAGGTCGGGGCCATTTGGAGCGGTGGTGACATCGGCGAGGGCATCGTCGAGCGTCGACTTCAACGGAGATTGTTTCAGCGTGGACATTTCGATCCTTCCGGTGTGATCAGCAGCACAACGAAAGGTAGGGCGATCGCTCACCCGGTTACGTCCGCGATCGGCAGCAACCGTCTTCAATCGGCAACAACGACTCGGTCAACCCCTACGCCGCCACGCCAACGTCTCCGACGGGTTCTCCCCGAATCGGCGGCGATAGGCGGCTGCAAAAACGCCCATGTTGACGTAACCCCACTCGTGGGCAGCCGACGACACCGACAATGCTCCCGCAGTCAATGCCCGGTGGACACCCTGCAGCCGACGCTCGATGAGATACGCGCGCGGCGACATTCCCACGTACTTGTGGAACGCGCCGTTCAGCGCGCGAACGCTGACACCTGCAGCCCGTGCCGTCTCAGCGACGGTCGGCAGGTCCTTGACGTGCTCGTCGATGTACTGCACCGCTGTCCGCACATACCCGGGTGCCGCGACAGAAGGGGGCTCGGAGAGATCGATTCCGGCAGAGCTTGCCCACTCATCAAGCAGATGAGCAGCGATCATCTCTTCCAGATTCCGGCCCACTCGCCCGGTGGCGACCGCCTCGGGTGCCGTCGACGCCGTTCGCGCAGCGTACTCGAGCAGAGCCAGCCACGGACTGTTCTGCCCGCCGACCACGCACTGGTGGCTCCACAACCGCTCACCCGGGACGTGGCCCCACCACTGCAATGCCAGGTCGGACAGCAGCCGGTGCGGAATCGTCAGGTTCAACTGCAAGTGGTCGGGCGCCGCGCCGAGCCGATAATCCACCCGGCTACAGTCGGCGACGAAAGTCCCACCCACGGTCAGCTCTGTCTCGTCGCGTGTTCCTGCCGCGTGACGTGTCGATCCTTGCAGGGTGGTCAGCACGAGGACGTTCCCCGCGTCGGAGTCGAAATTCCGGAGGTCGACTTCCACGCCGTAGCAGAATCGCGTCATCGTGATGGTGCTGATCTGCACGGAGAACATCGACGACGCGGGAATGACATTGCGGCCGATCGGCTGCACGTCGAACCGCATGTACTTGTCGTCCGTCCAGGCACGTATCGCGTCCCAATCCGATTCGGGAGCGGCCAGGTGACGGCTACGCGGTGGTCTCGGGTCCGGCTGTGGCAACACTCGTCCACGGTAGGCGACGAGACCGGTCGGTGCGCGCCGGCGCCCCAGGCCCTACGACTGTCAGTCATTCACGCACCCGGAGGACATGAACATAATTGGCGACGGCCAACCACCCATGTTGTGCACCGCGGCGACATCGGCCTCCGGGAGCAATCACACGAGTTGGTTTACGAGCTCACGCTGGAGTCTGCAAGGGATGATTCGCTGCTACTCGGGTGAGCGGAGAATCGAATCGACTGCTGTGTATAGGATTTCAGTTTCTCGTTGAAGAATGGAGTGATCCGACGGTAACGCTCGCTCCATCGACAGGCCGGTGAGAACAGTGTTCAGGAGCCTTGCATACGCTGTGATGTCGGGCCTGGGTAGAGCCCCCTCATTCGCGAGAAGCGTAAGCCAGTGTTCGACCCTGCGCTCCCCTTCACTTGTCATGGCGACGTATGCAGTTCGGATCTCGTCGGTGGGTTCCGGGACGACGAAGGCGTCGAAGAATTTGATCCAAACTTGTCGCGATCGTTCACCCACCTCCACGCTCAGGACCTGCCGCAGGCACTGAACCAACCGGTCGCGAGCCGGCACCGACGTGTCGTGAATGATCTCGCTATCGGGTGTGACCACGTCGTAGATCGTTTCGAGGACGGCGTCGCGCAGTGCGCGCTGGGTCGGGAAGTGGTGGCGCAGCGACCCCATGCTCACCCCGGCTCGTGCCGCCACGGTCCGCACGCTGAGCGTCGACGCGGGATCCTCCTCGATCAGCTCGCAGGCCGCGATGATGATCCTTGCCTTCGTGTCGAGACCGCCCTGATCTTGCTCCATCGTCCTACTCCTCCATCACCAGCACGCTGCACTAGCACACCGTACTAGCACAATGTGCTACCGTCGGGTCACCCCGTAATAGTACAGCGTGCTGGTCGCCAGCCGTTCCAGCAAGAAACCCGTCCAACCTGCGAGTTCAGGAAGGAATCACATGAAACCTCGCACCACGACCGTGGCCGTTGCGCTGACAAGCATGGTCGTCGCCGGCTGTTCGCAGGCACCCGCGCACGTCAGCACAGTGTCGATGGGCTCGACAGATGTGCAATGGAGCGCCTGCCCCGATGGCGTCGAAAATCCTGAAGACGGCCCGCCCCAGTTGCAGTGCGCCACTGTGCCCGTCCCCCTGGACTACGACGATCCCGAAGGCGCACAGATCGACATCACGATCTCCCGGCTGCCGTCGAACAACCCGGACGCGCGACGGGGTGTGCTGCTACTGAACCCGGGCGGACCGGGAGGGACCGGCCTGGATCAGCCCAACTTTCTTGTATCGCAGGGCATATCGCCGAGCGTGCTGGACAGCTACGACCTCATCGGCATGGACACCCGCGGAGTCGGACACTCCTCGCCCATCAGTTGCGGATTCACCGACGACCTTCAGTACTACGGCGCAGTCCCGCCGTACGTCGTGGACGAGGCAGCATTCGCCGAGCAGACGGCAACTGCGGAGGAAGTCGCCGAACGATGCGCAGCCAATGACCACGACGGCCGAATGCGCCACGTGAACACAGCGAACATGGCGCGCGACCTGGACCGCGTCCGGGCGGCGCTCGGCGAGGAGAAAGCGAGCTTCCTCGGATACTCGTATGGCTCCGCGCTCGGTGCCGCGTACGCCTCGATGTTCCCGGAGAGTACGGACAGGGTGGTGCTCGACAGCAACATCGGCGACACCCATCTCGATCACGACGGGATGCGCAGATACTCACGAGGCATGGAAGAGACGTTTCCCGACTTCGCGGAATGGGCTGCCGCACGGCATGATCGATACGGATTGGGCGAAACACCGCAACAGGTGCGCGACACCTACTTCACCATCGCCGAACAGCTCGATCGAACACCTATGGACGGGATCGATGGCCGCGTGTTCCGATTGGCCACCTTCGTCACGTTGTACAATCAGGCCTCCTACGAGACAGCAGCAGAGAGCTGGCAGTCCTTTCTGAACCCCACCACGGCCGCACCCGCGGACGAGCCGCCGCCGGGCAATGGGCCATCGCCGGCAGACAACAGCTGGTCGGTATTCCTCGCGGTCACCTGCAACGACGTCGAATGGCCCGACGATGTCGACGTCTACCGACGAGCAGTGGACGAAGACCGCGAGACCTACCCGCTCTTCGGCGCTGCAACCGCGAACATCATGCCGTGCGCGTTCTGGCAGCACACGCCGGCCGAGCCGGCCGTGTCGATCGACCCGGAAGGTCCGACCAATGTCCTGATCGCACAGAACCGACGCGACCCCGTGACACCTCTGCGTGGCGGCGAACTCCTCGATGAGAAGTTCGGCGAGCGATCACGGCTGCTGACCGTCGACGGAAGCGGACATGGGGTCTACGCCCTCGGCAACAACCCCTGTGCACAGGACATCATCACCGACTACCTGGTCGAGGGCGTCATGCCCGAACAGGACACCACGTGCAGCGAGGCTTGACCATGCCCTAGGGGCACGGTGTTTCGTTGTGGTGAGCGGTCGACCGATCTCGTCACCGAACCGGTCGCCGTGTCGCTCGCGACGCCCCTACTGATCGGAGTCCGAATGCCCACCCCGAGGACCGACGATTCCTTGCCCGAATTGATCGACGTCGAGGACTTCTTCGCCGATCCGCACTTCGCCGGCGCATCGATTTCGCCGGACGGAACCAGGCTGGCCTACCTGGCACCGAAACACGGGCGACGCAATGTGTGGGTGCGCGGCATTCACGAGGACCACGACGACGCCGTCTGCGTCACGCACGACAGCAGACGCGGGATCTCGACCTTCCACTGGACCGGCGACTCCCGCTGGCTGCTCTACCTTCAAGACACCGACGGCAACGAAGACTGGCATCTCCACCGAGTGGACCCGGATGCCCCGGACGTACCGGCCGTCGATCTGACGCCGCTGCCACCGGGATCACGAGTGTTCGGTGTCGAGCCTCTGGCGTCGTCGCCCGGCAGTGTGCTGGTGTGGATGAATCAGCGACCGACGTTCATCGACGTGTTCCGAATCGATGTCGCTGCCGGCGAGACGGCGATGCATATGGAGCAAGCCGAACCGACCGTCAGCACACTGCTCGACCGCAACGGGTGTGCGGCCTTCGAAACTGTCGAGACCGAGGACGGCACCCTCGAGATCTCCGCGGTGGACCCCGCAACCGGCGACCGCCACCTCCTGCACCGTCTGGGCGGAGCCGAGCATCCTCTCGGCATCTACCCGCAGATCGTGACACCCGACGGAAAGGGGCTTCTACTCGGCAGCTACCAGGACTCCGACGACCTGCGGCTGGTCCGCATCGATCGAGACACCGGCGAGGAAACAGTGGTCTGCGCCGTGGACGGGCACAACCTGTGCACTCTGGACATCCACGCCCCCGGCCTGCTGCCACCGGCCGTCTTCCTCAGCCGCCGTACCGGCGAGGTGATCGCCGCTCGGTTCGTCGGGGACAGGCCCAGAATCGAGGTCCTTGATCCGCACTTCGCCGAGGTTCACGCGAAGCTGGAGAAGCTCTCCGACGGGGTGCTGGGCACGTTGTCGTCGGACGAGTCCGAGCAACGATGGATCGCCACGTTCATCCACGACCGCGAACCAGCGGTGACCTGGTTCTACGATCACGCCACCGGTGAGAGCAAGCAGCTGTTCCGGCCGTATCCACACCTGGACACGGCAGCGCTGGCTCCGATGGAAGCCGTGAGATTCCCGGCCCGCGACGGGCTACCACTGCACGCGTTCCTCACCCTCCCGATCGGGATCGAGCCACGAAACCGGCCGCTGGTCCTTCTGGTCCACGGCGGGCCCTGGGCTCACGACACCTGGGGATACAACCCGGAGGCGCAGCTGCTGGCCAACCGTGGTTATGCGGTGCTGCAGGTCAACTTTCGGGGCTCGACGGGCTACGGCCGACGGCATGTCACGGCTGCTATCGGCGAGTTCGCGCGTGCGATGCACGACGATCTCCTCGATGCCACCGACTGGGCCGTCGCCCAGGGCTACGCCGACCCGAACCGACTCGGAATCTTCGGCGGCTCCTATGGCGGCTATGCGGCACTTGTCGGTGTCACGGTCACCCCCGACCATTTCGCCGCCGCGGTCGATTACGTGGGAATCTCCGACCTCGCGAACTTCCTGCGGTCGATGCCGCCGTTCGCGCGCGCCCACTTCACCAACAGCTGGTACCGCTATGTCGGCAACCCTGACGATCCCGCCCAAGCAGAAGATATGGCCACTCGATCACCCATCACCATGGTCGAGAAGATCCGTACGCCGCTTTTGGTGGCCCAGGGCGCGAACGACGCCCGCGTCGTCCAAGCGGAGTCCGACAACATCGTTCGATCCCTGCGAGATCGCGGTGTGCCGGTCGAGTACCTCCTCGCCGACGACGAGGGCCATGGCTTCGCGAACCCGGAGAACCAACACCGGCTCTACCATGCGGTCGTACGTCACTTCGCCGAGCATCTCGGTGGGAGACGATGACAGAACACCGAGACACAGGAGACGGCATGGGGTGGAGCACTCGCGAACTCTCCGAACTCGCTGGCACGACGGTGAAGTCGGTGCGGCACTATCACGACATCGGCATTCTCGATCAGCCGCCGCGGGCATCCAACGGCTACAAGCAGTACGGCGTCGCGCATCTTGTTCGGGTGTTGCAGATCAAACGCCTCACCACGCTCGGATTCTCGCTCGCGCAGGTTGCCGAGATGGGTGAGGACATCACGCATCCGGTGCAGTCGTTGCAGGCGCTGGACGCCGAATTGGCGGCCACCATCGAACGGCTACAGCGTGCGCGGATGGAGGTCGGCCTTCTTCTGCGGCATTCCGCGAGACCCGATCTTCCGCCCGAATTGGCTCTCGCGGGCAATGTCGGCGACCTCTCCGATGCCGACCGATCCTTCGCGACGTACTTGACCAGAGTGCTCAGCCCATCCGACCTCGACGCATACGGCGAATTGTTGCGCAGCCCCGCCACACAGACCAGCGCAGATTTCGACGCCCTGCCTGCTGACGCCGACGAACAGACGCGGGCAGACCTGGCCCGACGAATGATCCCCGAAATCGAAACCTTGACCGAGCAGTATCCCGGCGCATTCGACAGCGAAATCGCACACGATCCCCGCACTGCGCGCAAGATCGGAGCCGTGATGTCCGAGGTCTACAACCCCGCACAACTCGACGTACTGCGCAGAGTGGCGCTGGCACGTCATACAGACGACAGCGCCGACAACTGACAATCCCCATTCCCGATCGGAGCTCGGTTCCCATGTTCGGACCTCGATATCGAGGCGCGCTCTCACTGCCACAGCCCATGCCCGTTCTCGCCGTTGCGGCCTCGACGCTCCTGGCCCTCGGCGCGTGCAGTTCCGGGCCGACGACGTCGCACGCACTCCAACCCGAGCCGGAGTCCTCTGCGGAGTTGCAACGCTTCTACGGCCAGGACCTGGTGTTCGGCGCGTGTGAGGGTTACGCCACCACCGCCGCCGACCAGGCCGTATTCACCAGCGATCCCGGATTCCGCTGCGCCCGTGTGGAAGTTCCTCTCGACTATGACGAACCCGACGGCGAAACTGCGCAGATCGCACTGCTCAAAGCACCTGCCCGGGGCGAACCGGTCGGGCCCTTGATTCTCAACCCCGGTGGACCCGGAGGTGCCGGCATGAGCATGGCCGCAGTCGGCGCCACCACCTTGGCCGAGAGCCCTCTCACCGCGAACTTCGACCTCGTCGGGTTCGATCCCCGCGGTGTCGGAGCCTCCACACCTGCCATCGACTGCTTCACCGACGCCGAAACCGACGCGGGCGAAGCCGGGACCACCGTGCTCACCGGCTCCGGATCGTGGACCGAGGACGATACTCGAGCGCTGGTGGAGCAATGCTCGCAACGGTCCGGCGGCGACGAGGTGCTGGCCGGTGTCGGCACCCGCGACACGGCACGCGACATGGATATCCTCCGCGCCGTACTCGGCGACGACAAGCTCAGCTACCTCGGCCGCAGCTACGGCACGAGGCTCGGTGCGGTGTACGCCGAGATGTTCCCCTCCAACGTGAGGGCAATGGTCCTCGACGGAGCCATCGATCCGCACTTGGGAACCGTCGAACGCCGCATCACCCAGTTCGCCGCTTTCCAACGATCTTTCGACGATATGGCAGCCGGGTGCGCCAAGGCGCCGGACTGCCCACTGGGCACCGATCCGAGCAGGGCCGTCGAGATGTTCCACGACATCACTCGTCCCCTCATCGACGATCCGATCATCACAGCAGACGGGCGACGGATGGACTTCGACGCCGCCTACGGCGCAGTGATAGCCGGGCTGTACGACTCGCGGGTATGGCCGGTCATCACCAAGGGGATCGGCGAGTTACGCGCGCGTGCACCCGAGACTCTGCTGCGCATCACCGACGCGTTCGGAGGCCGGGGAGAGGACGGTACATATCCGAACGCTCCCGAGGCGAACTTCGCGATCAACTGTATGGACGAACAACGCAACACTCCGGAACAGGAAGTCGACCTGAAGCATCGGATCCAGGCGGTCGCTCCGTTCACCGACGCCGGACTCGGCCCTGAAGGCGCACGTGACCCATGTGAATCATGGCCCGCAGAACCCACATTGAACTACCCGTATGCCACCGACATCGACGGACTACCCGACACGCTGACCATCTCGATCACCGGCGATCCATCCACACCGTACGAGGCGGGTGTGAGCCTCGCCGACACCTTGGGCGGCAGCCTGCTCACCGTTGACGGTGATCAGCACACGATTGCATTCAACGGCACCAGCGATTGCGTAGACACCATCGTCGCCGACTACGTCATCGATCTGACATCCCCGCCGGAGCACTCCCGATGCAGTCTCTGACCACCGGTCTGCACCGACCTCGCGCGGCCTACAAGTTGGCCCCCGGAGCCTCTTCGAGCAGGCCGAGAAGACTCGACAGGTCCGCGAGATCCTCGAGGTGGTGGTCGCTTCCTGCCGCCGCGAGAATGCTCGGATCCTGGTAGCCCCCACCGATCGAGATCGGCGTGTAGCCGGCTCGCCGCGCACACGTCATGTCATAGGCGGTATCGCCGATGTAGAACGCGTCGTCCCCGAGGGGCCGGAGCGAAGCCAGACATTCCGCCTTGTCGGCGACCGACGCACGAACGTGGTCGAACACCCCGGTAAGGCCGTTGCGCTCGAGGTCGTTGTGGACAACCGCAGCGTCCGCAGCGGTCACCACACCTGTGACGACGCCGTGCCGCCGAAGCTCTGCGAGCATGTCGGCCGCACCATCACGGACCGGTGCAGGTGACTCCATCACCGTGTTCCACCGCGCCTCGACGCCATCGACCTCCGAGTCGGCGATGCCCATCCCGCGCAGCCAGTCCTTCATCGGCAGCGTGAACGAATTCTGGAATGTGGCGCGGTCCATCGTCGGGATCCCCCGGCCCGCGACGGCGTCGTTCGTCGCGGTGACAGCTCGGTCGAGATCGTCCATGACCGTCCCGTTCCAGTCGAACAGGACGAGTAGGCGAGCACGCACGGTCATGGAATTTCTCCTGGAAGTCGAGGGATGCGCCGACGCGACCACGCCGGGTACGAGAGATCTCTGCACGGAAGGTGTCTCCGCTGACCTTCACATTGCCACGCATTCCTGAAACTTTTGTTCAGAATCATCACGCTTGTGAAAACTTCATTCGTCGTTCACCTGTGGTGGCACTCCGGTTCACGGCGAGCCCATAGGTTCACTGCCATGACCGACAAGGCCGTGAAGTCGGCTCCGTTATCGCACAGCGATATTCGGCAGCTGATCAGGTCCCACCTCCTCACCTTCTCACCCGCCGAGCGCCGTGTGGCCGACGTGGTCCTGTCGGACTCATTGGAACTGCTCGATACCTCCGTCACCGAACTTGCGGAGCGCGCCAACACATCTGCAGCAAGCGTGGTACGAATGTGCACGAGTATCGGTCTCCGCGGCTATCAGGAACTGAAGACACGGCTCGCCCTCGAGCATATTCCCGTCACACACCTCGACTCCGATTCCGAGCGCGATGGCCACAACCTGACGACAACGATTCTGCGCGATTTCGCCGCCGCGCTGAGAGATACCGCAAGCACTCTCGACATGGAATCGGTGAATGAGGTGGTGGCGGAGATACTTTCCGCACAGCGCATTCAGCTCGCCGCTGTCGGAACGTCGGCGATGCTGGCCTCCGACTGCGCCTACCGACTCAGCACACTCGGCCTCAACGTCACCTATGTCGCCGATGTCCACGCACAACACATCCAGGCACGGATGCTCCGCGAGGCCGATCTCCTGTTCGCCATCAGCCACACGGGTTCGACCTTCGAAACACTGGCCGCGGCACGCGCAGCGAAGGCTTCGGGGGCAAAAGTCGTGGCGCTCACCAGTTTCACTCGATCTCCACTGACCGAACTGTGTGACCGGACCATCATCGCCGGCAGCGCAGAAACCCGAATTCGCGTCGAAGCCGTCACCAGCAGGCTCGTTCACCTCGCTGTCCTGGACGCGCTCCACATCATTCTCAAACGACAGGTACCGGACGTCGAGAGGTATCTGCAGGCAACTGCAGACGTCCTGGCCGAACACCGCTTCTGACCAATCCCCTCCCTCAATGCAAGGTGCAACAAACATGCATGGAACAGTCCGCGGCGCCGACAGAATCGGCCTTCCCGGAGTGATCGTCTCCAATGGACAGGACACCACCCACACCGACGACAACGGCGCATACACGCTCCCGGAACGAGGACGATTCGTCTTCGTCTCCCGTCCCGAAGGGTTCACCGCTGCCCGCTGGTGGTTTCCCGCCACGCCCGGACCCGTCGACTTCGACCTCGTGGAACGTCAGCAGAGCTTGCCTTTCGAAATCGTGCATCTGACCGACACGCACCTGAGCGTTCCCGGTGGCGTGGCGGAAGGCACCGAACGCAAACGGCGCTCGATGTACCCGGAAGGTGGTCTGTCGGACCAGTTCACGACACTCCTGCGCTCGCTCCCGACGACCTTGCCCGACGCGCAGGCGATCTTCCTCACCGGCGACCTCGTGGACACCGGAGTCTCCGATGAGTACGAAGCTCTGGTCGAGGTGCTCGCAGCGAGCCCCCTTCCTGTTCATGCGATTCCCGGAAACCACGATCACATGAACGGCCGCAGCGAGACGGTGATCTCCCCGAACAACTACCTCACGAACACGGCCGACCCCTCCGCCTACGAAAGCCATCTCGGTCCCCGGTGGTACAGCTTCGACATTCCGGGCCTGCATGTCGTCGCGATGGACTGGCACACCCACGAGCTGGGGCTCGACAACGTTGTTCAGGAAGAGTGGCTCCGCAACGACCTGGCGCTGGTGTCTCCGGACACTCCGTGGGCATTGCTGTTCCACGACCAGCCGAACGACACCCTGCTCACTAAGGTTCCTCGCCCGCCCGTGGCCACGTTCTCAGGCCACTGGCACACCTCGCGGGTGGTACGGGTGGACGGCACGCTGCACGTCAACACCGCGCCCACGCTTTTCGCAGGACTGGACTACAGTCCGCCATCGCTGCGACGAGCAGTCTGGGACGGCACGGAGTTCACCCTCGACACCGTGGCACTCCACTCGTGCGACGACGCCCGACTCGCCCCTGTTCTGAGCAAGTCCACCATCGCCTCCGCACCGAATGCATCGACAGTCGAGGCCGTCCGCTGGCGTACCTTCCTCACCGGCGGCGGTCATCGACAAGGCGTGTCGATCGACGAAGGCCGGGTCTTCGTCGGCTCCCAGATCGAGGACTCGCCGGGAGGAGCCGTCGAGGCACTCGAACTCGACACGGGCCGCGTCCTGTGGACCGCGAACACAGCATCGTCCGTCAAGGTTGCCCCGACGGTCGTCGGGGATGTCGTGGTCGGTGTCGAGGTCACCGGCGACGTGTCGGGCTACGACCGGGCCGACGGCACGCTGCTGTGGACCTGTCCGTCACCCGACCCTCTGCGACGCTTCGCGTGGGGAGCGCCGTCGAAGGCCGACGGCAGTGTGGTGGTCGGAGATCAGGCCGACCTGCGCCGTATCGACGTCGCCGACGGCAGTGTCCTCTGGCGGCGGACCGATCTGGCTCCCCATCACAATCTCGTGAGTCATACCGCTCCCCTGATCGTCGACGACCTGGTGGTGGCAGGTTTCTGGCCCAGCCCCGAACATCCCATCGGGTTGAGTCTGGACACCGGCGACAACCTGTGGACGCAGGCTGCCGCGGAATCGTCGGCGGACTTCCGGAAGACCAAGCGCCTGCTGGTCATGGGCACCGCCGCGTACGACGCCGCGACCGAGACGGTGCTCCTGCCCGGATACTCAGCGACAGTCGCGGTGGATGCCGCATCCGGAACATTGACGTGGGTGGCGGAGCATGCGGGCAACTACAGTGCAACCTCACCGGTGGTCACCGATCGAGGCATCCTCGTGACAGTCGTGGGACGCGGGCTCACGATGCTCGATCGCACCGACGGGCACATCCTCTGGGACCTCGAAATCGACTCGGCCGCCCCGTTCCCCATGCAGCCCTACTCCAAGCAGTCCGGTTCTGTCCTCGCACCGCCACTGGTGCTCGACGACACGATCTTCCTTCCCTGCCTGGACGGAACGATCCGGACGTACTCCCTCGACGGCGTACCGCTCACCAGCGTTTCTGCCGGTGTGCCCGTGGCTGCGCCGCTGGTCGACGCAGGGCACCTCCTCATCGGGGTCGGACTGGACGGTGGCGTCTTCGCGATGGACCGAGAGGCGCTGCTGTGACCGCCACGCTCAGCTCGCGGGTCGAGGAGAAGAAACCACCGTCCTCTTCCACCGACGCAACGCAATCCGACTACCGTCCCTCGACATGGCGTCGGTGGGCCCCGGTGATCATGGTGTCGCCCATGGCGATCCTGGCATCCGTCTTCATCTTCCTCCCGGCGGTTCTCACGTTCATCGGAAGCTGGTTCTCGATTCCGCTGGCCGGCGGCGAATGGGCTTTCGTCGGATTCGCCAACTACCAGAAGATCTTCGGCGACTCTCGGGTGTGGCAGGCGATCACCAACACCGTCCTGTACTCGCTGGGCACGATCATCCCGAGCCTCGCGATCGGTTTGTTGCTGGCGTTGCTCGCCGATTCCCTCACTCGCGGAAGGGCACTGGTTCGTACCCTGCTCTTCCTGCCCATGACCGCAAACCTGGTCGCCATGGCCGTGGTCTTCACGTTCATGTTCGACTTCCGTAGCGGCGTCGCGAATTCCCTGCTGGGCATGATCGGCGTCGCACCGATCAACTGGCTCGGCAGCACGGACTACTCGCTGCTCACCGTCGCACTCGTCGGAATCTGGCGGACCGCGTCGTTCACCATGATGATCTTCTTCGCCGGCCTGGCGACCGTCCCGGACACCATGCACGAGGCCGCACGCATGGAAGGCATCAACGGGTGGACGCGACTGGTGAAGATCACGCTGCCCGTGATGAAGCCGTCCGTGGTGTTCGCCGTGGTCATGGCCGTCCTCCAATCCGTCCAAGCATTCGACACGGTTCGGGTGATGACAGACGGCGGCCCACAGCATTCGTCCGAACTGATCCTGACCATGGCATGGCGGATGGGCTTCCAGTACTTCGATCTGGGCGCGGCGTCGGCACTGTCCTTCTTGATGGTGGTGGCGCTGCTCGCAGTCGGCATCTGGCAGCGACGCATGCTCTCCGGAAAGGCCGAACGATGAACACTGCCCTACGGACCGGCAGGTGGGTACTCCTCACCGTCGCACTCCTGATCTCGCTGTTCCCCTTCTACTGGATGCTCCGCACCTCGGTTGCAGACCACGACCAGGTATTCGGCACCGGATTCTCCCTGCTGCCGGACGGCATCACCTTCGACGGTTACGCCCGCGCGTGGAACGATGCGTCGCTGGGCAACGCCATGGTGGTGGGGTTGCTCGTCACCTTCGGCATCCTGGCCCTCCAACTGCTGACCTGCATCCCGGCCGCGTACGTGCTGACAGTGCACCGTGCGCGGTGGACCGGCAAGCTGTTCGGGTTCGTCATGCTGTGCCTGCTCATACCGGCGCAGGTCACGATGATTCCGCTGTTCATCGGCCTCAACCAGGTCGGACTCGGCGATACTTTGGCCGCGCTGATCCTGCCGTTCGCCACATCGGTGCTCGGTACCTTCATGATCCGCAACCAGATGATGTCCATCCCCGCGGCGCTGTTCGAGGCATGCGAGATGGACGGACTCGGACCCATCCGCACGATGATCAGCATCGTCACGCCCATCGCGATGCCCGGTATCGCCGCCTTCAGCGTGTACTCGATCTTCGTTCACTGGAACGACTACATGTGGCCCCTTCTCGTGGCACGAAGCCCCGAGATCCAGACTCCCCCACTGGCATTGTCCATCTTCCAGGATGCCAGCACCGGATTCGACTATCCCGCGCTTGCCGCCGGTGCTGCGATCGTCACTGTGCCGATCGTCGTCATCTTCCTCGTCGCCCAGAAGCATTTCGTGCGGGGCATGAGCGGTACCGAAATCACCGGATAGCAACCTCCACACCCCACAACAGGAGCAACAGACTCATGCGTTCCCGTACACGTGTCCTCGTCGGCACCACCGCAACAGCCCTCACCTTCGGTCTCGCCGCGTGCGGCGGCGCCGGCACCACCACGACAGATCAGCCTGCAGACGGAGCGTCGGTGGCCGCTGCCGTCGACGTCGACCAGTGCGCCGTCGAAGGAACCGTCATCGACGTCGCATTCAACTCGGTGGCAACCGAATCCATGGCTGCTGCCGTGAAAGCGATGGAAGCGAAATACCCGGGCCTGACGTTCGACGCGGAACCGGCAGCGTCCACGTCCTATGACGATCTCACCCAGCAGATCGTCGCCGACATCGCCGTGGGCAACCGCCCCGACCTCATCATGACCGGACTCGGACAGATGCAGTTCTGGGTCGACGCCTACGATCCCGTCCCCTTCGATTCCTCAGTGCTGGCCGATACCTACCAGAAGCAGTTCCTCGGCGCCGGCACCGCACGTGACGGTGTCACCTACGTGGCGCCCGCGCAGATCTCCGCGCCGGTCATGGTCGTCAACCAGGACCTGCTCGACGAGGCCGACGCGGGGGCAGCCGAAGATATCAAGACCTACGACGATCTTCTGCGTGTCGCGGAGAAGGTCACCACGAAGACCGGGTCGCCGTCCGTCTCGATCGCTCCTACGGGCCTGCCGGAGTGGTTTGCGCAAGGACTCATCCAGGCTTCCGGCGGCACTCTCGTCGATTCCGAAGGCGCCGCAGCATTCGGTGACGCTGCCGGTGTCGACGCACTGCGCATCTCGTCCGACCTCGGCAGCAATGGGTGGGAGGCCGGCATTCCCGACGCCACCCAGGCCATGGACATTTTCACCTCGGGCACCTTGCCCATCTCGATGGTCACCACGTCCAACATCGCGGCGATCAGCCAAGGTATCGGCGACAAGTTCGACTGGATGCCCATCAAACTACCGACCGTCGACGGCAACCAGGATCGCGCGTTGCCCGCAGGTGGCAACGGCTACATGGTCCTCTCGGAAGATCCCTGCCGCGCAGCGTTCGCCAATGAGCTCATCGGGCAGATCCTGACCCCGGAGAGCGTGCTGCAGGCGTCGGGCACTCAGCGCAGCTACATCCCCGTGGACACCACTGCTCGCGACGAACTTCTGGCATCCGACCAGGCGACCCCGCAGATGACGTTCGCGTGGACCTTCGACAACGAACTCACCCAGTGGGGTGGGTTCCCGGGCGCACACACCGCCGAGATCTACGACATCATCGAAGTGATGAACCAGCAGCTCCAGACCGGCGCGGACGCCGAAAGCACCGTGCAGAGCGCAGTCGAGTCCATCAACGCAATCGTAGGAGCCGTGTCGTGACCGCCATCCAGATCTCGGGTGTCACCAAGACCTTCGGCGACGTCGCGGCACTCGCAGATATCGACCTCGACGTCGAGTCCGGTGAGAACATCGCAATCCTCGGACCGTCCGGTTCCGGCAAATCCACCCTCTTACGGATCATCGCCGGCCTCGAGGCTGTCGACACAGGCGAGATCCGGTTCGGAGGTGAGCCACAGAACGGGATCCCGCCCGAGAAGCGTGATGTGGCAATCGTTTTCCAGAGCTACGCTCTCTATCCACATCTGAGCAGTCGCGAGAACATCACCCTGGGCCTGCGACACGGGAAGAAGCTCAGCCGCGCGGAGGCAGACGCTCGCGCCACCGACATCGCCACCCGGATGCAGGTCGAGCACCTCCTCGATCGCAAGCCTCGGCAGATGTCGGGTGGGCAGCGTCAGCGCATCGCGCTGGCCAGGGCGCTCGCTCGGCGCAGCAACATCGTGCTGCTCGACGAACCGCTCTCCGGGCTCGACGCCCAGCTCCACGCCGCCCTCCGCGTGGAGATCGCGGGACTGCTGCAGTCGGTGGGTGCCACCGGCATCAACGTCACCCACGACCAAGCCGACGCGATGGCAATGGCGTCCCGTATCGCCGTCATCAACAAGGGGCGCATTGAACAGCTCGGCACCCCCGATGAGCTGTACCGGCAGCCGCAGACGTTGTTCGTCGCAGGTTTCGTGGGCACTCCTCCGATGAATCTCTTCCGCGTCGACCCCGAAACCCGCGTGTCACGCTTCGGTCCCCTTCTCGGTGGCGACGACGCCATCACGCTGGGTGTACGGCCCGAACGGTTCCACCTGGGTGAAGGAGCCCTGCACTCGTCGGAGATCTGGCGTGTGGACGGCAGGGTCGTCCTCATCGAGCCGACCGGGCGCGAACGGATCGTGCACGTGCAGTGCGGGGACTCGGTCGAGTCCTTCGCCATCCTGGTGGGCAGTGAGAACGTGCCTGCGATCGGTGAGCACGTGACCGCATGGTGCGAACGCAGCCACGTTCACGTGTACTCGAACCTCACCGAACAGCGACTCGGCAACGCACAAGAGTGCGGCATCGGCCTTCGCGAACCGGTGCTCGTTGCGGGTTGAGTCCCGACTGTCGGGTACTACCATTGTTGACGGTGCCGTGGGTGTGCATGGGTTCGTTGTCCGCGCACACCCACGGCTTCCTGCCCAAACCCTTGACCTCGAGCTCGCTCGAGGTTCTACCGTCACCTACATGACAACTATTCCGGACCCCCACGACCTCGAGCAGATCCGCGCGATCGTCCGCGACGTGCAGGATGGCTTCAACACCAACGATGCATCACTGATGAACGCCCATCTCGCCGACGACGCGATCGTCGTGAATGCGCGGGGTGCGGTGCTCTCCGGACGCGCAGCCATCCAGAAGGTGTCGGAGGACGCGCTCGCCGCCGGTTACCTGAACGAGTCGACGGCCTACTACGAACTGAGCGACGTCGCCGCCCCCTCCCCCGACGTCATCGTTGCCCGGAAGAACGCATGGTCGACGAAGCAAGACGCCGACGACGGCAATCCGCCGGAGATGAACGCGTTGTACATCTTCGTGAAGAGGGACGGTCGCTGGCTCATCTGGAGGCGACAGAACACCATCGTCTCGAGTTAGACCCGAGTCGCTGTTCCGCGGCGGCCTGCGAGTATCGACTTACAACACCGTTCAATCACACTGCGCCCAAGTGATATTCGACCAAACCCTTGCGTTCACTGTACGAACGGTGCCAAGATTCCAAGATCGTCGACAATCCGAGCGGCGTCACAATTGAAGAAGGCCCGCCAGGAGTTGCACCTCCCGACGGGCCGGTTGTCCGACTTACAAGGAGTCGAACGTGGCCAAGAATACCTTGGCTGGCGGGGTGCGTCGTGGACCGCGCCTGGCCAGCAACTTCACCATCCTCAGTAACGCCGTCCTCAACGACGACCGCCTCTCCTTCCGTGCGCGCGGCGTCCTGATCTGGCTCCTTTCGAAGCCGGACGATTGGCGCACCCGATCGGACTCGATCGCCGCGCAGTCGCCGACGGAAGGCCGCGATGCCATCCGCTCCGCTCTTCGTGAGCTCGCCGAACTCGGCTACCTCGTGCGCGAGAAGTTCCAGAACGAGCTCGGCCAGTGGTGCACCGTCCAGACCATCTACGAAGAGCCTGCCATCACGCCGGGGCCTGAGAATCCGACGCGCGGCGACGCGGACGGCGGAGAGCCAGGCGCTCTTATAAGTACTGATAGACCAAGGAATGAAACTAACCGCCCGTCAAGGGCTTTGAACGTCCCGCTCAGTCCCGACATCGCCGGCCTTGCAGCGGCGTGTCGGCACGCAGGATTGAGCGCGACGTTCGCATATCTCAAACCCGAAGCGGCTGCGGTGATCGACGAGTTGATCGAGGTGCATGGAGTGTCGAAGTTGGTTACAGCGGCAAGATCGGTGCACCGTCCGGCGGATCCCATGCGATTCGCGCAGGCGTGGATTCCACTCTGGCAGGGATTGGCGGTGCCGCGGATGGTGCCGGACAAGTGCGGGAGGTGCGACGAGTACGGGTGGTTGCCTGACGACGAGCATGGCCGGGCCGTTCGATGCAGTTGCCGAGCACTTGCGGTTGCCTGAGTGAAAGGTGGGCAACGTTCCGCGTTCGCCAAAACCCTCCTCCACCCGCTCTGCTATCGTCCCGACCGGACACATCGGGGGATTCTGTCGGGGGGACAGTAGTGACGTTGCACGTAGACCCGCACACGCTTCGTGCGTTCGCCGCATCGGCCAGTGGCGCGGCGGACGCCAGCGAGAAACGGAATATCCGCGCCCCATACGCACACTCGCAATCAGCATTTCTCGGCACCGGTTTCAGCACTGCAGCTGCGTGCGGTCACATCGCCACCGCACAAGCACTGGCGAACCTCCGCCAGCGCTCATTCGAAGTCACCGACATCTCGAGCAGCGCAGCAAACGACTGCGATATCGTCGAGACCGGCTTCGCCGCAGCACTCACGTCCGCGGACCTGCCCGCGTGAACCCGAGCGTCACGTCCGTTACCGCATGGAACCCCAACGCCTTGCGGGCGACCGCCGTCGCACTCGACGATCTCGTCGACAAACTGGACGACCGCATGAGTGGACTGCTCGACGATCAGGACGTCCTCTCGGAGCAGTGGAAAGGCGACGCCGCGAACGCTGCCGCCCTCCGCGTCGTCCAAGAACGTTCACTCGGCAGCGCCATCGCCGGAGCCCTCCTGCAGATCGCCGACGCCTACCGCACAGGTGCACCGATCATCGAAGGCACACAAATGCACGTCCTCGCGCTGGTGAGAGCGGCCGAACATCAATCGTTCACAGTGCACGACAACGGAATCGTCGACGCAGCGAACCAGATCTCAGCCCTTCGTGCCCTGCTGCCACCCGGCGCGACCTACGACACTGCGTCCCTCCAACTCGAACGCCAGGCCGCCGAACTGAGTGTCGCGCTGGTCGACGCTCTCCAGTAGGCCGCGGCAGGCGCCGACGACACGACCGCCCGTATCCACGCTGCCGTCGTAGTGTTGGAGGACGCTGCCGAAGCGGCGACGCCAGGAGTGGTCGTCAAATCCGTGAGCGGGGAGTTCTCCTTGGTTCCGGACGTGCCCGCCACCGTTGCCGCGTCCACGATCGGACTCATGTCCGATGCAACCAAGGAAGGCTTGAAAAGCGCAGCCCTATCGACAGGTGACGACCTCGGACGCGGTATCCGGGCCAGGCGTGACTGTACCCCGATGAGCAGATCGTTGATTCCAGCCCTGACTGGTAGCGCTCGTAGGAACTACCGCCTATGGCCTCACCATCTGGATCAGTTGGCTGGTCGGTGTCGGCGAAAGCCTCGTGCCATTCGGACGCGACACACGAGAGGTCGCGATCTTCTCCGCAATTGGCGCCGCTGTCACCGACACCGGCGCCTCACTACTGGCTTCGGTACGAATTCACTACGGTCCTGCACATCTACCCGAATGGCATCAGGCGGTATGCGCGACGAAGAATTCTGTTTTCGATTCGTGAATCCGATCTGTTCCTCCACTGGGACGAAATCGCGCAAATCTCACAGGGAGACTTAGGCGTACGCGTCGGATCCGCGTCTCACCCGGTCATCGATCTGTCCACCACATCGACTGTCCCGATACCTCTCAGGACTCAGCATGACGCCGACAACTTGGTCGCGATCATGGCGCACATGCTGATTTCGGAGTCGAACACACTCTTCGCGTTGTTGAAGCATCTTCACGAAAACCCGCACGACCGAAAACTCGTCAGCGAGCCGAGCGCAGCCGAACTACTGAGGCCTCCCCCCTGCGTGAACGCTTCCACTCGGCACGCACTCAGAGAGCAAAGGCGTAGTCACGAAGGGCTCAGTTGCACGACTTCGTCGACGCGCTGTTGACCGGCAGCATCAATGCGGCGGACGCACCGGTTGCATTCATCCGTGGCCTCCCTAGCCCGGGGCTTTCACGGTAATTCGACCGTACCCCTATATCGCACAGAAAGAACGGTTCTCCGACCTGCGATAATTCGACTTGTCTAAGGTTGAATAATCGCGTGATCCAGGAACACCCTTCAGGTGAGCAAGTCAACGTCCTGCTACCCACAGCTGTCCGCATCGGGCACCGGAACCAATGTCGTGTCGCATGCCGGCACTACCCTGCTGCTCCGCACCGCGGAGAAAACCGGACTTGCCGCAGTGCTGTCGACCGAACTCTCCGGATTCCGGAAACCGTTGGCGCACCACGGTCCCGGCAAGACCCTCCTCGACCTCGCTGTATCCCTGGCCATCGTCGGGGACTGCCTCGCCGACATCGACCAGCTCCGCGCCCACCCGAGGTCTTCGGTTCGGTGGCCTCCGATCCGACCATCTCCCGCCTGATCAGCGCGTTGGACGCCGATGCCGACACCGCACTGTCCGCGATCGGCCGGGCCCGCGCCACCGCCCGTTCCCACGCCTGGACCGCAGCCGGTCCGGCGGCACCGGATCGCGACATCGACGAGCACCACCCGCTGTGTGCGTTCGTCGACAACGGGACCGACGGCACCGGCGAAACCGTCGCGATGCTGCTGCGCCCCGGCAACTCCGGCTCCAACACTGCCTCCGACCCTCCCCAAGCCTGCGTGCAGGGAGGTGCCCCCCTCACCGTGGTGCAGGACGCACTGGCGCAGTTGCCGTCCGACTCGGCGTATCGGGTCGGGAAGAAGGTGCTCGTGCGTATCGCACGATGCCGGCGGCACCCACCAACTGATCGAGTATCTGACCAAGCGCACACTCTCGTACTCGGTCGGATTCGGGTTGACCTACACCCACGCGGAAGCGATCGATCTGGTTCCTGATCAGGCGTGGACCCGGCCTACGACGCCGACGGGCTAGTCCGCGACAGCGCTGGGGTACCCCCCTGGGCGAAGCCCTTGGGGGAGGGACACCGAGATCACCGACCTGCTCGACCTGTCCACCTGGCCGAGAAGGCGTGCGTGTGATCGTGAGAATGGAACGTCTGCATCCGGGTGCGCAGCTGCGATTCACCGACCGCGACGGCCTGAGGTTGACCGCGTTCGTGACCAACACCCGCCACGGGCAGCTACCCGATCTCGAGTTGCGGCACCGGCGTCGCGCTCGGTGCGAGGACCGGATCCGGACAGCGAAAGTCACAGGGCTACAGAATCTTCTGTTGCACGGGTTCGATCAGAACCGCATCTGGTTGGCACTGGTGCAACTGGCGAGCGAATTGACGGCGTGGATGCAGACGCTCGCGTTGACCAACGCGACTGCCCGCAGATGGGAGCCGAAACGGCTGCGGCTGCTGTCGATCGCCGGGAAGATCGCCAGGCATGCTCACCGGGTTCGGCTGCGGCCGGCCGCGACGGCTCCCGCTGTCGATGTTCTCGTGGCCGGCCTGAACCGGCCTGCAGCACTACCCGCACCTGCGTGACCTGCACATATCTTCTTCATCGAGACGAAAGGACACTCAATTCGGGGCCGTGGACCTCGACGTCACCCGACTGTGTCGGGTAGTCGATCGTGGACACACACCGGATCCGCGGTTTCCGCACCCAATCCGAACCGCTCAGGACGGCACGCCAGTCGCACGAAAGATCGAGGTGTCGTCTGCCATGAGCATGGGACCAGTGTGAGCTGATTTCGCCAGGGTGATGGGACCACCTGGATTGCCAGTTATGGGACCACCGGCGCGCCTTGCCGGTGGTCCCGTCGTTTGCTCGTTCGATCGTCTGTGACAGCTCAAGCGAGGTCGCGGAGGTCGACGAGCATGGCTTTTCGGGAGATCAGTGTGAACGAGATCAGAGAAGTACTGCGATTGTGGCTCGGGACGGCCGCTCTGCCGGCACCTGGGCTGCGCACGATCGCAGACCACGCCGGGGTGGACCGCAAAACCGTCCGACCTGACTTGGCTCACTCTGAGGCAGCAAATCTTGGCCCATCCCTGTGACCAGCAGGTTCCGGTGTGAAACGAGCCGATTTCACGCACTAACGAGGCCGGTCTACGCTCGCCGTGTGGCGTTTATCAGGAAGGTGCGCACCAAGTCCGGAGCCACCGCCGTGCAAGTCGCCCGCTACATCGGCGGCCGACAAGAAATCATCAAACACATCGGATCCGCCCACACCGAAGCCGAACTCGGCATGCTGCTCGAACGAGCCCGAGCCTGGCTCGACCCCGAGCAGCACGCTCTCGACCTGGACATCACCCCGAAATTACCGGTCGAACACACCCTTCCGACCGGCCAAGGCGCGCTGCTGCCGACCGCAGAGCAGCGACCGGTCGTCGACGCGCCAGGCCGGACCGAAACCACCGCATCGATCCTGTTGCGGCAGGTCCTGCACACCGCCTACGACCAGCTCGGGTTCGACCGGCTCGACGACGCGGTGTTCCGTGACCTGGTCATCGCCCGTATTGTCGAACCCGGCTCGAAACTCGATGCCGGTCGGGTACTACGTGATCTCGGCGCCGACCCACCGAGCTACGCCACCATCAAACGGCACCTGCGATGGATCATCGACCGCAACTATCGCGCCGCGATCGCCGAACAGTGCTTCGCCTACGCCGCGAACACCGGCGGTCTGAGCCTGCTGCTTTATGACGTCACGACCTTGTATTTTGAAGCAGAAAAGGAGGATGACCTGCGGAAAGTGGGTTACTCGAAGGAACGTCGGGTTGACCCGCAAATCGTCGTCGGACTCCTGGTGGACCGCACCGGATTTCCCTTGGAGATCGGATGTTTCGAAGGCAACCACGCCGAAACCCGCACCATCGTGCCGATCGTGCGCCAGTTCCAGGCCCGCCACGACATCGAGGGCGTGGAGATGGTCATCGCTGCCGACGCCAGGATGCTGTCTGCCACGAACCTGACCGACCTCGATGCCGCCGGCCTGAAGTTCATCGTCGGCTCCCGGGTCACCAAAGCTCCCGGAGACCTTTCCTCCCATTTTCATTGGCACGGAAACGCCTTCACCAACGGTCAGATCATCGACACCATCACCCCACGACACGGCCGATCGGTAGTCAACAACGTCCGCAAACGTGCCGAACCGGTATGGAATCGGACAGAACATCCGAACGCGTGGCGGGCGGTATGGCAATACTCGACCAAACGGGCAGCACGTGACGAGAAGACGCTCAACGCACAGGAAGCCCGCGCCCGCGCGATCGTCGACGGTGACACGGTCCCGAAATCGACACGGTTCGTCAAGACCACCGCGAAGGGTCGCAGTCTCGACACCGCTTCTCTCGACCGAGCCCGGTCCCTCTCGGGCCTCAAAGGTTATGTCACGAATTTACCTGCATCACTGATGGATTCGAGTGAGGTCATCGCGAAATATCATGACCTGTGGCATGTCGAGCAGTCGTTCCGGATGTCCAAGACTGATCTGCGGGCGCGGCCGATCTTCCACCGCACGAAGGACTCGATCGAGGCGCATCTGACTGTGGTGTTCGCTGCGTTGGCGATCTCGCGTCTGATCCAGGACCGGACCGATTTGACGATCGGCAGCGTCGTCAAGAAGCTCCGCCCACTGCGTTCTGCGACCATCGCGATCAACGGCACCCGGCACACGTTTCCGCCCCAAGTCGACCCCGAGATTGAGGGTCTTGTGGATCGGATTTCCGGTTCGGGGTTCACGCACTAACGAAATGAGCCAACTCAGGTGAGCTGATTTCGCCAGGGTGATGGGACCACCTGGATTGCCAGTTATGGGACCACCGGCGCGCCTTGCCGGTGGTCCCGTCGTTTGCTCGTTCGATCGTCTGTGACAGCTCAAGCGAGGTCGCGGAGGTCGACGAGCATGGCTTTTCGGGAGATCAGTGTGAACGAGATCAGAGAAGTACTGCGATTGTGGCTCGGGACGGCCGCTCTGCCGGCACCTGGGCTGCGCACGATCGCAGACCACGCCGGGGTGGACCGCAAAACCGTCCGACGCTACGTCGAAGCCGCTCAGTCTGCCGGACTGACAAGGGACGGCACCGCAGCCGACATCGATGACGAGCTGATCGCTGCGGTCGTCGATACCGTGCGCCCCGACCGGCCTCATGGGCATGGTGCGGCATGGGAACAATTGGTTCCTCATGAGGAGCAGATCACCAGGTGGGTGGCCGGAGACGGTGAGCAGAAGCCGCTGACTATCACCAAAATCGAAGTGCTCCTCGCCCGCCAAGGCTGCGTGGTGCCGTACCGGACGCTGCACCGGTTCGCTACCGAGCGGTGCGGTTTCGGCCGCAAGGACCTCACCGTTCGGGTCGTCGACGGGGATCCGGGTGTCGAATGCCAAGTCGACTTCGGGTATCTGGGGATGCTCACCGACCCCGAGGACGGTCGGGCCCGGAAGGTCCATGCCCTGATTTTCACCGCCGTGTACAGCCGCCACATGTTCGTGTGGCTGACCTATTCGCAGACGCTGGCGGCGGTGATCGCCGGATGCGAGGCGGCATGGAAGTTCTTCGGCGGGGCCTTCGCGGTCCTGATCCCGGACAACCTCAAACCCGTCGTCACCGCCGCGGACCCGATCACCCCACACTTCAGTGACGGTTGGCTCGACTACAGCAGTCACGTCGGATTTGTCACCGACCCTGCACGGATCCGCTCACCGAAGGACAAACCCCGCGTCGAACGCACCGTGCAATACGTGCGCGGAAACTTCTGGGCCGGTGAACGCTTCACCGATCTCGCCGAGGCTCAGGCTGCGGTTGCTCGTTGGTGCAGCACCACCGCGGGCATGCGTATCCACGGCACCACCTGCGCACGACCGCTGGACGTCTTCGACACTGCCGAACGACCCCTGTTGTTGCCGGTGCCGGCGGTCTACGATGTGCCGATCTTCAAGGACGTGAAAGTGCACCGCGACTTCCACGCAGAAATCGGGCGGGCGCTGTATTCGTTGCCGCAACAGTGGATCGGATCGACCCTGTCAGTGCGCGCCGACACCGAACTGGTGAAGTTCTATCACCGCGGCACCCTGGTGAAAATCCACCCCCGCAAGCCGCCGGGTGGACGGAGCACCGACCGCGCTGACCTGCCCGAACACAAATTCGACTACGCGCTACGTGATGTCACCTCCCTGATCGCCAAGTGCACCGCGCACGGGCCGAACATCGGGATCTACGCCGAACGCATCCTCGACGATCCGCTGCCGTGGACGAGGATCCGCAGCGTCTACCGTCTGCAAGGACTGGTCCGCCGTTACGGAGCCGAACGGGTCGAACAGGCCTGCTCCCTGTCGCTCGACCTCGACGTCGTCGCGGTCACCAAGATCGCCTCGATGCTCGAACGCGCCACCGAAAAGACCTCGCCGGATCTGCCGAAAGCAGTCGGACACACAGCATCACGATTCTCACGTGACCCGTCCGAATTCAACACTGCCGCAAACACACCCGCACTGTCAGTCGTCGGCGACAGCGCCGAGAACACGGAGACCCACCGATGAGTGCCCACACCCGCACCGCAGCCACCGAACCTGTCGGCACCGACATGATCCGACTGCTCAAAGCCCTCAAGCTCGGGGCGCTGGCCGACACGCTGCCCGAACGTGCAGCCCTGGCCCGTCAACACAAACTCAGCCATATCGGGTTCCTCGAAGTGCTTCTCGCCGACGAAGTGAATCGGCGTGAATCACGTTCGGCGACACTGCGAGCCACCAAAGCAGGACTCGACCCGGCAATGGCGTTCGATACCTGGAATGCACTCGATGATCTGCGCTACGACCGGACACTCCTCGGAGATCTGACCTCATTGCGGTTCCTCGACAATCAGCAGTCCGCGATCGTCCTCGGCCCAGTCGGAGTCGGCAAGACACATCTGGCAACAGCATTAGGGCACATGGCAATCCGTCGGCGACACAGTGTCCTGTTCGCGCGATCGGACAAGCTGTTCACCCGGCTCCGCGCAGCCCGATTGGACAACACCGTCGATGCCGAGATCCGCAGATTGACCGCAATCGACGTCCTCATCATCGACGACTTCGCGCTACGACCGCTCGATGCCACCGAAACCAACGACTTCTACGAACTCATCGTCGAACGGCACAAGAAGAAGACCACGATCGTCACATCCAATCGCGAACCGTCCGAGTGGCTGACGATGACCGCAGACACCCTTCTCGCCCAATCCGCGATCGACCGGTTGACCTCCAACGCCCACACGCTCGTCGTCGAAGGACCGTCCTACCGTCAACGCACCCGCCCCGGAGCAGTTGACGCCGACACCGACAGCACGCATCCTCAATAACGCGCCACGGTGGTCCCTACCCTCTGGCAATCAGGTGGTCCCATCAACCTGGCAAGCGACACGAGGCTAACTCATCTTGACTTCTTGATTAGACACCAGTTACTTCGTGTGGCGATACGCTGAACCAGAGCGCAGAAGTAGAGTCTGCCGTTTCCTGGAGGTGCGAGCCATGCACGAGGAGCACAATGCAGCCCCCGGTTGGTATCCGGATCCTGACGGGCAAAAGCGATACTGGGACGGCGCGCAGTGGCTCGATCTCCCCAATCCTGAACCCCAGCCTCCACAATGGAAAACGCTTGCACACAGCAAGGTTGGGTGGATAACAGTCTCCTGCCTCATCCTCGCGCTGGGAATTGGTCTCGCCATGAAACTCAGCCACGATGCCAATGCGAGGGCCGAAATGGCAGCCGCCGAATCTGCAACTTCCGAGGCGCAGCAAAGAGAAGCCGAACGAATCGCTACCGAGAACGCCGATCGAGAGCGGCGCGAAGAGGCCGAAAGGGCGATGCGACGCATGAGCATCACTCAAGTCGAGTCCAGCATCATGGAAATGGCCGAGGGCCACGCAAACTCATCGATAATCGATGGGCCGGTAATCTCCGTATCATGTTCTCCAGTCAGCGGAGGGTCCGTAGATGACCTTCTCGCACTCACGACTGTACTCGAGTGTTTCGCAGCCACGGAAGTCAATCCGAACGGTTCCAGGAGCGGATACAAGTACCACGCAACTATGAACTGGGAAGAGGAGACCTACACGTATGGATTCGGCGCTCCCTAAGCCTTCCAGGTAGATTCACTTCGCAGAGAACATCACACCAAGCGCGGTCATCCCAATGTCCGAGAACATGATGGCAAACGAACATCCCTCCGCTGATGGGTCAGTTGGGCACCCCTTGGATACGAATTCAGCGTGCTGACCGTACAGAGTCTCGAACATTCCATTCAGGCTCTCTTCGTAGGAGGGATCCAGACTCTGCGCAGCGGAACGTTCGAAGAACTCGAGATACGCCTGCCGGTCATACATGCATTGCACCGGATCGGCGTCATCACGACACTTCGTCGATGTCATCCGTTCGTGCTGCTCAGCCATGGAGGCTGCCGGCTCAGTGGCACGCGGGACGGTACGAGTCGTCGGTACTGACGAACTCGGAGCTTCCGCCGCCGCGCTCTCCGCGACCGTTTGATCGAAAGGAGAAGCCTCATCGCCCGACGAGGCGCAGGAAACAATTGCGAGAACCGCGAAGAGTGAGACCAAGTAGTGACGCAACCTCATTATCCCATCCTCACATCGTGCCGAGTCCTTGCCGCGAGAATTCGGAACAAGTCACGGCGAGTGCCGTACTCCGTATACAACCACCTCACAGCACTCGGCCACTGAACCGACCCGAGTCGGTCACCGAAGTGGGACATCGACACCGCCTGAGAACATCGAGTCGTGTAGTTCGAGGTGTGACGCTGTAGCACCGCTGAGCACATATGTAAGATTCCCGGATACAGATTGTCCTGGATTCAGGCTGGCCAACACTAAATCCGACGTCCAGTCGAACTCCGGCTCGAACTTTCGATCATTTCTATCTATGAGATATAGCGAGCTCACCGATACCGTCTGTGGACGATCTCCGATGTTCCTGATTTCGATCGATGCTGTCGCACCATCCCACGTGTGGACAACAAACTCGAACTTGCCGTCACGATAGGGTCTTCCAAGACCTGATGGAACAGCTGGGGCCGCTGGTGAGGTAGGGGGAGCAACTGCTGCTGCTACGGGCGCAGAAGCCGGAGCGGGGCTGGTGGTCTGCCGAACCGTGGCCGGACGTGGTGTCGTTGACGGAGCTGTGTACGCCACAGTAGTCCGTTCGGCGGCCGTCGAGCGGGGGTTATCACTGTTCTTCACAACAAGCGAGCCAATGCCCATAACCACCAGTATGGACAGTACGACAACCGGGAGCTTCCACTTGTCGAATTTGCGTTTCGGCGGCTCTGCCGTTGGCCCCGGAGAATCCGCAGCGGTATTGGCTGGAACTGACACTGCACCAACAACTGCGCGTGGATATGTCGACGACGTCCACTGCTGACCGTCCCACCAGCGGTACTGGCGTGGGTCGTGCGGGTCTGGATGCCATCCGGAGGGTGGAAGCATGGATACGTGTCCGTTCTGCGAGGTTTCTACTTGTAGTTCGATCGGCCGCACCGGCCCGTTACAACCTCGATCGATCTGACGGAGTCTTGATCTTGTAGCCTCTCCTCCACTCCACAGGCACTCACCATCTCGGTCCAGGTTAAATTAGTTTCAGGACAAGCAATCTCACCATCCGATTGGCGATCTTCCCACGGCTAATTCTGGACCAATTTCAACAGCCTTGAGACGTGAACGCCGCATTGGACGGCAAGATCGTTATGACCGCGTGTCGGGGCCGGGCTCCTCGTCAACGAACTCGAGCGGCGGCCGAGCCCGAGCAGAGTTTGACAGCACTCAGACGGGTTCGTGTCGTTCGGACAGATGACAAGGACCACAAGAAATAAGACGCCTTTGTAGCGGGCCATCGGCAGGGGCGAGTGAACTGGTCCGTGAGCACGGGCAGATCGGCTACGGCCCGCTATCTTGTTCTGTGATGGATCCGACTCCATCGTGGCGATGGCCGGCAGAATCTTTCCACCTTGCAAGCCGGACGGCATCCCTGCTTCGATCTTGAAGATCGCTACACTCCCCCCATGGCTCGCATCCGCTCCATCGCCGCAGGCACGCAGAAGGTCCAAGCGCATCCGACCGAAGTCGATTGTTACTACAACATCATCGATGAGGATGAGACCCGCCTGCTTCACTTGAGCACGTTCGGTTCCGACTATCGCCAGTCCAAGCCGAAGAGCAGTCAATCCATCCAATTAGACCGTGACATGGCAGTCCAGCTCATCGAGGTCCTTCTCAAAGTCTTTCCGGACATCCTTCCTGCGGCCAAGGCTGCCCTGCCCGGCCCTCGGGGTGCCTCCGACATAGCGTGGCCGGTCGACGAATCTCCCATATTTCAGTCTCTCCTCAGAGAGCTCGGAATCAAGGACTGAGCGCTTCATCACCGTTCCCGTGTGAAGCTTCGAGCGGAGTTGATGGTCGGCCCGCCACTCTGAGAACACAGCGACTGACCGACATTTGCACGACCTGATTATTCTCGTCTCAACTTCGCGACAAGAGCACTCGCGTCAGTGCGTTCAAGCGGCATGAATTCGTAGCAGTTGACAGCCGGCCACACGTCACGATCGCTATCGGCGTCAGTGAGGATCGCGAGCTTCAGGCTCTCCCACAGAATCTCCACCACCCACCCGTCTCCCACTTCAGCTCCGATTTCGGGGAGAGGCGCACCCGCCTCTGCGAGCTGAGACAGCAGCGGCCGAGCCTCACTGGCAACAAGATCGAGTCGGGTGAAGAACTCGTCCCAGTAGCGGTGCTGTTCGTAGCCCAGCGCGGCCTGGCCGACGAGGATCGCGAGTGTCAGTGCCGGGTATTTCGCGATGACGTCCTCGGCGGTCCGGCCGAGACGGAGCATGTCTGCAGCTTGGCGGCCGTACATTTCCTGAGCTCGGCGGATCTCGTCCTCGTCGAGGTTGATCTCGACTACGAGGGACGCTTTCTCCAGTCGCCGCGTGATCTCGAACTCCTGGTCGGACAGCCATTGCTGCCGGAACGACGCCCCACTCAACGAAAACTCCCCCTCCTCGCAAGGAAACCTTGCGCACTAATCCGACAGACCTCACGAACCGCCCATGTAACGGTTGTTTCGTTCCGGAACGTTAAGTTGATACATCACGACTTCAACGCAGCAGGAGCACTCACAGCATGACCACCGCATTACCGAGCGAGGAGCTCAACGTCGCCCCGGGGTCGATCGTGGTCGTTCGCGACGAGGAGTGGCTGGTCACGTCCGCCGAACAGGGTTCGGATGGATGGCTGGTGAAGGCTCGGGGTTTGTCTGAGCTGGTCTCCGAGACCACTGCGACGTTCTATTCGAGCCTCGACCGGATCGAGGTGCAGGATCCACGCGAGGCGGAGGTCATCGCCGACGACTCGTCGGGCTATCGCAAGTCGCGGCTGTGGCTCGAAGCTTTGTTACGCAAGACCCCATTCCCCTACGGCGACCAAACGCTCACGGTATCGACGCAGATGCTCGCCGACTCCCTCGGTTACCAGCGGGCCGCGGTCGCCAAGGCCCTCGACCCGCAACACATCCGCCCGCGCATCCTTATCGCGGACGCTGTGGGCCTCGGTAAGACCCTAGAGATCGGCATGATCCTGTCGGAGCTGGTGCGACGCGGGCGCGGCGAGCGGATCCTGATCGTCACCCCGAAGCACGTGCTCGAGCAGATGCAGCACGAACTGTGGTGCCGGTTCGCGCTCCCGTTCGTCCGCCTGGATTCAGCGGGTATCCAGAAGGTGCGCCAGAAGCTGCCGGCCACCCGCAACCCGTTCACGTACTTCAAGCGGGCGATCATCTCGATCGACACGCTCAAGAGCCCCCGCTACAAGGCGCACCTGCAGCGTCAGCACTGGGATGCAGTGGTGATCGACGAGTCACACAACCTCACCAACGTCGGCACCCAGAACAACGAATTGGCGCGCGTGCTTGCCCCGAACACCGAGGCGTTGATCCTCGCGTCGGCCACCCCGCACAACGGTCGTGAAGAGTCGTTCGCGGAGCTGCTGCGACTGCTGGACCCGACGGCGGTCGCGGCCGACGGGACATTCACCAAGGACGATGTCGCGTCGCTGCTGATCCGCCGGCACCGCCACCACCCGGAGGTGGCCGCGGAGGTGGGTAGCGACTGGGCGGAACGCGCCGAGCCGGTTCACACACTCGTCGCACCGTCGCCGGCAGAAGATGCTGTTGCTCAGGAGCTCTCGAAGACATGGCTGCATCCGGATTCGGGACGCTCCCCGTACTCGGGTGAAACGAAAGCGTTGTTCCCGTGGACGCTGGCGAAAGCGTTCCTGTCCTCCCCCGCCGCACTTGCCGAGTCGGTCAAGCAGCGGCGCAGCAAACTCGACCCGCACAACGCGGAGCAGGCCGTCGAGCTGGCCGCACTGACCACCCTCGACGAGCTGAACGCGAAGGCCCTCAACGAATCGGCCGGCAAGCAGGCTGCACTGGTGCAGCGGTTGAAGGAGATCGGAGTCGGCGCGAAATCACCGATGCGCGCGGTGGTGTTCGCCGAGCGTGTCGCCACACTCCGGTGGCTCACCGAGCACCTGCCGAAGGCTCTGGGTCTCAAACCCGAGAACGTCGCGATGCTGCATGGTGGGCTGTCCGACGTGGAACAGCAGGAGATCGTCGACAGCTTCAAACTGGAGACGTCCCGGATCCGAGTGCTGGTTACCGGCGACGTCGCATCCGAAGGCGTGAACCTGCACGCGCAGTGCCACCACCTGATCCACTACGACATCCCGTGGTCGCTGATCCGCATCGAGCAGCGCAACGGCCGTGTCGACCGGTACGGGCAGAAGCATCCCCCGGTGATCTCGTCGCTAATCCTCGAGCCGTCCGACCCGGAGTTCTCCGGCGACCTGCGCGTGCTTTCCCGCTTGCTGGAGCGGGAGAACCAGGCACACGGCACGCTCGGCGATGTCGCGTCGCTGATGGGCAAGCATTCGGTGACCGATGAGGAGAACGCGATCCGCGACGTGTTGGTCGGTAAGCCCACGCTCGACGAGCAGATTCGCGACCTCGAGGACGTGGCCGACGGTGACGACCTGGACGCGTTCTTCGCGCAGTTCGACCTCGACGAGCCCGCCGAGGACGATCCGAAGTCCGCGCTGCCGCAGGCCCCGCGACAGAGCCTTTACCCCGACGACCTCACCTTCCTCGATGAAGCGCTCAAGGCCGCGTTCCACGACGTCCCCAACGCGAAGCTCGAGGACGGAGGCGTGGGTTGGACGGTGCACGCCAACCATGCGGTCGCGGAGCTGACGCCGCCGCGGGATCTGCGACAGCGTCTCAGCCAGTTGCCGCAGAACTACTTGCAGCACGGCAAGGTCCTCGAACATCTCACCCTCGCAACATCTCCCGAGATCGGCAACGCCCAGCTCGCGGCAGCGCGCGAGGGCAAGGGTGTCGCGGGCACGACGTGGCCGGAGGCGCACTACCTTGGACCACTGCACCCAGTCCTCGATTGGGCGAGTGACCGCGCTCTGAGCTCGTTGGGCCGCAACCAGATCTTTGTGATCCGCGGTGACGTAGACGCGCCGACGGTGCTGCTGATGGGCACGTTGATGAACCGCCGCGGTCAGTTGATCTCGCGAGTGTTCTCGACCGCCTCGTTCCCCAGCCCTTCAAATCCGTCTTTCTGTGTGGTCGAGACGCTTGAGAATCTCGACTTCCTCACCACCGACACGGGCCTGCGGCCGGGATCGGCTAATCCTGGACCGGTCGCCGACGCCGAGCAGTACCGGGCGATGGTGCCGATCGCCGTGGATGAAGCGACGACAGCGATGCGCATGGTGCTCGATGCCCAGGAAGCCGCGGCCACCGAGCGGCTCGATCGGTGGCGCAAGCGTGCCGATCGGTGGCATGCAGGTGCCGAGCAACTCGAGCTCTTCGCCGCGCAACGCAAGAAGGTGGACACATTGTCGCGCCGGATCGCGGAGGAGCAGCGCCTCGCCGAATCTCTGGCCCCCACTCAGCAGTTGGTGCGTCCACTGCTCCTGATTGTTCCCGCCGTTCAGACCACCGGAAAGGACCAGTAGTCGTGGCCTCCTTCGATTCCATCGTCATCGGCGAGGATTGGATCAGCGAGCACTACTTCACCACCGATTCGGCGAAGGAATCGTTCCACGGCAAGGTGCTGGAGCTGCGCAAGCTGTGGGATGCGGAGAAGAAGGAAGACCGCACGACGGTTCGCGACGACCTGCTCGCCGCCACCAGGGATCTGCAGACCGCGCTCGCGGGGCTCGCCGAGAACCCCGACAACGCTCCCGAGGTTCATACCCTCGTCCGGACGACGTTCGGTTACCCGGCGACGCTGTCGACGTTCACCGCCGAACGCGCCGGCTCCGAATTGGAGATCCCGAACGCGAAGCTCGATGGTGTCGCTGAGGTGCTGTTCCTGCAGGCGGCTCCTGTCGCATCGATCGAGGATCTCCTCGACCCTGACACAGGTGCACTGATCACGGCGGCCGTCGAGGACGGCAAACCGATCGAGTCCGCACCGAAGGCAGTGTCGGCAGCGTTCCGGTCGGATGCGCCTCCGGCATTTGTGGTGGTGCAGGCGGGGCAGTGGCTGTTGCTCGCCGAGGCGGAGCGTTGGGCGGAGGGGCGCTATCTGGCCGTCGACCTGCTCGTCGTCGCGGAGCGTCGACATGAGGCCAAGGGCGGCGAGATCGACCGTGTCGCTGCCATCTTCGGCAATCAGGCGCTCCTGCCGGATGCAGATGGAAACCTGTGGTGGGCGGGAGTGCTCGAGGATTCGGTCAAGCACACCGTCGGCGTATCGAAAGACCTGCGCGAGGGCATCCGCCTGTCCATCGAGATCATCGCCAACGAGGTCGTCGAACGACGCGCCGCGAAGGACCTCACACTCGACGGGATCGACGGACAGAATCTGGCGAAGCATTCTCTGCGGTTCCTGTATCGCATCCTGTTCCTGCTGTATGCGGAGGCTTCGCCCGAGATGCGGGTACTGCCCACAGGCGCCGCAGAGTACGAGGAGGGCTACGGCCTGGACCGACTGCGGGAGCTGACCCTCACCGAACTGGTGTCGGAGCAGGCCCGCCACGGAACGCACCTGTACGAGTCGCTTGCGACGCTGTTCCGGCTCGTGGACCGCGGCCACACCCCCACCGTTCGTGAGGACGTCGCGGATGATCCGGCGCCGGGCCTGGAGTTCCAGCCGCTGCGCGCCGACCTGTTCAAGCCCGCATCGACAAAGCTGATCGACGAGGTAGGCCTCGGCAACGAGGCCACGCAGCGGGTGCTCGAGCATCTGTTGCTGTCGAAAGAGAGCAAGGGCCGCAAGGGCTCCGACCGAGGATTCATCTCGTATGCGGAGCTCGGGATCAACCAGCTCGGTGCAGTGTACGAGGGTCTGATGTCGTACACCGGGTTCTTCGCGGAGGAAGACCTGTACGAGGTCGCGAAAAACGGTGATCCGGAGAAGGGCTCCTGGGTGGTACCGGTGGACCGCTCCGATCATTTGAGCGAGAAGGACTTTGTCCGAAAGGTGGACGAAGCAACCGGCGAAGAGAAGGCGGTGCTGCATCGTAAGGGCACATTCGTGTTCCGCCTCGCGGGTCGCGAGCGACAGCAGTCGGCGTCGTACTACACCCCGGAGGTGTTGACGAAGTTCGTTGTTTCGCAGGCACTCGAAGAGTTACTGGATCAGAACGATGAGCGGACGACCCCTGAGCGGATCCTGCAGCTCACCATCTGCGAGCCCGCCCTGGGATCCGGCGCCTTCGCGATCGAGGCCGTCCGTCAGCTTGCCGCGGAGTATCTCAAGCGCAAGCAGGAGGATCTGGGCGATCTGATCGATGCGGATCAGTACCCTGTCGAGCTTCAGAAGGTGAAGGCGCACATCGCCCTGCACCAGGTGTATGGGGTGGACCTCAACTCGACGGCCGTCGAGCTGGCGGAAATCTCGCTGTGGCTGGACACAATGGTGGCCGGCCTGCAGGCTCCGTGGTTCGGCCTGCATCTGCGACGCGGCAACTCGTTGATCGGTGCACGCCGGTCCGTGTATGCGCCCAGCCTGCTCGCAAAGAAGCAGTGGCTCAAGACAGCGGCAAAGGATGTCCCACTGGGCGAGGAGATCGGCGCCGGCATCCACCACTTCCTCCTCCCTTCGGAGGGCTGGGGCGCGGTGATCGATACTGCCGAGGCGAAGACCTACGCGCCAGAGAAGCGCGAGGAGCTGCGACTGTGGCGCAACGAGATTCGCAAGTCACCGAGCAAGCCGATCATGAAGCGTTTGCAAGCGCTCGCGCAACGGGTGGAGACGTTGTGGGAGTTCACTCTTCGACGGTTGACGATTGCGGAGTCGGAGATCCGCCGCGAGATCCACTTGTGGGGCTCGGATCCGGTCGAGCACACCCCGGCAGTAACGCGCGAGGAGATCGAGAACGTCCTGAGCGACCCGAATGGCGCGTATCAACGTCTGCGTCGAGTGATGGACGCTTGGTGCGCGGTCTGGTCATGGCCGCTGACAACGGATAAGGAACCGCCAGATTGGGATCAGTGGGTCGGCGGCCTTGAAGCTGTCCTCGGCATTCAAGTGAAGGAGACTGCCGCAGAACGACGCGGGCAGTTGAGCATCGGTCGCGATGCGAGCTGGCAAGAGCTCGGTTTCGCTGAGGAGAACGACCTACTGTTGTCGCGCGCATCGACGGTTGGAGATGCGTATCACCAGTTCCCATGGCTGGACGTCGCACAAGAGATCTCAGAGCGGCAGGGCTTCTTCCACTGGCAGCTCGACTTCGCTCCTGTTTTCGCGCGCGGCGGTTTCGACCTGCAAGTGGGTAACCCACCGTGGGTGCGCCCCGACTGGGACGAGACCGCTGTCCTGGCTGAGTTCGATCCATGGTGGCAGCTGGCCGACAAAGCGCAGGAAAGTATCAAACTGTCTAAACGCCGATCAACTCTTGAGCCTGCAGGAGCACTGTCGACATTCCTAAACGAGCGTTCAGGACAGGCAGGACAGACAGAGGCCCTGAGTTCCACGACTGACAGGCCAGTATTGGATGGTATAAGAGCTGACTTGTATCGCTGCTTCATCGAAAGGACATGGCGCTCAACCTCTAGCTTAGGAATCATCGGACTAATCCATCCTGAAGGTCATTTCACGGAACTCCGCGCAAGAAGCCTCCGCAGTGGCGCGTATAAACGACTCCGGCGCCATTGGCATTTCAGAAATCAGCTAAAGTTATTCTCCGAAATCGGAAACACACGAGAGTACGGTGTTCACATCTACGGACACCCTCTAGAACAACCGAAATTTCTGCAGGCGTCAAATACGTTCCATCCTGCCACTGTCTTACGATCGTTAGTCCACGATGGTTCAGGTACGCCTCCCGGAGTAAAAGACGCAGCAGGAGACTGGGACACATCACCTCACCGCGACCGGATCTTGCACGTCAACGCCACGGTGATCAACAGTTGGTCCGCTCTAATTGACGAAGTAAATGTACCCCCGCTCCAGGGGCGCATGCTGTACCCGGTCAACCGATCCAGCGCGCAGGTACTCACGAAGATTACTGTGATGCCAAGGCTCGGAGAGGTTGAGTGGACGTACGGATGGAACGAAACTACCGATCGCGCCCGTGGCCTGTTCACCCAAACATCCGCCGTTCCCTCCGAATGGAAGGATGTAATCCTCCAAGGTCCGCACTTGACAGTTGCGACGCCGATCTATCAACAACCAAACCCAAGCATGAAAAGCCACAGGGACTACTCCGAAATCGATCTAGATGGAATCTCCGAGACGTTCATCCCTCGAACAAACTATCAGGTCGGAAAACCCTACGAAGAATATATTTCAGCATATCCAAAATGGACCGATGGATCTACTGCAGACCACTTCCGTATTGCGTGGCGTGAAATGTGCGATGTTTCCACCGTCAGGACCTTACATTCAGCAATCATCCCTCCCGGACCCACACACGTTGGACTAATTCACACACTGAAACTCGATAATTTTGAGAGGTTGATTTCACTAGCAGGATTTAGCCATTCGATCATCGCCGACTTCATAATAAAAATCATTGGGGCTGGACACATAAAGAGCTCGACCTGGGAACGATTCCCCAGGATGGATTCACACGTTCTGTCTGAAGCCCTCGCACTACGAACCATGCGGTTGAACTCGCTGACCTGCCAGTACGCGCCCCTCTGGAGCGAAGTCTTCGATCCGAGCTGGTCCAATGACCGGTGGGCTCCAGGCGTCGGAATCGAACATCCCGATCGTTCACCCATCGGCGACGTCAGCCCCGTCTGGGAATGGTCCACCCCACTCCGCCGCGCCGCCGACCGCCGCCAGGCACTCGTTGAGATCGACGCAATCGTCGCAATCATCCTCGGGATCACCGCGGACGAGTTGATGACGATCTACCGGACCCAGTTCCCGGTGTTGCAGAAGTACGAACGTGATGCACTTTACGACGCAACCGGCCGCCGCCTTCCAACAAAACTCGCTTCCGAGTACCGCAAGAAGGGCTCCACGAACCCCACCGAGCTCACCGTCGACGACATTGCCTACCTGGAACCCTTCACCGGCGTCGACCGCGAACGAGACATGCAACTCGCATACCAGCATTTCTCACACGTTATCAACTAATCCCGCACGCAACCCAAACGGACGGTACATCGATGGCATTCATCAAAGAGTTCACAATTACCAACTTGGCCGGGCAGGTCGGACGGACCCATAGAGTTCTAGATAGGAACGTAAACGTATTCTGGGGACTGAACGGGCGAGGAAAAACCACCCTCCTAGAGATACTGAATTGCGCCCTCTTCAACCGGACAGACTCACTTGAGCATCTCCCGTTCGAAGAAGCCGAAATCGTGTTCCACAGCGAAAATTTCGATGCGGATATCTGTCGGCGGTTCTCTCGCAACTCGACACCGCAGCCACCAAGTCCAGAAGAGGCTGAGTTTGAACTGTTATCAGACCTTTCCACAGACGACGATGTTTTCGCACTGACGTCCCCAGTCTCTGAACGTTGGTCGTCAGAAGAAGTCAACAGTTCCCACTTGTCAGACAACCAACTTTCCAGCAGATATAAACATACCTACCTTCCGATATCCCGCGCGGTCCCCGGTCGCCCCACCCTCCGAAACCGCCGACCTGACAGCCACCCGTCGTACTCCGACCCCACGCCCGAGGAAATCTTTGTCGACCAGATCCAGCGCGTCTGGCGCCAGTACAGCTCACAGAGCAATGCATCGATTCGCTCCATTCAACAGAAAGGGCTGGCGACGGTCCTTGCGATTCTATTCGGCGGCGAATCCATAGATGAGATACCTGTGCACAGTAATCAGTCGGCTGACCAAGCCTACAACCTTGTCCAGTACTTCTTGAAGGAGCAAAATCTTCATCTCCCGTTCGGAAAGAAGAGATTCATCGAGCGATATAACAGTTCGAAAGAGCACCGCGCTGTTGCAGCCGAGATTGAAGCAGTGCGAACGATCGTCGATGAAATACTGGCCCCACAGCGCGAACTCCAATCGCTTATCGACGAGATGTACACGGGAAACAAGCACCTGACTCTCGATCCGCCGACACTTAGAAAGCCCCACTCAATTGGTGTGGAGGTCGAGGGAGGGATGATTCCGCTACGTTCACTCTCTTCAGGCGAGAAGCAGCTACTCACCCTGCTAATCGAAGTACTAGCAGTCGGAGAATCGACAGTGATGATCGACGAACCTGAACTCTCATTGCATGTTGACTGGCAGCAGCAGTTGATCCCGTCCATGCGCCGAATCAACCCGAATGCACAGCTGTTACTGGCGACCCATTCTCCGGAAATTATGATTGATGTTGACGATGAATGCGTGTTCGAGCTGTGAACAAAAAACTGAAGCGAGATGTGCGCGCATTCCAGAAGCGAGTATTGATGGGAAAGGCCACCAATTGGGTTATCGTTGAAGGACGTATTCATGACCGGGCATTCTACAGTCGGCTACTGGAATCGATATCTCCGAACGGCTACGCACGAAGCGTGGTGATGCTTGCTGAGACCTTGACGGTAGAGGGCCAGTGCGCGGGCGGAAAACCGCACATGCTAAAACTATACGACAGCTTTAAGACCTCAGACACGCTGCTTCAGGAGAATGTCGCGGGGCAATCTGCTGTGATTTTCTTCCTCGATAGAGATCTCGACGATTATTTGACACCACTCGTCCCGCGTGAGCACTTAATATTCACACAGAATATGGATGTCGAGTCCGAGATATTCGCGCACGCTAAGCTCGACAGAGCCCTTTGCGCCACTCACGGTCTCGATCAAGTCGAAGTGTCGGATTTCTTTGCATCCATCCCACAACCTACATCAAACCTATTCAAGATCTGGAGGATGTGGATTAAACTCCGACTGATTTCATTACACTGCGAAATCCCCAATGGCCGAAGATTCTCTCAACCATCAAAGATTAATTCGAATACCTATGGTGAAGTGTGCAATGAGCGCTACCAAGCGATACATGACGAATTGCAGAAATGCGCACAATCAACAGAGTTTGAGGACGTGAAATCGCGAGTCGAATCAGATCTCGAAAATATCATAGCGTTACAACGCGAATACACTCTAGTTCCAGGAAAGTGGATTCCAGGATATCTGCGGCATCTCATTGAAGAACGGTTCCGCTCCGACATCGTAAGGAAAAATGTTTCGGATCTAGAGATCACAACAGCCTGCTTGCAGTCGATTGAATTTTCCGATAGTTGGACGTCGTACTATGAAACCCAACTTCAGTCGATCCTGGTAAGAAGCTAATCAGATTCAAAGACTTGACCGCGTACGAAAGTAGTTATAGTCGTCTAGCGAACCTGGATCGAGACTAGGCAATTAGTTCGTATTCAGTGGCAATGAGGGGCATTCGACGGCAATTAGGGGCATTCGACCGCGTATGCTGCCGCCAGCCCGTCGGCGAAGTTCAGCAAGGAGGAAGTAATGGGGACGCTGCTACCCACACTGCAGGCCAACCGTCTGCACGACGGCCTGACCGACTACCTCGCAACGACATTTGCCCTCACCGACCCTGATGCCCAGGGTGCCCTGTCCGACTTCGTCGGTCACCCCAACACCGGCATGTTCAAGGGACCCTACGTTCGTCTGCGCTTACCGTTCGCATCAGCCGGCGGTAACTGGGGTATGCACCTGGACTGGTGGCCAAGAGGATTCGCCCCCTACGGCCACCAGTCCGCCGCGTTCGAGCGCCTGTCCACCAAGTTCCACGACCGTCCGCAGCCGACGCTCGTCACCACCGGCACCGGGTCCGGCAAGACCGAGGCATTCCTTTACCCGATCCTTGACCACGTCCTGCGCGCCAAAGCCGCCGGCGTCACCGGAATGAAGGCACTCGTCCTCTACCCGATGAATGCGCTCGCCAACGACCAAGCCGAACGCCTCGCGCGTCTCATCACCGAGCACCCCGAACTGTCCGGGGTTTCCGCCGGCCTCTACACCGGCGAACAATCCACCGGTGGACGCACCAAGGTCAGCGAAGAGGGGCTCATCACCGACCGCTCTCTGATGCACTCCGCTCCACCCGACATCCTGCTCACCAACTACAAGATGCTCGACCATCTTCTGCTGCATCCCGACCGCGCCGACATCTGGCGTCTCTCCGCGGATTCGCTGCAGTACGTGGTCCTCGACGAATTCCACACCTACGACGGCGCCCAAGGCACCGACGTCGCCATGCTGCTTCGCCGCCTCGGTCTCACCGTCAAATCCCACTGGACCGACGCCTCCCCTGTCACCGAGGCCGACCGCGCCCGCCCGCTCGGCCGCATCACGCCCGTCGCCACCTCTGCCACCCTCGGGTCCAAAGCCGAACCCACCGCGATGCTCGAATTCGCACACACCGTCTTCGGTGAAAGCTTCGACGCAGATGCTGTCATCGGCGAGACCCGGTTGAATAGGTCGGAGTGGCTCGCCGACCGCGACACCACGCTCGATCGACTGTATCGTCCGATCACGCCGTCGATCACCGACGCGGTCTCGGATCTCGATGCCACGGCCAGGACTCTCGGGAACGCTGCACTCACGTCCGCCGTGCTGGCAAAGCTGTTCGAGCGCACCTACGACCTCGACACCAATCGCGGGCTCTCCCCCACCGAGCTACGCCACCTCGACGCTGCCGAGCAACTGCACCTGCTCAAGGCGCACCCTCTGATGCACCGGTTGCTCGACCACGCCGTCGACGCGGCCTCCCTTGCCGACCTCACCTTCGCGCTCTTCGACGCCCCCACCTCCGAGCGCGACACCCGCCGCGTTCGCGCCGAACAACAACGATTCCTGGACTACCTGTTCGCTGCGCTCTCCCACATCCGCGCCGAAGTCGGACGGTCCGCGTTGAACGTCGATGTGCACCTGTGGATTCGGGAACTGTCCCGCATCGACCGAGCTGTCGCCACGGGAACGTCGTACCGTTGGTCCGACGATGGCGTTCACGAAGACGGCGACGTCATGCACCTGCCGGCGGTGTTCTGTCGACACTGCGGTCGCTCCGGGTGGGGTGCCCGCCTCGCTCCGACCGGTCACACCCTCGACGTCACTGACGACGCCATTCGTGCCGATCACGCCGCCGGTACCTCGCGCTTCCGCGCGCTGATCTCCGCGCCCGCTGAAGCACTCATCGACGCCGCACAACCCGACTCCTCCATCGAGGGGCTTCGCTGGTTCCGCATCGACGACCGCGAAATCTCCGACACCGCACCCGACTCAGACAGCACCGAACACCTCGAAGGCAAGGTGCTGCCGGTACTCGTCCTCACCGGCGCGAACGCCGAAGAGGAATCGAAGAACGACATGTGCCCGGCGTGCGGTGCCGCCGACGGAATCCGCTTCCTCGGTAGCGCCGTCGCCACTCAGCTGTCGGTGACTCTGTCCAACCTGTTCGGAGACGCCACACTCGACGTCGACGAAAAGAAGGCGTTGATGTTCACCGACAGCGTGCAGGACGCCGCGCACCGCGCCGGTTTCGTGCAGGCCCGCTCGCATACCCTCAGCTTGCGTTCGACGCTGCGGAGCGCCCTCGGCAACACAGCGTTGACCTTGCCTGAGCTGCGCGACGCCGTCATCGCACGCACCGGCGAAGACCCGGCCCGCCGCTACCACCTACTCGCCCCCGACATCGTCGACCACGACGAGTTCACCCCGTTCTGGAGATCCGACGCCCCTACGAAGGCGCGCAAGGGCGCCACCAAGAAGGTGGAGAAGCGCCTCGAGTTCGACATCGACCTGGAATTCGGACTCCAGTCGAGGCTCGGCCGTACCCTCGAGCTCACCGGAAGTGCCGTCGCCGAGGTCGACCTCGGCGGCCCGGAACGCCCAGTCCGGCTTGGCCGTGCCGCCCTCAACGCCACTGAGCATCAGCTCTCCCTCACGCCCCCGGACAACGCAGCAATCGCCCGCTGGGTTCGCGGCACCGTCGAACGCGTCCGCACCCGCGGTGCCATCCGGCACTCGTGGCTACTTAAGTACATCGAGAAGGACGCCAACCGCCGCTGGGTGTGGGGCGCCCGCCCCAAAGGTGAGGGCATGCCGGCGTTCCCGAAGGGTCGCCCTGCCCCAGCCTTCCCTGCCATCGGATCACGCACTGTACCCGAAGGATTCGACGCAATCACCGCTGTGTCCTCCTGGTACGCACGCTGGGCGTCGCAATGTCTCGGGGTCTCGCCGTTCGACGGCAGCTTCCTCGCCCGGTCGCTGTTCTCTGTCCTCGCTGAACAACGGGTACTCACTGCGGTTCTCACCGAAAGCGGGCTCACCGCCTACGGGCTGCCACCAACCGCGGTTACAGTCTCTGCTCCTTCGGACGAGGATCTCGCCGCCGGTCGGCACCTACTCGTGTGCAGCGTGTGCCAAACCCCGACCCCGGGTTCCGCCACGGCCGTCGACGAACTCGACGGCGCGCCGTGTCTGCTCGTCCGCTGCCCCGGTACGCTCGCCCGCTCGCCCAAGGCACAGAACTTCTATCGCAGGCTCTACGACAGCTCCGAAATGAAGCGTGTCGTCGCACGTGAGCACACGTCACTGCTGCCCACCGCGACCCGCCTCGGGTACGAGACCGCATTCAAACGCGGCGGCGCAGACCCGCAGGCCCCCAACGTCCTTGTCGCCACTCCGACCCTCGAAATGGGTATCGACATCGGCGACCTGTCCACGGTGATGCTCGGCTCGCTTCCCCGCACCGTCTCGTCTTATCTGCAGCGTGTCGGCCGTGCCGGACGCCTGACCGGCAACTCGCTGATCCTCGCCTTCGTCCGTGGCCGCGGCGAACACCTGCCGAAGTTGTACGACCCGACATCTGTAATCCAGGGCGACGTCCGCCCACCCGCGACCTTCCTCACTGCCGAGGAGATCCTGCAACGCCAGTACGTCGCGCACGTCATCGACCGTCTCGCCCGCGACCCCAACACGGTCGCCCCGCGCGGTGCCCGTGCCGTCCTCGGCAGCTTCGACCCGGACAGCTGGATGGCTGGCCTGCTCACCGCGGTCGACACCGACGCCAATCAGCTGGTCGACGGCTTCCTCGCCCAGTTCAACGATGTCCTCGATGACACCACTCGAGACTCGTTGCGTGCCTGGGCCACCCCCGGCGACGACGGAATGCCTAGCCGACTGGTCACCGATTTGCAGGAGGCCGTGCACCGCTGGAATCGGGACCTCACCGAACTCACGGCTCGCCGCGCCGCTGTCGAAGCCGAGATGCCGGAGTTCGAGCGCCGTGCGGCCTCCCCCGCCGCCACCGACGACGACCTGCGCGATCTGCGTACCGCCAAGGGATCGCTGCGGCTGCTCGGCGGCCAGATCCACGACCTCACCGACGACTACTGGATCAGTGTCCTCGAACGCTACGGCGTGCTCCCCAACTACACGTTGCTCGACGACTCGGTCACCCTCGACGTCGGCGTCACGTGGATCGACCCGGACACCAACCAGTACATGGGCGAGGCCACCAGCTATCAGCGCGGCTCGCGCGTTGCCCTCACTGAACTCGCACCCGGGGCCACCTTCTACGCGCAGGGCCTGGCCGCGCGCATCGACGCCGTCGACCTCGGAGCCGGCGAATCCAACATCCACACCTGGCGGCTGTGCCCGCAGTGTGGGTGGGCGGGCATCACCCTCGCCGGGGAGGAACCCCCGATCGTGCATTCGTGCCCGCGGTGCGGGACCGGGGCCATCGCCGACGTCAGCCAGCAACTGCAGGTAGTCGAGATGGCTCGTGTGTCCGCGGAGGTCCGCCGCGACGAAGCCTCCATCAACGACGCCCGCGACGAGCGGCACAAGGAATCGTTCACCGTCGTCACCGCCGCCGACATCGACCCCGTCAACGTGGACCGCGCGTGGTTCGTGGAAGACCACGAATTCGGCGCGGAATACCTGCGCCGCATAGATGTTCGTTGGCTGAACATGGGACGACGGACGTCACAGGGACGCACCCGCCACATCGCCGGGCAGGAATCCACCACCGGACTGTTCCGGGTGTGCTCGTCGTGCGGACAGCTCGACAAAGCGGTGGGTCGCAATTCCCGGTACGAACACCGCAGTTGGTGCCGGCACCGCAACGCCGCCACCGAACACGTCCGGGAGATCGCGCTCGCACGGACGCTGCGCACTCAGGGTGTGCTGTTGCACCTGCCCCGGTCGCTCGAGTACGACATGTTCGCGCATCCCAGCCTCAGCGCGGCGATCCTGTTGGGTCTTCGACAGGTGATCGGCGGGTCGCCCGAACACCTCGACGTCGTCACCATCACCGACGCCCTCTACGCACCGACGCAGCGGGCTCTACTCATCCACGACACCGTGCCCGGTGGTACCGGCTACCTCGCAGAGTTCGCCGACCCAGCGAAGGTCTGGGCGGTGCTCGATGCCGCGCGCACCGTGGTGAAGACCTGCGACTGTGCCGACCACGATCGGTTGGCATGCCACAAGTGCCTGCTGCCGTTCTCGCCACCGCACGAACTCGACCGGGTGTCGCGGAAGGTCGCGGTGCGGGTGCTCGAGCAGATCCTCGGCGTCGACAATGACACAGAACCGGACCAGCAAGCGTGGCTTGCGGCGGTCACCGAGGAAGCGCCCTCGCAGCCGGTTGGTAGCGAGGAATCGCCGCTGGAGAAGGAGTTCTACGCCGCGTTCGTGGAGCGGTTGCGCTCCATCGGCGCGACCGTGAAGGAATCCCCCGGCACCTACGGACCGTCTGCGTCGATTGTGCTCCCCGGCAAGAAGATCCGCACGTGGAAGCTCACACCGCAGGTGCATATGGCCAATTCAAAGCCGGACTATGAGCTGAGCACCCCGGATCCGGATATCCCGCGGATTGCGCTGTTTGCAGACGGCAGGAAGTACCACGCGATGCCAGGCGACCTCAATCGCGTCGCCGACGACGCGGCCAAGCGAGCAATTTTACGCGACAGTGGGCACCTGGTCTGGTCCCTCGGACACGAGGACCTGCAACGGTTCAAGGCAAACGAAACGGTGACGCCAGCGTGGCTCACAGACCAGGTCGCTGCGAATGTGATGAAAGCCGGCAATCTCCGGCCGGCACTCGTGAAACTGCTGTCCGCGGACCCGATCACCATGCTGCTCGCGTTCATCAGCGACCCGGACCGCGAGGCGTGGGAAATGGTCGGTCGCTGGTTGCCGTTCGCGTTCGTCAACGGCAGCAACCGAGCCAAGGGGGACGGCGACACCATCGCCGCCGCCGCGCTGGTTCTTCTCGACGGTGGGAAGGCAACGTTCGGCGACGGTGTCGACATGTGCTGGGCGTACGCCGACGGCCCGCTGACCGTCACCGCCACCATGCGAACCGACACCCGCGCGATGAATGCCGTCGTCGTAGTGGACGATGACGACGATCAGATCGAAATGCTCGACGGTCGCGCGTGGAAGGAATGGCTGCGACTGTCCAACTGGTTCGGTCTCGGCGGTAGCCATCGAATCACCACCCGGAAGCTGTTGGAGCTCGACTCCAGTGCCCCCGTCGAAGCGCCGACATCGGCCACACTCAGCCCGGAATGGCAGGAAGTGTTCGACTCCACCGTCTCCGACGTCGAGAAGCAACTCGTCCTCGCACTCGCCGATGCCGGCGTGCCCGTACCCGAGGTGGGCTACGAAACCGACGACGGTGATGTGGTGGACTTCGTGTGGGGAGATCACCGCATCGGTGTGCTGGTCGAACCGAACGACGAGGTCACTCGTACGATGTCCGAATTGGGGTGGACGATATGCCCACCCGATGCAGAACAGATCGCGGCAGCGATGAGGAATGGAGTCTCGTAGTGGCGAACCTGGTCATCGCATCGAATACCAAGGCAATGAAGAAGCTCGAGAAGTCCACCAACGACAAGGTGTGGGCGTTCATCGAGAAGCTCTCTGCCGATCACACCGCTCCTGGTCTCCACATCGAGCCGATCCAGGGCGCTATCGACCCGCGCGTTCGTACCGGACGAGTGGATCTGAACTTTCGCGCGATCCTGTTCAAGGTCGACTCCAAGCTCGGCGATGATCCGACTTTCATCTACATGGGCACGTGGAAGCACGACGTAGCCAACAAGCTTGCCGAACGCTCAAAGCTGCGTGTCAATCCGATCAACGGCGTCCTCGAAGGCATCATCGGTGAGCTCGACGGTGAAGAAGACCGCAAGAAGCGAACTGTCGTGCCCGATCCTCGAGGCGAACTGAACCGAGCTGTGAAGGAGCAGCCGAAGTCGTACCTCGGTGCAACGTTCAGTCTTTCGGACCTCACCGATCGACTGGGCCTTGAACTCGACTTGGCCGAACGTGCACTGGCCGCACCCGACGAGGACGCCGTTCTCGACATCGCAGCGAATGCAGTGGGATGGCAGGGCAGTGCTCTACTCGACCTTGCCACCGGCCTGCACATCGACTCGATCCGCGAGAAACACGGCTTCACCGACAGCCCCGTCGACGACACTCTCGACGAAGACGAGCAGATTCTGAAGGCGCTCGAACGGCCCGCGTCGAAGATGCAGTTCACGTTCGTCGAAGACAACGAGGAGCTTCGCCGCGTCATCGAGGGTGGCGACTTCGCGGCGTGGCGGACGTTCTTGCATCCGGAGCAGCGCAAGTATGTCGAGCAGAACTTCAACGGTGCCTTCCGCCTGTCCGGTGGCGCCGGCACCGGCAAGACCGTGGTAGCGATCCATCGGGCTCGTCGCATGGCGAAAGCAGACCCGACCGCGCGGATTGTGCTCACCACCTACAACAAGACCCTTGCTGCTGATCTCAAGGCTGCATTGAAGACCCTCGACCCCGAGATTCCCGTTGCGGACCACCCCGGCGAACCAGGGGTCTACGTCGACGGCATCGACGCGCTCGGCTACGCAGTGCTCAACCAGACCGGCGACATCGGTGACGCTGCCGAAGCTGTACTCGGATACCGCACAGAACTCACCCACCAGAGAACCTCCACCGACAAGCTGTGGCGCGACGTCGCGCAGTCGGTCAGCAGTGGGCTCGATCCGAAACTCGCAACACCCGGATTCCTCGAGAACGAGTATGTGGCCGTGGTTCTCGCCAACAAGGTGACGACGCTCGAACAGTACGCAAAGGTCGCGCGCCCGGGACGCGGCGTGCGTCTCACCCGTCCACAACGCATCGCAGTGTGGAGACTCGTCGAGGCGTTCAGAAGGCAGAGCCGCATGGACGGCAGCCTGAGCTTCCCGGAGATCCTTGCGGTCGCCGCCGAACAACTACGGTTGCGGGTCGAAGCCGGCAAGGACTTCATCGCTGACCATGTACTGGTCGACGAAGCTCAAGATCTGCACGCGACGCACTGGGCGCTCCTTCGCAGTCTGGTCACAGAAGGCCCGAACGACCTGTTCATCGCAGAAGACTCCCACCAGCGGATCTACGGGCAGCCCGTCGTGCTCGGGCGACTCGGGATCAAAATTGTGGGACGTGCTCGGCGCCTGACACTGAACTACCGCACGACCGCCCAGAATCTGCACTTCGCTGTGAGTGTTCTCGCCGGTGCAGAGTACAAGGATCTCGAACAGGGCGAAGAGTCCACAACAGAGTACAGGTCTGCTCGGTTGGGTCCGGATCCCAAGTTGGTCGAGTGTAAGGATCCCGCAGACGAACTGGACCAGGTCGCATCTTTGATCCACAGCTGGATCGAGCCCGATGTCGAGGGGAACAAGGTCGACCCGTCCACGATCGCCGTCCTCACTCGCGGACAGAACGATCGCAGTCAGTTCGTTCGGGCACTCGGCGAGCGTGGTATCGAAGCGCGCGCGCTGGACAGCAGCCCTGCAACCACTGGACACGTGCAGGTCCTCACTATGCATCGTGCCAAGGGCATGGAGTTCTCTCGCGTCATCCTTGCCGGTGTAGACAATGCGCACGTCCCCTCCGCCGCAACGCTGCGGTCCGTCCCGGAAGAGGAACAGGCCGAGGCACTTCTGCGGGAGCGGTCACTACTGTACGTCGCTGCCAGTCGTGCGCGAGATGCGCTTGTGGTGACGTGGAGTGGGAAGAAGTCCGTGTTGTTGACCATCGCCTGAATCGTTCACACAACGATACCGATTCTGTCAAATGAACCTGATGCAACCTTCCCGCCATCACGTGGGGCGGCAGCTTGCCAGATCAGCCGACACACGAGTACGCCGCCCCACGCCGAACGCGCCTATTGCGCGCAGATTCGCACTTCTCGCCGCTCTCATGGCAATCCCGCAGGCTCCATACCCCCGAGAAGAGCACTGCACCTCTCAGGGTGGTGGCAGCTTGAGCCTCGAAGGTGTCGACGCCACTATTACCAGGCGTGGGGACCTGCAGCGGAGAGGCAACACGTGCACGACCGTCTTTCGCGGTGGAGCACACAGCTCACGAAACTCCATGCGCCCGTTCAGTCGCCATTGTTGGTGCGCAGTCGCCCGAACGAGACCCCCTACTCTGTGCTGGATCGAGAGGTCCATTTCAATCACATCGTCACAGTCCACTCTCATCTAGCTAGGGTTGAAGTTTGCAACTATCACTCGCTATTCCCATCGCTACTGCCATCATCGCAGCCACCGTTTCAGCGACGATCAGCTGGACCACCGCCCGACGAGCTCAGTTCGAACGCGTCATTAACGTACTCGATCTGATATCAAGTTCAACGGTCGCTGACGCCAGACATGAACTCGGTAGCATAATTCACAGCGGCGACACCCGGGTCGAGAACGAACCAGACATCAGAAAATTGCGCATCAAAGATCTATTCACGGTGCTGTGGGCGATCCAACGTATCCATGCAGTAAACCAGTCAATTTCAAATTGGGCTAATAGACCAAAGTCCTGGCTACGGCGGATGCCAATAATAGGGAAAATGTCGACAATAAAACACACAAAGCACCGAGGGCCGCGAGGACTACTCCGCAACTCGTGTCAAGACTGGATTTCCTACTGGAAAAGGAACCTACCACAAGTCCGAATTCAACTTGGACTGTCGCCAGAATCCACCAAAGAGTCAGAAGTGGCGCTCAATGCCCTCGCGGAGGAATGGGCTCAGCCCATGAGCTAGGTGGCCCGCACTCAGTGAGCAGGGCCACCATGCTTTAAGCCTTATCGCCCGATCAGCTCGCATCCCCCCTGAGGGGCGATCCTTCCGACCTCGGGCCTGCCGAGCCGTATGCTGCCCGAACCCTCCGCCTCCTGGACCGCTCCCTGGACACATATACGATGAAGAAGCCAAGCATCGCAAATTTCACGAGCTGCACCTGTGCGAGATCCCGGATTCTTCAGCCGCATCGAGCCAGGATACGAAATCTACTTCTGGCTCGCCAAGACGGGATTGCTTTCACGAGTACGCTCAACGACAAGTCTTTACGAGTTAGAACCGACGTCAGCACCCGCCCACTGGGTCGATGCACATGACGAGGAATATACTCATCGATTCGAGTTCGAAACGGTCAGTGAGAGCCTTGTCAAGACAACGACCTGGAAAGAAATCCAACAACGACACGGGCGAAATTACGCAGCACAGGCGCCTGCCAACGAGATCGCCGATTCCGAGGCCGAGGCCCACCTTCGATCGTTGTTCTCCGTTCAAAGCGACTCTGCATTCGACGACCTCTCCAACTTCGAGGAAGGGAAACACGATGCCCCCACAAACTACGAGAAGGGTGAGGACTTACGTACACGCGCGCATCGAGAAATCACGGTGCGCCGAGGCCAGAAGAAGTTCCGCAAAGCGCTCTTCGCCGCCTACAGAAACCGCTGCGCGGTTACTGGATCCTCTGTCTACTCCGTTCTCGAAGCAGCGCATATCGACCGATAGTTCGGCGATCACAGCAATCACGTCACCAACGGCCTCCTTCTGCGCGCTGACCTCCACACACTGTTCGACCTCCAGCTGTGGGCTGTCAGTGACGAACTAACCGTCATGGTGGCGCCTTGGCTGAAATACAGCGAGTACGGCGAATACGATGGAGCCTCGCTCGAACTACCCAAGAATCCGATGCACCACCCGGACCCAGATGCTCTTGCCCGCCACCGGAAATCGTGTGGCTGGATAACACAACCGGTCTAGCTCCACCGAGCACCTGCGACCGCGTAGGCCACAACCCTACGAAACGCACACTCAATCCGCAGTGTCTACGTCTCCACCGATTCTGCGCCAGAAGGTGAAACGGCGCCTCCACGCTACAAGCCCTCCAGCGGCTCTGTTATCGAAACAGAAGGACTGGAGCCTGTGCGGATCCTGATCCTCACGACCTATGCCACCGACGAGAATGTATGCCAGGCGCTCGAAACCCTCGAACTCGACGAAGATCCACGGAAAGTGTTCGGCAACTGTGAGGCGTCAGGGAGTCGGCTGAGGGTCAATGTCTGCGCAGCAGCCCGGCTTCGAGCGTCTCGGCGATCAGGGCCGCGCCCTTGCTGTTCTGGTGGACGTGGTCGACGGTGAGGAGGAGCCCTCTCCGATCGGAGATCGTGTCGAGGCTGCGGCCCAGGATCCGACGCTCAGCGAGCATGGCGAAGAACCCCGGCACGGTCATCTCCTGGTATGGGACGGCGGCGGGCCGCTCGGCCGCGAGCTCCGCGACCTGCCGCTCATGGACGGGTAGGTAGACGACCCCGTGGCTGGCGGCCAGGTCGGCGATCATCGTGCTGTACCGCGCCGACGCCTCTGCCGGCGACGCTTCCAGGTCCTGTCCGAGCACAGGAATGGAGGACAGGCCGATCTCCGCATCGGTCTCGGACCGGAGCCTGTCGACCACGCGGCCGAGACAGTCCTCGAACCAGCCCGGCGAAGGCTCGGTCGGCAGCTGCTTGCGCTTCTTCCAGCGATCGAGGGCGAATCCGGGCAGACTCGCCCTGGCGTCGTTGGTCCCGATCATGACCGTGACCAGGTCAGCCGGGGTCGAAACCACCTCGTCGAGCCGCTGCAGCAGATTCCATGCGAAGTCGCCGTTGGCCGCGAATCGGCCCGTGCTCACACGTCCGGGCATCAGTGCGGAGAGCGGGGCGAGATAGTCGGCGCTGAGCTGCGCTCGGGTCAGGCTGTCACCAATTGCCGACAGGCGGATCATGATTGGTCCTTCCGGTGAGCGCGCGTGGCGCTCGTGCGTAGATTGATGGGGTGACTGTGGGTTCAGCGACACGGGTGACAGCGCAGCCTTCCCCGGCGTTGCGCGGGTATGTAATGTCGTATGACGGTTTCGAACAGCAGGGGTTTCCACCCGGCGTTCATCGGGGCGCACCGGGGCGCACCGGGGCGCTACCTCACGCTGATCGTCTCCCTGTCCGAGCCGATCCGAGTCGTTCCGGCCGAGGGATGCACGGTTCGCGATGGGCGGTTCGATGCCGTTGTTGGTGGCCTGACTTCGAAAGCCGTCGCGATCAGACACGAGGGCCGTCAGCACGGCGTCAAGGTGTCGCTGACTCCGATGGGAGCCCGGGCCGTCTACGGGATGCCCGCGGCCGCCCTCGCGAACGACGTGGTCGACGTCGGCCACATTCTCGGCGGACTCGGTCGTGAGCTCAGCGATCGGAGCCGCAAAGCTCATTCGTGGCGTGAGCGGTTCGCTGCCCTCGATGACGTTCTCCTTTCGGCCGTCCGCGGTCACGACATGAGCCCAGCGGCGCGTGCTGCCATTCGGCCCGAGGTCCGCGAGGCGTGGCGGCGACTGTTGAGCTCCCGCGGCACAGCCCAGATCGGATCGTTGGCAGCCGAACTCGGATGGAGTCGACGCCACCTGACCAGACAGTTCCACAGTGAGATCGGCCTGACACCCAAAGAAGCTGCACGTGTTCTGCGCTTCGAGCACGCCTACGTCCTCGCCACGGCAGGTACCCCACCCTCATGGTCCACAATCGCAGCAGCGACCGGATTCGCCGACCAAGCGCACCTCGTCCGGGACTGGCGCGACTTCACAGGGCTCACCCCAACGGCCTGGCGCGGCAGCGAACTGCTCGCTCACTAGCGCCGTCAACGGTCACCGCATCCGGTGCTCGGTACCGAGCCCGGGAGTGATCGTGAGGATCCGCGCGTCGCCGTCCGCGTCGACCGCATGCCATACGCCGGCAGGGTTGACCGTGGCCTCACCCGGACCGAGAGTCACCTGCTCGGTCCCGTCGCCGATCTCACGTATGACGGTGATCGTGCCGCTGACACACACGATCACCTCGTCACCCGCCGGGTGCCGCTCCCAGTGGTTCCCGCGGCCCTGCTCGTCGATGAGGACGACGAGCCGGCCCTCATTGCCGTCGTCGGCGACCGCCGCCGCGTAAGCATCGAGGGTCGCAGGTTCGAACGTGAACCCCTCGACCGGTCGGGATCGGCATCCGAGACCGAGATGCAAAGGGGTGGACTGCAGGTTTACGGCAACGCGGGAGTCTGTCAACTGAAGGTTCATGCACAACAGGTTGTCAAGAAGTTCCCTGCCCGGTCTTGAAGAAATGAGACCTTCGCAACCTGTCCCTAACGAAGCCGCGGCATCCCGCTCTGCTCTCGAACATCATCGGCATGCGGATCGACAACTCCCGCTACGCGGTACTGCCTCCGCTCCCCCAGCACCGAGATCTCGTCAACCACCCCCGCGACGACGAGTTCTTCCAGCGCCGCGAGCACATCCTTCCAGTCCATGTCGAGCCGGCCTGCGAGCTCCACCACCGGGTATGTCCCGTTCCCGAGCGCATTCACGATCATGTCCTCGAGGCTCACCGGCGCCGACGCAGTCGACGACGAATCCGCGGCTCCGGCAGGCTCTGCGACCGGCACCGTGATCACAGGAATCATCTCGGTGATCGCGGATTCGAGGTCCGGCTCCGAAACTGCCACGGGCACAGCCTCGACGACCTCTGCAGCGACCGGCTGCGCCACCGGCGGCTCCGCAATGTCGACAACGTCGTCGACCGGCGGGCCGTCATCCACCAACTCGACCGGCGTCCAACCCACATCGACCACGACTGCAGCATCCGCGACGTCGGGTGTGATTCCCCGCCGTTCGAGCTCGCCCCACAGGCCGGCCATTGCAGCGGTCGGGTCGAGGTAGTACTCGGATTCGCGGACCCGCCAGAATTTCCATCCGCTCCGCTGCAGTTCGCGCTCACGTTCGAGGTCGGCTCGCTGCTGCTCGGGGCTGGTGTGCCAAAGGTCGCCGTCGCACGCGACCGCCAGTTTGCCTGCCGCACCCGTCACCACCAGGTCGATGAAGTGACCGTTTACCTCGACCTGCGGGTTCACGTGATAGCCGCGAGCAACGATGTCGAGGAACACCTGCTGCTCGAAGAGACTGCCGAACGCTCCGTGCCGCTCGTCGCGTGTCGCGCCGTCAGGCATCGGATCGGCAGGTGTCGGCGACGTCGACTGCATGTAGGTGAGCAGTGAATGCCTGAGGTCCGACGACCGCAGTGTGTCGGCCGTCCGCGAATGGAACAACCACAGCTGGTCCTGCGCCCGCGACGCAGCGACGTTGAATCGCCGCTGGTATTCGGTCCTCGTCATCGCCGCGATGTTCTGATCAGGCGCGACGACCATAGACAGGAACACCACGTTCCGCTCGTCGCCCTGGAAATCCGGGGGCGTGCCCACGCGGAGCCGGCGTTCTTCCCACTGATCCGGAGTGAGCCTGTCGAGCAGTTCGTTCTGGATGGCGTCGACCTGCGATTGCCCCTGCAGAACCACCACACCGAACGTCTTGCCGTCATAGGCGGCGTCATCGAGGCATTGCACGAGAGTGTCGGCGAGGGCACTGGCTTCGACATAGTTCGTCAACGACGAGTTCTGCCCGGTGACGACACCACCCTCGACGTAGGTGGTGCGCAGCGGCGGCAACCTGTCGGATCCGAACTGCCGCACCGGAACCAGCGGTGCATCCGCATAGAACTGGTCGCTGGACCACGCGATGATCTCCGGCATCGACCGGAAATGCTCCCGCAACCGGATGACGCTCCCGAACCGTGATCGCAGCAACGAGAACACACTGGACCGCGGAGTGAAGCTGTCGCGCAGATACTTCGGGATGTCGGGCAGATACGAGTCGAGGCGACTGAAGACGCCGTCGAGCGCACCCAACGACATCTCACTCGGTGCGCACTGCTTGTCGTCGCCCACCACGATCACCCGCGGCGCAAGCCACAGCAGGAACAGGCTGCTGATGTCGGCCTGGCTCGCTTCGTCGACGATGACGACGTCGAACGAATTCTGTTCGGCCGGAATCGATGCCAACACCTGCTGCAGCGGCATCACCCACGCCGGTACTGCACCCTGCGCGACTTGCATGGCCCCTCGGGCCGCTGCACGATAGCGCTCCGCGTACCGGCCGGTGCCCTTGCCGATACTCGCGACATGGTCGCGGTAGGAATGGAGGGCTTGGACCTGCTCGGCGGTGGTGCGGTCGAGGCACGCGTTCCACGCCTTCTCCGCCGCGAGCTGGGCGGTGAGATGCGCGATGTCGGCTTCGATGGCGTCGAGGTCGCGTTCGAGCTGCCCGTCGTCGCGGCGCTCGTGGTTGCGTCGCACCCATTCCTCGGCGCGACGCCACGCCCACGCGTTTTCGACCTGGGTGAGTCGGGCCGGCCACTCGGGGCTGGTCGGATTCTTGGCGATGGCCTGCGCGAGTGCGGGCGCGGCGGCGGTCAATCGTGCGTGCAGGGATACACGTTCGAGCTCCTCACGGTGCTCGCCGATCGCATGACCCCACGCATCCAGCGCTGCGCTGATGGCATCGAAATCCGCGTCGTAGAAGGCCTGCACCAGCGCGCGCCCTTCGGGTGAGACTCCCGCGCTGATCTCGTCCCGCACATACACGGCGACGGTTTCGAGCCAGGACTTGTTCGCTTCCGCAGTGCCTGCCGCGGCGATGGCTCGCGCCGACTCCGCGACCGACTGTGCCTGTTCGATGTTCGCGATCCGAGGCGCACCGGGGTTGACCTCCTGCAGCGCCAATTCGACGTCGCGTACCCGCGCGCCGAGGCTGTCGATGACCTCACGCTCCCGGTTGACGAACGTCAGAGTTCCGACGGCACGGCTGCGCGACTCGTCAGGTGCGATGTCGACGCCGAGATCGTGGAGAACGATGCCCACCACCCGGACTGCGTCGAAGGCACGGAGGTGCTCGGCGACGACACGCACGGTGTGGGCGGTAGTAGCCGCGACACCGTCGACGGTCGCGGGTTCGCCGAGCGCCTCGACCGCATGTTGTTCGTCGCTTCTCCGGAACCGGGAGAGGCCACTGCGCCACGTATCCCCGGCATCCAGCTTGTGGGCGAGCGCGTCGTACGCCTCGAACGCGTGCCGGCCGACCACCGGCGTGTGCACGTTGCCGGCGCCGATGAAACGGTCGGCGTCCTGCGCGGCCTGCACGAGGCCCGCGAACTCAGCGGTCTTCCCCCACAGGTGCTGGGCCTTCCCCGACAGGACGTCGTCGGCCACGCGTTGGAATCGCGGGTCGAGTTGTTCTGCGTCCTGCAGAGCCCCCTGAAGATGTTCGCAGAGGCCGCGGATGTGATCGAGCGCGGCGGGTGACGCGCCCTCGAGGATCCTCAGCAGTCCCGGCATTTCGCTGCCCGTCACTTCACGTGGCGCCTGCGCGACCGCGTTGCACGCGTACTGCACATCGTCCTGGCCGGGAAGCGACAGTTCCGGAAACACCTGGTGGCGGCGCCGCGCGCGTTCGGCGCTCGAGCGCTGGTGCAGCGACAGCAGGGTATGGAGTTCCTCGGTGTTCAGCGGGGGCGCGTCGGTGAGAAGGGGCGCGGGCAGCCACCCGTATCGGGTTTCCTGTGCGCGGACCTGCCGGACGATCGACGCGAGCGTCCCCTGATAGCCGGCGACGACCTCGGGGTGAACGACGGTCTCTTCCGCGCGGGCCTTCCGGATCTGTTCTGTCAGCGTCGCTCGACGCCGCGTTGCATCGGTGCGTTGTGTTGCGAGGTCGCGGATGCGCTGCGCCGTGCGACGCTGGTTGAATTGTGCTTTGCGGGTGGCGATCTCACTGACACTGTGGTTGAGTTCGGCAGATCCTCCGCGCGCCGCGTCGGTCACCGACACACACAGATCCTGCAGTTCGGGCGGGAGTTTGTCGCGGAGGACGCGCAGAGCCTGCGCCTTCTCACTGGTCACCAGTACGCGCTGGCCGCGCGCGAGCAGCGCCGACACGAGATTGGCGATGCTGTGGGTCTTGCCGGTGCCGGGCGGTCCTTCGACCACGACACCGCTGTCGGCGGCGAGCCTGTCGATGATGTCGCGCTGCTCCTCGTTCGCGGGCAGCGGGAACAGTGGATCGCCGTCGGCGAGCAAGGCCGACGACGTGCCGGTGCGGTCGAGCCATGCGACACGGTCGGTCGGTTCGATCGCTTCGACGAGCTGCGCGAGACCGAGCGGCACCGGGTTCGACTCGTCGGACGCGGCCTCGATCATGCGGTTGTAGTACTCGATGAGCGCATAGGCGCCGCGTTTGCGCAGCACCAGCGCGGGTGACGGCGTCAGGATCATGTCGGGTGACGGTGCATCCTCTGCACGGTCGACGACGTCGACGCGCACGGTGAGGGCGCGGTCGGCCCATTCCTTGAGGAACACTCGGGCCGCCGGGTCGACGGGTGATGCGACATGGGTGACGAGGGATTCGTGCAGGTTGCGGGTGCTCGACGAATCGAACACCTCCAGCCCGGTGAGGACCTCGATGTCTTCGAGTGACGGGCCGGCATCGGGATTCAACCGGACGAGTAGGTCGCCGGACTCGAGGTGCCGCTCGACGAGGGTGGACTGCGTGATCAGGTGCGTGCGCACCTCCTCGCCTGCCACAGCCTCGGAGAGCTGCAGCAACCCCGACGCGAGGACGAGCTCCACCGATTCCGGTTGGGCTTCGAGGTCGAGCACCGCGCGCTGCAGGAACGTGTAGAGCTGTGACGCGGGTCGTCGCTGACGGTCGACGGCCGCCCACGCCCGCCACTCGGTGAGCCAGGTATCGAAGCCGCCGGGAACCTGCGGATCGAGTGTGGGTTCGACGGTGGCGTCGTCGATCGCCCCATGCACATACGCCGCGATCTGCTCCGGAGGGCGCGGCGGGTCTTCGAGGTGAACGCGCCGCGCGCGGAGGACGACGTCGCCTGCTCCGGCATCGGCGCTGAGTCCGACGTCGAGATTTCCCTCGTCGAGAGACACCACGCCACGGTGTTGGTCGAGCACCCGGACGGGCGCGCTGCGGGCTTTGACGAGGTCGGACAAGAATGTGAGCAGACGTTGCACGCGATCCCTCAGCTCAGGATCGTTCTCTCTCGACTCCACAACCACTCCACTCACCTCGCTTCCACGGCACACCCGACGACAGAGACGGGCAAGATCACCTTAGGAGTCGTGACCGACATGTCCACCGCCGGTCCCACCGTCAGATCACCGCATCTCCTTCCCGTTGCCGGTAGGACGTGACTGCGGACAGAGCGGTCGCCCGAGCGAATACCCTGACGCCCTCCTCGGGGCAGAGAGTTCGTGGTGGCGGCAACAACGATCTGCCTGCACGAAGGTGGCGTTGGTCATATCTCCGGTCATTCGTCCCACTCGTTCGTTACGTATCGGACATATTGTGATCATTCATGGCGACGGGGCGCCTCGAGCAACAAGGGAAGGACTCTGCCCCGGTGGCCTTTGCTGACGGTGTCCGATCTGGTGTGCCCCTCTCCCGTTCCGTACTCGACGCCATACCGCGCACCCGCCTGTTCGCACTCCTGGACCAGCAGCCCGCTCTGACCGTGCTGCAGGCACCGCGCGGGTTCGGTACGCGCTCGCTCGTCGCGAGTTGGCTGCACCGCGGAGGCGCCTCGGGTCGCGACGTGACCTGGGTCGACGCCACCGCAGCGGCAGAGCACTCCACGGCGGATGCGGCCGAGCGATGCGGCGAGCAGATCCGGAACCTCTCCGACCTCGGTGCTCGATTGCTGGTGGTGGCAGGGGTGCCGTCGGCGTGGGCGGCCATGGTGCTCGAAGCCGTGCGGGACATACTCGAACGATGCCCGTCCGCGAACGCGGTGGTGACGCTGCACGGCACGATCAAACCATCGCACGCGGCAGCGGTCCGCGATATCGACTGCCGTTGGATCGGTGCGGAGCAGTTGTGTTTCACCGTCGCCGACACCGTGGAATTGTGCCGGGCAAAAGACCTGTCTCTGGGCGAGGAAAAGTGCGCCGACCTGCGCAACGCGCTGAGTGGGGTCCCTCCGTTGGTGGCCACGGCAGTGTCGATGCTGCGTATCGCCCCGGTCGCGCCCGTCGACGCCGACAGACGTCTGGTTCCGCCGGTCGATCGAGTGGTCGACGACTATGTCCAACAGCGCCTCGCCGGCCTCGATGACGCAGCACGAGAGGGCGCGCTCGGGGTGGCGGTGCTGCGTCACTGCACGGTGGTCGAGGCTTCCGAGACGACCGGGCTCGAGTCGTGCGAGGAGCTGCTCGAACGCCTCGATTCTGTAGGTCTGATGTTCGGTCGATTCGACGGTGTGCACCGGAGCTGGGTGTGGCCGGCCGCAGTGCGCGACAGGATCCTCGACCTCGCACGACGCGAACGACCCGACAGCATCGACCACGCTCTCGTCCGCCTGGCGGAGGAGAACCTCGCGGCGGCCAACTACGCCGACGCCGCCGCCTATGCCGTCGATGGGAGCGAATGGGATACCGCCGTCCACCTCATCGACGAGCACTGGAGTGACCTCGTCGCGCAGGATTTCGAGATGCTGGTGCATCTGCTGCGAGTGATACCCGACGAGATCGCCGACCGCCGCCCCGGAATCGCAGCAGGGCGGGCGCTGTTCCTGAACACATTGGCCGGGCACCCCATGCTGCACGTCGATATTCCGACCGATCCGGACGAGCTGGCCGTGGTCGGAGCGGGGCCGGATGCGGCCGAGATACTGCACGTCGGCCTCGTTCAGGCCATCGCATTGCGAATGGCGGGGAGTCTGCGTGAGGCGGGAGACCGGGCAGCGACCTTGATACCTCTCGTGGACGCCATGCAGGCCCATCAACCGCACAACGTCACCGCCCAACTGCCCACCATCCGTCTGCAATGGGCCATCGGTATGCAACTGGCGGGCGATCTTCACACCGCCACCTCGGAATTCGAACTCTCTTACCGTGATGCACTCAAGGCCGGCTTCGATTTTGTGGTCCTCAACGCGGCCGGGAGCATCGCATCGAATTGGGCGATACTCGGAGATCCGATGCGGGCGGACGAATGGATCACCGCAGAATCCCGGGTCGACACCAGCGTCGGGTACTGGGACGACATGATCCGCGTCGGGGGTCGTGTGGCACGCACCTTGGTCGCCCTCGACCGGATCGACCACGATCAGGCGAAGGCCACCTTGGATCTGCTCGGCGTGCCGCCTGCAGGTGAAGAGTTGTGGGGGCTCGTGGCGTATGCCCATACCCAACACGCATTGTCCACCGGCGATGCGTACACCGGGGTGGCGTGGCTCCATCGCATCATCGACGGTCATCGCGGCCTGCACCAGCCCGGAGCATTGTCCGATGTGCTCCTGACCGCCACCGAAATCGATCTGCACCTGGCCCTGGGCAACGGCAACCGCGCTCGGACGCTGGCCGAGTCCGATACCACCGGCCACCCGCTGATCATGGTGGCAACGGCCCGCGTCGAACTGCTCACCGGCCATCCCGACGAAGCACGCGCGGCGCTCAGCCGGATCACGTGGCCCAGCTGCGGATGGCCGCGGGCACACCTCGAGGCGTTGCTGATCGAGGCTGCCGCGACGCTGTACACCGACAGCGACAACGCGACGCGCGCGTGGGTACGCGCCGTCACCCTGGCCGAGACCTTCGGCAACCGCAGGGTCTTCGCCACCGTGCCGACGCGGGCGCGAGACGAACTGGCCGCAGCCACCGGCATCGCTGTGCCCGATGGCATCCCCGACTCCGTGTTTCCTGACATGGTGGTCGAGATCGCACTCACCCCACGCGAACTCGCAGTACTCGTTCAGCTCGATCGTGGCGTCGAGCGTAAAGACCTGGCAGACACCCTGTTCGTCTCGTACAACACCATCAAGACGCAACTGCGCAGCATCTACAGCAAACTCGCGGTGCACAGCATCAGTGAGGCGCTCGTGCGAGCGCGAGAACTGGGCCTCCTGAAGTAACCCTCTCAGAGCGGATGGCGGGAGTCGAACCCGCGTTGACGGTTTTGCAGACCGCTGCCTTGCCACCTCGGCCACACCCGCATACATAGACACTCTCATGCCGGGCCGGCGAATTCACGCATTAGAATCGGCGTGCAGTTAATTCCCGCGATGGGCTCGGCACGGCAGGCAGCCTCTCAGCTGCTCAGGAACGCCGCTCAGTCGGCGGCGTACTCGGCTTCGCGCTCGATCTCGCGGACGGCAGCTGCGGGGACACCGACCGGTCCGGGTGTGTAGGTCACCGACGTCAGGTCGCCTGTGTACCGGAACGGACCGCGACGTCGACGCAGATCCCACGACACCGGGCCACGTGCGTCCACACCGACCGAGATTCCGGTCCACGGCGCCATGCCGACCAACTGCACCTGGTCGAGCAATTCGCCCACAACCGTCCCGTCGACCGAGATGGTGAAATTCCATCGCAGGTGCGGCGCGACGACGGCCGACACCTCGATCGACCGGGCACCTGCGGGGACCGGACCGACATCGACCGAGTCGTACCTGCCGAAGCTGTTGACCCCGAACACGAGGTGACCGTCCTCGATATACAGCAGATATCCACCCTGCGGGTCCCCGTGGGCAACCAGGACGCCCTCGTCGCCCGTCGACCAGCCGTCAAGGTCGACTCGAATATCGAAGTCCCGGTATGCGATCAACTTCGACGACCGATAGCGCTCGAGCGTCGGCGTCCCGGCGAGGATACGGACGGGGCGTCCCAGCGCCTGCTCGGCCGGTCGCCGGGTGGCCAAACCGGTGGGGGTGATCAGCGGGAAAACGGTATTCGCCCACGCCGACTCGTCCCAGCCCGCTGAGAGCTCGGCGACTTTGTCCGGATACTTCTCGGCGACATTGTGGATCTCGGTCGGATCGGTGCGCACGTCGAACAACTGCCACTGCGGGGCGTCGACGTCGGCTCCCGGATGCAGCGCCAGCAGTTTCCAGCCGTCGCGGTAGAAGCCGCGGTTGCCGACCATCTCGGTGTACTGCTCGGTGTGAGCACTCTCCGCCGCCCGATCCCTGAGAAGCGGCGACGCGTCGACCCCGTCGAAGGTCTTCACCGGAAGCCCCTTCCGATGAGTGGGCGCCTCCACGCCGGCGAGAGAGAGCAGGGTCGGAGCCAGGTCGGTGACGTACGCGAACTGGTCGCGGACCCCGTTGTCGCCGCTCTCTTTTCTCAGGCCGTCGGGCCACGACAGGACGAACGGCACCCGCACTCCCCCGGCGAAAGACTGTCCCTTGTAGAACCGGAAGGGCGTGTTCGACGCCTGCCCCCACCCGCGCGGATAGTGCACGCCGAGCTGCGCCGACCCGATCAGCGACTCGTTGTGCGGCACGTCTCCGACCCAGTCGGGATCCGGGATGCGGGCGAACTCCGCGAGGTAACTGCGGGTACCTTCCGGCCCACCTTCCGCAGTGCCGCCGTTGTCGGAGGTGAACACGACGATGGTGTTGTCGAGTTCGCCGAGCGACTCGATGGTGTCGAGGATGCGGCCGACGGACTGGTCGACCGAGTCGACCATCGCCGCGTACACCTCCATGTACTTGGCGAAACGGCGCTGCTGATCGGGAGACAGTGAATCCCATTCGGGAACATCGAATCCGGGCTCGACATTGCGTGGCACCTGCTGGGTTCCCTCGGGGAACAGTCCCTGCGCGAGCTGGCCGGCGAAGCGATCCGCCCTCACCGCGTCCCACCCCTGCGCGTACTTGCCGCGGTATTTGGCGATATCGGATTCCTTGGCCTGCAACGGGCCGTGCATCGCGACGTGCGCGAAGTAGAGGAAGAACGGCTTGTCGGCGTCGTGGGCGCGCAGATCCTTGATGTAGGAGACAGCCTTGTCGGTGAGGTCGTCGGTGAGGTAGTAGTCGTCCGGGTACTCCTCGATATCGACCGCCGAGTTGTCCGAGGTCAGCTGGTTCGGGTGGAAGAACGAGTTGAACCCTTCGAGCGACCCGTAGTAGCGGTCGAATCCGCGTTGTGTCGGCCACGAGTCGCGGCCCGCGCCGGGGCGGAGGTTCGCGTCGCGCACCAGGTGCCACTTGCCGAGGGCGAAGGTCGCGTATCCACCGGCCCGGAGGATTTCCGGCAGGGTCTGGGTGTCGTCGGACAACTCCAACCGCAATCCGGGGAAGCCGGGGTCGGCATTGGCCACGAAGCCGTATCCCGCCCGGTGAGGGTTGACGCCGGTCAGCAGCGCCGCGCGCGACGGCGAGCACAGCGGCGTGGTGTGGTAGTTCGTCAACCGCACACCCGAGGCGGCGAGCCGATCGAGGTTGGGGGTGTCGATCTCGGAGCCGAACGGCCCGATGTCGCTGTATCCCATGTCGTCGATAAGGACGACCACGATGTTGGGGGATCCCGGTGCGGCGGTGGGTGTGGGTGGCCATTCGGGAGTCGAGTCGTCGATGGTGCGGCCGATGCGGCCGCCGAAGTCCTCGTAGCCCCGTGCGTGCGGTGGAATGGTCATCAGGCGTCGACCCGCACGGGGTTGTCGATGGGCGAGTAGTCCGAGGCATCGCCGGACACGATCTTGCTCTGCTCACCGCTGATGGCCACCGGTACGTCGCCGGCAAGGGTGATACGGGTGAGGCGACGGGGCTGGTCGTCGTAGTCGGAGATCGCGTAGTGCTGGGTGGCCCGGTTGTCCCAGATCGCGACGTCGCCGGGTTCCCAATTCCAGCGGACGGTGTTCTCCAGCTTGGTGATGCGCGTCTGCAGCAGTTCGTACAGTTTCTGCGATTCGACGGTGCCGAAGCCGACGAAGCTCTTGACGAATTGGCCGAGGAGCAGTGCGCGCTCACCGGTTTCCGGGTGGACACGAACGACAGGGTGGATGGTTTCGAAGTAGCTGGATTCGAAGGCTTCGCGGTACTCGGCGAACTGCCCGTCGACGCGTTGGGCGGCGTGAGCGGCGTAGTCGTAGACGTTGCTGTGGACGGCCCACAGGTTCGAGACCAGGTCTTTCAGCGGTTCGGGCAGCGCAGCATAGGCCGCGACCGTGGAGGCCCAGGTCGTCGTACCACCGTAGGACGGCAAGACCTCGGCGCGAAGAATCGCCGCCTTCGGAATGCGGTCGACGAAGGTGACGTCGGTGTGCCAGCTGTCGGCGCGGACGTACTCTGCGTCGATCGGGAGGGTTTTCGCTCCATATCCCTTGACGGTGGGATGCGGAGTGGTGGGGATACCGAGCAGCTCGGCGAATTCGAACTGGGAGTCCTCGTCGAGATGATCCTGCCCGTGGAAGAAGATCACTTTGTGGTCCAGCAGTGCCCGCTTGATCGCGGCGACCGCGGCCGCGTCGAGGTCGCCGCCGAGCGTGACTCCATCGATCCGGGCGCCGATGCGGGATCCGAGCTTGACGACGGTCGGGGTGGAGGTCTCGCTGCGCGGGGTCGCGAAATCGACGGACATGATGGGCCTTTCGTGGACGAGATACACTGGGCGGCCCCACTATGCAACCGGAATACGCGGTGCGTGCACACATTTTGGATCATGCTGATTCGAATTTCCCGAATCCACTCGAACGATTGTCTTTATTCTCAATCAGGAAAGTAGGAATAGCAAGCCCTTCATTCCCTCAATCGAGAAACATGCCCTGTTGTCATGTGTTTCGATCGGGTGCTAGCTTGGCGCCCATGACTTCGGACAGGCCGTTCCCCATGCGGGTCACCTACGTGACCGCCGCACTGGGCGCACGTCTGCCTCTGGCGCGGGAACTGTGTTGTTCCCTCCGCACCATCTGCAGCTAGCTGCACGGGCCGTCCGCGTCGCAGCCCGATGCGGAGACCTCCGACTACTCCCTCTCCCGTGTTGCTCGGTCGTGTGCTGCCTCCGGAATCGGGCAACAGCCCTTTTCACTCCTCACCTTTCGGGTATCGGACTCCCGTGCCTGCGTTCCCCTCCCCTCGAGTCGAAAGACGATCCCCCAGTGACAAGTTCAACCCTCCGTTTCGATCGGCGAACCTTCTTCCGCGGTGCCGGAGTCACCGCCGCAGCGGTCTTCGGAACCGGCCTGCTCGCAGCGTGCTCTTCCGCAGTCGGAGAACAACAGGCCGCCGCAACCGGCTCTTCGACGCCGGTACGCGGTGGCACTCTGAAGGTCGGGATCACCCAGGATGTCATTCCCGCAACGATTCTCACGAACACCGCCGGCGCCACCGCTGTGATCGGACTCGTCTACGACAGCCTCATCACCTACCCACTCGACAAGGTCGAGGCGCAACCGCACCTGGCGACGGCGTGGGACCTCGCCGACGACGGCCTGTCACTGAGCCTGGATCTGCGCGACGACGTCACATTCCACTCCGGCCGGCCGTTCACCTCGAAAGACGCGGAGTTCTCACTCCGGACCTACGCGGATGCCAAGTGGACAGCACAGCTGCGCGGCACCGCTGCCGCGATCACCGAATACGACACGTCCGACCCGCACCGCCTCGTCCTGAAATTCGAGCACGAGCTCGGCAACATCTTCGACCTGCTCGACACCGTCCCGATCCTCGACAGTGAGACCATCGACCAGCTCCTCGCCGGTGAACAATTCGTCGGTACCGGCCCGTTCCGGCTGACCGACCGCACCCCGAACACGTCTCTGACGTTCGAGCGCAACGAGACCTACTGGATCCCGGAACGCCCCTATCTCGACCGCGTCGAGATGTCGATCATCGACGACGCGCAAGCACTGCTCAGCTCGCTCAGATCGGGGCAGGTCCAGCTCGTGCAAGGGCTGAACTACCGCGACGCCGAGACCCTGGGCAACACCGCCGGCTACCAATCTCTCGCCATGGAGGGCGCGGAGGTGCAGATATACGTCGGCACCAACGTCACACACCCGGCACTCGCCGACGTGCGGGTGAGGCAGGCGATCGCCTATGCACTCGACAGGGAACGCATCATCGACGAGGTCTTCCGCGGGTCGGGGTATCCGATCAACCTGCCGTGGCCCAAGGGTTCGCCCGCGTACGACGAGGCGCGCAATGCGACGTACAGCCGCGACGTGGAGAAGGCGAGGCAGGCCTTAGCGGACAGCGGCACTCCTGTACCGAACCTCCCGTTGACCTACCAGGCGGGCAATCCGTTCTACGAAGCCACGGCGCAGGTCGTGCAGGCGAACCTCGCCGAGATCGGTATCGACACCACCCTCGATCCGCAGGAGAGCGCCACCTTCGTCCAGAACCTGATCGGAGCGCAGTTCCCCGGACTCTGGACCACCTTCCACTCGTGGGCGCAGTACACCCCGTCGACGCTGACCGTGAGCGCCTACCCGTTCAACGCGCGAAAGAACGCATCCCACTTCGAGAGTCCCGCGTACGTGGCGGCCGCGGACGCCGCGTGGAACGTCGCCGACGGCACCAGCCCCGAAGCAATCGACGCGTACACGGTGGTCAGCGACGAGTTGCTCGACAACCTCTTCCTGATCGAGATCGGCGTCGTGTTCAACCAGCTGGCTGCGTCCGCTTCGGCACACGACCTTTCGTGGACGAAGCGATCCGAGCTGAAGCTGACCGACACCTACCTGACCTGAGAAAGGATCCGTCATGGTGCGCTATCTCGTGCATCGGGTGCCCTCCGCGGTCGCAGTTCTCGTGTTGGCCTCGGTGCTCATCTTCTTCGTCCTCCGACTCGTGCCGGGCGACCCTGCATCCACATTGGCCGGTCCGGACGCCAGCCCGGAGGCGATCGAAGCGATCCGTCATTCGCTCGGACTCGATCGTTCCGTCCCGGCCCAGTACGTGGCGTGGGTCGGCGATGTAGTGACATTCGACCTCGGCAACTCCTACATCCTCGGCGGCCAGATCGCCGATCTCGTGGGAGCCGCCCTCGTCAACACCGTCGTGCTGGCCACCTCGGCACTGCTGCTCGCGCTGGTTGTGAGCCTCGCGCTGTCCGTCGCGGTCGTGGTGTGGCCGGCGCGGTGGCTCGCCGCCCTGGTTGCCGGATTCAACACCCTCGCCGTCGCACTACCCACGTTCGTCACCGGTGTGGTGCTGGTGTTGGTGTTCGCTGTGGTCCTGCCGTTGCTGCCATCCGGTGGACTCCCACCGGCCGGATTCCTTGCCCGACCGGATATCTCGATCCAGTACCTCGCGCTGCCGACGATCTGCCTGGCGCTTCCCGTTGCCGCCGCGCTCACCCGGTTCCTGACCGAGGCGCTGCGCACCGAGATGAAGCAGCAGTACATTCTCACGGCCCGCGCGCTCGGAGTGTCGCAGTGGAATCTCGTCACCCGCAGCGCCCTGCGCAACGCGCTGCCGACGATGCTGACCATTCTGGGGCTGCAGACCGGGCAGTTGCTCGGCGGTGCGGTGCTCGTCGAAGCGATCTTCGCGTGGCCCGGCATCGGACAGCTGATCGAGCAGGGCATCAGCCGACGGGACTACCCAGTGGTGCAGGTGCTGCTGCTGATCGCGGTGACGGTTTTCGTGATCGTCCAGCTCGTCACCGACATCGTGCACGCCTACCTGGATCCGCGGGTCCGGATCGGAGGAGCGTCGTGAGTGTGTCGTCGATCGATCCGGCGGCCGAGCCGGAACTGCGGAGCCGCCGACGGCCGGTGGTCAAGGCGTTGACCCGCGGCCAGGGTCTGGCCGGGGTACTGCTCGTCGTCGTGGTCGGGGTAGCCGGACTGCTGGCACCGTGGCTCGCGCCGTTCGACCCGAACCAGCAGATCAGCGGAGCCAACCTGCTCGGACCGAGCGCCGAACACTGGTTCGGCACCGACACGGTCAACCGCGACGTGTTCTCCCGCGTGCTGCACGGGATTCGGATCAACCTGCAGATCATCTTCATCGCGGTGCCGATCGGGGCGGTCCTGGGATCGCTGCTGGGCCTGGTTTCCACGATGCACTCCGCTCTGGACGTCGTCGCGCAGCGCGTGTTCGACGTGGTGCTCGCATTCCCTGCGCTGATCCTCGCGATCGCGTTGGCGGCGATCGTCGGGCCGGGAGCGCTCACGGTCGGGATCGTCATCGTCGTCGCGGAGATCCCGGTGTTCGGCCGAAACGTCCGAACGCAGGTGCTCCGGATCAGAGAGTTGCCGTTCGTCGAAGCTTCCGAGGTGATCGGTGCGTCGCGCTGGTTCACCCTCCGCGCCCACGTACTGCCGAACGCCACGGAGCCGCTGGCCATTCAGCTCGCGCTCTCGATGTCGGTCGCGGTGTTCGTCGAATCCGCCATGAGTTTCATCGGAATCGGTGTGCGCCCGCCCGAGCCGTCACTGGGGTCGATCGTCGCCGACGCCGTCCCCAACCTCGACATCAATGCGGCGTTCGCGATCGGCCCGCTCGCCGTCATCGCGGCCCTGGTCCTCGGGTTCCTCCTCATCGCCCAGGCGCTCGGTTCCGCACGCCGGACCTGACCTCTCCGCTTCCCACCGACAGGAGTACAGAACGATGGCCGAGACCATCCTCGACATCGCAGACCTCACCATCCGATTCGGCACCGACGCACCACCGGTGGTATCCGGTCTCGACCTCGCCGTCGACGCCGGGGAAATCGTCGCGCTCGTCGGAGAGTCGGGGTCGGGCAAGTCGATGACCGCGAAGGCAGTACTCGGATTGCTCCCCGACGGCGCCGCGGCCAGTGGGGCGATCCTGCTCGGGGGCCACCAGATCGTCGCGGCACCCGAGAGTCAACTTGCCCGGCTCCGCGGCACCCGCGCTGCGATGGTGTTCCAGGAACCGCAGACCGCGCTGAATCCGGTGCAGAAGGTCGGCTGGCAAATCGCGCAGGCGCTGCGGGCGCACGGGCGGGTATCGCGTGCGGATGCTCGCGCCCGAGCGATCGAGTTGCTGCGGCTCGTCGAGATCCCCGACCCCGAACTGCGCGTCGACTGGTATCCGCACCAGCTGTCCGGCGGGCAGAAGCAGCGTGTCGTCATCGCGCTCGCGCTGTCGGGAGATCCCGATCTGCTGATCGCCGACGAGCCCACCACCGCACTCGACGTGACCGTCCAGGCCGAGATCCTCGAGCTGCTCCGGAACCTCCGCGACGAGCGCGGTACCGCGATCCTGCTCATCACCCACAACATGGGTGTGGTCGCCGATATCGCCGACCGTGTCGCGGTGATGCGTGCGGGCGGCCTCGTCGAGGACCGCGATGTGCACGAGCTGTTCGATTCACCGCGCGAGAAGTACACGGTGCAGTTGCTCGCATCCGTCCCGCGACTGCACACGTCCTCACACGATGCCGGCGATGCGCGAGAGGCGTCCGCGCCTGCGGTCCTGGAGATCCGTGATCTCGACATCGTGTACCCGGCCAGGTTGGGCAACCAGGCGTTCACCGCGTTGCGCGGTGTGAGTGTCGACGTCGCGGCGGGTGAAGTGCTCGGCATCGTCGGCGAATCCGGCTCCGGGAAGACCACTCTCGGGCGTGCCGCGTTGGGGGTGATCAAGGCGACCGCCGGCTCCGTCGTCTTCGACGGTGCAGACCTCTCGACGGTGTCGGCGCGGGAGCTTCGGGCGTTGCGCCGCGGAATGGCGCTCGTGCATCAGGACCCGGCCGCATCCCTCGATCCGCGGCGCAGCATCGGTGACTCGATCGGCGAACCGCTGGTGGTGCACAGGAGCGCGTCCGGGGTGGTGCTGCGGGCCAAGGTCGGAAACCTGCTCGAGTCGGTGCGGTTGCCCCGCGATTTCGCGGACCGTCGGCCCGGTGAACTGTCGGGCGGTCAGAGGCAACGTGTCGCGCTGGCCCGAGCTCTCGCACTGGCGCCCCGACTGCTGGTCGCGGACGAGCCGACCAGCGCTCTCGACGTGTCGGTGCAGGCAGAGGTGTTGGATCTGTTCGCGGATCTACGTGAGGAATACCGTTTCGCGTGCCTGTTCGTCAGCCACGACCTGGCTGTGGTGAACCAGGTTGCCGAACGGGTCGCGGTGCTGCGGCGCGGCGAACTGGTGGAGATCGGTTCGACGGCGGCGGTGTTCGGCAACCCTCGGGATACGTACACACGCGGATTGCTGGACGCGGTGCCGTTACCCGACCCGGTTCTGCAACGCGAGCGTCGGCGAGGCGACAAGACAGTGCTGTCGGCGGTCGGGTGATCCCGCGATCAGAAAGGCCCTCGCAGTCTGGATATCGCCTGCTCCGCTGCGGCCACCCTTTGCTCGTACCACCCCACGACGAACGTGGCATACGCTTCGCGGGCCAGGTCGACGGTGCGGTCGCGGAACTCCATGAGTTCGGCGCTCACCGCCGACTGAACCCCGCGAAGGTCTCGCGGGCCGAGGTTCCACGGCTCCGGGAGGATCTCTGCGGCGACCTCGTCGAGAATCCCGCGCTGATCGGAGTCATCCCTCACAACGAAATGCGCTAGAACACCGACAGTTTCGGACACCAGCACCACGTCAGGAGAGCCGGGCGAGCTCAACACGGCATATGCGATCAGCCAATTCTCGTCCAGCGCTCCGGCTTGCGCGAGCTCAACGATCGAGTCGACGACGAATCGGGCGTTGAGTTCGATTGCATCGGCAAGTGCAGCAACATGTCTGGGCGGTAGCGTGGGAAGTACTGCGGAACGGGCCTTCGCAGCGATGATGCATACCGCCAACCCGGCCAGCACGTCATCCGGCAGATCGGCTTCGTAGTGCCGGGCATAGTCGGTGATCGTCGGCAGACCGTACCGACCGAGGTCGCGGTCCAGTTCCTGCTCGGATATCCCGTCCCAGCTGTTCCTCAGCCGGATCAAGGCCCACGCGCCGGCAAGTGCGTCATGATGTGGATCTTCCTGCCACGGCGCGGAACCCGTGTGATCCAGCAGGTTCAGGATGTGCCGGGCAAGCAATTCGACGTCCGTGCTCCACGGTTCACACACCACGGCGTCCTGCAGAAAGCGCGGGGCGACCACGCTCGGATACCTCTGGACCATCTCACGCCACTCGGCAGCCGTCCATTGCTGCGCTGCGACGACCTCGTCCAGGCCCGGGATCACTCCCGAGCCTTCGCCGAGCTCGTAGAATGCGCGCCACAGGGCGACTACCGCCAGTTCACTCCGCACCCGCGCCCCCTCCCCTTGCTCGGCGAGGGCGAAAACACCTTCGGCGATGATCACGCTCTGGGTGGTGTTCACCAAGGACGGATCCGCTGCGAAGTCACCGAAGGTGGGCACCCCGGCCACATTGCTCGCGATGAACGCCAGCACGGACGGTTCGAGCCGAGAGCCGAGCGGTCTGCCCATGAAGTCGAGGTGGCCGATCACTGCAGGCTGCAGGTAGTCCATGCACGTCGCACGTCCTACCGGGCCGACCTCTGCGACGAGCTGCGGACCTCGGGTGTCGTCGCACAGTACCGGCACCACCACGAGTTCGAGGATCTCGAGGGCCAGCTCGCGGCCGAAATCGCTCGTGAGATCGGCCCGGATGATCGCATCGAGCACTTGGAGTGCCGAGACCGCCACATCGCCGATCTCGTAGGCGGAATACAGACTGCTTCGCAGAGCACCGAGAACGCGGTCGGCCTCTGCCACGAGTTCGGGAGTCCGATCGCAGTATTCGAGCAGTGCACGCTGCGCCGGATCTGCGTTCCGGAACCACGCGTGATCCTGGAACACGCGAAATGCGAAGACCCGTCCGGCGAGAGTGCGCACCACCGGGGCCGGCCGGTCGTCGGCCAGCCATGCACCGAATATTCGGGCAGCCTGCGCTGCGGTGTCCCCGAAACTGCGGTCCACCACGTCGACGATCAGCGACGCGAACTCCGACTCCATCGCCGTGTGGGGGCTCTGTTCCAGCAGGACCGTGGTCGCTTCGTCCAACGAGTCGTGCAGATCGCTGTCCGCCACCACTGCCATCGCCAGCGGCCACATCGGCGACAGGTCGTCGTCGCCCGCTTTCCCCGCGATCTCGTCCTGATGGGCCAGTGTGCGGGCGGCAGCCGATTTGTCGACGAGGACGATCTGCGCCAGTCTCGACCACGGGGTCACCGGCACCATGTCGCCGTTGTCGACGCGATGCGGTGCCCCATCGAGCACGCCGAGTGACGGCGATTCGTTCTCACCGAACACGACGCATCCCGGGGTGTCGCCCGGAAGGTCCTCGAGGGGCACCGCGACGAGATGTGCGCCGCGCGCGACAGGGTCGTCGACGGTGTGCAACCTGTCGAAGGTCGACCATCCGAAGCGTCGGCTCGTTCCCGGCGACATGAAGTGCGAGACCGCGGCGATCCATCCGGCCGCGCTGTCCGAATCCGTGCAGCCGAGGACCACGGGCGAGCCACCGCGGAATGCCTGAGCAACCGCGTCGAGCAGGACGCTGAAGATACCGATCCGGGAGGTGGTCGGGTCGAGGAGAAAGGTCACGGCGGCGGCGCGTGAGGCGACATCACTCGGCCTGGGTTCCGGAGATGCGAGGATCGCGGAAGCGACGCCACTGGGCCCGTACGGTGTGAGCCACTCGGCCGAGCGCCATCGTTCGATGGGCCGAGGGCTGCCTGCCGCATCGGTGTGCCGGTCGAGAAGTGCGTGAGCGAACACGTTTCCGTTCCGACCGGAGGGTTCCGCACCGGCCGGTACGGTGTGCCAGTACAGGCCTGTGTTTTCGCCACCGGGTACATACATCAGTCGACGGGGCCGATTCTCCACTTCCTCGCCGATCAGGAGTCGAGGAATCGGCTGGACCGGTTCGAACCGAGTCACGACGCCCGCGAGCAGTGTTTCCTCTTCGGCCGCGTCGAGGTCGCCGGTGGTCTGCTTGATCTGCCAACCACCGCCGCCGGCGTGGCCGGGGCGGTCGAAGGAGGTGTAGGTGAGCTGCCCGAATCTCGAGCGGTCGGCACCGGTGATCACGTCACTCGGCCGACCCGTCGATCCGAGTCGTACCGAGCGTCGACCATAAGCAGGTTGTGGATCACGATGGACGGTGAGACCACGACCTGCACCGATGCCGGGACACCATCGGAGACGCAGAGAGTACGTGCGTGCGGCTGCGCCCGATCGAGACCTGCTCAGGTGCGGTTTCGGTGGGATCCATGACCACTGATACTAGGCCAGCAAGCTTGCCCACTACAGCGAGACCGATCAGTCGTTGTCTTCGACATCCACCCCGTATCTCACTGCGAGCGCCGCGAGGTCGTCGTCGTACCCCTGCCCCACCGCCCGCAACCGCCACTTCCCGGACCGTCGGTAGATCTCGGTGAGCACCATCGTGCGTTCGGTGGTGCCCGCGTCGAGGACCGCGGTGGCAGCGGTGCCGGCCTCACTGTCCACGCTGATGGAGACCGCACCGAGGTCGCCGAACGTGCGGTCTCCGTCGATGGCCGCCGCAATCGCGATGCGCTCGCACTCATCCGGAATCGATACGAGGTCGACGCGTACGGATTGCTCGCTGCTGCCGTCCATCGTCAGTTCGACGGCGCCGTCGTCGTAAGTGGGATTGTTGTAGAAAACGAAATCGTCGTCGGTGTCGACTCTTTCATTACTGTCGAGTAAGAACGCGACGACGTCGACGTCCAACTCGTTTCCGACGGCTTCGGCTTTCCACGCAATGTTGACCGACCACTGCGTGGTCTTCGCCGGAAGGTCGATCACTTCGCCGTGTGAGAGCACCGGCGCCGTCAGGCGGGATTCGGTGCGCATGTGCGGAGGGACGACGCCCTTCTCGATCGCGGCATTCACGTCGTCCGGCGTGAGTACCGGCAGCTGACGGTCTTGGACCCGCGACAACCGCTTGTCTGCGTCGGCGCCGTCCAGGAGCAGGGCGTCGGTGACGGCGGCCGTGAAATTGAGGGACGGTCGGGCCCCGAGCTGCGCGATGCGTGAGCGCATCATGACCGCTTCGAGGTGGGTGCCGCCCAGTAGGAGGACGCGACGCCCCGACCACAACTTCGGCTTCTTGCCCTGGAGCGCCCAGTTCGGCGGCTCCGGCGTGGGCATCGACGTCGTCACCGGGGTTTCCTGCTGCGGAACGATGTCGATCACCGTCGCCACCTTGGGCTCCCCCGGCGCCACTCGCTCCAGCAGTGCTTCGAGTTGCTGTTCGGTGATGACGGGGATGCCCTCGGCCATGGCCTTGCGTACCTTGGCGGTCTGTACGCCGGGGTCGTTGCAGACGACGACGCTGGTCTGGCGACTCGCGCTGTTGAGTACGTCGAGCCCGGCGTCCGTCATGCGGTGGGCCAGCGTCGGCCGCGGTGTGGTGGTGGCCCCACTGATCACCACCTTCATGCCCTGCACGAGCCCCGCCTCGGTGAGACGGCCCGGGTTCTTCCACTGGCACGGCACTCGCTGCACCGAATCCGGGTACACCGACTTCCGGCCGCGGCAGTTCACCACGGGCAAGGGCAGCTGCAGATTCTCGGCCAGGGTGGCGCTGCGCACGAACACCTCGGAGAGCACGCGCGCGTCGTCGTACGCATCGTGTGCTTGCAGTTGCTGGACCTGCCAGTGCCGGGCGAGGGTCGCCAGCTTGAAATTGGGGACGTCGAGCTCCAGGCGCCGCGACAACGCCAGGGTGCAGAGCCGCTGTTCGGCCGGGATGGACCTGCCGGACCGCCGGAACTCGGCGTCGAGGAATCCGTAGTCGAATGACGCGTTGTGTGCGACGAGGGTGCCGCCGTCGAGGATGTCGGCGAGCTCGCCGGCGATGTCCGTGAAGCGGGGTGCACCGGCGAGCCGCTCGCGTGTCAGGTTGTGGATGTGCACGGGCCCGGGGTCGCAGTCGGCGTTGACGAGGGTGGAGAACTCGCGTTCGACAGAACCGTCCTCGCGCAGCACCAGAGCGGCGACGCTGAGCACGCGGTGCGCGTTCGGGCGCAACCCGGAGGTCTCGACGTCGACCACCACCCAGCGGTGACCGCGGGGCAGCGTCGCAGGCCCGTTGGCATGTGCGCGCGTATCGATCACATCGACCTCCTGATGCCTTCCGCGTCGGGATGGAAAACCGACATGACCGACATTCTTACCGGACGCCACCGACAGGTCCCAAGGCAGGCCGGGGCCGAATCGACTTGTGTAACACCACTGCCAGCACTGCCGATAACCAGGGACTTCTGCTGATCGGAATTCGGGTGACGGGACAAACGTGAAGAACTGGTTGGGGCTCTTTGCAGCCCTCGTCATCCTCGGATTGATCATCGAGCACTGGCAGACCATCCTGGTCGTCCTCGGCATCATCATCGGGGTCGTGGTCGCTGTCGCGATGATCGCGGCGGCAGCTCCCAAGATCCGCGGAGCCACGGAGCGCGCGCTCGAGGCCCGGCGGAACGCAGCAGAGATGGAACGTGCTCGGCGATCGGGTTTGCGGGCTCGCGCCCTGACGCAGCACGACTGGTACCTCGAGGGCAGCGATCGCGGGGTCTACGGCGAGTTCCCGCCCGTCGACCTCGACAAGCTCTAGTTACGCCGCCGCATTCCACAGCACAGCCGCGCGCCGGAAAGACAGCCGCTCGCGGTCGACACGTTGTTCGCGTCCGTTTCATCCGCGGTTGCGCTTCGAAGCCGGGCACCTTTAGTGATGAGTCACCGCAAATAGCCGCGCAGGAAGACCCGCACCCCCGCGCGCACATGCTCTTCGGTCGAACGCCCCCCGCCTGAGGTGTCCCGGCCGATCAATGCCATCAGATGGAATGCGGCGAGCATCGGGTCGTCGAGGTTCAGCCCGTCCAGGTTCGTTAGACGATCGGCGAGGTGCCGGCGCACGCGTAACGGCCCGGCGTCCCTCCATGCGTCGACGGCAGCGGGCGGTATGTGGTCGATGTCGGCCTGGATCTGCCGGACGAGAGCGAAGTGGGTGACGTACTCCTCGTCCCACACCAGGGCAACGCCCAGGTCGGTGAGGTCGTCCTCGAGGTCGGTGACCTTACGCAGGTAGTTGTCGATCACGGACATGTGTCCGGCCGCGACGCGGTCGGAGCTTGCGGTGATGACAGCCTGGAAGAGCGTCGCCTTGTCGCCGAAATGGTTGTAGATCGTCCGTGTCGAGACGCCCGATTCTTTGGCGATCACGTCGATGCCGGCCCGCGTGTAACCGTCGCGGGCGAACACCTCGAGCGCCCCGGTCAGAATCGATTCCCGCTTGTCAGCACGTAACGCCATGGTCCACACCTTAGTAAGTACAACACCCATTGCACTTTTTACATTACTCGTTGTACTTTATCTGTGCACCCAACGACCAAGGAGACACCGCATGACACGGATAGCAATCATCGTCGGCAGCACCCGCCCCGGACGTCGCGCAGCATCCGTGGCGCAGTGGGTCCACGAGGTCGCCCAACAACACCGGCCGGACGACACCTACGACGTCATAGACCTACGCGACTACGACCTGCCACACCTCGACGAGTCCGCGCCCGCGATCTTCGGCACGTACGAGAAGGAGCACACACGACGGTGGGCCGCGACGATCGGGGCATACGACGGATTCGTCTTCGTCGCACCGGAATACAACCACTCCTTCCCCGGCGCATTGAAGGACGCCATCGACTTCCTGTTCGACGAATGGGCCGACAAGGCAGCAGGATTCGTCACGTACGGAGTCCAGGCCGGAGGGGTGCGGGCAGCCGAACACCTTCGGCTCGTACTGGCCGAGGTCAAGGTCGCGACCGTACGCACCCAGGTAGTGCTGTCGCTGCACCACGACTTCGACATCACCGACCCACTGGAACCCGGAGCATTGATACCTGGGCAGCACCAGGAACCGGCGCTGACCGGCCTGATCGACGAGGTCTCCGCCTGGTCGGAAGCACTGAAATCGCTGCGAGTGCCCGCATGACCGCCGTCATCGGCCGGGCCGGGCAACGCGCGGCGGTTCGGCCGATGACCGTGACGCTGGTCGTCGTACTCAACATGCTGATGGTGGTGCTCGACACCACGATCGTCCACATCGCGATCGGCACCCTTGCCCGCGAGTTCCACGCCACGATGACCGACATCCAGTGGGTGACCACCGGATACGTCCTCGGGCTGGTCACCATCATTCCGATCACCGCCTGGGCGGTCGGACGCTTCGGCACCAAGCGGCTCTACCTCACCGCAATCATCTTGTTCGTGCTCGGCTCGGTCTTGTGCGCGTGCGCATGGGATGTGTGGTCGCTGGTGGTCTTTCGTGTGGTGCAGGGACTCGGCGGCGGCATGCTGATGCCGGTCGGCATGACCATCGTGCTCCGCGCAGCGGGCGAAGGCGAAAACGGTCGGCTCATGAGCATGCTCGGCATCCCACCTCTCATCGGCCCACTCATCGGTCCAGTACTGGGCGGCCTCCTCATCGACGCAGCATCGTGGCGTTGGATCTTCCTGATCAACGTCCCGGTCGGTCTCGTCGGGGTGCTACTCGCCGCCCGCCTTCTCCCCGCCGACCCGAACCGCACTCGACGCAGCCTCGACTGGATCGGGCTCGCGTTGCTGTCATGCGGGCTCGCAGTGTCGGTCTTCGGACTCACCGGCGGAGGAATCATGTTCGCCGCACTCGGTGGCCTGCTCGGGGCCGGATTCGTCGTCCGGTCTCTCACGACCGACGAGCCGCTCATCGAACTCGGATTGTTCCGTCGCCGCAAGCTCGCCGCGTCGGCTCTTACCCTCACGTTCGCGGCAGCGGCGTACTTCGGGTCCATGGTCCTGCTGCCCCTCTACTATCAGATGGTTCGCGGGGAGGACGCACACACCACCGGACTGCTCAGTATTCCGCAGGTTGTCGCAACCGGCCTCACGATGCAGGTGGCCACCCGCCTGGTCGATCGGATTCCACCCGGCCGAGTCGTCGCGCTGGGCACGATCATTGCCCCCATCGGGGTTCTGCTGTTCGCCGTCCTTGTCTCTGCCGATACCCCGTATTGGCAGCTCATGGCTGCTATGTCGGTGATGGGCGTCGGCATCGGTATGACGCTCATGCCTGCTACTGCCGCGGGAACCCGCGGCCTCACCCACGACGAGGTGCCCTCCGCCAGCACCGGGCTGATGATCATTCAGCAGGTCGCGGTCGCGTTGGGCACTGCCGTGTTCTCGGCCGGGCTCGCGCGGTCCGTCACCGAGCGCCTGCCCGAGGTGCAGGATCTCGAGCAGGCCTTCCTACTTCCCGAGTCGTCTCTTCCTCTCCTGGCGGATGCTTTCCGTTCCACCTACCTGTGGGTGGCCGTAATATTGGCCGCTGCGCTTCTCCCCGCACTGCTCCTTCCACGCCGACGCATCGAGGTATGACATGCACGCAATACGACTGCACGCCTTCGGTGTTCCCGACAACCTGATCTACGAGCACCTTGCGGACCCTGTTCCAGGGCCCGGCGAAGTCCGTATCGCGGTCGAAGCAGCCGGAGTACACACCATCGAGACGAAGATCCGGCGCGGCGAGACCGTGGGACCGCATCTGCCACCAGCACTTCCGCTCGTGCCGGGTGGGGAGGTCGCCGGTACTGTCGATGCGGTCGGCGACGGCGTCGAGCCGACATGGATCGGTCGGAGAGTCGCTGCGCACCTCGACGGCCACGGCGGCTACGCCGAACTCGCCGTCGCTCGCGCGGAAAACCTCTACCCCATCTCCGACGACCTGTCCGCCGACGTCGCCGTCGCGATGATCGGCACCGGTGCAACCACGCTGGGACTACTGCACACCACACAACCGACCGTCGACGATGCCGTTCTCGTCCTCTCCGCCGCCGGTGGCATCGGCACGCTGCTCGTCCAGAGCTTGCATCGTGAGGGCATTTTCGTCGTCGGGGCCGCCGGTGGTGCGACGAAGACCGCACAAGTGCGCGACAACGGTGCCGATATCGCGGTGGACTACAGCGATCCCGACTGGCCGGAGCGCCTTTCCTCTGCACCCCGGGTCAGCGTCGTGATGGACGGCGTCGGCGGCCGGATCGGGCGACAGGCTCTCGAACTTCTCGCCCCTGGTGGCCGGATCATCCTCTACGGGTGGGCATCCGGCTCACCCACCGAGATCGCAACCACCGACCTGATCTCCCGGCAGCTCACAGCGACCTGGGCGCTGGGGCCACGCATGGTTCCGCCGGGCGGGTGGGACGCATTGCGCTCGACCTCCTTGGAGCGCGCTGCGACCGGGGAGTTCCGACCGCTGATCACACGCTTCCCTTTGTCGGAGGCCGCAGCAGCGCACGCGGCGGTGGAGGGCCGGACAGCGCGCGGGAAGGTGATCCTCACCGTCTGACCTCCACCTACCCGCGGTGCCCCAGTTACTCTCGGGTCAAGATGTGGTACTCGTGCAGCAATTGGCCGATCTCGTTCTCGTCGAGCTTCTTGCTCAGCCGTCGACGCATCAGCTTCGGCAGCGGTACGTTCTCTTCCTTCTTGTCGTTGAGAAAGTACGTTGCCTGCAGCAGCTTCCGGATGTCGTATGTCGATCCGAACACCTCGGGCACACCACGTTCGATGCCCAGCAACTCGTATGCAGCCTCCATCCCGGTGCGGACCGAGTACTCGGTGGTGAAGATGCAGTCGCGGGTGGTTTCCGCGAACTGCCCGAGGAAAGCGAAGTTGACGGCACCTTCCGGGACCACGGCCGGCCGGTCCCCTGCCTGACGCGGCATGAAGAACGAGGTGACGTACGGCATCATCACCGGCACCGTCTTCGCTGCATTCGCAGCGAGCTCAGGGATGTCCCCGATCGGAACACCCATGTGGTACAGCCATTCCTGAGTGATCTCTTCGCCCGTGCACTCCTGCATCGGCTTCTTCACGTAGTCGCCCGGAACATCGACGAACAGCGAATACACCCACACGACGATCTGATCCTTGGGCTGCTGCTTGAAATGCGGCTGACGGTTCACTGTCCAGCTCATCAGCCACTTCGAATCCCGGGCGGTGACGATGCCTCCGGTGACGACACGTCCACTGAACGGATCCCGCTTACAGATCTTCTGGATGTACTCGGGGATACGTTCGTCGAGTGTCGTGACGGTCGCGGACTCCCATTTGGTTTCGGGGATGTGCGCACCGAACACGTCGGGGCGACCGAAGGCAGGATCCTTCTCTGCGATCCGACGCCACAGATCCCATGCCGGCGCGGGCCCCTCGTCGAGCCGCGCCGGTGTGTGGTGGTCGCCGTTGTTCGAATTCTCCGTCAACGAGCCGATGGTGGTGAGCACGAGATCATCGAGACCCAGATCGACGCCACCCTCGGCCCCCTCGGACACCCAGCGGATTCGCGTGGCCTGCTTCTTCTCGGGCGTGATCTCGAAGTCGATGTCCGTGACCTCGGTGTCGAACCGGAAGTTGACACCCTGATCGAGCAACCAGGTGTACAGCGGCAGCACGAGCGACTCGTACTGGTTGTACTTGGTGAATTTCAGGGTGCTCAGATCCGGTAGGCCACGGATGTGGTGGATGAACCGGTGCAGATACAGCTTGATCTCGAGCGCACTGTGCCATTCCTCGAACGCGAACATGGTGCGCCAGTACAGCCAGAAGTTGCTGTCGAGGAACTCGCGGCCGAATACTTCGTCGATGCGCTTGTTCTCGAGCTCCTCACGCGGCGTGAGGAACACCTTCATGATGTCCTTCTGCGCCTTCGAGCTCATATCGAACTTGAAGTCGGTGTGGGCGTCCTGCCCACGCTTCTCCGTGACGCGCTGAAGCGAATAGTTCGGATCATCCTTGTTCAGCCAGTAGAACTCGTCGAGCACGCTGGCGTCGTCGACCTCGAGCGAGGGGACGGACCGGAACAGATCCCACAGACACTCGAAATGATCCTCCATCTCGCGCCCACCGCGGATGACGAACCCCTTCTTCGGCTCCTTGATTCCGTCGAGTGCACCGCCGGGCAACTTCAGCCGTTCGAGGATCGTGATCCGGTTGCCGGCCATCCTGCCGTCGCGGATCATGAATGCTGCCCCCGCCAGCGAAGCCAGTCCCGAGCCGACGAACCACGCCGACTTGTCGTCCACACCCTCAGGCTTGCGTGGACGGGCGAATGCCTCGTAATTGCCACTGCTGTAATACATTGCGTCTCATTTCTCGTGTCAGGAGCACTTGTAGAAGCCCTCGCCCGACGCATTGTCGAGCTGCTCTCACCGATGTAGTTCTCTTCAGTCACCGGCACCCGGCGTGGATCAGCCCTCCGGTTCTCGACGAGCAGGAAGGTGCCGGAACGCAACGATCGGCAGGAGCACCGCCAACCCGAGCACGAACAGGCTCGCGCGCAACGCGACCAGTCTGGATTCGATGTTGATCTCCACCGCGCGGTCGAGCTGCTCCGACGTCAGGTCGAGTCCCACGAGACGGCCGCGGAGATCGTCGTTCGCGACGAAGCTGACGGAGCTGGTGGTCACATGGATTCTGCTGTCGGACTGCAGATCCGGGTCGTCAGCCACTCGACTCGATGCGGACTGGGCGAGCACCGACATCAACACCGCTCCTGCGACTGCGGTGCCGGTACACAGCCCGAGGAAGGTCGCCATCCCCCGAGCACTGCCGATCTCCCCGGCAAGGGAGGGCGGGCTGGTCTCCATGAGAAGCGCAGCGCCCGCGCTCAGCCCGACTCCGATCCCCAGTCCCAGACACACCTCGCTGACCCCGGTCCACACGCCCGACCAGTGATTCGAAATGGTGAACGCAAGCAGAATCACGGATGCGGCGGCGAGTACGTGTGCTCCGGTCAACAGCCAGCGGCACGCGACCAATCGCATCAGAATCGGTGTCGCAGCCGCCGAGACAAGTGCAGCGAGGGAGATCGGCACCAGCATCATCGCCGAGCCCATCGGACTCTTGCCCAGCACCATCTGGGTGTACAACGGCAGCAGATAACTCACTCCTGCCATCAGCAGGTTCACCGCGACCAGACCGCTCAGACAAGCACGGTTGAGCCCCGACCCGAACACCTGAGGGGCGAGAAGCGCCGTCCGACCACTGTCCTGCAGCGAATGCTGCCGCACGGCGAACACGTGCAGCACCAGCACGCCGAGCAGCAACAGTGCCAGCACCGGCGACAGGCCGAGCACACCCACCGGAGCCGAGTCGGCGGCCAGCAGAAGCCCCCACGCGCCGATCTGATTGATCGCCGCGACCAGCAGGAGTACACCGACCGCCGAAAGTGCGATGCTCACCTTGTCGACGGAACCCAGGAATGGAGTCCGGGGCAGGACAACCCGTGACGCAATCACGAGGGTCCCGACGATGACGACGAGCAGGAGCAGGAACGGTGCCCGCCAGCTCCAGGTCTGGACGAGGAATCCACCGACCAGCAGTGCGAGTGCGGCGCCGATACCGGTGGTTCCCGCCAGGATCGACACCGCGACTGTGCGCTGCGTCCCGGAGTATGCCTGGCCGAGAATTGCCAGCGCGTTCGGAACAAGCAGAGCGCCACCGAGTCCCGCGACCGCCTCGCCGGCGACCAGCATCGAGACTTCCTGGGCAAGGAGGCAGATCAGCATGCCTGCGGCGTAGACGGTCAGTCCGAGCAGTTGGGTGTTCCGGGCACCGAGGACTCCACTGATCTTGCCGCCCGTGATCGTGAATGCGGCGACGAACACCCCGTAGGCGACGATGGCCAACTGCACATTCGAGATCGTGGTGTCCAGCCCCTCCACCACCGCACTGATCGCCATGGGCAGTACCGATGCGTTGAACACCGAGACGAGACCTGTGAAGCACACAAGTATCAGCGGCAACCAGGTCGCTCTCAGGTGTGCCTCGTCTGCGCTCTCGGTTGACACACGAACGGAAGGCTGCTGATCAGCGGTATCCATATATGCCCCTCGGGGATCGTGCAGTGAGTGCGAACCTGATCAGGACGGCAGAGTGAGGAACTGCATCGGAGCCGTTTCCTCGAAGCGACCGGTGACGTTGCCGGCGAGACCACCCTCGAGCGCCTTGTCACCCATCAAGTCGAGCTTGCCCGCGGGCGCCCCCTCCCCGAAGTCGAGTTCGTCGAGGTCTACCCACACGATGTTCGGCCGCGTGGTCGAGTCGAAGACGAACCGCCTGTTGGTCAGGTCGGCGACCGTCTGCCAAATCGTCTGTGACGCATTCGGCTTGTCGGGATCCGGAATACGGAAGGGCTGCGCGGCATTACGGATGACACTGAACATGCCTGCGATCGCCTCGACCTTCGTCTTGGGCTCCGGCAACCGGCCCACGTAGTACGCGGCGCGCGCGAACCTGTCGGCCGCGAGGGTGGTCCCGGGCAACGGCTTCGTACCACCGAACCCGTCGACCTGCTCGAGTAGTTCGATCTGCTTGTCGTAGGTCGGTGAATTGGTCATCACGCGATAGTCGCGGTCGTGCCAGACGGTGACCTTGCCGTCGACGTACTCGATGATCGCCGAGTCACCGGTCGCGTCATCCAGTGCAAGGTGCACGGCAGGCACCTCCCCGGTCGCCGGATCGCCGAGCGGCACGACCTGGACTTCGGACTCGGCAATCCACGCCGTAGCGTCCGCGACTGTGGAGAAGTTGTCCAGGAAGTACTGCAACCAGACCGCCATGCTCAGACCCGGCCGCGACTTGTCATGAGTGCCGTAATCGGATTCGGCAAGCCACAGAATGTGGCCCGAGAGTCCCCCTTCGTTCATTCCGTCCACCGTCATCATGTCGAACGCACCGGCCACGACACTGCCGTATTTCGCGGTCCACGCGAGCGAACCACCGACGCCGTCGTCACGCTCGATCCCGCGGGGAAGCGACCACAGGTTCGTCCCGGTGTCTCGGTGATAATCCATATTGCGTCCCACCAGCACGGACCCGGCGGCGTCCGGCCACATCACCCGTGTACACATAGCTCCACCTTCCATCGCATTGTCGAGAGAGTTGGTCGGGTGGCACGTCCACCCTGAACTGTCACAAGGTGCCGACCATCTGCCGTGGGTCCACAACTTTGTCGAACTCTGCGGCGTCGATGTACCCGGTCGCCAGGGCAGCCTCGCGCAACGTGGTGCCCTCGTCGTTCGCCTTGTGGGCGATCGCGGACGCCTTGTCGTAGCCGATGACCGGCGACAAGGCGGTGACCAGCATCAGCGAGTTGCCGACGTACCGATCGATCTGCGACCGGTCCAGCTCGGCGCCCTCGATACAGAATTCCCGGAACTTCCCTGCGGCATCGCCCAGGATCCTGGCCGAGTGCAGGACGTTGTTGACGATGATGGGCCGCATCGCATTCAGCTCGAAGTTCCCCTGCGTCCCAGCCAGGGCGACAGCCGAGTCCTCGGCAAGCACCTGGATGCACACCATCACCATCGCCTCGCACTGGGTCGGATTCACCTTGCCCGGCATGATCGAGCTGCCCGTCTCGTTGGCCGGGAGCACCAGCTCGCCGATCCCGCATCGTGGCCCCGAGGCCAGCCACCGGATGTCGTTGGCGATCTTCATGAGTGGAACAGCCAGCGCCCGTAGTCCGGAACTGGCGGCAACCATGGCGTCGAGCCCGCCCTGGGCGGAGAACTTGTTCTCCGCCGTGCGGAAGGGATAGCCGGTGAGCTCTGCGAGCTTCGCGGCCACCTCGACGTCGAACCCGGGAGGGGCGTTCAGGCCGGTGCCGACGGCGGTACCGCCCATGGCGAGCTCGTGAAGTCCCTCCATGTCGGCCTTCAGGCGTTCGAGCCCTTGCCGGATCTGCGTGGCGTAGCCAGACCACTCCTGCCCGACAGTCAGCGGCGTCGCGTCCTCGAGGTGGGTGCGGCCGATCTTGACAACCTCATGCCACTGCTCGGCCTTCACCTCGAAGGCCTCGAGCAGCTTCTCGATCGCGGGGATCAGGCGCTCGTTGAGCTCCTTCACGACGGCGATGTGCATGGCCGTCGGGAAGGTGTCGTTCGAGGACTGCCCCATGTTGACGTGATCGTTCGGATGCACCGGGGTCTTCGCGCCCAGTTCGCCGCCGACAAGTTGGATGGACCGGTTACTGATCACCTCGTTGACGTTCATGTTCGACTGGGTGCCCGAGCCGGTTTGCCAGACATACAGCGGGAAGCTGTCGTCGAGTCGGCCCGTGATGACCTCGTCGGCGACCTGTGCGATCAGGGTCGACTGCCATTGCGGCAGGCGCTCGGCCGCGCCGTTCACCAGCGCGGCCGCCTTCTTGACGTAGCCGTAGGCGTGGTAGACCTCGTGCGGCATCCGGTCGTTGCCGATGGAGAAGTGGACCAGGGAGCGCTGGGTCTGAGCGCCCCAGTACCTGTCCGCCGGGACGTCGATGCCGCCCATCGAATCGGTTTCGTGGCGGACCCCGGTCGCGTCGATGCCGATGGGGAGGTCGAGAACGACGGGGGTTTCGGTGGCCGGGGCTCCCATCAGAGGTCCCCGTCCCGGTAGACGGGCTGCCACATGGCGTCCTCGACGGACTGGATCAGTTCCTGCGTGGGCTTCGTGGCCACTCCCTCGGCGATGGCCTGCTTGGCCACGGCGACCGCCACGGTGGCGGACGAGGCGCGCAGGTTGTCCACCGGCGGCAGCAGCGACGCGCCGCGGCCACTGGGGTCGACCTGGCCGGCGACAGCTTCGGCAGCGGCGAGCAGCATCCCGTCGGTGACCTGGGTGGCCCCGGAGACGATGGTGCCCAGGCCCAGACCCGGATAGAGCAGCGCGTTGTTCGCCTCGCCGATCACGTAGTCCACACCCTCGAAGGGGACCGGATCGACGGGGATGCCGGTCGCGATCAGGGCGTTGCCTTTCGACCACGCGACAGCGTCGACCGGCATGACCTCGATCCGCTCGGTCGGGTTCGACAGCGGCAGCAGGATCGGGCGCTCGACCCCGGCGCACAGCGCCTCCACGACGTCGCGAGTGAATGCGTTGTGCGCGGTCGAAGTCCCGATCAGAATCGTCGGCTTCGCTTCCTTCACGACGGTGAGCAGATCGATCTTGCCGTCGACGGTGCGCGCCCACTCTGCCACCTCGGCCGCCGGCCGCGCGTATGGCGCCTGATAGTTCGGGAGGTCGGTCATGTCGTCGGTGACCAGGCCGTTGACGTCGACGAGCCACACCCGGGCCCGGGCGTCAGCGAGGTCGAGTCCCTCGCGAACCATCGCTGCGGCGATCTGGTCGGCCATGCCGGTGCCGGCCGTTCCTGCCCCGAAAACCACGAGACGCTGCTCGGCGAAGCTCTGCTTGGTCACCTTCAGGCCTGAGAACACCGCGGCCATCACGATCGCACCCGTGCCCTGATTGTCATCGTTGAAGATGCGGTACTTGTCTCGGTTCTTCTCCAGGATCCGACGCGCGTTGGACGGACCGAAATCCTCGAAGTGCAGCAACGCGTGTGGAAACAGGTCGGCGGCCGTCTCCAGATAGCGGTCGACGAAGTCGTCGTAGCGATCGCCGGTCACGCGAGCATGCCTGTTTCCGAGATACGCAGGACTGTTCAGCAGGGTCTCGTTGTCGGTGCCGACGTCCAGGTGCACCGCCAACACGCGCGCCGGGTGGATTCCGGCCGCTGCGGTGTACACCGCCAGCTTCCCGACGGAGATCTCACTACCGTTCACCCCCCAGTCACCGATACCGAGGATTTCCTGCGCGTCCGAGACCACTATCAGGTCGATATCGTCCGGGCCGAAGCCCAGGGTCTCGAAGGACGGCCGCACATCCTGGGGCCGGTCCACCGAAAGGTACACGGCTCGCGATTGACGGTAGTCGTGGCTCCAGTTCTTGATCGCGGCACCGATGACCGGGTCGTAGATGACGGGCAGCAGCTCCGAGAGGTGGTCGAGAATCACCCGGTAGTAGAGGACCTCGTTGCGGTTGTGCAACGCGCTCAGGTAGTCGTATTTCTCGAGATCGGTCTCGAAGGAACTGAGCTGAGTGTAGGCACGCACAGCTTGCTGATCGAGAGTTTCCACTGCAGCGGGGAGCCGCCCGACCAGCGCAAGTTCCTCCCGCTGCTCATATGTGAAGGCGGTGCCCCGGTTCCGCAGCGGATCGGTGAGTACATCAGGCTTCTTCGACACGGTTCTCCTTGGAGGTTGTGAAAGGTGACTACAACAGAGGGGGGATGGTGGGCAGGATCGGCACTTCCAACACGGTGGGGCCGGAGCGGCCGAGCGCAGCCTTCACCGCAACCTGGACTTCGGTCACTGTCTCGGCACGTTCGGCGGCACATCCGTACCCCTCACCGAGTGACACGAAATCCAGCGACGGGAGATCGAGTCCCGGCACACCCGGCGTCTCTTCCAGGTCGGCGAACGCCTTGAGAATCGCATACTCCCCGTTGCGGGGAACTACGTAGAGAATGGGGAGTCGCTGGGCGGCAGCGGTCCCCAGCCCCTGGATGGCGTAGTGGAACGATCCGTCGCCGATCATCACCACCACCGTTCGGTTTCGACCGGAATCACGTTCTGCCAGAGCAATACCCACACTTGCCGGCAATGTCCAGCCGAGGCTTCCGCTCGCCGCGGTGTAGAAGGAGTCGGGCTTCTCGATCGGCCATGCCGTGTGCAACTCGGCGATATTCGAAGGCGACTCCTCCATCAGCACCGTGTCGTCGGGCACCACCGATCGGATGGTCTCGAACAGCTCGACCGCGGTCATGACCTGACCCGGCTCACCCACCAGCGGTGCCGGATGAGGAGCCATACGATGCGGATTCACCTCGATCGGTGTGCTCGGCGCACGGTCGTCGACTCGCTCGATCAAGCCCTCGAGCGCAAGAATCGCATCGCACAGAAGACTGTCGCCGACGGGGGCCTTCGCCGCCTCCGCCGGATCGTCGGTGACATGGATGAGGGTCATCCCCTCGGGCAGGTACTCCCCCCGCGACGTACGGGTAGTAGCGGAACACGGGTGCGCCGATGACGATCCCGACGTCGTGGCCTGCCAGGCGGTCGGCAAGCGGGCCGATGGCGAACGGCAGCCCACCCCGGTACTGGGGGTGGTGCTCGGGGAACGGTGGCCGCTCCGAGGACGGCGCAGCCCAGACGGGTGCGCCGAGCTTCTCTGCAAGAGTCACCGCTTGTGCCCAGCCATCCCCGCGGGCGATCGAGGATCCGTAGATGAGCACCGGGTTCTTCGCGCTGGACAAGGAGCGGGCGAAGTCGGCGATTCGTTCCGGGTCCGGTCCGATCCGCGTCGCCACCGAGCGAACCACGGGCGTGCTCACCGCAGGTTGGTCCCAGTCGTCCAGCGGGATCGAGAGGAATACCGGGCCGGCCGGTGGCTGCATGGCGATCACGTAGGCGCGCATGAATGCCGCGGGTACGTCCGCAGCCCGAACGGGCTGATAGCTCCACTTCGCCCACGGCTTCGTCAGCATTTCGGGTTCGACGTTCGTCAGCCACGGTTCCATCAGGAGCATCTCGCGTGTCTGGTTTCCCGCGGTCACGATGAGCGGGGTGCGGTTCATCGCCGCGGTCATGATGTTGCTCATCGTGTTCGAGATCCCCGCGGACGTATGCACATTGACAAGGGCGGGCGACCGGGTTGCCTGTGCGTAGCCGTCGGCGATCGCGACAGCCGAAGCCTCCTGTAGGGCAAGGATGTACCTGAAATCGCTCGGGAGCTCCTTCAAGAAGGTCTCCTCGGTCGAACCTGGGTTGCCGAACACCGTGGTCAGCCCGAGCTTGCGAAGCAGGTCGAATGTGACGTCGCGGATAGTGTGCATCAGTACCCACTCACCTTGCTGCTCCTCCGTATGGTCCTGCACGACGAGCTCTTCCAGATCCGGCCACGCCGGACTTCTTCAGGTCGCTCGGGAACAACATCGACGAATCACTCATCCGTTCCTCCATGTGGCGCTCGTCGAGCCGTCGCCGTCCACCATCGAGTGAGTGGACGCAACAGGCTGGTGACAAACAAAGGCGTCGGCCGTAATCGAAATGCGTCAGGTATGTCGACATGAGAAATCGCTGGTAATCCAGGGAGATCCAGCAGATGCGCGACGGACGCTGGAACGATTCGCAATCTATCACAGGACACGTCCACGGACGCGCGTTCCGAAATCGAACGAAACCTCTGCGTGAACCACGCTCTCTGATAACGTCGAATTCACGGCGCAGTATGCCTCTTCGAATCCGCGTGGGATTGTGCTGTCACCAACACGTCCGAAGGGCGGGGCTCATACCACTCCGAATTCAGGGAAGAGCGAGTGAACTACGGGATGCATGAATTCACCACGCTGCTGGCATTCGAATGGGAAGCGCCGTCGTGGACCGAGGACCTCGTTCGGTGGGTTTCGTTGCAGGGGGCGAGCCTGATCCTCTGGACCACCGGCGCCCTACTGGCTGCGCGCTTCGTGCAATGGCTCGTCCATCGGATCACCGATCACATCGACGGTGCCTTCACCGAGTCCGACGCGATCGTGCGTTCTGAGACGCTCAAACACCGGCACTCGGTCGCCCAGGTCATCGCATGGATCGCGTGCGTCGTGATCTACGCGATCGCGTTCGTGAGCGTCTTGCGGAACCTCGGGTTACCGGTGACGGGCATCGTCGCGCCGGCCACGGTGATCGGTGCGGCGATCGGATTCGGTGCGCAGCGCATCGTGCAAGACCTCCTCGCCGGATTCTTCATCATTGCGGAGAAGCAGTACGCGTTCGGCGACACCGTCAACCTCACGCTCACCGGAGCGATCACCACCGAGGGCACTGTCGAGGACGTCACCCTGCGGGTCACCCAACTGCGGTCGAACGACGGGGAGATGGTGACCGTCCCCAACGGCCAGATCATGAAGGCAACCAACCTGTCGAAGGACTGGGCACGCGCGGTGGTGGACGTGCCCGTGCCCGTCGGAGCGGACCTGAGCCGGATCAACGACATCCTGCAGGAGGTCGGGCACGCGACGTTCCTCGATCGCCGGATGAACAAGCTGCTGTTCGACGAACCGTCCCCCATGGGAGTCACCCGACTCGAGCTCGACACCGTGACGGTACGCATGGTTGCCCGCACCCTCCCCGGCAAACAGTTCGAAGTCGGTCGCGACCTGCGCCGACGCATCGTCAGCGCCTTCGCGCGAGCCGGCATCGCCCGTCTGCCGGACAACCACGAGACCGAGAACTCTCTCGGAGGCACATCGTGATCGCCGATCACCACGACGACCGGCCACCGAAAACTGCTGCAGCCGAGCCGGTCAGTGGACAGACATTGTGGAACCGAATTCCGCGTCGACTCTTCGGTGGACACATGCGCACCACCACCGCTGCCCTGATCCTGCTGTTCGTCGTCACCCTGACGTTCTACAGCCAACGGGCGGCACACTACGAAGCGCTCGACGAGGCCGCACACACCAGCGTGCCGTCGGTCCCACACACCGATGCGCCGGCGGAGGACTCTACGGAGACAACTTCCACGGGGACCTATTCAGTGACCCCGACAACCACTCCGGAACCCACGATCACCACCAGCCCGGTTCCACTGCCGGACGCATCGGTGTCCGAAACGGAAACACAGACCCCTCCGACTTCCGCTCGCACCGACGAGACACCTGAACCGACGCCCACGAGCCTCGTACCGACCACGACCTCGCCCGGCGACCCGTGAGTCGCAGAAATTCACCCGCCCATTTAATCCTTCTACGTCACCGAGATGGTTCATCCGCAGGCGAAAAATGATAGAAAAATCGGGAGACCTTTCGAGGAGGAAATTATCAGTCCGGGACGAAAGTCCCGATACCGCCATTTCCACGTGCCACGTGGAACCGACATCGACGAGAAATGCGCGACGGACAAATCGTCGATATGTCGTACCGAATTCCGAACGCCTGGACATGTTCGGACAACACCGGTCGAATTGCCACAGCTGCGGTAAGCCAACCTGCCCAGGAAAGGCGTATGAATATGCACTCGAGTCGTCTGGAACGAACCTGTGGTCGCTGCCGCGTGGCATCGAACCGGAACCAGCTCGGCACCAGATAGGTTCGCTCGAGCAGCACATTACTTCGATCGTCTACCGGCCCCTCAGAACCAGGTCGAGACCGTCACGGGAATGCTCAGCGACCTGTGTTCGAATCAACTACCCGGCCCACTGACGGGCTTCCACCTATCAGTCCCTTCCCGCGCACGTCCCAGCCATCCGCGCGTGCAGTTGCAGTCGCGGACAGCTGAGAACGTAGCGGGACGCATTACGCCACAGATATTTCGACACCCACCACGAGATCGAGGGGCCGCGAATCTGCGACAACTGAGGCCACCGTGTCAGGAGTATCGGTAGAAACCTTCGCCCGACGCGAGACCCAGCTTGCCCTTGTCTATGTAGTTCTCCTTCAACCACACCGCGAGTTTCTTCTGCTCGTCGTCGCCGTTGGCCATGATGTTGTACGGGGTGGAGAGCCCGATGATGTCGTAGATCTGGAACGGTCCGATCGGCGCGCCGGTCGCGATCTTCCACGTCTTGTCCACGGCCTCGGGGTCCGCGTACCCGCCGGCAGCGAGTTGAGCCGCCGATGAGAGGAACGGTACGAGAAGCGAGTTCAGGACGTACCCGGCCTTCTCCTTGTGCAGTTCGATGGGCACCATGCCGATCTCGGTGGCGAACTCGACCACCGCCGCGAACACCGCAGGGTCCGTATCAGGAGTGCCCATGATCTCGGCTGTGTTGAATTTCCAGACCTGGTTCGCGAAGTGCAGCGCAAGAAACCGGTCGGGGCGCCCGGTGGACTCCTTCAGGTCGCTCGGGAGCAGCGTCGACGAGTTGGTCGCGAAGATGGTCTTCGCCGGCGCTGCCGACCCGATCTTCCCGTAGATCTCCTGCTTGAGCGACAGGATTTCCGGTACCGCTTCGACAACGAGGTCAGCGTTCGCGACCGATTTCTCCAGGTCCGTTGTCAGGGTGATTCTTTCGCGTGCTTTCTGAACAGCATCCTCGGTGGCACCCGGTACGTCCTGCTTGTATGCCTCGCCCAATCCGACGAACCGTTCTCGTGCCCCATCGAGTGCTTCACTGCTGATGTCGTAGGAAGTGACATCGAACCCCTTGTAGGCAGACTGGAATGCGATCTGCGACCCCAGAACCCCGGCTCCGAGCACGGTGACTCTTCGAATTTCACTCATTTCGTTCCTCCTTGTGAGCCCAGTCGATCTGCGCTCTGACACATGGACAAATGCGACAGATACGAGGCGGACGTTGTCGAATGGAGTCGGTGTGTGTACACGACAAGGTCTCCGATGGCCCGATGGGAAATCAGAGCAAAATTGTGGATCCCGGAACGACTCGGAATCTATCACAGGACGCAACCGCGCACGGGCGTTCCGAAGCAGCGCACTGCCGTGCAGTGGATCGTCCACAGAACTACCCAATACCCGGTGGACCAGCAAGAATTCACCCGCTGATTTCAACCTCGAACTGCCACCGATTCGGATTGCCCACGGGAAGAATGATCGGACACCAACTGAACACATGGGTACCGTAGGAATGCGTGCCGGATGCATCGTCGGTGTCCCGCACCATCAACCGCTCAGGCATGGAAAGGCGCAGGTGATGTGCACGCGGATAGTGTGGAGCGTCCCCACCGGTGGGGTTATCGTAGGCCGGACCATGGACTTCCACATGGACACCGCAACCAACCTCTGGTCGCTGCCGCGTGGCGTCGAGCGGAATGACGGTGTCGGAGGGCAACTGGCCTGGACCGCGAAGTACGGCAGCGTCGTGGCAGCGGCCTACGACCTGATGACGGTCGACGGCATGAACGAGGGTGGATTGGCTGCGCACGTTCTGTGGCTTTCCGAGTCCACATACGGCGCACGCGACGACAGCAGACCCGGACTCAGTATGGCTGTATGGATGCAGCACTTCCTCGACAACTTCGCGAGCGTCGACGAAGCAGTCACGTGGATCAACGAGACAGGCGTGCAGGTGGTACCGCTCGCTGATCCCGCTACCGGGCTGGTGCCCGCTGTGCACTTGGCGCTGGACGATGCGAGCGGGGACTCCGCGGTCGTCGAGTACTTGGACGGCAAGGCCGTCGTCTGGCACAGTCACGACCACGTCGTCATGACCAACTCCCCCACCTACGACAGGCAGATCGAGCTGCTGAAACAGATCGACGGCTTCGGGGGCGACAGACCACTCCCCGGCACCAACTCTGCGACCGACAGATTCGCCCGCGCTGCATATTACGTCGGCCGGTTACCTCTGCCGGCGAACCCGGCCGAGGCCGTCGCAGGGATGCTCAGCGTCATCCGCAACACCGCACAGCCCTTCCGCAGGCCCGATCCCGGGAAACCCGATGCCTCACAGACAAGATGGCAGATCGTCGCAGATCTGACCAACAGGAGATACGTCTTCGATTCCACCTCCCGACCCAATCTGGTATGGGTCGACCTCGCAGATCTGGACCTCGGCGAAGGCGCACCGGCGGGCAAGTTGAATCTTCTCGGCGACACCGCATTGCAAGGTGGTCTTGCCGGTGAGGTGTCGGGCCATTTCGAGAAGAGCGACCCGTTGCAGTTCCTCACACTCTCGTCCTGAACCACCGGCGCGGGCACCCCGGCCCGCCGTGGACATCGACATAGCCCATCCGGTCCTTCCCGCGCGCATCCTAGCCATCCGCGCGTGCAGTTGGAGTCGCGGATGGCTGAAATCGTCGCGGGAATCTTGACGGAACCGGTTGTGCTAGCGTCGAACCGATTTTCAGCGAATCGGGGGGTCGCATGAGCAGGTGGGAGCGCGCAGCGCTGGGTGCCGCGATGGTCGCGGTGGTGTCGGCCTGCGGACCAACGCCGGCAACAAAGGTCGACACCACCACCGAGGCCGCCGCCCCTACGACGCGCACCCCGCGCATCGTCGACGACTCGGGCCGCCCCGACATCACCTTCGACCCGTGTCTCGACCTGCCCGACGACGTGATGACCGCGGCCGGTTACGACGCCGCGCACAAAGAATTCGCGGACATGCCGATGGGGTCGTACACGTTTCTGGGGTGCACGTACGAGAAAGACGACCCAGTCCCCGGGGTCAGGCGCGGCTACGGACTCAATGTCCTCTCCGGGAACGTCACTCTCGAAGAAGAACTTCTGAAGAACGGCACCGTCGCCACCCTCACGTCAATCAACAACCGGCCGGCCCTCGTCGAAATCGATCCGAACACCACCGATACGTGCCGCTACATCCTTGAAACTGACTTCGGGATTGTCATTTTCAGCAGACTCCACTACAAGGACCATCCGGGACCCTCCGCTCAAAGCGAGTGGTGTACAGGGCTGGAAGGCTTTGTGTCTTCGGTCGAGCCGTTCATCAGTCACTGACGAGCCCCACCACGGAGGTAAGTATGTCGGATTTCGTACGACTCGAGCCACCCGTCATCGACGAGATCGTGGCGATCTGCAACACCGCACTCACCGAACTCGAGCGGGCGTTGAAGACCACGGACAGACTCCAGATCACCGAAGGCTTCGGCGACTTCGAATCCGCCAGGCAACTCGCCGCCGGTTACGCCCGCAAAGGGGCGGGCACTCCCGAGTCCGCCCGCGAGCGAATCGAGCAGTTCATCGAAGCCCTCACCCAACTCCGCGACGCCTTCGCCTCCGGCGGCGAAGCCTTCGTCGAAGCCGAGTTCGATTGGGTACGGCAGCTTCAGGCCATCGACGTCGACACGTAGCCGATCGCCTCTTCCCGCGCGCGTCCCAGCCTCCCGCACCTGCAATTGCGGTTGCGGGAAGCTGGGTTCTTCGCGGGAATCCTGTTGTACGGCAGCATCTACCGAGGTAGTGGCGTCAGGTGTTGCGCCCACCGTTCACACCGATGATCTGGCCCGTGATGTACCCGGCTTCCTCCGAGCAGAGGAACGAACACGCTGCCGCGATATCTTCGGGCTTGCCGGGGCGTCGGACCGGAGTTCGGTCGGCGTGTTCGTCGACGCTGCCGCCGAGCAGACCGTCCCGTTCCGATCCGCGGAGCATCGGGGTGTCGACGAATCCGGGTGGGATCGTGTTCACGGTAATTCCCGAAGGTCCCAGTTCTAGCGCGAGCGATTTCGTGAATCCGACGAGCCCTGCCTTCGACGCCACATAGTGGGTCATGAACTGCTGACCACCTTGAGCGCTCGAGGACGAGATGTTCACGATCCTCCCCCACCCCGCCTTCGTCATATCCGGCACCACGGCCTGGCACGCGTAGAACGGCCCCGACAGGTTGACCGCGAGGGTTCGCTCCCACACTTCGTCGGTGATGTGCCCGAACTTCTTGAATCCGGTGATGCCGGCATTGTTGACGAGAACCGACACCGCCCCGAGGCTTTCCCGCACGCTTTCGACTGCAGCGTCCACCTGCGAGCGGTCCGACACATCCACGTCACCGAACGCTACTGCGGTATTGCCTTTTTCGATGACCTCTTCGACGACGGTCTTGGCCGCTGCAGCGTTCAGGTCGAGCACGGCTGTCGCGTATCCGTCGGCGGCGAGCCGGTGGGAGATGGCCCGGCCGATACCCGAGCCTCCACCGGTCACCAGTGCGACCTTGGCTGTCATTGCACCACCTCTTCACCTACGAGCGACGTGCGGAGCATCAGACGTGCAGACTGCTCTCCGTACGGGCAGGCGCGGTGCAGCATGCCCGTGTTGTCCCAGATGACGACGTCGCCCACCCGCCACTTGTGCCGGAGGGTGAAGCGGTCCTGCGTCGACCAATCCAGCAGGCGCGTCAGCAGGTCCTTGCTCTCGTCCTCGGACCTGCCGACCACTCGCTCGGCCGTGGATCCGAGCACCATGGACTTCTTGCCTGACCCTCGGGTCCAGACCAGCGGGTGCTCGCGCGAGGGATTGCGGTCCCACGCCGCTCGCTCCTTCGGATCAGGATCGGGATACACGAGCAACTGCGACGCGGCGAAGCTGTGCACAACGCGTGTGCCCTCGAGCTCCGCCTTGAGGTCGTCCGGCAGTTCCTCGTATGCGGCGTAGGTGTTCGCGAATTCGGTGTCGCCGGTGTCGTCGTCGGACACCTGCCGCGCCATGAGGACAGTTGCCTTGTCGGGAATCTCGGCGGTGGTGCCGTCGATATGCCAGAAGAACGTGCCTTCCCGATAGGCAGCGAGTTTGCTCTTCGTCGCATCGCGGGTGACCTTCTGGATCTCCGGGTGCTCCGAGTCGCCGCCCAGTGGGAGCTGCGCGACCTTCCCCAGCAATCGGCTGAACGCGACGAGGTCGCCGTCGGACAGATTCGCCTCACGGAACACGACTACACCGCGTCGGTTCAGTGCATCCGAAGCGACATCGGCGACGCCCTGATCCACGAGTTCGGCCCCGGACAAGCCGCTGATCTCGACGCCCGTTGTGGGTCCGATATCGGTGACGGTGTAGGCCATGGCGTCAGACCTCGGGTTCGACGACAGTGTCGAAGAACGCAGCACCCGAGTCGGGGATCTTCGGCTGACGGAACACGTTGACCGGGTACGACACCATGACCAGCGAGTACATCAGGTGCAACAATGTGGTCTCGGCCTCGGGTAGCTCCTCCAGATCGAATCCGTTGAGGTAGTCGATCGCCTCCTCGGCGCGCGGGGCGATCGCATCGTAGAAGCGGTCGAGTTCGTCGATCGTGCGGGCCATACGCGTGTCGTAGCGTTCCTCGCGGGTGGCAAGCGCCCACTCGTCGACAAAGGGCTCGAGATCCCGGAATGATTCCGGCAGAGTCGAAGTCGTCATCGGTTCGTCCTTACTTGGAGCTGAGGTTCTGGTGTGTGGTGACCGTGTCGCGGACAACCTTGTGGAAGTTGCGGATCATCAGTTCCTGATCCGACAGGTGGAACTCCCGGTTGGCGCCCGTCGCCAGGGCCGAATGTGTCGCTTCGACGGTGTTCGAGTCTTGCATCGCGAACTCGATGGTGGTCTGGGCGGTCATCTCCTGGGCCAGACGCTCCGCTGCGTTGCGCGGCGGCGGGAAGTAGATGTCAAGCTCGTAGCTGTGCTCCCCGACCGTCTCGGGCCAGTACTGATACGTGATGTAGAAGTTGCGGGCCCAGATCTGCACCGAGAAGTTCGGGAACAGCCAGTAGGCGTCGTTGCCCCAGGACTTGATGTTGCCGGGGTTGAGGACGTCGGGCAGCGGGCCGATGTCCTGCACGTCGTCGGGCCCGAACAGGCCGGCGCGCAGCAACTTGTAGATCCAGCGCTGGTTGCGCTGGGCGGGGCCGAGCTCACCGGGCTTGCGCGGGGGCAGCTGCGGCGGGCCGGGCACCGAGTTCAGCATGTGCGAGGTGAACAGGTCGTAGTAGTAGGAGTCCGGCGGCGGCACCAGCTTCTCGGCCTTCGACACGTCGCGATCGATGAATCGGCCGTGCACATACGGCGGGTGGTACCACTCGAGGATCGTGTCGATGGAGAGCTTCCAGTTGCCCTTGACCTTGGTCTTGTAGCCGTAGTGCTCCGTCATCTTCTCGAACGGGTAGCTCTCGACCGCGGTGAACTTCTCACCGAGGAACGAGCGCAGCGGCTGGGCGTGGGGGTCGAAGTTGACGAAGATGAAGCCGGCCCACGTGTCGCAGTGCAGCTCGGGCATACCGAGGGCGCCCTTGTCCAGGTCGAAGAACTGATCCTCGTTGGTGACGTGGTCGACCTTGCCGTCGAGCCCGTAGCGCCAGCCGTGGTACTTGCAGGTGAACGCCTTGCAGGACCCCTTGGTCTCCTCGGCGGGATGCTCCTGCCAGACCACCTTGTTGCCGCGGTGGGCACACACGTTGTGCAACGCCTTGACGGTGCCGTCGGCCTGCTTGACGATAACTATCGAGCCCAGCCCGACGAGTTCACGTGTGAAATAGCTGCCGACGCGCGGCAGCTGATCGATGCGCCCGACCTTGAGCCACGACCGCTTGAACACTGCTTCGCGTTCGGCGAGGAAGAACTCTTCGGAGACGGCGTCGTCGTAGCTGACGGGTCCGGTTCCCAGCTCCGGATATCTCGGGGTGAACTTCCCCTGGCCGGTGGCCAACTTCTCTTGGATTGCCATGGTATGGCACCTTTCTCGTAGCAAATCTGTGGTGTGGTCAGATCACGCCGTCTGCGCGCAGGGTCGCGATCTCACTCGGGGTTCGAGCCAGAAGCTCTTGCAGAACGGAGTCGGTGTCGGAACCGAGTTCTCTTCCCAGCCATCGGATCTCGCCGGGAGTGTCGGACAGTGCGGGAATGACATTGGGAACGGAGAGAGGGCCGATTCGCGACTCGGTGGTCGTGATGGTGCCCCGGTGCAGGTACTGCGGATCGTCGACGATGTCGGCGATCGAGTACAGCGGCCCGGCCGGCACCTCCGCGTCGACACATCGCTTGATCACCTCGTCACGACTGAGTGATCCGACCCACCCGGAGACCAGGGCGTTCACCTCGTCGCGGGCCTTCAGCCGTGCAGCCTTGGGGCCGAACAGATCCGGGCTCGCCAGGTCCGGGTCGCCCATCGCCTTGGCGAGGCGGACGAACATGTCGTCGTGGGAGCAGGCTATCGCGACCCATCCGCCGTCGGCGGCCTGGTAGTGACTGTGAGGGGTGACGTTGACGGTGTCGGCGCCCATGCGTTCCCGAACGAATCCGAACTGCTGGAACGCCGGGGCCAACTCGTCGAGAGCGCGGAAGATCGTCTCGTACAGCGCCAGGTCGACGACCTGCCCGCGCCCCGTGCGTTCCCGTGCCTGCAGCGCCGTGAGCACTCCGATCACCCCGTACAGACCGGTCATGTAGTCCGCCAGTGACGTCGACCCAGGCGTCACTGGCGGGCCGTCCGGTTCGCCGGCGAGGTATGCGAGGCCGGAGAACGCGTGGGCGACCCGAGCGAAGCCCGGAAGGTCACGGTTGGGGCCGCTCTGGCCGTATGCGGACACCCTCAGCATGACGGTGCGCGGATTGATGGCGTGGATCTCGTCGAACCCGAACCCGAAGCGTTCCATCACTCCGGGTCGGAAATTCTCGATGACGATATCGGCGTCGGCGATCAACTCCCGCAGGATCTGTTGCCCGCGAGGATCTGTCAGGTCCAATGTCACCGACCGCTTGTTGCGGGCCTCGCTGAGCCAGACGAGGGTGTCTCCGCACTCCGTCTCGGTTCCGAATCGGCGCAGGTGGTCGCCCACACCGGGGCGCTCGATCTTGATGATCTCCGCCCCGAACTCACCGAGCACCGTCGCACAGAACGGGCCGGCGATGAAGGTGCCCAGGTCCAGGACCTTGATTCCGTCGAGCGCGTGCATGGGTCAGCCTTCCGCGGGGCCGTCGGCGCTGTCGCCCCGGTTCGTCCAGGGCTTGTCGTCCCAGGCTCGGTCCAGCGGCTGCATGTAACCGCCGACCGGGAAGAACGCGCGCTGGGCGTAGGTTTCGTATCCGATGCCCTGGTTCATCTGATCGAGGAATGCGCGCTTGAGCTGGTGAGTGAACAGCTGACGGGTGTAGCGCAGGGTAAGCGGGGGCTTCTTGACGAGGTCGCGGGCCAGATCCCACGCGCGATCGAGCAGCTTGTCCTTGGGGAGCACCTCCGCGACGACGCCCCATTCCTTGGCTTCCTCCGCGGACAACTTCTTGCCGGTGAGCAGCAGGTAGCGGCCGCGGTTGTGACCGGCGAGGAAGTTCCAGATCACGTGCTGTCCGTCGCCGGGGACCTGTCCGCGCGGGAAATGCGACACGTCCTGGAACCACGCGGTGTCCGAGGCGAGAACGATGTCGCCCATGAGCGGCACCTCGGAATGGATGTTGCAGGGCCCGTTGATCGCGCTGATCATCGGCACGTCCACGTCGAGGACGTTGAACATGAGATTGCGGTTGTACCAGGCCTTCTCGTCGAGCTTCCAGAGTCCGCGATCACCGGGCATCGCCTGGTAGATCGGAGTGTCGATGGGCGAGCCGTCGGGCATATAACCCCAGTCGGCGTTGTAATTCTCGCCGGTACCCGTGTGGATCAGGCACTTGATCTCGCGGTCGCCTGCGATGTCGGCAAAGGCGTCGGCCATGTCGTCGTGTGATTTCCAGTCCCACACCAGCGACCCGCCGTCGGTGTGACACTGCATGAACAGAATGCCGTCCTCGGTGAGTTCGAACTTGTAGTTCGCGTACCGATCCTTGTATTCGCTGAAGCGTGATCTCTTGGTCATGTCTGTCCTTCTCTAGAGTCCTGCGAGGCGTTGCGCGACGGGAGCGAACTCCTCGAAATTGCTCTGCTGCACGGAGATGTAGTTGGCGCCGAAGGTCTCGCGACGCTTCAGCAGTTGGTCGGCGACCTCGTCGACACCGCCGACGAGGACGTTCGGATGGTCCGCGAGCCCGTCCGAGCTGATCCGCAGGCGGGAGGCGATCTTGTTCAGTGTGGTGTCCGCATCGTCGGTGATCTTGATGAAGAAAGGCGAGCTCTCGATGTCGAGGTCGGACACGCGTTCTCCTGCTGCATCCCGGACGAACTGCAGTCGCTTGACCGCTTCCTGCTGCGGGGTGCGGCCCTGCGCGTTGACCGGCTCGAACGACACTGTGCTGATACTGGCGATGTCGGCTTCACGGCCGGCCAGTGACAGCACCCTCTTTCGGCTACCTCCGATGATGATCGGAGGGTGCGGCCTCTGCACCGGCAGCGGCAGTCCGGCATAGTCTTTCGCGGTGACGTGCGATCCGCTGACATCCAGTGGCGCACCCGAGCACTGCGCCTTGAACAGTGCGACGACTTCTTCGAGTTTCGACACGCGCTCCGGAGCGGGTGCGAAGGGCACACCCATGGCGACGTATTCGGGCTCGCTCCAGCCGCAGCCGATACCGAATTCGAGCCGGCCGTCGGAGAGCATGTCGAGGGTCGCCGCTTCCTTCACCAACACGCCCGGGACGTGGTAGTCGGTGCAGAACACCCGGCACCCCACACGCAGCGTGCTGGTGACGGCTGCGGCGACAGACATCGCCGCGATCGGAGCGAGGTACTGCGGTGGCCACCGGGCTTCCTCCTGCGCCGGCCCCGGCCCGAGGTAGTGATCGGAGAGAAAGAGCGTGGAGAAGCCGAGGCCTTCGACGCGGCGGGCGGTGTCGCGCCATTCGGTGGCGGTGGTGGCTTTGGTCGCCTGGACGGCGAACCGAAATGGTCGTGTCATGACTGTGGGCTCCGTTCGGAGTCGAGTCGTGCAGGTCAGCGTGCGACGTAGCCGCCGTCGACCGGGATGGCCGTCCCGGTGATGAACGACGATTCGTCACTGGCGAGAAACAGTGCGGCGTTGGCCAATTCCTGTGGGACTCCCCAGCGCTTCATCGGCTGGGGTGGTACCTTGCCCTCTCCGGTGGGTGGGGCGACGTGTCCGTCGGCGGCAGCGCCGGCGAGGCCCGTCCAGGTCATGCCCGGACAGATCGCATTGACCCGGATGCCGCTCGTCGCGTAGTCGAGCGCGGCCGATTTGGTGAGCTGCACGACCCCACCCTTCGCTGCGGAATACGCCGCGATGCCCTTCCACCCGACCAGCGCCGACGCGGACGCCGTGTTGATCACCGAGCCACCGCCGGAGGCGATCATGGCGGGGATCGCGTACTTCATCCCGAGGAAGGCGCCCTTGAGGTTGACCGCGACGACGTTGTCGAACGCTTCTTCGTCGAGTTCCGCGATGGGGCCGCGCTTGCCGCTGAGCCCGGCGTTGCTGAACAGCACGTCGAGGCGGCCGAAAGCGTCCACCGCCGCGGTGACCATATCTTGCACGTCCGCCGAGTTCACCACGTCGACGTGCACCGCGACCGCAGCGTGCCCGATCTCGTCCGCGGTCGCTTTCTCCTGACCACTGATGTCGGCGCAGACCACCTTGGCCCCTTCGCGGGCGAACAGGCGCGCACTCGCGCGACCGATCCCGGACCCCGCGCCGGTGACAACGGCGACCTTACCCTCGAGACGACCCTTGCCCTCAGCTGTGCTCATCGTGCGACACCGTTTTCTGTCTGTGTGAGTTCTGCTTTGACCAGTACGTTCTCTGCGAGACGCAGATGCCCGGCGTCGACGAGCTGGCCGCCTCGACCGAGCGCGCCGACGCCTCCGGTCTGTGCTGCGCGGTAGCCGTCGACAAGTGTTCGGGCGTGCGCAATCTCGTCCGGTGTCGGTGTGAACACCTCGTTGGCGATCGGTACCTGGCTGGGGTGGATGGCCCACTTTCCGTCGAATCCGAGCATTGCGGCGTGTTGGGCGTCGGTGCGGTATCCGTCGGCATCGGCGTAGTCCGGATAGGGGGAATCGATCGCGTCGACGCCCGCTGCGCGAGCCGCGGCGAGAACCTGGGCCCGCGCGTAGTGCCAGAAGTCGCCGGGATAGGTGCCGGCGGCCGGTCGGAAGTTTCCGCCGACGCGGGCGTGCAGTGAGGCCGAGAGGTCGCCGACACCGAAGATGACGGCTTCGACCCGTGGGCTGGCCTTCGCGATCTCCCCCGCGTTGAGCAGGCCTTCTGCCTCCTCGATCAGCACTTCGAGGCCGATCGGCCGTGACAGGCCGAGCTTGGACTCGAGTTGGGTGAGCATGACGTCGACCCACCACACGTCGCGGGCGGTGCGGGCTTTGGGCACGATGATCACATCGAGTGCGTCGCGGGCGCCGCTGACGACCTCGATCAGGTCGTCGTGGCACCAGGGTGTGTCCAGTCCGTTGATCCGGACCGCGCGGGTGGTGCGTCCCCAATCCAACTCGGTGAACGCGTGCACCGCGATTCCGCGGGCGGCTTCCTTCATGGACGGCGCGCAGGCGTCCTCGAGGTCGAGGAAGACCAGGTCGGCGTCGGAGCGGGCCGCGGCCGCGCACATCGATTCGTTGCTTGCCGGCGTTGCCAGCTCGGAGCGTCGTGCCCGTGTCACTTCGCATCTCCGTTCAAGTGTGAGTGCATCTGAATACTGTTGAAGCACAGCAATATTGCGAACTCCAGGCAGTCGTCGCGGGTCCGCCGGGGCTGTGGCGACCGATCGACGTTCGAGCCTTTCGAATGTTAGTCATATGTTTAACACTCGACTTCGATCATGGTCAAGGGGTGCTGGATCATTCGAGCTCTGGAGCCGTTATTACCTGCAGATATATAGATCTTACGCAGGCCATCCAGCTCCCCTTGACCAAATATTAGGCGATCGATCAAATTATGGAAGGATCGTGGCCAGCGACTTCAGCTCGAGGAATTCCTCCAGCCCGGCCTCACCCATCTCGCGACCGATACCCGACTGCTTGTAGCCACCGAACGGGACGTCGGGTTGAAAGTAGTTTCCTCCGTTGATACCCAAAGTGCCCGTGCGTACTCTGCGCGCAACGTTCAGCGCCCGCTGCTCATCGCCACTGAAGACCGCACCCGACAACCCGTACGCGGAGTTGTTGGCGATCCGCACGGCATCGTCATCGTCGTCGTAGGGAATCACCGCGAGGACCGGGCCGAACACTTCCTCCTGCGCAATCTCACTGTCCGGATCCACACCGGCCAGCAGCGTCGGCGCGTAGAAGAAACCAGGATCGACCTTCCGACCGCCTGCTACGAGCGTCGCACCTGCAGCGACGGCCCGCTCGACCATGCCGTGCACCTTGTCGCGCTGCTTCTCGCTGATCAGCGGACCCATGTAGGTCTTCTTCTCCCGGGGATCTCCGTAACGAACCCGCGCCATCATGGCCGCCACGGCCTCGACGATCCGGTCGTGGTCCTTCCTCGGCACCAGGAGCCGGGAGTTGAGCGCACACGCCTGACCTGCATGCATCGTGATACCGAATGCCGCGTACGGCGCTATCGGCCCGTAGTCCGCATCGTCGAGCACGATCAATGCCGACTTGCCGCCGAGCTCGAGGAACACCCGCTTCAACGTGTCGCCGGCGGCCTTCATGATCTTGCGGCCCACCACGCTGGATCCGGTGAAGGTGACGACGTCGACGTCGGGATGCGTCGTCATCACCTCACCTACGGCAACATCCGTCGACGACAGCACGTTGACGACACCGGCCGGGATGTCGGTGTGCTGGGCGATCAGCTCGGCGATGAAGAGGGTGACCAGCGGAGCTTCCGGCGCCGCCTTGAGCACCACCGTGCACCCCGCGGCCAGCGCGGGCGCGAGCTTGGCGAGGGCCAGTTGATTGGGGAAGTTGTAGGCAACGATGGCCGAGACGACACCCGCCGCTTCCTTCTCCACCCAGCGTCGGTGCTGTTGGCCGAGGTATTCGACCGAACCGAGTTCCTCACCGAAGTCGTAGGTTTTCAGCAGGTCGGCGTAGTAGCGGACGATCTCGAGCGGTCCCTCGAGCTGTGCTTCCTTCGTGAGCGCGACGGTGGCACCGACCTCCGTGATAGTCAACTCGCGCAGGTCTTCGAGGTGATCGAGCAACGCCTGATGTAGCTGGTCGAGGCAGCGCTGCCTGAGGGCGACGTCCGTCGCCCAGTTCGTGGTTTCGAACGCGCGGCGAGCAGCGGCGATGGCCGCTTCGGCATCCTCGACGGACGCGTCCGGTGCGTAGCCGAACACCTCGCCGGAGGCGGGGTCGACGGAGGGATACGCGGTGGCGGCGTCGCGTAGTTCGCCTCCGATGAGCAGCCGCTGGTCGGTGACGACGTCTGCGGGGACTTCTTGTTCAACTGAGGGCATTCATCTTCTCCTTCGAGGTTCGAAAGGTGAATCGATGTGCGGGTGGGACCGTCGGCGCTACCCACGGAAAGCAATCCATGATCGAATAAGGCAGTGCTGCTAGGTGATACGGGCCCAGAGGTAGGAACATTCGTGCATCGGGAAGCGGACGCGCCGACGGGTGGAACAGGGTCGAGAACGACACCGCGTCCGACAGCCTGTTAGGCGATCGCCTAATGATAGGCTGCGTCACATGGATAGCACCGGGATGATCAGTGCGTCAAGGATCGGGCGCGCCGGGGACGCCGCATGAGCGCTCCCCGCAAGCGTCGCCGTGAAGGCACCAACGAGACACGCGACCTGCTGATCCAGGCGACCGGCGACCTCATGCTCGAAGAGGGCTACGCCGCGGCGACCTCCCGCAGGGTCGCAGCCAAGGCCGGTGTGAATCCCGCCCTCGTGTACTACTACTTCCCCACCATGGACGATCTGTTCGTCGCCGTCCTCCGCCGAGGTGCCGAGGCGAACCTCGAGAGACAACGCAACGCACTCACCTCCGAGTCGCCGATTCGCGCGCTGTGGGAAGTCGCCACCGAGCCACGCGGGGCTGCCCTGCTGATGGAGTTCATGGCCCTGGCGAATCACCGCAAGGAGATCCGCACCGAGATCGCGGCGTACGCAGAGCGGTACCGAGAGAGCCAGGTTGCTGCGCTCACAGTGATTCTGCGCGCCCGAGGAGTCGATCTCGACGCGCTGCCCCCGACGTTGATGTCGGTGATGATCTCCAGCCTCGGGGCGACACTCGCCAACGAATCGACTCTGGGCATCACTCAAGGACACAAAGACCTGGCCGAATTCGCGGAGGATTTCGTGCGCGTCTTCGAAGGGCACCCGTGGACTCGGCAACTCGGTCTCTCGGAGAGTTCACATACAAGCTGACTGCGCCCGGCTTCCTTCCCGGAAACCCCTGCGCCACGCCATGTCCCAGCATGGTGACAGCTTCCCCGATATCGACGCCGTCGATGGGGGTATGGCGAACATTCATTGGTAGCCGATCGGTGAGAGCACTACCGTAACGAGTGGCACGGGAGTCCGATTCGGCCGCAACGACGCGGTCCCTTCGCGATATCCGCGACAGCTCTGAACATCCGAGGGAACACGAGCGGAGTGACGGTCGTGGAGTTGTCGCTGCCCGACGACCTGGCGCTCGCCACCGGGCCCGGCATCGACCTGGTGTTCTACGAGGCCGAGCGGTTGCTCGCGACGCGGGTGAACAATGCGCGCAGCCACATGGGCTCGTTCGACATCACGGACCTGCTCGATTCGATCGAGTCACCCGATGTGCGAGCGACATTCGAGTCCATTGCATCGGCACAGGTCACCGCATCCGCCTACGAGCACGCACGCCGTATACGGTGGCGACTTCGCCGTCTCTATTCAGAAATGTTCGCCGCCAGTGGCGTAACCGCACTGATTGCCCCCACCGTGCATGTCCTGCCACCCCTGATCGGGCAGGACCAGACGATCGAGGTCGATGGAAAGCCACAGCCGGTGTTTTCCACGATTACGCGCAACACCGCGCCGGGTTCGGTCGCCGGGGTCCCCGATGCTGTCCGTCCCCGGCCGATCCACCCCTGAAGGATTGTCCGTCGGACTGTGCCTCGAAGGTCGGCACTTCGAGGATCGGCACCTTCTTGCTGTCGGCGACGTCGTCAGCAGGATCCTTCATCACTGATCTCTGGAAGATGCCTCTATGACGGTGGTATGTCGGCGATTCCGAACGACCGGATAGCGCGATAGAGCGTGGTGCGGCTGATCCCCAGCGCACACGCAGCCGCCTTCTTGTTCCCCCCGGAGTCCTTGAGGGCTTTGACGATGGTGTCGCGCTCCGCCTGCTCCAGTGGGGTCAGCTGCCGAGTCAAACGGCCGCGCCACCGCTCGGGGATGTCGGCGACCGTGACGTCACCCGCACTGCGGATATCACAGACAGCTTTGACGGCAGTGCGCAACTCACGAAGGTTTCCGGCCCACTGTTGTCCGGCGAGGGCTTCCAGTGCAGCCGGTGTGAAGCGGACGTGCGGCGCCGCGCCGAGCTCCTCGAGCATCTTGTTCACCAAGCCGGGAACCTCGGGCCTGCGATAACGCAGCGGCGCGAGTTCGATCCGCTCCGTGCACTCGGATACGACGCCGGCGTGCTCGGGCAGCAACTGGTCGACGGGTGCACTGGTCACGATCACCCGTGCGCGCGCCGAGCGGAGATCCTCGGCCACCTCGCGGGCGAGCGACGGCGGAAGATGATCCACGGCCTCGAGGACGACGCAGCCGCGCACAGCAAGGCAAGCACGCAGCTTCTCGGCCCAGGTGCGTACGCCCTGCTCCGTAACGTGGGCTGCGTCGAACCAGGTGGCGTCGTCGTGGGCGGCAGCACGTGCCACGGTGGTTCGACCGGTGCCCGGCTCACCGGTGATCAGCAGCGACCCGGTGGGTACCACGGGACCTTGAATCATCGTCGCCGATCGGGTCTGCACCTCCCCGAACGTGAACAGGGCGGCGCCGCTACCCGGAACCCGCAGTACCGATGCGGTGAGCAGTGGTCCCGCCGACAACTGTACGTCTTGGGTCGTCTCCCGGTCGATCGGCGCGTCGACGGCCAATGCCCGCAATAGCGCGTGGTCCGCCGGTTGCAGAATCTGCACAGCGGCGGTGTTCGCGAGGAGAATGTCGTCGCCGATGGCGATCACGGGGCGGGTCCGGGCGCGCACGGTCGCGTCCTGGAAGCTGCGGAAGACGCGCAACTCGGCCTGCCGGGATTCCTCGAGAAGCCGCTCTCCCACCTGGCGGGCAGCTCGAATCACGAACGGCGCCAACAACGGACTGTCGTCCTCGCTGAGACAGGTGATGTCGAGGACACCTTCGATTCGCCGGGTGGCCGGGTTGACGACGGGCTGGCCGTAACAACTGAACTTCTTCAGTGCCTCGATGTAGTGTTCCTCGCCGCGTACGGCGATTCCGCGCCGGAGTTCGAACGCAGTCGCGATCGAGTTGGTGCCCGTGGTTTCCTCGAGGAAACGGCGGCCCTCCACCGTGCCGACCTCTTCGAGTTTCGGTTGCAGCTGCCGTTCGCCGTAGCGGAGGTCGACGAGGCGGGCGTTGCGGTCGGCGAGGATGACAGCGAACCCGTTGCCGTCGAGTTCCTCGGCCATCTCGTCGAGCACCGGGGTGGCGGCGAGCATGAGGCGGCTCCGCCTGTCGACTTCCTCGATCACCGCGTCGTCCACGGACGCGTCCGGGAACAGCCCGCTCATCGCCACCCGCTGCCACGATTGTGTGATGAGCGGGCGGTACGAGTTGTCGGGTTCACTCATATCCCGGCATCCCTTCCGAGCTGTTCCCGTCGAGTCTACGTCCGCTCCCGGAGTCGGGGGCGACGTCAGCCCAGGTAGACCGACTTCAGCTGCTGATAGTTCGTGAGGGCTTCAGGGCCGAGTTCGCGGCCGATCCCGCTTGCCTTGACACCCCCGAACGGGGCGGTGGGTTCGGGCAGATAGGTATTGATTCCGATGGTGCCGGTCTGCACCCGCTTCGCCAGCGCCAACCCGCGGTCGGGGTCGTCGGTCCACACCGTGCCGCCGAGTCCGTAGTCGGAGTCGTTGGCGATGCGGACCGCGTCGTCGTCATCCGCGTAGGGAATCACCGACAGCACCGGGCCGAAGATCTCCTCCTGGGCGATGGTGTGGTTGTTGTCGACGTCGGCGAAGATCGTCGGCTCGACGAACCAGCCCTTGTCCCGGTCGGCGGGGCGGCCGCCGCCGATGGTGACACGCGCACCGTCACCACGACCCTTGGCGATGTACCGCTCGACGCGCTCGCGCTGCGCCGCCGTCGCCATGGGACCGATCTGAGTGGTGTCGTCCAGTGCGTCACCGACTTTCAATGCGCCTGCGAGGTCGGTGAACAGATCCACGATCTCGGAATACCGCGACTGCGGTGCAAGCACCCGCGTCCCGAGGAAGCACGTCTGGCCGTTGTTGAGAAGTGTTGCAGTGAAAAGCTTCTCGGCTACCGTCTGCAGTTCGAGGCCTGCGTCGTCCAGCACGATCGCCGCGGACTTACCGCCCAGCTCCAGGGTCACCGGGCGCAGCAGCCGACCACAGACCTCACCGATGGATCGGCCGGCAGCGGTGGAACCCGTGAAGCTGATCTTGTCGACGCCGGGGTGCGCCACCAGGTACGCACCGACTTCACGACCGCCGGGCACGATGTTGACCACACCGGCCGGGATCCCGGCCTCGGCAACGGCTTCGGCGAACACGACGCTGTCGAGGACAGTTTCCGGAGATGGCTTGATCACCAACGTGCACCCCGCCGCCAACGCGGGGGCGTACTTGAACGCGGCGAGGGTCTGCGGGAAATTCCACGGCACGATCGCCCCGACCACACCGATCGGCTCCCGCCGGACCAGGGTGTTTCCACCGAGCAGTCCCGGGCGGGTCTCCTCGATCGACGACTCACGCGCCAGGCCGGCGTAGTAGCGCAGCAGGAGGACAGGGAAAGCTCCCTCGAGCTGGCGGCCCACTGCGACAGGCATGCCGTTCTGAGCACTCACCCGCGTCACCACGTCTTCGGATCGTCGCTCGAGTACATCGGCGAGGCGTTCCATCGCGTCCGCGCGGTCGGCCGGAGCCCAGTGCGCCCACCCGGCCGGGTCGTCGAACGCGCGGCGGGCAGCCGTAACGGCGGCGTCGACGTCGGCTTCCTGCGCCTCCGGCACCGATCCGATCGGCTGCTCTGTGCTCGCCGAGATCGCCGTGATTCTTGCGCCGGCGCTCGGCGCAACCCACTCGCCGCCGATGAACAGAGAGTCGTAGTGCAGATCCATGAGAAGTCCCCTGAGAATGTCGTCGACAATGTCCAGAACGTGGTGCCTGCGCCCAGATCGTGGCGGTGGCGCATCCGCGTTGTGACGATCATGACAGCTCGGCAAGGTCGGGTCGTGTTCCATTTCTGGACACGACGTTGCCCCCGGGCCGGGACTTCATCAGCCCTGATTCACTGCCTGCGCGTGTCCGGTCTGGGCCACGCCTCGGTCAGCGCCGTTTTCACGGTCCGGCGGAACCACTCGGTCCCGGGGTCCGGGAGCACGCGTTTGTAGGTATACAGCGAGATCTCGACGGCGGGCACCTGGAAAGGGAGGTCGAATGTCCTCACGTCGGCCATCCGGCAGAACTGCTCCGCCACCGACGCCGGGATGATCGAGAGATACGGCGTCGTCTCCAGCAGTTGGGGCACGGCCGCGAAGTGACTGATCCGCAGAGCGACGTCCCGCGAGTGGCCGAGCAACGACAGCGACCGATCGACGTCGGTGTGCCCGGCCGCGACCTCCACGGCGATGTGCCGTTCACCGAGGAACTCGTCGAGTGTCGGCGTACGCCCGATCCGTGGGTGTGTGTCACTGCAGATGCCGCAATAGTGGTCGGGGAAGAGCGCGTCTCGTTGGAAGTCGGCGGCGGTGATTCGCGGGGTGCAGATGACGGCATCGGCCTGTCCCTGCCGGAGTTCGGTTTCGACTACGGCGAAGTTGAGGGGCGTGATGTGCAGATCGATGCCGGGCGCGGTCTCGGCAATTCTCGCGAGCACAGGCGGGAGAAGGCTCACCTCCCCGAGGTCGGTCGCGTGCAGCCGGAAGGTTCGGCGCGACGTCGCTGGGTCGAATTGTCCGACACCGCCGATCGCGCCGTCGATGACCTCTATCGCCTGGCGCAGTGTCGGATACATCGACGTGGCGAGTTCGGTGGGCTGAAGACCCCCGGTGGATCGGCTGAACAGGTTGTCGTTGAACTGTTTCCGCATCCGGCCGAGCGCGTGACTGACGGATGGCTGGGTGAGCGACAGGCATTCGGCCGTGCGCGTGACACTCCTGGTCTCGTACAGCAGCAAGAATGTCCGCACCAGATTCAAGTCGTAGTCGCCCATCCCGTAAATAGACGACATCAATGGGGGTATGTCAAACATTCATTGGATCCATCCCCCCGCAGTCGATAGCGTGATCCCGACCACAGCGACGGCATCCCGCGGATTCCGTAGGAACGGATCGACCGGGAACCGAACAGCCGATGAGTGACGGGTATGCCGTCTCGATCAGGGCGAACCCACTCGGTCCGGCAGCGCGCCTCGCCTCCATGTTCATCCAGAGAGGTCCACCATGACTGATCAACCGATAACAGGCCACCAAGGAAAGTCGGGCACATCCGCACGCGTTGTGCTCCTGCTGTGCCTGCTGGCGGTCGTATTCGAGGGCTACGACATGGTCGCCTACGGAACCACGTTGCCCGCGATGCTGGCCGACCCCTCCTGGAATCTCACGCCCGCCCGAGCAGGAGTCATCGGGAGCTATGCCCTCGTCGGCATGCTGGCCGGGTCGATCCTGGTGGGCGCCATCGCCGACAGGCTCGGACGCCGCGTCTTGATGATCTCGGCGACCGGATGGTTCTCCGCGTGGATGGGCGTGTGCGCGATCGCCCCGGACGCCACATTGTTCGGTATTGCACGGTTCTTCGTGGGTATCGGAGTGGGCGCCCTGATCCCGCTCGCGGCCGCGATGGCCGTCGAATTCGCCCCGAAGGGCAAGAGCCACACGTACAGCGCTATCGTCTGGGCCGGATTCCCCGCCGGCGGCGTCCTCGCTTCCCTGCTCGGGCTCGTCGTGGTCGACACTCTCGGAGTCCGGACGATGTTCTGGATCGGCCTTCTGCCCCTTGTGATCTTCGTGCCCGTCATGCTCAAACTCCTGCCGGAGTCACCGAGTTTCCTACTCGCCCGCGGTCGTGTCGACGACGCGAACCACATTGCGGACTCCGCCGGCATCGACCGCCCCGAGCCCCCACGTGTCGGCGAGAAGGTCGGGCCCCGCGCACTGTTCACCCGCGAACTCCGCCGCGCCACTTTGTTGTTCGGACTTCTCAGCGCATGCGGTCTGCTCCTGACCTACGCCCTCAATACATGGCTTCCGAAGATGATGCAGTCGTCCGGATTCGGTAGTGATTCAGCTTTGACATTTCTGCTGGTACTCAACGCCGGCGCGATTATCGTGCCCCTGTTCGCCTCGCGGTTGTCCGACCGTATCGGGCCGCAGATCGTCACCGCGGCCTCGCTCGCCAGTGCTGCCGTCGCAATCCTGGTATTGAGCACCGATGTCTCCTCCTGGCTGCTGTTCGTCCTCGCCTTCGTCGCAGGTGCCGGCACGATCGGTGCGCAGGTGCTCATCTACGGCTTCGCCGCCTCGTACTTCCCGGCCTCGAGCCGTGCGGCAGGAACCGCGTGGGTGGCGTCCGTGGGACGGATCGGCGGTGTGGCAGGGCCGACGCTGACGGGCTTGGTGATCGCCAACGGTACGAGCATTGCTCCTGCCTTCTATCTGTTCGCGGCAATCGCTGTGATCGGTGCAATCGCAGCCTTCTCGGTCCCCCGTCTGCGCACCGAGGTCGCTCGAGCCGAGGACAGAGCTGCAGTTCGAGCGATATCGAACTGATCTATGTACATATAAGAACTATTCATTGGAATAATTTCAGTGGGAAATCTAGCGTCGAACCAGGCACCCGATACGTGTCACCAAATACAAGGAGAGCCATGGCAACCGTCAGCGAAGTGACCTACGACCTGTTGCGAGCCCGCGGCCTCACCACCGTGTTCGGCAATCCGGGGTCGAACGAGCTTCCGTTCCTGTCCGGGATGCCCGACGACTTCCGTTACATCCTCGGCCTGCACGAAGGTGCTGTCCTGTCGATGGCCGACGGCTACTCCCTCGTCACCGGCGAGGCGGCGTTCGTCAACCTGCACGCCGCATCCGGTTCCGGCAATGCCATGGGCGCACTGACGAACTCGGTGTACTCGCACAGCCCGCTGGTGGTGACCGCGGGGCAGCAGGTGCGTTCGACGATCGGTCAGGAAGTCATGCTCTCCAACGTCGACGCAGGCACCCTGATGAAACCGCTCGTCAAATGGAGCAGCGAACCGACCTGCCCCGAAGACGTCCCGCGCACGATGAGCCAGGCCATCCACACCGCTCTGCAACCCGGACGCGGGCCTGTCTACGTGTCGGTTCCCTACGACGACTGGGCGGCAGATGCCCCCTCCGAGACCGCCCACCTCCTCGACCGCGAGGTGCACGGCGCGGCCGTATTGTCGGAGAATCAGATCGGGAATCTGATCGATCTGCTCGAGGGCGCAACGAATCCCGCTCTGGTCCTGGGACCGGCCGTCGACGCCGATCACGCCAACACGCATGCTGTCGAACTCGCTGACAAGCTTCGGGCTCCGGTATGGATCGCGCCCTCGCCGTCGCGCTGCCCGTTCCCGACCCGCCACCCCAGCTTCCGGGGAGTCCTGCCCGCCGGTGTCGCAGACCTGTCGGCAACTCTGGCCGGGCATGACGTGATTCTCGTGGTCGGGGCCCCGGTGTTCCGCTACCACCAGTACGTTCCGGGACGATATCTGCCCGACGGCGCCCGCCTGATCCACATCACCGACGACCCCGGCGAAGCCGCGCGCGCCCCATTCGGGCAGGCGTACGTCGCCCCGATCGCCGCAACACTCGACGCACTCGCATCGGCGGTCACCCCGAGCAACCGAGCGCTCCTCCCACACCCCGGGGAATTCCCGGCAGTCGAATCGACCGGGGCGGGGATCGACCCCGCACACCTCTTCGCGCTGGTGCGCGCGAACGCCCCCCACGATGCCGTTTACGTCAACGAATCCACCTCGACCGGGGACGCATTCTGGTCGCAGATGGATCTCTCCCAACAGGGCAGCTACTTCTTCCCCGCCTCCGGAGGGCTCGGGTTCGGACTGCCCGCGGCCGTCGGTGCACAACTTGCCGCCCCTCACCGACAAGTGATCGGCCTCATCGGTGACGGATCAGCGAACTACGGAATCACGGCGCTGTGGACCGCCGCACGCTATCGCATCCCGGTGATCATCATCATCCTCAAGAACGGCACCTACGGTGCGCTGCGCGGCTTTTCGACGATCCTCGGTACCGGGGAAACTCCCGGGCTCGACGTTCCCGGCATCGATTTCGTTCGGATCGCCGAGGGTTACGGTGTGCACAGCCACGCTGTCGATGCCCCCGAGGACTTTGCCACAGTCTTCAAATCCGCGCTCGCAGCGGGAGAACCCACCCTGATCGAGGTCCAGACGACCTTCGGTCAGCCGTGACGATCGGCCAGGGAGCACGTGTGAATCACCTCGACCAACTGAAGGATGTCGTCCCCGCGGACGTGGTCGTCACCGACCCCGACATGATGGAGGGCTACCGCCGCGACAGCGCGGATCTGGTGCCCGCGGGCAAGCCGCTCGCGGTAGTGCGGCCACGATGCACCGCACACGTGTCGGCGATCATGGAGTGGGCCACGCGCACGAACACGGTCGTCGTGCCGCGCGGTGCCGGCACCGGATTGTCCGGCGGCGCCACCGCTCTCGACGGCTCCGTCGTCCTGAGCATGGAACGGATGACTGCAATCCGCGACTTCGACCGAGCCAACCACACCGTGGTCGTCGAGGCCGGCGTCATCAACGCGGACGTCGGCCGTGCGGTCGCAGACGCCGGACTGTTCTATCCGCCCGACCCAGGCAGCTTCGAAGTCTCGACCATCGGTGGCAACCTCGCTACCAACGCCGGCGGGATGCGCTGCGTGAAGTACGGGGTCACCCGCAACTCGGTGCTCGGCCTCGAAGTCGTCCTCGCTGACGGTCGGGTACTGCACACCGGCGGCCACACCGTGAAGAACGTGGCGGGCCTCGACCTGACCCAGCTGTTCATCGGATCCGAAGGTGCGCTCGGCATCATCACCTCGGCGACGTTGCGGCTTCGCCCCACACCGGCAGCCATTGCGACGTTCGTGGCCACTTTCCCCACCCTCGATGCCGGAGGGCGAGCGCTGAATGCGATCTTCGCCAGCGGCGTCACCCCGAGCATGCTCGAACTGATGGACAATGCCACGATCAACGCGGTCGAGGACTACCAGCGACTGGACCTCGATCGCGACGCAGCACTCCTCCTGATCGGCCAAGCCGACGGAACCGATGCTCTCGCCCAGGTAGAGCGGATGGCTGTGTGTTGCGACGACGCGGGGGCCGATCTGTCCGTCGCTACCGCAGACTCCGCCGAATCCGATATGTTCCTCCAGGCACGCCGGCTCGCCGGATGGGCCACGATGGAACAGTTCCCCACCGTCATCGAAGATGTCGGGGTACCACGTACCCGGCTCCCCGAACTCCTCACAACCATCGACGAGATCTCCCGCGACACCGGCGTCCGTATCGCCACGGTCGGGCACGCCGGTGACGGGAATGTGCACCCGATGTTGCTTCTTCCCGACCTCAGCGACGCCGCCCGAAGCCGTGCGATGGACACCGCCGACCGGATCTGTGCAGCGGCCCTCGCATTGGACGGGACCATCACCGGTGAGCACGGAATCGGGGAACTCAAACGTGAATGGCTCGCCCAGCAACTCGACGACACCTCCCTCGACGTCCAGGCAAGCATCAAACGGGCACTCGACCCCACCCTGATACTCAATCCCGGTCGCGGATTCTGACGGGAGTGCGCAAACAACAGTGATTCCGGCGGCGTCCGCGTAGGTGCGCCCGGATGAGCGCGGCAACTACTGCCGATCGTCGTCGAAGGCACCACCAGATGCAGCAAGGGCGGTGGTCGTAGCCGAGCGCTCGGGAAGGTGCGGGTCCGGGGATGTCCGGAGCAGTACCAATTCGTGGTACAGCGGGGGCAGTCGCAGCGACGAGCAGGCCTGCCAGCGCATCTGACCGGGAGGCACGCGCGGAGCACTAGGACCGCACCCCTGCGGCAGTGAGCTTCTCCCCCAGCTCAGCACACCGTGCCGCGAGTTCCGGCGGCTCCAGCACATCGAACTCGTGTCCCAACGTGAGCACGTGCCACAGGACGATATCGAGATTGTCTGCGCCACTGATCAGTTCACAGGTATCACGATCCCGAGGTTTCACCACCGCCGCAGACGCCGGGATCTGGCTGCGCACCGTCTCGGCCGGTGCGCGGACCAGGAACCGCGCTTGCTGCCGATACACCCGACTCGCGACACCTTCCTGCACGTAGGTCGCCGCGTCGGGTGCTGCGCGCGGACGGAACCGCCACGTCCGTAGCGTCACCGCGGACATCCGATCGACGCGGAAGCTACGCCAGTCGTCGCGGTCGAGGTCGTATGCGAGCAGATACCAGCGTCGATCGGAGGCGACGAGGCGGTAGGGCTCGATCCGTCGCGGCGTCGAGCGATAATCGAATCCGATCTCCACCTCGTCGCGGCAGGCCCGCGCGAGTGTCATGAGCGCCTCGGGGTCGACGGGGTCGCGACCTCCACCGAAGGACTCCACCGAGACCGACAGCGCACGCACCTCGTGTCGCAAACGGGCAGGAAGCACCTGGTCGAGCTTGGTCAGGGCTCTGAGCGCCGCGTCGCCACCGCTCGCGATCGCGCCACCCGCTCCTGCGAGCAGAGCGACGGCGGTGACGATCGCTTCCTCGTCGTCGAGGAGTAACGGAGGCAGATCCTGACCGGGTCCGAGCTGGTAGCCGCCACCGATGCCCTTGCTGGCATGCACCGGATATCCGAGGTTGCGCAGCCGCTCGACGTCGCGCCGGACGGTGCGGGGCGTGACGCCGAGCCGATCGGCGAGTTCGGGGCCGGTCCAGACCTGTCGCTGTTGCAGCAGACCGAGCAAGGTCAGTACCCGCTCGGTGGTGTCGTCCATGAGTTTCAGAGTGCCAGATGCAGCGGACCGATCCTGTCCTCTTGTGGTGCCACAGTATCTCCATGGCTACAGAATTCGACTGGAACAATTCTCTGCTCGAGCAGTGGGAGTGGCACTGGAACAATCAGATCCGCGCCCGATTCCAGGGTCTCACGGACGACGAGTACTTCTGGTCTCCTGTGCCGGACCCCTGGAATGTGTGGCCTCGGGGCGCCTCGACCGCGCCCCTGCAGGCCGGCGCAGGCGATTTCACCATCGACTTCGCCTTCCCGCAGCCGGACCCTGCACCGTTCACCACGATCGCGTGGCGGCTCGGACACGTCATCGTCGGTGTGCTGGCCGCACGCAACGCATCGCATTTCGGCGCACCTCCGGCGTCGTACGAGTCCTGGGAGTATGCGGGCACCGCAAAGGACGCCCTCGACCAGCTCGAAACCCAGCTCGACGTGTGGGTGAAGGGCGTGCGCGGCCTCAGCTACACCGAGCTGATCGCCCCGGTCGGCGACACGGAGCCCTACCCCGAGCTCGCGGTGGCCGACCTCGTGCTGCACATCCACCGCGAACTGATCCACCACCTGTCCGAGGTCTCGCTCCTGCGCGACCTGTATGCACACACCCCGAAAGAGGGTAAGGAATCATGATCACACTGGTCGATCCCGACGAGCTCGCCTACAGCCCCGCTTTCGCTCAGGGGGTGATCGCACCGGCCGGCAAGACTGTCTATGTCGGTGGTCAGCTCGGCACCGACGGCTCCGGCGCCATGCTCGACGGCATCGAAGCGCAGACCGTGCAGGCGATGAAGAACGTCTTTGCTGTGCTGGCCGCTGCGGGGTCGGGCCCGGATCACGTGGTCAAGCTCGACATTTACATGGTCGACGGGGTGGATGCGCAGGTCGGATACGCGGCGTCGCGGTCGGTGTGGGGTGATCGGCGTACAGCCATCACTGTGGTCACCACCGCGGGGCACGCCCGGCCGGGGGCGCTGGTCGAGATCGACGCGATCGCGGTTGTCCCCGAGTAGGGCACTCGGAGCGATAGTCTGCTGCCGACGCCGATTTCGGAGGAGCAGCATGACCGACCCCGCCCAGTCCGTTCCCACGTTGACACTCGAGGAAAAGGCAGGCCTGACCAGCGGGCTGAACTTCTGGTTCACGAAACCCGTGTCGCGGGTGGGTATTCCGTCGATCATGCTGACCGACGGTCCGCACGGCATCCGCAAGCAGACCGAGGGTGGCGATCACCTCGGTCTCACCGACTCGGTGCCCGCCACCTGCTTTCCCCCCGCCGTGGCGATGGGATGCTCGTTCGACCCTGAGCTGCTCGAACAGGTCGGGGTCGCGCTCGGCGTCGAGGCTCGTGCAGCGCAGGTGAGCGTGCTGCTGGGTCCGGGTATCAACATCAAGCGGTCGCCGCTGTGTGGACGCAATTTCGAGTACCTGTCCGAGGACCCGTTGTTGTCGGGTGCGCTCGGCGCCGCACTCGTTCTCGGGATCCAATCACAGGGCGTCGGGGCGTCGCTGAAGCATTTTGCAGCCAACAATCAGGAAACCGACCGGATGCGGGTCTCTGCGGATATCGACCCGCGTCCGCTTCGGGAGATCTACCTGCGCGGGTTCCAGCGCGTGGTCGAAGACGCTCAACCGTGGACAGTGATGTGCTCGTACAACCGGATCAACGGCGTGTACTCGTCGCAGAACCGCTGGTTGCTCACCGATATCCTGCGCGGTGAGTGGGGATTCGGCGGGCTGGTCGTCAGCGACTGGGGTGCCGTATCCGACCGGGTCGCGGCCTTGGCGGCAGGACTCGACCTGGAGATGCCCTCGACCGGTGGACGGACCGATCAGGAGATCGTCGACGCGGTGAAGGCCGGGTCGCTCGACGAGTCGGTGGTCGACGTTGCTGCCGGGCGGGTGGTCGATCTGGTCGGCAAGTCCGTGGTCGACCCCGATGCCGTATTCGATGCCGACGAGCACCACGCGCTCGCCCGCCGGGTCGCTGCGGAGTGCGTGGTGCTGTTGAAGAACGACGGAGTCCTGCCGCTTGCCGCCGACACGAACGTTGCCGTGATCGGTGAGTTGGCTCGCACTCCGCGCTATCAGGGTGCCGGTTCGTCGCGGATCAATCCGACTCGCCTCGACAACGCGCTCGACGAGATCCGGGCGTTGGCCTCGGTGGATGTCGCGTTCGCTCCCGGCTATCTCGACGACGGCACCACCAACGACGAGTTGCGCGCCGCCGCGACCGATGCAGCGCGTGCTTCCGAGGTCGCCGTGGTGTTCGTCGGTGTACCCGCCGCGCTCGAATCCGAAGGCTTCGACCGCACCGATCTCGAACTTCCCTCGGAACAGACCGAGTTGCTCGACGCCGTGGTCGCGGCGAATCCGAACACCGTGGTCGTGTTGTCGAACGGCGGTGTCGTGCGCGTGTCCGGTTTCGCCGATCGCGTACCGGCGATCATCGAGGGCTGGCTGCTCGGTCAGGCCGGTGGCGGTGCGATCGCCGACGTGCTGTTCGGGGTCGCCGATCCTGCGGGCCGGCTCGCCGAGACCATCCCCGCGCGACTCGAGGACACCCCGTCGTACACCGATTTCCCTGGCGAGCACGGGCACGTCCGCTACGGCGAAGGCCTGTTCGTCGGGTACCGCGGTGTCGACGCCCGAGGGACCGACGTGTCGTTCCCCTTCGGACACGGTCTCTCCTATACGACGTTCGACTACTCCGACATCTCGGTGACCGCCGATGACGATGTCGTCGTGACGCTGACCGTCACCAACACCGGCGAACGGTCGGGTTCCGACGTGGTGCAGGTGTACCTGGGCGTGCCCGACTCCTCTGTGACCCGCGCACCGCGCGAGTTGAAGGGATTCGCGAAAGTGCGCCTCGATGCCGGCGAATCACGGCAGGTGGCGGTTCCGGTCCGGCGCGCGGACCTCGCGTACTGGGACACCCGCGTCGATACTTGGGTGGTCGAAGGCGGCGTCTACCGCGTCGAGATCGGTGCTTCGAGTCGCGACATCCGAGCCACCTGCACCGTCGACATCGACGGCGACGAAGTGTCGATCCCATTGACGCTGGAGTCGTCGATCGGCGAGATACTCGCCAACCCTGCAGCTGCAGAGGTTCTTTCGAAGATATTCGCCACAGCCGACGGCGCAGCCCCTGCCCTCGACCCGGCAGTCCTCGAGATGGCGGCCTCGATGCCGCTCGAACGGGTACTGAGCTTCGGAAATTTCGGGATCGGACTCGAGGAGGTCCAGCAGCAACTGGACGTGGTGAACGGCAAGTCGAAATGACAATGCGCATCGCAACATTCAATATCAATGGCATTCGCGCGGCGCAGCGTCGCGGGTTCGAGACATGGCTGCGCGACCGGGAGCCCGACGTGGTGGCGCTTCAGGAACTCCGCGCGCCCGCATCGGCGATTCCGGACGGCGTGTTCGGCGACCACCACGTCACCTACGACGAGGGGACGCTGCCTGGTCGCAACGGCGTCGCAATCCTGGCCCGCAAGGAGCCGAGCGCGGTGCGCACATGGAGCGGCACAGCGCTCATACGACATCCTGGCGACGACCACATCGAGACCGTCGACGTCGAACCCACTCCCCTTGCCCGAGGTCTGCGCGAGTTCGCCGACCAGGGAAGATACGTGGAGGTCGACCTCGCGGACGCACCCATCACGGTAGCGTCGCTGTATCTGCCGAAAGGCGGTTTGCCCGCTCACCTGCAGAAGCCCGGCCGGATGCGGGAAGCACCGGACGGCGGCGCACGCTACGACCGCAAGATGCGCTTCCTCGACGCGTTCGCCCGTCAGCTCACGAGATCACGGCGCACAGCCCGCGCGCAGGGCCGCGAGTTGCTGTTGATGGGCGACCTCAACATCGCGCACACCCGGTACGACGTCAGGAACTGGCGGCGCAGCAATCAGGCCGAAGGTTTCCTCCCCGAGGAAAGAGAATGGTTCGCATCGATCCTGTCGCCCCGCACTCTTGTGGACGTGGTGCGCAGTCACCACCGAGACGTGGACGGTCCGTATTCGTGGTGGTCGTGGCTCGGGCAGTCCTTCGCGAACGACGTCGGCTGGCGAATCGACTACCACCTCGCCACCCCCGCACTCGCGCGTTCCGCGGTGGCGGCCGGGACCGATCGCGATCCAGCGCCCGATCGTCGGATCAGCGATCACGCACCTGTTGTCGTCGACTACGACCTCGCAGTGTTGGACAGCGGGATAGGTACGCAACGCTGACGTGACGTTCGCAAACCTGGTGGCTCACCACTGGGTTTGCGAACCTCACGTTTGCATTGCGAGCTTCCGGTGACCCGCTCGCGTGGCAGCCACTGTGCTAGCGTCTCCCCCGGTATTCAGCGGATCGGGGGGTCGCGTGGGCGGGTGGAAACGTGTCGCGGGGAGCATCGCTCTCACCGCAGCGACAACGGCGTGCGGGACCGACGCACCACCCCCAGATCCACCGAGCGCAGCCGAGACCGTCACCTCGACGACGCGCACGCCCCGCGTCATCGACGAATCCGGCCGGCCGGCGATCACTTTCGATCCCTGCCTCGACCTCCCCGACGACGTGCTCGCCGAAGCGCAATACGATCCGAAGTCGAAGCGCCCCTCGGAGTATCCGATGGAGGCTTACAGCTTCCTCGGCTGCCGATTCAAGAGCACTCCCTCGGCCTTCGACGACGATCGCCTGAGCGTCCTGGCGGGAAACGTCACGCTGGAAGAGGAATGGGAGAAGAACAGCCCAATCTCCACCCACACCGACGTCAACGGACGCGACGCGCTGCTCCGGCTTGATCCGAACAACAAGAACACCTGCACGATCACTGTTCGAACCGAGTTCGGAATGGTGATCTTCAGCCGGACACGCTTTCCTGATGACGCGCGCAGGCTACCGCTCGACGAATGGTGCGGAGATCTCGACCGGACGGTCGCCCTGTTCGAACCCCATCTGGACCACTGAACCGCCACACCCGAGCCAGTCGAGAAAGGATCCCGGATGAGCGAGTTCGTCCGACTCGAACCACATGTCATCGACGAGATCGTCGCAATCTGTGGGACGGCAATCGAAGCGCTGAAAGAAGCGAGAGTTATCGCGAAGGACCTCACCGATACCCGAGGCTTCGGGGAGTTCGAGTCGGCGCAACAACTCGCCGCCGGCTACGCAAGAAAAGCAGCCGGGACCCCGGAATCGGCCCAGGAACGAGTCGACCAATTCATCGACGCCTTCACACAACTGCGGGACGCCTTCGCTGCCGGCGGCGAGGCGTTCCTCGAGGCCGAGCTCGACTGGGTCCGCCGGCTTCAGGCGATCGATCCCGGCTCTGTCGTCTGACCGAACAAACATCGGATCGATCACGCCTCGCGTGTCATCACCGGGGGCAATGACGTTCTCATGGCAGTCTGACCTGCATGCATGCGTACGACGAAGGGTTCGAGCCCCCGACAGCCTGTGCCGACTGGTGCCGTCTTCGCATGTACGACCTGCAGGTCCTCGATGACGGAGTGACCGTCGATCTGAAGTGGTGGAACGACCATCTCAAGGACGCCGGACACGACATTCGGCTGCGTGGACGCAATCTCGATGGGCGCGTCGTCACCAGCGGCAAGGCCGTCGTCCCCCGCAACGACCTGCGCCTGGGCAGTGAACTCGTCCAGACCGATCACGACGGTCTGGGGCTGCTGTTCCTGTGCGCGGCCTGGCGCAGCGCTCACGCGCGCCGACGCTCGGCGCGCCGGTTCCCGAACGTCTTCGACGCCCACGCACCGTCCGGACGCGACCCTCTCGGCAAGATCAAAGGCGTCCTCGATTACTGCGCGAAGACGAAGTCGCTGCCCGACAATTCCCGACTCACGTGGTTGGGATGGCCCGACACCCCCGGTGTGGGAGTTCCGCTGTTCGCGACATTTCTGTGGGCCGTGGATGTCCACACCGATGCCGGTCCCGCGCAGTTGCTCGATCAGCACGGAGTGTCGACGCTTGTGCACGAGGGTTGGTTGGAGGATCCCGCGGTCGCCGATTTCACGTTGCGTCGCTACCTCCGCTACGTGGGGCTCCTCAGCGGGTGGGCCGAAAAGATCCGGACCCGGCCGGAGCTCGTGGAGATGTGGCTCGTCGAACGGTGGGATGCCCGGATGGCCGAGGTGCGCGACGGCTCGCATGCGACCCCGCGCCTGTTCTGAAGTTGTCCACAGGCGCATATTTCATCCACAGATTCGGCAGGAACGCGATTTTCGATGCCCACGCGGCTCGTCGAGCGGGAGTATCCGCTCATGTACGAACCACGGGGACTCACCAGGAAATCACTCGCCGCGACGGGCATGTCCGAGCACCACATCGGTAAGGCGTTGCGCTCGGGCGAGCTTGCCTGCATCGCTCACGGACTGTATCTGTGGCGCAAGGACTTCGATGCGCTCGGACCGGTCCGGCGTCACCGCGTGCACGCGCGACACATCGCTTCCGGTCTGGACACCGACGAGGCGATCAGCCATATCTCGGCCGCGGTGCTACACGGCATCGACGTGTGGGACGTGCCGCTGCGCCGCGTCCACGTCTCGCGTCCTCCCAGCCGCAGTGGCCGTGTGACGTCCGGTCTGCACGCACACACCACGAATTGGGACGACGGGGAGATCACGCAGGTGCTCGGCGTTCCGGTGACGTCGGTTGCCCGCACCGTCGTCGACCTCGCCCGGACTCTCCCCCGCGACCAGGCCATCGCCGTCGGAGATGCGGCACTGCGTTTCGACCCGCGGGCTGCAACGCAGATTCCCCGCGTGCTCGAGGCGTCCCGCTGCCGCTACGGGCTGGTGTCGGCGGCGTCGGTGTTGCAGTTCCTGGACGGCCGTAGCGAGAGCATCGGCGAGTCGCTGTCGAGGATCCGGATACACGAATACGGCCTGCCCGCCCCCGACCTCCAACGCGAACTCGTCACTTTCGACGGTCGACGTGTTCGCGTCGATTTCTACTGGGAAGACCTCGGGGTTGTCGGAGAGTTCGACGGCCACGAGAAGTTCACCGAGCCACAAGACCTCATCGACGAGAGGCGGTGGGAAGACGGGCTGCGCGACCTGGGTCTCGAGGTCGTCCGCTGGGATCCGGAGGAGTTGGAGACCTTCGAGGTGGTTGTGCGTCGGTTCGAGCGCGCTGTCGCCCGGCACCGGATGTGGGCACTCGATCGAGCGCAATAACGCCACCGTTTCGGCCTACAGTCGAGGGGGCGACGGGGACCCGATGGATACGACGATGATTCGCACGCGCTGGTGGCCGTTCGCGGCGACCACGGTGCTGGTCGTGCTCCTGGCCTGGACGGGAGTGATCCCCACCTGGCCGGGCCTGGTGCACCTGGTGGCGTTGCCTCCGCTGGACATGTTCGCTGATCTGCGGGTGCTGCTGGTGGCCACCGATTCGTGGCCCCAGTTCCTCTTCCTGCTCACAGTTGTCGGTGCGTGCAGGATCGCGCTGCTGGCGTGGCTGATGGGCGGCATACACCGCTGGCGTCTCGCGCTGACCTTCTACGCGATCGCGTTCGCACCGATCGCCCTCGCCGCGTTCTCCGCCACTGCGTCGTACGCGGTGCTCTACTCGCGGATCTTCTGGCCTGCCGTCACCCTGATCGCCGCGATGGTCCTGATCTTCGGCCCGGTGCCGTGGCAGGGCGCCGACACGCTGCTGTCGTCGATGGCCCTGGCATGGCGACGTGGATTGCGGGTCGAGGTGATGATTACGTACTGCGCGGCGATCGTCCTGCTCGGGGCTGTCGCCGATATGTGGTCGGCGATCCCGTTGGTTCCCGTGTCTGCGATGGTCACGCTTGTTGCGGTACGCATGATGGAGCGTCCGCCGGTTCGCCGGCCGCTTGTGGCGCTCGCTGCAACCGTCGCGGTGTTCGCGGCGTCGTGGACCGTCTTCGTCGCGACCCGCAGCTACGACACACCGGAGCAGGGGCCGAGGCAGGCGGGGTCGTTGCTGATCCTGTCGGGCATCAACTCGAAATCCGGGCGTGGTGCGATCCACGCGACAGACGTCCATCGGCTCGGATACACCTGCGATCAGGTGTATTACTTCTCGTATGCCGGGCCGGGTGACGGACAACCGCAACGCGACGCGACGTGCCCGATCCGGACGGGCGCACCGTATGAGCCGGGCGACACCCAAGTCGCGTTCGCACGGCAGGTCGACCTGTTCGTCGAGCAGGCCGAACCGCTGCCACGACCCCTCGTCGTCGCGGCGCATTCGCATGCGGCGTGGGTGGTGTGGGATGCCGTCGCGGCCGGGCGGGTCGAGGCGGATGCGCTTCTGCTCGTGGGGCCGTTTGCGAGTACACCGCTCGGCTATCCGCCGCCGGGGGTGCGCGCGCCGAGAGCGGTACTCGGGGATCTGCTGCGCTGGGCAGCCCCGATCACCGACCTCATCCACTTCAACTTCGACCCCGACACCCCTGCGGCTCGCGACCTGCTGGCGACGGCGGGAGCGGCAGAGGCGATCTTCGCGCAACCGATGGACGCCCCTGCGTTGTCGTTGACGTCGACCACCGATCCTCCGCTCATGCCCCACGGCCGGCGCTTGAACGTCGAACGCAATGGGTGCCCCGCACGGGTCGCACACCCGCACCTGCCGAAGTCGCCGCAGTTCGAGGACGCCGCAATCCGGTTCTTGAATCTCCGGCCGCCCCCGCCGTGCCCGGTCTGGCGAGATTGGGGTGCGGTGCTCGCGCAACCGTTCGGACCGCCGACCCCGCCCCACGCCGACGTGGCGCACGAACCCCTTACGACGAGGCCGTGAGCAACACCTTGAGCGCACCGGTCTCACCGGCACGGGAGAACACGTCGTAGGCCTCCTCGAACTGATCCAGCACGAACCGGTGCGTGATCATCGACGAGGTGTCGAGCCTGCCGCTGTCGACCAGCCCGATCAGGGTCGGTGTCGAGTAGGTGTCGACGAGACCGGTGGTGATGGTGAGGTTCTTGATCCAGATGTCCTCGAGGTGCAGGGTCGCGGGCTTTCCGTGCACCCCGATGTTGGCGACGTGCCCACCGGGCCGCACCAGCGCGACCGCCTGCTCGAAGGTGGACGGGATCCCGACGGCTTCCATGGTGACGTCGGCACCGAGGCCGCCGGTGAGGTCGCGGACGATCGCGGCGACGTCGTCGCGGCCACTGTTGACGACGACGTCGGCGCCGAACGATCTCGCCGCATCGAGTCTGCTGTCGGCGAGGTCGACGGCGACTATGTGACTGGGACTCATCAGCTTTGCCGCGAGGATCGCGGCAAGCCCGATGGGTCCGGCGCCGATGATGACGACGACGTCCGCCGGTCTCACCTTCCCGTTCAGCACCCCTACCTCGTAGGAGGTCGGAAGGATATCGGCGAGCATGAGCATCTGTTCGTCGCTCACCCCGCCGGGGACGCGGTGGGTGGAGTTGTCGGCGAACGGCACGCGCACCTGCTCGGCCTGGGTGCCGTCGATGAGATGTCCGAGTATCCAGCCGCCACCGCCGAGGCATTGGCCGTAGCTGGTGTCGCGGCAGTAGCGGCAGCGTCCGCACGCGGTCACGCAGGAGACCAGCACCCGGTCGCCGGGTGACAGGGTCTGCACGCCGGGGCCTACTTCGACGACGGTGCCGACGGCTTCGTGGCCGAGGATGCGGCCGTCCGTCACCTCGGGGACGTCACCACCGAGAATGTGCAGGTCGGTTCCGCAGATGGTGACCGCATCGACGCGCACGATCGCGTCGGTCGGGTCTTGGATGTGTGGGTCGGGGACGTCTTCCCAGGCTCGCTTGCCCGGTCCGTGGAACACCAGTGCCTTCATTGTCTCGGCCCTCCCGCCGATAGGTGTGGTCCAGGATCCAGGGTGTCATCTCCGGGAAGCGGCTGCTACAGCAATTGGTCCCGAGTGGGCGGGGATGTCGGTGTCATGTGCCAGCATGGTCGCGATCACCGAAAGGAATGCCGTGTCCACAGCCGATCTTCACCGCCTGGTGCGCCTGCAGAAGGAACATCAGGCATGGTCGTTGCTGCGATCCGACAATGCCGCCGTGGTACTGGCGCTGTTGGGCTCGCATTTCGATCACGGCACGCGACGCGTCCCGGCACCCGACCTGTTCGGATTGCTCGACGCCGACCTTCAGATCCTGCGCGACGAAGGTTTCGATCTTCCCCGTACCGGCCAGGCATACTGCGCCGACTGGGTGCGCGCCGGGTATCTGCTGCGCCGCGCCAGTTCCGATACGCGCGAGGAGACGCTCGAACCCACGGAGTCGACGTTCGCCGCGCTCACCTTCGTGTCGGGGCTGACGAGCGCCACCAGCTCGGTCACCGAATCCCGCCTGACCACGCTCGCTGGGCAGTTGCAGGCGCTCGCCCGCGACTCCGATCCGCGCAGCGAAACACGGCTGGCAGCGTTGCGGGCCGAACGGGACGAGCTGGATCGGCAGATCGCAGCCGTCGAATCCGGCGAATTCTCGGTGCTCGATGGCACACGGGCGGCGGAGCGCTCCAGGGAGATCCTCGCGCTGGCAGGCGAGATCCCCGGCGACTTCGCGCGGGTCCGCGCCGAACTCGAGGGTCTCAATCGGGAGCTTCGCGCTCGCATTCTGGACGACGACGGCGAGCGCGGAGACACGCTCGGCGAGGTGTTCCGCGGCGTCGACCTGATCGGCAGCTCGGACGCGGGGCGAAGCTTCACCGGTTTCTACGACATGATCATCGACCCGGAGCGCTCGTCGCAGATCGACGAATGGATCGACACCGTACTTCAGCGTCCGTTCGCGCAGTTGCTCGACCTCGAGCAACGTCGGCGGTTCCGGTCCTTGCTCAGCGAGATGGAAGAATCCGGCAGTGAGGTGCACGCGACGATGACGTCGCTGTCGCGGTCACTGCGGCATTTCGTGCAATCACGCCACTACGAGGAGCATCGCCGTCTACAGCGACTGCTGCGGACCACCCAGCAGCACGCTCTGCAGGTGTCGGAGCTACGCAAACCGTACGACCAGCTGGATCTCGAACTGGTCCGGATCGGCATGAGTATCGATTCCGTCGCCGCACTGCAGTTGCACAACCCGGCCGACGACCTGGTTGCCGAGCCCGTGGTGTCGAACACGACGGGCGAGGTCGATCTCGACGATCTGCGTCGCATCGTCCGCGAATCCGAGATCGATATGGACGAACTGGCAGCCAATGTAGCCGCGACGATGCGTGCCCGGGGCAGCGCGACGATCGGCGAGGTCCTGTGCGACCACCCGGCGACACAGGGTCTGGCAAGCGCCGTCGGTCTGCTTGTCCTCGCGTCGGAACACGGGCATCGTGTCGACGGCACCGAGAGTATCGAGTGGACGTCTCCGCGGGGCGGGACACGTGTCGCGACGGTGCGACGCTATCTCTTCGATCCCACCGATCCCACTTTTCCGGAAGCGGGGGTGTCATGAACAGTTCTCCAGGGCTGTATCCCGGCGACACCGGAGAGCTCGACCTCGACGCACGACGCGCGCTCGTGCAGCTACTCAAGGGCCCGCTGATCACCGCAGCCAAACATCCCGAGGTGTGGCGCACAGTGATCCGCGACGAGAGGGTCCTGCGGTCGAGACTCGCCGACGTCTTCCTCGACCTCGTGATCGACGAGGACGAACTGCTCGCGTTCACGCGGCCGGCGGACACCGGCGACCACAAGACCCCAACGGTGCTGCGGACGGAGCGACTGACCTTCATGGACACCGTGATGCTGCTGACGTTGCGGCACCGGTTGCTGCGCGCACAGCCCGGCGACCGTGTCATCGTCGACTTCGACGAAGTCGTCGGGCAGCTCGAGATGTATCGCGCCGCGACGAGTACCGATCCCGTTGGGTTCCGCCGGCGCGTCAATTCATCGTGGGAAAAGCTCAAGAAATACTCCTTGCTGGCGCCCACCTCCACCGAGGGACGCATGGAGGTCTCCCCGGTGCTGCGGCAGCTGTTCGACGCAGACCAGGTCGCCGCGGTAGAGGCGGAGTTCCGAAGCATCGTCGAGGAGAACGAGTCGTGACGGGCCCAGCTATTCATCCTGGCCAATTCCGCCTGGCGCGTGTTCAGGTGGTCAATTGGGGCACGTTGCACGGTCACCACGATGTTCCGGTGGCACGCAAGGGTTTTCTCATCACCGGTGCGTCAGGGTCGGGTAAGTCCACGTTGATCGATGCGATCTCGACAGTGCTCATGCCCGGCGGCAGCGTGCGGTTCAACGCGGCCGCGCAGGAATCGGCTGCCGGTTCCGGCCGCAACTTCGTCAGCTACATCCGCGGCGCGTGGCGCAGAGAGGCCGACAGCGACACCGATGCGCTCACGGCGTCGTATCTGCGGACCGGCGCGACGTGGAGCGCGGTCGCGTTGACGTACCGCGTCGGCGACGACACCGCACCGGTGATGTTGGTCAAGCTCATGCATCTCAAACGGGGGGCCAACACGAACAGCGATGTGTCGCATCTGCATCTGATTCTCGACGGCGACATCGAACTCACCGAGTTCGAACCGTTCGTCACCCGCGGAATCGATACCCGGGCGATTCGTAAACACTGGCCCGACGCCGCTGTGAACCCGAGTTACGCACCGTTCGCCCGCACCTTCCGCACCCGACTCGGCATCTCGTCGGAGGCTGCACAACGCCTGCTGCATCGCACCCTGTCTGCCAAGAGTCTCAACAGCCTCGACCAGTTGCTGCGCGACTACATGCTCGACGAACCCAGCACATATGCCATCGCGGAGCGCGCCACCACCCAGTTCCGCGACCTGCGGGAAGCGCACCGCGTGGTCGTCGACGCGCGACGCCAGGTGGAGATTCTGGATCCGCTTGTCGGTCTGGCCGTCGCCCGCAGCAGCGGTCTACAGGCACAGCACGACCTGCAAGACGAATCGGACCATCTCGATGCGGTCCACGTCGAGATGACCGTGCAACTGATCTCCGAGCGACTCGACGAGGCGAAAGCACAGACCGGGCTTCTGCAGGCCGCGGCCGACAAGACGACCGACGAAGCCGATCGTGCCGCCGAACGCACTCTCGATCTACGCGTCCGGCTCGAAGGTTCGGGCGATGGCCGTCTCGCTACCCTGCGCGCGCAACGCGACACCGCCGCCAGCGACATCGATCGTGTTGGTCGGCAGCGCACACGATTCGACTCGGCGCTTGCCGTGTGGGAAGCATCGCCTCCCGGCACCGCCGACGAATTTGCGCATCTGCAGGCCCAGCTCGACACGGAACTCCGCGACATGGATGCGACGACCGAGGGGCGCCGCGCGGAGCGGCACGAGGTGATCGGCGCACTCTCCGAACTCCGCACGCGTACAAGAAGCCTGGTTGCCGACCGCGAAATGCTGGCGAAACGCCGGTCCAACTTGGATCCCGCTCTGCTTCGTGCTCGCGAGTTGGTGTGTTCGGCGGCAGGGCTCGGCGAGGACGTACTGCCGTTCGCGGGTGAGTTGATCGAGGTGCTCGCAGATCACTCCGCATGGACCGGGCCGATCGAACGTGTACTGGGCGGATTCGGTCGTACTCTGCTGGTGCCCGACGAGCTCCATCCGAGGGTCGCGGCCGCGATCGACGCCCATCACCTCGGTACCCGAGTGGTGTATCGACGGGTTCGAGCCGCCGCGACGCCGCCGGATCCGCCCAGCACCGCCGACGGTTCTCTCGTGCGCAAGATCGACGTGCGCGCGGGTTCCCTGACCACGTGGATCCGGCATCACCTCGCGGAGCGTTTCGACTACGTGTGCGTCGACACCTCCGACGAACTGCGGCGGGTGCCCCGCGGGGTGACCCGGGCCGGGCAGGTCAAGCACGGCGGCGACAGGTTCGAGAAGGACGACCGTCGCAGGATCGACGATCGGAGCCGCTGGGTTCTCGGCTTCGACAACGAGGCGAAACTCGCCGGTCTGCGCGACCGTATCGCAGCGGCCGAGCAAGAGATTTCCGGGCTCGAACGACGCGAGGAAAGTCTCGATCGGGTCGAATCGGAGATTGCGCGGCGGCGGCACGCTGCAGCGACGATCCGTGAGATTTCGTGGGCGGACATCGATGTCGAGTCCGCCGAAAGCAACCTCGCGACGGTAGACGAGCGGCTGCAGCAGTGGCTGCAGAGCAGCGCCGAATACGCGGCCCTGACCGTCGACCTCGAACGCGCCGAACTCGAGGGGCGAGCTGCACGCGAGGCGCAGTCGGCGGCACGGGCGAAGCTCGACACGCATCGCGCCGAACTCGATGGCCTGCAGAAGCGGCTCGATGACGCCTGCAACGATGGTGCAGGAAGTGTTCCCGATGCAGTCGCCAGTCGGATTCGAGCACGGTTTTCCGCAGCCGTGCGCCGAGTGACCGCCGACAATATCGACCGCACCCTGCATACGGTAGGACGCGCGATCGGCGAGGAACTGCGCGCCGCGGGGCGGACGACGTCCGACGCCGAGCAGGCGATCACCCGCATCCTCATCGTGTATCTCGCCGAGTGGGAATCGAGGCGGGCCGAGATGCGGCCGGACGCCGAGTACGTGGACGATGCGCTGGCTGTGTTGGCGCGGTTGCGCAACGACGGTCTGCCCGCGTATGAGGACGAGTTCTTCCGCCTCCTCAGCGATCAGTCGCATCGCAACATCGGCGAACTGACACGAGCGATCCAGAAGGCTGCGGGTGAGATTCGGTCGCGCATCGAACCGGTGAACGAGTCGCTGCGACGCTCGCCGTTCGATACCGACAGGACGCTGCGGATCGACGTCAAGGACCGTCGCTCCCCTGCCGCGTCCGAGTTCCTCACCGAACTGGTCGGGATCGTCAGCGGTTCGTGGAAGGAGGAGGATCGCACCGCAGCGGAGCGGCGATTCGATCGGATGGCTGCGGTTCTCGAACGTCTGGATTCCGGGGAGCCGGCGGATCTCCGTTGGAGAAACCTTGTGCTCGACACACGCCTGCACGTCGGGTTCATCGGTGTCGAGGTTGATCCTGAAGGCCACGACACCAACTATCACGATTCGAGTTCGGGGTTGTCCGGCGGGCAGGCGCAGAAACTGGTGTTCTTCTGCCTTGCGGCCGCGCTGCGGTATCAACTGGCCCCTGCCGGCGCGGAGTTGCCGCGGTACGGAACGGTGATCCTCGACGAGGCATTCGACCGTGCCGACCCTGCATACACGCGGCGTGCTCTGGATGTGTTCACACAGTTCGGGTTCCACATGGTGCTCGCGACACCACTGAAGCTTCTGCAGACACTCGACGACTACGTCGACGGTGTCGCGACAGTGAGCATTCGAGACAAGAAGTACTCGCAGTTGGCCTTGCTACCGATCCGCGACGCCGGCGAGGCTCAGCCGTGAAGTGCGTGCCGCCGTCGGCTGTGGCCGGTAAGGCCCGGACCACCTACACTCACCGGCGTGGAAGGTGGGTTGCAGAGCCAGAACTCGGCGGACCGGATAGCTTGTCGATCGCATTGCACCCACCGGCCGAAGCTGCTGTCGCGAACGATCCCGACGCTGTCGTGGCATGGGTCCGCTCGTGGCATGCGTATTCCGGACCCGGCACCGTCGAGTGGGAGCTGCGTCGATGGCGAAGCTTCGGTCGCCAGGAGGTACCGGTTCGTCTCGTGTTGCGTGGCGCCTCCGAAATCGCCGAGGCCGCCGGACGCACACCCGAGTGGCGTACCGTCACCGCCCGGCGACAACATCTGACTGACGTGCTCGCACCGGGCACGTCGCTGCTCGCTGCTGCGATCGCCTCGACACACTCGAAGTGGCTCGAAATGGACGAGGAGAACTTCGCACGGCTCGTTGCGGTCGTACGGTGGTTCTCAGACAACCCGGGGTCAGGCATGTTCATTCGTCAGTTGCCGATTCCCGGAGTCGACACGAAATGGGTGTCGCGCCATCGCGGCACGGTCGAGGCGTTGCTCGAGGGTGTGCGCGGCGATCGCGACCTCGGGGTGAGGGCACTGCCCCGGATGTGCGACGTGGCAGTGTGTGACCGGTCGCTGCTGCCGTCGGCTCCCCGAATCTTCGCGACGTCGATCCACGAGCTGTCTTCCCTGCCGGTAAAGCCTTCCACCACATTGGTGCTGGAGAACAAGGAAGGCCTGCACGCCCTGCCCCACCTTCCGTCCACGGTGGCACTACACGGAGGTGGGTATTCGGTGCACGAACTGGCCACCGTGCCGTGGCTCGCGGCCTCGGTCGTGGTGTATTGGGGTGATCTCGACACGCACGGCTTCGCGATACTCGATCGCTTCCGACAACATCTGCCGCACGTGCGCAGTCTGCTGATGGATTCGGCGACGATCGAACGCTGGCGCGAGCTCGCGGTGCCGGAATCGTCGCCGGCGAACCATGTCCCGCAGCATCTGACCGAACACGAATACAAGGCGCTCGCGCGGGTACGGTCGGGCAATCTGAGGATCGAGCAGGAGCGCATCCCGTGGCCGTACGTGGTCGAGCACCTGGTCGCACTCTGACAGGCCGACTCAGACGAAGCCGAACAAGGGTGGAATCGCGACGACCACCAGCGCAGCCCATGCTCCGTATACGGGCAGATACTGCACCTGCCACCGTTCGACAGCGCCGAATCCGCACCGCCCGCGAATGAATCGGATGCCCAGCCACGCTGCCCAGCACAGGTTGACCAGCAGTACCAGATTCAATCCGAGCGCGACTACCTTGTTCGCCGTGAAGCCGAACTGCACGATGCGCGTGAGCATGGCGACGAGCATCAGGACGTTGACGGCCAGCGCCGCCACCACGAGGACCATCTGAGCCACGTCGAACACATCGGGCAGCGCGTGGGGATCGCGAGCGGAGATGGCATACAGCAGCAATCCCAGAACGAGGACGAGGATCAGGTCCATCAGGATGAGCAGGTCCCGGTCGACGTCGAGAACGCTCTGAGACGAGACGAACGCGACGACGAATGCTGCGAACAACGCGAGCAGCATGAGGATCGTCAGCGGCGTGAAGACCCGGGTGAGCACGGGCGCGATGTTCTCGATCACCGCTTGCTTCGCCTCGACGAGCCACGCTGCCACCACCATCGCGCCCACCGGCGCGAACGGGAGGACCCACGCTTCGAAGAACCACCCGATGTCGATGTCCAGCGCCGCGAACGTTCCTGCCGTCAGGCCCATGAGCGCTCCCCCACCGAGCGCGAGCAACACCATGTAGACGATCCATTCGCCGGTGAACCGGACGAAGTCCATGCGTCGGCGATCCGAACGCCAATCACCGCCGGCGTACGCCGCACCGACCACGAGCCACAACACGATCGGGGCGTGAATCGCCGCAATGATCTCGGTGTCTCCACCATGGTCGAACGGGTAGACGTTCAACACCAGTGCAGTCGCCACGAACGGCGCTGCCAGTGCCGCAATCCCCGGAACGGTCATGTTCCGCTTCCACGCGAAGTATGCAACGAGGAACGGCAGCACCAGAACGCTCAGGCTGCGCATGAGCACCTGTTCGGGAAGCCATTCGGCCCCGGCCTTGATGACCAGCCCTGCTGCGACGGCGAGGGCGAGAACCACGCCGAGTTCACTGGGTCTGCGCCTGCCGTCGTCGTATGAATCGGCCGAGACCAGCACGAGTTGTTTCCACAACCGGTCGGAGTGTTCTCGTGCGAACTCCCGGGAGATGTCGTCGACGCTGCCCATCCGCCCCACAGCGACGAGAAATGCTTCGCTCGACGTGAGTCCCGCGGTCGACAGATCCGAAACCTGCTCTCGCAGATGTTCTTCCAATTCGTCGACATCGGATGTCGAGATCACCCGATGCCCCGAGACATATCCTCGCCACTGCGCGATCTGAGATTCGAGCTGCGCGTCGATGTCCATCACACCCACCCTTCTGCGGCCGGTGGCAGCACTGCGGAGTCCCACACCCGGTGCAGGGCATCAGCGACGACCGTCCACTGTGCGGCACGTTCGGCAAGCATGTTCCTGCCTGCGTCGGTGATCGTGTAGTGCTTCCGTCGGCGACCGTTCTCTGCGGTATGCCAGGACGCCGAGATACAGCCGGCGCGTTCGAGCCGATGCAGCAGCGGGTAGAGCATGCCGTCGGTCCATTGCATGCGACCGTCCGACAGCTCGTTGACGCGTTTGATGATCGCGTAGCCGTACGACTCACCCTCGGCGAGAATCCCGAGTACCAGGGGCGTGGCCGACGCAGCCACGAGGTCCTTCTCGATGAACATGACCCTCCTATACCTAGCTCTTCTAGGCATGGGCTGACCCTAGCAGATCTATGTACATAGAGCCTCAAGGCTTCAAGGGATTCGGTCAGCGCAACCGTTCACGTCGCCCGACGGTGCTGCGCAGCCCTTCCGCTGCCGCGCGCACCGCCGCGACGTGGGCTTCGGGAGTGAATCGACCAGTGGGGCCGGTGACGCTGATTGCCGCAATGACCTCGTCGTCGATCCCGAACACCGGTGCAGCCACGCATGTGATGCCCAGCGCCGATTCCTCCCGCTCGAATGCGACACCGGTCTCGACGACCCGTTCGAGCTGCGTGCGCAGAATTCCGGGGGCGACGATCGTGTGCGGCGTGCGACGGACCTTGGGCATCGACAGCGCTTCGTGGACGAGTTCTCCGTCCGCATGCGCCAGCAACGCTTTTCCGATTGCGGTGCAATACCACGGATTTCGTCCACCGGTCCGCGACGGTGACTTCGCCTGCCGGTGACCGCCGAGCTTCACCACGTAGACGACATCGAGTTCGTCGCGCACACCCAGATGCACGGTTTCGTGAGTGCGTTCGTAGAGATCCTGCAAGAACGGCATGGCCATCTCGAGCAGGCTGCGCTCGACGGAGGCCCGCATCCCCAGTTCGAACAGTCCCCCACTGAGGCGGTATCCGCCGTCGACCCGATCGAGCAATCGGTTCGCGACCAGCTCCCCGGCGAGGCGATGGACGGTCGCCTTGTGGAGTTCGGTGCGTCGGACGAGTTCGGCCAGCGGGAGAACGTTGTCGTCAGGCCGGAAGGCACGAAGGATCGTCACCGCCTTGCCGAGCACCGTGTCCAGATTCGCCGTCACGAAAACAGCGTATCGCTCAGTGAGACGAACCATTGTTTCTCGAGCCCTCGAAGCAGGACAGTAGAGGTCATGAGCAACCCCACGAACACCACCGCGGTCAGTGAGGCGGACATTGCCGCCGCAGCGGACCGCCTCGTGTCCGCCGCCGCGAGCGGCACCCCTACCGCTCCGATCCGCGACCTGATCGGCGAGAGCGACCTCGTCGCGGCCTACGCCGTTCAGCAACGTTTCAACGAGGGCCGCACGGAGGCGGGCGCCGTCATCGTGGGTCGCAAGATCGGCCTGACCTCGAAGGCCGTGCAGGAACAACTCGGTGTCGGTCAACCCGACCTCGGAGTGCTCTTCGACAACATGGCGTTCGACAACGGCGCCGATATCCCGATGGACCTGCTGATCCAGCCGAAGGTCGAGGGTGAGGTCGGGTTCGTGCTCGGCTCCGATCTCGTCGACGGCCCGCTCGACACCGCCCAGGTGCGAGGCGCCATCGAGTACGCCGTCGCCGCTCTCGAGATCTGCGACAGCCGGATCGCCAACTGGGACATCAAGTTCGGCGACACTGTCGCCGACAACGCATCTTCGGGTGTGTACGTCCTCGGCACCGAGCGCCGCACCCTCGACGAGATCGAACCCGTCGACGTCACCATGTCGATGGAGATCGACGGCACCGAGGTCTCCACCGGCAACGGCGCCGCCTGCCTCGGCGACCCTATCCAAGCCGTCGTCTGGCTCGCACAGACCGCCCGCGAACTCGGCCAGCCGCTGAAGGCGGGCCAGGTGATCCTGTCGGGTGCACTCGGCCCGATGGCGTCCGTCTCCGCAGGCAGCACCGTCTCCGTCACCGTGTCCGGCCTGGGCACCGTGACAGCCCGTTTCGTGGAAGGAAAGCAAGCATGAGCAAGACCAAGGTTGCGATCATCGGATCGGGCAATATCGGCACCGATCTCATGATCAAGGTTCTCCGCACCTCCGAGGTTCTCGAGATGGGCGCCATGGTCGGTATCGACCCCGAGTCGGACGGCCTCGCCCGCGCCGCACGCCTGAAGGTGCCCACCACGGCAGAAGGCGTCGAAGGCCTGGTGAATCTGCCGAACTTCGACGAGATCGAGATCGTGTTCGACGCGACCTCCGCGAAGGCGCACATCGCGAACAACGAGCGTCTCGCTCCGCTGGGCAAGCGACTGATCGACCTCACGCCCGCCGCGATCGGCCCGTTCGTGGTTCCCGCCGTCAACGGCGATGAGCACCTCGACGCGCAGAACGTGAACATGGTGACGTGCGGTGGCCAGGCCACCATCCCGATGGTCGCGGCCGTGTCCCGCGTCGTGCCGGTCGCGTATGCCGAGATCGTCGCGTCGATCGCGTCGAAGTCGGCCGGTCCCGGTACCCGAGCGAACATCGACGAATTCACCGAGACCACGTCGTCGGCAATCGAGACGGTCGGTGGCGCCCGCCGGGGCAAGGCCATCATCATCCTGAACCCGGCCGAGCCGCCGCTGATCATGCGCGACACGGTGTTCTGCCTCGTGGACGCCCCGGATCCGGCCACGCACGACGAGATCCGTCAGTCGATCGAGAAGATGGTCGGCGACGTCGCGGCATACGTGCCGGGCTACCGCCTCAAGCAGCAGGTGCAGATCACCGAGATCCCCGAGGATCAGCCGGTCGAGACACTGCTCGTCGACGGCAACCGCCCGACCCACCAGGTCTCGGTCTTCCTCGAAGTGGAGGGCGCTGCCCACTACCTGCCCGCGTACGCCGGCAACCTCGACATCATGACCTCCGCCGGACTCCAGATCGCAGAGCGGATCGCACAGAAGAAGGACAACGCCTGATGAGCAACACCACCGTCTTCGTTCAGGACGTCACCCTCCGCGACGGTATGCACGCGGTGCGTCACCGGATCACCCCGGCCGACGTCAAGCGCATCGTCTCCGCCCTCGAGGACGCGGGTGTCGACGCGATCGAGGTCGCGCACGGCGACGGTCTCGCCGGCGGTTCCGTGAACTACGGCCCGGGCTCGAACACCGACTGGGAGTGGATCGAGGCCGCGGCCGAGGTTCTCCGGAACGCCCGCCTGACCACGCTGCTGCTACCCGGTGTCGGTACCGTCCACGATCTGCAGCGCGCTTGGGATCTCGGTGTCCGCTCGGTGCGCATCGCGACACACTGCACCGAGGCCGACGTCTCCGCACAGCACATCGCGACCGCCCGCGAGATCGGCATGGATGTCTCGGGCTTCCTGATGATGAGCCACATGGCTCCGGCCGAGGAGCTCGCGAAGCAGGCAAAGCTCATGGAATCGTATGGCGCGCACTGCGTCTATGTGACCGACTCCGGCGGCCGGCTGACCCTGGGCGGTGTGCGCGATCGCGTCCGTGCCTACCGCGAGATCCTGAACGAGGGCACCGAGATCGGTATCCATGCTCACGAGAACCTGTCGCTGTCGGTGGCGAACAGTGTCATCGCCGTCGAGGAGGGCGTCTACCGCGTCGATGCGTCGCTCGCCGGACACGGCGCCGGTGCCGGCAACTGCCCGATCGAGGCGTTCATCGCGGTCGCCGATCTGTACGAATGGAAGCACGGCTGCGATGTGTTCAAGCTGCAGGATGCAGCCGACGACATCGTCCGCCCGCTGCAGGACCGCCCGGTGCGCGTCGACCGCGAAACCCTCACCCTCGGTTATGCCGGTGTGTACTCGAGCTTCCTGCGTCACGCGGAGGCGGCGTCGGCCCGTTACGGCATCGACGTGCGCACCCTGCTCCTCGAGGCCGGCAAGCGCAAGCTGGTCGGTGGCCAGGAAGACATGATCGTCGACATCGCGCTCAACCTCGTCGCCGAGCGCGAGGCCGCGTCCGCCTGAGGCAGTCGGCACAGTCGAGCAGAGGTCCCCGTCCGAGCTTCTCGGGCGGGGACTTCGCCGTGGGCGCCCCTGGGGGATCAACTTCAGCGAACACTCGTACACCAAACTTTGCTTCCAGCATGTTTCACCTGCGATTTCCCCCACTTCTCTCGGTGAACATTTGCGACTAGGATGACGTCCTAACGGAAATATTTCACCGAACGGAGCACTCCACGATCACCCAGGCACAGCCCTCGACGTCCCATGTCCCCGCGAACCCGGGTGTGGTGGCCACTCCCGCACTCGCGCCGATCCCGAATCGGCCACTCGATCCGATCTGGTCCATCGACCGGTACGCGCTGCCCATCACCACGACCACGCCGCACGAGGCGATGGTCGAGGACCTCCTGTTCATCCGGGATGTCCTCGACACGGCGGGTATTGCGTACACGCTGATCCGCGAAGAGGGCGACCGCCCCTGCCTGGCTGTCGATCGGGCCGACCGGAAGATCCTCGAGGCGAGCCTGGCATCGGCCTGTTCGGGCCAGCCGTTCTATTCGAAAACGCTGGGAAAGAAGGGACTTCGACCTGTCCTCGTAGCGGACGGGCGCCTGTCCCGGATGCGGAAGGCCCGCGCGTTCCGGCTGTATCGTCCGCGGGTGGAGCCTGTGAGCGGTCTACGGTACGGCGCGTCCAGCGGCGTGGGGATCGAGCTGTGGCGACGACGGGGCGACGAACTCGAACTCCCCGGCGCGAACGCGCTCACACGCAATACGGTGCTGCGCAGCGAACTGGTGTCCACCACCGTCGAGCGGTACGGACGGGTCTGGCCGACCATCGAGGGCATGTTCGACGCGCATCCGTCGGGCCTTCCGTTCGAGATCGATCTCGTCTTCTCGTGGGTCGACGGCTCGTCGAAGACATTTCAGGCCAAGCGCGCCAAGCTCATGCAGAGCTATGTGGTCGGAGAGGGAGACGACTCCCCCGCACGCTACCGGCAGATCAACGAGCTGAAGTACGCGCTTCGCTCGGTGAACATGTACGCCCCCTGGGTTCGCCGGATCTTCGTCGCGACCGATTCCGATCGACCCGAGTGGCTCGCCGACGACGACCGGGTCACTTTTGTGCGAAGCGAGGAGTTCTTCGCCGACCAATCGATGCTGCCGACGCACAATTCACAGGCCGTCGAGGCGCAGCTGCACCGCATTCCCGGACTGGCGGAGCATTTCGTGTATTCCAACGACGACATGTTCTTCGGTCGCTCGGTGGACCCCCAGGTGTTCTTCTCACCGGCGGGGGTCAGCAAGTTCATCGAGTCCGACATTCGGATCGGTCTCGGACCGAACCACAGCGAACGTAGCGGTTTCGAGAACTCGGCGCGGGTCAATCGAGGGCTGCTGCGAAAGCGTTTCGGGGTGACGATCACCCATCACCTCGAACATGCACCGGCACCGCTGCGTCGGAGCATCGTGGCGGAGATGGAGCGAGAATTCGACACCGAGTTCATGGCAACTGCAGGAAGTCCGTTCCGCGCAGTCGACAACATCTCGGTGACGAACTCCTTCTATCACTACTACGCGTTGCTGACGGGACGCGCGGTGCAGCAGCAGTCCGCCCGTGTGAACTATGTCGACACGACGACGCACTCGGGCCTGCGAGAACTCGATACGCTGCTCGCGAAGCGCAAGACCGACTTCATCTGCCTCAACGACGGCAGCGCCCCCGAGGTCGACCTGGAAGTGCGCACCGCGAAGGTCACGCAGTTCCTCGACCACTACTATCCGATCCCCGCACCGTGGGAGACCGCTTACCCCCGGTGACCGCCCCGGTCAGACGTTGAGGGTGAGCTCCGGATTCTCCGGGATTCTGACCCGCGCATCGGCGAGACGCTGCGCAGTCTCCTCAGCGGAGACGTGCCGACCGGCGGTGGCATAGCTGCCGGCCGGCACCACGGAATGCACGATGGTCTCGGGATAGACGTGTACCAGGTTGAACCCCTGCGCTCCGTCGCGACCGCGCTGCGAGTCGAACGGGACGTTGAGATCCTGGGTGTAGCACGTGGACGACGCCACCGACACCGGGATTCCGGCAAACGTCGCCGTGGTCGAGTAGTGCAGGTGACCCGCCAGAATTGCGCGGACATCCGAGTTGCGCACCACGTCGGCGAGCCCGGTCTGGTCTCGAAGTTCGACGAGCACCGCGAGGTCGAACACGCACGGCACCGGAGGGTGATGCAGTACGAGCACGGTTCCGAACGGAGCGGGCGCCTCGAGTTCGCTTCGGAGCCATTCGAGTTGTTCAGGGCTGATCTCGCCGTGGTGATACCCGGGTACGGAACTGTCCAGGGTGATGACCCGCAGGCCGTTGACGTTGTGGACCTGGTCGATCGGCCCGGAACCCGGGGCCTGGTCGAGCAGACGTTCACGGAAGGCGGCGCGGTCGTCATGGTTCCCCATCGCCCAGATCACCCGGGCGTCGAGTTCCTCCGCGACAGGTTCGACGAGCGCACGTAGCTTCACATAGGCATCTGGCTGGCCACGATCGGCGAGGTCGCCGGTGAAGACCAGGGCCTCGGGCCGAACCTGCGACGCACGGATGTCGTCGACGATTCGCTGGATGTGCGCGTCGCTGTCGACCGTGCCGTAGAGCAGTTCGGTTCCACCCACCAGGTGGGTGTCGCTGAGGTGCAGGAGGGTGTGCGACGGCCGCGGGTACTCGGCTACTCGCTCTGACTCGGCGGAGCCGGTCATGATCACTCGCTTCCGTTCGGCGACGTTTCAGGATTTCACGCCGACTTCGAGGCTAACCTCATCTGTTGTACCTCTCCAACACGACTGCCGCCCTCTCGTCTGGGAAAGATCCGGCAAACACCCGGTGACCAACCATGACCTGCGCAAACGCGCGGTCGGGACCCACCGGCACTACCGGTGGGTCCCGACCGCGCTTCGGGTGATTCCATCTACACCGCGATCAGTTCCTTCTCCGGGCCCGAGGTTGCAGCGGGAATCGGCGTCGGAGTCGGCCGTCGCACCAGCGCCACGCCCACGTACACCATGAGCGAGACGATCACGGCGAGGAATGTCGTCCACCCGTCGACGTCGGCCGACACCAGATCGTTCGGGATGTACAGCAGGGTGTTGTCGACGCCGTAGATCGTGGGTGTGAGGACGAAGAACCCGACGCGCACCCCGATACCGACGATCGCAGCCGCGGCGACGGCAACTCCGTCACCGCGAGTCCAGAACAGGCCGAGGATGAACGGCACCACCAGCGATGCAAGCAGCAGGTCGAAGGTGAGGGTGAGCAGGATGCCGGTCTGCGGGACTCGCAGTGCGACGATCGCACCGAGCGCCGCCATCGGGAGCATCGCCCAGCGAGTCGCCTTCATGACGTCCGACGACATCGCGGCGTGCTCGCCACCGACCCGGAAGATGTTGCGCACCAGCACAGTCGCGGTGGACAGCAGGATTCCGCTGATCGTCGTCAGCGACGCCGTGACGAGACCCGACAGGACGAGGATCGACAGCCACTGCGGCGTGTACTGGCCGAGCAGCACGTACAGGATCGGAGCGTCGGCTGCGCTGTCGCCCACGATGGAGACCGCAGCGAGTGCGACGAACGACAGCGGGACGCACAGCAGCAGGATGCCCGTCGCTGCGGAGAAGCAGGCGCGCTGCGCGGCATGCGGCGACTTGGCGGAGAACACGCGCTGCATCAGGTCGATGGCGACGAGGTTGCCGAGGCCGAGCGCGACGATCGTCGCCCAGTTGATCGCTGCGCCCTGCGCGGGATCGGTGAGCTGACCCAGGTTTCCGATACCGAGACCCTCAGGGCTGGAGAACCCGGGACCGGCCGCGACCCACACGAGGAGCGAGATGATCCCCACGACCATGACGGCGAACTGCACCATGCCGGTGTAGACACTGGCGAACATCCCACCGGCCATGGTGTAGGCGAGCACGAACGGGATGATCACCAGCACTGCGATCGTGTAGTTCAGGCCCAGGAAGTATTCGAGCAGGTAACCCAACGCGACCAGGTTGCCCGCGAGCAGGATCCCGAAGCTCACAACCGTGAGGACCGACGCGGTGATCTCGGTGCTACGCCCGAACCTCTGCCCGAAGTATTCGGGAAGGGTCACCACTCCGGTAGCGCGTAGCTTCTTCGCGAAGAACAGGCCCACGAGGAGCACACTCACTGCAATACCCAGTGGCATCGCAGCGCCGGCCCAGAAACCGAATGCGGCGGACAGGTCTGCACTGCCGAGAGTCGCGTTGGAGTCGATGACCTGCGACATGAGTAGGACCGCGATGACGGGCGCGCCCAGTGAGCGGCCGGCCAAGAGGAAGTTCCCGGTATCTCCGCGAACTTTACGAGTGGAATAGAAACCGGCCCCGAGCAGAACTACGAGGCACACGGCGACACCGGTGATGATCATGACAGCTCCATCGAGAAGGTCAGACGGCAGGAGCGCTGCGTTGGGCTTCGCGTCCGAGCGAGTAGAGAGGGCGTGCATTGTCGGGAAGAGCGATCTCGCCATCAGCGAGACGGCGACGGAGATAGACGAAACTCTGGGCGGTCTGCGCGAACAGGTGCTCGCCCGCTCGTACACCGTCGTACCGCGGACCGTCTTCGCCGACGAATCGATCCAGGGGTTCGACCCACGTGTCGTAGTCGACATTGAAGAAGAGCGGGAACGAGTAACGCTCTTCGGCTACCTTACGCACCCGATGTGACGTCGCTGTAAATATCCCGTTGGTCCAAATCTCCAGTAGATCACCGATGTTCAGTACGAACGCGTCGTCGCGGTACGGAACGTCGATCCAGGTGCCCTCGGCATTGACGACCTGGAGTCCCGGCGCCGTGGGCAGCAGGAGCGTGAACACCTCGTAGTCGGTGTGGGCACCGATGCCGGGCCGGTCATCGGCACTCGGGTCGTGCGGATAGTGGATCATCCGTAGCTGCGCCGGCGGTGTGGTGACATACCGATCGAAGAGATCCGGCGACTCACCCAAGGTTTCGGCGAAGGCGCGCAGGATAACTCGGCCGAGACCGAATATCGCGTCGTAGTAGGCGGTGACGGGGCCGGCGAAGTTGTCGAGCGCGGGCCACCGGTTGGGCCCGAGTAACGGATTGCCCGCGAGATAGTCCGGGTCGTCGGCCGAGAGATCGATCGAAAGGTCGTAGGCCTCTTTGTGATCGGGGGTGGCTCCCGCAAATACCTCCTCCCCCGCCGGGACATATCCGCGATGATTGGTGGAATTACCGATGTACACAGACATTTTCGTGTCGTCCGGTTCCGCAAAGAATCGCTCGGCTGCGTCCTTCAGCCCGTCGATCAGGGTGCGATCGATTCCGTGACCGATGATCTGAGCGAAGCCCACCTCGCGTGCTGCTCGGCCGAGTTCACCGACCACGGCGTCGCGTCCGTCGCCACCGGCCATGAGAGCGGTGACGTCGATGACCGGAATACTGGTGAAGGTCACGGGATTCTCCTGGATTCGAGGTCGAGTCGCTGCCAGTACCGCACGACGGGATTCCCGTCGAGGTCGTGGTCGCGAGTACCGATGCGGCCGCCGAACACCGGATTCAGGTGTGCACCGACCCGATACGGGAGGCTGGAGGCGGTGATGATCCACTGCTCGCCACGCACGACGCCGAGCGCGATCTCACAGTCGAGGAGGTCTTGTGCCGCGCGCAGGCTCGCGGCTCCGCGGATCTGCTCGTCCAGTGGACGGTCGAGCACATCGGTACGACCCCGGGCGAATGCGAAGTCGCCGCCCACCCGCACGAGGACGCCGGGTGCACCGGTGTCGAGGTCCTCGAGCAGGTACTCGTCGATGTCCTGCGAGGTGGCCGCGATCCGCCAGTGCTCGATGTAGTCCTCGAATATGCCCCGCTCGACGAGGGTGTCGTGGTCGAGCGCACTCAGCGCGCCGGCGTCCGGTGTCGGGCCTGCCGGGTGCAGCGCAACGGTACGGCCCCATTCGACGTGGTCGCCGTTGTCGAACAGTGGGCCGGCGAATCCGTCCTGATCAGCGAGCACGAGGAGGTCTCCGATACCCGAGCCACGAAGCGCAGGTGCCCCGATCTTCGGCAACGCGGCGGGCTGTCGAAGATCGCAGTACAGTGCGCGTCCCTGCAGCCAGGTGACACGGGTCGTCGTGTCGTCCAGGTGCTCCGGCTTCCTCAACAGCGTGCGCTCGAAACGGGTTCCCGAGAGCGCCGTAGCAATCGTCACGCGCCGCCTTCCTTCCACCGTGCACGCTCCTGCGCGAACGCCACGGACTGGATTCGCTGGAAGGCGTCGATCGATTCGGTGTTGTCCGCCAGGAACTTCCGGTGTTCGGCGAGCGAGAAGGTACCGTCGGTGATCTCCACTCCCCCACCGCGGCCCGCGGCGAGGTCGGCGCGCAGGTCGAGCAGTTCCTCGGGATCGACGGGGTACCAGGAGATCCGGTCGAAGAAGCGCAGAAGCCACGGGGTGCCGTCCTCGAACGGACCGGCCTGTTGTGGATGCCGGTGGTTCCAGACCTGTGTGGTGCGTCCGACGAACTGGTAGCCACCCGGGCCTTCCATCCCGTAGATGCACAGATACGCGCCGCCGATCCCGACCGCATTCTCAGGCGTCCAGGTACGTGCGGGGTTGTACTTGGTGGTCACGAGCCGATGCCGCGGGTCGAGCGGGGTCGCGACCGGCGCACCGAGGTAGACGTCGCCGAGCCCGAGCACCATGTACTCGGCGGCGAAGACGGTGTCGAACACGTCGGCGACGGCGTCGAGGCCGTTCATGCGGCGGATGAACTCGATGTTCCACGGGCACCACGGCGCATCGGAACGCACCCCGTGCATATAGCGCTGGATGGCTTCGCGCGTCGCAGGATCGTCCCATGACAGCGGCAGCCGCACCTGCCGGCTGGGCACCTCGAGTTCATCGCTGTCGCCGAGGGTGTCCTCGACGTCCGCGAGGTGGCCGAGCAGGGTCTTCACAGGCAGCACGTCAGGGTCGACCTTGACCTGCAGCGATCGAATGCCCGGGGTGAGTTCGAGCAGGCCGCGGGGGCGGTCGGCGTCGAGCCGCTGGTGCAGTGCGTGGATGCGGGCACGCAGACCCAGATCGAGGGTCATGTCGCCGTATTCGACGAGCACGTTGTCATCGCCGCTGCGCCGGTAGGTGACGGCGGTGTGGCCGTCGCGCCGGGCGAGCACACCGTCGTCACCATCTCCGCCCGCGGAAGTGACCAGCGACAACCCTGCGCGACGCTCGGTACCGAGTGCGCGGCGGGAGGCGACGCGCTCCGCACGCACCGGCACGAACCGGATCGTGTTGCCGGGGGCGAGCTGCCCCAGCTTCCAGCGGTCGGCGGACGCCACGGTCAACGGGCACACGAAGCCGCCGAGGCTCGGACCGTCTGGTCCGAGGAGGATCGGGGTGTCGCCGGTGAAGTCGAGGGCCCCGACGGAGTATGCGTTGTCGTGGATGTTCGACGGGTGCAACCCTGCTTCGCCGCCGTCGGTCCGGGCCCATTCCGGTACCGGGCCGACGAGTCGGACACCGGTGCGATCGGAGTTGAAGTGCACCTCGTAGTCGGTGGCATAGAGGGTGTCGATGTCGGCACGGGTGAAGAACTCCGGTGCGCCGTGCGGGCCCTCGGTGACCGCGATCCGCCAGTGTGTGGTCAGAGCGGGGATGTGCTCGGAGGGCACTGCGGCGCTCTGATCCGACGAGATGTCGCCGACGACGAGTACGTCACCGTCGCGGAGTGCGCGGCCCTCATGACCACCGAATGCTCCGAGAGTGAAGGTGGCTGTGCTGCCCAGGAATTCGGGTATGTCGAGGCCGCCGGCTACCAACACGTAGACACGCAGACCCGGCCCCTCGATCGTTCCGACGTCGAGCAGTCCGCCCGCCGGGACCGTGACCGGCCGCCACTGCGGCACGATCGCACCGTCGACGCGCACCGTGACCGGGGCGCCCGTCACGCACACCACGGTGTCCTCGGTGAATCGCAGGGCCGGACCGGCCATTGCGGATTCGAGGCCGGAGGCGCCCTCGTCGTTTCCGAGCGCGGTGTTGCCGAGACGGAACGACAGGTCGTCCATCGGTCCGGACGGCGGCACACCGATCTGCCAGTAGCCGGCGCGACCCGGGTAGTCCTGGACGGTGGTGAGCATTCCGGGACGCTCGACGGTGATCTTCGTGGTCATGGCGAACTCACACCTCCTGTGGGCGCGTGACGATCATCCGCACGGGTGTGGGATCGAAACCGTTGCACGGGTTGTTGATCTGCGGGCAGTTGGAGACGAGCACCAGCACGTCGCGGTCGGCCCGGATCGCGAGACGCTTGCCGGGTGCGGACAGGCCGTCGACGATTCCCAGGGTGCCGTCGGCCTCGACGGGCACGTTCATGAAGAAGTTGATGTTGGAGACCAGATCTCGCTTACCGAGGCCCCACTCGGCACCTTCGATCAGGAAGTTCTCGACACATGCGTGCTGGTGTTTGGTGTGGTGCCCGTAGCGGAGGGTGTTGGATTCCTGCGAGCAGGCACCGCCGACGGTGTCATGATTGCCGACCTCGTCGCCGACCAACGTCATGAGGGGTTCGCCGTCGGAGTCGCGCAGAACCGAGCCTGTGGTGAGGAACAGGTTTCCCTGCCCCGCAACGGTTGCGGCGGCACTGTAGCGGGAGGTGGTGTCGTGGGCGTCGTAGATCAGGGTGTCGACGGCCTGGTTGCCGTGGAGGTCGACGATGGTCAGGACGTCGCCAGCGGCGATGACCGCAGACCAGGGGCCGCGCGGCTCGACGCTCTCGTCGAGCACGACGGTTCCGGGGACGAGGGCAGCAGTATCGAGGGTGGCGGTCACGGGTCAGTTCTCCATTCCGGGTTCGGCAGCAGCCCAGGCGTCTTCGGTGTTGAGCACCGCGCGGTGGTATTCGGGTTCGGTGGTGTCGATCGAGTCGAGGTCGTCTGCGGCGCGCCACGCGGTCACTTCGAGTGGGGTCGTGACGAACTCGGGGTCCGGGTCGAGAGGGTGTGCGGTGTTGGCGATGAGCACGACGACTGGAAGGTGGACGAGCAGATCGACGTACGCCCCGGCGCCGGCGGTTCCGGTGCTGGTGAGCGTGCCGTCGTCCCCGACACGGATGCCGTGGAAGAACGACAGTGACGGCGGGAGGTCGCGCGGCTGCAGATCGTGCTTGGCGGCGGCGACCTTGAACAGTTCACGTCCCGCGGGGGACGACGAATGCAGCGCACCGGCGCCGTACCGTGCGGTGTTTCCCGCCGCGTGGCTCGTGCCGCACAGAGCGTCGTGGTGACCGGAGGTGTCGGCGACGACGGTCGCGAGTACGCGTCCCTGATCCGAGAGCAGTGGGTGCCCGGCGCCGAGGTAGGCCTGCCACGGCACCTTGACGGTGTCGGCGACGTTGAGCCGTTCGTGCGGGGCGTCGGCACGGAACAGGAGGAGGTGCGCGCACGCGGCGCCGTCGAGATCTCGTAGGCGCAGGCGGGTGCCGCGTGCGAGGACCTTACTGGTGTAGCGGCCGCCCGGCACGGTCTCGGCCCAGGTCATCGACACGCACCGACCGTTGGGCGGGGTGGGCCACGCCGACGCCGGCACGATCGGCATGCCGTCGGTAACGGTTCCGGCCTGGGCGCGTGCGTGTTCTCTGGCGGCGTGGGTCGTGGCTGTCGCGAGTGTCTCGGTCATGGTGCTCCGATTCGTGGCGGACGGGGTAACTGTCGAGTGACAGTTTTCAGAGCGCGCATCTTCGGAGGATGTCCCCGGCGTAACGAGTGTGTGGCCGATGTTTCCAGCTGATGACGTAACGCTCACACATCGATGCGATTGGGTAGCAACATAACTCGATGTGCCATGGTGGTGACGTGACCAGAGCAGGACCAGGCCGTCCCCGGCTGACAAGCCCTCGACGCCCGGGCACCACCGCCCGCGCGGAGATCCTCGACGCCGCCGCAGAGCTGTTCAGCACGCGCGGTTTCGCGACCACCTCGACGCGACAGATCGCCGACGCGGTCGGCATCCGCCAGGCGTCGCTCTACAACCATTTCGCGACGAAGAACGACATCCTCGCCACGCTTCTCGACGCCACCATCGCTCCGACCGTGGAGTTCGACGAGAGTCTCGACGACTCCGAACCCGCCGCGGTGCTGTTGTGTGCGCTGACGTGGTTCGACGCCGCGCAATTGTGCGCAGGACGATGGAACCTCGGCGCGCTGTACATGCTGCCGGAGGTCCGCAGCGAGCCGTTCGAGGCGTTCAGGGAAGGCCGCCTTCGCCTCGCGCGCCGCTACCGCGACCTCGCCGCCGAGGTGCTCGGCGGCGGGCCACTCGCCGGCAGCGATCCGCGCGCCGAGCTGCCGTTCCGGCTCGTGGAGTCGGTCATCGACATCCGCGCCGACCGGCAGATGGACGAGCAGGTGATCGACGCGCAGCTCCCCGAGATCCTCGCGACCGCGGCACTCACCGTCCTCGGTCGTCCCGCCGAGGACGTCGTGGATCGGGCGCGTGCTCTCGTTGTCGGTGTCGCGGACGAATCGCTCGAGGCAGTGCTCGCCCAGAAATAGGTCAGTGTCGGTCGTACGAGGTATCGGGTGGCGTGCGGTCGGCGCCTTCGACAACAACCGCATTGTGCTTCTGTGAACCCGGGCCGACGTGGGACTCGGCACGCATCCGATCCGACATGTGTGGGTAGTGCAGCTCGAATGCCGGGCGCTCCGACCGGATACGCGGCAGTTCCGTGAAGTTGTGGCGCGGCGGCGGGCACGTGGTGGCCCACTCGAGCGAATTACCGTAGCCCCACGGATCGTCGACGGTGACGACCTGCCCGTAGCGGTAACTCTTGAAGACGTTCCACACGAAGGGCAACGTCGACGCGCCGAGGACGAACGCGCCGATGGTGGAGATCGTGTTGAGCGTCGTGAAACCGTCGGACGGCAGGTAGTCGGCGTACCGGCGAGGCATCCCCTCGTTACCGAGCCAGTGCTGCACCAGGAACGTGGCGTGGAACCCAACGAACGTCAGCCAGAAATGCCACTTCCCGAGTCGCTCGTCCAGCAACCGGCCCGTCATCTTCGGGAACCAGAAGTAGATCCCGGAGTAGGTCGCGAAGACGATCGTGCCGAACAGGACGTAGTGGAAGTGGGCTACCACGAAGTAGGTGTCGTGGACGTGGAAGTCCAGCGGCGGCGAGGCGAGGATGATCCCGGTCAGACCACCGAACAGGAAGGTGATGAGAAAACCGATGGCGAACAGCATCGGCGTCTCGAACGTGATCTGCCCTCGCCACATCGTGCCGATCCAGTTGAAGAACTTCACCCCGGTGGGCACCGCGATGAGGAAGGTCATGAACGAGAAGAACGGCAGCAGTACCGCACCGGTCGCGTACATGTGGTGCGCCCACACGGCAACCGACAGAGCGGCGATCGCGATGGTCGCGTAGACCAGACCCGAGTATCCGAAGATCGGTTTGCGGCTGAAGACCGGGAAGACCTCGCTCACGATCCCGAAGAACGGCAAAGCCACGACGTACACCTCGGGATGCCCGAAGAACCAGAACAGATGCTGATAGAGCAGCACTCCCCCGGTCTCGGGGTCGTAGATGTGAGCGCCGAGAAGCCGGTCGGCGAGACCTCCCATGAACGCCGCGGTCAGCAAGGGGAATACCAGCAGGATCAGGATCATCGTGATGAACACGTTCCACGTGAAGATCGGCATCCGGAACATGGTCATACCGGGCGCACGCATGCACACCACGGTGGTGATCATGTTGACGCCGCCGAGGATCGTGCCCAGGCCGGTGACCGCGAGACCTGCGAACCACAGATTCGCACCGATACCAGGCGAGTGGATCGCATTGGCGAGAGGCATGTACGAGGTCCACCCGAAATCGGCGCCGCCGCCGGGAGTGATCAGACCGAACAGGACGACCAGTGCACCGAAGAGGAAGAGCCAGTAACTGAACGCGTTCAATCGTGGGAACGCCACGTCGGGCGCGCCGATCTGCAACGGGAGGATGTAATTGGCGAAGCCGAACACGATGGGTGTCGCGTAGAGCAGCAACATGATGCCACCGTGCATGGTGAACAACTGGTTGTACTGCTCGGTCGACAGGAACTGCAGGCCCGGCACGGCGAGTTCGGTGCGCATCAGCATCGCCATCAGCCCGCCCGCCAGGAAGAAGGCGAACGCCGTGACGATGTACATGATCCCGAGCGTTTTCGGGTCGGTCGTCGTGATGAGGTTGTAGAGCACCGCTCCCTTGCGGGCGCGTCGTTCCGGATAAGGCCTGGTTGCTCGAGCCTCCACCACCACCGGATTCATGGACGAACCTCCCGGACGACCGCGGCGCCGACGTGCGGCATTCCACCGGCACCTGTCCGCCGCATGCCTGACTCGCCCGGAACAGGCCGGTAGCCCCGAGCCTAGACCTCGTCCCATCGGGTGGCGGTGGATTGCCGGAATCAGGCCCACCTGCCGCTACCGAGGTGAGCGCCGGAAACGCTGGTTGGTGTATCGGAATATCGAACACATACCGTCATTTCTGACATCTACGGGCCCACGCTCGCTCGAAACGTCGGACAACGACGTCGAAATGGGCCAGTTCCGCCCAGGTCCAGCGGATCACGTCCAGCCCGGATCCCGCAGCGCGTCCTCCCGCAGCTTCTCCCTGACAAGATCACGTCGGTCCGAAGACGTCCAGCCCGGCCGGTTCTGTGGATCGATCCGCCGCCTGTGGACAACCTCCGGAGTACGTGAAGTACCGGACACCTCGTCGACTCCCGGCGTTCACCCGGAGATCCCCATCGGGTCATCCACGGGCGACAGGCTCTCACGATCGAATCAGAACCGGAAAAAGAGGACGAATGACGACGACGAACCGAAGCCGCCTCGCGGCAATCGCTGCTATCGCAGCACTGATGACAGCCGCATGCTCGACGAATGACGGAGGCGGATCGGACGAACCCGCCCAGGACACTCCGCGGGCCACGTCGTCGATCGACTGGAATGTTCCGGATTCGGAACGCTACCACCGGCAGGCCACCTACTCGGTGTTCGAGAACCGGCCCGCCGACGAGCCTCTCGAGACCGAGACAGTCGCCGAGATCTCCACCGTCACCCCCGATGGCAACACGGTCATCTACACCGATGCGACGGCCGAACGCATCGGATTCGTCGACGTGCGCGACCCGACGAGCCCGGTCGGGCTGGGAACTTTGTCGCTGGTCGAACTCGGCAACGCCGACGACCAGCCGACCTCGGTGGTGGCATTCGGGGAGTTCGTTCTCGTCGTCGTCGATACCAGCGGCGGCGACTTCGTGAACCCGTCGGGACGCGTCGATGTGGTGCGGGTCAGCGACCGCACCCGCGTCCACAGCATCGACCTCGGTGGTCAGCCCGACTCGATCGCCGTCAGTCCCGACAGCACATTCGCAGCGGTCGCGATGGAGAATCAGCGCGACGAGGAATTCACACCGGACGGCGGCGAGGAAGGCGACCTCCCGCAGGCGCCGACGGGCTTCCTGCAGCTCATCGACATGGCCGGCGAACCGACCTCCTGGACGACACGCAAGGTCGACTTCGACGTCGAGCAGGCCCGCGACGCCGGCCTCGACACCCCCGAAGACCTAGAGCCCGAATACGTCAGCATCAATTCCCGCGGCCAGGTTGCGCTCTCGCTGCAGGAGAACAACGGCATCGCGATCATCGACGGACCCACCGGCGAGGTGACGTCGATCTTCAGTGCCGGAACCGTCTCCGTCGACGGGATCGACACCGCAGAGGACGGCGCGCTCGACCAGACCGGATCCATCGCCGACACACCCCGCGAACCCGACGCCATCGGTTGGATCGGTGACGACCACCTCGCCACCGCCAACGAGGGCGACTGGAAGGGCGGCACCCGCGGCTGGACCGTCTTCGACGCCGCGAGTGGCGACGTCGTGTGGGACGCCGGTAACACCTTCTCCCAGCTTGCGGTGCGCACCGGTCTGCACATCGAAGGCCGAGCCGAAGCGAAGGGTCCTGAGCCCGAAGGACTCGCCATCACCGATATCGGAGGCCGGCCGACGGCGCTCGTGGCATCGGAACGCAGCAACTTCGTCGCGGTGTACGACGTCAGCGATCCCGCGGAACCCGAGTTCGTGCAGATTCTCCCGACCACACCGGGCCCCGAAGGGATCCTGCCGATTCCGCAGCGCGACCTGCTCGTCATCGCATCGGAAACGGACGATGCCGAGGCTCGGGTACGTGCGTCGATCAACGTCTACGGATATGGCGACGCGTTCACGCAGAACGCGGGAACCCCGGCGTTCCCGTCGATCGTCTCCGGAGACATCGACGGTGTTCCCATCGGCTGGGGCGCACTCGGCGCACTGACCGCCGACCCGCTCGACGACAACCGGCTGTTCACCGCCACCGATATTGCATACGGCCCGGCGCGGGTGCTGAGTGTGGATGTGTCGCAGACGCCTGCGCTGATCGAGAGCGAACTGGTGATCACCGAAGACGGTGCGCCCGTCACGCTCGATGTCGAAGGCCTGTCTGCGCGTCCTGCTGGTGGGTTCGTGCTCGCCGTCGAGGGTGAGGAGGGCCCTGGAAACGAGCTGGTCGTGGTGGCCGCAGACGGAAGCATCGAGGAGCGGGTCGCGCTGCCCGACGACATCGCTGCCGGCCTCGGTGGTCAGGGCCTCGAAGGTGTGGCCGTCGACGGAGACGTTGTCTGGGTGGTGCTGCAACGCGAAATCGACAGTGACGACGAGGGAGTCGCACGCATCGGCCGCTACACACCGGAGAGCGGCGAATGGGAGTGGTTCGGCTACCAACTGGATAGCACCGACGCCGAGGGTGACTGGATCGGCCTGTCCGAGATCGCCGTCCACGACGGCGCACTGCTGATCCTCGAGCGCGACAAGCTCAATGGCCCTGATGCTCGCGTGAAGGCGCTCTATCGAGTCGAGATCCCCACCGACGCCGGAGTCGCCACAGCCAACGAGACTCCGCAGGTGCTGCCGAAGACCCTCGCACGCGACCTGCTACCGGACCTGCAGGCGACCCGCGGCTACGTGCAGGAGAAGGTCGAAGGTGCGGCGGTCGCCGGCAACGGCAATCTGTACGTCGTGACCGACAACGACGGGCTCGACGACGCCAACGGAGAAACGGTCTTCCTCGATCTCGGGCCGGCGGGAGCTGCCCTCGGAGGCTGACTCAGACGCCGAAATGCTGATTGGTGTCCGATATTTCGGTACATCAACCAGCATTTCCGGCACCGATGTCAGGCGCTCTCGAAGCCCGGCAGGCGCGACGGGGTCTCGACCACCGAGTACTCCGATGCGTCCCCCTGCACCACACGACTCCCGGTGCCGTCGACCCCGACCGGCAGATCGCCCGCGAGCGTGATCCGGTGCAGGCGACGGGTGTGGTCGCCGAAGTCGGCGATTCCGTAGTGCTGGGTGGCGCGGTTGTCCCACACAGCGACATCACCCGGCGACCAGGCCCAGCGGAAGGTGTTCTCGAGCTTCGTGACTCGCGCCTGCAAGAGCTGCAGGAGCGCGGTCGTCTCGGACGACTTCAACCCCACGAATTCCTTGACGAAGTGCCCGAGGAGCAAGGTGCGCTCCCCCGTCTGCGGATGAACGCGGACGACGGGATGGATTGTTTCGTAGGTGTTGCGGCGGAACTCGTCCTGATATTGCTTGCGTTCGTCGGTGAGAGCGGGATCGGTGCTTCCGGCATCCAGCTTCTCCGCGTAGTCGTACAGGTTCGTGTGCAGTGCCCACAGGTTGTCGACCAACGACTTCAACGCATCCGGAAGCTGGTTGTAGGCCGCGGTCGTCGACGCCCACGTGGTCGCACCCCCGTACGGCGGGAGGGTCACGGCTCGCAGGATCGACGCCTTCGGGATGCGATCGACGAAGCTGACGTCGGTATGCCAGCTGTTCGCGGCGCCCTCGATCGGAAGCAGGCGCTTCCCCTTCGAATGCACCGTCGGGTGCGACTGCGTCTGCTGACCGAGAAGACCCGCGAACGCCCACTGGCCCTCATCGTCGAGATGCTCCTGCCCCTGGAAGACGATCGCCTTGTTCACGGCAAGCGCGTAACGGATGGCTTCGACGGTCTCGGACGACAGATTGCCGGACAGCTTCACCCCATCGATCCGGGCGCCGATGTTCTCTCCGAGCTTGGTGACCACGATTCCTCCGGCGCGGTAGATCTCCTCCGCAGTTGCTACCGGGCGCTCGAGTTCGCTGAGGGTCATGTGAGGCTCCTGGGTCGTCGTTCAATGCCTCCACGCAGCTTTCCAACGCGACCGCGACGCGTCGACCGTTCGGCTCACTGGGATCCGAACCCACCGCCGACACCGGTAACATCAGTGCCCATGCGAACCTCGGCGAGAGTTCTCCTCGCAACAGCCGCCATCGCCCTGGCCTCAGCGGGGACGGCGACAGCCGCGCCCACTCCCATCGTCGACGGCAACGGCACCATCGTGGCACCGAACGCCGCACAGATCTCGTTCGCACACACGCCGTCCGGTACGCGCGCAGGTACTGCGAACGAGCACGAGTCGCGTGCCGGGGTCTCCATCGTCAAGCTGTACCTCGCCGAATATGTTGTTCGGCAAGGTGATCCGGCCGATCAAGCCGACGCCGTCGAGATGATCCGGGCGCCGGACGATTCGATCGCCGACCGGCTGCATGCGAAATACCCGCAGGCGATCTCCACGACGGCCGCCGAGTTCGGTCTCGTCGACACCCACGTGCCCGGGTACTGGGGGTTCGGAACCACATCGACGCACGACATGGTGACCTACCTCGAAGCGAAGAAGCGCACCGACCCGGGATCCCCCGTACTGGGCGCGATGGCCTCCGCCCACGAGACCGCAGCCGACGGCTACCCGCAGAACTTCGGCACCGCGTTGCTCGCCGGGGTGATCGGCACCAAGTGGGGTTGGAGCGACGACCGCTCGTTCCACGCATCGGCGTCGTTCGGGCCCGATTTCTCCGTCGCCGCGTCGGTATACGGGTCGGCGAGCCAGTTGACGGATGACGTCCTCGGCGCGTTCACCGAAGGTGCGCCTTCCCCCGCCGAACACGGATACCGGCTCGCAGACTGCCCGGCCGTCGCGTGGCTCGCAGACGACCCTGCTCTGAGTGCGCCCGCGCAAGCACTGCTCGACGCGGTTCCCCCACAGCAGACCGCAGCATTCTGCGGAGTGTGACTCCTACTCCGCGACCCGTACGTACCGTGGAGAACATGAGCACCGCATGGCAGAACCCGGACTCCGTGTCCCTCATGCTCGACGACTGCGCGACATGGGCAGTGGTCGGCCTCTCGGGCGACCCCAACCGAACCGCATACCGCATCGCGAAGCTGCTCCGCGAGCGTGGGAAGCGGGTGGTGCCCATCCACCCGAAAGCTCCGACGGTCTTCGGCGAGCAGGGCTTCGCGACCCTCGCCGACGTACCGTTCCCCATCGACGTCGTCGATGTGTTCCGCCGGTCCGACGCCGCCGGCGAGTTCGCCGATCAGGCCGTGAGGATCGGTGCGAAGGGCGTGTGGTTCCAGCTCGGCGTGATCGACGAGGACGCCTTCGCGCGGACGATCGACGCCGGGGTTGCGATGGTCATGGACACCTGCCCCGCCATCGAGTGGGGGATGCAGCGCAAGAACTGAGTCGCTTATCCGCTGTGCAACAGTCGCTTTCCGAGGGGATCACCCGACTGATCGTCGAGACGCCAGAAGGTCCAGCCATCATATTCGGCGTCGTCATCGCTGACGAACTTCGTGACCGCGTTCGCCGCGGTGGTGGGATGGCTGAATCGACGGCCTTCCATCGGTCCGCGGGTGATCTCGACGTTGCTGTTCTCCTGGTCGAAGCGCGCTTGGATCCGATATCCGCCGAAGTCCGCGACGATCGCCGTTCTGGGGTCGACGAATTCGGGTTCGGCCACAGGCTTGGTCGCCTTCGCCGGCCGAGTACGCGGCCGCAACACTTCCTTGCTATGACGGGAATCGCGAACTCGGTTGAGGTTGAGCAAATCCCACCGGTCGTGCCCGTGCGCGATACTGCTCATCGGGATCGGATGACTGCCGGTGGGTACACGACCGGGACGTTCGGCGAGCCACAATTCGACGTCTGCCGCGATGCCTGATTCCACCTCGTCGGATTCGACCATGTAGAACTCGGGATATTCCTTGCCCAGATCCACGAACACCCAGTACGACGACCCCGTCGGATCGCTGCCCGGTGTGCCGTCCTGCCGGCGCGCCATCCACTGATCTCTGGTGGTCGACCGCACCCGGACGACGCAACTGCGCCCGTCCACCCCCTTGACCCGCACAGAACGAGAGCCCTTCAGCTGTGTAGCACTTCCGCCTCGCTGAACGACATCGGTGACAAACGCCCGGACGCCCCTGTCGGCTGACTCTTCCATGGGCCAACCATACGGTTACATACCGGATGCCGGATAGTCCCCGTACCGGTTACCGAAAGGCATCGCCCTTGGTGGACAACGCCTTGACACGATCGACGATGCGTTCTTGCAGCTTGGACGGGGTGCGCCAGCGCATCGCGAGCTTGTCGTAGTCCATCGCGTGCTCTGCGATGATGTCCTTCAACCGGTCGACATCGAGCAAGGCGAGCTTGTCGCGAAGACCCGCTTCTCCCCCGTCACGGAACACTTCGAACGGGTCGAACGGGCCGGGTGCACGCTTGGCACGCCGAGCCGGGGCCTGCCGGGCTGGGGCCTGCCGGGTTGGGGCAGGAACCACATTTCCGGCCGCGGCTGCAGGCCCGAGCGCACCGGCGATCGCGTTGGCGAATCGTTTGTTGCGTGCGGCTTCGTCCGCAATCACCCGAACGAGCGCGACGAGCGACCCCGCTGCGTTCGGAGCAGTGCTGTTCAGGCGAAGCAGCGCGGCACTCGCCTCCCCGATCTGAACCCGCAACCGGGCGTCGGACACATCGCTGCCGGAACCAGAGTTGCTGTCGAGACCACCCGTGCTCACAAGTACACCTGGGCATTCATCAGAATCGTCTCGGTGAGCATGCGCAGGGCATCGAACTGTCCTGCGCCACCGTATTTGCGTTTGAGAGTGCCGTACGGAACGAACTCTGCCGACGCTGCGATCTGGTTCGCTTCGGGAATCCACGCGGGAACGACGTTGGCGATCCTGTCGTCGCGTTGAAGTTGCTCGATAATCGTGCGATGCAGACTCGATGCGCTGCGGTACTTGGTGATCACCAGGCCGAGCTCACGGATCGTATGACCCGTGCGGTCGGAGAACTTCTCCACCCTTTGCTGCAACTGCGGAATCCCGTACGTGGACAGTATGTCCGGAATCGTGGGGACGATGTAGCCGTCCGCGACGCGGAGTCCGTTGAGGGTGAGCATCCCGAGATTCGGCGGGCAATCGACGAGGATGTAGTCGTAGTCGTCGCCGATCCGGTCGAGCGCGGAGTGCAGGACCTCGATCGGCCGATGCGATTCGGGATCGGCGTATTGCTGAAAGCTCAGGCCTTCCTGGATTTCCATGAGATCCAGCGAAGACGCGAGAAGATCGACCCCGCGCACCGCTGTCACGGGTGAAACGTCGTGCTGCAATGCCTTCTCGATGTCGAATGCGTCGGCGTCCGGATCCACAGCACGATGGAAGAGCGTGGCAAGCGTACGGCCGAGCTCGTTGAGTTCCCGCCACCGCTCCTCTCCGATCATCATCGTCGTGAGATTGGTCTGCGGATCGAGATCCACGAGCAGGACCCGCTGACCGAATTCAGCGGCCATGAACTCACCCAGAGCGGCCGTAGTCGTGGTCTTGCCGACGCCACCCTTGAGATTGATTGTCGCGATTACCCGCGCCACCAGCGCACTCCTCCGGAAAAAATTGCTACACGTCGCTGCAGCAAACTACACCGGAATATGGACAAAGGCGACGCGGGACCAGCTCAGTGCCCCCGCGACTCCACTGCGACGCGCTCGTAGTCCGCGATTGCCTGGTCAGGACCCACCATCGACTCTGCGGTCGCGTATCCCGACAGCAACACTGCCGGCTTGTGGTCGATCACGGCAGTTACGACGTCATCACCCGAGGTGAACACGAGAATGCCTTTCGCCTCGTCGCCGGGAAGCCCTTCCCACACCGCACCTTCGGTACCGAGCGACCGATTGATCTCGCTCATGAGGAGCGGCGCACTGAAGTAATACATCCGGTCCCACGAGTCGCTGTCGAGCCCACCTGCCTCTGTGATCTCACCGAGGCTCCGCTGCTGTCCCGACGTGAGAACCGAGTCGAACTCCGATTCCAATTTCGGATCATCGACCACGGTCACAGTGCCTCCGGAGCCGCAACCCACCAAAATCACCGCAGCCACACCACCGAGTGCGGCCAATTTCAATCCCCTGCGAAATGTCACTTCTGCCCCTCGCGTCACTTTTGTCCCCCCACCCGAACGCGACGGACGCTAACACCGAACAAGAAGTTGATCAGTGGTGCAGCTCACTATTATCGAAGCCGAATCCGACCTATACGCAACACATAATTCGGCCTTGTGCCCATTCACAAATCCCGACGTCAGTCCTTTGCCGTCAGCTCCGCAATGTCGCCGAGAAGCGCGGATTGCAGCACGCCTATCGACTCCGCGGCACCACCGAATTGATCGCCGACGAAATTGGTGTTGTCGGTCGAAAGCTCGCGCGCGCCGGATCGCCCGATGAGGTCGTCGATCCGCTCGTCGAGGCTCGCCGCACGGTGCGCAACCTCCACCATGGCCATCCGCCCGTCGGCGTATCGGAGAAGCTCCCCGATACGAGCGAGCGCCGCGACCCGGTCCAGAAGCTGCTCCCAGACCGGGTCCAGCGCCACGATCCGGGACTCGAGCCCCGCTCGGGCGCCCGGCGCGGTGCTGATCGCATCGTCCAGTTCGGCGAGGAGGCCTCGCAGCGCGATCGCGTCGGTGGCGATCTGGACGAGTTCGTCGGTGAGGTTCAGTTGTGATCGCTGCACGGCGAGGTGTTCGGAATGCCATGCCGGCGACGACTCGATCCGGTCGAACAAGGTCCCCGCGAGAAACAGCAGGGTGTCGTAGCGATCGACGAAGCGATCGGCCTCGCCCGGGGCCTGCCGGGCGAGTACCTCGGCGGCGCGCCGTCCCGCGTCCGCCACGGGCGTGCGCTCGGACCACCGTCCCACTCGGTCGCTCGCGATACCCAGCAGCGTGTCGCGGGCGCGGTCCACCGCAGCAACCGGCATCGGAGCGGGTGTGCGCTGCAACGCCCGGAACAACGCCTCACGCTGCTCGAGTTCGAGGTGGATGCCGTCGCGGCGTTCGCGACGCACGGCACGCACCCCCTGTGCGTAGTGCGCCGGGGAATGCACTATCGATTGCCGCGCCGACCGGATTCGCTTGTCGATCTCGCTCGCCCGATGCTCGAGCATCAGCCGGGACACACCGGGGCGCTGCGCCGCGGCACGAGCGGCAAACTTCTCCCGCTCGTCGGTCAGGCGCCGGAGCTCTCCGAACCCGCCCACATCCGGGATTCGCCGCGCGAGACCCCTGCGGGCAGCGAGGACCGCTCTGGCGGGTTCGTCGAGGTACCCGGATGCGATCGCGACAGCGGCGTCGTCGGACAACGGGTCGTGGCGGACGTCGATGCAGCACTGTTCGCACCACCGTCGAACCTGGGCGGCGATGCGCTCGCGGCGTTCGAGTCGGGTCGCGAACTCCACGGGAACTCTCGACTGGTCGGGCTCGGTCATCGTGACCTCCTCGGAGACTGTCGACCTCCACTGTTCCAGAGTTCACCGACATCGGCGGGTACAGCGGTCTCCCCAGTTTCGGCCCAGGGTACCCACGAGGCAGGTAAGGAAGGGACATACCGCCGCGCCACTCCACCGCGCCACTCCACCGAAGGCGCCGATGATCTGCGGTGATGGATGTCACACGGGAAATCTCCGAAAAGTGCGCACCTTCCGTCACCGAGTGTCGTCCCAACCCTCCAGCAGTATCGAATTCCGTTGTGTCACAGCGTTTCCGTTCAAAATTGCGCACAGACACCCCGGACCGTCTCCAAGTTACCCGCCGGTGTTACCCCGCAGTACGTCGTACGCAGCCCATCCCGATAGGGCCACCCGCTCCGTCGACCCGACCAGGAAGCCCTGCCCCGCAACATCTCCCATCGATACGACGAGCGCCGCTCGCCACTCCCGGTCACCGATCGCCAAAACGTGACAAAGCCTCATGTTTCCTCCATGCTGTTACCCGGAGGGATCATCCGAAGCAGGGGGCGTTGTCGCATCGGCAACCGCGGGCTTCACGCAGGATCCCTCCGAACCGCCCGACGGCGCCCTGGGGCAGGGGCCCACAGGGCAGGGGACCGACACGCATGCCCGCGTCAACCACGAGGAGCCGACCGATACATGTTCCCAGCCGCGTTATCAACCCGTGACGCGGGACGAGCATTCGGTTAACTTGGCTTCCTCATCGGGGTTGGGCTTCGACGAGCGCGGTACTGCGCACAAACCATGGAGAACGGTGGCAACGAGCATGTTCAAACGGATCGCAGTGGTCAATCGGGGTGAGGCGGCCGTACGCCTCATCCGGGCAGTCCGGGAGCTGAACTCCGAGCACAACTACGACATCACGACGATCGCGCTGCACACCGAGGCCGAGCGACGGGCCATGTTCGTGCGTCAGGCCGACGAGGGTGTCACCCTTCGGCCGTCCACGACAGCCGCAACCCCTTACCTCGACTACGTCGAGCTCGAGCGCGCGTTGACCGAAGCGAAGGCCGACGCGGTGTGGGTCGGTTGGGGCTTCGTCGCCGAGGACCCCACTTTCGCCGACGTGTGCGCCCGGCTGAACATCACCTTCATCGGCCCGTCCTCCGACGCGATGCGTCTGCTCGGCGACAAGGTCGAGGCCAAGCTCCTCGCCGAGAAGGTCGGCGTGCCTGTCGCTCCGTGGTCCGGCGGTCCCGTCGAGAACCGTGCCGATGCACGCCGCCACGCCCAGGCCATCGGCTACCCGCTGATCATCAAGGCCCGTTCGGGCGGCGGTGGACGCGGTATCCGCAAGGTCTACGCCGAGGACGAACTCGAACTCGCCCTCGAGCGCACCCAGGGTGAGGCCGAGCGTTCCTTCGGCGACCCGGTCGTGTTCATCGAGCGTCTCGTCACCGATGCTCGGCACGTCGAGGTGCAGGTCATCGCCGACCACCACGGCAACGTGTGGGCGCCCGGCGTGCGCGACTGCTCCATCCAGCGCAAGAACCAGAAGGTCATCGAGGAATCCGCATCCCCGCTGCTGACCAAGGAACAGGCCGACGAGCTCCGCAAGGTGTCCGCCGACCTGGTCCGCGCCGCGGGCTACAGCGGTGCGGGCACAGTCGAATACCTGTACCAGCCCGACCTGAAGATCTTCACCTTCCTGGAGGTCAACACCCGTCTGCAGGTCGAGCATCCGATCACCGAGGCGACCACCGGCATCGACCTGGTCAAACTGCAGATCCTCGTGGCCGCCGGCGATAAGCTCCCCGGCGATTGCCCACCCGAGTTCGGTCACGCGGTCGAGGCCCGCCTGAACGCCGAGGACGCCGACAACGGCTTCGCTCCCGCCCCCGGCACCGTGCAGCTGCTCAAGTTCCCGCTCGGCTCAGGTCTGCGCGTCGACACCGGCATCGCCCAGGGCGACGTGATCCCGCCCGACTACGACTCGATGGTCGCCAAGATCATCGCGTGGGGCCGCGACCGAGACGAGGCGCTCGCCCGCCTCCGCACGGCACTCCGCGAAACCACCGTGGTCCTCGACGGCGGCACCACCACCAAGTCGTTCCTCCTGGACCTGCTGAACCGTGACGAGGTCATCGACGCCAGCGCCGACACCGGCTGGCTCGACCGCACCGGCGCCGGTACCGCCACCGGACCGACCAAGGTCGCCGATATCGCACTCCTCGCGACCGCGGTCGACGTGTACGACGCCGACGAGGCCCGCGCCCGCGCCGGATTCCTCGCCTCCGCACGCGGTGGACGCCCCCGCGCCGGCCAGACCGGCACTCGGAAGGTCGAACTGAGCTACCAGGGCCAGGGTTACGAGCTGCTCGTCGGGCAGATCGGTCCGCACCGATACCGCATCGGCGCCGGCGACTCCGAGCTCGAGGTCGACATCGAGCGTCTCGGCGAATACGAGACGCGTCTGACACTCGACGGAAAGCGCCACAACGTCGTCTCGATCGCCGGACCTGCACACTTCCTCGTCGAGGTAGACGGCATCAGCCACCAGATCAGCCAGGACGAAGCCGGGGTCGTGCGCACGCCCGCTCCGGCCGTCGTGGTCGCTGTGCCCGTCGCAGTGGGCGACGAGGTCGAGGCCGGGCAGACGCTGGTCGTGCTCGAATCCATGAAGATGGAGACCGCGGTCCGCGCGCCGTTCGCCGGCAAGGTCCGCGAGATCCTCGCAGTCGTCAACGGCCAGGTCGACGCCGGCGCTCCGCTGCTGCGCGTCGATCAGGTTGCCGAGGAGACCACGACCGCTGCGGTCGAGCGGGTGCAGTTCCCCACTGCCGCACCTGCGTTGACCGACGACGCCGTTGCCGATGCCCACGCTCGCCTCGTCCGGCTCGGAGCATTGATCACCGGCTACGACGTATCCGCCGAGCGCACCGCAACCCTCCTCGGCGAGTACGAGCAACTCACCACGAAGGCCGCGTCCTGCGACCTGGTGCGGGCCGAGCTCGCTCTGCTCACCACGTTCGCCGACGTGTGCGAATTGTCGCGTAACCGTCCGACGCAGGACGAGGAGAACAGCGACGACAAGGTGCACAGCCCCCGCGAGTTCTTCCACGGGTATCTGCAGTCGCTCGACGTCGAGGTCGGCGGACTGCCCGAGAGCTTCCGCGGACGTCTTTCGCGCGCCCTGCGTCATTACGACGTCACCGAGCTCGACCGCACACCTGAGCTCGAAGAGGCCGTCTACCGGTTGTTCTGCGCACAGGAACGCATCGAGGCGCAGATCCCCGTGGTCTCGGCACTCCTCGACCGCTGGCTCGAGCACGGCACCGGCGAGTCCGGTGTGTCGAGCGAACTCAACGAGGTTCTCGACCGTCTCATCGTCGCGACGCAGGTCCGCTTCCCCGTCATCGGTGACACAGCCCGCAATCTGCGCTACCGCTTCTTCGAGGAGCCGGTGATCCGGAAGGCTCGCGAGCAGGTGTACGACGGGGTGCGCGGTTCGCTCGCCTACCTCGCCGAGCACGACAGTTCCGCCGACTACGCGGAGCGGATCGAGGCGCTCGTCGCAACTCCGGAGCCCCTCATCGATCTGCTCGCGCAGCAGATTTCGCGTCCCGAGTCGGTTCCCGGACCGCTCCTCGAGGTGATCACGCGGCGCGCGTACAAGATCCGCACCCTCGAGGACGTGGAGTCGAACGTTCGCGACGGTCGCCAGTTCGTCACCGGCAACTTCGATCTGCGCGGCACCCGGCTGTACCTGATCTCGGCCGAGGCCAAGCATTCCGATCTCGCCGCGCTGCTCGCTTCCGTCGAGGACGCCGCGAAGCCGCTGCCGAGCACCGAGAACCTCGTCATCGATCTCTACCTGGCATGGGACGACACTCCCGGCGACGCCGATGCGCAGGCACAGGCGTTGCAGACCACGCTGGCCGCGAGGGAGGTCACCGCAACCGCGCGCCGCGTGACGGTCACGGTGTGCCACACCGACAATGCCGAGGAGCACGTCTTCACGTTCCGCCCCTACGAGACGGGATACGCGGAGGAGACCAACATCCGCGACATCCACCCGCTCACCGGCCAGCGTCTCGACCTGTGGCGCCTGAAGAACTTCGACGGCACGCGCCTTCCTGCCAACCCGGATACGTACCTGTATCACATTGTTTCGCAGGAGAACCCGTCCGACGAGCGGTTCATCGCTCTCGCCGAGGTGCGGGATCTGACGCCGCAGCGCGACGAGTCCGGTGCGATCGCAGGCCTGCCCGCGTTCGAGCGGGCGCTTGCGAGTTCGCTCGACGGCATGCGGCGTGCGCAGGCGGCCCGCGGCGGTCGTCGGCTCGACGCCAATCGCGTCGTGCTGTTCGTCTGGCCCGTCGTGGACCTGACGTTCGACGAGCTGCGCCGGACCGCGCAGAACGCCGCACCGCTCACCGTCGGCGCAGGACTCGAAGAGATCACCGTCATCGGCTGGCTCCGCGAGAACCCGGAGCAACCCGCGCGTGAGGTCGCGCTGCGGTTCTCGTACCGTTCGGGAGCCGGTGTGGTCGTGCGTCTCACCGATCCGCCGAAGGAACCCCTCAAGCCGCTCGACGAGTACACCCAAAAGGTGCAGCGCTCCCGCGCCCGCAACACCGTGTACCCGTACGAGCTGATTCCGCTGCTCACCGGCAACGGCGGCAGCTTCGTCGAATACGACTTCGACGAGGCCGGCGAACTGGTTCCGGTGGACCGCCCGTACGGTCGCAACAAGGCCGGTCTCATCGTCGGTGTCGTGACCACCGCGACCGAGTTGTACCCCGAGGGCATGACCCGTGTCGCGATGTTCGGGGACCCGACCAAGGCGCTCGGTACCGTAGCGGAAGCGGAATGCTCCCGCGTCGTCGCCGCCGTCGACCTCGCCGAGAAGCTCGGTGCCCCCGTCGAATGGTTTGCGCTGTCGTCGGGTGCGACGATCTCGATGGACTCGGGTACCGAGAACATGGACTGGGTGTCGCGTGCACTGCGGCGCATCATCACGTTCACGCAGAACGGCGGCGAGATCAACGTCGTGGTCACGGGCATCAACGTCGGCGCACAGCCGTACTGGAACGCCGAGGCGACGATGCTCATGCACACCAAGGGCATCCTGGTGATGACGCCGGACAGCGCGATGGTGCTCACCGGTAAGCAGTCGCTGGACTACTCCGGTGGTGTGTCTGCCGAGGACAACTTCGGTATCGGTGGCTACGACCGCGTCATGGGCCCCAACGGCCAGGCGCAGTACTGGGCCCCGAACCTGTCCGCCGCGATCGAGGTGCTCTTCGGGCACTACGCCCACGCATACGTCGCTCCGGGCGAACGGTTCCCCCGCAAGGCGGAGTCGAGCGACCCGATCGATCGCGACGTGCGTGTCTACCCGCACGTGCATCCGTCGAGCGACTTCACCACCGTGGGCGATATCTTCTCGTCCGAGACGAACCCGGACCGTAAGAAGCCGTTCGACATTCGCACAGTGATGCGGGCTGTGGTCGACCAGGATCACGCGGTGCTCGAGCGCTGGGCCGACATGGCGGACGCCGACACCTCGGTCGTGTTCGATGCACACCTCGGCGGCCACGCGGTCTCCGTCATCGGCATCGAGTCGCGGGCCATCGCTCGTAAGGGCTGGTTCCCGACGGACGGTCCGGACCAGTGGACCTCGGGCACGCTGTTCCCGAAGTCGTCGAAGAAGACTGCGCGCGCGATCAACGCGGCGAGCGGGAACCGTCCACTCGTGGTGCTCGCGAACCTGTCCGGATTCGACGGCTCCCCCGAGTCGCTGCGCAATGTGCAGCTCGAGAACGGTGCCGAGATCGGCCGTGCGATCGTCAATTTCGACGGACCCATCGTGTTCGTCGTGGTGTCCCGCTACCACGGCGGCGCGTTCGTCGTGTTCTCCGGAGCGCTCAACGAGAACATGGAAGTTCTCGCGGTCGAGGGGTCGTTCGCCTCGGTGCTCGGTGGTGCACCCGCTGCGGCGGTGGTGTTCACCCGCGACGTGAACAAGCGCACGGCGAGCGACTCGCGCGTCGTCGAACTCGAAGCCCAGATCGCGGCGGCAGAGGACGGAGAGAAAGCACGTCTCGGTGTCGAGCTCGCGTCGCTGCGGACCTCGGTCCGGTCGGAGAAACTCGGTGAGGTCGCCGCAGAGTTCGAGGCGATCCACAACATCCAGCGCGCTCAGCGGGTCGGGTCGGTCGATGCGATCGTGCCGGCCGCCGAATTGCGTCCGCAGATCATCGCGGCTCTCGAGCGTGGCATTGCGCGGACCCTCGCGTAACCACCCGTAGAACGACCGAAGCCCCGCACCGGAAACCGGTGCGGGGCTTCGTCGTCAAGTTCTAGTCGTCCCGGTCGTCACGATCGTCCCAGTCATCGTGATCGTCGTCGTCCCAGTCGTCATGATCGTCGTCGAGGAGATCGTCGCACCGATCGTCCCACTCGTCGTAGAAGTCCTCGACGAAATCGGGGACCGTGTCGTCCCAGTCGTCGAACCATGCGTCGCAGGTATTGGTGTCGATGAACGGGACTCCAGGTGCTAGAGCGCCGGCAACGTCGGTGGAGCCCGTTCCGTAGGCCGTCGCGATCGCAGCATTCGGTGTCGTGGACGGGGTGGCTCCGGTGGAGGAAGGATCGGCGACCGTCGAGATCGTGTAGGTCGAGGACGATGCGGTCGGCGCGGCCTCGTCCGAGTCCGAAAGCACGAAACCGGCTGTTCCGGCTGCGGCCGCAGTCGTCAGTGCTATGGCTGCCCACCAGGTGCGGCTCAGGGCCATGATCTTGTCTCCTTCACGAGGGTGTTCCGTTCGGTGCACCCTTACTCTGGCGATCCTCGATGAGACGGCCATGAGGCGAAGATGACGATTTCTTCATCTCAGTCGAGCGTGCGGATCCATTCGACGAGCGCGTGCGCGACCGCGTGCGGAACCTCGGGGATCAGCGCGTGGCCGCTGCCCTCGATGAGGACGGTCGTCACCAGGCCGGGTCCGAATTCGTCGATCAGTTCCGAGCGGGTTTCGGCCGGGCGGAACACATCGTCGCCGGCCTGCACGTCGAGCAGCGGGGACGACGCTATCGGCCACCACGACTCCTTGTCGGTCGATGCCATGGCAGCGCGCTGAGAGACGATGGCGGCGGGCCACCAGCCGTCGAGCCACACCGACGGGTCGTGACCCTCCGCGAAGAAGACTTCACGCAGGTGAACGAGGCGTTCGGAGTCCGGTAGCGCCAGGTCGGAGCATTTCGCCACGCGCTCGGTCAATGACGACGGGAAGCGACGCGCACCGGCGGCCAGGACGGCAACTCCGCTGACCAGCTCGGGACGGTCCACGGCCAGCACGCGCGCGACGTAGTGGCCGAACGCGTGCCCTGCCAGTACTGCGGGGCCCGTGTCGAGCGCCGTGAGGACATCGGCGACGTCGCCGGCGAGGTCGTGCAGATCCAGGCCGTCGAGCGGACCCGTGCTCGAGCCGACTCCGCGAGGCTGGGGACGCAGGGCGCAGAATCCGGCTGAGGCCAGGTCCTGCGCGATCGGCTCGAACTCGTGGGAGTCGCGGCCGAGCGACGGCAGCAGCACCACTGCCGGCCCCGTGCCGTTCACGAGGACTTCGAGTTCTGTTCGCTCGGTTCGAATGATCTGTGTCTGCGTCACGCCGACCATCATCTCAGTCGAATAAGCCCGGAACGGTGCAACGATGGGGCCCTTCCCCACACTTCAGACACTCTTGTGCCCAACGTCACAATGGATGCAGAGTGAGACTCGGATGGATCCGAAATGCTTCGCGACGCGATCCGAAGACACCTTCGTGGCACTGAGTGCTGACAAATTATGCACTGCATGCCATTCCCGCGCACACCACACAGACCGTTCATAAGATGTTGTGTACCAGATGTTTTCAACGCTCCCGCTGGTGCAATCAAGATCGTCGATCATTACCGATCGGTCCGACCTGACCCTGGAGTAAGACTGTGCGCCACAGCAATTTCCGGAATCATCCGCACACACACGGGTTGCCGCGGCTACGAACAAACAGCATGTTCGTACTCCGTAGTAAGAAGCAAAATCAACCTTAATTCGTTGTGCTGCAATTGATTACCCGATGATCATGGAATTTGCTCCCAGATTACGGCGATACATTGCACATGACAATCAAGGGGATGTGCTGCATCATTGAATACGCAGGGAGCTAGCGAGCAGGGGCGCTCGACAATACAACGCGCAACAGGGGACATCTCTCAATCGCGCACTACTACAAGACCATCGGGCATACGCAGCCCCGAAGGCACGTCGCCGTGCCCGACGCGATCGCCGCCATCAGAGGAGACGACACATGACCAGCACCGCCGAACCCACCACACAGTCCGTCCAGGGAAACAAGCTTCGTGGACGCGTCGCCCTCGTTACCGGAGGAACACGGGGCATCGGTGCTGCCATCAGCCGCAGCCTGGCCACCCAGGGCGCAACCGTGGCAGCGGGCTACGCACGCAACACGTCGCAGGCCGACCAGTTCCTGGCGGAGCTGAAGACCAACGGCCGCGACGGCGTGAACTACTCCGTACACAAGGGTGACGTCGCCAGCGCAGAAGATTGCCGCCGGACCATCGACGAGGTCATCGCCGAGCACGGCCGTATCGACATCCTGATCAACAACGCCGGCATCACCATCGACCGCACCGTGCTGAAGATGGAGGACGACGACTGGGACAAGGTCATCTCCGTGAATCTTTCCGGTGCGTTCTATCTGGCCCAGGCAGCTCTTCGCCACATGCTCGAGCGCGGTACCGGCCGTATCGTCAACGTCTCGTCCGTCATCGGAGAGACCGGCAACATCGGCCAGGCCAATTACGCCGCTTCCAAGGCGGGCCTCTTCGGCCTCACCAAGACCCTCGCCAAGGAAGCCACGTTCCACCTGGGCAAGGCAGGCCTTCTCACCCCGGACAGCATCGGTGTCACCGTCAACACGGTCACCCCGGGATTCGTCGCCACGGAAATGGTGGAATCCATTCCGGAGAAGGTGCTGGGCCGTATCACCGACAGCATTCCCGTGAAGCGCCTTGCGGATCCCCAGGAGATTGCTCGCGTCGTCCACTTCCTCGCAGCCGATGCCTCGTCGTACATCACCGGTCAGGTGTGGGGTGTCAACGGCGGGCTCGACATGTGACCGCTCATCCCCATTCCAGCCACATTCACTGAACGGTTTCATTTCACATGCAGTCATTCGAGCTCAATCGGCACGGCAAGATCGTCTTTCCTTCGAACTTCTTTCCCGACCTCGATTTCTCAGCGTTCACCAGCGTCGAGCACCTCGACTCGGTGATCCGCCGCGATTTCGACACGAAGGCACCCTCGGTCTCGGAAATCCTCTCGCGTAGCGCTCAGGGAGTCTACAGATCCAAGTTCGAGCTCATGCGCGACATGGCTCTGAGTGGGTTCTGGGCCAATCGGTTTGCGCTCACCATGTTCGACAAGACGCCGACGCGGTGGGCCGATGTCCCCCGTAACCGCGACGATATCTACATGCCGACTCTCACGCCGTGGCCCGAAGCAGCCGAGCGCATGGCTTCCGTCCAGGCCGCGTTCCGTGAACTGCCTGCCGCATGGAACGACTCCGCCGAAGATCTCATCTTCGCCCGTCTGTTCAACGTGTTCGGTGCCCGCCGGCACATCGCCGGGTCGTTGCCCACCGTCAAGCCGACGGTCGAGCAACTGCTCGCCGACCCGTCCAACATGACGCTCCGGATCGGCAACCACGATCCGAACTTCCCGACCTACACGTACGACGAGATCCTCGACAGCAGCGAGGACGTCGCCGAACTGGAGGCCCTCGGCCGGTGGTCGATGGTGCTGCACAACCAGCACCCGTACAACCGCAACGACCTGCAGGTCGTCAAGGTCTCGGAGCTGAAGGACGACGATTACGTGGTTGTCTTCCAGCCGCGCGACCGTGAAGTCCAGCGCTTCATCACCCGTGCCACGTCCGGCAAGACGCGCAAGGGTGTGGGTTATACGCGCCCGACTCCTGTACCTCCGTCGAAGCCCTACCCGGCCATCGACGTCAGCAGGGAGTTCACACTTCGGCCGCGCATCGACGCGATCGCGGTCGCGCACGGCGACACTGTCTGCACGAACGAGGACCTCATCCGGAACACGGCGTACAACTGGTCGCCGATGACCGCTGAGTCCATCGCCGAGAAAACCGGAATCGAACAGCGCCGCTACACTTCCGGCACGTTCGAGGATCTCGCATTGTCGGCAGCGAAACAGGCCGTCGAGCATGCGAAGGTCGGTCCCGAGGACATCGGCGCGGTCATCGTGTGCACGTGCACGAGCGGACGGTTGATCCCGTCGCTCGCCACATGGATCTCCGGTGAGCTCGGAATTGCGCAGAGCCACGCGTCGTTCGATCTGATAGCTGCGTGCGCGGGCATGCCCTACGGCCTGGCCGAGGCAACGCGGATCATGCAACAGGTCAAGCGACCGGTACTGGTGGTGTGCGTCGAGAAGTTCTCCGACAAGATCGGCAATGTGCGCCCCTCTCGGATGATCTTCGGTGACGGCGCAGCGGCGATCGTCGTCTCGCCCGCGGACGAGGGCGCCGACTCCGACATCGAGTACTTCAACAGCTATGCGAGTGGGCCTACGAGCGAGGTCAACTCGATCATCTGGCCCAACCCGGACTTCGACAACTCCATCACCGTCTACGGTCCCGAGGTCAAGTCGCTCGCCGGTCGCTACCTCGCGCAGATGCTCGACGAGATCAAGGAACTGCCCGCACCGGCCGGTAAGGACGGGTCGCTGCTCGACAACATCGACCTGATCGTGCCGCACCAGGCGAACAAGACGATGATCATCGAGCTCGCCGCGAACGCCGGACTGTCGGCAGATCGCCTGTATTTCAACATCGAGCAGGTCGGCAACGCGTCTTCGGCGAGCATCCCGCTCGCGATCCACGACGCCGTCCGCGACGGTGTCATCGACAAGCCGATGCGCATCTTCGCACCCGGATTCGGTGCCGGCGCAGTCGCGGGGTACACCGTCATGCACATCGATCCGCAGGTGGTCGTGCCGTTCCGTCACGCGGAGGAGCACGCTGAGATCGATCCCACGCATGGGGAGCCGTCACCGTCCGATGTGGAGCTCGCGTTCCGCTAGTAGACCATTTTGTGCCGATCGTCCCGTTCGCAACGTTTTCTGCGGACGGGACGATACCCATTTCGAGGTCGCATTTCCCGGATGACCTCGACATGATTCGAAAGGCATACCCAATGAAAATTCGGCGTCTGACTGCCGCAACTCTGAGCTTCCTGGCCCTGACGGTCGTTGCTCCCGCTTCTGCGAACGCGTTCACCCTGGTCGATCTCCTCCCCAAGGGCGTAGCCGATCTGATTCCGAGCGGATCGTGGAACCCGTTCGCGCCCCCGCCGCTTCCGGCGCCCGAAGCGCCGCAGCCGCAGCCGCAGGACCTTCCACCGGCACCGGCACCGGCACCGGCACCGCAGCAGTCTGCCCCCGCACCTGCACCGCGTTCGGCGCCGAGCGGCGGATTCAAGAACTGCACCGAAGCGTGGAATGCCGGGGCAGCACCTGTCTACCGCGACGATCCGGGATACGCACCGCGCCTCGACCGCGACAGCGACGGCATCGGCTGCGAGAACGATCCGCGCTGATCCTGATACAGGTAGAGGCTCTTCCGTCCGATCCGACGGAAGAGCCTCTACATAGTTGTGATGTCAGAGCCAACTCGGGGGTGTCAGCTCTCCCCCTTCGACTCCGACGGCGCCACGGCCGGCAGCCCAGCGCACGACAGCGGGAAGTGAGCCCTGCACCTTGTGGGTGATCTCGGAATCCTCCTGCACCACGACCGGGGTGCTGCCGTCGACCTCGATCGCAATACCCGCACCGAGATCTTTCTTGCGCCACATTCCGACGATGTCGTCGAGCAGAGACTCGAGGACGACCGTCGGGAAGTCGCTGAAACGTCCGCCGTCGTCGAGGTCGACTGCGTGGATCCACACCTCGCGGGTGCGCATCCACGCAGTCTCCTCCGCGGGAACAAGTCTGCCCTGTGCAGTACGCACCTGCGCCTGCCATGCCGACTCCGGCAGGTTCCGCCACTTCTCGTCGAGCCGTGCGACGGTGTGGGCGAACAGGTTCCGGAGCGCTGCGGGACTCAGCGTGGCTCCCTCTGCGATCTCCTGGCCACGCTGCTCGGTCGATGAGTACATCGGGGTCTCGACACCTGTTGCAGCCCAATCCAGAAGCCGGCACAGGGCCGCGGCGTTGTACCCGATATGTGCGACGAGGTGCCGTCGGGTCCACCCGTCGAGCAGGGTCGGTCCGTCGAGTTCGTCATCGGTCAGCTCCGCTAGCCGCTGCGACAGATATGCCGTGCCGCGCCGGGCGATCAGCAGACGCTCGGAGAGTTCGAGATCGTTGAATCCCACGTCCGGGTTCTCCTATTTGATGATCGTCTTGTTCTTGACGGTGCCGAGGCCTTCGATGGTGACCTCGACAGTCTCGCCGTTCTGGATGTACCGCGCGGGCTTGCGGGCGTGGCCGACGCCGCCGGTGGTGCCGGTGATGATGACGTCGCCGGGCTGCAGGGTGACGATGTGCGAGATGTAGTCGACGAGCTTGGCAGGGGTGAACACCAGGTCCTGAGTGTTCGAGGACTGCATGATTTCACCTTCGAGAACGGTCTCGATCTTGGTGCCGAGCGTGTAGTCGGTGTCGAGGAACGGTCCGAAGCCGCTGGTCTTCTCGAAGGTCTTGCCCTGGTCCCACTGCAGCGTGCGGTACTGGTAGTCGCGCATCGTGTAGTCGTTGATCACCGAGTAGCCGGCGATGTAGTCGGCGGCGTCGTTCTCGGTCACCTGGTAGGCCTGCTTGCCGATGACGACAGCCAGCTCCGCTTCCCAGTCGAGCTGCGCACCGGCGTACTCGGGCACGATCACGTCGTCGTAAGGTCCGGTGAGCGCTTCCTTGAACTTCGAGAACAGGGTCGGGAACTCGGGCAGGTCGCGACCCATCTCCTTGATGTGCGTCGCGTAGTTCAGACCGACGCAGACGATCTTGCCGGGGCTCGGCACCACGGGTGCGTAGTCGGCGTTCGTGAGGTCGACGATCTTGCCCGAAGCCTTATCGGCGATGGTCTTCCAGTCGGCGTTACCGAGCAGCGCGGACAGGTCGGCGTAACCATCGATCACGGTTGCGGCCGAGTCGCTGTCGACCCTCACTGCTGCGGTGGTGCCATCGAGGCGGAGAGTGGCGAGTCGCATGAGTTTCAGGCTCCTTCGGAGATGATGGTGCGGTTGAAGTGAAGTCGTTCCACGATCGGCGCATCCGAGAACGCGAACAGGTCGACGCCGTTGTCGGTCTCGAGCGACCATTCCGTCCAGGACGGCACCACGATCATGTCGCCCTTGACGACGTCGTGGCTCTGATCGCCGAGATGGAAGCGGCCTTCGCCGTCGAAGACCTGGAACACCACGGAGCCGACGTCACGGCGTTCACGGGTGTGGGCCCCGGCCCGGAGACGGTGGAACTCGGCACGGATCGTCGGCATGACGTCGCCGCCGGTGGTCGGGTTGGTGTAGCGGACCGCGGCGTGGCCCGGCTCCGGGGTCGCGGCGTAACCCTCGTCCTCGAGTGCGAGCTGTTCATCGAGAGCGCGGTCGGTGTGGACCCAGCGGTAGCACGCGATCGGCGAGCTGGTCTTGCGGTCCAGTCCGACGAGCGGACGCAGACCGGGATGCACCCAGAGCCGCTCGGAGCGCGAAAGATCGGGGGTGCTCTCGTCGGTCACGCCGTCGGATCCGAATTCGAAGAATCCGGTGTCGGTGTAGTGCACGAACGGAATGTCGAGTCCGTCGATCCACGCCATCGGCCGATCGGTCTCGTTGTGGTGGCCGTGGAAGTTCCACCCGGGCGTGAGCAGGAAGTCGCCGCGACGCATCGCGACCGGGTCGCCGTTGACCACGGTCCACACGCCCTCGCCTTCCACGACGAAACGGAAGGCGTTCTGGGAGTGACGGTGCTCGGGGGCCGTCTCCTTCGGACCGAGGTACTGGATCGCCGCCCACAGGGTGGGAGTGACGTACGGGACGCCACCGAGTCCGGGGTTGGCCAGCGCGATCGCGCGGCGCTCGCCACCGCGGCCGACCGGTACGAGATCACCGGCGCGCTGCGCGAGCGGGTACAGCGTCGACCACTTCCACACGAACGGCACCGCCTTGGACGTCGGAGCCATCGGCATGAGGTCGCCGAGCTGCGTCCACAGAGGGTTCAGGTTCTCGGTGGCGAAGTCGTCGTAGAGCTTCCGGAGCTCGGGGTCCATGGGTTCGGTGGCGGTCATTGGTCTCCTCGTCAAACGCGCAGCACATGTCCGGCTTGCCGTCCAACGTATGTCCGGTCACTCGTCGAGCGATACGGTTTTCTTTTCTGCAGAACTCTTGAGGAGCGACGGTTCGATGCTCGCGACGTCCACCTGTATGCCGCGGACGGCAGCGTGCATCTGGTTGACCAACTGCCCGCGTAGATGCGCCCGGTAGCGGGTGACAGGCACCGCGGCGGTGAGCGCCGCAATCGCGCTACCCCTGCCGTTGCGAATCGCCACACCGAGTGCAGCGACTCCTTCCTCGGTGTGCTCGACGTTGACCGCGAACCCCACCTTCCGCGCAGCCTCCAGCTCGTGGACGAACACCTCGAACTCCCCCACCGCCATCCTCCGATCGGTGTCGTACGCCGGCGAAGACCCCTGATCGATTCGGGGCTCGTCGGCCGGACGCAGGTACAACTGCTCCAGAACCGCGCGCGGCTGCTCTGCCAGGAGGATGCGCCCACCCGCTGTGAGCTCGGCCGGAAGAACCTGACCTTGCCGATCGCCCACACGCAGGATCGATTCGGTCTCCGCGGTCCACAGGAATCGCGCTTGCGACCCGATCCTGATGACGAGGTTGATCGTCTCCCCTGCCAGTGCGGCGAGCGCCTCCATGTGTGGCCGTGACAGTTCGGTGAGTTCGCGGGTCCAGCCCTGCCGCGCCGGCCCCACTCCCATCGCCGGCCCTGGGTGGTAGATCCGCTTCTCGTCCTGCACTGCGAACCCGCGGTAGACCAGCATGGCGAGCAGTCGATGTGCGGTCGACGGTGCGGTCCCGAGCTCTTCCGCAGCTTCCTTCAATCGCAGCGCACCCACATCACGCAGCATCTGGAGTAGGCGAAGCGCATTGTCGACCGACTCCAGGGCATAGGTAGGCCGCTCGATCCTGCCTGGCTTCTTCTGCATAGCAGAACTCTATTGCATGGCGGTGCTACGCACTCCCAAGGTGGAAAAATGCACAAGCCCAACGGGGTCGTCTCCTCGACAAGTGACGGCCACATCGTCCTCCCGCGCGGCAACGTCATCGCCGTCATCGTGTGCTGGATGTTCGTCGTCTTCGACGGCTACGACCTCATCGTCTACGGCAACGTCATTTCGAGCCTGCAGGACGAGTGGGGCATCAGCTCCGCGACGGCGGGCACCCTCGGGAGCCTCGCGTTCGTCGGCATGATGATCGGCGCGGTCCTCGCCGGCCGGCTGTCCGACGCGATCGGACGCAAGCAAGCGGTCATCGGATGCGTCGTCGTGCTGTCGGTATTCACCGCGCTGTGTGCGATCGCACCCGGACCCGCCGTCTTCGGCATCCTCCGCCTGATCGCCGGAATCGGCCTCGGCGGACTCGTCCCGACATCCAATGCGCTTGCAGCCGAACTCGTCCCGAACAAGTGGCGCGCAGCCGTCGCGACCATGATGATGTCGGGCGTACCGATCGGTGGCAGCATCGCCGCGCTCGTCGGCATCCCCGTCATTCCCCACTGGGGTTGGCGACCGATGTTCCTGTTCGCACTCATCCCCCTCGTCGTACTCGTGCCGCTTGCCCTCAGGACCCTTCCGAGCACCACGACGAAGGCCGATCAGAAGGCCGGCGCAAGCGGTTTCACAGCACTGCTCGGCTCACAGTTCCGTCTCATCAGCATCATGTTCGCCGCCGTCACCATCGTCACCCTTCTCGCCTGGTACGGACTCGGCACCTGGCTGCCGAAGCTCATGCAGGGTGAGGGCACCGATCTCGGCAGCGCCCTCACCTTCGCACTCGCCTTGAATCTCGGTGCGGTCGCCGGATCGTTCATCACCGCCTGGGGTGGTGTGCGATACGGATCGGTACCGACCAGTGTCATCGCGGCGGCGATTGCCGGCGTCTCCCTGCTCGCCCTGTTGCTCGATCCTCCGGTCGCCGTCGTCTACCTCATCTTCGTGCTTGCCGGCGTCGGTACACACGGCACGCAGGCACTCATCATCGCCGCCGTTGCCTCGTACTACCCGGACCACCTCCGTGGTACCGCGCTCGGCTGGGCGCTCGGCGTCGGGCGTATCGGCGCGGTCGCCGCTCCGCAGGTCGGTGGCTGGCTACTGGCCGCGGGACTCGGCGCCGACTCGAACTTCATCCTGTTCGGTATCAGCGCACTGGTCTCGTCGCTCCTGCTGACCGTGATCTGGAAGAAGTTCCCCACCAGTCATGACGCGGCTCGCGTCCCGGTCATGGCCCACTGATCCGACCTAACCTCGAAAACGAAGGAGCCTCACCTCATGTCCGATCTGAAGGACGCACGGGTCCTCATAGCCGGCGGCGGCATCGGCGGCGTCGCCAATGCCCTGGCCCTCTCCCAGAAGGGCGCCCAAGTCACCCTTTTCGAGCGCGCCCCCGAATTCGGCGAGGTCGGCGCCGGCCTTCAGATCGGGCCCCACGGCAGCCGGATCCTCCAGTCACTCGGCGTCTACGACGAGGTGATCTCCAAGGGCGTTCTGCCCAAGAACCTCGTCTTCCGCGACGCCGTGACCTCCGAGATCTTGACCAAGGTCAACCTCGGGCACGACTACCAGCAGCACTACGGTGGCGTGTACTTCGTGGTCCACCGCTCCGACCTGCATTCGGTGCTCGTCGAGGTTGCCCGCAAGGCCGGCGCGGATCTTCGCGTCAGTTCGACCGTGCAGGACGTGATCACCGAGGGCGACACCGTGCGCGTCATCCTCGAGGACGGCTCCGAGCATGTCGGCGACGTCGCGCTCGGAATGGACGGCCTGCACTCGCGCCTGCGACCGAAGCTGCACGACGACAAGCCCGTCGGCTCCGGATACGTCGCGTTCCGCGGCACCTTCCCGATGAACGAGGTTCCGCTCGAGGAAGAGATCGAGGACGTCGTCGGCTACATCGGCCCGCGCTGCCACTTCATCCAGTACCCGCTGCGCAACGGCGAGATGCTCAACCAGGTGGCCGTCTTCCAGTCCCCCGCGTTCCTGCGCGGTGAGGAGAAGTGGGGCAGCCCCGAGGAATTGGCACACGCCTACGACCACTGCCACCACTCGGTCAAGGAAGCGTTGAAGTATCTGTGGACCGACCGTTGGTGGCCGATGTTCGACCGCAACCCGGTCGACAACTGGGTCGACGGCCGCATGCTCCTGCTCGGCGATGCCGCACACCCGCCGCTGCAGTACCTGGCGTCGGGCGCAGTCATGGCTCTGGAGGACGCCCGGTGCCTGGCCGACTATGCCTCCGAGGATCTTCGGGGCGACACGAAGAACTGGCCGAAGATCCTGCGCGACGTCAATGCAGAACGTGCACCGCGCTGCAACCGCATCCTCACGGTCGGCCGAATGTGGGGCGATCTGTGGCACCTCGACGGGGCGGGTCGCGAAGCGCGGAACGAGTTGTTCCGCATCCGCGACACGTCGAGCTACAAATACACCGACTGGCTGTGGGGCTACAGCTCCGACCGCACGCACTGAGCCCGCGGCTTCTACCGCTGATGACCGAATGTCACCCCGAGTCACTTGGACTGACCAAGGGTGACATTCGGTCATCAACCGGTACATCCGACGAATCGAACATGTTCGGTCCCAATGCATTTCTCTCCCCTGGACGCGAGTCCTACGACGGAATCCACGGCTCGTGGCGCGACCTGCGCAACGCACCCTCGCCCGGTGGCACATCGACGATGACGATCGCCGAGCATCTCGTCGACACGGCACTCGAACGGCTCCGCTGACGCGCTCCGGACACACGGACCCGTTCAGGCAGGCATGCTGGGAGGCGGCACTGATCCCGAACACCAAGGAGCACCCGACATGGCACGCATCGCACTCTTCGGCGGACACGGCAAGGTCGCACTGCACCTCGAACGACTGCTCGCCGATGCCGGCCACGAGACCAGTGCGTTCATCCGCAACCCCGATCACGCCGACGACGTCCGCGCTGCAGGCGGCACACCGGTGGTGGCCGACGTCGAGCAACTCGATATCGCTGCGCTTGCCGAACTTCTACAAGGCCACGACGCGGTCGTGTGGTCGGCGGGTGCCGGCGGCGGCAACCCGGAACGCACGTATTCCGTCGACCGCGACGCGGCCATCGAGTCGATGACCGCAGCGCAACAGGCCGGCGTCCACCGGTATGTGATGGTGTCGTATTTCGGGGCGCGCCCGGACCACGGCGTGCCCGAGGACAACAGCTTCTATCCCTACGCAGAGGCGAAGGCCGCCGCCGACGCGCATCTGCGCGGCACCGATCTCGAGTGGACGGTTCTGGGGCCGAGCGCCCTCACGCTGGATCCGCCGACCGGACGGATCGAGATCGCCGGTCAGGGCGCGCGCGACAAGGGGCAGGTGTCGCGCGCCGATGTCGCCGGCGTCGTCGCTGCGGTGCTCGAACGTCCCGATACCGCGGGTCGCACCATCGAATTCAACAACGGCGATACCCCGATCGCCGAGGCACTCGACGCGCTCGAGTAGCCGTTCGACCCGACGACGTCTTACGGCGACATGGCCGAATGTCACCTTCATCCAGTCCAACTGAATGAAGGTGACATTCGGCCATAGTGCAGCGGGGATCAGGCCTGCGGGGCAAGCTCCTCGACGCGCACCGGGGAAGTGTCGGAGGCGGCCGCGATGGCCTCCTCGAACTGCCGGTGATCGACCTGGGATCCGAGCATCAGCGCGAGGCGCGCAAGGAACCCCTCGCGATCGTCCTCAGCGGCCTGGTCGAGGGCGGTCGACAGACCCAGCCACACGTTCTCGCGACGCTGCTCGTCCGCCGTGACCTGCTCGGCCGGGCGTGCGGGCAGCGCATCACCGGCTGGTGCGACACCCGCGTGCAGTGCAGCCGCGACCCCGGAGAGCTGCGCGACCGGGACGCGACACAGCAGCAGACCGTCGGGACGGATGACGAGCGCTTCGCCCGCGGTCGCACCGAGCGCCCCCGCGAGGTCGGCGGCGTCGAGGACGGTGACGCCCTCTGCAGCAGCACTGTCGACGGCAAGTGCACGGACACTCTCGGGCGACAAGGCTTCGCCGAGTTCGGTGGCCGCAGTCGCGAGCGCTTCACTGCCTGCCTCGTCGAGTCCGACGCCGAGCACCGCGAAGCCGGTGCCGCGTGCGACGTTGAGAGAGCTGTCGGCACCGCCGACACGCACCTTGCGATCCTCGACCGGGTCGCCCGGGAGCACGCCGTCGATACCGGTCGCGACCGGCCAGGTGAGCGGGGAGAGCCGGGCGTGGGTGGCGCTGGACTGACGCGGGTTGATCAGGTGACCGAACTCGGGGCGGCCCACCGCGAGCGCGAGCACCGCGTCGCGGGTGGTGCGGTAGCCGTGGCTGCCCGGGCTCATGATGAGCGTGGACTTGCCGGCGTTGGCGACGTTCTGCTCCCACGCATTGTGGCGCTCGAAGGAGTACGCCTGCAGCAGGGCCTCGTCGGCGTTGCCGTGGATGACGGCGGCGAGCTGCCACGCGAGGGTCTCGGCGTCTTCCATGCCGGAGTTCAGGCCGCGCACACCGAAGATCGGGACGAGGTGCGCTGCGTCGCCGGCGAACAGGATGCGGCCGTGCGTGAACTCGTCGAGTGCGAGTGCGCGGGCGCTGTAGAAGCCCTTCCACTCGAGCGTCCACGGCAGGTCGTTCTGCAGCCAGTCGAGGTGCTTGGTGATGCGGGCCCGGATGGCGTCTTCCTGGGTCTCGATCTCGGCGTCCTCGGAAGGGTCGAGCTGGTAGTCGATGCGCCAGATGTTTCCGGGTTGCTTGTGCATGATGATCGTCGAGCCCGGGTTGCTCGGCGGGTCGAACCACACCATCCGCTCTGCGGGCAGATCCGATTCCCAGTGGATGTCGGCGATGACGTAGCGACCCTCGTAGCTGGTGCCCTGCAGACGCAGACCGGCGAGCTCACGCATGCGGCTGCGGCCACCGTCGGCAGCAACGACGTAGCGGGCGCGCAGATGGCGCTTGCCGTCGGCGGTGTCGACCTCGAGGGTGATCTCGTCGTCGCCGCGCAGGATGCCTGCGATGGATGTCTGCCAGTACAGCGTGATGAGGGGGTTCTGCTCGATGGTGTCGACCATGATCTGCTCGAACTCCGACTGGGAGACGTTGATCATGGGCGGGCGCACGTCGAAGTCGCGCAGCGGCATCTCGAAGTGCAGGACCTGCTCGTCGCGGTAGTAGCTGCGGCCACCGACCCACGGGAGCACGATCTTCTCGAGTTTCCTGCCGAATCCGAGGCGACCGGCGGCTTCGAGGCTGTGCCGGGAGATGCAGATCGCGCGGCTACCGAAGGACACCTGGTCGGCGACCTCGATGATGGTGACGGGGATACCGCGTTGTGCGAGTCCGAGTGCGGTAGCCATGCCGACCGGTCCGGCACCCACGACGACGACGGGGAGCGTCTCGTCGGACGGCGTCATCGACTCGAACGTCGCTGCGGGGTACTTGGGAGGCTGGTAGTAGGTCGACATGGGTCAGACACCTTCCTGCGAGGGGGACTGAGCCTGCTCGGTGCCGGTGCCTGCGGAGGGCACACGCAGGAGCAGGATGCTCATCAGGCTGATCAGGGCGATCAGCACGAAGTAGCCGGTGATGGACATGGAGGTGCCGGTCGCGGCGAACAGCGAGGTCGCGATCATGGGAGCGAGACCGCCGCCGAGGATCGCACCGACCTGGTAGCCGAGGGACGCGCCGCTGTAGCGGATCTTGGCGGGGAACAGTTCGGCGAACAACGCGGACTGCGGGCCGGCGCAGCATCCGAGGGTGAATCCGAGGGCGATCATGGCCAGTGCCATCACCGGCAGGATCGCGGTGTCCATCAGCGGGAAGAACAGGGCAGCAGCGACGACGAGCGCAGCGGACGCCTTGATGTAGATGTTTCGGCGGCCGACGAGGTCGGAACGCCAGGCGCTGTAGGCCATGCCGGCCATCCAGAACGGGCAGGAGGCGATGAGCAGTGCCAGCATCGCGGTCTTACTGTAGCCGAGTTCGGTTTCGCCGTACTTGAGCACGTAGACCATGTAGGCGTACGCGATGCCGTTGGTGGCGATGAACGTGCCACCGGCCAGCAGCACGGTCTTCCAGTGCTTGGTCAGCACCTCGAGGATCGGCATCTTTTCATCGACGTCGGCGGGAGCTTCCTTGGCCGCCTTGAACTCGGCGCTTTCCTCGAGTCCGAGACGAATCCACATAGCCACGATGACGAGGACCGCCGACATGAGGAACGGCACGCGCCAGCCCCACGAATTGAAGGCGTCTTCGCTAAGGAACGCGGTCAGCGGAAGGTAGACGAGGTTCGCGATCAGTACACCAGCGGGCACACCCAGCTGGGGCGCCGCTCCGTACAGGCCACGTTTGCCTGCGGGGGCGTTCTCGGTCGCGACGAGCACTGCACCGCCCCATTCACCGCCCACGCCGAGGCCCTGGATGAAGCGCAGAGCCACGAGGAGGATCGGGGCAGCCACGCCGATGGCGGCGTAGTTCGGCAGCAGGCCGATCGCCACCGTCGCGAAGCCCATGAGCAGCAGCGACGTGACGAGCATCGACTTGCGGCCGATCTTGTCACCGAAGTGACCCATGACCACGCCGCCGATGGGGCGGGCGATGAAGCCGACGGCCAGCGTCGCGAAGGCAGCGAGGGTGCCGGCGACATCGGACGAACCGGGGAAGAACTGAGGTCCGAGTACGAGCGCTGCAGCAGTGCCGTAGATAAAGAAGTCGTACCACTCGATTGCGGTACCGACGAAGCTGCCCAGCGCGGCTTTACGCGCGGCTTCGGCCGACGCCTGCGGCGGCGAGTCAAGGACGGTCATGAGTACTGGTGCCCTTCGGCGAGATGTAACGGGGGTGCGTTCCGGTTAACGAGCGTTCGGACGCGATACGAACATCATGAGGGCGATCACATTCGTTTGAAAAGCGGATAAAGTCGGGGATGAATCACAGGAAAACCGTTATTAGAAGGGTTTCCCCAGTTCATTCGGGTACTTCGTGCTCCCCTGCAGTGAGCACGAAGTCCACAAAAGTCTGCGCGACACGACTCTGCAGCGCGTCTTTCCGCCATGCGAGGAGGATTCCGACGGGAGCCGGCTTCGGTTCCGCAAACGGCCGCACGGCGATCGGGAGCCCCTCGTAACTCACGTCCTGCGCGGGGCGCTGCAGCAGCAGCGTCCACCCCAACCCTCGGCCGACGAAGGATCGGGCGGTCTCGTAGTTCTGGGTGCGGTAGGCGACCACCGGCGAGAATCCTGCTTCGGCGCACAGGCTCATCGCGTGGCCCGAACTCGGCGGCGCATCGAGGATCACCATGGGATCCTGCGCGAGGTCCGTCAGTCGCACCGGCTCCCCCGACAACGCTGCCGGGTGTTCGGCGGGCAGCAGCAGCATCGGCTGTCTGGAATCGAGCAGGACGGTCTGGAGCCCCGGATCGAGCTCGAGGTCGTACAGGAATGCCACGTCGAGCTCACGGGAGTCGAGCAACGCCCGCAACCGGTCCTGCGTGTCCTCCCGGAAATCGACGCGCGCCCGCGGATGCGCCTCGGTGAATCCCGCGATCAACGACGGCAGCAGAGTCGGCCCGAGAGACGGATAGCACCCCACGGCGACAGGACCGACGACCGACCCCGCCTCGGAGTGGGCATCACTCTCGAGTTCCGTGGCGAAATGCAGGACGGTCTTGGCACGCTCGAGGACCGCATGCCCGGTCGGGGTCAACCGCACCCCGCGGGCCCGCTGCCGCACGAACAGTGTGACGTCGAGTGCCCGCTCGAGATCGTTGATGGAGGCGGACACCGCCGAGTGCGACATGTGCAGCGCGTCGGCGGCCGCGGTGATGGTCCCCCAGTCCGCGACGGCGACGAAGGCCGCCAGCTGACGGATGGTGTAGGCGGGCACGCCCTCGGATCTGGCCATGCGCCTACGGTAGATCGGCGCTCAGGACATCATCACGCGGTCGGCAATGTCGGCCCGGACCATCGACGGCACACTCGCGGCGAACTTCTTCAGGTACGCGAGGACCCACTCACGCTGCGATGCGAGGAACGGAAAATCCGAGCCCACCATGTGCCGTACGGCGAGCATGGGCAGCGGTGCGTCGAGCGCCCGGAACGCACCGTTCCTCAGACCGGACACCGTGCATCCCGGATAGAACTGGCCGAGCATCAGCCCACCGAGTACGAACTCCGACTTGCGCTCGTTCTGCACCAGGTCGATCACCTCGTAGTCCGTGACGTCGGGGAATACCGCGACGACGGATTTGAGTGCCGCGTCCGGCCCGGAGGCCGGCGACAGATGCGGGAAGAGCTCTGCGAGGTCGTCGGCGACGTCCCGCATCCGCTGCGCGTCGACCGCACCCCGCACGAACACCGCATAGAACAGCCCTCGGCCGATCGACGGCGCCGCGAACGGGCAGACCGCGCCGCTGCGTCCGAGCTCGTCGTGCGGGCTGCACAGGAAATCGACCGCCCAGCGACGCAGTTCCCCGGTGCGGGGATGCTCGTCGTCCCGGACATCGTCGAAGACGCTCACCGGCTCGATGCCGGATCGGCGGCCACGGAGAACATTGGTCTGGTCGGTCATGGTCGGCCTTTCCGGAGGTGGTCCGCGAGGACCGGGGTGATCTGGTCGAGTGCGTGCGGCCCGGTGATGTCCCGGTGCGTGACGTCGAGGCGGTGGGTGACGATGTGCCCGTCGATGTGCGGTTGCCAGACTTCGACGGGATCGGGCATCCGCGCGGCGACGGCGTCGGCCGATGCGAAGAACACCAGGTCAGCGGCGGGTCGTGCGGTCGGTCGGTGTCCGGTGGCGAAGCCGACGGTCCGACTGAAGGCGTTGTGTAGGAGGTCCCGGTGCTGTCGCGCGGATCCTGGGCCGGCTGCCTCGATCTCGGCGGCGATGATCTCCGCGTCCGGCGCTTCGTCCTGCAGGTGGGTATCGAGCATGGTCAACGTAGCGACCACCTCCCCCGCGGCGTCGAGCTGAGCTGCGATCTCGTGGGCGATCTGCCCGCCCACCGAGTAGCCGAGCAGGTGGTACGGACCGTGCGGTTGCGTCGCCCGGATGCTTTCGACGTGCGCGGCGGCAAGACCAGCGAGGGTGTCGACAACGCGATCAGGATCGGCCAGCAGCGGCGACTGCAACCCGTACACGGGCCGGTCGTCGACACGCCGTGCGAGTCCGGCGAAGCACCACGCCAGGCCCGCAGCGGGGTGCACGCAGAACAGCGGGTCCCCGGACCCGCCCTCGCGCAACGGGATCACCGCGTCGAATGAGTCTTCACACGCCGGCGAATCGACGAGGCGTCGAGCCAAGGACCCTGGGGTGGGGTGAGTGAAGATCCACTGCACCGGGACGGGACGGCCGAGGGACTCCGCCAGCGCGGCGACCACCGCCGTCGCGCCGAGTGAGGTGCCGCCGAGGGTGAAGTAGTCGTCGTCGAGGCCCACTCGTGGGATGTCGAGAGTTCCGGCGAACGCGGAGACCACGGCATTCTCCGTCTCATCGCGTGGCGCCCGGTAGGGCCGGCGCCCCTCGGTGAGGTCGGGGATCGGCAGGGCCGCCCGGTCGAGTTTTCCGTTGGGGGTGACGGGGAGCGTGTCGAGCACGGTGAGGGTCGCGGGCACCATGTGCGGAGCGAGTCGCGTCTGGGCGTGGGCGCGAACATCGTCGGCGACGAAGTCTGTGCCGGGAATCGGAACGACATAGCCGTCGAGGCGGTCGCGGCGCACGGTGACGACCGCGCGGGTTACTCCGGGGGCGTCGAGGAGCACCGATTCGATCTCACCGGGTTCGATGCGGAATCCGCGGATCTTGACCTGTAGGTCGCTGCGGCCGACGTAGTCGAGCGTGAGTGTGCCGTCGGCAGCGCGGCGCCACCGCACGAGGTCGCCGGTCCGATACATCCGCTCCCCCGGCTTCCCGGACGGATCGGCGACGAACCGGGACGCCGTGCCGCCGCGTCGGTTCCGGTAGCCGCGGGCCACGGCGGGTCCGCTCACGTACAGCTCTCCCACTACTCCGACGGGAACCGGGCGGAGGCGGTGGTCGAGGACGAGTTCGGTGATTCCGCGAATGGGGCCACCCAGTTCGACATGTCCGCCCGGAACCAGCGGTGTACCGGCGTTGGTCTGGATGGTGTTCTCGGCCGGCCCGTAGGTGTTGACCATGTCGCGTCCGGGTGCCCACTGCGCCACGAGTTCGGGCGGGCAGGTTTCCCCACCGACGACGACGGTACGCAGGTGCCCGAGCCCGGCAGGGTCGAGGGTCGCGAGCACCGATGGTGTCAAGGCGATGTGTGTGACACGTTCTCGGGCGAGAAGATCAGCGAGCTCGCTACCGCCGTAGACCGTCGGCGGGGCAACGATCAAGCACCCGCCCGACCCGAAGGCCCACAGCTGTTCGAGGATCGCGGCATCGAAACTCGGTGAGGCGAAATGCAGCACCCGCGACCGCGATCCGAGGACGAACCTCGTGCGCTGCTCTTCGACGAATCCAGCAAGTCCCGTGTGAGTGACCACGACACCCTTGGGAGTTCCTGTCGATCCCGAGGTGTAGACGAGATAGGCCGCCTGGTGGGGGCGAAGCGGTGCGCGACGGTCGATGTCGGCGATCGCGCGGTCGGAACAGGCTGCGATCATGTCACTTTCGGCCGGGTCGTCGAGCACCACCCACCGCTGGAATGGTAGGTCGGCGTGCAATTTCTCGACGGTGACTCCGATGGTCGCGTCGGAATCCTCGATCATGTGCTCGATCCGCGCGGAAGGGTACTTCGGGTCGACCGCAACGAAGGCGGCACCGGTTTTCGCGACCGCCCACAGCGCCAGGACCGACTCGACCGAGCGAGTCAGCGCGACCGCAACCACCGTCTCAGGGCCCGCTCCGAGATCGATGAGCCGGCGCGCCAGCCGGTTCGAGCGCGAGTCGAGTTCGCGGTAGGTGAGGTGGTCGCTGCCGCACACCACCGCGACGGCGTCGCCGCCGATCGTCGCGCCGCGCGCCAGCAGCCGCGGGAGGGTGACAGTGGGTTCTATCGGCCGACCCGACACCGGCACGAGATCGGTGCGTTCGCTCGTACTCAGGATGTCGATCTCGCCGACCTCGCGGTCGGGTCGGGCGACGACCGCGTCGAGGATCCGCGTGAACTCCGCGGCGAAGCGCTGAACTGTCACTTCATCGAAGATATCTGTGCTGTATCCGAACTCGGCTGAAGTTGCGTTCCCGTCCCGCGGCTCTTCCACGGCGAGGTAGAGTTCGCATTTGGCTACCGGCGGTGCCACGTCGACGGTGTCGATCACGAGGCCGGGCAGTTCGACGCGGGTAGGTGCGATGTTGCGGAACTCGAGCAGAGCCTGGAACAGCGGAGTGTGCGACGTCGACCGCGCGGGGTCGAGCGCTTGCACGACCTGATCGAACGGCACGTCCGCGTGGTCGAAGGCGTCCAGGTCGCGGTCGCGGGTGCGGTCGAGGAGTTCACCGAACGACGCGGATGCATCGATGTCGGAGCGGAGCACGACCGTGTTGACGAACATGCCGACCATGTCGTCGAGTTCGGCGGCCCCGCGGCCCGCCACGGGAGTCCCGATCGCCAGTGTCGTTGCACCGGTGATCCGTTCGAGCAGAATGGCGAATGCTGCGTGCATCACCATGAAGAGTGTTGCGTCGTGGGCGCGGGCCGTTGCAACCACACCCGACGTCAGTTCTGCAGGAATCTCGAACGACACAGCAGCACCGTGGTGGGTGCGCCGCGCGGGACGAGGTCGGTCGACGGGAAGGTCGAGGAGTTCGGGGGCGCCGTCGAGCGTCGAACGCCAGAAACCGATCTGCCGCGCCAGCAAGGACTGCGGGTCGGTGGCATCGCCGAGTCGGGCGAGATGCCGCAGCGCGTGGTCGGTGTAGCGCGCCGGCAACGGAGCCCACCCGGGTGCGTGCCCGTGAAGCCTGGAGGTGTAGGCGAGCATCGTGTCGCGTGCGAGCGGCAGCGTCGACGCGCCGTCGGCCGCGATGTGATGTACGACCATCACGACGACGTGATCTGCGGGCCCGACCTGCAGCAGCGCGACGCGAACCGGGACATCGCGGCTCACGTCGAACCCCGCGGACGCGAGGTCGCGGAGTGCAACGAGCATGCCGTCTTCTCCGTACACGGGCACAGGCGTGAAATCGAACGCCGTGTCGTCGAGGACTTCCTGGTATGGCCCGGACTCCGACGACGGGTAGCGGGTGCGCAGCGGTTCGTGTCGCGCGACGACGTCCGCGAAGGCCGCGCGCAGCACGTCGACATCGAGGTCGCCGGTGACGCGCAAGGCGATAGGCACGTTGTACGCGGGCGAAGCCGTGTCGACCTGGTTGACGATCCACATGCGCTGCTGAGCGGGCGCCAGTGGAACCCGGCCGGGGCGGCGTCCGGCAGGGACGAATCCCGCTGCAGGCGCAGCACTGCCTGCGCAAGCAGCGAGATCCGCAACGACCGGCGACGCGAACAGATCGCGGACGCCGAGCCCCACTCCGAGTGCAGCATTCACACGGGCGACCGCGCGGGTCGCGCTGAGGGAATTGCCGCCGAGGTCGAAGAAGTGGTCGCTGCGACCCACTCGCTCGAGCCCGAGGACCTCGGTGAACACCGCCGCGACAGCGTGTTCGGCGTCCCCCTCCGGTGCGGCGAACACGGCGCTCCCGGCGCCGAACACCGGTTCCGGCAGGGCGTTGCGGTCGAGTTTCCCGACGGGGGTGACGGGCAGCTCGTCGAGAACGACGATCGCGGCAGGCACCAGGTGGGCGGGCACGCAGCCGCGCAGGTACGCGGTGAGCTCACGCGCGTCGGGCTCGCCCGCGGTAGGAAGGGCGGGCTCGCCCGCGGTGGGAACGACGTACGAGACGGGAACGACATCACCGGACGGATCAGGGCGTCCGACCGTCACCGCCGCGGCGACGACGGGGTGGCGGACCAGGGCTGCGTCGATCTCGCCGAGTTCGACCCGGATACCTCGGATCTTGATCTGGAAATCGGAGCGGCCCACGTAGTCGAGGACGAGGGTGCGGTCGGGCAGTCGCCGCCAGCGCACCACGTCGCCGGTCCGGTACATCCGTGCACCGCCCGGCGCTGCGACGAAACGTGCCGCGGTGAGCGCCTCGCGATTGCGGTAGCCGCGTGCCAACGCCGGGCCGGCCACGTACAGCTCCCCGGCCACCCCGACGGGGACGGGCCGCAGCCGGTCGTCGAGGACGGTTTCGGTGAGCCCACGGACCGGACCACCGATCGTCACTTGTTCACTGGCCATGATCGTCGCGGCATTCGACATAACGGTCGATTCGGTCGGCCCGTAGCCGTTGATCATCGTTCGCCCGGGGGCCAGGCGTTCGACGAGTTCGTCCGGGCATGCCTCCCCCGCTACCGCCAGTGTGTGCAGGGAGTTCGGGAGCCGCGGCACCGTGGACAACACGGTGGGCGTGAGGACAGCGTGGGTGACGTCGTGACGATCGAGAATCTCGGCGAGTTCGTCGCCACCCATCACGGCGGGCGGCACCACGATCAGACGTGCTGCGCCACCCGCAGCCCACAGGATCTCGAACACGGAAGCATCGAAACTCGGGGAAGCGCAGTGCAGCACACGGGCACCGGGGTGCCCGCCGAAGCGGTCACGCTGCTCTGCGACAAGGTCGGCGATGCCGCGGTGGGTGATGGTGACGCCCTTGGGAAGGCCGGTCGATCCGGACGTGTAGATCAGATAGGCAGCCCCGTCCAGGTGTACGGGCGCGGGCGCGCACGCCGTGAACTCCGCAGCGGGCAGGCCCTCCCTGAGCTCGAGCCATCGAACCCCGTCGGGCAGCGCTGCGCGGAACTGCGGCGTGGTGAGCCCCACCGCCACGGCCGAATCGGTGAGCATGTGCGCGATCCGTTCGGCGGGGTACGAGGGGTCGACGGGCACGAATGCTGCGCCGCTCTTGACGACCGACCACAGCGCCACCACCGATTCGATCGACCGCGCGATCGCGACGGCCACGACCGTCTCCGGCCCGGCCCCCGAGGCTCGCAGGGCGTGGGCAATCCGGTCGGAGACCGCGTCGAGTTCTGCGTAGGTGACGGTGTGGCCCTCGTACTGCACCGCGACACCCTGCGGATTCGCGGCGACGGCGGCCGCGAGGACCTCGGGCATCGTCGTGCCGTTCACTCCTGCTGCGCCGCCGACTGCGCCGGGCACGTCGATCACCCCGATCCCGGTCAGCGGCGTGTCCGACGACGCGAACGCGAACGCATCGACGAGGTCGAGGAGTCGTGCATGGTGCCGATGCACCTCGTCGTCGGTGTACCGACCGGGGTTGGCGCGGATCTCGACGATCGTCCTCGGCGGGTGACCGGAGCGGTAGATGTTGATCATGATGTCCGGCACCGGGCCTGCGGTGAGGATGTGGAAATCGGCCGTGCAGGGTCCGAATCGCCATTGCCGGTCGAAGAGCATCACGTTGACGACGGGCGACGAGATCCGCCGGGCAGCGGCATCCGCGCCCAACTCACGCAGGATGTCCTCGACGTTCCCCCGCTGATGACGCAGCGCACCGGTGAGTTCGAGCCGGACCCGATCGACGAGCGTGCCCACGGTGTCGTCGGTGCGCACCGTCACGAGCAGGGGGACGACGTTGGCGAGCATGCCTCCGGACCGACGCAGCACCGCGGTAGTGCGCGCGGAGACGGGGATGTCGACGAGCACGGCCTGCCGCCCGGTCGTCTGTGCGAGGTGGCACGCAAACGCCGCAACGATCCGCGCGGCCACATCGGCTCCGGACGCATCCAGCCGGGCTGTCGTCTCCTCGGTGAGCGCGGCACGGGCAACCCGGCTGCGGACCGCGGGTGGTGCGATCTTGTCGGTGAGTGTGACTGCGGCCGAGCGTGAGTGAAGCCGTTCTGCCCAGTGGTCACGGTCCTGCTCGTACCGGCGGGAGGCGCGGTAGTCGTGGTCGATCTGCTGGAGTGTGCGCAGGTCGGCGGCGCGATTCGGCTGGGGTTCCCGATTCTCGAACTCTGCGGTGTACAACTCGGCGACCCGATCGACCATCGTCGCGGCGCCGTGCCCGTCGAGTGCGATGTGGTGGATGCGCGTGTACCAGAAGTACCGGTCGTCGGCGACCTGGAGCAGAGCGGCCTCGGTCAGTGGGTCGTCGGTGAGATCGATTCCGGCGGTGTGGTTGTGGTCCATCCACTCGTGCGCCGCCGCCTCCGGGTCGGGCGCCGCACGGAAATCGTGCACGCCCAGTTCGGCATCCGGAGGAGGCGCAACCACCTGATGGGGTTCGCCGTCGATGTCGACGAGCCGGAGGAACACCGATTGGAACTCGTGTGCGGCGACGAGCGAGATCCGACGGAACAGGTCGACGTCGAGCGCGCCACGAATGTCGACGTACTGTGCGATGCAGATCGGCACACGCGGTGCGAGCTGTTGAGCGAACCACAACCCACGCTGGGCGGGAGACAGTGGAAATGGTTCGTGGACAACAACAGTGGCGGCGGCCATGGAATCACACCCGGGGTTGCGGCAGAGGTGGCGTCCATTCGTTCCGGACGGCCGGAGAAACCGGCTCCACTACTGTCCCGCGGGCACGACCCCGCAGATACGCACCCTAGGTGTCGACCCGCACCACCTAGTCCCGTTCGCGGGCGGGCTCCTCGGATTCGCCATCGCTCTCGCCTGCGCGGTGCCGCGCGTCGGATACCTTCGCGAGGCCTCGGCCGAGAACACCGCCCACCGATTTGAGCGGACTGTCGATCGAATCCAGCGCGTCGGCGACCTCGGGATCCTCGTCGACGAGCCATCCTGCCGCGTCGGCTCGGCATGCCGAACGGAAATCCTCGAGGTCCTCCCGCAGCCTGGCAAGCGTGCGCATGGTGCGCGGTGAGGACAGTCGTTTGACGACCTCGAGCGGGGTGCCTTCGGCGAGCCGGGCGAGCGCGCGGCGTCCGCGGCGAAGCAATTCGCCATCCTGCTCGAAATGCTCGGCGAGCAGGATGCGTGCAGCGCTGAGAACCTCGCTCCGTTCGTCCGGTTCAGCGGTGCGGGCGCGTTCGATTCGCAGGCGCTGCCACATGGTCGTGGCGTCCTCGACGAGCACGAGCAGCTGCAGCGTCTCACCGAATCGGCCGTCGTCGGCCATCGTGAGCAGCAACGCGATGTGTGCCGACACGGTGATCTCGGGCTCGACCGGGCCCAGGAGCTCGAAGGCATGCGCGCGGAGCCGCTGGACCACTGAGGAGAGCAGCGGGCCGAGTTCCGCGACCGTGATCCACTCCTTCTCGGGGAGCGCTCCACGGTGATCGACGATCGCGATCGCGCGCGTCAACGCGTTGTGGTGGGCGACGACGTCGCCGAGATCGGGAGCGCCCGCTGCCGCCAGGACCTTCTCGACGGTGTCGGGTTCGGCGTCGTCGCCTCGGAGCCGCACGATCGCGGCTTCGACCGATCCGACGACACCCGCCAGCGCACGCACGATCGCATCCTCGGGGATCGCACCGGAAACGTCGGGATTCGGCAGGTCGTTCATGTGCACCATCGTGCTACGACGCACCCCCGATGCACCACCCGGCGACCCTACTCACAGCCGGGGACGATCCTGACCGCTGGGTACGCGCACCCACGCACTCTCGAGCAACGAGACCACCTCGGCTTCGTGACGTGCACGGTACGCGCTGAGGATGCGGCGTGGGCGAGTCTCGCCGTCGAGCCCGATCGCGGTCGCGAACGCGGCCGGAACGTTCGCTTCCGGCACGACCTCCGGCGTCGTGTAGCCGATGAGCGCGAGCGCTTTGCGGAGCGGGTCGGCATTCGAGGCGAACGTGCGCAGCGGCAGCACGTCGAACCGGCCGTCCGACCGGACTTCGAGAAACAGCTCGCCGTACTCGTCGATACCGATCTCGTCGAGGAACCGACGCACCGAGGCGAGCTGCGGAACCGGCCCGGTCCATCGCAGCATCTGAGGCCCGAGCCTCGACCTCAGCACCGTCTCGGCACCGGGCTCGCACCCGACGATGCCCGCGACAGCGGACGGAATCGGAACCTCCGCGCCGCGCATGTGGTCGCGAGTGACGGGAATCCGCAGCCGCCAGTGCTCATCGAGCCGGTACAGGCGTTTGGTGCGTTCCGGGGGCAAAGCGGGTACGTGGGTGCGACGCCGACGGCGGACACACTCCGCGACGACTTCGAAATCCCCGCTCGCCGCAAACACCCGGGCGGACGCATCGGAGATCGAAAATCGCTGGACCAGCGCTTCGGCCACCTTGTCGAGCTCGATCGAGCCGGCAGCACCGTCGACGAGCCGAGCGATGCGTGTCGCGACGGCGGTGACGAGGTCGGTCTCCCATTCGAGCAGACCCCACAGTCCGTCGTCCTCGGTGACGGTGAACCGGTCGTCGTCACCGAGCTCTTCGACGACGCTGTGGATGTCGATGTTCGCGTCCATGCGTGCGACGAGTGTTTCGGCGGAGAGCGGGTCGCCGATCACCTCGAGAATCTGCGCGGCGTGACCCGCGACGGTGCCCTGAGCGGTGAGAATCCGGCCTTCGAACATGGTGGTTCCGCAGTACTGCATCCACGATTCGAATTCGTCGGCCGGTAGCTGCCATATCGCGGCGACCCCTGCGGGTTGCACCACTCCGTTCGCGGATTCGAATTCGCCGAGCAGGGCACGGGTCTGCTTCTCCGCTTCGGCGAGATCGGGCACGGCGATCCATCCGTCTGCGACGGTGCAGCGATCGTCGAGGCGGTCGAGGACTTTCCACAACGGCGCGTCGAGCCCCGGCACCACCTGCGCCAGCACGGGACGATCACGCAGGATCCGGTCGAACGAGGCCACGGGGCGTACGTCGGTGCGTAGCGCGGCCAGGAAGTCACCCACCGCGGTCCCGAACGGGAACGTCGACGGTTGGGACGAATCGGCGTCGACATCGTCGTGGATGCGACGGCGCAGGATTTCGCGCTCGGCGCCGGGCAACGACGCAACGTATTCAGCGAGTTCGGTCACCGGGTCGGCCGGAGCCCCCACGGGAAGATCCCGGGCGGCGATCGCCCCGAGTCGTGCGACGGCCTCCTGGATTTCTTCGGGCGCCCCCGTGTCGAGGCCGATGTTGAGCAGAGGGCGATCCCGCTCATTGCACAGCGTGCGCCATCGGGCGACGGCAGCGAGATCGTCGACGAGAAGCGCGAGCGCCGGGACAGGCGCTGCCGACTCTTCCGGCCCGAGTGTGGAAGGGTCGCGCAGCACCGTGAGTACGAGAGCCGCACAAACGATTTCGTAGACCGCGTCGCTGTCGGCGCCGCGCACGTCGAACAGGTCGGCGGGGCTGCGGCTGAACAGCTCCGCGGTGGTAGGGGCATGTGGCAGGCGCGCGACGATCGTCGCGGCCGACACCCCCAGGTCGAGGGCTTCCACGGCGACTTCGACGGTGCGGATCAGCCCGTCCGCGAACCGCAGTTCGGGGTGGTCGGTGACGTAGATCCGCGACAGTTCCGCGCAGAGCTCCGGGATCTCGGTGTCGGCGGCGGTCTGCGCCGGTGACTGCGATTCCCACCAGCTCGGTGTCGGCGCGAGCGCATTCAACGCTGCCGTGCGCGCAGATCCGTAGCGATCGAGCCACGGCATGAGCTCGAGCCAGGTTCGGTCGTCGAGCTCATCGACAGAAAGCGCACGTGACCACAACGACACGAACCGATGCTCCTCTTCGACGTCCCGGGGGAACCGTCGTAGGTTCCTCCGTGCGAAACGCCCGTGCGGACGCCCGACCGCTCAGCATACCGGCCGAAACCGCACCGTGCGCCCATCGGCGAGTGCCACCGAGCCACGGTGGCGCGTATCCGATCAGGTGGTGGTGTGGACCGGCAGACGTCAGGTCCCGGCCGATGTCATGTCACTGCCGCGTCGTGAGGGGCTTCGTCGCCGGCCTCCTCGTCTCCCACCTCCGGCCGCAGGCGCAACAGCACGAGCCCCGCGACCGATGCGACGATGAGCGAGCCCACTGCCCCGTTCACGTGCAGGGCGTACACCGCGATCCCGGATCCGATCAGCCCTGCCAGCAGCGCACACCACAGCAGCGCTTTCCCGACGAACGCTCCCATTTCTCAAATACCTTCCGGCAAGTCCCCATCCAGGTCGCAACGATAGTGTCACCTGTCACAAAACCGACAGAACCCGGGCGGTGTGTCCCCGATTGGTGTACCAATCGCGGCGCGAGGATACTCGGCACAACATGGCTCGATGGATGAGAGGCACGACGTGGATACACAGTCGACCGGGCACGATGTGATCCTGCGGGATGTGACCCTGCGCGACGGCCTGCAACTCACCGGGAAGCTGCTCCCGGCGCAGCGCAAGGTCGAGATCGTGCGCACCCTCCTCGCCGCGGGGATACCGGAACTCGAGATCGGGTCGCTGGCGCGCGCCGACCTGGTGCCGCCGATGGCGAACACCCTCGAACTGGTGTCGGCGCTCACCGAGGAAGAACTCGATCGCTGCTGGATCTGGGTGGCCACCCCGCGGCACGTGGAGAAGGCACTCGCTGCGGGAGCGCGGCGGTTCCAGTACTGCTTCTCGGTGTCCGATTCCCACAACCGCGCGAACATCGGGCGCGACACCGAAGACAGCCTCGCGGCCATGCCCGCCGCCGTGGCACTGGCCCGCGCCGCGGGCGGCAGCATCCAGTTGTGTCTGGCGACATCGTTCACCTGCCCGTTCGGCGGACCCGTCGACCCGGACCGTGTCCTCGAGATCGCGTGCGACCCACGGGCCGACGGATCGGCCGACGTCGTCGTCGCGGACACCCTCGGCCAAGCCGTCCCCGCGCAGGTCAGCGACCTCGTCTCGCGCATCCGCGCGGAGTCGCCCGATCGTCGGATCGTCTACCACGGCCACGACACGTGGGGTCTGGGTGTCGCGAACAGCCTCGCTGCCGTGGAGGCCGGTGCGAACGTCGTCGACGGCGCGCTCGGCGGACTCGGCGGTTGCCCGTTCGCACCCGGAGCGAGCGGGAACACCGCGAGCGAGGACCTGCTCTTCGCGACCCGTCCGTCGTGGCTCTCTCCGCAGGTGTTCGCCGACATCGTCCGGCTCGGAGAGGACGTCGTCGCCGAACTGGACGAGCCGAACCGGTCCCGTGCAAGGCAGGGGGCACGGTCGGAGGCCGACGCGTTCGAATGGATCGTCCGCGCATGAGGATTCTGATTGCACCCGACAGTTTCAAGGGCACCTACACCGCCGCCGAGGTCGCCGATGCAATCGCTGCCGGAGCGGTATCCGCGGGTCACGAGACGATCCGTATGCCCGTGGCCGACGGCGGTGAGGGCACGCTCGACGTCCTCACGGTTCCGCTCGGCCTCGAACATATCGAGGTCGACGCGGTCAACCCGTGGCGGGCCCCGTGCCGCGGCTTCTTCGGCCTGTCCCCCGACGGCACCGCGATCGTCGAGCTCGCCACGGTCAGTGGAATCACGACCGCACACAACGGTGTTCGCGATGCCGCCACCGCGGACACGTACGGCACCGGGATGATCATGGCCGCCGCGGCGAAGCGCGGTGCGCGGCAGATCGTCGTGGCCGCGGGCGGGTCGGCCACCACCGACGGTGGCCTCGGGGCGCTCGCCGCGATCGAAGACGCCGGTGGCCTGTGCTCTGCCTCCGTCGTCGTGCTCACCGATGTCACCACCCGCTACACCGACGCCGCTCGCGTGTTCGGACCGCAGAAAGGCGCCGACCCCGCGACCGTCGAGCTGTTGACGACGCGACTACACGAGGCCGCCGCGTCATTGCCATGCGATCCTCGGGACGTGGACGGCACGGGTGCAGCCGGCGGGTTCTCGGGAGGAATGTGGGCCCGATTCGACGCCGAATTGCGCCCCGGCGCCGACTACGTGCTGGATGTGGCAGGTTTCGACGACGCGCTCGCTACCGCCGACCTCGTGGTGGTCGGAGAGGGACGACTCGACGGGCAGTCGCGCGCCGGCAAGATCATCTCGGCGATTCTGGCGCGCAGTGGTTCAGTGCCTGTCGTCGCGGTGGTGGGATCGGTCGGTGACGATCTCGGCGACTACCGGTCGCGGTTCGCAGACGTGGTGGTGGCCTCCGATGCGGACGCGATGCGGGATGCGGGGGCGGCGCTGACCCTGCCAACGCCGAACAGTCGCGCGAGCCGCGCATCGGATGCGTAGAGCGCATCGACGTCGAAAGTGGACGCCGAGCTCAGCACCTCGGCCGCACCTGTCGTCGCGACGAGTTTCTCGATCTGTTCGGCGACCCGGTCCTCGGTGCCGACGATCGCGGCGGCCGCCGTACCCTCGAGGACCCGCTGTCGGCGCTCGGTGACCGGCAGACGTCGCAGCGCCTCCACCGGCGACAGCGGCGGGAAGAATCCGCGCTCTCGGGACAGCGCCATCGCCCACCCTTCCGGCAGCAGCAGATCGGCGGCATCCGCATCGGTGTCGGCGATGAGGATGTCGGCGCCGATCACCAGGTACGGCTCGGGATTCGCCACGCTGGGTCGGTAGTCGGCGCGATAACGATCGAACGGTTCCGGTCCCTGCGTCAGGATCGGACCCGCAACGACGGCGGGTAGGCCCAGGTGTGCTGCCACTCGAAGGCCGGCGCCGGTCCCCAGCACGAACAGTGGAGGTGGTTGCGCGACACGTGGCCTGATCGACACCGTCGCCGTGTCGTCGAGATACGCGCGTAGTTCGTCGATATCTGCGGCGAAGTCGTCCGGATCGGCGCGGGTGGTGCGCAAGGCCTCGCGAATGGGTGCGGTGAAGCCGAGCGACCGCCCGACACCCAGATCGATCCGGCCCGGGTGCAGTGCTTCGAGTGTCGCGAACTGTTCGGCGACGACGATCGGTTGATGATTGGGCAGCATGACACCGGCCGACCCGACCCGGATGTGTCGTGTCCGATCGGCGAGGGCCTGGATCAGCAGTGCCGGGGTGCCGGATGCCACGCCCGGTACCGCATGATGTTCGGCGACCCAGAATCGTTGATACCCGGCGGCTTCCGCGAGTTCCGCGCGGTGCAGGGTCTGCCGCAGTGCCGACGCGTCGTCCTGCCCTTCCCGAGTGCGGGAGCGGTCCAGCAGCGACAATGCGACATCCATGTGGGATATCAACGCCTCACCTTGCGGCGATCATCCCGGAACCTGCCCGCAGTGGTCAGGGCGCCGGGTCGACCGGTGGGTCGCAGGGAGCTACGGGCTCCGGAGCGTGTTCGGGTGCGGGGAGCGGTGCAGGGCTCGGGGCGGGGTCGGACCCACGGGCCGGCCACGACGCAGGCTGCGCAGCGCCGCACGGATCACTGCCGTGAGGTGCCGGGTCCGGGGGTGAACCTGCATCGCCGGGAGTACCCGCATCGCGGGGAACAGAATGCGGCGCGAGGCGATCCCACAGCTCCGGGGTGTCGGCTTCGGGCGCGAGGTCGGTGGTGCCGGGTATCGCACTCTGCCCCTGGGAACCACCCGGCGGCTCGGAGCTGCCCTGGTCGTCGGACCCACCGCCGGATACACCCATCGCGAGCGCCAGCCCGCCGCCGAGCATTGCGAGGAGAGCGATGACGATGACCATCAGGGCCAGGTTCCGGCGGGTCGCTGCCGCACCCGCCGCGGCAGCGGGCTGCACTCGACTGCGACGCGACGCGACCAGGGCCGCTCCGGTAGAGCGATGCCACGGCACACCGTGCGGCGTCACGAACGGGACGCCGAGGATCGTGGAGAGTTCCCGGGCGGGCGCCGCGTCGCCGGGGCGGAGGTCCAGGAAGACCAACGCCGCGGGTGAGACTCCGGCCCGGGCGAGTGCTTCGTCCATCGTGTCGGGCAGGGCGTCGGGGTGGCCGGTGAGATCGTCGCCGCCGCGCACTACCGACGACAGCACCGTCCGCGAGCCGGTGTCGACGATCGACACCGACTCGACGCCGCCGGTGCGAGTGTGGATGGCCAGGACGGGAGTCTCGGCGAGTTCGGGTGCTCCGGCCAAGTACGCGAGCCGTGCGCCGTCGAGTGGGACCACTTCGACAGGTGCCTCGCTCACCGCGCGGACAGCCTCCGCGACGGCGTCGGTATCGGCCTCGCCGCTCGGCAGGGCGACCAGACCGATCGTTCCGACGGTCAGCGACGCGTTCTCTGCCCGTTCCGTCATCGAGGTCACGGCCCGGGCGACGGCGTCGGACTGCGACGCATCCGGTTCCGCCGCCCAGCGCTGCGAGTCGAAGGGGCCGAGCTGCGGAACGTCGGCGTCGACGAGGACCGCGGAGACTTCACCGTCATCGACGGCAACGCCGAGTACAGGACGCATCGTCACCGCCTCTTCGTCAAGATCGTCACGGACCGCACGAGCGTAACCGAATTCGATGCTCAGATCCGGTAGCACCCGACGGTCAGTCCGACGATCGCGGCCACATAACTGCCGAAGGTGATGTACGAACCGTCGGCAGCGAACATCCGCATCGAGAACCCCGTGTCAGGTGGCAGGACCTGACGTCCGTGGAAGCCGGCATCGGCGGCGGTGCGTTCGAACAGGTCGGCCGCACGCTGCAGATCGGCCACGGGTACCGGGTTCGAACTGCCTTGGATGGGCAGGTGCACCGACATTCCGTAAGTTCCGTCGGCAAGGGTGCACCCCGCGTTCGTGCGCGCGTATTTCTCGGAGAACTCGAGGTCGGGAAATTCCTCGGACAGTGCGTCCACGACGTCGCGCTGGACTTGGAGGTAGTACTCGACGGCTGCATCGGTGGAGTCGGCGACAGGCTCGGGAACAGCTCTGGATCTCGCTGTGGCGCATCCGGTCATCGTCGCCACCACCGCTGCCACGATGCATACGCGGAGAACAGGAAATTCGCTCATCGGACACTCCGTTCGTCGGCGGTGTCCGCTACGACGACCGCAATGTTGTAGGTGCTCATGGAGCCGGGCACCAGATAGGAGCTGTGCCCTTCGGAGGCGGTGCGCTGAACACCCGAAACATCTTCTCCCGCATCGCTGGACAGATGGGTCAGACCTGGAAGGTGACTGGGGTCGCCGCCGAAGATCCCCGTGTCGGCGATGAAGTCTCCATCCGCCTCGATGAGGTACATCGACCCAGGCGCCACGCCGAGTGAGCCGACGTCGGAGGTACCGAGCCCGGCGGCGCCGACGAAGACCGCCTTGTCGGCCTCTGCCCCCTGCTGCAACGCGAGACTCGTCACGAAGGCTCCGTACGAATGACCGATCGCGGTCACATGCGGTGGCGAGTCGGGTCGGGACGCATCGAGCCCGTCGAGGAACGTGGCCAGGCGCGGCGCGCCCAGCGTCGCGGACAGATCCGAGACGGGACTGCGTTCGGTGAAGGCCAGCCCCCAACCGAAATGCGGTGCCTGATAATTCATCCAGGTGACGGCGGCGACGGTCTCGGAGCCTCGGTCGACACGGCCGAGTTCTCGCTGGGCTTCGTCGCGCAACGCAGAAACCTGCTGGTCGTATCCGTGGAGGTTGCCCTGCACTGTCGATCCTGCTCCCGGAGTGTAGACCGCGATGTGGTCGGCAGTGTCGATGTCGCCCACCGCGACCGCGGCCATCGCCTCACGGCCGGACATGTCGAGCGCCAGCAGCCTGCGGTCGTCCAGCGTGAGCGTGCGGTCGATCGCATCGAGCGCAGCGAGCTTGTTCAGGGTCTGCTCGAGCCCCGCGTCGGCGTTGGAGAGCAGACCGCCGAATACGTTGCTCTCCAACTCTTCCTGCAGTTGCAGGACAACTCCCTCCAGCCGCTCTCGTTCGATTCCGAGCAACGCGCGGTTCGCGAGGTCGCGGACGTCGGAGGGTATCCCGTCGAGCCCACCGATTCGCTCCGGGTGCTCGGTGAGCAGCACGGTGCGGTCGAAGGGGCCGAGACTGTTCCACCATGCGGCCACAGCACCCGGGTCCGATGCTGGATCGGGAAAGGGCCCCATCGCCGGAAATCTCATGGATGTGTGGACGAACTGCGTTGCCGACACGACACTCTCATCAGGGAAGGTGCGTGCGAGCATCGATGCCGCCTCATGGTCGAGTTCTTGTGCGCGCCGAAGCACCGAGTCGAGTCGCGCACGCAATGCACTGCGGTCGGTGTCGGGTTCGGGTCCGATTCGACCGGGGGCGTCGGTGAGTGTGCCGTCTACTCCGATGACGAGCCCGTGTTCGTCAGCCCAGGTGTGTGCAGCCGCGAGTTCGGCACGCACAGCACGTAGTTTCGGAGCCACCATCGCTGCGCACGCACTCACCCGGCGATACGAATCGGCCTGGACATCAAGGGTATCGACGAGCATTCGGAGCGATACCGCTGCGGCATCCGCGGCATCGCCGGTCCAGGCTCCCCCGAACATGGCGGCCCGGCGGATGTCGCCGGCGATACGGTCCAGTTCCTCGGCACGATCGCCGAGGTGGGCACCCAACTCCTCCAGTGCGTCCGGATTCCACCCTGCAAGGTCGTGCAGATCCATGTCGTTTCCACCCCCTGCCGCGAAAGCATAGGGGGCGCATACGACTACCGGTCCAGGGAGGGGTCCACGGACCGGAATCTGTGGATGAATCGACTGCCTGTGGACAACCCGCTCGCTGCACGCCTGCACACGGCAGCCGTCGGCGCCGGGACGATCACAGTTTCTTCAAGGCGTCGACAGCAAGTGTCAGATCGTCACCGTCGAGCAATTCGGCGCTGGGTGCTGCAAGCCAGAGCATCGCGATCCCCTGGAACAGGGTGAACAGCAACTTCGCCAGTGCGTGCGCCTGCGCCGGCGGAAGGTCCGGGTGGGTCTCACGCAGCGCTGCGGCGAGGTCTGCGTAGGCATGCTCGGATGCCTCGGCCATGTAGTGCCGAGAATCCTCGGCGCGCGCGATACGCACCAGGTTCTCCAAGGTCAGCATCAGGTCTTCGCGGTGGTCACCCAAAATGGCGACCATCTGGTCCCAAGTTCGACCGAGCGTGTCGTACAGGGGCGGGCCGTCACCCGCGCTGCGGATCGCGTCGCCCATCCGGTCGCCGATACCACTGCCGACGCCTTCGGTCAGCGCCTCGGTGACGAGGCGGTCCTTCGAGCCGAAGTGATAGCCGATGGCAGCCAGACTGACCCCGGCCGCCGTCGCGATGTCGCGTGCCGTGACCTTGGCCAGTCCTTGCTCGAGGATTGCTTTGCGGGCTCCCGCCAGTAGGTCCTCTCGGTTTCCCATGGCGGCAGCCTAGCAAGAACGTCTGAGACATTTGTTCTAGACATGGGCCGCGCTGTGTGAGACGTTTGTCTAAGACATTCGTTCTACGGAAGGTACGAGCATGGACACCGATCTTCACGTTCTCGTCAGCGGCGGCGGAATCGCAGGCAATGCCGTGGCGTTACAACTGCTTCGCGCCGGTATCCGCACCACCGTGGTGGAGCGAGCGAGTGCACCGCGCCCCGGCGGTCAGGCGGTGGATCTACGAGGGCCGAGCCGGGAAGTCGCACAGCGAATGGGTCTGATCCCGGGCATCCTGACGCACCGACTGGACGAGCAAGGAATGGAATACGTCGATCGCCGTGGGCGCGCGTATGTCCGGATGCCCACCGAAATGTTCGACGGGAAAGGCCCGGTCGCCGATATCGAGATCACCCGCGGCGACCTGAACCAGGTGCTGTTGGACGCGCTGACCGACACCGTCGGCACCCTCGACTACCGCTACGGCGAATGGATCGAGGCGATGACCCAGGACGAGGGCGGCGTCGACGTCCTCTTCGCCTCGGGAAAGAGGCAACGGTTCGGTCTGGTCATCGGAGCAGACGGTGTCCACTCTGCGACCCGACGACTCGCGTTCGGGCCCGAGGAACAGTTCTCCACCTATCTCGGCGGCTACACGTCGTACTTCACTGTTCCGGCCCCAGCCGGCATCGAACCAGGCTGGATGAGCTTGCACCTGAAGCCGCGTGTCGCCGTGGGACTCCGGCCGGACGCCGATCCGCACACGGCCAAGGCTCTCGTGATGCTTCGCGTCGACGCTGATCCTGCCTTGCGAGGCGACGTCGACGCACAGCAGCGGCTCCTCCGCCGGATGCTGGCCGACTCCGGCTGGCTGACTCCGCAGATCCTCGACGCGATGGTCGACGCCCCGGACTTCTACTTCGACGAACTGGCCCGCATCGACGTGCCGAATCTGTCTGCCGGACGGGTGGCCTTGCTCGGCGACGCCGGCTACTGCGGGTCGCCTCTGAGCGGCATGGGCACCGCCATGGCCCTCGTCGGCGCGTATCTGCTCGCGGGGGAACTCGCCGCCGGCCCGACCGATCCGGTGAATGCACTGCGCCGATACGAGACCGCAGTGACGCCGTTCCTCGACAAGGCGAAGAAACTGCCCGGTGGCGGCCTCGCGGCGATGGTGCAGACCACCCGGCTCGGCTCGATGCTCGGCCGCGCCCTGGCCCGGGTGATGGCCTCGCGACCTCTGCGCCCGGTGATGATCAAAATGATGAGCGGAACCGACGAGTACGAATTGCCTTCGTATCCCGCCGATTCCGCTCCCACCGCGCGGTGAGGCGGTGGTGTGGCTACATGTCGGCGATGGCCTCGAGCGGCGGGGTTTTCGCAGCCCGGTGCCCCGGCCACAGCGCGGCCAGCACACCCACCACACCGGAACCGATGAGCATCCCCACGACCTGGCCCCACGGCACCGAGATCCGATCGAGTCCCTGATCGGCCAGGGTACTCACGAACGCCCAGCCGAAGACCAGCCCGAGCACGAGACCGACGACCGCACCGAACACCGCAATGAGCAGCGACTCTATGTAGATGGTGCGTCGCACCTGGGCACGTTGCATCCCGACGGCCCGGAGCATGCCGATCTCACGTCGCCGCTCGACGACCGACAACGCGAGTGTGTTGACGATGCCGAGGATCGCGATGACGACAGCGAGTGCAAGCAGTCCGTAGAGGATGGCGAGGAGCATGTCGATCTGCTGGGCCTGCTGCCCCTTGAACTGATCGCGGTCCATGACCTGGACGATCACGAGGTCCTTGGTGGCGTCCTCGAGTCCCACCCGGACCGCCTCCGGATCGGCACCGTCCGCGGTGTTGACGAGTACGACCTGCGCCGACCTCGACGACACCGGGGTGAACTGTTCGTACAGCTCGTTCGAGATGATCCACGGTCCGATGAGCTGGTTGTCCGCATAGATTCCGACGACGCTGGTCTCGACCGTCTCACCGTCCATGCTCGTGAGCGGCACAGTGGCACCGATCTGCCAGCCGTTGTCCGACGCGGCGGTCTCCGACACCACCATCTGGTCGCCCGTGATCGCGTCTGTGCCTTCCTTCATCTCCAGAGAGAGAACGTCCTGGATGGCGCCACCCGTCACCGCGCTGCCGTATGCGGCCTCATCGTCGATGGTTGCCTGAACACCGTGCGAGGACACCACTTCGACGACTCCGTCGACACCGCGTGCAGCGTTCTCTGCCGCGATCGGCAGTCCGAACATCGGCGGCCCGGTGAGTACGAACTCGGCCTTTACTCCGGTATCGACCAGTGCGTCGACGCTGGCCTTCGCGGACGAGCCGAACACGCCGATGACGGACACGAGCATCAGGCCGAGTGTCAGCGCGAAGGCGGTTGCTGCGGTTCGACGCGGGTTGCGAGTCGCATTGGTGCGGGCCAACCGTCCGACCGCACCGAAGGGCCGTGCGAACACCGCACCGAGAACCTTCACCACCGGTCGAGACAGAGCGGGTGCCGCAAGCAGCACGGCGAGGATCAGTGCGAAGGCTCCCGCTCCGACAGTCGCGGCAGCACCACCTCCGGTGCTCCGAGAACCGACCGCGACGAGCACAGCACCGACGACAGCAGCGACGACACCGGCGATCGTGCGGATCTTCAGAGACTCGACGGACGCCGTGGATTCCTCACGCATTGCAGCCACCGGCGGCACATGCATGGCACGCCTGGCAGGCGCATAGGCACTGACGACGGTGACGATGATCCCGACGACCAGCGCGACGATCACGGTGCGCGGCGCCAACTGGAGCGGACCGGACGGAAGTCCGAGATCCGCGGCATTGAGTGCTGCGCGGAGGCCGTATGCGAGCGCGACACCGGCCGCGATCCCGATCGCACTGCCGATGACACCGACGACGAGCGCTTCGAGGGTGACCGACCGGCCGACCTGCTTCCGGCTCGCGCCGATCGCGCGCAGCAGCGCGAGTTCGCGCAGGCGCTGAGCCACGATCATCGAGAAAGTGTTGTAGATGATGAACGTGCCGACGAGCAGTGCAATGCCACCGAATGCAAGCAGGAAGTAGTTGAGGAAGCTCAACGCCTCCGACACCTGATTCTGGGTTTCCTCGGTGACTTCGGCGCCGGTCTGCACCTTCATGTCGGGCAACGCGGCAGCGACCTCGTCACGCAGCGCTTCCGGACTCATCGAACCGTCGCCGACGATGTCGAGGAACTGGACGTGAGTGCCGTCGGTGAACAGTTGGCTCGCCTGCTGCTCGGTGAACAGCACGCCTATGTATCCGCCGGTGTCGGTGTCGAGGTCGTAGATGCCGCTCACCGTGACGGGAACCATTCCCTGAGACATGGTCAGGACCTTCGTCTCGTCCCCGATTGCCAGGTCGCCGCGTTCGGCTGCGCTCGTGTTGAGTGCGATCTGCCCGACCTCCGTGGGCGGGGTGCCCTCGACGAAGACCTCGGGTTCTCCGACTGCCTGTTCCGGGGGGAACCACGCGTAGCCTTCGGCGGGTGCACCGCCGGTCTGGATCGCGGCGCCGTCGGAGCCGAGCACGATGAGCCCGCCGCCGATCGTCGGCGCGGTGCGTTCGACGCCGTCGAGTGCGTCGACCAGCGTGATGTCTTCGACGGGCACACCGCTCGCACCGAACTCTTCGCTGCTGACGCGGACGTCGACGCCCTTGGCGACATCACCGAAGATGTCGTCGAACGTGCGCTGGAGAGTATCGGTGAACACGAACGACCCGGTGATGAAGGCGGTGCCGAGCACCACCGACAGCACCGTCAGGGCAAGCCGCACCTTGTGTGCGGCGAGGTTGCGCAGCGCAACCTTGCGGATGGGATTCCCACTCATGGTCGCCGGCTCCTACTGCGCCGTGGGTGCGTTGACGACGGTGTCGAACTGCTTCATTCGGTCGAGCACCGAGTCGGCGGTCGGCCCGCGCATCTCGTCGACGATGCGGCCGTCGGAGAGGAACACGACACGGTCGGCGTATCCGGCGGCCCGCGGATCGTGGGTGACGATCACGACGGTCTGCTCGAACTCGTCGACCGCGGCGCGCAGGATCGACAGCACCTCGCCGGACGAGTGCGAGTCGAGGTTGCCTGTGGGTTCGTCGCCGAAGATGATCTCGGGCCGTCCGGCCAGCGCGCGGGCACACGCGACACGTTGCTGCTGGCCACCGGACAGTTCGCCGGGTTTGTGGTCGAGGCGGTCGCCGAGCCCGAGTCTGCCGACCACGGTGTCGAGCCATTCGGTATCGACCTTGCGACCGGCGATGTCGAGCGGCAGCGTGATGTTCTCGAGTGCCGTGAGTGTGGGGACGAGGTTGAACGCCTGGAAGACGAAGCCGATGCGGTCACGACGCAGCTGCGTCATCGCCTTGTCGGACAGCGTCGTGAGGTCGGTGTCGCCGATGAGCACTGCACCGGAGGTCGCACTGTCGAGTCCGGCAAGGCAGTGCATCAGGGTGGACTTACCGGATCCGGACGGGCCCATGATCGCGGTGAACTCACCGGCAGCGAAATCTTCGGTCACACCGTCGAGGGCGTGAACAGCGGTTTCACCTGTTCCGTAGATTTTCTTCAGGTTCTGGGCTCGGGCAGCGGGGGCCGAATGCGATGGCATGCGCACCATCCTTCCCGCTGACGCGTCGACGCACCATCGGGGACTCCCCTGATTTGTGGTCGACGCCCATCAGGGAAGTCAGCTCCAGCGTGCCTGGCCACCGTCGAGGGGGACGGTAGCGCCCGTGAGATAGCGGGCGTCGTCGCCGACGATCCACGCGACGGCCCGCCCGATGTCCTCCTCGCAATCGCCGATACGACGCAACGGAATGCTCTCGACGAACGCAGCGGCCTCCTCGGGACGATTCTCGGTCCACCACTGCAACCCGGGCGACATGGCGTGCGGTGCGACCGCGTTGACCCGGATGCCGTCTACACCCCACTCTGCGGCGGCGGCCCGCGTCAGGCTGCGCAGCGCTTCCTTGACGGAGGCGTACCCCCCGTAGCCGCTCATGTCCCACCGCACCGCGGCCGAGGAAACCATGTTGACGATCGATCCGCCGCCGCGCTGCTTCATGATCGGATGTACGGCCTGCATCGCGTGGAGCGACGCGATGGGCCCGGACGCGTAGGCCTTCGTCATCAGTTCGGGTGTCAGGTCGAGGACCGGCCCGAGCGGGTTCAGACTCGCATTGTTGACGAGGATGTCCACTCCCCCGAGCTTCTCCACGGTCTGCTCCACCGCGGCGGTGATCTGCTCGGTATCGGCGATGTCGCAGGCGATCGGTTCGGCGACACCCCCGAACCCGCGGATCTGTTCGACCGTGTCGACGAGTTTCGATTCCGTACGACCTGTCACCGCGATCGCGGCTCCCTCACGCGCCAGCGCGAATGCGACGCCCTGCCCGACACCCTGACCTGCTCCGGTGATGAACGCGACCTTGCCATCCAATGTGCCCATGCGGCGACCTCCCTATCTCGGCCCCCGCATGGAAGCAGACCCCACCGCTTTCGAGCGCTCGCCGGTCCTGCTCACCGGAACACCGCACCCGCACGAAACTTCCTCCCGTTGCCCGGCTTGCCTGGGTCGTGAGGCAACGGAAAGCCGCACGACTGGGGGAAAGTTGTGCAGTGGCGACACCGGCTAGGCTCTAGCCTCAATCTTTCGCGCGGGTGACGCGCTGGCCTGAGCAGTTCGGATTGGACGTGGAAAACCGTGGATCCGGTGTGCTTCCACGATCGACTACCCG
>NZ_SLVY01000004.1 GCF_004345605.1 Rhodococcus sp. SMB37
CAATATCCGGCCGCGGAAGACACTCGGCTGGAGGAAGCCATGTAACGTGCTCGCGGAGTTGATCGCGGGTGTTGCGTTAGCGTCCTGAATCCGCCAGGTACACGCGACGACAGGTGCACACTCAAACCGGAGCGCCGGCGGCGCGAAGCCGGAGCCGGACCCTGTTCACGATCGACGCCGGCCGGCGTCGCAGCTGCTCGGAGTTCACCCGGATCATCGACCAGCCGAGCGACTCACACGCCTCGTATCGCTCGATGTCCCGCGTGCGTTGTCGTTCGTCCGTCCAATGATGGATTCCGTCGTACTCGACGGCGGTCCGCCACCGTCGCCATCCCATATCGGCTCGCGCGAGTATCCGGGAGCCGTCGACGATCGGCACTTGCGTCTCGGGGACGGGAAGCCCGCCGCGGATGAGTAACAGCCGAACACGGGTCTCCGGAATCGACTCGGCTCCGGGGTCGACCTGAGGGAGGACGTCGCCCAGCTGTGTGAGTCCGCGCTCGCGGGGATGACGCTCGGCGAGCTCGTGGATGTCGCGGGGAGTGAGGTGAGTGACACGGCACAACGCGTCGAGCTGGGCGATCGCATCGTCGGGGTCGAGCCATCGGCCCAGGTCGAATCCGGTCCGCGCCGGTGTGGTGACAGCCATCGAGTCGAGGCGACACACCTCGTCGTCGAGGAGAGTGTCGCCGTGGATCACGAGTCCTGCCGCGGCACGTCGGCTACCACTGCGGATGAGTTCGGCCGGCGCGCGCGTATCGATCCACTTGCACCCGTGCAGGGCAGCAGCCGACCAGCCGGCAAGTACGCCCCTGCGTCCCGACCACAGCCATGCTGCCTGCGCACGAAGTATCGGCGTCACCGACACTTTCGGATCGATATACACGCCCCGGTGTACCCGGCGAAAGCTCCGGAGCTGCCCCTGAGTCAACCGGCCCGCAGTCACCGCTTCGGTGCCGAGGAACGGAACGTCGAAATCCCCCACGTTCGAGACATTGCCTGATGTAGGCAGTTCGCGGAAGTGCCGATTCGCGCCCTGTGGATAACTTGATCGAGTGTGCACAACTCGGCGCGGAAACGTCCGAATTACGACAACAACTGCACACTCGACGACGAAGGCGCCCCTCCCGAATGTTCGGGAGGGGCGCCTTCGAGCGTGTGTCCTACTTGCTGCTGACGTAGGGCAGCAGAGCCATCTCGCGCGCGTTCTTGACGGCGATGGCGACCTCGCGCTGTTGCTGCGGGGTCAGGCCCGTGACGCGGCGGCTGCGGATCTTGCCGCGGTCGGAGATGAACGTGCGGAGCAGGTTCACATCCTTGTAATCAACATGGTCGATCTTCGCCGCGAAGAGGGGGTTCTTCTTCGGCTTGCGGCCCTCGACGGCCCGCGACTTCTTCGACGGCCCTCGTTTGACTGCCATGTTTCGCTCCTCACCAGCTCGACTTGTGGACGCCGGGCAACTCCCCGCGGTGGGCCATCTCGCGTACACGTACTCGCGAGAGCCCGAACTTACGCAGGTGGCCGCGTGGGCGACCGTCGGCAGCGTCTCGATTGCGCAATCGTACCGGACTGGCGTCGCGGGGCAGGCGCTGGAGGGCGGCCTGTGCTGAGGCGCGCTCCTCGTCGGTGCTCGTCGGTCTGCGGATCGTGTCCTTCAGGGCTGCGCGACGCTCGGCGTAGCGCGCGACTATCAGCTTGCGTTGTTCGTTGCGGGCGATCTTGGACTTCTTGGCCACGGCTACTTCTCCTCTCGGAAATCGACGTGCCTGCGAAGCGTCGGATCGTATTTTCGCAGGACCAGGCGGTCGGGGTCGTTGCGGCGGTTCTTGCGGGTGACGTAGGTGTATCCGGTCCCGGCCGTCGACCGGAGCTTCACGATCGGCCGGATCTCGTTTCGTGCCATCAGATCTTTTCTCCTCTCGCGCGCAGCCGGGCGATCACTGCGTCGATGCCGTCGCGGTCGATGGTCTTGATGCCCTTCGCGGAGAGGGTGAGCGTGACGCGTCGCCCCTCGGACGGGACGAAGTACGTCTTGCGCTGGATGTTGGGGTTCCAGCGCCGGCTGGTGCGGACGTGGGAGTGCGAGACGGATTTCCCGAATCCGGGGGAGCGCCCGGTGACCTGGCAGTGCGCCGACACGATGTGTCCTTCCTGTCGGCCGCCCCGTAGAGCGTAACGACAATCATTTTCGACAAATGGCGGGGCCGACTGTACGCTGCCGAATGGCTAATGACAATCATTATCGAAAGGAGGCGCGGTGGATACCAGGACACCGCTGATCCTCGTGGCGGGTCGGGGCGGAGTCGACACTCGTGATGCAGGCGCGGCACAGGTCGCCAACGGGTTCCTGCGGACGGGCACGATCGTCGTCCACCACGACCTCTCGCACGTCGGCGATGGCATCGTGCACCGCACGGTCACCACGTCGGACGATCGGCGACACGAAGCACTCGAACTCGCGCACGCCTGTGTGTCCTGCACCCTGCGGGAAGATCTCCTGCCGTTGCTGCGCCGGCTGCACAGACGATCCGATGTCGACCGGATCGTGCTCCACCTCGACCCGCAACTCGAACCCGAGGCACTGAGCTGGGCGATCGAGCACGTCGTCGTCGCAGATGTCGTCGGGCAGATCGACGGTCCCGCCTCCCGTGACGTGCGCATCGACGGAGTCGTCACGTGCGTGGACGCCGCCACGTGGATGACCGATGCCACCGGCGACGAGGACATTGCGACCACACCCGACGACGAACGCACCGTCGCCCAGGTGGTGGTGGGACAGGTCGAGTTCGCAGACGCTCTCGTCGTCCGGCCCGGAGCCGACGGCTGGGCACAGGCCCGGCTCCACGCCGTCCTGGCCAGGCTCGCACCCGACGCGCCCATCGCGTGGAGCATGAACCCCGACGTCGAGGCACTGCTACAGCGGATCCCGTCCAGCGCGCGACGCGGGGAGATCTCCGATGCACACTCACCGCTGTTGCGCGGCCAACCACCGCTCGACGACGACTGCGGCATCCGGCTGCTCGAATTCGGCGCACAGCGACCCTTTCATCCCCAGCGACTCCACGAGGCGATCGACGTCCTGCTCGACGGAGTCGTGCGCACTCGCGGCCGCGCCTGGGTTGCGACCCAGCCCGACAATGCGCTGATCATCGAGTCTGCGGGGTGTGGACTGCGCGTCGCGCACGGTGGACCGTGGCTCGCGTCGATGCCTCCCGGACAACAACAGGGCATCCCCGATGCACGCCGTGCCATGGCTGCTCTGCGCTGGAGCGACACCTACGGAGACCGCGACAGCTCTCTCGTCGTGCTCGTCCACGACGCCGATCCCGACACCGTGCTCGGTGCATTGCGACACGCCCTCCTCACCGACGACGAATTCGCCCACCCCGAGCTGTGGCCGACGTGGGACGACCCGTTCGGCCACTACCACCAGGACCCGTGCGCAGATCTGCCGACCGAACGCACGGAATCAGGCTCTGAAATGAGAGGTCACCCATGAAATCCGGTCTCCACCCCGACTACCACCCGGTCGTGTTCCAGGACGCGAATACGGGATCGACGTTCCTGACGCGCTCGACGATCACCTCTGATCGCACGGTCGAGTGGTCGGACGGCAATACCTATCCGCTCGTGGTCGTCGACGTCACCAATGAGTCGCACCCCTTCTGGACAGGAACGGCCCGCGTGCTCGACGCCGCCGGACGCGTCGAGAAGTTCGAACGCAAATACGGGACCAGGCGTCCCCGCTGCTGACCGGAGAACGTAGCGCGCAAGCCTGGTCCTTCAGGGCCGGGTCAGCGCATCAATCATGTCGGTGGTCGTGGCTACGGTCTTGCTGTGCAGCTTCGATACCAGTACCGCGTCTACCCGACGCCCAGGCAGCAGCACATGCTGGCCCGCTCGTTCGGATGCGCACGGGTGGTGTTCAACGATGCACTCCGGGCACGGCAGGACGCGTACGCGGCCGGGGTGACGCTCTCGGACACCGACGTGCAGAAGCAGGTGGTCACCGCAGCGAAGAAGACCCCACCACGGGCGTGGCTGGCCGAGGTGGCGTCGGTGGTGTTGGTCCAAGCCTGTCAGGACGCGCGGCGCGCGTACCGCAACTGGTTCGACTCGATGTCGGGGAAGCGCAAGGGCCGCAAGGTCGGCCCGCCGCGGTTCCGGTCCCGCAAAGACAACCGGCAGGCGATCCGGCTCACCCGCAACGGGTTCTCGCTGCGCCCGAACCGGAAGCTGTACATCGCGAAGGTCGGCGAGCTGAAAGTGTCGTGGTCGCGGGATCTGCCGTCGGTACCGTCGTCGGTCACGATCATCAAGGATGCCGCGGGCAGGTACTTCGCCAGTTTTGTCGTCGAGACGACCGACGATCCGTTGCCGGAGTGCGACGCGGAGGTCGGTATCGACCTGGGGCTCGCGACGTTCGCGGTGCTCTCGGACGGGAAGGTCATCGAGTCCCCGAAGTTCCTCCGCCAGGCCGAACGGCGGTTGAAGAAAGCGCAACAGGCTCTGTCCCGCACACAGAAGGGATCGAAGAACAGGGTCAAGGCGCGTATCCGTGTCGCCCAGGCCCATGCCATGGTGGCCGATGCCCGCAAGGATTGGGCGCACAAGCAGTCCACGGTGATCATCCGCGAGAATCAAGCGGTGTTCGTCGAGGATTTGTGTGTCACCGGGTTGGCGCGAACCAGGTTGGCGAAGTCGGTGCACGATGCCGGGTGGGCGATGTTCACCCGCATGCTGGAGGAGAAAGCCGCCCGGTATGGGCGGACCTTCGTGAAGGTGGACCGCTGGTTCCCGTCGAGTCAGCTGTGCTCGACGTGTGGGGTGCTCGACGGGCCGAAACCGCTTTCGATTCGGGAGTGGCAGTGCGCGGCGTGTGGGGTGGTTCACGACCGCGACCTCAATGCTGCGAAGAACATCCACGCCGCAGGACGTGCGGAGTGGTTAAACGCCTGCGGAGGGACCGTAAATCCTGCCGTTTAGCGGGAGGTAAGTCCCTGTGAAACAGGAACCCACCGGAGTGGCGCGTGGTGCTGCGGGAGGAATCCCGGTCGTTCACGGCCGGGAGGACGTCAACCGTTCTCAGGCACCTCTCAGCGGTCGGGGCCAAAATGGTGCGCATGCGCATCTTGGTGGTCGACGACGACCGGGCGGTGCGGGAATCCCTGCGCCGGTCACTCAGCTTCAACGGCTACACGGTCGAACTCGCGACCGACGGGCAGGACGCGCTCGAGAAAGTGGCCGCCGCCCGCCCGGACGCGATGGTGCTCGATGTGATGATGCCCCGCGTCGACGGGCTCGAAGTGTGCCGTCGGCTGCGGAGCACGGGCGACGACCTGCCCATCCTCGTGCTCACCGCCCGCGACTCGGTGTCGGAGCGAGTTTCCGGCCTCGATGCCGGCGCCGACGACTATCTGCCCAAACCGTTCGCACTCGAAGAACTCCTCGCCCGGCTCCGGGCCCTGCTTCGCCGCGCCACCCCGGATCCGGACGGTGGACTCGAAGACGCCATGCGCTTCGAAGACCTCACCCTCAACCCCGCGACACGCGAGGTCACCCGCGGGGACCGGCAGATCAGCTTCACCCGCACCGAGTTCGCGCTCATGGAAATGCTCATGGCGAACCCGCGTCGGGTGCTCACGCGTAGCCGGATCCTCGAGGAGGTGTGGGGCTACGACTTCCCGACCTCGGGCAACGCCCTCGAGGTGTACGTCGGATATCTGCGTCGCAAGACGGAGGCCGGCGGTGAACCGCGGCTCATCCACACGGTGCGCGGCGTCGGTTACGTGCTGCGCGAGACTCCTCCGTGAGTGGGCAGATGAGACCCCCCATGCTGTTGACCCGGTCGGTGCCGTTGCGCACCCGGGTCACGCTGCTCGCCGCGGGGGCGGTGGCTCTCGCGGTTGCGGTGACGTCCATCGCCGCCTACATGGTGGTTTCGCGTGCTCTCTACTCCGACATCGACAAGCAACTGCAGGCCCGTGCGTCTGCACTCGTCGAATCCAGCACGCTGATCACCTACGACCCCCGCTACATCGGCGGTGCCCAGCTCTACAGCTCCGATATCAGCGTCGCGCTCGTCTACCCGGATCTCGGCCGATACGTACCGCCCGGATCGTCGGTACCGATCGGCGCGCCGGAACTCGCCGTCGCGGAAGGTGAGCTGGAGTCGTCGTTGCGGACTGTCGACCAGCAGCGGGTCCTGGCGCAACAGATCCCCGACGGCAGCACCATCGTCATCGCGCAGCGGTTGCGACCCACGGTGGAGGTGCTCAACCGCCTCGCGAGCGTGCTGTTCGTCGTCGGCGGGTGCGGAGTGGTGCTCGCCGCGGCCGTCGGCGCGACAGTGGGCCGCACCGGTCTGCGGCCCGTGGCGCGGCTGACCGCCGCCGCCGAACGTGTCGCGAGGACCGATGACCTGCGACCGATCCGGGTGACCGGGCACGACGAACTCGCGCGCCTCACCGAGAGCTTCAACATGATGTTGCGGGCGCTCGCAGAATCGAGGGAACGACAAGCACGGCTCGTCGCCGATGCCGGCCACGAATTGCGCACGCCCCTGACGTCCCTGCGGACCAACATGGAACTGCTCATCGCCGCGAGCCGCCCGGGGGCGCCGAGCCTGCCCGACGAGGACATGGCCGAACTCCGCGAAGACGTCGTGGGTCAGATCGCGGAACTGTCGACACTGGTCGGCGACCTCGTCGATCTGGCCCGGGAGGAGGCGCCGGAGACGGTATTCGAGGCCGTCGACATCGCTGAGGTCGTCGATCGCAGCCTCGAGCGCGCACGGCGACGTCGCACGGAGATCGATTTCACCGCAGTCACCGAACCGTGGTTCGTGTTCGGCGACCACGCGACCCTCACCCGTGCAGTGGTCAATGTCCTCGACAACGCCGCGAAGTGGAGCCCGGCCGACGAGGACGTGGTGGTGAGGATGCATCAGATCGGCCCCGGGCTCATGGAATTGACCGTCGACGACGCCGGGCCGGGTATCCCCGAGGAAGAGCGGGAGCTGGTGTTCGAACGGTTCTATCGTGCGACCACCGCGCGGTCGATGCCCGGTTCGGGGTTGGGATTGGCGATCGTGCGGCAGGTCGTGATGAAGCACGGCGGGACGATCGCGGTGGACAGATCGGAACGCGGTGGTGCGCTCATCCGCATCGTGCTTCCGGGCACGCCACAGCTCGACGCCTAGTAGTGCACAGAGCCCAGGAGTGGACAGAAGGGTAATTGCCAGGAAACTGTGAGCCGATTCTTCAGGAGCTTCTCAGCCGACAGGTCCATATTGGATGGAGTACACACCCTCCACTCGGATCGACTCGAAGGACGAAGGCGACGAACGAAATGACCGACGACCCCACCCACGGTTCCGGACAGCCTGCGCCCGGACAACCCGGTCCCGCGCAGCCGCAGCAACCCCACCAGTACGGAACCCCACCGACGGCTCCTTACCAGCAGGCACCTCAGCCCACGCAGCCGCGGAAGTCCGGACGTACTGCCCTCGTCGTGGGCGCCATCGCCTTGGCGGTCGTCAGCGGCGGTATCGGTGGCGCAGTGGGAGCATTGTCGATGCGCGATTCCGGGTCGGGCGCCGGCGTGACGAACGCACTCGACTCACCTAGGCCGGAAACCACGACGGTGGCGAATGCCCCCGAGGGAACCGTGCAGGCGGTCGCGCAGCGGGTCGTGCCCAGCGTTGTGCGCATCGAGGTCGTCGGACGCACCGGTGCCGGTGAAGGGTCGGGGGTCGTTCTCTCCTCGGACGGGCTGATCCTGAGCAACAACCACGTCGTCACCGGAGCCGGTCAGGGAGCCGAGCTCACGGTGTACTTCTCCGACGGATCGTCTGCGCCGGCCAGCGTGGTCGGGACGGACCCGATCACGGACATCGCGGTCATCCGCGTCGAAGGTCGCGACGATCTCACCCCGATCGAGATGGGCAACTCCGACAATCTTCAGGTGGGGCAGCCCGTGGTGGCGGTCGGGTCGCCGCTCGGTCTCGAGAGCACCGTGACCTCCGGAATCGTGTCGGCCCTGAACCGGCCCGTCTCGACCAGCGGCGAGACCGGTAACCAGAACACCGTCATCGACGCGATCCAGACCGACGCCGCCATCAACCCGGGCAACTCCGGTGGTGCGCTCGTCGACATGGAAGGCAACCTGGTCGGAATCAACACCGCCATCGCGACCTCGGGTCAGCAGTCCGGGTCGATCGGACTCGGCTTCGCGATCCCCGTCGATCAGGCGCGGCGCATCGCCGACGAACTCGTCGGCACAGGAACCGCGACGCATTCGCTCATCGGTGTCCAGGTCCCGGCACAGGCAGCCGTGAACGGGGCCGCCGTCGCCGAGGTCGTCCCGGACGGGCCTGCCGAACGTGCCGGGATCCCCGCCGGTTCGGTCATCACGAAGGTCGACGACCGGGTCGTCACAGACGGCGATTCCCTGATCGCCGCGATCCGCTCGCAGGCACCCGGCACCACGGTGAGCGTCACGTACACCGACGCCCAGGGCAACAACCCGACGACGGTCGATGTTCAAACCGCCTCCGACGCGGATGGTGGCCGATGATTCAGGAGGCAGACATCATGGAGATTGTCGAACATACAGCGCGTCCGGAAGACCTGCGAACTACCTTTGACTCCATGGAACTCGAAGCCCCCCGAAAGGGCCGCGCACTTGTCGTCATCGTCGACGACCGCGTCTCGCACGGAGACAGCCCCGACTCGACCGGCCCACTGGTGACGGAACTGCTTGTCGAAGCCGGTTACGTCGTCGACGGTGTCGTGTCGGTCTCGGCCGACGAGGTCGAGATCCGCAACGCGCTCAACACCGCGGTGATCGGGGGAGTGGATCTCGTGATCTCCGTCGGCGGAACCGGCGTGACCCCGCGCGACGTGACCCCGGACGCGACCGCGGACGTGCTCGATCACGAGGTCCGGGGGATCGCCGAAGCTCTGCGGTCGTCCGGTCTGGCATCGGGAGCCGTCGACGCGGGTCTGTCGCGCGGTCTGGTCGGGGTGTCGGGTTCGACGCTCGTCGCGAACCTTGCGTCGTCGCGTGCGGCGATCCGCGACGGTATGGCGACGTTGTTGCCGCTCGCGACCCACGTGATCGACGAGTTGTCGCGAGTGGAGGAGTAGCACCATCTCTGCCGACGACAAGACGGACGGCGACAAGAACGACAGCACTGCACCGTCGGACAGCACTACGCCAGAGCAGAGGAGCCGCGCCCGGATCGACCGGGCGCGGCTTGCTCGGATCTTCGGTGACGCACTTCCGGACACGACGAAGGACGAACGCGGGGTCGGTGAAGACCGATCGGGCGACTCCGACGAATGGCTCGAGCGCCAGGTACCGCCCCATCACGGCGGACTGTGATATCAGTCACTTTGCATAGGGTAACTTAAGTCTTGCGCCCGGCTCAGTGTCGGCGTGTCGCAACCCGTTCGTAACGCCATGTTTCCCCGCGAGGTGGGGCTGCGGCGCGCGTGGTGAGTGTTCATGGTCACAGACCCACCCCATGTATCTGCACTGAAAGTGCACGTAATCGCGGCAATTACCTGCATGAATGTCCGAATCTTGATGACGGCACCCAATGGGTGCAGGCCAGTCCGAAATCTTGGGGTGAATCCCGGTAGCGCATATCTTGCGTTTCCCGCTTGTGTCTGACTGTGTTTCGTGAGAGTTCCGGTGGTCAGCTGTAGCCATTGCCTCGAGATTGGTCACGGTCTAATCTCCTCACAGGTTCGATCAGGTCAAGGAAAGGTCGCAGGGGCCAGCCTTTGATCACGAATCGGTAACGCAAACCGTGCGGACGTTGATCAACAACGAGTTCACCGGCGGCAACGACCGGCGGTGAGCTCTGTGTGGGATACGCCTCGCGGACGGCTAGGGCGACCAAGTTGTCGGACGCGGGCGCGCATACCGGCACGCAGAGAACGGATGAGGCATTCATGAAGATTCAGACGCGACGCGGTTTCCGAACCGCCCGCAACGCCACGGTGGCGGCGGCCGCTGTGGCCGGTCTGGTTCTCGGATCGGCCGGGGCAGCAAGTGCCGAGGTCAATGATCAGAACCGGATCGTCTCCGACGGCCACGAGGTCATCGTCACCCAGGAGGACACCTTCATCAACGGTGTGCCCCCGATCGGTGGCAGCCCGCTGAGCCGTGAGTGGTTCCACAACGGTCGCGGCCTCGCCCACATCGTCGGACCCGAGTCAGCTGACTTCGAGGCAACGACCTTCCAGTTCGGCTACCAGGTCGCGTGGGCGGCATCGCTCGACGGTGCGATCGGGTTCAGCTGGACCACTCCCAGCCTGGACACCGACATCAAGGCGACCCGCCCCGCGGTGTACACGCCTGTTGAGATCCCGAAGCGCGACGAGAACGACAATCTGATTCCGGCGTTGGACGATAAGGGCAAGCCCGTACTCGACGACAAGGGTAATCCGGTCTACGAGACCGAGACCTTCTATCAGGACAGCGGTGAGAGCGGCGATCTCAAGGTTTCCGAGGTCACGAACAAGGTCGGCAGCATTCTTCCGCAGGCCACTGCTGCTGTCGAGCTGACCCCGGCGCCGGGCATTGCGGAACTCGTCGTTGCCGAGGGCCAATTCGACGGCGACTTCAAGGAAGTGCAGATCGCGAACGTCCACGGTGCTGCCACCGGCGTCATCGGTCCGGTCTCGGTTCGCCCGTTCGTTCGTGCGATCACGGACAACGGCGACAACGTCACCACCTACGGCCAGGTCTGGACTCTCTGAGTCCGGTCCGAGCAATCCCGCAGTAAATCCCCACCACCTAGTACGGAGTAATCATGGGAATCAAGTCGCGTGGCTTCAAGGCCGCTCGCAACAGCGTCCTGGCCGGTGCCGCCGTTCTCGGCATGGTCGTCGGTGCCTCGGGTGCCGCTTCGGCCGAGGTCAACGACCAGAACCGCATCGTCTCCGACGGCCTCGAGGTCGTCGTGACGCAGGAAGACACCTTCATCCACGGCGTCCCGGCACTCGGCGGCAGCCCGTTCAACCGCGAGTTCTTCCACAACGGCCGCGGCACCGTGAACCTCCTCGGGGAGAATGCTGCGAAGGAATCCGGCACCACCATGCAGTTCGGCTACCAGTTCGCATGGGCAGGCAGCATCGACGGCGCCATCGGCGTCACCTACTCGACGCCGGGCCTTGGTGTGGACGCCAAGCTCGGTGGCGACGTCACTGCAAAGGTCACCGATATCCTCCCGCAGGCGTACGCCGAGCTCGAGCTGACCCCGGCTCCGGGCATCGAGGAACTCGTCGTCGCCGAGGGCGAGTTCGACGGCGACTTCAAGACCGTTCAGTTCTCGAACGTCCACGGCACCGCCTCCGGCGTCCTCGGCGCTGTCCAGGTGCGTCCGTTCGTCCGCGCGATCACCGCGAACGGCGACAACGTCACCACCTACGGTCAGGCCTGGACCGTCTAAGACGGACCACCCGGCGTAAGCCGGCGCTCCACAAGCTGGGCCCGCTCGCACTGCGAGCGGGCCCAGCTTCGTCTGCCTGTAGCGGCTACTCCGGCAGTGGCTTTGCGTGTGCTCCGCCCTGACCCGACTGCGCAGCCTGGGATTCGAGGATGTCGCGGATCTGGATCAGCAGGTCTTCGGCGCTGGCCTTCTCGTCGGATTTCTCGGTCGCGAAGCGCTTCTTCGCCGCGTTGGCCGGGACGATGAGCACGAAGTACACGACCGCCGCGATGATGATGAAGTTGATGGCCGCAGAAATCACGGCGCCGATGTTGATGAAGGTCGACGGGTTGTCGGCGAGGATCTGGAAACCCCACCCCATCTCGTTGTCGCCGCCGAGAGCGGCGATGAGTGGGTCGATGATGTACTCGGTGAAGGCTGTCACGATGGCGGTGAACGCGGTGCCGATCACCACCGCGACGGCAAGATCGAGGACGTTGCCCCTCAGCAGAAAGTCCTTGAAACCCTTCAGCATGGCGCTTTCCCTTTCGGCCTGACCGCATGAATGCGGCATCGACGTGTCCGTGAGGCGGCGTGTTCCGCATCACATGCCGATAGAGGGACGATAAACCGCGGAGACCGTCTATGTGGTCTGTCAGTGGAGGGTGACGGTCAATGCGCTCGTCAGCGACGCGGCCGCCACCGACATGGCCTGCTCCTGCTCCAGAGCAACCAGGATCACGCGTTCGCGCTGATCAGAGGACTCTTCGTGCTGGGCGAGCACCACCACGGCTCCTCGGGCCAGCACGTGGGCATCGCCCATCGCGGCATCGGACTCGCCGGTGACGGTGAGGACGTCCACTTTGTCTCCCGCGCGCAACAACCGGCCGACCCCCGCGTCGGCAAGCCGGATGGGCACGACCCGCGCATCGTCGGCACCGACGGCGGCAGCCGCAAGCCGGGGGCCGAGGATTCTCGTATCGACGAGCGCTTCGCCGGCAGGTACCGGACCAGCGAGTGTGTGGCCTAGGGCGTCGGCGAGATCGGTGAGCGTGCCCGTGACGAGAGCGGAGGTGTCGCGATCGGCGAACTCGACGTCGTCGGCGGTGAGCGCGACACCCGGAGTCAGATCACGAGCCGCGACCACCACAGCGGTTCGTTCGGTGGCGGGATCGTTTCGGAGCGCGAAGACCGCGGCGAGGACGACGAGGAGTGCCGCGATGACGCGCCTGACGGCAACGCTGCGGGCCCAACCGGGGTGCAGCAGGGGCCGGATGCGGTCGGGAAGGTTCGGCTCCAGCGACGACGCGGGTCGCGGAGCGAGGTCACGAAACGGCGAAAGTCCGACGGGCATGGTCCGAACCTAGGGCTCGGATCTGCCCGCCGGACCTGAGAAACCGGCGAATCGGGCAACCTGTGGATGAACATGGTGCCTGTGGACAACTCCGGGGAGGAGTCGGGATCGTCAGCTGGCAGCTGCGGCCGTCGAGGTCGACGTCGTGGACGCCGCGGCGGGCGCCGGGTCGGACTTGGTCTCGGTCTTGGCGGGAGTAGCGGACTCGCTCGAGGTGCTGCCGCTGCGCGAGTCGGTGCGGTAGAAGCCGCTACCCTTGAAGACGATGCCGACGGAGTTGAAGAGCTTACGAAGCTTTCCGGCGCATTGGGGGCATTCGGTCAGCGACTCGTCGCTGAACGACTGCACGATATCGAACTTGTTGTCGCAGGTCGTGCAGGCATAAGAATAAGTGGGCACCGGGGACTCCTCCGCGTATGAGATCGGCTTTAGCACTCTACAGTCGACAGTGCCAACAAATCTAGGGTCTGTGTTGTTCCGCACGCTCGCCGGAGCCGAGGCGGACCAGCCCCGATCCCGGCGTGAGCGCCCACCCCATACGAATGTCGTGCGGATCCTCGGGCAGTTCGTCGACGAGTTCGTCGTCGCGCACCACCGCAACGATCCGCGCATCCGGCGCGGCCAGGTGGAGCGTGCGGTCGTAGAACCCGGCGCCCCGGCCCAGCCGCACGCCACGACGATCCACCGCCAGAGCCGGGACGAGAACGGTGTGTGCCCGGCCCACGGTCTCGGGCGGCAGTACGTCGCCTGTGGGTTCGTGAAGCCCGAAACCTGCCGCGACCAGTGTGTCGGCGCCGAGGAAATGCGCCCAGCACAGCGGTGTGTCCGGCCGGGTGATCGGTACGAGGACTTCGGCTCCTGCATCGGCCAGTGCGTCGAGCATCGAGATCGCACCGGGTTCGGACCCGACGGGCACGTACGCGCACACGGTCGTGTCGGCGGGAACGAGTGTTGCGGCTAACGTGGCCAAAGCGGCATTCTCGCTGCGGCGCCGTTCGGTGCTGAGGATGCGCCGTCCATCGAGGACCTTGGTGCGCCAATCGGCCTTGGTCGGGGGATGCATAGTCGTCAACCTTAGGATCACCGAGCCATCACTTCGCCGGCAAAAGTTAGGGTGGGAACTTATGACGAACAATTCGACCGAGGTCGCGCGGCATTTCAGAACCGCGGTCGTGCCGGCAGCGGGTATGGGTACGCGTTTCCTTCCCGCCACCAAGACCGTGCCGAAGGAACTGCTCCCCGTCGTCGACACGCCGGGCATCGAGCTGGTGGCGGGCGAGGCTGCCGAATCGGGTGCCGAGCGTCTGTTGATCGTTACCTCGCCCGGCAAGGACGGCGTGGTTGCGCACTTCGTCGAAGATCTGGTCCTGGAGTCCAAGCTCGAGGCGAAGGGCAAGTACGAGCTGCTCGCGAAGGTCCGGAAGTCGTCCGGAATCCTCGAGGTGGACTCGGTGATCCAGGCGCAGCCGCTCGGGCTGGGGCACGCGGTGTCGTGCGCCGAGGATGCGCTGGACGACGACGAGGACGCCATCGCGGTGCTGCTGCCCGACGATCTCGTGCTGCCCGTCGGTGTCCTGGAAACTATGCAGAAGGTGCGCACCAAGCGCGGCGGTTCCGTGCTGTGCGCGATCGACGTGCCGAAGGACCAGGTGAGTGCCTACGGCGTGTTCGACGTCGAGGTCGTGCCCGACGCCACCAACCCCGACGTGCTCAAGGTGCTCGGCATGGTCGAGAAGCCGGCCATCGAGGATGCGCCGTCGACCTTCGCTGCGGCGGGCCGCTATCTGCTCGACCGCGCGATCTTCGACGCGCTGCGTCGCATCGAACCGGGTGCAGGTGGCGAACTCCAGCTGACCGACGCGATCGCACTGTTGATCTCCGAAGGTCACCCCGTGCACGTCGTGGTTCACCGCGGCACTCGACACGATCTCGGAAATCCCGGTGGCTACCTGCGTGCTGCGGTTGACTCTGCGTTGAACACCGAGGAGTACGGCCCCTCGCTTCGTGAGTGGCTGGTCGAACGTCTCGAACGGTGACGTCGACCGGGTGATCTGTGAACGGTGACGCTGGGTAGTGCGGGCTGGAGGACGAGTAGCGGTATGCGGTCGGTTGAGGATCAGCAGACCAGGGTGACGGCGGCGGCCGTGGCACCCAGGCCTGTGCGGGTGGCGATCTCCGAGGCACAAGGCCTGCTCTGCGCAGAAGAAGTGGTCACCGAGCGGCCGTTGCCGGGATTCGACCAGGCCGCGATCGACGGCTATGCGGTCCGCAGCGTCGACGTGCAGGCGGTGGGCGCTCGCCCCGATCCGGAATCCGGCGAGGAATCCGCCGAGGTGACGCTGCCGGTCGTCGGCGAAGTTCGTGCGGGCTCGCGCCAGCCGATCCGGTTGCAGCCGCGACAGGCCGTGCGCGTCGATACCGGTGCGGCGCTGCCCACACTCGCCGATGCCGTGCTCCCGCTCGAGAGCACCGATCGGGGCGACGCCCGGATCAAGGTCCTCGAACCGGTCCGGTCGGGCGAATACGTGCGACGCACCGGCGACGACGTGCAGCCCGGCGACGTGGCGGTGCGCGCGGGCGCGATCATCGGCGCCGCGCAGGTGGGTCTGCTCGCTGCGGTCGGGCGCGACAAGGTGCTCGTGCATCCGCGGCCGCGACTGTCGGTGATCTCGGTCGGTGGCGAACTGGTCGACATCGACCGCACGCCCGGGCCGGGGCAGGTCTACGATGTGAACTCCTATGCGCTGGCTGCGGCCGCGCGTGACGCCGGCGCCGACGTCAATCGGGTGGGGATCGCGAGCACCGAGCCGAAGCGGCTGCGTGAGGTGGTCGAGGGTCAGCTGATCCGTTCCGAGATCGTGGTGATCGCAGGTGCTGTCGGTGGCGGTGCGCTCGACGACGTCCGCGAGGCCCTGACCGATCTCGGGAAGCTCGAGGTCGAGCGGGTGGCCATGCATCCGGGTTCCGTTCAGGGATTCGGGCAGCTCGGACGCGACGAGGTGCCCACCTTCCTGCTTCCGTCGAATCCGGTCAGTTCTCTGGTCGTGTTCGAGGTGATGGTGCGTCCGCTCATCCGGATCGCGCTGGGTCGACGTCAACCGATGCGCCGGATCGTCACGGCCCGCACGGTGGCTCCGATCACGTCGATTCCCGGACGCAAGGGATACCTGCGCGGGCAGCTCATGCGCGACGAGGCGACGGGCGACTACCTGGTGCAGGCCCTCGGTGGCGCTGCGGGCGGGTCGTCGCACCTACTTGCGACACTAGCGGAAGCGAATTGCCTGGTGTTGGTTCCGCCGGATGTGTCCGAGATCCGCACGGGCGACCCGGTGGATGTGTCGTTCCTCGGGCAGCGTGGATGAGTCGTCACCCCGGGTGGCCGGCCGATCTGGGGCCGCTTCGCGTCGCGGGTGGGTTGGTGACGGTGCGGTCGGTGCGTCTGAGGGATGCCGCCGCGTGGAGTCGGCTGCGCACGCGTGACCGCGACCATCTCGAGCCGTGGGAGCCGACGGGGGAGTCTGCGTGGGAGATGCGCCACCACATCTCGGTGTGGCCGGGTCTGTATCGGAGTCTGCGCGCGGAGGCCCGCAAAGGGCTGATGGTGCCCATGGCGATCGAGCTCGATGGTCGGTACTGCGGCCAGATCACCGTGGGCAACATCGTGCGCGGTGCGCTGCGGTCGGCGTGGATCGGGTACTGGGTCGAGAAGGAAGTCAACGGGCTCGGGGTGGCGACGGCGGCCCTCGCTCTCGGGCTCGATCACTGCTTCGGCCCCCTCGGTCTACACCGTGTCGAGGCGACGGTGCGTCCGGAGAACGAGCCCAGCCGCGCGGTCCTGCGCAATGTCGGCTTCCGTGAGGAGGGCCTGCTGCAGCGGTACCTCGATGTGCACGGACGGTTTCGTGATCATCTTCTCGTTGCGATGACGGCCGAGGAAGTGCCAGGCTCGGTCGCAGACCGATTGGTGAGCAGTGGCCGCGCGACCTGGGCCTGAGTGTCCGTCTCTGTCCGATTCGGGGTGAAGCATGTGCTGCGTGTAATGCAAGTTACGTGCAACATGAGTAACAATCCCCAGCGCAGATATATATCTGTGTGACTAGAGTGAAGAGTGTGTCACATGGTTTCGCGTGACTCGTGTGACGGCAGTAGCCGTCTGAGTCGGCGTTTCTGTAGGGATAAGAGTGATGATGCCGTTAACCTGGGAAAGGTCAGTGGCGTCGACGGACTGGTAGGCGACAACTGGGAGGAGGGCCGCCGCAATGCCGAACTCACTCCTGTGGATCGGGCTGGTTGCCGTGTGGTTGTTCGTCCTGGTTCCCATGCTGGTCACGAAGCGTCCTCGTATCCGTCAGACGACCGACGCCGCACTCGCAACACGGGTTCTGCATCGCGGTGACGAGAAGCCGAAGGCCCCCCGTGGGCCCGCGGCGGGTCACCGCACTGATCCGAACTGGCGTCCGAGTCGTGATCACACGCACCGCCATGCGGAGGCTCGTATGAACACTCAGACCGACGACAGGCCCGACACCGAACTCGAATTCACCGATCTGGACGATGCCGCGCCGGGCAACTCCGACGAATACCAGTACGAGGTCGACGGGCCGCCGGTTCGGCAGAGCGTTCCGCGCCGCCGCGGCCGAGGCGGATTCGATCCGCAGGCCGACGCAGAGGCGTCGGCCGAACGTTACGAGTTCCGCCAGCGCGCCGTTCTGGGGCTGCTCATCGGCGCAATCATGACTGCGGCGCTGGGCTTGATCCTGTCGCCGGTGATGTGGTGGGCATGTGGCCTCGTGGTGGCAGCGTTCGTCGGCTACCTGTTCTATCTGCGCCGCCAGGTCCGACTCGAACAGGATATTCGTCGGCGCAGAATGGCCCGACTGCAGCGGTCGGCGGCAACCGGGGTACATGTGCGCGGCGAGGGGGACTTCGGCGAAGTTCCGTCGCGGCTCCGACGCCCGGGGGCGGTGGTTCTCGAACTCGACGACGAAGATCCCGAATTCGAGCATCTCGACAGGTTCGATGACGAGTACGACGACTACGCCGACCCCGACTACGTCGGCCCGGGTTACGACGAACCCGACGACTTCCCGGTCCGGCGCGCCTCCGGCGCATGACCGGAAAACCGGAAGAATCGACTTCGAAAAGCCCACACCACCCGGTGTGGGCTTTTCTGCTCGTGGAGCTATGACCTGCGTGTATGGACCGATTTCGTGTTGGCGGTCTGCGTTTGCTAAGGTTTGCGAGTTGGTTCTACGGAACCTTCGGGGCTGTGGCGCAGTTGGTAGCGCGCTTCGTTCGCATCGAAGAGGTCAGGGGTTCGATTCCCCTCAGCTCCACCATTTTCGAGGGCACGATCTCAATCCGGATCGTGCCCTTCGTCGTAGGTTGCGTTGCGTGTCCGACCGACGTCACGCCCCGGTTCGCCGGAAGTCGCTCGGGTTGGTGCCTCGAACTCGTTTGAATGCTGCGCTGAATCCGAACGGATCGGAGTACCCGACGGCGCGGGCAACGTCCGCTATGGTTGCCCCCTTCTGCTCGATCAGTAGATCCGCTGCGAGTGTCATGCGCCGGCGGGTGAGGTAGGCCAGCGGAGGTTCACCGACCAGATCGGCGAACCGCTTGGCAAGGGTCGACCGCGACACCCCGGTGCGGTGGGCGAGCGAAGAAACAGTCCACGGCGCCGCCGGGCCGGTCGAACGACTCGCGCAGCGTGCACACCAGCAACCAATCCAGCAGTCGGTCCAGCACGACCTGCTGCCTCCGGAACGTCGATGGAAGCCTCGGCTGCGAGGTGGTCCAGCACGGCATCGCCTGTGCCCCCGGCGCCCACGCGCAGCACGACAGGAAGCTCGTCCAGCAGCGGGCGGCTGATCGCACTGCGCACCGGGTAGGAGCCGACGATCAGTGTGGTGCCGCCGTTGTCTTTGGAGTCACTCCAGCCTCTCCGATGTCGAGTGCCGCCCTCCTCGGGCGCTGCGCAATGCTCACCACACGCGATCGGTTCCGCCCTCGTACCGACTTCGTCCACGAAGGTGAACGTCCCAGGCCCCCGCACAACGATCGTCTCGTGGTCACCGAGTGGCTCGGGTGGGCAATGTTCCGTGACGATCCAGCTCGACCCACCGACAACGGTGCACAACGTCAGGGGCGCGCCGTCCACGAAATGCAGTGCCCAAGGCGGTGACTTGATCTCATGTTTCCGTCATAAGCACCGCTGCCGATTCGCTGACCGGCCAGGACCTGGAGTTCCTCGGTCGCCCGCTCCACGGGTTCCTGACCGTGGCCGGAGGGCCGCACCCGCAGCCCCGGCCGGTGTGGTTCGAGGCCACCGCCGAGGGCAACGTCCAGATCTTCACTTCTCCCGACTCACTGAAAGTACGGCGTCTGCAACGTGATCCCTGGGCCTCGATCGTCGTCGCCGCCCCGGTCGGCGAACGTGAACGGTGGATTTCGGTCGCCGGCCGCATCACGGTCGAATCCGATGGGGCGCACGAATTGTGTTCACGACTGGCCGCTCGCTACTGGGATATCGGCGACCCGGACCGTGCTTCCGTCCTCGCCGAAATCCTGGCTGCAGAACAGGTTCGCATTGTCATACGCCCCGAGACCGTGCGCCGGTACGCGCTTTGACCGCTGCTTTCCCGCGCGCGAGCCGGTTGTGGTCCATCGCGATCGCGACCCAGTAAGACAGGCTCTCGTCGTCGCGGATCGCTTCCGCAGCGACGTCGATCCAGCCGGGGCCCATCGTGCGTCCGGCGCCCATTTCGGCCTGCGTCGCTCCGGGTCTGCTGAGGAGCTCGTCGTGTCGGTCTGCGGCGACGCGCACCAGCAGACCACCGTCTTTCAGCGCGCTGACGACCATTTTCTCGTCGACCATGAACGCTCGACCGCCGAACATCGATACCTCGCGCGTCACCGACTCCGCGTCGAGCAGTTCGCGGAGGCGTTCGATCAGGGCAGTCTGCGCGGCAGTCATCAGCGCCTCCTTGGGCCATCCTGCTCGAGCGGCTGCCACTCGTCCGGTCCGGCGTCGCCGCCGGAGCCCGCGGTGGCCAGACGGGGGAGAAAATGTGCCCACCCGTGGGCGTGCCCGGGCACTTCGGTGTCGGGAAGGTCGGAGTGGATGAGGTCGACGCGGGTGCCGCCGGCAACGGCGGTGAGCCGGAACTCGACCGTCGATGCTCCGACGGGCAGGACCGTGTTCCCCACAAATCCCCACGAGACGACCACCCGAGTGGGGTGGTCGACGTGAAGATACTCGCCGCGCACCGGATATCCGGCGATGTCGACGGCGAAGCTGCCGCCGGGTCGCGGGTCGAGTTCGGCATACTGGCCCATCCACGCTGTCATCCCGGAGTTCGTGGTGAGGTACTCGAACACCGTCTCGGGAGACGCGGCAATGTCGATCGAATCTCGGAACTCAGCCATGGTTCTCGGCCTCCCTCGCCTCGATCACGGTCTTGAGCGCGGACAGCTTCCGCGGCCAGAAATCGTCGAGGTACGAACGCACCGCGGCAAGACCGTCGGTGTCCACTGCGAACAGATGGCGTGTGCCGTCGCGAGTGCTGGCTGCGAGGCCCGCTTTCCGGAGCACGCCGAGGTGGTGCGACGTCGTCTGTTGGGACAATCCGACTTCCTCGGCGATGGAACCCACCGGGTGTGGACCGGAGCGAATGACCCGTAGGATCGCCCGCCGGTTCCCGTCGGCAAGCGCCCGCAACGCACTGTCGAGGTTCACCGCGGCCTCGGCACCCATTGTTCGCCTCCGCTCGTCGAGTGTCACGACAATAACACAAATATGTATTTGTACTCATGGCTATACGTGGACTTGGGCACTCGGGACGGTGATCCGAAATGAATCATTGGCCGACGCACCGTGGTTCGTGCTCTATCCGACCACCGCACTGTGCCTGTGTGGCAGTGCCGGCACCTCCAGCTCCAGCGAATCGCGCAAGGTTCTGCCTGGGTACTCGGTGCGGAACAGGCCGCGACGCTGCAATTCCGGCACCACGAGGTCGACGAAGTCGTCGAGGGAATCCGGGTAGGCAGGGCACATCAGGTTGAAGCCGTCGCAGGCACCGGCGACGAACCACTCCTCGATTCGGTCGGCGATCGACTCGGGTGTGCCGATCATGGTGGCGTGACCGCCGCCGGCAGCGAGAAATCCGAGCAGCTCTCGCAGGGTCGGTCGTTGCGTCTCGATGATTCGTTGCACCGTCGCGTACCGCCCCTGTGGGCCGGTGAATTCCGAGATGGGCGGCAGGTCCGAGACCGGAGCGTCGAGGTCGTGGCCGGTGTAGTCCTGGCCGGTGAAGGCCCCGAGCTGGGCGAGTGCGCCCTCGATGTCGAGATACGCGTCCAATTCCGACTTCTTCGCCTGCGCTTCGTCGTCGGTGCGTCCGACGTAGGTGACGAGACCGGGCAGGATCGCGATCGATGTCGCGTCACGTCCTGCGGCGGCGGTGCGGGCACGTAGGTCGGTGGCGAATTCGAGCGCCGCCGGAAGATCCCAGGCAACCGAATACACGGCCTCGGCGTGGCGGGCCGCAAGGTCACGTCCGGTGTCCGAGGCGCCGGCCTGGAACAACACCGGGCGTCCTTGCGGGCAGCGCGGCACCGTGAGCGGACCGTCCACACTGAAGTGCCTGCCGCGGTGATCGATCCGGTGGACCGCGGCGGCATCGAGGAAACGCCCGGCCGAACGGTCCGCGATCACGGCGTGCTCGTCCCACGAATCCCACAGCGCGACAATCGCGTCGATGAACTCCTCCGCCCTTCCGTACCGTTCGGCGTGGGCAGGCAACGAACCGAATCCGTGGTTGCGGGCTTCGGCGTCGAACATCGATGTCACGATGTTGGCGCCGGCGCGTCCACCGCTGATGTGATCGAGCGACGCGAGCATGCGTGCCGCGTGGAACGGCGTGTAGAAGCTTGCTGACACCGTGGTGACCAGCCCGATCCTCTCGGTGGCCCGCGCCATCGCCGACAGCGCGGTGATCGGTTCGAGAAACCACGTCGTGCCTGCCGTATACGCGGGGTTCACACTGTGGCCGTCGGCGAAGAACACCGCGTCGAGGCATCCCCGCTCGGCGGTGCGTGCGAGTTCCTCGAAATAGGCGATATCGCCGATGCGCTCCGCGGCGGAGTCCGGGTGCCGCCACGCCGAAGAATGGTGGCCGGTGCCATATAGAAATGCGTTGAGATGCAGGGTGCGCACCGCCATCAGTTCATCACCAGTCCGCCGTCGACGACGAGGTTCTGCCCGGTGACCGCGCGCGACCAGTCGGACGCGAAGAACAACACGGCGGCGGCGAAATCCTCCGGAGTCGTGACCTTACGCAGCGGTGTCGAGCCGGCGATCAGGTCGAAGACCTCCGGGGGTGTAGCGGACGATGCATCGGTGGTGCGCAGGAGCCCGCCCGACACCATGTTCACGCGGATGCCTTCGGGGCCCAGATCCGCAGCGAAAGTACGGGTGGTCGACAGCAGCGCCGCTTTGGCTGCGGTGTAGTCGTGGTACGGCACGACCGGGTTCTGGAACAGGTTGGTCCCGATGTTGACGATGCTGCCTCCGCCGGCTTCCCGCATTCCCGGCAGAGCGGCCTGGATGGTGTTCACTGCACCACCGACGATGCCTTCGAGCTGGGCTGCAAACGCGCCGTAGCCGATTCGATCCGCTTTTTCGCGGGCGTCACCGTTGAACGAGAAGTCGGGCAGGGCGTTGTTCACCACGGTGGTCACCGGACGGCCGAAATGTTCGCGCGCGCGCTCGAACACAGCCTCTACTTGTGTGCGGTCGGTGACGTCGGCCTGCACGGCAATCGCGCGTTCGGTGCCGATGCTCTCGGCGAGAGCGCGGGCCGTGTCGCTGCTGCGCCGGTAGTTCACGACGACGGACGCGCCTTCGTCCGCGAAAGCCTGTGCGATGCTGCGGCCGAGCCCTCGACCGGCACCGGTGACCAGGACGATCCGATTCTCCAGCGATGTTGTTGTGGGCATTGTCGTGACGCCTTCCCTTCGGACCGAAGGGATACGCAGGCGGCATCGGACCGGTGGTCTGTCGCCGACTCGGCATCCCTTCGCTCGCATGATCGAGATCAGGTGCTACGGGTGTGTTCTCAGCCGTGTCCGGCACCCCGTGTCGAGTTTCCAACGCCAGGTTAGCATCTCGATTCGACCATGCTGCAGTGCGTCACGTTCCGGCGTGGAGGAACAGCAACGCGAGCCACACCCAGCCGACCGTGATCACCATCCGCTGCACAAGTCCGGCGAACCGGGAATCGTTCTCCCACGCCTGACCGAACACGACGAAGCCGATGGTCAGCGCGACGGCGGTCGACCCCGAGAACCAAATCCATCCAGCGCCGGGCACGGTGAACACGGTGACGATCGCGGCTGCCGGAAGTGAGGTGAACACGACCGCGCCTGCCTGGTCGTGAATCTTGTGGCGGCGCGTGTATTCCGTCGGTGTCCGGTCCGGTGTGCCCGGCGGATATCCGCGCATGGCATCCATCGGGAAGAGTCCCGAGATCATGAGCGACACCCCGAACACCCCGATCGCCACGCCGAGCAACACACTGCCGAATGTGTGGGCGACGCCGACCGCTCCGACGGTCACTGCTGCACCGCACACGATGAAGTTGGTGGCCTGAATCCAGCCCCGGCGGCTCAGCGCGAGCGCGCTGACGGGCTGGCGCACCGGGTGGTAGCCGGGGCGGGACCACCCGTCGACGAGGAAGATCACGACGAAAACCGTGAGTGCGATCGAACCGATGATCGTCACTCGATCATTCCCACCGGAAGAGCGCAGCTGCGACCACGACACCGACCACGATCGTCACGCCGAGCGCGGCGAAGTGGGCCGGGTCTGCGGGGCTTCCCGCCCAGGCTGCGGACATGGCCTCGACCGAGGCGCCGAACGGCAGCCACTCTCCGACCGTCGCGACCGGGTCGGGGAGCGCGTCGCGGCTACCGAACAAGCCGCCTGTCGCGCCCAGGGCGAAGAAGGCGACAAGTCCGATCGCCACCGCGGAGTTCGGCGTCGGGGACACTGCCGCGACGATCATTCCCACGGCGTACATCGCCGCCATCGCGAGCACGAACACACCGACGGCGGTGCCGAGATGCACGGGGGGACTGGCGTCGAAGAAAGCAGTGGCGACGACGATCGCTACACCGAGCCCGACCAAGGTCTGCAGCACGCTGACCACGACCTGGGCCACCAGGACCATCGCGGGCGACGCCGGCGTCACCGACAGTCGTCGCAGAATGCCCGTGCGCCGGTAGTACGCGAGGAAACTCGGCATATTGATGACGCCGATCGAGGCAATGATGATCGTGAACACCAGTGGGAGCACGAAGACATCCAGCACAGTGCGCCCGTTCGCCACTTCTTCGGTGCTCGCCGACGAGGCACTCATCACCAGGATCAGCAGGGGAAGGCCGATCGGAACGACGAGACCCGCCGTGTCGCGTGCGACCATCTTCGCCTCGCACACGATCAGCGTGAGCCAGGCAGCGGGCCCCGGACGATAGGTTTCGACCACGGTGCTCATTCCGTCTCCTCCAGTTCTCGTCCGGTGAGCGCGACGAACGCGTCGTCGAGGTTCTCCGCCGCCGCTCGTGCGACGAGGCCGTCCGGGGTGTCCAGTGCGACGATGTTTCCTGCGTCGAGCAGCGCCACGCGGTCGCAGAGGTGCTCTACCTCTTCCATCGCGTGGCTGACCAGCAGAACTGCGACGTCGTCGCCGCGCAGACGCTCGATCGTCTTCCACATCTGTCGCCGCGCGCGGGGATCGAGGCCGGTGGTGAGTTCGTCGAGGATGACCACACGTGGTCGTCCGACGAGGGCGAGCGCGATCGACAGCCGCTGCTGCTGGCCGCCGGAAAGCTTCTCGAACCGGATGCCGCGTTGCTCGGTGAGGCCGACCATCTCCAGAAGTTCGCAGGCAGGCATGGGTTTCGGATAGAAGGTGCGATACAGCCCGACGAGCTCGGCGACGGTCAGCGAACCGTGCAGGGTGGCCTGCTGCAACTGAACACCCAGAACCTGACGGAGGCGGGAGCGGTCACGGTGCGGATCGAGGCCGAGGACACGCACACGTCCCCCATCGGGATTCCGCAATCCCGCGACCATCTCGACGGTCGTGGTCTTCCCCGCGCCGTTCGCGCCGACGATGCCGAGGGTCTCGCCGATTCCGAGTGTGAAGCTCATGTCGTCGACCGCGACCTTGTCGCGGTACCGCTTGTGGAGGTGTTCGGCAACGATCGCCTGTGGAGTGGTGCCCGGGGCGCTGGTGTCCATGACTCCGACGTTAGGAGCCGAGCGTGGGTGATCGCGCGTGCCGGATGTCAGGGATGCCGACCATGACTTTCGGCACCCGCCCGGTGTCGCGGTCGCGGCTTAGAGTGGTGACGTGCATCGATGGACACCAGAAGGGCTGTCGGGCGTGGCGATGCTCGTCGTCTCGGTCGTGGTGGGCGGGCCGGTACTGTTCGGCGCCGCTCGGACGGAGATCCCGCGCGCCGTATGGATCGTGCTGTTCGGTGTCCTGCTTGTCGCCCTCTTCGCCGCCGCTGTGACCACACGTCCATCCACGATCGGCAAGGCGTCGTGGGCGGTGGCGGTCGTCGCGGCATGGGCTGTGGTGTTGACCGCGCCGGAAATGGGTCTGCTTCCGATTCTGCTGGTCGTCGTCGCAGCCGTGAGCGTCTACGTCGTGCCGGTTCGTATCGGCCTGATCGTGGTGGCGCTCAATACCCTCGTCATCGGGTTGGCCACGGCGCAGCAGACCGGTGATGCGGGTGCGACGATGCTGACCGGAGGCTTCTACCTCTTGATCCAGCTGGCGACGGTGTTCAGCTCGGTGTCGCTGTTGCGGGAGCAACGAATGCGGCGAGAGTTGACGGAGGCCCATGTCGAGTTGCAGGCCGCGACCGTCCTGCTGTCGGAATCTGCGCGCACCGCCGAACGATTGCGGATCTCCCGCGACTTGCACGACCTCATCGGTCACCAGCTCACTGTTCTCGCGCTGGAACTCGAGACGGCGCGGCATCGAGACGGTGAGCGGGCCCGTGAACATGTCGAGCGAGCGAACCGAGTCGCGCGGGAGTTGCTCGCCGATGTCCGGTCCACGGTGGGGGAACTGCGAGTCGAGCCACTCAACCTCGCAGCCGCCCTGGAGCAGGTGGTGCGCGACCTTCCCGGGCTCGATGTGCAGATCGACGTCGCACCCGACGTGGATGTCGGAGAAGAGCACGCGGCCGCTTTCGTGCGTGCTGTGCAGGAGATCGTGACGAACGTTCTCCGCCACGCCGATGCGCGCGTGCTCCGAATCGAGATCTCGTCGGAGGGCGGCGGTGCTGTCCTGTCCGCGGTGGACGACGGTGCCGGAACCCGCAAGCTGCGTGTGGGCAACGGTCTCCGAGGCATGGCCGAACGGTTCGAGGCCCTCGGTGGGCATGCCACCTTCGACGGGAACCGCGGTTTCCGGGTCAGGGCGTGGGTACCGGCCTCATGATCCGTGTCGTGGTGGTGGACGACCAGACACTCGTGCGGCAGGGGATCACGAGTCTGCTGGAGGTCGCCGAGATCGAGGTGGTCGGTGAGGCCGACGACGGCCGTGCGGCCCTCGGCGTCATCTCGTCGACCCGCCCGGATGTGGTTCTGCTGGACCTCAGAATGCCCGGGTACGACGGAATCTGGACGCTCGAACAACTGCGTGAGCAGGACACGGCGGTGCCGGTGCTCGTGCTCACCACCTTCGACGATGATGCACTCGTACTCGATGCGCTCCGCGCCGGAGCTCGCGGGTACCTGCTCAAGGACGTCACTCTGGACCAGCTGACGCACGCGGTGCGCACACTGGCCGACGGTGGCACACTCATCGCCCCGTCGATCACCGACCGCCTGCTCCGGGCGATCCGATCCGGACCGTCCCCGACCGGGCCCGACGCCTCGCCCGCGCAGGACCTCACCGACCGCGAACTGGAGGTACTGCGCCTGATGGCAGCGGGCTTCGGCAACCGTCGGATCTCCGAGGCGTTGTTCCTCGCGGAGGGCACGGTCAAGAATCACGTCTCCTCGATTCTGCTCAAACTGGGAGCCCGCGACCGCACCAACGCGGTACTGAGAGCGCTCCACGATGGAGTTCTGCGCTGAGTGGGTCGCGGGCGGTTCCTGCCGACTTCTCGATGGCCGGGCGGCTGCTACGCATGGCGGCGCGTTCGCACACAGACATCGGCGTGCTGTGAGGAGAGTATCGATCTCGTAATCGCACGTCCGGCTATGGCGCGGACCAGGAGAACCCGGCACACTGTGTGACATGGACCATAGGATGAGTGACGACGAATTGCGGCGTGCCATTCGGGTGCTGCGCGACCGAGCGGACCTCGCACGAAACGAGGGTCGCCAGGACGACGCCGACATGCTGGAACGGACCATTCACGAATACCAGCAGGAGATGTCGCAGCGGCTCTGAGTGAAGGTTGCGGGTTATGGAGCGTCGTGGCGGTTAGGGTGACGCCATGGCGATCAAAGATCTGCGCGGCACGAGGTTTCTGATCACGGGCGCGGCCAGTGGAATCGGCCGTGCGCTCGCTCTGGCGGCGGCCGACGAGGGTGCCGAAGTCATCCTCACCGACCTCCACGCTGATGGCCTCGACGACGTCGTGACGGAAGTCCGCAACCGCGGTGGGGCGGTGCTGCATTCCGCGGCGTTCGACATCTCCGATTACGACGCCGTCACCGCGTTCGCGAACGAGGTCCACGAGCGATGCGAGTCGGTCGACGTCGTCGCCAATGTTGCGGGGGTATCGGTGTGGGGCACGGTCGACCGGCTCGAGCACAAGCACTGGAAGCTCATGGTCGACGTCAACCTCATGGGGCCGATCCATGTCATCGAGAACTTCGTACCGCCGATGATCGCGGCGCGACGTGGCGGGCACATCGTCAACGTGTCGTCGGCTGCGGGGTTGCTCGCGCTTCCCTGGCACTCGGCGTACAGCGCCAGCAAGTTCGGACTGCGGGGTGTGTCGGAGGTGCTCCGCTTCGACCTCAAACGCGACAAGATCGGTGTCTCGCTCGTGGTGCCGGGCGCGGTGGCGACGCCGCTGGTCGACACGGTGCAGATCGTCGGGGTCGACCGCGATGCTCCCGCAGTTCGCAAGCTCACCGGGCGATTCGTGAAGCATGCGGCCTCACCCGAGAAGGTGGCGGGTTGCATCCTCACGGGAATCAAGAAGAACCGCTTCATGGTGTACACGTCGTTCGACACCCGGTTCGGTTTCTGGTGGGCCCGAAAGTTCGCGCCGCCCTACAACCTCGTCATGCAGGGCGCCAACGACTACTTCCGCAAGGTCCTACGTTCGAGCATGACGAAGTAGCCGGAGCTGGCCGATCTCGGCGACGTTCTTCGTGAGTTCGACGTCGACCCATGCGACCGTGTGAGCGACGGTCTTGTCCGGGTCGCCCTGCCACGGAAACGGCGCGGGCGAATCGAGGTCGTCGTCGGTCATCGCGTCGAGGACGGCCACCCACTCGTCGTGCAGGTCGCGTAACCGGGCGATCGAGGCCTCACCGCTACCCGGCCACGTGATCTCGGTGCGGTCGCGTGGGGTGCGGCCTTGCATGTGGTCCAGTGTCACCGTCCACCACCACTCGATGTGCCACATGACCCACGCGATCGTGGGAACCGGAATCGGATCGAGTTCGGCCTCGTCCCAGTCGGGGATCCACAGGCCGTCGGCGCGTTCGTGGACCGTCCAGCAGAGGCCGGTGGGCTCCCACAGGAAATCGTCCGGCACGAGCTGATCGAGGTGAAGTTCGAACAGTGACCAGGTCAGGTCGAACTGCCAGCGCAACAGGCCTTGTCGAGAGGACGGCATTCCCCGTATCCCTTCGGGTTTCAGTTCGCGCGCTGGAGTTGCGCGCGAAGATGGTGGGTGAGCGGTGTGTCGGCGTGTGCCATCCACAGGTCATAGGTGAGGGTGTCGCCGTCGAGGACGTATCGGCGTGCGAGTTCGTGTACCGGCTTCGAGTCGGGGGAGCGTTCGAGTACGACAGTGACCAGGTCGAGCACGCCGTGGCTGAGCCGGCCGCGCTGGATCTCGACGAATCCGGTGGGTTGCGACACGAGTAGTTCGATGTCGTTGCCGCTGTTCCGGAGATATCCGTTCTCGGTGTGGAGCGGTCGGGCCTCAGTGCGGTGGCGGGTTCGGCTCACGTACATCAGGAACGGTTTTCCGGGGATCGAGGCGAACTCGATCGTCTCGTCGTACGAGAAGTCTTCGATGGTGGGGTAGTGGCCTTCGCCGCCTCCCACCCAGCGACCCGCGAACGCAGCAAGTTCGCCGAGAGGATCGTTGTCGGCCGGATTGTCGGACATGGGGAACTCCTCGCGGGCTGCGCGTGTGTGGGCTGGGCGTGTGCGCCCTCCATCCTCCCGTAGAGAGTTACCGTTGTCGCATGAACCAGCAGTGGGGTGTCGATTCCGAGGTGGGAGCGCTCACCTCCGTGATGCTGCATCGACCCGGCGCGGAACTCGAACGGCTCACACCCCGGAACAACGATCAGCTCTTGTTCGACGCGTTGCCGTGGGTGGCGCGGGCCCAGGAGGAACACGACGCGTTCGCCGACGTGTTGCGGAGTCGCGGTGTAGAGGTGCTCCTCCTTTCGGACCTGCTCACCGAAACCCTCGAGGTCTCCGGAGCGGCGCGGGTGCAGAGTATTTCGTCGGCCGTCGATCCGCGTCGGCTCGGTCACGCTCTGGCGCAGGAACTCGCCGGCCACCTGCGCACCACACCCGCATCCGAGCTCGCACGAATCCTGATCGCCGGAATGACTTTCGACGAACTGCCGGCGGCGGGGATGGGTTCGGCGCCGTCGCTCGTGCGAATGATGCATCACGGCCCGGACTTCGTCATCAACCCACTCCCCAACCTGCTCTTCACCCGGGATTCGTCGTTCTGGGTGGGTTCGCGCGTGGCGATCTCGACACTCGCGCTGCCCGCGCGTCGACGGGAAACCAACCTCACCGACCTCATCTATGCATTCCATCCGAAGTTCCTCGGTGTGCGACGCGCGTACGAATCGCACACAGCTCCCGTCGAAGGTGGCGACGTGTTGCTTCTCGCACCCGGCGTGATCGCAGTGGGAGTCGGGGAGCGGACCAGCCCGGCAGGGGCAGAAGCATTGGCGCGCAGTGTGTTCGAAGATGGCCTGGCGCATACGGTGCTCGCTGTGCCGATCGAGCAGCGACGGGCGTCGATGCATCTCGACACGGTCTGCACGATGGTCGACGTCGACGCCGTCGTCATGTATCCCGCCATCCGCGACACGTTGGAGGCATTCACGATTCGACGAGAGGACGGCGCTGCGCGGATATCGGGGCCTCGGCCCTTCCTCGAGGCGGCGGCCGACGCAATGGGAATCGAGAAGCTCCGGGTGATCGACACGGGGCTCGATTCCGTTGTCGCGGAACGGGAACAGTGGGACGACGGCAACAACACCCTCGCGGTTGCGCCGGGCGTGGTCGTTGCGTACGAGCGAAACGTCGAAACCAACACGCGGCTCGAGAATTCCGGAATCGAAGTGCTGCGGATCGCCGGGTCGGAGCTGGGCTCCGGCCGCGGCGGTCCGCGATGCATGTCGTGCCCGCTCGCGCGGGCGGCACTGTAGGTCGGGTCGGGGTGAGGCGGACCGTTCAGAGAATGTCGCGGACCTTGTCGACGGGGCGCGCGAGCACTGTTCCCTTGTCGGTGACGACAAGGGGGCGTTCGATGAGGATGGGATTCTCGACCATCGCGACGAGCAGTTCGTCCTCGGATGCCTCGGTGAGGTTCAGCTCCTTGTAGAGCGATTCCTTCTTGCGGATCGCTTCGCTGGGCCGTAGACCCGCGTCATCGAGGAGCTTGCGTAGTCCGTCGCGCGACGGCGGGGTCTCGAGATACTTCACGATCGTCGGTTCGAGGCCCTCCTCGCGCAGAAGTGCGAGGGTGTTGCGAGACGTGCTGCAGCGAGGATTGTGGTAGATCGTTGCGGTGTGTGCCATGTCTCGATTGTGCACTGCCGCTGGGAACGCCGGAAATGTCTCTGTTGAGGTCGGAGGCGGGGCCCTTTAATATTTCCGAGTTGATATACCTACTCGAAGTGGCTCTATTGTGAAAGGCCCGGGGGATATGCTCAAAGGTTTCAAGGACTTTCTGCTGCGCGGAAACGTCATCGAACTCGCAGTTGCCGTCGTGGTCGGCGCCGCTTTCACTGCGATCGTCACTGCGTTCACCGACAACATCATCAACCCGCTCGTTGCGGCGGTCGGCGGCGACGACGAGATGGGCTTCGGCTTCAAGATCATTGCGTCGAACGAAGCGACCTTCATCAATCTGGGCGCCGTGATCTCCGCGATGATCAATTTCGTCATCATCGCCGCAGTCGTGTATTTCGTCCTGATTGTGCCGGTCAACGCTGCGAAGGCGCGGTTCGCACCGGACAAGGAGCCGGAGGACGAGCCGCTGAGCGAGACCGATCTGCTCATCCAGATCCGCGACCTGCTCGAGACGGGCAGCTACAACACCGTCGACGACGACACAGACGGTCGCCACAGCGACAAGGTGCGCGTCTGACCTTCGCGATCGCTCGACCGGACCGGCGGTCCCGTGTATTGCGGGGCCGCCGCTCTTCTTCCGGTCGAAACCTCTGAAGGACGCTGCTAGCCTGCAGTAATGCTCGATATCGTGATCGATTCGGACTCATCCGTCCCACCGTTCGAGCAACTCCGACGGCGGATCGTGGAACTTGTCCGGGATGGGGAGTTGATCGCCGGAACGAAGCTGCCCACCGTGCGTGGAATGGCAGAGACCCTCGGGATCGCGCCGAACACGGTGGCGAAGACCTATCGGGAGCTCGAGCAACTCGGAGTACTCGAAACACGCGGACGGGCCGGGACGTTCATCGCGGATTCGGGCGACCCGACACGCTCGCTCGCACAACAGGCGACGATCGAGTACGTCGCATCTGCGCGTGTACTGGGAATGTCCGACGAGGAGATCATCGAGTTCGTCGAGGCCGCGCTGCGCGCCTGACGGACGACCTTCGCGCGATAGCACAGCGTAGCCCGCCGCCCTCACCTCGGTGCTTCGGCAGAATCGGTCGCGGAGATGAGATGATCGAGAACCATGGCACGGAACAACCACTACGAGGCGTTCCCGCGACAAGTCTCGACCTTTGCAAGTCCACGCTGGATGCGGCCACCTGATCAGGGACTTTCGGGTCCCGGCTGTCCCACGCGGCACCGGCAACATATGGAACAAATTGCACTTCGAATGATTTCGCCGCAACGATAGATCCATCGTCGGCATTCCCGAAACCAGATCGACTTCCTGGGCCCGCCACGCCACTCGAGTCAACGGCGTCATCCACTACCGTCGCCACGCACCGGGGGAACAGTGGCTCGGACGGCGCAGGAAATACCGCACAGTGTGCCGATCGAGTTCAGCGAAAGCGGCACAATTTCGAGTCAATGAAGGAAAGTTGGGACATATGACTGTGCCAGACGACCGGACTCACGACGCAGAAGCCGCTGTGGCCGTCGGACCACCGGATACTCCGTCGACCGACCCACCGCGCATCCGCACAGACCGCGTCGTGTTCGGAATTTCCGCGGCCCTGGTTGTCGCCATAGTCGTGTGGGGCCTCGCGGCTCCGGACAGCTTCAACTCCGTGACCGGATCCGTTCTCGACTGGATCGTCATCGAGATGGGCTGGCTGTTCGTCATCAGCGCCACAGCGTTCGTCATCTTCGTGTTGTGGATCGCGGTGAGCAGATACGGGAAGATCCCGCTCGGCAAGGACGACGAAGTACCCGAGTTCCGCACCGTCAGCTGGATCGCCATGATGTTCAGCGCCGGGATGGGCATCGGACTGATGTTCTTCGGCGTGTCCGAGCCGGTGTCGCACTATGTGACACCGCCGCCCGGCACAGATGGTGGAACGGGCGTGGCGATGGCGACCACGATGTTCCATTGGAGCCTCCACCCGTGGGCGATCTACGCGGTAGTGGGTCTGGCGATTGCATACGGCACCTTCCGAAAAGGCCGGAAGCAACTCGTGAGCGCCGCGTTCATCCCGCTTCTCGGACGCCGTACCGAAGGTCCCCTCGGCAAGCTCATCGACATCCTCGCCCTGTACGCAACGCTGTTCGGAACTGCTGCGTCGCTCGGCCTGGGCGCACTTCAGATCGGATCGGGATTCGAGGTCACCGGGTGGCTCGAGGTCGCCGGTGTGGGGCTTCTCGTGGCGATCGTCGCGGTACTCACCCTCGCGTTCGTCGCGTCCGCCGTCTCGGGTGTCGCGAAGGGCATCCAATGGTTGTCCAACATCAACATGGTGCTCGCCGGAGTGCTCGCGCTGTTCGTGTTCGTGCTCGGACCGACGATCTTCATCCTCAACCTCATCCCCACCACGCTGGGCGCCTACGCCGCCGACCTTGCCGAGATGTCCGCTCGTACTGCGGCGTCCGGACCGGAAGCGGGCGAGTGGTTGTCCAGTTGGACGATCTTCTACTGGGCCTGGTGGATCTCATGGGCGCCGTTCGTCGGGATGTTCCTGGCGCGGATCAGCCGTGGTCGCACCATTCGTGAGTTCGTGATCGGCGTGATGATCGTGCCGAGTGTCGTGAGCTTGTTGTGGTTCGCCGTCTTCGGTGGCGCCGGGATCAATCAGCAGGAGGAAGGGTACGACATCGCCGATGCCGGAAGTGTCGAAGCGCAGCTGTTCGGGATGCTCGATCATCTGCCGCTCGTGGGCATTTCCACCGTCGTCGTGATGGTGCTCGTCGCGATCTTCTTCGTCTCCGGTGCCGATGCGGCATCGATGGTGATGGGCAGCCTCACGCAGCGGGGAACGCTCACACCGAGTCGCGGCATCGTGGTGTTCTGGGGTGGCCTGACCGGTGGTGTAGCAGCGCTGCTGCTGTGGACGGGCGGCTCCGAGGCGCTCAACGCACTACAGACGATGACGATCATCGCGGCCGCCCCGTTCGTCATCGTGATGATCGGCCTGTGCGTGTCGCTGTACCGCGACCTGAGACGAGATCCGCTGATCACCGGTGGTCGACGACGGCGATTGCTCCGACGCGTCGAGTGACCTCCGAGCGTGCGGCCTTCGCGGTCGAGGTGACGGATCCGCAACCGGGATGCAGTGTCCTCCTGATCGGAGCGAAGACCGCAGCCGACGCGTTCGCGGTGCGTGTCGGACAAGGAGGCGTGATCCGTACCAGCGTCACCTTGGCCGACGCGACCGGCGCCTCCGATCTCGTCTGTGCGTTCGGGGTGCCGGAGTTCCGCGGTAGCGATGTGTCGCGGCTCGCCGGCATCACCGACCTGCTCGGACCCGCCGGGCAATTGTGGGTGTTCGATTCGGCGGGGCACGGCGATTCGGCCGGGTCGCTGTCGATGCAGATCAGCACGACGCTTGCGCGTGCAGGACTCGCGATCGTCGACATACTCGAAGGCCGGTGCGTGATCGCGCTCTGTGCCATGGTGAAGGGATGAGCGCCGCACGCGACCTCCTGTCTACCTTCGAAGAGTTTCTGCGAGTGCCACTTCCAGTCCACCTCCGGTGCTGGGACGGCTCGGAAGCGGGGCCGCCCGATGCCGCTGCACGAGTCGAATTCCGCAACCGCCGGGCGCTGCGCCGCGTGCTGTGGGCCCCCAACGAACTCGGATTGAGCCGGGCCTACATCAGCGGCGACCTCGCGGTCGACGGCGATCTCTATGCGGTTCTCGGTATCCCGGACCTAGTCGGCAGACTCGGCAGCCGCCCGCTGCGCGACACCTCGCCGCGTGAGCTCGCGCGCCTTGCCCGGAAGTTCGCCGCACTCGGCATCGTCGGGCTCCCGCCGCGACCACCATCGGTCGAGATTCCTCGCCGGCGCGGCGCCCTGCACAGCAAGCGGCGCGACGCGCAGGTGGTCTCGCATCATTACGACGTCGGAAACGACTTCTACAGGTTGTTTCTCGGCCCGTCGATGGTGTACTCGTGCGGCTACTGGGCTCGGCCCGACACCGGTACCGGTGGCCTCGAGGACGCACAACACGACAAGCTGGATCTGGTCTGCCGCAAACTCGGACTCGAGCCGGGCATGCGACTGCTCGACGTCGGATGCGGGTGGGGATCGATGGCCCTGCATGCGGCCCAGCATTACGGCGTTGACGTCGTGGGCGTCACACTCAGCGCCGAGCAGCGCGACTTCGCGAGGGCACGAATAGCCGATGCAGGAATGTCGGATCGCATCGAAATTCGGTTGCAGGACTACCGGGACGTCGACGGGAGTGCTTTCGACGCCATCTCGAGCATCGGAATGTCGGAACACGTGGGGGCCGCCAAGCTCCCCGAGTATGCGCGCCACCTGCACGAACTTCTCGTCCCTGGCGGTCGGCTGCTCAACCACGCGATCGCGTCGGTGGTGTACCGGCCTGAACCCCCCAGCCGCCCCGCGACATTCATCGACCGCTACGTGTTCCCCGACGGAGAGATCCTGCCGCTGAGCCGGACCGTCGACGCGTTCGAGCGTGCCGGGCTCGAAGTCCGCGACTCCGAGGCGCTGCGCGAACACTATGCGCTGACACTGCGCGCATGGGTCGCCAACCTACAGGAATCGTGGGACGAGGCTGTGTCACTCGTCGGCGCCGAACGTGCCCGAACCTGGTTGCTGTACCTCACGGCGAGCGCACTCGGTTTCGAGGAACCCGGACGTTTGACGATCCACCAGGTTCTCGCAGTACGGCCCACCGGCACGGGTGCGAGCGGAATGCCCCGAACCCGTCACGAATGGCTCGCAACCGGGTGACGCCGCAGTCTCGGATCGGTGCGCCTGACGGGAGTTGTCGGCACCTCGCAGTAGCGTGACCGCAGCCCGCTGTTGCATTGCGAGAGGGGAGACACGGATGGCCCGCACAGACCGCTTCGACGGAATTCTGGAACGGGGCTGGAACCGTTTCCGTACCCGACTCGCCGGACGGATCGCGGCGCTCGGAAGGGGCGAGCAGATCGAACTCGCAGCAGAGACTGCAGGTGATCACACCACCTTGGTGAAAATCGTGGCGCTCGACGCACGGAGCATCGAGGTCGAGATGACAGGCTCCGCACCGCGCATCAGCCCTGCACGTCAGGCCGACGAGATCGCGCAGCGGATCGTCTCGGCACTGCGCGAGAACTACAGCGTGCTGCACCCCACCTTCCTGCGAAGCGACGAACCCGACGCCCCCCGCACATTGCGCTCCCGCGTCGGTGAGGCACTGCGTCTACAGTTCGGCCGGCCGATCCCCACCGACGCAGACGGAGACTATGTCGTCATCGTCGATTCGCAGGCGGTGTTCGTCGTGGTCGACGACAGCGCTCGCACCATCCAACTCTGGGCGCCGCTGCTGCACGGCATCAGCGGGCGCGCGCAGGCTGCCGAGGAATTGCTCGAACTCAACCGCGCATGGCCGCACATCAAACTTCTTCTCGTCGAAGACAGGCTGGTGGCGACGATCGACGTGATGGGCGACCCGTTCGTACCCCGACACCTCATCGACCTCTTCGGCGCCCTGAGAGCGCTCCTCGGCACAGTCGACACCGGATTCGCGCAGCGCTTCGACGGGGAGCGATACACCGGCGACACCGACGCAGAGCCCACGCTGTTCGACGAGCCGACAGTGTTCGACGAGCCGAGCTGATCTTCGACGAGGTGAGCTGAACAGACACCCGGCTGGTCTGGAGCATCAACGCCAGCTGGGCAACCACAGCTCGTTGTGCCAGTGCCCCACCGTGATGGGCAGCCCGGTCAGGATCGGCCACAACCACACGAAGTTCGCGACCACCAGACCCACGTAGAGACAGACCACGAGCAGACCGGTGGTTCGCCGCTCCGGCGACGCGTGACGCTGACCCAGCACCTCACCGAGAACGAGCGTGACCCCCATGACGAGGAACGGCGCGAGCGGAACCGCATAGAAGTAGTACATCTGCCGATCGAGACTCGCGAGCCACGGCAGAATGCCCGCCCCGTAACCGGTGAGCACTGCCGCCCAACGCCAATCGCGGCGCACCAGCATCTGCCACAGACCCCACCCGAGGACGGGCACCGACACCCACCACAGGGCCGGAGTGCCGATGAGCATCACGGCCTTGACACATTCGTCGGCTCCGCAACCGTCGATGTTCGACCCGTCCGCGAAGTAATACAGCATCGGGCGCAACCCCATAGGCCACGTCCAGGGCTTCGACTCCCACGGATGGATGTTGCCTGCGGAGTTGGTCAGACCGGAATGGAACTGCAGGACACTTGCGCTGTAGTACCACAGCGACCGCAGTGCGTCCGGCACGAACGAGAAGGCGCTGTCGTGGCCGATCTGATTGCCTACCGCGTGTCGGTAGACGCCGGTCTCACTGGCGAACCATGACCAGAAGGTCGCCAGGTAGACGCCGATGGGAATCAGCACCAGCGCGTACAGCGCGGGACCGATGTCCCGGAGTGCGGTGCCGACCCATGGTCGTTGCACACCGTAGGACCGGCGCGTAGCGAGGTCGAATGCCACCGACATCAGACCGAAGAACGCGATGAAGTACAGCCCCGACCATTTGGTTCCCACGGCCAGCCCCAGCAGAACGCCGGCTCCGAAACGCCACCACCGCACCCCGAAACGAGGCCCCCACACCGAGTCGCCGAGACGGCCTTCGGCGTACACACGGGCCATACGCTGCCGGATGTCGTCGCGGTCGACGAGCAGGCATCCGAACGCGGCGACGACGAACACCGCCTGGAATATGTCGAGCATGCCCATACGCGAGGAGACGAACGTGACTCCGTCGACGATGAGGAGCAGCCCGGCGACGGCACCGAGCATCGTCGACTGCGTCATCCGGCGCACGATGCGCACCACCAACAGCACCAGGACGACGCCGGCGACGGCAGACGAGATCCGCCAACCCCAGCCGTTGTAACCGAACAGTGCCTCGCCCACCGCAATGAGCTGCTTACCGATCGGCGGGTGCACCACGAGCCCGTATCCGGGGTTGTCCTCGATCCAGCCGCCGGTGAGGACCTGCCAGCCCTGCGGGACATAGTGTTTCTCGTCGAACACCGGTGTCCTGGCGTCCGTCGGATAGTTCAGCATCGTGAAACGCGTGATGGCGGCGAGCACCGTGACGAACGCCGTGACGACCCAACCGCGTGCCCGATCGGTCGGGCCGGACGGTGGAGGGGGCACTTGCGGAGCGGGGCTCAAGAGGCGACGGGGCGGGGCCTCGGAAGGGCGCAGGTCCGTCGCGATCACAATCCGATCGTAGGCTGAACCGCATGCAGGCAGAGAATCCGGGACAACACGCGAATCCGGGACAGGGTCGGCTCGTGCTGGCCGCAACTCCGATGGGCGATATCGGCGACGCATCCAAGCGGCTTTGCGACGCGCTGGCCACCGCCGACGTCGTCGCAGCTGAAGACACCCGTCGCACTCGGTCTCTCGCTTCCGCGCTCGGCGTGACGATCACCGGCCGTGTCGTGAGCTTCTACGACCAGGTGGAAGTGTCGCGGGCGCCCGCGCTGATCGCCGATATGGAAGGCGGCCGCACGGTGCTGCTCGTCACCGACGCAGGCATGCCGTCGGTGAGCGACCCCGGTTATCGGCTGGTCTCCGCATGCGTCGAGGCGGGTCTGCCCGTGACGTGCCTGCCTGGTCCGTCCGCCGTCACCACCGCACTCGCACTGTCGGGTCTGCCCGTCGAACGTTTCTGCTTCGACGGATTCCCGCCGCGCAAGCAGGGCCAGCGCCGCACATGGCTGGCGACCCTCGCGACCGAGCCTCGGGCCGTCGTGTTCTTCGAAGCGCCGCACCGATTGGCCGCGAGCCTCGCCGATGCCGTCGAGGTCCTGGGCGGACAGCGCCGCGCCGCGGTGTGTCGCGAGCTGACGAAGACCTACGAAGAGGTCAAACGCGGAACTCTCACCGAACTCTCGGAGTGGGCAGCGGACGGGGTTCGGGGTGAGATCACCGTCGTGCTCGAAGGCGCCGCTCCGCGCAGTAGTGACCCGGCCGATCTCGTCGATGACGTCGAAGAACTGGTCGCGGACGGAATGCGGCTGAAAGACGCGTGTGCTCACGTCGCGGGGAGTGCCGTGTCGAAGAAAGAACTGTATGACGCGGTGCTGGCTGCTCGGCGAGTCTGACCTCTCCACCGGCACACCCCGGGCCTACACTTTCCCTCCATCGGATTCAGCCATCGGCGGACGAGCAGGAGAAGTGTATGGACGCTGTCAACGATTTCCTCGTCGAGGTGGCCGGGGTGGTGTGGGGGCCGTATCTGCTCATCCCCCTACTCCTCGGAACGGGCCTGCTCCTGACCATCCGGCTCCGCGGAGTGCAGTTCCGCAAGTTGGGGCCCGCACTGAGACTGGGGTTGATCACCCGTAACGACCCCGGTGCCGCCGAAGGCGACATCTCCCAGTACCAGGCGTTGACCACCGCGCTGGCAGCTACGGTGGGTGTGGGCAACATCGCCGGTGTCGCGACGGCCATCTATCTCGGCGGCCCCGGTGCACTCTTCTGGATGTGGGTCACCGGCCTGGTCGGTATGGCGAGCAAGTACTCGGAGGCGTTCCTCGGGGTCAAGTACCGCACCAAAGATGCCAAGGGGGAGCAGAGCGGCGGTCCGCAGTATTACCTCGCCCGCGCGATCCCGAACAAGTTCGGCCTGGTGCTGAGCCTGGTGTTCGCCGTGTTCGCGGTGCTCGCGAGCTTCGGTATCGGCAACATGACGCAGGCCAATACCGTCGCGACGCAGATGGACGGCACGTTCGGGGTGCCGACATGGCTCAGTGGCGCCATCATGATGGTGCTCGCCGCCGCGGTGCTCCTGGGTGGAATCAAGTCGATCGGCAGGGTCACCGCGGGGTTCGTGCCCGCCATGATCGTTCTGTACGTGGGTGCGGGCATTCTCGTGCTGGCCGTCAACGTCGGCGAGATCCCCGCGGCCCTGGGCCTGGTGTTCACCGACGCCTTCACCGGAACGGCCGCGACCGGCGGATTCATCGGATCCGTGTTCATGGCCGCGATGCGCTACGGAGTCGCGCGCGGCATCTTCTCCAACGAGTCGGGCATGGGTAGTGCCGCGATCGCGGCCGCCGCAGCCCGCACGACACACCCCGTGCGTCAGGGTCTGGTGTCGATGACCCAGACGTTCATCGACACCATCATCGTGGTGACCTTCACCGGCATGGTCATCATCACCACCGGTGCCTGGCAATCGGGCGAGGAGGGTGCCGCGATGACCTCCACGGCCTTCGCAGACGGTCTGGGCGGCGAGTGGGGCAGCTGGATCGTGGCGATCTCCGTCGTGTTCTTCGCGTTCTCGACGATCCTCGGATGGTCGTACTACGGCGAACGCTGCGTCGAACGTTTGGTCGGCCGAGGCGGCGTCGTGCCTTATCGCGCGATCTTCGTGGTCGTGGTGTTCATCGGCGCGACCACCGAGCTCGAGGTGGTGTGGAACTTCTCCGACGTGATGAACGGTCTGATGGCGTTGCCGAACCTCATCGGCCTGATCCTGCTGTCCGGGATGATCGCGCGGGAGACGAAGGCGTACCTCGACCGCGACCCGTACCTGCTCGGGGAGCCACCGACCCGGGAATCCGACAAGGCGTAGCCGGTACGCAGTACCGAACACAGGTACGCGACCGCGAAAACGCGACGGCCGGACGATCATCGATCGTCCGGCCGTCGCTCTCCCGATTCAGGACGCCCGCCGCACCGAAGGGAACTACCCCTCGATCAGTTCCGCTCGGCGCCGAGCACTCGCCCTGGTGCAAGGTGACCTTGCGTGGTGATCAGTTTTCCGTCCGTTGGCAACGCTCTCCAATCCTGAAACACTGCGGAACGGGTATCATCCCAGCTCGGACATGGTGAGGAATTTTTCCGCAGCGGACTTTCGACGGCGGATTCTCCCGCGGAAGGCAGATCGGAAGGGCGCGGAACGTGAGTGCGGACGAGGACGCGACGCATGGCGCAGACCATCGGCGCTTCTTCGCCGACCAGCTCCTCATGTTGTTCGCCGCTGCGGGTCGTCCTGCGCTGAAGAAGGTCGTGTCGGGCGCGTCCGCCATCTCGCGCGCAGTCGGAAACGACCGCACCGTGTCGGTGCAGCGGATCAGCGACTGGCGTAGCGGTAAGCGCGTCCCCGCGAGCTTCGAGTCGGTCCACCCGGTGCTCGTCGTGTTGATCCGCTCCGCCCGCGAACTCACCGCCGAGCCCCCGGCTCCGGGCCTCTACTCCCTCAAGCAGTGGGAGACGTGGTGGAAGGCCGCGCGAGGTGAGACCGGTGGCGGCCGGTCGACGGACAGGTCACCCACGGTGATCGTGGACACGCGACCCTACAAGGGGCTGTCGGCCTATCGCGCCGACGACGCGCGGATGTTCTTCGGCCGGACGCAGAGCATGCGCATGCTGGCCGACACCGTCGTCGCGGCGCACGGACAGGGACCGGTGATCGTGACCGGCGCGTCCGGGGTGGGGAAGTCCTCACTCGTCCAGGCCGGTCTGATCCCGTTGATGTGCGGTGGCGGCGACTGCGTCCCGGTGGTGTTCACCCCGGGCTCGGACCCCGTGGGCCGTCTCGTGGAAGCGTTGCCGACTCTCGCCGGAATCGATGAGCTATCCGGCGATGCCGCGGCCGACCGGACCGCGGTGCACGAGGCGATGGCCACCGAAGCGGAGAAGTCGTCGGTGTCGACGCTGTTGGTCGTGGTCGACCAGTTCGAGGATCTGTTCACCCAATGCGACGATCCCGACAGCCGCACACTCTTCCTGACACTGCTCGAACACATGTCGACGGCCGGCGACACCGATGCTCCCGCGCACGTCGTTGCGACGATGCGTTCCGATTTCTACGAGCAGGCCGTGACCTACCCGGCGCTCGCCCGTGCGCTCGAACGCCGGAGCAAGGCCGTCCAGCCGTTGGACCGGGACGATCTCGTCGAGGTCATCTCTGCGCCGGCCAAACTGCTCGGTGTACGTCTCGAACCGGGACTCGTCGACCTGATCCTCCATGACCTGGGCGTGCTGGCGCCGGGGGACATCACGGGAACCGAGTTGCCGCTGTTGTCGCATCTGCTCGACACGATGTGGGACAAACGCACCGGTGGCGCGCTGACCGTGGCCGGCTATCGCGCGACCGGCGGCGTGCGCGGGTCGATTGCGGCCAGCGCCGAGCGAGCCTGGGAAAGTCTCGGCGAACGCGACCGCGAGATCGTGCGGACGTTGATGGTCCACCTCGTCTACGTGACGAACACGGGTACCGATGTGAAGATGGCTCGCCCGCTCTCCGTGCTTCTCGCGGTGGGAAGCGAGGACCGCGCGACCGCGGCGAGAGTCGTGGACCATTTCGTGTCGGCGCGCGTGCTCGTCGTCCACGAGGGGCACGTCGAACTCATTCACGACGCGGTGATCGTGGCGTGGCCGCGTCTGAAGTCGTGGATCCAGGAGGATCGGCAGTTCGCGGCGTCGCGTCAGCAGATCGAGGCCGATGCTGCGAACTGGATCGAGAGCGACCGCAACAGGGGCCTGCTCTATCAGCGCGACCGGATGGATCTGCTCTCCGAACAGGGCGCGCGTTTCGGTGGCAGGGCGGCGGGGGAACGGTCCGTCGCCGCGATCAGTCCGGCCGCCCGCGAGTTTCTCCGGGCGTCCCGACGGCAGGTCGATTGGCAGCGACGTCGCCGCGGCGCAGCACTCGCAGGGCTGGTGCTGCTGACGATCGTCGCCCTCGTGATGGGTGGTCTGGCGTGGGTCGGCAAGAACCGCGCCGACGACGAACGTAAGGCCGCGCAGTTCCAGCAGGTCGTGGCGCTGTCGGATTCGACCCGCTCGGACGATCCGACGGAGTCGGCGCATCTCGCGCTGGCCGCGACCTCTCTCGAAGGCGACAGTGATGTCGCCTATTCGAGACTCCTCGCCACGCAGGGAGTGCCGTTGGCCAGAGTCCTGGTCGGGCATACCGGGCCCATCTACGGAGTCGCGGTCTCGCCCGACGGTGCGACGTTGGCGTCGGCCAGTGATGACGGCACGGTGCGCCTGTGGTCGTTGGCGGGGGACATCTCGGCGATCGGCGACCCGCTGGTGTCGTCGTCGAACTACATGGCGTCGGTGTCGTTCAGCCCGGACGGGCGTTATCTCGCCGCCGGCGGCGGCGACGGGAGTGTGTGGATCTGGGACATGTCCGACCGTGGCTCACCGCGACCGGTGCTGGACCATCGCGTGCTGGGATCGGGTGCTGTGCACAACGTCCGATACAGCCCGGACGGGCGGACACTGGCGGTGCCCTACGACGACGGTTCCGTCGTGCTCCTCGACACCTCGGAACCCGCGACAGGGCGGTTCCCCGATACACGGATACACGGTCACTCGGGCGGGGTACGGACTGTCTCGTTCCGCACCGACGGTTCGGTGCTGGCCACCGCCAGCGACGACCGCACGGTGCGACTGTGGGACGTGTCCGACCGCTCGGCGCCGGCCCCTCTGGGTGAACCCCTGACCGGGTTCGGTGATGTCGCGCATTCTGTCGGGTTCAACGCGGACGGCACCCTCTTGGCTGCGAGCAGCGATGACGGTGTGTTGTGGTTGTTCGACACCACCGATCCGCGGGCACCCGAGCAGTTCGGGACACCGGTGCGGGCACACACCGGTGGCGTGTGGAGTGTGTCCTTCCTGCCGGACGGCGTCACCTTGGCAAGCGCATCGTGGGACGGCACCGCGAAGCTGTGGTCGGTGGACAAGGAAGCGCGGCGGATCGACGAGCTCGCACCCGCCCTCACAGGACACGGTGGTGGTGTACCCGCACTGACGGTCACCCCCACCGGCGACACGATCATCACCGGGGGTCAGGATGCGAACCTGCGCATCTGGACCATGCCGCATCGCCGCGTGTTCGTCTCCCCGGCGGCGTTGACACTGCCCGTCACCGACCGGACCGGCGACATCGTCGCCACCGGCAGCTACGACTCGGTCGTTCGGCTGTGGCACGTCGATGACGGAGGGTGGTCCCGCGTCGGCCAGGTGGAGCTCACGCGTCCGCTCGGCGGCGGCTACGTGAGTGCACTGTCGCCGTCGGGTGACATTCTGGCGGCCGCGGCAACCTCGGGTGGCAGCGTCGAGTTGTGGAACGTCGCCGAGCCTGCGGCGCCCAGGCGGCTGGCCGCACCGCTCGTGCTCGCCACCCGATTCACCTCGGCCCTCGCATTCGGTCCGGAGGGCACGACCCTGGTGACGGGCAACGACGATCATTCGGTGCAACTGTGGGATCTGTCCGATCCGGCAGCGCCCGAGCCGTGGGGGGAACCACTCGGCGGACCGACCAACCTGGTGCGGCACGTCGCGATCAGCCCTGACGGACGCAGCCTCGTCGCGACCAGCGCCGACGGCCGGATCTACGCCTGGGACATCACGGACCGGACTGCTCCCCGATCCGTGGCCGTCACCGAGGGACACTCCGCGGGCGTGAACGGTCTGGCGTTCACCCCCGACAGTTCGGTTCTCGTCACCGGTGGTGACGATCATCAGGTGGTGGTGTGGGACCGCGACGACGCGGGAGGTTTCACTGCCCGCGCCACGCCGCTGCGCGGGCACACGGGCACGGTGTACTCGGTGTCGGTGTCGCCCGACGGTGAGCGCGTCGTCAGTGGCAGCGATGACGGCACGGTCCGATTGTGGGATGTGTCGGATCCCGACGGCATGCGCGCGGTGGGTGGGCCGATCACCGATACCGGGGTCGGGCGGTGGCAGGTGATGTTCCATCCCAACGGCACGGTGATCGCCGCGGGTGGTGACGGCGTGTTGCGCACCTGGAGTCTGGACCCCGACACGGTCGTCGAGCGGATCTGCTCCGCGACCTCGGGACAGCTCAGGGAACTCCTGCCGCAGTTCGGACTACCGCTTCCGCACGACGAGGTGTGCTGAGCGACAGGGTGCTCGCTGCCTTGTCGAGGCATTCCTGCCATTCGGCCGCGGGGTCGGAGTCGATGGTGATGCCGCCGCCCACCCCGAGTGCGCAGGTTCCGTCTGCACCGAATTCGACGGTGCGGATCGCGACGTTCAGTTCGGTGCCCGCGAGCGGACTCGCCATACCCACTGTGCCGCAGTAGACGCCGCGCGACGACGGTTCCCACTGCTGCAGCAGTTCACGGGCACGAGTCTTCGGGCACCCCGTGACCGAGGCGGGCGGGAACGTGGCATCGAGGAGATCGCGGACGGACACGCCGGGACGGGCAGTCGCGGTGACGGTCGAGACCAGGTGCCACACACCGGGTGCGGGCCGGACGGCGAGGAGTTCGGGCACGGCGATGCTGCCGGGTTCGGCCACCCGGCCGAGGTCGTTGCGGACGAGGTCGACGATCATGATGTTCTCTGCGACATCTTTGACGGATGCCTGCAGATCGTCGGGGTCCCGGTCCAGCGGGAGTGTGCCCTTGATGGGGCTCGAGGCGAGTCGGTGACCGTGACGGGAGACGAACAGTTCCGGAGACAGTGACGCCACCGCACCCCAGGGGCCTTCGAGGTAGGCAGCGCGGTCCGGGCATGTACGGGTGATTGCGTCGGAGAAGAAGGCGAGGGGGCTGCCGGTGTAGTCGCCGGTGAACCGGGTGCACACGCATGCCTGGTACACCTCGCCCGCGCGGATGGCATCGAGGCACTGCTCGACGCCGTGTCGGTGGGCATCACGGTCCGGCAGGGACCAGTCGATGTCCCAGCGTGGTTCGGGGCTCGCTGTGTTGTCGACCGTCACTGCGGGATCGAGTACCGCGCGGGCCAGCGCATCGGGACACGTGTCGTCGGTGAGGGTTTCGTACCACCAGCACCCGTCGGGGTCGAGACGCAGGACTGTGTCGGACCAGCCACCCGCCGCGGCGGGAAGTGCGGAGGGGTGCGAGGTGGTCGTGTCCGGGTAGGCGAGGTACCCGATCCACCCGCCGCCGATGAGGGGTCCACCGGCCCGGACCTGTGCGTCCGGGCAGGTGAACGACTCCGCGGCCGACACCGGCGCGACTTCGAGTGACGGCGCAACCACGGCCGCAGAACCGAACCAGGCTCCGGTGAGCGCAGCCGGCGGAGGTATACCGAGGCGCCGGGCGCGCTCACCGAGAGCGCCGAGTACCTGAGCGGGTGTGCCTCCGCGTCCGAGTCGTTCCATCCGCATACGACAAGCCTGTCACGATGGAGACGATGCCCCGAATCGGGTCAGCTTGTCGGGGTTGCGCACCGCGTACACGCCGGTGATCAGGCCGTCTGCGATCTCGAAGAGGAAGACGAGGTCGAGTACGCCGCGCGAGTACACGATCACGCCCGGTGCGGTGTTGACGATTGCTGTGTCGATCGTCATGTCGGGTAGTTCCACGCGTGCGAGTCCGGAGAACAGGCGCGCAACCTTCTGCGCGCCGTGGACCGGCACCTTGGCCGCTGTGACCTTGCCTCCGCCATCCGCGATGTAGACGGCATCGGGTGCGAGCAGCCGGAGCAGTCCGTCGAGATCGCCGGTCATCGCGGCCGCGAAGAACTCACCGACCACACGGTCGGTCTCCGCGTTTGCCGGTGTGAAGCGCCGTCGCCGCTCCTGAACGTGGTCGCGGGCGCGGTGGGCGACTTGCCGGACGGCGGCCTGGGTGCGGTCGACAGCGTCGGCGATGTGCGCGTAGTCGAACCCGAACACCTCGCGCATCACGAACACCGCCCGCTCGAGCGGGCTCAACGTCTCGAGGACCAGCAGCATCGCCATCGACACCGATTCGGCGAGTTCGACTTTCGCCGACGGATCGGTGCCGCCCTCGTCCGCAGCGGTGAGGAGCGGTTCGGGCAACCACGGCCCGACGTAGTCCTCACGCCGCCGCTGTGCCGAACGCAGCGAATTGAGTGCCTGCCGCGTGACGACCTGCGCCGCATACGCGCGAGGATCTTCGATCGTGTCGGGATCGACCTTCGCGTACCGTAGGTAGCTGTCCTGGAGCACGTCTTCGCTGTCGGCGACGCTGCCGGTGATCTCGTAGGCGATCGAGAACAGCAGGCCACGGTGGTCGGTGAACACCTGGGCCGACGACGTGTCGTCGGAGTTCACCGCGCCACCACTGCGTCGGTGGCGGGGCCCGCCGGGATGTAGGGCGCGTGGCCTCGGGCTTGGCGTTGCATGAACCAGATCGTGCCACGCAAGATGCCTTCCTTGGCGAGAGCACCGGGCCTTCCTCGTACCGCCGTCGCGCGGGGTGTGTCGGCGGACGTGGTGAACTGCAGCGCGGCCCGACTGCGGCCCAGCGAGATGCATTGCGCGGTGAATCCGAGCGACAGCGGGTCGGGGTCGCGACCCTGCAGTACATCCCACACGGTGCCGGCGCCGTGCACGCCGAGCGGAATAGCGGCCTGGCAGCTCATCCGGACGTAGGGCCGGTCTGCGATGGTGACGGCGTCGCCCACGCCGATCACGTTGCTGCGGTTCGTCGACCGAAGTGTGGCATCGACGCGCAGGCGACCGGAGTCGTCGACGTCGAGTCCGCTGCGGTGTGCGAGATCGGGTACCGAGAATCCTCCTGCCCACACCGTGAGGTCGGAGGGCGACTCGGTGTCGTCGTCGAATCGCACAATGCCGTCGGAGATCTCGGTGACGGCCACGCCTGCCAGGATCTCGATTCCCAATCCGGTCAGGGTGCGTCGCAGGTATCGGCGGGTGCGGTCGGGGAGGTCCGGCCCCGGATCGCCGACGAGGGTGTAGCGGTGCTTTCGGTGCGCCGAGGCGAGTTCGGTGACGGTTTCGATGCCGGTGAATCCGCCGCCGACGACCGTGACGGTGGCGCCGTCGGGCAACGCCTCGATCGCGGTATGCAACGCCGACGCCGCTTCGAGGTCGGACACCGAATACGCCCGTTCGCCGCCCGGGACGCCCACGCGGGCCGGTCCGCTCCCGACCGCGTACACAACGGCGTCGCATGTCGATACCGATCCGTCTCCGAGTAGCACTGCACCGTCGTCGATACGTTCGACGGTGCCCACACAAAGTTCGGCGCGGGGATGGAGCAGGTCGGTGAGGACGTGCGTCGCCGATCCGGTCGCGGCCGCATGCTGGTGCAGCCGGGTTCGTTCGACGAACACCGTTCGCGGATTCACCACGGTCGCCGCGACGTCGGGGTGTTCGGAGAGCAGTCTGTTCGTCGCCATCACTCCGGAGTACCCGGCACCGACGACCACCACGTGGAATCGGATGTTGTTCATGGTCTTCGCCCCAATACAGTCGTGTCGAAATGCAGACGTGTCGAATGTGTCAGTGATGGGACACCGCCCGGATCGAGAATGTGACACCCGGCAGAAAAGGATCTCGGAGTGGTGGCGCTCAGTGGCCCAGCGGCGACTGTCCTGGCTCGAGCAATGCGTTCTCGGCGGCGTCGCGTCCGGCATGGAAACCGTCGGAGTCGACACCGCGACCACCCGAGGATCGGGTGGTGGGGAACAGGCGCCGGAACTCCGCGTCGACGGCCTCGGAGCGTCGCGCGAGAATGGGCGCGAGATCGGTCATGGGTACCCGCGCGTCGGCGGCGGCCTCGGCCGTGGCGTGGGCCTGGACCTCGCGGAGTCGCTCGCCGATGCGGTTCGCGAAACCGGTGAGGAAGGCGCGGCGGAACGAGGTGGCGCCGCCACCGCGTCGGCCGGCGGTTCCGGCCGAGTTCATGGCGCGGGTGCTCTGGACGAGCAGCGACGTGAACAGCATTTCGACCTGCTCGAGGTCGACGACCGTGCCGACGATGGTCGCGATCTGCACGCGCGTGAACCACACCGTGCGGACCCGGTTCGCGTCGCCGATCGCGGTGAGCAGCAGTACTTTCTCCTTCGCGTAAGGACGTTCGAGGTGGAGGCGTCGTCCCCTCACCGGGTCGGTGGCCGACCCGGCGCTGTCGAGGACGGCCGCACCCACCGCGTACCGGGTCATGAGCTCCTGGGCCTTGGCGGTGAATGCCTCTGCTTCGTCGGGGAATTCGGTGGATTCGGCCTTCGAGAGCAACCCGCGGATGCGTTCGAGCACACGCGGATCCGGGGCGGAGGGAGCGGTGCCGTCCGGTGCCGTGCGTATCTCAGGCCACAGCGACGGAGGCGTGGTCAGGTGGGTGAACCGGGGGAGGTACTTCCATGTGTAGGCGAGCCCGTCGACCTGGAACCGCGACACGTGCGGCAGTACGCGGAACAGGCTCGCCTCGAACGGGCGGTCGGGTTCGGTGATACGAGCGATCGCGGGGTGGCGGTCGCCGATCGTGCGGACTTGGTGCAGCCATTCGGTGGGTGCGCGATGGGCTGCCCGAGTGCGGTGGGCATCGAACAACACGGACGCGGCGGCGAGGGGGACGTCGGTGGGGTCGCCCGAGTGCGCGGCCATGTGGAGTACGTCGGCGGGCTGCCACCCGCGCTCGTAGGCGCCGTTCAGCTCGTCGAGCAGAATCTCGGCGCGCACCTCATCGGTTCGAATGTATGTTCCATTGCTCGGCATGGACAGAGTGTGGCGGACGGCACCGACAGGTTCCGCCGCCGCAGTCAGGAGGGGTCTTTCGGGGGGCGACCATGGTTGTGCAGTGCAGCGGTTTCACGTCCGACCGTGTCGGCGAGACCACTCGTCATACGCAGCAGAATCTCGAGTTCGGCGTCGGTGTAGGTGTCCAAATGGGTGGCGACCGCGGAACCGAGGCCGGCGAACAAGGGGGCGACCGTGTCGGCGGCCGCCTCATCTGCGAGTTCGACGAGGACCCTGCGGCGGTCGGTGGTGTCGCGAGTGCGTCGGACGTATCCCGCCCGCTCGAGCCGGTCGATCATCGCGGTGACCGCGCCGCCGCGGGTGATGCCGATCCGGTCCGCGAGCTGCCCCGGTGTCCGGGGGCCGTCGAGGCCGAGGATGTTCAGGCACGTCAGATCGGTGACCGCGATGCCGAGATGGGAGGCAACTGCGGAATGGAACATCACCGAGCGTGATGCCTGGCGCCGCAGTGCGTCGTCGAGCGAATTCAGTACCTCGCTCCGGGTTTTCCCTGATGGCATCACGCGCCCTTCGGAATATTCTCTCTAATACAGAGCAACTCTAAATCAGAGAATAACCTGACAGGGGTGAACGATGAGAAAAGCCATACCAACACTGTGCCTGTGTCTGCTGGTGGTTTTCGTAGGAATCCAGTTCGGTGCCGGCTGGTACGAGAAACTCGTGGTCGTCCCACTGTGGTCCGACGCTCCGCCCGACCGGATGCTCGGGATCATGCACGACTCCGGCATGTACTCGGCCGGACGGGTGTTCTGGCCGTTCGTCTCGCCGGTAGTGGCACTTCTCGCGGTGGTGAACCTGGTACTGGCGTGGCGCGCGACGTCACCGAACCGCCGATGGTGGCTGGCAGGTTCCTCACTGATGACCGTGTACGCCGTGTTCAGCTACGGATACTTCGTCCCGCAGATGCTGCTGTTCCAATCCGGCGGCGATCAGTGGTCGGCGCAGGAGATCGAGTCGTTCGCGACGTGGTGGACCGGCCTGAACTACGTGCGCATGCTCATCGGCGGCCTCGGCTGGTTGTGTGCGCTGCGGGCCCTGTCCCTCTCCTCGGCGCCGGAGGTTGAGGTGGAGGCACAACCCGAGACGGCAGAGTCCGGGCCGCATCGGATGCAGCCCGGACCCGGATGACGCGTTGGGTGCTCAGTCCTCGTCGACGAAACGCGGGAACACCGGCGATGGTGCAGGTAGCGCGGTGCCCGGCACGAGACGTGTCGCGATATCGGAGAACTGCCGGGCCTCCGGCCCCTGACCGAGCAGATCGAGGATCGTGGAGCCCGCATCCGGCATCACCGGCTGGACCAGGATGCCCACGACCCGCACCACCTCGAGCGTCACGTACAGCACCGTGGCCATCCGTGCGGGATCCGTCTTGCGCAGCACCCACGGCTCCTGCGCCGAGAAGTACCGGTTGGTCTCGCCGAGCACATGCCAGATCGCTTCGAGGCCGAGGTGGATCTGTTGTTCCTCGAACTCGGCGCGGACCTTCTCGAGCAGCGCATCGGCCTGCGCGAGCATCGCCTCGTCGTCGGTGGTGAACTCACCGGGCGTCGGAACCTGCCCGTCGAGATTCTTCGCGACCATCGTCAACGACCGCTGCGCGAGGTTGCCCAGATCGTTGGCGAGATCGGCGTTGATTCGGGTGACGATGGCCTCGTGGCTGTAACTGCCGTCCTGGCCGTACGAGATCTCGCGGAGCAGGAAGAAGCGCAGCGGATCGAGGCCGTACTTCTCGACCATCTCGATCGGGTCGACGACGTTGCCGACCGACTTCGACATCTTCTCGCCCTTGTTGAACAGGAAGCCGTGCACGAACACCCGCTTGGGCAGTTCGAGACCGGCCGACATGAGGAACGCCGGCCAGTACACAGTGTGGAAGCGGGTGATGTCCTTGCCGATGATGTGCAGATCGGCCGGCCAGTACCGCTTGTACGACTCCGACTCGGTGTTGGGGAAACCGGCGCCCGTGAGGTAGTTCGTCAGGGCGTCGACCCACACGTACATCACGTGATCGGGATGGCCGGGAACGGGCACACCCCAGTCGAAGGTGGTGCGGGAGATCGACAGGTCCTTGAGTCCGCCCGAGACGAAGCTGACGATCTCGTTGCGCCGTGTCGCGGGCGCGATGAACTCGGGATGCTCGTCGTAGAGTTTCAGGAGCTTGTCCTGGTACGCCGACAAGCGGAAGAAGTACGTCGATTCCTCGGTCCACTCGACCGGCGTGCCCGTGTCGGTGGACAGGCGCGACCCGTCGTCCTGCAGGGTGGTCTCGGCCTCGGTGTAGAACGCCTCGTCGCGCACCGAGTACCAGCCCGCGTAGGTGTCGAGGTAGATGTCGCCGTTGTCGACCATGCGCTGCCAGATCGCCTTGCTGGCCTCGAGGTGATCGTCGTCGGTGGTGCGGATGAACCGGTCGTACGAGACGTTGAGGAACTTGTCGAGAGCCTCGAAGACATCGGAGTTGCGCCGCGCGAGTTCCGTGACGGAGATGCCTTCCTTCGACGCCGTCTGCTGCATCTTCAAGCCGTGCTCGTCGGTGCCGGTGAGGAACCGGACGTCGAAGCCGTCGAGGCGCTTGAATCGCGCGAGAGCGTCGGTGGAGATGTACTCGTACGCGTGCCCGATGTGCGGGACCCCGTTGGGGTACGCAATCGCGGTGGTCACGTAGTACGGCGGTCGGGTGGGATCAGCGGCAGTCATGATGGCCATTACTTTATAGGGCGTGAGTAGAAGTCGTCCCGCCCCCGAAGCCCCGGAACCGCTGGCACCCCTCGTCGATGCCCATACCCACCTCGATGCGTGCGGTGCGGTCGATGCTGCGACCACCGCGGCGATCGTGGACCGGGCGGCCGCGGTGGGTGTCGGTCGGGTGGTCACGGTCGCCGACGACCTCGCCGCCGCGCAGTTCGCGGTGCGAGCCGCGCACTGGGACCCGCGGGTGTTCGCGGCCGTGGCGATCCATCCCACGCGAGCGAACAGCCTCGACGATGCGACACGCGCCGAGATCGAGCGGCTCGCCGCCGACCCGCGGTGCGTCGCGGTGGGGGAGACCGGCCTCGATCTGTACTGGCCGGGCAAACTCGACGGTTGCGCCGAACCTGCCGAGCAGGAAGAGGGATTCCGCTGGCACATCGATCTCGCGAAGCGCCTCGGCAAGCCGCTGATGATCCACAACCGCGAGGCCGATGACGATCTGCTGCGGGTACTGCACGACGAGGGTGCGCCCGAGACCGTGATCTTCCACTGCTTCTCGTCGGGTCCCGAGATGGCGCAGGCGTGCGTCGACGCCGGCTACCACCTGAGTTTCTCGGGCACCGTCAGTTTCAAGAACGCCAAGGCGCTGCGCGAGGCCGCGCCCCGCGTGCCGCGCGAGCAGGTCCTCGTCGAGACCGACGCGCCGTTCCTTACCCCGCATCCGTTCCGGGGCGCACCCAACGAGTCGTACTGTCTGCCCTACACGGTGCGGGCCCTCGCAGAGGTGCGCGGCGACGACGCGCTGGAACTCGCCGCAGCGACTACTGTGAATGCCGAACGGGTGTACGGACTTTCGTGAAGAGGCCCTGCATCGGCACTGCGGACGTGAGACCGTGGCTGCATGCACAACTTCGTCTACACGGCACAACCGGCCCGGGTGATCTTCGGTATGGGCACCGCGTCGACGGTCGGCGACGAGGTTCGCCGACTCGGTAGATCGCGCGTGTTGCTGCTCGGTGGCGAACACGTGCGTCCGCAGGCGGATCTCGTCGAACGTGCGCTCGGGTCGTTGCAGGTGGCGCGGTTCGACGGTGCGGTGATGCACACGCCCGTCTCCGTGACCGAGCGTGTTCTGAAGTACGTCACCGAACATCAGGCCGATGCGGTCGTCGCCGTCGGTGGTGGATCGACCACAGGTCTGGCGAAGGCGTTGGCCGTGCGAACCGGGATCGATCAGGTGATCCTGCCGACCACCTACGCAGGTTCGGAGGTCACGCCCACGCTCGGAGAGACTGCGGACGGGGTGAAGACGACGCGGTCGTCGCCCGACATCCTGCCGGAGACGGTGATCTACGACGTGGAGTTCAGTGCCGGTCTGCCGGTGCCGATGGCCGTCACCAGCGCCGTCAATGCGTTGGCACACGCGGTGGAAGCGTTGTATGCCGAGCACGCCAATCCCATCGTCGACGCCCTCGGGTTGCAGGCGATCGCCTCGATCGGCAGAGGACTTCCTGCGCTCGGTGTGGACGGGGCGGACCTCGAGGGCCGCTCCGATCTGTTGCTCGCCGCGTGGTTGTCGGGGGTGTGCCTCGGGTCGGTGGGGATGGCCCTGCATCACAAGTTGTGTCACGTTCTCGGTGGATCGTTCGATCTTCCGCACGCCCCGACACACACTGTGATGTTGCCCCACGTCATGGCCTACAACGCGCCGTCGGTCCCGGGTGTGATGGCCGGAATCGCCGAAGTGCTCGACGTGGACAGCGCACCCGCCGGTGTCTACGACCTCATCGTTTCTGCGGGAGGGCCGACGACTCTTGCGGATCTCGGTATGCGTGAGGCCGATCTCGACGACGCCGCACGGCGGGCGACCGAGAAGACATATCCGAATCCGAGGGAGGTGACGTACGTGGGGGTGCGCCGACTGCTCGGCGAGGCGTTCTCCGGGACACGTCCGGAGTGACTCCGGCGACATGGTCGCCTTTCAGTTGAACCTACAACCTTCGGCCTGTTACTTTGGTTGAACAGTCAACCAGAAGGGGCCTTTCGGCCTCGGAACCGAAAGGCTTTCCATGAACGTTTCCTTCGTCCGCGACATCGGCATCCTGATCGCACGGGTCGGCCTCGGCGCGATCCTCCTGACCCACGGGCTTCAGAAGCTCACGGTGTGGGGCCAGTCCGGCACCGCTGCGGCGTTCGAGGGGATGGGCGTGCCCGCGCCTTCCCTGGGCGCATTCGTCGCGACCTGGGTCGAGATCCTCGGCGGTATCGCGCTGATCCTCGGTCTGTTGGTCCCCGTCTTCGGTGCCCTGCTGTTCGCCGTCATGGCAGGCGCGTTCGTCATCGTTCACGTCGGTAACGGCGTGTACGTGGCCGACGGCGGCTTCGAACTCGTCGCCGCGCTCGGCCTCGGAGCACTGCTCCTCGCTGTAGTGGGTGCGGGACGTTTCAGTGTCGACCACTTCCTCGCGCCGAAGCTCCCGTTCCTCTCGCGGGAAGCTCCGGTGCAGCGGGAACCGGCTCGTAGCGCCGCGTGATCGATCTCGGTGGTCGCAGAGGCGACTGCCGATAGCAGCCGAAGGGCGCATCGCAGGTGATTTCCGGTCACCGCGATGCGCCCTTCGCTTGTTTTCTCCTTGTCGCCGGGGGGTGCTCCGACCGGAAGATCAACGGCGCATGCCGCCCTCGGTAGGAAATTCATCAAGACCGAGAAGAAATGTTATTCCGGCCACAATATCGGCGAATCGGGCAAAGGGTGATCTTTTGTAGCAACACGTGTTGTTATCGAAAATGACGATTCATAACCAGATGGTTATCTTCATAATTCCAGGTAGAGCGCGTGAAGTTGTCAATTCAATTCATGTTCGTTACCGTGCCGTGATCCGAGTCGTCGTCTGTCTGGAATTGTTGTGTCACCCTTCACCAAGATCAACCGAATCAAATCGCCGGTGTTCTTCGCAGTTGTTGCGGCGCTGTTCGTAACCCTTACGGCCGGCGGTATCACCGCACTTGTCAAGCACAAGGACGTCACGCTCGACATCGACGGAGAGCAGCGCGCCTTCGGCACGATGAGCTCGAATGTCGGCGATATCCTTGCCGCCGCCGGCTACGAGGTCGAGGAGCATGATGTTGTCGCTCCGGCTGTCGATTCCGCGGTGTCCGACGGCGACACCATCGTGCTGCGTCAGGCCCGCGAGGTCGCGCTCACCGTCGACGGTCAAGAGCGCACTGTGTGGACCACGGCGCTCACTGTCGACGAAGCCCTGGCGCAGTTCGATCTGAACGATGACGTGTATGTCTCTGCATCGCGTTCGCACCGCTTGCCGCTCGACGGCACCGAGCTCGAGGTCGTCAGCCCCAAGACCGTGCAGTTCGCCGACAACGGTGCGCCGGCCGCACCTGTGCGTCTCGCGGCCCCGACCGTGGGTGAATTCCTGAAAGTGCACAACGTCGCCCTCGAGCAGGCCGACAGCGTGAGTCTCCCCCACGATGCCGCGCTCGAAGAAGGTATGGAGATCGTGGTGACCCGCGATCGCGTCGACAGCCGCACCGAGACCCTGCCGATCGAGGCGCCGCAGAACCGGGTCGACGATCCGAACATGACCGAAGGCGAGACCGCGCTTGACAACCCGGGTGCTCCCGGTGAGCGTTCCGTCACCTTCGACGTCCACACCGTCAACGGTGTCGAGGTCGGCCGTACCGAGACGGCGTCGAACGTTCTGACCGAACCGCAGCCCGCGACCCTTCGTGTGGGCACCATGCCCAAGCCTGCCGTCCCCGCGTCCGGTCGGGCGTCCACCTGGGATTCCATTGCGCAGTGTGAGGCCACCGGAAACTGGTCCATCAACACCGGAAACGGCTTCTACGGTGGCTTGCAGTTCACCCAGCAGACGTGGGCCGGATTCGGCGGTACCGAGTACGCGCCGCGAGCCGATCTGGCCACCCGCGAACAGCAGATCGCGGTTGCCGAGAAGGTTCAGGCAGCACAGGGCTGGGGCGCATGGCCGTCCTGCACCAGCAAGCTCGGCCTCCGCTAGGACGACATGCCGTCTACTCCGGTGCGCTAGGTTCGCCTCGTGCAAGCAGACGATTCAGACGCCACCCCGGCTTCTCCGCGCGGCCTCGCCGCGTTGCTCGGACCCGCAGAGGTCCGGACGCTCGCGGAGGAGTTCGGGGTGCGTCCGACGAAACAACTCGGTCAGAACTTCGTGCATGACGCCAACACGGTGCGGCGCATCGTGTCGGCCGCAGGAGTCGGCCGCGACGACGTGGTGCTCGAGGTCGGGCCAGGGCTGGGGTCTTTGACCCTGGCCCTGCTCGACGTCGTCGACCGTGTGGTCGCGGTGGAGATCGACCCCAGGCTGGCCGAGCGGTTGCCCGCGACGGTCGCTGCTCGTGCCCCGCAGCTCGCTGATCGCCTCGACGTGGTGCCGATGGATGCGATGAAGGTATCGATCGCCGATCTTCCGTCGCAACCGACCGCGCTCGTCGCGAATCTTCCTTACAACGTGGCGGTTCCGGTGCTGTTGCACCTCTTCGCCGAAATCCCCTCGCTGCGCACCGCTCTGGTGATGGTGCAGCTGGAAGTGGCTGATCGCCTTGCCGCGCAACCGGGCAGCAAGGTCTACGGCGTGCCGAGTGTGAAGGCCCGCTACTTCGGCGATGTTCGCCGCGCGGGCTCGGTCGGGCGTTCGGTGTTCTGGCCTGTGCCGAAGGTCGAGTCGGGTCTCGTACGCATCGACCGCTACGAAAACCCGCCGTGGCCCACCGATCCGGGGCATCGCAAGACCGTGTTCGCCGCGGTCGATGCTGCATTCGCTCAGCGCCGCAAGACGTTGCGTGCCGCATTGAGCGGTTGGGCGGGATCGCCCGCCGAGGCGCAGCGGCGCCTTGTCGCAGCGGGTATCGAACCGTCGACACGGGGGGAGCGGCTCGATGCTGCGGCATTCGTCCGGCTCGCCACGATCGGAAATGAGGGCTGAGTCACCGTACGGTGGCATCGGGGCGCGATGTGTGGTCTACTTGAGTCTGGTCGTTAGGTAGTGTGTTTGTGGTTAACCCTCGCACATTTCTAGTTGCGAGCGGATGCGATACCACCACGGAATCGGTTCAGCCGTCGAGTGACAGACCCGGAAGTCGAGACCGACTTCCGACGAGACAGGACGGCGAACGAGCCTCCTGCCTGCAAGTGAAGGAACAGCAATGGCTGAAGGTACTGTGAAGTGGTTCAACGGCGAAAAGGGCTTCGGCTTCATCGCTCCGGCCGATGGTTCGGCTGACGTCTTCGTGCACTTCTCCGAGATCCAGGGCCGCGGCTTCCGCACCCTCGAGGAGAACCAGCGCGTGAGCTTCGAGATCGGCCAGGGCCAGAAGGGCCCGCAGGCCACCGGTGTCAACGTCATCTGACACAGGCTTCTCATCAGCAGGGCCGGCACCCGTTTCGGGTGCCGGCCCTGCTGTGTTCGTTTGTCGAGAATCGAACTGCGTCAGCCGATGACGGCGCCGTGCCCGACGATGCCGACATCCGAGGAACCGGTCGACGAGCCCGTCCCGTCGGCCGAACCGGTGGCGATCCCAGCGGATCCCGTCGGCGGGTTCACGCAGTCGACCATGTTCAACGAACGCAGGACGAGGTCGCCCAGGGAGCACACGCGAGGTGCAGGTGCAGGCTCAGCTGATGCGGTGCCTGCTGTACCCAGGGCAGCTGCCAGTGCGAACGCGCTGACCGCGACGGTGCTTCGCAGAACTCGTCTCATGTATTCCCTCCAGATCCGACGCCGGTGATGTGATGACGGCGATCGCCCGAGCATAGATGCGCTGGGGTCACGCGCGCGAGTACCTGTCGGCGAGAAACCGGAGACGCTCACTCTGCGCCCGGCAGGCGTCGCGCAGGCCGGCAGGTTCGAGCACAGTGAAGTTCACGTCGAAGGCGACGAGCCACTCGGCGATACCGTCGAGCGACCGTCCGCCGAGCACGATCGCGCAGGTTTCGGCGTCGATCTGCTCGAGGCTTCCCCACCTGTCGTCGACCATCGGGGTGATGGTCTCGAACGGCGCGTGCAGCAGCACCCTTGCGGTCACCGGCGCCGCGCCGCGCGCGATGCCGCGCGAGACGAACTCTGCCGCCCCTCCCGGTGGAAGCTCGCGCGGAACGAACCGCGGGCCGGTGGGGATCTTCGGCTCCATGCGATCCACGCGGAACGAGCGCCAATCGTCGCGTGCGAGATCCCACGCCACGAGATACCAGCGCAGTCCCGCGCGCACCACCCGATACGGCTCCACTTCCCGCCGCGACGACGTGCCGTCGTGTGTGCGGTAGTCGAAGCGCAGACGCTCGTGGTTGTGGCACACGGTCGTCACGGTCGCGAGCAGTTCTGCATCGACCGCGGAGGCAACCGGACCATGATCGACGACATCGACCTTCAGGGCCTCGAGTCGATGCTGCAACCGTGAGGGCATGACCTGCCGCAGTTTTGCGAGAGCGCGAGTCTCGGCGTCGCCGATGCCGGTGACCGCGTCGTTGGTGCCGGAGCGCAACGCGAGTGCGACGGCCACGACCTCGTCGTCGTCGAGCAGCAAAGGCGGCATCTCGGCGCCCGCGCCGAGCCGGTATCCACCGCCGACGCCGACATTCGCGTCGACGGGGTATCCGAGGTCGCGGAGCTTCTCGACATCGCGCCGGACCGTGCGGGTGGTGATCTGCAGCCGCTCGGCAAGCTCGGTGCCGGACCATTCCCGTCGCATCTGCAGGAGCGACAGGAGACGCAACAAACGGGCGGAGGTTTCGCGCATGATCAGACTGTGTCACGGATAACGGACAGTTTCCGTCCTCGATTGTGGGCATTGCTGGGGTCGCAGCGCGGGTAAGCTGTGTATTCGTGCTGTCCGTCGTTCCCGCCTCCGTCACCGTGCGGGCTCCTTCCAAGGTCAACCTGCACCTCGCGGTCGGGGACCTACGCCCCGACGGCTACCACGACCTGCGCACAGTGTTCCAAGCGCTGTCGCTGCACGACGAGGTGACCGTCGCCCCCGCCGACACCCTCCGCGTCGAGGTCCGTGGCCCCGACGCGGCGTCGGTGCCCACCGATTCGTCGAACCTCGTCTGGCGCGCCGCGGAGATGGTCGCCGAACGCGCCGGGCGCACTCCCGACGTCGTGATCACCATCGACAAGGGGATACCTGTGGCCGGAGGCATGGCCGGCGGTAGCGCCGATGCGGCCGCTACGCTCGTTGCCCTCGACGCGCTGTGGGGGCTCGGTGCCGGCCGCAGCGATCTCGACGAGATCGCCGCCCAGCTCGGCAGCGACGTCAACTTCTGTCTGCACGGCAACACCGCGCTCGGAACCGGACGCGGCGAACAACTCGTGCCCGTCCTGTCTCGCGGCACCTTCCATTGGGTGCTCGCGATCGCGAAGGACGGCCTGTCCACTCCCGTCGTCTTCCGCGAACTCGATCGACTGCGCGCGAACGGTGATCCGCAGCGCGTGGGCGACGCCGACGAGTTGCTGCACGCGCTCGGCGCCGGCGACCCACACGCGCTCGCTCCGCTGCTCGGCAACGACCTGCAGTCGGCCGCGCTGTCGCTGAACCCGGCGCTGCGCCGCACGCTTCGGGCAGGGGTCGAAGCGGGAGCTCTCGCCGGCATCGTGTCCGGCTCCGGGCCCACCTGCGCGTTCCTCGTCGACGATCAACGCGCCGCCGTCGAGGTGAGCGCCGAACTCTCAGGCGCCGGGGTGTGCCGAACCGTGCGTATCGCGTCGGGTCCGGTGCCGGGCACGCGCGTCGTCGATCCCGCTCGACCCTGACACTCCCAAACCGATACACCGATACACAACTCCGGAAGGCTCTGCACCACGTGGCGAATCTGATCAACCTCGAACAGGTCTCGAAATCCTTCGGCATCAAGCCGTTGCTCGACTCCGTGTCGCTCGGGGTGGAAGAGGGCGAACGCATCGGCGTGGTCGGCCTCAACGGCGGCGGCAAGACCACGATGCTCGAGGTCCTGGCAGGCCTCGAGGAACCGGACTCCGGTCGTGTCAGCCGGGTCGGCGGCCTGCGCATGGCCGTGGTGACCCAGCGCGGGGTGCTCCCTGAAGGCTCGACGGTCGGTGACGTCGTGCTCGGCCCCCTCGGTGTCGCCGAACACGAGTGGGCGGGCGATGCGCGCATCCGTTCGGTACTCGCGGGAATCGGCATCGACAAGCTCGGTCTCGACGCCGTCGTCGACGGATTGTCCGGCGGCGAACGGCGACGTGTCGCGCTGGCGGCCGCGCTCGTGCAGGAACTCGACCTGCTCGTGCTCGACGAGCCCACCAACCACCTCGACGTCGAGGGCGTGCAGTGGCTGGCCGAACACCTGCTCGCACGGCGCAGCGCACTCGTCGTCGTGACACACGACCGGTGGTTTCTGGACACCGTCGCGACCCGTACGTGGGAGGTCGTCGGCGGCAAGGTCGAGTCGTACGAAGGCGGTTACAACGACTGGATCTTCGCGCGGGCCGAGCGTTCCCGCCAGGCCGATGCGATGGAGGAACGTCGGCAGAACCTGGCGCGTAAGGAGTTGGCGTGGCTGCGTCGCGGCGCCCCGGCGCGCACGTCCAAGCCCAAGTACCGCATCGAGGCCGCGGAAGCGCTCATCGCCAACGTTCCGCCACCGCGCGATTCGGTGGCGCTCGCGTCGTTCGCGAAGCGCCGGCTGGGTCGCGTCGTCATCGAACTCGAAGACGCCACCCTGGCCACCCCGGACGGTCGCGAACTCGTCCACGATCTGACGTGGCGGCTCGGGCCGGGGGAGCGGATCGGTCTGGTCGGAGTCAACGGATCCGGGAAGACGACGTTGCTGCGCACCCTTGCAGGCGAGCGCGAACCCGCGTCCGGCAAGCGCATCGAGGGGCAGACGGTCGAGATCGGCTGGCTGCGACAGGAACTCGACGATCTGCCCACCGACATGCGGGTGCTCGACGCCGTCAAGGACGTCGCCGAGCGAATCATGCTGGGCGACAAGGAGGTATCGGCCGGTCAATTGGCGGAACGGCTCGGCTTCACCCCGGCCCGTCAGCGCACTCCTGTCGGCGATCTCTCCGGTGGGGAACGTCGTCGCCTGCAGCTGACGCGCGTGCTCATGGCGGAGCCCAACGTGCTGCTGCTCGACGAGCCCACCAACGACCTCGACATCGACACCCTGCAGCAACTCGAAGATCTGCTGGACAACTTCGCCGGGACACTCGTGGTCATCAGTCACGACCGGTACCTGGTCGAGCGTATCTGCGACTCGACGTGGGCGTTGTTCGGCGACGGCAAGCTCACCAACCTGCCCGGCGGCATCGAGGAATACCTGCGACGGCGCGCGGCGATGGGCGACGGCGGGGTGTTGTCGGTGGCGTCCCAGGTGTCGAAGGGCTCCGAGGCGTCGGCGCCTAAGCGGGACGGTGCCGCCGAACGTGCTGCGCGTAAGGAACTCTCACGTCTCGAGCGGGCGATCGCCAAGCTCGACGAGCGCGAATCGAAGCTGCACGTGCAGTTGGCAGACGCGGCAACCGATCCCGAGCGACTGCAGAAGCTCGACGCCGAGCTGCGTCAGGTGGTCGCGGACAAGGAAGCCGCCGAGGAACAGTGGATGGAGCTTGCCGACACGCTGGACTGACCTTCTGTCGGCGCGTCCGCGCGTGCCCTGAGCGAATGTACCCTCCGTCTCGTTGGATCGACTGGGTGCGCCATTCACTCACCGGAACTGTGCGCGGACCGAGGCTCCGCGTCGAAGGCCCGCGGTGCAGCACCGTGCACGCCGAACACGAGCACGCTCTCTTCTCTTGACCTCGAGTCAACTCGAGGTTGCAGGCTGGGCACAGTCAGTTGAACCCGCCCAAGAGGAGAGCAACATGTCTGTCACCCGAACATCTTCTGTTTCATCGGCATCCGTGTGGTCGCGCGACTACGGACGTCCCACGATCGTCGTCGCTTCGGTCCTCGCCGCGTTGGTCGCCAACCTCGTGCTCTGGCTGGTGGGGCTGCTGGCCGGTGGATCGTTCGAGCACACCGACGCCGGGGCGATCGTCAGTGCGGCGCCGGGTGGTGTGGTGCTCATGACCGTCGTCCCCCTCGCGGCCGGGCTCACCGTCGCAGCGTTGCTGAGCCTGTGGTGGAATCCGATCGTGCGGATCGCGCAGGTCGTCGGTGCGCTCCTGCCGCTCGCGACCATCGCAGGAACTCTCAGCGCGGACTTCGACGCGGCGAGCACTGTGATGCTCGTCCTGATGCACGTCGTCATCGCTGCGGTGGCGGTGCTCGGGCTCGAGAAGATGCGCGTGCGCATCTAGTGCGACACCGCTCGTGCCGTCCGGTCCCGATCCTGCCGTCCGGGGCCGGACGGCGACGGAACGTTGCATACTGGACCTGGAGCGAACCGACCGGGGGACTGCCCGATCCCGGAGTCAACCGGCCGTCCTGACAGGCAGGGTGGTCACGATGATCGCGGTACCGCACGGATACATGTCGCAGGCGGATTACATGTCGTGGCGGATGGAAGAGGATCCGATCCTGCGTTCGACGATCGTCGCTATCGCGGTGGTCGATCGCGATCCTGACTGGTCTCGGTTCGTAGATATGATGCAGAGAGGCACGCAGCGGGTGCCCCTCTTCCGACGAAAGGCTGTCACCGATCCCCTCGGCCCGGCGCCGCCCCGCTGGGTGGACGACCCGGACTTCGAGCTCGGCTGGCACCTGCGCCGATTCCGGGTGCCGGCCGGAAGAAGCTGGGATGCCGTACTCGACTTCGCGCGCACTGCCGCGATGACGGCTTTCGACAAGGAACGACCACTGTGGGAGTTCACCGTGCTCAGTGGACTCGACGGTGGCCGGGCGGCCCTCGTGATGAAGGTGCATCACTCACTGACCGACGGGCTGGGCGGCATGCAGATCGCCCGGGAAATAGTGGATTTCACTCGCGAGGGCGCAGCCCGCGACCAGCCCGCTGATGTCGTGGAGAACGCAGCGGACGCCGAGAACTCACCGATCGGGGCGCTCGGCTGGTACTGGGACACCGCCGGCAGTCTCACCCGTGGGCTGCCGGCGGCGCTGGTGCGGCAGGGTACGCAGTGGGTGCGGCGCCCGGTCGGCAGACTACGCAGCAGCGCTGCCCTTCTGGATTCCACTATGCGTTTCACGCGCCCGGTGCTCACCACTCTTTCCCCGGTGATGACCGAACGCAGTACCCGGCGACAGGTGGCCGCCCTCGACATCCCACTCGACGCACTCGGCGGGACCGCCGCGGCCGCCGAATGTTCTATCAACGACGCCTTCCTGGCGTCCGTTCTGCTGGGCATGGCGGGGTATCACCGGCTCCACGGTGTGGAGATCTCCGAGTTGCGCGTGACATTGCCCATCAGTCTCCGCACTGCGCACGATCCGATGGGAGGCAATTGCATCACTCTCGCGCGTTTCGGGCTGCCCGTCGACATCGCTGAACCCCGCGAATTGATGCGGCACGTCCACAGGATCGTCGAGGCGTGGCGCAACGAACCGGCGGTGGCACTCTCGTTCGGTATCGCCGGCGCTTTCAATCTGCTCCCGGCATCCATATTGGGCAACATGTTCAAGCACGTGGACTTCGTCGCCTCGAACGTGGTGGGATCGCCTGTACCAATGTTCATCGCCGGATCGGAAGTGCTGCGGTACTACGCATTCGCGCCGACCCTGGGGTCGGCATTCAACGTCACACTGATGTCGTACGTGTCGCACTGCTGCGTCGGCCTCCACGTCGACGCCGACGCCGTTCCGGACCTCGACATCTTCACCGAAGCGATTGCAGACGGATTCCGGAAGGTGCTCGGGTGGTATCCGGACGCAGAAGAGAGGGTGGTGAGGCGCCTCCGTGACACGTCCGGGGAGTTCTGACAGATCGTGCACGCTCATGCAGACGACGTGAGCAGCGCGGACTTGCTGGAGGGCGAGAGCCTCATCGGGGCGGCAGATACCGTCGAGCACATCGTCCGTTTCCGCTTCGGGACTCGTTCTGCGAAAGTAGGACCTTCTGCCCTACGGACACCGCCCGGATGCGGCGACGATGAATGTGCCGAAGAAGTCCAGATCTTTTCGAGGTGGCACGATGAATGCACACCGCCCGATCATCGTCGGTGTCGACGGATCACCGTCTTCGTCTCAGGCGGTGTCATGGGGCGCGCGCGAAGCCCTCCTGCGGGATGTTCCCCTGCAACTCCTCACCACGGTGCCGGTTCTCGCGCTCCGCGGCATCCCGATCGGCATGCCCGCCACATTCTTCGAAGAAGAGGAATCGGACGGCAGGCAGCGGCTCGCGGCAGCTGCGAAACACGCAGATGAGACGGTACCCGGTGGCACCATCGAGATCGAGACCCACATCTGTACCGGGACTCCACCGGACGAGCTGATCGAGCGCTCGAAGTCTGCGTCGATAATGGTCATCGGAGCCGCGAGACGCGGGCCGTTCGGGTGGCAGCATCTCGGCTCGGTCAGCGCAGCCGTGGCGGCACACGCGCACGCACCCGTGGTGGTCGTGCGTGCCCTACCGCATGTCGAGGTCACGGACATCGTCGGCCCGGTGGTCGTCGGCGTGGACGGATCGGAGAACAGCGAAGCTGCGATCACGATGGCATTCGAAGAGGCGTCGTTGCGCGACGCGGAACTGGTCGCGGTGCATGCCTGGTCGGACTTCGAGATGCGAGCGTCTTTCGATCACACGCTCGACTGGGAAAGCCTCCAAGGCAACGAGCAGGCTGTGCTGTCCGAGAAACTCGCCGGCCGCGCGGATCAGTTCCCCAATGTGCGGGTTCGCTCTGTGGTTGTAATGGATCGGCCGGTGCACCATCTGCAGCTGCAGGCAGCAGATGCGCAGCTGCTGGTGGTCGGTAGCCGCGGGCGAGGCGGATTCGCGAGCATGCTGCTGGGATCGACCAGCCGCGCCCTGCTGCATTCCGTCACCTGCCCCGTGATGATCGCTCGCAGCCGGCCGTCGTGAGGGTGGAATGCCCGGTGGCGGTTCATCAGGTGTGCAGCGGTGGCGTGGTCCGACGGAGCCGCCACCACGATTCCTCAACCGAACGATCCACGTCAGCCTCATGATTCACCGATCCGGAAACGAATACATCTCGGCGCTGGCCGGTGAGAACATGGAAGCGGATCGAATCACGGTGGGACACCACGGCAAGCGGCCACCACAACGTGCGCACGTAGTCCTCCGCGAGACCGGTACCGTCCCACTGGTAGACACCTCGATACCGACCCTGGTCGTCCGCGGTGAGCCAGAGTTTGGAGACGAAGCCGGGGAATCCCGCGAACAAGGCTGTGTTGAGCAGGCTTTCCGCCCGAAACACGGCATGTCCCCATCCCCGTACACCGCGCAACCGGAAAGCGACGACAAGAACAGCCGGATCGACCGGTACGGCGTTCACGATGGTTTCCCGGTACACAGTGCCGATGGTGCCGTCGGCGAAGGTCATCTGTCGGCCCAGGTTCCGGTGCGGCTGGTGCAAGCGACATGTCGCGATCAGGCTGCCGGTGCGGGCGACACATCGTGCGAGGTGCACGATGGCACTCGTCCAGTGTTCGGGAGTGACCGTTCCCTCGGAGCGATCGGTCGGCATCTGTCGACGATATCCGAGTCGGGTGTAGCAAGTCTCGGATCCGGCGCTCCCAATGCCCGGAGTCGGGTCATCGTGCGTGGAGGGGAACCGCTCTGCCATGGAACCTAGGGAGACACCGATGGATGAACACAGTATGTGGATACGACCGATCGATACCGTGGGTGCCGACGATGCACCCACGGTGGGTGGAAAATCCGCAAATCTGGGCGAGCTCACACGAGCGGGTTTTCCGGTGCCCGCCGCGTTCGCCGTCACTGCCGCTGCGTACATCGACGCGATGCAGGCCGCGGGAGTACGCGCTCGACTGGCCGCCGAGGCGGTCCCGGCTCCCGACATCGACGACGACACACTCATTCGGACTTCCGCCGAACTTGCCGCGCTGGTGACCGATGCCCCCGTTCCGCGCGAGATGAGGAAGGGCATCGTCTCTGCGTACGAGGCTCTCGGCGTGGATGTTCCGGTGGCGGTGCGCTCGTCGGCGCCTGCCGAGGATGCGGCGGACACCTCCTTCGCCGGCATCCACGAGTCCTACACCAACATCATCGGTGCCGACGCGGTCGTGGGTGCGGTGCAGGCGTGCTGGGCATCTCTCTGGTCGGAACGGGCCCGCACCTACCGCGGGTTGCGCGGGGTGACGGATGAGCCGTCCATTGCCGTCGTCGTGCAGGTGATGGTCGAGTCCGAGGCCTCGGGGGTGGTATTCACTGCAGACCCGCGAAGCGGTGACCTCGATCGCATCGTGATCGAGGCGGCGCTGGGTCTCGGTGAGGTGGTCGTCGGCGGCCAGGTCGAGCCCGACACCTATGTCGTCGCCAAGGACGCCTTCGAAATACTCGATGTGCACCTCGGTCATCAGGAGTTCCGGATAGCGTCGACCGACGCGGGCGACACACGCATCGCGGTCGACCCGGCCCGCAGCACCCGCGTGCTCGACGACGAACAGATCGACCGCGTCGCGCGTCTCGCCGCGGGAGTCGAGCAGCATTACGGGCGCCCTCAGGATCTCGAGTTCGCCTTCGCGGAGGGCGCGTTGTGGATCGTGCAGACCCGCCCGATCACCACACTCGACCGGTCGGCAGTCGAGGCTCCGTCCGGCGACGGTGTGGTGACACCAATGCTGACCGGCCTCGGCGCCGGTCCCGGGACGGCCACGGGCAAGGTCCGTGTGCTCCACGAACTGGTTGACGGCAATCGCCTGACCGACGGCGAGATCATCGTCGCACCCATGACCCGACCGGATTGGCTGCCGATTCTGCGGCGCGCCGGTGGCATCGTCACGGACGGCGGCGGCATCACCTGCCACGCGGCGATCGTCGGACGCGAGCTCGGTAAACCGGTCGTGGTCGGTGCACGCACCGCAACCACAGATCTGCGGGACGGGCAGGTGATCACCGTCGACGGTGACGTGGGCGCTGTGTTCGAGGGGGAGATACACGACGCGGTCGGTCCGTCCGCCGCGGCAACACCGGCCCTGGCGGTGCAGCGTGTCGCTCCGACCGTCACGGCGACGTCGGTCTACGTCAACCTGGCCACTCCGGATGCTGCGGAATCGGTCGCGGCCACCGATGTCGACGGGGTCGGCTTGTTGCGGGCCGAGTTCATGATCACCGAGGCGCTGGCGGGGGAGCATCCGTCGCACATGATTGCACAGGGTCGGCGCGAGGAGTACGTGGCGAAGATGGCCGACGGGGTCGCCCGGATCGCCGCGGCGTTCATGCCGCGGCCGGTGGTGTACCGGGCGATCGATCTGCGCAGTAACGAGTTCGCGGATCTTGAAGGCGGCGAGGTCGAGCCGGACGAGGAGAACCCGATGATCGGGTATCGCGGGTGCTTTCGCTACGTTCGCGATCCTCAGCTGTTCTCGTTGGACCTCGATGTGCTGCACCGTGTTCGGGTCAGGTATCCCAACGTTCACCTGATGATCCCGTTCGTGCGCACCCGATGGGAACTGAAGGAGTGCCTTGCCCAGCTCGACGCGCACCCCCTCGGGGCTGATCGCCGGATGCGGCGCTGGATCATGGCAGAGGTGCCGTCGGTGGTGTATTGGTTGCCGGAATACGCGAAGCTCGGCATCGACGGCGTGTCGATCGGCAGCAACGACCTCACGCAGCTGATGCTGGGTGTGGACCGGGATTCGGAAGTGTGCAGGGAGCTGTTCGACACGCTCGACCCAGCCGTCCTCGATGCGATCGACCACATCATCGACAGGGCCTCCGCGGCGGGGTTGACCACGTCGCTGTGTGGCCAGGCGGCATCGACGAGCACCGAGCTCGCAGAGCACTTGGTGCGGCGGGGCATCACGTCGGTGTCGGTCACTCCCGACGCTGCGTCGCGGACCAGAAGGATGGTGGCGCAGGCCGAACAACGGATCCTGCTCGATCGCGCACGCGAGGTCGGGCGGTGACACCCGCGGAGGCGATGCCGGACCGCCGTACCGTCGAGTCCGCGGTCGCGCTGTCCAGCCGCGCGCCGTCCCTGCACAACAGCCAGCCTTGGCGGTGGATTCTCGGTGCGGATGCGTTGACGCTCTTCACCGACAACGATCGCATTCTGCCGGCCACTGATCCGTCCGGTCGCCAGATGGTGCTCTCTTGCGGGGCGGCGCTGGACCATGTGCAGAGAGCGCTCGCCACGGAACGGTGGTGCTCGGTGATCGAGCGGATTCCGCATTCTCCGCACCGGCAGTGCCTGGCGACACTCCACTTTCGCCGTGTGGACGAAGTGTCTGATGTAGACGTCCGATTGGCGACGGCGATCCCGGGGCGCCGCACCGAGCGGTTGCCGATGGACCCACCGCCGCAGTGGCGGCAGACCGTCGGCTTCCTGCAGGAACTCGTCGAGGAGGCCGACGTACACCTCGACGAGATCAGCGAGCACGAACGACCTGCACTCGCCGGCATGTCCCGGCAACTCAGTGGTGAACGCCGTTCCGACCCGGCCTACCAATCGGAACTTCGCTGGTGGACCGGGCACGCGGCGTATCCCGATGGTGTGCCTGCCGAAGCGCTGCCGATTCCTCGATGGACGGTCGCGACAGAACGGGAGTTCCCTGCCGGTCGCGCAGCGAGCGACATTGTCAGCGTAGAAGAAGACCGCGCAGCGATCCTGCTGCTCTCGACCACCACGGATTCGCGGCTCGACTGGTTGCGATGCGGTGAGGCACTGTCGACAGTCCTTCTCGCCTGCACCTCCTACGGACTGGCGACCTGCCCGGTCACCCACCTCACCGAATCCGGGGCTACCCGAACCTCTCTCGCTTCACTGGCCAGCGGCGACGGTGTGCCGCAGGTGCTGATCAGGGTGGGCCTACGGACGCCCACCCGTTCGGGACCAACGACGCCGAGACGGCCCCTCTCGGAAGTGCTGTTTCGGGAGCGTCATGGAGATGCGCGATCGTGAGTGGCGAAAACGTACTCGTTCGGCAGGGGAGGGCAGCACCTCAGACCACGGCTGTCAGGACTGATGGGGGCGCACCACCATGACCGGGCACTGGGCTTGACGCAGCAGCGCGTTGCTGGTGGAACCGAGGAGCAATCCGGTGAACCCGCCACGACCTCGACTGCCGACCACCAGAAGTTGCGCCTGTTCGCTCCACTCCTGCAGGCGGGACCGAGGCCCATCGAGGTAGAGCTTACGGTCGACGGTGACGTCGGGATAGCGCTCGCGGTACCCGGCCAGCTGCTCGGCCAATATTGCGTTCTCGTTTTCCTCGAGCGACTGCGGGTCGAGTGAGGGAGGAAGCGACTCGAACGTTCCGACCTTCATATCGCTCCAGACGTGCACCGCCACCAGGCCGACGCCGCGCCACGACGCCTCCTCGAACGCACAGGCCACAGCGGCCTCACTCAGCGGGCTGCCGTCGGCGCCGACGACGACGGGACGCACGTCGGGTGTTGCAACCGGTTCGGTTCCACGGACGACCACGACGGGGCAACCGGCGTGAGAGGTGACTGCGCTGGGTGTGGAGCCGAGCACCGCCTCGCCCAGTCGGCCATGGCCCGAGGCGCCGAGTACCAGGATTCGCGCCCGAAGGGAAAGTTCCACGAGCCAAGCAGAGCCACCCGTCATCGACGTCGCAGTGGTGATCTCGAGGTCCGGGGCGGTGGAGCGCGCGATCTTCTCGGCGTCCGACAGGACCACACGCGCTTTCTCCTCTGCCCATTCGAAAACCTCGGCGGGCCGGAAGAACGGCATGTCGGTCCACCCAGTGGGGCCGAAGTCCACGGCGTGGACGATGTGTAGCGTCAGCCTGCGTCCTGCAGCCGTAGCCGCGGCCCACCGCACGGCGTGGTCGGATGCGGACGATCCGTCGACTCCGACCGTGATGTGGTTGTGGTCCTGTGGCACTGCACCATGAGGTTTCACAACTCGAGGCTATCGCGTGACCGGTCGCGCGCAGTGGGCTTCGGCCTCGATGCTCCGCGACGTGACGAGGCACGTCACGTCACGTCGGGACCTACGTCGTGAACGTCTCTGTCATCGGGGCGGTAGTCGGAGGGAGGGTCACTATGCCGCCGCGGTCGACGACGTGCACGGTGGTACCGATGATGTCGGCGCCTGCGGCGAGGATCCGCGCACCGGCGGCGTCGGTGTGCCCCGACACGCGGCGGCCGTCGGGGGTCGTGCCGATGAGGAACCCGATGGTGGGGGTGCCGTCGCGGCCGAATTCTGCGGTGGCCGTGACGATCTCGATCTCACCCGAGTAGTCGAGCGCGGGCTCGGTCTCGGACGCGGACAACAGGACCGGCTCGGGATCGCCGATGTACCCGTTGCTGTGCGGTGTGCATCCGAGCACCACGACATGCTGGTAGGTGAGGTACCCGCCGTTGCCGTGCACGAGAGCGAGCTCGCCGTCGGTGCGCAGTCGACGCGCGACCGCGACGATCGAATGCAGCGTGTAGCTGTTGAGTGGTCCCCCGAAGAACGAGTGGCCGCCGGTGACGGTCGGGACGGTGTCGCGTGGGAGCCCGAGGTGCTCGACGAGCAGCTTGGGCACCACCGGGAAGCAACTGTAGGCATCGATGATGTCGAAGTCGCTTGCGTGGAGGTCTGCGCGGTCGAGCGTGCGGCGGAGCGCGTCGGCGAGCGCGGCGGAGTGGCCGAAATCGGCGCGGGCGAGCACGTCCGTCGGTTCGGTCGCACCAGCGCCGCCCCAGACGTAGAGAATCCGGTCGTCGGCGACGCCGAGTTCACGTGCTGTCGCGAGTGAGGTGACGACGACGGCCGCGGCCTGGTCTACGAACGGCATCGCATTCATCAGCAGGGGATAAGGATCGGTCACCGCGCGGTTCTTCGGACCGACGGTGCGGATGTCCTCGGAGGTACGCACGTCCGGATTCCACGAGACCGGGTTGTCCGCCGCGATCTCGGAGAACGTGCCGTAGAGCTCCGCGGACCACTCGATCGACTTCTCGCGGGAGTGCCCGAGCCGGTGACTGAGCCGGTTCTCGAACAGCGGGTACACGCGGGTGGGAACCACCATCGCGGCGCGCTGCATCGCGGCGCTGCCCAGGTCGTCCGGATCGAATGCCGGGGGGCCGCCGGGGGCGGCGATCCAGCCGAGTGCGGCCGGGTCGGTTCCGGCCTTGAGTGCATTGCTGATGGAGGCCTGGGCCTCGCCTCCGACGAGAAGCGCGACGGAGCTGGTGCCGTTCGCGATGTCGTATGCGATCCGGTCGAGCTGTGCGGCCGGCCAGTGGCCGCCGATCGGGGTCGTCGACGTGTGCTCGGGGGCGGCGCTGATGCGTTCGGCGAGTAGTCCGGGCAGGTCGTCGTACGACCAGCTCGCGGTCTTCACCGCGCGGACGGTGTCGATGCGGGAGACGAGTTCGTCTGCGAGACCGGTGTCGGCCAGCGCGGCGCGGGTCGCTTCGACGATCAGGTCGAGTGGTTCCCGGGGGTCTGCGGGTGCGCCGGCGCGCCCTGATCGCAGGTCGCCGACGCCGATCACGACCGGTGTCCGTGCTGGCTCTGTCCGTGCAGGGTCTGTCATCGAGGGCCTCGTGGTCGTCGGGGGTGGCACTCCGAGCGTAATACGGACTGATTCAGTCTGTATATCGAGGTGTGGTCTGGCACACTCATCGCGTGACCGATACCCCCGCTCGTCGCCGCGGCAGGCCACGCGACGCCGACCTCGAGGACCGAGTGTTCGATGCCGTGCTCGAGGTGTATGCCGAAACCAGTTGGCGCGGCTTCACCCTCGACGCCGTGGGTCGCCGGGCCCGTGTAGGGCGGGCCGCGCTGTACCGGCGGTGGGATACCAAGGACGAGCTTCTCGTCCAGGCGCTCGAGGCCCGCAGTCCACTTCCTGTCCCGATCGACACCGGCGCGCTGCGTTCCGACCTGACCGAACTCGCGCGACAACTCCTGCACGGGTACCGCACACCATCAGGCCTCGTCAGTCTACGCGTGGCGCTCGACTCGCGAGTCAATCCGGAGTTGCTCGCCCATCTGACCCGGACGCTCAATCGCAGCCGGATCCTCGCGGCGCGCACCATCGTGCACCGTGCGGTCGAGCGCGGTGAACTCGATCCCGGAACTTCCGTCACGCTCCTGCTCGAAATCGTGACCGGGGCCGTACTCAGTCACGCACTGTTCGGGCTCTCCGACCCCGCGCCGGACGACGACGACGCGTACGCGGACCGCATCGTCGAGGTGGTCGTCGGAGCACTGCACGGTGCGGGATCGGTGTCCGATCCGAAACGCAAGAGCCAGAGCGTAATCGAACTGTAATAGAGCTGACCGGCGGGTCTTTCATTCGGACATCGTCCGGCCGTGATCCGGGATAGCCTTGCAACAGGTACGCGGTGATGGGAGATCAGCGATGGATCTGGAGGCAATGGAGCAGATTGCGCAGGTCAAGTATCGCTACGCGAGAACCCTCGATACGAAGAACTGGGAAGAACTCACCGACACTCTCGTGCCCGAGGCCACCGCGGTATACGGCGAACATCTCAGTTTCGAATCCCGCGACGTCTTCATCAACTTCCTCGAGAACACACTCGGCCTCCACATGGTCACAGAACACCACTGCAGTCACCCCGAGATCCGGATCGACGAGAGCGGCCGAACGGCAACGGGAACATGGCTGCTCGCGGACACCGTCATCGTTCCGGAAGACGGCATGATCCTGCGTGGGTCGGCGTACTACCACGATCGGTACGTCCGCTGCGACGACGGTGCCTGGCGGATCGCGCACACCGGATACGAACGTAACTGGGAGACGGTCGTATCCCTGGCGGACATGCCCTCGTTCCGGCTGAGCAGCAACCGATGGGCAATGCTCCAGCAGCCTCCGCGCGCGTCCTGAAATCGCACGAGATGGTGAGACGTCCGAAAGGAGGGGTGCCCATGGCGACCCCCGACGACACGGTGTTTCCTCCGGCCGGCGCGATCCCGTATCTCACGGTGGGGCACGGCCGCGACGCAATCGACTGGTATGGAAGCGCGTTCGGTGCAACGCTGCAGGGTGAGCCGATCTTCATGGACGACGGCAGGCTCGGCCACGCCGAACTGGGCTTCCCGACGGGCATGGTGTATCTCGCGGAGGAGTTCCCCGAGATGGGCCTGACCGCACCGGCCGGGGGAGCGACGTCGGTGAGCCTGATGCTTCCGGTCGCGGACACGGATACCGTCCTCGAACGTGCCCGCGCCGCCGGCGGGAGGGTCGAACGGTGGATCTCGGAGAATCACGGTCACCGGAATGCCACATTGATCGACCCGTTCGGGCATCGGTGGATGCTTGTCGGTCCGCTCACCGGGAGTCCGGCGACGGGTGAACCGTAGAATTAGCCGACCCGCACGCACAGGTCACGCTTGTCGTGCGCGACCGGTAGGCTCCGGCCCGTGAAAGAGTCGTTCATCCGCACACACGTCGCCAACGGGGTCGGCGAGGTGCAACTCGACCGGCCCGAAGCGCTCAACGCGCTCGATGGGTCGATGATCCGAGACATGCACGCTGCATTGCTGCAGTGGCGTGACGACGCCGCTGTCACGGCGGTACTCGTCACGAGCCGCTCCGACCGGGCCTTCTGCGCGGGTGGCGACATCAAGCCTGCCCGCGAATCGGTGCTGGCCGGCGATTTCGACACGGTGCGCGAATCCTTCGCGGCCGAGTATCGACTCGACGCGCTCGTGGCCACCTACCCGAAGCCGTATCTCGCGGTTCTCGACGGCGTCACTCTGGGCGGCGGTCTCGGAATCTCGGTGCACGGCGCGGTGCGGGTCGTGACGGAGAAAGCATCGTTCGCGATGCCCGAAACCGCGATCGGATTCATCCCCGACGTCGGATCGAGCCACTTTCTTCCCCGCCTCAGAGGCACCGCCGTGCGCTGCGACGCGGTCGGGATGTACCTGGCTGTGACGGGAGCTCGGATCGGGGCAGGTGATGCGCTCGCGGTGGGCCTCGCGACCCATTTCGTTCCCAGCGATCGCGTCGACGATCTTGCCGACCGCATCCGCGCGGGTTTGTGGCAGGCTGCCCTCGACGAATTCGTCGTGCCCGCACCGGCATCCGAGCTCGAACAGCGCTTCGCCGACATCGAGGCCGTGTTCGGAGACGGAACGATCGACGACATGCTGGGTCGGCTCACCGATACCGACTCAGACATCGATGCCGAGTGGGCCGCGCGGACGCTCGCAGCGGTGCGCGCCCTGTCGCCGACCAGTGTGTGTGCCACGGTCGAACTGATGCGGCGCGGTGCCGAGAGCACCCTCGAAGAATGCCTCGCTCGCGAACTCGGGGTGGCCGTGCGTATCAGTGCGGTCCCGGATTTTGCGGAAGGTGTGCGCGCCGCGCTGGTCGACAAGGACCGCTCACCGCGATGGTCGCCCTCGCAGGTCGAGGAGGTGGATCCGAAGACCGTCGCCGCATTGTTCGACTGAGCGGTGCAGCGGCCCTGAGTGGTTCAGCGGATGAAGCGGTGTGGTGATTGCAGATCGACCACAATCGGCTGACCACCGAGCGTCGCGTGGATCTCGGGCTTCTCGAGACCGCCTGCCACCAGATATTCACCGAGGAGTTGCAGCAGTTCGTCGGTGTCGATCGTCGGGTCGATCCCGTGGGACGACCGCGAACCGAGCTCGCCGTGGGCCAGACGCGCAGCGATCCGCACCGACGCGACACCCATCGAATTACGGCGTGCGGGCGCGCCGGACTTCGAGGCGGTGCCGAGCGTGCCGGAGGCATCGGTGCTCGATCCGTTGGTACTGGTCGTGCTGCCGTTGGTGCTGGTGCTGCTCGTCACCGAGGACGTCCCTTCGTTCGTGGTTCCGGCGCCCACCCCGCCGGCCGGGTTGCGGTCGATCGCGTGCACACCCGGTGTGTCACCCGCGGTGAGCACTGTCATCGGTGTGCTGCTCGGGAGCGGTGTGCTCGGCAACGGGTAGACGAAGGTGCCCGACCGCTTCGGGGCCTTCGACCGCCCACCCGACCGGGACTGCCCGGCTTCGGTGGCGCTGGTCTCGGTCGTCCCGCCCTTCGGCAGTTCTCCCGACGGCACGGACGATGCATCGTCGTTCATTGGAAAGCTCCTGAAATCACCCGAGCGTGCGTGCTCGACGGCAGCAAATTACCAGGAGGAGGGTGTCCGCGTCACCCCGTATGTCCGGTATTTACTGTTGACGGATCAATCCGTCGCGGCGACCAAGGGCTCGAGGGTGAGGTCGGGGAGTTCTTTCTGGATGTACTGCAGCCGCCACTTGTCGCTGACGAGTGCGAGCAACACGCCGTCGGACCGCTCGAACACCTCGACGCCACGCTGACGGTTGAGTTCGGTGGTCGACTCGGCATCGGTGCGGCGCGCCAGCGCGTATCCGAGCGGCTCGATCTTCGGGTCGACGTTGTACTCGGCCTTCATTCGCGCCGCGACCACCTCGAACTGCATGGGGCCGACCGCCGCCATCACCGGCGACGCATCGCCGCGGATGTCGTTGCGGAGGATCTGCACGACGCCCTCGGAATCGAGCTGGTCGACGGCCTTGCGGAACTGCTTGTACTTCGACGCGCTCTCGGCCCGCAGGATCGCGAAGTGCTCGGGTGCGAACGACGGGATGGGCGGGAACTCGACCTTCTTGTCGACGAACAGCGTGTGGCCGGGGGCCAGGGCTGTGGCGTTGACCAGGCCGACCACATCGCCCGGATAGGCATTCTCGACGGTGGTGCGTTCGCGTCCGAATACGGTCAGTGCGTACTTCGTCGCGAACGGCTTGCCGGTCTGGGCGTGGGTGACGACCATGCCGCGTTCGAACACACCCGAGACGACGCGCATGAAGGCGAGGCGGTCGCGGTGGGCGGTGTCCATTCCGGCTTGCACCTTGAACACCACGGCGCTGAACGGGTCGTCGACCTCGCGGGGTGTGTCGTCGATGGCCAGGCGGGCCCGCGGCGGCGGGGCAAGCGCAACGAGGGTGTCGAGGATCTGGCGGACACCGAAGTTGAGCATCGCGGATGCGAAGATCACCGGCGATGTCTGGCCCGCCAGGAACAGCTCCTGGTCGTGATCCTGCCCGCTCGCCGACAACAGTTCCGATTCCTCGGCGGCCTCGGTCCAGGTGTCGCCCTCGCGTTCGAGCGCGACCTCGGGGGTCAGGTGCTCCTCGGGGGCGATCTTCGCGCCGCCCGCGGTGCGCGTGAACTTGATGTATTCGACGGCTTCGCCCGCGTGTTCGTCGAGACCGCGCCGAAGCAGGCCGCGGAAGTCACCTGCGATACCCACGGGCCAGAACAGTGGCGTCGGGGTGAGTCCGATCCGCTCGTCGATTTCGTCGAGCAGTTCGAGAGGTGTCTGACCGGGGCGGTCCCACTTGTTGATCACTGTGATCACCGGGATGCCACGGTGGCGGCACACCTGGAACAGCTTCAACGTCTGCGGCTCGAGGCCCTTCGCGGCGTCGATGAGCATCACGGCCGCGTCGACGGCAGTGAGCACGCGGTAGGTGTCCTCGGAGAAGTCGGAGTGGCCGGGGGTGTCGACGAGGTTGATGACGTTGACGGTGTCGACACCGTCCTCGGACTTCGGTGCCTCGGAAGACGCGTAGTTGAACTGCAGCGCGGTGGAGCTGACCGAGATGCCGCGGGCCTTCTCCATTTCCATCCAGTCGGACACGGTGGATTTGCGGCCCGCTTTGCCGTGGACGGCGCCGGCCTCCGAGATGACCTTCGCGTGCAGTGCGAGGGCCTCGGTGAGAGTGGACTTACCGGCGTCCGGATGGGAGATGACAGCGAACGTGCGCCGCCGCAGCGCCTCGGAACGGATTTCGTTCGACGAAGCGGGCTTCGCGGCGTTGGTGGATTCGCTGGCGGAGGCGGGCGGGGTACTCAACGCGGGAAACCTCTCGAAACTTCTGGTGGGGGACTATCGCAGGCAACTCGTCCATGTTACTAGGCGATTCGGTGTCGTTTTCCCTGAGATTCGATCACGTTTCCCGGGAGAGGGTCCCCGGTCGACCGATTCGAGGTCACTCTGATTCGTGGGGTCGGGATTTCGACACAAGAAGGCTCGGTCGTATCGGAACGAGGAGTGTTTCGTGAGCAGGTTCACTGATGAGATGTACGCGACGGGGCGCGAAAGTACACGAGGTCTGATCACCGGCGAGCCGGACTCGCCGCGTCGGCAGACCTGGACGCAGATCCACGAGCAGGCTCGCTGCATGGCGGGGTGCCTGGCAGCGGGTGGGGTCGCACGGGGGGACGCGGTCGCGGTCCTGGCCGGACTTCCCGTCGACATCGCCCCGATCTGTCAGGGCGTGTGGATGCGCGGCGCAAGCATCACGATGCTGCACCAGCCCACCCCGCGCACCGATCTCGACGGATGGACGCGCGACACGGAGACCGTGTTGCGCATGATCGGCGCGCAGATCGTGGTGCTAGGTGCTCCGTTCGACATCGCGGAACCGCTGCTCCGGGAGCGTGGCATCGAGGTCGTCACCACCTCGGAACTGCGCGCGGGCAGGGCGATCGACCCGGTCGAGACCGCGGAGTCCGACATCGTGCTGCAGCAGTTGACGTCCGGATCCACTGGTTCGCCGAAGGCCGTGCAGATCACGCACGAGAACTTCTACGTCAACGCGTACGCGATGTTCGAACGCATCAAGTTCTCGCTCGACGACGACGTCATGATCAGCTGGCTGCCGTTGTTCCACGACATGGGCATGGTCGGATTCCTCAGCGTCCCCATGCAGATGGGCGGCGAGGTCGTCTCCGTGACTCCGCTCGACTTCCTGCGGGCACCGATGTTGTGGGCGGATCTCATCACCAAGTATCGCGGGACCGTCACTGCTGCACCGAATTTCGCGTATTCACTACTGGCGCGCAAGCTCGCTCGGGCCGCGGACGGTGCGGTGGATCTGTCGTCGGTCAAATGGATGTGGAACGGCGCTGAACCCGTCGACCCCGACACGATGAACGCTCTCGCGGAGGCGGGAGCCCGATTCGGGCTCGACCCCACGGCCCTTGCCCCTGTCTACGGGATGGCGGAGACGACGCTGGCGGTGTCGGTGCCTGACCCCGGCCACGGACAGGTGCTAGATGTCGTCGACCCGGATCTGCTCGAGTCGGGCGGGATGGCCGTGCCGTCGGCCCACTCGAACGCCCGTCGCATGCCGACGCTCGGGCACCTCGTCGCCGGACTCGAAGGGCGGGTCGTGGGTCACGACGGGCAGGAACTCCCCACCCGCGGGGTCGGGATCATCCAGTTGCGTGGCAAGGCCGTCACACGCGGATACGTCACGGTCGACGGGCCGGTACCCGCGCAGGACAGCGAGGGCTGGCTCGACACCGGCGACGTCGGCTACTTCACCGAAGAGGGTCTCGTCGTCGTGTGCGGAAGGGTCAAGGACGTCATCATCATGGGCGGACGCAACATCTATCCCACCGATATCGAGCGCGCCGCGTGCAGTGTGGCCGGGGTGCGACCGGGCAATGCCGTCGCGATCCGGCTGGATGCGGGTGACAAGCGGGAATCGTTCGCGGTGGCGGTCGAAACCAACCTCATCGACCACCTCGACGAAGTGCACCGTATCGAGCACGAGGTCGTTCACGCGGTGTGCGCGGAAGTGGGGGCGCGTCCCCGCACGGTTGCGGTGCTCGGCCCGGGCAACATCCCGAAGACGTCGTCGGGCAAGCTGCGCCGCGGCACGTCGGCATCGCTGCTTCACCACTGATGCCGCCGGTGCGTGCTTTCGGTAGTGGCCACTACCGAAAGCACGCACCGGTCAGTGGATGCGGTTCTGGGCGCCCTCGAGACCGAGTTTCAGGAGCAGTTCGACGGCGTCGGCGCCCTCTTCGCAGAGCACCCCGAGGTCCTTGCGCTCGGTGGAGGAGAAGGGTTTGAGTACGAAGTCCGCCGGATCTTGACGCCCCGGTGGCCGGCCGATCCCCATGCGCACTCGCAAGTAGTCCTTCGTGCTCAGCGCCGAGGACGTGGACCGCAGACCGTTGTGTCCGTTCTCGCCGCCGCCCTGCTTGAGGCGGATCGTGCCGTAATCGAGGTCGAGTTCGTCGTGGATCACGATGATGTTCGCGGGCGAGACGGAGAAGAACTTGGCCAGACCCGCGACCGGACCACCTGACACGTTCATGTACGTGCGGGGCTTCGCGACGATCACCTGCCGTCCGTCGAGGCGGGCCTGCACGATCTCGGCGTTGCTCTTCTTGTGTGCGCTGAACTTCCCGCCGACCCGGTCGGCCAGCACGTCGGCAACCATGAAACCGATGTTGTGTCGAGTGGTCTCGTACTTGGGGCCGGGGTTTCCCAGCCCCACGACGAGCGCGGTGTCCTCGCTCACGTGCAGGTTCTCCCTCGAACTTTGTGTGGCTGCATGATGTGTGGCTGGGTTCTGCTCAGCAGAACGCGCGTGCGGCGCGCCACCCCGAAGGATGACGCGCCGCACGAAAGACTTCACTGAACCCGAATGATTCGAGCAGGTCAGGCTCAGGCCTCTTCTGCTTCCTCGGTCTCGTCGGCTGCTGCATCTTCGGCGTTCGCCTGGGCAGCGGCCTCGACGATGTTCACGATCAGCAGCTCGGGATCGTCCTGCAGGGTCGAGCCCGCGGGAAGCTCGATGCCTCCGGCGAGGATCTGGGTGCCGATGGGAGCACTCTCGATCGACACCGAGATCTCCTCGGGGATGCTGAGGGCGTCGGCCTCGAGCTTGATCGTGCTGACCTCGTGGACGACCAGCGCACCGGAGCCCGCGATGCCGGTGAGGACGACGGGCACCTCGACGGTGACCTTCTCGCCCTTCTTCACCACGAGCAGGTCGGCGTGCTCGATGTTACGGCGGATCGGGTGCGTGGTGACCGACTTGGTGAGGGCGAGCTGCTCGGTGCCCTCGATGTCGAGGGTCAGGATGGCGTTGGTGCCGTGGTTACGCAGAACGGCAGCGAAATCGAGGCCGGGAAGCGACAGGTGCTTGGGGTCGGTGCCGTGGCCGTACAGGACGGCGGGGACCTGGCCGGCACGACGGGTGCGGCGGGCGGCGCCCTTGCCGAACTCGGTGCGGACAGCGGCGACGAGACGGTTCTCGTTGGACATGGTGCAACGGCTCCTACGCTAGTGAACTCTCACGGGGTCGGTCTTCTCGACGAATGCGGGACCGGACACGCGCGGCAGTGGAGCGATTTCTACGCCCTGACGGAGCCGCAGCCGCGTCGATCACGGTGAGCCAGCGATTACGCGGTTCACCCTCGCCGAGACAACTCGACATACTTTACCGGATCCGAATGCGCAACGCGAACGGGCCTCGTTATGTGAGTGAGCGCACCGCGACGAGGAAGCGATCGACGTCGGCCGGGGAGACGAAATAGTGCGGTGACGCACGGACCACGGCATCGAGTTTCCGCTGCGACATATCGAGGAGGGTGGAGCTGCGTGAGCTGACGGTGACGGTGATCGCCTGCGCGGCGAGCGCGTCGCGCACCGCAGTGGGCTCGATGCCGTCGACGGTGAATGACACGATCCCATTGAGCGGCGCGCCGCGATCGTGCACGGTGACACCCGGGATCCGCTCGAGCCCGTCGCGGGTGTGCTCGGCGCGGTAGCCGATGGCCTCCACCACGGCATCGAGTCCGAGGTCGAGCAGATAGTCGATGGCTGCGCCGAGCCCAAGCCTGGCCGCGACGTCGGTCTCCCACATCTCGAAGCGCGACGCGTCGGGTGCGAGTTCGTACGTGTCGGGGGACGTCCACGTCGCGCTGTGCAGATCGATCATCGCCGGCTCGAGGTCGAGGATCAACCGTGGTCGCACGTAGAGGAACCCGGTGCCTCGCGGGCCGCGCACCCATTTGCGGCCGGTGCCCGAGAGCGCATCGACGTCCAGTTCGGGCACACTCACGGGCAGTTGCCCCACAGACTGGCACGCGTCGAGCAACACCAGCGCGCCCACCGCATGCGCAGCGTCGGCGACCTCGCGGACCGGGTTGACGAGTCCGCCGTTGGTCGGTGCGTGCACCACCGAGACGAGTTTGACGCGCTCGTCGAGCAGCTCGCGCAGTGCCTCGACGTCGATGCGTCCGGCGTCGTCGGAAGGAACCACCTCGACGCTCGCGCCGGTGGCACGGCCCCGTTGCAGTGCCGCGACGGCGTTGGCGGCGTACTCGGCCTGCGAGAGCAGGATGCGGTCGCCCGGTTCGAGCGGCACCGCGTAGAAGAACGACGTCCATGCCCGCGATGCGCTGTCGGACAACGCCATGGAGGTAGCGTCGACCCCGAACAACCGTCCTAGGGAGGCCTTCACTTCGGCCAGGTCACCGAGTCGCTCGTTGGCGGCCGCGTATCCACCGACTTCGGCCTCGCGTCGTAGGTGGGCAACGACGGTGTCGACGACCGGAGTCGGAGGGAGTGAGGACCCCGCACTGTCGAGGAACACCCGTTCGAAACAGCCGGGTGTGTCGCGGCGGGCCTGTTGCACATCGAGCATGGAAGTGGGCCTCCATTTCCTGTCGGCAGGATCTACTGGCCGAATCTAGTGTGGTCGGTGTGGCGCCGGAGCGTTCTCTGGGCGTTGCGGCGATGTGCGCGTTAGGCTCGCTCAGTGACCTGGCCCACCGACGAAGGAGGGTGGATCGAGTGGTGATGGCGATGGACGCGGCGATGCCGCGCGCCGACAAGGAGCTCGGTCCGCGTGCTTCCGCGGAGGAGTACGTACGTCGGGTGAGTTTCCGCTTCGGCCCACCGCGGCTGATCGGCGCGGAACTCGAATGGCTGACGGCCCGTGCGGACGGAACCGCGTCGCGGCCGGAGCTCTCGTCGATCGTCGAGGCACTCGGACCCCACGCCCCGAAGGCCATCGCGCCGTCGTCGTCGGCTCGCCCGCTCCCGTCGGGCAGCGCGATCAGTCTGGAACCGGGCGGGCAGGTGGAATTGGCGAGCGTGCCGTGTACGTCGGCGCGGCAGACGGTGGATCGTCTGGTTGCCGACGCGAAGATGCTGCGATCGCTGCTTGCGCGCCGCGCAGTGTCGATGCTCGACTGCGCGACCGACGAGATCCGGCCGCCCCATCGCTTGCTTCGCACGCCGCGATACTCCGCGATGGAATTGCGGTTCGACCGAATCGGCCCCCTCGGGCGGCTGATGATGAACAGCACGGCCGCGGTGCAGGTCAGTGTCGATGCGGGCGCCGACGACGTCGAACTCGCTCGCCGCTGGGAGCTGCTCCACGCGATCGGTCCCGCATTGATCGCCGCGTTCGGGTGTTCGCCCGCGCTGCGGGGCGCTCCGGACGGGGCATGGGTGTCTCAGCGGATGCGTACCTGGCTGTCGCTCGATCCCGAGCGCACCGCGATGGTGGCCGACCCGCAGAAGTATCCGGCCTGGGCGCTCGACGCCCCGTTGCTGTGTGTCCGATCGGCCGGCCCTGAGTGGCACGCACCACCCGGCGCCTCGTTCGCCGAGTGGCTGAACGGAAGTCTCGACGACGAGCTCGGTCGTCGGCCCACTTTCGCCGACCTCGACTATCACCTGACGACACTGTTCCCGCCGGTGCGCCCGTGCGGGCATCTCGAGGTTCGGTATCTGGACGCACAGCCGGGCGACCTGTGGCAGGTGCCGATCGCGACCATCGAAGCTCTGCTGAGGAGCCCGGAGGTCATGGCGGAGGCATCGGCGATCGCCGAACCTGTCCGTCAGCTCTGGGTCGATGCTGCGCAGCAAGGTCTCGCTGCCGTCGAATTACGCGCCGCCGCAGTGGGATTGTTGTCCTTGGCTGCGGAGTCGTCCCCGGATATGAGGTTCACCACGGCGCTCGACGCCGCCGCGGCGCGCTGCATGCGCGGGCAGTTGCCGGGGGTGGCCGAACGGTGAGGATGCTGCGCGACCGTCTCGAACGTGATCTCGAACGCGCTCGTGCACGGACACATGCGCTCACAGGTATCGACGATTCCGAACTGACGCAGCAACATTCGCCGCTGATGAGTCCTCTGGTCTGGGACCTCGCGCACATTGCGAATCAGGAGGAACGTTGGCTGCTGCGTGAAGTCGCGGGGCGCGGCTCGGTGCATGAGGGGATCGACGAACTCTACGACGCGTTCCTGCATCCTCGCGCGAGCCGGACCGCGCTTCCGTTGCTCGGTCCGGACGATGCGCGCCGGTACGCGGAACGGGTGCGTGAACTGTCACAGAAAGTGCTGCAGAGCAACAACTTCGATGACGAACTCACCCGCGACGGTTTCGTCTTCTCGATGATCGCCCAGCATGAGCAACAACACGACGAGACGATGCTCGCGACCCACCAGTTGCGTGCCGGACCTCCGGTGCTCGACGCCCCGGAGGCTCCGCGCGAGGCGACACCCCCCGAGTACGAGCGGGTGTCGATCCCGGCGGGGGAGTTCGAGATGGGTACCTCGGACGACCCGTGGGCGCTCGACAACGAGAAACCCGTGCACCGGGTGTACCTGCCCGCCTTTGCGCTCGACACCCTGCCCGTGACCAACCGGCACTTCGCCCGATTCATCGAGGACGGTGGATACCGGCGCCGCGAGCTGTGGAGCGACGAGGGGTGGGCGCACCGCTGCGACGTGGGTCTCGAGGCGCCTCAGTTCTGGCACCGCGATGTCGACGGACGTTGGTGGCGACGCAGTTTCGGACGGGAGCTGCCTGTGCATCCGGACGAACCCGTCGTGCACGTGTGTTTCCACGAGGCCGATGCCTTCGCACGCTGGGCGGGCGCGCGTCTGCCCACCGAGGCGGAATGGGAGAAGGCCGCGCGGTGGGATCCGGAGACGGGACGCAGTCGACGGTACCCGTGGGGAGACGACGACGCCGGCCCGGAGCACGCCAATCTCGGCCAGCGCCACCTGGGTCCCGCAGTGGTGGGTGCCTACCCGGAAGGGGCGTCTCCGCTCGGCATACATCAGCTGATCGGTGATGTGTGGGAATGGACATCGTCGGGTTTCGACCCGTACCCGGGCTTTCGTGCATTCCCGTACCGGGAGTACTCGGAAGTGTTCTTCGGCGGCGATTTCCGCGTGCTCCGCGGTGGGTCCTTCGGGACCGATCAGGTTGCGTGCCGCGGAACGTTCCGGAACTGGGACCATCCGATCCGCCGACAGATCTTCGCCGGATTGCGCCTCGCACACGATGTGCCGGAGTCGGCCGAGGCCCCTGATGTGTAGGCACCTGGGATACCTCGGCCCGGTCGAGTCGGTTGCGTCCTTGCTCACCGACGGCCCGAATTCGCTCATGCGGCAATCGTGGGCGCCCACAGACATGCGTGGTGGTGGCACTGTCAACGCCGACGGTTTCGGTGTTGCCTGGTGGTCGGACGTCGGTGCCCTCGGCCGATACCGCTCGGCCCTGCCGATCTGGTCGGATCCGTTCGTCACCGAAGGGCTGCCCACGATCCGGTCCGAGGCCGTGATGATCGCTCTCCGATCCGCAACGGAGGGCATGCCGGTGGAACGTAGTGCCAGTGCACCGTTCTCGGATGGGCGCTGGGCCTTCAGTCTCAACGGTGTGGTGCGCGGCTGGCCCGGATCGCTGGTCGAACTCGCGGAGAATCTTCCGGTGTCAGAACTGCTCGAACTGGACGCCCCCACCGATTCCGCTGCGCTGTGGATGATGTTGCGTTCGCGACTCCGTTCGGCCGAACCGGAACCCGCGCTCATCTCACTCGTCCACGATGTCATCGCGCGAGCGCCGGAATCACGTTTGAACATGCTGTTGTGCAACGGCAGTGGTATGTGGGCAACCGCGTGGCATCACTCGTTGTGGACGCTCGTGGACGAGAACGTCGCGATCGTGAGCTCCGAACGTTTCGACGACGACCCGCGCTGGCAGGAAGTCGCCGACAAGCACCTCGTCAATGCAATCCCCGGCAAGCTGGTCGTCACTCCCCTGGAGGTATCCGCTACGTGACCATCGACGTGTTCATCACGCCCGAAGAATTGGACGAGACACTGCGTGCTGATGCGCGACGTGGCCTCACCTCCACCCCCAAGCGTCTGTCGCCGACGTGGCTGTACGACGAGCGGGGAAGCGAGTTGTTCGATCAGATCACGTTGCTGCCCGAATATTATCCCACCCGAACCGAATTCGCGTTGCTGCAGGACCACGCCGCGGATATCGCGGAGGCGGCGAAACCCGAGGTGCTGGTGGAGCTCGGATCCGGCTCGTCGGAGAAGACCCGGGTGCTGCTCGACGCGCTGAAACCGTACATCCATACGTATGTACCGCAGGATGTGTCCGAGCCGGCATTGAGCGCGGCGGTGCGTCGCCTGTCCGTCGACTACCCGGAGCTCACAGTGCGCGGCGTGGTCAGCGATTTCACCGGTTCCCTCGAACACCTGCCCGCCGGCGGACACCGCATGGTGGCGTTCCTCGGCGGCACGATCGGCAACTTCGAGCCCGCCGAACGCATCGAGTTCCTTTCTCACCTCGGGACGATCCTGAACACCGACGAATGGCTGCTGCTCGGCGCCGGCCTGGTCGTCGACCTCGATGTCCTCATCCCGGCGTACGACGACGCCGCTGGTGTGACAGCCGAATTCGACCGCAACGTACTGCGTGTGGTGAACCGCAGGCTCGACGCCGATTTCGATCCCGACAAGTTCGTGCACCGCGCCGTGTGGGACGCGGAGAACGAATGGATCGAGATGCGACTCGAAGCGACCGAGGCGATGACGGTGCACGTCCGCGAATTCGATCTCGAACTGAGCTTCGCTGCGGGAGAACAGATGTGCACGGAGATCTCTGCGAAGTTCCGGCTCGACGGCATCGGAAGAGAGCTCGACGACGCAGGCTTCACCGTCCGGCGCGAATGGGTCGATCCCGACGGGAGATTCGCGCTGTTCGCCGCATCTCGTCGATGACGCTCCGGAGGAAGGTCGCCTTCGGTCTACAACCCGCGCGAGACCACCGCATGCGTGACCCGATCGTCGATCGACGAGACCGGGTTCTCGCGGCCCACCCATCCGTCGCCGCCGAAGTACGTCTCGACGATCTTCTCGGCGGTGCGGGTCGCGAGGGCCTGTGTGGTCAGCGTGGGGTTGGGGCCACCGAGGCTGTTCGGGAGCGCCGAGTTGTCTGCGATGTAGAGCCGCTTGACCCAGCGTGCTTCCGCGGAGGAGTCCAGGATCGAATTCTTCTCGTCCGAACCCATTCTCATGCTCGATTGTGCGTGCAGGATCAGCGGCGGCCAGTCGCAGCGATGCACAGACTTCGCCCCCGCCGCGCGCATCAACTCGACGGCCTTGCGGGTGCAGTACTCCCGGTTGCGTCGGGTGCGGTCGGATCTCGTGCGGTGCTTCACCGTCACACGCGGCACGACGCCGTGCTCGTCGGACGGCAGCAGACCGGGCACGCTCACGCGGTTTCCGGGTTCGACATCGTCGTCGGTGATCACGAGTGCGCCGAGCACGCGGTCGGCGTCGGAGAGGGTGGTCAGCAGATCGCGACCGACCAACCGGCCGAGGCTGTCGGCTCCCGCAGCATCGACCACGCCGCCCGCACGACCGTAGCCGTGGATACCCGAGTCGCTGTAGCCCAGCGAATACGCCAGCAGCGCCGGCGGCATGCCCACCTGCTCGATCGCGCCGTATCCCGGAAGGTCGACGCGCGCATTGGAACCGGCTCCACGCGTCTCGCCGGTGTACTCGTCGAAGACACCGAACACCGCGTCCATGTGGTGGTCGGTCAGGCCGCGACCCACCCACTCGTCGGGGTCGGGGAGTTCCGAGTTGAGCCACAGCCGCGGCGACTCGATCGCGCCTGCGGCCAGCACGACAACCTTCGCTTCCGCTTCGTGCTCCTCGCCGTCGGCCGTCCGGAATCGCACGCCGTGCGCGACCGTCTCGCCGGAGACCTCGCGGACGAGGATCTTCGTGACTCCGGCATCGGTCATGAGGGTCACGGGCCTACCGTGCGGTGACCACGCGTCGGCGGTGAGCATCATCGGTACGTACGAGTTGTCGGTGGAGCGGCGGGCCTTGAGATTCCGCGGCGCACCCAGCGGCAGATAACAGCCCTGGTAGCAGTGCCCGCACATCGTGCAGCCGCGGGCCTGGGGATGATGCAGCAGCGCGGGGTCGCGAGTGCGTCCGGCGGTGCCGCCGGGTTGCAGGATCGCGTTCTGCTGCGAGCGATGCGCAGGTCCGGTGGTATCGAGCGACGTCTGGTGGGGGAGACCCATTGCTGCGGCGCCGCGCAGGAACACCTGTTCCTTCGTGCCCATCGGTGCGGTCTGCACGGGCAGTGTCGCCTCGACCCACTCGTAGTAGCGGCGCAGTTCCTCGTATCCGAACGGGAACAGGTGCTCGGTGTCGTACATGTCGCGGTCGGCGCCGTCGTATCCCTCGAACACTCCGGGCACCGCGCGGGGCGAGTTACCGAAGTAGTGGAGGGTCGCGCCACCGACGCCGGAGACCTGCCACACGAACGAGTTCTGCGGCAGGTCGCGCAGCCACGGCCCGGCGGATCTGTCGCCGGGGCCTTCGCGGAGGAACCCGGTGATCGGGTTGTTGGCGTCGTTCTCGAAGTGCGTCCACTGGTTCTCCGGGTCGTCGAAGCGTGGCCCGGACTCGAGCACCAGCACATCGAGACCCCGTGCGGCGAGTTCCTTCGCGACGACCGGCCCGCCACCACCGGCACCGATCACGATGACATCGGTCAACGTCATCCTTCCGCTCGATCGACGCCGCCGTAGTAGCCCTGGAACTCGTCCCACCCGTCGCTCACGCCCTCGTATCCGGTCAGCTCCCAGCCCACCGGGCGGCCGGTCAGCTCACGGAGTTCGCCATCGAATGAGGAGACCTCCGAGTAGGCGACGAACGCGGCGAGTGTGGGAATGGCATTGACCGCGTACTCGATGGGGCGGCCGGGAAACTGTGGCTCGGTGTCGAGGAGTTCGAAGACGTGCGCCTTGGTGGCGTGCGACAGGTTCGCGAACGGCGATGCGAACGGTCCCGCTACGGATGCCGGTCCGGCGGTCACCGCGAACAGGTCGACCAGCGCCGCGATCGCGGAGGAGCCTGTGACAGCGATGCCGAGCATGTCTATCAGGGGGATCGGGACGGCGAGGTCGAAGGTGCGTTCGAGAGTCTCGGCGGCGCCCGGTGTGACTCCGCCGGGAACCTCGGTCGACACACCCTGGTGCTGCGAGTACGGGTCGTTTCCGGGCGCCACGAACGCGAGGATGCCGTTGATCGTGTCGCGGACGGAGTGGCTCGACGGTGTCGGTTGTGCCGTAGCCTCACCGGCGAACGACCAGGCCACGCTGGTCAGTACCGCGCCGGTCGCGACGACACCCCCCAGGAATCGTCGTCGACTCCACAGTGCATTCGTCTCCACGCCACTCCCTCCCGGTCCGGGCAAAGCTTACGGACTTTCCCTGTGGATCTCAGTGAACGCCGTTCCGAAACCCTGTCGGCGACCAGTGACCGGGATCGGACACCGCGTGACCGCGAACCGTCGTGATAGACGGGAAGGGATGCCCGGCACGAGAGGACTTCGATGGACAGTCAGTTCGACGACCATGACATGACCGCACTCGCCGAGGCGATCGCACGCGGCGACCTCTCGCCGCGGGAGGCCTTGGAGTGCTCCCTCCGCCGCCTCGACGAGCGTAATCCGACGGTGAACGCGGTGGTGAGCGCACGCGCAGAACAAGCGCTCGCCGAGGTCGATGCGGGTCTTCCGGACGGCCCGCTCAGGGGCGTTCCGTTCCTGATCAAGGACCTGCACGCGGACGTCGAGGGCCTGCCTACCACTCACGGCTCCCGGTTGTTCGCCGGGCGGATCGCCGGCCGCGACAGCGAACTCGTCGCCCGCTACCGACGGGCGGGACTGGTCGTTCTGGGTAAGACCAACACTCCCGAATTCGGGCAGAATGCGTCCACCGAACCGGTGTTGTTCGGACCCACCCGGAACCCACGCCGGCTCACCCACAGTGTCGGCGGATCGTCCGGTGGCGCGGGAGCCGCTGTCGCTGTGGGTATCACCCCGGCGGCGCACGGCAGCGACGGTGGCGGGTCCATCCGCATCCCGGCGTCTGCGAATGGCCTTGTGGGGTTGAAGCCCTCGCGAGGCAGGATGCCGTCGGCGTCGCCGATGGGCTCACCGATGTCGGTGGAGCACGCACTCACCCGCAGCGTGCGCGACACGGCGTCGCTGCTGGATCTGACGTGTGGGCCGCAGACCGGAGCGCCGTTCGGAATCGCCCCGCCCGCACGGCCGTACGTGCAGGAGGTGGGTGCGGATCCGGGACGGTTGCGGATCGCGCTGAGCACGGTGAAGCCGTCCGGTGACCCGGTGCACCCGGACTGTGTGGCTGTGGCGACGGATGTTGCGCGGAAACTCGAGGCGCTCGGGCACCACGTGGAGGTCGCGACACCGGACTACCCGCAGGACGCACTTTCGGTGTCGTTGCAGACGATGATGGCCGCGCCGATGGCCGCGCTCGTGAACCGGCGGCTTGCCGAACTCGGCCGCGAGCTGCGCGACGACGATCTCGAGACATTGCCCCGCGTGCAGTACGAGCGGTGCACCACGATCACCGCCGCAGACCTCAGCGCCGCCTACACGGAACTCGAACGCGCCGGATACGAGATCGGTCGATTCTTCACCGCATACGACCTGCTGCTCACACCCACGTTGGGACGCCCGACCCCAGGCCTCGGATTGCTCGACGTGATGGATCTCGACGCGATCTGGAAGAACTCCGGTGACTACGGCGTGATGACGAGCCCGTTCAACACGACCGGGCAGCCCGCGATCTCCCTGCCTCTGGGTGCGGACTCCACGGGGCTTCCGTTGGGAGTGCAGCTGGTCGCTGCCCACGGTCGTGAGGATCTGCTCCTGCGGATCGCGTCGCAGCTCGAGGCGGCGCACCCATGGGACACCATGCCCGTGTGGCCTGCCGTCGAGTGACCGGTCGGCCGTTCGAGCAGCCGGGCACAGCCAAGGGCACAGCGTGATGGTCTCATTTCTTCAAGACAGGGCGGGGACCTCGTTGACAACCTGTTGTGCATGAACCTTCAGTTGACAGACTCCCGCGTTGCCGTAAACCTGCAGTCCACCCCTTTACACCTCGGTCTCGGATGCCGATCCCGACCGGTCGAGGGGTTCACGTTCGAACCTGCGACCCTCGACGCCTACGCGGCGGCGATCGCCGACGACGGCATCGAGGGCCGGCTCGTCGTCCTCATCGACGAGCATGGCCGAGGGAACCACTGGGAGCGGCACCCGGCAGGTGAGGAGGTGATTGTGTGTATCAGCGGCGCGATCACCGTCGTACGTGAGATCGGCGATGGGACCGAGCAGGTGACTCTCGGTCCGGGTCAGGCCACCGTCAACCCTGCCGGCGTATGGCACGCGGTCGACGCGGACGGTGACGCTCGGATCCTCACGATCACTCCCGGGCTCGGCACCGAGCACCGGGGCCGGTGACCGTTGACGGCGCTAGTGAGCGAGTAGTTCGCTGCCGCGCCAGGCGGTCGGGGTGAGGCCTGTGAAGTCGCGCCAGTCCCGGACGAGGTGGGCTTGGTCGGCGAATCCGGTCGCCGAAGCGATTGTGGACCATGTGGGCGGGGTACCTGCCGTGGCGAGGACGTAGGCGTGCTCGAAGCGCAGAACACGTGCGGCTTCTTTGGGTGTCAGGCCGATCTCGCTGTGGAACTGCCTGGTCAGGTGGCGTCGACTCCATCCGAGTTCGGCTGCCAACGATCCGATCTGGACAGCGCCGCGGGAGCTCGACAGTCGCCGCCATGCCTCGCGGACCTCGGGCCGGATGGGAGCACGTGCCGCTGGGCTCGTGTCGTGACCGCGCACGGCCGCCAAGAGGACGTCATCGACGGCGGCGAACCGCTCACGCCACGAGCGAGCCTCGCGGCTCCGCTCGGTGAGTTCACGACCGAGTCCGCCGAGGATGCGGCCGACGTCGACCACGTCGTTCGCGAGGGCAGCCGCGGGCATCCCGTAGACGGCTCGGGCTCCCATTGGAGTCAGCGACACCTTGACGCCGTGCTGACGACCGTCGTGCCCGATCGCGACGGCTTTCGAAGTCAGGCCACCTACAAGGGCATCGAACCGCCCGTCGCGAACCGTGCATCCCTCGACCGGAACGACTTGGATCGGCTCGGACAGTGAGACGACAAGCGTGAGATAGCGCCCCGGTGCGCCCCGGTGAATGCCAGGTGGAAACCCGTGCTGCTCGAAACCGTCATACGACATGACGTACCCACGCAATGCCGGGGAGGGCTGCGCTGTCACCTGTGTCGCTGAACCCACAGTCACCCCATCAATCTACGCGTGAGCGCCACGAGCGCTCCAAGGGCGAGCCTGCCCGGATTCGCCCTCGATCGCTGGAAGAAGCGCAAGCAGCTGCCGACCGAGCCTTCGCCGGGCTGGTTCGAGGACTGTCTCGGCCGCGTGGTCGACAGGCTCCGGTCCGAGACCGATGCGGAGATCGGCCTGGCCTCCATTCCCGTGCTCGGACAGGACCCGGAAGCATTGCCGGCAGAGGCGTCGTCGCGGTACAGCGCGATGATCGCTGACCTTGCCGCCGGCCAAGGTGTCGTCTATCTACCCGTCCATGAGCGGCAGGTCGCCGAGCTCGCGGCCGAGCGGCCCGCCGTTGTCCCCTACGAGGAGATGACCGCGGCGAGGTTCCTCGCCATGCTCGCCGAGCGTCGGATCCTGGGCCGCAGTCTCGACATGATCTCCGATCGGAGAGGGCTCCTCCTTACCGTCGATCACGTCCACCAGAACAGCAAGGGCGCGGCCCTGATCGCCGAGACGCTCGAAGCCGGGCTGCTGCGTCGGCATTGAGCCGCAGTCGACTCCCTGACGCCTCACCGGCGAACGACCACACCACGGAGCGGCGCGGCTCGCTTGGACGGACCGTCCGGACACGGCAATGTTGGGAACCATGCCGGCCCGTCCCACCCTCACGTCACCCGCCCTTCTGCTGATGGCGGTCGCGACCGGGCTGTGCGCGGGCGGCAACTATTTCAATCAGCCCCTGCTCGAGTCGATCACCGAAGCCCTCGGCACAACCCATTCGGCGGCGGCGTCGACCGTCACGATCGCGCAGGTCTCCTATGCGCTGGGGCTGATGTTCCTGGTGCCACTCGGAGACATGCTTCCGCAGCGGCGCCTGGCGGTCACCCTCATGTTCGCGGCCGCGGCCGGGCAGGCGATCAGCGGTTTCGCTCCGAACATCGGTGTACTCATGGCGGGCACGGCGATCGCCGGGTTGTTCTCGGTCGCGGCGCAGGTACTCGTGCCGTTCGCGGCGACCCTCGCGGCACCGGAACGGCGAGGTAGAGCAGTGGGCACAGTGATGAGCGGGCTTCTCGTCGGCATCCTGCTGGCCCGCAGCATCGCGGGAATCCTCGCCGAATTCGGCGGCTGGAGCACCGTGTACCGGGTCTCGGCCGGCGCAATGGTGATCGTGGCCATCGCGCTGTGGCGGGTGTTACCACCGAGCACACCCACCGCCGGACAGCAGAGTTACGGCGCAATCCTCCGTTCGCTCGCCACCCTCGTGCGGACGTATCCGCGCCTCCGCACGAGGGGACTGCTCGGGGCGATCTCGTATGCGTCGGTCAGCGTGTTGTTCTCGACGATGGCGTTCCTGCTGTCGGCGCCTCCGCACGGACTCGGCGAACTGGAGATCGGGCTCGTCGGCCTGGCCGGCGTAGCCGGTGCACTCGCGGCGAACACAGCGGGACGCCTGGCCGACCGCGGCTACGGGCCGACAACCACGGCGGTCGGTGTCGTCGTGCTCATCGCGTCGTGGGGTGCGCTCGCCGCGGGTGGGTCGTCGCTGTGGTGGTTCGTGGTGGGCATGCTCACCATCGACCTCGCACTCAACGCCATCCACATCACCAACCAGAACATCATCTACGGACTCGACCCGGACGCCAGGTCGCGTGTGAACTCGGTATACATGACCACCTATTTCGTGGGGGCGGCATCGGGATCAGCGCTCGGCGCGCTCGCCTGGGCCCTCGCGGAATGGACCGGCGTGTGCATCCTCGGGGCGCTTCTCGGCGGATGCGCCGCGGTGCTGTGGTGGATCGACCTGAGACTCAGCCGTCGTGAGCAGTCACCCACGTCGCGATCCGTGTCCGGGACGTGACCCCGAGCTTTGCGAGGATCCGTTCGACGTGCCCGTCGACTGTGCGGGGAGAGATGACGAGTTTGTCGGCGATGGCACGATTGCTCATCCCGTCGGCCACGAGCCGGGCGATCTCGAACTCCCGTTTGGTCAGCGGCGAGGTGTTCTGGGCCGCTCGATTCGGTGCGGTGGTGCTCTCACCCAGGGCGAACGAGACGGCCTGATCGATTGTCATGTCGTCCGGCGGAGACGAAAGCCTTTCGAACACATGGTCGCCGAGAGCCGTCCGGGCCGCGTCTCGGGCGGCATGCGAATTACCCGAGTGTAGACGGCGACCTGCCACTGCGCATCTATGTTCCGGAAGGCACAGGACCGCGGCCCGTCGTGCTCTACCTGCACGGTGGCGGCTTCATCGGTGGCAGCATCGACGTCGCCGACGACCCGTGCCGTGCCGTCGCGAACGGGACGGGCGCGATCGTCGTGTCGGCCGAGTACCGACTGGCGCAGGAGGCAACCTCGCAGCCGTGACGGCGCTGCGCACCGTGACGAGGGTGGACCGCGGTTGCGCGTGCAGGTGGCGCGCGCCGAGCGGGGCCGATTTTCGCGCAATGACGTAAGTTGGTGTGGGTCGGCCTTGGCAATTATTTGACGATTACTTGGGAAGTCGGTGGTCGGCGTGCGGGGAGGAACGCGTTCGACGGCTGCTGCCGTCATCGCGTGCATTGCCGTGCCATCGGCTCTGACGGGATGCGCGACGGTCCTGGCCGGGACTCCGGTCGAGACTCCGGCTGCTCACGTAGACTACCTCGCCCCCAACACCCACAGCCGCTCGATCGACCCGTCCGACAAGATGCTGCTCGAGGTCGCGGAGAGGCTACGGCGGCTCGATCCATGCGGGTTGCTCCCGGAATCGGTGGTTGCCGGCTACGGCGAAGTGCGTCAGTTCGGGCCGCAGGAAGCACTCGATACGTGCACCGCCGTCGCACATCCGTCGGGGGGAGCGAAGTACGACGAGCTGGAGGTGACCATCGACCTGTCGCCGGTTCCGGACACCGATGGTCAGCGCGACTGGTCTTTCGGCGACACCGAGGTCTACAGGAACACGACCACGCACAACAATTCCCTCGGCTGCACGCTGACGTTCGCGCTCGACATCCCCGTCACGGTGACGGCCGACGCGGTACCACCCACACGGTTCGCGACGATCGCGGTCACGCAGTACCGGTCCGAGGATTCGAGCGGGGAAAGTGTGCCGGTGTGCGCGGTCGCGGCGGATACCCTCTCGGAGACACTGACACTCGTGCCCTCGTTACCGGCGAGGCCGACGAGTGGCCTGGGCCGAATCCGGCTGGCGGCGGCCGACCCGTGCGAGATCGTTGCGAGCTTCGCGCCGGAAGAGCTGGTCGGGTGGCAGATCGACAGCGACCCGTACCGGTGCGTCCTCACTCAGCACCAGGAGGAAGCCGCGCCGACGACATGGAGCATCCACTACGGGCTCGAACCCGAATTCGCGCCGCCGGAAGACGACGACACCCGTGAGGTGGTGTTCGACGGCCTGACATTGCATGTCCGCGAGACAGGCGACTCCTGCCGGATCGCGGCGCCGGTCGAATCGGTGATCGATACCAATCGGCCGGGGGCGGAGCGCTACAACAGGTCGAGCGGCCGCAACGTTCCCGCGGTGGTCCTGATGAGCGACACTCCGAACTGCGACGACCTCGTCCCGCTCACAGTCGACATCGCCGACGGTGCTCTTACCTGACGGCTCGCCGTCGTGCCCTCACTTGACCCGCCTGCTCCATGGGTCTCGGGCATGTGATCGAAACGCCCGAGACCGACGGGGCAGTTGCTCTACTTCGCGGCGCTGAGCCGAGCCTTCTCCAATGCAGCGAGAGTGCGCAGCACCGTCGCCTTCTGCTTCTCGAGATCGCTGCGACGAGCACGGGCTGCGAGCCCGGACTGCTCGGCGACCAACGCGAGCTGTGCATCGATCGTGGAGAGCTGATCGAGCAACGCGAGTGCGCGGCTCTGGATCTCGTCCAGATCGACGCTCGTGGTCGCTGCGGCCGCGGCAGGGGTACGACGCGACGTCGACGACGCCGAGCTCGACGAGCCCGACGCGGATCTCGACTTCGTCGCGGCGGGCTTGTCGGCGACGATGGCTGCGGCACGGGGACGCAGAGCTTTGCGGACGAGCGCGGGGTCCGGCTGCTCGTCGAGTCGAATGTCGTTGAGAGCACGGCGCGCATCGCGTGCGGCGACCCGGTACTCGTACTCTTCTTCGTCGTCCGACTGCAAGGTCCCGCCGATGGGGCGCAGACCGTAGGTGCCCATGAACCGCCGGGCCTCGTCGATCACGGATTCATGGCGGACGCAAGTGGCACAACGGGGTTCGTTTCGGAACTCTTCGACCGAGTCGGTATCGCCGCACCAGACGCAGGCGCCGGGCGACCACCTCCGCGCAATCCGATTCGTCGGGGTTTCCATGGGGGCCTCGAGAGTCTGCGCGTCGATCACGAGGAGCCACCTTAGGTCAAACACCGCGGGCTTCGTCGGCCGGGGTCCGATCCGACCTGCGGTGTTCCCCGGCGGCGTGACGAAGATCATCCATGGACGTGCGGTGACGGCCGGGTGGCGTGAGAATGACGACAAAGCATCTGCGCCGCACGGCATTTGCATACCGTTCGGTTTGCTCGGAGGTCAGGTCGCCGTAGCGGTGGTGAGCCACTGCACGAGCGGGCGGAAGGCGCGCCACGAACTGCGAACCTCGTCGAACGTTCGGGCGCTGTCGAGCCACGGGGGTGACACGTCGGTGCGACCGGCATGCAGCGCCTTGTGCCGCAATAGTGCGATGCGCGGATGATCCGCGGAGTACCCGCGCGGGCGGGTCTTCAGCGTTTCGCCACCGATCTCGTAGCCGGCGCGCTTCATGCGGCGGACGATATTGTCGAGTTCGGTGCCGCGACGCTCGTCGTCGATCGCAGACCGGAAGGCAGCAAGCTGAGCCGAGCTGCCGTGATAGAAACCTCCGGCGATCCGCAGACCCGCGGCGTTGATCTCGACGTAGAACCCGACGCCCGGCCCGGTCGCGACGTAGCCGCCCTGGTGGGTCTTGTACGGGATATTGTCTTTGCTGAACCGGACGTCGCGGTAGGGACGGAACACCTTGCCCGGGCCGAACTCCTCTTCGAGCTCACCGAGCAGGGCGAGCATCGGGCCGCGCACGCAGTCGTCGTAGACGGCCTTGTGCGCGGCCCAGAATGCTTTGCTGTTGTCGGCCTCGAGATCTTCGTAGAAGTCGAGCGCCGAGACGGGAAACCCTGAGAACATCCCGTCAGTGTGCCGTGTGGCGGTAGCCGGATGTCAGGCGACGCCGTTGAAGAGCGACGTGACGGATCCGTTCTCGAACACCTCACGGATCGTCTGCGCAAGCAGCGGAGCGATCGAGAGCACGGTGAGCGAGTCGAACTGCTTCTCCGGCGGAATCGGCAGCGTGTTGGTGACGATGACCTCCTGAGCGCCGCATGCAGCGAGGCGCTCGGCGGCCGGGTCGGAGAGCACGCCGTGCGTAGCGGCGATGATGACGTCCTTCGCGCCGGCCTCACGCAGGATCTTGACGGCGCCGGCGATGGTGCCACCGGTGTCGATCATGTCGTCGATCAGGATGCAGGTGTGTCCCTCGACCTCACCGACAACGCGGTTCGACTTCACCTGGTTCGGAACCAGCGGGTCGCGGGTCTTGTGGATGAAGGCCAGGGGAGCGCCGCCGAGGGTGTCGGCCCACTTCTCGGCGACACGCACGCGGCCCGAATCGGGGGAGACCACGGCGATGTTGTCGACGCCGTACTTACCTCGGATGTACTCGGCGAGCTGGCCCTGCGCGTGCATGTGGTCGACCGGGCCGTCGAAGAAGCCCTGGATCTGGTCGGTGTGCAGGTCGACCGTGATGATGCGGTCGGCGCCGGCAGTCTTGAGCAGATCGGCGATGAGGCGGGCCGAGATGGGCTCGCGACCGCGGTGCTTCTTGTCCTGACGGGCGTATGGGTAGAACGGCAGGATCGCGGTGATGCGCTTGGCGGAACCACGCTTGAGCGCGTCGATCATGATGAGCTGTTCCATGACCCATTCGTTGAGCGGGAACGGGTGGCTCTGCAGCACGAACGCGTCGGAGCCGCGGACGGACTCCTCGAAGCGGACGAAGGTCTCGCCGTTGGCGAAGTCGCGGGCGGTCTGCGGGGTGAGGGGGACGCCGAGTTCCTTAGCGACCTGCTCTGCCAACTCGGGGTGTGCCCGGCCGGAGAAGAGCATCAAGTTCTTCTGGTTGTCGATCCAATTGGTCACTGGTCCTGGCCGTCCTTCTGACGCTCGTTTTCGTGCTCTGCTTGCGACGCTGCCTCTGCAGCCGCGGTCCCAGCGCGGTTTCGCTGGACCCACCCCTCAATATTGCGCTGTGGCGCACCCGACACCGCCAGTGCCCCCGGCGGAACGTCGCGACGCAGCACCGTTCCGGCCCCCGTGTAGGCCCCGTCGCCGACGTTCACCGGTGCTACGAACATCGTGTCGGAGCCTGTGCGGACGTGAGAGCCCACCACGGTGCGGTACTTCTCCACGCCGTCGTAGTTCACGAACACACTCGAGGCACCGATGTTGGAATGTTCGCCGATTTCGGCGTCGCCCACGTAGGTGAGGTGGGGGACCTTCGAATGGGCGCCGATCTGCGCATTCTTGGTCTCGACGAACCCGCCGAGCTTGCCGTGTGCACCCAGCTCGGTGCCGGGGCGCAGGTAGGTGAACGGGCCGACGGTAGCGTAAGCGCCGATCGACGATCCGGATCCGTGAGTACGGATCACGGATGCTCCCGAACCCACTTGCACATCGGTGAGCGTGGTGTCGGGACCGATCTCGGCGTCCTCGGCGATCACCGTGCGGCCGCAGAGCTGGACGCCCGGATGCAGGGTCACATCGGGGGCGAGAACGACCTCGACGTCCACCCACGTCGTCGACGGGTCGAGGACGGTCACGCCGTCGCGCATCCAGCGCTCGAGAATGCGCCGGTTGAGTTCGGACGTCAGTGCGGCGAGCTGCACGCGGTCGTTGACGCCGGCAACACGTACCGCGTCGTCGGTGTGCACGGCGCGGACCACGTCGCCGTGGCCGCGCGCGATGCCGATCACGTCGGTCAGATACAGCTCGCCCTGTGCGTTGTCGGTGCTCAGCTCGCCGAGCGCTGTCCGGAGCCGGGCGGCGTCGAATGCGTACACACCGGAGTTGACCTCGGTGATGGCACGTTCGGCGGCGGTCGCGTCCTTCTCCTCGACGATCGAGGCGACGTCGCCGTCGGTGGTGCGGATGATGCGTCCGTAGCCGGTGGGTTCGGTCACCGTCGTGGTCAGGACGGTGACCGCTGCGGGCTCGGGATCAGCGTGTGTCCCGAGCAGGTCGCCGATGGTGTCGGCGTCGAGCAGCGGCACGTCGGCCGCAGTCACGACGACGGTCCCGGTGAAGTCCTCGGGGAGTTGTGTCAGACCACACTGGACGGCGTGGCCGGTGCCGTTCTGGGCGTCCTGGACCGCGATGGTGATGGTGCGTCCGAGTCCTTTTGCGATGTCGGCGACGGCAGCCTCGACGCGTTCCCGTTCGTGACCCACCACCACGACGAGGTGGGCCGGATCGACGGCGGACGCGGCATGCAGGGAATGCGAGAGCATCGAGCGGCCGCCGAGTGCGTGCAGGACCTTCGGGGTCTTGGATCGCATTCGCGTTCCTGCTCCGGCGGCCAGGACGATCATCGCGGTCTGCACTTGCATGTAGCTCCCTCGGCGCGGCGTGCGTGCACACGCCCCGACGACGCGCGCACTGGAGCTCGATGGCTCCGGCAAATGTCCCCGCTCCGCCGCCAGGACTCGAACCTGAACTATCTGAACCAAAATCAGAGGTGCTGCCGATTACACCACGGCGGACTGCGACACCCCCGGAGCACGAACCCCGGGGCATGCGCCCCTGATCTTCGCATGACACCGCACGGACGTCGAATGTGGGGCGGACATCGCGGGTATCGCTAGGGTGGTTCGGAACAAACCGAACGACGGTACCGCTGTGGTGCCGGCGGGAGAAGGAGTCAGGTGTCGCGATCATCGCAACCTCCGGCCGAACGGAATCCACGCATCCGCATGACCGGTACCCAGCGGCGAGAGCAACTGATCGAGATCGGCCGTGCGCTCTTCGCGGAACGCGGCTACGAGGGCGCGTCCATAGAGGAGATCGCGCAGCGGGCGCAGGTGTCCAAGCCGGTGGTGTACGAGCACTTCGGTGGTAAGGAAGGTCTCTACGCGGTGGTCGTGGATCGGGAGATGACGATCCTGATGTCGATGGTCACCGAATCCTTGACGCGCAATCGTTCGCGCGTCCGCGTCGAGCGTGCTGCTCTCGCGTTGCTCACGTACATCGAGGAGCGAACCGAGGGTTTCCGCATTCTCGTGCGCGACTCGCCGATGGCGGCGGAGGAAGGTACCTACTCGAGTCTGCTCAACGAGGCCATGCGCCAGGTCGGCCAGCTGCTCACCGGAGACTTCTCGCGGCGGGGTCTGAATCCCGAGCTCGCGCCGTTGTATGCGCAGGCGCTGGTGGGCATGGTCGCGACGACGGCCACGTGGTGGCTCGACGAGCGAACCCCCTCGAAAGAAGTGGTGGCCGCGCATCTGGTCAACCTGTGCTGGAACGGTTTGACGCGTCTCGAGGCCGATCCGACACTCGGAACCGACTGAGCATCCTGTCCGACCGTCTGTTCACCGCATCGTGTCGGTTTCGGGACCATGGTCACATACGTGCGGTCTGTCCGGTGGTGTTACGGTAACCCAAGATGTCGCCCATGCGGATGACATCCAGGTTCGCATGAGGCAGAATGCCCGGTTTCGTACCTGTCGTTGGGTTTACTCGCTCAACCGACACGGTCGTTCAACGAGGAGGCGGAATGGCGCGCCAGGTTCGGGCGGAAGTCACGCGCGAAGCTGTACTCGGTGGAGCAGCGGAAGTCTTCGTACGGCTCGGGTACGCCAATGCGAGCCTCAACGAGATCATCGACGAGGCGGGCGTCACCAAAGGTGCGCTGTACTTCCACTTCGGCTCCAAAGAAGAACTTGCCCGCGGTGTGATCGATGCAGGCTGCGAGCGGTTCGCCGTCGCGGCGCGCAGCAAGATGGAGCAGCGCGCACCCGCACTCGAAACCGCCATCGAAGTATCCGTTCTCAACGCCAGCCTGTCCGAATCCGACCGGATCGTACGGGCGATGTTCCGGCTGCTCGTGGAGATCGGCGACTACCACGGCAACGAGGTCGCGCCGTTCGGTTCGTGGTTCGACTCCATGCTGGACCTCATGCAGCGCGCCCACGACGAAGGCGACCTGGAACCCTCCATCGACGTGGAGGGGCTGGCGTATTTCCTCCTGCAGTCCCTGGTCGGTGCGCGCACCGTGTCCGCTGCGCTCGACAGGGCCGAGCAACTGACCGAGCAGATCGAATCGATGTGGTCGATCCTGCTGCCCGCGCTCGTCCCCGCGGACAAGCTCGGTTATTTCCTCCAGTTCGTGTCGCGACGGTTGCGCGTCTCGTAGGGTCGCGCTGTGGACTTCGGACCCTTCGACGCGAAGCATGCCCCGAGCGCACTTGCGCGCGCCATCGACGACCTCGGACCGGACGCCGCGATCACCTTCTCGGCGGTGCCTGCCCTGTTGACAGTCGGGCAGGCAGCCGATGTCCTCGGCAGTTCGAGGCATCACGTCGCACGGTTGATCGACACCGGTGCCCTGCCCGCAGAATTCCACGGCCTGCACCGCCGGGTGTCGCGGGCCGACGTACTGGCCCTCGCCGACAGGCAGAGCCGGATCCGCACCGAGGTGCTCGACAGTCTCGCCGAGCTGTCACGCCGCGAAGGTCTGTACGACGAGTTCTGACGATCTCGGGAAAGGGGGACGGCAGTGCCGGTTCGGGTGGTCTTGGGGGCGACCGCGTTGGTCCGACCACGAGTTCGTGACGTCGCGTTGGCTTTCGCCGAAGACGGTCATTGCCAACCTTTCTGGAGTGACGGAATCATCGCGGAGGTCGACCGCCGGTTGCCTGCGGATCTGTCTCGCGCGACACGGGACTACCTGTTCGCCGAACTCGAGCGTGCATTCCCCGAGGCGCGGGTGACGTGGCCGGCGACCGTGCTGCGGGAAGTGCCGTATGTCGTCGACCCCGCCGAGACGCACATGATGTCGGTGGCGCTGCTCTCCCACGCCGACGCCGTGGTCACCCGGACTCCCTCTCTGGCCGACGCCCTCGAACGGGTCGATGTGGAACCGTGGACCGTCGACGCATTCGTCACCTTCGTCCTCGACGCGGCTCCCGAGGCCGCGCAGCACACCCTGTTGCGTATGGTGCGTCGCCGCTGGTTGCCACCTCGGACCGATGCGTCCGAGCCCCCCGATACGTCCGCGGCCCTCGATGCGTTCGAGGCGAACGGTCCCACCGACGCCGAACTGCTCGGCCGGCTCTCCGAATGGGCGGGTCGGGCGCTCGGTGCCAGCAGTGCCGGTCTCCTCGCCGCCTACGCCGACGAGGCGCGGTTCGGGTAGCGCCCGGGCCGACGCCATGACCTGGCCGTCCGCACTTGTCGCCCCCACGGCATAGACTCGTCACGGTCTTCGTCTCACACTCAGGAGCGCTTTCCTTGTCCGCTGTGTCCCCGGCCGCCACCCCTCTGTCCGGATTGGCGCGGATCGCGCTGGCCGACGACCAGTTCCGCAAGGTCGCCGAACTCGCCGGATCCGCCGAACAGGCACTGGTCGCGCCGCCCGCCGTACGTCCGTTCGTCGCCGCAGCCCTGGCCGAGAAGGCTCCGCTGCTCGTCGTCACCGCCACCGGTCGCGAAGCCGACGATCTCACCGCCGAACTTGCGGAAATGCTCGGTGAGTCCGTTGTGCAGTTCCCGTCGTGGGAGACGCTGCCGCACGAGCGGCTGTCGCCGAGCGCCGACACCGTGGGCAAGCGACTGCAGGTGTTGCGCCGGCTGGCGCGGCCCGACGACCGCGACCTGGGCTCCGAACTGCGCGTCATCGTCGCGACGGTGCGCTCGCTCGTGCAGCCCATGGCCCCCGGCCTCGGCGAGATCGAGCCGGTCACCCTGCGGGTCGGCTCCGAACACGACTTCGACACCCTCGTCGAGCGGCTCGTCGAACTCGCGTATGCGCGCGTCGACATGGTGGGCAAGCGCGGCGAGTTCGCGGTCCGCGGTGGCATCCTCGATGTCTTCCCGCCCACCGCCGACCATCCCGTCCGCGTCGAATTCTGGGGCGACGAGGTCACCGAGCTGCGCCCGTTCTCCGTCGCCGATCAGCGCTCGATCACCGACGTCGAGGTGTCCACCGTCATCGCGACTCCTTGCCGGGAACTGTTGCTCACCGAGAGTGTCAAGGAACGTGCCGCACAGCTCGCGAAGGACAATCCGGCCGATGCCTCGCTCCTCGAGATGCTCGACAAGATGGCCGGAGGCATTCCCGTCGAGGGTATGGAAGCGCTCCTGCCCGTCCTGCAGCCCGGCGAACTGCAACTGCTCACCGATGTGCTGCCGTCCGGCACACATGTGCTGCTGTGCGACCCGGAGAAGGTACGGACCCGCGCAACCGACCTGATGCGCACCGGCCAGGAGTTCCTCGAAGCATCGTGGACGGCCGCATCGATCGGCGGCGCGGCACCGCTGGACGCGAGCAACCTCAAGGGTATCGACGGTAAGCCGATGGACCTCGCGGCGTCGGCATACCGGTCGCTGCGGCAGGTCCGCGAAACCGCGCAGGCAGGCGGCACCCCGTGGTGGACCCTCTCACCGCTCGCTTCGGGAGCCGACACCGAAACGGTACTCGAGGTGCAGTCGGCCCCCGAGGTCCGCGGCTCCGAGGACCTGCTGTCGATGCTGTTCGTGAACCTGCGCGCACACGTCACCACAGGTGGGCGCGCCGCGATCGTTGTCGCGGGTACCGGCACCGGGCTGCGCATTCTCGAGCGGCTGAAGGAGAACGAGGTCCCCGCGGCCAAGCTCGCACCCGGAGCCGAGCCCGTCCGCGGGCAGGTCGGGGTCATTAAGGGCGCGCTGCACGAGGGGCTCGTGCTTGCCGGCAACGGCGACAACCAGGTGCCGGGCCTGGTCCTCGTCACTGAAGCGGACCTCACGGGTAACCGCGTCACCGCAGCGGAAGGCCGTAAGACTCCGGTCAAGCGTCGTAACCAGGTCGACCCACTGGCACTGACCGCCGGCGACTACGTGGTCCACGATCAGCACGGCATCGGCCGGTTCGTGGAAATGGTCGAACGCACCGTCGGTGGTGCCCGCCGTGAATACCTCGTGATCGAGTACGCCGCAAGCAAGCGCGGCCAGCCCGGCGACCGCCTGTTCGTCCCGATGGAATCGCTCGATCAGCTCTCCCGCTACGTCGGTGGCGAGCTGCCTGCCATCAGCAAGCTCGGCGGGTCCGACTGGGCGAATACGAAACGTAAGGCGCGCAAGGCGGTTCGGGAGATCGCCGGCGAGCTGGTGCGCCTGTACGCGGCGCGTCAGGCCTCGCCCGGCCATCAGTTCGGCCCCGACACCCCGTGGCAGAAGGAGATGGAGGACGCCTTCCCCTTCACCGAGACGCAGGACCAGCTCACGGTCATCTCCGAGGTCAAGAACGACATGGAGCGGCCCGTGCCGATGGACCGCGTGGTGATCGGCGACGTCGGCTACGGCAAGACCGAGATCGCCGTGCGCGCGGCATTCAAGGCCGTGCAGGACGGCAAGCAGGTCGCGGTGCTGGTGCCCACGACCCTGCTCGCACAGCAGCATCTCCAGACGTTCACCGAACGTATGGCGGCGTTCCCCGTGACAGTGAAGGGCTTGAGCCGTTTCACCGATGCCGGCGAATCCAAGGAAGTCCTCGCGGGCATGGCCGACGGTGAGGTCGACGTCGTCGTCGGCACCCACCGCCTGCTGCAGACGGGGGTGCGCTGGAAAGACCTCGGCCTCGTCATCGTCGACGAGGAGCAGCGATTCGGCGTGGAGCACAAGGAACACATCAAGGCACTACGTACTCACGTCGACGTACTCACCATGTCCGCGACGCCGATCCCGCGCACACTCGAGATGAGTATGGCCGGGATCCGCGAGATGTCGACGATTCTCACCCCGCCGGAGGAGCGTCATCCGATCCTCACGTATGTGGGTGCCTACGCCGACAAGCAGGTGGCGGCGGCGATCCGCCGCGAGTTGCTGCGCGATGGTCAGGTCTTCTACGTCCACAACCGGGTCAGTTCGATCGAGAAGGCCGCCAAGAAGATTCGCGAACTCGTCCCCGAGGCGCGGGTCGTGGTGGCGCACGGGCAGATGAACGAGGACACCCTCGAGAAGACCGTGCAGGGATTCTGGGAACGCGAATACGACGTGCTGGTGTGTACGACGATCGTGGAGACCGGTCTCGACATCTCCAATGCCAATACCCTCATCGTCGAGCGTGCCGACGCGCTCGGCCTGTCGCAGCTGCACCAGTTGCGCGGGCGCGTGGGGCGTTCACGCGAGCGTGGCTACGCGTACTTCCTCTACCCGCCCGAGAAGCCGCTCACCGAGACGGCGTACGACCGGCTCGCGACGATCTCGCAGAACTCCGATCTCGGTGCCGGTATGGCGGTCGCGATGAAGGACCTCGAGATCCGCGGCGCCGGAAACGTGCTGGGTGCCGAACAGTCCGGCCACGTCGCGGGTGTCGGATTCGACCTGTACGTGCGGCTCGTCGGTGAGGCAGTCGAGGCATTCCGTGCCGCCGCCGACGGCACACCGATCACGACGGACGAGGCGCCGAAGGAGGTGCGGGTCGATCTTCCTGTCGATGCGCACATCCCCGCCGACTACGTCACCTCGGACCGCCTACGACTCGAGGCATATCGGAAGCTCGCCGCCGCCACCGACGACGCAGCCATCAGTGCGGTCGTCGACGAACTCGTCGACCGTTACGGTCCGCTGCCCGAGGAGGTGCGCCGACTCGTCTCGGTCGCGAAGCTGCGGTTGCTCGCGCGTGACTACGGCCTCGAGGAGGTGGCGGTCACCGGTACACAATTGAAGATCTCGCCGATGGAGCTTCCGGACTCGAAGCAGATGCGACTCAAGCGCCTCTACCCGACGGCGCAGTACCGTGCCACGAGTGGCACGGTTCAGTTGCCGCTGCCGCGGACCGGTGGGATCGCGTCCGACCGCGTGCGCGACGTCGAACTCCTCCAGTTCATCGCCGATTTCCTGCTGGCGATGGACGGGAAGCCGCAGGGGTCGGTGGATGTGCGGGTCGAGTCCGGGGCGCAGGTCTGAGCCGGCGATGACGGACACGGGAGACGCGCTCAGTAGAGCCACCGAGGTGATGGACAGGCTCTGGTCCTTCGGTGGATGGGAAATCACTCAGACACACGAGAGTCTGAGGCGGTATCTGGTCGAGGAGACCTATGAGGTTCTCGACGCCATCGACTCCGGTGATCCCGACTCCTTGCGTGAAGAACTCGGAGACCTGTTGTTGCAGGTGCTGTTCCACTCACGGATCGCGGAGGCCGCGGGGCAGTTCACCGTCGACGATGTGGCCGCGACACTCGTCGCGAAACTGGCCGCGCGCAGTCCGCATCTGACCAACGGGCACACAGGTCCGCTCGACGTCGCCGAACAGGAAGCGGCATGGGAGGCGGCGAAGGCGGTGGAGAAATCGCGACCGTCGTGCCTCGATGGCATCGCCATGGCGCAGCCGGCTCTGGCACTGGCCGACAAGGTACTCGAGCGGGCGCGACGGGCGGGATTGCCCGACGATCTCGTGCCGGATGGTCTCAGGTGCGTTCGCGTCGGCGAGTCCGGCGACACGGAGGCGGCATTTCGCGGCGTGGTTCTGGATTTCGCCGCAGCGATCCGTGCGGTCGAGAAGTCTGCGGCGGGCGGGGACGATCGGGGCGCTCCCCTCCTCGATGCGGAGGCGTGGCGCCGCCACTGGCGTCGCTGAGTTCGGGGCCGGCGACCTCGCGCTTCTTCGGATGAAGATACGCAAGGAATATTTATCGCTCTAAAACAAACCTGTGCGCTTTTTTATGCCTTACTATCGTACTCACGACAGGTTAATTACCGGGTAGGCAAACTCCGGGCAACGAATGTCGGGTTCGGACAAGCGGGATTTGCCACACGCGCCGAAGTGCGCCGTGCCCAGAGAGCAGATCGGAGTCCAGCATGACCCAGGTACGCCCGCCCAATGGGCTCGTGACCGGAACATCACCCGCGCGGATGGTCGACCCAACCGGGCATTTCCGGCCGGGAAGCCCCACGCGACCTTCCGGCGGCATCGCCGACAGTGCACGCCACGACAGTGCAGGCCACGACAGGGCCGACACCGCTGTCCCCACGCAGACGCCCACCGTCAGTTTGATCATCCCGGTCAGGAACGAAGGGCGGAACATCGCCTGGGTGCTCGAGCAGATCGTCGACGAGATCAGCGAGATCATCCTGGTGGACGGGAACTCGACCGACTCGACCCTCATCACCGCCAACAGCTGCCGACCGGACATCAAGGTCGTGCCCCAGGAAGGCACCGGCAAGGGCAGCGCGCTCAGAACCGGGTTCCTCGCCGCGACCGGCGACATCATCGTGATGATGGATGCCGACGGAAGCATGGCACCCCAGGAGATCCGGCACTATCTGCACTTCCTCAACAACGGATACGACTTCGTCAAAGGTTCACGGTTCATCGTGGGTGGCGGTTCACTCGACATCACCCCCTTCCGTCGCCTCGGCAACCGCTTCCTGTTGACCGTCTTCAACACCCTCTACGACGCCGAACTCACCGACCTGTGTTACGGCTTCTGTGCATTCCATCGTCGTTACCTGGAACTGTTGTCTCTCTCCGCGTCAGGTTTCGAGATCGAAGCCGAAATGGTGGTGCACGCCATGCAGGGTGGTCTGCGGGTCGTGGAAGTGCCCAGCCTGGAAATGCCGCGGCGGTCCGGAAAATCGAACCTCCACGCGGTCCGTGACGGCATCAGGGTGCTGCGCACCGTCCTCCGTGGACACAAATCGGGGATGTCCGGCTACCTCGCGCAGGCCCTGTCCCACGGCGGTGCCCCCGAACTCGCGAAAGAATGAACCGTGCGGACACTGGTCACCGGTGCCGCAGGGTTCATCGGGTCCGCTCTGGTCGACAGACTCCTCGCCGAGGGGCACCACGTGGTCGGAGTCGACGATCTCAGCTCGGGCACCACCGCAAATCTCGGACGTGCCATGCTCCGAAGAGATCCGAATGCGGGTCGATTCAGCTTGGTGCAGCGTGATATTCGGACACCCGAGCTGATCGGAATCGTGGCCGGAGTGAATCCGGAAGTCGTATTCCACCTCGCCGCGCAGACGGATCCCGCGGTGTCGTCGTCCGATCCGCAACTCGATGCCCGCATCAACGTGCTCGGCACGATCAATCTCTGCGAAGCGAGTCGTCGAGCCTGCGTGCGCAGGGTCGTCTACGCAGCATCGGGCCGTCCTCGGTGTAGCACCACGAGACTCGAATCCGACGTGGAGAACTATTGGGCCGCGCCACGATCGATCTACGAGGCGGCGAAACTCGCGGGTGAACTCTATCTGGGTGCATATGCGGAGATGTACGGGCTGGCGCCGATCTGCCTGGCGCTCGCCGACGTCTACGATCCGCGCGAGGATGATTGCGGGCAAGTGGAGTTCACCCGGGACCGCATCTGCATCGACGACGCCGTCGAAGCTCTCGTCCGTGCCGGCCGGGCACCCGTTTCGGTCACGGGCACCTACTACATCGGAAGCGGTGAGACCCAGGGGATCACCACAGATGTGGGAGGGGAGTTCGGGTGGACTTCTGTGGTCGGCCTGCGCCCGGGGGGAGAGGAAGTCCGTCGTGCTTCGTGACACCGCCGGGCGACTCCGCACGGTGATCAGGGCGCCGCGGGGAGCCGCACGACTCGAACATCGTCTCCTCGCCGCAGCAGTGACGGCGCTCGGGGGAGTGGCGATCGCCGTGAATGTTCCCGATATTTCGGGATTCTCGGGCCGACTGTGGGTGGTGTCGTTCGTCGTTGCGGCACCGCTGATCGCGATCGCCCGGCTGCTGCCGGGCATCAACGCCGTACTCGCTCTCATCGTCGGTGCCGCCGGCGCCCTCGTCATCAACGTTCTGGTCGTGCAGACGATGTTGTCGGTCGATGCATGGTCGCCTCACGCAGGTGTGGCCGCAGTGGGCTTTGTCGCGGCCTTGGTGTGGCTGGTGCCGAACGACCGGACCTCGCTTCCACATACGAAGGGCCAAGTCCCATGACCGCCGCAATACCTCCGCGCAGCATGACCATGGACGTGGTGATCTGCGCATACACACTCGAGCGCTGGGAAGACACCCTCGCTGCCGTCGAATCGGTGCGGAATCAGACGACGTCGCCACACGAGATCGTCGTCGTCGTCGACCACAATCGCGATCTGTACGAACGTTTCCGTGCCGCCCTGCCCGACGTGACCGTCGTCGAGAACCGGAAGCAACGTGGATTGTCCGGTGGCAAGGACACCGGCGTCGACGTCACCACCGGTGACGTGGTGGCCTTCTTGGACGACGACGCAGTCGCTCACCCCGACTGGCTCAGGCACTTCCGTGCCGCCTACATCGACGAGAACATCGTCGGCGTCGGCGGCACCACTCTCCCGGCCTGGGAATCCGAGCGGCCCCGGTGGTTTCCGGAAGAGTTCGATTGGGTTCTGGGTTGCACGTTCACCGGACGCGAACCGGGGGCGGTTCGGAACCTCTTGGGTGGCAACGCTTCGTTCCGCCGCGAGGTCTTCTCGGTGGCGGGGGGATTTCCGAGCCATATAGGCCGGACCTCGGAGCAGAGTCGACCGCTGGGGTGCGAAGAGACGGAGTTCTGCATCCGGGTTCGCCAACATCGCCCCGAGTGGACCTTCGTCTTCGAACCGCAGTCGGTGATCTGGCATCGCGTACCGGCTGCGCGGGAGACCTTTTCCTACTTCCGGTCCCGTTGTTTCGCCGAAGGCCTGTCCAAGGCTGCCGTGACTCGCAGCGTGGGTGTCGCGGATGGACTCTCGGCCGAGCGTAGTTACACCACTCGCACACTCACCCGAGGCATGGTGCGTGGGATAGGGGAGGCACTCCGCGGAGAACGAGCCGGGATCGAGCGTTCGTACGCCATCTCGGTGGGCCTGCTCGCCGCAGCAGCAGGTTACGCCCGCGGCGGTGTACCACTCCGTCGGCGACCTGCCATGACAGAGGCATCATGAACGAGGGCAGCATGAACGAGGGCAGCATGAACGAGTCGATTCCGGTGCTGATGTACCACTCGGTGTCGGAAAACCCCACCGCCGCGACCCGTCGCCTCTCCGTCGACCCCGGTGCACTCGACCGGCAGGTCGCATTCCTTGCGCAGAACGGCTACACCGGAATGACTTTCTCCCACCTTGCCGATGCGCTGGCGGGGGGCAAACCCCTGCCGGAGAAGCCGGTGGTGCTCACATTCGACGACGGATATGCGGACTTCGCGCAGGTCGCCTGGCCGATCCTTCGGAGCCACGACTTTCCGGCGACGGTGTTCGTCACGAGCGGCTGGATCGACGACGCCGGTACGAACGCGGCCGGGCATCCGCTGGGCCCGATGCTGAACTGGGCGCAGGTCAGGGAACTCGCGTCGGCAGGAGTCGAGATCGGGGCCCACAGCCACAGCCACGCCCAACTCGACCAGTGCGCGGACGCCGCGCTGTGCGACGAACTTCGCCTCGGACGGATCCTTCTCGAAGACTGTGTCGGTACCCCGGTCCGCTCACTCGCCTACCCCTTCGGCTACTCGACTCCACGGGTGCGGGTCGCTGCCAGAGCAGCAGGCTATCGGTGTGCGGCGTCCGTGCGGAACATTCGCGCGACCGCATCCGGCGACCCGTTCATGATCCCGCGGCTGACCATCCGCCGGAGTACCGACGACAACGACTTCGCGTCGATCATGAGCGGCGACAAGCAGTTCTACCTGCGGGACCGCGTCCTGACCGCGGGGTACGCGACTGTGCGCGGTGCCCGGCGCGCAGGTAGACGGGTCGTACGACATGGCTGAGACCGTGATCGCGATCGACGCCGCCGACGACGGCCCCACAGACGATCATCGTGGGACCGATCGGCCGGTCAGCGGTCGGGGAAACGGTTCGCTCTTCCTGCGGAACACCTATGCGCTGGTGCTCAACACCGGGATCACCGGCGCGCTCGGCCTGGGCTACTGGATCCTCGCCGCGCACTACTACGAGGATCCCGATGTCGGTCGCGGATCCGCCGCGATCTCGGCGCTGATGCTGTTGACCGGACTGGTATCGGCCAACTTCGCGGGCACGCTGAACCGCTTCATACCGAAGACCGGAAAGCGCACCGTGCACGTCGTCGTGTTCGTCTACCTCCTCACCTCCGGCGTGGTCGCCGCCCTTGCCGTAGCCCTTCTCTTCACGCTCGACCTGCTGGGTGGTCCGGCCTACGACATCCTGCGCGAGCCGAACATGCGCCTGTGGTTCATCTCCGCGGCGGTGGTCGCGAGTGTGATCACGGTGCAGGACAGTGTCCTGACCGGACTGCGCGTGGCGGTCTGGGTCCCGGTGTGGAACGCGGCCTTCGCCGTCACCAAACTCGGCCTGCTCGTGCTGCTGGCCGAATCGATGCCCCGCACGGGAGTGTTCTTCTCCTGGATCATCTCCATGTTCATCGTGGTGTTCCCGGTGAACCTGCTGATCTTCGGCAGACTTCTGCCTCGGCATGTGCGCGCATCGACGCACCACGTCGGGGTACGAGCAGCACAGGTCGGCCGGTTCTTCGCCGCCGACTACTTCGGTGCCCTCCTCCAGTACGGCACGATCTTCCTCGTCCCCGTCCTGGTGGCGCTGCGGGTCGCTCCGCACACATACGCGTACTTCTTCCTCGCGTGGTCCATCGCCAACATGATGAATCTTGTCGCCGTCAACACTGCCGTGTCCCTGGCAGTGGAAGGAGTGTGCGCCCCCGCGCGTTTGGCCGACTACTGCCGCGCCGCGCTCACCAGGACCCTCGGTTTGCTCGTTGTGGGTTTCGTCGTGGTCGGCCTCGCGGCTCCGTACGCCATGGGGCTGCTCGGCGACGGATACCTCGACGCCGTGCCACTACTGCAACTGCTGGCCTTCGCCAGCCTGTTCAGCGCAGTGGTGGACATCTACCTCGGCACGCTGCGCGCGCGGACCCGAAGTCGGCGGATCATCGTCGTACAGTCACTCCGGGCGACAGCCTTGCTGGGACTGGTCGTCCTCCTGCAGCCATACCACCAGGTGTTCGCGCGGTTCGGAGATCCGAGGCTCACCGCGGTGGGAGTGGCGGTGCTGATCGGTCAAGTCGTCGCGATGCTGACGGTGCTTCCGGATCTCGGGAGGCTCCTTCGGCGGCGCCCACAGCCGACCCCGAAGATCGGGACATACGAGGAGACCGTATGTCCCTGATCGACGCGGACAAGTGCCGGCCCGATCCGGACGAGATCGCCCCACGGTCCCCCCAGACCGGGGCGCGGCCGTCGCTGCCTCCGCACAACCGTCGGCAGCGTCTATCCGTGGTGATCCTCTGTATCGCGCCCATCGCGGCGGTCGCGCTGTACCTCGGCGGGCTGCGCAGCGTCGATCTCGACGACCACCTCATGCTCGAATACCAACCCGAGGTCGATCTGCGAACCGGCAGGATCCTCGGCCTCGAGGCGCTCGTGCGATGGAACCATCCGGTACTGGGGCAGCTGCAGCCGCTCGAGTTCATCGAGGTCGCCGAATCCACCAATCTGGCAGGTGAGCTCGGCGCCTGGGTGCTCGACACCGCATGCACACAGCTGGGGCAGTGGAAGCGTGATTTCCGAGAGCTCGATCTGGTCATGAGTGTCAACGTGTCGCCGGTCCAGCTGGTCTCTCTGGATTTCGACGTCTATGTGAAGCAGGTCCTCGAGCAGTACGGTCTGCTCGGCTCGGAGCTGTGTCTCGAAATCACCGAGAATGTGGTCGTCGGCGACCTGCAGCGTACGCGGTCCACACTCGCGAAGCTCGAGCGGTTGGGGGTTCGAATCGCGATCGACGACTTCGGAACCGGATACAGTTCCCTCGGGCATCTCAAGTCCCTGCCGGTCGACACTCTCAAGATCGACAAGGTGTTCGTGCAGAATCTCGATCGAAGCGAAGGTGACCGGGTCATCATCGATTCGATCGTGGGACTGGCCGCGTCGTTCGGGCTCGACGTGGTTGCCGAGGGCGTCGAGTCGGTGGGTGCAGTGAGCTACCTCCTGGATGTGGGTTGTGTTCGTGCACAAGGATTCCTGATGAGCAAGCCGAAGGGGTCCGAGGAGATCGAGCGATTGTTGGAAGTCGGTGCACTCGCGCTCCCTTGGAATGTCGACAGCAACGACGCCCGCCGAACGTTCCCCGGAGATGTTGCGCGATAGTCCTGAACTTGAAGTTTGTTATTGCGAATAAAACAGTCTCAAGGTACGGTTTGAGAGTCGGGGGTCCGACGGCTCCGAACAGGGGTGACCTTGATGTACAAGCGCATCGGCGAGTTTGCCGCAGTCGCCGCACCAGTACGTGATCCGATAGCTCCGGCTCGTGCATTCACGGCACCCCGAAGGATCGTGTCCGACCGTATCGTTCGTCCCGCGAGGTGGGAACGTCGTTACGAAGTGTCGGTGCTGTGCTGCGACCTGCTCTGCCTCGCTCTGGCAAACCTGATCGTCGCCGTCGGATACCACCCGACTGCCGGCCTCGCCGATGGGCAGAGAGTCGCCGTACTCGTGGTCTGCACCGTTGTCGCCGTGTTGTCGATTTCAGTTCAGAAAGTCTGGGACAGAAGAATTCTGGGTTCGGGTCCGGAGGAGTATCGCCGAATCGTCCGCGCGTACCTCTACGCGGTGGCGGCAGCGGCCATCCTCGCATATTCGCTGGGTGCGGATCAGGCCCGGGCATACATCTTCGGGGCGTTACCTCTCGCGCTGGTCCTTACCCTCACCGCTCGAAAAGTGCTGCGGATCATGGTGTTGCGTGCGCGAAAGCGAGGTCGATGCCTGCGCTCCGTCCTTGTCGTCGGGAATGCGGAAGAGACCCACGAACTCGTCAGTCGCACCAACGGATCGGAGGAATCGGGCTGGAAGGTCGAGGGCGTCTGTCTCGCGCCGGTACCGGAGGAAGATGCTCCTCCCGCTCCCCACGGATCACCCGTGGCGATCGATGACGTTCCGGTATTGGGAACCGACGCCGACATCATCCGGATCACCGAGGTGCACAAGTTCGATGCGGTCGCACTGCTCCCGTCCGACCGGTGCTCCTGCGCGCGAATGCGGAGGCTCGAGCGGGAACTCGAGGGCGTCGGAGCCGACCTCCTCATCGCCCCGGTTCTCATCGACGTCGTAGGTCCACGCCTGTACATCTCGCCCCTTGCGGGGCTTCCGCTCCTGCAGATGAGCGCCCCGCGATACAGCGGCCCGGCATGGGTGGTCAAGAACATCGTCGACCGGATTCTTGCGCTGCTGATTCTCGTCGTCATCTCGCCCGTTCTCGTACTCGTCGCTGCTGCCATCCGTTTCGACGGCCCAGGCCCGGTGCTCCTCCGTCGCGACCGAGTGGGGCGCGACGGCCGTACCTTCACCATGTACGTGTTTCGAGGCGATCTCGAGGCCGGGCGGCTCGGCCGATTCCTTCGTCGGCATTCCGTCGACGAGTTGCCCGAACTGTTCAACGTGGTCGGAGGCGACATGGCGCTTGTCGGCCCGCGGGCGCCAGTGGGGTCCGAGCCGGTGCGGTACGGCGATGGGGGTGGAGTGTGTCGCCTGGTAGTCAAACCGGGATTCACCGGATTGTGGCGGATCGGCGGGCGCAGCAATCTCTCGTGGGAGGAGGCGGCCCGGGCCGATCTCCGATACATCGAGAACTGGTCCTTCGCGATGGATCTGTTGATCCTGTGCAGAACTTTCGGTGTCGTCGTCCGTGGCGACAGAACTTGCTGACCCCGGTCGAATCGAACCGGGCGGGAAGACCTTTCGAATACGTACAACTCTCCCGACATGAAGGGTGGAAGCTATGTTGATGGTGACCGGAGGCGCGGGATACATCGGCACCCATGTCGTGCGCGCCCTGATATCGGGTGGCCGCGACGTCGTGGTGGTGGATGACCTCTCGGCCGGGCATCCGGAACTGCTCCCGGCCGGTGTGCCCGTCGAAGTGGGAAGTGTCCTCGACACCGACTTCCTGATGGACGTGATCGACATGTACGACATCGACGGTGTGGTGCACCTGGCCGGCCGGAAAGCCGTCGACGAGTCGATCACTCGTCCCTCTTACTACTACCGGCAGAACGTTCACGGCATGCAGAGCGTCCTCGCCGCGATGGTGCGGTTGCAGGTACGCAGGATCGTGTTCTCGTCGAGTGCCGCGGTGTACGGCGCCGTGGGCGCCGGCACGGTCACGGAAGAGGCTCCGACGATTCCTCAATCACCCTACGGCAGAAGCAAACTCATGTGCGAATGGTTGCTTCGCGATATCGCCGCCGCAGAAGGGCTGAGCTGGTCTGCGCTCCGCTACTTCAACGTGGCCGGTGCCGGCGACAAGGACCTCGCGGACCGGGGGGTCCACAACCTCGTACCGCGCGTGTTCCAGGCCATCGACCGTGGCGAGCCGCCCTCGGTGTTCGGCGACACCTACGACACCCCCGACGGCACCTGCATCCGCGACTACATTCACGTCACCGACCTCGCCGACGCGCACGCCACTGTCGTCGACACCATGGACACTGCTCCTATGGCAGCCGTCTACAACGTCGGGTGCGGGAGCGGCGCCAGCGTGCTCGACGTGATGCGAGCGGCGCGCCAGGCGAGTGGCGTGCCGTTCGACTGGCGGATCGAAGACCCCCGGCCCGGCGACCCTGCCAGCGTGGTCGCCGATGCCGACAGGATCCGCACCCAACTCGGGTGGCACGCCCGCCACGACCTCGACGACATCGTCGGCAGCGCGTGGGAAGCGTGGTCGGTGTCGAGGGCAACCATGAAGACTGCGTCCGGACACGACGCTGCGCTCGCGGTGGGAGCCTGATAACCCCTCGGGGTTTCCACCGTCCGAGTCTGCGCGGGTGATCTTCGTGATCGCCCGCGCAGGCGCATTCACCTGCGGTTGTGCGCGTGTGTGGAAGATGGAGATGTGTATCCCGCTCCACGACGTCGTCGCTCCGCTTGGCCGCTGCTCCTCTTCAGCGCGCTGATAGTGGTGGTGATCATCGCGGTGGGTTCCAATCTTCGCTTGCCGCAGCTACCGCGAATCGAGATTCCCGACGGTGTTCCGCCGGGCCCTGGCGTGCCCGTGCCGCCGATCGATTTCGAGGGTCCGGGCCGCACCTCTGCCCTCCTGCGCGACTGGGCCGAACCTCAGGCCGACACCCTCGGCATCCCGGTCGTCGCGCTCGAGGGATACGGGTACGCCGCGGCCGTCCTCGCCGCCACGAATCCTGGCTGCGGATTGGCGTGGACCACCCTCGCGGGTATCGGAAGCGTCGAGAGCAATCACGGGCGGCACGGGGGAGCGAGCATCGACCAGGACGGGACCGCGAGACCCGAGATTCGTGGAGTCCCGCTCGACGGCGGGCCCGGGCTCGCGGAGATCCGCGACACCGACGGGGGAGAACTCGACGGCGACCCGATGCTGGACCGGGCGATGGGGCCCATGCAGTTCATTCCCGAGACCTGGAAACGCTGGGGTGTCGATGCGAACGGCGACGGTGTCGCAGATCCCGACAACATCGACGACGCGGCCCTCACCGCGGGGCGCTACCTGTGCGATCGCGGCGGCGACCTCACTACTCCGGAAGGCTGGACGAGGGCCCTGATGGCCTACAACCTCTCGGGTGAGTATCTCGCCCTGGTGCGCGACCGCGCCGCCGCATACGGCGTGGGTGTGCGGCCGTGACGCCGACCTTCCGGCCGAGTCGACGCTCCCGCACTGCTCCGGGCGGCGCGCCGTACTGTCCTGGGCGGCGCGCCCGTGCTTCACTGCCTGGTCGTGGCGGTTAGGCTGTCCCCAGCGTGCAGACCCCGCAGCGTGAAGTCCATCGAAGGAGAATCAGCCAGTGGCCATCATTGAGCAGGTAGGAGCCCGCGAGATCCTCGACTCCCGTGGCAACCCCACAGTCGAGGTCGAGGTGCTGCTCGAGGACGGAAGTTTCGCTCGCGCTGCCGTGCCGTCCGGTGCCTCCACCGGCGAGCACGAGGCCGTCGAGCTGCGTGACGGCGGCGACCGCTACAACGGCAAGGGCGTCGAGAAGGCCGTCGAGGCCGTCCTCGACGAGATCGCCCCGGCCATCATCGGCATCGACGCCACCGAACAGCGCACCGTCGACCAGGCACTGCTCGACGCCGACGGCACCCCCGACAAGGGCCGCCTCGGCGCGAACGCCCTCCTCGGTGCGTCCCTCGCGGTCGCGAAGGCCGGTGCAGAGACCTCCGGTCTGGAGCTGTACCGCTACCTGGGCGGCCCGAACGCCCACATCCTGCCCGTGCCGATGATGAACATCCTCAACGGTGGTGCTCACGCCGACACCGGCGTCGACGTCCAGGAGTTCATGGTTGCCCCGATCGGTGCCGCCACCTTCAAGGAGTCCCTGCGCTGGGGCACCGAGGTGTACCACGCACTCAAGTCGGTGCTCAAGAGCAAGGGCCTGGCCACCGGCCTCGGCGACGAGGGCGGATTCGCGCCGGATGTTGCGGGCACCAAGGAAGCACTCGACCTGATCAGCGAGGCCGTTGCGAAGACCGGTCTGAAGCTCGGTAGCGATGTCGCGCTCGCACTGGACGTTGCCGCCACCGAGTTCTTCACCGAGGGCACCGGCTACGCGTTCGAGGGCAAGAACCGCACCGCCGACGAGCTCGCGGACTTCTACGACGAGTTGCTCTCGGCGTACCCGCTGGTCTCGATCGAGGATCCGCTGTCGGAGGACGACTGGGATGGCTGGGTTGCGCTGACCGAAAAGATCGGCAACAAGATCCAGCTCGTCGGCGACGACCTGTTCGTCACCAACCCGGAGCGCCTCGAGGACGGCATCGTCAAGGGCGCGGCGAATGCGTTGCTGGTGAAGGTCAACCAGATCGGCACTCTGACGGAGACCCTCGACGCCGTCGACCTCGCGCACCGCAACGGTTACAAGACGATGATGAGCCACCGGTCGGGTGAGACCGAGGACACCACCATCGCCGACCTCGCCGTGGCCGTGGGCAGCGGGCAGATCAAGACCGGTGCCCCGGCGCGCAGCGAGCGTGTGGCGAAGTACAACCAGCTTCTGCGCATCGAGGAGTCACTCGGCGACGCTGCCCGCTACGCCGGCGAGCTCGCGTTCCCGCGCTTCAACATCGAGGGCTGAAGTCAGGTATGAGCCAGCGCGGTAGATCCCGACCCGGCGCCCGCCGCAGCCGCACCGAGGGTGCGGTGGGGGCCCGTCGTCCCAGTCGGACCCGCCCGTCGGGGTCTACCGCACCGGCCGATCTCGGTCCCGAGACCGCGGGCGCACGTCCCGCAGGTCGAGAGGACCCCGCTCACTCGTCCCGTCGTGGACGTGGCAGCGCGGGCCGTGCGCGGCCCACCCGCGTCGGAGCTCCCCGCGACGGACGCAACCCCCGCGCCGAACGCACCATCCTCGGACTGTCCACCGGACGTGCCGTGATCCTCGCGCTCGTCGTGTGCGGACTCGCATTGACGCTGGCGGTGCCGCTGCGCACCTACGTCAGTCAACGCTCGGAAGCCGATCAGATCGCGCAGGAACGTGAGCAGCTCGAACGCGAGATCGCTGCGCTCGAAGAGCAGAAGACGCACATGGAAGATCCCGCCTGGATTCGTGCGGAAGCACGCGAGCGACTGCGTTTCGTGATGCCCGGCGACATCCCCTACCAGGTCCAGCTGCCCGGCGACGTGACTCTCGTCGACGAGGAGAAAGAACCCGAAACACCGTCCACCGGCGCCTGGTACAGCGACCTGTGGCTTTCGGTGGTCGAACCGCCACCCGAACCCGACACCGACCCGGTGCCGCAGCGCATGCCCGTGGCACCCCCAGAACCAGGAGATATCCCCGGGTGACCGCTCCCGTTCCGCAGGAAGACCTCGACGCCGTCGCCGCCCAGCTCGGGCGTGAACCACGAGGTGTCCTCGCCATCGCCTACCGCAGCCCCGACGGTGCACCCGGGGTGGTCAAGACCGCACCGAAATTGCCCGACGGCACCCCGTTCCCCACGCTCTACTACCTGACCGACCCCCGGCTCACCGCCGAGGCGAGTCGTCAGGAATCGGCCGGGGTGATGCGGGAGATGACGGAGCGGCTCGGCACCGACACCGACCTGGCCGCCGCGTATCGGCGGGCCCACGAGTCGTACCTCGACGAACGCAACGCCATCGAATCCCTCGGCACAGATTTCACCGGCGGCGGCATGCCCGACCGCGTCAAGTGCCTGCACGTGCTCATCGCGCATTCGCTTGCGAAGGGACCGGGTCTCAATCCGCTCGGCGACGAATCGGTGGCGCTCGCCGCCGACGCCGGGCTGCGCGGTACCGCGATACCCGCCGACTGGCCGACCTACGCCGAGCTGCGCGGAGAGTCCCAGTGAGCACTGTTCGTGTCGCCGGTGTCGACTGCGGCACCAACTCGATCCGCCTGCTGATCGCCGACATCGCCGACGACGGGACCCTCACCGACGTCACCCGGCTCATGAAGGTCGTGCGACTCGGGCAGGGTGTCGACGCGACGGGTCGACTCGCACCCGAAGCGATCGAACGCACCCGCGTCGCACTCGTCGAATACGCCGACCTCATCCGCGAGACCGGTGCCACCGCCGTGCGGATGGTCGCGACGTCCGCGACCCGGGACGCCCAGAATCGTGAAGACTTCTTCTCGATGACCCGCCAGGTACTCGGCGCGGTCATCCCCGGTGCCGAAGCCGAAGTCATCACGGGCGACGAAGAAGCACGCCTGTCGTTCACCGGCGCGGTGGGTGAACTCGACCCGGCCAGGGGTCCGTTCGTCGTCGTCGACCTCGGTGGCGGCTCCACAGAAGTGGTGCTGGGCGACGAGAACGGTGTTCATGCGGCATATTCCACCGACATCGGCTGCGTGCGCCTGACCGAGCGGTGCCTCCACGACGACCCACCCACCGCCGACCAGGTTGCGGCTGCGCGCGTGGTCGCGGGGGAGAGGATCGCCGAAGCGCTCGAACACGTTCCCGTCGAGGAAGCACATACCTGGGTGGGTGTCGCGGGGACGATGACCACATTGGCCGCGCTCGCTCACGACCTCGACGTGTACGACCCCGCGAAGATTCACCTGTCGTCGGTCCCGTTCGACCGGTTGAAGGAAGTGTGCGACGGGCTCGTCGCCGCGACCCGCGCCGAGCGTGCGGCACTCGGGCCCATGCATGAAGGCCGCGTCGACGTTATCGGTGGTGGTTCGATCGTGACCACGGTGCTCGCCGAGGAACTCGGTCGACGTGCCGGGATCGCCGAACTAGTTGTGAGCGAGCACGACATCCTCGACGGAATTGCACTTTCCCTCGTGCGGTAGACGAAATTCCGTCGCGATACCGAGAGGACTGAGACCATTCGGTAACGATCGGCCGGGGCGTGAGTATAGAGCGGTTGGCCGCTGATCCTGCGGTAATCGAGAGGGATACTCATGCGACAAAGGTTCGGCGTGGTTATGGCAGCGGTCCTCGGGGCCATTCTCGTGGGGATGAGTGTGCCGCCTGTCGCGGCGGCCGATCCGATGTACCCGGACCCTGATCCTGATCCGTTCTATCTCGCGCCTGCCGACCTCGACACCAAGGCGCCCGGTGATGTCGTCCGCACGCGCCGTATCGATACCTGGATGTACCCGAACTCGGACGGCTGGCAGGTTGCGTTCCGCTCGACCAACTCGTTGGGCAACCCGATCCTCGGGGTCACCACGGTGTTGCTGCCCCGTGGTGTCGAGAACCCGCCGTTGGTGTCGTATCAGGCGATCATCAACTCGCTGGGCACCAAGTGTGCGCCCTCGCGCTCGCTGTTCAATATGGAGCTGCAGGAATCACCCGGAATGATGTTGGGCCTCGAACGTGGCTGGGCCGTGTCCGTACCCGACCATCTCGGCCCCACCGGTGCCTACGGCGCAGCGAAGCTGGGCGGCATGATCACTCTGGACAGCGTGCGCGCGGTACAACATGTCGCCGAGCTGGGCCTGGAGGAGAGCCCGGTCGCGTTGGCCGGATATTCGGGAGGTGGCATGGCAAGCGCGTGGGCTGCGGCGCTTGCACCGACGTACGCGCCGGAGCTGGACTTGGCCGCGGTGGTGGCGGGTGGCATTCCCGCCGACCTCGAGCAGATGGCCGACGGCCTCGGCCTCGAACCGCATCCCGGTTTCGGCTTGGCCTTCGCAGCTGCGATCGGACTCGAGCGTGAGTACCAGGAACGTCTGCCGATCTCGAATCAGCTCAACGAGACGGGCATGTGGTTGCGTGACTGGACGGGCAACGAGTGCCGACGTTTCCTGCTCTTCCACGGAGCCTTCCGCAGTGCCGCTGAGGTAGCAGTGAGCACCAGTCTGTTGGGCAGCCCGGAAGTGCGTCAGATCTTGCGGGAGAACAGCCTGCGTCATTTCGACGGTGTGCCCACCGCGCCTGTCTACCTGTGGCAGGGAACGCTGGACGGCCTCACACCTTTCGACTCGGTCGAAGAGGTAGCAGGACGTTACTGCGCGGAGGGCGCACCACTGACCTTCGTGCCGTACGAAATCGCCGAGCACATGACGACGGCCGTCGTCGGCTTCCCGGACGCCTACGAGTACATCGATGCCCGGTTCCGTGGGGAGCCGGCGCCGATCAGCTGCTGACTGCATTCGATACCGACATATGTCTGCTCGGAGCGAGGCCGTGAACCCACGGCCTCGCTCCGAGCGGACGTCTGCCACCCGCTAGGGTGATCCAGTCGGCCCCCATAGCCCAATTGGCAGAGGCAGCGGACTTAAAATCCGCACAGTGTCGGTTCGAGTCCGACTGGGGGCACCATCGCACCGCCGAACGTCCACGGGCTGCGGGATCAAGGTATGCCATCCGTGCAGAGCAATGACGTTGTCCGCCAATGCCTTCAAGAAGATACGAGATTTGAATTGCGCCGCTGCGTCATCGGGGAGCAAGCGCGTGTCGACACCACAGCGAACACCGTCTCGTTTTAGGACGATAGTTGTCCTATATTCGCGACACACTCAGAATCATGAACGAAACACACTCGACTGCAGGACAGCCGGATCAGACCGACATCACCGACTACGACGATCCGAACGCGCCGTGGAACCAGGCTTGGGACCAGGAAAGCAGCATCGCCAACTGGAACGATGACGTGATCAAGGAGTTCCGGGAGAACTCGGGCAAGGTGGGCGGTGCTTACGCGGGCGGGGACCTCATCCTGCTCACTACCACGGGAGCCAAGAGCGGCAAGCGGCACACGACTCCGCTGGGGCCTCTGTATCGGGGCGACACCATGTACGTGAGCTCGTTCATCGAGGACAAGTACCCGGCTTGGTGGTACAACATCAAGGTGAATCCGCAGGTCACTATCGAGCTCCGCGACAAGACCTACCAGGCGACCGGCAAGGTGCTCGAAGGTGCGGACTACGACGAGTTCGCGACCTGGGTGCTGGCCGAAAATCCCCTGCTGGCGGACTTCCAGTCCAAGATCGATCGGCCCATGCCGCTTGTCGTGCTGACTCTCGACAGCGACGTCTGAGCGCTCCCCGAGACCTCCGGTCACACCCCGCGCCCTGGCAGGCACTCGCCAAACCGGCGACCCGGCCTGTCAGGGCGCGGCGACGAGGTCCGGCAGAAGTGTGAACGCTTTGTCTCGCAACCGGTCCGAGGCCCCCGTCGCGGACGCATCATCGGTTTCACCGGCTTCCGTTCGAGCGTCGCGCTCGATGAGGTGCTCGAGCAGGGCAGCGAGGAATATGCCGTCGAGCATCGAGTACGCGACGTTGCGGTCGTACCGTGGTGCCGCGTCCGACAGTTCGGCGTAGCGAGTGAGGACGCGGTCGATCATGTCGCACAGTCCGTTGTCGATCGCGGATACGTCTTCGCGCAGCTCGGGGTCGAACATGGCCTGGTTGCGCAGGTCGTACCAGAGGCGGTGCATCGGAGCTTCGGTGCGCAAGGTCTCGAGGAGCTTGTCTGCGAATCCGCGGCGCAGTTCGTCTGCGGTCGAGGCGCTGTCGACGATCTCGTCGTATCTCGTCATGCATCGGGACTTGTAGTAGCGGACGCAGTGCAGGATCAGCTCGGTCTTGTTCTTGAAGTAGTAGTGCACCACTCCGTGTGAGAACGGGGAGTTCTGCGCGATCTCGCGCAGGGATGTGCGGGCATAGCCCAGCTCGCCGAGGGTCGCCAGAGCGGACTCGGCCAGTTGCACACGACGTTCGTCGTACTTGTCCTGCCGGTTGCGAAACGACCGCTCGGCGGGCGCTGCCAGGGGGTTCATCGCTGCCAGTGTAGGTGACCGGACGAGTTCGTGACACTTGGCAAGAAAGATCAGTCCACTTGACCAGAAAAGCCTTGACAGTCGTCAAGACTTGAGCAACCCTGTGACTCACACCACTTTCTCGCTCGCATTCGATGAGGCGACCCGGCCGCATCGCGGCCTGGCATTCCCTGAACGGCCCGTCGGAACTACAGACACCGGAGGAGACATCGATGACCGTGTTCGATCTGACCTGGCGCAGTGCCCTGGTCACCGGCGGGGCCCAGGGCCTCGGTGAAGGAATGGCCCGCGCGCTCGCGTCGGCAGGTGCAAGTGTCGTGATTGCCGACATTCAGGAAAGCGGAGAGCACACCGCAGCCGATCTCCCCTCGGAGGGGCAGCAGAAGCACGCGTTCACCCGTCTCGACGTCACCGAGGAAACGGACTGGGAAAGGGCGATCACGGCGACGATCGACACCGTCGGCGGTCTGGATATCCTGGTGAACAACGCGGGCATCGAGATCTCGAGCTTGCTCACCGAGGTCGCCGCCGGCGACATCCGTCGCATGCTCGAAGTCAACGTCCTCGGTACCACACTCGGGCTCAAACACGGTTTGCGTGCAATGCGACCGGGTGGGCCCGCCGGAAACGGCGGCGTGATCGTCAACGTTGCCTCTGTGGCAGCGACGATCGCGTTCCCTGGGATCTCGGTGTACTCGGCAACCAAATCCGCCGTCGACCGGCTGACGCGTGTGGCGGCGATGGAGAGCGGCAAGCTCGGCTACCGCGTCCGAGTCAACTGTGTCTATCCCGGTCTTGTGCCGACCGCGATGGGTGCAGGACTCGCGAACGATATGGCGACACTCGGGTTGTTCGGCTCGGCGGAGGAAGCGGTGGGCGCCGTGGTCGATCTGACTCCGTCCGGGCGTCTGGGAACTGTCGAGGACATGGCGGACGCCGTCGTGTTCCTCGCGTCCGACGCAGCGCGATTCGTCAACGGCGCCGGCCTTCCGGTCGACGGCGGAATGGGAATGTGAGGAGAGATCTGTGAGTGCACCGACACCGAAACCACTGCGCCGCGTCGTCGTCTACGGCGCCTCCGGGTACACCGGCCGACTCGTCTGTGAATTCCTGCGCGAGTTCCGCATTCCGTTCGTGGCAGCCGGTCGCGACAAGGGCAAGATCGACGCGTCGATGAGGACGAACGTCCCCGGGATCGAGACAGCAGACTTCGAGGTTGCGCAGGTCGAGCACACCGTGGAGGCGTTGACCGACCTGTTTCGCGATGCCGACGTCGTCCTCAACACCGTCGGACCGTTTTCCGATCTCGGCCCCGAGGTGGTGCAGGCATGCCTGGCCGCAGGCGCGCACTATACCGATACGACCGGTGAGCAGGACTGGCTCATCACCTGTGAGAAACAGTACGGAGCGGACTTCGCGGCGGCCGGACTGCTGCTCGCCCCGGGGATCGCGCAGATGTACACCATCGGGGAGATTGCGGCCCAGTTGTGTCTCGAGACACCGGGACTCGACACCCTCGACATCGCGGTGTTCTGGGGTGGCAGCCCGACCATCGCGTCGACCCGCACGATCCTGGTCAACGCCGCGACATCGGCCGCGCACTACCTCGAGCAGAACGAATACGTGCCGTTCGATCCGGGACAGGGTCTTGTGCCGCTCGTCGTTCCCGGTCAGCACGAACTCGCCCAGTCCTTGCCGTGGGGCGGGACGTCGCACCCGGTGTGGTTCCGTCGTGACCCGCGTGTCGCGAACGTCAAGGCGCAGGGTGGAGTCTTCAATGCCGCACTGATGCACGGGGTTCCGCAGATCGTCGCGCAGGCCCTCGAGGCAACCAAAGACATGTCACCGGAGGACCGCGACGCAGCCCTGACGGCAACTGCACGCCAGGTCATGGATGTCATGCCGCCCCGCGAGAACCCTCGCGTCAACAAATCCCTCGACTCGGTGCACGCGTCGGGCCCGCTCGGGCGGGCCCACTGCGTGATCCACGGCAACAGCAACTACAAGCAGACCGGACTCCTGCAGGCGTTCGCCGCGAACTGGCTGGTGCAACAGCCGCCGAAGCGGGTGGGATTCGCCAGCGGCTGTCAGGCGTTCGACCACCACGAACTGCTCGGAGTGCTGCGCAGCTTCGGTCTGGTCGCGAAACCTGTTCTCACCGTGCAGGACTACTGAACACCGATCCGATCAGACGGAGAACTCGATGCGGATAGTCGACTACCTCGACAAGGGTGCCTCGCTCGGGCCGGATCGGGCGTGCTTCACGACCGACGGCGACACCTGGACGTACGCCACCGTCCAGGGTCTCGCCGACGATGTTGCCAGCGCGTTGGTTGCCCGCGGCGTGCAGCCCGGAAGCAAGGTCGCCGTGCTGTCCGGCAACGATCCGCTCGCGTTCGCCTGTGTCTTCGGGATCAGCAGAGCCGGGGGAGTGTGGTGCCCGATCAATCCGCGCAACGAGGCGGCCGAGAACCGGGAGATTCTCGACCGCTTCGACTGCGAGGTGTTGTTGTACGCATCGGCCTATCGCGAGCTCGTCGACAAGATCCGAGCGGATCTTCCCGGGATCCACACGTGGGTGCAGCTCGATGGCGAATCCGACGGGAACACACTGGGTTGGGACGATTTCAGTGCTTCGTGTGGCGGCTCCCACGACGCTCCCGATAGGTTTGCGCCCGACGACCTCGCGATGATCGTCGGTACGGGCGGTACGACCGGAAAACCGAAAGGGGTGCTGCTGACCGGCGCAAATCTCGAGACGATGACGGCGCTTACGCTCATGAGCTATCCGTTCCCGACTCACGGTGCCCGTCCGGTCTACCTCGCGCTCGCCCCGCTCACCCACGCGGCCGGGGTGTTGTGCTTCCCCGTCCTGGCCGGCGGCGGTGAGATCGTCATCATGCGCAGCCCCGACGTCGGTCGGTTCCTCGAACTCGTGCCGGCGCACAGGGTCACCCATACGTTCCTCCCCCCGACCCTGATCTATATGGTCCTCGCCCACCCTGATCTGGATACGACGGACCTGTCGAGCCTGCAGTGCTTCTGGTACGGAGCGGCGCCGATGAGCCCGACTCGGCTCGCCGAGGCGCTCGGACGGATAGGTCCGATGGCGCAACTCTTCGGGCAGACCGAGGCGCCGATGATGATCTCGGTGTTGCCGCCGGACGAACACCGCCGGTCCGACGGATCGATCGCCACCGAGGTTCTGTCGTCGGCCGGTCGTCCGTCCCCACTCGTGACCGTCGCGGTGATGGCCAAGGACGGAACGTTGCTTCCGTCCGGTGAGCGTGGAGAAATCGTGGTGCGCTCCTCGCTCGTGATGGCCGGCTACTACAAGAATCCCGAGGCGACAGAGGAAGCAAGTAGGTTCGGTTGGCACCACACCGGCGACATCGGCTATCTGGACGAGTCCGGTCTGCTGTTCATCGTCGATCGCGCCAAGGACATGATCATCACCGGTGGCTTCAACGTGTATTCCACGGAGGTGGAGCAGGCGATCCTCGCGCATCACGCGATCCAGGACTGCGCGGTGATCGGCCTGCCCGACGAGAAGTGGGGTGAACGCGTCGTCGCGGTCGTGCAACCGCACTCCGGCGAGCACGTCGATCCCGCAGAGCTCACTGCGTTCGTCAAGGAACGCATCGGATCGGTCAAGGCGCCCAAGCAGATCGAGGTGTGGCCGGATCTTCCTCGCTCGAAGGTCGGCAAGGTGCTGAAGACCGACATCAAGGCGAGTTTCACCTGAACCTTCGCTCAGCGAGCAAGAACGTCACGACCCCCGGACGGCGGACGCGTACGGCGAGCTGTGAAAGGCGGACGACGTCGTCGCCCTTCAACAGTTCGACGTGGGCTCGACGCCCGCGAATCGTCCGTCGAAGAAGTCGAGGGCGCCGGGAAGTCCGATCACGGCAGCGGTGATGTGGTCGGGGCTCGGCACGTGTTCGGAGCGAACCGGCACCCCGGCGTCGCAGTACCTGCGCAGAGTGGTGGTGATCGAGTCCAAGGGAATCAGGACATCCGTGGGTGAATGCCACTCGTATACCGGAGCGTTCGGCACTGCCTGGACCTGCTCGACGCTGTTCTCGATCAGCACTTCTCGTACGGACGGACTTTCCAGCAGTGACATGCCGACTGCAGGGTCGGCGACGTCGGCGATACTCAGGCCTGCGCCGGAGGCCAGGATCTCATTGGTGCACGCGTTGGCGATCCGGTCGCGCAGCACTTGCCCGGGCTCGTTGAGTTGCGCGGTGATCGGCATCCGGTCCGGATACTCGCGTTCGAGTCCGAGCGCGGCTGCCATCGCAAGACCGAAAGCCGGGTGGGCGGATTCGCCGAGTCCCTTCGCCATCTCGCCGATGTCCAAGGGTGCCCCGCCGAAGGCGCTGCCGACGAGGTCGAGCTCCGGTGCGTACGTCGGGGCCAGCACCGCTGCCATCGCGGTGGTCATGCCACCACCGGAGTAACCTGCGAGCCCGACGGGACTGTCGGCGAGCCGGAGTGGAGAGTGCTGTTGGACGGCGCGGATTCCGTCGAGGGTGATCTGCGCGCCGACCTTCGCTGCGCCGTACGCGCTGTTCGGTCCGAGGTGGTCGGGTATGGCGAGTGACCATCCGCGCTGAATCGCAAGGAACAGTCCGGGAGCCTCACGGATCCCCCGCAACGGATTCGCGGCATACAGCGCGGTGGACGGAGCGCACTCGAGGCCGAGGGCATTGATGATGGCCTGATAGGAGAGGAGCGGACGGCCCGGTGCAGCGCCGTGCGGCGACAGCACCGTCGTCACCGCAGAGATCGGCTCACCGTGGGAATTCGTCGAGCGGAATTTGAGCTGCACCGCATCGGTGCCGGGGAACCCGAGCGGCGGCGGTACGGCGCGCACGGCGAGTACGTCGCCGGGCTGCCGATCGGCGATGTCGGCCGGGGTGCTGAAGAATGCGTCGTCGAGCGTGGCGGGGTAGACGATGGTGTCGGCCCCCGCGGGGGTTGCGGCAGTGAGTGCTGCGGTCGCAGCGATGATGATGGCGGTGCCGATTCGTCGAGTCATGGATCCTGCGGTCAGGCGCATGTCTGGGCTTCCTCGTGGGCGGGTGGTTGTCCGTTTTGGCACGGTTCCTCGCTGGATGGTCGCCTCTGGTGTGTCACGCGTTACACGGGTAGCACGGTTCACCTCCGCAACTACGGGGCTTGCGGAAGCTTTCGCGCGGTCGGGCACACTGTCCGGGTGACTTCATTGGACGGACGATCGGGTAGGGCCGCATCGGCCGGTGCGACGCGCACGATTCCACGCCCGGCATGGAGACTGCCGGTACTCGGTGACGTGCTGCGCCTCGACCCGAAGCGGCCGGTGCAGCGCGAAGCCCGGTTCGTACGCGAGCTCGGCGACGTCTTCGAGATCGACATCGTCGGCAAGAAGCTGGTCGTCGTCGGAGGCGGCGACGCGGCGGCGGAGGTGTTCGACGAGGCGCGGTTCGCGAAAGCGGTCGTCCCACCGGTCAGCAATCTGAGGGACCTCGCCGGCGACGGGTTGTTCACGGCGTACAACAGTGAACCTGCATGGGCACAGGCCCACAACGTCCTGATGCCGGCTTTCAGCCAGTCTTCGATGCGCAACTACCACGACATCATGGCCGACTGCGTCGACGGCCTCTGCAGGTACTGGGAGGAGCGGGCATCCAGCGGCCCGGTGGACATCACGTCGGACACGAACCGGCTGACGTTGGAAGTCATCGGACGTACGGGGTTCGGTTACAGTTTCGATTCTTTTGCAGCCGAGCGGCATCCGTTCGTGGAGTCGATGACGCGAGCGTTGTCGTTCGCATCGCAGGCGGCGAACGATCTGCCGGTCGTCCGGGAGATCCTCGGATGGAGAGCGATACGCCAAAATCCGAAGGACATCGAGTTGATGACGCGCACGGTGGACGAGGTCATCGCTGCGCGTCGCAGCGGCGTGTCACCCAGGCGAGACGATCTCCTGCAGAAGATGCTGGAGAACCCTGATCCCGAATCCGGTGAACTGTTGTCCGACGAGAGTATCCGCAATCAGGTCCTGACATTCCTGGTGGCCGGTCACGAGACGACGGCCGGACTGCTCTCGTTCGCGCTCCACTACCTGTCGCGCAATCCCGAGATGGTCGAACGCGCGCGGGAAGAGATCGGCCGGGTGTGTGGCGAAGAGCCGATCCGGTTCGAACAGGTTCCCAAACTCCGGTACGTGCGGCGCATCGTCGACGAGACGTTGCGGTTGTGGCCGTCCGGTCCGGCCTTCTTCCGCAAGGCGCGCACCGACACGACGCTGGACGGGTACCGGATTTCCAAGGGGCAGCCGATTCTCGTGGTCCTACTCGCTCTGCACCGCGACCCGGCGCTGTGGGGTGAGGACACCGAAACGTTCGATCCGGATCGATTCCTGCCTGCAGCTGTGCGCGCGCGTCCGGCGCACGCCTACAAGCCGTTCGGTGTGGGTGCCAGGGCCTGTATCGGGCGACAGTTCGCGCTCCACGAGGCGGTATTGGCGCTCGCGGGCATCCTCACCCGGTTCGACATTGTGCCGATTCCCGGTTACGAGTTGTCTGTGGCAGAACTTCTGACGATCAGACCGGAGAATCTGGAGCTGGAGCTCCGGCCGCGGAACCGACGCTGAAACAGGGTCGAGACCTGCGAACAACATGTCGTGACAACCACAACGCCAGTGGACAAAAACATCCTTCCCGAACTGTTGTTTCTGTCCGCGTACCGCGTTTTATCGCTGCGTCCGCGGTTGAAACCACCAAAAGTGTTCGTATTCATGGTGAACTGGCCGGACTGTCTCCGATAAGAAAGGTGCAAGTATGTCTTCACGAGCCCTTCGCCGCGCCGGCGCCGCCACGATCGCTGCCGCCGGGATGCTCACAGGACTCGCGGTAGGAACCGGTACGGCCGCGGCCGACACGGTCGAGGTACCGATGGATCGGTGCTGGGGGGTGAGCCCGTACATCCTCGACCAGCCCTACGCGCCGGCGCGCCTGTTCAGCTGGCAGACCGAGCCTGGCCGAACACAACTCCAGATGCCCGATGTGGCGAGCCTGTGGTTCTTCACCGGCGGTTATCAGACCGACGTGAAGCTCGACTGGCACAACGTCGACACCGGCGAGCGTGGCACGCTCTACGACACCGCGACCGTGTCGAATCCTGGCAATGACGTGGTGACATTCGACCTGAATTCGGGTCCCGGCGCCGTCGAGTTCACGGTGAGTGCCGTCAACAGCCTTCCGCTGTGGAGCATCCCGACGACGTCGTGCGGTGGTGTCGTCGACGTGGCGTGAGTCAGGCGGCCACCGGCACGCGACAACCGCACCGCACGGCGCGTCCGTGTTCGTCGTCGTCGAGCCAGCCGTATTCGTCGCACTGCCCGCACCTGGGAGGCAGAGGCATCCGGGGTGCGGGCAGTGCGCGCCACAGGCGCAGCCAACCGTGCACGTGCATCGTCGGGTTCGCCGGCCGGTGCGAGAGTTTCGCGGCCGACGCGAGGGCGTCGACGCCGTGTAGCGCGGCCAGCGCGAGGATCTCGCACTTCTGAGCTGGCTTGATGCGTCGGAACGACGCCACCAGACCTGCGGCCGTGGTTGCGGCTTCGAGAGAACCCAGGACGCGGTCGTCGTCTGTTCCAGGACGAGTCGACGACGCCACGACGTCGTTGTTCGTTTCAGTTCTTGGTTTCCGAGTACTTGTAAGAGGGACGGGCTTTCCGATGTCGGCGGCTCCGGCGGGTGGTTTCCCAGGCCTCGGCGGAACAGGGGTTTCACCACGCGGTTCTTCGTAGATGGTCTGAATCGTGATCCACCGTCCGCGTTCGTCCTGGAACTTCTCGACCACCAGATAACCGACTTCGGCGAGTTCGCGCATCGCGGCGCGGATGGCGTCGCGGCCTTCCTTGGGGGAGTGGCGTGCTATCCATTCGGAGCGGATGTGCCAATCGTCGGGCTTGCTGAGCAACATGATGAGCAGGCCTTTGGCGCGAAAACTCAGCCGGTCGTCGTTGATGACGGCGTTGGAGATGACGGTGAAGTTGTCGGCCAGGCGTGGGCCGCGTCTGATTCCGCCCTGTAATCGGGCATGGGTATGCTGTGCCACGTTCGACTCCTCGATAGTCGGACGACGCCCGTCGCGAGGGTCCAAGCTCGCGGCGGGCACCTTTTTCTTTTGTGGCGATGATCTTGGCACAGCGTTGTACGCGATGTCTACGGAAGTCGCAGAGTGCGTGGATTCGTTCACGTTCGACGACGATCTGGGTGGGTCTGACGTGCGTATGGCGAGGTCAGAATCACCAAAATCGCTACTTGATCCGCTCGTAGTGTTCGACGGTCGGGAAGGGGTCGTAGAAGTGATGCAGCAGCCGGCGCCACTCCTGGTATTCGGGTGAGCCGCGAAACCCCTCGGTGTGGTCTTCGAGGGTGTCCCACTCGACGAGAAGTAGGTAGGCGTCGGGCCGTTCGATGCAGCGGGACAGGCTGATTGTCCGGAAGCCAGGCATGCGCGAGATGATCTGCTCGGCCTTCGCGAACGCGCTTTCGAATTCGGAAGCGCGACCGGGTTCCACCTGCAGCGGCGCATGTTCGAGGATCACCGCGATAGCCTAGACCGACCTCGACGACTGTGCCGCACAACCACAACACCGGCGGACAGAAGCGGCCTCCCCGAGCTGTTGTTTCTGTCCGCGGAGCGTGTTTTTCATCGCCGAGTTTCCCCGAACTGTTGTTTCCGTCCGCAGACCGTGTTTCATCGCTGTGTCTCCGCTACTGTTGCTGAATCCTGACGTGGGGGTCGGGCAGAAGCACTGGGGGATCGGATGGGGAGCACTGCGATACGGGTCGCGTTGGCGACAGCAACGGCATTCGCTGTCGGCGTCGTCGCCGCTCCACAAGCCTCCGCTCAGGACGACAGAACCGAGACGACGTACACCTCCACAGCACCGCTCGCCGATGAAGTGATCGGATCCGTGGTCTCGATCGCTGTCCCGCTGCCGGAGAACGTCGGTCCGCGACCCGAACAATGCGACCGGCTGTCCTACCTGCGGTGGCGTTCAGCGGAGGGGCCCGCCGAGTCGGCGGCTGCCGACCGCATCTTCGTCGCACAGCCCGGAATCTTCGAGGGTGCAGGCGCATTCGAAAGCGTCGCCCGCAATACCGTCGTCGCCGCGGATAAGCGGGGCGCGCACGTCGAGTTCTGGGCTCTGGACCGCCGCTCGAACTGCCTCGAAGACCACGCCGGTGTTCAGGCGGCACTCGCGACCGGCGACCTCGACACTGCCACCGACTACTACTTCCACGACGCCGAGATCGACGGAGCACGCTTCGCCGGTTACGCGACGGGCATCGACGTCGCGTGGCTCGCGCACGTCGGACTCGAACAGACCCTGCGCGACCAGTACGACCTCCTGCGACACGAACTTCCCGACCCACAACTCCGCAGGGAGAAGGTGCTGTGCGGTGGGCATTCGCTGGGCGGGTTCATCACCGGGTTCTTCGCCGAATGGGACTTCGACGGTAACCCGCACACCCTCGACGACGCCGGATTCAACCAGTGCTCGGGGTATTTCGCACTCGACACCGCGATCGTCGCGAAGTCTCCCGCACCGGTGGGTGGAGCGTTCCCGCAGATTCCCGACATCGTGAAAGCTCCGGTCGACGCAGCGACGGGAGCGATCACCGGGGCCATGCCGGTACTGGCACTTCCGGCGGTGATCAACCCGGAGACGACGAACCTGCTCGCTCTCGCAGGTCTCGCAGCACGTCTCGACCCGGAGGGCGCCAACGATCTCGTCGAGCGGTTGCCGCACAACCCCAACGTCGACTGGACGTTGCGGGCTCTGCTCGCGAAGGACGCTGCGATGTTCGCGACCGGGAATCCGGATGTACGCACACTGAATGCCACCAACGAGGCGGTGCTCGGAGCGATCCTCGACGACAACTCGCAGCCGTTCGGTTTCTTGCAGGCCAGCGTCGGTTTCATCACGGGATCCCCTGTGCAGGACAAGCTGTTTCCGGTCCCGAGCACACCCGAGATAGTGGGGACGGGATTGTTCGGCGACGCACCGAAAGCGTCACCGTCGGTGTACGGCAGGCAGGAGACGCTCTACCGGTGGCTCGACTACGACGAGGTGGGATCCGAAGAGTCACTTCCGGACGAGGCGCGCTACACGACTCCGGCGAGTGAGGTCACGTCGATCGCTGAACTGGCGCGCAATCTGTCGGAGCCCCCACTCGATTTCACCGAGTGGTACTTCCCGAGTCGGCTGCCGTCGGATCTGGCGCTGGGATCGGCCGGGTCGTTCGCGACGCATCACATCCACAGGGGCGGGGTCGCGCGGCATCCGATCCTCACGCTGCAGGGCACCGGAGGTATCGCACTGCCGGAATCAGAACATCCGGACGACGTGCCGGTCGTGTTGCCGGGCTACAACCACATCGACGTGCTCACTGCAGCCGGCGAGCGGAACGACGGGCGCCTCGAACCGGTTTCGGAGGCACTCGCCGAGTTCGCGAGGAGATAGATGGTTCAGGCTCCGCGCGACGAGAAGATCGACGTGTAGTCGAACGGCTCGGGTGAGCTCTGGTGCTCGGCTTCCACCACTTCGGGCTCGGGCTGGTTCGGGTTGACCGGCTGAAGGAACAGCGGGCCGGTGTCTTCGGTGTACTGGCTCATAAGAGTCCTTTCGGGTACTGCGATCACTTCATGTGTTGACGAGGAACACGCGGGTGCGGGGTACGCAAAACCAGGAGCGTGCAGCTCGGGGGATGATCATCGAGGTCCGTATCGGGGAAGATGTCCGGATGTAGCGAACCGGTCGATGGTCCAACTCTACACCCGGCACCGCGGTGACGCGCGACGCCACGGCGGGCGTGCCTAGACTTCAGCGGTGAATACCGTCCTTTCGACTCTCCGCTCGCCTCGGAGATTGACCACCGAAATCCTCGCGGGGCTGGTCACTTCTCTGGCCCTGATTCCCGAGGTCGTCTCGTTCGCGGTGATCGCGGGCGTCGACCCGAAGGTGGCGCTGTACACGTCGTGCGTCATGGCCATCACGATCGCGTTCGTGGGTGGACGCCCGGCGATGGTGTCGGCGGCTGCGGGCGCGACCGCCCTGGTCATCGCGCCACTGGTGGCGTCGCACGGGCTCGACTACCTGATCGCTGCGGTCTGGCTGGCAGGGGCGTTGCAGATCGTGCTGGCACTGGTCGGTGTTGCGCGACTGATGCGTTTCATTCCGCGTTCGGTGATGATCGGATTCGTCAACGCGCTGGCGATCCTCATCTTCAGTGCCCAGCTCGGGCACCTTTTCGACGTGCCGTGGCTCGTCTACCCGCTGGTCGCGTTCGGCATCGCGATGGTGGTGTTCATCCCGAAACTCACCACCGCCGTCCCGGCCGCACTGATCGCGATCATCGTGCTGACCGGCATCGTCGTGCTGTTCGGCGTGGATGTTCCGGACGTCGCCGACCAGGGCGAGCTGCCCGGCGGCTTCCCCGCGTGGATGATCCCGGATGTGCCGTTCACAGTCGAGACCCTCGGGATCATCGCGCCTTACGCAGTCGGCCTGGCGCTGGTGGGATTGATGGAGTCGCTGATGACGGCGAAGCTTGTCGACGACATCACCGACACCCATTCCGACAAGACCCGTGAGGCGTGGGGCCAGGGCGTCGCGAACGGTGCCGCAGCCCTGTTCGGCGGTATGGGTGGCTGCGCGATGATCGGCCAGACCATGATCAACGTCAAGGAAGGACGCGCCCGCACCCGCATCTCGACGTTCTGTGCGGGCCTGTTCCTGCTTCTGCTGTGCGTCACGGTGGGCGATGTGGTCGGTGCGATCCCGATGGCAGCGCTCGTTGCGGTGATGATCGTGATCGCCGTGTCCACGTTCGATTGGCACAGCATCACCCCGCGCACCCTGAAGCTGATGCCGATCAGCGAAACACTGGTCATGCTCGTGACGGTGATCGGAACCCTGGCCACCGACAACCTCGCCGTCGGTGTCGTCGCGGGCGTGCTCACCGCGATGGTGGCGTTTGCGCGCCGGGTCGCGCACATGACGCGGGTGGAGGCGGTCGACGACGCCGACGGTGTGCGCACCTACACGGTGTCGGGTGAGCTGTTCTGGGCGTCGAGCAACGACCTTGTCTACCAGTTCGATTACGCCCACGACCCGGACCGCGTCGTCATCGACCTCACTGCTGCCGAAGTGTGGGACGCGTCGACGGTCGCGACCTTCGACTCGGTGCTCCAGAAGTACGCAGAGAAGGGGAAGACCGCGCAGATCGTCGGTCTCGACGGGGCAAGCCTGCACCGCGTGGAGTTGCTCTCCGGGCGCCTCGGCACCTGACCCGGGCAGCACAAGGTTTGAGCGGTGCCCGCGCCGGGAAGCCCGACGACATGGCAACGTACAGAGTGATCGATCCCCATGGTGACGTAGTGGACACGAAGGACATCGCGAGCGCCGACGACGCGCACGCGTGGTTCGTGGACGTGCGGGCCGACAACACCGAGCTCGGCTGGCGAATGGAAGCACAGCACGAGAACGACGGCACCTGGCACTTCTTCGACAGCACCGAGGGCACTTCGGAATAGGCGGCCGACACGACGGTAGGTGCCGGGGGATTCCCTGGCACCTACCGTCGTATGGGGGACTCTCGCTACTTCTTGAACGCGTTCTTCACGTCGTCCACAGCGTCGGAGACCTTGTCGCCGGCCTGCTTGAGGCCGCTCGACGCCTGATCGCCCTTGCCTTCGGCCTCGAGATCGCGGTCGTCGGTGGCCTTGCCGGTCTTTTCCTTGGCCTTGCCGGTGGCTTCTTCTACCTTGTGCTTGGCCTTGTCGATGAAGTCGGCCATCGATCCTCCTCGTGATTGCCGATGGAATCTTCGTGCCGTCTCCGCATACCCGAACAGCCGGAGCGCAAACATCCACCCGTCAGGCGCGCGCGTGCGAGACTGCGTGAGTACCCACGGATACAGGAGGTGACATGGCTCAACCGCACGATGACGATCCGATCGGTGGCGCACCCGACGCGGACCCCGAACTCGTCGGTAGTGATTCCGGCGCTCGCCGAAACTCCGTGACATGGGTGATCGCAGTGCTCATCGTGGTGGTGCTGATCGTCGTGTTGATCCTCGCGCTCATCTGAACACACCGCACTGGTCAGAGCCAGTCACGTCGCTTGAACAGGAGATACAGCAGCCCCGCCGACCCTACGATTATGCAGGCGCTGACGAGCACGCCCCAGGGCTCATCGAAGCCCGGATAGGGCACGTTCATGCCGTACCACCCGGTGACCGCAGTGGGGACCGCGATGATGGCGGCCCAACCGGTGAGTTTCTTCATGACCGTGTTCAGGCGGGCATCCTGCAGCGACAAGTTGGTCTCGAACAGAGTGGTCACCATGTCGCGTAGTGATTCGGTCCATTCCGTCGCGCGGATCACGTGGTCGTAGAGATCGGTGTACCAACCGTCGAGTTCGGCATGGTTACCGTTCTCGGCGCGGTGCCGCATCACCGCGCTCACGACCTCGCGCATCGGAAGTACGACGCGTCTGAGTTGGACGATTTCCTTGCGGAGACGATAGATCCGGTGCTGTGTTTCCCGGCTCATCGGTGTGGCGCCGAAGAGGCTGTCCTCGATGTCCTCGATTGCATCGTCGAGGGCCTGGATGGTCTCGAATTGGCCGTCCACGATCACATCGAGCAACCCGTGGAGGAGTGCACCGGTTCCGAACCGCATGAGGTCGGCGTGATCGGCCCATCGTCTCGTGACCTCGTCGATGTCGAACGGCCCGCGGCGACGTACCGTCACGATTCCCCGCGGCAGTATGAACGCCGACACACGGGTGGTGTTCAGGCGGGATTCGACTGTGTCCCGACCGGACTGTCGCTGGAGGTGGGTCGCGTACACCGTGACGAAGGTATGGGTGGGGTAGCGGGTCGCCTTGGTGCGCTCGCTGCGCGCCACCGCGTCTTCGACGGCGTGGGGGTCGAACTCCAGCTCGGCGGCGAGTGCGCTCAGCTGGGCGTGTCCAGGTTCGTGGAGGTCCACCCACACCAGCGCGCGCTCGTCCGCTAGATGCTCGGCGATGTCGTCGAGCGGGAGCCCGTCCGCGACGAGCACACCATCGCGCCACAATCGGGTTCGCACACCTCCGGGAAGACTGGCCATGCTCGAAGTGTGCCGTATTCAGAGCTCAGTGCTGGTTTCTCCGGTTTCGGTGAGTCGCAGCATCTCGTCGAGGAACGCCGCGTCGACGACGGGCCAGTCCTTGGGCCATCGATCCTCACGCAACCTGTCGCGGAGCGAGGCGAGTACGTCGACGACGTGCGCTCCGCCGTCGACGAGGTACCGCAGCATGCCGCGGTCGCCGCAGATCTCGACGGCCGGTGCGAGGATCTGCTCTGCCTCCTCGAAGCTTCCCTCTGCGTGCAGGCATGCGGTGAGGAGCCGGGCGGCCTGCAGGTGTGCACGGCGTCGTCCGTTGATTGCGGTGCGCCGGTGCCACAGCCGAGCCCACTCGACGGCCTGCGCAATGGAATCGGGGTCTCCGCTGCTGTACAACAGGCGGATCGCCGTGGCGTCCTCCACCTGTTCGATGACCTCCACGACGCCGTCCGGGTCGGGCTCGACGGACTCCGGCATCGACCGCGGATGTCTCGAGATGACGGGAAGTCCGAGCCGGGCGCGTTCGTTCTCGACGCGCGCCCGTAGTCTGGGTAGCCCGAAATCCGTGGCTGCGCGGAGGCCGTCGTTCAAGAGTGTCGTGGCCTCGTCGCGGCGGCCTCGCAGCATTTTCAGACGCGCACCGATCACGAACCTTGCGATCATGAAATCGGGTACCCCGCCCTGCATACCGAGCTTCTGGCTTTCGTCGAGCAAGGTTTCGGCCTCGGTGATCCGACCGGATTCGTACAGCAACTCCCCGAGTAGCGCCGCTGCGAGACGAGCTGCGTGCGAGTGGATCCCACCGTTGCGACGAGCCAGCTTCAGGGCCTTGCGGAAGTGGGACTCGGCGTCATGGATGTCGAGGAGTTCGCTCGCGGCGATGCCGGACAGGCATTCGCCGTAGACGGCTGTGAATGCGCCACGGGTGCGTGCGTGGAATTGCTCGGCCCAACTCTGGCGCGCGCGGGCGCTGTCGAACTCGAACCGGTAGATGTCGGCGAAGGTGGCCACGTTCGCTGCGGCGGAGACAACCCAGGGCGACAGCCTGTCGGCAGCGTCGAGAGCGGGGGCGACGAGCCTGTGGACGCCGACGATGCGGTCGGCGTAGATCGCCATGGCCCCGTCGATGACGTCGGCTTCGATCAGCATTGCCTCGATCTCGTCCTCTGCGAGATCGGAGTGCCCGACAAGGCTCCGTGCAGCGTCGAGGGCCTTCTCGGCCTCGGCCTCCCGATTGAGCGTGACCAGCGCCCACGCCGAGACCAGTTGCAGGCGGGCGCTTGTCGCTACCGCGTGCGGCGGCAGTTTGGCCATCAGCACGAGTAACGTCGCCATGCGCGAGTGTTCCATCAAATACATGCCGTCGGCGGCTACGATGTCCACCGCGTGCGGCTCGTCGCCTGCCGAGAGTGCGTGGTCGACGGCCTCGCTGAGCATGTGGTGTCGCTCGAACCACGCGGCAGCCTTACGGTGCAGGTCCGAGATCACCTCCGGGTGGTCGCGCTCGAGACCTCGGCGGAGGAAATCGACGAAGAGGTGGTGGTATCGGAACCACACTCGTTCGTCGTCGATGTGCCGAAGGAACAGGTCGCGCTGTTCGATCTCCTCGAGCATTGCCTGCGCTCGTGGATTCCCGGTGAGGGTTGCAGCAAGGCTGCCGCTGATGGATTCGGTGATCGACGTGGACAACAGGAACTCGTAGACCTCGGGCTCGAGTGTGGAAAGGACGTTGTCGGCGAGGAATTCGCCGATCGCGTGGTGTCGTCCGGTGATGTTCCCGATCATTCCCGTCGGATCCTCGCTGTCGCGCAACGACAACGACGCGAGCTGCAGTGCTGCCGCCCATCCTTCGGTGGATTTGTTCAGATCCTGCACGTCTTCGCGATCGAGGTGTAGCCCACCGATCTCGCGGAGGAACGAATCGGACTCGTCCATGTCGAAACGCAGGATGCTCGAATCGAGTTCGACGAGTTCGTCGCGCATCCGCATGCGACTCAGCGGCAGTCCCGCCTGTGTGCGGCTGGTGACGACGATCTGGAGGTGGTGACATCCGCGTTCGAGAAGAAAGTCGAGTGCGGCGATCGTCTCGGACGAGGTCACGCGATGCCAGTCGTCGATCATCAGGGTCATGTGGACACCGGCGCGGTGCAGATCATCGATCAAGGTGCTCAGGACGTAGCGTTCGGCGTCGTCGCCGCGTGATTCCAGGATCTGCGCGAGTTGGCGGCCGAGCTGCGGCCGGACCTGTTTGACGGCTTCGACGAGGTGGGTGAGGAACCACAGGACGTTGTTGTCGTCGCTGTCCACGGCGAGCCACGCGACCTCCACGCCGTCGTCCGCGAGCACGTCGCGCCACTGTGCGGCGAGGGTCGATTTACCGAAACCGGTGGGTGCGTGGATCGCGGTGAGCCGGCGCCGCTGGCCTGCCCGCAGCAGATCGATCAGCCGGCTGCGGTCGATGAGTGGTCGGTTCGCGGCCGGGGGTCGGAAGCGAGTTGCGGGGGAAGTCGACGGCGACGTGAACGACGTCGACGGTAGACCTCCTGAAGCGGTCGTCGAGGCGGTCGAGGACAGCGACTCGTGGGCCGAGCGACGCGGAGCGTCCTCGGGTAATGCCATGTCGTCGACGGGCAAACCGAAGCTGCGTTCGAGTTGCCGGAGCTCCTCCCCGAATTCCATGGCTGACCGGGGACGTGCCGCCGGATCGGTCGACATGGCGCGTTCGAGCACTTCACACAGGGAGTCGGGGAGCCCCCCACCCCGGAGATCCGGGATGGGCTCCGACGTGATCCGAAGGAATTGGGCAACGACCTTCTCACCCTCCCGACGCTCGTAGGCGGCGTGGCCGGTGATCGTGCAGAACAGGGTCGCCGCGAGCCCGTACACATCGGCCGCGGCGGCGGGGGTGTCGCCACGCAGGATCTCGGGGGCGGTGAACGCCGGCGATCCGGTGATGGCTCCGGAGGACGTGCGAAACCCTCCACCGACCCGTGCGATGCCGAAATCGGTGAGTTGCGGCTCGCCGTACTCGGTGATGAGGATGTTGCCGGGTTTCACATCGCGGTGCAGTACGTCATTGCGGTGCGCGGTTTCGAGCGCTCCCGCGACCTTGATCCCGATGCCGATCGCCTCGGGCCACTCCAGCGGACCGTGCCGGCGGATCCGTGCGTCGAGCGAATCGTGCGGGTGGTAGTGCATCACCAGGTACGGCAGTCCCGTGTCGCCGGTGCCGGCCTGTAGCACGGTGACGATGTGCGGATGACCGGACAACCGGCCCATCGCGCGTTGCTCGCGCAGGAACCGATCGAGGTTGTCGGGGTCGAAGGTGGTGCTGAGAACCTTCACCGCGACCGTCCGGTCGAGCGACTCCTGACGGCATCGGTAGACCACGCCGAAACCGCCTCGCCCGATCTCCTCCCGGTCGGTGAATCCGGCAGCAGTCAGCGCCCGAACGGTGTCGGCCTCGTTCGCGGTGAGGACCGGCGCGGCTCGGGTGGCGAGTGGGTCGTTTTCGGTCATCGGGATGCCTCGTTCAGGTGTTTCTCCAGGATAGTCCCGCTGGGTGCACGCCCGGCGCCGATCGCTCCACCGGCCTCGATTACCTTTGTGCCGCCGGGGCGCGTCGACGAAGCCGACGACCCGGACGAAAACGACACTGCGACGAGAAGTGGACACACACATGAAGAAGACTCTCGCGGCGCTGCTCGGTGCGGGCGTGGTCCTGCTGGCGGCGGCGTGCGGATCCTCGGAAGAGTCATCCGACTCGACCGAGGACACCACCACCACGAGCACCTCCGCATCGGCCGAGTCCGGCACTCCGAGTAGCCCCGCGGTGAACCTCGGCGACAGCTACGAGGACAACTGCGCGGCCATGCTCCCGTACCTCGACGAGCTCGAGGAATGGGGCCAGGATCGCACCGCGGCCGCGGCCGCAGTCGCCGAAGCTCAGCAGCAGCTCCCGGAATGGGAGAACCTGAGTGAGGAAGAACAGGCCGACACACTCCAGGCCATCGAGGACGCCGGTAAGGGGCAGTGCTCATAAACAGCGAGTTGTTCGACAGGTTGCGGCGCTTCCCCGATGTGGAAGCGCCCAATCTGCTTGCCGTGGACGCGGCGGACCGCTTGATTCTCGACGAGGCGGACGCCGCGCTCGTGGCCGCGCCCGACGGATCAGTCGTCGTGATCGACGACCACTTCGGTGCGCTCACCCTCGGCACCGCCGCGCGACACGATGCGTCCGGACTGCGCGTTCATCAGGATTCGATCGTCGCCGAACGCGCACTGGCTGCGAACGCCGACCGGGAAGGACTGTCGGATCGCTTCATCTCCCACGGCCTCGACGCGGAGCTCCTCGCCGGGGCTCAGGTGGTGCTCATGCAGTTGCCACGCTCGCTGAGCGCTCTCACCGAGATCGCGGAGGCCGTCGCCCGGCACGCGTCCCCCGACGTCACCGTGTTCGCGGGTGGCCGGGACAAGCACATCACTCCGGCCATGAACGACGTCCTCGGGCGTTCGTTCGGTGAGGTCCATGCGTCACGAGGTCGACAGAAGTCGAGGGTGCTCACGGCCCGAGAGCCGATTCCCGGTGATCCGAGCTATCCGGTCACCGAAACGTTGGCCGACCTCGACCTGACAGTGGTCGCGCACGGGGCCGTCTTCGCCGGTCCGCGCCTCGACATCGGAACTCGATACCTCCTCGATTTCCTACGCCAGACGCCGCGGGACATCGGTGTCGCGGTGGACCTCGGATGCGGCTCCGGAATCCTCGCCGCAGAACTGGCCCGACACCGCCCCTCGGCGCGGGTCATCGCAACCGACCACTCTGCCGCGGCGGTTGCGTCGGCCTCCGCGACCGCGGCCGCCAACGGTCTGGCCGACCGCATCGAGACATTGCGCGACGACGTCGCCGGTTCACTTCCCGAGGCCTCGGTCGACGTCGTGGTGTGCAATCCGCCGTTCCATGTCGGTGCTGCGGTGCACACCGGGGTGGCGGTCAAGATGTTCGAGGCGGCAGCGCGCGTCCTCCGGGACGGCGGCGAACTGTGGACCGTGCACAACTCCAATCTCGGCTACCACCGCAACCTGCAGCAACTGGTCGGCAGGACCACAGTTGCAGGTCGCAACCGTAAGTTCACCGTGACCCGATCGGTCCGCACCCGGTAGAGTCCGGTTTGTCCGAGGTCCGCTCGGCGGCTCGAAGACGGTCCGCTCCGCGACGGGAACTATCGCCGCGGCTGCCTCGTTCAACGGACAACCAGGTTCAACGGACAGAAGCGAACCATCAGAAGGGAAGTGCACGGTGCGCACCACCAGTAATCCGGTGTTCCGCAACCTGCCCAAGCAAGAGGGCGGCGGATACGCCTCATTCGGCACTGCGACAGCGGGCGCCGCTCAGGCCACCCAGCAATTCGGGCAGCCTCAGCATGCGCCTGCCGATCCGTGGGCGCGCCCCACCGATCAGCGGTCCATGACGATCGACGATGTCGTCACCAAGACCGGCATCACGCTCGGCGTGCTCGCCGTCACAGCGCTGATCTCATACGTCCTCGTCAACTCCAATACCGGCTTGGCGCTGCCCTTCGTGATCGGTGGCGGCCTGATCGGGCTCGCCCTCGTCCTCGTCGCGACGTTCGGCCGCAAGATGGACAACCCGGCCATCGTGCTGGCCTACGCCGTCGCGGAAGGCTTCTTCCTCGGCGCGCTGTCGTTCATGTTCACCGACATCACGTTCGGCGGTGCCGGCGGCTCGACGCTGATCGCACAGGCGGTCCTCGGCACCTTCGGTGTGTTCTTCGGCATGCTCATCGTCTACCGCACGGGCGCGATCCGCGTCACCCCGCGGCTGACCCGCATGATCGTCGGCGCTCTTGTCGGTGTCCTGATTCTCGCGCTCGGCAACCTGGTCGCGGGCTTCTTCATCGACGGCGGACTCGGCCTGCGCGACGGTGGCGCTCTCGCCATAATCTTCAGCCTCGTGTGCATCGGCATCGCCGCGTTCAGCTTCCTGCTGGACTTCGACGCCGCCGATCAGCTGATCCGCGCCCAGGCGCCGGAGAAGGCCGCGTGGGGCGTGGCGTTCGGTCTCACCGTCACCCTGGTCTGGCTGTACGTCGAGATCCTTCGACTGCTCAGCTACTTCCAGAGCGACTAGTTCTCAGCACACACGGCCGGACCATCCTCAGGGTGGTCCGGCCGTTGTCGTCTCCGGCCCGGCCGGTCGTTTCGCCCGATGCGGGACGGGTACCACGCCCCGAGCAACCGCGGTCTGAGAACATGGTGGTATGCGCATCGCGGATTCTGTCGTCGACCTCATCGGCAATACCCCCCTGGTCAAACTCAACTCGGTGGTCAAACCCGGATCGGCGCTGGTGGCAGCGAAGATCGAGTACCTCAACCCCGGCGGTAGCTCGAAAGACCGCATCGCCGTCAAGATGATCGACGCGGCCGAGGCCTCGGGCGAACTGAAGCCCGGCGGCACGATCGTCGAGCCGACCTCCGGGAACACCGGCATCGGCCTGGCCCTCGTCGCCCAGCAGCGCGGATACAAATGCGTGTTCGTCTGCCCCGACAAGGTCAGCGAAGACAAGCGCAACGTGCTCAAGGCCTACGGCGCCGAAGTGGTCGTGTGCCCGACCGCGGTGCCGCCGGAGCACCCCGACAGCTACTACAGCGTCTCCGACCGGCTCGCCCGCGAGACCCCCGGTGGCTGGAAGCCGAACCAGTACTCCAACCCCGGCGGTCCCGAGAGCCACTACGAGACCACCGGCCCCGAGATCTGGAACGACACCGACGGCAAGATCACACACTTCGTCGCAGGCGTCGGTACCGGCGGCACCATCAGCGGTACCGGCCGCTATCTCAAGGAGGTGTCGGGCGGCAAGGTCAAGGTCGTCGGCGCCGACCCGGAAGGTTCCGTGTACTCCGGCGGTACCGGCCGCCCGTACCTCGTCGAAGGTGTCGGCGAGGACTTCTGGCCGGCCGCATACGACCCCGCCATCCCCGACGAGATCATCGCCGTCTCCGATGCCGATTCGTTCGAGATGACCCGTCGCCTCGCCCGCGAGGAAGGCCTGCTCGTCGGTGGGTCGTGCGGGATGGCCATGGTTGCGGCTCTCGAGGTCGCCGAGCGTGAAGGCCCCGACGCCGTCGTCGTGGTGCTGCTGCCCGACGGTGGTCGCGGGTACCTGTCGAAGATCTTCAACGACAAGTGGATGGCATCGTACGGATTCCTGCGCGCTCCGCTCGACGGCAAGCCCGACGAATCCGTGGTCGGCGACGTGCTGCGCGGCAAGACCGGCGACCTCCCGGCGCTCGTGCACACCCACCCGTCGGAAACCGTGCGCGACGCGATCGAGATCCTTCGCGAATACAGCGTCTCGCAGATGCCGGTCGTCGGCGCCGAGCCGCCCGTCACCGCAGGTGAGGTCGCCGGTTCGGTCAGCGAACGTGAACTGCTCAGCGCCGTCTTCGAAGGACGCGCCAACCTCGCCGATTCCGTCGAACAACACATGAGCCCGCCGCTGCCCAACATCGGTGTCGGCGAATCGATCTCCTCCGCAACGAAGGCGTTCGGCGACACCGACGCGCTCATGGTGATCGACGACGGCAAGCCCGTCGGCGTCATCACCCGCCACGATCTGCTTGGTTTCATCTCCGAAGGCCGATAGGACACCGATTTCACCATGACGGACAACACCCAGCACGGCTTCGCCACACGCGCCATCCACGCCGGCTTCGAGCCCGACCCTCAGACCGGCGCGGTCAACGTACCGATCTACGCGTCGTCGACGTTCGCCCAGGACGGCGTCGGTGAGATGCGCGACGGCTTCGAGTACGCGCGCACGGGCAACCCCACCCGACGCCCCCTCGAAGCGAATCTCGCTGCGCTCGAAGGCGGCACCTACGGTCGCGCGTTCGGTTCGGGTATGGCCGCGACCGACTGCCTGCTGCGCTCGGCGCTGCGGCCCGGCGACCACCTCGTGATCCCCAACGATGCCTACGGCGGCACGTTCCGACTCATCGACAAGGTCTTCACGCAGTGGGGCATCGAGTACACGCCCGCCGCGGTCAACGACCTCGACGAGGTGCGCGCGGCCCTGCGTCCGAACACCAAGCTCGTGTGGATCGAGACCCCCACCAACCCGCTGCTCAACATCGGCGACATCGCTGCACTCGCCGACATCGCGCACACCGGTGACGCGAAGCTCGTCGTCGACAACACGTTCGCGTCGCCGTACCTGCAGCAGCCGTTGTCGCTCGGCGCCGACGTCGTGCTGCACTCGACCACCAAGTACATCGGCGGTCACTCCGACGTCGTCGGTGGCGCACTGGTAACCGACGAGGAAGCACTCGACACCGCGTTCGCGTTCCTGCAGAACGGTGCAGGCGCGGTCCCCGGCCCGTTCGACGCCTTCCTCACCCTGCGGGGCATCAAGACCCTCGCGGTGCGCATGGAACGGCACAGCGACAACGCCGAGAAGATCGTCGACGCGCTCTCCGGGCACAAGGCGGTCACCCAGGTGCTGTACCCCGGTCTCGACTCGCACCCGGGCCACGAGGCCGCCGCGAAGCAGATGCGCCGGTTCGGCGGCATGATCTCGGTGCGCCTCGCCGGTGGGCGCCAGGCCGCGCTCGACTTCTGCAAGCGCACGGAGATCTTCACCCTCGCCGAGTCGCTCGGTGGCGTCGAGTCGCTGATCGAGCACCCCGGCGCCATGACCCACGCGTCGACGGCGGGCTCGGCCCTCGAGGTGCCCGATGATCTCGTGCGGCTGTCCGTCGGCATCGAGGATGCCGCCGACCTCCTCGCCGACATCGAGCAGGCACTGCGGTAGTCCCACCCGTCGAATACAGCCGTGGCTCCCGGAAGAACTCCGGGAGCCACGCGCATGAGTGGAGCCGGACCGACCGGTTCCGGGCGGTGCCAGGTGAGTTAGGCTGCCGAGGTACCAAGCCGAAACGGACAGCGTTACGGGGGAAGCCGGTGTGAACCCGGCGCGGTCCCGCCACTGTGATCGGCAGAGCACATTCTGCCGAAAGCCAGAGCACCCAGCTGTCCGTTCCTGATTTCGAGGCGCGTGACCTCGGAAAGGATCGACGTGCACATATCTCTGGGGTACCGGCGCGCCCGCATGCGCCGGGTGATGGCCTCCGCAATGGCTGTGGGAGTCGTTCTCGTGGTGTCCGCGTGCGGTCAGGCTGTCGAGGACACCGGCAGCGCGCAGGAAGCGGGGGAGCTGTACGTCGATCTCGACAACTGCGGCATCACCACTGAGTACACCGCGGCGCCGGAACACGCGGTCACGCTGACCTCCAATGCCACCGAGACCATGCTCGAGCTGGGACTCGAAGACCGCATGGTCGGCACCGCGTACATGCGGGGACGCGAGATCGCGCCGGAGTACACCGACGCATACGAGCAGGTGCCGATCCTCTCGTCCGAGCAGCCCACCATGGAACAGCTCATCGACGCAGACCCGGATTTCGTCTATTCGGGTTACCCCGACGGTTTCAGTGAGAAGACGGGTCATACCCGCGAACAACTCGGCGATGTCGGCATCGACACTCACCTGAACCCAGAAGGCTGCGCCACCGGTCCGGTGGACATCGACGATATCTTCGCCGAAATCACCACCATCGGTGAGATATTCCGCGTCCCCGATCGTGCGGAAGACTCGGTTGCCGAACTCCGTGCCCGACTCGACGACGTGCGGTCGCGGGTGGGCGATGAGGAACCGGTGACAGTGTTCCTGTACGCGTCCGGCACCGACACGGCCTCGACGACGGGTGCGAACAGCATGGCCACCGCGTTGATGGAAGCCGCGGGCGGCGTCAACATCTTCGGAGACGTCCCCGAGCGATGGATGAGCGTGTCGTGGGAGCAGGTCGCGGAACGGAATCCCGACGTGATCCTGGTACGTGAAGAAGGCACCACACCGCAGTACCAGTCGCCGTCGGTGACGACGAAGATCGCGGACCTGAAGGCGGTACCGGCAATTTCGGCCACCACAGCCATCCGCAACGAGGCATTCCCGACGATCACGCTGTCGCAACTCCAGCCGGGCCCGTATTCCATCGACGGCGTCGAGCATCTCGCACGCCAGTTCCACCCTGCCTCGTTCGGGTGATCGGGCAGGCTCAGCGCGCCCGCTTCCGGGTAGTGCTCGCCGTATCGCTCGTCGTCCTGCTCGTTGTGGCCACCGTAGGTGTACTTGCGGGGTCGGTCGGAGTGGATGCGGCGACGGCGTGGCGCATCATCGGACATCGGATCTTCGGCCCCTCCGTGATCACCCCCGATTGGACCAGATCCCAGGATCTGATCATCGCCGATACCCGCCTGCCCCGAGTTCTGCTTGCAGGCTGCGTCGGCGCAGGTCTCGCGCTCGTCGGTGCGACGATCCAGGCGGTCGTCCGTAACCCGCTGGCAGGACCCGGCATTCTCGGTGTATCGGCGGGTGCGGCTGTCGGAGCTGTGGCGGTCCTGAGGTTCGGATTGGGCGGCCGGGCCGTGCTGCTTCCGATCGCGGCGTTTCTCGGGGCGCTCGCTGCGATGGTGATCGTGCTCCTGGTGGCGCGGGGACGCGGACCGCTCGATCCCGTCCGTCTGGTCCTTGCCGGTGTCGCCGTATCCTCCGTGTTGAGCGCACTGACATCGCTGATGGTGCTGACCTCGCCCGATCAGAGTCTTGCCGGGCAGGTCCTGCAGTGGACACTCGGCGGGTTCGGTGCTGCCCGCTGGGATACGTTGGCCCTTCCCGTCGTCGGGGTGGCTCTCGCTTGCCTGGCCCTGATGCCGCTCAGCCGAAGCCTCAATGTGCTGCTCACCGGAGACGAGAGCGCGACCGCGCTCGGCGTCGATGTGGGGCGAATGAGATTCGGGCTGATCGTGCTGTCGACGCTGCTGACCGGGATCCTGGTCGCGGTGAGCGGAGTGGTCGGTTTCGTGGGCCTGATGATTCCGCACATCGCGCGCATCCTGGTCGGTTCGGATCACCGGCGGATGCTGCCCGTCGCGCTCGTGGTCGGAGCCGCGTTCGCGATCGGTGCCGACCTGGTGGCCCGGACCGTGATGATTCCGCGGGAGCTTCCTGTCGGCATCATCACGGCGCTCGTGGGCGGACCGTACTTCGTCTGGCTGTTGCGCCGCACATCACGGCGGTGAGGAATCGATGCTGAGATTCGAGAACATCACCGTACGCGCGGGCGGGCGAGTGTTGGTCGACGACGTGAGTTTCGAGGTCGCTCCGGGTGAGGTCGTTGCCCTGGTGGGTCCTAACGGCAGCGGAAAATCGACGCTGCTGCGTACCGCGTATCGCGCTCTTCGTCCCGCGTCGGGCTCGGTCCACCTCGATGGTCGCGATGTGTGGCGGAGTCCGGTGCGATTCGTCGGTCGCACAGCAGGGGTCGTCGCGCAGACCACTCCGTCCGACTTCCCGCTCACGGTCGCAGATGTCGTCCTTCTGGGCCGAGCGGCGCACAAGGGAATGTTCGATGCGGACAACGAGACCGACGCGATGCTTGTGATCGCGGCGCTCGACGCTGTCGACATGAGTTATCACGCCGACCGGGATTTTGCTCGGCTGTCGGGTGGGGAGCGGCAACGTGTCCTGGTTGCGCAGGCGCTCGCAGGGGAGCCGTCCGTGCTGTTGTTCGACGAACCGACCAACCATCTCGATCTGCGCCACCGGCTCGCCTTGATGCGGGTGATCCGGGATCGGGCACAGACCGCGCTCGTCGCGCTGCACGATCTCGATCTTGCCGCCCGATTCTGTGATCGCATCGCGGTGATGAGCGCGGGGAGGCTGTGGGGCATCGGTACACCCGAGGAGATCGTGACATCGGCGCTGTTGTCCGAGATCTACGGCGTGGACGCCGAGATCCTGCGGCATCCGCGCGACGACAGCCCGATGGTGGTGCCGCTGTGAGAGAGGTGTCGCCATGACGCAATGGGGAGTGCTCGCGCACGTCGACACGGATGTGTCTCCGTCCCGGAGTATCGACGACGCGATCCGGTTGGCACGCCTCGCAGAGGAGTTGGGGTTCGAGTCGTTCTGGGTCGCGCAGCACCGTTTCGGTGACCAGGGCGGGGTGGTCCCCAGCCCGCTCGTACTGCTCGCAGCAATCGCCCGGGAGACCACGACGATCGCGATCGGAACGGCCTCGATCGCCGCAGGATTCGAAGATCCCCGACGGCTGCTCGAAGATGCCGCCATCGTCGATGCGTTGTCCGGGGGAAGGCTGCAGTTGGGATTGGGCAGCGGGTCGTCGCCGACAGCATCACAGGTATGGGGCATCGATCACGACACCCGCCACGACCGGTACTGGAATGCGGTCGACGCTGTACTGCACGGCGCCACCTCGGGTCTCGGTTCTCAGGAGGTGAGGCGTGCGGTGGTTCCCGAGACCACCGGTCTCGCCGAGCGGCTCTGGGTGACCACGGGCAGCGAAGCGGGTATCGACCACACCGCACGTCGCGGGCTCGGGCTCGTCGCCGGTCGCCGTAATGTCGACGAGCGCGGTGTCGGCTTCGAGGATGCGCGCGTCGCGGGGCTCATCGCACGTTACCGAGACGCGTCGGGAGATTCCGGGCGCGTGGCATTGTCTCGTCCGTGCGTCGTCGCTCCCGACGATGCGCGAGTGGAACAGCTGCGGGCGCTCGAACAGCAGGCGCGTTCGGCGGCGGGACGGCCATACGATCCTCGAGCCTCCGTGGTGGGCACTGCCGAGTCCTTCATCGCGATGTTCTCGGACGATCCCGGCCTACCACTCGCCGACCACGTGCTGATCCACACTCGCCCACTGGCGTTGCCGTATCAGGTGCAGGTCGCCGGTCTCGAACTGTTTGCCGATGCGGTGCGGCCACACGTGTCCTGAGGCGGGTGCGCTATCGCGACTTCGCGTAGCGCGTCCCTTACCCTGAGGCGATGGGTGCATTCGATCAGGTGCGCATAGGAGAACCGGAGATTCGTGCGGCCGCGGAAGTGCTTGCGCCCGTCATGCGGAGAACACCGGTGTTGCCGTCGCGTGTGCACTCCGAACGCACCGGCGTCCCGGTGTGGTTCAAATGCGAGAACCTCCAGCACACCGGCTCGTTCAAACCGCGGGGTGCGTACAACCGGATCGCGAGACTTGCAGTCGACGAACGTGCGCGCGGGGTCGTTGCGGCGAGCGCGGGGAATCACGCGCAAGGAGTCGCGTGGGCGGCGACCGGACTCGGCATCGCCTCGACGGTGTTCATGCCCGTCGGCGCTGCTCTGCCGAAGGTCGCCGCGACCCGTGCCTACGGCGCCGACGTCCACTTCGCCGGCCAGACGATCGACGACGCGCTGGTGGCGGCCCAGGAGTTCGCGGCCGACACGGGTGCAGTGTTCATCCACCCCTACGACCACGAGGATGTCGTCGCTGGACAGGGCACTGTCGGGCTCGAGATCGCCGAACAACTCCCAGACGTGAGCGCCGTCGTTGTCCCGACCGGCGGCGGCGGTCTGCTGGCCGGAGTGGCAGCGGCGCTCGCTGTCGTCCGGCCGGGGGTCCGCGTGATCGGTGTGCAGGCCGAGGGTGCGGCCGCATGGCCCGGGTCGTTGCAGGCAGGCCACCCCGAACGAGCGCGGAACATGTCGACCGTCGCCGACGGTATTGCTGTGGGAATGCCTGGGTCCGTGCCGTTTCCGCTGGTGCAGGACCACGTCGACAGCGTCGTCACCGTCAGTGATGATGCCCTTGCCCGGGCGTTGGTGCTGTGCATGGAACGATCCAAGCTCATCGTCGAGCCTGCGGGTGCTGCTGCGGTGGCCGCGCTGTCCACCGCGGGGCTGGAGTTCGACGGTCCGGTCGCCGCGATCCTCTCCGGCGGCAACATCGACCCCTTGGTTCTGACTCATGTGATCGGACATGGGCTACGAGCAGGAGGTCGATACCTCGCTGTGCGCGTGTCGATTCCGGATCGACCCGGTGCTCTGGTCGGATTGTTGAGCGTGGTGGGGGACTCCGATGCCAGTGTCGTCGACGTCGTGCATTCGCGTACGGCGGGGCAGCTTGCGCTCGACGAGGTGCAGGTTGCGTTGACGATGGAAACCCGTGGTGCGCAACACCGCAGTGAAGTGCTCGAAGCATTGCGCGGTGCCGGTTACGTGGTGGAGATCGAATAGCGAGACATTCGCGCGGCGAAGTCGTCTGCCACGACCTGCGCGTCGCGCCCGCCCCGTACGATCACGCATGTGGACTTCGACTACGACCTCGCCGCCGATGATGCACTGATCGCCGCCGTGCTTCCCCTGCTTCGGGAGCACGGCCCGCTCACGCTCGACGAGATCAGGGAGCGGCTCGTATCGGGTGACGACGCCGACGATCTGATCCTGCCCGTCGATGAGCTGCCCGACCATCCGATGCTGGTCTACCTGAGCGACGGCCGATACGCCGCATTCGACGCGCTCCTCGGAGGCCGTGTCCTGACGCATCGGCTCACCGATGCCGAGGTGGCGTCCGCTGTGCTCCCCGTCGACGAGATCTACCCGCTGCTCGTGTTCGTGACCGGCGACGAGGACTACGACCTCGTCGAGATCGACCAAGAACCCGACCGGCTCGAGGATCGCGGCATCGCCGACCTCGCACCGTTCGGCAACGAGGCGCTCGTGTTTCCCCGTGGTGCCTTCGCCGAATTGTCGTCCGGCGACCTCGTGGCCGCGACCGTGACAGAGACGGGATTGGTGATCGCACCGGCGACTGCCGAGACCGACACCGTTCCCGAGTTGGCCGCGGTGCTGGGGGAGACGCTCGCGTCGGGCGACCCGGCGTACCTCGAGTCGTCGGTGTTCTCAGTGATGTTCGAGGCGCCCACTTCGTTCACCGTTCCGTCCCTGCCGTTGTCGGAACAGATCGAGAGGGAAGGGCTCGAGGTGTCCGGCGGCCTCGTGGCACCGCCCGGGTTCGATTTCGCGGGATATCTCGCGCGGAGCGCAGTCGATTCCTACGCCGAGCAGGTCGGTGTCCCGGTCGAGGCAGTGCCGGGGGTCGTGTTGTTCGCGTCGCTGGTCGATGCGATCAGTGACGGGGACGACAGCGATCTCGAGTCGCGGTTCGCGGAGGGCAAGTCCGGACTCTTCGCAGCGTTGGCCGACCCCGATGTGGCGATGACGGTCGTCGACGAACTCCTCGAGCAGGCGATCGCTTCGGAGTCGATCGAACGGGCCGCAGTGTGGATGAAGGACCACGGCCCGCGGAAGGTTGACGCGGCGGCGTTCTGGATCGCGGGCAAAGCCGCGGAGACCGCTGCTCGCGTCGACGATGCGGCGCGTTACTTCGAGCGTTCCACAGACCTGGATTCGGAGTTCTATCCGGCGCTCGAGGATCTCGCCCGGTATGTCTCCGACAGTGGGGACGCGGTCCGTGCGCTGTCATTGCTGGGCCGGTCCCTCGACGGTCCGGATCACCCACTGTATTCGGTGCTGGAGACCTTCCAGCCCGTCGAGCGCCCCGATCTGGGCCGCAACGATCGGTGCTGGTGTGGGTCGGGTCGTAAGTACAAGGCGTGCCATCTCGGCAAGGCCGAGTACTCGCTGGAGGATCGCGCGCCCTGGCTGTACTTCAAGGCCTGCATGCAGATGTCGGAGGTCTCGTGGCGGGACCATCGCTTCGCTCTTGCAGAGGCGCGCAGCGGCTACAGCGACAGCGACGACGACCTGTTCGAGGCTCTGTCCGATCCGTTGCTCGACGACGTGATGCTCGGTGAAGGCGGTGGGCTGGCCGAGTTCGCGGAGGTGCGTGGGCACCTGCTGCCCGACGACGAACGCGATCTTCTTGCGCGGTGGCTGCCGGTGGAGCGGTCGGTGCACGAGGTCGAGGCTGTCCGGGTGGGGGAGGGGCTGACGCTGCGCGACGTACGAACGGGCGAGCGGCGGAATCTGACCGCGCCCGAGGTGGGCGAGGACGTCCCCGTGGGTGGCCTGTTGTGCGCACGGGTCGTTCCGGTCGCAGACACCTGGCGGATTCTGGGGGCTGCCACGCCGGTCACTCAGGAGCAGAGCGACGCGATCCTCCGGCTGTTCGGTGACAGCGAGCAAGCCGACGTGTACGCCGGCGTCGCGCTTGTGGAGTTGCTGACCGATTTGTCCATGTCTACGCAGGCAACGGACGGATAACGGGGAGCACCTCCAGCCTCACTGATCCCACAAGACTCACAACTAGAACGTGTTCCTAAATATATGTGATATCAAGTAGCGGAAGCGGTGCCCGTGATCGGTATCACAAGTACGGTTGGGGTCGTTCCAGAGGGATGTGGGGGTTGCGTATGTCGGTAGACCCGTCTGCGGTCATCGTGGCAGTGGCCACGGCAGCGAGTGCGCTCGTGCAGGGAGCGGACATACCAGCAGAGATACAAGATCAGGTGGCGTCCGCGATCGAGTCGTTCGAGGCGGGAGCCCCGGGCACCGACCAGCAGGTCGAGGATTTCGTGGCGTCGCTGCCGGAGCAGGTGCAGGACCAGGCCAAGCAGGTCGTGGCCGACACCACCGACTCGGTCGCAGCGGCAATCGAGCCTCATCTGCCCGAGGAGGCGCTCGAAGCGCTCCATCCGCCGGAGCCCGGACCGGACTCTGCGATCGCGCCGGCAGCACCGCAGTCGAGGCCGAACGCGTTCGGCCTCTCACCGGTACCCCAGGCGCCGGTGCTCGGCCCGCAGCCCACCGCCACGATCGGTGGCGTCACACTCCCGTCGATTCCGGCGATCCTGCCCGGCACGGGCCTCGCACCCATCGGCGCGATCGCGGTGTTCGCTCCGTGGCTGCGCAAGGCCGGTGAAATCTGCGACGGAGTCACTGCACCCGTCCTCGCGGCCCTGTACTCGGCCGAGAACGGCTTCCGTTTCGGAGCCACGGCACCCGTGTCGCCGGTCGGCGCAAAGGGGCCGGGGCAGTTCATGCCCGGCACGTGGCGCGAGTACGGCAAGGACGCCGACGGCGACGGCAAGATCGACATCCTCGGCATCGCCGACCCAGTCATGGCGTCCGGCAACCTGCTGTGCGACAACTACAAGCAGATCGACGACTGGAAGAAGCGTGGCCTCGTCCAGGGCGACACATTGGACCTGACGATCGCGGCGTACAACGCCGGTGCGGGTGCCGTCCGCCGGTCCGGGGGTATGCCGTCCGGGTCACCCGACTACGAGAACCAGACCAAGCCGTACGTCGCAAAGATCCGGGCTACCGAGGCAGCGTTCTCCCGACTGCTGTCGCCCTTCTTCGGCCTCGGTCTCGGTGGTGCGAGCGACGTCGGCAACCGCGTCGTCGACCTCGCATTCAAGTTCCTGGGTCTTCCGTACGTCTGGGGCGGCGGCAACATCAACGGGCCGTCCGGCGGTGGTTTCGACTGCTCGGGTCTGACGTCGTACGCGGTGCACGCGGCGACCGGGATCACCCTGCCCCGCACCTCGGAAACCCAGTGGCATGTGGGCACCGAGATTCCGCTCGAGCACGCCCGGCCGGGCGACCTCCTGTTCGGCAATTGGCAGGCCGGCGGACCCGGACACGTCGCGATCTACATCGGCGGCGGCCAGATGGTGCATGCACCGACCACCGGTGATGTAGTGCGCGTCGGCACGGTCTTCCCCGATATGAAGGCGCGTCGGATCATCTGACGAGTGAGAACGCAGCGAGGTCCGGCCGGAAAATTCCGGCCGGACCTCGCTGCGCATACGTCGGGATCAGCCGTGGTACGGCTCTGCCGAAACCAGCGTCACCTTCATCGTCTTACCGTTCGGCAGCGCGTACTCGCGTGTCTCGCCGACCTTGGCCTCGATGAGGGCCTTGCCGAGCGGGGAGCTGGGCGAATAGGTCTCGAGTTCGCTGTTGCGCGCGCCTTCTTCGCGGGTCGCGATGAGGAACGTTTCCTTGTCGGATTCGTCGCCGTCGTAGTACACCGTGACGACCGAGCCGGGCAGCGCGACACCGGACTGCGTGGGTGCGACGCCGACCTTCGCGGCGCTCAGCAGCTCTTGCAGCTGACGGATGCGTGCTTCCTGCTGACCCTGTTCTTCGCGGGCGGCGTGGTAACCGCCGTTTTCCTTGAGGTCACCTTCTTCACGCCGCTCGTTGATCTCGGCCGCGATGACGGGACGATTGGCGATGAGCTGGTCCAGTTCCGCCTTGAGACGGTCGTGGGACTCCTGTGTCAGCCAGGTCACCTGGGTCTCGGTCATCATCGATCACTTCCTTCGGGTTGGAGCCCCCGGCTCCGTGGACAAGTCGTGCATACGCAACGACCGCAACAGCACGACCCTCGTCGTTCCCCCCTGGAATGCGGCGAACGGGGTCGTACTGTCTCTTATGCAGCAATACACGGCCCCAATGGGTGGAACCGTGTATCCGCATATTCTAGCACCAGATCCGGGTTACACGCGGAAATCGCAGCGTAACGGCATTGTGATCAGGGTGCGCGCAAGTAATCCGGAACGTTGAAGCTGCAGCCGTACCCGTCGCCCATGCCGGGCCGCTGTGACGTCTTGACCGTCGAATCCAGAACCACCGTCGATGCGTCCGACGCCGGCACGAGGATTTCACGCCGGCCGGTTTCGCTGCCGTCCCGCGATCGCGCACGGACGATGCACACAGCTTCCTGTGACGGGTCCTGGCGCGTGACCGACAGCTTGATGTCGAGGGTGTCGTCGTCGACGACCTCGAACGCCACCACTTCGTACTCGATCTCAGCGGGCCCGAACTGCTGGAACATCACGACCCCGAGGACGATTCCCGCGATGACGCCGAGGGCGGTGAACCCCCACTTCTTGCCGCGAGCCGTCCGTGCCTTCGACGGATATCTCGCGCTGCGGCGGGGTTGTTCTGCGGTGTCGGTCATCGTTTTCTTTCGTGCCCAGGCCGAAGTTCGGGTGCTCCCGTGGGGCCACGGCTGACGGAGGAGTTGTCAGGTGGAACTATAGGGGAGGGATCCGAACGGCCCGCACCGGCGGTAGCTGTCCGGTCCCGAGATGTATACGACGGTGAGGTGGAGGAAACACGTGAGCGGACTACGGCTCATGGCCGTGCATGCCCATCCCGATGACGAGTCGAGCAAGGGTGCCGCCACTACGGCCCGCTACGCGGCGGAGGGGCACGACGTGCTCGTCGTGACACTCACGGGTGGCGAACGAGGAGACATCCTCAATCCTGCGATGGATGTGCCCGGAATCCGGGATCGCATGCCCGAGGTTCGTCGCGAGGAGATGGCGGCGGCGGCGCGTCACCTCGGCGTGCAGCATCGCTGGCTCGGTTTCATCGACTCCGGGCTTCCGGAGGGCGACCCCAAGCCGCCGCTGCCCGAAGGATGCTTCGCGGTGGTGCCGCTCGACGAGCCCACACGCAAGCTCGTCGAGGTCATCCGGGAGTTCCGTCCCCACGTCATGACCACGTACGACGAGAACGGCGGCTACCCGCACCCTGATCACATCCGTTGCCACGAGGTGTCGATGGCGGCGTACGAGGCGGCAGCCGATCCGAACTATCATCCCGAGCTCGGCGAGCCGTGGGAAGTGCGGAAGGTCTACTACTCGCACGGCTTCATCCGGAAGCGCATCGAATTGTTCCGGGACGAGTACGAACGCCGCGGCGAACCGTTCCCGATGGAGGAGTGGCTCAGCCGCTGGCGCACCGAGCAGGGCGATCTCATGGCACGGGTCACCACCCAGATAACCTGTGGTGACTACTTCCCGAACCGCGACGACGCGCTTCGGGCACATGCCACTCAGATCGATCCGAACGGGTCGTTCTTCGCGGTGCCGCTGGACATCCAGCAGAAGGTGTGGCCAACCGAGGAGTTCGAGTTGGCAAAGACCCGCGTCACCACGAAGATCCCCGAGTCGGATCTGTTCGCGGGTATCGAGGACGGACAGGTGAGATGACGTTAGGCACGCTGGCAGTCGAGGTTCTTGCGCAGGAACCCGCCGGCCCCGAGTTCGGCAAGGCGTCGCCGGTCGGGCTGGCCATTGTGCTGGTGCTCCTCGCCGCCATTGCTCTGCTCATCTGGAATATGAACAAGCGCCTGAGCAATCTCCCCGAGACCTTCGATACGAACAGTCCCGAGGCCGACCAGGCGGTAGACGAAGGCACCGATCGCGGCGCCACCACGGTGGACATCACAAAGACGGACGAGACTTCTGCAGAGACCGACGAGGTGGAGAAGAACGGGCGTCGCAGCACCCCCGGAAAGAACTGACCGCACGTAACGTGGGGGAATGGCGAACAGGCTTGCCGAATCCCTCAGCCCGTACCTGCGTCAGCACGCCGACAACCCCGTGCACTGGCAGGAATGGGGCGATGACGCGCTCGCCGAGGCTCGTGACCGGGACGTGCCGATCCTCCTGTCCGTCGGCTACGCCGCGTGCCACTGGTGTCATGTCATGGCCCACGAGTCGTTCGAGGATGATGCCACCGCGGCGGTGATGAACGCGGATTTCGTGTGCATCAAGGTCGATCGGGAGGAACGCCCCGACATCGACGCGGTGTACATGAATGCGACGGTCGCGATGACGGGGCAGGGCGGATGGCCCATGACCTGTTTCCTCACACCAGACGGGCGGCCGTTCTACTGCGGGACCTACTACCCGAGTGTGCCGCGCGGCGGAATGCCGTCGTTCACCCAGTTACTCGGTGCGATCACCGACACATGGCGCAACCGCCGCGACGACGTCGCCAAGGCGGCGGCCGCGATCGTCGCCGAACTCGAGCGCAGCAGCGGCGGGCTTCCCCCGGGCACCCGCGCGGTCGACCCGGAGCTTCTCGATTCGGCGGCATCAACGGCCGCGGACGACGAGGACAAGGTTCACGGCGGTTTCGGCGGCGCACCGAAGTTCCCGGCGTCGAACCTGCTCGAGGGTCTGCTCCGCGGGTACGAACGTACGGGGGCAGCAGAGACGCTGGGGCTCGCCGAACGCACCGCAGCGGCCATGGCGCGCGGCGGCATCCACGACCAACTCGGCGGGGGATTCGCCCGCTACAGTGTCGATTCGGGCTGGGTCGTGCCCCATTTCGAGAAGATGCTCTACGACAACGCGCTGCTCCTGCGCGCGTACGCGCACCTCGCCCGGATCACCGACGAGCCCCTGCCGCGTCGCGTGACGGAAGGCATCGTCGAATTCCTGCTCCGCGATCTGCGCACCGACGAAGGGTGTTTCGCGTCGGCGCTCGATGCCGACACCGACGGAGTCGAAGGGCTGACCTACGCGTGGACGCCGCAGCAACTCGTCGATGTTCTCGGCGACGAGGACGGTGCGTGGGCTGCGGAGCTGTTCGCCGTCACCGACGCCGGGACGTTCGAGGCCGGTGCTTCCGTCCTGCAGTTGCCCACCGATCCGGACGATCAGGTTCGTTCCGATTCGGTTCGTGTGCGGCTGTTCGCGGCACGGCTGGCCAGGCCGCAGCCGGGTCGCGACGACAAGGTCGTCACCGCATGGAACGCACTGGCGATCACCGGTCTCGTCGAGGCCGGTCTCACGTCGGGACGGCCGGACTGGGTCGATGCCGCCGCGGCGTGCGCTCGCGCGCTGTTGAGTTCGCACCTGGTGGACGGCCGACTGCGGCGCGCGTCTCTCGGTGGATCGGTGGGTGCGCCCGCCGGTGTGCTCGAGGACCACGGCGCCCTGATCACCGCTCTTCTCGCGCTGTACCAGGCCACCGGCGACGCGCGGTGGCTCGACCCTGCCAGACAGTTGGCCGACACCGCGCTGACCCACTTCGCCGATCCGGACAGGCCGGGAAGCTGGTTCGATACCGCTCACGACGCCCAACAACTCGTGGCGCGGCCGCGCGACCCTGTCGATGGCGCGACTCCGTCCGGTGCGGCATTGATCACCGAAGCGATGCTCACGTTGGCCGCGGCGGTCGACGACGGGGCCCGCTACGCGGAGGCCGCCCACGCCGCGTTGAGCGCTGCGTCGCTCCTGCTCGAGCGGGCCCCGCGCGCGTCGGGGCACTGGCTCACCGTCGCCGAGGCCGCTGTGCGCGGGCCGCTCCAGGTGGTCGTCGTGGGCGGGGGAGAGTTGCTCGAAGTGGCGCGACGTGAGGCGCCGGGCGGATCGCTCGTCGTCGGCGGTGCGCCGGAGTCGTCTGCGCTCTTCATCGACCGGCCTCTGGTCGACGGAGCGCCCGCCGCCTATGTCTGCCGTGGGTTCGTGTGCGATCGGCCGGTGACGTCGGCGCGGGATCTGAGTGAGGCGCTGGCCGCAACCTGAGTCGTCAGGCCCAGGTCTGCGTGGCGCGGGCTCCGAGGAAGTCGCCGTCGCTGGTCACCGGCGCCGAGAGCAGTCCCGCAGCCGCGTCGATGAGAAAATTCGAGAAGCCCGTCCAGTTGGGTTCGTCGCCGATGTGGTCGAGCCGCTCCTCGTAGTCGGCGCAGCTGTCGGTGACGATCCGACCCAGAATCCAGGACCGCCCGGTGAGCACCGAAGGTGGGCACTCGGTGAGCAGCGCGCGGGTACGGAGGATGAGGTCCTCCACAGTGGGATCGGACGTGATGGTCGCTGCGACTGCTTCGGTCATCGATGGAACGGCCCGCATCTGCCTCAGGAAGCGTGCGCGCCAGCTCGGGACGGGCATCGACGCCAGTTGGTCGGTGAAGGGGACGATCAGGCAGCTCAGCAGGTCGCGCAGCCCGGGCTCAGGGCCGAGCATCGCGACGAGTTCCTGCCGACGCGCGTGGGTGTCCTCGCTGAAGCGCAGCATCATGGCGCGGATGAGCTCGTCACGGCTGCCGAAATGGTAGTTCACAGCGGAGTGGTTGGAGTTGCCGGCGTGCTCCGCGATGCGCCGGTTCGATACCGCGTCGATGCCGTGTTGCGCGAAGAGTTCTTCCGCGGAGTCGAGTAGCGACTGCCGAACCCGATCGCCGTAATTGCCCATGCCTGTTTCCGTCGCTTCCTTGTGGCCCAATGTCCTCCGGCGCTGTGGGACGAACGTCACCAGTCTTGCAGCTTGGCGGATTTAAGACACGCAGCGTACCGTTTTTAAGTCAAGCAACGTAATTATTCGAGGAGTACTGCCGATGTCCACCACCACCCTCGAGCAACCCACAGGCGGACCGCCGGGCGACGGCGAGCCGACCGAAGCCGACCTCGCTCGTGCCCGCAAGGAAGAAATCGGCCGGTACGTCGCGGTCTTCGTCATGCCCTTCCTGATGGTCGGGATGATGATCACCGGGTACCTCGCCGCGATGCACGCTCCGGCGCCGAACAACATGCCGATCGCCGTGGCCGGGTCGACCGAGCAGGCCGTCCAGTTCGCTCGCACGCTCGAGGACGCCGATCCCGATGCCGTCGACATCCGGGTCGTATCCACGGCCGACGAAGCGCGCGACCTCGTCTTCGCCCGTGAGGTTGCGGGCGCGGTGTCGCTGTCGGATACCGGGACCGCCACGGTCTACACCGCGGGTGCCGCGGGTGCCTCTCAATCGTCCACCGTCACCGGCCTGCTGGCGCCACAGGTGATCGGTCAAGGGCTCGATCTGGTCGCCGAAGATCTGGCACCGCTGCCCGCCAACGACACCGCAGGCCTTGCCGCGATGTTCATGGCCACAGGTCTGATGCTTGCGGGCTACATGCCGTGGAGCATCACGTTGTCGAACTCACCCGAGTTGCTTCGCACACGCCGTGCGATTCCGCTTCTCGCCGGTTGGTCCGCGCTGATCTCCGCGCTCGTGTGGTTCGTCGCCGGCCCGGTGCTCGGCGCCATCGAAGGGCATACCGCTACGATCCTGGGCATCTCCTGGCTCGCGGTATTCGCCGTGGGATCGGTGCAGCTGTTCCTCACCAAGATCTTCGGTCCGATGGCCGTGCTGGTCGGCATGCTCTTCATCATGGTGCTCGGCGTTCCCGCGTCCAACATGGGCATGTCGATCTACACGTTGCCCTCGCTCTACCCGACGTTGCATGCCTTCCTGCCGACGGCGGCGGCCGGTGAGGCGCTCCGCTCGGTCCTGTACTTCGATGGTGACGGACTCGGTTCGTATGTTCTCGTCCTGGTGATCGGTGCGGTGCTCGCGCTCGCCGCGACCCTCGGTGTCGATGCGATCAAGCGCAAGCGCAACCCCGACGGGGGCGACCCGGAGATCACGGTGGCCTCACTCACCGCAGGCCCGCGCCCCGAGCGCAATTGGGTCCGCTACCTCACTCTCGGATTCTTCCCGCTCGCGATGGTCGTCATGATGTTCTCGATCATGCTCGGCGCGATGTACCAGCCTGCGCCGCGTGAGATGCCCGTCACCGTGGTGGCGGCGACGATGGAGCAGGCCGAACAGACCGTGGCCGGACTCGAACAGAACATGACCGGACTGTTCGAGTTGACCGCGTCCGATTCCGTCGACGAAGCGAGCGCCGCCGTTGCGGACCGCAGCGTTGTCGCCGCGTACGTGCTGCCTTCGGTCGAGTCGCCGACTGCGACGCTGATCACCAGTCAGGCCGCCGGTATGAGCCAACAGCAGGTGGTGGCGATGACGTTCGAGCAGGTCTCTGCTGGGATGCAGGTGCCGCTCGCCACGGAGGATCTTGCGCCGCTCCCGGATTCCGACACCATGGGCACGGTCACGATGTATGTCGCGATGGGCTGGATCATGTCCGGGTTCATGCTCGCCGTGGTGGGCAACAGCGCCGCTCCGGCGGCCATGCGCCTGAAGAAGTTGCTCCCGATCGCAGCCGGTTTCTCGGTGTTCATGTCGCTTGTCGTATGGGTGATCGCCGATCCGATCACCGGTGCCGTCGACGGCCATTTCCTGCAGCTGTTCGGTACCGGAATCGTCGCGATCTTCTGCACAGCAATGTTCTCCACGTTGCTCACCAGGCTGTTCGGGATGCTCGCGGTCATTCCTGCCGTCGCGATCCTGATGTTCCTGGGTGTACCTGCGTCGAACGGTGCGATGTCGGTCTACATGAGCCCCGAGATCTTCCGCGTGCTGCACGACATTCTGCCGATGCCCGCGGCCGTCGAGTCGATCCGATCGATCGTGTACTTCGGTGCGGACTCCGTGGGCACCCATCTGGTGACGTTCGCGATCTGGGGCATCGTCTCGCTCCTGTGTGTGATCGCGCTCGACACCCTGCGTGGCCGCAAGAAGGCGGAGGACTCGGTGACCGCGGGGGAATCGGTCGACGCCCCCTAGGCGCCGGCGACCGGAGCGAGCATCAGTGACGGCGACTCGATGCCACTGGAATCGAACGCCTCGAGTACCGCGCCGGTGAGCGCGCGCCGGACCGCCCACTGCTTGCCGGCCCGCACCCGTACGGTGAGGCGCAGGGTGACCGCACCTGCCGTCACCGAGTTCACTCCGAGGAGTTCCGGCTTCTCGAGAACGAACGCGGCGAGGTCGTCACGTTCGACCGTGTCCAGCACCGCCCTGAAGGCGACCTGCTGGGCACGGTCGACGTTTGCGGTGGGGGCGACGGGAACGTCGACGACTGCGACCGCGTGGCCCTGGCTCATATTGCCGACGCGCAGTATTTCCCCGTTGCGGCAGTACCAGAGGGTGCCGTCGATGTCGCGAATGGTGGTCACGCGGAGCCCGACGGATTCGACCGTGCCGATCGCGTCGCCCACGTCGACCACATCACCTACGCCGTATTGGTCCTCGAGCAGCATGAACATGCCGGAGATGAAATCCCGGACGAGGTTCTGCGCGCCGAAACCGAGCGCGACACCCGCGATGCCGGCCGACGCGATGAACGGTGCGACGTTGAACCCGAGCGTGGCGAGGGTCTGCAACACGACCCAGGCGAGCACCACGATCGAGACACCCGACTTGAACACCGAACCGATGGTCTGCGCCCGTTGGATGCGACGTTCGCGCACGGCCGGGTCGCCGATACCGACACCGTTCCTGGCCGCACGTTCTTGGAGCGGTCGCAGGATCGATCGTTTGGTGCTGGTGTCCTCGTCGACCGTAGGTCGCGGCTTGGTCATGCGATCGATCACCTTGTGCAGCACATAGCGCAGAAGCACCGCCACGACGATGTAACTCAGGATCGTCAGTGGACGGTCGATCAACCAGTCGCGGTGGGTATCGGTCAGTTCGAAGGACAGGAGCGAGATAGACATTGCCTCGATGTTATCAATCCGTGACCATTGCTGCGAGGAGCGACGCTCACGCGAAGACGACGAGCCACACCGCCACCGCATGACACAGTGCCGCGATCACGGTCGCCGCGTGGAAGAACTCGTGGTGCCCGAACGTCGAGGGCCATGGGTTCGGCCACTTCGTCGCGTAGAGGATCGCTCCGCCGCTGTAGAACAACCCGCCCACGAGGAGCAGGACCATCGGGGCGACTCCCGCTTCGGACACGAGGTCGCCGGCCACGGGAACGATCGCCCAACCGAGCAGAAGGTAGAGGGGCACCCCCATCCATCGCGGAGCGGTCGGCCACAGCATCTTCAGCGCGACACCGGCCGCTGCTCCGGTCCACACGATCGCCAGGAGGGTGCGTCCGGTCTCGGGCGGCAGTGCGAGCGTCGCGAACGGCGTGTAGCTGCCCGCGATGAACACGAAGATCATCGAATGATCGGCGCGTTTCATCCACATCCGATGTCGGGGATCCGACCAATGTACGCGGTGGTAGAGGGCGCTGACGCCGAAGACGCCGCACACCGTGATGCTGTAGATCGTGGTCGGCCACGTTGCAGCGGGATTCGTCACCGCGGCGACGCTCACCAGGACGATTCCCGCGACCACTGCGGCCCCGAATGCCCAGAGGTGGATCCACCCCCGCATGCGGGGCTTGACGGGCAGTTCGTCGATTCCGAAGACCGTCATTCCTGCGGATCCTTCCCGACCGGTCAGTAACCTACGGCTGCGTAGGTTTGTTGGATTCACGCTACCGGGATGTGTGCGGAGCGCGCGAGTGGTGTTGCCCACCGCCGCAACCGCGGCAACTCGTGGGCGTAATGTGACTCACGTGGTGATGACGCGGTGAGACTCAGCGGCGTGCTGTACGGGCTCTACGAACGGCGGTTGCTCAGGGAGCTCGAAGGTGCTCGACATCCGCGACACGTCGCGGTGATGTGCGACGGAAATCGCCGATGGGCGCGAGAGAACGGGTTCACGGACGTCGCTCACGGACATCGCATGGGTGCCCGCAAGATCGCCGAATTGCTGAGCTGGTGCGACGCCGCAGGCATCGAGACCGCGACGATCTATCTGCTCTCCACCGAGAATCTCCGTCGCGACCCGGAGGAGCTCGACGCGCTCCTCGAGATCATCGCCGACGTCGTCGAAGAGATCTCGGCGCCGGATCAGAACTGGAGCGTGAAGATCGTCGGCACTCCCGAACTGCTGCCGGACGATCACGCAACCCGGTTGCGTGCGGCCGCAGCCGGGACCGCGGGTCGTACCGGCACGCACGTCAACGTCGCTGTCGGATACGGCGGTCGGCAGGAGATCGTCGACGCGGTGCAGGCACTGCTGCGGAAGAAGCAGGCCGACGGACTGTCGGGCGACGACCTGATCGACGCGGTCACCGTAGACGGCGTCGACAGCCATCTCTACACCTCGGGGCAGCCCGACCCGGATCTCGTCATCCGCACCTCCGGTGAGCAGCGCCTCTCGGGTTTTCTGCTGTGGCAGAGCGCGTACTCGGAGATCTGGTTCACCGAGGCGTACTGGCCCGAGTTCCGGCGGGTCGACTTCCTGCGCGCCCTCCGCGACTTCGCGGCGCGGCACCGCCGATTCGGCGTCTGACCGGGTCGGTCAGATCTTACGGAGCCGCAACCTGTTGATGGAGTGGTTGGCGTCTTTGCGCAGCACGAGTGTCGCGCGCGGCCGGGTCGGCAGGATGTTCTCCACCAGGTTCGGCAGGTTGATCGAGTGCCACAGCTCTTTCGCGGCGCTCACCGCGTCGCGATCGGACAGTCCCGCGTAGTGATGGAAATGTGCGTCGGGGTTGGAGAACGACGTCTTCCGCAGGGCGAGAAACCTGTCGACGTACCACTTCTCGATGTCCTCGATGCGGGCGTCGACGTAGATCGAGAAGTCGAAGAGATCGGACACCATCAGGCGGGGGCCGGTCTGCAGGACGTTGAGGCCCTCGATGATGAGGATATCCGGCTGCCGCACCACGTGGTACTGGCCGGGGATGACGTCGTACGAGATGTGTGAATAGAGCGGGGCCGCAACCTCTTCGGCACCCGACTTCACCTCTGTGACGAAACGCAGCAGTTTGCGCCGGTCGTAGCTTTCCGGGAAGCCCTTCCGGTGCATGATGTTCCGGCGGATCAGTTCCTTCGACGGATACAGGAATCCGTCGGTGGTCACCAGATCGACGCGGGGATGATGCTCCCATCGCGCCAGCAGCGCTTGAAGCACGCGCGCGGTGGTGGATTTGCCCACGGCGACCGAACCCGCGACGCCGATGACGAACGGCACTTGGCGGTCGGGGTGTTTCTCCCCGAGGAAGGTCGCGGTCGCTGCGAACAGGCGCTGCCGCGCCGCGACCTGAAGGTGGATCAGACGAGCGAGAGGTAGGTACACCTCGGCGACTTCGGCGAGGTCGATCTGCTCACCGAGCCCGCGTAGCCCCACGAGTTCGTCCTCGGTGAGGACGAGCGGTGTGGACTTGCGCAGCGTCCGCCACTGCTTGCGGTCGAACTCGACGTACGGGCTGGGTTCGCTCAGACGCGCCATCGGCACGTCCCTCCGACGACGCCCATTCCGTCGATGCGGCCCCTGCGTGGGTCGTGGCGCTGCGTGTCCATGCAGGGGATTGTGCTCGCTGACACAGGATGATGCGTCGCCGGGGTCCCCGCACGCAGCGGAACCGCGCGTCGTCCAGGCGGGGGAGCGACTAGGGTTGCCGGGTATGGGATCGGACGCATTCGTACGGGAATACCTGCTGCTGGGGCTGGCTTTCGACCGCCTCGAAGAAGGATTCGTCGACGCTTATACCGGCGACCCGGAGTTGCGTCGTCGAACAGAGAACGCTCCCGCACCGGTTCCTCGTGATTTATCCCACACGGCGAAGCGGCTCCGCGAAGAACTTCCGGCTGCGGGACTCTCGGACGAGCGGACCCGGTTTCTCGATGCCCACCTGCGGGCACTGGACTGTTCCGCCCGCAAGTTCGCAGGCGACGACATCGGATTCGTCGACGAGGTCGAGGCCTATTTCGATGTGCACATCGAGCCCGGAAACGAGGACGACTACCGCGACGCGCATCGTCGCCTCGACGCGCTCCTGCCGCCGGGAGGGGGCAGTGGAGTGTCGCTCGCCGAGCGGCTGCAGACTCATCGCAAAACCGAGGTGATCCCCGCCGACCGGCTCGCAGAATGCGTCGAGGCGTTCTCGAGCGCGCTCCGCGACAAGGTCCGCGCGGTGTACCCGCTGCCGGAGACCGAACGCGTCGAATACGAGGTGGTCGGCGACAAGCCGTGGTCCGGGTTCAACTACTACCTCGGCGACTACCGGTCGCGGGTCGCGATCAACTCCGACCTCGAGCAGCAGATGTCGAATCTGCCGCGGCTGATCGCGCACGAGGCCTACCCCGGGCATCACACCGAACACTGCCGGAAGGAGGCGGGCCTCGTCGCCGCCGGGCAGGGTGAGCAGACGTTGTTCCTCGTCAACACCCCGCAGTGCCTCATGGCCGAGGGGCTGGCGGACCTCGCGCTCGAGGCGATCGTCGGGCCGGGGTGGGGACTCTGGGCGCAGGAGATCTACGCGGATCTCGGTCTGCGCTTCGACGGGGAACTGGCCGAGCAACTGGGGGCGGCGTCCGCCGGGCTGCTGTCGGTGCGTCAGGACGCCGCGCTGCTCCTGCACGACCGCGGGCGCAGCCACGACGACGTCGCCGAGTTCCTGCAGCGCTGGTCGCTGTCGAGCCCGGAACGCGCGCGGCAATCGTTGCGGTTCCTGTCGTCACCGCTGTGGCGCGCTTACATCAGCACCTACGTCGAGGGCTACCGGCTGCTCGGTGGGTGGCTTGCTCAGGCCCCGGTCGGTGTCGAGCGGTCCGAACGCTTCCTCCGCCTGCTCGACGAGCCGCTCGTGCCGAGTTCGCTGCGGTGACCCCGGTCACCTGCGGGGACCGGGTTCCTCGAATGGAGGTGTGGTTCGTAGACTGGAAGCCGTATCCTGCCGCCCTCAGCTTGGAGAATCCTCGATGACAACTGTGCCCGGCACTGACGTCAACACCGCCTCACTCGCCGATCTCGACCCGGAGGTCGCGCAGGCGATGGCCGGCGAGTTGTCTCGTCAGCGCGACACCCTCGAGATGATCGCGTCGGAGAACTTCGTGCCGCGCGCGGTCCTGCAGGCTCAGGGCAGCGTCCTGACCAACAAGTACGCCGAGGGCTACCCCGGTCGCCGCTACTACGGCGGCTGCGAGCATGTCGACGTCGTCGAGGATCTTGCCCGCAACCGTGCGAAGGAACTGTTCGGCGCCGAGTTCGCCAACGTTCAGCCGCACTCGGGCGCGCAGGCCAACGCAGCAGTGCTGATGGCGCTCATGACGCCGGGGGAGAAGCTCCTCGGTCTCGACCTCGCGCACGGCGGTCACCTCACGCACGGCATGAAGCTCAACTTCTCCGGCAAGTTGTACGACGTCGCGTCCTACGGGGTCAGCAAGGACGATCACCGCATCGACATGGACGAGGTCCGCGATATCGCGCTTCGTGAGAAGCCGAAGGTCATCGTCGCGGGCTGGTCGGCGTACCCGCGGCAGCAGGATTTCGCGGCCTTCCGGTCGATCGCCGACGAGGTCGGTGCCTACCTGTGGGTCGACATGGCGCACTTCGCGGGTCTGGTCGCTGCGGGTCTGCATCCGTCGCCCGTTCCGTACGCCGACGTCGTGTCCACCACGGTGCACAAGACTCTCGGTGGTCCCCGGTCCGGCCTGATTCTCGCCAAGAAGGAGTGGGCCAAGAAGCTCAACTCCGCGGTGTTCCCCGGCCAGCAGGGCGGTCCGCTGATGCATGCGATCGCTGCGAAGGCCGTCGCTCTGAAGATCGCTGCGGGCGAGGAGTTCAAGGACCGCCAGCAGCGCACGCTGTCGGGCGCCCGCATCCTGGCCGAGCGGCTGTCGCAGGCCGATGTGGCGGACAAGGGCATCTCGGTTCTGACCGGCGGCACCGATGTCCACCTGGTTCTCGTCGATCTGCGCAACTCGCAGCTCGACGGACAGCAGGGTGAGGACGCGTTGCACGAGGTCGGCATCACGGTCAACCGCAATGCGGTGCCGTTCGACCCGCGCCCGCCGATGACCACCTCGGGCCTGCGCATCGGTACTCCGGCGCTCGCGACCCGCGGCTTCGGCGACGAGCAGTTCACCGAGGTCGCCGACATCATCGCGCAGACCCTCGTCGGTGGCGCCGATCTCGACACGCTGCGTGCCCGCGTGAGCAAGCTGGCGCAGGACATCCCGCTGTACGAGGGCTTGGAGGACTGGCCCCTGATCTGAGTCGCGTAGACCGGGTTTCCGGTCTCGACCAGCTCTTCGTGTGAGCCCGGCCCGTACCGACATCGGTGCGGGCCGGGCTCACGTCCTTTGTCGTTCGGTTTCGGGCGTGTCCGCCACCCACCCCGAACAGTGGATTAGGGTAGCCTATGCTCCGTTGCGGCTGTGTCGATGGCTGCACATGTTCGAGACCACCTTTGTGCCCCGAGACCAGAAGGACGACGCCGCATGGCCATTCCCGCCATCTCCCCGTACTCGATGCCCACCCGTGACGAACTCCCGGACGCCAGAGTGGAGTGGGCCCTCGATGCTTCGCGTTCGGTCCTGCTGATCCACGACATGCAGAAGTACTTCATCGACGCCTACCAGCCGGACGTCGAACCGCTGTCCGTTGTGGTCCCCAACATCGTTCGAATCCGTGAGGCCTGCAAGGCAGCGGGAGTGCCCGTCGTCTACACGATGCAGCCGGGCGACCAGCACCCCTCCCGCCGCGGCATCCTCGCCGACTTCTGGGGCACTGGCCTGACCACGGGCCGCGACACCGAAGTGATCGACGAACTGACCCCAGACCTCTCCGACATCCAGGTCACCAAGTGGCGCTACTCGGCATTCCAGCGCACCGACTTCCGGCAGCTGCTCGCACACTACGGCCGTGATCAGCTGATCGTCACCGGTGTGTACGCGCACATGGGCTGCATGCTCAGCGCGGCCGACGCGTTCATGAGCGACGTCGCGCCCTTCATGGTCGTCGACGGCACCGCAGATTTCTCCCGCGACGAGCACGTCATGGCACTCGACTACGTCGCCAAGCGCGTCGGCCGAGTCGAGACGACCGGCGCGGTGATCGAGGCGCTCGAAGCGACGGCCCACCGCAATGCTCCGCACGACGAGCAGCTGGCCGTGACCCGGTGAGCCGACGCGACGACTGCGGTTAACTCAAACTTCACCGACACGCCTCACCGCTAACGAGCGGGCGGAGCGCGTCGGGGTTAGCGTCGGTGGTGTAGGCGGCGCAGTGCCGACTACACGGGAGGTCCCTGATCGTGCGGCAGAACAGTCCGAGCGAGGGGCCGGCACCCGGCCCTCGTGTCCGTGAGGACCGCCAGGGAACGACCGGCCACCGAACAATCTGCGCGGTGTCGCGCAGGTCGAGGAGCCTCACGTGAATGCAACACGCTCCGTCCCAGTCGTACGCACCTACGTACTGGACACTTCCGTATTGCTCTCCGACCCGTGGGCGGTCACGAGATTCGCCGAACACGAGGTCGTGCTGCCCTTGGTGGTGATCGGCGAGCTCGAAGGTAAACGTCACCACCACGAACTCGGGTGGTTCGCGCGTGAGTCACTGCGGTTGCTCGACGACCTGCGGCAGCGCCACGGTCGGCTCGACCGCCCCATTCCTGTCGGCGACGCGGGCGGAATGCTGCACGTGGAGCTCAACCACACCGACCCGATGGTCCTGCCCTCCGGCTTCCGCACCGATTCGAACGACTCGCGGATCCTCGCGTGCGCGATGAATCTCGCCGCGGAGGGACGCGACGTCGTCCTCGTCAGCAAGGACACGCCGCTACGGGTCAAGGCCGGTGCAGTGGGCCTGACCGCCGACGAATACCACGCTCAGGACGTGATCACGTCCGGCTGGAGCGGCATGACCGAACTCGAGGTCGGCAAGACGCAGATCGACGAGTTGTTCGCCGAGGGGGTCCTCGACCTCGAAACGGCTCGGGACCTTCCGTGCCACACCGGTATCCGGCTGCTCGGGGGATCATCGAGCGCGCTCGGTCGCGTCACCGCCGACAAACAGGTGCAGCTGGTGCGCGGAGACCGCGAGGCATTCGGTCTGCACGGTCGCTCTGCCGAGCAGCGGGTCGCGCTGGATCTGTTGCTCGACGAATCCGTCGGCATCGTGTCGCTGGGTGGCAAGGCGGGCACCGGGAAGTCGGCACTTGCTCTGACAGCAGGCCTGGAGGCGGTGCTCGAGAAGCGGTCCCACCGCAAGGTCGTGGTGTTCCGGCCCCTCTACGCCGTCGGAGGTCAGGAACTGGGCTACCTCCCGGGGACCGAAGCCGAGAAGATGAACCCGTGGGGCCAGGCCGTGTTCGACACCCTCGAAGGGCTCGCGAGCCCGCAGGTGATGGAGGAGGTCATTGCCAGAGGAATGTTGGAGGTGCTGCCGCTCACCCACATCCGTGGTCGGTCGCTGCACGACTCGTTCGTGATCGTCGACGAGGCGCAGTCTCTCGAACGCAATGTGCTGCTGACGGTGCTGTCGCGGCTCGGTACCGGGTCGCGGGTCGTGCTCACCCACGATGTCGCGCAGCGCGACAACCTGCGTGTCGGACGATACGACGGTGTGGCAGCGGTGATCGAGAAGTTGAAGGGACACCCGCTGTTCGCACACATCACGCTGACACGGAGCGAGCGTTCGCCGATTGCGGCGCTCGTCACCGAGATGCTCGAAGAGTTCGCGCCGGGCGCGTAGCACGTCGACCGAATGTCACCTTCGGCACGCTGAGATAGCCGAAGGTGACATTCGGCCATGCGCCGCGGGCTGCTACTCGGAGTCGGGGAGCGGGCCGAGTTCGGTCTCGAGTACTTCCTGAACGACACGCATCGCGGCGAGCGCCGCCGGGGCGCCGCAGTATGCGCTGCAATGGATCACGGATTCGACGATCTCGGTGCGGGTCAAGCCGTTCCGCACGGCGCCGCGCACGTGGCCGCGTAGCTCGTTCTCTGCGCGCAGTGCGATGAGCATGCCGAGGTTGAGTAGGCTGCGACTCCGACGATCGAGTCCGGGACGCGACCACACTGCACCCCAGGCATGTTCGGTGACGAACTCTTGAAGTTCTTCCGAGTCGGTGCCCCGTGCGCGGTCGAAGGCTCGGTCGACGAAGTCGTCTCCCATCACTTCGCGCCGGATCTCGAGTCCCGCTGCAAATCTCGGGCTGTGCTCGGCGTCGGACATGTCGCTGCTCCCTGTTCGATGGCCACCGAACCGTTCGGTCGCCGCAGAGAGTTTACGGCCGACGGAATACGGCGCGGACGAGGCCGAGCGCAGCTGCGCCGAGAAAGCCCAGGACGTCGAAGTGGTCGCGCCAGGCCAGGATGAATCCGTCGCGCAGTTCGAACGTGCCGCACACCGGGAACACAACTTCGATGCGGCCGAAGCGGAGCACGTCGGTGCGTTCGGTGAGGACGACCTCGGCGCTTTCGGCGGCAATATGGTGTACGACGACGTCGAAACCGATCGACGGCTTCTCGAGGCCCGCGAGGATCGTGCTGACCCGGCGGGCGCCCCGCAGGGTGGGGAGCGACGTGTTGTGCCACGAGATGTCGGGGTCCATGAGTGGCCTCGTATCTCGAGGTCGGCTCTCGGCCAGTGCTTCGAGGAACTCCCTGACCGTGGTGATGGCGGTGTCGGGCGTGGTCGGTGTTGTCTCGATGCCGGTCATCGGATCCCCCATGTGTCGACTCCGGGCATGGTACGACCTCGTTCGTGTCGTGTCGACGCGAACCGCCCCACTCGGAACCGAATCGAGGCCTGCGTGTGCCGCATGAAAAGTGCACTTCACAGAAAGTGGACTCATACGGGCCGAACGGCAGCGAACATCGCTCACTCGCGGTTACGTTCGGGACGTCCGCTTGTCCTCTCCCGTGCGCGACGACCGGTGCGGGTGGCCCGACAGGAGTAGATATCCATGAATCGAATCAACCGTCGAATGGCAGCCGCTGTTGCTGCGCTCGCTGCGGTCGGCCTGGTCGCTTCGGCGTGCGGCGACGACAACTCCGCCGAGGACGTGGTGGGTAGTGCCACCAGCGCCGTGGAGTCCGTGGCCGAGAGCGTCGCGTCCGAGGCCCAGGGCGATGACGAGACCACCGGCGCCGAGGACACCACAGGCGCTGAGGGGGCGGAAGGCACCGAGCCTGCGGAGGATCAGACCAGTGCAGTTCCCGGGGCGGACGGCGAACCTGTCGAACTGAGTGGGGAAATCCTCGCCAAATACAACGAGGTCGGCGGTGAATCGAGCCCGCTCGGTTTGGCCACCGGAAACCAGGAGGACGTCGGCGACGGCAACATCGCGGAGTTCGAGGGCGGCATCATCGCGTGGAGCCCCGACACCGATGCACACGTCGTGTGGGGTGAGATCCGGGTTGCGTGGGAGGCCGAAGGTGGGGCCGGCGGCGAGCTCGGCTTCCCGGTCAGCGATGAACACCCGATCGAGAACGGGTTGCAGAGCGACTTCGCAGGCGGCAACATCACCTACATCGACGGCCAGACCGAAGTGACGGTGGGATGACCCGAATCCCGGCCCCGGACTTCGGGGCCGGGATGGTCCGTCCCGACATCGGTCACTGCTCGGGTTCGACCTTCGCCATCGCGAGCACGTCGAGGCGACTGTCGAGCTCGTCCTCGCTGAGATTCTCTCCGATGAGCCCGCGGTCGATCACCGTCTGCCGGATCGTTTTCCGTTCCTTCAACGCTTCCTTGGCCACCGCGGCGGCTTCCTCGTAGCCGATCGCCGAGTTCAACGGGGTCACGATCGACGGCGACGACTCCGCGAGCGTACGCAGATGCTCGACGTTGGCGGTCAGGCCCACGATGCACCGGTCGGCGAACAGCCGAGAGACATTGGAGAGCAGCCGAATCGACTCCAGGACATTCCGCGCCATCATCGGGATGTAGACGTTGAGTTCGAATGCGCCCGCAGCGCCTCCCCACGCGACCGCGGCGTCGTTACCGACGACCTGTGCCGCAACCTGCGTCACCGCTTCGGGCAGGACCGGGTTGACCTTTCCCGGCATGATGGAACTTCCGGGCTGCAGATCGGGCAGCTGGATCTCGGCGAGACCGGTCAGCGGACCCGACCCCATCCAGCGGACATCGTTGGCAATCTTGGTCAGCGACACCGCGATCGTGCGTAACGCGCCGGACACCTCCACGAGACCGTCCCGTGCGGCCTGCGCTTCGAACCGGTTCTGTGCCGGTCTCAGCTCATCGACACCGGTGGACTTGACGAGTTCGACGACGACCCGCGGTCCGAAATCGTCCGGAGCGTTGAGTCCGGTGCCGACGGCGGTCCCGCCGATGGGAAGCTCGCCGAGGCGCGGCAACGTGGCCTGCACCCGTTCGATGCCGGCCTCGATCTGGCGTGCGTATCCGCCGAATTCCTGGCCGAGAGTGACGGGCACGGCGTCCATCAGGTGGGTGCGACCGGATTTGACGACGGTCCGCCACTCGGTGGCCTTGTCCCCGAGCGCGCCCTGCAACTGCTCGAGTGCCGGAACGAGATCTGCCACGACTGCTTCGGTGGCGGCGACATGCGTTGCGGTGGGGAACGTATCGTTCGACGACTGCGACATGTTGACGTCGTCGTTCTGGTGAACTGTGACGCCTGCTCGGGCGGCGATCGACGCGATGACTTCGTTGGTGTTCATGTTCGAGCTTGTCCCCGAACCGGTTTGGAACACGTCGATCGGGAATTGGTCGTCGTGCTTACCGTCGGCGATCTCGTGGGCGGCGGCGATGATGGCCTCCGCCTTCTCGGCGTCGAGGAGACCGAGATCCTTGTTGACCTGCGCGCATGCGCCCTTGAGAAGTCCGAGAGCGCGGATCTGCGCGCGGTCGAGGCCGCGGCCGGAGATCGGGAAATTCTCGACAGCGCGCTGTGTCTGTGCGCGCCAGAGGGCATCGACCGGGACCCGGACCTCGCCCATGGTGTCGTGCTCGATGCGGTATTGAGGGGAAGACTGCTCGGAAGTGTCGGTCATACCCTTCACGGTAGGCCCGCCGAGCGCAGTTGTGGGGTGCAGAAACTCGAACACGTTCCCGCACCCCACAAGGGCCTGGTCAGATCACGGCAGCGGCGGCGCAGCGCCGTCGACACCCTGGAAATCGATCGAGGAGAACTCGCCGAGCTTCTTGAGCCGGTGGTAGGCCTCGACCATGCGGACAGTGCCGGACTTGCTGCGCATCACGATCGACTGAGTTTCTGCGCCGCCCGGCGTGTACCGCACACCCCGCAACAATTCGCCGTCGGTGACGCCGGTCGCACAGAAGAAGATGTTCTCGCCCGTCACCAGGTCGGTCGTGGTGAGCACGCGGTCGAGTTCGTGACCGGCGTCCAGTGCCTTCTGGCGTTCGGCGTCGTCCTTCGGAGCGAGCCGGCCCTGCAGCGCACCACCCATACAGCGCATTGCGGCTGCGGCGATGATGCCCTCGGGGGTACCGCCGATACCGAGCAGCATGTCGACACCCGAGCCGGGCCGTGCCGCGGCGATGGCACCGGCGACGTCGCCGTCGGAGATCAACCGGATGCGGGCACCTGCCTCGCGCACCTCGTCGATGATTCCTGTGTGCCGCTCGCGATCGAGGATCGTCACGGTCAGGTCCGGGATCGCGATGCTCTTGGCCTTCGCGACACGGCGGATGTTCTCCGCGACCGGGGCGGTGATGTCGATGACGTCGGCAGCTTCGGGGCCGACCGCGATCTTCTCCATGTAGAACACGGCCGACGGATCGAACATCGCGCCGCGCTCGGCAACGGCGAGCACTGCAATCGCGCCGGGTGCGCCCTTCGACATGAGGGTGGTGCCATCGATCGGGTCCACAGCGACATCGCACAGTGGGCCGTCGCCGTTGCCGACTTCTTCACCGTTGTAGAGCATGGGCGCTTCGTCCTTCTCGCCCTCACCGATCACGACGACGCCCTGCATGGACACCGAGCTCACCATGTGACGCATGGCGTCGACGGCGGCTCCGTCGCCGCCCTCCTTGTCGCCGCGTCCGACCCAGCGGCCTGCCGCCATCGCTGCGGCCTCGGTGACGCGAACCAGTTCGAGCGCGAGGTTGCGGTCGGGAGCTTCGCGGCGCTGTGGGGTGCTGGCCGTCATGGGCTACTGCCTCCTGATGAAAGTCGGTCGGCGCTCGAGTGGCGCCGGCACATATGTGGCCGCCGAGATCGGGGCCGCACGATCGGATGGGTGTATCGCGTGGTCATTGTCTCATCACCCGGGCCGCGATGACGTGTCGGACCCAGGGCAGGCGCACCGTTCATCGGGGTGGGCTGTCAGACTGGATGCGTGGCTTCCAAGAAACCTCGCATCCTGAACGACACCCGCGATATGGCCTGGTCGCTGATTCCGCTGGTTGTCGCAATGCTGGTCATTGCCGGAGTCGCGAGCCAATGCTCCTTCAGCCCCGGTGGGCCGACGGCCGGTCCTGCGCCGACCTTCGACCTCGATGCGGGTCTGAAGTACGACGCGAAGGAGCTGGGCTTCCCCATCCGGCACCCCGAGGTGCCGGAGGGCTGGCAGTCCAACTCGGGGAGCCGCAGCATCATCTCCGGCAACGAAGGCGGCGATTCGAGCACCGTCGGGTTCGTCACTGCCGACGGTCGCTACGTGCGCTTGACCCAGTCCGACGCCGGCGAGGACGAACTCGTCCGGTTCGTGGCCGGCGAATCGCGTCGCGTCACCGGTGCGCAGCAGATCGGCGCCCGGGACTGGACCGTCTACGGGGGCGACGGCGTCGAAGCGCTGTGGGTGTCGGACTTCGGTGACGTCCGCATCCTCGTCGGCGGATCGGGCACCGAACAGGAGTTCACCGATCTCGCCACCACGGTCGGCGTCGCCGAGCCGTTGACGCCCTGACCTGCTCGCACGCGGCTAGTCGTCTTCGTCGTACTCGTCGTCGGGGTCCTCTGCGTGCGCGAGCGTGTTCTCGACACGCTGACGTGCACCGGCGAGGTGCTCCTCGCACCGCTTGGCCAGTGCTTCACCGCGCTCCCACAGAGCGAGTGAATCGTCCAGGTCCAGGCCGCCCTGCTCGAGCATCTTGACGACATTCACCAGCTCGTCGCGTGCGCGTTCGTAGCCGAGTTCGGCAACGTCGGAATTCGTGTCGCTCACAGCGTGATCCTCACTTCTCTCGTCCCATGACGACGGCCCGCACGGCGCCGTCACCCACTCGCACCCGCAGCTGTGTGCCCGGCGGGGCATCGTCGACCGATCGCACCACCTCGGGATCGCCGTCGGCCACGACCCGCTGCACCACGGCGTAGCCGCGAGCGAGAGTTGCCGCAGGTCCGAGTGTGGACAGGCGTGCCCGCAGATGTTCGATGGTCGTTGCCTCCGAAGCAACCGTCCGCGAAATGTCGCGGCGCGCGGCCACCCGGAGTCGTTCGATCTCGTCGGCACGCCGGTCGAGTGCGGCGATCGGATCGGCCAGCACCGGCCGGTCCCGCAGCTGGGCGATCACGTGTTCTTCCCGTCGCACCCAGTTCCGCAGCGCACCGGCTGCCCGGGCTCGCAGGTCGTCGACGAGATCCTGCTCGGCGACGGCGTCCGGCACCACGCGTTTCGCGGCGTCGGTGGGGGTCGCTGCCCGCAGGTCCGCGACATAATCGGACAGCGGACCGTCGGGTTCGTGCCCGATCGCACTGACCACGGGCGTGGTGCACGCGACGATCGCGCGGCACAGGGCCTCGTCGGAGAACGGTAGGAGATCCTCGGGGCTGCCACCGCCGCGCGCGATGATGATGACATCGACGTCGGGGTCCTTGTCGAGCGCGGCGAGCGCGTCGAGGATCTGCGGTACCGCGGTCGGGCCCTGAACCGGGGTGTTGCGCACATCGAACTGCACGGCGGGCCACCGACGCTCTGCGACGGACAACACGTCGCGTTCGGCCGCACTGGCCCGGCCGGTGATCAGCCCGATGCGCTGGGGCAGGAACGGCAGCGGACGCTTGAGCCGCTGATCGAACAGGCCTTCCGCGGCGAGGAGTTTGCGCAGGCGTTCGAGGCGGGCGAGCAGTTCACCGATGCCGACGGGCCGGATCTCGGTGATCCGCAACGCCAGGCTGCCGCGACCCGGCCAGAACGTGATCTTGCCGAACACCACGACGCTGGCGCCCTCGGTGAGCGGGACTTCCGACGCGCGCAGCAGTTGCGGGTCGCAGGTGAGCTGCAACGACATGTCGACAGACGGGTCGCGCAGGGTCAAGAACGCGGTCCGGGTCCCGGGGCGGGCGTTGATCTGGGTGAGCTGCCCTTCCACCCATACGGTCCCGAGCTTGTCGATCCACCCGGAGATCTTCTGCGACACGGTGCGCACCGGCCAGGGGTTCTCCGCCGAGTTGGTGCGACCGCCGGTCTGAGCTGTGCTCACTTGCGTTCGGCGCTGGAGATCCGGTTGGACAGCATCGTGACGAACGGAGCGCGCCCTGCGTTCGCGTTCTCGTAGGCGAGGAGCGCGGTGAGATCTTCGACCGACAATGTGCGGAGCCGGGCGCGCAGCTGCGCGAGCGTCAGCGCGTCGTAGTCGAGGTACTCGGCGATCTCGGCCGGCTGCGTCGGCTTGGATGCCGAGGCAGGAGCCGCCTTCGCAGCAGGCTTGTCAGCCGACTTCTTCGCCGGTGAGGCTTTCGTCACAGCCGACTTCGCGGGGGAGCGTGTGGCGGTCGCCTTCTTCGCGGGAGTCTTCTTCGCTGGAGCCTTCTTCGCTGGAGCCTTCTTCGCCTCGGCCACGGCGGGTGCCTTCGGCTCTGCGGTCGCGGACGACTCCGTCGACGTGGGGGCAGTGGCAGGCCTGCCCTTGCCGGCGACCTCATCCGGCGGTGCGGAGTACAGTGCGAAGCGACCGGCCGCCGATGCGGATGCCGGGGAATCGACGGGCTTCCCGGATGCATCACTGCCGGTGAGAGGCTCTTCGTCCTCGTCGAACACTGCCCACTCGGGTTCCTCGGCCGGCGCCGATCCGAACACTTCGAACAGCTGATCGCCCTTGATCGCCAGACCGGTCATCACCTGCTGCATCCGCATCGCCGTCTGCAGGATCTGGCTCACCGTGGTCATCGGGAGCGCAACGGCAGTACTCGGAAGTCGGAGTGTCTCTTCGTACGCGGTGACGGCCACGCCGGCGGCCACCCGTGCCATGAACGGTGGACGGATCATTCCCTCACCCTGCCTCACGATTGGTGTCTTTGGTAGCCGAGCGGGTCGGTGTGACCGCTCGGCCCGTACTCTGGAGACATGTCTGCGCCTGTCCCGCTCGAAGTAGGAATCACACGGTCACCCGGTACATCGCTGCCGGGGAAGCGCGTCCTTCTCGCCGAGCCGAGAGGATACTGCGCCGGGGTGGACCGTGCAGTGGAGACCGTCGAGAAGACTCTCGAGAAGCACGGTGCTCCGGTCTACGTCCGTAAAGAAATTGTGCACAATCGTCACGTCGTGGAGACCCTTGCCGAGCAGGGCGTCGTGTTCGTCGACGAGACCGACGAGGTCCCGGAAGGATCCGTCCTCGTGTTCTCGGCGCACGGGGTCTCGCCGGCGGTGCACGAGGCTGCGGCCACCCGTAGCCTCCACACGATCGACGCAACGTGCCCGCTGGTGACGAAGGTGCACCAGGAAGCGAAACGATTCGCCCGCGACGACTACGACATCCTGCTCATCGGCCACGAAGGGCACGAGGAGGTCGAAGGTACCGCAGGAGAGGCACCCGACCACGTCCAGCTCGTCGACGGCCCCGACGCGGTCGACGCGGTGACGGTGCGCGACGAATCGAAGGTGATCTGGCTGTCGCAGACCACGCTGAGTGTGGACGAGACGATGACCACCGTGCAGCGCCTGCGCGAGAAGTTCCCACAGCTGCAGGATCCGCCCAGCGACGACATCTGCTACGCCACCCAGAACCGTCAGGTCGCGGTCAAGGCGATGGCACCCGAATGCGATCTGGTGATCGTGGTCGGCTCGCGGAACTCCTCGAACTCGGTCCGGCTCGTCGAGGTCGCGCTCGGTGCGGGCGCGAAGGCCTCGTACCTGGTGGACTACGCCCGCGAAGTCGACCCCGCCTGGCTCGAGGGGGTCGAGACCATCGGCATCACCTCGGGCGCCTCCGTGCCGGAGATCCTCGTCCGTGGCGTGATCGACCTGCTCGACGAGCACGGATTCCACACTGTGCAGTCGGTGACCACCGCGAACGAGACCCTTGTGTTCGCACTGCCGCGGGAGCTGCGGGACGCTCGCCGCTGAGGGAGACGTCACTTCGTCTCAGTCTTCGACGCGATCCCGGTAGCGCACGGCCGGCGGCCGGTACCCCGGGGTCTGCCTCGGCGCACCGGCCATAGGCGTGGGCTGCGGTGCGCGGAAGGAAGCTTCCTCGGGGCGGGGGCGCCGCCGCTGGGGAGCCTCCCGCCTCGGATCGACATCGCCACGGTGCGGCGCAGGTGTTGCGCGCGCCGCCGGGTCGCTCGCCGGGGGAGTCGTGCTCCGACGGCGGGGAGCTGCCGCACGGCCGCGTGAGTCGGCGACGTCGCGGACCGAGGCCTTCGCCATCGGTTGCTCGCCTTCTGCGCGCGCCGCGGGGTTGCGTACCGCGGACGTGCGCGGCGACGAGGCCTTACGGGGAGCGTCGGTCCGTGTGGGTGCGTCGGATGTAGGTCGTTTCGCAGTACTTCGGCGCGCGGTCCGGGCAGCGGTAGCGCGCGCCGGTGCGGCCCTGCGGGACTGCGGGGCGCGCGCACGGACACCCACGTTCTGCTTCGCGACGAAGATCCGTGCAGCACCGATCGCCAGCACCACCACGGTGGCCAGCAACATGGCAGGGAACCGGTTGACCAGTGGGTATGCGACATTCAACGCCAATTCCCTGAGGCCGCTCGTGCTGCCGGACGCAAGGATTTCCTGACCGATCGGTACCGCCACCAGCAGCAACAACGGCGGCTGGGCCATCGCGGTGAACAGTCCGCGATAGCGGACCGCGGCAACGGCCGCGATGCATCCGAGGACGTAGAAGACAGTGAATGTGGACGTCAACTGGTCGCCGCGGGTCGCATCGATCAGCAGCCCGACGAGCGTCACGCCGACAGCGATGAGCGGTGCACCCCACCAAGGGACACCGGGAAGCGACGGGACCAACGACCGCATGTCGAGCGGCACTGCCGAGCGAGCGCGTTGGGATGCAGACACAAGGTAAACAGTAACCCGACAGAATCAGCTTGCTTCGTCGACAGGACCGTCGGTTTCTGCACTTTCTGCGAATGTGCTGCGCCGCGGCCACGAGTCGACGCGCCGGACCTCGGGTACGTCGCCGTCGAAAAGTTCCAGCTCATTGAGCTTTCGGGCCGTGACACCCACCCGTGTCTCCATCGACGACACCGTGAGGTTGAACGAATCGACCGCTTTGCCCAATTGCCCGCCGAGCCGGTCGAAGTGCTCGCCGACCGTGCCGAGTCGTTGATACAGCTCTCTACCCAGCCTGTGGATGGTTGCGGCGTCTCGCGACAGGGCTTCCTGACGCCACGTGAAGGCGATCGTGCGCAGCAGGGCGACGAGGGTGGTGGGGGTGGCGAGGATCACGTTTCGGGCGAACGCGTACTCGAGCAGATCCGGGTCTGCGCCGAGCGCCGCGTCGAGGAACGGGTCGCCCGGCACGAACAGCACCACGAACTCCGGTGTCGGATCGAACGACTCCCAGTACGACTTGGCGGAAAGCTGGTCGATGTGGGTACGCAACTGCCGTGCGTGCCGGGTCAGATGCCGATCGCGCTGGGCCGGGTCTTCCTCCTGCGCTGCGTCGAGATAGGCAGCGAACGGCACCTTGGCGTCCACCACGATCTGCTTGCCGCCCGCGAGGTAGACCAGTAGATCGGGGCGCACACCCTCCTTCGACACCTGCGTGTCGAAATCGCAGTGCCGCACCATCCCGGCCAGCTCGACGACGCGTTCGAGCTGGATCTCGCCCCACCTGCCGCGCACCTGCGGTGCCCGCAGTGCGGTGACGAGTTGCTGGGTCTGCGTCGACAGCAACTGGGAGGTGCGGTGCATACCTTCCACTTGCTCGGTCAGGCCCGCGTACGCGTGGATCCGGCTCCGCTCGACGTTCTCGACCTGCCTGGACAGCGCGCCGACTGCCTCGTGCAATGGCCCGACGAGCCGCGACACCTGCTCGCCGACGGCTCCGGACTGTCGCCGTGCGGCGTCCTCGTTCACCGCGCTCAACGATTGTCGTAACTGTGACTCGTTGGCCTCGAGAGCAGCGAGCTTCGCCTCGGCGCGCGCTGCCCGGTCGCCGCTACGTGATGCGTGCAGCAGCCAGCCGAGCACTACCCCGAGGGAGAGTGCGACGACGAGACCCAGTGCCGTGAGAGCTGACATGAGCCGCATGATGCCGCACCGCGGTGACAACTACCCGGAACCGGAGCGTGTCGGTGTCCTCCTCTACCGTCTGACGACATGCGGATCCTGCACACCTCCGACTGGCACATCGGTCGCACCTTCCACGGTGTCGACCTGCTCGCCGACCAGGCCGCCGCGCTCACCGCCGTCGCGGAACTCGTCGCGGAGCGCGGTGTCGATGCGGTGGTGGTGCCGGGCGACATCTACGACCGCTCCATCCCGAGCGCCGACGCCGTAGCGGTGTGCAACGCCGGGCTCGAAGCGATCCGTGCCGCCGGGGCAGTGATCATCGCAACGTCCGGCAATCACGATTCGCCCGTCCGTCTCGGAGCGGGTGCGGCCTTCGCCGCGCACGGGGGGCTGCATCTGATCACGCGGGTGTCGCAGGTCGCTCGGCCGGTGGTGCTGAACGACGAGCACGGGCCGGTCGCGTTCTACGGCATCCCGTATCTCGAGCCGGAGATCACCCGCACCGAACTCGACGTGCCCGGTGCACGGTCGCACCAGGAGATCCTCGACGCCGCGATGGCCCGGGTGCAGGCCGATGCCGCCGAGAGCAGCGGCCGCACCGTGGTGCTGGCGCACGCCTTCGTCGTCGGTGGTGAGACGACGGAGTCGGAGCGGTCGATCTCGGTCGGTGGTGTCGAGACCGTGTCTGCGGCCACTTTCGACGGCGCCGACTATGTGGCCCTCGGTCACCTGCATTCGCCGCAGACGGTGTCCGAGCAAGTCCGGTATTCGGGGTCGTTGTTGCCGTACTCCTTCGGCGAGCGTTCGCACCGCAAGGCGGTGTGGCTCGTCGACCTCGACGAGACCGGGCTTGCGTCCGTCGAGCGCGTCGACCTTCCGGTGGTGCGAGAACTGACCCAGCTCACCGGCGACCTCGACGACCTGCTCGTGGATCCGGCTCACGAGGCGGCCGAGGACCACTATGTGGCCGCGGTCCTGACCGACCGGGCCCGCCCGGTCGATGCGATGCGGCGGCTGCAGGAACGGTTCCCTCATGCGGTGCACGTCCAGTGGGAACGCCCCGCGTCGGGCTCCGAGAGCAGCTACCGCGAGAAGGTGAGGGGACGCACCGACCTCGAGATCGCTTCGTCGTTCCTCACCGATGTCAGATCCGAGCCGTCCGCACGCGAAACGGGATGGTTCGAACAGTCCCTCCGCGACGGTGATCGCCGCCGCGGCATCGGCGACGAGTCGCGGCGTGACGATTCCGGTCGTGGGGAACGGGCGGACGTGCCGGCATGAGATTGCATTCGATCGAGATCACCGCTTTCGGGCCGTTCGCCGGCACTGTCGCCGTCGACTTCGACGAACTCGGCGCCGACGGGTTGTTCCTCCTGCACGGGCAGACCGGCGCAGGGAAAACGTCGGTCCTCGACGCGGTCGCGTTCGCGCTCTACGGGACGGTGCCCGGTTCCCGCGCCGACGGACGCAGGCTGCTGTCCGACCATGCGCCCGCAGGTGCCGCACCGCAGGTCTGCCTCGAGGCGACGATTGCGGGTCGGCGATTACGCATCGAGCGCAGTCCCGAGTTCGAACGCCCGAAGAAGCGCGGCGTCGGCACCGTCAAACAGCAGGCGAAAGCAACCCTGACGTGGCTCGACGGTACGGGGGAGAACCTGTCGCGCATCCCCGAGATCGGCGACGTGGTCAAGGGACTGCTCGGGATGAGCGCCGAACAGTTCTTCCAGGTCGTCTTGCTGCCGCAGGGCGAATTCGCGAAGTTCCTGCGGGCAGCCAGCGACGAGCGGGGCAAACTCCTCGAGCGCCTGTTCGACACCACGAGATTCGGCGACGTCGAGCAATGGTTCCGCGAGCGCCGCGGATCCGGCGCGAAGGCACTCGCCGAACAGCAGAAGGCCGTCGACGTGCTCGCCGCGAAGGTCGCTGCGGCCGCGGGTATCGAGGCCGGAGCCGACGCCGAGCCGGTCGAATGGGCCCGCAGGTTGCTTGCCGATGCCGCCGATGTTCGCGACGCTACCGCGGTCGTGCACGCGGAGGCCCGCGAACTCGACCGCAGTAACCGCGCAGCACTCGACAGCGCGATCGCGCTGCAGGAGCGGATCCGACGTCGTGGCGAAGCCCTCGAGATGAAGACCCGACTCGACGCCGGAGAGCCGGAGCGCGCAGCGATGGCCGTCGAACGCGACGCAGCGCATCGCGCGGCGCTGGTGGCGGTGCTCGATCGTGAAGCGGCCGGAGCCGCCGCTGAATCGGAGGTTGCGCGCAGTGATCTCGACTCCACCGCAGCAGTTCTCGAGAAGTCGGCCGAGGGCCGTGCGCTGCTCGACGAGGTGCCCGGACAGCCCGACGACAGCGACCGCGTACTGATCCGCCCCCGCTACGAGCAATGGTCGAGTGAGGTGACCAAGCTCGACTCCTTGATCGACCAGCAGCGACGAATCGCCGAGATCACCTCCCGCCGTGAGGTGTTGGCGGAGAGGCGACAGACCGTCGCTGCAGAACTCGAGGGTGTTGTCGCGGAACGCGCTGCACTTCCCGATCGAGTCGCGGAGGCGACGGCCGCAGTTGCGGAATCGGAGAAGGCTGCAGCGTCGCTCCTCGGACTCCGTGATGCCCGCGACCGGGCAGCCGACGCGCTCGCTGCCGCTCGTGAACTGCGCTCGCGCAGTGCAGAACTCGAACAGCTGGAGAAGGTGTCCGCGCAGCGCCATACGGATCACAACCTGGCGCACGAAGCGCTGCTCGATATTCGTGCACGCCGAATCGCGGGGATGGCCGCCGAACTGGCCGCCAGGTTGGTCGAGGGCGATCCTTGCGAGGTCTGTGGAGCGGTGGAACATCCGTCGCCGGCGCAACCCGAACCCGACGCCGCGACCGAGGACGACGAAGAACGTGCCCATACCGTCGAGCGACGTGCGGCGAAGGCGCTCACCGAGGCGCGTGCGGCGGTCGGCGATGCCACGAGCACGGTGGCGATCCTGCGACAGCGCAGCGGCGACACCTGCGAGGACGACCTGGCCGCAGCGCACGCCGACGCCGTCGAGGCGCACGACACCGCTGGGTCTGCGGCAGCACAGCTGGATCGACGTCGCCGCGCGGTCGACGATCTCCACGCGCGCGATCTCGCGCTTCGGTCCCGCGAGCGGGAGGCCGAGACCGTTCTGGCCGCCATCGCTCGCGACGATGCCGTATTCGCATCGGAGGCCGACGAGATCGGTCGCCGTATCGCAGCGGCAGTCGACGGCAGCGAGTCGTTGTCGGCCAAGCGTGAGCGCTTCGCTGCTCTGGTGGAAGCCGCCACCGCGTGGCTCGATGCCCGGCTGCGGGTCGCTCAGGTGCGTTCGGTCGCGCAGAAACGGGCGCGTGAAGCGGAGATCGCGGCCACCGAAGGCGGATTCACCGACCTGGTGCAGGCGCGTGCTGCTCTGCGTCCTGCGTCGAGAATCTCCGAGATCGATCGTGAGATCCGAGATGCCGAGAACCGCCGGGCGATCGTTGCCGCCGTGCTCGCCGAACCGGAGATCCATGCGCTCACCGGCGACGAGGTCGTCGACGTCGAGGCGACGCGTGCTGTGGTCGCATCCGGTGCTGCGGCACTCGAATCCGCACTCGCTGGCGCGACCGAGGCGCACCGCCGTCACACTGATATCGCGACCTATGCGGATCGGCTCGAGCGGGCCTACGAGGCACTGGTTCCGCTACGCGACGAGCAGGCCGAACTCACGGCACTCGCCGATGTCGTCGCCGGTGGGGGAGCGAACAACCGCAAGATGTCGTTGCGTTCCTATGTGCTCGCCGCGCGTCTCGAAGAGGTGGCGGAGTCGGCGTCCGACCGGCTGCGCAGAATGTCCGGTGGACGCTACGAATTCGTGCACAGCGATGCGGCCGGCAGTCATGGCAGGCGAGGTGGACTGGGCCTCGATATCCACGACGAGTACACAGGGGCGGTGCGCTCCACCAAGACGCTCTCGGGTGGCGAATCGTTCCAGGCATCCCTGGCGTTGGCCCTCGGGCTCGCGGACGTTGTCGCCGCCGAAGCTGGTGGTGTTGTGATCGACACCATGTTCATCGACGAAGGATTCGGCACCCTCGATGCCGACGCGCTCGATGCGGTGATGGGGGTCCTCGACGAATTGCGTGCCGGTGGTCGCGTGGTGGGTGTGGTCAGCCATGTCGACGAGCTGCGGCAACGAATCCCGAGCCGTCTGCACGTGCTGCGTGGTCGTACCGGCTCCACCGTGCAGATGGTGAGTTGAGCCGTTCCTAGGAGTTGGTAGGGGAGGCGTTCGGGTCGGGTGCCGAGGTGTCGCCCGGCGCGGGCAAGGCCTTCGTCTCGTCCTCGGTCTCGTCCTCCGCTGACTCCCGCTCGTGCGCACGCGCGTCGATCTGTTCACCGACGTAGCGGATGACCACCGCGGTGACCGCCGCTACCGGCACGGCGAGGAACGCGCCGACGATGCCGAACAGCGACGCCCCGGCTGTCACCGCGAGCAGGACCACGACGGCGTGCAGTTTCATGCTCTTCGATTGCAGCACCGGCTGCAGCACGTTCCCCTCGATCTGCTGCACCGCGATGATCAGGATCAAGACGATGACCGCCGTGGTGAATCCGTTCGCAACCAGTGCGACCAGCACAGCGAGGGCGCCCGCGACGAACGCACCGACGATCGGAATGAACCCACCGATGAACGTCAGGATGGCGAGCACAGGGGCGAGGGGCACACCCAGGATGACGAGGCCGATACCGATGAACAACGCGTCGATGAAACTCACCAGTGCCTGAGTTCGGATGAATCCGCCGAGCGTGGACCACATCCGCATGAGCACCTCTTCGAGGTGACGACCCGCCCGGCGACCGCTCACTGAGTGCAGCCACGGCAGGAACCTCGGACCGTCCTTGATGAAGAAGAACGTCAGCACGAGTACCAGGCCCAACGTGACCAACAGTGATCCCGCTGTGCTTACCCCGGAGAACACGCCACCGGCAATCGAGGCGGCACTGCCTTGCACACGTTCGATGACGACGTGTACCGCGTTGTCGAGCTGTTCGTCCTGCAGATTGATCGGTGGGCCCTGCACCCAGTCCTGCACGGTGTTGATGCCCTCGGTGGCCTTGTTCGCGAGGTCGGGAACCTGCGCCACGACGGACGGGACGATGCCGGCGATGATCCCGGCGACGACAGCGAAGAACAGCACCAGAGTCAGCCCGGCCGCTGCCGCGGGCGGAACCCCACGTTTGGTCATTCCCCGCGTCGGCGGCCACAGGATGGTCGACACGACGATCGCGAGGGCGACCGGCAGGAGGATCACCCACATCTGCTCGATGATCCAGCCGAGCACCACCGCTGCAGCAGCGATGAGAACCAGGCAGCCCGACCACTTCGCCAACCAGATTCCACCGACCCCGATCAAGGCCCCGCGATCGGGCTTGACGGCAGCCTTGTCGCCCGCCTTGTGGTCGGAGGTGTTCTTCGAGTCGCTCAACGGTGGTCCTTCCGCACGCATGTATTCATCGCCTCGATCGATATTCGCCAATCTACGGCCAGAGTGCAGGATCTGCCCTGGGTTGCGCGTTTGCCGGATACGCCCGTGTCCAGTGCGAACGCGTGGCATTCTCGACATATGTCGTTGTGCGTCGAGAGATCCCCTTTTCGCAGGGTTGTATGTGTGATCATCGCCATCGCATGTGCCGGAGTTCTCAGTGGGTGCGGCGAGGACGACTCGGCCACTTCGGAGGACGTGCGTACCTCGGCGGGTGTCGTGGTCACCTCCGTCCAGGACGGCGCGGAGGGTGCGGCTTCCTCCGTGCAGAGCGCGGCGTCCAGTGTCGCCGAACGGGCAGGGGACTGGTTCGACGACGCCAAACTCGGCGCATTCGTCACTGCGTTCCGTGCCGCCTACCCGAACCTGTCGGCCGACCGTGAAACCCAGTCGATCGAAACGATCGTCACCGAAACCTGCCCGCTTATCGAGAGCGGCGCCGACGACGCCGAGGTGAACGCGAAGGTCGGCGAACTCGCCACCAACGGCTCCGCAGAACCGACCGACGATCAGGCTGCGCGTATCGCCCAGTTGGTTCGGGTGGCGTGCGGATGACGCGGCATCGCAAGGACCACGTAGACTCCTGATCCTGTGAGCCTTACCCTCGGAATCGTCGGACTTCCCAACGTCGGCAAGTCGACGCTCTTCAACGCGCTGACCAAGAACGATGTGCTTGCCGCGAACTACCCGTTCGCGACGATCGAGCCGAACGTCGGTGTCGTCGAACTGCCTGATCCGCGGCTGAATCGGCTCGCCGAGATCTTCGGTTCGCAGCGCATCCTTCCGGCCACCGTGTCGTTCGTCGACATCGCCGGGATCGTCAAGGGCGCGTCCGAAGGTGCCGGGCTCGGCAACAAGTTCCTCGCCAATATCCGCGAGGCCGACGCCATCTGCCAGGTCGTGCGCGTGTTCGCCGACGACGACGTCGTGCATGTCGACGGTCGCGTCGACCCGCTCGGCGACATCGAGATCATCGAGACCGAGCTCATCCTCGCTGACATCCAGACCCTCGAGAAGGCTGTGCCGCGCCTGGAGAAGGAAGCGAAGAAGAACAAGGAACTCAAGCCGCAGCATGAGGAAGCGCTCAAGGCGCAGGCCGTGCTCGACGAGGGCGACACCCTGTTCTCGAAGAAGGGCACGCTCGACTTCGGGTTGCTGCGCGAGCTCAATCTCATGACGACCAAGCCGTTCCTCTACGTTTTCAACGCTGACGAGTCGGTGCTCACCGACGACGCGAAGAAGCAGGAACTGCGCGACGCCGTGTCGCCGGCCGACTGCGTGTTCCTCGACGCCAAGGTCGAGTCCGAGCTCATCGAACTCGAACCCGACGAAGCGCAGGAACTGCTCGACTCGATCGGCCAGGACGAAGCCGGCCTGGATTCGCTCGCGCGCGTCGGCTTCCACACCCTCGGCCTACAGACCTACCTCACCGCAGGCCCCAAGGAAGCTCGCGCCTGGACCATCCCGCAGGGCGCGACCGCGCCGCAGGCGGCCGGTGTCATCCACTCCGACTTCGAGCGCGGCTTCATCAAGGCCGAGATCGTGTCGTTCGCCGACCTCGACGACGCCGGTTCGATGGCCGAGGCCAAGTCGCGAGGCAAGGTGCGCATGGAGGGTAAGGACTACGTCATGGCCGATGGCGACGTGGTGGAGTTCCGATTTAACGTCTAGCGTTATTGACGATGTGCGTTATATGCTGGTCGTGTGATCAGGTCGTTCGGCAGCAAAGCCACCGAGCGCATCTGGCATGAGCAGTACGTCAAAGGCGTTGACCGGACGGTGCAGCGAGCGACCTTGCGGAAGCTCGAGTTGATCCATGCGGCGAAGGATGTCGAGGACCTGAGGATCCCGCCGGGCAACCGGTTGGAGCGGCTGGCCGGCGACCGGCGCGGTCAGCACAGCATCCGAGTCAACTCCCAATGGCGCATCTGCTTCGTCTGGAGAGAGGGAGGTGCAGATGATGTCGAACTCGTCGACTACCACTGAAACGGAGTTGATCGCGCCGATCCATCCGGGAGAGATCCTGATGGAGGACTTCATCGAGGGCTTCGGTATCACGCAGAACAAGCTCGCCGTGTCGATCGGCGTCCCGCCGCGGCGGATCAATGAGATTGTGCACGGCAAGCGGGGCATTACAGCTGACACGGCGATCCGGCTGGCGCGGTACTTCGGGACGTCCGAGGAGTTCTGGATGAACCTGCAGTCGAACTACGAGCTGCGGCTCGAGCGGCGTGTGCTGCGTGACAAGGTCGCGGCGATTACGCCGCTGCAGGTCGCGTGAGCGACTTGCCATCGACGCGCCTAGCGTGAAGCCGAGTGGCTGATCGCCGGGCTGACGGTCATTCCTAAGGCGCGCCGGCAGAAGGTCGCGGCCCGGCTGCTGAGCCAGGTGCTCCGAGATGCCTCGAAGCGAGCGCCCGGAGAGTCGATCTTCAGCGTAATCAACGCCAGGAGCCTCGCGTCGATCAATCTGCACCTGGAGCTGGGGTTCGTCGAGGCGTGGCGGTCGGCACGCTATGCGGGGATCGAGTTCACCGGCGGTGAGGGGGTGCTGTTGAGGCACGCGCGACCCCGGGTGTCAGAGGTTGATATGTGTGGCGACGCGGTGGAGTTCCGGTTCAACGTCTAGCAGTTATTGACTGCCGATTCGGCAGGCGGTCGACTTGCATCGGCTGCTCGGGACGTCGCAGGTCGACGCCCGGTCGCCGTCGCGCGAGAACGAGATCGCACTCCGGCAACAGCACGTCGGTCGTCTCCACCACGAACGACGCGAAGTACCGGCCCGCCGCGTCCTTCAGCCGGCTGAGCGGTTACGCCGTCACACCCGAGTGTGCGAGATCGGGGTCGGAATCTCTGCGGTGTGGCCGCCAACCACCTCCGCGTCCGCGGCACCGTGACCGACGTTGCCGACCTCGTGTCGGCCGGCAGTCCATGCGGACCACAATCGGTGGTAGATACCGCCACGAGCGAGCAACTGATCATGGGTGCCCTGTTCCACGACCTGACCCGAGTCCATGACGAGGATGTTGTCAGCGCTCGCCGCCTGGTCCAAGCGGTGCGCCACCACCAGGGCCGAACGATCACGGGTCACCCTGTCGGCTGCATCTTCCAATGCCCCCGCCCCAACCGAGCCCGCCTCGGCGGTCGCCTCGTCCATGATGACGACGGCCGGGTCGAGAAGCAGGACACGAGCCAGTGCCAGTTGCTGTGCAGCCACAGGATCCAGCTGGATGCCCCGCGCGCCGACCACCGCGTCGAGGCCCTGAGCAAGACGATCGAACCACGGGCGCGCATGAACCAGGTCGAGTGCCGAAAGGAGTTCTGCATCGGTGGCATCGGGCTTGGCGAGAATCATGTCCTGGCGCAGGGTTCCGGAGAAGACATGCACCTCCTGGCTGACCATGGCGAGACGGGCGATGCGTTCACGGTCGGACAGCGACGACACGGGGTATCCGTCGACGAGCACCTCACCCGCGTCGGGTACACGTAATCCCGCTACCAGCGCTGCCACCGTGGTCTTTCCGGCTCCGGACGCGCCGACAATGGCGACGGTCTCGCCCGGGTCGATGGTGACATCGATATTGCGTACGGCCCATGCTTCGCTGTAGCTGAAGCTGACGTCGCGCAGCTCGACCCGACCCCGCGGAGCATCGGCACCGCTGTCGGGTACCGGCACCGGCGGGTCGGTGACCACACCCACGACGCGTGCCAGTGAGGCGTACCCGGACTGTACGACGTCGAGCACACGCATGAACGTGTTCAAGGGACCACGCAACCGGATGATCATGAGCACCGCCCCGGTCACGGCACCTACTGTGAGGGCGTCGGTGGACACCAGGTGGTATCCCACCGACAGCGCGATCGTCAGCATGAGGAACTCGGCACCGAGCATCCACGCGTTGAGGCCGAGCATGGTGGTGCGGGCCCTGATGCCTTTGCGGACCACACCCCACGAGGCGTTCTCGATCTCGGTGTGCATGCGGTCCTCCATCGAGAACGCACGCACCGTCGCACGACCCCGGATGGCCTCCAGCACGCGGCGGGCGCGCTCGGCCATGGCAGCGCGTTCGTCGGCGTAGCGCTCGGGAGCCTTGGCGAGGTAGCGGTGCGCGGCGAAGTAGTACACCGGCGCGACGAGCACCGGGATGATCAGGAACTGCCAGTCCAGCGCGAACAGGGCGATGACGGTGGCGATGACCGTGAACAACGAGGTGGACAGCGTCGGCACGGTCTCGGTGACGGCGGCAGACAGCTCGGCAACATCGTCGGTGGAACGGCTGACCAGATCCCCTGTGCCGGCATCCTCGACTCGGTGGGTGGGCAATCCCAGAGCGGTGCCGACCATGTCCTGGCGCAGGTTCGCGATCACGCGCTCGGACAGCCGCGCCACCAGATAGAAGCCACAGGCGCTCATGACCGCGCCGGCGATCGCTGCGGAAATCAGACCGGCGCCGATCGGCCACAGTGATTGCTGGGTGTGTCCCATCACCACGTCCACGATCCGGCCCATCAGCTGTGGAACCAGCACACCGGCATAGGCGCCGAGCCCGAGCAGGACGAGTGCGAGCAGGAACAGCAGCTTCGCGTGGCGGACCCGGCCCAACTGACGCGTCACCTCACGCCGCACCTGCCTCAGCGTGGCCAGAGGGAATCGAAGAGCGGTGTCGGCCTTGACCGGTGGGGTCGTGCTCGTCGGCGAACTCATACGGCGGCCCCTGCCAGTAGTTCCTCGGCTGTGGCCCTCAGATCCTCCACACTCAGGTGGGTGGCCGCGACAGCGTTCCATGCCGGTGCCTCGGCGAGCACGAGCGTGATCTTGCCCGCCCGCTGGTGGGACACCCGTTCGGCGATGTTCTGCTCCGTCACCGAGTCCACCGCGGTGGTCGGATCCTGTAACACGAGGACCTCGGGATCGAAGGCGATGGCGCGCGCCAGGGCCACGCGCTGACGCTGACCGCCGGACAGCATGCGTCCGTTTTCGCCTACGCGCTTGTCGGGGCCTTCCGGAATGTCGTCGCAGCAGGCGACGCGGAGTGCCTCCTCGGCAGTGGCCCGGTCCGGGTAGACGTTGTCGGCGACGCTGCCGTCGAACAGGTCCGCCGCGTGCGGGACGACGATCACCTTGCTCCGGGGCAGCGACTCCAGTTGGGAGATCAGCCCGCGGTCGGTGCCGCGTACCACGGTGAGGCCGGTCGGCAGGGTCTCCATGAACCGGGCGGCTCTGGCGGCGTCGACCTCGGTGGTGCGTTCGAAGCCTGCACCGAGAACCTCTCGGATTCGCCGTCCGGATGCCTCGGCCGAGGCCCAGCGCGAGGCGAGGTTCCTGCCGAACATCGTCATCGGAGTGATGAGGAACTGGGTCAGTCCGACGACCGTGATGAGTTCGCCGATGGTCACGTGTCCGTTGAGTGCGAGCACTCCGGTGGCGATGCCGAGGGCGGAGACGAAGATCGCACCGGCCGCTTCGGTGGCACCGTTGAGGCTCGCTTCGGCCGCATTGGCGCGAATGGTCTTGTGATAGGCGATATCCGAGACCTCGTCATAACGACGCCGGACAGTGACGATCGCACCCAGACCCTTGAGGATGCGCAATCCCTGCACCACATCCGTGGCGGTCGCCGCAGCCTGCGCGATCGCTTGCTGACGTGCCACCGAACGGCTCTGAAGTGGGCGGGCCACCCGGAGGGCCACGACCACGAGGAGGGGGCCACCAATGAGGGTGGCCAGGCTCAGCCAGGGATTGATGGTGAACATCATGATGGCGCCGTAGGTGATGGCCGCCGCCTCGGCCACCGGCATGACCGTCATCATCACGATATCGCCGACCCGGCTGGTGTCGGACGACGCGATCGACAGCAAGCCGCCGGCGGTGCGCTCGCGGCCGGCGAACCCACGCGGATCCTGGATGCGGTCGGTGACCATGGTGCGCAGATCATGGCTGACCAGCTGTTGGCTGCGGATCAGCATGAAGCGTGCAATCCAGTTCACGCCGATGGCGAGCACGAAGAGAAAGCCCAGAATCAGAATCCAGAATCCCAGTCGGTGGGGTGACGAGGTGGCGATGGCTTCATCCACAGCCCGCCCCACGACGACGGGCGTGAGACCGTTGCAGACGAAGGAGACCGCCATGCCGACCGAAGCCACGAAGCTCCACGGCCGCTGCGAGAGCGCAACCTTCAGCGTCCACCCTCGTGCGTCGAGAGCAGGCATCTTGGACTTTCGCGCACCCGGCCCGGGTAGCGCCGAATAATCGACAACACTTCCCTGGTCGGAGGCCTCAGAAACGTCGAGCACAAGCGCAGATATTACAGCCGGACAACCGTAGCCCGGCTGTCGCTCCGCCTCTGGGGGTACAACGCGTGGACGTATCATCGCGTTCTTGGGGGGACGTGCGGTGAGGCCAGTCGACTGCTGGGTCGGCTCGGCCCTCTCAACACTGATTTCCCAAGTGGACGGGCCTTCTGGGTGATGTGATAGCGTCCCGTTCTTATGTCAGATCAGCTTCCGCCGTGCCCCGTCTGTGCCAGCGAGTTCACCTATGAGACCGGCGCGTTGTTGACATGTCCGATGTGTGGTCACGAGTGGTCCACAGACGGCGAGGTGCAGGTCGATAATGCCGAGCGCGTCGTCAAGGATGCTGTCGGCAACGTGCTTGCCGACGGCGACACCGTCCACATCGTGAAAGACCTCAAGGTCAAGGGTGCAGGCGGCGGGGTCGTGAAGATGGGCACGAAGGTACGCGGAATCCGGTTGATCACCGATGGAGTGGGTGACCACGATATCGATGCGAAGGTGCCGGGATTCGGTCAGATGCAGCTGAAGTCCAGCGTGGTGAAGAAGGTCGTCTGAATGCCCCCGAGTTATCGGTGGCGCTGTTCGACCGGCTCCGACTCGGGCGCCTCATCCAGCGTTCGGTGGGTGACGAATCTCCGCGTCGATCCGGATAGCGGATCGGTGAATTCCAGCTCCCGCGCGAGCAATTGGAGGGGGAGAGCATGATCGTCCGGAGCTTCGGGTAGGAGCTCGGGATACCAGCGGTCGCCCAGGATTCCGATACCGAGCGCGGCGAGATGTACTCGAAGTTGGTGCATGCGCCCGGTGCACGGACGCAGGATCGTATGGAGAACAGCGCGTCCCGAGGTGCTCATGCCGGACCCGAGTACGTCGACCACAGTCTGCGAGTTGGGTTCTCGGGCGTCGTCGACGATCACTCGCAACTTGCCTTTACGCGCCTCGATGTGATTCCGATAGGTGACAGGAACGGTGTGCCCCGCAAGTATCGGCGCGTCGGGATTCCAGTCTGCCGGTCGCGCCGACACTGCTTCGTAGACCTTCACGACCTGCCGCTTCTCGAACAGCGATTGATAGGCGCCGCGCGTCAAGGGCCGGGCCGAGAACATGACCAGGCCGGCTGTCGCGCGGTCCAATCGATGAATCGGCGTCAGATCGGGATTGTCCAGACGGATCCGCAAGCGGACGAGTGCAGACTCGCGCAAGTACCGACCGCCCGGAGTGGTGGGGAGGAAGTGCGGCTTGTCGACGACGACGAGGTCGTCGTCGATGTGCAGGATCTCCTCGTGGAACGGCACCGGGACTTCCACGGGCAGTTCGCGGTAGTACCAGATGAACCGATGCGTACCCAACACCGCGCTGCGATCGATCGGACTGCCATCGGCTGCCACGATCTCGCCGTCGTCGAACCGCTGATAGAGGGTGCCTGCGTCCATATGGTCGAATCTCGCCACGACGTACTCGGCGATCGTCGACCAGGGACCGGTCGTCGGCACCCGCAGACGTGTCGGTCCGACCCCGTTCTTGACGGGGAGCGGTGAGGGCATGGGCACGGAAAGATTCTCGCACTGCCGACAGCGCAGATGACCGACGGGACCGATTGCAGCGGCTTTTCCAGGGAGTTACGAATTTCGTCGACGCGGCGCGCGGAACCGCCTGGTCGGTTACGGTTTCGGCAGCTGATCCATTCGAAAGGCCGATGCCGATGCCGTTGTACGACTTCCGGTGCGCCGAGTGTGGTCCGTTCGACGCATCGATTCCGATGAACGACGTCGGCCCGTCCACTGCATGCCCCTCGTGCGGGCAGCACGCGCCCCGCGCGATCACCGCGCCGCGTCTCGGTCGCGGCGCATCCACCGCGATGCGCCTTCACGACGCTACAGCGCGCACGGCGTCCGATCCGGGCGTCGTATCGGGTGCGCTCCCCGGTGGCCCGCGGCGGTCGTCGCGTCCGGTGTCGACCGACCCGAGGCATCGGCTGCTCCCGCGCCCTTGAACGCGCCTTTGACCGAGATCGACCGACCCAGGAGGTCCAGTGCCCGACGTCGTCTTTCCCCTCGACTCGACCCGCCGCTTCACCGATCAGGACAAGATCGGCCACAACCGTTGGCACCCCGACATCCCACCTGTGGCCACGGTGAAGCCGGGGGAGTCGTTCCGGGTGCACTGCCGGGAATGGTTCGACGGGGAAATCCACAACGACGACTCCGCCGACGACATCCGCAACGCGCCGCTGCACACGGTGCATGCGCTGTCGGGGCCGTTCGCGGTCGAGGGCGCGAAACCGGGTGACCTCCTGATCGTCGACATTCTCGACCTCGGCCCGATCCCGCAGGAGGATTCCGGCCCGCTCGCGGGACAGGGCTGGGGCTACACCGGCATTTTCGCCAAGCCCAACGGTGGCGGCTTCCTCACCGACCAGTTCCCGGACGCCTACAAGGCGGTCTGGGATTTTTCGGGCCAGAAGGCGACCAGCCGTCACATTCCGCACGTGTCGTTCACCGGCATCGTGCACCCGGGGCTGATGGGAACGGCTCCGTCGCACGATCTGCTGTCCACCTGGAACACCCGTGAGGCCGCGTTGATCGCGACCGACCCCGACCGGGTGCCGCCGCTGGCGCTACCGCCGGAGCCGAACGGTGCGATCCTGGGCAGCCTCGCGGGGGCGGAGTTCGAGCGTGTCGCGGCGGAAGGTGCACGCACCGCACCTCCCCGCGAGAACGGCGGCAACCAGGACATCAAGAACCTGACCAAGGGTAGCCGGATCTTCTACCCAGTGTTCGTCGACGGCGCGAACCTGTCGGTCGGCGACCTCCACTTCTCGCAGGGCGACGGCGAGATCACCTTCTGTGGCGCCATCGAGATGGGTGGCTTCATCGATCTGCGCGTCGACCTGATCCCGGGTGGAATGGACACCTACGGGGTGAGCGAGAACGCGATCTTCATGCCGGGTAACACCGACCCCCAGTTCTCCGAATGGCTCGCATTCTCGGGGACCTCGGTGACGCTCGACGGTGAACAGCGCTATCTCGATTCGCAATTGGCATATCAACGGGCATGTCTGCACGCCATCGAATACCTCACGAAATTCGGATACAGCCCGGAGCAGGCGTACCTTCTCCTCGGTGCAGCACCGATCGAGGGACGTCTGTCCGGAGTCGTGGACATCCCCAATTCCTGTGCCACGGTCTATCTTCCGACTGCGATCTTCGACTTCCCGCTGTCGCCGACGGTGGACGGGCCGGCCCGGATCGATCCGGGTATGGGGGCGCCGCGTTCTCCTGCGTGAGTCGCGCGATTCCGATCGCGGCGGGATCCGTAGACGTATGGAGCGGCACATCCATGGCTCTACGGCTCACTCCGCGTCCTGGATATGTACGTCATGTAGTACGTGTGTGGAGCGTCGACTCGGCCACGGTGGCGTCACCATCCCGCCGGTCGATTCGGGAGTGATTGCGGTGGTCATGTGCCGCCGCCGGCCGAGTTATGTTCGTCGTATGGGTGAAATGGTCGGGAGGTTCGAGAACGCGCGGTCCGAGGAGCATTTTCTGGGTGCCTTCGACAAGGCGATGGCGAAGTGGCCCGATCGTGAAGATCGTTCGGTGGAGACGAGTTTCGGGTCGACCATGGTCTCGACGGTCTGCAGCTCGGGGACCGGGGACCCGCTCGTGCTGCTGCAAGGTGGGGGCAGCACCGTCGCGGTCTGGGATCGGTTCGCCGAGGGGGGGACGGCTTCCGGAATCCACGATGCTCGACCTACTGATGGCCGCTCGGACCGACTTCGTGCAGCGAGGAACGCCGCGCCCGACACGGCTGACGAAGGACCAGTGGAAAGGCATCCGAACGCCCTTGATGATCATGCTCGGAGGTCGGAGTCGGCTGGTTCCGTCGATCCCGGCGTCGAAGATGGTTCGCGACGTCTCGCCCCAGGCCGAGTTGCACATGCTCCCAGATGCAAGCCACGCGATGCTGGTGGATGAGCCGCAAGCGGTCATCGACCGGGTTCGCGAATTCGTCGCTCGTCACGATCGGTAGGGCTGTTGCGGATGAGGCCGAGATCTGGGTAGCCGGATGTCGTGCCATGCATCGACATCGCATCGACCATCCTTCGGACCACCCGCCGCAACGACTGTGCCATCGGCACGTAGACCGAGCGTATGAGTGGAGCCTGCCGCGACCGCGACGATGCCGTGCCACCCGTGGACGTCGCACTGCCCGTGACTGTTGTCGCCGACGGCGCGAACCCCGCCGCTCGCGAGCACGCCGACGGTGTGATGACTTCCTGCGGCCACCGACGTCACTCCGGCCCACTCGTCTACGTCGCACGCTCCCGACTTGCGTTGCCCGGCAGCGAGAACGGTTCCGTCGGTTCTCAGGCCGACGGTATGGAGGTATCCCGCGGTGATCGCTGTGAGGTTGCGCCAGTCGTCCATCTCGCACTGTCCGAATCGATTGTTGCCCGTGGCGACGGCAGTACCGTCGTTCCGGACGCCGACGGAATGCCAGTCACCGGCGGCGATGTCGACGACCTCGCGCCAGGAGCCGACCAGGCACTGCTGTTCGTTGTTGCGGCCGGCAGCCACAACGATGCCGTCTGTCCGCACTCCGAGCGTGCGGCGCCGGCCTGCAGCGACCGCGACGATTTCGTGCCACCTGCCCACGTCGCACTGCCCGTCGCCGTTCCATCCCGTGGCTACGATGGTTCCGTCTTCCCGCAGGCCGACGGTGTGAGACCTTCCGGTGTTCCGGGCGGTGTGCACATTCCCGGCAGCCACCGCGACGATGTTCCGCCATCCGAGAACGTCGCACTCGCCGGCAGAGCCGTTTCCTGCAGCGACGACGGTTCCATCGGCGTGGAGTCCAACGGAATGACGTCTGCCTGCGGCAAGTCCGGTCATGTGATTCGTGTGAATGGCCACGTGGGCGTATGCATCACGGTCAGCTGCCACGCAATCGGGATTCCAGTTCGTCGAGGAAGACCCGTGCTTGGTCGAGGATCGGGTCGTCGTCCGGTGCACGTCTCACGGCTCCTCTGAGGAGCTTTGCTGCTTGGGCGACGTCCCCCATACTGTCCGCCAGCACGATCGCATTGTGAAGTGCTTCCCCCAACCGGGGGTGCTCAGTGGGCGATTCCTTCGACCCTGATCTCGCCATGAACCGGATCCAGTTCCCCGCCGGATCTACGAGACTGAATCCGGACAGCCCATCCGCGTTCTTTCGTGGCCGTGGACGGGTCATACGTGGGAACCCGGAAACGGGAACACGGCCGTACTCCTCGCGGAGCCCGGTTGCGAAGGTTCCCCAGATCGGGCCGGTGTCGTCGACGGCGATGCCGCAGCTGCTGTGGGAGTTCTCCGGTGTGTGCCCGTCCAAGCCGTAATAGTGCAGATCGAAACCGTGGCCGTTGAGAGCCAAGTACGGATTCGGTCTGAGCTGGCGGTGCGCGACATCGAAACCGAGGGCAACGAAGAAGCCTTCGATCTCGTCGATATTCGAGCAGGGGAGCATCGGAATCGCGCGAGGATCTGCCACGCCTCCATACTGCCAGTGGCGAACGGTCGGTCGGTGCTCGAGGAACGCCGGCGGCTCATAGCAAGGTTCGTACAGCATGATGTTGCCGGCGCCCGGCACCGCGACATCGACGGTGAGACCGTAGCCGTCGTCCCGGACGTCGCGGAAGAACTCTCGTGTTGCTTCGGGCTCGTCGGTGTAGACCGGTGAATGCAGACCGGTGATCATTCCGTGACGCTATCCGGCCGATGCGTGAACTGTCCGTTCCACGGCGCAGCACACCTCGATGGTCCGAAATCGGGTGGCGTACGACACAATGGTCGCGAACCGATCGAAGAGGAGCGATTCATGTTGAGCACCATGCAAGACGCACCCTTGTCCATCGCGCAGATTCTGCGCCACGGCAGCTCCGTTCACAGTGGGGCGGAGGTGGTGACCTGGACCGATGCCGGCGCGCGCCGGCGTAGCTACGCCGAGGTCGGCCAACGGTGTGCGCAGCTGGCACACGCTCTGCGCGAACTCGGCGTCGACGGTGACGAGCGTGTCGCGACATTCATGTGGAACAACGGCGAACACCTCGAGGCGTACCTCGCCATACCGGCGATGGGCGCCGTCCTGCACACCCTCAACATCCGCCTGTTCCCGGAACAGCTGATCCACGTGGCCAACCATGCCGAAGACCACGTGATCATCGTCGATCCGACCCTCGTGCCGTTGCTGGCACCGCAGCTGCCGCAGTTGACCACCGTCAAGCATGTGATCGTGACCGGCGACTCGGACGCCGGACTCGAGGTCCCGGACGGTGTGCAGCTGCACACCTACGAGGGCCTGATCGCCGGCCGGCCCACCGACTTCGACTGGCCCGAGGTGGACGAGCGATCCGCAGCCGCGATGTGCTACACATCCGGCACGACCGGCGACCCGAAAGGCGTTGCATACTCGCACCGTTCGATCTACCTGCATTCGATGCAAGTGTGCACGACGGAAGGGCCTGCGCTTCGCCAGGGCGACCGGGCGCTGGCCGTGGTGCCGCAGTTCCATGCGATGTCGTGGGGGCTGCCGTATGCGGCGTTCATGATCGGTGCATCGCTCATCATGCCCGACCGCTTTCTGCAGCCCGAGCCGCTCGCCGCACTCATCGCTGCAGAGCGCCCGACCTTCGCCGCCGCCGTCCCGACCATCTGGCTCGGACTGCACCAGTATCTCGTAGAGCATCCGCAGGACATCTCCTTCATGAAGGAGGTGCTGATCGGTGGATCGGCGGTGCCGCCGTCGCTGATGCACGCGTTCGAGACCGACCACGAGGTGCAGGTTCTGCACGCCTGGGGAATGACCGAGACGTCGCCGCTGGGCTCGGTGGCGCGACCGCCGGTCGATGCCGAGGGCGACGAGCGGTGGCGCTACCGGTACACGCAGGGACGATTCCCGGCGTCGGTGCAGGCGCGGCTCGTCGGTGACGACGACGAGGTGGTTCCGAACGACGGCGTCAGCATCGGTGAACTCGAGGTTCGCGGGCCGTGGATCGCAGCCTCCTATTACGGTGTCGAGACGCCCGAGAAGTTCCACGACGGATGGTTGCGCACGGGCGACGTCGGGAGCATCACTCCGGACGGCTATCTCACGCTGACGGACCGCACCAAGGACATCATCAAGTCCGGAGGCGAGTGGATTTCGTCGGTCGATCTGGAGAACGCGGTCATGGGGCACCCGGATGTTCTCGAAGCAGCGGTGATCGGTGTGCCCGACGACAAGTGGGACGAACGTCCGCTGGTTGCCGTCGTGCTTCGTGCGGGGGCCGACGCGACCGTCGATACGCTGCGCGACTTCCTGTCGGACAAGGTCGCCAAGTGGCAGCTTCCCGAGAATTGGACCGTCGTCAGCGAGGTTCCCAAGACCAGCGTCGGTAAATTCGACAAGAAGCGCCTGCGGTCGCAGTACCACGATGGTGGGCTGGACGTCACTCGGATCTGACTCGGACCAGAAGGGCCTGTCGCACCGTCAGTGGTGTGACAGGCCCTTCGACGTCAGCCCACGGAGGAGCTCGTACGTCCCTTCCACCAGAACCACGCTGCGGTGACGATGACAGCGCCGACGATCGAGCCGATGATGCCGCTGGGACGGAAATGGAGACCGTCCCCGGCGAACAGACTGATGAGGAGGCCGCCGACGAAAGAGCCGCCGATGCCTGCGGCAAACGCTACTGTCCAATCGATTCCGGACGTGGACTTGCCCAGAATCAGTTGTGCACCTGCGCCGATGAGTATTCCGAACAGGATGATCCCGATGATCAGCATTGCCGGAGTATATGCAGCGTGTTCTTCCCGACGCGGTGTTTCTCGATCGGACGCCGTCTACGTCACCTGGAATGTGGCGATGCCGGGGGTGACCGGGCCGGCCGTTGCCGAGGTCAAGAGGACGGCGACCTGCCCGGCGCCGGTATCGATGGTAGCGAATGCCGGAATACCGTTGAGCCCGTCCGACAGGCGGGCAGATCCGGATTCGCCGGTCGACAGGTTCACCCATTGCACATCCGCGTAGAGGAGACAGCCCCAGCCATCCTCTTTCCCGCCGGTGATCGTCACGACGCCCGACTCTTCGCCGACCACCGCGACGCAGCGGATCGACGGCGCATCGAAGCTTCCGTTCGGATTCCCGTACGGTGCCGGATCGATCTGGAACGGGACGGTCACCGAAGCCGAAGCCACTCCTGCAGCGAGCAGGGCCGAGGTGGCAATGGTGGTGGCACAGACGCCTACGGCGCGCATCAGTTTCATGGTGGCCTCACTTGTCGGTTTTCCGGTTCACCATTTCGGTGATCCAGATGGGTGCGAACGGGGACGTACAGCCAGGGGAGGTCGGGTAGTCCTCGAAGACCTTCGAACGGTGACCGATATCGAGGGCCCGGGCGCGATACTCGGGGTGCTCGATCCCGATCTGGGCGAGACAGGTGTTCATGGCCCACTGCAGGCGTTCCGGAGCATTCCTCATCTGCATTTCGATGGTGTCGAGCAGCCCGGAGAGATCGAGACCCGCGGGCTTTTTCACCACTCGTTCGGATGTCAGGGCCCAACCTGCGCTCGCCACGACCTGGTCCGGATCGTCGAACCACAGCACGCGCAATTCGTCGGCGTGCGGGCTCTTCTTCACGACGTAGTTGACCAGCCAATCCTGGACTTTGGGTACGCGTGCTTCCCGCAACATCGTGTCCAGGGCGTCGCGTGTGAACGCTTTCGGCCGACTGATGAGGATTGCGAGCAGTCTCGCCGCGCTGTCGCCGGTCTCCCAGAGTTCCCCGGCGAGATCCTGCTGGATCTTCAGCCTCTTGGCGATCGCGCGCAGTTGGGTGAGGTTGACCCCGTGATCGTCGCCGTGCTTGACGTTCACCTCACGGATCTTCGGGTCTTCGAGCTCTGCCAGTTCGGCCATCAACTCCGTCACTGACGGCGGTTCCACCGTGGTTCCGGCCACCGTTCGCTCCGTTCTTCTCTGGTTCGGAAATCACACTACGTGCGTTGATCACCCGTTGATCGCGTTACGCTGCCACCGACCGCAATCCGTGGGGATCACGTGGGAGCCGAAATGAACCGGGACGAGCTCGCTCGGGTATTGCTCGGACTCGATGGCGTCGGGTGCGCGGCCGCCGCGGTGGCAGTGTCGGTGGACGAGCGGGCCGTAGGTTCGGTCGACCCGTCGCACCGTGTACGTGTATCTGTTGCTGTTGGACTGGGTGTGACCAGTGTCGTCCTGAGTTGTGCAGCTGCTCGTCGTCCGGTTCGACGCCGCGACCTCGGGATCGCCGGGGTGGTCAACCTCGGCTGGGTGGCAGCGTGCTGCGTCGGATTGTCGAGGGCACCGTCGCGGCTGGGTCGCGGCCTGCTCATCACCACTGCGCTTCTGGACGGTGTCGCGGCGGCTGCGCAGTGGTCTCTACGGCCGAGTGGTCGCTGACGCACTGTTGCCGTGCAGGTGCGCGCGTTCTCCGTTGTGATCGAGAATGGTGAGGATCTCGACGACGCCATCGTGGGCGCTGATCGCGTGCGGCGTCATCGTCGAGAACTCGGCTGCGCTGCCCTCCTGGATGAGGATGGTGCGTTCACCGAGCTGAAGGCGAGCGGTGCCGGTGAGGACCGTGAACCATTCGTGCCCAGGGTGGACCGGCAGCTTGTCCGTCGGGCTGGGGTTTTCGTTGGTGATGCGCATCTTCGCGATCGTGACTCCGTTGAGGGATCGTTCGCGTGAGAGAAGCCAGGTGGTGAAGCCGGGGGTGTCGCACGGTTGCGGCCGGATCACCACATCCTGGTCGTCATCGGATTCGACGAGGTGATCGATCGTGGTGTCGAGTGCGCGCGCGATCGGGACGAGCTGATCCAATGCAATCCTGCGACGGCCGGTTTCGATGCGGCTCAGGTTCGAAGGACTGATGTGGCACCGGGCTGCCAGTGCATCGAGTGTCCATCCACGTGCCAGTCGCAGACTCCGGATGCGCTGCCGGACGACCTGGTCCAGATCGACGTCTTCTTGCTCCATAGGCAAAATGATATGCCAAATCCGCATTGATCGCTATAGCGTGGAGGAATGCATCAGCACAGTCATCATCAAGCGCACCGGCACGGCGACTCCCCGGCAGACCTGCTGGATCTCGATGCGGAGGTGCACCGCGAGTACCTGGACGGCCTGGTCGACTGGGTCGCCGATCGGGTCGATCCCCGTGTCATCGTCGACGTGGGTGCCGGAACGGGGACAGGCACTCGCGCTCTCGCAACACGATTCCCCGAAGCAGAGGTGATCGCCGTCGATCGGTCGCCGGAGATGCTGTCACGAGTGCGCGACACAGCCGGTCAGCACGGTTTTCAGGACCGAGTGAAAACTGTCGAGGCAGATCTGGACGCCGGCTGGCCGGCGGTCGAGTCGGCGGATCTCGTGTGGGCGGCATTGTCGTTGCACCACGTCCAGGAACCCCACGCCTTCCTGCGGCAACTCCACGATTCGCTGAATCCTGGAGCGCTCCTGGTGGTCGTCGAAATGGAATCTCAACCGCGATTCCTTCCCGACGAGATCGGGATCGGCACACCGGGGCTCGAGGCGCGCGCTCACACGCTCGCGGGTGAACGCGGGTGGAACAATCACCCGGATTGGAGCGAGGACCTCGAACGTGCGGGGTTCGACGTCGAAGCTGTGCGCCGCACCGAGATCGACCTCGACGGCACCACACCGACCGCACGGACCTACGCCCGCACGGTGGTGAGCAAGCTTCGAGAAGGACTCGAAGGCGGCCTGTCTGCAGACGATCTCGACACCCTGGCGCAGTTGAGCTCGGAAAACGGGCCCCACTCGGTGATGAGCAGGAACGACCTGAGAGTCCGTGGGGGCCGAACCGTGTGGGCAGCAAGAAAACTCGACCGAGGAGGAAACTGATGAGTTCGACCACCGACCTGCCTGCTATTGCACACTATGACGTTGCGGTGATCGGGGGTGGCGCAGCAGGGTTGAGTGCTGCGACCGCGCTCGCCCGCTCGCGACGCTCGGTGCTCGTCGTCGACGCAGGAGAACCGCGCAATGCCCCGGCCGAAGGTGCGCACAACGTCCTCGGCCAGGATGGTGTTCCACCACTCGACCTGCTCGCCGCCGGACGCAAGGAAGCGCTCGGATACGGGGCAGAGATACGCGTCGACACCGCGATAGCGGCGCGACGCGAGGGTGATGCGTTCGAGGTGGACCTCGAGGAAAGCGGAACCGTCCGGGCACGACGGCTCGTACTGGCATCGGGACTCGTCGACGAACTTCCCGACCTGCCCGGCGTGAAGGAGATGTGGGGCAAGAAGGTGCTTCACTGCCCCTACTGCCATGGATGGGAAGTGCGCGATCAGCGCGTCGGCGTGATCGGGTCGAGCCCGATGAGTGTCCACCAGGCGCTGATGTTCCGGCAGCTCACCGGCGACGTCACGCTGTTCACCCACACGATGCCGGAACTCGACGCCGACGCGACCGAACAGTTGGCGGCGCGGCAGATCCGTGTGGTCGACGTCCGCGTCGAGGGACTCCGCGACGAGGGGGAGAGGGGCGTGACTGTCATGCTCGACGGCGCACCCGAGGCCGAGCAGGACGCGGTGGTGGTTGCTCCGCGGTTCCACGCTCGGGCAGACCTCTACGAACAGCTCGGCGGAACGGTGACCGACCACCCGCTCGGAGAGTTCATCGACTCCGACCCGATGGGGAAGACGGAGGTTCCCGGAGTCTGGGCTGCGGGCAATGCGAGTGACCTGTCGGCGATGGTGATGGTGGCATCGGGGGCAGGTGTGATGGCCGGTGCGGCAGTCAATGCAGATCTCATCGCGGAAGATGTTGCTGCCGCTGTCGATGCGCGCGCCGGACAGTGACGCCACATCGCCGGGCGTGCGTCAACGCGCATCCGACGCTTCGACGGTCTCGGAAGCGCCCAGGACCACACCTGCTTCGTCGAGCGCCTCTACGGTGACGAATGTCGGGGACGCGACATCGGTGGGGTCCGATTCGGCGGGGACAGTGGCAACTGTCTCGAAACCTGTTGCGGCCACCTCGGTGATACGGGTAGGGCCGTCCGATCCAGGCCCGGAGCTGATGCGCCACGCGGCGACCTCGGTGGCGCCGTTCCAGCTCATCGCGACCTCGATAGGTCCGGATTCTGCGGCTTCGTCCCGGTGGGCAACCACCGCGGGCGGCTCGCTCGGCGTTCCGGTCCAATCGAAGAGGTGCGCGCGGTACGAATACATGCCTTCGGGTAGGGATGCGTGCCACAGAACCGACCCGTCCGCGCCGAACTCGGTGGCTGTCGGAACCGAGCCCCAGCCCACGAAGCTGTGGCCGTTTGGCAGCACCTGATGGTTCGCCTGCGTCGCGCTGGTGACCGGGTCGGGGTTCTCGAATGCTCGGATGGTCCGAGCAGAGCGGTTCTGTTCGTCGAGTTCGAGGATGAGCGCACGGGACGGCCTTCCGGCGCTCTCGTCGTCCGACACATTGTCGAGCAGACTGATCCACCCGTCCGGGAGCCAGCGGGCATCGTGCTGCCACGCGAATCGGGCATCGTCGTCGAGTGCGAAATCACTGCGCGGGCCGCCCTGACGCCACAGCACGTCACCTGTACTACGGTCGATCTTGTACAGCGCGTGGGTGTGTCGAGCGGACAGCAGCAGATTGCCGTCGCCGTCCTCATCGACGGAGTTGATGTGGAAGTAGTCATAGTGCTCTTCCGGGTCGTCCGGTTCGGGCACCATCGATTCGGACGGATCGATATGGTCGAGGCTGTTCCATTCGAAAAGTACTGCGCCGGTGCCGATATCGATCTCCTGGACGATCGCCGAGAGGAATGGTCGCCCGCGGTGTTCCTGAACATACGAGGTGAGCAATGCGGTGTCACGCGGTGTGATCACCAGATCGTGGAAATCGGCGGCATGTCCGTTTCCCGTACCGACAGATGCAATGTGCCGGTATGACGAGTCGAGGATCCGGTACGTGCCTTCGCCCCAGCCGATGCCGGGCGATGTCCCCTCCCAGTAGGTGAGCACGGGTTGTCCACGGTAGGTCTGCACGTCGCTGTCGTTGACGTACGTGTCTCCATCCGGATCGTCGTGAGGCATCGTCCACAGCGGGTTGCCCGTGCGGTCCACGATCAACAGCCCGGTGTCCGGGTCGTCCTCGCCCTGCTCGTGGATCCGCGGGGTCAGGAAGACGAGCCCGTCCGAGTCCGTTGGTGGCGTCAGTACCTCGACGATCGGTGGGGCCAGGTCGGGGCGCGACATGTATCGGGAGGCCTGGTACTGAGTGCGGTCGTCGGCCGGGACGGGAGGATCGCCGTTGTTCGCGGTGCAGCTTGCCAGGATCAGGCAGGCGGATACGGGGATTGCCCATCGAGCGGCTCCGCGCACAGTAGATCACCGTCCCCAGTTGGGTAGGGCTGTGGTAAGTGCTGACTGTGAGTTTACGTATCGGATCACGGCTCGGCCAGTGTCGACAATGTGTCGAGTAGGCCGAGCCGGCTCATGATTCGCTCGATGTCGTGGGGGAGCAGTGCGCCATCGGTGAACTCGCTCAGTGGGACCGCCGAGATGAACGTGGTGGTGATGTCGCGGTCGTAGAGAACGTCGACGGCGTTCGCGAAACGCTGAGACGGTTCCCGGCCTGCGGCGCGTAGGTCGGGGATACCGCTGATGACCCAATGCCGGAACTTCTCGGTCAGGGCGAGATAGTCCGACGGCGCGGTGGTGTCGACGCACAGGTCGGAGAAGTCGATCCAGAGAGTGTCACCGGCGCCGCGCCGGAGGCGGATGGGGTGGCCGGCCGGTGTAACTGTCACCGCTTCGTCCGGTTGGGGGTGCGGCTGTGCGGAGTCCGGTGCGATCCATGATCCGGCCGCAAACCCGGTGTCGTGACTCGACACGGTGCGGTAGTCGACGGGACCGTCGACCGCCACGACTGTCAGATGCTGTTCGATCACCTCGATGGTCGGGACGAAATCTTCGTGGAACAACGGATTCGGCATGAGGGCCCGCGGGGGATAGTTCGACGTCAGGACGACTGTGACGCCACGGTGCAGGAGTGCGGGCAGCAGACGCGAGAGGAACTTGCCGTCAGCAGGATCGTGGACGTGGAATTCGTCGAAGCACACCACATCCACTCCGTCGAGCAGTTCGTCGAGAGCAGCGGGGAGGTTGTTTCGGTGGCGTCGGATGGTGGGGTGCAGGCTGCGGAAGAACTCGTGGAAGTGGACCCGACGCTTGCGGTGGGTAGGAAGTGCATCGAAATACATCGACATCAGCCGACTCTTACCGCGTCCGACCGGCCCCCACAGGTACACGCCGCCTTCGACGGTCGAGAGTTCGAGTGCGGCCTGTCGCTGCGCTGCATCCAGGGTGATTCCGAGTTTCTGTGCGGCGGAGTCGAATGCCTCAGGCCTCACCCCGTGAGGTCGGACTGTTCGGGCTGTCCGGCGGAACCATCCCATGGCCGATACTCTACTATCGTAGAGCCAGGAAGGATGGAGACATGCCCCACCGCTCCTCGCGTCGAGACCTCATCTGTGACGCAGCCCTGGATCTCGTCGCAGAGGGTGGAAATCACGCACTCACACACCGGGGTATCGACACCCGGCTCGAACTCGCGCGAGGTTCGACCTCGTACTACTACCGAACCCGTCACTCCTTGGTCTCCGCCGCGATCGCCCACCTGACACGGCGTTCGAGCGAATCCTTCCGCGCCGCGTTGCCCGCGGTACCGCTCCGGACGGTCGAGGAGGCCAGTGCGCTGATCACCGACCAACTCGAAACGCTGATCGTGGACCGGCGCCGAGATGTTCTCGCCAGGTACTCGTTGGCGGTCGATGCATCCGGCGACGACGAATTGCGTGCAGCGCTGGCGTCGTGTCTCTTTTCTCGACCCGCCGCAACGGTCCTGATGGACTCACTGGGAGCCGGGGATCCGGACGGCGCTGCGCGCGACCTGATCACCCTGCTCGAAGGAGTGGTATTCGATCTCACCTACGGGTCGCGGGCGCTCGCCGCCGACACCCGGTTCGCCGAACATCGGCAATCGGTGCAGCGGGCGATCGCGCTGTGGATCGGCGCGCTCTGCCACCGATAGCCCTAGCATCGGACCCATGACCACAGCGCGACAGGTGCGAAAGGCAGCGCTCTACCTTCCTGAGGTGGAGGAGGGGAAGCAATCCGCAACGATCACCTTTTCGGTGCGGAGCAAGCTCTTCGTCTCGATCGCCGACGGCGGTGTCGTCCAACTCCGGCTGCCCGAGAATGTGATCGTCGATGCGCTGGAACGTCATCCGTCCGGCGAGCGGCTCGTGCAGCGGGGCGCCGCGATCGGAATTCGGATACCGCTCGCAGACATCAACGGGCAGGAGCTCAATGGGCTGGTACGTCAGGCGTGGATCTCCCGCGCCCCGAAACGGCTGGCTGCCGCGCTGGTCGACGCCGACTCGGGAAGATTGCCGACCCACAGCGACCTGCCCATATCCATCGGGAAACCCGCGACACAGGCCCTGCTCGGCGCCGGAGTGGTGACGCTCGACGACGTCGCAGTCCGTTCGAAGGCCGAACTCGCGGCGCTCCACGGGGTGGGTCCGAAAGCACTGCGGATCCTCGAGGAGGCAGTGCGAGAGAGCAGCCGGATTCAGACATCGGAGGAGCGGCAGAGATGAAAGAGGATTGTTCGTGAAGATAGCGGCTGCAATCCCATGCGTCGAGGACGACGTCCGGATTCGAATGTTGCAACACGGGGATGCGCGTGCGTTCGCGACAGGCACGGAAGACGAGGACGTTCGCCTGTACGGGCATCTGCCATTGTCCGACTACACCCCCGCGATCGTGGAGGAGCAGATCGACGGGGTCATCGCGGATGGACTGGAGGACGGTTCTCTGGCCGTCCTCGCGATCGCGGATCGCTCCTCCGACGACTTCCTCGGCAGCATCGTGTTGTTCGATGTTCGTGGCGAGCGAGCCGAGGTCGGGTTCTGGTTGGCACCATGGGCGCGCGGTCGCGGTGTGGCGCGCAAGTCGTTGGCTGCAATCGTTCGAGTCGCGGCAGAAGCGGGGCTGTCCGTGCTGGATGCCCGAACGGTTCCGGAGAACGAGGCTTCGCGTCGTGTGCTGGAAGCGGCAGGTTTCGAGCGTAGATGCGATGCGCGCACGGGGACGTCGCCTTCCGGTGCTGCCGTCACGGCGTTGGCATTCGAGCGATCCGTGGTAGGTGGACCTCCCTGATCTCACTGTGGAGAAACTGCGACCTGTCGATAGCATCCCGACGTGTATGTCCGGCGCCCGAGCAGTTCTCCTGCAATGATCGGTTGATGCGCGACTCCTGCTCGTGGGGTCACATTCGGGGCAGGAGACTGCGATGACAGCCGAGCGAACTGTGGCTCGACGTCCGCGACGGCACGTTCTGAGGTGGACAGTGCTAGTCCTCGCGTTGGTGCTGGTGATCGCGGTTGCGGGGTTCGTGCTGAGCCCGACTCCCGGCGCGCTCGTAGTGCGGGCGGTGTTCGAACGCGGCGCCGAGGAGGCGACGGCGAACCTCGAAGAGGGAGCGCCGACGACGGATCTCGTGGCCGACATCGCGTACCGCGACGGCGATCCCGACGCTTACCTCGACGTGTACACGCCACCCGGTACGACGGAAGCACTTCCTACCATCGTGTGGACGCACGGCGGCGCATGGATTTCGGGTAACCGCACCAACTATGCCGGATACTACCGCCGACTGGCCGATGCCGGATTCACGGTGGTGTCCCTCGGTTACTCGCTCGCTCCGGAGCACCGCTATCCGACACCGGTCCACCAACTCGACGATGCGCACGCATACCTGCTCGCGCACGCCGAGGAACTCCATATCGACCCGGACCGAATCGTGCTCGCCGGGGACTCCGCGGGCGCTCAGTTGTCGGCGCAACTCGCCGCAGCGATCACCGGTCCGGATGTTGCTCGCGACCTCGGGCTGGAACCGGCGCTGTCTGCGGATGCACTGCGTGGTGTCGTGCTCAATTGCGGTATCTACAACGTGCCGGCCATGGACGGCGCGGGAGGACTGGTCGGTTGGGGAGTCCAGCAGGCGTTGTGGGCCTACACCGGCGACCGTGAGTTCGCGGCGTCGCAGGCGGCACGGCAGATGTCGAGTCTGTTCGTCGTCACGGAGAATTTTCCAGCGGCGTTCATCAACGGCGGCAACGCCGATCCGCTCACCGCCGATCAGTCGAAACCGCTGGCAGCCAAACTGTCCGAACTCGGTGTCACGGTGGACGAGGTGTTCTACCCGGACGACCACAAGCCCGAACTGGGGCACGAGTACCAGTTCGACCTCTCACTTCAGGACGCCCGCGATGCACTCGACCGCACGATCACCTTCGTTCGGAAGGTGACTGCATAGCCGTCAGGCGGCGGGAAGAGTCAGGACCTGCGCGACGTCGTCGGTGACGGCGATGGTGTGTTCGCTGTGCGCGGTGCGTGATCCGTCCGCTGATCGGATGGTCCAACCGTCGGGGTCGTACACGATCTTGTCGGTTCCCGCCGCGAACCACGGTTCGAGGGCGAGGGTGAGTCCGGGCCGCAGCATCAGGCCTCGTCCTGCTCGGCCTGTGTTGGAGACGTGCGGGTCCTCGTGCATGGTGCGACCCAGGCCGTGTCCACCGAACTCGGTGTTGACCGGGTATCCGTATTCGGCTGCGACCGCGCCGATGGCCGCGGAGATGTCACCCAGCCTGTTGCCCGGCAGCGCGGCCGCAATACCTGCGTCGAGCGCGTGCCACGTCGCGTCGATCAACCGTAGGTCTTCGGCCCTCGGTGTCCCGACGACGATGCTTCGTGCCGAATCGGCGACCCAGCCGTCTATCGAGACTGCGATGTCCATGCTCAGGAGATCGCCGTCGCGCAACGTGTAGTCGTGGGGGAGTCCGTGCAGCACGGCATCGTTGACGGACAAGCAGATGACATTGCGGAACGGGCCGCGCCCGAAAGAGGGAGAGTAGTCCCAGTAGCAGGACACCGCGCCACGCTCCGCGATGAGATCGCGGGCACGCTTCTCGAGGTCGAGGAGGTTCACGCCGGGCTCGGCCCTGTTCGTGAGGTCGGTGAGCAGGTCGGCGATGAATGCACCGGTGACGCGCATGGCGGCAACTTCTCCGGGTGTTTTGAGCTCGAGCATCAGCAGTCCTTCTGACGTAGTCGACAACAACAATACCGGTATTTTAATACCACTACAGTGTAGGATCATGCGTATGGTTCGTCTCCCGCTCACCCCGGAACAGCTTGCCGCCGGTCGGCGCCTCGGTGGCCGTCTTCGCGCGGCGCGCGGCGCGCGCACGCTCGCCGAGGTCGCGAGTGAGGCCGGAATCTCCCCCGAGACTCTTCGCAAGATCGAAGCCGGCCGCATGGCAACACCCGCATTCGCGACGGTTGCCGCATTGGCGCAGGTCCTCGCATTATCCCTCGATGAACTCGCCGAACTTGCGCTCACTGCTCCCGACGAGGAAGCGGTCCGGTCGGCCGGGTAGAACGCGGTCGCCCGTGTTTGGACGGCGCGACGACGGGGAACACGATGCCTCGAACCCTCAGTCGAATGAGTCGAAAGCAGGGATGAAGCGATGGCGACTGCAACACCCGTACGGATCGATACCGCGAGTCGGGAACAGGCTCTGACCGAGAGCAAGACGGCAGGCGTCGTACTTCTGGTGATCATGGTCGTACTCGGCGGCCTTGCAGTGGCCTTCGTTGCGGGTTCTCCGCTCCTGGGGGTCGCGGCGGCCGCGGCGATCGGTGTCGGTGCACCCGTCCTCGCCGCCCTGTTGTGAGGTTCTCGGGGTAAGGTGAGCAAGCGTCACGAGGGCCGGGGTCGAAGCGGTGATCCCGTGGCGGAGCTGTGATGTGGGCGGGCTATTGTTCCCGCCATGTCGAAAGCATTTACCTTCACCACCGAATTCGAGCACGGCGTTGACGCGGTGCACGCTGCCCTGACCAGCGAAGAGTACTGGAAGAGCCGCGTCGGAGCCGACGCCGAAGGCGGCTCGATCGCCGTGTCCGCTCCTGACGGCCCCGGAACGATTCGTGTCGAGATCAGTGGGCGGATGGATCCGGCAGGCCTGCCCGCCGTGGTTCGTGGCATTCTTCGCGGCCCGCTGGAGATGAATCGGGCAGATGAGTGGAGCGCACTCGACGGCGACCGTGCACAGGGCGCGATGACCGGCGGTTCCTCGAGCCTGCCAGTCTCGATCGAAGGGCGCTCCGAGCTGCGTCCGTCTGCATCGGGCGGTTCGGTCGTCGAGGTCACCGGTGAAGTCGCCGTGAAGATTCCGGTCGTCGGCGGTCAGGTCGAGGGTCTTGTCGTCCAGATGGTCGAGAGCATCGTCAACGCAGACCAGAAGGAACTGAACGACTGGCTCGCCGCCGAGTGACGAGGTGGGGCCGTTCCGGCGGCCCCACTTTCCGTATGTTGGGGTGGCATGGGATTTCGATCACGCACTACCAGGCCGCCTACTGATGCTCGACGAGCAGGACCGGAGCGCGCCGCGCACCGCATCGCACAACGGGACGGGCATCGGGTGGACCGACCCGTCGGCGACGGTACCGATACCCGTTTTCGCCTCACCTACGTTCGTACCGGTCCTCGGGGTCGGATCCCGGTTCTGATCCTTCCCGGTGGGCCCGGACTGGCGTCCGCAGTGCCCTACCGGCGGATTCGCGCGCTCGCGGCTCGCGACGGACTCGACGTGATCATGATGGAGCATCGTGGCGTCGGCTTGTCCCGTCGGGACGAACGCGGACACGACCTGCCGGGCGATGCGGTCACGATCGAGCGCGTCGTCGACGATATCGCTGCAGTCCTGGACCACGCAGACGTGCCGCGCGCAGTCGTCTACGGGTCCTCCTACGGGACCTACCTGGCTCAGGGATTCGGGGTGCGACACCCGACGCGTGTCGCAGGCATGATCCTGGATTCTCCGATGCTGTCCGTCGAGCAGGATCTCGAGATGGTGCGTGCGCACCGTCGACGACTGCTTCTGGAAGGCTCCGACCCGGGACTCGCACCGGTCGCGGCCGCGGTCCGGGAGGCGATCGATGCCCGCCTTCCGCAAGACGAGATCAGCGAAATTGTGCAGATCACCTACGAATTCGCCGGACCCGATGTGCTGTGTGCGCTCTTGCGTGAACGCACTCGCGGACAACTGCGTCGAACATGGCACACGGTGAGCCGGCTCGGTCGATCCGAGGTCGGCGGCGCGGGTGTGCCCTATTACGCGGAAACAGATCTCGTGCGGGGCATCATGTACCGCGAACTGGGGTTCGGTCTGCCGGTCGATGGTGAACCGCTCGATCCGCAGTCGATCTTCGCTGCGGCAGGACCACATCCGTCGTTCGTCGCCGAACCGTTCGACCTTCCCTCCCGGATCGCCGAGTTCACCTGGCCCACAGCGGTGCTGTCGGGTGAGCGCGACCTGCGCACACCGCGTCCTGTCGCCGAACGCATCGTGGCTCTCGTTCCCGGGGCGGTCCTCGTCCCCATCGAGGGGATGGGGCACAGCGCACTGGATACGCATCAGCTTGTGGCTGTCAGGGTCTCGGATTCCTGCTCGGAATCTGTGACCGCCAGGGGGTTCGAGAACCTGCGCGCGTTGACGCCCATGCTGTCGAGGTTGCCGAAGAGAGGGATGTCGAACACTCTCGGCCGGTCGATCGCCGCTGCGGTGGGTATAGGCAGACGCGCGGGCTCGGTTGCGGAGCTGATCCGCCCCCGGGGGAAGCTGACCCGGTTGTGATATGCGACACGCCGTTGTCGGTCGTTGCAGGTGGCGCGCAGCGGGAGCAGTATCGGGTCATGTCGGCACCGTGGGATGACGATGGCGGCTTCGCATGGGAGCAACGCGAAGCCGGTCGCACCTGGGATCAGATCGGCGCCGAGCTCGGATGCCCCGCACACGTGGCGCGCGAACTCGGCGAGCGGTACCACGCGGAATACACGGCGTTGGCACTGCGTGATCAGCTCCCACTGTTCGATGTTCCCGGCGGAGGTGGTTCCCGGATGACGTGATCTGGGGGCAGAAATGGGTATTGTCCCGGATGTCTCCAGGGGGTCGCGCGGCGCACAATCGACATCGAGATTCTCCGGCGGCCGAAGGGGTTCGCGATGTCGAAGCAGAGAAATGCACTGTCTGCGTGCGTGATCGGAGTAGCGATGCTCCTCGGTGGTGTTGCAACCGCGGGTGCGGCGCCGCCGTCTGCAGCGCAAGAACTCGCCTCCGACCTCCAGGCGATAGAAGACCTGCGGGTGCGTCAGCACGAGGCATGGAGGAACGGCGACGGCGACGCGTACGCCGCGATCCACACTCACGACGCCGATGTGGTGGCCTTCAGCGGCGACCTGCTGCACGGTCACGACGAGATCGCGTCGGGCATGCAGTACTACTTCGACACCTATGTCGGCGGCACCGAACTGAAAGAAGTCTCCGAGAACATCGCCTTCCCCCGCCCGGACATGGCGATCATCATCCGCACCGGGTGCGTTCTCTGGAACGGCGAGACGGAGTGCAGCAACGAGGCGTTGTCGCGTAATACGAGCCTCGCGCTGAAGACGGATGGACAATGGCTGATCCGTTCGTTCCAGAACACCCGTCTCGATCCGCTCCTGCATGGGTGAGCCCAGTTCGTTGCGAGTTCATCTGATCATCACCGGCCGGTGACCGTGTTGATGCATTGCCCCGCGACCATCGAAGACATGCAGGCACTCGTGCCCGACTCGCTGTTCGGTTTCCTCCAGGAAAGTGGCTTGGCCACCTCCGGAGGTGAGGCCGCGGCGCTCCTCATGGAAGGCGCTGTGTGCGTCAACCATCTTCCCGTGCGGAATCCACGGAAACGGCTGCAGGCCGGAGATGTGGTGGCGGTATCGGGCAGCCGTGTCGTAGCGGTGTTCGGCGCAAAGCCCCTAGCCCTGAAGAAGACAACGCAGTTCTGAAGAATACGCAGCCCCGACGAACGTTCGGACATGCGCAGGTCGGCGATTGTCGGCTCGGTGTGGTAAGCCGTAGCCGACGGATCGAACGACCCATGAGGGGGCCCACGCGTGCTCAGACTGCATCGTGCCGAGCGCACCGATACCTTGGCCGATGCACTCGCCGAACTTCTGTCCACCCCGCCCGCCGACCCGTTCGCTCGCGAGGTTGTCGCGGTACCGGCTCGCGGTGTAGAGCGGTGGCTCACACAGCGGCTGTCCACGGTGCTCGGTGCTGTCGCCGGCGACGGCATCGCCGCGAACATCGCCTTTCCTTCGCCGTCCCGCCTCGTCGACGACGCGTTGTCCGCGGCCGCGGGTACCACCCCAGACGATGATCCCTGGCATCCGTCGCGCGTGCTGTGGGCGCTGCTCGACGTCATCGACGAGAGTCTCGGCCGCCCGTGGTGTGCGGCGCTGACACGGCACCTCGGCCACGGCACCGACGACCACCGGGCCGGACGTCGCTATGCCACCGCCGAACACGTCCGCGACCTCCTGCGCAGCTACGGGCAGCAACGGCCACGCATGCTCACCGACTGGGCTGCCGGGCACGACACCGACGGCACCGGGGCCCCGCTCGACGAGCACCTGCGGTGGCAGGCCGAACTGTGGCGCCGCCTGCGCGACCGCATCGGTGTCGACAGCCCCGCTCAGAGGCTCGACGAGATGTGCCAGCGGCTGCGCGCAGAGCCCGACATCGTCGACCTGCCGGATCGGCTGTCGCTGTTCGGGCCGACCCGTCTCAACCGGGTCCAACTCGAGGTGCTGGCTGCGCTGGGCGCCCGCCGAGACGTCCACCTGTGGCTGCCGCATGCGAGCCCTCGGATGTGGGCCGACCTCTCGGTCTGCGAGCCGGTCTTACGGCGTGCGGACGATCGCAGCGTCGATCTGGTCGGCCATCCCCTTCTCGCCGCGCTTGCCCGCGACGTCCGCGAACTCCAGGGCAGGCTGTCCGGGCTCGGTGCGGTCGAGGTACAACACGAGGTGCCCGCGCCCCCCGACACTCTGCTCGGCAGGGTCCAGGCCGACATCCGGGCAGACCGCACTCCGGAGGCGGCGTCCGCCGAGGCCGACGGCACTGTGCAGATCCACGCGTGCCACGGGCCGACCCGCCAGGTCGAAGTGCTGCGCGAATGCCTCCTGCACCTGTTCGAGGATGATCCGACGCTCGAGCCTCGCGAGGTCATCGTCATGTGCCCGGATGTCGACACCTACGCTCCGCTCGTCGCGGCGTCGTTCGGCCAGGACATCGGTGGACATCCGGGGCACGGTCTGAGGGTCCGGCTCGCCGATCGCGGACTGCGCCGCACCAACCCGGTGCTGTCCGTCGTCGCGGCACTCCTCGAACTCGCGGATGCGCGGGTCACGGCGAGCGATGCACTCGACCTCGCCGCGTCGGCACCCGTGAGGCGCATGTTCTCGTTCGACGACGACGATCTCGAGCGGCTGCAGGAATGGACCGCCGAATCAGGTGCTCGCTGGGGGCTGGGCAAGCGTCAGCGCAGCGCGTTCGGACTCGCGGACTTCCCGCAGAACACTTTCGGCACGGCACTGGACCGGGTCCTGCTCGGCGTCACCGCCGACGGTTCCGGTAGTGAATGGCTCGCCCTCGCTATGCCGCTCGACGACGTCGAGAGCAACGACATCGACCTCGCCGGGCGATTCGCCGAATACGTCGATCGGCTCGACAAGGCGTTGTGGGTTCTGCGTCGGCCCCAGGATGCAGGGCAGTGGGCTGAGGCGCTCACGCACGCACTCGACCTGCTGGTGGATGTTCCCGCTGCCGACGCATGGCAACGCGCGCAAGCACATCGCGAGATCGGTGCTGCCGTCGAACACAGCGGAGATGCCGAGCTGCGACTGGCCGATGTGCGGGCGATGCTCGCCGGTCGATTGGCCGGCCGTCCCACCCGGGCGAACTTCCGCACCGGCGAACTGACGGTGTGCACCATGGTGCCGATGCGCTCGGTGCCGCATCGGGTGGTGGTGTTGCTCGGACTCGACGACGATGTCTTTCCCCGCAGCGCTCACATCGACGGTGACGACGTGCTCACCCAGAATCCCCTCGTCGGCGAGCGCGACCCTCGTAGCGAAGACCGGCAGTTGTTGCTCGACGCGATCATGTCGGCGGGCGAGAAGGTGCTGCTGTTCTACACGGGCGCGGATCCGGTCACGGGGGCATCGCGGCCGCCCGCGATTCCGCTCAGCGAGGTGCGCGATGTGGTCGCCACGATGATCGGCGTCGCAGACGCCGACGCGAATCCGGTGGTCCGCCATCACCCGCTACAGCCTTTCGATGCTCGGAACTTCCTGCCCGATGCGCCCTTCAGTTTCGACGAGACGGCGCTCGCCGGTGCCCGCGCGGCGCAGAACCTGGTCACGGTGGAAGCGACCCCCGCCCTCGCACAGGTGCATCTCGTGCCGTCACCGAACCACTCGCCCCGGTCCGAGCAGCGAGCCGATCTCGACCTCGCCGACCTCGTGTCGTATCTCGTGCATCCTGCTCAGGGATTTCTGCGGCAACGGCTCGGTATCCGGATTCCCGAACTCGACGAAGGCACGGCCGACGCGCTCGACATCGATCTCGACCCGTTGGCTCGCTGGAACCTCGGCGACCGGATGCTCGAATCCCGGCTCGGCGGTGTCTCCGCAGCAGACTTCCGGGCTGCGGAGTGGCGCCGCGGGACGCTCCCGCCGTACGCGCTCGGTGAGAGCGCACTCGACGACGTCACCCATGCGGTCGAAACTCTCGTCTCCGCGTGCGCACCCGTGCACAGTGGTCGGCCCACCACCGTCGATACGATGGTCGATCTCGGAAACGGACGACGCCTCACCGGCACGGTCGGCGGGGTCCACGGCAACGTGATCGCGCGTAGCGTCTTCTCGAAATTGGCTGCCAAGCACCGGATCACCGCATGGGTCCAGCTCTTGGCCGTCGCTGCCTCCGGTCATGACGGGAGGTGGCAGGCCGTGACCACCGGCCGCGGCCGCGGTCGGATGCCGGCGTGGCGTTCGACGATGGTCGCGCCCGACAACGCCCACGAACTGCTCCTGCAACTCGTCGATCTCCGCGACCGAGGTGTGGGTGCGGTGCTGCCGATGACGACCGGGGCGGCCGCGGCGTATGCGGAGCAGCGCGCCCGCGGTGGCTCCGTCGACATGGCACTCGACTCCGCCGGCAACGAGTTCGGTGGAAAGTTCGGAGACGGGAAGGACCGCCACGTGCAGTACCTGTACGGCAGCGGCGTCGGGTTCGGCGATCTCACCGCAGCAGAACCGCTCGCCGACGAACACACCTGGTTCGACGACCCGACCAGGTTCGGTGTGCTGTCACGCCGGTTGTGGGAACCGCTGCTGGCGTCGGAGAAGCAGGGGCGTCCGTGATGGGGAGTGGGATCGTGTCCGAACAGGCAAGAAGCTCGGCCGTGACCGGTTTCGACCTCCTGGGGGAGCTTCCGTCGGGGACGACGGTCCTCGAGGCGTCGGCCGGGACCGGGAAGACCTACGCGATCGTGGGCCTCGCGACCCGGTATGTCGCCGAAGACATCGCCGATCTGTCCGAACTACTGCTCGTGACGTTCAGCCGTGCAGCCACGCAGGAACTTCGGGAACGGACCCGCGCTCGCTTCGCCGAGGTGGTCGATGCCCTCGCCGATCCGGAGGCCGCCGCGGCCGGAAGCGACCGACTGATCCGGTATCTGGCCGCTCACGACGTAGAGAACCGCCGTACCCGCCTACGGCAGGCCCTGTCTGATTTCGACGCCGCGACCATCGCCACGACGCACGGGTTCTGCCAGCGGATGCTCGACGAGCTCGGCATCGCCGGCGAGCGCGAACCCCACGTCACGGTGGTCGAAGACGTCGAGGACCTCACGATCGAGGTCATCGCCGACATCTACCTGCGTCGGTACGGGCGAATCGAGCCACCCATCTCCTATGTGGAGGCCAGGGTCGCCGCCCGCGCGGCGATCTTCGACCAGCAGGCGGCGCTCGCTCCTGCGAGTGCCGACGGAACCCCGGCGGGGGAGCGTGTCGAATTCGCGCAGGAGGTGCGTGCCGAGGTCGAACGCCGGAAGCGGACGACGGGGCTGCGTGACTTCGACGACCAGCTCGCGTTGCTGCACCGTGTGCTGAGCGATCCCGAGCACGGCGCGGCTGCATGCCGGCGGATCCGAGCCCGGTTCGGCGTCGTCCTCGTCGACGAATTCCAGGACACGGACCCCAAGCAGTGGGAGATCCTCCACCGGGCGTTCCACGGCCACAGCACTCTGGTGCTGGTCGGCGATCCGAAGCAGGCGATCTACGCCTTCCGCGGTGCCGAAGTGCTGAGCTACCTCGATGCGGTGAACACCTCCGATGCGCACCGCGAACTCACCACCAACTGGCGCAGCGACGCCGACCTGATCACCGCGCTCGATCATGTGTACGGCGGTGCAGCACTGGGTGATCCGAGAATCGCCGTGCACCGGGTCGACGCCGCCCGCGACGGAACGCGCCTTGCCGGGACGGCTCCGGTGCGGCTGCGTCACCTGCCGCGCACGGGCGCCGGACCACTGGGCAAGTCGGGGTACCCGACGGTTGGGCCCCTGCGAGCCAACGTGGCGCGCGACGTCGCGGCCGATGTGGTGGCGCTGCTCGACAGCAATACAACCATCGAACGAGGCGGGCATCCGGAGCGGGTGGAACCCGGCCACATCGCGATTCTCGTGCGGACGCACGCGCAGGTGTCCCTCGTGTACGAGGAGCTGCAACGGACGGGTGTGCCGTGCGTCCTCGCCGGCGGGACGAGCGTGTTCACCACCCCCGCCGCCCAGCAGTGGCTGTGGACCTTGCAGGCGCTCGAGCAACCGCACCGCACGGATCGGGTGCGTCTCGCAGCGCTGACCCCGCTGCTCGGATACACCGCGGAGGATCTCGTGGCGCGCGGCGACGAACTGGTCGCGCAGGTCGGTGGGGTGCTCCGCGATCTCGCGTTGGTGTTCGCGCAGTCCGGATTCGCGGCCTTGTTCGAACGTCTCGCCACGGTGGGCGAACTCGAGGCGCGCCTGCTCCGAACAGTGTCGGGGGAGCGGCAGCTGACCGACCTGCGGCACATCGCGGAGCTGCTCGACGATGCGGCCACGTCCGACTCGTTCGGCATTGCGGCGCTGACGCGATGGTTCGAAGACCGGATGAACGATCCAGGACGCGGCAGCTCCGACCGCAGTCGTCGCCTCGACAGCGACGACGCTGCCGTGCAGATCCTCACGGTGCACGGCAGCAAGGGGCTGGAGTTTCCGGTCGTCTACGTGCCGTACGCATGGGATGCCGCCAAGAACCCGAACCCCGACACACTGCTGTTGCACGAGGACGGCCGCCGGATCCTCGACGTCGGCGGTGAGGGCAGCCCGGGCTACGGCGAGCGGCGCCGCACCCACGAGGCAGAGGAAGCGGGTGAAGAACTGCGCCTTCTGTACGTGGCACTGACCCGTGCTTGCTGTCAGGTCACTCTGTGGTGGGCGCCGTCCTACGGCACCGCCTGCTCGCCGCTGCACCGAGTGTTGTTCGCGCGTAACCCCGGCAGTGCCGAGGTTGCGCCCGCAGCGGGCATTCCCGCCGATTCGGTGATGGCCGAACAGTTTGCGTCGTGGGCGAAGGCCACCGGCGGTCTGATCTCCGTGGAAGCCACCGGAATCGTCGGCAAGAAGGAGATCACCTGGTCGAAGCCGCAGCAGGACGAAACATCCCTGGTCGCTGCACGGTTCACCCGCGTGCTCGACGGCGCGTGGCGGCGCACCTCGTATTCGGCGCTCACCGCATCGGCGCACGACGGTGTCGGCGTCGGCAGCGAGGTCGAAGAACCGGAGAAGGACGACGAGCCGGAGGAGCCGCCGTTGGCGACGCCCGACCCCGCGGCGGAGGGGATCCCATCGACCATGAACCACCTTCCCGGAGGCACGGTCTTCGGCACCCTTGTCCACGCCGTGTTCGAAATCGTCGACACTTCCGCCGTCGACCTCGAAGGCGAACTCACCGCATGCTGTCGCGACGTGGTGGCTCAGCGACTGTCCGACATCGATCCCGACGAGCTCGCGCAAGCGCTACTGCCCGTCCTGCACACCCCGCTCGGCCCACTCGCGCGCACGCTGGCGGACTTCCCACCGAAGGACAGGCTCGCGGAACTCGACTTCGAGTTGCCGCTCGCGGGAGGTGACGAACCCGCTGCCGTGACCGTCACCCTGGGACAGGTTTCCGACCTGCTCCGACGTCACCTCACACCCGATGATCCGCTGTTCGAGTACGCCGATCACGTGCGTACCCTCGAGCCGGTGCCGCTGCGCGGATACCTCACGGGCAGCATCGATGCCGTCCTGCGCGTCGACGGGCCGCAGTTCGTCGTCGTCGACTACAAGACGAACCGGCTCGCTCCCGGTGAGCTGACCACGGGCCACTACACCCGCGACGCGATGGCAGCGGAGATGATCCGTGCCCACTATCCGATGCAGGCGCTTCTGTATTCGGTTGCGCTGCACCGATACCTGCGGTGGCGCATGCCTGGGTACGATCCGGAGACTCATCTCGGTGGGTCGCAGTACCTGTTCGTTCGCGGTATGGCCGGACCGGGCAGTCCCCCCGGCAGCGGCGTGTTCGACTGGACGCCGCCCGCCGCGCTCGTCACCGACCTGTCGGATCTGCTCGCCGGAAGGGCACTGCCGTGATCGAAGCCCGAATTGCGCAGCGGGGCAAAGGCGCCCTGCGCGAGTTCAACGAGGCGGGGGTACTGGCCGCTGCCGACGTCCACGTTGCGCTGCGACTTGCGAACCTCGGAGGCGAACCGAACGCCGACGTGCACCTGGCCACTGCCCTCGCCGTTCGTGCCGTGCGCTCCGGTTCGGTGTGCCTCGACCTGACGCGGCTGCGCGACGTCACCGTCAACGAGGACGAGGACGGAAACCCGGTGGTCGACCCGGAGTCGTTGCCGTGGCCACACGACGGCGAGGTCCTCGGCGCCCTGCAGCGCAGTCCGCTCGTCATCGGCGGCGACCGCGGGTCGCTGCGACCGCTGCGCCTCGTCGACACCGACGAAGGGCCGTTGCTGTACCTCGACCGGTATTTCCGGCAGGAACAGACGATCCGGGAGGTCCTCGCCGCACGCGGCGACGGCTTCCCGACGGTCGACGACGACCGGCTCACCGTCGCACTCGACGAGTTGTTCCGCGACCAGTCCGACCGCACGAAGCCGTCCCCGGCGCCCGATCGTCAACGTGTTGCGGCTGCGCTTGCCGCCACGCACCGCACCACCGTGATCGCCGGCGGCCCGGGAACCGGAAAAACACACACCGTCGCGCGGATTCTCGCATTGCTCGAGACGATGGAAGGCCCTGGTCTACGCATCGGACTGGCGGCACCCACCGGTAAGGCTGCGGCACGTCTGCAGGAATCTGTACGCGAGCAGGAGTCGGTGCTGCCGTTGCCACCGGGGCTCACTGCCATGACGCTGCACCGCATGCTGGGCTGGCAACGCGGCCGCACCCGTTTCCGCTACCACGCCGACAATCACCTGCCGTACGACGTCATCGTCGTCGACGAGACCTCGATGGTGTCGCTGACAATGATGTGCCGACTGCTCGAAGCGGTCCGTCCCGATACGCGCCTCGTTCTGGTCGGCGACCCCGACCAGCTTGCCTCCGTCGACGCCGGTGCTGTGCTCGCCGACCTGATCGCGCGGCCGGTCTCCGGCGACGTCAACCCGGTGTTCATCAAGGCCGCGGCGCGCGACCTCGAGGCCTCCGACGATCCGGACGAGGCCGCCTTCAGGCCTGTCGAACACGACCGCTTGCGGGGCGGAATCGTGCGGTTGAGCCGCGGTCGCCGATTCGGCGGTGAGATCGCGCGGCTGGCGGTTGCGGTGCGTGACGGCGACGGCGACAAGGCCATGGAGATCCTGAACAGTGACGCGCCGGAGGTCTCGTTCCACCGGCCCGACGACGTCGAGTCGCTGCGCCGTGATGTTGTGGGCTCGGCCCAGGAGGTCACCGCAGCCGCTCTGACCGGCGACATCCACGCAGTTCTCGAACAGTTCGAGACCCACCGTCTACTGTGCGCGCACCGCGACGGCCCGTACGGAGTGCAGCGGTGGGCGCGGCAGGCCATGGAATGGATCGGTGCATCGACGGGTCGCCGGCTCGATCCCGAGCGGTGGTATCCGGGGCAGCCGCTGCTGGTCACGGCCAACGACCACGAGGCCCGCATCTACAACGGCGACACCGGTGTCGTCGTGCGCCGCGACGACGGTGAACTCGTCGCCGCCTTTGCACGCGGCGAGCAGCCGTTCGTGCTTCATCCGAGCCAACTGTCGGCGGTGCAGACCGTGTACGCGATGACGATCCACCGCAGCCAGGGCAGCCAGTACGGCACCGTGTCGGTGATCCTCCCCGACGAACGATCCTCCCTGCTCACCCGCGAACTGCTGTACACCGCGATCACACGTGCGCGGTCCAAGGTGCGGATCGTGGGGACGGAAGCAGCGGTGCGTGCGGGAGTGGAGCGTCAGGTGCTGCGAGCCAGCGGGTTGCGGCGCGAGATCCGGGTCTGACTCTCCGGTCGCCATCAGGCGTGCCATCCTGGAGTGAGACTGCACTCGGCCGACGCTGCGGACCGTCGGCGGGGAGCGACGACTGTGCACTGGTTGGATGCGGACGGATACGTGATCGGGCGACTGTTGGTCACCCGAGGTCTCGCTGCGCTGTATTTGGTGGCGTTCCTGGCCGCTCTGCTGCAGTTTCGTGCACTGATCGGCGAACGGGGAATGCTGCCGGTACCCGACTTCGTCCGCCGACGGTCGTTCCGCTCGGCGCCGAGTGTGTTCCACTGGCGGTTCACCGATCGCACGTTCGCAGTGGTGGCGATCGTCGGTGTCCTCCTGGCGGCGCTGACCCTCGTGGGTGTCACCGAGCGCCTGCCCCTGGTGGCCTGCATGCTCGTGTGGTTCACGCTGTGGGTGCTGTACCTGTCGATCGTCAATGTGGGACAGGTCTGGTACGCGTTCGGGTGGGAATCACTACTGCTCGAAGCCGGAGTGCTCGCGATCTTCCTCGGTAACGCGCAGACCGCACCGCAGTTCCTGGTGCTGATCATGCTGCGCTGGTTGCTGTTCCGGGTCGAATTCGGGGCGGGCCTGATCAAGTGGCGCGGCGACCGCTGCTGGCGTGACCTGACATGCCTGTACTACCACCACGAGACCCAGCCGATGCCCGGCCCGCTGAGCCGATGGTTCCACCGGCTGCCGCGTCCGCTGCATCGGATGGAAGTGGCCGGCAACCATGTGACACAACTCGTGGTTCCGTTCGGATTGTTCCTGCCGCAGCCGGGCGCGGGAATCGCCGCCGGAATCATGATCGTGACGCAGCTGTGGCTGGTGCTCAGCGGCAATTTCGCGTGGTTGAACTGGGTCACCATCGTGCTGGCACTCTCCGTGTTACCCGACAGTTTCTATGCCGCTCTCGCCACCGCGAACCACGATTTCGCTCCGACGCCTGAGCCGTTCACCGCGGCGGTTCTTGCGCTGACCGCCGTGGTCGCCGCTCTCAGCTATCGGCCCGTACGGAACTTGGTGTCGACGAGGCAGCAGATGAACGCGTCGTACAACCCGTGGCATTTCGTCAACACCTACGGTGCGTTCGGTAGCATCACTCGCACCCGTAGGGAGGTGATCGTCGAGGGCACCACCGATGCTGTGGTCACCCCGGCGAGCCAGTGGCACGAGTACGAGTTCAAGGGCAAACCCGGTGATGTGTTCCGCCGGCCTCGCCAATGCGCGCCCTACCATCGACGACTCGACTGGATGATGTGGTTCGCCGCGATCTCCCGGGACTACGCCGTCGGTTGGTTCCCGCGGTTCGCGGCGCGGCTCCTCGACAACGACCCCGACACCCTGCGGCTGTTGCGACACAACCCGTTTCCCGATGCGCCACCCGCCCTGGTACGCGCTCGTGTGTTCCACTACCGGTACACCACGCCTACCGAGCATCGCGCGACCGGAGCGTGGTGGGTCCGTACACCGGAAGGCAACTTCATGCTGCCGGTGTCGCGGCAGGACCTTGCGGGTTTCTGAATTCACCCACGACGACTCAGCGATTCACCACAGTTCGTAGTCGTCGGCGGACACGGTGAATCCGTGGGCGTCCGACTCGCACGTGACACCGGTGCTTTCGTCGATAGTGCAGGTGAACACGCTGATCTTCAACGCTTCCCCGTACGGGAGGACCTGTGCGGTCCGGTTCGGATCCATGAACGCGATATCGCCGATGTTACTGAATTGACCCTCTCCGGATGATTCCACGATCACGACGTTCGCCGGCACCGTCACATCCGCCGCTCCGCTGCCCGGTACGCGGGGCGCACTCGACGGCATGGTGCCCTGGCAGCCCGCGACCGGGTCGGTGTGAGTGAGGATCGCGCACTCGAACTTCCCGCTCTCGGACAGGAAGTAATACACGCCGGGCTGCGAGCCCGCGTACTCCGCGGGATCTACCTGAACCGGTGCCTTCGTCGTGGTGGCGGCCGTTGTCGTGGTCGTCGGTGCGGCCGATGTCGTCTGCGCAGCGGTCGCGGTCGGGTCGGCGGCGGTGGCCTCCCCCGAAACGGTGTCGCCGCAGGCTGTGACGGTGACGAGCGCTGCGGCGAGTGCGATGAACGATGCGGTGGTGCCCCGGCTGATCATGCCGGGAGCATAGCGACCCGTTCAGCCTGGTGTGTCATCAGATGCTGGACCACGAACTGCGCATCGGCGCCGGCCCCGCCGACAAACATGGACCGGAACGACGACTGGAATGCCAGACCGGTGAAGTACAGACCAGGGGCATCCGGGACCACCCCGCGCTGTTCGAGCGGCCAGCCGTCCTCACCGATGACGGGGAGGTCGATCCAGCTGTAGTCCTGATGGAACCCTGTGCACCAGACGATGTTTGTCGCGTCGACGAGCCGGTCGTCACCGAGAACCGCTCGACCGCCGCGGACTCCGGTCATACGGTCGGTGACGCGCTCGACGCCGGCGGCAGTGAGATCCGTCCGCTTGACGCGCAGCGCCGGTGCGCCGTGAAGCCGTCCGTGATTTCGGAGCTTTCTCCCGAGTGGAGTCCGCAGCGACATGACATGTCCCCACACGAACCAGAGGATGGGAAAGAGCACACGCATCCGACGGGATTCCAGCGGAACCGGAATCTGCCCGGTGTCGCGCCCACATAGGATGGTGCGGTGTGTGCTCGCGACTTCGAATGCGATGTCGCAGCCCGAATGCGAGGCGCCCACCACGAGAACAGGACCGTCCTGCAACTGTCCGGGGTTGCGGTATTCGCTCGAGTGCAGCTGGAGGATCGACGGGTCGAGTTCGTGCCCGAAATCGGGGACGGCCGGGGCCCGCCCGAAGGTGCCGGTGGCCACCACGACATTGTGTGCCACGAACTGCACTGCACCGCAGTTGACGAGGTACCGATCGTCGGACGGCATCGACGATGTTGTTTTCGGCAATGCCGTCACACGGTGTACTCGTGTGGAGGTGCGCACCGGCAGGCCGAAAGTCTCGGCGTAGGTTTCCAGGTAGTTCGCTACCTGATCCTTTCCGGGGAACGAATCGGGCTCCGCGGGAAACTTCAGACCGGGCAGACTATCGCGACCGGCCGGGCTGTACAGCCGAAGCGAATCCCAATGGCAACGCCAGTTGTCGCCGAGGCGTGGGTTCGCGTCGAGGATCACGAACCGTCGGCCATGTCGGGCGAGGTGGTATCCGGTGGCCAGGCCGGCTTGTCCCGCTCCGATGATGACGGTGTCGACCGTGTCGGCGGTGTGGGCAGTGTCGGTTTGCGCGGCTGCGCCGGTCGAGGGAAGCGGTGTAGTAGTCATGTTTCGACGGTATGAGCGGGACAGATGCCGCTGCATCGGGCTATGTGTGTAGATGCGTCCCCCGCAGCATGGGTAATTCTGTGTAGGGAACCTGTGTCCTTCACACGAGGTGGTGCTCGTACGCGTACGCGGTGGCGGCCGAACGCGACGAGACGCCGAGCTTGCCGAAGATGTTGCTCAGGTGACGGGCGACCGTCTTCTCGCTGAGGACCAGGCTCTCGGCGATCTCGCGGTTGGTTCTGCCCGCGGCGACCACTCTCAGCACCTCGACCTCGCGCGCGGTCAGTCCGGCGGGCGTCGACGGGCGCGGATCGTATTGACGGAGCTGCCGTAGATCCGGCGCCGCCCCGAGTTCTCGAAAGAGCATCGCGGCCGACTCGAACTCGATCTGCGCGGTGTCCTGGTCGCCGAGCGCGTCGCAGCAGCGTCCCTGCAGCACCCGGACATGTGCGCATGCATAGGGAGCGTCGAGTTCCTGCCACAGTCGCCACGCGGTTCGGAGCCGGTCGAGCGCCCGCCGGGGTTCGCCCTCTTCCAACAGTACGGCACCGAACGCGTGCGCGGTCATGGCGGTGAGCGCTGTCGACTCGGCTTGGGATGCCACCGCTTCGAGTTCTTCGGCGAAGCGACGTGCGCTCCCGACGTTGCCCTCTGCGAGCGCCACGTCGACGGCGGCCTCGAGCATTCGCGGGCGATACAGGGACGTCGACTCGGACAGTGCGCGATCGATTCCGGCGCGAGCACTGTCGAGGTCACCTTGTGCAAGCCGCAGCCGTGCCAGACCCGGATGAACCTCGTGTCCGGCAAGTGCTGCGCGACGATACGCGGCGTCGGCGGCAGAGAACTCACCGCGCACTCGGTGCAGTTCGGCGAGCTCGTAGTGGGCCATGCCGATCGCAGGATTGGCGACCGGTTCGGACAGTCTGCGGCACGCGAGCCGCACCTGCTCCATGGCGTCCTGCCATGCACCGTGGAGATGCAGCATCTCGGCCTGGTGGACGAGACATTGGCCGTGGAACGGCACGAGGTCGGGCTGAGCATCACACCAGTCACCGAGAGCGCGCGTCCACTCGGCGGCGCGGCGGAGCTGATAGGTCTCGTGGCAGGTGATGATCACGGCGCAGTACAGGATCCCGGTTGCGATGGGGGAGACCTCGCCGGTCGTCACCGAAACCATGGTCTCGTCGAGCACTGCCAGACCGGCACGGGCGTCGCCGAGCAGAATCCGTGCCTGACCGACGCCGACACCGCTGAGCGCAATGAGGTCGCGATGCCCGCACTCCACACCGACTTCGCGCGCTGCGGTAAGAGTGGGAAGGGCCGACTCCGGATCGCCTCCGAGCAAGGTTCCGATGGCCTGAGGCACCGTGAGGAGTGCTCGGACCGACCGGACGGCGTCTGTCGGCGGTTCGCCGTCGAGGGCGCGTCGGGCGCGTGCGAGCCACCCCGAGGCGCGTGCGGAGTCTCCCGAGCTCGACAGGATGTAGGCCAACCAGAATGTGCTCTGGCCTGCGGCAGGTCGATCGTCGACGTGTTCGACGACGGCGCGCTCGAGCAAGCGGATGCACTCGTCGTCGTTGCCGGTCAGGTATGCGCACTGCGCAGCGCGATCGAGATCGTCTGCTCCGAGCGGCCGGAGTTCGTCGGCCGCTCGAAAATGTGCGGCCGCATCAGCCCACATGCGATCTCGGAATGCGAGGTGTGCTCGCTCGAACGCGTCGGTAGCGTCCATCCGAGCTCCCATCGCCCATGGTCGCCGGAAAGCTGTCAGGTCCGAATTCTACGCGGATATACCGCGGCGATCACCAAGGTCAGTCGCCCACCCGCTCCCCGGTCTCGGGATGGAACAGGTGCACGGTGCCCTCGCGCTTGCGCAGATGGATTGTGTCCGCCAAACGGGCAGGGGTGCGGGTCAGCGAGCGCGCGACGATCTGATTTCCACTACCGGGTACCCGCGTGTGCACGTACGATTCGCTGCCGAGCTCTTCTACGAGTTCGACTACGGCCTCCACACCCGCACCCTCGGTGATCTCGAAATCTTCGGGTCGGATACCCGCCGTCACCGATGTGATGCCTGCCGAGTGGAGACTGGTGATCCGATCGCGCTCTACGGGGATCACAGTGTTGCCCACGAGAACTCCGTTGTCGGTGACGGTCGCGGGCAGCAGGTTCATTGCGGGGGAGCCGATGAACCCCGCCACGAATGCATTCGCGGGGCGATCGTAGAGTTCGGTGGGCGACGAGAACTGCTGCAGCTGCCCCCTCTTCAGCACCGCCACGCGGTCACCCATCGTCATCGCTTCGACCTGGTCGTGGGTGACGTACACGGTGGTGGTGCCCAGGCGACGCTGGAGGGCGGCGATCTGCGTGCGGGTCTGCACACGCAACTTCGCATCGAGATTCGACAGCGGCTCGTCCATGCAGAACACCTGCGGTTCACGGACGATTGCGCGGCCCATTGCGACACGCTGGCGTTGACCGCCGGACAGCTTGGCGGGTTTGCGATCCAGGTATTCGGTGAGGTCGAGGACCTTGGCGGCCTCCTCGACCTTCCGTCGACGTTCCTCGGCGCCGATCCCGCGCATCTTGAGAGCGAAGCCCATGTTCTCGGCGACAGTCTTGTTCGGGTACAGCGCGTAGTTCTGGAACACCATCGCGATGTCACGGTCCTTGGGCGGCACGTCGGTCATGTCGACGCCGCCGATGGAGATCGAGCCTTCGTCGATGTCCTCGAGGCCGGCGAGCATGCGCAGCGCGGTGCTCTTGCCGGACCCGGACGGTCCGACGAGGACGACGAACTCGCCGTCCTCGATGTCGAGGTTCAGCGAGTCGACGGCAAGCGAGTCGGAGCTCTCGTAGATGCACGAGGCGTTCCGGTAGGTGATCTCGGCCATGATGGAAACCCTTCGTATCAGCAGTGGTTCGAGTGAGGCGGTGCTTCTCGACGTCGGTTATTTGATGGCGCCGAAGGACAGGCCGCGCACGAGCTTGTTCTGTGCGACCCATCCGGCGAGGACGACGGGCAGAGCTGCCATGGTTGCCGCAGCCGACAACTGCGCCCAGTACAGTCCTTCGCCGGTGATGAAGCCGACCATGAACACCGGAATTGTCTGCGCTTGAACAGCAGTGAGGTTGACGGCGAAGAAGAACTCGTTCCACGAGAAGATCACGCAGATGAGCGCGGTCGCGGCGATGCCGGGGGAGACGAGCGGGAGGATCACCTCGCGCACGGAGGTCCACAGACTCGCGCCGTCCATGCTGGCGGCCTCGAGCAGTTCGCCCGGGACCTCGAGGAAGAACGACCGCATCATCCACACTGCGATGGGCAGGTTCATCGCTGTGTACAGGATGATCAGAGCCCAGATATTGTCGAGCAGCCCGATATTCGCGACGATCACATACAGCGGGATGATCGCGGCGACGATGGGCAGCATCTTGGTGCTGATGAAGAAGAACAGTGCATCCTGGGTCCTGCGGACCGGGCGCAACGACAACGCGAACGCCGCGGGAACTCCGAGCAGGAGCACGAACACGGTCGAGACGATGGTGGCGAACGCCGAATTGAGCAGTGCCGTGCTCGCACCGGTCTCGAACACCGACCGGAATTGGTCGAGGGTCGGTGTGAAGAAGAACTTCGGTGGATCGGAGTAGGCGTCCGACTCCTGCTTGAACGCGGTGAGCACCATCCAGAACACCGGGAAGAAGAAGCCGATCGCGGCGATCCACGCGATGACACCCCACGGGTTCATCTTGCGATTCTTGCGTTTGCGTACCGTCCGTGTGGTTTCCCCGGGCGGCAGCGTGGTGTCCGATGCCTTCGGACCCGCAGCTGTGGTACTCATGCTGCTTCCTCCTTACCGGTGAACGACTTGAAGATCAGGCGCAGAGCGAAGGTCGCGATGACGATCGTGGCGATCACGACGACCACGCCCATCGCCGCGGCCTGACCGATGTCGAAACCGAGGAACGCGCGCTGGTAGATGTAGAACGGTAGGTTCGCGCTCGCGGTGCCTGGCCCGCCTTGCGTCATCATGTAGATCGCGTCGAATGTGTTGATGAGATAGATGGCGCCGAGTACGGTGCCCAGTTCGATGAATCTGCGCAGGTGCGGGAGGGTCAGCTCCCGGAACAGTGAGAATGCGCTCGCGCCGTCGACGCGGCCGGCCTCGAGAATGTCGCGCGGCATGGACTGCAGTCCGGCGAGGATCAGCAGCATCATGAACGGGGTCCACTGCCAGATCAGGGCGACCATCACGGTGGGCAGCGGGTATCTACTGATCCAGTCGACTTCGCCGACGCCGAACGGCGACAACACCCAGTTCACGATGCCGAAAATGGGGTCGAACATCGAGGTCTTCCAGACCAATGCTGCTGCTACCGGTGTGACCAGGAACGGCGTGATCAGCAGGGTGCGGACGATTCCGCGTCCGAGGAAGGCACGGTCGAGCAGCAGTGCGAGCAGCAGACCGAGTATCACCGAGATCAGTACGGTTCCGACGATGAGGATCACCGTATTGAGTGCCACCTGCCAGAACTGACTGTCCTGGAAGACGTCCACGTAGTTCTGGAGCCCGACGAACCGGCGCGAGCCGGGATTGACGAGGTTCCAGGACTGGGTGGAGTAGAAGAGGGTGAACAGGAACGGTATCTGCGTCACCACGATCATGAAGATCAGCGCGGGCAGCAGTGGACCGCGCAGTCGCCATCCTTCGGCGCGGGAGACCTTCTCGTCTTTCGCTGCTTTGACACGGCGGATGCGTTCGGCCATATCCGGTGTCGGTTGAGGCACCTCGAGGGCAGTCACTGCGATTCCTCCCGATACGTTGCGCCGACGGCTTCGGCGTACTTCTGGGCTTGATCGAGCGCTTCGGCGACGGTTTGACGGCCGGCGATGGCAGCGCTGATCTGTTGGCTCACCCGGGTGCCGAGGTCCTGGAATTCGGGTATCGCCAAGAACTGGATTCCGGTGTAGGGGACCGGGTCGACCGTGGGGTTCGCTTGGTCGGCGCCCTCGATGGACTCGAGGGTGATGGGCCCGTACGCCTGCGAGGCCTCCTCGTATTCGGGGATCTCGTACGTCGAGAGGCGGCTACCGGGGGGAACACGCTCCCACCCGAGTTCTTCACCGACCAGGCGCATGTAGTTCTGATCGGTCATCCACGAGATGAACTTCCATGCGTCGTCGGCGTTCTCACTGCTCTCCGGGATGCCGAGCGACCAGGTGTACAGCCAGCCGGACGGATCCTTCTCCATGACGGGTGCGGGGGCATATCCGATCTTGCCGACGACATTGCTCGAGGACGGGTCTTCCAGAGTCGAGACCGCGGAGGTCGAGTCGTACCACATCGCGACACGGCCCTGCGCGAGTTGCGTGGCGCATTCGGTGAACCCGCTGGTCGCAGCGCCGGGCTGGCCGTAGGTGCGTACGAGGTCGACGTAGAATTCGACGGCACGCTGCACCTCGGGCGAGTTGAGCTGGGCGTTCCAGTCCTCGTCGAACCAGCGGCCACCGAAGGTGTTGATCACGGTGTCGAGCGGTGCCAGCAGTTCGCCCCAACCGGGCTTGCCGCGGAGGCAGATCCCGTTGATGTCGGGTCCGTCGAGTTGTGCTGCGGCGTCTGCGACCTCGGTCCACGTCGGTGGATCGGACAGGGTGATCCCGGCCTCCTCGAACAGGTCCTGTCGGTACATCAGGAAGGACGACTCGCCGTAGAACGGCACCGAGTACATGTCGCCGTCGTACGAGAGTGCCTCGCGCAGAGACGGAATGAAGTCGTCCTGGTCGTATCCCTCGGTGGCTTCGATGAAGGGGCCAAGGTTGGTCAGCCATCCGTATTCCGCCCACTGCGGCGTTTCGTAGTTGCTGATCATCACCACGTCGAATTCTCCGCCTCCCATGGCGGTGGATGCGGTGATCTTGGCGCGGGCTTCGTTCTCCGACAGGGTGACGAAGCGGAGATCGATGTCCGGATTCTCCGCCTCGAATTGCGACGCGAGCGAACGTGCGTCCGTCATCTGGGAATTGGACACCATCGCGATGGTGACGGTCCGGTCGGATGCGCCGAGGGATCCGGCTCCGGCGCAGCCGGAGAGCGCCAGGCACAGCGCTCCGGCTCCGGCTCCGGCTACCAGCTTTCCGGTGAAACTGAGAGTGCGGGTACTGCTTCCGGGTGGTTGCACGGCCATCTACCTCATTTCGGTGGGATCCTGCCCGAGTCATGCGGGTGGGTGGGGGATCGATCGAGGAGCCATTCTGCGCAGGCGATGTCGCAGACGAGCATGGTTGCGTAACCGCCGCAGAGGGCGCCATGGGCCGCGCGGTGCTTCGACGCGCCGCCGGCGACGAGGATTGTCGAGGGGCATGCGGCGATCTCGGACAACGGTGTCGACATCGTGCGGGTTTCGAGTTCGACGTGGGCGGGCGTTCCGTCCTCTCGGAAGAACCGGCCGCCGATTTCCCCGACCGCGCCCAGCTCGTCGAGCGTGTCGAGCATCGCGGTGTCGAGGAAGCTGCCCTCGAACAGGGTTGTGGAGGAGGACACTGCGCCGACTCCGAACATCATCACGTCGGCTCGGGAGCCCAATTCGAGCGTGCGAGAGATCACCGAGTCGGTGCGCATGGATGCGACGGTCGTGGCATCGGCGTACAGGGGAGTGGGGAGCCGAACCGGCTGCGCCTGAAGTTGTTCGGCGCACCGTCCGAGCACGTATTCGGTGCCGGTCTGGTAGGTGCTCGTGGTGACCGAGCCGTCCAGTTGCACGATTGTCTTGCACGTCGCCACACCGGTCGGAATCGCCTGGGCGACAGCGATGGTTTCGGGCCCCCAGGTGAATCCGAGGGTGTCGGCGGGCCGGAGGCGGCGGGTCAGGAGTGAGGCGGCCGCGCGGCCCAGCACGGCGAAGCTCGCCGAGTTGTCCACCGGCCCCCGGTCGTCGACCCGAACGCCGACGACGACGGCTTCGGTGAGTCCGAATCGCTTCTCGAGCGCGTGCTCGACATCGGCGTGCAGGTCGTCGCGGAGATGGGGAGGTGTGGTGACCTCGATGCGGACGAGGCCATGGGAGCGGGCGCGGGCCACGAGTCGTCCGGCGGTCGCGCGGGAGACGCCGAGTCTGTCCGCAACCTGGGCTTGGGTGAGCCCGTCGAGATAGTAGAGGGTGGCCGCGCGCAGTGCCAGGCGAAGGTCTTCGGGTGCGGCGGTGGTATCGCCGTCCGGTGCCTTCGGTACTGGACTTGGATTCGTCACGGAGGGGCTCCTCTATGCCCGGGCGCATCTGAAATCTAATGAGCAAATGCGCAGGGGTGCGTTCATGTGCTCAGTAGGTTAGCATCGAGGTGTGATCTACACAACAGATTCCACTCTTCCCGCGACGATGCGCGCGGCAGTCCTCGTCGAGCCGGGGCGGATCGAGATGGAGGAACGGCCTGTTCCCGAGCCCGCCCCCGGTGATGTGCTGATCCGCGTCGCCTCGGTGGGAGTCTGTGGATCCGACGCGCACTACTACCGTGAAGGCCGCATCGGCGAATTCGTGGTCGAGTCGCCGCTCGTCCTCGGGCACGAGGCGTCCGGAACAGTCGTTGCCGTCGGTGAGGGCGTACCCGCCGAACGCGTCGGGCAACGGGTGTCGATCGAGCCGCAACGCCCCGACCCGGGCAGTGCCCCGACCCGACGCGGCGACTACAACCTGTGTCCGCATATGCAGTTCTATGCGACGCCACCGGTCGACGGCGCCCTGTGCGACTACGTGACCATCGGCGCGCACTTCGCTCATCCCGTCCCTGACACGGTGTCCGACGACGCCGCGGCGCTGTGTGAACCGCTCTCGGTGGGTATCGCCGCGGTCCGGAAGGCTCGGGTGACGGCCGGGTCGAGCGTGCTGGTCAGCGGCGCGGGCCCGGTCGGCATCGTCACCGTCCAGGTCGCGCGCGCATTCGGGGCCGTCGACATCGTCGTGACCGACCTCGATGAACACCGATGCGAGGTCGCGCGGAGGTTCGGCGCCACCGCCACCTTCGATCCACGATCGGACGACACGTCGGATCTGCGGGTCGACGCCTACATCGATGCGTCCGGATCGCCCGCGGCGGTGGATTCGGGTATCCGTGCCGTCCGCCCCGGTGGCACCGTCGTACTCGTGGGGTCGGGCGCCGAGACGATGCCGATACCCGTGCAGGTGATCCAGAACCGGGAATTGGTGCTCACCGGCGTCTTCCGGTATGCGAACACGTGGCCGACGGCGCTGAGCCTTCTCGAGTCCGGCCGGGTCGACCTCGATTCGATGGTCACCGCGCACTTCCCGCTCGAGAAATCCGTCGACGCCCTCGAATCCGATCGGGTCCCCGGCTCGATCAAGGCAGTTGTACACGTATCACCCACTGTGGAGGCGCAACGTGGAACCGAGTGAAGCGACCCTGCCGGAACTGCGTGTACCTACGCCGACCTATTCCCGGGACGACGTGACCGTCGGCATCGTGCATTTCGGTGTCGGGGGGTTCCATCGTGCGCACCAGGCGATGTACGTCGACCGTCTGCTCGAGCAGGGCCTCGCGAAGGACTGGGGGATCTGCGGGGTCGGCGTGATGCCGGGCGATCGGCGCATGCAGGAGGCACTCGCCGCCCAGGACAACCTCTACACGCTGGTTCTCACCCACCCCGATGGAACGTGGGAACCCCGCGTGATCGGGTCGATCGTCGACTATCGGTACGCGCCCGACGAACCCGAAGCCGTCATCGAGCTCCTCGCCGCACCCAGCACGAAGATCGTCTCGTTCACCGTCACCGAGGGCGGATACAACATCCGCCACGACACCGGCGAATTCGACATCGACAACCCGGCCATCAAGCAGGACCTCAACTCCGAAGGCCCGCCTGCCACGGTGTTCGGTCTGGTGGTCGAAGCACTGGCGCGCCGACGGGCTCGGGGCGTTCCGTCCCCGACACTCATGTCCTGCGACAACATCGAAGGCAACGGCGTTGTCGCCCGCCGGGTGTTCACCTCCTACGCCCGCCTGGTGGACCCCGAACTCGCGGACTGGATCACCCAGAACACCCGTTTCCCGAACTCGATGGTCGATCGCATCACTCCCGTCACCACGCAGAGTGTGATCGACGAACTCTCGTCGCGTTTCGATGTTCAGGACCGCTGGCCCGTGGTGGCCGAGCCATTCACGACGTGGGTCCTCGAAGACGACTTCGCCGACGGGCGGCCGCCGTTCGAAAAGGCTGGTGTACATCTGGTCGGCGACGTCGCGCCGTACGAGCTGATGAAGTTGCGACTGCTCAACGCAAGCCACCAAGGTCTCTGTTATTTCGGGTACCTGATGGGCTACCGGTACGTACACGACGCCGCGCAGGATCCGTTGATCGCGCAGTTCCTCCTGAGCTACATGACCGACGAGGCGATACCCACCCTGAAGCCGGTCCCTGGTATCGACCTCGACGAATATACTCGGACGCTCATCGAGAGGTTCGCCAACCCCGAGATCCGAGACACCATCGCGCGATTGTGCGCCGAATCGTCCGATCGCATCCCCAAATGGCTGCTGCCGGTCATCCGGGAGAATCTCGACAGCGGCGGCCACATCGTCCGCTCCGCTGCGATCGTCGCGTCCTGGGCCCGCTATGCCGAAGGCGTCGACGAACACGGCACACCGATCGAGGTGGTGGACCGTCTCGCCGAGGAACTGGTGCCACTCGCTCGCAGGCAGTACACCCACCCGGCCGTGTTCATCGAGAACACCTCGGTGTTCGGGGATCTCGCTCGGAGCACCCGCTTCGTCGACGCGTACACCTGGGCCCTCAACTCCCTGCACAACGAGGGCGCGAAAGGCACCCTCGAAGCTCTACCTGTGGAGCCGGAATGAACGGGGCGTCGGAATGAACGGCCAGGCACTGATCGTCGGAGAAGCCCTCATCGACATCGTCCGTCGCGGCGACGACGAGCCCGTCGAACACGTCGGAGGGAGCCCGCTGAATGTTGCTGTCGGGTTGGGGCGGCTCGATCGGAAGGTCCGGCTCGCCACGAGCGTGGGCGCGGACGAACGCGGCAGGCGCATCGTCGGACATCTCGATGCATCCGGTGTCGCCCTGACCGACGGCAGCGTGTCGCAGACGAGTACAGCGACCGCGTCCGCGAAGATCGGCGACGACAATGCCGCCACATACGAATTCGATATCAACTGGAGGCCCGAGCTACCGTCGCCGTCCGCCGATCTGCTGCTCGTCCACACAGGTTCGATCGCGACCGTACTCGAACCGGGATGCGATGCGGTCGCCGATCTCGTCGAGCAGCAGGCGCGCACGTCGACGATCAGCTTCGACCCCAACATCCGGCCGGCGCTGATCGGAGACGACCAGCGCGGTCGGGAACGGATTGCGCGTCTGGCGGCACTTTCGGACGTCGTCAAGGTCAGCGACGAGGACCTGGCATGGGTTGCACCGGGACGCGACCCGCTCGACATCGCACGCGACTGGTTGTCGCGAGGGCCGTCGATCGTCGCTGTCACGCGTGGAGCGTCCGGTGCCGTCGCGGTATGCCGCGCCGGTGTCGTCGAGGTGCCTGCGAAGAAGGTCGACGTGGTCGATACCGTCGGTGCGGGCGACGCATTCACCGTCGGCCTGCTCGATGCGCTGTGGGAGCTCGGACTGCTGGGAGCGGAACAGCGCGAGAGGCTGCGCAAGATCGGCGTGGGCGACCTCGAATCCGTATTACACACGGCCTCTTCGATGTCGGCGCTCACCGTCGCCCGTCCCGGCGCGGACCTGCCCACGCGTGCGCAACGCGACCAGGCGGTGACACCATGACGTTCGTAGCCGGTGTGGATTCGTCCACCCAATCCTGCAAGGTGATGGTGTGCGACGCGGACACCGGCGCCGTGGTTCGGGAAGGCCGAGCGACGCACCCGGACGGAACTGAGGTGGATCCTCGCGCATGGTCGACGGCGCTCGACGAGGCGATCGCCGCGGCCGGAGGCCTCGAGGACGTCGCCGCGGTGTCGGTGGGTGCGCAGCAGCACGGAATGGTGTGCCTCGACTCCTCCGGCCAGGTGATCCGAGATGCTCTGCTGTGGAACGACAACCGATCTGCTGTATCGGCGGCGGATCTGGTCCGCGATCTCGGTGGGCCCGAGGCATGGGCGGACGCCGTCGGAGTAGTGCCGGTCGCCTCGATCACCATTGCCAAAGCCCGCTGGCTCGCAGACCATGAGCCCGACAATGCCGCGCGCACCGCTGCTTTGTGCCTACCGCACGATTGGTTGACGTGGCGAATTGCAGGCAGCTCCGACCTCGGCGCACTCGCCACCGACCGTAGCGACGCGAGCGGCACCGGCTACTTCGATGCCACTACCAGCGACTACCGTCGCGATCTGCTCGAACTTGCACTGCGACGGTCGAGTCCGGCGTTGCCGTCCATTGCCGGGCCTGTCGATTCTGTCGGGGAAACATCATGGGGTGCGCTGCTCGGTCCCGGAGCGGGCGACAATGCTGCCGCGGCACTGGCATTGGATGCCCGCGAAGGCGACGTCATCGTGTCGATCGGAACATCCGGTGTCGTATGCGCCGTGTCGGCCACTGCGCCTCGCGACCCCGACGGATACGTTGCCGGGTTCGCCGACGCCACCGGGCGACACCTGCCGCTGGTGTGCACGCTCAACGGGGCCCGGGTGCTCGACGCGACCGCGGCGATGCTCGGCGTAGAGCACGCACAACTGGCCCGGCTCGCGCTGTCTGCTCCCGCGGGCAGCGGCGGACTCGTGCTCGTGCCGTATCTCGAGGGCGAACGCACCCCGAACCGTCCCGACGCGACGGGCGCGATCCACGGTCTACGACTGACGAATTCGACGCCCGCCCACCTGGCCCGCGCTGCCGTCGAAGGGTTGCTCTGCTCGCTGGCCGAGGGTATCGACCACATCATCGGTCAGGGCACACCGGTGCGGCGGGTACTGATGGTCGGGGGAGGGGCAAGGTCCCAGGCCTTGTGCGAGCTCGCACCGGCGATCTTCGGTCTGCCGGTGGACGTACCCGAACCGGGCGAGTACGTCGCCCGAGGTGCAGCGCGGCAGGCGGCATGGGTGCTTCGCGGTGGAGACGAACCCCCGAAGTGGGCGGAGGGCGAGATTCGAGGCTACGAGGCCGACCCGACCCCGCATGTCCGTCAGCGGTACGCCGAAGTGCGAGACCTGACGGACGGTGTCGGCCCCTGAAGCAGGTTGCCGGTGGCAGACTGGGTAAGTATGGGTGCACGAGGCAGACTTCGGCGGGCGTGGGACGAATTCGTCGGACCCGAAGCGGGGCCGGTGGAGAACACCGTCACGGCGGGGTTGTCGGTGCTCGGCGCGGTCGCGGCACCGAGACTCTCGCGTCGATCGCGTGACCTGTCCACTGTCGAATCCCTGACGCTTCGCGCCGTCGCGGTCGACCTGTGGGGTGGGGCGTGGGTGAACAACACTCGTGCGTGTACCCGCTGGTACGAGCGTCCCGCCGCGTCCGACGTCGATCACCTGAAATTTGCTGTACTGCACGTACATCCGTTCTTGTTCGCGTTGTGGGATCGGGATGAGCCGCACCGCATGCCGGTGTGGCTGTGGGCGGGCGCGCACTACGGCTACATGATGGCCGCGACCGTCGCGATTCGTACCGCCCCACGATATCGACGCCCGCTCGGTGCAGCGCTGACCGTGGGCGGCATCGCTCTGGACCGGGTGCTCGGGCCTTCGCGAATCGCACCCTGGTTCGGGCCGGTGTACTACACCAAACTGCTACTCGGTCACGCCGGGGCGAGCCTGTGGCCAGACCGAGCCCTCTATGAGCCGCCTGTGCGAGTCGCCGTCGAGTGAGTGATGAGGTTTCGCTTCGGTGGCGGTCAGTCCATATGACAGCCCCATCGCCTATGAAGGAGCCTTGTGATGCCTGCCGTCACCCCGTGCCTGTGGTTCGATATGAAGGCCCTGGAAGCTGCCGAGTTCTATACCGGTGTGTTCCCCAATTCGAAGATCCTGAGCACCTCCTACTACCCGGAGGACGGGCCGTTCCCGCCCGGTACCGTCCTTACCGTCGAATTCGAACTCGACGGTTCCCGCTTCACCGGTCTGAACGGTGGTCCGCAGTTCACGTTCAGTGAGGCCGTATCGTTCAAGATCGACTGCGGTGACCAGGACGAGGTGGACCACTACTGGAACTCGCTCATCGCCGACGGCGGTGAGGAATCGCAGTGCGGTTGGCTCGAGGATCGGTTCGGGGTGTCGTGGCAGGTGGTGCCGCGACGACTCATGGAACTGCTCACCGACCCCGATCCGAAGGTCGCGGAGCGGGTCAGCGACGTGATGATGAAGATGCACAAGATCGAGATTGCGCAGCTCGAGGAGGCAGCGCGCGGCTGATTGCACCGCAACCGAGTCGCCGGGTGTAACTTCCCGATCCATGACCACGCGCACCCAGCGGCTCGACGAGCTGCCGTTCACCGCCAAACATCGTCGGCTGTTGGGCGGATCCGGCGTCGGGTGGGCGCTCGACGCGATGGACGTCGGTCTCATCTCCTTCGTCATGGCGGCGTTGGCGGTCCAGTGGAATCTGTCGTCCACCCAGTTGTCGTGGATCGGCTCCATCGGATTCCTCGGCATGGCGATCGGTGCGTCTGTCGGTGGTCTACTCGCCGACCGCATCGGCCGCCGGCAGGTGTTCGCCATGACGCTCCTCGTCTACGGGCTGGCGACGGGCGCCGCGGCGTTGTCCACGTCGGTCGCGATGCTCATCGCCCTTCGTTTCGTCGTCGGACTGGGGCTCGGCGCCGAACTTCCGGTCGCGTCGACACTGGTCAGCGAGTTTGCGCCGCGCAAGATCCGTGGTCGCGTGGTGGTGGCGCTCGAAGCCTTCTGGGCTGCCGGGTGGCTTCTTGCAGCACTGATCGGGTACTTCGTCGTGCCGTTGAACGACGACGGGTGGCGGTGGGCGCTTGCGATCGGCCTCGTTCCGGCCGCGTACGCGCTCGTCGTGCGTCTCGGGCTGCCGGAATCGGTGCGGTTCCTCGAGAGCAAGGGGCGCTACGCGGACGCCGAGGCCATCGTCCGTGACTACGAACGCTCGGCGGGAGTCGTGGCCCCGGGAGAGGGGATCGTCGACGCACCGGCCGAGCCCGCGCCGACCGAGGTGCCGCGGCGATCGATCTGGGACGAGGGACTGCGTGCTCGCACCGCCGCGCTGTGGATCGTCTGGTTCGGCATCAACTTCTCGTACTACGGCGCGTTCATCTGGTTGCCGAGCCTGCTCGTCGCACAGGGCTTCGATCTGGTCACTTCGTTCGGTTACACGCTGATCATCACCCTTGCCCAGCTACCCGGCTACGGCGTCGCCGCATGGTTGATCGAGGTGTGGGGCAGGCGCATCACCCTGGCGGCGTTCCTCGCGGGATCGGCCGTGTCGGCGGCCCTGTTCGGACTGGCCGACACACCCGCAACGATCATCGCCGCCGGCATGGCCTTGTCGTTCTTCAACCTCGGTGCGTGGGGTGCGCTGTACGCGATCGGGCCGGAGATGTACCCGACTCCGGTACGCGGATCTGGCACGGGTGCAGCCGCAGCGTTCGGCCGACTCGCGTCGATCATTGCCCCGCTCCTGGTGCCGTTGCTACTCGATGGCGGCGGCAACGCCCTGGTCTTCGGCACCTTCGCGGCGGCGTTCGTCGTCGCGGCAGTCGCCGCGTTCACACTGCCGGAACGTGCCCGGGTAGCGCTCGAGGACTGAGACGTGTCGTGAAACCCGAGGTCCGCCCTCAGCCAGTGGTTCGTGACCGCGACATGATGCGGGGCCGATGGGCTCGAACATCCACAGGGCGTCCATCGGGATCGAAGGTTGTCATCGTCCATTGCGTGGGCAGTGTCTCGATCTGGCCGACCGGCAACCCGGCGCGCAGGATCTGTTCGCGAACCTCACACAGCTGGGCGTGTGTCCGCACGCGCAACCCCCAACCTGCCTTGCCGAGGGAATCGAGGTCCTTTGTGGGGGCGATAGCAGCTTCGACGATCATCAGGTGGTCGTCCCCGCCGACATCGATGACTGCGATCCGAGGACCGGAAGGCGTTGCGGCGCGCTCGAATGCGAGCACTGCGCCGAGTAATTCCGTGTAATACGTCACGAGCCGGTCGAGGTCGTTCGTGGACAGCGTCAGATGGTTGATTCCGAAGAGATCGGGCATGGTGGGCCAACTGTAGTCCAGTGATGGACTGCTCGTGAGGCCCGATTCGGAACTGGTTGTACCGGCTGTCAAGGTGAGACTTCGGCGACGACGCGTCGGCCAGCGGGCGCGACGACGCCGGGTTCTGACCCGTGTACAGGCCTCGGTCGACCACCACGTGTGGTTCCCACGCATCGCCGGACGAGAACAGCGCGCCGGCCTCCTGGAGCCGGTCCTGCCGCACCAGGGGGCCTTGTCGGCGTACCTCCTCGAGGTTCGTGAAGGACGTCAATCGGTAGCCTTCGAACAATCAGCGCCCTCCTGACGCGAACGCGGGCAGCGGCGCTGCGGGTGCGTGGCATACCGTCGCGCCGATCTTGTCGGACTCGACGAAATGCCGCACGAGTTCACCGAATCGTTCGTCGACGGCACGGTGTAGCCGGCCTCGGTGAATGTGGGTGTAGGGCTCCACGAGTTCTTCAGCCCAGAAACCCGTGGGATGACGGGTGCCGTCCTGGAGAGTCCAGTGATCGGCTGCGCTGACGACGAACAGGACATCGGTCATGGAGTTTCCTTTCGCGGGGCGTACGGATGACGTACCCACTATGGGTTCCGGCGACACGGAACAGCCCGAGACGATCGTCGGGTCCGAACCGCAACCCGGCGATCGTGACGGAACTGCCGCTACGCGGGGGGCGATCAGACGCCGACCACGTCCTGCGCAATGGCAGCCAGACGGGTCTGAGCAGCCGAGACAACGCCGTGCCGCGCCTTGTGGGCTTCCTCGTATGCCACGATGGCGCGAATGTCTGCGGGCTCGGTCAGCTCTTTGACCGCCTCCACGGCCTTGGGGACGGTGAGATCGTCGTAGTCAAGGATCGGCAATTCCTCCGGGGCCAGAACTCCCGATTGGCTCCGGACCGTGTGCAGGGCGTCTGCCGCCCCCTGTGCCCCCTCGCGCCGGCTCACGCGCTCGGCTGTCTCGAGGGCCGCGTCGCGCGACGCACCGATCGTCGTGGCTGCGACGTCACCGGCATGCGCGCTGCGCGAGAGCAGCGATTCGATTCGGGGTCGCGTCGAGCGTGCGACATCGATCGCACGGTCGATTCCGCGGGCGGACCAGGTGACCGGCGTATTGACCAGCCGCACCGCCGCACCGGCCGCAGCCTGGAGGAGAGTGCGGCGCAGAGCCGTGGGGCCACCGAGGGCTTCCTCCGCGAGGACGGTGGTCAGCCATTCCACCGTGGCCGTGTGGGGCGTGATCAGGCGGTCGGCCAGCGACACGATGGGCATTTGGTTGTCCGCGGTGGCCAGCGCCTTCACGTATCGGGCACGGTCGAGCAGCTCATGCTCGAGCGCGAGGTCCGACAACAGCGCTTCGTCGAACGGCTGAGCCTGCTCTGCAAGGGTTTTCACCATGACGGCAGCTCGGCCGAGGAACGGCCCCACGACATCCGGGAACCCACCGAGGTCGCGGAGGGCTTCTTCGACGGCAATCGCGCGGATCCGGCAGTTCTCCGCGTTCTCGGTCAGTTCCTTGCGTACCGCTTCGGTACGGGCCTGAGCGACGCGGGTCTCGGCAACCTGAGTCTCGGCATGGGTCAGTTCGTGGAGTGTGCGCAACTGTGTGAGCAACGCGGCGGTACGGTTCTCGGTCATCGTGCGTTCGCCTCCTTCGCACTGGAAGAGTCGGTGATCTACCGACGAATTCACATCGATCGAAAACTCGACGTGACAACTCTCGACTACCCGGATCCGGGCCTCCCAACGCTTGTGTGACCGATGGCACATGTTTCGGGGCGGAGGCCGCGCTCCGGGGGCGCCGTCTGCCCTGGGCGGACAAACGGACCGATTCACGCCGACGGCGGCGAGGGTGGTTGCATGGCAACGAATGGAACATCCACGTATCGCGACACCCTCGTCGAAAGACTCTTCCGGCACCGCACTCTCCTCCTCACCGGCGAAGTCGACGACGAGATGGCCGAACGAGTCTGCTCGGAACTGGTGCTCCTCGCCAACGACGACGACAGGCGCGACATCGTCCTCCACATCAACTCTCCGGGAGGATCGGTCCTCGCCGGGATGGCGATCTACGACACCATGCGGCTGATTCCCAACGACGTCGTCACTGTCGCGGTCGGTTTCGCCGCGAGCATGGGTCAGGTGCTCCTGGCGTCGGGATCGAAAGGTAAGCGGCTGAGCTTGCCGCACAGTCGCATCATGATGCACCAGCCGTCCGCCGGGTTCGCCGGTACGGCAGTCGACATCGCTATCCAGGCCGAGCACCTCGAATACATGAAGCAGCAGTCGCAGCAGATCCTCGCCGACGCCACGGGGCGTTCGGTGGAGGAGATCACCCGCGACAGTGACCGCGACCGGTGGTTCACCGCAGATCAGGCTCGCGAGTACGGCATCGTCGACGCCGTCGTGGGCTCGCTGCAAGAAATCGCCCCGTTTGCGGCGACACGTCCGCTCGGGTTGTTCGCCGATCGGCGGGAGGGCGTCCGATGAACTCGTACACGATCCCCAACGTCATCGAACGCACGCCGGCGGGGGAGAGGTCGTTCGACGTCTTCAGCCGACTCCTCAACGAGCGGATCATCTTCCTCGGCACCGAGATCGACGACGGTGTCGCGAATGTCGTGATGGCCCAGATGCTGCACCTCGAAGCCGAGTCGCCCGACCGGGAGATCGGGCTGTACGTCAACTCGCCGGGTGGATCGACCACAGCGATGCTCGCGATCTACGACACCATGCAGTTCCTGCGGGCCGGGGTCGCGACCTACTGCATGGGGCAAGCTGCGTCGGCCGCGGCTGTTCTCCTGGCTGCCGGCACAAAAGGACGACGGCATGTGCTCGCGCATTCGAGAGTGCTGCTCCATCAGCCATCGTCGCAGGGTCAGGGCACCATCTCCGATCTCGCGTTGCAGGCCGCGGAGGTGATGCGGGTACGCGCACAGACCGAGGAGATACTTTCGGCGCACACCGGGCGCGACGTGGAGCAACTTCGCCGCGACACCGACCGCGACCGCATCTTCGTTCCGGAAGAGGCCGTCGCCTACGGGCTCGCCGACCACATCATCGTCAACCGCGACGATGGCTAGGACAGTGAGAACGAGGCGTGTCAGGGCACTGTGTACTCGGAGGAACAATCGAGTGTGGTGACGTCCTGCCCGTTGTCTGCAGTGTTGGTGACCCGTGCGACGGCGGTGATGCGACCCGGGCCCGTCTCCTGCACCGGCACGGTGAGGGTCGTCTCACCCGCTCCGACTCGTGCTGAGGTGTCGCCGACACCGCTGATCCCGCTGTCGAGATTCGCCCAGGTCACCGACGCGGCCTGTGTGTACGGTGCCGTGGTCTGCGACCGTGTGTGGAACGTGAACCGCACCAGCCCGCCCTCCTGAGAGGAGACCGTCACGTCGCTGGTGTCGGTGCGGTCGAATTGGTTGGGGTCGGGGTATTCGATGCTGCAGAACGGTGTTTCGACGGGATCGGCCGGTGGATCGAGGTCGAGGGACCCCAGAGGGTTCGCGTGGGCGGCGCCTGCGCTCAGTGTCAGAGCAGCAGCAGCGGTGGCGGCGACGAACGAGGTGACGACGAGACCGGGAGCCTTCCGGTACATGCCTCTCCTTCACGAGTCGGCAACGTGAGTTCTCACGTGTGGATGGTTGCTTGCCCTGCCGATTGTGACACTGTGCAACGAATCCGGAGACCGAAGTGTCGAAATCTGTTGATTCGCTTCACGGATCAGCAGTCAGGCCGCGCGCAGTTCCACGGTTGTCTGCTGCGTGGTCCCGATCGCGCGATGTGCAGACATGCGGCGAATTCCCTGCTCGAGGAGCTGCTCCACCGGCATACCCAGCGCATTGCAGACAGAACCGAGTATCTCCGACGACGGGTCTTTGCGCCCGCGCTCGATCTCGGACAGATACTGCTTCGACATCCCCACTGCGCGGGCGACATCGTCGAGGCTGCGGTCCTGGTCGCGCCGCTCGTTGCGGAGGACCTCGCCGTAGACCTGACGCAGAAGCCGCGGCTCCCGGGCGGCGCGCGCGGCTCCGAGATCGACGACGTTCCGTGGCTCCGGTTCCATGCGGTCCATTGTCGCGCCGCGGACCGCGAAGTGGGCTCACTTCCGCTCTCGACGAACACCGATGCACTTCATGACCACCCTGGCCGAGGCTGTAACCGGTCCGTAACGTCAGTTAACGGAACGCATGACCTGCCCTCGATACCGTCGGTGCATCACGCCGTATACAGCGGTGGATGCAGGACAGGAGTGGTCGGCTTGACCGAACTGGATACGCTCGCCGCTGCGCTCGACAATCAGCTCGTGGACGTCGACGCCGCATACGCCGCGACCTACCCCGGCGATACCGGCGCCCGACAACCGGTGCACACCGTGTACGTGCCCGCAGACCGGTACGACGCCGAGATGGTCTCGCGGTGGGGAGCGGAAGCACTCGGCACCCTCGATGCCCATATCAGTGGCCCTTCCGATCTCGCTGCCGTCACCGGCATCGAGCCGGAGATCGCCGACGCGGTCCTGCCCCTGGTCCGAGCGAAACTGCGGAGCGAGCCGATCGAGGACCTGCGGATCGACTTCGAAGACGGATTCGTCCAGCGCGGTGTCGCCGATCGCGACCGGAACGAAGACGAGCACTGCGCACGGGCGGCCGCAGCGCTCGCCGCCGACCCCGGCGTGACCCCCTTCGCGGGAATCCGGATGAAATCCTTCGAGGCCTCGACCCGACATCGCGGACTGCGCACCCTCGATGCCTTCATTGCTGCTCTTACCGAGAAGAATGCTCTCCCCGACGGTTTCATCGTCACATTGCCGAAGGTCACCACACCGGAGCAGGTGAGGGCCATGATCACCGTGTGCGAGTACCTCGATCGGACGTATTCACTCACCGCGCCACTCGGGTTCGAGATCCAGATCGAGACGCCCCAGTCCATCTGCGGTCCCGACGGAACCGCCGCGGTCGCGACGATGATCCGCGCCGCGAACGGGCGATGTACCGCTCTGCACTACGGCACGTACGACTACTCGGCTGCATGTGGCATCGCCGCCGAATACCAGGCGATGGACCATCCCGTCGCCGACCATGCCAAGGCGACCATGCAGGTCGCGGCGGCAGGAACCGGCGTGCGGCTGTCCGACGGCTCGACCAATCGGCTCCCCGTCGGCACCGAGGACGACATCCGCGCGGCCTGGGGACTGCACGCACAACTCGTCGACCGGTCGCTGCGCCGCGGCTTCTACCAGGGGTGGGACCTGCACCCGGCGCAGCTCCCCACCCGGTTCGCCGCGACTTTTGCTTTCTACCGTCGGTCGCTCCCTGTTGCGGGCGCGCGTGTCGGCGCCTATCTCGACCCCGGGAAGAGTTCGGGCTATCTCGACGAACCTGCCACGGCCCGCGCCCTCGCATCGTTCCTGCTCCGTGGGCACGCGTGCGGCGCGATCACCGACGCAGACATATCCGGACACGCAGGTGTGGGGCTCGGCGAACTCATCGCGCTCAGGGCGTCGGGGGCGGTGCAGTGAACACAGTCATCCGCACACGCCGCGCCGTCGTCGGCGATCAGGAACGCAGCTGTGCCGTCCACATCCGCGACGGCAGGATCACCGCTATCGACGAGTACGACAGCGCGTCACCTTCCGGTGCCCGCGAAGTGCTCCTCGCCGACGACGAGGTGCTGCTTCCCGGCCTGGTCGACACCCACGTGCATGTCAACGAACCCGGCCGTACCGAATGGGAGGGTTTCGCGAGCGCCACCCGTGCCGCCGCCGCAGGAGGCGTCACCACCCTGATCGACATGCCCCTCAATTCGATCCCGTCGACCACCGACGTCGGGGCACTCGAGGTGAAGCGGAAGGTCGCGGCAGACAGGGTGACGATCGATGTCGGATTCTGGGGTGGTGCTGTTCCCGGAAATCCGGATGAGCTGGAAGCGCTCTGGGATGCAGGGGTATTCGGGTTCAAATGCTTTCTCGCATACTCGGGACTCGACGAATACCCACCGCTCGACGGGCAGCAGATGCTCGACGCGATGCGCGTCATCGCAGGATTCGGCGGACTGCTCATCGTGCACGCCGAGGACGGCCCGACCCTCGATGCACAAACCCCGCCCGCCGGAAGGAAGTACGACGACTTTCTCGACTCGAGGCCGCCCGTGGCCGAATCCCGCGCCATTGCGCAGGTGATCGAAGGCGCTCGGGAGACGGGCTGCCGGGTCCACATCCTGCACCTGTCGGACGCCGGCAGCCTGCCGCTCCTCGCCGCTGCGAAGGCAGACGGCGTGCCGATCACGGCCGAGACCTGCCCGCATTATCTGTCGCTGTTCAGTGAGGAGATCCTCGACGGGTCGACGCATTTCAAATGCTGCCCGCCGATCCGTGAGGCACGCAACCGGGAGCGTCTGTGGCGGGCCCTCGCCGACGGCACCCTCGACTGCATCGTGTCCGACCACTCGCCGTGCACACCGGAACTGAAGAAGTTCGTCAGCGGCGATTTCGGGGCTGCGTGGGGCGGCATCTCGTCGCTGCAACTCGGTCTTTCCATCGTCTGGTCGGAAGCGCGCAGGCGTGGGCACACCCTCGTCGACGTGTGTCGCTGGATGGCCGGCAGTACAGCGGAACTCGTCGGTCTGGACGACCGAGGAGTCATTGCTGTCGGCAGCATCGCCGACCTGTGTGTCTTCGCGCCCGACGCCGCATTCGTCGTCTTCCCCGAGCGACTGCACCACCGCAACGCCGTGACTCCCTACGCGGAGCGCGCACTCGCCGGTGTCGTCCGGCAGACCTGGCTCGCGGGGGAGCCGCTGACCGTCACCCTCGACCCCACTCGCGACCCGGCGCCGCGCGGCGCCCTCCTGACTCGGAAGGACTACCTTTGACCACCGCGGAGTTTCTGCAGCTGCCCGACCTGGCTTCCCGTGAACTCGCAGGAGCCGTCGTCTACGCGAATGACGAGTTCTTCGCCGGCCGCGAGAATCTCATCTCTCCCGGCCTGCCGACATTCGATCCCGCGGAGTTCGGGCACAAAGGCAAAGTATACGACGGCTGGGAGACCCGCCGTCGCCGGGAGCCGGGCCACGACTTCGCCATCGTGAGACTCGGGGTTCCGGGAATCGTACGAGGAATCGTGGTCGACACCGCCTGGTTCACCGGCAATTTCCCACCTTTCGCGTCGATCGACGGCGTCGCTCTCGACGGGTACCCGACGGAGCAGGAACTGCTCGACGCGCCGTGGGGGCCGATCCTCGACCGTGTGCCACTCCAGGGTGACGCCGCCAACGCCTTCCCGGTGGAAGATGGGCGCAGGTGGACGCATGTGCGCCTCAACATCTTTCCGGACGGCGGGGTGGCACGGTTTCGGGTGCACGGGGAAGCTCGGCCGGACCCGGCTTTCCTGACCGGCACCATCGACCTGGCCGCGCTCGAGAACGGCGCCGACGTCGTCGCGTGTTCCAACCGTTTCTATTCGTCGCCGCGCAACATCATCGCCCCCGGCCGGTCTCGCCACATGGGGGAGGGCTGGGAGAACGCGCGCCGCCGCGACGACGGCAACGACTACGTCGTCGTGCGTCTGGTGGGGGAGGGCCGGGTCGAGCACGTCGAGATCGACACCTCCTACTTCGTGGGTAATGCCCCCGGCTTTGCACGGCTGAGTGGAATTTCCACGGAGGCAGAGCTGTCGGACGAGTCGGCATGGATCGAACTGATTCCTCGCACCGGGCTGCTACCGGATTGCCGACACCGGTTCCGTGTCGATTCCGACGTCCCGGTGAAGTTCGTCCGGCTCGATGTGTATCCGGACGGTGGCATCGCTCGCTTGCGGGTCAACGGGCACCTGAAATAGCCCCTGCCGGGTGGCGGTGAGCCCTTCCTTACGGTTACGAAACAATCGGACTCGAGTTCGAAAACTCCAGGGCCGACGATGTACTCGTCAGCGTATACGGCCCTGTATCCGAACTGGAGCATCCACATGGACACAGCAGTACACCCCGTCGACGCGAAGCTACCGTTCCTCCGGCAGTTCGCGTTCGGGCTCCAGCACGTCCTGATCATGTACACCGGGTGCGTCACGGTGCCGCTCGTGTTCGGTGCCGCAGTCGGACTCGACCGCGACACCATCGCAATGCTCATCAGCGCCGACCTGCTGATCGCCGGCCTCATCACCGTCATCCAGAGCCTCGGTGTGGGCAAGCTCGTCGGTGTGCGTCTGCCCATCATCTGCGGCGCCACCTTCGCCGGCCTGACACCGATGATCCTCATCGCGAACCAGTACGGACTGCAGGCCGTGTACGGGTCGATGCTCGTCGGCGGCATCGTGGGTCTTGCACTGGCCTGGCCGTTCGCCAAGATCGTCAGGTTCTTTCCGCCGCTGGTCACCGGCGCGGTGCTCACGGTGGTGGGCATCTCGCTCATCGGTGTCGCGGGTGGCCTCATCGTGGGCAACGACGTTTCGTCACCGGACTTCGCGTCACCCACCAGCATCATGCTTGCAGGTGTGGTGATCGCCGTCGCGGTGGGGTTCCTGTGTCTCGGCCGCGGAATCTGGTCGCAGCTCGGGGTGCTCATCGCACTTCTCGCGGGCACTGCGCTCGCGTTTCCGCTCGGCATGATCGATGTGGGCGGGGTCTCGGAGGCTGCGTGGCTGGGATTTCCTGCGCCGTTCCACTTCGGTGCTCCCGAGTTTCCCATCACTGCGGTCGTCGCGATGAGCATCGTCATGGCTGTCGTGTTCGCCGAGTCCACCGCGAGCATGCTTGCCCTGAGCGAGATCACGGGGAAGCGGTTGGGTAAAGCCGACATCGCTCGCGGACTCGCCGGTGACGGACTGTCCGCCGTTCTCGGCGGCGTCTTCAACGCCTTCGTCGACACGGTCTTCAACCAGAATGTCGGAGCGGTCGCCACCACACGCGTTCACAGCCGATACGTCACCGCCACGTCCGGCGTGATGCTCATCGTTCTCGGTGCACTACCCAAGGCGAGTTCGGTGGTCGCGGCCTTGCCTCAGCCGGTGATCGGAGGTGTCGGCCTCATCCTGTTCGCAACGGTGGCGCTCGTCGGCATCGAGACCTTGCGCAAGGTCGACATGTCTGACCGGATCAACTCCACCATCGCTGCCGTCGCGGTGGGTGTCGGCCTACTGCCAGAATTCGCCGAAGGACTGTTCGAGCATTTCCCCTCGGCCGCACAGATCATCCTCGGGAGCGGCATCACGCTTGCAGCGATCACCGCATTCTCGTTGAACCTGCTGTTCAACCACACCCGGCTCGGAACGTCGGCTCGCGCCGCCGTTCGTCGCGATACCCCCGTCCCCTCGCCCGAATCCTCTTCCCGGACCGGAGTTGCCAATGAACCCGCACACATCTGACACCTTCGATGTGCCCGCCGTCGACATCGGCCCGTACGTGCGTGCCGGCAGCGATGCCGATCGCACCCGGGTGGCCCGCGAGATCGACGATGCCTGTACGAGAGTCGGATTCGTTCAGATCCTCGGGCATGGAATCCCGGACGACGTAGTCGACGGATTGGCCGGCGCAGTCGACGACTTCTTCGGTCTGTCGCTCGACGAGAAGAAGCAGTACCGGGTCGAGGGCGCCAACCGAGGCTACAGCCCACCCAAGAGCGAAGCACTGAGTCTGAGCCTCGGCGTGGAGTCTGCAAGCAAGATGAACGACTTCTTCGAAGCGTTCAACGTCGGCACCGAGGCACGCTCGTTCGCCGACCTCGACCTGTCGGAGGACGACTACGGCCTCAACCTGTGGCCGGCGGTCGTAGGCTTCCAGGATCGGGTGCAGGCCTACTACGCGGAGGCGTCCAGGGTCGCCGGAACTCTCACGCACATCTTCTCGGATGCGCTCGGCCAGGAGCCGGACTACTTTGCACGGCTGACCGATCACTCGATCGACGTGCTGAGGATGAACAACTACGCACTGCCCGAAGGCACCGTAACTCTCGACGGGGATCTCACCGGTATGGGCGAACACACCGACTTCGGTCTGGTGACCGTCCTGTGGGCCGACCGTGTCGCGGGGTTGCAGGTTCTCGACGGCGCTGGTGTGTGGCACGACGTCGCACCGAAGCCGGGCGCGTTGCTCGTCAACCTCGGCGACCTCACCGCCCGCATCACCAACGACCGTTGGATGTCCACCCTGCACCGGGTCAAGCCGCCCATTGTGAACGGCACGATCCAGCGGCGACGCTCGGTGGCGTTCTTCCACGACGGCAACGTCGACGCGGTTATCTCCACGTTGCCGGAGTTCGTCGACGACGAATGCTACGAGCCGATCACCGTGCGCGACCACATCGAAGCGAAGCTCGCGGGATCGCGTCAGGGCAAGGCTAACACCGCTGCAGTGAGAGAAGCCGCCCGAGTTCTGGCGGCGACGGACGCGATGAACGCATGAGTCATGTCGTACTGGTGCACGGTGCGTGGGCAGGCAGCTGGGTGTGGGACACGGTCCTGGCCCCGCTCCGCGCCGCCGGGTGCACGCCCCACGCGCTGTCGCTACCCGGGGTCGGGGAGTGGGGCGCGGATGACGTCACCCTCGACGATGTCGCCGGAGTGGTCGCCGACTACGTGATCGAGCTCGACGAGGACGTGGTTCTCGTCGGGCACTCCGGCGGCGGCATCGTCGTCACGCAGGTGGTGGAGATGCTGACCGACCGCGTGACCGGTGTCGCGTACGTCGCGGGAATGATGCTGCCGTCCGGTGTCGATTTCGGAATGCTGTGCAGCGGGATGGGACTTCTTCCGCCTGTGGGTATCTCCGCGTGGCTCGAGCCCACACCGGACGGACGCGGCACCGTTGTCCCGCCGGAAGCGGGTGCGGCGGTGTTCTTCCATGAAGCGAGTGCCGCCGATACGATCGGTGCCGCGCGCCGGCTCGTTCCGCAACTCGAGACCGCGCGGCTCATGGCGCCGACGTGGACGGCCGAACGCTTCGGGAGCATTCCGCGCCTGTACATCGAAGCGACACTGGATCGTTCGGTTCCGATCGTAACCCAGAGGGAGATGCAGCGGCTCACACCCGGTGCGTCCGTCGTGACCCTCGAATCGGACCATGCGCCGCAGTTGTCTGCCGCCGATGAGCTTGCCGCCGCAATTGTTCGGTGGTGCTCCTCGCTCGCATAGCAGTCGACGAATTGCCCCCACTTGCCTGGTTTTCCGTTGGTTCGACCAACGGGACGCCGTGCGGGTGGGGGAAACCTTGTTTCCCCCACCCGCACGCCGAGCGGTGCTGAATTTCTCTACTCGCCGCCCTTGTACTCGACCTGGTACTCGCCGGACTTGATCTTGTCGCGGTATTCCTCGAACAGTGCCATCGCCTCGGGTGAGATGCGGTCGGCGAACGCCGGGTTGATCACGACGTCGACGCCGCCCTCAGCGAAGTCCACCTCGTAGTACTTCGCGGGATCGATATCGCCCGCTTCGACGTCGGTGATCATCGCGCGAAGCACTTCGTCGAGGTTCCACACGATGGACGACACGACGTTCTCCGGGGCGAGCGGAGTCTGGTCCATCGCGTATCCCGCGACGTAGGCACCTCGCTGCTTGGCGCCTTCGATGGTGGCTGCGTCGACGCCGCACGTGGTGAACTGGTCGGCGCCCTGGTCTACGAGGGCGTTGACGGCTTCGAGGGTCTGGGCTGCGGCATCGGACCATCCGCCGATGTATGCGGGCTTGAGCTGGATCTCGCCTTCGCCCTGATAGGTCAGCCGCGCGCCGTCGGCGAACGATTCGATCTGGGCCTTGCACACCGGGATCTCGAAACCGGCGGTGCCGGCGAGGATGCCCGATTCAGTGAGATCACCGGCGAGGATGCCGGAGAGGAAGGCGCCCTCGTAGAACGGCTGGCTGTAGTCCGCCAGGTTCTCGGTGATGTCCCCGAAACCTCCCGCATACGCAAACAGTACGTCCGGATAGTCGGCGATGATGCCCTTGATGGGTTCGCCGTAGTTGAACGAGTGCCCGACGATGAGCTGATTACCGTCCTCGGCGAGGTCGGTGACGATCTGTGCGATCTGCTCGGACGTCGCACCCGAATCCTGCTGGACTACCGTAAGATCCAAGAGTCCTTCGGCTTCGAGCTTCTCGGCGCCCTCGACCATGCCCTGATTCCAGCCCAGATCGTTCACGGGGCCGGAGGTGACGATGGCAGCCTTGACGACACCATCGGAAGACGTCGACGAATCGTCGCCGGAATCGGAACTCGAACATCCCGTGACGGCCACACCGACAACGGCTGCTGCGGCGATGGCGGTACCCAGTTTCTTCACTGATTCTCCTAGAGGGGCACGACGGATTCGACGGTGTGAATCCGATTGACGGGACATCTATTTGGCAGGAACGAAAGGAACCCCGAGTGCTTTCGGGGCATTACCGCGGGCAAACCACACGGTGGTCACGACGACGGCGAGCAGCGTCACCACGTACGGCATCGCTTGGAACAACTCGTAGGGCACCGATGTGGATTGTCCACCCGATGCGGCCTGAACCCGCAGCTGGAACGCGTCGACGAGACCGAACATGAAGCCTCCGGCCATGGCGCCGAGCGGATTCCATCGGGCCAGGATCACGACACCGAGTGCGATCCAGCCGCGACCCCCGGTGATGCCGTCCTGGAAGAAACGTAGGCCGTCGACGACCAGGGCGCCGGCCATGCCGGCTGCCGCACCGGAGATCAGCAGCGTGATCCACCGCGTACGCGCAACGGAGATGCCGACCGAGTCGGCGGCATCCGGGCTCTCACCCGCCGCGCGCACCGAGAGACCGAACGCCGTGCGGGAGAGCAGCCACCACAGCGCGACGACCAGCAGCAGCGCGATGTGCACGAGCGGGGATTGTGAGAACAGGATCGGGCCGAGGACGGGAATGTCGGACAGCACGGGCAGATCGAGCGGTGCGGTGCCTTCGATGCGAGGCGGCGTGCCGGTGATGCCGAACACCTGGAGATACAGGAAGGCTGCCAGACCCGAACCGAGGATCACCACTGAGATGCCGGTGATGATCTGGTCGATCGCCATTGTGATGGTCAGGTATCCGACCAGCACAGCCGTGAGCAGGCCCGCCACAGCACCGGCCACGGCTCCGATCATCGGTTGCCCGGTGTAGTAGGTGGTGATGAAGGCCGCGACCGCACCGACCATCATCTGTCCCTCGATACCGAGGTTCATCAGGCCGGAACGTTCGGCGAGGCAGGCTCCTGCCGCAGCGAGAATGATGGGGGCGGCCAGCCGCAGTGCCGCGGTGAGCAGCGGGACGAGCGCACCGACGCCCAGGACCTCGGACCAGTTCATCGGGCACGCTCCACGATTCTGTTGGCGAGCAGCACCGTCACGATCATCACGGCCTGCACGACGGTTCCGATGGACGCCGGGATCTCCTGGGTTCGCTGCACGGCCTGGCTGCCGAGGGTGAGCCCCGAGACCAGAGCCGCCGCGAGGACGATGCCGAAGGGATTGCGTCGGCCGAGCAGCGCCACCACGATCGCGGTGAACCCTATGCCCGACGACACCGCCAGCGACAGACGGAACTCGCTGCCGAGCAACATGATCGCCCCTGCGATGCCACCGAGTGCGCCGCTGACCAGTGCGGAGGTGATGATGATCCGGGACACGGGGATGCCGTTGGCTGCGGCGACAGAGGGACTCTCGCCGACCACCTGCGACGCGAACCCGAACCGCGTCGAGCGCATGAGCCACCACACGAGCGGCACCGCGGCGATGGCCACGAACACTCCGAGGTGGATGCGGGTGCCGGGAATGGTCGCGAGCATCGCCCAATCGGGGATGCGTTCGGACTCCGGGGTGAATCCGTTCGGATTGGCGAGCGGTTTCCGTACCGCCCACGCGAGGCCGTAGAAGACCAGGTAGTTGAGCATGAGCGACGAGATGATCTCGTTCACGCCCAGCCTGGCCTTGAGGACGCCGGCGATCCCACCGACGAAAGCACCCGCGGATGCCGCGAGGACGGCGACGACGGGGATCGCGACCCAGCCCGAGTTGAGCGGGACTGTGAGTACCACCGCCGCGGCCGTGATCGCACCGATGTCGTAGTGCCCTTGCGCGCCGATGGTGATGAACCCGGTGCGGTAGGCGATCGCGTATCCGAGGCCGATAAGCACGAGGGGAGTCATCCCTGTCAGGAGGCGCCCGAGCTCCGTGTCGCCGCCGAGTGCCGCGTCGAGCATCGTCGCGTAGGCGTCGATCGGATTTCCGCCTGCGAGAAGGATGAGGACGGCGCCGACGGAGAGGCCGGCCGCCACGGCGAGCAGCGGGATTGCGGCCGAGGCGGCGAACCTCTTGGGTCGCGATGTCGTTGCGGGATCGGTGACCGGCGCCGATCCCGGTGGAGTGAGAGTGGCGGTCATGCAGCAGCCTCCTGGAATCCGCCCATCGCGGAGCCGATGGCTTCGCGATCGAACGGTCCTTCGTCGAATTCGGCGACGATGCGCCCGCGGTAGAGGACGACGACGCGGTCGGCGAGACTGCAGACCTCGTCGAGGTCCGAGGAGATCAGAAGGATCGCGGCGCCGCGGGAGCGGTGTTCCACGAGGGTGTCCCACACGAATTCGGTGGCGCCGATGTCGAGGCCTCGGGTGGGCTGTGCGACGACGAGGACGTCCGGTTCGCCGTCGAGGACCCGGCCGAGCACGACGCGCTGGGCGTGGCCGCCGGACAGTGTTCCGGCGAGGGTGCGCGGGCTCGGGGCTTTCACCGACAATGCCGAGATGATCCGCTCGGCGTGTTGTCGAATGACGGTGCGCGACACACGTCCCCACCGCTGTGCCAGAGGGGGCGTGGTGTAGCTGTCGACGGCGAGGTTGATATCGATGCCGAGGGACTTGACCAGTCCACGGGTATAGCGGTCGGCGGGCACGACGCCGACACCGGCCTCTCGGAGGTCGCGCGGGCTGGACGTGTCGATCTCACGCTCGTCGATGCAGACTGCGCCGGACGAGTCGGCCGCAAGGCCGGAGAGCACGTCCTCGAGCGCGGACTGGCCGTTGCCCTCGACCCCTGCGACCGCGACAAGTTCGCCTGCGCGGACCCGCAGGTTCACATCGTCGAGCTGACCGGGCACCGACACGCTCACGAGTTCGAGCATGCGGTGACCCGCCGGCTCGGCGGCGGCTCGGCGGATTCCGAGCCCGACATCGCGGCCCACCATGTCGCGGGCGAGTTCCGCGGTCGTGACATCGGCGACGGGCTTCTCGGAGACGAGCTTGCCCCCGCGCAGCACACCCACGCGGTCGGCGGCCTCGATGACCTCTTCGAGATGGTGCGTGATCAGCACGATTCCTACACCGAGATCGGTGGCAAGGCGTCGTACCTGCGCAAGCAGTGAATGTATCTCTGTGGGAGCAAGATTCGCGGTGGGCTCGTCGAGGAGTAGGTAGCGGGCCCCCAGGTGCAGGGCGCGGAGGATCTCGACACGCTGCTGCTCGCCGACCGACAGCGTCTCGACGCGGGCGTCGGGCGTGCATGCGAGACCGGCGTCGTCGGCCAGCGCGGCGATGTCCTCGCCCATCCTGCGCAGGCGACTCCGCCCGACGACGCCGCGAGACCGTCCGAGCAGGAAGTTCTCGGCCACGGTCATGCTGGGCACGAGCATGAAGTGCTGGTGAACCATGGCGATGCGGTCGCGCCCGCCGGCGGCGAGGGGCAGGCCGTCGACAGCGATGTCGCCGGTATCCGGGGGGAGCAGGCCCGTGAGAATGCGCATCAGCGTGGACTTTCCGGCGCCGTTCTCACCGAGAAGTGCATAGACCTCGCCAGGATGGATGTGCAGCGACACGTCGCGCAGGACGACGTTCTCGCCGAACGAACGATGGATGCCGTGCATGACGACTCCCTCGGCGTGGCCGGGGCTCTCGATGTCGAGGGTGTCGGTGGTGCCGGCCGGGGATACTGCTGTCACCATGCGATGAGACCTTCCAGGTAATCGCTATTCGTTAAGTTGGAACTCTGCAGGTGCATAGTTGACCGGCGATGACCGAATCGTGACGATTGTGTTTCGGACGTCATGTGCGGATGAAGCGGAGGGGTGTTGTGCCGGAAGAGGATCGCGTCGCGCGAATCGGAGTTGCGATTCGCGCCGCCCGTAAGCGGGATGGTCTCAGTGCCAGGGCATTGGCGGAGCGGGCGGGCGTCAGTCAGGCCTTTCTCAGTCAGGTGGAGCGGGGACTGAACGCGCCGTCGCTCGCGACCCTGTACAAGATCGCCGATGCGCTCGGGCGATCACCGTCGAGCTTCCTGGACCCCGCGCCCGACGCGGATGTCCTGGTGGTGCGCGCAGAGGGGCGCATTCCGCAGGCAGTGACCGGTACTCCGACCGCACCCGTGACGTGGCTGGCGCGCGGGAACGGCGTGATCTCCGAGGTCTACCAGTATCTCATCGGATCGGACGACGACGTCAGCGGCTGGTTCCGTCGCGCGGACGACCTCGTCGTGGTGGTGACAGGTGGCAGTCTCGAGGTGCAGGTACGAGACCGTGAACCCGTCGTTCTCGTCGCGGGGGATTGCTTGTTCGCCGCGGCTGGAACCGAGATGCAATGGGCCCACAGGGGTGCGGAACCCGCGCACGTCGTGCTGTGCGTGGGAGCGGCACCCGAACATCCGTAACGCGGATCTCACAGGAACGAGACGAGGCGGTAGCGCCGCAAGAATTAACTGATAGCGATCATTCGCCTCGTGTCTGGAGAACGCCATGGACTCGCTTCCCATCATCGATCTGCGCCCGCTACGCGACGGGGCTGACCCCCTCGCGGTTGCCGATACTCTCGATGCAGCCTGCACCGACCTCGGATTCTTCGTCGTGACGGGTCACGGACTCGCCTCCGAGCTCCGCGCTGCGATGATGGAGCAGGCGCGACGGTTCTTCGCGCTGCCGGCAGACGAGAAGATGCAGATCTGGATCGGTAAGTCGTCCTGCCACAGTGGATACGTTCCTCCCAAGGCCGAAACTCTCAATGCTGCACTCGGAGCGGACAGCAAGGAAGCGCTCGACATCACCATCGACCGCGGCCCGGACCATCCGGACGTCATGGCGGGCACACCCCTGCACGGACCCGCCCAGTGGCCTGACTCGCTGATGCCAGAATTCAAGGGAGTCGCCGAGGAGTACTCGAATGCCTGTCTCGATATCAATGCTCACCTGATGCGTGGACTTGCCCTCGCCCTCGGCCTGGAAGCCGATACGTTCGAGCCGGTGTTCACCGATCCCATTGCCTCGCTGCGGATGCTGCATTATCCGCCCGCCCCTGCCGGCGATCTCACGCCGGCTGCCGGTGCACACACGGACTACGGCTCGCTGACCCTGCTCGCGCAGGATGACATCGGCGGATTACAGGTGGCCGCACGGGGAGGGGGATGGATCGACGTCGTCACCCCACCCGACGCCCTGATCGTCAACCTGGGGGACATGATCGCCCGGTGGACGAATCACCGCTACGTATCGACACGCCATCGGGTACTCAATCCGGTGGGTGCGCATCGGTATTCGATCCCGTACTTCGTCGCCCCGGACTTCCACGCCGTGATCGAAGCGATACCGACCTGCGTCGAGCCCGGGGCAGAACCGATCTACCCTCCGATCGAAGCGGGTGAATACATGCTCTCGCGTTTTGATGCGACGCATGATTACCTCAAGGACAAGCAGGATTCGTAGAGACCTGTCGCGGCCCGGCGCGCGTTGTGCCGGCTCGGCCCGGAGGGGGCGACGGATCAGACCGTGAGGCAGACGGTCTTGGTCTCGAGATAGTTCTCCAGCCCCGCTGCACCGTTCTCGTAACCCCACCCGGATTCCTTGTGCCCGCCCTTGACCAGCTCGGGGGAGAAATAGGAGTGGCAGTTGATCCACACGGTTCCGGCACGGATCGCGTCGGAGACGTGATGGGCGCGTGAGAGATCCGACGTCCACACGCTCGCGGCCAGACCGTAGTCGGTGTCATTCGCCCAGGCGATGACCTCCTCGGCGTCGTCGAACGGGGCGACGGTGACGACGGGGCCGAAGATCTCTTCTCGCATCATCGGCAGGTCGGGGGCGGCATCGACGACGACGGTCGGCTCGTAGAAGCTGCCGATCTCACCCACCGCACGACCCCCGGCGACGACCGTCGCCCCGCCGCGCACACCGTCGTCGACATACGACGCCACGGTGTCCCGGTGCCGCCGGCTCACGAGTGGACCGAGGTCGGTGCGCTCGTCGAGCCCATGGCCCAGACGAAGTGACCCCGCAGCAGCGGACAGGCCGTCCACCACCTGCTCGTACACCGACCGCTCGGCGTAGACACGCGATCCGGCGACACACACCTGGCCGCAGTTCGAGAAGATGCCCCGCGCGATACCGGGGACGGTCGTGTCGAGGTCGGCATCCCGGAAGACCAGGACGGGAGACTTTCCGCCGAGTTCGAGCGTGAGCCGCTTGAGGTTGCTCGCGCCGGATACAGCCGTCAGTGCCCGCCCGGTCGCGGTGGACCCCGTGAACGTCACCTTGTCGACATCACGGTGGGACGCCAACCGCGCGCCGACGGTGCCGTCTCCGGTGAGAACCCCGACGACGCCGGCCGGTACGCCGGCCTCGACCAGGAGCTCACCGAGACGCAGTGCACTGAGCGAGGTTGCTTCGGCCGGTTTGAGGATGACGGCGCATCCCGCCGCGAGGGCCGGTGCGAGCTTCATCGCCGCCATGAGCATCGGCGAATTCCACGGGACGATCGCCGCGACCACCCCGACCGGTTCGCGCACCGTCTGCGCGACCACCCGTTTCCCGAGTGGCTGGTAGGTGATCGACGGTGTGATCGTGGTGCCGGTGATCTTAGTCGCCCATCCGGCGTAGTACCGGAACTGTTCTGCTGCCGAGGGAATCTCCGCGAATCGGGACGTCGCCCACGATTTACCCTGGTCGAGGGTCTCGAGTTCGGCCAGTTCGTCGGCATGAGCATCGATGGCATCAGCGATGCGCCACAGCACCCGAGCGCGCGCAGCGGGTGTCCACCTTCGCCACTCGCCGTGCAGCGCGGCGTGTGCCGCTGCGACCGCTGCGTCCACATCGTCGGGGCCGGCGGAGGACAGTGTGGCGAGGACAGTGCCAGTGGCGGGATCGGAGGTCTCGAATGGCGGTCCCGCTCCTGCGATCCACCGCCCGTCGATGAGCAGGCGCTTGTCGTCGCCGAGGAATGCGGCGCTGTGCCGAGGTGCGATGCTGGTGGTCATGGCTGTACTCCTGCGGTGTGGACGGGCCGGAACGGGAGGGCTCCCCATCGCAGCCCTTTGGCCTTGAGCCAGCGACGGTAGGTGACCGAGGACGCGTCTGCCCGGGTGGGGATCTCGTCACGGGGATCGAGCGGAAGCAACAGCGGCCGCTGGTTCTCGACGATGATGCGGTCCTGCAGAAAGATCACCTGCTCGAATTGGGTCAGGTCGGTGTGGGTCGAATCAGGATCGACGAGATACATCACCGGCTGTGCACGACACAACGTTTCCGTGATCGGCTGGATGAACAACGCGATGGCATCGCGACGTGTCTCGTCGGACGGTGAAATCCGATACAGCATCACCTGATATGGATCCGGTACGCGGTAGGTCAGATGCGCGAAGGTGCCTTCCGACGCCGCGGACATCTGAGGCTGGAAGAACTTGCAGTCGGTGGCCCAGACTTCATCGGTGTCCTTGCGGATCTCCCAGTTGTAGCGGGCAACCTCGGTGGCGGCCTCACCGCCGAGGATCCCGGTGTGCACGAACGGGAAGTGGGCCATGTCGAGGAAGTTCTCGACGACGCGGCCGGGGGACGATCTGAGTGTCACCCATCCGCACGCGACGTACCGACGGTCGGGCTCGTCGGCTTCGTCGATCGTGAAGACGTCGCGGACAGGCGTACCGAGTGTGGTCCACACGAATCCGAACTTCGTACGCACCGGCAGTTCACGTTCCGCCGTGTGGACGACGGGATGGCCGTCCTGATCGTGTCCGCAGGTGAGGTCGACGCCGAGTAGTGTCGTGGCGACTGTGGCGGCCTCGAGTTCGTTCTCCGCGCAGACCGGGTACCAGCGGTCGAGGACTACGGGATCGTCGCACAGTGCCGTGGTCATGACGGGGTCCTCCCGTATCCTCTGATCAACGCGGCGGCGCGTTCCGCGAGAGCGATGACGGGTGCGTTCGTATTGCACGACGGCAATATCGGAATCACGGATGCGTCGACGACGCGCAGCCCGTCGAAACCGTATACCCGCAGCTCGGGATCGACGGCCGCATCGGGCCCGACACCCATCGCGCAGGTGCCGCCGACGTGGAAGAACGTCGAGCAGCTTGCTCGGACGAACGCTTCCGCCTCGGCCCGGCCGAGTCGACGCTCGGGCGCAGCGGGTGCGTCGATCAGGCCACGCAATGCTGCGGTGTCGGCGAGGTCGAAGATGCGATCGAGGCCCGAGACGAGGGCGTCGAGGTCGCGTGGATCGGATAGGTAGCGGGGGTCGATGTCGGGTGCGACCTCGGAGTCGGCGGAACGCAAGGACAGTCGCCCGACGCTGCGGGACCGCATGAGCCCGGGGGAGAGGGCGAAGACGTCACCGGCGACGTCGTACCGCTTCGCCACCTCCGGGGTCGCGTGCGGCCCCTGCACGATGAATGCGTGTAGATCCGGCAGGTCGAGGGACGGGTCGGATCGCCAGTTCAGGATCGCTCCGCCGCCGTTGTCCCGCACCGGCCCCAGCGGAACGCGGGACCGGAAGTTCACGCCCATCAGCAGAGGGTGATCCTGGAGATTGCGTCCGACACCGGGCAGATCCGCGCGGACAGTGACACCGTGTTCACCAAGGTGTTCGGGATCGCCGATGCCGGCGAGGAGCAGCAGATGTGGGCTGGTGATCGCGCCCGCGCACAGCAGCGTCTCGGCGTGCGCGCGGACCTCGACGTCGATACCGTGAGAGCGGTATCGCACACCGGCGCACCGAGTCCCGGCGAACATGAGTTCGGTGACGGTCGCGTCGGTGCGGACCGTGAGATTGGGCCGGGCCCGTACCGGATCGAGGTAGGCACGGGCGGTGCTGCCGCGATGCCCGTCGTCGATGTTGAGGTTCGCGAGGGCGGCACCCTCGATGTCGGGACCGTTGCAGTCGTCCAGTACGGTCATACCGAGTTCGGCTGCGGCGTCCAGCAATCCGGTGGCAACGGGGTGGGGCTTCGTCGGCGTGGTGATGCGGATCGGGCCGCCTGCGCCGCGCTCCGCGCTCGCACCGCCCTCCCAGTCCTCGGCGCGCCGGAAGTAGGGAAGCAGCGACGCGTAGTTCCAGCCCTTCGCGCCCGCCGTCTCCCACGCGTCGTAGTCCGACGCGTGTCCGCGGTACCAGAGCATCGCGTTGATACTGCTCGAGCCGCCGAGCACACGTCCCCGCGGGATCGGCACTTCGCGTCCGTCGAGCAGCGGATTCGCGGTGAAGTGGTAGCCCCAATCGTATTCACCACCGAGAAGGGATGCCCAGGCCCCGGGTGCATCGAGCGAGTCGGCTCCGGCGTGGTCCGGACCGGCCTCGAGCAGCAGCACCGTGACGTCGGGATCCTCGGTGAGGCGGGCCGCGAGGACGCACCCCGCGGACCCGCCCCCGACGACGACGTAGTCGTAGCCGTCAGTTGTGTTCACTGGGGCCCATGATCGTGATGTTCTCCGTCGCCTCCACATGGCGGACGAAGATGTACTTGTCCTCGCGGCCGTCGCTGTGCTTGCGCTTGATGCCGGGCTGGACCGTGCTCGAGACCTTCGCGACGAGCACATACGGCGTTTCCGCGGCGAGGCCCGCCACACAATGCTTCTCGAACTCTTCGAGAGTCGTTGCCGTGTAGGCCTGTTCCACTCCGGATCCGCGTGCGATGGCGGCGATGTCGACATTTCCGAGCGCGGTGTGGGTGGGCGGGCCGCCGATCGATTGGTAGCACTCGTTGTCCCACACCACCGTGAAGAGGTTGCTGGGCCGCTCGTTGCCGAGTGTCGCGAGAATACCCAGGTTGAACAGCATTCCGCCGTCGGTGTCGAGAGAGATGATCCGGCGGTGGGGCAGGCCCACCGCGAGTCCGAACGCCTGCGGGGTGACGCAGCCGAGCTGCTGCTGGAATAGGCTTGCCTGTCGCATGTGTGGTGCGGCGTTGTACCACTCGTCGACGCTGGCACCCAGGGACAGGATCACCAGTTCGTTCTCGAGTCGGTTTGCGAGCGCCTGCATGCACTCGAATCGGGTCATGCGCATGGTGGTCATCGGACGAGCCCTCCTCCGAGGGCGATGGCGGAATGGTGGTAGGCCGAGTAGGACCATTCGAATGCGTCGTGGATTGCACGTTCGATCGCATCCTCTTCTCGGACGATGCGGTACGGGATGCGCAGCGCGTCGAGGATCGGCTCCATCGTGATCCCGTGTGGCACTGCCCACCAGTTGTTTTCGCCGAGTTCACCACGATAGCTCATGAGCATGATGACGGGGATCCCCGCTCCGAGACCCATCCGGGCCAGCGGTTCGACGGAGGCGCGGAGACCGGAGTTCTCCATGATGAGCACGCCGCGTTTGCCGGACAGGAACAGTCCACCGCAGATGGCGGCGCCTTCACCTTCGTTGGTGACTTGGACGGTCCGGATGGTCGGATGCGCATCGAGCGCGGGGTACAGCTCTTTGAACAGGGAATCGGGGAGGTAACACACGGTGCTGACACCGGCCTTCTCGAGGCCGCGGATCACCGCGTCTACGGTCGACTGTTCCATGAGGATCCTTCCGTGGGAAGTCAGGGGAAGACGGGAATGCCGGGCATTTCGACGAACCCGGGGAGTTGCTTGATGAGGCGCATCCAGCGGCGGAGTGCAGGGTATGCGTCGTGATCGATGCCGATGTCCCGGCTCAGCGCGGCAGCCGGGTAGACGGCCAGGTCGGCCGCAGTGGGCCGGTCTCCGGTGAGCCAGTCGCCGTCAGGACGCGAGACGGCGAGGTGGTCGTCGACCTCCTGGAGCACCGTCCGGGCAGCGTTATCGTCGATGGGACCTGTGGTGAACAGTGACCTTTCGCGACAGGAATACACCTGCTCGAGTGGTTCGGATGCGAACCGCAGCCACCGATCGTCGGGTGGCGTCCACACGGTGCCGGCGACGACGTGCTCGAGGATCGTCTCCATACCGACAAGCACCTGTTCCCCGGTTTCGAGTACCGGCAGGACACCGGTCGGAGTGAGTTCGCGGTATCGACCTTCGAGATGCTTCGCGCCCGGGAGCACGTCGACAGGCACGGTGGTGTGCTCCAACTCCATTAGCGACAGCGCGAGGCGCACCGAGTAGCACCTTGGATCGAGTGGGAAGTCGTGCAACACGGGGTATGTCATAACTGCACCGCCTCGGCCGTCGCGGTCACAAAGTCTCGAATATCATGCAGGCGACGTACCAGACGGGACACGGTCTCGACAGGAGGGTTCCCGACTGCGACGACATGCACTGCCGTCGTGGTCTCGTCGATCTCCTGGATGCCGGCGCGGATCTCCACGCCGTCGATCCGCCCCGCGGCGACGTGCCTGTCGAGGACGAGATCGTCCACCTCCGAGCGGAGCCGGTCGATCACGCGACCGGTTCCGGCGGTGATCCACACCGACCGGATCGGTTCCGTTGCGGCCTCGAGGGCGGGACGTTCGGGGAGGGCGGTGTCGCTGGAGTCGGCCGTCGACACCCAAGCGATTCCGCTGTGCTCGACAGCCCGATAACAGACGGGCGACACGGTACTCGGCGGGGTCATCTTCGGGTGGGCCGGCACGTGCCGGCACGCGCCCTCTCCGTCGAATTGCCAACCATGATAGAGGCATACGAGTCTGTCTCCGCGGACGAATCCGAGGCTGAGGCGCATTCCCCGGTGCGGGCATCGATCCGCCCACGCGTGCAGCGCGCCGTCGGCGCCGCGCCACAGTGTCACGGGTGCACCGTTCACCGCGGTGCCGGTTGCGGAGCCGGGTTCGATATCGCGGGTGAGAGCAACGGGAACCCACGGGGTCACGGCGCTACCTTTCTCTCGGGCGATGTGGACTGAGGGGCTGTGCACTCGAAGACGACGTTGTCGCCTGGTGCAAGTGCGCAAGCAGCTTCGAGGGCGCCCACGAGGTCGGGGTCGCCGCGCGTGTGGAGCGCGATTCGATGTTCCGTCGCGGACAGGACGGTTGCGTGCACCTGAAGTTGTTCCGCTCGTGCAGCAATGAATGTGTTCATGACGTCGGGGTCGAAGCGTCCCACCAACTCGAGGGTGGGTGGGAGCATTGCCGAACAGGTCATGTGGTCCTCCGGAGACGCGGGGTGGTCGTCTGGGACGGCCCTCACACCCGTCTCCGGAAAATCCTCCTCCGGAGGGGAGCTCCGGATCGTTCACCGGCGGAGTCCTGACAGACAATCGCGCGGGCGGACTGCATCGGTTCGAATACCGTTGCAGGAAATTATGTTACACGTGAATCGGTGCGATTCGTCCGGACTGTGTCAACGTTGAGTTACGACTGTGTGGCATTCTGCAGCAGTCGCCACACGCGGTCGCGGGAGAGCGGAAGCTCGTGCGGACGCACACCGATTGCGTTGCGGACGGCGTTGGCCAGCGCGGGCGAGATCGGATTGAACGGAGCCTCGCTCATAGACTTCGCTCCCATCGGGCCGAGTTCGTCGAATGTGTCGGCGAAGTACACCTCGGTGCGGGGAAGGTCGGCGTATTGCGGGATGTGATAGTTCCGCAGCACGTCCGTCGTCACCCGCCCGTGCTCGTCGGTGATCAGCTCCTCGAACATCGAGACACCGATCGCCTGCGCGACTCCGCCTTCGATCTGCCCACGGCACTGTTCCGGATTGAGAACGGTGCCGGCGTCGGCGGACTGGATGGAGCGGAGGATGCGAACCTCACCGGTGCGGACATCCACCGCGACCCGGAAGGCCTGGACGTTGAAACACAACGAGCGAGGAAGGCCGCCGTGGCGGCCTTCGCCACGCAGACGGCCGCCCGATGCGTCGAGCAACTCGGCCGGCGTGACGAGCGTGTCGCCGCACCGCACGCCGTCCGGGGTGAGTTCGGCAGCGTCCGGGTCGGTGCCGGTGAGTTCGGCTGCGGCCTTCGCCATGCGGTGATGCAATTCCCGTGCCGCCGCCAGCAGGGATTTCGCTGCAACGACGGTACCCGCGGAACCGAACGCGCCGGTGTCGTGCGTCGTGACGTCGGTGTCGGATTGCCGGATCTCGACGCGGTCGGGGACGGTACCGAGTTCGGTGGCCGCGATCTGCGTATGCACGGTGGTGGTGCCGTTACCGAATTCCGCGGTCCCGACGTGAGCGACGAACCGCCCGTCGGGGAGCAGTTCGATCGACGTGTCGGCGATGTGCCCGTTGGGTGGGTTGGTCGCGATCATCGCGAGAGCCATCCCGTCGCCGATCCGCCAGTGGTCGCCCACGGGCGCGGGCGCGCCACCGCTCCTCGACATCGCGCGCTCGGTGAGGTCGAGGCACTGATCCAGCCCGTAGCTGCCGTACATCAGGTCGGCGCCCTCCGGGTGGGCCGCGACGAGCGGATCGCCCGGGACGACGATGTTCCGGCGCCGGAGTTCGTAGGGGTCCACGCCGAGCTTCACAGCGAGTTCGTCCATCGCCGACTCGACCGCGAAGATCACCTGCCCGAGCCCGTAGCCGCGGAACGCTCCGGAGGGGCGGTTGTTCGTGTACACGGCGTGGGCGTCGACCCGCTTGTTCGGGGATCGGTACACCGCAATGGATTCGGTGCAGCCGTGGAACATCACGCCGGCCGAGTGGTTGCCGTAGGCACCGGCGTCGGACAGGACGTCGATTGCGAGGGCAGTGAGGATTCCGTCGGATCCCGCAGCGAGGGTGACGCCGACGCGCATGGGGTGCCGGCACGGTGCGATTGTGAGCTGATCGGTCCGGGTGAACTCGAATTGCACGGGACGGCCGGTGCGCAACACCGCAGCGGCGACGACGTCTTCGACGAGCATCTCCTGCTTGGCTCCGAATCCGCCGCCGACCCGGGTCGCGAACACCCGGACCCGGTCCCGGGCGAGCCCGAAGATGTGGCACAGTTCGTCGCGGACGAGAAACGGGACCTGTGTCGAACTGCGGATGACGAGCCGTCCGTCGTCATCGAGGTATCCGATAGCGCCGTGTGTCTCGAGATGTGTGTGTTGCACACGATGGGTATCCCACCGACCCTGCACCACGACCTCCGCAGCTGCGACTGCCGTGTCCACGTCCCCGGTCTCACCGTGGAGTTCGGCGACGAGGTTGCGGCCGGGATCGGCGATGCGCGACTCGGGTCCCTTGTCGGCGTGGAGCAGCGGCGCCCCCGGACCACGTGCAATGTCGGGGTCGAGGACGAACGGCAGTTCCTCGTAGTCGACCCGGATCAGCCCGATCGCCCGCTGCGCGACGGTGGTGCTCTCCGCGACGACCGCAGCGACCCGCTGTCCGCGGAACCGCACGATCCGGTCGAACAGATAGGTGTCGTCGGGGTCGTCGTCGCGCAGTTCGTGCCGCGCTGTCGAGTACGCGGTCGCGGGAGCATCGCGGTGATACAGCACCGCGTGCACGCCGGTAAGCGCCTCGGCCGCGGCCGCGTCGACCGAGAGGATGCGGGCATGCGGATACGGGCTGCCGAGCACGGCGATGTGCAGCAGGCCTTCGATCTGCGTATCGAGGGTGTAGCGCTCGACTCCGGTGACGACTCGGGCCGCGGCGGGCGCACGCTGCGACCGGCCGCACGACGCCCCCTCGACGACCTGTTCGGTGTTCCGGGTACCGCGCAACGCGTCGTCGATCGAACGATAACCCGTGCAGCGACACAGGTTGCCTTTCAGCCGGTTCGGCAGGTCATCGAGGTCGTCGTCGGTGAACGTGGATGCGGTCACGATCATACCGGCGGTGCAGAACCCACACTGGAAACCGGCGGCGTCGACGAACTTCTGCTGCATCGGATGCAGGTGGTCGAGGGTGCCCAGACCCGACACGGTCGTCACGTCGTGCCCGTCCGCACGTGCCGCGGGATAGATGCAGGAATGGACGGGCTCGCCGTCGACGAGGACGGAACATGCGCCGCAGTCGCCGGCGTCGCAGCCCTTCTTGACCTCGAAATGCGTATTTTCCCGCAGCAGTGTGCGCAGGCATTGGCCGGGACGAGGCTCGGTGTCGAGTTCGGTGCCGTTGACGGTGAATTTCACGCCGGGTACTCCCTGTTCGACAGTTCGATACGGACCTCTTCGGCGAGTACAGCGGTGACGGCCTGTCTCCAGTCGGCAGTTCCGTGCGAGTCGGAGTGGTAGGCATCGGCCGGGACGAAGCGAGCAAGCGCCTCCGACATGTCCGGCTCGGACGGGAGTTCGTGAAATTTCAGGACGTACGGCCGCACGGTCGAGGCGGTCACCGACAGCGCAACCCCGCCGTTCGTGTCGCGGCGTCCGATGACGATCGCACCCGAGCGGCCCAGCGGCGACAGAGCGATCTTTCGGAACGCAGTGGGGGCTTCGAGCGCGGAGAGCGGGACGCGGATGCTGCGCAGCACATCGCCGGGGGCGAGCACGTTGGTCGCGGATCCGGTGACGAACTCGGTGATCGGATAGAAGTTTTCGCGTCCATCCGAGGTCCAGACCACCGCGGTGGCGTCGAGCGCCGCCGCGAGCGAGATCATCGCACCCGCCGGGAAAGACAGGCAGATGTTGCCACCGACCGTGGCCCGCTTCCAGATCTTCCACGACGCGAGCAATGCCTGCGCGCACTGCCGGAACAGCGGCGCGGCCCGCCACCGCTCGGTGGTCGAGAGGACCGACAGGCGTTCGACCGTGCACGTGGCTGCGATCTCGAGGTGGTCGGCGGTGAGCGTCACTGCGGGCCAGTCGAGTCCGGTCAGATCGACCAGCCTGTGCAGATGCAGCTGGGGTTCGGAGAACATCCACGTCCCCCCGGCGACGAACGCCTCACCGGGCCCGATGGCGAGGTCGCCTCGTTCGTGAGCCAGGTCGTACGCGGTGATCGTGTGGAGATCCACGGCACTCACCCCGCTTTCGCGACGAGCTTGACGTGTTCGTCGGCGACCTGCCGGGCGACGACCTCTTCGTCGACGGTGCACACTTCGTTGCGGCGCACCACATCGCGACCGTTGACGAGTAACAGTTCGAGCGGCGGCCGACTACCGAGGACGAGCGCCGCGACCGGGTCGGTGATTCCCGAATGGGCCAGACCGTCGATGCGCCACAACGCCAGGTCGGCGAGCTTGCCGACCTCGATCGACCCGATCTCGTTCTCACGGCCGAGCACCTGTGCACCGCCGAGGGTGGCCAGCTCGAGGCTCTGCCGCACTGTCATGGCTCGCGGGCCGCTGCGGGCACGGGCGAACAATGCTGCGTGGTGGGCTTCTTCGAGCATGCAGCACGACTCGTTGCTTGCGGCACCGTCGACGCCGAGTCCGAGCGGAACACCCGCTGCATAGAGATCTGCGGCGCGCGCGATGCCGGCACCGAGACGCGCGTTGGACGTGGGGCAGTGCGCGGCGCCGGTACCCGACGCGGCCAGCACACCGATGTCGTGGTCGTCGAGATGTACCGCGTGTGCGTACCAGACGTCCGAGCCGGTCCAGCCCAACGACTCCATGTACTGCACCGGCCGGCACCCGAACTTCTCGAGGCAGAAGTCCTCCTCGTCGAGGGTCTCGGCGAGATGGGTGTGCAGCCGGACCCCGAGATCGCGCGCGAGCAGCGCCGACTCGCTCAGCAGATCGCCGGTGACCGAGAATGGTGAGCACGGTGCGAGAGCGATCCGCAGCATCGAATCGAACGACGGATCGTGCCAGGTGTCGACGGCCTCGCGGCTGCCCTCGAGAATGGCGTCGAGTTTCTCCACGATGTGATCCGGCGGGAGACCGCCGGCGCTCTCTCCGAGATCCATCGAGCCGCGGCACGGGTGGAATCGGATGCCGACCTCGGCTGCCGCGGTGATCTCGGCGCCGAACACGTCGCCACCGTCGCGCGGCACGACGTAGTGGTGGTCGGTACTCGTGGTGCACCCGGTGCGGACGAGGTGCGCCAGCGCGCCTTTCGCTCCGACGTACACGGCATCGGCGTCGATGCCACCCCAGATCGGGTAGAGCGTGGTGAGCCATTCGAACAGCGTGTGGTCGACCGCGAGCCCGCGGGTGATCCATTGGTACAGGTGGTGGTGGGTGTTGATCAGGCCGGGAGTGAGCACGCACCCGGTGCCGTCGATAATCTGCGCATCGTCGTAACCGACCGGCTCGCCCTCGCCCACCGCGACGATGCGGTTGCCTTCGATCACGACGTATCCGGTGCGGTATTCGGCCCGTGAGGAGTCCATCGTCACGATGTGCGCACCGCGGATCACACGCTGCGGTTCGGTGGGGTTCGGATGCATCGTGACTCCTCGAAACTCGTCGGAGCCTCCAGTCAACGCCGCCCGAGGCCGAAACCTCTCCGGCAGCACACACGAAACGCTCCGGAAATCTTGCGCTCCTACTGTTCGATCATCCAAGACGATCAACGGGAGGTGAACAGCATGCTTCTTCACGATGTGGTCAACGTCCCGGACCTGGGAATTCGGGTGCTCCACGGCGACACCGATGCGCTCGCGCGGCCGGTTCTGAGGGCGTGCACGACCGACATGCCCGATCCCACGCGCTATGTGACGGCCGAATCGCTGGTGTTCACGGGTCTGGTGTGGCGTCGTTCGGCGGAGGACACCGACCTGTTCGTCAAACGTCTGGTCGCGGCGGGCGTCGCGGCGATGGCCGCGGGTGAAGCCCTGCACGGCGGGGTGCCCGACGATGTCGTCGATGCGTGCGTTCGGCATCGGTTGCCGCTGCTAGCGGTGCCCGACCATGTGCCGTTCAGTCGGGTGATCGAACACATGACCGGCCGGATGGCCGGGGCACGCATGGACCGTCTGCAGACGGGACTCGCGCGGCAACGGCAGTGGCTCTCTGCAGTCGCCGACGGCCGTCCCGTCGAGGAGTTACTCGATAGACTCGCGCAGCAGTTCGGGGTGCAGACGTGGCTGATCACCGCGACGGGAGTGACGGTGACGTCCACCCCATTGCCCGACGACGCCGTCCTCGACGGCATCACCGCGACTGCGCTGACCGCCTCACGGTTTCCGGCCGCGACACCCGACGGGTTCACGATCCTGCCGGTGGGCCGGGGTCTTGTGGACCGGCTCGACTCCTGGTTTCTGGTGATCCGGAACCGGGACGTGCGCACGGAGGTCGGGTCCGAGTGCGTCGAGGCATTCGGTGAGCTCGCGACGGTGGTCGCGTTCGACAGGGTGCGCCGCGACGAGCGACGTCGGGCAGCGTGGGAGATCGCCGAGCATTCGGCTCTTGCCGTACCGGTGGGGGAACGGGTTGCTGTGGTCGCCGAGTCCGAGGGCCACATCCCTACGGACATGCTTCGCGCGCTGGTCGAGGACGTGCTGGGGCCGTGCGTCACCTCGGTGGACACGTCGGGGCGCGTGGTCGCGCTCACCGGTGGCACGGAGGAGACCATCGCTGCGCTGCTGCGGCGGCGCCTGGGCCGGTTGACGCCCGCACTGCGGCACGACCGCGTGTTCGTCGGGGTAAGTGACCGCTGCACCGGGGACAACGTCGACGGCGGAGTCCGGGCTGCAACTGCGGCGGCTGCTGCGGCCCGCAACCTCCCTGACACGGTCTCGGTGCGCCGCTCCGAACTCGATTCGGCTCTCGGCCTGATGTCGACGTTGCCCGCCGACCTGCTTCGCTCCTATGCAGACCGGATCCTCGGTGAGGTCATCGAACACGACCGTTGCACCGACGCCAGGCTGCTCGAGACCCTCGAGGTCTTCCTGGAGTGCGACGGATCGTGGCGGCGAGCCGCCGATCGGCTGCATGTGCACCTGAACACCGTGCGGTACCGCATCGGCAGGGTCGAGGCGCTCACCGGACGTGATCTCGGCCGTACCGGCGATCGCCTCGACGTCTACTTCGCGCTCCGTTCACGGGGCGACTGTCACACGGCGCCCGTGTAGGGCTCCCACGCGATTCCGGCATCGGGTGCGTCCTCGCGCAGCACGCTCGCCTGGATCAGGCCGTACGGCCGGTCGTCGGCGTGGAAGACCTCGTTGTTGTTCTCGACTCCGAATCGCGCGAGGTCGTAGACGAGGTGGTGCTTGTTCGGTGCCGACAGCCGGATCTCGGCGATGAACGGGTACTTCTCGAGTACCGTACGACCCATCTCGAAGAGGGTCTGCTGCAAAGCCCTCGACTGCAACGTCGCGAACACCTCGAGCATCGTCGCTCTAATCCCGTCGTAGGTGACGTCCCAGTCGGCATAGGAGGTCGTGAAGCGCCACTGTGCCACGAGACTCGTTGCCATGACACGGTCGTGTGTCGGTTCGAGAACGGTGTAGGGGTCGGTGAGGAAGCCCGCGAACTCCGAACCCGTGGACTTGAGAACGATGAGATCCTTCAGTCCGCCGATCACCCATTCCTTGCGGTCCGCGCCGGAGCCCTGCACGGTGATCGCGGCGGTGCGCACCTCGGATCCCTTGCGGGTCCACGTGTGATTGTGTCCGGCACCATCGACGACGACGCGCTCCCACGTGTATTCCTCGATCTCGATGCGCGCGGCCTCGACCGGGTCGACGTCGTCGACGAAGTGTCGTGCGAGGGCGAGGCCGTAGTCCTCGATGAAGGTGACGCCCTTCTCCTTGGCGTAGGCGTAGATGGTCTGCTTCTGGGAATCGGTGGGCAGCACTGTGGCCTGATCGCCATCGAGGTGTGCCGCATCGAAATCGCCTCGCAAGCAGGACGACACGTTGAGGTCGCGGATCTCGTGGCGGGGGGTGTCGCGCACGATGCGCACCACGCGATTCTCGGCCTTGCCGTAGCGGTGCGGGCCCAGGACGATCTTGCCGGTCAGTTCGGTCATGCTCAGCTCCCGCGGTAGGTGGAGTACGAAAACGGTGACAGGAGCAGCGGCACATGGAAGTGGCTCTGCCCGTCCGGGATACGGAAAGTGATGCTCACTTCCGGATAGAAGTTCTCGACGGCGCGGACGGCGAACCAGTCGCCGGTCGCGAAGGTGAGGGTGTACGTCCCCGTGGGGAGGGGAGATTCGGTCACCGAAGTGATCCGGCCGTCGTCGTCGGTGACACCGGCGCCGAGCACCGCTCCGTCGGAGTCGGTGAGCGTGACCTCGAGTCCGGTCGCGGGTGCGCCGGCGGTGGCGTCGAGGACGTGGGTGCTGAGCGTGTTCATTCGGTGCCTTCCGATGTGTCGACGATCAACCGTTCGAGGCGCAGGCAGGTGATGTCGGTGAGGGCGGAGCGGACCTCGTGCTGCTCGGCGTCCGGCTCGTTGTCGAGTCGACGTTCGAGAATCTCGAGCAGTTCGGCCGCCGAGCGTCCGGCGGCGCGAACGAGGTAGACGTGCCCGAACTTCGCTTCGTACGCGCGGTTGCCTGCGGCGATCCGCTCGAGGAGATGGGCATCGGAGGTCGCCACGGCGGCCTGCTCGCGTCGTGATTCAGCGTTGTCTGCGCGTTCACCGATCCGCGGGTGACCCGCGAGCGCGTCGTCGAGGGCGGCACCGGTGAGCTGTTCGAGAGCGGTTTTCGCTGCGACGATCAGCGCCGATCGTGATTCGTAGGGTCGGGTGGCAGCGACTGTGTGTGCCCAGGATGGGCTGGAGCAGCACTCGAGCAGTACTGCTGTGGCTGCATCCTCGGGCAGCGCGTCGAAGTCGGTGATCGAATAGTGCACGGAACCTCCCCTCGCGGTGCTCGTCGGTGTGTCCATCATGTCGGCGCGGGGGAGTCTCGCGCAGCAACACCGAATACAGAGTCGGCGCTCGGGCCGGGCGCGGTATTTGGACCATCCGCCAACGTCCGACGTCGACGTGACGCATGCCTCGGGTCGTGTGATTGCGACAAACACCTTTTTCTGGAATAGTTCCAGTTATTGGATTGATTCCAGAAAAAGCCCGGTCGGAGTACGATGGCCGGAGAAGCGCAAGGAGAGATTCGCATGTTCACCGCCGACCGTTCCCGCACCGTGACACTTCCGCCGCTGGTGCTCGGCGGACTGCGGCCGCTCCATCGTCAGATGCTCCGAAGCAACGTAGCGTCCGCGTCCTTCGAACACGACGCCGCCGGTGCCGAATTCGAAATCTGTTTGACCGAGTGCGAACACGGACCCGAGTTGCTGGTGAGCTCCCGTAGGCACGGAATCGGATTCACGCTGGCGATGACCACGCACTTCCGCGTGGCGCCCGCGCTGAGCGTCGACACCTATCGCCGGCTGTGCGAGATCCTCGCTCCGGGTGAGGAACCCGCACCGACTGTCGTCGCAGACTTCCTGCAGAGTGTCGTCGCGCAGTCGCCGGCTGTTCTGTCCCGCACGCACTCCTGCGCGGCCTGACGGGCGCTCGTTCCCGCGACCTTCCCAGCTTCCCGCGCGGGTAATTGCTGTAGCGGGAAGCGAATTCAATCGCGGGAAGGGGTCGCCTGAGAAACCGGGGTGATCAGAGTAGAACGACGTCGAGCGTTCCGATCGACTCCGGATCGCCCACGACATCGAGGGCGACGATCCGCCCGTCGATCACGGAGAATCGGAACACCGTGCGCAGTGCCCCGCTCGGCGCCCACGCCGCACCCGCCCGGCCGTCGATCGTGGCAGGTGCGGCGCCGCGCGCTCGACCCCGGAACGCATCTGCCACCGCGACAGCACCGTCGAGCTCGGCAACGATCTTCGGGCCTCCGAAAGCCGCACCGATCTCCGCCCCCTCCACGGCCACTGTGTCGGCGCGGAGTGTCACGTTCGGATCGAGAACCTCGAGCAGGTCGTCGAACCTTCCTTCGCGTGCGGCGACGAGGAACGCGTCGACCACCCGACGTGGGTTCCTGCTCTCCGAATGATCGGCGGATGTACCTCGGACCCGGCGTCGGGCGCGGCTGGCGAGTTGCCGCGTCGCGGCGGGGGAGCGGCCCACGATCGGGGCGATCTCGTCGAACGGCATCCCGAACATGTCGTGCAGTACGAAGGTGAGGCGTTCGGCGGGGTTCAGAGCCTCGAGGACGACCATCATTGCGATCCCGATCGAATCGGCAAGTACTGCTTCGTCTTCCGGAGCTGGTGAGCTGTTGTCCCGTGAAGCCGGTTCTGCGGGCTCGTCCAGGATGATCTCGCGGCGCGCCTTGCGCGACCGCAGCATGTCGAGGCACACGCGACTCATCACCGTGGTCAGCCACCCGCCGAGGTTCTCGACGGCGTCGGCGTCGGAGCGGCTCAACTTCAGCCATGTCTCCTGCACCGCGTCATCGGATTCCGCTGTGGACCCGAGCATCCGGAAACCCACTGCGCGCAGATGCTCGCGGTGGGTCTCGAACTGCTCGGCCAGGATGTCGTCGCTCATGGTTGTCACATTCTCTCGTCGCGCTCCGTCATAAGGATGACGAACGGACCGAATCCGATGTGACAGGAGAGAGTAGATATGAAGGCACGAATGAACCATCCCGCATTCGTACTCCCGGGTACGCTCGACGCACTGCAGGCGCTGTCGAAGACGCTGGAGGACACCGGGCTACCGGACAGCACCGTGCATCTGGTGCATCTGAGGGCGAGTCAGATCAACGGCTGCAGCTTCTGCGTGGAGATGCACACGAAAGAGGCGGTGGAGGCCGGGGAATCCGTGGAGCGGCTGTTCGCGGTTTCGGCGTGGCGCGAGTCGCTTCGCTTCAGCGCCGCGGAACGCGCCGCGCTGGCACTCACCGAAGCCGCCACCCGGATCGCGGATCGGTCGGAGGCGGTGTCCGACGAGGTGTGGGATGCCGCCGCCGACCACTACGACGAGAAGCAACTTGCCGCGCTGATCATGCAGATCGCGACGATCAACGTGTGGAACCGGATCAACGCGACCATCCAGCAGCCGGCGGGTGCGGCGCCCGGCGAGTAACCGGCCGGACGACGAAGCGGTCCGGCACATTCACTGCTGGACCGCTCCTCGCGTTCGGATGCGCTGGGTGTCTAGAGACCGGGTCGCTTACCCACCGTGAGGGTGACCTCGCCGGTGTGGGCGAAGAAGTCGTTGCCCTTGTCGTCCACGACGATGAATGCCGGGAAGTCCTCGACGTCGATCTTCCACACGGCTTCCATTCCGAGCTCTTCGTACTCGACGACCTCGACGTTCTTGATGCAGTCGAGCGCGAGACGCGCGGCGGGTCCGCCGATCGAGCCGAGGTAGAAGCCGCCGTGGGTGTTGCACGCGTCGGTGACCTGCTTCGAACGGTTGCCCTTCGCGAGCATCACCATCGAACCGCCCGCCGCCTGGAACTGCTCGACGTACGAGTCCATGCGACCGGCGGTGGTGGGGCCGAACGATCCGGACGCCAGACCCTCGGGGGTCTTGGCCGGGCCGGCGTAGTACACCGGGTGATCCTTGAGGTACTGCGGCATCTCCTCGCCGGCGTCGAGGCGCTCCTTGATCTTGGCGTGGGCGATGTCGCGGGCCACGACGAGCGGGCCGGTCAGCGACAGGCGCGTCTTGACCGGGTGCTTGGACAGCTCCGCGAGGATCTCCGGCATCGGCTTGGTCAGATCGATCTTGACCGCCGCGCCATTACCGGTGCCCGAGACGCCGGAGGTCTCGGCGTCGAGCTGGCTGTCGGTGACCTCGGGCAGGAACTGGCCGGGGTTGAACTCGAGCTGTTCGAGGAAGACTCCCTCGGGGGTGATCTTCGCCTTGGCCTGACGGTCGGCGGAGCAGGACACCGCGATGGCGACGGGCAGCGACGCGCCGTGGCGGGGGAGGCGGACGACGCGGACATCGTGGCAGAAGTACTTACCGCCGAACTGCGCGCCGATGCCTATCTTCTGGGTGAGTTCGAAGACCCGCTTCTCGAGCTCGTGGTCGCGGAAGCCGCGGCCGGTGATCGCGCCCTCGGTGGGGAGCTCGTCGAGATAGTGCGCCGATGCGTACTTCGCCGTCTTGAGTGCGAACTCGGCGGACGTGCCGCCGACGACGATCGCGAGGTGGTAGGGCGGGCAGGCCGCAGTGCCGAGCGACCGGATCTTGGCCTCGAGGAACTGCATCATCGAGTCCGGGTTCAGGATCGCCTTGGTCTCCTGGTACAAGTAGGACTTGTTGGCCGACCCGCCGCCCTTGGCCATGAACAGGAACTTGTAGGAGTTCTCGTGGCCCTTCGCGGTGTCGGCGTACAGCTCGATCTGCGCGGGGAGGTTGTTGCCCGTGTTCTTCTCCTCCCACATGGTGAGGGGAGCGTTCTGTGAGTAGCGGAGGTTCAACCGCGTGTATGCGTCGTACACGCCGCGCGCGATCGATTCTTCGTCGTCGCCGGGCGTCAGGACGTGTTGTCCGCGCTTGCCCATGACGATGGCGGTGCCGGTGTCCTGGCACATCGGCAGTACACCCGCTGCGGCGATGTTCGCGTTCTTCAGGAGGTCGAGGGCAACGAACTTGTCGTTGTTCGACGCCTCGGGATCGTCGAGGATGCTTGCGAGCTGCTTCAGGTGATCCGTGCGCAGGTAATGCGAGATGTCGTGAAGCGCGGTCTCGGTGAGCAGCCGCATCGCCTCGGGTTCGACCTTCAGGAAGGTGCGTCCGTCAGGCCCTTCGACGGTGGACACCCCCTCGCTGGTCAGCAGCCGATATTCGGTGGGGTCTTCCCCGATCGGCAGGAGGTCCTCGTAGAGGAAGTCGGCCATTGTTTCTCCTGAGAAGAGGCTGAGGTTCGCTAAACAGATTAGTCGCGTCAACGCAAGGCCTTGACAACGGGGCGTGTGACGCATCCCTCGGGCTCTCGAATCGTGACGTGCATCACGGGAGTGGAGACGTCGGTTCCGTACACTGAAGGAGATGTTTTCGAGCAACCCGCACGGCACCACCCGTTCCCCTGAAGTACACCTGGCCGAGGGGGTTCGCGCGTGACCGTCGAAGCCGAACGGATCGTCCCGCTCGTCCGACGGATTCCGCAGTTCCATGCGTGGGTCGACGTCTCCGTCGTCGTTGCAGTACTCGTCGCCACGAACCTCGTCGCGCACTTCACCACGGTATGGGCGTCGATCGCCACGGTGCCCATTGCCGCAGGTGTGCTCGTCGCGATCATGCGGCAGCGCGGCATGCACTGGAACGAACTCGGACTGTCACCGCGGCAGTGGAAGCGCGGCACGCTCTACTCGGTGGGCGCGATCGGACTGGTCCTCGCTGTGGTCGCCATTGGGATCGCATTGCCGTTCACCAGGCAGTTCTTCCTGTCCGAACGGTACGCGACCGTGTCCGGCGCACTGGTCGCGTCGATGATCATCATCCCGTTGCAAACCGTCATCCCCGAGGAACTCGCGTTTCGCGGTGTCCTGCATGGCACCCTCGAACGTGTGTGGGGAGCCCGAGGTGTCTTCGCGGTCGGGTCGCTGTTGTTCGGGCTGTGGCACATTGCGTCGTCGTTCGGGCTGACCGCGGGCAACGCGGGACTGAGCGCCTTCCTCGGCGCCGGAATCTGGGCGCAACTCGCTGGGATCGCCGGCGCCGTGATCGCGACCGCAGCGGCAGGGTTCGTGTTCACCTGGCTCCGCCGGCGCAGCGGCAGCATCCTCGCACCGATCGCGTTGCACTGGTCGCTCAACGGCGCCGGGGCGCTCGCGGCTGCACTGGTGTGGCACGTGTCCGTGTCCTGATCGGCCACGAAGTTCTCTCCGTGCGCCGATAATTCTCCGTGGGATGTCCGGACCCGCCCGCCGGCTCCGACGTATCCGATGCAGCACCCATCCGGGTGCCACGGAGGAGGAACGGCCATGAAATTCATGATCCAGAGCTATGCCACCCAGCAGGAATACGACGGCATGGCAGGTAAGGACACCGACACTCCCGCGTGGTCGCAGGACGACTTCGCGGCGATGGTCGAGTTCATGACGACACTCAACGCGGAACTCGAAGAATCCGGCGAACTCGTGGAGACACGAGGTCTGGCGGCGCCCATCCACACGCGACGTATCGGACCGGGCGCACTCGTGACCGACGGCCCCTACGCCGAGACCGAGGAAGTGCTCGCCGGGTACTGGATCGTCGAGTGCGACAGCTTCGACCGAGCCACTGAGATTGCGATGCGGCTCGGTGAATGTCCTGCCCCGCCGCACGTCGTGGACACCGCGTACGCCGACGTCCGTCCCATCGACGAAGGCCCACCTCCGGGGCCTGAACTGTAGAGATGCGCGACGCCGTGATCGAGGACCTGCTGCGCTCGTCGGCGCCGCAGATCCTCGGTGCGGTCGTGCGACGGTTCGGGCACTTCGATCTCGCCGAGGACGCGGTGCAGGAAGCGCTGCTGGCGGCCGCCACACAGTGGCCGCGCTCAGGTACTCCCGACGACCCGCGGGCCTGGCTCGTCACCGTCGCGTCACGACGCTTGACCGATCTGTTGCGCAGTGAGCAGGCGAGGCGACGTCGCGAGGAGGAGGTAGCCCAGTGGGTCCCGTCCGACGGCCGGCACGCACCCGGCGCCGACGTACATCCACAGGTGGACGACACGCTCGTTCTGCTGTTTCTGTGCTGTCACCCGTCGCTGACACCGGCGTCCCGGATCGCGCTGGCGCTGCGTGCTGTCGGGGGCTTGACCACACGTGAGATTGCGCGGGCGTTCCTGGTCTCCGAAGACACCATGACCAGACGGATCACCCGAGCCAAGAAATGCATCGAGACCAGCGGCGAGCCGTTCCGTATGCCCGTACCCGAGGAGCGCGCCGACCGGCTGGCTGCCGTCCTCCACGTGCTGTATCTGGTCTTCACCGAGGGCTACTCCGCGACTGCCGGCCCGCACCTCGTCCGCCTCGACCTGTCCTCCGAAGCGATCCGGCTCACCCGCATCGTCCGTCACCTGCTGCCGTCCGATGCGGAAACCGCGGGTCTACTCGCACTGATGCTTCTGACCGACGCGAGGCGTAAAGCTCGGGTCGGTGCCGAGGGAACACTGATCCCGCTGGCGGAACAGGACCGTTCGCTATGGGACCGCGACGCCATCGAGGAGGGAACCGCACTGGTGACGGAGGCGCTCCGACGTGGAGACGCCGGGCCGTATCAAGTGCAGGCTGCGATCGCGGCGTTGCACGCTCGCGCTCCGCGCGCGGACGAGACCGACTGGTCGCAGATCGTGAGGCTCTACGAAATCCTGCTGCGCATGTCCGACAACCCGATCGTTGCGCTCAATCACGCCGTCGCCGTCGCGATGGCTCGCGGTCCCTCGGTGGGTCTGGATCTTCTCGCGCGACTCGTTGCCGACGATCGTGTGTCGGACGATCGACGATTCCACGCGGTGCGGGCGCATCTCCTCGAGATGACAGGCGACGATGCGACTGCGCGTGAGGAGTACGACGAGGCGGCCCGGCAAGCCACAAGCGTTCCCCAGCAGCGGTACCTGCGCGCGCGAGCCGAACGCCTCGGCTGATGGCACTCGCCGTCTGCCTCCTCTTCGACTCCCGTGCCGACCGGGCGGTGCGGACACTGTGGGGCAGGCTCGAGGACGCCGGCATCCCGACGCTGCTCACGCACACTCACTGCAGGCACGTGCCGCATCTGTCGTATGCGGTGCTGCGGACCTACGACACGGACCGAGTCCTCGCCGTGCTCGACGCGCTACCCGAGGCCGACCCGATCCCACTGAGGCTCGATGCCGTGGGCCTGTTCCGCAGGGGCCGGGCATCTCTGATCCCGGCGCCGACCGCGGATCTGCTCGTCCGGCAGGAACGCGTGGTGCGTGCGGTGGAGGGCATAGGCGCCGAACTGCACCGCCACTATCGGCCGCGGTCGTGGACGCCGCACTGTTCGCTGAGCCCGAGGACCCGGCGCGACGAACTTCCGCGGTTGACCGCCGCCGTCTACGACGTGCTGCCTCTCGAAGCCACCGTGGTCCGTGCAGCACTCATCGACACCGTGACCGGCGAACACCGTCGGTTACGGACTCTGCCCTGACGATCTACCCGGGCGAGGTCAGTCGTCCGGGTTCTCGACCCAGTGCCCGTACGGTGGCGGTCCCTCGCTCTGGATCTGGATGCCGAACACCGGCGAGTGCTTCCACACATACCCGTGGAGCACGTGCTCTTCGGACGAGGACTTGTTCGTGACCACGATGTCCCCGGTTGAGCGTTCTTCGACGGCGTATCCATCTTTCCGCCCGTCGATCACCCACCACTTCGCAGTGCTCATGATCGGTCGCCTCCGGATCAGTTCGAACAGCTTCATCTCGAACCGTACGCCCGTGTGGACCGGTGAGAACAGGGTTCGCGCTACGCGCTCAGCCGTGCAGAGCGGCGGCGGTCGCGTCGTCGGCCGGATAGAACGCTTCGATCGCGAGTTCGGAGACCGTCACGTCGAGCGGCGTCCCGAACAGGGTGGTGGTGCTCAAGAATGACAGCTCGCCGTCGTCGGTGCGTATCCGCAAGGGAACTACGAGCGAATGAGAATCCGCCGGCTCGTCCGGGTCGTCGCACGGATAGCCGGACAGTTCGTCGTACAGGCGCAGGAGAACGGGGTCGGCGGTAGCGCCGATCTGATGACGGAGCCGGACCAGCACGTGTGAGCGCCACTGCCCCAGATTCGTGATCCGCGGGGCCAGGCCGTTCGGATGCAACGACAGGCGCAGCACATTCACCGGTGGTTCGAGCAACTCCGGTGAGCAGCCCTCCACGAGCGCTCCGATGGCGTCGTTGGCGTCGATCATCGTCCAGTGCCGATCCACGACCAGCGCGGGAAACGGCTGGTGTGACCGCAGGATTCGCGTGATGGCGTCGGACACCGCGGACATGGGTACGTCGCCGAGTCGATGCTCGGGGTAGGCGGGTGCCAGGCCCGCGGCTATCAGGATCGAATTCTGCTCGCGCAGGGGTATTTCCAGCTCCTCACAGATCTTCAACAGCATGTCGCGGGACGGGTGTGACCGGCCGGTTTCGACGAAACTCACGTGCCGCGCAGAGATGCCCGCACGACTCGCGAGCGTGAGTTGGCTGAGTCCTCGACGTTCTCTCCAGTGTCGGAGCATCGCGCCGGCCGGTTCTGACTGCAGCGTCGTCATGCGTCCGACATTAGAGGTGCGAGGGAAGTGTCGCCATTACCTCACGGGTAATCGAACTATCGCACCCGAAGGCGCAGAGTCGACGGCATGAGCGCATACGCAATCGCACACCTTCGTTCCGTCGACTTCGGAGCGGACATCATCCGATACATCGAGAAGATCGACGACACCCTCGTTCCTTACGGCGGCCGATTCCTCGTCCACGGCGTAGACCCCGAGGTCATGGAAGGACCGTTCCCCGGGAATGTGATCGTCATCGAATTCCCCGACATCGAGCGAGCCCGCCGGTGGTACGACTCACCCGGGTATCAGGAGATCCTCCCGCTCCGCACGGAGAACTCCGACGGTGTCGCCGTCCTCGTCGAGGGGACGGCAGACGGTTACCGCGCGACCGAATACCTAGCGAAGGTGACCGGGCGCGCCTGATCACTGCGCGAGGATGCCTGCCGCCCGAGCGGGCGCTGCATACGCCTCGGCCAGGGAGTCGACGGTGTCGTGCGCATTGAGGCCGCTCGGATTGGGGACCACCCACAGCGGAACGCCGACGATCGTCTCCTCCTGCGCGCCGGAAACGGCTTTGCGTCGCCCGAAGGCTGCGCGGTACGCGGTGATTCCCGCAACCGCGACGACGCGGGGATGCCATCGCGTGACCACCTCTCCCAATCGCTCAGGGCCGGCACGCAATTCGTCGGTGGTGAGTTCGTCCGCGCGCGCCGTTGCGCGGGGTGCCAGATTGGTGATGCCGATACCGCGCTCGAGCAGGTGCGCGGTATCGGCTTCGCCGAGGCCGGATGTGGGGTCGACGGCGCGGGTGAGGATGCCGGCCCGCAGCAAAGCAGGGTAGAAGCGGTTGCCCGGTCGCGCGAAATGGGCTCCGGTCGCGGCTGTCCACAGTCCGGGATTGATGCCGACGAACAGCAGACGGCAGCCGTCGCCGATCAAGTCGGGGACGACGGTATCGCGGAAGGACTCGAGCTCGGCGCGTGTGAAACCCACATGCTCACATTAGGAGATCTCGGGTAGCCACGCTCCGTGCAGCCCCGAGGGCACCCGGATCGGTAGCTGTACCTGCGCCACCGGACCGGTTGCGGGATCCTCGGCCGGGAAGATCAGGAAACGACTGGTCATATCGGTGCGGTCGGTGGCGATCGTGCCCCAGTAACCCGGTCCTCCGGACGAGCTCGACAGGTATGCGGGTTCGCCGACGGAGTAGTTGCCCGCGTCCCACGTCGTATCGGTGCCGGCGACCACGTCGAACCAGCACAGTGCGTCCGCGTCGCCGGGCGGGATGTGGCGCTCTCCGGTCTTGCCGACCGTCGCCACCGTCCGGTGCTCGCCGGTCAGGAGGCGGTCGTCGACGCGGGGGAACTCGATGGTGCGTTCGACGAACGGCGTCCGGGTGACCCCGGAGTCGGAGATCACCGCGCGTGTGAGTGAACCGGGGTTCGGCTCGTTCGACTCGATGATTCCGCCCGGATACCGCCATTCGACGTAGTCGAGTGTGACATCGCCGTTCGGCATGTCGAAGGCGTTGGCCGTGTGCCAGACCCAGAACGTGTCGGTCGTGTGCCAGCGCACCGGGCTGCCGTCGCGGGGGATGAGCGCGATTCGGGTGCCGAGGTCCGGCAGCCAGGTCAGTGGCGAAGCACCGGAGAAGATCCGCTCCATCTGGAACACACATGGGGAGAGGATGAGCACGATGTAGCGCGACGTCAGTGCCATGTCGTGGATCATCAGAGGTCGGTCGGCCCCGGCGACGGGCGTCGGTGGGCGTATGACCGTGCCCTCGGCGTCGATCACCGACCAGGTGAGATAGGGCGCTTCGAACATGTAGCAGAACGCCACCATCTCGCCGGTGTTCGGGTCGACCTTCGGGTGGGCGGTCAGACCGACGGGCAGGCCACCGTCGAAGGTGTCGCGGGCGAGTGTTTCGAGCTCGGAGCCGAGTGTGTACGGCGGCGCGCCCTCTGCGAGTGCGAACAATTTGCCGCCGTGCCGGATCACGTTGATGTCGGGGAGTTCGCGCATGGTGTTCGCGAGGTCCGGGCCCACCTCGTCTGCGGGCGGGAAGTACGGGTCGGTGATCCCGGCCCACAGCGCCCGCCCGGCTTTCTCCTCCGCGACCACGTTGGGAGTGCGGACGAACCTGTTGGTGTACCGCACTGTGCCGTCGCTGATTTCGACGCGGTGCACCATTGCGTCGCCGTCGAGCGGATAGACGTAGGTGCCGATCGGATCGAACCTCGGGTTCGGCCCGTTCCGCAGATAGCTACCGTACAGATCCGGTGGCAGCTCACCGGATACCGGGAGGTTCGCCACGTCCACTTCGTTGCGTTGCGGGGCGAACACCCCGCTCAGGTAGGGGTTGTGGGCCATATCGACCGGTGCGGGGCGATTCACGGCCGGCCCGCAGACCTCGTGGGAAGCACGGCTTCCATCGTAGGGCGCGCGGCAGGTGCCCGCGCCGAAACGGACACCGTCGATCCGATAGGGTGTTTCCCGACCTGTAGGAGCGACCGGCGGTACTGGGCAAGGCCGCAACGAATGGGGAAGGTGTGCAGCGCCGAAACGTTGTCGGAAACCCCGTCGGAAATGCAGCGAGTGCAGCCGGCGACGAGAGCGCGCTCCCGCCCTACACCGATCTGCTGTGGCCGACCCTGCAGGCGGTGATCGGACTCGGCGGATCCGGCGCGATCGACGAGATCGACTCCGCAGTATCGGAACGCGTCGGACTGCCGGCGGCAGCGCGTGCCGTGCTGCACGGCGACGGTCCGGGGACCGAGATCGAATACCGCGTGGCCTGGGCGCGCACCTACCTCAAGGGCATGGGGCTGCTCGCCAACGCACGTCGCGGGGTGTGGAGCGCTACCGATCAGGGGCGTGCGGTGCGGGAATCCGAGATCAGGCCCATGCAGATCGCCTACACCGCCGAGAAGCGGCGCAAACGGATGGTGCGCACCTCGTCGGGTGCTCAGGTCGTGCCTCTCGTCGCCGCCCCCGAGGATCCGGAACTGTGGCGCGAACCGGTTCTGGGTGCCGTCGCCGATCTGCCCGACGACGGATTCGAGCGGTTGGTCACGGCAGTGCTTCGCGCGGCCGGGTTCACGACGCTGACGACCCTCGACCCGGACGAGAGCACCGACGCCGACGTCGTCGAGGGCACCGGAGTGTTGCGGGTGTCGCTGCTCAGTTTCTCGGTGTTTTTCCGCTTCGTCCGCGGCCGCGAGCGGGTGGCTGCCGATGTCGTGCGTGAGTTCCGCGCCGCGATGGTCGGCCGGGGCGAGAAGGGGTTGCTCGTATCAACCGGTGAGTTCACCGACGACGCCCGGGCGGAGGCGCACCGGCACGGAGCTCCTCCGATCGACCTGGTCGACGGAGAAGGCCTGTGTGATCTGCTCCAGGAACACGGACTGGGTGTGCGCACCACGGTGCGGACCGTCCAGGACGTCGCCCTGGTGCCGGCGTTCTTTGCGGAGCTCGCGGGGCACTGACCACCGAACCCTGATCCGGACGAATCGGTCACCTTCGTCGATGCGACAGGTGTGACCGGTGGTGCTGTGGTGCAATACCGGGTGGCATCTGCCCCACCTGCGAAGCGAGGCGCGCATGACACTCACCCGTCGGGAACTGCTGCGGTATACGGCGATCGGATCAGGAGCTGTGGTTGCCTCCGCGCTCGCCGCGCCGGGGATCGCCCAGGGGCGCGAGGTGCTCGGCACCATCGTCGACTACTCCGCCGGTGTACCGTCCCCGTCCTCGATCCGTTCCGCTGGGCACATCGGTGCGATCCGCTACGTCTCCGACCGCCGACCGGGAGCGGAATGGATGTTGGGCAAGCCGCTCACCGAAAGCGAGGCCGACGCGCTCACCGGCAGCGGCCTCGAAGTGGTGTCGAACTACCAGTTCGGAAAGGGCGAGACCTCAGACTGGCTCGGTGGCTACCAGGCCGGGTTGAAACACGCGCGACGCGGACTCGAACTGCATCGCGCGGCGGGGGGACCCGACGATCGGCCGATCTATGTCTCGATCGACGACAATCCGACCTTCGTGCAGTTCACCACCCAGATCGTCCCGTATCTGCTGGCATGGCAGGAAGTGGTCGGACCTTCGAACACCGGCGTATATGCGAATTCGCCGACCATCGAGTGGGCGTCTGCCGTCGGCCTCGGGGCCTTCTACTGGCAGCACAATTGGGGAACGCCCAAGGGGTTCGTCCACGGATCCGCACACCTGCACCAGGTGTCCGGGGGTGAGATCGACGGCATCGGTATCGACGTCAACAACGTTCTGGCCGCGGACTACGGGCAGTGGTCACTCTCGAAACTCTGAGGTCGGTCGGCTCGAGCTCAGTTGTTGCCGAGTCGCCGCGGGGCCGGACTCGGTCTTGGGATCAGTGCGGTGATCGCCAACGAGACGACCGCTGCGACGACCGCGATCAGGAACGTGATCCGGAAACCGTCGAGGGACGGGACCACGGCACCGCCGATCCGGGTGGTCATGGCGGCAAGCACGACACCGATGACCGCTGCTGCCGACGACGTACCGATCGATCGCATGAGCGTGTTGAGGCTGTTGGCGGCGGCAGATTCGTGCAGGGGCACGGCAGCCATGATCAGAGCGGGCATCGCAGCGTACGACAGGCCCACCCCGGCGCCGATGATCATCGCCGCGACGAGCAGATGCCAGATCTCTGTGTAGAGCACGTACGCCACCAGATACCCGACCCCCACGGTTGCCGCGCCGCACGCCAGGGTTGCGCGCGGACCGAACTGTCGGGTGATCCGTGCGGACACGGGCGACAGGGCCATCATCACGAATCCGCTCGGAGCGAGCACGAGTCCCGCGCTCACCATCGACAGACCGAACCCGTACCCGGTCTCGGTGGGGGCCATGAGCAGCTGAGGGAACGCGAGAACGTTGGAATACATCGCGAATCCCAAGGCGATCGACGCGAGGTTGGTCATGAGCACCGGACGTCGCGCGGAAATCCGGAGATCGACGAGGGGACGAGGCCGACGCAGCTCGTACACACCCCACCCGAGGAACACCACGGCCGCGCCGACGAGCATTCCGATCGTCGACGGACTCGTCCAGCCCCACGCGTTGCCCTTGCTGACCGGGAGAAGGAGGAGCACCAGCGCGATCGACAGCAGTATCGCGCCGACGAAATCGAATCGGCCCGGATTGCGTTGTGGCGACTCGGGGACGAAATACAGCACTGCAGCGATGCCGATGACGCCGATGATCCCGGATACCACGAACAGCATGTGCCAGTTGGTCAGTTGCGCGACGAACGCTGCGAACGGCAGACCTATCGCACCGCCGACCCCGAGTGTGGCGCTGAGCGTCGCCATGGCGCCCGGGATCTTCCGTGGTGGAAGTTCGTCGCGCAGAATCGCGATGCCGAGGGGAATCGCGCCGACAGCGGCGCCCTGGAGGGTACGGCCGACCACGAGGGGTACCAGGGTGGTCGACAGGGCACACACGGCGGAGCCGAGGACCATCATGCCGAGGCTGACTGTCAACATCCGGCGTTTGCCGAACATGTCGCCGAGGCGGCCTGAGATCGGGGTGATGACGGCCCCGGCGAGAAGTGTCGCGGTGACGGCCCAGGAGGTGTTCTCAGGTGTTGCGTCGAGGAGTACCGGCAACTGCGGCAGGAGCGGAACGATGAGTGTCTGCATGAGCGCCACACCGATGCCACACAGTGCCAGAACCGGAACGATTGCACGCGGTACGGGCCGCTCCCGTGTGGGAATCGGGCTGTCGACGGCCATGGGGTCCTCGTCCGAGCCACGCTCGACCGCGGCCTCAACTTCGATGTGTGCGAAAACAACTATGTCGCAACTTGTCTAACATGCCGACAGTTCGGAAGCCCAGCGGACCCACCGCATATGTGTCAGGACTGGCAGTGACCGGCGGGGTCGGTTTCGTCGGTCGTGACCACGAGGCGTGGATGCTCCTCCGGCGCCGAATGCACCCCGCGCCACGCCATCAGCGACCAGCGCGACAGCGCCGACATGCACGAGCCCACGCTTCCGAACGACAACGACGACAGTGCCGAGGCTGCGGATCCGGCGGATCCGACCGACAGGATCGAGCCGACGCTGCCGATCGACAGGATCGAATAGGCGGACCCGACGGAGAGGATCGACCCCTCCGAGGCGATCGACAGGATCGAGCGGCGCGAGCGCAACGCCCGGATCGACCGGTGCCGCTGTGGTCGTGGCTGGGGTATGCGGGCCATGCCTCGGTCTACCACGTGCGGCGGCCGGTGAGAAGGGAACGGGAAACTCGGCTGCATACGCGACGAGGCCACCGGAAAGATTCCGGTGGCCTCGTGCTGACGGTGCCTGTCAGGGAACTGCGACGAGCCCCAGCGTCGGCAGGAAGGTGCACGAGCGCGCGTCCGCGCCCTCTTCCTGCGTGGTGATGCCCCCCGAGATCACGGCGACGACCTGGCCGGGCCCGGTGTCGGCGATCGCGGTCAGCGTGGTCGGGCCGTCAGGGTTGACATTGGCCTCGTTGGTCAACGGCTGCATCCCGGTGCGACCGTTGGAGATGTTGATCCAGGTCAGGGTGAGCGGCTCGGCCTGCTCAGCGGCCGCCGGTGCGGTGCCGAGTGCAGTGAACACGAAACCGGCCTGGCCGGCGCCCGGTCCCGGGGGCGGCAGCAGTGCCGGACCTGGGACTGCGAGTGCGGTGCCGACGGAGTCGGCGCCGTCGCCGATGCAGTCCTGGCCGAGCGTCGGGTACAGGAACTGGGAGATCACGACTTCACCCGGAGCCGGGAGATCGGGGCCGCCGCCTCCGCTGCCGTCGAGGAAGGTGATGACCCTCTCGAGCGTGCTCTTCACCGAATCAGGAAGCTCGGAGTTCGCGAGGAGTTCCTTGGCCTGAGCGAGGATGTCGTTCTTGCCGTCGTCCGCGATGTCGGAGGGGCCGGCAGCAGCCCCCACGATGGCGGGGGCGAGAGACGCGAGGGCCTCGGTCTCGGCGAGGTCGACCTCGGACCGGGGGAGGAACTGCGTCAGCGACTCGATGGACAGATCGGCCGGCACAGCGAACTGGGGGAGCGAGACGAGCTCGGCCAGATCCGGTAGCGCGGGCGGTGCAGGTTGCGCGACTGCGTGCGTCGGCACGGCAAGCCCCGCGGCGGCGGCGAGTGCGCACACCGTGAGCGCCCTCCGCATTCCTCGAGTACGAAGCACTGTTCCCCATCCTTGTCGTTGAAGTATCCGGTGTCCTGGACGGGCAACCAGATACTGACGGCTCGAGGAGACACTCTATGTAGCCCCCCCGTCCGGTACAAGCGGCAGCGCCCGTTTGTCGAGGGCGTGGGCTGATACCTGCGGGGAGTGTAGCCACAGGGTGTTCCGTATGGCGGTTCCCGGTTGACGGTAACGCCAAAGGGATGTGAAAGGTGTGACCAGAGATGAAATTGTTACGTGAGGGGTCATTGCTTTTCGATCTGTCGCGTCGCACCGGTAACCTCTGACGCCGGGTCGGAGCACCCGGACGACGACGACGGGAGGCGCACCGCAGTGCCAGAACGTGCTCGGTCATATCGTCTGTGGTGCGTGTTGCTTCTGCTGTTGTCGGTGGTGGCCAGGCTCGCATGGGGTCTACTGACTCCCAACGGTATGAACCTCGTCGACCTGCATGTCTACGTCGATGGTTCCGCTGCGCTCCTGAGCGGTGAGCTCTACGACTTCACCTATTCGCGCGACACCCCGGATTTCCCGCTGCCGTTCACCTATCCGCCGTTCGCGGCCCTCGTGTTTCTGCCGCTGCACTATCTACCCTTCGGGCTGCTCGGCGTCCTGTGGTTGCTCCTGACGATCGCAGCGCTGTTCTGGGTCATCCGGATCGCACTCGAACTGCTGGTCGGTCCGGCGGCGCGCGGAAGTCACTGGACGTCGGTGGCGTTGGTCTGGACGGCCGTGGCGGTGTGGAGCGAACCGGTACGCACGACCCTCGATTACGGGCAGATCAACGTCTTCCTCGTGCTCGCCGTGATGGTGGCGGTGCGCAGCAGCCGGTGGTGGCTGTCCGGCGGGATCGTCGGCATCGTGGCCGGCATCAAGCTCACCCCGGCGATCACGGGCGTGTACTTCCTGGCCAGGCGACGCTGGCGTGCCGCGTTCTTCTCGGCCGTCGCGTTCGGTGCCACCGTGGTCGTCAGCAGTGTGCTGCTCGGCGAGCAAGCACGCACCTACTTCACCTCTCTGTTCGGTGACGCCGATCGGATCGGCCCGGTGGGATCGGTCTGGAATCAGTCGCTGCGGGGTGCGCTCAGCCGACTTCTGGGCCGTGACGTGGACACCGGCGCGGTGTGGATCGTCGCTGTTGCTGCGTGCGCGGTCCTCGCGTTCGCGGCTTGGCGGTCACTCGGCCCCGACGATCGGCTCGGCACGCTCGTCATCGTCCAGCTGTTCGGGCTGTTGGTGTCGCCGATCTCGTGGGTGCACCACTGGGTGTGGGTCGTACCGATGTTGTTGTGGCTCGTCTACGGTCCGCTCGCGGGTCGTTTCGGCACCTGGGTCGTGGCGGCCTGCTGGACCGTGGTGACGCTGGTGGGAGTGCCGTGGGTACTGAGCACCTACCAGGCTTCGATGTGGGACATCGACCGGCCGGCACCGCTCGCATGGCTCGGAGCGGTGAACGTCGTCGGCGTTCTCATCGTCTACCTATGGATGGTCGTCGCGCCGCGAGTGGGTACCGGCGAGTCCGCTACGGCCCCGCCAGCGAATCGATCTGATGAGCCAGATCCGGATCGGCCGCGGTGATCCCGCCCGCGGAGTGAGTGCTGAGCGAGTAGGTCACCTTGCGCCACCGGATGTCGATATCGGGGTGGTGCTGTGCTTCCTCCGCGATCTCGGCCACTCTGCCGACCAGAGTGATCGCGTCGGGGAACGTCGGTGATTCGATGGTGCGCACCAGGGCGTCGCCGGCCCGGTGCCAATGCGGAAGGTCGGACAGTGCGGCGTCGATCTCGCCGTCGGTGAGCAACTGGGCCATGACCCATTGTGTCGCCTCACCGGAGGCACCCGCAACGGCCGGGAGGCAGCGGGTCAGGCGGCGCGGACTTTCTCCAAGTGCTTGCGCAGCTGTTTCTCGCTCATCCCGTCGTCCTGGACCTTCTTCATGCGCATGATCACGACGGGACATTTCACACAGCGCGTCTTCTTGCGGCAGCACTTCTTCTTCGGCTTGAGGCTTGTAACAGTGCTCGCCTTGAACTTCTTCTTGCCCATCGTCGTCCTGCTCCCGTCCGTGCGCGTGGAAGTCAGGTTAGCGTTCCCTCACTTGAACGCCAAGGGTCACTTTCTGGCTGTCTACCGTCCCGAAGCTGAGCTCTTCTACGTGTCGAACGTCACTTCGGGGTACGCTGAGCTGGGCCGATAGGTTCGCGATGCCGCGTGCTCACCTGTGCGGGCTGTAGGGTATTCGTGGCCGCAGTGCCCGCACGGACCTTCGGAGAATCGATCTCGAAGTCCACGCCGGGTGTCTCGCATTCGCGTCGCGGCCCAGAACGAAATTGCGCCGTACGGGCGAGGTGCCAACCGGGTCCAGTGCCGTGTGGCCGGACTACAGCCAGGAGAGCCATCGCGTGAGCACCGCTGATTTTCGAAACGTCGCCATCGTGGCGCACGTCGACCATGGAAAGACCACCCTCGTCGACGCAATGCTGCGGCAGTCGGGTGCGTTCGCCGAGCGCGCTGAACTCGTTGACCGAGTCATGGACTCCGGCGACCTCGAACGCGAGAAGGGCATCACCATTCTCGCCAAGAACACCGCGGTGCACCGCCACCATCCCGATGGCAGCGTGACCGTCATCAACGTCATCGACACCCCCGGCCACGCCGACTTCGGTGGCGAGGTCGAGCGGGGCCTGTCGATGGTCGACGGTGTCGTGCTCCTCGTCGACTCGTCCGAGGGTCCACTGCCGCAGACCCGCTTCGTTCTGCGCAAGGCACTCGCCGCGTCGCTTCCGGTGATCCTGGTCGTGAACAAGACCGACCGCCCCGACGCCCGCATCGCCGAGGTCGTCGAAGAAAGCCAGACGCTGCTGCTCGACCTCGCGTCCGATCTCGATGACGAAGCCGCCGAAGCCGCCGAGCTCGCTCTCGGTCTTCCGGTCCTCTACGCGTCCGGCCGTGAGGGCAAGGCAAGCAGGAAGCAGCCCGAGAACGGGCAGGTTCCCGACGCGGAGAACCTCGACGACCTGTTCGACGTGCTGATGGAATATGTCCCCGCGCCCAAGGGCGACGTTGCGGCACCGCTGCAGGCGCACGTCACCAACCTCGACGCCTCCGCATTCCTGGGCCGCCTCGCGCTGGTCCGTATCCACAACGGCGAGCTCCGCAAGGGCCAGACCGTGAGCTGGATGCGTGTCGTCGACGGCGAGCCGGTCGTCACCAAGGCGAAGATCACCGAACTGCTCGCCACCGTCGGCGTGGAGCGGCATCCCGCCGAATCGGCCATTGCCGGCGACATCGTGGCTGTCGCCGGGTTCCCCGACATCATGATCGGCGACACCCTCGCAGACCTCGAGAATCCGGTGGCGCTGCCCCAGATCACCGTTGATCAGCCTGCCATCTCGGTCACGATCGGCACGAACACGTCGCCGCTGGTCGGCCGCGTCAAGGGACACAAGCTGACCGCACGCATGGTCAAGTCCCGCCTCGACTCGGAACTCGTCGGCAACGTGTCGCTCGAGGTGCTCGATATCGGACGCCCCGATGCTTGGGAGGTCCAGGGCCGAGGTGAGCTGGCACTGGCGATCCTGGTGGAGCAGATGCGCCGCGAGGGCTTCGAGCTGACCGTCGGCAAACCGCAGGTGGTGACCAGGCAGGTCGACGGCAAGCTGCACGAGCCGTACGAGGAGTTGACGGTCGACACCCCCGAGGAGTACCTCGGTTCCATCACGCAGCTGCTTGCCAACCGCAAGGGCAAGATGGTGCAGATGACCAACCAGGGTACGGGTTGGGTGCGAATGGAATTCCTCGTCCCGTCCCGCGGCCTGATCGGTTTCCGCACCGACTTCCTCACCGAGACGCGCGGCACCGGCATCGCAAACGCCGTGTTCCACGGCTACGCGCCCTGGGCAGGCGAGATCCGGGCGCGCCACACCGGGTCGCTCGTCTCCGACCGCGCGGGGTCCGTGACGCCGTTCGCGATGATTCAGCTGGCCGACCGCGGCACGTTCTTCGTCGAGCCCGGAGCGGACACCTACGAGGGCATGGTTGTGGGTATCAACCCGCGTCAGGAAGATCTCGACATCAACGTCACCCGCGAGAAGAAGCTGACCAACATGCGTCAGTCCTCCGCCGACGTGATGGAGACCCTCGCCAAGCCGATCGAACTCACGCTCGAAGCGGCCATGGAGTTCTGTGCCGGCGACGAGTGCGTGGAGGTCACACCGGAGATCGTGCGGGTGCGCAAGGTGCATCTGTCGGCCACCGACCGTGCCCGTGCGCGTTCGCGTGAGAAGGCCCGTAATCAGTAGGGAATAGTGTGAAGCGGCCCCGGTAGCCCAGGCTCCCGGGGCCGTGACATAGGTCGACGAGAGGAAGCCCCGAGTGTTGCGTTCGCGCATCCGGCATCGGCGGTGGATCGGTCCGGTGGCCGTCGCGACAGTCGTACTGGCGTCGACGGCATGTACCGCAGATCCACCTCCGCCGATCGAACAGACGGAGCCGACAGCAGCACCCGCGCCCGCCCAGAAGCGCAACACCGTGGTCGTCGCGATCGACGGGGTCGAGACCGGTTTCAACCCGCACCTGCTGGCGGATCAGTCGCCGGTCGGCGACGCGATCGCACAACTGGTCCTGCCGAGCGCTTTCCGCCCCACTCCGAGCACGGAGGACCCCGCTCTCACCGAATGGGTGCTCGACGACTCGGTGCTGGTGTCCGCGGAGGTTGTCTCGCAGGCGCCATTCACCATCGAATACGAGGTTCGGACCGACGCCCAGTGGTCGGACAGCGCGCCCATCGCGGCGGAGGACTTCCATTACCTCTGGCAGCAGATGACCTCGCAGCCAGGAGTCGTCGACGCCGCCGGCTACCGGCTGATCGAGGACGTCCAGTCCTCGGGCGGCGGCAAGACGGTCACCGTGACGTTGCGCGAGCCGTACCCCGCGTGGAGAGAGCTGTTCGCCGACATGCTGCCCGCACACCTCGTCAAGGACACCCCGGGTGGTTTCGACACCGGCCTGTCGGAAACGATCCCCGTGTCGGGCGGCCCGTTCAAGGTGGAGTCCGTCGACCGCGGCCGCGGCGAGGTGCTGCTCGAGCGCAACGACCGGTTCTGGGGCGAGCCGGCTCTGCCCGACGAGATCCTCATGCGCCGTGGTGGAAGCGACGCCCAGCTCACCGAATCCATGCGTAGCGGCGACACCCAGATCGCGCAGGTCTCCGGAGGATCGGCGTTGCTTGCCCAGCTCGGTGCGGTATCGGACTTGCGGACCCACGTGCAGCTCGAGGCCCGGACGCTCGAATTGACGCTCAACACACGTACTCCCACCCTTGCCGACCCGCGGGTGCGTCGCGGTGTGCTCGGTCTGCTCGACCCGGAAATGCTGGCCTTGGTCGCAGCGGGGTCCGAGGCGGAGGTCGTCCCCGACAGGGCTCAGGTTCTCGCGCCGTCCGATCCCGGGTACGTGCCGACGATGCCGCCGCGGCCCAGTCGTGAGGAAGCGCTCGCGCTGCTCGCGGACTCCGGATATCTGCCTGCTGCACCGGATCCCGGGCCGACCCCCGAATCGTCGTCTCCGGATTCGTCGCCCCCGGGCGAAACGACGACACCGGCGACCACCACATCGGAAGAGTCGTCCTCGGATGAGGATTCGCAGGAGCGGACACCCACGGGGCGCGCCGAACCGATCACGGACGGCTCGCTCGTCCGCGACGGCGTCCCGCTCGTACTCGTGCTCGGTGTCGCGGAAGGGTCCGAGACCGCGCACACCGTGGCACGGACGGTGGCGGACGTCTTGACCGGCGCGGGAATCGCGGCCACGGTGAGCGAACTACCGCCCGACGAGCTCTACGGAGACGCCCTCGTCGACGGCGATGTGCACGCGATCGTCGGCTGGATGCAGGCGGGTTCCGACCCCGCGACGGCAGCGCTCTCCCGATTCGGGTGCCCGCCCGCACTTCCGGCCTCGTCCGTACCCGAGACGTCCGACACGACGGAGACCTCGGAGACGACGGAGATGGCGCCCACGTCGACGAGCGAGGCCGTGACCACAGTGGACGTCCCCGACTCGGGTGCTGAGAACGAGGATTCCGGCGACCAGCAATCGGGAGATGAGACGGAAGAGGCCGCCGTCGCCCAACTCGAAGCACCCAGCAACCTCTCCGGTGCGTGTGATCCCGAAGTGCAGACCCAGCTCGTCGATGCTGTACACGGGGTAGGGGACGTCCCGGCAACGCTCGCCGCGGTGGAGCCGAGGCTGTGGGATCTCGCAGTGAACCTGCCGATCATCCAGGGCCGGTCCGTTGCCGCTGCCGGTCCCGGTGTGGACGGAGTGGCCCTGGCCGGCCCGGTGTCCGCAGGCATCGTCGGTGATGCTCGATTCTGGTGGAGGAACATACAGTGACCGCTGACGAACCGCGCAGACTGCTGCTCGTCCACGCACATCCCGACGATGAAACCCTCACCACGGGTGGCACTGTCGCCCGGTATGTCGCCGAGGGAGCCGAGGTCACCGTGGTGACCTGCACTCTCGGCGAGGAAGGCGAAGTGATCGGCGACGAGTGGGCGCAGCTCACCGCCGACCGGGCAGACCAATTGGGTGGCTACCGCGTGCTGGAATTGACCCGGGCATTGAATGCGCTCGGGGTCGCGGCGCCTCTTTTCCTCGGCGGAGCGGGCCATTGGCGGGACTCCGGGATGGCCGGCACACCGTCGGCGGCGAACCCCCGCGCCTGGGTCAACGCCGATTCCGATGAAGCGGTTGCGGAGCTCGTCGGCGTCATCCGGCGCACACGGCCGCACGTCGTGGTCACGTACGACCCGGTCGGTGGGTACGGGCACCCGGACCACATCGCGGTGCACGAACGCGTGACTGCCGCGGTCGAGATCTCCGGAACCGAGGACTACCCTGCTGCCGGCGCGCCGTGGACTCCGGCAAAGGTGTACTGGACGGTGACCGAGAAGTCTGCGCTCGACGTGGGTATCGCCGAGATCGGCGACCTCCCCGACGGGTGGCGCCTGCCCGATCCGGGTGAGCTCCCGAGCGTGCCCGACGATCAGGTGACAGCCGTCGTCGACGTCCGCGGAGTGCTCGACGCGAAACGCGCCGCGATGGCTGCCCACGCCACACAGGTGACCGTGGCGCCGGGTGGAGAGCAGTTCACGCTGTCGAACCTCGTCGCCCAACCGGTCTTCGGCGAAGAACACTTCCGCCTGGTTCGAGGAGAACCGGGCGAAACGGACGATTCCGGGCGGGAGCGTGACCTCTTCGCCGGCATCGGATAACGTGACCGCCGTCACTGATGGAGGGGAGGACGGCGATGTACGACTGGTCCGTTCAGAATCAGATCATCGCGTTCGTCGACTCGTTGCGTCCGCACGCCGACGAGATCCGCGCCGGTTATTTCGATGCGCTCTACGGGTTCGTCGACATGCAATCTCACCTGCTGACCATGCTCGGCTACCCGCCGGTGCCGTGACCTCCCTGCCGACCCCGCGTGGCTCGGATGAGGGGTCGTCGCGCACTATGGAACGATGACCGTCGACCCTGCAACCGCACTGCCGGACGTACCCGCACTGCCGCCGGAGCCCCGTAGAGGCGTGGTCGCGTTGCTCGTCTTCGACGGGTTCCTGTGCGCGATCCTGTCGGTGATGTTCCTCGGTCTCTACATCGGTTCGGTCCCGTTCCCTATCACGATCCTGCTCGCCGCGGTGCTCAATCTGCTGCTGGTGATGGCCGTGTACAGCGAGACCGGGTCGTTTCGTACCGCGATGCTGCCGCTCGCGGCGTGGTTGCTCGGATTCGCTGCCTGCCTGGCCGTCGGGCCAGGTGGCGATCAGCTCGCCATGGCCGACTGGCGGATCCTGATGCTGCCCGTCGCGGCTCTCCTGCCCGCCGGCGGCTATCTGTTCTCGGCGCGGATCAAGGCGATCATGCAGGTAGCTCGGCCGCCCGCGCAGCAGACCTGAGCACAGCCGTGGTCATCTCCCGGGTGAGACGACCGGTGAAAGTGTTCTGCTGACTCACGTGGTAGCACCCGAACAGGTGCAGCGGGGTCTTCTCCCCGGTCGCGGAGGCAAGGGTGACACTCGCACCATGCCCGAACTTCGGGCGTGGCGACGGCACGACCCATCCCGCGGCGGTCAGCACAGGGAGCAGTGCTTGCCACCCGAATCCACCGAGCACCACGACAGCCCGCAGCGTCGGCGAGAGCAACCCGAGCTCCTGCTCGAGCCAGCCCCGGCACGTGTCCCGCTCGGTCACGGTCGGTTTGTTGGCGGGTGGTACGCAGTGCACCGGTGAGGTGATCCGAGTGCCGAACAGTTCGAGTCCGTCACCGATACGGGTGGCGGTGGGTTGCGACGCGAGACCGGCCTCGTACATCGCTGCGTACAGGAAATCGCCGGAGCGGTCGCCGGTGAACATCCGTCCCGTCCGGTTGGCGCCGTGCGCCGCGGGCGCCAACCCGACGATCAGCAGCGCCGCATCGGTGGGGCCGAAACCCGGCACCGGCCGGCCCCAGTACTCCTCGTCGCGGAACGAGGCCCGTTTCTCCCGCGCGACCCGTTCACGCCACTCGACCAACCTCGGACAGGCCCGGCAGTCCGTGAGCAATTCGTCCATCGCTGCGAGGGTGTCGGCTCCGGGTCTTCTCCAAGGGTCGATCATGAGACCTGACCTCTGCGTGCCCAGATGTCGCCTGCGCCGGGTGTCACGGATTCGATCAACGACCAGGCGTCGCCCTCGGGGACATCCACAACCGCATAGTGGCCTGCTCCCGCGGGCGTCGCGGCGATCACCGTCGCCACGCCTGCACGCCGCTGGAAGAACGTCTGGCGCACTGTCCACCCGATGATTCCGTCCGACTCGAGGCAGATCCGGTGGCGGTCGAGCGAGCCCGCACGTGTGACGAGATACCCGGCGGGTGAGGCATGCCCGAGACCCCGATAGCGATCCCACCCGAGAGCTGCCACGGCCACGACGAGCACAGTCGCTCCCACCACGATCGCGGGCAATGGCAGCGGCCGGTCGACGAGGGCGGCAACTGCGATGCCCACCGCGATCAGGCACAGCACGGGAGCGACGGCCCGGGTGAAGCGACGACGACGTGCTGCGGAGCCGTGGGGGACCAGTGGCGCCGTCAGGGGTGAGTCGGTGGTGAGTACCTCGCCGGCGACTCGACGTACCTCGCTGTCGGGCGCGGACGGCAACACGAGCGACGACTCGCCGCGTTCGGCCGACACCCCCGTCATGATCGCGTCGAGCCGCGCCGCTCCCACGAGCCTCAACGCAAGCGGTTCGTGGAGGTCGACGCCGCGAAGCCGTGCGCGATCGAGCGTCGTGTGCCGCACCCGCAGTAGGCCTCGCCCGACGCGCAGCATCCGCCCGTCATCGGTGACCAAGAGGTTCCCGTACAACAGCAGGTACCGGATGCACGCGGCGATACTCGCCACGATGAGGATCACGACGACGGCGACGGCGACGACGACCGCGATACCGGCCGCCGCGAGCGCATCGACCCCGCGCTCGACGGTGTCCGATTCGGTGAGTCGTTCGCCGATGCCGTACTGGAACGCCAACCCGACCACGGCGGCGACGCCGATCAGTCCGGTGGCCGAGAACGGTGCGTAGCGCACCCACCCGGACCGGAACCGGGCCAGTTCGCGTTCGCTCGGAGCCCCGCCCACGGGGTGGGACTCGGGGACGCCCGCCGGTGCGGCGACGTTCTGTCCACCCTCGAGGAGTGCGGCACGCAGAGCGGGAACGTCTTCGATCGCGATGCCGTTGAGCTCGAACTTGTTGTGGTCGGTGCTGCCGCCTCCACCGGATTGTCCGGTGCCGATCTTCACGACCGCGAGACCGAGCAGCCGGTGCAGTAGCCGCCGATCGACATCGACCGACCGGATGCGGCTGCGCGGGATCGACAGCTCGCGGCGCTGCACCAGGCCGCGGCGCAGCTCGACGTGCACGGGTCCGACCCGATAGCTCGTGGTGAACCAGCGTGCGAGTCCGACGAGGACCAGCAGCGCCGCGACACCGAGGCCCCAGTAGGGGTTGCCGCTGCTGCTGCCCAGCAGCACCGAACCGATCAGGACGGGAAACAGCTTCAGGATCTCTTCGACCGGATGAACCAGCAGCATCCGGCGGTCGAGACGCTGCCAGCCGGCGGTGCTTGCGATGGCGGCCCCGGCGGCCTGCGGAGTATCGGATCCGGGCGTATCGGGTCCGGCGGTGTCGAGTCCGGGGCTCATGTCGCGTCGGCTCCGTTGCTCCCCGCGATCGCGGTGAGTCGTGCGACCGTCTCGTCGGCCACCGCCGTGTCGAGCGCGGTGATCTCCACGGCACCGGCGGACGACGCCGTGGTGACGGTGACGGTCGCGAGCCCGAGCAGACGATCGATCGGACCGCGCTCGGTGTCCACGGTCTGAATCCGTGAGATCGGCGCGATCCGGCGCTCCTGCGTGAACCAACCCGAGCGGGTGTGCACGGCGGTGTCGCTGATCTCCCATCGGTGCACCCGATACCGCCACAACGGAACCACCCCGATGTGCAGCCCCGCGACGACCACCGTCGCGACGGCCGCAGCGACGTGCCACCCGAGCCGGCCGGAATCCAGCACACCCCACACGACCTGTGCAATGACGACCGGGATCCACATCAACGCGGCGTTGATCGCCCACAACACGCGCGCCTTCGGACTCGGCCGCCACGCGGGTTCGTCCATCACCGTTCCGGTGCTGCTGTCCACATTCACACTCCCGACTCGGTTCCGGGTTCCAGGCTAGGCTTGCGAAGGCCCCCGATTCGGGTGGCCCCGGGTATCCCCACACCGCCGGGCGTTTTTGGTCACGACGAGGAGGATCGACATGAGTGAAGCCGACATGACCGGCACATCCGATGCAGTCGAGTTCCAGAGCCTGTCGACGGAGGATTCCGAAGGGGATCGCGTCGAACAGTCGACGCCGGCCTATGACGATCCTCGCGACACGTTCCCATCCGACCTGCCGCTCGAGGTCGACCCCGCCGACGCCGCCGAGCAGAATCGCGAGGTATCCGTGGACGACGACTATCCCCACGAGTGACCGGCGAGTGCACCCCGAAGTGGCATGCGACACGGTGGGAGCGCATGATCGGCCCATGACCGATTCCGCTGACGACACCCAGCACTCCGCGATGCTCCCGTCGCCGTCGCTGCGACCCGGTGCCGCCCCGCAGCCGACTCCGTCGGCGATGCGCCGAGCGCTGCGCCGCGCCCGCGACGGGGTGAGCCTCAACGTCGACGAGGTCACTGTGCTGCTGCAGGCGCGCGGCGCCGATCTCGACGACCTGTGTACGTCGGCGGCGCGGGTCCGCGATGCCGGCCTGCTCGCAGAGGACCGGCCGGGAACGGTCACCTACTCGCGGAAGGTGTTCGTCCCGATCACCCGGTTGTGCCGCGACCGTTGCCACTACTGCACGTTCGTCACTGTCCCGGGCAAGCTTCGCGCCGAAGGCCGGGGTATGTACCTCGAGCCCGACGAGATTCTCGAGATCGCACGACAGGGCGCCGAGCTCGGCTGCAAGGAAGCGTTGTTCACGCTCGGCGACCGCCCCGAGGACCGGTGGCCCGAGGCGAGACAGTGGCTCGACGAACGCGGGTACGACTCGACGCTCGACTATGTGCGGGCGATGTCGATCCGGGTGCTCGAGGAGACCGGGCTGCTGCCGCACCTGAACCCGGGTGTGATGAGCTGGGCCGAGATCTCGCGGCTCAAGCCGGTGGCGCCGTCGATGGGCATGATGCTCGAGACGACGTCGGAGCGGTTGTTCACGGAGAAGGGCCAGTGCCATCATGGCAGCCCCGACAAGGAACCGTCGGTGCGGCTGCGGGTGCTCACCGACGCGGGCCGCCTGTCGGTGCCGTTCACCACGGGCATTCTCGTCGGCATCGGCGAGTCCTTCGTCGAGCGTGCCGAGTCGATCCTGGCGATCCGGAAGACGCACAAGGCATTCGGCCACATCCAGGAAGTCATCGTGCAGAACTTCCGGGCCAAGGACGACACCGCGATGCGCGATGTCGACGACGCCGCGCTCGACGAGTTCCTGGCCGCGATCGCGGTCTCACGTCTGATCCTCGGCCCGGGTATGCGAATCCAGGCGCCGCCCAACCTGGTGTCGCTCGATGAGTGCCGCGCGTTGCTCGCGGCGGGAGTCGACGACTGGGGTGGCGTGTCGCCGCTGACGCCGGATCACGTCAATCCCGAGCGGCCGTGGCCGAATCTCGACACGCTGGCCCGGCTCAGCGCCGAAGCGGGATTCAGGCTCACCGAACGCATCGCGGCGCAGCCGCAGTACGTGCTGGCCGGTCAGCCGTGGATCGACCCGAGGATCACTGCTCACGTGCGTGCACTCTCCGATCCGGAGACGGGCCTCGCGCAGCAGGTCATCCCGTCGGGGCTGCCGTGGCAGGAACCCGATATCGACTGGGAGTCGTCGGGACGTGTCGACCTCAACTCCGAGATCGACGTGACCGGACGCAACACCGATCATCGCTCCGACCTGGGTAGCGCCTTCGGTGACTGGGACACCGTGCGCGAACAGGTGCTGGCGCTCGGCGAGGCGGCGCCGGTGCGACTCGACAGCGACGTGCTGTCGGCGTTGCGGTCTGCGGAGCGCGACCCGGGTGGATGCTCCGACGCCGAATACACTGCTCTCGCGAACGCCGAGGGGGCGGGCCTCGAGGCGATGGTGGCGCTGGCAGATCAACTGCGTCGTGACACGGTCGGCGACGACGTCACCTATGTCGTCAACCGGAACATCAACTTCACCAACATCTGCTACACGGGATGCCGGTTCTGCGCGTTCGCGCAGCGCAAGGGCGACGCCGACGCATTCACGCTCTCGGCGCAGGAAGTTGCCGACCGGGCGTGGGAAGCGCACGTCGCCGGGGCCACCGAGGTGTGCATGCAGGGCGGCATCGATCCCGAGCTTCCGGTGACCGGCTACGCGGATCTGGTGCGCGCGGTCAAGGCGCGGGTGCCGTCGATGCACGTGCACGCGTTCTCGCCCATGGAGATCGTCAACGGTGTCGCGCGGAGTGGTACGTCCATCCGTGAATGGTTGACCGAGCTGCGTGAAGCCGGCCTCGACACGATTCCGGGTACGGCCGCGGAGATCCTCGACGACGAGGTGCGCTGGGTGCTCACGAAGGGCAAGTTGCCGACCGCGGAGTGGATCGAGGTCGTCACCACCGCGCATGAGGTGGGACTGCGGTCGAGTTCGACGATGATGTACGGGCACGTCGACCAGCCGCACCATTGGGTGGGGCACCTGAATGTGCTGCGCGGGATCCAGGACCGGACGGGCGGGTTCACCGAGTTCGTGCTGCTGCCGTTCGTGCATCAGTCGTCGCCGCTGTATCTGGCGGGTGCGTCACGGCCGGGGCCGACGATGCGCGACAACCGTGCGGCGCACGCGCTGGCCCGCATCATGCTGCACGGTCGCATCGCGAACATCCAGACCAGCTGGGTCAAGCTCGGTGTTGCGGGGACGCAGGCGATGCTCGAGGGCGGAGCAAACGACCTCGGTGGCACGTTGATGGAGGAGACGATCTCGAGGATGGCGGGTTCGCAGCACGGGTCGGAGAAGACCGTCGCCGAGCTGGTGGCGATCGCCGAGGGCATCGGTCGTCCTGCCCGTGAGCGCACCACCGCGTACGCGCGTCGTGAGATCGGCGTCACTGTCCGGTAGGTCCGACTCCGACGCGAGGGATAGGTCAGGGCACCCTAACAGGAAGTCGGCCACCGGAGACGGTGGATACTGTTCGGTTGTGGGCGCTAGTGCGCCGATGCGCTGGGACCGTACCGGGTCGGCGGGCATTGTAGAGAGGCAGGGAGAACAGCAGTGACGTACACGATTGCGGAGCCGTGCGTGGACGTGTTGGACAAGGCATGCATCGAAGAGTGCCCGGTCGACTGCATCTACGAGGGTGGTCGCATGCTGTACATCCACCCGGATGAGTGCGTGGACTGTGGCGCCTGCGAGCCCGTGTGCCCCGTCGAGGCGATCTTCTACGAGGACGACGTGCCGGACGAGTGGTCCGAGTACGTGCAGACCAACATCGACTTCTTCAAGGATCTCGGGTCTCCCGGCGGCGCGGCGAAGCTCGGCAAGGTCGATTACGACACGCCGTTCGTCAAGAACCTGCCTCCCATGGGCGAGGAATAGGCGGCTGTGGCCACACGTACACGCCGGTCGGTCGCACAGAGCCTTCCGGACTTTCCGTGGGATTCACTGACCGACGCGAAGGCGAAGGCTGCCGCGCACCCGGACGGGATCGTCAACCTCTCGGTGGGAACTCCCGTCGATCCGGTCGCACCGGTGATCCGGGAGGCACTCGCCTCGGTTGCGGAGGAGCCCGGCTACCCCACGACACACGGGACGCCCGAACTGCGACAGGCCGCAGTGGGTGCGCTCGCGCGTCGCTACGGGATCACCGGGATAGACGAGGCATCGGTTCTGCCTGCGATCGGCACCAAGGAGATGATCGCGTGGCTGCCGACCCTGCTGGGCGTCGGCGCCGCGGATCTCGTCGTCATCCCTGAACTCGCGTACCCGACCTACGAGGTCGGCGGGCTGCTCGCGGGCGCACGGTTGATCCGTGCCGACGGACTCACCCGCCTCGGGCCGGAGGGCGCGTCTCTGGTGTTCGTCAACTCGCCGTCGAACCCGACCGGCAAGGTGCTCGGTCTCGATCATCTGCGCAAGGTCGTCGACTGGGCCCGTACTCGGAACGCGATCGTGGTATCGGACGAGTGCTACCTCGGGCTCACGTGGGAGGGCGAGGCGCTCTCGATCCTGCATCCGAGTGTGAGCGACGGCGACCACACCAATCTGCTTGCGGTGCATTCGCTGTCGAAGACGTCGAACCTCGCGAGTTACCGCGCGGGATTCGTCACCGGCGACGCCGAACTCGTCGCCGACCTTCTCGAGGTGCGCAAGCACTCCGGCATGATGGTGCCGTTGCCGATCCAGGCCGCGATGACCGCGGCACTGAACGACGACGAGCACGAGAACATCCAGCGTGAGCGGTACCGGGTGCGCCGCGAGACGCTGCTCGAGGCCGTGCGTGGTGCCGGTTTCACCGTCGACCATTCCGAGGCCGGCCTGTACCTGTGGGCAACCCGTGGCGAAGAGTGCCGCACGACCGTCGACTGGTTCGCCGAACGAGGCATCCTCGTCGCACCGGGCGAGTTCTACGGACCCGGCGGTGTACAGCACGTGCGGATCGCGTTGACCGCCACCGACGAGCGGATCGAGGCGGCGGCACAGCGACTGGCCTGATCGATCGGAACCTCCCGCTCGATCGTTTACCCGGCGCTACCCTGGGCCCAGGAGGCACCATGGACGCCGTCACAGTTGTTCCTGAGCCGACGAACGAGCCGGTACACGGATACGCCCCGGACAGCCCCGAGCGGGCCCGACTGCTCCGCAAGCTTGCGGAACTCTCCGCCGAACCGATCGATGTCGCCCACGTGATCGGGGGAGCGCACCTCCACGGGGAGGGCGATCGCATCGACATCGTGCAGCCGCACAACCACGTTTCGGTGCTCGGCACCCTCCGCAATGCCACCGCGGCGGACGCGGCAGCGGCGGTCGATGCCGCCACCGCGGCGGCACCGGCGTGGCGCGACATGTCGTTCGACGCGCGTGCCGCGATCCTGCTGCGGGCCGCCGACCTGATGTCCGGCCCGTGGCGGGAGACCATCGCTGCTGCCACGATGCTCGGCCAGTCGAAGTCGGTGCAGCAGGCCGAGATCGACGCGCCGTGCGAGCTGGTGGACTTCTGGCGGTTCAACGTGCACTTCGCACGCGGACTCCTCGCGGAGCAGCCGAAGTCGTCGTCGGGTGTGTGGAACCGGATGGATCACCGTCCGCTCGAAGGGTTCGTGTACGCCGTGACGCCGTTCAACTTCACGGCGATCGCCGGCAACCTGCCAACGGCGCCTGCGCTCATGGGCAACACCGTCGTCTGGAAGCCTTCCCCCACGCAGTCCCTGGCTGCCTACTGGACCATGCGGGTCCTCGAAGCGGCCGGGCTGCCGCCAGGGGTGATAAACCTGCTCACCGGCGACGGCAGAGCCGTGTCCGACGTGGTTCTGAGCGATCCCCGCTTCGCGGGTCTCCACTTCACCGGATCGGTCGCGACGTTCCGGCACCTGTGGAAGGAGATCGGCGGCAACCTCGACACGTACCGGGCCTATCCGCGGATCGTGGGAGAGACCGGCGGAAAGGATTTCGTCGTCGCGCATCCTTCCGCCGACCCCGCTGTCCTGACCACCGCGCTGATCCGTGGCGCGTTCGAGTACCAGGGGCAGAAATGCTCGGCGGCGTCGCGCGCGTTCGTGCCGCGCTCGGTGTGGTCGCGGATGCGGGAGGACTTCCTCGCGGAGGTCGATGCGCTCACCTACGGCGACGTCACCGATCTGTCCAATTTCGGTGGTGCGTTGATCGATCGTCGCGCATACGAGAAGGTCGTCGGTGCTCTCGACCGCGCTCGGGACCGCACTGCCGTGGAGTTCGCCGTCGGCGGTGGATACGACCAGTGGGTCGGCTGGTTCGTACGACCCACGGTGCTGCTCGTCGACGATCCCGGCGACGAAGCGCTCACCACCGAATACTTCGGTCCGATCCTCGCCGTGCACGTCTACGACGACACTGTGGCCGGTGCGTGGGAGAACGTGCTCGAGATGATCGACACCGCAACCCCGTACGCACTCACGGGGGCTGTGGTCGCGGAGGATCGCGCCGCGATCGAGCAGGCCTCCTCCGCACTGAGGTTCACAGCGGGCAACTTCTACGTCAACGACAAGCCCACCGGCGCGGTCGTCGGACAGCAGCCGTTCGGCGGTGGTCGGCTCTCGGGCACCGACGACAAGGCGGGCTCACCGCTGAACCTGCTGCGCTGGGTGTCGCCGCGTGTGCTCAAGGAGACGTTCGTCCCGCCCACCGACCACCGCTACCGGCACATGGAACCCGAACGCGAGGCGGGGTCGTGACCAGCGCGGCCCTGGGCGGTGCGATGTCGAATCCGCTGCGCCCGGTCATTCTCACGGCCGCGAAATCCAACGCGGTGCGTCGCCTGGTCACGGTGGCGCCGCCCACCCGCCGGATCGTCGACAGATTCGTCGCCGGAACGACTCGCGCGGACGCGATGACCGTCGCCACGCAGTTGTTGGGCTCGGGCCGGGGCGTGAGCATCGACCATCTCGGTGAGAACACCCTCGACGTCGGGCACGCGCGCATCGTTGTCGGCGAATACTGTGATCTGCTCGCCGATCTCGGGACGCTCGGCGAACTCACGCCCGAGACGTTCACCGGTTCGCCCGCAGTCGAGGTGTCGGTCAAGCTCACCGCGCTGGGGTTGTCGCTCGGGACGGACGGCAGCAAGATCGCGCTCGACCACGCTCGGGAGATCTGTGCCGCCGCGCAGGAAGCGGGCGCGTGGGTCAGCATCGACGCCGAAGACCACACGGTCACCGACGACACGCTCGCGATCGTCCGCGACCTGCGCGCCGATTTCCCCGATGTCGGGGCGGTCGTGCAGGCGTATCTGCGCCGCACCGAGGGGGACTGTCGAGAACTGGCGGGGCCGCGGTCGAGGGTGCGGCTGTGCAAAGGCGCCTACGACGAGCCCGAGTCGGTGGCGTACCGGGACCGCGCCGAGGTCGATGCGTCGTATCTGCGGTGCCTGCAGATCCTCATGGCGGGCGACGGCTACCCGATGGTCGCCTCCCACGATCCCGCCTTCGTCACGGCGGTCGATCCGCTGGCCGCGGTCGAAGGACGTGGCCGCGGAGAGTTCGAACATCAGATGTTGTTCGGGATTCGCGACAACGAGCAGCAGCGCTTGGCAGATGCCGGGCGTCGGGTGAGGGTCTACGTACCGTATGGGTCGCAGTGGTACGGCTATCTCATGCGACGCCTCGCCGAGCGCCCGTCCAACCTGCGATTTTTCGTGCGTTCGCTCCTGAGCCGCGACTGAACGGGCCACCTCGCCGGTAGATTGGCGCTCGTGAGCACCTCCGGCGACGACCCCCGTTCGTGGGTGCTCTACGTCGTCGTGGTGGCTCTGACCGCTCTGATGGCAGGCCCGGGCCGAAGTGCCGCGAAGGGCTGGTGGTGGCCGCCTCCGATCGCGGCGATCGCATTGTGGGTGCTGGTCGCCGTGCCGTCGGTGATCCGGTTGATCTCGCCATCGCTGCTCGATGTGTTCCGCCGCTACCCGGTCCGCACCCGCGACGGGGAATGGTGGCGGGTGCTCACGTCGGCGCTGACCCAGGACGGTGGTGTCGCCGGCACGGTCGGCAACCTGGTGATGCTCGCGATCGTCGCGATCGCGGCGGTGCGCGTCTGGGGGTGGCAACGCGCGGTTGCGTTGTTCGTAGTCGGACAACTCTTGTGGGGGTTGTTCACGTCGTTCGTCGCGCCGTCGGTGGGGGCGGGCGTCTCCGGCGCGACCTTCGTGATGGCGGCGTCCCTCGCGGGCCTGTGGACGGTGGTGGGGGCGCGGCGCACCCTGCTGGTGGCATCGGCCGGCACGTTCGTTGCCGGGGTACTGCTGGTGGTCCTCGACGATGCCCACGGTGTGGCGGTGCTGATCGGCATGCTTCTCGGGGCAGTGCTCGGAATCGTGCTCCCGCCGTCTCGGCAGGTCACCGCGTCCGGCCCCGAGATGCACGGTCGTCTCCGTTCCTGACCGTGCGCACAGCGATACGTGCGATCGGCGATCGCGACAGTATCGTGACAGCTGTGTCTGCACTACTGCGATCGTTGAACCCGCTTGCCGTCGCCCGCGGTGACGATGTGTCCGATGCCGTCCGGATCGACGGCCATACCTTGTCGCGCAGCGACATTCTCGGGGCGGCGACCGCGGTGGCCGCGCGTGTGTCGCGAGCCGAGCGGGTCGCGGTGCTCGCCACCCCCACGGCGACGACGATCGTGGCGGTTGTCGGCTGCCTGCTCGCGGGCGTCACGGTGGTACCGGTGCCGCCGGACTCGGGTCCTGCGGAACTCGCTCACATTCTGAAGGATTCGGGTGCACAGGCCTGGCTGGGGCCAGGACCGGATACAGGCGATGCGGCTGCAGGTGCGCAGGTGCCGGAACTCCCGGTGCTACCGGTCCGACTGCATGCGCGCGACTGGCACCATGTACCGGAGCCGAGCCCGAAGAAGATCGCGTTCGTGCTCTACACCTCCGGCACCACGGGAGCCCCCAAGGGAGTGTTGCTCAGCCGTCAGGCAATTGCAGCCGGTCTCGACGCGCTCGTGCGGGCCTGGGACTGGACCGAGCGAGACACCCTCGTGCACGGACTGCCGCTGTTCCACGTGCACGGGCTGATCCTCGGTGTGCTCGGTCCACTTCGGGTGGGCAGCAGGCTGATCCACACGGGCAAGCCGACACCGCAGGCGTACGCGGAGGCCGCCGGCACACTTTATTTCGGTGTGCCGACGGTGTGGTCGCGGGTGGTCGAGGACGAAGAGTCTGCGCGCGCTCTGGGGCGTGCGCGACTGCTCGTCTCGGGTAGTGCGCCACTTCCGGTGCCGGTGTTCGAGAAGCTGCGTGAGCTGACCGGGCAGGCCCCGATCGAGCGCTACGGCATGAGCGAAACGATGCTCACGGTGAGCACCCGTGCCGACGGTGAGCGTCGACCCGGCTGGGTGGGGGTACCGGTCGCCGGGGTGCAGACGCGGCTGCGCGACGAACACGATGCCGACGTGCCCCACGACGGGGAGAGCATCGGCGTGCTGCAGGTGCGAGGTCCGATGTTGTTCGACGGCTATCTGGGTCGCCCCGAGGCCACGGCGGCATCGTGGACCGAGGACGGCTGGTTCATCACCGGTGACGTCGCGGTGATCGATGCCGAGGGTTTTCACCGGATAGTCGGCCGGGAGTCGACGGATCTGATCAAAACGGGCGGCTTCCGAGTGGGGGCAGGGGAGATCGAAACCGTGCTCCTCGGACATCGGTCGGTAAGAGAGGTTGCGGTTGCGGGGCTGGAAGACGATGATCTCGGCCAACGTATCGTCGCGTTCGTGGTTCCTCACGTCGATGGTCCGGAAGTGGTCGAGGAAGAGTTGATCACGCTTGTTGCTCAGCAGCTTTCGATCCACAAGCGCCCGCGTGAGGTGCGAGTGGTCGACTCGTTGCCGCGCAACGCGATGGGAAAGGTACAGAAGAAACTGTTGCAGTAGTGACGTTGGCGGAACATTCTCCGGCCCAGTGCCGGTGCCGACGGAAAGTCGACACACAGTCGGCTCGGGGGTTGCGTGTGCCACACTCCAGGGCGGATTGTCTACTGCAGAGTAAGTAGGTCTACTCACTTCGATGGGGGTTCGAGGTATGTCTTTGACGGATCAGGTTCGCGAAACCGAGCAAGCGCTTCGTCCGGATCGCTACGACGGCGCGAGCCCGGCCTTCATGGTCGACGGCAAGCCCGCGTCGGTTCCGCTTCGCGACCTGCCGGCAGTGGCGCGCAAGCTGGTCGCGCACTTCGCCGACAATGTCGCACCGTGCTCACTGCGTCCCGGAGAGTCGTTGCGGGGCGACGTCACCGAGGTCACCGTCCGGTGCTTGCGCATCGCGATCCACCTGCTCGATTCCGGCGAACTCCCGTCGGACGCCGATCTCGCAGATCTGCGCAGCAGCGCAGCACAGTGGGCGCGGGCGGGATTCCGCCTCGAATACATGCTGCGCATCTACCACGAGGGCATCCGCCTCGGTTGGGAGCTCGTCAGTGACCGTGCCCGCGAGGGCGACGTCATGTCGGTCGCGGATGCCTCGCGGCTGTGGATGGCGCTGCTCGAACGCGTCACCGTGACCGCCACGACCGGATTCGTCTCGGAACTCGAGGTCATCCGCCGCGAGCGTGACGTCGCCGCACAGGAACTCATCGCCGCACTGCTCAGCGGACAGGATGCCGCGTCGGTCGCACGCCGTTCCGGGCTCGAACTCGCCGACGGATACACCGTGCTCGCCGTGTCGCTGGCGCGGCACCCCGACGAGCGGAATCCGCACGTGCGCCCCGAAGTCGTCGCACGCCGGACCCTGCGCCGCGTCGAGGTCGAACTGGAAGCCATCTGCGACGGCAAACACCTGGCGCTGCTCGGGCCCGAAGGGGGGACGGTGTTGCTCGCGGGGGCGTCGACCTCGCCCGTGGTCGACGACCTGCGCCGCCGGATCGAGACGGTGGCCGGTGTGTCGGTGACGGTGGCGCTGGTGCACGCGTCTGTGCCGGAAGTTCCGGCAGCGGCGAAGCAGGCCCACGAACTGCTCGACCTCGTCCGATTGCTGGGACGCCCGGTCGGCACGTACGGGATGCACGATCTTGCTCTCGAATACCAGCTGACCCGTCCGGGGCCGGCGCGGCAGTACCTCGCGCGTGTCCTCGACCCGCTCGACGACTCACCCGAACTCGTCGAGACCCTCGAAACGCACATCTCGCACGACCTGAGTCGGCAGCTGACCGCGCGCACACTGCACGTGCACGCCAATACCGTCGACTACCGGCTCAAGCGGGTTGCTCAGCTGACCGGTTTCGACCCCACGCGGCCCTCGGGCCTGCGGCAGTTGCAGGCCGCGCTGATCGCCCGGCGGCTCGAAGGCCTGGGTGCGGATCGGGAATTCCTCGCCGCCCAGTAGGTTCTCGCCCCACGCAGTCGGGGCTGGGTCCAGCGCTCTGCTGGGCCCGGCATCCGTCAGGATGCGGGGCGGTCGGCTGTGTCGACGGAGACTGCGGGGTGGTACCGGCGCCAGCCGATACCGATCACGGTGATGACCACGAACAGCGCGGCAGTAGCCGTGAGCTGCGCGCGGGCAGCGGAATCGGAGAGCATCAAGGCGATGAACGCGACGAGCATGGCGAGCGTGAACCAGCTCAGGTAGGGGAACGCCCACATCTTCAGTTTCAGCGTGCCGTCCTGCTCGAACTGCCGCCGTAGCCGCAGGTGTGCGACCACGATGAAGAGCCAGATCGCGATCAGTGCCGAGCCGACGGCGTTGAGCAGGATCCCGAGGATTTGATCGGGAAGCAGCCAGTTCAGCCACACGCTGACGAAGCCGAAGAAGACCGACACCAGTACTGCGTTGCGGGGCACTCCGTTGTGTGAGAGCTTGCCGAGCCACGCCGGTCCGTCCCCACCGCGCGCGAGGGAGTATGCCATCCGTGAGGTTCCGTACACGTTGGCGTTGAACGCAGACAGCAGCGCGATCACGACGACGAGTTCCATGAATCCGGAAACGTAGGGGATCCCGGCGATATCGAGGACGGACACGAACGGCGAGGCGTCGCCGCTCGCGGTGGTCCACGGCAACACGAGCACCATGATCGCGATCGAACCGAGGTAGAACAGGCTGATACGCCAGACGACCGAGCGGACGGCGGTGGCGATCGACCGTTCCGGATCCTTTGATTCGGCAGCGGCGATCGTGACGATCTCGATGCCGCCGAACGCGAACGCGACCGCGAGCAGGCCGGCGGCGATGCCTGCGAGGCCGTTGGGCGCGAAACCGTCGCCGTCGCCGAGCAGATGCACCGTGCCGACCGGATCGGTACCGGGCAGCAGACCGAACACCAACAGCACACCCAGCACGAGGAAACCGAGGATGACGGCGACCTTCAATGCGGCGAACCAGAATTCGAACTCACCGAAATTCGCGACACGTGCAAGGTTGACCACGGCGAAGAAAGTGACGAACACGAGCGCCACAACCCATTGGGGCACACCGGGAAGCCACGACTGCACGATGGCCGATGCGCCGGTGATCTCGACGCCCAGGACCATGATCAGCATGAACCAATACAGCCAACCCATCGTGAATCCGGCCCAGCGGCCGATTCCGATGCGGGCGTAGTGCGAGAACGACCCCGACACCGGTAGTGCCGCGCCCATTTCGCCGAGCATCCGCATCACGAAGATGATCATGATGCCGGCGAGGGCATACGAGACGAGGACGGCGGGACCTGCCGCTGCGATACCCACACCCGAGCCGAGGAACAGACCCGCGCCGATCGCGGAGCCGAGCCCCATCATGGTCAGATGTCGGACTTTGAGCCCGCTCCCGAGGTGCTGCGGTTCGGTTGCGGGCGACTCGGCTGTGCTCAAGGGACCCTACTCAGTCGTTTGCGTGGAGGGCTGCGTTCAGCTCTACACCGGTGCCCTTGTTCGGGACCACTTCCACAGCACCACTGACCGAGTTACGGCGCAGCATGAGATTGGACTTGCCGTTGAGTTCCTTGGCCTTGACAACGGTGCCGTCGGGGCCGGTGACCTTGGTTCCGGCGGTGACGTACAGGCCGGCCTCGACGATGCAGTCGTCGCCGAGCGAGATGCCCACACCGGCGTTCGCGCCGAGGAGGCAGCGCTTGCCGATGGCGATGACTTCCTTGCCGCCACCCGACAGGGTGCCCATGATCGAAGCACCGCCGCCCACGTCGGAGCCGTCGTCGACGACGACGCCCGCCGAGATCCGGCCTTCGACCATCGAGTTGCCGAGGGTGCCGGCGTTGAAGTTGACGAAGCCCTCGTGCATCACGGTGGTGCCGGACGCAAGGTGCGCACCGAGGCGGACGCGGTCGGCGTCGGCGATGCGGACACCGGACGGCACGACATAGTCGACCATGCGCGGGAACTTGTCGACGCCGTAGACAGTGACGGGGCCGCGGATGCGCAGGCGCGAACGGACGAGCTCGAAGCCCTCGACCGCGCAGGGGCCGTAGTTGGTCCACACGACGTTCGCGAGGAGTCCGAAGAGGCCGTCGAGGTTGACGCCGTGCGGCTGGACGAGACGATGGGAGAGCAGGTGCAGACGCAGGTAGGCGTCGTGTGCGTCGACAGGTGCCTGCGACAGATCGGCGATGGTGGTGCGGACCGCGACCTGGTTGACGTCGCGCGCCTCGTCGGTCCCCGCGAGCAGCGCGAGGTCGGACGGGATGTCCTTGCCTTCGAGCCGCGTCGTCCCGGTTTCGGTGTGTTCGCCCAGCGTGGGGGCCGGGAACCAGGTGTCGAGGACGGTGCCGTCCGTCGCGATGTTCGCGATGCCTACTGCTGATGCTCCGTGTGCACTCACGGTCGAGAAGCGTACGCGAGGCACCCGCGCTCCTGTGTAGGCCCTGTGAAAAACCGATGCCGAACCTGTGAAAATCGATGGTTCCGTATTGTGCGGCTATGGCCGTACCGCACCTTGACCTGCATGCCGATCCGATCGACCTCACCGCAGCCCTGGTGGATATCCCCAGCGTGTCGCAGGACGAATCGGTCATTGCCGACGCCGTCGAGAAGGCGTTGCGCGAACAGACGTCGGGGTTCGAGGTGATCCGCAGTGGCAACGCCGTCCTGGCCCGGACGAATCGGGATCTCGGCAGTCGCGTGATGCTGGCCGGTCACCTCGACACGGTGCCGATCGCCGACAACGTGCCGTCGCGGCGCGAGGGCGACCTGATGTACGGGTGCGGGACCTCCGACATGAAGTCGGGCGACGCGGTGTTCCTGCATCTCGCGGCGACCGTCGCCGAACCCGTCCATGATCTGACGCTCGTGTTCTACGACTGTGAGGAGATCGCAGCCTCCTTCAACGGGCTCGGCCGAATCGAGACCGATCTGCGCGAGTGGCTCGACGCCGACGTCGCGATCCTCGGCGAGCCCACAGGTGGGCTGATCGAAGCGGGTTGTCAGGGGACGCTGCGGGTGAGGATCACCACGGGAGGTGTGCGAGCACATTCGGCAAGGTCCTGGCTCGGCGACAATGCGATCCACAAACTCGCGCCCGTGCTCGACCGACTGTCTCGGTACGAAGCGCGGTCGGTCGACATCGACGGCTGTGTGTACCGCGAAGGACTGTCCGCCGTGCGGCTCGGAGGGGGAGTGGCCGGCAATGTCGTGCCCGATGCGGCGGAGGTCGACGTCAACTTCCGATTCGCACCGGATCGCGGCCCCGATGAGGCTCTCGCGCATGTGAAGGAGGTCTTCGCGGGCCTCGACATCGAGATGGAGCTGACCGACATGTCGCCGGGCGCTCTGCCCGGCCTGTCGAACTCTGCCGCGGCGGCGCTGGTGGCGGCGGCCGACGGCCGGTTCCGCGCGAAATACGGATGGACCGACGTGTCGCGGTTCGCGGCCCTGGGGATCCCCGCAGTCAATTACGGCCCGGGCGACCCGAACCTCGCGCACAAGCGGGACGAGAACGTGGACGTGCGTCACATCACCGAGGTGACCGCGGTGCTCCGCGGGTACCTCACCCGATAACGTGACCGACATGCCAGGCGACGAACCCCCCACGAACTCCGACAGTCGACGCGATCGCGACGAGATCGTGCATCGGGGACCCGTGCAGTTGCGCGGCGACCGTGCGTTCGAGTCCACCATGATGGATCAGCGCCTCCTCGACCGACGTGGGCCCGCCGACTGGGTGCACACCGACCCGTGGCGGGTCCTGCGGATCCAGAGCGAATTCGTCGAAGGGTTCGGTGCGCTCGCCGAGGTCCCGCGCGCCGTCGCGGTGTTCGGGTCGGCGCGTACACCGACGGACCACGCGGACTACGCGATCGGTCGTCGTCTCGGTGCCGCACTCGTCGATGCGGGTTACGCCGTGATCACCGGTGGCGGGCCCGGAGCGATGGAGGCCGCGAACCGCGGGGCGAGCGAGTCGGGCGGTTTCTCGATCGGCCTGGGCATCGAGCTGCCCTTCGAGCAATCGCTCAACGACTGGGTGGATCTGGGCCTGAACTTCCGGTACTTCTTCGCGCGTAAGACGATGTTCGTGAAGTACTCGCAGGCGTTCGTCTGCCTGCCGGGCGGGTTCGGAACGCTCGACGAGTTGTTCGAAGCTGTCACGCTGGTGCAGACCCACAAGATCACCCAGTTCCCGATCGTGTTGTTCGGCACCGAGTACTGGTCGGCGCTGCTCGACTGGATCCGCGCGACGATGCTGCGCGAGGGCAAGATCTCGGCCGAGGACTTCGACCTGATCTCGGTGACCGACAGCATCGACGAAGCGGTGCAGATCATCGTCGCTGCGCACCGCGGTGAGGACGAGCACGAGCTCTACGGTGAGGAGGCCTCGTGGTGAGCGAGCCCGGCCTGGCGGTGTGCGTCTACTGTGCGTCCGGTCCGGTGGACAAGTCGTACCTCGAGTTCGCGAGCGCGGTCGGCACGGCGCTGGGACGACGCGGATGGCGGTTGGTCTCCGGCGGGGGCAACGTGTCGATGATGGGTGCGATCGCCGAGGCCGTCCGCGCCGCAGGTGCACACACGGTCGGAGTCATCCCGAAGGCACTTGTGCACCGCGAGGTCGCCGACGTCGATGCGGACGAGCTCATCGTCACCGACACGATGCGGCAGCGCAAGGAGATCATGGAGACCCGCGCCGACGCGTTCATCGCCCTGCCCGGTGGAATCGGCACTCTCGAGGAGCTGTTCGAGACCTGGACCGCGGGATACTTGGGTATGCACGACAAGCCAATGGTGCTGCTCGACCCGGTCGGGCACTACACCGGTCTGCTCACGTGGCTCGAGTCGATGGTCGACACCGGGTTCGTGGCTCGGCGTGCGCTCGATGCTCTGCAGGTCACCGGTGATATCGAGGACGCGCTCGATCGGTGCGGCGCGGCCGCGCGAGTGTAGAGGGGGTTCCGTTCGGAGAACCGATTATCTACTCTTCGGTAAGTTCGGGGGAGCTGCGACTTCGTCCGAACCTGCTGCCCTGCCGACCGCCGTGAGGAACGACGTTGACCAACCCCGTGTCCACCGAGCGTGATTCGACCGTATCCCCGATCGGTCTGCTTGCCCAACTACCGGCCATGTTGCCCGATGCGCCGAGCCTGCTGCGCGGAGCGCTCGGGATGACCCGCACCCCGAAGGCCCGCGAAACGATCGGGTCGGTGTTCCAGAAGCTCGCCGACCGTCGGCCTGATCAACCGTTCCTGCGCTTCGACGGCGACACACTGAGCTACGGCGACGCGAATGCACAGGTCAACCGGTACGCGGCCGTGCTGACTGCGAGGGGAGTGCAGGTCGGTGACGTCGTCGGCATCCTCATGGCGAACCGACCCGAGGCGCTGCTCATCACACTTGCAGCGGTCAAGCTCGGTGCCGCGGCCGGCATGCTCAACAATCACCAGCGTGGGGAGGTGCTCGCCCACAGCCTCGGACTGCTCGACAGCCGAGTCCTCGTGATCGGCGAAAAATGCGAGGAGGCGATCGAGTCGCTCGACGGGCCGCCGCAGGCGGAGGCGGTGCTGCGCGTCGACGAACTGGACTCACTCGCCGCCGAGGCCGATTCCGCGAACCCGGCAGTCACCGAACGCCTGCAGGCATCCGAGACCGCGTACTACATCTTCACGTCCGGAACGACGGGGCTGCCCAAGGCCAGCAAGATGTCGCACTTCCGCTGGCTGAAATCGATGTCCGGGCTCGGCGGGCTGGGTGTGCGCCTGCGTCGTGACGACACCCTGTACTGCTGCCTGCCGCTCTATCACAACAACGCACTGACGGTCGCGCTCTCGTCGGTGCTCGGCTCGGGTGCGACCCTCGCGTTGGGCCGCAAGTTCTCTGCGTCGGGATTCTGGGCGGATGCCCGTCGCAACGGTGCCACCGCGTTCATCTACATCGGTGAGATCTGCCGCTACCTGCTCAACCAGCCCGAGCGTCCCGACGACCGCGACAACGGCATCCGGCTGATGGTGGGCAACGGACTGCGACCGGAGATCTGGACCGAGTTCACCGAACGCTTCGGAATCGACCGTGTCGCGGAGTTCTACGGCGCGAGCGAATGCAACATCGCATTCATCAACGCCCTCAACCAGACCCGCACCGCGGGAATCTGCCCCCTGCCGCACGCGGTGGTGGACTACGACCCCGATACGGGCAAGGCACGACGCGGTGCGGATGGGAATCTGAAGAGCGTCCGGCGCGGTGAGGTCGGTCTGCTCCTCGCGAAGGTCACCTCCCGTGCCCCCTTCGACGGCTACACCGATCCCGACGCCACCGAGGCCAAGCTCGTCCGCAACGCGTTCGACGACGGAGACGTCTGGTTCGACACCGGCGACCTCGTCCGCAAACAGGGCTTCATGCATGTGGCGTTCGTCGATCGCCTCGGCGACACCTTCCGGTGGAAAGGCGAGAACGTCGCGACCACCCAGGTCGAAGGGGCAGTGTCGTCGCACGACACGATCGCCGAAGCGGTCGTCTACGGGGTCGAGGTGCCCGGCGTCGAAGGTCGTGCGGGCATGGCTGCGGTGACGCTGCAACCGGACGCGACATTCGACGGTGCGGAACTCTCGGCAGCGCTGCACCGCGCGCTCCCGGACTACGCAGTTCCGCTGTTCGTGCGGATCGTCGACGAGCTCGAGCACACGACGACCTTCAAGAGTCGCAAGGTGGATCTGCGCAAGCAGGGCTACACCGACACCGGCTCCGACGGCCTGTTCGTCCTCGAGAATCGTTCGGAGGGATACCGCCGCCACTACGACGGATACGTCGATGCAGTCGCGCGGGGTGAAATCCCCCGGCGCTGATCATGTCAGGATGGGAGCCATGACCGGTTCCGCCGCAGAGGTTCCCGAGTTGCCCGCGCAGCCCGACGCGCGCCCATCCGGGCCCGCGTCTCCGACGCCGGACGGACGACCGTCTCCGACGCTGTGCGGCCGACCGGTCGCGGCCGACCGGGCCCTCGTGATGGCGATCGTCAACCGCACCCCGGACTCCTTCTACGACCGAGGTGCGACGTTCACCGACGACGCTGCGCTCGCTGCCGTCGACCGGGCCGTCGTAGAGGGCGCCGATCTCGTGGACATCGGCGGTGTCAAAGCAGGCCCCGGTGATCTCGTCGACACCGCAGAGGAGATCAGGCGGGTGGTGCCCTTCGTCGCAGCGATCCGTGAGCGGTACCCGGATGTGATCATTAGTGTCGACACGTGGCGCAGCGAAGTGGCCCGCCGCTCGGTTGCCGAAGGCGCCGACCTGATCAACGACACGTGGGCGGGCGCCGATCCCGAGCTCGTCGACGTCGCAGCCGAGCTCGGTGCGGGCATCGTGTGCTCCCACACCGGTGGCGCGATCCCCCGGACGCGCCCTCACCGGGTGCGGTACGCCGACATCGTCGCGGAGGTCGCTGCCGAGGTCGTCGGAGCCGCCGAAGACGCTGCGCGACGAGGCGTCGCGGCCGATTCGATCCTCATAGATCCGACGCACGATTTCGGAAAGAACACCTATCACGGGCTCGAATTGTTGCGGCACGTGGACGTTCTCGTAAAAAGCGGGTGGCCTGTGCTCATGGCCCTCAGTAACAAGGACTTCGTAGGCGAGACTCTGGGTGTCGAACTCGCCGAGCGGTTGGAGGGCACATTGGCAGCGACAGCATTGTCCGCGGCAGCAGGCGCGAGGGTGTTCCGGGTGCACGAGGTCGCAGCGACCCGTCGCGTGGTCGACATGACGGCGGCGATCATCGGGACCCGCAGGCCCGCACGCACGGTCAGGGGGCTGGCATGAGCGCCCCCACACGCACGTGGAGCGAAGCGAACAGTTGGGACCGCCCCACGTGGACGGTCGACGAACTCGAGCGTGCGAAGGCAGGGCGCACGGTCACGGTGGTGTTGCCGGCCCTCGACGAGGAGGAGACCGTCGGGAAGGTCGTCGACACGATCCATCCGCTCCTGGGTGGGCTCGTCGACGAACTGGTGGTGCTCGATTCGGGTTCCACGGACGACACCGTGGCCCGTGCGCGTGCCGCCGGTGCACGCACGATCTCACGCGAGGAAGCGGTGCCCGGTCTGCCACCGGTCCCCGGCAAGGGCGAGGTCCTGTGGCGGTCGATCGCGGCGACGTCCGGAGATCTGATCGCGTTCGTCGATTCCGATCTCATCAACCCGGACCCGGCGTTCGTGCCGAAGCTCCTCGGCCCGCTGCTGCTCGGTGACGGGATTCACCTCGTCAAAGGTTTCTACCGCAGACCCCTGCGTGTCAGTGGCGCGGAGGAAGCCTCCGGCGGTGGCCGGGTCACCGAACTGGTCGCGCGGCCGCTGCTCGCGGCACTGCGGCCGGAACTGACATGTGTGCTCCAGCCTCTCGGAGGTGAATACGCGGGTACCAGGGAGCTGCTGCAGTCGGTTCCGTTCGCGCCGGGCTACGGCGTCGAGATCGGACTTCTGCTCGATACGTACGACCGGCTCGGTCTCGATGCGATCGCCCAGGTCAACCTGGGAGTGCGCAAACATCGGAATCGCCCCCTGTCCGAGCTCGGTGCGATGAGCCGGCAGATTGTCGGAACGATGCTGGGTCGTTGTGGAATCGCGGATTCGGGTGCGCCGCTGACCCAGTTCCTCGTCGACGGCGACTCGTTCAGTCCCGTCGAGACCCGCGTGAGCCTCGAGGACCGTCCACCGATGGCGACGATCACCGGCTGACTCTGATGTCGGCGCGGCGTGTCAAGATCGAGGAATGCTGACGGTCCTGCTGTACGTGCTTGTCATCGTCGTCGTCGGCGCCGCGCTGTACTTCGTCGCGAGCGTGGTGTTCGGGCGGGGTGAGGCGCTCGCGCCCATCCCGCCCGGCACCACCGCGACGGTCTTACCTGCGTCCGACGTGACGGGGACCGACGTGCGAGATCTGCGCTTCCAGCAGACGCTGCGCGGATACAAGATGGGCGAGGTCGACTGGGCACTCGATCGGCTCGCCCGTGAGATCGACGAACTCCGGGCCAGGATCGAGGAGTACGAAGGGCCGGCCGAGACCCTCGGCGACGATGCGCCGGTGTCCGAGGATCCGGTCGTCGAGGAACCCACCGAGACCGAGACCGAGCCGGAGGAACGGGACACAGACGAAGACCGAGACGAAAAAGGCACAGACCGAACAGGCCAAGAAGGCGCCGACAGGGAGACCACCTCATGACCGAGGTCGTACGGGTGCGGTGCCCCTGGGCGATCGACCGCCCAGGCGAGACGCTCTACCGCGACTACCACGACATCGAGTGGGGACGAGAGCTGCACGGTCGCGATGAACTGTTCGAGCGGCTCGCCCTGGAGGCGTTCCAGTCGGGTCTTTCGTGGTTGACGATCCTGCGGAAACGCGAGAGGTTCCGTGCGGCGTTCGACGGTTTCGACGTCGATGTCGTGGCTCGCTACGACGACGATAAGATCGCTGAGCTGATGGTCGATGCGAGCATCGTCCGCAACCGGCGCAAGATCGAGGCTGTGGTATCGAACGCGCGAGCGGTGCTCGACCTCGACGATTCCGACCTCGATACCTTGCTGTGGTCGTTCGCGCCGGCGCGGCGCGCCCACCGACTCGACTCCGTCGATCGGATTCCGGCGGTGACCCCGGAATCGACGGCGATGGCACGTGAGCTCAAGCGCAGGGGTTTCCGTTTTGTGGGCCCCACCACCGCGTATGCCCTCATGCAGGCCACCGGGATGGTCGACGACCACATAGCGCAGTGCTGGGTTCGAACGGACGCTTGACCTACTTCGCGTGGGCGCGCGCGGGAGTCCGCTGTCCAGCGAGGACCGCGATAGGGAACAATGGTGGAGCGCGCATCGTCGACCGCGACGAGGCAACCACACGGTAACCCACGCGCCCGGAGGTCGGGTGCAGATTTGGAGGGAGCAGAGGATGGCGGCCATGAAGCCCCGGACCGGGGACGGTCCCCTCGAAGCAACCAAAGAGGGACGAGGAATCGTCATGAGGGTTCCACTCGAGGGCGGCGGACGTTTGGTCGTCGAGCTCACGCCGGACGAGGCTGCGGCCCTCGGCGACGAACTCAAGAGTGTCACCAGCTGATCAGCGCCTCTTTCGACGTTTCCGGGCCTCGCGCTGTTGTATGTGCGCGGGGCCCGGTTTCGTACCGGCGGAAGCTGCCGCGTGCGTCGTGGATGAAGGGAAACCATGCTCGATTCGGTGATCGACCTCCTCGCGTGCCCGCAGTGTGAGTCCGCGCTGGACCTCGACGATACAGCGGTGTTGTGCGAACGAGGCCACAGCTTCGACATCGCGCGGCAGGGATACGTCTCGCTCCTGACCGGCGCGGCGACCCGCTTCACCGGCGATACCGCGGAGATGATCGCCGACCGCGCCGCGTTCCTCGGCGCCGGCCACTACGACCCGATTCGCGACGCGGTGACGGCTGCGTGCGCGTCCGTCCCGTCGGATTCGGGTGTGCTCGAGGTGGGTGCGGGAACCGGCCAGTACCTTGCGTCGGTGCTCGACGGGATGCCTGGTGCGCGAGGCATCGGTCTCGACGTGTCGAAACCGGCGGTGCGTCGTATCGCACGGAGCCATCCCCGGGCCGGCGCCGTCCTGGCGGACGCGTGGGCACAGATCCCGGTGCGGTCCGGGATGCTCGGTCACGTGCTTTCGGTGTTCGCTCCCCGCAATGCGTCCGAGGTGCACCGGGTCCTCGAGCCGGGCGGGGCGCTCGTGGTGGCCACTCCGACCCCGGAGCACCTGCGCGAACTGGTGTCGCTGCCCGGGATGGTCAGCGTCGACGAACACAAGACCGAACGCTTGTCGGCCGCGTTGTCCGGCCTGTTCGAGCGACACGACCGCACCGAGATTCGGTTCGCGATGGAGCTGACCCGCCAGGCACTTGATGCTCTCGTGGGTATGGGGCCGTCCGCCTTCCATCTCACCACGCAGCAGCGCGCCGAGATGCTGGAGGTGCTGCCCGGCGGATTCGAGGTGACCGCGTCGGTGACGGTGTCGACGTGGGTCCGACGGCCCGGTGACAGGGTCCGGCGGGACGATGCGGTCAGCGGCGACTGATCGCGTCCTGGTAGACGGCGAGGGTATCGCGCGCGATCTGCGCCCACGAGAACTCGTCGATCGCCCGTGCGCGCCCCGCCCGCCCGAATTCGGCCGCACGTACGGGGTCGGTGGCGAGGTCGTTGACAGCATCCGCGAGTGCGTGTTCGTAGACCGCGGGTTCGTACGAGTTGTAGTGCACGAGTGTGCCGGTGACGCCGTCATTCACGACCTCGGGGATTCCGCCCACATCCGACGCCACCACCGCGGTCTCGCAGGCCATCGCTTCGAGGTTGACGATGCCGAGCGGCTCGTAGACCGAGGGGCACACGAACACCTGCGCGGCAGCGAGCAGCTCGCGGACCGATTCGCGTGGGAGCATCTCCTGCACCCAGATGACATTGCCCCGTGAATTCTGCACCTCGGCGACGGCCCTTTCGGTGTCCGCTGCAAGTTCGGGGGTGTCGGGGGCGCCCGCGCACAACACGAGTTGGATCTCGGGTGCGATGCGGTGCGCTGCCGCGATCAGATGGCCGAGGCCTTTCTGCCGGGTGATACGTCCGACGAACACGGCGATCGGGGCTGCGGGGTCGACACCGATGGCCGGAAGCACCGATTCGGCGCCCGGCGTGAGGGGGCCAGGGTGCCATGCCGAGGTGTCGATCCCGTTGCGCACCACGTGGACGCGCGCGGGGTCGACGAACGGGTACGCGTCGAGGACATCGAGTCGCATGCCGTCGCTGACTGCGATGACGGCGTCCGCGTATTGCACGGCGTTTCGCTCGGACCACGACGAAATCCGGTAACCGCCACCGAGCTGTTCGGCTTTCCACGGGCGCCGGGGCTCGAGCGAGTGAGCGGTGAGGATATGCGGGACGTCGTACAGTTCGGCGGCGAGATGGCCGGCCAGACCCGAGTACCAGGTGTGTGAGTGGACGATGTCCGCTCCGGCCGCTCCGTGGGCCATGCGCAGTTCCGCCGACAGGGTGGTCAAGGCGGCGTTGGCTCCGGCGAGAGCCGGGTCGGGGGAGTACACGATTGCGGTCTCGCGGGGTGCCCCCATGCAGTGCACGTCGACCTCGCACAGTCGCCGTAGTTGCGACACGAGCTCGGTTACGTGAACGCCTGCGCCGCCGTATACCTCGGGCGGATATTCCCGTGTCATCATTGCCACCCGCACCGCATCAAACTATCCGGCCGCCGAACTTCCGGCCACTCGATCCCGAACGCCGGGGCAACGGGCCACCCGCGGCAGCCGAGGACGCGGGTCCGATTGCTACTTGTTCCCACTTGGCTGGCGGCATCGTGGGCAGTGCGGATAGGTTGAGCGTGTGAGGAGCCAGCCACATGTGCTTGGAATCGTGCTCGCCGGCGGCGAGGGTAAGCGGTTGTATCCGTTGACCGCGGACCGCGCGAAGCCCGCGGTGCCGTTCGGAGGTGCGTACCGGCTGATCGACTTCGTGCTGAGCAACCTCGTCAACGCGGGTTATCTACGCATCTGTGTGCTGACTCAGTACAAGTCGCACTCACTCGATCGGCACATCTCCCAGACGTGGCGACTGTCCGGTTTCACCGGCGAGTACATCACCCCGGTGCCCGCCCAGCAGCGCCTCGGGCCGCGCTGGTACACCGGGAGCGCCGACGCGATCCTGCAATCGCTGAACCTCGTGTACGACGAGGACCCCGAATACATCGTGGTGTTCGGCGCGGACCACGTCTACCGCATGGACCCCGAGCAGATGGTGCGTCAGCACATCGAATCCGGCGCCGGCGTCACCGTCGCGGGGATCAGGGTCCCGCGCAGCGAGGCGTTCGCATTCGGATGCATCGACAGCGACGAGACCGGCCGCATCACGCAGTTCCTCGAGAAGCCGGCGCACCCGCCCGGCACGCCCGACGACCCCAACGTCACCTTCGCCTCCATGGGCAACTACGTCTTCACCACCAAGGTGCTGGTCGAGGCATTGCGGGCCGATTCGGAGAACTCGGACTCCGACCACGACATGGGCGGCGACATCATCCCCGCGCTCGTGTCGCAGGGAGCCGCACACGTCTACGACTTCAACGACAACGTGGTGCCGGGCGCCACCGAACGCGATCGCGCCTACTGGCGCGACGTCGGAACGCTCGACGCGTTCTACGACGCACACATGGATCTCGTGTCCGTCCATCCCATCTTCAACTTGTACAACAAGCGCTGGCCCATCCGCGGGGCCGCTGAGAATCTTCCGCCGGCGAAGTTCGTGCAGGGCGGTCTCGCGCAGGAGTCGATTGTCGGGGCCGGAAGCATCCTGTCGGCTGCTACCGTCCGCAATTCGGTGCTCAGTTCCAACGTGATGGTCGAGGACGGCGCCACCGTGGAGGGCAGCGTGGTGATGCCCGGGGTCCGGATCGGCAAGGGCGCAGTCGTGCGTCACGCGATTCTCGACAAGAACGTCGTCGTCGGAGACGGCGAGATCATCGGAGTCGACCTCGAACGCGACCGTCAGCGTTTCGCGGTGAGCAACGGCGGAGTCGTCGCCATCGGCAAGGGTGTGTGGATATAGCTCACCTCAAGAGCCACAGCGTTCAGCTCATGCGCACAGCGCACAGCAGTCCGTCGCCGAGCGGCAGCACCACCGGTGCCAGCCGGTCGTCCTGAGAGATTGCGCGCGCAGCCTCACGAACAGCGAGCACCGTCGAGTCCCTGGCGGCCGGGTCGGCGACGCGTCCGTCGAGCAGGGCGTTGTGCAGCACGATGACGCCACCGGGTCTGAGTAGCCGGACCCCCTCTCGGACGAAGTGGGGGTGGTCGGCGGGGGTGGCGTCGACGAAGACGAGGTCGTATCCGGAATCGGCGAGGCGCGGCAGTACGTCGAGTGCGCGGCCGTTGATCAGCCGGGTACGGGAGGCGACCACCCCGCCGTCCCGGAACGCGATCTTCGCGGCGCGGTGGTGCTCGGGTTCGCTGTCGATGGTGGTGAGCACGCCGTCCTCGCGTACTCCGTGGAGCAACCACAGACCGCTCACACCGGCGCCGGTGCCGATCTCGACGACGGTGCGCGCATCGAGCATGCGCGCGAACAGGGACAATGCTGCGCCCACGGACGGAGAAACGGGTTCGGCACCGAGATCGAGGGCGCGTTCGCGTGCGTTGACGAGAGCGTCGTCCTCGACAACGACGTTCTCCGCGTGGGCCAGAATCCGGTCGGCATTGGTCTGCACCCTGATGAGGCTATCCTCGCGACGGCATCAGTGCAGGCAGGCGCGCCCCAGAATCCCGCGTTCGTGGTTTCTCAGGTGACTTTCAGGGTACTCATACGGCGTCCACATCGCTGTGGTGAAAAGTGATGGTCGGATACGCAACAGACCGCAGGTTCGACGATCGTCAGGCGTCGGTCGGAAGTGACGTAAGGGAACGCGGCGGGAAATAGAATCCCGCGCCAGAACGTTGCACACCGGAGAATGTCGTTTTCGATCAGCGGTCCCGAAGAGGAGGATCCACAGATCCACATGCAAAGATCCGACACTGTCCCCACCCCCGACGTGATGACGCCCACCGACGCCGACCTGAGTGGCACAGCGGTGTTCGATGCTACCGGCGATCGTGCCGCCATGCCGTCATGGGACGAGTTGGTACGTCAGCACGGCGACCGCGTGTACCGCCTTGCCTACCGTCTTTCCGGCAACGCACAGGATGCCGAAGATCTCACCCAGGACACGTTCATCCGGGTGTTCCGTTCACTGCAGGATTACCAACCGGGCACTTTCGAGGGTTGGTTGCACCGAATCACCACGAATCTCTTTCTCGACATGGTGCGCCGCCGGAATCGCATCCGGATGGAAGCTCTGCCGGAGGACTACGATCGGGTACCGGCCCACGGGCCGAACCCCGAGGAGATCTATCACGACGCCCGCCTCGGTGCCGATCTGCAGTCCGCACTGGACTCGCTGGCACCGGAGTACCGTGCCGCAGTAGTGCTCTGTGACATCGAGGGACTCTCCTACGAGGAGATCGGTGCCACACTGGGGGTCAAGCTCGGTACGGTGCGTAGCCGCATCCACCGGGGCCGCCAGGCGCTGCGCGAGCACCTGCGCGAGCATGGGAAGGTCGAAGTCGGTCGCGTCGATGCGGGGTAGCCGCCAGGAGGATTTGATGACGATGGTGCAACCACCTCGCAGGTTCGGTTCCACGGAGCACCTGGCCAGCGAAGCCGTTGCCGCATTCGTCGACGGGGAGCTCCGGATGTCGGCGTATCTCCGCGCCGCCCAGCACCTGTCCATCTGTGCCGAATGTGCGGCCGAGGTCGAATCGCAGGAACAGGCCCGCCGCGCACTGCGGTCAGCGGCCCGTCAGGCGCCGCAGATGCCGTCGTCGTTGCTCGGTGCACTGAGCAACATTCCCAGCCATCTCTGCGACAAGCCCACCGCCGACCCCGGTGGTTCGCCTGGTGCGGCCGGTCTTTTCGGCGCACCCGCCCAGGATCCGTGGAGTACCGCGCGTCGGTGGTCGATCCGCCGTCGTCGGTGACAGCGAGCGGGCGGTAGCAGCAGACACAGTGCGATCGGTGATACTGGGCTGCGTGACGGACCTACACGGGGGAGACGGACACGCGTGAGCGGCGATTCTGTGCAACGGACGGGTGTGCAACGTAACGGGCGAGGCGACATCGGGGTCGACGACAACGGGACTGCGTCCGCCGACGGTATGCCCGACGCCACTTCTGGCCGGCCCGACGGGTCGTCCGGGGTGATCGAACGACCCGCCGACGCGCCGCGCCTCGAACCACGACCCGTGTATCGACCCTCCGTCGATCCGAACGCCGCGCAGGTCTTCGGTCGCCCGGCCGGGGCCGTCGGTTCCTTCGGCGCGCCCGCACGAGACCGGACACCCGACCCACGGATCCAGCACGCACCTCCGGCCGACCCGATCTTCGCCGAGGCGTACGGACGCCCCGACGAGGCCGTCGATACTCTCCAGCGCCCGCCCGGCGCCACCGACGAGGAACCCGCCGAGACCACCGACCCCGATCCGTGGCGCGACCCGGACTCGGCTGTGCGACTCGGCCCGCCCGTCGCGGACACCGTCGACGAGGCACTCCCGCCGGCCCGCAAACTGGCGCTCCGAGAAGTGCTCTTCGACCGTCGCGTCGAACCGCGGGCACTCGCCACCCTCGCCGCCGTTGCCGTCGTCATAGGAATGGTCGGTGGGCTCGTCGTCGCCCTCCTGCTGTCAGAGGACGGATCGCTGACCAGTCGCGGTGTGTCGCTGACGCAGGTCGCGGCAGGCGAGGACGCCCCGACCGGCACTGTCGCGCAGGTTGCCGACGCCGTGCTCCCCGCGGTCGTATCGATCCAGGTCACGCTCGGCCAGGACGCCGGAACCGGGTCGGGTGTCGTGATCGACGGTGAGGGCTACATCGTCACCAACAACCACGTGGTGTCGATGGCCGCCAACAATCCCGAAGCCAACGTGCAGGTGTCGTTCAACGACGGTACGAAGGTGCCTGCCTCGATCGTCGGGCGCGACATCAAGACCGACCTTGCGATTCTGAAGGTCGAGGACGTCGACAATCTCGTCGTCGCCGAACTCGGCCGGTCGGAGGACGTCCAGGTCGGCGAGGACGTCGTCGCGATGGGGTCGCCGCTCGGACTGAACAAGACCGTCACCCGCGGCATCGTCAGTGCATTGCACCGGCCCATGCGGTTGAACGGGCAGGGTACCGACACCGACGCGGTCATCGATGCCGTGCAAACCGACGCGGCCATCAACCCGGGTAATTCGGGTGGACCGCTCATCGACTCGGAAGGTCGGGTGATCGGCATCAACTCGGCGATCAAGTCGGAGACCGGCGGATCCGTCGGCCTGGGCTTCGCGATCCCGATCGATACTGTTACCGAGGTTGCGCAGGCGCTCATCGGTGACGGCGTGATGCACCACCCCGAGATCGGTGTGAATGCACGAACTGTCGTCAACGACGTCGCCAGCGGCGCCGAGGTGGCGAATGTGCAGCAGGGCAGCCCGGCACAGCAGGCCGGGATCGTCGAGGGAGACGTGATCGTCAAGGTCGGCGACCGGGAGGTCACGAGCGCCGACGAACTCGTCGTCGCGGTTCATCTGCAGGAGATGGATCAGCCCGTCACCGTGCAGTTGGTACGCGAGGGGCGTCTGGTCGACCTGGAGGTCACCCCCGCATCCGATTGATCTGGATCGGGGAATGTGACATCCGCTGCGGGTACTGCAATTCTGTGCGGACCACGTAGTCTGGTGCGGTGTTCGGCAACATCGGTTGGGGCGAGTTCATGGTCCTCCTCATCGCGGCCCTCGTGGTCCTCGGTCCGGAGCGACTTCCGGGTGCGGTGTCGTGGGTGACCAAGTCCCTGCGTCAGGTGCGTGACTACGCATCGGGCGCCCGGCAGCAGCTCAAGGACGAACTCGGACCCGAGTTCGAGGATCTGCAGAAGCCCCTGTCCGATCTCAATCAGTTGCGTGGCATGACGCCGAGGGCCGTCATCACCAAGCATCTTCTCGACGGCGACGACTCGATCCTCACGGGCAACTTCGATTCGCCGTCGACACCGTCGGCCAACGGATCGGGTTCGTCACCGGGCGGCTCGACTCCTATTCCTCCGCGACCGAACATGTCGAAGCCCCTCGCTCCGGGCGAGATCCCACCGATCGATCCCGACGCGACGTAGAGTCCGCATCCCGGGCCTCTGATCGAGCGCAGGGCTCTCACGGCCCCTGGAGAGGGGCCGTGAGGCTTCGGAGACGGTTCACAGATGCCGGGTGGTGTCGATCCCCAGCGACATGCCGGCCAGACCACGGCGACGGACTGCGAGCTTGTCGGCGATCTCCCGCATCGCGATGCCCGGTGCTGAATCGGGTGCACTGAGGACGATCGGAGTACCCGCGTCGCCGGACTCACGGACGGCCGGGTCGAGGGGAATCTGTCCGAGCAGCGGCACCGTGGCTCCCACGGCGCGTGAGAGCCGTTCTGCGACAGCCTGCCCGCCACCGGTTCCGAAGACTTCCATCCTGGTGCCGTCGGGTAGTTCGAGCCACGACATGTTCTCGACGACGCCGGCGATGCGCTGACGGGTCTGCAACGCGATCGACCCGGCACGCTCGGCGACCTCTGCGGCTGCCTGTTGCGGGGTGGTCACCACGAGGATCTCCGCGTTGGGGATCAACTGTGCGACCGAGATCGCGACGTCGCCGGTGCCGGGCGGGAGGTCGAGCAGCAGCACGTCGAGATCGCCCCAGAACACATCGGCGAGGAACTGCTGCAGCGCCCGGTGGAGCATCGGGCCGCGCCACACCACCGGAGTGTTTCCTTCGGTGAACTGGGCGATGGAGATCATCTTCACTTCATGCGCGACAGGTGGCATGATCATCCGCTCCACCTGGGTGGGCTTGGCGGACGTGCCCAGCATGCGGGGAATCGAGTGGCCGTAGATATCGGCGTCGAGCACACCCACTGACAGCCCGCGGTCGGCCAGCGCAGCAGCGAGGTTGACGGTCACGGACGATTTGCCGACGCCGCCCTTGCCGGAGGCCACCGCGTAGACGCGGGTGAGTGAACCGGGTTGCGCGAACGGGATGACGGGTTCGGCGGAATCGCCGCGAAGGGACTTGCGCAGGGCGGTCCGCTGCTCGTCGTTCATCACGTCGAGCGTCACCCGGATCTCACCCACGCCTGCGACGTCGGCTACGGCTTTGGTGACGCGATCGGTGATCTCGGTGCGCATCGGGCACCCGGCCGTCGTGAGATACACCTCGATGTCGACACTGCTGTCGTCGCGGATGTCGACGCTCTTGACCATTCCGAGGTCCGTGATGGGCTTGCGGATCTCCGGATCCTGGACCCGTGCGAGCGCGCTTCGGATTTCGGACTCAAGGACTGCCATGGTGACCATGGTAGGTGGCGGTGGGTCAGTGGATACGCGGCAGGTCGGCTGCGCTGGGCGTGATGCCGGTGGAGTAGGCGGCGGACCAGGCGAGGACGTTCGCGACGTACGCCATCGAGTTGTTGTAACGGTGGATGGCCTTGGTCGAGTGCGCGAGGTTGCGCATGTCGAGGCCGCCGTCGCACAGGTACCGCGCGGTGGTCAGCGTCGAGTCGTACAGGTTCTGGGGATCGGACTTGCCGTCGCCGTTGCCGTCGCCCGCGTACTGGTTCCACGTGCTGGGGATGAACTGCATCGGTCCGACGGCCCGGTCGTACACGGTGTCGCCATCGAGAGCGCCGCCGTCGGTGTCGTAGATCACGGCCTGTCCGGGGAGGCTGCCGTTGAGCGGCAGACCGATCACGGGCTCGTTCAGGTTTCCGTTCTCGTCGGCCTGGCCGCCGTTGGCATGGCCGGACTCGACGCGGCCGATTCCGGCCAGCAGTGTCCAGTACATGCCGCAGCCGGGGTTCTCCTCGTTGAGGATCCGTTCGGCGTTGATGTAGGCGTCGAAGTTGATACCGGGGATTCCGAGGGGGCCTTCGTTCAGAACCTTGGGCTCGGGTTCTGGTTCGGGCGCAGCCTTCGGTGCGGGCGTGGCTGCGGGCTCCGGCGCGATCATGACGTTCTGGGCGACAGCGATGGCCTGCGGGATGTCGACGGAGTTCACGGCTGCGGTGATGTCGTCGATCGGTGTCGCGGCCGCTGCGGGCTCGGCTTCCTGCTGATGGATTCCGAGTAGGGTGCGCGGCGATGCGCCCGCGGTGGTGGCGGCTGCGGCGACCAAGCCCACCGGCACCAACCCCGTCATGGCGATGACGGAATTGCGTCGGATCTTCGAATCCAATGGCTTCGCGTGCCGGCCCACTACTACCTCCCTCGGGCACCCATTCGAGATGCCTCCGTTATATGGCCGGGCCGACACTACAGGATTCGATGCGCTTCCGTTACTCAACCGTGATGTAACGAAGGTTTACGGATATCCGCGTGCGGCGTCATCGCCGGTGACGGCGGATATCGAAAACCCACGGTCGGGGAGCTGTAGGGCGATCGACTCGTCGCAAGCGGGGGGGAATTGCCGTTACAACGGTGTGATTTTAGTAACAGTGATGCTAGTGGAGATGTCCGACTCTGCGCACAGGCGGGAGTATGCCGGGTCGGATATCACTGCCCGCAGAGGGTGGGGACGAGGCACGGAATGTCCGGTAGTTCCGGAATCGTCATCATGGGCAACTCCGGGTCGATATCCCCGGAGGCCGGCTCTTCGGTCGTGTTCTGTTCGGCCGGCGCAGCCGCGTCAGCGGTGGGAATCGGGACGGCGGCAGGAGTGGGGACGGTGGTCGGTGGCACAGCCGGTACCGCCGGGGCGACCTCTGCGCCCTTCTTGTAGGCCGCAGACCACGTGCGCACATTCGCCAGGTACTCGGGGGAGGAATCGAACATGGCGGCCACCCGGGCCTCACCGGCCTCGTCTCGCGCGGATGCGCCGTCCGCGCATGCCCACGCGCCCGCTGCGAGGGTCGCATCGAACACGTTCTGCGGGTCCGTCACGCCGTCCACGTTCCCGTCCGAGGGGAATCGCTCCCACGCGCCGGCCGGGAGCTGCATCGGGCCGACGCGGCCGTCGGGTGTGGTCCTCGGTGTAGTGAGGGTGCCGAGGACGTCCGTGTGCCCGTTGTCGGCGTGGTTCGATTCGAGGCGTCCGATCGCCGCCAGTAGGTGCCACGGCAGTCCGCATTCCGGCGAGTTGATCGCAAGCTGCATCTCTGCCGCGCGGTACGCGTAGAACACGAGCTCCGGGATTGCGAGGGGGCCGTCGCCGAGAATTGCGAATCCGTCACCGGGCATCGCCGGCGGCGCCTGGGAGAGCGGATCGGCCGGATCTTCGGTGGCTGCGGACGGACTGCGCATCGCCTGCGGTGCTGCGGGCTCGGCGGGCAGGATGCCCACTTCCCGTACGGCGGCGGTCTGTGCGGGTACGGGATCGGCGGACGCGCCGCTCGGTGCGGGCGCCGACGCTGTCGCGGCAAATCCTGCTGCCGCGAGCAACGGAACAACCAGAGTCGTCTGCCAGCGCACCCGAACACCCACCTTTGACCGAACCGACGCCATCATCGTTGTGACGCACATTACAGAACGGGGCCCGGTTATGTGCAACCGGTCGTTGCGGTATCGGGCGTCTTCAGCGTCGCGGTGGTCTCGCCTGACCGTTGCCGGTGTCGTCGCCGCTGTCGGCTTCGGTGATCAATGCCTTCAGGTCTTCGAGTTCTCGTCGCAGATAGTCGCGTGTCGCGACCTCACCGACGGCGAGTCGCAACGCTGCAAGCTCACGTGCGAGGAACTCGGTGTCGGCCTTCGTCTGTTCGGCGCGTGTCCGGTCTTCCTCGAGCGACACCCGGTCGCGGTTCTCCTGACGGTTCTGGGCGAGCAGGATCAGCGGTGCCGCGTAGGCCGCCTGCGTCGAGAACGCCAGATTGAGCAGGATGAACGGATACGGATCCCACTGCAGGCCTATCGCGGTGATGTTGAGCGCGATCCAGACGATCACCACGATCGTTTGGATCGCGAGGTAGCGGCCGGTACCGAGGAAACGGGCGATCCGCTCGCTGACCCGGCCGACGGCTTCGACATCGAAATTTACCCGCAAGCGGGAGGTCCGGGGAGTCTCGAGGCGCTGTGTACCCAGGAGATTGCGGTCACTCATCCTCTTCCTCCTCTTCACGCCAGTCCTCGGGCAACAGATGGTCGAGCACGTCGTCGACACTCACCGCACCGAGCATGTGCTGCTCGTCGTCCACGACCGGAGCGCACACCAGGTTGTACGTCGCGAAGTACCTGGTGACCGAAGCCAAGGAGTCCTCGGGATCGAGTCGGGGGAGATCGTTGTCGATGATGCCGCCGACGAGGCTCGCCGGCGGTTCGCGAAGCAATCGTTGCAGATGAACGCACCCCAGATATCGGCCGGTCGGTGTCGCGGTCGGCGGCCGGACCACGAACACCATCGATGCCAGGGCGGGGGTGAGATCCGGATTGCGCGCTCGGGCGAGAGCCTCCGCCACCGTGGTCGCGGGAGTGAGCACCACCGGCTCCGGGGTCATCAGGCCACCCGCAGTGTCGGGGGAGTGTTCGAGCAGGCGTCGAACCGGTTCGGAATCCTCCGGGTCCATTCGTTGGAGGAACCACTCGGCGTCGGTCTCGGGCAGTTCGCCGAGCAGGTCTGCGACGTCGTCAGGGTCCATCGCCTCGAGGACATCGACGGCACGGTCGACCTCGAGGTGCTTGAGCAGATCGGTCTGATCGTCCGAGGGCAGCTCCTGCACGATGTCGGCGAGTCGTTCGTCGTCGAGCGCAGCGGCCACCTCGTTGCGTCGCTTGACCGGGAGATCCCGCAGTACGTTGGCGACGTCGGCGGGACGCATGTCCTCGAACTGCAGGAGCAGCTGCGACACGCCCTGCCCCGGCAGCGACAACGCCTGTTGCGTCAGGCCGTGTACGTGCTGCCACTCCACGACGTGCACGGGGGCGCGACGCGCGAGCCGTCCGCGATGTCGTCGCACCGCGACACGCGAGACCAGCCAATCCCGGCTGCGGGTGAGGTCGATCCCGAGATCGACGACGGTGAGGTCCGCCCCATGGAGATCGGAGAGCTCAGGATCATCGATCCGCACGCGGGAATCCAGTACCTGCGCCAGGGCAAGCACCTCGGAGGGGCGCTGAGTGAACCTGCGCAGACTGACGTTGCCCGTGACGAGAGTGACCGAGCCCGGCTCGATCGCCGTCACCCTCAGCATTGGAACGAAGATCCTTTTTCTCGTCGGAAGCTCCACGACCAGACCGAGTACACGCGGCGGCTGGCGGCCTATTCGTATGGTGAGCACGACGTCGCGGACACGACCGATCGATTCGCCGTCGGGGCCGAGCACGACCAGGCCGGCCAGCCTCGCTGCGAATACCTTGCTCACTGCTGCCATGATTGCCAGGCTAGAGGCTGCCAATGTCGATCACGGAACACGGAGGTTCGGTCACCCCATGTCGTTCTCATTCAGGCCCCGACGGTCGGTTCTCGCGGTTCCGGGGAGTAGCCGCAAGATGATCGACAAGGCGAAGGGCCTCCCGGCCGATGCGCTCTTCCTCGATCTCGAGGACGCCGTGTCGCCGCTCGCCAAGGAGCAGGCACGCACGACCATCGTCGAGGCACTGAACGAGGACGGTTGGGGCGACCAGCTGAAGGTCGTGCGGGTCAACGACTGGACCACCGACGCCACCTATCGCGATGTGGCCGCCGTCGTCGGCGGCGCGGGTGCGCACCTCGACGCGATCCTGCTGCCCAAGGTGCCGGACGCGAGCCACGTCAAGGCGCTCGATCTGCTGCTCACCCAGGTAGAGAAGGCGCATGGACTCGAGGTCGGGCGGATCGGGATCGAACCGCAGATCGAGGATGCCCTGGGGCTGACGAACATCAACGAGATCGCGACGGCCGGCCCGCGCGTCCAGACCCTCGTCTTCGGCCCCGCCGATTTCATGGCCAGCATCAACATGCGCACGCTGGTGGTGGGGGAGCAGCCCGAGGGGTACGACCGCGGCGATGCCTACCACCACATCCTCATGACGATCCTCATGGCCGCGCGCGCACACGGCCTCCAGGCCATCGACGGCCCTTACCTGCAGATCCGGGACGTCGAGGCGTTCCGCCGGTCGGCGCAGCGCTCGGCGGCACTCGGATTCGACGGAAAGTGGGTGCTGCACCCCAGCCAGATCGATGCCGCCAACGAGGTGTTCAGTCCGCGGCAGGACGATTACGACAAGGCAGAGATGATCCTCGACGCCTACGAGTGGCACACCTCCGCAGCGGGTGGAGCGCGCGGTGCCGCGATGCTCGGTGACGAGATGATCGACGAAGCGAGCCGCAAGATGGCCCTCGTGATCTCCGCCAAGGGCCGTGCCGCGGGAATGGCCCGGACCACGTCGTTCGAACCGCCGAAGTAGCCGTCGCCCCGAGCTGACGCCGTGCGCCATCGGCGACGCCAGGGGAATCCCGGCAGAATGGACGCGGACGGAAACGAGAAGGAGCCACAATGACGAATCCCATGGGTGCAGGACGTCCGGCGCCGGGACTCCCGGAACCGCCGAGCGGATGGCCTGTCGGTTCGTACTCGACATATGCAGAAGCGCAGCGCGCTGTCGACCACCTCTCCGATCAGAACTTCTCGGTCGAGGACGTCACGATCGTCGGTGTCGACCTGATGCAGGTCGAGCGTGTCACGGGTCGGCTGACGTGGGCGAAGGTGATCGGCGGCGGCATCGTCTCCGGTGCGTGGCTCGGCCTGTTCTTCGGTCTGCTGCTCGGGATCTTCTCCACCGACTTCCTGGGCCCGCTCATCGTGGGTCTCGTCGGCGGCATCATCTTCGGGTTGATCTCGGCGACGATCCCGTACGCGGCCACACGCGGGCAGCGCGACTTCTCGTCGACGATGCAGCTGGTTGCCGGTCGCTACGATGTGCTGTGCCAGCCGCGCAGCGCCGAGACGGCACGCGACCTGCTCGCGAAGCTGGCTTTGTAGGCGCCCACACCCGATTCAGCCGGTTCGCTGCGTGGCTTCGAGGTGCCGGAGCACCGCGACGACCCGTCGGTCGGAGTCGTCACCGGCCTGCAGGTCGAGCTTGGCGAAGATGTTCCGGATGTGTTTGTGCACGGCGTTTTCGGTGATGACCAGCCGAGTCGCTATTGCGCTGTTTCCCAGCCCCTCGGCCATCAATGCCAGTACCTCCCGCTCCCGGGCGGTCAGGTCGGACAGCCGGTGGGCGGCACGCTCTCGCGCGAAGAGCTGGGCCACCACTTCGGGATCGATCGCGGTGCCGCCATCCGCGACACGGTGCAGGGCTTCGAGGAAGGTGTGGACCCGCCCGACCCGTTCCTTGAGCAGATACCCGGTGCGATGGGAGCCGCCCGCGAGCAGTGCGGTGGCGAAACTCTGCTCCACGTAGGCCGAGAGCACCAGAATCGCGAGTTCGGGATGCGACGCCCGGGCTGCGACGGCCGCCCGAATGCCCTCGTCGGTGTGGGTCGGTGGCATGCGGACGTCGACGATGGCGACGTCGGGGTGATGGTGTTCCACGACTTCCAGCAACGCGTCGGGTTCGCCCACCGCGGCGACCACATCGAGTCCCTCGCCGCGCAACAACAGCACGAGCCCTTCCCGGAGCAGCGCGTCGTCCTCGGCCACCACTATCCGCACGGGATCACCACCTCCACGATCGTCGGCCCGCCGGCGGGGCTGTGCACCTGCAGTGTCCCGTCGTGGGCCTCGACACGTCCCCGGATTCCGGCCAGCCCGGATCCGTGCCCGACGACGGCGCCGCCGGAACCGTTGTCCTCCACCTCGATCACGAGTTCGTCGCCTCGCTGCCGCACTCGCACCTCCGCTCGCTGTGCCCCACTGTGCCGGGTGACATTGGTGAGCGCCTCCGCCACCGTGTAATAGGCGATGGCTTCGATGGCCACGGGACATCGCGACATCACGCGTGCGTCGACACGGGTCTCCACCGGGCACTGCGCCGCCAGCGCAGACAAGGCTCCCGACAGGCCATCGGATTCGAGGACGGGCGGCAGGATGCCGCGCACCACCGAGCGCAGTTCCGCCAAGGCCGCCTCGACGCTCTGTTGGGCGCGCTCGAGCAAGGGGTCGGCAGTGGACGGGTCGCGGGCCAGCGCCTGGCGGGCCGCTCCGGTGAGTACGGCGACGGTCACGAGCCGATTCTGCGCGCCGTCGTGCAGCGCCCGCTCGATCCGGCGCAACTCCACGGCGTGTGCGTCGAGAGCGGCCGCTCGTGTTGCGGTGAGCTCCGCGATGCGTTCGGACAGGTCGACGTCCGGGTGCGGGGCCAACAAGCGGATGCCGGGGGCGACCTGTGCCCGGAGCAGCAATGGGGGCAACGCGAACCACAGGATCGCCCAGCAGAGACCGGTGACGATTGCCCAGCGTGCACCGGCCCATGAGTCGACGGTGACAAAGCCACCGAGGATGGTCGCGCCACCCGACGGCACCGAGTTCCACCACAGCGGAGCGCTGAGCTCCTCCACCGCATTCGAGAGCAGTTCCAACGGCAGCAGGCCGACGACGAGCCCGAATGTCGCGTGGATGCACATCCATGCGATGTCTCGTCGGGGTCCGGGATCGGAGCGCAGGAACCGCCAGGCCTCTCGCCACTCGGTGGGAACGCGGTTGTACGGCGACGGAACAGCAGTTCCGATCGCGGCGAGTCGTCGTCGTTCCAGATCTGCGATCCACCGGACACCGGACAGCGCCGGCGCGAGCAGAAGCACTCCGACACCCACCAGGCACAGCGCTGCAACCAGGATCAGAGCAATCACGCCCAGAAGCGCCAGCGTTGCGGTTCCGGCTCCGAGCACCAGCCATTTCGTCGCGACGGCTGTCTTCGTCACCGCGGCAACTGCATTCGCGCGCAGCGCAGTTCGTCGGGTGTCGCTGACGGCAGTCACGGGTCCTCCTCGGATCCTCGCGTGGAGGCAGTGGGTGTGCCGACGGTATGCCCTGCGTGCCCGTGCCGTCCATACGAGTGCGTCGACAGGGACGAACAGTACAGCCTGCTGTACCGGAAGCCGGTAGCTGTCGGGATGTCGGGATGACGTGACTGCTCATAGCGTCGAGACCAGTGGACGTACAACCGCGCCGCGCAGCGGCCTCGACTCCTGGAGGAGACATCGTGGACGACCCGTACGGCATCCGACCGAACCAAGGATCCGGAACACCCCAACCACTCTCGGCAGCCGACATTCGACCGGGCGGGGAACCTCGTGAGCGGGCGACGGGGACGCTGTGGGTCGCACTCGCGGTCTGCGTCGGCCTGAACGCCGTGTTCTCGATCCTCAAGCCCGACGATGTGCTGTTCTCGCTGGTGTTCGGGATCCCCGCAGTCCTCTGTCTCGTGATGCTGGTGGCGCGCTACCTGGGGCGGCGACGTTCGTGAACACTGGCGTAGCGCACACCGGGTCCAGCCTCGAGGGAAAATCCGTGACGGCTGCGATCCGGTTGGAGCAGGTGACCAAAATCCATCGGCCCAAGGGCGATAGAGGAGGCGCCCCCGCACTCGACGACGTGAGCCTGACCGTCCCGCGCGGCGCATTCCTTGCCGTCATGGGTCGATCCGGTTCCGGGAAGAGCACGTTACTGCACTGCGCGGCCGGACTCGATGCGCCGACACGCGGCAGGGTGTGGATCGGAGACACGGAGATCGGCCGGCTGCGGGAGACCGCCCGAACACGGCTTCGGCGTGAACGGGTGGGATTCGTGTTCCAGGCCTACAACCTGATCCCGTCCCTGACTCTCGAAGAGAACATCACCCTTCCTCTTCGCTTGGCCGAGACACCCGGCGACGAAACGTGGCTCGGAGCCATCGTCGACCGGGTCGGTCTGGGCGACTTCCTGTCTCGCAAACCCGGAGAACTCTCCGGCGGACAGCAACAGCGGGTCGCGGTGGCGCGCGCACTCGCGACCCGCCCCGACGTCGTCTTCGCCGACGAACCGACGGGCGCGCTGGACCCGGCCACCGGCGATCAGATCCTTTCCCTCCTGGATGATCTCGTGCGCGACCTCGGGCAGACCGTCGTGATGGTCACGCACGACCCGTCGGCTGCAGCCCGAGCACACGATGTCGTGGTGATGGAAGGTGGCCGCATCGTTCAGGTCCTGCACAGCCCCGACGCACCTCTGTTGACCGCCGTGCTCGGAGGACGAGCCCGATGACGGTGCGATTGCCTGTCCGGGTCGGTGAAGTGCTCGCGGTGGTGTGTGCGGTGGCGGCGGGCGCGGCGCTGGTCACGTTCTGTCTCATCATGGCCGAGTCGGGACTTCGTTCGCAGGTCCCCACGGATCGGTTCGCCGGTGTCGACATGGTCGTCGGCGGCGACCAGAGTGTCCCGCAGGACGAAGACTTCGATCCGGTACTGCCCGAGCAGGCCGGGGTCCCGTCGGATCTCGCCCACGAGGTGTCGGAGATACCGGGGGTGCGTGCGGTTGCGACAGATCTGAGCTTTCCGGCTGTGGTCACCGACGGTCGCGGTGGGGTGCTGTCGGTGGAGTCGGTCCGAGACAACGGACACGGATGGAGCTCTCTACTCGGAACAATCGACCTGACCGGTGACGCACCGAGGGGTCCCGCCGACGTCGTGCTGACCGCGGATGCGGCTGCCCCGGCGGGTGTCTCGGTCGGCGACCAGGTCGAGGTACTGCTCCGGGGACAGGCCCGGGACATGCGGGTCACCGGTGTCGCAGATCTCCCGGGCGGTGGCGTATTCGTCAGCGACTCCTCGGCGCGGGAACTCTCCCGGAAGCCGGCGGACACCGCAGATCTCCTCACCGTCGCGTTCGACGACGACGCGGATGCGGCCGCGGTCACCGACCGCGTCGAGGAACTCGTCGCGGGACGAGGTTTCGTGGTAGCGACGGGCGCTGACATCGGCCGAGTCGAGCGGCCGGCGGCGGCCTCCGGGACGCGCATGCTGACGGCCGCGGCGTTCTCCGTCGGGGGAGTGGTCGTAGTCCTCGTCGGATTCATCACCGCGGGAGCGGTTTCCGTCGGGGTGGCCAACCGGTCACGGGAAATCGCATTGCTCCGTGCTGTGGGGGCGACGCCGCGACAGATCCGGTCGATGACGGCGCAACAGACGACCCGTGCGGCCTTCGGGGCCGTGATCGTCGGCGTCATCGGCGGCCATCTGTTGTCTGCGGCGGCCACGCAGTCGTTGGTCTCGGTGGGAATGCTGGCGACCGGGCAGTCGCTGAGTTGGAGTCCCGGTCCGGCGCTGGGTGCCGGGCTGCTGATGCTGGGCATGGTTCAGGTGGCGGCGCGCGCGGGATCGTTACGTATCTCCCGGATGTCGGGCGCCGAGGCGATCGTCGAGACCGAGGCCGAACCTCGCGGCGGCGGTCCGGGTCGGACCCGGGTGGGGTTCGTGGTGCTGGCGCTCTCGGCCGGATCCGCCCTCGTCCCCCTCGGCATCCGAAGCGAGGAAGCCCTCATCGGTACGGCGTCGGGAACGCTGCTGGCGAGCATCGGTGTGTCGCTGATCGCCCCCGCGATGGTGAGGCGTATCTGCGGGTGGATCGCGCCAAGGACCGGTTCTGCGAGCAGGTGGCTCGCCGTGCGTAACTCGGGCAGCCATGCGCTGCGGACCGGTGGTGCCGTCAGTGTCCTCGCACTCGCGGTCGGACTGCTGACCACACAGATCTTCGCCGGGACCACTGCGAGCGCCACGATGGATCACGAGGTGAGGGAAGGCGCAGTCGCCGATGTGGTCGTGTCCGCACCCGCCGCGGGCGGAGTGTCGTCGTCGGCGCTCGCGGCGATCGAGCGCGCGCCCTCGTCGACCGCGGCCGTCGCTATGATCCGGTCCACCGTGATACGTCCGTTTCAGCAGGACGGCGGACCACGTGCCGAGGAGTATCCGATGCTCGCTGTCGGTCCCGGCGTCGGACGAGCACTCGATCTCGGGGTCACCGACGGCGACCTGACGCACCTCACCGGTGATTCCGTTGCAATGGATTCCGCTGCTGCCAGGCTTGCCGGGGTCGATGTCGGCGACACCCTGCCGCTGATCCTGTCGGATGGGACGGAGGTGGAGCCGACGGTGGTCGCGACATACGCGCGCGGCTTCGGTTTCGGCAAGATCGTCGCGGCGTCGGACCTACTCCCGGACGGTTCGTCCGGGCCCTACGACGAGGTGCTCGTCGCCGGAGACCACGCGCGGATCACCACCGAACTCGCGCCGCTTCTCACGGACTCGCCCGGCATGCAGATCGACGATGCCCGCACGGCCCTGACGGGACCGTCCGCGCAGGATCCTTCACGCGTGCTCAACATCGCCGTGTCCCTCGCCCTGATGGGGTACATCCTGCTCGGTGTCGCCAACCGTCTCGTGGCGAGCACACTCCGCCGTCGACGGGAGTGGCAACTGCTGCGGGCCGTCGGGGCAACCCCGCGCCAACTCCGCACGATGGCGTGGTCCGAAACCCTGCTGGTCTGCCTCATTGCAACGGTCATCGGACTGGTGATCTCCCTCGGCCCGATGACGATGCTGGCCATCGGTTTCGTCGGGAAACCCTGGCCCCAGGGCCCGTTGTGGACCGTGGTGGCGACGGTGTTCGTCACCTGTGTGGTCGCGCACCTGGCGACGACGATGCCAGCGCGCCATCTGCTGCGAGGATCGGGCGTCCCTGTGCCGGCGGGGTGATCCGCCACTAGTCTCGACACATGCCCACGCTCGATTCGGTGGCGGACTCCCTGTACGGCCTGGACCCCGGGGGGTTCATCGCCGCGCGCACCGAGTACGCGGCGCAGGCCCGCGAGTCGGGTGATCGCGAGCTCACCGCTGCGATCGGCCGGCTCCGCAAACCGACGGTTGCCGCATGGCTGGTGAACCTGCTGGCACGTGAGCGGGTCGACGAACTCGGTGTCCTCCTCGAACTCGGCGACGCCCTGCGTACCGCGCAGCGAACCCTGTCCGGCCAGGACCTGCGCACACTGTCGGCCCAACGACGGCAAGTGATCTCCGCCCTCGAGAAGGACGTCGCCGAACTCGCCTCCGAACGGGGGAGAAACGTCAGCGAGAGCGCGCTGCGGGAGGTCGCACAGACCCTCAACGCCGCTCTTGCGGACCCGGCGATCGCCGACCGTGTGCGCGCGGGGCGGCTCGACGCGATCATCGAACCGAGTGGCATCGGCGACCTCGGCGGGTTCGGAGACCTGTCGTCGGCGCCGCTGAGCGTGGTTCCCGAGCGCACGGACGCACGATACGAGCGCACTGCCGGACGAGCGGATCGCGCCGCAGAGCGAGCCGAACTGAATGAGGCGACCGCCGTGGCAGAGGGTGCGCGCCGTGCGGTCGAGCATGCGCGCACCACCGCGACGGAAGCAGATGAGGAACTCGCCCGCCACGAGGCGGAGGTCGCGGCACTGCAGGAGAAACTGCTCCACGCCGAACAACAACGCAAGTTCGCACGTCGCGCGGTCGCGGCGGCGAAGAAGGACGTCACCGCTGCGGAACGCGAGGCAGCCGCAGCCGAAGCCGCCGTGGTGCGGCTCGAGAGGCGTCATTCACCCGAGTGACGGGAACCGTGCGACGAAGCGGCGTTGCCACGGGGTTTCGACCGCGCGCGGGTGGTAATGGCGGCGGACGAATGCGACTGCTTCCTTCGCCGGAACGCCGTCGAGTACCGCGAGGCACGCAAGTGCGGTTCCGGTGCGCCCCCGCCCACCCGTGCAGGCGACTTCCACCCGTTGCCGTCCTGCACGGACCCACGCCTCGTACAGGGTGTCGTATGCGTCCTGGGAGTCGGACGGCACCCGGAAGTCGGGCCAACGGACCCAGCGCGAATCCCAGTCGATGGCGACCAGCGGACGCCCCTGGAGGTAGACACCGAATTCGGGTAGTGGGATTTCGGGTAGGGGGGCACGCAACGAGCGACCACGAACGAGCCGCCCCGACGGGAGCTGCAGCACGCCGGGGGAGGCGATGTCCCATTCCTCTTGCACGGTGGAAACCTACCTGTGCTCGTGTGGTCGACCTGTCTCACACGCTTCGTGTCGGTGGTGTGTGTCAAGGTGCACTGTGGCTACCGGCACTCTGACCGATCGGGCGCTCGGGCGCGCGACCCTTGCTCGTCAGCATCTGCTGCGTCGGAGCGACACGGATCCGCTGGCCATGATCGAGCATCTACTGGGGCTGCAGGCCCAGGCCCCGACCCCGCCCTACTACGCACTGTGGACTCGTCTCCGCGGCTTCCGCCCCGAGTCGCTGTCGGCGCTTCTCGAGTCCCGACGTGTGGTGCGGATCGTGCTGATGCGCGGCACCGTGTTCGCGGTGTCCGCGGCCGACGCACACGCACTGCGTCCATGGGTGCAACCGCTGCTCGACAACGACCTCGACGCCAACCCGATCCACGGCGCCGGCCTGCGCGGCGTCGATCGGACGGCCCTCGCGTCGCTTGCGCGAGAGCTGCTGTCCGACACCCCGCGAACCCAGGCTGAGCTCCGGCCGCTGCTGGCTGATCATTTCCCCGGTCAGGACCCTGCAGCGCTCGCACACGGTGTGCGGTGCCTGCTTCCGCTGGTGCAGGTCACGCCGCGCGGGTTATGGGGGCGCTCGGGGCAGCCGCGTCTCGCACCCCTGGACGTATGGGCCGGCCCGCCGGAATCGGACCTCCCGAGCCCGGACCGACTCGTTCTGCGATACCTCGCGGCGTTCGGCCCCGCGAGCGTTCGCGACGTGCAGGCATGGTGCGGCCTGACCAGGTTGTCGGAGATCGTCGATCGGCTGCGCCCGCAACTCGCGACCTTCCGCGACGAGCGTGGGATCGAACTGTTCGATCTGCCCGACGCCCCGCGCCCCGACCCGTCCACCCCCGCACCGGTGCGGATCCTCGCTCCGTTCGACAATGCGCTGCTCTCGCACGCCGATCGCCGACGGTTCATTTCGGACGAACACCGTGCCCGCACGATGACGAAGAACGGAATCATCGCTCCTCTGGTGCTCGTCGGCGGTCGAGTCGCCGGAGCCGCGAAGCTGACCATCGGCGGCACATCCGCGGTGCTGGAAGTCACGCCGTGGCGCTCGCTGACGTCATCGAACCGGTCGGCGATCGAGACCGAAGGGATGAAGCTGGTGAGGTTCGCCGCCCCGGCGGCAGGCGACCACGATGTACGGCTCGGTACCGACTCTGCGTGAGAGGGCCGACCAGCCATGAATCGAGGCCCCAGGGTCGGGCGTATGAGAGTGTCGGGCGTATGAGTGAACACCCTGACGTCGCGATCCGAGTACTCGAATCCGAGGAGGAGTTGCGGCAGGCGATGGCGCTGTTCCGCACGGCCATGGTCGGTCTCCCCTCCGGGCCGGACTATCCCGAGGGACGCATGGGCGACTACCTCGAGAAGGGCCGCACCGTCGGCGCATTCATCGACGGCGCACTCGTCGGAACCGTCGATGCGACGTCGGGGTTCCTGGTGCTGCCGGGCGGCGAGCGCGTCACCCACGCCGCTGTCACCCACATCGGGGTGCTCCCCACCCACACACGTCGCGGTGTGGTCACGTCGCTGGTGCATCGGCAGTTGCGCGACGCCCGCGACCGTGGCGACGTCGTCGCCACGCTCCGGGCCTCCGAGGCCACGATCTACGGACGATTCGGCTACGGCATCGCGTCGACGTCGACGACCCTCGAAGTCGAGCGACGCCGCGCGGTGCTGCACCCGGGTGTGCCCGAGGGCGGTCCGGTCAGCTTCGCGGAGCTTCCCGAATCCTGGGATCTGTTGGAGCGCATCTATTCCGAGTATGTGGCGCATCGTCCGGGGCGCATCGAGCGCACCTCGTTCTGGTGGGCTTCGCAGCGCTTCCGTTTCTCGGCCACGAACGGACCCTCGTACGTCGCAGTGCACGGCGGCGCAGGAGCCGAGGACGGGTTCGTCCGGTATCGCCCGGAGAACACCGGGGCATGGTTCGGAGGGCGCGACCGGACCATCGTCGTGAGTGACTTCTTCGCTCCCACCGCGGAAGCGCACGCGGGACTCGTCCGTTTTCTGCTGAACCTCGACCTCGTCGACCGGATCGTCTTCGATGCGGTGCCCGCGGATGATCCACTGCCGTGGATGCTGGCGGACCACCGCGCAGCGAATGTTCGTTCGGTATCGGACGAGACCTGGTTGCGGATCCTCGACGTGCCCCGCGCACTCGAAGCACGCTCGTTCGTGGGCGCCGGGAGGGTCCGGGTTGCGGTGACCGACACTCTCTTCGCGGAGAACACCGGGGTCTTCGAGGTCTCCGCCGATGGTGTATCGACCTCGACCGAACCTGCGCAGCTCGAATTCGGAGTCGCCGAACTCGGATCGGTGTTGCTCGGCGGGGTGGGGTGCCACGAGCTGGCGGCGGCGGGACGGATCACGGTGCACGACCGGGCAGCGCTTCCGGTCGCCGAGGCGCTGTTCGCGTGGCCGCTGGCACCGTTCGCGGGAACCATGTTCTGAGGGGTGTGCTCGCAGCTCCCGCTGCCGCCCCGGCATCGGATCCCTCGGGAGCGATAGATTGCAGAGGTGACCGAAGCCGTTCTCACCGCAGTCCATGCCCACCTCGCTGCGAATCTGTCCGACGCGACCGGATCGGCGCCCGAATCGGCGTCGGTGACGTTCCTCGGTCTCGAGCCGATCGAGATTCTGCGGTTCCACGCGAGCGATGACCTCACCCGATTCGCGACGCTGGGTTGTTCGCGTCATCCGATGGGCGACCCCACCACCATCGTCGCCGACCCGACCCGCGGTCCACGAGCCGAACTCGTGTTGAGCCTGCGCAGGGCGGAAGGGCTCACAGCCGGTGTGCACCGCAGCCTGGCGGTGCTGGCGGCGCTCCCGGCCGTGGAGGGAGTGGTACTCACCGACGATGCACTCCTCGATCTCGGTGAGCCACTGTGGGAGGGTGCGCCGTTCACCGCGGTGCTTCTCGAAGCGAGTGACGTGCCCGAGTTGGAGTTGCCCGAGCCCGCCGATCCGGTGCGGTTCTTCGAAGCGGTTCCGATCACGGCGAACGAGGCGGCGTGGAAGCGACTGCGCGGCGCCGATGCCCTCCGCGAGGCATGGGTGGAGGCAGGCATCGATGTCCGAGATCCCGAGCGTGGCGCTGCTCGCATGTGACGGTCAGCTCGGGACTACGACACCCATGGATCCGCCGCCGATGCACACGTTCAGGCCCGGTGTCGCCGACTCGACCTGCAGCGCAGCGCCGCCGCCGGGGATTCGCACGTAGACCGAGCCGAGTCCTTCGGTGACGGGCACGGAGACACTGGGACGACCGGGGAATCCGAGATCGATCGCACCGTCGTCGGCGGCCATGTAGTGGAGCTCCACAGTCCACTCCCAGTCGCCGGCAGGCTCGTTCAAGAGCAGTGGTGTCACCACATCGTCGGCCACCGCGTACCCGCACTCGGGCACCGGACCGGGGAGGACGCCGCGCAGCGGCATGAGTTCGGCGGGCACCAGTGCGCCGCGATCGTCGAGGACACGCAGCGCGGTGGTGTGGTCGCTGATGTCGGAGCGTCCGGGCAACGAGGAGAAGACCGACCCGACGAGATTGTGCGGGTACGTGACGGGCAGGAGGACCCACACCGACACCGGGTGGTCGAGGACCGGATCCTGCGGGTGTTCGGTGAGTGCAGCTTTCGCGGTCGCGAGGTATTCGCCGGTGGGGTTGTCGGTCCAGCTGCGGGCGAACGTGACGGTCGACCACGCCGAGCTCACGAGGAACGCGACCGCGCAGGCGAGGGCGACCGCACGCGACCGCAGCCCCCATGTTCTGCGTTCGGCGCTGCGGAGGATGAGTGCAGCGGCCACCGCGACGATCACGGACGAGTCAGCGAAGTAGCGCAGGGTCTGCGCCAACTCGTATGTCGTCTCGGGACCGAACCGTGTGCTGATCATGGCCACGAGAGAGGCGCACACGTACGCGGTCGCCGCGATCCACACCCACCCGGTCCGGGTCCGGCACCGCAGGCTCCACACCAGCGCACCCGCGACAGCGACCCACGCGGCGACTACGAGGACCATCGGTGGGTCGGCCCATGGCGGACTCGGATTCCAGCGGTCCCATTGCCACGGCCCACCGAGCAGCGACGGCGCGAGACCGTACGACAGGCCGTGGTGGGTCAGTCCTGCCACCATCGACCAGGGCGGCACACCGAACCGCGATGCGACGACGGTGGTGTACCACGCGGCCCAGACCGCCAGCACGACTCCGGATCCGAGCCACAGGGGGCGTGCTCGCTGCCACGCGACACGGACCGGCCGCACAACACCGTCGACGCGATACAACAGCGCGACCGTCGCGAACGCGACCAGAGGTACGAGGATCGACTTCTCGAAGAACGCCAATGCGCAGAGGGCGACGACGACGCCGGACACGGCATGACGTCGCCGGCCCGTCCGCGCGAGCTGCAGGGCGTCACCGGCCACCCAAGCGAGTGCAGCCTGCATGGGGAGTGAGTTGAGGCCGGCAGCCCACCATGCGAACGCGGGCAGCGTCAACGGCGAGAACAGGTAGAACAGCAGGGGGCCCCACAACACCCGACGCGGTCCGAGTATCAGCCACAACAGACGTAACACCGCGAGAGACGCCAGCAGCTGGGCCACGACGAGAGTCATTGCGGCAGGCCACCATTGCATCGGTGCGAGCCACGTGCCCAGCGATGCGACCGCGAACGCCCCGGGCATCAGGTGACCGTCGTGGTCGTAGTTCAACAGTTCCGGTGACGACAGCGGGTAGGTCCCCGCGCGACCGATCAGAATGAGGTCGTCCCAATAGAATTCGCCCCGGAATGCGAGGACGCCGCGGATCGCCACCTGTAGTGCGATGAGCGCGAGTGCGACGACCGGCACCGAACGCGTACCCGGGCGCGAACCGGATGAACCAGGTTCGCGTTCGAGAAGTGCAGTGCTCACAGCCACTTGTTGTGGCGGAACAGGACGAACAGCACCGTCACGATCAGGGCGATGATGCCGACCACCACGTAATAGGAGTACTCCCAGTGCAACTCCGGCATGTGGTCGAAGTTCATGCCGTACACACCCGCGATCATCGTGGGCACCGCCGCAATGGCGACCCACGCGGAGATTCGGCGCATATCGGTGTTCTGCTGAACCGTGACCTTGGCGATCGCGGCGTCGAGCAGAGTGCTCAGCGTTTCGTCGAAGGTCGCGATGCGGTCGGACACCGTCGTGTGATGGTCGGCGACATCGCGGAAGTAACGCCGAATGTCCTTGGGGATCGGATTGCCGGGTGAGCGGATCAGTCGTTGGAGCGGCTCCGCGAGTGGCACCACCGCCCGGCGAAGCTGGACGATCTCGCGTTTGAGGAGATAGATCTGCTCGACCGCAATCCTGGTGTCGGGGGTGAAGACGAACTCCTCGAGATCATCGACGTCCGGTTCCACCGCGGTGGTGACCGCAAGATACGTGTCGACGACATGATCTGCGATCGCATGCAGCACCGCTGCAGGCCCGAGACCGAGTTGCTCCGGGTCGGCTTCGAGGTGGGCGCGTACTGCCGACAGTTCCGAATGATCGCCGTGACGCACGCTGATGATGAAGTCGGGGCCGGTGAACAGGAGGACCTCCCCGGTTTCGACGATGTCGTTGGTGGTGGTCACCGATTCGTGCTCGACATAGGTCACGGTGCGCAGAACCAGGAACAGCAGATCGTCGTAGCGCTCGAGTTTCGGGCGCTGATGGGCGTGTACCGCGTCCTCGACCATCAGTTCGTGCAGATCGAACGTGCGGGCCACGCTCGTCATCTGGTGTTCGTCCGGTTGGTGGAGGCCGAGCCAGACGAAGCCCTCGCCGCGTCGGCGAACCTCCGCGAGGGCGGCGGCGTGGGCGTACCGGCCGGGGAGTCGCTTGCCGTCGATGTAGATCGCGCAGTCGACCACCGCACGTTCGGCGGGGACGTGGATCGTCGGTATGTCCGTTGTCGTGCGGCGTCCCGGACGCGGCAGGGAGGGATTCGGCAACGGGTTCCCTTCCGTGTCGAGGTGCCTTCGGCACGTTCCGAGGTGTCATCGGCACGTGCCCGTAGGGTGCTTTCGGCATGAGTCGAAGGCGCTGTCCGGTCGCTGGACCATCGTAGTCGCTGCACCTGACACACTTGTGTGGTGCGCATCGATCTTCACTCCCATTCGGCCGCCTCCGACGGTACGGACACCCCCACCGGGTTGGTCCGGAATGCGGCGGCCGCGGGCCTCGACGTGGTGGCCCTGACAGACCACGACACCACAGCGGGATGGGACGAGGCTGTGGGTGCTCTACCCTCCGGCCTGCGGTTGGTCCGGGGAATGGAGATGTCGTGCACCGGTCGCGGCGAGGACGGCGATCCCGTCGCGGTGCACCTGCTGGCATATCTGTTCGATCCCACGGATCAGGTGTTCGTCGACGAACTCGAGCGATTGCGCGGTGAGCGCGTGTCGCGGCTGCGAGTGATGGCGGAACGCATGGCGGCGGACGGGCTGCCCATCGACGCGGATCATGTTCTGGAGCAGGCGGGACCGGCGGCCGGTCGCCCGCATCTGGCGCGCGCCCTCGTCGAGGCCGGCGTCGTGTCGACGATCGGAGATGCCTTCACCGAGCTGTTGGCGCCGCGGGGCCGCTACTACATCGACAAGAGCGACACTCCGCTGGCCGAGGCGGTGAAGATGGTGACGGCGGCCGGTGGCGTCGCGGTCGTCGCACATGCCCGGGCGAGATCTCGCGGGCGGTTACTGGCGCTCGACCAGATCGAGGAGCTCGCCGAGAGCGGTCTCGGCGGTGTCGAGGCCGACCATCCCGACCACAGCGACGCGGATGCTCGGCTGATGAAAGACCTGGCGTCGAATCTGGGACTGTTCGTCACGGGTTCGTCCGACTATCACGGCGACAACAAGTCGGTCGGGCTCGGCCGGTTCACGACCGATCGCGACGCGTTCGAGGACCTGCTCGATCGTGCGCACGGTGCCGAGGTGGTCGAGGGATGAGGTCGCGGGGCCCGCGTCGCGACGACGCACATCAGAATGAAATCTACCGGGACAGTAACTATTACGACGATAAGTACTACGCAGACGAGTACTACTCGGGAGAGTATTACGGCGACGGTGCGCGCTACGGAACTCCTCCCGGGCGGGCGGGCATCGTGGTGAGGGCGGCACGCGTCGTCTCGGGGATCGTGACCGGCGCTGTCCTGGTGCTCATGATCGTTGTGTGCGGTGCCCACTATCTCGGGGGAGATGGCAGTTTTCCCGGTCCGGGGACCACGTCGGTGGTGGCGCACGTCGTGGCGGCGGTCGTCGCGGTGGTGGCGCAGGTGATCGCGGACCGTCGGAGAGGGCCGATTTCCGTCATTGCCGCAATTGTGGTGGTTTTCACTGCATCGATTCTGTTGGTCACCCAGTGGTGGGGTTGAGGACGTGAAATCTTCGCGCTACTCGCCGGTAGCTCGGGCGTAACCCCAGGAGTCGCTGAGGAATCACCGAAAAATAGGCGGTCGCAGTTGCAAACTCACAGGTAGGGAGTGCAAATCGGTGAGAACCTTCGCAACCAACACCGATTTGATGTTTGGTCTGTGAAGGTGGCAAACTTCTGTGTGGTTCGAGGTGGTGCTACCGCCCCGCTTCGGGCAGAAGATGGCAGGTCCTGCTGAAGGGCCGCCGCCAGGGCCACCCTCCTAGGCGCCATCACGCTCCGGAAGTCGTACAGCGTTGTACAGCGGCAATCGTGATCGCGCCCGGAAGCTTCACCGAACCCGTCCTTGGCGAAGCTGCTGCAACTACATAGACGGTCGATGCACACTGGTGCATACCAATGATGTTCTGTTGCAGTTACTTCGCAGTAACCGGGACCCGACTGGTCTCGGAACACGCAGGAGTGTCATCGTGTCAATTGTGTCCGACGCACAAACCCCTCAGAAGCTCGCGTTGACGGACGACGAGATCTTCGGCAGCCACGTCGACGGCAAGCTCTCCGTCGAACTCACCTCGCCGCTGGACACCCAGCGCGACCTGTCCATCGCATACACCCCGGGCGTTGCCCAGGTCAGCCGCGCGATCGCGGCCGACGCGACGCTCGCCGAGCGTTACACCTGGACCAACCGTCTCGTGGTTGTCGTGTCCGACGGCACCGCCGTGCTCGGCCTCGGCGACATCGGCCCGCGTGCCTCCCTTCCGGTCATGGAGGGCAAGGCCGCACTGTTCAAGAAGTTCGCCGGGCTCAACTCCATCCCGCTCGTCCTCGACACCAAGGACCCCGACGAAATCGTCGAGACCATCGTCCGGTTGCGTCCGAGCTTCGGCGCCGTCAACCTCGAGGACATCTCCGCTCCGCGTTGCTTCGAGATCGAGAAGCGTCTGATCGAGGCACTCGATTGCCCGGTCATGCACGACGACCAGCACGGCACGGCCATCGTCCTCCTCGCGGCGCTCAAGGGCGCAGTGAAGGTGCAGGGCCGCGACATCACGAAGCTGCGGGTCGTCATCTCCGGCGCCGGCGCAGCTGGTGTGGCGTGCGCAAACATCCTGCTCGCCGCAGGAATCGAGGATGTCACGGTGCTCGATTCGAAGGGCATCATCTCGCACGAGCGCACAGACCTGTCGGGCGTGAAGACCGATCTGGCCGACCGTACCAACCCGGCCGGTCGCCACGGCGGAATCGTCGAGGCGCTCGACGGTGCCGATGTGTTCGTCGGTGTGTCGGCGGGCACCGTGCCGGAGGAGATCGTCGCGACGATGTCCGACGACGCGATCGTGTTCGCGCTGTCGAACCCGGATCCCGAGATCCACCCCGACGTCGCCTCCAAGCACGTGGCGATCGTCGCGACGGGACGCAGCGACTTCCCGAACCAGATCAACAACGTGCTCGCCTTCCCCGGTGTGTTCAAGGGTGCGCTCGACGCAGGCGCCCGCCGCATCACCGAGGGCATGAAACTCGCCGCCGCCGAGGCCATCCTCTCGGTCGTCGGTGATGAGTTGGCTGTGGACAAGATCGTTCCGAGCCCGCTCGATCCGCGTGTCGCGCCCGCTGTTGCAGAGGCCGTTGCGGCCGCTGCAAGGGCAGAAGGTGTCGCCGACTGACGTGATCGCACCGTGCGCCCCGGCTCGAACCCGCACCAAGGTTCGGACTGGGGCGTTCGGCGTCCGTACACCGGGCGCCCGGCCCGTGCCGGCGATGCGCGACAATGACCGCCGTGGGAATCCAGTGGATGCGAAACCGGTTGTCGATCGTGGCGGTCGCGGCCGTGTTGCCGCTCTCGGCCGGATGCGCATCGTCGGTACTCGACCCGGCGGAAGTGTCCGGTCCCGTCGTCGTCGGGGCACGGGACGGCGCCGACGGGGCGCTCCTTGCGCACCTCTACGCCGGGGTGCTGCGCACAACCGGTATCGACGTACAGGTGCGTGACGGTCTCGGCAGCCGCGCCGCCGCCCTCGCTTCGCTCGATACCGCAGACGTGACGGTGGTCCCCGACTACACCGGTCTGCTGCTGCAGCACTACGACCCCGGAGTCACCTTCGGTGATGTCACTTCGGGGGATACCGAGGACGTCTTCGAGGCGCTGGCTCGTGCGCTCCCCGACGAACTGACGATCGCGGACTATGCGTCCGCACAGAATCGCGCTGTGCTGGCCGCAGGCACCGAACTCGCCTCACAGCAGGACGTTGCCGGCCTCGCCGGCCGCTGCACCGGCCTGACGTTCATCGTGACCCCGGAGTTCGAGGCCGTGGGTGGGCTCGAGGCGCTCATCGAAAGCGGGTGCGAGCCGCTGTCGGTGGAACGCGCAGACCCCACCGAGGCCTTCGCCGCTGCATCCGGCGAGACCGTCGCGGGACTGACCACCCTCGCGCCGGTGTTCGCGGAGGAGGGCGGCGGAAGCGATGTGATCACCGTGCCCGACGTCCCGGATCGCGCTCCTATGGAGGAGGCCTCCGCCGATGCGGAGACACCGGTGTTCGTCGCGCAGAACGTCGTCCCGGTCTTCCGTAAGGACGTATTCGGTGAGGCCCAACTCGATGCGTTGCGCACTGTTGCCGGCGACCTCACCACCGCGGATCTGGCCGAGATGCTCGCCCGCGTCGACGACGGCGACGACATCACCGCAGTCGCCGACACCTGGCTCGCCGAGCACGCCTGACCGCGCCGGCCGATCAGGGCAGTGACGGCGCTGCCATGTGCGAACGCAGGAATTCTCCGAACTCGACCACGGCATCCGCAGCCTCCTTCACGAGAGACGCCTGCAGGCCCGCGACGTGCCACAGCTCCGGTTGCTCCACCAATGTCAGATCCACACCGGCTGCGCGCAGCTTGCCCGAGAACTCGATGATCTGCGGATGGAGCACCTCGGTGGTGCCGACCTGGATCAGCGTCGGCGGGAGGCCCGTCGGGTCCGCGCGGATTGGTGCGTAACCCGGGTCGCTGGGGTTTCCGTCGCCGAGATACGCCTCGGCAGAGGTGTACGCCCATCGGGTGTTGACGACGACATCCCGGTCGATGGTTGCCGAGCGTGAACCCGGATCCACCCACGGCGAGAACAGACCCAGAGCCGCCGGGGTGACGCCGTGATCGCTGATGAGCCTGTTCGCGGTGGCAACGGTGAGCCCGCCCCCTGCGGAATCTCCGGCGATGGACAGGGATCCGGGAGTGAATCCCCGCCGGTCGAGGAGTTCGAGGTAGGCGCCGACAGCGTCGTCCAGCGCGGCCGGGTACGGATGCTCCGGCGCGAGACGGTAGTCCACCGCATAGACCACGGCACCGCTGGCGGCGGCGAGGTGGGCCACGAGCGACCGGTGTGTGGCCGGCGACGCGCAGGTGTAGGCACCGCCGTGCAGGTACAGCACCGCGGTGGGTCGTTCGGTGGCGCCCACCGTCACCCGTTCGGCCGGCCGGCCCGCCAGGGTGGTCGGTCGGACCACAGTGCCGGCGGGCAGGGTCTGGATCGGCGCGGCGGCCTCGAGCAGGCGTCGTTGCACGGGATAGGGGAGTCGCGCGTTGAGCGTGAGCGCGTACAGGGGCCGGAGTGCGGCGCGGACGAGCGGCAGCGGCAGGTGGGGCATGGCGAACGCTAACCCTTCGGCAGGACGCGCGCCGTCACGAACGCGACGACACGCTGATACGCCGGACCGACGAGACGCACCCATCCGTCGAGCAGTTTCGCGTCGGCGCCGATCAGCACGCGGCCCTTGTTCTTCCGGACGCCATTGACGATCGTCGCCGCCGCATCCTCGGGGGTCGTGCGGGCCAGCTTACTGTCGAAGAACTGCGCGAAGCTCACCTGATCGTCGCCGTCGGGCACGGCTGCGTTGCGCGCGATCGCCGTCTTGATTCCGCCGGGATGCACGCACGTGACCTGGACGGGATACTTCGCGACGAGCATCTCCTGCCGCAACGATTCGGTGAACCCGCGTACCGCGAACTTGGCTGCGTTGTACGCGCTTTGGCCGGGAATGGACAGTAGCCCGAACAAGGACGACACATTGATCAGGTGCCCGTCGCCCGAGTCGATGAGGTGGGGAAGAAAAGCCTTGGTGCCGTTGACGACCCCCCAGAAGTCGACATCCACGACGCGCTCGAAGTCCTTGAACTCCGTGCGCTCGAACTCCCCGTGGTAGGCGACACCCGCGTTGTTGTAGACCTGGTTGACCACGCCGAAGTGCTCGGCGATCTTGTCTGCGTAGTCCATGACCTTCTCGCGCTGCGTGACGTCGAGCGGGTCTGCCTGAACCTCGGCACCGAGATCGCGTGCGCGACGAGCGGTTTCCTCGAGCCCGACGGTGTCGACATCGGACAGTGCCAGCCGGGCGCCCTTCGCTGCAAGATTGAGCGCGAGGGCACGCCCGATGCCCGAGCCGGCGCCGGTGATGACGACGACCCTGCCGGTGAATTCACTCATTGTGCTGCAACCTCTCGGGTGGTGTCGGCTTCCGCTGCTCGAGCGGGAACAGGTGAGGGAAGATCGGTGGCGGCGACGCTACGGTACGCCTCGAGATCGAATTGCTTCGTGATGTTGCGGAATTCGAAGGTGAATCCGGGCCATACCGTGGTGTTGTTGCCGTGCTTGTCGAGGTACCAGCTCGCGCAGCCACCGGTGTTCCACACGCTCGATTCGAGGGCATGCTGGAGGGTGCGGTTGTAGTCGTCCTGGACGTCCTCGCGTACCTCGATGGTGCCGATGCGGTGCTGGTCGATGGTGCGGATCGCGTCGACGAGGTAGTTGAGCTGCGATTCGATCATGTAGACCATCGAGGTATGGCCGAGCCCGGTGTTGGGCCCGACGAGGAAGAACATGTTCGGGAACCCGGCGACGGTGGTGCCCTTGTATCCCTGCATGCCGGTGTCGTCGAAGACTTCGGCGAGGGAGCGCCCGTCCTTGCCGAAGATGCCGGCGAACGTGGGGGAGTCGGTGACGTGGAAGCCGGTGGCGACGACGATCGCGTCCACCTTGCGGGCGGTGCCGTCCGTCGTGACGATGCCGTCGGCTGTCACCTCGCTGATGCCGGCGGTGACAAGGTCGACGTTCGGCCGCGTTAGTGTGGGGTAGTAGGCGTTGGAGATGAGCATGCGCTTGCAGCCGATCTTGAAGGTCGGGGTGACCTTGCGTCGTAGCACCGGGTCGGAGATCTGACGACGGATCTGGGCGCGGGCCGCAATCTCGAGGGGTTTCATGAAGATCGGGGCTTTGGCGAGACCGACGACCTGCGTCTCGCGCGTCAGGTACTGCATGGTGCGCGAGAGACGCTGGAAGCCCGGTACGTAGCGGAACGCGAATCGCTCGGCCTTGGTGTATTCGCGGTCGGCGCGGGGGAGGATCCACGGTGCGGTGCGCTGGTAGACGTCGAGATGCGAGACCTTGCCGGCGATCGCGGGGACGATCTGAATGGCGGACGCGCCGGTGCCGATCACGGCGACGCGCTTGCCGGAGAGATCGGCATCGTGGTTCCAGCGCGCCGAATGGAAGATCTCGCCTTCGAAGCTGTTGATTCCCTTGATTTCGGGCAGTGACGGCTCGCACAGTGCGCCGACCGCGGAGACGAGGATCTTCGCACTGAACGCGCCCTTGGTGGTCTCGACGTCCCACCGGAAGGTCGTCGTGTTCCAGTTTGCGGAGTGCACGTCGCAGCCGAAGACCGTGCGGCGGCGGACATCGTACTTGTCGGCGACGGAGGAGATGTATGCCTGGATCTCGGGTTGGGGGGAGAACGAGCGGGTCCAGCCGGGGTTGAGGGCGAAGGAGTACGAGTACAGGTTCGACGGCACGTCGCACGCGGCGCCGGGGTAGGTGTTGTCGCGCCAGGTGCCGCCCACCTCGTTGCCGCGTTCGAGTACGAGGAAGTTCTTACCCGCACGCGTGAGTTCGATAGCGGCGCCGAGTCCGGCGAATCCGCTGCCGATGATCAGCGTGTCGACCAGGCGGGGGCTCGTGTCGGCCGCGGCATTGTCTGTAACCGTGAGACTCATGTAACTCAGCGTAGGCACTTGTTGAGCGGCGGTCAATAGTCTTGTTGACTCTAATTCAGTAAGGCGGTTGCATGGAAGCGTGAAAGGCACCGACACCAAACGAAAAAGGCTCGGACCGGCAGAACGTCGTGCCCAGTTGATCGACCTCGGAATGCGGATGCTCGCCGAACGTCCGCTGGATCAGATCTCCGTCGAAGACATCGCAGACGAAGCGGGAGTGTCGCGCGGACTGCTCTTCCACTACTTCTCGTCCAAGCACGAGTTCCACGTCGAACTCGTCCGGCATATCAGCCGCGACATGCTCGAATGCACCGCACCGGACGAGACTCTCGACCCCTTCGACATGCTGCGCGGCACCATCGTCGCCTATGCCGACTACGTGACCGAGCGCCGCGACACCTACGTGTCGATGCTGCGCGGAACCGCGAGCGGAGACCCGGACATGCGCGAGGTCTTCGAACAGACGCGCACCGCGATGGTCGAGCGAACACTTCGATACCTGCCGGACATCGGGATCGACGCCGGTCCCGCGGTCCGCCTCGCCGTACGTGGCTGGGTGGCCTTCGTCGAAGACATCACCATCGCGTGGCTCCGGGAACCGGCCATCGACCGCGACGAGTTCATCGCACTCGCGGTCGGTGCACTCCCCGCCGTCACCTACGCAGCCGTCGCACTCGGTGAAACGGCGCGAGCCGGGTCGGTCGTCCCGAAGGACGAACCGACCCGGCTCGCATGAGAACCGTCATGCCCTGATCGAGCACGAACGGGGCTTGCGTGGCACTCGAGCGACTATCTTCCCGTCGCTTCGCTCGCTCTTGTCAGTGCTCGAACGCCTTGTCGAGGATCTCCTGCTGCTCGACCGCGTGCACCTTGCTCGAGCCCGACGACGGAGCCGACATCGCGCGACGCGACACCCGCTTCACACCGGAGAGGTGATCGGGAAGGAGCTCCGGCAGAGCCAGGCCGAGGAACGGCCAGGCACCCTGGTTGGCCGGCTCCTCCTGCACCCAGAAGAACTCGGACGCATTCGGGTACTTGTCGAGGGTCTCGGCGATCCGGCGACGCGGTACCGGGTACAGCTGCTCGACACGGACGATCGCGATGTCGTCGCGGCCTTCCTTCTGCTTCTTCGCGAGCAGCTCCCAGTAGATCTTGCCCGAGGTCAGCAGCACACGCGTCACCTTGGACCGATCCGCTGTCTCGTTCTCGTACGGGACCTCTTCGAGGATCGAGCGGAACTTGCCCTGCGTGAAGTCCTCGACGTTGCTGACCGCAGCCTTGTTGCGCAGCATCGACTTCGGTGTGAAGACCACCAGCGGGCGGCGGATGCCGTCGAGGTGGTGGCGACGCAGCAGGTGGAAGTAGCTCGCCGGGGTGGACGGCACGGCCACCGTCATCGAGCCCTCGGCGCACAGCTGCAGCCAGCGCTCGATACGACCGGAGGTGTGGTCGGGGCCCTGACCCTCGTGGCCGTGCGGCAGGAGCATCACGACGTCGGAGAGCTGACCCCACTTGGCCTCACCGGACGAGATGAACTCGTCGATGATCGACTGCGCGCCGTTGACGAAGTCGCCGAACTGCGCCTCCCACAGCACCAGCGCCTCGGGGTTGCCCACCGAGTAGCCGTACTCGAAGCCCACGCCCGCGAACTCGGTCAGCGCCGAGTCGTACACCATGAAGCGGCCACCGTTACCGGAGTTCGCAGCGAGCTCCGCGAGCGGGTTGTACTCCTCGCCGGTCTTGCGGTCGATGAGGACCGAGTGGCGCTGCGTGAACGTGCCGCGCCGCGAGTCCTGTCCGGCCAGGCGCACGAGTGCACCCTGCTCGGCGAGCGACCCGAATGCGAGCAGCTCCGCGTAGGCCCAGTCGATGTGGCCCTCGCGGGACATCTCGCGACGCTTCTCGATCACCGGCTTGACACGCGGGTGCACGCTGAAGCCCTCGGGAACGTTGACGAACGCATCGCCGATGCGGTCGAGGACACTCTGGTCGACGGCCGTGGTCAGGCGCGGTGCGGGCGTCTGGTCGAGCTCGACGGACTCGGACGGTTCCGGCTGGAACTTCTCGAGCTCGCGAACCTCGTTGAACACACGCTCCAACTGACCCTGGTAGTCGCGCAGTGCGTCTTCGGCTTCCTTGAGCGAGATGTCGCCGCGGCCGATGAGGGCCTCGGTGTAGCTCTTACGGACGCTGCGCTTGGTGTCGATCACGTCGTACATGGCCGGCTGCGTCATCGACGGATCGTCGCCCTCGTTGTGGCCGCGACGGCGGTAGCAGATCATGTCGATCACGACGTCCTTGTGGAACGTCTCGCGGAAGTCCACGGCGAGCTGCGCAACCCACACACAGGCCTCGGGATCGTCACCGTTGACGTGGAAGATCGGTGCGCCGATCATCTTGGCGACGTCGGTGCAGTACTCGGACGAACGCGAGTGCTCCGGCGCGGTGGTGAAGCCGACCTGGTTGTTGACCACGATGTGCACGGTGCCGCCGGTACGGTACCCGCGCAGCAGCGCGAGGTTCAGCGTCTCGGCGACCACGCCCTGGCCTGCGAACGCGGCGTCGCCGTGCAGGAGCAGCGGCAGGACCGTGAAGCCGCTCTCACCCTTGTCGAGAATGTCCTGCTTGGCGCGGACGAGGCCCTCGAGAACCGGGTTGACCGCTTCGAGGTGTGACGGGTTCGCGGTCAGCGAGACCTTGATGTCGTTCTCGCCGAACATCTGGATGTAGGTGCCCTCGGCGCCCAGGTGGTACTTCACGTCACCGGAGCCGTGTGCGGCCGACGGGTTCAGGTTGCCCTCGAACTCCGTGAAGATCTTCGAGTACGGCTTGCCGACGATATTGGCGAGCACGTTCAGGCGACCACGGTGCGGCATGGCGATCGCGACCTCGTCGAGCTGATGCTCCGCGGCCTGATCGATGATGCTGTCCATCATCGGAATGACGGACTCGGCGCCCTCGAGCGAGAACCGCTTCTGGCCGACGTACTTGGTCTGCAGGAACGTCTCGAAGGCCTCGGCGGCGTTGAGGCGGCTCAGGATGTACTTCTGCTGCGCGACCGTCGGCTTGACGTGGTGCGCCTCGACCCGCTCTTGCAGCCACTGCTGCTGTTCGGGTTCGAGGATGTGCGTGTACTCGATGCCGACGTGGCGGCAGTACGCGTCGCGCAGCACCGACAGCACGTCCCGCAGCTTCATGCGCTGCTGGCCGTGGAAACCGCCGACGTTGAACTCGCGGTCGAGATCCCACAGGGTCAGGTCGTGGGTCGTGACGTCGAGGTCGGGGTGCGAACGGAACTTGTCGCGAACGAACTGCAACGGATCGGTGTCGGCCATCAGATGGCCGCGGTTGCGATACGCCGCGATCAGCTCGAGCACTCGGGTGTGCTTGTCGACGAGGCCTTCCGGCACGTCCTTGCGCCAGCGAACCGGCTCGTAAGGAATATGCAGCGTGTGGAAGATCTCGTCGTAGAACTCGTCGGAGATCAGCAGCTGATGGATCTGACGGAGGAACTCGCCCGATTCGGCGCCCTGAATGACGCGGTGATCGTACGTCGAGGTCAGGGTCAGCAGCTTGCCGATACCCATATCGGCGATGCGCTCGTCGGAGGCCCCCTGGAACTCCGCGGGGTACTCCATCGCACCTGCACCGATGATCGCGCCCTGGCCGTTCATCAGACGCGGGACCGAATGCACGGTACCGATGCCGCCCGGGTTGGTCAGCGAGATCGTGACACCGGAGAAGTCCTCACCGGTGAGCTTGCCGTCGCGGGCACGACGGACGATGTCCTCGTACGCCGAGTAGAACTGCGCGAAGTTCATCGTCTCGCAGTTGCGGATAGCAGCGACGACGAGGGAACGCTGCCCGTTCTTGCCGGGCAGGTCGATGGCGAGACCGAGGTTGGTGTGGGCCGGGGTGACGAGGTTCGGCTTGCCGTCGATCTCGGCGTAGTGGTTGTTCATGTTCGGGTACGCCTGGATCGCCTGGACGATCGCGTAACCGAGCAAGTGAGTGAACGACACCTTGCCGCCGCGCGTGCGCGCGAGGTGATTGTTGATGACGATCCGGTTGTCGAACATCAGCTTTGCAGGGACCGCGCGGACGCTCGTGGCAGTGGGGATCGACAGCGAGGCGTTCATGTTCTTCGCGACCGCGCCGGCAGCACCGCGGAGAACCTTCTTCTCCTCGGTTGCGGGTGTGGCGGAAGGCGCGGCAGCAGCCTTGGGTGCGGGCTTCGTCGCGGCGGGCTTTGCTGCGGCAGGCTTCGCAGCCGGCGCCGCCTGGGATGCAGGCGCAGCCTTCGGTGCTGCAGCCTTAGGAGCAGGGGTGGCCGAAGCAGTCGTGGCGGGTGCGGACTTCGCCGGTGCGGGCTTCTCGGGTGCCGTGGTGTCGGATCCGTTCACACCTCCCGCAACCGCTGCTTCCGGCGAGTAGTCGGTCAGAAACTCGTGCCAGCTCGCATCCACGGACGACGGGTCGTCCTGGAAACGCTGGTACATTTCGTCAACCAACCACTGGTTCTGTCCGAACTGTGATGTAGAGCTGCTGCTCACGGCAGTTGTTCGCCTCGTTTCTTTCTTCGGTACCCGATCGGAGCGCCTGTGGTTATGAGGCTAGCCCTCGGCATGTGACGATTCGAACCGATCTTGCATGCCGGAGAGCCACCTCACAATCTCGAGTCGACGGGGTCTCCATCGATGACGGTTCTCGACCGCAGATTATTCCCTGTTACGTGCATCGCCGCAGCACGGACCCCGTTACAAAGTCGAGCTGCGCGGGGTCGCAACCGGTTCGGGGTCCCGCTTCGGCGTGTCGTCCTCGACGTCCGGTACCAGCCCCGCGGTCGCGAGTTGCCACAAAGTGGTGTACAGGCCACCCGCGCGACGCAACGTCTCGTGCGGTCCACGCTCGACCACCCGGCCTCCCTCGATCACGACGACCAGGTCGGCCCGAGCTGCGGTGGCCAGCCGGTGCGCGACGATCACCGCCGTCCGCGACCGCGAGACCGACGCGCCGGCCTCGAGCACCGCCTGCTCGGTGGCCGGATCGAGGGTGGCCGTCGCTTCGTCGAGCAACAGCAGGTCAGGATCGACGAGTTCGGCCCGGGCCAACGCGATCAACTGACGCTGACCGGCCGACAGACCCTGACCACGCTCGCCGACGGGATGAAGCATCCCTCCGCCGAGGCCGGCGATCATGCCGAGTGCTCCCACCGTGCGAGCCGCGGATTCGATGTCGGACCGGCTCGCGTCGGGTCGGCCGTACGCGATGTTGCTCGCCACAGTTCCGGTGAACAGGTGCGCCTCCTGCGGCACCACACCGAGCCTGCCGCGGTACTCGGGTAGCCGATACTCGCGCAGATCCGTCCCGTCGACGCGCACCGAACCGGACGTCGGGTCGTAGAAGCGGGCGAGCAATTTGACGATCGTCGACTTCCCGGCCCCCGTGCGACCCACCAACGCGACCGTCGATCCCGGAGGGAAGCTCAGGTCGACGTCGGCGAGCGCATCGGTGTCGGCGCCGCTGTACCGGAACCCGACATCCTCGAGACGAACGTCGCCGCGAAGGTGCCCGGACACATCGACGGTGCCCGCCGGTCCGGACTCGAGCGAACTCTCGGTGCGCAGGAGGTCGCCGATTCGGCGCAATCCGACACGTGCCTGCTGATAGCCGTCGAACACCTGTGACAACTGCTGGATGGGACCGAACAACAGATTCAGGTACAGGACGAACGCGATCAGGACACCGGCAGTGGTGGCGCCGGACGAGACCTCGCGGGCACCCACGAACACGACAGCAGCCAATGCCAGATCCGACAGGAACGTGATGAACGGGAAGAACAGGGAGATCGCCCGCTGCGACCGCATGCGGCTGCGGCGGTACGCATCGGCACGTTCGGCAAACCGGCGCGCGGAGGTCTCCTCGCGGCGGTACGCCTGAGCTGCGCGCAATCCGGTGATGTTCTCCTGGAAATCGGCGTTGACCAGGGAGATCCGTTCCCGCGAGACCGCATAGGCCACGCCCGAGACCTTCCGGAACCACAGCGTGGCCGCCACCAACACCGGGATGACACCGAGGACCACCACCGCGAGCGAGGCGTCGGTGGCCAGCAGCGCCACGGAGATACCCAGCAGAGTCAGTACGCTGACCACCGCGGTCGACAACCCCGTCTGGATGAACTGCGACAGTGCGTCGACGTCGGTCGTCATCCGCGTCATGATCCGGCCCGACAGTTCGCGCTCGTAATAGTCGAGGCCCAGTCGCTGCAGGTGTGCGTAGCTACGCACCCGCAATCCGAGCAGCACTCGTTCCCCGGCCCGGGCGGTGAGCACCGTCAGGACGGCCACCGCGGCCCACCCGAGCAGCGCGAGTCCCACGCCCATCGCCGCAGCGAACCACAGCATGTCGGGGTCGCCGGGGGTCACACCCCGGTCTACGGCGAACCGCACGATCGACGGAAACGCGATGTTGATCGCGGACTCGACCGCGAGACACACCATCACTGCGGCGAGCAGCCGGCGCACCGGACGCAGCGTTCTCAGGAGCCGGAACTGCGGGTCGGGTCGGCGCAACGCACGCGACTGCAGGTCGGGGTCGGCGCCGGGTTGCTCCGTGGCAGGTGGCAACGCGGCGACCGCTGCGCGCAGTTCGGGGGTGGGCGCCACCGCGCCGAGCGCGCCGCTCATGGGCCCGGCCCCTCCACGGCCACCACCGGGACCGCGGTTCACGGGAGCGAGAGCCGCCGGCCTGCTCGGGGAATGGTCGTCGGATGGGGTCTCGGTCTCGGGCCACAGTGCGTGCGGGCCGTTCGAAGCGCCCTCCCGGGGCGATATGGAGTGTTCTGAGGGGGCTGGTCGCTCGGAATGGGAATCGGGTGATGCGCCCGTCAACAAGCGGCGGAACACAGGACTGCGCCGATCGAGTTCGTCGACGGTCCCGATGTCGACGATCGTGCCGCCGTCGAGTACCGCGACACGGTCGGCGAGCGTCAGTGTCGACCGGCGGTGTGCGAGCACCAGGGTGGTGCGGTCGGGCTGCGCGCGGAGCGCGGCGTAGATCGCGGCCTCCGTCTCGGCATCCACCGCGGATGTCGCATCGTCGAGGAGCAGCACTCTGGGACTGAGCAGCAGCGCGCGGGCCAGCGCGACTCGTTGCCGTTGCCCACCCGAGAGTGTGAGGCCGCGTTCGCCGACGACGGTGTCGTACCCGTCGGGCAAGGACTCGATGAACTCGTCGGCACGTGCTGCGACGGCGGCGGCGCGGATCTCCTCATCGGTGGCGTCGTGCCGGCCCAGCGCGATATTCGACGCGATGGTGTCGGAGAACAGGAACGGCTCGTCGAACACGAGGCTCACCGCTTCGCGCAGCCGGTCGGCGCGCAGCGAGGTCACATCGATGTCGCGGCCGTCGGATGTCAGGCACACCGCGCCCGCCGACGGGGTGTAGAAGCGCGGTGCGAGCAGCGACAGGGCGGTCTTGCCCGAGCCTGCAGGACCGACGATCGCGACGGTCTCACCGGGCAGCACCTCGAGGTCCATCCCGTCGATCACATCGCGGCCTTCGTCGAAACCGAAGGTCACATTGCGGAACGCGAGTCCGAGCGGTCCGTCGGGAAGCGGTACGGGATGCGCAGGATCAGCGACGTCGGGCTCGGTGTCGATCACCTCGTACACCCGCTCGACCGCGGCGCGTGACAGCTGCGCCATGATCACGACCTGAGCCAGCGTGCGGGTCGTTGCGCTCATCGTCGCGACGTACGCGGTGAACGCGACGAAGGTGCCGACGGTGATCGTGCCGTTCAAGGTGAGCCAGCCGCCGAGCGCGATCGTCGCGACCAGACCGAGCTGCGGGATCGCACCCATCGGCGCGGCGAACCGTGCGTTGATCCGGGCCGCCCGCATGCGCTCGGAGTACAGGATCCGGCCGTGGTCCTCGAGCTGGTCGACGGCGCGGTCCTCCTGGCCGAAGCCCTTGACCACCCGGACACCGGTGACGGTTTCCTCGACGTGCTGCGCGAGGTCGGCGGCCCGCTGCTGCGCCGACCACGTCGCGGCGAAGACCTTGGGGCGGACCACCCGGACGATGGTCACGATGACGGGCACGGTGGCGACGGCGATCAGCGTCAGCAGCGGCGAGAGGGACGTCATGATCACCAGAGCCAGCGCGAGCTGCAGCAATGCGCCCGCCGACATAGGGACCATCGCGAGCAGACCTTGGATGAGCTGTAGATCCGTGATCGAGCGCGACACCACCTGTCCGGTGCGGATTCGATCCTGACCGTGGCCGTCGAGGCGTTGCAGCGATCCGAGCAGGCGTAATCGAAGGTCGTGCTGGACGTCCAGCGAGAGCCTGCCCGCCAGCATCCGACGACCGTACTGGCATCCGAACCGGACGGCCGCGCCCACCGCTATTGCCGCGGCCGCGAGCCCGATCACGTTCGGGACAGAGGTGAATTCGGTGGCCTCACCTGTAGCGCTGTCGAGTGCGATCTTGGTGAGCAGCGGGAATGCGATATCTATCAGGGCGGCGATCGCCGTGAGTGCGAGTGCGCCGATCGCCGTTCTGCGGTGGCGCATGCATTCCGCGCCGAGGCGACGGACCCAACCTTGATCGTGTGTGTCGTGTGGCATTTCCTCCGACAGTAGCGCCGGGCTACGACAGCAGCGCTCAGGTGAGATCGCGACTGCGGGTCCGCCACCATCCGAGCCCGCAGACCAACGCGGTCCAGAAGATCAGGACGAGCGGGGCAAGCGGCCACGACACCGGCATCTCGGCCTCGCCGGACAGGTCCACGACACCGAACAGCGTGTACCAGGTGATCTGGGCAGGCAGGAACTGCGCGACGCCACCGAGACCCATGCCGTGGAGCACGAGGGAGACGGTCAGCTCCCCGAACGGAACCCACGCGCAGATCGCGAGAACGCTGCCCACCATCGAGCCGGTGAACAGTGCCAGACCGGAACCGATGAGCGCCCACAGCACCGCGCAGAGCAGACCGGCGCCGAGGACGCCCGCGATACTGCCGAGGTCGGCGCCCGAGAATCCACCACCGAACATGAGGATTGTCAGAGCCGACACGACCTCGGCGATCACGCAGTACAGCAGTCCGAACAACGCCGCGGTCGTGTACTTGGAGGCGATCACCAGATCGCGTCCGCGGGTGGTGAGGAAAGTGGTGATGATGGTGCGGTGCTGGTATTCACCACCGGAATTGACGACCCCGAACAGCCCGGCGAACAGGAACACCAGGGCAAGCGTGAACGAGATGCCCACCGCTGCGGCCGCAGCCTCGGCGAAGCCGGGCCCGAGGACGTCCTCGACCTGACGCATCACCGGGAGCGTCAGTGCCCCGCAGAACAACCCCACCACCAGCGGTGCGATACCCAGGATCCACCAGAATCGCAGACCGAGCACCTTGCGGAACTCAGCTGTCAGGAGTGCGGTCACGAGTGTCCCCCGGATCCGGTCGGCGGTTGCTGGAAGTTCGGTTGGCCAGGGTAGTTTGGTTGGCCCGGAAAGCTCGGGGTGTTCTGGGGCGCGCCGAAGCTCTGCGGTGCCGCCGTGTACTGGCCGGCCGTCATAGCGAGGAAGACCTGTTCGAGGTCGACATGCTCGATGCTCGTGCCGAACAGCGTGATGCCGTGTTCACCCGCCAGTGCGGCAATTCGATCGGGTTCGACGCCCACGACGGCCAGCCGGCCGTCGGGCTGGATCTGCGCATCGGTGAAACCGCTCGCCGCAAGTGCCGTCGCCAGCTTTACGGGATCGGATACCGCGACGAGCACGCGCGAACGGTAGGCGTTGCGCAGATCCGCCATGCTGGTCTGCATCACGAGCGCTCCGCGGCTGATGATCACGAGGTGGTCGGCCATCTGCTCGACCTCCCGGAGGATGTGACTCGAGATCAGGACGGTGCCGCCGTTTCTCGCGAACGTCACGAGGAAGTCGCGAAGCCACGCCATTCCCTCGGGATCGAGACCGTTGGCAGGTTCGTCGAGGACGAGGTAGCGCGGTTGGCCGAGCAGCGCGGTCGCCAACGCGAGTCGCTGACGCATACCGAGCGAGAACTCGCCGACCCGTCGACGCGCCACGGAGGTCAGTCCCACGAGGTCGAGCATCCGGGTGGCCCGATCGTCCGGCACACCCATCGCCGCGCAGTATGCCTTCAGATGTGTGGCTGCGGTGTGCTTCGGATGTGCGCTGTGTGCGTCGAGCACCGCACCCACGACCTGAGCGGGCTGTTCGAGCCGGGTGAACGGCACACCGTCGATATAGGCCGCGCCGGCTGTGGGTCGTACCAGCCCCGTCAACATGCTCAGCGTCGTCGTCTTGCCCGACCCGTTCGGGCCGAGAAACCCGGTGATCGAACCCCGAGGCACGGTGAAGCTCAGGTTCGACACCGCGGTGACATTGCGGAACGTCTTGGTCAGGCCGTCCACTGCAATCCCGGGAGGGGGGCCACTTGCCGGTGCCGTGAAATGCGGCTGCCCGTGCGGAGTGTTCGCTGACGGTGCTGTCACAGAAATGTTCCCCCGGTTGCCTCTCGCTGTTGTGTCGCCGCGAGCATACGTGCAGGCAGGGTCGCGGCCCGTACCTCAGGCTTCCGAAGCCGACGTGGGGCGGGACGGCAGCAGCGCGCTCTGCTCGGCAGGCCACGTCGTGGGAGGCGCTCCGAATGCCTCGCGCGCGTTGATGATCGTGCGCTTGCCGATCGTCCGGTTGCCGGCACCACCGATCGCAGCCCCGATACCTGCAGGTACGAGCTTGCCGAGCAGAAGTGCCCCCCGCCTGGCCGCGTACTTCCGGACGAACTTCTTCACGAGTGTGTTGTTCATCAGCTTGAGCTGCTTTGTACCGACCTGGCCCGTCAGGGCCTTCGGCCAGTTCTTCAGTGACGTTCCGGTGGCGGCCGCGACGATCTCCTTGCCGGAATCCCCGAGCGCGATCGCGAGCACGAGCGCGCGCCGCTGGTTGTGGTCGTGGGGTTCGATTCCGTACACTGACGCGACAGCGAGCGTGAGCAGCGCCGATGCTTCGAGGAAGAACACCGACTCGGCGCCGATCGCACCGATGGCAGCGATGGTGCCGACGCCGGGGAAGGCCGCGGTGGCGCCTGCTGCGGCACCACTTCCCGTGATGGTGGTGAGGAACTGCTTCTCGAGCCGCGTGATGATCTGCGCGGGCGACTCGTCGGGATGCGCGCGACGCAGCCTCTCGACGTACTTCGCGACCGCGGGGCCCTGCAGCCGGCTGCCGTTGTCGAGCAGCGTGATGAGTGCGCGTTCGATCGCGCCACCCTTGATGGGCTCACCGTTCTTGTCGACGGCGCGGGACTTTTCGCTCATTTCGATCCTTGTCGTGTGTCCGCCGGTGGTTACGCTGGTGATTGTGGCCCGGTCGTCAACTGTTGTCGGCATTTCCGACGGCGCCCGGCAGCGGCCCGCGCCGTTGCTGCAACCTTACGTGCGTTGGTACGAAGGATATCGGCTGACGGGTTTCCCACCGGGGCAGCATCTGGGCTTGTCGTCGCCGGATCTCACCGTCGTCCTCAGCCTCGACCGACCCGTCGACATCACCAGGGCGGCCGCGCCCGGCCAGCAACCGGGTCGGTTCACCGCATTGGCGAGTGGACTGACGACGTCGGCGGTGACGATCGCGCACGACGGCAACCAGCACGGTATCCAGCTCGCGCTGACGCCGGCGGGAGCCCGTGCCCTCCTCGGGGTTCCGACATCCGCGCTCGGTGCGTGGGTGGTCGAACTCGACGACCTGCTGGGTCCCGACGCGCAGGAACTGCTCGAGCGGATCGCCGCGACACCCGGGTGGCAGGAACGGTTCGCGGTCCTCGATGGCGTCCTCACCCGGCGACTGCTCGAGGCCCGCGATACCGCGCAGATGGATGCGCGTGTGGCGCACGCATGGCAGCAGCTCGTCGCCCGACCCGGCACCGCAGTGCGCGACGTGGCCGACGACCTCGGGTGGAGTCGCCGCTACCTGACCGCCCGCTTCACCGCGGAACTCGGGATCACACCCAAGGAATCCGCGCGCATCGCCAGATTCGACCGGTCGAAGGCGATGTTGCGCAGGCCCGCAGCGCGGCTGTCGGAGGTGGCAGTGCAATGCGGGTTCTACGACCAGTCCCACCTCGCCCGCGAGTGGCGTGAGTTCGCGGGCGTGCCGCCGTCGCGCTGGAGACAGGACGAGGTGTTCCCATTCGTCCAAGACTCCGACGCCTGATCCGAGGACGCTTGTCCCATGTCCAGCACAGCAGCAAATCCGGAACGCATCAGCACCGACAACCACGCCCCGAACGTATGGCCGTGCCTGGCATATACCGACGCCCGGGGCGCCATCCGCTTTCTCGTCGAGACTCTCGGATTCACAGAATCCGCCTGTTACGGGGACGGCGACACCGTGGACCACGCAGAACTGACGTGGCCGTACGGCGGTGGAGTCATGCTCGGCTCCGCCGGACGCGACACCCCACTCGATCAGCACGCCGACTCGGGATCGGTGTACCTCGTCGTTCCCGACAACACACTCGCCGATGCCCTCTACGAAAGGGTCCGCGCCTCCGCCGCGACCATCACCGTGGAACTCCGCGACGAGGACTACGGCTCACACGGTTTCTCGTGTCGTGACCCGCAGGGGGTGTACTGGAGCATCGGTACCTATGCAGGGCACGGATTCGGTGAGTGAGATTCACCGGTGAGTGAGATTCACAGCGGAGTGTGATCGGACGGCACCGTCTCCTCCGCGCGCGGCGGGGGCGGAGGGGTGCCGTCGCCGAACGGCCGGCCACCGAGTTCTTCCCGGCCGTGCGGCGTCACCCAGCCCGACAGGTCAGGGCCCTTCGGCACGATCTGCGTGGGATTCACGTCGGTGTGCACGATGTAGTAGTGCTGTTTGATCTGCACGAAATCGGTCGTATCGCCGAATCCGGGTGTCTGGAACAGGTCGCGCGCGTAGCCCCACAGCGCCGGGAACGCGGTGAGCGGATTCCGGTTGCATTTGAAATGGCCGTGATAGACAGGATCGAATCGCGCGAGGGTTGTGAACAACCGGACGTCGGCCTCGGTGATCGTGTCGCCCACCAGATAGCGCTGCTGGGTGAGCCGGTCCTCGAGCCAATCGAGCCGAGCGAACAACCGGTCGAATGCGACGTCGTACTTGTCCTGTGAACCGGCGAATCCGCACCGGTAGACGCCGTTGTTGACATCGCGATACACAAGATCAGCGACCTCGTCGATCTCGCTCCGCAGCGACTCCGGATACAGGTCCGGTGCACCGTCGCGGTGGAACGCGGTCCATTCGGTCGAGAAGTCCAGCGTGATCTGCGCGTAGTCGTTGGTCACGACCTTCCCCGTCGGCACGTCGACGATGGCCGGCACCGTGATGCCCCGGGGATATTCGGGCTGCCGCGCGAAGTACGCGTCCTGGAGGCGTTCGATGCCCAGCACCGGGTCGACGCCACCGGGGTCGAGGTCGAAGGTCCAGCTGCGCTGGTCGTGCGTCGGACCGCACAGCCCCAGCGACAGTGCGTCCTCGAGACCGAGCAGCCGTCGCACGATCAACGTGCGGTTTGCCCACGGGCAGGCACGTGCTGCGACGAGACGGTAGCGCCCCGCTTCGACCGGGTATCCGTCGCGGCCGTCGGAGGTGATCCGCGTCGAGATGTAGTTCGTGTCGCGGGTGAATTCGGCACCCGGCTCGACGTAGCTCGCCTGGTCTGCCGTGCCTGTCGTGTCTGTGGCTTTGCTGCTCATGAGGCTCCCTCGAATCGAATTGGTCACCGGCCCGAGTCGGCTACCCGGCCGACGTACGCACTGTGATGAGAGTTCCCCACTCGACGTACCCACACACCGCGGCCAGCCCCCGCGCCGAGAGATTGTCGCGGCGGGCCCGCCACTGGGGGATCAGCCCGGCGTCGAGCGCGTCGTGCGTGCACAGCGTCGCGACGGTGGCGCCCAGCCCGAGGCGCCGATTCTCCGGTGTCGTCAGCACCCGCACGTCCGCGAGAAGCGACTGGAGTTCGCGGTAGCCCGCAACGGCAAGCGGCTGGTGGTCGTCGTCGAGCAGGACGAATGCCCGATCGGGCACATCCGCGCCCACCTCGCTGCTGTCGTCGGGTGGGCAGCGTCGTACCAGTTCGGCCAGGTCTGCGGTGTCGTGCGAGATCAACGGATCCTTCAGCCGTACCGCATCCGTCCACTCCGGGCACAGGCAGAGCACCTCGGTGCGAGCGGCGAAGCCGCCGGCCGCAGCGCGTACCGCGCCTTCGTCCGAACGCGTCGACAGTGCTGCTACGGCAGAGACGGCGGGGGCAGGGCCCACCACCGCGACGGTATCGCCGACGTCGAGCACTCGGACCGTGCTGAGCGTGTCGGCCACCTTCGTCACGAGTCCGCCGGAGGAGAGTGCGTCGTCGGCGAGGCCGAGTTCGCGACACCACGCGAGGGCCGCGATGCTCGAGAGATGGGGGTCCACGCGGATACCGTATCCCGCAGACCGCGGAGGGGGACGTGCAGTGGGATCAGGAGCAGAGCCGCCCGCACCTGATTCTCATTGGGCCGTGCTCGGTGCGTTGTGCTTGGGCTTCTTCATGATTCTGGTCGACAGCACGATCGTGTCGGTGGCGAACCCGGCGATCATGCGTGCCCTGGACGCCGATATCGAGAGCGTCGTGTGGGTCACCAGCGCCTATCTGCTTGCGTACGCGGTGCCGTTGCTGATCACCGGTCGCCTCGGCGACAGATTCGGTCAGCGCCGGCTCTACCTGTCGGGCCTGGTGGTGTTCACCGTCGCGTCGTTGTGGTGCGGAATGTCATCGACGATCGAGGCGCTCATAGCGGCGCGTGTGCTGCAAGGGCTCGGGGCTGCACTGATGTCTCCGCAGACCATGGCGGTGATCACCCGCGTGTTTCCGCCCGACCGGCGCGGCCGGGCGATGGGGCTCTGGGGCGCGGTCGGAGGGGTCGCAACTCTCGTCGGGCCACTCGCGGGTGGGGTGCTCGTCGACAGGCTCGGCTGGGAATGGATTTTCTTCGTCAACGTTCCGATCGGACTGGCCGGTGTCGTGCTGGCCTTGCGATTCGTGCCCGTCCTCCCGACGCAGGCCCACCGATTCGATGTCCCGGGGGTGGTCCTCAGCGGCGTGGGTATGTTCTTTCTGGTGTTCGGGCTGCAGGGGGCCGACGAGTACCCGTGGTCGTCCGACGTGTGGGCGAGCATCGTCATCGGCGTCGTGTTCCTTGTGATCTTCGTGTGGTGCCAGGCGCGGGGGCGGGGTGAACGGCTGGTGCCGCCGACACTGTTCCGCGACCGGAACTTCGCGCTCGCCAACATCGGGATCGCGTCGATCGGCTTCGCGATCACCGCTTTCATGCTTCCGCTGATGTTCTACGCGCAGGATGTCCGCGGGCTCGGTCCCACCGAGTCGGCGCTCCTCATGGTCCCGATGGCGGTGTTGAGCGGTGGGCTCGCGCCGTTCGTCGGCAGCCTCGTCGATCGGGTGCATCCGCGATATGTCGCGGGCCCCGGTTTCGCGCTCCTGGCCGTCGCGTTCGTGTGGCTCTCACTGGCGATGACGCCGGACGCGAGCATATGGCAGTTGCTGTTGCCGATCGGATTGACCGGATTCGCGTCGGCGGGCATCTGGTCGACGCTGTCGACGACTGCCACTCGCAACCTCGATCTCCGGCTGGCGGGTGCCGGTTCGGGTGTCTACAACGCCACCCGGCAGCTGGGCGCGGTCCTCGGCAGCGCGGCGATCGCGGCCGTGATGGCAGCGTCGCTGTCGGGACGCGGACTCGGAAACGGTGTGTCGCAGAACCCTGTCGGTGAACTGCCCGGACCGATACGCGAGGCATATGCGGCGGCGATGGCGCACTCGATGTGGCTGCCGGCGGCAGCATTGACAGTGGGGTTCGTCGCGTCGGTGTGCTTCGCGCGCCCCCCAGCAGCCGGAAAACCGGCGCACCTCGGAACGCAGTTCTCCGGCCAGAATGTGACCCACACCATATAGTGCAAGCACGGACGGCGTTGGGAGGTGGCGATGTCGCTGGCGGTCGTCGGAGTTTCCGTGGGAGCGGGTTGGCTGCAGGGTGAGCGCGTCATGCATCGCTGCGGCGGGATTCTGCACTACGACGATCTCGAACCGTGCCTGGCGGAACTGCTCGATCGCAGTGCATTGCGGTACTCGAACCGTGTCGCTGCGGTCGACGGGGGCGGTCGCGCGGTCACCTATCGTGACCTGTGGACCGAAGCGGCGAAAGTTGCGGGAGGGCTCCTCGACCAGGGCGTCGGCCCGGCCGACCGCGTCCTGGTGCATCACCGGAACGGCTTCGAATGGCTGCATGCGTTCCTCGGGGTCGTACTCGCCGGAGGCGTGCCGGTTCTGCCTGATCCCACCTGCAGCGACACCGAAATCGACTGGATGGCCTTCGACAGTGGTGCCGTGCTCATTCTCGACGGTCCCCTCCCCGAAGGAGTTCCGTTCCTCGATGGCGGTGCCTCACCCGACGAATTGGCGCTGCTCTACTACGTCCGAGGCTATGGCGGTGACCTGCGCGGCGTGGAACTGACCAACACGAACGTCCTGTCGACGATCGAGGCCGTCGGGCACGCCATGGATCTGGTGAACGAACCCGGCCGCACCGTGATCACCGCACCGCTGTGCACGGCGGTGGGTTGCAGCGTGCAGCTGCTCCCGACCCTCGCGTTCGGAGGAACCGTCGTCGCGGCGGGCGCACGAGGGACACGAGTGCCGTGGCGGCACCTTCGAGCGTCGTTTCCCGCCTCGCGTTGCATCCGAGGTTGGGGTGTGGCCGAGACCGGAGGGATCGGTCTTCTGCTTCCGTCCGAGCATCGCCGCAGACATCCGCGCAGTGTCGGCGTGCCTTTCGGTGGGATCGAGGTCGCCTTGCTCGGCCCGGAGGCCGAGGAAGGGCGGGGCGAACTGCTGTGCCGCGGGCCGAGCGTCGCCCGCGGCTATTGGAACAATCCGGCGGCGACTGCAGAGATGTTCGACGACGGCTGGTTTCGTACCGGCGACCAGGTATCCATCGACGCCGCCGGCTTCGTCAATCCTGTCGCAGTGCGGGTGTCGTGACGTACGACTGCTTTCCGCGGTGTTTTGTGACCCAGTGCGCTTTCGCAGGTCAGGTATTCTTTTCCGGAGCCGCGTGAGGGTGCACTGGCATTCGCGGAGAGGCACACACCCGTCCGGAAGGCGATGGATCAATGGTCGAGGAAGGCGCGGTGCTGCACGAGCACGGCTTGGCGGAACTGCATGTGCACATCGAAGGAACCTTCGAACCCGAGCTGATCTTCGCCCTCGCGGAACGCAATCGCATCGAGCTTCCATACCGGGACCTCGATGATCTGCGTGGCCGATACGAGTTCGGTGACCTCGCGTCGTTCCTCGACCTCTACTACGCCAACATGGAAGTCCTGCGCACGGCAGAGGATTTCGCCGACCTCGCCCGCGCGTACTTCGCGAGGGCGGCGCAGGCCGGAATCACGCGGGCCGAATTCTTCTTCGATCCGCAGGCCCACACGGCTCGCGGAGTGGAGTTGCGTGAGGTCGTCGACGGTCTCGCGGATGCCGCCGCCGGTGCGCGCAGCGAGTACGGCATCGACGCCGCGATGATCGCGTCGATCGTGCGTGATCGTCCCGTGGCCGAAGCGAACGACACCTTCACCGGTCTGATGAAGATGCAGGCCCCGATCATCGCCCTCGGACTCGACTCGGCGGAGGTCGGATACCCGCCGTCGCTGTTCGAGGATGTGTTCGCCCGTGCCCGCGCAGAGGGTTTGCACATCACGGCGCACGCGGGGGAGGAGGGACCTCCGGAGTATGTCCGGCAGGCACTGGATCTACTCGGCGCCGAGCGCATCGACCACGGCATCCGGTCCCTCGAAGATCCGGAACTCGTCGCACGGCTGGTGGACGAACAGATTCCGTTGACGGCGTGCCCGTTGTCGAATGTCCGGTTGCGAGTGGTCGATACGCTTGCAGATCATCCGTTGCGCCGCATGCTCGCGGCCGGGTTGTCGGTGAGCGTGAACTCCGACGACCCCGCGTACTTCGGCGGCTATGTGGACGATACGTTCTCCGCGCTGCGCGAACAGCTGGGATTGACCGATGAGGAAAGACAGGTCCTGGCCCACAATTCGATGCGCGCTGCCTTCCTCTGAATCCGATCCGGACCCTTACTCGCCGAGTACGCGCTGCAGGTAGGCGTTGTCGAACACGCGCCGTGGATCGACACGGTTGCGCACCGCGAGGACGTCGTCGAATCGGGGATACGCCGTGCTCAGTTCGGCGGCGGTGAGGCCATGGAGCTTTCCCCAGTGTGGGCGTCCGCCGACGGACCGTGCGATGGCCTCGACTGCCGAGAAGTACTCGCGATGCTCGCCCCGGTGGAACTGGTGTACCGCCACATAGGCGGTGTCGCGTCCGTGGGCGGTTGACAACCAGACATCGTCCGCGGCTGCGAATCGCACCTCGATCGGGAATCCGATCCGCACGTCGGAGCGGCTCAGCCATGTCGCGATCTCGCCCAGGACCGTGGGTAGCGCGTCTACCGGTATCGCGTACTCCATCTCCTTGAACCGCACACGCCGCTTCGACGCGAACACACGGTGGCTGCGATCGGTGTACGTGCGTTCCGACAGCGCACGCGACGACACTGAGTTGAGTCCGGGGATCAATGCGGGCACCCGGGTGCCCAGGTGCTGGAACGCATTGAACACGCCGTTGGAGAGGATCTCGTCGTCGACGAATCCCCGAATCCGACCGACGGGGTCGACCGGCGCGGCACCGGGCAGCCGGGTGTTGGTCTTGGTGAGCACGCCCTCGGTGTGGGGGAACCAGTAGAACTCGAAATGGTCGGCGCGGAGCCGGTCGTCGAGGCCGTCGAGTGTGTCACTCAGCGAGGCCGGCGCCTCGTGGGCGCGCAGCCGGAATGCGGAGACGCAGTCGAACGTCACGCTCGAGAGAACGCCGAAGGCGCCCACCCCGAGCCGCGAGACCTCGAACAGTTCGGGTTCGTGGTCGGGGGAGCACTCGACGACCGATCCGTCGGCGAGCACCGTCGTCACTGCACGAACCTGTGCTGCGAGGCCGGTGAAACCCGCTCCGGTTCCGTGGGTTCCGGTGGAAATCGCTCCGGCGACGGACTGGACGTCGATGTCGCCGAGGTTGGGTAGCGCGAGACCGAGTGCCCACAGTTGGTCGCTCAGGTCGTGCAGGCGCGTCCCCGCCTGCACGCTCACGAGTGCACCGGTCGCCGTGGGCAACACGGTCTCGATCCCCGTCATCCGGTCGAGTGAGAGCAGAACTCCGTCGGTGACGGCGACGCCGGTGAACGAATGGCCCGCGCCGACGGCCTTGACGTGTCGGCCCTGTTCGGCGGCGCGCGCGACCACTGTTGCGAGTTCGCCCGTGCTTTCCGGTGTGTCGAATCGTCGGGGGCTCGAGTGCTCGTTTCGCGCCCAGTTGTGCCACGTCGCCATTCCCACATGATCGACCTGGACACGCGTTCAGGTCAATACACCGCTTCTGACCCCGTCGCGAACTACCATCGGGACATGTCGAACCGGTTACCTGCGGACGAGCGTCGAACCCAACTCGTCGAATCTGCACTGGAACTCGCCGAAGGCGGTGGCGTCGGCGCGGTCACCGTCCGGGCAGTTGCGGAGAACGCCGGAGTGTCGTTGGGGGTGGTGCACTACTGTTTCGACAGCAAGGAAGCCCTCGTCGTCGCGATGGCAGAGGCGTTGATTCAGCAGCTCGCCGACACCATGCGCACGGCGTTCGACATCCCCCACGACGAGCCCGCGCCGCAGGGCGTTCGCGGTCTGCGAGAACTGTTGTTCAAAGGGCTCAGTGCTGCGTGGCCGTCGATCGAGGCCACCGCCGGACGTCAACTCCTCACCTACGAGATCACCACCTACTCGCTTCGTCACCGCAATGAGGCCGCGCTCGGTGGTGACATAGCCCTGCAGCAGTACCGCATCATGGACGAACAGGCGCACGCGTTCCTGACGGCGTGTGCCGAACAGACCGGAACGACGTGGACGGAGCCGATCGAATGTGTGGCGCGCATCGCGCTCGCGCTCATCGACGGACTGACGCTGCGCTGGCTCGTCGACCGGGAAAGTGATTCGATCGTCAGCGAACTCGACGACATGGCAGCGATCATCGCATCCCGTGCCATCGGGAAACCCTGACACTCACCCCTGCACCACACTCACCCTCGCACCGATGGGATCACCCTTGAGCACTGCTGTACCCGGCAACACGGCTGTACCCGGCAACACGGCTGTTCTCGACCGCATCGATGCAGCGACGTCGGATCTGGATCCACCCTTCGCGGCATTGGACCTGACGACATTGCGGTCCAATGCGGACGATCTCGTCCATCGTGCGTCGGGCACCCCCGTCCGGGTCGCGAGTAAGTCGGTGCGCTGCCGAACCGTGCTCGAGGAGGTGCTCGGTTCCGGTCTCACCGCGCAGGGCGGGTTCCGCGGCATCATGGCGTATTCGTTGCGTGAGGCGCTCTGGCTCGTCGGGCGCGGTGCACGCGACATCTTGCTCGGGTATCCCACCGTCGACCGCGGGGGCCTCGCGGAACTCGCTGCCGACCCTGTCGCGCTCGGGTCGGTGACCCTGATGGTCGATGCGCCCGCGCAGCTGGATCTGATCCGAAATGCCTTGGGCACCGGAACTGTTCGCCCACGCGTGTGTCTCGACGTCGATGCGTCACTGCGTGTCGGACCGATCCACCTGGGGGTGCGGCGGTCACCGCTGCGCACCCCTGATCGAGCGGCCGAACTCGCGAGGCTCGCTGTGGCGGGCAGTTTCGACGTCGTCGGAATCATGTTCTACGAGGCGCAGATCGCGGGCCTGCCCGACTCGTCGCTGCCCGTGCGGATGGTCAAGAGAATATCGGCGCGGGAACTCGCGACACGGCGCGGCGACGTGGTCGACGCGGTCCGCGCCGTGGTCGGCGACCTCGAGATCGTCAACAGCGGCGGCACCGGATCACTCGAGGTGAGTGCGTCCGATCCGGTGGTCACCGAGGTCACCGCCGGATCGGGGCTGTACGTACCGACCTTGTTCGACGCCTACGACTCGTTCACGCCGAATCCTTCGTTGTTCTTCGCGTTGTCCGCAGTGCGCAAACCCGCGCCGTCGATCACCACTCTGTTCGGCGGCGGGTACATCGCGTCGGGACCGCCGGGTGCGGCCCGTGTTCCCCGGCCGGTCCGGCCCGCAGGACTGAAGCTTCTGCGCAACGAGGGAGCGGGGGAGGTGCAGACCCCGGTGCGCGGCCGAGCCGCTTCGGATGTCCCGATCGGTGGACGTGTGTGGTTCAGACATGCGAAGGCGGGGGAGCTGTGCGAGAGATTCGCGCAGATCCACGTCGTCGAGGCCGGTGCTCGCACTGCCGTTCCCACCTACCGAGGTGAAGGGCACTGCTGGTGAACGCTCGGTGGCGGTGAGCGGATAATGCACCCATGCCGTTCTTCGACGGGGCCGCAGGCCGCATCCACTACCGCAGCTGGAACACCGACGCGACTTCGGTCGGGGTCGTCTTCGCCCACGGCATCAGGCAGCACACCGGCAATTACCACCGATTCGCCGCGGGTCTCGGCGCTCGCGGTATCGCACTGTGGGGCATCGACCTGGCCGGGCACGGATTGTCGGAGGGCGAACCCGATGCCCCCGGGTCCGTCGAGTCCCACGCGGCCGATCTGTCCGCGTTGACCGCGATCGCGGAGGACGCGGGGGTCCCGCTTGTGCTGATGGGGCATTCGCTCGGAGCAGCGTCTGCGCTCGCGCTCCTGCGCACCGACACCGACCGTTTCGGGGCCGCGGTTCTGTGTGGGACCCCGCGATCGGCGACACGCCCCGAGTTCGCTCGGGCACTGGCGGAATCCCGCCTGCCCGTCCTTGCCGTGCACGGAATCGATGATCGGCTCGCCCCCGTGGAACCGGTGCGGGCGTGGGCCGCGGAGGTACCGAACCTGCAGCTCGACGAGTACCCCGATGCGGGGCACGATCTGCTCCACGAGCCGGTCCATCGTGCAGTCACCCGGGACATCGCAGAATTCGTCCTCGAGGTCACCGCCCGACGCCGACCGCTTCCCTGAGCGAGCGAAAGTGCCGTTCATCTCGACCAGGCGAGTGAACGGCACTTTCGCTCAGTGGTGCTCGGGACAGGGCAGACGGGTCAGGAGTAGAGCGCCTCGATAGCCGCCCCGTGCTTGTCGTGGATGATGTTGCGCTTGAGCTTGAGCGTCGGGGTGAGCTCGCCGGTCTCGATCGAGAAGTCGGTCTCGAGGATGCGGTACTTCTTGATGGCCTCGGCCTTCGACACCTTGGCGTTCGTGGCTGCCACGGCCGAATCGATCTCCGCGATCAGGTCGGGGTTCTTGATCAGATCTGCGATCGTGCTGTCCGCGGGCAGACTGTGGCGCTCGAGCCAGCCCGGGAGGGTTTCCGCGTCGATGGTGATGAGCGCACCGATGAACGGCTTCGCATCGCCGACGACGAGGACCTGGCTGATCAGCGGATGCGCACGCAGGGAATCCTCGAGGATCGCGGGCGCGACGTTCTTGCCGCCGGCGGTGACGAGCAGTTCCTTCTTACGTCCGGTGATCGCGATGAACCCCTCGGCGTCGATCGTTCCGATGTCGCCGGTGTGGAACCAGCCGTCGCGGATCGAGTCGGCGGTGGCCGCGTCGTTCTGCCAGTAGCCGTCGAACACCACAGGACCCTTGAGAAGCAGTTCGCCGTCCTCGGCGATCTTCGCGGTGTGCCCGTTGAGGGGACGCCCGACGGTGCCGACCTTCTGATTCTCCGGGGTGTTCATGACGATGCCGCCGGTGGTCTCGGTGAGACCGTAGCCTTCGTACACCGTCACTCCGATACCGCGGAAGAAGTGACCGAGACGCGCACCGAGTGCAGCGCCGCCCGACACGGCCCGGGTCGCGTTTCCGCCGAGAGCATCGCGCAGCTTACCGTAGACGAGCTTGTCGAACAGCGCGTGCTTGGCCTTGAGAACGAGGCCCGGACCGCCCGCTTCGAGTGCCTTGCTGTACTCGATCGCGGTGTCGGCTGCCTTGTCGAAGATCTTGCCCTTGCCGCCGTCGTACGCCTTCTGCTTGGCGGAGTTGTAGACCTTCTCGAACACGCGCGGAACCGAGAGGATGAAGTTGGGCTTGAACGCGGCGAACTGGTCGAGCAGGGTGGTCAGATCCGAGGTGTGACCCACAGTGACCTTGTGATCGAACGACGCGAAGGAGATGAGCCGGGCGAACACGTGAGCGAGTGGCAGGAACAGCAGCGTGCGCTGACCGGCCTCCATCGAGTCGGGTAGCCCCAGCTGGGCGGCGGTGGACTCGGCGTAGAAGTGGCGATGCTTGAGCTGCACGCCCTTGGGCCGGCCGGTGGTGCCCGAGGTGTAGATGAGGGTGGCGGCGGATTCCGCATTCACCTGGTTGCGGCGTTCCTCGACCTGCTCGTCGGTGACCGCCGCGCCGCGTGCGGTGAGTTCCTCGATTGCACCCTTGGCGCCCGAGGCCGGATCGATCTGCAGGAGCTCGCGCACGGTCGGTGCGGCCTCGGCGACCTCACGGACGATGTCGGCCTGCTCGGTGTTCTCGACGATGAGAAGGGATGTTCCCGAGTCCTCGAGGATCCACTTCGACTGGTCGGCCGCGGAGGTCTCGTAGATCGCGACCGTGGCACCGCCTGCGGTCCAGATCGCGTAGTCCAGCAGAACCCATTCGTAGCGGGTGCTCGAGAGGATCGCGACGCGGTCGCCCAGCTCGACCCCGGATGCCATCAGGCCCTTCGCCACGGCGCGGACCTCGGCGGCGAACTGGACTGCCGTGACCGGTACCCACTCGCCGTCGATGAGGCGTTCGAATGGCACGAAGTCGGGAGACTCCTTTTCGTGCCGGAACACCGAATCTGCCATCGACACGTCGTCCGGAATCGCGAACGACTGCGGAACGGCAATCTCACCCATCTGTGACCCCTCCATCTTTTTGAAACTTGCGGTGTGCATTGCATCACAAAGCGTTCGCTTCCGCACCACCCGGGCTGCCGGTTTTGGGAAGTTTCAGGGTCCATTGTGCGTGATCTGCGACACGAAAGCTACCCGCAGGTAGCTTGAGGGGTCGCTCGACGCTCTTACGTGCTGTCGCGCAGGATGCCTGTCGCGCAGGATGCCTGCGGCTTCGTCGTCGCTCAGCTGATGGAAGTCGGAATAGGCCGCCCCTACGGAGTCGTAGCCCGGGGGTGTCCACGGGCAGATCACTTCGTCCGCATCCCGAGCGACCCGGCTCGAGGCCTCGGGGGAGGCGATCGGAACCGCGAGCACCACTCGCGTGGCACCGGCAGCGCGTGCGGCCAGGCATGCGACCGCTGCGGTCGCCCCGGTTGCCATCCCGTCGTCGACGATCACGGCGGTGCGCCCGCTCAGTGCGACACGTTCGCGACCGGAACGCAGCAGGGCGCCACGACGTTCCAGCTCGACCTGCTCGTGTGCCTGAACGTGTTCGATGGACTCGGCGCCGATCCTGGAGATCCGGATCACCTCGTCGTTGAGAACCCGGATGCCGCCCTCGGCGATCGCGCCCATCGCAAGCTCGGGATGCCAGGGCACCCCGAGCTTGCGGACGACGAGGACATCGAGCGGAGCACCGAGAGCGCGGGCGACTTCGCGGGCCACCGGAAGCCCACCGCGGGGCAACGCGAGAACGACGTTGTCCGCTCCACGGAGATGCTCGACCGAGCGGGCGAGCCGCCGACCGGCCTCTTCACGCGAGGAGTACCGCCGCACTACCCCAGTATGGACTCGGCGCGGGATGAAATCAGCCCAGCTCGCCGGACAGATAGGAGTGATACGCCGGGAGGTCGAGCTGGCCGTGCCCGGACAGACCGATCACGATGACCTCGGGCTCGGACAGGCTGCGCGCGTACTCGGCGGCCGCGGCGATCGCGTGCGACGACTCGGGCGCGGGAACGATGCCTTCGGCGCGGGCGAAGGTCACGGCGGCCGCGAAGGCGTCGGTCTGTTCGACGGCCTGCCCGCGGACGTAACCGAGTTCGACGGTGTGGCTGAGCAGCGGAGCCATTCCGTGGTACCGCAGCCCGCCCGCGTGGATCGGATCCGGGATGAAGTCCTGGCCCAGCGTGTGCATCTTCAGCAGCGGGGTCAGACCCACGATGTCGCCGTGGTCGTAGCGGTACTCACCCTGGGTGATGGACGGGCAGGCCGCGGGCTCGACCGCGACGATGCGGGTGTCAGCGCGGTCGCGGAGGACCTCCCGGATGAACGGAAACGCCAGACCGGCGAGGTTGGAGCCACCCCCGGCGCAACCGAACACGACGTCGGCCTGCGTCTCACCTGCAGCACGGAGTTGGTCGACCGCCTCGAGGCCGATGACCGTCTGGTGCAGCACGACGTGGTTGAGCACGCTCCCGAGCGTGTAGCGGGCGGCGGCGTCCCCGATGGCGACCTCGACCGCCTCGGACACTGCGATGCCGAGGGAACCGGGCGTGTCCGGCAGTTCCGCGAGGACCTTGCGTCCCGCTTCGGTCAGCTCGGACGGACTCGGGTGTACGGTGCCGCCGTATGTCTCGATGAGGAACCGGCGGTAAGGCTTCGAATCGTACGACGCGCGCACCTGCCACACCTCGAGGTCGATGCCGAACTTGGCGCATGCGAACGCGAGGGCCGAGCCCCACTGGCCGGCACCCGTCTCCGTCGTCAGCTTCGCGACGCCGTCGATGGAGTTGTAGTAGGCCTGCGCGACCGCCGAGTTGACCTTGTGGCTACCGACCGGGCTCACACCTTCGTACTTGACGTAGATGCGGGCGGGTGTGGCGAGTGCCTTCTCGAACGATCGGGCGCGGATCAGCGGGGTCGTACGGTACGTTCCGTACACCTCGCGGATCGGCTCGGGGATCTCGATGTCCGTCTCGGTCGAAAGCTCCTGCTCGATCAGGCCGGAGGCGAACAGCGGAGCGAGGTCGTCCGCAGCGATCGGTTCCCGGGTGCCAGGGTGCAGGTGCGGCGGCGGAGCAACCGGTAGATCCCCGGCGATGTTGTACCAGTGGGTGGGGACGGCGATCGAATCCGACACGATGGCGACTCTTCTCTCTCGGCGCGGTGCTGTTTCCGAGCGGCGACGGTGGGCGCGCTCCACTTGTTCTACCAGCGGGTAGAGTCGCAGATCGAGGGGACTCATGAGTGCCGACACACGACTGTTCGGGGCGTGTTTCGGCACACTCTTGCGTGGGTGTGGCGCGGAATCGCCGAGCGATCCGATAAACTGCTGGTCAAATGAGTGAAATTCAAGACGCCCCCGACCAGGAGACCGCATCCCTCACGTTTGCCGATCTCGACATCGACGACCGTGTGCTGAAGGCTCTTTCGGACGTGGGTTATGAGTCCCCGTCGCCGATCCAGGCGGCAACCATCCCACCACTGCTGGAGGGTCGGGACGTCGTCGGTCTCGCTCAGACCGGCACCGGCAAGACTGCCGCGTTCGCAGTGCCCATCCTCTCCCGGATCGACACCTCGAAGAAGCGGCCCCAGGCGCTCGTGCTTGCGCCCACCCGAGAACTCGCGCTGCAGGTCGCGGAGGCTTTCGGTAAGTATTCGTCGCACATCCCGGGCCTGCATGTGTTGCCCATCTACGGCGGTCAGGCCTACGGTGTCCAGCTCTCCGGGCTGCGCCGCGGTGCTCAGGTCATCGTCGGCACTCCCGGACGTGTGATCGATCACCTTTCCAAGGGCACCCTCGACATCTCGGAGCTCGAGTTCCTCGTCCTCGACGAGGCCGACGAGATGCTCACGATGGGCTTCCAGGAAGATGTCGAGCGGATCCTTGCCGACACCCCCGACACCAAGCAGGTCGCGTTGTTCTCGGCGACGATGCCCGGCGCAATTCGCCGGCTGTCGAAGCAGTACCTGAACAACCCGCAGGAGATCACGGTCAAGTCGAAGACCACGACCTCCTCCAACACCACCCAGCGCTGGGTGCTCGTGTCGCACCAGCGCAAGCTCGATGCGTTGACGCGGATCCTCGAGGTCGAGTCGTTCGAGGCGATGATCATCTTCGTTCGAACGAAGCAGGCCACCGAAGATCTGGCAGAACGGCTCCGTGCCCGAGGCTTCTCCGCCGCGGCCATCAACGGCGACATCGTGCAGGCGCAACGTGAGCGGACCATCGGTCAGCTCAAGAGCGGAGCGCTCGACATTCTGGTCGCGACCGACGTCGCGGCCCGCGGACTCGACGTGGAACGCATCAGCCACGTCGTCAACTACGACATCCCCCACGACACCGAGTCGTATGTGCACCGCATCGGCCGGACCGGTCGCGCGGGACGCAGCGGCGACGCACTGCTGTTCGTGGCGCCGCGCGAGCGGCACCTGCTCAAGGCGATCGAACGGGCCACCCGCCAGCCGGTCACCGAGATCCAGCTACCCAGCGTCGACGATGTCAACGCACAGCGTGTGGCCAAGTTCAACGACTCGATCACCGAGGCGCTGACATCCGAGCACCTGCAACTGTTCCGCACGTTCATCGAGGACTACGAGCGCGAACACGATGTTCCGCTCGCCGACATCGCGGCCGCGCTGGCCGTGCTGTCGCGCGATGGCGATTCGTTCCTCATGGAGGAACAGCCGGAGCCCGTCGCCCCGGCTCGCCGCGAGCGTGAACCCCGCGAGCGTCCGCCCCGCCGTTTCGACGACGGGCCGAAGGTCGGTCGCGACGGCCAGGAGATGGCGACCTACCGCATCGCGGTGGGCAAGCGCCATCGCGTGCAGCCGGGCGCGATCGTCGGTGCGATCGCCAACGAAGGCGGCCTGCGCCGCGGCGACTTCGGGCATATCAGCATCCGCGCCGACCACAGTCTCGTCGAGCTCCCCAAGGACCTGCCGCAGCAGGCCCTCGAGGCGCTGCGCGCCACCCGGATCTCCGGTGTGCTGATCCAGCTTCAGCGCGACGCCGGTGCACCGGGCGGACGTCCCTCGTCGTACCGCGGCGGCGGTGATCGCGGTGGCGATCGTCGAGGTGGAGACCGACGCGGAGGCGACCGCGGAGACCGCGGTGGCGATCGTCGCGGTGGCCGCAAGGACTACGGCAGCAGCGGCGACTTCACTCACCGGAGTGATCGCAGCGACCGCGGTGGTCGCGGCGGCTATCGCGACTGAAAGTCGTTCACAGGGTATCGATCACGGCGCCTCCGCCAGAACATCGGCGGTGGCGCCGTCGATCGATTCCCGGATGATGTCGGCGTGGCCGGCATGCCGGGCCCACTCCTCGACTTGGTGCAGGACCAGGAACCGCACGGTGAACGGCACGCCCTGATCGAGCCAGACTGCGGCCCCCGCGGGAATGTCGACGACGCGGTCGAGGTCGGGTTCCGCGCGCAGCCTCGCCGCGAAACGACCGGCTGTGGCATCGAGGCGCGCGACCTGGTCGGCGACGGACTCTTCGTCGTCGACCTCCCATCCGGCCATCCACGCGGCGACCGGGTCGGAGGTGCGGCTCTGCTCACCGGAGATCCGGTTGATGGTCGCTTCGAGACCGTCGATCAGGTGGTTGAGCAGCGCCGCCAAGCTCATCGCCGACGCGCTCGGGATACTGCGCGCCTGTTCCGCTGTCAGACCGGACAACGATCGGCGTAGTCCGGCGAACTGGTTTGCGAGGATCGTCAGCAGCAGTTCGGTTTCTCGGTCGGTCTGTGTCGTCATGCCTGAAGTATCGGCGCATTCGCGGACGACTTCGGTCCGGAATCTGCGAATTGGGTGCGATACAGCTCGGCGTAGCGTCCTCCGGCCGCGAGCAACTCCTGGTGCCCGCCGCGTTCGACGATGCGCCCGGCCTCGACCACGAGAATCTGATCGGCCGCCCGAATCGTCGACAAGCGGTGCGCGATCACGACCGATGTGCGCCCTGCGAGTGCCTCGGTGAGTGCTTCCTGCACGGCGGCTTCGGACGTCGAATCCAGATGCGCGGTCGCTTCGTCGAGGATCACCACACGCGGTTGTGCCAGCAGCAGACGCGCGATGGTCAATCGCTGACGCTCACCACCCGACAGGCGGTAGCCGCGTTCGCCGACGACCGTGTCGAGACCACTCGGCAGGCTCCGGATGAGTTCGTCGAGCCGGGCGCGGCGCAGTGCGTCCCATACCTGCTCCTCGGTGGCCTCGGGCCGGGCCAGCAGCAGATTCCCGCGAACCGTGTCGTGGAACAGGTGGCCGTCCTGCGTCACGAGGCCGACCGTCTCCCGTATCGAATCCGCAGTCAAGGTTCGCACGTCCGTGTCGCTGAGCAGTACGGTTCCCGTATCGACGTCGTACAACCGCGGAATCAGCTGCGCAATAGTGGATTTCCCCGCTCCCGAGGATCCGACGAGTGCGACCATCTCGCCCGGCTCGACGCGGAACGACACGTCGTGCAGCACCGTCTCGCCGCCGCGCGAGTCGAGCACCGCGACCTCCTCGAGCGATGCGAGCGACACCTTGTCGGCCGACGGATAGGCGAAACCCACATCGCGCACCTCCACTGCGACCGGGCCGTCCGGAACGGGTTCCGCGTCGGGGATCTCGCGGATCAGTGGTGTGAGGTCGAGGATTTCGAAGACCCGCTCGAAGCTCACCAGCGCACTCATCACGTCCATCCGCGCGCTGGCCAGCGCGGTCAGGGGAGAGTACAGGCGGGTGAGCAACATCGCCATCGCCACGACCGAACCCGGATCGAGCTGTCCACGTAGCGCGTAGAAGCCGCCGAGTCCGTAGACCAGTGCGAGCGCGAGCGCAGAGACGAGCGTCAGGGCGGTCACGAACACGGTCTGGAGCATCGCGGTGCGAACACCGATGTTGCGGACGCGTCGTGCGCGCACCGCGAACTCGGACGATTCGTGGGCGGGGCGTCCGAACAGCTTGACCAGCGTCGCGCCGGGTGCCGAGAATCGCTCGGTCATCTGTGTGTTCATCACCGAATTGTGGTTGGCCGCTTCGCGGCTCAGCTGAGCGAGCTTCGCGCCCATCGTGCGTGCGGGAATGATGAAGATCGGCAACAGCAGCAGCGCCAGCAGGGTGATCTGCCACGAGATGCCGAACATGACGACAAGAGTGATCACCAGCGTGACGACGTTTCCGGCGACACCCGACAGCGTGTCGCTGAACGCGCGCTGCGCACCTATCACGTCGTTGTTCAGTCGCGAGACCAGCGCACCGGTGCGAGTGCGGGTGAAGAACGCGATCGGCATGCGCTGCACATGATCGAAGACCGTTGTGCGCAGATCGAGAATCAGGTCTTCACCGATGCTGGACGACAGCCACCGATTGACGATGCCCAGACCTGCCTCGACCAGCGCGATCGCGGCAATGATGACCGCCAGCCATACGATGACCGACAGCGCTGCGTTGTCGACGATCGCGTCGATGACACGGCCGGCGAGGACCGGTGTCGCCACCCCGAGTGCTGCGATGAGCACACTCAGGATCAAGTACGCGATGATGTTGCGCCGATGTGGCCGCGCGAATGCGCCGATCCTGCGCATTGTTGCGCGCGAGAACGGGCGTCGGTCGCTCTCGGCGTGCATCGCGTTGTACATCGCGTTCCACGCCGTGACTTCCATGCTCATGGGTGAGCCCTCCTTGTGTCGCGCTCGACGTTAGAACCTCGAGCGCGCTCGAGGTCAAGCGTAGGCGCGGGGGAGAGCAGCTAGTTCGCCACGTCGATCACCAGGCGGGTGGGATCGGTGAGGGCAGAGACGGAGAACGGAGTCTCTGGGGCGGCCACTCCGATGAACGACTGGGTCACGCCCTCGAACACGCCCGAGCCGTTGACCTCCACCACCGAGCCGCCCGGCGACCCGAGAACCGGGTTGGGGCCCGAGTACGGCTCGACACCGCTGTCGAAAGGATACGCGGATCCGTCGATGAGCACCTGGATCACAGCGCTTCCCGCGAGCGGGATCTCGTTACCGCTGCCGTCCTGGACCGCCTCGTCGACATAGCCGACACGCCAGCCGGGCGTGCCCTCCCCGCCCAGTTCGTAGACGACGCGGTCGAAGCCGTCGTGCCTGCCGGTGCGGATATCGGTGACCGTGAGCTTCGCGCCGTCCCCCGCGGGAGAGACCTTGTCGGCTGTGTCGGTCGGGGTGGTCGCCGGAGCATCCGGCGACTCGACCTGCGTCTCGATGGACGCGGCGGGATCGGGTACGGGATCCCCGCTGGCGGTGCACCCCGCAAGAACCAACGCGGCGGCGGTGACGGCGAGGGCGTGACGGGTGCGAAGCATGCGCCTCATGATACGGCGTGACATCGCGGGATCGAGGGAGGCGCGATGGAGGTATTGACGCGGGCGGGCCCGGGTTGCACAATTCAACACTCGATGAATTGAGTGCGCCATGAATATCGCTTCCGAATCCTTCGCCGTCGACGTCCGTGATCTGCAGGTCCGCCGCGGCACCCACCGAGCGCTCGTAGATGTGAACGTGAAGGTCGCCCGCGGATCGATCACCGGGTTGCTCGGCCCCTCCGGTTGTGGAAAGACCACGCTGATGCGATCGATCGTCGGCACCCAGATCGTCGAATCCGGCAGTGTCACCGTGCTCGGGAAACCCGCCGGTTCCGCAGACCTACGCCGACGCGTCGGGTACGTCACCCAGGCGCCGAGCGTGTACCTCGACCTGTCGGTCACCGAGAACGTCTCCTACTTCGCTGCGCTCTACGGCCGACGAGGCTCCGCCGTCGCCGACACGATCGCCGCAGTGGGACTGACGGACCATGCACGCAATGCCGCGAGTGCTCTCTCGGGAGGCCAGCTCGGGCGCCTCTCACTCGCGTGTTCCCTCGTCGGAGACCCCGAGCTTCTCGTACTCGACGAGCCCACCGTCGGCCTCGATCCGGTCCTGCGTGCAGAACTGTGGGAACACTTCCGAACCCTGGCTGCGCGTGGCACCACACTCCTCGTCTCCAGCCACGTCATGGATGAGGCCGACCACTGCGACGAACTGGTCCTGCTCCGAGACGGCCGATTGATCGCGCAACTCACGCCGGGCGAACTGCGCGATCGGACCGGCGAGCCGAGCCTCGAAAACGCCTTCCTCCACCTGATCCGAACCTCGACGGGAGCATGATCATGAGCGCCGTCATCTATGCCTCCACCACCACCCGAATCCTTCGGCAGCTCAGATCCGACCACCGCACGGTCGCCATGATCGTGTTCGTGCCGAGCCTGCTGATGATCCTTCTGTACTTCATGTACCAGAACGCACCTGTCGGGCCGGGCGGCTTCTCGCTGTTCGATCGGATCGCCGTGACCATGCTCGGGATCCTGCCGTTCGTCGTGATGTTCCTGGTCACGTCCATTGCGATGCAGCGCGAGCGAAGCTCGGGCACGCTCGAGCGGCTCCTCACCACGCCGTTGACGAAACTCGACCTGCTTGCCGGATACGGCAGCGCGTTCTCCCTCGCAGCGGCACTTCAGGCCGGGCTTGCGTGCGCCGTGGCGTTCTGGCTGCTCGGCGTCACCAGCGCGGGGTCGGTGGCATGGGTGCTCGTGACGGCGGTGCTGGTCGCGGTACTCGGTGTGTCGCTGGGATTGTTGTGTAGCGCCTTCGCCCGCACCGAATTTCAAGCCGTGCAATTCATGCCGGTGCTCGTCATCCCGCAGTTCCTGCTGTGCGGTCTACTCGTTCCGCGCGATCAACTGCCGGACTGGCTGCGCTGGATCAGCAACGTGCTCCCGCTCAGCTATGCGGTGGAGGCGCTGCAGGAGATCACCCGGTACCCAGGGACCACCGCCGTCATGGTGCGTGACCTCGTCGTCGTTGCTGCTTTCGCCGCGGCAGCCCTTGCGTTCGGCGCTGCGACACTGCGCCGGCGGACGGAGTGACCACCGAATCGCCGGGCGCTCGGCGTCCGGGCCGACGCCCCGGCAACTCGGGTGCCCGCGAGTCGATCCTCGCCTCGGCGCGGGAGCTGTTTGCCTCCCATGGGTTCGACAAGACGACCGTGCGCGCCGTGGCGGCACGCGCAGGTGTGGATCCAGCGCTCGTGCACCACTACTTCGGCACGAAGATGGCGCTGTTCACCGCATCCATCGCGTTGCCCGTCGATCCTCGAGATGTTCTCGCGCCGGTGTACGAGACGCCGGTCGAGGAACTCGGTCACGCACTCGCCTCCGCACTGATCGGAGTGTGGGAGTCCCCGCACCGCGACGCGGCAGTGGCGATGTTCCGTGCACAGATCGCGGGCGGCGACACCGGGCTGATCCGGACGTTCCTGCTCGAGGTCGCGCTCGAACCACTCCTCGGCAGGATCGACATTCCCGAAGGCGCCGGCCGGTTGCGCGCCGAATTGGTGGCAACCCAGATGACAGGGGTGATGCTGGTGCGCTACGTCCTCGGGTTCGAGCCGTTGGCGTCGTTGCCGCCCGAGCAACTCATCGAGATCATCGCGCCGACAGTGCAGCGCTATCTCACCGGCGAGCTACCCGACGGCACCACGCCGGATCACCACGGCACGGGTCCGTGACGGTCGATGAACATCCCCGCCGGTGAATAGGCGGTACACGCCTCGACGATCGCGTCGGTGCCTTCCTCGACCGATTGGGTGCCGGAGAAACCGTTGAGCGCGGTGGCGGTGTAGCCAGGATCGGCAGCCACGACCCGAATACCTGGAAGTGCCTTGGCGTACATCGTGGTCACCATGTTCAAGGCCGCCTTCGACGACGGATACACCAGCCCGTGCAACGTCGATTCGATCCGTGCGGGATCGTTCGTCACGGCGAACGAACCCATTCCGCTCGATACCATCACCAACCGCGGCGACGGGGACTGCGCGAGCAGCGGCAGGAAGGCGTGGGTCACGCGGACCGGCCCGAGCAGGTTCACACCGAACACCGGAAGGAAATCGGTGGGGACGGTGTCGGCGGGTGCAGCGACACTGCCCGCGATACCGGCGTTGTTGACGAGGACATCGAGACCGGTGCCGGACTCCGACACCGCCCGGTAGGCGGCGGCGACGGAGTCGTCGCTCGTGACATCGAGTTCGACGACGCGGACGTGGGCGTCGGGGCTGTCGGCTCTGATCTTCCCCGCAACGTCGTGGCCGGCTTCGAGAGTGCGCACGCCCATCCAGACGGTGTGTCCGGAAGCGGCAAGACGACGGCAGGTTTCGGCGCCGAGGCCTCCGGTGGCGCCGGTGACGAGGACTGTGGATGCAATGTGAGTGGTCATGTCATCACGGTCGCCCGCTGGTTCGCGTTCTACCAGGGCCGGACGATCGTGGGATCGACCGTACTACCCATATGCCACGACAAGACGTCATGCTGGATTCCATGGCCATCAACCGCACCGAACTGGCGGCAGTGCTGCGACACGCTCGAGAACTGATCTCACCGGGTGAGGTCGGTCTGCCGTCAGGGGTGCACCGTCGCACCCCCGGGTTGCGCCGCGAGGAGGTGGCGATGCTCGCGGGCATCAGTGTCGACTACGTCGTCCGACTCGAACAGGGACGCGGATCGGTTCCGTCAGCGCAGGTCCTCGGAGCGCTGGCCAGGGCGCTACGACTCGATCTCGACGGACGCAACCAGTTGTTCCATCTGGCAGGTGTTGCGCCTCCCGGCCCGGGCGTGATCGACATGCACGTGCGGCCCAGTGTGCTGCGCCTGATCGACCGGTTCGCAGACCTGCCCGTCGTGGTGATGAGCGCGAAGGGTGATGTCCTCGCGTGGAACGCGATGGCCTCTGCGCTGCAGGGTGATTGGTCGGCGTTGCCACCGCATCGCCGGAATATCAACAGACTGCGGTTCCTCCCCGATCCAGCGGATCCTCGGATGAGCACGGTCGGTGCCACCGAAGAGGAATTCGAGGCGACGGCGCAGCAGTCGGTCGGGAGTCTTCGGTCGGCGGCTGCCCGGTACCCCGACGACACGGGCTCGAGCGCGCTCGTGCACGAACTACGGACCAAGTCGGCACACTTCGCCGAGTTGTGGGACAAGGGCACCGTCGGAGGGTGGCGGAACCACACGAAGACGGTGAATCATCCCGCGTTGGGTCCGATCGTTCTCGACTGCGACGCCTTGCACATCCCGGATGTCGACCAATCGGTCATCGTGTACTCGGCTGCACCCGGGACACACGCTGCGGAGTCGCTCGCGTTGCTACGTGTTCTGGGCGTTCACGAGTTGTCCTCCAGATAGACCAGTCCGTTGCCGTCGGGGTCGGCGAAGGAGAACATCGCCGGCACACCCTCCATCCGGATCGGATCGTCGTTGTGCAGGGTGGTCCCGGACGCGCGGATCGCGTCGTGTGCTGCCCGAGCGTCGGTGGTGCCCAAGCGGATCGCGACCGGGATCTCGCTGTCAGGCTCGAGGAGCAGCAGCGAGACGTCCGAACCGGGCGGTGCGACCTCGACCAGCCGTGCACCAGGCCAGATCTCGATGTCGGTGCGGAGTTCGCACCCCAGTACCTCGGTGTAGAACTTCAGGGCGGCATCCTGGTCGGTCACCGGAACCGACACACTCAGCACTGTCGTTGTCATGGTCATGCTCGGATAGACCGAACGGGAGACCGGAATTCATCACGGCGGCAGTCGCCGGATCGGGGAACCACCGCTCAGGAAGTCTGCTCACGCAGGTAGGCGATGTCGTCGGCGAGTCCGCCTGCGGGTGTCTCCAGGATCACCGGTGCATTCGCCTTCAACGCGACCTCGGCGAGCAACTGCGGGTCGATGGTGCCGTCGGCGAGATTCGCGTGGCGGTCGCGGGCCGAATCGAACTCGTCGCGAGAGTTGTTCAGATGCACGAGATCGATGCGACCGGTCAGTGCCCGCACCCGTTCGACGGCGTCGACGAGATCCTCACCCGCCGCCCACGCGTGGCACGTGTCGAGACAGAACCCGACGTCGTAGTCGCCGATCACATCCCACAACCGGCCGATGGCGTCGATGTAGCGGGCCATCGCGAAATCCCCGCCGGCGGTGTTCTCGACGAGGATCGGCACCGCGAACCCGCCCTTGTCCTCCTGCCGTTCGAACAGTTTGCGCCAGTTCTGGACGCCGGACGCCACGCTCTCGCCGTCGCGGACGTGCCCGCCGTGCACGACGAGGCCGAAGGCGCCGATCTTCGCCGCGGCGTCGGCGTGCTCGGCGACGGCTTTACGCGACGGCATACGAAGCCTGTTGTTCAGGCTCGCCACGTTGATGACGTACGGCGAGTGCACCACGACGTCGATCTCGGACGCGAGAATCTGCTCGGTCCGAGGATGCTCGCCCGGCGTGTGCCATTTCTGCGGGTCCGACAGGAACAGTTGCACCAGGTCTGCGCCGAGCCGTTCCCCCTGGCCGATGGGATCGTCGTCCTGCCGGACATGAGCACCTATCCTCATGCCTTCCAGGTTAGCGGCGAAATGGGGTGCGCCGAGTGACTACGCCTCGGGCTGTCCGACCGGGATGTCCGCACCGAGGTCACCCGCATCCTCGCCACTGTGGCCGCACGTGCAGCCCTCACCACAGCCGCCGCCCCCGCACGGTCCGGCGTACGAGGTGTCGTCGGCATCGCAGTCGAGGACACCACCGAATCGCGCTGCGAAGTCGTCGTCGAGATCGTGTGTGAGGTCGTGGATCTCGTCGATCAGGTTGATCAGATGCTGCGGCGCGAAGGGATCTGCGTCGAGGATTGTCGAGACGAGCAGGTGCCCGTCCTGGATGGTGAAGCGCAGACGCGCCCACTCGCTCGACAGGTCGGCAAGCTCATCGGCAGCCTTGGAGCGGTCGGCGAGATCACCGAGCAGCGACGACCAGATGTGCAGCTGCGGGCCGTCCTCCGCGACCGTCACGTACACACCGAACCCGTGGACGGGAATCGCGATGTCGCCGTCCTCGTCGGTCTCCGGTGCGCTGCCGAGCAGTTCGCTGAGCGCGCGGATCGCCAGGTCGCGGAGCTGCGTGTACTCCTCGGTTGCGACCGCCAGCGCGCCGTCGATACGGAGTGGTTCGGGAGCCGTCGTGTCCTGGCCGTGGTTGTGCTCGCTCATGCTGCCCTCGCTTGTGGTGCCTGCGGTCCGGGTGTCGGCTAGCCTAGCGTATTCACCATATGGGGTGCGATACGCGAGAACTGGGCAAGTCGCGGCTGGGAGACAAGCCGGTTCGGATTTCCCACTACCAACGAATACTCATTAGATGGCGGCTGGGCTCAAAATTTTCAGAGTGGAACAATTGACTGGCGCCCCGGCGACCCTATTACACCAGCGGACGTTGCACCGTCAAATCTTCCCCGTGAATCAGCCGATTACACCGACCCTGGGGGCGTGGACGCCTCGACCCAAGATCAAAGCGATTCACCCTCACCTCAAGATGTTCAGCCACTAGCCGAGGGTGACCCTGGAGAGACTGACCCGGACGGCGACCCTCTACCCGAGACGGGTTGCAGGATTATCGTTGCCAATCCCCACGATTCAAGGGCTCGTGCTAACGGTGCCCTACTGTATCCGAGGGAAATTCACACTCAGGTCAAATCTACTTGTCCTTCTGTCTCGGTTCCCGCCAGAAACCTTGCCAAAGCTGCCAGCTACCGACTTAGGTGGTGGGGTGTCCCTCAAATCCAGCCTCAGATCCCAAAGCCGGGAAAGACCATTGTCGATGGTGGAAATGCGGCTCAGAACATCAAAACTGCAAGGACCGTGAAAGTGGTATCAGCAGTTTCTTGTACGCCTGGACAGTACTTTCGCTGGATGACGATCGGAACCGGGGAGTACACCTTCCCGAATGGGCAAACCGATCGCAAGGCCGCGTACATGGACAATCCGCCGGGTGGTGAACAGGGTCACGTCAAAGTCGTCTTTCCGCTGGTGAGAACCAGTTCTATCGCATCCTGAATGCAGAGTTGATACCGTCGGCAGGCCGCAGCGATATT
>NZ_SLVY01000005.1 GCF_004345605.1 Rhodococcus sp. SMB37
CGCCACCGCACCAACGCCAACCCCAAAGCCGCCACCAGACCATCGGCAACACCACCACGGAACAACGACGGCACCGACGTCAGCAACGCCTCGGTCTGCCGTGAATCCAGGGTCAGTTCGATGCGCTCCACGGTGGAGGTGACATCCACCGCAGGGTCGAACGGACGCTGTGCGAGCAGCGGGTCGGGCCCCTCGAGAATCTGCTCCCAGAGCCCCAGTTCGTCGCGATGCGACGGTGCCGCCTCGACGAGGCCGTGTGCCCAGCGCCGCAACGACGTCCCGATCTCGGCGAGCTGTACATCCTGCCCGGAGACGACCTGCCCCCACGCAAGACCGAGGTCCGGCAACAGGATTCGCCACGACACACCGTCCATCACCAGGTGATGTGCGACGATCAGCAACACACCCGGCCGGATGTCGCCGGTGAAGTCGAACCACACGAACTGCAGCACCGCCCCCGATGCCGGGTCGAGACGCCCGAGCGCGGAATCGAGTTCGCGCGAAGCAATCTCGGTAAGATCGTCGTCGGAGATCTCGGCCGCGACCTCGACCCTGGTGATCAGGGATGCAGCGTCGACAGTGCCCGCCGCGCGAATGCGCAGTGTTGTCTCCTCCCCACGGTGTTCGAGGATCGACCGCAGCGCATCGTGGTGCTCCACCACGGCACCGATGGTCCGCTCGAGCACCTCCGCGGTGATGTCCTGCGGAAGGTTGACTGCGATGGTCTGCGAGAACCGGTCGAAACCACCCGGCCAGCCCAGCACCTCACGCATGATCGGCGTCAACGGAACATCACCGACACCGCCACCCGGAAGTTCGGCCAGCTTCTGCGGCGCACCTGCATCGACACGTGAGGCGACCTCCGCCAGGCCTGCCACCGAACGCCGCTCGAACACATCCCGCGGCGTGAACACCACACCACGAGCCTTCGCCCTCGACACCAACTGAATCGACACGATCGAATCACCACCGAGCGCGAAGAACGACTCGTCCACACTCACCTTCTCCAAGTGCAGAACCTCCGCGAACACCTCCGCAATGATCTCCTCGACCTCACTACCGGCCGCACGATACTCACGCTCCTCGAGCACCGGCTCCGGCAACGCATCACGATCCAACTTGCCCACCGGCGTCAACGGCACCTCATCGAGCACCACGATCGCCGACGGCACCATATGCGGCGGCAACGACCGAGCCACGAACTCCGTCAACCCCGCCACATCCACAGTCCGGCCCTTCACCGGCAACACATACGACACCAACACCGTCGCACCCGACGCTGTGGAACGACCGAGAGTGGTTGCCCAGTTGACGGTGTCGTGCGCAGAGAGCACCGCGTCGATCTCGCCGAGTTCGATACGGAAACCGCGCACCTTCACCTGGAAATCGCTGCGCCCCACGAACTCGAGCTCGAGCCGACCTTCGACGGCACGCCACCTCACCACGTCGCCCGTCCGGTACATGCGATCGCCGGCTTCGCCATACGGGTCGGGAACGAACCGCTCGGCAGTGAGGATGTTACGTCGGTGGTAACCGCGTGCAAGGGCTCGACCGGCCACGTACAGCTCGCCGGCCATACCGGCCGCCACCGGGCGCAGGCGTGAATCGAGCACCAGAGTGGTCATGCCGACGATGGGCTCACCGATCGTGATCGGCCGCTCCGGCACCATCTGCCCGAAGGTCGACACGATCGTGGCCTCGGTGGGCCCGTACGCGTTGACGTAGGTCGTGCGCTTCGACCACTCCGACAACAGTTCCGGCGTGGTGACGTCGCCGCCGACCGACAGCACTTCGAAGCTGTCGACGCCGTCGGACTCCATCGTCCCGAGCACCGCCGGGGTGATGATCGTGTGCGTGACCCGTTCGGTGCGCAGCAACTCCGCGAGATCGGGGCCACCGATGATCGTCGACGGCACGATGACCAACGTGGCACCGAACGAGAAGGCTGCCATCCACTCGAGCACCGACGGGTCGAAGCTGGGCGAGCAGATCTGCAGGAACCGCGACTCGGAGGTCACGCCGTACAGGTCGGTGACCATGTCCTTCAGGCCGGCGAGACCCGAGTGGGTGACGACGACGCCCTTGGGCTGTCCCGTCGAACCCGAGGTGTAGATCAGGTATGCGGGCTGGTGCACGTGAGTGGGGCGTACGCGATCCGTGTCGCTGATCGGTGTGGACGCACGAACGGTGACCTCCGCGATGAAGTCGGGGTCGTCAACGAGGAGCCATTCCGCGTCGTCGGGCAGACCTGTGGCGTGCTGCGACGAGGTGATACCCAGTGCTGCACCGGAATCCGACAGCATGTACCGCACTCGCTCGGCGGGGTACGTGGGGTCCACCGGCACATGTGCGGCGCCGGTCTTCGCGACGGCCATGACGGTGACCGCCATGTCGTACGAACGCGGGAAGGAGACGGCGACGAAGTCCTCGGCTCCGATTCCCCGATCGATGAGCACCCGGGCGAGCTTCGACGACGCCTCGTCGATCTCGCGGTAGGTGATCGACCGCCCCTCGTAACGCACTGCGGTGGCGTCGGGGTCCATCGTCACACCGATGGTGAGGAAATCCGCGAGGGTCTTCGGCTCGGTCAGGACGTCGTGCCCGCGCATGCGGGTGAGCTGCGCGAACTCCTCGTCGCCGAGCAGCGGCAGATCGCCGACCGGGGTCGTGGTCCCGGAGACGATGCCGTTCACGAGTCGCGTGAACCGTTCTGCGAACCGCTCGACCGTGGTGTGGTCGAACAATGCGCTCGCATACGAGAACTCCGCGGAGAGTCCGTCCGGATCACCGGCGGCGTCGACGTGTTCGCGCAAGGTCAGTCCGAGATCGAACTTCGCGATGTCGAGCTCGAACGGAACGCCCGACACTCTCAGTCCGGGCAGTTCGAGGGCGGTTTCCGGCATGTTCTCGAACGACAGCACCACCTGGAACAGCGGGTGCCGCGCGGTGGACCGCTCGGGGTTGAGCACCTCGACGAGACGCTCGAACGGAATATCGGCGTGTGCGAACGCTTCGAGGTCCGCCCCGCGCACCCGCGCGAGCAGGTCCTCGAAGCCGTCACCGGCATCGACACGGCTGCGCAACACCAGGGTGTTGACGAACATGCCGATCAGATCGTCGAGTTCCGACTCGCCACGACCCGCGATCGGCGTGCCTATCGTGATGTCGTCGGAGTCGGACATGCGCGCGAGGAACACTGCCAACGCCGTGTGCAGAACCATGAACATGGTCGTGCCGGTCCGGCGGGCAAGCGCCGCGAGCTCACGATGCGTGGACGCGTCGAGTGCGAACTCGACCTTGCCGCCGGTGAACGACTGCACCGACGGCCGCGGACGATCCATCGGCAGGTTGAGCTCGTCGGGGACACCCGCGAGTGTGCGCTTCCAGAATTCGGCCTGCGCGGAAAGCACGCTCTGTGGATCGTCCTCGGATCCGAGGACTGCGCGCTGCCACAGTGCGAAGTCCGCGTACTGCACGGGCAGGGGGGCCCAACCCGGAGCCGAATCGGCGGCACGGGAGACGTAGGCGGTCATGACGTCCCGCGTGAGCGGTGCCATCGACCAGCCGTCGGCACTGATGTGGTGCGCGACGAACACCAACACATGATCCGTAGCAATTTCCCCGCCACGTCGTTCGCCCTCGAACTCCCCGTCGCTTCGCTCGCCCCTGCTGTCCGACAGAGTGAACAGTGCTACTCGCAAGGGGATCTCAGAGGTGACGTCGAACCCGGCCGAGACCACCTCTCCGACACGTGCGAGGAGGTCGTCCTCGGTGACGACTTCGGCGACGACCTCGAGTGCGGCGTCGGCCACGGGAACGATCTGCTGGAAGGGATGACCGTCGATCTCGGGGTAGATCGTGCGCAGCACCTCGTGCCGGGCCAGCACGTCCCGCACTGCGGCCTGCAGCGCACCCGCATCGAGTTCGCCCGTCAAACGCACAGCGACCGGAATGTTGTTGACCGACGAGTCGGTGTCGAAGCGGTTGAGGAACCACATGCGCTGCTGCGCGAGCGACAGCGGCACCCTGTCCGGGCGCGGCTGCGGTACGAGTGGTGCCCTCGACTCGGTGTCCGCATGCTGCTCGGCAGCGACAGCAAGTGCACCCACATTGGGGGCGTCGAACACGATCCGGACCGGCACGCGGGTGCCCAGCGCTGCACCGATGCGTGAGACCACCTGCGTTGCGAGAAGCGAGTTGCCACCGAGTTCGAAGAAGTCATCATCGACTCCGACCCGAGACACGCCGAGCACATCCGCGAATACACCCGCGACGATCTCCTCGACCGGCGTACGCGGCGCCCGAAACTCACGAACCTCGAATACCGGCTCCGGCAACGCCTTACGGTCCAACTTACCGTTCACATTCAACGGCAACCCGTCGAGCATCATGAACGCGGCAGGCACCATGTACGACGGGAGGCGGGAACTCAGCGCGGTCTTCAGCTCGGCCGTATCGAGTTCCACGCCCGACTTCGGCACCACATACGCCACCAATTGCGAACCGGTGCGCTCGTCCTCACGTGCGATCACCGCAACCTCGCGGATTTCGTCGTGCTCCCGCAACGCCGACTCGATCTCACCGAGCTCGATACGGAAGCCACGAACCTTGACCTGGAAATCGGTCCGCGACAGGTAATCCAGCTCCCCCTGCGCCGTCCACTTCACGAGGTCACCGGTGCGGTACAGCCTCTCACCCGACCCGAAGGGCGAGGCGACGAAACGCTCCGCGGTCAGATCCACCCGATCGTGATAGCCCCGCGCCAACTGCGCGCCCGCCAGATACAACTCACCCGGCACACCCACCGGCACCGGGTTCAGCCGCTCGTCGAGAACGAACGCCCGGGTGTTCCACTCGGGCACACCGATCGACACCGATGTTCCGGAGGGCTCGACGACCTCACCCGCGGTCACCGACACCGCAGCCTCGGTCGGGCCATACAGATTCACCAACCGCGCGGTGTTGCGCTCGACGAAACGCTCCGCCGTCGCCACGGGCAACGCCTCACCGATGGCGAGGATGCGGCGCAGAGACCTGGCCAACCGGCCTTCACCGTCGGTCATCAGCGCATCGAGCATCGACGGCACCACATGCAACGTCGTCACACCATGCTCGGCGATCAGCGCATTCAGATATGCCGGATCACGATGCCCGTCCGGCGATGCGATCACCACGCGACCGCCGGAGACCAGTGCCGACCAGAACTCCCATACCGACAGGTCGAATGTCGCGACCGTCTTGAGCAGCACCGCGTCGTCGGCACCGAGACCGAAATAATCTCGCTTCCACAGCATCTGGTTCACGATCGCCGAGTGCGGCACCGCCACACCCTTCGGCCGGCCGGTCGAACCCGACGTGAAGATCACATACGCGGTGTTCGACGACCGCAACGGTGCACGCCTATCGGCATCCGTCACCGGCTCTGCCGAGAACCCGGACAGATCCGCAGAATCCACCAGGACGGTGGAGACAGAGTTCTCCCCAGGTATGACGAACTCGTCGCGCTCGGTCGTCAGCACCACCGCGGGCGCGGCCGCCTCGACGATGAACGCGTTGCGCTCGTCCGGCTGATCCGGATCCACCGGCACATACACACCGCCGGCCTTGGCGACGGCATACATACCCACGAGCAGTTCGACCGAGCGACGCATGGCGAGGACCACCGTCGACTCGGGCGTGACACCCATCGAGATCAGTTTCCGGGCGAGCCGGTTGGCGCGAGCGTCGAACTCGCCGTATGTCACCGAGCCGCCGTCGAACACCAACGCGACGGCATCCGAGTTGCGTCGCACCTGCTCGTCGAACAGATCGACGAGCGTGACCGCACCGTCGACTTCGTGCGCGGTGTCGTTCCACGCTTCGAGTACCCGGGCCTTCTCGACCGGGTCGAGCAGCGGCACATCCCCGACCGGCATCGCCGCGTCGGTGACCACTGCGTCGAGAACCCGGGTGAGGCGCCCGGTGAACCCTGCCACCGTCGACTCGTCGAACAGATCGGTCGCATAGGTGAAGAAACCGGTGATACCGGCGGCTCGACCGTCGGCGTCGTATCGATCGGTGACGATCAGGTGCAGATCGAACTGCGAGATCGCCATGTCTGCGTCGATTCCCGAGATCGTGAGCCCGGGCAGTTCGAGCGACGACTGGGCGAGGTTCTGGAACGACAGACCCACCTGGAACAGCGGGTGCCGCGCGGTCGACCGAGCCGGGTTGAGGACCTCGACGAGACGCTCGAACGGCACGTCTGCGTTCGCGAACGCGCCGAGATCCGTCTCGCGGGTCTCCTCGAGGAGCTCGGTGAAGCTCGCCCGGCCATCCACATGGGTGCGGAAGACCAGGGTATTGGCGAACATACCGATCAGGTCGTCGAGTTCACGCTCGGCACGACCCGCGATCGGCGTACCGATCGCGATATCGTCGCTCGCCGACATCCGTGCGAGGAAGACCGCAAATGCGGTGTGCAGCACCATGAACAGCGTCGTGTTGGTCTGCCGGCCGAGATCGGTCAGTCGCTGATGCAGGTCGGCGTCGACAGTGAAGTCCACCCTGGCACCGCGGAACGACTGCACTGCGGGGCGCGGGCGATCGGTCGGAAGATCCAGCTGATCCGGTAGCCCCGCGAGGGCCTGTTTCCAGTAGCCGACCTGCTTGGACGCGATCGAGTCGGGATCGTTCTCCGAGCCGAGCACCGTTCGCTGCCAGACGGCGTAGTCCGCGTACTGCACCCCGAGCGCCTCCCACGTGGGGACACCGCCCTCGGAGCGCGCCACATACGCCTGCATCAGGTCGCGGGTCAATGGGCCCATCGACGAGCCGTCCGCGGAGATGTGGTGGACGACGAACGCCAGCACGTAGTCCGTTTCTCCGACCTGGAAGAGTTTCGCAGCGAGCGGTACCTCATCGGTGACGTCGAACGTGGTGGCTCCCACAGCGGTCACAGCGTCGATGATCTCGTGCTCGGCCACCCTCACCGGGTGCAGATCCGGGGTGACCTCGGTGGCCGGGACGATCACCTGAATCGGACCGTCCGTGGATTCCGGATAGTAGGTGCGCAGCGATTCGTGGCGCGTGACAACGTCGGCTACTGCGGCCTGCAGCGCATCCACGTCGAGATCGCCGCTGAGCCGGATCGCCATCGGCACGTTGTAGGCGGCGGTGTCGGTGTCGAAGCGGTTGAGGAACCACATGCGTTGCTGAGCGGGCGAGAGCGGGACCCGGTCTGGCCGGTGACCGGCTTCGAGCGGCACGCGGATCTCTGCATCCTGCGACTCGACCGCCGCGGCAAGCGCCTCGACCGTCGGTGATTCGAACAGGGCGCGCACCCGGACCTTCGTGCCGAGCGCGAAGCTCAACCGCGATGCCACCTGGGTCGCGAGCAGCGAATTGCCGCCGAGCTCGAAGAAGTCGTCATCAAGACCCACCCGGTCGATACCGAGTACCTCGGCGAACACCGCCGCCACCGACTCCTCCACCGGCGACACCGGCGCACGGAACTCACGAGCCTCGAACACCGGCTCCGGCAACGCCTTCCGATCCAACTTCCCGTTCACATTCAACGGCAACGCCTCGAGCACCACAAACGCCGACGGCACCATGTACGACGGCAACGCCGCCGCCAATTCGGACTTCACAGCCACCACATCGAACCCGGCACCCGACTCCGGCACCACATACGCCACCAAGTGCGCACCCGTGCGCTCGTCTTCACGAGCAACCACCGCCACGTCACGGACACCGTCCACACCGCGCAACGCCGACTCGATCTCACCGAGCTCGATCCGGAAACCACGCACCTTCACCTGGAAGTCCGTACGCCCCAGATAATCCAACGCACCCTCAGCAATGAACCGAACAAGGTCACCCGTGCGATACAGCCGCTCCCCCACAGCAAACGGCGACGCCACGAAACGATCCGCGGTCAGATCCACCCGGCCGTGATAACCCCGCGCCAACTGCAGACCCGCCAGATACAACTCACCCGCGACACCCACCGGCACCGGATGCAACCGGTCATCGAGCACATAGACCCGGGTATTCCACTCGGGCACACCGATCGACACCGACGTACCCGACGGATCCACCACCTCACCGGCGGTCACCGACACCGCAGCCTCGGTCGGGCCGTACAAGTTCACCAACCGCGCGTCGTTGGACGCCACGAACCGCTGTGCCGTCGACGGCGGCAACGCCTCACCGATCGCCAACACCCGACGCAAAGACCGAGGCAACACACCCGACGACTCCACCAGCAGCGCCTCGAGCATCGACGGCACCACATGCAACGTCGTCACACCCTGCTCAGCGATCAACGCATTCAGATACGCCGGATCACGATGTCCGTCCGGCGATGCGATCACCACACGACCACCGGAGACCAATGCCGACCAGAACTCCCACACCGACAGGTCGAACGTCGCCGCAGTCTTGAGCAACACCGCATCATCCGCGTCGAGACCGAAATGATCCCGCTTCCACAGCATCTGGTTCACGATCGCCGAGTGCGGCACCGCCACACCCTTCGGCCGGCCCGTCGAACCCGACGTGAAAATCACATACGCCGTGTTCGACGACCGCAGCGGCACGCCACGATCCACGTCGCCCACGGGCTCCGCCGAGAACTCGGACAGATTGACGACATCGATCTCGACGGTGGAAACAGACCTGTCCCCCGTCGCCACAAACCCGTCCCGGGTCGTCGTCAACACCGCAACCGGCGCGGCCGTGTCGAGAATGTACGCGTTGCGCTCATCCGGTTGAGCGGGGTCCACCGGCACATACGCACCGCCGGCCTTTGCCACGGCGTACATGCCCACCAGCAGTTCCACCGACCTGCGCATCGCCAGCACGACCGTCGTCTCCGGCGTTACACCGAGCCCGATGAGGTGCCGGGCCAAACGGTTGACGCGGGCATCGAACTCGCCGTAGGTGAGCAACCCACCGTCGAACACCACCGCGGTCGCGTCCGGGTAGAGGCGGACCTGCTCATCGAACAGATCCACCAGCGTCGCCGAGTCGGTGACTTCGCGTGCGGTGTCGTTCCAGGTCGCGAGCGTCCGCGTCTTCTCGGCCGGCTCCAGCAGCTCGATATCGCCCACCGGGATCGTCGGATCCTCGACAACCGCTTCGAGGACTCGCACGAAGCGGTGCGCGAAGCCGTCGACCGTGGACTCGTCGAACAGATCCGTTGCGTAGGTGAAGGTGGCGTCGATCCGATCCGGCGCGCCGTCGTCGTCGTAGTGATCGAAGACGGTGAGCTGCAGATCGGTCTTGGCGAGCTGGAGTTCGAAGTCGGTGGAACTGACCGTCAATCCGGGCAGTTCGAGCTCCGTGCGTGCCAGGTTCTGGAAAGACAGGCCCACCTGGAACAGCGGGTTGCGCGCGGTCGAACGGACCGGATTGAGCACCTCGACGAGACGCTCGAACGGCACATCTGCGTTGGCGAATGCACCGAGATCCGTCTCGCGGGTCTGCTCGAGGAGCTCGGCGAAACTCGTGCTGCCGTCGACCCGGGTACGGAACACCAGTGTGTTGACGAACATGCCGATCAGGTCGTCGAGCTCACGCTCGCCGCGGCCCGCAATGGGCGTACCGATCGCGATGTCGTCGGTTCCCGACAACCGCGCCAGCAAGGTCGCGAATGCGGCGTTGACCACCATGAACAGGGTGGCGTTCTTCGAACGCGCGAGCCCCTGCAGCCGGCTGTGGAGTTCGGGGGCGAGAGTGAACTGCAGGGATTCACCGCGGAAACTCTGACTAGGCGGACGCGGACGATCCGACGGCAGATCGAGTTGATCGGGCAGGCCGTCCAGCGCACGCTTCCAGTGGTCGACCTGCTTCGCGGCGAGCGACTCGGGGTCGTCCTCCGAACCGAGAATCTCTCGCTGCCACAGCGCGTAGTCCGCGTACTGCACGGGCAGGGGCTCCCACCCGGGGGCCTCGCCCTGCGAACGTGCCGCGTAGGCACGCATGAGGTCGCGGGTCAGTGGACCGACCGATGCTCCGTCGGCCGACACGTGGTGGACCACGAGCGCGAGAATGTGCTCGTCCTCGCGCACCCGGAAGATGCGCACCGAAACCGGAACTTGTTGCGTCACATCGAATGTGGTGGACATGAATGCGACGATCGCGGGTTCGAGCTCATCGTCGGCCACGTCCTGGATCGCGAGATCCGGCTCCACCTGATCCATCGGGATCACGACCTGGTGTGGTCCGTCCGGCGAATCCGGGTACATCGTGCGCAACGATTCGTGGCGCGCAATCACATCGAGGGCTGCAGCATGCAAGGCCGCGGCATCCAGTTCGCCGAGGAGGCGCACCGCGATCGGGATGTTGTCGACTGCGGACGACGCGGTGTCGAACTGGTTGAGGAACCAGTAGCGCTGCTGAGCCAGGGACAGCGGGATCTGTGCAGGTCGCTCGGTTGCCACCAGCGGACGCCGGGGTCCGGCCGCATCGCCGTGTTCCAGACGAGCCGCAAGACATTCGACGGTCGACGCCTCGAACAACATGCGCAGCGGCACCGTCGAGTCGAGTGCCGCACCGATCCGTGACACGACCTGTGTCGCGATGAGCGAGTTACCGCCCAGCGCGAAGAAGTCGTCCTCGACGCCGACGCGATCGAGACCGAGGACCTCGGCGAACACGCTTGCGACGACCTCTTCGATCGCCGTCGTGGGCGCCCTGAACTGCTTGACCTCGAACACCGGATCCGGGAGGGCCTTGCGGTCGAGTTTGCCGGACGCGCCGAGAGGCAGCGCGTCGAGCACGATATACGTCGCGGGCACCATATATGTGGGCAGGACGGAAGACAGTTCCCTGCTGACCGCAGCTTCGTCGAAGGTCCGCCCCGATGCAGGGACGGCGTACGCGACGAGCTGATCCTGACGGACCAGCACGACCGCCTGATCCACATCGTCCCGTTCGAGTAGCGCCGACTCGATCTCACCGAGTTCGATGCGCAGACCGCGCAGCTTGACCTGGAAATCTGTGCGCCCGATGTACTCGAGCTCGCCGGCGGCGCTCCACTTGACGAGGTCGCCCGTGCGGTACAGCCGCACGCCCGGCCCGAAGGGCGATGCAACGAACCGCTCGGCAGTGAGATCCGGCCGACGGACGTAACCTCGGGCCAACTGGACGCCCGACAGATACAGCTCACCCGCAACACCCAGCGGAACCGGTCGCAGCCGGCCGTCGAGGACGAACACCTTCGTGTTCCAGACGGGAGCGCCGATCGGCACCGCGACGGTGTCCGCGTCGGTCACCTCGTGGTAGGTCACATCGACGGCGGCCTCGGTCGGGCCGTAGAGGTTGTGGATCCTCACGGTGGGCAGGGTCGCGCGGACCCGGGCGGCGAGTGTCGCCGGAAGAGCCTCACCGGACGCGAAGATGTACCGCAGCTGCGACAGCTCCGACACCGCCGGTTCGGTCGCGAACACCGCCAGCATCGATGGAACGAAATGCGCCACCGACACCGACTTCTCACGCATCGTCGACGCCAGGTATCTCGGATCGCGATGACCATCGGGTACTGCGATGAGCAGGCGTGCGCCGACCTGCAAGGGCCAGAAGAACTCCCACACCGACACGTCGAACGTGAAGGGGGTCTTCTGGAACACGACGTCGGCGGGCGTGAGGTCGTATTCGTCCTGCATCCAGCGCAGGCGGTTCACGATGGCTTCGTGGGTGACGGCGACGCCCTTCGGCCGGCCGGTCGACCCGGAAGTGAAGATCACGTACGCGGTATCGGATGCACGTAGCGACGCGCTGCGTTCCGCATCCGCGACAGGTGCGGATGCGACCTCGGAGAGGTCGACCGTGTCGATCGAGACGACGGAGACGGAGTCCGCCTCGCCCGGGACCTCGAAACCGTCACGCTCGGTGGACAACACCACGACGGGCGCTGCGGTCTCGAGGATGTAGGCATTGCGGTCGGCAGGCTGATCGGGGTCGAGTGGCACATACGCGCCACCTGCCTCGACAACCGCGTACATACCGACCAGAAGATCGATCGATCGCCGGATCGCCAGACCCACATGGGATTCCGGTCCCACACCGAGTCCGATCAGGTGACGCGCGAGACGATGGACGCGGTCGGCGAACTGCGCGTAGGTCAGCGTCTCGCCCTCGAAATCGAGAGCCGTGGCATCCGGAGTGTGGAGCACCTGGGCCTCGAACAGGTCGACCAGGGTCGATGAGGCGTCCGACGGCCGGTCCGTGTCGTTCCACTCCTCGACCATCCGGGTGCGCTCGTCCACGTCGAGCAGGCCGACGTCACCGACCGCTACGGACGAATCGGTGACCACGGCGTCGAGGACCCGCACGAAGCGGTCGGCGACACCGGCGATGGTGGACTCGTCGAACAGGTCGGTCGCATAGGTCAGGCCCACCGAGTACGCCGCCGAACCTTTCGACGCTCCGGATTCAGCATCCTGGGACTCGGTGACGACGAACTGAAGGTCGAATTTTGCTGTGGTGGTGTCGATATCGATACCCGACACCGCAAGCTCCGGAAGTTCGACGCTATCGGCCTCGATATTCTGGAACGAGAGCATCACCTGGAACAACGGATGCCGCGCCGTCGAACGCTCCGGATTCAGCACCTCCACGAGACGCTCGAACGGCACATCCGCGTGCCCGAACGCATCCAGATCGCTACCGCGAACCCTGGACAGCACCTCGTCGAACGACTCACCACCGTCGAGGCGGGTCCGCAACACCAACGTGTTGACGAACATGCCCACCACATCGTCGAGTGCGGCCTCACCACGCCCCGCGACCGGAGTACCGATCGCGACATCGTCGGTACCGGCCAACCGTGCCAGTAACACTGACAACGCGGCGTGCACGACCATGAACGGTGTCGCGGAGCGTTCGCGCGCGAGTCGCAGGATTCCGTCGTGGATCCGTGAGCCCACGATGAACTCGTACTGGGCACCGCCATTGCTGGTGACGCCAGGACGCGGCCGGTCCGTAGGCAGATCCAGTTGCTCCGGGATACCCGCGAGCGTCTCACGCCAGAACGCCACCTGCGACGAGATCACCGAATCGGGATCGTCCTCCGAACCCAGCACGTCGCGCTGCCACAACGCGTAATCCGCGTACTGCACCGGCAGGGGCCCCCAGGCCGGTTCACCGCCGGCAGCGCGCACCGAGTAGGCCGTGACGACGTCGCGCGTGAGCGGTCCCATCGAGAAACCATCCGCGGAGATGTGGTGTACCACCAGGACCAGAACGTGCTCGAACGGTGAGAGTGCGAACAGTCGGGCGCGAATCGGAACCATCGTCGACACGTCGAACCCGGCCCAGATCAACGACTGCACATGCGTCATCAGTTCGGACTCCGGGACCGTCACCGGCGACAGATCGGGCACGACCTCCGACACCGGCAACACCCGCTGATAGCCGACACCGTCGACATCCGGATACACCGTCCGCAACGACTCATGCCGACCCAGCACATCCGACACCGCAGCCTGCAACGCCGCCACATCCAACGACCCCGACAACCGGATCGCCACCGGAATGTTGTTCACCGCAGAATCCGGCTCGAACCGGTTCAGGAACCACATCCGCTGCTGCGCCAACGACAACGGCACCCGCTCCGGACGCACCTGCGCCACCAGCGGAGCACGCCCATCACCACCGGACCGTTCCACGCGGGCCGCGAGGTCTTCGACACCGGGTGCTTCGAACAATGTGCGAACCGGAACGGTGATCCCCAGTGCTGCGCCGAGGCGGGCCACCACCTGAGTGGCGATCAGCGAGTTACCGCCGAGCGCGAAGAAGTCGTCGTCGAGGCCCACGCGGTCGAGGTCGAGCACATCCCCGAAGACACCTGCGACGATCTCTTCGATCGGTGTGGTGGGGGCGCGGAAACGGCGGGTTTCGAAGACGGGCTCGGGCAGCGCCTTGCGGTCGATCTTGCCGGAGCTGCCGAGCGGCATGGCGTCCAGCACCACGAAGGTCGTGGGGACCATGTACGCGGGCAATACCGCGGACATGACCTCCTGTGCCGCACCCCTGTCGAACGTGTTCCCCTGCGCGGGTACGACATACGCGACCAGCTGCTCGTTCCGCACCTCGGCCGCCGCGTGGGTCGCGGGGGTGTGTTCGAGGAGCGCCGATTCGACTTCGCCGAGCTCGACACGCAGACCGCGCAGTTTGACCTGGAAGTCGCTACGGCCCAGGTATTCGAGTTCGCCGGCGGAGGTCCACCGAACGCGATCGCCCGTCCGGTAGAGGCGCGCGCCCCCGTCGAACGGTGAGGCCACGAAGCGCTCGGCCGTCAATTCCGGCCGGCCGAAGTATCCGCGTGCAACCTGGATGCCCGACAGGTACAGCTCCCCCACCACGCCCGCCGGAACGGGTGTGAGGCGGTCGTCGAGGACGTAGGCGACGGTGTTCCACACCGGCGAGCCCATGGGCACGGATCCTGCGGTGAGGTCGCCCACCGGCCGCGCCGTGGCGTGCACGGTGGCCTCGGTCGGCCCGTACAGATTGTGGAGTTCCGCATCGCTGACGCGCGCGAACTGCTCGGCTACCGAGACCGGGAAAGCTTCACCGGCCACGAGAACGACGCGGAGGGAGGCACATTCCTCCGCGGAGACAGCGCCGGCGAACACAGCGAGCATCGACGGCACGAACGATGTCGTCGTCACTGCCCGGTCTCGGATGATCTGCCCGAGGTAGGCGGGGTCGCGGTGACCGTCGGGAGTAGCGATGACGAGGCGGGCGCCGACTGCCGGCGCACCGAACAGTTCCCACACCGACACGTCGAACGTGAACGGCGTCTTCTGCAGCACGACATCGGCGGGCCCGAGGTCGTATTCGGAGGTCAGCCACAGCACCTGGTTGACCGCGGAGGCGTGCGAGACTGCTACACCCTTCGGCCGACCCGTCGACCCCGACGTGAACAACACATACGCAGCATTCGACGACCGCAACGGCGACACACGATCCGCATCCGCCACCGCAACATCGGAGAACCCCGACACATCCAACGTATCCAACTCGACCACCGGCACCGACACACCCGCGACATCGAACCCATCACGAGCAGTCGTCAACACGACCACCGGAGCAGCAACATCGAGAATGTACCCATTACGATCAGCCGGCTGATCCGGATCCAACGGCACATACGCACCACCGGCCCGGACAATCGCATACATACCGACCAACAGATCCAACGACCGACGCACCGCCAGACCCACCGTCGACTCCGGCCCCACACCCACCGAAACCAAATAACGCGCAACCCGATTCACACGAGAATCGAACTCCGCAAACGTCAACGACCGACCCTCGAACTCGAGCGCCACCGCATCCGGTGTCCGACGCACCTGCGCCTCGAACAAATCCACCAACGTCAACGACGACTCGACCGCACGCCCAGTGTCGTTCCACCGCTCCAACACCAGAGCGCGCTCATCACCATCGAGCAGATCGATATCACCGACCCGCACAGCCGGGTCCGCCACGACAGCCTCGAGCACACGCACGAGTCGGTCGGAGAATGCCGTGATGGTGGACGCGTCGAACAGATCGGTCGCGTAGGTCAGGTCGACGAGGTAGCCGTCGGCGGCATCGTCCGACACGGTGACCTGCAGGTCGAACTTGGCCACCGCGGCATCGGTGTCGAGCGCAGACACGGTCAGGTCCGGGAGTTCGAGCGAGTCGATGTCGAGGTTCTGGAACGCGAGCATCACCTGGAACAGCGGATGCCGCGCGGTCGAACGCTCGGGATCGATCACCTCCACGAGACGCTCGAAGGGCACATCCGCGTGCCCGAACGCCGCCAGGTCGCTACGGCGAACCTGTGAGAGCACCTCGTCGAAGGACTCACCGCCATCGATCTGTGTCCGCAACACCAGGGTGTTGACGAACATGCCGATGACGTCGTCGAGTGCGGCCTCACCGCGGCCTGCCACCGGAGTACCGATCGTGACATCGTCGGTGGCGGCCAACCGTGCGAGAAGCACCGACAACGCGGCGTGCACGACCATGAATTCGGTGGTACCGGTACGACGCGCCAGGTCGGCGATGTTCGCACGAAGGTCAGTACCGATTGTGAACTGCTGCGCCGCACCGCGATACGACTCCACCAATGGGCGGGGACGGTCCGACGGTAGATCCAGCTGCTCCGGGACACCCGCGAGCGTCTCACGCCAGAACGCCACCTGCGACGAGACCACCGAGTCCGGATCGTCCTCCGAACCCAGCACCTCCCGCTGCCACAACGCGTAATCCGCGTACTGCACCGGCAGCGGCTCCCACGCGAGCGCACTGCCCGCGGCGCGGGCCGCGTAAGCCGTGACGACGTCGCGCGTGAGCGGTCCCATCGAGAAACCATCGGCCGCAATGTGATGCAGGACCAGGGCCAGGACGTGCTCGGTGTCGGACAACTCGAAGAGCTGCACACGGACCGGTACGGAAGAGGTGACGTCGAATCCCGCTGACACGAGATCGGTGATCTTCTCGACGACTCCCGACGGGTCGACGGCCACCGGCGACAGATCGGGCACGACCTCCGACACCGGCAACACCCGCTGATAGCCGACACCGTCGACATCCGGATACACCGTCCGCAACGACTCGTGCCGACCCAGCACATCCGACACCGCAGCCTGCAACGCCGCCACATCCAACGACCCCGACAACCGGATCGCCACCGGAATGTTGTTCACCGCAGAATCCGGCTCGAACCGGTTCAGGAACCACATCCGCTGCTGCGCCAACGACAACGGCACCCGCTCCGGACGCACCTGCGCCACCAGCGGAGCACGCCCGTCACCACCGGCAGCGATGGCAGTGTCGATGAGGGACGACAGTTCGGCCGCGGTGGGTGCGTCGAAGAATTCGCGGACGTCGATGCGGACCTTGTGGTCGGCGTTGATGCGTGCCACCACGCGGGTCGCGCTCAGCGAGTTACCACCGAGCTCGAAGAAATCGTCGTCGACACCGAACTTCTCGACACCGAGCACCTGCTCGAAGGCCGCGATGACGGCGTGTTCCGTCGGCGTGCTCGGTGCGCGGTACTCGCGTGCGAGAGAGCTGAAGTCCGGCTCGGGCAGGGCCTTGCGATCGAGCTTTCCGCTTGCGCCGAGCGGGAATTCGTCCATCTCGACGAACAAGGACGGCACCATGTAGTCGGGCAGCCGGCGGCGCACTGCGTCGGCAAGCTCGGTCCGTTCGATGTGCCGGCCGTCGGTGACGAGGTAGGCGACCAGGTGATCACCGAGCCCGGGATCGGAATGCACGACCACGACGGACTGCCTCACACCCGGATGATCGAGCAGGGCGGATTCGATCTCGCCGAGTTCGATGCGCAGACCGCGCAGCTTGACCTGGAAATCGGTACGGCCGATGTACACGAGGCGACCGGCGTCGTCGAGTTCGACGAGGTCGCCGGTGCGGTACATCCGGTCGCCGGGTTCACCGAAGGGATCAGCGACGAATCGGTCGGACGTGAGGTCGGGGCGACGGAGATAGCCGCGCGCGAGCTGCACACCGGCGAGGTACAGCTCTCCCTCGACACCCGCGGGGACGGGTCGAAGACCTTCGTCGAGTACGTACAGCCCGGTGTCGGCCACCGCCTCACCGATCGGGACCACGGTGTCGTCGGCGGCGGTCGCGAAGTAGGTGACGTCGACCGCGGCCTCGGTCGGACCGTAGAGGTTGTGCAGGCCGGCGGAGCTGATCTCGTAGAAACGGGCGACCGTCTGCGGAGGCAATGCTTCACCGGACGCGAAGACGTGTCGCAGGGTGCTCACCGATGCGGCGGTGGGCTCGGCGAGGTAGACCGCGAGCATCGACGGCACGAAGTGCGCGATGGTCACTGCCCGGTCGATCATCGTCCGGGCGAGGTAGGCAGGGTCGCGATGCCCGTCAGGGAGCGCAATGGACAGGGTGGCCCCCACCTGCAGTGGCCAGAAGAACTCCCACACCGACACGTCGAACGTGAACGGTGTCTTCTGCAGCACGACGTCGTCGGCGCGCATCGCGTATTCGGACTGGCGCCACGCGATGTTCGCGGTGATCGCGCGGTGCTCGACCGCGACACCCTTGGGGCGGCCGGTCGAACCCGAGGTGAAGATGACGTAGGCGAGGTGATCGGCGGTCAGTGCACCCGTCCGCTCGTCCTCACCGATCGGATCGTCGGCGTATCCCGACACATCGAGGGTGTCGATCGCGACGACCGGCACGGTTCCGGGCAGGTCGACGGCATCGCGCGCGGTGGTGACGACCGCGACCGGTCCGGCCGTCTCGAGCACGTAGGCGCTGCGGTCGGCGGGGTGGTCCGGATCGAGGGGGACGTACGCACCGCCGGCCTTGACGATGGCGTACATACCGATGAGCAGATCGAAGGACCGACGGATCGAGAGGCCGACCCGAGTGTCCGGTCCGACGCCGAGCCCGATGAGGTGTCGTGCGAGGCGGTTGGCACGGGCGTCGAACTCGCGGTAGGTGAGGTTCTCGCCCTCGAATTCGAGTGCAGTGGCATCAGGGGTGGCCGCGACCTGCGCGTCGAAGCGCGCGACGAGCGTGTTCGGGTCCGCTGTCACGGGCGCGACCGCGTCGTCGCCGAGGACCTCGGACGCGTCGGCGAGCAAGGTGTCGACGACAGCCGGGAGACCGCCGCCGCCGAGGAGTCCGGGAGCGACGTTGGACAGGACCACGGGAAGGAGCGCGTCGAATCCGAGCACCCCACCCATTGCTGCATCGAGCGTGGTGATCTCCTGCTGCAGCCCGGCGTAGGTGAGGTGAATGTCACCATCGGAGAGAGCGATGCGGTCGGGGTCGACGTCCACAACTGCGGCGAGCAACCGAGGAAGATCCTCGATCGTCAGCGCCGGCTTGCCCGCCATACCACCCGTCATCTACGTCATCCTCCTGAAATTGCTTACGCCCGGAGTATCACCGAACGCGCCGCAGCCCGATTCCACCGGGGACGGTACGGCCCCCGGTGTTCGAACGACAGTCGATCCTCCATTATCCCGAACGAGTCCGCAGCGGACTAATCCCCATCGTTGACGGCTTCGGCGGCTGCGACCACGTCGCGGATCAGTCGAGCGAAGCCGTCGGCGCCGAGTTGCGGCAGCATGCCCGGGACGAGGCCGTTGAGCACAACCGACACCAGCGCTTCGGCAGTGAGTGCGCCACCCGTCGTCGAGGCCATCGCCTCCAGACGCTGCGCGAACTCGCCGAACGTGACGTCGCGGTCTCCGTGGCGGAACGCCACGGTGTCCGGTGCGGCCACAGCCGCACGAGCTGCAAGATCCGGCAGGTCCTCGACCGTCCGGGCCTTCCGCGGGCGGGCCGCGCGTGCACGCTCGTCCTCGCTGCGCAGGTCGATGGAGCGCAGCACGATCTGCGGATCGTCGGTCACTGCGTCGAGAACACGGCGGAACCGTTCGATGAACGCCTCGATCGTGCCGCGGTCGAACAGAGCGGTCGCGTAGGTGAACGTCACGTCCATGTCGCCCAGGGAGCCACCTTCGGTGAACCGTTCGACGACGGTGCACTGCAAGTCGAACTTCGCCTGGTCGGCACCGGTCTCGAGTGGCTGGACCACCAGACCCGGGAGCTCGAGGGTGCCGGTGTCGATGTTCTGGAAGGTGAGCATCACCTGGAACAGCGGAGTGTGCGCGCTGGTGCGCCGCACCCCCAACGTGTCCACGAGTCGTTCGAACGGGACATCGGCGTTGCCGAACGCCGCCAGGTCCTTCTCCTTGGCCTGCCCGAGCAGGTCGGCGAACGTCGACCCTCCCGCGACCCTGGTGCGCAACACGAGAGTGTTGACGAACATGCCCACCAGGTCGTCGAGTGCCTCTTCCCCGCGGCCCGCGGTCGGGGTACCGACCGTGATGTCCTCGGATCCGGACAGTCGCGACATCAGCACCGCGAACGCCCCGTGCATCATCATGAACACGGTGGCGCCCTGATCACGCGCTGTCTTCTCGACCCGCTGGGCGAGTGCCTCACCCAGGGCGAACGTGATCGACTCGCCGTCGGTCGACTGTCGCGCCGGACGCGGCCGGTCGGTGGGCAGGGCGAGCACCTCGGGTACACCGGCGAGCTCGTCGGTCCAGTACGCGAGCTGGCGCGCCAGTTCGCTGTCCGGATCCGCGTCGTCGCCGAGCACCGACGTCTGCCACAGCGTGTAGTCGGCGTACTGGACGTCGAGCGGAGCCCAGTCCGGCGTTGTGCCTTCCACGCGCGCCAGGTACGCGACCATCACGTCGCGGATCAGCGGACGCATCGAATAGCCGTCGGCGCTGATGTGGTGGGCGACGACGGCGAGCACATGCTCGGTGGTGTCGGCGAGCACATGCTCGGTGGTGTCCGCGACCCGGAACAGCGCGACCCGCACGGGCGGGGTCTGGGCAGTGACATCGAACCCGGTGCCGAGCACTTCGGTGAGCCGTCCGACGAGATCGCCGGCCGACACCGCGATCGGTTCGAGATCGGGCGTTGCTTCCGCGACGGGCAGCACGACCTGGACCGGGCCGTCCTCGGTGTCGGGGTACACCGTGCGCAGCACCTCGTGCCGGGCGACGACGTCGGCGACCGCAGCACGGAGCACGTCCGTGTCGAGAGCACCGGTGAGCCGCACCGCAACCGGGATGTTGTAGACGCCGGACTCCGGGTCGACCTGGTTGAGGGTCCACATGCGTTGCTGTGCGAGCGACAGCGGGATCCGATCGGGCCTCGGGCCGGCGACGAGCGCGGCGCGTGCGCCGTGTCCGACGGACGGTTGGATGTGCGCCGCGAGTGCCACGATCGTCGATGCCTCGAACACGGTGCGCACCGCGACACGAGTCTCGAGGGCCGCACCGAGCCGGGCGGACAACTGTGTCGCGAGCAACGAGTTGCCGCCCAGTTCGAAGAAGTCGTCGTCCAGACCGACTCGTTCGATGCCGAGCAGTTCCGCCACGGTCGCCGCGACGATCTCCTCGACCGGTGTGGTGGGCGACCGGAAGGCGCCCGCCTCGAGTTCCGGTTCGGGGAGTGCCGCGCGGTCGAGTTTGCCGTTCGTGTTGAGCGGCAGCGAGTCGAGGACGACGAAGGCCGACGGCACCATGTACGACGGCAGACGCGCCGCGAGACGCACCCTGAGCACATCGACGTCGATCTCGTTGCCCGACGGCACAACGTACGCGACGAGGCGATCGCCGATGTGGGCGCTACTGCGAACGAGCACGGCGACGTCGCGGACCGTGTCGAGGTCGCGGAGGACCGCTTCGATTTCTCCGAGTTCGATGCGGTAGCCGCGGACCTTGATCTGGAAGTCGGCGCGCTCGAGATACTCCAGGTGGCCTTCGCGGTTCCAGCGCACGATATCGCCGGTGCGGTACATGCGGCCGCGGCCGAACGGGTCGGCGACGAACCGGTCCGCGGTCAGGTCGGCGCGGTCGTGGTAGCCGCGAGCGAGCTGGATACCCGCGAGGTACAGCTCACCGGCGACACCCGGCGGGACCGGCCGCAGCCGACCGTCGAGCACGTACACGGCGGTGTTCCACTCGGGCACACCGATGGGTACCGCGACGGAGTCGTCGGCGCCCACCTCGTGGACGGTGACGGACACGGCGGCTTCGGTGGGTCCGTACAGGTTGAACAGGACCGCACCGTTCGAGGCGCGGAACTGCTGGGCGACCGGCGCCGGAAGCGCCTCACCGATGGCCAGCACCCGCCGCAACGACGGCGACACCTCGCCGTTCGCGACGGTCATGAGCATCGACAGCATCGACGGCACCGTGTGCAGCGTCGTCACGTGCTGCGCACGCAGCAGGCCCAGCAGGTAGTCGGGGTCGCGGTGACCGTCAGCTGTCGCGACGACCAGGCGCGCCCCCGAGGTCAGGGCGGACCAGAACTCCCACACCGACAGGTCGAACGTCGCGATGGTCTTGAGCAGCACCGCGTCGTCCGGCCCGAGATCGAACGCGGATCGTTTCCACTCGAGCTGGTTGACGATCGCAGCGTGCGGCACTGCGACGCCCTTCGGCCGACCGGTCGACCCGGACGTGAAGATCACGTAGGCGGTGTTGTGTGCGCGCAGCGGCGACGTGCGGTCGCGGTCGGTGATCGGCGCGTCGGAGTGGTCCGACAGGTCGAGCGCGTCGAGTACGACCTCGGGCACGTCGGGACGTTCGATCCGGTCTGCCGCCGTGGTGATCAGCGCTGCTGGTGCGGCGGTGCCGAGGATGTACTGGTTGCGCTCGGAGGGCTGATCCGGGTCGACGGGCACGTAGGCGGCACCGGTCTTCGCAATCGCGTACATGCCGATCAGCAACTCGGGTGAGCGGCGGACGGCGAGTGCGACGCGGTCCTCCGGACCGACCCCGAGACCGATCAGGTGCCGGGCGAGACGGTTGACCGCCGTATCGAACTCGGTGTAGGTCCACTGTGCGTCCTCGTACACGAGCGCCACCGCGTCGCCGTCACGTCGGACCTGCTCGTCGAACAGGTCGACGAGCGTGCGAGAACCGTCGACGTCGTGATCGGTATCGTTCCACGTGGTGAGCACGTCGTCGCGCTCGCCGGGAAGCAGCACCGCATGATCACCGACGGGCACGGCAGGCGCCTGCAGGACGGCACCGAGGAGCTGTTCGAACCTGGCAGCCACACCGCGGGCGGTGTCGGCGTCGAACAGATCGGTGGCGTACGTCAGGATCGCATCGATGCCGGCGGGTGCGCCCTCGTCGTCATAGCGGTCGGCGACGATCAGGTGCAGGTCGAACTGGGCCGTTCCGCCCTCGAGATCCAGCGGAGCCACCGCGAGTCCGGGGAGTTGCAGCTCCGTTCCGGCCTGGTTCTGGAACGAGAAACCCACTTGGAACAGCGGATGACGGGCCGTCGATCGTGCCGGGTTGAGCACCTCGACGAGTCGCTCGAAAGGCACGTCGGCGTGTGCGAACGCCTGCAGGTCCGTCTCGCGGGCCGCCGCGAGGAGATCGGTGAACGATGCTCCTGCGTCGACCTCGAGCCGAAGCACGAGGGTGTTGACGAACATACCGATGATGTCTTCGACGGCCTGCTCGTTACGACCGGCGATGGGGGTGCCCACCGCGATGTCCGAGGTTCCGGACAGTCGCGCGAGCAGCGCCGCGAACGCCGCGTGTACCGCCATGAACACGGTCGCATTGTGGCTGCGGGCCAGGTCTCTGAGCCCGGCGTGCACATCGGCGCCGACAACGAACTCGACGCGGTCACCACGGAAGGACTGCTGCGCCGGCCGAGGACGGTCGAGCGGCAGGTCCAGCTGATCGGGCAGATCGGCGAGCGCATACCGCCAGTAGCCGAGCTGCTGTGCCGCAATCGATTCCGGGTCACCCTCCGAGCCGAGTACCTCGCGCTGCCACAGGGCGTAGTCCGCGTACTGCACCTGCAGCGGCGCCCACATCGGTTCTGTACCGGAAGTGTGCGCCGCGTACGCGGTGACGAGGTCGCGCACGAGTGGAACCATCGACGAGCCGTCGGCACTGATGTGGTGCACCACGACCGCGAGCACGTGCTCGTCGTCCTGGCGCGCAGGTGCCGATCGATCTGGGCCGACGCGCAGCAGTTGCATGAGCAGCGGCACTTCGGTGGTCACGTCGAAGGTCGTCGCAGCGATCTGCCGCAGGCGTGTCTCGAGTTCACCCGCGGCGATGTCCACCGGGGTGAGATCGACGGTCATCTGAGAGGCCGGGAGAATCTTCTGCGCGGGACCGTCGCCGGTCTCGGGATACTCGGTGCGCAGCGACTCGTGCCGCGCAACCAGGTCGTCGACCGCGGACTGCAGTGCTGCAACGTCGAGTTCGCCGGTCAACCGCAACGCGAACGGAATGTTGTAGGCCGTCGATTCCGGATCGAACCGATTGAGGAACCACATCCGTTGCTGCGCCAACGACAACGGCACCCGCACCGGGCGTTGCCGCGCCTCGAGCGGAACCCGTCCACCACGACCCGATTCCTGCTCCACCCGCGCGGCCAACGCCGACACCGTCGACGCCTCGAACAGCGCGCGCACCGGAACCTGCGCGTCCAACGCCGCACCGAGCCGCGACACCACCTGCGTCGCGATCAGCGAATTACCACCGAGGGCGAAGAAGTCGTCGTCCGCACCGACCCGCTCGGTACCGAGCACATCGGCGAACACGCCCGCCACGATCTCCTCGATCGGAGTCGACGGCGCCCGGAACTCACGCGTCTCGAACACCGGCTCCGGCAGTGCCCGACGATCCAGCTTGCCGTTGACCGTCAGCGGGATCGACTCGATCACCATGAACGCGGACGGCACCATGTATTCGGGCACCACCGCACCCACGCCGTCACGCAGCGCATCAACATCGACCGAAACACCCTCGGCGGGAACCACATACGCAACGATGCGCGTCGCACCCGGCGCATCCTCACGCACGATCACCGCGGCCTGCGCAACCGGATCCTGCGCCAGCACCGCCGCCTCGACCTCACCGAGTTCGATGCGGAAACCACGAATCTTGACCTGGTCGTCGGCGCGCCCCAGGTACTCGAGATCGCCCGAGACCACCCAGCGCGCAACATCACCGGTACGGTACAACAACGCACCGTCCGCCGAGAACGGGTCGGCCACGAACCGTGCCGACGACAACTCGGGTCGACGTAGATAGCCGCGCGCGAGCTGACCGCCACCGACGTACATCTCCCCCGCGACACCTACCGGTACCGGCTGGAGTCGCCTGTCGAGAACGTACACGCGCAGACCCGCGATCGGCACACCCACCACACTCGCCGACCCGGCCTCGGCGAGCTCGGCGCCGATCTCCCGATACGACACATGCACCGTCGTCTCGGTGATCCCGTACATGTTCACCAAACGCGGCGCAGTACCACTACCCCGTCGCTCCGCTCGCCCGGCATCACCGTGCCGCTCGAACCACCCCGCCAGACGGCGCGGCTCGAGCGCCTCACCACCGAAGATCACGTACCGCAACGTCAACTGCGCACCGTCGGACGCCACACGATCGGCCTCGGCGAGCTGGTAGAACGCCGACGGCGTCTGGTTGAGCACCGTCACCTGCTCTCGAACCAGCAACTCCCGGAACGCTTCCGGCGACCTGGACGTGAAGTAGTCGACGACCACCAGGGTCCCGCCGTACAACAGCGGGCCCCACAGCTCCCACACCGAGAAATCGAACGCGTAACTGTGGAACATCGTCCACACATCCGAAGAACCGAACCCGTACACCGATTCGGTGTTGACCATCAACCGCACCGCGTTGCGATGCGGAATCAACACGCCCTTCGGCCGGCCCGTCGAACCCGACGTGTAGATCACATACGCAAGGTTCGTCGAAGCAAGAGTCCCGCGACGCTCCGCATCGACGATCGGCGTGTCGTCCACACCGGAGAGATCGACGCGGTCGAGTTCGATCACCGGAACACCACTCGGGAACGACACGTCCTCGTCGGAGTGCGTCACGACCGCGACGGGCTGCGCATCCGACACCAGGAACTCGATGCGCTCGGCAGGCGAGTTCGGGTCGACCGGCAGGTATCCGCCGCCGGCCTCGAGCACTGCGAGCAACGCCACCACCAGATCGACCGATCGCGGCAGCGTCACCGCCACGAGCGATTCCGGCCCCACACCGACATCGATCAGGTGCCGCGCCAGACGCCGCACCCGCGAGCCGAGTTCACGGTAGGACACCGCGTCGTCGCCGAATTTCACTGCCACGGCATCACCGCGTGCAGCAACCTGCGCCTCGAACATGTCCACCAACGTCGCGTCCGCCGGCGCCACGTCGTCACCCAGCGAGTTCCACCGCGACACGACCAGCTCGCGCTCGAAATCATCGAGGATCCCGATGTCGCCGACCACGACCGTCGGATCCTCCACCACCACGCGCAGGATCCGCAGCAACTGCTCTGCGAACGCCGCGACGCGCAGGTCGTCGAACAGATCGGTGGCGTAGGTGATCGCGAAATCCATACCGCCGGCGCCGTTGCCGGCACCGATCGATCCTGTGCCGATAGCGTCGGCGAAGGTGAACTGCAGATCGAACTTTGCTGTGGGAGATTCATATTCGAGTGCACTCGCGGTGATCCCGTCGAGTTCGAAGTCCACGGCGCCGGTGTTCTGGAACGTCAGGGCCACCTGGAACAGCGGATGTCGTGCCTGTGACCGTTCGGGGTCGATGATCTCGACGAGTCGCTCGAACGGGACGTCGGCGTGCGCGAAGGCATCGAGGTCGGTCTCGCGGACCTGGGCGAGCAACTGCTCGAACGGCACATCGTTGTCGAACGTGGTGCGCAGCACCAGGGTGTTGACGAACATGCCGACTAGGTCGTCGAGTGCTGCCTCGCCGCGACCGGCGATCGGAGTGCCGATCGCGACGTCGTCGGTGTCCGACAACCTCGACAGCAGTACGCTCAGAGCAGCGTGAACCACCATGAACAACGACGTGTTGTGCTCGCGCGCCAGCGTATGGAGGCGTGCGTGCAGCGTGGGGTCGATCCGGAAACTGCTGGTCCGGCCTTCGCCGGTTGCGGTCTCGGGGCGCAACCGGTCGGACGGGAGATCCAGCTGATCCGGAATCCCGGCGAGCTGCGAGGTCCAGTATCCGATCTGCTCCGAGAGCACCGACTCGGGGTCGTCCTCGGATCCGAGCACGTCGCGCTGCCACAGGGAGTAGTCGGCGTATTGGACAGCGAGCGGCGACCAGGCCGGCGGCTCGCCGTGTGTCCGCGACGCGTAGGCGACCATGATGTCGCGCGCGAGCGGACGCAGCGAGAATCCGTCGGATGCGATGTGGTGTACCACGAGGAACAGCACGTGTTCGCGTGTGCCGAGCTCGAAGAGCACCACCCGCATCGGAACCTCGACGGTCACGTCGAATCCCATCGCGGTGAGCTGTTCGGCTCGCACGATGAGTGACGCCTCGTCGACGCTCTCGGTGGTCAACTCGACCGCATGCGAGGCGAGTACGGTCTGGTATCCCACACCGTCGATGTCCGGGTAGATCGTGCGGAGCGACTCGTGACGTTCGACGACGTCGCCGAGCGCGGCGGCAAGCGCCGCCACATCGAGGGTCCCGGTCAATCTGACACCGACCGGAATGTTGTTCACCGCAGATGCGGCGTCGAAGCGGTTGAGGAACCACATGCGCTGTTGCGCAGGTGACAGCGGAATCCGGTCCGGGCGGGCACGACGTGCGAGCTGCGGCCGGGTTCCGGTCCCGGTGGCCTGCTCGACGCGTAGCGCCAGCGCTTCGACGGTGGGGGCGTCGAAGAGTGCGCGCACGGGAATCCGGGTGCCGAGCGCGTCGCCGAGACGAGCGACGACCTGCGTCGCCACGAGCGAATTGCCGCCGAGGGCGAAGAAGTCGTCGTCGCGGCCGGCTCGCGGTATCCCGAGAACCTGCGCGAAGACGCCCGCGACGATCTCCTCGACCGGGGTGCGCGGCGGCATGAACTCGCGGACCTCGAAGGTCGGAACCGGCAACGCATTTCGATCGATCTTGCCGCTCGCGTTGAGGGGAAACGCGTCGAGGGTGACGATCGCCGACGGGACCATGTACGACGGCAGCACCTGTGCGAGTTCGGCCTTGATGTCGAGTGGGTCGAGGGTGGTTCCGGACGACGGCACCACGTACGCCACGAGCTGCGCGCCGGCGCCTGGGTCGGCGCGGACGATCGCAACGGCCTGCCTGACCCCGCTCACCTCGACGAGAGCCGACTCGATTTCGCCGAGCTCGATCCGGAGACCACGAAGCTTGACCTGGTGGTCCGTGCGGCCGAGGTATTCGAGCTCGAGCATCTCGACGGACATCGCGTCGGACCGGCCGGACGCCGCCGGGGTCCATCTGACGAGGTCACCGGTCCGGTACATGCGCGCACCGGTCGTCGAGCGCGGATCCGCGACGAATCGCTCGGCGGTCAGATCCGCCCGCCCATGGTAGCCGCGGGCGAGCTGGGCACCGGTGAGATAGAGCTCTCCCGATACTCCGATGGGAACCGAGCGCAGCCGTGAGTCGAGCACGAGCACGTCGGTGTTCCAGACAGGGCGGCCGATCGGCACGACCCGATCGTCGTCCGTCACTGCGGTCCGGTACACGGTCTGCACCGTCGCTTCGGTCGGACCGTAGACGTTGTGCACGGGCGCGTCACCGAGTGTGGCGAAGCGGGCTGCGCTGGAGGCGGCGAGCGCCTCGCCGCCGCAGAACACATGGGTGAGCGATGCAGCCGCGGCCTCCTCGAGATGTTCGAGGACCGCGTCGAAGACGGTGGGGACGAACTGCACCACGGTGGTGGGGGTTTTCCCGATCTCCGCTGCCAGTCGAGCAGGATCGCGGTGGAGTTCCGGGGACCCTACAACGATGGACGCGCCGGTCTGCAGCGGCAGGAAGATCTCCCACACCGATGCGTCGAACGTCACGGGCGTCTTGAGAAGGACTGCGTCGGTCTCCGTGAATGCGAATCGATCCTGCATCCACAGCATCTGGTTGACGACGGAGCCGTGAGTCACGCCGACACCCTTGGGCCGGCCGGTCGATCCGGAGGTGTACAGCACGTACGCGAGGTTCTCGTCGCGCAGCGGTGCGGTGCGGTCGGCGTCGGTGAGAGGCCCGTCGTCGAATCCCGACAGGTCGAGTGCGTCGAGGTCGCATGTGGTGACCGAGGTTCCGGACCACACGGATGCAGCAGACCCGGCAGTCAGGAGCAGCGACGGCGCCGAGGATTCGAGAATGAACTCGATGCGTTCGGAGGGCTGGTCGGGATCTACCGGCACGTACGCACCGCCGGCGGCGATCACCGCGTGTATGGCGACGACCATATCGACGGAACGGGTCAGTGCGACACCCACGCGGGTGTCGGGCCCGACGCCGCGGTGGACGAGGTAGCGGGCGAGCCGGTAGACGTCGCGTCCGAACTCCCGGTACGTCCGTGGTGCACCGAGCGCGTCGGTGCCCGGGATCAGTGCGCGAGCATCCGGGGTGCGTTCCACCTGGCGGTCGAGCAGGTCGGGCAGCGTGATCGCGGGGTCGATGCGGCGCTCGGATCCTCGGGAGGCCGACTCGATCGCGGCGAGTTCACTGCCCGTGAGCAGCGAAAGGTCGCCGACCGGCAATGCCGGGGTGCTCGTGACCGCCTCGAGCAACGAGACGAACTTCTCGCCCATCCCCGCGATGGTCGAAGCGTCGAACAGGTCCGTGGCGTAGGAGAATTCGACCGAGTACCCGCCATCCGCGGTGTCGTCGAGCGGAACGTCGAGAACCGTCACCACGAGATCGAACTTCGACATACCGCTGTCGAGTGGGATGTTGGACACGGTCATGCCCGGCAGTTCGAGCGACACCTGGCCCACGTTCTGGAATGCGAGCATCACCTGGAACAGCGGGTTGTGGGCCTGGCTGCGAACGGGCGCGAGCACATCGACGAGCCGCTCGAACGGGATCTCTGCATGCGCGAAGGCGCCGAGATCGGATTCACGTACGTGGGCGAGCAGTTCGCCGAACGTCTTCGCGGAATCGACATGCGTGCGCAGCACGAGAGTGTTGACGAACATGCCGATCAGGCCGTCGAGGGTACGCTCACCGCGACCGGCGACCGGGGTGCCGATCGTGATGTCGTCGGACGCCCCGAGCCGTGCGAGAAGCACTGCGAGGGTGGCGTGGACCACCATGAATTCTGTGGTGCGCTGTTCGTGCGCCAGCCGATCGATCGCGGTGCGCAGGTCGGCGCTGATCTCGAATCGATGCACCGCCCCGGCATTGGTGGCCACCGCCGGGCGGGGCCGGTCGGTGGGCAGTTCGAGGCTTGCGGGTACTCCGTCGAGCGCGTCGATCCAGTACCGGATCTGCTGGGAGACCAGCGAATCGGGATCGTCCTCGGACCCGAGGACGTCGCGCTGCCACAGCGTGTAGTCGGCGTACTGAACCTCGAGCGGTTCCCACGCCGGATCGTCGCCGGTCGAGCGCGCCGCGTAGGCGATCATGATGTCGCGGGTGAGCGGGACCATCGAGAACCCGTCCGCGGCGATATGGTGCAGGACCGCAACCAGCAGGTGTTCGTCGGATGCGAGCTCGAGCAGGCAGACCGCGAGCGGAACTTCGTGCGCCACGTCGAACGCGGTGCCGGCGAGTTCGCGCAACGCGTCGGGGACGTCCGCCTCGGTTGTGGGAATACTCTCCAGCGCGATCGCGACGTCGACCGGGGCGAGGATCTTCTGGTATCCGTAGCCGTCGACGTCCGGGTAGATGGTGCGCAGCGATTCGTGCCGCGCGACGACGTCCCGCAGTGCCTCTTCGAGTGCCGCGACGTCGAGCTTGCCCGACAACCGCACCGCAACCGGGATGTTGTTCACCGACGAGTCCGGGTCGAAACGGTTGAGGAACCACATGCGCTGCTGCGCCAGCGACAGGGGCACCCGGGCGGGGCGGTCCTGTGCGACCAGGGGGATCCGGTCCGTCTCGACCGAACTGGACTCGGCCGCAACGGCGAGCGATTCGACGGTCGACGCCTCGAAGATCATGCGCAGCGGCAGGCGATGGCCGACCGCCTCGCCAATCCGCGACACCACCTGGGTCGCGATCAGCGAGTTGCCGCCGAGTGCGAAGAAGTCGTCGTCGAGCCCGACCCGGTCGAGACCGAGGACGTCGGCGATGACCGATGCCACGATCTGCTCGATGGGTGTGGTCGGCGCCCGGAACTCCTTGACCTCGAACACGGGTTCCGGCAGCGCTTTACGGTCGAGTTTGCCCGCAGGGCTCAGCGGCAGTCGATCGAGCACGACGTACGCAGTGGGGACCATGTAGGCGGGCAGTCGGGTCGAGAGAACACGTGAGACAGCTGCCGTATCGAGCGCGGCCCCGGGCTGTCCGACGAGATAGGCGACGAGCTGCTCACCCGAACGCGGATCCGATCGCACCAGGACGACGGCGTGGGAGACGTCTGCGGCTTCGAGGAGGGCGGCTTCGATCTCGCCGAGCTCGATCCGCAGGCCTCGCAGCTTGACCTGGAAGTCGGTACGGCCGATGTATTCGAGCTCGCCGGAACGCCGACCCCATTTGACGAGGTCGCCGGTTCGATAGAGGCGCTCGCCCGCTGCGTACGGCGAGGCGACGAAGCGCTCTGCGGTCAGGTCCGGGCGCGTCACGTATCCCCGCGCCAATTGCACGCCCGACAGATACAGCTCTCCCGCGACACCCACGGGGACCGGCCTGAGCCGGCCGTCGAGGACGTAGACACCGGTGTTCCACACCGGGACACCGATCGGGACGGACACCGAGTCGGCCCGGGTCACCTCATGGTAAGTCACATCGACCGCAGCCTCGGTGGGTCCGTACAGGTTGTGCAGACGCACCTGGGGCAGTGCCGTGCGCAGGCGATCCGCGACCGTCGCCGAGAGCGCCTCGCCGGAGGCGAACACGGCCCGCAGTGTCGACACCTCCTCGACGCCGGAGGCCGCCATGAACACGGCGAGCATCGAGGGCACGAAATGAGCCACCGACACCGAGTTCTCGATCATCGTCCGCACCAGGTAGTCCGGGTCGCGATGGCCGTCGGGGGCGGCGATCACGAGGCGGGCGCCCACCTGCAGCGACCAGAAGAACTCCCACACCGACACGTCGAACGTGAACGGCGTCTTCTGCAGCACGACGTCGCCGGCGTCGAGCCGGTACTGGTCCTGCATCCATAGGAGGCGGTTCACGATCGAGGCGTGCGAGACCGCCACACCCTTCGGCCGACCCGTCGACCCCGACGTGAACAACACATACGCCGCATTCGACGACCGCAACGGCGAAACACGATCCGCATCCGTCAGCGGCGCATCCGACAACCCCGACAGATCAAGGGCATCCAACTCGACCACCGGAACCGACACACCCTCGACAACAAACCCATCACGAGCAGTCGTCACCACCACCACAGGAGCAGCAACATCGAGAATGTACCCATTACGATCAGCCGGCTGATCCGGATCCACCGGCACATACGCACCACCGGCCCGGACAATCGCATACATACCGACCAACAGATCCAACGACCGACGCACCGCCAGACCCACCGTCGACTCCGGCCCCACACCCACCGAAACCAAATAACGCGCAACCCGATTCACACGAGAATCGAACTCCGCAAACGTCAACGACCGACCCTCGAACTCGAGCGCCACCGCATCCGGTGTCCGACGCACCTGCGCCTCGAACAAATCCACCAACGTCAACGACGACTCGACCGCACGCCCAGTGTCGTTCCACCGCTCCAACACCAGAGACCGCTCATCACCATCGAGCAGATCGATATCACCGACCCGCACAGCCGGGTCCACCACCACAGCCTCGAGCACACGCACGAAACGATCCGCGAAACCGTGCGCGGTTGCGGCGTCGAACAGGTCGGTCGCGTACGTGAAAGCAGCTCCGAGTCCGTTGGGTATGCCGTTGCCGTCGAATGCCTCGGTGAGGGTCAGCTGCAGGTCGAACTTGGCGACGGCCGAGTCGATGTCGACGACATCGAGAGTCAATCCGCGCAGGTCGATGCGCGAGGCACGGAGGTTCTCGAACGAGAGCATCACCTGGAACAACGGGTGTCGCGCCGTCGAGCGCTCCGGATTCAGCACCTCGACGAGGCGCTCGAAGGGCACATCCGCATGCCCGAACGCACCGAGTGCACTGTCACGGGCCCGGGCCAGATGGCGGGTGAACTCGTCGGCCGGATCGACCTCGGTGCGCAACACGAGCGTGTTGACGAACATGCCGATCAGATCGTCGAGCGCCTGCTCACCGCGGCCGGCCACGGGGGTGCCGATCGCGATGTCGTGCTGTCCGGACAGACGCGACAGCATCACCGACAGCGCCGCGTGCACGACCATGAACAGCGATGCGTTACGCGTGCGGGCCAGGTCGACCAGCCCCCGGTGCAATTCGGGGTCGATTCGGAACTCCACTGTTGCACCGGCGTACGACTGCTGGCTCGGCCGCGGCCGGTCGGCAGGAAGGTCGAGCTGGTCGGGGATCCCCGCCAGAGTGCGGTGCCAGTAGTCGAGCTGACGCGAGATCAGCGATTTTTCGTCGTCCTCGGAGCCGAGGATCTGTCGCTGCCACAGCGTGTAGTCGGTGTACTGGACGGGCAACGGCGCCCACGACGGCTCTTCCCAGTCGGTCCGCGCGGTGTAGGCCACCATGATGTCGCGCGCCATCGGGCCGATCGACCACCCATCGGCCGAAATGTGGTGCACCACCACGACGAGCACATGTTCTGCGTCGCCGAGCTCGAACAGCGCGGCGCGGATCGGGACGTCGGAGGTCACATCGAGGCCGGCGGAGGCGAGTCGGCGGACGGCTTCGGGCAACTCGTCTGCTGCGATCACGGTCGGGGTCAGGTCGGGAACGACCTCGGCCGCGGCGCGAATGACCTGGTGCGGTCCCTCGGGCGAGTCCGGGAAGACGGTGCGCAACGATTCGTGACGATCGATGACGTCCATGATCGACACCTGCAGGGCGGCGACGTCGAGGTCGCCGCGCAGCCGCAGCGCCATCGGCAGATTGTAGGTCGCCGACTGCGTATCGAAGCGATTGAGGAACCACATTCGCTGCTGTGCGAGCGAGAGCGGAACCCGATCGGGCCGAGGCATCTTCGACAGCGCGATGCGTGCACCGCGGCCGGCCTCCTGCTCCACCCGCACGGCGAGTGCAGCGACGGTGGTGGATTCGAACAGCGCCCGCACCGGGACCTGGGCGTCGAGCGCGACACCGAGCCGGGAGACCACCTGTGTCGCGAGCAGGGAGTTGCCGCCGAGCTCGAAGAAGTCGTCGTCGAGGCCGACGACCTGCAGCCCGAGAACGTCGGCGAACACCGTTGCGACGGTCTCTTCGATCGGCGTGGTCGGCGCGCGGAACTCGCGGTAGGTGATGACCAGTTCGGGTTCGGGCAGTGCGCGCCGGTCGAGCTTCCCGATCGGGGTGAGGGGTACGTCGTCGAGAACGATGATCTGCGACGGAACCATGTACGAGGGCAGCGACAGACCCACGTGGCGCGCGAGATCTGCGGTGTCGATGTCTGCGGCGCCGAGACCGGGAGCGGCGTGCACGTATGACACGAGAGCTGTTTGCCCCGAGGGCATTTCATGACCGATGGTGGCTGCGAAGTCCACTAGGTCGTGGGTCAGTAATGCCGCGTCGATCTCACCGAGCTCGATGCGGTAACCGCGGACCTTGACCTGGAAATCGGATCGGCCGGTGAAGACCAGCTGATCGTCGTCGTTCCAGCGGACGATGTCGCCGGTGCGGTACATGCGGTCGCCCGGACCGCCGAACGGGTTCGCGACGAACCGATCCGCGGTCAGCGACCCGCGACGGTGATAGCCGCGGGCGAGGGCGTCACCGGCAAGGTACAGCTCGCCGGACACCCCCGCCGGTACCGGTCGCAGACGTCGGTCGAGCACGAGTGCGACCACACCGGCGACGGGAGTGCCAACGGTGATCCGGCCGTCCACGGACAGCTCGGCCCGGGTCGACACGATCGTCGTCTCGGTCGGACCGTACGCGTTGAAGAAGCGGCGGCCCGGTGCCCAGCGGGCGACGAGATCGGCTGTGGAGGCGTCGCCACCGACGTTGAGTGTCCGGAGTGAATCCAGGCCGGTGGGATCGACCGATCCGAGCACCGCCGGGGTGATGACGGCGTGGGTGACCTTCGTGGCTGCAATGAGTGCGCGGAGCTCGGCACCGCCGTAGATCGAGGGCGGAGTGACGACGAGCTCGGCACCTGTCGACCCCGCGAGTGTCCAGTCGAGCACCGACGGGTCGAAACTCGGCGAACAGATGTGGAGGATCCGCGAATCCTCGGTGACCTCGTAGAGTTCGACGGACTCACGGACAAGTCCGGCCAGGCCGGTGTGGGTGACGGCAACGCCCTTCGGCCGGCCGGTCGAACCCGAGGTGTAGATGACGTAGGCGGTGTGGTCCGGGCGGAGCGTCCGAGTCCGGTCGGCGTCGTCGACCGGATCGCTCGAGAGCGCCGCGCACTCTGCGACGAATGCATCATCGCCGAGATCGATCCAGTCGACGACGGCCGGGAGGGTGCCGGTTCGTTCCGCCGTCGTCAGGCCGGTTAGTGCACCCGAATCGCCGAGCATGTGGGCGATGCGCTCGGCCGGATGCTCGGGGTCGACCGGTAGGTACGCCGCGCCGGTCTTGGCCACCGACCAGACGCCGAGGGCCATTTCCCAGGAGCGCGGAAATGCCAGCGCCACAATCTTTTCGGGACCGGCTCCGATGCCGATGAGATAGCGGGCGATCCGATTCGACATGTCGTCGAGCTCACGGTAGGTGATCGTCGTATCGCCGTCGCGCACCGCGATGCGGTCCGGGTGAAGGCGGCCGCCTTCGACGAGGAGGTCGACGAGTGTGACGTGCTCGGTGACGACGGAGCCCTGCTTCGCAACCAGGCGATCGACCTCACCGGGAGAAAGGATCTCGAGGTCGCCGACGGGGGTCGTGGGGTCGGTGACGACACCATCGAGAATGCGTACGAATCGTTCACCGAACGCGGCGACGGTGGCCTCGTCGAACAGGTCGGTGGCGAACTCGAAGACTGCGCCGAGCCCTGCCGGGCGTCCGTCGTCGAGCCGCTCGGTGACCCAGAGCTGGATGTCGAACTTCGAGATCGGCATGTCGAGCTCGGTGCCCACCGCGTGGACACCCGCGAATGATACGTCTCGCGCGTGCGCCGGCTCGAGCGACAACGCCGCCTGGAACAGCGGGTGCCGCGCGGTGGAGCGGGTAGGGTTCAGTACCTCGACGAGCCGTTCGAACGGCACATCGGCGTTCGAGAACGCGGTCAGGTCCGTTCCGCGGACGTCCCCGAGGAATTCCGCGAACGAGGCACCCGGGTCGATTCGGCTGCGCAACACGAGCGTGTTGACGAACATACCGATCAGGTCGTCGAGTTCCTTCTCGCCACGGCCCGCGACAGCGGTACCGATCGCAATGTCGCTGGACCCGCTCAGTCGTGACAGCAGCACTGCATACGCGGCATGCACGACCATGAACAGCGATGCGTGATGTGTGCGAGCGAGATCGACCAGGCGCCGGTGGGTTTCGGCATCGATGTCGAACCGGTGCTTACATCCGCCGTAGCTGGCGACCGCGGGACGCGGCCGATCGGACGGCAGGTCGAGCTGATCGGGGAGCCCGTCGAGCTCCTCGACCCAATGGGCGATCTGCTGCGCGGCAACGGATTCCGAGTCGGATTCGACGCCGAGCGCGGCGCGTTGCCACACCGCGTAGTCGGCGTACTGAATCGGCAGCGGTGCCCACTGGGGCGCGTGGCCTTCTGCCCGCGCCGAGTACGCGGTGACGACGTCGCGAGCGAACGGACCGAACGATGATCCGTCGGATGCGATGTGGTGCAACACCATTGCGAGCACATACCTGACCGGTGGCACCGACTCGGCACAGCTGTCAGCGACGAGACGGTACAGGGCCACCCGGAACGGAACGTCGGTCGTGACGTCGAATCCACGGCCGGCCATCTCGACAACGGCGGCCCGAAGTCCGGCTTCGTCGACGTCGATGGGTTCGAGGACCGAAGTGACCTGCTCGGTCGGCAGGATTACCTGGCGGGGTTCACCGTCGACCTCGGGGTAGACGGTCCGCAGCGTCTCGTGCCGGTCCACGACGTCGGCGAATCCGTCGGACAGCGCCCGCGGGTCGACTTCGCCGGTGAGGCGAACGGTGAACGGCAGGTTGTACGCCGCCGTCGTGGTATCGAACCGGTTGATGAACCAGATGCGCTGCTGCGCGGTCGACAGTGGCAGCACGTCAGGCCGAGGTCGTGCCACCAACGCGCTCCGCGCACCCGATCCGATCTGCTTTGCCACCCGGGTGGCGAGACCCACCACGGTGGATGCCTCGAACAGCGCACGCACCGGAATCTGGGTGTCGAGCGCCGCACCGATGCGGGAGACGACCTGGGTGGCAACGAGCGAATTACCGCCCAGTTCGAAGAAGTCGTCGTCGAGACCCACCCGTTCGACGCCGAGAACCTCACCGAACGCGGCGGACACCGCCCGTTCCGCTGGGGTGCGGGGTTCACGGAAGGTGCGGGTACTACTGAAGACCGGCTGCGGCAGCGCCTTGCGATCGAGCTTGCCGCTGGTGTTGAGCGGAAGTTCCTCGAGCACCATCAGCGATGCCGGGACCATGTACGACGGCAACGCACGCTCGGCGTGATCCGCCAGGTCCGCGGCATCGATCGTCGCTGCCGGGGCGGGCACGACGTAACCGACCAGTTGATCGCCGGTGGGAGTCTGCACCACGAGCACGACGGCCTGCGAGACGGCGTCGTGTGAGAGCAGGACCGCTTCGATCTCACCGAGTTCGATGCGCTGGCCGCGGAACTTCACCTGGAAGTCGGTGCGTCCGATGTAATCGAGGATGCCGTGGTCGCCGTCGGGTGACACCCAGCGGACGAGATCGCCTGTGCGGTACATCCGCTCGCCCGGCGCACCGAACGGGTCGGCGAGGAACCGATCGGAGGTCAGGTCGGGCCGGTCGAGGTACCCGCGGGCGAGCTGGACGCCGGCGAGATAGAGCTCACCCGGGCGTCCCACCGGTACGGGACGGAGGCGGCGGTCGAGCACGTAGGCACGACTGTTCCACTGCGGGACGCCGATCGGGACGCTGTGCACGTCGCCCGGTCCGGCGCGGTGGTAGGTGATCGACACCGCGGCCTCGGTGGGGCCGTAGAGGTTGTGTAGGCCTGCGGAGCACAGCTGCGCGAAGTCGGCGGCCGTCTCGGAGGGCAGCGCTTCGCCGATGACGAAGACGTCGCGCAGGCTGTCGCAGCTCCCCTCGGGTGCGTTGGCCACGAACACGGTGAGCATCGACGGCACGAAGTCAGTGAGCGTCACCCGATGCTCGGCGATCTTGTTCGCGACGTAGACCGGGTCCCGGTGCCCGTCCGGGGTGGCGATCACGAGGGTCGCGCCCGCGCGCAACGGCATGAAGAAACCCCACAGCGACACGTCGAACGTGGTGGCGGTCTTCTGCAGGTACACATCGGTGGATGCCACGTCGTACTGGTTGTTCATCCACTGGATCTGATTGTCGATCGCAGCGTGACCGACCGCGACGCCCTTGGGGCGGCCCGTGGACCCGGACGTGAAGATCACGTACGCGGTGGTGTCGGCCCGCACGAGCCCGTGACGCTCCGAGTCGGTCAGCGGGCCACCGTCGCGCGAGGAGTGGTCGAAGGTGTCGATCTCGACGATCGGCGCTGCATCGGGGAGCTCCGCGCGGTCGCGCGAGGTGGTGAGCACCGTGACCGGTTTCGCGGTGTCGAGGATGTATTCGGTGCGGTCGGCCGGGTGGTCCGGGTCGAGCGGAACCCAGGCACCGCCGGCCTCGAGGATCGCGTACATGCCGACGAGGAGTTCGAAGGAGCGGCGGACACACAGCCCGACGAGTGATTCGGGGCCGACACCGCGATCGACGAGCTCGCGGGCGAGGGAGTTGACCCTCGATGCGAACTCGCCGTAGGTCAGCGATTCACCCTCGTGGACCAGTGCTGTCGCACGGGGTGTCGCGGCGACCTGTGCCCGGAAATCGGCGAGCAGTGTGCGCCCCTCGACGGGGTGATCGGTGCGGTTCCAGTCGACCACGGCGCGGTCGAGTTCGACGTTTCCGGCGAGCGGGATGTCCCAGACGAGTCGGTCGGCGTCGGACGCGACGAAACGGTCGAAGAACTCGACGAACCGCGCGTGGTTCGCACGTGCCTGTTCGGCAGCGTAGAGGTTGGGATTGGACTCGAAGTCGATGTGGACGCGGGTGCCACCGCTCCGGTAGACGTTGACACCGAGGTCCTCGATGAGACCGGTCGACAGGATGTTGATGCGTCCGACCATGTCGCCGAGACGAATTTCGTTCTCGAACAGCATGATGTTGACCCACGGTCCGAAGAACGTCGACTGTGCCCCGGCCGACGTGTCGCGGTCGCGGACGATGTCCTCGTGCCGGTAACGCTGATGCCGCAGGGCCCCGGACACGGCGGCACCGGATGCGGCGATCAGGTCGTGCACGGTGGTGCCGTCGGTGACGTCCAGACGCAACGGCACGACGTTCGAGACCATGCTTCCGGAGCGGCGCAGCACCGCAGTCGTCCGCGCGGCGACGGGCAGGCTCAGCACGACGTCGGTGCGTCCGGTCATCTGCGCGACGTACGCGGCGAAGGCAGCAACGACGGCCGTCGCGAGGCTCGCCCCCTCACGCTCGGCGAGCACGTCGACGTGGTGTTCGGTGTCGTCGGTCAGCGCAGCGCTGTCGATGCGGCTGACAGGCGCGGGCGCTGCCGCGCGGTCGGCCAGGCTCGACGGTTCCTCGATGCCCTCGATCTGTCCCGCCCAGTACTCGCGATCGTCGGCGAACCGTTTCGAATCGCGGTAGTCCATCTCGACGTCATAGACCTTGCGCAGGTCCGACGCGCGGTTCGGGCTGGCCTCGACCCCCTCGACCGCCGCGGTGTACAGCTCCGCGATCCGGGTCATGAAGGTCGCGGCAGCGAACCCGTCGAGTGCGAGGTGGTGGACACGGTTGTACCAGAAGTAACGGGCCTCACCGATGCGGAGCACCGTCGCGGCAATGAGCCGGTCGCGGAGCACGTCCACGGGCCGGCTGCGGTCTTCGCGCATCCACTCCAATGCGGCCTGGCGGGGGTCGTCCTCCGCTCGTAGATCCACGTATCCGAGCGGGGCCTCGAGTGTGGGGTCGACGAGCTGATACGGATGCGCGTCCACTTCGATGAAGCGGAGGAAACCGGATCCTGTTTCCAGAGCCGCGTGGGCACTGGATTCACGAAGTATGTCGAGGTCGAGATCGCCGTCGAGTTCGACGTACTGGGCGATGTTGGCTGGCACCGTCGGGTCGACGTGCTGGGCGAACCACATGCCCAGCTGTGCCGGCGAAAGGGGAAACGCACCGGGCGGCACCGCTGCCGCGCTCGTCCTCTTCGTTTCCGAGCCGCCGATACCCAGCGAGTCCAAACCCCAACCTTCCTCTCACCGTCGGACGACGACCGACCTGCGCACCGACCTGCGGAGCACATCACCGTACCCCGCGTATATCTGCAGATCAGGTGAGGATCGTTACGGCGAGCCCGGCAGCGGGACCCCCACTGACCTGACGACGCAGCTCCGAACCCTCCCGACCGGCAACAACCGTTCGAGACAGGTTACTCGCCGGTCATATCAGGTGCCCTTCGCATACACACCGGCCCAATCTACAGGGTTCGGACCAGCGCACGAATGGTCGCGGGTAGGACACGACGTCACCGCCGCGACGATGAGAGGAGGATCACCACACGACCGCGATGATCACGTTCAGGATGCCGAGTCCGCCGGCTGCGTGGGCGAGCGTAGCGGTCGAACCGGGGGTCTGCTTCTCCTTCTTCACACCGACGATCGCGACGGCGAGGATGATCACTGCGATCACCAGCTTGATGCCGATCTTCATGTGATTCACGTCGGCGCCGTCCATCTCTCGCAGGCCCACGAGCGCGAGACCGGTCACCACCTGAAGGATCGCCCCATGCAGCATTCCGGCGACGACACGGGGTTCCTTGATGACCGCCAGCCACGAGCCGATGATTCCGGCGAGGCCGATGAAGTGCAGGATCAGAAGAATCTTGATGGCGACATCCATGTCCGCAATGCGAACATTTCGGGCGACCCTTGTCCAGTAAGGCAGCACTCACGAAGTGGCGCACATCACCCCAGGTCGCGGTACCAATCGATGAGTTCCGGAACGTCGAGTGCCGTTCGCTCGACGGTCGCCGTGGCGTCGGCTCCCTGCAGGATCCGTTTGATCGGGACCTCGAGTTTCTTGCCGGTGCGGGTGTGCGGCACGCCCGGTGCGGCGAGGATATCGTCCGGTACATGCCGTGGCGAGACTCTCATCCGGAGTTCACTCCGGATCCGCTCACGGAGGGCCCCGTCGAGGACCACACCGTCGGCGAGGACGACGAACAATGGCATCCAGTACCCGCCGTCGGGTCTCTCGACTCCCAACGCGAGCGCCTCGACGATCTCGGGCAGGTCTTCGACCACCTGGTAGATATCCGCCGTGCCGATCCGGACCCCGTGTCGGTTCAGCGTCGCGTCGGAGCGCCCGTGCATCTCGACGGAACCGCGCTCGGTGATGGAGATCCAGTCTCCGTGCCGCCACACTCCGGGGTAAGCAGAGAAGTACGCCTCTCGGAGTCCGGCGCCGTCGGGATCGTTCCAGAACCGAACCGGCATCGACGGCATCGGTGCGGTGACCACGAGCTCGCCAACCTCCCCGCGCACCGGACGACCCGCGGCGTCGAATGCATCGACGGCGACACCGAGGCACGGCACCGACAACTCCCCCGGCCACACCGGAACGGTCCGGACCGATCCGATGAACGCCGACACCACGTCGGTGCCGCCGGTGATCGACATGACCTGGACCCGCTCGCCCGCGTTCTCCCCGAGCCACAGCGACGACGTCGGCGGCAGTGTCGAGCCGGTGACGCCGACCCCCCGGAGAGCGGACAGGTCGTGTTCGCGGCGCGGGACGACACCCGCCTTGATGCACGCGAGGACATAGCCGGGGCTCGTCCCGAAGACCGTGACATGTTCGTCGGCGGCGATCCGCCACAACCGGTCGACGTCCGGGTACGACGGAGCACCGTCGTAACAGATGATCGTGGCGCCGACGAGCAGTCCCGCCGCGAGGAAGTTCCACATCATCCAACTCGGGCTCGTGTACCAGAAGAATGTGTCGCGGTGGCCGATGTCGAGGTGCAGCGACAACGCCTTGAGGTGCTCGAGCAGCACCCCTCCGTGTCCGTGCACGATGCCCTTGGGCAAGCCGGTGGTCCCGGACGAGAACACTGTCCACAGCGGGTGGTCGAACGGTACGGGGACGGGCTCGAACTCGTGCTCGCCCGAAGTTGCCTCCTCCCAGGTGAGAAGCCCTGGATCGAGCAGGCGATCGCCGGAGGCGGCGGCGCGGGCGACGAGCACCGTGACTTCGAGGCCGGGCATGTGCTCACGCAGCCACGCGACCTCTGCAACGCGGTCGTGTCGGCGACCGTTGTGCTGGTAACCGTCGGCGGTGACAAGTACCTTCGGCTCGAGCTGCCCAAGCCGGTCGAGCGCGGCGGGGGCTGCGTAGTCCTGCCCGCAGGCGGCCCACACCGCACCGATTCCTGCGGTGGCAATCAGGGCGACCACGGCCTCGGGGACATTGGGCAGGTACCCCACGACCCGGTCTCCCGCCTTCACTCCGCATTCACGGAGCGTGGCCGCGAGCGCCGCGGCCTGGCCGTGCAGCGCCGCCCAATTCGTCTCTCGCCGTCGTCCGTCCTCGTCGATGTGAACCAGCGCCGGCCGATCGCTACGAGCGTTCCGGAAAACGTGTGCGGCATAGTTCAGCCGCGCTCCGGGGAACCACACGGCTCCGGGCATCGTGGCGTCGGCGAGCGCAGGCCCTGGATCGGTGCCACCGCGGATCTCGAACCAATCCCACACCGCCTGCCAGAACTCCGATGAATGCTCGATCGACCATTGCCAGAGCGCGTCGTAATCCGGTAGCTCCACGGCGTGCCGTTGTTCGACGAACCGGCCGAACGCGGTCACTCTCGCCTCGGCGAAGTCCACCTCGCCGGGAACCCACTGTGGTCGGACCATCACCGTCACCTCCGTTCCGGCTCGACCTCCGTACGACCCGATCGGTAACCGTTGGCGCGCGCTTCCACCGATCGGTGGAGGATCTGTTCGGCATGTCGCAGTACGGGCGCGTCCACCATCCGCCCTTCGAACCGGAACACGCCCCGCGACTCGGGCACGGCCGCGAGGACCCTGCGAGCCCACTCGACCGACTCGGCGCTCGGCGTGTAGGCCTCTCGGATCACACCCACCTGATCGGGGTGGATCGCCACCTTCACATCGAATCCGACCGCGACCGCGTCGAGTGCCTCGCTACGCAGTCCGGCATGGTCCCCGATGTCGAGGTACGCGGCATCGAGAGCCCAGCGTCCGTACGCCTTCGCCGCAAGCAGCACCGACGATCTGACATGCTTCGCCACGTCGCGGTAAGCACCGTCCGCATGCCGGAGGGTCTGCCCACCGAGCCCCACGGCGAGGCTCTCCGCTCCCCACATGACACCGATCGTGCCCATCGCCAGCGCGATGTCCGCTACCGCGAGCACGCCGCGCGGAGATTCGACGAGTGCGATGACTTCGAGCGGAGCGAGTGCCGTCACCTGCTCCGGCGATTCGCATCGCGCGAGCATCACCCGGGTGTACGGGCTGTCAGCGAGGGCGCGCAGGTCCTGACGATGCTCGTCGGTGCCGGAGGGACCGATGCGGACCACCGTCCGCGCCGGATCGAGCGACCGGTCGAGAAGGGACCGACGAGCGTAGTCCTTGTCGGCCGGTGCGACACCGTCGTCGAGATCCAGGACGACGACATCGGCGGTCGCAGCGGCCCTGCCATATCGCTCGGGCCGATCTGCCGGGCAGAACAGCCACGCCGGTCCCGGGATCACGCTCATGTCGTCGACCTTCCTCGTTCGTCCACTTCCGATCATCCCGCGCTCGGCCTGTCCGGTCACCGTTTCGTCGCGACTGATGGAACGACCGATGGCCCCGCCCACAGGGGCGAGGCCACGGCTCGATGCCGTCAGGAGTGCTGGATCAATTCCTCGATCTGGTCATCGATGTGTAGAGCAGAGTCAGGACGACTGCGGCCGCGATACTGATGATCCACCGGATCCAGTCGATGCCGCCGGTGTCCTCGTTCCCTTCCGACGAGATCGCGCCCCAGACCCAGTAACCGATGAGGGCACCGACGATGCCGATGATGACCGTGATGATCATGCCCATCGACTGCTTGCCCGGAATGACGAGCCGGGCCAGCACACCGATGACCGCACCGAAGATGATGGTGCCGACGATTTCCCAGAACATCGCGTGCTCCTCTCGTAGGTGATCTTGCCGCGACGAACTTATGCCAGTGTGTGCGTCCAGGTGGTGTCTCCGCGGCGAATTCCGAAGATCGTCTACCGAAAGTTGCGCGGCCGGAGTCCGATCACGAGGCGTGGACGATCACTCCACGCAGATTCTTGCCGTCCCGCAGGTCCTGATAGCCCTGGTTGACTTCTTCGAGCGTGTACCGGGTGGTGATCAACTCGTCGAGCTTCAGCTGGCCGGCATCGTAGAGACGTAGCAGCCTCACGATGTCGTACTGCGGGTTGGCAGAACCGAACAGCGAGCCCTTGATCGTCTTCTGGAACAGCGTCAGATCGGTGCCCGAGACGTGGACGGTCAGCTTCTCGGGGTTCGCCAGGCCGGTGATCACGACGGTGCCGCCCTTACCGATGACCGCAGTCGCCGCCGACACGACCTCCTCGTCGACCGTGCCCACCAGGATCAGCGCGGCGTCGGCGCCCTGCCCCCAGCTCAGCTCGTTGACCTTCTCCGCGGCCTCCGCAGCGGTCGCGAAGGCGTGGGTGGCTCCGAACTTCAGGGCCGCGTCGCGTTTCATCTCGACAGGATCGACCACCACGACGTACTTCGCTCCGGCGTGGACTGCACCTTGGACGGCGTTGATCCCGAGGCCGCCGATGCCGTAGATGACCACGATGTCGCCGGCGCGCACGTCCCCGGAGTACACCGCCGTGCCCCAGCCGGACGGCACACCGCAACCGACGAGCACTGCAGTTTCGAGCGGGAGCCAGTCATCGACCTTGACCACCGAGTGCTGCGAGATCGTGGCCCTTTCGGCGAACGTGCCCAGCATGCACATGGCCCCGAAATCGCGTCCGCCCGAATGGAACCGGAAGGATCCGTCGGGCATCGATCCTTCGAGGATGGTCGCGCCCATGTCGCACAGGTTCTGTCGGCCCGTGGAACAGTATCGGCACGTTCCGCAGTTGGGAATGAAACTGCACACCACGTGGTCTCCGGGTTTGACCTTGGTGACTCCGGGACCGACCTCTTCGATGATGCCGGATCCTTCGTGGCCGCCGACGATCGGATAGCGCGGTGGGAGGTCGCCGTCGGTGAGATGCAGATCGGAGTGGCACAGACCCGCGGCGGTGTACTTGATCAAGACCTCTCCCGGGCCGGGCCCGTCGAGTTCGAGCTCCATCAGTTCGAACGGCTTGCCTGCTTCGAGCAGAACTGCAGCTTTGGTCTTCATCTCGTCCTCCGTTGTCTCGCTGTTGTTTCAGTACGTGTGGGGCTCGGAGCGCATGCGGGTTCAGAGCGCAATGTTCACGGCTTTGGTCTGCGTGTAGAGGTCGATCGCGCTCGCGCCGAGTTCGCGACCCCAGCCCGACTGCTTGAACCCGCCGAAGGGCATGGCGGTGTCGAAGCCGTTGTACTGGTTGACCCACACCGATCCGGCCTTCAGCCGGCGCGCAGTGCGATGGGCCTTGGACAGGTCACGTGTCCAGATCCCCGCGGCGAGGCCGTAGATCGAGTCGTTGGCGGCCACCTCGACACCGTCTTCGGCGTCGAACGGCATCGCGGATACAACCGGCCCGAAGATCTCCTCTCGCACCACACTGAACTCGGGCCGTACATCGACGAGGACGGTCGGTTCGACAAAGAAGCCCTTGTCACCCCAGCGTTGTCCGCCGGTCAGCGCACGTGCTCCGTCGGTCAGACCTTCGCGGAGGAATCCGGTGACGCGATCCAGTTGTTCCTGGGAGACCAGGGGTCCGAGTTGGGTGGCCGGGTCCATACCCGGACCGATCTTCACCTTGCTCGCGGCATCGGCCATCGCCTCGGTGAACTGCTCGAAGATGGGCCGCTCGACGAACAGGCGCGTTCCTGCGACACAGCATTGACCGTGATTGAACAACCACGCATCGAGCGAACCGGCGACCGCCGCGTCGAAATCCGCGTCGGCGAACACGATGTTGGGGCTCTTACCGCCAAGTTCGAGTGAGACCTTCTTCAGGTTGCCCTTCGCGGCGTCGACGACCTTCTTCCCGACCTCCGTGGAGCCCGTGAACGCGATCTTGTCCACACCGTCATGGGCGGAGAGCGCGGCGCCCGCATCTCCGAACCCCGTCACGACATTGACGACGCCGGGCGGGAAGCCGGCCTCCTCGAACACCTCGGCGAGGAGCAGCGCGGTCAGCGGTGTCTGCTCGGCCGGCTTGAGGATGACGGTGTTGCCCGCTGCGAGCGCCGGCGCAAGTTTGAACGCGGCCATGAGCAGCGGGAAGTTCCAGGGCACGATCAGCCCGCACACGCCGACCGGTTCGCGCAGTGTGTAGGCGTGGAATTCGCCGCCCGGCACGAACGGCATCGACACGTTGACGGTGCTGCCCTCGATCTTGGTGGCCCAGCCCGCGTAGTAGCGGAAGATGTCGGCCGACCAGGCCGTGTCGACGGCCGCAGCGATCGCAGCAGATTTTCCGTTGTCGAGTGCTTCGAGCTGACCGAATTCCTCGGCGCGCTCGGTCAGCAGATCTCCTACCCGCCAGATCATCCGCTCACGTTCGGCTGCCTTCATCGTCGGCCACGGGCCGTGATCGAATGCGGAGCGGGCCGCGCGGACGGCTCGGTCGATGTCTTCGGCGCCGCCGTGAGCGACGTCGACGAGCTTGTCTCCGGTAGCGGGGTCGTGAGTGGCGAACACGCGGCCCGACGCAGCATCGACGAACTCGCCGCCGATGTAGAGGCGTCGGGTTGCGGAAAGGAACTCTCGGACACGCGGGGCGACGGTGTACTCGGCCACGGCAGTCATACGAACCTCCAGAAGTAGTGTGACACGAGTCATACTTCCCCGGAGGGGCGTCCTCGAACTGTCCAAGGTTTGGACAGTCGTCAGGGCACGCAACGACGTCAGACGATGCCGAGTGCTCTGATCCGGCTGTACAGCGTGGTGCGACTGATGCCGAGCCTCGCCGCGGCATGAACCTTGTTCCCGCCGCTGTCGCGCAACGCGTCGATGATTGCTTCGCGTTCGGCGCGTTCGAGGCCGCCGAGTTTCGCCACTCGGCCGCTGCTGCGGTATTCCGGCGCCAGGTCTTCTGCGCGGAGCGGCAGTGAGGACTCGCGTTCCGGAACTCCGGCGAGCACCGCGCGGAGTTCGGCGAGGTTGCCCGGCCACGAACGTCCCGCCAGCGCCGCAACCGCACCCGGTCCGAGGCGGATGTCGGGCCTGCCGAGCTCATCGGCAAGCGAGGCGGCGAGGTCTCCGATCTCCCGGATACGATGGCGCAGTGCAGGAATGCGTACCCGCCCGGCACATCGCGTGAGGAGTTCACGGACCGGCTCGCGCACCGTGTCCAGGGGATCCGAGGTGAACACGAATCTCGGTCCCGATTCCAGCACGGAGACGAGCAATCCCAGGACGGGATCCGGAGCCATGTGCACATGCTCGACCACCACCGTGTCCGCGCTCGTGGCCGCATCGACCGTAGCCAGCAGCGCCGTGGACCACTCCTGTTGTCCTTGTGCGACGATGCGCGCAGCGTCGACGAACACTCCACTGCGGCCGGTGAATTCACGGGCCGCCCAGGTGCGTCCGCTGCCTGGTTCGCCGACGACGACAACGCTGCCGGTGCCGGCGCGGACACGCGCGAGTTCGTCCCGGAGACTGCTCGACGTGGTCTGTGCCGCCGCGGTTCGACGCACCGGCTTCCGGTCTCCCGTGGCGTCGAGGAGGAACAGCGCGCTGCCGTCGATACCGGGGATGCGGTCGACCCGCAGGGTGGTGCGACCACCCGCGGTGAGCGCGAAGTCCATGGTTCGCGACTCGCCGGAGGGTAGGTCCATCGCGATCGCGCGCAGCGCTGCGTGATCCGCCGGAACGAGCAGATCCACGGCGGCCTTGTTGGTGAGCATGATGTCCTCGCCCATCGCCGCAACGGCGAGCCCGCGCCGCTGCGCGGCGCGTTGGAATGCCTCGACCACTCGCTGGTCCGCTTCGCGGGCATTCTCGAGCAGGCGCGCTTCGATATCGCGCGCCGCGCGGGCCACAACCGGCGCGAACAGGGGATTCGCGGTCTTCCCGACTGCCGTGATGTCGAGGATGCCCTCGATCCTGCGGGTGACCGGGTGGACCAGCGGATGGCCGTAACAGCTGAATCCCTTGAGCGGTTCGAGGAAATGCTCCTCCCCGTGCACGACGAGTCCTTGCCGCACCTCGAGCGGAGTGCCGAGCGCATTCGTGCCGAACGTCTCTTCGCTCAACTCCGCGCCGGGAAGAACACCGAGATCGTCCATGGCACGTTGCATGGATGCGGAGTCGAACACACGGGTCACGATCCGGCAGTCACGATCGACCAGAATGATGCAGCACTCGGTTCCGGACAGTTGCGTACCGAGTTCGTCGAGCACCGGCCGGGCGGCGCGGCGCAGCCGACCGAAGGTGTCGGAGGGGCCCAGCAGCGTGGGCTCGGGAAGGCGCCCCGGATCGAGACCGCTCAGCTCGGAGCGCTTCCAGGACAACGCGATCTCGGGCCGCAACGGGTTCACGTCCGATCGGCCTCCTCGAGGAGCGCGACCGACACCTCACGCATCTCGACCTTGCGGATCTTGCCGGTGACCGTCATGGGGAACTCGTCGACGATGTGGACATAGCGCGGGATCTTGTAGTGCGCGAGTTTGCCGGTGCAGAATTCGCGCAGTGTGTCCGCGTCGAGCGCGTCGGCGCCCTCGCGCAGGCGCACCCACACCATCAGTTCCTCGCCGTATTTCGCGTCCGGAACACCGACGACCTGGGCGTCGAGGATGTCGGGGTGCGTGTAGAGGAATTCTTCGATCTCACGCGGATAGATGTTCTCGCCGCCGCGGATCACCATGTCCTTGATCCTGCCGGTGACCGAGACGTACCCCTCGGAATCCATCACACCGATATCGCCCGTGTGCATCCACCGCGCCGCATCGATCGCTTCGGCGGATTTCTCTGCCTGCTCCCAGTACCCCAGCATCACCGAATAGCCGCGCGTGCACAGCTCACCCGGCTCACCGCGCGGCACTGTGAGCCCGGTCGCGGGATCGACGATCTTGACCTCGATGTGCGGCCCGACTCGCCCGACGGTGGACACGCGCTGCTCGATGGTGTCGTCGCTGCGGGTCTGCAGCGACACCGGCGAGGTCTCGGTCATCCCGTAACAGATGGACACCTCGGCCATCCCCATCCGTTCCATGACCTGCTTCATCACCTCGACCGGGCACGGTGACCCGGCCATGATGCCGGTGCGCAGGCTCGACAGGTCGACGGTCTCGAACGACGGGTCGGCGAGTTCGGCGATGAACATCGTCGGCACGCCGTACAGCGATGTGCAGCGTTCTTCGGCGACGGCCGCGAGAGTGGCGGCCGGATCGAACGCCGGCGCGGGGATCACCATGGTCGCGCCGTGACTCGTGCACGCCAGGTTGCCCATGACCATGCCGAAGCAATGATAGAACGGCACGGGAATGCACACCTTGTCCTGCTCGGTGTAGTGGCACAGTTCCCCGACGAAGAATCCGTTGTTGAGAATGTTGTGGTGGCTGAGGGTGGCACCCTTGGGAAATCCGGTGGTTCCGGACGTGTACTGGATGTTGATCGCGTCGTCGGCCGACAGCTCCTTCCGGGCGGCGTCGAGCGGCGACCGATCGGTTTCCAGCGCGGCCCGTCCCGCGGTACCGAGCTCGTCCCACTCCGAGCGGCCGATCAGTACGACCTGCTCGAGGTCCGGGCACTCACCGCGCACCTGACCGATCATCGCGGCGTAGTCGGAGGTCTTGAACTCCGGTGCGGAGATCAGCATCCGGATGCCCGCCTGCGCGAGCACGTACTGCAGTTCGTGCGAGCGATACGCGGGGTTGATGTTGACGAGCACGGCGCCGATCTTGGCGGTCGCGTACTGCACGAACGTCCATTCGGCACAGTTGGGAGCCCAGATTCCCACGCGGTCGCCTTTGCCGATGCCCGCACCTAGCAGTCCGAGGGCCAGGGCGTCGACCTCGGCGGCAAACTCGGAATATGTCCAGCGTCGGCCTGTGGCTCGTTCCACGAGTGCGTCGCGGTCGCCGTGCTGGGCGACGGTGCGGTCGAGGTTGTCGCCGATGGTGTCACCCAGCAATGGGACATCCCATGCCCCGGAGTCGTAGCTGGGAAGTGCGGGGGTGGCGATACCGGTCATGATCAATCTCCTGCGGTGGGGCGCGGCCGGACAGACGGGTGCTTCCACCATCCTCGTCTTTTCGTGGCCGCAGGTGTGCGGATTCTGGACAGCTGCCGACGGCAGAAAGGCGCCTTCCCCGAGGGTGTCGGGGAAGGCGCTCGCTCCTAGAGCGCTCGGTCGCGGGTTTCGACGAGAGCCGCGGTGCAGACGAGGCTCACGAGACCGATCACCATGAGCATGACGCCGATCGCGATACCGCCGTACGCGGCAGCGAGCGGGGCGGCGATCATCGGCGGGATGGCGCCGCCGAGCACACCGGCGAGGTTGTACCCGAGACCCGCGCCGGTGTAGCGGTAGCGGGTGTGGAACATCTCGGGCAGGAGCGCACCGCATGGGCCGTAGGCGATACCGAAGATCGCGAGGGTGACCATCATGCCGACGACGAACGCGACCGGGGAGCCCGTGTCGAGCAGCGGGAACAGCGCCAGTGCCCAGACAACGGAGAATGCGCACGACACCATGATCACGCGCCTTCGGCCGAACCGGTCGGAGTAGAGCGCCGACAGCACGATCGCTGCACCGAAGACCACCGACGATGCGATTCCCACCATGAGGACGAACGGCCGATCGAAACCGAGCGTCGACGTCGCGTAACTCGTGAGGTAGGCGGTGCCCATGTAGAAGAACGCGAACATGATCGCGAGAGCACCGGCCGAGAGGAGGATCTCCTTGCTCTGGTGGCGCAGTGCATCCAGGAAGGGCAGGGAGCGCTTCTGCTCGGGCTCGGCGGCGCGGGCTTCGGTCTCGGCGCGGAACACCGGTGTCTCCTCGATCGCGAGGCGCATGTAGAGACCGATCGCGACGAGAACGATGCTGAACAGGAACGGGATCCGCCATCCGTAGCTGAGGAACGCCTCGTTGGTGTCGCCGAGCGCGAGCCCGGTGAAGAGGAAAGTTCCGCTCGAGAGCGCGAACGCGATAGCGGGACCGAGCTGCGGGAACATCGCATAGAGCCCGCGTTTGCCCGGTGGGGCGTACTCGGCGGTCAGCAGTGTGGCGCCTGCCCATTCACCGCCGACCGCGAATCCCTGAACGAACCGGAGCAGCACGAGGATGATCGGGGCCGCGACGCCGATGGTCTCGGCGCCGGGCAGCAGGCCGATGAGCAGGGTCGCGATGCCCATGAGGAGCAGGGTCGAGACGAGCGTCTTCTTGCGGCCGATGCGGTCACCGAAGTGACCGAAAAGCATGGCCCCGACAGGACGGGCGACGAACGCCACCGCGAAGGTGGCGAACGATGCAACCGTGCCGGCGGTGGCGCCGAGCGCCGGGAAGAACACCGTGGGAAACACGAGCGCTGCGGCAGTGCCGTAGATGAAGAAATCGTAGAACTCGATCGTCGTGCCGATACAGCTCGCGATAGCGACACGGCGTATGCCCGGCCCTCCGGCGTTGCCGGGCCGTGCTGTAGCGGCGGGGCCGGGTTGCCCGGCGCCCACCGCCTGCTCCACTGGGGGCTCGCCTGCCCCGGGTGTCGACACAGTGGTCACGTGGATCCTCCGTTGTCCGTCCTGACCGCGGTCGGATACGTCACCGCGGGTTGGGAGGAAAACTAGTGATCCGCCTCACCCTCTCACCACCCCCGAAAGGGGGTGGCTGTGAATCACATCACATAGTGTGCCGAACGAACTATATTGCGAGGTCAGTTCCCGGATGCGCCTCCGAGCTCCGCGCGCATCTCCCGCCACACCGTCGCGTACGAGTCGATGTTGCCCGCGGTCGCCCACGCCAACGATCCGCCCTTGATCTTCTCGAGCGCTTCCGCGAACAGGTCCTGGTACCGAGACAGACGCGGAACGAACGCGGACACGTCGTCGAACAGGTTCTGAGCCTTCCGGTCGATGCCGATCAGCGCATCGAGGAAGCCGTCGGCATCCGGATCCTCCAGCAGCTTCGAGAGGGTTTCGTCGAGCGGGCCGAACTGCTCGAACAGATCCGCGATGGAGTCCTCGTCGATGGATACCCGTTCCGCATCGAGCTGGTCGCTCAGCTCCGCGAAACCCTTGTCGGTCAGCGCGACACCGCCGTCGGACGACACGGCCTTGCCCTGCTCGACGAGCGCCGCGAGCGCGGCCTGCCCCGACGACACCGACACACCGAGGTGAGCGGCCAGCACCTCCGCCGTGACCTGCTTCTTCAACCGCACCGTCTGCAGCAGTGCCAACTCGTCCACGTTGCCCGCGAAGGCCATCATTCACTCCCACCGGCCCGTAGGGGCCACTCCGCGCGGACCCTACCGTCCCACGCACCATGCCCGGACCCGGCTGGGCCCGCCGCCCAATTCTGCCCGCGCGCGATGTGCAGTGGACGGTCAGACCCCATATAGCGGATCGACCCTGGTCGCTGTGCTGGACACGTCCGTGTGGACCGCTGGTCATGTCCGGTGAACGCGTCGTCACCACCGGCATTCCACCTTCTCGTCGAGCACCAGCGAATCTCATCCGGACCCGGACTGAAACAGGCTCGCGCAAGCCGGGTTTCGTGAACCGGGCCACCGGGCGCGTGCCCGGTTCCGGGATCAGAGTTCGAGAGCTTCGGCCGTGCCGATGGCGGCGGCACGCGAGGTATCCTTCAGGTCCACACCCGAGCGACCGAGCCGGCGAGCACCGGAGACCAGGCCGGCGACCACTCGGGCCGCCTGGACGTAGCCGAGCCCGTCGGGCGGGTGGACGTTGGAGATGCAGTTGCGGTCGGCGTCGGTCCGAGCCGGCTGCGGGCGATGGGTCAGGTAGATACCTACACTGTCGGCCACCGACAGGCCCGGCCGCTCCCCGATGAGCATCACGAGGGTCGTCACTCCGAGCGCCGCACCGATGTGATCGCCGAGCGCGACCCGCGCCTGGGTGGCGACCACCGGCGGCGCAAGCGTGTAGTGCCCCGGCAACTCTGCCACGATCGCGGAGAGCAGCGGCGCACCGTGATCCATCAGGGCCCGCGGTGACAGACCGTCGGCGAGGACAAAACCCACGTCCGCCCCAACCCTGGGGACCGCATCGAGATCGGCGGGAGCACGTCCGAGGTCGGGACGGCGCAGATACTGTCCGCGGTCGGCGGCGAGGCTGCGCACCACCGACGGCTCGCCGAGTCCGACGTCGCCCACCGCGGAGGTGAACGCCGCGACGTCCAACGGTAGATGCACCGCGTCACGCGCAGCAGCGTGCGCGACCCGGAATTCGAGGACGCGACGGGTCGGCAGAGCGTCCCCGGCCCGGCCCAGGCCGATCCGGGACTGGGTGGTCGATCGCAACTCGCTCCATGGATCCATCGGATTCGGTTGCGCTGCAGACGAGTCCGCGGCACTCATCGCACACCTGCCAGAGCACGCAGCGGCGAACCGGACAAATCGACGGGCAGCACTCGGCCCCGCTCGTCGGCCATACCGAGGCGTTGCAACCACGCTTCGAACTCGGGGGCCGGGCGCAGTCCGAGCACCCGCCGCAAGTAGAGCGCGTCATGGAACGACAAGCTCTGATAGCCGAGCATGACGTCGTCCGCCCCGGGTACGGCGATGACGAACCCGACCCCGGCAGCACCGAGAAGCGTGAGCAAGGTGTCCATGTCGTCCTGGTCGGCCTCGGCATGATTGGTATAGCACACGTCCACGCCCATCGGCAGACCGAGCAGCTTGCCGCAGAAGTGGTCTTCGAGGCCGGCCCGGATGATCTGTTTGCCGTCATAGAGGTACTCGGGGCCGATGAACCCGACAACGGTGTTGACCAGCAGCGGTTGCAGGTCACGCGCGACGGCGTACGCGCGGGCCTCGAGGGTTTGCTGGTCGACCGGGCGCCCATCGGTGCCCAGGTGCGCGCCGGAACTCAGCGCCGACCCCTGCCCGGTCTCGAGGTACATGACGTTGTCGCCGACCGTGCCGCGCGCCAGCGCCTTCCCGGCGACGTTCGCCTCACGCAGCAATCCGAGGTTTACGCCGAACCCGGAGTTGGCGCCCTCCGTGCCCGCGATGGACTGGAACACCAGGTCCACCGGTGCCCCGCCCTCGATGAGGCCGAGCGTCGTCGTCACATGCGAAAGCACGCACGACTGCACCGGGATGTCGAACCGCAGCCGGATCTCGTCGAGCAGGTGTAGCAGCTCCGCGGTGGCCTGCGGCGAGTCCGTGGCGGGATTGATGCCGATCACCGCGTCGCCACACCCCATGAGCAGCCCGTCGAGCGTGGCTGCGGCGATACCCCGCGGATCGTCGGTCGGATGGTTGGGCTGCAGTCGCGTCGCCAACCTGCCCGGCGCTCCGACCGTGGTACGGAAGGCCGCTGTGACCGTCCTGGCGCGGCCGACGGCGATCAGATCCTGGTTGCGCATGATCTTGCTGACCGCCGCCACCATCTCCGGCGTCAGACCCAAGGACACCGCCGCGAGCAGTTCGGCAGCGTCCGCCCGAGTAGCGGTCTCGAGCAACCAGTCCCGCAGACCGCCGACCGTCAGGTGCGCCACCGCCCGGTAGGCGTGCCGGTCGTGGGAGTCGATGATCAGCCGCGTGACCTCGTCGTCCTCGTACGGCACCACCAACTCGTGCAGGAACGTATCGAGCGGCAGGTCGGCCAGCGCCCACTGCGCGGCGGCCCGTTCGGCGTCCGATTCGGCGGCGCACCCGGCGAGTTCGTCTCCCGAGCGCAGCGGGGTGGCCTTGGCGAGCAGCTCGACGATTCCGTCGAAAGCGTAGGTGGTGCCGGCAAGATGCTGGGTGTAGGTCGTCATTCGAGTTCCGCCTCCGCCTTCTCCAGGGCCGCGAACTCCTCGTCCGGGGAATTGGCGACCAGCCGATGCCGACTGTAGAGACCGAAGTAGGCCATGAACGCAGCGAAGGCACCGAGAGTCCACAGGGCAGCGATGGGATCGACCAGGAAAGTTGCGACCACTGCCGCCGCCGCGATCACCAGCGCGAACGACGTCGTGACGATACCGCCGGGCGTGCGGTACGGCCGGGTCATATGGGGTTCGCGCACGCGCAGCACGATGTGGCTGACCATCATCAGCACATAGCTCACGGCCACACCGAACACCGCCATGTTGAGCAGCATGGCACCCTCACCGGTGAGGGACAACGCGAAGCCGATGACGCCGGGCACGATCAGCGCCAGCATCGGGGCCTTGCGCTTGTTGGTCACCGACAAACTCGTGGGTAAATACCCGGCGCGCGAGAGCGCAAACGTCTGCCGCGAGTATGCATACATAATCGAGAAGAAGCTGGCGACCAGGCCGGCCAGGCCGATGTAGTTGACGATTTTGGCGCCGGTGGTGTCGCCGAGTGCCTCCACGAGCGGGTTACCGGATGCCGAGAGGGCCTCCGCCCCCAGCGCACCAGTCGCGAGGAACAGAACGGTAGCGCCTGTGACCACGAGCAGCAACATGCTGGTGATGATGCCCTTGGGCACGTTCCTTTCCGGCTCACGGGCCTCCTCTGCTGCCAACGGGACGCCTTCCACAGCGAGGAAGAACCAGATCGCGAACGGCACGGCCGCCCAGATGCCGAACAACCCGAACGGCAGGAACTCCGAGGCGCCGACGGCCGAGGGGTCCACCGGGATGTCGGTCAGGTGTGCGGAATTGAACAACCCGAACGCGGAGACTGCGAACACGACCAGACCGACCAGGGCGATCGCGGTGATGACGAACATCGCCTTGAGTGCTTCCCCGGCGCCGGTGAGGTGGATACCGATGAACACCGCGTACACCGCGAGATACACCCACCAACCATCGGTGATACCGAACAGATTCAGCGATTCGACATACGCCCCGATGAACGTCGCGATCGCCGCTGGGGCGATCGAGTATTCGATGAGAATCGCAGTGCCGGTGGCGAATCCGCCCCAGGTCCCAAGAGCGCGGCGGGCGAAGGTATAGCCGCCGGCGGCCGGCAGCGCGGACGAGAGTTCTGCCATACCAAGAACCATCGCCAGGTACATGCCCGCGATGACGACGGCGGCAACGAGCAATCCGCCGAACCCGCCTTCGGCCAGGCCGTTGTTCCAGCCGGCGTAGTCGCCGGAGATCACATAACGACGCCGAGACCGGCCAGGAGTACCCACCCGGCGGACCCTTTGCGCAGGGTCCGCTTCTCGAGATACGCGCGCGACTCCTCGTGGAAGTCGGCACCGTCGTGATGCGCGCCGAGGTGGCCGGCGGCCGGATCTGTCAACGACATGACTGCCCTTCTTCGAACTACGGACGGAGCCGCTCCAGTCGAGCGTACTGCTGTGGAGCGGCGTAGGAGGAGCGCAACGGACTCGAGCGTCGGGTGGGGACGCGTCGGACGAACCCGACCCACAAGATGCTGGAGGAACACACGATGCGCAGGAGAGTTGTGGTGACGCGGGAACTGTGGTGGCGCGGAGACGCCCCGCGGCATACGGAATCACACTGTTCGGGCTAGGGCTTTCTCGGCGGAATCGGGCAGGCATCGGAAGCCTCGGTGACGACCGGCGGTGCGGTAGCGGGTGCGGGACGGATTCCGGCGGCCCAGTTGCGACCCGACAGCGTTGCGACCCTGTCGAGTTCGGCGAGTTCGGCCGGGGCGAACGCACGACCGCGACTGAGAAACCGCAGGCCCTCCGGGGTTTCGAGGCTGAATCCGGATCCTCGGCCCGGCACGACGTCGAGCACCAGCTGGGTGTGCTTCCATGCTTCGAACTGGGAGCCCGAGATCCACACGGGTACTGCATCGTTGCCGGATGGGAGATCGGGCGCGGTCTCGCCCACCTCGAGCCTCAGGTCGAGTAGCCCGAGCAGCACATCGCGGTCGCCGACGATGAAGTCGCCGTCGGGGTAACACATCGGGGCAGATCCGTCGCAGCAGCCACCGGACTGGTGCATCATGAGCGGCCCGTACCGGCTCGACAATCGCCGGAGCAGATCGGCGGCGCTCGCGGTCGCGACCACACGAAGTGGAGCGGGCATGTGAACCTCCCTTGCCGGCAGACGTGTCTGCCGGGCGCATGGAACCGGCGCCTGCCACGTCGAGACGTGACAGGCGCCGGGGTCTTCGATCAGAAGAAACCCTGGGCCTTCGGCGCGTAGGACACCAAGAGGTTCTTCGTCTGCTGGTAGTGATCGAGCATCATGTGGTGGTTTTCGCGACCGATGCCGGACTGCTTGTAACCGCCGAACGCGGCATGCGCCGGGTACTGGTGGTAGGTGTTCGTCCACACCCGACCCGCCTGGATCTCACGACCGGCCCGGTAGGCGACGCCGCCGTCGCGCGACCACACGCCGGCACCGAGACCGTAGAGCGTGTCGTTGGCGATCTTGATCGCGTCGTCGAAATCGTTGAACGACGTGACCGACACGACGGGCCCGAAGATCTCCTCCTGGAAGATGCGCATCGAGTTGCTGCCCTGGAAGATGGTCGGCTGCACGTAGTAGCCACCCGACAGATCTCCACCGAGGTCGGCGCGCTCACCACCGGTGATGACCTTGGCGCCTTCGCTCTTGCCGATCTCGATGTACGACAGGATCTTCTCGAGCTGGTCGTTGGACGCCTGCGCACCGATCATCGTGTCCGTATCGAGCGGGTTGCCCTGCTTGACCGCCTTCGTGCGGACCGCCGCGAGCGACAGGAAATCGTCGAAGATGTCCTGCTGGATGAGGGCACGCGACGGGCACGTGCACACCTCGCCCTGGTTGAGGGCGAACATCGTGAAGCCCTCGAGCGCCTTGTCCTGGTAATCGTCGTTCGCCGAGAGGACGTCCGAGAAGAAGATGTTGGGGCTCTTGCCGCCGAGTTCGAGCGTGACGGGGATGAGGTTCTGCGACGCGTACTGCATGATCAGGCGCCCGGTGGTGGTTTCACCGGTGAAGGCGATCTTGCGGATGCGAGGGCTCGATGCGAGCGGCTTGCCGGCCTCGACACCGAACCCGTTGACGATGTTCAGCACGCCCGGGGGCAGCAGGTCGCCGATGATCGAGACCAGGTGAAGGATCGACGCGGGCGTCTGCTCTGCCGGCTTGAGGACGATCGCGTTACCGGCCGCCAAGGCGGGGGCGAGCTTCCACACGGCCATGAGGATCGGGAAGTTCCACGGAATGATCTGGCCGACGACACCGAGCGGCTCGTGGAAGTGGTAAGCGACCGTGTCGGAGTTGATCTCCGAGATCGAACCCTCCTGCGCGCGAATTGCACCCGCGAAATACCGGAAGTGATCGATCGCGAGCGGAATGTCGGCGTTGAGAGTCTCGCGGATCGGCTTGCCGTTGTCCCACGACTCGGCGAGCGCGATCGATTCGAGGTTCTCCTCGATGCGGTCGGCGATCTTGTTGAGAATCACGGCACGCTCGGCGGGCGAGGTTTTGCCCCATGCCGGCGCGGCGGCGTGGGCGGCGTCGAGTGCGAGTTCGATGTCCTCTTCGGTGCCCCGGGCGACCTCGGTGAACGCCTGGCCGGTCACGGGGGTGACATTCTCGAAGTACTCCCCCTTCACCGGTGCCACCCACTGGCCGCCGATCCAGTTGTCGTAACGGGACTGGAAGGACATGATGGCGTCGGGCGAGCCGGGGCGGGCGTACACGGTCATTGTGCATCTCCTGTTGCGTCGAGTTCGAAGCTTGTGTGATTCGGAACACTACGAACGCAAAGGTTGCAACTACGTTGCGAGCTGCCTGTCCAGGCGATCGATCTTCGCCTTCACCTGCGCGTACTGCGCAGACGTCGGGGCGAGGGTGGTCAGATAGGCCGACCACGCCGCCAGGTCGTCGCGCCCGTGGATCGAGGCCGTCCACCGAGCGAGCAGATCCGAATCACCGCCACGCAACAGCGCCGCCTGCACCCGGGTGCGCAGGTCGTCCCGGATCTCCTCGACACCGGGCGCGTCCGAGCCGGGCAGTACCGGGCCGCTGTAGATACGGACGGCCGACGCGGCGTCACCGCGATCGAGCGCGCGGCGCACTTCCGCGACGTCCGTGTCCAGCTCGGTGAGCAGCCGATACGGCCGCGATCCGAGATGCTCCGGTCCGAGCACTTTCCGCAGACGGGACATTTCGGCCCGGATCGTGACGGAGTCGAGTTCACTCTCGTCGAGCAGCACGGCGAGTCGGTCCGAGCTCAGGCCTTCGGGATGATCGGCGAGGATCAGCAGGATCTCGGCGTGCCGTTGTGACAGGTGTGTCCGCTCACCGCCGTTGCGGAGCGTCGGCCGGCCGGAGCCGAACGTGTCGAGTCGCGGCGCCGATGAGGCGAACAGGTGCGGCGAGGTCATCATGTGCAGCCGAAGTTCGGCTTCGGCTGCCACCACGGTCGCGCGGACCAGTTGCAGGACTTCCGGGACCGCCACCCTCGACCCGCCGGTGATGTCGATGGCCCCGAGGATCCGCCCGCTGGTCGGGTCGTGCACGGGCGCCGCCGAACAGCTCCAGTCGTGCACGGTGCGGTTGAAGTGCTCGGCAGCGAAGATCTGCACCGAATGGTCCAGCGCCAGAGCAGTTCCCGGAGCATTGGTGCCCACGCGATCTTCGCTCCAATCCGCACCCTCGACGAAGCTCATGGATTGCGCGCGGTCGCGCGCGCTGTGATCACCCTCCACCCACAGCAGCCGGCCCTGTTCGTCGCTGATGGCGACGAGGAGACCGCTGTCGGCGGCATCTTCGACGAGAAGCTTGCGCACGACCGGACGGATCAACGCCATCGGATGGCCGACACGGTACTGCTCGAGTTCGTGGCCTGAGAGCAAGGCCGGCTGCGCGACCAGATCGGGGTCGATTCCTCTTCGCAGGCTCCGGAGCCAGGAGTCGTGCACCACCGGCCGCACTCCGTCGGGCCGCCGTCCCCCGGATGCGCCGATGATCGTGCCGTGCGCGCGTAGCACTGCGCGCGCATGCGCAACTGCATCCTCACCTGGACGCAGCGCCACCCAGGGGTTGGTCGTCGCGGTCCCACGATCGGTCATCTGGCGGCGTCCTCCATGCGGCCACTGTAGTCCGAATCACAGCAGAAGTGTGTGGCCGGTTCAGCTCGATTCGACCGCGATGCGGTGGGCGAGCATCACTGCCGTCGCATGCGGGCCCCGGCTCGGCACCTCGGGAAACACGGAGGTGTCGACGATGCTCAGTCCCTCTATGCCGTGGACTCGGCATCTCTCGTCGACCACAGAGTGCTCGTCGTCCCCCATACGACACGTGCCGGACAGGTGCAGCGATGTCCCGAGGTGGGCTACGAGCCACGCGTCGCTGGGATCTCCCCTCCCGGGTTCGACAGCGACACTCCCGGGTGCAACGACGCCCGTCATGCCCGAGAGAAGATCGGCTGCCGTGCGGACACCGACGCGCGCCGTGGCGCGATCGTCGGGATGCGCGAGATAACGGTAGTCGAGAACCGGCGGCATCGACGGATCCTGCGGATTCAGCATCACGCGTCCGCGGCTGCGGGGGCGCGTGAGCACGACGCCGAGCACCGGGTCGACGACACCGCTGCCGGGTATCGCCGTACCGAACGGCACCGTGTACGCCCGGAATTCGAGCGTGTCGGTGTGCAGCACGGTTTCCAGGAGCGGTGCCGGCACGGGAACCGCGTTCCGGTATCGGTACGGCACAGCGATTTCCGGGTGGTCGCTGAATCCGTCACCCACTCCTGCAAGATGGTGAACGACGTCGATTCCCAGGCTCCGCAGTTGCGACGAGTGGCCGATTCCCGACAGCATCAGGAGTTGCGGTGAGCACACCGCGCCCGCACACACGACGACGCGCCCGGCCTCGATCCGGCGGACACTCGCACCGTCCCCGACCTCGACGCCGGTCGCGCGCCCCCCCGACAGAACGATCCGAACGACCTTCGTTCCGGTCTGCACCGACAGGTTGGGTCGGCCCATCACGGGCATGAGGTAGGTGAGCCCCGGCCCGTTGCGCGCGCCGTCGCGCACGTTCATCGGCACACGGCCGACCCCCACCGGTCCAGGTGCGTTGAGGTCCTCGACCGGGTGGTGGCCCGCCGCCACAGCCGCAGTGTGGAATGCGGCGGACACCGGGTGGAGCCGGTCGGGCGGCGTGCGCATGACCGGGATGAGGCCGTCACTGCCGTGTATCCCACCGATGACGTCGGCATCCGTCTCGATCGCCCGAAAGTACGGGAGTACCTCGTCGTACGACCAGGATCGTGGCCACTGCTCGAAATCGTCGGGGCGTGCCCGAATGAAGTACGCACCATTGACGGCGCCGGAACCGCCGAGGCCACGGCCACGCACCACGGTCACGTCGCGTCCCTCCGTGAGGTGCGCCGAATAGGCTGCGGTCCACTCACTCCCGGGTCCGACCGGGAGCAGTGCGGCATCACGCAGCTCCGACGGAAGAGTGGGCCCCCGGTCGTACCCTCGTCCGGCTTCGAGCAGCAACACCGAACGACCGGGATCGTCGCTCAGCCGCGCGGCGACCACACTGCCGCAGCTGCCACCACCGACCACCACCACGTCGGCACGCTCCGGGAACATGTCAGTTCCGGATGTCAGGGATCAACGCGGACGGATCGCGGGCGTCGATCGCGCCCTTCCACAGGCCGGCGCCGTAGGCGAGGTCGTCGAGTCGTTTGTAGATCACGTAGCGGATCGGATCGATCCCGCCGTCCTCGCGATGCCCGATCCAGTCCCAGATACCCTCGGCCACAGCGAAAGCCAGGACAGCTCGTCGAACCTTCGACGAGAACAGCGACGCGACCACGGTCACCGGCCAATAGTGCCGGCACACCGCCGACGCAACCTGCCACAGACCACCGGCGAACCCTTGCGCGGTGAGGACCGCGGCGATCCGTGTCGGCTGATCGAGTTCGGCGAACATCCGGCGCAGCCGGATGAGTGTCACCACCTGGGTCAGCAGCGCGCCGACCACACCGACCCGGGTGAGGGTCGCCAGCGCGAGGCAGGCAAGCAGAGTCCAGATCGACATCACCATCGGGGGCACCGACCCGGGATGCCGGGCAGCCAATGGGGCAGCGCCCGTTCCGTAGAACGCCTTGCGGGTGATCCAGTTCCGGAACTTGGTCCGGTGATCGTGCGCGACCCGTGCGATCGGTTCGTATCTCAGCCGCCAACCGTCGGTCTGCAGTCGCCAGCACAGGTCGACATCTTCCGCGACCTGCATCGACTCGTCGAATCCGCCGCACGCTTCGAGCGCGTGACGGCGCACGAGCAGAGCAGCGCTCGGCACGTAGGAGACGGGGCCGCCGGCGACCACCGCGGACTCGCGTCGCCCCAGGTCCAGCGACGATCGCGCGTGCTCGTACCGTCCGAGCGCGCCGCTGTCCGGATCGAGCGCGACGATGCGCGGGGCCACGAGTGCGACCGCCGGGTCGCTGAAGTGTCCGAGACCCGCCTCGAGCCACCCGAGGCGGGGCACGACATCGGAGTCGAGAAAAGCCACGAATTCCGTTGATGCATCACGTAATCCAGTGTTCCGGGCAGCGGCAGGACCCCGCGACACATCGTGCCGAAGCACACGGACCTTGCCCTTCTCGGGAGTCTTGATCGGAGTGTCGGAGCCGTCGTCGACGACGATGACCTCGTGCCCGTGCAACGCTTCCAGCAGCCGTCGCAGGCCCGCCTCGTTGTTCTTGGTGGGGATCACCACCGTGACGTCGGACGTCGACGGCAGCACGGCGGGTCGGGGGTTCCCCACACCGGAGTCGAGCAGACGCCTCGCCACCACCGCCGTCTGCGAATCGACGACCCTGAGGAAATCTCCGTCGATCATGGACGCGGCCGCGGGCGCGAGTTTGAGCATCCGCGTGGGCGAACCGCCGATCAGGACACGGCCCGCGGCGAACTTGCGTACCCGTGGATCGATACGCACCCCGAAGCCGTCGGGAAGCCTGGCCAGTCGGGTCTGCGCGACCCGAGGTGATGTCGCCTGACTCACCGAAGCCTCCCCTCCGTCCCTGGTTGCCACCGGGCGACCTGTGCGGTCGCACGCTCCACCAGATTCGCGAACATGTCGGCCCCGAGTTCGGCGGTCGATCCGGCCGGATCACCCAGCACACCGTTCGCAGACACCGAAACGATACCGGCTTCGCGCAGCCGCGGCATCAAAGTGCGGAGCGGTTCGGTCGCACCCGCTGCAGCACGGCTCATATCGACCGTGTCGGGGGCTAGATGCAACATCAGGCTCGTCTCGGTGATGCCCGCGTGAGCGTCGGCCCCGGGGACCGCGCACGGCAACCACGCGACATCCCGGCCCTCGTAGCGCAGCAGCGCGACGGCTTCGGCCAGCGGATACGCATTGCCGCCGTGCCCGTTGACGAACAGCACCCGATCCGCCCACCGGCACGCCGAGCGGCCGTACTCGACGAACATCGCTTTCGTGACGTCGGCGCCGATCGACACGGTGCCCGGGAACCCCTCGTGCTCGCCGCTCGCGCCGTAGGCGATCGGCGGGGCGAGCGCGACGTCGGGCAGGGCCTCGGTGACGGCCAGGGCGATGCGGGTGTCGGTGTCGAGGGGCAGGTGGGGACCGTGCTGTTCGAATGCCCCCACGGGAACCGCGACCGTTACCCCGTGGGTTTCGACATCTGGCCAATAGGCGGCCGCAAGCTCCCGTTTGACGTCCTCCCGGCCGTGAACGACCGGGATTCCTCCTGCAGCACTACGCGCCACTCCGGTGGGTTCCTGTTTCACAGGGACTTACCTCCCGCTAGACGGCAGGATTTACGGTCCCTCCGCAGGCGTTCAACCACTCCGCACGTCCTGCGGCGTGGATGTTCTTCGCAGCGTTGAGGTCGCGGTCGTGGACCACCCCGCACGCTGTGCACTGCCACTCCCGAATCGAAAGCGGTTTCGGGCCGTCCCTCTTCCCACACGCCGAGCACAACTGACTCGACGGGAACCAGCGGTCCACCTTCACGAAGGTCCGCCCGTACCGGGCGGCCTTCTCCTCCACCATGCGAGTGAACATCGCCCACCCGGCATCGTGCACCGACTTCGCCAACCGCGTCCGCGCCAACCCGGTGACACACAAATCCTCGACGAACACCGCTTGATTCTCGCGGATGATCACCGTGGACTGCTTGTGCGCCCAATCCTTGCGGGCATCGGCCACCATGGCATGGGCCCGGGCGACACGGATACGCGCCTTGACCCTGTTCTTCGATCCCTTCTGTGTGCGCGACAGACCCTGCTGCGCCTTGCGGAGTCTGCGTTCGGCGCGACGGAAAAACTTCGGGGACTCGATGACCTTCCCATCCGAGAGCACCGCGAACGTCGCGAGCCCCAGGTCGATCCCCACCTCCGCATCGCACTCCGGCAACGGATCGTCGGTCGTCTCGACGACAAAACTGGCGAAGTACCGACCCGCCGCATCCTTGATGATGGACACGCTCGACGGCTCCGACGGCAACTCCCGCGACCACGCCACCTTCACCTCGCCGACCTTCGCGATATACAGCTTCCGGTTCGGGCGCAGCGAGAACCCGTTGCGGGTCAGCCGGATCGCCTGCCGGTTGTCCTTGCGGGACCGGAACCGCGGCGCGGCGACCTTGCGGCCCTTGCGCTTGCCTGACATCGAGTCGAACCAATTGCGGTACGCGCGCCGCGCGTCCTGGCAGGCCTGCACCAACACCATCGACGCCACCTCGGCCAGCCACGCCCGTGGTGGGGTCTTCTTCGCTGCGGTGACCACCTGCTTCTGCACGTCGGTGTCCGAGAGCGTCACCCCGGCCGCGTACGCGTCCTGCCGTGCCCGCAGCGCATCGTTGAACACCACCCGCGCACACCCGAACGAGCGGGCCAGCATGTCCTGCTGCCCGGACGTCGGATAGACGCGGTACTGGTATCGAAGCTGCACAGCAAGACCATAACCACGACCACCGACATGATTGATGCGCTGAGCCGGCCCTGAAGGACCGGGCTTGCGCGCTACGTTCTCCGGTCACCGCTCCGATGCTAGGGGGTGACACCCCCGGCTGCGTAACCCGGTCATCACCCGCGGCAATACCTCCCGGTCCGCCCCACGGTCACCGAGCAGGGCCGACGAGCACCCCCACCAGATGACGAGGGAACGAGCCCCCACCGGACGCGGTGCGCCGCCCGAAACTCGTAAGCCATTCGGGCTGCTCCGGCGAGTGAGTACGATTCCTCGAGTGCAGATCGAACCTCGACCACTCGACGACCCGGAAGTCCAGACGCTCATCGACGAGGTCCAGCTCGAATACACCCGCCGCTACGGGGGCCCGGACGACACCGTCCTCGAACCGGACGAGTTCACCGAGCCGAACGGACTCTTCCTACTGGCACGAATCGGCGACGAGCCGGTGGGAATCGGCGGCTGGCGCGCCCACAGTTCCGCGTACCGGGGGCTGCGCGACGGTGATGCCGAGATCAAGCGCATGTACGTGCGGGCCGATGCACGGCGTCGAGGCATCGCACGGCGGGTACTCCACGCGCTGGAACGCACCGCAGCCGACGCGGGCCGCAGACGCATGGTCCTCGAGACCGGCATCGAGCAGCCCGAAGCGATCGCGATGTACGCCACCGCCGGATACGACCCGATGCCCGAGCGCTACGGTCAGTATGCCGACACAGAGGTTGCGTTGTACTTCTGCAAGGGCCTACCGCCGATCCGCCGTGCAACCGAGCACGAGCTGCCCGTCCTGCAAGACATCGAACGTGCCGCCGGGCAACCGTTCGCCGACATCGGGATGTCGTTGGTGGCGGACGACGAACCGCCCACGATCGCTGAGCTCCGAACCTATCTCGATGCCGCCCGATGCTGGGTGTACGTCGACGAAAAGAACTACCCGATAGGATATCTCGTCGCTGCAGACGTCGACGACGGACTCCACATCGAACAGGTGTCGGTGCACCCGGATGCCGCACGGCGCGGAGTGGGTCGAGCACTCATCGACCATGCCGCGGCGGGAGCACGTGATCGCGGTTGCGCCACATTGACACTCACCACATTCCGCGACGTCCCGTGGAACGCGCCGTACTACGAGCGGCTCGGCTTCGAGACCGTGGACGATACCCGCCTCACCCCCGAATTGGGGGCGATCCTCGCCGACGAGCGGGCCCGCGGCATCGGGCAGTGGCCACGTATCGCGATGGTGCGCGCGCTCGACTGATCTGCGCTACCGCCCCGCCAGTGCCCGAGTTTCGCGAGTCTCCTCGGACGTCGGCGCACAGAGCAATCCCTCCCACGCATCGACGAGGGCGGGTAGCTCGGTCGGCGCCAGTTCGGCCCCTGTGCGGGCGTACTGCGCGAGCGTTCCGAGCACACTCGTGTACACCATGATGACCCGTTGTTTCCGTGTGTCTTCCGGAATATCGGCGATAACGCCGTGCAGTACGCGGTCGATCTCGAATCCACTCGCGGTGCCACCGGGGTCTGCCGCGATGAAGGTCTTGCCGATGATCTCCGCCTCCAGGAGCCTGTCGAGCAGGGCCACGTAATACTCGCCACGACGGACGCTGTCCGCCAGAGGCTCGACGAGACACCACAATGCATCCCGCGCAGTGAATGTCGCACCGACCGCGACCCACTCACGGATCAATTCGCCGCGATAGGCGCTGATCCGAGGGAGGCGATGATCCAGGATCGCGGTGAGCAAACCCTCCTTCGAACCGAAGTAGTACCTGACGACCGACGCGTTGTTCTGCCCCGCGGCAGCCCTGACGTCTGCCAGTGTCACCGGGTGATATCCCCGCATCGCGAACAGGCGCTCCGCCGTCTCGACGAGCAGCAGTCGCGTCTCTTGCCCCGAACTGTACCGGCCCCGTCGGCTCGCCACGAGCATCCACCCCGAGTCTGAAGTCGTGCGGCGATGCGCCGCGGAACGGACCTGTCGGGTTCGTAGCTCTACCGGACTACTCGCCCGATGTAAACCCTTCAACGCACACCGATCGTATGCGTACCCAACCTAATTTTTCGGAATTACTTTGACGCTAGTTGAACCACCCGCCATGCGTCGAGAGGCCCGATCGATGACCACGCTCGAACAACCCACTGTGACCGTTGTGCCCCTCGCCGGGGCCATCGGCGCCGAGATCCACGGACTGCGTCTGAACTCGCTGACGGACGCAGACGTCAGCACAGTCAAGGACGCGCTCACTCGGCACTGTGTGCTGTTCTTCCCGGGCCAGGGAGTCGACCCGGCCGTTCACCGGACCTTCTCGCAGCATTTCGGCGAAATCGTGTATCCGCACCAGCATCTGGCAAATCTCGAGTCCGAGGGCTATCGCGAGATCAGCGTCATCGGCACCGACAACGGCAGCGCGTATCAGGCGAACCGCTGGCATTGCGATGTGTCGTGGCGGGCCGCGCCGTCGCGGTTCTCCATCCTGCACATGCAGGTGCTGCCCTCTGCAGGTGGTGACACGCTGTGGTCGAACCAGTACGCCGCGCTCGAGGCGCTGTCCGCCCCGATCCGCGAGGCTCTGTACGGTCTGACCGCAACACATCGGATCTCCCCCCGGCCGGATGCGACCGAAGCAACGCACCCCCTGGTGATCCGTCATCCGGAGACCGGCCGCCAGGCGTTGTTCGTCAACGATCTGTTCACCTCGCACATCAACGAGTTGTCGGCAGACGAGAGCGAAGCACTTCTTCGACTGCTCGTGTCGGTCTCGATCCGCCCGGAACTCACCGTCCGCCGCCGCTGGCAGGTCGGCGACATCGCGATCTGGGACAACCATTTCGTCCAACACAACGCGATCTACGACTACGGCCACGAGCCGCGCCGCATCCATCGCATCGAGGTGGCCCCCGAGGCCCCCGTCGCCGCCCGCTGACCCCGTCACCGAGTACTTCACATCACACGAGGAGATGCACATGACCACCGTCGAAACCCGTCCCAGCACCGCCACCGACATCTATGCGGCCGGCGGGATCACCGTCACCGAACTCGGTGAGAACATCGGCGCGCTCATCGAAGGCGTACACGTCTCCGGCGACATCTCTGCCGATACTGCATACGCCATCCGCTATGCACTCGCCGCCAACAAGGTGGTCGTCTTCCGCGGCCAGCATCACCTCACGGACGAGATCCAGTACGAGTTCGCCGGGAAGCTCGGTACGCCGACCACCACGCACCCGACACTGACCTCCGACGACAACCGGACCCTGATCCTCGAGGGCGCTGCGAACAGCTGGCACACCGATGTCACCTTCATCGATCGGATCCCGAAGGCCTCGATCCTCCGTGCCGTCGAGATCCCGCCCTACGGCGGTGCCACCACGTGGGCGTCGACGACCGCCGCGTACGCGCAGCTTCCCGCTCCGCTGAAAGCACTCGTGGACAACCTGTGGGCGGTCCACAGCAACGAATACGACTACGCCGGGATCCACGCCGACCAGCGAGGCATCGCCGCACGGACGAAGGAGACGATGCAGAACTTCACCCGTACGGTGTTCGAGACGGAACACCCGGTGGTTCGTGTCCACCCCGAGACCGGCGAGAAGTCGCTCGTGCTCGGCCATTTCGTCAAGAGGTTCGTCGGACTCAAGAGCTCCGAGTCGACGGCCCTCTACCAGCTCCTGCAGGAGCGGATCATCAAGCTCGAGAACACCCTGCGGTGGGCCTGGACGCCGGGCGACCTCGTCATCTGGGACAACCGCGCCACCCAGCATTACGGCATCGCGGATTACGGCGACCACAAGCGCAGCGTCCACCGGGTGACCGTGGCCGGTGATGTCCCCGTCTCGGTCGACGGCGAAACAAGCCGCATCATCACCGGCGACGCCTCGCACTTCTCCGTCGTCGACAGCCCCGACCGCTTCCCCGGCTTCTAATCCTGATTCGACTCTCCCCCTTCGGATCCGGTCACTCCCCTTGTCGAGTGGCCGGATCCGCTCCCGAAAGGACCCCTCCGTGTTCAGCCGCCCCGCACACCTTCGGCACCGCTTCGTGCTCGCAGCGATCGCCCTGTCCCTCGCCGGTGTTCTCGCCGTTGCGGGATGTACCTCGGCGGTCGACCAGGCCGCGACGGAGGCCGGCAGCGCGGAGGCCACCGAGGGTGGTGTGCTGCGGATCGGAGACGGCGGCGACCTTGTCCCTGCCTCGTTCTACTCCGGTGCCCTGGCGGGAGCAACCATCACCGGGCTGGTCTACGACACCCTCGTCAGCTACCCACCGGATGGATTGGAGGCGGAACCCGTACTGGCCGAATCCTGGGAGGTCTCTCCCGACGGCACGTCGGTGACGCTTGCGTTGCGACCCGACGTGACCTTCCACGACGGTAGGCCGTTCACGTCCGAGGATGCCGAGTTCAGCCTGCGTACCTACGCGGATCCCATACGGGCCGGTCAGCTTGCGAGTACCGCCGCGCTGATCACGGAGTACGACACCTCCGACCCGCACGTCCTCACCCTGACGCTCTCTGAGCCGGCGAGCAACATCCTCGACCTGCTCGACATCGTGCCGATCATCGACAAGGACACCATCGCCGACTTCGACGCCGGTTCCGGGTACAACGGAACCGGAGCGTTCCGTTTCGTGGAGTGGAAGCCGAGCGCGTCGATCACCTTCGAGGCCAATGAGGGCTACTGGGGCGGAGCACCCCACCTAGACGGTGTCGAATACCTCGTCATTCCCGACGCCCAGACGCGGGTCTCGCAGCTGCGCTCCGGTCAGCTCGATCTTCTGCTCTCGATAGCTCCACGCGATGCCGAACAGCTCGAGAGTGACAACCGCTACCAGCTGGTCGACCAGACAGGAGTGGAACGCAACTGGTATATCGGCGCGAATGTCCAGGCACCCGGGATCAGCGACGTCCGGGTCCGTCAGGCCATCGCCTACGCGGTGGACAACGATCGCATCCTCGCGGACGTCTACCAGGGATACGGGACCGTCGGCAGTCTGCCCTGGCCGGAATACTCCCCCGCATACGACGCGGACCTCAACGACACCTACGCCCAGGACGTCGACAAAGCCAAGTCACTGGTTGCGGAAGTCGGCGCCATCCCGGTCATCCCGATCACCTACACGACGGGCTCGAGCGAGTCCGAGGCCGTTGCGCAGATCGTCCAGGCGGACCTCGCCGCAGCTGGGATCGAGACCAGGCTCGAGCCGGTGGACCAGGCAACCAATCTCAAACACCTGATCGGCGGAACCTACGGCGGGCTCTGGATCACGGCCCACACCTACACGCAGTACACGCCGGCGACCCTTCCGACCAGCGCCTACCCGTTCAATTCGAAGAAGAACACGTCGAACTTCATCGATCCGGACTATCAGGCAGCCGTCGCGAACGCGTGGCAGATCATCGATCCGACCAGCGCCGAGGCCGAGGCCGCGTACAAGGTCCTCAACACCGAGTTGCTCGACAACGCGTTCCTCATCGAGTTGTTCGCCTCCGAGAACTGGCTCGCCATGTCAGGAAACGTCCACGGCGTCGACTGGTCCAAGAAGGCCGAGCTCGACCTCAGCGACACCTATCTGAGTGAGTGACCGAATATGCTGAACTACGCTCTGCGACGGATTCCCTCCGCGCTCATCGTCCTCGCCGCCGGATCCGTTCTGGTCTTCGCTCTGCTCCGCTTGGTTCCCGGTGATCCCGCCATGGTCCTCGCAGGACCGGACGCACCCCCGGAAGCGATCGACGCATTGCGCGCCGAACTCGGACTCACCGGATCTCCTATTGCACAGTACTTCTCGTGGATATCCGGCATCATCACGTTGAATCCGGGAAGGTCGCTGATCCTCGGCGGTGAGATCAGTTCGCTCCTGCTCGATGCACTCGGGAACACCCTCGTTCTCGCGCTGTCGGCCCTGGTCCTCGCTGTTGCCGTAGCGCTCGTCCTGAGCACCGTGTCGGTGATCGTGGACCGCAAGTGGCTGGGCAGCATCGTGACCACATTCGGCACCGTCGCCGTCGCCATTCCGAACTTCGTCACCGGTGCGGCCTTGGTGGTTCTCTTCGGTGTCGTGTGGGCCGTCCTACCGGCCGGTGGCACACCCCGCAGGGGATTCCTCGATGACATCGGCATCTCTGCGCAGTACCTGATCCTGCCCGCAGTGTGCCTGGCGTTGCCGATCGCCGCCTCACTGACGCGGTTCCTCACCGAATCGCTGCGCACCCAACTTCAGGAACCGTATGTCACCACGGCGCGGGCCTTGGGGATCTCTCGCCGTCGGATCGTGCTGACCCAGGCGTTGCCGAATGCGCTGCCCGCCTCGGTCACCGTCCTCGGCATCCAGATCGGCCATCTGCTCGGAGGTGCCGTACTGGTGGAAGCGATCTTCGCGTGGCCCGGACTCGGCCATCTCATCGAGCGGGCCATCTCGAGCCGCGACTATCCGGTGGTGCAGGTGATGCTGCTCTTCTCGGTGGCGTTGTTCGTGGTCATCCAGTTGGTCACCGACCTGATCAACGCGTCACTCGATCCCCGAATCCGGCTGGGAGACAATGCATGAGTACCACGATTGTCACCACTGCCCCGATCGCCCCGGTGGGCGCGGATCGCGACAGCGCCTGGAGCGCGCTCGGCCGCGGCCGCGGTCTGGCCGGTCTGATCCTGGTCGGGATCGTGGTCCTGGCCGGAGTGCTCGCGCCGTGGCTCGCCCCGTTCGCCCCCGACCAGCAGATCCCCGGCGCCACCCTCCAGCCGCCGGGTGGCGAGCACCTTCTCGGTACGGACTCCGTCGGCCGCGACGTCCTCTCCCGCACCCTGTACGGCATCCGCATCGACCTGCTCGTCGTGTTCCTGGCAGTTCCGGTGGGTGCGGCGCTCGGTTCACTGCTCGGACTGGCCGCGACCCGGTACTACTGGCTCGACACGCTCGTCCAGCGCGCGTTCGATCTGATCCTCGCTTTCCCGACCATCGTGCTGGCCATCGCTCTGGCGATGGTGATCGGCCCGGGGGTATGGACGATCGCCACGGTGATCGTGCTCGCCGAGATCCCGGTGTTCGGACGGCTCATGCGGACCTCGGTGCTCACGGTGCGCCAGGCACCCTACGTCGAGGCAGCACGGTCCGTCGGGGCCGATGAGGGCTGGATCATGCGCCGGCATATCCTCCCGAATTGCCTCGAACCACTCACGGTGCAGCTCGCGCTCGCGATGTCTGTCGGAGTGTTCATCGAAGGTGCAATGAGTTTCCTCGGTCTCGGGATCACGCCGCCCACGCCGTCCCTGGGCTCGCTGATCAAGGAGGGAACCCAGAATGCCTATCACTCACCGTTGTTCGTCGTAGGTCCGCTGGTCGTGGTGGTCGTTCTCGTCCTCGGCCTGCTCCTGATCTCGCAAGCACTGGCCGCCCGTTCGCGTCGCCGGTGACCCCCGCCGCACTCACCAGCAAGGACCTTCCCGTGACCACACCACTGCTCACCGTCTCCGGCCTCACCATCGACTTCGGAACCGGGCATCCCGCCGTCGACAATGTCGCGCTCCAGGTCGAGCGCGGCGAGGTCGTGGCGCTGGTCGGCGAATCCGGATCAGGCAAGTCCATGACCGCGCGGGCGATCCTCGGCCTCCTCCCCGAGACGGCGTCCGCAACGGGCTCGATCCTCCTGGGTGGAACCGAGATGATCGGCGCCGACGAGAGTGATCTCGAGCGACATCGCGGCTCCGACGTCGCACTGATCTTCCAGGAACCGCAGAGCGCATTGAATCCCGTGCGCCGCATAGGCTGGCAGTTGCGCGAGGCCATCCGTGCACACCGAAAGGTCTCGAAGGCAGAGTCGAGGAAGCTCGCGATCTCACTTCTCGAACAGGTCGAGATCCCCGAGCCCGCGAAGCGCGTGGACCACTTTCCCCATCAGCTCTCCGGCGGGCAGAAACAGCGTGTCGCGATCGCTCTCGCACTCGCGAACGATCCCGAACTGCTCGTCGCCGACGAACCCACGACCGCACTCGACGTCACCGTCCAGGCGGAAATCCTGGCACTGCTCGATCGTATTCGTGAGCGCACCGGCATGGGCATCCTGCTCATCACCCACAACATGGGAGTCGTCGCCCAGCACGCCGACCGCGTCGTGGTCATGCGCAATGGAGAGGTCGTCGAGACCGACACTGCGCACTCGCTCTTCGATGCACCCGCGCACCCGTACACCCGCGCACTGCTCGCCGCTGTCCCGCGGCTGCCCGTACATGCGAGCACCACCGTCGTCGAGAAGCCCGCCGGGGACGTCGTCCTCCAACTCGACAAGGTGGGCGTCACCTACCCCGCGCGTCGCGGTACCGAAGCGTTCCGCGCTGTCGACTCCGTCGACCTGACGGTGCACGTCGGCGAAGTGGTGGGTCTCGTCGGCGAATCCGGTTCCGGCAAGTCCACTCTCGGCCGCGTCGCGATCGGCCTCGTACAGGCGACCTCCGGGCAGGTATCCGTCGAAGGTCAGGACTTGTCGTCCATCTCCGCCACTCGGCTACGCACACTACGTCGCGACGTGGCGTTCGTGCAGCAGGATCCCGCTACCTCACTCGATCCACGGCTCTCCGTCGGGGCCAGTGTCCGGGAGCCCCTGGACGTGCATTCCGTCGGTACCCCGGCAGAACGACGGAAGCGAGTTCTCGATCTGTTCGATGCGGTGCGCCTACCGGCAGCCCTCACCGACCGTTTCCCGCATCAACTCTCCGGCGGACAGCGGCAGCGTGTCGCGCTGGCCCGCGCCCTGGCACTGACACCGCGTCTGCTCATCGCCGACGAACCCACCAGTGCCCTCGACGTGTCGGTGCAGGCCGAGGTGCTCGACCTGTTCGCCGAGATCCAGCACGAGCTTCGGTTCGCCTGCCTGTTCATCAGTCATGACCTGGCCGTGGTGCACCGGGTCGCCGATCGCGTCGTGGTGCTGCAATCGGGATCGGTCGTCGAGGCCGGTGCGGTCGATTCCGTCTTCACCAAACCGCGCGAGCCGTACACTCGGGCGCTCATCGACGCGGTGCCGATTCCGGATCCTGCCCGCCGACACGGCGACGCCGTACTTGCCGGCTGACACCTTCTCAGGACCGCGACGACGTGTAGAGGTCAGAAATAACAGTAGGTGTCGCATATTGTGAATCACCAACCGACATTCGCGGCATCTACGTCAGACTCCCAACTCCAGCGCCGCACGGTCGCCTTCGAGGATCGCGGCGTGGGCCCGGCGCGGGGTCACGGCGTCGCCCACTCGCGACACGCGGATCCCGCTCTCCACCAGAGCTGTCCACATTTCGTCGACCGGTTCCTGGTGAGTCGCGACGACCACTCCGTCGACCGTGAGCACACGGGTTCGTCCGGTGGGGTGATGTGCCAGCGACACGTCGAGCCCTTCGTCGCGGACCGTCAGCCCTGTCACCGTCACGTCGGTGATCCTGTCGATGCACTTCTCGTGAGCACGACGCAGCCAGCCGTCCATGTCGAGAGTGAGGCCGAGGTCCTGGCCCACGATCATTCCGGGGGTACACACCGTCACGTCGCAGCCGCGGTCGGCGAGTAGTTCGGCGACCGACGTCGCCTCGTGGAATCCGAGATCGTCCACGACAAGTACCCGGCCCGTCGGCGCTGCACGTCCGTCGAGCACATCTCGCACATCGACGACCCGCGGCGACTCCCCGGCCCAACTCGGACGCTGCGGGCGCGCGCCCGTCGCAATGATCACGGCATCCGGCCGCTGGGCGCGCACCTCGTCGGCCGTCGCGGCGACACCGGTCCGAAGATCGACACCTCGCCGACGACACTGCGCTTCGAGACTCTCCACGGCCGCGAGCAATTCGCCACGGTAGGGGGCAACCGCCGCTGTGCGGATCTGCCCACCGACCGACGTTTCCTTCTCGAACAGCGTCACGGCATGGCCCCGCTCGGCGGCGGTCGCTGCGGCCTGTAACCCGGCCGGCCCCCCGCCGACCACAAGCACCCGGAGCCCGGGCATCCGCAGCCGGGGCAGCGGCTCCGATTCCAGGCCCGCGCGCGGGTTCACGGTGCAGCCGATCCACCGCCCCAGCCCGACACGGCCGATGCATTCCTGGTTGCAGCCGATGCACGGGCGCACCTCGTCGTCGCGACCGGAGAGCGTCTTCCGGGCGAAGTCCGGATCGGCGATCTGTGCTCGCACCGCGCCGACGAGATCACACACACCGCTGGACAGGGCAGCCCGAACCTGGTCCGGTCTCGTGAAACGCCCGACCCCGACGACCGGCAGAGACACCGCGGCGCGGATCGCGTCGGGCACGAACAGGGAGTAGCCGTGCGGAGTTGCCATGGGCGCTTCGATGAGATGCAGGGTCTCGGTGGCAACTCCGACGGACGTGTTCAGGTAGTCGATGTGACCGGTGGTCTCGAGCATCCGGGCGACTCGCACGGCATCGTCGATGTCGATGCCGCCGTGAGTGCCGTCGTGCCCGCTCAATCGCACACCGACTACTGCCTCGCGGCCGACAGCGGCGCGCACTGCAGCCACGACGTCGAGCAGCAATCGCGCCCGTCCGTGAAGATCGCCGCCGTAGTGGTCGGTGCGCGGGTTGGTACCGGGTGCGAGGAACGCGCGCAGGATCGAGGCCTGCGAGCACTGGATCTCGACGCCGTCGAATCCGCCGTCGATGCATCGGCGCGCCACGTCGAAGTATCCGTCGACGAGTTCGGCGATCTCGGGTTCACCGATCACCATCGGCACTTCCCGGAACAGCGGGTCCGGATCCGTTCCCGGCGACCACAGCGGACGTGCGGTGTACATCGAGCTACCTTGTGCGCCGTTGTGATTGAGCTGCGCGAGGATTCGGGTTCCGTGTCGATGCACTGCGCTGGTGAGTCGTCGGTATCCGGGAAGCACCGCCGGATCCCACCCGCGGATCAGTTTCTCGTAGGGCCGATCCGAGGGGTGCACGGTGTGTTCCTCGGTGATGATCATGGCCGCACCGCCGCGGGCGCGTGCCTCGTAGTACGCGATGTGCTGCTCGGTAATCGTGCCGCCGGATGAGAAGTTGGTGAGGTGGGCGGGGAAGATCATTCGGTTGCGCAACGTGAACGGGCCGATCCGCAGGGTGTCCTGCGAATCGGCTCCGCCCACGTCGCGCGGCACCGGTCAGACCTTCGAATTGCCCTGATCGAGCGCCATCTGGCTTCCGGTGATGGTCTTCGCGCGGTCGCTTGCGAGGAAGAGCACCGAGTCGGAGATGTCGTCGGGATCGGCGATGGGCTTTTCGGTGAGGATCGGGACGAAGTTCGGACCCCACGACGGGTACTTCTCGAACAGCTTCAGGACGGCGACGTCGGTACCCATGGGAGTGTTCACACCGTACGGGTGGATGGAGTTCACGCGGATGTTGAACTCGCCGAGTTCTTTGGCCGCAGCCTGCGTGAGTCCGACGAGTCCGAATTTCGCTGCCGCATAGTTGATCTGGCCGGGCATCGCCTTGAGTCCTGCGACCGAGCTGACGACGATGACGGAACCGCCGTTGCCCGCCTCGATCATCGCGGGTGCCGCAGCCTTGAGGGTCTTGAACACGCCCGTGAGGTTGATGTCGATGAGCTCTTCGAACTGGTCGTCGGGCATTTCCCAGAATCGGTTCCACGTGCAGATACCAGCATTGGCCACCACCACGTCGAGCCTGCCGAACTGCGCCACGCCCTCGTCGACGACGGCTTTCAATGCGGCGCTGTCACGAACGTCGCCGATGCGGGCCACGATCTTGCCGCCGGCTTCCTCGACCGACCGGACCGTCTCCTGGAAATCGTCCTCCGTCGCCTGCTCGTAGGTGGCGTACTCCGTGACCGGTTTCGCGACGTCGATTCCGATGATCGATGCGCCTTCGCGCGCGAACCGCAGGGCATGGTTTCGGCCCTGTCCGCGCGCAATGCCGGTGATGAAGACGACCTTTCCGTCGAATTCGCCCATTGCAGCCGTTCCCTTCGATGGTCGAGTAGAACCTGTTTCAGTTTCTCCAGGCTACAGTGTGCGGCCCAGTTCGTACCCCTCCTCGACCGCTGATCGGACGGTTCTCGGTGCACCACAGTCGCCGATACGAGGCATCCCCGGCCTAGCCCCCACAGAGCCAGGCCGCAGCGGCGTGCAGTCGACGAGCATCGCGCCCTTCACCAGGGTCGATCCGCTCGCGTGGCGGTAGTCGAGATGAACACCTTCACCATCGACCGCACACACCGCGACGTCGAGGTGTCGGGTGATCCCGGCCCGCGCGAACCGAGCATTTGCCGCAACGAGATCGCCGGTGGGTTCCAATCGGGACCCGGCGATCGGGTCGACGGTCGCGTAGTGCACCTCCGCCCCGAGCTCAGCGAGACGTTCGGCCACCGCAACGGCGATCGGGCCACCGGCCGGGTCCCACACGACCACCCGGCCCGAGGTTCGGCCGAACTTCGTCAGCGCCTCGGCTGCCGTGAGGTACCGGCCTTCACCTGTGACGGGAAACGCCGGCGGGCGGGGTTCACCACCGGCGGCGAGCACCACCACGACTCCCTGTGCAACTGCCGATTCGATGTCGGTATCGACGGTCGCCGTGCCGGTCCGAATCTCGACACCGAGGGCCCGACACCGGCCCTCGAGCCAGCTGGTGAGCGCAGCGAAGTCGGCACGCCCTTGCCCGACCGAGATCAGGCGCGGCAGGCCCCCGACACGTTCGTCCCGTTCGGCCACCACGACCCGGTACCCGCGTTCGGCGAGCATGCGCGCAGCCTCGAGACCCGCCGGCCCCCCACCGACGACCATCACGTCGCGGGCAGCCCTTGCGGGCCGAACCGGCGGTCGTGCCTCTCGACCTGCCTCGGCATTTCCGATGCATCCGACGGTCGGGTTGCGGAAGTCCCGGACGAGGCACGCCTGATTGCATCGCACACACGGTCTCGGCTGTCGACCATCGCGGACCGACCCCACGAGATCGGGATCGGCGATCTGAGCCCGCGTCATCTCGACCATGTCGCAGATCCCGTCGAGCACGAGTGCCGCACGATCGGGGTCGACGACACTGCCCTGCAGGACCACCGGCACGGCGCCGTCGACGGCGTGGCGTATCACGCGACACAACTCGTCGTTGAACGCTTCGGGGGTGTGCGCGTCGGGCCGATAGGTCTCCGGTGTGTACAGGCCACCGCGCACGACGGTGAGCAGGTCGAGATGCGGGGCGAGATCGCGGGCCCACACGGCTGCAACATCCGGGGTGATGCCCGCCCAAGGAGCGTTCTCATCACACGACAGGCGCAGTGCCACTATTCGTTTCGTCCCGAGTTCGTTGCGAACAACGGTCAGCACCTCGCGCAGCAGGAGCAGCCGATCGGCACCGTATGCATCCTCGCGGTGGTTGGTGAGCCCGGACAGGAACTGGCGCAGCAGCGCGGTCGGTCCCGCATCGAGTTCCACACCGTCGACATCCGCCGCGACGGCGATCGCCGCGGCACGCCGGAATCCCTCGATGAGGGCATCGATGTCCGCGCCGGTCATCTCGGCAGGAAGTTCACGGGTGGACGGATCGGGTACTCGGGACGGCGCCCAGAGAACCGACTGAGACCAGGCGCTCGACCCCTGCAGGCCACAATGCCCGAGGCCGGCGAGGACGAGAGAGCCGTGAGGCCTGCACGCAGCGACGATCCGTGCCCATCCGTCACCGCTGGCTTCCGCGAGGGGTGCGCGTTCGTAGGGGTGGTCGAGCCGGTGGACCGACGCGACCTCGGTGACGACGATCCCGGCACCGCCACGTGCCCGCCGCTCGTAGTAGGCGACGTGACGGCCTGAGAACGACCTTTCCTCACCGAGATTCGTCTCGTGCGGGCCGAAGATCACCCTCGCCGGGGCGGTGCGTCCGGCGAGGGTGATCGGATCGGTGAGCCTGGTCGGACCGTCGAAGCCAGCGCTCATCTGTGTCGGGCCGAGGTGGGCGGTCAGATACCGAGGTCCCGGCGGAAACCCTCGGGGACGAACACGTCGTCCGGGGTGAGCTCGTGGATGGAGTTCTTCCCGAGACCCATCAGGGCGGAACCGATTCCGCCGCTGAGGATATCGAGGACGTTCTCCACACCCGCCTGACCGTTCGCGGCGAGACCCCACAGGTAGGCGCGTCCGATGAGGACCCCCTTGGCCCCCAGCGCGAGCGCCTTGACGACGTCGCTACCGCGGCGGATACCGCCGTCGAGCAGCACCTCGACGTCCTTGCCCACTGCCTCGGCGATGGCCGGCAGCGCACGGATCGGCGCCGGGGTGCCATCGAGGTTGTTGCCACCGTGGTTGGACACCGAGATCGCGGTGACTCCGGCGTCGACGGCACGTTTGGCGTCGTCGACACGCATGACGCCCTTGAGCACGAACGGGGCGTCACCCCACTGCTCACGCAGCCAGGCGACGTCCTCCCACGTGGGCAGTGGCGTGGTCATCCACTGGCCGTACGCCCCGAAGAACGTCGGTGCGTCCCCGCCTGGGAGCGTGAGGTTCGGGGTGGTCAGGTCGGGAACAGCGCCCGTCTTGGCCCACTCGAGCAGCCACTTGGGACGGAGGACGCCCTCGGGGCCGAACTTGACCATCGCGCCGAGGTCCATCTTCTCGGGGATCGCAGGGCTGCCCCAGTCACGTCCGTTGGAGAACGACCAGTCGAGGGTCATGATCAGGCCCTTTGCCCCGGCTGCACGGGCACGCTCCATACGCTGGACGAGCACCTCGCGGCTGCCCACCCAGTACATCTGGAAGAACGTCTTGTCGTTGACCGCGGCGACGTCCTCGATGGATTTGCTCGCGAAGGAGCTCAGCCCCATCGCGACACCGCGGGCAGCAGCGGCCCGCGCCACCGCGACCTCACCGTCGGGGTGCACGGCCTGCACACCGGTCGGGGAGATCATCACGGGCAGCGACACGTCCTGCCCCAGGAGGTGGGTGCCCATCTCACGTTTGTCGGACAACCCGGCAACGTGCGGAGCGAAGCCGAGTTCGCGGAACGCGGCCGTGTTGTCGTCCACCGTGAGACCGGCTTCCGACCCGGCGACCAATGCGCCGTAGACGGACTTGGGCAGTCGTTTGCGGGCGCGCTCCTGCGCGATCGCGACCGTTTCGAACCACGGGTCCTGGGCCCACGGGTTCTTCAGCCAGGAAGGCTTGGCCATCTGAAGTGGTCTCCTCGGGATCTACAGGCCTGCGAGCGGATTCTCGTCGCAGAACTTGGCTGGGGGTTTGGTGAGCAGGGTCAGGGGCACCGGCGCTGCCGGGGTGCGACGCTCGGCGCGCTTACCGGTACGTGAGTGGTCGACGCTCGACTGCGGCACGGTGCGGTCCCCTTCGAGGGCCGACTGTCCGTATCCCTGAACACATTCGGGGTCCGGTCCGTCCATGGGCAGACCCGTGAAGAACTTCGCGGCCATGCAGCCGCCGCGGCACGAATCGTAGAAGTTGCACGACGCGCACGCGCCGGCCGACTGCGGCTCACGCAGTGAACGGAACAGCTCGGAGGTCTTCCAGACCTGCGAGAAACCACCGTCGGTGAGGATGTTTCCGGCGAGGAAGTTGTCGTGGATCGCGAACGGGCAGGCATACACGTCGCCGACCGGGTCGATCAGGCACACCACACGACCCGCACCGCACAGGTTCAGCCCGGGCAGGCCACCCCCACCGTCGGAGCCGCCGAAGGCCGACAGGTGGAAGAACGAGTCGCCGGTGAGCACTCCCTCACCGTGCGCGACAAGCCAGTCGTAGAGCTGCCGCTGCTGTTCATGGGTGGGGTGGAGGTCGTCCCACACGTCGACCGCACGACCCGACGGACGCAGACGCGTGATCCGCAGTGTCGCACCGTATTGATCGGCGAGGGCTTTGAACTCGTCGAGCTGATCGACGTTCTGGCGGGTGACGACCACGGAGATCTTCGCGTCGCGGAAACCTGCCTCGGAGAGGTTCTCGAGGGCTCGCACGGCCATCGCGAACGACCCCGGACCGCGCACCGCGTCGTTGACCTCGGCGGTCGCGCCGTCGAGGGAGATCTGCACGTCGACGTAGTCGGACGCGGCCAGTCGCGCGGCCACCTTCTTGTCGATCTTGACGCCGTTGGTGGAGAACTTCACGCCCACCTGGTGTGCAGTGGCGTAGTCGACGAGCTCCCAGAAATCGGAGCGCACGGTGGGTTCGCCACCCCCGATGTTGACGTAGAACACCTGCATGCGCTGCAGTTCGTCGATGATCGACTTGCATTGTTCGGTGCTCAGTTCGCGCGGATCGCGCTTACCCGACGACGACAGGCAGTGCACGCACGACAGGTTGCAGGCGTAGGTCAGTTCCCAGGTCAGGCAGATCGGGGCATCGAGGCCCTTCTCGAACTGGTCGACGAGACGACCCACCTTCGGTGGAGCAGCGGTAACGGGCGGTTCGAGCAGAGACGTCATGGCGAATCCTTGCTGGGTCGGAACGTCAGGCGGGAACGATCATGTGAGAAGCGGCCAGCGTGCCGAAGGCACGCACGTAAGGCCCCTCGGCGCTCTCGTCGATCCCGCGGGCGCGCAACGCGTCTCGCACCGAGTCATGGTCGGCGAGAGTCTTGACGACATCGACGATGACGGTGTTCTTCAGGAACGACAACTTGCGGGTGCCGAAGTGGTAGAGCAACGCCCCGAAAGGTTCGGGGCGAAGCGCTACCTGCGGATGGAGCCGCCAGGTGGCACCCGGATCGAACGCATCGGTGCTCATTTTCTCGGGGGACACGTCGGTGGCTCCAGGCGCGGTCATGTCAGTACACGCCGCACATACCGTCGATGGACACCTCTTCGACGAGGGATTCCTCGATCAGGTCGGACTCGATCACCGCGTTGTCACGATCGGACATGCTTCCTCCTCGGGTTCGTTCACGCTCCAGGGGTGGAGCCGGTGTCACAAGACACTTGCGCTGTGACCCGATTCACCACTCTAATGGCATTGAGTGCAGAATGTCACGCAAGGAGGGAAACAACGATGCGAAGCCGACGAAAACCGTCCGCTCGGGTAGGGCGACGCCCGTCCACCACGAAGGAGAGCCTGTCCGCAATCGGCATCGAGCTGTTCCAGAAGGCCGGCTTCGACGAGACCAGCGTCGACGACATCGCCGAGGAGGCGGGCATCGCGCGGCGGACCTTCTTCCGCTACTTCCCCTCGAAGAACGCTCTGGCCTGGGGCGATTTCGATGCACACCTCGACCACATGCGGGATCTCCTCGCAGCGATCCCCGACGACGTCCCGCTGACCGAAGCACTCACCACCGCAATACTCGACTTCAACACCTTCCCGGATTCGGAAGCCGATCGCCATCGCGCACGGATGAGCCTGATCCTGCGCACGCCGGCACTCCAGGGGTACTCGTCGGTGATGTACGAAGGGTGGCGCCGCGTCGTCGCCGAGTTCACCGCGCGTCGCACCGGCGCGTCTCCGGACGACCACCTGCCACGCACGTACGGATACCTGCTCCTCGGCGTGGCTCTCGCCTCCTACGAGGCGTGGCTCGACGACCCCGCGGCGAATCTCCGAGAGCTACTCGCCACCGGAATGCGTCCCCTCACAGCAGGACTCGACTACAGTGGTCTCACTGTCGCTCCACACCCCACCGAGGTTGGCCTGTCATGACCGTGCTCGATTCCCTCGCCCCCTGCCCTCCCGGACGCTGGACGCACGACCACGTCACGGTCGAGCACGTTCCGTCCGGCGATCTCACTCTGCACCGCGGCGACGACCGGTTGCACGTGACGCACTCACTCACCGCGGACCAGCTCAGCGAACGACTCGTCGCCGAAGTCACCGCGTCGGTACAGGACGCCGCGTTCGGACAGGACGAGTTCGAACTGACCATGGTCGGGCTCGTCCGCTCCACCATCCCCGGCGCCCTCGATGCGTGGGTCACCTACTACCGCAATTCGCTGGGCGAACTACTCGACGGCACAGCCGATTTCGCCCCGATCCACGACAAGGCCGAAGAACTCGTCCGGGGCCACGTGCTCGACCTCGGGTCGTGCTTCGGTTTCCTCCCGCTCCGCCTTGCCCGCGCCGGTACGCGCGTGACGGCCACCGACATTCTGCCCGGAACCATGCGCCTGCTCGACGCCGTCGCGCCCGAGCTCGGCATCGAACTCGAGACGATCGTGTGCGACGCCGCGCACGTGCCCGTCCCCGACAACAGCTCCGACACCGTCACCGCCGTCCACCTGCTCGAACACGTCGACGACGAGATAGGCGACGCCGTGCTGCGCGAGGCCCTGCGGGTCGCACGTGAACGCGTCGTGGTTGCCGTGCCGTTCGAGGACGAGGCAACAGCGTGCCACGGGCACATCCGGACGTTCGATCTCGCCGCGCTCGAGGCACTGGGCCACAGCACAGGACTGCCCTACGAGGTGTTCGAGCACCACGGTGGCTGGCTGGTGATCGACGCCGGCTGACGCACATGGATGCCCGGCCCACCTTCGCCGGCAGGGATGTGCGGCAACAGCACGTGATCGGCGTCGTAGTCACCGGAACGTAGCGCCCGGAAGTCGATTGCCGGTGCGGTGTCGAGCTCGTCGAGCCGGGCGTGCAACCGCTTCTCCTCCACGTCGAAACCCTGCGCGTCGATGAAGTTCGCACTCGCGATCAGATGCGGTCGCAGCACCCGCATTCCGGTGTAGAAGCCGGTGCCGTGGAGCAACGGCCACAGGACGTGATCGATGGAACCGCTGATTCCTCTCGGACCCAGCGCCGACTCCCGGTCACCCGCGGTCACGACGACGAGCAGTGTCTTGCCCGCGAGGCCACCGTCCCCGTACTTGACGACGCGTCCGTGCTCGTCGTGCACTCCGAACGCGAACCCGTTGGTGAACACGCGGTCGAACCAGCCTTTGAGTATCGCGGGCATGCCGTACCACCACAGCGGGAACTGCACGACGATGTACCGGGCCACCCGCACGGCGTCCTGTTCACGACGAATGTCGGCAGCGAGCCCTCCCGTTGCGGTGGCATGCTTCTGCTGCGCCGACAAGGTGTCGCCCACCGGATCGACGAAATCTGCGCCGGAGAGTACCGGATTCCAGTTCTGCGCATACAGATCCGAAATCATCACATCATGGCCGACGCACCGCAATCGATCCGTACCGGACCGGAACAGGGCGTGATTCAACGAGGTTCGATCGGGATGCGCGTGCACCCACAGCACGCTTTCTTTCGACGTCATACTCCCATAGTCTGATGCTCCAGCCCTGTTGTGAAGTATGCACATTCATGTCCGATAGTGACAGAAACGTAAGCATTGGAGGTCCCGTGCACAGGAAAGCGGTGGAAACTGCGCTGCAGGTATGTCCGGTCGAGGTGGCGGTCGCGGTCCTCGGCGGGGCGTGGAAGCTGACGATCGTCAAGCATCTGCTCGACGGACCACGTCGTTTCGGGGAACTCGGACGGCTCGTCGGACCCGTCAGTCCGCGGGTCCTCACCCGGCAACTCCGCGACCTCGAAACCGACGGTATCGTCTCGCGCACCGTCTTCGCCGAGGTGCCGCCGCGGGTGGAATACGATTTGACCGACCTCGGGCGGACACTCGACATCGCGGTCGCCTGGCTCGACGAGTGGGGCAAGAACTTCGAGGAGCAGCTGCCCTCACTCTGACGAGGTCAGATCAGGCCCTGCTTGCTCGCCGCATACACTGCCTCCGCACGCCGGCTGACTCCGAGCTTGCGCATGATGTTGCTGACGTGGAACTTCACGGTGGTCGCCGAAATATACAGCTGCTCACCGATCTTCGCGTTCGACAGACCACCCGCGAGCAGTTGCAGCACCTCGAGTTCACGCCCCGTGAGTTGTTCGGCCGAGACGCCCTGCCCGTTGAGGGACCGCACCACCGCCGCCGCACTGCGCGAATCGAATGCGCTCTCCCCACGCGACACCGCGCGAATGGCACGAACGAGTTCGGTGGTGTCGGCGTCCTTGACGACGTAGCCGCGCGCACCTGCATGCACCGCACGGACGACGATCTGCTCGTCGAGGAAGGTGGTGAGGACGAGCAGACCGATCCCGGGGTGGGATGCGGACAGCTGCCCGCACAGGGCGAGGCCTTCGAAATCGGATCCTGCCGACAACTTCAGATCGAGCAGGACGATGTCCGGACGCATCCGTTCGACGAGCGCCACCGCCTCCACGTCGGTGGACGCCTCCCCCACGACTTCGAGGTCGGGTTCCCGATCGAGGATCGACCGCAATCCCTGACGGAGGATCGCATGATCATCGACCAGGGCGATCCGGATCGTGCCGGAATGGGCACGCTGTGTTTGCTGTTGCGGCAAGGTCATTGCAGTTCTCCCGTCGTGGCCGGTGCAGCCGGGCTGCGAACCGGGATCCGGACGGCGACGCGAACCCCGCCGATCCTGGCTCGGCGCACCTCGAGGGTGCCGCCGAGTTCGTGTGCGCGGGTCTTCATGTTGGCCAGCCCGCGATGACGGCCGTCGAGGTCGTTGCCGTCTGCCAGTTTCAACATCAGCCGCATGCGTGCGGGATCGCCGTCGCCGTCGTCGGCGACGGACAGCAGCACCGAGTCGGGGCTGTAGGTCAGGCGCAGGATCGCCCGGGTCGCGTTGGCGTGTACGGCGACGTTGAACAGGGCCTCACCCGCGATGCGGAGAAGCGAGTGTTCGGCGTCGCCGGACAGCTCGACGGGAGTGCCGCCCACCCGTACCGCGATGTCGAGTTCCGCGGGCGTGTGGGCGACTCGCAGTTGCTCGAGCATCTCGGGAAGCGACGAGCGATCGGCGTCGGAGGTGCGGTTGAGGGCGTAGATGGCAGACCGGAGTTGTTCGACGGCGCGGCGGGTCAACTCCTTGGCGAGATCGAGCCGCTCACTGCGTTCCTCGGCGGGAATGTCGCTGCGACACACCTCTATCTGCATGCCGGCGGACAACACGGCCTGGGTGACGCTGTCATGGAGTTCGCGTGCGATACGGTGGCGTTCCTCGTCGAGCGCCTGATGTCGATGCGCCGCGCCGAGCCTGCGTTGGGTCAGCGCCAACTCGCGCAGCGTCGCCTCGAGTTCTTCGTTGCGCGCTTGCAGGTCCGCCGCCGAACGATTCGCTTCCTGGTACGCCTGCTCGGCGCGGTGGAGCAGCAACTGCCCTCGTTGGTACAGCGCCGAGTTCTGGAGCGCGACTGCGGTCTGGCTCGCCAGGATCGACAGCACCGCCCGATCCGTGCTGTCGAGGACGCGGTGCTCGGGTGTCCACGCCGCGATCGCTCCGGCCACACCCCCGTCGAGGACGATCGGTACGAACGCACGATGCGGCGCGACCTCAGCGTCCTGCTCTATCGATCCGCGGCGGATATCGGCGAGGACGGAGACCACCTCGTCCGGCAGCGGCGGCCCTTCGACGTTGTCGACCAGGAACGGGGTGGCGTCGGGCCCGAGCACGAGTCGGCGCGGCCCCGCATCCGGCAGGGTGCCGTCGGTGAGCGCGAACGCCACCCAGCGGGCACTCAGATGTGCGCGAGCAGCCTCCGCAACGGCGCAGATCAGTGTCTCGGGGCCCTCGACGGTGCGGACCAGGGCTCGGGATACCAATTCGAGCGCGTACACGACCCGTTCGAGACGTTCTGCCGCACCGCGATATTGAGGATAGAACGTCGGCTTTCCCGACCTGAGGCCGGTGAGTGCCGAGAGGTCCGGCGCGCTCACAGCGCCGTCCGGAACAGTTCGATCATCTGCGCGTGGGTTGCGGTGCGCGGATTGGTGGACATGCAGGCGTCGCGGAGTGCCCCCTCGGCGAGCCGCGGGAGGTCGCTCTCGGTGACTCCGAGTTGCTTCAACCCTCGCGGCACACCCACCCGGCGGGAGAGGTCGTCGATCCGCGCGGCCACTGCTTCGACCGCGTCGGCTGCGGGTCCACGTGCTTCGTCGAGTCCGAGTGTCGCGGCGATCGTGACGTACGGGTCGGGATCGGCCGCGCCGTTGAATCGGATGACATGCGGGAGCAATACACCGTTGATGACGCCGTGAGGCTGATCGAGGAGACCGCCTACCTGATGGCTCATCGCATGAGTGGCACCCAGAATCGCGTTGGTGAAGGCCAGCCCGGCCTCCAGGCTCGCCTGTGCCATCGCCGCGCGCGCCTCCATGTGGAGTGGGTCGTCGATCGTGCGGACGAGCGTGCCGGTGACCATGTCGATCGCCCGCAGCGCGTGATGGTCGGTGAGGGGATTGTGTGCGAGGGAGACGAATGCCTCCACGCCGTGCGTCAGCGCGTCGAGGCCGGTTGCCGCGTTGAGGTCGTCGGGCATGGTGGTGAGCAGTCGCGGGTCGATCACCGTGAGATCCGGCACCAGGGACCGCCCGATGATGGTGATCTTGCTGCCGCGTGCGGTGTCGGTGACCACACAGAACTGGGACACGTCGGCACCGGTACCGGACGTCGACGGCACCATCACCATCGGCGGGATCGGCAGGCTCGCGCGGTCGACGCCCTCGTAGTCGAGGATGCTGCCGCCGTTCGCGGCGAGGATCGCGATACCCTTCGCGGCGTCGATCACGGAGCCTCCGCCGAGCGCCACGAGCACGTCGCAGCCGGCCTCCCGGTACACCTCGTGACCTGCCGTGACCTCGTAGTCCTTGGGGTTCGGAGTCAGGTCCGACCAGACGGTGGGGCTCAGGCCCCGGTCGAGGAGGTGACGTCGCAACTCGTCGACCCAGCCGGCTGCCGTCAGCCCTGGGTCTGTGACAAGCATCGGCCGGACCCCACCGAGGCGCGCCGTGGCGTGTGCCGCCTCGACCAGCGACCCCTCCCCGAACACGATCTCGGGGGCGTGGAACTTCACGACCCCGGGGCGGCTCCCCTCGCCGATGTGGTGGCCCATCCCTGCATACCCGGGCTCCGGCACGACGACGGCCACGGCTCACTCCTGACGATCCTGACGAAATTTCTGTGATCCAGCTTACGTGTAATTCCTCGAGCTTATGCCGCTGAGGACAGGTGCGCACCGGACCGGCGGGCGGGGGGCTCGACCTACCCGATCGGGTGGGCCCGGTCGCGGCAGATCTCGTCCGGGCAAGCTGTGGTCACTGCCCCGTGTCTCCCATGACGGCGCCCTCACGGCGCGGATCGGCGCCGCCGATCCAGCCGTCGCCGTCGCGCTGGAGCGCACTGAGCCCGCTGGATTGCGGGGCGACGGACACTTCGTGCCCCATGTCGCGGAGCTGTTGCACCAGGGGGTCGTGTGCGCCGTCGTCGGACGCATCGATCGCGGGGTGTTCCCCACCCACCCCGGTGACCGGGGTGTTCGCGGCCCCGAAAGACACCGCGGAGATGGCCTGCTGCGGGTCGAGTCCCCAATCGAGCGAGTTGACGAGGGTCTTGACCACGAACTGGATGATCACCGCGCCACCGGGCGATCCGACGACCATCTGCAGATCGCCGCGTTCGCCGTCGGGCGTGCGGTCGAACACGAGAGTCGGGGCCATCGAGCTGCGCGGCCGTTTGCCGGGGTCTACGCGGTTGGCGACGGGCAGGCCCTCCTCGTCGACCGGCTCGGCGGAGAAGTCGGTCAGCTGGTTGTTCAAGAGGAATCCGTCGGTCATGTGGAACGACCCGAATGCCGATTCGATGGTGGTCGTCATGGATGCGACGTTGCCGTAGCTGTCGGCAACCGAGATGTGGCTGGTTCCGTGTTCGGGGCTCTGCGCGGGAACGCCGAGTGGTACGGGGCCGAAGTCGCCGGGCTGCGCCTCACCCATGCTCTTACCCGGATCGATCAGGGCGGCACGTTCTGCGAGGTACTCCGGGTTCACGAGGGTGTCGAGCGAACCGCCGGGTAGGGGAACGAAATCGGAATCGGCGACGTACTTGTCGCGATCCGCGTAGGCGAGTCGCTCGGCCTCCGAGACCAGGTGGACGGCATCGGCGTTCGGTACACCACCGTCGGCATCGACGTCGCTGGGCGGCAACCCGGCGAGGTCGAAGTTCTCGAGGATGCCGAGAGTTGCGGCCACCGCCGTACCACCGGACGACGGATTCGGCATCCCACAGATCTCGTAGTCGCGGTACGGGGTACACAAGGGTGTGCGCACCTTCGCCTCGTATCCGGCGAGATCGTCGAGGGTCATCGTGCCGGGCGTGCGCCCACCCGAGTCGGTCGCCGTCGCGTCGACGACGGCCTGCGCGATGCCGCCTGTGTAGAAGGCGTCGGCGCCGCCCGTGGCGATCGCACCGAGGGTCTTGGCCATGGCCGGGTTGGTGAGCGTCTCCCCCGCCGGTTTGGGGCTCCCGTCCGGGAGCAGGAAATACGCGCGGGCGTCGTCGTCGACCGCGAGCTGCGCTGCGGAGTCGGCGATCGAATCAGCCATGCGATCGCTGATCACGACTCCCTGGTCGGCGAGTTCGATGGCGGGACCGAACAGGTCCGCCCAGCCCGTCGAGCCGTGTTCGGCGTGCACCATCTCGAGCATGCGCAGCACGCCCGGCACACCGATCGACCGGCCGCTGGCGCGCGCGTCGGGCTTGGGTTCCGTGCGGTCGGTGTCGCTGATCCACCGCAGATAGTTCTCGGTCGCGGACATGGGGGCCGTCTCGCGACCGTCGTAGGCCTGGACCTCGCCGGATTCGGCGTCGTAGTACACCAGGAACGCGCCACCACCGATTCCGGACGATTGGGGTTCGACGAGTCCGAGCACCATCTGCGCCGCCACCAGTGCGTCTGCCGCGGTGCCACCATCGCGGAGGACCGCGCACGCCACCTCGGTGGAGACGGGATTCGCGGTCGAGACCGCATACGAATCGGCGGTCACCGCGGTCATGCCCGTGCGATAGCCGGTGGCGATCTCCGGATTCGTCGAGATGTCGCGGTCACCGGTCTCCGGCGACGGTGGTGCGCCTGTCAGCGGCGTGCCGTTGGGCGCCGCGGTACAGGTCGCGGCGGCACCCTGCGTGTCGTCACCCCCCTCGCCCTCGGATCCCGACGCGCACGCGCCGACGAGCGCGAGCGACACCGCCGCTGCAGCAGCGACCCTGATTCCCGACCGAATTCTCGCCCCCGAGATCATCCTCCGACGGTAACCGGGCGATCGCAGCTGCGCGGGCATTCGAACTACACGGCAATTCGAACTTCTCCGAACGGCCTTGACAGGAGGCGCGTACGAGCGCATCCTTTTATCAACTGGATGGTTGATAAACCAAAAGGTTGCCAAGATGGAGGCCCAACCGTGTACGACGACGCGAACGACAACCAACTCGACCTGGCGTTCACTGCCCTGGCCGACCCGGTCCGCCGCCGCATCGTCGCCCGGCTCAGCCGCGGGCCCGCCACCGTCAACGAACTCGCGGAACCGTTCGCGATCACCAAACAGGCGATCTCGAAGCACATTCAGGTTCTGGAACACGCCGGACTCGTCACGCGCACACGCGACGCCCAGCGCCGTCCCGTCCATCTGAATCCCGCGCGGCTGGAGATGCTGACCGCCTGGATCGACCGCTACCGGTTGGTCAAGGAACAGCAGTTCCGCGATCTCGACGCCGTGCTGGCCGGGGAATCGGCCGACCCGAAACCATAGAGGTTCCCCGAGGAACCTCCCTCGGAAAGGTTCGTCATGAGCAACGCCCTGAACGTCACTGTCCCCGAAGGTGTCCCCTTCATCGACTACGAGCGCGAATTCGACTTTCCTGTCGCCGACGTGTTCCGCGCCCACAAAGACCCTGATCTCATCGCGCAGTGGCTCGGCCCGCGGGGCATGGAGATGACGATCGACCACTACGATTTCCGCACCGGCGGCAGCTACCGGTACACCCATACCGACAACGATGGTTCGTACACCTTCACGGGAGTCTTCCACACCGTGCGCGAGAACGAATTCGCCGTTCAGACATTCGAATTCGACGGTTTCTCCGATGTGGTGAGCATCGAGTTCCTCACCTTCACCGATCTCGGCGGCGGGCGCTGCAAGCTCAGCGGCCACGCTGTGTACCCGAGCATGGAAGCACGCGACGGAATGGCATCGTCCGGCATGGAGACCGGCCTGAACCAGGGCTACGAGCAACTCGAAGAAATACTGGCACGCGTGTCCGCGTCGTGAACAGCCAGGCTCGGCCATGCACGGATCACCGAAGTGCGTGGCCGAGTTCTGCTGCGTGCGAGAGCAATTGTTCGCCATCACGCGCAACGACCACGTGATCGCACACGTCCGCATAGTCGGGCATCGCACACGTCGCCTGCGCCCAGTACCGTTCCGGCTCAGGCGTGATCCACGCCAGGCGGTGGACCCGTCGCCGCAGTTCTTCGAGCTGATCGACCCGCGCCGGCAACCCGTTGCACCGCCCGTCCCCCACGACCAGAACCGAGGTCCGATTGTCGATCGAGCCCGCGTGGTCGGCGAGCAGTTCGTCGAACATCCTGCCGTAATCGCTGCTGGCCTCGAGATCCACGCCGGGGTGCGCGAGCACCGCCGCGAGCGCACCGTCTCCGTCGGCAGCGAGCAACCGCTGTGTCACGTCCACCGGGCGATCCACGAACGCGACCACCCGGCAGCGATGCGCGCGACCATGCATCGCCTGTGCAAGACGTAGCGTGAACGCAGTGATCGGGCGGACCGACAGCGACACGTCGGCGAGCACGAGCAACCTCACGCGATCCGGTCGCGGGGCGCGGACGACGAGGTGGAACGGCACTCCGTCGGTGCGCATCCCGGCGCGCGCGGTGCGGCGCATGTCGAGCCGGCCGCGGGCCAGTTCACGAGGGCGTGGCCGCGCGGGACCGCGCATCCGTCGCAACACTTCGTGGCACGCGAGCTCGATCTCGGCGCGATCCACACCCGCAGCGTCACGTGATTCCGGAGCGTCGATCTCCTCGGTGCCGGACGGGCTCGCGCCGGCCAGCGACGCCACGAACGCCTCGACCGCGTCGACGAGACGGCTCAGTTGCGCCTCGGTGAGCGGCTCGTCGAGGACGTCACCGCCGTACATTCGGTGCGGATCGTATGCATCGAGCCACGCGAGGATGGTCGCCGGGTCGTCCCACGACAACGACCCGACGACCGCGGCACCAGGATCAGCGGACAGTTCGCCGACCGTCGTCGAACCTGCCCGCTCGACGTCGACCGTGTAGGTCACGCCCCGCCGGCCCGAGTCCGCACCGGTGTCGACAGACAGCTCGGCATCGGACGACGTCATCGACACATCGTCGTCGTCCTTGTGCGGATTGAAGCCCTTCTCGGCCTCTGGAGTATCGAAGTGGTCGCCGACTTCTGCAGCACGCTCGTTGTATTCGGCGTAACGGGCGATACTCGGATCGTCGTCGATCTCGAGGGCCGTGGGAAGGGAGTCGGCGAACTGGGCACGCAACGGGTCGTGAGCGTCGGCCTTTGCCGCGTCCACCGCACCGAACAGCTCGTCGAAAGCACGCTCGAAGCCGGCACGTTCGTGCGGGTACTTCGCGCACGCCGCGCGCAGGCAGGACCGCAGCGCCACGCGATCACGGGCGCCCACAATGCCGAGCACCCTCCGCACTTCGATGGTTTCGGCGGGTGAAGCCGCGACACCGTGCTTACGCAACAGCAGACCGAACACCGCAGACACCACGTCCAGCGGATATCCCGCACGCCGCCGCTCAGGGGCACTCACATGCATGACGCGGTCACCGCCGCGCACCACTGGCGGCCGCGGCGCGACCGCCACCACCACGACCCCGGAACACCGCAGTGGTGGTGTTCGCAGGATTCGACGCCACGGTCACACGTTCCGCGGGCACCGTCGCCGCAGCGGGTACCGGTACGGAAGCTGAACCGTCGAGGCGATTCTTGACGAGGTCCACATCACCGGTGTATTTGAGCAACGTCGACAACAGTACGTCGCGCATATCTATGACCGGATTCGACTCGGGTGCAACGCCTTCCATCACCGATGCGGCACGAGCCGCATCGATCACCTCGGAGATGGACGGGCTTTTCCGCAATGGCAGATCGCGCAGTGTGCGGGCCAGTTCAACGACCTGCCCCGCAGTACCCGAGGACACCTCGGGTGCGCGGGCGGTCACGATCTCACGTTCGCGCTCGAGGGTGGGGTAACCCACGTGATAATGCAGACACCGGCGCTTGAGCGCCGGGGACAGCTCTCGGGTGTCGTTGGATGTGAGGATCACCCACGGCATCGAACGGGCGGTGAACGTACCGACCTCGGGAATCGTGACCTGACGCTCGGCGAGAACCTCGAGCAGCAACGCCTCCATGGACTCCTCGGTGCGGTCCACCTCGTCGACGAGAAGCACCACCGGCTCCGGCGACAGCACGGCATCGAGCAGCGGACGGACCGAGAGGAACGCCTCGGAGTAGAGGCCGAAATCCTGTTCGGCGAGGAATCGGGACGCGTCGGCAACGTCGGGGTACTGGCCGAGAAGTTCGCCGATACGGTCGCGGAGCATCTGCACGTGCAGCAACTGTTTGGCGTAATCCCACTCGTACAGCGCGCGACTGTCGTCGAGACCCTCGTAGCACTGGAGCCGAACGAGCCTGCGACCTCCTACCGCTGCGAGCGCCTTGGCGAGCTCCGTCTTACCCACACCGGCCGGACCTTCGAGCAGCAGCGGTCGCTCGAGCGCGGTGGCGAGGTGAACGACGGTCGCGAATTCGTCGTCGGCGATGTAGTCGTGCCGACGCAGTGCGTCCTGCAGTTCGGCGCCGTTGGAGAAGGTGGTCATGGGTCCTCCGGTGCGTGCGGGCTCGGGCCCGGGATCGGGCGGTGCTCGGGATCGCGCCCGGGAGCGGGCAGGGGGGGCGAACCGCCCCCGGGCGCGGGGTCTGGTCGGGTCAGTACGACCGATTGATGCAGTGATCGACGACGGGGATCATCGACTCGACTGTGACCTCACGGGGGTTGCCCGGGGTGCACCAGTCGCCTTGGATGTGCTCCGAGATCGCCCGCACGGTCTTCTCGTCGCCCGGGATCGTCTCGCCACGGCCGGCGTACTTGCCGGTGTTCATCCGGTTCTTGTCGTACGAGTCGGTGCGGACCTGGCCGAAGTTGTCGGGAATCCCGACGTCCTGCGCTAGCCGGATCGCGGCCTCGACTGCAGCATCGGCAGCCTGCACGGTCGTCATGTTGCGGGTATCGACACCCATCGCCGTCGCAATGCGCGCGTAGCTCTCGTACCGCGACGGCAGGTTGTACTCCCACACCCGGGGAAGCGCGATCGCGTTGTTGAGACCGTGGTGGCTGTCGAAGAACGCCGACGTCGCGTGCGAGATGGAGTGCACGATGCCGAGACCACCGGAGTTGAACGCCTGTGCGGCGATGTACTGGGCATTCATCATGCCCTCACGCGCCTTGAGATTGCGGGGCTCGTACACCGCCTCCCGCAGGTTCTTCGCGACGAGTTCGATCGAGTACAGGGCGTTACCGAGCGACGGTGCGAAGTCCAGGCGTGAGACATAGGGCTCCGAACCGTGAGCAAGGACGTCGAACCCGCAGTACGCCGTGAAGTGTTGCGGGCAGGTGTAGTAGAGCAGCGGATCGTCGATGGCCAGGGTGACGATCGTCGCCTCGTCGAAGCCGACCCACTTGTGGGGGTGATCCATGTCGGAGGTGTCGGTGATGACGTACGCCCAGGAGGTTTCCGAGCCGGTGCCTGCCGTGGTGGACACCGCGATGTGGGGCGGGTTCTCCTTGTTGGTGGACTTCGCGAAGCCCTCGAACTCATTGATGTTGCGGCCGTCGTGCGCGATGACGACGCGCGCGCCCTTCGCAGCGTCGTGGCTCGAACCGCCGCCGATGGAGATGATCGAGTCGCACTTCTCCTTCTGATACAGCGCCGCTGCTTCCATGACGTTGTAGTCCTTGGGGTTGGACTCGACCTTGTCGTAGAGGACGACCTCGACACCCTGGTACTCGATCTTGCCCACGAGTTCTTCGATGATCCCGGAACCTCGCAGGCCGGTGGTCATGAGAAGGGTGCGCTTGAACCCGAGATTCTTGGCCTCGACACCGATGATGTCGTGCGCCCCGACTCCCATGAGAGCGCGCGGGAAGGGGTGGAACTCCTTGATGGGAAAGTCCCAGATCTGGTTGAGCTCGATTGCCATCGTGTTCTCCTCGATTATCGGCGGGGATGATCGGCGGGTGTGACGTACGCCTCATGCATGACCAACAATCGACGAGGGAGTTCGCCCGGAGAAGGGCTGCGCACGGAAACTGTCCGGTCGCGGCGGCAGGACCGTCCGATCGGGCAGGCGGGCCGGGACCGAACGGGTGGGCAGCGCATCCCGGCCCCACTCCCGGTAGCGTGTCGGTGCCGCCTTCCGGCTGGTATTCTCAAACTAGAACATGTTCTAGAAATTGTGGTGAGCAGCACACTGCGGCCCCACGCTTGCACGAGAGGTGACATACCGATGACGACAGTCGAGGTGCCGCACGGATCGCGATCGGTGATTCTCACCGTGTCTGCCGTTATCGAGGAGACGTCCGACAGCCGCTCGATCGTCTTCGCCGTGCCCGAGGACCTGCGCGACAAGTTCGAGTACAAGCCCGGCCAGTTCCTGACACTGCGCATCCCGAGCGACCGCACCGGCTCGGTCGCGCGCTGCTACTCGCTGGCGAGTTCACCGTTCAGCGATGACGCCCCCAAGGTGACGATCAAGCGCACCGCGGACGGGTACGGCTCCAATTGGTTGTGCGACCGCATCTCCGCCGGCGACAGCCTCGAGGTCCTTCCCCCGTCCGGTGTGTTCACCCCGAAGTCCTTCGACCACGACTTCCTGCTCTTCGCGGCGGGCAGCGGCATCACCCCGGTCATCTCGATCCTCAAGTCCGCGCTGTCCCAGGGATCCGGCAAGGTCACGCTCGTCTACGCCAACCGCGACGAGAAGTCGGTCATCTTCGCCGAGGAACTGCGCGCACTCGGCGAGAAGCACGCCGACCGGCTCACGATCGTCCACTGGCTCGAGTCGGTGCAGGGCCTGCCCACGGCAACACAGCTCGCCACCGTCGCAGCGCCGTTCGCCGACCGTGAAGCATTCATGTGCGGCCCCGGCCCGTTCATGGACGCGGTGCACCAGGCGCTCCACGATGCCGGAATGCCACGCACCAGCGTGCACGCCGAGGTGTTCAACTCGCTCGCCGGCGATCCGTTCGCCGACCACAAACCCGTCGAGATCAGCGACGACGAGGCCGCCGATGCAGCGACCGTCGAGGTCGAACTCGACGGCGAGGTGCACACCCTGTCGTGGCCGCGCAAGCAGACGCTCGTCGACATCATGCTCGCCAAGGGCATCGACGTGCCGTATTCATGCCAGGAAGGTGAGTGCGGCTCGTGCGCGTGCACGGTGCTCGAAGGCAAGGTCGAGATGGAACACTGCGATGTCCTCGATCCCGAGGACATCGAGGCGGGATACATCCTGGGCTGCCAGGCGCGTCCCGTCACGGACACACTCAAGATCGAGTTCTGACGACTTCAGCCTGCCTGCCGCTCCGGCACCGGCGTGACCTCCTCGAGACGCACCGGCTCCGGCTTCGGGCGACGTAGCACCAGCACGACCCCGGAGGCGAGCGCGAGCATGGCGACGATCGCGCTGTAACCGACCGCTGTGGCGGTGAGACCGAACCGTCCTGTGGCCACGCCTGCACCGATCGCTGGAACCGAGAACGCGATGTAGCAAACCACAAATGTGGTCGCGAAGACCTGTGCGCGTTGGTTGGGGCGGCCCAGGCCGGCGACGATGCCCATGGCACCCAAGAACGTCGATCCCCAGCCGAACCCAGCGATCGCCGTGCCCACGAAATACAGCACCACCACGCCGGACAACAGCGCACCCGCCACCACGACGACACCGGTCGCGAGCAGGACCACGCCCGTCACCACGACGCGAAGTTCGGCGAAGCGGCGCATGACCACTGCCGCGACCGAACCCGACGTGAACATGGTCGCGACGGCGAGCCCGGCAACAAGCCGATCGTCGATGCCGAACACCACATCGACGATCGACGTCCCCAACGACATGTACAGGCCGCCGAGCGCCCATGCCGACATCAAGCACGGCAATACCAAGAAGAACTGTGCACGCACGTCCTGGGGTAACGCCACGCTCGGTTTCAGCGCACGCAGTGCGTCTCTCCGGGAGGAGAACCCCGTGGGCTGCGAATTCTCCGGCACGAACAGGAGAGCGATGACGATTCCGATCGCGAGGACCGCGATGAGCGCATAGCTCGACACCGTCGGGAACGGCGCGAACTGAACCAGCAGACCGGCGCCCGCCGCGCCCAGCCCCAACCCCAACGACGGCGCGATGCTGTTGATCAGCGGACCGACCCGAGGGTTGGGTTGCAGATCGATCATCCCCGCGGCGACTGCTCCCGTGGCAGTGCCCACCGCCAACCCCTGGATGATGCGCGCCGCGATCAACCACCCGACACTGTCGGCGAAGATGAACACGACCATCGAGATCACGAGAATCACCATCGCTGCCCCGATGATCGGTCGACGACCGATGCGGTCGGACAACGCACCGACGGTGAGCAGTGTCGCGAGGAGAGAAACGACGTAGATCGCGAAGACCACGGTGAGCACCGCCGCCGAGAATCCCCACATCTCCTGGTAGACGGGATACAGAGGCGACGGCACCGACGACGATCCGGTGAGGGTGAACGCCCCCACCCCCATGACCGCGAATCCGAACACACGAGACCCGGTATCGGATGGGGCGGGCGAGACCATCGAACCTCCAGCAGGGAAACAGCGAATAGGAACCAAAGCTACGAGTACACGAGCAGCAGCGCCGCATCGCGGCGCTGCTGCTCCTGAAACATCCTCCACGGAGGAAATATTTCGCCTACGTCACGATCAACATCGAAAAGGTCACTCCACCTGCAGAAAGATTTATCACTTAGCAACTCTCCTCGACATTGACCGACCGGTCGATCAGGCCTATACCGAGTAGAGGGGACACATTCTCACGAACCATCACCCGAAGGAGGCTCACCATGTTCTCCGACAGCCGGCTTCAGGATTACGTAGCCGTCGTCCTGGGCGTCTTCGCCGCCCTGTCTCCGCTCTGGTTGGACACCAACACCAACGCAATGTGGTCGCTCATCGTCCTCGGCGTGCTCGTCGCTCTGTGTGGCATCGCGCAGATCGCGCGCCCCACGATGGCCGGGATCGACTATGCGATGGGCCTCTTCGGCGCACTGCTGTTCATCTCGCCGTGGGTCATGAGCTACACCGCCTTCAGCGGCGCGTCGTGGACCGCGTGGATCGTCGGCGTACTGAGCGTGGTGGTCGCCGTCGCGGCACTGCCCGCCATGAACACCCGCATGCACGGAGGCGGCCTGGCAACACATCACTGATCCGATCACCGTCCCGCCGGTGAGGCCGAGCCGTCCCGGCCGACTTCACCGGCATTCTCCTACCCGGAGGTGATCAGTGAGCAGGCACCCCGATCTCGGTACAGCGCAAGCTGCGCGCACCCGCATCCTCGATGCAGCCGAGGCACTGTTCGCGGAGCAAGGATTCGACTCGACCGCCACCACTGCCATCGCGACGGCAGCGCACGTACCGAAGGGCCTGATCTTCTACTACTTCCCCACCAAGGAGGCGATCCTCGACGCGTTGATCGCCGAACGACTCCCCACCGAACCGATCTCCGACGTCTTCGCGCTCGTCGCACCGGGCGATCCGGCAACGAGCCTGGTCAATCTGGACACCGCGCTGAACCTCGGGCAGAACGATTCCTCGGTGCTCCGCGTGATCATCTGGCGGGAGGCGGAAACACACACCGACGTGCGCACCCACGTGCGGACCCTCCGCGCGCACCTCCACGACACGACGATGCGCGTGCTCCAGGCGAGTTCACCGGTACCCGTGTCCATCGGCGCCGTGCGCACTGCGGCAACGGCATGGGTGTCGGCGATGCTCTCCGCCGCCACCACCGACCGCCTGTTCGGACGCGACGGACTACCGCGGGCACACGAGGAACTGCAGAACGTTGCACGCCTGATCGCGGCGGGCATGTCGGGGATGACGCCGATGCCGAGGATGCTGGCCCGCGCGTGGACGTGACGAGGCATCGGGCACGAAATGAGTCAACCGATCGGGTTCGGTGCCGTCCCCAGCAACTCACGACCGGCCGCGAAGGCGCGGGCGCCGGCCGGAAGGGACCCGCGCTCGCCGCTGAGGACCACCTCGACACGCCCCGATCCCGTCGACGCACGGCCGAGTGCGTCGATGCGTCGGAGCGTCTGCTGCGCAACCGCTTCGGCGCTGTCGAACAGACGCACCCCCGCCGGCAGCTGCGCGGCAATCGTGTCCGCGACGAGCGGATAGTGCGTGCACCCGAGGACGACACCCTGGACATCGTCGGGTGTGCGCTCGACGGCCGACGCGATCGCAGCGGATGCGCCGGCGCGGTCGCCGCGGTCGATCGCATCGGCGAGACCGTGGCACGCGACCCCGACGACCTCGCTGCCGTTCGCGAACTGTGCGATCAGATCTGCCTGGTACCGGCTCGCGGTTGTCGCCGCGGTCGCCCAGATCGCGACCGATTCACACGCGGCAGCCGCCGGTTTGATCGCGGGAACCGTGCCCACGACGGGTACACCGTCGCCGAGGTCGGCGCGCACATGGTCGAGGGCAGTGACGGATGCGGTATTGCACGGCAGCACCACGACGTCGGCGCCCCGATCCACTGCCCGCCGCGCAGTCGTGACCACACGCTCGATCACCCAATCGGACGGCTTCGGCCCCCACGGGGAGCCCGCGGGATCCATCGACAACATCAGATCGAGGTCGGGGCGCAGGCGCCGCAGCCACGCGGACGTCGGAAGCAGCCCGAAACCCGAGTCGATGAGAGCAACGATCACCCCACGAATCTATCGGGTCCGGGCCATCGGGCTCACGCCATGGTGGCCAAGAGCTCCTCGATGGGTGCGCCCGCCGCGATCTTCATCCGGTTCTTCATGACCTGAGCAGGCATACCACCGCCGACGACACCGACCAGTCGGCCATCACGTTCGTAGAAGGCCAGGAACTTACGACCGTCGTCACGCACCACGTGCACGGTGTCGTCGCCGCGTACCGCACCGAGCCCCTGGATCTTGATCTCGTACTGGTCGCTCCAGAAGTAGGGCACCGCAGACGCGACACCCACATCTCCCGAGACCAGGGCCTTCACGAGCACGGTGGCCTGCTCACCCGCGTTGGTCCAGTGCTCGATGCGCTTACGCCCTCCGTCCGGAAGCTGCCAGGACGCGACGTCGCCGACCGCCCAGACGTGCGACGCCGACGCACGACCCACCTCGTCGCACACGACACCGTTGTCGAGTTCGATGCCCGAACCGTCGAGCCACTCGGTGACCGGAATCGATCCGATACCGAGCACCACCAGATCGACGTCGACCTCGGAACCGTCGCCGAGCACCGCGGAGGTGACGTGCTCGCCGCCACGCAGTTCGGTAAGGCCGACTCCTGCCCGCACATCGACACCCTCTTCGGTGTGCAGCCGCGAGACCAACGAACCGACCTCGGTGCCGAGAACGGACGCGAGCGGGGTCTCCTGGGGCTCGACGAGCACGACCTCGACGCCCTTCGCACGCAGGCTCGCCGCCACCTCGCACCCGATGAACCCGGCCCCCACCACGAGAGCACGTGCGCCCGACACGACCTCGCCACGCAGCGCACGGCTGTCGTCCATCGACCGCAGGACGTGCACGCCGGCGAGTTCCTTCAGACCCGGGATCCGGCGCGGGCGCAGACCCGTCGCGATCACCAGCTCGTCGTACCTCAGCTCCGTACCGTCGGCCAACGTGACCGTCTGCGTACCCGTGTCCACGGACGCAGCCGGGCTGTCGAGCCGCAGATCGATCGCCTGCTCCTCGAAGAACTCCCGCGGGCGCAGCGTGGTGTCGTCGCGGTCGCCACGGAGGACATCCTTCGACAGCGGAGGACGGTCGTACGGCAGGTGCGCCTCGTCGCCCACCAGGACCAGCTCCCCCTCGAACCCTGCGCGGCGCAATTCCTCCGCAGTTCGCACACCGGCGAGCCCCGCTCCGACAACGACGATCCGATCAACTGCCACGTGAGTCCATCCTCCTGATTTCGTGACATGTGCCACGCGAGTGCTTCGGGTCTTCATACCAAATACAGGTGGCGGTGAACAGAGCGTCGATCCTTCTGCGCGGCACATCACGTCCGGCCCGGCGGATAATTAGAGTCGAACGTACAACGCAGACCCCCACACGCGACCGGCACAGCCCCACGCGATACAGCCACGAGGGAGTTTTCATGACAAGTGACAGCGGCGCAGGACTCAGCCGCGTGCAATTCGGGGTCGGTTCGTCTCCGGGCCCCGTCGATACCCAAGGGCGCACGATCATCGCGGACGCCGTCGTCGCAAAGATCGCGGGAATCGCGACCCGCGAGATCAGCGGAGTGTTCGACGTCGGCGCCGGTACCGCACGCGTCGTCGGTGCCCTTCGCGACCGGATTCCGGGCGCCCGGATCAACCACGGACAGGGAGTCGCAGTCGAGGTCGGTGAGAAGCAAGCCGCGATCGACATCGGCATCGTCGCCGAGTACGGCGTCGCACTCCACGAACTGGCCGTCGCCATCCGCCACAACGTGATCGTGGCCGTCGAGCGCATGACCGGACTCGAAGTCACCGAAGTCAACATCACCGTGTTCGACGTCGTCCTCCCGGACGAGGCAGCGGACACCGCAGCGGAACAGAAACCGCGTGTGCAGTGACACTTGACGGCGGGACTTCGAACGGCGGGACCTCTCACCGTGAGGCCCCTGTCCGCACCGACCGCACCCCAGCCGATCTCGTCGACGACGTCGCGAGCACGGTGTTGAGCATCTCCGGAATCGCAGGTCTGCACGGTGGTGAGTTCGGTGAGATCGCCACATATCTGCCGGGCCGGCGTGTCGCCGGTATCCGACTGGGCGGCCCCGCCGGGTGCGAAATCCACGTGATCGCCCTCTACCCCGCCGACCTTCCCGCGCTCGGAGAAGCTGTGCGGCGATACGTCGAACCCATCGTCGACGGTCCGGTCCGCGTGGTGTTCCAGGACATCCGACACCCCCTTGCCGACCAGGTCTCCGCAGAGAAACAGGTGCCATCGTGAACCACAACCCAACAACAAACACCGTTGTCGGACTCATCGCGGGCCTGCTGCTCGCCTTGGCGGGAATTCTGGGCGGATTCAGCGGGCTGCTGTTCGCGGTACTGCTGGGCGCCCTCGGCGCTGCCATCGGCGCGCACCGCGACGGCATCCTCGACCTGGGTGCGCTGTTGCGAAGCCGTGGCCGTGGCTGAACCTGCAACACCGACCGCGCCCTCCGACCCGGAATCGGTCGATCTCGCAGGATCACGCGGCAGTCTCACCATCAAGGACCGTGCCATCGAGCGGATTGCCGCGGCCGCCGCACTGCAGGTACCCCACGTCGTCCGGCAGAGCAGCAACCTGAGCCTGCTCACGGGCCGCGAACTACCCCGCGCCGAGGTGATCACCGCGGGCAGTGCCGTGGCGGTCAACCTCTACATCGCGGCAGAATGGCCCTACGACGCCGCTGCGCTCACGCGTCGGGTGCACGACGCCGTCGCCTGGCATCTGCACGAGTACACCGGTCTCGTGGTGCACGAACTCAACGTGCTGATCGTCTCGACCGCGCGAGCGGTCGAAGACGAGCAGGCGGAGCAGTCCGTACCCGTCGAATATCTGGAGTCCGACATCGTCGGCGGACACACCGGGCCCCGCTCCGACATTCCCGTGGTGTCGCCGCTTCCGCCGCTCGCCACACCTGCCGCGGCGCCCGCGGCGGCCTTGATCGCGATCGGGGCGCTCGGTCTCGCGTTCGTCGCGGCACGGGAACTGCTCATCGTCCGCGGCACCTACGACGGAGCGCCGTGGATCCGCAACTCGTTCGAATGGTTCGGCCGGCTGCACTGGCATCCGTGGATCGCGCCCATCGCAGTGGTACTCGTCGTGCTCGGTCTCGCCTCGATCGTGGTGGCATTGAAGCCACGCAGGCGCACCCATCTGCCCCTCAGGCTGTCCGGCGCGGTTCCGACCGTCTGGATGCGGCGGACCGACGTCGCCCGCATGTGCAGCGCACGCACATCCGCATTGCCCGGTGTGCTCAGCGCCCGGACCGTCGTCGACCGCAGGCGCGCGCTGATCCGTGTGGTCGCGGCGTCCGACAGCTCGATCGACGATCTGAGCACCACCATCCGCGCCGAAGTGGAACCGCGGCTGGCGCTGCTGGCAGATCCGATTCCGCTGGTTCTGAAGGTGTCGCGCCACGAGCCTCACACCCCCACCACCGAGACGGGAACCCTGCCGTGAAGCTCCGTACCGTACTCGTCAATCGGTTCTTCGCATTGGTAGTGGGGTGTGCGCTCCTCGGCTCGGGTGCGTTCGCATTGGCGTGGGTGTGGCGGGTGCCGTTCGCACGCGAGCGACTCGCCGACCTCGACCGGCCACTCATCATGGACCTGCCCGATCAGCCGTGGTGGACGCCGGCATTGTGGACGGTCCTGGCCGCGGGGTGCGCAATCGGGATCGTGCTTCTGGTCGTGAATCTGTCGCGAAGACGGACCTCCACCGTGGAGCTGTACGACGAGGTGACCGACGCGACGCTCGGCGTCGACCTCGGCCCGGTCGCCACCGGAGTAGCGAGAGAACTCGAAACGTTTCCCGGCGTCCGGTCCGTACGTGGCCGTGCGGTCGTGGAACGCCACCTGCCGACACTCTCGGTGACCGTCCACGCCGAGCCCGGAATCGACGTCCCCGAGTTCACGGCCGCCGCTGAGGACGCCGCGCGTCGTGCCGCCGCCGCGGTCGGTGGTGCCCGTGTCGCGACCCAGGTGCTGCTACATCTGGACCCCGCCGGTGAGGTTCGCTGATCCGCGACCGGTTTCCGGACGTCCGGTCAGAACGGAACCTGCACGGCGAGGATGCCTGTGGCCGGACCACGCCCCGACAGAATCCGGCAGAACTCCACCGCATCGAGTTCGGTGGGACGCGCACCTGTTCCGGTGCTCCACCTCCCACCCGCCGGGCCGGTCAGGTGCAGATCGATCGGCTGCCGGTGGCGGATCTTCCACTCGTCGACCACATCGGCCACCAGCGCTCCGTCATGGTCGGCCGTCAGGACCATCGACTCACCGGTCGCCCTGCAGATGTCAACCCTGTGCATCCAAGGGTCGCGGGTGAGAATTATGTCGAGCAGGTACCCGACCGTCCACCGCTCCTCGACCTCACCGACCTTTTGGACCTCCGGCATCGCGCGCGATCGCACGAACGACGGGGTTCGAGCACGAGCTCGTGCCGCCCTCATACCGGAAGTCCTGTAGTCCGAACACAGCCGTTCTGTGTCGCGACCCGAGAACTTCTCGACCTGGTGGGCGGTGAGCGCATCGAGGAATTCACCGTCGGCGTGTCTCGCAGCGGAGAGTTGCCGCCCCATTTCGATGAGCGATTCGGCCATGCGGGCCATGCCGAAGGCATGCGCGGCGATGGCGCGCACGTCCCAACCCGGGCAGTCGGTCGGCCGACTCCAGCCTTCGGGTGGAAGTCTGTCCAGCAGGTCGGCGAACCTGCCGTACTCGGTCGCAGCGAGGCGCATCGCAAGATCCCGCTCCATCATCGGCCGCCGGGGTCGCATCGAGGTCTTCGGTGTGGTTGTTGCAGCCATCGGACACTCCTTACAGTCCTACGTTGTCCGCATACATGTCCACTGCCCGGTCGAGCAACCGACGCCAGCGGTCGCCGCCGGGATCGTTCGCAAACTGAGCGTCGATCAACCCACCGACGAGTGCGACAGCGAGATCCACGCTAGGTGCGTCGTGGACACCCAGGTCGTTCAGCACATTCCGCAACAGATCCAGTGCCTGGACGGACGGCGCGTACGACTCGGCGCTCGGTTGGAAATCGCTGATGATCCGCTGGTTCATCAGCTGGTGCCGGGCAAGGTCTTCGACACAGAAGTCGAAGAAGGTGGCTGCGACGGAACGCAGCGCACCCCGGGGTGTGTCGGGCAATCGTTCTGCGCATTCCGTCATCGCGATCAGGCATTCGTTCCAGGCCTGGCCGAACATCGCGTCGTAGAGTTCGTTCTTCGATGCGATGTAGCTGTACAACGACGGTGGTCGCATGCCCACCCTGTCCGCCACGTCCCGAAGGGTCATAGTGGCCAGGCCTCGTTCGCGGGCGATGTCCCACGCGGCGGCGAGAATCTCGGACCGAGTTGCCGAACGGCGTTCGGAAACCCTATCGCGATTCGATTTCCCTAACACAATAAGGACGATCCTCGGGTGGGAGCCGGCTGTCAATGGATCCCGGAGACGAAAACGCCGAACGGCGCCCACCCCGGAGGGTGGACGCCGTTCGAGCGTCAGTGAGTACTAACTCACGCGATGATCTTCGTGACGCGACCGGCGCCGACGGTGCGGCCACCCTCGCGGATCGCGAAGCGGAGGCCCTCGTCCATGGCGACCGGCTGGATCAGCTTGACGGACATCTCGGTGTTGTCACCGGGCATGACCATCTCGGTGCCCTCGGGAAGGGTCACAACGCCCGTCACGTCCGTGGTACGGAAGTAGAACTGCGGACGGTAGTTGTTGAAGAACGGCGTGTGACGGCCGCCCTCTTCCTTGTTGAGGATGTAGGCCTGGCCCTCGAACTCCGTGTGCGGAGTCGTGGTGCCGGGCTTGATGACGACCTGGCCGCGCTCGACGTCCTCGCGCTTGATGCCACGAACCAGAAGGCCGACGTTGTCGCCCGCCTGACCCTGGTCGAGCAGCTTGCGGAACATCTCGATACCCGTGACCGTGGTCTTGGTGACGTCGGGACGGATACCGACGATCTCGACCTCTTCGTTCACGTTGACCACGCCACGCTCGATACGGCCGGTGACGACCGTGCCGCGACCCGTGATGGTGAAGACGTCCTCGACGGGCATGAGGAACGGCTTCTCGGTCTCACGGACCGGGTCCGGGATCGAGTCGTCGACGGCCTGCATGAGGTCGACGACCGACTGAACCCACTTCTCGTCACCCTCGAGAGCCTTGAGAGCGGAGATGGGGATGACCGGAGCGTCCTCGTCGAACTCCTGCGAAGCGAGGAGCTCGCGGACCTCCATCTCGACGAGCTCGAGGATTTCCTCGTCGTCGACCATGTCGGCCTTGTTCAGGGCGACGAGGATGTAGGGCACGCCGACCTGGCGAGCGAGCAGCACGTGCTCGCGCGTCTGCGGCATCGGGCCGTCAGTGGCGGCGACAACGAGAATCGCGCCGTCCATCTGAGCAGCACCGGTGATCATGTTCTTGATGTAGTCCGCGTGACCCGGAGCATCGACGTGCGCGTAGTGGCGCTTGTCGGTCTGGTACTCGACGTGGGAGATGTTGATCGTGATGCCACGAGCCTTCTCCTCGGGAGCCTTGTCGATCTGGTCGAACGCGAAGCTCTCGTTGAGATCCGGAAACTTGTCGGCCAGCACCTTGGTGATCGCAGCCGTGGTCGTCGTCTTGCCATGGTCGACGTGACCGATGGTGCCGATGTTCACGTGCGGCTTGGTCCGCTCGAACTTCGCCTTCGCCACTGGAATGTCCTCCTGGACTGTTGTTGCGTGCAGTATGCAGCAGTGCGGTTTGTATTACTTGGTCGTGCAGGCGACCGGTTCCAACCCGAAGGTTACTCGCCGGTGGCCTTGGCGATGATTTCCTTCGAGACGTTCGACGGAACCTCTGCGTAGGAATCGAACACCATGGAGAAGTTCGCGCGGCCCTGGGTCTTCGACCGCAGGTCCCCGATGTAACCGAACATCTCCGAGAGCGGAACCAGCGCCTTCACGACACGGGCACCACTGCGTTCCTCCATGGCCTGGATCTGGCCACGGCGGGAGTTGAGGTCGCCGATCACGTCACCCATGTACTCCTCGGGTGTCGTGACCTCGACGGCCATGAGCGGCTCGAGGATCACCGGGGCAGCCTTGCGGGCCGCTTCCTTCAGTGCCTGAGAGCCGGCAATCTTGAACGCCATTTCGGACGAGTCGACGTCGTGGTACGCACCGTCGAGGAGCGTGACCTTGACGTTGACCAGCGGGTAACCCGCGAGCACGCCGTACTGCAGGGCGTCCTGCGCACCGGCGTCGACCGACGGGATGTACTCGCGCGGCACGCGGCCGCCGGTGACCTTGTTCTCGAACTCGTAGGTCGCGCCGTCCTCGCCCGTGAACGGGTGGAGGGCGATGATGACCTTCGCGAACTGGCCGGAGCCACCGGTCTGCTTCTTGTGTGTGAACTCGTGCTTCTCGACAGGCTTGGTGATGGTCTCGCGGTACGCGACCTGCGGCTTGCCGACGTTGGCCTCGACCTTGAACTCGCGACGCATGCGGTCGACGAGGATGTCGAGGTGGAGCTCGCCCATGCCGCCGATGACGGTCTGGCCGGTCTCCTCGTCGAGCTCGACGGAGAACGTCGGGTCCTCTTCCGCGAGCTTCTGGATCGCGGTGCCCAGCTTCTCCTGGTCGGACTTGGTCTTCGGCTCGATGGAGACCTGGATGACCGGGTCCGGGAACGTCATCGACTCGAGGACGATCGGAGCGTCCTGCGCGCACAGGGTGTCGCCGGTCGTGGTGTCCTTCAGTCCGATCATCGCGTAGATGTGGCCGGCCACGGCCTCGTCGACCGGGTTCTCCTTGTTGGCGTGCATCTGGAAGAGCTTGCCGATGCGCTCCTTCTTGCCCTTGGTGGCGTTGAGCACCTGGGCGCCCGGCTCGACCCGGCCGGAGTACACGCGGACGAAGGTCAGCTTGCCGAAGAACGGGTGCGCAGCGATCTTGAAGGCGAGGGCCGAGAACGGCTCTTCCTTGCTCGGCTTGCGCGTGAGGACGGTTTCCTCGTCGTTCAGCTTGTGGCCGATGACCTCACCGATGTCCAGCGGAGTGGGCAGGTAGTCGATGACGGCGTCGAGCATGGGCTGAATGCCCTTGTTCTTGAACGCGGTGCCACAGAGCACGGGGTACAGCTCGGAGTTGACGGTCAGCTTGCGGATGGCGCCCTTGATCTCGGCGACCGTGAGCTCCTCACCGCCGAAGTACTTCTCCATGAGCTCTTCGTCGGACTCGGCGACGGTCTCGAGCAGCTTCTCGCGGTACTCGGCGGCCTTGTCGGCGAGCTCGGCGGGGATCTCCTCGACCGTGGCCGCCGTGCCGATCGGGGTGACGCCGCGCCAGGTGAGCGCCTTCATCTCGACGAGGTCGACGACACCTTCGAAGTCGTCCTCGGCACCGATCGGAATCTGCAGGACCAGTGGCTTGGCGCCGAGACGGTCGATGATGGTCTGCACGGTGAAGAAGAAGTCCGCGCCCATCTTGTCCATCTTGTTGACGAAGCAGATGCGGGGGACGTCGTACTTGGCAGCCTGGCGCCAGACCTGCTCGGACTGGGGCTCGACGCCCTCCTTGCCGTCGAACACGGCAACGGCGCCGTCGAGGACGCGCAGCGACCGCTCGACCTCGACCGTGAAGTCGACGTGGCCGGGTGTGTCGATGATGTTGATCTGGTTGTTGTTCCAGAAACAGGTGACCGCAGCGGAGGTGATGGTGATACCACGCTCCTTCTCCTGCTCCATCCAGTCGGTGGTGGAAGCACCGTCGTGGGTCTCACCGATCTTGTAGTTCACACCGGTGTAGAAGAGGATGCGCTCGGTCGTCGTGGTTTTGCCGGCATCGATGTGCGCCATGATGCCGATGTTGCGGACCTTGTTCAGGTCGGTCAGCACTTCCTGTGCCACAGGTAAACCCCGCTCGTAGCTCGTGTCGGCCCTTGGGTGCGGACCACATTTCTTATGATGTCAGCCGGCCTTTACGGGACCGACACAGATGTGCGAGCAGCCGGTCGGGGGAACATTCGATGATCCACCCGACCGGCGTCGACTCACCAGCGGTAGTGCGCGAACGCCTTGTTGGCTTCAGCCATCTTGTGCGTGTCCTCGCGACGCTTCACAGCGGCACCGAGGCCGTTGCTCGCGTCGAGAAGCTCGTTGGCGAGACGCTCGACCATGGTCTTCTCACGACGCTGACGCGAGAAGGTGACGAGCCAGCGCAGCGCCAGCGTGGTGGAACGGCCGGGGCGAACCTCGACCGGCACCTGGTAGGTGGCGCCACCGACACGACGGCTACGCACCTCGAGTGCGGGCTTGACGTTGTCGAGCGCGCGCTTGAGCGTGACGACCGGATCGGTGCCGGTCTTCTCGCGAGCCTGCTCGAGTGCCTGGTAGACGATGCGCTCGGCGGTGGACTTCTTGCCATCCAGCAGGATCTTGTTCACGAGCTGGGTGACCAGCGGCGAACCGTAGACCGGGTCGGCGATGAGGGGGCGCTTCGGAGCGGGTCCTTTACGTGGCATCAGCCCTTCTCCTTCTTCGCTCCGTAGCGGCTACGTGCCTGCTTGCGGCCCTTGACACCCTGGGTGTCGAGGGAGCCACGGATGATCTTGTAACGAACACCGGGGAGGTCCTTCACACGACCGCCACGCACGAGCACCATCGAGTGCTCCTGGAGGTTGTGGCCCTCGCCGGGAATGTAAGCGGTGACCTCGACTGAACTGGTCAGGCGCACGCGAGCGACCTTACGAAGCGCCGAGTTCGGCTTCTTCGGGGTGGTGGTGTACACGCGGGTGCACACGCCACGACGCTGCGGGCTGCCCTTCAGGGCCGCGCTCTTGACCTTGGCGGTCTTGTCGCGGCGACCCTTGCGGACCAGCTGATTGATAGTTGGCATCTATCGGCTTTCTCGTTGTCTGGAGCTGCTCAGGCGAGCAACACTGGCTGTTCTGAAATTAGGGATCCATCGGTTGGGGCAAGGAAGCAACTGCCCCGCACTCGCACCCCGTGCGCACACGAGGTCGGGTGTGTCGCGTACCCCCACACAGGCAGCCGGGGACTCGCACCTGCAGATAACTACAGACCGCGCGTACGGCATCGCCTCGCATAGGCACACAGATCGGTCCGGGCATGCCGGACACGACCCACAACGATACCCGGCGGCGGCGCATGCGGTCAAAGCGAGACGCGACGAATGACCGCGCACGTCGCGCGGCGAGAGCGAGAAGTCAACTGCTGAGGTTGAGGGTGAGCCGTGCCAACGTAGCAGCAGCCTCACACGGGTCCGCTCCACCGGCCGTGTACTGCACCCACCATCCGAAGATCCCCGTGGTCGCTGCGCCGGCGGAAACACCACAGGACATCGGGTCGTTCGGCCTGCGCATCTGCAGGGCTCGTCTACCTTCGACGGTGGTGTTCTCGACCGTGTAGCCGAGCTCTTCCCCCGCCTTGCGCTCATGATCGAGTGATCCGGTCTCGAACCAGTTGAACGTGACTTTCACTACGCCCGTCGGACCGCCCCCCTCCCAGCGGCAGATGGCGCCGAAGAACCCTCGGTACACCGCTGCCGCACCCACCGTCTCCGCGATCTTCTCGTCGGCGACGGCGTCGCACTCGGTGAGCAACTTCGTGAACTCCGCCGACAGCCCCGGCCCGCCTCCCGCACCCTGCGGCACCGCGCGGCCTTCGATGCTGCGCGCGCACCCGGCGACCAACAGCAGGGTGGTGCAGAGCATGACGACGCCCAGGACCATCCGACGAGACCTGGGGTACACGGAGGCTGTGTGCGAGCCGCCGGTCGTGTGCGGGTCCGCTCTCATGACTGCGCCCTCTCCACGCTCAGTTCGGCGAGGTCCCGCGCGACGGCGCACGAGTCGGCCGTAGGCGTGAAGTTCGCGTACGTCACGGACCAGTGGATGAAATCGCCACCGAAATCCACACCGATCTCGCACAGGACGGTCTGGCCCAATTCGTTCTGAGCGGACCCCATGAATCCGGGACGGCCGCCGACCTCGACGTCCGCCGCAGGCCGGCCGATCAGATCCGAACCCGCACGCTCTCGGCCGATCGGGCTGCCCCGATACCACGAGAAGCTCACGCTCGGGCCACCGACGTAGGTCTCCCACTCGCATCCCACAGAGTTTCGGGTGACCGCGGAGAATTCCCCCAGCGCGAACGCCGCTTCGACTTCGTCGTCCGAGATCGAACCGCACTCGCCGAAGAATGGCCCGGGCTCGGTGACCTGCAGCGCAGTGGTCTCGGGGGCACCACCGCGCCCATCATCGTCCGATGATCCACACCCCGTCACGAACACTGCGGCGAGCGCGGCCATCGCCACGATCGTCGGCATCCTCCCGTTCCCCTCGACAGGCATGTGCACAGACACTACCCAGCCGTACGTCCGCTCGCTTGTCGACCTCGCGCATCGACCAGGATGGCGTCGAGCTGAGCTGCCCAGTGCCGCACGATTTCGGCGCGTCGGCGCGAATCATCGGTCAGCACATCCGCGAGACCCAGTCCACGTGCCAGGTCGAGGGTCGCCTGGACCATGCGGTGGACGACGGGGTCGGAATCATCGGCTCCGAGTTGTTCGATCGCGGCACGGTGCGCGACCCGCCCGAACCGTTCTTCGAGGGGAACGATGCGTTCACGCAGAGCGGGATCGGCGGCGGCCGCCGTCCACACCTGCAACGCCGCCTTGAACAGGGTTCCGGAGTACTGCTCGATGATGCCCGCGACCACCCGCTCGGTGTGCGCGACGCCGGAGGCGACGTCGAGGTTCTCATCGCAGACCTGATCCATACGACTGTCGAACATGAACTCGAGCGCCGCGGTGATGAGGTCCTCCCGGGTCCGGAAATGGTGTTGCGTTGCGCCGCGTGAGACACCCGCGCGCTGCGCGACGACTCCGACCGTCGTCGCAGCCCAGCCGGATTCGGCCAGAGTGTCGATGGTGGCCTCGAGCAGACGTAGACGTGTCGCTCTGCTTCGGTCCTGCTTCGGTTCGCGCGTCATCGAAGTGCATTCTCCTGGTCCCGAGACCGTCTGTGGCTATCACGGCTCCGTACACTCGTACCCCAGGACGAGACAGAAGGGCAGTTTCACTGTGGCAACGTTGGTGAGACGCGAGGACTATTTCGACGCTGCGATCGAACTTCTCTCGTCGAACGATTACGGGGCGCTCAAGCAGGCGCAATTGTGTGCACACCTCGACGTCACAACGGGGTCGTTCTACAACTACTTCGCCAGCTGGGCGCAGTTCCGCAAGGAGTTTCTCGAGAACTGGCTCGAACGGCAGACGATCCGGCTCGTCGCGACAGCGCGCCTCGAAGCCTCCCCGGTCCGACGCCTCGAGATGCTGATCGAATTCGCGTGTGGGCTCCCCCACAGCGCCGAATCGTCGATCCGAGGATGGGCGCATACCGACGCGGAAGTGCGTTCGGTGCAGGCCACCGTCGATTACCAGCGGTATCTGGTGGTGGTGGAGGCCACGTCGGCGATCCTGGGCGCAGGTGAGGTCGCCGAGGGCTTCGCTCGCACGGCGCTCTACTGCCTCGTCGGTTACCAGCAGACGGTCCCGCTGCCCGAACCGGACACGCTGGGGTGGGGACTCCAACGAATTCTGCGCGAACTGCTGGCTACCGCGGAGCGCTGAGTCCGACAGGCCCAGGCCCTGCGGCCCCAGCGGCCCAGCCGAGCGACCCCGCGACCGGTTCGTCACGGCCGGGCCCACGACGGTGGTCTCCGCTGAAGGAAGGCCGTCATCCCCTCGACCGCCTCATCCGAACCGAACAGCCGGGCCGATTGTGCGGCGAGGTCGCCGCTGTGCCGATCGAACTCCTCGAGGATCTGCCGGGTGAGCAGCCGCTTCGACTCCGCGAGCCCCTGTGGTGAGCACTCGCGGAACTCGGCGAGCAGTTCCGCGACGGTGTCGGCAGGGTCGTCGGCGGCGATCGTCACCAGCCCATGTGCGAGCGCCACTTCCGGACCGAAGCGCTCCCCGGTGAGGAAATACCGCGAGGCGGCCCGCGGTGACAGTCGCGGTAACACCGTGAGGGAGATGATCGAAGCCGCCAGCCCCAGGCGCGCCTCGGTGAGCGCGAAAGTGGTGCGCGGACCCGCGACCACGACGTCGCACGCACCGACGATCCCCATCCCACCGGCCCGGACATGGCCGTCGATCTGCCCGACAACGGGTTTGGGTGTTTCGAGGATCTGTCGCAGCAGGTCGGTCATCGCATGGGTGCGGTCTGCTGCCACCGCTGCGGGCGTCCCTCCCGAACCTGTCCGGCCGGCCTCACGAAGATCCGCTCCGGCACAGAATGTTCCGCCGGCGTGTGTGAGGACGATCGAGCGCACGTGAGGGTCCGTGGCCGCGTCGTCGAGTCCTTGCCGCAGTTGACGCATCAGGGTCGACGACAGGGCGTTGCGGTTGTGCGGCGAGTCCAATGTCAGTGTCGCGACACCGTGCGCGACGTCGTAGCGAACGAACGGCTCCGCGGGTTCGGTGGACGTCATCGAATTCCCCTGTCTCAGTATGAGCGTGGCAGTCCCAGCGTGTGCTGCGACACGAAATTCAGGATCATCTCGCGACTGACGGGGGCCACCCGTGCAATCCTGGCGGCGCCGAGCATCGCCGCTAGGCCGTACTCCTGGGTGAGCCCTCCTCCGCCATGAGTCTGGATGGCCTGGTCCAGGCTTGCGATCGCGGCCTCACCCGCAGCGTATTTGGCCATGTTCGCGGCCTCCGCTGCACCGAAGTCGTCACCACTGTCGTAGAGCGACGCGGCCTTCTGCATCATCAACTTGGCGAGTTCGACCTCTATCTTGCGCTGCGCCAGTGGATGTGCGATGCCCTGATGCGCACCGATCGGTTCCTTCCACACGGTGCGTTCGTTGGCGTACTTCACTGCAGCATCGAGCGCGTAGCGACCCATACCGACGGCCATTGCGGCACCGAGGATGCGTTCGGGATTGAGTCCGGCGAACAACTGCGCGAGCGCCGCATCGGGTTCACCCACGAGTGCGTCCGCGGGAAGGCGGACGTCGTCGAGGAAGAGCGCGAACTGCCGGTCGGGTTCGATGATGTCCATCTCCATCGGGGTCTTGACGAACCCGGCGGTCTCGGTGGGCACGATGAACAGTGCGGGACGAAGCTTTCCACTGGCGGCATCCTCGGTGCGAGCGACGATGAGTACGGCGTCCGCCTGGTCGACGCCGGAGATGAACACCTTGTTGCCCGACAGGATCCAGTCGTCGCCGTCACGCTTGGCGACGGTGCCGATCTTGTGGGAGTTGGAACCCGCGTCGGCTTCGGTGATTCCGAACGCCATGATCTTCGATCCGTCGGCGAGCCCGGGCAACCACTGCTGCTTCTGGCCGGAGGTTCCGTACTTGGAGATGATGGTTCCGCAGATGGCCGGCGACACCACCACGAGCAGGAGGCCGCATCCGTGCGCGGCGAGTTCCTCCTGCACCAGGGCCAATTCGTAGATTCCGGCACCGCCGCCACCGTACTCCTCGGGAAGGTTCACGCCGAGGAATCCGAGTTTCGATGCCTCCGACCACAATTCGGTCAGAGGCTCGTGTCTGCGCGATTTCGGCAGCACATAGTCGACGTAGTTGTAGCGCTGCGCCAGAGCCGCCACGGACGATCGGAGTGCCTGCTGTTCTTCGGATTCGGTGACGATCATTCGCCTACTCCTGAGGTTACGGATTGTTCTTCGTCCGACGGCTGATCTTCGCTGGACACCACGGCCAGCACTGTGCCTACATCGACCTGTGAACCGACGTCGACGTTGAGTTCGGTGAGTGTCCCGGCTCCGGGCGCGGTGACGGTGTGCTCCATCTTCATCGCCTCGAGCCACAGAACGGGCTGGCCTACGGCGACGGTGTCGCCGAGAGCCGCACCGAGTCTGATCACCGATCCCGGCATCGGAGCGAGCAGTGAGCCCACCGCGCGATGCGATGCGGGGTCGGTGAATCGGGGCACCACGTCCAGTCGCACCGGCCCGAGGGACGAGTCGACGTACACGGTGTCGCCGTACCGAGCGACGGCAAACACACGGCGCACGCCGCCTCGGTCGAGGACAACACGGTTCGGAGCGCATTCGACGGCGACGACGTCGGTGAAATCTTCGGCTACCAGCCCGTTCCGAGTACGGCGGTAGCGGATCTCGTGCTCGCCGTGGATCCCGCCGAACGTCTTGACCTGCGGCGCCGACGTCAGATTTCGCCATCCGGTGGGCAGTCCCGCATCGACAGTTGCGGCGGCGCGGTTGCGTTCGGAGTCCGCGAGAGTGGCGGCCAGAGCCGAGATCGCCTCCGTCTCCGGGCCCGCGACCGGTTCCGACAACGCGGGGAGACCGTAGGTGGTGAAAAACGCGGTGTCTGTGTCGCCCGCGCTGAACGCGGGATGCCGCAGGACGTTGACCAGCAGGTCTCGGTTCGTGCGGACGCCGTGGATCTCGGCCCCCACGAGGGCCTTGGCAAGCAGCCGCGCAGCCTGAGTCCGCGTCGGTGCGTAAGAGATCACCTTGGCGAGCATCGCGTCGTAGTGGATCCCCACGTGCGATCCGTCGACGACGCCCGAGTCCAGACGGATCCCGGTGCTGCGCAGTACCTCGAATTCGATGTCCGTTCCCGGCACCGCGATCCGGTGAACGACACCGGTCTGCGGCTGCCAGTCGTGGGCGGGGTCCTCGGCGTAGAGCCGGACCTCGATCGAATGGCCCCGGACCGGGGGCGCTTCGGGGGTGAGTCGACCTCCTGCGCCGATATGCAGTTGCAGATCGACCAGGTCGAGGCCGGTCACGCATTCTGTGACGGGGTGCTCGACCTGCAGGCGGGTGTTCATCTCGAGGAAGTAGAACTCCCCCGATTCACCGGATGCGAGGAACTCGACGGTGCCCGCGCCTTCGTAGCCGATGGCTTCGGCGGCGCGGCGGGCAGCGTCGAACAGGTGCTCACGCATGCCGGGAACCGACTCGACCAGAGGAGAGGGTGCTTCCTCGACCACCTTCTGGTGCCTGCGCTGAATCGAGCATTCTCGCTCGCCGACGGTCCACACGGTGCCGTGCCGATCGGCGAGGACCTGCACCTCGATGTGCCGTCCGGTTTCGAGATAGCGCTCGCAGAACACCGTCGGATCGCCGAATGCCGATTCCGCTTCACGGCGGGCGGCGTCGAGTTGCGCAGGCAGTTCGTCCGCCGACCGCACGATCCGCATGCCGCGTCCACCACCACCGGCGGAGGCCTTGATGAGCACCGGCAGATCGGCGTCGGTGACTCGGGCGGGGTCGAGTTCCGCAAGGACAGGGACCCCGGCGTCGGCCATGAGCTTCTTCGCCTCGACCTTCGACCCCATTCGGGAAATGGAGTCGGGACGCGGTCCGATCCACACCAGACCTGCGTCGACGACCGACTGTGCGAAATCAGCGTTCTCGGAGAGGAATCCGTATCCGGGATGGATCGCGTCCGCTCCCGCTGCGTGCGCGGCGGCGATGACGGCGTCTGACCTCAGGTACGTCTCGGACGGTGCGACGCCCGGCAACCGGACGGCAGCGTCGGCATCAGCGACGTGCGGACTCCCGGAGTCTGCGTCGGAGAACACCGCGACGGTGCCGAGACCCGCGCGACGGCACGAAGCGAACACCCGGCGGGCGATCTCTCCTCGGTTGGCTACGAGCACGGTGTCGAAGGTCGTGTCGTTCACTGTCTGCCTCACATCCGGAAGACGCCGAAGCCGCCGGCGCCTTCGATCGGTGCGGTGGCGATGGCCGAGAGGCACATGCCCACCACGGTGCGGGTGTCTCGGGGATCGATGATCCCGTCGTCGTACAGGCGTCCCGACAGGAACATCGGTAGCGATTCGGCCTCGATCTGGTTCTCGATCGCGGCGCGCATCGCGTCGTCCGCCGCTTCGTCGAACGCCTGGCCGCGGGCCTCGGCGGCGGCGCGGCCGACGATCGAGATGACACCGGCGAGTTGTGCGCCACCCATCACCGCGGATCGCGCGCTCGGCCATGCGAAGAGGAACCGCGGGTCGAAGGCGCGTCCGCACATCCCGTAGTGACCCGCGCCGTACGAGGCACCGAGCAGGATCGAGATATGCGGCACGGTCGAGTTGGCGACCGCGTTGATCATCATCGCGCCGTGTTTGATCATCCCGCGTTCCTCGTACTCCCGGCCCACCATATAACCGGTAGTGTTGTGCAGGAACAACAGTGGCGTGTTCGCACGATTGGCGAGTTGGATGAACTGCGCGGCCTTCTGCGATTCCTCACTGAACAGCACTCCGCGGGCATTGGCGAGGATGCCCACAGGGAATCCGTGCAGTTGCGCCCACCCTGTCACGAGCGACGACCCGTACAGGGGTTTGAATTCGTCGAAGTCGGAGTCGTCGACGATCCTGGCGATCACCTCGCGCGGATCGAAGGGGCGCTTGAGGTCGTCGGGGACGATCCCGAGCAGTTCCTCGGCGTCGTATCGGGGTTCGGGCACGTTCGGCACGGCCGCGGGGCCCTGCTTGCGGTGGTTGAGCCGCCGCACGATACTGCGCCCGATTCGTAGCGCGTCGTGTTCGTCGATCGCGAAGTAGTCGGCGAGGCCGGACGTGCGGGCGTGCATCTCGGCGCCGCCGAGTGCCTCGTCGTCCGACTCCTCGCCCGTGGCCATCTTCACGAGCGGGGGCCCCGCCAGGAACACCTTCGAGCGTTCCTTGATCATGACGACGTGATCCGACATGCCCGGTATGTAGGCACCGCCCGCAGTGGAGTTGCCGAAGACCAGGGCGACGGTCGGGATACCGGCGGCAGACAGCCGGGTGAGATCACGGAAGAGGCGTCCGCCGGGGATGAACACCTCCTTCTGCGTGGGCAGATCGGCACCACCCGATTCCACCAGCGAAATCAGCGGAATCCGGTTCTGCAGCGCGATATCGTTGGCACGCAAGCTCTTCCGAAGGGTCCATGGGTTGCTGGTGCCGCCGCGCACGGTCGGGTCGTTGGCGACGATCACACATTCGACACCCTCCACGACGCCGATACCCGTGACCACGCCGGCGCCCACGGGAAATTCGGTTCCCCAGGCCGCGAGTGGCGAGAGTTCGAGGAACGGCGAGTCGGGGTCGATCAGCAGCTCGATCCGCTCTCGCGCCAGGAGCTTGCCACGATCGTGGTGGCGCCGGACGTACTTCTCGCCACCACCCGCGAGCGCCTTGGCATGTTCGCCATCGATCTCGGCGAGGCGGGCGCGCATCGCGTCGGCGGCAGCACCGTAGTCGGCGGATCCGGGGTCGACAATGGAGGCCAATGTACTCATCCGTGGTACCCCAATCGCTTCGCGGCGAGTTCGATGAGGATCTCGCTGGTGCCACCGCCGATGCCGAGAATACGCATGTCGCGGTATTGGCGTTCCACTTCGGACTCGGCCATGTAGCCGAGCCCGCCGAACAGCTGGACCGCCTGGTGTGCCACCCACTCCCCTGCTTCGACCGCGGTGTTCTTCGCGAAGCACACCTCGGCGATGAGGTCCTGGTCTCCTCCTAGCGCCCGCTCCGCGACTACCCGTGAATAGACCCGGGCGACGTCGATCCGGCGCGTCATGTCGGACAGGGTGCGCTGCACTGCTTGCCGGGTGATCAACGGTCGACCGAACGTCTCCCGGTCGCGGCACCACGCGACCGTGAGGTCGAGGCACCTCTGAGCACCCGAGTACGCCTGGGCGGCAAGCGCGATGCGCTCGGACACGAAGCCCTGGGCGATCTGGACGAAGCCCGAGTTCTCGGCGCCCACGAGGTTGGTAGCCGGTACGCGAACGTCGACGAAGGACAGTTCGGCCGTGTCGGATGCGCGCCAGCCCATCTTGTCGAGTTTGCGGGAGACCGTGAAGCCCGGTGTTCCCTTTTCGACCACGAGCAGCGAGACGCCACCTGCGCCCGACCCACCGGTCCGGACGGCGGTGACGACGAAATCGGCGCGGCAGCCCGACGTGATGTACGTCTTCGCACCGTTGACGATGTAATGGTCGCCGTCGCGCACCGCGGTGGTGGTCAGGTTCCCGACGTCGGAGCCGCCGCCGGGCTCGGTGATTGCGAGCGACCCGATGAGCTCACCCGCGAGCGTGGGCTTCACCCATCGGTCGATCTGGTCCGGGTCCCCCGCGGCGATCAGGTGGGGAAGAGCGATACCACAGGTGAACAACGACGCGAATGCGCCGCCGGAGGCTCCGGCCTCGTGGAATGCTTCGCAGACGGTGAGGGTGTCGGCGCCGTCTCCGCCGGAGCCACCGACCTCTTCGGGAAAGCCCACTCCGAGCAGCCCGAGCGCAGCCGTCTTCTTGTGGAGTTCACGCGGAAGTTCACCGTCGCGCTCCCATTCGTCGAGATACGGCAGGACGTCGCGTTCGACGAAGCCGGTGACGGTCTCGCGCAATGCACGGCGCTCGGGACTGTTCCAGATGCTCACGTGTGTTCCTCCAGGAAGGCAATCGGGATTTCGAGGTGACGGGCTCGCAACCATTCGCCGAGACCCTTGGCCTGCGGGTCGAATCTCGCGCGGGATGCCACACCGCGGCCGAGGATGCCTTCGATCACGAAATTGACGGCCCGCAGATTCGGCAGCAGGTGGCGCGTGACCTTCAGTGGTGCGGTTTCGGGAAGTAGAGTCTTGATGAGGTCGACGGTGAGAGCGTGTGCCAACCAACGCCATTCGTCGTCGCTGCGTACCCACACGCCGATGTTGGCGTCGCCGCCCTTGTCTCCGCTGCGCGCACCCGCCACCGCTCCGAGCGGACCGCGACGCGTGGGGCCCTCCGGCCAGGGGGCGGGCAGGTCGGGGGCGCCGAGTGCGTCGAGTGCCCCGGTCCGGCCGGCCTGCGGCACCTCGACTCGGGCGCCGTCCGGTAGCACGGCGACATGCGGAACATCTCCGGCATCGACGAACCCCGCGGTGTACACGCCGTAGGCGCTTCCGGAGCCGGGGGGCGCGGTCAGCGACAACCCGGGATATCCGGCGAGTGCGAACTCCACAGCAGTGGCAGTGAATCCGCGTCCGACGACCTTCGGGTCGGGATCACGCACCGTGCAGCGCAGCAGCGCACTCGCAGCTTCCTCGGTGTCGGCATCGGGGTGGTCGGTGCGGGCGAGTGTCCATTCCAATTCAGCTGGGCGGGTCGGCAGATTCGCCTCCACCTGGCGCTGCATGAGTTGCGCCTTGGCCTCGATGTCGAGGCCGGTGAGAACGAATTCGACCTGGTTGTGAAATCCCGCGAGCGCGTTGAGGCACACCTTGAGTGCGGGAGGCGGCGCCTCGCCCCGCACTCCCGTGAGCTTCACGCGGTCGGATCCGACCTGTTCGAGGTAGACGGTGTCGATCCGCGTGGTGACATCCGGACCCGCATAGCGTCCGCCCGTGACCTCGTACAGCAGTTGCGCTGTCACCGTTCCCACAGTGACAGCGCCACCGGTTCCGGGGTGTTTGGTGATCGTCGACGAGCCGTCTGCCTCGATCTCGGCGATCGGGAATCCCGGGCGGTCGAGGTTGTCGAGTTCGGCGAAGAAGGCGTAGTTACCGCCTGTCGCCTGGGTACCGCATTCGATGACGTGCCCCGCAGCAACAGCACCCGCGAGCGCATCGAAATCGTCTCGTGCCCAACCGAAGTGAGCCGCGGCGGGACCGACGATGACGGAGGCGTCGGTGACACGTCCGGTGACGACGATGTCGGCGCCCGCGTTCAGGCATTCCACGATTCCCCACGCACCGAGATACGCGTTCGCAGTGAGCGGCGGGGGGTCGGTGGTCAGGCCGAGTTCGTCGACTCGGGCGATGAGGTCGTCACCTTCGACGTGGGCGATGCGCGGAGTGAGACCGACCGTGCCTGCGAGATCTCGCAGCGCGGCAGCGAGACCCGCGGGGTTGAGGCCGCCGGCATTCGCGACGAGGCGCACTCCCTTGTCCAGTGCGAGACCCATGCACTCCTCGGCTTGGCGCAGGAAGGTCTTGGCGTAGCCCGCCGCGGGATCCTTCATGCGATCGCGGCCGAGAATCAGCATGGTCAGTTCCGCGAGATAGTCGCCGGTGAGATAGTCGAGTTCGCCGCCCTCGAGCATTTCGCGCATCGCCGACAGGCGGTCTCCGTAGAAACCGGAGCAGTTACCGATCCGGACCACGGCGGGTCGCTGCCGATTCATTGCGCTCCCCCACCCTGTTCGCGTCCGGACCCGGGCGGCCCTGCGAATGCCTGCGCGATGTCGAGCCAGGCGTCGGCGTCCGGCCCGTGCGCGATGAGCGCGGTGTCGGCGCGGTGCACGCGCTGCGTGACGAGCAGGCAGAAGTCCTCAGCGGACCCGGTCACCGATTGCGCGGCATCGGCAGGCCCCCACTCCCAGGTGCCGCCGTCGGGTGCGGCGAGTTCGACGTGGAACGACTCGACCGGAACCGCACGATCGTTGATCACGAAGGCGAAGTCGCGGGTACGGACACCGAGGTGCGCGACGTGTCGCAGGCGCTGCGTCGGCCGGGGTACCAACCCGACCGCCGCCGCGACGTCACCTGCGTGTGCCCAGGTTTCCATGAGCCGCGCGGTCGCCATCGAGGCCGCGGACATGGGTGGTCCGTACCACGGGATCTTCACCCCTGTCGGGACCTCGGCGAGAGCACGGCCGAGGGATTCGCGACAGTGCCGCCAGTCGGCGAGTAACTCCTGCGGCGGCAGCGCCGCATACTCGGCGGCACCTTCGTCCACGAATGTGGTGGGGTCGGCGACGTTTTCGAGTTCGGCGACGAAGGAGTCCGGGGCGTCGACGGCGGTGAGTGCCGCACGGTCGGTCCACAGCAGGTGGCCTATCTGGTGCGCCACGGTCCATCCGGCAGCCGGAGTGGGGCGCCGCCAGTCGTCGTCGGACAGGTCGGTCACGAGAGCGTCGAGGGCATCGCCTTCGGCGCGCAGATCGTCGAAAAGCTCGGGCAGGTCCGCCATGCGATCAGCGTCACATGCCGCGTCCGCAAAATCAAGCAGTCATGATTGTTTTATCGGGAGCGCTCACCGCCGGCCACCGTCAGACTCCGTAGCCGCCGTCCACGTCGAGCTTCTGACCGGTGATGAACCCCGCCTTCTCCGACGCGAGGAACAGCACCGCCTCGGCGATGTCGATGGCCGTCCCGAATCTGCGCAGCGGGATGTTTGCCTTGGTCACCTCGAGGGCGCGGTCGTCGAGCTCGCCGGACGAGATGAGTCGATCGGCCATCCCGTCGACCAGCATGCCCGGCCCGACGCAGTTGAAGCGGACTCCGAAGCGCCCCTCCTCGGCGGCAAATCCGCGTGCGAGCGACTCGACCGCGGCCTTCGGCCCCGCGGACAACCCATCGCGCACCGGATATCGGGTCGTCGCCGCGGTCGTCACCGCGACGACGGATCCGGACGACCGACGGAGTTCGGGCAGGCCCGCGGAGATCAGGTTGAAGAAGGCCTTCGCCTCGGCATCGACGGCCCCGCCGAACCGAGCAGGTGACACCGCGGACAAGTGCACCATCGGAACCTGCGGTCCCGCACTGTGCACGATCGTGCCGAATCCGCCGAATTTCTCCGTCGCGGAACCGATCCACCGGGCAGTTGCGTCCGGATCCGTCAGATCGAGCGTGTCGTATGCGACCGTTGCTCCGAGATCGGTGAGGTCTCCGGCCAGCTGCTCGGCGACCTGTGCCCGACTACGAAATGTGAATGCGACGTCGTACCCATCGGCGGCGAACGAGCGGCAGATCTCCGCGCCGATCCCACCCGTCCCGCCGGTCACCAGCACGGTCCTCCGAGAACTCTCGCTGTTCTCCATGCAGCATCCTCTCGATGGCGGTCGATGCGAGCTGCGGTGACCGTACCGACCGGCCAACGGGTGTCGAGAGCGAGTCCCGCACAGCGGTCATTCCTGCCGACGGTCCGGAACGGCCGCGCGTCACGATCCGGTGGTGCGACCCCGAACCGGTCCGGCCTGCCGAGACCGGACGATCATACGCAGGAGTTCGCCGGCGAGTCCCTCGAGCACGCGTGGAGGCCGCCACACCGCACGCAGTACCCGGGACAGGTCGAGTTCCTCGACCGCCACCACCCGCAGTTGGCCCGACTCGACATGGTCGGCGACGGCAAGGTTGCTGAGCACCGCGGGCCCGACGCCGCCGAGCGCACTCGTCCGCACCGCTGCGCCGCTGCCGAGTTCGAGCAGCGGGGCCGGTCGTGAGTACTCCTGCAGTGCGAGATCGAGTGTGCGGCGCGTCCCGGATCCCTCTTCACGGACCACCAACGGTGTTGCGGCGAGTTCGGCCACGGTGAGCGGTCGACGGCGACGCGCCCACGGATGGCCCGGTGCCACCACGACGACCAGCTCGTCGCGCGCGACTTCCACCCTCTGCAGACCGGTGGGGACGCTGGGCCCCTCTACGAACCCGACGTCGCATCCCCCGGCCGCCGCGATGTCGCACACCTGCATCGAGTTGTGCACCTGCAGTTGGATCTGGGCGTCATCGTGGACCGCGCGGAACGCACCGAGCCATCGTGGGATCAGGTGTTCCGCGACGGTCATCGAGGACGCGACCACGAGTTCGGGATGATGCTCGGCGCTCAAGGCGGCGGCCGCGTCGAGCAGTCGGTGCGCGTCGGCGAGAACCTCCCTGGCCCAGTGCGCGACCACCGTGCCCTCCGGGGTGAGGACCGATCCGGACCGGCCGCGCTTCACGAGCGCGGCACCCAGTTGCTTCTCGAGGCGCCGGACCGATCGTGTGGCATTCGGTTGTGCAATCCCCACCATTCTGGCCGCGGCCCCGAGGCCTCCGTGGTCGTCGATGCCGACGAGAAGCTCCAGTGCTGCGAGATCCGGCCATTCGGTCATGCAGGAACGATATGTCAGGACTCGGCCGCTGAGGCAGAATGCGGGCATGTCGTCATTCGGTATCGATCAGGCCCGGGACGTTCTCGCCGCGCAACCGTTCAGCACGCTGATCGGCGCACGCCTGTCGGCCTACGGCCCGGACGGAGTGTCGCTCGAGATACCGCTGCGATCCGAACTGCTTCAGCAGTTCGGGTTCGCGCACGGCGGGGTCCTGTCGTATGCCGCGGACAACGCGATCACGTTCGCCGCCGGCACCGCACTCGGACCGTCGATCGTCACGACAGGCTTCACCATCGACTATCTGCGGCCCGCGCAGGGCACTCTGCTGCGCGCCCGCGCCCACGTCGTGGAATCCACGAAACGCCAGGCACTGTGCCGATGCGAGATCGTCGTGGTCGCAGAGGACGGCTCCGAGAAGGTGTGCGCGGCGGCCCAGGGCGGCGCCCGGCTGATCGAGGTTTCACGCTGAGAGCAGTATCAGAACCAGAGCACAGCTCCCGAGCACCGCAACGGTGCCGGCGAGCAGCAGGTTGCGCCACAAGAAATAGGTGCCGCTGCCGCGCTCCATTCCGCGCACTCGCGCGCGGTGCCCTTCCCGGGCAGTGAACAACAGCACCAGCACCGGGACCAGGCATACCAGCCCGATCGCGGCCACGACTGACCTCGGCCCCGGAGCCAGTCGCATGAAACCCAGGATGATCGCACCGAGGACGACCTCCGTGCGTAGCCACGCGAGTGAACTGCGTTCGGGCTGCAGGCCGGGATCACCGTGCCGCACGCGCGATCACACCACGATCGCCACGGCCAGAACGATCCCGGCAACTGCGAGCGACCCGGCAAGCAGATACGCGATCCAGGGGAACGGCAATGGCAGGCCCGAGCGCATCGCGCTCTCCACGCTGATCCAACGCATCACCGCGGCCACGACGAGCACGACGGCGAACACCAGCAACACGCACGTGAGCACCGTGCGCAGAACCGGATCGATGACTTCGCCGGCGAAGGTCTCGAGCGCCACCGCCGCGGCAATGAGGCCGAGGGCGGTCCGAATCCACGCGAGAAAGGTGCGTTCGTTGGCCAGTGTGAACCGCGGGTCCGGATCGATACCCTCGCGCAGGGCCCGCGGCCTTCGGTCTCGTCGTATCGGCCTCACACGGCGGACTCTAGCCGGTTCGGTTCACCGGGCCTCGCGGCGACCCGTCAGCCGACGACCACATCCGTGCCACGCATCTGCGCGGGACGCGACTTCAACGGTTTCTGTGCGGGCCCCGCTACCGGGACCCCGTCGAGCGCGAATTTGCTGCCGTGACATCGGCACACGATCAGGTCGTCCTCGACATCGGTGATGTTGCACCCCTGATGGGTACAGATGGCGACGAACGCGTGGAAGTCGCCTGCCGTCGGCTGGGTGACGACGAGCCGCTTCCCTTCCAGGAACACACCACTACCGACGGGCACGTCGGCCGCGGCGGCGACGACCTCCGCGTCCGGTCCGGGCGGCACGGTCGTGGTGGCGACAGGCTCCGACACCGGCGCCTGCGGCGTCGATGCGCCGCACGCGACCAGCGCTCCCGCCGCCGCCGCGGTACCTGCGCTCGACAATACGGCTCGCCGGGACACCGGGGCGAGGTCGCTACTCATTCACACTGTCCGTTCCGATCGCTGACATGTCCCGGCTCAGGGTAGTCCTGCGACAGCGACGGGGGCCGCGACGTGCGTCACGGCCCCCGTACTTTTCGTACGCGGTGCGTCGAGTACTCGGCGCATCCGGTACTCAGTGCACCGAGACGGCCGTCGGATCGGTCGGCTGCGCCGACTTCGTTCGCGGCAGGAACGCCGCGGGAATCAACGCAACCACCATGACGAGCATCGCCACCAGGAAGGTGTCGCCGAACGCATCGGCGAGTGAACCGAGGACGGTCTGCTGCACCTCCGGCGGAAGCTGCGCGAGCATCTCTGCGTCGGGCTGACCGGTCGTCCCTTCCGGTGCCCCCTCAGGGGCGATGATCCGACTGGTGAGGATCACGGACATCGTGGCCGTACCGATCGACCCCGCCGCCTGCTGGACGATGTTCATCAACGTCGAACCACGCGCGATGCTGTGATCGGTGAGCGTCTGCAGGGCCGCTGTCATCGTCGGCATCATGGTGCAGCCCATTCCCATACCCATGACGAACAGTGCGCCGAGCAGAAGCGGATAGCCGGTGTCGACGCCGACCTGCGTGAACACCGACATGCCCGCGATGATGAGCACGAGACCGACGAGCACGATCTTGCCCGGCCCGATGCGGTCGACGAGCTGTCCCGCGATGGGCATCGTGAGCATCGCGCCGAGACCCTGCGGAGCGAGCAGGAGTCCGGCCATGAGCGTGGTTTCACCGTGCACCTGCAGGAAGTAGCTCGGGAACAGCAGTCCGGCACCGAAGAAGCCGATCGCGAACACCGTCATGGTGAGCACCGCAAAGGTGAGCTGCCTGTTCTTGAACAACCTCAGGTCGATGAGCGGATGGTCGGTGCGTACCGCGTGGTACACGAACGCGGCGATGAGCCCGACTCCGACGATGCCGGGGACGAGGACCCGAGCCGACGCGGCCGTGCCGGTCTCCGGCAGCGACGACACACCGAAGAGGAACAGCGCAAGGCCCGGCGACAACAACAGCATGCCGACGAAGTCGAACGATTCGGATTTCTTCGGCGAATCCTTCGGGAGCACAACGAAGGCGGTGATCAGCGCGACGGCACCGATCGGGAGGTTGATGAGGAAGATCCAGTGCCAACTCGCCACGTCGATGAGCCAGCCACCGAGGATGGGGCCGCCGATGGGACCGAGGAGCATCGGGATACCGAGGACCGCCATGACGCGACCGACGCGCTGTGGACCCGCGGCCCTCGTCATGATCGTCATGCCGAGGGGCATGAGCATGCCGCCGCCGAAGCCCTGGAGGACACGGAATCCGATCAACGAGGTGACATCCCACGCGAGACTGCACAGAACCGAGCCGGCCACGAACAGGACGAGAGCGGTGAGGTAGAGGCGTTTGGTACCGAACCGATCAGCCGCCCATCCAGTGAGGGGAATCACACTGGCGAGGGCGAGGGTGTAGCCGGTCATCGTCCATGCGACCGTCGCGTAGCTCGCCTGGAAATCCGACATGAAGGTCGGAAGCGCGACGGAGACAACGGTGACGTCGAGGATCGACATGATGGCGCCGAGCACCACCACCGACGCGATTTTCAGGACGGCAGCGTCGAGCTTCGTGTCCGAGGCCGAAGAACCTGCAGGTGGCGCTGTCATGGGCTACTCCGATGAATGCATAGGCTTCCGCCTGATTGGAATCGAGGTGGCAGGCCCGCGCGAGAGAGAGCGCCGGTGGTCGTGGCAGATACCGGAACGCGTGCGCACCGTTTGCCAATCTTAACGACGATGCACCAACGCGCCCAACGGATTTATCGCCGCACGGCTCCGATCAAGGGAAGGCGACGACGGCGACGACCGAGTTCGACGAGCGCCGCCCGGTTCGTGATCTTGATGCGTGGGCGACCGCTCGCGCGGCCGGCGGCGCGTTCCGCAGCGTCGATGGCCCGCCACCCGTCGAGGTCGACGCGGTCGGGGCGCCGAGCGGCCAGAAGTTTCCCGAGACTTCGACGGTCACCCCTCGGCTGTGTCAGCCGTCCGGAGTCGAAATCCGCGAGCAGCGCGGCCACGGTCTCCTTGGCGCACCCCTTGTTGGTGCCGATGACGCCACTCGGTCCACGCTTGATCCAACCCGTGACATAGACGCCGGTCTCGACTCGGCCCTCGGTATTGGGGACGACGGCGCGCCGGTCGTCGAACGGCAGACCGGGAACGGGCACGCCCCGATAGCCGATCGACCGGAGCACGAGGCCGGCATCGACGTCGTCGACGTCGTCGGTCGCCCGCGCCACGAGCGCACCCTCGGAGTTCTCGACCAGCTCGGTACGCGCGACACGGACGCCGTCCACGCGGCTCGCACCGAGCACCTCGTCCGGGACAGCGTGGTAGCGGAAGACGATGCGTCGATTACCCTCCCGCACCTCGCGCGCCGCGTACTCACGTGCGAGCTGCACGCGCATCGCCACGGCGGGATCGTCCGCAACTGCACGTTCACTGGCCTCGTCGAGATCCAGGTCGGACGCGTCGATGACGACGTCCACCCCCTTCAGATCGCCGAGCGCGAGGAATTCAGGGTTGCTGTACGCGGCCTGCGCGGGTCCCCGGCGGCCGAGGAGGACGACCTCGCGGATATTGCTGTGCCGCAGCGCCTCCAGTGCGTGGTCGGCGATGTCGGTGTGCGCGAGTTCGTCGACGTCCATCGTGAGGATTCGGGCGACATCGATTGCGACGTTGCCGTTGCCGACGACCACAGCGCGCTCACCCGACAGATCGAAGGTGCGGTCTGCGTAGTCGGGGTGGCCGTTGTACCAGGCGACGAACTCAGTTGCGGCGTGACTGCCTGCGAGATCCTCGCCGGGAATGCCGAGACGACGGTCGGCGGAGGCGCCCACCGCGTACACCACCGCGTGGTGGTGGTCGAGCAGTTCCGCGTGGGTGAGGTCGCGACCGATCTCGGTGTCGAGGTGCAGCGCGAAGGCTTCGCGGCGGAAGGACCACTCGAACGATTCGGTGACGGACTTCGTGCCGGGATGGTCGGGCGCGACGCCGGCGCGGACCAGACCGAACGGTGTCGGCAGCCGATCGAACATCTCGACCTCGACATCGGATCGCTCGAGCAGCTCCTGCACCGCATAGCAGGCTGCCGGGCCGGCCCCGACGACGGCGACCCGCAGAGTTCCGCGGTCCCGCGGTGCGGCCGGAGCCGGCACGAGGGGATTCCAGCCGTCCGGCATGGGGTGCGTCCGGTAGTAGTCGGCGTTGATCTCGAGGAAGCGAGCCTGGGAGGGTTCGAGCTTGTCGTCCGGAAGAATCGCTTCGACCGGGCATGCGTCCGCGCACGCACCGCAGTCGATGCAGGTCTGCGGGTCGATATGCAGCATCTCGGCCGCCCTGAACTCACGCTCTTCGGGCGTCGGGTGAATGCAATTGACCGGGCAGACGGCGACGCAACTCGCGTCGTTACAGCACGTCTGGGTGATGACGTAGGCCATGGCGATGTCCTCCGGTGCGGCTCGGCAACCAAGTTTCATGTAACACTCAGTAACATTTACTTAGACTGTAGCCGCGCCTTCGTGTGCTCCGCAAGGCGCTACCGGATGCGCGGGCAGCGGGAAGTCGACGTCGGCGTTCCGGTTCGGGCATGCAGCCCCTACGGTGGAACAATGACCCGCACCCTGATCTTGCTGCGCCACGGGAAGTCCGCGTATCCGGACGACGTGGACGATCACGAGCGCCCCCTCTCCCCACGCGGCCGACGAGAAGCAGGTCTCGCCGGTCGATGGATACGAGCCAACCTGCCTGAAATCGATGCGGTGCTGTGCTCCGACGCGACACGCACGCGCAAGACCCTCGCCGAAGCGACGATCGACGCACCCGTCGACTACCGCGCGGCACTCTACGGAGCCACTCCCGAAGGCGTCATCGCGGAGATCGGCTCGGTGGATACGGATGTTCACACCCTGCTCGTGGTCGGGCACGAGCCGTCACTGTCCGAGACGGCATTGAGCCTGGCCACCGACCACAGCAGCGACATCGCCCACCAACTCTCCGAGAAGTTTCCGACCTCAGCGCTCGCGGTCCTCACCGTTCGAGGCAGTTGGGACGATCTCGAGCCGGGCCGGGCCGAACTGACCGACTTTCACATCCCACGCTGAGCGTCGCATCATCACAGCACGCTGAGCGGCACTCCCCTACGACATACCTCGGAAACCACAAAGGTCCCGCCCTGAAGAGAGAGGGCGGGACCTTTGTGACTACGGCAGCGAACTACCGGTAGTCGTTGGAGTAACCGTAGTCATCCAGAGGCACTGCAGCACCGGTGTTCTGGCCGAAGCCGTCCGGCGAGTAGTACTGGTCGTCGTACGCCGGGATGGCGTATGCGGCAGCACGAGCCTCCTCGGTCGGCTGAACCTGGATGTTCCGGTACTTGTTGATGCCGGTACCGGCCGGGATCAGCTTGCCGATGATCACGTTCTCCTTGAGACCGATCAGCTTGTCCGAGCGGCAGTTGATGGCCGCATCGGTCAGCACGCGGGTCGTCTCCTGGAACGATGCCGCCGACAGCCACGAGTCGGTGGCCAGCGACGCCTTCGTGATGCCCATGAGGACGGGGCGACCGGCAGCCGGCTCGCCACCTTCCTGGACCACACGACGGTTGGCAGCCTCGAACTCGCTGCGCTCGACGAGCGAACCGGGCAGGAACTCCGTCGCACCCGAATCGATGATCGTCACGCGACGCAGCATCTGACGCACGATGGTCTCGATGTGCTTGTCGTGAATCGACACGCCCTGGCTCCGGTAGACCTCCTGGACCTCGTGGACCAAGTGGATCTGAACCTGGCGGGGACCCATCACGCGCAGCACCTCGTGCGGATCGGCAGCACCTTCGAGGAGCTGCTGACCGACATCCACGTGGTCGCCGTCGCCGAGGACGCCCTCGGTGCCGTCGGCCTTGCGGATCACGTGCAGACGCTGACGCTTCGACAGCTTGTCGTAGACGACCTCTTCGCCACCGTCGTCGGGGATGATCGTGATCTTGTAGAAACGATCGTCGTCCTCGAGCCGGATGCGTCCGGAGACGTCGGCGATCGGAGCCTTGCCCTTCGGGACGCGGGCCTCGAACAGCTCCTGGACACGCGGCAGACCGCCGGTGATGTCCTCACCGACACCACCCTGGTGGAACGTACGCATCGTCAGCTGCGTACCGGGCTCACCGATCGACTGAGCGGCGACGATACCGACGGCCTCGCCGATGTCGACGAGCTTGCCCGTCGCCATCGATCGGCCGTAGCAGGTCGCGCAGACGCCAGTGCCGGTGTCGCAGGTGAGGACCGAGCGGACCTTGACCTTCTGGATACCGGCCTCGAGGAGAGCCTCGATCGCGGGATCGCCGAGGTCGGATCCGCGCTCGACGACGACGTTGCCGGCGGCGTCGATTGCGTCCGTCGCCAACGTGCGGGCGTACGTGCTCGTCTCGATGTGAGCATCGCGAACCAGTTTGCCGGTCTCGTTGCCCTGTGCGTCGCGCTCGGGCTCGGCGATGACCATCTCGATGCCACGCGGCGTACCACAGTCGACCTCGCGGACGATGACGTCCTGCGAGACGTCCACCAGACGACGGGTCAGGTAACCCGAGTCGGCGGTACGCAGAGCGGTATCGGCCAGACCCTTACGCGCACCGTGCGTGTTGATGAAGTACTCGGCGACGGTCAGGCCCTCACGGAACGAGGACTTGATCGGGCGAGGAATGAACTCGCCCTTCGGGTTCGTCACCAGGCCCTTCATACCCGCCAGCGAGCGGATCTGGGTCATGTTGCCCGCAGCGCCGGACTTCACGATCGTCGGGATCGGGTTGTCGTCCGGGTAGTGCGCCTCCATGACCTGGCCGACCTCTTCGGTCGCTTCCTGCCACAGCTTGACGAGCGAATCGCGACGCTCGTCCTCGGACAGCTTGCCTCGGTCGTACTGCCGCTGGATCGAGTCGGCCTGACCCTCGTAACGCTCGAGGATCTCCTTCTTCTCCGGCGGAACCAGAACGTCCGACATCGCGATGGTGACACCCGAACGCGTGGCCCAGTAGAAGCCCGCATCCTTGAGCTTGTCGACGGTCTGTGCGACGACGATCATCGGGTAGCGCTCGGCGAGATCGTTGATGATCCCGGCCTGACGCTTCTTCGGCATGATGTCGTTGACGAAGCCGTAGTTCACGGGCAGCAGCTCGTTGAACATCACGCGACCGAGGGTGGTCTCGGCGAGCCACTCCTCGCCGTAGCGCCAGCCTTCGGGGAACAGCTCGTTCTCGATCTCGCGCGGCGGACGCTGCTGGGACAGACGCACCCGGATGGGGGCCTGCACCGAGAGCACGCCACGGTCGACGGCCATGATCGCCTCGGACGGCGACGAGTACACACCCTGCTCCGGCTCGTCGGCCGAGGCATGCTTGTACGCACCCACGGCGTCCTCGACGAGGCGGGTCAAGTGGTACAGACCCGTCACCATGTCCAGACGCGGCATAGCGAGCGGACGGCCCGATGCCGGCGACAGAATGTTGTTCGACGACAGCATCAGGATGCGTGCCTCGGCCTGAGCCTCTGCCGACAGCGGCAGGTGCACGGCCATCTGGTCACCGTCGAAGTCGGCGTTGAAGGCCTCACACACGAGCGGGTGCAGCTGGATGGCCTTACCCTCGACGAGCTGCGGCTCGAACGCCTGGATGCCGAGACGGTGCAGCGTAGGTGCACGGTTCAGCAGCACCGGGTGCTCGCTGATGACCTCTTCGAGGACGTCCCACACCTGCGGGCGCTGACGCTCGACCATGCGCTTGGCCGACTTGATGTTCTGCGCGTGGTTCAGGTCCACAAGACGCTTCATCACGAACGGCTTGAACAGTTCGAGAGCCATGAGCTTCGGCAGACCGCACTGGTGCAGCTTGAGCTGCGGGCCGACGACGATGACCGAACGGCCCGAGTAGTCGACGCGCTTACCGAGCAGGTTCTGACGGAATCGACCCTGCTTGCCCTTGAGCAGATCGGACAGCGACTTGAGCGGGCGGTTGCCCGGACCCGTCACAGGCCGGCCGCGACGACCGTTGTCGAACAGCGCGTCGACGGATTCCTGGAGCATCCGCTTCTCGTTGTTGACGATGATCTCCGGAGCACCGAGGTCGATCAGCCGCTTGAGGCGGTTGTTCCGGTTGATGACACGGCGGTACAGGTCGTTGAGGTCGGAGGTCGCGAAGCGGCCACCGTCGAGCTGCACCATCGGGCGCAGTTCCGGCGGGATCACCGGAACAGCGTCGAGGACCATTCCCATCGGCGAGTTGCCGGACTGCGCGAACGCCGCCACGACCTTGAGACGCTTGAGCGCGCGGAGCTTCTTCTGCCCCTTGCCGCTGCGGATGATCTCGCGCAGCAGCTCGGCCTCGGCGTCGATGTCGAAGGTCTCGATGAGCTTCTGGATCGCCTCTGCACCCATCGCGCCGGTGAAGTACTCACCGTAACGATCCTGCAGCTCGCGGTAGATCAGCTCGTCGACGATCAGCTGCTTGGGGGCGAGCTTCGTGAAGGTCGTCCAGATCTCGTCGAGGCGATCGAGCTCACGCTGAGCGCGGTCGCGCAGCTGACGCATCTCGCGCTCGCCGCCGTCCTTGACCTTGCGGCGGACATCCGACTTCGCGCCTTCTGCCTCGAGCTCGGCCAGGTCGGCTTCGAGCTTCTGTGCGCGGGCCTCGAGGTCGGCGTCGCGCTGATCGGCGACACCCTTCTTCTCGACCTCCATCTCGGCCTCGAGCGTCGACAGCTCGTTGTGACGGAGCTCGTCGTCGACCGACGTGATGACGTACGCAGCGAAGTAGATGATCTTCTCGAGATCCTTCGGAGCGAGGTCGAGCAGGTAACCGAGACGGCTCGGCACGCCCTTGAAGTACCAGATGTGCGTGACGGGCGCGGCCAGTTCGATGTGGCCCATCCGCTCACGGCGCACCTTGGCGCGGGTCACCTCGACGCCGCAGCGCTCACAGATGATGCCCTTGAAGCGGACACGCTTGTACTTGCCGCAGTAGCACTCCCAGTCCCGCGTGGGGCCGAAGATCTTCTCGCAGAAGAGGCCGTCCTTCTCGGGCTTGAGCGTGCGGTAGTTGATGGTCTCCGGCTTCTTGACCTCGCCGTACGACCAATTACGGATGTCGGCCGCAGTGGCCAGACCGATCCGGAGTTCATCGAAGAAGTTGACGTCGAGCACGTAACTTCCTTTCCCCTGTGCGGGCTTTGTTGCTGCTAGTTGTCGCTATCGCTGCCGGGGCCCGATGCGGTACGCGCCCGGTGTACTCGGTGGCGTACCGCATCGGTTCGGCTCCTAGTTCGCGAGGTCGTCGACCGTGGCCGACTCGTTGCGGGAAAGGTTGATACCCAGATTGGCTGCTGCCCGCTCCAGGTCCTCGTCGTCGCTGTCGGCCATCGCGATGGCAGCGCCGTCGCTGGACAGCACCTCCACGTTGAGGCAGAGGGACTGGAGTTCCTTCAGGAGCACCTTGAACGACTCCGGGATGCCGGGCTCGGGGATGTTCTCGCCCTTGACGATCGCCTCGTACACCTTCACGCGACCCACGACGTCGTCGGACTTGATGGTGAGCAGCTCCTGCAGCGTGTATGCGGCACCGTAGGCCTGCATGGCCCAGCACTCCATCTCACCGAAGCGCTGACCACCGAACTGGGCCTTACCACCGAGAGGCTGCTGCGTGATCATCGAGTACGGACCCGTCGAACGCGCGTGGATCTTGTCGTCGACCAAGTGGTGCAGCTTGATGATGTACATGTAGCCGACCGCCACCGGGTACGGGAACGGCTCGCCCGAACGACCGTCGAACAGCGTCGCCTTGCCGTCGGGGCCGACCATGACCTCGCCGTCGCGGTTCGGCAGCGTCGACGACAGCAGACCCGTGAGCTCCTCTTCGCGAGCACCGTCGAACACCGGCGTTGCGATGTTCGAGTCGGACTCGGCAGCGAGCATCTCCTCGGGCAGGTTCTGTGCCCAGTCGGGCCGGGACCCGTCGTCGGCGATCTGCACGTTCCAGCCGGCCTTGCCGATCCAGCCGAGGTGAGTCTCGAGGATCTGGCCGATGTTCATACGACGCGGAACACCGTGCGTGTTCAGGATGATGTCGATGGGCGTGCCGTCGGGCAGGAACGGCATGTCCTCCTGCGGGAGGATCTTGCCGATGACGCCCTTGTTGCCGTGGCGGCCGGCGAGCTTGTCGCCGTCCTGGATCTTGCGCTTCTGCGCCACGTACACGCGGACGAGCTCGTTGACGCCCGGAGGCAGATCGTCGTCGTCCTCGCGGGAGAACACGCGGACTCCGATGACCTTGCCGGTCTCGCCGTGAGGAACCTTGAGCGACGTGTCGCGGACCTCGCGGGCCTTCTCACCGAAGATCGCCCGAAGGAGTCGCTCCTCCGGGGTGAGCTCGGTCTCGCCCTTGGGCGTGACCTTGCCGACCAGGATGTCGCCGTCGCGGACCTCGGCACCGATACGAACGATGCCTCGCTCGTCGAGGTCTGCGAGGACCTCGTCGGAGACGTTCGGGATATCGCGAGTGATCTCCTCGGCACCGAGCTTGGTGTCGCGGGCATCGATCTCGTGCTCCTCGATGTGGATCGAGGTCAGGACGTCCTCTTCCACGAGGCGCTGCGACAGGATGATCGCGTCCTCGTAGTTGTGGCCTTCCCACGGCATGATCGCGAGGAGCAAGTTCTTGCCCAGCGCCATCTCACCGTTCTCGGTGCACGGGCCGTCGGCCAGAACCTGGCCGGCCTCGACACGCTGACCTTCGTCGATGATCGGGCGCTGGTTGGAGCAGGTGCCCTGGTTCGACCGGTCGAACTTGCGCAGACGGTAGGTGCGGCGGGTGCCGTCGTCGGCCATCACCGTGATGAAGTCGGCCGACACCTCCTCGACCACACCGGGCTTCTCGGTGACGATGACGTCGCCTGCGTCCACTGCAGCACGCAGCTCCATGCCGGTACCGACGACCGGAGCCTCGCTGCGGATCAGCGGCACAGCCTGACGCTGCATGTTCGCGCCCATGAGGGCACGGTTGGCGTCGTCATGCTCGAGGAACGGAATCATGGCCGTCGCGACGGACACCATCTGGCGCGGCGAGACGTCCATGTACTCGACGGCGTCGGCGCCGACGTACTCGATCTCCGCACCCTTCTTACGGACGAGCACGCGATCCTCGGCGAACGTGTTGTCCGCTGCGATCGGCGAGTTCGCCTGCGCAATGAGGAAGCGGTCTTCTTCGTCTGCCGTGAGGTAGTCGACCTGGTCGGTGACGACACCGTCGACGACCCGGCGGTACGGGGTCTCGATGAAACCGAACGGGTTGACCCGTGCGTACACCGACAGTGAACCGATCAGGCCGATGTTCGGGCCTTCAGGGGTCTCGATCGGGCACATGCGGCCGTAGTGCGACGGGTGAACGTCGCGGACCTCGAGGCCGGCGCGCTCACGCGACAGGCCGCCGGGGCCGAGTGCCGACAGGCGACGCTTGTGCGTCAGACCCGACAGCGGGTTGTTCTGGTCCATGAACTGCGACAGCTGCGAAGTTCCGAAGAACTCCTTGATCGCGGCCACGACCGGACGGATGTTGATCAGGGTCTGCGGCGTGATCGCCTCGACGTCCTGGGTCGTCATGCGCTCACGAACGACGCGCTCCATGCGGGACAGGCCCACGCGGATCTGGTTCTGGATGAGCTCACCGACGGTGCGCAGGCGACGGTTGCCGAAGTGGTCGATGTCGTCGACCTCGACCGGAACCTCGACGCCGTCCGGAGCGGTCATCCAATTCTCGCCCGCGTGCAGACGTACGAGGTATTCGATGGTCGCGACGATGTCTTCCTCTGTGAGGGTCGACGCTTCGATCGGCTGGCCGGTGTTCAGACCCAGCTTCTTGTTGATCTTGTAACGGCCCACGCGCGCCAAGTCGTAGCGCTTGTCCTTGAAGAAGAGGTTCTCGAGGAGCGTCTGTGCGCTCTCCTTCGTCGGCGGCTCGCCCGGACGAAGCTTGCGGTAGATATCGAGGAGCGCCTCGTCGGTCCCGGCGGTGTTGTCCTTCTCGAGCGTGGACATCATGATCTCGGAGAAGCCGAAGCGCTCCACGATCTGCTCGGTGGACCAGCCGAGCGCCTTGAGCAGCACCGTGACGGGCTGACGGCGCTTGCGGTCGATGCGCACACCGACGGTGTCGCGCTTGTCGACGTCGAACTCGAGCCATGCACCGCGACCGGGGATGACCTTGACGCTGTGCAGGTCCTTCTCGGTGCTCTTGTCGACGGACTTGTCGAAGTACACACCGGGCGAACGCACGAGCTGCGACACGACGACGCGCTCGGTGCCGTTGATGATGAAGGTGCCCTTGCCGGTCATCATCGGGAAGTCACCCATGAAGACCGTCTGGCTCTTGATCTCGCCGGTGTTGTTGTTGATGAACTCGGCCGTGACGAACAGCGGAGCCGCATACGTCATGTCCTTGTCCTTGCACTCCTCGACGGAGGCCTTGACCTCGTCGAAGCGCGGGTCGGAGAAGGAGAGGGACATCGAGCCCGAGAAGTCCTCGATCGGCGAAAGCTCGGCGAGGATCTCTTCGAGACCACCGGCGACGCTGCCGTCACCGCGATCAGCAGCCTTCGCGCGCCAGCGCTCCGACCCGATCAACCATTCGAAGGAATCTGTCTGTAGATCGAGGAGCCCGGGAACTTCGAGTGGTTCGCGAATTTTCGCGAACGAAACCCTCTTCGGGGCTCCGGGGATTCCGGCAACTGCCTTGGTCTGGCTAGAGACTGCCAAGATGCGTCCTTCCAGCACCTCACGCGGGTCGCTCCAACCGGTGCGACCGCCGCTGTACCTGCTTCTTCATGTGGGGCGTTTCGGCTGGTCGCAACCCGAACTGAAACCCCACCGAAGAATCCGATGAAGTCGCTCTCGACGAACGATTCACGGGCTCACAGGTCGAGGTGTGGACAGGAGGCAGCCAGCGCAAAGAACCAACTTACACCGAACACACGAAAATGTCCACAGGGGTGCCTCAAAGAAACCTTGAGGCGACGTCACGGAGTCGGTATCGCACAGGCGTACCGATAGAGTGACGTCTCCCGTCGTTCTCGTCAAGAGTCACCGGTCCCCGGTGTCACACCCGCAACGCGACCACCGGCCTGGCACGACGGGCCTACTGATCACGGATCTCCGAGACCAGCCAGCGGCCATCCGCCTTCTCCATTCGCACCAGCAACGGCGCTGCCGCACTTCCCTGCGCCACTCCGTCACCGGTCGCGCTGACGTTGATGTACGCAGCGACCTCGGCGTGGGACTCATCGATCATCCGTGCACCGATATGCGCCACATTCACTTCCGTCACGGTGCGGGTCTGTACCGCGGCATCCTTGGTGACCTGCGCGGTCGAGTCGAATTCCGCGCGGCGTTCGTCTGTGAGCAGTTCGCGGATTTCGGCGAAATCCTCGTCGATCGTCTCGAAGTTGTACCCGTGCATCGCCTCGATCGCGTGCGCGGCAGCTTCGGTCACCGCAGCGGTCGTTCCCTGGTCGACCCACGCGATATTGCTGTCCGATGCTCCGGGTCGAAAGGCCGCCACCACCGCGAGCGCACCCAGCACCACGGCGACCGCTGCCACCGCGAGTACCGGCATCCAACTCGATCCCGATCGTTTCTCGTCAACGGCCGTCTCATCCGGCCCGGCGGCCGCATGCGGTTCGGCCTCCTTACTCAGCGGGACCGGCGTATGGGGCTCGGTCTTCTCGTCCGGCTCCACCCTCTCGTCGGACTCCGCCCTCTCGTCCGACTCGGCCTTCTCCTCGACGCCGCCCGACCGGCCGGAGCCGACCGCACTGCCTGAGCCCTCGGGGGCAGGGCCGGACGAGTCGGCCTCGTCGACCTGGTCGACTGAGTCGGATTCACTACTGGGAGAAACCGGGCTCGGTGTGACCGGACCGGCGTTCGACTCGGTCCGACGGGACGCGCCGGCGATCTTCGGTCGACGGCGCGGCGGCCCGGAGTTGCGGCGCTGCGGTGGCACTAGACGTTCTCCTTCGTCGGCTCGCTACTACTGCTGTTCGAGCCGTCACTGCTGGTCGACAAGTTGTTGCAGGTCACGGTGTCGCGGCACCCTCTGGTACAGATTCTGCGGGCGCAGGTTCGGCCGGCGCAGGTTCGGCCGGCACAGGTTCAGCAGGCGCAGCACCTTCCGGCGCTGGCTGTGCACCCGGGGCCGGGCCCTCCTCCATCCCGACCGACCCGAGCGGCTCGATCGTCACCGCTTTCCAGACGTCGCCGTCCTTCGCCATCGAGGCGTTCACCGAGACCTTGTTGACGGTGAAGTACTCGGGTGTGGTCGTGCGCACCGCGAGCACGACGAGCGCCTTCGCCTGATCGTCGTCGGTGTTCAGTTCGGTCAACGACCCGAAGAGCACCTCCGCCGACATGCTCGTGCCGGTCGCGGCGACCTGGTCGCGGATCTGCTGCTCGGTCGCAGCGAGATCGTTGCGCAACGCGTCACCGGTGATCGACGAGCGCATATTGTCGAGCGAGGCATCGACATTCTGTGCATCGACACTGTTGAGGTTGATCGCCGCCTGGAACGCTCCCGCCAGCGCAGCATCGCGCGTGTCGGCCACCGAACGATCGACGATCAGTGCCTTCGCCCATCCGAATCCGAACCACGCGACAGCCACGAAGGCGACCACCGCCAATGCGCTCACGATCGACAGGGCGACGGTTCTTGCTCTCACTCCAATAACCTACTCACTGCTCACTTCGGGGTGACTCCGAGAAGCGGCGCCAACTGCGTCGCCACCGGATTCAGATTGAGCTTGTCGGGGTCCTTCTTCGGTGTGAAATCCCACGGCTGGATGGTCGCAGGATCGGCGAACACGATCCGGTTCGCGCTGCGCACGCCGGTCACGCTTCCCTGCGGTGCCTCACACGAAGCCTCCGTGTTGAACGGGAAGTCCTGCGCGTGATCATCGAAGTTCGGGTTCTCCGCGCGCATCTGCTCGATGATCTCGTGGGTTCCCTCGTATCCGAGCGTGCACGACGGCGGGTTGTTCGTCTCCAGCACGATGCCCTGCCTCACCGTACCGTCGCCCGGCGCCACCGTTCCGGCGCTGGCTGCCACGGCCGGAAGGAACGCCAGCAGCGGTTGCAGTGCAATCGCCTGAGGTGCGAGGGTCTCGCCGAGCGCGGCGAGGTTGGTCAGGTTTGCAGTCAGTCCCGGACCCGAATCTGCGACCAGCCGGTTCAGCTCATCGCTCGCGGACGTTCCGGTCTCGATGAGCCGGCGGATGTCGGGGTCGCTGTCGCGCAGTTGCGCGGTGATGAGGTCGAGATCGGAGCTGAATTGCATGATTGCGGACGACTGCTCGGACTGGGTGTCGAGCACGGTCCGGCTGTCACGGATCAACGTGACGGTCTGCGGTAGGAATTCGACACCCGAGTCGCTGAGCTGCGCGAGCGAATCGACGAGAACCTGCAGTTCGTCGCCGCGGCCGTCGAAAGCGGCGCCGAGTTCGGTGACCACCGTGTGCAGCGCATCCGTCGGAACCGACCGTGTCAGTTCGTTCGTGCTCACCAGCAGGTCTTCGACGGGCACCGGAAGGTCGTCGACCGTAGATTCGATGACCGAACCGTCCACGAGATACGGACCTTCATCGGTGTCCGGCCGCAAATCGACGTACTGCTCGCCGATCGCCGAGCGATTCGCGACCACGGCCCGAGCCGACGCAGGAATCTTCGGCGCGCCGTCATCGAGTTTCAATTCGACGTCGATGCCCTCGCTGGTCAGCGAGAGGGTGCCCACCCGACCGACCGGGACGCCCCGATAAGTGACTTCCGCATTCTTGAATACACCACCCGAACTGGGGAATCGGGCGTTGACGGTGTATTGGCCGAAGCCCATGAGATTGTCCAGCCGGACGTAGCGGGCGCCGACGTACACCACGCCGAGCAGCGCGATGACGACGAATGCCACGAGCTGAATCCTCACCAGTCGCGATCTCATCGGTCACCCCCGATTCCGAGCTGATCCATCAGGCCCTCCAGCGGATTGGGCGGCGGGGGCGGTGCGGGCGCACGCTGTGAGCCGGCCTCACCGAGGCCGGGAATTTCGATCCCTTCCGGCAGCACGACACCTTCGGGAAGAGTCAGGAGGTCGGGGAACGTCGGAGCGGGAAGTAGCGGCAGCAACGACACCGTCGGCCACCCCACGTGCGGTCCGTTTCCGTCGTAGTACGGGTTGGACGGGTCGATGACAGGCTTCGGATTCCCGAACTTCGGCTGCCGATACACGGGCTCTCCCTGGCCCACGCCGAGCGAGGCGAGGGCGTCGCCGATCTGCAGGTCGACGATGAGGAACAGGTTCATGGATCCGCCCACGATGATGTCCTCGACGCTGTCCGGGAACGGCACCGTCGGGACGAACGCCAAGGACTGCACGAGATCATCTCCCGACGCAGCGAGCGCCTGAAGAGTCGGACGCAGCGCAAGCAGGTCGGCGATGAGATCGTCCTTGGACTGATCGAGAATGTCCGTGCCGGCCGTTCCCAGCCGATCGAGCTGCACCAGGAGTTGCGTGAGCTCCGGTCGCTGTTGCTCGAGGACCTCTGTCGCCACGGGTAGGTCGTCGAGGATCGCGGCGACCTGATCGTTCTGAGCTGCGACCCGTTCGGACAGCGCGTCGAGTCCATCGATCGCGCGGGTGATGTCGTCTCGCTGCTGATCGAGTCCGGTGATGAGGGATTCGGCCTCCTCGATGAGGCTGCGCGTCGTGCCCTCACGACCGTCGAATGCCGTCGACAACTCTTCGATCACCGGGGCGAGCTGACCGACACCGCCGCCGTTGAGCAGCAACGACAGGGCTCCGAGCACCGGTTCGATCTCCGTCGCGTGCCGTGTCCGTTCGAGGGGAATGGTGGCGCCATCCACGAGTTCGCCCGCCGCAGGCTCGTCCGACGGCGGCGCGAGCTGCACGAACTTCTCGCCCAGCAGACTGCTCTGCTCGACGACGGCGAACGTGTTGGCGGGCAGGTCCGCCGCCGAGTTGAGGACGATCTCGACATCAGCGGTCCATCCCTCCCCCGCCACGTTGATCGACTGGACGCGACCCATCGGCACGCCGTCGACCTTGACGGTCGACTGCGGCACCAAATCGAGGACGTCGTCGAATTCGATGCTGACGTGGATCGGATCGTCGCCGAGATCGGCGCCGCCGGGCAGCGGAACATCGTAGATGCCACCGCAACCCGAGATCGTCACCGCGACGACACATGCCCCCACACCGACGAGCGTCGAACGCGGCAGGTTCCTCCGGCCATGGGCCACCGTGCGCCTCACTGGCCGCCCCCCTCTCCGCTCACGTCCAGCCGCGGCGACACGACCCCCGGCACCGTGCCCGGGACGACCTGCCGCTGGATGTTCTCACCGCTCATGATCCCGAACGGCAGGATGAGGTCCGGCGACCTCGTGTCCTCGGTGATCTGCCCCATGATGTCGCCGCAGCGGTCGATCACGGGCTGCATCTGCCGTCCCAGCGCTTCGAATTCGGGGTCGCCGGGCATCAGCTTGCCCACGTCGATCAGCTTGCAGAGGACCGCGGCGGGATCCTCCAGCTCAGGCAGAACCAGGCGCGACGACAGCGAACCCGATTCCGCGTCGTACGAGTTGACGAGGTTACTCACCGCGAGCGGCAGCAGAGTCAAAGAATCCACGAGGGACTGACGATTGTTCGCCAGGTTCTCCGTGACAGGAACCAAGGCGTCGACGTTGTCCTTGACCGCGTCCTGGTTGTCGCGCACGAACGTCGTGACGTCCCCGAGGGTCATGGAAAGCTGCTGGAGCGCCTCACCGAGGTTCTGGCGTTCCCCTGCGAGGAAGCCCGACAGGTCGGCGAGCTGAGTGTTGAACTGCCGTACCTGCTGGTCGTTGGCCGCGAGCGCACTCACGAAGACCTGCAGGTTCTCGATGGTCCCGAAGAGATCACCGCGCGATTCGTTGAGTGTGCGAGCGGCAGCGGACAACTCGTCGATGCTCTGCCCGAGAGCCGCACCGTTGCCTTCGAGGTTCTCGGCTCCGACCTCCACGAAATCGGTCAGCGCACCGTTGGCGTTCGCGCCCTCCGGCCCGAGTGCGCGGGCCAGTTCGTCGATGCTCGCATACAGTTCGTCGACCTCGACGGGAGTGGCCGTGCGCTCGAGATCGATGACGGCGCCGTTGCTCATCTTCTCGCCACCGGAGTAGGCGGGGGTGAGCTGAACGTAACGGTCGGCGACCACGGAAGGCGTGATCTGCACTGCCCTGGCGTCTGCCGGGATGTCCACCCCGCGATTGACGCGCATGTCGACCTTGACGAGCTCTCCCTGAGGTTCGACCGAGGTGACGCTGCCGACCTCGACACCGAGAACCCGGACGTCGGATCCTTCGTAGATACCGACGGCCTTGTCGAAATAGGCAGTGACCGTTGTCGTTCCAGCACGTGTGAACACCCACCACAACGCACCGACGACCACGAGCGCCGCAGCCACTGCGAGAGCAATGAGCGCAATGCGCCTTCGACCGCCCTGTTTCGGGGAATCGGCGTTTTCTGCGTGTGCCATCAGTTCCCCTCTCCCAGGGTGCGACCCGGCTCGCGGTATCCCGGAATCTCGGGCAGACCCGGCGGCGTCAGATTCACGACCACCTGGTCGAACCAGCGCCCGTTGCCGACGACGTTGGCATACAGACGCACGAACGGCTCATACAGCTTCATCGCCCTGTCGAGGTTGTCGTTGTTGTCCTGCAGGATCTGCACGACGCCCCGCAGGTTCTCGAGGGCAGGACCGATCTGTTCCTGGTTCTCGACCACCAGCGCCGAGAGCTCCGTCGAGAGCCTCTTCGTCCCGTCGAGCAGCTGCGAGATGGCCTGCTGACGGTTGTTGAGCTCGGTGATCAGCAGTGCTCCGTCGCTGAGCAGACGATTGAACTCGGTGTTCCGGTCGGCAAGGATCTGCGACACGTTGCCCGTTGCTTCGAGGAGCCGCTTGAGTTCCTTGTCGCGGCTCGCGATCGTCTCCGACAACCTACTCACGCCGTCGAGTGACGCGCGGATGTCGTCGGGGGTCTCGGAGAATGCGCTAGCCAGGGTCTCGAAACTCGTTGCGAGCTGGTCGGAGTCGATGTCACCGAGCGTCGTGGCCGCGGACGAGAACGCCTCGATCACGTCGTACGGCGAGACCGTGCGGTCCAGCGGAATCCGGTCGTCCGGGTCGAGGACCTCGGCGCCACTCGGGTTCAGCGCGAGGTACTTCTGTCCCAAGATCGTCTTGATCTGGATCGAGGCCGACGTGTTGTCGCCGACCCACGCATCCTGAACCCGGAAGGACACGACGACGCGATCACCTTCGAGTTCGACGGCGCTGACGGTGCCGACCTTGACGCCGGCGATGCGGACCTCGTTGGTGGGCTTGAGCCCTGCAGCCTCACTGAACTCGGCCTTATACGTCGCCCCGGCACCGATGATCGGCAGCGAATCGAGAAAGAATGCGGACAGTGTCGCCAGCAGAATCACGACGATGCCCAGGGCACCGGCGGCTGCCGGACTGCGGCGTTTACTCATCGTCCCTGCAACTCCTGCATCCCGTCCTGCGTGCATCGCTGCGCCGCATTCGTATAGATGGGCTGGTTCACGGTGGGTAGCCCTGTGGGGAGGTTCAGGTAGGGCACCGAACCGGGCCCGGCGATGATGTCGATACCGCACAGGTAGAACTGGAACCACGACCCGTAGCTGGCGACACGGCCGAGCTTCTCGAGCTTGACGGGCAGGTTGGCGAGCACATCGTTCACCTCACCGCTGTTCGCGTTGAGATTGCCGGTCAGCTCGTCCAGCGCGGTGATCGACTGGGTGACCGACGAGCGAGTCGGCTCCAACACGTCCGCCACCGCATCGGTCAGGCCCGCGAGGGACTGCACCGACGAACCCACCGTGTCGCGATCCGCAGCGAGACCACTGACGAGTGCCTGGGTGTTCACCAGAAGCGAGTCCAGTTGTTCGTCGCGCTCGTCGATCGTGGTGAGGACGGTGTTCAGGTTGTCGATGACGGCACCGATCACCGCGTCCTTGTCGGCGATCGTGTTCGTCAGGCTTGCAGTGCTGCGCACGAGATCGTCGATCGTGCCCGTTTCACCTTGGAAAACCTGAATGATCTGGAACGACAGCTTGTTGACGTCGTCGGCGCTGAGCGTCTGGAACAGTGGGCGGAACCCGTCGAACAGCGTTGTGAGGTTGACAGCCGGCCTCGTCCGTTCGATGGGGATGGTCTCCCCTTCAGTCATGCGCAGGCCCTGGTCTCCCTCGCCCTGCCCCAGCGCGATGTAGCGCTGACCGACCAGATTGCGGAAGCGCAGGGCTGCGGTCGATGTCGCAGGAAGCCAGTCGCGCTGATCGAGTGAGAACGTCACGCGGGCCTCGCGTTCGTTGACGATCGCGATGTCGTCGACCTGTCCGACCTTGACACCGGCGATACGCACGTCGTCGCCCTCGTTGAGTGAGGTCACGTCGGAGAACACGGCATGGAACTTCGTTCCTCCTCGTCCTCCGACGCTCGCGATCGTGGCAGCGAGGACACCGGTCGCGAGGATGGTGACCACGGCGAACACGATCAGTTTGATCAGTGGTGAAGCGAGACCTCTCACTGAAAGCTCACCTCCGTGCCACGAAGTGCGGGGGCACCCAGCCGTGTCGTCCACGCCGGGACGTCCTGCGGTGCAATTCCGGTGGCCTGGCCGTAGATCACGTCGAGGGTGTCCTGCTCGGCACGCGAGCCTTCGTACGAGACCGGGGTCGCGGAGTCGGACCCGGAGAGTCCGATGATGGTGCCCACGTCGTCGGGCACGCCCGAGCCTTCAGGAGCAGGGAACATCGGGATCGATTCGGGGCCCCGGTTACGGGAGGGCACCTGGTAGGAACCATCGTTGATCGAACCACCGGGGTACTGCGGGAAATGCCGGCCCGGCTCGGTCACCTGGTCGTAGCAGGCGGGACCGCGGGTGTCGAGCAGACGCGGTTCGTCCTGATTCGGCAGGTATCGCCCCTTGGGATTGGTGAACTGGATGTTCGCGCGCGCGGCGGGGAACGGGTCGTCTGCGGCGAGCAGTTCCACCGCGGCGGGCTTGGCTTCGGCGAAACCCCGGAACGTGCACTGGAACGACGGCGAGTACCGAGCGAGCAACTGCAACGCTTCCTTGGAATCCGCGGCGATGCTGATCAGGGAGTTCGCGTTGGTCTGCAGGAAATCTGCGGTCGACGCGGAGGCGCTGGTCGCGCTGGCCAGCAAGGTCCGGATCTGGTTCTGCTCCTCGACGATGGTCGTGCCGGTGGTCCGGAGGTTGTCGAGTGCGTTGATGAGATCCGGAGCTGCCTCGGAGTAGGTCTGAGTGAAATCGGCGAGTCCGCGCAGGTCTTCCTGCAGCGTCGGTAGTTCCACGTTGACCTCTCGGAAGATCCGCTCGAGGTTGTCGACGGTCCGGCCGAGCGTCTCGCCTCGACCGCTGAGACCCTGGGCAAGCGCACCGAGGGTGTTCGCGAGGTCCTGCGGTGGAATCGCCTGCAGCAGTGGGAGCAGACCGTCGAGCACCTCGCCGAGCTCGGTGGTCTTCTCGCTGGTGTCCTGCACGAGAACGTCACCTGCCTGCAGCGAACGGCCGGGATCGTCGGGGATGATCAGCGACACGTACCGCTCACCGAAGAGCGTCTTCGGCAGGAGCTGACCCGTTGCGTTGGCCGGGATGAGATCGGCCTGGTTCGGGTCGATCGCGAGGTGCGCGGAAACCTGGTCGCCCGAGACGCTCGTCGACCGCACCTCCCCCACGATCACACCGCGCACCTTGACGTCGGCGTTCTTGGGCAGTGCGTTGCCGACGCTGTCGGTGAGCAGTTCGACCTCGACGACCTTCGTGAAGGCCTTGTTGTAGATCGCGATGGTGCCACCGACGAACAGTGCGAGAACAAGGAAGAAGACCAGACCGAGCACGCGCCGCCGCAGAGTCGATGTGTCGCTCATCCGGCCACCCTCACCGTCGTGCTCGTGCCCCAGATCGCAAGACTCAGGAAGAAGTCGAGCACCGCGATGGTGACGATCGCAGTCCGGACCGCGCGCCCGACGGCCACACCGACGCCCGCGGGTCCGCCGCTCGCGTGGAATCCGTAGTAGCAATGGATGAGGATCAGCACGAACGCGAATACCAGCACTTTCGCGAACGAATAGAGCACGTCCTCCGGTGGGAGGAACAAGTTGAAATAGTGGTCGTACGATCCCGGCGACTGCCCGTTGAACAGGGTGCTGATCACCCGTGTCATGAGATACGCGGCGAGCAGGCCGACGATGTAGAGGGGAATGACCGCGACGAAGCCCGCGATCATGCGGGTGGTCACGAGGAACGGCATCGAAGGGACGGCCATCACCTCGAGGGCATCGATCTCCTCGCTGATCCGCATCGCACCGAGCTGGGCCGTGAAACCACAGCCGACGGTCGCCGACAATGCGAGGGCCGCGACGATCGGTGCGAGCTCACGCGTGTTGACGTAGGCCGACAGGAAGCCGGTGAGCACCGACGATCCGAGCTGTTCGAGAGCCGCGTACCCCTGCAGACCCACGACGACGCCGGTGAACCCGGACATCATCGCGATGACGCCGATGGTGCCGCCGATCACGGCCAGGGCGCCACTGCCGAAGGTGACCTCGGCGAGGAGCCGAAGCACTTCCTTGCGGTAGTGCGTGATCGTGCGCGGAATCCACCCGACCGCCCGCGCGTAGAACGACATCTGCTCGCCGGCGCGGTCGAGCATGTTCAGTGGTGCACGCAGCACTCTCCGGCCACGGATCAGAACGAGATCCCCGCGACCCTTGGCGATTGTCATCGGTTCAGGACCCCTTCGCCGGAACGACCTGCAGATACACCATCGTCAGGATCAGATTTGCAAAGAACAGCAACAGGAACGTGATGACGACGGTCTGGTTCACCGCTTCACCGACGCCCTTCGGCCCGGGCCCCGGGTTCAGTCCCTTGTACGACGCCACAACGCCGGCGATGACGCCGAAGACGGCGGCTTTGAGCTCCGCCACGTAGAGGTCGGGAAGCTGCGCGAGGGCGGAGAAGGACGCGAGGTACGCGCCAGGGGTTCCGTCCTGGAGGATGACGTTGAAGAAGTACCCGCCCGCGATACCTACGACCGAGACCAGTCCGTTCAGAAGCAGGGCGACCAGCACCATCGCGAGCACACGCGGCACCACCAGGCGCTGGATCGGGTCGATGCCCAGCACCTTCATCGCGTCGATCTCCTCGCGGATGGTGCGAGATCCGAGATCGGCCGTGACCGCCGAACCTGCCGCACCCGCGATCAGCAACGCGGTCACGATCGGACTGCCCTGCTGGATCACTGCGAGCACACTCGCTGCACCGGTGAACGATTCCGCGCCGAGCTGCTTGATCAACGACCCGGTCTGCAGCGACACGACAGCACCGAACGGGATCGCCACCAGCGCGGTGGGGAGGATCGTGACACTGGCGATGAACCAGGCCTGTTCGATGAATTCCCTGAACTGGAAGGGACGTCGGAAGGTGTTGCGGACGACGTCGACGAACAGCTCGAAGATGTTTCCGGCTTGGGTGAGCGCGCCGTGCACGGGGCGCACGAGCGAGGTACTTCCCCCCATCTATTCTCCTACTTAAGGCCGTGAGGCTGGTCGTATCCTTCGGGCGAGTACGCGGGAATCACCTGAGTGTCGTCGTCGCGGTTGTCGTGGCGGTACTCGTGCTCGGGGTAGGCCGACGCCGCGCCCTCCCCCTCGAGCGATTCGACGATCGCGGCCTGAGCTGCCGGCGGGAGAGTGTGCAGGATCTGACGGACGCGATCCTGACGCCGCCCCACCGCCTGACGCACCGGCATACCCGGCGTCGCCTGCATCTGCGGAACGATGCCCTCCACATCCTCGACGCCACCGGCGTGGTGTCCGGCATCCACGAGCGCCTGCTCGTGAGCCATCTGCGCCTCGTCCTTCTCCTCCGACATACCGATCGGACCGATCATCGTGCCGTTGAGGAACTGCTTGACCACCGGCTCATCCGACGTGAGCAGCACCTCGCGCGGACCGAACATCACCAGCTGCCGTCGGAACAACATTCCGATGTTGTCCGGAACCGTACGAGCAAGATTGATGTTGTGCGACACGATCAGAATCGTCGCGTCGATCTCGGCATTGATATCGATCAATGTCTGCGAGATGTACGTCGTACGCACTGGATCGAGGCCCGAGTCCGGTTCGTCTACGAGGATGATCTCCGGATCGAGAACCAGCGCACGCGCCAGCCCGGCGCGCTTGCGCATACCACCGGAGATCTCACCGGGAAGCTTGTCCTCCGCACCGAGCAGACCCACGAGTTCGAGCTTGCTCATCACGATCTTGCGGATATCCGACTCGGACTTCTTGGTGTGTTCACGCAGCGGGAAGGCCACGTTGTCGTACAGGTTCATCGATCCGAACAGAGCACCGTCCTGGAACAGCACCCCGAACAGCTTCCGGATCTCGTACAGATCCTTGCTCGAGCACTGCAGGATGTCGGTGCCGTCGATGATGATCGAGCCCTGCTCGGGCCGCAGCAGACCGATCAGCGACTTGAGGAACACCGACTTACCCGTACCGGACGGACCGAGCAGCGCACTGACCTCACCGGCCGGAAGTGTCAGCGACACGTCCTGCCAGATCCGTTGCGAGCCGAAGGACTTGGTCAGTCCCTCGACGGAAACCTCTACGCCCACGATTACCTCCACACTGTTTCGACGCCATCCACCCCTGTGGGTTGGGCCACTCTATCGCATCGAAGTGTTACCTGTGACAGTGAATACTACTAACGAGTAAGTTGGCAAATCAATGCCTCTCGCATAGGGGGACTTATGCTATGACCTGCACAGATACACAGTGGGTACGGTATTCGGAAAGCTTCCCGGATGTGCCGGAACACGCGGGCGATTCCGAATCGGAAACAGATTCGCCGTGAACGACGAAAAGCCGCCCCCACGGATTCGACATCCGTGGGGGCGGCTTCGCGCTTGCGCCACTACGCGGCAGTGACTCCCGCGCGAGTGAGAAAACCGTCTTACTTGACGGTGACCTTGGCGCCGGCCTCTTCGAGCTTGGCCTTGGCAGCGTCTGCAGCGTCCTTGGCGACCTTCTCGAGGATCGGCTTCGGAGCACCCTCGACGAGGTCCTTGGCTTCCTTCAGGCCCAGGCCGGAGACGAGCTCGCGCACGACCTTGATGACCTGGATCTTCTTCTCGCCGGCACCTTCGAGGACGACGTCGAACTCGTCCTGCTCGGCCTCGGCCTCAGCAGCAGCGGCCGGAGCGCCGGCAGCAGCAACGGCAACCGGAGCAGCAGCGGTGACCTCGAAGGTCTCCTCGAACGCCTTCACGAACTCCGAGAGCTCGAGCAGGGTCAGTTCCTTGAAAGCGTCGAGCAGCTCTTCGGTGGTGAGCTTCGCCATGGTGGCGGTCCTTCCTGATAAGTCCCATGTCGCTGATCCGCGACCGGTTGGGAGTGTGCATGCCGGAGCACGCGTGGATGTATCTGTTTTCGCGGTGATGCAGATTCGCGGTGATGCGGATCAGCGTCAGGCGGCTTCTTCTGCCGCCTTCTTCTCCTGCAGGGCGGCCGCGAGGCGAGCCACCTGGGAAGCGGGAGCATTGAACAGGCCGGCGGCCTTTGCCAAGTTGCCCTTCATCGCGCCGGCGAGCTTGGCCAACAGAACCTCGCGGGACTCGAGGTCCGCGATCTTGTTGACCTGGTCCACGGACAGCACGTCGCCGTCCATGTACCCGCCCTTGATGACGAGTGCCTTGTTGTCCTTCGCGAAGGCCTTGAGGGCCTTCGCAGCGTCCACCGGCTCGCCCTTGACGAACGCGATGGCGGTCGGACCGACGAACAGATCGTCGAGACCCTCGACGCCCGCCTCAGCGGCGGCACGCTTGACCAGGGTGTTCTTGGCGACGGAGTAGGTCGCACCCTCTCCGAGCGCGCGACGCAGCTCGGTCAGACTTCCCACCGACAGGCCACGGTATTCCGTGACCACAGCGGCCGTCGAGGTCTTGAACTGCTCGGTGATCTCCTCAACTGCGGAGACCTTCTCGGGCTTTGCCATACTTCGCCTCCTCTCAGTTTCAGTCGTTTTCCCGGCGTCCCGAACGGGACGTCCCACCTGCGACAGGCGTTGGGCCGAGAAACGACGAACGCCCCGGCGCAGGGCACACGGGGCGTAAAAGGAGAAGGCAACGAATCCGGTTCGGGCCCGAGGGCTCGACACAATTCTCTCGCATCTCCCCTAACCTCGTCCTCCTGCGTGGGCCGCCGGACAAATCCGGACCTTCAACCGATTCCGCACGCGGAAAAGGTGACCAACGGTCTTGGGTAGAACATGATCGGGGTGAAGATCGGCACAATGCCGAACTACGTTGTAAACAGTAGCGGATGGAACCGCCGTAATGCAAAACGGTCGGCACGGAGGAATCCGTGCCGACCGTTCGATGCGTTCGTAGAACGACCGCAGCCTATTCAGCGACCTCGAGCAGGTTACGCGTACGCGCCGGATCCACCGGGATGCCCGGTCCGGTGGTCGTCGCGATCGTGACCTTCTTGATGTAGCGACCCTTCGCGCTCGACGGCTTCGCACGAAGCACCTCATCGAGTGCAGCAGCGTAGTTCTCGACCAGCTTGGTCTCGCCGAACGACGCCTTGCCGATCACGAAGTGCAGGTTCGAGTTCTTGTCCACGCGGAAGTTGATCTTGCCGCCCTTGATGTCCGTCACAGCCTTCGCGACGTCCGGGGTAACCGTTCCGGTCTTCGGGTTCGGCATGAGACCACGCGGGCCCAGAACACGAGCGATGCGGCCGACCTTGGCCATCTGGTCCGGGGTCGCGATGGCGGCGTCGAAGTCCGTCCATCCACCCTGGATCCGCTCGATCAGATCCTCGGCACCGACGACATCCGCGCCGGCAGCCTCGGCCTCTGCGGCCTTCTCGCCGACAGCGAAGACGACCACGCGGGCGGTCTTACCCGTGCCGTGCGGCAGGTTCACCGTGCCGCGGACCATCTGGTCCGCTTTGCGCGGGTCCACACCGAGGCGCATCGCGACCTCGACCGTGGCGTCGTAGTTCTTGGACGTCGTCTCCTCGACCAGCTTCGCTGCCTCGAGCGGGCTGTAGAGGGCGTCCGGGTCGATCTTCTCGGCGGCGGCGAGGTAAGCCTTGCTGCGCTTTGCCATGTTGTTTCCTAACTCTCACCGATAGGTGAATGGTTCGGGAGTGGTGCGGGCCTGGCCGGCCCTCCCACACTTGCTGTACGGAGGTCAGCCCTCGACGGTGATGCCCATCGAGCGCGCCGTGCCCGCGATGATCTTCGCGGCGGCCTCGATGTCGTTCGCGTTGAGGTCTTCCTGCTTGGTCTTTGCGATCTCGCGCACCTGATCCATCGTCACCTTGGCGACCTTGGTCTTGTGCGGCTCGCCGGAGCCCTTCTGCACACCAGCCGCCTTGAGCAGCAGCTTGGCGGCGGGAGGAGTCTTCAGCTTGAAATCGAACGAGCGGTCTTCGTAGACCGTGATCTCGACCGGCACCACATTGCCGCGCTGCGACTCGGTCGCCGCGTTGTAGGCCTTGCAGAACTCCATGATGTTTACGCCGTGCTGACCCAGCGCGGGGCCGACCGGCGGAGCCGGGTTGGCCTGGCCGGCCTGGATCTGGAGCTTGATGAGCCCGGCGATCTTCTTCTTCTTGGGGGGCATCTCTATTCCTAGTTTCTTGCTCGGTGTGGTTCTTGCGTATTCCTACTGCAAGCTTTCGTGTGTCGAAACGATCAGCGAATCAGAGCTTCGAGACCTGAGTGAAGGACAGCTCCACGGGGGTCTCGCGACCGAAGATCGACACCAGGACCTTGAGCTTCTGCTGCTCGGCGTTGACCTCGCTGATCGACGCAGGCAGTGTGGCGAACGGACCATCCATGACGGTGACCGACTCGCCGACCTCGAAGTCGACCTCGATGGCCGGCTTGCTGGTGGCTGCAGGCGTCTGGTCGCCTGCGGCGGGTGCACCTGCGGCGGGCTTCTTCTTCGCCTGCTGCGGAAGGAGGAACTTCACGACCTCCTTGATCGTCAGCGGCGACGGCCGAGACGTGGCACCGACGAATCCGGTGACACCGGGCGTGTTGCGCACCGCGCCCCACGATTCGTCGTTCAGCTCCATGCGCACCAGGATGTAGCCGGGCAGCACCTTGCGGTTGACCTGCTTACGCTGACCGTTCTTGATCTCGGTGACCTCTTCGGTGGGTACCTCGACCTGGAAGATGTACTCGCTCAGGTCCAGGTTCTGCACGCGGGTCTCGAGGTTCGCCTTCACCTTGTTCTCGTAGCCGGCGTACGAATGGATCACGTACCAGTCGCCCGGTTCGAGACGCAGCTGCTTCTCGAGCGCTTCTGCAGGATCGACATCGTCGGCGGGTTCGGCTTCGTCGGCGGGCTCGGCTTCGGCCAGAACGCCCGCCTCCACCGACTCTTCGGACGCGGGGTCGTCGACGACCGCCTGGTCGACGATTGCCTCGTCGACAACGACCTCGTCCGAAACGCGCTCGTCGGCCGAGGGCTCGTAGGAGTCGTTCTCGGGGGTGCTCACCGGGGCACTTTCCTCTCGTCGATCACAATTTGCCGGCGCGCGTACGCGCTAGCCGAACAACCAGTTGACGCCCTGAGCGAACGCCAGATCCAATCCGAAGATGAACGCAGTCATGACGGTCACGAATGCAATGACGACGAGCGTGTAGGTCGTCAGCTGCTTGCGATTCGGCCAGATCACCTTGCGAAGTTCCGCGATGACCTCGCGGAAGAATCGACGCAGGCGCTTGAAGATGTTCTCGGATTTCTGCTGAGCGGGCCGGTCGGTCGATTCGACCGCGGCCCGGCGTCCACGCGAGCCCTCGTCTACGGAGGACGATGTCTGCGCTGCGCCGGATCGGCGAACTGCGCGCTTACCGCTCGGACGCGAAACCGAAGAGGAAGCGTCGGGGGTTGCGCCGGTTTCCGGTCCAGCGTCACCGGGTGCAAACCCTCCGGTGTCGCCGTCGCGCCTACCGCGCTCCTCGCTCACATCGTTCCTCTCGGTCGCTGGGCAGTCCGGGTGCAGGGGCGACAGGACTTGAACCTGCAACCTGCGGTTTTGGAGACCGCTGCTCTGCCAATTGAGCTACGCCCCTTTGGGCCGATCATCGGCGTCGAGTCCTCGACACCTCGCAGATCGGCCGATCTGCGATCACATGACACGCGCGCCACTCCACCGGTACATCCAAGTACCGAAGAGCAGCGCGCTGCGCTATGCGATCCCAGAAGCCCTAGTGTACTTCATTGCCCCGGGACCACCCAATCCGCTCGACCGTCAGGCCAGGCGGACCGTTGCCGTGGCTCGCCCGAAGATCTTACGTCCTTCGGACTTCGCCACGATCGCGACCACTGCTGTCTTGCTGTCCGGGTCCACCGACTTGACCTTGCCGGTGAACTCGATTGCGGCGGCCTTGTCGGCCTCCACGAACACCGGGCTCGTGAAGCGAACGTTGTATTCGTTCACAGCACCCGGATCGCCGAGCCAGTCGGTGACGAAGCCGGCGGCAATGCCCATGGAGAGCATGCCGTGTCCGACCACGTTGCGCAAACCGGCAAGTTCGGCAACCTTGTCGCTCCAGTGGATCGGGTTGGGATCACCCGACACGCCGGCGTAGTTGACCAGGTTTCCACGCGTGAGCGACACGACCCGAGAGGGAAGTTCTTCACCCACCGCCACATCATCGAAACTACGGAGCGTCATGCATCATCACATCCTTGACGGCTTCCGCGATGTTCGCGTCGACCTCACCGCCGGTGCGACCGACGAGCGTGGTCCACGTGGTCAGAACAAGATTGTCGTACTGATCCGTGATGACGTTCTTGGTGGTGATGATGTCGCTGCCGGCCACCTGACGGAATTCGTCGAGGTACACGTCGCAGAACAACCGATCGCCGACCTGGATCGGCCGGTGGAAAACGAGCCGCTGATCGGTCTGCATGATCTGACTGAGGTCGTATCCGGTGACGATCTCCTCGAACAGCTTGCGCTGCGCGATGATCCCGATGATCGACACGAAGGTCAGCGGTGCGATCAGGCCGTCGTATCCGAGACCTTTGGCTGCTTCTTCGTCGTGATGCGCGGGGTGGGAGTCGAGCACCGCCCGGGCGTATTCACGGACCTTCTCTCGGCCGACCTCGTAGAAATCGTCGACACGATAATGGTGTCCGACCATGGACGCGGCGTGAGCCGCGGCATCGAACGGGATCCCGGCCCGTTCGGTCACGTCCACGGGTTGCTCATTCATGAGAATGTCTGTCATACGCAAAACCTCCGCAATTCCGCTCAACGCCTAACGGCGTGGGCGGCACTGCGGAGAGCTCACGCGTCGACGTCGATCCCGAACAGGCTACTTCGACTCGCGATGCGCCTGGTGGGTGCCGCAGTTCGAGCAGAACTTCTTCAGCTCGAGGCGGTCGGGGTCGTTGCGACGGTTCTTCTTGGTGATGTAGTTGCGGTGCTTGCACACCTCGCAGGCCAGGGTGATCTTCGGCCGAACGTCGGTGGAGGAGGCCACGGGATGCCTTCTTTCGCGTGAATCTGATCGCTTCCGATCAGGGTGGTTCGTTCTACTTCGGTAGCGGTGACCGGACTTGAACCGGCGACGCAACGATTATGAGTCGTTTGCTCTACCAACTGAGCTACACCGCCTCGGTGTCGAGTGCCGCAAGTATAGGGCGTCACTCCAATCCAGCGAGCCCCCTGACGGAATCGAACCGTCGACCTTTTCCTTACCATGGAAACGCTCTGCCGACTGAGCTAAGGGGGCGTGGCCACCGTGAGCATCTCTGCTCCCTGCGGCCTCCAAAAGATTACACACAGTCGCCGTGAGTACAAAATCGGCAGGTAGTTGCATGAAAACGCACCTTTGCCGGGCACCGACCGAACGATACCGCGCTCACCGACCGACCCCGAGCGAAACACTCCCCGGAAGCAGAACAGCCCCGGTCCGAAGACCGGGGCTGTTCTGTGTGGCAGATGTAGGATTCGAACCTACGTAGGCATAAGCCGACGGATTTACAGTCCGCTCCCATTGGCCGCTCGGGCAATCTGCCGGGTGCGATCGAGATTGCATCCTCGATGCGTTTGAAAATATACAACGCAGACCCCCCTGAAATGCAAACCGGGTGGTTACGGGGTTGGGCGAAGCGATACCGTCGGCTGGACACGCCCTACCATCCGATCCGAAGTGGAGATACTCAACGTGGCTGATTCGTCGTTCGATGTGGTGAGCAAGGTCGATCGCCAGGAGGTGGACAACGCCCTGAACCAGGCAGCGAAGGAGATCTCGAATCGATTCGACTTCCGAAACACCGGCGCATCCATTGTGTGGGCAGGCGAGGAATCCATCACGATCACCGCCGACACGGAAGACCGCGTGCTCGCGGCACTCGACGTGTTCAAAGAAAAGCTGATCCGGCGCGACCTGTCGCTCAAGGCGTTCGACGCGGGTGAGCCGGCCCAGTCCGGAAAGTCCTACAAGCTCACCGGCTCGCTGGTGGAGGGAATCTCGCAGGAGAACGCGAAGAAGATCTCCAAGCTCATCCGTGACGAAGGCCCCAAGGGCGTCAAGGCCCAGATCCAGGGCGACGAACTGCGGGTGAGCAGCAAGAAGCGCGACGACCTCCAGGCAGTGATCTCACTGCTCAAGAACGCAGATCTCGACATCGCACTGCAGTTCGTCAACTACCGCTAGATCGATCCGGATCCGTTTCCGGCCTCGACAGCCTCAGTACAGGCAGGCTCAGTACAGGCAGGCTCAGTACAGGCCTGCCATGCGTTCGAGCCGCTCGATCCGATCGGCCATGGGCGGGTGGGTCGAGAACAGCCGACCGACCTTGTCGCCGGCCCGGAACGGATTCGCGATCATCATGTGCGATTGAGCGGCCAGCTTGGGTTCGGGTGGCAGCGGTGCGGCCTGCGTTCCGCGTTCGAGCTTCCGTAGCGCCGACGCCAGCGCCAGCGGGTCGCCGGTGAGTTCGGCCCCGGATTGATCGGCCTGATACTCGCGTGAGCGCGACACGGCCAGTTTGACGACCGAGGCCGCGATAGGGCCGAGCAGTGCGACCAGCAGTAACGCGAGGGGGTTGGCACCACCCCCGCGGCTTCCGCCGAAGGCACTCGCGAAGAACGCGAAGTTCGCCAGGCCGGATATCACGGCGGCCATCGCACCCGCGACCGACGAGATCAGAATGTCGCGGTTGTACACATGCGACAGTTCGTGACCGAGCACCGCGCGGAGTTCGCGTTCATCGAGGATCTGCAGGATGCCGGAGGTGCAGCAGACAGCGGCGTGGCGGGGGTTCCGTCCGGTCGCGAACGCGTTGGGCGCGTTGGTCGGGCTGATGTACAGGCGCGGCATGGGCTGGTGTGCGGTCGTCGCGAGTTCGCGCACGATCCGATAGATCTGCGGCGCCTCCACCTCGGTGATCGGCTGAGCGTGCATCGCCCGCAGTGCGAGCTTGTCGCTGTTGAAGTACGCGTAGGCGTTCATACCGACGGCCATGACAACCGAGATCACCAGGATCGTGGTGTTCTGGAACAACGCGCCGATGAACACGATCAGCGCGGACATCCCGATCAGCAACGCTGCCGTCTTCAGGCGGTTGGCATTTCCGTGCACGTCACGCCTCTTCCCGAACATCGCTCGACCGGGGCCAACGCTTCCGCTGCCCGACCCGGCGATATCTGTCCCGTCTACTTGTCCGTTCAACGGACGAGTAGATCCGGAGGTTCCCGGTGTCTACCCGACGCGAGCGACAGTGAAATCGACCAGGCGTCGGAGTGCCTCGTTGGCAGGGCCCTGCGGCAGCGCCTCCAGCTCGGCGTGCGCTTGATCGACGTAGGTCTGCAGGGTCTTCTTGGCGGCGTCCATGCCCGACGACCGTTTGAGCAGTTCGAGAGCTTCTGCGACCAGCTCCTCGTCTTCGAGAGGACCGACGAGGAGTTCGCGGAGGCGGTCGGCGTCGGGACCCTCGCCCTTCAACGCGTACAACACCGGCAGGGTGTGGACACCCTCGCGCAGGTCGGTGCCGGGTGTCTTACCCGAGTCCGTCGTGTCCGACGCGATGTCGATGATGTCGTCGACGATCTGGAATGCGACCCCCACCGCGTCACCGAGGCGCTCGAGCCGCTCGATCTGGTCATTCCCGGCACCCGAGAAAGTACCTCCGAACCGGCCCGAAGCGGCGATCAGCGACCCGGTCTTCTCCCACACCACACGCAGGTAGTGCTCGATCGGGTCCTTCTTCTCGCTCGCGCCGATGGTTTCGCGCATCTGGCCGGTGACCAGCTCGGCGAACGTCTTCGCGATGACCTCCACTGCGGACGGCCCGAGTGTGGACGTGAGTCGCGACGCGTGGGCGAACAGGTAGTCGCCGGCGAGGATCGCCACGCTGTTGCCCCAGCGCACGTTCGCGCTGGGTGCTCCGCGGCGCACCGTCGCCTCGTCCATGACGTCGTCGTGGTAGAGAGTGGCGAGGTGGACGAGCTCCACCACTGTTGCAGCCGTCACGATAGACGGATCGTTCGGCTTGGGCCCCAACTGTCCGGTGAGCACGGCGAACAGCGGTCGGAACCGCTTACCTCCGGCCTTCGCGAGGTGCAGTGCCGCCTCGGTGAGGAAGTCCTCACCATCGGACAGTTCCTCGACCATCAACGTCTCGACCGCGGCCAACCCGTCCCGCACGTTCTCGGCCAGGACCGGGTCGCCGAGTTCCACACCTGCGACCATGGTGTTCGACACCATGCCGGCGGCCGGCGCCGTCCCCTCAGTGCTCACAGAAGTACCCATCCTGTCTGTCGGCTCGGCTCCACGGTAGTGAACCTAGCCGCTCGTTTCGTCGCCCACCTCGCCGAGGCGCACATCCACGCCTGAGAAGATGGACGCGTGGTGGCCGACAATTCCGCGGGAGAACCGCACCGATCCCTGTCCTACATGCCCGACAGTACCGACGTGCTCGTCATCGGCGCTGGTCCGGCCGGGTCGTCGGCCGCAACATGGGCGGCACGATCCGGACGCGAGGTGCTTCTCGTCGATGCGGCCACGTTCCCGCGTGACAAGACATGTGGCGACGGTCTGACCCCGAGGGCGGTCGCCGAGCTCGATCGACTCGGACTGGGCGAGTGGGTGCGCACGCGCACCGTCAACCGTGGATTGCGCTTGGAGGGGTTCGGTGGCAGCTTCGAACTTCCGTGGCCATCCGGGTCGTTTCCGTCGTCGGGCAGTGCGGTCCCCCGCACCGAACTCGACGATCGGATCCGGCGTACCGCCGTGGAGTCCGGCGCACAGATGGTGGAGGGCGCGAAAGCGGTCGACGTGGAGCGCGACGGCGATCGAGTGACCGCTGTGGTCTTCCGCACGCACGCCGGCCCGCGCACTGTCATCTGCCGGCGTCTCGTCGTTGCCGACGGTGTCCGCTCCCCCCTCGGCAAGGTGCTCGGCCGGAGCTGGCATCGCGACACCGTCTACGGCGTCGCGGCCCGCGCCTACGCGACCTCGCCCCGCAGCCACGATCCGTGGATCACGTCACACCTCGAACTTCGGGACGATGCCGGGGTCCTCCAGGCCGGATACGGGTGGGTGTTCCCGCTGGGAACCGGCGAGGTCAACCTCGGCGTAGGAACCCTGGCGACCGCCGCGCGCCCCGCGAACGGGTCGCTGCGTCCATTGATCGAGCTGTACGCGACGAAGCGCCGCCCCGAATGGGAACTCGGCGACGTGACCCGCGTCGCATCCGCGTTGCTCCCGATGGGTGGTGCCGTCTCCGGTGTCGCGGGCCGCAACTGGGCACTGATCGGGGATGCCGCGGCCTGCGTGAATCCGCTCAACGGTGAAGGAATCGACTACGGGCTCGAGGGCGGCAGGTTGATAGCCGAGGTCCTGGACTGCGACGACCTCACCGATACGTGGCCGGCAATGCTGCGCGAGCACTACGGTCGGTCGTTCTCCACGGCCCGGCGACTCGCGGGCCTGCTCACCCGACCGAGGTTCCTTCCCTCGACCGGCCCGGTAGGTATGCGCTCACGCGCCTTGATGACGGTCGCAGTACGCGTGATGGGAAATCTCGTCACCGACGAGGACGACGACCTGGTCGCCCGCGTGTGGCGGACCAGTGGACGCATGTCGATGCGATGGGATCGACAGCCGCTCTTCGCCTGAGAGGTCGGCCGCTACCTGACCGCGTGATGCAGCACGGTGATGCCACCCGTCAGGTTGCGCCACCGCACGTCGCTCCATCCGGCAGCCTCGATGCGCTTCGCGAGATCTTCCTGCGCGGGCCACTCGCGGATCGATTCGGCAAGGTAGACGTACGCGTCGGGGTTGCTGCTCACCAACCGGGCCACGCCCGGTAGCGCTCGCATGACCACTTGCATGTAGACCGACCGCAACGGCTCGCGCACGGGCGTGGAGAACTCACAGATCACGAGTCGACCACCCGGCTTCGTCACGCGCGCGATCTCGCGCAGTGCCGCGTCGGTGTCGGCGACGTTGCGCAGACCGAAGGAGATGGTGGCGGCGTCGAACACGGCGTCGGCGAACGGCAGACACATCGCATCGCCCGCAACCATGGGCACCTTCCGGAACTCACCGGCGTGGAGCATGCCCTTGGAGAAGTCCGTCGCAACGACCCATGCACCGGATCGCCCGAGTTCGACCGTCGAGACACCTGTTCCGGCGGCGAGATCGAGCACCCGCTCCCCCGGTTCGAGATCGAGCGCCGCTCGGGTGGCGCGACGCCACTCGCGGTCCAGCCCGAAAGTCAGCACCGTGTTGGTCAGGTCGTAACGCGCGGCGACCCCGTCGAACATGGACGCGACCTCGCGCGGCTCCTTGTCGAGAAATGCGCGCGATCCGTGAGTTTTTGCCACGGCCGAAACGTTACCTTCCCGCGGAGTGCGCCTTCCCCCGACACCACCCACCCGCTACGCGGTGCGAGGAAGCGTGGAGTGCCCGGATCTTTGCACGTCCTCGTAGTGTTCGAGGAGCTGATCGCAGATCACCGGCCAGGTACGACCGAGCACGCTGCGACGAGCGGCACGGCCGAACTCCGACCGCAATTGCGCGTTGACGAGTGCACTGAGCGCACCGGGCAGCAGCTCGGCGAACCGATCGGTGGGCAGCCGGTACCCGTTGCGGCAGTGCGCGACCAGATCCCGGGGGCCGCCCGCGTCGGGCACCACGGCCGGCAGGCCGCTGGCCTGCGCTTCCTGCACCGCCTGGCAGAAAGTCTCGTGCTCGCCCGGATGGACGAAGACATCGAGGCTCGCATAGGCCCGGGCCAGATCGTCGCCGCCCAGCTGCCCGGTGAACACCGCCTCGGGCATCAGAGCTTCGAGCCGAGCACGCTCGGGGCCGTCCCCCACCACGACGAGCCGGAATGCACTGCCCTGCGCGACGTCGGCGAGTCGCTCGACGTGCTTCTCCGGCGCAAGGCGACCGACGAACCCGAGGATCGGCCGCCCGTCCGGCGACCACTGCGCGCGAAGCGCGTCGTCTCTCTTCGACGGAGCGAACCGATCGACGTCGACACCGCGACCCCACCGATGAACGCGAGGGACTCCGTGGGCGACGAGCGCGTCGACTGCCGCCGACGACGGGGCGAGGGTGCGGTCGCATCCGTTGTGGAGTCGCCGCGTCCACCGCCACGACACGCGCGCCGCGACCCCGAGTCCGTAGCTTTCCGCGAACCCTGCCACGTCGGTCTGATAGATCGCGACCGTCGGCACGAGCAACCTCTTCGCCGCCGCGAGGCCACCTGCACCGAGGACGAACGGTGACGCGAGGTGAATCACATCGGGGCCGAACGCGCGCAACGTGGTGACCATGTCGAATCCAGGCACCCCGACCGGCAGCGAACTGATCTTCGGCACTCGCACCGCGGGGACCCGGTGCACAGGGACACCGAGATGCTCGGTGGGGGCGGGAGCGAGACCTGCAACGGTGTCCGGTGCCACGATGATCGCGTCGTGGCCCCCGCGATCGAGATGCTCGAGCACCCGCAACACCGAGTTGGTCACGCCGTTGACGTTCGGGAGGAAGGATTCCGCGACGATGGCTACTCGCACCACGCCACCATGAACGGCCCACCGGTCGGCGAGGTGCGCAGGAGTTGACGGGCCGACGAATCCGAAACGAACGTTTCGCACTCGGGAGATCTCGCACTCGGGAAGTTCCGCACTCACGCGAGGGGCGCCGGCTCCGGTTCTGCTCGGGAGAAGCTCCGCAGGTATAGGAGAAGCCCACCGGCGATCACCCACGTGGCGACGATCACCGACCCGGCCGGCACGATCGCGATACGCGCATCCCGACCGGTGACCCGCACCAGATCAGGATCGCTGCGCGCGTACTCGACAGCAATGCGCTGCCCCGTGGTGAGATCCGTGGGATAGAGCACACCGAGTTCGGGGTTGTGCGTCACGCCATCGGGAGTGACGAAACTCACTGCCGATCGAAGCGATCCCGCCGACAACACTTCCGCAGTGGCGGTACCCATGTCGGATCGGATCGTGTGATCGTTGCGCCACGCACCGAGCACCAGTATCACCGACAGGGCAGAGATACCGATGGCGACGGCAAGAATCACCCGCCGGGCGCGCGCAACGGCCACCGCGGTGCCCCTGCCCGAGCCGTTCCCACCCGCTGTGCGCCCACCCTCTGTCGTCACAGCTGCGACCGCACCGCCGCGTGAAGTTCGCGCAGCCCTGCACGATCGGTCGTGACCTCGACGACCCGAATACCTCCGACGGGCGGCGTGACATCGGCGAGTACGAGCGCGAGTCCGTGGAGATCCACACGGCTGTGCGGCACGCGATACGCCGCGCACAACGCCCCCAGGTCCATCCCGTGCGGGGTGCCGAAAACACGCTCGAAGACGCCTGCGTACTGGGGATCACCCTGCTCGAGCAGTTCGAAGATTCCACCGCCGTCGTCGTTGGCGACAACGATCGTCAGGTCGCGTGGGCGAGGTTCCGGTGTACCGACCAGCAGGCCGGAAGCGTCGTGCAGGAAAGTCAGGTCGCCCATCAACGCGATGGTGCGCCCCTCCTCGTAGGCGAGGGCTGCGCCCACTGCCGTCGACACCGTCCCGTCGATACCCGCGACACCGCGGTTGGACAGCACCTTCACGCCCGGCTTCGGATAGCTCACGAGAGCTGCATCGCGAACCGGGTTGGAAGCACCGAACAACATCTGGTCGCCCTCGCGCAGCGCATCGGTCACGACCGCCGCAACGTGCAGACCGGTCGCGTCCGGGTGCGCGTCGAGTTGGGTCCGCACAGCCTTGTCGGTGTCTGCGGACAATTGGCGGCACCGCTCGAGCCACGCCTCGTCGGATGAACCGGAGATCACCGCACGGGTCCCCGTCGCGAGCACGTTTCCGGAGACATCGGGCCAGCGTGGACCGGTCGTCAGGGCGTACACCGCGACATCGGGGTCGGCGAGCAGACGCGACACCGGCCGATGCAGGGTCGGCCGGCCCGTGATGATGGCCTGCTTCGGTGCTATCCGGGTGAGCGCCAGGGGGTGGAGCGGGAGGCCGTGCAACGGTGCAGTGGGCTCGGCGACAGTAGGCAGGCCGGCGAGTTCGGGCCGGAGCGCCGAGCCGTGCCCGGACACCACGACGGTGTCGGGCGTGATGTCGATATCCACAGGCACATCGAGTGTCGCGTGTACCGTCGCAGTCCAGGCCTGGTCGCCGGGCCTCCCCTCGGGAACAGCGCCTTGCGGACCTGCATCGGGCACCAGCGGTTCGCGCAGCGGAATGTCGAAGTGCACGGGTCCGGCGTTGCCGGACCGGGTTCCGCGAGCGGCGGCCAGAACGCGGCTCACTGCCGAACGCCACTGGCTGTTCTGTTCGATCCCCTCCGCCAGGCCGAGGCTGATGGTCGCCCGGACCTGGCTGCCGAACAATCCGAGCTGCTCGATGGTCTGATTCGCGCCTGATCCGAGCATCTCGTACGGCCGGTTGGCGGAAAGCACCACGAGCGGGATCCGCGCGTAGTTCGCCTCGAGGACCGCGGGTCCCAGATTCGCCACGGCGGTGCCGGAAGTCATGACGACAGGCACGGGACGTCCGGACGCGAGCGACAGACCGACTGCGAGGAAACCTGCGGTCCGCTCGTCGATACGCATATGCAGCCGCAGGCGGCCGGCGTTGTCGGCGGACTGGAGCGCGAAGGCCAGCGGCGCGTTGCGCGAACCGGGGCACAACACGACGTCCCGGACACCGCCCCGAGCGAGTTCGTCGACGACAGCGGTGGCCTGGGCGGTGGACGGGTTCACGACGACCAGGGTAATGCGGGCCGCGCAGCGACCCGATCGCAACCCGCGCCGGGACACCGGAGGGACATCCCCACATGCGCAGCCGAGAATGGTGGGATGCGCACCGTCTTCGATCCCTCCGACTTCAGCGCCGGACGGTTCTATCGCCTGCTCACCGCCACAATCGTGCCTCGCCCCATCGCATGGGTATCGACGATGTCGGCAGACGGGATCGCGAATGTGGCTCCGTACAGCTTCTTCACTGTGACGAGCACCTCCCCGCCGGTCGTGCAGTTCACGTCGGTGGGACGGAAGGACAGTCTGCGCAACATCGAGGAGACCGGCGAATTCGTCGTCAACGTCGCGTCAGTGCCCCTGATGGACCAGGTGAACGCGTCGTCGGCCCCGTTTGCCCACGACATCGACGAGTTCGCGGCGGTGGGCCTCGAGGCGGAAGCGAGCGAGCGGGTGCGTCCGCCACGGGTCGCGCAGTCGCCGGCGTCGATCGAATGCACGCTGCATCGGGTGATCGAGGTGGGCGATTCGTTCGTCGTCATGGGCGATGTGGTCACGGTGACCGTCCGCCCCGAAGTTCTCGCCGACGACGATGCCCCCGATTTCGCACTGCTCGCGCCCGCGAGCCGGCTCGGGCGGATCGAGTGGGGCCTCACGCCGGCCGTCCGGAACATCGCCCGCCCGACAACCTGACAGACCCGCTTCCCCCCGGAACACGACGATGCCGCCGCGGTCGAATCCCACGGCGGCACCGTCGACGAAAGGCCCAGGCCTATGCGGCGTGCTTCTGGATGAGGTCACCCAGACGCGGCAGAGCCTCGACGACGTGCTTCTGCGCCGAACCGCGGAGCGACTCGTAGACCTTCTTGACGGCGGCCTTGTCGGTTCCCGCGATCTTGTCGTCGGTCACGCCCAGCAGCGCGTTGGCGACCTCGTCACCGCGCGCGGTGAGGTACTCGGCGAACGAGCCATTACCGGCGAAGTCCGCCCAGAACGGCTGGAGCCGCTCGACGAAGTCGGGCAGGAGTCCTTCGACGGCACCCGGCACGATCGACGGGCCGACCTTCTTCACCGCGGCGTATCCACCCTTGAGTGCGAGGCCCGACGCACCCTTCTTGTCCGACACCTCAGCGTCGATGAGCGCGAGGACGTCGCTCTGAACCGCCGGGAGTTTATCGGCGCCGAGCAGGGCATCACCGAGAGCTGCAACCACTTCCATGCCTCCGTTTTGTGAAGAATGTGACTGTTGGGACGCCCGAACGATATACGACGACGCACACCGCGCCTATTTCGCAGTCACCCGAGCAGCGCGTGGCATCGGCGCACGCGATCGAGCCACCATCGTTCCCGCTCCGCGTCGACCCGCACAGCATCGATTCCGGACCGACTCGGCGCAACCCTACCGACGGTCAATGTGCCGTTCGACATACTGCGGGGGGTCGCCACATCCGCCGTGAAGAAGCCGCCGGTACCGAGCCCGCACGCGAACGGAAGATCCGGTAGCGCGGCAGCCGCCGCGAGTCCGGCCCCCATCCCTACCGCCGAGTCGAGGGCGCTCGACACTACGACCGGGACGTCGAGATCGGCGAGCTCGCCGGCCAGTGTCAGCAGTCGGCGGATGCCCCCGAGCGGAGCAACCTTGACGATCGCGACGTCCGCACCACCTGCCCGAACCACACGCATCGGATCACCTGCTCGCCTGATGCTCTCGTCGGCCGCGATCCGGATGCCGCCCGGAACGTCGTCCTGCAGTCTGCGACGGACTTCGACGAGTTCGGGCACGGTCGCGCAGGGCTGTTCGGCGTATTCGAGGGGAGCCTCGGCAGCCAGCGCGGTCAGAGCCGTCACCGCGTCGTCGATGCTCCACCCGCCGTTCGCGTCGACCCGCACGTGAGGCACCAGTGCGTGCACGGCGCGGACCCGCGCGACGTCCTGAGCGAGGTCCTGACCGCGTTCGGCGACCTTCACCTTGGCCGTATGCGCACCGGGAAATCTCGCCAGCACGCCGGGCACCTGATCGGGATCGACCGCAGGCACCGTGGCGTTGACGGGAACGTCCGAACGCAGGGGCGCGGGGTCGTCGAGCCATGCCGATTCGAGCGCAGAGCGCAGCCATTCGGCAGCCTCGGCGTCGTCATATTCGGGGAACGGTCCGAATTCGCCCCATCCGGCCGGGCCCTCGACGAGCACGACCTCCCGCTCGGTGATGCCCCGGAACCGCACCCTCATCGGGAGCGAGACGACCACCGCGGTGGCCAGCACATCGTCGAGTGGCGGGATCGCCTCGAGCCCGTACGAGGTCACGGCTGTCCCGGAAGCAATTCGATCATCAACGCCTCGGAGTCGGCGAGCACCGTACCGTCCAGGTCACGCAGCTCGGCGCTGCAGAACGCCTTTCGCCCGTCGACGCTGTCCACGCGACCCTCGACGACGAGTTCGTCCCACAACGGCGTGATCTTGCGGTAGTTGACGTGCAGATATCCGGTGCGGGCGATGGGTCGTCCGGACGCGTGGATGACCATCCCGAACAGGTCGTCGAACAGCAACGGAATGGTGCCGCCGTGCACAGCGCCGTTACCCCCGAGGTGATAGCGGCGGAAGTGGCCTCGTTCGCGCACACCGTCGGCGTCGAACTTCTCTATCGTCCACGGCGGGAGCAGCAGGCTGCCACGTCCGGGGATGTCGACATTGAATCCGGCCGGCGACTTGCCTTCCCCGACCTGGTAGGGCTCGAGCAGCTCCCCGAGAGCCTCTGCCTGCGCAATGGCCTGGTCGACGACGTCATCGGGTGCATGCGTGGAGACCGCCAGATCCTGCAGCCTGCGAAACGCTTCGACGAAGCGGCCGAAATTCGGTCCCGCCTTCACGGGCTCGTACACCGGGAACCCGCCGTGATGCTCGTGCGCGTCGTCGCCGCCTCGGCTGTTCTGCTCGCTCATGATCCTGCACGTTATCCGGCCGACGCGCGCGCGGTGGCCCGACCCGGCCTTAAGGTGGCGACGTGACCTTCAATCCTGAACTGTGGCGCCCCGTTGCGGGGTTCGAGAACCTCACCGACATCACCTACCACCGTCATGTCACGCAGGGCACCGTCCGTGTCGCGTTCGATCGGCCCGAGGTGCGCAATGCGTTCCGCCCGCACACCGTCGACGAACTGTACGCCGTGCTCGACCATGCGCGGACGACGTCCGACGTGGGCGTGGTGCTGCTGACCGGCAACGGGCCGAGCAGCAAGGACGGCGGCTGGGCGTTCTGCTCGGGCGGCGACCAGCGCATCCGCGGGCGCAGCGGCTACCAGTACGCGAGCGGCGAGACCGCCGACACCGTCGACAAGGCGCGCGCCGGGCGTCTGCACATTCTCGAGGTGCAGCGCCTGATCCGGTTCATGCCGAAGGTGGTGATCGCACTCGTCAACGGCTGGGCCGCGGGTGGCGGGCACAGTCTGCACGTGACCTGCGACCTCACACTCGCGTCGCGCGAGCACGCCCGGTTCAAGCAGACCGACGCCGACGTCGGCAGCTTCGACGGCGGCTACGGCAGCGCGTATCTCGCGAAGATGGTCGGGCAGAAGTTCGCCCGCGAGATCTTCTTCCTCGGCGACACATACACCGCCGAGGACATGCACCACATGGGCGCGGTCAACCGGGTCGTCGACCACGACGAGCTCGAGAATGTCGCGCTCGAGTGGGCAGAGAAGATCAACGGCAAGTCGCCGCAGGCCCAGCGGATGCTCAAGTACGCGTTCAATCTGCAGGACGACGGCCTCGTCGGCCAGCAGCTGTTCGCCGGTGAAGCCACCCGCCTGGCTTACATGACCGATGAAGCGGTCGAGGGCCGCGACGCCTTCCTCGAGAAGCGCGACCCCGACTGGTCGCCCTACCCGCACTATTACTGAGATGCCGACCGGGCCGAGGTTTCCTCGGCCCGGTCGTCACATTTCGGGGGGGGTGACGGACAGGTCAAGCGCAGTCGCGGCAGTACGGATCCTCGTTCGGCGACGACGCCTTCCTGCTGTGATGCTGCACGAGGAAGCATCGATAGCAGGTGAACTCGTCTTCCTGGATGGGCACGACGTTCACGCTGAGCTCCTCGCCCGACAGATCCGCACCGGGCAGATCCGGCGATTCGACGACCTCGGCTTCGTCGGCGTCGGCATGTGCCGTCGGCTTCAGTGCGAGTTCGTCGATCGCAGTGCTGGTGCCGGCGAGCTCGTTGGTGCGGCGGACGTCGTAGTCGGTGCTCATCGTGATCTCCTGGTCCGTGCGGGGCATCGATGTCCCGCCCCTAGGCCGGGGCGTCGGTGCGTATCGCACCTCGGCGGTAGATATGTCCAGGAGTTTCCGGCTTCAAACATCCCGCTATCAGACATCGACCCCATTTCGACGTGATAGTCATCACAATTCTCGCCGAGCGGGCGTTCCTGGATCCTCCGATGTGATGACCCACCGGTCGTCCCTTTGCCCGACGCAATGACAGCGGGCGGTGCAGCAGGCTCAAGGGTATGACCACCGTCGGCTCCACCAGGCCCCGCACCCGGATCGCTGCGCTCGATGTCGCCCGGGGGATCGCGATCCTGGGCACGCTGGGAACGAACATCTGGATCTTCACCGACCCTGCCGGGATCGTCGGCTATCTCGAGACCGCAGGATCGGATCCGTGGCCGCAACGCATCCTGATGCAGCTCGCACAGGGCAAGTTCCTCGGCCTTCTCACCTTGATGTTCGGGATCGGGCTCGCGATCCAAGCGGCGTCGGCCCGCCGTCGGGGACGCACGTGGCCCGGGAACTACCGAACCCGCGCGTTCCTGCTGTTCATCGACGGGCTCGTGCACTACTTCCTGGTCGCCGAGTTCGATGTGCTGATGGGCTATGCGGTGGTATCGATGCTCTTGTGCGGCGTGGTCGTGTCCTCGCGCCGCACACGCATGTGGATTGCCGGCACCGCCGCCATCGTGCACATGCTGCTCGTGACCGCCCTCGTGGTGGCGCTCGCCGTGACCCCCGCCTCGAGCGGCTCCTCGGGTGAGCCGACCGACGTATTCGCGACGGGCAGCTGGTGGGACCTGGTGGTGTTCCGCGCCGAAAACTTCCTCGCCTTCCGCTCCGAAGTGATCTTCCTGGTGCCATTGACGATCGCGATGTTCCTCGTCGGCGCCGCACTGTTCGAAGCAGGCATCTTCGACGAGCGAGGTGTTCGACTGCGCCGTCGGCTGTTGCTGACCGGCGCTGTCGCGGCACCCGTCGATATCGCAGTGGGTCTGTTCGGTGGCACCGCGGGTCTGTTCGCGGCGCGCTACGCGATCGCGCCGTTCGTGGCGTTGGGACTGTTGGCGCTGATCGCGCAGTGGTACTCGACTCGCGACCGTGTCGGCACCGTCGGCGGGTGGCTGCAGGGCATCGGCCGCGCGGCGCTGAGCTGCTACATCCTGCAGAACATCATTGCGTCCGTGATCTGCTACGGCTGGGGATTCGGCCTCGCGGCGCGGATCGACCCGGCGTACCGAACGCAATTCACGGTCATCGTGTACATCACGGTGTGCGCGATCCTCGTCATCGCAGCTCGACTGTGGCTACGTCGCTTCCGGCAGGGTCCGGTCGAGTGGCTGTGGAAGGCGTCGTTCGAGCTGCTCACCCGTGACGATTCCGACCGGCCCGAGACGGACCGGCAGCGCGTCGGGTCGGGCACACTCGACGCATGACAGATCGCGAGAGTCCCGATTCCTCGCACACCCGGCCGGACGGCGTCACCGATTCGACGGTCGCGGCCGTCGGAAAGCTGTCCGAGGCACTCGAAACCGTGGAGCGGGCACGCGGTCATCTGTACGGCTTCCATCAGCTGATGGGTCACGCCGATCTTCAGGTCGAGCAGGCCGCACACATGCTCCGGGCAGCGGGGCACCCCGATCTCGCGGCCCGGATCGAGCGCGAACTCATCGGCCGCAACGTCGCCGAGGGACGATGGACGTTCCAGCTCGTCGAGGAGTTCGACGACGGCTACTGGACAGAGCTGCGCACCCTCGACGGGCAGGTGCGAGACATGCTGGTCGCCGGCCGCCGACACCTGTTCGAGGCCGAATCGAAGGAGGCGCGCCGCACCCGAGGCCGGCGTGGGCACGAGGCTCGTCCCGCACAGGACGGATAAGACGCGGCGACGAGGAAGTCGGCGAAGATACAGACATGGAGATCCTGAGCAGCCGGACGATCCTACGTCCCCGCGACTACGACACCACACTGCAGTTCTACGGCGAGACACTGGGCCTTGCCATAGCCCGGGAGTATCCGGGCGGCACCGTGTTCTTCGCAGGCCAGAGCCTGATCGAGATCGCCGCGCACGGCGGACGAGATGACGCTCAGCGCTTCCACGGGGCGCTGTGGCTTCAGGTCCGGGACGTGCACGCAGCGCAGACGGAACTCGCGCTGGCGGGTGTCCCGATCACCCGGGCAGCACAGCAGGAGCCGTGGGGGCTGCACGAGATGTGGATCGACGATCCGGACGGGATCCCCGTCGTTCTGGTCCAGATTCCGGCAGAGCACCCGATCCGCCGCGATCTCCGCTGACCCACCGGCGTGACGTTGCACACTCGGTGGAACCGCCGACCTCCCCCTCCAGTGCGAATACCTCTCGGGAGGCCCGTGGAAACGTCCCATTAGCTGTACATTCACCGCCCGTTTACCCCACAATCGGAAGACGTGACCGCAGAGTTCGTTGTCCTCTTGGTAGTGGTCGTCACTGCCCTCGCATTCGATTTCACGAACGGCTTCCACGACACGGGCAACGCGATGGCCACATCCATCGCCACCGGGGCGCTGAAGCCGAAAGTGGCCGTCGGCCTGTCGGCCGTTCTCAACCTCGTCGGGGCGTTCCTGTCGGTCGAGGTCGCCGCGACCGTCGCCAAGGGTGTCGTCAACCTCGACAACACCGGCGGATCGGCACTGTTGCTCATCGTGTTCGCCGGACTCGTCGGCGGCATCCTCTGGAACCTTGCGACCTGGCTGTTCGGCCTGCCATCGAGCTCCTCCCACGCTTTGTTCGGCGGCCTGATCGGCGCCGCCATCGCCGCCCTCGGCATGAGTGGTGTGGTGTGGGACGGCGTCCTGGGCAAGGTGATCATCCCCGCTCTGCTCGCACCCGTCGTTGCTGCACTGGTCGCAACAGTGGGTACCTGGGCGGTTCATCGTCTGACCCACGACATTCCCGAAGAATCCCGCGGTAAGGGCTTCAAGATCGGCCAGATCGGCACCGCATCACTCGTCTCACTCGCGCACGGCACCAACGACGCGCAGAAGACGATGGGCGTGATCTTCCTGGCGCTCGTGGCGTACGGAACCATCACCCCCGACACCGAGATGCCGTTCTGGGTCAAGTTCACGTGCGCCGTCGCGATTGCGCTCGGCACCTATCTCGGAGGCTGGCGGATCATCCGCACCCTCGGCAAGGGTCTGGTCGAGATCACACCTCCACAGGGCATGGCAGCCGAATCCTCCTCGGCTGCGATCATCCTCACGTCGAGCCATTTCGGGCTGCCGCTGTCGACCACCCACGTGGCCACCGGCTCGATCCTCGGCACAGGGCTGGGCACGAAAGGCGCCGAGGTTCGCTGGGGCATCGCCGGCCGAATGGCTGTGGCGTGGCTGATCACGTTGCCGTGCGCCGGCGTGGTCGGTGCCGTGTGCTGGCTGATCGCCCACATGATCGGCGGCCTTCCGGGTGTTCTCGTCGTATTCGCGATTCTCTGTGCGCTCGCGGGCGTCATGTATCTGCGGTCCCGCCTGCAGCCGATCGACGCGTCCAACGTCAACGCCTCGTGGGAAGGTGACGGCGACGCCGAGATCGAGACCGTCACCCCCGTCTCCCAGGAGGGGCGTCCGTGAATCTGTTGACTTCCACACTCGATTCCCTGTGGCAGGTCGTGCTGGTCGGTCTCGTTCTGGGAGCCGGTCTGCCCACCATCTTCGCCCTCGGAATGCGGTCGTGGTCGCTCGGGCACGACGGCACCGGCACGGTCGATCCCGGACGGCGGACGCTGGGCCGCGTCGGGGGTATCGCGTGTTTCACCGTTGTCGTCGTCGCGATCATTGCTGGGATACTGCTGTTGACTGCTGACTTCCTGTCCAGCAGCGTCGGTATCCAACTGTTCTGATCATCACCGAAGAGAAGGACCAACGATAACCTTGCCTCGGCATTCCCTTCGCTCGGTACTGGACTGGCTACGGGCCGGTTATCCCGAAGGAATCCCTCCCAAGGACCACTTCGCGTTGCTCTCGGTCCTGCGGCGCAGGTTGACGAACGAGGACATCGCCGAGATCCTCGAACTGTCGGTTGCGACCGCGCACGAGCACCCACAGCGGCACGTCGACTACGACACGCTCCGGAAGATCATCGCGGGGGTGTTGCATGAGCAGCCGACCGACGAGGACATCGAACGGGTCACCGAACAACTCGTCGCGGGAGGATGGCCCGTGGTCGGGGCCGACGAAGAGCCCGGCGACATCGAGACGGACGGTACCGCTGCCAGCGACGACAAGACCGGTGACAACCAGTACACCGGAACTTACTGAGGAGCATCGGCGATGCTTCCCCCGTTCCTCGCCTCGATCATCGAATGGTTGCGCGCCGGTTACCCGGAGGGTGTGCCCGAGCAGGACTACGTGCCACTGTTCGCGCTCCTGAAACGGCGCCTGTCCGACGACGAGGTCGATCAGGTCGCCGACGCCCTCGTCGACGAAGGCGATCTGCCGATCAGCAAGACCGACATCGCTGTCCTGATCACCAAGATCACCAACGAGATGCCGCTCGGACACGACATCGACCGGGTCCGGGTGCACCTCGAGGCCGGTGGTTGGCCGCTCACAGGGCACGACCTGTGAGCGCGAACCTCACCGTCCTCGAAGTACCGTCCGGCGACCGCATCCACGACGTCGTCCCCGCGCTGCAGCGCATGCTCGACGGCCAGGGCCCTCCCCTGCTGCCCGTTCCCGCGGGCGACCACCGAGAGATCCGCCGCCTCACCGACGCATTGCACCCCGGCGAACCGATCGACGACACCGTCGGTCTGGTCGTCGCGACCTCCGGTACCACCGGAACCCCCAAAGGTGCTCAGCTCACCGCGACCGCATTACGCGCCAGCGGAGACGCCACACACGAACGACTCGGCGGCACCGGCTCATGGCTCCTCGCGCTGCCGGCGCACCACATCGCGGGGCTGCAGGTGCTGTTGCGGAGCAGCCTGTCGGGCACCGAGCCCGTGATCGTGGATGTGTCGGAAGGGTTCGACCCTGCCACCCTGCCTGCTGCAGTCGCGGCGATGCGCGGACCGCGACGCTATTCGTCGATGGTGCCGACCCAGCTCGTCAAGACACTCGATCATCCGGACGCGCTCGCTGCGCTCGCCGAACTCGACGCAATCCTGCTCGGCGGTGCTGCCACCCCGGAACCGGTGCTGCGTCGGGCCCGCGACGCCGGCGTGAACGTCGTGCGCACCTACGGGATGAGTGAGACGTGCGGCGGTTGCATCTACGACGGTGTGCCACTGACCGGCGTCGATGTCCGTATCGATGCGGATACTCGCGTGTGGCTCGGCGGGTCGGTGCTCGCATCCGGCTACCGCGGACTCCCCGACCACCCGGCGTTCGCCGAGCCGGGCCGGTTCCGCACCGACGACGCAGGACTGATCGAAGACGGTGTCCTCCGCATACTCGGCCGGCTCGACGAGGCCATCTCGACCGGAGGACTCACCGTGGTGCCCCAGGTTGTCGAGGCCGTCCTCATCGAGCATCCCGCGGTCCGGGAGGTCGCGGTGATCGGGCTGCCCGACGACCGGCTCGGCCAGCGGGTCGCGGCGGTGGTCGTTCCGGAGAACGGCACTTACCCCACCCTCGACGAGCTACGCGAGTGGACCTCTTCGACCCTGGATGCAACCGCGGCTCCTCGCGAGTTACACCTCCTGGACTCGCTGCCCCTGCGTGGGCCGGGCAAGATCGATCGTCGCGCTCTCGTCACAAGATTTTCCTGAGCGACAGACCGGGTCCCACCCCGGACGGTCGCACGCCGAAGTGCGAAGATCGACGAATGGCAACCGCTGGTCAATGGCTCGAAGGGGCTCGCCCCCGGACCCTCCCCAACGCGATCTCTCCCGTCATCGTGGGTACAGGTGCTGCTGCAGCACTCGGTGAGGCCGTGTGGTGGAAAGCGCTGCTCGCCCTGGTGGTGTCGCTCGCCCTCAACATCGGGGTGAACCTCGCCAACGACTACTCCGACGGGATCCGCGGCACCGACGACGAGCGCGTCGGACCGATGCGACTGGTCGGTTCGGGCGCGGCGTCGCCCGCGGCCGTCAAGCGCGCCGCCTTCGCATGTTTCGGGGTCGCCGCAGTGGCGGGTCTCGCACTTGCCCTGACCAGCGCGTGGTGGTTGATCCTGGTGGGACTCGTGTGCATCGTGGGCGCGTGGTACTACACCGGGGGTCGCACACCGTACGGCTACAGCGGCCTCGGTGAAGTGGCCGTGTTCGTGTTCTTCGGTCTGGTCGCGGTGCTCGGCACACTGTTCGTGCAGGCCGAGCAGCTCACCCTCGCCGGATTGGCGTGTGCAGTGGCGATGGGCTGCTTCTCGAGCGCGGTGATGGTGACGAACAACCTGCGCGACATCCCGACCGACACCGAGAGCGGCAAGCGCACGCTGGCCGTCCGGTTGGGCGACCCACGCACCCGCACACTGCATCTCGGATTGCTCACGACGCCGTTCGTCATGTCGCTCGCGCTGGTGGCGACAACACCGTGGTCGTTGGCCGGGTTGCTTGCCGCACCGCTCGCGGTGCGCGCGCACGCGCCGGTGCGTTCAGGTGGGCTCGGGCTCGAGCTCCTGCCGGCGTTGCGCGACACCGCGCTCGCGATGCTGGTGTGGGCAGTGATGACGGGTATCGCGCTCGCCTTTGGCTGAGTCCTCCGCGCTGGACCGGTTCGTCAGTCCCGGTCGGGAACGACCAAGCCGAGAACGAAGTTGACGATGGCGATGATGAGACCGCCCCAGAACGCCGCCCAGAATCCCGAGATCGTGAGGCCGCCGTCGAAGAACTCGGCCACCCACGACGTCAGCCACAGCATCAGGGCGTTGATGACGAGCAGGAACAGTCCGAGGCTCAGGATCACCAACGGGAGTGACAGCAGCTTCACCAGCGGCTTCACCAGGGCGTTGACGACGGTGAAGATCGCGGCGAGGATCAGTAGCTTGATCGCTGTCTCGACAGTGAACTCACCTCCGTCGACGCCGACGATGTCGACGCCGGTGACGAGTCGGGCCGCGAGCCACAATCCGATCGCGTTGATGATCAATCGCAGGATCAGTGAAATCATGCAGCCACTGTGACATACGCGCCCCCGAGAGGCGGGCGTGGCTCAAGCGGCAGAGTCGAGTCGCTCCATCAGCACCTGCCGGAGGCGGTCACGAGTCACGTAGGCCTCGATCAGTGCGGTGGTCTCCGTGTCGTCGCTCCGGATCACTCCCAGCATGATGTGTTCGGAGCCGATCGAGCGGTCGTGGTGTGCGATCGCCTCGCGCAGCGACAGTTCGAGAGTCTTCTTGGCATTGCGGTCGAACGGGATGTGCCCGCCGAACAGATCCGAGAATCGGCCGCGCCGTCCCTCGCCCGCATTCTCTGCCGGCCTGTCGAGCACGCCTTCACCGAAGGTCTCCTCGAGCCTGGTCCGTACAGCGTCGAGATCGATGCCGATCGCTTCGAGGGCGGCGGCGTCGTCCGGCCCCAGCAGCTGGTCCTGGTTCATCGCGGCCAGATGCGTGCGAACCCCATCGATGGTCAGGCCGACATCCGCAAGTGACACACGGAGAGGTTCGTCGGCGGCGATGAGCACGCCGAGCAGCACGTGTGCGGGGGTGATCCGATCGGCGTGTAGGCGGAGAGCTTCGGTCTGAGCGGCGACGACGGCGGAGCGAGCACTGTCGGAGAAACGTTCGAACATGGATCTACCTGCGCTTCCGGTTGTACTTCTGATGGACGGCCTGTCGGCTCACCTCGAGCGAGTCTGCGATTGCCTGCCATGACCAACCCTGCCGACGCGCGCTCTCGACCTGGATGGATTCGAGCCGTTCGAGCAGGCGCCGCAGGGCAACGACAGCGCGCAGCCCTTCTGCGGGATCGGGACTCGCGGCAGATGCGGCGAGCGTGGTGGCTTCGTCGTTCATATTGTCAATATAGGTTGACACCATGATGGTGTCAACAAAAATTGACAGACCGGTCCGTCGAGCAAGTAGTCAGCCGTCTTCGCGCGGCTCCCAGCGACCGGTCGCGGCGAACTTATCCAGCGTCGCGCTCCACCCAGACGCGTCGAGCCCTGCCGCAGCAAGCCAGTCGTCGGAGTAGTACGTATCGACGTACCGTTCCCCGCCGTCGCACAGCAAGGTCACCACACTGCCCGTTCGACCGGTGGCCAGCATCTCGCCGATCAGACCGAACGCGCCCCACAGGTTGGTTCCGGTCGATCCGCCGACACGCCTACCCAGCGCAGCACTGCCGTGGCGCATCGCGGCAATCGACGCAGCGTCGGGCACCCGGACCATCCGGTCCACGACCTGCGGCACGAACGACGGTTCCACGCGCGGTCGGCCGATTCCCTCGATCCGCGACGGCATACCCGTCGCATAGTCGGCGACGCCGGTCTCGTACGCCCCGAAGAACGCCGAGTTCTCCGGATCGACGACCGTGAGCCGGGTGCTGTGACGGCGATATCGGATGTAGCGACCGATCGTCGCACTGGTTCCGCCGGTGCCGGCGCCCACGACAATCCAGTCGGGCACCGGATGCCGTTCGAGTCGCATCTGCTCGAAGATCGATTCGGCGATGTTGTTGTTGCCGCGCCAATCCGTGGCGCGTTCCGCATTGGTGAACTGATCGAGATAACAACCACCGAGTTCGTCGGCAAGACGTTCGGCCTCGGTGTAGATCTCAGGGGGACGGTCGACGTAGTGGCACCGCCCGCCTTGCGCCTCGATCAACGCGACCTTGGCGGGCGAAGTCCGTCGCGGCACCACCGCGACGAAGTCGAGCCCCAGTAGTTGTGCGAAATACGCCTCGCTCACCGCCGTCGAACCGGACGAGGCTTCGATCACGGGTGTATTCTCGCCGATCGCTCCGTTGCACAGACCGTACAGGAACAGCGACCGCGCGAGTCGGTGCTTGAGACTACCGGTGACGTGCGTCGACTCATCCTTGAGATACAGATCGATCCCCCACCCCACCGGCAACGGGTATCTCAGGAGATGAGTGTCGGCGCTGCGCTGCGCATCGGCCTCGATCAACCGGACCGCGTTGTCCACCCAGGCACGAGACGCACTGCGATCGACGGCCCCCGCACCGACATTCGTCACGTCCGGCCTTCTCCGCGCAGCCGGCTCTCGAGGTCGGCGCGCGTACTGCGACGCCGCTCGTCGACCGCGGCGATGCGCTCGTTCACCCGTCGACGCAGAGGAGCGAAGAGGACCAAAGACAGCGGCAACGCAATGAGAACTGCGAACAGTGCAGCGACGAGCAGCGGGATCTCCACGCCGAATGCCCGCGGAATGTAGAGGATCGCGACCGCAAGGACGACGACGAGAACCAACCTGGCCAGCGAGTACAACGCGACATCACGCACGAGTGGGCCGGTGCCCGAATTCGTACCATTCGGTGTGTTTCGACCCGGCTCGTCCGGGGTATTCGCTGAGTCGGTGCGGTGTTCGTCGGTCACTCCACCAGAGTAACCGGCGGTAACGATCCCGCCGCCTCCGGAAGTGGTGTACAGATACCGGACGCCCGTCCGTTTTGTCCATTACTTCCGCTTTACCAAACACTGACCGTTCGAGCAACCAGGGGTCTCAGTGCCAACATGGCGTGGGACAACCCGATCGAACAACCCGATCAAGACAAATCACCTGGGAGGACATTCGCAATGAGCGCACCCACCTTCAATGGCGCCAAGGAATCCCTGCTCACCCCCGGCCAGGTCGCCGCCCTCTTCCATGTGGACCCCAAGACCGTGACCCGCTGGGCACATGCCGGTCGACTCGGATCCCTGCGCACACCGGGCGGGCACCGCCGATTCCGCGAATCCGAGGTCCTCGCACTGCTCCGCTCTCTCACCACCGAAGCCACCCGCTGAGGCGACCGCCCGGCCTCGAACCCGAGACCGGGCGGGCCCCTGCCCGGTTCTCCGGACCATTCGGACGAAACGTGCGATCGCGAATTTCATTCCGATGCACCCGCGCCGGTGTCACACTCGGCCAGGCCGCATAGACTGGTAGAAATCGGACAGTACGACGTCGGAGCTCGCGCGACGTCCGCCACGGCCAGGAGGTGCATCATGCTCTATCTATTGGCACTCATCGGTGCGGTGACGCTCGCATTCCTGCTGTGGAAGGCATTCGGACCCGACCCGAGCCGCACCCCGACTCGGGGGCTCGGCCCCGACGACGATCCCGAGTTCCTCTGGAAGGTCGATCGAGAGGTTCGCCGGCGGCACACCGACGAATCCGGCCGGACCGACGGTCCCGGTCAGGACGGCATCGACTGATATCCCGCCCCTGCCGGGCGCCCGAAATCCGACGCCACGTCGGCGGCGAGCCGGAGCAAGGCGCGACGGGTACGAGGATGCAACTGGTCCAGGTCCACTTCGGCCCCTTCCTCCAGGTGAGGGTCGAACGGCATCAGGTGCACGGCGCGGCATCGCTGCTCGAAATGCCCCACCACGCGGTCGAGGTCGACCTTGCCCGACTTCGGGCGAACAGAGTTGACCACCGCGACCGAGCTACTCACCAGATCGCGGTGGCCGTGCGCGTCGAGCCAGTCGAGGGTCGCCGACGCACTCCGCGCACCGTCCACCGAACCCGAACTGATCACCACCAGCGCATCCGTGTTCTCGAGGATCGCGCGCATCGCCGAGTGCATCAGTCCGGTGCCGCAATCGGTGAGGACAATGCTGTAGTAGCGCTCGAGCAGCGCAAGGGTCCGTTCGTAGTCCCGCGCGCTGAATGCTTCTGAAACGGCGGGGTCGCTGTCGGAGGCGAGCACCTCGAGTCGGTGCACGTTCTGAGATGTGTAAGCCCGCGCATCGCTGTATCGCTCGATGCGCTCCTCGTCTCGCAGAAGAGTCCGCACAGTGGCCGACGTTTCCGTCGGGACCTTCTGGCTCAGCGTGCCGCGGTCGGGATTCGCATCCACCGCGACCACGCGGTCGCCCCTCAGCGCCGCGAACGTCGAACCGAGGGTCACCGTCGTGGTCGTCTTGCCGACACCGCCCTTGAGGCTGAGCAGCGCGATGCGATAGCACCCGCGCAGTGGTTGTGAGATCTGGTCGACGAGTTCCCCGCGCCGCTGATCACGCGCACTGTCGCCCACGTCGATCCGTCCGCCGGTTGCCTGGAAGAGCGCGCGACGCCATCCCCGTTCGGGTGCCCGTGTGGCTCTGCGGACGAGAAGCGACGAGTCGAGATCCTGAGCCGACAGGCTCGCGGTGTCACGGCCCGACAGGCTCGCCTCTGATGGCCGCCCGGATCCTTCCGTCATCCGCGTTCCCCCCGATCGCAGTTCCTCACACCGCCGAGGACGATAGCAGGATCAGTTCAGGCCGGCGTACGAGTGGAGGCCGGACACCACCATGTTGATGATGAACAGGTTGAACAGCATCGCGACGAAGCCCGCGACATTGATCCACGCGGCGCGCGTGTTGCGCCAGCCCGACGTCGCGCGGGCGTGGAGGTAGGCGGCATAGATCACCCAGGTGATGAACGAGACGGTTTCCTTCGGGTCCCATCCCCAGAATCGGCCCCAGGCGGCCTCCGCCCAGATGGCGCCGAGAATGATGCCGATGCCGAACAGCGGGAAGCCGACGATCGTGGTCCGGTAGGCGAGACGGTCGAGCACCTGAGCGTCGGGCAGTCGTGCCGCGATAGCACCGAGCACACCCTTCTCGGAACCCTTGGGCTGATGGATCCGCAGCAGGAACAGCACGCTCGCGGCCCCGGCGAGAAGGAAGATGCCGCTGCCCACGCTGATGATCGTGACGTGGATCGGCAGCCAGAACGAGCGCAGGGCCGGCACGACGGGTGCGGCGTCGGCATAGAGCACGGTCGCAGCCACGAACATCAACACCGCCACAGGGGCGAGGACGTACACCCAGAGGATGCGGTACGCGGGCTTGCGCAGCATCACCAGGCTGAACACGATCGCCGCGGTGCACGCCATAGCCACGAACTCGTACATGTTCCCGAGGGGGAATCGTTCGGTCGCCAGGCCACGCAGCACGATCGAGGCGATCATCAACGCCGCGGCCACCACGACGAGGGCGCGTCCCATGTTGCCGAACCGCTCCGACAGGGTCCTTCCGGCGGTGTTCTCCACGCGCCCTGGGACCGTCTCGGCAGGCGACGATCCGACACCACCGGCAGCAACGAGCTCACGTTCGGCGACCAGCTTGGAGCGGTAGGTCGCGTACTCGATCACGAGCAGGAGCATGGCCAGCACTACCACGGCGAACGCCGCTTCGAAGCTCCAGTCGCTGTACTTCGCGAGGGTGTCGTTCAACGTCATGCCTTCTCCTCCTGTGCCCCATCTTCGGGCACGCGATCGCCTGCTGGGTTCTCACCGAGAAGCCGGGAGACCAACCGATCGAATTCGTCGCCCCACCCGGCCTGGTCGGTGCGAGCGAGGCCACCGAGCTCTACTACAGTTCGTCGTTCACCGTCCGATACTGTACCCGCCCGATAGACCCGTACCCATACCCTTCGCCGTTTGATCAGCAGGGACAGCAGCAGACCCGCCATCATGGCGACCGCAGACACCAGCACCCACGACTGGAACGGATCGTGCGAGACCTGCAGGTTGACGAAGTCGACGGCGCCGTCGAACTGCACCTCGGTGCCGTCGGCCAGTGTGACGCTCTCACCCGGCTTCAGGTTGACGCGCTCCTGCTTGACCAGTCGGCCCTGGTTGATCAGTTCGGTGTTGAGCGAGAACAGCGACTGCGGGCTCCCGGTGTCGAGGCCGGAGTCGCCCTTGTAGATGTCGATGGCGACGGCGGGATCCACCATTGCCGGGAACGCCGACGACAACAACGTGCCGTGGAACGCTGCGGTGGGCGCGAAGAGCCCTTCGAGCGCGATCTGGTTCTTTCGTCGTTCGTCGGCGTCGGGATACATCCCGCCGGGCGGATCGAATCGCATCGCGCCGCTGCTCAGGAACGTCGTGGCGTCCTCGGGTGCCCACTGCATCGTCTCGGTGCGTGTCTCACCGTTGGGCCAGGTGACCGTGAAGGTCGGCGCGTATCCGTGGCCCTGCAGGTAGACGCGGTCGCCCCCTACCCGCAGCGGATGGTTGACCTTCAGCTGGGCGTCGCTCCAGATGTTGGCCGCGACGTCGTCCCCGTACTGGTACTCGATGTTGGAGGTGAACATCTCGGCCTGACCGTTGTCGAGATAGTCGGCCGTGAAGTCGTGCACCCGCACACAGATCGGTCGCAGTCCTGTGCCGTCGAGTTCGATGCCCGCAATGAACGAGTCGAACGCGGCGGGCGACGTGGTGCAGAACTCCTCGCCGTTCGCGACCAGGATGCGTTGGCCTTCGTAACCGAAGAGCTTGCCCAGAGCGACGGTGGCGAGCAACGCCACCAGCGAGATGTGGAAGACGAGGTTGCCCGCCTCACGCAGGTATCCCTTCTCGGCCGAGAGCGTCAGCTCGCCGTCTCGGCCCTTCGTGGTTACCTCGCGGCGCTCGACGCGCCATCCTCGCAGCTCGCCGCTGATCCGGTCGATGACAGCATCGGGTTCGTCGTCGAACGTGGTCTCGACGTGATGCGGCAGACGGGAGAGGTTGCGCGGTGCTGTGACCGGTCGGGCACGCAGCGCGCGGTAATACTCGGCGCAGCGCGGCAGGATGCAGCCGATGAGCGAGATGAACAGCAGGGCGTAGATCGCGGTGAACCAGAAGCTGCCGAACACGTCGAACAGCTCGAGCCGGTCCATGAACGGCCCGAGAGTCGGGCGGGCGGCGATGTACTCGTCGACCTTTCCGACGTTGAGGCTGCGTTGCGGCAGCAGGGCGCCGGGAATCGCGGCGAGCGCCAGGAGGAACAACAGCACCAACGCCGTGCGCATCGATGTCAGTCCGCGCCACGTGTTGCGTACGAACGCCGCGGCGCGCCCGATCGGGCTCTGTTTCGGAGCGCCCGGCCGAGGTGCGGAGGTCTGTGTGTCGGTGGCCGTCATCTATTGTTCGGCGCGGATACGCCCTCGTTCATGAGAGGAAGCGCCGACCTCCTTCCAAAGGGGTGAGGCTGCGTGGAGCAACCGAATCGGGCCGAGTAAACCTGTCGGTGGGTCCGGCTACGGTGCCGCGCATGGGGACCTAGGTGGTGCGCTACAACTACCGGCTGCCGCCGGGCGCGCTCGCCGAACTCGCCCTGATGCAGGAATGGCATCGCTGCCGGTTCTTGTGGAACGAAGCCGTCCACCAGCTCACGACCGGCCGGAAGCCGAAGGTTCTGGCTGTGGCGGAGCGTGGCCACACCGGTGACGACGACGTAGGTCACTGGGGTCCGCCTCCTTCGGGTGCTGGGTGCTGTCTGAGCTGGGAATCTCCTGCTTTCACGGGCAGGAGAGACGTTAAATGGGCAATGTCACTTCAGAGATGAACGAGTCACGCACCCAGGACACGAACAGGTCCCATGCGCCGGTGACGAGGGCGATACCGACGGCCATCAGCATGATGCCGCCGAACAACTGGATGGTGCGGGTATGGCTCCTCAGCCATCCGACTCCCCGCAGCGCCCGCGCCGAGCCGAACGCGAGGACGACGAAGGGTAGTCCGAGTCCGACGCAGTACGCGACGATGAGCGTGACTCCACGGGCAGCCGTGGCGCCTTCGGTACCAGCAGCGAGCGAGATCACCCCCGCGAGTGTGGGTCCGAGACACGGGGTCCAACCGAGCGCGAAGACCGCACCGAGCAGCGGGGCACCGGCCAGAGACGAGATCTGCTTCGGCGCGGTGCGGGTGTCGCGCTGCAGTGCGGGGATCAGGCCGATGAACACCATGCCCATGACGATGGTGACGACACCGCCGATCCGCATCAGCAGTTCACGGTTGACCGACAACACGGAGATCGCTCCGAACACCGAGGCCGTGGCCAGGACGAACACGACGGTGAATCCCGCGACGAACAGCCCTGCCGCTCCCGCGACTCGCAGTCGGCCGTCGTCACGAACCGTGGTGGTGCGTGAGCCGGCCTGTGCTGCAGTGACCGCCGGAGTCTCGGCACCGACCACACCCGCGAGATACGACAGGTATCCGGGCACGAGCGGAACCACGCACGGCGAAGCGAACGACACCAGCCCCGCGAGGAGACACACGCCGACCGCCAGAAGAAGCGGCCCGGACGCCGCGACGTTCTGGAAGGTATCGCCGATCCCGGATGCGAGGACTGTCATTGCTACTGGTCCTCGGTCGGTTCTGCGGCGATACGCTCGACGACCGGTTGCAGGTCGCTCGCGAGGAGCTCGGTCAGATAGACCGCCGCGACCCGATGCTCACGATCGAGGACGATGGTGGTCGGCACCACGGAGGTCGGGTAGTTGCGGCCGAGGGCGAGCAACGAGCGCATCGCCGGATCGTAGATCGACGGGTAGCCGATCTGTTGGTCGGTCACGAAGTCCTGCGCCTTGTCGCGCTGGTTGTCGCGCACGTTGATGCCCAGGAACGCAACCCCGAGGTCCTTGGTCTCCTGGTAGACCTGCTCGAGGTCGTCCGCTTCGCTTCGACACGGCGCGCACCACTGACCCCACACGTTGAGGACCACGACCTCACCCGCGAAGTCGTCGAGCGAGATCGTCTCGCCCTCGTTCATGAGGTCCTCCCCCGTCAACGTGCCGAGGGTGCCGCGGTCCGCAGGCGGATCGTAGAAGATGCGGGTCTGGCCGCCGGGTGAGACGAAGTCGAACGTACCGCCGGTCGCGACCGCATCGGTGCCCGTCGCGCAGGAAGACAGAAGCACGACACCGAACAGCAACCCGGCAATCGCGTGAAGTGCCTTTCTCATGCGCCGTGGACGTTGGGGTCGGATGCGCCCGCCGGCTCGGAGTAGACGAGGTCGACGAGGGTGTCGCCCTCGTAGACCAGAGACGTGAGGGAAGCGAGGCTGCACTGCCGGTGCCGCGGGTCGTGCCACAGGCGTTCGCCTTCGAGGAACCGGCGCAGCGTCCACACCGGCAGTTGATGGCTCACGCACACGGCCTCGCGACCGGCAGCAGCGACACGCGCAGTATTGACCGCGGCCAGCATGCGATGCGCGATCTGCAGGTAAGGCTCACCCCAGGACGGGGTGAACGGGTCGCGCAGTTTCCACCAGTGACGCGGGCGGCCGAGGGCACCGTCGCCGACAGCGACCTTGAGCCCTTCGAAATCGTTGCCCGCCTCGATGAGGTTCTCGTCGGTGCGGATCTGGAGACCGTGCTTCTGCGCGATCGGCGACGCGGTCTGCTGGGCACGCTCGAGCGGCGAGGCGACAACGTGCGCGATGTCGTGGTCGGCGAGGGAGGCCGCAACGGCCCGGGCCTGTGCTTCGCCGGTGACCGACAGCCGGAAGCCGGGCAGGCGACCGTAGAGGATGCCGGACGGGTTGTGCACCTCACCGTGCCGCAGCACGTGCACGATGGTGCGGGTCTCGGACGGGGCGGCTTCGGTCACGTGCGTGTTCCTCAGGTCGATGAAAGCGGATGAGTGTGTCGGGGTGCTCTCAGGTCAGAGCCCTCGCTGGTCAGGATGCAGTGGCGGCCGCCGCTGCCTTCGCCGCGTGCGGGAGTGCGTCGGCGATCCTGGAGAACGCATCGTCGTCCAGAACCGACGAGACGAACCACGTCTCGAATGCGCTCGGAGGTGCATACACGCCGTGTGCGAGCAGGGCGTGGAAGAATGCGGGGAACCGCCAGGTCTGTGCGGCCTTCGCCTCGTCGTAATTGGTGACGGGGTCCTCGGTGAAGAAGACACTGAGCATCGTCCCGGCATTCTGGATCCTGTTCGGAACGCCCGCGGCGGTCAGCGCATCTCCGAGAAGCCCGCCGAGTGTGGCGGAGTTCCGCTCGAGTGCCGCATACACGTCGGTGTCGGCTGCGTGCAGGCTCGCGAGACCGGCCGCAACTGCGACGGGATTACCGGACAACGTCCCCGCCTGGTAGACCGCGCCGGCGGGCGCAAGATGTGCCATGACGTCAGCACGACCGCCGAACGCAGCGGCAGGCAGGCCACCGCTCATGACCTTTCCGAAGGTCATGAGGTCGCCCGCGACACCGTCGATGCCGTACCAGCCCGTGGCACTCGCACGGAACCCGGTCATGACCTCATCCATGATCAGCAGGGCGCCGTGCTCACGGGTCAATGCGCGCAGTCCCTCGTTGAACCCGGGGACGGGCGGGACGGTGCCCATGTTTCCTGCGGCGGCTTCCGTGATCACCGCGGCAATCGCGCCCGGGTGCGCGTCGAAGGCTGCGCGCACGGCGTCGAGATCGTTGTACGGCACGACGAGGGTGTCCTCGGCCTGCGCCCCGGTCACACCGGGCGAAGTGGGCAGCCCGAACGTCGCGAGCCCGGAACCGGCGTCGGCGAGCAAGGCGTCGACGTGACCGTGATAACAGCCCGCGAACTTGATGATCTTCGTGCGCCCGGTGAATCCGCGCGCGAGACGCACCGCGCTCATGGTGGCCTCGGTCCCGGAGTTGACCAACCGGACCTGCTCGACGGGCGCGATCCGAGCGACGATCTCCTCGGCGAGTTCGACCTCACCGGCAGTCGGTGCGCCGAACGACAGACCCGATGACGCGGTGGTACGCACGGCCTCGACGACAGCGGGGTGCGCATGGCCGAGGATCAACGGACCCCACGAACACACCAGGTCGACGTAGGACTTTCCGTCGACGTCGGTGAGCGTGTAGCCGGATCCCGAGGCGATGAAACGAGGCGTCCCGCCTACCGAACCGAACGCGCGGACCGGGGAATTGACCCCGCCGGGAGTTACCTTCGATGCCCGGGTGAACAGTGCCGTCGATTCGGCGTCGTGGACAGAGGAAGCAGCGGGAGTCGCAGTCACGACGTCCAGTGTCCCAGTTTCCCCCGATTTGCCAAAAAGTCGATCGGTGTGCGATAAGCGTTGTGATACGGATCTCACAGCGAGATTCGAGCGTGCCGAGTAGTCGCGAAGCCTCCACTGGACGGCGTTGCGGTCATAGGGTCGCAGGCATGGTGACTACAGGTGAACATCTGAGCAAGGCCCTCGACGGCGCATGGCACAGCGCACGCGAGCGCGCCCGGACGAACATGGCCGACCCGGCATTCGCACCGCACTACACCCCAGACCTCGAACAGGCCCGCGCGATCACACTGAAGCAGATGCGGCTCCTCGCAGAGCACGGTTACGCCGAGTCGGGCTTCTCCGTCGAGTCCGGTGGCACCGGAGATGCCGGTGGCGCCGTTGCGTCGATCGAGATGTTGGCGATGTCCGACCTGTCGCTGATGGTCAAGGCCGGTGTGCAGTGGGGATTGTTCGGCGGAGCCATCGAGAATCTCGGCACGCAGCGTCACCACGACAAGTACATCTCGCCCCTGATCGATCTGGACCTGCTCGGCTGTTTCGCCATGACGGAGACCGGTCACGGCAGCGACGTGCAGGCCCTCGAGACCACCGCGACATTCGACCCGGCCACAGATGAGTTCGTCATCCACTCCCCCACGGCGTCGGCACGCAAGGACTACATCGGTGGCGCCGCGCAGCACGCCGAGGTCGCCGCAGTGTTCGCCCAGCTGGTGACGAAGGGTGAATCGTACGGCGTGCACTGTTTCGTCGTTCCCATCCGCGACGACGACGGCAACGACCTTCCCGGTGTGACGACCTCCGACTGCGGCTACAAGGGCGGGCTGCCGGGCGTCGACAACGGCCGGATCATCTTCGACAATGTGCGGGTCCCGCGCGGGAACCTGCTCAACCGGTACGCGGACGTCGACGCGGACGGCACCTACACCTCCGACATCGAGAGTGGGAGCCGCCGCTTCTTCACCATGGTCGGCACCCTCGTCCGAGGACGGGTTACCGTCGGCGGGTCGGCCGGCGCCGCGGCCCGTGTCGCGTTGTCGATCGCGACGCGGTACGCGCTGCTGCGTCGTCAGTTCGACGCGCCGGGTCGCGACGACGAGGTGCTCCTTATGGATTACCTCGTCCACCAGCGACGACTGCTGCCGCACATCGCGAAGTCCTACGCGCTGGGTTTCGCTCAGAACGAGCTGATCTCGACGATGAACCGCATCCAGTCGGTACCGACGGGCGAGGTGGATCCGCAGGAACAGCGTGAGCTCGAGGGACGCGCAGCCGGCCTCAAGGTGGCCAACACCTGGCACGCCGCCCGCGCCATCCAGGAAGCGCGCGAGGCATGCGGCGGCGCCGGTTACATGGCCGAGAACCGGTTGACCGCACTGCGCGCCGACGTCGACGTGTTCACCACGTTCGAGGGCGACAACCACGTGCTCACGCAGCTCGTCGCGAAGGAGTTGCTCACGGCGTATGCCGACGAGGTCCGCGGGATGAGCCCCGTGGAGTGGATGCGGTTCGCCGCCGACACGATCTCCGATGTCGTGAAGAAGCGCACCGCGGCGCAGCAGATCATCCAGACGATCCTCGATACGCGCCAGGACAACGAGGAGGACGGCAGCCTCTTCAACCGGGGCACGCAGCTCACGATGTTCGAGGACCGCGAGCAGTACCTCCTATCGACCGCAGCGCGGCGCCTGCAGGCCGCCACCAAGCGCGAGGACAACCCGTTCGACGCATTCAACTTCGTGCAGGACCATGTGCTGCACGCCGCCCGGGCCCACATAGACCGTGTCGTCCTGGAAGCGTTCGTGGCGGCCATCGACGACTGCAAGGACGAGGCCGCGTGCAATCTGCTCTCGGACCTGTGCGATCTGTTCGCGCTGACGGTCATCGACGAGGACAAGGCGTGGTTCATGGAGCACCGGCACCTGTCGGTCGAACGCTCCAAAGCGGTACTGCGCGGGATCAACGAACGCTGCCGCACATTGCGGCCGCACGTGATGACTCTCGTCGAGGGCCTCGGTGTGCCCGAGTATCTGCTCGGCTCGGCAATGCTCGACCGCGAGGGAGCCGCTGACTCCAGGGCGTGATCAGGGCTCTCAGGCGCCGACCAGCTCTCCGAGGAGTTCACGGAGACGGTCGGCGTCCTTGGCCCACGCCCGCACGAACGTCCCGCCTCGCAGCCGCAACCCGATTGCGGTCCGCCCGCGAGGAGTGTTGGCGAGTTCTCCGAGTACGCGGGCTGTCTCCCAGCGCTGCGGTTCGTCCCACGAATCCATTGCGGGCGGCAGTACCGCCTCGATGTCACTGACGTCGAGTTCCTCGGTGCCCTGACGCAACACCGTGTGAGTGAGGTCGACACTGACGTGGCGACGCGCCGCGGTCACCATGAGATAGGCGAATCCCGCGAGGACGATCGCAAGCGCCGGCAGCGCGACCCAGTGCACGACGGGGCCTGTCATGAGTTCGACGATCAGGGCCACCGCGCAGAACACGGGCCCGAACGCGACCGTGCGCCACCTCGCGCCCGGCTCGTGGAACAGCGGCTCGGACGCGCCTCGTGGTTCGGCCCGGCCGGTCAAGCGGTGAGTGCCCCGGGAATTACGATGAGCAGCGTTGTCACAACACCGAGTACGGCAATCAGACCGATCAGCACAAGTTCGCGACGACGGCCGTAGGGCCGGGGTTCCACCTGCATGACGTCCTTACGCTCGACGGAGTTCGGCCACGCGGGCCGACGATGGTGAGCCCACCGTACTCTGCACTGCGCGGTGCGCAAACCCGGTGCCGAGAGGTCAGTTCTCCGGTAGCCGTAGAAAATACGCGTTGGACTCGCGACGATGCATCAGCACGATCGCACCCACCGTCAGCACGGCCTGGACGATGGAGATGACGCCGAGGGCCAGTCCGGATCCACCGCCGCCGACACCAACACCGAATACCGTCGGTAGCGTCGAGAGGGTCATGAACACGCCGATCATGGTCAACGCCATGCGCGCCCAGTTCTTCCCCTTGCACATCTTCCGGACGGCAAGATAAAGCAGACCGACGATGGCCAGCCCGAAGACGACGGTGAGGATCACGACCATCGGGATCGCGGCGTCGAGGTCCGAACGGGAGAGTTCCTGCGTGTCGGCCGTCATCTCGGTCATCATGTCGACCAGTTCGGACCGCCCGTTCCAGAGGTCGAAGGCTCCGAACAGCAGGGTCACCACAGTGAGAAGCAGAACTCCGCACCACAATTGGTAGGCGGTGACGATGTCCTGCGGGGTCGGCCTATCGACAGGAGCGGACCGGTCGGGGGTCGGTGGCAGTGGGAAGCTCACGACAACGTACCTGCCACTTCGGCAGCCCAGTAGGTCAGCACGATGTCGGCGCCCGCGCGCCTGATTCCGAGCAGCGATTCGGCGATCGCGGCGTCACGATCGATCCAGCCGTTCGCGGCCGCGGCCGTGATCATCGAGTACTCTCCCGAAATCTGGTATGCGGCAACGGGAACCGGCGACCGGTCCGCGACCTCCCGCAGGATGTCCAGATACGACATGGCCGGTTTGACCATCACCATGTCGGCACCCTCGGCCAGATCGAGGTCGAGTTCGTGCAGCGCCTCGCGCCGATTCGCCGGGTCCTGCTGGTAGGTGCGGCGATCACCCTCGAGCGACGAGCCGACCGCTTCACGGAACGGCCCGTAGAACGCGGACGAGTATTTCGCCGTGTACGCGAGCTGCGAGACGTCGACGTGACCGGCCGCGTCGAGCGCCGCCCGGATCGAGGCCACCTGCCCGTCCATCATGCCGCTGGGGCCGAGCACATGAGCGCCCGATTCTGCCTGCGCCACTGCCATTTCCGTGTACCGCTCGAGAGTTGCGTCGTTGTCGACCACACCTGATGCGGTGAGCACCCCGCAGTGTCCGTGGTCGGTGAACTCGTCGAGACACGTATCGGCCATGATCACTGTGGAGTCACCGAGTTCACTGCGCAGGGCAGCGAGGGAACGGTTGAGCACCCCATCGGGATCCGTTGCACCCGAACCGCGCGCATCCTTGTCTTCGGGTCGCGGCACACCGAACAACATGAGGCCGCCTACGCCGGCCTCGACGGCAGCGGTCGCGGCGGTGAGTAGCGACTCGTCGGTGTGCTGGTACACGCCCGGCATCGACGGGATCTCCCACGGCTCGGTGCGGCCGTCGGCGACGAACATCGGCAGCACGAGATGCCGGGGTTCGAGCGAGGTCTCCCCGACCAGGCGACGCATCGCCGCGGTCGTACGCAATCGGCGGGGACGGATATCGGGGAACATGTCGTCAGGACCCTCATCAGTTCGGGGAGTCCGTGCGCGGTTCCGGTAACAGTCACTACCGGAACCGCGCACGAGTGGGTCAGCGGCGGGCGCGGGACTTCTTCCGCGGCGGGGGCAGAGCGCCTTCGGCGCGCAGTCGCGCGGCGTGCTCGGCGAGCGCCTCGACCAGAGGGCCGACCTGCGCGGTCTCGGGTCGCACGTCCACCCGCAGTCCGAACTCGATCGCAGTCTCCGCGGTCTTCGGACCGATGCACGCGACGATGGTGCGCGCGTGCGGCTTTCCGGCGATGCCGACGAGATTGCGGACCGTGGACGACGAGGTGAAACACACCGCATCGAAACCACCGGTCTTGATCATCTCGCGGGTCTCCGCCGGCGGCGGCGCGGCCCGGACAGTGCGGTAGGCAGTGACGTCGTCGATCTCCCAGCCGCGCTCACGCAAGCCCTCGGCGAGCGTCTCGGTCGCAATGTCCGCGCGGGGCAACAGCACCCGGTTGACCGGGTCGAACACATCGTCGTACGGCGCGAACTCGGCGAGCAGGCCCTCCGACGACTGTTCGCCTGTCGGGACGAGCTCGGGGGTGATTCCGAACGAGCGCACCTTCTCGGCGGTTGCCTGGCCGACACACGCGATCTTCACACCGGAGAATGCGCGGGCGTCGAGTCCGAACTCCTCGAACTTCTCCCACACGGCACGCACCGCGTTCGTCGAGGTGAACACGACCCACTGGTAGCGACCGTCGACCAGTCCCTTGACAGCACGCTCCATCTGGGCGGGGCTGCGCGGAGGCTCGACCGAGATGGTCGGCACCTCCATCGGGATGGCACCGTGCGAGACGAGCCGATCGCTCATCTCACCGGCCTGCTCCTTCGTCCGCGGAACCAGCACGGTCCACCCGTACAGGGCACGCGATTCCCACCACGACATCTTGTTGCGCTGCGACACGACCTTGCCGACCGTCACGACCAGCGGTCCGACGAATTCGGAGCCGGCGTCGTTGAGGGTCGCCAGCGTGGCCTCGACGGTGCGCTGCTGACGTGTCGTGCCGCGCACCGTGATGGCGGCGGGGGTCTGCGGAGCTACACCGTGCTCGACGAGGGCGCTCGCGGTCTCGGCGAGATGCCCGGACGTCGCGTGCAGGACCAGCGGGCCGGGAGCGGCGGCCAGCGCCGCCCAGTCGACCTCGCCGCGGACGTCGGCCTCGGTGTGGGACGAACCGAGAGCCATGCCCGCGTAGCTGGGAACTGCGGAACCGGCGGGCAGACCGGGCAGCACCTCGAACACCACCTGGGTGCGCGCCACGGCATTGACCTCGGCGATCACAGAATCGGTGGTCAACGGGTCGCCCGCAACGAGGCGCACCACATCGTGACCGTTCTTCGCTTCGGCGACCAAGGTCTTGGCCACCTCGGCGGGCTCGCCCAGTGCGGGACGCACATCGGCGACCGGCTCGCCCGTCTCCGGGTCGGTGCCGAGGTCGGTACCGACGAGAGCGACGACATCCCTGTCGACATCGGGGTCGGTGAAGGCGATCGTGGCACCCGTCAGGACGTCGCGCGCTCGAACGGTGAGCAACGCCGGGTCTCCCGGACCCGACCCCACGAACAGGATCCGTCCGGGAGTGTTCTTTCGGACTCGGCTCATCGGTTGTTCTCCAGTGCAATCAAATCTGCGGTAAGGGAAATTCGGGGCTGAAGGGAAACGTCAATCATCGGCGGCCCACTGTTCGTCGTCGACGATCAGTTCTTTCGCACCGAGGTCGAGCAGTTCTCGGGCGAGTGCCCTTCCGAGCTCCTCTGCGCGGTCGGGCGAACCGACGATGCTCGCGCGGAGTACATCCGATCCGTCGTGCGCGGCCGCACACCCACGTACGGACAGTTCCTCGAAGACACGGCCGTCGTCGTCGAGCGATTCGACGACCTCTGCGATCGCACCCACCGGCGCGGTGCACCCTGCTTCGAGCTCGGCGAGCAACGCACGCTCCGCGACAACGGCCGCGCGACTCGCCGGATCGTCGAGTTGGGCGAGTATGTCGATCAAGGCGGCGTCCTCGGCGCGGCACTCGACGGCAAGCGCGCCCTGGGACGGCGCCGGCAGCATCTGTACCGGCTCGAGTGCTTCGGTGACCCGATCGAGCCGCCCGATGCGCGACAGGCCCGCCCGAGCGATGACGATCGCGTCGAGCTCACCCGAATCGACCTTGCCGATGCGGGTGTCGATGTTGCCGCGCAGCGGCTCGAGCTGTAGACCGAGGCCCATCGCAGCCAGCTGTGCACGGCGCCGCGGCGCGGAGGTGCCTACCTTCGATCCGGCCGGCAGTTCCCCGAGCACCAGCCCGTCGCGAGCGACGAGCGCATCGCGCGGATCCTCGCGAGGAGGAACTGCTGCGACGACCATGCGCGGATCCTGCTTCGTGGGCAGGTCCTTGTACGAATGCACCGCCACGTCCACTTCACCGGCCAGCAAGGCCTCGCGGAGTTCTGCGGTGAACACACCGACACCGATGCGCTGCACAGGCCCGGGCGTGATGTCGCCCTTGGTCGTGATGACCACGAGTTCTGCCGGATGCCCGGCGGCGATCAGGGCGTCGCGAACAGTGCCTGCCTGGGTGGTGGCGAGCACGCTGCCCCGGGTACCGATGCGCAATGTGCGCTGCTCGCGCGGTGCGTCGATCCGGGTGGCTTCGGCGCTCATACCTTGCCGTCCTTTCGTGGAGCACGAAGCTCCGTCGTGATGACCGGATCAAGTGCGGCGGACAGATCCACCGACGTGGTCGGGTCGGTCAGTGACCCCAGTTCTTTCGTGGGGGTCGCAACAGCTTCGACTGCCCCCGGTCGCAGTTCGAACAACTCCCGCAGTGCCTCGGCGTACTGGTCGCCGCCCGGTGTCGACGCAAGCTGCTTCACCCGCACGGTCGGTGCGTGCAGCAACTTGTCGACGACACGGCGCACCGTGCGCGCGACCTCGTCGCGCTGGCCGTCTCCGAGATCGGGAAGCCGGGAATCGAGGCGCATGAGTTCGCCCTCGACGACCTCCGCTGCACGTTGACGCAGCGCGGTGACTGTGGGCGTCACCTCCGCAAGCCGCTGGGTGGTGAGGTACCCGGCAAGCTCCGACGCCACGATCGCGCGGGCCGCCTCGGCGTCATCGGAAGCAGCACCGGCGGCGGGATCGCGCTGCAAAGCCTCCATGTCGAAGACAGTCACGCCGGGAAGTCCCGACACAGCGGGTTCGACGTCGCGGGGAAGTCCGAGATCACAGATCGCCAGCGGGCGTTCGCCACGACCGGACTGTGCCAGAGCACGGTGGGCGTCGGCGAGCGTGACGACCGTACCGACCGCTCCGGTGCAGGTGACAGCAACATCGGCCTGAGCCAGCGCTGCGGCCAGATCACCGAAATCGACGACCTCGGCTTCGACGCCGTTTCCGCGGGCAGTCGCGGCGAGCCGCTCGGCCCGGTCGCGGGTGCGGTTCGTGAGGATGATCTTGGCGATGCCCGACCGCGTCAGGTGCGCCACAGCCAGACCACCCATCGCACCTGCACCGATCACCGCGGCGGTCCGTCCCCCCAAACCTCCGCCACCGAACAGCGCACCGGCCTTGTCGAGTGCAACCGAGACGACGGAGGCACCGGCCGAATCGATCCCGGTCTCCGAGTGCACACGCTTGCCGACGCGCAATGCCTGCTGGGCGAGTTCGTGCAGTGCACGCCCCGCAGCCTGCTGGGCGTCGGCGGTCGCGTATGCGGTGCGGATCTGTCCGAGGATCTGCTGTTCGCCGACGACCATGGAATCGAGGCCGCTGGCCACCGAGAAGAGATGCTCCGCCGCGGCTTCGCTGTAGCGCACGTAGGCATGCTTGTGCAGATCCGCGAGAGTCAGGCCGGCGTGTTCCGACAGCAATTCACTGACATCGGCGAGCGCCCCGTGGAAGGCGTCGACCACGGCATAGATCTCGACCCGATTGCAGGTCGAGACGATCATCGCCTCGGAGATGTGATCCGACGCCATCATCTTGTCGGTCAGCTTGGGCCGGTCGGTGTCCGCGACGGCCACCTTCTCGAGAACCGACACCGGGGCGCTCCGATGCGAAATGCCAACGAGGAGAACACTCACGGCGCAATCACCGATCCGTTTCTGGTCACGGCCGAACCCAGCGGGCCCGCCTTACCTGTTCTGGATCGCCGAGCCGGACTCGGCGTGGACACCGCAGACCCGAGCGGGCCGCGGGTGGGCGGGATACCCGCCGTGTGTGCTCCCCCGGCTGCCCGGAGAAGTTCGTCGTTTCGAGCACTGTTGAACGAGAGCACCTGCATCTCGACCGCCAGGTCGACGCGGCGCACCTCGACGTGTTCGGGCACGTCGAGCTCGATCGGAGCGAAGCTCAGGACACTGCGGACACCGGAACGCACGAGCACGTCGCAGACGTCCTGCGCGGCATCCTCGGGTGTGGCCACGACCCCGATGGTGGCACCCAACTCACGAGCGTCGGATTCCAGCCGGTCGACTCCCCGGACCACGAGATCGCCCACGGTCGACCCCACCAGGGCCGGATCAGCGTCGAACAGGCCTGCGAGGGTGAAGCCGCGACGATCGAATCCGGGGTAACAGGCGAGAGCGCGACCGAGATTGCCCACTCCGACGAGAACGACACGGTGTCCGCGGTCGAGCCCGAGCGCATTCTCGATGCGCGCCTGGAGGCGCAGGACGTCGTAGCCGACACCGCGCACTCCGTTCGGCCCGAGGAAGGAGAGGTCCTTGCGAAGCTTCGCCGATCCGACCCCGGCCGCACTCGCCAATTCCTCACTCGAGACGATGAGTGTGCCCGCCTCGGAGAGGCTACCGAGGACCCGCAGATAGTTCGCGAGACGCGTCACAGTAGCCTGGGGAATATCCCGATACTGAGAACTCGGAGCGACCTGCCCGGAATTGGGAGTGGCACCCTCGCCGGTCCCGGCGGTGCCGCGGGCGTCTTCGCCCTGCGGTGGGTGCGGTTGCGTCACGTTCGTGGCTCCTCGTCCGGCCGGTGGACACGTCCGGCCTCACGGTGATCCGGGATTTCGTCCTCACCACGGTAACTGCTTGTGAAGCCATGCACAAAGTTGCTCGAGAGCCCCCGAATGTGCTTCCCACCTGCGCCACGGCCGAGTGGCATCACGTCACCGGGCGAGATCTGCGCGCAATCGCGGCTCGTCGACCTCCCAGTAGCTGTGCTCCTTACCGTCGAGGAGCACCACGGGCAGACGGTCCCCGAACTCGGCCCGCAATTCAGGGTCGGTGGCGGCAGCTTCATCCACATCGATGCAGGTGACCTGCAAACCGAAGTCCGCACACAACGCTTCGAGAACCGTGCGCGCAGGTCCGCAACTACCGCACCCGGCACGAACCAGGAGTGTCACCTCGTGAGCGGATGCAGGGGTCCCGGCCGGGCCGGAGGGTTGATCGGTCATGACGTCCACTCTGCGGCATCAGCCCCGGAGACGAAGGTCACACCCACGGATCGGCCGAACGTCGAAGCCTGATAACGCGTCCACCACGGGCTACGCTTGCGGGCGGGTCGTGCATCGGGGTGTGACGCTGGGTCGGCACGACCGTCACGACACGGGAGGTGCGGGTGCCTGAACGTTCGTTGCCATACGGGCGGGGTATGGGTGAGGCGTGGGCGCGCATCATTCGGCCCGGCCGGCGCCTGTTGTCGCGCAAATTCGGGCCGAGCGAGGAAGAGGTCCGCGCCAATCTCGCCGGTGAGGCGAGCGCCGACGCGGCTCTCGCACTGCACGGTGCGCGGAGTGAACCGGAAGCGGGAATCGAGCCCGGTACCGACTCCGGCGCCCGCGGCGCGACCGACCTGACAGCGGCCGCGTTCTTCGACGTCGACAACACGATGGTGCAGGGAGCGTCGATCATCCACTTCGCCCGCGGGCTCGTCGCGCGGAACTACTTCCGCAAGACCGACCTCTTCGAGTTCGCGTGGCAACAAGTGAAGTTCCGGATCACCGGCAAGGAGAACAGCGACGACGTCGCAAGCGGCCGCGACAAGGCCCTCTCCTTCGTGCAGGGCAGATCCACCGCGGAACTTCGTCGACTCGGTGAAGAGGTCTACGACGACATCATCGCCGACAAGATCTGGCCCGGAACCCGCATGCTCGCGCAGATGCACCTCGACGCAGGTCAGCAGGTGTGGCTCGTCACGGCAACCCCGGTCGAACTCGCCGACGTCATCGCCAAACGCCTCGGCCTGACCGGCGCCTTGGGCACCGTCGCGGAGTCGGAGAACGGGGTGTTCACCGGCCGTCTCGTCGGCGACATCCTGCACGGACTCGGCAAGGCCCACGCGGTGCGCGCCCTCGCGATCCGCGAGGGCCTCAACCTCAAGCGGTGCACCGCGTATTCCGACAGCCACAACGACGTGCCGATGTTGTCGCTGGTGGGAACGGCGGTCGCGATCAATCCCGATCCCGATCTGCGGCAGGTCGCACGCACCCGGGGCTGGGAAGTACGGGACTTCCGCACGGCACGTAAGGCGGCGAAGGTCGGTGTGCCGACGGCGCTCGGACTCGGCGCGGCCGGCGGCGCGGTCGCGATCGTGCTCGGACGACGACGCGACAAGACCGCCTGACCCAAGGCGTCAGCCGAGGAAGACGTTCCGGCGGCGAGTGAGCAGTTTGTAGAGGGTCTGTTGGATCACTTCACGGACATGGTCGGTGACCTCGAACAACACCATCGGATCGTCGGCCGATGCCTCGTCGTGGATGTCGGTGGCGATGGGTGTGCCGAATTCGATGTACCACTTGGACGGCAGCGGCACCGCACCGAGAGGTCCGAGCGCAGGAAAGAGCGGCGTGACCGGGAAGTAGGGCAGGCCGAGCAACCGCGCAAGCGAGGTGAGGTCGGCGATGTTCGGATAGATCTCCTCGGACCCCACGATCGAGCACGGGATGATCGGCGCGTGTGTCTTCAGGGCGGCGGAGACGAAACCGCCGCGCCCGAAACGCTGCAGCTTGTACCGCTCCTTGAACGGCTTGCCGAGCCCCTTGTACCCCTCCGGGAACACGGCGACGACCTGGTCTTCCCTGAGAAGTCGTTCGGCGTCGGGGTGGCACGCGAGGGTGTGTCCTGCCTTGCGCGCCACAGTGCCGACGACCGGCATGTCGAAGGCCAAATCGGCCGCGAGCATCCGCAGCGGCCGGTGCGCGCGGTCGTGCACTGCGACGGAGGTCATCAGGGCGTCGACGGGCAAGGTACCCGCGTGATTCGCGACGATGAGTGCACGACCATCGGCCGGAATGTTCTCGATCCCCCGGACTTCGACGCGGAACCACCTGTCGAACAGCGGACGCAGCGCAGGCATGAGGATGTTGTCGTTGAAATGCGGGTCGAAGCCGAAGTCGTCGACCTCGTAGTCTCCGGTCATCCGGCGCCTGATGAACTCGGCGCCACCCGTGACGTGCCCGATCAGGGCGGTGCGCAGCTCGTCGAGGAAACCGTCGACGGCCGTGTGCTGCGATGGCAGCGGTGCGGCACGCTCGGTCGGGCTGCCCTGCGACGGGTGCGCCGCGAAGGACTCCCCGGGCCGACCCGGAGCGGTGCGGCGGCTTCCTCCATGCAGCGGTATGACCTTGGCAACCTGAGTCATCGCACCTCCGTTCGCTCCCCGAGGGCGGAAAGCAGCATCGATTCGGCTCTGTCGACCCATTCGGACTTCACGAGGCGGGACATCCCGATTCCTCGCGCGAAGTCGTCGAGGGCTTCCTTTGTGGTCCAGCGCGGTTCGAATCCGAGTTCTTCACGCATGCGTCTCGTGTCGAGACCGCATCCGAAGTGGAAATAGTCGAGTTCTTCCTTCGTGAACGACTTCATGACCGATCCCACGAGGGCATGGCCCACATTGCGGAACAGGCCGTAGGGCATCGGCACGGTCAGGCCACCGGCCCGGCGCACCGCCTGCGTCATCATCACGATGCCGTCGCCCGCCACGTTGTAGGTACCGGGCGGCCCGCCGAGCGTCGCGCATTCGAGGGCGCCGAGCGCATCCTCCTCGTGCAGCAACTGCAGCCGTGCGTCGCGGCCGAGGACATTGGGTACCAGCGGCGAGGTGAGATAGTTCGAGACCGATCCCGGAAGTCGGTTACCGACCGTGGGTGCGAGCCTCAGAATCGTGGTGTCGATGTCGCTGCGCCGCCGCGCGAGGCCTCGCAGGTAGCCCTCGATCTCGATCATGTCGCGGGCGAACGCACCGGTGGGCCGACGCCGCGCGCTCATCTCCTCCGTGAACTTCGCGGGGTCCTTGGCGCTCGAGCCGTAGACGACCGACGACGACCGCAGCACCACCTTGCGCACCGACGGCGCCTTCTGGCACACCGCGAACAACTGCATCGCGCCGATGACGTTCATGTCCTTCATCGCGGCGCGTGCGCCGGACTTGGGCGCCTTGGTGACCGCCGAGGCGTGCACGACTGTGTCCACGTTCATGTTTCTGATGACTTTGCCGATCAGCGGGTTCCTGATGTCGGCGAGGACGAACTCGGCGCGTCCCATGCGGCGATGCATGTCTTTGGTGGGTGACTGGGTATCGACGGCGATGACGCGTTCGATGTCCGGGTTCTGAGCCAGCCGGGTGACGAGGAAGCCACCGAGAAATCGGCTCGCGCCCGTCACCAGTACGACACCTGGCGGCTCGGTCTGTCGCCCGTGTGAAGTCACAGCACCCCCTGCTCGCAGAACATCTCCGTCGTCGGCCCCACCTCGCCACAGGACGGTATGCGCTACAACAATACGGTGACATCGGCAACATCGCATGACACCTGGGTAAACGTCGAGTTGCTCACCGTGCAGGAACGCCGAATGCCCGCCACCATGGGTGACGGGCATTCGTTCGGCGGTCCGGCTACCGGCGGCAGCTCGGATGCCGATATCGACAGTGACTTACTTGCCGAGTTTCCTACGCTGCACACGAGTGCGGCGGAGCAGCTTGCGGTGCTTCTTCTTCGACATGCGCTTGCGGCGCTTCTTGATCACAGACCCCATGTGGGCATCCCTCACGTTCTAATAGCGTTCCTGCGCACGCCGGTGACGTACGCCTTCTTCTGTCGGACGCTGGGCCTCGTGGTGACGAGGTCAGTGCCTCACGACACCGGCTGACCGGTACGACGAATAGCAATCGTACCGGTGCAGGAACGACCGGATGAAATCGAGGTCCGCTCCGTGCTTCGACAGCCTCCGAGTCGGGTTATCCGACGTCGAAATACGATGTCTCGAGATAGTCGTGAACCGCCTTTGCGTGCACGCGGAACGAACGCCCCACGCGCACAGCCGGCAGCTCACCGCTGTGTACGAGCCTGTACACGGTCATCTTCGACACCCTCATCAACGACGCCACTTCGGCGACCGTCAGGAATTGGGTACCTGCGAGGACCGACTGTCCGTCTTGGGGTTGACCCTTCGACGGTGTATTTCCTGAAACCATTACACACCTCCGGCACGTCCGCGCCGCCGGCTTCCCCTCCGGCGGAACAGACACGCACGTGCTCATTCGAGCTTAGCGTGACGAATGGTTCCTGTGCGACGATGGCGGCCACCAATTTCACTTCTGTCACACAGTTACGGCGTGTTGCGAGGCCCGGCGCCGGGAAGTTCGGCTATTCGGAACGGGCGCCGAGCTGCACCGATCGCTGCCGTGCGGCGTCGAGCGCGTCATAGAACGCGGTGCGGATACCGCCTCGCTCGAATTCTTTGATCGCTGCGGCCGTGGTGCCCCCGGGCGACGTCACGGCAGCACGCAGGTCCGCCGCGTTCTCCCCTGAATGCGCGAGCATCGCAGCCGAGCCGGTCATGGTCTGCACCACGAGATCCGTGGCTACGGTGCGGCTCAGGCCGAGCGCAACACCGGCGTCGATCATCGCCTCGGCGACGAGGAAGAAGTAGGCGGGACCTGAGCCCGAGACCGCGGTGACCGCATCCATCTGCGATTCGGGCACCACCGACACGGTGCCCACCGATCCGAGCATCTCGCGTACGAGGTCGAGGTGCTCGCCCTTCGCATGACGTCCCGAGGCAAGCACGCTCGCGCCCTGCCCGACGAGCATCGGGGTGTTGGGCATCACACGGACGACAGGAGAGCCCGCGGGGAGCTTGTTCTCGTAGTGGGCGGTCGTGACGCCCGCAACGAGCGAGACGACGATCTGCTCGGTGTCGCTGTCGAGGTCGGCCGAGGTCACGTCGGCGATCACCGTATCGACATCGCCCGGTTTCACTGCCACGACGATCACGTCGGCGCCCTCGGCCGCATCGGCCGTGCCGTCGGTGACGCGGATCGCATACGCGCGCGCCAGTTCGTCTGCTCGCTCGGGCAGCTTCTCGACCACCACGAGGTCCTTGGTCGCGTAGCCGTTCTGCAGCAGCCCCGAGATCAGTGCCTCACCGATCCTGCCGCCACCGATCACCGCAATTCTCGTCATGGGTGACAGCGTGCCACGGGTCCCGCTGTGGCACGCATCGCAGTCCCGTGGTCGTCCGGGCCGTCGGCCGATCGGATCGTCAGCGCGGGATCATCGCGAGCTGACGGGACTGCACCACGACGGCCCCCGCCGAATCGACCACGGTGTGATCCGACTCGAACCAGGTCTGCCCGAGCACGATGCTCTCGTTCGTCAGGCGCAACCAGCCCTGCGCAGGGAGCGCGCGCAGGTAGGCGGTCAGCTGCACGGTGGGCGCCCACCCGAACATACCGCGATTCATCGTCACGGGAGCCGAGATGTCGCCCGCCATGAGGGCGAACAGTGCGACCGTGTCGAGGTCCCTCTCGTCGGCGGGACGTAGCTTCGTCCACATCGCGATGCGTGGATCACCTTCCTGGTCGCCACGCAGGAATCCCGCGGTCGACTCGTCGACGCGCATGTCGACAGAGCCGCACAGGTTCACGATCTGTCCCATCGGGTGAGCAGGAGTGACCACCAGCGCGTTCTCGGGCGGCTGGGCGGGCATCTCGGTGGCCGGGTGCGGTACGGCGTACCGCGGCTCGCCACCGTCGGGCACACCGAGCGTGACGCTCGCCCGCACCGCGACACGGCCGTCCTGCCCGAGTTCGGTCTCCACCACGGAGACCTGTTTGCCCAGCTTTCGGACCACGGTGGTGACCTGGACGTCGCCCGGGTCCGGCGCGGACACGAAGGACGCGCTCACCGCGAGAGGCTGGACCGCGGGGTCGGCTCCGGCGCCGATCCCGGCGCGGCGGGCTGCGGCGGCACTCACCGCGAGCATGCATCCGCCGTGCACCTTGGGTCCGATGGTCCAGGTGGGCGCGATGTGCGCCGACCAGGCGCCCTCGCCGGTGGTCGTGAGTGTGGTCAGGTCGCGGAAAGGATGGTCGGTGGTCACTGGTTCTCCTGCGGGTGTCGATCTGCGTCGGTGGGGTCTGGGAGGTCGGAGTCGGCTACTGCCGAGAAGATCCGGGCGGCGCGGTGCTGGTGCGCGAGGCGACGCATCGCGGCAAGTACCGGTTCGTACAGCGCGGTACCGAGCACGGCGGCTTCGACGGTCTCCTGCCGCGAGGTCGCCGGAAGGAGGTTGACGTCGAGGTCCGCGATCTCGCGGATGTGCTCGCCGTAGACGTCGATACGCCGGTCGGACATGGTCAGACCGGCCGATTCGAGCGCCGCGAGCGCGCGTTCGAGTTGGGCGACGGCGGTGAACTTCGGGTCGTACAACTGACCGAGCCGCTCGAGCAGCGCGCGAGTGCGCGGGTAGTCGGCGTCGGGTGGGTTGTCGACATAGGGAGGGAGCGCCATCACCGCCTTACCGAGGGCGACGAACAGATTCTCGTCCGGATTCTCGGCGAGCGCGACGACCGCCTTGATCTTGTCGAGCGGAAGCCCCTGACCTGCAAGCGCGCGGACCAAACCGAGTCGCCTCATGTGCGTGTCGTCGTACTGTGCCTGCGTCGCGCTCGTTGCGCGACCGGGCATCAGCAGTCCTTCACGCAGGTAGTACTTCACAGTGGCCAGCGGCACACCGGTGCGCGCCGCCAATTCCGAGATCCGCATGGTCACCTCCGATTCCCTCTTGACATCAGATACTACAACTATCCAGTATTGGATACCTTCACTATCCAATCTAGGGACAGAGGCATCCCCATGCATCCCATGCTCGTCATCGTTCTCGGAGCGACACTGCTGACCGTCGCAGGCATTGCCTTCGGGGGCACTTTCCTACTCCGCGTCGCGAACGGCGGCGTGCCCACCAACGATCTTCAGAAGTCCTTCTTCCGCGCCGGGCACGCACACGCGGGAGTACTCGTGACACTCGGACTCCTCGTCGCCGTCACCACCCACGTAGCCGGCGCATCACCGGGATGGGCGGCCGCCGGTGCCATCGCCGTCCTGACTTCCGCGATCCTCGTTCCGGCGGGCTTCTTCCTGTCGGTACTGGGTGCGAATCCCGCACGACCAGGACGCATGATTGCATCGGTGTGGCTCGGCGCCGCATCGCTGACCGTCGGCGTCGTGATCTCAGGTGTCGCGGTTCTCGCTGCCGGAATCAGCGCTCTCTGACCAACCCTCACCGTCCGGCACGGGCACATCGGCACCGGGCATTCGGGCGACGTCCGCTGCGCGTGGATGCTCGGGGCGCGTGGTGATCGCGCTCTGCGCAGGGCGATCGAGGTGCTTTCGTGCGAACGAGAGTGCCCGACCGAGCATCACCGACCGCTCGGCCCGGGTCCGCGCGCTCTGCGTACTCACTTCGAGCACCACCTGGCCCGCGAAGTCGCCGGCGGCGAGTCTCCGACACACCTCGGCGCACGGCTGGTCCCCTGCCCCGGGGATCATGTGTTCGTCCACCGACGACCCTCGACCGTCTGCGAGGTGCAGGTGGTTGAGGCTCTGCCCCATCCGTTCGGCGAGTGCGAGCGCATCCATCCCCGCGGTAGCGGTGTGCGACAGGTCGAGCGTGTAGTGATCGAAGCCGGTGTCGGTGGGATCGAGCGACGGGCTGTAGGCCGACACCGCCGGCCCGGGGCCGCCGCGACGCCGCAGGCGGTGTGCGCCACGGTCGCGAAACAGCACGTCCGCACGCATCGGATACATGTTCTCGACCGAGACCGACACGTGACTGCCCTGCCCGAGAGTCTTCACTTGCTCGACGAACCCCTCGGCGTATCGGCGCTGCCAGCGGAAGGGCGGGTGCACCACTACGGTCGACGCACCCAGGATTTCCGCTGCCTCGACCGACCGCCCGAGCTTCGCCACCGGATCTGAGCCCCAGACCCGCTGCGAGATGAGCAGGCACGGCACATGCACCGCGAGCACGGGAATCCCGTATTTGCGCACAAGCCGCTGTACCGCCCCGGGATCCTGACTCACCGGGTCTGCCCACACCATGAGTTCGACCCCGTCGTAGTCGAGGTCGGCGGCGAACCGGAAGGCAGCCTCGGTGTTCTCTGGATACACCGAGGCCGTCGACAGCCCCACCGGGATACGCCGCGCCGTCACCATGACCGCAGCCTCAACCGTTGGGTAGTAGGAACAGCAGCGGACCGAACGCCACGAACGCACCCACCCCGACAGCGATGAGCTGACTGGTGATGTCGTCTGTGCGGCGCAGAACCCGCACCAGCGCCACGAGGCCGACGATCACCAGCAACGCAAGACCGAACGCCACCCACGGCATCATGTCCCACAGCTTCTCGAAACCCTTGAACAACAGACCGCCGACGACGATCGCAGCGACGCTCTCTCCGATGAGCAGCATCCACTGCTTGGCGCTGCCCCCGGACCCGTCGACGCTGTCGTCCGTGGTGGTGTCGGGCTTGCCCTTGCCGGAGCTGCTCTTCGACGACGCACCGGACGACCCGGCCTCGTCCTTCGACGCCGCCTTTCCGCTGGAGCCGGTCTTGCTCTTCGCGGACCCCTTGCTCGGCGCAGCCTTGCCCTTCGACGAGGACTTGCTCTTCGAGGACGCCTTACCGCCGTCCTCGTCCTTCGTGATACCGATGGTGTCGGTGTCGCCGTCATCGTCGTCGGCGCCGGTTCCCTGAAGATCGCTCGCAGGACCCGAGAGCAATCGGGGCTCCGGAACATCCGATGCCCGCGAGGACGGTGATGCCGGCGAAACCGTCGGCACGGGCCCGGCCACGTTGTCCAAGTGTGCCCTCGCTCGACGCGGCAGGGCCTCCGGGCGGATGATCTCGGTCGGCGATTCGACCTTCGCGCCGTCCGAGACCGTGGTCGGACGGTCCGCCACGGTGCCCTTTCCGAAAGCAGCCTTGCCGGTGGACGACTTTCCGACCGCGGGCTTACGGCCGGCCGACTTGGCGGTGGTGGACTCGACGACAGCAGGAGTCACCGTCGTCGCGTCCGTGTCGGCCACCTTCGGGCCGGCCGCCTTCGGCGAGATCGTCGTCAGTTCGTTGGCGGACGGCGGTGCCGGAGTCGACAGGGTCGGTGTCGCGACCTTCGGGGTCTCGGGTACGACCGGCTCGACCTGTGGGGTCTCAGGAACGGCAGGCTCCACTTTCGGAGTCCTCGGGGTCGCCACCGCGGGCGTCTGCGGACTGCGATCGTCGACAACCGACCCGCTGCGGGGCTCCGGCTTCGCGGCCGGCTCCGGCTCCGCGGGCACTCGTGTGATCGGAATCTCACCGGTCAGTTCCGCCACCGAGATCCCGCCGGTGGTGCCACGACGGCGGCGGCCACCGCTGCGCGAACCCACCTTCTTGCCGTTCCGCGCGAGCAGTTCCGCTACCGAAATCTGTCCGGTATCCGTGCTCTTGCCGTCGGTCACTTGGATGCCACCACCAGTTCGCCGCCCATCTCAGTGTCGAGCTTCCGAAGAATCAAACCCTCACGCAGCGCCCACGGGCAGATCTCCAGGGTTTCCACCCCGAGCGCCCGCATGCTCGCTTCGGCCACCAGCGCACCCGCGACGAGCTGCTGGGACCGGTCCGAGCTCACACCCTCGAGCTCAGCACGGTCGGACGTCGTCATCCGCGAAATGAACGCGATCAGCTGCCGTAGGCCGCTCGCGGTCAACGTCCGCCGTACACGGATACCCGCCGACGACGGTGCTGCACCTGTCAATCGTGCCAGTGTGCGGAAAGTCTTGGAAGTCGCAACGGAAAGGTCCGGGTCGCCGGCATGACGCAGATGCTTCGTCGGCTCCGCAAGCTCGGCATCGAGCCAGTCGCGCAATGCCGCGATACGGCGCTTTCCGGGAGGGTCCTCCCGGAACCAGTCACGGGTCAGACGCCCGGCACCGAGCTGCAGTGAGTACGCCAGGTCCGGGTCCTCGTCACCGCCGAAGGTCAGCTCGAGCGAGCCACCACCGATGTCGACATTGAGGATGCGGCCGGCACTCCACCCGTACCAGCGGCGCACCGCCAGGAACGTCAGTCGAGCCTCGTCGACTCCCGACAGGACGTCGAGGTTGACCCCGGCCTCGTTCCGGACCCGGGCGAGGACTTCCTCCGAGTTCCCTGCATCGCGGACAGCCGAGGTGGCGAAGGCCATGAGCTCACCGCACCCGGAGGTCGCGGCGATGCTGGCGAACTCCCCTGCCGTCTCCACGAGTCGATCGGCACCGGAGACGGTGAGGTTCCCGTCGTCGTCGATGTTCTCGGACAACCGCAGTGTTGCCTTGGTCGAGCTCATAGGTGTGGGGTGGCCGCCACGATGGGCGTCCACCACCAGCAGATGAACGGTGTTGCTTCCGACGTCGAGTACCCCTAGGCGCACATGAATACGGTACTGGGTCTACCGTCGGGGGTTGTGACAGCAGGTATGTCCGGAGCTCAGCCCAAGATCGTTCCGGCCCCAGAAGTTCCTCTCGACTTTCCACGCGAGTGGGTCGAGTTCACCGACCCCGACAACGACGAACACATCATCGCTGCAGACATGACTTGGCTGCTCTCCCGGTGGACTTGCGTGTTCGGGACACCCTCGTGCCAAGGCATCATTTCCGAGCGACCCGACGACGGGTGCTGCTCGCACGGAGCCTTCCTGACCGACAGCGACGACCGGAAGAAACTGGCCAGGGCGGTGAAGCATCTCACTCCCGACGACTGGCAATTCATGGAGAAGGGACTCGGCAAGAAGGGGTTCCTCGAGGAGGACGAGCTCGAGGACGAACCCGCGCTGCGCACGCGCCGCTACAAGGGCGCGTGCATTTTCCTGAATCGTCCGGGCTTCGAGGGCGGTGTGGGCTGCGCGCTCCACAAGATGGCGCTGCGTCGCGGGATCGAGCCGCTCGAGATGAAGCCGGACGTGTGCTGGCAGCTCCCGATCCGCCGGACCCAGGATTGGGTGGAACGACCGGACGGCACCGAGGTCCTGCGCACCGCGATCACAGAATTCGATCGGCGAGGCTGGGGTGAGGGCGGCCACGATCTGGACTGGTACTGCTCCGGCTCACCCGATGCGCATGTCGGCACGAAGCCGGTATGGCAGTCGTACGCCCCCGAGCTCCGGGAGCTCATCGGTAAGCCGGCCTACGACGAACTCGCCCGCCTGTGCAAGCGTCGCGAAGGCCTCGGACTGATCGCGATCCATCCCGCTACCGCGGTCGCCGAGCACCACCACTGACCCACGCGTGGTTTCGGTAGCTGCGGCTACCGAAACCACGCACCGGGCGTCAGCCCTCCAGCTTGTAACCCAGGCCGCGCACCGTCACGAGATGCTGCGGCTTCGCGGGGTCGGTCTCGATCTTCGAACGCAGCCGCTTGACGTGGACGTCGAGGGTTTTCGTGTCGCCCACGTAGTCCGCTCCCCACACTCGGTCGATGAGCTGCCCACGCGTCAGAACGCGTCCCGAATTACGCAGCAGGTATTCGAGCAGATCGAACTCCTTCAGCGGTAGGGCGACGTCCTCACCGTTGACCTGCACGACGTGGCGGTCGACGTCCATGCGCACCGGACCGGCCGCAAGCACGGCGTCGTCCTGCCCGATCTCGATGTCGGGGTCGGCGCCCCGCCGCAGCACCGCACGGATCCGGGCGATGAGTTCCCGGGCCGAGTACGGCTTGGTCACATAGTCGTCGGCACCGAGTTCCAGTCCCACGACCTTGTCGATTTCGCTGTCGCGGGCGGTCACCATGATGACCGGCACACCCGAACGGCTCCTCAACTGCTTGCACACGTCGGTGCCGCTCATGCCCGGCAACATCAGGTCGAGGAGGACGATGTCTGCCCCGCCCCGGTCGAACTCTGCCAACGCCGTGGGTCCGTCGCCCGCGATCGTGGTCTCGAACCCTTCCTTGCGCAGCAGGAATGCGAGCGGATCCGCCAGCGACTCCTCGTCCTCCACGATCAGCACACGCGTCACCGTTGCGTCCTCCGTTGCTTTCTCGGTTCTGTTCCACCCGATTCCGGGTGCGGTTCCGGTCGGACTCATTGTCCGACCGCCGTATCGTGCCGCGTTGCGGCGGGCTCGTTGTCGGGCTTTTCGAAATGAGCGGGGATGAGCAGGGTGAACGTCGAGCCGGTTCCGGGCTTGCTCCACAGCACGATGTCGCCGTGGTGATTCGCGGCGACGTGCTTGACGATCGCAAGCCCCAGACCGGTGCCTCCCGTTGCCCGCGACCGCGCTTTGTCGACGCGGAAGAAGCGCTCGAACACGCGCTCCTGGTACTGGCGCTCGATCCCGATTCCTCGATCGGTGACCGCGACCGCGACACATCCGTCGCGCAGAGACCTGCTCACCGTCACCGGACTGCCCGGTGGGGAGTAGGCGATCGCGTTCTCTATGAGGTTGGTCAACGCGGTCACCAACAGGGGATGGTCGCCGAGCATCTGGTATCCGGTCGGGCGGTCGGTGTTGATCTCGATGGTCGCGTTCTCGGCGGTGAGCCGTGTGCGGTCGAGAGCGTCCTCGATCACTGTGTCGACATCGACTTCCTCGAGGTCCGGGAGCTTCTCGGCGCCCTGCAACCGCGACAAAGCGATCAACTCCGTGACCATGTTGCCGAGCCGGGTCGCTTCGCTCTGGACCCGCTGCCCGAAGTGCCGCACGCTCTCGGGATCGTCGATGGATTCGAGCAGGGCCTCTGCCAGCAACGCCATCGCGCCGACCGGTGTCTTGAGTTCGTGGCTGACGTTGGCGACGAAGTCTCGGCGGGTGGCTTCCATCCGGACCTGTTCGGAGTCGTCGTAGGCGTACAGCACCACGAAGCGGGGATCGTCGTCGAGCAATTTCTTGGCGATGCACCGCACCGCGACACGGTCGCGGCCGTGCGGGTTCTTCCGGCTGAGGTCGAGCTCGACGGTGGTCCCGCCCTCGAGGATCCGGCCGGCCGCGATCCACGCGCGTTCGTCGAGAAGCCGCCGGCTGACGAGACCCAACTCCTCCGCGCGCGGGTTGTAGAGAATGACGTCGTGGAACTTGTCGACTACGGCAATGCCGGTGGATGCGCCGTACACGACGCGGTCCAACACGGTTGCCATTGTGAGTTCGTCGTCGTCGTTGCGGTCGCGACGACGACGCGACCACATCAGTGAGGCGGCGAGCAGTGCGCCCAGCATTGCGGCGACCACGGCCACCAGGACGATCTGCAGAACATTCACGATTCGAATCGTAATGACACACGACCGCGGAGCGACAGCGGGTAGCCAACACTCTCTGCACGTCACGGGTCATTTTTCGGTGGTTGGCCCGGTGTTCACCTGAAATTTGCCGAACCCCGCGCGACGACGAGTCGCACGGGGTTCGGTTTTGTCCGGTTGCGCCCTACTTGGCGCCCTGGTTCGCGACGGCAGCAGCGCCTGCCGCAGCAGCCTCGGGGTCGAGGTAGGTTCCGCCGGGGTTCAGCGGACGCAGATTCTCGTCGAGGTCGTAACGCAGCGGGATGCCGGTCGGAATGTTCAGGCCTGCGATGTCCTCGTCGGAGATGCCGTCGAGGTGCTTGACCAGTGCCCGCAACGAGTTTCCGTGAGCGGTGACCAGCACGGTCCTACCCGCCAGCAGGTCCTTCGAGATGGTCTCTTCCCAGTACGGGATCAAGCGGGTCACGACGTCCTGGAGGCACTCGGTCAGCGGTACCTCGTCGACGTCCGCGTAGCGCGGATCCTGGTCCTGGCTGTACTTCGAACCGGGCTCGATCGGGGGCGGAGGGGTGTCGTAGCTACGACGCCAGAGCATGAACTGCTCGTCGCCGAACTCGTCCTTGATCTCGGCCTTGTTCTTCCCTTGCAAGGCACCGTAGTGACGCTCGTTGAGTCGCCAGTCGCGCACGACCGGGATCCAGTGACGGTCTGCAGCGTCGAGAGCGAAGTTCGCGGTGCTGATCGCACGACGCAGCAGCGAGGTGTAGAGGACATCGGGAAGAACATTCTGCTCTGCGAGCAGGGCGCCTGCGCGCTTACCCTCTGCGACACCCTTGTCGGTGAGGTGCACGTCGACCCAGCCGGTGAACAGGTTCATCGCGTTCCATTCGCTCTCGCCGTGGCGGAGCAGAACAAGTGTTCCGATACTCATGGCTCCAATCCTGACACGATCGTGTGGCCGATTCCCCCACGGGCGCGTCAAATGTCCGCTATATCTGACAACACGCGTTGCCATACTTGCCGGGCGCCGCCCGGCATCACGAAGCGACCATCGCGAACCGGGGGGATCAGTTGACCGAATTCCGAATGACCCGACGTACCGTCCTGACCGCATTCGGCGCCCTCGGCGCAGGCGCCGTCTTCCCCGGCGTCGCCCACACCGGGCCACGCTCGCATTCGGCGCCCCGATCCCCCGCACTACGTTCGAACGGCCGCAGCGTGGCGGTACTCGGCGGCGGGATGGCAGGTCTCACCGCGGCCCACGAGCTCATCGAGCGCGGATTCGACGTGACGGTGTACGAGCCGACAGCACTCGGCGGCAAGGCCCGCAGTATGCCGTCACCGGGCACCGCCGCGGGCGGCCGGCTCGACCTTCCGGGCGAGCACGGATTCCGATTCTTCCCCGGCTTCTATCAACACATTCCCGATACGATGCGTCGAATCCCATTCCCGCACAATCCGAATGGAGTGTTCGACAACCTCGTCCCCGGACCGGCATTCCGCATGTCGATCCCCGGCGGATCGGACCTGACGGCACCGAGCTCGATCGACCGGCTCGACGTGTACGACGCCGAGTCGCTGCAGCGTTCGCTCGCCGCCGCATTCTCACTCGGCGGCGCAATCCCGCCGCACGAACTGTCCGTCTTCCTCCGGAAGCTCACTATGTTCCTGACCAGCAGCATCGAACGCCGGGACGGCGAGTGGGAACATCAGACATGGTCGCAGACGCTGGAATCCGACGGAAAGTCGAAGGGGTATCACGATATCCTGGTATCGGCGTTGACCCGGCAGCTCGTGGCCGCGCGTCCCGACAGGGTCTCCACCCGCACGATCGGCATCATGGGCCAGGCCTTCGTCTGGAATGCGATGGGCGTCGTGCCCGCCTACGGGCACCTCGATCGCCTGTTGTCGGCACCGACCAACGAAGCCTGGATCGATCCGTGGGCACAGCTGCTTCAGGGCAACGGAGTCCGATTCGAGATGGGCTGGGCTGCTGAATCCTTCGACATGTCGGGCGGGAAGATCAGCGGCGTCCGCGTCGTCGATTCGTCCGGTAACCGCGCGCAGGTCGAGGCCGACTGGTTCGTCGCCGCGATGCCCGTCGAACGCGCTGTCCCGCTGTGGTCGCGCGAGATACTCGACGCCGAACCACGTTTGGGTCTCATGCGCAACCTCGTCACGGATTGGATGGTCGGCATCCAATACTTCATGCGCAAACCCACCCCGATCGCCGCCGGTCACGTCGCATATCTCGGAACGCCGTGGGCGCTCACGTCGATCAGCCAGGCGCAGTTCTGGCGCGGATCGTTCGCCGACCGGTACGGCGACGGCAGCGCGGCCGACTGTCTCTCGGTCGACATCTCCGATTGGGACACTCCCGGAATCCTCTACGGCAGGACCGCGAAAGAATGTACGGCCGAGGAAATCTCGCGAGAGACGTGGGCCCAGATGAAGGCGTGTCTCGACGACACCGGCGAGCAGAATCTCCGCGAGGAGGATCTCGTGTCGTGGTTCATCGATCCCGGAGTGCGCTGGAATGCCGCGACGAGCCGCAACACCAATGACACTCCGCTCCTGATCAACACGGTGGGATCACATGCCGATCGGCCCGATGCCCGCACCTCGATCCCGAATCTGTTCCTGGCGGGCGACTACGTGCGGACCGACATCGACCTGGCGACCATGGAGTCGGCGAACGAGTCCGCCCGAGCCGCTGTGGGCGCACTACTCGAGGCTGCCGACTCCCCCGCGCCGCCTCCGGAGATGTTCACGCTGCACGAGCCGCCCGAGTTGCAGCCACTGAGGCAGATCGACGCCGATCGCTATCGGTCCGGCCTGCCGCATCTGCTGGCGTGAGGGTCGAGGTGTCGTGACGAACGCGCATGTCCCGCGTGCACGGTGTGCACGCGGGACATGTCACGAATCCGCAGAAGCGGTCGGATCAGAGGTACTGACCGCAAACCGGCCACGCACCGGCACCCTGGCCGGCGAGAACGTTCTCGGCGACGCGGATCTGCTCGGCCTTGGACGCGTTGCTGGCGACGCCGGTTCCGCCGTACGCCTCCCAGGTGCTCTGGCTGAACTGGAGACCACCGTAGTAGCCGTTACCGGTGTTGATGGCCCAGTTTCCGCCGCTCTCGCACTGCGCGACGGCATCCCAGTTGCCGGACGCTGCGCTCGCGGTACCGGCCCCCAGGGCGAAGGGGGTGACGATGAGGGCGGCCGCGGTTGCGACGGTGCCCAAGGTGCGCTTGATGTTGAACTGTGCCATGTCTGATGAATCCTCTCGGCTGCTCTGCGGACCCGGGCCGGAATGTCGGTCGGATTTCGATCGCCGATTGTCGACGACTCGATTTGTCTCGCACTGCCCCTCGGGTGTGGTTTCATCCGGATTTTCCGCGGGGCAGATTCAGCGGCTGCGGGTCCGGTGTAACGACCTGTTCGTTGTCGGTCGGTAACAACGCTAAATGCCAATCACGAAAAGGTCACGGACCGATTTATTGGCACATTCGTGCAGAAAATACCTTGATCAACAGGGGTTTCACCAGGTGGCAGGATCGAAATTAGAAATTCGAAACAATGAATTACACGCCTGCGATGTGGGAATCGTCACAAAAGAACCTGGTACAGGCCACGCAAAACGGACGAATCAAATGCGTCCGAATCGCACCGAATCCGAAGTGTGACGTTATCGGTCGTCGTCGTTCGGTGCGAAATCGGTTCCGGTTTCCTGCTCGATGAGGTGCCGGAACGGCTCGAGATTACGCAGCGATTCACCTCGTGACACGCGCCACTCCCATTCACGCTTGATGGACGTGATGAACCCGATTCCCAGAATGATGTTGAAATCGTAGTCGGCGGCTTCGAGAACCTGGCCGAGCACAGCGTCGAGTTCCTCTGCGGTGACGGAATGCTCCGAGATCCGGCCGACGAGATAGATGTCGCCTACCTTGTCGAGTGTGTACGCCACTCCGTACAGCCGGCGATTACGCCGCAACAGGTACTTGTAGACGCCCTCGAAGTTTTCGTCGGGCTTGCGGCACACGAACGCCTCGACACGGAGACCGTGCGTGCCGACCGTCAGCAGTGTGGTGGTCTTCAGCTTGTTCTCGCCGGGTAGTTCGACCACGAAGTGGCCGCCCTCCTTACGCGAGAACTCCAGCTCCCGGTCGCGCAGTGTCGCCTCGATCAGTTCACTCAGCCGTTCGCTCACGCCTTCACTCCGCTCGTACGACGCAACTTCCACAATCCACGCTGGCGGCGCAGCGAATGCTCCGTCGAACCGAACGCGCGGTTCCGGCGCATCCCCGCCCGCCGATAGCTCTCGAGCAGACCCTCCGCGGTGTGCTCCCACGAGAAGTTCTCGGCGTGCTTCGGCGCGGCCTCCGCGTATGCGGCGAGCCTGCCCGGGTCGGAAACGAGCGACCCCAACGCGGCCGCCCAATCATCGATCCGATGCCCTTCGACGAGCACACCGGTCTCGCCGCCCCGCACTGCGACACCGAGTCCGCCGACGTCGGCGGCAATAACCGGCGTCCCGCATGCCTGTGCTTCGATCGCCACGAGCCCGAAGGACTCCGAATAGCTCGGCACAGCAACAAGGTCAGAGGCCCGATACACCTGAGCGAGGCGGTCGGACGGCTGCGGAGGCATGAACGTCACCTGTGCGGCGATCCCGAGATCACGGGTGAGTTCGATCAGCGAATCCGGTCGTTCGAGACCGCTCCCCGACGGGCCACCGACGACGAGCACCCGCAACGGAACGTCGGGCGCATCGGCAATGGCCTGTGCCGCTGCGCGCAGCAGCACATCGGGAGCTTTGAGCGGCTGGATCCGGCCGACGAACGTCACGATCGTCTCGCGAGGGTCGAGCCCCAGCCGGGCGCGCGCCGCATCCCGGTCACCCGGGCGGTAACGCGACAGATCCGCGCCGGGCGCAACGACGTCGATCCGAGACGGATCGGCGCCGTAGATACGTTCGAGCGCGGCAGCTTCGTCGGTGGTGTTCGCGACCATCCGGTCCGACTCCGCGACCACCTGTTGTTCCCCGATCTGGCGTGCGGCAGGTTCGGGCTTGTCGCCTGCTGCGAGCGAGGCGTTCTTCACCGCGGCAAGCGTGTGCGCGGTGTGGACCAACGGCACCCCCCACCGGTCGCGAGCGAGCCACCCGACCTGACCCGACAGCCAATAGTGCGAATGCACCAGGTCGTAGTAGCCCTGGGGGTGCCGGGCCTCCTCACGCAGCACGCCCGCTGCGAAGGCGCACAGCTGCGTGGGCAAGTCGTGTTTGTCCAGGCCTTCGAACGGTCCTGCCTCGATGTTGCGTACCAGAACGCCGGGAGCGGCATGCTGCACGGCCGGATCTGCAGACGACGTCGCGCGCGTGAAGATCTCCACTTCGACGCCGCGACGTGCCAGCTGGATCGCGGTCTGCAGGACGTACACATTCATGCCGCCGGCGTCACCCGTGCCGGGCTGCGCCAGCGGTGAGGTGTGGACCGATATCACGGCCACGCGGTGCGGGCGGCTGGGCTGGGACGTCACCCCTCCATACTGCCTTGCGTATCCTTCTCACGAGGAATCGACCTCCCCCGCCTACGCCGCAGCCGCCTATCCGTCGACCGACTCGACGAACTTGGTCACCTCGGCCACGAACCGCGCAGGATCCTCGACGAACGGACCGTGATCGACGCCCTCCCAATACGACGTCGTCGAGTTCGGCAGCAGCGACTCGGCGTGCCGCGCCGCTGCGATGTCGACCACGGAATCGGCGGTCCCGTGCAGCAGCAACACCGGGATGTCGAGGCTGCGAAGCAACTCGTCGTTGCCCGCGGCCCGGTCGAACAGCGCGGCGCGCACGTGCGGAGCGGTGCTCAGGGATGTTCCGAACAGTGCCTGCGACACCGCTCCCTTGCCCTCCGGCGGACCGGTCAGCGCAGCGCCGAACGAGCCGAGCGCCGCGATCGCTTCCTTGGGCTTCTCGGACATCGCCGCGGGGATCGCTGCGCGCATCGCCGGCCCGACCTTCCCACCCTTCTCGCCACGTCCGATGCTCGTGATCGCGCCGACGAGCACGACACCGGTCACGTGCGCCGAGCCGTGCACCGCGAGGTAATCGCAGATCACCAGGCCGCCGTAGGACCATCCGAGCAGCACCGCGTTCTCGGTGCGTTCGGCTTCGAGCACCGCGTGCACGTCGGCCGCCCAATTCTCGGAGTTGTCGTAGCCGTCGGGCGGGACCCCGCTGTATCCGTGCCCGCGCAGGTCCACCGCGATCACCCGGAAGCTGCGCGCGAGATCGCCCAGGACTTCCTCGCCCCAGCATCGCGACGACTGCGCCCAGCCGTGCAGGAGGACGAGCGGGCGGGCGGATTCCTGTCCGAACGTGCGGTAGACGATCGGGGTGCCATCGTTGCTGAGGACTTCTCGCACTGTCATGGCGGTCACTGTAGCCGCGCACGCAGGTGGATCCCGGCCGCACATGTCACCGCGATCAGGCCCGCCGCGACACCCACTCCGTATCCCGCGCCCGCGTCGATCCGGTCGATGACCTGGCCCACGAGGGCCGACCCCGCGGCCACGCCCACACCGAGACCCGCAACGGTCCAAGTGATCGCCTCCGTGAGCCGGCCGGACGGCGCGACCTGCTGCGTGAGCGAGGTCGCCACGATCATCGTGGGCGAGATCGCCGAGCCCGCGAGCAGGTACAGCGCCGCGAGCATCGGCACCGACCCGGCAAGCAGCAAAGGCCACAGCAGAAGCGCGACCGATGCCGTCGCGATCAGTAACTGACGGGTCAGCGACGATGTCGTCACCCGCGCACCGAACACGATGCCGCTGATCGCCGAAGCGAAAGCGAACAACGCCACCACCACGGTCGCTGCGCCTGGAACACCGTGTTCCGCAGTGAACGCGACCCCGACGACGTCGATGACCCCGAAGATCACACCCATCGCGAACATGACGGCGATCAGCGCGACGAGCACCGGCAACCTCAGGAGGTTGACACTCGGCATCTCGGGCGTGCGGGACCGCACCGGTGGCTCCGTTCCGCGCAGCCCGGCGAGAACGAGGGTGCCCACGAGCAGCAGGATCGCGCCCAGCAAGGGGCCGGCCTCTGGAAACAGCGCGATGCTGAGTCCGACCGACAGCACCGGGCCGACGATGAAGCACAACTCGTCGATCACGGCCTCGAGAGCGAACGCGGTGCGCAACTGTGGGGTTCCGGCGTACAGCTGGGTCCAGCGGGAACGCACCATCGCCCCGATCGTCGGCATCAGGCCGGCCGGTATCGCACACAGGAACAGCAGCGCCACCGGCCACTCGAACCGCACACCCAGGAGCATCGTGAGGGTCGCGGCCGCACTGATCGCGGCGGCCGCGGGCAGCACGCGGTACTGGCCGAGCCGGTCGACGGCCCGCGACACCAGGGGCGTCAGGACGGCGTACGACAGCGCGAACACCGCGGACAGCGCACCGCCGAGCGCGTAGTCGCCGCGCAGCTGCGAAAACATCGTGACGATGCCGATCCCGATCATGGCGATCGGCAGGCGCGCGACGAATCCCGCCGCGCAGAACGCGACGGTGCCCGGGGCCGTGAACAGGGTGCGGTAGGAACCGCCGGGTCGCTGGGACACCTCGGTGGGATTTCCTCTCTCGGTACCACGCACGGCCGTACCGTGCCAGCATGCAGCGTATGAGCGTTCTGGTCTGCTTCCACGCGCACCCCGACGACGAGGTCTTCACGACGGGTGGCGTCATGCGGCTCGCTGCCGACGCGGGCCATCGTGTGGTCCTCGTCGTCGCAACGGACGGTGCCGCCGGCGAACACCCTGCCGGGCTGCTGGCGGCGGGTGAATCGCTGGCGGATCGTCGGATGCGGGAGCTCGAACGATCCGCCGAGACGCTCGGAGTAGCGCGGCTCGTGCCGCTCGGATATCCGGACTCCGGGATGGCGGGGACTCCGGAGAACACCAATCCGGAGGCGTTCGCGAATGTCGACGTGGACGCGGCGGCCGCCCGGTTGGCCGCGATCATCGAGTTCGAACGCGCGGACTCGGTCACCATCTACGACGCCCACGGCGGCTACGGACATCCCGATCACGTGCAGGTCCACAACGTCGGAGTGCGGGCAGCGGAATCGACCGGCCACGACGCGGTGTACGAATCCGCCATGAACCGCGATCACCTACGGCGGCTGCTCTCGGCGAACCCCGAGGTGACGGGCGATGCGCAGCCGCCCGACCTCGACACGTTCGGCCTACCCGAATCCGAACTCACCACCGCTGTCGACGTCACAGGCACCATCGCCGCGAAAGTCGCAGCCATGCGTGCCCACGAGTCTCAGATCGGCGATTTCGGTCCGATGCTCGGCATGACCGAAGACCAGCTGCGGGCTGCGTTCGGAATCGAGTGGTTCCGGCTGCGCGGTGGAGCACCGGGTCTCCAGGAGACGTCTCTGCGTCTGTGAAAGAGATCCACCCTACGAAAGGCGAGAATCTGTGGAACAACGAATCACTGTCACCCGCTCGATCGCTGCGCCACCGAGCGCGGTGTGGGCGGTGCTGACCGACCTCGACTCCGCTCCGGACACCCTCCGCGGCGTCACCGCCGTCGAACGTGTCGATGGTGGTGGCGAGTACCGAGTCGGTACCCGGTGGCGCGAGACGCGGGTGATGTTCGGGAAATCCGCAACCGAGGAGATGCAGGTGACGGAGGCGGTGCCCGAGCACCGCACCGTCGTCACGGCCGAATCCGGCCGCGCGCGCTACCGGACGGTCTTCGAGCTGACACCCACCGCCACCGGGACGGATCTGGCGATGGACTTCTCGGGCGATTCCGGCCCCCTCGGTGCCGCAGCGCAACTGCTGATGACGCTCACCGGACCACTCGCGAAACGCGCAACGGCGAAATCGATGCGCCAGGATCTCGAGGACATCGCTGCTGTCGCGGAACGACTGGGCTAGACGGATGTCGCTACTCCGGCGGTACCGCGAAGGCGGTGCGACCCTGCCGTTCGGTGATCTGCTCACCGCGCACGACGTGGCGATGGAGGGCTATTTTTGGAGGTTCACCCAGCCCGAGTCCGGACGGGTGGTCATCGCGCTGTGCGGAATCAACCGGGCTCCCGACGGGAACTGGGCAACGCTCGGGCTGGCAGCGCATCCGGGCGGATTCCTCCGCACCGAGGTACATCCGGAGGGCACCGCACATCCGAGCAGGTTGGGTGCCCTCGCCGGGACCTCATTCAGTGGCGGCGCGGACCGCGTGCAGGTGGATCTCGGGCACGACGCACAGCTCGACGTCCGTATCACCCCGACCCTGCCGTGGCCGCGGCGCCGATTCGGTGGTTCGAGCGTGTTCCAGTCGGTACCCGCGTTGAACCAGTACTGGCATCCGTGGCTGCTCGGCGGGCGTGCGGAGGGTCGTGCTGTGCTGGGCGATGAGGTGTGGGAGCTCGACGGCGCCCAGGTGTACGGCGAGAAGAACTGGGGGCGGGGCGGTTTTCCCGACTCCTGGTGGTGGGGGCAGGCACAGGGATTCGAGGATCCGTCGGCGTGCGTCGCCTTCGCCGGCGGCGAGATCCACACCGGACCGCTGCGCACGACCGTGACACCGGTCGTGGTGGCACTGCCCGGTGGGCGCGTCATCCGGCTCGGCAATCCGGTGGTGTCCCCGATCCGCGCCCACGTCACCGACGAATCGTGGTCACTGCGCGGTGGTAATCGGCGGTGGAACGTCGAGATCGAGGGGAAAGCCCCGATCGGGCGTGCGCACGTGCTGCCGGTGCCGCTTCCCGCGGAGCGCCGCAACGTGGCCGGTTCGATCGAACATCTGGCCGGGACGCTGCGAGTGACAATCCGAGAGTGCGGCATCGTGGTGTGGGAGGACGAATCCGCGCTCGCCGCACTCGAACACGGAGGCCTCGAACGGGCGGAGACCGAACTCCGTCGCCGCGGGTCGAAACCGGACGCAACAGACGCATCCCCCTATCGTCAGTAACGAATCCGTAACTGTCGCTAACGAATACACGCACAACGACGACGATCCACGTGAGTCCACGGCACCGTGTCGTGAAGGAAGGTGAGTCATGACGAACCGCCGGATCGGCGCATCGATCGCGCTCGTTGCCGCCGCAGCCCTATTCACCGCATGCGGTGGCAGCGACACCACGACCACCCCCACGACGTCTGCCGCGCCGATCACGACTCCGGCCGACGCCGACCAACTGCAGAAACCCGAACCCGCCGAGCGAACACCGACACCGGGAGCGACCGAGATCGTCCCGGCGCCGGCACCGGCGGAGGGTACAGCCCAGCCCCAGGTCTCACCGATCCCCGACGACACCCCCGTTGCCTCACCGGTTCCGGAAGCGTCGGCGCCGGAAGAGAGCACCGGCCCCTGCGTCGACCCGGCTTCGCCCATGGTCACGGACGCGCTTGCCTCGCTCGGCAACACGGCGCCGGGCGGGAACCCATGGATCGCGGGCGCCTACTCGGACGTCACGGGTTCCTGCGGGGAGTTGCTGTGGCTGATGGCGGAAACACCGGGCGGGACAGCAAGTTCACCGTCGCACGTGCTGTTCTTTCGCGACGGCACCTACCTCGGTACCGCCACTTCGGATTCCTACTCGTACACCCAAGTGGTGGGCGCCGGCGGACCGGCGGTATCGGTGCAGTACCGCTGGCTCGACCCGGAGGACGCGAATTGCTGTCCGTCCGGTGGCCCGGCCGTCATCGACTACACCTGGGACGGATCGCAGGTGGTGATGGGGCAGCCGCTGCCACAGGAAATGCTCGATTCCTACGGCCCGCGGTAGCGGCGGCCGTACTGTCGGTCGATTCGGGCCTCATGCCGCGACTCGTCGCATGACACCCAGCGGATCGGAGTACAGCGAACTCAGCGACACCACTCCCGCGGCGTGGGCCTGTACCCTGTTGCCGAATCCAGTGATGTGAACGTCCTTGTGCGGCAACGAAGATGCGCGCTCGAAGGCTTTCGCCACGTACGCGATTCCTTCGGGGTACTCGGTGAAGGCCTGTCCGCCGAGAACCACGCGGTCGGGGTTGAACAGATCGCGCAGGATCGCGACGGTCCGGCCGAGCGTGGAAGCGCGGTCGACGAGAATGGCGCGTGCCTCTTCCGACCCTTCGCGTGCAACTCCGTACAGCGCCCGGATCGACTGGTCACTGCCCGTGAGCACCCCTTCATTACGGGCACGTTCGAGCACCGCCTGGTCGCTGATCGTCGCTTCGAGGCATCCGGTACCACCGCAGGTGCACCGCGCCGACGAACCGGTGGGCAGATGCGAGATCGACCCGGGCCCGGTCGTCGGCGTATGGACCTTGCCGTCGAACGTGATGGCAATACCGGCTGTTTCGCGCGCGTAGATGTAGAGACCGGCACCTGCTGTGTCGCCGGCAGTCTTGTTCGGGGTCAGCAGGAGTTCTGCGGCGGCCATCGCCTCGACGTGCGCTGCCACCGACACCGGCAGACGCAGGCCGAGGCCCACGGCCTCGCCGACACGGGCCTGCGACCAGCCGAGTCGCGGATGATCGACGATTCCGGTCGCGGAGTCGACACGCCCACCGATCGCGACACCGGCCCACAACGCAGTGCGGCGGTGCCATCGTGAGACGAAAGCCTTGGCACTGGCTGCGATCGAGGCGAGTGCGATGTCCTGATCTCCGCTGGGCGTGGGGATCTCGACCGCACTGATGATCCTGCCGCGCAGGTCGGCGGCAACGATCCCGGTGGTCACGGCGCCGATGTGGATTCCGACGGTGAGAAAGGGTTCGTGGTCGACCTCCACCGGAATCCGCGGACGACCGATGGCACCGGACTCGGTGAGATCGGCACGTTCGCGCAGCAGTCCGGCAGCGAGGAGTGCGGACACCTGCCGATTCACTGTGGCGATACTCAGGCCGGTGGCCTTGGCGATCACATCGCGGGAGAGGGGGCCGCGATCGGCCGCGACACGGAACACCGATCCCGCGGCGCCGTCGGCGATACGCAGGTCGGGGGCTACGATCCGCGCCTGCGCCTGACCCCGTCGGGAGGCCAGAGCGAGCGATGCGGGTCGGGAGAGGTCGGTACGGGACAAAGGTGTGCGGGGTGACGCTGAGCGGGACAGGGTGGGAGCTGACACGTGTGGGTTCCTTGCGACTCGGTCCCGGGCGCCTCGACGCAAGCATGATGCTCGAACGCGAGTGAATCGGCCCGGAGTTGGCACGATACGGACATCGGCGCGCCTGACCTCGACGTGCACAGGGCACGTAGGTGAAGGATTCCGGAGTGGAAACCGGGGTCGGCGCGGATCTACCTACCGCAGCAACGACAACAGAGTTCGCGAGCCAGAGGAAGCCGGGAACCCAGAGCGGCGGTCACGTATGTGACGCGCGGGGCGGCGACTCGACTGGACGACATGCCACGAAGGCTATGTCACGGTTCGGATTCTCCACAACCGGAAGGGAAATAGTCCTGTGACGGTGCGACGATAATGCATGATCGCCGCCACCCTCCACGCGCATTCTCCGCATCGAAGGCCTACGCGCGTGCAGCTCGGGCCGCCTCCGTCTCCTCCGACAACGGCGCCACGAGCGCAGCTTCCCACGCGTCGACCAAGGCCGACAGCTCGGCATGCGCCGGAGGTCTGCCCATCGCATCGCACCGCGACAGTGCTCGGACGATGCTTTCGTACACGAGATCGAGACGCTGGTCGACCACGTCCGGCGGGAGGTGCCCGGCCGACGTTCTCAATGTGGTGTCCACGAGGTAACCGTTCGACGTCGACATCGCGGCAGCCACATGCTCGGCGAGCCGCCCTTCATCGAGCAGCCGGTAGAGCATCGCTACATAGTGGTTGTTCCGACCGACCGTGTTCGCGAGCGGCTCCGCGACGGCCCACAGGGCTTCGCGGGTCGACAGTACGTGCCCGCCCTGAAGGAATTGCCGAACGAGCGCGCCGCGCTCCGCGTCGACCGCGGGGAATCGATGGTCGGCCACCGCGCCGAGCAATCCGTCCTTCGTTCCGAAGTAGTAACCGATGACCGACGAATTGTGCTGACCGGCCGCCTTCCGAATGTCGGCAAGGGTGACACCGTCGTATCCACGCCGCGCGAACAGTTTCTCGGCGGCTTCGATCAGACGGATGCGGGTTCGCTCTCCTGAGTTGTATCGCCCGCGGCTCATCGTCATGAAATCCGACGCTAGCGCCGGTTACGGCGATCCGCACGGCAAGCGCACCGCAGGCAAGGGCAGCCGGAGAATCGGTCGGGCACGTCAGCGCCGTCGGCACTACGATTCGGCGTATGACCATTTCTGCCGATTCCCGTATTGCCGTCGTCACCGGAGCTTCCTCCGGCATCGGAGAAGCCGCCGCACGGACGCTCGCGGCTCAGGGCTACCACGTAGTGGTCGGTGCACGACGCCTCGACCGGCTGCGGGCGCTGGCCGACGAGATCGGCGGAACAGCACTCGAACTGGACGTCACCGACGAGGATTCCGTGGACGCGTTCACGACGGTCCTGCCGCGTGTGGACGTACTGGTCAACAATGCCGGTGGTGCGAAGGGCCTCGCCACGGTGCTCGACGCTGTCGAGGACGACTGGCGGTGGATGTGGGAAACCAACGTCATCGGCACCCTGCGCGTCACCAAGGCGCTGCTTCCCAAGCTCATCGATTCGGGCGACGGACTGATCGTCACGATCACCTCGGTCGCCGCGTTCGAGGCGTACGACAACGGATCCGGATACACGACTGCCAAGCATGCGCAGGCAGTCCTGCACCGCACACTGCGCGGGGAACTGCTCGGCAAGCCCGTCCGCCTCACGGAGATCGCGCCCGGCGCCGTCGAGACAGAGTTCTCGCTGATCCGCTTCGAGGGTGATCAGGAACGCGCCGACAAGGTGTACGAGGGCATCACCCCGCTGGTCGCGCAGGACATCGCGGAGATCATCGGGTTCGTCGCGTCGCGTCCGTCGCACGTGAATCTCGACCAGATCATCGTCAAGCCCCGCGATCAGGCAAGTGCGGGGCGGTTCAACCGCACCACCGGCTGACAGTCGTCCCGCGGCAGTAGTCTCGCGAGGTATGCAGCAACAACGCCTCTCGCCCGGTCCCCTGCTCGACGAGAACGGCACGCTCGCAGAAGCCGGCTGGGCTGCGAGCGAAGTCCGCACATACGAGCGGACACGTGTCGCGGCGTCGAAGCTGCGGATCAAGGAGTGGGACTACTACTGCGTCCTGTCGGACGGCGACGCGGGCCCGTACGGCATCGCGCTGACGGTCGCCGACAACGGATACATCGGCCTGCTCGGCATCAGCTGGCTCGATCTCGTGGGCCACACGGAGGTTACCGAGAACAAGCTGGTCCCGTTCCCACTCGGACGTATGGGCATGCCGAGCAGCGCCGACACCGGCGACGTCGTGATCCACCGCGGCGCGATGCGGATCGAGTACCGGAACGAGGGGCCGGCGCGGCGCCTGATCGTCGACCACCCGGGGTTCGACGGTGGTCGCGGGCTGTCGGGTGAGTTGTTGTTGTCGCAGCCACCGATGGATCGTATGGCGATCGCCACTCCGTTCCCGCGCGCACCGAAGGCGTTCTACTACAACCAGAAGATCAACTGCCTGCCCGCGTGGGGTTCGATCAGGGTCGACCGCGTGACCCACGAATTCGACGCGACCAGCGCGTTCGGGGTCTTCGACTGGGGGCGCGGGGTGTGGACGTACGACAACACCTGGTGCTGGGGGTCTGCCTCCGGACTCGTCGATGCCGTCCCGTTCGGTTTCAACATCGGCTACGGCTTCGGCGACACCACCGCGGCGAGCGAGAACATGGTGTTCCACGACGGCGTAGCGCACAAGCTCGACCGCGTGCATTTCCATCGCCCCGCCGACACCTATGACGGCGCATCGTGGCGGTTCACGAGCAACGACGACCGCTTCGAGATGGAGTTCGACCCCATCCTCGATCGCGCCGCAGACGTCAATGCCGTAGCCATCCGCTCGACACAACACCAGGTGTTCGGCCGCTACACCGGATTCGTGTTGCTCGACGACGGAACCCGAATAGGGGTCGAGAACCTCCTCGGATTCGCCGAAGAGGTCCGCAACCGCTGGTGACGGTCAGATCACGCAGTTGACCGTCACCGGCTCGGGGTGCAGCCGCACGCCGAACACGTCCTCGACCCCGTCGCGCACCTCGCGGGCGAGTGCGATGAGATCCGCTGTGGTCGCCGACCCCCGGTTGGTCAGCGCCAGGGTGTGCTTCGTCGACAAGCGTGCAGCTGCGGCGTCGCCCGGGAAACCCTTGACGAACCCTGCACGTTCGATGAGCCATCCCGCCGACAGTTTCGTGCCGCCGACCGCGTCGTACCGGGGAATGCGGACATCCATGCCGACGTGCTCCGTGATCGCCGCGAGGACACCCGGCAACCGGTCGTCGGGCACCACGGGGTTGGTGAAGAACGAGCCTGCGCTCCACGTGTCGTGGTCGTCGGGGTCGAGCACCATGCCCTTGCTCCGACGCAGCGCAAGCACCTGGTCTCGCACCTGCGCGGCGGGAAGCCGCTCCCCTTCCCGGGCACCGAGCGAGGCCGCGAGTTCTCGGTAGCCGAGGGGGGCGCTGGATCCGTCGGGACGCACATCGAGTTCGATCTCGAGGACGAGCGCGTCGTCGGAATGCTTGAGGACACTCGTGCGGTATCCGAGTCCGAGCGCCTCCGGGCCGACCCATTCGTCGACGCCGCTGCTTCGGTCCAGCAGTCGCACGCGCCGCAGCACCGACCCGACCTCCACGCCGTACGCCCCGACATTCTGCACCGGAGTGGCGCCGGCGGAGCCCGGGATGCCGGAGAGGCATTCGAGGCCTCCGAAACCGGTCGCGACGGTCCGTGCCACGACGTCGTCCCATTCGGCTCCGGCCTCGGCGCGGACCGCCCCACCGCCGACATCGACACGCGAGTTCGAGACCTTGACGACCACACCGTCGAATCCGTCGTCGCCGATCACGAGATTCGACCCGCCCGCGAGAACGAGGACGCGGATGTTCTCGGCGTCGAGGCACCGCATCACCTCGATCAACGTATCGGTCGAGGTGCAGTCGGCGAGATAGTGGGCGGGGCCGCCGAGCCGCAATGTCGTCAGCGTCGACAGCGGCACGGATTCGGTGACGGCGGCTCCCGCGTCGACGAGCCGGGCCCTGATACGTGGATCAAGCACCTGCAAACGGTAGCGTGCCGGATATGGGCAGCCCTATCGACCACTCGACGCACTACTCGTTTCCGCCTGCGGCAGTGCATGCGGCATTCGTCGACCCGCAGTACTGGGACAGCCGCCTCGCAGAGGCCGGCGGCCCGGGTGCTGCAGTCGAGAGCGCGACGACCGGCGACGGCACGATCGAACTCGACCTCCGCCAGGCGATTCCCGCCGAGCACCTCCCTGCCATGGTGACGAACATCCGACCGGGCGATCTCGTCATCCGACGCCACGAGGCGTGGGGCGGTCTGGACGGCGATCGGGCGCAGGGCCGCTTCTCCGCGGGTGTCGAAGGGATGCCGGGGAAGGTCGAGGGGACGCTCACGCTCATCCCCGACGACGCCGGCTCGATCGTGCTCATCGAGGGCACGGTCGAGGTCAAGATTCCGTTCCTGGGAGCGAAAATCGAGGGCATGATCGTCGACGAGCTCGTCGGGCTGTTCGACGCGGAGAAGACCTTCACCGCCGAGTGGCTGGGCCGCGCAACCCCGTCCTGAAGAATCTGCAACGAGTGACCGGTCTGCGCCCGGGGACGATTTTCCCGCACCGCGGGCCGGCCGGTACGCTGGCCTGCCGTGGCACGGCGTAGCGATTACTCTGCCCGCTTTCCGTATTCCCCGGAGCGGGTCTACTCGGCGCTGTCCGATCCCGATCATTGGGAAGCCCGCATGTCGGAGATGCGGAAGTACTCGGAGAACCACGTCGAGGAATTCACCGTCACCGACAGCGGTATCGGCCTCGTCCTCCATCACGTGATACCCCGGACGGAACTGCCGGAGATCGCGCAGTCGGTGATCAAGAAGGACATGATCATCACCCGCACGGAGTCGTACGGTCCGTTCGACGGTACGACGACGGGTCGCTACGAAGCGTCGATCCCCGCGGGTCCGGGAAGTCTCTCCGGCACCATGTCGCTGTTCGAGAGCGCCCCCGGATGCACGCTGCGGACCTCGTCGGAGGCGAAGGTCAATCTGCCGTTCATCGGCGGCAAGCTCGAGGAGATGATCCTCAGCAATCTCGTGGAGGTGTTCCGCACCGAGGCGGCGATCACCGCCGACTGGCTCGCGCGGCAGTAGGACCGTGCGATCACCGAACACAGCAGTAGGACGAAACCCTGAAGGCGTCGTCACTCGCGGCACCACCGGCATCAACCGGTTGCGGCGCAGCGACCGTTGGACGGTGCACGAGCCCGTCGCGACGACCATGCTGACGCAGACCCCGCACCCACTGGCCGTCGACCTCGGCTACGGCGCGATGCCCGTCACCACTCTCGAATGGGCTGCGCGTCTGCGCACGATACGACCCGATCTGCGGGTGGTCGGCCTCGAGATCGACCCGGATCGGGTGGTTCCGGGACGGGGCGGTGTGGAGTTCGCCCGCGGTGGCTTCGAACTGGCAGGCCTGCGCCCGACACTGATCCGTGCGTTCAACGTGCTGCGCCAGTATCCGGAAGAGGCGGTTGCACCGGCGTGGGAGCGTCTGCGTTCGGGGCTTGCTCCGGGCGGGTTGATCATCGACGGCACGTGCGACGAGCTGGGTCGCCGCTGCGCGTGGGTGCTGCTCGACGAGCACGGTCCGCGCACGCTGACCCTGGCATTCAGCCCGTTCCACGTCGACTGTCCGTCCGACATCGCAGAGCGGCTCCCCAAAGCCCTGATCCACCACAATGTGCCTGGTGAGCCGATCCATGAACTGCTGACGGCCGCAGACCGCGCGTGGGCGATCTCCGCACCGCACTCCGTATTCGGTCCCCGGCTCCGGTGGCGTGCGACCCTGGATCTGCTCCGAGGTCAGGGATTCGAGGTGCAGGAGCAGCGACGCCGGATGCGCGACTGCATTCTGACCGTGCCGTGGACCACCGTGGCACCCCGCGGAACCGAGACCGCCTGTCAGCTCGCCGAGAGCAACGCCAGTTCGATGCGATCGGCGACGGCAGTGGGCTGACCCGCGACGGCGGCGTGCAGCTCGTCGGCACCTGCCCGGCCGAGGGCGATCGCATCTCCGACGAGTTCGTCGAGAACCTCCTGCGACACCCCGCCCGCGGCGAGATCCACCGCGGTGCGAGCGGGCGTGGTGACCCGGAAACACCCGGCCAGTTCACAGTCGGCAGCCGCGAGTTCGCGGTGATGCAAGGCCAGACGGTTGCTCGGAACCGTCCGCTGGTCGACCGTCGACAAGTGCAGGAATCGGGGTTGGAGGTGTCCCATTCCGTGAAGGTCCGCAGCGCTCTGGTGCGAGACCACCGCGGTGCCCTCGTACCATGCGCACCATTGCGCGAACTCGTCGAACTTGGTCGGCGGGCTGTCGCAGAGGCGGAACAGTTCACTCTCCACCCGCAACCATTGCCCGGCCTCGATCCGCGCGGAGAACTGCTCGGTCGTGATGCCGTGCCCCACGGCTTGGCGGGCGGTGAAGAAGCCGGCCTGCGTCACCGCCAGGCGCCGAAGCAGCTCGTCTGCATCCGCCCGCCCGGATGCGCCGTACTCTGAATCCGTCCACCCAGTCATGGCGCCCACAGTACCCAAAGAATGTGTCAAACCTCACATTATTCATCCAGTTGGTACGTGTCTGCTCATGGGATTTTCAGACTCGTCCGGAACAATCGGCCACATGACGCAACCGAAGCGCAGTCGCCTCACCACGATCGCCGTCATCGTCATCGCCGCGCTTGTCGCGGTCCTGGTGGGCGCCGAGGTCTACGTGCGCAATCGCGCAACAACATGCCTCGCCCAGTCGTTCGAGAGCGAGCTCGGCACCGGGGTCGACGTGGACCTGAGCTGGAAGCCGGTACTCCTGCAACTCCTCGATCGCCAGGTGCCGTCGGTGAGTTTCGCCAGCGACGACACCGCGTTCGGTCCCGCGCAGCAGATGCAGGTACACGCGGAGGTCCAGGACGTCGATCTGCGCGATTCCGCGGAGGGCGCCGGGACGATCGGTAGCTCGCGCGCCGAGATCGAGTGGCCCACGAGCGGGATCCTCGAGACGGTGCAGAGCCAGTCGGTGGGCGCACTCGTCACCGACGTCACCGCCGACGAGTCCGCGGGCACCCTGACCTTCACCGTCGGCGGGCAAGGGCTCGCCGAGTTCACCGCGCGGCCGGTGGTCGACAACGGCATCGTGACGGTGGAGACCACCGATGCGTCACTCTTCGGGATCGGCCTGCCGACGGCACTCGTCGACGGCGTGGTGCAGATCCTCACCTCCGGTCTGCAGCAGTATCCGTTGGGCATGCAGGCCACCGAGGTGAACGTCTCCGATTCCGGCGTGCAGCTGGCACTCGAGGGTGGGCACTTCGTGATGCCGGAGCCGCCGGAAGGTCAGCAGCAACCCGAGCAGCAGGGAAGCTGCGGCCTGCTCGCCTAGCACCCTCCGGAGCAGGGCTTTCAAAAAAGAGTGTGACTCTCGCCATAAGAAGTACTACATTCTTGCCATGGCGAAATCACATTCTACTTTTTCCAGGCAGTTTGGACCGAGGTGCGCGTCATGACCGTCGCGGTTCCGGACACCCTCGATGAGGCACTGTCGCCCCAATGGCTCACTTCCGCACTCCAACCCCGATTCCCCGGCATCGAGGTCACATCTGCAACTCTCGGACCGATCGTCGACCGGGTCTCGACCAACGCCCGTTTCACCATCGAGTGCACAGGTGAGGTTCCCGAGGGCCTGTCCCCCGACCTCTGCGTCAAGGGCTACTTCAACGAGGAGGGGCGAACGACCCGCGCCGCCGGCGAACCGGAGGCATGCTTCTACCGCGACCTGCGCGACCACATCGGAGCGCGCACCCTCCGAAGCCACTACGCGGACTTCGATCCGGACACCCGTCATGGCGTTGTGATCACCGAGGACATCGTCAGCCAGAACAGCGTCTTCCTCGATGCCGCCAGCAGCTACACCGCCGACCAGGTAGCAGAAAGCCTCGGAGAGTTCGCCAAACTTCATGCCGCCACGTGGGGCAAGCCGAAGTGGGGACACCAGCAGTGGCTGGCACCTCGACTCACCGGCGCCATCCGCGCAATGGGAACCGAGGAGATCACCGCACGTATCGATCGGAACTTCCACGGACCGAACGGCATACGGGTTCCCGACGAGATCAAGGATGCACCCCGACTGCTCTCCGCCTACCTGGGTCTGGTCGACGCCCTCGCATCCGAATACGAGACCTCCGACTGGTGCGTGATCCACGGAGACGCGCACGTCGGCAACATCTACCTCGACGGGCAGAGCCGACCGAGCCTCGTCGACTGGCAACTCGTCCAACGCGGCATGTGGTACATGGATGTCGGCACCCACATCGCGACCGCCCTGGCCCCCGAGGAACGACGTCGCAGCGAGGACGATCTTCTCGCACACTACCTCGATTGCCTTGCTTCCCAGGGCATCGAGCCGCCACCGTTCGATTCCGGCCGACGCGCACTTCGGCGCGGCATGGTGCGCGGCCTCTATCTCTGGGGCATCACCGTCAAGGTGGAGCCACGACTGATCGAGATCCTGCTGCACCGCCTGAGCACCGCGGTTGCCGACCACGATGCCCTCTCTCCCGAACTGTTCTCGGCCCCCCGCTGACACACCGATCCGGGTATTGAATCCGGACGGGAATCGTGGCAGGCTGGACGAGAATCACGTTCTACCTCGACATGCATCTATTGCGCACCTGCGGCAACAGCCCCTCTCTACGCCGCGCGCTGATATCGACTATGCATCTGCGAAAGGTGTTGTGAAAACGTTGGTTACGAATCGACTGAGCTCGATTGTCCGCGAAGTGCCCCCGTCCCTGCGCAGCCGCTACGAAGAACAGGGGTGGTGGACTCGCGAAACACTCGGAGGAATCCTCGCAGACGAACTGAAGAAGCACCCCGACATGGGATTTCACGTGCATTCCGCAGTCCGACCGTACGAGGGGACCTTCGCCGAGGTCGAACTTGTCGCACGCAGGCTCGCCGCAGGCCTGAAAGCCAGAGGCGTCGGTCCTGGTGATGTCATTGCAATGCAATTGCCGAACTGGATGGAAGCTGCCGCCACCTTCTGGGCGTCCGCCCTTCTCGGTGCAGTGACGGTTCCGATCGTCCATTTCTACGGCCCGAAGGAACTCGGCTTCATTCTCGAAGATTCCGAGCCGCGCGTGTTCATCACGGCCGCACAGTTCGGCCGCATGACGTACACGCCGGACACGAGCGCACATGTGCCGCTCGTCGGCGTGGTCGGGCTCTCCCCGTCGCTTCGCTCGCCCCAGTCTCACGACTTCGACGATCTGCTCGCCGACGAGCCGTTGCACGGCGTCGTCGCGGTGGACGCTGTCGCTCCCGCGCTCATCGCATACACCTCGGGAACTACCCGAAACCCCAAGGGCGTCATCCACACCCATCAGACGCTCATCTGCGAGACGCGGCAACTGATGTCGAACTACGAACCCGGTCGAGGGCGTCAGCTCACCGCCCTGCCGGTAGGGCATTTCATCGGGATGCTGGGCGCGGTCCTGTTCCCCGTCCTCGACGCGATTCCCGCCGACATGTGCGACGAGTGGAACCCCACCCGGGTCATCTCGCTCATGGACTCCGACGGCGTCGCGATCGGCGGTGGCCCACCGTATTTCGTCACCAGCCTGCTCGACCACCCCGATTTCGGGCCCGACCATCTGCGCTTCTTCGGCCCGATCGGTCTCGGCGGATCCACCGTGCCGGCTTCCGTTCCGCGCCGGCTGACCGATCTCGGTCTCGTCGTCACCCGCTCGTACGGGAGCACCGAACACCCCTCGATCACTGGATCGGCCATCACCGCACCGGAAGACAAGCGGCTTCTCACCGACGGTTGCCCACGACCGGGAGTCGAGATCCGTCTGACCGAGGACGGTGAGATCGTCAGCCGCGGCCCCGATCTGTGCCTCGGCTACACCGATACATCTCTGACCGCGCGCGCATTCGACGACGAGGGCTGGTACCACACCGGCGATGTCGGAACGCTCGACGACGACGGTTATCTGACCATCACCGACCGCATGTCCGACCTCATCATTCGCGGAGGCGAGAACATCGGCGCGGCAGCGGTCGAGGACACACTACTCACCATGGAACCGATCGCTGAGGCCATCGTCGTCGCCGCGCCGGACACCCGCCTCGGCGAGCGTGTGGCAGCGGTCCTGCGACTCAAGGACGGACAGTCGATGCCCACCCTCGACGAAGTCAAGGAGCACTTCGCGGCCGCCGGCGTGGCGCGGCAGAAGTGGCCGGAAGAACTGCACCAGGTGGACGACTTCCCACGCACCGCATCGGGAAAGGTCCAGAAGAACCGCATTCGGAAGCTGGTCGCGAACGCTGCACCACAAGATATACCGGAGACGACACATGCCTGAAGAACAGTACGTGGTCGAACTCGACCGTGAGATCTGCATGGGGTCGGGCGTCTGCGTGTCCTACGCCGCAGGCACCTTCGCAATGGGCAACGACGCCGCGGCCGAGGTGACGACCCCGATCGTGACGGATATATCGGATGTCGAGGTCGCCGCGTCCGGTTGCCCCACCGGCGCCATCACCGTCATGCGCCGCACGGTAGGAGCCGACAGCAATGACTGAGCAGGAAGCGAACGCCACGCCGCGTGCCTTCGACGGGGTCCGAGTGGTCGAACTCGCACAATGGGTGTTCGTGCCCGTCGCCGCAGCACTGCTCGCCGACTGGGGCGCCGACGTCGTCCGCATCGAGCCACCCGAGGGCGATCCCTACCGCGGCCTCGCGACCCAGGGCATCGGCGCCGATCGTGGTGGCCCCAACCTCTCGATGGCCCTGGCCAACCGTGGTAAACGCTCGATCGCCCTGGACGTCCGGAGCGACGAGGGCATCACTGTGCTGCACGAACTTCTCTCTTCGGCGGACGTATTCATCACCAGCCTCCGCCCAGGCGCTCTCGAGCGGCTCGGCTTGGACGCCGAGACGCTGCGCCTGCGCTATCCGCGCCTGATCTACGCGCGCGGGCACGGGTTCGGTGCCCGCGGCCCCGACTCCGACAAGCCCGGGTACGACAGCTCCGCATTCTGGGCGCGGGGTGGAGTCGGTCACACGCTCACTCCCACGGAACGTGACTACCCCATCAGCCAGCGTGGCGCGATGGGCGATCGCAACGGCGCGATGGCCCTGGCGTTCGGAATCTCGACCGCGCTGCACGAGCGGGAGAAGACCGGTGCGGGCACCGTCGTCGATGTGTCGCTGCTCGCCACGGCGATGTGGATGCTGTCGTCCGACCTGCTCGTCGCGCTCAACGGCGGGGACGTGACCACGGTGACAGGCCGTGGGCCGCAGGTCAATCCGCTCACGGGGACATACCGGACCCGCGATCTTCGGCACATCCAGCTGATGTTCCTCCAAGGAGATCGATACTGGCCGGCCTTCGCTCGCCTCATCGGGCGCGACGACCTCGTCGACGACCCCCGGTTCGTGGACATGGCCGCTCGTCGGGAGAACAGTGCTGCGTGCGTCGAGGAACTCGACGGAATCTTCGCGAAGCACACGCTGGACGAGTGGAAGCAGATACTCGGCGAGCTCGACGCGCCCTGGGCCCCGGTGCAGTCGGTGCACGATGTGATCGATGATCCGCAGATTGCGGCAAACGGGTACGTCGGCGACGTTCGTCTCGATGACGGGCACAGCTACAGGCTGCCCGCGGTGCCGGTCCAATTGGGTCAGGAGCCTCCCATTCTGCGACGGGCACCCGAGCACGGTGAGCACACCGAGGCCGTGCTGCTCGAACTCGGCTACGACTGGGAACGGATCGGGTCGCTCGCAGAAAAGGGCGTGATTCCGTGAGGACACACGAAGCGAAGACCCACCGCCCTCTGCCGGTGCCCGACTCGATCTCGGCTCCGTACTGGACCGCCGCGGCGGAACATCGACTCGAGTTGGCACGCTGCGAACACTGCAGGAACTTCGCCCACCCGCCCGACAGTGTGTGCCCGAACTGCGGATCCACCGATCCCGGTTTCGAATTCGTTCCGGTCAGTGGGCACGGCACCGTGAGGTCGTGGACGATCGTGCGCCAGTCGTTCCTACCTGGGTTCGACGATCTCCTCCCGTTTGTCCTGGTCGACGTCGAACTCGTCGAGCAGCCGGAACTCCGGTTGATCGGCCGGTTGCTCGATAGTCCCGACGCCGACTTCCGGATCGGGACACCGGTCGTCGCAGCGTTCGAGCAGTTGACATCCGAGGTGTTGGTGCCGGCCTTCGAGATCGCGTCATGAGCGGCTTCGCGCGCAACGAGGTCGCGATCGTCGGCTACGCGCAGAGCGACATTCGACGCACTGCCGGTCGCACGCTCGGTGCCCTCACCGTAGACGTCGCCCGCGCAGCCGTCGCAGATGCCGGACTCGAACTCGCACAAGTGGACGGCTATGTCAGTTCGAGTCTGATGCCGAGCGCGAGCGGCCGGGCCGTGGAGGACGGCGTCAGCACCGTGTCGTCCGCGTGGCTGGCCGGACGAATGGGCGGCACCCCGCGCTATGTCGCAGGATTCGACGGAATCGGCCAGCTGACCGGCTCGGTATCGATGGCCGTCAACGCGATCGCCAGTGGCGCCGCCGACTACGTCATCGTGCACCGCGCGCTGCACAATCCCACGGGGAGCTATCACGGCAATCCGATGCAGGAGGTACACGGCCCACAGCAGTGGACCGCGCCACAGGGTTTCTTCGGACCGCTGGCCATGATCGCCCTGCCGTACAACGAGTATCTGCAGCGATACGATGCCGAACCGGAGTCCATGGCCGCTGTGGTGACCGAGGCCCGCAAGAACGGTGCGCGGATCCCGTGGTCGTTCTGGCACGACCGTCCGCTCGACCGGGACGAATATCTTTCCGCGCCAACTCTGTTCGATCCAGTGTGCAGGTATGACTGCGACATCCCGGTCGACGGCGTCGCCGCATTTGTGCTCACGAGCGCCGAGCGCGCGAAAGACCTCCCCCACCCGCCGGTGTACATCGCCGGATACGCGAACGGGACACCGGCGCGACGGCGACTTCCCCTCCACTGGCCGCTCGACGACATCCTCGGCGCCGGCACCGAGTTGGTGCGCCGCCTCGAGGAGTCCTCGGGGATCGGCATGACAGAGATCGATCTACCTCAGGTCTATGACGGTTTCTCTCCGTTCGTGTGGTTCTGGCTCGAATCCCTGGGCCTGTGCCCACCGGGCGAGGCCCACCGATTCGTCGAGGAAGGCGGAATCGACAGCGACAGGCCCGGTGCGATTCCCGCCCTGTCCGGGGGCGGCGCGCTCGGCAACGGCCGAATGCACGGCGTCCCTCAGATGCTCGAGTGCTATCTCCAACTCTCCGGACGCGCAGGGGTTCGGGCGCTCGACGGTATGACAACCGCTGTCGCCTGCCATTCATCGCCGCACTACGGCGGTGCCGTGGTGTACTCCGCCGAACGCTTCTGACACATCATTTTTCAGCAAATCGCAATCTTGCTGTTGTCCTAACAAGAACTATGTTCTACTACTAACAGGGAAAAGGGGGACGACTTGAGTATCCTCACCGAACGTCGTACCTATGTGGCCGGTGAATGGGTCATCGGCGACCAGGTCATCGCAGTCGAGAATCCGGCCGACGAAACCCACGTCGCCGATGTCAGCGCGACACCCGTCGCCGAAGTCGAACGCGCTATCCTCGCCGCCCGGACCGCCTTCGACGACGGAGTGTGGGCGCAGCGCGCACCCCGCGACCGAGCCCAGGTGCTGCACACGCTGATCGACCACCTCGAGACGAACCACGAAACGCTGGTCGACACCCTGGTCGCCGAGGCCGGACAACCCGCGCAGTTCGCCGACCAAACCCAGTGCCGCACCGGCATATCCATCGCCCGACAGACGATCGACCTCTACCTGTCGATGCGACACGAAGAGGCCACCCCAGTCCCGGTCGACGATCTGACCCGCGGACGCGTCGCACTCAGCATCCTCCGGCACGAACCGGTCGGGGTGGTCACCGCGATCACTCCGTACAACGCAGCACTGATCATGGCCCTGCAGAAGCTGATTCCCGCACTCATGGCGGGCAACTCGGTGATCCTGCGACCGAGTCCGCTCACACCGCTCTCGTCGCTGATCTTCGGGCACGCAGCCGACGCCGCCGGACTGCCGGCCGGCGTGCTGAGCGTGGTTGCCGAGGAGGGCACCGAGGGCGCACAGCTGCTCACGACACATCCCGCGGTCGACATGGTCTCGTTCACCGGATCCACCGTGGCCGGACGCAACATCATCGCGCAGGCCGCCCCGACGGTGAAACGACTGTCTCTCGAACTCGGCGGCAAATCCGCACAGATCTACCTGCCCGACGCCCTCGCACGTGTCGGCATCGGCGCGATGGGCGTCGTGGCACGCACCGCAGGACAGGCATGCGTCGCCGCGACACGCATGCTCGTCCCGGAGGAGCACAAAGAGGAGGTACTCGAACGCGTTGCCGCCGCGTACAACTCGATCAAAGTGGGGTCCCCCACCGATCCGACCGCACTGATGGGTCCGGTGATCAGCGCGGCACAGCGCTCCAAGTGCGAGCGGTTCGTGCAACTCGCAGAGCAGCAGGGCGCCAAGGTCCGGGCCGGCGGCAAGCGACCGGAAGGCCTCGACCGGGGTTACTACTTCGAGCCGACCGTCCTCGATCTGCCGAACAATGCCAACCCGGCAGCGCAGGAGGAGATCTTCGGACCTGTTCTCGGGGTGATCGGCTACCGCGACGTCGACGATGCGGTGCGGATCGCCAACGACAGCGTCTACGGGCTGTCCGGTCAGGTCTACGGCGCCGATACCGCCGCCGCAGTCGCGGTCGCCCGGCGGATCCGTTCAGGTGCCGTCAACGTCAACACCACTGTGTTCAGCGCACTCGCACCCAGCGGGGGCTACAAGCAGAGCGGACTCGGACGCGAACGTGGCCCCGAGGGCATCCGCGAATTCCAGGAAGTCAAGCACATGTCGATTGGAGAGCTCGCACCATGACCGCATCGAACGGCACCACGAACCTCAACCTGGACTGGCTCGTCTCGGTCGACGACCACATCCTCGAACCGCCCAACCTGTGGGTCGATCGCGTCGCGAAGAAGGACCGCGATCGTGCACCCCACATGATCAAGGACGACAAGACCGGGATGGACGTCTGGGTCTACGACGGCAAGAAGTTCCCGAGCAGCGGGCTGAGCGCCGTCGCCGGCAAGTCCAAGGAGGAGTTCAGCCCCGAACCCCTCAACTACGACGAGATGCGTCCCGGCTGCTACGACCCACTCGCCCGGGTGGAGGACATGAACCAGGCGGGCATCCTCGCGTCACTGTCGTTCCCGACGGTCACTCGCTTCTGCGGCCAGATGTTCATGGAGGCCAGCGACCGCGAGTTCGGATTCACCTGTCTGCAGGCCTACAACGACTGGCATCTCGAAGAGTGGGCGGGCGCCGCTCCGGGTCGCTTCATTCCGCTGATCCTCATCCCACTGTGGGATCCCGCCCTCGCGGCGAAGGAGATGGAGCGCTGCGCAGCCAAGGGCGCCACGACCTTCGCCTTCTCGGAGAATCCCGAACCGCTGGGTCTGCCGACCATTCACGACAAGGATCGCTACTGGGATCCGGTCATGGCTGCAGCGAACGATCTCGAGATGGTGGTCTCGATGCACGTCGGCTCCTCGTCGACGGTGCCGCGGATCTCGAAGGATTCGCCGTTCCTGGCCAACTTGGCGTGGGGCGCGACACGGACGTCGGGTGCGATGCTGACGTGGCTGTTCAGCAGCATGTTCCAGCGCTACCCCAACCTCAAGATCGCCTTGTCCGAGGGTGAGATCGGCTGGGTTCCGTACTTCCTCGAGCGCGCCGAGCAGGTGCTCGACAAGCAGCGCTACTGGATCCAGCGCGGTGCGCAGTGGAGCGACCACGGCAACAACGACCTGGATCTCAATGAACTGGATGTTCGGGAAGTGTTCCGCAAGCACATCTTCGGTTGCTTCATCGAGGACCACCACGGGATCGCCAGCATCGACGAGATCGGCGAGGACAACATCATGTGCGAGACCGACTACCCGCACTCCGACTCGACCTGGCCCAACTGCATCTCGGTGGTCAAGAAGCAGATCGAGCACCTGACGCCCGAACAGCAGTACAAGATTCTGCGCGGCAACGCCGAGCGCCTGTACCGCTTCACTCCGGCACAGCCCCCGGTCCTGGCCGGTGTCTGACGTTGCTGCGGCCGAACAGGAATATGTCATGAAACGATTGCTCGAGAACAAGTCCGCCATCGTGACGGGCGCGGGCTCAGGAGTGGGCCGCGCGACCGCCCTGCGCCTCGCCGACGAAGGCGCACAGGTAGTGTGCGCCGACATAGATGTGGATCAGGCGAAGGAGACCGTCCGCCTCGTCGAGGCCGCCGGTGGCGCCGCGACGGCTGTCGCAACGGATGTGTCCGACGAAGACCAGGTCGAAGTGATGGTGACCGCGGCGGTCGAGCAGTACGGCCGCCTCGACATCCTCGTCAACAATGTCGGAGTCCCCACGCCACGATTGGGAGCAACCTTCGAAGAACACACCCGCGAGGACTTCGAACGACTCGTGTCGGTGAACCTGGGTGGCGTCTTCTTCGGGAGCAAGCATGCCGTCCTGCAGTTCAAGAAGCAGGGTTCGGGCGGTGCGATCGTCAATACCGGGTCGGTCGCCGGGCTCGTCGCGTGGGGCGGCTCGGTGTACGGCGCCACCAAGGGCGCCGTACACCAGTTGACGCGCGCGGTGGCGATCGAGGGCGCACCGCACGGCATCCGGGTCAACGCCATCGCCCCCGCGGGGATGCCGCTGACCGGGTTCATGACCGCGGGCGGGCTGGATCCGGAGATGGGTTCACGACCCGAGGTCACCGATCGCATCGCCACCCAGCATCCACTCGGGCGGTTCATCACCGCCGAGGACTGCGCGGAGGCGATCCTGTACCTGGCATCCGACATGTCGAAGAACGTGACCGGTGTCGTCTTGCCCGTCGATGGAGGATACGTCGCACGATGAAAACCACATCGCTCGACCGCGACCGGGTACGCGAGTTGTTCGACCTACAGGGTTCGTACAACGAGGCCACCGGCGGGAAATTCTCCGAGGATCCGTATCCGATCTGGCATCGGCTCCGCAGCGAGAAGCCGGTCCACCGAGGTACCGTCCACGAGCTCACCGGGATATCGGATCCACTGATGTTCCAGGGACTCCCGTTTCCCGACCGAGAGCACTTCTCGGTCTTCAGTTTCGAAGCCTGCAACGAAGCATTCCGGAATCCGAAGGTGTTCGCGTCCTCTCCCGAGGCCGTGGACGTCGATCCCGAGTCCGGTTCACTCCTGCACAAGAGCATGCTGTCGATGGGCGGGCGCCAGCACCGGCAGTATCGCAGTCTCGTCCAGCCGTCGTTCCTCCCGTCGAATGCCGAGTGGTGGATCCGGAACTGGATCGAGGAAGCGGTCCACCTGCTCATCGACGGCTTCGTCGACGATGGACACGCCGAGCTCAACGTCGATTTCTGTGCTGCCATACCGGTTCTCACCATCACGGGAAGCTTCGGTGTGCCGATCGAGCAGGCACTCGACATACGCGAGGCCTTGACCCGCGACCGGCAGCGGATCATCGACATCCTCGATCCGATCATCGCCGCCCGGCGGGCTGAACCTCAGGACGACCTGATCAGTGTTCTGGTCCAGGCCGAGCGCACCGACGAATCCGGTACCACACAACGTCTCTCGGACGAAGAGATCCACACTTTCTCGCAACTGCTGCTTGCGGCAGGCTCGGGCACCACGTGGAAGCAGATGGGCACCACGATCACGGCGCTGGTGCAACGTCCGGATGTGCTCGAGGCTGTGCGCGACGATCGTGGCCGGTTGCGCGCAGCGATCGAGGAGACCCTGCGGTGGATGCCCACCGACCCGATGTTCTCGCGGTGGGTTACCGAGGACATCGAGTTCTACGGGCAGGACATCCCGAAGGGCTCGGTCGTCCACCTGTGCGTCGGTGCCGCGAACCGCGACCCCGAGCGATGGGAAAGGCCGGACGAATACGACATCACCCGGCCGACGAGGTCGACGCTCGCGTTCGGTCAGGGCGCCCACATCTGCCTGGGAATGCACGTGGCCCGCGGGGAGATGACCGTGGGCATCAACGCCTTGCTCGACCGACTCCCCGGGCTACGGCTCGACCCGGGTGCCGAACCACCGCGACTCGTCGGGATGTACGAGCGCGGAGCCACCGCGATCCCCGTCCTCTTCGATACGAAGTGAGGTGACCATGGCAGAAACCGACTACACACAGACGGACATCAGCCTCCGAGGCGACGAGCACATCCGCGTCTATCGCGAAAGCGGCGGAAAGGAGGGATACATCTGGAACGGAGTACCGACGCTTCTCCTCACCGTGACGGGCCGGCGTTCGGGCGAGCCGAAGACGTCCGCGCTGATCTTCGCCCGGGACGGCGACGACTACCTCGTCGTCGCTTCGAAGGGCGGGGCACCGCAGCACCCCCTCTGGTACGTGAACCTGCAGGCCGATCCACACGCCGAGGTGCAGGTACAGGACAGGACGATGTCGGTGGTGGCGCGGACCGCCACCCCCGAGGAGAAGCCCCGACTCTGGAGGATCGTCACGGAAGCGTGGCCGAATTACGACCTCTACCAGTCCCGAACCGACCGGGATATCCCGGTCGTGGTCCTATCACCTACGTGACGACGTCTAGAATCAGACACCATGTCCCGGGCTGAGGAACGAGCGGTCGAACGATCGGTGGCCGTGCAACGGTCACGTTCGCGCGTCGAGAATCAGATCCGTGCGATTCTCGACGCGGCGCACCGCCTCGTCGAGGCGAAGGGCGACGCGTTCACCACCCAGGAACTCGCGAAGGAAGCCGGAGTGGCCCTCCAGACCTTCTATCGCTATTTCGCGAGCAAGGACGAGTTGCTCCTCGCTGTCATCAGCGACGGGCTCAGCGACGCATGCCGGCAGATGACCGCCGCTGCCGACGGTCTCACCGACCCACTGCAGAGACTGAGGTTCTTCATCACCGCTTCGTTGGGTGGCCGGTCGAGGGACCCGGAACGCCACACCCTGGCCCAGTTCATCGTGGCGACCCATTGGCGGTTGCATCGTGTCTTTCCGAAGGAGCTCGCCGAGGCCGACCGCCCCCTTGTCGACCTCATCCACACCGAGATCCGGGCAGCTGCGGATGCCGGTCTGGTGACGTCCACGGACACCGAGCAGGACGCCTGGTTCATCGTCGAGCTCACTCGCTCGGTGTACCACCACTATGCGTACGCGGCAGGCACCGTCGCGGAGGTCCAGGAGCAGATGTGGCATTTCTGCCTCCGTGCCCTCGGTGGCACGGTGCGCTGATTCGTCCCTCTCGACCTGCTCGACCGATAGAGCTGATACTCAAACGAATTCGATGCTTGCCACACCACCACAACCGTAGATATGGTGCAGGTCATTCCTCTACGGCGAGCAGCCCTCGACGTGGAACCTGACGGAAAGTTTCTTTGCCGTTCACGTTTCGGAGACAACCGCACTCGCTCGGACCGTCTCGTCGCGCACGCCCACAGCCGACTGCCGCGGCGTCGCGAGAATCATCGAGTATCGCTCGCCGAAATCTACCAACCACAACCTGATCGAGAGGTCGTCGATGATCCGCCGCAGACGAATACGAAAGCTACCGGCCGCATTACTGTCCCTCACGTTGTTCACGTTCGTCGCCGCGTGCGGCGGTACCGACTCCTCCGGCTCGGGTTCCTCCGCTGACGATGGCGAACCGGTCGCCGGCGGCTCCGCCACGATCCTGGAGATCGCAGAACCACCGACCCTCGATCCCGCAAAGCTGTCGAACACGTGGGCCCACATGGCGCCCTTGGGGAATGCACTCTACGGCACCCTCATGATCAACAGCACCGAAGACTTCGAGATCGAATACAAGATGGCCACCGATTTCTCCACCACGGACGGCGGGACCAATTTCGATCTGAAGCTGCAGCCCGGCCTGACCTTCACCGACGGCACACCCCTCGATGCCGCGGCCGTGAAGTACAACTGGGACCGCCTGAAGGATCCGGCGACCGGTTCCACCGCGATCCGCGTCGCCAGTTCGATCGCGAACACCGAGGTGGTCGACCCCGAGACGCTCCGCGTCACCCTGGCTGCACCGAACCTCCAATTCGCACAAGGTATCGCTGCGACGTCGCTGAACTGGATCGCCTCCCCCACCGCACTGGAGAAGGGCGCCACTGCATTCGACGAGGACCCGGCGGGGGCCGGACCGTTCAAGCTGGTGCGCTGGACGCGACAGGGTGAGATCGACATGGAGAAGAACCCCGACTACTGGGACGCACCCAAGCCCTATCTCGACACCCTCACCATCCGCACGGCGCACGAGGCCACCCAGCGTATGAACGCAATGATCACCGGCGCAGCGGATCTCGCGTCCGAGTCCAGCGCCAACAACATCATCGCCGCCGAATCGCAGGGACTGAACACCGAGGTTGTCCCCACCGGCGGAGGCCAGATCATCGCAATGAACAATCGTCGGGCGCCGTTCGACGACATCCGCGCCCGACAGGCCGTCCAGCTCGCGTTGGACACCGACAATCTGAACCTCATCGTCTACAACGGCGAGGGTGAGGTGCCGGAAACCCTGTTCGCCGAGGAATCCCCGTACTACCAGGACAAGCCCTTCCCCGACACGAACTCCGAGGAAGCGCAGAAGCTGTTCGACGAGCTCGCCGCCGAGGGCAAACCCTTGTCGTTCACGTTCATGTCCTATCCGTCCAGTGAGAGCAAGACACTCGCCGAAGCCGTCCAAGCGCAGCTCAGCGCCTACGACAACGTCGATGTGAAGGTCGAGATCCACGACATCGCCAACGCACATGCGCGCACCGCGGCACGCGACTTCGACATGTCGATCACGTCGGCGATCATTCAGGATCCCGACTACGGACTCTGGTCGGCCTTCCACTCCACCTCACCCGGCAACTTCATGGGCGTCGACGACCCGGCACTCGACGAGGCACTCGACCGCGGGCGCGAGTCCGCGTCACAGGACGAACGTATCGAAGCCTACAACGCAGTCGAGGATCGACTCGCGGATCTGACCGTCGGCGTCTTCTACACGAAGGCGACACCCGCGGTCATCTACGGCGAGAATGTCCACGGCGTCGAGCTCTACACTCTCGGTTCACCTCTGGTGGAAGAGATCTGGATCGGCTGACCCCGGAGTCACTCCGCGAGCCCATCCAGCACTGCGCGGCTCCCCGACAATCCGAGCCGCGTCGCGCCGGCTTCGAGCATCCGCACCGCGGCCTCCGCGGTGCGGATGCCGCCGCTCGCCTTGATCCCGAGCCTGCCACCGACGGTCTCCGCCATGATCCGCACCGCGTGCTCCGAGGCACCGCCGGCGGGATGAAACCCGGTGGAGGTCTTGACGAAGTTCGCGCCGGCCTTCTCCGCCACTCGGCACACCTCGACGATCGCCTCGTCCGACAGCGCAGCCGACTCGATGATCACCTTGAGTACCACGTCGAACCCGATCGCTTCGCGGACGGTGAGGATATCGGCGAGCACGGCGTTGTAATCGGCCGCGACCGCAGCTCCGACGTCGATGACCATGTCCACCTCGCGGGCACCCTGCTCGACGGCGAGGCGCGCCTCGGCCCCCTTGATGAGCGAATGATGCTTACCCGACGGGAAGCCCACCACCGTCGCGACGACCACGCCGTCCGCGCGCACCGGGAGCATCGACGGTGAGACACACACCGCGTACACACCGAGATCCCGGGCTTCGTCGACGAGGGCCTGCACATCCGCCGCGGACGCTTCGGGCTCGAGCAGGGTGTGGTCGATCATCGAGGCGACATGTGAGCGGGAGAACGTGGTATCCGGCATGCCGTCAGCTTTCCACATGTGAAATTCGTTTGCCGGGCCCGACGGTGCCGGCGCACACTGCGGGCGTGCTGATCCGCAGAGAACTCCCGTCCGACGCCGACACCATCGCGGCGATACACCACGACGCGTTCCGGGCGTCCACACCCGCGGGACACGAGCCTGTCGAGCCCGGCCTGGTCGCGGAACTGCGCGCCGATCCCGCCTGGATTCCACAGCTGTCGCTCGTCGCCGAAGACGCCGACGGAACCGTCATCGGGCACGTCTGTGTCACACGCGGGCACATCGGCGATGCCGCAGCGCTCGCGCTCGGCCCGATCGGGGTCCCCCCCCGACCAGCAGGGCGCCGGCGCCGGCGCCGCGTTGATGCACGCGGTTCTCGGCGCGGCCGATGCACTCGGCGAGAGCGTCGTGGTCCTGCTCGGCCACCTCGACTTCTACCCTCGATTCGGCTTCGTCCCGGCGGCCGAGCTGGGGATCATGCCCGATGTCGAGGCGTGGGCTACAACGCATTTCCAGGCCCGCACGCTGAGCTGCTACGACGCGGACACGAAGGGGATGTTCCGGTACGCCCCACCGTTCTACGAGCTCGGCTAGATTCACCGCATGGGCGACGATACGGCGGACACGGCCCGTACGTTCGACGACGCGAGCTACACCTTCGATCTCCTCACCGAGACGGTGTGGGGTCCTGCCGGGAGGGCGTTGGCGTTCCAGCTCGGGCTCGGCCCCGGTGACACGGTGCTGGACGCGTGCTGCGGCGCGGGTGCGTCCGCACTTCCGTCCGCGGCGGCGGTGGGCCCGTCCGGTCGCGTGCACGGCGTCGACATCTCCTCCGACCTCCTCGAGAAAGCGCGGCTGATCGCCGAAGCACGGGCACTACAGAACGTCGACTTCGTGTGTGCGGACGTGACGACGTGGGAGGCGCCGTCGGACATTCCCGCCGAGGGGTACGACGCGCTCGCGATCTCCTACGGCGTGTTCTTCCTTCCCGACATGCATCGCGCATTCGCACGTCTCGTCGGTCTCGTCCGCCACGGCGGCCGGGTGGGCGTGACGGTGTGGCGGGAGGGGGCCATGTCGGAGTACGCCCAGGTCGTGTTCGACGTCGCATCACGATTCAGCCCCGAGCTCGCCGAACGCGGGTCGCTGCGTGCACGGACTCCCCTCGGCGAGATCGACACTCCCCGCACGTTCGAGGCGTGGATGGCCGACGCCGGTACCCACTCCGTCGACGTGCGTGTCCTGTCGAACCTTCTGCCCGCTACCGACGAACTGTGCTGGAATCTGGTCACGGGCAGCGGGTATCGGGCGGCGCTGAACGGTCTCGACGACGAGGAGATCGCGGCGGTCCGCCGCGGCATCGCCGACGAGGTGACAGCGCGCGGGATCCACACGATCGACTTCACCACGCTCGTGGGCACCGCTACCGTGCGACGTCCCCCGACCGCCGCTTCGGCACACCTGACACAATCGCGAGCATGACTCGTTCCACCTCGACCGACGACCGCCGTTACGTGTTGACCCTGGGCTGCCCCGACAGCACCGGGATCGTCGCGAAGATCTCCACCTTCCTCGCGGAGGTCGGAGGGTCGATCGTCGAGGCCGCTTACCACGCCGATCAGGACAACGGCTGGTTCTTCACCCGCCAGGCGGTGCGGGCCTCATCCATCCCGTTCGGCATCGACGAGTTGCGGGAGCAGTTCGCCGTGGTGGCGGACGGGATCGGCCCGGACACCGAGTGGACGCTGTCCGACACCGGCCAGCGCAAGCGCGTAGTGCTGCTCGTCAGCAAGGAAGCACACTGTCTGCACGACCTGCTCGGCCGGGTCGCGGCCGGTGAGCTCCAGGCCGAGGTGTGCGCTGTGGTGGGCAACCACCGCGACCTCGAGAAGGTCGCGCGCCGCCACGGCATCGACTACCACTACGTCTCGTTCCCGTCCGATCCCGCCGAGCGCGGCCCGGCCTTCGAACAGGTTCGTAAGATCGTCGACGCGCACGATCCGCACGCTGTCGTCCTCGCACGGTTCATGCAGGTCCTGCCTGCCGACCTGTGCGACCACTGGGCCGGACGCGCCATCAACATCCACCACAGCTTTCTGCCGTCGTTCGTGGGTGCCCGGCCGTACCATCAGGCCTTCACCCGCGGCGTGAAGCTCATCGGCGCGACGTGCCACTACGTGACGGCAGAACTCGACGCAGGTCCGATCATCGAGCAGGACGTCATCCGAGTGAGCCACCATGACAGCGTGGCCGACATGGTGCGACAGGGACGCGATGTGGAGAAGCTCGTCCTCTCCCGCGGTCTGCGCTGGCACCTCGAGGATCGGGTACTCGTGCACGGCCGGAAGACCGTGATCTTCAACTGAGCATGAAACCACGCAGACCGCTGCCAGACTGGATGCATGGCAGCCCCTGCACGAGTGCCGACAGACCTGCTCCGGCACCTGCGCCGCGCGCGCGATCTCGCTGACCGCGATTACGCCGAGCCACTGGACATCGGTGAACTCGCCGCCACAGCAGGAGTATCGAAGTACCACTTCCTTCGCTGTTTCGCGGTGGTGTACGGCAAGACTCCGGGTGCATATCTCGCGGAGCGCCGCGTGGAACGCGCCCAGGACCTGCTCCGTGCGACGAACCTGACGGTCACCGAGATCTGCCACCTCGTGGGGTACACCAGCGTCGGGTCGTTCAGCGCCAAGTTCCGTCAGTCGGTCGGCACGTCCCCGTCTGTGTACCAGGCGAAGTTCGCCGACCGCGAGGCGCCGCGCATCCCCGGCTGCTACGTGTTCATGCACGGGTTGAGCGACCGGCGTTGAACGCCGCAATTTCCGAGAAGCACGGTCCGTTGCACGGACATAGGTTGGTCACATGATCACCAACGTTTCGCTTGTCACGCTGTGGGTTACCGACCAGGACGACGCCAAGAAGTTCTATCTCGAGACCTTGGGTTTCGTCGAGGGCACCGATGCAGCCCTGGGCGACGGGTTCCGATGGGTGACGATCCTGCATCCCGACCACCCGGAACTCGAAATCACCCTCATGACACCGGGTCCGCCGCTCGACTCCGCCATGGCGGAGTCGATCCGTCGGTCTCTGGCCGCCGGGACGATGGGTGGATTCGGCCTTGCCACCACCGACTGTCACAAGACCTACAGAGATCTGGTTGCCAAAGGAGTGGAGTTCACGCAGCCGCCCGCCGAGAGGCCCTACGGCATCGAGGCGGTGATGCGGGACAACTCCGGCAACTGGCTGGTGCTCGTCGAGAAGCGGGAGTACAACGGAGAAGACTTCCCGCACTGACGACTGTGCTCGAAGGGACTCCTGTCAAGAGGGGCTCCGGTACAGGCCTTCTGCTCAGGACACAGTCACTCCGGCGCGCTCCACGAGATGCAGCATCTCGTCGTCGAACGCATCGATGGCCTCGACGGAACTCATGTGGCCTACACCGTCCAGAACGACCAGCCGCTCGAGATTTCCGGCCTGCTCGAGGCCTGCCGCGAGCCGGCGCGCATGCACCGGAGGTGTGAGCCGGTCGGCAGTTCCGACCAGCACGGTCGTGGGGACGTCGAGGTTCTCGAGGCCTTCATGGATGTCGAGGGTGCTCAGCGCGAAGCCCCAGCCACCACGTGTGTGCGGTGGGCACCCGAGCACGATCTTCTCGCAGAAGTCGACCTCGGCCACGCTCGCCGATGGTGAAAGTGCCACGTATTTGAGAGCCCGCGTGGTGAACTTCGATTCCACCAGTGGCACCCGCGCACCCATCAGCGGACGCGCCATCTTCACCGGTACCCGAGGGAAGCGTTCGGGCAGTGCGATCAATGCGGCGTCCGCGACGAGGTTGTCCATCCCGGTGCTGGCCAGGAGCACACCCGCGGCCTTCTCGGAGACCTGCTCGGGGAATCGCTCGGCCCACGCGATGATGCTCATCCCGCCCATGCTGTGCCCGGCAAGCACCGCTTTGCGTCCGGCCGGGACCACCGCAGCGAGGACCGCTGCGAGGTCGTCGGCGAGGACGTCCGGGCCGAGTCGGCGCGTTCCGGCTTCGCTGGCGCCGTGTCCGCGCTGGTCGTACACGACTACCCGGTATCTGTCGGCGAAGGCGTTGATCTGCGGGGTCCAGTACATCCCGTTGCACGTCCACCCGTGGCTGAACACGAGGGGCTGTGCATCCGGATCGCCATAGGCGAGCACGCGGAGCCGGGCGCCGTCGTCCGTCCGGACCTCGATCTCCTCGGCTTCCAGGCTCGGAGTGGCGAGCAATGCGTGGGGAGCCACATCCGTCGTCCGCACCACCGTGGAGCGGGGGCGACGAGCCGCAACCATGCCTGCCGCGGCACCGGCGAGTGCGCTCGCTCCGATCGCGAGCAGCGTGGCCTGACGACGGGTGGGCTTCTTCACGTGTGTTCTCCTGAGTGCGCGCCGGTGGACTTGGCGATCGGGTGTCGGTGTGGTGTCGAGTCGGTGTCGGGTGGGCACGCGGCTCACAGCACGTGCGCATTGCGGAGCAGGTGGGCCGACGGACCACCGATCAGACCCACCGAGTCGAGGAACTCGACCGTCCGTCGCGCGCCCTGCCGCAGTTTGTCGTGGTAGTGCGTATTTGCGCGGGCCGCGGCCTTGGCTTCGGCAATGTCGAGGCCCGCCGCCGCGTAGACCTGGTCGTTGATCAGGTTGGTCACGATCAGGTAGCCGGACACGCCCAGATGCATGCGCACGTACGCGCGCTGTGCCCGCGTGGCCTTACGCATCCTGCGTTCGGTTTCCTCGCGCGCGTAGCGAATGTGCCGTGACTCTTCGACAACGTGGATGTGGCTGACCGTGCGGGTGAGCGGCTGGACGCGCTCGTCGCGCATGAAATCGCGCTGCATCATGTCCAGGATCTCTTCGGCGAACAGCGTGGCGCCGAACGCGAGCGCACCCGATGCGACGGCTTTGAACCCTCGTCCGCTCACGCGGATCCATTTCTTCGGCCGGTACGACGGCACGCCGAGTCGCTTCGCCGAGCGCGCGAACATGATGGAGTGACGGCATTCGTCGGCGATCTCGGTGAGACCGAACTGGACGTACTCGCTGGAAGGATCTTGCTGGTAGAGGTCCCGGATGAGCATCTGCATCAGGATCATCTCGAACCAGATGCCCGTCCCGGCGATACTCGCCGCTTCATGCGTGGTGAGGGTGATCCGCTGCTGCTCCGGCATCCGCTCCCACAGGTCGGTGCCGTACAGACTGGACCATTCGGGAGTCATGCCGTATTTGTCGTCCGGGATCGGGGCGTCCCAGTCGATTTCGAAAGCAGGATCATACGACTTACGTGCCGACGAGTCGAGAAGTCGTTGCGCTGTGCCCTGCTTTCCGTCGGTTGCGGACGACCCGCGTACCCGACCGGGCGCACTCTCGATCGACCCGTTGGTTCGAGTGATGGACATCGCGAACCACCTCGCCTCGATTAATATCCGTTACTCGAAGTGTCATTATCTGGATCACACTTGTCAAGTAAGCCGGCCGAGACGATCGCCGATCAGTGCTGACAGGCACTACCAGCGCGGTTTTTGGACCTCCTCCACACGCGGGCGCACGTCCACCAGGTATACGCAGACCGCGACCACCGCGATGATGCCGAGTATCCCGACTGCACCGAAGAGCAACAGGACGATCAGCGCGGCCGCGAGAATTCCGAGCCATACGGGTTTGGTGAGCTTGTCTACCGCGGGAAACGCCTCGGTAGGTTGACGAACTGCATGGAACAACGCGAAGCCGGCTCCGACAAGTGCAATGACCTGTAGGGCGAGCATTATCAGACCGGCAAGAGAATCGATATTCGGCACAGTACCCAGTCTACGAGAATCGGCTCCCGCGCAACTTCATGCGCGGGAGCCGATCGAGATCGACCCGGTCGGGGCCGGGTCACTGCAGTCAGGCGCCGGTGGTCTTGCGCGGCGCAGCCTTCTTCGCGGGAGCCTTCGCAACGGTCTTGGCCGGGGCCTTCTTCGCGGGAGCCTTGGCCGGAGCCGACTTCGCGACGGGCTTCGAAGCAGCCTGCTCGGCCTTCTCCGTCACGGTCTCCGCAGCCTCGTCCACGTCGTCCTTGACGGATTCGACGCGAGTTGCAGCCTCACCGCTCGCCTCCTCGGCCTGATCGCCGAGCTCGAGGACGCGAAGGGCAGCGTCGTCGCCGGCGTCGGCGATCGCGTCGCCGACCTCGGTGGCCGTCTCGGAGATGCGGTCCGCAGTGAGTCCGGCGAACTTGGCGGCCTGCTCACCGACCGTGCGCGTCTGCCGAGCGACGGTGCCCAGGGCATCTTCGGTGAGGTCGACGACGTCGCCGAAGGCGGCCTCGGCGCGGCCGAGACGCTCTTCGACGGCAGGCTGCTGACGCAGCCGCTCGATGGTCTCCTCGCCACGCTCGGCGAATGCGGTGTAGAGGTCGGATGCGACCTTCAGGTAAGCCTCGGCGACCTTGCGCAGCTCCTCGGCACTGAAGCGTTCACGCAGGTCCGCGAGCTCTTCGGGAAGCTCTGCGGGCAGCTCGCCCAGGCGGGACCGCAGAGACTCGATGGTCTCGGTCAGATCGGCCGGGACCGAAGCGATGCGCTCGCGTGCCGTCTCGACGCGGTCGTTCACGTCGACCTGAGTATTCTCGGCGCGCTCCCGCACCTGGGCGACGACATCGGCGACGGCCTGGACGACGGCATCGCCGGCACCGACCGCGGCGTAGAGGGATGTTCGGAGTGCAACGTTGGGATCGGTCATGTCAGTTCTCCTCGTCGAGGTCTGTAGGATTCACGCGATCTGCTGGAACCACGCGGTCGCCGACGTTCGCCGGCGCCGGTTCCGCCGGTACTGCCTCGTTCTCGCGACAGAACGAGTCGTAGATGTCGAGCAGGACCTGCTTCTGCCGCTCCGACAATGTGGTGTCGGCAAGGAGCGCGTCGCGTACCGCGCTGTGAGGTCGCTCCTCGAGGATTCCGGCTCGCACGTAGAGAACTTCGGCGGACAGCCGCAGTCCTTTCGCGATCTGTGCAAGCACTTCCGCGGACGGTTTGCGCAGCCCACGCTCGATCTGACTGAGGTACGGGTTGCTCACCCCGGCCAGCTGCGACAGCTGCCGCAACGACACCTGGGCGGCTTCACGTTGGGAGCGAATGAAGCTTCCGATGTCCTGGGCAGCGTTGCCCACCACCCGTGCAGCGATATCGGTGGGTCCTGCAGCCTCCACGGACTCCGCGTTCCCGTCCTGGTCGTCGCCGGCCTTCTGGGCCGAGTCTCGATTCGTGGACATGCCACCCAGCGTACGGAGAGGTGCTAGCTACAGCAAGCACTCTGCTAGCACGTGACGTAGATCATGCGAACAAGAACTCGGAGACGGTGTAGATGGCCAGCCCGGCCAGCGAACCCACGACGGTGCCGTTGATGCGAATGAACTGCAGATCGCGCCCCACAGCGAGTTCGATCTTGCGACTTGCTTCCTCCGCATCCCAGCGTTCGACGGTCTCCCGGATCACCGACGTGATCTCGTCCGCATAGTTCGCGGCGATGAACCGGACACCGGCGAGTAGCCATCCATCGACCTTGCTGCGCAGCTCGGTGTCCTCGCACAGCCGGACACCGAAGCGCTCGACGTTCTCGGCCACCTTCCTACGCAACGTGCTGTCGGGGTCGTCGACCGACTCGAGGATCATGCGTTTGGCGACCTTCCAGGTCGCAGACGCAAGTTGTGTGATCTCTTCGCGCCCCATGATCTCGGCCTTGAGTTTCTCGGCCTTCGCGATGGTCACCGGGTCGTACTGCAGATCCCGGGCGTAGTCGACGAGGAATTTCTCGGCCGCGAGCCGTACCTCGTGTTCGGGGTTGGAACGGACCTTCCAGGTGAAGTCGACCAGCTCCCGATGGATCTTCTCGCCCAGCATCAGGTCGACGAACTTCGGGGACCATGCCGGCGAATCCTTCGTGATGATGCGGTCGATCGTTTCCTGACTTCCCAGCGCCCACTGGTGCGCTCGTTCGGCGAGCATGTCGATCAGTGGACGTTGCCGCCCCTCGGCGAGGAGCTCACCGAGAATGCGTCCGAGGGGCGGTCCCCACTCCGGCTCGGCGATCCGCTTCACGATGGTCTGGTCGATGATCTGGGCGACGTCGTCCTCGCGGAGGATGCCCACCACCCCGCGCAGGATCGTCGAGGTTTCCTTCGCAACCCGCTCGGCGTGCTGCGGCTGCGCCATCCAACCACCCAGCCTCAGCGGAATCTGTGCGGATTCGACCTTCGCCGAGACCACGTCGGGTGCGAGGAAGTTGGTTCCGACGAAGGAACTCAGACTCGCGCCGAGCTGGTCCTTCTTCCGCTTGATGATCGCGGTGTGAGGCACCGGAATCCCCAGCGGATGACGGAAGAGTGCAGTCACGGCGAACCAGTCGGCGAGGGCGCCGACCATGCCCGCCTCGGACGCCGCGCGAACGTATCCGACCCATGCACCGGCCCCCCGGGTCTCCTGCCACCGGCAGAACAGGTACACCATGGCGGCCACAATCAGAAAGCCGGTCGCGACCGCCTTCATCCGGCGCAGATCCCGGCGCTTGGTGTCGTCCTCGAATGTCATGTACTGCACCGGACCATTGTGCCGAAATTCGATCGCCGCCACCGCGCCCCGCGCGCGGAACGCGCCCCCGACTCCACACGGACACGCCAGGTACACCACCGGATCACTCGAGGAGCAGGCGGCCGTAGACTGAGCGGACGATCGAGACCGAATGGATGTACCGAAACAGATGCCTACTTCTCCCCCCGATGCGACCGATACCCAGCCCACGAAGCAGGACGGCCGCAAGCGTCGTTGGCACGAGCACAAGATCGCCCGCCGCGAAGAACTCGTCGAGGGCACCATCAAGGCCATTCGCACCCGCGGACACGAGATCGGGATGGACGAGATCGCGGCCGAGATCGGCGTTTCCAAGACGGTGTTGTACCGGTACTTCACCGACAAGAACGATCTGACGACGGCGACCATGATGCGGTACGTCGAGACCGTTCTCGCGCCGCGCATCTACGCAGCGGTGTCCGAGGACCTCGACGAGTACGACCTCACCCGGGTCGCGATCGCGACGTACGTCGAGACCGTCGCCGAGGATCCCGAGGTCTACCTCTACATCATGTCGAACAGCTCGTCGGCGAGCCGCGACGTCGTCGCCGACTCCGAGCGGATGATCGCAGAACTGGTGGCGGCGGTACTCGGTGAGCGACTGCGACTGCTCGAGATGGATTCGGGCGGATCGGTGCCGTGGGCGTACGGCATCGTCGGCGCAATCCAGCTGGCCACGCACTGGTGGATCTCGAACAAGTCCATGACCGAGGAAGACCTCGTCGACTACCTGACGATGATGGTGTGGGGCGGAATCACCGGGATCGCCCAGGTCTCGGGGTCGCCCGGGCGTTTCAAGTCGCGCCCGCACCCGCTGCTCCCCGGCGACGAATCCTGACACAGTTCACGTAACTTCCAGTTACGTGTAACCTTGGGGCATGTCCGATTCGATGCCGCCGCACCACGACGAAGACGAGGATCCCGAAGGCTATCGGGGGCCGGCGGACGTCGCGGTCGGAGCGCAACACGCCACCGTCGACGTCGAACTGTCCGGACACTTCGATCCGATCGTAGGGCGACACCTGTGGCGAGGCCGCCTACGCCGGCTCGGCGCCACCCTCACGCCCGAGACCCCGTTGAGTGCGGGCACAGAAGTGACGCTCCGGATCCCACTGAGCGACGGAAACACAGCCACGGCCACCGGACGCATCACCGAGGTCGATCTGTGGGGAAGCCACATGATCGACGGCACCTCCCCACCGCCCTACCGGACACAGACCCGAGAAACGGACTGAACGGGCGTCCGTGTGGCACGCTCGTCGCCATGGGAAACAAGGGCGACGGATGGCACACCTCCGCAGTGGAGGTCCTGCGGGCAGGACCACGCAACCAGATCGCCGACCTCGACACCAACGGCACACCTGGCTTCGAGGGCGACAAGGAGTTCGGGACGAAGCTGATCGAGGAGCGCGGCTCCGTGCTCTCCGACCTGCAGGAAATGCTCTTCGCGAACGGTCGCCTCGGCGACGAACGTTCCGTGCTGCTCGTACTTCAGGGCATGGACACCGCTGGTAAGGGCGGAATGGTCCGCAATGTGATCGGACACGTAGATCCGCAGGGTGTCGATCACGCGGCGTTCGGCGTGCCGACACCGGAAGAGAAACGCCACCACTACCTGTGGCGCATTCACAAGGCACTGCCGCGCGATGGCCAGCTCGGCGTGTTCGATCGATCCCACTACGAGGACGTCCTTGTCGCCCGCGTACGCCAACTCGTCCCCGCGTCCGTCTGGCGTCGCCGCTACGACGAGATCAACCGATTCGAACGCGACATCGCCGACAGCGGCACGACCATCGTCAAGGTCGCGATGTTCGTCTCCCTCGACGAACAGAAGGAACGTCTCGCCGAGCGGCTCGAGCGCCGTGACAAGCACTGGAAGTACAACCCGAGCGACGTCGACGAGCGCGCCCTGTGGCCCGAATACCAGCAGGCGTACCAGGACATGCTCGACAAGACGAACACGGACCACGCGCCGTGGTACGTGGTGCCGTGCGATCGCAAGTGGTACAGCCGTCTCGCCGTGATGGAACTACTCATCGACGCCTTCGAACGTCTCGACCTCGACTGGCCGGAGGCGAATTTCGACATCGAGGCCGAGAAGAAACGGCTGGCGGAATCCTGACCGTCAGAACAAGTGCGGCGTCTCGATATGACGATGGTGATCGCGCCTGACGGTACCCGCCACCATGCCGACCGCAAGCATTACGGCCACTGCTGCGGCGACCCCGCTGGCCAGCGCGAATCCGCTATGCCCGGACCCGGCCGCAACCAGGGTGAATGCAATCGTGATCACTCCGATGAGCGCGAGTGCGAATGCCGACCACGCGACGAAGAGGTTGAGCTTCATAGCCTTGACTCCTTCCCCGAGGACTGCGTTTCGGTTGATCCCGACGGTACCCCCAGGTGATGCCGGTCACAAGCTCAGTGGTCGGGCGTCGCCGACGGTTTCACGGAATAGGTTGCGATCGCGAATTCCCCGTTCCGCCCCAGATCGGTGAGTTCGAGCTCGACGTGTCGGGGCAGTAGCGGCTTGCCCGCACCGATCGTCACCGGAGCGAACGACACGATCATCTCGTCGAGCAGGCCCGCATCGGCGAACTGCCCGGCGAGGTCTCCCCCGCCGATCATCCACAGGTCGCGATCACCTGCGGCGGCCGCCATCTCGTCGTAGACCGCGCGCACGTCGTCCTGTGTGAACCGGATGTCGCCGGGTCCGTCGGAGCCCTGCGCAACGGGCATCCCCTCCCGGTGTGTGAAGACCCAGCAGGGGAATTCGTACTCCCATTTGTCGACCCCCGCGTAGTCCAGCACCCACTGATATGTCGAGGCACCCATCGCGGCCGCACCCACGCGCGACATGAATGCTGCTCCGCCGCCGGGTCCGTCGTGATCGATGTCGCGCGACAGCAACCAGTCCAGGCTGTGGTCCTCCGTCGCGATGAAACCGTCGAGCGTGCTCGCGGTGAAGAAGATCATCCGGGTCATGTCGAGCTTCCTTCCGGCTCGTCTCCGAGCATGTGCGATGAGGCGCCGCGCTGCCATTCGAGCGGGTCCCCGTTGTCGACACTGCGGCCGGCGGCGCGCAGCATATGACGCACGAGCTGTCGCCGGTGCGCCGAGAATGTGAGTACGTGTGAGACGACGCCTCCGAGCACGAAGCTCTCGGGCGGGTCGCACAACGCGTCGATCAGGCGATCACCCCAGGCGTTGCGTCGATCGATGTCGCGTACGGCTTCCGCCCACTGCGGCGCGATCACGTCGAACTGCTCGAGCAGAGAGGCCGTATCGTTGCCCGACCGCACGGGTTCGTCGGCGCCGATCATCGACGCGAGCCAGATCTGTTTCGACCACACGAGATTGCCGAGTACCTGTGCGATCGACTCTTCGGGACCGTCCCACGCGAGCACTACGAGCCCCGGGAATCTCACACGCTCGTAGTCGTCCGTGGCCAGATCGGATGCGACATCCAGCAGTGCCCAGGTGTCGTCGAGATCGTGGTGGACCATCTGCGCGGTCACCTGACCGGCCGCACCGCTACGGCTGTATCCGCCGGCACTGTCCTCCACCCACAGGTGCATGGGCGGATGGAAGTGGACTCCGTTGGGAGCGGGTAGCCAGTGCGAGTATCCGGATGGTGCGAGGGCTCGACCCCCCGTCGCGCTCGGTGGATAGCCGTATGCCCGGGAGAACGCGCGGCTGAATCCTTCCACCGAGTTGTACCCCGCGGCGAAGGCCGTCTCCGTGACACCTCGACCATCGCGCAACTGCCACGCTGCACGCTCGAGCATCACCCTGCGCCGCAGCGCGACCGGGGATTCCCCTGTGCCGAGCGAGAATTGACGACTGAAATGCCACGGCGACGTGAATGCGCCTCGTGCCATGTCGTCGAGGTTCGCGTGGTCCTCGTCGAGGACGGCATCGAGCAGTTCGCGCAGTCGGTCGCGTCCGGATCCGGTCATGAATCCAGTGTCGCGCAGCGGACGAGAAACATGCTTGACCGTTCTTGCTCAGCTCCTGCTGACGCGCCGGTTCTCCTTCTCCAGGGCCTCGATCAATTCCTGCATAGTCATCGTCGACCGCCCGTGGATGTCGAGCCGACGGGCGACGTCCAGAAGGTGCTCCTTCGTCGCGTTCGCGTTCGCCCCCTCGTAAGTTTCACCGCGGGCGTCGGGACCACCACTTTTCGCGCGTTGGTCGGAGGGTGCTGCCTTGTCCTTCGCCTCCCAGTGGTCGCCCACCTTCTCGTGGCTGTGTTCGAGGGCCGCCTACGCGACTCGGTGTGCGCGCTCCTCACTGTCGTATTGTTCGAGGCTGCATCGTGAGCTTCCGCGAAGGTCCGCTGAGCTGTCGCGGCGGAACGCCTCAATATGCTGGGCAATTCACTCTGCTTCGCTGCTCCGGATTTCGTGGTCTGGGGCATCTCGGCTCAAAGATGGCGAATCTTCGCAGGGCTGCCCTACGACCTAACGGTTCCCCAGACGGGTCGAGTATCTCCGCGCCGGGTTCACCGCTCCAGGGTGGAGCCCCATCTCATTCGATCTGGCTTTCACCCCGGCGAGAACGAGCCGTAGGACTGAGCGGGTGGGTCGCCTACTCCGTGCGTGCGACCCCGCCCGGTGAGGAGTGGGCCACGGGCGCGGAAGCAGCCGTCAGCTGACGCCGGACGCTACTCCCGACCCGACAGGACCTGCGAAGTCGCTCACACCGTTGAGGCCGGACGAAGGACCCGCATGCCCTGGTCACACGACGATGATTGTCCCGGCCTGCGCGACGGTAATCATCCCGTCGCACTTCTCGCTCATCCCGCTGACGAGCAGCTTCCGCGTGACGACGTTGTCGACGTACGGGATGAGATGGGTCAGGACCAGGTGATCGACCCCGGCCTGCTTGGGCCTGCTCGGCGAGAGCGATGGTGTCGGCGTGGTAGTGGCCAGGGCCCTCGGCGATGTCGGCATCGGAGTCGAGTCAGAGGTCACGCATGATCGGGATTGTCCGGTCAACCATGTGGGTGGCATACGCCTCGTGGACGACGACGGCGGCGTACTGCATTGCCGGGAGGGTCGTCGACGTGACGATGGTGTCGCCGCTGATGAACAACTTCTTCCCCTGGTACCTCAGGACATAGCCGTACGCGGGGTCGACAGGCTCGTGGTCGACAGGCTCGTGGTCGACGGCGACGGCATCGATGGTCACCCCTCCCTCGTCGTAGACCCGGACGGAATCCTGGCCGAATGGAAATGGGTGTCGGCACCGGCTCCGCGGTCGCAGCAGCGACCTCACCGGCCAGGTTGGCCATGTCGCCGGTGCGGTAGTCGATGTCGAGCGTGTAGGCGCTGTTGATTCCGTCGACGACCTGCTCCACGCCGGGAGGTCCGGAAACCTCGAGAGCAGTGGTGGCTCCCCGGTTCCAGCGCTGGTTGACGAAAGCTCCTAGTCCGTTGAAGTGGTCGGAGTGAAAGTGCGTCAGGAACACGTGGTCGATGCGCGCGAGGTCGACCTTCGAGTTGTTCAATGACCGGGTGGATCCCTCGCCGACGTCGATGAGGAACATCCGGCCACCGGCGGCGACCATCGTGCACGCCCGCGCGGCCTGGCTCAGTTCGGGACTTTCGGTACCGCACGTAAGGATTCGGACGCGGCCGTCGTCCGCCGTGTAGGCCGGGTCGGGCTCTGATCCGGTCAGCTGTTTCCGCATGGCGAAATCGACGATCCGATCACGCGCGAGGTACGCGCGGGCGCCCACGACGGTCACCATCGTCAGGAGGAAGGCCGCTGCGATCAGCAGGCGCCTCCGTGCTCGTGCCCATCGGGATCGTTTCGGAGGCGAACCCTGCGAACCGGAGGCGCTGTCGTCGGCGGTCGCCGTACTCCCTGCGGAACGGCCTGGGGTGGAATGACGGGATCCGGTACGCCAGGGCGCACGCCGACCGTCCTGCGACCAGCACGGTGCCGTCTGGGCGGACAAGCGCGGCGCGGACATTGCCCACCTTCAACCACCCGTGCAGTGGCGTGCCCGGGACGACATCGACGATGACGCCGCCGCGTTCAGCGACGAGCGACCTGGTGTGACAGCTGACAGGGGCAGCTGTCACAAGCGCGAACCGTCCTGCGGCGGGCCCGTCGTCGAAACGCGTGCAGGCACCCGCCCCGTGCTCCGGGAAATTGGGACACAGGGTGCCGGCAAGTCCGTGGCGCCCACGATCCAACGCGACAGTGCGTCCTCGTAGTGGCGGTGTCGTGCTGTCTGTTACCCGGTGACTCAGACCGGGCACCCGGCCCAGGCGAGGCGCAAGCACCCCGCGGGCGATGTCACCGATCCGGCCCCCTCCCGTCATCGCACGTCCCATCCAGACCGCGAGGGCGATCAAGCCTTTCGCATGTGGGCGGCGCTCGGTTTCGTAGGTGTCGAGCCACCGCTCGTCGAGACCGCCCCCGAGCACCCCCGCCACCTTCCACGACAGGTTGAGAGCGTCGCGCAAGCCCACCCCCATACCTTGACCGATGAACGGCGGCGTCAGGTGCGCGGCGTCGCCGAGGAGGAAGATCCGACGGTCCCGCCACCGATCCGCGATCTGTGCGCGGAAGGTGTAGTCGGTGATCCGGTGCAGAACCAGATCTTCGGCAGGAATGGATCCGGTCCAGGGGGCAACGAGCGGTGCGAGCGCGCCGGCTGTCTCGAAGTCCGCAGCGCTCTCGCCGTCGAGGAGACGAAATTCCCAGCGGTGCCGTCGGTCGCCGATGCGCATGTACGTCGCCGCGCGCTGGGTGTCACACACCTGGTGCACCCCCTCCCAGGCACCGAGTTCGTGATCGGTCTCGATGTCGACGACCAGCCAGCGCTGCTCGAAACCGAGGTCGATCATGGTCGCGCCGATACTGTTGCGCACCAGACTGTTCGCGCCGTCGCACCCGAGTACGAACGCGGCCTGGGCCACTCCGACGGTGCCGGTCTCGCGGTCCTCGAAGACGACCCGCACCCGGTCGTGTGCGACCTGGTCGACTGCAGTCACCTCCACGTCGCCGCGGAAGGTGACGGTGGGCAGCGTCGCGAGATGTGCCCGGAGAACCCCCTCCAACGCCGGCTGGTCGAACATGTTCGCCTGCGGGTAGCCGTGGACACCGACTTGACGGTCACGTGTGAACTCGGCGAGGACGTGGTGATCGCTGTCGAGGAGCCGCAGTCCGAGCGCGGGTCGGGAAACGGCGGCGAATGAGTCGGCCACGCCGAGCCGGCCGAGGATCCGATACACCTCGTCGTCGAGGTGAACCGCTCGGGGCATCGGATAGACGTCCGACCAGCGGTCGAGGACCAGACAACGTATGCCGTACCGGGCGAGCAGTGCCGCCGCGGTGACCCCAGTCGGACCCGCCCCGACCACGATCACGTCAACAGGTTCCGGCGTCGTCATGCATTCACCCCCACCACGCCGTAGAGCACGACCAACGTGGCGGCGACCAGCGCCGGCGCTGCCCCCCCTTCGGACCGTCGCCGCTCCTCAGGTGAAGCACCGCACCTGAAACAACCAACACCAGAAGGCATCCCCCTTGCGGCGGCCCCGATCACGGGTAATGGCATGCCTACGAGGCGCCCACCCGCGCCCCGGATCTCGAAGACGCCGATCCGTCGATAGGCCGCCTCGGTGACACCGAGGTGTGCGGCTGTCTCCGGCATTACGAGTCGGCCCCTGATCTTGTCGAGCCCGAAGACGGTGAAGGGCAAGGCCGCGAGCACCGCGAGGACCACTGTCCGCGCGGTCACCGGGTGGTCACCCGCCATGTCAGTGCGAAGGCGTCGAGAATCTGGGCCAGCGCGGTCTCGTCAGTGCCGGGTTCAGCGACCACTGTGACCGTCACACTGCCGTCCTCCGCGTCGGCCGTCACCTCGACGATGCCGGTGCCGCCGTCGTGCTCTGCGAGGGCCGCGGTGACGGCTCGGCGGGCGGCGTCGGCCCGCAACGGCAGCTTGTACGGCTTGCCGACCGCCGTCACAGGCAGCATGTCGACAACCTGCACCGACTTGGGTGCGGCGGCGGATTCGGCAACGTGTTCTTTCGCCCACGCAACGAGGCCGGCTTCGGGGGTGGGAGCGCTGAGGGTGACGTAGGCGACGGGGACTTCACCTGCATGTACGTCGGGCATTCCGACTGCGGCCGCACCCGTGACGGCTGGATGGGACAACAGGGAGTCCTCGACCTGGGCCGGGTCGATGTTGTGGCCGCCGCGGATGATCAGATCCTTCGCCCGGCCGGTGAGGTACACGAACCCGTCCGCGTCGACGGCGCCGAGGTCGCCCGTGTCGAGCCATCCGTCTACCAGCTTGCCCAGCCCATCGAGAATGAGTCCGCCGTCTGCATCGCGGCCGACGACATACCCCGGGAAGACGGTCGGGCCGCTGATTGCGAGCACACCGGCGTCACCGGTGGGCATATCGGTCCAGGTGCCGTCCTCGTCGATGCGGACCGCCTTGATCCGTTGGTACGGCAGCCGCTGCCCGACTGATCCGGGTCGTGGGTGGTCGAGGAAGCTGCGGGCGCTCGCGCACGTGGCCTCGGTCAGGCCGTAGCCCTCGAGCAACGTGATCCCGGTGTGCTCCTCGAACGCACGACGGACGGCGGGCGGCAGCATCGATGCACCGACGACCGCCATCCGCAGCGAGGAGATGTCGGCGTCGACGGGCACGTTGGCGAGGACGGCGTAGACGGTGGGCACCGCGCTCATCGTGGTGATGCCATAGTGCGACACAACTTTCCAGAAGCAGCCGTACAACGGGAGGTCGCGGTAGCCGAGCGGTCCCGCCCATACGGCATGCTGACCGCGCAACGTCGGAGCCAGCAATGTGACCACCAGTGCGTTGACGTGGAACAGTGGCAGCGCGGCGAAGATCGTCGAGTCCCCGCCCAGTTCCGAGGCCGCGGAGATCGACCAGGCGTCGACGATCTCGTTGCGATGGGTGTGCGCCGCGAGCTTCGGTGCGCCGGTGGTGCCACCGGTGTGGAACAGTGCCGCCACGTTGTCCGCGGCCGGCAGGTCACCGACGAACCGGTCACCGTCGGCTTCTGCGGCGAGTGCGGCGAACGAGAGCACGGCCGCTCCTTCCAATGCCGCTGCGGCATCGGTTGTCTCGCCTGTCGGCGCGACCAGCAGCACCGTGTCCAGTACACCGGCGAGTGCCAGCGCCCGCACCTGCTCCCAACCCGCCGGGTCCAGCGTGGAGTCGGCAGCGATCAGTACGTGGGCACCCGACTGTTCGAGCAGGTGCCGGATGTGGTTGCCGGCCAGGGATCCGTTGACGGGCATCGCGATACCAGCCAGCTCGGCGGCCAGGGTGGCGGTGATCAACTCGTCGCAGTTCGGCGACATGATCGCGACGACATCGGAGCGGCGGACGCCGAGCCCATGCAGTGCGTTGGCGTAGCGGTGCACGCTTACCAACAGTTCGCGGTACGTGCGGCGCGTCGGCGACTGCCAGCGTTCGGCATCGGGAAGGACGGTAATCGCGGTCTGGTCGGGCCAGAGGCTGCCGGCCCGGGAGAGGGCCTCGTAGGTCGTCTCGGGTAGACCCCGGTCGCCCAACGGCACCGTTTCGACATCGGCAAGGTCGCCGGGGTGGTCGAGGGTCGCAGGCCAGAGGACAGTGTCCTCGGTGTCGACAGTCATCGGGTGAACCTCACGATGGTCCGCTGGGTGCCGAGGTCGATCTTGCCGTCGGGGGTGTCGATCGTGATCTCGACGACGTCCCCATCCTTGAGATAACGAGGGTTCTTCGCCTGGGACTTGAAGAACGCTTTCCACTTCATCGAGGGAGGAAGCAGGGCGCCGATCTTCTCCACCGCGCGCGGCGGCGCCTTCAGCGCGGTTCCTCCCGGGGTCCCGGTGAGGACGAGATCACCCGGTGCGAGTCGCTGGAAACGAGCCAGCGCCGCCAGTGCCTGGGCCGGGGCGTAGATCATGTCGGCGCCGGCGCTGTCCTGGCGGGTCTCGCCGCTGACCTTGAGCCGCAAACGGAACTCGCGGAATCGTTCCAGCTCGGACGCGTCCAGGAGAACCAGCACAGGTCCGGTGGGGGTGAAGGTCGGGTATGACTTCGCTTCGTAAAACTGGGTTTTGGGCAGTTGGACGTCGCGCGCGGAGACGTCGTTGGTGATCACCACCCCGGCCACGAAATCGGTCCAGTTGTCCGAGGTGATCGCGGTGCCGACATCGAGCGGGCGTCCGATCACGAGTCCGAGTTCCACCTCGTAGTCGAGGAACTTCACGTGCGCAGGGCGGACGATGTCGTCGTGGGGGCCACTGATCGAGCCGGACGCCTTGCGGAAGAACGTCAACGGAATCGTCTCCGGATCCAGGCCAGATTCTGTGACGTGGCTGACGAAGTTCGTCATCTGCGCGACCACACGGCACGGGTTCGTGACGGGGGCGAGCAGATCGAGGTCGGCGACCGCAGTGCCGCCGGACGACGCGGCGGCCGTCTCGATGGCCGCGCGGTCGGCGAGCAACTCGGCGGTCGTGGCGGCGGCTGTTTCGACGCGGGCAGCGGTCCCGTCGGGCGTCAGGGCCCACCAGGCGTCGGCGGTGCGAAGAACAGAAGTGCTCATGTTGCAGCTACTTTCATCAGTCCGCGGAGGCGTTCGAGGTCCCACTCGTTGTCTTCGCGCAGTGAATGGATCATGGATCGGAATTCGGAGACCGACTTTTTTCCCGGAACGATGCCGAGGAAGTCCTTGGTCGCGGGCGGACCCCACTGGGCCAGGCCAGAGGCGGTCATCGGTGCCCAACCGGGAGCGAGGGAGGAATCGAACATGTCGCCGTCGCTGAAGTGCTCTACGAGGAAACCATCGGGGTCGCGCCAGTAGTCGAAGATCTGGCTGCCCTGAATGTGTCGGCCGATGCCCCAGGAGCGCCGGTACCCCTCGTCACGCAGGTACTCCCCGCCTGCGGCGATCGCGTCCAAGTCGACCACCTGATAGGCGGAGTGGACGTATCGATTGGCCGGACCGAGCGTAATCGCCAGGGTGTGATGGTCGGCGGGCTCCGATCCCCGGTCACAGCGGATGAAGCTCATCGTCGGTCCGCGGTGACGCTGGCCGTCGAAGTAGAGGAAGTCGCTGACGATCAGTCCGAAATGCTCCAGGTACCAGTCGAGGGTTCGGCGGTAGCGGGTGGACTGCAGAACGACGTGGCCGAGTCGCTGCACCTGGGCCGGGACGCGGAGCGGCCGCTGTGTGCGGTTGACGCGGTGCAGTTCACCACCGAAATTGTGGGTGAGTGCAGTCTGCACGGGCAGCTCGTCGAGTTCGCGTGTGTCGGCCACGACGCGGACCGGGATCCCGCTCGGGTCAACGAGTTCGACGCCGAGGCCGCCGATGGACTCCGGAAGGGGCAGCACTTTGCGTCCAGTTGCGTCGGCCAGGCGCAGCAGGTCGGCCGGGTCCGCAGCATGGAACGTCAATCCAACGAACCTCGACCGCGCACCGGCACGGATGATCACGCACGGCGCAGCCCGCTCTGTTCCCCGCAGCTGCAGCTCGCCAGCCGTCTTCGCTGCCGTGACGAACCCGAACGCGTGCGCGAAGCGTTCAGCTCCATGCAAATCCGGCTTCTCGAACTCGAGCCATGCCAGATCCCGGACCTTGATTACCGGGTTCCGCGCCCGGCCCGGGTGCTCGCCCGGAAGCCCCGCCTGGCCGCCGTGTATGCCGACATGAGCGTCGTGGCCCACCGCAAGGCCGTCGTCGTGTGATCTGCATTCGGACACCGTTCACCTCCTAGGTTGACGAAATCGTCACATGTGACCAGCGCATCAGTCAAGGGTTTCTGACGAAATCGTCAGTAATGAAGATGAGAGGATGGTGTGGTGCCGACACAGACCCGTTCCGATCAACGCCGCGCCCGCACCCGTGCAGCACTGATCGCCGCCGCGCAGAATCTGCTCGCCGAACGGCGGACCAACGTTCCGATCCTCGAGATAACCCAACTGGCCGACGTGGGGCTTGGAAGCTTCTACAACCACTTCGCCGACAAGGAGGAGCTGTTCGAGACAGCAGTCGACGACGCTCTTGAACGCTTCGGCGGGATCCTCGACATGCTGTCCGACCATGAGGATCCCGCGGTGGTGTTCGCGCAGAGCCTCCGGCTGACGGTACGACTCTGCCGCCGAGAACCTGCTCTGACACGAGTACTGATCCACCGCGGCCTGGACATCACAGTCGCTGACCGAGGACTCGTCCCGCGAGCACGTCGCGACATCGACGCCGGCATCGCCGCGGGAAGATTCCGAAACACCGACAGCCGCATTGCCGTGTCCATCGTCGGTGGCGGCGCACTCGCGCTCGCAGCGCTACTCGACGCCGACCCGAAACGGGACGCAGATAGGGCAGCCGACGATTTCGCCGTCGACATACTGTGCATGCTCGGACTCCCCGACTCGGACGCCGTCGAGATATGCCAAATGGACCTGCCGAACGTCGACGACCTGCTCGTACCCGCTGCAACTACTTGACAGCCTTGGTCGCGGCGAGGACCGGGAACCTGCCGGACGTATTCGTCACAGTTGAATACGTCTCATTACCGGTTCCTTCGCTCGGGCCGGGTCCGGCATTCGGGGGCCCGATGTCCGCGAGTTTCCCGCTGTGTACGGCCGCGTACCCGGTCAGAGGCGAGGCACACGCGTAGCCGACGGATTGGAAGAGCACATGAGGGGTATCCGATCCGGCATGACATCCTTGACTGCACTCGACCTGATCGCCGACCAGGTCCTCACCGAACTCCGCGCCCATGACGTTACCGGCGACAAGATTCGCCTCGTCGACTTCGACATCCGTCCCGGAGTTGAATCCCGATATGGGTGGCGGCGACCAATGGCCACAGATCCGTGAGCGCATCCGGGCCGCCGACATCCTCCTGATCTCGACCCGACCTGGCTCGGCCAGATGTCCAGTGTCGCCAAAGGCGCCCTCGAACGACTCGATGCTGAGCTGCCCGAAACCGACGAGGACGGCGCTCACGCCATCGTTGCCTCCCTGTTCCAGGCGCTCAACGACTGCGGATTCACCATTCCCGCGCAGGGCTGCACCTATTGGAACGGCGAGGCGATGACACCGGGTGATTACAACGATCTCGACTGCATACCCGATGCCGTCGCCTCCACCAACGCCACCGCTGCCCGCACTGCCGCACACCTGGCCCGCACACTTCGAACGCAGCCGTATCCCGCTGAGGAGGATTAACGTCACGCCGGCCCTGTTGGCAGGAGATTCCCAGCTCAGACAGCACCCGAACCACCACCCGAAGAAAGCGGACCCCAGTGACCTACGTCGTCGACACCGGGGTGGCCACGCTCCGCTCCGCCACAGCCAGAATCACTCCGGCAACGTTCCGATCCCGGCGCGCGGTGTGCCCGCATGCCCAGCATCGGCGATGCACGCTTGCGCCCCGAGTCCTTCAAGAAGGCAGTCCGACAAGAACATTCGTTTCCGGGTGCGTACCCTGTGGTCGCCGTGGCAGCCGAGAGCCTGTGAAGCGCACTCGTCACCACCCTCGATACCTACGAGGAACACACGCGCGACGATTCGACTCGGGCCGGAACGGGTACTCGCGCTCCATGACTTCACACATCCGTACCTGTGACGTGCATTCAGCACCTCTACCCAGACCGCGTGGGCCGATATCCGGCGAGGTCATCTCACGGCTACGCTCGCCCGCCGACATCGGGCCGTGGCCGATCCACGTAACGGCCGGCGAACCGTACGGCGAGGACGTACAGCTCGCGCTCGCGGTGTTGTACGAAATGCACTACCGCGGATTCGACGGCGTCGACGCCGAATGGGAATGGATGCCCGGTCCACTCGGCGTGCGCGCACAACTGGAACAGCTCTTCCTGCACGCGCTGCGTCACGATGTCCCGGAATGTGACGACCCGAATGCGGTCCTCGACGCTCTGTGCCACGAGCCTCACGACGCATGGGGTCTCTCGCACCAGTTGGCTGCCTACGGAACGTGGGAGCAGGTCCGCGAGTTCTTCGTGCACCGTTCCATCTACCACCTCAAGGAAGCCGATCCGAACGCGTGGGCAATTCCACGACTCACAGGACGTTCGAAAGCCGCACTCGTCGCGGTCGAGTTCGACGAGTACGGCGGCGGGCGTGCCGAACGAGTACACTCTCGGCTGTTCGCGGACCTGCTGGTTGCGGCCGGACTGAGCGACGACTATCTCGGCTATCTCGAGCGTGTTCCTGCAGAGACCCTCGCGACCGTGAACTTCATGTCACTGTGTGGACTGCACAGGGTACGGACCCCGATGCTGGTCGGCATGTTCGCAGCAACCGAGGTCACCTCGACACCGGGCTCCCGACGGATGGTCTCTGCCCTGGAGCGTCTCGAGGCCCCGCCTGCATGCATCACCTTCTATTCGGAGCACGTCGAGGCGGACGTCGTACATGAATTGGTCCTGCGCTTCGATGTGGTCGGTGATCTGGTCGCCAAGGATCCGGGGTGTGCTGCAGACATCGCGTTCGGCGCTGACGCCACCGAATTTCTGGAGGGTCGGCTCGCGCAACGTCTACTGGCCGCGTGGGCGGAGGATCGGTCGTCGCTGACTTCGCCGGCGTTCGGGTGACTTCGCCATACCTGCGTTCACACCCATTGCACCGTCGCGCACCGGAAGTGTCCGGTGCGCGACGGCAGCAATATCAGGGGGCGTCACCTGAGATGCCATGCGGCGGAGCACCACGGTACCCACATTCCCGCTCGCTCCTGTGACGACGACTCGCTTCAGCGACTTCGGCGTCGTCGGCCATGCCGATTTCGGCTCGGTTCCGTTGGGCGGTCACGTGTGCGCATTCATACCTGCCGGTTCCCTCGGTCTCGTCGTCCACGGGAACGTCTGCCTCGAGGTTCGTAGATCGTCGTCGAGCCGAGCTGCAACGAAGTCGCGCTTGCTTTCACACATCGTTCCTTGCCTGGCCCTGTCAGCATCAGCGCGCCGATCGTGCGGCATCCTTCTCGGTATCCGCTTCGGCGTTGGCGAGAGTGCCCGATGCGCTTTCGAGATGCGCACGGACGAACCACTGGAACTTCTCCAGCTGACCCGTCTGTCCGATCAGGAGGTCCTCGGTGATGGGGTCGATCTTGCCGACCTTCGAGATCGCCTTGCGATTGTCGGTGATGAGGCCGTCGTACACGAGGTCGAGTGCGGCAAGGTGCGCCTGTGCGGTGTCTCGGGCAACCGAATAGTCGTCCCACGTCCTGTACTTCGCGATAGCACTTGGGGTCCCGAGTGGGGATTCGCCCAGGGCTGCGATGCGCTCTGCCGCCTCGTCGGCGTAGCCACGTACGAGTTCCACCTGCGGATCTATCATCTCGTGCACACCTATGAAGTTCGGCCCCACGACGTTCCAATGGATGTGCTTCAACGTCAGATGCAGATCGTTGTAGGCACTGAGCCGCTCCTGCAGAACACTGCTCCGAAACCTCTCGCTGGTACACCACCGGGGAGGAGGGAACCCCTCAATCCTCAGGGGCGGAGTCGTCGTCCTCATCGAATCGGTGCACAGCCGCTTCCTCTGCGGTTGCCGCGCCACCGTCGACACCGACGTCGGTGCCGATGAGATCCTTCTCTGTGTCCGCGGCGACTCCCTCGTCGGGTGCCACGAGCCGACCGGAGCGCTCTTCGCCGGCTTCGTCGTCCCGAGACGGATAGTCGGCACGTTCGCGGCCCTCTGGGTCGTCGAGCGCAGGGTCGGGCACTTCCTCCCCGAGACGGGACTCGAGGCTGTCGTGAGGTTCCATCGCGAGCGGTCGTTCCGGTGGCGAATATCCCTCGTCCAGAATGTCGTCCTGACCGCGATCGATGAGCGTGTCCTCGGATTGCAGTTGGTCCTCGTCGTCGACGCTGTACTCGCCGGGAACACTCGCGCCTGGGTTTTCGGATGTAGGCATATCTCCGACCATGCCACTCCGCGCGGGTCGCCGCCATAGTTTCGCGGCGTGAAGAGATTCCCGACGCCTTCGGGAGACCGGCCGTGCTCACCGCCGAGGAGGTCGTGTTCTGCGATGGCTGGTGTCGCACAACGGATATGACGCGCTCCGTCGGCATCGACACACTGCCACCAGGAACCGGTCGGATTCGGTCTCGGTGCCGTCTTCCGCCACGATACGCACAGGCCCTTCGACGAGGGCCGGGCCGCCCTTCACCAGCCGCACCTCACGTATCTCACGACTACCGGCATCCCTCGCGGGGGGCACAGTCGACGTTGTCACTGGGCCGGGTTCTGTCTGCACGGATCACCACCACTTCCTCGTTCGTCGCATCCTGGCCCGCCAACTGCGCGTGCCGGAGATATCGAACCCTGCTCTGAAGCACAGGGCCCAACGGGATCTTCTGCCGAGCAACGACTGCTGCTTTCAACCCTCCACGGCGCAGCCGGTCGAGGGTTGCATCGACTCCATTGAAGCCGGAGTGAACAACCAGGGCAAAACCGTTGACCGACAAAAGGTTCGACATCTCGTCGCACAACGGATCGAGAACGCACCGGCCATCCGGCCCGGCGTCCCATCTCGGATCGGCCGGGCCACCTTCGTGCGGTACGTAAGGCGGGTTGGACAGCACCACGTCGAAAGGCCCGGTACGGGTGGCAACGTCCAAACCACCACGCAGCACGCGCACGGGCAATCCCCGTGTGCGGGCATTGAACCGGGCAGTCAGTACGGCGCGCGTCGCGATATCGACCGCTGTCACCGACCCAGCTCCGAGTTGGGCGGCGGTGACAGCAAGAAACCCTGTGCCGGTGCAGAAATCGAGCACCCGAGCATCACGGGATCCACCGGCCTCTCGTAACGCCTGCGCGAGCAGGAACGAGTCCTCCTGCGGCCGGTAGACCCCGGGCATTCGCCACACGCGGGCCTTCTTCGTACTGACAAGCATCGGCGGAGCTGTCACGGCGTCATCACCTCGGATCGTTGGGGTGCAGGAGGATTACCCCGAGCCGTGGAGATCAAACCGAATGCCACAGCGATGTCGGAATTCGTGGGTCACGACTACGTCAAGATCCGCCGCGTCAGGCCGTGCAAGCCACGTCGCAGCGTCCCGGACGGTTTCTCGTCCCCGAGCGCGGCCCGCGCGGCATTCCACCCACACATTCCGTGCACGCCACCTCCCGGGTGGGCTCCGGCACTTGCGAGAAACAGACCGTCGATCGGCGTGCGCGGACCGCCGAATCCAGGAAGAGGCCGGAAGAACAGCTGCTGCTGGATTTGCGCGGTACCCCCGTTCACAGCGCCACCGACCAGATTGGCGTCGGCGGCCTGCAGGTCGTGTGGTCGCTGCACCGTGCGGCCGAGGATCGATTTCCCGAATCCCGGCGCATACGCCTCGAGCTGTGTGTCCACACGCTCGGCGAGTTGGTCTGCCGAGTCGTCGTCGGTGGTTCCCCGGGGCAGGTGGGTATAGGCCCAGCAGCTTTCCGTACCGGCGGGGGAACGGGACGGATCGGTGGCGGTCATCTGTCCCACCAGCATGAACGGCGACTCGGGCACCACACCGGTCTCGAGATCTGCCGCCCATCGCACCATCGCTCCCGTATCAGCACCGACGTGCACCGTCCCGGCCCCGCTCAATGACGGTGATCGCCAGGGTATCGGTCGGTCGAGTGCATAGTTGACCTTCACGACGGGGGTGTCCCATTGGAAACCGCGGAGGTCCGAGCGGATCCGATCGCTCACCGCGTGGTAGGGCAGCAACTGCTCATAGAGTGCAGGCGCCGAGACGTCGGCGAGCACTGCCCGCCGGACGCGGATCCGCTCACCTACGGCAGTCCGAACGGCCGTGGCGCGCCCCCTCTCGACCTCGATATGAGTGACCTTCTGTCCGCACAGCACCCGAGCGCCTCCGGCCTCACTGCGACGCACGAGCGCGTCGGTCAGCTCACCTGCACCTCCCGTGGGAGCCGGAAATCCGACATCCTGCGCGAGCATCGTCAGGACATACCCCATCACTCCGCTTCCCGGTGCGTTCGGCGGCACATCCGCATGCATGGCGTTTCCGAGCATCAGCAGACGCGCCGACGACCCACCGAAGAATTCCTCGGACATGCGCAGTACCGGCAGGGTGAGCATCCTCGCGAAGCGCAGCGCCTCTCCGCTTCCCAAGACCCGGACCAATGAGGCCGCCCCACTGACGGGAGGAAACGGGCGAAGAAGCAGCCGAAGAAACGGCTCACGAATCTGCTCCCACTGCTCGACCAAGGCCAGCCAGGACTTCCCGTCGCCGGCACAGCGGCGTTCGAGATCGGCAGCCGTGTCGGCAGGGTCCGGCCACACCACCACGGCATCGTCGTCCTCCGGCCCCAGCGGATGGCCGAACGCCGCAGCAGACCGACTCCAGCGCAGGCCATGGGATTCGAGATCGAGAGCACGAAAAGCGGGTGACGCGGCCGCGAGAGGATGAAAGGCACTGAACAGATCGGCCGTGAACCCCGGATACAACTCAGCGCTGCGGACAGCTCCGCCGGGAGTCTGCTGCTCCTCGAGAACCACGACATCCCATCCCTCGTCGGCCAGGGCTGCGGCCGCAGCCAGCCCGTTCGGTCCCGCGCCGACCACGACCGCATCCACGGTGCCCAGTCCCGCGGCAGCGGATTGCCCGGTTTCGGAACTCATTCACCGGCCTCCCCGTGTGTTCCACGTTCCGCGATCATCGCTAATCGGCGTAAGCACTCCTGGTTGCGCGGACGAACCAGCTCGCCCTGTACGACTTCCGGGAGCACGCATCCTACGCCGCCCGTGATGTGTTCGGACATCGTGATGTGCGAGCCGGTCTCGGTCTGATCGATCGTCAACCGGATACCCGCCCGACCGAAAGGCCGTACCCTTGCGCCGAGGACCAGCTCCCGTTCGGAGGTTCGCCCGAGCACCTCCGTGTAATCGTCGAACAATACAGGCCACATCCCCACGGAGTGGCAGATCCTGCTTCCCACGTCCGGCCATGCGGCGTCCACCCGGCGGATGCGCGAAGCGCCGACCACCCACGCCGCATAGCGCCATCCGTCGGAAAGCACGTTCCAGACCTCGCGAGGCGAAGCCGCAGTGTCCTGCCGGGCGATTCGAGTCATTCTGTCCTCCCTCATCCAGTGGATGCGTGGGTGGTACCCATTCGAGCTCGATCCACACGGCGCGCTCGGGTGTGGCACCGCACCGATCGGGGTACAGAGACGTCATGAATCCTCTCCCCGACGATACGGCCGAGCCCGTCAGCGGTGGGGCATCTCCGTGTGCTTTCGTATTCGCCCCGTCACCGTTGTTGACGGTGACGATCGAGGAGGCTCCCGATCAGGGACACGGGCTGCACATCCACGCGGACTTCACGAGGAAGGCGCGGAGACGGTGATCGTCTCCCGCGCGGGAGACCCTGCGATCGCGCTGTGCGAGGGGGAGGTGTGGGAGGTCGAGACGCCACCCGTCCAGATCGTCGACCATCGCGGTGCCGGCGACTCCATGACCGCCGGATTCGCGGCAGCCTTCTCGACCGGAGCGTCCCTCCTCGAAGCATTGCGGCTGGGAGCCGCGGCCGGTGCTGTCAATGTGACCCGTCGAGGTCTGGCCACCGGACACAGTCTGGCGGTCGCGCGCATGACGGAGAAGATACAGATACGCCGGATGCAAGGAGTGCGGAAGTGAAGGCGCTCATCGTCAACGACGACGGCATCGACAGTGCCGGCCTCGCATCGCTGCCACGGGTCGCAGTCGACGCCGGGCTCGACGTGAGTGTGGCTGCGCCCCACCTCGAGCGCAGCGGCGCAAGCGCCTCGTTGTCCGCGCTCGAGGAAGACGGCACGTTGTCGATGTCGCGTCGGGAGCTTCCTGGTCCCCCGGATCTCGAGTTCTTCTCTGTCGAATGCTCCCCCGCGCTGATTTCACTCCTTGCCGCGGAAGGCGTATTCGGCCGGCCGCCGGACATCGTGCTTTCCGGCGTCGATCTCGGCCCCAACACCGGCCATGCCATCCTGTACTCGGGCACGGTGGGCGCCGCACTGACCGCGGCCGGCCACGGAGCCCGCGCTGTCGCACTGTCGTTGGACGGAACAGCGCCATCCCTATGGGAGACAGCGGAATCGGTTGCCTCTCGTGCTGCGCGCCGGGCAACCGTGCATGCTCCTCCGGGACGAGTACTCAACGTGAATATTCCGGATGTCCCTCTCGCAGAACTGCGTGGACTCCGGACTGCTCCCCTTGCGGAATTCGGTGCCGTGCAAGCCGAAATCGGTGAAATGGAGGAGGACGGTCTCGAGACCCGCAGTGTATCGGTGACCTTCCGAAGCATTGACATCGACGAGACCGGATAGAGCGATGCTGCACTGCTGCATCGCGGCTGGGCGACCGCAAGGATGTCGACGATGCCGTTCGAAGTATCCGGGACGGATCTCAGCGCGTTGACCTTCTCGACGTGACCGACCTTCTCGAGCTGACCGTCGCGTGCCCCGCAACGCCCTCGATACCCGTTCACATGACATCGGATTCGGGTCAGGCCTCGGCCAGGACCCGAATCCGAATCACATGCGGGTCAGACGATTTCTCGGAGCCGTGCCGCAAGTAGCGCCTTGCCCTGCTCGGCACCCTTGCGCGATTCCGCCTGGGCACGCCGGAAGAACTCCGCAAGTTCGGTGTCGCCGTCGCGTTCTGCGTCACCGACGTACCGCTCCATGCGCAGCGCGTTGCTCAGCGAGGCTTCGGTGAACCAGATGAGGTTGTAATCCTTGTCTTTCGTGCCGGTGACCGTGCCGGCCTCGGTGTTGTGTTCAGTCATGTCCTTCCTCTCCGTTCGATCCTCTCCGTTCGATGGGTCCGGTGCCAGTCGCATACCCACTCGCTGTGGGATGGCGTCGGAGGACGGCCTCCGCAATGTGGGTCGTCAGCGCGCTCATGCGTTCGAGGTCAGCAGCGAGGTCGAGTACCCCGAGCCGCTTGAACCTTGCCCATACCACTTTTCATCCGATGAAAAACGGGTACTCGCATGGACATGGAACTCATCGCTATCGCCGCCCTCGTCGCAATGGTGGCGTTCGTCGTGGCACGCCGCAAAATCAACAGACGTCGGTAGCACCGTCGGACATACAGGGTCTCGGGGAATCACAGAGCAGCCTCCTCTGCCGCAGGTTGAGGGTCGCCGTAGCCGGCGGTTTCGGCGCTGGACGCCTTGTGCACCGGATACTCGCCGCGCTCGACGGTTCCGGAACGGACGAGGTGCCCTCGGTGTCACGTACCGAATGTCTGCTCCTTCATGATCGACAGCGACCAGCAAGTACGGTGTGGCGGTGGCGTGTTCGATCACGGGCACGAGGTACGGCATCGCGGAACAGCAGGTTTCCGGCTGCGCAGGTGGGCGCAGCAAGTGTTCGTCGAGGACCACGTGATCCGACGCTGCGACCACACCTCGTCCGCTACGGCCGACCGCCGGCGGACTGTCGAGCACCGCCTTCTCGAGCACGGCCAGGACTGCGTCGGGGGCACCGTCCCCTTCCAGAGGCTCTCGGAGGGACCGCCAGGTCAATTCCCACTGCTTGGCAGCGTCCTCGGTGTCGTGGCTGTCGTCGAAGTACACCGACGCGAAAGGTCCCTCGGCGTCCACCACCTGACGGAAGCGTTCAGCAGGCACGGCTCAACACCCTTCCTGTGATAACTATCGGGCTGTGAAACTCTGGAGCCCGATCCTCTCGGATGCCCGAATCGGCATTCACCCAGGCAACAAGGTGTCACCGGATTCTCGACGACTCCGCCACCGTGTTCTTCGCGTCGGGACCAACCTCGGAACCAATGTCATCGAGCCACTCGGTCACCCATGGTCGGTCGCTGAGATCGTCGGCGCGGACGTCGACGGGCCGACCCAGCCTGCCCGGGGTAACGTGGCCCTACGGTGACGCGCACGGGAGGTTTCCGCCGTGCACAACGTGGTGCATCTCGTGTCCGGCGCAGCCGGTCTGCTGGCGGCCCACCGACTGGTCCGGTCCCGCATCTACCTCCTCCTGGCCCGGGACTGCGCCCCACAGGAGGTGGCCTCGTCCCGACGGAGTAACAGACAGGATCAGGCTTTCTTCTGTGCGCTGCTCCGCGCGGGGTTTGCTTGTTGCCCTGCCTTCGGGTCCTTCTCCGATTTCTTGTCGGAGACACCGCTGACGATCCGGTCACCGAGCGGCTTGTCGATGTTGCGCCAGTACTCGAACGCCCGCTCGAGAACGGGCTCGGTGACACCATTGAGAAGATGCCCGACCACGTTGTCCACCAACCGATCCCGGGCTTCATCGTCGAGAACTTCCCGAACCATCGTTCCGGCCTGCCCCCAGTCGTCGTCCTCACTGTGCAGTGCGTAGGGTGCGCGCACCATGTCGCCCGAGCTCTGCCAGGTGGCAGTCTCTCCGACCTGTGACGGATCCGCGTGGGGCCCGCCCTTGGAATTCGGAACGTAGACCGGGTCACCGGGGTTGTGATGCCGCATGTTTCCGTCCTTCGAATAGGACCGGACGGGGACATGCGGTTTGTTGACCGGAAGTTCCTTGTAGTTGGCGCCGATACGATACCGGTGAGCATCGGGATACGAGAACAACCGGCCGAGGAGCATCTTGTCCGGACTCGGGCCGATGCCGGGAACGAGGTTGCTCGGCTCGAATGCGGCCTGCTCGATCTCGCAGTGGTAGTCGGTGGGATTGCGATCGAGCGTCATCGTGCCGACCGGGATCAATGGGTAGTCGCCGTGTGGCCACACCTTCGTCAGGTCGAACGGGTTGAAGCGGTAGTTGTCCGCATCCTCGAACGGCATGATCTGCATGTTCAAAGTCCAACTCGGGTACTCGCCCGCTTCGATGTGTTCCCACAGATCACGCGTGTGATAGTCCGTGTCCATCGATGCCATCTGGTCGGCCTCGTGCTGCGTGAAGAACTCGATTCCCTGGTCGGTCTTGAAGTGGTACTTCACCCAGAATTTCTTGCCTTCGGCGTTCACCCACATGTAGGTGTGGCTCGAGTACCCGTTCATATGTCGCCACGTGCGCGGGATACCGCGGTCGCCCATGAGCCAGGTGACCTGGTGCGCCGACTCAGGAGACAACGTCCAGAAGTCCCATTGCATGTCGTGGTCGCGCAGATTGTTGTCGGCGCGGCGTTTCTGGGACCGGATGAAATCCTGGAACTTCATCGGGTCACGCATGAAGAAGATCGGTGTGTTGTTGCCGACCATGTCGTAGTTGCCCTGGTCGGTGTAGAACTTGATCGCGAAACCGCGCGGGTCGCGCCACGTGTCGGGGCTTCCGCGTTCCCCGGCAACGGTCGAGAACCTGATCAGCAGGTCGGTCTTCTTGCCGGGCTGGAACAGGTCTGCCTTCGTATAGGCGGAGACGTCCTCGGTGACTTCGAATCGCCCGTAGGCGCCGCCACCTTTCGCGTGGGGCTGGCGCTCCGCGACGCGCTCGCGGTTGAACTGGGCCATCTTCTCGATCAGGTAGTGGTCCTGGAGCAGAATGGGCCCATCGGTGCCGATAGTGAGTGAATGCTCGTCACTCGGAACCGGGATCCCGGCGTCGTCGGTCGTGAAGTTCGGATCCGTCATTGTGGCCTCCTTCAGCAGACAGTGTCCGATTGCGGGTACCCACGCGCGCCACGGCCAAACGGACGCCCGCCCTACCGTCAAATGATGTCCGGTTGTGCAGGCTCGTCCGCTCCACCGTCGGCCCGCGTGAAAAACGATACGCGCCCATTGGTCTCGAGGACAGCGAGTTCGATCTCGTCGAAACGGCGAATACCCTTCTGACGCGCACTGCTCATCAGATCGTCGAGCGACATCCGTTCGGTACGCAGTCGGTGCAGGTCGGGAACTCCGTCGCGGACGACGATGACAGGAACTCCGTGCGTGACACCCCGCATGCGAGGGAAACGGGAATTGATCCATGTCAACCCCATGGTGAGCAGAGCGAACACTCCGATCGCCAATACTGCCGCAGTGACGGAGTAGTCCTGCTGCGTGACCCCTTGCTGGATGAGGTCACCCATCGCAATGTAGAGGATCAGCTGGAAGGTACTCAGCTCACCGACCGTCGACCGGCCGACGATCCGGGTAATCACCCACAGGAACAGGAAAAGAACAGCCGCTCGGATGACGATTTCCATCAGGGCGCCACCCATGTCATGAAATCCACAGTGACCACATCGATTCCGTTCTCATATACGGATACCGAGCCCGATGCTCCGGTCTGGCTCGACGGCTGGATATACGCATCGAACCTGAAGGTGAGGGTATCGCCGGGCGGTGGGTCGAGAGTCATGTAGGTGCGGGCGGCGTCAGAGGTTTCCGCCGACGGCTCGGGCGTCCGACCTTGACTCTCGAACATGTCGAAATAGTCGGAGTCGACGACGATCACCACCGGCTCCGTGAGGCCGCCGGGCTTCCGGACCGTCAGATTCCAAGGGACATCCAGTCCGGGTCGCGTGACCCTCGGATATTCGAGGTGGAGTTCGTATCCACCGCCGGATGCGTGAGTGGTCGCGCTGTACACACCTAATCGGCCGGTGAGACCAACCAGGACGATCACGGCAAGGAGAGCGACCGCACCTCGTCGAATCCAGGCGACGGTCGGCGTACGTGCAAAAGTCCCAACATCGTCCAGTACCGAGTCGGGGACTCGATCGGCAGCGCCCACCGTCCGAATCTCCCACGATCAGGACGCACGCGCCGAGATTCGTGCGAAATGCCGAGCCGGGTTTTGCGGTGAACCCGCCGGGTATGTGTGGAGGTGACCATCGAGGAGGACTGCCATGCCGAAGAAGGGCTCTGATCCGCACCTGAAGGATCAGGAGTTGTACGAGGAACTGCGCGACGAAGGCGACTCGAAGGAGAAGGCCGCACGTATCTCCAATGCCGCGGCGAATGAGGGACGCTCGTCGGTCGGACACAAGGGCGGCAAGGCCACCGATTACGAGGAACGGACGGTGCCCGAGTTGAAGGAACGGGCCAAGGAAATCGGTGTCACCGGATACTCGAAGATGACGAAGGACGAACTCATCGACGCTCTGAGGAATCACTGACGGAGGGCGGCCGACGGGCAGGGTCCTTCGAGTGCTCCGCCCCCTGGCGTCGTCGGAAGACTCATTCTGCTGTTGTATGCCGCAGCCGCGCATCGAGCAGGCGGTCCAGCAGAGCCAGTGCTTCGAGCAGGATATCGGCGCGGAGCGAGGTAGATGTGTGGCCGGCATCGTCGAGGGCCGCCCCTACGGAGTCGCTGTCGTCAAGTTCTGCTGCCACTGCCCGGACAACGTACTGGACCGCAGGTGGGGCTTCGGCGAAATCGACGGCATGGCCGTCGAGAGTGCGGAAGCCGACCTTGTATGCCGCCGGCTCCTGAGGTCCCCACTCCAGCGGTTCGATGATGATTTCTGCGATCCTCTCGACCACCCAGGCGAGTACGCGGTCGTAGCGGACTTCGCCTGGCTCCGATGCGTATCTGTCCGCGGCCGCGAGTTCACACACCGCTCGGACCAGAGTCGAGTTGTCACGCTCGTCCAGGACGGCAAGCAGGTGTCCTGCTGCTCGTGCTTCCGGCTGGGCGAGGCCGCCGCTGTGTGTCATGACTTTCGGATTCCCACTTTTCCGGGATGCACACGTGATGACGGAATCCAGGGTTCGGTCGTGCGCGCCGCGGGTACGCGACATTCATGAACACACGACACACCACCTTGATCGCGGCGGTGTCATTGGCCGCTCTCGTCGCCGCCGGTTGCAGCGACGACGAAGCGACAACCGACGACGCCACCGTCGAAACACCACCTCTCACCACCGCTGAAACGACCACCGATGACCTACCCACACCGGCACCCGGGATGGCCGGCGCCTTCCAGGTACCCGAGGAGCCCGTCGGCGACGACAATGCCTTCACCTACGACGAAGCCGCGGTGCCAGTGGGCTCGGTGGTGACGGTCGACTCCGAGGACCAGGACGGCCGCACGACGATCACCCTCGACGCGACGGGTCTGGCACCGAGCCGCGACTTCGGCGTGCACGTGCACACCCTGCCGTGCGGGCCGCAACCGTCGGACTCGGGACCTCACTACCAGAACGACCTCGACCCCGCGGCCACCCCGGACGCACCGTCGACGGACCCGGCCTACGCGAATCCCCAGAACGAGATCTGGCTCGACATCACGACCGACGAGACCGGCGCTGCCCAAGCGTCGACGACCGTCGACTGGGAGTTCCGCGACGATGAGGCCAACTCTGTGGTGCTCCACGCACAGCACACCATGACAGGACCGGGTGAGGCCGGAATGGCAGGTGACCGCCTGGCGTGCATCGACTACGATTTCTAGAAATCGTAGGTACACCGACGATGCCGACGAGGGACACCGACTGAAGCCGGCACATCTCGATCCGTGCGTCGGCACAGTTCAGGGCATATTCCACCCGAACACGTGGGGCACCTGAGCACAGGATATATTCCGGGCATGAACGACCGACCGTGGCCCTCACCCGCCGCTGCCACTGCTGCCGTGGTAGTCGGCGGGGCGGCTTCCTGCTGACCACTGCCTTCGCTCCGGGGCACCCTGCGTGGTGGATCCCGTTGTGGGTGGTGATCGCCCTCGTGATTGCGTACCGCCTGCGCTGACCTGCGGTTGCTCGGCCTCCAGCCTTCGATCGGATCGTGGCTCGAAGATCGAGAAACATCGCGCGGCAGTAGTCAGCGATGGAATGAGGTGACACCGGGATCGTGCACGTCGAATACTCGGTCAGTCGTCGTTATGCGGGAGAAATTCCTGCGCCTTGGTCTTGACACCGGTCTTGATGAACCCCCAGGCGTCCTCGTCTCCGTGCAGGACCGCAGAAGTGGCCGACTTGAACTGTTCCCAGGTCGCGTGCGGCGGGATCGGCGGCATGTTCGGGTCGGTGTGCACGTCCAGCACGGTGGGCCGATCCGCCGAGAGCGCTTTGTCCCACGCGCCGGCGAGTTGGCCGGGTTCGGTGACCGTCTCGGCGCGCAAGCCGAGACTCTCGGCGAACGCCGCGTAGTCGACATCCGGAATGATTTGTGAGGGAACAAATTTGGGCGCACCGGACATCGCTCGCATCTCCCAGGTCACCTGATTCAGGTCATTGTTGTGCAGAATCGCGACTATGAGCCGGGGATCATCCCACTCCTGCCAGTAATGTTCGACAGTGATCAGTTCGGCGAGCCCGTTCATCTGCATCGCACCGTCGCCGGCAAACGCGATCACGGGACGATCCGGGTGAGCGAACTTCGCTCCGATTCCGTAGGGGACGCCGGGCCCCATGGTCGCCAATGTCCCCGAGAGGGAGCCTCGCATCCGACCGCGGAACCGCAATTGGCGCGCGTACCAGTTGGCCGCCGAGCCTGAATCTGCGGTGACGATCGCGTCATCGGGTAAGCGAGGCGACAGTTCGGAGAACAAGCGCAGCGGGTTGACGGGATCGGCGTCCACCTGCGCTTGCATCTCCATGGTCTCCCACCAGCGTGCCATGTTCGCCTCGATCTCCTCCCGCCAGGATCGGTCCTCCTTCCGGGACAAATGCGGAATCAATGCCTGCAAAGCTGTTTTCGCATCGGCAACCAGGTTGACCTCGTTCGGATAGCGCATCCCGATCATGTGACCGTCGATGTCGATCTGTACACCGCGGGCCTGGTCGTATTCGGGTAGGAACTGGGCGTAGGGGAAGGACGAGCCGATGGTCAGAAGGGTGTCGCAGCCGGCCATCATCTCGTAGCTCGGGCGCGTGCCGAGCAGCCCGATCGCTCCGGTGACCCACCCCAGTTCATCGGAGAGCACATCCTTGCCCAACAGCGCTTTGGCTGCGCCGGCGCCGAGCAGATCCGCGACGTGTGCGATCTCCTCGTGCGCGCCGCGCGCGCCCTGCCCGACCAGGAGAGCGACCTTGCTGCCGGAGTTGAGGATCTCCGCGGCCCGCACCACCGCGGCGTCGTCGGGGGCGAACGTCGGGATATCGAAGCCCACACTCGAGGGCACCATTTTGAACTCGTGCGTCGGTGGGGAGTAGGCGAGTTCCTGCACGTCCGCCGGAATTATCAGCGCGGTGGGGGCGTGCCGGGTCATCGCTGTCCGGATGGCCCGGTCGAGGGCGTTGGGCAATTGCTCGGGGACCGTGACCACCTGTACGTAATCGCTGGCGACGTCCTTGTACAGGCTGAGCAGGTCCACCTCCTGCTGGTACGAGCCGCCCATGGCGGAGCGGTCGGTCTGTCCGACGATTGCGACTACCGGTACGTGGTCGAGTTTGGCGTCGTAGAGGCCGTTGAGAAGATGTATCGCACCGGGTCCGGAGGTGGCGATACACACCCCGAGACGTCCCGAGAATTTTGCGTACCCGACGGCTTCGAATGCACACATCTCCTCGTGCCGAGCCTGAACGAACCGCGGATTGTTCCCAGCCCGCTCCCAGGCCGCGAGAATACCGTTGATCCCGTCTCCTGCGTATCCGAATACGTGCTCGACTCCCCAGGTACGCAACCGTTCGAGCAGGTAGTCTGCGACATTCTGACCGGCCATCGAATCCTCCTCAGCGCATGAGACGCGTGCGCGAGATTGTCAGCGGAACACAGCACATGCAGCGACTGCACTCTCCAGCTACCCGGCTTACAGTGACCGAAACCGGATCGGACGAACAATCGCCACTGTCGAGTGTTTCGAACCTTCGATCCGAGGTACTCGCGACCCATGACGGGATTGTTCTCGACACTGGAATCCGCGACAGCACTCGATCGACCGTCGACGGCCGTACGAGATGTTGTCCGACGTATTACCTCAGGCGTACCGGGCGACCTGTTGCGCGGTGACGTGGCTCCGGGCCATCCACTGCACCCCGCACTGGTTGCGATTCCGATCGGTGCCTGGTCGTGTGCGTCGCTGTTCGACTTCGTCTTCCGCAAACCGGAGACCGCACGGCAGCTGATCGGGGTCGGGTTGGTCGCGGCTCTGCCGTCCGCGCTCACCGGCTGGGCCGACTTCGCCGAATGCGACACACAGCAACGACGGGTCGGGCTGGTCCATGCTGCGGTCAACGGAACAGCCATCGCCCTGATGGGTCTGTCCTACCTGGGACGACGGCGAGGCGCCCGTCCCGCTGCGGTAGCAGCGAGCACGGTCGCGATCTCACTGATCGGCTTCAGCGGCGCACTCGGCGGACACCTGGCGTTCGCGATGGGGGCGCGGGTGGAGGGCAACCGAAACCGGCCGCCGGCGGCCGGGCCGGCGCTCGATCCCGTGCTTGCGTGAATCCTCCCGCGACCTCCTCCCGAACATCAAGGAGTGAAGACGATCTTCACCGCGCCGTCCTGCTTTCGTTGGAAGATGTCGTACGCATGCGGCGCATCCGACAACGGCAGCCGGTGCGTCGCGAACGTATCCACCCCCAGGGGATCGTCGTCCGTGAGAAGCGGCAGGATCATCGGAGCCGGCGTCCCCGAGGTCGATGACCTCCATCCCTCTCGCCGAGGCCCGCGCGAGCCGCTCCGGAACCAGGTCGACAGCGATGACCCGCGCTCCACGATGGCCGGCGATGCGGCCGGCCATGTCGCCGATCGGGCCGAGCCCGAGAACCGTGACCGTGCCACCGTCCGGGATCTCGGCGTACTCGACCGCTTGCCACGCGGTCGGGAGCACGTCCGACAGGTACACGAATCGATCGTCGGCCGGCCCTTGCGGGACCTTGATGTGGGTCGAGTCTGCATGGGGAACACGCAGGTACTGCGCCTGCCCGCCGGGCACACTGCCGTACAGCTGCGAGTAGCCGAACAGCGCAGCGCCGCTTCCCTGCTCACGCACTTGGGTGGTCTCGCACTGGGTTTGCAGTCCACGATCACACATGAAGCACTGTCCACACGAGATCTGGAACGGGATGACCACGCCGTGCACATCGGCGTACCCGCCGTCTCGGAAGACAAACGGGTCTCCGCAGGCAAACGGAGTGAGCAGCAGAACATCCCGCAGCATGAAATCACACGTGACGGGTATGCGGGGGTCAGCGCTACTTCGAAGAAGGGTTGATCATCATGAGCACAGCACACAGCGGACGCCTGTCGGGCCGAACCATTGCCATCCTTGCAACCGATGGCGTCGAGGAGGTGGAGCTCGTCGAGCCCCGGCGTGCGGTGGAGCAGGAGGGCGCCACCGTGCGGTTGCTGTCGCTGGAGGGCGGAGAGATCCAGGCGATGCAGAAGGACGTGCATGCCGCGGGCAAGTACTCGGTCGACCAGGCAGTGGCGGACGCGTCTGTGGACGACTACGACGGTCTCCTCCTGCCGGGCGGGACAACCAATCCCGACCATCTCCGCCAGGACGAGAAGGCGGTCGCATTCGTCCGAGACTTCGTCACGTCGGGACGACCCGTCGGCGTCATCTGTCACGGACCGTGGACGCTCGTCGAAGCCGACGTGGTGCGCGATCGGACGCTGACCTCGTATCCGAGCGTCCGCACCGACATCCGGAATGCCGGTGGCACGGTGGTGGACAAGGAAGTGGTCATCGACCAGAACCTGGTCTCGAGCCGCAACCCCGACGACCTGCCCGCGTTCTGTTCGGCAGTGGTCGACGTGTTCGCGGACGTGCAGCGAGCGGAGTGAATGCGAGCAGCTGGAGCAGGAAGGATGCAAGGAGCAAGGCCCCGCGATTTCGTCGTGGTGGCGAACCGTCTTCCCGTCGATCTCGTCGAGCAGCCCGACAACGGACCCGCGAGATGGCAGCGCAGTCCCGGGGGACTCGTCACAGCGCTCGAACCGGTTCTTCGATCCGTGGACGGCTCGTGGGTGGGATGGACCGGTACCGCCGATGCCGCCCTCGATCCGTTCGTCGAGGACGGACTGACCCTCCACCCGGTGCACCTGGATGAACACGAGGTCGCCGAATACTACGAGGGCTTCGCCAACTCGACAATCTGGCCGCTCTACCACGACGCGGTCGTGGCACCCACCTTCCGCCGGGAATGGTGGCACGCCTACCAGCAGGTCAACCGCCGCTTCGCGGAAGCGGCTTCTCTGGCCGCCGCGCCGGGCGCCACCGTGTGGGTCCACGACTATCAACTCCAACTCGTACCGCACATGCTCCGCGAGTTGCGACCGGACGTCAGAATAGGCTTCTTCTTGCACATTCCGTTCCCACCGCCGGAACTGTTCCTGCAGTTGCCGTGGCGAAAGGCGACCATCGAGAGTCTGCTCGGCGCCGATCTCATCGGGTTCCACCTTCCGGGTGGCGCCGAGAATTTCCGGTACCTGACCCGACGGCTTCTCGGCTTGCCCAGTACGCATCGAGCCGAGGGTGGCCTGATCGAGTTCGGCACACGGCGTGTGCGCGTGGGCACCTACCCGATCTCCATCGACGCAGCTCGGCTGCGCGACTCTTCGGTGGAGCCGAGCACCGTACTACGCGCCGAGCAGATCCGGGCCGAGCTCGGTGATCCCGAGATCTTCCTGCTCGGCGTGGATCGACTCGACTACACCAAGGGCATCGAGCTGCGTATCGAAGCTCTCCGGGAGTTGTTCCAGGAGGGAGCACTCGATCCCGACAAGACCGTGATGGTGCAGCTCGCCACCCCCAGCCGCGAGCGTCTGGCTGCCTATGCCTCGTTGCGGGACGTCGTCGAACGGGTAGTAGGCGGGATCAACGGCGAGTTCGGTCGTCTGCGCGGCCCTGTCGTGCACTACCTGCATCGTCCGGTCGAACGCGACGAGCTCGTCGCGATGTACGCCGGCGCCGACGTCATGCTCGTGACACCGTTGCGCGACGGAATGAACCTTGTCGCAAAAGAGTACGTAGCCTGCCACGGCGATGGCACGGGCGCGCTTGTTCTCAGTGAATTTGCCGGGGCCGCCGCAGAATTCCGTCGCGCACTGCTGGTGAATCCACACGATCTCGACGCGGTGAAGAACGCGATACTCAGCGCCGTCCGACTCGGCGATCCGGGCCTGACCCGACGGATGCGTTCGATGCACGACCAGGTCATGACTCACGACATCGACCGGTGGAGGCGCAGTTTCCTCGACGATCTGCGCACGGCGTAGTCCGTGCATGCCGCGTCGTTCGAGCCACGACCCTTCCGGCGAACCCAGCCGATGGGAAGTGGCGCATAATCGGACCTATGAAGGATCGTGCTCTTCCCGACGCGGCTGCCGCCCGCCTCCTCGACGGCAACTCGTCCCCACATGTCGGAAGCTTCCGATATCTGCTTGCCGATGACACGTGGGAGTGGTCCGACGCGGTGGCGGCCATACACGGATACGCGCCGGGCACGGTGCATCCGACCACCGAGTTGCTGCTGCAGCACAAGCACCCCGACGACAAGAAGAAACTTGCCGAACTACTCGAGGCGGTCCGCACCACGGGAGAACCGTTCAGTAGTAAACATCGCATCATCGATACCGCCGGCAACATCAAGAGCGTGGCGGTGATCGGCGACCGCCTGGTCGACAGGAACGGCACCGTGCTGGGCACAAGCGGGTTCTATCTCGACCTGTCCGAAGCAATCGAGGAAGACATCCGGGAAGGCGTGGACGAAGCCGTTTCCGCTCTCGCCGGAGCACGCGCCGTGATCGAACAGGCCAAAGGCATCCTGATGGCGGTGTACGCGATTTCCGCCCAACACGCCTTCGAGGTCCTCACCTGGCGTTCCCAGGAGACCAATGTCAAAGTGCGGGCGCTCTCGGAACAACTCGTCGCAGAGGCTACAGCCGGTGCCGGCGCGCAACCTGTCTCGCGCAGGGAATTCGACCACCTGCTGATGACACTGCACGAGCGAGTGCCCGAGGCCTGATCCAGGCCTCGGGCCCCCGACATCGAGCGCGATGGCTACTGCTGTGAACGCTGACGTGCTTCGTCCACTTCGGCTTCACGGCGAGCCTTCTCGGCCTCGGCTTCCTTCTTCGCAACTTCCCGCTGGCTCTCGGCCTTGTCCTGTTGGGCACGCCCCTCGCGGGTGAGGTCGTCATTTCCGACCAACGCTCCCGCGGCTTCCTTTGCCTTACCCTTCACTCCTTCGACGGCCCCCTTGATACCTTCGCTGGGGCCGCTCTTCTCATCTGCCATTCCGACAATCCCTTCTCTGTGGGTTCACATGTTTCGGGCGGGTCGGCCGTCCGTCCTCTCGAGGCGTTCCGTTCCTCAGAGCAGCAAGCCGATGGCCACGGCCCCGAAGATCAGAACGATCACCACGACGGCACCGATCGTCATCCACCCGGTCGGAGGGAATCTGAAACTCGTGCGCGGCTCCGGCGCAGACAGACCCGAGGTACCCGATGACTCGGGTGGTGTCGATCCGGGGCGCACACCACCGCCGGCATCCAGATCCGGAGTCCTGTCAGGACTCGGATCGGTGTTGCCGTGCGGCTCAGGGTCGGAGACGCTCATGTGCCCTCCTCGGTTCGTTTCCGCATCGCGTCTCGGTCGAGTACCCGAATTCGCCGACCACAACACTCCTCTCGGGCGGATATCGGGCGGACCTGTAACGGATGCCCATTCGCCCGCCATCGAAACCCGATCGCCCGGAACGATCCCGGGCCCGCTCCGAATCTCCCTCGCGAACCGCACGTTTGCCCCGCGAGCCGCACGTTTGCGCAGCCACGAGGCGGGGCACCCAATAGGCACGGCAGTTCACACGAAAGGAGCTTCGGCATGCCCACGTGCGACACATGCGGAAACGACTACGACAAGACCTTCACCGTCACTCGCGAGAGCATCACGGGTACATACGACAGTTTCGAGTGTGCAGTCAGTGCGATGGCGCCGGAGTGCGCCCACTGCCACTGCAGGATTCTCGGTCACGGAGTCGAGGCGAACGGCGTGATGTTCTGCTGTGCCCACTGCGCACGCCGAGTAGGCCAGGACCAGCTCACCGACCGCGTCGAGAGCTGACGACCGGCCATGACCCAAGATGTGGAGAAACGCTGGCGCGACCCCAAGGCGTTCCGCAGCGCCGTCCGGTATGCAGCCATCGTCATCGCGATCGCACTGCTGATCATGGTCGGAGTGGTCGTGTGGTCGGCTATGTCCGGTGACAGTTGCGCGGACGCAGAGTTCGCCGTCTGCACCGATCCTGCCCGTCAGATTCTCATGTTCGGACCGGTGCTCGTTCTTCTTCTGGGAGGGCTCGGGGCGTTCATCCGCACCTATCTGGTGTGGAAGGAGGGTGGCCGGTGGCCGATCTGGCACGGAACCGGGTGGGCCCTCTTCGTTCTGATGGTGATGTACGCCGGCATTTCGGCGACGGCCGCGACGTAGTCCGATTCTTCGAAGAAGCCGCCGCGTGTTGTCCAGGAAGGAAGCCGATGCACATCGCGATGGTGTCCGAAGGCGCGAGTCCGCTCGATGCTCTCGGTGATTCCCACGCCGACTCGCGGAGTGTTCATATCGCTGAGCTCTCCGCAGCCCTCACTCGCGCAGGGCACCGCGTTGTCGTCTACACACGTTGCAACCGGCCCGGCCTTCCCGAACGAGTGCGCACCGAGGCCGATTACGAGGTGGTGCACGTCCCGGCCGGCCCGCCCGAGCAGCTACCGGAAGATGAACTGCTCATCTTCACAGGAGAGTTCGGCTCTTTCCTCCGCGGCGAATGGTCACGCGAACGTCCGGACATCGCACACGCCCATTTCTGGATGTCGGGAATCGCGACCCAATTGGCAGCACGAGAGCTGAGTATTCCGACTGTGCAGACCTTCCATACGTTGGGAGCGGTCGAGCATCGACATCAGAGCACGACGGATGCCGCCCGATCGGACCGGACCCGTCTGGAGAAGCTCGTCGCCCGCGGTGCCACCAGAGTGGTAGCAGCCTGCACCGACGAAGTGTCCGAGCTCGCTCGCATGGGCCTACCTCGGGCTCGCACATCGGTCGTGCCCTGCGGCGTCGATGTGAGCCGATTCGAACCGGTGGGCCCCACACTCCTCCCCCGGCGAGCGAAGTATCGCATCGTTACCATCGGACAGCTCGTTCCTCGAATGGGTTTCGATGTCACGGTCGAAGCCCTGAGTGCACTTCCCGACACCGAACTCGTGGTGGCCGGAGGCCCACCTGACGGCGGCCTGGCCGAAGATCCGGAAGCATCACGGCTCTCTGAAGTCGCACGGCGGTGCGGTGTAGACGACCGAGTACGGATGCCCGGCAGGATCGCGCACTCGCAGGTGCCCGCTCTATTGCGTTCAGCAGATATCGTCGTGAGCAACCCCTGGTACGAACCATTCGGCGTCGTACCCCTCGAGGCCATGGCGTGTGGACGACCTGTGATCGCGTCCGCAGTCGGCGGCGTACTCGACATCGTGGTCGACGGTGTTACCGGCGATCTCGTACCACCCCGATTCCCCGGGGCCCTCGCGAAGGCCGCACGGCAGCTGCTCGGCGATCCGACTACACGCGACACCTACGGGATCGCGGGCCGCGACCGCGCCGTCGCACGATACTCGTGGGATCGCGCCGCTGCGGACACCGCCCGCGCGTACGACCGGTGCATCCCGCTGCCGCGCGAGGAAGCCCCCCGTCGAGTGGGAACGAGTCGAGTGGGAATGCGATGATCCGCTCTCGTCCCGCAACCCGCAACGCGGACACCGACATCACATAGCGTGAACATCGTCGAAAACACCGTTGCCGTGCAAGCATTCATCATGCACGGCAACGGCTTCGCGACATACTGACCACTACAGTCTGCCGCGTCCTTCGAATGGCATCACGCCGCGTGGCTCAGCGATCGCATCGCACTCTCCAGGGAAAAGTGCTTGGGGATGCGCTGTTCGGGGTCGGCAGCACGCAGTAGTCGCTCGACCGGTCTTCCGCAGACGAGCGCCCAACGTGCACTGTTCTGGCGAGTCACCTCATCGAGCTCGTCGAACACCGTCAGACCCGGCGTCCCGAAGAACCCGACTTCGGACAGGTCGAGGATCACCCGGGGCGAAGACCGAAGCTGCGTACAAGAATACTCGCTCAGCGCAGCCGCGTTACGGACGTCGATTTCTCCCCCGACGCCGACACGGACCAGGGCGGAGCTGATCTGCTGCGCGCAGAACTGAGCGCCCGCGGCCCAGCGGGTCGCGGCTCCGGGCGGACCAGCACGCATGGGCAGGGTCCGTACGGCAATGTTCTCGGTAGCTGTCATTGCACTTCCCAACGTCTGAGAAATTTCAAAGGCGCTGGAGGCGCAGACGCAGCGGCACAGAATCGCCCGCCGGAATACCGCCCATCACGCGGCACCTTCGACTTCCAGGCTGTGTGCTCAACCGTCTTCAACACTAGTGCAGACCCGACGCACGCTCAACCGGATCGGAATTTCTCCATCCGCAGTAATGGCAGCGTGGAGGATCCGGTGGGTTGAAACATCTCCGACTGGGTAGTCTCCCCCTGGAAACAGGAAGCAGGACATTACAGCACCGCTACACGCAGTCACGGAGAACAGGCACCCATGGCGAATTCCGCGTCGGTAGATTCGGCACACGAAGATGCACCCCCCACAGTCGAGCTGCGGGTAAGGGCCGATGCCGACCAGCTTTCGGTGCTGCGCGCGGTCGCGGCAGCGATCGCATTGCAACACGACTTCGATCTCGACACCGTCGAGGACATCAAACTCGCAGTCGACGAGGCAGCAACCCGGCTGATCGTGAACTCCACAGATCTGTCGACTCTTCTGTGCAGCTTCCAGGTCTCCCCGTCGGGGGTGAAGATCGCCTTGTCGGCACCCACCCGCACGGATGCTCCCACCCGGCAGCCCCGCTCGTTCGGGTGGCATGTGCTCAATTCGCTCACCGATTCGGTGTCGGTGTCGTCCGGTATCGACGACCACGGTGACACTGTGAGCACCATCGACCTGACGATCTCCGAACGTAGTGCCGCTCGGTGAAAGAGAACAACAGGAGGACGAACGACGATTACGCCGACGTCTTCGACGATCTGAAACGGATCGCTGTTCTCGACGTGAAGGATGCGGAACGCTCCCTGATCCGCGAGCATGTCGTCGAACGTTGTCTCCCTCTTGCAGAGCACATCGCGCGTCGCTTCGATGGGCGCGGTGAGGCGTTCGAAGACCTGGTCCAGGTCGCGCGTCTCGGGTTGGTCAACGCGGTCGACAGATTCGACCCGGAGCGCGGGGCCGACTTCGTATCGTTCGCGGTACCCACCATCATGGGTGAGGTGCGCCGGCACTTCCGGGACACCGCGTGGGCGGTGCGGGTTCCCCGTCGCATGAAGGAACTGCACCTGTCGTTGAGCCATGCGACCGCCGACCTGTCGCAGCGTCTCGGGCGCGCGCCCTCGGCGAGCGAGCTCGCGCAGGAGCTGGGTATCGACCAGGAAGAAGTGCTGCAGGGGTTGGTCGCGGGGAATGCCTACACCACTATTTCCGTGGATCGGTCGTCGCCACAGACCGACGACGGACTGACCCTGGCCGAGACACTCGGCGAGTACGACGCGGCCCTCGACGAGGTAGAGAACAATGAAGCACTGCGTCCATTGCTCGAGGCGCTGCCGGAACGCGAACGTTCCATCGTCATGTTGCGGTTCTTCGGCAATATGACCCAGACGCAGATCGCCGAACGGGTCGGGGTGTCGCAGATGCACGTCTCGCGTCTGCTGGCAAAGACTCTCGCGCAGCTGCGGGATCAGCTCGGCGACAACTTCTGACCCGTCCCGTTCCCCTCGGTTCCGGCTCAGAAGGTCGCGGCGTCGATGACGAATCGGTACCTCACGTCGCTCGCGACCACGCGTTCGTAGGCCTCGTTGATGCGATCGGCGGAGATCAGCTCGATCTCTGCGGCAATTTCGTTCGCCGCGCAGAAGTCGAGCATCTCCTGGGTCGACGCGATACCGCCGACATTCGATCCCGCTATCGCCCGGTCGTTGTTGCCGAGGGAGAACGCTCGCAGGGACAGCGGATTCTCGGGCAACCCCAGCTCGACGAGGACACCATGCAACGACAGCAGCGACAGGTACCGGTCCAGGTCGAGGTTGACCGACACGGTGTTGAGGATCAGGTCGAACTTGCCGCGAAGTTCCCTGAAGATCTCCTGATCGGTGGTCGCGCGGTAATCGACGGCGCCGAAGCGCAGGCCGTCGTCCTTCTTCGCCAAGGAATGGCTGAGCACGGTCACCTCCGCGCCGAGTGCGGCGGCGATCTTGACACCGACATGCCCGAGCCCACCCATTCCGATGATCGCGACCCGGGTTCCGGGGCCGGCCTTCCAACGCTTCAACGGTGAGTACAAGGTGATGCCGGCGCACAGCAAGGGCGTCGCCGCGGCAGGATCGAGCCCGTCGGGAATCCTCAGCACGAAGTGTTCGGTGACGACGATATGCGTCGAATAACCGCCCTGGGTGACCTGGCCGTCACTGCCGACGGAGTTATACGTCGCGGTGACCCTGTTGACGCAGTGTTGTTCGAATCCGGCACCACACGGATCGCACTCGCCGCACGAATCGACGAAGCATCCCACGCCGACCCGGTCGCCGACGACGTGCTTCGTGACGTCGGTGCCGATGGCGGCGACACGTCCGACGATCTCGTGACCGGGCACGACCGGGTACTTCGTGCCGCCCCACTCGTTGCGGGCCACGTGGATGTCCGAGTGACAGATGCCCGCGAATTCGATCTCGATCAGGACGTCGCGCGGCCCCAACGGGCGGCGCTCGATCGTGGTCTTCGTCAGTGGGGCGTCTGCGGATGTGGCGGTGAAGGCAACAGCAGTGATGGTCGGAACAGGCGAGTCGCTCATGCTCCTATACCTACTCGCTTGCGAAGCGCCGCGCACCCGGGGGCCTCACGGCCGGGGGCGTTACCGGTGTCGGTCCCCGGCTGCGGCCCGGCGACGGACCCTGCGCGCCGCCGCGACGAGGTTGCGCAGCGACGGTTCGAGTTGCCAGTTCCTGCGAGACTTGAGGCCACCATCCGGATTCGCCCACAGTCGGTCGAGGTCCACTGATCGGGCTGCTTCGGTCAGCAACTCGTCGAGCTCGTCGATGTCGGGGATCCGCGCCGAGCGCGACTCGTAGACACCCGGCCCGACACCGTGGGTCAGGGCCTGATCCTTGATCGCCTCGAGCACCCAGCCGATCGACCTGGTCGCGACGATCGCGGTGACGTCGGCATCGAGCCGTTCGATCGCGTCGACCACCGACTTCTGACCCGAGTACGTCAGGTGTGTGTGGATCTGGGTCTCGGGCGCTGCCCCACCGGTCGCGAGGCAGAACGCATCGACTGCCCAGTCGAGGTACTCGGCGCGCCCGTCCTGCCGCAGCGGCAGCAGTTCACGGATCGCCGGTTCGTCGACCTGGATGATCGCGATCCCGGCCTTCTCCAGATCGGAGATCTCGTCTCGGATCGCGAGTGCCAGTTGGTCGGCCGTCTCGTGACGCGGTTGGTCCGCCCGCACGTAGGAACGCGCCAGCATCGTGACGGGTCCGGTGAGCATTCCCTTGACCGGTCTGTCTGTGAGCGACTGCGCGAACGCGGTCCACTCGACCGTCATCGGTTTCGGCCGCACGATGTCGCCGTACAGGATCGGGGGGCGTGTGCAGCGCGACCCGTAGGCTTGCACCCAGCCGAAATGGGTGGTGGCGAAGCCCTCCAGCAGTTCGGCGAAGTACTGCACCATGTCGTTGCGTTCGTGTTCGCCGTGCACGAGGACGTCGAGGCCGATGTCCTCCTGCAGCCGGATCGTCGACTCGATCTCGGCCTCGATGAGCGTGGCGTACTCCTCGTACGACAGTCGTCCCTGGTCGAGCTCGTACCGCGCCTTCCGCGCCTCGGCTGTCTGAGGGAACGAACCGAGGGTGGTCGCGGGAACGGGCGGCAGCTTCAGGCGCTTCTGCTGGGCGACGCGACGCTCCTCGTAGGGGGCGCGGACTCGATGCTCGGCAGTGAGCGCGTTGAGGCGGGCACGCACCGTGTGCTTCTGCTTGAAATGCACCGAGACGGGCGGCCGGCGCCACTTCTCCTCGGCTCCGGTGGTGAGTGCCTTCGCGAGCGAGACGACCTCGCCGACCTTCTGCTTCGCGAACGCGAGCCGGTCTGCGACGTCACCGGGGATGTCGTATTCCATGAGGAGGTCGTACGGCACATGCAGCAACGTGGAGGACGTCGAGACGACGAGATCCGGCGCGATCGCAGCGAGCGACTGCAGATATTCGAGTGTCCGGCGCCGATCGACCTTCCACACGTTGCGGCCGTCGACGACGCCCGCGTAGATCCGCTTGCGCTTCAGGCCGGGGACAGCGGCGAGTTCGTCGGGAGTCATCCGTCCGTTGACGAAGTCCAGGCCGAGCGCTTCGATCTTCGACGCCGCCAGGATCGGCAGTGCTTCACCGAGATGGCCGTAAGGCCCGGTCACGAGGATGCGGGGCCGCAACGGTGCGTGCGAGAGCACCTCGTAGGCCCGCTTCAGCGCCGCGAGTTCGTCGGCGCTGCGGTCCTCGGTGAACGATGGTTCGTCGAGCTGCACACATGTGGCACCGCGCTTCGCGAGTTGCTCGAAGAGTCGCTCGTATTGTTCGAGCAGCGGATCGAGCAGGTCGAGCGTCGCGAATCCGTTCTGCGGGGAAGTCGGCGCAACCTTCGACAGCAGCAGCAGCGACACAGGACCGAGCACGACGGGCCTCAGTTCGACACCCTCGGCCATGGCCCGATCGAACTCGTCGAGCAACGCGGACGAGTTGAGTTCGAAGACGGTGCGCTCGTCGAGTTCGGGCTGACGGTAGTGGTAGTTGCTCCCGAACCAGCGGACCAGTTCGAGGGGCGGGAGGTCTGCGCGGCCACGACACATCGTGAAGTAGAAGTCGAGTGGGTCGAGTTCGTCGACGAGTGGACGGAACCGCTCCGGGACCGCACCGAACAGCAGTGCATTGTCTAGCACGTGGTCGTAGAAGGAGAACGTGTTGCCGGGGACTTGCGTCAACCCGGTGGCAGACAGTTCACGCCACATGTTCTCCTGCAGTTCGCGACCGACCGCGATGACATCGGCGCGTGTACCGTCGCCGTGCCAGTAGGAATCGAGAGCACGCTTGAGTTCACGACGGGGTCCGATGCGCGGGTAACCGAGAATGCTCGAGCCGTGGCCTGCCATGCCGGAATCGACCTCTCCCTGAATGCACGTCGCGCCCGGTGCGCGACAACTTCTCGGTGGGTGCCGCCTGACTAGCCGGCCTTCTTGGTCGCGCGACCGTTGTCGGCGTACTCGTAGAAGCCTGCCCCCGACTTCTTGCCGACGAGTCCGGCTTCGACCATACGGAGAAGCAGCGGAGGTGCCGAGTAGAGCGGCTCCTTGAACTCGTCGTACATGGAGTCCGCGATCGACTTGACGGTGTCGAGCCCGACGAGATCGGTCAGTTCGAGCGGACCCATCGGGTGGGCGCAGCCCAGCACCATCGTCTTGTCGACGTCCTCCTTGGTGGCGAAACCGGATTCGACCATCCGGACTGCCGAGAGGAGGTAAGGCACGAGGAGGGCGTTCGCGATGAAACCTGCCCGGTCGGACGACCGGACGACCTGCTTGCCGAGGATGTCACTTGCGAAGGCCGCCGCGCGTTCCGACACCGCGCGGCTGGTTTTGAGAGTGGTCACGACCTCCACGAGAGGGAGAACCGGCACCGGGTTGAAGAAGTGCATGCCGATGACGCGTTCGGGTGCCGTGGTCGCGATACCGAGCTTCATGATCGGGATCGACGACGTGTTGGAGGCGAGAACGGCGTTGGGGTCGGTGACGACCTTGTCGAGCTCCGCGAAGATCTCGGCCTTGATCTTCTCATCCTCCACGACCGCTTCCACCACGAGCTGCCGATCTGCGAAGTCCTCGAGGTCGGAGGTGAAACGAAGCCGCCACGCAGCCTGTTCACGCTCACGTTCAGTGATCTTCCCGGTGCTCACGCCCCGGTCGAGGGACCGGAGGATCCGTGCGCGTCCGGCCGCGGCGAGTTCGCGGGTCTTCTCGAACACCAGCACATCGACATGAGCGCGTGCACTCACCTCGGCGATACCCGAGCCCATGATGCCGGCGCCGATCACACCGACGCGCTGAATCTTGTCGCTGGTCACTCGAATCTCCTCAACTTGCCTGTGCTCGGTGACAACGGATGCAGGCGAGTACATGGGTAACTCACCGGGTACGCCCATCAGCCCCCGGATTCCGGACAGGCGGCCCGCAACGCGAAGTGCGGGCCGCCTGACTGGTGCGCTGAAACCGCGGAGAGGCGGTACAGTCCAGCTCCTAGTGGAACTGGCCTTCCTCCGTGGAGCCCTTCAGGGCAGCCGTGGAGGTGTTCGGGTCGACCGTGGTGGCGATGCGGTCGAAGTAGCCTGCGCCGACCTCACGCTGGTGCTTGATCGCGGTGAAGCCACGCTCTTCTGCGGCCTTGAACTCGCGCTCCTGCAGATCGACGAAGGCGGTCATGCCCTCGCGGGCGTAGCCGTGCGCCAAGTCGAACATGCCGTAGTTGAGCGAGTGGAAGCCGGCGAGGGTGATGAACTGGAACTTGAAGCCCATCGCGCCGAGCTCCTTCTGGAACTTCGCGATGGTCGCGTCGTCCAGGTGAGCCTTCCAGTTGAAGGACGGCGAGCAGTTGTAGGCCAGCAGCTGGTCGGGGAACTCGCTGCGCACAGCCTCGGAGAACTTCTTGGCGACCTCGAGATCCGGCACGCCGGTCTCCATCCAGATGAGGTCGGAGTACGGGGCGTACGCCTTGGCGCGAGCGATGCAGGGCTCGATGCCGTTCTTGACGCCGTAGAAGCCCTCGGCCGTGCGGGTGCCGTCGAGGAACTCGCGGTCGCGCTCGTCGACGTCGGAGGTCAGCAGGGTTGCAGCCTCAGCGTCGGTGCGGGCGATGACGACCGTCGGGACGTCGGCAACGTCGGCTGCGAGGCGAGCCGAGGTCAGGGTGCGGATGTGCTGCTGGGTCGGAATGAGCACCTTGCCACCGAGGTGACCGCACTTCTTCTCCGACGCGAGCTGATCCTCCCAGTGCGAACCGGCAACGCCGGCCGCGATCATGGCCTTCTGCAGCTCGTAGACGTTCAGGGCGCCGCCGAAGCCGGCCTCACCGTCGGCGACGATCGGAGCGAGCCAGTTGTCGACGGAGGTATCGCCCTCGACCTTGGCGATCTCGTCGGCGCGGAGCAGCGCGTTGTTGATGCGGCGAACGACCTGCGGGACCGAGTTCGCCGGGTACAGCGACTGGTCCGGGTAGGTGTGGCCGGACAGGTTGGCGTCGCCGGCGACCTGCCAGCCGGACAGGTAGATGGCCTTCAGACCGGCGCGAACCTGCTGAACGGCCTGGTTGCCGGTGAGGGCGCCCAGCGAGTTGATGTAGTCCTCGTTGTTCACGAGGTCCCACAGGATCTCAGAACCACGACGGGCGAGGGTGGCTTCCTCGACGACGGAGCCCTGCAGCTTGACGACCTGCTCGGCCGTGTAGTTGCGGGTGATTCCCTTCCAGCGAGGATTGGTGTCCCAGTCCTTCTGGATTTCTTCAGCGGTCCTCGGGGTGCCGGTGGTCGACATCAAAGCTCCACTCTCTAGATCTACTCCGCTCGGCGTCAGCAGTACGTCTGTACTACTTCACATCCTTTGCGGCCCATTCGGATGTACAAGACGACAATGACACAACTGAAAACCCCTCGCTACCTGTTGCTAATGCCAATCTCGGCAATTTTTACCCCCCTCTTTGCAAAGATTGCTAATCAATGGTGAGGCCAACGACCACGGCACCTGAGGCGAAAGTTACCCACCGGTAGCACTGACCTCGACTTTTACGGCCCGCGTGTTGCCGGTCGCGATGTAGCACCTCGACGCCGTGACCGGCCCGGAAAGCCCTCTGGCAAGTTCCCCACTGTGACCGTCTTCACACGACTTCGCGACCTACACACGCCATGTAAATGACCTTGAAAGCGCCCATCCCGGTCGTACGATGTGCCGCACGACCGGATCGGGGCCGGTCGCGCAGAGTGCTGCGCGCCTCCTGCTTCGGTTTGCCATCCGCACAACCGAGGAGCAGTCATCCTTTCACCTACGTCGCGTCCGATCGTCGAGATGACCCTGCCTGTGGTCGGGGCACACATCGGCGTGATCTCCGAGGTGTTCTACGAGAAACTGTTCACCGCAGTCCCCTCGCTACGCACCAACCTGTTCAACAGGACGAATCAAGCGAGCCGCACCCAGCAACAGGCGCTCGCAAGTTCGGTTGCTTCCTTCGCAACGCTGCTCGTCACCCAGGAGCCCGGCGACATCGACTCGATCATGTCCCGGATCGCCGCCAAGCACGCGTCCCTGGGCGTGACATCCGACCTCTACGAGGTTGTACGCACCCACCTGTTCGCCGCGATCGTGGAGGTCCTCGGCGACGCCGTCACTCCCCAGGTCGCAGCCGCGTGGAACGAGGTGTACACCCTGATGGCCAACTCCCTGGCCGAACAGGAGTCGCAGCTGTACCGGGATGTGGGTGTCGCCGAAGGCGAGGTGTGGAGGCAGGCCCTGGTCGCTGCGCGCGAGTACGACGGCGCCCACTCCGCAACCCTGTTCCTGCGTCCTCTCGACGGCAAACCGTTCCGCACCCACCGCCCGGGCCAGTACACCTCGGTCCGCATCCGCTTCGCCGACGAGACAGAACAGATCCGCCAGTACACCGTCACCCACGGACGCCAATCGGGTGAGTGGGCACTGTCCGTCAAACGGGTGCCGGACGGACTCGTGTCACCGATCCTCGTCGACAAGGTCGCGGAGGGTGATCAGCTCACCGTGTCGCAGCCGTTCGGCGGCGTCGTGGTCGACAACGACGACTCTCCATTGCTCCTGATCTCCGCCGGAATCGGCGTCACCAACACACTGGCGACCCTCCAATATCTGGCCACGTACAACCCCGGGCGTGAGGTGACGATCGTCCATGTGGAGAGGTCCGCGTACGAACACGTGAGGCGCATCGAGTTCAGCACCGTGGTGAAGGCCCTACCCAACTCCGAGCTGTTCCTGCGCTACAAGGATTTCGACGGCGAGCACGAGGACGGCCGAAACCCACTGACGCGCGTCCCGTTACCGTCGGGTGCCCAGACGTATGTGTGCGGACCGGTCGAGTTCATGCGGTCCATCCGTCGCGAACTGATCGGCGCCGGACTACCGCCGGCATCGATCCATTTCGAAGCGTTCGCCCCGGGCTCGTGGCTCGGGCTCGAGAGCGAACATGCACCCGTCCCTTAGCCAGGTTGCAAACCCTACGTTGCAAAGCTGGTGGAAGCGCCTTACGCTGGGCGAATGGCCAAGACCTACGTCGGCGCCCGCCTGCGCCAGCTACGGACCGAGCGTGGACTCAGCCAAGCCGCACTCGCGAAGACACTCGAGATTTCCGCGAGTTATCTCAATCAGATCGAACACGACGTCCGGCCGCTCACCGTGCCGGTGCTGCTGCGGATCAGCGAAGTGTTCGGCGTCGACACGACGTTCTTCTCGTCGCAGGACGACACCCGCCTGATCGCCGAGATGCGTGAGGTCGCGCTCGACCAGGAGATGGGTATCGAGGCCGACGCACAGGAGATCGCCGAAATGGTCGCGGCGCATCCCGGTCTGGCGCGCGCGATGGTCAACATGCACCGCCGATTCCGCAACACCACAGCACAGCTCGCCGCCGCGACGGAAGACCGCTACAGCGACGGCAGCGGAAGCGGCGCGATCACGATGCCGCACGAAGAGGTCCGCGACTACTTCTATCAGCGGCAGAACTACCTCCACGAACTCGACACCGCGGCCGAGGAGCTCGCCAACCGGATCCGATTCCACCGAGGTGACGTGGGTGGCGAGATCGCCAAACGCATGGCCGCGGTCCACGACGTACAGGTCGTCAAACGCATCGACCTCGGCGAGAACGTCCTGCACCGCTACGACCCCGAGACCCGGGTGCTCGAGATCGCACCGCAGCTGTCCGGAGGACAGCAGGTGTTCAAGCTCTCCACCGAACTCGCCTACCTCGAGTGCGGTGATCTCATCGACAAGCTCGTCGACGACGGGGGCTTCACCAGCGACTCGTCGCGCACACTCGCGCGTCTCGGGCTCGCGAACTATTTCGCAGCAGCACTGATTCTCCCCTATTCGCAGTTCCACGAGATCGCCGAGGACTTCCGCTACGACATCGAGCGTCTCTCGGCGTTCTACGGTCAGAGCTACGAAACAGTCGCGCATCGCCTTTCGACGCTGCAACGTCCGAAGCTGCGCGGTGTGCCGTTCTCGTTCGTGCGCGTCGACCGTGCGGGCAACATGTCCAAGCGGCAATCCGCCACCGGATTCCACTTCTCGACGAGCGGTGGCACCTGCCCGCTGTGGAACGTGTACGAGACATTCGCATACCCGGGCAAGATCATGACCCAGATCGCGCAGATGCCTGACGGTCGCCGTTATCTGTGGGTCGCGCGGACGGTCGAACGCCGCGCCGCCCGCTTCGGGCAACCGTCGAAGACCTTCGCGATCGGCCTCGGCTGCGACCTGCGCCATGCGCACCGGCTCGTCTACGCGGAAGGCCTCGATCTCGACGAGTCGAACCCCGGCACTCCCATCGGCTCCGGCTGCCGGGTGTGCGAGCGGATGAACTGCCCGCAGCGTGCATTCCCTCCCCTAGGCAAGGACATCGACATCAACGAACACCGCAGCTCTGTCTCGCCTTACCTCGTCCGCTGAGTACCCTCTAGCCACATGTCACGCACTTCCGCCGCACTGGGCGACCGGGCCCTCGAGTTCCTGTCCGAATACCACCTCGCGACCCTCACGACGTTGCGCAAGGATGGGACCCCCCACGTCGTCGCGGTCGGGTTCACGTGGGACGCCGATACCGGACTCGTCCGGATCATCACGTCGGAGGGCACGCAGAAGGTACTCAATGCCGAGCGAGGCGGATACGCCGCCGTCAGCCAGATCGACGGCCGGCGGTGGCTGACATTGGAAGGTCCGGCGCGAGTCACCCGCGACAGCGACTCCGTCGCCGAGGGCGAGCGCCTATACGCGGCCCGCTACCGCGAGCCCCGTCCAAACCCCCGACGCGTCGTCATCGAGATCGTGGTCGAGCGGGTCATGGGTTCCGTCCTCGACCCTGCGTAGCCTCTTCCCGCGAGGGGATTTGCCATCCGCGGCCGCGATCGCGGCCGCGGGAAGCAGAAGATGTCGCGACCAGCGTGCGTGCGCCAAGCGAACAGCAAACCCACTCGCGCACGAGTGTGAGCACGACGTAACACCGATGTCATCATCGTCATGGAACGGTCACCGGAAGACACTCCGGCGCAATAACACCCACCTATCGTATGGATCCACGGATACAGCGCTGTATACGCCGCCCGGTCCCCTTCCACGAAGGACACCTCCATGACAGTTGCCCGATCCAAGTTCGCCACGAGCGCCGCAGCGCTGGTCGCCGTCGGACTCACCCTCACCGCGTGCGGAAGCAGGGCTGCGGACACCTCCGCGGGAGACACATCCGCCTCCGCCGGTGCGTCGTGCGTCGACACCGCCGGTGACAGCATCAAGGTCGGCTCCTTGAACTCGCTGTCCGGAACCATGGCGATCTCCGAAGTCACCGTGCGCGACTCGATCGCCCTGGCTGTCGAGCAGATCAACGCCGACGGCGGCGTGCTCGGCAAGCAGATCCAGATCGTCGCGGAAGACGGCGCCTCCGAGCCGACCGTGTTCGCAGAGAAGGCCGAGAAGCTCATCAGCGCCGACTGCGTCGCAGCGGTGTTCGGCGGCTGGACGTCGTCGAGCCGCAAGGCGATGCTTCCGGTGTTCGAGGACCGGAATTCATTGCTGTACTACCCCGTTCAGTACGAGGGGCTCGAGTCGTCGTCGAACATCTTCTACACCGGCGCGACGACCAATCAGCAGATCGTCCCCGCACTCGACTACCTGAAGGAGCAGGGCGTGCAGTCCCTGTACCTGGTGGGTAGCGACTACGTCTTCCCACAGACGGCCAACCGCATCATCCGCGCTTACGCCGACGCGAACGGCATGGAGATCAAGGGCGAGGACTACACGCCGCTCGGCTCGACCGACTTCTCCACCATCGTCAACAAGGTCCGTACGGCCGACGCCGACGCCGTGTTCAACACGCTCAACGGCGATTCCAATGTCGCGTTCTTCCGGGAGTACACGAACGCGGGTCTCGATGCCGCAGAGATGCCCGTCGTGTCGGTCTCGATCGCCGAAGAAGAGGTCGTGGGTATCGGCGCGCAGAACATCGAGGGCCAGCTCACCGCGTGGAACTACTACCAGACGGTGGACTCCCCCGAGAACACCGCCTTCGTCGAGGCGTACAAGGCGAAGTACGGCGACGCGAAGCCGACATCCGACCCCATGGAAGCCGCCTACACCTCGGTGTACCTGTGGAAGAACACCGTCGAGAAAGCCGGGTCGTTCGACGTCGCAGCGATCCAGGAGGCCGCAGACGGGGTGACGTTCGACGCGCCCGAAGGCACCGTGACGATCGACGGCGACAATCACCACATCACGAAGACCGCCCGCATCGGCGAGATCCGTGGCGACGGCCTGATCTACACGGTCTGGGAGTCCGACGGACCGGTCGATCCCGATCCGTACCTCGAAACCTACGACTGGGCCTCGTCCCTCTCCGGGAACTGACCGGTACCGACCGTCGACGAGGAGGACCGACATGGATATTGTTGCAGGACAGTTGTTCACAGGATTGAGCATCGGATCGATCCTACTGCTGGCGGCACTGGGACTGTCGCTGACGTTCGGTCAGATGGGCGTCATCAACATGGCCCACGGCGAATTCATCATGGCGGGTAGCTACACCGCATTCGTGGTACAGCAGGTGATCTCGTCCGCAGGCATCTCCCTGTTCGTGTCCCTCCTCGTCGGTTTCCTCGTCGGCGGTGCACTCGGCGTCCTCCTCGAGGTCACCCTCATCCGGCGGATGTATCACCGCCCCCTCGACACACTCCTCGTCACGTTCGGCGTAGGCCTGCTCCTCCAGCAGCTCGCCCGCGACATCTTCGGCGCACCTGCCGTCAACGTCATTGCACCGGAATGGCTTTCCGGTGGGGTCGAGATCCTCGGTGCGGTGGTTCCCAAGACCCGCCTGTTCATCCTCGTGCTCGCCACCGCGTGCGTGGTCGTCCTGATCACCGCGATGAAGTATACGTCCATGGGTCGCCGGATCCGCGCGGTCGTGCAGAATCGCGACCTCGCGGAAACCGTCGGGATCTCGTCCCGCCGCACCGACCTGACCACATTCTTCCTCGGCTCCGGACTCGCCGGCCTCGCCGGGGTGGCGCTGACGCTCATCGGATCGACGAGCCCGACCATCGGATCGGCCTATCTCATCGACGCGTTCCTCGTCGTCGTCATCGGCGGCCTCGGCCGAATCGAAGGCGCCGTCATCGCCGCTGTGGCCCTGGGCCTGCTCAACTCGTTCATCGAGTACTCGACCACCGCATCGATCGCGAAGGTGATCGTATTCGTGCTCATCGTGATCTTCCTCCAGGTCCGCCCGCAGGGCCTGTTCGCGGTCAAGACAAGGAGTCTGGTCTGATGTCGACGACCTTCCACCCCCGCGACCTCACCCGCCCCGGTCCCCTGCGCACAGCCGCGGGATTCGCCCTCGCCGCCTCGATGCTCTTCGCCGTCGCCCCCGCAGTGCTGTCCGATTTCCGCCTCGGACTACTCGGCAAGTTCCTGTGCTTCGCGATCGTCGCCGTGGGTATCGGACTCGCGTGGGGCCGCGGCGGAATGCTCACACTCGGCCAGGGCGTGTTCTTCGGACTCGGGGCCTACATGATGGCGATGCACCTCAAGATCGCCGACGCCGAACTCCGCGGCGACACCGTCCCCGATTTCATGCAGATCGCCGGAATCCGAGAGCTACCCGGCTATTGGGCGCCGTTCTCCTCTCCGATCATGACCGCCCTCGCGATCGCCCTGCTCCCGGCCCTCCTCGCACTGCTGCTCGGCCTCGGCGTCTTCAAGCGTCGTGTCAAGGGCGCGTACTTCGCGATCCTCTCGCAGGCGCTCGCCGCTGCCTTCGCGATCCTGCTCGTCGGTCAGCAGTCGACCGGAGGATCCAACGGCCTCAACCGATTCCGGAGCTTCTTCGGTTTCGATCTGGCAGATCCCGCCAACAGGCGGATGTTGTTCTTCATCGTCGCCGCAATCCTGCTGCTCGTCGTTGCCGCGACCCGCCAGCTCATGCAGTCCCGCTACGGCGAACTACTCGTCGCAGTCCGCGACCAAGAGGAACGCGTCCGATTCCTCGGATACGACCCCGCCAACATCAAGGTCGTCGCCTACACCGTCGCCGCGTTCTTCGCCGGAATCGCAGGCGCGATGTTCGTTCCGATCGTGGGCATCATCTCTCCCGCCGACATCGGGATCGTGCCCTCGATCGCCTTCCTCATCGGTGTCGCGATCGGTGGCCGCACCACTCTGCTCGGCCCCGTCCTCGGCGCGATCGGTGTCGCATGGGCCCAGACCACCCTGTCGGAAAGCTTCCCCTCCGCCTGGACCTACGCGCAGGCCCTGCTGTTCATCGTTGTCATCGGCTTCTTCCCCGCCGGAATCGCCGGGCTCGCCAAGCTCCGCAGACGCCGCGCGAAAGCGGATTCCACCGACGATCCGACGACGTCCCCGTCCGAACCCGAACTGGAGCCGGCCCGATGAGCGCACCCGAATTCGGCGGCAACGCCGGAATGTCCGCCGAGTACCTCGAAATTCGTGATCTGCGAGTCCAATTCGACGGGTTCACTGCCGTCGATGGTGTCGACCTCACCCTGTTCCAGGGCGATCTGAGGTTCCTCATCGGCCCCAACGGCGCCGGCAAGACGACACTCGTCGACGCGGTCACCGGTCTCGTCCCCGCGACCGGATCGGTCACCAAATCCGGTGTCGAACTGCTCGGCAGGAAGACCCACAAGATCGCCCGTCTCGGTGTCGGCCGCACCTTCCAGACCGCATCCGTGTTCGAGGAACTGTCGGTGCTGCAGAATCTCGACATCGCCGCCGGCGCCGGACGCTCACCGTGGCAGCTGCTCCGCCGCCGCAAGGACGTCCTACCCGAGATCGAACAGGCCCTCGAGACGATCGGACTCACCGCTCACCGCGACACCCCCGCCGGCATCCTCGCTCACGGTCAGAAGCAGTGGCTCGAGATCGGGATGCTGCTCGTGCAGAACGCCGACGTCCTGCTCCTCGACGAACCGGTCGCCGGCATGAGCGGTGCCGAACGCGAGGAGACCGGGCAACTGCTCCGGCGGATCGGCGCGCAGCGCACCGTGGTGGTCGTCGAACACGACATGGACTTCATGCGCGCCTTCGCGACGTCGGTGACGGTGCTCGCCCGCGGCAAGGTCATCGCCGACGGCACGGTCGAGGAAGTACAGAACAATCCGCAGGTCCAGCAGGTCTATCTCGGGACCACTGCTGCAGTACAGGAGGCGTGAGATGCTCGAACTCGTCGACGTGCGCGTCGCATACGGACGCACCGAGATCATCCACGGCGTCTCCATCGAAGTCCCCGGCGACGGGGTGGTTGCCGTGATGGGCCACAACGGAGCAGGTAAGACGACGCTGCTGCGTGCCGCGGTCGGCCTACTGCCCGTCACGCAAGGAAAGATCCTCTTCGACGGCGAGGACATCACCGGCCTGCGACCCGCCGCCCGCGTCGCGCGCGGCCTCGCATACGTGCCGCAGGGCCAGCAGTCGTTCGGTCAGCTCACCTGTTCCGAGAACCTGCAGGTTGTCGCCGACGGACGCAAGAACGGCAAGAAACTGATCGCGGACATGCTCGAACTCTTCCCCGCGCTCGTCCCGCTCCTCGACCGACGCGCCGGACTGTTGTCCGGTGGTCAGCGACAGCAGCTCGCCATCGCTCGAGCGCTCATCACCGAACCGCGCATGCTCATACTCGACGAACCCACCGAGGGCATCCAACCGTCGGTCGTCGCGGAAATCGAGAACACCATCGTCGAACTGAGCCGCTCGGGCAATCTCGGCGTGCTGCTCGTCGAGCAACACATCGGATTCGCGCTCGACAACGCCCTGCGCTACTACGTCGTCGAATCAGGCCGCGTCACCTCTACCGGTGACGGCGGCGCCGAGGCGGCACACACCGTCCGCGAAGCGATGGCGATCTGATGACGACCGCTACCCACCGCGACCGGGTGTACCGGGCATTGCGCGACGACCTGATGTCCGGGGCATTGGCGGCCGACGAACGACTCGGCGAGGAGAAGCTCGCGGATCGCTACGAGGTATCCCGCACACCCGTGCGCGAGGCATTGGCGAGGTTGGTTTCCGACGGGCTCGTCGAACGCCGCACGGGTGGCCTGTTCCCGTACCGCCCGCGTTTCGACGACCTCGCCGATCTGTACGAACTGCGTATCACCCTCGAGCTACACGGAATTCGGCGTGCACTCGAGAATCCGACGATCCGTCACGACCCCGCAGTCCTCGGCCCGGAGCTGGACAACTGGTACACGTTGCGCGCCGACCCGCCTGCACCCGATGCCGGTTTCGTCGCTCTCGACGAGCAGTACCATCTGGCAGTACTCGCGTCGTCCGGAAACCGCGCGTTGTGCGACGCCCTCGCCACGGTGAACGGCAAGGTCCGGCCGGTACGAATGTTCGATTACCTGACCCCGGACCGCATGACCGCGACCATCGACGAGCACATCGAGGTGGCCGAACTCCTGCTCGACGGCAGACTCGACGACGCTCACGCGGTGCTGCTCGGCCACATCGACACCTCCCGGGCCGTCGTGATCCGGCGCGCCGAGGAAGCGCGCGCGATGGCGCGCTTCGCGCAAGCGCTCCGGGACTGACATGCACGTGTCGCGCGTGACTCATGCCCGGCACTCGTGCACACTACGACCGTGACGCCACGAATCCAGCCCGGACGACTGAAGGAGCTCGGCCCGATCAACTGGGTTGCGTGGAAAGCACTGTCCCGTGCCGCGGGCACGCCCGACGCACATCTGTTCAGCACCCTCGGCCGATCGGGCCGACTCTTCCGCGGCTGGCTGCACTATTCGGGCATGCTGATGCCGTTCGGCAAGCTGAGCCGTTTCGAAGCGGAGATGGTCATCCTGCGCGTGGCCCACCTGCGTGCCTGCGACTACGAATTCGACCACCACACACGCCTCGGCCGGCGTGCCGGGATCACCGACGAGATCCGCGGACGAGTCGTGACCGGACCGTCCGCCGAGAGCCTGAGCCGACGTCAGCGCGCAGTCCTGACCGCCGTCGACGAGTTGGTCGGCACCCGGAACCTCACCGACAAGACCTGGGCGGCCCTCGCGGAATTCTTCGACGACCGACGCATGATCGAGTTCTGCCTCCTCGTCACGCAATACGACGGTCTCGCCACCACCATCGGTGCGCTTCGACTCGACCGCGACTTCGGCAGCGAATAGCGCTTCCGTCCCCCTTCTGACATGCCGGTATCTTCCGGCATTTCGTGTTCCACCCGGCACCAGCGGTGACAGCTCTTCCTAACCGACGCTTTACCGCAGGAAACCGGGACGAAACACCGGGCCCATAGCGTATACAGCAGTGTCCACAACGACGGATACAGCAGCGGCACACCCATTTCCGCGCTGTTCATTGTGGATTCTGTTCGCCCGCCAATTTCGAAGGAGAACGCCGTGGCATTCGGATTCGACACCCTTCTCGTCGCGAATCGCGGTGAAATCGCGTGTCGCATCATGCGCACCGCGCATCTGATGGGACTGAAGACGGTTGCGGTGTACTCGGATGCCGACGCGTCCGCCGCACACGTCGAACTGGCCGATATGGCGGTACGTCTCGGCCCTGCTCCTGCCGCGGAGTCCTATCTGCGCGCCGACCTCGTGATAGAAGCTGCACTCGCCTCCGGGGCCGGCGCGATCCACCCCGGCTACGGATTCCTCTCCGAGAATGCAGAATTCGCCGCCGCATGCGAAGCCGCCGGCATTGCGTTCGTCGGCCCGACGGCCGACCAGTTGCGCGTGTTCGGCGACAAGCACACGGCGCGCGAAGCCGCACGCGCAGTGGGAGTTCCCCTGGTCGCCGGAAGCGGCCTCCTCGGCTCCCTCGACGAAGCGCTCGCCACGGCGGACGAGATCGGATACCCGGTGATGCTCAAGGCCGTCGGCGGAGGCGGCGGCATCGGCATGCAGGCCTGCCACGAGCCCGACGACCTGCGCGGCGCCTACGAACGCGTGCTGCGACTCGCGTCGGCGAACTTCTCGTCGTCGGGCGTCTTCCTCGAACGGTTCATCGCGCACGCCCGCCATGTCGAAGTCCAGGTCTTCGGGGACGGACTGGGCCGCACGGTCAGCCTCGGTACGCGCGACTGCTCACTTCAGCGACGCAATCAGAAGGTCGTCGAAGAGGCACCCGCACCGAACCTGCCCGACGAGATCGTCGAGCAGATGCTTACGTCGTCGCGGACACTCGCGTCGTCGGTGCAATACCGATCCGCCGGCACAGTCGAGTTCGTATACGACACCTCGCGCGGCGAGGTGTCGTTCCTCGAGATGAACACCCGGCTGCAGGTCGAGCATCCGGTCACCGAAGAAGTGACCGGCGTGGATCTCGTCGAGTGGATGTTGCGTCTCGCCGGGGGCGAGACGACCCTGCTCGACGCGGTACCCGATTCGGGACCCGAGCTCACGGGTCACGCCGTGGAGGCCCGCCTGTATGCGGAGGATCCGGACCAGGACTACCGGCCCAGCTCCGGCCTGCTCACACACGTCGAGTTCCCCGCGCACACCCGCATCGAGACCTGGGTCGACACCGGCACGGAGATCAGCCCGTTCTACGACCCGATGCTCGCGAAGGTGATCGTGCGAGGGGAATCGCGCCGGACCGCCTTTGCCGGGCTCGCGGAAGCGCTCGACGACACCAGTATGTACGGGGTTCGGACGAATCTTTCGCTACTGCAGACGATCTGCTCGGAGCCCTCTGTCCTGTCCGCCGAGCACACCACTTCCACACTCGCCGCGCTGCCCGGAGCGACGCGCCGGATCGACGTACTACGCGCCGGGACCATGACCACCATCCAGGACTTCCCGGGACGAACAGGGTTGTGGAAGGTCGGTATTCCTCCCTCCGGGCCGATGGACGACCTGTCGTTGCGCGCCGCGAACGTCGCGGTGGGCAACGCGGAAGGTACGGCGGGACTCGAATGCACGCTCCAGGGTCCGCGATTGAGCTTCTCCGATTCCACCGTCGTGTGCGTCACCGGGGCACCGACGGAGGTCACACTCGACAGTGAAGCTGCGCCTATGTGGGAGCCGATCGAGGTGTTCGCAGGTTCGGTGCTCGATGTCGGAACCCCGGCCGACGTGGGTCTGCGCACCTACGTGGCGGTACGCGGCGGCCTCGATGTGCCGCTCTACCACGGCAGCGCCTCGACATTCACGCTCGGCGGTTTCGGCGGGCTCACCGGTGCAGCAGTTGCCACCGGCGATGTCCTGGGACTTGCGGATTCCGTCGCCGTCACAGCGCCGGCACTCGTACCCGCAGACCGGCGACCGGAGTTCGGTCACACCTGGCACCTCGCAGTGACCGAGGGCCCGCAGCCTGCGCCCGCGTACTTCACCCCCGAGGACATGGCCCAGTTCTACGACACGACGTGGACCGTCCAGACCCACGCGAACCGCACCGGTATCCGCCTGGACGGCCCCAGGCCGACGTGGTCACGCACCGACGGTGGCGACGCCGGGTTGCACCCGTCAAACCTGCACGACAATCCGTACAGCGTCGGAGCCCTCAACGTCTCGGGTGACACACCGATCCTGCTGGGCCCCGACGGGCCGAGTCTGGGCGGTTTCGCGTGCCCTCTCACCGTGGTGTCGGGACATCGGTGGAAGCTCGGCCAGATCCGCCCCGGCGACTCCGTCCGATTCGTGCCGGTCTCCGACGAGGACGCCGCCGCCCTCCGCCACGGCGCGAAACGCACCGGCGACGTGCCACCGTTCACGCCGCGCACGACCGTCGACGGCGGACGTCTCGGCCACTTCGGCGCGATGCTCGACCGACCCGAAGTGGCGTACCTGCGCGGCGGCGACGACAACATCCTCGTCGAATACGGCGAGATGACCCTCGACCTCGGCCTGCGCATGCGGGTTCACGCATTGTCCGAAGCCCTGACCGCAACGCAAGTGCCCGGCATCATCGACGTCACCCCCGGCGTGCGGTCGCTGCACATCCACTTCGACCCCGATGTCCTCCCCCAGTACCGGTTGCTGGGCGTGCTCCAGGATCTCGAAACCGAACTGCCGGCGACACACGATCTCGTGGTACCCAGCCGCACGGTTCGGCTTCCGCTGTCGTTCGACGACCCGTCCATCTCCGAGGCTCTGTCGCGCTATCGCAGTGGTGTGCGCGACGACGCACCGTGGCTGCCCTCCAACATCGAGTTCATCCGCCGCATCAACGGTCTCGACTCCGTGGACGAGGTCCGCGACACCGTGTTCGACGCCGAATACCTCGTTCTCGGTCTCGGCGATGTGTATCTCGGCGCGCCACTGGCAGTTCCGCTCGATCCCCGGCATCGGCTCGTGACCACCAAGTACAACCCGGCTCGGACGTGGACACCGTCGGACGCCGTGGGCATCGGAGGCAAGTATCTGTGCGTCTACGGGATGGAATCTCCCGGCGGCTATCAACTCGTCGGCCGCACGGTGCCGATTTGGTCCGGCTACCGGCAGTCGGGACCGTTCGAGAACGGTAAACCGTGGTTGTTCCGGTTCTTCGACCGCATCGTCTGGGAACCCGTCTCCCCGGAGCAGTTGCTCGAGTACCGGGCTGCGGCGAAGGCCGGGCGGTTCGACGCCGACATCTCGGAGGGAACGTTCGCCCTCGCCGACCATCTCCGGTTCCTGGAGAACAACGCCGAGTCCATCGCAGACTTCGACGCGAAGCAGTCCACCGCGTTCGAGATCGAGAAGACGGCGTGGCGCGACTCCGGTGAATTCGACCGCGTCGAGGCCGCTCCGATCGAGGTCTCCACCACGGTCGACCCACTTGCCGGGATGCCCGACGGCTCCACTGTCGTCGAAGCGTCCCTCGTCGGTAACGTGTGGCGCGTCGAGGTCGCCGAAGGTGAGATCGTCGATGCGGACACCACCGCAGTGATCCTCGAGGCCATGAAGCTCGAGATGCCGGTCCGCAGCGAACGGGCCGGAACCGTCCTGAAGGTGCTCGTCACTCCGGGCTCGAAGGTCGCGCCGGGCACCCCCCTTCTCGTGATCGGACCCTCCGCATGACCGCCGATGTCGTCACTTCCACCACAGCCGCGACCGACCGCGCGCGACGTGCTCTGAGCCGGATCGAGGAGGTCGACCGCCCCGAGGTCTGGATCACCCTGCGCGATGCAGCCGACATCCTCGCCGACGCTGCCGCCGTCGACGCACGTGTCGCGGCGGGCGAAACGCTTCCGCTCGCAGGTCTCGTGGTCGCGGTCAAGGACAACGTGGATGTCGCCGGCCTCCCGACCACTGCGGGGTGCCCCGAGTTCGCGTACACACCGCAGACGACTGCATCGGGTATTTCCCGCCTCCTCGACGCGGGCGCAGTGGTCCTGGGGAAGACCAACCTCGACCAGTTCGCGACGGGCCTGGTGGGCACCCGCAGCCCATACGGCGCGGTGCGGTGCGCATGGGATCCCGAGCGCGTCTCCGGTGGGTCGAGCTCAGGGTCCGCGGCTGCGGTGGCCCTGGGTATCGCCGACATCGGAATCGGTACCGACACAGCCGGTTCCGGTCGTGTACCGGCGGCGCTGCACGGCATCGTCGGGATCAAGGCCACGCTCGGAGTGACCCCGACGCACGGAGTGGTACCGGCGTGCGTCGACTACGACTGCCTCACCGTGTTCGCCGAATCCCTCGACCTGGCTACGCATGCGGCCGCCGTGATGGCAGTGCCGGACGAACGCGACCCGCGTAGTCGCGCGTGGCCGGCCGATGTGCGGCTCGCCGCTCCCTCGCAGATCCGCATCGCGGTGCCACGACCGGAAGACCTCACCGCACTGTGCGCCGAGTACCGCGACGCGTTCGACACGACCGTCTGCGATGCCCGCCGGTCGGGCATCGAGATCACCGAAGTCGACATTTCACCGCTTCTCGATGCCGCAACCTTGCTGTACGACGGAGCCCTGGTCGCTGAACGGTATGCAGCCGTGGGCGAGTTCCTCGAAACCGAACGGGCCGGCGCCGACCCCACTGTTGCCGCAATCGTCGCATCGGCAGCAAGCCCGGCCGCGCACGAACTGGTGTCCGACCTCGATTCCCTGATCCGCACCCGGGCATATGCGCGCGTGCTGCTGGACGGCTTCGACGGCCTGCTGCTCCCGACCACCACCGAGCATCCGACGATCGCTGCCGTGCAGGATGACCCGGTGGTTATCAATCGCCGGATGGGTACCTACACCAACTTCTGCAACCTGCTCGACATGGCCGCGGTTGCGGTGCCCGGCGCTGCCACCTCCGAGGGGCATCCGTTCGGCGTGATGGTGGTGGTGCCCGGGTTCGACGACCAGGTGGCGGTCGACATTGCGGCGCACCTCACCGGCGTCGAAGCACCGACGTTCGTCGACGCCGGAGTCGAGCTGGCGGTATTCGGCGCCCACCTGCGGGGTCAGCCGTTGCATTTCCAGCTCGAAGACATCGGTGCCCGTTTCTCCGAGCAGGTGCACACCTCGGACTCGTACCGGTTGATGGCGCTGAACACCACTCCGCCGAAGCCCGGCCTGGTACGCCACAGCGCCGGTGAGGGCGCCGCGATCGTCGGCGAGCTGTTCCGGGTATCCGAGGCCGGGCTGGGCAGGTTCCTCGCGGCCCTGCCGGCACCGATGACACTCACGAGCGTCGAACTCTCGGATGGTCGCTGGGTCGTCGGATTCGGCTGCACCCACGATGCATCCGCCGACGCCGTCGACATCACCGGATTCGGCGGTTGGGTGGCGTACACGACGAGTTGAAAGGCATGTCGTCCGGAGCGGGATACGGCAGGATATCGTTCCCGAGGTAGACGACGAAGGGATGACGGGCGATGCCGGACCAGGACGAACGATTGAGCCGGATCATGGCTGACCTTGCTCGTTCGATGTCGGACGAGACCGATCTCGAGTCGTCCCTCGAACGCCTGACTGCAGCCGCGGTCGAACTGATTCCCGGTGCCGACACTGCCGGGATCCTGATGGTCACCGGACCGTCCGAGTTCGAGTCACACGCCGCCACCTCCGAGTTGACGAGACGGGTGGACAAGATCCAAGCAGAGCTCGGCGAGGGCCCGTGCGTCGATGCCGCGCTGGAAGCGGAGATGACACACACCGCCGACCTGCGATCGGAGCCGCGGTGGCCGCGGTTCTCCGCAGCAGCGGTCGAGGCAGGCGTGCTCAGCATGTTGTCGTTCCGGCTGTTCACGCATGGCGACGAGTCGGGCGCCCTCAACCTGTTCGCGGCCGAACCCGGTTCGTTCGATGCCGAGTCGATGCACGTCGGCGGGGTCCTCGCGGCGCACGCCGCGATCGCGGTCCTCTCGTCCCGCAAGGAACTGCAGTTCAAGTCTGCACTCGCCAGCCGCGACCTGATCGGTCAGGCCAAGGGCATGCTCATGGAGCGGTTTGCCGTGAGGGCCGAACAGGCCTTCCAGATGATCGTGCGGCTGTCGCAGGAGACGAATACGCCCGTCTCGGTGATCGCGGCCCGGATTGTGGAGGCCGGTCCGGGCCGCAACTGAGTGCTACGGGCGACCGGTCAGCGCAGGATCGTCAGCATCACCACGGAGTCGGCGTTGGCAACGAGCTTGTGCATCACGCCCTCGTCGACGTGGACCGCGACACCCGGGACGAGCGAGACCGTCTTCTCAGCAGTACTGAACGACACGTCGCCGCTCGTCGCCTGCACGAGGATCGGTGCCGGCGCACGGTGGTCCTTCAGTACCTGGCCCTGCGCGAAACCCATTCGGATCACGGTGGCCCCCGCACCCGAGGCAAGCTTCTCGAGACGCGGGGCGTCGCCGTCTTTCTTGTCGAGGTGCGTGAGCCCCTCGATCACGGTCATCGTTCCGGCCGAACCGCTGGAGTCACTCATCATGCCGCCTTCTTGGTCGCGATGATCTCGATCGCGACGAGATGTTTCTTGTACTTCGTGAACGTCGAACGCATCTGCAGCACGCGCGCGCGAGCGTCGGAGTCCCGCAGTACGTTTCCCACGAATTTCACAGTACCCACGAGACCTTCATCGGCAAGGATGCGCTGAGGTTCGAGGAGAGCCATCGGGGCGAAACCCACGGTCTCGACCTCGAATCCGGCGTCGGTGAGGAGCTTCGTCCATTCGGCCGCGGTGAGCGGCCGCGCGTTGACCTTGATGGACCGTGCAAGCGACTTGCGGATCTCGTTCTTGACCTCGTCATCGACCTCGTCGGGCTCGATCGCGAGTTCGTGGATCGCGTAGCGCCCGCCCGGACGCAGCACGCGCAGCGCCTCTTCGATGATCTGAGTCTTGTGCTTGTCGGTCTGCATCGTGAGCATTGCCTCTCCGACGACGACATCCGCGGTCGCGTCGTCGAGCCCGGTCTTCGATGCCTCACCGCTGACCACCGTGCCGGCAGACCCGAGGACCTTACGAGTCAGATCGGCTGCGCTTTCGTCGGATTCGACACCGGTATAGCTCTTCGGGGCGAACTCCAGGATGCTCTGCGCGGTTCGCCCCAGCCCGGGAGCGAATTCGACGACATCGACGCCACGCAACTTCGCGTCGGTCAGCATCCGCGCGGTCAGCTCCTTGCCTCCGGGCCGCAGGACACGCTTGCCGAGCCGTGCAAGCAGCCAGTGTCCGGGCAGATGGGCAGCATCCCGATCGGCCAACGGCAGTGCGTCGTCTGCTCCGTGCTTGTCGTTCATGGTCGACCCCTCTCGCTGCACATCCTATTTACAGGAATAATGTACGGTAATTTCCCATGGTGGTGAATATGTCGGTGATCTCATGCGCGGTCATCAGCACGCCCGCCCCCTCTGCCGCGACTCGCCCCAGCGCAACGCCCACGGTCTTCGCCGACGCAGAGTCCAGATGCGCGAACGGTTCGTCGGCGAATACCACCGAGGGGCGCGCGAACAATGCTCGGGCGAGAGCCGCGCGACGCTGCATCCCGCCCGACAATCGGAAGGGCGGTAGATGCGCGACATCTCTGAGCCCGACCTCGTCGAGCGCACTCTCGACGTCCGGGCGGGGCCCCGGCCTCCACACATCTCGTCCGGGCGCACCGAGCAGAACATTTCTCTCCACGGACATCCACGGCAACAGCCGTGCCTCCTGGAACAGCATTCCCTGCCGCTCGCACCAGCGGGTGACGGTGCCCGACGACGGTTCGAGCAATCCGGCGGCGGCGTGCAGCACCGTGGTTTTTCCCAGCCCGGACTCGCCGAGTATCACCAGGATTTCACCGGCGTCGAGTCGTAACGACACGTCGTCGACTATCACGCTGCCTCCGCGGGACAGACCCACCTTGTCGAGTTCGATCAAAGGATCTCCGTGAACCGTCATCATTTCCCCTCGAGGATTCGCGCACTGGTCGTCACACTGTCTGTCGCCACGATGCTGCTCACCGCATGCGGCACCGACGACGATGCGGCGGCCTGCGGAGCCGAGACCACCGTGAGCGGCGCCGGCTCGGGCCTGCCCGACTCCCTGAACGTCGGTGTCGCGAACAACGTGGCAATGGCTGCGCCGTTGACCGGGCTCGACGACATCGGGGTCGCCACCACCTCGACGAGTACCGCGAGTACTCCGGAAGAGTTGCGCACCAACTTCATTGCCGGAAATTACGATCTCGCCGCCATGCCGATCAACATCGCGGCGAACCTGTGTGCGCAGGGTATCGATCTCGTTCTCGTCGGCACGGTGAGCGGGAACATCGTGTATTTGATGGGCCCCGAAGGCACCACGCTGGACGATCTGCGCGGACAGACCGTCCACATCCCGTTCCAGAACGACATCATCGATCTGGTGACTCGGCAGATCCTCGACACCGCCGGGATGACCTATGCCGGCGAAAATCCCGATGTGAACCTGCAATACCACCCCACACCACTCGACATCGCGACCGGATTGACGTCGGGGTCGATGCAGTACGCGATCCTGCCGGAGCACCTCTCGACGGTGGTCGCCGGAGCAAGCGACAACATCGCCGAAGCGCAGAGCATGCAGGACCTGTGGGTGGAGCAGACCGCAGCGTCGTCTCTGCCGTTCGCCGGATTCGTGCTCCGCGGCGAAGTAGCGCGCGAGTATCCGGATCTCGTCGGCGCCCTGCAGACCACTCTGCTCGGCTCGGTCATCGAGGTCGTGTCCGACCCTCAGCAGGGCGCAGTCGCGGTCAGCGACATCGTCCCGATCCCCGCCAACGTGGTCGGGCAGGTCCTGCCGGAATTGCGACCTACCTACCTGCCTGCCGCAGAGGGACGCGCCGATACAGAGTTGCTCTACGAGTCGCTCATGAGGACGGTGCCGGATTCGATCGGCGGCGAGATGCCTGCCGACGGCTTCTACGGCGCGAGCTGACGAGCGTGAACGCCTCGTCTGCGGGTACCCGGTCGCCGCTGTACGCGCTCGGCGCCGCGCTGTGCGTCGCCGTCCTTCTGGGGGTCTGGCACTGGTTGTCACTGGGTCAGTCCCCCGCCGTGATGCCGAGTCCTGTGCAGACACTCGAAGCACTGTGGGACGTCGTGGCCGACGGCTCGCTCGCGACCGAGTTGACGCTCACGCTCGTGCGCGCCGCCACCGCGACGGTGCTTGCGCTCTGTGTCGGGATCCTGTTCGGATGGGCGGCGACAGTGTCGTCCTTCGCCGACGGTGTACTCGCACCGCTCCGCGCGATCCTGCAGGGCCTACCTCCGATCGTGCTGATCGTGTGCCTCGTGCTGTGGATGGGCAGCGACCCGTCGATCACGATCATCGTGTGTGCGACCGTGATGGTGCCGATCATCGCCTCGGCGACTGCTTCGGCGTTGCAGTCGATCGACCCGAATCTGCTCGAACTCGGCACCGGCCTCCGGTTGAGTCGCTCGCGACGGCTGGTGTTCATCGTCGTGCCGTCGATCCTTCCTCCGATCGTCGCGGCGACGGGAGCGGTCGCATCCGGGTCGGTGCGTGTCGCGGTGATGGCCGAACTGCTTTCCGCCCCGGACGGCGTGGGCGCTGCCATCGCGCAGACCCGGACGCTGCTGCAGACACCCGAGTTGTTCGCGTGGACGCTTGCGATCATCGTCTGCGCGCTGCTGGTGGATCTGGTCATCCGTGTCGTGGTCAAGAGCTGGACCGCCGTGTTCTCACCGAGCGACCGTGCCGCTACCGCACATACCCGGAAGGGCACGAGAATCCGTTGAACGATGCCACGTCGCACACACTGCGCGCCGACAGCTTCCACATTCCGTCGAGGTATACGAAGGTCAGGCGCAGCGGTGTCTCGGGACCGGGAGCCCCGGCGAACGTCACCTGGAGGCGACCCGCCGCGGCAGTGCCGTCGAAGTCGATTGGGTCGACGACGCGCGGCTGGACAACCTGCAGCATCGTCCCTGCGCGTGCCCCGATCTGTTCGAGAACAGGTCCGGCTTCCGCACCCCGTTCGACATGCGACCGGCGGTACGAGAGCGAGTTTGCCGGGTCGACCGCCGAGTGGAGCGTCGCAGTGAGCTGTTCGGCGCTGGGTGTGGGCGTCTGCGGTGCGGAGGCCGCAGGTTCGGGCGCCGGGACGGCCGTCCCCTGGGGCGCCGGAGCGCCGGAAGCGGCAGGCACGGGCCCCGGCGCCACAACTGCCGGCGCAGTTGGAGCGCCCTCTTCCGGAGCAGGCTCGACCTCGCCTGTCGGCGCGGGTTCGCCGGCGGGAGCCTGCGTGGCCGCGGCGCCTCGGTCGGCGGCGAGCGACTGCAGCGCGGCGAGGATCGCGGCGTTCGACGTCGACTCGGCGACCGACTGCCGGTCCTGTCCGTGCACCTCGACGGCGATGAATACCGCCGCGGCGGCGACCACCATCGACGCGACCGCGATGAGTGCCAGGGCAAGGGTAGCCGCAGTTCCCAGACCTCCGCGGCTCGGTCGTACCGTGGATGGCGAATCGGTCGCTGCCTTCATGGCGACGACTATAGGGGATTTTTCTCCTTTTAATAAGGTGACCCTCACCTAAGGGGCGCCACAAACCGCGACAGGAGTGCGAGTTGGCAAGGCGGGTGAAGCAACGCGAGCGAGTGCTCGACATGCTCCGGGAATCCACGGGACCTCTCGACGCGCACCATCTCGCGGCCGCGCTCGACCTCCATGTCACGACGATCCGGTTCCATCTCTCCGGGCTCGTCGACGAAGGGCTCGTCCGAATCCGGCCGCTACCGGCCGAGAAGGTCGGACGACCGCGAATGGGCTATCTCGCTGTGAGGGAACCGTCCTACACCGATCTCGTCGCCCTGCTCGCTGCGCGCATCGGTGGTAGCGCCACCGAACGAGAACGGAAGGCCTTCGAAGTCGGCGACGACTGGGCCGGAATGCTCGGACTCTCCCCGGCCCCCACCACCGACGCCGGAGCGCTCGTCATCGAATCGCTCCACCAGCTCGGCTTCGAGACACAGACGGCGACCAACGCGTTCGGCACCCACAGCATCACGCTCTGCACCTGCCCGTTGGCCGAGATCGCGCGCAGCAACCCCGAAGTGGTACGCGGCATCCAGCGCGGCCTGATCCAGCGCGTCCTCGACGACCATGCCGACGCACTCGGAGCCTCGTACACCGTCGACGTGTTTCCCGACCCTCAGGACGGCAACTGCCTCGTCGAGCTCGTATTGCACCCCGCACCGAACAGAGCCGGAACGACAGCAGCCCGCGGTGACGGTCAAGTCACCACGGGCTGAGCCGGTACATCCGAGCGGGGGTCCACCCGCGCGGAAGGTCAGAAGTTGATCATGTGGCCTGCGAGGCCATGGATGGCTTCCTGCAGCGCCTCACTGAGCGTGGGGTGCGTGTGGACGTTACGCGCCAGTTCGTTGACGGTCAGGTCCCACTTCTGCGCGAGAGTCAGCTCAGGCAACAGCTCGGAGACGTCGGGGCCGATGAGATGGCCACCGATGAGTTCGCCGTGTGTCTTGTCGGCGATCAGCTTGACGAAGCCGTTCGGGTCGCCGAGGCCGTGGGCCTTGCCGTTCGCGGTGAACGGGAAGGTCGCGACCTTGATGTCGTAGCCTTCGGCCTTCGCCTGCTCCTCCGTCAGACCGAACGACGCGACCTGCGGCTGGCAGAACGTCGCGCGCGGCATCATCCGATAGTCGCCCAACTCGAGGGTCTCGGCATCGCCGATGGTCTCGGCAGCGACGACGGCCTGCGCCTCGGCGACGTGCGCGAGCTGCAGCTTGGCGGTGACGTCACCGATGGCATAGACACCGGGGACGTTGGTGCGCATGCGCTCGTCGATCGCAATGGCGCCGCGATCGGTGAGGGCCACTCCCGTGTTCTCGAGGCCGTAGCCCTCGACGCGCGGCGCGAAACCGACCGACTGCAGCACCTTGTCGACGGTCAATGTCTCGATATTGCCGGACTTGTTGTCCTTGATCTCGACGGTGACGTTCGAGCCGTTGTCGACGATCTTCTGGACACCCGCACCGGTCTTGATGGTGACACCGAGCTTCTTGTACGCCTTGGTGATCTCCTTGGAGATGTCGGCGTCCTCGTTGGGCAGGGCACGATCGAGGAACTCGACGATCGTGACGTCGACCCCGTAATTCTTCAGGACGTAGCCGAATTCCATGCCGATGGCGCCGGCACCGACGATGACGATCGAGCCTGGGAGCTCGCGGGTGAGGATCTGCTCCTCGTAGGTCACGACGTTGTCGCTGAGCTGCGTACCCGGCAGCAACTTGGTGACCGAGCCGGTGGCGATGATGACGTTGTCGAAGGTCACCTGTTCTGTGCCGCCCTTGGTGAGCGCCACCTCGATGGTCTTGGCATCGACGAACGAGCCCTTACCGTCGTACTCGGTGATCTTGTTCTTCTTCATGAGGAAGTGCACACCCTTGGTGCGACCGTCGGCCACCTTGCGGCTGCGGTCGAAGGCGGCACCGAAGTCGAACGACACGTCTCCCGAGATGCCGAAGGTCTTGGCCTCTTTGGTGAAGAGATGTGCCAGTTCGGCATTGCGGAGAAGCGCCTTCGAGGGGATGCAGCCCACGTTGAGACAGACACCACCCCAATACTTCTGCTCGATGATGGCGGTGCTCAATCCCAGCTGTGCCGCGCGGATAGCAGCGACGTACCCACCGGGACCGGCTCCGAGGACAACGACGTCATAGTGTGAGGTCACAGCCATACAGGGTAGTCCTGCCCGATCCCGCTGTCTGCCGATGGTCCGGTTACCCGCCGGTAAGGTGGATTTGCGCACTCACCGTTGCGCACCGTACTGCCTCACCGCGACAGGCACCGACACCGCGAGGATCACCGCGATCCATCCGAATGCCGCGACGACAGGGTGGTGCATCGGCCACGCCGCATCCGCCGCTACCGCAGTTCCCGAGCCGAACAGTTCCCGTAGCGCCGCCACCACCGCGCTGATCGGATTCCACTCCGCGATCGCGCGAACGACGGACGGCATCGCTTCTGTGGGTGTGAACACGTTCGAGAGCATGATGAGTCCGAAGATCATCGGTGCAGCCTGTTGGAGTACCTGTTCGTCACGGATCGCAATGCCGAGCAGGATGCCGAGCCAGCTCAGTGCCGCCCGGAATGCGAACAGCAGAAGGACAGCCAGGGCGACATCACCGGCGGGTGCGTCGATACGCCACCCGACCAGGTACCCGATCCCCATCATTGCGGCGAGGGCGACCGCACCGATCACGGTCTCGGCGAGTGCGAGCCCCGTCGGCACTCCGGAACGCGCAATGGGCAGGGCACGGAACCGGTCGGTGAGTCCGCTGCTCAGATCCGCATTGGCAGTGCTCGCCGTGGCCATCGAACCCAGAGACGCGACGAGGACGAACACGCCGGGCATGAGGTACGACCGATACGCCGAGGGGTCGGCGTCACCGGCGATGGTGCCGCCGAAGACGTAGCCGAACAACACGACCATGCCGAGCGGCGCTGCGAGCGAGACTCCGAGCAGAGCCGGCGAGTGCCGGTAGGTGGCGACGGTGCGGCCGAACACCACTCGCGCCGCCGTGGCCGTGCCTACGGAGGGATGCACCTGGGTGTCGATGGTCATGGTGCGGTGGCCCTTTCAGTGAGCGCAAGGAAGGCTTCGTCGAGGCTCGCGCGGCGTCTGCCGATGTCGTGGACGTCGATCCCGTCGGCGTCGAGAGCCCGCAGGATCGGGAGGAGTTCCGGTTCGTCGTCCAGCCCGAACGACAGGCGGATCGAGTCTTCCCGCACGGCAGTGGATCCGACTTCTCGCGCGCCGAATCCGGTCAGGAGCTCCGCTGCCCGGCCATGATCGGCAGACGCGACAACCAGATCGAGGCCGACACCGACCGCGGCGGTGATCTCGGCGGGCGTACCGGTGGCGACAGTGCGACCGCCGTCGAGGATCGTGATGGCGTCCGCTAGGCGTTCGGCCTCGTCCAGATACTGGGTGGTGAGCACCACCGTGGTGCCTTCCGCCACGAAATTCAGGATGTATCCGAATATGTCGTTGCGACTACGCGGGTCGAGACCGGTGGTGGGTTCGTCGAGGAACAGCACTGCGGGGCGCACGACGGTGCCTGCGAGGATGTCGAGCCGGCGACGCATGCCGCCCGAATAGCTCCGGATCCGATGGTCGGCCGCCTCGGCAAGATCGAAGCGCTCGAGCAGGTCGCGAGCGTGACGACGAGCGGCACGAGTCCGCATCCCGGAGAGCCGCGCGAACATCGTGAGATTCTCGGCGCCGGTGAGCCGCGGATCGACGGAGTGGAACTGCCCGACCGATCCGATACGTTGCCGTACCCGAACAGCGTCGGCGACGGTGTCGAATCCGAGGACCCGAGCCTTCCCCGAAGTCGGACGCAGGAGCGTCGACAGCATGCGCACGGTGGTGGTCTTACCCGAGCCGTTCGGCCCGAGCAACGCATGCACCGAGCCTTCCCGCACTCGGAAATCCAGCCCGTCGACGACCGTGCGGTCGCCGTAGCGACGGGTCAAGCCTTCGGTTTCGATGACGTTCACGGGAATCTCCTCATCTGTGAACAGCGTTCGCAGATGCAGTGTAGCGATCCGCGAACGATGTTCGCAAATGCCTCCTCGAGGCATGCTGAGTCCATGCCGACCTCATTGTGGCTGCGATCCGACGAACCGAAGCGCGGCCCCCGCCCCGCACACACGCTCGGCGATATCGCCGCGGTCTGCGTCGACCTCGTCGATCGAGAAGGCATGCGCGCGCTGTCCATGCGCCGTGTCGCCGAGGCGCTCGGCACCTCGGCCGCATCCCTGTATCGGTACGTGTCCGGGAAGGACGATCTGCTCACATTGATGGCCGACCACGTCGCCGGCGAATACGAGTTCGCGCCCCTCACCGGCGACGTGCGTACCGATGTCCTGGCCGCAGCGGAACAATCGCGCGCGCTGCACCGGCGCCACCCGTGGCTTCGCGAGGTGCCCGCCACCGACATGGGTCCGAACACCGTCGCCTATCTCGATCACCTCGTCGGAGCACTCGCACCGGCGAAGCTCGACACGACATCCACCATGATGGGCGTCGCGCTACTGAGCGGGTGGGTGACGAATTTCGCCGCGCAGGAATCCGCCGGCGACGTCGCCTCCGAGTCGGGAGGCGGCGCCGAGTACATCGCGGCCATGCTCGGCTACGGTGACTACCCACACCTGAGTGCGCTGTTCGCCAGTACAGGCGAGAGCTCCCCTACCGCTCCACTCGACAACGACACGGCGTTCACCGCCGGCATCGACGCGATGCTGTTCGGCATCGCGCCACCACACGCCCCCACCCATGACCGAAGGTGACATTCATGCACTTCGGCGTCATCGAGGTGACATTCGGCCATGCGGATTCAGCCCAGGATGCCTCGCTCGTAGGCCGCGGCCACGGCCGCGGCGCGGTCCGACACCTCGAGCTTCCCGAAGATGTGGGTGAGGTGCGTCTTCACGGTCGCCTCGCTGATGAACAACACCCGCGCGATCTCGCGATTGGAGGTCCCCTTCGCCACGAGTGCCAGCACCTCGCGCTCGCGGGAGCTGAGCGACCGTGGAGTATCCGCACCACGCACCCGGGACATCAGGCGCGACGCCACCACCGGCGACAGCACCGTTCGCCCCTCCGCGGCCGCGCGCACGGCAGCGAACAGTTCGTCGCGCGGTGCGTCCTTGAGCAGATACCCGGTAGCACCCGCTTCGATCGCGGGAATGGTGTCGGCGTCGGTGTCGTAGGTCGTGAGCACCAGGACTCGGCTACGGACCTGCCTCGACGAGAGTTCGGCGATCGCGTCGACACCGCCGCCTCGCGGCATCCGTAGATCCATCAGCACCACATCGGGATCCAGCCGGGCGACGAGTGCCACCGCTTCACGCCCGTCCCCCGCTTCACCGAGGACCGTGAACTCGCCCGAGGCCGCGAACATTCCGCGCAGGCCGTCACGGACCACAGGGTGGTCGTCGACGATCAGCACGGTGATCCCCTGCGATTCGCTGCTCACGACACCGACCCCGCACGCACCTGCGGTACCCGCACCGAGACCGCTGTTCCGGAGCCGATTTCGGACTCGACGTCCATGACACCGGCGACACGGGCGACACGGGAACGCATCCCCCTCATCCCGAATCCGTCCGCTGACACCGCCGCCGGATCGAAGCCGATCCCGTCGTCACGGATATCGACGCTCACCTCGTCGCCCATGTACGACACTGTGACACCGACGCGGTGCGCCGAAGCGTGCTTGGCGACGTTCGCGAGAGCCTCCTGGGTGATTCGCAGCAACGTTACGGCGATGTCGTCGTGCAGCGGTTCCGCATCCCCCGTCACTGTGAAGTCCGTCCGGATCGCGTGCTCGACAGACCAGCGATCCACCGACTCGGCCAACACCGATTCGAGTGTGTCGTGTTCGAGTGCTTCCGGCGCGAGATTCTGCACCGAGCGCCGAGCATCACCGAGGCTGCGCCTCGCGAGGTCTGCCGCCACGGTGACATGGCGCCGCGCCGCATCGGGATCGTCGGCGTCGCCGGCAGCCTGAAGCTGCGTGATGATCCCGGTGAGACTCTGCGCCAAGGTGTCGTGGATCTCGGCGGCAAGACGACGCCGCTCGTCGTCGATCCCCGCCTCACGCGCGTGCTGCACCAGCTGGGCATGCAACGCACGATTCTCGGAAAGTGCTTGTTCGAGTCGGGTGTTCATACGTTCGAGTTCGGCGATGGCCTCGATCCGTTCCTCGGTCCTGCGTAGGTCGCGCTCGCCGATCCGGTACATCACCATCGAGATCACTGCATTGAGCACGAACAGCAAGCCGAACACTGTCCACTGCATGGAATCCGAAGGAGGTAGACCTCCCGACTGTGACCCGGCCATAGTCACTGCCGTCGCCAGCAGACCGAGACGGGCCCAGCGCTCGGTGATCAACCACGGTGCATCGAAGTAGCCCACCAGGGCGTAGATCGCGAAGAACGGATTGAACCAGCTCAAGGCGAACGCAATCACAGTCCGCAGGATGTAGTACACAGCCCCTGTGCCAGGACCGGTGCGCCACCACCATACTTCCAAGGCGGCCGCGGCCACGGTGAGCACCGACACCGGAATCCATTCGGCGGGTGTCATCACCAGCGACGCCGTCCCTACACACAGCACGATCCCGAGTGCAAGCAATATCGGTGGGCTCCAGCGGTGGAATCGGCTCCACGAGTCCTCCCCGAAATGCGATGCCGGTTCCACGCACGATGCTCCCGAATGAGATGTAGTCACAGTCTCCAGGGTGACCGGCGACGCCATCACTGCCAACGGAACCACTTGACTGCGGCTGCAGTGAGCACGATCGCCCAGCCCGCCACCACCGCGACACCGGTCATGCTCGGCCAGCTACCCGACGCCGCCTGGTCGAGGATCTGTGAGGCAGCACCGAACGGTGTCACTTCGACGACCCGCCGGAGCAGGTCGGGCATCGTCTGCACCGGAAGCCACACTCCCGCGCAGAACATCATGGGGAAGAACACGATGGTGCCCACCGTCTGCGCGACCCGCATCGACGACGACACCGCCGCGATCGCCGCCCCCATGCTCAGGGCGGCAGCGAGCGTGAGAACGACGGCCAGCGCGTAGCCGAACGGTTGTGCCGGTAGCGCGACGTCGAACACGACACGACCCACGAGCAGCGCGAGAACGACGGACACGGCGACAGCCACCGCGTGCACAACGATCTGCGCCATCAACAAATACGTGGGCTTCGCGGGGCTCGCCTCCAGCCTCCGCAGGATTCCGCGCTCCCGATACGACGCCAACACACCGGGCATGGTCTGGATGCCGGCCACAATCATCGCCAGGAGAACGGTGACCGGGACGTACAGGTCGATCAGTCGGAGGCCGCCGAGATTCGGGTCGGTCTCCCGAAACATCGGAATGACGCCGAGAATCGTCAGCAGCCCCACGGGGAAGATGAGGATCCAGAACATCGCGGCGGGCTCACGCCCGAACAGCCTGGCTTCGGTGCTCAGTACTGCCACCGCTGGATTGGTTGTGGTCTGCATGTCAGCTCCCTGCATGTCCGGGCTCCGAGGATGTGATGTCGAGGAATGCGTCGTCGAGCGTGGCGTCGGTGACGCGAAGTCGCTCGGCGGACAGTCCGCGTCGCGCGAGTAGTGACAGCACCGCGTCGACGGTGTCGTCGCTGCCCTCGATGACGATCCGCTCGCCGTCGCCCCGCACCGCCGATGCGCCGGGAAGTGTTTCGAATTCGGACCGATCGAGCGGCGACCCACCGGTCGGTCGGAACGACACGACAACGGCCGAGGCCGACCGTCCGACCAGCTCGGTGGGGCTGCCGAGGGCCTTGATCGCACCCGCGTCGAATACGGCGACGCGGTCGCACAAGCGCTGAGCTTCTTCCATGAAATGGGTGACGAGCAGAACCGTCACCCCCGAGTCGCGGACCTCCTCGATCAGCGACCAGGTTTCCCGTCGACCGCGCGGGTCCAGGCCTGTGGTGAGCTCGTCGAGCACCACCACGCGCGGCCGTCCGATCAAAGCGAGGGCAATGAACAGCCGCTGTTGCTGACCACCCGACAGCTGCGCGAATCGGGTGCCGAAGACCGGCGCGAGACCGAGTCGCTCCGCGAGCGCCATGCCGTCGGCGGGATCGGGATAGAACGACGCGTACAAACCCAGCGCCTCGCGCACGGTCAGCTTCGGTTGCAGCGCACTCTGCTGAAGTTGCGTGCCGAGTATTTCGGTGACGGCGTGATGGTCGGCGACGGGATCGAGCCCTGCTACACGGACTGTGCCGCGGTCGGGTACCCGGAGGCCGGACACACATTCGACGGTGGTGGTCTTCCCCGCCCCGTTGGGGCCGAGGATCCCGAAGATCTCTCCGTCGCCGACGTCGAAACTGACGCCGTCGACGACCGTGCGTTCTCCGTACGATTTGTACAGGTCTGTCACTTCTACGATGGGCATGCGTCGAGCGTGCCCGCCGGCACCGGGTCTTCACATCGACCGAGCGGGTCGGATCCGCATCAACCGATCGGATGATGCGGGTGGGCGGGCACAGCGTGTCAGGGACGGAAACGGAACATCTGGAGCAGGTATCGGGGAAGGCCACTGAGCGGAACGGCAACGGGCCAGTCCCCGGACCGGAAATACGCCTCCGTCCCGCCGTCGACGGTCACCACGCTGCCCACCATGAAATCCGCCGTGCGCGACAGCATGAACTCGACCCACTCGGCGATCTGCTCGGCGTCACCGAAACCACCGATCGGCACGGGAAAACCTTCGACCCGTTTCGCCTGCGGACCGGCCAGCTGCGTTTCGAGCAGGGGAGTCGAGACTGCGCCCGGGGCAAGGACATTGAGCCGGATTCCGGATCCCGCCCAGTCGTCGGTGACCGCGGCGCGACGAGCCCAGCGGGTCACCGCGATCTTCGTCGCCGCGTAGGTGAACGGCGCGGCGGCGGCGCGGATGCGGCTCGCGCGCTTGACGCCCTTGTCGAGGTCGCCCGCGAGGAACGACCGCACAGCGGACTTCGGCACACCGGGTGTCGCGGTTGTCGAATTCGATCCGAACACCACGACCTTGCTGTTACCGGTCGCGGCGAGGGCAGGCCGCCAGCCCACCAGCAGCTCGATCACGCCCCGCACATTGACCTCGGCGATCACCTTTTCCTTTCCTGCAATCGGGCCCAGTCCGGCCGCGAGCACGGCGCCGTCGAGGAGTCCGTCGGCACGATCGAGAGTCTTGCGGATCGCGGCCGACCGTCCTGCCGTTGTCGACAGATCCGCGACGATGTCGGTGTCCCGCAGATCGATCCCGATCACCGTGTGCCCTGCGGCGCGCAGTCGTTCCGCGCTCGCCCTACCCATACCGGATGCAGCACCGGTCACTACGTATGTACCCATGTGTCCCCCTTCACGTCGTGCCGACCAGTACAACATGTCGCCTGCACAGCCTCGTGTGAGGTGATGATCTCGGCGAGTACGGACCCGGCACGCAGCAGCGAGAGGGTTCGCGCTGCGATGTCGTCGACCCTCGTGTCCAACGCCCTCAGCGACGCCTCGATATCCTGGAGGTCACGGAGTGCTGTGAGGGCTCTACGGACGTCGGGTATGCGGTAGCCGGAGGCCCGCAGCCCTGCCACGATGCGAGCCTCACGGATCGCCGCCAGCGGATAACGACGGGCCGATCCTGCGCGCGTGGCCACTCGATGTGGCGTCACGAGTCCCTCTGTCTCCCAGAATCGCAGAGTCGAGGCCCGAACACCGAGTGCGCCTGCGAGTTCGGTGATCGTCATGGTGTCGCTCTCTGCGGGTTCGAGCTCGATCGCAGCTTCCGCGCGGATGACGACAAGCGCGCGCCGGGCCTCGAGCACGTGGTCGCGCTCGCGAGTGAGTCCGGTGTGGAGCGAGGCCACCAGCGCGGCTGCCTCGTCGCGCACGAGAACACGGATCTGCCGCATGACCCGCCGTGCCTCCACCGGACCGACAGCACGAGCGAGGTCGCGGTATGCACGCAGATCTCGAACGTGTCGAGTGGAGAACACCCGGTACCCGTTGGCTTTCCTAGGAGCGCACTCGACGACGCCGCGAGCCTCGAGGTCGCGGATCTGCTGTGCCGAGTAGCCGGTCGCCGCCGACACGGCGGCGGTCCTCAGTTCGATGTCGTCGCCATGGGCCATTGCCGAACCCTCCATAAGGACTTCAACCGCACACTCGAACCATGAGTATGGAGCAGATTCTCGAGACGGTGCGCGGATTCGACGGGATTCTCGAACTCGCACCCGTCGAAGGAAGTGGGTTCCCCGAGGTCGCATGGGGCGATCATTTCTTCTACTACGCCCCCGACGGTCAGGTCCCGCTGCGGACGCAGCCGTTTGCGACGATCGTGACGAAGGACTGTCCCGGCGACACCGAGTCCGAGCTGGACCTACCGGACCGGTGGCGCTTGAACATCCACGTCGGCAGGGCGAGATTTGCCGAGCTCACCGGCGAGGAACCACGGGCCGCACAATCCTCGGTGGACTTCAGCGTCGCCGACACCGTTCTTCCACATCCGGTCTATCGGACTCAGGGGTGGATTGCGATCGTCAATCCTGGCGTCCGGACCTCGACCATCGCACCCGACCTCCTTCGTCATGCCTACGAGGACGTCCGACGACGAGCCACCCGATAACGCTCAGTCGCAGAGCGCTGCCGCGACCTCATCGATCGCTTCACGCAGCATCGCCTCGTACTCGTCGAGGTCGGGCACCGCGCGGGGACTCGAATTGATCCCGATCGTGACGGTCTCACCGAGGCCGTACACGCCGTGGGTCAATGCCATCACCGGTGACAATCCCGGAAACCCCGCGCTGAATACGACCGGGGCGCCCGCTATTTCGAGATCTGCGGGGCCTCGGTTCACGCTCGACACCACCGTGTTCCCGGTGACGGTATCGGGAATCTCGTCCAGCGAGTAGCGATCGACCCCGAACTTCAGCAGCGGCGCCGGGACGAACTCTTCGGCCGAATCACGTTGCGCCAAAAGCCGGCTCGATAGCCTTGTGCGACGATCCGCAATCTCGACGGCGATCCGAGCAGCCCGTGTACGCAGGTCGGGTTCGGCCACGAACAGGTCGACGCCGGCGTTGCGATAGTTGTTGCGGGACGCACCCGTGGCGTCGACCACGATGGTGACTTCGGCGCCGAGCCGATCCGGCACCGGCTCACCGCGCAACTCCAGAAAGCGGGGCAGGGCGATGGAAATCGCTGTCAGTGCCGACACAGTGACAGTGACGCCGGCCCCGCGGAAGACCTCGGCGGGGCACACCACCATCCGCACGGCCCGATCGTCCCCGGGGGCGGTATTGACGCCGACGAGAGGACGGCCTGCAGCCGGCGCGGGAATCTCTCCTGCGGTTGTCGCGTCGGTCAGCGCCCGGTCGGCAGCGGCAGCCCTGCGTCCGGCCGCGACGAGTCGCGCGAACTGGACCGGAAACCGGAGCAACCGCGCCAGCATCGTCGATATCGGGACCGGTTCCGGAGCCGACGAGCGCGGTGGTTCCTCCGCACCGAACAGCGCGCGCACCAGTTCCGTCGCCCGAGCACCGTCGGCGAATGCGTGCGACACCTGGAACACCACGACAGCGGCGGACCCGTCACAGCGAGGAGCGCCGCGAACACCGGCGAAGACGTGCACCCTCCACGGGCTCATCCGGGCATCGATCGAGGTGGCCACGAGCGACCCCAACGCCGCCTGCAACCCCGCCCACGATGCGTCTGCGAGCCGGTGCTCGACGACCTGGTCGTCGCTGTACTCCCGCGGCTCCCAGTACGGATAGTCGAGGCTGCCCGGGACGGCGCGGATCCTGTATCGAAGATCCCCCATCCGCGCGACACGTCGCCGGACGACCACACGCACCGCATCGGCGTCGACGTCGCCCGCGAAGCAGTACAGCAGGAATTGATCGCTGCGAATTCGCTCGGCGAGCCAGTACATCTGCGCGTCGGAGGGGGTCAGCTGCACATCGGCCAGCGTACTGAGCCCCGCACAGGCTCGCAGTTTCGTTCGCCTCGATCAGCACTGCGCCGGGGATTCATTCGCTCACACCCCGGCGGGCGACACCGGCCGGTCCGAGGTCAGGAGCCACGGCAGGTAGAAATAGGTACATGAGCGACAGCACGACCGACCCCCACCTCTGGCTCGAGGACGTCACCGGCGAGAAGCAACTCGACTGGGTGCGCTCCCGCAACGACCGCACGGTCGACGCCTACACCCGCACCGACGACTTCACGACGCTGGAATCCCGGATTCGGGAGATCCTCGACACCGACGCACGCATCCCCTACGCCCGACGCCGCGGCCGGTACCTGTACAACTACTGGCGCGACGCCGAGCACGTACGCGGCCTGTGGCGGCGCACCACCCTCGACCAGTACGTCCTCGACGACCCCGAGTGGGAAATCCTCGTCGATCTCGACGCCCTGGCTGCGGAAGAGGGCGAAAACTGGGTGTGGTCAGGAGCTCAGGTTCTACGACCCGACCAGAACCGTGCACTCATCAGCCTGTCGCGCGGCGGTGCCGACGCAACCGTCATCCGCGAGTTCGATCTGGTCGCACGACGGTTCGTGTCGGGTACCGACAGTTTCGAACTTCCCGAGGCGAAAACCGACATCAGCTGGATCGACGTCGACACAGTCTTCGTCGGAACGGATTTCGGCGCCGGATCCCTGACCGATTCGGGCTACCCGAGGATCGCGAAGCGCTGGCGACGTGGAACACCGATCGCCGACGCCGAGACGGTGTTCGAGGGAGAAACCACCGACGTAGCCGTCGGCGCCGGCTACGACAACACTCCCGGGTACGAACGCAGCTTCGTCGACCGCGCCATCGACTTCTACGCCGCGTACCAGTACGAACTGAAGCCCGACGGCACCCTGGTCAAGCTCGACGTACCGGACGATGCGCGGGTGAGCGTGTACCGCGACCACATGCTGGTCCGGCCCCGGTCCGAGTGGCTCGGCTATCCGGCGGGCTCCTTGCTCGCAACCGACTACCCGTCGTTCCTCGAGGGCTCGCGAGACATGACGGTGCTGTTCACTCCCGACGAGCACACGTCGCTCGAGCAGTACACGTGGACGCAGAACCATCTGCTGATGGTGACCTTGCGAGACGTCCAGACCCGCATGCGCGTCCTCACTCCGGGACCCGACGGGTGGACCGACGAGGAACTCGACGGGCTCCCGGATGCCACGACGACGTCGGTCATCGATGTCGACCCGCGCGAGGGCGACGATTTCTTCCTCAACTCGAGCGGCTTCACGACCCCTGCAACCCTGTTGTCGGGGACGGTCGGGCAACGGCTCGAGGCCATAAAGCAGGCGCCGTCGTTCTTCGACTCCGGCGACATCACCGTCACGCAGCATTTCGCGACCTCCGACGACGGCACTCAGGTCCCCTACTTCGTCGTCGGCAGCAATACGGACACGGCGTCGCCGACGCTGTTGTACGGGTACGGCGGATTCGAGAATTCGATGGTGCCTGCATACAGCGGCGGTGTGGGCCGGGCGTGGCTCGAACGCGGAAACACCTATGTGATCGCGAACATCCGCGGTGGCGGTGAATACGGCCCCACCTGGCACACGCAAGCATTGAAGGCGAACCGCCACAAGGTGTTCGAGGACTTCGCCGCGGTCGCGAAAGATCTTGTTGCGCGGGGTATCACGACGACCGAACAACTCGGGGTCCAGGGCGGAAGTAACGGTGGCCTGCTGATGGGGGTGATGCTCACCCGATATCCGCAGTTGTTCGGCGCGATCGTGTGTCAGGTGCCGCTGCTCGACATGTTGCGTTACCACCTGCTGCTCGCCGGAGCGTCGTGGATGGCGGAGTACGGCGACCCCGACAACCCGGATGAGTGGAAGTTCCTGTCGGAGTATTCGCCGTATCAGAACACCGATCCCGACGTGGCCTACCCACCGATCCTGATCACGACGTCCACCCGCGACGACCGTGTGCATCCCGGGCATGCTCGCAAGATGGTGGCGCTCCTCGAGGAGCAGGGCCACGAGGTCTGGTACTACGAGAACATCGAAGGTGGGCACGGCGGCGCCGCAGACAACGCGCAGGCGGCGTTCAAATCGGCGCTGACCTTCACTTTCCTGGCCGAGAAGCTGTAGGGATGAAGTGTGGATCCGAGTCCGATTGCTCGGATCCGCACTGTGGATCCCAGGATCTCAGCGGTCGCGCAGCCACGCCACGACCCGCTCGACCGTGTCGTCGTTGTCGCGGATCCAGCCGTTGTGACCGAGCGACCGACCCAGATGCCACGTGGTGACGTCGGCCGCGGGCAGCTTCTCGAGCAGATGCCGAGCCGAGGCGACCGGCGTCAAATCGTCACCCTCGACCGTGATCGAGAGAATCGGAATATCCAGCCGAGCGAGACGCTCCTCGTAGTCGATATCGGCCCCGGCCGGCTCGAACCGGCCACTACGGGCGAGCCTCGCCCAGTCCGAAATCAAGGGACGCGACTGCCGTCCGAAGCCCGCTACACCGAACCGGTCGCCGGGCCAGAATCCGGCGACGCTCGCGGTGAGCGACATCGCCGTCGAGCCGAACAGGAGCCCTGGCCCGCGCGCCCCGGGGAAATGGCGGTAGTACGGGGTGCCGGAGGCCACGAGCACAAGCCCACCGAGGCGACCGCGAATACGCGCGGCGTACAGCACGCCCAGCTGACCGCCCATCGAATGCCCGAGCAGGTACGGGGTGGAGTCGGGGAATCGTTCACGCACGACCTCGAACATCGCGGGGAAATGCACCGCGACGATGTCCTGGTAGCCGTAGGTACTGTCGGGTCCGGGCTTCGGGCGGCTGTCGCCCTGACCGGCGAGCTCGCAGATCGCGGCGTCGAATCCGTGTTCGGCGAGGGCGTGCGCGAACGGTTCGTAGTACCCCGCCGGGATCCCGAGGCCCGGGACGATCACTACGACGGTCCGCGACGAGTCGAGCCGGCTCTCGTGGTCGTGATCCGGCCCCGGGAACAAGCGGACCGCGGTCGTCGTGCTGTCGGGAAGCTGGATCGGTACGGTCTCCACCAATTCAGACTAGGCCCGAATCGCCCTCCTGGTCAGCAGACCGAGGTGCGGGGGCTCCGTATCCTGCGGCGTCGAGGGTGGTCTCGGTGAGCGATCGTCCCAGGGCGATCATGTCGACGGCCTTGTGGAAATCGAGGCTGCGGCACGCGGTGCGTGGGACCTCGACCAGTACATCCGGCGGATACGCCGCGAGCTGGTGGCGAGCGAGAGCCGACTGCATGATGTCCAGCGAACGGTTCATCACTGCAACCCGGCTGAACTTCGGAGCCGCGATCTCCTCGTTGCCGTCCTGGATGCCGGCGTCAGCGTCGTCTGCCGGGTCGGCGTCGGTGTCGTCTGCCGGGTCCGTGTCGATGTCTTCGCGGCCGAGTTGTTCGTCGGTCGCTCCTGCACCGAACCGGCCGACGACCGAGCGAACGATGTCGCTGTCGAGCAGCAGCGATGCAGACCGCCGGAAGCGTCCGACCCATTCTTCCGCCGGCTGCGGTTCCGCACTCGCGTTCTCCGGCGCGTGTGTACGACCGCGTTCCTCGGCGCCGAGGCTGATCCCGATCGTCAGATCGGACGAGACACCGACCGTCGGAGCCACCGGCAGCGGAGTGAGCGTGCCACCGTCGGTGAGGACACGGCCATTGAGGACGTACGGCGTGATGACACCGGGGATCGCGATCGACGCGCGGATCGCAACGTCGACCGGTCCCCGCTGGAACCACACCGGGCGACCTGCCGCCAGGTCGGTCACCACAGCTGTGAACGGGATCGGGAGATCTTCGATGACGACATCCCCGATGAGGTCGCGAACTTTGTTGAGGACCTTCTCCGCGTGGATGACACCCGGGGACGTGACCGACACGTCCAACAGCCGGACGACATCGAGTTGGGTCAGGCTCTCCGCCCACTGGGTGTATTCGTCGAGTTTTCCCGCGGCGTAGACCCCGCCGACAAGGGCGCCCATCGACGAGCCGGCGATGCCCACGATCTCGAATCCGCGCTCCTCCAGAACCTGGATCGCGCCGATGTGGGCGTAGCCTCGCGCGCCCCCACTACCGAGGGCGAGGGCAACACGCATCCGATCGGCCATGGTCCGATGGTGCCATGGCCGGACGGTCCGCGGCGCGACGGAGACTCTACGCCGCAATACGCGGCACAGCGGGTCGACCGGAGATACCCTGACACCATGATCAGGCTGCTCGCCACCACAGTTGTTGCGTTGATCGCCAATGCGATTGCTTTGATCGTCGGAGCCTGGGTCCTCCCCGGCATGACGCTCAGCTCGTTCGCGTTCGTCATCGCCGTCGCGATCTTCACTGTCGCCACGGTTCTCCTCGATCCCTTCATCCGACAGGTTGCGATGACGAAGACCCCGGTGCTCATCGGGAGCAGTGCGCTGATCTCGACCCTCCTCGCTCTCATCGTCACTGCGATCGTGAGCGACGGACTGCGGATCGATGGCATCACGACCTGGATTCTCGCTACCGTCATCGTCTGGGCTGTGGCATTGATCGCGCGCTTGTTGCTGCCGTACATCGTCTTCAAGAAGACACTCGCCAAACGCAGAAGTGCCTGACGCTCTCCGTCGAGAACAACACACTCGAAGCACCCGTACGGGAAGTTCCGTGCGGGTGCTGTCGTAGAGAACCCTGACCGAAAGTTCAGGGTACGAACGGGGGTCTGTCCCCGATGTGCCCGAAGTGGTCCGAGGCGCAAGATCGATGCATCGGTTCGACAAGCCCCCTACAGCCACTTCGGGAGATTGAAATGCGTAAGACCATCATGACCGCACTGCTCACCGGCGCCGCAGCTCTGACGATCGGAACAGGATTCGCCGCAGCCGATTCCGCGCCCAGCGTCGTCGGAATGGAAGAGCACGCAGCCGCCTCCACGCTCTCCGCCAACGGTACGCCGTACTCGGTCACCAACCGCTCGGGGAACATCTCCGGCACCTGCGCGGTGACCGAGCAGCGCGACCGCGGCTACCGGACCGAGACCGAATCGACGTACAACTCCCGCACCGACAGCTGGGAAAGCAAGGAAACCAAGATCTGGCGCGGCATCGGATTGACCATCGTATGCCGCTGACACCCAGCGTTGTCTCCGACGTACCGATGCCCACCCACTCGACTGTTCACATATCCCACAAGGAGGACGAAAACCTCATGACCTTCGACAACAACCCGCCGCGTCCGTTCATCCGCTCGACCTCGCAGCGCATGCTCGGTGGCGTATGCGGCGGAATCGCCGAATACTTCGGTATCGATACCAATCTCGTACGGGCCGGCGCGGTCCTCACTGCCTTCCTCACCGGCGGCACCGCAGTCCTGCTGTACCTCGCACTCTGGATCATTCTGCCGGAATGACATATTCGGCGTCGACGCTGAGCAGTGGCTGCACCGCTGAAGGACGCCCGGCGCACGAGACCCCGAGAAGAAGTTCAGGGTGAAGATCGGGGCGTGGCCCTGATGTGCACACACTCGACAAGGAGCACGATTACCTCATGACCTTCGACAGCAACACACCCCGCACCTTCACCCGCTCGACCTCCAAGCGCATGCTCGGCGGCGTCTGCGGAGGAATCGCCGAATACTTCGGCATCGACGTCAACATCGTCCGTGCCGCTGCCGTGGTTGCGTCCTTCATCACCGGCGGCACCGCAATCCTGCTGTACCTCGCACTCTGGGTGATCATCCCAGAATGACAGCGCAAAGGCCGTGAATCCCGGAGAGACGAGATCCACGGCCTTTCAACACTTCCGACCTACAGCGACCCGGTGAGTAGCGCCGGCGCAATGGCCAGTACGAGCCCAATGAGCTGGTTGATGACTTCGAGACCGCCGGTAATACTGCCCATCTTTCCTCCAGTGTGTCGCCGGAAGCCTCACACTTCCGGACGTCGGATCAACAGATTCAGTGGATTCAGCTGAGGAATTCTGCGCTCTGCGAAAGCAACGAGAAGATGAAGGTGATGATTTCGGTGATGGTAGTGCTACCCATTGATCCTCCTACGCCCGGATGGTTGAGGTGATGCGGCACTGACGAACTCGATAACACGGTGTGCCGTAACTCACATTACGACACGGCATCGGAAGCGTCAATGATGTTGCGTAAGAATTTATTTGAAACTACAAGACCCGAACATAGTGAACTGCACTAGATCTCGATTACGACACCAAAGGTAGGCCGCCCCGCCGGAAGCCGGGCTGCGAGCAACTCACGCGATCACAATCCGATAGAACCCGCGATCATCGGCCAGGAGGCGTGGAGGTCGTCCTGCCAATAGCCCCACGAATGCGTTCCATGGGAGCGGAATTCGAATGTCGCGGGGATGTCCAGTTCCTCGAGCCGGGTCGCCAGGCGATGCGTACAATCGTTCACCGCAGCCTCGATGACACCCCCGACAACGATCTGATTCAACAAAAGCCCAGGATCGCCCTCGACCGATCTCGCCCCCAGGTTCTCGTGCGCCCCCGGCAGCCCGGTCGCAGACGAGATGTACAGGTCGATACCCCGCAACTTCTCCGCGTTGACGTACGGGTCGTTCGCGGCCCAACCGGGCCCATCGAGCGGGCCCCACATGTTCTCGACGTCCGCCTCCCCACGACTCTCGACGACGGTACGGACATAGAGTTGCCCCAGCTCCGTACTGGTCTCGGCACACCCGCTGTACGCCCCGACCGCCTCGTACAGCGACGGTTCCTCGATCGCCAGACTCAAGACCGATGTACCCGACATCGACAGACCCGCAATCGCGTTCACACCCGTGGTGCCGAACGCCTCGTCCACGATCGGCGGCAGCTCCTGCGTAAGGAACGTCGTCCATTTGTTGCGGCCGAGCGCCGGATCGTCGCGTTCCCAATCGGTGTAATAGGTGAACGACCCATCGAGCGGCGTGACGACGTTGACATTCTTGTCAGCGAAGAACTCGTCGATATCGGTACGGGCGTCCCATGTGGCCTTCCCCTCCCCGCCTCCTGCCCCATTGAGCAGGTACAGCGTGGGCCGCGGAACGCTCGCGTCGGCCGGTGTCCGCACCCGGAGAGGGACGACCCGATCCATCGCCGCCGAGTAGACGTGCGCGACGACCGTACGATCTGCCTCGATCTCGATGCGAGACAGACTCGAAACGGGTTCGGCGGCAACTTCACTCGCGAATACCGCTGACGACACACATGTAAGAGCGGCAACCGACAACGCCGCACACGTTCGCCGGAACGAGACCACCCGACCGTCCTCCCGAATCCTCGGACCCCACTGAGCGAACGTCGATCACGACACCCCACCCAGCCGTAGTGAAATCATTTCTACACTATGAAGCTCCGCAATAGTCACGAAACGGTCAAATTCGCGGAATCCGAGTTGCAGACACCGAACGGCGAGGGCCGGCTCTGAGCCGGCCCTCGCCGAAGATGGGTGAGGACGCTACAACCCGATGGGTACCGCCGCCGTCACAACCCGATGGGTACCGCCGCCGTCACAACCCGATGGCTGCCGCCATCATGGGCCACGACTTGTGCAGATCGTCCTCCCAGTAATCCCACGAATGCGTACCGTTCCGCCATTCGAAGTGAGCGGGAATCTCCAACTCCTCGAGCCGCTCCGCGAGGCGCGTCGTGCAGTGGTGCACGGCCGCTTCGATGCTCCCGCCGACGACGAGCTGCCCCACGAGACCGAGCGGGTCGTAGTTGATCGACCTCGAACTCAACTGATCGTGCTCCCCTGGAAGGCCTGTTGCCGCCGACACGTACAACTCGACCCCGCGGAGCTTCTCCGCATTGAGATACGGGTCGTTCTCGATCCACCCCGGCCCACCGACCGGGCCCCACATGTTCTCGGGGTCGCCGCCCTTGGCCCGCACTACGGCCTGGACGTACGCCTGCCCCACCGGAGTACTCGTCTCTGCGCAGCCACTGTAGGCACCGACAGCGCGGTACAGCTCGGGTGCGGCGGTCGCCAGGCCGAGCACCGATGTGCCCGACATCGACAGACCCGCAATCGCATTGGCTCCAGTGGTCTCGAACTGCTCGTCGATGATGGGCGGCAACTCCTCGGTGAGGAACGTCGTCCACTTGTTGCGGCCGAGCTCCGGATCGTCCCGCTCCCAGTCGGTGTAGTAGCTGTAGCGTCCGCCCAGCGGAGTCACCACGTTGACGTTCTTGTCGGCGAAGAACTCATCGACGTCCGTCTGCTCGTCCCACGTGGCAATACCCTGGCCACCGCCCGATCCGTTGAGCAGATACAGCGTGGGCCGTGGCTCACTGGTGTCGGCCGGCATCCGCACCCGGAGCGGCACGACGGTATCCATCGACGCCGAATACACGTGCGCGATGACCGTACGGTCGTTCTCCACCTCGATGTGCGACAACTCCGAGGTTCGCTCACCGGCGGTCGACGATCCCGGACCGGGTTCGGCCGATGCCCCCGCCGGTACACACACAGCGGCCGCCAGTCCGACCGTCACCGCACCACACACACGTCGGAACCACATCGACCCCATGAACCCACCCCTTCGCAAACTGCCTGATCCCACGACACATCACGACGACCCGCCCAGCGCTCCCCGACAAGCCCCGAATTACACGCCTGTTTCTACACGATCCCCACCGGAAGGTCACGAAAGGGTCAAGATCTTGGTACGGAACACAGGGGCGGAACCCACACCACGAGACGAGGCCCGACCCCACCGAAGTGGGATCGGGCCTCGCGACGAGCTACCTGGCGTGTGCCGGGGGCTGGATCAGAAGTCCATGCCGCCCATGCCACCGGTCGGGTCGCCGACGGGAGCGGCGGCCTTCTCCGGCTTGTCGGCCACGACGGCCTCAGTGGTCAGGAACAGAGCCGCGATGGACGCAGCGTTCTGCAGCGCCGAGCGGGTGACCTTGACCGGGTCGTTGATGCCGGCTTCGAGGAGGTCCTCGTAGTCACCGGTGGCGGCGTTGAGGCCGCTGCCGGCGGGCAGGTTGCGAACCTTCTCCGCGACGACGCCGGGCTCGAGGCCGGCGTTGAAGGCGATCTGCTTCAGCGGAGCCTCGAGGGCGACCTTGACGATGTTGGCACCCGTGGCCTCGTCGCCCTCGAGCTTGAGGTCGTCGAGAACCGGAGCGGCCTGCAGCAGGGCCACGCCACCGCCGGCGACGATGCCCTCTTCGACGGCAGCCTTGGCGTTGCGCACAGCATCTTCGATGCGGTGCTTGCGCTCCTTGAGCTCGACCTCGGTCGCAGCGCCGGCCTTGATGACTGCAACGCCACCCGCCAGCTTGGCGAGGCGCTCCTGCAGCTTCTCGCGGTCGTAGTCCGAATCCGACGCCTCGATCTCGGCGCGGATCTGGTTGACGCGACCGGCGATGGCGTCGGGATCGCCCGCGCCCTCGACGATGGTGGTCTCGTCCTTGGTGACGACGACCTTACGGGCCTGGCCGAGCAGCTCGAGACCAGCGGTCTCGAGGGAGAGGCCGACCTCTTCGCTGACGACCTCGCCACCGGTGAGGATAGCGATGTCGGCGAGCTGAGCCTTGCGACGGTCACCGAAGCCCGGAGCCTTGACGGCGACGGACTTGAAGGTGCCGCGGATCTTGTTCAGGACGAGGGTGGACAGAGCCTCACCCTCGACGTCCTCGGCGATGATGACAAGCGGCTTGCCCGACTGGATGACCTTCTCCAGGAGCGGCAGCAGGTCTTTGACCGTCGAGATCTTGGAGCTGACGAGCAGGATGTACGCGTCTTCGAGGACGGCTTCCTGACGCTCGGCGTCCGTCGCGAAGTAGAGGGAGATGTAGCCCTTGTCGAAGCGCATACCCTCGGTCAGCTCGAGCTGGAGGCCGAAGGTGTTGGACTCCTCGACGGTGATGACGCCTTCCTTGCCCACCTTGTCGATGGCCTCGGCGATCAGCTCACCGATCGCGGGATCGCCGGCGGAGATGCCTGCGGTCGCTGCGATCTGCTCCTTGGTCTCGACTTCCTTGGCGGTGTCGAGCAGCTTGGCGGTGACGGCCTCGACGGCCTTCTCGATGCCTCGCTTGAGGCCGAGTGGGTTCGCGCCGGCAGCAACGTTGCGCAGACCCTCGCGCACGAGCGCCTGGGCGAGCACGGTAGCGGTCGTGGTGCCGTCACCCGCGACGTCGTCCGTCTTCTTGGCAACTTCCTTGACCAGCTCGGCGCCGATCTTCTCGTACGGGTCCTCGAGCTCGATCTCCTTGGCGATGGACACACCATCGTTGGTGATCGTGGGGGCGCCCCACTTCTTCTCGAGCACGACGTTGCGACCCTTGGGGCCCAACGTCACCTTGACAGCGTCGGCGAGGCTGTTCAGGCCCCGCTCGAGGCCGCGACGGGCCTCTTCGTCGAACGCGATGATCTTGGCCATTGCGAAGTGATCCTCCGGATATCGGGGTGACACGCAGGACGACCAATCGTCGGTCGCCCCAAGTAACGCCTTCGGCCGGAATCAGTGCCCGCGACGGACGACCAGGGGTGTCGATATTTCCCGGTCTCACCGTCCCGACCTGGCACTCGCTTGTTGTGAGTGCCAACTGCATTTTTAGCACTCGAGGGTGGCGAGTGCAAGGTTACCGGCACTCGACCACCCTCGTCACGGTGCAGAAGGCTCCTGCACCGACCCATCGACTAGCGAGGCGTGGAGCCCACACCCACGGCGCACCACTGCCCCGTGGCGGTGTTGACCGCGAACGACTGAGCACCGATGCACGTGACACCGGTCGTGTCGGCCGTCGCTCCCGAACCCCAGCCCGCCACCGACAACGTGGTCGCCGGACCCTGCGCCCACGAATGGCTCAGACCGCCGCCGAGCGCGTACGCGTACGAGCGGCCGCCGTCGCGCGCCGCACTGAGCGCCGTGCCGAACCCGGTTGCCTGGGATTCGGCGGCACCCGCGGACTCGGCGACCGACACCGCAGTGCCGCTGTCGGCTGCCGATGCCCGCGCGAAGCCCTCGCCGGTGGTCGTCGCACCACAGCTCGCCGTATCCGACACCAGGATCTGATTCTCGGACGGCGGCGACACACACGTCACCGGCGCGGCCGACGCCGTACCCGCGCCCACCGAGGCGAACGATGCTGCGCCGACGGCAATCGCCGCGAATGCCTGCGCAACACGACGGCCGGAGAAGACGGACCGGAGAGAACGAATGGACAAGAAGTGCTCCTCTGCGCTGGAAGAAGGAGGGAGAATGCCCCCGGGGCGCAGGGTACCGGGCTCAGGTGCGGCGCGCGAGAGCCTGATCACACCGATCGAAGCAACTCCGGAAGATCGGCGACCGAGTCGATCACATGGTCGGGCCGGTCGACGGCGAGCTCGAGCACGGACCGGCGGAATTTTCCGGTGCGCACCAGGACTCCCATCATTCCGAGCCGCTGCCCAGGCAGCACCTCGCCGTACAGATCGTCACCGACCACGACCATGCGCGACGGGTCGACATCCATGATGTCCGCGGCCGCGAGGAAGCCCTGCATCGACGGCTTTCCCACCGTCACCACCGATTGACCGCTGAGCTCCTCGAGCCCGGCAAGATAGGCACCCGTGTCGAGGCGCAGTCCGTCGGGCCCCTGCCAGCTGGCCGCGCGGTGCATCGCGACGACGGGGACACCGTCGAGCATCAGCTCGGCAACCCGACTCATCGTCCGATGCGTGAATTGCTCCCCCGCACCGCCGAGCACCACCACATCGGGATCGAGGTCGTCGCGCTCGATCCCGTCGAGATCGGCATCGACGTCGCCGGCGTTGAGCACCCAGCACCGGCGCCCCGGGTACGTCTGCTTCAGATACTCGGCTGTGAGCGACGCGGCCGTGACGATCTCGCTCGGCTCGACGGGCATGCCGAGATCGCTGAGCGTTGCAGCGATCTCGGCACACGTCCGTGACGTGGTGTTGGTCAGGAACGCCCGCGGCACCCCACTCTCGCGGAGCTGCGCGAGGACGTCGGCGGCGCCGGGCACCGGCTCCCACGACGTCACGATCACGCCCTCGATATCGAACAGCACTCCCGCCACGTCGCTCATACCCCCGAGCCTATAGCCCGAGTGAACCGGTTCAGACCGTGCGGGCGAGCCGGTCCGCGAGCAGATGCGTGAAGCGTGCGGGATCGTCGACCTCGCCGCCCTCGGCGATCAAGGCCATCCCGTACAGCAGCTCCGCGGTCTCGGCGAGCGCCGGGTCGTCGGTGCGGCCATCGTGCGCCGCGCGCAGCCCCGACACGAGCGGGTGCCCCGGGTTCAGTTCGAGGATCCGCTTGGTGTGCGGCACCGGCTGACCCGACGCCTTGTACATGCGCTCGAGCGCCGGCGACATGCTGAATGTGTCGCCCACGATGCACGCCGGCGACGTCGTCAGGCGCGACGACAGACGCACCTCCTTGACGTGCTCGTCGAGGGTCTCCTTCATCCACGTCAGGAGATCACCGAACTCCTTCTCCTGCTCCTCGCGTTCGGCTTCGGCCGCCTTCTTCTCGTCCTCGGTGTCGAGGTCCACCTCGCCCTTCGCGACCGACCTGAAGGCCTTGCCCTCGAATTCGGGAACCGACGTCACCCACATCTCGTCGACGGGGTCGGTCAGCAACAGCACCTCGATGCCCTTCGCCGTGAACGCCTCCATGTGAGGGGAACTCTCGAGCAACTGACGGGACTCGCCGGTGATGTAGTAGATCTCGTCCTGGCCGTCCTTCATTCGCTCGACATATCCGGCGAGCGTGGTCTGCTCGTCGGCGCTCGCCGTGGAATCGAACGACGTGATCGCGAGCAACGTGTCGCGGTTGTCGGTGTCGGAGATCAGACCTTCCTTGAGTACGCGCCCGAACTCGTTCCAGAAGGTGCGGTACTTGTCTGCGTCATGGGTCGCCATGTCCTTGACGGTGGACAGGACCTTCTTCGTGAGACGACGACGAATGGCCCGGATCTGGCGGTCCTGCTGCAGGATCTCACGGGAGACGTTGAGCGACAGGTCCTGCGCATCGACGACACCCTTGACGAAACGCAGGTATTCAGGGATGAGGTCTTCGCAGTCGTCCATGATGAACACGCGCTTGACGTAGAGCTGGATGCCCGTCTTGCGCTCGCGGGCGAACAGATCGAACGGGGCGTGCGTCGGAATGAACAGCAACGCTTGGTATTCGAATGTTCCCTCGGCACGCATCGGGATGATCTCGAGCGGTTCGTCCCACGCGTGGGCGACGTGCTTGTAGAACTCGTGGTACTCGTCGTCCGACACCTCGTCGCGCGAACGCGCCCACAACGCCTTCTGCGAGTTGAGGGTCTTGGTCTCGAAGGTGACCTCGTCGGCGCCGTCCTCACCCTTGGTGGTCCGGGAGACCTCCATGCGGATGGGCCACGCGATGAAGTCCGAGTACTTCTTGACGATCTCCTCGAGCTTCCACTGCGACGTGTAGTCGTAGAGATGGTCGTCGGTGTCCTCGGGCTTGAGATGGAGCGTCACCGAGGTTCCCTGCGGCGCATCCTCGACGTCTTCGATCGTGTAGGTGGATTCGCCGCTCGACTCCCACCGGGTTCCTGCATCCTGACCCGGCTTGTGTGTCACGAGCGTGACCTTGTCGGCCACCATGAACGCCGAGTAGAAACCGATACCGAACTGGCCGATCAGCTCCTCGGACGCTGCCGCGTCCTTCGCTTCGCGCAGCTTCTTGCGCAGCTCACCGGTGCCGGATCGGGCGAGCGTGCCGATCAGGTCGACGACCTCGTCGCGCGACATGCCGATGCCGTTGTCGCGGATGGTGAGGGTGCGGGCGTCCCCGTCGACATCGAGCTCGATGTGCAGGTCGGACGTATCGACGTTCAGGTCCTTGTTCCGGAACGCCTCCAGACGGAGTTTGTCCAGCGCATCGGACGCATTGGAGATCAACTCACGCAGGAAGGTGTCCTTGTTGGAGTAGATCGAGTGGATCATCAGATCCAGCAGCTGGCGCGCCTCGGCCTGGAACTCGCGCTGTTCGACGTGTGTACTCAACTCACTGTCCCCTTCGACAAGCAGATTTCCCCCTCGAATATTAGGACGGCCGGCGCCACGCGTGCACAAGCCCCCGATAGAGCCATGATGGAGGGACGTACCTCTGCGTCGACAGGAGTTGGTCATGACGATTCGTCGAGTGGCCGTGGCCGGTGCCGGCATCGTGGGGCTGTCCACCGCGTGGTTTCTGCAGGACCGAGGTGTGGCCGTCACCGTCGTCGACAGGACCGGAGTCGCGACGGACGCCACCGACCCGACCGGACGCGAACGCGCCTCGTGGGGCAACGCCGGGTGGCTCGCGCCCGCCCTGACACTGCCCCTACCGGAGCCGTCGGTACTGAAATACGGGCTGCGCGCGATGTTCGACCCGTCGTCACCGGTGTATGTGCCGCCCACGCTCGACCCCAAGCTGATCCGCTTCCTCGCGGATTTCGCCCGGCACTGCACCACACGGCATCAGATGGCGGCCCTGGAGGCGTTTGCCCAGGTCAACAGGGTTGCACTGGGGGCATACGACGACCTCGCGGACGGCGGCGTTGCCGAGCAGACCCGCGACGCCGACCCCTTCCTCGCGGCGTTCACCGCGGAAACCGACCGCGACCGCCTGCTCGAGGAATTCGATCACGTGCAAGCTACGGGAGGGGAGGTCGACTACGAGGTCCTCGACGCCGAGGCGGTGCACTCGCTCGAACCCCTGCTCAGCGACAAGGTGCGCGCGGGAGTGAGGATCCGCGGTCAACGATTCATCGATCCACCACGGTTCGTCGCCTCGCTCGCGGATGCGGTGCGAGCACGCGGTGGTGAGATTCTCACCGGGTTCGACGTCACCGAGGTGCGCGACCCCGGCAACGGCGTGGTGGACGTGATCTCCACGAACGGGGACAACGTGTCCGTCGATGCGGTAGTCCTCGCGACCGGAGCGCACCTGAACGCACTGGCCCACGACTTCGGGGTGCGCACCCTGGTTCAGGCCGGTCGCGGGTACAGCTTCAGTGTGGTGCCCGACGAACTTCCCAAGAACCCGGTGTATTTCCCCGTGCAGCGCGTGGCCTGCACTCCCCTGCACGATCGGTTCCGCATCGCCGGAATGATGGAGTTCCGCAACCCCGACGCGCCCCTCGATCCGCGGCGGATCCGCGCGATCGTCGACACGACCCGTCCGCTGCTGCGCGACGTCGACTGGGACGACCGGAGCGAGGCATGGGTCGGGTCGAGGCCGTGCACGGCCGACGGGCTGCCGCTGATCGGTGGCACTCGGTCGCCGCGGGTGTTCGTCGCAGGCGGTCACGGTATGTGGGGTGTCGCGCACGGACCGCTGACGGGTCGGCTCCTCGCGGGTGCGGTGACCGGCCACACCGATCCGGTGCTACGGCATTTCGATCCGCTCCGTTGACGGACTCTGCTGCCGGCTCGCGAGACGTGCGTCCATGCCCTCGAGCCACGTGAGCGCCGCGCGTTCGTACGCGATTCCGAACTCGACGGTGGCAGCGGAGAAGTCCGGCAGGTCGTGGTGGGCCATGAGGTCTTCGTAACCGGCGAGCTGCTTCTCGTGTTCGGCCCGATAGTGCGCGAGTATCTCCGCGAGCCGTTCCGGACGCAGGTGGTCGGCGAAAGCGACGGTGAGGAGCAGCGGGTGCCGGATGTTCTCCGGTCCGGGGTCACGATCGATCCATTCGGCGAACGCCTGCCTGCCGGCGTCGGCGAGTGTGTAGGGCTTGCGGTCGCGCGGACCCTTCTCACCCGGCACGATCAGGCCGTCTCGTTCCATCGCGGCAAGTTCCCGATACACCTGGCTGGTAGTGAGCGACCAGAACTTGCCGATCCGCTCCTGCGCCGTGGTCACCAGGTCCCATCCCGTCATCGGACCCTCGTGCAGAAATCCCAGCAGCGACGCTGCGGTCGCGTTGAGCGGACGTCCGGCCATCACGCGCTCCCTTCATCCCGTCATCCAGAAAAGCGTTGACATTCCACTGTGTCATATCCATCATGGAAGCAACGATGTTCCACAATGGAAGCTCATAAGGGCAGGAAATCTCTGCTGGAGGACCTCATGGCCACCGAGAACCCCTACATTCCCGACTCCGACAGGATCTCCGATTCCGAACGCGAGCGGTTCGTCGACGAACTTGCACAGCACGTCGGCGCCGGGCGCCTCACCATCGACGAGTTCGACACCCGCGCCTCCGCCGTCTACGCATCGACGACCGTCGCGGAGGCGCGCGCGCAGTTCACCGGCCTTCCCCGGTCTGCTCCTCCAGCGCCGACCACAGCACGTGCTCGTCGGCGGCTTCCCGTCCATCAGAGGATCGAGTGGACTGCGTGGCTCGGCGTGAGCGCGATCAACGTGCTGGTCTGGGCATTGGTGTCACTCGGGACGGCATCGATGGTCTACCCGTGGCCGCTGTGGGTCATCGGACCGTGGGGCCTGGTACTCCTCGGCCGGACCGTGCTCGGAATCGAAGGAGGCGGATGCTCCTCGCGCGCACCGGACGCACGACGAGAGGCCGCCCGGGCCGCCATGCTCGCCCGCCGGGAGTCGATGCGCGCCCGTTCGATCGCGCACCGCGAGGCCATGCGTGCCCACTCGATCGCGCACCGGGGACAGCTCCGCTGCGCACCGCTCGCCGCAACCTCGCATCGGCGTTGGTGACTCCGTCCGCGAGGTAGCCGTCAGCTGTCACCCGCGTCTGCCATAGTCGGGCAACGACACCACGTGGGAGGCGGCGCCGATGTTTCTGCTCGACGATGTGCTGGTCTACAGCTCGCGCGATCTGGCCGATGCCGCTCAGTGCGAGTTCTCACTGCTCAGCACGGTCGACGCCGTCCTCGGTCGCGGGCCGCGACCCACGGCCGTGGACGATCCGATGCTCGACCGCACCGCCCGTCTCGGCAACGCCCACGAGCAACGCATCCTGGACCGGTACCGCGACGAATTCGGCGACGGTGTCGTGCGGCTCGCCCGCCCCGACCACACCCGCGAGGGCTACGAAGCGGCTGCCCGCGCCACAGTCGAGGCCGCCCGATCGGGTGCCGACGTGATCTACCAGGGCACGTTCTTCGACGGCCGGTTCGTGGGGTTCTGCGATTTCCTCGTCCGCACCGGCGAGACGTACGCCGTATATGACACGAAACTCGCCCGACACGCGCGAGTCGAGGCACTGTTGCAGCTCGCCGCATACGCCGATGCCCTCGCACACACCGGAATCCCGGTCGCGCCGCACGCACACCTGATCCTCGGCGACGGCACGATCGCGTCGTACCCCCTCGCCGACGTCGCTCCCGTCTACTCACAACGCCGGCTGCATCTGCAGCACCTGGTCGACGGCCATCACGACGCCGGCGCTCCCGTGGGCTGGACCGACGCGGGGCACACCGCGTGCGGTCGCTGCAACACGTGCGAACCGCAGGTGGCGGCCCACCGCGACCTGCTGCTGGTCGCGGGAATGCGGTCCATGCAGCGCGCCCGCCTGATCGCCGGCGGCATCACGACGATCGAGGATCTCTGCGCGCGGGAGGAGCCCGTGCCGGGAATGTTTCATCGCACATACACCGCACTGCGTGCACAAGCGCTGGTGCAGCTGCGGCAAGAGCAGACCGGCAAACCGGTCGTCGACGTCTACGAACCGGGTTCCCTTGCCGCGCTACCCGGCCCGGACGACGGAGACATCTTCTTCGACTTCGAGGGCGACCCGCTGTGGTGCGAGGACGGCGGTCCGGACTGGGGACTCGAGTACCTGTTCGGTGTGCTCGAAGCACACGGTTCGGGCCCGAGTGCGACCGATCCGACGTTCCGCCCGTTCTGGGCTCATACGCGCGCCGAGGAGCGACGCGCACTGCTCGATTTCCTCGAGTACGTCGAGCAGCGCCGTCGAACGCACCCGAAGATGCACGTCTATCACTACGCACCGTACGAGAAGTCCGCACTGCTGCGCCTGGCGGGCCGGCACGGCGTGGGCGAGGAGGGAGTCGACGGCCTGCTCCGCGACGGCGTTCTGGTCGACCTGTATCCGATTGTGCGCGCTGCACTTCGGGCCGGTGGGTCGTCGTACAGCATCAAGAAGCTCGAGCCGCTGTACATGCCGGCGCGGCAGGGCGAGGTGCTCGATGCCGGTGCGTCGATAGTCGCGTATGCGGACTACTGCGACCTCCGCGACGCCGAGCGGACCGAAGAGGCCGCGAAGCTGCTCGACTCGATCGCGTCGTACAACGAGGACGACTGCGTGTCGACGTGGCGGCTGCGCAACTGGTTGCTCGACCGGGCCGCAGAGCACGGTATCGCCACTACCGGGATCACACACGAGGAGGCCACGCTCCCCCTCGAACCGCACCCCGCGGAGGTCACGCTCTGGGAGTTCGCGGGCGAGGCAAAGGGCGAGCGCACCGACGACCAGCAGGCCGCAGCATTGATGGCGGCTTCGCTCGGCTACCACCGGCGGGAACGGAAACCGTTCTGGTGGGCCCACTTCGATCGCCTGTCGAATCCGGTGGACGAATGGGCCGACACCCGCGACACGCTCGTCGCGACCTCCGTCGAGGTCGAGGACGACTGGCACCTGCCGCCGCGCAAGCGCAAGGCACGGCGTCATCTGGTCGTCACGGGAGATTTCGACACCGGGAGCACGGTGCGCGCCGGCGATTCCGTGTTCCTGCTGTACGAAGCGCCGGCACCGGACGGGCTGCCCGACGGCGGCCCGTGGACGAGGGCGTGGTCGGGCGGGAAGATCCTCGAACGCCGGTCCGGCAGCGATTTCCATGATGTGCTCGTGATCGAGGAGTTGCTGCAGACCGACGAGGAGTATTCGGCTCTGCCGATGGCGATCACGCCCGGGTCCCCGATCGGGGCGGTCAGTATCGAGAAGGCGATCGAATCGACGGCGGGCGCCATGTGCGCGTCACTGCCGGATCTGCCGTGCACGGCCGGTGTCGACATCCTGCGAAGGACCCCGCCACGCACGCGTTCCGGCGCGCTCCCTCTGGTCGGCGACGGCGGGTTCCCCGCCGCGATCACCGCTGCCGTCCTCGACCTCGACGACTCGTACATCGCCGTGCAGGGCCCACCCGGCACCGGGAAGACGTACACGGGATCCCGCGTCGTCGCCGCACTCGTCCGCGAACACGGCTGGCGGGTCGGAGTGGTCGCACAGTCGCACTCCGTGGTCGAGAACATGCTCGACGGCATCGTCAAGGCGGGCGTGCCGGGCGAGCTCGTCGCGAAGGCCAAGGCAAGGACCGGCGAGCCGACATGGACACCCGCGAAGGACACCAAGGCCCTGACGGGGTATCTGGACGGACTCCACGACGGCTATGTCGTCGGCGGCACCGCATGGGATTTCACGAACACGAACTGCATCACGCCGGGCAGCCTGGATCTGCTGGTCATCGACGAGGCCGGGCAGTTCTGCCTGTCCAACACCGTCGCCGTCGCGACGAGTGCACGGAACCTGTTGCTCCTGGGCGATCCTCAGCAGTTGCCTCAGGTCAGTCAGGGTACGCACCCCGAACCCGCCGACGAGTCGGCCCTCGGCTGGCTCGCCGAGGGGCACGGCGCACTGCCCGCCGACCGGGGATTCTTCCTCTCGCGCACGTGGCGCATGCATCCCGACCTGTGCGCGCGGGTGTCGGATCTGTCGTACGACGGGCGGCTGCTGTCCCAATCCGAGCACACCACCGCGCGTGCCCTCGACGGGCTCTCTCCCGGGGTGCACACGGTGACGGTCGAGCATTTCGGCAACGCGACGTGCTCGGTCGAGGAGAGCGATGAGGTGGTACGCCGGGTGCAGATGCTCCTCGGCACCCAGTGGCGCGACGATACGGAGGCCGCACAGAATCCGATCAGCGCCGAGTCCGCGTCACGACCCATAGAAGAGAAGGATGTGCTCGTTGTCGCGCCGTACAACGCGCAAGTGGCGATGATCCGGTCCGGCCTGTCCGATGTCGGGCTGACCCGGGTGGATGTAGGCACGGTCGACAAATTCCAGGGTCGTGAGGCTCCGGTGGTGATGATGTCGATGACGGCGTCGGCGATCGAGGACGTACCGCGCGGGATGTCGTTCCTGCTCTCGCGCAACCGGCTCAACGTCGCACTCTCGCGGGGTCAGTGGTGTGCGATCGTGATCCGCTCGAGTGCATTGACCGATCATCTCCCGTCGACACCCGACGAACTGGTCGACCTCGGAGCGTTCCTGCGACTGACCCGGTGACCGCCACCACATCATCGGATAGGATCGACGCCAGATCTTTTTGTAACCTCTAGTACCACACACCGAGCAGGAGCAGACATGTCGAAGACACTCGAAGCCACCATCGACGTCGCAGCAGACCCGAACCGGGTGTGGAGTGTCGTCTCGGATCTGCAGCGTATGGGTGAGTGGAGTCCCCAGTGCCGCAAGATGATCATCCGCGGCGGCAGCGTCGGCGCCGGAACCTCGACGATCAACATCAACCGCAAGGGCATCCTGGTGTGGCCCACCACGTCCAAAGTTCTCACGTTCGAACCCGGTCGCGAACTACGCTTCCGTATCAACGAGAACCGTTCGATCTGGTCGTTCGTCCTCGAGCCCACCGAGACGGGCACGCGGATCGTGCAGCGGCGCGAGGCTCCCACCGGCACCAGCAAGGTCTCGCAGACCCTCATCAAGTACGTCCTCGGAGGTCAGGAGAACTTCGACGACGACATGGTCGTCGGCATGAATTCCACACTCGCCCGGATCAAGAACGAAGCCGAGGCACGCGCATCCGTCTGACCACGCACCTCTGTACTCACGTACTCTCAGGTGTCCTGGGGGCGGCCCGGCCGGGCAACCCGATGAGCGTGAGTGAAGAGGAGCCGTGGCACGTAAGCCCACACCCGCTGGAACACCACCGACCAGCGGTGCAGCGCATGTCGTCGACCTGATCAAGAAGGCTGTTCCGCCGCTTCACCCGGGCGGTGTGCCGTTCGTCGCCGCACCCTTGGTCGTGGCCGCACTCGGCCGCAACCGCAAGTGGGTCCGCCGTGCGGGCCTCGCATCCGCCGCCGCGACCGCGACGTTCTTCCGGCACCCGCACCGGGTGCCGCCGAACCGGGTGGGCATAGTAGTCGCACCCGCCGACGGTGAGGTCGCACTCGTCGACACGGCCGTGCCGCCCGCCGAACTCGGCCTCGGCACCGAGCCGCTCCCGCGCGTGAGCATCTTCCTGTCGGTGCTCGACGTGCATGTGCAGCGCAGCCCCGTGGGCGGCATCGTCCGCAAGGTCGTGCACCAGCCCGGGAAGTTCCTCTCCGCCGATCTCTCCGACGCGAGCGAGGTCAACGAACGCACGAGCATGCTGCTCGAGATGCGCGACGGCACTCTGGTCGGGGTAGTGCAGATCGCCGGTCTGCTGGCGCGACGCATCGTGTGCGACGCACAAGTGGGCGACACGCTTCCCATCGGCGACACGTACGGACTCATCCGCTTCGGCTCCCGCGTCGACACGTATCTGCCCGCGGGCAGCACGCTGCTCGTCGAGCGCGGTCAGCGCACGATCGGCGCCGAGACGGTCATTGCCGCGCTGCCGTCCGCTCCGGTGCTGTGACTCCCCTCAAACCGAGTGTCCCCGCAGGGGACGCCAGCGGAGAGGCTCGCAGTCGCCCGGCGGCAGTGCGCCTGCTTCCGAGCGTGATCACGATCCTCGCGCTGTCGGCAGGATTGTCGGCCGTCAAGTTCGCCCTCGACGGGGAGCTCGGCATAGCCCTCGGAATGATCGGGGCCGCGGCGATCCTCGACGCCCTCGACGGTCGTATCGCGCGCTTACTCGACGCGACCAGCAAGATCGGCGCCGAGCTCGACTCGCTGTCGGATGCCATCGCATTCGGCGTCGCACCCGCACTCGTGCTGTATGTCACGTTGCTCGACGGCAGCGCGTTGGGCTGGATCATCGCGTTGTTGTACGCGGTGAGCATCGTTCTGCGCCTGGCCCGCTTCAACACCTTGCTCGAGGACGACTCCATCCCCGCGTACGCCCGTGAATACTTCGTCGGCGTGCCGTCACCTGCCGGCGCCATCATCGCACTGAGCCCGATCGCGGCGTACATCCAGTGGGGCGAGGGATGGTGGACGTCGTTTCCGCTCGTCGTGGCGTGGACGCTCTTCTCCGGTGGTCTGATCGTCAGCAGAATTCCCACCCTCGCCATGAAGTCCATGTCGGTGCCGCCACGCCTCGCGATCGGCCTGCTCGCGCTCGTCGCAGCCGGCGCGGCAGCGCTCGTCACCTATCCGTTCGTCCTGATGCTGGTACTGGTGGGCGTGTACCTGCTGCATATCCCGTTCGCGATCCGCTCGCAGCGGTGGGTCGCCGCACGCCCGGCGACCTGGGACATCAAGCCCTCGGAACGACGGGCGATACGCGCCGAGACGCGGGCTCTGAGGCCCCGGCGCGCCGTCGGCCGACGCATGCTCAACGCGACAGGACGTTCCTCGGCGCGCCTCGGGCTGCGTCGCCCGCGCGGACGCTGACCACAATCTAGGCTCGTTCGGGTGACCACCCCACAACTCGCGCTGACCGTCCGGCTCAACACTTCCGCGGCTGATGCCCGCCGCGGGGTCGTCCGTCTGCACCCGGAGGTACTCACCGCTCTCGGGCTCCGCGAATGGGATGCGCTCGCGCTCACCGGGGCGCGACGCACCGCGGCCGTCGCCGGGCACGCACCGGCCGGCACTCCCACCGGGACGATCCTCCTCGACGACGTCACCCTCTCCAACACCGGACTTCGCGAAAATGCCACCGTGGTCGTCGCACCCGTGACCGTGTACGGGGCACGCGCAGTGACGGTCTCCGGCTCGACCCTCGCCAGCACCTCGATCCCCGCCGCGACTCTGCGTCAGGCGCTGCTCGGCAAGGTCGTCAGCGTCGGCGACGCGGTGTCGCTCCTGCCGCGCGACCTCGGTCCCGGCACCAGCAGCGCCGACACCACGCGTGCACTGTCGCGCACCTTCGGTATCGCGTGGACGACAGAATTGCTCACCGTCTCGGCCGTCGATCCGTCCGGGCCGGTCAGCATCCAGCCGAACACTGCGGTGTCCTGGAGCACAGGGAACATCACCGGCGCTCGACCTGGACCCGTCGCACCGTCGATCACCGCACCGTTCTCCGAGCACACTCCCGAGACGGAGACGCAACGGCCGTCGGCGCCCCCCGTCGAAGATCTCGTCGGACTGCAGGCGCAGGTCGGCAAACTCTCCGAATGGCTCAAGCTCGCCCTCGACGAGCCGGAACTGCTGCGCACCCTCGGCGCGTCCCCCCACCTCGGTGTGATGGTGACCGGGCCCGCAGGGGTCGGTAAGACCACGTTCGCGCGGGCGGTGCTCGCGAACCGCCGTGTCGTCGAAGTCGACGGCCCGAGTATCGGCGCGCTCGCCGCAGAGGATCGGCTGGCGCGGATCAACGCGGCCGTCGACGCGGTTCGGAGCGGGGGCGTGCTGCTCGTCACCGATGTGGACACCGTCCTGCCCGCCGACGCGGAGCCGGTGGCGACGCTGATCCTCGAACAACTCCACCGCGCGATCGAGACCGACGGTGTGGCACTGGTCGCGACTTCCGCCACACCCGACAGCGTCGATCCTCGGGTGCGGACACCCGAGATCTGCGACCGCGAGCTGTCTCTGCCGCTGCCCGACGGCGCCACCCGCCGTGCCCAGCTCGAGGTGCTGTTGAGATCGGTGCCTTCCACCGGCCTCGACCTCGATGCGATCGCCGAACGCACCCCCGGTTTCGTGGTCGCCGACCTGGCCGCGCTGTGCCGCGAGGCCGCGCTGCGGGCCGCGTCCCGCGCAAGCCGCGACACCGACGAACCGAAGCTGACGCAGGACGACCTGATCGGCGCGCTCGAGGTGATCCGGCCGCTGTCCCGTTCCGGATCCGAGGAACTGGCGATCGGCAGCGTGAGCCTCGACGACGTGGGCGACATGGTCGAGACGAAGCAGGCACTGACCGAGGCCGTGCTGTGGCCACTGCAGCATCCCGACTCGTTCGCACGACTGGGTGTCGATCCGCCTCGCGGGGTGCTGTTGTACGGCCCGCCCGGCTGCGGCAAGACGTTCCTTGTGCGCGCACTGGCGAGCACCGGCCGGCTCAGCGTGCACGCAGTCAAGGGCGCCGAACTGATGGACAAATGGGTCGGTGCGTCGGAGAAGGCGGTGCGAGAACTGTTCCAGCGCGCACGCGACTCCGCGCCCTCGCTCGTATTCCTCGACGAGATCGACGCCCTCGTGCCACGCCGTGGACAGAGTTCGGACTCCGGTGTGTCGGATCGGGTCGTGGCGTCGTTGCTGACCGAACTCGACGGTGTCGAGCCTCTGCGCGACGTCGTGGTGGTCGGGGCGACCAACCGCCCTGACCTGATCGATCCGGCGCTGCTGCGCCCCGGGCGCCTCGAGCGGCTCGTGTTCGTGCCGCCGCCGGACGCCGAGGCGCGCGCCGCGATCCTGAAGACCGCCGGTCGCTCGGTGCCGTTGGACGACGACGTCGACCTCGACGCACTCGCCGAGGAACTCGACGGCTACTCGGCGGCGGACTGCGCCGCGGTACTGCGCGAGGCTGCGCTCGCCGCGATGCGGCGGCGGGTCGATGCGGCCGCGGTGACCTCCGCGGACGTCGTCGCGGCCCGCAAGGCCGTGCGTCCGTCGCTCGATCCCGTCCAGGTCGAGCATCTGCGGGCGTACGCGGACGGACGCTGACATGTCGCCGACCTCGACGTCCGTGCGGGCAAGTGCACCGGCCGCGCTCGCCGCGGCGGCATGTGCCTCCGCGGTCGCGGTGTTCGTCCTGATGGTCGGTGAGACGGCGCTCCCGACGGGCACCCGCAGCGACTTCTCACCGATGATCACGGCGGTCCTCGCCGTGGTGTCGGTGGTGGGTCTGCAACGGTCGGGTTCACCGCGGACGGCATGGTCGTTGGGTGCCGGCGCTGTCCTCGTGCTGGGCTCCATCCGGTACCTGGTGCCGGCGGGGGCCTCGGCCGACACTCTCACCACGGTCGGGCTGGTCACCTCCGGGACCACCGGAGTACTGCTCGGAGCGGCGGTCGCCGGAGCATGGGCGGGGTCGAACGGACCGTGGGCACTGCTCACAGGTGCGTGGTCTGCGTTCCTCACCGCCGCCGCAGTCGGTGTCCAGGTACCGGTCGATCCGGTGCAATGGACGATCACCCAGTGGCTGCTGGCGATCGCGCTGGTGGCGCTCGTTGCGGCGGCACTGACCGCGACGCCCGGAGGCCGGACGCAGGGGTTCGACCCCCGGCTACTGATGGTCACAGCGCTCGCTGCGGGCGTGTTGGCCGTCGGTTACCGGCTGCTCGGCGAACTGGTGACCTCCGAGGCCGGGGCCGGTGGAGCACGGATGTGGTTCGCCGCAGTGGGTGCTCTCGTGGTGATGGTGATCGGCGCCGAGGTCACCGCCCGCGTCGTGCCGTCGGGAGACGACCGGTTCGTGCTGGCGGTCACCGGCGCGGTGGCCGCGGTGTACCCGGTGATGCTCGAGTTGTTCGGCAGCGGACAGTGGTGGCTGCCGTTGCTCGTGGTCGCGGCCGCCGCCGTCGGCGTGTGCTGTTCCCCGTACGTTCCGTACGCGGCCGCCGGGCTCGTCGTGGCGCTGGCGGTTTCCACCGCTGCGGTGCTGTGGCCGCAGTTCGCCGAGAACGTTCCCCTGCCGGTTCGACTGGCGCTCATCGCCGCGGGAACCGGGCTGGCGCTCGCATCGTCGCTGCCCGGATCGGCGGCCGTCGCTGCACTGGGCCTGTCGCTACCGTTGCCGCTGACCGCCGTCATCGGAGCTGTCTGGCTGCTGCCGGCAGACACCGCGTGGACAGCGCTCGCACTCGCTGCAACGGGTGCCGTGTGCGCCTGGCAGGTGCGCTGAGTCACACCTTTTACGCGCGCAACCCCCGATTCGCAAGGATGCGAAGCCTCTCGTTAGTATGGGTGCATTCCGATTTGCCCATTAACGGCGAACGGCGCGCATGTCGGGGCGTCCCGCGTTTCGGCTCTTGTGTCGAACGCATTGACAATTCTGCAACGGTCATCGCCGCTGCAGACTGCTGAGAACAGAACAGTTTCACGCCGCCGACTGGCCCGACCCCGACGGAGTGCCTTTTGCTCGCCATACTCATCGCTCACGCGGTCGCCGCGATTCTGGCACCGCCGCTGGTCAGAGTCATGGGGAGAAATGCATTCCTGCCGTTGGCGCTCGTCCCGCTGGCAAGCCTCGGCTGGGTCATCACGAACTGGGGCACCGAGCAGACACTGAACATCCAGTGGGCCTCCGCAGTGTCGATGGATCTCGACATGCGATTCGATTCGCTCTCCGCCGTCATGTGCCTGCTGGTGCTCGGTATCGGCTCCCTGATTCTGCTCTACTGTGCGCGCTACTTCCAGGACGACGAGCCTCGTCTGGGGATCTTCGCAGCGGAGATGGTGGCATTCGCCGGCGCAATGTTCGGCCTGGTCACCAGCGACAACATGCTGGTGCTCTACACCTTCTGGGAATTGACGACGGTCCTGTCGTTCCTGTTGGTCGGCCACTATGCCGAACGTGCATCGAGTCGCCGCGCCGCGACACAGGCACTGCTCGTGACCACGGCCGGTGGTCTCGCGATGCTCGTCGGCATCATCATCCTCGGCCAGCTCGTGGGCAGCTACAACCTGTCCGCGGTGATCGAGGCCGCGCCCGACGGCTGGCTGCCCGCTGTCGCCATCGTGCTGGTGCTCATCGGCGCACTGTCGAAGTCCGCGGTGGTGCCTCTGCACTTCTGGCTGCCCGGCGCGATGGCTGCCCCGACTCCCGTCTCCGGATATCTGCACGCCGCCGCGATGGTGAAAGCCGGCATCTATCTGGTCGCACGTTTGGCACCGGCCTTCGCCGACGTGGCACCGTGGCGACCGATCGTGATCACCCTGGGCCTCGCCTCGATGATCCTGGGCGGCTGGCGCGCCTTCCGTGCGTTCGACCTCAAGCTGATCCTCGCGTTCGGCACCGTCAGTCAGCTCGGGTTCCTCATGGCGCTTGTCGGCATCGGTAGTCGTGAAGCCGCACTGGCCGGACTGACGATGGTGATCGCGCACGCCATGTTCAAGGCATGTCTGTTCATGGTGGTCGGAATCATCGACCACTCGACGGGCACCCGTGACATCCGCAAGCTCGCGCACCTCGGGCTGAGAGCCCCGGTCCTGGCGGTGGTGGCGGCCTTGGCCGCGGCGAGCATGGCCGGGCTACCACCGCTCATCGGTTTCGTCGGCAAGGAAGCCGCGCTCGAAGCAGCACTGGTCGCCGAAGTACTTCCGGACTGGGCGCGCATCGCCACGGTCGCGGGAATGGTGTTCGGTTCGATCCTCACCCTCGCCTACAGCATCCGGTTCATCTGGGGGGCCTTCGGTCGCAAGCAGCTCAAGCGGCCCAGCCCGGCGGTACAAGACCTTCACGCTCCCGGCTGGTTGCTGCTGTCGGCGCCGTCGCTGCTCGCGGTCTCCGGCCTGGCGGCCGGATTCGCGGCGCCCTGGGTCGATACTCTCGTCGCGCCCTACGCCGACACACTGCCGGCCTCGCTGGCCGAGCCTTACCACCTCGCGCTGTACCACGGGTTGACGTTGTCGCTTGCCCTGACCGCCGTCGTGATCGTGGCCGGAATCAGCCTGTACCTCGCACACCGCACAGTCGCACGATTCCGATTCGAGCACCCGCCGCTCGGCAACGCCGACCGAATCTACGACGCGACGCTGCGTGGCATGGACACCATGTCGACGCGGTTGACTAGTTTCATCCAGCGAGGTTCGCTGCCGCTGACCCAGGCCACGATCCTCATCACCCTGGTGGTTCTGCCCTCTGTGCTGCTGCTCACTTTCGGGGCCAGGGACACACCGGAAGTGCGTGCGTGGGACACCCCGTGGCAGTTCACCGTCGGCGTGATCATGATCGGCACAGGACTGGCCGCGACGGTGATGCGGAACCGGCTCGCCAGCGTCCTGATGGTCGGTGTCACCGGCTACGGCCTCGGTGTCCTGTTCGCCCTGCAGGGGGCCCCCGACCTGGCGCTGACGCAGTTCCTCGTAGAGACCGTCACCCTGGTGATGTTCGTGCTGGTGCTGCGGAAGCTGCCTCCCGAGAGCGATCGACAAGCCGAGATCGGCAAGCGCGGCCCCCGGGCCCTGCTCGGTGTCGCGGTGGGTTCGGTGGTGACCGTCGTCGGAGCATTCGCTGTGGCTGCGCGCACCGCCGAGCCGATCTCACTGCAACTTCCCGAGCTTGCGTACGAACTCGGCCACGGCAAGAACGTGGTGAACGTGCTGCTCGTCGATATTCGTGCCTGGGACACCCTCGGTGAGATCTCGGTGCTGCTCGTCGCCGCGACCGGCGTGGCGAGCCTGGTATTCCGCACCCGCCGCTTCGGGACCGCACCGCGCGTTGCCGACGCACCCGCCGCCCAGCTCGACGCGGCCGGGGCGAACTCCGAGATCACGTGGCTGCGCGGCGGTGATCTCATCGATCCGCGCTACCGGTCGCTGATCCTGGAAGTCACCACCCGACTGGTGTTCCCCACGATGATGGTGCTGTCGGTGTACTTCTTCTTCGCCGGTCACAACGCCCCGGGCGGCGGCTTCTCCGGAGGTCTCGTCGCCGGGTTGGCGCTGGTCCTGCGCTATCTGGCCGGTGGACGCTACGAACTCGGAGAGGCGGTTCCCATCGACGCCGGCAAAATCCTCGGCCTCGGCCTGACCTTCGCCGCCGGTACCGGACTGTTCTCGCTGTTCCTCGGCGCGCCTGTGCTCTCGTCCGCGGTCCTCGAAGTGACACTGCCGTTGATCGGCGAGATCAAGCTCGTCACCGCGCTGTTCTTCGACCTCGGTGTGTACCTGATCGTCGTCGGCCTGATCCTCGATGTGCTCCGAAGTCTCGGCGCCCGGCTCGACGCCGAGGTCGTGGGTGAGCGCCGATGACCACGAATCTCACATTGGTCGCCATCGTCGGTGTTCTGGTCGCCTGCGGTGTGTACCTCCTGCTCGAACGAAGCATCATCAAGATGCTGCTCGGCCTGCTGTTGATCGGCAACGGCGTCAATCTGCTGATCGTCACGCTCAGCGGCCCCGCCGGGGACCCCCCCGTCATCGGGGCCGACAACGTGAGACAAGAAGGCATGGCCGACCCGCTCGCACAGGCCATGGTGCTCACATCGATCGTGATCACGATGGGTGTCGCTGCATTCGTGCTCGCACTGACCTACCGCTCGTACACGTTCCGTGCACGTGACGAGGTCGAAAACGACCCCGAGGACACCATGGTGTCGCAGCGGCGAACCCTCGCCGATGCACCCGGTCGCGACCGCTCCGACGACCCCGTCACCGGCGAACCGAGCAAGAGCGGCGACGCGTTCGACGCGGAAGGCAATCCGATCCCGCTCGAGGCACTCACCAACATCGAGGACCTCGAGGTCTACGAGGACCTGCACGACGGCGATTTCGACGACCCCACAGACTCCGCGTACAGCGATCCGCGCAACCCCGGCAGCGGAAACCCGCGGCCCGCGCCGAAGGACGAAGTCGAAAGGAAAGCGCAGGACGAAGACAGCGTCAGAGAAGACGAGAGCAAGACCGAGGACGACGGTAAGGAGGACGACCGATGACCTTGGACACCGCCGTCCTCATCCCGCTGCCGATTCTCGTTCCGCTGCTCGCTGCCGCGGTCACCCTGATCCTGGGCCGACGTCCGCGCGCTCAGCGGTTTGTCACCGTCGTCGCGCTGGTTGCGTCGCTCGCGGTCGCAGTCGCGCTGTTGTACTTCGCCGACCAGGACGGCATCGAAGTCGTGCAGGTCGGTGGATGGGACGCACCGTTCGGCATCTCACTGGTGGCCGATCGACTCGCTGCCCTGATGCTCGTGATCGCAGCAATCGTGTTGCTGTCCGTCATGTTGTTCGCCGTCGGCCAGGGCATTCACGACGGCAACGAGCAGCAGCCGGTGTCGATCTTCCTGCCGACCTATCTCGCACTCACGGCAGGCCTGAACATCGCGTTCCTCGCCGGCGACCTGTTCAACATGTTCGTCGGATTCGAGGTGCTCCTCGCAGCGTCGTTCGTGTTGCTGACACTGGGAGCGAGCGCCGACCGCGTCCGCGCCGGGATCTCGTACGTCATGGTCTCGATGGTGTCGTCGATGGTCTTCCTGATGGGCATGGCCTTCGCCTACGCCGCGACGGGAACGTTGAACCTGGCACAGATGGCGTTGCGGATGGACGACGTGGCTTCCGGGACTCGCACCGCAATCTTCGGTGTGCTGCTGGTGGCCTTCGGCATCAAAGCCGCGATCTTCCCGTTGTCGTCGTGGCTGCCCGACTCCTACCCGACCGCCCCCGCCCCCGTCACCGCGGTCTTCGCGGGCCTGCTCACCAAGGTGGGCGTGTACGCGATCATCCGTGCGCACACCCTGATCTTCCCGCAGGGTGAGCTCGACAACGTCCTGCTCGTCGCCGGTCTGCTCACGATGGTCATCGGCATCCTCGGTGCGATCGCGCAGAACGACATCAAACGTCTATTGTCGTTCACCCTCGTCAGCCACATCGGCTACATGGTGTTCGGTATCGCACTGTCGAATCAGGCCGGGCTCGGCGGTGCGGTCTTCTACGTAGCGCACCACATTCTCGTCCAGACCACGCTGTTCCTGGTGGTGGGACTGATCGAACGGCAGGCCGGATCGGCGTCGCTACGTCGACTCGGCTCCCTTGCGGTGACGAGTCCGCTCCTGGCCATCCTGTTCCTCGTCCCCGCCCTCAATCTCGGGGGCATTCCACCGTTCTCCGGTTTCATCGGCAAGGTTGCACTGCTGCAGGCCGGCGCCGAGGACGGATCGGTTCTCGCCTGGATCCTCGTTGCCGGCGGCACTCTCACCAGCCTGCTGACGTTGTACGCGGTAGCCCGGGTCTGGTCCAAGGCATTCTGGCGCGCCCGCGCCGACGCGCCCGAAGGCGAGCTCGCCGACATCGGACCGTCGGCATTGATCGACGAATCCGAAGCCGACATCGCGTTCGAAGAGCGGGCCGACGTCGGGAAGATGCCACCCGGCATGCTGATCCCCACCATCGCGCTCGTGGTGATCGGGCTGGGAATGACCGTGTTCGCTGGGCCGCTCCTGGACATCAGCGGCCGCGCCGCCGAGAATCTGCGTGACCGCTCGGTGTACATCGAGGCCGTGTTGGGAGAAACGCCATGATCAAACGCGGCAATCTTCTGCGTATATCCGTGATCCTCTGGATGGCGTTCGTGTGGGTGATGCTGTGGGGCACCCTCAGCATCGCCAACGTCATCGGCGGGCTCCTCGTCGCGGGATTCCTCGCGGTACTGCTGCCACTGCCGAAGGTTCCGGTGGAAGGTCGCGCCCACCTGCTGTCGGCACTGCGGCTCGGGGTCTACATCTTCTACGAGTCGATCAAGTCGACGATCTCGGTCGCGTGGCTGGCGATCCGGCCTGCAGCGCCCCCGGTCACCGGTGTGCTGCGGTGCCGGCTGACGATCAAGTCCGATCTGGTGCTCACCCTGTGGACGGACATCATGAACAACATCCCGGGCACGATGGTGCTCGAAATCGACCAGGTTCGGCGGATCATGTATGTGCACGTGCTCGATGTCAGTACCGACAAGGCCGTTGCCGATTTCTACCGCTCGGCACGGTTGATCGAACGTCTTCTCATCGACACATTCGAACGGGACTCGGAGTGGCAGCCCAGCCCGTGGAGAAGCGGGACGGAGGAAACGATATGACCATCATTCTCGTGGTGTCGGGCGTTCTGCTGTTCGTGTCGGCTCTCCTGATCGGCTATCGGGTTCTCGCCGGGCCCAACTCGCTCGACCGCCTCGTCGGAGTCGATGCCCTACTGGCCATTGCCATCTGCGGACTGACGATCTGGATGGTGTACACGCGCGACACCACCCTTGCGCCGGGCGTGGTGGCACTGACGCTCGTCGGTTTCATCGGATCGGTCTCGGTGGCACGATTCCGGGTGCGTGACGAAGAATGAGCCACTTCTTCGACGTCGTCGGGCACGTCTTCATCCTCATCGGGTCGGTCATCTCACTGACCGCTGCGATCGGCGTCGTCCGCTTCCGCGACCTGCTCTCCCGAATGCACCCTGCAACGAAGCCTCAGGTCATCGGTCTGCTGTTCGTACTCGGCGGGGCGATGCTCAACCTGTGGGGCTCGTTCGACGTGTGGATGCTGGCGTTGGCGGGCATGTTCATGGTGCTCACCGCGCCCGTGATCGCGCACCGTGTGGGCCGCATCGCCTACCGGGAACAGCTCGGCCGTGACGGGCTGCTCGACGACGAGGACTTCCCCCAGTACCGGGCCTAAACGTGTGCCGTCCCCGGCTGGGGGGTGCTCAGCCGCGCAGTTCGTCGACCCGCAGTTCGTCGACCAACGAATCGACGACCGCGAGCAGGCTTCCACCGTTGCTCTCTGCGACGCGTCGCTGACGTTGGTACGACGCGCCCCGAACGGGGATGTCTGCGACGGCAGCGAGTTCGTCGGCGCAGCCCAGCCGCACCGCTGTCGGGGTGAGTTGCTCGAGCAGGTCGTGCAGATCATCGGTGACCAGTCGCTCATGACATGCGGGGTCGAGAATCACCTCGGCGTCGAGCCCGTAGCGGGCCGCCCGCCACTTGTTCTCCTTGACGTGCCACGGCTGAAGCGTCGGGAGTTCTTCGCCGCGGTCGAGGCATTCGTCGTAGTAGACCACGAGGCAGTGGACGAGAGCGACCAGCGCCGAGAGCTCGGTCACGTTGGTGATGCCGTCGAAGACCCGGACTTCCAGCGTGCCCCACTTGGGTGCCGGCCGGATGTCCCAGTGCATCCCGCCCGGCTTGCTGATGACACCCGATCTGAGCTGGTCTTCGATGAACCGGGTGTACTGCTCCCAGTCCGCGAAGTGGTAGGGCAGGCCCGCCGTGGGCAACTGCTGGAACATCAGTGCCCGGTTGCTCGCATACCCGGTGTCGAGGCCGGCCCAGATCGGTGACGACGCCGACAGCGCCAGCATGTGGGGGTATCTGACGAGGAGGGCGTTGAGAATCGGAATGACCTTGTGCGACGACGACACCCCCACGTGGACGTGCACACCCCAGATCAGCATCTGCCGACCCCACCATCGAGTACGTTCGATCATCTCGTCGTATTCGGGTGATTGGGTGACGACCTGGTCGGTCCACTGGGCGAACGGGTGGGTGCCCGCGCACATCAGGTCGACGCCCAGCGGATCGGCGGCGCGACGCAGCAGATTCAGCGATTCCTTCAGGTCGTCGACGGCCTCACCCACGGTGTCGTGCACGTCGGTGACCAGTTCGACGGTGTTGCGCAGAAATTCCTTGGTCAAGCGCGGTGTGTCACCAGGAAGTTCGCCGACCGCATCGAACACGACCGCGGCGGTGTTGGACAGTTCGCGGGTCGTCTTGTCGACCAGCGCAATCTCCCATTCCACACCGAGTGTCGGGCGCGGAGAACCCGGAAATTCGACAACCACCACTCGATCCAACCACAGGGCCCGCCCGACCGAGTGCCGGTCGGGCGGGCCCTGTGAGCGGAATTACGGGCGGTGTACTCAGGACACGACGCCGCAGGCGAGACGGCTACCGGCGTTGTCCTGATGCACGACCACCGAAGTGCCCTGATCACCCTGGAGATCCTCGAGAGTGAACTCGGCGGTGGTGACCGTCGCGGTCGCGGAGCCGTCCTCGTGGACGACGACGGAGAGCAGGTCGCCGCTCTCCGGGACGGCAGTGTGGCCGGGCGCCTGCAGGTGGCCACCGGCGGACAGGAACGCACCCGGTTCGCCACCGGCCGGAGGTGCCGACTCGGGCTCGCACACGCCGAACTCGTGGACGTGGACGCCGTGGTATCCGGGTTCGAGGCCCTCGACGTCGATGGTCACCTCGACGTTGCCGTTGCGCTCCGCGAAGGTGACCGTGCCGGCGGACTCACCCGCGACGGTCTCCAGGTCGGCGGTGAGCGCCGTACCCGACGCGGTCGCGCCGTCACCGTCGGACGCGTTGGCCTCGGCCTCGCTGCCGTGTGTATCGCTGCCGTGCGATTCGCCTTCCGGCGCAGGAGACCCCGTCCACACCGGCGGCGTGGTGCCCGGCACGCTGGTGGCTTCCTCGCTGTTCGAGCACGCGCTCAGGCCCACCGCGGCGATCGCGACGATCGGGGCCAGGGCACGCCAGGTCATGCGACGAGTGGAACTGGGGGCCATCAAACCGCTCCTTCGAAGTACCGAAAAGTCACCTGATCATAGCGGGGCCCGTTTGCGTGTCCTGTCGTGATGGCCGTGTCGTCCGTCTCGGCCGGTTTCACGGTTCCGCGACGATGACGATCACGCCCGGTGCCGAATCCGCGATTCCGTCGAAACGCGGCTGTGCGGTGACCCCGAGGGCATCGGCCACGGACTCCGCGGTTTCCTGCTCGCCCGAGCCGGTGCCGTAGTAAACGGAGGTCTGTGCCAGGAGGCCCTCGCTGTAGTTCCCCGTCTCGGCGATCGCGAAGCCCTCGTCTTCGAGCAGAGTGGCGGTCTGCGCGGCGAGCCCGGCGATGTTGCTGTTGTTGTAGACGCGCACGCTCGCCGACGACGCAGTTGCTCCGGAGCCCCTCGAACCCGGCGATTCCGTATCCGAGGACGCTCCGCCGCCTGCAGCCCCCGCACCCAGGGATGATCCCGACAGGGTTTCCGAAGTTGCCGGTGCCGACGCGGTGCCCGCAGCCCCGGCCGGCGAGGCGGGAGTCGGGGCGGTCGCGGGCGCCGGCGCCGCGGAGGTCGTCTCGGTGGTGGCTGCCGCTGTCGACGCTGTGTCGTCGTCCGAACCGCCGAGTGATGCGAATCCGAGCCCGGCGAAGAGGATCGCCAGGGAGATCAGCAGCATCGCAATGGCTCGTAGCGGTAACCCGGAGGATCCCCGGTTCACGTTCTCTGCGGTTCTGCTCACGCCCTCGACCATAGTTGGCCGATCGGCCGGCACGTGTCGCGCGCTAGCGTGTCGTCTCGAATCCGAGGCGACGAGCTGCGCGCGCCTTCTGCCGGCTGGACCGCAATCGACGGAGTCGCTTGACGAGCATCGGATCGGCGGCGAGAGCTTCGGGACGGTCGATCAGGGCATTGAGCACCTGGTAGTAGCGGGTTGCGGACAGCCCGAACAACTCCTTGATCGCTTCTTCTTTGGCACCGGCGTACTTCCACCACTGCCGCTCGAACGCGAGGACGTCGTGCTCCCGGCGACTCAGGCCGTGCTCGCCGATATCGTTCGGGCTCCCGCTATCGATCGGGCTGCCCTCGGCACCCGGACGCGGATCTTCCGCTTCGGATGGGTTCGTGCCATGCGCTGCTGCGCCGTCCATCTCACTCCTCGACTGCTTCGAATCACACCGTAACGACAATTACACCTGTGTGTTTCCGCGACTTATTCAATCACGGGGGTGTGACACATACGGGCCGGACGAGGCGACGACTCGCGCGCATTATCCTGGTTCACCATGGCCATCCTTCCCATCGTCATCACCGGCGACCCCGTTCTGCACAACCCCACCGAACCGGTGACCGAAACACCCGCGGAACTCGCGCAATTGATTGCCGACATGTACGAGACGATGGACGCCGCGAACGGCGTCGGCCTCGCGGCGAACCAGGTCGGGCTCGCCAAGCGCCTGTTCGTCTACGACTGCCCCGATCGCGACGAATCCGGCAAGGTGATCCGCCGACGCGGTGCCGTGATCAACCCGGTGCTCGAAACATCCGAGATCCCGGAGAGCATGCCCGACCCGGAGGACGACCTCGAGGGGTGCCTGTCGGTTCCGGGTGAGAACTTCCCCACCGGGCGCGCCGACTGGGCGAAGGTGACCGGCACCGACGAGAACGGCGACCCCGTGGAGATCGAGGGGCACGGGTTCTTCGCCCGGATGCTGCAGCACGAGGTCGGGCACCTCGACGGCTTCCTGTACGTCGACGTCCTGATCGGCCGCAACGCCCGTGCCGCGAAGAAGACGATCAAGCGCGCGGGCTGGGGCGTGCCCGGTCTGACGTGGCTGCCGGGGAGCGTCGACGACCCGTTCGGTCACGATGATGACGAAGATGACGACTGACAGCCAGGCCGGAACACCGTGGCCGGCGATCCCGCTCGGCACGCGGGTCGTCGTCCGGTACCGCCTGCCCGCGGGGTACAGCCACCCGATGACCGATGTCATCGGTGATCTGGTGTCGGTGGAACCGGTGGTCGTCGTGCGTACCGCCGAGAAGAAACTCGTCCAGGTCGCTCCGAATACCGTCGTCGCGCTCAAGGCGCTGTCCGCACGCCCGATCCGCACCGCCGAGATCCGCTCGCTCGAACACGCCATGGCCGCCGGATGGCCGGGTCTCGAGCAGGCGTGGATCGACGGCTGGTTCCTGCGCGCCGGTGGCGGATTCACCGGGCGGGCGAATTCCGCGACACCTCTCGGACCGCGCGGCACCGTCGCCGATCCCGATGATCCCGACGTGCGGGCACGTTTGCGTGGATGGTTCGCCGACCGTGGGCTGCCGCTGCGGTTGCTGCTCCCCGACCGGCTCGCGCCGAGCCCCGAGGGTTGGGTTCCCAGCTCCGGCCCGGCCCAGGTGATGGCGGCCGATCTCGACAATGTTCCGCTTCCCCCGGGCCTCGGTCCGGTGGCGGTCTCTGCGGAACCCGACGCCGACTGGATCGCGCTCTACCGTGGCGGCAATCTCCCGGACGTCGCTGGTGCGGTGCTCGGCGCGGTCGTCGCTGGCACGCTCGGTTTCGGACGCATCGGTACACCCGGTACACCGCCGATCGCGATCGGACGGGCCGCGATCACCGACGCTCCCGACGGCCGGCGTTGGGTCGGCCTGAGCGCGATCGAGGTTGCTCCCGAGCACCGTCGTCAGGGTGTCGGCACGTTGCTCAGCGGATCACTGCTGGAGTGGGGCCGTGAGCTCGGCGCGTCCCATGCCTACGTCCAGATCGAGGCCGGCAACACCGCCTCCCGTGAGCTGTATTCGGGGTTGGGTTTCGTCGACCATCACCGCTACGGGTACCTGACAGAACCCGTCGGATAGGTCGCCTACAGTGGGTGCCGTGCGCCTCGCTACCTGGAATGTGAACTCAGTCCGTGCCCGTACCGATCGGATCGTCGATTGGCTGCAGCGAACCGACACCGACGTGCTCGCGATGCAGGAAACGAAGTGCAAGGACGAGCAGTTCCCGTACGCCCGGTTCGAAGAACTCGGCTATCAGGTGGCGCATGTCGGCCTGAGCCAGTGGAACGGCGTCGCGATCCTCTCCCGCGTCGGACTCGACGATGTGCAGATCGGTTTCGAGGATCAGCCCGGATTCTCGAAGGACCCCGAGGTCTCCCCCGTGCGTGAGGCGCGCGCGATCGGTGCCACCTGCGGAGGTGTCCGGGTATGGAGCCTGTACGTGCCCAACGGCCGCGAGCTCACCGATCCCCATTACGCCTACAAGCTCGATTGGCTCGCGAAGCTGCGCGCCGACGCTCAGGGCTGGCTCTCCGCCACCCCAGACCTACCGGTCGCGCTGGTCGGCGACTGGAACGTCGCACCCACCGACGAGGACGTGTGGGATCCGGCGTTCTTCGAAGGCAAGACCCACACCTCGCAGCCCGAGCGCGACGCATTCTCGGCGTTCGCCGAGGCCGGGTTCGTCGATGTCGTGCGCCCGCATACGCCCGGGCCCGGCGTGTACACGTACTGGGATTACACGCAGCTGCGTTTCCCGAAGAAGCAAGGTATGCGCATCGACTTCATGCTCGGATCGCAGGCCTTCGCCGCGAAGGTCACGTCCGCGTCGATCGACCGCGACGAGCGCAAGGGCAAGGGCGCGAGCGATCACGCACCGGTGATCGTCGACCTCTCCGAGTAAGCCGGGGCGTCGACCGGGTTCACGTTTCCGGCCCGGTCCGATTTCACGAGTTCGTACGCGACCCACGCGCAACCGATCAGCATGAGGACGCCGTGCGCGATCCGCAGCGTCGGCGATACGAAGAACTGCGGGATGTACAGGAGATATCCGGCCGCCGATATGCCTGCCGGAAGCACCGAGATCCATCTCGCACGGACCGCTGACACGAGCACGACGATCGCCCCGACGGCGACGAGCAGCAGCCCCACACCGAACGCGATCATCGCCGCTGTTCCGGTGCGGATCAGTTCGGCAAGCTCGAGCGCGGTCTCGCCGTCGACGGCGGTGAGCTCGTGCAGCGCGAAGGTCTCGGCCCCGAAGTACAGCAGGGTCAGAGCGCTACCGACCCCGATCGCCGCGGTCGCGAGCGGAGCAATGCGCAATTCCGCGAACGCGAGTGCCGTCAGGATGAATGCCGCGGCGCCTGCGAGATGCGCGAGCGTCCACCAGATCGAGCCGAACTGTTCGAGGGTGTCTGCACCACCGCCGGGCGCGAACGGCCGGGTGAGTGGGAAAAGAGCGAACAGGATGCCTGCGACCACCAGCAGCGTTGCGGCGACCGTCCGTCCCTGGGGATTTTCGTGATTCATGGCGAGATCTCCCGAATAGTGAACACCGACCACTTCCGAGATCAGTGTTCACTCTTTGGGGCGATCAATCAAGAGCAGTGCTCACATTTTCGGGTCAGGACCTCCGGGCAGGCTCGATCGGCACGATCACATCGCGATAGCCCGGATTCGACGTGAGATACCGCTGCACGTACGTGCACACCGGCCGCACTCGCCAACCTCGCCTCCGCGCGATGTCGAGCGAGCCGCCGACAAGGATGCCGGCAAGGCCACGATGCCCGAAGTCTTCGACGATCACGGTGTGCAGGAAATCGACGACGGGACGCCCCCTGCCGGGGATGCCCGCCGGATGCTCGGAATCGAAATACCCGAGAATACCCACGAGGTCACCGTTGAGACGCAACTCGAATCGGTTCTGATCGGCATTGTCGGACACCTCCGCCGTCGACAAGTTGATCACGAACGCCTCCCCGAACCTCAATACTTGATGTGACGCACGCCACTATAGAACACGTGCGCGCAGCGCTGGGCCGCCACTCCCCCGCCGGCGCGCCGACACCGGCAGCTACCCGAACGACGACCGGTAGGGTCACCTCCGTGCAGCTGCTTCCCCTGGCCGAACAAGGCCACACCCCAATTCGTGTGCTCACCATCGCCGGCACGGACTCCGGAGGAGGCGCGGGCATCCAGGCCGACTCGCGCACGATGGCGATGTGCGGTGTCCACGCCTGTGTCGCGGTAGCCGCGGTGACCGTGCAGAACTCGGTCGGGGTGAGCGGCTTCCACGAGATCCCACCGGAGACGGTGGCAGCCCAGGTGCGATGCGTCGTCGACGACATCGGAGTGGCCGCGGCCAAGACGGGCATGCTCGCGTCGACGGAGATCATCGAAGCGGTCGCGGACGTGTGCTCGGAGGTCGGCATCGGCCGCGACACCGCCGTTCCACTCGTCGTGGACCCCGTGTGCGCGTCGATGCACGGCGATCCCCTGCTGCATGCGAGCGCACTCGAGGCCGTCCGCTCAGCGCTGATCCCGCTGGCCACCGTCGTCACCCCCAACCTCGACGAGATCCGGCTCATCACCGGCATCGAGGTGGTCGACGACCGCACCGCAAGGCAGGCTGCGGAAGCACTGCACGGGCTCGGTGCACAGTGGTCGATCGTGAAGGGCGGTCATCTGCGCACTTCGGAGTCGAGCACCGATCTGCTGTTCGACGGCGACCGGTTTCTCGAGTTCCCGAGTCCGCGTCTCGCCACGGGTAACGACCACGGTGGCGGCGACACGCTCGCCGCGGCGCTCGCATCGGCGCTCGCCCACGGCCGGTCGGTGCCGGACGCCCTGGCGTTCGCGAAGGAATGGGTGACGAAGTGCCTCGAGTGGTCGTACGACCTCGGCCACGGACACGGACCGGTCAACCCGCTGTGGCGACTCCACGAACATCCCTGACGGACCAGCCCCGACCGCTCCCCTGTAGGACCGATTACTCCGTGAATGCAGCGCGCGCCTCGGTGCGCGCCGCCCCGCTCGGAACTCCGTCCGGGCCGCCGAGCGAGCCGGCGTAGACCGCGGTGCTGTAGGCGACGGACGCCGCGGCGACCGCGAAGGCGTCGCGGTCGATGTTGTCCACCGTGTCCTCCGGGCTGTGGTAGTTCGGGTCGTAGTCCTCGTCCGCAGCGCCACCCCAGTTGTCGGCCTGTTCGGGGGACTTCTCTTCGTCGGCGCCGGTGAACGTGCCACCGGCGGGGATTCCGACCGACATGAACGGGCCGTAATCGGAGCGACCATCGAAATCGGTGCCGCCGGCGTCGATCCCGCGCTCGGCGAAGAAGCGGGAGAGGGTGCGCTCGATGCCGGCCGATCCCTCGGGCCCCGGTCCGGCACCTTGCGTATCGGAGTCGTCGCCGTCCAAGAGGAGATAGCCGGGGTTCGGCGAGCCGATCATGTCGAAATTCAGGTAGAGGGCGATCGCGTCGCGCTCCTCGGGAGACAACGACGCGACATACTCGCTCGACCCCACGAGCCCGATCTCCTCGGCGCCCCAGAATGCGAACCGCACGGCGTTGGTGACGTCGGGTTCGTTGCCGAGCTGCAGCGCGGTCTCGAGGACCGCCGCGACACCGCTGCCGTTGTCATTGATCCCCGGTCCTTCGGGCACGCTGTCGAGATGTGCACCGACGAGCACCACATCGTCGGTCGAGCCCGTGGCGGTCTGCGCAAGGACGTTGCGGGAGCGCTGCGTCTCGGTCTTCGTGTCGAGGACGAGGTCCACCGACGGCGACGCCGCAATCCGCTCACCGTCGGCCGGACCGATCCCGGCGACGGGAATTCGTCGCTCCACGGTCTCATCGAGAGTCGCACCTGCGAGGGGACCGTCCTCGGTGTTCACCACGAGCAGCGCCGCAGCCTCCGCATCGGCGGCGAGGGTCTCCTTCGACGAGAACGTGCACACGCCACGGTCGACCACCACGATCGCTCCCGCAACGTCGAGACCGTCGTAGTCGGTGGCCTCGCATCCCGGAGTGTCGTCGGTGGGCACCCGCACGACGGGTGCGGTCAGCCCCTCGGATCCGGTGCTGGGCGACAGACCCAGTGCCCGCACGTCGAGGGGTTGTCCGTCGATCTCGAGCCTCTGGGCTTCGACCTCGAAGGTGGTGGCGTCGAATTCGGGTGTCTGCACGTCGAATCCGGCGTCGCGCAACGCGCCCGCCACGTAGTCGACACTCGCGTCGTAGCCGGCGGTACCGAGCGCACGGTTACCGTCGTGCTCGGCTGCAATGCGGTCGAACTCGGTGAGGTGGCCCATCAGGGCGTCGATCTGCACACTGTCGGCGAGCGCGGCCGGATCGACGGGTGCCGCATCGGTACCGCCATCGTCGGCGCAGCCTGCGAGCACCACGGCCGCCACCACGAACATCGCGGCGCGGCGGCCGATCACCGTGTCGATCATTGCCCGAGCGTACTGTCCCCGCACAGCTCAGGCGTCGCGTTTACCGACCACCGCGAGCGACACCCCGAAGACGACCGCTGTGAACAACGCGAAGTACAGCAGCGAACCCCACGGCCCCCAGTGGAAGTCGACGCCCTGTTCCATGCCGAGGAAGTTGTTGATGTTGGCGAACGGCAGGAACGGCTGAATTTCACGACCGACCCGACCGAACAACGAGAATAACGATTCGATGAGCAGAGGCCACAGCAGCAGGAGCGCGATCGTGCCGGCCGACTGGCGCAGTAATGTCCCCACACCCACAGCGAGGAACACCGCCAGGAACGCGTAGAACGGAATGCCGTAGATCGCGCGCCACGTGTCGCCCTCGAGGACGAGGTCGCGTCCGGCGTCGGAACCTGCGAGCGCCTTCGCGACGTACACGGCGATCAGGCCCACCACGCCGGTGACCACAGCGCCGATCACCCCGATCAACACCGATTTCACGGTCAGCACGAGGGAACGGTTGGGAGTCGCGATGAAGGTGGTACGGATGACACCGAAGCGATACTCACTCGTGACCGACAGTGCCGCGAGGATCATCAGGACCATGATGCCGAAGCCCGTCACACCGGTAGCGGCGATGTCGGGGGTCAGATAGAACCGGGCGGCCTCGTCGTCGAGCGACATGGAGCTGCGGGCCACCGCCCCCATCATCGCGGCGAAACCGATGCCCAGGGCGACGATCACCGCCAGGCACCAGAACGGAGATTGCACCGATGTGAGCTTGATGCGTTCCGCGCGCAAGGTGTCCACTGCTGGTGATGCCATTACAGGCTGCCCTTCATCACGTCGTCGAAACCGGTGCCGTGGAACTCCACGTCGCCTCCGGTCAGTTTCATGAACGCATCCTCGAGGGACGCATGGCGGCTCGCCAGCTCGTGCAGGACGATCGAGCGTGCTGCGGCGAGCTCGCCGATCTCTGCGGCACCGGCGCCCGATACGTGCAATGCCCCGTCCACATCGACCGCGGCGTGTCCGCGTTCGGTGAGTGCGGTGCGCAGGTCGTCGAGTTGGGGACTGCGGACCACCACGAGGGATTCCGACGCGCGATCGACGAAGTCCTTGACCGAAGTGTCGGCGATGAGCTTGCCTCGCCCGATCACGATGAGGTGGTCGGCAGTCTGGGCCATCTCCGACAACAGGTGACTCGACACGAGCACTGTGCGCCCCTCTGCGGCCAGGGCCTGCATGAATCGGCGGATCCACACGATGCCCTCGGGATCGAGGCCGTTGACGGGTTCGTCGAACAGCAGCACCTTCGGGTCGCCGAGCAGCGCCCCCGCCAGGCCGAGGCGCTGCGACATGCCGAGCGAGAAACCGCCGGCACGCTTGCCTGCGACTTCGGTCAACCCGACCTGACGTAGTACTTCGTCGACGCGAGAGCCGGGCAATCCGTTGGAGGCGGCCAGCCACCGCAGGTGCGCGCGCGCCGATCGGTTCGGATGAACCCACTTCGCGTCGAGCAGCGCGCCGACGGTCTGCAGCGGCCGGGTCAGTTCCCGATACTGCTTTCCCTCGATGAGCGCGGTACCCGATGTCGGACGGTCCAACCCCAGGATCATGCGCATCGTCGTCGACTTGCCCGCCCCGTTGGGGCCGAGGAATCCGGTGACAATTCCCGGTGGGACGGTGAACGTCACGTTGTCGACGGCAGTGGTTGAACCGAAGGTCTTGGTCAGTCCGGTCACTTCGATCATGGTCCACAGAGTGCCGTAAATCCGGCCGCAGCGCAGCACCACGACCGTGACCAGGGCCTCAGGGTTCCATGGGCGACGATGCCTGGGCCCAGAAGCGTTTGGGGATGCGCCCGGCATGCCGCGCACGGAACCCTGCCTCGACGGCGTGTCGCATGGCCGACGCCATCAGCGCCGGGTCCTTCGCGCGGGTGACGGCGGTGGCGAGGAGCACCGCGTCGCAGCCCAGTTCCATGGCGAGCGCGGCGTCCGAGGCAGTACCGATACCGGCGTCGAGAATCACGGGGACACCCGCGGATTCCACGATCATCTCGATGTGATGCGGATTGGCGATACCCAGCCCGGTCCCGATCGGCGACCCGAGCGGCATCACAGCGACACACCCGACGTCTTCGAGGCGTCGCGCGAGTACCGGATCATCAGTGGTGTACGGCAGGACGTTGAAACCGTCGTCGACAAGTTGTTCTGCAGCAGAAACCAATTCGATGGCGTCCGGCAGCAGGGTGCGTTCGTCGGCGATCACCTCGAGCTTGACCCACTCCGTCTCGAGCGCTTCCCTGCCCAGCTGCGCGGTGAGCACGGCCTCCTTCGCGCCGCGGCACCCGGCGGTGTTCGGCAACGGCGCGATTCCGAGTCTGCGCAGCAGATCCAGCACGCCGGTACCCGACGTCGCGTCGACCCGGCGCATCGCCACGGTGGTCAGTTCGGTGCCCGACGCGACCAGCGCCTCCTCGAGTACGGCGAGGTTCGCGGCACCGCCGGTGCCGGTGATCAACCGGGACGAGAAGGAGCGTCCCGCGATGGTCAGCTGCGGCAGATCATGCCCCGGATCCACCGCGGTTGCGTGCTCAGCCACCCTGCACCGCCGTGAGGATCTCGATCTGCGCGCCCTTGCTGACCTTCTCGGCCCAGCGGCCACGCGGGAACAGCACACCGTCGACTGCCACGGCGATTCCCTTTTCCGGCAGATTCATCTCGACCAGGAGTTCCGTGACGGTCGGCGCCTCGGCGAAGTACTTCTCCTCACCGTTGACGGTGATACCGACCGAAATCTGACTTCTCATCGCACACTCTCTTTCACGAATCGTCGGGGATCTGCATGTGTCGCTTCGGGGAGCGGGGCGCCGGCGAGTTCGGCGAGTACCGCATCGGCGGTGAGCGCGGTGAGCAGGATCCCGTTGCGGCCGTGCCCGGTCGCGGCGATCACGCGATCCGACAACCTGCCGATCAGCGGCAGGTTGTCGGGGGTCATCGGGCGTAGGCCGGCGCTCGCCTCGTGCAGTTCGTACTCGCCGATCGCGGGGAACAGCATTTCGGCGTCGGCAATCAGGTCGCGTACTCCCGCCACCGTGACCTCGGTGTCGCCTGCTTCGTACTGGGTCGCGCCTACAACGAGCCCGTCGGCGCGCGGCACCAGATACGCGGGGCGTCCGTGCACACTGCCGCGCACGGTGTGCTGAGGCGGCGGAGTCGCACCGGGCCGCACGCGCAGCCGCAGGATCTCACCCTTGACCGGACGGACGGGAAGACCCGGCCACAGTGTCGCCGAGGCGGACCCGGCCGCAAGGACGACGCGGTCCTCGCGCAGTGCGTCGAGGTCTCCCACGGAAGTGTGGACGAACTGCACGCCCGCAGCGACAGCAGCGCGTTGCAGCGCCTCGACGAGTCTTCTGTTGTCGACGGACAGTTCGGTAGGAGCGAGCAGGCCGAGCCTGATCCTCGGGCCGAGCGACGGTTCGAGATCGCGGATCTCGGCCCGCGTGAGGATCCGCATCTCGTAGCCCTGCTCCCCCACCCACGACGCGATCGTGCGCAGGTCCGCAGCGTCCGCAGCGTCCAGTGCGACGGTCAGCGACGCTCCCGCTGTGAAGACGTCGATGCCGGTCTCGCGTTCGAGGGCGTGCGCGAACTCCGGCCAGCGCTGCAGCGACGCCGCTCCGAGACCGAGGACGTGTTCTTCCCCCGGCCACCCCTCCGACAGCGGCGCGAGCATTCCACCGGCCACCCATGAAGCGCCCGACCCCGGATCGGGGTCGTGGACGGTGGCCGTCCACCCCGCGCGGGCCGCACGCCACGCGACGGACAGACCGATCACACCGCCACCGATGACAGCTACTGTCGACACGACATCCACCTCACTCCCTGCGCCGGCATGATCCGGTTCAGGTCATAACGGTCGGGGCCGGCAGGCCCCCTCTCAGCCCCGCGTTCCTCGGGACTCCCGTGTTGTCACTTCCGAGGTAGAGGCTACCGTCTTGTCCGTGACGACCTACCGGACCACCTACCGCGGCAACCATCCTGACCCCCGTGGACGCCTCGCGACCGCGCGGTTGTACCTGTGCACCGATGCCCGTCGCGACACCCGTGACCTCGCCCGGTTCATCGAAGAAGCCCTGGTCGGCGGCGTCGATATCGTGCAGTTGCGCGACAAGGATTCCGCAGGTGAGAAGAAGTTCGGCCGACTCGAGGCCGGTGAGGAACTCGCCGCACTCGAAGTGATCGCCGATGCGTGCGCACGCCACGGTGCGCTGCTCGCGGTCAACGACCGGGCCGACATCGCGCTCGCCGCCGGCGCCGACATCCTGCACCTCGGGCAGGGCGACCTTCCGGTGAAGCAGGCGAGGCGGATCCTCGGCGACGACATCGTCATCGGCCGGTCGACTGCCAGCCGCGCGCAGGCCGTCCTCGCCGACGGCGAGGACGGCGTGGACTACTTCGCGTCCGGTCCGGTGTGGGACACCCCGACGAAGCCGGGACGCTCGGCAGCGGGGCTCGACGTGATCCGCGAGGTGCACGCGTCGCATCCGCAGCGGCCGTGGTTCGCGATCGGCGGCGTGGATCTCGAACGTCTCCCGCAGGTGCTCGACGCGGGCGCGCAGCGCATCGCCGTGGTGCGAGCAATCACGAAGGCCGACGACCCCCGCGCTGCTGCGGCGGCGCTCAAGGCTGCGCTGCCGGCCTGACTCGCTACAGCCAGCCGAGCACCGTCGACGGGGACAACGCGACCGTGTCCTGGGGTAACCGATCACGCAGGCCGCGATCGGCGGTCACCACCACCGTCACCGCCGGATCGAGCGCGGTCGCCGTGATGGGAACTGTGGTCGCGGCAAGCCGCGCAAGTTCGTCGTCGCCGCTTCCGTCGGCTGTATGCACGTGGGTGCGGGCATCATCGACGACTGCGCTGCGCGCCTGCCCTTCGAGGACTGCCTCGACCCGCGACACCCACCCGAACGTTCCATCCGGGAGTTCGACGGTGCGCGGCAGGGCCGCGGCGATGTCTGCGAGCAGCGCACCGGTGGCGCCGGGCCGGTCGCGCCACCAGCCGGACGGCCCACTGGCCCCGAGTACGTTCGCGGTGTCGAGCAGCATCCGCACCGGGCGGGTGCGCAGCGCGGACCACGCCTCTGCGAATCCCGCGTGCAACGGCATCGACTCGACGTCGGACTCCGACACCCACCGCAGTTCGGTGCTCTCCCCGTTCATAGTGGTATCGAGCGGCGCGGGAGCATCTGCGACGACGGTAGTGTAGGTCCAGGAACCGGGTGTTCCCGAGGTGATCCGCTCGGAACGCACCGCAACGGAATTGATGTCGATGCCTGCTTCCTCGTGTGCCTCGCGTACGGCGGCGTCGACGGGGGATTCGTGACTGTCGCGCGCACCGCCGGGCAACGCCCAGGTTCCGCCCTGGTGGCTCCACGCCGCACGAAGCTGAAGCAACACCGACGGGGTTCCGTCACTGCAGGGTGCACGCAGCAGCAGGCCCGCGGCGCCGTGCACACCCCATCGACGTCCTCCGTCGGGTCCTACGGCCCAGCCGTCCCCGTCACCGTGCATTGCCTCCGCCTTCCTGGCCCTCGACATCGCGAGGGCGACGTCCCATTTCATGTGTCGGGTTTCCGGGGCTCGCGCACTCCGGAAGGAACTCCGACAATGTGGACGCCTGCCGATTCTCCCCATTCAACTTATATGCTCGCCACAATCAGGTTTTCCAGGAAGGGGCTCGCCGTGAATGTACGAGTGACCCCTCCGATCGATTCCGTCGGCGGTTCGACACCGCCCGCAGAAGACTCCGAAGGGCCGGGCGGCCGCGTCGACGGCCTGCGGGAGCTGTTCCGCTCGACACCCGCCAAATTGATCTCGCTGGGGTTGGTACTCGCGGTGCTCCTGGTGGTGTCAGGTCTGGCATCCGCCCAGGTCGCGGGCAGTCGGAAGGCCACGCACGACCGGCTCCTCGCCACCACCGAGCCGCTCGCGAACGCCGCCCAGAATCTGTACAGCGCGTTGTCCATTGCCGATGCGGCAGCCGTCACCGGGTTCATCTCGGGCGGGATCGAACCCGCCGAGGTACGCGACCGCTATGTCGAGGCGATCGCGGAGGCCTCGGGAGAGCTCGTGGTCGCGGCGGCCGGCCTGGCAGAAGAGGACGAGTTCGGCGCCGCGAACATCGCGGCGATCGCGCGCTTGCTCCCCATGTACACGGGGTTGATCGAGACCGCACGCGCCAACAATCGGACCGGTAACCCGGTGGGTGCCGCCTACCTGACGGAAGCATCCAACATGATGCAGACGTCGATGCTCCCGGTGGCCCAGGAGCTCCACACGCAAGGTGAGACCGCGGTCAACTCGACCCAGCGGGCAGCGGTCGCTCCCCCCTGGAGTGCGATCGGCCTGCTCCTCGTCACCGTGGCCGCATTGTGTGCTGCCCACGTCCTCATCAGTCGAAAGACCCGTCGCACGTTCAACCCCGGGCTGATCATCGCCATCGGCGCTACCGGAGCACTGCTGTGCTGGCTGCTGATAGCCGGGCTCGTGTCGTCCAACGCCACCGAACGCGCCATCGAACAGGGCGCGGAGCCGCTCGCCGATCTCACCGAGAGCCGGATCCTCGCACAACAATCGCGCACAGCCGAAACACTCCTGCTCGCGCGGCGCGATGTGACCGGCATGTACACCGGAGCATTCGATGAGACGATCACTCGACTCGGGGATCTCCTCGAGCAGTACACATCGAACGGTGCGGTGGAGATCGGCACCGACGCGGTAGACCAGGCCGAAGTAGCCCGGACAGCATGGATCAACTCGCACGCACGGACTGTGGCGGCGCTCGAGCGTGGCGATTACACCGCTGCTGCCGTACTCGCCACCGGGCCCGGTCCCGACGAAGCAACCGCACAGTTCGCCCGCCTCGACACAGCGCTGGGCGAAGGAATAGAGCAAACCCGCAACGAACTTCGCGACAACGAGTTCCGAGCCTCGCGCACGTTGTCGGGTCTCGCGCCCGTGGCGATCGCGCTGATGGTGCTGTCGCTGATCAGTGTCATCATCGGGTTGTGGCCGCGACTTCGGGAGTACCAGTGACCTGGCGACGTCAGGCGGGTCCCTGGCTCGCTGCCGTGTGTGTTGCCGCAGCGGTGGCGGCGGGGTGTTCCACCGAGGTACCGCCACGCGAGTCGACCACCGAGACCGCGACCGTCTCGCTCCCGATGCCCGAGGGCGCAGCCTTCGCTCCGTCCCCCTCTGCGTTCCCCACCCCGACGGAGTGCGGCGATCCCACCGCAAGTCTGCGTCCCACAGACAACGACACCGGAGCTGCTCTCGACGCCATCTCGGCCCGTGGTCGTCTGATCGTCGGGCTCGACACCGGCAGCAACCTGATGAGCTACCGCGACCCCGCGACCGGCCGTATCGCCGGATTCGACGTCGACATCGCCCGCGAGATCGCCCGCGACATCCTCGGCGACCCCGAGGCCGTGGAGTTCCGGATCCTGAATTCCGCGGAACGTGAGCGAGCCCTGCAGGACGGGACGGTCGACATCGTCGCGAAGACGATGAGTATCACCTGCGCACGACGCGAGCATGTGGACTTCTCGACGGTGTACTTCCTCGCGCAGCAGCGGGTACTCGTCGTCAAGGACTCCGACATCCGCAGCGCATCGGACCTCGCCGGCCGGCGCGTGTGTATCGCAGCCGGTACGACATCGCTGACCCGGATGCAGCAGCTGCAACCAGCGGCGTCGATCCTCACCGTTCCGTCGTGGGCGGACTGCCTCGTCGTCCTGCAACAGCGACAGGTCGACGCGGTGTCCACCGACGACACGATCCTCGCCGGACTCGCCTCGCAGGACCCGTACCTCGAGCTCGTCGGCCCGTCGCTGGGTTCCGAGCCGTACGGCATCGGTATCCCCCGCGACCACGACGCCGTGGTGCGCGCCGTCAACGGCACCCTCGCGCGAATCCGTGCCGACGGCACGTGGACCGAGTTGTACAACCGGTACCTCCAGGTTCTCGGTCCGGCGCCCGCCCCACCGGCCCCGACGTACGTCGATTGAGGTATCCATGACCGGCACCGAAGAACCCGACGTCCCTGAAGAGCCCGACTCCGGCCCCGCGACGCAGGCCGCCGCCCCGGCAACCGAACGCAGTGCGACGGCGGCAGGGAGGTCGACACCGTCACCCGGAGGTTCGACGAGAGCGACACAACGGTCGGCTCCAGCCACACAGCGATCACCACTGCCCGATTCGGCACCACATGCAAGCACTCCGTCGCAACGGTCGTCGACTCGGCGTTCGCGCTCGCGCGGGCACCTGCGGCGGCGGGTCGCGGATCTGGTCGAGGTCCCGGTGCCCGCACCCATCGACCCGTCTTCCGCGATCCTGCGCAACCCTCATGTCGCCGAGGGGAAACGCTTCTGCTGGAAGTGCGGTACCCCGGTGGGGCGCAGCACCCCGAAAGGCCCGGGCGCCACGTCGGGGAACTGCCCGAAATGTGGGTCGCGGTTCGAGTTCACGCCCGCCTTGCACCCGGGTGCACTCGTCGCAGGCCAGTACGAGGTACAGGGATGCATCGCACACGGTGGACTCGGCTGGATCTACCTCGCGATCGACCGGAATGTCAGCGACCGGTGGGTCGTCCTCAAGGGACTGCTCCACAGCGGTGACGCGGAAGCCCAGGCGGTCGCGGTCGCGGAGAAACAGTTCCTCGCCGAAGTGAGTCATCCGAGCATTGTCCGGATCTACAACTTCGTCGAACACCCGCAGCCGGACGGCACCCCGATGGGCTACATCGTCATGGAGTACGTGGGTGGTAACTCGCTCCGCGAAGTGCTCAGTACCTATCCCGACAAGCGGATGCCTGTCGAACAGGCCATCGGTTATCTACTCGAGACGCTGCCGGCTCTCGGCTACCTGCACGAGATCGGGTTGGTCTACAACGACCTCAAACCCGAGAACATCATGGTCACCGACGAGCAACTCAAGCTCATCGATCTCGGTGCCGTCGCGGGGATCGAGGACTACGGGTACCTGTACGGCACGCCCGGCTACCAGGCACCGGAGATCGTACGGACCGGGCCGACGGTGGCCAGCGACATCTACACGGTCGGGCGTACCCTCGCGGTGCTCACCCTCGATATGCCCTCCGACAAGGGACGCTATCTCGACGGACTTCCCACACCCGTCGACGCGCCTCTCCTCGCCGAGCACGACTCGTTCCACCGGCTGTTGCTGCGCGCCACCGATCCCGATCCGAATCGGCGTTTCGCGTCGGCCGACGAGCTCGCGGGCCAGCTGACCGGAGTTCTGCGAGAAATCCTGTCACAGAAGAGCGGCACGGAGCACCCGGGTCTGTCGCGCATGTTCAGTCCCCCGCGCACCACCTTCGGGACCGACGAGGCGATCGCACAGACCGATGTGTACGTCGACGGGGTCGAGCGGGACTCCACGATCGAAGCACGCGATGTGGCTGCGGCACTTCCCGTTCCGCTACTCGATCCGAACGATCCGAGCGCGGCGCTGCTCGCCGCTGCGGTCCACAGTGAACCGCAACAGACCCTCGACTCGCTGCGGCACGCCCGCGAGAGCGGCATCGAGCGCGTCGTCGGGAGCGCGGGTGTGGCCTTCTCCCGCGAACTCACACTCGCCGAGACACGCGCCTATCTCGATCTGGGGGAAGCCGAACACGCCGTCGAGGTCCTCCAACGTCTGGAGAACGAAATCGGCTCCGACTGGCGCATCGACTGGTACGCGGGACTCGCGTCGGTGCTCATGGAGGAACTCGAGGTTGCGTTCGGACGATTCGAGAAGGTGATCGAGGCGTTGCCGGGTGAGCTGGCGCCCAAGCTCGCGCTGGCCGCAACCTCAGAGTTGATCCTTCAGCATTGGGAGAGCGACGACCCGTCTGCGTGGCGACGATTCTGCGAGGAGTCCTATCGCACGGTGTGGCGTACAGATCACAACATCGTCAGTGCCGCATTCGGTTTGGCGCGTCAGCTCACCGCGCGCGCAAACCTCACCGCGGCGGTGGAAATCCTCGATCAGGTGCCGGCCACGTCACGGCATCACAGTGCAGCGAACATGACGAGCACGCTGATCCTGTTGAGGGACGGCGACATCGAGTCGGTCACCGAATCCGACCTCCGAGAGGCGGCGCGGCGGGTGTCCGCTCTACCGCCGGATGAGGGACGCGCCCTCCAGATGGAAGCGCTCGTACTCAGCACCGCGCTCGAGTGGGTGCGCGCCGGCCACAGCTCCCGGCACGAACACACGCGTTTCCTGGACGTACCGTTCACCGAGCGGGGATTGCGACGAGGCACCGAGGCCGCGTTGCGTCAACTCGCAAGGCAGGCGCCGGCGCGCATGCATCGTTATACACTCGTCGACCTCGCGAACGCCATCCGGCCCCGGAGCCTCCTGTAGTCCTCGCGCGGAACATCGGGTTACGCGAAAGCGACGGCGGCCCGCGCGATTGCGAGCTCCTCGTCGGTGGGGATCACGAGCACCTCGACCTGCGAGTCGTCGGCGGAGATTCGGCGCTCACCGCCACCGGATTCCTCGTTGCGTGCCGGGTCCACAACGATGCCGAGCCGTTCCATGCCGGCAAGGCTGTCGCGGCGGACGTCGATGTTGTTCTCCCCCACCCCGCCCGTGAAGACGATCGTGTCGATTCCGCCGAGGATCGCGAGATAGGCACCGATGTACTTCTTCAGACGGTGCACGTACACGTCGTAGGCGAGTTTCGCGTCGGCGTCACCGTCGGCGATCAGCGCGAGAAGGGCCCGGAAGTCGTTGACGCCCGAGAGGCCCTTCAACCCGGAACTGCGGTTGAGGAGACGGTCGATCTCGTCGACGTTCATCCCAGCGGCCCGGTTGAGATGCATCAGGACACCGGGGTCGATGTCGCCGCTGCGCGTGCCCATCACGAGCCCTTCGAGGGGCGTCAGACCCATCGACGTGTCGAGCGGGCGGCCACGGGCGATCGCCGATGCCGACGCACCGTTCCCGAGGTGCAGCACCACCTGATTCAGCTCACCGTAGTCACGGCCCAGGAACGCGGCGGCACGATTCGAAACGTATTCGTGAGACGTCCCATGGAATCCGTAGCGGCGAACACCGTTCTCCCGCGCGATGTCCCGGTCGATCGCGTAGGTCGCCGCAGCGGCCGGCAGCGAATGGAAGAACGCGGTGTCGAACACTCCCACGTGCGGGACGTCGGGTAGCTCTTCGCGGGCCACCTCCATGCCGATGACGTTCGCCGGATTGTGCAGAGGCGCGAGCACGGACAGGTCGGAGACGGCCTGCACCACCGAGTCGTCGATGAGCGTCGGCTTGTAGAACCGGTCGCCGCCATGGACGAGTCGGTGACCGACGGCGACGATCCCGACCTCTTCGAGCGGGCGGCCGAGCCCTTCGAGCATCTCGAGCACCTTCCGCAGACCGGTCCGGTGATCGGGGATCTCCCCGAGGTGTTCCTCTGTTCCCGTGGTGTGGTGGAAAACGATCCGCCCGTCGGGTTCACCGATCCGTTCGATGAGTCCGTGTGCCGGCGCCTCGGCCGTCTCGGGGTCGATGAGCTGGAATTTGATCGACGACGAGCCCGAGTTGAGCACGAGGACGGTGCCTGCAGTCAGCGGGTTCGGAGTACTCACTGGGCATCTCCCTGGGCCTGGATTGCGGTGATCGCCACGGTGTTGACGATGTCCTGGATGAGCGCACCGCGCGACAGGTCGTTGACGGGCTTGTTCAGACCTTGGAGCACGGGGCCGACAGCGACCGCACCGGCGCTGCGCTGCACCGCCTTGTAGGTGTTGTTGCCGGTGTTCAGGTCGGGGAAGATGAATACGGTCGCTTTGCCCGCCACGGCGGAATCGGGAAGTTTCGTGCTGGCCACCGACGGTTCGATCGCGGCGTCGTACTGAATCGGCCCTTCCACCGGCAGGTCCGGTCGCCGTTCCCGTACGAGTGCAGTTGCGGTGCGGACCTTGTCGACGTCGGCGCCCGAGCCGGACTCGCCGGTCGAGTACGAGAGCATGGCGATGCGCGGTTCGATGCCGAATCGCGCTGCGGTGGTCGCCGACGAGATCGCGATGTCTGCGAGCTGGTCGGCGGTCGGGTCGGGCACCACGGCGCAGTCACCGTAGGCGAGCACGCGATCCGACAGGCACATCAGGAAGATGCTCGACACCGTCGAGACGCCCGGTTCGGTCTTGATGATCTCGAAGGAGGGCCGGATCGTGTGCGCGGTGGTGTGCGCTGCACCCGACACCATGCCGTCGGCGATCCCGAGGTGCACCATCATGGTGGCGAAATACGATATGTCGCGCATGATTTCGCGTGCACGCTCGACGGTCATGCCTTTGTGCGCCCGCAGCCGCGTGTACTCCTCGGCGAACGTGTCGATGTGCGCGGACTTGCGCGGATCGTCGATGCTCGCCGCCGAGATGTCGATGCCGAGCTCGGCGGCTCGCTGACGCACCGCAGTCTCGTCACCGAGAATGGTCAGGTCGGCGATGCGTCGCTGAAGGACCCGTCCCGCGGCGCGCAGAATCCGGTCGTCATCGCCCTCTGGCAGCACGATGTGACGTCGTTGTTCGCGTGCCCGGTCGACGAGCTGATATTCGAACATCTGCGGGGTCGTCACCGAAGGACGTGGCAACCGCAGTCGTTCGAGCAGTTCCGACGCGTCCACATGCTGCTCCATCAACGCGAGCGCGGTCTCGATCTTGCGTTGCGCCGAGAGCGCCATGCGCCCTCGTGTGCGGTCGGCCGCCGAGGCTGTATCGAAGGTGCCCAGCCCGGTGGTGAGGATCGGCAGGCTCGGCTTGAGACCCGCGACGAGCTGCGCGATCGCCGGGTGGGGCAGCAGCCCACCGTTCATGATGATGCCTGCGAGCGTCGGGAATCCTTCTGCGGCATTGGCATTGACGAGCGCGAGGATGACGTCTGTGCGGTCGGCGGGCACGATCACCACGACGCCTTCGGTGAGGCGTTCGAGGATGTGCTCGGCTGTCATACCGCCGACCATGATGCGCAGCACTTCGCGCTGCAGCAGGTCGGAGTCACCGCTGTAGAGTTCACCGTCGATGGCGGTCTGCAGCTCGCCCATCGTCGGAGCCATCAGAATCGGGGTTTCGGGCAGCGCCCACACGGTTTCGGTGCGGTCGGCGAGCGCCGCCGTGACGTCGTCGAGGCGGTCCGGGTCGCAACGGTTGACGACGGTTCCGCCGAGGTGGGCGTGGTGCGCCGACAGTTCGTGCGCACACACCGCGGCAATCTGGGCGATCTCGTCGGGGGTACGCCCCGCACCGCGCAGGACGAGCAAGACGGGTGCGTCGAGATTCGCGGCGATCCGCGCGTTGTACGACAACTCGCTGGGGTTCGTGATCTCGGTGAAGTCGCTGCCGACGATGACGACGGCGTCGCACCGATCAGCGACGAAATGGTACTTGGTGACGATGTCGCTGAGCGCCGCTTCCGGGTCGGCATGGACGTCGTCGTAGCTGACGCCGATACAGTCGTCGTACTCGAGGTCGACGGTCGTGTATTCGAGGAGAAGTTCGAGGATGTAGTCCGTGTCGCTGTCGGAGCGGGCGATGGGCCGGAACACCCCGACGCGTGCGGTGGAGGCGCACAACATCTGCAGTACGCCCAGCGCAACGGCTGATTTCCCGGTGTCGCCCTCGGGGGCCGCGATGTAGATGCTCGACACTGACCCTACGTTGGCGCTCATGGATCTCACCCTAATGCGGGCCGCACCGACGCGCGGCGCGGCCCGCATGATCCGAACTCAGTCGAGGGCGCGTAGCCGCGGAGCCAGATCCCGCTCGAACAACTCCAGAAACCGCCGCTGATCATGACCCGGCGCATGAAACACCAAATGATTCAACCCCGCATCCACATACGCCCTCACCTGCTCCACCGCCTCCTCCGGATCCGACGCCACAATCCACCGCTTCGCCACCTGCTCGATCGGCAACGCATCCGCCGCCGCCTCCATCTCGATCGGATCCTCGATACTGTGCTTCTGCTCCGGCGACAACGACAACGGCGCCCAGAACCGCGTATTCTCCAACGCCCGATCATGATCCGTGTCATACGAAATCTTGATCTCGATCATCCTGTCGATCCCCGCCACATCACGCTCGGCCTTCGCCGCACCCTCCGCCACCGCAGGCAACAACTTGTCGGTATAGAGCTCCATGCCCTTACCCGACGTGCAGATGAACCCATCCCCCGCCCGACCCGCATACCGCGCCACCACCGGACCACCCGCCGCCACATACACCGGAATACCACCATCGGGCACGTCATAGATCGACGCCCCCACCGTGTTGTAGAACTCCCCCCCGAAATCCGTCCGCTCCCCCGACCACAACGCCCGCATCAACCGCAC
>NZ_SLVY01000006.1 GCF_004345605.1 Rhodococcus sp. SMB37
CGCGGCGCTCTCCCCGGCGCTCCGCGCCGGGGAACGGGCGGGTCGCTGCGCTCCCCGCTCGGGAGCCGCTGCGCGGCTCGGAGGTGGTCCAGTCACGTTGCCGTCGCCCGCGTCGCTGCGCTCCGCTCGACAGCGATGTTCCATGTGCACCAACATTTTTCATCGTCACCTCACATGCCACACCGGAGAGCATCGACAGGCCGGGACGCGCTGCGCACACCACCGCCGCGCTGCTGACTCCCCGTCCCGACATCATGCTCCCATCATACCCCACGCCCGAAAACAGAACCAGAAAAGCAGAAACACGAACAATCACCAATTACGTTACACACCAAGCACATAACCCGATAACATCAAACCATCATGCGCATTACAACAATAAAACCATGCACATCAACATGATTCACAGCACCCATTGCGCCACAACACATTTCAAAAACACACCGAAAACAACACCCCACCACCTCACCACCCCACACACCCCCGACACCCACCCCCACCACCACCGCCAACACGGCAGAAGGCCGGACCGCCACACACGACCCGGCCCCCCACCCCATCAACAACCGAACAACTCTTCAGCCCCAGGATCAGGCACATCCCGAAACCGCACCACGATCCCCTCCCGCACCACCCCGAGGAAACCGTCATCCTCGAGCGAACCCAGCGCATCACCCAACTCCACGACCTCCGGATCGAAATCCGCAGGCACATTCACCACCACACAATGCGACGACACCCCAGTCCACTCGATCACCGCCGAACGCATCACGCCCCCACCTCCGCCTCGTCCACCGTCGCATCCACCACGACCGCACCACCCAGACCCGCCGTCGTCAGCAACGCCTCCACCTGCCCCTCACGCAAGCTCAGCGTCTCCCCCTCGTCGTCCACCGAGGTGAACACCACCGCACCCACATACCGCTGCCACACGAAGCGGTGGGCCTTCGCAATCAGCGTCGCCACGGTACGCAGTTCCGACCTGTCGGCGGCCACCGCCATACTCAGAACCGGCACGCTCGCTGTCGAGCGTGCTCTCAAGGTTCACAGGCGATCGGAGCGAATTGACCAACGAGCACGTTGCGGTCCCGGACCGCGATCCCTACCTGCTTGCGCAGGTGCGCGAATCATTCGGGCGAGTGGTGTATAGCCACAAGACTCACGAGAAGCAGGCCGACATCTGCTTCACCAAGCATCGATGGCAGCAAGGTATTCTCATCGCCCTCACCGCGGTCAGCTCCGGCGCCTTCCTCGCCGCAGTAGTCGGCCTGCTCGGCAATGCGATGCTGACCACTCTCGCGACCTCGTTCATTGCACTTCTGGTCAGCTGGATGAGCCTGGGGGCGACGACCTTCAATTTCAAGGAGGAGGCCGACGCCCACCGGGACGTCGCCTCCCGCATCTGGGACGTGCGGGAATCCTACATCTCACTCATCGCCGATCTGATGTCCGGCGAGATCTCCGATGCGGACGCCCGGTCGCGCCGCGACAGGTTGCAGGAAGCGGCGCGCGAGGTCTACGCGGCCGCGCCGCGGACAAGCGGCACAGCGTTCTCCCGCGCCCAGGACGGACTGAAGAACAACGAGGAAATGACGTTCACCTCGCGCGAGATCGACCTCTTCCTCCCGACGGCGCTTCGGCTCGATGAGGGCGGGGCGTGACTATGAAGACGTCCGAAATCTTCGACACGCTGCTGGCCAACCTCAAGGTAGGGGAAACCGCAGCAGCGGTGGCCGCGCGCCGGGACGAGATCACCAAGGCACTCAACAAGGACTTCCGCTCCAAGAACGCCTGCACCGACTACAAGCTGATGGTCGGATCGTTCGGCCGGCACACCGCTATCAAGGGCGTGTCCGACCTCGACATGATCTTCATCCTCCCTCCCGGGATCCGCTCCGGCTACAGCAACGAGACCGGCCCGCGCCGGATGCTGGAGCGAGTCCGCGACGACCTCAAAGCTCGGTACCCGAACACCTCGGTCCGGGTCGACCAGTGCGTCGTACGCGTGCAATTCACGAGCAACGCCTTCAAGTTCGAGGTCCAACCCGCGTTCGAGAACGCCGACGGCAGTCTCGACTACCCGGACACGAAGGCCAAGGACTGGAAAGTCACCAAGCCGCGCAAGGAGATCGCGGCGACGAAGGAATGCAACGACCGCACCTCGACGAACATGCGCCACCTCGCGCGGATGGTCCGGGCGTGGAAAAACGCGAACGGCGTGAACATGGGCGGCCTGCTCATCGACACCCTGGTCTACAACTTCTTCGCGCAAACCAACGACTACGACTCGGCGGGCACCGGCTCGTTCGACCTCATGGCCCGCGACTTCTTCGCATTCCTCAAAGACGCACCGGAGCAGGACTACTACCTGGCGCTGGGCAGCCGACAGCGAGTGAACGTCAAGGCAAAGTTTCAACCGAAGGCCAAGAAGGCGTACCACCGCTGCCTCGAGGCGATCGAGGCCGAAGGCAAGGCCGCGGCGAACAAGAAGTGGCGCGATATCTTCGGGACGTCCGTGCCACTGGCCACGACCGCGAGCGAGGCAGCCAAGTCGTACCGGAACACCGAGCAGTTCATCGAGGACCGCTTCCCCGTCGACGTCACAGAGACGGTGGTCATCGACTGCGAGGTAACACAGGCCGGCTGGCGTCCGACCTGGCTCCGAGCAATGCGCCGCGGCGGGCTCCTCCTCAAGGCCGACAAGAGCCTGAAGTTCGCTGTCACCAGCTGCTCGGTCGAAGAGCCCTACACACTGAAGTGGAAGGTACTCAACCGTGGGCCGGAAGCCGAACGACGAGACGCGATTCGAGGTCAGATCGTCGAATCGACCAGGCCCAACACCCGGGTGGAACACTCGGACTTCAAGGGCGAGCACGTCGTCGAGTGCTACGTCATCAAAGACGGCGTCGTCGTCGCCCGCGACCGGATCGAGGTGCCGATCAGCAACACGAGCATCAAAGGCTCTGTCGTTTCGTAGACATCTCGTCACAAGATCAAAGTCGAGCTCAGGGTTCGCTCCGGTAGACGGTCCCGCAGATCCCGTCTATGACTCAGTGCGCCAAAAGGATGGAGCAATGGAACGGCTGGTCAACTTCTCGCGCGATCGGCACATGCTGTGCGGATCGCACAGGCAACGGTTCCTCGTCGATCTGGACTGGCTCAACCGATGGGGACAGTGACAGGAGAAATGCCCCGGCTGTGCCCTGACGTGTGAGTCGATCGCCCCCGCAACACGCCGATAGATGCCGTGAACGCCGAGATCTGAGATGTACGACCTGCGAATATCAACCTTGTAACTCACAAGATCCTGTGTTCTATGTATCCGTCGGACACAAGGTGTAGTGTTTCAAACGACCGAAAGCCCCGGACCATCCGGGAGCCGGATCGGTACGGAGCTGTCGGGTGAACTGTAGGAGGTTCTAGCCCAACGTAACTCCTCGTCCCTGCTTGGCGCAAAAGAACGCGTCGATCAGCCGGCTGGTCTCGCACAGAAAGTGAGCCACCCATGGCCACTTCCAACCGACGGCATGTCGTGCCAGACCCCAATGGAGGCTGGAAAGTCAAGGCGCCCGGCGCCCAACGTGCCAGCGCACACACCAGGACCCAGGCGGAGGCACAAGCCGCGGCTCGCAAGATCCTTGGCAACAACGGCGGAGGCGAGCTCGTCACCCATGGTCGGGACAGCCGGATCCGTGCATCCGACACCGTCGCGCCGGGCAACGATCCCTTCCCTCCCAAGGGGTGATCGCGATGATTTCGCGAGGCATCACGATCAAACCCGGCCAGCGTAAGACCATCACGTTGCCGGCACCCATCCGCAAGGTCACGATCAAGCCGGTCAAGCATTAGGGCGTAGCCGCCCCGGGGCGCCTGTGGGCATCCGGGGCGGCACCCCGTCGCAACATGGGTTCATCTGAACTTCATTGACGTCATCCAACAGCCAGTCACTCATGGTCGTGGGCACCGCGCCGGAGGCCTGCACGCAGGACCACGAGCTGCTGGCGCAGGCGGCGGCCGAGGGACGTATCCGCCGTCCCACCGGGTCAGGCGTCCATTCCCCCGGTCGCGGTCGGTTAGTCGTTGGGTCAATGCTGCCGAGAGCTTGGAAACACAACATGTCGTGTCTGAAATGAGTGCAAGGACGTGATCATCCAACGTATTTCGGACCGGCCGCGGCCTTCTCCCTACCCGTAAACCCAGCAGGCGCATAAATCACCGAGAGGGACCTACAGGTATGACTCTGGTAACCACTCACGCGATGCCGAGTGACCTCGATCAACTGCTAGTTGGGGGTTTGCGCGAGCTGGACATCACCTCCGTAGAACGCGACGCTGTCGTGCAGCGGTACGAGGAACTCGGCGTGGTCCTGGATGAGCTATGGGCTTCCACCCGTGGAGCCAACAAGGTATTCGCGCAGGGATCGTTCATGCTCGGAACCGTCGTACGTAACGTCAACCGAAACGACGACATCGACATCGACCTCGTCGCGGTACGCGACATCACCAAGACCTCGATCTCGCAGGAAGAGCTCAAGGACGAAGTCGGCAACGCAGTCCGGCTCTACGCGACACGCGCGGTAAGTGGCTTCCCCGAGGTCGAGGAGAGCTCCCGCTGCTGGACGCTCACATGGCCAGGCATGCACATGGACGTGCTCCCCGCGATCCCGAACACGGAGGCAGCGGGCGACAACCTGCTCATCACCGACAAGGACGTCCACCGCTGGCTTCCCTCCAACCCCTTGGGATACGCCCAGTGGTTCCGCACACAGGCACGCCGGCGACTGATGGCTAGCCATGAGATGGAGGAGAAACGCCTCGAGGTTCAGCAGGTACCCGAATGGCGGCAGCGATCGGTGCTACAAAGGGCAGTCCAAGCGCTCAAGCGCCACCGAGACATCCATTTCTCAGATCGACCCGACCAACGACCCTCCTCGATCGTCCTCACGACACTGGCAGCGCACGCCTATCGGGGTGGGACGGACCTGCACCAGGCACTGCGCCAGATCGTCGCCTCGATGCCGGAGCACCTCCACGCGGAAGCCGGTCACTGGAGCCTGCCCAACCCGGCCCAGCCCGACGAGAACTTCACGGAGTACTGGGCCACCGAGCCGCAGCGTGCCGCCCGGTTCTTCGAATGGCTTGACGCCGCCGCGACGACGTTCAGCGGACTGGAAACCAAATCTGGTCTGGACCAGACGATCCCGTTTCTCAAGGAAGCATTCGGCAGCCGCTTCGCCACAGGGGCCGTGCAAACTCTCGCTGGCGACCTGCGCAGCGCACGGGACGACGGATCACTGCGGCTGCATACCAACACTGGACTGCGCGTCGCCCCGGACTCGGCCGCCACGCGCCGCGTGAGGGGGCACAGCTTTGCCGGCGGACTGCGCTGAGGTAAGCCTCGCACTCCAAGCCCTGTGGCTGCGACGAAGCTTCCCCGACAGCACAGTCAGTCTGACAGCACGACGCCTGACGTGGACCGCACGCGTCCAGCCCCTACAAATCAGCCGCGCCTACTCCCTGCAGCTGATCGCCGACCATGCAAGGACGCCGTCGATCTACGTCACGGATCCTCCGCTTCGGCCTGATGAAACCGGACGGCTTCCACACGTCTACGACGACGGGAGCCTGTGCGTGGCGGAACCAGGCGACTGGAAGCGCCACATGCTCTTCGTCGAGACTTTTGTCCCGTGGGCACTGGAGTGGCTCGTCTATTACGAGCTGTGGTGCGCCACCGGCATCTGGCACGGCGATGGGCCCGACCGGACCGATCGCTTCTCTCAAGCCCGAGTGCTCCACCCCTATGTGACCCCCAAGATGCCTCGAACACGGCGGGACAACCGCCCCCAGCGACTACAGAGAGCCGTAGATGACTGAGAATGCCGATCACCTCAGTGCCTTGCTCGCCGCCGCGACGCAGGAGCTCGAAGCCCTCGAGGAAGACCTGTTATGGACCGAGAAGGCGCATTTCGCCTCCGCCGAGGTTCTCGCCCGCTGCAACTTCTGGGTGGGTATCGCGTCGACCGTAGCTGCCAGCGTTGCTGCAGCGACAGTGCTCACCGAGGCTGCTCCGGCTGTCACCGGCGTCGCCGCGCTCATCGCGGCCATCGCATCCGGACTGCTCACCTTCTTGAAACCCAAGGATGCCCAGGAACGACATCTCAAGGCCGGGCGCCGGATGAACGCTCTTCGCGTGCAAATTCGGCAGGCTCTACGCCTGGATCTGTCGCCGGCCCTGAACCCAGCCCCGGAATCACTGCGCAACCTCGCGCGGGAATTCGCCCAGGAGAAAGCGCAAATCGACGCCGAGGCTCCAGCCACCTCCAACCGCGCCTTCAGTGCCGCTCGAAAGAAGATCGAAGCCGGCCACTTCCAACATGCCAGCGATACCGCCACGGCCTAGATCGACACCGACGGCAGCACCACGATGGCGGTGTGACGCTGGTCCCCTACTGCGTCCTTTCCTCCCACCGAGGGTTGGGCGTGCGTCCCTTCCGGCCGGAACACCTTCGTTCAAGCGGTGCGGGCGATCTCCACAGCGAAGCGACCATCGACGGTCGAGGTGACGCGGGAGTCGATGCGCAGACCGGACTTGCGGACCGCGGCGATCTTCCCGGTACGCAACTCGCGGGCGGCGACGCTGGCCGCCTTGCGCTTGTCGCGGTCGTAGACCTTGTAGGTCAGCCACTTGCCCGGCGCGGCGGCGGCCAAGGCATTGATCTTCGCCGTAGCGAACTCCTGCGGGGTGGGTATCCGATCGGGCAACGGCTGAGCGCCGAACACCTCGTCCACGGCGCGGCAATCCGGTTCGGCGGCCAACTCGTTCAGAAGGTCACTGTGCCGGCTGCCATCGAGCTGGCCGAGCTGCCCGGCCTCGACAATGCCGTGGCCGGCCGCAGCATCGACCGGGGTCCAGTCGAGTTCGTTGTCCCAGTAGAAGTCCTGACCGAGCTGGCGGTGCAGCACGAACCGACCCAGGTTCGGGACATAGGCGTAGATCCGGGCGGCCTGAGTGTCCTCGTAGGCGAGCCACTGATCCTGACCGAGGTAACTGACGGTGTAGAGGCTCATCGTGCGTCCCTTCCGCGATTCATCTTCCGTGGGGCATAGTTCTTCGGTGTGACCGGGCAACCGCCGAGATCGGTCAGTTCCGCGAGTCCGGGTGGGGTGGGGACCTGCGCCCAGCGAGCGGTCATCTTCTCGATCAGCGCGGCCCGCTCCGCCGCGGGAACACCGGTGTCGCGGGCGCGCTCGTAGTCGACGTGGGTATCGTCCTTGACCTGCTGTGAGGCGTCGGTGTGGAACTGGAACTCAGCGACCAGGCCGTCCGGATGACGGGCAAGCATGTGCAGGCCCTTGTACTGATTGCCGTCGAGATAGGACTGCTCGGCCACGACGATCGTCCAACCGCGATCGGACAACTGTGCGACCAAGGAGGCGGCAGTAGCGACGACCTGCTCTGGGCGCGAGATCGCGGTGTAGCGGACGACGTCGGTGATCTTCTCGACGATCCGTTCCGGATCCACGAACGGCGCTGCCTTGACGCGGTCGGCGAGTTTACGAGCGAGCGAGGCCGGACTTTTCATCCGGAACTCGAGTCCGTGCATCCGGGCACCGTCGGGGAGTACGGCGAGCACGTCAGCAGTCATCGCGGCCTCCTGCTGCTTCACGGCAGTCATCGTGTCGACGACCAGCGCAGCGACGTGGGCCGGATAGTCGACGTAGAGCTGCTGCGGGGTGCTGGCCGGGTCGGTGGCCCAGTCGACGTCCGGCCGGTCCTGTGCCGGGTCGGGGCGCACATCGTCGATCGACGTCGCCTCGTGCTGTCGGTGATCGATGCATCTGCGGCCGCCTTCGTCCTCGGCCCTACCCACCGGCGGTCAGCTCGGCCCGCGCGCGGGCGTATTTGGCGATCAGGCGATCCCGGGTGGCGGCGTCGAGCCGGGCCAGGCGCTGCGGGTCACTGTTGTCGGCCATGTCCGCGAGTTTGACCGTCAGGGCCAACGGCACTGCCCGCACGCGGGAGTAGTAGTCGGCCGGAGCCTCACCTGGGCGGCGGGTCAGCGCATCGACTGCGATGGTGACCTCGGCCGGGAACGATTCCTCAAGGTCGGCGAGGGTGACCGCGGTGTCTTCGACGACGTCGTGCAGCCAGGCGGCCGCGACGGCGTTCTCATCGCCGGCGACGCGGGCTGCGACGCGGGCGGGGTGGGTGATGTACGGCTGGCCGGCTTTGTCGACCTGACCGCAGTGAGCTGCAGTAGCGATCTGCTCGGCACGCGCGGCAAGTGCCCCTCTCATATCTTCCTCCATCTTCCCTCATCATACCGTGTCTTCATTCGGGTGAGAACGGCCGCGGGGAGCGCTGTGCGGATCGGGGGGGGTCCAAACAGGCTCTCGTCTACGAAGCGGTACCGGAAACCCCGCCGACGTCCTGCCGTGCGCGCACTCATTCACCGCTTGAATCGAAAATCTTCACGTGCCGACGGCTACCGCTTCAGAGGCACCTACCAGGATTGCGAAATCTGCACGCTAATCTCCCTCGTTATGGCGGCACTCGGCAATCTGTTGAACCAGTTGGACACCGATCCAGTTCGCCGTGGCAGTCAGTTTGAGCGCATCTGCCAGTGGTTCCTCACCCATGATCCGATCTACGCACATGAGCTACGCCGAGTGTGGCTCTGGAAAGACTGGCCTCAGCGGTGGGGCGCTGACGCAGGCATTGATCTTGTCGCCGAGGATCGTCTCGGGCGTCTATGGGCGATACAGGCCAAGGCATACGACACAGCCGTCTCCATCACCAAACGCGACGTGGATACCTTCCTGACCGAGTCGGGGCGGTCCGAGTTCTCCTTCCGACTGCTGATCGCGACAACCGACCTGATCGGACGTACCGCCCGGCGCACTCTGGAGGCGCAGGAGAAACAAGCCAGTGTCCTTCTTCGCGGTGACCTCGAGGTCGCCGAGGTTGACTGGCCGCCATCTCCAACCCATCTGCAGCCGCCGCGACCGGTGCAGAGCCAGCCGCGCCCTTATCAGCGCGACGCCATCGACAAGGTGGTGAAAAGTTTCGATCAGCACGACCGCGGCCAATTGATCATGGCTTGTGGCACAGGAAAGACCCTGACCGCGCTGTTCGTCAAGGAGACGCTCGCTGCCGAACGCACACTGGTACTGGTGCCCTCGTTGTCACTGCTGGCGCAAACGCTGCGGGAGTGGACCGCGCACAGTACGCAGGCGTTCGATTTCCTCCCGGTGTGTTCGGATGAGACGGTGGCCGAGCCGGATGCGGTGGTCGCGAACACGAGTGACCTGGGTTTCCCGGTAACGACCGACCCCGTAGAGATTGCGACCTTTCTGCGGCGACGCTCGGGCCCTCGGGTGGTGTTCGCCACCTACCAGTCCTCCCCCGAGATCGCCGAAGCGTTCCAGTTGGGTCGGGTACCTGCCTTCGATCTGGTGATCTCCGACGAGGCGCATCGTTGCGCCGGCCGCGTCTCCTCCAGTTTCGGCACCGTCCTCAGTTCTGAGTCGATCAAGGCAGACCGGCGACTGTTCATGACCGCAACCCCGCGCTATTTCACCGGTCGGGTCGTGCGGCAAGCCAAGGAAGCCGACTTCGAGGTCGCCTCCATGGACGACGAAGAGGTGTTCGGGCCGGTGTTCCACCGCCTAGGATTCGCGGAGGCGATCGAACGCGACCTGCTGACCGACTACCGGGTGGCCGTCGTAGCAGTCGATGACCCCACCTACCGGGACTGGGCACAGCGCGGCCGGTTCGTCACCACCGACGGCACCGAGGTGACCGACGCGCGCACTCTCGCCGGACAGATCGGTCTCGCCCAAGCGATGCGCCGCTACGGCTTGCACCGCACGATCACCTTCCACTCGCGGGTCAAGCGCGCCAGAGAGTTTGCCCAGTCCCTCCCTGAGGTGATCGCCTGGATGCCTGAGCAGCAGCGCCCAGTGGGGCATCTGTGGTCCGATTATGCCTCCGGTGAGATGTCAGCCGGACAGCGCCATGCGCTCCTGCACCACCTCGGCGGGCTCGATCGTGGCCAGCGAGGATTGCTCGCCAACGCGCGCTGCCTCGCCGAGGGAGTTGACGTCCCTACCCTCGACAGTGTGGCCTTCATCGACCCGCGCCGCTCCGAGGTCGACATCGTCCAAGCCGTCGGCCGCGCCATCAGGCTCGCCCCCGACAAGACCATCGGCACCATCGTCATTCCGGTTTTCGTCGACGCCGACGAAGACCCGGCGGTCGCGCTCGACAGCTCGACTTTCAAACCGGTGTGGGATGTGATCAAGGCGCTCCGGGCGCACGACAGTCAGCTCGGCGAGCACCTCGATGAACTCAGGCGACAGCTCGGTCGACGGGGTGGACAGCCACAACTGCCCTCCAAACTTCATCTCGACCTCCCTGAAACGGTCGGTGCCGACTTTGCCCGCGCTTTCGATGTGCGGCTCGTGGAGCAGACCACTGCGCCCTGGGAGTTCTGGTTCGGGCTCTTGGAGGAGTTCGTCAAGGATCACGGCCACGTGCGCGTCCCACACTCCTACATCGTCGACGGATACCGGCTCGGTACGTGGGTCAGCAAGCAGCGCAGCCAGCGCACCGGCGGCACCCTCGATATCGATCGCGTGCACCGCCTTCAAGAATTGGCAGGCTGGACATGGAATCCCAAAGCTGATCAGTGGGAGGGAGGCTTTCGTCGACTCCTGGAGTATGTCGATCTTCATGGTGACGCCAGGGTCCCGGTGTCCTGCACAGTTGAGGGTTACCGGCTCGGCCATTGGGTCAATATCCAACGCACAGGACATGCCAAAGGCATCCTTGAGGCTGACCGGGAGCGCCGGCTTCAAGCCGTGACCGGCTGGACCTGGAGCTCTCGGACAGACCAATGGGAAGAGGGTTTCCACCGTCTCCTCGACTACGTCGACATCCATGGAGATGCCCGCGTCCCGGCGTCCTGCACCGTCGACGGCTACCGGTTGGGCCTGTTCGTCAATAACCAACGCCACTTCTACGCCAAGGGAACTCTTCGTACCGATCGAAGGCAACGACTCGAGGCCCTGGCCGGCTGGACGTGGTCACCTCGAGCCGATCAGTGGGAGGAAGGCTCCCACCGTCTCCTCGACTACGTCGAAAACCAGGGAGATGCCCGCGTCCCCGCGTCCTACACCATCGACGGCTATCGCTTGGGTACGTGGGTAAGTGATCTTCGCGGTAAACGTATCGACGGCACTCTCGACGTCGACCGGCAGCGGCAACTCGAGGCGCTGGCCGGTTGGAGTTGGGACCCCAAGACCGACCAGTGGGAGGAAGGCCTCCGCCGCCTCCTCGAGTATGTCGAGCACCACGGAGATGCCCGCGTTCCAGCGACCTACAAGACCGAGGACGATAACTACCGGCTCGGCGTATGGGTCGGCACGCAACGCACGAACCGCGCCAAAGGCACCCTCGACCCCGACCGCGAACGCCGACTCCAGCTCGTGACCGGCTGGACCTGGGACACCAGAGCCGACCAGTGGGAAGAGGGTTTCAACCGCCTCCTCGAGTATGTCGAGCACCACGGAGATGCCCGGGTCCCGGCGCGATACACAACCGACCGCGACAGCTACCGGCTCGGCGTATGGGTCAATTCGCAACGTGCGAACCGCGCCAAGGGCACCCTCGACCCCGATCGCGAACGCCGACTCCAGGTCGTGACCGGCTGGATCTGGGACGCTCAAGCGGACCTGTGGGAGGAAGGCTTCCGCCGCCTCCTCGACTACAGCGAACTCCACAAAGACGCCCGTGTCCCGCGGACCTTTTCGATCGATGGCTACCAACTCAGCGCATGGGTCGGGACCCAACGCGCGAGCCATGCCAAAGGCACCCTGGACGCCGACCGTAAACGGCGCCTCGAGGAACTACCCGGTTGGACCTGGGACACCAGGGCCGACCTGTGGGAGGAAGGCTTCCGCCGCCTCCTCCACTACGTCAACACCCACAAAAACGCCGGCGTCCCTCAGTCCTTCAAGGTCGACGGTTACCGGCTCGGGTCGTGGGTCGCAACGCAGCGCACGAACCGCGCCAAAGGCACCCTGGACGCCGACCGCGAACGGCGCCTCCAAGAACTGCCCGGCTGGAGATGGGACGGCCGCATCGACAACTGGGAAGACTATTTCCGCCGGCTCCTCGATTACATCGAGCGCCACCTCGACGCCCGCGTCCCTTACGCCTACTCGATCGACGGTTGCCAGCTCGGTGCATGGGTTGCCACACAACGCGCGAACCATGCCAAGGTCACCTTGGCCGCCGACCGTAGACGTCGCCTTGAGGAGCTACCCGGCTGGACCTGGGGTGCCCGAGCCGATCAGTGGGAGGAAGGCTTCCGCCGCCTCCTCGACTACGTCAACGTCTTTGAGGACGCCCGCGTCCCTCAGTCCTATGCGATCGACGGTTATCGACTCGGTGTCTGGGTCAGCAAACAACGTGCCGCATATTCCCGAGGAACCCTGACGCCCGACCGGCAACGTCGACTCGAAGAAGTGACCGGCTGGTTGTGGACGCGATCACCCTCCAACCGGCCGTGACTAGAGCCGCCACACGCCTTTCGTACTTGCGGCCCTGCGCACGGGTGATCTCCAGCAACCGGTCCGGTTCGGCGAAGAACACCAGCTGCCAACCGCCGGCGACGAGTTCGGCATCACCGGCGCCGGCCCCCGACCGGCACCGTCCACGCGGCATCGGCGAGGGCGTGCACATCTAACCGAGGTCGCGGCCGGATTCGATCCAGGCACCGAAAAATGCTCCCGGCTCATCCACACTCCGTACATCCCGCTCCTCACTCCACCGGCTCGGCCTGTAGCCGAACCGCCCGCACCCCGCTGTCCGATGCACAGTGTGTCCCAGAGAGTGGTGCCGAGCAGGTAACGGGTCGACACCCCGTCCGCACCGCCGCCGACAGCGATCGTCTCGGTGCTCATCCGCCCCATAGACCACGTCGTCGTTCGATACCGTGCCGACTATGGGCACGACCCTGCGCGCACCCCACCCCTGGCCGCACATCACCGCGACCCTCCGCGGTCCCGGTCCTCATCGTGTGGCCGTCGCCTACCTCGACCACACCGCCCCCGAGCTGCTGTCGCTGCACGCCGGGGACCAGTTGATCGTCAACGCCGCCCGGCCCGCCGTACGTGCGCACGCCACCTCCCCCACCGCCCTCGCCCGATTCCTCGACGCCGGGGTGCGGGTGCTGTCGACCCCGAACCTGCACACCGGCCTGATCGTCACTCCCGGCCAGGTGATCGTCGGCCCCGCCAGCGCCTCACACAGCTCGACTCTCGCCGACGAATCCGCCCTGGCCACCGACGATCCCGACGCCCACGCCGCGGCCCACGTCTTCCTCGACGGTCTCGACGACACCACTGAGGTCGACGAGGTGTTTCTCGACAGCGCCACCGAGATCTGGCGGATCGGCCGTGTCGTGCCGCTGGCCGGGATCGGCAGCAGCACCCGCATAGGCCACGACTTCCTCCCCACCCCGGTGCGCCGAATGTTCCTGCGGCATCTCGGCGACTACACACCGACCGCCGAGGCCGAGGCCGAGCGCACCTGGGCCACGTCCGCACCGGAAACGAATGGCCCGAACCCGCGGTACCGCACCCAGTGGCTGCGCGACGACACTCCTGGCACCGACCGTCGCAGTCGCCTCGCCCCTGGCGACGTCGTGATCCGGATCAGCGACGACGACACCTGCCTTGACCCGCCAGCGGTCGTCGATACCGGGCCGGTCCACATTCCCCATACGCGCAGCGCCGTGGCCTACCGGCTACGCTCCCGCACCGACCTCGATCCTCTCGCGGTGAACGACGCCGCGCGCATCCTCGCCGAGGATGGGCATCCCAACCCGCGCGTGCACCATGACCATCGCGTCATCTCCCCGGGTCTGCGCGCGGCGCTGCTGCGACTGTGGAAGCTGTGACCAGCGGCGGCGGCCCCCTCTGTGCGGCCCCCTTTGTGCGGACGACACGTCGCAGCGACACACCCATAGCCCCATAGGGGTTATAGGGATGGCGCTGATCGGGACTGATCCTGCCAGTGGAGAGCGACCGAAAACCGTTTGAACAGTGGTAATGACACGTCCCCCATAGGGGTGATGACTATGCCAGCCACTGCGCACATCGCATCCAAACTCGTAATATTCCGTCCTACAACGAATTACGGCACTTGACGCAGTCCGCATCCGGGACCGGCGTGACCGGAATACCGGTCCCCTGCAGTGCCTTCAGAAGCAGCCGGCGGCCGAGGCCGTGATCAAGTGGAAGATCCAGCGGCAGCCCACGGCGATCGGTGACCACCTCGACGCCGTCCGGACAGTCCCACAGCGCGAGTGCTCGGCCGCCGCGATAAGCCGACCGGTAGTGAATTCCCTCGACCTTCGCCGTGGCAGGCTGATCCTCCCAGATCGCGCAGGCCCACTGCTGGGTCAGCTCGCGGTTCTCATTGCCGGACGCGAGCGCGGGCAGCGCACCGATCGCCATCGCCGCGCCGGGCCGGTCCAGGTCGTACGTGTCGATCTCGCGCAGCGGACGCAACTGGGCGACCCGCCAGTTCGAGCACAGCGGCGCGACCCCAGCCTCACCGAACACCTCACACGCGGACGTCGCAAGATCGACCGCCAGATAGAGCACCGAGCGCCCATCCGGGTCGACCGCCGGTGCAGCGAAAGGCGGGCTGTGGTGATCGAATCGGGCAAGCGGCCCGAACGACCGGAACACCGCCCCGCTCGGGGTGAACCGATCGCGGTGATAGATCCGGTACCACGGCGCTGCGGCACCATCGGCCGGTGTCCACGCCCACCGATGATCTGCAGCGGGCAGTGGCCGCGCCGGTGCCCCGAGAGGCTTGGCCATCAGGCGGCTGCCAACGTTTCGACAACCGCGAACACGTGGTCACGGTCGCGGACCATCTCCTGCGCGGGCGTGCGGCCACCGAAGTTGTCGTTCGGCCGGCTCATCCACCGCGACAAGCTCACCACCCCGCCCGGGAAGGCCTCGACGAGCCGACCCAGATCCGGCAGCACCGGCTCCGAGTTGTCCGGGGTGAACTGCCATGCCGGGAAACGCCACTCACGCCCGTCCTTCAACCCGACAAGGCGGTGCTGGGCAACCCACTCCGACACCGTCTGCGGAGAAATCCCGAGCACATCGGCCGCCTGCACCCGCGAGAACGACACATTCAACTGCTCGCGCCGCTGCTCCACCTGCAACTGCAGGTTGGCCTGTTCGAGCTCGGCGGCCTCCTCAGCGGACATAGCCGGTCCCCAGTCGTCCTCAACACCACCGGTGTCGGTCGCGGCGTCGACACGCGCGGGCGGAAAGCTGGCGGCCAGGTACCGGATCGCACGCAGCGCCGGAGCATCCTTACCGAGCAACGTCTCGAACTCGGCAGCCAAATCGTCGAGCGACTTCGACACCCGCGCCTGCACCTCGATCGACGTCACCTCTGGTCGTGTCGTCACGGAACTCACCTCCTGATCCCACCACCAGCATACGCGGGATACGCGGGATGTGCGGACACTGCGCCCACCCGGCCTCACCTGGGGGCTCATCACAGGAGCGTGACCTGCGCAAATGCCCTCTCCCTACGCGGTGCCCACCGGATACCGATCCGCCCGGCCCGCTCAGCCCTCCCGAAGCACACGCTGGTTGGACATTCTCGTGTTGTGGCACGCGATCATGGCAATCCCGAATGAGCACGACACCGCGGGATGGGCATTCGCGTTGTAGCGAGGAAATCCAGGCCGGCTCCATCCTTCACAGGTTCGAGAGCCTCCGACAGACCCGGGATGCTTCTATATCTGTCAAGCGTTGCCGAGATTCGGGTGAGCTGCTGAGAGGGTTCGGAAAAGTTGCCTGGTGACGTAGCGTTTGAGGCATCGCATGATCTCCTTCGTCGTGCGACCCTCGGCTCGTCGGCGGGCAACGTAGGCTCTGGTGTCGGAATCTGTTCGCATCCGGACGATCACGATGGTGGTTAGTGCACGGTTCAGTCGACGGTCTCCACCCCGGTTGAGTCTGTGGCGCACCGTGTTCCCCGATGATGCAGGAATTGGGCAGGTGCCGGCGAGGGCGGCGAATGCAGCCTCGCTGCGGACACGTCCCGCATGTGACCAGGCTATGAGAACGGATGCCGCGACCACCGCACCAACTCCCTTGAGTGCAGACAGCTCCGGCGCGGTGGTCTTCACGGCGGCGTCGAGGCTCTTGCGGTTGCCCTTCAACTCGCTGTCGAGCGCCTTGATTCTGCTCGCCAGACGGACCGCTTCGGCTCGGCACGTTTGCAGCGTGCTGCTCTCACCTCGCGTGCGCCAGGATGCGATTGTCGTTATCTGAGTACTGGTCAATGACTTTCGTGCATCCACACCGAGCTCAACTGTGCGTACCAATGCGGTCAGGGCGTTGATCGCTCGGGTGCGTTCGCACGTCATCTGTTCCCTGGCCACGACGAGAACCCGCATCGCCACGCGAGGGCCTTCGGTCCGCGGTCTGCGGAGTCGATCGATCTCGACGGCCAGCACCGATCGCGCGATGCGGACAGAATCGAGAGCATCGGTCTTACCCACTCCACGTCGATCTGCGGCAGCCATCGCTGCAGGTTCGACCACCGGCAACCCCGCAGCGAGCACACGGTCGGCCAAGCCGGCCCCGTACGAACCGATACCTTCGACTACGACCAATGACGGTCGGGACGCGGCGCGGCGTGTGATCCACGCACGCGCACGGTCCAGCCCCGCAGGGTTCGCGGGAAAACTCACCTGAGCATCGACGGCGCCGGTTGCCGTCGTGATGATCGACAAGGTGTGGCTTGCGGCGTGGGTGTCAACTCCGATGACTAACTCGTACTGATCTGCAACGATGGTCATTGCGGCGGGTTGTCCTTTCCCATAGGCGGCGTCGCGTGTCGGCGTCGGCCCGGGAAGAGCACTTCGAGGCAGGCCTGTAACGGGCCACGACCCGAGGCAACGGGTCGGGCAGGCTTCTAATCAAGCCACCGAAGCAAGGCCGGGTCGGCGTCGCCGCCACGACCAGTGGACAGATCCCGGGAAGTGCATCCCATCAGGAGCAACACGATTCATGAGTCACACCGATCCCGGCGACGACACCGATCCTGTCAGCCAGCCGCGGGCTGGCCAACACAAACACTTACAGGCGATTCAATCAGCATCACCCCGTCCACCTACTACAAGGCGGAGACACGCGGACGTGTCTCCGCCGAGGTGGCCGACGTCATGCCGCGAACGCCGTATACGCGGTGTACGTGGCCAATCGGCGTGTCTACGGTGTCCGCAAGATGCGGCACGTGATGAAACACGCTGGTCACGACATCGGCCGCCATCAGGTAGCCCGGCTGATGTCGATCACCGGCTTCACCGGAGCGGTCCGCGGCAGATGACGCACGGTCACCACCGAGAGCGATGAGCGAGCCCACCGGGATCCGGACCTGATCGAGCGGTGCGGCGGTCCCAGGGATTGAAGCTGGGGCCGGATCTCTCGAGATTCCGGCCCCAGTGATCGGAGATCAGGGCCGAGAGTGCACGACGCCCCCTGAGCCATCCAGCAATTCGGTCGGCTCAGGCCGAATCTTCTGCGTATTCGGTATCACCACGGTCGCAATGACTCCGAGAACCAGGAACCCCGCCGCAAGGCATGCACCCACGGCGAGTCCATGCGTCATGGCCTCTCGCGCTGCATCAGCGATGAACGCAGTGGCGGGATTCGCTGCAAGCGGATCGATCGCGGCCCCCGCGCTATCGGTCACGGCGTCACCGAACCTGGCCACTTGATCAGCCGGAAGGCCGGCATCGGAGAGTCGCGCTCTGAGGTTCGAACTCAACGTGGAGAAGAACACTGTGGTCAATGCCGCGATACCGAGTGCGGACCCAAGCTGACGGAACGTGCTCTGAATACCGGAACTTTGACCGTCCTCATCCTCGGGCACATCAGCGAGAACCACGTTCGTGACCTGCGAGGTGGCAAAGCCTACGCCGATCCCATAAGAGAAGAGCACGACAGAGATGAGCCACCATTGGGCATCAGTGAAGGCAGCAACAGCACCGAGCCCTGCGAGGCCCACAACTTCGAGCACCAGACCGATACGAACCAAGCCGAGCGGCGAGATTCTCGCCATCAAAGGGAAGCTGATTCCGCTGGCCACGAAGCTTCCGATAGCGATGGGCACCAAGACAAGCCCCGCCTCGAGCGCAGTGTAATCCATTGTGAAGACGAGCCAGAGCGGAATGACGGCAATGATGCCGTACTCGCCCAATCCGATGATCGTGGTGGCGATGTTGCCGTTGCGGAATGAGGCAATCGAGAACAGTTTCGTGTCCATGAACGGCTCACGTTCGTTGGTGGTCCGACCCGCAACGACTTGACGCCGGACGAACACTGCCGTGAGGATCACCGAGAGCACCAGGGCGACGAATGCCGGCGACAATCCGGAGTTCCAAGTGAAACCGGGTAATTCGAAGGCACGTTCGCTGACGACCCACCCATAGGTGCGGCCCTCTATGAGGCCGAACGCGAGCAGCCCAAGTCCCAGAATCGACAAGATCGCGCTCGACACATCAACCCTCCCCTGCTTGCGTGGCGTGGGAACGAGGAAGAACGCCGCCAGGATGAGAATCAGGACGGTGAGAGGGATGTTGATGCCGAATGCCCAGCGCCACGAGAAGTTCTCGGAGAGCCATCCGCCGATGACCGGCCCGAGTGCAGTTGCAGCTCCAATGGTGGAGCCCCAGATCGCGAAGGCTTGACCGCGCGCTTTTCCGGTGAACATCCGGTTCAACAACGCCAGCGAGGTCGGGAGGATCAGTGCTGCCGCCACGCCTTGGAGAAATCGGGAGAGGATCAGGATCTCACCATTGGGTGCCACACCCGCAAGGAGACTTGTCACGCCGAATCCGATGACACCCCAAAGGAATACTGCGCGTGCTCCGAGGAGGTCTGATACGCGTCCGACGAGCAGTAACAGTGCGGCGAAGATGATCGCGTAGGACTCTTGAATCCACTGCGCCTGGGTCGAGTCGATGCCGATGTCTTCGATCACCGATGGCGTGATCACATTCACGATCGTGGTATCGACCACGATCAGCGCCACCCCCAACGCGATGGCGATCAGCCCCAGCCAACGCCGGGCTTGTGTCGATATAGGCGTCATCCATCAACCTCCATAACACTTCATGAGTAGATATCTTTACCATGAAGCTACTACGCCGCGTGATAACTTGTCGAATAGTTGAGCCGGCGACAAAGAGCGGAGAGACACCAGTGAACCGAGGCCCTGATGAGGAAAACACCGTGGATGTCCCAGACCCTCGAGACCGGGTACTGGATGGCCTTCGCGCCTATGGGGCCATCTCCGCAGAGATCGGCAAGCGCTTCGCTGGAAGCCTCGACCTACATCCGACAGATGCATCTGCGCTGATCGAGATCCTCGAAGCCGAAGAGCGAGGAACACCCCTCTCGCCCGCACGGTTGAGCGAGAGGATCGGCTTGACCTCCGGCGCAACGTCGTCGCTTCTCAACCGACTTGAAGAAGGTGGCCACATAGAGCGAAGTCGCGTGCACGCCGACAGACGCATCGTCACGTTGCGCTCCACTCCGGGCGTACAGGAAGTCGCCGATGCATTCTTCGATCCATTGGCGGTTCAGCTGAACACGATGATGAGCGCTTACCCAGATGATCTCTTGACGCAATTCGAGTCGTTCTTGGCTGAACTGAGCTCCACGACGGAGGCATACGTGCGCAGCCTTCCCTCCTGAGCGTCACCCCGAACGACGCAGCTGGTCTCCATACCTTCGAGGGGCACCGGGATCTTGGAAGTAGATATCGGCGAATGTGATTCTGGGTGAATTTGATGCAGGCATCGAGACGGCGCGGCGACCGAGGAGCCGGGCGCGTACGGACTGTTGTTTAGCGAGGTCGGCCGCGACTACGCGGCCTCGTTCATCGAACGCGACGTGCACCTGGCACACGAGTACAACTCGTGCTCGTGGGAGCACACTCCTCAAGACGCTGCGCGCCTGGTTCGCCTCCGAGGGCAGCACGTCCGGCACCGCGGACCGGCTCTTCGTGCACGTCAACACCGTCTACCAGCGATTCGACCAGCTCCACTCCGCCCTCGCGGCCCCGATTCGCGGACCGCGATCGAGCTCCGCCTGGCGCTGCAATTGTGGGACCTCATGGAGGGCCGACAGCCTCGCTCCAGAGGCTGACTCCTGTACCTCGATCGGCCGTGGTCACGGCCGCCTCCCAATCTATTCGCTACCCACACACCAGGAGTAGCGGCTGTCGCGGGAGGGTAGCGGATCCCAGCGGGGCGTCTTACCAGGAGTCAGTCAGTCCGTCGGCGCCAGCATCTCCTCCTCGAATGGTCGCCGAGAAGCACCCTCACGGCTCAAGCACTCGAAGTTCTCTCACACTCTCGGCGCTCGGCAGCCGGTCATCTCGGCAAATCACCGCACAGCGCCACTCATCGATGACGCCACCTATGGCACGCAGGTGCCGACGGAAGGTGGCGCCCCCGCGATCACGTAGGGACAAATAGTCGGAAAAGTGAACTTGCGTGCGGAAGCTGGTCCCGTTCCGCATGCGGGCCGCCTGTTTCTCGCTCGGTCTCGCGGATTGACTTCGCGGCGGCAACGATATCTGCGGCCCGGGCGAGGGGCAGGAACAACACACCATCGTCGTCGCCGAGAACGAAGTCGTCGGCAGTGATCCGACGCTCCCCGACGTGCACAGCGGTGAGCGTGTTCGGCAACTGGGGTTCCAAGCGCTGGGGGCCGCGGGCAATGCGCCGCAGCTGAATACAGGTAAGCGGATCGGGCGTAACTCACTGGAGTCACGATGAAGTCTCCCAGATGACGATTCCGGCAAGTCGGGCATGGTGCACTTCGAGCACAACGAGGTCTCCGACACAGGCTTCGTCGTCGCGATCGTCGTTGTCGACTACGAGGACGTCTCCGGCGCTTGAGTGATCGACGGCTTCGAGGAACACATCCACGCTGCCGATCTGTCGGGCCGGTTGGGCGGAGTCTCACCCGATAGCTGGACTCGTCGATCCAATCAGCGAGCGCTCCAGCCGCCGTCCATGGTGTAGGATGCACCGGTGATCATCGCAGCGTCCTTGCCGGCGAGAAACGAAACGAGAGCGGCAACTTCATGCGGCTCGATGAGACGGTCGATCGCACTCTCTACGAGCATTACCTTCGTGATGACATCACTTTCGGCAACGCCATGCACTCGCGCCTGATCGGCAATTTGACGCTCCACCAGGGGAGTTCTGACATATGCAGGGTTCACACAATTGCTGGTGACACCATATAGACCACCCTCGAGTGCAGTTGTCTTCGACAGTCCTTCGAGTGCGTGTTTTGCAGCGACATAGGCAGCCTTGTTTGCTGATGCGCGAAGCCCATGGATCGAAGACACATTGATAATCCGTCCAAAGCCGTTGCTGTACATGTACGGCAGGGCGCTTCGGATGAGAAGGAACGGCGCCTCGACCATGAGCGCGAGCATGCGACGAAACATCTGCGGGTCAAACTCATGAATCGGCGAGACATGTTGTACACCTGCATTGTTGACAAGTATATCGACTTCGAGCGGGTGCGATGCCAAAGAGTCGCCGTCCGAGAGGTCCACTGCCCATAGGTTGCCGCCGATCTCATCAGCCAACGTTCGTGCACCATTCTCGTCGCGATCAGCGATCGTGACGCGTGCCCCCTGCGCAGCTAGGTCACGAGCGATGGCCGCCCCAATGCCACTGGCGCCGCCTGTCACCAGTGCAGTGCGGCCTTCATGCAACGGCCGACTGCCAGTTCGCTGCTCCGACTTCATTCCACCGACGTCGCGCACCGTGGAACTCAACTGTCCGTCGACCGAAGCTCCAGTGGGTGGAACGGGGCGGGAAGACCTGTTGTCGATCATTCACAGCAGCCTTTCATTCAGAGAGTTCAAACTCGTAGTGCACTACTCCGCCAGCACTCGATGAGCAAGTTGCAGAACGTCTTTGGTCTTGAACAGGCGTCGAAAACGGACGCCCAATCCTTACCTGCCAGCAGGACTCGCCGTCGATCCCGGCGCCTTCATCATTCGTAGAGGTCGACTGCGGTGAAGCTCACGCCACAGAGGTTCGACCAGAGGCCAGGCCCCAGTTCGGCCCGTCAGTGCCACACGTATTGCTCCATCAGTACGGACGCTGCAGTGGCGGTCAGCAGTGAGCGAACTTGAGCACACCATCATCGATACGCGCGGTAAGCAGCTTCTTGGTGGCAGCGTGGTTCTGCGGGTTGATCCATGGAGCACGGTTACCCTGTCGGGGTAGCACTCCGTTGGCACGTTGAAAGTAGCCTGAGGTGAAGCCCTCTACGAACGACTCTCGTGGCATGAAACTGTCGCCTGGACGCAAAGTCGGGGTCACCGAGGAGGCACCGGCCTTGTCCATGTGGTTGAGAAGTCGGGACACGAACTTCGCAACGAGCTCGGCTCGGACTGTCCATGAGGTGTTGACATATCCAAACGTGAACGCGAGATTGGGAATACCGGAAAAGGCAAGTCCCTTATAAGTCCATCGCTTAGAGAAGTCGATCAGCTCCCCATCCACGACAAAGTCGACCTCACCTAGCGAAACGAGTTCCAAACCGGTCGCAGTAACGATAATGTCGGCGTCGATCCGCTCGCCGGACTCTAGCTCGATACCACTCTCCGTGAACGTACGGATTTTTCCGGTTTCGACGTCCGCTCTTCCAAACTTGATGGCCTGAAAGAAATCTCCGTCAGGTATGAGGCATACCCGCTGATCCCACGGCTGATACGTCGGGGTGAAGTGCTTGTCCAGATAGTCTTGCCCGACCAACTCACGAATGTCCTTGAACAACGTCTCTTTGAACTGGTCCGGTCGAGACTGGGCAAACTCATATGTCCTCTGCTGACGTTTGGTGTTCCTGAAGCGGATCAATGCGTAGCCGATTCGATCACCGAACAGCCTGCGAATGCGGAGGGCTCTCTGATCGATGGCCTGGTCAATCGCCAAGTAGGAAGGTGATCGCTGAACCATCGTCACCTTCTCAGCCTTGGTCGCGAGATTCGGGATCAGCGTGATGGCAGTTGCACCCGACCCGATGACGATGATCTTCTTCCCCGCGTACTCCAGGTCCTCAGGCCAGAACTGGGGATGGACCACCGTTCCAGTGAACCTCTCCCGTCCGGGGAACTCCGGTGTGAAACCTCGGCGGTAGTTGTAATAGCCGGAGCACATGAACAAGAACTTGCAAGTGATGTCGAAGGTCTCCCCTAGATGAACCACGGTCACGGTCCAGACCTGCGCTTCACTCGACCACTCAGCACGCCGAACATGATGACCGAACCTGATGTGCTGCTTGAGCTCGTTCTCAGATACGGTCTCCCACAGGTAGTCGAGGATGGATTCCCCGTTCGCGATAGCCCGCTCCTTGGTCCACGGCTTGAAGCCATACCCCAGCGTGTACATGTCGCTGTCCGAACGGATCCCTGGGTAGCGAAAGAGGTCCCACGTTCCACCTAGATTGTCGCGACCCTCGATTATCGCCAGCTTTTGGTTCGGCGATTCCTTTTTGAGGTGGACGGCAGCACCTATACCAGACAGGCCGGCCCCTACGATGAGGACGTCGAGGTGTTCAGATCTTGACTTGGTCACGGCGGATTCCTAAGGGTTTCTGGTCTGACGTATTAGACTTGATCAACTGATCGTGTTGGGCACGAATTCCCGTCAATGGTGTCGCGAGCTATTGGCCACAAACGTCTTTCAACCGCTGCGTGAGCGATTGCGCGAGAGTCCATGCGAGATCTCGCCGACTCACCAAATCAGCGCGCAACCAGTGGAGGCTTCGACATGTTCTATTCTGACCCCCAGAGCGAGTTCGACGACCCGTAACCCGTCGGGGACAACGTCGATGACGGCTAGGTCAGTGATAATCCGTTCGACAACGCCTCGGCCGGTGTACGGAAGGGTGCACTGCTCGAGAATCTTGGGGGATCCGTCTTTGGCCACGTGCTCCATGAGGACGATGACACGCTTGGCGCCGTGAACCAGATCCATAGCACCGCCCATTCCCTTGACCATTTTTCCTGGGACGAGCCAGTTGGAAATATCACCGCTCCTAGAAACCTGCATGGCGCCGAGGATGGTCGCATCGATCTTGCCGCCGCGAATCATCCCGAATGATGTTGAGGAGTCAACAATCGAGGCTCCGGTTTGCAAGGTGACCGTCTCCTTCCCCGCATTGACCAAGTCGGGGTGCTCGTCGCCCTCATAGGGTGCCTGACCCATTCCGAGCAGGCCATTCTCCGACTGCAGAACGATGTGACGTTCCGGTGGAAGATGTGCGGGAACAAGCGTCGGCAATCCGATACCGAGATTCACATACCAACCGTCGTGTAATTCCGCCGCTGCACGGGCAGCCATTTGTGGTCGCGTCCAGCTCATCGCACAGCCTCCTGATCTGGTCGCGGTTGTGTCACAAGCCGTTCAATGCGCTTGTCATCGGCCTGCTCGGGCGTCAGTTCGACAACTCGGTGAACGAAGACTCCGGAGGTATGGATGAAATTGGAGTCGAGATCTCCGGGTTCGACAAGCTCTTCGACCTCAGCGATGGTGACGGCGCCACACATCGCCGCGACCGGGTTGAAATTGCGTGCCGCATCCCGGTAGACCAGATTGCCGTGCCGGTCACCCTTCCATGCCCGCACCAGGCCGAAGTCCGCGGTGATGGCCCGCTCGAGAACGAACTCTGTCAGCCCGTTTGGGGTGTCGAAGTGCTGCGTCTGCTTCGCCGGAGATGCAAGTGCGACCTCGCCGTACGTGTCGTAGCGCCAGGGCAATCCACCTTCGGCGACGTGAGTGCCGGTGCCCGTCCGAGTGAAGAACCCAGCTATGCCCGAGCCTCCTGCCCTCATCCGCTCGGCAAGAGTTCCCTGCGGAGTAAGTTCGACTTCAAGCTCACCGGACAGGTATTGGCGGGCGAACTCTTTGTTCTCTCCGACGTACGAAGACACCATCCGCCGGATCCGGCGGGCCGCGAGCAACCGCCCCAGGCCCCAGTCGTCGACACCGCAGTTATTGGATACGACTTCGAGGTCGTAGATCTCCGCGCGAAGGAGCGCGTCGATTAGGACCGACGGGATCCCGCACAGCCCGAAACCACCCACCGAGATCGTCATCCCGTCAGCTATATCGGCGATCGCTTCCTCTGCCGAGGAAACTACCTTGTCCATGGGTGAACTCCATTCCGTACCACCACTCGCGCTACCCGGCCGCGATGAGGATGTGATCGTTTGACTAGATCGTTGACTATAAGACCGGCCTCAACGGCAACTTGTCAACCCCCGACGACGGAGAATCGGCCTTGGGAGTCCGCGTCTGAGGAATTCCCCTACTTCTTGTTAAACCTGCGTGTCTTCACCCGATTTGAGCCAGTTTCTCCTTGACACCGAATCCAGAAGGGGTAATCATGGTCACACGATCAAACGACCTAATCATATGATCCACTTCAGGTCGTCACGCCGACGAAGTAGAGAGCACACGCCATGACCAGCACCGAATCCAAGACCGGCCTCACGCTGCGCCACGTCACGCCGGAGACACCTGTCGACGAGATCCTGAAGATCGTTGATGCCGATGGCGGGGTCATCATCGAGCGATTCCTCACCGAGGACCAGGTCAGGCGGGTCAACGAAGAGGTCGATATCCCGCTCGCCGAACTCGATGCCGGTTCCAAGCACGACGATGAGTTCGCAGCCGAGTTCCACGGCGCGCAGACCAAACGGCTGACGAACATGATCACCCTTAGCCCGACGTTCCGCAACGAGATCATTGATCACGATCTGCTCCACGGTCTCGGCGAAGCGGTCTACCGCGAAGAATCCGGTGACTACTGGATGACCACCGCCCAGGTCATCGATATCGGGCCAGGCAACAAGGCGCAGATGCTGCACCGCGACCTCGAGAACAACCATTTCGCTGTAACAATGGGCAAGAGCGGCCCGATGGTAATGGTGAACTTTCTGATTGCACTTACCGACTTCACCGACGAGAACGGCGCCACGCGCATCATCCCCAAGAGTAATCAATGGGATAACTATGAGGATCGTGGCACTCCTGAAATGACCATCCCAGCCGAGATGAAAGCTGGCGACGTCATCTTCTTCAACGGCAAGGTAGTTCATGGTGGTGGCGCCAACGTGACCAAGTCCGAACGCCGCCGCGGCCTGACCATCCCTCTGCAGCCGGCCTTTCTCACGCCGGAGGAGGCATACCCCTTCCTTCTCGACCTGGATCTGGTCAAGACCCTGACGCCACGTGTGCAGAAACTGCTTGGATTCCGCTCTCTCTACCCGAAGGGCTCCCCCGGACTCTGGCAGAGCAACTACGAAGACATCTCTGGTCTACTCGAACTCTGAATCAACCAGTCCGGATAAGGGGTGGAACCGCAATGCGCGTTCCACCCCTTATCTATTCACTCAGCAGAACTCCAATCTGCTACTCACACAGATGGATATATTGATGCTCGATCCCGATGCGAAGGTGGCAGCAGACTCGCTGTCCTCGATACTCCCCGCTCCGATCTACACACTCGGAGTAGCCAAAGCACGTGAATTGCTCGACACTCCATCGGGCAAGGTGCCACTCACGGCCGTCCGCGAGGTCAAGAATGTCACCATCCCGGCCGATAGCCACGACATCACCGTGCGGATCTACCGTCCCTGCGATGCCGACAAGCTGCCGGCGCTCGTGTACATACACGGTGGCGGCTGGACGATCGGAGGACTCGACGGCGCCGACGAACTGTGCCGCGCCCTCGCGACGAAGACAAACTGTGTCGTCGTTTCCGTCGAGTATCGGCTTGCACCAGAGTATCCCTTTCCGGCTGGTCTCGATGACTGTGTCACCGCGTTCAACTGGGTCGCACACACCACCTCCGAGCTCGGCGTCGATCCGAGCCGAATCGCGATTGGAGGGGACAGCGCCGGCGCAAATCTCGCCATCGCCGTCTGCCAGCTTGCGATGCGCACCGATGACCCGCTCCCCTGCTTCCAACTCCTGGCCTACCCACCGACCAACTTCGAATCGCAGCGGCCCTCGTGGACCGAGCACGCCAACGCGCCACTGTTGACCGCAGCCGACGCCCGGTGGTTCATGTCCTTGTACCTCAGCGATGAGAACGACACGACCAATCCGCTGGTGTCGCCTGAGAAGGCACCGTCGCTGGCCGGGCTCCCACCCGCACACATCATCACTGCAGACGTTGATGTACTCCGCGACGACTCCGAAGCTTTCGCCGAACAACTCCGCAATGCCGACGTTAATGCCACCATAACCCGGTACCCTGGTGTGTTTCACGGATTCTTCACCGAGGTCGGCACCTACGCACGCACAGCACAAGCGATCGATGAAGCAGCGGAGCGCCTAGTCGAAGCTTGGTCGATCACGATCGATACAGAAAGCAACCCCTGACACGCGAGCACACCCGTATGACTCGAACCAATGAGGGCGGGCACCACCGGTGCCCGCCCTGCCTGCCTGTCATCACGGAACCCTGGGGTTCTCAGACCAGGGTCTCCTGGATGTACAGGTTCGCGAGCGTTCCTCCATCGACAATCAGGTCTGTGCCCGTGATACCGGAAGCGAGCGGGCTTGCCAGGAAGACTACCGCGTTGGCGACCTCCTCAACCGTCACCATCCGCTTCATCGGTACTCGGTCGAAGTGTTTTGTCATCCGCGCGAGCATCGCCGGTCCGAGTTCCTCGGCAACCATGTCGGTCGACGCATAGCCGGGACTCACCGAGTTCACCCGAAGCCCGAGGGGAGCGAGCTCCACAGCTGCCGACTTGGTCAGGCTGATAAGCCCGGCCTTGGCCGCGTTGTAACTCGCAAATGTTCCGTCCGCGGCGCGAGCATCGATCGAGGAGATGTTTACTACCGCTCCACCCGAGTCCATCCGGCGAGCTGCCTGCTGAATCACCAGGAACGGCGCCGTGAGCATGACCCTCAGATCTTGTTCCCATTCCTCAACCTTCTCGTCAACTATTGGCGCCTCGTGGCCAATGCCTGCGTTGTTGATCGCAATGTCGATCTTCCCGGCCCAGCCGATCACCACATCAAACATTCGCTCGATGGCCGCGAAATCAGATACATCAGTAGGAACGGCCAGCACCTCGACTCCCTCAGCCGCCATGGTCGCCGCAGCATCATCAAGCGTCTCCTTGGACCGCCCGGCGATCACAACTTTGGCGCCCGCCTGGCCAAGGCCTCGTGCCATGGCCAGTCCCAGGCCTCGACCCCCACCGGTCACTACTGCGACCTTGTCTTCCAGCTGTTTCTCGGGCATAGCTCATTTCAGTTCAGTAGATCCTCGGAAGGACTGTCCGTAGTCTGTGTCTGCAACTCGCACGACAAACACCGACTACCCATCGTGGACCAGTTCGTCGACAACCTCACCCAATACCGCGACCGTGCGATCGACATCCGCGAGCGTGTGCTCAGTGGAAAGGAAAATCTTGCCTGTCGGCAGAAATGCGACCCCCCGCGCCAGCGCCCCTGCGGTAATCCGGTCCCAAATATCCTCTGGGGCTGCAACTATCGATCCTGCAGATTGCGGAACGAAGGCGGCGAACGACCCGACGCGACTCAGCGTCGGGCGAAATGGAAGTCGGTCGAAGACCGACTGGATGCCGGACTCGAAGTAGGCCGAGACCTCTTCGAGTCGATCGAAAACTCCTGGTTCAGCAAGAACCTCCTGAGTTGCTTTTACCGCCGCCAGCGCCACGGGGTTGCCGTTATACGTTCCTGCGTGTGACACACCGCGCTGAACCTGGTCGATCAACGTCGCGTTCCCGACGACAGCGCTCTGCGAGAAACCGCCCGCGATAGCCTTGCCGAAAGTGGAGAGGTCAGGGGTCACTCCGTAGCGTTCCGTGGCGCCACCGCGTGCGATGCGGAATCCGGAAATGACTTGGTCGAAGACCAGGACAACACCATACTCATCGCACAACTCGCGCAGGCGCTCGAGATATCCGGGAGCAGGCGGGATCAGGCCGGCGTTACTCATGATCGGATCGATCAGCACTGCTGCGATGTCACGCTCTCGGGCCTCGCTGAGGATTCGCTCAGCAGCCGAAATGTCATTGAATTCGGTGACGATGAGATCGCGGATTGCGTTGAGGCTTTGGCCCGCACTGCTCGGCACGGCCGCCTCGGCTGTGTTGTTCGCGCCCATGCTCGCATACACCGAGTCGTGCCAGCCGTGGTAGCTCCTGACGAACTTGACGATCTTGCTGCGCCCGGTGCCGGCGCGTGCAAGGCGAAGTGCGATCTGGACTGCCTCGGTCCCTGAATTCGTCCACAGCAAACGTTCTGCACCGGGCACAGCATCAAGCACCAACTCGGCGGCCTCGTATTCCAACGTATGTCCCATGCCTACCATCTGCATGCGAGGGACAACCTCCATCACGGCGTCGACGACATGCGGATGGCTGTGGCCGACGATACTAGGGCCCCAGGCCATGACATAGTCGATGAACTCAGCGCCATCCAAGTCCCACACATGGGCACCACTTGCCTTCGTGACGAACAGGGGGTGCGGCTTCGTCGCGGCCCGCATGCCCGAACTTACTCCGCCGCCCACGCTGAGCTTGGCACGCTCAAACGCCATTCGCGAGGCATCCAGCGAACGTAGGCTACTGGGCTGCGTATCCGAACTCGACATCAGATCACTCCTAGTGAGGGCGAACCCTCAGATCGGGCACCGCCGACGCGATGCGACCAGACTTCTAATGTGCCAATCTCATGCCCACCTGACCCAGTGGAGGTCTATCAGTGAAATCGCAGGCGCAGACTCGATCACGGACTTGGTCGAACCCACGACTGATCGACTACTCGTCGATCTGACCTACGGCTCTGACTATGGGTACAGACCCCGGGCAAGGTGTGCGGTGGTGACCGTCTCGACGGCCAACGACGTCGCGGCTAAACGTAACGGGATGTCATGCAGGACTGCATGGTCTCTCACCCTCTCCCACGCCCGGACCATACGCTCCTCCAGTCGCTTCTCGACTTCGGCCTCAGCCCACCAGTACGCTTGGTTGGCCTGGACCCACTCGAAATACGACACGATCACTCCACCGGCGTTTGCCAAAATATCGGGGACTACGAGTTGTCCTCTTGCGGTGAGTATGTCGTCCGCCCCTGGCGATGTGGGTCCGTTCGCACCCTCGACCACCACTGCCGCCCGAACACGCCGAGCATTCGATTCGGTGATGACCCCCTCAACGGCGGCCGGGATCAACAAATCAATCTCCAAGTACAACAGGTCATCGGGCTCGTCCAAAGCTTCCGACTCCGTGAACCCCGCTACAGAACCCGTTGCATCGACATGGGACTCCAGCGCGCGGATATTCAGACCCTGCGACGCGTGCACGGCACCGTATTGATCGCTAGCGGCAACAACCTTGACCCCGGCTTCCTCCAGGAAACGCGCTGCGCCGCGACCAACCTTACCGAAGCCCTGCACCGCGGCCGTCGAGGCGGCAGGCTCGAGGCCTTGGTGCCGCATAGCGGCCAAGGCTACGTACACAACGCCGCGAGACGTCGCACTCGCCCGCCCAAGCGACCCACCGAGCGCAACCGGCTTGCCGGTCACAACACCGAGCACTGTATGACCGCGGTTCACCGAGTAGGTGTCCATCATCCAGGCCATGATGTCCTCGTCGGTACCGATGTCAGGTGCAGGGATGTCCTGCGACGGGCCAATCATCGGCATGATCTCCGACGTGTAGCGGCGTGTAACCCGCTCAACCTCGCTGCGGGAGTATTGTCTCGGGTCGAACCGCACGCCACCCTTGGCACCACCGTAGGGTACGTCGACCAACGCGCACTTCCACGTCATCCACATCGCGAGTGCCCGCACCTCGTCCAACGTCACGTCGTGGCTGTACCGCAGCCCACCCTTGGATGGACCACGGGATAGGTTGTGCTGTACTCGATGTCCCACCAGCAGCTCTACCGTTCCGTCATCGCGACGCAGCGGAACGCTGACCGTCAACTCCCGCCGCGGCGTCGCCAACATGTCATACATCCCCGCCGAGTAGCCCAACACCTCCACAGCGCGCGACAACTGTGTATGCGCATCCAACAGGGGATTCTTCACTTCGACTACAGCAGTCATTTCTATTCCTCTCGTGATCCCATACGCAGCGTTCAGCGACCTGACTCGAATCTCTCACCCGCCTCGCCGACCCGGAATCCCTTTGGGTGCAGCTGCTTCCACACTCACCCTGTCCGAAACGAAAGTCAGTCCCGCATGCGAGATCTTGCCAACCCTGTCGCCGTTATGGAGATCGACGTGCTGGGCCCTTCGAATGGAAGTCTTGACCAACGCATCAATCACCACTACCTCGTGAGGCGCCCTGCATCGGGCGATGTAGCGTCAACCCTTGTCGATACCGCATTCATGATGAGGTTCTCCACGCCCGTGCACGTAAGCTTCATTGCTTACGCACACTCGAAGTTGACGACTATCAGTTGGCCGGCAGTCCATCAGACGGCCATCCAGGTAGTTTTCGTCGTTGTGAACTTCTCGAGACCGTGAACGCTCTTGTCGCCGCCATGGCCCGACAGTTTGCGACCACCAAAGGGAACCGAGTAGTCACCTTCTTCGAAACAGTTAACCCATACCAGCCCGGCGTCGAGCCGGCGTGAGATCTGGGTGGCACGGGACAGGTTGGACGTCCACACCGCGGAGCCCAGCCCGTAGGCGGAATTGTTTGCGATCGCGATAGCTTCGTCTTCGTCGTCGAAGGCAAGGATCGAGACCACCGGACCGAAGATCTCGTGCTGCGCCAGACGGTCATCAGCCTTCACACCTGTGAATATCGCAGGCTCGACAAACCAGCCGGCCCTGTCGAGAGGCTGGTCGCTGCCCAGCACAAGCTTCGCCTGGGTCTGCACACCCTTGCTGATCTCTGCTAGTACGTCGTCGCGGTGACGCCGTGAGGCGAGCGGGCCGAAGTCGGTCTCGGGGTCGAGTGGGTCCCCGACCTTCAGCGCACGGAGATAGTCGGTGACGCCGGTGACAACCTCATCGTGAACGTCACGGTGAACCAGCAAACGTGAACCCGCGGTGCACATCTGACCGGAATTGAACGCGATCGCCCAACCTGCGGTCTTGATGGCCTCGGCCATGTCGGGGGCATCCGGAAAGATTATGTTCGGCGATTTGCCGCCGAGCTCGAGCCACACCGGCTTCGCGTTGGACTCAGCCGAGTAATGCAGGAGTTGCTTACCAACATCGGTGGACCCGGTGAACGTCAACGTCGCTACATTGTTATCGGTGGCCAGTGCCGCGCCGGTGACCGGACCACTTCCGGTAATCACTTGCAGCACGCCATCAGGAAGACCGGCCTCGGTTGCGAGCTGTGCCGCTCGCAGTACCGACAACGGCGATTGGCTCGCCGGCTTGAGGACAACGGTGTTACCCGCAACCAGGGCGGCCGGCATCTTGAACGTCGACAACGTCATCGGGAAGTTCCATGGGGTAATCGCAGCAACCACACCCACCGGCTCACGAGTTACCAATGCAAGAGCGTCGCCCTTACCTCGCGGAGACTCATCCATCAGCTTGTCAGCCAGCTCGCCGTACCATCGGATCAGCCCGATTGTCGTCTTCAATTCCACATTCCAGGCAACCGAGACCGGCTTACCCATCTCCAGTGCGATCAGCAAAGCCATCTCGTCTCGATGCTCCTCGAGGAGTTCAGCCCACCGGATCAACACCAGGCCACGCTCACGGGGCGACACCCTGGACCAGATGCCACTGTCGAAGGCCGCCCGAGCCGAACTCACCGCACGGGCTACATCGCCTGCACTCGCGGCCGGAAGACGTGTGAGGACCTCCCCGTCGCGGGGCGACACCAAGGGGCTCGTCGCACCGTCTTCGGCGCTTACGCTTCGGCCATCGATCCACATTCCACTAGGTAGGTTTGTGTCATCGCGCAGTTTGAGCCAGTCGTCGAGTTGTGTCAGGTTCATCAAGAATCCAATCGGTGGTGCGGAAGAGCGAGCGCTGTCGTTTACGCCGATCCCACGTGCTGGCGTTCGAACGCGGTCGACACGATCCAGTCGAACGCCGGATCCGGAGCGACCTGCCATTCCGGGTGCCATTGCACCCCGAGCACCGGATGGCCCGGCAGTTCTATCGCTTCGACGATTTCGTCGGAAGCGGTTCCGGAAACGACGAGTCCGGAACCGACCAGATCAACAGCCTGGTGGTGCCACGAATTGACGACACGAGTTGGTCCGTACAGCGAGTGCGCAAGGCTGCCCGGCACGAAGGAGACCACATGCTCCGGACGACCTTCCGTGGGCGCTGCATCCGTCAGATAGTGCTCGACCGACGAAGGTGGCAGGTCCGGGATCAGTGTTCCTCCTCGCACCACGTTGAGTAGCTGGTGGCCACGGCAGATACCTAGAACCGGAACCGACTGGTCGATGGCCGCCCGAAGTAAAGCCGACTCGTACGAATCGCGGTCAGCATCGAGCGCGAACCCACTCGTCCGCGACGAGCCGACCGGAACGCTCGCATCTTCCACGGAACCACCCCACATCGCCGGATGCACATCTTGGCCACCCGTGATGATGAGAGCGTCGATACGATCAACCGTTTCCTCATGTCCGGCCTCGTAGGGTAGCAGGACCGGAATCCCTCCTGCCGCTGCAACTTTGCTTGCGTAGTCGGTGAAATAGAAGTCGATGTCACGCTCGGCGTATCGACTGTCCATGTGAGTGATGACCGAGGACTGCAGCCGTCGGCCGGTGATTCCTACCAGTGGCTTCATCGTTTTCCTCCCATGGCAAGGACGACTCTTGTAGCGCCGCCGGCTTTGAGAATCTCAAATCCCTTGTTGATGTCGTCCAGGTCCAGCTGTTCACTGATCATTTCGTCCAACATCAGTCGCCCCTGCTTGTAGAGCTCGACGTACCGAGGGATGTCGACCTTGAATTGGTTGGAACCCATGAATGAGCCTTGCAATTTCTTCTCTTGCAGAAACAGTTCCGATCCCCGGATCTCGATTGGTGTTGCATCGGGGATCATTCCGATCACTGTCGCAACGCCTGCGGGTGCCAACATCGAGAATGCCTGTCCCGCAGTCGAGGCACGTCCGACGGCCTCGAAGCTGTAGTCGACCCCGCCGTCGGTAAGGCTCTGTACCTCCGCAACTGGGTTGATCGTCCGTGAATTGATGACATCGGTGGCGCCGAATCGGAGGGCAGCCTCGAGTTTCGACGGCACAACGTCGATGGCGATGATCTTGCTGGCGCCTGCGATCCGGGCCCCCTGGATCGCCATCATCCCCACCCCGCCTGTACCGATAACGGCGACAGTCGCCCCTGCCTGTACCTGCGCGGAACGGAACACTGCGCCCAGGCCAGTTGTGACTGCGCATCCGAGGATGCTCGCGGGGGCGAAGGGTACGTCATCCGGGATGACCGCTACTGCATTGCGGTGCACCGTCATCGCTTCGGCGAATGCACCGATCCCGGCTGTCGGGCGTACGTCATTGCCGGCGTGGTTGACCAGCCGCGGCCGCGGCCTTGCGTGAGAAAGTTCGTGGCGGTGGATGCACAGCGACAGATGCCCGTTAGTACAGTACCTGCATTGCCCGCAGAACGCGGAAAGGCAGCTGACGACGTGGTCACCGACCTTGATGTCGCGAACATTGTCCCCAACCATCTCCACGATTCCCGCTGCTTCATGTCCTAGGAGAATCGGCGGCTCGGTCTCGAAAGTACCGTCGATTTCATGCAGGTCCGAGTGGCACAGACCGGCATTCACGATGCCGACGAGAACCTCATCAGGCCCGGGCGCGTCGAGCTCGAGAACTTCGAGGTCGAGTTGACCCGGTGCCTTGTTGAGAACTGCTGCCCGTATCTGCCTGCTCATGGCAGCTCGAAGTAGCGGTCGGACTCCCACTGCGTGAGACCAACATCAGGCTCGCCGCCACCGGTGTGGAATTGCAGCCACTCCCACTCTCGGGTGCCGACCCAGTAGTCGATGAGGTCCTGTCCGAGGACTTCGGCCAGTAGGGTGTCTCCTTTCAGCGCTGCGACTGCCTTGCTCAGGGTGTCAGGGATTCGCTCGACGCCTTCGGGTAGGCACCAGGCCATGTCCCGGAATGGTGCGGGTGCAGAGATCTTGTTCTTGAAGCCGGCGATGCCGCCGGCAAGAATGACAGCGAGGACCAGATAGACATTGGAATCGGATCCGGGGGTGCGGTATTCGATACGCGCCTGCGTCTTGTGGCCGACGACTGCCCGGACGGCCGCGGTTTTGTTGGCGATTCCCCACGTCGCAGTGGTGGGAGGGCCGTCGAGGTCGACCAGACGGCGATACGAGGTGATCATCGGTAGCGCGAAAGATGTGGCCGGGACCAGTGTGGCCATGAGTCCGCCGATGAATTCGTCCATCACCGAGGACATTCCGTCCGCGGCGTAGAACGCATTGTGGCCGTCGCGTTCAAGGGAGACGTTGAGGTGTGAAGATTGACCGTATTCGTCCGAGTACTTCGCCATGAATGTGACAGTTTTGTTCATGGCAAAAGCTGTTTCGCGCATGATCTGCCGTGTGCGCGCCCAGTGATCGGCGGTGGAAATCGGGTCCGAGGGCGAAATGTTGAACTCGACCTGACCTGCGGCTGCCTCGTCGTTGTATGCCTCCCAGGGAATTCCCACTTCGTCGAGTCGTTCGACTACCGCTCTCATGTACTCGGTCCAGTCTGCCGACTTGGCAAGGTGGTAGCACGAGCCGGCGGTTCCGCCGAGTGGTGTGAGGTTGCGATATCCCTTGGCGCGAGCCTCGTGGATCGATTCCTCGAAGAGGCTGGCTTCGATTTCGACCGCAGACTTCACCTCGTAGCCCAGTCCGCTCAGATCTTGGACCATGCGTCGCAGCGCTGCACGCGGACACGCCGAGATCGGCTCCCCATTGGGCTTGTGGAACTCACCGATGACGGACGCACATCCAGGCGACCACTCGATGAGCGTATCTGTATCTACGTGCAGGTAGATGTCGAGAAGGTCGCCCCGCCAGTCCGGCATCGCGAATCCGAATTGCGCATTGTTGGACAGGTCCAATCCAAAGGCGACGTCGGCGAATGCGAATCCGGATGTCAAGCCGGACAGGAACTTCGCGGGAGAGACAAACTTTCCGATAAGCGAGCCCTCGAGGTTCGTCCCCTCGACACGCACCTCTCGGATATTGTGATCGGCCAACCATGTGGCAATTGATTCAGACATCGAACCTCATCGTGTTGAAAGCGCCGGTCATCACCGACAACTGTGGAAAACTTCCTTGAACGGCGATGTCTCCGGCGTCTAGCGCTTCGAGAAAGCCCACCGTGCCGGTACACAACCGGGAAAGGACGTCGCGGTCTGCAACGATCCGGTATGTGGGAAGCCCCTCCCCCAACACAACCCGGTCCTGAGTCTGTGCACATTCGAGAATCAGTTCGTTCGGCATCCCCGGCGCACCAGCGGTACGCAGCCAGAACCCGTCCGCAGCAGATTTCCAATCTGACGGCGATGGCGAATTCAGCAGTGTTGCGATACTTTTGATCAAATCAATATCGCCAATCGACGCGTCGACGTCCACAGCAAGATCGTAGGCATCGACCGCCACGGTCGCCATTGCAGCCTCCACGGCTCCGTGGCTGATCTCAATTCGACCATCAGCCAGGATGCACGTCGCCGACTGCGGGCTCCCCTTCGCTGAAATCACCACAGTCTGCGGACTGGTGGGCACGCCCAAACTCGGCGACGTGCCCTGCCGCAGTGCTGAGCGAATAGATCGCGCGACGGTACGAACGAAGGGCGTCGCGTCATCTTCGGTGACGACGCCGGCACCGATCTGGTCAACTTCGGTCATGAACACTTCCCCTCGTGATGGTTCTCTATGGCGACAAGCCCAACAGTCATCTTTGACGTATGACTGGATCATATGATCAGGATGCTGGCAGCGAGCGCAGATGTCAATCGTTGAGTGTCAAATCTTCGTCAAAACGAATAGTTTGACCGATTACGCCATCAAGAGGATCGCGTGCCGTACGACTCCTAATGCCGCACCCATCAACCTTCGCCCCCCTTATAGCCGACACACCGCCTGGTTGCGGTCATGCGGCCAAGGGATCGGTCAGCCTGGGGAGACAACAGAACAAGTACGAGTACGAGTACGAGTACGAGTGCGAGCGCGAGCGCGAGCGCGAGGGAAAGGGCTCGAGCACGACAAACGCTTTGTGCCCGACTCCGGTGAGCCATAGGAGGTCGTCTATCTCGATGAGTTCGGGCCCTTGAAACTGCAACCGCATCCGGGCCGGCAGTGGGCCGAGCGTGGGGGCAAGCACAAGGATCCGGTCCGCGAGCCGAGGCGCCGCCGGCGGGCGACCTACAACCGTCCGCACGGGTGCCGCATTCGTTCGCCGCGTACGACCTCGACAAAGACAAGCCGTACGGGCACGTCAAGACCACCAAGAACCGCACCGCGCTTTCTACCCGGCGGAGGTACGCATGGCGATCGTCTGCGAAAGCTTCTCACCGCACCTGATGACCACACAGAAGTGTCAACGGATCGCTCAGTGGGCGGACAGAGCAATGTCGAGATCGCGTAACCCCGAACAGTTCGTGGCTCAACCGCATCGAGGCGCAGTTCACCGCGTTGCTGTACTTCGCGCTCGATGGCACCGACCACGGCAGTCAGCGGGAGCGGCCGTCGATGATTCGTCGATACATCATCTGGTGCAACAAGCACGCCGAGGACCAGCGCCCACGCGATATCGTCGCCAGGGCATACGTTGCGTGATGCGGCTCTGGATCAAGAAAGCTTGCCGCCGTCAACGTATCGATGGAGCGGGAGCGCCCGGTAGGACAGTGGGGGCATCTCATCGATCGTCACAACCCCGGGTCGGGCATTGATCACGTCGGGCACGCGGTTAACCCATTGCGTGCACGTCGTCGTGTAGCTCGGAACGACACCGTTCCCGAGGTACAGGTCGGGTTCACCGTAGACGTTCCATTCGTTCGTATCGGATTCGCCTGCGCCGTACACGTAACCGGCCATCTCGAACGTGAAGACGGGTCCCTCTGCGGTACGCATCGTGTCCACATCGGAGTATCCGATCACTGTACCGGCGCTCAGGGTCCGACCCAGCGACCGCGAGGTTCGGTCTTGGTCGACAATGACAGGGCGGACCGTTGCCTCCCAGCCCACCGGGGTCAGAGAACTCGCCTGGGCCAGTGCACCGAGGACGTTCCGGCCATATGTCGGGGGCGCATCGCCTTGACCGACCGCGTGTTCGAAGGCTTCCAAGGTCTCACCAACATGCTTTGTCGCAATGACGTCGGGTCCGTAGTCATCGGCGTTCCACGTGGCAAACCCCTTGACCGAGTCGATCCGGTGCGAGGCGCCCATCAGTGCGCCGACCTGGTGAATCCAGAACGAATCCTGATGGCCACCGCCGGTGACAGTCACTCCATGGATCCTTGCAAGGCGATCGAGTTGCGCGGTGAGAGTGGGAGATGTGTTCCACGGGAAGAAAGTCTCTTCAGCGAGCGTCAAGACATTTGCGCCCGATCGGATGCACATGGCCAGCTGATCGTAGATCTCCGGGATAAAGCTCTGAGTGGCCAGCATGACGACGTCGGGACGGACACTCCCCAGGACGCGTTCGGCGTCGGTATCGACCAGGACGCCGAGCTTGTCCACGCCGGCCAGAGTTCCGAGGTCCACGCCCTTCTTGGCATCGCTGCGAGCGATGGCGCCGACGATCTGAGCGCCCTTTTCTTTCAACATCCGGGTAGCGAGCAGGCCCATCGTGCCGGCTCCGTAGACAACAACTCTGACTGGGCGCATGAGCAGACTCCTGGGGAGAGGGAGGTATCCAGACCAAACCTAATCGGTCGACTTGACCAAATGATCAGACGATCATCATGCCAATCCCAATTGGATGTCAATCGGAGCGACGCCCGCGCAGTTAGCTTGCTGCGGCGCGCGCCTGCGCGGCGACCGATTGCGCAGCCCCGCGGGAGGCGCTCACATACGTTGAGATCATGGTGGCCGCAAGTTCGACATCGCCTTGCAGTCGCACGGTGTCTGGGTTGCTCACCCATTGCAGTGTCAGGCCGTCGATGATGCTCAAGACCACCCGCGCTAACGGTTCCACCAGCGCAGGGTCATCATTAGGCCCCACTGATTCCCGCAGGATTCGGACGTAGGGGTCGGTGAACACCCCGTACACTCGCTCGGCCCACTGTTCATCTTTACTCTCCCGGCGGAGACCCCATAGCAACAGATCGAACTGCACGCGGCTGTAATTAGGGTGCTGGGTGGACCATTCCAATGTTGTTCTTACGATTCGCGCAGCGGCTACCGCCAGGTCCCCATGACCACCGAGCGCTTCCGTCTGACCCTCCAGGATGTCGACAGACATGTGTTCGAACACAGAGAAGAACAGTTGCTCTTTGGTGTGGAAGCAGTAATGCAACGTAGCCAGCGGAGCATCAGCCGCTTCGGCAATCTTGCGCGTTGTTGCCCCGTCAATTCCCACTTCCGCGATGACACGGACCGCCGCTTCGATGAAGTCCTGCCGCCGCTGCTGTGCGGGCACCCGCGCCATCACGTCTCCCTGTCCCGTCTAGGTCATCTGACAAAGGAATTCTAGCGTAATTTCGCCAGGTCGCACTGTGCGGGAACACCCAAGACGACGCGTTAAGCATGTGCCGTCGGCGTAAAATCTACGTTTCAGTGCTTGACGTCACACTGCGATGGCTCCACACTGGTCGTGCTCCGTTCATATGACCAAGTCATTCGACCGATTCCTGAACCCTTCCATCTACAACCCCCACCCCACTCGGTCTGGATACAGGTCCGCAGGCCGCCCTTGAGTTTCCATCACGAAAATGAGCTCCCTATGCCCCCGCTGGACACGACAGATGAGACCGCTTCGGCACAGACACCGCGGGTCGCAGTGCCCGGAACCGGGTTGATGGCCAGTGCCATCGCGCGCGCTCTGCTGAATCGCGACAATCCAGCCTCGGTGCGGAATCGCACCGCGTCCCGCTGCGAGCCGCTCCGCGGTCGTGCAGCCCGGCGTTGCGACACCGCCACCGTACGTGACAACGACCTCATCCTGATGTTGCCGGACGACGCGACCACTCGTGCGCTGCCCGCGTATGTAGCTGATGTCCTTCGCGGCAAGGCAATAGTCAATCCGCCCTCCGGTTCGGCCGCTGAAGCGAGCAACCTCGGAGCGTGGGTGAGTGAGCGGGGTGCCAGCTACCTGGACGGAATCCTCGCCTCCAATCCCGACGAGATCGGCCAACAGTCCACGCTGTCCTATTACGCGGGAAGCGCCCGGAACTGGACGCAGTGCAACCTCCACCTGCAATTCCTATCCGCTGCAACGTATGTCGGTCCAGCCCCTTCGGCTGCCAACGCACTCGACGCCGCCATGACGGCCACATTCCACACGGTGTCGCTTGGTGCGTGGCGCCGCGTCCTGATGCCATCGCGGCCGTTTCCCGGGGGAATGTCATGCGCACGCTCCGTCGGTCTTGACCTCAATGAGATCCAACGAGCTCTGTCGTACCGGCTCGATCTGCTGCCCCAAGAGATCGATGCCGCCCTCAACAACGTCCAAGCTGGCTCTCACACCACTGATCAAGCAACGCTCGACACGTATTTGGTAGCGCTACGCACGATCAATTCAGCGATGATCAGTGACGGAGAGCGGGGCAGGGCAACTACAAGGGTTATCCTGCTCTACGGAAAGCAGGCACCGATGGCCGTCCCCACCGAGTTGGTGTTGACGAGCAGACCTGACGGGATATCCTTTTGCGCTGACTTTACTACCGTGCAAGTTCAACCCCCCTCCCTCGGCCCAGGGCAGGTCGAAATCGAGAATCTGCACTCCTCCGTAGATCCGTATATGCGGGGCCGAATGACCGGGGAGAACAGTTATGTCACCGGGTTCAGGCTGGGCGAGACGATAAGCGTCAAAGCTGTCGGACGGGTCACTGCCTCGAAAACTCTCACTCTATCCGTCGGCGACCTGCTCATCCACGACTTCGGGTGGCGCACCCACCTCTCCGTCGATGCATGCGGGTGCCAGCTGGCCACGGACCCTCCCGATGTGCACGCCTCGGCATACCTCGGAGCCCTGGGGATGCCCAGCTTCACCACCTATGTCGGGCTCATCGACATTGCGGCCTTACGGTCCGGTGACATCGTCTTGGACCGCGACGCCTCCGGTGCCGCCGGCCGCGCGGTCGGCGAGTTCGCAAAACTCAGCGGCTCACAACATGTCATCGGCAGCGTCGGATCGGCAACAAAGGCTGCCACGCTCAAGGTCGAGTACGGCTTCGACGAAACCTTCAACTACCACGACCGGCCGTTGCCCGACCTCCTGCGTACCGCAGCGCCCAATGGACTCGACTTCTACATCGGCAACGTGGGCGGCGACCATCTGCAGCCGCGTTCGAAGCGATGCGTACCCGCGGCACGATCACGCTGTGTGACGCAATCGTCGAGCACAACAGCGCGATATCGTCAGTCTTCAATGACCTCAGCTCCGCAATTGACCGCCGAATCTCGTTGTGCGGATTTATTTTCCACGATCATGAACACCTCTGTATCGATTTCGAACAGCAGATTGGTCAGCGGCTTGCCGATCGACAGCTACAGCGCACAGAAACAATATTCGACTCGATCGAAGAATTGCAGTCCTTTTTCATCGGAAACAAAGTGGGGGAAGGTCGTCATCAAAACTTCCTGGGCTACTGCGGCGATGCAATTCTCGATCCCGATACCGTCAACGTAACTCGTTTCCAGAAGGTAAGCGCATTGTTCTTTTTCGGCTGCTTGGTCGGTCCCCTCCCCCTCTTTTCAGGAGTTTTCTAAATGGCCGCTTCTCGCTCTCAGACAGAAGTTGTAAGTAAGGGCTCAGTGTTGAGTCGAAGGCAGCTGGTCGCTCTGGCGTTGTCGTCTTTCATTCCAGCGGTGGGTATTGCTTCATTTCCGGTCTTACTCATTGGTACAGCGGGTTATGGAAGTTGGGTTGCGGCTCTTATCTCTGCGATAGCGGGATTCGCAATTGGTAGGTCGATCATCGTTTTCGCCCGTCGGTACGTTGTCTCCGGATCTCTTTCTACATACGTTGGGGAGGTGTTTGGTCCGTGGGCGAAAGCTGCCGCCGGGGCGGCCCTTGCTTTAGGCTATGTGGGGCAGCTTATGTGCGTCATTGTGTTGTTCTCGATGTACGCCAGTAGCTTTCTGATCGGGATCGGATATGAATGGGCTGGTGAGCCAACCACAATGGTTGCGCTCATTTTGGCCGTAGCAATTATTTCTGCGGTTGTGGCGTGGCGCGGATTGGATACGTCGGTCAAGACCGCTGTCGCACTTACTGTGATATCGGTTCCGTTGCTTCTTGTCGTCAGCTTTGCTAGTGCATGGAGCACAGGACTGGAACTGCCCAAGCAACTGTCTCTGGATGGTTCATCTGTTCCTGGGATCTTCATTGGTCTTGCTGCCGGCGCCGCATGGCTTGCGAGTTTCGAGAGCGCAGCATCACTCGCGACCGAAACCAGTGACCCCAAGAAGAATGTCCCAGCAGCGGTCATGGCATGGCCGAAGGTTTTGGGCCCTCTCTACATTCTGGTGACGGTTCTACAGGTCCCTGGACTAATGAAGACCGGGGAGCAGCTCGAAGCCGGCATGTCAGCACCAGCGGCGCTGGCTGTGAATGCGGGCCTTGGCACATGGTTTGGACAGATTACAGACTTGTTGCTTGCCATCTCGGTATTCGCCGCTGCCATCGGTTTCATGAACTATGCTTCACACGTAACCAAGTCCTTCGCGGCTAGCGGAATGATTCCCCGGAGCCTCGGAAAGAACAGCCCCCGGTTCGGCACTCCATACCGCGCAATCATTTTGAACACGGTACTCGCCGCAGGAATCTTGACTGCAACCATGATAGTCAAGCCGAGTTCGATCTTCGCAATGTATACGATTGTGGCGACTCTGACTGTTTACTTCTGGGTACTGCCATACGTCCTGATCTGCGCTGGCGCCGTTGCATTACTCATTCGCGAAAAAGTACTCACGGCGAGCACCGTTCTTTGGTCGGCTGTCGGCATAGCAACGATGTCTTGGCTTCTCATCAATAGCTTCGTTGATCCCCCGGAATCGCCTGTCGATATAATGACCTACGTGGCGATCATCACCGTGGCAGTATTGGGTGCGGTGTTCTACTTGGGAGGTCGTCGATACTCAAAACGGATAGATGGCAATGCGACTCCCGTGCAGGACGGTCCGCAGCCGGATACCGACCTCTTAACAGCCGACGAACAAGCATGAATCCGACTTGCATTTGCGAAGAGGACGAGTTCTCCGCTTGCCCTCTCACGCGGTTCGATAGCTTTTCGCAGCCTCGCCCGGAGCGTGTCCGACCCTTCGCATCGAATTCACCCGCAAGGACGCCCGGGCGCCGAATGAATACGCCGCAACCGCAGTATTTTTCGAAACAGGAAACAAACTCTTGCCTCGATCACCTTCCAGGACATCACTCGTCCATACGATCCAGTTATCTGATCGCCCACAGTCGAATCAAGTGGATCCGACACCAAAACCACCCACTATCCACCATGGAGTTACACAAATGAGCGAGACACAGACCCCCGAAACGAACTACCGTGACACGGTAATTCGGCGTGTTCCTGCCGACACCAGTCCGCAGCAGATTGCAGAGATCGTGGAGAGTGACGGTGGAGTAATCCTCACCAGATTCTTCACCGAAGACCAGGTTCAGCGCTTCAACACTGAGATCGATCCACATCTCGAGAATCTCAGCCCTGCGGGTTCGCCGGACAAGATCGATATTCTTGAGGACTTTCACGGTGCCAACACCAAACGGCTCACCAATGTCGTGACTCACTCCAAGACGTTCCGCGAGGAAATGCTCCAAGATCCACGCATACTCGCCATTGCAGACGCGCTTCTTCTTCCCATCGCGGATAGCTACCAGATGACGGCCGCCCAGGTTATCGAGATCGGACCTGGGAACAAACCCCAGCCACTGCACCGCGACCTCGAAAACTGGCCCATTTTCCGAGAACTGGGCCCCAATGTCTACAACGTCACCATCAACTTCCTCACCGCGCTCACCGACTTCAGCGAGGAGAACGGTGCGACGCGCGTCATCCCTGGAAGTAGCCATTGGGACGACTACGAGAACCGCGGCACCCCTGAAGAGACCTTCCCGGCTCTTCTCGACGCTGGCGATATCCTGCTGATCGACGGGAAGGTCTCTCACGGTGGCGGCGAGAACAAGACGTCCGACGAATACAGGCGCGCTATGGCGTGGTCGTTCACCATCGGCTGGCTGACCAGCGAAGAAGCGCACGCCTTCCTGGTCCCGCTTGACCTTGTCAGGACACTTCCCCCAAAGATCCAGAACATCCTCGGGTTCCGCTCGTTCCACAACGCCTCGAAAGAGGGCGGTACGTTGTGGCAAGCGAATTTCGATGATATCGCCAAGTACCTGGATCTCCAATAGCCTGCGCGTGAGATTGTTGAGTACCGGGCGAGTGAGTCGCCGATTTCGTCGGCGTGGGGTTGACCCCGTCCAGCGGACACGGGGTCAGGCGGCCTCAGCCGTTTGAGTGAATCGACGCTCGAACTCCACGGGACTGATCATCTCGAGGCTCGAATGACGCCGACGGCGGTTGTAAACCCGCTCGATCCAATCACCGACAGCGACTCTAGGTGTTTCGTGTTGTTGATTGATTTACGTTTGATCTTGTCGATCAGATGACTGGCCGTCTTCGTCCATGCGAACGGCTTCGCGCGATCGTTGTAGCTGTCGATGTAGTCGGTGATCGTCGATTCGAGGTCGGTGACCGACGCGAAGGTGCCGCGCCGAATCGCCTGCCGGGTGATGATGCCGAAGAAGATCTCGACCATGTTCAGCCACGAGCAACTCGTTGAAGTGAAATGCATTGTCACTCGTGGATGTGCGGCGAGCCAGTCGCGAACGTTCTGGTGCTTGTGAGTGGCGTAGATGCCCCTATGGATGTCAAGCAGCCACAGAGTCTGTGGTGGCGTCGGGCCGAGGTTCGGTGAGGATCTGGTAGATCTCTCGGGCGATGTAACGTTTGAGGCACTGGATCACCTCCCGCCGGGTCTTGCCCTCCGCGAGGCGCCGTGCCAGGTAGGCGCCGGTCGGGGCATCCCAACGCAGACGGGACAGGACGATGCGGTACAGCGCGGCGTTGGCCTGTCGATCTCCACCTCGGTTGAGGCGGCGACGTGTGGTCTTGCCGGAGGATGCGTCGATTGGATTGACGCCGCACAGGGCGGCAAAGGACGCCTCGCTGCGCAACGGTCGGGGTTGTCGCCGGCGGTGATGAGCAACGCTGCTGCACTGTCGGGGCCGACACCGCGGCGTTCGAGCAGTTTCGGGGCATGTTCTGCAATGACATCGGTGATCCGGCGTTCCAGGTCGCGGATTTCCGTGCTCAACTCGAGGATGCGGCGGGCCAGCAGTCGCAGCGTGTAGGTCGCGGCCGTGGTGACATCGTGGGGAGTGTGCGCCTCGAGTTCCGCGCAGCGGCGGAAGAGCACAGTGCTGCTCAACCCGGACAGCGCCTCGCGCAACTCCGTATCGGCGGCGACGAGCACCGCCTTGAGTTGGTTGATGGACTGGGTACGTGCCTTGATGGAAGATGCCTTGGCCAGCTTTAACATTCGGGTCATCTCGACCGGCCCGTCGGCGTCCTTCGCCCGGGCGGTGGCGCGGCCTGTCAGCACCGCGTGGGCGGCTGCTTCGGCGTCGAGGGCATCTTCTCCGAACTAACAAATGATCTTGCAAGTGGGGCGAGTGTCGTGTTCGGCGAGGTCAGGGATGGTTCTGGTGGCGGGATGGGGTCGTGACAGACCCTGCAGGCGCTCACAAGAGAGCGCTTCACCCTCGGACTGGGCCGATCGGCAGATTGGCGGCGGAAGGCATACGGTGTGCCGGCGCCGACCATTGCAGTCCTCTCCGACACAGCGCGGATCCTCCGCTCGCTCTGGGCCGGCGAGACCGTTACCTACAACGGTCCCGCGGGCACCTAATCCTTCACTCAGACTCCCGGTCCATCTAGTGGTGTGTCTCTCAAATAAATGATTGTTAGTCCGGTAGGATTCCCGCATGAGAAAGCCGGTACCTGCCCTGGAAATGACCCCGGGGCAACGTGAGGTGCTCGAATCGTTGGCGCGGTCGCAGTCCGGGGCGCACCGAGAAGTGGTGCGCGCGAAAGCCTTGTTGATGGCGGCCGACGGCCTGGCCAACACGTCGATCGCGCGAGCCTTGTCCGTCTCGCCAGGGTCGGTATCGAACTGGCGGGCACGGTTCACCGAGGACGGAGTGGCGCGGTTGGGTGAAGTCCGCAAAGGACGCGGCCGCAAGGCTTCGATCCCGCAGGAGACGATCGAGAGGATTCTCGATCTCACACAGAACTATCGACCCGAGGGTGAAACCCATTGGAGTTGCCGAACGATGGCCGAGGTGGCCGGGGTCTCGAAGGACACGGTGCAACGCGTGTGGTCGGCGCGGGGCCTCAAGCCGCACCGCGTCGAGACGTTCAAGTTGTCGAACGATCCTCGCTTCGAGGACAAACTCGTCGACGTGGTCGGGTTGTACCTGAACCCGCCGGAGAAGGCGATCGTGTTGTGCGCGGACGAGAAGTCGTCGGTGCAGGCTCTCGATCGCACGCAGGCGTCGTTGCCGATGATCAAGGGCCGCGGCGAGACGATGACCCACGACTACAAGCGGCACGGCACCACCACGCTGTTCGCGGCCCTCGACGTTCTCACCGGCACGGTGATCGGCCAGTGTCTGCCTCGGCACCGGCACCAGGAGTTCTTGAAGTTTCTGCGTACTATCGATCGGCAGGTACCCAAGGGTCTGGCGGTCCACTTGATCCTGGACAACTACGCCACGCACAAGCACCCCAACGTGCGAGCGTGGCTTGCGAAGCATCCTCGGTTTCATCTGCATTTCACTCCCACCTCCTCTTCCTGGCTCAACCTCGTCGAACGTTGGTTTCGCGAGTTGACGGACAAAGCGTTGCGGCGTGGGGTTTTTCATTCGGTGCCCGACTTGATCGACTCGATCCAGGAATATCTCGATGCGCACAATGACAATCCGCGTCCGTATGTGTGGACCGCTACTGCCGAGTCCATCCTGGCGAAAGTTGCGCGTGGGCGCGTCGCCTTCGAAAAGATCAGCTAATTCAGAGACACACCACTAGCAGCCGATTCGAGGATGTCGTCAAGGACAATTCCAACGCCATCTATCAGCTTTACTGGGCTGGAACCCGAGACGAGATCACCCAGCGGATCGGCCGTGCCGCGGCAGCGGGCTCCAAGGCACTGATCGTGACGATGGACGCGCTGCCGATCCAGGCCCGTGACTGGGGCTCACCTGTAATTCCGGCACAACTGGACCTCAAGACAATGATCCAATTCACCCCGATGGGGCTTTCTCGACCCGGCTGGCTCCTCAGCTACCTCCGGCGCCGGAAGCTACCCGATCTGACTGTTCCCAATTTCGGGGACGGCACGGGCAGCGTTCCGACGATGGCGCAGGCGTTTATGCAATGGCTGGCCACGCCGCTGCCTACCTGGAAGGACCTCGAGTGGATCAGGAGTCTGTGGCAGGGACCGCTCATGGTCAAGGGCATATGGCATCCGGATGACGCACGCCGCGCGATCGACGCGGGTGCGACCGCGATCGGGGTTTCCAACCACGGTGGCAACAACCTCGATTCGACGTTGTCGCCGCTGTGTGCTCTGCCCGCGATCGTCGACGCTGTCGACGGGCAGGCAGAGATCAGCTTCGATGGCGGGGTTCGGCGGGGTGGTGACGTCTTCAAGGCTCTTGCTCTTGGGGCCGATGTCACACTGATCGGCCGTGCATGGCTGTTCGGTCTGAGCGCAAATGGCGAACGCGGCGTCTCTGAAGTGATCGCTGCTCTGCGATCCAGTTTCGACAAGATCATGCTGGGCGTCGGACATAATTCCCTCTCCGAGATCAGCATTGAAGACCTCGTCGTTCCCGAAGGCTTCGTCCTCGAGAGGTCCGCGTTTGGGGCTCTACCTCGCATCACCACCTAGAGGCCACCGCGAGGGATGCGATCGTCGCCCCCGGCGGAACCATCACGCATCCTCACGCGGCCGAAGTCACCGACCGCCCGGGGCATCCCGGGCATCAACCCAGACACCTACAACTTAGGGATATGAACTTGTTCGCTGTTCAGTTTGGTTCCCCCGGGGACATCGACGTCCTCCAGCTACGAGACATTCCCGTTCCCAGTCCAGGGGACGGCGAAGTACTCATCGCCCTCGAGGCCTCAGCGATCAATCCCGCGGACGTGAAGATCCGTAACGGGTCGATCACCCCACGTCAGGGAAGTACGCCGTTCACTCTCGGATACGACCTCGTAGGCACCATCCGGGAGGCAGGCCCGAGTGCTGACCGATTCTTACCCGGAACCCGGGTCATCGGAGTCTCGACGTTGGCTGTCACCGGGAAAGGGACCTGGTCGGAGTTCGTCTGTCTCCCCGAAACGTCCCTTGCTCGCGCCCCTGAAGGCGTCTCCCCGGCGGTCTTGGCCCAGTTGCCGCTACCCGGGTTGACAGCGCTCCAGGCTGTCGAGGCATTGCAGTTGAGTCAGGGAGCCGAAGTACTCGTTTCCGGAGCCGCCGGGGCGGTCGGACGTATCGCACTGCAGCTTCTCCACACCCGCGGATACCGCGCGCACGCGTTGATTCGACGGGCCGAGCAGACAGAATCGTTGCCGGCCGGCGTAGCCGAGGAGGTACATATCGGTTCACCGCCGGCCTCCTGCGTCGACGGAGTGATCGACGCTGCTGGGATCGATCTGTCCGCCGCATTACGGCCCACGGGACATTACGTCACCGTTGTCCCGGGTAGCCCGCCCCACAGCATTTCAGAGAAGAACGCGACGCTGGTCATCGCTCACGAGTCCGGCGCGATGTTGCAGACACTTGCCGAGCTCCTGACCGCCGGTGAGCTCAACCTTCCCGAGCCGACAACATTCAAGATTTCAGAGATCGAGGCTGCTCACCGCGAGTACGAACGTCGGCTGGGACGCCGCATCGCCCTTGTCGTCTGACCCGCAGCGCCCTCGCTCCTCCGGGAATCACCGGCCCGCTTCATCTCCGAGCGATCCCACGTCGACATCACCCATCTCGTAGAACCATACGCCCGGATGTAGAGATGCAGCACATACCAAATACTGACTCCGGACAATGCGGCCGCAGAACACGATTAAAAAGCACGAGTTCTGCCTCCAGATGACCAATGAGAACAAATGAGATCAGGTGAAGAATTAGGAGAAGGTAGGAGTTGCACCGCCTTCCGGCCGTCCAATTTGCTCGCACGTCTCGAAAGGAACACAAATGGAATCACCGAACGTCTATCACTACGGAATTCTCGTCAAAGACATCGACCGCGCAATTGATCTCTACGGCCAGCTTTTTGGACTTACCTTTCACGAACCGACTGAAATCCACCTCAATAGACTGGTCGATCCCGACGAACACGAGTTCAACCTGCGAGCAACATACTCTCAACAAGGACCCCCTTATATGGAGCTGCTCGAAGCCAAGGGCAGCGGAGTTTACTCCGCTGGTCACGGAGAAGGCCTACATCACATAGGTATGTGGGACCCAAAAATTGACGAAAACAAGAAACGATATATCGATTCCGGAGTGGAAGCGGATGGCGAGGTTTTGAACCCCGATGGAACCACATTTGCGTGGTACACGAACCCGAAAACTACCGGCGGGGTTCGCTTCGAGTTCGTTGATGAATCCGCACGAGAAGATCTCGAGAAATGGATTCAAACCGGGATAATGGGATCCGGAGGATTCGTCGTCTAAGGCCAACAGCCTCCCGGCCTAATGGGAGCTACCGGCCAGGCCACGACTGTGGCAGGGTTCGGTACTGGTAGCGGCCGACGGGACAGCACTCTTCCGGCCTGGCGTGCCCTTCCTTGGGAAGGCGCCTGAAGTCAGATCGTGCGCCCGCCGGTCGTGAGGAAGCCCATGATCGCTGATGGGATGACGTGCCCCTGCTTCCGCGCTCGGGTGAGGCCGGTGAGCACTCGAACCATCAGGTCGCCGACGTCTTCCCCTCGCTGCCGAACAAAAGTATTGAATAGCAGTCTGTTTGGAGGTCACTCCATGTTGTTCATCGGCGATGACTGGGCGGAAGGACATCACGACATCGAGGTCGAAGATGACACCGGGCACCGCCTGGCGCGGATGCGATTACCGGAAGGTGTCGACGGCCTTGCGCGCCTGCACGAGGTGGTGGCCGAGCATCTCGACACCGATACCGTCGGCGGGCCCGAGGGTGTGGTCGTGGTCGGGATCGAAACCGATCGCGGGGTATGGGTCTCGGCGCTGCTCGCCTGCGGGTAGGTGTTTGCGATCAACCCGATGTCGGCAGCCCGCTACCGGGAAAGACACTCCACGTCCGGGGCCAAGTCCGATGCCGGCGACGCCCACCTGCTCGCCGAGATCGTCCGGCTGGACCGGGACCACCACCGCCAGATCGCAGGAGACTCCACCCAGGTCGAAGCCCTGAAACTGCTCACCCGGGCCCATCAGAGCATGATTTGGGACCGCACCCGACACCTGCAACGGATGCGGTCGGCGCTACGCGAGTACTTCCCGGCCGCGTTGACCGCGTTCGACGAGCTCACTGCCCCGGACACCCTGGCACTGCTGCAGAAGGCCCCCGATCCGTCCCGCGCAGCACGACTGACCGTCGGGCAGATCACCGCAGAACTCGCGCGAGCGCACCGGCGCGGTGACCGCACCGCCAAGGCCACCCGCCTCCGGGAGGCGTTGCGGGCGCCGGCGCTGCGGCAGCCGGCTCCGATCGAGGAGGCCTACGCGGTCGTCGTGGCCGGGCAGGCCCGCATGCTCGCGCACCTGGCCGAGCAGATCGATGAGCTCGAGGAGGTGGTGGGGCGCAGTTTTCGTCAGCACCCGGTCGCTGAGATCGTCCGCAGTTGTCCCGGTCTGGGGGACGTGCTGGGCCCCCGGGTGCTCGCAGAGTTCGGTGACGACCCTTCGCGTTATCAAGATGCCAAGGCCCGCAAGAACTATGCCGGTACCTCCCCGATCACCCGAGCGTCGGGAAAGAGGAAGACGGTGCTGGCGCGCTACGCCCGCAACAAGCACCTGGCCGATGCGTGTCACCAGTGGGCGTTCTGCTCGACGAACGCCTCACCCGGAGCTCGGGCCTACTACGACGCTCTCCGGGCCCGCGAGATCGGGCACCATGCGGCGTTGCGTCAGCTCGGTAACCGGCTCGTCGGCATCCTTCACGGATGTTTGAAGACCGGCACCATCTACGACGAGATCCGAGCGATGGTGACCCGGTTCTCCTCGGTGACCTCGAATCCCGGGGCCGCGGCGGCTCCGCGTTCGGCGAACAGGGTGATCGCGTCGTTGCCCGCCATCGCCCGCGGTAGGTGGTCGGGATCCGGGACGCCGAGCGGTGGCACAAGCAGCACCGCTTCCCCGCTGATGCCGAGCGGTTCGCGACTGGTGGCGAGAATCCGCAGCCGTGGGCAGGTTCGAAGCAGGGTTTCGGTGAGCTTGGCGACCGCGGACACCAGTTGCTCGCAGTTGTCCAGGATCAGCAGCTGTTCTCGCCCGGCGAGGAATTCGACAAGCACCTCGCGAAGAGGTCGCGCCGATTGGTCACGTAAGCCCAGCGCGTTCGCCACCACCCCCGCCAACAGCAACTCATCCCGCAACTCCCCAAGTTCCACCAGGGTGGTGCCGTCGGCGAAGTCTCGGCGCACCTTGGCGGCGATACGAAGCGCCAGACGGGTCTTACCCACCCCACCGGTGCCGGTCAGGGTCAGCAGCCGCGCGCTCGACAACGCGTTCCTCGCCTCGGTCAACTCCGTGCGCCGGTCGACGAAGCTGGTCAACTCCAGCGGGAGTTGACCCCCTCGACCCGAATCGGTCGACCACGACGGTACAGGCCACGCATCTTTCTCCGAAGGTGCCTCGCGCCCTGCTTCCGGCTCGGTGGTGACGGCGATCTCGTCGACCGCGAATCCATGGCGTAATTGGGCTTCGCGCAGATGTTGGCTCACCTCCGCGGCGGACGGGCGAGTGTCGGGATCACTGGCCATGGCCTGTTCGATGATTGCGCTGATGTCCTCGGGAACGCCGTGCTCGCGTGGGTTCGGAACCGGCTCGGTCGTGATCCGCAGGAACTGTGCCATCAAGTGCTCGCCGCTGCGGCGTTCGAACGCGGCGTGACCGGTGAGCGCCGCGAATAGGGTGGCGCCGAGCCCGTAGACGTCCGCGGACGCGCTCGGAGGGAGCCCGGCCACCGCGTCGGGTGCAATGAAAGCCGGTGACCCGGTGACGATTCCGGTGGTGGTCTCAAACCCGCCGGTGATGTGCGCGATGCCGAAGTCCGTCAATGCCGGCTCGCCGTAATCGGTGAGCAGTATGTTCGCGGGCTTGATGTCGCGATGGAGGATGCCGAGATTGTGCGCGGCTTCCAGGGCACCGGCCATCTTCACACCGAGCCGGAGCACGTCGGCCAGCGGAAGCGGGCCATGATGCCGGATTCGGGCATCGACAGAGCCCCGGGCGCAGTAAGGCATCACGATGAACGGGCGACCGTTGCCGGTGACGTCGGCATGAAGGATGTTGACGATGTTGGGATGACCGGTCAGCCGGCCAGCTGCGCGCTGTTCTCGCATGAACCGTTCCCGGTGCTCGTCGTCGAGATCCGCAGTCAGGACCTTGACAGCCACCGAACGTTCGAGCGTCGCCTGCGTGCACTTGTACACGATTCCGAACCCGCCACGACCTATCTCGACAGCATCCTCGAACCCTGCCGCGGCGAGCTCCGCCGTGACCGCGCCGGACCCGTCGCGTTGGGTCGCGAATGGATCCACGTTATTCATCGACACATCTCTTCATGGTGCACGCCGAACGGCCTGAGAACCCTATGGAGTAACACCCAAGGATATCGCCAGGCGGTCCCATCGCAGTCGAATCCGATACCGCAGCGTCAGGGCCGGTCGATCGACGCGGGTCGGGTGTAAGTGACTCATCACCTTCGGTGGACTGCGCCCGAACGCCCCCGGATACCCAACCGCGTAAGTACCAGCGCATCTGTCCCTCGTTCGCGAGCGCACCATCGTCTGCGGTGGTCGTCATCGGTCGCGGTACCGATCTATGGCCTGTGGACTTGCGTCTATGGCCTGAGGACTTGCGACACGTAGGTCGGCGTGATGGTCACGGCTTCGCCCGTTCGCACTGAACCTCGTCTACGAGCTCCTATCGAAGACAAGACTATCTGAGCAACTTCGCAGGCGAGAGGGGTGATTCAACCCGTCTCCTCGCCTGCTACCGCCGCCCACGACACACGCAGAATGTGTCTTGACTCACGTTCCCCGCGAACCTACACTTCGGATTATTGAATCGGTTGCTCGATTCAATACTGGTCCACGATGGCTTCTCGACTCGGCGACTTCGTCGAGGAGAGAAGTGAACTGCGCCCATTGCGTCACGTGCCCGCCGATGCCTCAATCACCGTCCGTCAGCACCTACGAAAGGGTCGCCATGGCCGCCGAACCACACATCAAACGACCGCCACTGCACAGGTTCCAGGTGATGATCGTCCTGTTGTGCGCGCTTCTCAACGCGCTGGACGGCTATGACATCTTCATCATGGGATTCGCGATCCCCTACTTTCCGGATGATTTCGCCTCCAGCTCCATGCAGGGGTACCTGATCAGTGCCGCTTTGGCGGGAATGGGCATCGGGTCGGTTGCTTTTGCGCCGCTGGCAGACCGATACGGTCGTCGCCTCGTACTGATGGCGGGGCTCACCCTCAACGCTGTTGGCCTGACCGTCTCTGCTCTGGCGCCGAACTATTGGGTTCTCCTCGGCTCACGGGTCATCACGGGAATCGCGGTCGGAACGATCGCGACCGTTGTCGTAGTCCTCGCACCCGAAGTGGTTCCTCGGGCCTGGCGAAGCTTTGCGGTCGGCACCGTGATGTGCGGATATCCGCTGGGCAGCACCATCGCCGGCTTCGCCGGTGCGGCGCTCCTCGCCGCGGTCGGAGGGTCCTGGCAGGGCATGTTCTGGGTGGGGCTGGTCCTGTGCATCATCGCGCTGATCGCCACGGTCGTGTTCATGCCGGAATCGACTGCCTTCCTCCTCAGTAAGGGCGATCCAGAATCGTTGCAGAAGGCGGCCGTCACGCAGAGTCGTCTCGGCTTGGAAGACGACGCGCCGGTGGTTCAGGCCGACGAAGACGAGGTGCGCAAGAGTCCCGCGACCGTCCGGTTGCTCGGACGCGAACTCCGTACGCTGACATTGCTGCTCTGGACCACCTACACCGCACTGTCCGCGTCCTTCTACTTCATCAGTTCGTGGACACCCAAGCTGATTACGGATGCAACGTCCGACAAGGCAGAAGGAGCACTTGCCGGTCTGATGATCTCGTTCGGCACATTGGCAGGAGCCGCGTTGTACGCGACCGTCGGACATAAAGTCTCACCACCTCGGTACATCGTGGCCGGGTCGGTCGTTGCAGTGGTGGCGTTGATCGGATTCGCGTCCACACTCAATGGGGGGTTCGCGCTCATGATGGCTGCAGTCATGGGGATCACCGTGTATGGAGCGATGGCGGCAACGGTGACGAGCACTCTGGTTTATCCGGTACTTGCGCGAACACGCGGCATGGGCACGATGATCGGCGTGGCACGAGTCGGTGCGATCCTCGCGCCGATCCTCGCTGGCTATGCTTTGTCGTTCGTATCCATCCGTAGCCTGTACTTCTCGGTCGTCGTACTTCTGGTCCTCGCCCTTCTCGCTGCCGTTTCTCTGCTCAGCCTTTCCCGGAAGACCAAACAGTCCAGCGAAGTGCAAAGTCTGCAGACCAGTCGGTGAGCTGCTCCACAAAGCGAGTCGACGTACCCCATCCGGGATGACGGTATGTATTGCACACGATGTGTGGTGCGGGGGGCACCGCCAGTGCCACCATCCGGACTGATCGGCCGAGCCACAGTATGAGCCGAGCCGCCCGGCCCTCACATTCCAACGAGGACCGGGCGACATCGTGTTATCGACGCCGTGAAACGGCGTCGGATAGGTGTCGACCTATCCTCGGCGGCCAGGCAAAACACCTCAGCGAAGCAGGGTTTACCTGCACGACAATTACTTCGGACGCCTTTTGTGGCGTCGAGTCGGCCACCGGCAGGCGGAGCGAGAACCTCGGCGGCTGACCTAGAGCACTGGGAGTGGACATGCAATTCACCACGATCCGACATGAAATCGAGGATGGAATTCTCACTGTCATCCTCAATCGGCCGGAGAAACTCAATGCCTTCACCGTCGAAATGGCCGACGAGCTCGAACGCACCTTCGTGGCCGTCAACGACGACGACTCCGTGCGGGCAGTGATCGTCACCGGTGAGGGGCGCGCATTCTGCGCCGGCATGGACCTGTCGAGCGAAGGCAACGTGTTCGGGCTCGACGGGTCGAAGACGCCGTCACTGGATGACATGACCGACCTCGACGACCCCGAGCTGGCTCGCGTCCGTGACACAGGAGGCCGGGTGACACTGGCGATCTACGCATGCCGCAAGCCGGTGATTGCCGCGATCAACGGCGCAGCCGTCGGAATAGGCGCGACGATGACGCTGGCCATGGACGCGCGCCTCGTGTCGACCCAGGCTCGATTCGGTCTGGTGTTCGGGAGGCTGGGTATCGTCCCGGAGGCGTGTTCGACGTGGTTCCTTCCCCGGATCGTCGGTCTGCCCACCGCGTTGGACCTGGTGTATCGCGCCGACATCCTCGATCCGAACGCCACATGTGAGACCGGTCTCGCACAGGCCGTACACGAACCGGACACACTCCTCACCGAGGCACGGGCGCTGGCGAACTCATGGACGAGGAACCGATCCCCGGTGTCCGTCGCACTCATGCGTCAGATGCTCTACCGGAACTCAGCCGCGCGGCACCCCGCCGAGGCGCACCGGGTCGATTCACTGGCCATGTTCTACACGAGCATTGGCGATGGCAACGACGGCGTACACGCCTTCCTCGAGAAGCGCGACCCACTCTTCCAGGGGCGGGCGTCGGAGATGCCCCCGTTCTACCAAGAGTGGATTCGAGACGAGTAGCGGCGATGCACGAACCGCACCGCAACCTCCATGGGGTGTGCGACGGCACACTCCAGGCCCGGCGACTGCAGGTTACCGATGATGTGATACTGGTTACACATGGAGCGATTGTTGTATCGCCGAGGGTCGAGAGGAAAACGTGCGGAGCACATTCGAGCCGAGTATGACAGCCACCCTGGTCGGCCCCGCCCCGACTGCACAGTTACCTCTGAACTCGAAATTACTTACCGCCACCGGTCGGGCTTCACTGACTGTCGCGACGCCGGAACAACAGGGCACCACATCACGTCTTTTACGTCTTCATATTGCGCCCCACAGCAACTTGACCAGAACGATCATCACGCATGAATTGTTCGATATTGCGGAGCGCTGCTCCGAAGATACCGACGACCATATTCCAAGGAGAATGTGATGGCGGCGGATAACCAACTCCTTCCCAACACCCACGGGTTTTCGTGCGAAGTGACAAGTTTCGTCGGACGCCGAAATGAGGTCGCCGCGGTAAAGACGCGTCTGTCGGGCTCTCGGATACTGACGCTCACCGGATTCGGTGGGGTAGGAAAAACCCGGCTGGCTTGCCGGGTCGCCTCGGAAGTACGCAGGAGCTATACCGACGGCATCTGGTTTGTGGACCTCGCCTCGATCTCTAATCCTGAGCTTGTCACCACCACAATCGCCGAGGCGCTCGACATTCGGGAAGGGTCGAGTCCGGGCCATATTCACACTCCCTTCGAATTCCTTAGCGGAAGACATGCGCTCATCGTTCTGGATAACTGCGAGCACGTGATCGAGGCCTGCGGAACGGTCGCCGCCGAGATCGTTCGACGGTCAACCGGCGTGCAGATTCTGGCAACCAGTCGGGAGCCTCTCGGAGTGCTGGGCGAAACCGTGTTCGAGGTCCCCCCCATGTCGGTTCTGGACGGCACGCAGTTAGCCGAGGGACGAGAAGGTAAAAGCTTCCATAGCGAGGCGGTCGATCTTTTCGAGCAACGCGCTGCCTCGGTTGTCCCGGGATACACCATCGATGATGAGAGCCGCGTGGCGGTTGCCCGTCTCTGCCAGCGACTGGACGGCATCCCTTTGGCTATCGAACTCGCCGCCGTCCGGATCAGGTCCCTTCCCCTCGATCGAGTCCTGTCACGAGAGGGTCCACTTTTCGATCTTTTGACTCAAGGGAACCGGGGCGGCCCGGTGCGGCATCAAACGCTGCGGGGCGCCATCGATTGGAGCTTCAATCTGTGCTCGCCGGACGAACGGGCCCTATGGGCCCGGCTGTCGGTATTTGCGGGTGGTTTCGACTTCGATGCAATCGAGAACGTGTGCACTGATCCGGAAATTGTTCCGGACGCCTTCGAAGTAATCTCCAGCCTTGCCGAAAAATCGATCATTGTCACTGCTCACTCCGGGCCTAAAGTTCGATATAAATTACTGGAAAGCATCAAGGATTACGCGGCCGAGAAGCTTGCCGCCCAAAACGACGAAGAGACCTGGCATAGAAATCACAGGGATTATTTCCTGCGTTTGTCCGAACTCAGCGAGAGTCAGTCACTGGGATCAGGACAGCTGGAGTGGAATCGTCGACTCCAGCATGAGCGGGCGAATCTGCGTGCGGCGCTGGAGTACAGCCTGTCCACCCCCGGTGAGGCCCGCACCGGTCTCCGGATGGCGAGTTCGCTGTGGTTCTTCTGGAATGCGAGTGGCCTGCTGCAGGACGGGCGGTACTGGTTGACCCGCGCCTTGGAGACCGACCGGCAGCCGAGCCGGGAGAGAGCGAAAGCGCTCTGGGTGATCGGTTGGTACGCACTGGTCCAAGGCGACAACGCCACCGCCAAGCGATACTTGCTGGAAAGCAGCGCCGTAGCGGAAGCGATCGGTGATCGAACCGCCCAGGCGTTTGCACTCCAGTTCCGGGGCACGGTAGAGCAGATCGACGGCAATCTCGACGTAGCGTTGGAGCTTCTCAACGCCGCCATGGAACATCACGCCGCGTCCGGGGACGTCAATTCACTGACGCTGCTGGGCGGTGCTCAACTCGCTTTCGTGCACTGCCTGTCCGGAAACCTGGACCAATCAATCGCTTCGGCGGAGGACACCATCGCCCTGGGCAAGTCGCTGCGGGAGCGTTTCGCCACCTCGTGGGCGCTGTGGTCGCGCGGACTTGCCCTGTGGACCCAGCGCGAGTTCGCGGACGCCTCGGACTCGCTGAAAGAAGCGATCGAACTGAAGCAGTCCTTGAGCGACTGGTTGGGCGTGTCTGTATGCACTGAGATTCTCGCGTGGATCGCGATCGAGGAAGGAAACCCTGTTCGATCCGCACGTCTGTTGGGGATCGGGCGGACGCTGTGCGGCGAAATGGGGAGCTCTCCGCTCTTCGGAAGTGACGCGTTGGTCCGGACACGGACCCGTTACGAGAAGCGGACCCGTCAGTTGCTTGGTGGTCCGGCGTTCGAGAGAGAATCCCGGGCGGGTGAAGGGCTCGAACACCACGAGTCGATCGAATTCGCTTTGCAGAAGCGCACATCGGAGCCGGCTACGCCCGCACCTGCTTCGGCGGAGGTGAAACTCACCCCGCGCGAGAAGGACGTCGCGAAGCTGGTGACGGAGGGGCTGACGAACAAGGAGATCGCGGAAAGATTGGTCATCTCCCGCCGTACCGTCGAGGGACACGTGGACCGCATCCTCGCCAAGACCGGCCACAGGTCCCGCTCGCAGCTGGCCGCCTGGATCGCCCGCGACGAGAGCGTCGAGTAGGCCCCGAACCTGTAGTTCGTGTTCCGATTAGGACGACCCTCCTGCCGCAACACCTGCTGGCGACGAGCTCCGGGTCCCCGTGTTGCGGCGCTTCATTCCGGCGACGACAACGCTGCACTGCGCCTGCTTGCACAGATCGGTTTGGTCCTGCAGTGGGTCCACGGCCCGGCGACCGTGACTCTCCTGCTGTGTGCGACCCGGCCCGGGTTCTGGCCGGTTGGCGCGCACAGGGGGTGACTCCGCGTTCCACGGACATACCTGCGTAGGGAATACAGGTAGTGAAGCAGGTATATCTCGCCCATCACCCCGGCACCACAATTGAGATCCTCATCACTGGATGTGGCAGTGACTCGGACTTACGTCAGAGGCCAAGCACGACTCGTCGGAGCGAAGTGCACCGGTCAGGTCCTCGACCACCTCTTACCCTACGAAGAGAAGCGAGAATGTGGTGACGACAAGTATCCCCGCGATGCCGGACATCCTGTCGGATGAATTCGCCCGGGACCCACACAGGTACTACAAGATCATGCGCGATCACTATCCCCTGCTCCATCACGAAGCTAGTGGTTACTACTTCGTCAGTCGGTACGACGACGTAGCACGGGTGTACCGCGATTCCGATGCCTTCAGCAACGAGAACTACGCGTTCCAGATGGAACCTGTGATCGGCCGGACGGTCATCCAAATGTCTGGCCGGGAGCACACCGTCAACCGGCAGCTGATCACTCCGGCTCTGCGGGGAACCTACCTGGATGACCTTCTTCCGCAAGTCGATCAGCTCGCGACCGACATGATCGCCGCCCTTCCGGACTCTGGACCGGTCGACATTATCGAGGATTTCACGAAGTGGTTCCCGATCAATGTCATCGTCAAGATGCTGGATCTGCCCAAGCAGGACCTACCCAAGTTTCACGAGTGGTACTCCTCCCTCATGGCATTCCTCGCCAACCTCACCCAGGACCCTGAGATTCAGGCGTGGGGCATGCGCACCCAACAGGAGTACCCGGCATACATCTTGCCGATCATCGCCGAACGACGCCGGAACCCTGGAAACGACCTGATCTCCCGGCTCTGTCAGGCCGAGCTGGAGGGTGAACAGCTATCTGATGAGCAGATCAAAGCCTTGATCGGACTTCTTCTCATCGCTGGCGGCGAGACGACCGACAAGGCGATCGCCAGCACACTCAAGCATCTGCTGCAGCATCCCGACCAGCTGGAAGCGGTGCGCGCGAACCCAGCACTGGCCACCAATGCCCTCGTGGAAAACCTGCGCTACCACCCTCCCGTCCAGATCATTCTCCGAACCGCGACTGCAGACGTCGAGGTTGCAGGTGGAATCATCCCGGCCAACAGCGTCGTTGCCTGCGTCAACGGGGCCGCCAACCGGGACGAGCGCAGGTACGCCGACCCGGACAAGTTCGACATCTTCCGCGAAGACATCAACATGGATCGTGCCTTTGTCGGCGCTGCCGATCACATCGCATTCGCACTCGGCCGACATTTCTGCGTGGGATCTCTTCTCGCGAAGCGCGAAGCCGAAACCGCGCTCACGCAGTTGTTCGAGAAGTACCCCAACCTTCGCTTCGCGGACGGTTTCGAACCTGTGGACGTTGGTTTGTTCACTCGTGGACCAGAAAAGCTCCTCCTCGAACTCGGTCCGGAGCGTTGAACGAGTCGATGGATCAAGCGAACACCAGACGGAGGCGGACAGACCGATGACCACCACGGCGCAACCAAGTACTCAGGACAACTCTACTGTCGCCCCGACCCACTACCAGATGTTTATCGACGGTAAATGGGTCGACAGCGATGACAAGTACAACCTGACCGAGCCGGCCACCGAAGAGGTATTTGCCACGGCGGCCAAGGGCGGAACACAGCACGCCGAGGCTGCGGTGCAGGCGGCGAAGCGGACCTTCGAGGCGGGGGTTTGGCGAGACATCTCCCCCAAGGGTCGAGCCGAGATCCTCGATCGGGCTGCTGACGCATTGGAGGCCCGAGCTGACGAGCTGACTATCTTGGGGACTCGAGAGGGCGGTGCCCCCCACTACCTCTCCCACGCATTCAGTGTCGGCATGCCGGTGAGCAACACCCGGTATTTCGCTGACGTACTTCGCAGACAAGATTTCGAGCGGCCGGGGCCTCTCGTCGGGCCTGTTCTGTCCGGTGGGCTGGTTCGGCGCGAGCCGATCGGTGTCTGTGTGGCGATCGTGCCCTGGAACTTCCCGTTGGCTCTGGCCGTATGGAAGGTGATGCCGGCCCTCGCCGCAGGCAACTCGGTGGTGCTCAAGACGGACGAAAAGACGCCTATTGGAGCACTTCAGCTCGCGAAGGAGCTGCAGGCCGCTGGTGTGCCCGACGGTGTATTCAACGTGGTGACCGGGGACGGGGAGGACGTAGGAGCTCACCTCGCCGCCCACCCGGACGTCCGCAAAGTCTCGTTCACCGGCTCGACCGCAATTGGTAAGGAGATCGTCCACGCGGGCGCCGGAAACCTCAAGAAGGTGACCCTCGAGCTCGGCGGCAAGGGCGCCAACATCATCCTCGACGACGCCGACTTGCGGACGGCTGTCGACGGATCGATCTGGGCCTTCCTGATGCACGCCGGCCAGGCCTGTGAATCGGGAACCCGGCTGCTGGTCCCGTCCTCGCTGCACGACGAGTTCGTGAACCGGATGATCGATCGGCTGCAGACACAGAAGATCGGCGACCCACTCGAGCCCGATACTCACATCGGACCGCTCATCAGCGCAGCACAGCGCGACAGGGTGCTCGGCTACATCGAATCCGCGAAGAACGAAGGCGCCACGGTCGCGTACGGCGGCGGCGTCCCCGCTGGCGAACAGTTCCGACGAGGTTTTTGGGTCGAGCCCACCATCCTCACCAACGTGACCAATGACATGACTGTGGCACGCGAGGAAGTGTTCGGCCCCGTCCTTGCAGTGATCCGCTACGACTCGATCGAAGAAGCAGTCAAGATCGCCAACGACACCGAATACGGACTGTCAGCCGGTGTATGGAGCCAAGATCTCAATCAGGCGCTTTCGGTGGCCCGCCAGCTTGAGGCCGGCTCGGTGTGGATCAACGATTGGCACATGGGCAATCAGGAATACCCATTCGGAGGATACAAGCAGAGCGGAATTGGTCGGGAACTCAGCTCGCACGCACTCGACGAGTACACCGAACAAAAATCGATCCAGATCTGCCTGGAGCCGAAGCTCGAAAACCGAGCATACGGCCTGGTCCTGCCAGCACCGACGTCCGACTGACCTCTGTTGTCTCTCGCCGCTGTACGCCTGACGTTGTTCAACGAAACGGAGTAAGCATGAAAACCACAGCAGCAGTACTCTACGAAGCAGGCAAACCCTTCGAGATTGAAGAACTCGAAGTCGTCGCCCCCGATGAGAACGAAGTCCTCGTCCGATACGACTACTCGGGGCTCTGCCACTCCGACCTGCACATGGTCAAGGGCCACTTGCCCTTCCGGGCCCCTATGGTGTTCGGCCACGAAGCAGCCGGAGAAATCCTCGAAGTCGGCTCCAAGGTCACGAACGTCAAGCCCGGTGATCATTTCGTCGCATCATTCTTCCCGGTATGCGGGCGATGCCGATGGTGCGCGACCGGAAACTCGCGGTTGTGCGACATGGGCGCTCACGGGCTCGAGGGTTTCCTGCCCGGCGGCCGGTTCCCGTTCAAAGGAAAGAACGGCGACTACGGGTCCATGATGACCGTCGGCACGTTCAGCCAGTACGCGACCATTCACGAAAACTCGGTGATCCCGATCCATGATTGGCTTCCGTTGGACAAGGCAGCTCTGGTCGGCTGCGGAGTCCCGACCGGATGGGGATCGGCGGTCAACTCTGCCAATGTACGGCCGGGCGACACCGTAGTCGTTTACGGTATCGGCGGTATCGGCATCAACGCTGTGCAGGGAGCCGCGTATGCGGGCGCACAACACCTCATCGCCGTCGATCCGGTCCCGTTCAAGCGGGAAAATGCCAAGATTTTCGGAGCTACCCACACGGCTGCATCCGCCGAAGAAGCTCTCGCACTTGTGCAGGAACTGACGTGGGGTGTAGGCGCTGACAGCACCATCATCACCATCGACGAACTTACCGCGCAATCTGTTTCGGACGCCGCCGAGGCGACGTCGAAGGGCGGCACAATCGTCGTTACCTCGATGGGGCAGTACGAGGATGCCACGATTCAACTGTCGGGCGTGCAGCTTGCCCTGTGGGGCAAACGTATTCAGGGTTCACTCTACGGTGGTTGCAACCCTGTCTACGACATCCCAAAACTGCTGAGCCTGTATCAGAGTGGCCATGTGAAGCTCGACGAGCTCATCACCCAGACCTACTCTCTCGAACAGGTCAACCAGGGCTACGAAGATCTCGAAGCACACAAGAACATCCGCGGCGTCATCGTTCACGAACACTGAGCCGACTCCCCCGGCAGCTCTCGGGCCAGGTCGGACACGTCCTCGACGAACCGACCACTGCAGAGTCCGACGGCGCCCAGGGTTCGAAGTCACGAATTCGGCCCTGGGCGCCGACCGCCCTCAACCGGGCACCTACTCGGGTGGGCGAACCCCGACATCAAGGAGAAAGAAAATGGCCTACGTCATCTCGGGCACCTGTACCGACGTCATGGACAAGAGCTGTATGGAAGTGTGCCCGGTGCATTGCATCTACGAAGGCGCTCGCAAGTTGTACATCCACCCCGACGAATGCATCGATTGCGGGGCATGTGAACCGAATTGCCCGGTCGAAGCGATCACGTACGAAACCGAGGTTCCCGCAGCGCAGGAGCAGCATGTCGCCGACAATCGAGATTTCTTCTGGTCAGTTCTGCCCGGGCGAGATACCGAACTCGGATTGATCGGCAGTGCCCGGGATTACGGCCCGGTCGGTGTCGACACGCCACTCGTGGCAAGCCAGCCACTTCACCCAGCGAACCAGCAGTGATCTGCGTTTGAGGACCTCCCATGAGAAGCGCTCGCATAGCAGTAATCGGCTCCGGCCCCGCCGGCCTGTTCGCCGCTGATGAACTGGTTCGGCAACACGACGTCGACGTCGAGGTCGACATCATCGACCGGGTTCCGGCCCCATACGGACTTGTCCGATACGGCGTTGCACCAGATCACCCCCGGATCAAGTCCGTTATCGGAAGCCTGCAACGCATCCTGGAACATCCCAAGGTCCGATTCCTCGGAAACGTCGAGTTCGGTACCGATATCGACCGCTCGTTCCTTGACGAACACTACAACGCGACGATATACGCGACCGGCGCATCGCGCGATCGCTCGATCGGAATAGCAGGAGAAGAGCTGCCCGGCAGCCGCTCGGCGACCGCGTTCGTGTCCTGGTACAGCGGTCACCCCGACAGTCCGAACGATTTCCACCTGCGGGAGGACACGGTCGCCGTGATCGGCGCCGGAAATGTCGCTCTCGACGTAGCACGAATCCTGGCAAAAACCCCCGCAGAGCTCGACAGTACCGACATGCCGCCGCATGTCCTGGACACGTTACGCGACAGCCGAGTCCGCGACATCCATGTGATCTGCCGCCGTGGACCGGAATTCGCCAAGTTCACTACCAAAGAACTGCGTGAGCTCCGCAATCTCACCGACGCAGACATCATTGTCGATCCCGCTGAGCTCACCAGCTCAACTCGCGAGGGTCTGGACAGAGCCACCCTCGCCAACCTCGCAGTCCTCGACGAGTTCGCGTCTCAACCGCCAACCGGTCGAACTCGCAGAATTCACTTTCACTTCTGGAGAAATCCGGTCGAGATCAAAGGCTGCGAGCATGTTGAGGGTCTCCGGATCGAGCGCACTGGCCTCTTGCAGGATGGAACTGTGCACGGAACCGGCGACATCGATACTGTCCCAGCCCAACTCGTTCTGCGATCCGTTGGTTATCGCAGCGTTCCCCTCGACGACCTGCCGTTCGATTCTGCCCGAGGGGTCATTCCCAACCAGCTCGGACGGGTTGTCGATAGCGACGGGCACGTTGTTCCGACCCAGTACGTCACTGGGTGGCTCAAGCGCGGACCGTCAGGGGTGATCGGAACCAACCGCATCGACTCGGTCGAAACCGTTACCAGTGTGATGGAGGACCTTGTGTCCAATCCTGGAAATACCAGCGTGTCCGCCGATGCCGTAGCCGCTGCATTGCATACACGAGGGGTCAAGGCGATCGAATACGACGGCTGGCTCAGAATCAACGATGAGGAGATCGAACGGGGCCAGGTGGCAGGTAAGGATCGGACGAAAATCCCCGATTGGGAAAATCTGCGCCGGGTCGGGATCGAAACACTTACTTCAGAGTGAGCCGACTTCCCTGTTCGATCCGCTAGGGGACGACTCTCGGTCGGCGTACGAGGGCTATGGCGGGCGTGAAGTCCTCCCCCGGGACGTGAAGCAACTACGTTCGCATATTTGAAGGAGGCCGACAGTGTCTGTCACCGTCGTCGAAGACGAGCTGGCTCCGGAAATCGGGCTGCCGCGCGAAGCGCATGGGGAAGGATTGCCTCCGGTGCTCGAATCACAGGTCAGTCAGGTCATGCAGTGCGAACTCACCCTGCTGTTTCGTCGGTTGGCCTTGACCAACGAGGAACGCAGCGTCATCGAGGAAGCCGTGCAGCGCGTCTGCCAGCTCGTGGTGCTGGACCCGGTAGCGAAGTGGCGCGGCGACTCTGGTCTGGTGGAAGAACTATTGTGCGAATGATCTACCGTGAGGGCACATCACAGCGAGGCTTCGAATCTCCTGAGTCACGGCAAGCAGGGAAGAGCAGCAATTGTTGCGAGAGCCACAGCGGCCGATCCGACGATGGACAGCGTCCGCAAGAGGTGCGGCCGGGCGCCGAACACGCCGGAGATCGATCACCCGGCTGTGATTCGAGCCGCCACGAGTTCTCCACGGAGGAGATCGCCGTCGTCCTCCCAGACGAAAGGGGTATGACCATGTTTTCGATTCAGTTCGAGGCACCCGGAGACATTGAAGTTCTCCAGCTGCGAGATGTTCCGGTTCCCAGTCCAGGGGACGGCGAAGTACTCATCGCCCTCGAGGCCTCAGCGATCAATCCCGCGGACGTGAAGATCCGTAACGGGTCGATCACCCCACGTCAGGGAAGTACGCCGTTCACTCTCGGATACGACCTCGTAGGCACCATCCGGGAGGCAGGCCCGAGTGCTGACCGATTCTTACCCGGAACCCGGGTCATCGGAGTCTCGACGTTGGCTGTCACCGGGAAAGGGACCTGGTCGGAGTTCGTCTGTCTCCCCGAAACGTCCCTTGCTCGCGCCCCTGAAGGCGTCTCCCCGGCGGTCTTGGCCCAGTTGCCGCTACCCGGGTTGACAGCGCTCCAGGCTGTCGAGGCATTGCAGTTGAGTCAGGGAGCCGAAGTACTCGTTTCCGGAGCCGCCGGGGCGGTCGGACGTATCGCACTGCAGCTTCTCCACACCCGCGGATACCGCGCGCACGCGTTGATTCGACGGGCCGAGCAGACAGAATCGTTGCCGGCCGGCGTAGCCGAGGAGGTACATATCGGTTCACCGCCGGCCTCCTGCGTCGACGGAGTGATCGACGCTGCTGGGATCGATCTGTCCGCCGCATTACGGCCCACGGGACATTACGTCACCGTTGTCCCGGGTAGCCCGCCCCACAGCATTTCAGAGAAGAACGCGACGCTGGTCATCGCTCACGAGTCCGGCGCGATGTTGCAGACACTTGCCGAGCTCCTGACCGCCGGTGAGCTCAACCTTCCCGAGCCGACAACATTCAAGATTTCAGAGATCGAGGCTGCTCACCGCGAGTACGAACGTCGGCTGGGACGCCGCATCGCCCTTGTCGTCTGACCCGCAGCGCCCTCGCTCCTCCGGGAATCACCGATCCGGCTTCATTTCTCCGAGCGTCCCCCCATAAACATCGCCAATCTCGCAGAAGGCCAGCAATGAATCCCTTACCAGTACAAGATCACACCATCGCTTCCCCCACCGCGTCCGGTCCGACTGGCCGTTTACGGGTGCGGGTTTCGGAGAGAGTCACCGAAGCGGCCGACGTGATCTCACTGCGGTTGGTACACCCTTCCGGTGAACAGTTACCGACGTGGGATCCGGGAGCGCACATCGACATCGAGGTCGCAGGTGTAACCCGTCAGTATTCGTTGAGCGACGCTGTACCGGCACCGGGTTCCTGGCGCATCGCGGTATTGCGGGAGCCTACGAGCCGCGGGGGTTCACGAGCCATCCATGCGACGGTGCATGCGGGGACAGAGCTGATCGCCAGCGCCCCCAGGAACCGCTTTCCATTGCTTCCCGCGCAAAAATACATCTTCGTTGCCGGCGGAATCGGTATCACTCCAATCCTGCCGATGATCGGCGAAGCGGAACGGCGAGGCGCCGAGTGGTCCTTGGTCTACGGTGGCCGCAAACTGGACTCGATGGCTTTCGTGGATGAAGTCATGTCCTACGGTGACCGCGTCACGATCGTCCCCGAGGACACCAAGGGCCGGGTGGACTTCTCGGAGCATCTCCGACAAGTGCTCGATCACACCCTGATTTACGCATGCGGCCCCGCCCCGTTGCTCGATGCCCTCGCGCAAGCATCCAATCACTGGCCCACAGGCAGCCTGCACGTGGAACACTTTGTCGCACAAGAAATCGACAGCACCGATGATGTCGAATTCGAAGTTGAGTTCGCGGCGAGCGGTGTCACGGCGATGATTCCACCGGATCGGTCGATTCTGGATGTGGCGAATGATCTTGGCTTACCAACGTTGTCGTCGTGCGAGGAGGGGGTCTGCGGTACATGCCAGACTGCCGTGTGGGAGGGCGACGCAGACCACCGCGACTCGGTCATGACCGATGAAGAGAAGGCATCCGCTTCATCGATGTTCATCTGCGTCTCCCGGTCAAAAGCTGGCAGTCGGTTGAAGCTCGACCTGTGAACACTGGTACCGGCCCCGAGTAAGCACCCGAATGGTCGACTTCATCCCCAGTGAATAGGCTTCAACCAAATATTCAATCGGTTGCTAGATTTATTACAAGCAACAACGAAGCATACGCGAGGCCAACGGGTAGACCCGTCATCAAGACACGTCCACACCTCCTCGCGCTCCATATCGGGCCGTACCACCACCAGCGTAGGAAGCCGAAACATCGTGATTACCGAGTCAGTGGAAACACAAAGGGGGACCAGGACGCGTCCGACCGTCGGCGTCGTTCGAGAGACGAACGACGGTGAGCGACGTGTCGCGCTGGTGCCGAAGATTGTGCCGTCGCTGATCGGCAAGGGCCTCGACGTGGTTGTCGAGACCGGCGCCGGCCTCGGCGCGCTCATCCCCGACGAGGCATACAAAGGAGCCGGAGCCCAGATCGGTGACGTCTGGGCCGCGGATGTGGTCGTCAAGGTCGCACCGCCGTCCGACACGGAAATCGCGCGCCTGAACTCGGGCCAGCGGCTGATCGGGTTCCTCGCGCCGCGCAAACGCCGACAACCAGATCGCCGCCCTCGCAGCGGCCGGGGTCGAGGCGTACGCGGTCGAGGCGATCCCGCGTATCTCCCGGGCGAAGGTGATGGACGCGCTGTCCTCGCAGGCGAACGTGGCGGGATTGCAGGCCCTCGCGACCGCGAAGCGTCTCGGTGGCCGCACCACTGGCTACGACGTGCGCCCCGAGGTTGCCGATCAGGTGCGCTCGGTGGGCGCGCAGTGGCTCGACCTCGGAATCGACGCGGCTGGCGAGGGCGGCTACGCCCGCGAACTGAGCGACGCCGAGCGGGCGCAACAGCAGCAGGCGCTCGAGGATGCGATCAAGGGCTTCGACGTGGTGATCACCACCGTACTGGTGCCGGGTCGTCCCGCGCCGCGACTGGTGACGACCGCCGCGGTCGAGGGCATGACGCCCGGTTCGGTGATCGTGGACCTCGCCGGTGAAACCGGTGTGGCAACTGCAAGCTCACCGAACCCGGGCAGACCGTCGTCAAACACGGCGTGACCATCAGCTCGCCGCTGAACCTGCCGGCGACCATGCCCGAGCACGCGTCCCAGCTCTACTCGAAGAACGTCGCTGCGCTCCTCGAGCTCATGCTCGACGAGAACGGCACGCAGGCCCCGGACTTCTCGGACGAGATCCTCGCCGAGTCGTGCGTGACCCGCTCGGCCGAGCAGTCTTCCACCCTTCCGACGACAGGAGCATCGCAGTGAACACGCTGATCGACAAACTCTTCACCACACCGATGTCGTGGCTGTTGGCCGTACCCATCGTGCTTGCCGACCGTCTGCTCTCTACCGATTTGGCCGACTCACCGCACCGGGACGCACCGAGCATCTCCGGATCACGGTTCTGAGATGTACAACGAATTGTTGGCGAACATCGCGATCCTGGTGTTGTCCGGGTTCGTCAGGTTCGCCGTGATTTCCAAGGTGCCCAACACGCTGCACACGCCGCTGATGTCGGGCACCAACGCCATCCACGGCATCGTCGTTCTCGGCGCCCTCGTGGTGCACGCGCCCGCAGGTAGAGCATCCGCACCGCAGCAAGAGAAGCCCGGGTTTGCCAGCGTCCGGCCACCATCGGTCACACGACTACACGATCTATGAGCAGGGAACCAATGAGTCCTTCGATCCACTGGATCGGCTCGCGGTCCGCGGCCACGGGCGAACGTCCTTCCAGTGACCCTCGCAGCACCACAGATCAAAAGTCGCTATCGATGCGGGCTAGCCTTCCCAAAGTGTGCTGGTGTCCTGCGGCCCCCTTGATGCGCTAATCAGTGGGCGTGCTGGCAGCAAGCGCGTCGACACCTTCGGATCGACGAGGGTCGAGGTGTCGCCGAGCTCGCGTCCCTCAGCGACGTCGCGGAGCAGGCGTCGCATGATCTTGCCGGAGCGGGTCTTGGGCAGCTCGGGCACGACGGTGATCTGCCGCGGCTTCGCGATCGGGGAGATCTCGACCGCGACGTGATCGCGCAGTTCCTTGATGAGCTGATCGCCGGTGTTCTCGACGTGCTCGAGCAGGATCACGTACGCGACGATGCCCTGGCCGGTGGTGTCGTCGGCCGCTCCGACAACCGCGGCTTCCGCGACAGAGGAGTGGCTGACCAGGGCGGATTCCACTTCGGAGGTGGAGATGCGGTGCCCGGAGACGTTCATGACGTCGTCGACGCGGCCGAGAACCCACAGCGCGCCGTCCTCGTCGTACTTGGCGCCGTCGCCTGCGAAGTACCAGCCCTTGTCCTCGTAGCGGGACCAGTAGGTCTCGCGGTAACGCTGCATATCTCCCCAGATGCCGCGCAGCATCGCCGGCCACGGCTTGTCGAGCACGAGGAATCCGTTGCCGCCGTTGCCGAGGGGGTTGGCCTCGTCGTCGACGATCTTCGCGGAGATGCCGGGAAGCGGTGCCATCGCCGCACCGGGCTTGGTGGCGGTGACGCCGGGCAGCGGGGAAATCATGATCGCACCGGTCTCGGTTTGCCACCAGGTGTCGACGATCGGTGCGGAACCCGCGCCGATGACCTCGCGGTACCAGCGCCACGCCTCGGGATTGATGGGCTCGCCGACCGAACCGAGCAGGCGGATCGACGACAGATCGTGGGCGTCGGGGATCTGGCGGCCCCACTTCATGAACGTGCGGATCAGGGTGGGCGCGGTGTAGTAGATGCTCACGCCGTACTTCTCGATGATGTCGAAGTGACGGTGCTCGTCGGGCGAGTTCGGGGTGCCCTCGTACACGACCTGGGTGACGCCGTTCGCGAGCGGGCCGTAGACGATGTAGGTGTGCCCGGTGACCCAGCCGATATCGGCGGTGCACCAGTACACGTCCTCGCCGGGCTTGTGGTCGAACACGTAGTGGTGGGTGTACGACGCCTGCGTGAGATAGCCGCCGGAGGTGTGCACGATGCCCTTCGGCTTACCCGTGGTACCCGACGTGTACAGGATGAACAGCGGATGCTCGGCGTCGAACGGCTGCGCGGTGTGCTCCGGTGAAGCCTTCTCGACCGTCTCGTGCCACCACAGATCCCGGCCCTCGGTCCAGTCGACGTCGATGCCGGTGCGCTTGACGACGAGCACATGTTCGACCGAAGCGGCCCCCTGCACGGCCTCGTCGGCGGCAGGCTTGAGCGGAGCCGCCTGACCGCGGCGCCACTGCCCGTCGACCGTGATCACGAGTTTGGCCTCGGCGTCGTCGACGCGAGAGCGCAGCGCCGAGGAGGAGAAGCCGGCGAACACCACCGAGTGCGTCAACCCGAGGCGTGCGCACGCGAGCATCGAGACGATCGCCTCGGGAATCATCGGCATGTAGATCGCGACGCGGTCGCCGGCGACGAGACCGAGCTCGGTGAAGGTGTTCGCGGCGCGGGAGACCTCGGCGAGCAGATCGTTGTAGGTCAACGCGCGGGTGTCGCCCGGCTCGCCCTCGAAGTGGATCGCGACCCGATCGCCGTTGCCGGCCAGGACGTGCCGGTCGACGCAGTTGTACGCGACGTTCAAGGTGCCGCCGACGAACCACTTGGCGACGGGCGCGTCGGACCAGTCCAGGACTTCGCTCCACGGGGTAGCCCAGTCGAGCCGGCGGGCCTGGGTGTCCCAGAACGCCAGCCGGTCGGCGTCGGCGGCGGCCTGCAACTCGGGACCTGCGTTGGCGGTGGCGGTGAACTCCGCGCTCGGGGGAAACACCTCGGCCAACAATTCTGCGTTATCGGACATTGGAACCAACTCCTTCTCACTGCAGTCACGCCTGGGCCGGTACTTGCGCCTTGGCGCACACTCCCACCCGGTCGATGCCTCGCGATTCCTCGTACCGCTTGCACCGGAAACTTCGGGAAGCCTTGCAGGATTACGAAAGTCGCCCATACCTTATTGGGCGGCGATGAACGAGTAAGTGATGCGGGCGCACCTGTATGAGCGTCACAGGGTCATTGACGCACTTCCTTCGACGTTCCACTCATTGACGCGGTTCGATGAACAAACCCCGCGCCTCCACAGTCCGAGTACCGTCGCACTCTATCCATGAATTCACCCAAACCTTGCGGCCCTCCGTCGAATCCACGGTTGCGTGAAGATCGAGCGGTCGATGCAAGGGGGTTGGAGCCAGGTACCTGAGTTCGAGTTGGGCGGTGACACACACTCGGCCGGTGGACTCCACCATGAGGCCGAGCATGCAGTCCATCAGCCACGCACTCAGGCCACCGTGCAGGCAGCCCTGGGGACCTTCGGCGAGAGCGTCCACAGCCAATGTCGCGGACGCCCTCGCCCCATCTACCGAAATTTCCAACGGAAGGCAAAGGGGATTGTGCGCACCGATCTGCCGAATGCGGGTAGCCGTCACTTTCTCGGGATTCCCGAATTCTCCGAGCAGCACACCCGCTCGCAACTCTGTCTGTGCCAGGTCCGAGGCACCATCGACCAAATCCATAGCCTCTCGCAGGTCTTCGATGCTCGTTGCGGTCGTGGCCGCCGCATGCATCAGCCGGCGCACGGATGCCACCAGGTCACGGTGAGTCTGTAACCACTCTTCCGGGAGATCGGCAATATGGCTCCGCTCCTGGGTGACATTCTCGTCGATCTGCTGCATCGTCTAGTTCCTCACCGCTGCCGGGGATCGAGAACCGGCTCGAACACGGGTACTCGGATCTCGTTGCGGTGTTCGAAGCGCACCTGAAGTGGCATGCCGATCGCAAGGTCGGTCTCCGCGCAATCAACCACGTTCGACATCATGGTGGGACCCTCTGTGAGGCGCACCAACGCGACCGTGTATGGCGTCATTGCTTCGAATTCACCAGCGGCACGGCGAACTACACTGAAGGTCTCCAATGTGCCTGTACCGCTCGCCGCGCGCCACACCACATCCAGGGATGCGCAGTGACTGCACAGGAAGCGCGGATAGAACTGCCACTGCTCGCAGTTGCGGCAGTACTGGATGAGCAGCTCACCGCGTTCACAGGAGTTCCAGAACGTCGCCGCCAGGTCCTCGTGAGAATCGACCGTCTCGAGTGTTTCTTTCGGTGCCATCAGGCCCTCCCCAGGATCAAAAATCCGTTGTTAGCCAGCCAGCTTCCCTGGCCGTGTACCAGTCCGAGTTCGGCGTCGGCGACCTGGCGCTCGCCGGCCTCACCTCGAAGCTGGGTCACGGCTTCGACGACCGAGTCGAGAGCGGCACCCATGCCTGGGTGCCGGAATGCCATGGTGCCGCCGTGTGTGTTCATCGGGAGCGGTCCGCCCAGTTTGATCCCGCCGTTTTCCACGAAGGCTCCGGCTTCTCCCTTCTCACAAAAGCCCATGTCTTCGAGCAGAATCAAGGGCACGATCGCGGCAGGATCGTAGACCTCGAGAAAGTCGATGTCTGCCAACGTCACGTCGGCGCGTGCAAGAGCCTGCCGCGTCGCGCCACCGATATGGTCGAACTTGGCAACGTTCGCCGCCTGACTCAAGCTCATGAATGCCGAAGCTTCCCCGTACCCGAGTATCTGTACCGCCCGGTCGTTGCGTGGACGCTTGGTGATCAGGAACCCCTGGCCTCCGCCGGTCGAGATCAAAGCCAACATCGAGCGGGTGAGCGGGCTGCTCGTCACTACATCGTTGAGCACCGATTCTACGGTGAGCTCGCCCTTGACCTCGGTGTGCGGGTTCAACAGTCCATGCTGACGGATAGTGACGGCCAGGTGGGCCATCTGTTCCAGGGTGGTCCCGTAGTCGTGCATGTGGCGGGTGGCCATCAGTGCAAACGCTGTCGGGATGATCGGGCCGAACGGGCGTTCATAGGTCTTGTCGAAGCTCTTCATGTAGAGGTCGATCGCACCGTCGATTCCCAACGTCGTCGCGAAATTATCAGCGGACAGCACCAGCACATTGGAAGCGAGACCTGCATCGATGGCGGACTCAGCCATATGGATGACGTCGATCGCAGGTCTCCCACCATAGGGAGCCATCGTCGTATACGTCGGTGAGATTCCGAGGTATTCCGCGAGTTCGGCCGGATTACACTCGAACGGCTGAGGGATCGACGAGGACAGCACCACACCGTCGACTTCTTTCAGATCGACTTGGGCATCGGCCAGTGCGCCCAGTGCTGCGTCGACGAGAAGTTTCATGTACGACGGCGCCGGGCGGCCGCGGCCGACAATCTGCTGCGACACGCCCGAGATGTAGGTCGGTGCGGCCTCTGTTTTGTTGGTTTTCATGGTTCCACTCCCTTGTTGGAAGATAACGCTTCCGGCATCAAACCTCCGAGTCCGTCATTGAGCCCGGGTTCATTTTGGATGTAGAGGCCTCTGACAGGGATCCCTGACGACGGGCGCGGAAGCGGATAACGACCATCGCGGCCGTTGCGAGGAGCGCGAGCAGGGCGGAGACCCTGAAAGCTCCCGGATAACTCGCGAGACCGACCCGACCCAAGGCACCCCCGGTGGAGGCATCGAAAACAAGGGCGAGTCCGGCAAGCCCGAGACCGCCACCGATCTGACCCGCCGAGTTGAACATCGCACCACCGATTCCAGCCGAATCCACACCGACCAGAGTCACGACCAGGTCGCTCTGTGCAACGAAGGCGACAACCTGCCCAACAATCGCCAGCAAGAGGACAAGGAGATACAGGACCGCATGCGACCCCGCAGAGAGGTAGGAGGCCGCGAGGGGGCCGAGTGCGCATACCGCTCCCCCGGCGATGATCAAGCTGTCCCGCGACTGTCCACTTGAGAGGGCTCGGGCCGCGACGCGGGAGCCTAAGAGCGCTCCGACGGCGAGCGGAGCCAGCCACAGCGCCGCGGAGGTCATACTCAACCCGACAAGCTCCTGGAGTGCGAGCGCACCGAAGTAGTAACTGCCCGCCCAGGCCGCGTAGAGCAGCCCCGTCGCGAGCAGCACGCCGACAAGTCCCGGGACACGCCACAGGTGATGAGGAATCATTGGGCGCGTACTACGCCGTTCGTGGACTGCAGCACCTACCCACAACGCTCCGGCGAGAGCCATCACCGTCAGGGCACTGATCCCACCCCACCCGGCCCTAGAACCCAACGCCAGCCATAACGCGAAAAGCAACAGCGCCGTGGAGGTGAGCACGGCTCCCCAATAACTCGGGGCGGGTTTGCTCGGGCCGGTTACCGACGGTAGCCGCCAGGCCAGCAGGCTGAGGATCACCACGACGATGAACTCGAGGACGAACACCGATCGCCAACCCGCAGCGTCGGACAGGACGCCACCGGCGAGGGCTCCTACTCCGAACCCGATCGCGCCTGAGGCGGCGAACGCCGCCAGGCGGCGCGATCGCCGACGTGGGTCGGTAGTTGAAACAGCCAGCCACGCGAGCCCGCCCGGAACCGCCAATGCAGCACCGATACCTTGAACGATCCGGCCGCCGATCAGCACCCACATGGCCGGTGCGGCGGCAGCAAGTGCGGCGCCGGCTGCGGAGACCATGAAGCCGATCACAAGAATCCGACGGCTACCCACCGCATCTGTCAGGCGCCCTCCCCAGAGGACCAATGCCCCGAAGACGATGGCGTATGCCGACACCACCCACGACAGGCTTGATGTTCCGCCGCCCAACGCGGCGGCAATGCCCGGGACCATGAGCGGGCAAGCGCCGATATTGATCGCATTCATCATCTGGGCGGCGCAGGCGACAGCGACCGGCATCCCAGCCCTCGGCTTCGAGTGCGCTCGAAGCCGAGGGCTGACCGTCCGATGCGGCGGCCGACGGGGGTCCTCGGATTTCACTTGCGGGTCCGGGACCACTTGTGGATGTTGTTGCGTTGGATGGCGGACGAGCCGCCGATGATCGGCATGACAAGGACGTCGCGAACGTAGCGTTCACAGTCGAAGTCCTTGACGTATCCGTATGCGCCCATGATTGTCTGGGCGTTCAGGACCACCGTTTTCGACGCCTCGGTGACGAACAATTTGGCCATCGAGGTCTCGACCCCACATTGGACACCGCGTCCGGCGAGCACAGCCGCGTCGTCGAGAACCAGCCGGGACGCGTGCAGCTGAACCTGCATGTCGGCAAGCGTGTGGGCTATCGACTGGTGCTTGCTGATCGGCACCCCGAACTGTTCCCGCTCCTCGCTGTAGGCGAGAGCATCCTCGTAGGCGGCGGTGGCGATACCCAGCGACATGGCGGCCACCTCGAGTTTCTCGATATCGAGGCCACTGCCGGTGATGAGTTCCCAGCCACGGTTCCACGCCTGCTCACCTCCCATGAGGTTGTCGACAGGGATCCGCACGTCCGTGAAGGATACGTCGGTCGTGTGAGTACCCTTCAACCCCATTGTGTCGATCGGGGTGATCGTCACGCCCTCGGCGTTCGACGGGATGACGATCGTCGAGAGGTTGTGGTACTTCGCGCCGTCGGGGTCGGATTTTGCGAGCGTGTAGATGTAGTCGCTCAGTCCGGCACCCGTACAGAACCGCTTGGAGCCATTGACAACGAGCTCGTCACCTTCGCGACGGACGGTGGTCTTCACGCTCGCGAGGTCGGCGCCGACATCGGGTTCGGTCCAACCGTACGCGAAGATCATTCGCCCCTCGGCGATTTCGGGGAGCCAGCGCTTCTTCTGTTCCTCGGTGCCGCACTCGACGACGGTCATCCCCGCGTAGCAGCTCGCCATGATGTACGGGACTGCGACCGCGAGACTTCGTTTGGAAAGCTCTTCGATCGCCATCAGCGTGGCCGGGATGTCCGCGCCTGAGCCGCCGTACTCTTCGGGGATCGCCAGACCCATCACTCCCAGCGTTGCCAGGCGATCGAATACCTCACGGGGGAAGGTGTTGTTCTTGTCCCACTCGGCGACAGCAGACCGAGGCATCTGTTCGGCGACGAATCTGCGCACCACTTTCCGGAGCTCGAGGGCGTCCTCCGACAACGCGCGTGGTGAATTGTCAGCCATCATTTGCCCTGGAACTTCGGTGTCCGTCCTTCACGGAACGCGGCCACGGCTTCGGCATGGTCGGCCGTGCGGTTGGACAGGCTCTCGTAGGCCATCGACGTATCCATCATCGAATGTGCCAGCTGCTTCAGGCCGATGTTGACCGAAATCTTGCTCCAGCGAATGGCTTTGGTGGCTCCATTGCGCAGACGGCTGGCGAATTCGTCGACCCGCGCATCCAACGCTTCCTTCGGCACCGCATGGTTGATCAGGCCGATGTCTGCCGCGACGGTAGCGGGGATCAAGTCGCCGGTCAGCAGATACTCCTTGGCGCGGGCGTATCCGACCAACTGTGGCCAGATCACTGCGCCACCATCACCGGTGACGAAGCCGACCGAGACGTGGGGATCACCGATCTTCGCGGACTCGGCGGCGAAGATGACGTCACAGAACAGAGCGAGTGTCGCACCGAGGCCGACGGCGTGACCGTTGACCTTCGCGATGATCGGCTTCTCCAGATCGAGCAGGGAGAAGATGATGCGCTTCGCCTCGCTGACGGTCTGTTCGAACGATTCCGGATCGTCGACGGCTTCCTGCATCCAGTCGATATCTCCGCCCGCCGAGAATGCTCGACCAGCGCCGGTAAGTACGACCACGTCGACGTCGGCATCGCGTTGGAGATCGTCGAAAATGGTGGACAGCTCGGTGTGCAGGCGAGCGTTGGCGACATTGAGCTTATCGGGGCGGTTCATGGTTACCGTCGCCACGCGATCGACGACATCGACGATGAGGTACTGGTAATCGGTGTAAGACATGTTGATTCCTTCGCTCAGCGGGACTTGGCTGCGTCCTTGTAGGTTTCGCGGGCAATGATGATCTTCTGGATTTCGCTGGTGCCGGCACCGATCTCGTGGTGCTTGGCATCCCGGTAGAGTCGCGCGGCCGGGTACTCCTCCATCAGGCCGTAGCCACCGAGAATCTGCACCACTTCTCGGGAGGCCTCGACGGCGGCCTCCGAGCTGTACAGCTTGAGGATCGAGGCGGCACGGGTGACCTCTTCACCGCGCTCGAGAGCCCTGATCAGGTGGTAGAACATGACCCGGCTCATCTCGACACCGGTGGCGATCCGGGCGATCTTGTCCTGCGTCAACTGGTAGTCCGACAGAGACTTGCCGAAGACATTTCGCTCGCTCGAGTACGAGACGGCGAGGTCGAGGCAAGCCTGCGCGATTCCGGTATTGGACGCGCCCTCGAAGACCCGCTCAAGATCAAGGCCCTCGAGCATGTAATAGAAGCCCTTCTCGGCCTCGCCGAGAATCTGCTCGTCGGACACGCGTACGGAATCGAAGAAGATTTCCGCGGTCGGCGAGCTGCGCAGCGACATCTTGTTGAGTGGCTTTCCGACCGTCAATCCTGGGGTGCCGGCGTCGACGATGAAGCAGGTGCCGCCGTGGGCGCGCCGGTTTTCGCCGCTGGTCCGGGCGAACACCAGGAAATGGTCGGCGATGGGGGCGTTGGTGATGAAGGTCTTCGAGCCGTCGATGATCCAGTCTGAGCCGTCGCGCCGGGCGGTAGTCTTCGGGCTCAGTGCGTCGGATCCGCCGTGCGGTTCGGTGAGGCAGATCGATGCGGATGCCGTGCCCGCGATCAGGGGGACCAGGTAGCGCTGCTTCTGCGCCTCGGTGCCTCGCTTGATCAGATGGCGGGCGACCAGGCTCATGTTGACGAAAAGGGTTGCGTCCAGGCCGGCGTCGGCGCGGGCGGTTTCTTCCGCCACGATGGCGCGCGTCATCAGACTTCCGCCGCCACCGCCGTACTCCTCGGGCGCAAACGAGCCGAGAAGCCCCTGCTCGCCCATCTTCTTCAACAGTTCCGCCGGCGGACGCCCGTCACGCTCCATATCGTCGACGATCGGCCGCACGTGCTTGTCCATGAACTTCTGGACGACTTCTTGGAAGGCGCGCTCTTCTTCGGTAAGCAATGAGTGCGCAACTGATTTGGTCGACATGGTATGAAAGTCCTTTCAAAGCAAGGGGCAGACGGCCTTAGAGACCGAAAAGGGAACGGACACGATCGGCGTCCTTGTCGGCGAATCGTTTGGTGTAGCCGGCGCGGCTCGTGGGGAGGAGCCCTCCCCTGGTGGTGAGATCCACACGCATCTCGAGTGTCTTGAGGCCGACGACCAGGGTGTCGAACACCGGCACATCGAGGCCTGTGACCTGGGTGTACCCGGCCGCGGACGCGATGGTGCTCAATCCCGCGCTGCCGAGGACGATGGCGGTGGCACCCTGGTCCACGAGTTTGTGGGCCTGCTTGTCCAGCTCAGCGACAACCTTGTCCGGATTGACGAAACCGTCCGTGAAGGCTTCCGCGGAGGGGATGTCGATGCGCTGCACGCCGGCGCAGCGGCCGAGCAGTCCGCTCTTGGCGACCAGGCTGTGGCACACCTCGGCCCAGGCACGATCCTCGACGGTGATGACTCCGAAGCGGTACGCGTACATCGACGCCAAGTGGAGCGAGGCCTCCCACGGTCCCACCACCGGGACATCGACGAGGGCCCGCGCTTCGATGACGCCCGGGTCGCCACTGCAGGCGACCATGCAGCCATCGACACCCTCGCGGCCGGCATCGGAGATGTTGTGCACGACATCGATGGCGTTGAGGGCGTATGGGTAGCCGAACACGGTGTCGGTGGCACGCTTGAGCTTTGCCCATCGATGAACGATTTCGGTGTCCGGCCGCTTGTACTTGTCGAAGACTTCGTTGACCAGCTTCGTGTACGGCTCGGATCCCTGCTGGGAGTTGATGTGTACGACTGAGAGTTTCATGGATTCACCATTCTATCGAGCGACCGTTCGATTAATGTAATCACGGGAAGGCCGGGGAAACAAGGGTTGAGCGGGCGACAATCTTTGTCAGTGCCGAAACATGCTGAAGATTCGGTTGTTTTCGTTCACTTCAGGGCTCCGACCGACAGTCCTCCGCAGGCGACGAGCGTCTGCCCGGTGATGTACCCCGCCCCGGGGGAGGTCAGGAACTCGACGCACGCGGCGATCTCCTCGGTCGTCCCGGCCCGGCCCATCGGAATTCGGGAGGTTTGCTCCTCACGGAACTCTGCGGGGGTGGACAGGAACATCCCTGTAGCGATGATCCCCGGTGAGACACAGTTGACCGTAATCCCGTGGCGGGCGAGTTCGATGGCGGCCGACCGCGTGAGCCCTTCGATCCCGGCCTTCGCCGCACTGTAGCTGATGCCCGCCACTGTTCCGCGGGAGGCGATCGAACTGGTGTTGACGATGCGGCCGAATCCATGTTCCTTCATCCCGGGCGCGAAGGCACGCAGGGTGTTCAGGGTCGATTTCAGGTGCGTATCGAGAACGAGAGCGAAGTCCTCGTCGGTGATCTTCGACAGCACGGCGTTGCGCACCGCCCCGGCCAGATTCACCAGGACCGTGGGGGCGGCGAACTGCTTGGTGACGTCGGCAGCGAGACCATCGACGTAATCGCGACGGGAGACGTCACCGGCGTGCGCGGACGCGCTCAGCCCTGCGGCCGCCAGTTCCTTGGCCACCCGCTCGGCGCCGGAGGGGTCGATATCGACCACGCATACGTGCGCGCCGGCGCTGGCCAAGGTGTGGCACACGGCCGCCCCGATGCCGCCGCCGCCGCCGGACACCAGCGCGACTCGATCGGACGAACTCATAACGGTCTCCTTCATCGGCCCTGATATTCGGGGGCTCGTCCCTCGAGGAACGCGGTGATGCCCTCGCGGTGATCGTCGGTGTCGAACAGCGCGGAAAAAATGTCCACCTCACGTCGATGTCCCTCGTCGAGCGAGTGACGAAGTCGGTGATTGGCCGAGCGCTTCGCGGCCTCCACAGCGAGCGGGCCTGCCTTGTTGATCCGCTCGGTGACCTCGAGGGCAGCCTCGACGACTGTTCCGGAGGGACAGACCGAATCCACGAGACCGATCCGCTGTGCTTCCTCGGCGCTGATTCTGTCGCCGGTGAACAGCAATCGCTTCGCGGTACCGGAGGGGAGCGCGGTGAAGAGCATCTGAGTGCCACCGGCTCCTGGAATCAACCCGAGCTGCACCTCGGTGACACCGATCTTGATGTGTTCCTCGGCGATCGCGAAGTCACAGGCGAGCATGAGCTCTAATCCACCACCGAGGGCGTGGCCGTTCAACGCGGCGATCACCGGCACTCGGAGTGAGAACAGTTTTTCCTGCATCGCCTGTACCCGCAGCGCCATCCGGGCCGCTCCGGCGCGGTCGATGCTGGTGAAGTATCGGATGTCGCCGCCGGCGACGAAACACTTGCCGAGTCCGGTGAGAATCATGGACCGGTAGGTGCGATCCTTCTCCACCTCGCCGGCGGCGCGGGCGATCGCGTCGGCAACATCCGGATGCAGAGCATTGACCGGCGGATTGTCGATCGTGACTACCGCGGTCTCACCGCATCTCTTCACTGACACGTATTGGTCGATCACGTTCTTCACCTGCTTCGAATGGGGCGTGTAACGCCATCGGGGCTGAGATTTTCAGAGAATGCGCTTGACGAGCGGATCGGGGGCGAACCGCAGTACCAGGTCGAAGAGGGTCCAGGGCCACCAGGGCACGCACGCGTCCTTTACTTCGCGCTCGATCGCGCCGACGAGAGACTCCGCACCGGCGGAGGCCTCGACCAGCAGTGGGTGCCGCTTTCCCGTCCGGTCCTGCATCTCCGACTCGATATACCCGGGCCGGATCGTGCTCACCTTGATGGCGGCCTTCTTGGACTTGACGTCCGAACGGATACCTTCAGCTAGATGAGCGAGCGCTGCTTTCGTTGCCGCATATACGTTCATCGGCCCCGGCAGGCCGCGTCCCGCAGTCACCGACGACATCAGCACCAGGTGGCCGGAGCCTTGTCGGTAGAACAACTCCATCGCCGCTTCGCACTGTGCGAGGCCGGCCACGAAATTCGTCAGGGCGGTGTCCCGGTTGGCGGCGAACCGCCCGCTACCGATCCGCCCGCCTTTGCCGATTCCGGCGTTGACGATGATGCGGTCGAGTCCTCCCATCTCCGCGGCCGCCTTGGCGAACACTTCGAAGACCGCGTCGTGGTCGGTGACGTCGAGCTGATGCAACACCACGCGTCTGCCCGGTGACTGTTGCTCGATCTCGGCCTTGACCTTCTCGAGCAGTTCGAGGCGGCGAGCGGTCAGAACCAGGTCGCAGCCGCGCGCCGCGAACGCTTTGGCCATGCCGGCGCCCAGCCCGGAGCTGGCACCGGTGATCAGAACTCTCGTGTTCACGAATTCTCCTCGAGTCTGCGGAATCTGGGAGCGTTGCGCCCGATGGTGCGATCACGGAATGGGTGAGTGATCCGGGCATGTCGCTCGTCGACGACGCTCATTTGTCGCGGTTACCCGCCGCTTACAGCACCTCGACAATGGTGGCGTTTGCCATTCCACCGCCTTCGCACATGGTCTGAAGGCCGTAGCGACCTCCCGTGGCCTCGAGGTGGTTGACGAGGGTGGCCAGCAGCCGTGTTCCGGATGCTCCCAACGGGTGGCCCAGCGCGATCGCTCCGCCGCGCGGGTTGAGCTTGGCCGAATCCACGTCGAATTCGCGCTGCCACGCCAGGGGCACAGGCGCAAATGCCTCATTGACCTCGAAAGCATCGATGTCGCCGATGGTCAGACCAGAACGCTTGAGTGCCAATTCGGTCGCCGGGATAACCCCGGTCAGCATCAACAGCGGGTCCGATCCGGTGACGGCGAAGGTGTGGAAGCGGGCGCGAGGCTTGAGACCGAGGGCTTGGGCACGCTCTTCACTCATGATCAGCGCCGCGGAGGCTCCGTCGGAGAGCGGAGAGGAATTGCCAGGGGTGACAGACCAGTTGATCTCCGGGAATCGTTGTTCGACACTGGCGTCGAGGAAGGACGGGCGCAGCCCGGCGAGGCCTTCGGCGGTGGTGGAGGCGCGTACGGTTTCATCGCGCACGTGCTGGACGGTGTGACCGTCGTCCGTCGCAATGTCGACGGGAACGATCTCGGTGTCGAATCCACCGGAGGCGGCGTGGGTGGCGGCCCGTTCGTGCGACCGCGCGGCGTAGTCGTCGAGTTCGGCCCGCGACATCTTCCACCGCGCGGCGATGATCTCGGCGCTCACGCCCTGGTTCACCAGTCCGTCGGGATAGCGGACGCTCAAGGGCCCGAGGGGATCGCCGCCATGTGTCCCGGAGAACATCGGGACCCGGCTCATCGACTCGACGCCACCGGCGATGACGACGTCATAGGCCCCCGCAAGTACACCCTGGGCGGCAAAATGCACTGCTTGCTGGCTGGAACCGCACTGCCGATCGATTGTCGTGCCGGGGACCGACTCGGCGAAGTTTGCGGCAAGTACTGCAGACCGGGCGATATTGACACCCTGGTCCCCGACCTGGCCCACACATCCGATGATGACGTCCTCGATCACGCTCGAATCCACACCGGTGCGGGTGAGCAGTTGCTGCATGGTGCTGGCGAGGAGGTTGACGGGGTGCACTGTCGACAGTGCACCCCCCGGCTTGCCCTTTCCTGAGGCGGTACGGACGATGTCGACGATTACTGCAGTTGGCATGTGGTCCCTCACAGAGGTGGTAAGTGGTGCTGGATGTCTGAGGTGGCGGTTCGCTCATCCGGGCGGTGCCGGGCATCGAGGGTGGCAGTCACGGTCCTCGGGATACTTCCTGCGCGATGAATATGACGACGGCTGCGCGAAGCACCGGTCATCCTTCGACCGGGAGACCGCCCCGGTTTGCGGCGAGGAGATTGATCCCGGCATGGTCGGTAGCGAGTGTCGCTGTCGCGAATGCACGCGACACCGGTAGTGGGCCGTGGGTCGCGGTTCGCATCCCGACAAGCCCACCCGTAGGCCCCTTGGTACTGGCGGTGGTTTCTTCTCGGATGAGTGGTTCGCTCATCCGTCGACTCCTACCGTGGTGCCGTGCGCAAGTTGATCGGACAGAACGAACTTCTTGATCTTCCCCGAGGGGGTACGCGGAAGCGAGTCCGCCACAACGAGTTTCTGCGGCCAGAATTGCTTCGACATCCCGACCTTTTCCAGGTGCTTGACGAGGTCGTCGAGGGACGGCGCGGGACCGGCGGGCACGACGACTGCGCACACGCGCTCACCGAGTCGTTCATCGGGATAGGCGACAACGGCGGCTTCTTGCACGTGCTCATGGGTGAACAGCGCGTTCTCGATCTCCACTGCAGAGATGTTCTGGCCACCCCGGATGATGATGTCCTTCGTTCGTCCTTCGATGCGGATACCTCCATCCGGGGTGATCCGGCCGAGATCGCCCGTGTCGAACCACCCATCGGCGGTGAACGCCGCCGCAGTAAGCTCCGGTTGTTTGAAGTAACCGGCGAAGACACTGGGGCCGCGGACCTGCAGGCTTCCCGTGGCACCGGTCTCGACGAGCTGACCGTGCTCGTCGACAATCCTTACGTCCTGCCACGGAACCCTGAATCCGTCGCTGGCTCCGAGAGTGTCCACGGCGGCACCCAGCTGGTGGATCGAGGCAATTCCGGTCTCCGAACACCCCCACAGCGAAACCAGACTGGTCCCGAAGAGATCATGCATGGACTCGGCCAACGATGCGGGAATCGCGGCGCCTCCGCAGGCGAACGCGCGGAAAGTCTGCTGCGACCGAGGGGTCCGCTTCTGTGCCTCGATCATGTCGAGTGCGAAAGTGGTCGCCGACAGCGTCCAGGTGATGCCCTCGACGGCGATCGCATCGAGCAGTCCCTCCACGTCCCATACGTCCTGATAGACGATCTTCTGCCCACCGGAGAGCGGAACCAACATGCCGTGAATGAAACCTGTCAGATGACCGAGGGTCGACGCCATGAATGCGACGTCGTCCCCGGTGAGCTCGAGCGCACGGGTGATCACGCGGTGATAGCCCGACCATGCCGTGTTGTAGGTATGCATGGCGGCCTTGGGTGTTCCCGTGGTACCGGAGGTGAACACCAGCATCGCGATATCGTCAGGACCGGGGCGGCGGCTGTTCAGGGCATCGCTCACGTCGGCGGCGATCCGTCCCGGCGTGTCGAGGAACGCTTCTTCGAACGATGAACATCCGGGTGTTTCCCGTGACGTGTTGAGCACGAAAACATGTTCTAGGGTAGGAATTTCAGCTTTCAGTGCGCTCGCCATGGTCGCGTAGTCGTAACCGCGGAACTCCTCGGGTACGAACAGGACCTTGGTGCCGGCGTGGGAGAGCATGAACCGGAGCTCGCGCTCGCGGTAGATGATGGGAATCGGGTTGGGCACGGCACCTACACGCATGGTCGCCAGGGCCAGGGCGGCGCCCTCCCATCCGTTCGGCACCTGGATGGTCACAACATCGGCCGGCTGCACTCCGAGTTCGAGTAGCCGCGCAGCGAAACGATCGACGAGCGCGCCGAGCTGTCCGTAGGTGACGGTGGTCGGTAGCGTGGTCCCTTTTTGGTACGAGACTACGGCAGCCTTGTCGGGATGCTGAGCGACCACGGCCAGGAAGTCATCCAGGAAGGTCTCGTCACGCCAAAGGTCCTCGGCTTCGAACCGAGCCACATCGTCGGAGCTGAACGGCCTCCGCGCCGACTCGAATACCGTGCCCTTGTGCTGCCGCATTCGCATCTCTGCCTCCTCTAAGCAATCCGGCGCACTCTTTTCGAGCGGGCGATTGATTTAATAACTGTAAGCCGTGTCATAACCAGGGTCAAGATCTGTCTTGTACCAACCGACCTCAAGTCGGGAGCCTCGGTGGCTGTGGTGGGCAGGCGCCCCATTCGGCGCACTATCGAGCCCGCCGCACCCCAGGCACGCCTGAGATGTCGGCCGGGTCTGCGCCACGTGGGCCATGTGAAGCCAGCTCCACCAGCAGGAGCCCCCAGGGAGGATGCGGTGGCCGAACGAATCCCCGCTCCGACGATCGCCCCTACGGAGTCGAAGCTGATCACCGCTGCGTCGTTAGAAGTGTGCGCCCGAACAGGACGGCGAAAAGATCAGGTACCCACCATGCGCCGCACCAGCAGCACAAAATCGGAGGTGATTTCCTCGAGCCCCAACGGTCCATGGGGGTCGTACCAACCCGACAGTGCCGTGATCATCGAAAGTATCGAGTTCCGAGTAACGGCCAGTTCGACGATGTCGAATCGACTCAACAACGTCCCGTCCCTGAGGATCTCGTGCAGCATCGAATCGAACCGGTCGCGGAGTTCGATATAGGACTCGTGGCGCGCCCTGGACAATGCGCGAGTCTCGATCGAGGCGATAAAAGTTTCCTTGTGCCGGGTAATATGCCACTTGACAAGAACCCGCACGAACGTCTCGAGACGGGCCTCGACGTCATCCGGGTCGATCGCGCCCAGTTCGAGTTCGAGATCCGCAACGATCTCCTCGAGAAGATCGACCAGCAGCCGATAGAGAAACTCTTCCTTGCTACGAAAGTAGTAATAGAGAGATCCCGGCTTCAGTTCGGCGGCTTCGGCGAGTTGTCGCGTATTCATCGCCTCGTAGCCATGCTCGAAAAGCAACTCGACACCTGCCGATCGAACCCGCCTCCAGGTTTCGTCGCGACTAGAGCCCACCGTCCTCAACTGAACATCTCCTCGTCTTCGGCCTTCATGTTGTCTCTACATCCTGTCAGCAGCTGCCCGGCATCGTGCACGACCTGCATGTCCACGGCCATTCTTCCCGTAGACGACGAAAGCCTCAGTCTAGGGACACTCCGCCAGCAGACGTCCCCTTCACCACGTCGTACGCCCGCAGTTTGGTAGATGATGCTGGGCCCGGCAGCTGATGATGCAGGCGCGGCGGGCGGGAATCGACGACATGACAACCATCGCGTTCCCTCCAACCTGGCTATCACGGCACTACGTCTTTCGGACGAATGCAATGGAGTTCATGGACGGGTCGCTAGCTGCTTCGGTCCCCCACTGGAGGCGGGGTGATGAGAGCAAGATTCATGGGATCGGAGACGAACCACCGGTTAACCACCCTTTCGAGGAGCTTCCACTGCCCGTCTCGCCGTTCATACTTGTCCTCATACGTTGCAGACACCAAGCAAGGAGCGCCGCTGTTCGTGATGCAGATTGCAAAGGAATCGCTCACGGCTCGGGCACGGTAGGGAAGATCGAAATCGATGATGTGATTTGTGGTCCAATGATGAGTATTCACATAGCTTTCGGCGACAAAGTCAAGGGCATCTTTCAGCTCGGCAAGACCTTTGAACCGGCCGTTCCGGCGTCCCACGATGTACTCTGCTTCCTCGTGCCAGATCGACAGGAATGTGGTGGGATCACGACGGTCGATGCCCAGACAGTATCGGGCACCCAACTCGATAATTGCGGCTCGGCTGTGAACCTCATCAAGTCGCCCTGCCAATTCCGTCAAGTTCTCCGTCATCACATTCTCCCACTTTCGGCCGACTTCAAGGATTCACCTGAGACGGTGCCCGGCACGGCGGCACCTACCCGGTCTAGCTGACGTCTGCGCTTCCCGATCCAGGATTTGCTCTGCACGGGAAGAAGATCGAACCGATCTCCGTCAGCGAACTGTCCAAGTTGCTCTCGCGCGGCCACCGGCCACGATGGATTGACAAGCGCCTCGCGACCCAAGGCGACCAAGTCGGCAGCAGCGGTTCGAATGACGTCATCGGCTTGCCACGCATCGGCGATGAGCCCGACCGCTAGAGTCGGAATCTCCACCCGCCGCCGCAGTTCCGCGGCAAGATGGACCTGATAACCGGGTCGGATCTCGTGGTGATAGGAACCGATTCCTCCAGAGGAGCAGTCCACCAGGTCCACTCCGACCTCTTTCAACCGCCTCGCGAACTCGATCGAGTCTTCAAGGCTGATACCACCTGGGGCGCCGTCGATCACGGAAAGTCGCACGAACAGCGGCCGCTCGTCCGGCCACACCTCACGGACAGCTTCGACGACACGAAGCGGATAGCGCATGCGTCCCTCGAGGCTGCCCCCGAATTCGTCTGTACGCGTGTTACTCAGTGGCGACAAGAAGCTATGGAGCAGATAACCGTGTGCCGCGTGAATCTCGATGACGTCGAAACCCGCCTCGACGGCGCGCTTGACAGCAGCTTTCCACCCGTCGAGCTGATGTTCCAGTTCGGCGGTGGTAAGCGCGGACGGCCGTTGCCATCCCTCGGAGTGCGGTTCGTCTGTTGCCGAATAGATGTCCCATCGGCTGTCCTCGGGGCGCTCCCCCTCAGAAACCCAAGGAGGGAGAGTGGCAGCTTTCGCGCCAGCGTGGCCCAATTGCAGCCCGATACGAGCCCCGTGCCCGTGCGCGAAGTCGACGACACGGCGTAACGGCGGAAGCTGCGAATCGTCCCACAACCCAAGGTCACCGTAGGTGAGCCGGCCCTCAGGACTGATCGCGGTCGCCTCGACCATGACCAAGCCGAAACCCCCGAGAGCGAAGCGACCTAGATGCACAAGATGATAGTCGTTCGCGATCCCCCCCTCCGCCGAGTACTGACACATCGGCGAAACCACAGTCCTGTTCCGGAAGGTGATGCCGCGAAGGGTCCAGGGATCGAAGAGTCGATCAGACTTATCTTGCATCGTTCGGTTCCTACCTTCTCTTCTTTCCACGTCAACCGCTGAGACGGACTACCCCGTTGCATCCCCACGGTCCTTCAGAAGTATTTAATCGAGTGACCGATTCAATAATAATCTAGGCCACCTCTTCGAACAGGTCAATGGGCAAGCCGACCTCCCTCGCGCTCATTCCCGTGGACCCCGCCGTCCTCCGCTACCGTTCCGCTATGGGCACGACCCTGCACGCACCCCACCCCTGGCCGCACATCACCTCGGCCCTGCGCGGTCCCGGCCCCCGCCGCGCCGCCATCGCCTACCTCGATCACACCGCACTGCAGTTGCTGCCGCTGCGCGCCGGGGACCAGTTGATCGTCAACGCCGCCCGCGCGGCCGTGCGTGCGCACGCCACCTCCCCCACCGCCCTGTCCCGCTTCCTCGATGCCGGGGTGCGGGTGCTGTCCACCCCGAACCTGCACACCGGCCTGATCGTCACCGGCGGCCGGGTGATCGTCGGCCCCGCCAGCGCCTCCCACAGCTCCACCCTCGCGGACGAAACCGCGCTGATCACCGACGATCCCGACGCCATCGCCGCGGCCCACGCGTTCCTCGACGGGCTCGTCGACACGATCGAGGTCGACGGGGTGTTCCTCGCGGGCGCCACCGCCATCTGGCAGGTCGGGCGCGTCGTGCCGCTGGCCGGGATCGGCAACCGCACCCGCACAGGCCACGACTTCCTCCCCACCCCCGTGCGCCGGATGTTCCTGCGGCACCTCGGCGACTACACCCCCACCGACGAAGACGAGAACCATTGGGCTGCAACCGCTCCCGTTTCGATCGTCCCGAACCCGCGCTACCACACCCCATGGATCCGCCAGAACACCCCCGGCCCCGACCGCCGCAGCCGCCTCCAACCCGGCGACGTCGTGATCCGGATCAGTGACGACGACGTGTGCCTTCATCCGCCGGCCGTCGTCGACACCGGCCCGGTCCACATCCCTTACACTCGCCACGCCGTCGCCTACCGGCTACGCGCCCGCACCGACCTCGAACCCCTGACCGTAGCCGGCGTCGCGCGCGCCCTCGCCGACCTCGGGCACCCCCACCCGCGCCTGCACCACGACCACCGCGTCGTCTCCCCGAGCCTGCGCGCGGCGCTGCTGGAGCTGTGGACGCTGTGACCGATGGCGGCGGCCCTCACCTGCGCAGTGGCCACGTCGTGGCGGCGAACCCATAGCTCCCATAGGGGATATAGGGATGGCGCCGATCGAACCGGCCCCGCCGGCGAAGCGGAACTGCCTCGACGAACACCGTCTCCGATCAGCGGTGAGGACACGTCCCCGGTGAGGGCGGTGGAGGCGGCCGAGCCGGCGCGTACCCCGGCTTTGGCCACCGGCGGCACGAAGATCGACGAGGATGCTCTCCACCTTCCGGGCCGGTGCTTCCCTCGGTTCCGCAAGACCGAGATGCACCGATCGCCAGCCCGGGACCTCGAGGTATTCGATGAATCCGGCCATCCCGTCGAACGTCAACATGACCCGCTGCGTGCCGCTCGGACGGCGAACCGTCCTCGTCGCCACAACCGCACCCTCGCGCAGTAGCACCGCTTTGTCGGTCAGGTACCGGAGCGTCGCCGAATGCTCGCCGACGGTGACCTCCCCCCGGGTGTACGACATGGAGGGTCCGGTGCTTGTCGTGCTTCACCAGCTGGTGGAGGACCCAGAGCCGGTGATCCTCGCGCTCCTTTGATAGTGAACGGTTGCGCTGCGCCAATGCAGTCGGCAACCGCCGGCACGACCCACTGCGGGTACTGCTTCAGCCAGCTCGCCCACTTCGACTTCTCGACATGGAGGGGGAACTGGATACTCTGCGCTTGCTCCTCGGGGAGGGTGTGTCGTGAGGTGAGGTAGCCGAAGAAGCCATGGCCCAGGGCGGCACGAAGATTCGGGAGAATGTCGCCGACGATCAGGCCCCGTTCGGTCGGGGGCTCTTCGTTCACCCACGCGACGCACTCGACAATGAGCCGCGTGTCGTCCTGCGGATCGTTACGCTGCCGGTACGTGAAGTCGATGGGATCCCGGCCCCGGTACGCGTGAATCTCCGAGCTCAAATTCGTCAGGTGATGCCAGGCCCTCGACAGCGTGCTGCATGCGCTCTGCACCCGGAGCGGAACCTCGCCGAAGAGAGATCGACCGGATCATCACCCACACCCTCGCCCACTCGTGGGACAACGCCGACGCCCGTAACGAGGGGCGCGCCGTGCCACGGCATCGGTCTTCCGCGATTTCGGGCTCAAGCCGGTGGGGAACCGTACGACTCCGCCGCCGCCTCCATCGAGGCCCACTACCTCGTCGGCTGACGAATGCGCCGAGGTCCAGCCACCTGCGGCGGTTGCTGGACCTCGGTGCTCGGAACGAGAGATATCGGGTGTACGTCGGTCCCCACATCGGCACTACGGCCAAATTTCGGACGCGCCGGCCTTGGGTGGCTGGCGGAGTTCTTCTGTACGACGCGGGAGCGCCTCCCGCAGGCGAAGGCCATCGACCCCCATCGTCGGTGAAGCACTACCGCAACTCCTCGACCTTGCGGGCATCGTGCAGAATCCGCCCTACCGCTCCGGTCGAGATCCCCATCTCCTCGGCGATCTCGCGGTATTTCATCCCCTGCTCACGCAGTCCCACCACCCGTCTGCGCCGAGCCTCCGCTCGCTCGAGGAAGTCTTCTCGGGGCTCGGCGACCAGCCGACGTGCGGTCCGCTCGGACGAGCCGAGCCGCCGGGCCAGTTCCTTGGCAGTGATAGCTCGGCGTTGTTTCGCCCGCGCACCGCCGCTCACAGCGCGTACTCCAATGCAGTAGCCAGGTCGAACTTGGTAGCCCGCTTGCGGTTGGCTTCTCGTTTCGCGGACGTCATGATCTTGGCACTGGCCTTGCCACCTTTACTGCCACGCGCGGCCTGACGGGCCCGGAAGGTGGCCTCGTCGAAGTTACGCCAGATCCACTTGCCGATGGAGTGCGCGGTGGCGCGGACCTCGACGAACGGCAACGGGTCGGCGAACTCGGTGTTGACCGCGTGACACCGCTGCAGCACAAGCTGGAGCCACTGCTCGGCAGTGCCGTCGCGGTGGCTCCACCACTGCGGGTAGGCCCATTTGCGGGCGGTATCGAACATCGTGACATTGCGACCCAGACCCGCCGAACGGTCGGGCCGGCGTGGTGCCTGACGAGGCGTGTGGATGGTGGCCAGGTCTCGCAGCGCGTACGGATCCGCAGGCCCGTAGAGGGTTTCCCACTCGGGATGGATCGGGTTCTTGGTCAGCTGCCCGCCGTAGGAGAAATCCCCACCAACGGAGATGCACAGACCTCGCTCGATGCGGTGCGCCAAGCGCAGCGGGCTCAAGCGTGCGGAGTCGGTGCGGCAGACGCGATGGTCGCCGAGCCACCAGCCCAGGTGCGCCCGGCCAGAGGGTGACTGGGAGACCCAGCTCGGTGCCGGATGATCCGACGGCTTCTCGAAGGCACGCAGCGCCGCATCGGGGTGGTCGCAGTCGATGACAATCGATCCGAGCAGGGCATGCGGGGAGTGCTGGATGTAGCGCATCGTCAACGCCTCGTCGCGGCTCATCCGGTACTGGCCGTGCTCGAGTTGGTTCGTCGCGAACGGTCGGTGCGGCAGTAGCACCTCGCTGCCCCACTGCTCGTCACTGAGAAGCAGCGCCTTCGCGGTATCCATACCGAGCATGGTGCACCATCAAGATCGGCTATTCGGGTAGGACACGCCGAAGCCATATAGAGGATTATTCGGGTAGGACACGCCGAAGCCATATCAGGTATCCCTAGAAATCCTCTTCTTGATTGCGTCTATTCGCAGAGCAACGGCACCCCACCGACAAGACACTCGGAGAAACCAGATCGGCCGGTTCCGCAAACTCCGACCCTGCCATGGCCGGGGCCTGCCCACTTAAAGTTGATGTATGACCACAACACGTGCCGAGTCCGCACCCTTCGTACAGAACGTTGCTGCCGAGTTAGCCGCGTTCCTCAAGCACTACATCACCTGGCACGACCGGCGCACAGCCGTCGAGGCCGCGGCGCGCGCCGCGGTGAAAGCAGCCGGCGGACGCATCATCACCGGCGGGCAAGACAGGCCGTGGGTGGACGGACGGACCACGGAGACCTACTACGACCAGGAAACCGGGGAGAAGCTGGGCGTCATCGTCTGGCAGAACAACGATATGAACGTGCCGGCGTCGAGCACCATGGAATTCCACGACGCCGACGTGCACATCGACCTTCTGGTCGACGACGAAGACCTCGGCGAGGACATCCCCGACCCGTTCGGGTTCCGGTCGTGGGCCGATGAACAGGACATCGACGAGCTGCGCCACATGCTCGCTGCGTCACCGAATCCATAAGACCTGAACGTTCGGCGACGCCGGACCACGAGATCCACAACCTCCGCTGGATAGACAGCACACCGGTGAGCCGGCGAGATGGAACCGATCTGCGACACGCTGCGTCCAACCAGGTATGACCGAAGACGAACATCAACGCATCGCCGAACTCCACGTCGACAGTGACCCTGTCGTCCTCGCGCAGCTTCGCCGAGACCCCGACATCGCGTCCTTCCTGGACCAGCTCGACCTCGTAGTCTGGGAATTGCAGATGCTGCGCGACCGCGGGAACCCATAGGCCGGCAGTGGAAGACCAGACGCAATACCGGCCTTGGACAGCACGAATGACACGTCCCTGACCGGGACATCCAACCGCTCCACGAACTGCCCATACACTCGACCGCTGCCTCGATATGTCCCCGGAGCATTCTTCGGCGCCGGAGGCGCGGTGTCCCGGTGAGGTTTCTTCGGTCTGTTCGCCGAACACGGTGCGGCCCTGTGCCACAGACTCGATACATGCCGTCCACCTCGTCGGAGCTGTCCCCGATGCTGGCCACCCTCGGCCAGCTCCCGGCCGGGGACAGCTGGGCGTGGGAGATGAAATGGGACGGCGCCAGAGCAATCTCCCAGGTCAGAGCCGGTGCCTGCCGGTTCTACAGCCGCAACGGCAACGACATCACCGTCTCCTACCCAGAGCTGCCCGATCCGCTGCTGGCCGCACTCGACGGCCGCGCCGCGGCCTCGACGGGGAGATCGTCGCCCTGGACCAGGGCCGGCCGTCCTTCACCCTCCTACAGCGCAGGATGCACGTACAACAGGTGACGCCGCAGCTACGCGCCGAGGTACCGGTCACGCTCTACCTGTTCGATGTCCTGGCTGTCGACGGCCACTCGACCACGGGACTGCCGTACCTCGAACGCCGCTCCCTGCTCGACGATCTCGTGGAGCAGGGCACGCGGGTGCAGGTGCCGCCGTTCTGGACGGAGACAACCGGAGAGCAGATGCTCGCGCTCGCCCGCGAACACCACCTCGAAGGGGTAGTCGCCAAACGGATCGACTCGAAATATCAGCCGGGCCGCCGCTCCCCCGACTGGATAAAACACCCGCTCAGAGCCAATACAGAGGGAATCATTGTCGGCTGGCTCCCGGGGTCCGGGACCGCCGCGGGTGGGATCGGTTCGCTGATCCTCGCCGCACACGATGACGACGATCGGCTCACGTATATCGGCGGGGTCGGAACGGGTTTCAGTTCATCCACCCGGCGGGAGCTGCGCGTACAACTCGAATCGCTCGAGCGGCCGACCAGCCCGCTGGCGGTGGCGGCACCGGCCCGCGAGACCCGAGGGGCCCATTGGGTCGACGCCGTCCTCGTGGGGGACGTCGAGTACAGGGAGTATGTCGGCGGAAGCCTTCGCCATCCGAGTTGGAAAGGGCTGCGGTCCGACAAGGTTCCGGGCGAGGTCGGCTTACCGGGCCGGCACTGATCCGCCGGCCTTGTTCGAGGCAACGACACCGGGCGCCGAAACCCCCACCGCTACCGTGGCTTCATGTTTCCGAGCAGTGCCATCACGACCACAGCAACGCCCACCGCGGGACTGTTCTCTCTACGGCTTTCCGAGAAACGTTCCGAACACGCCCACAATTCGGATCTCGGCACTGACCACCACAGTGCCCCTTCTGCGCTGTAGCCGACCTCTTCCAGGAGCGTTCATGTTCAAGTTCTTCCGCCGCAAGCCGCGAATCGCCACCGCGCCCGAGCCTGAGCCACCCATTTTCGGTGAACGCATCAGTACAGCGCCACCGGCCGCCCGTGAGCACGCGAAGCGGTTGCTGACCAATCTTCAGGTCACAGAACCGTTTACTGAGCCCGACTGCGACGAGCATGCACTGTGGAAGGCCGGCAAACTTGTGCCCTTCTACATCACCTATCTACTCGATGCCGGCGGCCATGTCGGCCCCAGCGTCGATGCAGCCTGCCTTGCAGAAGAACCCGCGGTCGACCGGTGGGAGACGGGCGTGGAGTATCCCCGTTGGGAGCAGACCGTGGCCCTGGCCCGATTCCTCGACGTCCGTGTCCGGGACCTGACTCATCCCGACGTCGAACCTCGTCACCATGAGATCCGGCCGAAGATGCGACTTCCTGGACTAGCGATCATGTCGTTCGAGCCGGCCGCAGTCGAAGAAGCCACCAAGTCGTCGCTTGCGGAAGGCCCTGCCCTGTCGGCACCGGACAACGAGCCCGTTCGGTAGCGGCTGAAGCACAGCATCCCTGCACACCGCGTGTGGCCTGCACCGCGAGGGTGCAGGCCACACATGCATGGAGATGCGCATAGGCCGCGCGGGCGCGGCCGCAGGCCGAGCGCGCCGGGTCCGAGATCAGTACAGGTCGTCGGCAGGGGCGACTTGAATGAGCATCAGTTCCGCATGGGCGGGACGGTCTTTCAGCTGGAACGGGCGCATGGTCACCGAGGACTTCACCCACTCGTCGTCGCCGCGGTGCAGCCGCACCAGATCCACGGTATAAGGCTCCTCACCGGCGCCGATTCGTCGCGCGCTGGCTTGCAGCTGGGGCAGATCGTCCGGATGCACGACCGGTCCGGTCAGGTGCGCATATTGCCATTCCAACCACTGCGGAGCGCGACCGATCCACAGCACGACAGAGCCGCGCTGCGCCTCGAACACTGCGACGTGCACATTGGAGCCGTCCAGCCCTTCCTGGAGCCCCAGTTCGGCGAGAGTCGGCACGGACGGGGAGTACACGTCGGAAAAGTCGTGGTAGAGCACCATTACGCCGGAGCCATCGGGTGCGGGGCGCAGAACCGCCTGCCACTGCATGGCATGGCCGTGGTCGTGCCTGACGGCAAACCATGTGCTGAGCGCCATGCCGGGTTTCGGGGTCAGGGTGATTTCCAGGAACTCTTGTTCCTTCTCGAAGTGGATCGCGCGATTGATGTAGTCCGACGACAAGGCCGTCGGGACCCAGTCTTCGAGAAGGGTTCCCGACATCGCCCCGGACTCCCAGGTCTGGTAGATCAGCCAGTCGGTCGTCGACCAGAACACTCCCGAGGTCAGGCGCCGTGGCGGGATTTCCTCGTCGGGATTCCCGATCCATAGCTGAATGCCGTGTACATCGCGGAACGGTCCGATGATCGGCCACGCATAGTACCGCCACGAGCGGCCCTGCTTCTTCGAGCCAAGTACTCGATCGAACGGTTCGCGTGTGCGGCGAACGTGTTCCACGATCGGCTCGATCAGGATGTCCGCTGCCGGTGACACATTCCTACTGCGGATGGAGGTCAGTTCTTTTGCTTCGTCCCCCGAAGCGACCAGCGTCGCTGCGCCCTCCACCAGTGTTTCGATCAGATGCCACTTTCCCAATTTTTTTCGGCCCCCGCCTATTTCGTTTCGGTCTCAAATCCTTGGGAAGTGTAACGAAGTGAGTCCGTGAGCGATCGGGGGCCGCTCTTGGGGGTCAGGAGCGTGGGCTGATATGCAATCGAAGGTTTTCGGGCCGGATCGTCAGCAGTTCGGCGACCGACAGTTCGTAACCGGGGACCGGGGCGATGTCGAACCGGGTCAGGATCTGTGCCAGCGCCAACACTGCTTCGTGCAGCGCGAACTGCCGGCCGATGCAGGCCCGGGCACCCACTCCGAACGGCTTGTACGCGTGTGCAGGACGTGCGCGAACTGCCGCCGGAAGGAAACGGTCCGGATCGAAGTCTTCGACGTTGTCGCCCCAGAGTTTCGGGTCGCGGTGCAGTGCCAGCAAAACGACCAGGATCGTCTCGCTCTTGTTGATCGGGTAGCCGGCCAATGTCGTGGCCTGTCGGGCTTTGCGGAAGAAGGCCGGTCCGGACGGCCACAGCCGCAAGGTCTCGTCGATGATGCGCCGGACGTAGCGCAGTTTGGCGATCTGCTCGAAACGCACCGGTGCGCCGTCGGTGCCGATGACCTCGTCGATTTCGGCGCGGGCCCGCTCGATCATGCCTGGATTCAGGGACAGGTAGTGCAGGGCGAACGACAGTAGTCCGGCGGTGGTTTCGTGACCGGCGATCAGGAATGTGAGTACCTGGTTGCGGATGCTCTGATCGGACAGCAGCTCGCCGGTGTCGGGATCGGGGTTCTCGAGCATCCGCTGCAACAGGTCATCCTGCCGAGGCGAGTTGCCGCTGCGGCGGGCGGCAATGACCTCGTCGACTGTGCGCTTCATCAGCGCGATGTCTTTCGGATTTTGGCGCAGGGCCTTCCATCCGAGTATTTCTCGGACCACCGGAAGGTCGTTCGCTGTTTGCGAGACGAACGACAATGCCCGGGTCATGGATTCGACGAACGGGTGCCGATCGGATGCGAACGAATCGAAACTGTGCCCAAATCCTGTGCGGCCGATAACTTCCAAGGTCAGGCGGTTCATGTCCGACGAGACGTCGACTGTTCCTTGTCCGGCATTGTCGGTCCAGTAGTCGCATAGATGGTCGACGCACTCGACCATCGCGTCGTGGTAGTTGCGCATCGATGTCTGGCTGAATGCCGGCATCAGGACGTTGTGTGCCTGTGCCCAGGCCGGTTCGCTGTTGAAGGCGGTGAATAGCCCGTCCCCGGCCAGTTCTCGCAGGGTGCTCACTGGTGGCACCACAGCTTTCGCGAAGCGGGATTCGTCGAAGACCTCGGCTGCGGCGTCGCCGCCGCCGACCACGACGACCTTGCGGCCGATGATGCTGATCTCGAATACGTCTCCCAGTTCGCGCACGAACTGCGTTTCGCGCTGCACCGGGCGTTGCGGGTCGAGGCGCAGCACATCCCCGATCAGCGGCAGGCGCCATGCTGGATGCGGCATCTGTTTGTCGGCCACGTTGCTTCCCCCTTCGCCTGCCGGCGAGGTGTTCTCGTCGGAACGGGCGCTCCCCACAGAAGTCATGCCCAGAGTCTGCCTCACCATGCAGACGAGCGCCGAACCCCATCCCACGAGGAATCGATCCCCGAAGCTCGTCGACGTGACGATCGCGCCGTAAACGAGTCGCTCGAACACGGCACCCGATCCCGGGCCAGAACATTCCAAGGGGGACGTGTCATTTTGCCTGTTCAATGCCCTTTCATGAGAGACGTTGGAGTGTGGTTCCGACCAGGATGATGAGTGCGTGGAACTGCCGACCATGTCTTTCGGTAGGGCCGTGGGTGACAGGTACCGACAAGCAGGTCGACGCGGGACCGTGTCCCGAAGGATCGCAATAGTCCGGCCGGCCGTTGCGAGGCGGGACCTGCGCAGCACGAGCCGCCTATTGCTCCACTGGTACGAGACTGCTGAGTGGGGCAGGGTATTTACCTGGGGCATCGACGGCCGATTCGATAAGGGCGGTGCCATCTTCCTCGTCGATGCTGATGACGGCGAAAACGGAGACACCGTCCTTGTGGACTTTGACCAGGTCGCCTGGCTTCATGAGTCCTCCTCGCCTAGCGCTTACGCCTAGTCATGATCCCAGATCAAGCCGGAACCTTCGCCGATCTAGGCTGGGTGCCCAGAAGGGGGACATGCCGTTTCAGCAGGTCATGCGACCTTTATGCAGTCCGAGTGATCTCGACGATCAAGCGGCCATCCGCGGTGGGTGTGACCCGGGAATCGATGTGCAGGCCGGACTTGCGGACCGCTGCGATCTTGCCGGTACGCAGGTCCCGGGCTGCGACGCGTGCGAGTTGACGCTTGTCGTGCGTGAAGGTCCGATAGGTGACCCACTGTCCCGGTGCCGCGTGAGCTACCGCGTTGACTTTGGCGGCTGCGAACTCCTGCGGCGTTGGTGTCCGCACTGGCAACGGCTGGGCGCCGAACACCTCCTCGACGCCGCGGCAATCAGATTCGGCGGTCAGCTCGGCGAGCAGGTCGCCGTGCCGGCTGCCGTCGAGCTTGCCGACGAGGCCGGCGTCGACGATCGCGTGGCCGGCGGCGGCGGTGACGGGGGTCCAGTCCAGTTCGTTGTCCCAGTAGAAGTCCTGGCCGAGCTGGTTGTGGAAGACGAACCGGTGCAGGTTCGGCACATAGGCGTAGATCCTGGCGGCCTCGGTGTCCTCGTAGGCGAGCCACTGGTCCTGGCCGCGGTAACTGACGGTGTAGAGGCTCATTGCGCGTCCCTTCCTCGATTCATCCTGCGTTGCGCGTAATGCTTCGGTGTGACCACGCATCCGCCGAGTTCGGTCAGCGCAGCGAGGCCGGCAGGGGTGGGGATCGTCGCCCATCGAGCGGCCATGTTCTCGGTCAGCGCAGCCCGCTCTGCGGCCGGCACGCGCGTGTCGCGCGCCTTTACGTAGTCGCCGTGGGTGTCGTCTTTGAGCTGCTGCGAGGCGTCGGTGTGGAACTGGAACTCTGCGATGTGGCCGCTGGAGTGGCGGGCCAGCACGTGCAAGCCCTTGTACTGATTGCCCTCCAGATAGGACTGCTCGGCCTCGATCACGGTCCAGCCACGCTCGGCCAGTCCCTCGACCATCATGCGCGCAGTGGTCACGACCTCACTCGGATGTGAGATCGCGGTATAGCGCACGACGTCGGTGATGTCGGCTGCATGCAGCTCGGGCGGGATGAACGGCGCCTTCTTGTACCGCTGGTCGAGCTTGCGAGCCAAGGAGTCGGGGCTTTTCATCCGGAAGGCGAGGCCATGCATCCGGGCCCCGGTGGGAAGCGCAGCGAGCACGTCAGAGGTCATCGCGGCCTCCTGTTGCTTCGCGGCGGTCATCAGGTCGACAACCAGAGCCGCGACGTGATCCGGGTAGTCGTGAAACAGCTGCTCCGGGGTGCTGGCCGGGTCGGTGGCCCAGTCGATGACGGGCCGGTCCGATACCGGGTCGGGGCGCATGTCGTCGATAGACGTCTCCCGGTGTCGTCGGTGATCGGTGCATCTGTGGCCGCCCTCCTGGTCGGATCTACACACCGGCGGTCAGCTCGGCCCGCGCACGGGCGTACTTGGCGATCAGTCGTTCCCTGGTGGCGACGTCGAGCAGGGCCAGACGTTGTGGGTCGCTGTTGTCGGCCATGTCGGCGAGCTTGACTGTCAGAGCCAAGGGCACCGTGCGCACTCGGGCGTAGTACTCGGCCGGAGTTTCGTCGCGGCGGCGGGTGAGTGCATCGACAGCGGCGGTCACATCTGGTGGGAAGGCCTGTTCGAGGTCGGCGAGGGTGATTTCGGTGTCTTCGACGACGTCGTGCAGCCAGGCTGCGGCGACGGCGTGTTCGTCACCTGCCACGCGAGCGGCCACCCGGGCGGGGTGTGTGATGTAGGGCTGGCCAGCTTTGTCGACCTGCCCGGCGTGGGCTTCCGCGGCCATCATTTCGGCGAGTTCTGCAATTGACGCTGCCATATCATCCTCCATCTTCTTTCATCTTACTACGTCTCCCCCGGACGACCATGCGTGCTCTGCAACAGGTCAGGACGGACCAGGGTGCGAGATCCGCAAACCAGCACGGCGCGTTTCCGCCAGCCGCTACCGGAACTGGATTGACCCGGAGCAGAGTCGTGGGCTGTGAGGGAGGTCGTTTGCGCCTTCCCCACAGCCCACGAGCAACCCTCGATCAGCGCTTGGGATGCTGGCCGAGTGCGGCCAGGACGGAGTTGAGGTCCACGGCGAGGACGAGGGTCGCACCATTCGGTCCGGCCAAAGGAGCGGAGGCGGAGGCCGCAGAGGCGGGTGCCTGGTGTTCGATATCGCCCACGTGGGCGCGGATCACAACGACGCGATATGCGTCCCTGCCGGTCAGGCGGGGGGTGATTGCCTCGGGGTGCTCGGCGTTCCACTCGGCGGCGCGTTCGATTGCGCGGCGGATCCCGCGACGTTCGGCCTGCCCGTAGCCCTCGGGGGCGGTGACCGTAATGGTGAAGGTCTGACTCTTGAACTCGTATCCGGTGCTGGCCTGGATCTCGACATCGTAGGTGTCCATGGGTCCTCCTGAGAATCATTGGATGTGGTTGTTGTTCGTTTAGCGGTTACCCACCAATGCGATTCAGATGGAGGGAGGTTTGCCTCCCTTCGACTCTGCGTCGCTGAACACTTCACCACTTTACAATGTTTATTTGTAATGTTGCAACTCGAATCTTTGGCCTCGGAAGGTTGCACGCCACGGACGAGGGCATCAGATCGGGGAAATGACCGCGCCCCTGTCGGCCGAGGGGGGAGGACGGGCGACAGGGGCGACTCACTCGCGTGGCCGGGGGGTCACCACGCGCGGCGATATAGCATCACACGAGGCGGCAATCGACCAACTAGGTGGACTTGACCTGCGATATCACCGCGAAGATGGTGCAGTCGCAGACAAGATCGCCCATACGCCGAAGCTCAGGACGACCAGTATGAACAGTCCCACTCCCATCGAGAGAGCGGCGGCCGCGCGATGGATACCGTCCACAACGAGTACACCGATCGCCAAGACCGCTGAGACACCAGTCGGGATGCCCCAGGCCCTGGCCGGAACCGGCGGGGTGTAGTAGGTGGCGTCCTGGCCAGTCAGGTCTGCGCGGACAGTCTGATAGGTCAGCGTCGCAATGACGACGACGACGAGCAGCGCCAGAGCTATCGCCCACCCGAGCTGCTCGATGTGCCGGACGAGCGCCCACAGCGCGTGTACCTGGATACCGCCGGCGACGATGCCGAGAGCGAAAGCCCACGCGGACATACCTCCTGCGGAATCACGCGCGGCGACAATCCACATCGATACCGCGAATGTCGCCACTCCTGCTGCGATCCCAAGCAGCAAATACCCGACCGCCCAATTGATGGCCGACCAGTCCGAGTAATGGCTGACCGCAGCGCCCGACGAGCTAGAAAGCATACGTATCTCTTTCTGAGAGAAGAGGACTGGAAAGTTGATCAATATGGACGCTACCTGGAACAGGGGTCATTTTTCTTGCTGAGGATTCGGGCATGGACTGCGGTCTGCCGAGCGCCGCCCGGAAGGACTCGAACCGGGGAAGGGGACATGCCATTTTCCCTGTTCACTGCATGTTTCACGGTTTGTTTGTGGCTGTGCCGAGCGCGAGGAGGGCGTCGATTCGTTCCGTTTTACGTCCGCGGCGGCGGGCGCGAATGAGGTGCAGGTAGATTCGCGCGCCGATGCCGGCCTGGACGAGCAGGCGATGCATGCGCCATTCGGCGAGAAAGCTCGCGTCGAGGGCGTTTTGGTTCGCTGTGGTGACCTGGTGGTTGAGCAGTTCGATGATGCTGACAAGGTCTGCTTTGTCTCGTGTGAGCCAGTCTTCACGGAGGATGTGGCCGTTCCACTGCTTCACCCGGGGGCGGTTGTCCCAGTTCGGCGGGAAGTAGTTGGTCGGTGGTTCAGGTGTGTCAGCAGGCACTATGCGTCCCTCCGGTGTTATTTCGGTCGTGGTCAGTGGTCGGCGGCCGCGGTGATGGTCACGACGGGCCCTCCCGTGTCGCCGGGGCCGATGTCGACGGCGAGGGTGAGCAGGTCTTCTCCGTCGAGCGACGGCGTCGGAATGAAGTTGAACAGCTGGAGACCGTCGCGACCGCTGGCCTGAGCGCGCAGGAGTGCGCGGGCAGCGTGGGCCAAGACAGTCCAGGTGCGGCCAGCCTCCCAGCGAGTTGCAGTGTCGAGGTCCGGCCAGGCGATGGCCTGTTTCCAGGCCCGATCGGTGATTGCGGTGGGCAGAAGGATTCCGAAGTTGCGAGCGTCCGTGGTGACGTCGCGCAGGGATCCACGGGCGATGGCCTCGGCACGGGTCATCTCAGCCGTGTGGGTGTCGGTCAGAAGATCGGTCATAGTGCCTTCCAGTGGGTCAGGGATCGGGTGATCAGTGCAGTCGGCCGGTCTCGGCAATTGCGACGAGACGCTGTTGCTGCTCGCCGATTCCTTTTGTTCCGGCGAGCGGGGTGTGTGCGTGCGGCCAGACTTGCTGTGCAAGTGAGGTGTAGTCGCGGCCGCCGAGCAGAACGACGCTGCGGCGGTCGAGAAGGCCCTGGTCAGCGGCCTGTTCGTGGAGCTGCTCGGCGGTAATCGATCCGGGCTGACCGAGGCGCAGATTGTAGGGCTCGACCAGCTGATGAAGGGGCATCAGGCCGAAGCGTGCGGACAGGATGCGGGTGGTGTTCGGGCCGGTGAGCGCCGCGGCCGCACGCAGTCCGAGCCGGTGGTAGGTGCCGGTGTAGCGCAGTCGCGCCGGGATCTTCGAGGGTGTCGGGTCTTTCGTGGCTCCGCAGGGGACGATCACCAGCGGCGCGTCCACGCGGATAGTGGCGGCGTCGTGTGCGAGATGGTCGGCGACGGTCCAGCACAGCCAATTCCAGCCCGGACGTGTGGCCAGGTCGAAGCAGTTCTGTGCGTGACCCGCAACGACGAACGGGGTGCACCACGGCCGGAGGTCGGTGTTGGGCAAGGTGGTTTCGATGCCGTCGTGGGGCCGGAGGAAGCGTGTGTGCAGGGGACCGATCGTGATGGGGACGCCGATGTATCCGCCGCCGGTCTTCGGGCCGAGTCCGGGCAGGGATTCGACGAGTCCGATGTCTTCGATCAGGGCGCGACCGGGTATCGGTGCGGTCAGTGTGGGGTCGTTGTAGCGGTAGGTCGGGGTGTAGATCGGCGGCATTGAGTTGTGCGCTGCTTTCGTCGTTCGGGTGATGCGCGGCCGCTCATCAACTTCCATAACATTACAATATCTAATTGCATTGTTACAACCGGGTCCCGTTGCTGCCGAACGTCAGTTACGTGCACCTCGCCGTTCCAACCGCATCCAGAACCGCGCGGACTACCGAGAGAAAGGGGAGCCCGCCCAACTCCGGGGACGTGACATCTATGCAGGTCATGGCATTCTTTCTTGCGCAGGCAGGAACGCTGCGCTCACCGCTTCTGATCGACCGGAACGACGTATGACGACTCCACCCACAGCCACAGATCTGTGCTGCTGAGGCCATTCGCAGAGCGCACCGGAAGGTACACCTGGGCGAGCCACCGACCGTCAGCGACCCGCAGCCAGGCCCACAAGTCCGCTGGCATAGCCGCTTCGAGCTGAACACCTCCAGCACGCACGCGTAGCGGAAGTTGGTCGGCGCGAGCGAATCCGAGACTTCCCGGCAGGACATGGGAGATGTCGACAACGACCGCGACAGGTTCGCGAAGTCGTCGCAGGATCGGCGCTTCAGGGAACGGCTCCACCCAACCGTCAAGACCGGGTCCGGTCACTGGGCGACTTTCAGCCCCGGCTGCGCGGCCGGGCCGGATCCCCAGGTGACGCCACCGGAGTGGCCGGTGAGCGTGACGACGCCGCGATGCGGTTGCCGGCCCGGCATTCGGGCGTGCACGGCGACATCGAACCCGGCAACGCGGCCGCGGTCAGTGTCGATGCCGCGGTAGCCGGCCACTTGGGCGTTGAGGTGCAGGTCAACAGTCGGCCAGCTGCCGTCAGTGACGATAAGGACCGCGCCGCTACTCCGGACCCTGGCGGTGACTGCCCGAGCGCGGCTCGGCGGGACGTTGGCACCACCGAGCGAAAGGACGACCAAATCGATTCCGTCGAGGAGCACTGCCGCCACGGCAACCGGGTCCGGACCTGGGTCAGGCACGAGAGCACATCGCGCGAGGTCAGCTCCCATTTCCGAGGCGGCCACCAGGCCAAGATCGGGGCATCCAATCACCGCAGCCCAGTTCCCCGAACTCGTCACCGAGGCCACCAGACCGATCCGGAGAGTGGTCGCGCCGGAGACGTGCACTGTCGTTCCGCGAACGAGGCCACGGTGCGGCAGCAGCCGAGCGATCGGATCGGGCGCAGGTAGGACCCTCAGAGTCGATGCGGTGTCGTGCGTCGCGTCAGCTTCGATGCGGGTGGGCGCGATCGCAGCCGATGGCGGCCGCGTTGAGCCCTGTGTCCGAGCAGGAATCTCAGCCATTCGACGGCGCAGATGCGCGATCGTATCGGCCTTCGACTTCATCGGACTGCTCATCTCAACTCCTACCTACCATCCAATTAGAACATACGTTCGATACCAGGAAGGGCGGAGGATGCTTCACTGCGCACTACACGTCCAACGGCAACCAGAGGTGAGTGCAGTTCCCCTATGGGCGCTTATGCCCCATATCCACTCGCGAACTTCTGAATCACGTCAGCAGGACGTGCCATCTTCGCAGTTCACAACGGTTTCTTCGAAAGTCAGCGATGCATCTCCAGTGCCCCCGCTCCTACCCAGCGTTCCGCGCGGCTTCGAGCGCCGGGGCCGAAGAACATTCGGTGGATGACCGAGTTCTCACTGACGTGCGCGTATGGAATGACGGCCATCATGCGGCCGGACTGCACGACCCAACGTCCATACGCGGTACGAGACGGATTCACAGCTTCCCTTCCTTGCCGCTCCCCTGGCTCGGAAGCACTCGGCGTCAAGACCGACCGCAGCCCCCACATAAAGGGGGACGTGCCGTTTAACCTGCTCAATGGCTCTTATCGACGAGGTTCAGGCCGCAACGCTCAGCGCGGCACGCCACTCGCTGCGGTAACGCCACCACCGCCACAGGCCGACGGCTGCGGAAACCGGTACGAGAGCGAAGACGCCAGCAGCAATGACGTTGGCGAACGCCTGCGAGGCCCTCTCGACCTCTGCTGCGGTCTCGAAGGTGACCAGGGCACCGATCCCGGAGGCCACCGCGAGTCCCCCGAGGAGGACCGCCGGGAACCCGAGCGCGAGAGTCACCCCGAAGATCGCCCATGGTGACCAGAAGTACCGCGGCGGAACTGCGCCTTGCTCGACACACTGACGCTGGCGCTCCCGGAACTCGGCTCGGCGAACCCTCATACCCGCAACGACGAACCACACGGCGGAAGCGAAACCGGCCGTAATCACGACCGCGGAAACCGCGTCCTGCGACCGCGCAGACAGACCCAGCCCCGCCACGAGGGGAAGCGCCCCGAACGAAATCATGAACGACAATGCGGCTCGCACATCGAACACCGCGGCACGGCCGTAACGGTGAACGCTCCGCGGTGGCCAGACGAACCCGCACACTCCGGCGACGACAAACACGGCACCAAGTGCCATTGCTGCGATCTGCATCTCTCTCCTTCGCTGTACTGGTTGGAGCCCGCCCTTCTACGCACTCATATGAGCAAGAGGGGATATGCCATCTTCACAGTTCACAGCCCATTTCACCTACCAGGTGACGACAGATCAGCTCTCGACGCCGTCGCCTGGAAGTCGGTTCGATGCCGCGGCGATCGCGTCGGTGTAGCGGGGCTCGAACCGCGGTGTCAGCCCGCCGCTGCGCCAGTAATCCGGCGCGCTCTGTGCCGCACCGATGAGAGCACCGGCGATGCAGGCAATCGAGTCCGAGTCTCCGTTGCTGGTTGCCGCCCATGCCAGGGCCTGCGGGCCTTTCCATGCCTCGTCAGGGGTGACCTTCTGATCTTCCGGAACGGTCGCCAGATCGGCAGCGAGAAGGCCGAGGGCGAGCGCGCTGGCCGACTCCCAGCCTTCGCCGATGTCTACACACGGGTCGCCGTACTCGGCGGGGTCCATCCCTATGAGTCGGTCCAAAGTCTCCGCGGCGGCGACAAGGATGTCCACGACATCATCATTCAGCCCGTCTACCAGTACAGATGACACGTCCCTCGGTAGGGGGCCAGGACAGCGGCGAGGTAAGGGTCGGTCAACCAGTCGCTCACGCCGTCGAAGATCCGCTCCGCTTCGGCGAGGGCGTGCTCGAGGAATCGGCCGCGGCGGTCGGGCGCATGCCGAATCGCGTCGGCGAGCAGCAGCGCCGGCACGATCGCACGCGGGTGCTTGTGGGTGATCACGGCCTGAAGCGCGGTCAATCCCCGCCAGTAGAGCTCAGGGGCGAACGCCGCCGGCACCAGGCGCATCACGGCACCACAGCCGGCGGATTCGAGCGCGCCATCGGCGTCGTACCAGCGGGCCCCGGCTCGCAGGTTCGACAGCGACCCCATACAGGCGGCGATTGTTGTCGGGATCGAGCTGCCACAGGATGAAGTGCCGGACGATGGTCTCGGTGACCTCAGTGATGTCGTCGAAGTCGGTGACCTCGACGAGTGCGTCGTGTAGGGCAAGGGTCATCTGGGTGTCGTCACTGATGATCCACTCCCCCACAGGCGCGGGTACCGGATATGCGGGCATCGCGGCGTACGTGCGGAACTCGACCTGGTAGCCCCAGGCGTCGCCGGCTGCGAGACCGGTCAGCGCGTTGCCGTAGCGCGCAAGCTGCGCGGCCCGCTCGATCGTGGTGGGTGCGGTCACGGATTCCCCCCCTGTTGCTGTCGCTGTTGCTCGAGTTCGTTGGCGGCCGCGCGGACGTACTCGATCTCGATGAGATCGAGGTCCGCGACGCGACCGATGTAGTTAGCGATGTCGTCCGGACTCATGCCCTGATCGAGGTAGCCGCGGATGTCATCGAGTTGTTCGTCGGTCAGTTTCGAGTTCATGATGGCTTCCTTCTCCATAAGGGGACGTGTCGTTTTCCCATGTAGATAAGCATTTCTAGGCTACTGCCTGGAGTGGTGGGTGCGAGCTTCCGTCTGCTTCTGCAACCAGATCCTCGGCGACCAGCCACACCGTCGGCATGCCGTGAATGCCGTTGTGGTCGACGCGAACGCAGCGCAGGTCGGTTCCCGTGGGCACGATGACCTCATCCTCGCCACTGTGCATCGAGATCGACTTGACCGGAAGGCCGGAGCGGGTACGGATGACCATCATGTACGGCGGCTGGCCGGCGAATCCCTTCGCGGTGCTCTGCTTCGTTGTGGTGCTGGTGACCTTGCCGATCTGCATCTTCGAGCCGACCGTGAACGTGGAATCGATGTATTCCGCTGCCGTTCCCTTCCATCCGCTCGGCACGCGGGTGCCGCGCATCACGGTCATCGGTTCGATGTTCGGATTGTGCTCGTTGAACTTGTCGAACGCCGACTCGATGCCCGAGACTGTCGTTTTCGTCGATGCAGCCGGATTCGGATCACGACCTGTCACCGCAGCGTTGATCGCGTGGTAGCTGCCGCCGGTGTAGGTCTTCAGCGCGCTGCGCTCGGACTTGTCGAGCACCTTCTTCACGAATGCGGAGTTGTGCTCCGTCAGCGCGGACAGGTTGGAGGTGTGCACCTTCTGCCCGCTGACCGAAAACCCCCATGCCTTCAGATCGCCGGCCCGCTGGTGAATCACCGCGTAGTCATCAGCAGTTTCCTTACCGAAGGATCGGATTCCGCTGCGGTACAGGCTCTTGTGCTTCTCCACGCCCAGACTCTCCGGCGGGATCTTGTGCTCGAAGTGCGGGATCACACCGCCGCCGCGTGTTTCGGTGCCGAGCGCGCGGCGATGAGCGTAGGCGTATGCCTGCTCCGCTTGCGTCTTGGTTTTACCGGCGGCCAGCGCCTCCGTGCGGGCTTTCTCCCCTGCCGTGACCGCGGCTTGTTCCCGAAGGCGCTTGTTGTGTCGTTTGACGCCGTCGTAGATATCAGCGCGCACCGGGCCGGCGCCGACCGAGTCAGTCAGTTTCTCGACCGCACCGCTGTAGCCGTCATTGATGATCTTCTGCTGGACCTCGGCAGTGGATGCTTTGCCTGCGGCCGACTGGCGTGCGACATCGAGCAGCACGTCGCCCTGGATCGCATGGGCCTGCCGCTGCATGTCGGTCGCGCCCTCGGGTAGTGCTCCGGGGTCGACGAGGATCGGGATGCGGTTTGCTTTGACCAGGGCTTCTTGCTTGCCGTTGGCGATGGCCACGGGGTAGTACGCCTCGCCTTTGCGTTGAAGGATGACGAAGTCGCTGTAGCCGCGGCGGACGATGGCGGTGCCGCCGTCGAGATACCGGCCTTCGGCCTGTTCGACGCCCGATCCTGTTTCCATCGGAATGATGCCGGACTTGTAGACGGTGGTGTCCCGCTCGATGCCGGCCGGTGCCAGGACCGGTCCTTCGGCGATGGCCGTGGTCGCCTCGGCGGCGTACTTGCGGTTGTAGGACCGTCCGATTGCCGCGACCTCGTCGTCGGTCAGGCTCGCGTAGTAGGCGTCGCGTTCTTCGTCGCTGCCCATGTCGTCACGCATGCCGAACTTCGCTGCGACGAGGTCATCTCGTGCTTCGCTCTGGCGGCGCTGGGCGTCGATGGAAGCGGCCTTGGCGGCGTCGAAGTCTTTCTGCTTCTCCGCGACAGCGTCTTCTGTACCCGTTCCCTCCTTGAGCTTGCGCTTGGCGGTGGTGAGTCGGGCGCGGAGCCGCTTGGCTGTTTTACTTGCCTCTTCGGCGTCGGCGTCAGCCTTGGCAACGTTCTCCTCAGCGGTGTCGAGAGCGGCCTGAGCCGGGGTGATCTTCGGGCCGGCCAGCTTCTCTTTTTCTGCCATCGCCTGCGCGATCAACAGTTTCGCGCTCGGCGGGTTCGCGTGGGTGCTCGGCATCGGGGTCTTGCCCAGAATTTCTGGGTCGATCCCCAGCCCTTCCATGAACTCTTTGAGGACACTCGGCGGCGCAGCTTGGATCGCGGCCGCGGACTCGATCAGTCCTTGTTCCTTCAGGTGGTCGACGACCTTTTTGCGAGCCTCGCGAGCGAGCCGGCGGTTTCCGTTGGCCTTGGCGGCAGCTTTGTAGCTCCCGCAGCCCGGGCACCGGCGGCCAGATCCATGAGCTTTAGAACGGCACATAGGCGGATTGTACTGGGAAGACGACACGTCCCCCCTCTGGCCCCACCCACCGACTCGAGTGTGTGCGGCGGGTCGTTTTCCGGGGAGGAGACCGGGGTCTGCACCGGCATGCAGGTAGCCGGCCATATGGTCACCTCCGTCTCGCTCGATCAAACGACAACAGCTCTTCCCGTGGACTTTCTCCAATCAACCTTACAATGCTGCATTGCGTTGTTACAACTCGGTTCCGAACATCCGATGCCCCGGACAGACCCAACGCCAGTAATCCTGATTCCGCAGCCTCATTTCAGAGCGGAAACCGCCTCCACCGCCTCGACCTGCGACAACAGCGCATCGGCATGCCCGCGAAACACGACAGACAGATCCCGCTCGGATTGGCGTGCCGCCGCCCACACGAGCGTCACGACTACCGCGGTCGCCAGGGCGGTCACCAATATCCTGCCGGCCAAGCCAGACGCGGTGACAGCTCCCGGATCATCGCCAAAGTCGAAGAACATCAGACACACGATCAGCGCAAGGACACCCGCGATCATCGCCGGGAAATGAGCTTCCGTGCTTCGAGAAGAGTGCCGGCGGCGCACAACCGACAATGTGCCCTCGAGTTCGTCCACATTCGCAGGCAGCCGCCCTGTATCCCGCAGCGCGCAGTAGCGTTCGACGATCTCCCGATCCGAGGGCACTTCGAGGTCGTCGCAGCCGTGGTACATCACACGAAGCTCTTTGGCACGCTTGGTAATCCTTCGCTCACGGGCAGTCACTCGGCGCTGCTCCGCGCGACGCTCGGCTTTGGTCAAAGTGGTCGATGTGGGCATGCTTTTCTCCTCGTCAATCAAGGGTTATCGGATGGTGGTGTGCGCCGTGGGTACGGCGTCGATGCCTCCGGTGGCGGATCGCCGCGAGGGGCAGGTGGCGGGCACCGATGAGCCTTCCTGAGAGCGAGCGGCACCAATGGCGCAGGCACCGGAAGTCCCTTCGGCCCTGTTCACGATGACCAGCGGCCCGCGGCGGCCTGCACAGCCTGATGTCGCAACAGACCCCGGTCTATTTCCCCGCTGCTCAGCGCATCGGGGCGGTGTCCGACGTGGAACAGGCCCTCGGTGTGCGGGCATGGGAACACGGCCATCCCCTTCTCCCCATGGTGGCGTTTCCGGACCGCCTTCGCGTCACCGCGAGTGAGATATCCCCGGTGTTCGCAACGGCCGCACCACGTCCAGCGGGCAGACGGGTTGTGGGCACGGGGACTCATACAGCACGTCCGATCTGGAGGTTGAGCCAGTCCGAGAGCCACTCGATGGCGTCACGGCCGGCATTGTCGACAACGAGAGCGTTGTAATTGGTGTGAGCGCCCGAGGTGAAGAAACTTGCCGCATTGAGTCCTTCACCGACCAGCGAGGCGAGGTCATCGGCGCCTTGGGACTGCGAGAGCGTGACCAGCGAGTCCGACAGCTGCGGAAGGTCGAGGCTCGCGGCCTGAGTGGTGATACTCGTCGAGAGAACATTCGCCTGCTTACCCAGCAGTTCAGGAGCGGTCTTGGCGGCCTTGCCCGAGAGCATGTCGACCGCCACCGACGCCAGGTCCAGGCCCACCGGGACCAAGCCGGTCATCGCTGCTCCAGCTCCGAGAGGATCAGGGACGATCCCAGGTGGAGGGAACAGCTTTTCGAGCGCCGACCAGGCGATCTCCTGAATCTGACCGACGATGTTGGCCAGCCTGATCACGTCGACGTTCGACAGGATCGACGCGACGAGCGCCGCGATCTGTGTTGCGCCGGACGGGTCCGGGATGACCGCCAAGATCTGCGAGACCCATCGCATGTCGACGGCGGCAGCCATCTTCACCAGCGGCGCAAACTGATTGTTCAACTCGCCCGCAATATGGTGTGCCCCTTGCGCATCGAGCGCGGCAACCTTCTGCGGCAGCAGCGTCAGATTGTGGAGGATTCCGGGCATATCCAGCGAAGTCACGCCGGTGGCGACGTTGAGGACCTGGTTGACCACCACGGTCGGTTTGAGCACCGACAGCACGCTGGCGGCCGAACTGAACGCATCTGCAGGAGTGGAGGCCAGCGGCGCGATCTGCCCGGTCAGCACGTCCGCGTTCGCGGCGAGTGTCTGCACCTCGGGAGCAGAGGCCGGCAAGCTGAGCGAATCACCACCGGCAAGCGCGCTCGCCGTATCGGCGATATCAACTACGGCAGTGAAGGCACCAGCGAGATCGGATTGCCCTGCCCGGGTGAGGACTTCGCCGGCATTGTGTTCGGCCGAGCCGATCGGCGCAGCCATGAGCTGGCCGTTCGCTGCCGGGTTCGCAGCACCGGAACCGAGGAGATCGGCCAGTGGAGCGAGAGTCTGTGCGATCGACCGCGCAGAGGAAGCGACCTGATCGATGTCGACAGTTGGTGCGGTGAGTTGCTGTCCGAGGGCGGCCACGTCGGTGCCCAGCGCTGGCAGGTCCGCGTCGGAAAAGTCGGAGGTCAAGGCCGTGGCGAGCTGTGTGTTACCGCCGGGATCTGCAGTGGCGTCACCGGCGCCGGCGCCTTTGCTCAGGATCGAGCCGAGTGAGCCGAGCAGTGGGCTCGAGCCTTTTTCGATCGAGCAGTACAGATCGCCGGGGTCGCAGATCGAGGCGACGCGGCCGGACAGGGCGCCCATTCCTTGTGGCCGCGGATCGGCGATGCCTTGCCCTGAGGTGCGTGGTCCTACGGTCGCTGTCCCCTTCGTACCGGCTCCTGGGTCTGCCAGGAGCCCGACCGCAAGCACACGGCTCGCATCGATGGGGCCGTTGCCGTTGCCGATGGCCGAGGCGATGTCGCCGGCGGCGTCGGCGCCCTGCGAGTAGCCGACCATCGTGAACTTCGTACTGGGACACGAGTTCGCGACGTCCGCGAGCACCTGGTTGGCCCTGGACACTGCGTCGGCCTTGCTGGCGGCATAGGTGTGGCCGTTGTCGAATGCGCTGGCCATGTACGGCAGCGTGTAGACCTCTGCCTGGTTGCCGTGAGCGGTCTGGAGTGCGTCCGCGATCGGTTTGAGCATGCCCACGGGCTGGTTGGGGTCAGCGTTCTCGTCGGTTTCCCATGTTCCGGGGATGAACAGGTTGAACGTCGATGTGCAGCTGGCCGGCGCCGCATGAGCAAACGCGGGAGCAGTGAGCAGTGCGCCGCCGCTCGCGACGGTCGCGGTGGCGATCAGTGCGACTGTGCGGCGGGACCTCGAACGTCTGACAGGCATGGGCACCTCATGACCGGAAGGGAATGTGCCCGCATACGTTCACCCATACGTGCTGTTTTCCCCAACGGGGTGAACCGCTTTTCTCACCCGTTTTTACTGCCCTGATCTGCGGAAACAAACAATTTTTAGATGCACGCACGACCTGCGCCGAGGGGCCACCTCCACGTGCAGCGGAAGCGACCCCTCGGCGGGTGTGGTCTCAGTGCCAGGTGACCTCGAGTTTGTCGATGGCGTCGAAGTGGAATCCGAACTGGTCGCCGTAGACGTCGAAGCCTTTGTTCTCCGGGTAGTCGAGGGTGGCGTGCCGTTCGAGGATCGCCACGACGCGGGCCTGGTCGTCGTTGGCCAGCGCCGCAGCGATCGCTTGTGATTCCTCCGCGCTGAAGGGGACATCGGAGTTGCCGAAGTCGAGTGTGCGGGTGCGGTAGTCGTATCCGGCCTCGTCGCCGTTGCGCACGTGCACGCGGCCGGTGACGCGGATGGTGGCGACCTTCGGTGTTCCATCCGGATTGAGGACACCGGCCTTGTGCATGATGACCTGTGCCTTCGCGGCTTTGAGCTTGGACTTTGCGTCGTTGCGCAACTCGTTGGTCTTGCCGGAGACGTACTTGCGCACCGACGACGGGCTGCGGCCGATCTTCTTTGCCACCTCGTTCACGCCGCCGAGCCGCTCAATTGCGGCGCGGCGCTGGGCGAGTTCGGAGAGCACCGCATGCGGGATGCGGTCCTGCTGCGCCCAGCGGCGCAGCGTCCGATCGGAAGGCGGCGTGCCGCCAGCGTCGATCGCGGCCTGCCGCAAGCCCTCGTTTCCGATCTCCTTACGCAGCTCTTTGACCGACACCGTCGAGGTCAGGCCGGCCAGACCACTGCTGGTTTCCTGCGCCTTGGCGATCCCCGCGGCCGCAGCAGCGGCGACCTTGACCTTCATGCCGTCGAGGCCGGTCGTCTTCTGTGGCACGGACTTCGAGCGGGGCTTGGGCAGATGCAGCGCCATCTAATCCTCCTCGTCCTGTGCACCGTAGGCCGCGGCGATCGCGAGGCGAACCTCGTGGGTGGTCTCTGCTGCCGCGAACGACAGGATCATCTCGTCGGTCAGCTCCACCTGCTTCTCCAGAGTCATCTTGCCCAGTGCGTCGCTATCATCGGCGATGCGCTGCCCCTCCCCCACCAGGTACACCCACGAGTCGGTCATCGTGCGGATCGGCCACCGGCCGGTCTCGCGGGCGATGCGCATCGCCACGCGGCGGCCACGCCACCGGCAGTGCGCCATGATCGCCGCGCGCCACAGCGGCTGGTGGTGGTGCTGCATGCGGGTCGCGGTCCACATGTCCGGGTTGACCATCCGGCCCACGTAGCCCTTATAGCAGGCGCCGAGAAACCGCTTCATCGCCACATCGTCGGTGTCGACGGCCACAGTCCGTGCAGCGCGTAGGACCTTGGCCCACTTGTCCAGGGCTCGGCCCTGTTCCTCGTAGACCCATGCTTCGGTGATGTCGAGGTCGTCGACGTCCAGGCCCATGCCGCCGTCTGCGATGGAGGCGCATAGGCCCTCCAGGCTGACCGTGGTGATCCATGTCTGGACGGGCTGGTCGTCGAGCATCGCCGGGTGCGGCAGTGGGAGTTTGTCGGGCAGGGCGTACTGCCCTGCGGCGGGCAAGGTGACCCGCCAGATCCCGAAAGGGGGCTTGGCCTCCGAGGCGGCGGACGCCGCGTCGATGCCGAGCAGGTTACGGACCCGGCCGTAGCCGAACGAGAGCATCCCGGCCGAGGCGAGATAGGACGCCCGCTGGTCGATGGTGACCAACGCGGCCGCGTCGTCGAGGTCGTCGGTATCGGGCACGCGGGACCAGCCAGCGGCCGGCTCGAAGTCGCCGCGGGGTATGCCGTCAATGGGCGGGATCGGCCCTGCTGCGGTGACGACGATGCCCTTGCTGGTGCGGAGGCGTTCGCGGCGGATCTTGTCGAGGATCGCGGCGCCGGTGCGGGCCGGGGTGGGGCCGGGCAGGGTGTCCAGGTGGTGGACCGACCAGGCGAGACGGCGGCCGAGTTCGCGGGCGGCGGGCAGGTCGTCGTCGGGCAGGTAGGTACCTGCGGTCGGGTTGCCGAGGATGCCCATGTCCCCGACGCGGTTGCCCCACCCGAAGTCCTTGTTCCAGTACGTCCATACGTACGGCTCGAGGATCAGGTCGACCATCTGAGTGGCTTTGCCGACCTTCCGGATCAGGTGCACGACGAACCCGGGATCGCCGCGCAGCTCCCATCCGGCGGCGATCAACGGTGGCAGTGTCGCTGCGATGGCTTCGGTCAGCTCGGAGGCTGCGTGTTGACGCAGCTGTTCGAGGTCGTCGACGTCGTCCTCGCTGCCCGGATCGATCGTCCAGCCGAGCTGGGCGCATGAGTCGATGCCGACGAACCACACCTGTGCGGTGAGTCCGTGGGGGGTCAGCGCGGCCCAGTGGAGGAGTTTGTCCAGCTTCTCGATCGAGTCGACAGGACCGGTAAGCCGGTTCCCCGAGGGTGCGTAGGTGGCCTCTGCGGTCACGATGAGCGCATGACCGTCGGCGTCCCCGGTGACGGGCAGTGATTCCCACGGCCGCAGTTCCTGTACAGGCTCCTCCCCCACGTCCCCGCCGTCGGGCTCAGCGATCTCGGTGGATTCCGGCGCAGTCACTTCCCCATCTAGAGCCGTGTCGGTAGCAGGTGTGGACGGCTGGGACTGGTTGGGCTCAGGGATCTGGTCCGGCTCGTTGTCGGCGCCGACGTCGAAGAGTGAGAACTGCTCTGCGCCGTTCTCGTGCGGGGCCATCAGGACCTCACCAGCTCGTGGATCTCGCCCAGGTCGAGGTCTGCGGCGAGGGTGTTCTCACCGAGGTCGGGCAGCGGAGGCATCTCGAAACCGGCAACGAGTGCAGCCTCCTCTGCCTTCTTGTAGCGCCGCATCGCGGTGCTGGCTGCGACACCGCCGGTCTCCTCGGCGATGGCGGCAAACGACAGTGTCGGCTCAGTGATCTTCAGGCGAGCTGTCGTACGGACGTTATCCGAGAGATCCTGGGCGTTGTTGATGAACTCCAGGAGTGCAGCGGTGGTCTGCTCCGGCGCGATCGTTGCATCCGGCGCGGTGCGCTCGGGTTCCGGAGTTGCATGGTGCATCGCAACGTTGGACGCAATGACGTCGGAATGCGCAACATCATGCGCAACGGTGCGTGCACTCGACGCAACAGGCGCAACAGGCGCAACAGGCGCAACAGGGGACGCAACGCGCGCAACGGGGGGCGCGTCAGGGACAACGGGGGGCGCGTCGGCGGAAGTAAGCATCGGACCGGCCGGCGCAGCGACGGCGTCGATGGCGGGTTCTGTGGAGGTCTGAGTCGCGGCGGTCGCAGTTGGTGCGATGGGTTCTCTGGTCACGTAATGAGGGGTTGCAACAGTCGGTGCGACGTCCTCTGCAACGAGTGTGTGCCGCTGCGCAACAGCTGTCGGCGTTGCGTCGTGTGTTGCGTCAGTAGTGTTCGCCAGCTCGTTGTACTCACTGTAGGCGGTGCCGATCGCCTTGATGAGGATGCCGATGCCGTGGGTGAACGCGAGCACCAGAAGCGGCGGGATGACCGTGATGAGCGCGGCACCGATCGGATGCAACGGCGTGAAGCCGAGGTCGATACCGGCCGCAATCAGCGCTCGAGCTTCCTCGGCCGCACGCCAGGCGTGGTATCCGTTTCCTGCGACGCTGGCTACGACGACTGAGACCAGCAGGCACAGGAAGAAGGTACGGCCCGGGCTCGGGCCGGTGACCTTGTTGAGGACGACTGAGGAGATCGTTGCCGCCAGGATGGCTCCGTCGACGATGGCGGGAAAGATCCAGGTGAGCGATGCAGGCAGCATGCCCTGTAGTCCCAGGTCGCGCAGCACGTGGAACGAAAGCACAAAGGCACCGGCAGTGATGCCGGCAGCGATGAGAATCGCGAATACGAGCGCGGCGATCAGCCCGTAGAGCTGAATGCGTGCGGCGCGGAGATTAAGGTCAGTCATTGATCGGGGTTTCCTTCCAGGGTGGTCCCGGTCATAGAGGCCCTGCCGGATACCAGCCGGCGGGGTCTCATTGCATCTTTGGCCGTCGGAGGATGCATCAGTGCGCAATGGCGCAACGGTGCTGGTAGGGACGGTGCAATCCATGCAATTCCCCATATTTGCACTTATATCCCCTATGGCCCATATGGCTTACAGTTCGATGCTTTTGGCGGGCGGGGGGAATGCTTCTCCGTTGTTGTACTCGGCCTCCAGACGCTTGCACAGCTGGTCGATTGCGATGCGAATGAACTGCTGCTGGCTGGTGATGCCCGTGCGTGGTCGGGTGTACTCGAGCGTGGCCACCATGCGCTCTTTCAGATCCTCGGAGACCGAGAGCAGGATGTCGGTTGTTGCGACCTTGCGCTTCTTCGGGGTCGGCGAGGTCTGTTGCGCAACGGGCGTAGGTGTTGCGGCGGACTGTTGCGCAACAGGTGCAGGCGTTGCAGCAGGCTGTTGCGCAACAGGTGCAGGCGTTGCGGAGGTTGTGTCTTCGGCCTTCATGGATTCCGCGGCTTGCGCGAAGGTATTGCGGGAACGGCGCGGTGCCGGTCGTACAGGTTCGGGAATGCCACTCATCAGTGAGCCACCTTCTCCAGGATCTCGGTGAATGTTTTATGGAGGTTGCGCGCCCAGGCCGGAGAGTTGGGGTGTTGGTCGAATCCCATGCCGACAGTTGTGAGCTTGGAAATGTCGGTGAGCTGAGGAATGGGGTCGCCGAGCAGGTCGATCCCGTCCTCAGCTGCGTACTCCCTGAGGTAGCCGAGAGTCTTGGAGTGGTCAGTGCGGCGGCCGTCGACACGGTTGACCACGACACCAGCGATCGGGAGCACCTTGTCCATGTACTCGGCGATGTCCTCGATGGCATCGCGGATCGCGTCGAGTCCGTCCAGCGCATCCTGCTCGGGCTGCACCACGATCAGGACGTTGTCGGCTGCGTACAGAGCGCTGCGTGAGACCAGATCGATCGCAGGACGGCAATCGATCAGGATGTGCTCGTAGTCGCCGGAAATCTGCTTGAGCGCCCTCGCGAACGCCATCTCTCCCCCAGCCTTGGTTCCGAGCTGGTCGCTGACTGCCTGCAATTCACCGAAGCCGCTGGGGATCACGTGGATCGCTTCGCGGCGTGCAGCAATGATGGCCTCACGAGTAGGAAGGTCGATGCTGCGGTCGAGGACATCGGCGAGCGAGTTCGGTGCAGGCTCCTTGGATGAGTACCCAGTCAGATGTTTGGTGGAGTTGCCCTGCATGTCGGCATCGACGAGCAAGCAGGATTTACCGCTGGCTGCCGCAGCATGGACCAATCCGTTAGCGACGGTGGTTTTACCGACCCCACCTTTGAGGTTGGCGATCGCGGTGATCGTCATAACCCCTCCTTTCATTCCCATATGGGTACTTATATTAGCTTATATATGTTCAGTGCACTATATCTTGGCTAAGCGTATCTCTGCTAAGCAGCTATTGGGCTAGTTACCGTCAGCTGTTGTACGCATAGATGCAATAGCAATACAGAAGGAGAGATGTACTGCATTTATATGTGCTGTGCTGGGCTGAGCTGTGCTGAGCTTTCATCTTCTCGACTCATGCCAGATGCCGAGCGATTCCGGGATGCTGACGCGGCGATACTGCCGCAAGCTCCAACGCCCGGCGAGCATCACCCTATATCCCCCATATGGGCTATAGGGGTACTGGTGATTCTTATGCAGAACGTGAGGGGAGGGTGACGTGAAGGTTCGATCGGGCAGGCCCGGTGACTCTCACGCCACGTACCACGGAGGCATGAGCGTCTCCAGAGAGATGTACGGATGAGGAGTCGACCGCCGTGACTTGAGCGCGGTTGCTCGCGTACACACGTGCACTGTCGTAGGCGGAGATCTCTGCGTCGTCGACAGCGATAACCGCGGCCGAATCACAGGCACTGACGGATGCGAAGTTCCGCGCATGGACGGTGCATTGGTCAAACGCGTGCACGGTGGCATGGGTGTAGGCGTGGACGATTACGTGGCCCGTAACCTCCACGAACGACCGGCCGGTCGCGACGATCTGCGCGGTGTCCGGCAGGGGAGTGGCGAGGTGAATACGGACCGTCGACATACCCACGATCCGCAGCGTCCAGTCGTGTGTAGCCGGCGCCAGCTCCTTGTCGGACAGTTCGATGACCTGGTCGCCACTGTCGACCACAACCAACCGCGTTCCGTTCCGGAGCCGCTCCCTGACCGAGTCTGCGTTGTGGGAGACCTTCTGCCGCTCCTCGACAGACCGGCTGACCAGGACGCGCGGATGCGACCGGTGGGTCTTCCTGTTGCCCATGGTCACTTCCGTCCTCTGCGCGTTCCGGGCTCGTGCGACTCGTTTCGTAGCCTATGCACCAGCTGTCTTCGGGCAGTGCATTTGGCCTGTCGACGGAGTGGTTCACCGAGCCTGAAATGTATTCTTACCTGGGCTGACGACATGTCCCTTCTCAGAGCATGCGGTTCGCGCAGCAGCTTGCCTCCTCGCCTCCAGGTCCGCTGCCAGCTGCGCACGAAGTGCCCTGCGAAGCTCGGCAGACGCCCGGGGAGCTTGCGTGGCCGACGTATCGGCGAGAGCGCGGCGACGGGCCTTGACCAGCCGATGTGCCGTCGCAGCCGGGGTCTCCCCGGGTAAATCACGGCCGCCGATCTTGCGCTCGGTCAGCGAGGGGCCTGTCCAGTCGAGTTGAGACAGCCTGTACGCCACCAGACGCAGCGGGGAGGTCATCGCATCAGTGGTCGGCCACGTCCACCCGCGAGCGGTGCCGTCGTGGTTCAGGGCCTGCGCGATGTCAGCACCTGTCCAGCGATCGGTGTCGATACCCGCGTCGACCAGAAGGTCACAGACCGATCCGATGTGGCCCCGACGGCGTCCGGTCGAATCATCGAAGCCGACGGCAGCGCGCAGCGCCGGGATGCGGTCGAGCAGTTCAGCGGCCGCTCGCTGAAGCGTCAACGGTCGAATCATCGTCGAAGTTGAGTTCTCTTCGCCTGCGCGCTCGCGCGCTTGGTGATCTTTCCTAGCGGAAAGATTCACAGGAAAAGAACCACCAGGGGATTGGGGTGCGGAACGGCTGGACCTGCGTTCTGCTCGCGAACCAGGGCGGGCGGCCGTCCCCCGGGGGGCGCGTGTGGGGCGACGCCGTGACCGCCGCTGCGGCTTCTCTGGAGCGGGCATGGCTTCTACCGCCCAGTGAGGTGCAGACAGCGCCCATACGCTCGCAGCGCCGACCTGGAGCCGTGCAGGGGCGTGCCCGTGGGCCTGCGAGTAGAGGCGGGCGGCAGCCTCGCGCTCGATCCCATTCAGCTTCTTACCGCGGGCAAGCTCGACGCCGAGGCCGGTCGCCTTGAGTACCCGTCGACCACGCTTGAGCTTGTCGGTCGAGAGATCCCACTTGCTGGCGAGGGTGGTCAGGCTTACCGATACATGACGTCCGGTCGTGGACTCGGCGTACTCGGCGTGAGCGGCACAGACCCGCAGAAACGTGCCTGCGGCGATGCTGTGGCGCTTGAGGGCCTCACGGCCGCGATCGGTGTGGGTGACGATCCACTCGCACAGCTCCAGCCAGGTCCGGCGGCTGTGCCAGGTCGGGGTCCGGGCACATGTACCTGCTGGGACAGGGAGCGACAGCGCGGCGCGTGTGCCTACGGGCTGGGCCTCGAGCAGGTCATCTACCGCGGCCTCAGCGGGGTCGTCCTGTGCTTGTGCGGCCTCGATCTCGGCGACGTTCGCCACGGCAGCAGCAACGATCGCTTCCCACTCGCCGGCCGCGAAGGGCTGGGGCAGAGCAGGGTCGATAACGCTGACCTCGGACGACACGCCGAGGGTCGTAGAAAACTGATCTGTTGAGCCTGTTTCAGGGTGTGCGCTACCCTGAGACGTACCAACCAAGGTAAGTCCCTTCGGGGAAGCAGTAACGAGTATCTGAAGCTCTAACTTCGGACACTCACCCAGAGCGGATCGTCCTGCCAGACGATCTCCCTCAAGTGATGAAGGATCTACCAAATCCTTCCGCGGATCTCCTCTTGAAAACCCACCCCCACCTGGGGGTTTTTCTCTTTTTGGGCTATATCACTGCACTGTTTAGTTGCTGGATAGTTCGGTTGGATCACTCAGTCATGGGTGCACCTCCTGTGTTTTCGACCCACTTCAGCACCCCACATCACACCACGCGCAGGACCCTCCGGAGTGGAGGCACGCATGGGAGAAATATGGCGAGTGAAATCGGTCATGCGCTCTGTCGACCCTGTGGCAGGACGAGCGACATTGCGAAGGCGGCGACCTGCTTGATCTGATCGATCGAGGCAGTTTCCGGATCGGATGCGACGAGACCGACGGTGTCGGCGATCGCCGCGAACCCGCCAGTGACGGCAGGACGGGCAGAGGTCATGATCAGCGGTCCGTGCGCATCGATCAGCTCGGCGAGGTCCATGACCGCCGGAGTGGCAGTACCGCCGACGAGACGTCCTTTGAGGGTGGCGCCCACGGAGATCACCGCCCACCTGCGGCCTTCGCGGTCTGATGCGATTGCATGGCTCATGCGGCCACCGACTCGAAGAGAGCCAGCTGGTCGCCTGTGTCTGCTGTGAGCGTCTTTACCGGTTCTGGTGCGGTCCGGGCCACCACCGTGCACCGGGTCGACCGCCGAGCTGGTGCACGGTGGTTCCGGTCCCGGGTCTTCATTCCACATCGGTCTGCGTACTGCTCTATCTTCTCGACCTTGACCTCGACACCCTGGGTGGAAAACAGCCGCCCGGCCAGGATCTGATTGGTGATCTTCTCCCCGCCAGCCAGCCGACTCTCCAGATCTGCGGTGCACTGGGCGAGCAGTGGGCACTGGGTGCACGCCGCCGCGGCCTGTCGCCACGCCGAGGACTCGTTCCCGGTGACAGTCCAGGCAAGTCCTTTACCGGCGCACATGCCCTGACCCACTCGGGTCTCGCTCATCGGTGCTTTGAAGCGTGACTCGAGTTCGAGAGCGATACGGCGGGAGGTGGGGCAGAGGCGCGCGCTGGGGGTATAGGTGAATCCGCACCGGCGGCACCGGCCGGTGCCGCAGTGCTCTCGTTCCATCGTGCGGAGCTGGTCCGTCGAGTAGGCGCTCAAGGATCTGGCGTCTGTGCGCGTCGCCATCTTGCGCAGTGCTCGAGCGACGGGCGGGCACAATGGCCGGTCTTTGGAATAGGCGAACCCGCAGGTCGAGCATGCGGTGGCGGCAGGATTCGGCAAATGCTCGGCAAGGGTATGTCGAGGATCTTTGCCAGCAGAAGATGTGTCGTGAATTCCCCTTAGCGGGGGAGCGGGGCTGTCCGCTACTAGGCGTGTACGCCCAGTACCAACTAACGTGTTCATAGCAGGTCTCCATCTGCAATCGAGGTCGCGGGCGGCAAACCCGCGTGCCTCTGGCTTGTTCGACTGCGGCAAACAGTCGGCTGGCTTCAACTGACGGTCCCTCAGCTGCCCTAACAGCTGGGGGACCGTTTGCACCTCTTAGGCAATTCCACCACCCCCGTATCCTTCATCTATTAAACCACTTGAATCAACCCGTATGCGCGCATCGTATCGAGAGGACGGCACAGTGTCTACCGATGACGACTTCACAAGGAGGGCGCGGACGGTGAGCCGTCGAGTAATACGGGGGTTCAATCAGGACGCTCTGCGCCACGCTCGTCACGAGTCCGGCTTCGCGCAGACGGAAGTCGCACGACTCGCGAAGATCGGCACCGAAACACTTCGGCGCTGGGAGAGCGGTACGGCCTCGCCTCAGGTAGACCTGCTCGCGCGGGTCGCCGAAATACTCGGCGTGGCGATCTCTGACCTGGTGCGGGTTCCCGAAACTGAACGCTATCCGGGAGACTGGCGTGTGCTGCGAGGTATGACGCAGCCTCAACTCGGCGCCAAGGCTGGCATCACTACCCAGACTGTGAGCTGTGTGGAGCGTGGAGTGATCTCGCTCTCGGATTCCGTGGCCCAAAAAATGTCCGCCGCGCTCGGAATTTCGGAAAGCGAACTGCGTGCAGCTCATGCGCGCGCTCGAAATAGACCGCCGGGTGCACCCGCGTAATTGTCCTGCCCGGAAATTGGTGGTGCGACTCTCGATGCTGGTGCTTGCACTGCGCATGTCGTCCTCCGATTCCGGGTAGCTGGAAGCAGACCTCACGATTTTCGTGGGCCCTCTGCTTCCAGCCGGGAATCACTCAACCGACTGGCGCGCGCGCGAAGAAGACACTCCCCCGAGCAGAACGAAACTTATCCCGGGGGCGCATGTGACGCAAATGATGTGGCGCCCGTCACAATTGCGCGATATCTGACCGCGCTGGCGGGGCAGGACGCCTGCCACCCGATATCGAAATGCGCCAGAAAACTACTTTGACCAGGTTTGACGACACGTCCCCGGGGGTGGGTGGGAATTACTGCGCGTTGCGCAGTTCCGTGTACGCGGACTCGGCGATGGGGTGGGCCTTGGCGTACTCCGAGGCGGGGGTCTCGCCGTTCTTGTAGTAGCGGTCGTCCTCGACGTACTCGCGCTCGTCGGCGTGCTGCACCGCCAGCGCATACGCCACCGGATCGGCTGGGTCGGCGTTCACGGCTGCGGCGTTGTCCATGAACGTGTACGTCGCGGCGCGCACAGCATCCGTGGAATCGGCGCCGATGTTGTACGCGAACCGCCACCCGTAGATGTCTGAGATATCGGCCGCCGGCGCCGGTAGAGACAACCCGGACCTCCAGCCCGTCTCGGCCTGACCAGCGAGAAGAGCAGCGACCGCCTGCTCCGGTGTCCCCCCGCGTTCTTCCACGGTCTCGATGATGGCCGTCGCGTTCTGTTCATGAATTCGGAAGAGGATGTCGGAGCTGTCCTCACCGAAGACCGATATTTCCGCCGGCGCTTTCGCCGTGCTCGGGGTGACGGCAGGAGCGGGGGCTGCGGGTTCGTCGCTACCGCACGCCGCGAGACCGGCTGCGCACGCTGCGGCGATCAGGACGGCAGCAAGGTTTTTCAGCTTCACAGGACCTCCGGGTCAGTAACGGATCTCGTCGATGAGCCAGCGGTCGCCTTCGCGCACGATCGTGACCCACACCGTGGTGTCGGGCTCGACGGTATCGGTGCCGCTGCCGGACACCGCGGTCTGCTTGATGGTGGCCACCCGCTGGACGACGGTGTCCGTGTCCTCCGGGCAGCCGGAGCATTCGATACTGACGTCGGCGATGACCTTCGCTTGCTGCTCGGCCCACTGCGCCCACTGCACACCGGGCCCGCGTTCGGTGCGGGCGTCGATGACCATGCGCTCGGCCAGGGACTCGGTCAGCCACTCGCGGGCACGTCCGTATGCATCGTTCTGGGTGGCATCGGTGGCCGGGTACCAGGTGAACGCCACGGTCAACCCTTGCCTCGCGGCGCCCTCGGCTGCCTGAGCTGCCGGCGACGGTGTCGTGATTTCCGCAGCCGCAGGAGGGGAGACGACCGTCGTGGTCGGCGCCGGCGAGCTGGTCGTCGTCGAGCCGGCCGTCGCCGAGCCCTCGACCTCGCCCTGGCGGGGCACACACGAATACGCGACGAGGCCGACGACCGCGACAGCCAGCACCCCGACGACAAGCTTCTTCGCCCTCACAAGTCCCTCCGATTCGTATCACACAGCAGTTGACCAGCATAAACGACACGTCCCCTAATGCCCGAACAGGTGAACCCCACCGCCCCTCGCTCCCTCATTCCCGCCGGCAGACCATGAGAGGTCCGCACTCGATGTTGCACAACAAGGGTGCAGCTGCCACCGAAAGGGCTCGGTATCCGCCGGAAAATGCGCTATGAACAGTAAAGATGACACGTCCCCTCACATCACCCTGCGGGCTTTCATCCCTGCTTGCAGGGGAGCTTCTTTGACCACATCGCCGGTGGTCGGCGCGTGGACCATCTGGCCGTTGCCGGAGTAGATCCCGACGTGGCCCGGCCCGTTCGGGCCCCAGCTGCCGAAGACGAGATCCCCCGGTTGTGCCTGCTCGATCGGGACCTCGACCCCGACGGTCCATTGCTGTTCGGAGGTGCGGGGGAGCGAGACCGTGCCGGCGCTGGCTGCGTGGACGGCGAACGAGGTCAGGCCCGAGCAGTCGAACCCTCCACCGCTGGGACCACCGGTTCCGCCGCCGCCCCAGACGTACGGGGTGCCGAGGTACTCGCGTGCCGCGGCAACGACCTGACCGTTGTCACCCGCGCTGTTCGGCAGGAACCGGCCCCGCGAGTTCGGGTTGGTGAACGCCGCGCGGGCCGCGGTGATCTTGGCGACGTAGTTCTGTGTTTCGGCATACGGCGGGATTCCGCGGTGCATCAGCACCGCGCCGGGACCGGCGTTGTAGGCCGCAAGCACCAGTTCGATCGGATCACCCGACACGCTGGATACGTCCTGGTGGAGCGTGCACATGAAGTGGGCTTGCGACATCACGGCGTCCCCGATGGAGTTCGGATCGATGGTGCCGTCGCCGTCGTGGTCTTTGCCCCAGGTGGCCCAGGTGCCGGGCATGAATTGGGCTGGTCCCATCGCGCCGGACGGTGAGACGGGGGCGTTCGGTCCGTGGCGGAAGTTGTTTTCCTGTTGGAGTTGCGCGGCCAGCAGGGGCGAGTCGATTTCCGGGCAGACCCCGCCTGCGCGGCGCAGCCACGGCTCGAACTCGGCCGGCACGGTTCCGAAGGCGAGATCGCCGCCGCCGGCCATGCCGAATCCGGAGCAGTCGGCGGTGGACCGGGACGCGGAGACGAGCTGGATGTTGCTGTCCTGGTCGCCGTCGCTGTCGTGCTGGTCGTCGACGGGCTCCGGTGTCCCGCCGTTCTGCTGGGCGATCTCGGGCAGGACGGTCACCGGGTCGATCGGGGTGCCGCCCTGCAACCGGCCGCCCTGCCAGTACTCGAAGTGCAGGTGCGGCCCGGTGCTGCTGCCGGCGTTTCCGATGTCGGCGATGTGCTCTCCTGCGGTGACCTGCTGTCCTGCGGTGACGTGGATGCCGTCGGCGAACATGTGTCCGTAGACCGTGCTCACGGGGGAGCCGTCGACGTTCGAGTCGATGATCACCCAGTTCTCGAATCCGACTCCAGGTCCTTCTCCCGAGGATCCTGCGGCGACTACGATGCCGTCGAGTGCGGCGAGGATCGGTGTGCCGACCGGTCCGGCGAGGTCGTCGCCCTGATGTTGTGTGCCCCAGCGGGCACCGAATCCGGAGGTGTGGGTGGTGGTTCCAGGACCGACTGGTAGTTGGATCGGGCCGGAGACCGACAGCGCTGCGTCCGGTGAGGCTGCCGCGGAGCTGCCGGTGTCGGTGTTGGTGTCGGTGGGGATGGTGCGGCACGGGTCCCGTGGAATCACCGGCGCCCCCGTCGAACACGCGGCTGTGCCGATGACGACGGAGGCCGCGCCGCTGAGTAGCAGCGCCTTGCCGGCGCGGCCGAGGTTCACAGCTGTCCCGGGATCGGGGTATCGAGTTCCGGAATCGGGATCGGACCCGGTACCGGAACGGGGGTGGGCTCGACCGTGCGACTCGGCTCGGACTCAGGCGCGTCGGGTTCGGACGACAACGGAGAGGTCGTCGGTGCCGAGGTTGGGGTCGAGGTTGGCGTCGACGTCGACGTCGGCCGGGGTGCGGTCGCGACATGCGTGGGCGCAGGGGCCACTGCGAGCTTCTCGACCTCGGACAGATCCAGTGTCGGCAGGGGAGTGTCGACCACCCACCGCTGGGTGCCGTCGGGCAGCTCGTCGACCACGACGGAGACCGACAGATCCCCGGCCTGCGTCGGGACCGTCACCTGTGCGCTCGGTGCTCCTGCGGCGCCGGTGATCAGGGTGCTCTCTGTGGGGCCGGTGATGACCACGGGCGTGCGGGGCCGCGCCGCCGCCGTGGTGGCGGCCGGTGTGTCCGCGGTGTAGCGGCCCAGCGCGCGGGTCCACTCGGTGTCCGAGAGTGTGGTGTCGACGAAGGTGTGCGCGTATGCCATCGCGGTGGCCGGCGCACTGGCTGCGGCCCAGGTCGCTGTCTTGGTGACCACCGCGGACTCGCTGACCTCGTCGAGGTCGTGGCTGATCGCGTCCCCAACCGCCGCAGCCGCGACTCCGGGGGCTGTTGCCGCGGCGGCTGCTGGTGCGGTCGCGTTCTCCACGGTCCGTGGCTTCGGGTCCTCCCCGAACACCATGCCGACCAGCGACAACACCGCGATCGCACCGACCACCGAGACAACCAGATTGGTGCGTGAATAGAGCACCCACCGGCGGATCGGCGCGAGCACAGGGTTGGGTCCGGACCGAGTCATCAGAGGTACCTGTCTCTCGGGGTGGTCTCGGACGGGGCAGGGGCATTCCAGACCCGTGGCCGGGGTGCCGGGACCGTCGTCGACTGCTCGCCGCTCAGGGCAGCGCGGCGTGACTGCCGAGGACCGGTGCTGGCACTGGTGCTGGCGGCGGCGTTGGTGGTGGCGCGTGCGAAATCGCGACGGCGATCCGGGGTGTAGACCTTCATCGGCGCGATCGCCGATCGATCCCCACCGTCCCACCGCTGCCCGCTGCTGGCGGTCAGCAGTTCCTTGCGGGCCGTCCGTTCCTGACGGCGGCTCTCGGCCTCGTCCTTGTCCAGTCGCCGCCACGCGGAGACGCCGGTCGCGGCGGCCCGTTCGGCGGCTGTGCCCTCGACCGGGGTCTTCCCACGGGCGAGGTCCCGGCTGGCCACAGCGGCGATCCCGGCGATGCGGGCATCTCGTTCGGCCGCGGTATCGGCAGGACGGCCGCCGAAACAGCCATCGAGGCCGAGGCGTTCCTTGCGGGCCTCCACTCTGGACTTCGAGAGGGCCTGCTGCCGCCGGTTCGTGAGCCCGCGGCCCTCGGGCCTGGTCGGAGTCCGCTCTGCGCCGTCGGCTCGGTGATGGCTTCCGTCGTCGCTCTCGGTGCCACGACCGGTGCGGCGTTCCCACCGGTCGGCGGCCTTCTCGGCGATCAGATGGCCGCCGGGTACTCCGGCGGCGGCGCCGGCAGCAGCAAAGGCCTTGCGCTTGATGGACTGCTTCACACTGCGGGCCTTGCGGTTGACCATGCTCGCGCTGTTCTGGGTGAAGGTCTGGCTCATGCGTTTGAACGGGCGCATGATCGCCCAGCACACGACGGTCAGCAGGATCATGAACCACAGCCGCCAGGTGCCGTCGACCTGCCCGTCGTCGTTGACATACAGCTGTACGAGCGCCATCAGGTAGAGCGCGACGATGACCGCGCCGGCCACGCCCCACATGTAGGCGGCGGCGAGCATGCGCAGGATGCGGGCCAGCCAACCTCCACCAGCGAGCGCCAGCGGCACCCACAGCGGCGCGAACAGGATGGCGAACCGGATCGCGAGCAGCGCAGTGATCTTCAGCAGAGAGGCACCGATCCACAGCATCGACGGCAGGGCCAGCTTGATCATCCCGAGGAAGCCGGTGGAGGTGCGCCCGGAGTCCTTGCCCTGGAACTGGTAATAGGACAACTGGTAGTCGGATTCGAGGGCATCGACGATCTCGCGGAACTTGTCGGCCTTCTGCTCGGCCAGCTCGGCCTGGGCTTGCGGATCGTTCTTGACTCGCTCCTGCTCCGCGTACGAGAAGGCCAGCGCATCGCGCAGCTTCGGACCGAGCCCGGCAGCGTCCGTGGCGTCGTAGTTGGCGCCGAACCAGCCTGTGCGCCAGTCCGGCAGAAAGACTTTGTCGATCAGCACGTTCTTCGGGTCGGTGGGCCCACCCGAGAGCGTCCCGCCGCCCGGCCCGTCCCCGAACTGCACCGAGAAGATCTGATCTTGGGTTTCGGTGATCAGCGAGCCGAATGTCTCGTCGGCGACCTGGACTGCCTTCTGCGGGGCGCCGACGAACAGTGCGCCGAGCATCAGCCCGGCGGCGGCGATCGCGGAGGTTTTCGTGACTCCGGCAGCGTCGGCCTTCAATGCTTTCCACAGCACGATCGCGGCGACCACTGTCAGGGCGATTCCCAGCCACTGTGTGTAGACCCCGCTCATGCCGTCGGAGATCGAATAGATGATGCGGTCGAACTGCGTTATCGCGGGCGTGATGCCCGCTTCGGCGGCGCCCTGTCCGGTCTTGGTCTGGTCGTCGAGCCAGAATGCCGCGGCCGCGAGCGATTTGCCGATCGTCAAGAAGGTGTTGCCCAGGGTGGTGTCACCGACTGCGCCGGGGGCTTTGACCAGGTCTTCACCGCAGCCGAGGTCGTAGGTGTGCCATTTCAGGCCGGCCCACCCGTAGCTCTCGTATCCGGTTCCACCACCGGTTTCGAGGGGAGCGCGGTTGGCGCTGGACGAGTCGAAGGTCGTCTCGATGGTCTCGTTGGGGAACTCCGGTGACGGGACTTCCTTGCAGTCGAATCCGCTGGCCGCGGCTACGCCGGTGCCCACGCCGATCAGTGAGATCGCCGCGAGCATCAGCACGGTCAGAACACGCACTATCAGTCCCGTAGGCCACCCGACACGGCGCGGGGCAGGGCGCAGCCCGTTCAGGGCGGCTCGGGGCGGCTGCGGGCTCGTGATGCGCCATCCGACACGGTGCAGGGACGTGGGCTGCCCACTCATGGTGGATCGAGGCTGCTGCGGGCTCGTGATGCGCCACCCGACACGGCGCAGGGATGTGTGCTGTCCGCTCAGGGACGCGCGGGGCCGCTGCGCGCTCACGACGCGCCACCCATCGCAGCGCGGGTCGCCCGCGAATCCAACGCCTCGAACACATGCGCCAGGTGCACGAAATGCGTCCAGTCCGACCGGATCAACTCGATGTCATCGGCCATCTTCACGATGAACCGCCGTGCCTGATCCACACGCTCGGTATTGGTGTCCGGATCGAAAGTGTCCTCACCGCCGCCACCGAGATCAGCCAACAGTGCTTCGTAGCCTTCACCGGCCGGCAGATTCAACAACTTCAGCGCGCCCGCGATGGCGTGGGCGTTGCCCCCGAGATCACCGATGATCACCTCGTACGTCAGCGCCGACTTGTCGTCGGTGCCATCGACACCGAGATAGTCATCGGGCAGTTGTGAGCACACCAGGGCGCGGACCTTGTACTTGCGCGAATCGCGTGCGATGCGCAGGTTCAAGGTGCGCCCGGCACCGGTCTGCTCGAGGTACTTGTTCTCGTCGAGGAACAGCACCTTGCGCTCGTAGCGGGGCAGCTCGTAGACGAGACGGTTGGCCAGCCACGCGGCCATGTGCATCAACGGGCCGGCCATCCGCTGCTGCGGCGTCCACTGCGCCGGGTCGGTACCTTCCGGGGGCAGTTGCAGACCGGGCATCGTCAACACGGTCAGGCGAATGCGGTCGTTGACAACGTCATCCGCGTCTCCGGTGGTCCCGCGCCCGGGGAAGAGCACCCGTGCCTCGGCGAGATCGGACATCATCGTCAAGTCCTGATACACGCTCTTCGCGCACGTGCGTAGGTCGATGTTCTCGTCCTCACTGGCGAGTGTGGCGATGGCCTCGAGGACTTCACGCAAATTGTGGTGCCGCTGCCCGCCGACCATGTTCGCCGCAGTCTGAAGCACGGTCTCGGTCCACTCGTGATCGAGCCGCGCGGGGGTGAGCATCATCTTCAGGACCGATACCGCGACCGAGATTCGCTCCGCGGCCGCGGCCCGCACATCGGCCTCGTACTGCGATTGTGCGGCCGCCGCCGGGTCGAGGTCGTCGGCATAATCCGGATTCGCGGGGTCGTAGTCGGGGTCGTCGCGGCGCGGATCGACGATCACCCGGTACGGGTTGAGCGAACCGGGACGCGACGTGCGGCCGGTCAGTGCCTGAACCTCGGCGATGCCGCGGAACTCGGGCAGCTGCGCGAGCTTTTTGAGCGGTCCGGACGGGTCGAGCACCACACCGTAGGCGCCGGCACGCACGGCCTGGTAGAGGAGCACACCCGCGAGGAAGGTCTTGCCCGAACCGGGCACCGCGACGATCGGGGTCAGACCGGATTTGTCTTTCGTCTCGTGCGCGGCGAACAGATCCCACACGGCGGGCCGCGGTGCGATCGACGCGGTCTCGCCGATCACCACACCGGTGCGATCCCCGATACGGTCGCCGACCGCGGCCATGCCGGCCGAGAGCGATTCGACGTTCATGCGGCGGCAGTGCGCGACGTTCGCCAGCGGCTCGCCGGGCATGAATTCACGCAACAGCTGGTACTGGCCGTGCTCCTGTTCGAGGCGGATGTGCGGGGCATACATCTCTTGGAGCATCGAGACCTTCTCCTTGGCCTCTGCCGGTGTCGAACCCACCACGACGACCCGATACCAGCCTTCGGTGCGCGCCGACAGACCTGAATGGTCTTCCTCGATGTCGGAGATCACCCGCTGCGCGAGCGCGTGCTGCTCGGCGAGTTCCTGCGGCGGCACCTGATCGTGCTCGACGGTGTAGTGGTCGAACTGGGCCTCGATGCTCGAGGTCAACCGGCGCAACTTGTTGACGGTCTGATTCTTGGTCTTCAGGCGGATGCGTTCGGACCATTCGAGCGGCTCACCGGACTGGTCACCGATGACCTGCCACGGCAGCATCCGCTCCGGGATCGGCAGCGGCGCCATACGCCCGACCGTCAAGACGATCGCGTAGCCGGTGTAGTCGCGGCCCCCGACCTGACCGCGGACGGTGGTGTAGCCGTCGCCGGGGGTCAGTGCGAGGTCGGTGAGGTCTTCGAGCGCAGCCACGTCGGACTGCTCCCAGTCGCCGCCGCCGGAGATCACACCCTCAGCGTCGAGCGGCAATCCGAGCGACGCCGAGCGCAGCAGCAAATAGTCCATCTGTGCGGCGGTGGCAGGCCGAGCAGCCGCGCCTTGGCCTGACAGGATGCGCTCGATCGTCGCGAGGTGATCGGCAATGGCCTTCTGTTCGTTGAGGAACGCCGTGCGCGCCCATCTGCGCACCATCTTCGCCACACGCCCCACCAGCGGGGCGTCGACGACGGGAAGCAGCCACGCGGAGACGGTGTCGAGCCCGATCGCCAGCGCCCCGCGCGGCGGTAGCTCCACGCCCCAGTAGCGGCCCTTCTGGGTCGGGTTGCCCCACAGCAGTGCGTGCTGCTGACCGCGCAGGTAGTCCGCCCACGAGAGCGCTCCGGGGACGTCGGGGATCGGTTCGGCCCACGTGTCGTGGGAGTGGGCCCATTGGCGCACGGGCCAGGGGGTGCGCACCAGGCGGCGGTGCAGTCCGGTCACGCCGGCTTCGGCGAGGTTCGCCAGTACCAGGGCTTCGTGTTGGATGTAGCGGCGCTGCCGGCCCACCGGGCGCATGTTCCACGGGCCGGGCGGCTGGACGAACCACGCGGTGGACTGCGTGCGGGTGCGGGTGACGTTGCCTTCGACCCCGACCAGCTCGAGTCGCACGGCTTTGCGGTCGCGGTCGGCGCGGTTGCTCGCGGCTTTGGCCTGCCGAGCGAACTCGGCGCTGGAGTCGGCAGTCTTGCCGCGCTTTGTGCGCCTGCGCGAGCGTGTGCCGGTCGGTGGTTCGGCGTCGAGCGGGGCCGCCGGAGCGGGCGGCGCCATGCTGCTGTCGGGCACCCGGGACCACGCCAGTTCCGGCGCCGGCATCGGAGCGGACGCCGCGGGTGTGGGGCCGCGTCCTGCCGCCATTGCGGCCGCCCATGACGGGGGGAGCGCGCCCGGGGGAACGACCGCGGGTTCGGGCTCGTCGAAGTTCGGATCGAACAGCGCGGCGATGTCGTTGTCGGACTGCATGGTCATCGGGAGAAGTTCCCTTCGTTCGACGAGGTGTCGGTGTCGCGGGTGACGAGGTCGCCGGAGTGCAACCCGCTGTCGTGGACCTGTGCACGACGCGAGGTACGGAAAGCGGCGGGGATGCGGACCGTGACGGTCTGACCCGGCTTGGGCGGGCGCGGTGCGTTCAGGTCGTTCCACGCGGCCTTGACCACCGACCGGACCGGGCGATCGGCATTGACGTACTTCGTCACCTTCGAGGTCAGCACCGCGCTGACCCCGACGATCAATACGAGCGACGTGTAGCTGAGCGGAACCTGCACGAGTGCGCGAGCAATGACGAAGACGGTCACGAAGATGACCGCGCCGAGCCCGACCGCGGCGTAGCGCAGCCGAAACGGCAGCGTGAAACCGGTCGGGCCGAGATAGTGCCGATCCACGCGGTGCAGCATGTCGTCGTTGTCGATCACCGTCGGTGTCCTTCGCTGGTCGGTCGGTGCTCGCGCATGGTGCTCACGCGACCTGGATGCCGATCAGACCGAGCACCCAGTTGCCGATTCCGGTCGCCGCGTCCGGGTTGGTGGCGATGCCCATGTACGCCATGCCGATGAGCGAGAGACCGCCGACGGTGACGACCTTCGAGAAGTTGCCGCGCAGACCGCCCATCAACACCACACATGAGATCAGCGCGAGGATCGTGACGACGATGTTGTCTTCGATCCACGCCCGGACACCGGTGGTGCTGACCTCGGTGGTCTGGGCGAGCGCGTCGCCGCGCGGGATGGTCGCCAGTTCGACAAAGCTCGATGCGAGAGACATGAACACTCCAGTGGTGGTTCGGCCGGTACACCCGAGATGGGATGGCCGAGACCGTAAAACGGCACGGCGAATTCCCCCAACAGGGTGAACGCTCCGACCGCGCGCATCCGCCGAGGTCGACGGGCAGATCGAACCCGAAAAACGCGCATCGACACACATCACCGAAAACCGGTGCAGACATGACGCGGGTACCGGTGCGTCGCAGTGGCGTTCACATACGCGCTCGCATGGTTCGCAGTGGCGGTCCACGCACACGCTTTCAGCGCACACGAAAGGGGCGCGTTCGTGGGCGCGCTTCGGATGCCTATGGGGCGGTAGTAGTTCTATGCCCATATAGGGGGGCTCAGTACGCATATACCGGCGCCGTACGCACACAGTGCGAGAGCGGGGTTCGGCGAGCGGTGAGCGGACCGTGGGCGGCAGGGTGCGCGGAGGGCGCCGACTGAGCACAGGAAAAGCGCTCGAATGAGCGCTCGAAAACAGCGATGGATTCGGTGATGAATTTCAGCGGTGGATCAGGCCGCTCGAAAAAGCGCTCGCGGGGGCCACCCCTCCGGGGTCACTCCCCCCCGGCGTTCCTTGGGGGGGAGTGTAACTCAGAATTCCGCCGGGCGCCAACGCTATTCGCAACCGCCCATGTCGAACGCTATCCGAAGCGCTCGATACACCGGTCGGGACTGCGCTTGCTGGTGATGTGAGTCGGCGGTGTGGGGAGCGCCCCCGACACCGCTCGCGAGAGCATGTGCGCACGCTCGGTCGAGCGCTCACCGCAGCGGTGAGCGACCGCTATATGCACCGCTCGAATGAGCGCTCGACACAGCGTGATGCGAGTGCGTTCTCGACCGCTCGATTGAGCGCTCGCCGTAGCGGTGTGCGACCGCTGTATGCACCGCTCGAATGAGCGCTCGACACAGCGTGATGTGAGTGCGTTCTCGACCGCTGTGCCGAGCGCTCACCGCAGCGATGCGTGAGCACTGTGCACGGCTGCGGTCAGCGCCCGAGACGACGGTGAATCGAGCGCCGAACATGCTTCGCTCTCGACACACTTCGAACATGTTGGACGGCACACCAATCGGCCGGGCACGGCCGTACCCGAAATCGGCTCATCCGAGCGTGCTGGAACGTGTTCACCCTGTTGGTGAAAACGGGGACCCTCTGCAACTCTTCTCGCGGGCACGAACAGAACCTCGCCCCGAACGAGACCGACACGAGCGAAAGGCGCAGGCAGTGAGCGGAACTCCAGACCCACTCAAAGACTGGGCGGTCGCTGCGTGGCGCGACACATTCGGCGACAACGGCACCACTCGCGGCGGTCAGGTCGGCGACGACGGCCGGCCTACTGGTGTCCGACGCTTCGTGCCCGCCTCACCGCTGACGGCGGTGCCCGCTGCCGCGGCGTTCTCCAGTCCGAACCTCATTGCCTCCGCCGCCGGCAGCGCCGCTGTCGTCGAGGCGCTGACCCAGCTGCACGACTACCGGTGGCCGCTGGCGGCGGCTACCGTCCCGCTGATCGCTGCTGATATTTCCCGTCACCGTGCTCGCCGGTGGTCGCAGATGCTCGAATCGATGGTTCGGCAGAGCACCGGTCACATCCCGACGAAGGTCACGGTCCCGCTGCCCACCAGCTGGCGCACGATCCGCCGCGCAACGATCAAAATGCCGCGCGGCGCGGTGATCCGGCCTCGGCAGTTCGAGGAGCTGTCCCGCGCGGTGGAGTCGGCGTTCGGTGGCAGCGAGTCATGGGCCATGACGGTGCGGCACGAGGCCAGTCGCGACCGGCTTGTTCTCACCCGCACACCGATTGCCCCGGACACCCGCAGCGAGCGGCAGAAAGCTCTTCAGGATGCGCTCGACGGCGCCTCGATCTTCACCAACCCCAAGGTCTGCGTCGAGACCATCGACGAGAACGGTATCGAGACCGGATACCGGATCGAGTTCGAGAAGTCGATGAACACCGGCTCACCCGGTTTCCAGATGAAAGTCGAGGAAGCCCTCGCCTCGCTCGCCGGTGAGCACGAATCCGGCCGCAACTGGACCAGCGACTGGTACCCCGACAAGGGCTACCTCGTGATGCGCCTGGTCACCGCCATGCCCACCCGGGTGGACCACCCGCTCGACCTGGTCGACGAGAACCTGCGCCACCTTCCCTACGCGACCGGCAGCGCCGACCGAATCATGTTCTGGGATGTATCCACCAGTTCCAACAAGCCGCACTGCCTGATCGTCGGCCCCACCGGTGGCGGTAAGACCTCGGTGATCCGCACGCTGCTCACCGAAGCCGCACGCCGCGGCATTCCATTCGTGGGGGTCGATCCGAAGATGATCGAACTCGACGGACTCGAGGGCTACCCGGGGTGCGGCGCAATCATCTACGACGCGCTGCGCGCAGCGATGTTCGTGCGCGCCCTGCACACCGAGATGATGGCCCGCAACGCCTACATCCACCAGATGAAAATCGAAGGCTCACAGCTGCCGCTGATGATCGCGGTGCTCGACGAATTCTTCATCCTCTCGGGCAAGTGGCAGCGCCTGGCCAAGACCGGCGACGACGAAACGAAAGCGTTGCTCAAAGAACTCGATCCGCTCGGGGCATGGGCCGATCTCGCGGTGCTCGCACGCTCGGCCGGTATCCGCCTGCTGCTCGGGGTGCAACGTCCGGACGCGTCCCTGTTCGGCGGCGCCTCCGGCAACGCGCGAGACAACTTCGGCACCCGCATTTCGCTCGGTAACCTCTCGCAGGACGGCGCGCTGATGATGTGGGGCGATTCCACCGTCGGGCGTGAGGTCGACACCTCGGTCAAAGGCCGCGGCATCGCACTCGGCGACGACGGCAACCCGGTCGACGCGCAGATGTGGTGGACCCCGAACGTCGACAAGCATCCGAACAAATGGAATCAGCTGTCCGACGGTGAGAAAGCGATCATCGACGGCTTGATGCCGACCGAGGCGCCGCAGTTCACCTGCTACTCGCCGGAGCTGGCCGAGTTCATCGAATCCGAGCGCGCGCTGGCGAAACGGGCCCGCAGCCACGGCAGCGTGCCGGAACCGATCGTCATCGGTGCAGGACGACCCGACGATGCCGCGGTGTCGATGACCAAAACCGCGACCGACCCCGCACCGGAGCCGGAGGACGACGACTTCGCCGACGTGATCCCAGCATCGAGCGTGCAAGCAGGCCAGACCGTGCTCGTCGACGACGAGGACGGCGAACTGGTGCCGGTCACCGTCGACGAGGTCGATGTCCGCCGCAGCCCCAAGGGAGAGGTGACCTCGACCGTCCTGACCGTCGGCACCGGACGGGTCAAGACCCGCATCACCTTCGACGCCACCGGCGTCGTTGTCCTGCCCGAACCCGACCTCGTGGGAGCGCCCGCATGAGCACCTCGAAGGACGACATGTACCGCCCGGCGTCGGCCGCCACTGCTGCCATCGAAGTGATGCTCTTCTACCCCTGACCCATCCAAGTAGTCACCCTCGAAAGGACGCTCCATGACCCGCCGCATCTCCCAGTCGATCACCCCCACCACCGAGGACGTCGCCGCGCTACGCGGACCGTTCGTCGCCAAGGGCGCCAACGACCCCGTCATCAAGGCCCTGCGTGACTACTTCAAGGAGACCTCGCCGGTGTGGCTGGCCAAGCTCGACGAGAAGCAGGAACTGACCCGCGACCGACTCGCCGAGATCCGTGATGCCTCGGCCAAGCGCCGCGCGGTCATCGAGGCGCTGCCGGAAGGCAAGGCCCGCGAGAAGGCCCTGGCCGAGCTGGAGGCGACCGAGGCCGTCGTCGAGGACATGGACACCGCGCTGGCCGGCGCCGGCGCCTTCGGCGGGATCAACTAACGATGGCGCCGACCGTGGAAATCGAGGCGACCTCCGCGACGACCGCGCGCGCGAAGCTCGCGGGCGCCGACGTGCCACCGATGGAACTTCTCGCCACCGAGGACAAGGCGCTGTCCGCTGTCGTGCACGAGTTCGTGCGCACCATCGCAGTCGAGCAGCAGTCCGCCGTCGAGGTCGTCTACCGGACGGGCAAAGATACTCGGTTCCTCACGGTCGGCACCGACGGCAAGCTCACCGAAAGCGCTCCGAGCGTGCCCATCCCTGTCGTGGCGGTTGAGCCGCAGCCGGCGGCCGCGGAGCCTGTCTCCGCGCCGCCGGCCGGGCCGGTGACAGTGGCCGCCGAACCGATCACCTACGCGATGCCCACCGCACCGGCCACGGCGCTCGCTGGGGACACCGAGGCGCCGACACGGCCCACGCCGACCGCAGCGCCCGCTCGGCCCGCAGACACGGCCACAGGCCCGATCCGTGGCCCGCAGTCCGTACTGTCCGCGCCGGGCGTGAACCCGGCGGCGAACCGGCCCGCGCGCAACGGGATGCGCGGCCGACTCAACGCGATGCTCGGCCTGACCCTCGCCCCGAAAGCGGACTCCCTCGAGATGCGACTGCGCGACGCGCAGGCCACGATCGCCTGCCCGCTGCCCGACGGCGCGGTGATCACCTTCGTCAACCTCAAAGGCGGCGTCGGCAAAACCCCGATGTCGATCGCCCTGGCCGAGACGATCGCCGAGCACCGCGGCCCCGCCACGGCCGCATGCCTGGACCTCGGGGAGATCGGCGGCAGCTTCGCCGACCGCGTCGCGGTGCCCCCGGCCGCAGGACAGGACGCGGCGGCGCTGCTCGCCGACCTCGGCCAGACGCCCCAACAAGTGCGTCCGTCCACCCTCACCCGCTACCTGACCCGCCAGCCCAGTGGTTCGTACGTCGTGGCCGGAAAGGCCGATGCCGCGACGCCGTTGAGCTTCCAGGACGCTGCCACACTGGGCGCGATCCTCGAACGCCACTACGATCTGCTGCTCGCCGACACCGGCAACGCCAGCCACTCCGGCAGCTGGCAGTGGGCGATCACCGCCGCGCACACAGTCGTTGTTCCGGTCCCGCTGCGCCGCGACGCCGCCGTGGCCGCGCAGCGCACCCTCACCGCGATCTCCGCGGTCCGCCCCGATGTGCTCGCCCGCACCGTCGTGGTCGTCACCGACGGACCCGGGGATGCGCCGATGGTCGAGACCGAAGCCGTCGAGGCGTTCACCGCGCTCGGGGTGTCGGTGTGCCGGATGCCGTTCGAGCCGGTCTTCGCCTCGGGGGAGCGGATCGCGTACTCCCAGCTGCGCCGCGAGACCCGCGACGCGTTGACCGTGCTCGCGGCGACCGTCACCCGGATCGGCAGTGGTGCTGCTGGCTGAGTCGTTGCCCCCGCTGCGCGGTGGGCCCGTCTTCATTTCTTCACTGACTTTCACCGAGGGGTACAGATGAGCATCGAAACCTATTCCGGAAACCGCGCCGCGCGCCGCGCACAGGGTCGGCACCGCCGCCGGTCGGCGCGGACCACTGCGACGGCGCTGGCGGTGGCCACCGCCGCGTTCGGGATGTCCACGATGGTGGCGGGCCCGGCGGCGGCCGAGCCGATCCAGGGCGGAGTGACCGGAGGTACCACCCAGGAGGGTGTGACCAGCGAAGCGCAGACCGGCGGCACCACCACCGAGACGCCTGCGCCGAGCGCCGCGGAGCCGAAGGCCGACAGCAGCTTCTGGGTGGCGCCGCCTGCGCAGTACAACCAGGGCACGCGTGAGTACGACCCGCAGACCGGGGGCGGTGTCACCGTCGTGGACTACTCCACCGATTACTCGACCGACTACTCCGGAGGCGGCGGATACAGCGGCTACGACAACTCGGGTGAAGCGACACCAGCAGTGGACTGGAGCCAGTTGCACGCCCCGGCGCCGGTGCTCGATCCGACCGTGCCGATCCAGGCACCCAAGGACAAGATGCGCATGGGCCGTGTCGTATTCGAGCAGCCCAACTGGGTCTCCGACATCGACGCCGAACGCACCAACAACTCCACCGCAGTGATCGAAGCCCAGGTCACCGACGCGTGGCGGTCGGTCGGCCTCGACACCACCGAAGCCGAACGCATTGCCTCGGCGCAGGTCGCCGGCACTGCCCTCGGCGCCGGTGCCGGCGCAGCCGCAGGGTGTCCCGCGGTGGGCGTCCCGACCAGCCTCGCGGTCGGCACAGTCGCCGGGATCGGCGGCGCACTGGCCGGGACGATGGTGCCGCTGCCGATCCCCGGTGCTGCCCCGGTCACCAGCGGCGTCGCCGCAACCGCGGCCGGTGCGGCAGGTGGTTTTGCAGCCGGGTGTGCGCTCGGCGGCGCCGTCGGTGCCGGTCTCGGTGGTGCTGCTGGTCTTGCTGCCGGTACGGCCTACGGCGCCGGCGAAGATGCCACGCCGATCGAGGCAGAGGTGCCTGACGTCGAGGCCGACGCCGTCGGCGAGCAGGTCGATTCCACGTTCGAGCAGTGGTCGCAGGACCCGGTCGGGGAGGTCGTCGTCGACTCTGTGCAGACGTTCACCACCGACACGGCCCCGGCGATCGACACACAGGTCCGCGACTTCGTGGCGGTCCAGCCGGGCGGTGAGCAGATCATCGAGCAGGTCGACCAGGGGCTCGAGTCGTTCTTCAACGACGCCACCCCGGGATTGGCCGGAAACCTCATCACCAACGCCATCGGCGACGGAATCACCCAGTTCGGTATCTGAGCCAGAAAGAAAGTGGGCAGCGTCATGAGGAAGCCGAACATCAAGCGGCGGACCCCTCGCCATCCCGCGGTGGTCGACCTTCTCGCCGGCGCACCCACCGCACCTGCGGCGAGCGGCGGTGGTGGCGGTCGGCGGCGACCCGGTCGCACCGCCGCCGTCGCCGCGGCAGCCGTGGCCGCGGTGGTGGCCGGGGTCGTCGCCGTCGGCCAGATCACCGCAGATCACAGCAGCGCCGCCGCACCGGCCGCGCCAGCGGACACCACGGACACCGCATTCGGCCCGACCGGCGACAACGGACTGCCGGTACTCAATCTGCCGGCCGACACCGAACCGGTGGCCACCACGGATCCGGAGACGGCCGATGAATGCCGCGCCGATCGCGGCGATCAGCGCAGCGGTGCAGGCGTGATCGCCGCATTCAACTACGCGTACTACAACCGACGCGACGCGGCCGCCGCGCGGGCGTTGGCCACACCGACGTCGACGGTCAAGCCGGCCCCGGAGTTGCAGCGCTTCATCGACAAGCTCCCGCAGGGCACGAACTACTGCCTGCGCACCGTCGAGCTGTCCGGCGGGGTGTTCCTGGTCGATCTGTCGGTCATGCGTCCCGATGTCCCGGTCGAGCGTGGCACCCAGACCGTGACCACCGCGAAGATCGACGGCCGCTGGTACGTCGACGTGTTCAAGTGACCGGCCAGCGCCCCGGCCGAACCACTCCACTGAAAGGAACACCGAGAATGTCTGCCACCTCACCGCTGCGCCGCGCGGCGCTCGCCGTACCGGCTCTCGCGTGCGGGCTCGCCGCGCTGACCGCATGTGGCGACCAGCCGCGTGATGCCGCGGCAGTGTCCACCTCGTTCAGCGGCCAGGTCGTCACCGGCACCAGCACCGATCTGGGCAGCATCGTCATCGGTTGGGGAGATGCGCACTCCGACACCGAGATCACCACCCCGCAGCCCGAGGCCGTCGCCGCGCGGTGCACCGGCCGCGGCGATGACCTGACCGTCGAGATCACTGCTCCGCACGGCTGGACGATCCGCGCTGTGTACGGCTCACCGGTGCTGACGGTGGGCAACACCGACCAGCAGCTCGCGGCCGCCGAGATCGACACCACCAATCCGTTGATCGCTGCGCCCGAACCGGTGGACTGGTCCGAGCCCGATCAGCTCGACATCGCCGCGGCCGTCGAAGGCCCGGACGGGTGGAACGCCGAACACAGTGGCCGGGTCTACGTATCGATCCACGTTGACTGCCGCTGAACAGGGGACACCGGACACTCCCACTTGCTGAGGTGTTACTTTTAAAGTACCTTGAAAGTATGTCTGTGAGTGAGGTTCCGTTCTCGGATATCCAGAACAAAGGGAAGTCGACGTTGTCCGAGTGGCAGCGTTCCGGTGCACGCCCACTGCGGGTGACCCGCCGCGACGCCGAGGATCTGGTCCTGATGACCGCAGTGAGGGCGGATCAGGAACGCGAGGTCCTCACGGCCGCGACGGCCATGGTCGGCGCCCTGCTGCACTCGGACAACCGCGATCTGATCCGCACGGTCGTCGAGGCGGCATTCCCGTGGGTGAGCTACCTGTCGAGTGAGGAAGCCGCCGACTTCGTCGACGAGCTGGTCGCGTCGCTGCGTGCAGGATCGTCGCTGGACAATCCGGCTCCTCCGGCTCGCACGATCGAGACGTGGCGTCACACCGCGGAGGTGTATGCCGATCCGGAACTCGCTCGTATCCTGTCGACGCCGTCCGAGGGTGACTTCGGGGCCGTCCCGGCACCGGAACTGTGAGCCCCAAACGCGGGGATCGGGTCGCGCCGCCGGCTACGGGGTCGCTGTGGGATCTGAGATTTGCGACCAGCGAGGCCGCGAAAGGCTGGGACGAGCTGTGTCGACAGGCTGCGGCGAACACGTTGGTGGCGTACGAGGAGATGCGTCGCCGCGAGGTCGAGCAGGAACCGACGACGCGACATCACCAGTTGAAGGGCAGGCTCGCAACCGGAGTGCACAACGGACTCGAGATGGCGCAGTGGCAGTACGAGGTTACTGCTGGCGGCCGGATTTGGTACTTACTGGACATTGAGCGGCGCACTTTATGGCTGAAGTACGCAGGTACAGCTCACCCCAAGCACACCGAATGATCTGGCTGCACGTGGGCTGGCTGTTCATGCATTGAACGTCCTCGCTCGGCGAGGTCGAGGTTAGGGCGCAGTGGCGTTCGGAAATCTGTTGTGACATGGGAAGATGACACGTCTCACGCGGCGAACATCACCTCGCGCACGCCGCAACTGAGACTGGGATGCGCTTCCGCGACCTGGGTTTATAGGTTTTCCTATACCCTGGTAGGTGGGATAGTCGACAGTGTGACGCCAGCAGGAGGTGCGCCATGACGACGATGATGAACCCCGAGGAGCAACTCGTCGCTGATCTGGGCCGGGAAAAAGCCCGCGAAACCGCTGCGCACATCGCCTACCTGCGGCACCTGCGCCAGCTCCACGAGCGAGGTTTCACCCAAATGCGCCTGGCCAAGATCGTCGGCGTGAGCCAGCCGACGATCAGCGACATGCTGCGCCGCGCCCGCATCGACGCTCCCGACCTGCGACCCGGCACGCATGGGGGAACCGCATACGAGATCGCCGCCCGCTACGCCGCCGGCGAGATCACATCCGCCACGATGATGCGCGAACTGACCGACTGGGAGTACGAACGCCCCGCGGAAGTAAATCCGTTCGAATGGGCTGACGGCGGAAACCCTGCCGTGGAAGGAAGTTTCACCATGCAGGTCGGACGTGCCTTGCGTGACGGGTTCCTCATAGACGAGGACTACGACGCTCTGCTCGAGGCGCTGGCAGATCACTGACCTGTGCTCACTCCCCACGAGCGACGCCCGCCGTATCTACCTGGCGTCCCTCTCCACCGGAGACGGTCCGCTCCAACCCGATGCGCCCCATGCCACGGTGAACAATCGCCGCTGGTCCATCGCGAATCGACCGACTTTCTGTTCGCGGCCGCGCAGCGCGATGCCGTCGCCGACGGCGAGAACCTCATCATCGATGGCACTCTCGCGTGGAAGGGGCACGCCGAGCGGCTGCTCACCCACCTACAACACGCTGGGTACACGATCCACGTCGTCGATGTCGAAGCGCCGCAGCACGTGGCCGCGGAGCGGATCGTCACCCGATGGAGCCACGGAGTGCTGCGGGCATTGAGCGATCCCGCCGACCTCGCCGCTCGACTCGGTGGTCGATGGGTGCCGGCCACCGCGGTCGATGCGTTGTTCACCGAGTTCCGCGAACCCGATCACCTACCGCTCCGCGGCCGATCCGTCACACAAGTTAATGCGCTCGAGGTGAGCGAGGCGCATACCGCGGTCGGGTGCTACGACCTGTATCGCACCGAAGATGCGGGCCACGGCGCCGACCACATCGAACGTCGTGAGCGACCGGCCGCCGACGGCGAATTGCTCGTGACATGGACAGCGAGCTCGACTCCGGTCGAGTAACTCAGTGCCCTCGGCATCGCCGACCCGCGCATCCAGGGGTTCCGTGTGCGAGCGCCCGTGCTCCGTCGACGCTGGAGCGCGGGCGCGGCGTGAGCATGCAACATGCTCTGACCTGGTGAGAAGGTACGTCCCGGCCGAGTCGTTACTCGGTGGTGCTCGGTTGGTCGGCTGCCTTGGTGCGCCGGCGTGGCTTCCGTAGGTCGGTGCGTGCGCCGCGGCCTGGCCGGTTGCGGGCCCATTCGACGATCTCGCTGCGCTTCCACAAGGGGGTGCTGCCGATCTTCTCGACCGGTTTGGGGGCGTGGCCGCGGTTGACGTACGCGTGGAAGGTCACCGGCTTGATCTCGTCGCCGGTTTCTTCTTTGAGCAGGTCCACGCACTGCTGTGCCGTGAGGCGGTTCGGGTTCGCCATCGCTACTGGCCTTTCGTGTCTCGGGCACGGCCGTCGTGGTGTGCCGGGGTTCGGTCCCTGAAACTTTACATATCAGTATTGCTTTGTGGAAACGTGCGTGTGCATCTCGAACAACATCCGGGGTTGCAACAATACAATTAGATATTGTAAAGTAGGAATCGGAAGAACAGCCACGGGAAGGGAAACCGAATGTCGATCATCATCGTTATCGCGGCACTCGCACTGGCAGCACTGCTCATCTGGACGATCGGCGCCCCCATCGCCCGCATCGGTGGCGCCCTGCTGACGATCGCCTCGCTGATCTGCATCATCTCCGGTGACTCCATCGCCACCCGCGCCCCGCTGCTCATCGCCGGTGTGGCGCTGTGGCTGGCCGGACACTTCCTGGCCGCCTACAAGAACCGGGTCTGGTCCTCACGCCTGGCCGAGGGCATCGTCACCCGCACACCGCTGCGCTACCTCGACCCGGTGAGCGGCCGCGAGCACCGCCAGGCGCGCCGCGCTGCCACGGGCGACAAGCCGAAGCCGAGCACAGGCCGGACCCTGGTCGACGACTTCGCGCAGTGGGAACGCGAACTCGCCGCTGACGCCGCGCCTGCCGCACCGGCCCCGACCTGCCGCCCCGTGGCGAAACGCGTCCCCGCGCGCCCTGCCGGTAAGTCCCGCGGCGCCGTGTACGGCACGCGCGCCGCCAAGGCCGCCGCCAACCTCGCCGTCCGCAAAGTCCCTGGGGCCCGCGCCGCGCGCTCGGCCTGGCGGTTCGTCAGCTGACCCGCAACCCCGACCTTCTGACCTGCACAACATCGACTCGAAAGGACGGACCGCCCATGTCCGCACTGACCATTACCCACTCGCATACCGACGGGACTCTCATCGACGGCACCACCAAGAACGATGGCTCCGGCGAGGTCCTGAAGGCCAACCGCTGGCGCTGGTCCCGCAACTTGGGTTCCTGGTACATCCCGCAGTCCCGCGACCGCCGCGCCAAGCTGGCCCAGATCAACGCCACCGCCTCCGCGCTGCGCGCCGCAGGCTTCTCCGTCGACCTCGACATCAACGACGACTACCGCACCACCGCGCAAGTCGAAGCCGATAAGATCGCCCGCCAGGCCAGCCGTGTCGACGCTCTGGGCGCCAAGGCCGAGCGCAAGGCCGGCGCCGCCGAATCCGCCTGGGCCGCCGACCAGGCCGCCCATGAGGCGTTGCCCGAAGGCGGCGAGCCGATCAAAATCGGTCACAGCAGCGAGGCCCGCCATCGCCGCGCGGTGGAGAAGTCCTGGAGCACGCTCGGCAACGCCGTGGTATCCGAGCGTGAGGCCGCCGCCGCGCGGGGCCGCGCCGATGCTGCCGCGAAGACCACGCAGGCGCGCTATGCCCCGGTCACTGTGGCCCGGCGGATCGACAAGCTCACCGCCGAGCTGCGGCGCCTCGAACGTGACCGTGACGGCTACAGCCGCACGCTGCACACCAACGCGCAGACCGGGCAGAAGTACGTCGAGACCCACGAACCGGCGACCGGCAGCTACCGCGATCGGGTACTTGCCGAGATCGAGCACACCGCCGACGAACTCGCCTACTGGGAAGGTGTACGCGCGGCGCAGCTCGCCGAGGGCGGCGCCACCGCCTACAGCCGCGAGGTCGTCGCCAAGGGCGATCTGGTCCGCTATGCCGGGCATCACCACCGGGTGCTGAGAGTCAATGCGAAGTCGGTGACCATCGGCTCGATCGTCGGCGGTTCGTGGACAGATCGCGTCCCCTACAGCGAGATCCGCGGGCTGCGTGACGCCGACGGTCATGTGGTGCGCATCGTCGACGGCGCGCGGGTGATCGACACCGACACCGCTGCCTGACCTGCATGTTCTCCTGGGGTGCTCGGTTACACCGAGCGCCCCGGAAGGAACTGCCCTGCGCGTCGACGGATTCACCGGCGCCGGCCACCTCGGTGCCCGCGCGGTGTGCACCGTCATCGGATCCCATGACACCGACACCGGGCAGGCCACCGAACCCGGCCGCGTCGTGTCGATCAACATCGACAGCCTGCACACCACCGCCGGTGGCCGCGGCTACCGCCTCGCCGCCGTGGCTGATCCGCGTCCCTCGCGCTGATGTCGGAGCCGTCCACCATGATCGAGAGCCGAGGAGGAGGAGGAGGAGGAGGGATCATGTCGTTGCCGATGCTGTCCCCGCGCGAGTGGGCCGCGGCCGTGCTCGCCGACGAGGCGGCGTGCATCCTCGATGTCGAGACGTCAGGGCTCGAAGGTTCGATCATCGAGGTCGCGGTCATCGACGCCGCGAGCGGCGCGGTCCTGCTCGACACCCTCGTCGACTGCGGCCCGGTGCAGATCGAACCCGACGCGCACGCGGTTCATGGCATCACCGCCGCCGATCTGGTTGGTGCGCCGCGCTGGCCGGAGGTGTTCGCGCAACTGGACGCGATCACCTCCGGGCGTCTGGTGTTGGCGTACAACGCCTCGTTCGATCAGGGCCGTGTCCTGCAGGACTGTTACCGGTCGGGTATCGACCCCGGCCATCTCGCCGAGGCGTCCCGGTGGCAGTGCGTGATGGCGCGTCGCTGTGAAGCGCTCGGGCTCGGGGCAGAGGGGCGTGTGAGGCTCGGGGGCGGTCACCGCGCGCTCGCCGACGTGCGCGCGACCCGCGCGCTGGTGCAGCTGCTCGCTGCGGGACGTGCCGACACCGCCGGGCTGGCCGCGCTCGCGCACCGCGCTGCCGACGAAGAACGCATGAACGATGACCAGATAACCGCAGTGCACCTCGACGAAACTCGAGCCGCGCGATGACACCACTCGGAATCCGGGCCGACTCCGTCATGGTGATTGGCGAACCGCGTCGTTACCCTGGGGATGCACAACTGGCGCAGGTGGGCAACCACCGGGGAGTGCGAGCAGAGTAGACATCGACCGCCTGGGTGTCCTCTCGATTCGATCGAGAGGACCGACCTTGACCGCACAGATCATCGACGGGCGCGCCGTTGCGGCGACGCTGCTGGGAACCATCGCCCGCGACACTGCACACTTCACCGAAACCCATGGCCGTCGCCCATGCCTTGCCGCTGTGCTGGTCGGTGACGATCCTGCCTCGCACACGTACGTGCGCATGAAGCGCACCCGGTGCGCCGAGGTGGGGATGGACTCGCGCTACATCGAACTCCCGACAACCACCACCACAGCGTCCCTCGTCGCCGAAATCTCAGTGCTTTCTGCAGATCCGACTGTGGACGGGATCTTGTTGCAGCATCCGGTTCCGGACCACATCGACGAACGCGCCGCGTTCGAGTCGATCGCGCCGGGCAAGGACGTCGACGGTGTCACTATGCACAGTTTCGCCGCGATGGCCTTCGGTGGGACGGGATTCCATTCCTGCACGCCCGGTGGGATTCTTCGCCTCCTCGATGCCTACGACGTCCCGCTCGCCGGTCGGCGCGCGGTGGTGGTGGGCCGCAGCCCGATCCTCGGAAAGCCGGTGGGCATGCTGCTGCTGGCCCGGGATGCGACCGTCACCTATTGCCATTCGCGTACACGTGACGTGGCCGATCACGTGCGGGACGCGGACATCGTCGTCGCCGCAGTCGGCCGGCCCGAGCTGATTCGCGGTGAGTGGATCAAAGAGGGCGCGGTGGTCATGGATGCCGGATACAACCCGGGCAACGTCGGGGATGTCGAGTACGCAGGTGCAGCCGAGCGGGCCCGACTGATTACCCCGGTGCCCGGTGGTGTGGGGCCGATGAAGATCGCGGTACTCCTCGAGCAGACTCTCGCCGCCGCACAGTCGGCTCACTCCGGCTAGTCGACATGCCGATGCCGTTGGGTGGTAAGTCGACCTGATCGCTTGGTGCCGGGTATCGAGTCGCGCGCTCGGTACCCGGCATTCTCGTCGAATTCGGCGTCCTCGAAGGCGCTGTGACGTGCGCGGATGGCACGTCCCGCGCGAAGTCATCGCGGCATACCCAGCTTCTGGGGTTGCAACATTACAAATAAGACTTGTATAGTTACCACTGTCGGAAAACATCGTACGAAGGAGCAGGACATGTCGAATACCTCTGTTGCAGAACTCGTTACCTACACCATTACCGGAACGCCGGTGCGCGCTGAGATCGTCGAGGTACTCGGATACCGCACCGATTTCTTCGGTGGCAGGGTCGCCGACGTGCGCCTGACCGATGGCACCGTCGCCCGGCACGTGGACCTCCTCGATATCGAGGGGGGCGCCGCCGCGCGCGGCGTACTCGCTGCCGCCTGACCGTTGCCGCATTCGAATCCCTCACTCCAGCACAGGAGGACATCCATGACTGCATCCATCACCGCGCTGCCCGCCGGTGTCGCTGCCGAGGTCGACGGGGCCGCCGCGCTCGTCGTCGGCTACCTCCACGCCTTCCCGCGTCATCCGCAGCGCGGCGCGCTGGTGCAGCCTTTCGGCGGCGCGCAGACGTCGGTCTCGGAGACCGGGGTGATCGGCGTACCGCTCTATGCGCTCGTCTCGGTCGACTGGGCCACCGAAGTGACCACTATCGAACCGGGTGGCCGCACGCGCACGGTGTTCGCGACCGGGTGGCCGGGCACCCCACAAGGGACCACCTGGTACCTGTATCCGGCCGAACACCACGCGGATCTGGGCATCTACGTGCTCGATACCGAGGCCCGGTACGCCGCGAGCGGGCGCGCCGCCGAGGTGCCCGCGCGGGTGCGTGAGTCGGTCCGGTCGTGGGGCTTCGGCGGCGACGAGGGTGTCCCGGCTCGTGTGGCGGTGCACAACTTCGCGCTGTAGCGCAGGCGAATGCGCTGGTCATCGCCTCGACCACATCCTGAAGTTGTCGAATGACAACTTAAAACGTACTATAAAGTTGTCAGATAACAACTGAGGTGGAAGAATTTGGGCAAGCACAAGGGAATCGACAAGGACACCCGCGCAGTCCTGGCCGCACTCGAGGAGGCAGGCTTCGTGATTCGCCGAGCGAAGAGCGGCCACCCGATGGTCTACAAGGACGACGTGCTGATCAGCACGTTCTCGGGTACCGCGAGCGATCGGCGTGCCTTCCTCAACTCCCTCGCGCCGCTCAAACGCGCGGGATTCCAGTGGCCGCCGCGCCGCTGAGATCGACAAAGGGCCGGGGGTGCTGGAATCACCCCCGGCCCGATCCCATTGTCCACCACCACAGCCACCCGACCCGACAGCCAGCACAGAGAAAGGACTACCGCGCCATGGCCGCACAGTCGTACAACGTCATCGCCGAACTCGACGCACCCTTCGACGAGGACACCGCCGAGCAGTTGCTCGACCCCATCGCCGACTACAGCGGAGCCGCCGGCCGCTCCGAACTCGGCCACACCGAAGTCGTCTTCACCCTCCCGGCGCAGACCCTCCGGCAGGCCACCACCACCGCCCTGGCCATCCTCGAGACCTACCGGTGGCCGCTGCGCTCACTGCGCGTGCTGCCCACCGACGATTACGACCGGCTCGTCGACGCGATCGACGTCCCGCCGCTGGTCTCCGTCCAGGAAGCCGCCGACCAGCTCGGCATCAGCCGCCAGGGCGTCCTCAAGGCGATCACCACCGGCTCGCTTCCCGCGATCCGCGTCGGCAGCACCTGGATCGTGCGCGAATCCGCCGTACGCGCCCGCGCGCAGCGCAGCGCCTGACCACCCCACCTGCTTGGTGAATCGCCCCCACCTCGAGGACAATTCGCGTCCCCGGGTGCACCGTCGTGCCCCGGCCCGCCGCGAGGTCGCCACCTCGACACCCGAGAAGGGGGACACACGTGCCCAGTCCAGCGCTCGTCACACCAGGAGACGACCGGTCGCCGGTGCTCATTCACGTCCCGCACGCCTCCCGCGTCATCCCACCCGAGGTGCGCGCGGACCTGCTGCCCACCGACGTCGCCCTTGCCGCCGAACTCGACGAAGCGACCGACACCGCCACCGACGAGATCGCAGCGGCAGCACTGCGCCACACCGGCCTGAGGCCCACGACCGTGGTCAACACGGCCTCGCGGCTGGTGATCGACCCCGAACGGTTCCCCGACGCCGGGGAGCCGGCCAACGGGTTCGGCCGGGGCGCGGTCTACACCCGCACCTGCACCGGCACGCCGCTACGACCCGAGCCGTACCCGCACGCCGAGCACCTCATCGACGGCTATTTCCGTCCCTACGCCGACGCCGTCACGACAGCGGTCGAGGAGCGGCTGCGCACGTGCGGGCGCGCGGTGATCATCGACCTGCACTCCTACCCCGAGACACCGTCCAGCTTCGAGGACCCCGCCGCCGCACGCCCCGCGCTGTGTATCGGCACCGACCCGGTCCACACCCCCGGCTGGCTGGCCGAGGCGACCCGTGGCGCATTCGCGTCCCTGGTCGAGATCGATGAGATCGGCGAGAACACACCGTACGGCGGGTGTTACGTGCCGCTGCGACACTACGGCCGCGACGAGCGCGTGGCCTCGGTGATGATCGAGCTGCGGCGCGATGTCTACCTCACCGATCCCCGCACACCCGATCCCGAGCGCGTGGAGCGGCTCGGCCGCGCCCTGGCCACCCTCATCGACGAGGTCACCGCGCAGGTGGCCGCCGATGTGTAAACCCAAACCGGGCCCGCGCTGCACCCCGCACATGCGTGCCCGCCTCGATCAGGTCGCCGCGCGCGTCCAGGTTGCCCGCGCGCGGCTGGCCGAGAACCCGACACACGGGCGTCTGCACCGCCGCCTCGCCGCCGCCGAAGCCGACCACGCGCACACCCTCGCGCTGTACGACTCCACCCCGGGCGGCCAGCACGAACTGCGCGCGGCGATCGAGGCGTCCGGAGACCTGAGTGACCGGGACGCGCTGACCGCCCGTCTGAGAGACGCTGAAAGGCTACGAGCCGAGCAAACCGACGCGTTGCGCCGCGCCCGCGCAGGACAGACCGACGAGGAAGGAACCGACGATGTACCACGAGGAACCGATGACGCAGGAGCGCCGAGAGAAGTTCTGGCGCCAGTACGGGTGGAGCCCGGAGCTACCGGAGGACCAGCGCAAGAAGATCGAGCAACGCTTCACCGACCCGAAGATCCAGGAGGCCGAAGCACTCGGCTTCTGATCAACGATCGCGCGATCACCCCGGCAGCCGAACACACACTCACCGAGGCCGAGCGCGAACGCTTCACCGCCGCTGGAATGTCGGCGCCGACGCTCTACGAGCTGGCACCGCACGACTCCGGCGTCTACCGCGCCCAGATGCTCGAACTGACCGAAAAGAATCCCTATGCCGCGTCGGTGTACGTCTACGACGAGGACGAATACCGGCAGATGCGTCTGCTGGTGACCGATGACGGAAGGGCCGGCGTCGCGCTCAAAGGCGACGAGATCGTCTCCGCGTTCGCACACAAAGACTGCGCGCACCCCAAGTCCGTGCAGTCGATGCTCTCCCAGGCCACCGCGCTCGGCGGCCATCGTCTGGACTGCTTCGACACCGTCCTTCCTGATCTGTATGCCGACGCGGGGTTCGTGCCGGTGGCGCGGTTGAAGTGGAACGACGACTACGCCCCCGACGGGTGGGACTACGACACGTTCCGTGCGTTCAACGACGGTCGCCCGGATGTGGTGTTCATGGCCTACGACCCTGATCGTGTCGGCGGCGACTACACGCCCGGGGCGGGGGAGTACGTCGATGAGTACGACGACGGCATCGCCCGTGCCCGGCAGTACCGCCCGCGTTGACGATCTCCACGAGAGCTGTGGTGCAGTTCATCGTGGAAATGTCATATGCCAGCCCGCTCTCATGCCGGCTGGCTCGACCGGTGTGTGTGCTCGAGATTGCGCTGCTGGTGCCTGACGAGAACCTGCAGCAGGTAGGAGTGGACAGGGGCGTTGCTGCGCGGTACCGACGGGCTGGAGCCGCTGAGTCAACGACAGGATGGGCCGATGGAAGGCGTCCCCCGAGACCTCGTCGGGTCAGCTCGGTCCATTAGCGTCGAGGAATGTCCTCACCTGTCCCTTCCGACTACGCAGACACGCTCGAGAGCATCAAGCAGCTCGTGCATCGGGCGCGTTACATCGCCCAGCGTCGAGTGAACACCGAACTGCTCAGGCTCTACTGGCAGATCGGAGCGACGATCATCGAGCGGCAGAAGACAGCGCCCTGGGGTAGCAAGGTGCTGTCTCGGCTGTCGGCGGATCTGCGTACCGAGTTTCCCGGGGTGAAGGGATTCTCGTCGGCCAACCTCAAGTACATGCGCCGGTTCGCTGAAGCGTGGCCCGACCCGAACGCAATTGGTCAACGACCCGTTGGCCAATTGCCCTGGGGGCATGTCATCGAGCTGATCGAGAAGCTCGACGACGCGGGGTTGCGCGACTGGTACAGCGCCAAGGACGCCGCGCATGGCTGGAGCCGTCCGGTGCTGGCGCACCAGATCAAGACCGGTCTGCATCTGCGGGAGGGTGCGGCCCCGTCCAACTTTGCGCATGCCCTCGAGCGCACTGATTCCGAGTTGGCTCAGCAGATCACCAAGGATCCGTTCACACTCGAGTTCCTCGCCATCGATGGGGACGCTGCTGAGCGACAACTTGAGGATCGGCTCGTCGAGCGCATCATCGACACCCTGCGCGAGCTCGGTCCGGGCTTCGCGTTTGTTGGTCGTCAGGTTCACTTCGATGTCGAGGGAGATGACTTCTTCGTCGATTTGCTCTTTTTTCACGTCGAACAACTGCGTTATGTGGTTATCGAACTCAAGACTACGAAGTTCGACCCGCGTGATGCCGGTCAACTCGGGTTCTATGTTGCCTTGGTTGAGGACCGGCTGAGGAGACCGCAGCATCAGCCCACTGTGGGGATGCTGCTGGTGGCGGACAAGAACGAGTCCGTTGTCCGGTACGCCTTGGCCGGCACCACTCAGCCGATCGCGGTTTCGCGTTACGATCTCTCGCCCGCCGAGCAGGCGGCGCTCCCAGCCGAGGACGCGCTCACGCGGGCGGTTGCACTCGAGCTCGACGGCCACATTCCGCAGTGATGCGACGACTGTCCGTTGGCTAGGTGTGAGTTCGACGTCGGCATCGTGGCAGGTGAGCGTTCGAAGCCTGCTCAGAGTGCATCTGAAAACTTCGGGTCGGAGTCAAGCAGAACGGACAAGCCGACGTTACGTCGTGACGATCATCGCGGCGTAGACCATCGCCTCATGATGGTCAGGGCAGGTCTGGGTCTCGTAATCCAGGACGAGGCGACGATGTTTGCGTGATCCACGCGAACGTCCGTGCGATCACCCACCGACGGGGCAGAACCCCGACGGGTACAGAGCGATGATGTCCGGCAAGGCCGGGTCGCTGTCAACGGCGACGAGATCGTCTCCGCGTTCGAGCACAGGGACTGAGCACACCCCCGCGCGGCCCGCCCATGCTCCGGCACGCCACCGCGCTCGGCGGTCACCGGCTGGACTGCTTCGACACCGTGCTTCCGGGCCTGTATGCCGACGCGGGGTTCGTGCCCGTCGCGCGGCCGAAGTGGAACGATGACTACGCCCCCGACAACTGGACTACGACACCTTCCGTGCTTTCAACGATGGCCGCCCCGACGTGGTGTTCATGGCCTAGGATCCGGACCGCGTCGGCGGCAAGTACACGCCTGGATCGGGGGAGTATGTCGACGAGTACGACGACGGCATCGCTCGCGCTCAGCAGTACCGCTCGCGTTGACGCCGCCGTCTTGCCGTCGGGATCGGCCTGAAACGACAGGTTGGAGATGTACTGCTCTGCGTAGCGTGTCTCCGCGAGCCACGGGCACCTAGGCGAGAGGTTTCGGACCAGTGAACTCCCACAAGTGGCCACCCAGTGCGGAACAAAGAATTCACAATCAAAGTCGAATTCACGCACCGGGCGCCGCGCAGCAGCCTCAACGCAGGACTGTTCCTCACCAACATCATTCTCACAATGTGAGGGTCCGATTTCCACCGCGCCCGCGACGCGATCGAGGCACATCTGACCATCGTGTTCGCGGCGTTGGCCGTCGCTCGCTGCGTTCAGGATCTGAGCGGTGTTGCGATCGCGAGGGTGGTCAAGCGGCTGCGGCCGTTGCGGACTTCGACGATCGCGATCAACGGTGCTGTCCAGGATTTTCCACCGCAGATTCCTGGTGCTGAGCAGGAAAGTTTGTCGGGTTTGGGGTTCAAAACGGGGTACTAAGCGAAATGTCCTAAGTCAGGTCGGACGGGAGCGGCGTAGGAGGAGTTGGTCCAGGGATATGTGGTCAGCCGGCTCGGACGATCGTGAGTCGAGGACCCAGATAAGACATCCAATTGTCAGAAAGGAAACCTGCTCATCTCACTAACCAAACCGAGTTAAACGCGAGATTTGCGAGCGCCGTGGCGCGGTCTTTTATAGACTTAACGGAGGGCTCGAATCCATCTTCGCCTTCCATCCATTCAACCAAACTCGCGTCCTGGGGGCAGGCCGAACTTTGGAGAAGTGTCCTCTTGTTGGCAAGGGATCCATGGCCTAGTCCGGAGTTAACCTTTGCGCTTAGCAACACCAGATTCCCGATGGAGAACACCGGGTCGCTGAACGAGTTTCCGGCGCCGCGCTGGGGAACGATGTGCTCTATCGTCCACCCAGAAGTGTCTTGAGGAGAGGGAACATTTCCTAGGTGCTTTGCTATCGTAATCAAGACGTACCTTATAAGATCGCTCGATCCCCTTTTTCTTTGTGCCGCGGTGAGCTTTAGCTTTGGGGCGTAGGCAAGTTTGGTGAACTCCCTGACGACGAGAGCCCTATCGGGAAGGCTATCCTTCAGCCGCAAAGTGAAGTTGTTTATCGTTTTATCGACGTCTGCTTGAGTTGTGGAATTTTCTAGCGCGACAGAGAACCTGTTGTACCGTCCTCTGGTCCCACCCGTGGATCCACCGTTAGCCATAGCAGTAAACTGAAAGTGGAAGTTTTCGATAGACCTGACCGCACGCTTAAGTTGCTTCTCTGATATGAGGGAGGTCTGGTTAAACTTTCTTATTAGCGCGATAATCGCGGAATTCGCGACCGTGACATTGAATAGTTCAAGTGCTTGAATTGAGTCCTGGACCTCAGGAATGGCTAGCCCCTGTCGGAGACCCAGCGATGTTTTTGGAAACTCAAATCGGGAAGTGTCAAAATGTCGGAAAATTTGCGAATCTGTCTCAACTTCCGCAAGGTAGCCGCTGTGTGTCAGCTTCCCGTCGGACATAAGGGACTTGATCTCTTTGTAGAGCTCAGGCTCTTTTACCGCATCCCTTCTAGAGTTCCACGACTGCCAAATAAACCTATCGGCCTCGGCTTGGTTATCATCACGACTGGCTGCGTTACCTACAACAGTTTTCCATCGCGAAGCTACGGCGTCGCGATCTCTGGGATCGGGTGATAGGCCGCGTACAAGCATGTTCTTGAGTAGGTCTGTAAGTCGTAGGTCTGCTCCACGTGTGTTTAGCGTCTCAAAAATCAGAAACGCGTCTTCCTCCGACTTTAGTTCGACCTGAATGACTCTTGCCTGCAGAATATTATTTCGAAGTGCTTTTAGTCGCTCAACTTTCGAATTTGTGTCGCTAAGAGTTTCAAGTTCATTTATTGCCTTCTTCTCGAAGAACGTTCTCGCTTTACCTACGAGCTTGGCGCTGGCATCCCACTTCGCTCCGGAGGGGATTGCTGCGGGCTTCTGAATCGCCTCCCAGAACATCGGCTCGGGGCGAGTGATAACCGGATACTCCTTTGAGTTGTCATCTTTCGCTACTAAGTACTTCTGAGTATTCTTTTTCTGTTCATGGGCAAGGCCTCTTGTTTCTCCGTCATTTCCCGGGTCGGGCGATGTTTCGATTATTTCGAATAAATCTCGCACGACGGACAGTGCAACGGCGCTCGTGGTGAGTCGCTGTTGTCCGTCTATTAGGGAGAATTTTTTTCTAAATAGGTTTATTTCTGCGCTTATCCATGTGACTGTAGTTCCAAAGAAGAAGTCGCCTCTGGCTAGCGCTACGTCATTCCAATAATCCTCTAACTGATCATCTTCCCAACTATATGGGCGCTGAAAATTGGGTACTTCGTAAAGGCATTCGAGGAAGCACTGCTGTATAGTCTTAGTGCTTGAAGTTACTTCCATTGTTTAGTCTCCCATTCGTGTAGGTGACTGATCGTCAAACGCCGATAATATGTGGTCGTGGACTGGACCGACTACGACCGTCTGTGCATGGACAGTGTTGTCGGTGTGCGGGCGGCGGCGCCGCGGTGGCAGCTCGGCGTGTGGCTGTCATATGCCACCGACCACTGCGTGGCCTGGCGGCGCGGTTGTGTTCGACGTTGTCGCCGACTGTTGACTACAGGACTCATAATTCCCACTCAAACCGCGGCTGCCCATCCGTATCTTCTGGCCAGGTGACGTTCAACAGGCCGAGGTTTCGTTTGTTCGATTCGAGTGCAATCCCGACGATTCCTGTTCCGCTTCCCGGCTTGAACCACCGATGTGGGTGATCCTCATGGTAGTGCGGAAGAGACATATCTCGGTGTGTTAGAAGTAAGGGAGTCAGCGGCACTTGCCGGCCGTGGAGTGATATAGAGCGTGGTTCTGCGTCCATTGCCGTACGAATAACGTCCCGCTCTTCGGCGGAGAACGTAGCCTTGAACGTAGCGAACAGAGGTATCGCGGGAATCTCCTTGCGGGAAAGTGCTCCGCAGAGGGCAAAGAGGTTCTTTACGTCGTTCGAGTCGATCGGATTGTGATTTTTGACCTCACCCAGGAGGACTATCCAGCGGTCTTCATGCATGATCGTCGCTATGTCGACCTCGACCTGGCCGTGATTTGATAGTTGTATCTCCAGGCCGAAGACGTGGACGGCTGGAGGTCCCTCGAGGCGATACATGCTGCCGAGCACTGAGGATACAGCCATTGCCGGTAGGAATGCCTTTACTCGAGACTCGGAGAGATGCCCAGCGAGCCGATACTTCCATTCCGGCTTGGTCAAGGCGAGCGCGAGGGCAAGTCGGACGTCGGAGCCGCAAAATTCGCATTGGATTGTGGTGGCAAGTTGTTCGGGTGCGAGCCGAAGGTCGATCCGGCACTCGTGACATTGAATCTGCAGATGCGGAACCAACATGCCGGAACTCAGGAGCAGATGGGCCTGGCGCTCGGCGTACTGCCGCGGTGTCTGGTGGAACGCGCGAAGAGAGTCTGGCCACTCCCCGCGTTGAGAGAGGATGACATTCGTGAGCTGCTGCCACCTAATACCGGTAGTCTTTGCGCCGGACTCTTGGATCGCTGCTCGAACTCCTGGCTGAGCGAGATGCGATGTCAGCGGCCCGCCGAAGAGCTCGGCGGCGCGCGTCTGGAACTTGCCTTCGTCGGACTGACCGACTACGGCTTTCTCGTCGTCGAAGAGTAGCTGCATCACCTCAAGCTGATAGGCGTTCGGTACTGAGAGATCTTCCAGAGCTGCTTGTACTCCGAACACTGGCCCGACCGCCGAGATGCGTACCTGGTCGGCACCATATCCAGGCCGATCGATAAGCGCTGCGTGCCGTCGATAGGGAGGAATCGCAACAGTCAATCGAGGGTCTACTCCTGACGCTTCATGAAATTCGACTTCCGCAGCGACGACCCCGGGAAAGTCATCCGACGGGTCATGGAGTGGGAGACGCGGCAGGTCGACTGAAATCAGTCGCGCTGAGGGCCGGGTTTCTACTCGGAACTTGGTCGAAGCGATCCGTGAGAAGCCTGGGAACCAAGTTCCGGCCAGGGCGTCACCGCGTGAGTTGGGTGCCAATTGGACGTGTCGTTCCTCAGCCCACGACTGCAGGCGCTGTTGCTCAGCTGGCGTCAGGTCGTCGTAGCCCCACACGGGTATGCACAACGGTGGTGTCTCAAGGGATTTTCCTGGAGAGAATGGGGTGAAGATCTTCACGTCAATGGCATCAGCGAGAACTGCGGTGTTGAAGTCTTCTGCGTCCGCTAAGAGCGGGTATACGGCGTTGGAGACGACTCGGCAATTCCAGAACCAGATGGTGTCACGGGCGTTCCCGTCCCGCATGACTACAAAGCCTCGCGGTGCAGGTCGCCCGTAGTGTGTATTCAGGTTGATTAGTCGCGTTGTATCGAGGATTGGTCTCGGTGCCGCCGGTTCATCTGATGGGGATCTCCGTCCCAAATATGCAGCTACTGCGAGGGCCGGATCGCTTGGTCCTGACCACGGGAATGCTCCAATCTCACCGGACGTTGCCAGGGCGCGTGCGGGGAGGATCCCTTCTCTGAACCGGCTTTCCTCTGCGAAGGGGCCGAATTTGCCGAGGCTCCTCCACCTGTAATGGCTGCTGCGAAGGAACTCTTCCAGTTCTTCTGGAGGATTCTCTGCGTAGACATCGTCAACGTCGAACACCCGGATCGCAGCGCGCAGGGGGTCTGGGTCTGCGTTCATGTCGAGGATTGGCATGTAGAGCCCGCCCCAGACCTCCGACAGTTGTGTAATTGCATGAATGACCTGGTCTGCGTCGTCGACATCGACTAGGACACCCACCCTCCATGGCCGAACCGAAACGCGGCCGCGGTACAAAGCAGTCGACTTCTCCGGCACTTCGATTCCTATTCTTCTGTCACTTTTCGGTTCAATGGTGCTGCTGACCATATCTGCTGATACCGACGATGGCCTGAGGTTCCCCCTGAGTAGTGGACACCGAGATAGCGGGAGCAGGTGCCCGCTGGGAGGATGTTCACATGTCGCGGAAGCATCGGTCGTTCACGACCGAATACAAGGTCGATGCTGCGCATCGAGTGATCGATTCCGGCCGATCGATCGCCGAGGTCGCCCGCGACCTCGGCCTCAACGAGGGTCTGCTCGGCCGCTGGGTCGCCCACGAGAGGCGCCGACTCGAGGCAGCACACCGCGAAGGCGATGAACCACTGACAGCTGCTGAGCGTGACGAGTTGACCCGGTTGCGCCGGCATGTCTCCGAGCAGGAGAAAGACATCGCCTTCCTGAAAAAGCCTCGGCGTACTTCGCCGCCCACCATCAACGGTAGAGAAGTATGCGTTGATGGCCGCGGAGTGCGCCAGCACAGCGATCACCCGGATGGCAACCTTGATGGATGTCTCGGTCTCGGGATACTACAAGCACATAAAAACAATGACAGCAACGCAATTGAATCCTGCACGGCAACGTCGAGAAGAGTTGGCGTGCGGATAGCGTCGATCCACAAGCCGTCATGGAGAACTTCGCCGCTCATAGCTTCATCCTTCCCTGGTGCTGCCGACAAGCCAGCGGTGTGGCGAGTTCGCGGCGAGCATTCATGATGTGGTTCCGTTGCGGCCTTGTCGTTTCGGGCGATCGGGTCTCCGGGCGGGTGGGTCGATGCGTTGTTAACGCTCGACCGGTTCACCGGGATGCAGTGCGTGTTGCAGCTGGTGCACGGCGTCGTCGAGGGCCGGACCGAGAGTGGCGGCGGCCCAATCCCACTCTGGGGTCGACCAGAGGTAGTGCACTCCGCCCCACCGCGGCAACCATCGGTCGTCACGACGTCGACGTCGTGAGAGCGACGTCTGGCTGTTGAACTCATCGAACTCACCGGTAACCGGGTCGCGGAACGGTACGGATTCGGGCGTGAACTCCACCAGTACCCGAGTGGTGACCGGGTTCGCGGTGACGGTCTGCTCGAACCATGACTTCTGCTCGTGCTCGCGTGCCACACGTTGATCGGTGAGCATCTGCTCGTACTCTTCGGGCGTGTAGACGGGGCCGTTCCACGTGAACAACTCCTCGTCGCACGCGCCGCCCACCACGAGATCGGTGAATTGTGCGCCTTGTCCGGCGGTTCGGAGCGGAAGCCGAGCATCTGTTCGGACTCGCTGTCCACCCAGATCCGCAACGGGTACGGCTTGCGCGGCGGGGGAGCGAGTTCGATCGTCCAGCACCGTCGGCCGGCGAACTCGGTTTCGTCCACCTCGCCGGTGGGGCGGGTGAAGTCGTCTCCGGCCCAGTCTGCGGCGGTGCGCGGTCGCACGAGGAATTGGTTACGACCCAGGTAGTGGACGCGGTCGGTCGAGCCGGTGCGGGGACGTTGCGCCTCGGCGGTGAAATCCCAGGCGGAGATGCCATCGGTGACGAAGATCAGGCGGCCGTCCTCGTGCTCGACCCGCAGCCGGCTGCCGTGGCGCCAGATGCGGCAGCCGTCCCCGGCGATGACGTGCAGGGGACGAGGGCCGGCCCATGCGAACGACACCTGTTCGGGTTGCTTGTCGGTGCGCATCTCGCGGATGGTGCCGTATATCGGCAGGGTCGGGCCGTCGGTGAGTGCTGTGAGGACTTCGATCCACGCCGTCATTCCGCTCTTACGATCAAACCTGGTTCGGAAGTCTCCGGAAAGCGGGGGAACCTCATCTTCGAGGAGAAGCTCGTAGTTGGCGCGGAACGATGTACGTTCCCGTTCAGCTTTCATCATGGCGGTTGCCTCGGCGACGAATACTTCGCGTGGCCATGCCAGTGCGTATTCAGGGTCGGTCAGGTCCATGCACTCCATTCGCAGTGTTCCGGATAAGTCTGACCGGCCGGGCCTCCTCGACCGGCCAGGGACCCATGCGGTCGAGGAGGCTGTTGTCGGACAGGCGTGTCAAGATCACGCCATGAACGCACAGACGAGCCCGATTCTGGAGTCGACGGTGGTGCTGGCGATGGACTACGGACAGTTCTGTCTCGACGGTGGGCTCGGGGACATCGACAACGAGATGGAGCTGCTCGACCAGGCCCAGGAGCAGCAGCCCAGTGCCGGTGACGGAACCATGGTCGTGGTGGTGTGTCCGCACCAGAACAACTTCGAGATGAGCGTGAACGTGCAGGTCTTCGACTGCCGCCCCGCTGGCGACCGTTCGCAGTGGCAGCAGGTCAGCGAAGATCACCTCGAGATCGACGCGCCTGGTGTGCTGAGCCTGTCGTCCCCGACCACCGAACCGGTCACCGTCGCGGTGCCGCACGGCGAGTATGTGGTGGAGGTTTCCGGCCGTGGTTTCGTCAACTACGGTTGGCCCGGTTCGACCACCCCCGGGGATGTGTGGAGGCTGCGATTGTGGCCCGACGACGGCAGCGTTCTCGAACCCGCGCAACTGTGGGAGATGCCCGAATGCGGCACCCCGGAGAACATTCCGAGCTCGATGGACGGATCCGACGGCTCGGTGACAGGCGGATCGTGAACCCGCAGCCAAGCTCGGCGATCATGACTGTGTGGATGGCCGCGGTTCGCGCCGATGACCTGCCGCATCTGCACCGCTTCGTCCGAGGGCTGGACACCGACCATGATGCGGTGCGCACTGCTCCGCAAACGCATCCTGCTCGCCCAGTGACGGTTGACCGGGCAGAGCGATCAGCCGTTCAGCTCGCCCAAGACGAGGCGTTGCTGCACAATTCGCCGATCGGCGACACCACCGGTCGCCGTGGAGGTCGATCCAGACAGGCGCTCCGTCAACCTGTCGCGGCCGCAGCAGGTGACGCCCGCGCGAGGGCCACTGCACGAAGTCGTAGCCGGCCAGTTCGGTCTGGGCGGTATCGGCGACCCAGACCGCTGCTTCGACGAATGAGGTGTTCATCGACAGTCCCCGGCACAGACCGAATCCACTGATGCCCGCAGTGCCGTGCCAGCCGATCGTGACGGCGTAGGTAGGGCTGATGGACAGCTCCCAGATCAGTCGGTCGGGGTCGACATCGCGGCCGTAGCGCAGGCACCGCAGATGGCGCCCGGTGGCGACGACCGCGTCGATCCACGCGTCCGGGACGTCGAGCTCTGCCCCAGGCTTGTCGTAGAAGTCGACGGCGTTGCCGACCACCCTGAAACGCCAGGTCAACTGCTCCGTGTCTCCGGGACACCAGATCGACATGAGCTCTACTGTGGCACAACCTGGTAAGTATCCGGCCTTCGCGACACCGCACCGCTGTCGCTGAGTAGGCCCGGGGCGCGGTGACGGGATTGCTCCCACTCCGTTTCCCCGGACCTCTCGCCGAACCCGCCGTGCGCCTCTCAACGCAACGGGCTCTCCACGGTCTCTGCCATCAGACTGTCCGCAGGGTCGTCCATCGGTTGGGGATCGTGTTGCCTCGCCATCGATAACGGGTGACCGCCACGCTGGCCATGTCGAACAACACGGTCCCGTCCGCCGCCGTGATAGGCAACCACCGCCCATCACGGGTGGTGTATCGGCGACGAATATCTTTCCACCCCCAGCGATGCCGGGTCTGCAGCATCCGAATCACCCGCTGCCACACAAAGTGTTGCAGCGCGGTGAACCGGTCTTTTGCCACGGCATGCTTGAAGTAGTTGGACCAGCCGCGCAGAATCTGGTTGAGCCGCACGATCACGTACTCCAGACTCAACTGCGACTGCCGATGGGTCCGGGCACGGACTTTCCCCTTCAACGACCGGATGGGCCGGTCGCCGATGAAGGTGTAGACGAACCACTTGTCCGAGCCTCGCTTGCGACGCCACCGGATGTGGAATCCCAAGAAATCGACCCCGTCGCTGAGGTGTCGCACCCGGGTTTTCTCCGGCGAGAGCCGCAGACCCATCGGTGCGAGAACCTCGCCGACCTGTTCACGCATCGCCTTCGTGTCGTCTTCGGTCCCATGGACGAGGACGACAAAGTCATCGGCATAGCGGATGAGCCGCCACGTCGGTGACCCCTTGCGGCGACGGTATGCCCGCTTGCCCTCGGTGGACATCGTGCCGCCCGGCTTCCACGGCGCCATCACATGCTCGTCGAGCACACGGGGCGCGATGTTGGCCAACAACGGCGACAGGATGCCACCCTGGGGCGTGCCGGTCGTGGTGTCCCGTCGATCGCCGAGTTCGGTGAGAAACCCGGCCTTGAGGAACGCCTTGACCAGCGCCAGGACCCGTTTGTCCTTGATCCGCAACCGGACACGATCCATCAATGCGACATGCTCGATCCGATCGAAGCACGCCTCGATGTCCGCATCCAGCACCCAGCGGTAACCGCGGGTGCCGTAGTAATGGATCTCGGCTACCGCGTCCTGCGCCCGCCGGTTGGGCCGGAACCCGAACGAGACCGGCTTGAAGTCGGCCTCGAAGATCGGTTCCAGCACCAACTTGAGCGCGGCCTGAACAACCCGGTCTGCCACCGTCGGTATCGAAGAGGCGGCGCACCTTCCCCGACCCACCCGGCTTGGGAATCGTTCTCTCCCGCACCGGTAACGGCCGAAACGAACCATCCTTCAGGCTGGTTCGTAGGTCATTCAGAAACCCCGGAGCCCCGACATATTCCTCGACGTCGGCGACGGTCATGCCGTCCACGCCGGGAGTCTTTGCTCCACGGTTGCCCGCGACCCGGTCGAACGCCACGATCAGCGTCGCTGGGTCGTGCACAAGATTGAACAGGTCGCCGAACCGGCGGCCGGGATCGGCCACCGCCCAATGGTGAAGTTTGGCCTGTATCTCCGATACCCGTCGGCGCGGTCCCATCGGGTCCGCCTCCGAAGTGGCGTCACCGTTCGGTGGCGCATCTTTCGGCATTACAGTCTCCGCCTTTCTCGAAACCGCTGCCGCCCTTCGCCATGTGACCGGCTTTCCCGGCCTCGGACTACTACGGCGGCTCCGCCCCACCCGACACGTTCGACGGTCGATGCGTCTATCCCGGCCCGGCGAGCCGGCTGCCCGCAAGGCCGGGAGCCGTGACGGGCGGTTCCCGTGTTCACTGTGATTCGCTCGACGAAGGAGGAGCCCAACTGTGTCCCTGCGGCATCGCCACGAGTACGCCGTAGACCTTCCTCGTGGCCTCCCGGCCGACTTTCGTAAACCAACCCAGGAGTTCCCCGCCGATCTCGACGGGTGCGCACCGCGTCCTGCCCTGATCCGCCAGGTTCGAGCAGGTGGCCCATTGAGGGACGTAACAGCGCTGGTTCCTCGCGTACTCCTCTCCGTCTCGCTTGCCGGACCCGCGCCATCTGGCAGTGCTGGCCACGTCCCGGCGTTGTCAGGGCTGCTCCCACCCTCTCCGGCATCACCCGGATCAGGCTGCCCTCAGCTCCACCGACCTGCTACGACAGGCCGGCGGTGAAGGTCTCTCACCTCCACTCGAATCACAGCGCCTCACGGCGCAAACGGAAAATGGGCCAGAACCTGAAAACTGACCCCTTTCCGGACAGTTTCACTCCTCTGAGGGTTCTGTGTGATCAGAGGCCCGCTACAGACCCGTGTGCGCCCCGTTCCGTCGTACTCAGCCCATCTCGACGTAATCAGTTCAGGTTTACCCCGATGACCTGGACAACCAGTCCTGCCGCCGAAACGAAGAGCCCCCACACGGCGGGTCGCAACTGAAGGACCGCCCCCGCGCTCTGCGTGACCCGCAACTCCGCGAGAGCGCCCGCCAGGTCCCGCTCTCCCCGTTTCCGTACGCTCTCGATCTTCTCCCCGTGATCATGCAGCGTTTCCCCCACCTCGTACAGAGCCTTGCGGAGGTGATTCAAGTTCTGTTCGAGGGCGAGGACGCGGAGGTCCACCGGTTGTGTCGGATCCGGCACCACCTCCACCAGCGCAGATGCACGCCCGCCGAACGTGTCGCTGGCCGAGATCGTCCGCACGATGGGTGGTCTCCGCCAACTGGCCGGCAACCATCGAAACCGTCGCCGTACCCATTCCGGCCAGAAGCGGGACTCTCCGGCAGCATCGCGCCACGTAACGAACAAGCCATACCCGGCCAGCAGCAAGCCCGACAGCTGCATCACCACGCCCACCCATTCCAGGCCGTTCACAGAAAATCTCCTCTACTGCATAGTGTTCGGGTCAGATGTCCAGCATCGGCTGGGCCGCAAGCGAGGCGTGCCATACAGCCCTGGTACCGATTGTGAGCACATGTCGAAGCCGTACCCTTCCGACGTCCGCGAACGAGCGCTGCAAACCGCGCTCGACCGGCTGCACGAGTATCCGTCACCGTATGCGGCGGCGGTCGCCTTCGGACCTTCGTTCGGAGTGGAGGCCGAGATCCTCGGCGAGTACCTGCGGCTACCCGCCACCGACCACCTCATAACCGACATGGCGGCCGCAATCCCCGGCACGAACTGCGCACACCCGTCCAGTTGCTGATGCTCGCTACCGGCTGCTGCTCACCGACCCGGACCGAACCTCAGGGCCTGCTCTGAACAGCATCGATGACACGTCCCGCCGCCGCGCGCGGCGATTGCGACCGTCGAGCTCGCCCGGACCGGCGCAGGGTGTCGAGCCGAGCGTCCGTCACCCTGATGCAGATTCGATGTCTTCCCGGCCCCGCACTCCCCGAGAGAGCGGGGTCGAAAACATGCCTTGAACTGTGCAGATGGCATGTCCACGGGTGGGGTGGCGCAGCGCCGGCGACCGCGCGGCCGTGCGTCGATTACTGCTGTGAGTTGCGGAAACGACACGTCTCACGGTGGTCAAACAATACAAATTAACATTGTTAAGTGTGTCACGCCGGAAGGGAGTTTAACCGGCATGGATGATGGCCACTGACGACAGCGGAGAACAGGGTTGACGATGGCCAAGACTGTGACGGCAGTCCGGCTCGATGTGGACGGGATCGCAAGGGTGATTGAGCTGGAGAAGGCGGAGTCGGGCGTCGGCGAGGCCCTGCACGCGGCGCTGGACTGAGTGCCGGGACATGTGGCGCGGCGAGGAGGGCCTGTGGGGGCCGAGCCGGTGGTGAAACCGGGTGACGACCCGAGTCGCTGCCACGGCTGGAAGTGGTGATGTTGCAGGGCGGTGTGACCCGTCAGGGGCGTGGAAGCGGCTCACTCTCGGGCACCTCGAGATCGCGGACTGCGTGCTGACGATCGTGATGTACCTACTGGCCCGCGCGTCATCGCGCACGTGACGGCGGCCGAGGTGAGCAGACGCTGGCCGAGAACTTCGCTCACGCAAAGTCGATTCTCAGGAGGTCGTAGCGCCGTCTACCGGACCGGCCCTCGGGTCCGCCTTCGGGCGGGCGATCGCCCGATGGTACTGCTCCGGCAACAGATCCGGGCTGGCGGCAGCTACATTTCCGGTGAGCAGGCAACCGTGACCCGGTCCCTGCGGCAGCGAGCGGTCAGGAGTGGGTATGGGCGAGGAGGCTCAGAACAGGGCAGGGGTGCGGGCGCGTGCCGGCGATCGAGGCGGCCGACGGGTTCGATCCGGGCGAGTTGGTGTTCCCGGAGACCGACGAGGCGCGGGACTCGGTGACGTCGCGAGCGCTGGCCCAGGCCAGGCGATCTGCACCGCGGACCGAGGCCCCGCCACGACGGACGCCCGGGCGGCCGTTGCGCACGTGGCAGGACGCGGAGGACTTCGCGGAGCACTGGATGCGCAACAACGGTTATCCGGACGCGCACAAGACTCCGCCGGGAGCGGACGGAGGTATCGACGTCACGTCAGCCCGGCGATTGCTCAGGTGAAGTTCCAAGCGGCGAAGGTTCCCTTGCGCGAGGTTCAGCGTCTCAGCGGAATCGCCCATGCCGAGGGTAAGGACGCGATCTTCTTCTCCGTCAGTGGATACACGGCCCAGGCCAAGTCGTGGGGGGACCAGCATGGGGTGCGGTGCCTGAAGTACCGGGCGCGTGGATAGCGCGCTCCTCGACGTCCGGCCGGAATCCGCGGATGGTGCAAGTCACCTCGGCGGTGGTGGTGTGGGACACCTAATGTGCGCCTAGTAGGTCTGATGGTCCCAGTAGCATTCCTCGCTCTCTTCCCTGTTCTCGTACCGGATTCCGATCTCGCTCATCCACTGGGAGAAGCGCACGCACACCGCCTCGAGAGTGGAGGTCAGCAATTCGTGACTACAGGGTTCGTCGGCTGCCGGTACGGCGGTACGCGATCGCCGTCGTCGTCGGGGGCACTATCCTGTGGGAGCACGTTATATCATTCATACGAGCTAGTCGATCGGTGGAAATGCTCACATGCATTTGAGGTTCACCCCGGAATGTGGACACCGAATTGGCGGGACACCGTTCCCGCTGGAAGGATGTCCGTATGCCCCCTCGTAAACGCCGGTCGTTCACAGCCGAGTACAAGGTCGAGGCTGCCCATCGAGTGATCGATTCCGGACGCACCATCGCGGAGGTCGCCCGCGAACTGGGCTTGAACGAGAGCCTGCTGGGTGAATGGGTCAAAGTCGAGCGGCGCAGGATCGCCGCCGCCGACGCCCAGGGAGAAAAACCACTCGACGCTGCCGAACGTGCCGAGTTACTCCGATTACGAAGGCACGTAAGCGAACTCGAGAAGGACAACCAGTTCTTGGTAAAAGCTTCGGCGTACTTTGCCGCGATGCAGAAGAATCGACCCGGTTCGATCTGATGGTGAAGTACGCCTGCCCCGAGAACATCGAGGACACCGCCGGCACTGCCGCACCGGAAGGTGCACGGTTTTCGATCAGGCGGATGGCGAGACTACTGAAAGTGTCCACGTCCGGCTATTACCAGCACGTCACACGCAGGGCTTCGGTGGTGGCGACGCCGCGGCAGCAACGGCGAGCCGATCTCGAAGTCAAGATCGTCGATATCCACCGGGAATCGAGGGGAACGTACGGGTCACCGCGGGTGACCGCCGAGCTGCGGGCACGCGGTGAGGTGGTGACGAAGAAGACGGTGGCCAAGATCATGGCGTCGGCGGGGATCGAAGGTATCAGTCCACGCACGTTCAAGGTCAAGACCACGGTGGTCGATCCGCAGGCGTCGTTCCCGCCGGACCTGGTCGAGCGGTGCTTCGACCAGGGCCGTCTCGATGCGGCGTGGTTCACCGACATCACCTAATGGGAGGGTCGGAATCCGATCCGACACGAGGAAGCGACCGGCAGGTGGTCACTGAGATTTCACCGATCCGGGCGCAGTCTGAAGCGGTGAGCTGCTGGAAGGTGACCACTGCTGTTGATGACACGGACTGCGTGAGAGGTCTGTACGTAGACGGTGGCCCTGCCAGTCCCCGGGGCACGTGATCGGCTTGTGAGATGCCGCGCCGCGAGCGCTGTCCATTAGGTCGCCGCACCACCCCGAGCTCCGCAAGGGAACGACGCCGACACGGAAGGATCGCACATGAGGATCACCTGCGGGATCGACTGGGCCGAGGCACACCACGATGTCGCGCTCGCCGACGACACCGGACAGATCGTCGCGCGAGAACGAATCAATACCAGCGCAAGAGGATTCAACGAACTGCTCGCGCTGATCGCCGAGAACGGAGGCACACCCGAGCACACCCCGATCGCCATCGAGACCGATAAGAACCTGCTCGTCGTCGCCCTCGCCGAAGCCGGCTTCACCATCCACCCGATCAACCCCCGCGCGGTGGCCCGCTACCGCGAACGCCACGGGCAGGCCGGCGGCAAGTCGGACCCCGGCGACGCCGCGGTCCTGGCGAACATCCTGCGCACCGACCCCGAGGTGCACCGGGTGCTGCCGGCGGTCAGCGAACATGGGCGGGCGGTCAAGGCCCTGGCCCGTCAGCACCAGGAGGCGATCTGGGCACTGCACCAGACGATCAGCCGGCTCCGCTCGGTGCTTCTCGAGTTCTATCCTGCTGCACTGCAGGCATTCCCAAACCTCAAGCACCGAGCTGCGTTGACCGTGCTGACGGCGGCGCCAACCCCCTCTGCGGGCCGGAAGCTGACCCGGCGGCGGCTGGAGTCCCTGCTGCACCGCAGCGGCCGCCGCAACGACCCGGGCCTGGTCGAGCAGATCCTCGCCGAACTGCAGGCGCCGGCGCTGCGGCAGCCTCCGCAGGTCGAGGCGGCCCTCGGCCGGGCGGTCACCGGGCTGCTCGGCATCGTCGCGTCGATGCACCGGGCGGTCGACGACCTCGAGAAGGAGCTGGGCCGGGTCTTCGACACGCACCCGCAAGCGCAGATCCTGCGCTCGGCCCCGGGCCTCGGGCCGATCCTCGCCGCCCGGGTTCTCGCCGAGATCGGCGACGACCCATTACGATTCGGAAGTCCTGCCGGGCTTCGGGCGTTCGCGGGAACGGCGCCGATCACCCGCGCCTCCGGACGCTCGCACTACGTCAAGGCCCGCAAGGTCCGCAACAAGCGCCTCGGCGACGCCTGCCACTGGTGGGCGTTCTCGATGCTCACCAAGTCCGCCGGCGCCCGCGCCCACTACGACAAACGCCGAGCCGCCGGAGACCACCACAACGCCGCCCTGCGCAACCTCGCCAACAAGCTCCTCGGACGCCTGTGGTGGTGCCTGCAACACGGCAAGCCGTGGGACGACCAGGCCGCCTGGCCCCAGCCTCACGACGGCCCGAAACCGGCCGCCGCTTGACACCTGACCGGCGTGGGATGTCTACGTGCGGATGGTGCCGTGCTTCGCGTATACGGCGTTCGTGATCGATGCGTTCGCCGGCACGATCGTCGGTTGGGAGGTGTCGACGTCGAAGGAAACAGCGTTCGTTCAACGGGCGGTGAATCAGGCCTGCAGGCTGCGGTCGGTGCAAGGTAATCCTTTGCGCGGGAGCACTATTCACCACTCGGATGCAGGCTCGCAATATACGGCTCTGCGCTTCGGGGAAACCCTGTTCCTGCAAGGGCTTCGGCCGTCGATAGGGTCGGTGGCCGATGCCTACGACAACGCCCTCGCGGAGACGACGATCGGGCTCTACAAGGCCGAGTGCATCGCCGACGATTCCCCGTTCCGCAAGGGCCCGTTGCGCACCGTCAGTGACGTCGAGGAGGCCACCTCGGCGTGGGTGCATTGGTACAACGCCGGCCGGCTCATGCATCGTCTCGGGCGGATCCCACCGGTCGAGTACGAAGCCAAGTACTACGCTGAACACCGTGCCGATCAACCGGTCGCACACAAATGACAGTGTGTGCATGAGACCCGGGATGGTTCACCATGCCCCTGTCCACCCTCGGCGCGGCCATCGCGGCCCTCACCGAAGTCGCCGCCCTCACCGGCACCCACCACGGCCCCGGCGAGCCGGCCGCGGCACTGTCGCTGATCTCCACCCTCGGCGTCCTGACCAGAAACCACGACAACGACCTGCCCGTCATCGGGGTGCCGGAGTCACTCGTCATGCGAGCGATCCGGCTCGTCGCCAACACCGCCGACCTCGTCCACCGCGGCTGCCCGCTACCGGCAGGCGTCGCCGAGGACGTACGGCCCCACCTGCACCAGGCACTGGAGGACGACGTCGCCCGCCTCCGGGCGCTGCTCCCCCGCCCCGGCCGACGACCCCGCGCGGTCCTGTGGGCAGTTCCCGACACTCCCTCATGAACCCGGGACGCGTGCACACCGGGAGGTCCTCGCGAGGCGCATACGTGTCACACGACACCCGCGCGCGGAAGCGTTCGACGAGCACCACGACAGCGGGGCTGCGCAGCAGCATCGTCCGATAGGCGTCCGGTAGTCCGCTCACGCACGAGACCACCTGCACACCAAGCAGATTGACAACACGATTCGGTCAGTGACGTACGATACGCGCATGTCCGATACCGCGGCCCTGAGCATCTCCGACGCGCGTGCCCAACTCGGCGCGATCATCGACCGCGCACGCACCGACCACCACCCCGTCTACATCGCGCGCCGCGGACGCCGGATCGCGGCGGTCATCGACGCCGACGACCTCGACCGCCTCCTCGCACTCGCCGAGGACATCGCCGACCTCCACGCGGCCGAGCAGGCCCGCACCGAGATGCATTCGGCCGGCGCGTCGCCGATACCGTGGGACGAGGTCAAGGCCGATCTCGGCCTCGCATGAGATACCAGGTGGCGCTGACCCCCGCCGCGGCCCGGCAACTGCGCACCTTCGAGCCGGCGGGTCACCGACGAATCCACGCGGCCATTGCACTGCTCGCCGCCGAACCACGGCCACCGGCAGCGACGCGACCGGTCGGCGGTCACGGGCAGTGGCGGGTGCGCACCGGCAACTACCGGATCGTCTACGAGATCGACGACACCCGGATCCTGGTACTCGTGTTCCGCGTCGGGCAGCGCCGTGAGATCTCCCCGCGACACTGACACGACATGCCTGCGCCCGGGCGCCGGGCGGCCCGAGTGCGAGCGGATCCCGCACCGGCTCCGGCACGGTCGAGGATCTTCTCGACCGGCTCACCGGACAGGGCGTCGAGCGAGGTGATGGTGCCCTGGTCCGCGAGACGGACCGGCCGACGCTCCTACCCGTCACCCGGCCGACCCGGCCATGCCGATCAACGACCGATCTGCTGATCACCGCGAGCCCCCGGGGGGCAGTCGCCGCCGAGACGCCACACCATCGGCGCCTCACCGCATCTCGGCGTTCCGACCCCCGACCTCGGCAGGCGGCGGACCGGTGATGCCGGCGAGATCGGACACTCACCCGCAGGACCGAACTTGGACCACGGGCGGCGGCAGGCCGCGACGCGGAACTGTGATGACCCGGACACCGTGGCGGGCAAGGAACAGTCGCGGATCGGGCGGGTGATGACTTCGAGGTGGGTGTGCCCGGTACTGGCGGGCACGGGGTCCCGTGCGGACACGCTCCGGAGGTACAGCTGCTCGCCCAGCCGAGAGCCTCCATCCGGATTCGACGATCATGCGTGGAGCGCATCGACGATCTCAACGATCTGGCCACCCTGCCTGTGGCCTCCGGCCTCGAGCTGCTCGACGCGCGACTCGCCACCGCCAGCCCAGACCCTGCTGCGTGCACTGCTGTCGACATTCATCCACGCCCTGGTGGCCGCCGAAGCCGACGCACACGGTTATGGTGCCGGCGTCGGCCAGCGCTGCGGAGAATGCGAGATGCTCCTGAGTCGGCGCCCGGACGCCGTCATGGTCGTCGGACCGATCGTGCGGCTCGCTGCGGTGGTCATCAGGGTGGCCGGGGTGCCGGGCAACGGCGGCGACGGGCCCGCATCGACGACAACTCACGGCGTTCGAGTATCACATCACCAGGTCCACCGGCGACTCCATCGTGCCGTGGGGTATCGACCGCGCTCAGGCCGGATCGAGCGCCGCGGACTCGTCCAAATCTGACACCTGCAACCATCCCCCTCGACTCCGGCCCGCACTCGCGACCCCAGGCGTGGGCCAGGACGATCCACCACGGCCACCCCCACCATGCCCAGCGATGCACCCTCCACGGGGGTACCTCCGAGTGTCTTTCACCCGTTTCGGCACCACACTCTTCACCCGCTCCACACCGTCGGACGACACCATTTCTTTTCCTAACCTGCTGTTTCCTCCTACTCCCCCACTCCCCACGCACTCTGCAGAATCGGGCGGCGCGACGGTCCGCCCGCACCGGTCCGGCACCCGAGAAAACCCCTCTTCCCTCCCGACCCACCGACGCCCGCGAGGACCGTCATCGGGGTCCGACCGGCCGGCCGCTGTTCCATCGTCGTCCTGGCCGCCGGCAGTGGAGTCATACAGCGCCAGCGCCAGCGCCGGCGTCTCGGCGAGGTGATCTCACCGAGAAACTCTGACGCACGTGCGGGATGCAACGCGGGCCCGGGTTCCGGTTTACACCTCGACGGCCCGTGCGGTGGCGGTGTCGATCAGGGCGGCCAGGGCACGGCCGAGCCGCTCCACCCGCTCGGCATCTGGGGTGCGCGGATCGATCAGATAGAGATCACGGCGCAGCTCAATCATCACCGACACCACGCGCGCGTCGCGACCGTAATACGCAGCGGTACATAACACCCGCCATACGGCGTGTTCTCGGCGATCTGGTCGACCTCGGCCAGGGACGCGAATGCGCCACGGGTGGCGTCTGCCAGCCAGTCGGGGGTGTGGACCGGGTCGGTGCCGATACACAGCGGGGGGCGCGGCGGCGGGGTCCTCGAATCCGGACGGCTTTTCCGGGTAGGAGTGCGGGTCGATGATCACCGCCCGCCCGCACACACGCAGCCGCTCCTCGACCGCGGCGGTGACCGCGTCGGTGTAGGGACGGAAATAGCCGTCGAGCAGGTGCTCGGCGTGCGGGTACGGCTCTGCACGCAGCGGCGTACCGGTGCAGGTGCGGGTGTAGACCGCGCCCCGACCGTATACGCCTGCCGGTTCCTCGGCGTCGGCGAACCGTTCGGGGTCGATCACCAGCCGCGATGCCGTGTTGACCACGGTCGTGGGCCTTAGGCCGGTGTGGCGCAGTGCTGTTGCTGCGATCTCGTCGGTGGCGGTGTCGGTGGCTTCGTCGAGTTCGGCGGCGAGGGCGACATCGGTGGGCAGCAGGTCCGCGCGCACCTCGGGCGGGATGATGCGGGAGGCATGCGGGACGTGGAGGAGCACCGGAGACCAGTCGTCCCCTGGCGTGACGAGTGCAGTGCTGGGCAGGTCTTTCCTTCTCGGGTTGTCCCGCTTCTCAGGTTGTCGCGGTGGTGGCCCCGCGGCGGCCCAGGCACACCGGTAGAGCCCGGGGACGGGAATTGTCCTCGAGATGAGGCAATTCACCAATCGGGCAGCGATCAGGCCAGCGCCGACGGGGTGCCGGAACGAACATAGGGCTCGCAGTGGCCCACGAAAGAACGAAGAGGGGCACCTCCACACCGCTGCGGGGGCCGAAGAACATGCTGGGCAGTCTAATCCGTCAGGCGCGGATCGGATCAGCGGAAGGAGCAAGCAACCTCAGCACCCTGCCCGCAGGACCAGTGGCCGACCAGAGGCTCTGTGAACTCATCGCAGCCCTGCGCGATGACAAGTCCTGCCGAGCTCGACATGTCCTGCGGTGCTACCCGAACATTCTCCGCAACCGCCCGTTCGCCGCGTCGAGGTCGAACACGCTCGGATCCACACGTTCCCCCGGTGTCAGACCGAGCCAGTCGCGCATGTCCTCATGCTCGTCCGCGGTCGGATCATTGACCGTCGCGACGAGGTGCGCCCACCCCCACGATCCCCCACAGTCCTCGGCGGGTGCCCTACCTCGTCCGGTCCTGCATACCGCGCGTGGAGCATCCGGGTCGATATCACCGATCGCTTCGACAACGATCTCATGGGTCCAGTTGTCGCCGAAGTCGTACTCGTAGGTCAGCGTCGCACCGACCTTCGGAAGTGCAGCCGCGATAGTGACGGTCTCCTCCGCCACGGTATCGCGACGGGTGAACACGACATCATCGGTCAACTGGTGTGCCGGTAGGTAGGTGCGGCCCGTCCGATTCCGTGTGCCGTCGGTGAACTGATGCAGATGGCTGTCGTCCCACTCGAAGCACGCCTGGATGATCTCGTGCAGGCAGCACAAAGGTAGTCCGCTGTCGACGATGATCCGCCGCCACACCGGCGGTTTCATATCGCACAGGGAGATCTTCAGTGTGTAGAGGCGACCCCGCTCGGGTTCGACGACCGCGTCCTCGCCGACGAGCACGGTGAGCGCGCGGTGCACCGCCGGTGCCAGCGGATCGGGGACCCGGTAGACGCCGCCGGTCGTGTCGAGGAACCCGTCGGCGACCCAGGTCTCGGCGCGGGTGTCCGCGACCAGGTCGATGAGACCGAGCAACCCGTCCGGGGCCGACTCGAACGCCGCCTGTCGCTCGTCCCGGTCGCACGGTACGGGCATGTCGCCCATTCCCATCATCAACACGACCGTGACCGCCTGGTCCAGCATCTCGAGGTAGGGGGTCAGGCGCGTGGTGCCGCGCGTGGACAGACTGGTGATCAGCCAGCCGGAGACGACCTCCCGGCACAAGGCGAGAAACGCGTCGGGGTCCTCGTCCGGATCGTGCCAGAGCGCTACGGCGGGACCGGGCACGGCGGCGGTGGAGCTACTCGTGAGAAGACCGGTGTCGTGTGCGACCGTCCACGCTTGCGACAGGCCCGCCACATCCCACATGGACCTCACGGACCGCGGCGGCACGTCGGGGGACGCCGCGGTGTCGTCGACGAGGGCGGCAGTGGTGGCGCCACGGGCTGCGGCGGTGACCGTGTGACCGAACAGCGCCGCCGCTTCCGGGACCGCGGCGAGCTTCAACGCACCGGTCGAGGTGACCGGTCGCGACGAACCGACCCAGTCGAGCAGTGCCGACATTCGCTGCACTGGTGGCAGCGCCGTCAGCGCAGCAACTTCGATGTCGGGGTCGACGGTGGGAACGGGCTGATCCCAGAACGTCTCCCCGGCCTCGTCGAGGTACGCGTCCACCGTCTCGATACAGTCCTCGAAGTCGTCCTCCGACCCCGTCCACAACCCCGACTCGCCGAGGAACAGGAGATAGGCCGCAACCTCGCCGGCGATCAGAAGCTGGTCGTGCCCGCCGCCCGGCACCGTCTCGAGCAGATGGTCGAGGTCCGAGGTGCGCCACGCGGTCGCCGAGAACCCGGTAGTGTCCTGAGCGAGGACGTCCACGGCCTGCCCGACACCGGCGACGTGCGCCGCGGCAATCTCCACCCCGGTGCTTATGTCGCTGTCGAGCAGCCACGCATGGAATGCGGGTATGAGCCGCTGGTAGTCGTCGACCGCGGTTCGGCGAGAGCGATCTGCGAGCGAGACCACCGTCGCGTGGTTCTTCTGCTGCCGCTTCTTGGCTTTCGCGGCGCGTTTCTGCCCGGCGGATGCTCTGTTCTTGTGGGACATGCGCGGCAGGAGAACCTTTCATCGGGCGACCGGCTTTGTGGAGCCCACCCTATGCTTTCCGGTCGACACGTGGGCACCTCGTGTCGGACACTGCTCGACAGAACCCGCCGAGCGAAAAGGTGCCGAACCTCGTGGACATCGTGATCGCACGCAACCCGGACCCCGACTCACGGTTGCCGTTCCTGCTGCGGCCGCCTCTGTCGGGACCTCATGGCGCACAAGGCTTCCGAAACCATCCCAGGAGTTGACCTCCCGCCGCGGGGTCGCACTGTCGCACGTCCGGAGTCGAATGCACCTCGACCACGCGGCGCGTGGCGGTCCGACAACGAATTCGGTCCCACGCTCTACGAAGATCTCGTAGAAGCTCTAGATCTCTGGCCAGGGGCATCGACCGCCCGAATCGGCGCTCGTGCTCCGACGGGCGCTTCACGGCCGCGGTTCCCGTCACCTCCGGTGGCGCAGATCCGGGCCTGACGCTGATCCGGACACCGTCGATCCAGGTCCTCTGGGAGGGCCATGGTCTCGCTCAGCCTCGCCGCACACGATCCTCAGGACCGGGGGCTGCGGTGATCGTGGCCTCCGGCGTGTCCTCGGGCGATACCGTGAGGTGTGGGCATCCGGCACGTCTCGCTCGACCTACCGTTCACCCTGTCCGCCGACGGGGCGATCAACGCAGCGGAAGCCGAACTACGTCACCGTGGCATCGCCGGATGGACACGACTGCATCTGCAGTCGACGTCCCCGACACACCAGGCCGGCATCAGCACATTCCGGTTCGCCTACTGGATACCCAACCGGGATCCGATCATCGACAGGGCACGCAGCGACACCGACACGACCCACACCGACCCCGACAGGTGACGACATACGGTAGCCACCGGCACGGCGTAACGCCTCACGCACCAGCCCGGGAGAGCATCACGTCACGACCTGCGGACTGCGAAAACCAGCTCTTGACCGACGTGAGCACAGCGGCGGAACCAAGGAAACACCTGCCGAGCACGTCGAACGTCAGCACGAACTGCCCCCTCTCCCCCCGTTCACTCACCCATCTGCCCCGGCCGGGCGCGCGGGCCCCCCACGAACCCTGCACCCCATCACCACACCCCGCACGCGCGAGTCGGGTCCCCCGACCACCAGCGGGCGGCACCGCCTCCGCCGGAAACCCCTCGACTCGACACCCGATCTTTCCGCCGGAAAGATGCCTGGATCTTTCCGGCGGAAAGATCCAGCGCAGACAAGCGTCGTCGTGTCCTCCGAAAACGGTGCACATGCACCCGGCACTCTTTCCATCAGAAACACACACCCTGCCCGCAGCCTCCCCCAGTTCCACCCGCACCGACGCTGCCCTCATCACCGACACCACCTCCTCACCCGCCGCTTCATCGACGACCTCGACGACCGCACCGGCGTCGACGCACGAGTTTCCGGCGGAAACCTTCGCCGGCGGTGACCCAGGCTCGCATTCGCGGAGCGGCACCGACGGACACACCCGCGGACATGTGCACACGAGACTCCCAGCCACCGACCATCCCGCACGTGCGCGTGTCGGGGCAGGAGCCGGGTCGGGCACTCCGACAGGCACACAGTGCAGTATCGTCCACGGCGGTCACCCACATACTTGTCGGGCGACCCTTGGTTCACCGCGACCCCCCGCGCGGTGAACCCGGCCCCGCCGCCCCGGTCCTCACCCCGGCGGCGGGGCCCCGCCGCCGGGGTGGGAGCCGCCGAACCGCAGGCTCCGAACGAGAAGCCCTCGACGTCGAGCAGCGGCCGGAGGTGCGCGCGCTGCTCCCTGGTGTGCGGTCCCCGGAGACGAGCTGCTACCACGTGGCGGCGGAAGAGCGCGTGCTGGAGCGAATATTGTTCACCGTCAACAGTAATGGTTCCAGAAACTCCTCGACGATCTCAGAGTTCTCGTCGACGTTCAGCCGGAAATATTCGTAGACCGCTCTTCCGGCTGGGGCGGCGCTGCGCGCAGCGCGGGCCCTCGAGGACACCCTTGACGTGGGTACGCGATCCGGCGACTCTGCTCACCGGTCGCCGGATCACCGACCGACGACGAAACACACACCTCCGCACGCGCCGCGGCGCCGCAGCGTGGTCGACGCGCTACGACGCGGCACGATCACCAACCCGCACCGGCAGGCCGTGGCCGAAAGGAGACCTGCAGTCTTTCCGGCGGAAAGACTCAGCGGTTCGTGACGCGATGAGTCTTTTCGCTGCACCCTCGCTCCGGTGCCCACGCACCCGGGTTCGAGGGCGAGGCCCGACGGAGGCGCTCACGGAACACAGAACTCCGCTGTGCGGCACGATCTTCGCCGGCAGGACGCGGGGTCGCCGTCAGCGGCGCGAGCAGGGCGCGTACCGCACTGCACCACGGTTTCGAAGGGACCTCGCCCCGCGATCGACACCATCGCACCTATTCTGCGAACCTGTCAGCTGCACGGCGCATGTCCACATGACGCAGTGGCAGCGTTTCTCGTCGCTGCCCGCGACCCCGGTCAGGATCAACAGCAATCACAGCTGCTGCAGGGATGAGGCGGGCCACGTACGGTTCGATCAGACGGTGGACCTGGACGCATGCACGTGCCGCGGCCCGCTGGACGCGACACTACAGGGGACGCAGGGAACATGGGCGAAATGCGTGAGTGTGCCAGCGGACGATGCACCGAGGGACACATACCATCACCCCACCAGCACGCCGACCGGAATCCAAATCTCCCCTCCAACTTTACTTTTCGAGATGGGTTCACCGTGCACGGTGATCGCGCCCACCGAATCGAAGATCCCTGGCGATGCGCTGATGCGCCCTGCTGTCCGTTCTTCGCCAGAGGTGAACCAGCGAGCGCATCTCGAAAACCGCCCGACCACACAGGCAGCGCGTCCGGCGGGCGCACTCGACCCCGGAGGATGACCGTTCCCGCCGCGCCGCTCAGGTCCCGCACTGCCTTTCGGGCTCCGGCCTCACCGGTGGTGTTGCCCGAGAGTCCCGTTGACCCACCGGGCAACCTGTCTTACCGCGTACCCGAACACCCATTGGACGTGATTGCGCTGCTGAGTGATTCCGCCCGCCAAGCAATGTCGAAGGCGTATCGACTGCCGCTTCCAGCCGGACAAAGATCGGCAATTATCTTCACCGAGGGAAGCGTCTCCCAGTGCTGTGCGCAACCCTGCGACGACACCACCCCAGCGGGGGCGTCGATGACGACGCTGTTCTCCCGCCGCCTCGGATGTTGGACTGCTCGACCAGAGTCGCGGTCGAGCGGCTCACGATGAACTGATCACCGCGGCGCAGGCACGCTCACTGATCATCCAGGTCGGCACGTTCACTGCCCTGGTGACGAGGAGGAATGCACCGACGACTCGTAATCCGAGAACAACGCGCGGTGGATGGTCTCGGTGGTGTCAGATCCGGCGGCCGAAATCTCTGCCGATGTCGCGCCAGGAGCATGCTGTCGATCACGTGGATCGAGGCGGCGGTCGCGTCCTCGGGTAGTGCGATGGTCCATGGGTAGAGGGTGGCCTTCCGCTCGCTACATGATGTTCTCGGATGCGATGATGTCATCTCCCAGCCTCGGGTCCTTCTCGACACGCGAGTCATATCTGCCTGCGGATCGCGCGTCTTCACCATCGCACTCTGACAAGAGTCTGTTCACGGCCGCCGGCCGCGATGCCGAGCGTCAGGCCGGTCAGCCGGGCGACCTCACCTCACGCCAAGGCACAGTGGGTCAGCGGCCGGTACTTACGCGGACGGTTCGGTGCAAGAGCCCTCTCGACCTCCGTCACTGCACTACGAATATTACGACTGATACGATAACCGTAGAGCGTAAGAAATGTATCGTACGAAGGAGTGGTCATGCCCAACGCGACAAGCTCCAGCAAAGCCCTGGGGCTTCGTAAGACACACACGGAAGCAACGTCGCATCGGTTCGCCGGCCGAACTGCCATGGTCACGAAAATTCGACATGGCACCACGAAGAAATGGGCTGCCCGGCCTCCCGACGGCAGCCCATTCAGAGCCCGTTCCCGCCCCCGCCCGCCGCACTACCCTGCCGCCACCAAGCAGGCGGTCGACGCAGCCACGAATCTGCTGGCATGGGAAAAAGAGATCAAGAATGTGGTCTCCTCCTTCGAAATCGCAACCCAGGACGTCGAAGGAGAGATAGGCCTGAACTTCGCGGTCACCTTCAACCTGCGGGAAACCGGACTGACCTTGCAGTGGCTCACCAAGACGTTCCGCAACGAACTGAAGACCGTCGAAGTACCTGCACTTCGCGATATTGTCATGCACGCAGCTTTCGACACCGCCAACACCGATGAGGTGGTCATCGAGCTGCTCTCGGCGCGTCGCCGAGCTCGCAATACCCTCGTCCACGGGGTCGACGTGCTGCATTCGGCCGTGGCCGAAACCGCCTCAATAGCCTGTGCAGGCGATCAGGGGAAGGATGCCACGGACCTTGACCAGCCCGACGCGGTCGAATTGGAGACCACGACCGGGAACCTGACCTATGAACTGCCCATTTCGCTGTCTCGCGATGCCATCTCGTCGATGCAGGTCTCCGAAATCCTCTCGCCCCAGGGCAAACCGAATCGAGCGCTGGCCAACAACAAGAGACGATCGCATCAGCTACTCGGACTCAAGGTCGGTAACCAGTACCGCTATCCGTTGTTCCAGTTCGATCGAGGACACAAGCGGATCCGCCCGACCGCCGAGTACGCCAACCGGGCGATGGAATGCGACCTCGACCCCTGGGGCACGCTCGACTGGTGGTTCACCGAGAATGCCTTCATCGGCGGAGAGCGGCCTGTGGACCGGCTCGAGCAGGGTCACCTGACCGAGGAGGACGTCGACCTGATGGTCGAGGCCGAGCAGCTGGGCATGGATTGATCGGTGGCCACGGAGCGATACAACGGGAGGCCCCCTCAGACACAGCGGATCCGCGCGGGGACCGAACTGCACCGGATCTCGAGCACATCGTCGGCGTACCCGCCGAACTCGTTCAATAGGAACGGTATCCGTGTCCTCGGCGATCCGCTCCAGGGCAGATTCGAGCCTATCGATACCTCACACGGCGGGTATCTGTACGTCGCGTTCTCGCTCGCCGGTGCGGTCGCGGAGGGCGTCCTGCGCGACATGACCATTCCCCGCAGCGGTATTTTGCGGCGCACGCGCCTCGCAGACAAGACCCACACGGTGATGCGTCTCGAACGCGACATCGTTGTTGCTTCACTGGTGGATGGGGATCTGCAATCGCTGAACCTGTCCGGAACCCTGGTCGGCTGCGACCGCGACGGATACAGCTGGTGTCGATCGACGTGCCATTCCATTCTCGACACCGCCCCGCACACAGACGGGGTGATCTATCGCTGCCGGAACAATCCGGCAGAGAAGGCCGTGATGCTGCTGGACCGCAACGACCTCGACTCTACCGGGCTGCAGGTCGTCAGTTCTCGCGAGGTGCTGTCCGACCCCGATACGCTCGAACAGGTGGGCAAAGTGCTCGACGAGGTCCATCACCTCAGGTACGTCGGTACCGGACGGGCACGACGTCTCTGACCCGGGATGCAACCGCTCATCGGATACGCCCACCGATTCGATCACCACACCCGGAGCAAGCGCAGACTGAACTACCGAGTCCATTCGATGCAGCGACGCACCGCTCCGCGGCTTCCGTTCATCAGACCCGGCCCAGATCCGCCTACGACGGACCGCAGGCCGGCAACGTCACAGCAGCGCGCCGATCGGGATGCATCTACGGCGGCCGCAGTCCGATCTGCCCGTGCCCGCCGTGCTCGATCTCGCCGCGGCCGTGCAGGCACGTGGGAGGGAGCGTGCGGCCGAGTCGCCCGTCAGGGGTGCTCGACAACATCGCGGACAACGTCCGCATCGACCCCGAAGTACTGATGGACGAGGGCGTTCCGGAAGCCGCGGATCTGCGGCCAGGCGATCTCAGGGTGCGCATCAGTGATCTCCGCCGGAAGGTGGTTCGCTGCCTCGCCGATGATCTGCAGGTTCCGTTCGATCGCATCCTCAGCCATCTCCAGGAGATCAGCGTCGCCGCTGTCGAGCGCGCCGACGTACCGCGTGCATCGGTCGATGGCGTGCAGGACGTCGGCGATGCGCTGACCGGCATCGCGGCTCACAGTGCGACCGCATCCTCGAGCGCCGACGCTGCAATCGGCCGCTTGAGCAGCTGGACCGGGAACACGTCGATGTCGTCGCGGCCGAAGAGTGCGCGGGTTTCTTCCATGAGCCCGGACGCCCGCATGAGCAGGTTTCCCTCTGCGGGATCCATCTCGACGAGGATGTCGATGTCGCTGTCGGCGTGCGCGGTGCCGCGGGCGACGGAGCCGAACAGCTTCGGGCTCGTCGCGGCGTACTTGACCAGTAGCTTCTGGAGGTCGTCGCGACGCGCGTCGATGAGCTCGTGCAGGGCGAGCGTCTCGGGCGTCACGGCGGGTTTCGTCATGTCCCCAGGATATCGGGGACGTGCCTGCGCTGGTCGACGGCGAACTATCGACACAGACCTGGTTCACGGCGTGTGCCCGATCCTCGACGACCAACCGCCAGCACCTCGCAGCTGCACGCCAGTTCGCCGCTGGCGGGTGACTGCTGCCGCCGCCACGCCCTGGCCTCTGCCCCGCGGGGCGTCGGCATCGTCCACGCGCGGAAAGACTACGGGCGCTTTCCCTGCCGGGTGGGAAAGATCCAGCGGATGTGGCGAACCCTCTGCCGAACCCACGCAATCCGATACGGCCTCGCCGACCTCGACACAGCAGCGATTCGCGACGGCCGCCCCCATGGACTCACCCAGGCGATCTCGCCGTGGATCAACACTCCCATCAACTCTGAGGGAGCATCGGTAGCGGGGATCCAGTTCGATTCTCGGCACGGCGACGACTCACGTCACACCACTGAGTTCTGCCCGCGTCGACGCCGATGACCGGACTCGATTGACCGGACTTGATGAAGCGACGCGCCTGCACACTCTGGGGTGGGGCGAGCATTGATCTGCTGCGCAGCGACAGCACGGCGTACCGACGGACAGTACCCTTGATGTGCACCGACACGGTCCGACAGGCGAAGGCGGGAGGTCGACAGTCATGCCCCTCAACAGCGAGAACATCAGTTGGGTCACCGGAGATTCCCCCCTCGCTCCCCCGCCGGCCAAAGCATCTGATCTGCGTCAGCAGATCCTCGACCGCCTCGACTCCGACTCGGAGATCCTCACCGGGAACTTGACTACCTACGCCCAGTTCGCGACCCTCGTCCCGGCCGATCCGGACTGGCCGTTCCTGGTGCGGGTCCTGCGCGAGTGCAGACTTGCTGCTGACCGACTCGCCAGCGACGCAGACATCGACGCATTCCACCTCGAACCGCCCTCGACCGGCCATCGCGGCTGGGACGCCATCCTCGCCGGCGTCGCAGAGATCACCGGCGTCGATCGAGTCAGCGACAGCAGGATCCTGCAGTGGTGCCGCAACAGCGACCGCTTCAGCCCCGACCTGTTCGACCCCCTGAACACCGGGAAGTACCGGTGGCTCGAGTACCTACGCACACCGATCCAGCTGCGCGAACGCAACATCATTCTCTCTGCCGGCAACCTCGAAGGAGTCTGATCCATCTGTGAACGACGTCGAACTCAATGCCGCCCGGATCCGCGAGCTTCTCGCCGAGCTCGATGCGCACCTGGCCAGCAAGGGAATCGAGGCGAAGGTGTTCATCGTCGGTGGCGCCGCGATGGCACTGGCCTACGATGCGCGCCGCACCACCATGGATATTGACGGTGTGTTCGTGCCTCGCGACGTCGTCCTTGACGCCGCAGCGAAGATCGCCGCCACGCATCGGCTGCCGAAGCATTGGCTCAGTGACGGCGTCGTGCAGTTGATGCCGTTGCACGATGATGATCATCCCCGGAGCGAGAAGATCGGCCGGTCCCTGACCATCGAAATCGCTTCACCGCGATACCTGTTGGCTATGAAGGCGATGTCGTCGCGGCAGTCGCAAGGGGACCTTGACGACGCCGCGGTGCTATGCAACGAGCTTGGCATCACGAAGGAATCGGGGGTCGAGGAAGTGGTCGCCCGCTACTTCGGCGGCGGTGCGGTCGGCGCGCAGGAGCTGTTCTTCGAGCGAATCATCGAGCGCGCCGTTCAATTGTGACCCGGTGCCGACCAAGCGGGTCTTCATTCCGCGGGGCGGACCGCGGTGGCCGGGCACCACTGATCGACGTCGAGGTGGCCGGGACCATTTCCTGTCGGGATCGTGAACGACACCCGGCAAACCCACCCGCCCGTACTGGTGCGTGCCCGGCGCGAGCAAGATGACCGACAGCCGCCGAGGCGATAACAAAGTTCCGATGCGGCTATTGAGACGTTCATCAGGCGCTCGCATCCGGCGTGTTCAGCAGCGCGGTTACGGGTGCCGCGACGGCGTTCCATTCAGTCCTGCCACTGTCGAGGGTTTCGCGACCTTGATCAGTGATCGAGTAGTACTTACGTGGCGGGCCGGATGGCGAGGGGCGTCGCTCGGAGCGCACCAGGCCTGCTTTCTCCAGTCGTGTCAGCAGCGGATAGGTAGACCCCTCAGCAATGAGAAGACCTTGGGCGCCAAGACGTTCGGTGAGTTCATATCCGTACACCGGTTGTCCGTCGTCGAGGAGTGTGAGCAGACAGATGTCGAGCACTCCACGCAGAATCAGGCTCCGCCGTTCAGCTACCATGTTGAACATGTTAGCTGACGTTGCTGCTGCCATATCGGTGGGCACCGCTATAACGGGTCCCGGCTGGAATGGCTGAGAAATAGGCGACCATGTAGGCCGAGCGGCAGCAGTGTGGATCGCCGCTGGCGTCGGTTGCGTAAGCTCTGACCTGGCTATCCGCCGATACTGAGGCTTTCTCACTCGGAAATGCGAGAAGTTGATGTAACCAGCGGTGCCGGAGTGTCACGAGAGTAGGACGTGGGGTCCATGCAGCAAGCTCGGTTTCGACCAAGATCCCGAACTGCCCCTACGAGGACCCCACGTGTTCACCTACTCTGCCATCTGCGACGTTCCCGAGGAAACCCTGCGGCACGTGACCTCGCTGTTGCAGGCACATCGCCGCCGACCCGGCACCCGATCCGATCGACGGGCCGGCACAGTCCGCACCCAGGCGAAGCTGGTCCTGCGGTGGTTCCGCGACGACGCGCCGCTACGGATCCTCGCCGGTGAGGCGGGCCTGCCGATCTCCACCTCGTACCGGTATCTGCACGAGGCGATCGCCGTGATCGCCGAACACGCCCCGGACCTGCACAACGTTCTCGATCGAGCCACGCAGGAAGGCTGGTCGCACATGACGTTGGACGGAACACTGATCGAGATCGACAGGGTCGCACAGCGAAACGACAAGGGTCATCACCTGTGGTATTCCGGCAAGCACAAGACGCAGGGCGGAAATGTGCAGGTCCTCGCCGACCCGTCCGGGTTTCCGGTGTGGTCGAGCCCGGTCGATCCGGGCAGTGTTCATGATCTGACTTCGGCGCGGAGTCACTGCTTGGGTGCGTTGTACAAGACCGCCGCCGATGGGGTACCGACTCTGGCCGACAAGGGCTACGAAGGTGCCGGAATCGGGGTGCACACACCGATCAAGGGCCGCGGTCTCGGGGTGGAGAACCGCAGCTACAACATGTTGTTGACCGCGGTTCGAGCGATCGGGGAACGTGCCAATGCCGAACTGAAACAACGGTGGAGGTGCTTACGTCGAATCCGTCTGTGTCCAAGTAGGATCGGGTCGATTGTGGCGGCGGCCATCGTTCTGTCGACTCTCCAGCGAGGCCGCTACTGAGAAAGCCTCACTGTCGTGACTACCACTGAAGCCCGGAATCCCTCGCACTGATTCGGAGGTGCCTCGTTCCCGCTGACCTTTGGTGGCTACGTTGCACCTGACCACCTGCCGCCCGGCCGGTGACGACCCCACCTCATCCGAGGAGCTGCCCGTTCATGCGTGCATCCCGCACCAGCTGTGCCGTCCTGGCGGTTGCGACCGCTACCGCCGTAGCGCTGACGTCCCACAAGGCGCGTTTCGACAGCGGACGGCTCCGCCAGGCGTAGAAGGTTCTCGGGGCGATCGAGCACCCGTGCTCGGTGAGCACACGGCAGATCGATGCGACCGAAGAACTCCTCGCGGTGTTCGGCGATGAATCGGCAGATCATTTGCGTGGCGGGTCGCACTCCCGCGCGAAGAAAGACGTTGCGGCTTTGAGTATTTCGATGATCTTCTGAGCTCCGCGTTCTTCCGGCGCAATGCCCGCAGTTCGATCTCCGCCTCGGACGCCGACGCCGTACGGGTGCCACCACCGGCCGCTTCGGCCTTGGGGCCCACACCCGTACGGCCTCCGTCTTCAGTGACATCCGTTCGGCGATTGTGCGGATCGCCTCGTATTCCGAGGCGTAGTCACCACGGTGTTCGAGGACCAGGCGCACGGCCTTCTCCCGTACCTCGGCTGGATAGACATTCGGCATAAGGATTACCTTCCCAAGAAGGAGGGTGTGCACCAAACCCGGGACGATTCATTGACGTACCCCGTCCGGGTCGACGAGCGGGCGACCGAAGGAAGGCCTCAGCGTCAGCGCGGGCGATGCGCTGTCCCCTATCTCAATTACCGCCAGGCGCCTCCGGCAAGGCGGCCGACTAACTCAGCAGATCGGGCCGAACAATGTTGGGGTGGAATGCGATAGCGTTTACGTGGCAAACGAAATCGGACCCGAGGGGAAGTAATGACACTGCAAGAAACGAGGACGAGCGCAGTGGGAGAGCAGCCCACTACGCAACCGCAGCACGCCACAGAACGCCCGGCGGAGGTTCCCCAGCGCCCGGGGCAGATGACAGTGGCGGGTGTCCTCGGATTGTTCACCGATGGCACTGCGCCGCTGCGGATTACAGCGTTCGATGGCAGTGGGGTGGGTCCGCAGGACGCTCCGGTCGGCATTCATGTCAAAAGCCGGCGGGCGCTGGCGTACCTGGTGCAGGCGCCCGGCGAGCTGGGTCTGACCCGGGCGTACGTGTCCGGGGATCTGAACCTGCTCGGTGCGCATCCCGGCGACCCGTATCCGCTACTCAAAGCGGCGATCGCGTTCCGTGAGGTCCGTCGTCCGTCGGCGGCCGAGTTGGTCGAGGCGGCAAGGGTATTGGGACGCGACGTCCTGCGACCGGTTGCGCCGCCTCCGCAGGAGCTGGTGCCCGGGTGGCGGCGGCGCCTGCACGGCCTCACGCACTCCAAGGCTCGCGATGCTGAGGTGATCCATCATCACTACGACGTCTCGAATGCGTTCTATGAGCGGATGCTCGGCCCCTCGATGACCTACACCTGCGGGGTCTACACGACGCCGGAGACGACCCTCGAGGATGCCCAGGACCGCAAGTACCAGCTGATCTTCGACAAGCTGGGACTGCGCGAGGGGGATCGGCTGCTCGACATCGGCTGCGGGTGGGGCGGTATGGCCAGGTACGCAGCCGCACGGGGCATCCGGGTCCTGGGTGTCACCCTCGCGGCCGAGCAGGTCGAATGGGCACGCCAGGCCACCGAGGACGCGGGATTGTCGGACCTGGTGGAGATCCGCCACTCCGACTACCGCGATGTGCCCGAAACCGGGTTCGACGCCATCACCAGCATCGGCATGACCGAGCACATCGGTGTCGGCCAGTACCCGACGTACTTCGGGTTCTTCCGCGACCATCTGACGCCGGGCGGCCGGATGATGGTCCACACCATCACCCGCGCCCGCAATGATGTGCGCGGCCGTGGCCGTGCACTCATGGACCGCTACGTGTTTCCTGATGGTGAGCTGACCGGTTCGGGGCGTCTGATCAGCGAAATCCAGAACATCGGGCTCGAGGTCGTGCACGAGGAGTGCCTACGGCCGCACTACGCATTCACGCTGCGGGACTGGGCGCGTAATCTGCGTGACCACTGGGACGAGGCGGTCGCGGAGGTTGGTGAAGGCACGGCCCGTGTGTGGGGCCTGATGCTGGCCGGTGGGCGGATCGGCATGGAACGCGGATACCTTCAACATCACCAGATTCTTGCGGTGAAGCCACTGGACGGAGGCGGGACCAGTCTCCCACTCGGCCAGTGGTGGACCCGCTAAAAGCGGAGGGAAGAACACAATGACACAGGTAGAGGCGTTTTACACAGCAGAAGAGCTGGTCGCGCTCGGGTACGCAGAGGAAGGGCTGCGGGAGGTGTTCGGCGACCCGGACACTACTGCTGCCGGCGAGGACCGCTGGTCACAAGAGACTGTCATCGCGATTGAGCGCGATGTCCTTGCTCCCGCTGCGCGCATCATCTTCGGCGCCTTCGCGCCGGACCTCGAAACCCGAGTGGGGATGATCGCGGGTGGTCTGAAGTTCGGGTGGCCACAGATGGAGCAGTTGATGGGGCGCGTGCAGGTACGCGCCGACGCCGACAGGGAGGGCGCCCTCAGCACACGCTGAGCCTTCACCACCCGGTGGGGGTCTCACGGACACAACCCAAAAGGTCTGGTCGAACTTCGTTCGACCAGACCTTTTGGGTATTCGTAGTTCAGGAAGCCTTACTCCCTACCGTGGTTCGGGGCACGGTACGTCAACGATGATTAGGTGTCGGACCGCCTTCCAGCGAGATGACTGTGGGATCCCGCCGACTTTCCCGCCACGCTCGCGATTCGTCCATGGCATCTCCCCAGGCGAGTTCGGCCTGCCATATGGCGATGAATAGCTCCCGCTCTTTCATCTGGTCGCGGTTGTACTGGTCCACCTCGTCCGGTGTCATGCAGTCCTCCGGCCAGGTCTCGCCCGGCTCCAGGTCCAGGGAGCTACGAACGTGCGGACGACTGGGTGAAAGCGGCTGAGGTTCGCAGAACGGGTCGTTCGGGTCCATCAGCGGCGTGCCCGCCTCCAGTTCCTGTATCCGCGCCGTCAACCGATCATCAACCGGAGCATCCTTGGGGATTAAGCCGTAGCCGGCGACACATCCCACCGCGATCGCCGCCGCACCCACCGCGATGCCTCCCCGTACAGCCCACTCGCGCCGAGTGGTCGTTTTCTGAGCCGTTTCCATGCCGTCCCCTTCGTTGCATCGTGCAGATACCGCCATCTTTACCACCCAGACATTATCTGCATATCGTGTAGATACACAGTAGTTTACATGGATTGAATGCAGATTTCTTGCTCATCAAACCCAGAAACCGAGGGGGTAAGCAGATCGTGGCGTTGTGCAAATTCAAACCACACCCGTATTAGAAGGAACCTGTCCGGCGCGGCCCCTGTAGGGGCCGCGCCGGACAGGAGAAATCGAACAGCCCTGCTGTCAGGACGCGAGCAGACGCTGCGCGACAGCGAGCTGGTCGGGAACCGGCTTCCCATCGGCGAGTGCTGCTGTGACGTCGCGGGGCGCGACATAGATGGCCTGCGCGAGCTCCATTCCGCCATCCTCCGTCGCTGTGATGCAGCGGCCCTTCGTCGACTTGGGGATCTCGGTGGGTCGCGGAGCGCCCTCAGGCTGCTCACCAAGGACTGCCGTGCCTGCCGCTCGTGTCAGCACCCTGAATGCGATCCGCTCCCCGGCGTTGTCACGGATGACTGTGGGAATGCTTTCGCTGGTCGGCTTCTGCGTGGTCAGAACGACAACGATCCCGGATGCGCGGCCTTTTTGGACGATCTGACGTACCCCCTTGGCAATGGATGAGGAAATCGTGCGCTCCTCCTTGTCCATGCCGGAGATGTCCAGCCAGGTCTGGCACTCGTCGATCACCACCACGACCGGATATATCTCCAGTTCCTCGCGCTTTTCCAGCGGGACGTCCCAGAAATTCGAGATACCGGTGCGCTTGTAGATCGCTTCCGCCCGGGTGACTCGTAGCTGATCGACCCGCTCAAGCGCATCGGCGAGCGGTCCGTCGATGTCGCCGCTGCGATCGAACGTCCTCGCGATCGGCCGCAGCGGTTCCAGGTCGAAACTCGCTTTTCCGTCGAAAATATGCAGCTCAGCACGCCCAGCCATGCCAGCGAAGACTGGCAGCATCGACGCCGTTTTGCCGGACCCTGGAGTGCCTCCGACCACTACCCCGGAGTTTCCGGACCAGGTAATCCATGCGGCCGCTCCCGCTTCTGTTTGTCCCAGGTACGAGCGGCCGGTGACCGCGTCGTACGACACCGGACGTCCCTTGACCAGCGCGGTCGGCATCTCCGGTGCAGTTGCGTCGTGGGTCGCCACGACGACGCGGCGGCCCCGCTGCTCCACAGTCAGGGTGGTCAGACCCAGCTCGACACCGAGGACACCCAATGCGGACTGCCAGGTGGCGATCGACTGCCCGGGCAGCGGAGTGAACTCGAGTTCAATCCCGTCGGTGACCTCCGCGATCGCGGCGAGCGTCGGCAGCTGCTCGGACACCACTTTGGTGGTCGAGCCGTCCCGGTTTTTCCTGGTCGAAGTTGTTTTCACACCCAAGCCGGCAGTCCGGAGCAGTTCGGTCACCGGGCGGTGGCCACGGGTGAGGATCGACCGTACGAGCGGATATTGCTGAGTCAGATCAGCAGCAATGGTGCGCCACTCGGTCACCGCAGCCTCGGTCTCGGCCTTCGCCTTCGCTGCTGCCTCTGCGGCTATGTCCGCGGCGCGCACAGCGGCAGCGTCGGCCGGTGACATGCGGCGCAGGACAGCCTCCCGTGCTGCGTGCTGACGCTCCTGCGGCGACATTGCAGCCAGCCGCGAATGGGCCTGCACGCGTGCCCGTGCGAGAGTGTGAGCGGTAGATCCCGGCTGCCCGACCTCTTCTGCCTTGTCTGCGATCGCCGCAAACCGGCCGCGCAGATCCCGGGCGAGCGCCTTCCACGGGTCGGCCAGGTCGGGATGCGAGGTCGCCAGCCGGGCGGCGAGACCAGCCACTTCATCGACCACCGACTGTGCCTGCGCGATCGCCGGACGCAGCGCCTGGCTCAGCAGGCACGCCGCCGATTGTGAGGTGGACTCCGCAAGGTGTGGCTCGGCGAACAGCGGTGCCCAGTCGGCCTCGATGACCGAGAGCCAGGCCATCGACACGGCGTCCACTCGCGATTCGAGCTTGTCGAGCAGCGGGGAAGCGATCTGCTCGCACGCTGCATGAGCAGCTTCCGATGCCTGCTCCGGTGCCGTGAGCAGCCGCGATTCGAGCGCCTGGAGCGTCGCGGTCAGATCGCCGCCGAGATCGGACCAGCCGCCGGCCACACGCATCGGAGAATCGGGATCGAACGCATCCTGGTGCGCGGTCGTCAGACGCACTGACCAGTCCACGGCCGGAGTCGCCGGAGCCGGTTCGGGCTCAGGTGGCAGGTCCTCGACCTGCCAGTCGAGCTCCGGTTCCGGCGCGGCTGTGGGTCGCACGGGCTCGACCTGCGGTTCCGGCTCTGTACTGGGCTCCATCGCAGGCACAGGTTCGGGCGTCGGTTCGGGCGCTCGCTGCTTCTGGATTTGCGCCCGGCGTGCCTGCAGCGCAGCGAGGAAGTCGTCATTCTTAGCCACGGTCGGCCTCCTGCCGGACAGCCACCTTCCACCGGCCTGCTTCGGCGGGCTTCAGGGTGGCAGGGCGCGTTGCTCGGTGCGAGCGCAACTCGATCGGGGAATCCGGGATCGGAGGACCTGGCACTTCCTCGGCCGGATAGTGCTCGATCCGATCGTTGGTCAGGATTCGAATGACTCGCGCTGACCGATCTACACGCTCGGTTTTCAGCACCCGGTTGATTCGCAAGCTGGTCAGCAGCTGGTCCGCCACACTCGACAGCACCGCCTGATGCGCCTTCGGTCCCAGCAGCTCCCACTCGATGATCACCGAGTCCGTGTCTCCGACCATGCGCTGGTACATGACCGGCAGGCACCCCGTGTAGGACCGCTCCGGCGGACCATTGAGGACCAACTCCCAGAACCCTTGGGCGGGCGGTTCCGTCCACCGGAGGATGCCCACCTGCCCCGCGAGCTGACGCAACCCCTCCAGCCCCAGAGCATCCACCTCACCAAATGCAGTCCTCACGGCTTCCCCGCCTCCCGCAGCACCTTGCCGACCCACCACGGGGACATGCCCACGACCACCGCCAGCTCCTCATGCGTGTACACGCCCGCCAGCACCATGACGATCTCCCGACGCACCTTGGTCGTCGCCTCATCCATCACTACGAACAGCTCAGCGGTCTGCGCCGCCACGTCCATCGAGAACGGCGCCGCCGGGTCCACCGAGTCGAGCAGCGCGGCCGACCGCTCTTTCAGCTCCTGCGCTGTCTTCGCGATCGCCGCCTGCGCGGCTACCCGACCCATCGCGATCTCCTCTGGACTACGCGCTCGATACCGCCCCATGCCAACCACTACCCTTCCGTTGCAGCGTGCAGATACAGCTTTCACGCCTTCCCGCTTATATCTGTATTTAGTATAGATAGACCCCTTTTTAATTGGGTGAATTACAGATTTTTGCCCGCAACACCCCCGCTTTCAGGATCCTGATGTGTGAGGGGGATGTGCAGATTCCGACCGGCTCCCTATTAGAAAGAAGGACGGCGCCCGAGCCTGTCACTCAGGGCGTGTCATGTCGTGTCCATCCAGTCCGGCGCGGCGCAGCACGTAGGCGATGGTCTCGGGAGTCGGCGCAGCCCGCATCACCACCGCGGTCGTGCATTGCCCCCCGTTCGTCCAGACGCGGCCGAGTCCGTGCGGTGCGAGGTTGCTGTCCGCCCGGTACAGAGCGTCACGGCCGAACTCGGCGGCGACGTCCTCCCACTCGCCAGTCAAGGTGAGAGCGTCTCCGTCGCGGGTGACGAGGTGCCACTGCTGCGCGCTCACGCCCGACCTCGAAGTACGCGGCGAACCCTGCCAGGAAGCCGGTCTCGTAGGTGTCGACGTCGGCCTGCCCCGGCGTCGCCGTGAACCACGTCCCGGCGTCGTCGGCGCTGGTGGCATCGTCTTCGCGTTCACGCTCGACTGCCTCGGCGTACCCGGCGGCGCGGCCCTGCTCGTAGGCGTCCGTGCCGGGCGTTCGACGTCCAGCGGTCAGCGGCAGCATGTCCAGATGCCCGACATGCCATGTGACCTGGCGGAGCGGCTCCTCGGAGCGGCGCAGGAGGTCGCGCACATCGGCGAGCGCATCGACCCAGGGCGAGGGCTTCGGATTCGTTGCGAGCAGGCCCCTGGGGAAACGTCGATGCTTCAGAGCGTCCACGGATCAGGTCTCAATCGGTCGTTTCTGACACCGGGACCGACGCCGGGATCGACGCCGGAGCCGTAGGTGATGAAACGACTGTCCCCGGCGCCGGCAACAGAAGCCGGGCGCCCGGGGACAGTGGCCTGCACTACGCCACAGGCTGGGCGATGCTGTCGACTTCCGTTGCCAGAGCGGACTCATCCAGGTCCGGCAGCGGCGGGATCGTGAAGCCTGCCGCCAGAGCAGCCGCCTCGGCCTTCTTGTACCGGCGCAACGCGGTGGAGGCAGCCTTGGCGCCCGTTGCGGCGGCGAGGTCAGCGAACGGCATACCGGGGTCGCCGATCTTCACTCGCGCCGTTTCTTTGACGATCAGGTCGGGGTCGGCCTGGTCGAGAAACCGGAGGAGGTCATCGACTGTCAGCACCTCATTGCGCGCGCTGACCTCGCACGTTGCCGGTGCCGGCGCAGCAGGAGCAACGTCGTGCGCAACGCGGGCCCGTGTTGCACCGGCCTGCGAAGGGTGCGGGCGCACGACGTCGGCCCCGTCGGCCGACGTTGCTGCAACGGACACTTTGAAGTCGGCGTAGGCGTCACCGATGGCCTTGATGACCAATCCGACCCCGTGGGGCCAGGCCAGGACCAGCAGCGGCGGAATGACGGAGATCGAGACGGCGAGCCTCGGGTCCAATGGGACGAATCCGAGGTCGGCGCCCGCCCCGATCTCACGGAGAGCCGTGGTCGCGGCATGGTAGGCGTGGTACCCGTTACTCCAAACGGACACAGCGATCACAGCGCACGCGAGGAAGACGAAGAAGTTTCGCCCTGCCGCGTTGCCGTCGATCTTGTTCAGGACCACGACGCAGACAGTGGAGACGAAAATCGTCGTATCGACGATGGCGGGGATGATCCACGCGAGATCGGGCGGCAGCATCGCCGTGTGCGCGAGGTCCCGCTGCACAGCGAAACTGACCGCGAACGCGCCCACTGTGATGGCGAGCGCGGCGAAGATGGCGAGGAACATCGCGCTGACCAGGCCGTAGAGCCGGACCTGTGCTGCGCGGACGTTAAGGTCGGTCATGATCGGGTGTCCTTTCAGTGGTCCCGGTCGCCGAGGCCCTGCCGGATACCAGCCGGTGGGGCCTCTCTCTGTATGTGGATGAAGGCGGACGCACTACTCGCCCCGACGCTCCTCAGCGATCTGCCGGTGCGCTTCCTGCACCAAGTCGTCGAATAGAAGCTGGTCAGCTGCCTTTTCGGCCGCCGCAACTCGCGCTTGCTCCGCCTCCTGGGCTGCGGCAGCCATCTGGGCGTCCCGAGCAGCCTGCTCGGCCGCAGCGCGCTCGAGCGTTAGCTGGTCGGCACGCTCCTGTTCGGCCACAGCCTGCTGCTCGACAGCTGCCCGTTCTGTCGCAGCATTCGCCCCCATGGTGGCCTTTTCGATCAACCAAAAGGTCACCGCCCAGATAAAGATCCCGAAGGGAATCCACTCTTTGCCAGCATTCAGCGCCAGCAGCACAGTCGCCACCAGTGTGATGAATCCGGACACCTTCAAGATCCGGGATACAGGCCAAGGCTTTTCCTGTGTCACGTCGTCCTCCCCTTCGTTAGTCGTGCTGATACGACTCTCAACCATCGATTTTATCTGCATCTTTTGCATATAAAGCCGAATTTATATGTACGGTTTGCATATATATCACCCCTGTGGCGCTCACCCGGGACGCGAACGAGGAAACGTCCGCCTTCGCCGGCGGGAACGTGAAGCTGAGAACGGGGTCCGCTCAGGCAACTCGCCCCGCGGCGCGGGCCAGTTCGACCATGGCCCGATGCTTTGCGTCACGCCGTGCCGCCTGAATCGCGTCGACGATGTCGTCTACGGTCTCACCCGCGTCAATACCGTCCGCCACGGCGGACCGTTCACGCTCCCGAATCCCCCCAAGCTTCGTAGCGACCTTGCGGGCAATGTGTCCGCGACGCTGCGCCTCGACCTCGGCGGCGCGGGGTGCTTCGTAGGCCTCGACCAGGGCGGCGACCTCGGCGCGGTCGGCCTCGAGGTCCGCGGGTGCGGGGAAAACTGCGGGGTCACTGGTCCAGGTCCATCGGCGGGCGGTGCCCTCGACCAGCTCGACCTCGACGACCGCCGAGGGTGTGTAGCCGCCCCCGCGGGCCTCGACAGTCTCGGGGGCCACCTGGGTAGCACCCGAGGGAGCCTCGGCCGCGATGCGGCGGATCAGAACACCGGCGTAGTCCATGCCATCCCAGCGGCCTCCGGCGCCATCGCCTGCTCGGCAGGCCTTAATCCACGCGCCCAGAGTCTTGTCCCAGCTGGCAGCCCGCTTGCCGTAGTCGTACGACCACTCGCGCATCGCCTGGACGGCCGCTTCGAGGTTCACACCGGCCTCGGCCGCGATGCGGCGGTGGGTCTCGGCCGGCATCCAATCGGAAGACATCTTCTCGGGCCGACGCGCTTGCGCGCCGGTAGAGCTTCTATCTCTTGAATTGGACTGGTGGTTAAGGGACTGGTACCCCGTCATAGCTCTGACGGGTGGTGTGGCCTCGATTGACGGGTGATGTGGGGTCGTTTGACGGGTGATGCCGTCGCCATCCTCGCTATCACCCGTCATCTGGGTGACGGGTGATGTTGCCTCGACGGGCGCGGGCATCGTCAGGCGCCAGACGCTCGCGGCCTTGACGACCTCGCCGCCGGTCTTGCGTCGGCCGCCCTTTTTGGTCTGCAGGATGTAGCCGAGCTTCCGACCGGCCCGTAGGGCGCGCTCGACGCTTGAGAGTGAGATGTGGTCGCCGCCCGGGCCGGTGGCCAGGTGCGCGGCGATGCGCTCGTTGCCGGGGTGGGCGTTGGTGCCATCAGGGTTGGCGTAGGACTCCAGCTCGAGCAGGACACGGCGGTCGGCCTCGGTGAGCCTGTAGTCGCGATTCAATGCCCGGCGCCAGGCGTAGCGGATCGAATCGGGGGTCTGATGGGTCTCGGTCACGGTTCGGGTCCTTCCCCCGTCCGTGCACCCCTGCCACTGCAATCACATCGGGAACGACACGGCCGCCAAGTGGCGCTTGTGTCATCCGAGGCCTGTAAGCTATCCACTGAATGGGCGGATGGCCTGCAGCTCGTAAGGGCGCAGCATCTGAATTTCGGAACCCCCCGGCTGTGGCGGCTGGGGGGTTTCTGCTTGACAGGGTGTGGCGTCCCCCTGGCCCGCAGACCAGTCGATCATATCCGGGCGGATCGACACCGGCGGACGACGCGCCGCTCTATCAAATCGGGCGACTTCCCAAGTGGCCGAACACTTCCCTTAGATGGATGACATCATCCATCTAAGGGAGGTGTTCGGCCTATATGGGGATAGCGACAGTGTGGCTGGGCTCTGAACCCAGCAGCGCAGTCGTGGTCATGTGGGGCGGAGTGTGCGGTCAGGACGCCGGTCCGCACACCGATTGCACAGAGTCTTGCACCAGCGAGAATCGGTACGCAGCCGCACTTCGACGTCGGTATTGCCGCATTCCTCGCAGGTGTGCTCTGCGGCGGTCTCCGCAGCCTCGACAAGATCGTTCATCGGTCCTCGAAGCTCGTCGATGTCGGTGCGAAAGTGCTATCTCAGTCCCCCGAACTTCTCTTTGACCCGCAGCACTTGATACTCCGGATCGAGGGCTGCAAGCTCCTCGTCGAGTCGGGCGATAATTGGGTACCAGCCCTTGTCCGTCGAGATCCGGCGTCCCCGCCCATCGGGGATTCGCAGCAGGATCCGCCGCAACCTATCGGTGTATTCGCCGGCGTCCTCCCGCGTTGGGGGCTGCTCATGACCTGCCATATCTGCCAGTATCCCCTCGCTCCTGGAATCAGATCAGATCCCACCGCGGCACCAAGGAAGGGAGGCGCCGAGCGTGGGGCGCACCAACACTCGACCACCTAACGCTTCCATCTAGCGTCTCGAGTTGTCACCGCTGACCGCCACAATGGGCGCGATGCCGTTCGATTCGCCAGCACTTCTCACACTCCGCCTACGGCGGCGGCCGACGCATGAGTGAGCCGTTGACCGTCGGAGACCAGGCCGAGCAGGATCGGTTCTGGTCCCACGTCGTCCGAGGTCCGGTTCACTGGACTGCTGGATTTGATCCGGCGCCATCGCCGACGACGGCTACGGCCGCTGGTGGATCCGCCGCGGACACGTCGAACGCATCATCCGTCCCCACCGGTACTCCCTCGCCCTCGCTCTCGGCGGGCACCTCCCGGGCAGCGGTGTCGCGATGCACCTGTGTGACAACCCCATCTGTGTCCGCGTCGACGTCTCGCCGGCGGGAACCGCGGCGGACGGGGGTGGGGTGGGGGAAGCGTTAGGTGTAGGTGGTCAAGTCGGATGGGGTCATGTGATGGCCGGCACCCAGTCCCATAACCTCTCGGAGATGGCGCGCAAGGGCCGCGGCAACGGCTGGGCTGGTCCCACCCGCGCGGACCGCGCCGCCGATCCCGTGCCCTGGATGCCGCGGTCCGTTCATGGGACTAGGCGATCGCCGAGGGCCTAGAGATGACCACGCCAGCCACACAGGCTGCGTGACACTATCTGTCACCATCTATCCCTAAAGGCAATACGGTTCAGTTAGTGACGTATACGGTATCGTGTCGGCGTGCCTCGTACTGGATGGGTGAAACCGGAATCGGATCGTCGGTTGTCGGACCTGGTGTCGGTCGGGTTGTTGACCAGGGTCTTTCCTGCCGATGTGGTCGACGAGGTAATCGCCGGGCGGGGCGCACCGAGCAGCGGCATCGGGCGTTGCCGGCGCGGGTGATGGCGTACTTCTCGATCGGGATGGCGCTGCATTCGGAAGGCTCCTACGAGGACGTGTTCGCGGCGTTGACCGACGGATTGTCCTGGTCGTCGGGATGGTCGCAATCATGGACGGCCCCTTCGAAATCGGGGATCTTCCAGGCACGAGCGCGGCTCGGGTACGAGCCGGTCCGGGATCTGTTCGCCCGCACCGCCCGTCCACTCGCGACCGACGAGACGCCCGGGTCCTGGCTGGCGGGCCGCCGACTGGTGGCCCTCGACGGCACCTGCCTGGATCTGCCCGACACCCCGGCCAATGCGGAGCACTTCGGTCGGCCGGGCTCGGCCCGAGGTGAGAAGTCCGCGTACCCGCAGGCCCGCCTGGTCGCGGTCGCCGAATGCGGCACCCACGCCCTCTTCGATGCGGTCGTCGGCCCCTGCACCACCTCGGAGATCGCGGCGGCGAGGGAGCTGGTCGACAGGCTCGAACCCGGCATGCTGGTCCTTGCCGATCGGGGTTTCTACGGCTTCGAGCTGTGGTCCCGGGCCGCCGCGACCGGCGCGGACCTGCTGTGGCGGGTCAAGACGAACCTGCGGCCGCGGCACGTGCAGACGCTGCCGGACGGGTCCTGGCTGGCAGAGATCGCCCCGACGTCGGGACCGGACCGACGCACGAAGAAACCCCTGACCGTGCGGGTCATCGACTACACCCTCGACGACGGCCGGGACAACCCCGAGCAGTACCGCCTGCTGACCACGATCCTCGATCCCGAGCAGGCCGACGCCGCCGATCTCGCCTTCGCCTACGCGCAGCGGTGGGAGATCGAGAACACCTTCGACGAGCTCAAGACCCATCAGCGCGGGCCGCGGGCGGTGCTGCGCTCGCAATCGCCAGGTCTGGTTCTGCAGGAGATCTGGGAACACCTGTGTTGTCACTACGCGATCCGCACCCTGATGCTCGACGCCGCCCGCGCCGGCGGGCACGACCCGGACCGGATGTCCTTCGTCGCTGCCCTGCGGATCACCCGTCGATCGCTGTCGCACAACGCTTTTCCCCCCTCATGACCGTGACGCCGTCGCGGTGTTGTGGCGATGCGCCATCGACAAACTCCTGCGCCGCCTCAACCCGGTTCGCCGACCACGATCCAACCCCCGCGTGGTCAAACGCAAAGTCCTCAAGTGGGCAGCCAAACGCTCACACCACCAACATCATCCGCAACCCACTCACACGGCGGTATGCACAGTGACCTCACCTAACTGAACTGTATTGTCCCTAAAGGAGGTCCCCGCGAGGGCGGGGCGGACGCCGGCAACATCGCCACCGCCATCAGTGAAGTGGAGTGGAGTGCTCCCCGCATGTGCGGGGCAGACTTCGCCCGCGCGCGCCCGCGTGGCGTTTGGTGAGGAGCGATCCCCGCGTGGGCGCGACAGACACATTCTAACCTGAGGCCGTTGACGTGGCATGAGGTTGCCCCTTGAGAGTGGACACCGGATTTCATGCGGCGAGTGCGAACGCAGCCGATGCGGTCAATCGTCGTGCGAACTCGAACGGCAGCAGATAGCCCAACGCGGAATGACGCCGTCGCCGGTTGTAATACGACAACCACTCGAACAACTCCAGACGCGTCCGCGCCTTCGACATCGCGGCACGGCCATGCAGCCATTCACGCTTCAAAAAATTCGGGACTGTCTGAATAACGGTGGATCCGGGTTGGCCTGACACGCCGAGCAGCGAGCTTGGCGGGAAGGATCGACCGTGACGGAAACACTGGAGCCCATGGCGGACGAGGTGAACCAGCTGGAGTTGGCGCAGCAGCTGCTGGCCCAGGCCAAGGAGCAGGGCATCGAGCTGATGGGCCCGAACGGACTGCTCGGGCAGTTGACGAAGAACGTGCTCGAAACCGCACTGGATGCGGAGATGACCGAGCACCTCGGCTACGAGAAGAACGACTCGGCCGGACGCGGCAGCGGCAACTCCCGCAACGGCACCCGATCGAAGACGGTGCTGACCGAAATCGGCCCGGTCGAGATCGACGTCCCGAGGGACACCGACTCGAGCTTCGAACCGAAGATCGTGCGCAAACGCCAGCGGCGGCTGACCGGCATCGACGAGATCGTGCTCTCGCTCAGCGCCAAAGGATTGACCACCGGCGAGATCTCGGCGCACTTTCAGGATATCTACGGAGCATCCGTGTCGAAGGACACCATCTCCCGGATCACCGACAAGGTGCTCGAGGAGATGACCGAATGGCAGAACCGGCCCCTCGATCGGGTGTATCCGGTGGTGTTCATCGACGCCATTCACGTCAAGATCCGCGACGGGCAGGTCACCAACCGACCGATCTACGTCGCGATCGGGGTCACCGTCAACGGCGAACGCGACATCCTGGGGTTGTGGGCCGGCGACGGCGGGGAGGGCGCAAAGTTCTGGCTGGCGGTGCTCACCGAGATCAAGAACCGTGGAGTGGCTGATGTGTGCATCGTCGTGTGCGACGGGTTGAAAGGTTTGCCGGAGGCGATCAACACGGTGTGGGAGTTGGCGGTGGTGCAGACCTGCATTATCCATCTGATTCGCAACACTTTTCGGTTCGCACCGCGCCAGCATTGGGACGAGATGTCCCGCGATCTCAAGCCGGTCTACACCGCCCCGACGGAGGCTGCGGCCAAGGAACGGTTTGTCGAGTTCTCCACCAAGTGGGGGCCGAAGTATCCGGCGATCGTCCGACTGTGGGAGAACGCGTGGTCGGAGTTTGTGCCGTTCCTCGACTACGACGTCGAGATCCGGCGGGTGATCTGTTCGACGAACGCGATCGAGTCGGTCAATGCCCGCTACCGGCGTGCGATCCGCGCCCGTGGGCATTTCCCGACCGAGCAGGCTGCTCTGAAATGCCTCTATCTCGCTACCCGGGCGCTGGACCCCACCGGCCGGGGTAGGGCACGATGGGCGATGAGGTGGAAGCCTGCCTTGAACGCCTTCGCGATCACTTTCGAAGGACGCATCAACTAACCGATGCCAGGCCGGATCCACCGTTTATCGGACACTCCCTCAAATTCTGAAAGAACGACTCCGCCAAAGCATTGGTGTGTCCTGAAGATGATTGCGAAGTGTTGACCGTCTCGCTGGGTGACGACGAGGTGGGGGCCGTCGGGCTCGATGCCGATGGGGTAGGTCGGGTGCGTGGTGGGGTTGATCGTGATCGTCTGCACCGTCAGTGTGACGAGGAACTGACGGTTGCGCGGCGCCCCCGCCCGTGATCCTGGCAGATTCTCGCGGGGGCGTCGCCGTGATGCGAGAGGCATCGATGGTCACGGTAGAGGTCGATCCTGTCCGCGTCGAATCCCGCCTGGCGGCCGGTGGGATCGGCTGTCCGGGCTGCGGGGCCGGGCTGCTCGGCGGCTGGGAGTATGCCCGCCCACGCGTGATCGCCGGGACCGATACTCGGGTACGTCCGCGACGTGCCCGTTGCCGCTCGTGTGGGGTCACGCATGTGCTGTTGCCGGTGTCGTTGTTGCTGCGCCGGGCGTATCTCGCGGAGTTGGTGTTCGCGGCGTTGGTGGCCAAGGCCCTGGGTTCGGGCATCGGTCGATCGCCGCCCGGACGGGGGTGCCGTCCTCGACGGTGCGGGGCTGGCTGCGGGCGATGGCCGGGCGACTCAAGGCGGTGCGGGTGTGGTTCACGGCGGTCGCGATCGCGGTCGGGATCCATGAGGTGGCGGGCGGTTCGACTCGGGCGGAACGGGCGCCGAGCTGCACAGATCGCTGCCGTGATCGTACCACTACAGCTATTTCGGGGAGGACATATCCACCTGCATCGCGGAAACCTATTGCCGGTCGCTACCGTTGGATGACCACGTTCCGAGAATCCTGAGAAAGGCCAAACTGGCAGGCCGGGTCCTCTCCCAGATCACGGTCACCGACGATATCCCGGTCGCGTCGGCCCACGGCGCACATCTGGCGGCGATCGGACAGGACACCTGGCTGACGAAATGCGACCCCGTCGACTACCGGACCACCCGCGACTGGGCGGCAGCCATCCTCCGCGGGACCGACGGGATTCTCGGGATCAAGTACCGGACACGCAACGATGAGGACAGGTTCTCCGTCGTTATGACGATCACCCCCGATGCCGGCGTGGGGCTACGTGATCTGATGGCCGTGTCCCACGGTCCGATCACGCTCGATGACAGGGCCGGGGTAGAACTGGTCCGATCTCACCTCGCGGCGTACAACGCCACCGTCCTCTGAGGCGAACCTCGAGCAACCAGTCGTAGGGGATTCCCTACGGCGGGAAAAGGTGCGGGCGGAGACTGGTTCCGGCAGGTGGCGCCCCAGCCTCCGCAGTCAGACCGAACTCAACGGGACAGGTCACTGCTGCATATCAAAGGCGGCCGTCGACACTCGTCCAAGTTTGGGCCGCGACGCGCTACCGTGCCCACCATGGGCACCAGCTTCCACGCACCCAACCCCTGGCCGCACATCACCACTGCTCTCCGCGGCCAGGGACCCCGACACGTCGCGATCGCCTACCTCGATTACACCGCACCCGACCTGCTACCGCTGCGCGCCGGCGACATTCTGATCGTCAACGCCGCCCGCGCTGCACTACGTGCCCACGCCACCTCCCCCACCGCCCTCGCGCATTTCGTCAAGAGCGGGGTACGGGTGCTGTCCACACCGAACCTGCACACCGGCGTCATCATCACCCCCGACTGCGCGATTCTCGGACCGGTCAGCGCCTCCCGCAGCTCCACCCTCGCCGACGAAGCCGCCCTTATCACCGACGACTCCGACGCTCTCGCCGCGGCCCGCCGCTTCGTCGAGAGTCTCGATGACCTCACTGAAGTCGACAACGTGTTTCTCGACAACGCCACCGCCATCTGGCAGAGAGGACGAGCCATTCCCCTACCCGGAATTGGCGCCCAGCGCCGCGCCGCACCGGACTTCCTCCCCACCTCTATCACGCGAATGTTTTTGCGGCACATCATCGAATACACCCCAAGGGCCGATAATCACGAGCTCGTGGACCACACCGACCCCGGCCGCTACACCATAGGACCAGCGACGAGCTACCCGCTCGAATTGCTACGTCTCGACACCCCCACAGACCGCGACCACTTCCGGCCGGGCGATGTGCTGATCCAGGTCACCGCCGACAACACGTGGATCCATCCACCGGCAGTCGTGCACTCCGACCCGATTCCGATCCCGCACACCCGCCACGCGATCGCCTACCAGCTGCGCACCCGGGCCGATCTCGACCCACTCCCGGTACCCGACGCCGAAAAGGCACTCGCTGACCTCGGTCATCCCAACCCGAGACTGCGCACCGATCACCGCATCATCTCCCCCGGCCTGCGGGCTGCACTTCTACGCCTGTGGAACTTGTGACCTGAATAACGCTTTCTATCAAGCGATCCCGCAACGCTCAAGTATACTGACCGACCACAACGCCTGCCGCATGGGCGCCTTGCAGGTGCATCACCGACAGGTGACGCCCTGCAACCGGCTTGGCAATCCCGGATCAGCCGAGAAGGCATGCAAGCTCGATCAACAGGCAGGGACATCGCAACGGGCGGAACACCCCCGCCCATTTCGTCACATGACATGAGCGCCAGCGAGGCGGGCTGGTTTACCGCGGTAAACCAGCGCTTCCCATCCAAGCGTTCGCGACGTGGACGCTCGCGCCATCACTAACCTCGGGTCGTTTTAATTCGTTAGTTAACTATCATTTTCATTTCTCCGGCTCATGAGGTGGCGCGATCCTCCATCGGAACCCAAGACTCAGCCCTGCCACCGACCTCACCGCAAAACACCTGACGTCGACGCCCGCAGGATCCTTCACCCCCCTGGGTGTCGAACGTGGGTCGTGGACACAGAATCCGTGTCTTCACCATTTTTTAGCCGAGCAGTGACGCTTGAGGCGCAGGTTCGGGAGTGTTGATCTTCCGGGCACAGCGAAGCACTATCGCCCAAAGTCGGTCGATGTCGATATCCGCGACGGGAAAGTCCTTCATGACGCCTTCGTGGTCGTGATCGACGAAGCGGGCAAGTTCGGCGAATCCGGAATGTGCGCACACTGCCGTGTACTGGCGCCAGTTGCCGTAGGCCATAAGCTGGCCGACCTTGTTGACCCACAGTTGAATCGGAGCGAAACGCAGCCCGTAAACGTGGAAGAACACTCCTCCTTGCCCGTAATTGCCGAACCACAAATCGTCGTGGGATCCGAGTCGTTTGTCGAGGTCATCGAGCAGCGTGAAGAGCCGCTCGGCGATGGCGTGTTCAGATGGTGAGGTGATCGCGTCGAGGAAGGATTCCTTGGTCCACTTATCATTCTGGTGCGCGGCATAGGTCTTGGCGTGAGCGATCTCGCCGCCGTAGGTGGACGGGACAAGAATTTCGACGGTGCCGTGCCGGGCGTAGGTCAGTTGCAGTGCGGTCACGCGTACGTCGTCGCGGGTGGCGAGGTTGAGGTATTCGACGAGGCGACGCAGATCGGCGTCGATGAGGTCGACGGCCAGACACAGGTGGATCCGGCCGTCGGTGATGTTGCGGTCGAGTTGATCGCGGCTACCCTCGTCGAGTTCGGACAGGTCCGGGCCGCCTTGACGTGACCACTGCCGCTGGAAGGCCTCGGCACCGGCCTGCCAGATCGCGGCGGCATAGTCGAGGACTTGGCCGATGACCATGCGTCGGCGTTCGGAGTTGGAGGCGAGTTTGCATTCGACGATGGTGATCTCGCCGTTCGAGTCGATAATGCACACGTCGGCAGGGCCGGCGGATGTGGACAGCTCTCGCAGGGCCAGGGCACCTTCGGGGACACCAGGCACGCGATGTGGTGCGTCGGCGATGATCGCTTGAAGGTGGTCCTCGTTGGTGTACGCCGTCATCTCCGGGGACGACCATGAGCTGTCGGTGCTGGCGTCCCGTATCAACAGTGGCCTGTCACTCGTTCCCGCCACGCCTGCCTCTGTCCTTCGTCGGTTGGGTGGACTGTGTTCACCGTATCCAATCGCTCGGACTCGCATGCCTAGAGTCATGTTCCGGTTCAGGTCTGGGTGACCGGTCGATGCTGCGCGCCGTCGGGCAAGGGCACGGTCGACCAGTCACTGAACCGAAGCTTGTGAGCGATTTCGCTCGTGCTGCTGGACGTGCAGATCACAGAAAGTCAACGAGGACAGGCATTCACAGAGATCACCGCATACCGGCGAGGGCTCATAACTGTGTTCGCCGACGTGGATGCAAAACTTCACCCTCGTGATGTCGGCGAGCGTGCCCTCATCGACAGTGGTGACATGGTGATCGCACAGTCGAGACGCCTGGGTCAGTGCAGCTACCCGTGGTCACGTGAACCGCACAGGCACCAGGCTTGTGCCGAGCAAAGACCACTATGTCCTCATCAGTAGACGGCGTGGGCAGCGTCGAACTGCTCGAGCACACGGCGCGAAACCCGGCCGCGGGAGCTGACCGCGATACCTTGCCCTCTCGCCCAGTCACGGACCGCAGCAAGCTGATACCGGTCCCGGCCAGCACCAGCACCAGCACCCATCGACGGCACCGCGGTCGCGGTGGCGCGGCGCGTGCGCCCCGAATGCGGGTCCCGAGCGCCCAGGCGAGCTGCAGCAATCCACCGCGCCATATCCGCTCGGAACTGCTCGACGTGCGCAGGACGCAGGTCGATCTCGTACTGGACGTCATCGACGGTGAATCTGATCGTCTGGGCCAAGCCCTCGTCGATCGGTCTTCCGTCGAGGTCGTCGAAGTACTCGACGATCTCCTTCTGCACCGCACACCTCCTGTAACGCCGCCACTGAGGGCGATGACCACCGTAGAGCACCGACGGCACCGGAGCAGCATCGTGGCCGCGGCACACCGAGCCAGTCGATCCCGCGCCCTCAGTCTGACTCCTGAGCAAACATGTGCGAGTTCGGGGTCTCCGCGCCTGCCCGCAGGAGGGCCATGAACAGCCGATGGTGCTGGCGGCCGAGTGCTGTCGTGACCTGGAAGGAAGTGGCATCGAGCGAACAGCATCGGCCTGTGCTCGGCAGTGGCAGACGAACTGGAGGTCGATGAGCCGACCGACCTATCGGAACCGAACGAAAATCGGTCGCAGCACGATGTGAGTGAGCGACCAAAGTCACGCGCCGAGAGCGCCGCCAGCCGCGCCCTGCTCAGCTGCCGACGAACCATCCCAGCCGCCGCCCGGCCGCAGACCACACACTGCTGCGGCCTGAGCATCGTTACAGCCCTCGAAGGCACCTCGTGGCACGCCAGCCTGAGTGGAGGTCGCGAGGTACTCCCGCGAGGAGTCGATACGGCTGCCGTATATGTGCGTTCCGCTCACCAGCCCTGGCCGAAAACACGTGCACGTCGTTGAGTGCTCCGACAAAGTCGCTGCCTACGGGATCACTGCTGCCCGAGCGTTGATGTGGGATCACGGGTTCGTGCGGATGTGTTTGCACCAGCGTGTACCAAATAGAGGACGACTTCGTTCGGGCATGGACTGTGAACCAGCGTGGCCGTTGAGTACCGGCGACGGATGTGTCCACCAGCTTACGAGAACATCGCGCTCACCGATCGAAGTATCTGGCAAGTGTTCACCCCTCCCCTCGATCCAGTGGTCGACGCGAGTGTCAAGCGCGGCTACCCTCTGCGGCAACACTTTCAGGTTGTGAAGAATCGCGGGCGTATCGAGCACAGTCCCACGGTCGTTGCGTGGCGAACCTGATTGCCCAGCATGTTCGCCATGAGCATCGACAGCACCCTCGTGGCGAAGCGAGCATCGCCTGGAGCCGCATCGCCGACTCAACCCGGCTTCGAGAAAGCCGGCAATGGCTGCCCATATCCGCAACGTCGGTGAAGTCGCCAGTAACAGCAGCGAATCATCGACAATGAGCGTGCGGAGTGCCAGCGAGGCTCGTGACGGTGGCAAGAGCACCGGCGAGATCGGACTGTTTGCCTTGGCGGGGCACTTCGAAGTCGTAGCGCTCAGCGATGCTGAGGATGTGCGACCACGAGGTACCCGGTCGCGGCGGATTCTCCGCACCGAGTCCAACAGGCCCTACTCGCCGTCCAGGAGCGGCAGGCCACCAAAGACACTGCATTTGCGGCGATGCTGTGGACCGGGCCGATCAAGATTCCACGAGCCATTGCCGCGGCAAGAGGCGACGCTTCCAGCGTATGTACCGGGTGAGCAGCGCGCCTGCCCTCGAAGCAGCGGGGTTCGCCGATCATCTCGATGGCATGGTCGCAGGGGTGTGCCCGATCAACGATCCCGCGGTGTCGCATACGGACATCGTATTTGCAGGGAATGAGCGACTGGTGCGTCGAACTTGAAGTCTCGGGCGTGCTCGATCTGGCTCAGAGCTATCGTGCGGACACTTTCTCGAGGAGTCGCATGAATATCTTCCGGACTGGCCGATGCGCCGATTCTGACACGCCAAAATTAATTGCGGGTCGCTGCACCATCACAGCCGAGCGGTGTGGTGGAATAACGGTCAGCAATATCCATCCAGGACAAGGAGAAGATAACTTACCGAGGAGTAACAAATACATATTCTAGAGAGCAGTACATGACAAAACCCCCTTTCGGGGGCTTGTCATTTCGTGAATCCTTGACCAGGTTCATCGAGTTGTAGTGCAGCTAACCGTATTTAGTTGTCACCCCGTTAGCGCTCTACATGAAGCCGAAGTCGCCTCTTCGCCTCCAAGTACTGCTCCCATCAGGGCTTACCGACACTCGGTAGGCTCCGCTCTCTTGAAGGGACTTACCGTGCTTGGTACGTCTCAGGGTAGCTTATGCCCTGAAGAAGAAACAACACTAGCGACAACGACACGCCGCGAAGCATCCGAATCCGCTCAGACAACGAGCGCTGCCCATCACTGCATAGCGGCGACCGATAACGCCTATTCGAATGCCGCTGCGCGCGCTAAAGAGAATGTAGACCGCATCGAAAGAATTAATTCCGAAAGCGATCAACGCGGCCGAACTTGGTCAATTCCCGTGCCCTCAGAATTGCAATCGAGCACACCCATCTGGTCCGGCAGAATTCCATGGCAACGCCAAGTTCGAGAAGTCCTCAATAAAGACGACGGAATTCAACTCTGTCGACGACACAATATCGATCCCGAACGCGTATTTGCCGTCGCAGTAAGCATGGCTGCTGTCGCAGACCAACGCACCGGCCGCCGGGTCACAGCGTCACGAGATCGACTCTCCGAGCGCGCCGGCGTCTCCATCACCGTCCTCAAACGCGCCAGACGAGTTCTCTCCGAACTCGGCATGGCCCACGAGATGGTCAGGGGACGCTACCTTCGCACGATCGAACAATGGGCAGCCGAAGCGCACCACGGACGTACACAAGTGAAGGCAACCAGCGTGTGGGCCTTGATCTCCCCGAAGTCGGTCGTCGTTCCTGAAGACCCCCCAGCCAGCTCCTCAACGACACTCGCAGACGAGAAGCCGGCCCCCGCGAGCACCCCTCCCCCGCCACTTCATCCACAACGCGGCAACGATGGCCCCCAATCTGTTGCTCTTGCTTTTAGTACTTCTACTTCCGTTAGGAAGTACATAACAACGCGCGCGCGCGCGTACACGGGAGAAAATTCTTCAAATTCCAGCCCAAAGCCCCGACCAATCGGCCTCCAAAAGGCCGCTGCCGCCCTAGTTTCACTCGCCCCGGCACTAGACACCAAAAGGCACATCGGGTCAGTCTGCGACGCTCTCAGGGCCCATTCTGTCGATACGACTCGATGGACTGGTCAAGATATCGCAAGAACCCTCACTGCGGACACCCAACGACGTGGGTGGACATGGCCCCGAGCCGACGCCCTTGAGAACCCACTCAAGTTCCTACATTGGCGCCTCGCTCGAATCGACTGGTCTGGGCCATCCCCCTCTGAGCGCGCGGCGGAAGCCAAACGCCGAAGTGACTACGAACGGCACACTGCTGCGATGATCGCATCCAGTCGCGATGCGAATGTAGCCTCGGAGAACACTCGGGATGCTTCGATGCGAAGGATCCGACAAGTACTTTCCTGCCAACGGCGCGGCGCAACCGCAGAAATTGGATCTTGAGAGATGTTTGGAGTCGTGTACTACCCGAATTCCTCAGGTGAACCTGACGATACCCCCACTACGGTGGGTCGGCCGTGCGGCATTTGACGCGCGAGATCTGTGACCATTCCGAGGTCGGACTGTGATCAAGTTATCTGCGTGGGGGCCTTGCTTTTCGGACTCCGGCTGATGAGGGGTCGGGTTTACCGCGGTAAACCACTCCCCCGGAGGCGCGCAGGTAGATCCGCAAAGACTTGACCGTGCGCCGAGAATTCCCACTCAGATATATGAGACGTCTGTTTACCGCGGTAACCAGACGTCACTAAGGCGCGGGTCGAGAGCGTCGAAACCCCTGAGCGCCACCTGCTGAGCTAGCCAACTGCTGGTTTACCGCGGTAAACAAACGGTTAACGTAGGGCACATCCGCTATCCTCCAGAGCTCCCGCACCCTGCTGTCGGGAGAAGACGTTAATTGCCGCGCTGGTTTACCGCGGTAACCAGCCAAACTTTGCGGCGCACTCCCCCGCTATAGACGAGGCCGCAGTGGGCGAAGCTGAAATCGGATTGCGTTCCAGCCCCGTCTTCGTCGGCACTGAACGTTCGGTCGGCGTGGTTTACCGCGGTAAACAACCTTGGTCAGACCCGCAAACTCGGCGAGGTGTGAACCGATGCAGGGTATGGCACGATCTAATGTCGATAACGATCGGCGCAAGAGGCTGAGTGCAAGCTGCCGGAAACGCGAAGATCGGAGTCTGCGCTGGTTACACTCGACCACCGACTAGTCCTTCGATAACAGTGGAAGCAGACTGTGAAGTCCTGGTTTACCGCGGTAAACCATATCGATCTCAGTGCGGGGCCAACCAAGTCCCGGTACGTTCGCTTACGTCGGCTGCCTCTCTCTCGGTGCTGAGCGAGACCAGGACACTCCCCTGTTGCCGGCTATTTCCTTCGGACTACGCGAACGCGTCCGCGCTACAAGCTTCAGTCCTCGGATTTTCAAGAGATGCGTTCGCGATCTCCGGAAGTTTACCGCGGTAAACCGCTGTACTATCGCCAGACATCTCGATGCTCAAAGTCACGCTTGGTCCGTCACGAACTGAACTGACACGAGGATAGCGCCATTCCCTGGATGAAGGTTCTGTGGTTTACCGCGGTAAACACCGCCAGCAAGAGTCTCCAGATCCCACTGGGCGCAGTAAGGCGAGAGTGCACCGCGGCTGTAGGTAGCGGTTTACCGCGGTAAACCGTCGGGCTTCGGAGGGAGAGTTGTTCGTGCGGCGAAGCGGGCCCTTGCTGCGTGTAGCCGGATCTAGCTGCTGTCGCTATCGAACGCTTCCCGAAATGTCTGCGAATCTGCACGGGAACGCCCGCCGATGAGAATTCAGTGAAGGGCAGCAAGGTGGATAGCGGCACGGTTCAGAACTGTAGAACACCCGGCGGATCATTAGACTTCAATGCCGGAAACGATGCCGATCGCGAGCGAGCTATGTCGCTACTTGTGCTGTAGTTTACCGCGGTAAACCAGGGGAGCGCCCCGCTGGCCCAGCTGCGCAAGAAATCAGGGGCGGTAAGGTCCCTCGTCCGGTCGGCGGGTAACCGAGATTAACCAGCACAGTTCCTCACATCACTCTGGTTTACCGCGGTAAACCAGAGCCGAAGCTGTACCAGCGGCTCAAATGGATCGGGCATCTCTGTATGCATTCGACGCGAACACACCTGCTTCGACCATCCCGATCTCTCGCCGGAATCTATTCCGTCGGCAGAGTCCTGAAGTAGGGGCTTACCGCGGTAAACCAGGGGAGCGTCGTTGTCTTCGGTCGAGCTGATCGATAATCGATCCAAGCTTGGGTGTTCAGTGACTGTCCCCGAGAGTTGATACTCTCATCGCCCAGTCCATCGATCAGACGACTGCTGCCGCGAGACGTCGGTTGCCGTTGCCAGGCAGTTTCTTGCCATGCGATACCTGGCGGCCGTCACCGAATTGAGGGCCCGACCCTGTCACTACTTGCCCTTCCGAAGACCAGGATGCTTCGAGCGACCTTCATGGCTACGCCAGAAGAGTTCGAGGCGCGCCATATCGGCGGGCGGGATCGGCGACCGACTACCAGTATGTTCGTGACTATTGACCTCTCCATACTGAAACCGAGTCGGCCCACGAATGCATCCGAAAGACCACACAAGTAGCACTCCGTGTCGCTCAGAGCGTCTGCATTGTTCTGATTCTTCAGTCCGGGAACCATGATGCGCAGGCGGGATCCTGGGGGAGGGGAGTGCTTGGGCTACTTCGACTTGTCGCACTGGATACCCGAAATCTCACTCGCTTCCCGCGGCTTCCTTCGCCGCTGCCTGTCGCGGCGCTCGAACACGAGCTCGATGGTTTACCGCGGTAAACTGCGTGGACCAGATACATGGCTGTGCTGGGATATCCGGGGAATGTGGGAGCTCGGCGATCTCTCGCAGCAAAGCCTCAAGCTCCTCGAAGCAATTCGCTCACGGCGAAGCACCCATGGGCCTCACCCGGCATGACGGAAGATCGCCCTTCGTGGGTCGAGTGAGTGCTTCGCCTGAGAAATTTCTAGCCGTGTGAAGCCAAATATAAGTGTAATTATTATACTTATATACGCAAGGTCTGGAATGTGCACCGAAACTGACGAGTACAGCGCCCCGCTCATTTTGTCACTGTGACGAAATAGGCGTGAGTGCCTGGTCGTCGTAATGTTGCGGTGGTGTCTACCTGAGATCGGCGATCATAACGCCTCGTGTCAGGGTGTAGATGACACGCCGAATTGCTCAGATAATTTCTGCAAGTTGACGAGGCGAAGCTCAGTGAGGGGGAGCGTCGTCACGCCCCCACCGTCCGCGTCCGGGGCGCGTCTCCATCCACTCATCGACAGTTTGTGCAAGCCACCCACATTTCGGCCCGATCGTTGCATCTGGCTCTGGCAGAACGCCTTTGCGGAGGTACCCTTTCGCAGTGTTGTAGGTGATGCCGACACGATCAGCGAGCTCGTGCAACGTCAGGTAGCGGACCATGATCGGTGATCTTACGCCCTCCTCTTGCTCAATAGACCTCTGTGGGTCTATTGTACGGAGAGCGCAATCCGCGAAACTTGGTCTCGCACCGATTACAGTAGTGGTGGCGCAATCACCGCCTCGATTAGAACGTGGTGGTGAAGTCCGAAGTAGCCCCGGGAGGGGTGAAGCATACGGAGGTAACTGATGACTGTGCATGTCATGTTGAACCAGAAGGGTGGAGTCGGAAAGTCCACCCTCACAATGAATCTTGCGGCCGTGAAAGCGGACGTTCTCACATCGGGTGACGACGACGTCCAATCGCCGGTCGCGGCGATCTCGGTTGACCCCCAGGGATCCGCCGTTTGGTGGGCCTCACGCGTAGAGGAACTCCCGTTCCTCATCGACCAGGTCCACGACAATCTCGAGGTTCTCCGCAACCTCGATAAACTCCCCGGAATCAAACACGTCTACGTCGACACCCCGGGTTGGATTGACCTGTCCGGCAACGACGACGGAACAGACGTACTGGGCGCCGGCTCCTCAGGCGACGCGCTCCGCGCAGTCCTCGACGTTGCTGATCTTGTTATCGTCCCGATCGAACCCGAACCGCTTTGCTTTGATCCGACCGCCCGTACTATCAAGCAGGTTCTCGAGCCCCTAGGCAAGAAATTCATTGTCGTGGTCAACAATTGGGATCCGAGGGACGGCAAGGTCGACCTCGAGCAAACGCGAGAGTTCGTTCAAGCCAATGGTTGGCCCCTTGCGCGAACTGTAGTGCGGCACTACAAGGTTCACACACGAGCAGCTGCTGAAGGCCGCGTCGTCACCGAATACGAAGCCAACCGTGTCTCCCTACAGGCGCGAGAGGACTTCTACAAGCTCAGCCTCGAACTCGCGGACGGCGGCCGCTGATGCCCCCCAAGGGAGGGCGAGCGAACTTCGCTTCACTGGTCGGAGCGGTAGGAGACAACTCACCGGTCGATCGTAAGCGAACCACCACCAGCCCCAAGACCGTCGACGCCGAACCCGTCGATGGCCAGTTCATGGCTGATGTCCCCGTAAAGCAGCTTGTCGCGAACCCCCGCAACCCCCGTGACGAAGTCGGAGACCTGTCTGATCTCGCAACGATCACCGACCGACAGCTGCAGCCAGGAACTGCTGTCAGTCGCGCCGCATGGCTCAAGCTGTGGCCCGAAGACGAAACCGAGATCGGCACAGCACAGTATGTCGTTGTCAACGGCAACCGACGTCTCGCCGCAGCAGTCAAATACGGGCGCGAAGGACTTGATGTCGTTGTCCGAGACAGCATCGCCGCCAGTCGGGGAGAGGTCCTCTGGGCTGCCACCAGCGAGAACATCGATCGCCGAGACTTCGACGTTGTCGAAGAGGCGAAGGCTGTCGAACTCATGGTCAAGGAGTTCGGGAGCGCCGACGCGGCAGCAGCAAAACTCGGACGCTCCAAAGGATGGGTGTCCCAACGCCGCGCACTACTGAAACTCGCCCCCGAACTCCAAGCAGCGCTCCGCGCAGGTGATCTCGCGGTCCGGCACGCACGTACTCTCGCCAAGGTCCCTCTCGAAGAACAGGTCGCTGCCTGGGAAGCCGCCCAGAATCCGGACCCGGACAAAGCAACAGCTGAACCAGAACCGAATGATCCTCAGACGGACGCTCCTGAACGGAAGCAGCAAGAAAAGCCGACGGGGGCGGAACCGGCCAAAAAGGTGGTTCAGGCGCTCAAAAAGTTGGGAGTCGATCCGGCAGTACTCGCAGCCGCAGTTCGCCAGCACTACTCCAGCGACGAGCAGCGGAAGCTCATCGACGCACTCGAACTCGGTTAACAGAATTCGGACGTTGAACAGATGATGCCGCCAACCAGCCGGTCTCCCGCCGGCTGGCTGGGTGGTTGGCGGCCTGCACACAGGCGAACGACCTTCTCACGCAGACAGTCGAGGGCACGATGACCATGACTCATATGGACGCCTCGTCCGAATCACTGTTACACCACACGTACTTCGTCGAGACACGTCACTATTCGCATCAGGTGCACCAGAAAATCAGCGGAACAGGGCATTCCACGAAAGCCGCCAGATCAATGATTGCCGGCAGCATCGCGCATATGCGACCGTGCGACGATTGCAGCCTGAAGCACCCCGGCATCCTGCGGCTCTCGCCGCAATCCGCTGGACCCGAACCCTCGACCGGTCAGGGTCAATACAACACCACCACATCGCTGTTCGAATTCGCGTGGGGCATTGATGAATAAAGATGACACACAGTTCACCCTCTTCGACGTCGAAGCCTCAGATGAACCAGAGGCCGTCGATGAGATCATCACGCCTGGAACCCAACTCAACAGTGAATCGGTAGCGTCCGATATCGGTACCGTCGATCCTCCCCGATCAGAAATCAACACACTTGTGGACGTGCCGGTCGCCGCCGCCCCCGAGACCACCGACGACGAACAGGCAGAGGGGGAGCATCCAACTGATGGCGACGACTCCGACCTGAAGCCCTGGGAATCCCTCCCCGCAGGCACCGACGCAGACGGACACGCCCTCATCGTCACCGCCGCCGCCACCTACACCCCCTCCGGTCAACGGCTGACCGGCCCGGTCGACTCGATCGACAAACTCGACAAACTCCTGCACTGGGCCGCACTGGCACCCCACGGCCTCACCGCACAGGTATGGTTCGTCGGCATCGACTCTTGCGCCGGGCTCGGCTGGACCATCGACCCCGGCAGCGAAGACGACGTCGACGACCTCGAACAACTACGCCAACACGCCGCCAACGAGCTGACCCACACGATCACCGCGACCCTGCCACCGCTCCTTGCCGCCGGCTGGGAACTGCGCGGAGACCCCGGCTACGTCATCCACCTGACCCGCAAAGTCGGCAAAGCCACCCAGATGGTCGACCTCATCCTCGAACCGTACGTCTGGACCTACTGGAACAAAGACTTCGGCTGGGGCAACCGCATCGGCGACATGGGAATACTCGGCAACCCAGCCGCTGGCACATACCTGCCCGACGACGACCTGCCCGCCGCCCGCGAACTCGGCCGTCGCCTCGCGTGGTCAGTCGAGCACCTCGACACCCTGCCCGGCCCCACCCCGGCCCGCACAGGCGCCGCGATCCTCGACAAGATCCGCCGCGAACGCCTCCGCACCGGCAAAGGCATCGTCGTCACCGCCGCCGGCCCCCTCCCACCGATCGACGGACCGCCCCGTGGCGACCTCGAACCCCCGGCCGGCTGGTCCCGGCTCCCCGACACCGACGACCTCGAGGGCGCCGCCGCGCTGGTGACCATCGACCAACGCGCCGCCTACCTCGCCTCCGCCGGCATGCTGTCCTTCGGCTACGGCCGGGTCCGCAACCTCCTCGGCGCCGACGCCGTAAATGCTGCCGCCGATGCCAAGCCTGCGTTCGGCATCTGGCGCGTGACGCTCCCCGCCGCCGGCCAGTACGCCCTGCCGGAGAAACTTCCTTTGCCGCACCCAGCGATGCGCGACGACCAACCGGTGCAGACCTGGATCACCACCGTCAGTCTCGACGGACTCTGCGCCCCGATCGCCGACGGCGGCATGGGCCTCGATGTCGACGACCTCGACGTCACCGAAGCCTGGGTCTACGAAGAGCAAGGTCGGGCACTCGACAAGTGGGCCAAGCTGATACGCGCAGCGCGCACCGTCGCCGTCGACACCGATGATGTGGCGATGAAACGCTTCCTCGGCGCGTGCTACAAAGGCTATGTCGGGCGTATGGTCAACCCCGACATGTGGACCGCCACCCGCATGCAGCACCACCACCAACCGCTGTGGCGGGCAGCGATCATGGCGCACTGCCGCTGGCGCGGCCGCCGTGTGGCGATGCGCATCGCCCGCGAGACCGGACGCTGGCCGATCCGCACCATGACCGACTCCTGGGTCTACCTCCTCGGCGACGGCCAACATATTGCCGACGACAGTGATGCGTTAGGCAAGATGACCGTGGAAAAACACACCCGGCTCACCGATGAGATGCTGTTGTCGTTCGCGGCCGCCGAGACCACCCACGAGATCCGCCTCGCGATCGCCTCCGCCTACGGCACCGATGTCAGCGAGGTGGGGGAGTAGATGGCACTGCACCTACCCACACCACGCTCGAAGTCCGTGCCACAGAAAACCACCGGCCTCGACGGCCTGAAGGTCACGGTCGCCGCCGCCGCAGCCGCCGGGGTCGCCAAATCCCAGGAAACCAGCCGCGGCCTGGCCGGCCTGACCGCAACAGTGTCCATTGCCCAGCTGCGCGCCGAAATCGGCAACGACGGACTGCGCCAGGCCGCGATCGACGCCGGCCGCACACCCCCGTCCGATCGCACCCTGCGCCGCTGGGCCCAGCAGGACCGCATCCCGCATCCCGAGGTCGCCGAACTCGCGCAACGCCGCGCAGCCATCACCCGGCTCGGCGGTGTCAATGCCGTGGCACAGCGGATCGGCCGCAGTCCGTCGTCGGTGCGGAAATACGTGGCGGGCAAGACCAACGAGCTGCGTAATGACGCGAAATCTAAGCTCACGGCGGCGAGGGCGACGGACACCATGCGCAAGGCCGGTGTCCTCAACCCCGACGGAACACCGAAGGTCGCGACCATCCGGGTCACCGGCCGCGTGCATGTCCGTAACGGCGACGAAGCGGGTTACGACTACCGCACCCGCACCTTGGATTTCGGGAACTCCGATGTCCCGTTCAGTGCTGACGAGTCCCGCGAGATCGCCGCGGCATTGGCCAACGACGACCAGGCCCGTGTTGTGGCGATTCTGGAACGTCATGCCACGCTCGATTATCCGGAGAACAAGGGTTTCGACGTCTACGGAGACCAATTCGGGTTTCATTTCGATGCAATCGAGAAACTCGACGTCACCTGGCACTGACCGGTGGGGACGCGCTCGGTGTCGCGGCATTGATGTGGGATCTCGGTCCTGGCGAGGTCGAACTGAAGGTCTTCGAGCGCGTGATGCGTCCGTTCGTCGAAGTCTGCGGTGATCTGCCGGAACAGCTGCTCTGACCGCGGGGTCCATCGTCCGGTCGTCAACCGATCGCACTCTCCACGGCGACGCCGCCACCCGAGCAAAGCGCCGGAGCAGTCTTCTGCTCTGCGCATCTCACTGCACGTCCTTCGGAACAGGGTGCACGAGCGTTGCTTCTCGCGCATTGCAGACGGCGACCAGGAACAAGCCCAGCGGTATTGCGCTGATGCTGGCTACAAGCGCGAGGCCGGGGTGGAACCATGCAGGGAGATCGGTGAACATGTCGCCGCCGAAGACGATGCCGCACAGCATGAGCGGCGTGAGCACGATGCCGGACCACATGAGCACGAAGCTGCACCCGGCCAGGAAGCCCACACGCGAGCACGCACCCCGCCTGGTCCCTCGTCCCGGACTGGTCGAAGGGCATTCCTGACCTCGAGCGGCCACCGGACGACGAGGATGTCCTTGACGTAGTCCGGGTCGAACGTGGTGTGGCGGAACGTGATGGTCTGGCCCACTAGTCTGTGGCCGCTGCGGGGCATCTCCAGAGGGCACGACGTCGTTCGGTGGAGGGTGCCGTGCCCTGGCGCTTCCGCCGTGATGACGAGTGTGTCGGCTCCCTGCGCCTCGCTGGGACCATCCTCAATCGCGTCGTCGATCATTCCGACGGCAAGGTGGCCTTCGGTGAGCTGCTCCTCGTTCGGGGTTGGGCGCGGAATCGGTGGTGGGGTGAACTCGCTGACGATCGCTTTCTGGACGCGTCGGAGCATGGCCGGCTGTTCGTGCTTGCTGGGATCCGTGGGGTTCATCGTCGGCCTCCAGCTGGTGTGCGCACGCGAGTCTGTGTGTTCGTTCCTGGTCATGATCGAACTGTCCTCGGCGGCCGGGTAGTTACGGGCATTGCGGGCAGCGGGGCACGAGGTCGGCGCGCATTCCCAGGCCGACCGCGGCGTCGACGACCCGCGGCCACATTCTCGGGTCGGTGAGCGCGAAGTCCTGGAGGTCGCCGCGGGTGTTGTGGACTACTTCGATGCGGGATTCGGTGTTCCACAACGCTAGTGCGGGTCCGTTCGAGTGCGCCGCGTCGTAGTAGATGCCGTGTATACGACGGCGGGCGACTGGTTGGTCCTCGTAGATCGCCCTCGCCCACTGCTGGGTACGGGGCCGCGGGTAGTCGCCGGTGGCCAGCGAGGGTAACGCGCCGATCCGCATCGCGGTTCCTTGTCCGCGTAGATCGAGCACAGCCAACGGCACGGTGGGCCGCAGCAACGCGATCCGGTAGCGCGGGCACACGGCGGCGGCGGGAAAGTCGCCGAACACTTCACCGATGGCGGTGGCGATGTTGCCGGCGACGTACAGCACGGACCGGCCGTCCGGGCACACCCGCGGCGCGCCGCCGGAGACGGGCAGGTGCGGATCGAGTCGGTGCAGCGGCCCGAACGTGCGGTGCGTGATCCCGTCCGGGGTATGCGGCGACGGATGGTAGATGCGGCACCACGCCCACAGACGGCGGCTGGTGGGATCACGCCACCGCCACATCCAGGCGTGTCCGCCGCGTAGCGGCCGTGCTGGTGCGGCGAGTGTGGCTACCACGCGGCGGCAGTACCGGCATGTGCTGCGCGCACCACGTCCTCGACCCGCCCGGTGGCGAGGGCGTCGGCAGGGGTGGTGCCCTCGAGATCGCTGTTGGGGGTCTGTGCCCATTCGGTCAACGACACTGCTCCGCCGGGGAACACGGCACCGACCTGGGAGAGGCCGGGCACGACTCCGGTCTCGGTGTCGGCGTGGAACTGCCATGCGGGCAGTCTCCATTCACGGCTTTTCTTGAGCCCGATCAGGTCTCCGGTCTTGAGGCGGTCGAGGATGGCTTGCTCGGACACCTCCAGCAGTTCCGCTGCTTCCGTCCGGGTCAGGGACGCGTCCGCCACGGCGCGTCGTGCGCGGTACTGGCGGCGCAGGTTCTCCAGCGCGGCGCGCTTACGATCGGCAGATGTTGGCGGCGGTCCCCACAGTGCTGGATCGAGTCCGTCGCCGTTGGTGTCGTCGCCGACCACGCCGAGCACGAAGCTGTCCCGTTCAGTGTCGGGAACGGCGGCGAGCGCCTCCTTCAGGGCCGCTGAGAAGTCCGTCGCCCGGTGGCGGGGTGTGGTGTCCGCGTGCGCCTTGGTGCTCATGCCCCCAGTCTACTCTCCTAAAAAGGATAAACAAGATAGGCAAGGTGCCCTGTTTAGGGCGCGCACACACGCCCTGTTGCCCTCCTGTCGGGCTGTTTGCGCGGAGGCCCTACTGGGTCTTTCCGCCGGAAAGATGCTCCGGGCGCTACCGGGTATCGGGACGGGCTGGTCGGTCGGTCGAGAGTGGCCGGGCGCTCGTTGCCAGGGCCTGTGTCGGATCTTTCCGCGGAAAGTCGCGCAGTCGAGGGGCGGTGCGCAGTGTTCCCGCGGCGGACAAAGCCGGGTACGTTCCGCGGTATCGAAGGTGGCATCGGTGCGTGCGTGTGCGACGCGGGTTCACGCCAGGGTATGGCACTCGCTGGACGTGCGATGTCCACACAGTGCGCTGCCGAGAGGCGGACGTATGTCAGTGAGTGGGATCCGCGTTGGCGGCAATGGGCATGGCGGCCTGAAGAATCGGCCGCGGCCGCGACCAGCGCAGGGTGACGTTCCAGCGGACTGTTGAGCGCGCGGCCGCCCCGGTCCATTGGTACAATCACACGAGAAGTAATGCAGTACAACATAAGTCGATATGGCACCCCGCGATCATGCTGCCGGTGTCGCGTGTCTCGATCCCTTCTGATTCGCGCGACGCGAGCCGTCTGATTGTGCTGCAAGCCATATGAATAAGGGGGAGATGTGAGCGTCGCCGATATTGATGCCGAAAGGCAGGTTCTTCAGCGCACCCTGGATGGGCTCCACGGGTTCTTCGGCGGTGACATGCCGAGTGTGGCGGATGGCTCGCTGGAGTGCGCGGCGCAGTCTGCGCGACACGGGGGAGTGGCAGAAGAATTCGCTGTCGAGCGAGGTGCGCGACCAGGTCGGCACCGTAGGCGAGATAGCAGGACGGACGCTGCACTGCCGTCCCGCCGAATGTGGTCGCTGACCAACGGCAAGTACACGGCGCGAGCTGAATACAGGGGAGGCGCCGCGGTATGGTCCGTCGTTGCAGCCGACGGTCCGACCACCCCGGAGTCTGCCAGTGGGATCGCTGAGACCATGGGCGAAGCGAAGAGGGCTGCAGAGGTGGCGTTACGCCAGCACTGCACTCATCGGGAGTGAGTCGCCGAAACTCCAGGACGCGCAGGCTCGTGATGTGCACTCGCGCAGCAGCGAGCCTGCGTCGTGTCTGCATAGGGTTGGAATTATGGTGCTGTGAAAGGGTATTCGTACCGGTCTGCCGCGCCCGCAGTCGAGATAAGTCGCCTGTGGTGGATCGCAGGACGAATGACAGGGACGCAGGCGCACGCTACGTAGACGAACAGGGTAAGGGGCGGGCCGGACTGGACTGCCGCGGTGCTCAGTGCACAGCCGGCGTCAATCGTTGCGTGTGCGTGCTTTCTGCCGGAGTACATCGAGTACGCGACCATCGGTGGTACCCACGCGGTCCAGCGGTTTGTCGAGGTGCCGGACGCGTCCTCCCGAGCATGCGTTTCGGTGCGGGTAGCAGGGCCTGAGGATGCTCTTCTGCCTTGTTGAGTGCGGCGTCGCCGGAGTGCATGTGCTGGGGAATTCGACGTAGACCGCCGAGGGCAACAGGTTGCTTCGATGGCTCAACGGCAGAACCTGCATACCGCTTCCGGACGGGCTGGTGACCAGCCGCGGTAGTGGGGTGCCGAAGTCGATGCCGAGCGTCCAGCCGTGTGTCGCAGCGTGCCCTTTCGTGCCTGGTCGAAAAGCACATGTCCTGTTTCCGGTCGTCGCTATGTGTCGCTACCCAAGACGAGAGAGTTACCGGTGTGGCGTGCGTGAACCTCACGCATGGCTGGTGCGAAGGCCATGGCATCGAAGGCTCCTCTACGCATGACCCGCACAACCCGCGTATACTGGTGGTGAGTGTGGAGAGGTGGGATCACAGATGTCACGAGGACCCGAATCGGAACCGCAGGATCTGCGTCCATTCGACGAGGTGGGCCAGTTGCTCGAGGACATCGCCGACCATAACGGACACTTCGTCTTGCTGGCGTTGCCGAAGTCGGCGCCGTCGTTCGTTGCGGACCTGCGTGCCGAGGGGACGAGCTTCGAAGGGGTGGATCCGGGGCTGTGGAAGACCGATTTGCACAGTTTGCGCGCCGCCCTGGACACCCCCGGTCTGGCGGAGGCCATGCGAGGGATTCCCGTGCCGGATGCCGCTGCCCTCATCCTAGGGGCCGCCGACGAGACACCCACCGCGATGCGGGTGGTCAACCAGAAGATCCTGGGCGTGTTCGTGAGGCAGTGGATGGCCGTGGCCGCAGGTAACTCGGATGACGCCGAGCTTGCCGACGCCGAGGCGGCGCACGTGGTCGCTGATGATGGCTGGGGGCCTGTCATCTCCGCAGCGGAAGCCGAGGGCCTCGAGCGGCAGAACCGGATCCTTCAGGTCGAACAGCGCCGCGAGCAGCTGGCCGACTCGTTCACCCGCCCGGAGGCCGCCGATCTGCTCGGCGTTGCACCGCAGACGGTGTCGGACATGATTGCCGAGCGCCGACTGGTCGCCATCAAGGACGGCCGCGCGTGGAAGCTACCTGCGTGGCAGTTCACCCCGGACCTCGCCGAACCCGTCCTTCCCGACGTGGGGCGCTTGGCTCAGGAGTTCCCCGGTGGTGTGGTGAGTTTGTCGCGGTGGATGAGTCGGCCGAACGAGAACTTCGGTGGCCGTACCCCCGCGCAGGAGATGACCCGAGATAGTGCCCGGGTCTTCGCTGCCGTTCGTTCCTTGATGGCGGTCTGATGGCGAGATCCTTGGAGGGGCCAGACCGCCCGCTGCCGAAAGCAGACCATCGGTGGGTCTGGACACCGTCCGGCGCCGCCCCGCGGCCGTGGTACCGCATCTATCACCGTGATCGATACACCGCCGACGGCATCTCGTTCCGTCAGTTCGGGCCGCTGCACCGGTTCGACCATCACACGCCGCCGTATCTGGACCCGGATGTCGATCCTGACGGCCGGGCAGTGCTGTACATCGCAGAGGACATCGCGACCGGTGGCTGCGAGGTGTTCGGAGAGGTCGGTATCGCGCCGCTGTGCTCTAACCTCAATCTTTCGCGCGGATCACGTGCCGGCCTGAGCGGATTCGGATTGGATACGGAGACCGTGGATCCGGTGTGCATCCACGGTCGACTGCCCGACACGGTCGGGTGACGCCGAGGTCCACGGCCTCGAAAATGGTTTCCTTTCGTCTTGATCGGACAGATACGTGCAGGTCACGCAGGCGCAGGAAGTGCCTCCAGCCGGTTCAGGCCGGCCACGAGGACATCGATATCGGGAGCTGTCGCGGCCAGCCGCAGCCGAACACGGCGGGCATGCCGGGCGACGCGACCGGCGATCGACAACAATCGCAGCCGCAGCCGCTTCGGCTCCCACCGCCGGGCCGCGACATCGGTCAACGCGAGCATCTGCATCCACGCGATCAGTTCACATGCGAGTTGCACGAGCGCCAACCAGATCCGATTCTGATCGAAACCGTGCAGCGGAAGATTCTGCAGCCCGGTGACTTTGGCTGTCCGAATCCGGTCCTCGCACCGAGCCCGACGCCGATGTCGCAGCTCCAGATCCGGGAGTTGCCCTCGGCGGGTATTGGTCACGAACGCGGTCAGGCGTAGGCCGTCACGGTCGGTGAACCGTAACTGCGCACCCGGATGCGGGCGCTCCTTCCTGACGATTACCCGCATGCCTTTCGGCCACGACGACAGATCGAGCAGGCCGGTCAACTCCGTCACCCAGGCGCCGTCGCGGACCTGTCCGTCCGAGTCGTAGGCCGGGCTCCATGCCTGGTCCGGGACGAGTTCGAGTGCGGCGGTCATCGTCTCGGTCAATCCGAACCCCACCGAATACGACAGCCGCCGTTTGGTCAGATACTCGATCAACCCGTGGGTGCCGCCGGCCCCGTCGATACGCACCAGCACCTTCTTCCCGACCCGATATGCCGGGTCGACCGGCAACTGTGCGAGGGCGTCCTGCACCACGGTGATGTGATCGGCGGCGGTATTCGACCCCGAGTTACCCGGCCGCAGCAGCATCGCGACGGGTTCACCGGTGCCGCCTGTGCCGTGGTCGACGAACGCGCACAGCGGGTGGAAACCGAAGCCTCGCTTGAACGTCGGGGCGGCCTGTTCCTTCTCGGAGTGCGCGGTGACCAGCGTCGCATCGATGTCGAGGACCAGCGGATGCGCTTCGTCGATGGCGTGGTCCGGTGCCGACGTGCCGGCGGCGGCCCAGGCGTGGGAGCGGGCGGTGGCGCGGGCGCGTCCGATCGCGGCGAGCGCGGTGTCGGCGTCGGTGGCCAACACGCTGATCAGGCGGGAGACGGTCGGGTCGGAGGCCACTGCGCCGAAGATCTCCGGGTGAGCCCGCAGTTGTGCGATGTCGGCGAGGCAGTCCCCACCGATCGCCAATGCTGTCGCGAGATCGAGCACGATCTTGCCGGGATCGTGTCGGGCCAGCGGTTTTCGATACGGTGCGAGCTCGGTCGTCAACGCCGCAGCGAGGCCGGTCTTCTCCGCGGTGCGCAGCAGCAGGACCGTTCCGGCCTGCGACACGACGCCGGTCCCGGTGGCCGATGCGGACACGCGTGGGTAGGGGGACGTAGACTTGCTCACCTGAATGGTGCTCCTCGAACTGGTTGAAACTCGACCCTCAGCAAGTCGAATTATCCCAGTTCAGGGCACCATTCTTCGTATTCGACACGGGTGTCCGCTCGATCAGCACGAAAGCCCGAGGCTAACTGGCGGGTCTCGCAGGTGATCCCTGTGCGGGAAGTGGTGCTGTACGACCTCGATCAGCCCGGTGCGGCGATGGCGATCGGTGCCCTGCCCGCGCTGGCGTCGGGTAGCGAAGACCGTGAACTGACTCAGCAGTGGGCCCGCGCGATCTTCGAGGACCAGCCCGCCGCGGACAAGGTGAAAGGCATCCACTACAGGACCGCCTACAACCACGGCCACGCTCTGGCGCTGTGGGACTGCGCTGGGGCAGTGGCAGTACCGACGGATAGTGCCGGCGACCCTCGGGATGTGCCGCTGCGCGACCGGCGAGTTTTCGACCAGCTGAAGAAGGAACTGATCCCGCGGCGAATCATCGTCACGCAGATCGCCGATGAGGATTGTGAATCGTGCAGTGTGGCATAGAGCCGTATGGGGCTCGTCGCGTCTGATCCGGCCGATCCGGCGAGGCCCGTGGGCGCCGGCGACTGCGCAGGCTTCCACACCACCGTCGGGCGACTTGTGGCACGCGAACATCGGCGCATCGACAGAGGCCTCCCTCCCCGCCACCACTGAGGTGGAGGCAAGCGCGTCGAACCGCTGCCGCTCGAACATTCCTGGCTCTGTGTCACACCGCCACGGACACTCGGATACCGGCGGTGAGGTATCGAACTGGTGGGCATGGGAACTCCGATCATGTGTAGTGAGGCAGCCGATCTCCTCGGAATTAGCGTCGCCGCACGTTATCTGCGGGATCCTGTCAGGGTTGAGGGGTGTCGCCAAGAGATCATCCTCCGCTCGGATGAGTGGTCAGCGGGAGAGGGCGCAGGCGAGGAGGTGGCGCCGCAGGGTGATTGCTCGATCTCGGGACGCGCGGTTCGGGCATCGCGACGGCAGTCGTGGATGCGGCACACTGATGTCCAGCGTGTTTACGCCTTCGGTGTGAGCGTTCGACCGGTTGTCGCAGAGAGATCGTGACAGGTTGTGTGGAGTGGTTCCACCGCCCCCCGGCCATCCATTTGTGGTGGCGTGGGTTCGGAACATGCCCGGTGTGATTCAGCGTCTGTGTGCCGCGATGGCCTTGTCGAACTCGTCGGCCATTCCGAACGCGGAGTGCCGGCCACCTCCGGCGTCGGAGAAACCGTCGCGGACGATGCCGCTGATGTTGTAGTCGGCGGGATCAAGGCCACGCCCGACGAGGGTCGCTGTGGTGACTTCGGCAGCTTCGGATGTGCTGTAAGAACTCATCGTTCCTCCGTGAGAGTAGGTGGGCGCAGCATCGGCAAGGACCGCGAGTGCGAGGTGAATGGGACGAGAGCGCGGCGCGCGCGTGGGTGAGTCCGCAGGGTATGACCGGAGGCTGGTCTCGCGAGAGTCCTGCTCCAGTTCCAGGATTTCCAGGCGTTAGCGTTCGATGACGTAGATCCTGGAGAAGGCGTGGGCGGCCATATTCTGTGGGGACTTGATCCCGACGATCTGGCCCGCGGTGTCTCCGACTGCGATCACACCGTAGACCCGCGTGCTGCCGTAGCCGCCGTGCTCGGCAATGATCGACAGTGCCTCGTTCTTGGTGATGTCACGCTCGTGGGAAGCGCCGAAAATGTGGTCGGACATGGTGTTGCTCCTTCACTTCGGTCCACGTCTCGGTGCGAGTCGTGGATAGGGAGGGGGTATGGCGAGGTGGCCGAGTATTCGAGGAGTCTCGACGTAGAAACTGGTGCGGCGAACTGGCATTCGGACTGGGTCGCTGCCTCGTGCTCCCATGTTAGGGATCACGCAATAATTAGGTAGGTTCTGTTGGGCGTGTCGCGGGGGCGATGGTGTAGTTCCAGTCGCCATGGAAGTCGTGGCGGGTCAGGATCCCGCTGGTTTCGAGGGCTTTCATGTCCTTGTCCGGGATCTTGATGCCGCGTTCATAGGTGTTGGTGTCGAGTTCTGCTTCTACCGTCAAACCGGTCGATGTTGTGACCGCTCTGATGGTTTCAATGACGACCTCGTGCGATTCGAGGGGGCGGGCACGCCAGTTTCTGCTGATCGCGGAGAACAGCCGGTGCTCAATCTTGTTCCACTTGCTGGTACCGGGCGGCAAGTGGCAGACGGTGATCTCGAGGCCTGTCTGCTCGGCGAGGGCGGCGAGTTCGGTCTTCCACAGTCGCAGTCGCGAGCCATTGGACCCACCGGAGTCGGCGCTGATCAGCAGGCGGGTGCTGCCAGGGTAGGTGTTCGCGCCCATGGTGTTCCACCACCGGCGGATCGATTCGACCGCGAACTGTCCGGTATCGGCGTCGGTGCCGACGTTCACCCAGCCGGTGTTCGCAGCGATGTCGTAGACGCCGTACGGGGCGACTTTCCCCAGGGCCGGATCCACGAAGTCGTGGACCTTGACCTTCCGGGGCTCGCCCGCCGGTTCCCACTCGCGGCCGCCGGCGGCGTAGTTGCCGACGAGTTCTTTCTTCTTGGTGTCCACGCTGATCACCGGATCCCCGGCGGCCTGGAATTCGCAGGCCCTCGAGTTGAGGTACTCGAACTGAGCATCCCTGTCCGGGTGTTGCTTTCCTTCGATGGTTTTCGCGTTCGCCTGCAGCCTGTACCCGGACGCCTTCAACAGTTTCGCCACCGTCCGCGCCGACACCCGATGACCGCGCGCGGTCAACTCCGCCGCCAGCGTGGAGGTCGATTTCGTCGTCCACCGCAAGGCAGACTCCGGGTCGCCACGGGTGACGGGATCGACCAGGGCATCGAGCGCCGCAATCAAGGCGGGATCGGTGGACGCCAATGCGGGACGCCCCGCACCGGGGCGTCGGATTCGGCCCGGGATCGGTACCTCGTAGTCCAACTCCCGCACGCCCTGAGCGACGGTGTCCGGATGGGCTCCGGTCGCCTGAGCGACCGCTTTGATTCCGCCCCTACCAAGAGTTTTGGCCTCCGCGCCCAGCGGTAACCGCCATGCCCGTTCGTCCAGATGCTCTTTGATCAGCGACAACCGCGCCGCCATCGGTTCGGTGAGTGCATCGGGAAACGGCATACCACAGTCTATCCACGATCAACGCGATAAACCTACTCAATTAGTACGCGCACCCTTAGATCCCCGGGAGGCCCGGCGGGCAGGGCGCATGTTGCGTCTCCGTGGTGGACGTTGTGGGATGCTCGAGTACTGTGCGTACCCGGCGATCCGCCGGCAAGTGGTCCCCGTGGGGCGCTGCCGTAATGACCTGGATAATCCATCGATGAGTTGTGAAAGACTGTGTCGTGGTGTGGAAGTCGTTTCCTAGTCGCGCGAATGCGGGCGTGCGTGGCCGGAGTCAGGGGGTGTGACTCCCGACGCCCCACTGGTTCCCGGCCCGAAAGTTCCGTCTGATCGTCCCTGCCGGTCTATGGAGGTCCCGCGGGAGCGCAGCATCCAGCTGCAGGTCCCACACTGCGCGGTCGAGCTGGTCCAGGAAGATCGCGAGTTCGGGGTCGCGTCGAAGCTGGTCGGCTTATCGTGATGGCAGGGGTACGCGACTGTCGTGGACACCCGTGCGGAGGAGGGGCGATGACTGCGAAGTTCGAGCTTTTCAAAGACGCCGCCGGCAAGTTCCGGTTCCGTCTGAAGGCAGCCAACGGGGAGATCATCGCGGCGAGCCAGGGGTATATCTCGAAGGCGGCGGCGCAGACAGGGATCGCGTCGATCAGGGACAATGCGGCATCTGCTCCGATCGAGGATCTGATGTGACAATTGGCGGCCCTCTTCTGCATGATCGCTCAGGCGTGGTGCGCGAGTCCCTCGCGGAGTGCATGCACCCGTGCAGCCGAGAGGGTCGCAGGGGATCTTTCGTCGAAGCCGGGTGCAGCGCGGCGCATGTCCTGCGCGCGCGGTCGATGGTGACATGTGACCTGCCAACGAACATCATGCAGCACTAGGGAATTCGGATGCCCCTGTGACGCCTTTGTGGGCATCGGCCCCCGGAAGCGGACTCGATCGCGCTGGCATCGGCTCGAGCGTGCAGCGATGGACTCATCGTGACACGATCCGTCGAGTCTTTCCGCCGGAAAGAACGCAGGCCTTCTCGGCACGGCCCACGGGCCACCGCGACGCTGCGGCGTACGTGCGGAGGATGTCTGTGTCGTCGTCGGTCAGTGATCTGGCGACTGGTGAGCACAGTCGCCGTATACCGGCGAGAAGGCGTGTCCCCGCCGGGCTCGCGTTGGCGCCCTCGCGCCCCCTGTAGAAGGGCGGTCTGCGAATACTTCCGGCTGGACTTCGATGAGATCCCTGTGCTCGTTGAGGAGTGGGTGGCTCCACTACCGTCGACGGTGAACAAGAGTCGAACCTGGTCAGCGGCTTTCTGCGCGGTCCGGCACCACGTGGTCGCAGCTCAACTCCGGGATCGGCACGAGGGAGCAGCGCGGCCGCCGCCGGCCTCTGCTCGACGGAGAGAGCTCCTCGTTCGGAGCCTGCGGTCCGGCAGCGGGGCCGTGGTGAGCTGGAGGCCCCGCCGCCAGGGTGGGACCGGGGCGGCGGGGCCGGGTTCACCACGCGGGGGGTCGCGGTGAACCAAGGGTCGCCCGACAGGGTCTGTGGGGTTACCGCCGTGGACGATACTGCACCCCTGGACCTGTCGGAGTGCCCGACCCGGCTCCTGCCCCGACACGCGCATGTGCGGGGTGAGTGATGTCGGTAGCTGGGAGTCTCGTGTGCACACGTCCGCCGGTGTGTCCGTCGGGCCGCTCCCCGAATGCGAGCCTGGGCCACCGCCGGCGAAGGTTTCCGCCGGAAACTCGTGCGTCGACGCCGGTGCGGTCGTCGAGGTTGTCGATGAAGCGGCGGGTGAGGAGGTGGTGTCGGTGATGAGGGCAGCGTCGGCGCGGGTGGAACTGGGGGAGGCTGCGGGCGGGGTGTGTGTTTCTGACGGAAAGAGTGCCGGGTGCATGTCCACCGTTTTCGGAGGACACGACGACGCTTGTCTGCCCTGGATCTTTCCGCCGGAAAGATCCAGGCATCTTTCCGGCGGAAAGATCGGGTACCGAGTCGAGGGGTTTCCGGCGGAAACGGTGCCGCCCGCTGGTGGTCGGCGGACCCGACTCGCGCGTGCGGGGTGTGGTGATGGGGTGCGGGTTCGTGGGGGGCCCGCGCGCCCGGCCGGGGCATATGGGTGAGTGAGGCGGGGGAGATGGGGGATAGTCCGTGCTGACGTTCGACGTGCTCGGCAGGTGTTTCCTTGGGTTCCGCCGCTGCGCTCACGTCGGCCAAGAGCTGGCTTCGCAGTCCGCGGGACATGACGCTCTCCCGGGCTGGTGCGTGAGGAGTAACGCCGTGCCCGTGGCTACCGTATGTCGTCACCTGTCGGGGTCGGCGTTGGTCGTGTCGGTGTCGCTGCGTGCCCTGTCGATGATCGGATCCCGGTTGGGGATCCAGTAGGCGAACCGGAATGTGCTGATGCCGGCCTGCTGTGTCGGGGACGTCGACTGCAGATGCAGTCGTGTCCATCCGGCGACGCCACGGTGACGTAGTTCGGCTTCCGCTGCGTTGATCGCCCCGTCGGCGGACAGGGTGAACGGTAGGTCGAGCGCGAAGTGCCGGATGCCCACACCCCACGGTATCGCCCGAGGATGCGCCGGAGGCCGCGATCGCCGCAGCCCCCGTCCTGAGGATCGCGGGCGTCGAGGCTGAGCGAGACCATGGCCATCCCAGAGGACCTGGATCGACGGTGTCCGGATCGGCGGCGGGACCGGATCGACTCCACCGCGGGAGGTGACAGGAACCGCTGCGGCGTCGCCTGCCGGAACACGACCCCAATTCTGGCGGTCATGCCCCTGGCCGGAGATCTACAGCTTCTACTAGATCTTCGTAGAGCGTGGGACCGAATTCGTTGCCGGACCGCCTCGCGCCGCGTGGTCGAGGTGCATTCGACTCCGGACGTGCGACAGTGCGACCCGCGGCGGGAGGTCACTTCCGGGGACGGTTCCGGAAGCCTGGTGCGCCATGGGGTCCCTGTGTCGGCACGGGGGGCGGGGCGCACCGGTGCGAGGGTTGTGGGTTGTGGGCGAGTGGTTCCCGGTGTCTTCAGGCCCTCCCGCCCTCGTTCTGGCATGGTCGCGGTACTCGAGTTTTACCTTTGGATGGGCAATATTATCCAGTTATGGGACGTGATGCCGGCAGCTTCCTCCGATGCGTATCCGCCGCTCGAAAGAGTGTGTAGACAGCTCCTCCCTGCGGGAACGCCTGTGCAGACGCGCGCCCGAGGCGTCCTGGTGAGCGGACCTCGGCCCTGCTGCACCACGTGGGCGGTGTGAGGGTCCTGACCGGTGTGTGGTGGCGCCCACCGGGAGGGTCTGCGACTGCAGCTGTCCTGGCAGGGCTCCAGTTACGCAATCAGGACGGCGCGATGTCAGCGCGGGCGATTGTCAGCGAGAGGGTCTGGCGGACAGTGTGGAGGTGAGTGCCGCGACGTCCCAGACACTTTCATGTCGACGTCACCGTGACACTCTCTGAGAAGTTGCCGCTGCCGCATCCCGCTAGGCGCGCTGATCAACCGGTGCAGACCTGGATCACCACCGTGAGCCTCGACGGACTCTGCGCGCCGAACGCCGGCGGCGGCATGGGCCTCGATGTCGACGACCTCGACATCACCGAAGCCTGGGTCTACGAAGAACAGGGCAGGGCACTCGACAAGTGGGCCAAGGTGCTCCGCGCAGCCCGCACCGTCGCCGTCGACACCGACGACGTGGCGATGAAACGCTTCCTCGGCGCCTGCTACAAAGGCTACGTCGGACGCATGGTCAACCCCGACATGTGGACCGCCACCCGGATGCAACACCACCACCAACCTCTGTGGCGAGCCGCGATCATGGCCCACTGCCGATGGCGCGGCCGCCGCGTCGCGATGCGCATCGCCCGGGACACCGGACGCTGGCCGATCCGCACCATGACCGACTCCTGGGTCTACCTCCTCGGCGACGACCAACATATTGCCGACGACAGTGATGCGTTGGGCAAGATGACCGTGGAAAAACACACCCGGCTCACCGAGGAGATGCTGTTGTCGTTCGCGGCCGCCGAGACCACCCACGAGGTCCGCCTCGCGATCGCCTCCGCCTACGGCACCGACACCGACGTTCGCGAGGTGGGGGAGTAGATGGCACTGCACCTACCGAAACCACGCTCGAAGTCCGTGCCACAGAAAACCACCGGCCTCGACGGCCTGAAGGTCACCGTCGCCGCCGCCGCAGCCGCCGGGGTCGCCAAATCCCAGGAAACCAGCCGCGGCCTGGCCGGCCTGACCGCAACAGTGTCCATCGCCCAGCTGCGCGCCGAAATCGGCAACGACGGACTGCGCCAGGCCGCGATCGACGCCGGCCGCACACCCCCGTCCGATCGCACCCTGCGCCGCTGGGCCCAGCAGGACCGCATCCCGCATCCCGAGGTCGCCGAACTCGCGCAACGCCGCGCAGCCATCACCCGTCTCGGCGGCGTCAACGCCGTGGCACAGCGGATCGGCCGCAGTCCGTCGTCGGTGCGGAAATACATGGCAGGCAAAACCAACGAGCTACGCAATGACGCGAAATCCAAGCTCACGGCGGCGAAGGCCACAGACACCATGCGCAAGGCCGGTGTCCTCAACCCCGACGGAACACCGAAGGTCGCCACGATCCGGGTCACCGGCCGCGTACATGTGCGCAACGGCGACGAAGCGGGTTACGACTACCGCACCCGCACCTTGGATTTCGGGAACTCCGATGTCCCGTTCAGTGCCGACGAGTCCCGCGAGATCGCCGCGGCATTGGCCAACGACGACCAGGCCCGTGTTGTGGCGATTCTGGAACGTCATGCCACTGGCATTGAACCGAAACATCGAGGACCTCCACCTCATGCGGCCTCGGACAGTCCTAATCGTCTCCCCCTGTATAAAGCTGAAACGTGCGCAACTTCAAACCATGCGGACGCGCTGACGGTCGAGTATGACTTTTCGTAGTGGATGAGGTCGCGCCCTGATCACGCATCGGTGAGAGGGCACAGTCGGAGGGCGGAAACCGTTTCGCGCGGCTCGACCCATCGGTGAACCTTGAGGACGCGTAACTGCGAAAGTGGAGGCGGGAATGGGCTATCGGTCACGACCGATTCCGGGCGCTCTGTCACCCCTGGGCCGATCGCTCACCCGCGAACGACGAACTGGATGTGATGCGTCGGCAGGTTGTCGACGATATGAAGCGGGCAGTACATATCGCGCTCAGCGACTTGTCTCGATGTCATCCGATCGATGTGCGTGGGGCACAAATCCTTCTGGTCACGATCGCGAAGGAGGCCCCACCCGCGTTCACAGCGACCGGCCTGCACGTCAACAGAGAGCAGCGAACCCGAACCCTTCTCGGTGATGATCGAACGCGCGCTCTTCGTGCGGATCTGACCCGACTTGTAGAGGGCTCGACGTGACGCCGCGAACTATCTAACGGTAGTGTCATATTTGGGCGCCCAGCTATCGGCCCCGGTGAACCGAGGAGGTTGCAGATGACGAAGCGCGACAGGCTCGTGGTGTGTGCGAGTCACAGCCCGGGAATGGAACGAGATGTGGAGAAGGTCTTCGGGGTCGCATTCCGAGATGGTCTCGCCCAGGCGGCCGCACGAGTGCAGGAATTCGACCCCGACTACATTGTGCTGTTCGGCGGGGACCACCGGCGCGCATTCCGGCGCGTCGTCCCCACGTTCGGTGTGGGTTTGTCTGCGGGAATCATCGCAGAAGGCGGCCACCCCTCGGGTGCATTGACGGTTCCGCAGGGCAAAGCGCGCATGCTCGCCGATCATCTCCTCGAATCTCACTTCGACATCGGCGTCTGCCGCGACATCGAACTCGATCACGCGTTCGCGCAGCCGTTGCGCGACCTGACCGGTGCCCTCGATCGATACCCGGTGATCCCAGTGCCTGTGAACTGTGCTACCGCACCGCTACCGCATGCCAGTCGGGTGCTGGAGTTCGGCGACGCGGTGTGCCGTTACCTCGATGAGCAGGGCGATCGTGTCCTCGTTATCGGCACCGGAGGGCTGTCGCACTCACCGCCGAGTCTCGAAATCGATGCGTACGAGATCGATGACGAGGAACGCGCCCGGGTGATCGCCGAGGGGCTCCCAGCCGCACGTAAGAAGATCAAGCCGGAGTGGGATAAGAGCCTGCTCGACGCGTTCGCTGCCGCCGACCGTGCTGCACTGGTGGAACTGTCCGACTCGGCGCACGCGCGCGGGGGCGTGGGAGCGAATGAGGTGCGCACGTGGCTCGCAGCTTCCGCGGCGGGCGGTGGTGGGCCGCTCGACGCGTTGGTCTACGAACCGGTCGAAGAGTGGATTACCGGGATGGCTGTGTCTGCCTCCCGCTGACCCCAGTACGTATGAGCGTGTTCGAGCGCTCTTCTGACGTCTCATGCGGAAACGCGCTGTGCGGGATAGGGAATCCATGACCGAATCATTCGACGTGAATCGTTCTGAGTAGCGGTGCAGCCGGACTGACGGCAGCCGCCACTGCGGCGAACGAGGGTGCCCGAGGGGGGTATTCGAGAAAAACTGACCAGGTCGGCGGCGCGGCAGCGTGGCCGGGCGCCATCGTGTGGATCCTCGACCACTGGCTTATGGGTGGGTCCCGGACAGCCATGAAAGCGCATACACCTCAGTTCGTTGTCGCGAAAGCTCCCTTGAGGAGTGGCTCGGCCGCGCCTTCGTGCGTGCGGTCGACGACATGGTGACCTATCTCGACAAGCAGGACGGTACGAAAGTGTGTGTAGCTGAGGTCGTTTCCGACTGCCGTCCCGAGGATATTCGGGCGGTCTTGGCCAAGGGGTCTCACTCTTGAGATGCTATTGTTCGCCTTCGATGAACTCGTTGAGTGGCTGCATCGGGTGACTTCCGGTTGTACTTCGCGAAATTGGGGATCTGGTGCAGGAGACACCGATCGTCGCTGCCATTCCTTATCCGCCGTCCGACGAGGAGTTCGCGCAGCGGCAGAGCCGCGACGAACGCGGGGACGAGGACAGTCTCTGGTCGGTGGACTGCTCAAGGCCTGTCTCGACCGTGACGTAGCCATCGAAGCCGGTCATCGGGCACATCGGCTCGCGGTTGAGGCAGCCCGAGCGAAGGGTGTCGAAATTCGATACGGCAGATGGATCATGGACAGTGGATGCGATGGGGGCGTGAGCCTTTGCGTCTGGCGGTTTCGAATGGCACGAGGAGTACGGGTCTCGCCGATGTGTGCCGACACCTGCTCCAACGGGCTTGAACACATGCAAGTTGCCCGTTCAGCTCGAGGTGGTCTGGGCCAGCGCAACGCGATGGGCAAGACCGTCGAAAATGATCTCAACCGACGATTCGGGGGATAGTGCGGTCGCGGAACAGAACTACATCACCGCGACCGCACGTCCCCTCGGGATACCTACGTCTGGAAACGCCCGGCTGATCAGCCGACACTGGTCACCGGGATCGAACCACCGGTGATCGCCGCCCCGTCGTCGGAAAGCAGATAATCGATGACCTTCGCGATGTCGGCCGGTTGCGACCATGACTGCCGATCCGCGTCGGGCATCGCGGCCCGGTTGCCCGGTGTGTCGATCACGAACGGCATCAATGCGTTTACTCGGATGTGGTCGTCGATGTACTCGAGCGCCAGCGTTTCGACCAGTGCGACGACCGCGGCCTTGGACGCGATGTATGGCGCCGCGCCGGCGAACGGCCTGCGGGTCGCCGCCGCCGACATGCAGATCACAGACCCACTGCCACCTCGGATCAGGTGCGGCAACGCAGCCTGCGTAACAGCGTAAGCTGTCCGCAGGTTCACATCGAGCTGGGAGTCGAGGAGTTCTATCGGCGCCTCGTGCACACGCTGTCCGGACGCGAACCCGCCCACCAGGTTCACCAAGCCGAACAGCGGAGCGTCCGGATCGGTGGCTGCAACTGTCATCACCTCGTCGAGGTCGCTCTCGTCGGACAAGTTCGTCTCGACCAGGTGCAAGTTTGGATGCTCACCGAGGCGTTCGAGTTCCTCACGGACGAGCCACGGCACAACGACGCGCCAACCGGTGTCGAGGAGGTGCTTCGTGACTGCGGAGCCGAGTCCTCCGGTGCCACCGGTGACCAGAACAGTTCGATTCACCGGGCTCATCGTCCCGTCCACACGGGGGCACGCTTCTCGGCGAACGCGCGTGGTCCCTCTTTCGCGTCCTCGGACGACGCGATGGTGGGTAGCGCTTCTGACGTCATCTCCCAGCCGGATGCTTCATCGGAAGCCCATTGCCCCAGGGCGATTCGCTTGTGCGCCTGCACCGCAAGGGGTGCATTCGCGGCGATCGTGCCGGCGAGTTCGAGTGCGGTGGCCACCACATCGGATGCCGGCACAACGCGGTTGACGAGGTGCAGTTCGAGTGCGCGTTGAGCACTGATGGACTCGCCCGTCATCAACAGTTCCATCGCGACGGTCGGTGGAAGCTTGGCAGCCAGGCGGAACGCGCCACCTGCGCCGGCGATCAGACCGCGTTTGACCTCGGGTAGCCCGAACACCGCCGTATCCGCAGCAATGACGAGATCGCTGGCCAGGACGAGCTCTGTGCCGCCGCCCAGCGCGGGACCGTTCACTGCAGCGATCGTCGGCTTGCTGATGCGATGGCCGACATACCCCGCCAGCCCCCACTCTTCGCGTCCCTCCGGGATGACCCGTTCGCCGCGAGTGATCGCCTTGAGGTCGGCTCCCGCACAGAACGCTTTGTCGCCGGCACCGGTGAGAACGACGGCGCGAATTTCGGGGTCGCGATCGGCCTCCTCGAGTGCATCGCCGACGACGAGACACATCTCCGCGTTGACGGCATTGCGGGCACCAGGTCGGTTGAGGGTGATCAGCAGAACGTTGCCGCGGCGCTCGACCAGCGCGGGTGGAGCGGTGGTCATCGAGTCTGTCGCAGTCATTGAAGGTCCTCTCGAGATTCGGATTGTTCGGGATCGTGCGCGCACCACACCTGTCGAGGCGTAACCGCGGTGCGAGGAGGAGCGCTGGGCGTGGAGGCGGGAGTTCGAGAGAAGCGGGTCGCCGGCAGAGGTTGGATCACGCCGTCGATCTCAGCGAAGGTGCCTCGCGCAGTGAAATGGGGATCACTGGGGGCTTCGCTGAATGTGAGGACGGGAGTGACACAGGCGTCGACTGTGTCGAACAGTTTGGTCCATTCGGCGCGGGTTCGAGTGCGGAACCGCGCCGCGATTATGTCGCGGAGGTCGGGCCAATTCTCGCGGAGGCCGCGATCAGGCACCGTGGCTTCATCGAGTCCGAGAACATCGAGCATTCGTGAATAGAACTTCTGCTCGAACGCGCCCACCGCCATATATCGGCCGTCGGAGCACTTGTAGGTGTCCAGGTACGGACAACTGCCGTCGACGAGATTTTCACCCCGCTTGTCGGACCACCCTCCGCTGCCCCGCAGCGACCAATTGAATTGGGCCAGCAACGCTGCGCCGTCGGCCGCTGCAACGTCGAGAACCTGGCCGCGTCCGGAAGTGGCGCGCTCCCATAGTGCCGACAGTATGCCGACGGCGAGGAACATCGAACCACCTGCAAATCCTGCGACGAGATTGAGTGGTGGAATGGGGCGATCGTCGGGACGTCCGATTGCCTGCAGGATGCCTGTGGGTGCGAGGAAGTTGATGTCGTGACCGGCATGCGCCGACCGAGGGCCGTGCTGTCCCCATCCGGTCACACGCGCGTATACGAGTTGCGGATTGCGGACGAGGACGACGTCGGGCCCTAACCCGAGTCTCTCTGCGACGCCCGGACGGAACCCTTCGACGAGCACGTCTGCGCGAGCGATGAGATCGAGTACGTCCGTCACGGACTCGGGATCGCTGAGGTCGGCAGCCACGATTGTGCGCCCCCGTCGGATCTGGTCGTCGGCACTTCGCGGCAGGCCCGGTCGCTGCACACAGACAACGTCCGCGCCGAGGTCGGACAGCACCATCGCTGCGTATCCGCTGGGTCCTGCGTTGGCCAACTCCACGACCCGCAGGCCGGAGAGAGGGCCACGCATATCACGTGCAGGCGCAGGAGATGATTCGTCGAAGGCGCTTGTATCTGCGGTGTATCTCACCGGCTCACCGCCAGAGCTGTTCGGGGGCAACAGGGACGCGTGGTGGGGCGAGTGGCCGGCCTGCTGGGGTGCGAGAGAACGCAGGTGCGGGGGCCGGCTGTACGACACCGTCGATCTCGGTGAAGACTCCACGGTCGATCAGATGAGGGTCCGCCGAAGCCTCTGCGAAGTCGAGAACCGGTGTGACACATGCATCGATGCCGTTGAATGCAGCTGCCCATTCGTCGCGGGTACGGCTGAGGAAGGCATCGGTGAACGCCTTGCGCATGCCCGGCCATCCCGCCGCGTCGCGTTGGGGACCGAGATCGTCGGCATCGAGGTTCAGGACCCGCACCATCTCGGCATAGAATTGCGGCTCGAGTGCCCCTACTGCAACGTAGCGGCCATCGGCGCACTCATAGGTGTCGTAGAACGGAGCCGATCCGTCGAAGATATTGGTGCCACGTTCGTCCGACCATGTGCCGGTACCCCGCATGGACCACAACAGGTGCCCGAGAAGCGGTGCGCCATTGATCATTGCGGCGTCGATGACCTGTCCGCGGCCGGAACCCTGACGTTCTACGAGTGCCGCGAGTACACCTACGACGAGGAACATCGAACCACCGCCGAAGTCACCGAACAGGTTGAGCGGCGGCACCGGACGCTCTCCGGCACGGCCCACAGCATGCAGAAGACCGGTGAGGGAAATGTAGTTGAGATCATGCCCGGCTTCGAGAGCCCGTGGCCCGGTCTGTCCCCACCCTGTCACCCGTGCATAGACCAACCGGGGGTTCCGGGAGAGAGCCTCGTCAGGCCCCAGGCCGAGACGTTCGGTTACGCCGGGCCGGAACCCCTCCACCAGAACATCGGCGCGTTCGACCAGGCCGAGGACGGTTGCGATGTCGTCCGGATCCTTCAGATCCGCTTCGACGATCGTTCGGCCGCGCAGTTGCTGATCCGCCGGGTGGTTGTCGGCGGGCAGCGCGCCGGGGCGTTGGACTCGAACGACGTCGGCGCCGAGATCCGCCAGGAGCATGGCACCGTGGGGACCCGGCCCCATCCCTGCGAGTTCCAATACGCGGATGCCGGCGAGGGGGCCGGTGCGCGGTGCTTCGGGGTCCATCACGCGTATACCTCGTGTCTGAGCGAATTAGTTCGGATCGATGTGGCGGTCAGTCGCTCGAAGGTAACGGCTTGGCCGTCTTCAGCTCGAGCGGTTGACTACCGAGTGCGGGGCTACCACTGCCGGGCTTGGTCACGAGGATCTCGACGGTGCCACCCTCGTCGTGATAGCGCTTGCCGAGAGTGCTACCGCCGGCGAAGGCGGTGTCGATCGTGAGCCCGTCGGCAACGGGATCCCCGATTTCGATCATCGGATGCCCCCCACAGGTGAGCTCGGCCGGCGGGTTGTCGGCACGCACGACGATGACTTCGGTAGTACAGACCTGGCTGCGCAGGCGTGCTCCGGTCTTCAACATGTGTTGGGTCCTTCCTGAGAATGCGGATAGGGGTCTGTTCAGACGGGGGCGACAGCTGTGCTGTCGGTGAGAATGTCTGCAATGATGTTTCGGCGCAATATCTTTCCGGTCGCGGTGGACGGGAGCTCAGGCCGGTAGACGATCACATCGGGAGTGCGTGACCCGCGTAGGCGGGCACGGACGTACTGCCGCAGTTCTTCCGGGTCGGGCTCGTCGCCCGGCTCGGGTACGACAGTGGCCGCGATAGCCTGGCCCCAATGGTCGTCGGGGATTCCGACGACCGCGACGGAGCGCACTTTCGGATGATGTATGAGGACATCCTCGATCTCCGCGGGCGCAATGTTCTCGCCGCCACGGATGATGGTGTCGTCGTTTCGCCCAACCACGAACAGGAAGCCGTCCGAATCCTGGTACGCAAGATCACGCGTCGGGAACCATCCTTTGTCGTCGAGCAGTGAACCCGTTCCCATGTACTCACCGGACACCTGCGGGCCCCGCACCCACAGTTCGCCCTGCTCCCCGACACCGACCGGGTTGTCGTCGGCATCGCGGATCACGATCTCGATGCCAGGGACCGGACGCCCGATGGAGCCGAGGCGAGCCCGGATCTCCGGATTGTCACTGGCGAGTGCGTCCCGGTGGTCGTCGGGGCCGAGCAGCGCGATCGTAGAACTGGTCTCGGTGAGGCCGTAGGCGTTGACGAATCCGACTCCCGGGAAGGCACGTAGTGCGGCTTCGAGCGTGGGGAGGGGCATGCGGGCGCCGCCGTACGACAAGGACTTCAACGTGGGGACATCCGCTTCTGCACCGTCGAGGCTGTCGACGATCATGTCCAGCATCGTGGGAACCACCATCGCCGAGGTGGCACCGGTGCTGCGCGCGACATCGAGCCAGCGCTGTGCGTCGAAATGCGGAAGGTAGATGATGCGGCGACCTGCGTAGAGGTTTGTCAGGATGGTGCCCATGCCGGCGATGTGATACGGCGGCACGCTGACGAGTGCCCCATCGGTCTCCTTCGCCGAGCCGTATTCGACGGTGCCCATGACGTAGCTGAGCAGATGACTGTGGCGTAGGACCACGCCCTTCGGCTCCGACGTCGTGCCACTGGTGAACAGCACGATGGCCGTGTCTTCGGCGTCTACGGTGGCGGACGCGGCGACCGTGACCGTTTCGGTGCGGGTGTGGAAGTCTTCGATGGTGACAATCTGACCTGCAGCACCGGCCACGGCGTCGAGATAGCGTTGTTCGACGACGACGAGGGGCCGCGACAAGCGGCCGATCAGTTGTACGAGCTGCTCGGCCGAGAGTCGATAATTCACCGGCGCAAACGGCACACCGGCGTGGGCCGACGCGAACAGCAGGGTGGGCAGATCCAATCCGGAACCTCCGAGGTACACGACGGTGTCGACGTCCGCCGACTGGATTGCCGAGCCCGCTGCCGCCACACGGTCTGCGAACTGCTGGTACGTCACAGTCGTGTCGTCGACGATGAGTGCTGGGCGGTCGGGATTACCCGACACTGCCATCTCGAGGAGGAGGGAAATACTCATTGTCCGTTCCGATCGGTCGTCGGGATCCGGCGAGGCCGGGTCAGCTCTGGTTCATCGGGATCAGGTTCTTGACGGAAGGTGGATCGTTCTCGGTGCGACCGACCTTCGCGGCCCCTCCGGGGGAACCGAGGTCGGCGAAGAAGTCCACGTTGCTCGCGACGTAGCCGTTCCAATCCTCGGGAAGGTCGTCCTCGAAGAAGATCGCCTCGACGGGGCACACGGGCTCGCATGCGCCACAATCGACACATTCGTCGGGATGGATATAGAGCATGCGCGAGCCTTCGTAGATGCAGTCGACCGGGCATTCTTCGATGCAGGCTTTGTCCATCACATCTACGCAGGGTTCGGCGATAACGTACGACACGCGGGCGATGCTCCTCGTTTCGAATTGTGACCCAGATCAAGTCACCAACTAGATTAGGTGAAGTTCTGACAGTTTGTCTACATCTGACCCCGGCGGTCTATGTGATCGTGTTCCGCGCGCCGGATGCCGCGCGGGAGCGGGTGATTTGCACTCAGAAAGTCGAGTTGGGTTCGAATCCGAACACCACCCTGTTGCTAGCCTCGTAGTTTCGATACGCTGCGATCTGACAAGTTAGTCATTAGTTCCGGCCGGTTCTACCAGGCCGCCGCGGCGCCCCGGCCCGCTCGATCGAAAGGTACAGCGCCATGGCATTGGCGATCTCCGAGGACCACCAGGAACTGGCGGCCGTCGCGGCGGCCCACCTTGCACGGCACAAGGCCCGAGCAGCCGCTCGCGACACCTTGGACGGCGCGGTGGACACAACCACCTTGTGGTCTTCGACCGCAGAACTCGGCTGGCTCGGATTACACGTACCCGAGGAATTCGGAGGATCCGGCTTCGGCCTGTCCGAACTCGCCGTCGTCCTCGAAGCAGTCGGACGCGAACTGGCTCCTATCCCGATCTTGCCTACCGTGACCGCCGCGGCGATCCTCGCCCACTCGGATTCTCACGAGTTGCGATCCACCCTCTTGCCCGGACTTACCGACGGTTCCTCGATCGGTGCGGTCGGGATCTCGCCCGGCCTGCGACTGGACTCGACCGGATCTCTCACCGGCGAGAGCCGCGCAGTTCTCGGCGCACCGGACGCGGACATCCTGCTCCTGGTGGCGGGCGATGACGTAGTAATCTTGGACAAGGACTCGACCGGCCTGACCGTCACTTCTCTCGGCGGTCTCGACACCACCCGAAGCATCGGGACCGTTGCCGCACAAGGTGTCGCTGTGCCTGCAGGACGCGTGCTGCGAGGAGCAGCTGCCGCGGCCGTTTCCCTATATCGCGTCCTCACGGCCGCCGAAGCTGTCGGAAGTGCCTCCACATGCCTCGAGACCGCAACCGAGTACGTCAAGACCCGTGAGCAGTTCGGCCGGCCGGTCGGAACCTTCCAGGCGGTCAAGCACCACCTCTCGAACATGCTCATCGACATCGAACTCGCCGTCGCCGCAACGTGGGACGCGGCACGGTCCATTGATCTCGACAGGGTCGGCTTCGCCGCCGCGGTGGCCGCAGCCAACGCCACTCGCGCCCAGGTCAACGCTGCGCGACTGAACATCCAGTTACACGGCGGCATCGGGTTCACCTGGGAGCACGACGCACACCTGTACCTGCGCCGAGCCGATACGGTGGCTGCGTTGCTCAACGACGGGCGTCGTCCCCTCAGCGATCTCGTGGCGGAGTATCGTGCTGGGCAGGCGCACGGAGCCGAGCTCGAACTACCCCCCGAAGCCGAAGAATTCCGGGAGCAGGCCCGCGCAGCAGCGCAACACCTCGCAACGCTGTCCGAGGCCGAACGACGGGACTATCTCGTCGACAGCGGCTATCTGGTACCTCACTGGCACAAGCCCTGGGGCCGGGAAGCGGGAGCCATCGAACAACTGGTCATCGAGCAGGAGTTCGAGGGTGTCGACCTCCCCGAGTTGGGCATCGCCGGCTGGGTGACTCTGACTCTGTCCCAGGTCGGTTCGGAAGAACAGAAGAAGCGCTGGGTAGATCCGGTACTGCGGGGAACGAGCAGCTGGTGCCAGTTGTTCAGCGAGCCGGGTGCAGGTTCGGATGCAGCCGCCGTGCGAACGTCCGCCACACGCGTCGACGGAGGCTGGCGCGTCAACGGCCAGAAAGTCTGGACAAGCGCTGCAATCGGGTGTCAGTGGGGCTTGGCAACGGTGCGCACCGACCCCGACGCCCCCAAACACGCGGGCGTCACCATGATGGCAATCGACCTCACCTCACCGAAGGTCGAGATTCGTCCACTCCGTGAAATCACGGGCGACGCACTGTTCAACGAAGTGTTCTTCGACGACGTCTTCGTTCCCGACTCCGATGTGGTCGGAGGAGTGGGCGAGGGATGGAAGGTCGCCCGCGCCACGCTGGGCAACGAGCGGGTATCGATCGGTGGCGGCTCGGGCTCGATTCCGTTCACAGGCGCCGAGCTGGTAAAGCTTCTCGACAGTGCCGTCGATGCCGATACGGGTGTCGAACGTGAAGTCGGCGCGGTGCTGGCCGAGGAGCACACCCTCAGGCTTCTCAACATGCGTCAAGCGGTCCGTGCAATCATCGGCGCGGGCCCCGGCCCCGAAGCCAACGTCACGAAACTGGTGAGAGCCGAGCACTCGCAGCGCATCACTAACCTGGGGCTCACGCTTGCAGGAACCGCGGCGGTCACCGGCCAGGAACCCGACATCACCTATCCGTACCTGTTCTCCCGGTGCCTGACCATCGCAGGAGGAACCTCCGAAATCATGCGTAATACCATCGCAGAGCGGATCATCGGCTTGCCCCGCGACCCACTGGTTCGCTGAATCACATGCGAGTACAGGAGGATCAACGATGACCGATCTGCCATTGACGGGAGTCACCGTCGTCAGTCTCGAGCAGGCGGTGGCAGCTCCGTACGCAACCCGCCAGCTCGCTGACCTTGGGGCGCGCGTGATCAAGGTCGAGCGACCGGACGGCGGTGACTTCGCGCGAGGCTACGACGAAACGGTGTACGGGCAGTCCAGCTACTTCGTGTGGCTCAACCGATCGAAGGAGTCGATCACTCTCGACCTGAAGTCTACGGAGGGATTGGCGGTACTTCGGGAATTGGTCGGTCGCGCCGACGTGTTCGTGCAGAATCTTGGGCCTGGTGCAACCGAGCGGATGGGCTTCGGCGCGGATGCGCTGACGGAAGCGCATCCGGGGTTGGTCGTGTGTGAGATATCCGGTTACGGCGCGGATGGGCCGTGGCGGACTCGCAAGGCATACGATCTCCTCGTCCAGGCAGAGGCGGGTCTGCTGGCGATCACTGGATCTCCGGGAGATGTTGCAAAGGCCGGTATTTCGGTGGCAGACATCGCCGCCGGTAGTTTCGCGTACTCGGGGGTTCTTGCCGCTCTGCTCGCTCGCGCGACCACGGGTCGAGGCCGTGCTGTGCGGGTGTCACTGTTCGAAGCACTGACGGAGTGGATGGGGTCACCCGCCTACTACGCGGCCTATGGAGGACGTAGTCCACAGCGCACCGGTGCTCGTCATGCCACGATTGCTCCGTACGGTCCGTTCACTGCGGGGGATGGCCGCGCGGTGCTCTTGGCAGTGCAGAACCAACGCGAGTGGGGTCGATTGTGTACTGACGTACTCGATCGTGCCGACTTGGTCGAAGACCCGCGTTTCGCACGCAATTCCGATCGGGTCGAGAACCGTGACGAACTCGAGAAGATCATTGCCGATTCCGTGCAGCACCACACCGCGGACGAACTTGCGCAACAACTCGATACGGCATCCATCGCCAACGCACGGATGAATAGCATGAGCCAGTTGTGGGAGCATCCGGTGCTCGTAGAACGTGAACGGTGGCGGGACGTGGCTACTCCCGGTGGACAAATACGTGCACTGCGTCCACCGGCCGACCTCGATGGGCTCGAGCCCCGCATGGACGCTGTGCCGTCGCTCGGCGAACACACCGACGCGATCCTGGTCGAACTGGGCCGGAGCCCGGTTGACATCGAATATCTTCGGTCCGCCGGCAGCGTGTGACAAAGCCGTCCAGCCTCCGATGGGTTCATACGTCGGGGTCGTTTCGTATCCATTCCTCCGGAAAGGTGGTCCAAATGATCTTGTCGCCACCCGAGAAGGAATCGGCACGGGTCTGAGTCGCGATCTGCGTTCATTGCTGTGTCCGCTGCATGTGACCGATCGAAAAGTGATGAGAAGACAAGTCGTGCAACGGATTCTTATGCAGATCTGGTTGCTGCCGGTCGCAGACCATCGCGATCCCTTACACCTCGGTCCGAGCGCGATACTCAGCCGTTCAGGCTAGCTCGGGCGCTGTCGATAGCCATAGGTGCGGAGGTGATCGACGACGGCACCGTGCGGATCTTTGCACTGACCTATGTGATCGACCGGGAGGGCATCAACGAGTAGCTGCTCAACCGGGCACATACGCTTACAACACAACCACCTTCTCCGGGCTTCCCGGGGCCTTCGCTCGAGACGGAGTTGGACACTCACGATCCCGAACCAGCACGGCTGTTGCTGGCCGAAGCGGAGTCCTCCGGACTGAGCGTCGACATCATGCACGCGTGACACCGGGTCCTCGTCGTTGCTCGGACCATATGCGGACACCCCTTGGTATCCGGTGAGGTGCCCGAAGACTTTCGGCAGAAGCCCACCGATTCGTTGAATCCCGCCACCAGCCACGAAGAACGATCGATTCTCGTACAGCAGGCGTCGGACCGAGCCTGCGCGAAACTATCGGACGTCCCTATGTGTTCAGCGGCAGCCATGGTGCTCATCAACTCGGACGTCACCGGATCAGAAACGATGGCCCAGCTGAATCCAGGGTATCGACGATCCTCGATACCTGGGAAGGTGAAGTGACACCGGATCGGGAGCGATGCGCCCTATTGCCATTGCCTATCGGTTCCGTCCCGACCCCCAGTCCCGTGCCACCTCGGCAAATGCGGATGTCGCCAAGGTAGGCAGACCCGGTCGTGTGACGATGCCGACCTCGCTGGTTTCCGTGGGGACCAGTCGCTTCTGCACTACGCCGGGGACGATGATCTCCGATGCTTGGGAGGCGAGGAACGCAGCTACCCCGGACCGAACCAACTTGATCGACATCCACCGATTCTCGTTCTCCAGCACTGCATTCACCGTGATACCGATTTGAGCAGAGAACCGGTCGAGTCTACGCCTCGAAGCCGAGCCGGCCGGAGGCACGATCAGAGGTACATCCGACAGATCCTCCCACGGCAGGTCGGTTCGGTCTGGCTCGCTGTCACACGATTGCGGAAGCAGCAGGACAAGCGTTTCGGCGGCAATTGCTTCGATATCCACTCCTGCTGGAGCCTCGTCGATTCGGGCCAATCCGACGTCGCACACGCCGGTTTCGACGAGGTCGAAGACGTCTGCGTCGTCGCGTGGAGCCCAGATCTGCAGCCGGATCCCAGGATAGCGACGCGTAAAGTCGGAGATAATGTCCTCCGTGGGTACCGAGATCGTTTGCGAATAAACCAGCCGGAGGCGTCCAAGGGTAGTTCCCCGGATACCGGATACCGATTCGTCGAACAGATCGAAATCCTGCAGAATGCGGCGGCCCGGCTCGAGCAGCGTCTCACCGTCCGAGGTCAGGGTGACCCCGTATCGTGTCCGATGAAACAGCCGCAGCCCGATCTCCGCCTCGAGCTTGGCGATCGAATGGGACAGCGACGACTGCGTGACGTGGAGGACGGCCGCCGCCTTGGTGAAGGATCGATGCTCAGCAACAGCCACCAGACTTCGCACCTGTTGAAGTTCCACGCGGTCAGTGTAGGCGCTACCGACTTCACGGAGACAGACTCAGGGGGCGCCGGCGGTGCCCGCCGACACCCCCGGCGAGCGCGCTAGCGAAGTTCTGTCAGGCAGGAACCCCGATGGACTTGGTCTCCAAAAATTCCTCGAATCCTTCGACTCCGTGCTCGCGACCGAGTCCGCTCTGCCGGTATCCTCCGAACGGTACGTCGTCGCCCATGAAGGCCGCTCCGTTGACCGCAATCGTACCGGCCCGGATACGACGAGCGATATCGACCGCATGGGCCACGTCGGCACCGAATACGGAACCGGACAGGCCGTACAAGGAGTTGTTGGCGATTTCGACTGCCTCCTCCTCAGTGTCATATGGAATCGCGACAAGGACCGGACCGAAAATCTCCTCCTGCGCGATCCGGGCGCCGGGGTCGACGTCGGCGATCAACATCGGGTTGAGGAAGAAGCCGCGCTCGTAACGATCCGAACGCCCGCCACCGACCATCACCCGTCCCTCGGTACGGCCAAGTTCCATGTACGACAGCACCCGTTCGAACTGGGTTCGGCTGATAACCGGGCCGATCAACGTCGCCGGATCCGTTGGGTCACCGGGCACCAGGTTCTCCATGACCGTCCTTGCCAATTGCAGCCCTTCCGCGTAGCGAGAGCGCGGCAACAACAGACGTGTGGTCAGTGCACAGCCTTGCCCCGCGTGCGAGCACACCGAGCCTGCGATGTAGGGTATCGCGGCCTGTAGGTCGGCGTCCGGCAACACAATTGCCGCAGACTTGCCGCCGAGTTCGAGGAGCGTCCGCTTGACCGTCGGTGCGACTGCAGTGAGAATGCGCCGACCTGTCGCTGTGGACCCGGTGAAAGTTACGACGTCGACTCGTGGATCGGTCGTCAGAGCTTCACCGACGGCATTGTCGGACGAGGTGACGATGTTGAGTACGCCGGCCGGCATGTCGGTGTACTCAACCGCGAGTTTGCCGATCATTGTCGCCGACCAGGGCGTGTCCGGTGCAGGCTTGAGGACCACGGTGCAGCCTGCTGCGAGAGCCGGCGCAATCTTGGTCATGTTCAGATAGAAGGGATAGTTCCACGGAGTGATGGCTGCCACCACGCCCGCGGGTTCTTTCCGCATGAGCGGGCGCGTCTCGGTGCCCAATGATGAACGTGTCGGAAAGTGCCGTTCGTACTCGTACGTGCTCGCGAGATCTGCTGCCCAGCGTAGTGCCGAGATGCCGGGACCGATCTGCATTCGGTCGTGCAGCGCAACAGGGGCCCCGGCCTCGGCGGTGACTACCGCGCCGAGGTCGACGGCGTGTTTCTCCAATACATCGGCCAGCTGGTGAAGGACACGCCGGCGCAGCTGCGCGTCAGTCGCCCAGTTCGTCGAGTCGAACGCACGGCGAGCGGCTCCGACTGCCGCGTCGGCGTCCTCTGCTGCCGCATCTACGGTGATACCGATGACTGCCGCGGTGGCGGGGTTGATGTTCTCAAAGACTCGCCCGGAGGCAGCGTCGACGAGCTGACCGTCGATCAGCATTCGGGACTCGCGCAATACGAGTTCCGTTTCCTCGGAATGCGTTTCCGAAATGTCGGCCAACGAACTTCCTTTCGTCGAGTCGGGCAGTGAGGTCAGAGACCGAGGTTGAGGCCGGCGCCCGCATCGATGCGAATTTCCTGACCGGTGATGTAACGGGACTCGTCGGATGCGAGGTACACGACTGTGGCCGAGATGTCGGACGGTTCGACCCATGGGGTGGGGATCGCCTGCATGCTGGCGAACCCGTCCTTGACGTCATCGAGAGTGGGATTGTCCAGGTCGTCTCTGAACATCCGGTACATCGGCGCGCTGTGCAGCATATCGGTGTTGCAGTTCGTGGGGTGGATGGTGTTCGCTCGAATTCCCTTGGCGGCGAGTAGGTGGGCGACACTTCGTATGTAATTGGGGATCATGCGTTTCGCCAGTCCGTATCCCATCCCGCCGGGCGTCGACAACCCTGCGGGCATCAATGCGGCCAGTGAACCTGTTGCGATGATCGATCCACCGTCGCCGAGGTGCGGTATAGCAGCATGAACTGTATTGACGACCCCGAGAAAGTCGACGTCGAAGGCATCGATGAAGGCCTGAACTGGCAGCCCATCTCCAAGCGGACAGATTCCGGCGTTGGCGACCACAATGTCGAGTCGGCCGAGTTTCTCTACGGCAGACGTTAATTCCCTTTCGAGGCCGATACGGTCACGCACATCGACTTTCGCAGCAACGATGCGGCGTCCCTCGGCTTCAACCAGCTTGACCGTATGCGCTAGGTCGTCCTCGGTGGCCAGTGCGTATTCATTCGTCGAGATATCGGCGCACAGGTCGAAGGCGATAATATCGGCTCCTTCTTGGGCGAGTTGCACAGCGTGGCTGCGTCCTTGGCCGCGCGCTGCACCGCTGACGAGGGCCACGTTGCCCTGAGTTCTGTTCAAGTTCATTGTTCCTATCGGTTGCGAAACACGACGAGTGAGGGATGCGCTCATGGGAACCGCTCGTCTCTCGTGACCCGGGTCGGGTTGTGGGTCCACGATGGTCGCGGTAAGTACCAACTCAAGCCTAAGTGATCGGCATCACGAACATGAAGGGGCGGGGGAGGCATTCGGCATGGTATTCGCTCACGGTGCGTATGAATACGTTTAATACCTGCGTCGATGATCTACTGCTAGCGTGGCAACGAGACTTGAAACAAGAAGGTGCGGAAGGTCAACTGTGAGAATAGGATTTGTAGGCGCCGGGCAAATGGGCGAACCGATGGTTTCACGATTGCTGGCGGCCGGGCACAAGGTGTACGTATTCGTCCGCAGGGTCGAGGTCGCCGATCGTCTGCGCAAACAGGGCGCCGTGATTGTGGCGTCGTTCGCCGATCTCGGCCGTGACTGCGACATTGTCATCTGTTGCGCATTCTCTGACGAGCAACTAACGCAGATAGCGCTGAGCCCGGGCGGAGTTGTCGCACAAATGAAGCCGGGTTCGGTATTTGTTTCGCACACTACAGGGCGGGTCGACACCCTGATGCAGATCTCGACCCTCAGGAAGGCTCGAGACGTCGCAGTCGTGGACGCTCCGATCAGTGGCACAGCAGCCGAAATCTTGGAGGGACGGCTGACAATCCTGCTCGGGGGTAGCAGCGAAGATGTGGACAAAGTCGTTCCCGTTCTCGCGAGCTATGGCGAAAATATCATTCGCACTGGGAAATTCGGATCCGCACTCGGAGTCAAGCTTGTCAACAACCTTCTCTTCGCGGCAAACCTTCAACTCGTCGCGGAAGCGGTCCGGTTGGGGACGGCGATGGAGATAGAACCGGACGTGCTCCAGCACGCGGTGACGTATTGCAGCGGGTCGAGCCAGGCCGCGGAGCGGGCGGCGTCAGCCGGGGGTATAGAGGCGTTCGGGCAGATTGCAAAGCCGTTCCTCCACAAGGATGTGTCGGTATGTCTGGAGTCGGCACGCGTTCGGGGCGTGGACCTCGGTCTACTCCGCGAAGTAGTGGCCGGGGGGATTCTCGACCTCGCTCCAGCAGACAGTTCTACGGGTTAGCTGCACTCGGCTGGGATGTGAACGGGCAAAGCCGAGAAACGCGGTCCGACGAAGAGTCGGGCCGCGTTTCTCGGTTGGGGGCCTTGTACATTTTATTTCGGCTGGAACCGCAGTGCACCGTCGATACGGATGACTTCGCCATTGAGGTAGTTGTTCTCGGCGATGTGCTGCACTAGCGCGGCGTATTCGGATGGGCTACCCATCCGATTGGGGAACGGAACGACCGCTCCCCACTTCTGGTCAGCCTCCTCGCGCTCCATCTTGAAGGCGGGCGTGAAGAAGGTACCTGGCGCGATCGCCATGACGCGAACTCCCTGCTTCGTGAGGTCACGCGCAGCAGGAAGGGTGAGCCCCACAACGCCACTCTTGGCTGCGGAGTAGGCGGTCTGACCGATCTGACCTTCGAAGGCTGCGATGCTGGCAGTGTTGATGACGACACCCCGAGCGCCATCCTCATCCGCGTGGTTCTTGGCCATTGCAGCAGCTCCAAGCCGCAGAACATTGAAGGTACCGTTGAGGAAAAGGTTTACGTACCATTGGAATTGCTCGAAGGATGCCGGTTCGCCGTCGCGGCCGACAACGCGCGCTGCCCCGGCGCTACCGCCGTGAGCGTTCACGACGATCTTGAGTGGTGCGAGTTCTGTGGCGACTGCGATGGCAGCGTTGACGCTGGCCTCGTCGAGTACATCGGTGGCGACGTAGCGGACCCGCTCGCCGAGTTCGACCTCGAGGGACTTGCCCTTCTCGTCGTTGAGGTCGGCGATGACAACAGCGGTGCCGGCGGCAACGAGCCGACGAACTGTTGCCTCGCCGAGACCACCGGCTCCGCCGGTGACGAGCGCGGACGCAGTCGTGATGTCCATAGGGTTGTGCCTTCCTATCAGCTTGGTGCAGGCGATGTTTGAATCCTACGTTCAAAATGACATAAACGTCAGAAATATTCAAGACCCTTTGTGCGCTGCTCGTGTACGTGATGAAGGATCGGGCGCAGCGATATGCCCGTTGCGGTATCCGGGGCGGGCATATCACGAAGGGCGGTGTGCTCGAAGCGTGAGTTCGGTCAGTCCTCGACGGTGGTGAAGAATCCACGCCGGATGGCGGTCAACGTGAGATCGATCGACTCGTCGAGAGTGAGCGGGGGTTCCATTTCCCGTGCTGCCTCGGGGAGGCGCACGACGATTGCACGCAGAATGAGGGCGGACAGTATGGGGTCGAACGGGTAATTACGAGGGTGGGGCGACAGTACTGTCAGCAACGACGCGTCCAAGGAAGCCTGCCCATGGGCGCCCAGTCCGTGCACAATCTTACTGTCGGCAGTTCGTTCGGTCCACGCGTCGATGGAGCCCGCGTAGTGCTCCATATACGCCACGAAGGCCTTCAGCCATTGACGTGATCCCGTATCGTCGGGGTCGGCGAAGTTGATCTTACGAAGATCCTGTGCCAGCTCGAGTGCGCAGTTCGCCGATTCGATGCACAGTGTTGTGAGTAGATCCTGCTTCTCGCTGAAGTACTTGTAAAATGTACCGCGAGCGAACCCGGCAGCATCGACGATATCGTCCACGCTCGTCCGATGGTATCCCTTCGCGCGGAACTGTTGCGCACCCGCTTCTACCAGGGCACGGACGGTGTTGGTCGCGCGTTTGGTGAGTTCATCAGTGCGATCGGCAAGGCTCAGCCCCTCGGTGGAAGGCCGGTCCGGCAGGGTGATGACGCCTGTGCCTACGGTACGCAACTTCAGGCTGTGCAGCACGGCTGCGGGAGTTTCGGGAAACAGGAACAACTGGAGAAATACCGACAGGGCGTCCACGATCGATTGCGTCTCGCGGCCGTATACCCGGTCTGTGTGGATGAAGAGGTTGACGCGGTGCACCAGCGCTGTCATCGTCATGGCCGCAAGTCGAGGTTCGATTCCCGCGAGCTTCGACTCTTCGAGCCGCCTCGAAACCCGCTCGTTGTAGTTCGCGACGAAGCGGTTGATCTCGGGCTTTACCGTCGACTCCGATGTGGCGACCACGGCCCACTGTACGAACATCGTCGAGTATTTCTCGAACACCCAACTCCACTCGCCCAACCACCAGTTCAGGTTGTCGAACCCGACCTCGGTCGGCCCCAGCGGACCGATGCGCCGAGCGACACGGAACAGGGCGCGCCCACACTCGTCCAGTAGTTCGAGGAAGATCTCGTCTTTTCCCGGAAAGTACTGATAGAGCGTGGCGCGGGACATATCTGCGGCCTTCGCGATGGCGTCCACCGACGTACCGAAGAAGCCGTGCTCTGCGAACAGCTCCAGAGAGACTTCGATGATTCGCCGACGCGTAGATGCGCCCCGTGTGCCTACTTCGGGGCTCGACGGGCCATAACTTGCGCGACGGTAGATCGGATTTTCTGACATCAGTGCACAGCCTAGGTGATCGGTGTCGTTTGCCGCGAGGGCTTGGCGCGATTGTGGTCAGTATCCTACTGGTCGGTAAGAACCAGGAAGTCTGCCGTCCCGCTGATCGCGACGCCACCGGTCTGCCGCGTGCACGTGAGTGAGACAGTAACGAGCCGCCCTCCGTCCACATCCGCTGTGGCGGTGACCTCGCCGGTACAGGAGAGGACATCGTCCGGCCACACCTGCTCGCGAAAGCGAACTCCGAACCTGCGTACGTTCTCGGCGCCGAGCCAATCGGTCGCGAAGGTCGCAAGTAGAGCCGATTGATGCATCCCCTGCGAGAACACGGATGGGTTGCCGGCAGCGCGGGCCATGTTGTCGTCGTAGTGCATCGGGTTCAGATCGCCCGATGCTCCGGAGTATCGGACGAACATTTGTCTCGTGAGAGGGCCGAACGTGCGGGGCTCGGCGGTGGTACCTACCTCGAGTTCGGTGGTGGGCGCGCTCATTTTGTTGCCTCCTTGGCTGCGGTCTCGATGAAGGTCCCGCGTGATTCCGCTACCAGTTCGCCTGCCGAGTTGTGGAACTCGGTCACGACGACGGCGAAGCGCATCTGTCCCCCTTTCTTGCCGGGCTTTTCGAACCGCTCGACCAGTCGCTCTCGGGCCAGAAGACGGTCACCTACTTTCGGAAGACCGCGATGGAAAACGAACTCCTGTTCACCGTGAAGGAGTCGCTTGCGGTCGAAACCGACGTTCACCCGGGCACCAGGAGGCGCCCACTGGTTTGCACTGATCAAGAACGTGGGCGGGATTATCGCGTCACCCCCCTGGAAGGCAGGGTTGTCGGACTGCATCGCGGCTGCGAACTCGCGGATCTTTCCGCGCTCGACGAAGACTTCCCATTCTTTGCCTGTCGTGCCCACCTGTGATGGCTCGGCGATGGGTGTGGTCATGCTGATTTCTCCTTCATGAAGTGAACTCGTCGAGATAGTGTCTGACAAGTGCCACCGCGCTCTCCGGGTAGCTGCGTGCCGTCTTCTCGTCGAGGCCGCCCTCGACGAGAAGGAGGGCGAGTCGGTTGGTGATCAGACTGAGGACGAACGCTGCGAGAATTGTGTAGTAGCGCAAGTCCGCGTCGATGTGGCCGCCGAGTTCCTGGTAGCGGCGCACGATGGCATCGTCGTCGGGTACGCCGTCCATACGGGTGAACCCGAGGGATTCGCACAGAAATCGCTCGAACATCAGCCACCACCCGAGATCGATCTCCGGGGGGCCTGTGCTTGCGGTCTCCCAGTCGAAGAGGGCGGCAACGCCTAGGTCTTCGGTGAAGGCCATATTGCCGACTCGGGCATCGCCCCACACAACCGTTTCCGCGTCGGTGTCGGGAACGGACGACGACAGCACGGTCCACGCCTCGGCCAGTACGTCTTCGCCGAGGACGAGTTCGGAGCGCCGCACTTCGTACCAATCGCGTAGACGGGCCAGATACTGCTGCAGCGCAGTGACGTTCGGCTGCTGCGCAGGGGCACGTAGGACCGCGAGAGTCTGTTCGTCGTCCACAGCATGGACCGCAACAAGGGCGCGCAGTGCGTTGTCGTACATCTGTCGACGTTGGTCTGTGTCGAGCTCGACGGTCCAGCCTCTCTTGTGCCAGCTGGGTATGTCGGATGGTACCCGGCCGTGGACACGGGTCATCAAGTAGAAGGGCGCCCCGAGTATCGACGGATCCGCCTCGGTGAGCACGATGGAGGGAGTTACGACACCTGGGTGGCCACCGAGCGCCTGCATGATCGCGGCCTGTCGCAAAGCGTCGGGTTCTGTGAACAGCTGATGGTCGGCCGACTGCATGCGCAGGACGAGTTCACGGGATTCCCGTGTGCCCTCGGCAGTGGTCCAGCTTGCGGTGAACAATACTGTCTGCCCGGAGAATCCGGCATCCGGGGCGTCGAGATGGTGGATGGCGAAGTCGCTGTGCGCGCCTGGAGCGAGCCTGCCGGGCAACCACTGTCGCAAGGTCTCGCCGAGGTGCTCCTCGTGGTGAAGCTGGGTTGCGGCGCGTGCCATCGGCTACCTTCTCTCGCTATACGGAGGCCGGGGTCTCCGCGTGTTTGAAGGAATCGGATTCCTATTTGTGACCAATACTGTCAGAATACGGGTATGAGTGATCAAAAATCCAGTCCATCCGACGCCGTGCGAGACTGCGGGTCGGTGGTCCCGTTGGGGGCGTACGCGCTGCCGGGTCGCGTCCCGGATCCGAAGCCAGGTATCGAGCAGGCGGTCGAGGCCGAGCGCCTCGGATTGAACACTCTCTGGCTGAGCGAGCGATGGGGCACCAAAGATTTCGGCGTTCTGGCAGGGGCATTCGGTCAGGTCACTTCCCGGGTCAACATCGCGGCAGGCGTGACCCACTTCCAGTCCCGCCACCCTGCGATGCTGGCATCGATGGCGATGACAGCTCAGGCGCTCACGGACGGTCGGATCGTTCTCGGTGTCGGACGATCCGTCGACGCAATGTGGGATGCGGTGGGGCTGCCACGGGCCACCAACCAGTCGATCGTTGACTCCGCCGACATCTTCCGCCGCCTCTGCCGCGGCGAGAAGGTCAAATACGACGGTCCTGCTGGTTGGTTCCCATCCCTGCGGCTCAACGATGTTCCCGATGTGCCGGTACCTCCATTGGTCTTTGCCGCCCTCGGCCCGAAGGGGCTTACTCTGGCAGGGAAGCACTTCGACGGTGTTCTACTCCATCCCTTCCTGACCCCAGAGGCGGTGCGCCGCTCGGCCGCGACCGTTCGTGCCGCTGCAAGCGAAGCTGGACGAAACCCGGCAGATGTGCGGATCTATGCGACCGTCGTGGTGGCCTCCGGCCTCGAACCGGAAGAAGAGGCTGCGGTCGTCGGCGGGCGAGCAGTGACCTACTATCAGATACCCGGTTTCGGGGAGCAGCTTGCGCGGGTCAACGAGTGGGATCCCGCGGCACTCGACGTGCTGCGGAGCCACCCGCATCTCGTCGGCCTCAAAGGTGCAGCCGACTCGGTCCGTACCCGCGACCAGCTTGTCGAGGCGTCGTCTGCACTGCCGCCCGAGTGGATCACCGGGGCGGCCGCGCTCGGATCTCCGGCAGCGTGTCATGAGACATTCGCTCGCTATCGTGAGGCAGGCGCCGACGAGTTGGTCCTGCACGGCAGTACGCCCGATCAGCTGGGCTCCGTCGTCGACGGGTTGGCGATGGCAAATAAGTGACGTGGCTGCCAGAAAATTGGATCACTGTGGCATCCGGATCGGTCCGGGCTGGATGGCCAGGCGTGATCCAGTATCCAGGAGGCCAGTCGGCGCGTTTCATTCCGAAAGCAGTGTGTCCGCTCGCTGCTGAACAGCGGTGCTGGTGCGAAGCGGACGGTTCGGTAGAAGCACGGTAGCCACGAAAGCAACGGCCGCCAGCGGAACACACCAGAGGAACAGGTCTCCGATGACGTCGGCATACAGGGTCTGAACTGCTTGGCGGACGGGCTCGGACAGTTCTGCGACATCGGGCACCGTATCCCGACCGGAACCGGCGGTCCCCGAAGTCGCGGACACACGAGTGGCGATCACGGCGCCGAGAACACCGACCGCGAGCGTCCCGGCGAGTTGGCGGAAGAATGCAGGCAATGCGGTGGCAGCACCGAGCTTCTCCGGAGGAGCGCTGTTCTGCGCAAGAATCTGCATATTCGACATCAGTATGCCGACGGCGATACCGACGCCGGCAAGATATCCACCGACCAATACGAGTGGCGTGGTACTCGTGAGGGTGGCGAGCCCGACGGTGGCCGACAGTAGAAACGCTGCCCCCACGATGACCCACGGCTTCCAGCGCCCGGTACGACTGATCACCTGACCTAGCACAGTGGAAGCAATGAAAGTCGACGCCGACATGGCCAAAATCATGCTGCCGGACGCCGAGGGACTCATGCCGCGTGCAATCTGAAAATACTGGCTCATGAAAGCCGGAACTGACAACATCGTCACTCCGAGCGAGACGCTCGTGATCACGACCCGCGAAATCGTCGGATCGGTGAAGAGTCCGAGCGGTATGAGCGGTTCGGCGACCTTGCGCTCGACGACGATCGTTGCAATCGCACACCCGAGCGAGGTCGTCACCATCGCCACGGATTGCCATGACCACCACGGAAACATGTCACCGGCGACGGATACCCAGGCCATGGCCAGACCCGCGCTCGCGGTGACAAGAACGAATCCGGCCCAGTCGATCCGCGTGGACCCGCGGGGGGAAGGTAAATCGAGCGTTCGATGTAGAAGAATCACCGATGCGACGGCGAACGGTATCCCGAGATAGAAGTTCCACCGCCAGCCCAAGCCGTCGGTGATCAAGCCACCCAGGACAGGCCCGCCCATAGTGCCGACGCCGATGACTCCGCCGACAATCCCCGCATACTTTCCGCGTTCCCGCGGACTGACCAGATCGGCGAGCAGCACGGTGCCCACCGAGATGAGTCCGCCTGCGCCGACCCCTTGTACTGCACGGAATCCGATCAGGGCTTCAGCAGTGGGAGAAAGCCCAGCACACAGTGAGGCCGCGGTGAACAATCCGATCGCGGCAAACATCAGCCGGGTATGCGAGAACAAATCGCACAGCTTGCCCCAGATCGCCAAGCTCACGGTGGTGGTGAGCAGATTCGCTGTGATGACCCAGGTGTAGGCGGTCTGCCCTGCGCCGAGCTCGTTCATCATCACGGGAAGCGATGTGAGGATTGTCGTGGAGGCTAGTGCGGAGAGAACGAGGCCGAGCAACGTCCCCACCATCGCGGTCAACATGCGTCGCCGAGGCATCTCAGTGGAATCGACGCTGTCGGGCCGGGCAGCAGAAGGCTCCTGTCGGATGCTCATGGCTGCCTTTCGGGGCATGGCGATGTGGTTGAGGGCCCCCGCGTATAGCGCGGGGGCCCTCAACCACGGTCACCGAAGTCGGGAGATCAGAGAACTGCTCCGCTGATCTTGTACTCGAGGATCTCCTCCATCGTCAAACCGAGTTCCTGCAGAACCTCATCGGTATGCTCACCATGGTCCGGCGCTCGCCGGACGTCGCCCGGCCGCTCGTTGAACTGCACCGGTGCAGACACCAGCTTGAAAGCAGTGCCGGCGGAGTCGTCGAGATCGGCAATATACGAGTTCGCTTCGACCTGGGGATCGGTGACCACTTCGCGCGGGCGCTGAACCGGTGCCCACACTCCGTTGATGTCCTTGAGCGCAATCTTCCATTCTTCGAGAGTCTTCTTTGCGAAGCCGGAGCCGATTGCAGCCACGCATTCGACGTTGTTCTCGGCGCGTTTGGCGTGACTGTCGAAACGCGGATCCGTGATCAGCTCGGGGCTCTCGAGCACAGTCATCAGTTCGGGCCAGAATCGATCCGATTCGAGCATCACGATGCTGATGTGGCGTCCATCCTTGGTCCCGTACGTGTTGACCAAGGGGTTCGCTGCCTGGTCGGGCGTCTTCTTTGGGTACCCATCCAGGTTGAACGCGTGCGCACCGGCGATCGTCGGACCCATTGCCCAGGCACCGAGCGCCAGCAACGAGCTGTCGACGACCGTTGCCTCGCCGGTTCGCTCGCGGTGGAACAATGCGGATGAGATCGCGCCCGCGATAGTGAGCCCGCCGAGCACGTCTCCGAAGGCGGGGCCGGGCATGTTGACTGGATATCCTAGTGACTCGGGGCTGACGTTGTCGGCCGCGCCGCTGCGTGACCAGAACGAGGACATGTCGTAGCCCCCACGCTCGGCTTCGGGGCCGGCCTGTCCGGCTGCCGAGCCGCGGACATAGATGATCTTGTCATTGTGGGCTCGGACATCCTCGACATCGATGCCGAGTTTCTTGCGCGCGGAGGGACGGAAGTTCGTGAGGAAGACGTCCGCTGTTTCCACAAGTTTCATGAGCAGTTCGCGTCCTTCCTGGGATTTGAGATCCAGTGCGACACTGCGCTTACCACGATTCGGAAGCTCGAACATGTGATTGACCGCGCCTGCGGGAATCAGGCCGGAAGTCACCAGGCCGCGCTGTGGATCGCCCGACTCGGGGTGCTCGATCTTGAGAACGTCGGCACCCCATTCGGTGAGGATGGCGCCAGCCACCGGGACGTACGTCCAAGCGGCCACCTCGACGACTCTGATTCCACTCATCACACCGACCACGACGTGGGTCCTTTCTGGGGTTCGACTGTCATGGTGCGGGCGCGGGTGCGGGATCGATTGATCCGGCCGGCGTTCCTTCACCATGAAAAAGAAGAGGGGCTCTGAAATCTGACTCAGTGTACATAAAATTATTGCAGGTGTGTGGTGGCTATCACAAGCCCCCTTGGCGCCTGCCGTTGCAGCTCTCCGTGGGAGCTTCAGTAGGTCACCCCCGGCGGCGCGGGAGATTTCCGCCCGCAAGCCTCACGTTCCCTTCGGTGTTTACCGAACATCACTGTCAGAGTGATCCGTGATCTTCTGCTCGATGCGGCCCTCGGGCCGTGCCTTGTGCGGAACTGCAGCGCTTCCCGCAATTGGTGAGGTGCCTGCCTTGGCGAAGGCTTCCTGTCGACTCGGCATGGGAAGGCGCAAAGCAGTGAGCGGATCGCACTTTATGCAGGTTGAGATGCTTGAGCGGCGATATCCGAAGTGGTCGGTCGTGTCGCGCATTCCATCGAAGGACGCTACGTTTCGTCCGGATGGTCCGGTTGGTGCGCGTCTGGATTCGCTGTGCGCGCCATGCCTCGGGGCTGGCCGGTTCGGATATTGGGTATTTCGTGACACCACCATCAGATGTTAGTGTTCCGGCAAGCGTGACCCGTATCACTGCTTGCGGCGGCGCGGAACGAAACTTTCAGGCGAGCCGATCGCACCGTGACGTTCTTGGAGGAGCTCAATGTCCACAACAGCGGGACGGATCCTGCCGGAGGTCACCGCGGAGTCGCGGGACTTCTGGACCGGGGGATTCGACAACGAATTGCGCATCTATCGATGCCGTTCATGTAGTGGGTGGATCCATCCGCCGGTCGGGGCCTGCTGGCGGTGCCGGAGTCGGGACGTCGGTCCCGACGTCGTCTCGGGCCGGGCAACAGTTGCGGCCTTCACCGTGAACCATCACCCTTGGTTCCCCGCATTTCCGCCACCGTATGTCATTGCGGCAGTCGAACTCGAAGAGCAGCCGGATGTGCGTTTGACCACGTGCCTCGTCGACGTCGAGGTCGACGACGTCGAGGTCGGCATGCAGGTCGAGGTCGTATTCGAGAAGCATGACGACGTAGCTCTTCCCTACTTCAGGCCGGTGACCGCATGACCTTCGTTGACGACCGTGCTGTGATCACTGGTGTAGGACAGTCTCAGATCGGCCGACGGATCGGCCGTACGGGGATCGATCTCGCCCTCGAAGCTGCTGAGCGTGCGGTTGCTCATGCAGGCCTGTCGTTCGACGACATCGACGGCGTCGCAAGTTATCCCGGACCCGTGCACGCGGAAGGCGGGTTCGTCGGCGCCACCACCCACGACGTTCGCGACGCCTTCGGGTTGAAGACCCGTTGGCACGTCAGCGGTGTGGAAACCTCCGGCCAGGCCGGAACTCTCCTGGACGCGGCCGCAGCCGTTGCCACCGGCCGCGCAACCCATGTGCTGTGCTTCCGCTCGGTATGGGAAGCGACCGCGCAGGCCTCGGGCCGCGCCGCCGCCCTGACCTCCAAGTCGACTCGTGCCGGAGGCCACGCGGAGTTCCGTCTGCCGTTCGGCGCGGCATCGCCGGCGAACTGGATCGGTATGTATGCCCAGCGCTACATGCACGATTACGGCTTGACGCGTGAGCAGGTCGGTAAGCTCGTCATCAATGCCCGACGGAACGCGGGTCTCAATCCCGATGCGATCTACCGGGATGCGATGACAATGGACGACTACCTCGGCGCACGTCTCGTGTCGTGGCCGCTCGGACTGTACGACTGTGACGTGCCGTGTGACGGCGCGACCGCGATCGTTGTGTCGCGGAAGGAAGCGGCCACCGGCTTGGCGAACACTCCGCTTCACATCGAGGCCGCGGGATCGGCGCTATATCAACGGCACACGTGGGATCAGCGGCAAGATCTGACCACTATGGCCGCGCATGATGTCGCCACCGAGATGTGGTCCACCACGTCGCTCACCCCGAAAGACGTAGACTTCGCGACGCTCTACGACGGATTCAGCTACCTGTGCACTCAATGGATCGAGGCACTCGGGTTCTGCGAACACGGCAAGGTCGGGCAGTTCCTGGACAACGACGACTATTACCGCCTGGAAGGCGAACTGCCGATCAACCCGCACGGTGGTCAGCTTTCCGCCGGACGTCTCCACGGGTACGGATTCCTTCACGAAGCCTGTGTACAGCTATGGGGTGAAGCCGGCGATCGCCAGATTCCCAAAGACGTCGAGATTGCCGCAGTCGGCATCGGTGGGGGCCCGGAAGCCGGATGCATACTGCTTCGCCGCGAGGCGTGACGAAGACGAAGACAATTTTCGCGCCCCGGCGCATCGCTCTACTCAGGAGACCGGAAATGTCGATATCCGAACCAATCCCCGCAGGTGCGATACCACCGCCGCCGGTTGCGGTGAAGGAACCGCGCGGCAAGCGTTTCCGAGGGGGCCGCAAGTGGCGTGCGCTTCGTACGAATCGGGCTGCGATGGTGTCGCTGGCCTTCCTGGTTCTACTGGTCCTCGTAGCGGTCTTCGGTTCACTACTGATGACGCACGACCCCAACGCGCAGGCTCTGGGAGATCGGTTGCAGGGCCCTACCGGAGAACACTGGCTCGGCACCGACGGCTACGGGCGGGACGTATACAGCCGCCTGATCGATGCAACGCAGGTCGTGGTCCTGGCTATTGTGCAGGCGATGGCGCTCGCTGCCGTTGTCGGCATTCCGCTGGGTTTGCTGGCAGGGTTGGTCGGTGGGCCGGTCGATGCGGTTCTCAGCCGCATTGCGGAGGCCCTGCTCGCACTGCCTCCGTTGATCCTGGCGTTAGCGGTCGTCGGTGTGCTCGGGCCCGGCTTGACCAACGCGATGATCGCGGTCGGTATGCTCCTCGCACCCCGACTGTTCCGAATCTCTCGATCCGAAGCGCAAGCGGTGAGCGGAGAGTCCTATATCGAGGCATGCCGAAGCGTGGGGTGCTCGAACTTCCGGCTCCTCTGGCGACATGTACTGCCGAATGCCAGTTCCGCGCTGATGATTCAGGTAACCTTCGGCGCCGGTATCATCATCATCGTCGAAGCGAGCCTGAGCTTCCTAGGACTGGGCGTCGAGTCTCCGCAGGCCAGCTGGGGTTCCATGCTGCAGGACGCATTCCAGAACGTCAGCGTCTCGCCGAGCTTCATGATCGTGCCCACAATGGCGATCGTACTGACCGTCCTCGCGTTGTCGACCTTCGGCGACGGCATGCGAGACGCCTTCGAAGGACGTGGAGCCAATGGCTGATCAGACGAAAGATACAGGCAACACCGCCCTGCTCGATGCGGCAGAAGGCGCCGCGGGGAACATCGGACTCGGGGACACTGTCCTCGAGGTACGAGATCTTTGCGTCGACTTCAACACTCCCCATGGCTGGTCCAGGGTTGTCGACAATGTGAATTTGACGCTCAATCGCGGGGAAACCTTGGGCCTCGTCGGAGAGTCGGGCTCAGGAAAGACCGTTACCTCGCTCGCGGTGATGGGGCTGCTCACCGGTCCTCGGGTGAAGGTCACGGGTTCCGTCAAGCTCGCGGGTCAGGAGTTGGTCGGTCTGCCCGCACGAGAAATGAACCGACTGCGCGGCAAGTCGATCGGAATGATCTTCCAGGAACCTCGTCGGTGCCTCAACCCCGCCTTCACGGTGGGCGACCAGATCGCCGAGGTCGTGCGGAGACATCGTACCGATTCCTCCCGTAAGGAGGCGTGGGCACGTGCGGTCGAAATGCTGGACTTGGTGGGAATCCGGCAACCGGACAAGCGCGCAGACGATTATCCTCACCAGTTCAGCGGCGGTATGTGCCAGCGTGTCATGCTCGCGATGGCATTGGCATGTGAGCCCGTAGTCCTGATCGCGGACGAACCGACCACTGCGCTCGACGTCACTGTGCAGGCACAGGTTCTCGCGCTCCTCACTGAGCTCCAGGACCGGATGGGACTCGGCGTCCTGTTCATCACCCACGATCTGGGAGTGGTCGCCGAGACCTGCGATCGTGTCGCGGTGCTCTACGGCGGCCAGGTGATGGAGATGACCGACGCGGAAGGGCTCTTCTACGATCCACAGCACCCGTATACCGAGGGACTTCTAGCGTCTACGCCCGATGCGCAGATTCGTGCAGAACGACTGCATGCAATTCCAGGAACCGTGCCTGCACCGTGGGATTGGCCAAGCGGGTGCCGCTTCCATCCGCGTTGCAGCTACGCACAGGATGGCAGGTGTGATCAGGGCCAGGTTGCACTCGGCGGTCCCGGTGATCACTTGGTGCGGTGTGTTCGCGCCGACGAGCTGAGTCTGGAAGGAATCGTGGAATGAATCCGATCCTCGAAGTCGAGGGGCTGATGAAGTCCTTCGTCAAGAAACGCAACATCTTCGGCTTGCCAGCGGAGCGGACGCATGCCGTCAAGGATATGTCGTTCACCTTGGAGAAGGGCCGCACCCGAGCCATTGTCGGTGAATCCGGCGCGGGCAAGTCCACCGTCGGACGCATGGTGTTGCGACTCGCTGTCCCCGACGAAGGATCGATACGCCTGTTCGGTGACAACATACTGGAAATTTCTGCAGCACAAGCGCGGAAGCTCCGCCGTCGCGCAACCATGATCTTCCAGGACCCGTTCAACTCGCTCGATCCACGCATGTTGATCGGTGAGTCGGTTGCTGAGCCGCTGGTCCTGCACACCTCTCTCAACCGTGGTGAACGTGAGCAGAAAGTGGCAGAGTTGCTCGAACGCGTAGGTCTGCGTCAGGACCAGATCGAGAAGTATCCGCACGAGTTCTCCGGCGGCCAATTGCAACGAATCGCGATCGCGCGTGCGCTCGCAACCGAGCCCGAGCTCATTGTGTGCGACGAACCGGTCGCGGCCCTTGATGTATCCATCCAGGCCCAGGTTCTGAACCTCCTGCAGGATCTTCAGTCGGAGCGCGAGATCAGCTATCTGTTCATCTCCCACGACCTCGCTCTGGTAAAGATGTTCGCTCACGACGTGACGGTGATGCGCCGTGGTGAGATTGTCGAATCAGGGCCTACTGAGCAGATTTTCGACGACCCCCGAGAGACATATACCAAGGAACTGTTGTCCGCGATGCCCGTCATGAATCCCCGTCGGCGAGCGACTCGCAAGGCGGTCGCCACGCCGAGTGCCTGAGCCGACTGATCTACCTATGAGGCGTGGTGTGTCGGGCGCAAAACGAGCACTATCGAATCGAAACGAATGAAAGTGTCAACGGTGCACATCGTTGGTCTTGGTACGTCGGCAAAACCGGCGCCTGACATACCTTCCCAATCCCGAGGAGTCCGGTCGTGTTGAAACTCGTCGTCAGTCGAATCTTTGCAGCGATTCCGCTGCTCCTGCTTGTCGCATTTCTGTCATTCGTTCTACTCGAATTCGCGAACCGCGGGACCGACCCTGCCGCGCGTATCGCCGGCGAGGGTGCGAGCCCGGAGCAGATCGCAATGGTCCGGGAGAACCTGAATCTCGATTCGCCCATGATCGTCCGTTACGTGGATTGGGTCTTGGATGCGGTGACCGGCGATCTCGGAACTTCGCTCTACAGTGGACAGGCCGTAACAGACGCTCTGATGGAACGGATCTGGCCGACGGCATCCCTGGCGCTGTGGGCGATCGTGTTGACGATTGTCATCGGTATTCCGTTGGGGGTGTGGGCGGCGGTACGTCAGGGTTCGTTGGTGGACCGCTTCGTCACGACCCTGGCTTCCCTGTTGATGTCCGTGCCACCCTTCGTGCTGGGGTTGGTCCTGGTGATCACGTTCGCGATCACCCGAGCATGGTTGCCCGCTACCGGATACGTGTCCTTGGCCGAAGGTGGATTCATTGAGTGGTCGCGTCATCTGATCCTCCCCGGACTTGCGTTGGCGGCGGTCTCGGCCGCTGAAATGGCCCGTCAGACCCGGGGATCGATCGTCGATACGCTGTCCAAGGACTATGTTCGGACGGCCCGAGCCAAGGGCTTGGGCGAACAGTCGGTGTTGTGGAAACACACCATGAAGAATTCTGCGGTGTCCATCGTGACCGTTCTCGGGCTGCAGATGGGGCGCATACTCGGTGGCGCCGTGACAGTCGAATTTGTCTTTGCGATCTCGGGACTGGGGATGCTTGGCTACACCGCTGTGATCCAGCGAGACCTGCCGATGGTGCAGGGTGTGGTGATTGTGAGCGCGATTGTCGTGCTCGTCTGTAACTTGCTCGTCGATATGTCCTACGGATACTTGAATCCTAAGATTCGCACCTAGTTCGGATCCGGGTCGCCGAGATCTTATCAGGTCCGTGCATTTCCGTATTCGACTCTTGACCGGGCACGGAGCAACGCTGTACCCGAGTTATTAATTGCGTTATTGATTCTGCGTAGTCTTTTCGCACCACCATCGTTGGGATGTGCGCGCGATCGGGTTGTCCGGTCGCTCGGGGACTCGTACCCTTGCCGCGCAATCGAAGTCCGACGCCCTGTTCATCGAAAGAGAGACCTGTGGACATGAGAATCCGAAATGGATTGTCTGCTAGGGCGAAAGCGCTTGTCGGCGCAGTCGCTTTGGCCGTGACAGTTACCGCCTGCGGTGGAAGTGGAGAGACCACTTCGACAGCATCGGCCGGCGACCTTGATCGCAATGCGACCCTGCGGATGGCATGGACGCTGGCTCCGGGCAACCTGGATCCACACCAATCCGGGAACTACCAAGTTGATTTCAACTATCTGTCTCCTGTGTACGACCGCTTGACCGTTGTGGTCGCGGGTCCCTCGGTGGAGCCGATGCTGGCAGAGTCGTGGGAGTACTCGGCGGATGGTACTTCCGTCGACTTCACTCTGCGCACCGATGCGACCTTCCATGATGGCACTCCGGTGAATGCTGCTGCGGTGGTCAAGAGCCTGAGCAGAGCCCGTGATCCGCAGCAGGCCAAATCGGCCAACACCCTGGCGATGGTGACTGACGTTCAAGAAATCGATGATCGAACTGTTCGGGTGGTGGCCAATCGCCCCGCAGTCGATCTGCCCGCAGTCCTGTCCAGTACCACGGCCGCGATCATCAATCCTGTCGCATTGGACAATGAGGTCGATCTTTCGGTCGAGATGGCGGGTTCGGGTCCGTATGTCCCGGAACAGATCCGGCGCGGCGACCGTATCGTCTACAAACGCTACGACGGATACTGGGATCCGGAAGCGCAGAAAGCCGCAACGCTGGAGATTATCGGCATCGGTGACGACAACGCGCGTCTGAATGCGTTCCGGAGTGGTCAGATCGATGTGATGCTCGCCAAGGCGGGCCAGACCGACGACCTGCAACCGCTGATCTCGCAGTCCCAGTACGACATGTACGCGTACCCGGTCTCGCAATTTTATGCGGTCCAGCTCGACATCGGTCAGCCGGAACTGCAGGATCCGAAGGTTCGACGGGCGCTGAACTTTGCGATCGACCGCGAGGGCATCAACGCCGGACTGTTGAACGGCCAATGCGCTCCGGTCTACCAGCCGATTCCGGAAGGCGTGGACGGTCACAACGGGTCGTTGGGCGAGGCATACGCCTACGATCCGACGGAGGCTCGTCGACTGCTCGAGGAGGCAGGCGCAGACGACATCACCCTCCGGTTGATCACGGTGGCGGGTCTGTCGCCGCAGCAGGAGATGGCCACGGCTATCCAGGCACAGCTCGCGGAGGTTGGGGCGAAGGTTGAGATCGTGCCCCTGCCGACCGCCGACGCACAGCTTCGCATGGGCGAGGGCGGTTACGCGCTCCTCAACCCGCGGTTGGCGTATCCCACGCCGGCTCAGACTCTTCAGACGAACTACCTGACGGAACTGCGTTTCCCGACACCGCCGTCGCAGGAGTTCCAGGATGCCGTCGTCAAGTCGTTCGATCCGAATATCAGCGATGCCGAGCGGACCGAGCTGTATTCCACGGCCTCCACCATCGCCTCCGAAGACGCCTACGATCTGTTCGTGTGTGGTGTCCCGACTCAGGTGGCCTTCACGAATAAGGTCGTCGGAGTGGAGGAGGGCGGGCAGGCCGACTTCGTCGGCATCGTCGATCCCCGTTATATGGGAATCGCTTCCTGACCGAGAATTGACGGGGACCCGGATGCGTACGGGCGCGGCCGGGTCCCAGCTTCTGTCTAGAGATCTCGATCATCGGATGGGTGCATCGGTGATCTGCGGGTTGTCGAGTCGCGAGACTGGGAGCGCGGCAAGCACCCGGTCGGAATGGCTTGTCGTGAGTAATTACATTACTAGTCTTGCGTCATGTGATTGTGATCACTAATGTTGTTGCAGCGCGGTCGATCGGGTCCTTCAGCAGAGCTGGGACTCTGCATCCTGGGATAGCGCTTCTCGACACCACCCAGTTCGCCGAGAGAGAGACGTGTGGAATGAGAATCCGGAATGGATTGTCTGTCAGAGTAATAGCCTTAGCCAGCGCGTTGACTGTGGCTGTGGTCGCTACCGCGTGCGGGGGCAGTGGCGCGGCCGGTTCGGACGCCTCGACCGGCGCGATCGACCGCAACGCAACTCTGCGGATGGCATGGACGGTGGCACCTGCGAATCTGGACCCCCATCAGTCAAGCAATTACCAGGTCGATTTCAACTATCTGGCGCCCGTGTACGACCGATTGACGGTGATTGTCTCAGGCCCCGAAGTTGCGCCGATGTTGGCCGAGTCGTGGGAGTACTCGGAGGACGGGACTTCTGTCGACTTCACTCTGCGCACCGATGCGACTTTCCACGATGGCACTCGGGTGAATGCTGCTGCGGTGGTCAAGAGCCTGAACAGGGCCCGTGATCCGCAGCAGGCCAGGTCCGCGCCGTCCTTGGTGATGGTGACCGACGTTCAAGAAATCGATGATCGAACTGTTCGGGTGGTAGCCAATCGCCCCGCAGTCGATCTGCCCGCAGTCCTGTCCAGCACCACGGCCGCGATCATCAATCCTGTCGCATTGGACAATGAGGTCGATCTTTCGGTCGAGATGGCGGGTTCGGGTCCGTATGTCCCGGAACAGATCCGGCGTGGCGACCGTATCGTCTACAAGCGCTACGACGGATACTGGGATCCGGAAGCGCAGAAAGCCGCAACGCTGGAGATCATGGGACTAACAGACGACAACGCGCGCCTGAATGCGTTCCGGAGTGGTCAGGTCGATGTGATGCTCGCCAAGGCGGGCCAGACCGACGACCTGCAACCGCTGCTCTCGCAGCCCCAGTACGACATGCACACCTACCCGGTCGCCCAGTTCTACGCGGTCCAGATCGACATCGGCCAGCCAGAACTGCAGGATCCGAAAGTTCGAAGGGCGCTGAACTTTGCCATCGACCGTGAAGGCATCAACTCGGCCCTGTTACAGAACCAGTGCCAGCCCGTCTATCAGCCGATTCCGGAAGGCGTCGACGGTCACAGCGAATCTCTTCAGGACGCATACACTTTCGATCCGGAGGAGACGCGCCGGCTGCTCGAAGAGGCTGGCGCGAAGGATATAACCCTCCGGTTGATCACGGTGTCGGGTCTGTCGCCGCAGGCGGAAATGGCCACCGCGATCCAGGCACAGCTCGCGGAGGTCGGTGTGAAGGTCGAGATCATTCCGCTGCCGAATGAGGAGGCACAGATTCGTATGGGTGAGGGCGGCTACGCGCTGATCAATCCACGGCTGGCCTACCCGACCCCGGCTCAGACTCTGCAGACGAACTATCTGACGAAAGTTCGTTTCCCGACACCACCTTCGCAAGAGTTCCAGGATACGGTTGACAAGGCGTTCGATCCGAACATCGGTGACGCAGAGCGGACCGAACTGTATACCATGGCATCCACGATTGCTTCCGAGGAAGCCTACGATCTGTTCGTGTGCGGTATCCCGACTCAGGTAGCTTTCACGGACAAGGTCGTCGGAGCGGACGAAGGTGCCCAGGCAGACTTTGTCGGCATCGTCGACACCCGGTACATGGGTATCACTTCCTGACCGACAGGCGAGGGTTGTCCGCCGGCGCACGCGTGGACGGACTACCGCGTAGTCGAAATCGGTTCCCGACTCGGAGGTTCAGGCTTATGCCGCTGTTCGCTCGCAAGACCGGATTCGGCACCGGAGCACCCGGTGTTTCGGTCCTCACTGCACTGATCGCTGCAATACTTTTGCTGGCTGCATGCGGTACATCTGCCCAGGATATTGGTTCGCGGGAGGTGAACCGAGAGGGAACTCTTCGGGTGGCGGGGAACGTCGTGCCGAATAATCTGGATCCGCACCAATCAGGCAACTACACAGTCGACTACCCATTTCTTTCGCCGGTCTACGACCGCCTCACTCAGGTGATTTCCGGTCCGGAGATCGTGCCGATGCTGGCGGAGGAATGGACTTTCGCGGAGGACGGCCGGTCGGTGGACTTCCGGCTCAGAGACGATGCCGTCTTTCACTCGGGTAACCCCGTCGATGCAGATGCAGTTGTCGGGAGCCTCGAGCGCGCGCGTGATCCACAACAGTCGAGGGTTGCCGGTCGCTTCGACATGGTGGAATCCGTACAGGTAGTCGACGACCGTACCGTGCGCATCACAACGAGTCGTCCAGCGTTGGACTTGTTGTCGGTTCTCGCGACCACGGAGTCGGCAATTGTCGATGTGGACGCGATGGCGAGCGGACTGGACATCTCGAAGGAGAGCGCGGGGTCGGGACCATACGAGTTCGACCAGGTGCGGCCAGGTGACCGGATCACCTATGTGCGCCACGAAGGGTACTGGGACTCGGAGGCGCAGAAGCCCGTCAGATTGGAATTGATAGGCCTACCCGACGACAACTCCCGTCTGAATGCGTTCCGATCGGGCCAGGTCGACGCGATCAAGGTCGATCCGGATCAGTACGACGAGTTGCAGTCGGTGGTTACGCAACCGGGCTTCGAATTACACGAGTACCCGATCGTCCAGTCGTATGTGCTGTATCTCGACATCGGTATCCCGGGTCTCGAAGACAAGAGGGTGCGTCAGGCGTTGAACTATGCGATCGATCGTGAGTCCATCAACAATGCCCTGCTGAACGACAGGTGCCCACCGCTCACCCAACCGCTCCCGGTGGGTCTCGACGGCCACGACGCCGGCGCGGCGAACCTGTATCCGTACGATCCGGAGCGCGCCCGGCAACTGCTCGAGGAATCGGGGGCGCCCGACAACCTGCCGATCCGCATCATCTACGTGGCCGGTGCCTCGCCGCAACAGGAGATGGCGACGGCTGTGCAGGCTCAGTTGCGTGACGTCGGAGTGGACGTGCAGCTGGCTCCGATCCCGGCCGTGGACGCGCAGGCAACTTTCCGAACCGGTGGCTACGGACTGCTGAACATCTTTCTGTCGGCGCCGACTCCCGGCCAGACTCTGCTGACGAACTATTTGGCGGACTTCCGATTCCCGACCCCGCCATCGCAGGATTTCGCCGACACGGTGGTGCGGTCGTTGGATCCGTCGTTGTCGGATGACGAGCGTACCGCGCTCTACGAGACCGCTTCGGGAACGGCTGCGGAAGAGGCGTACAGCGTCTTTCTGTGCGGTTCACCGACGATGGTCGCCTACACGTCAGACACAGTCGGGATGGACTCACTCGGCCACGCCGATTTCACGAGTATCTTCGACGTCCGGTACGCCGGCGTGACGTCGTGAGCAGTGGTCGGGAGACCCGTATGCGCGTGATCCCGGTCGACGATCACCTGAGCGAACCGCCCGACGTGTGGACGAATCGCCTGCATAGCAGCTGACCGTCCACCCTGATGGGACAGTGCCCGCCCCCCTCCGGGCGGGCACTGTGCGTTCGGTGTCGTTACGCGGGCAGGGCCTGCATCATTCCACCGTCCAGCTCATAGGTGCTTCCGGTGATGAACGAAGCCTCGTCCGACAGCAGGAATGTCACGAGATCGGCGACTTCTCGGGGCGTACCCATCCGTCCCATGGGGATGAGCGAGGCCCACTGTGCCTGTAATTCGGTGGGGTACGACAGGATCTTGGGTGTTGCGATCGTTGCAGGCGCGACGGAGTTTATCCGTATTCCTTCGCTCGCGTAGTCGATTGCAGCAGTACGCGTCAGTCCGATGACTCCGTGCTTCGATGCGGAATAGCCGGCCATCCGGGTTGCCGATTTCAGGCCGGAGCAGGAACTGACGTTGACGATTGCGCCTGTTCCGTGTTCGACAAAGTGCCCGAGTTCTGCGCGCATGCAGAGAAAAGTACCTCGCAGGGTGACATTCGCCGCTGTATCGAAATCCGCGGGGTCAATCTCGTGCAGCCGTGCCTGCGGGTGCGAGAATCCGGCGTTGTTGACGGCGAGATGCAGCCCGCCGAACGAGTCGATCGCGACGCGGATCATGTTTGCGACATCGGATTCCTCGGATACGTCTGTGTGGCAGAAGACCGCCCGGCCTCCTGCTCCCGTGATCTCGTCCGCTACTCGATTGCCGCCCGGTTCGGAGACGTCCGCGATCACCACCGCTGCTCCCTGGGCGGCGAGCGTCTGTGCACAGGCCTCGCCGATGCCGCTTCCCGCGCCCGTGACGATCGCTACGTTGCCTTCGAATCGCATCATTTCTCCTCGGCGGTCTGCTACGTATATGTAGCTCACATCGACACTTTGCCCGGATCGCGGCAGTCGGTGACCGAGCTACCTTCGGCGCGCCCCAGCTTCAATGCAGGGTCGCTGATGCCACTGTCCGCGAACGGCGGGATGGGAGGGCGGGGGAGGTCCTCGCTGACAGCACCTTTCTTCTCCAGAAGCTTGTGCCAGCCTTCGAGGTCGCCGCCGAAGAACTTGCCGGTGCCCATGATGACGCAGTAGAGAACAGCGCCCTCGGCACCTGCCTCCCATGGCCCGAACATGTCGCCCCAGTCCAGCATCATGTGGGTGCCGGTGCCGTAGCGATTTCCGTCGCCGTCGATCAGTTCGCCCTTCAAGACGAAGATCGTATGATCACCATGATGCCCATGGTACGGCGCGAGCGCTCCGGGTTCCCAAACGTTGTAGAACACCAAGTATCTGGGTGTGTACTCGATCCACTTCTCCCAGATCGATGCAGTGTGGCCGTCGTCGAAACGGAGTCGCATGGCTTCGAACCACGGCACGTCGTCGAGATGTTTGATCAAAGGTCCGCCGCGCATGATTGTCCTCCTGGATGTGGTGTGCTGACTCGCTATCGGTTCCTCGTGAACCTCGGCTGATACCGAGACGCTGTGCACGGATTCGTGATGCTTACCATGATCGATCTCGTGGGGTCAACGAAAATGATTGCAGGAGAGTGCTGTTTAGGAATCTCCCTCGGCTCGGTGCGGTTCCGACGAGATGACCTCGATGACGGTTTTCCCGACCGACTGCCGGCTTGCCACCGCGGCCATCGCCGCGGCGGTGTCGTCCAACGGGTATCGAGCATGGATGTGGGGCCGGATCCGGCCTGCGCTCCAGAGTTCGGTGAACTCGGCGCGGTCCCGGGCAGCGCTTACGGGATCGTGCTGGGCGAAAGTTCTGATTTCGAGGCCTTTGATCACCGCACCTTTGAGGAGCACGAGATTCAGTGGAATGGAGGGAATCTCGCCGCTCGCATATCCGAGCGTGACGTACGTGCCTCCCCAGGCGAGCTCGCGGAGTGCGGGTTCTGCACACGGGCCGCCAACCGGGTCGACCACCACCTGGAGCGCTCCCGGGCCCACGGCCGCGCGGATGCCTTCCCTCACATCACCTCCGGCGTAGTCCACAACATACCGAGCTCCGCGGGCACGGGCGGCGTCCAACTTCTCGATGGTAGATGCGGCCGCGATTACGGTGGCACCGAGGGCAACCGCAAGTTCGACTGCGGCAAGACCGATGCCCCCGCCCGCTCCGAGAACGAGGACCAGGTCGCCGGATCGGACCTGAGCGATCGACCGTAAGGCATGGTATGCGGTGAGGTGGCAGACCCATGTGGCCGCCGCTTCGGCGGAGGTTACCCCGGCTGGGACCGGAATTGCGGAGGATTCCGGTACAACGACGTATTCCGCAAAGGCACCCGGTGCGAGTGCGGCGACTCGGTCACCCGGGAAGAATCCGGTTACGTCGGCACCGACGGCGGCGGCGACCCCTGCGCACTCGTGCCCGGGTACGAATGGCAACGGTGTCGTCGTCTGATACCGCCCGGCGATCATGAGGGTGTCGGGAAAGTTGACGGCCGCGGCCTCGACCGACACGAGCAGTTCGTGTGCGGCCGGCGACGGTCTCGCGACTGTGTCGATCGTGACGGCATCGGGGCTGCCGAGCTCGTGGATCCGTGCGGCACGCATCATCGGGCTCATTCGCGTACTCACTATCTGCCTCCTTGGTTCCGGTGCGTACCTGTCCGTGCGCTCCGACCTGCGCATTCGGCATCCAAAACTCGCTAGTAATTGTGTTTCGTCATTTGAGTAATTAGATTACTCGATATGACCCAGGACACGCACACCACTTCAGGGGGCGCGCTGGCGCCCACTTCCCTCGACGTCGAGGCACTCAGCCGCTGGATGGACCGGGAAGGTCTGCCTGGGCACGGGGAGCTCGCACAGGCCCGCACGCTGTCCGGCGGATCGCAGAACGAACTGTTCGAGGTCGTCCGCGGCGGCGAAAAGATGGCACTGCGTCGACCCCCCGGCTACGCAGTCGAGGGTCGCGCCAAGGTACTCATGCGCGAAGCTCGGCTTCTGAAGGCACTGGCGGGCACCGATGTTCCCCATGCCGCACTCCGCGGGGCGACCGCCGATACTTCGGTGATCGGCACCCCGTTCTACATGATGGATCTCGTCGATGGGTGGAGCCCCATGGGCGGCGGCTGGGCCCCGCCCTTCGACACCGATCTCGAAGCAAAGGGCCAGCTCGGCCTCGAACTGGTCGACGGCGCTGCCCGTATGGCTCGGGTCGACTGGAAGGCACAGGGCCTCGAAGACTTCGGCAAGCCCGAGGGCTTCCTCGATCGCCAGGTCGATCGTTGGCTGTCACACCTGTCGGGATTCAAGTTCCGCGAAATTCCCGGCCTCGAAGAGACCGCCGCATGGCTGCGCAAAAACCAGCCGACCAGCTTCCGCCCCGGAATCATGCACGGCGATTACCAGTTCGCCAACGTGATGTTCCGCCACGGGAAGCCCGCAAAGCTGGCAGCGATCATCGACTGGGAGATGGCCACGATCGGCGACCCGCTGCTCGACCTCGGCTGGGTTCTCGTCTCCTGGGGGCCCGAGGGCGACGCGATGAAGCACGCCCGCTACCTCAACTACGAGGGCATGCCCTCCCGTGACACGATGCTCGAGCACTACGCCACCGTCAGCGGTCTCGATGTCTCCGATGTGGACTACTACGTGATCCTGGCGCGGTTCAAGCTCGCGCTCGTCCTCGAAGCGAGCGTGGCTCGCCACGCAAAGGGTGAAGCCGACGACCGGGTCGCCCGATTCGGCCCCATCGTGCTCGAACTCATGGAGTTTGCGGCGTCGCTGTCCCGGCAGGTCACCCTGCGCTGACCGTCCATCCATACATTCAACCTCTAGGAGCCGTCATGGCGTGGGATTTCGACACCGACCCCGAGTTTCAGCAGAAGCTGGACTGGGTTGCTCAATTCGTTCGTGACGAGGTCGAGCCGCTCGACCTCGTCTGGCCGTACGACAACTACAAACCGCTCGACGACGAGCACCGCAGGATCGTCGACCCGCTCAAGCAGCGCGTACGCGAGCAGGGACTGTGGGCCTGTCACCTCGAACCGGCGCTGGGCGGTCAGGGATACGGGCAGCTGAAGCTTGCGCTGCTGAACGAAATTCTGGGTCGCTCCACATGGGCACCGACAATCTTCGGAACACAGGCACCCGACACGGGCAACGCCGAGATCATCGCGCATTTCGGTACGGAAGAGCAGAAGGCGCAGTATCTTCAACCGCTGCTCGACGGTGAGATCTTCTCCTGCTACTCGATGACAGAGCCCCAGGGTGGCGCGGACGTGGCCGGCTTCCAGACCACCGCGGTCCGTGACGGCGACGAATGGGTCATCAACGGACGGAAGTTCTTCTCGTCGAACGCCCGCTACGCCACTTTCTGCATCGTGATGGCCTACACCGACAAGGAAGCCGGCCCGCACAAGGGTATGTCGATGTTCCTCGTACCCACCGATACACCGGGTCTGACCATCGAGCGGAACTTCGCGCTGATCCACGAACCGGAAGAAGAGGGGTCGGAGGCGCTCATCGACTATGCCGACGTGCGCGTGCCGTCCACCGCGTTGCTCGGTGACGAGGGTCGTGCCTTCGAGGTCGCACAGGTGCGCCTCGGAGGCGGACGTGTGCACCACGCCATGCGCACCGTCGGCCTGGCCCAGCGAGCTCTCGACATGATGTGCGAACGCGCGCTGAGCCGCACGACTCGCGGCAAACCGCTGGCCGATCGCGAAACCGTGCAGACCTACATCGCGGAGTCCTACGCCCAGCTGAAGCAGTTCCGCCTGTTCGTCCTGCAGACAGCCTGGCTGATCGACAAGACCAAGGACTACTCGCAGTGCCGCACCGACATCAGTGCGATCAAGTTCCTGACACCGAAGGTGTTGCACGACATCGTCCAACGGTCGATTCAGGTTCACGGAGCACTCGGCGTCACCCGCGCTACACCGCTGCACAAGATGTGGGTTACCGCGCCGGCTATGGGACTCGTCGATGGTCCGACTGAAGTGCACCTGCGACAGGTGGCCCGTGGTGTGCTCAAGGGACAACAGGGTACGGACGGCGCGTGGCCCACCGAGTTCCTGCCCGACAAGGTAGAGGCCGCGAAACGCAAGCTCGGATTGGTGTGACGTCGATCCGAATCAGCATCGTCCCGGCGGACGACGCCGCCCCAAAGGTTGAACCACAGTGGAAGAATGAGACTGGAGGAGGCCCAATGCCGAGGATCGAACCGATTCCGTTCGACGAGCTCGATCCGGATCTGCGCAGTCGATATGCTTCCGGTCTCGAAGCGGGCCGCTACACGACGGATGTTCCGCTGCGGATCTACGCTTATGCAAAGACATACGCGGTGGCGAGCGATGAGCGCTACCGGCTGACCTTCCGGCAGGGGCTACTCGATGTGCGCTTGGAGGAACTCCTGCGTATCCGAAGCGCACAGATCAACGGGTGCGGAGCGTGCTCGGCGTCCCGCAAGAATGCGTCGATCTCCGATGAAGACGTTACCTGTATGGCCGGGCCGCTGGAGTCTGCGGGATACTCCGAACGGGAGAGACGCGCTCTGAAGTTCTTGGATGCGTTCAACCGCGATCATCATGCGATCGGTGATCACGACCTGCTCGAGTTGGCCGAAGTGTTCACAACAGCTGAAATCGTCGAACTGGGACAGATGTGCGCCACCTTCATCGGTACGCATCGGTGGACACATATTCTCGACGTGTTGGACGATTCGGAACCTGTACTGAAATTCGACCCGTCCGAGATCGATCGCCCAATTACTCACCGTGTGCGGCAGCAGTATTCGGAGCATTGACGATTGCTGCGCGTTCCGCCTAATCTGACGGCAGTGTCGTACATGGTAATCCGTGTGAAGCGTTTTGGGACAGAAGGATACGTATGAGCACAGGAATCGTGCTGGTGCACGGTGGACAACACACCGGCCGTTGCTGGTCGCGGACAGTGGATGAAATGAAGATGCTGCAGCCGGATCTACCTGTGCTGGCGGTCGACCTGCCGGGCCGTGCGACCAACCCTGCGGATCTCGCCGAAGTGGGCATTGCCGAATGCGTCGCGTCTGTTCTCGAGGACATTCACGAAGCGGAGTTCGACGACGTTGTCTTGGTTGCCCATTCGATGGGCGGTGTCACAATTCCCGGTGTAGCGGCCGAACTCGGATCCGAACGGGTGCGCAGCATGGTCTTCATTGCCGCCGCCGTTCCACCGAACCGATGGTCGATCCTCGAGAACCTTCAGGGCAGCTTGCAGGGCCAGGTAGGGGAGCGGGTGACGTCCAGGGTGACCGAACCCTTTCCCCGCGAAATGGCAACAGAACTATTCTGCAACGGGATGACCGACGAGCAAACCGAATTCACGCTGTCGGAGTTGTGTGCGGAAAGCTCACGGCTCGCTACGGAACGCGTCGACAGAAGCGCGATGCCGCAGGGAGTCCCTCGGGTGTGGGTGCTCACCGGACACGATCGTGCGATGCCGCCGGCACAACAACGCCGGCACATCGACAATCTCGGTGGTGTCTCCGAAGTCGTGGAGATCGAAAGCTGCCACGACGTGATGATCAGTGAACCTGCCGCGCTGGCCCGGGTAGTGCTCGAGTGCGTCGAGCACTACCCGGCGCCGTCCGGTAAACGGGATTCCCAGACCTGACCCGGATTTACGACTCCGACTAGATCCACAGCGGTGTGCCTCCGCTTACCTTGAAGGTCTCGCCGGTGACGAACGATGACTCGTCCGAGCACAGGTAGAGCATCATGGCGACGATGTCCTCGGTCCGGCCGAGACGATGCACGAGCTGCCGGTCTTCGACGATGGAGTCGACAAATGGCTGAGGGAGATCGGCCAGAGCGCTGTCCGTCCCGATCAGGCCAGGGGCGATAGCATTGCATCGGATACCCGCGGAGGCGAAGTCGTGGGCCAGCGCGATCGTGAGGGCACGAACTGTCAGCTTGGACACGCCGTACGCGGTAATCGGGTTGTATGCTGCCATCGACGAAATATTGACGACCGTGCCGCCCCCCCTCGACCGCATGGCTTCGAGGCATGCGATCGAGGTGTTGACGATGCCGAACACGTTGACGTCGAACAGAGCTCGCACGTCCTCGCGGCTCATTGTCGAGAAGGGCCGGCTGTAGCGGGTCAGGTGCAGACCGGCGTTGTTGATGAGAATGTCGATCCCACCGAACGCTTCCGTTGCTCGTGCCACGGCACGCGCAACGGTTTTCTCGTCGGCCACATCGCAATGGACCGCCAGTGCTTCGAAGCCGGCTTCTTTCAGTTCCTCGGCTGTCTTCTCGGCGCGGGTTCCATCGATGTCTGCGACCACCACCGCCGCGCCTTCGGCCGCGAGCGATCGGCAGAATGCTGCGCCGAAGCCCTGTGCGCCGCCGGTGACGAAGGCGACCTTGGCGTCGAATCTTCTCATCGGAAGTCCGTCCTTCCGTCGATGTGTACGGTCTGCCGGATCGTGAAGTGCGGGGCGATTACGCCGGATCCAGGAAACGGGGCACCGTGTAGTCGTGTTCGAGATTGGGGCGGGGAGAGAACTTGCCGGAGAACGGCACCTGCCCCCGGCCGAACACCTGGAACCGACGGCGCGTGAACCGCCACCCTTCGTCCAACCGGACGAGGGTGTCCTCGTACACACCGAAGTTGCAGTTGAGCTTGTCTCCGTCGTCGACTGCCAGCCATTCAGACACGGACCAACTTGCCACGGCGGTGTCGCCCGCGACCTCGACGATGCCGTTCGTGCACGTGAGAATCATGAATTTCAGCGGGGCCAGCGTACTGTCGAGGATCGACCCGATCCTGTCTCGTCCGACGACATCCGGCGCGTTGTATGCGGAGAGGATTCCGTTCTCGGAATAACATGCCGCGGCTGCAGATCCGTCGCCCCGCATGACGGCGTGGCTGTAGGCGTCGGTCAGCTTGCGGATGGCAAGTTCGTCGAGAAGTGACCTGTCGCGGTCGGTCACGGGATGCCGCCGTCCGAGCGGACGATGGCGCCGGTGGTGTAACTCGATGCGGCGCTTGCGAGAAACAGTGCTGCGCCGACAATTTCGTGTGGATTTCCGATGCGCTTGAGGTGCAGGCGCTCGGACATCCGGTTGGTGTGGTCCATGTCCCATGCCGCGGCGATATCGGTGAGGTACTGCCCCGGCATGAGGGTGTTGACCCGGACTTCGGGCCCCAGGAGCTGGGCGAAGCCCTCGGTCATCGCATTGAGGCCGTTCTTTGCGGCGGCGTAAGGGATGATCGACCCCATCGGTCGCAGCGAACCAGTGCTGCTGACGTTGATGACCGAGCCGGAACCTTGCGCTTTCATTCGCGTTCCGACCAGCTGGGTGAGCCGGAACGGGCCTTTGAGGTTCAGATTCAGGACGCTGTCGTACATCTTCTCGGTCACGTCGGTGACGTCGTCGTAGACCGGTGACATGCCGGCATTGTTGACGAGGATGTCGATGCGCCCGAACCGCTCGTATGCGGCGTCGACCAGGCCTTCGATCTCATCCCATCGGCCCATGTGACATCCGTAGGCCAGGGCGTTGCGGCCGGTGGTCTGTTCGATCTCGGCGGCCACGGCTTCGCAGTTCTCGAGTTTGCGGCTGGCGACGACGACGTCGGCGCCGGCCCGCGCGAAGGCGAGTGCCATTTCCTTGCCCATCCCGCGACTGCCACCGGTGATGAGTGCGACCTTGCCGGTGAGGCTGAACAGATCGAAGGGCGACTGCGGATCCGACGCCATGTGTTGGGCGTCGTCCTTCATACTGGGAGTCATAAATATCCTCGGATCAGAATCGGATTACCCACTGTGAAGAAAGATACATCAGAATTACAGTCATCGGCAGTCTCCCGTAGAGTCGCGCAGGCGGCCGAGCGTCGGACGGCACGGCAACGGAAGTCCGCGGAGGACGAGATCCAGCGAATCCTTGCGGTAACACTCGAACTCATCGAGAAGTCCGCACCCGCAATCCCTTCCGTCTCGGAGATCGTGGCGGCAGCGGGTATTTCGAATCAGACGTTGTACCGCTCGTTCCCGAGTAAAGATGATCTCCTGCTCGCAGTGCTGGAGCAGGGAACGCTGCGGGTCACGAATTACCTGCGCGAACGCATGTCGCGGGCGAAGGACCCCCGCGAACAGATTCTCGTGTGGACGCGTGGCGTGCTGCGCCAGGTCACCGCCACCGAAGCCGCGCAGACGAGCCGGGCGGTGCTCGAACCCCTCAAGAAGTCCGGCGATTCGGGCTCGGGCAATACGCCGGACGAGCTGCTCTACCCCCTCCGCGAGCTGCTCTCGGAACCCTTGGCGAAACTGGGGGCCGATCCCAGGCTCGACGGTGACTGCATCGCAGATCTCGTTCTGGGCGCCATGCGCCGTCACCTGTGGAACGGGACGGCCCCGACCCGTTCGGAAGTCGAGTGGACGGGTCGGTTCGTGCTCGGCGGGCTCGACGCCCGCGCCGAGAGCAAGTCCGACCGGGCCTGAAGCAACAGTCCGGCAATGACAATCCGAAGGGAATGCAAATGGCACGAGGAATCGGTGACCTGGCAGGCGCCGTCTGTGTCGTGACGGGAGGTGCGTCGGGAATCGGACTTGCCGTGGCTCGTGCGCTGCGTGACCGCGGGACGACCGTCGTCATCTCCGACGTCGAGCAGTCGGCGCTCTTGGATGCGGCAGCCGACCTTGGTGTCCTGGGCATCCGGGCTGATGTGAGCCGGTGTGAGGATGTCGAACGACTGGCCGAGGAGACTCTCACTCGGCACGGCCGGATCGACGTGATAATCAACAACGCCGGGGTCGCCCGAGTGGCCCCGTTCGAGGAGTTGACCGACGAGGATTTTCATTGGCTGGTGGACGTCAATCTGTGGGGCGTGGTGAACGGCGTACGGACGTTCCTGCCGATCATCGAGCGCACGTCACGTGCAGGATTCGTCGTCAACACTGCGTCGATGGCCGGACTCCGCGCCGCGCCTCGTCTGACTGCGTACGCGGCGACGAAGTTCGCGGTGGTGGGTTTGACCGAGGCGCTCGACGAGGAACTCGCAGCCCGCGGATCTCACGTCGGGGTGGGGGTTGTCGTTCCGGGGCAAGTCCGGTCGCGTATCGGCGCCAGTGAACGAAACCGGCCCGGCGGACCGGGCGGTCCGATCGCGCAGCAGGCCGGATCGCAGTCGCTTCTCGAGGCGGAGGTGGTGGGTGAAACGGTAGCCGACGCCATCGAGCGCGGTGATTTGTACATCGTGACCCACCCGGAGCGCCTCGGGTCGGTCAGGCAGCGGCATCGCAGGATCGAAGCAGCCTTCGAGGCCGCGGACAGCGTCATGGGCAGGGCCCGCCCGATAAGTGACTAAGCGTCAGATAACTTCTCGTCTCGACCGCGAAGTGCTCATAGCTTCTTGCCCGGTAAGCACTGAAGAGGAGGTTAAGTCACTGGAGGGTTGACGCTTGTGATGACGATCACTAGAATACGACGTGTCAGATACGCGGTGGGATTCGTTCCGGATCTGCCCATCCTTTTCACGTCCCAGCTCGACCCTCGAAGGAGTCGCTGTGCCGCTTCAGGACCATATGCACTTGATTTCGGTGGACGATCATTTGATCGAACCGCCGAACGTGTGGTCGGACCGCTTGCCGAAGAAGTTCCTCGACGAGGGTCCGCGCATCATCGAAAAAGACATGAGCACCGAGCATGGCGACGAGGGTCTGTCGGCGCTCCTGCTCGACGCCGCTCGCCACGGCAAGAAGGCTGCTGCACCGAAACTTGCGGAGGTCTGGCAGTACGAGGGCCGCGTCTATCCGAACATCGGCCTGAACGCCGTCGCAGGTAAGAAGCCCCAGGAATATGGCATGGACCCGACTCGGTACTCGGATATGCTTCCCGGTTGTTATGACGTGAACGCCCGCGTACAGGATATGGACATCGACGGGGTACAAGCCGCGCTGTGTTTCCCGTCCTTTCCCCGGTTCGCCGGCACGGTCTTCCTTGAAGGCAAGGACAAAGAACTCGCCCTGCTGTCGGTGAAGGCGTGGAACGACTTCCACCTCGACGAGTGGGCCGGAGCCCACCCGGACCGGTTCATCCCACTGATAATCGTGCCGTTGTGGGATCCCGCCGAGGCGGCGAAGGAGATCTACCGCTGCGCCGCCAAGGGCGCCAGGGCGATCACGTTCCCCGAGAACACTGTCGGCTTGGGGTTGCCCTCGTTCTACACCGACCATTGGGATCCGGTCTTCCGCGCCGCGGAGGAGACCGGTATGCCGCTGTGCATGCACTTCGGCTCCTCGGGCAGGGCCCCGATTACGTCTCCCGAAGCCCCGATGGCAGTGATGATCTCGCTGTTCGGTACGAACTCGATGGATGCGACGGCAGATTTGCTGTTCTCTCCGGTGTTCTACAAGTTCCCGAATCTGAAGGTCGCGTTGTCCGAGGGGGGTATCGGCTGGATGCCGTACCTGCTCGAGCGCATCGACCTGACCTGGGAGAAGCATCGCTGGTACCAGAACGTAAACAAGGACGTTCGGCCGTCCGATTTGTTCCGTGAGCACATGTACGGATGCTTCATCGACGACTTCGAAGGTGTTGCCCGGCGCGATCGGATCGGGATCGACAACATCACGTGGGAGTGCGATTATCCGCATTCGGATTCGAACTGGCCCAACAGCCGCCAGTACACGGCAAAGCTCCTGCAGGACGTGCCGGACGAGGATGCACACAAGATCGTCGAACTCAACGCTCGTAAGCTTTACAACTTCCCTCGTACCGACGGACAGTAGCAGGTACGAAAAATGGCTCACGAGAAGGAAATCGACGCTTCCGATTGGACCGATCAGGACCTGCTCACCAAGGACGAGGCAGGGGAACGGCTCGACGACGAAATCGAGTCGACACGCGCCCGCCTGAACGAACTCGAGACACAGGATGCTGCCGGCAAAAACGTAGCTGCCTCGCTCGGTCTTGTTCGGCGCCGATTGACCGCGATGGAGAGATTGCGCGGCACCTTGTGAACTCCGGCCGGGCCGCCTTCCTGCGATGCGGGAAGGCGGCCCGGCCTGCTTTGCGTATGCAGCGTTGTCCGAGCTTGTTATATCCCTTGATGAAAGGCAACACTATGAGTGATCGACTGAAGGGCAAGACCGTACTGGTAACGGGTTCCACCCGCGGCATCGGAAGATCCATGGCGGAACACTTCGCCGCGGAGGGCGCACGTGTCGCAGTCACCGGACGTACGGTGGAGCGCGGGCAGAAGGTCGTCGACAGGATCCGGGCGGCGGGTGGAGAAGCCGAGTTCTTCTCTCTCGATGTGACGTCGGAAGCGAGCATCCGAGAGGTCGTCGAGGCAGTCGTCGCACGGTTCGGAGGACTGTCGACCCTGGTGAACAATGCGGCCCCCACCGACGCGGTAGCCGGCACTATGAAGCCCCTCCACGAGTACGACACTGCGGAGTGGGAACGAATCATGACCGGAACTCTGACCGGAAATGTTTTCTGGGCAACAAAATACGCGTGGCCGCATCTTGTCCGGGCAGAAGGGGCATCCATCCTCAACATCTCATCCGGTCAATCGCTATCCGGGTTCAAGGGTTTCGCGGCGTACGGCGCGGCGAAGGCCGGAGTCAACAGCCTGACACGATCTCTCGCGGTCGAGGGCAGTGCGGATGGAATCCGGGCCAACTGCATTCTCGTCGGCCGTGTGGTCGCGTCGAAAGGCGACTCCGGCCACCACACTGGGGGCGGCCGCCTGACACGTATCGGCAACCCGATGGACATCGCCTACGCTGCCACCTGGCTGGTATCCGATGAGGCCGAGTTCGCAACCGGGTCGATGGTTACAGTCGACGGTGGCTTCTCGATCAACGGTGATGCTGTCTCCGACGCGGAAAGCCTTTCCATGCAAGCAGTCTGACTATCGATTCTTCGGCAGGCGCGCCACGATATCGTCGGAGGGCATGATGCGGGCCAGTGCCCCGATCAGGTTCTCCAACATCGCGGTGTGTGCCTGTGGAGACGTTCCTGCAGTGCAGTCCTCGGCGAGCACCACGTGATAACCACGGTTCACCGCCTCGCTCGCCAGGCCGGGGATCGCTACGTTGGTCGAGACGCCGGCCAGGACGATGGTGCGAACGCCTTCGAGGCGGAGCATCGCGTCGAGGTCGGTGCCGTAGAAGGCGGTTATACCGGTTGCGCGACTGCTCACGATGTCGTCAGGCTCGGGTCCGAGTTCGGATGGAATCTCCACATCCGGCGTGCCGGCGATCAAGCTGCGGGTGCGCAGCGCCATCGTGCCGAGGTACGAGTTCGGAAGCATCCCGCGCTGGTCGGCGCGATGCTCGATGATGCAGTGCACCACGGGTAGTCCACGATCGCGGAACTGCCTTGCGAGCGACGCGGTGCGGCTGACGATGCTTCGCTCGGCGGCCTCGCGTGCGAGCCCGGAAGATACGGATGACGTCGGGTCGAGGATGCCGCGCTGGCATTCGCTGATCACCAGCGCGGGGGCGGGGAAGTGGTCCGGCATGCGTGGTCTCCAAATTGTGACGGGTAAGCCAGTTCATGGAATCGTATCTCATGAAACATCAGCAAAAACCCTGTTCATGGCTGTTGTGTAATAGTGACATTACTGCCAGAATCAAGGAAATAACCGCGGCGGCACGGGGTCGTGTCCGCGAGAAATTCGAGGCAGGTTGTGATGGTGGGGACCGAGTCGGTGGCGTCGCTCTTGATGGACCTGGATTGGTGGCAGTACCGTTCCGCCGAGCGTGACGACTTCTTCGCGTCGTTGCGCCGAGAAAACCCGCGAGCGTTCGTTCCGGTTGGTACGCGAGGGTTCTGGGCGTTGACGCGGCACGCGGATGTTCTGGAAGTATCGCGACGCCCGGAGGACTTCTGCTCGGGTGAGGGTACGCAGATCTTCGACCAGCCGGCGAAACTTCGTGAATACCGGGGTTCGTTCATCGACATGGACAACCCTGAGCATGCGCGATTGCGGAAGATCGTGTCTCGTGGGTTCACAAACAAGGCATTGTCGTCGATCCGCGAAGATATCGAAGCGACCGTCTCCGAGATCCTCGACGGGATGCCGAGTGATGGTTGTGATTTCGTCTCCGAATTTGCCGCGCTGGTGCCGCTGCGGATCATCGACAATTTGCTCGGCATTCCAAGGGAGCACGAGGCGTTCATCCTCGAGGCGACCAATGTCCTGCTCGGCGCGGTGGACCCGGAGTACGTGCCGGATCAGAGCTCCGAAGGGCTCGCCTCGGCAATGACAGCGGCAAGCAAGAGGCTGATCGCGATCCTGAACGACCTCGCCGAGGAGCGGATCGCCGAGCCGCAGGACGATCTCATCACGAGGCTGGTCGCCGCCAACGACGCGGAGAATCTCACGCCGCAGGAAATGGCGAAGTTCTTTATTCTTCTGGTCGGCGCCGGGAACGAGACTACCCGCAACGCTCTTTCCCACGGCCTGCATCTGCTCACGAAATACCCGGAACAGCGCGACAAGTGGCTGTCCGATTACGATCGCTACGCACCCACGGCGATCGAGGAGATCCTCCGCATTGCCAGTCCTGTGGTGCACATGCGCCGCACCGTCACCCACGACGGCGTCCGACTGGGCGACCAGGAATTCAACAAGGGCGACAAGGTGGTGCTCTGGTATGGCTCGGCGAATCGCGACGAGTCGGTCTTCGAGAACCCGTATGACTTCGACATCACCCGCGATCCGAATCCGCACCTGGCCTTCGGCGCTCCCGGCCCGCATTTCTGCCTGGGCGCTCACCTAGCCCGCTTGGAAATGCACGTTGCGTTCCGGATGCTCTTCGAGCGCTTCCCGGATATCCACACCATCGGTGAGCCGGATGTGCTGCGCGCTAATTTCCTGAACGGGATCAAGCATCTTCGTGTCGAGTACACGGCGCCCTGACGACAGAACAGCTTACGACAGACCATGGGTCGAGGAGGATTCGGTGACCGACGTCATTGACGGACAGACACAGCGTACGGAGAGTGTGCTTCGGCAGCTGGAGGGCGGGATCTTGACGATTTCGCTCAACCGGCCGGATGCCGCGAACGCCCTGCGGCCCGATGATCGCAACGAGTTGATCCGCCTCTTCGAGGAAGCTGGGGGAGACCCCGACGTGCGCGTCGTCGTATTGCGTGCGAACGGCAGGCATTTCTGTGCGGGTGCGGATGTGGTCAGGCTGTCGGGGGATCGTGCGACCAAGGTCAAGAAGGTCACCGGGGCGATGCACACCATCATGACCGGTGCGCAGCGTCTGATCTCGTCGGTCCTGGACTGCCCCAAGCCGGTCGTTGCGGTCGTGCAGGGTGCAGCTGCCGGCATCGGCGCGCATCTGGCATATGCATCGGACCTGGTAGTGGCTTCCGAGGGCGCATACTTCGCGGAGTCGTTCGTCAAGCGTGGTCTTGTCGTCGACGGAGGCGGTGCCTACCTGTTGCCCCGCCGCATCGGGATGCAGCGTGCCAAGGAGATGGTCTTCTTCGGGGAGAAGTTGTCGGCGCGTGACGCTCTCGAACTGGGATTGGTGAATCGCGTCGTGCCGGCCGAAGAACTGGACTCGACCACCACGGAATTCACGTCTCGGTTGGCTGTCGCGCCCACCAGCGCGATTGCCCTGACGAAGCGGTTGTTCAACGATTCCCCCGACGTCGACCGGACGCAGTCCTTCGTCGCGGAAGCGATGGCGCAGGAGATTCAGGGCTATTCGCAGGACAGCAAAGAAGGCGTGCAAGCTTTCGTAGAGAAGCGCGACGCCGACTACGTGGGTTGGTGAGGGACGATGACCGAGAAGACCGCATCCGAGAAGACTGCTGGACCGGAAAAGCCGCGCGCGGACATTCCGACCGTCGACGAGGCGACCGCTCCCTACTGGGACGCGGCCAAGCAAGGAAAGCTGCTGATCGCGAAGTGCGGTGAGTGCGACAAGGTGCACCACTACCCGCGACCGTTCTGCCCGTTCTGTTGGAGTGAGGACGTAACCGCAGTCGAAGCCAGCGGACGCGGCACGTTGTACACGTATTCGACCGTGTATGTGAACGACCTTCACCCGTTCAAGTCACGGTTGCCGTATGTGGCGGCTCTCGTGGAACTCGAAGAAGGTCCGCGCGTGATGACCAATATCGAAGGGTGCGAACCCGACGAGCTGGAGGTCGGGATGGCAGTAGAGGTTGCGTTCCGGTCGTTGACCTACGAGCTCGACGCGACGATCTTCCGTCCTGTTGCAGCAACCGATCGGTAAAAGCGAATCTTCCAGTAGAAGGAGACATTTCATGGGCAAGTTGCTCGAGGGTAAGGTCGCGCTGGTTACGGGCGCCGGTCACGGTATCGGTCGCGCACATGCGTTGGAGTTGGCCGGTCATGGCGCGACCGTGATCGTCAATGATCTGGGGACTTCGGTCAGCGGCGAGGGCACCGGCAAGGTTGCCGACGAGGTGGTGCAGGTCATCGAGGATCGCGGTGGCCGGGCGATCTCGGATTTCAGTGACGTCGGTGACGAGCAGCAGGTGGATCTGCTGGTGGAACGGGCGTATTCGCAGCTAGGCCGTCTCGACATCGTGGTCAACAATGCCGGGATCGTGCGGGACCGGGCGATCTGGAACATGAGCGCCGAGGATTTCGACCTGGTTATGCGGGTGCATGTGCGGGGTTCGTGGTTGACCAGTCGTGCGGTGGCACGTAAGTGGCGTGAGGAGTCGAAGGCATCCGGCGGCAAGGTGTACGGCCGAATCATCAACACCACGTCGGGCGCCGGGCTGCAGGGGCATTTCGGTCAGACGAATTACGCTCCGGCGAAGGCCGCGATCGCGGGGTTGACCCAGACGCTGAGTCTGGAGCTGGCATCGATCGGTGCCACAGTCAATGCGATCAGTCCGGGTGGTCTCACTCGGATGTCGGCGACGATGCCGGGTCGCGCGGAGGCGGTCGAGCCCGATCAGCGTACCGATGACGTGTTCGATCCGAAGGATCCGTCGTTGGGGTCGCCGGTCGTGGCGTGGTTGGCGAGTCCGGAGGCCGGGCATGTCAGCGGTCAGGTGATCAAGGCGCTGGGTGAGAACATTTCGTGGTTGCGGAGCTGGACGCCGATTGCGACGGTGTCGAACAACGGAAAGCGTTGGGAAGCAGAAAAACTCGGTGCAGTGTTCGCTACCGATGTGTTCGGTACGCGTGCTGCCGGTTTGCGTTTGGGCGGCTGATTGGGGATGGCCGGCGGGCGCACCGCCCGGCGGCTCCCTCGGGGCGGGCATGCCCGGTCCTTATCCCAGTAGAAAATAGAATATAGATTTCGGAATTCAGTGACGCTACTTCACTCTGGCCACGGTGCGGATTGTGAAGCGCGACTGCATCCATTCACAGTGCGAGACAAGTACTTCGATCCCCCTATGCCGGCCCATCGCGGGAGCGATCTTTCTCGCTCGGCCGCTGCGCTCGCCACTGGTGGGACGACATCACGAGCAGAAAGGCGGCGTCGATGGACGCGACGTTCGATGTGATTGCAATCGGTGGGGGCCTCGCGGGATTGGCTGCGATGACCGTGCCAAAGAACGCGGTCTTTCGGCTCTGCTGATCGAGAAGACCGACACTCTCGGTGGGGTGACTGCGTATTCCGCCGGTCAGCTCTGGGTGGCGGGCTCGTTCCTCGAGCGTGCAGCGGGGATCGAGGACTCGGCCGAAGCCGGTGCGGCGTATCTGCGCCGCCTCGGCATGGGTTTCGCGGACGAGGAACACGTGCGCTTCTATGCGGACAACGCGAACCCGACACTCGAGTACTTCACCGAACTCCTGGATGCCAAGTTCCGGATCGTCGACGACCTGCCGGACTACTACTACGGTGAGTTTCCCGATGCGCGCAGGGAAGGACGGCTTCTCGAAGTCGACCCGTACCCGGGTGCGTCGTTGGGCCAGTGGCGGAAGCTCCTGAGGGTCTCTCCGCATGTCCAGTATCGGCTCACGCACGAAGACATGTGGAAACTCGGCGGGATCGCACGTAGCCACACGTGGGATCGGTCGTTGCTCGACCAGCGTGAAGCCGACGACGAACTGTGCATGGGCACAGGTCTCGCGGCGCTGTTCCTCCGCGGTGCTATCGAAGCGCGATCGGAGATCATGACGTCGACCTCGGTGTCGGAACTCGTCGCCGAAGACGGACGTGTGACGGGCGTGCGCATAGACGACGGGCGGAGCTTCGGGGCCCGCTTCGGCGTCCTCATCGCAACCGGGGCGTACGACTGGGACCCCAGGGCGATGATGGGCTTCGAGGGAATCCCCGACGTGGCCTCGGCTACGCCCCCTTCGGTCGTCGGCGATCATTTCCGACTGACCGCGCCGTTGGGCGCTCGCGTCGTGAGCGAACCCAAGCCGATGCGGCTCGGGTACCCCATCCCCGGTCGGAAAGACGACGGACAGGCGATGACCGGCATCTTCCGCGCCGTCTCCTACCCGTACTCGATTCTCGTGAACGGTGACGGTCGGCGCTTCTGTGACGAATCGTTCTATCCTGCAATCGGACATGCGCTCAAGACGATCGACGGCCGGCGACAGGCATTCGCGAACTGGCCGTGCTGGTGGGTGTTCGACACCAAGTTCCGAAGCGAGTACTCGTTCTCCTCGATTTCCCCGGGAACGGATTTCCCGCCGGAATGGGATGTCGTCTCCGCCGACTCGATCGAAGGGCTCGCAGAAAAGATGGGTGTCGACGTTGATGCCTTCTCCGACCAGGTCCGTCGATTCAACGCCGACTGCGCAGACGGAGTGGATCGCGAATTCGGCCGAGGCGAGCGGATGTACTCCCAGGTCTCTTACGGAGACCACCAGGCCGGCCAGCACCCGAACCTCGGTCCGGTAGCCGTCGGACCGTTCTACGCAATGCGACCGGTCCTCGTCGGCACCGGAATCCCTACCACCGGGCTCGATACCGATGCGGTGGGACGAGTTCTCGACTACGACGGCCGGCCGATCGAAGGGCTGTACGTTGCCGGCAACTCGTCGGCGATGCTCGAGGTCGGCGGCGGATACCAGAGCGGGGTCGCCAATATGCGATCGCTGATCACCGCGCGTTCGAGCATGTTCGACGCAGCCTCCAAGAAATGACCCCAGCGGCCGCCTACACCTGCGAGACCGCACACCCGGACGTCGAGGTGTCAAGGGCCGAGCCGCCGAGCGCAAGGGAAGATTCATGAAGATACTCGGAAAGCAAGATCTCTCGGACCGATACGACGTCGTAGTGGTCGGATCGGGCGCCGGCGGCCTCGTCGCCGCGCTCACTGCAGCGTCCGCAGACCAGTCCGTTCTCGTGCTGGAGAAGTCGAGTCAGATCGGCGGAACGTCTGCCGTGTCCGCCGGCACGATCTGGATCCCCGCCAACGACGGGATGACAGAAGGTGGGATCGACGACGACATCGAGAGCGCACGTACGTATCTCACCGAGACGGTCGGCGGCGGAGAGGTCGTCGATGCGTTTCTCGACCACGCGAACGACATGCTGTCGTTCCTGCGTGAACGGACCTCACTCGAACTGGTGGCTTCCCTCGGGTATCCCGACTACAAACTGGGCCTCGCGGGATCGCGCTACGGTCGCGCGATGCAGCCGACCACGTACGATTCTCGTCAGCTCGGTGAGTGGAAGGATATTCTCCGCCGCGACGAGAACCTGCTCCAGTACTCGATGATCGAGTTCAAACAGTGGGGTTCGTGGGCGAACTTCCCCTGGGACGAACTGCGAGAGCGCACAGCGAAGGGCATCGTGGCGCGCGGTGCGGCACTGGTGGGCCCGATTTTCCAGGCGTGCCTGGAAGCCGGTGTCGACTTCGCAGTGAATGCCCCGGCACAGGAATTGGTCGACGAGGGCGGCTCTGTCCGCGGAGTGTCGGTCGACAGCCGGCAGATCGCCGCGACCGGCGGTGTAGTGCTCGCCTGTGGTGGCTTCGAGTGGAATCCCGAGATGATGGAAGAGCATCTGCCGATGCCGATTCCGATCCGCTGCAGCCCGCCCCACAACACGGGTGACGGACACCGCATGGCCGAGCGCATCGACGTTCGTCTCGACCACATGGACGAGGCGTGGTGGGCGCCCATGGTGTCGGTGCCGGGGCAGGAGGTCGATGGGCAGCGGGTGGGCCGACACATCCGCTCCGAGCGGCAGTCTCCCGGCGTCATCATCGTGGACAGCACAGGCGAGCGCATCGTGAACGAGGCACAGGACTACAACAGCCTGATTCGATCCGCGCTGGAAGCTTCACGCAGTAAGGGCATTCCGCTGCGTATGTTCGTCGTCTTCGATCATCGCTTCCTTGAGCGGTACGGCTTCCTCACGTATGCCGCGGGCGACGAACTCCCCGGATGGATCACTACCGGTGCGAGCCTCACGGAGGTCGCCGAGTCGCTCGGACTCGAGGCGCAGGCGCTCACCGCCACCGTCGAGCGTTTCAACAAGTTCGCCGAGGCAGGAGTGGACGAGGACTTCCATCGCGGCGACAGTCCTTACGATCAGTACAGCGGAGATGCCACCAACCCCTACCCGAACTCGAACCTCGCGCCCGTGGAGATCGGACCGTTCTACGGCATGGAGTTCTTGCCGGGCGCGTTCGGCACCGCGGGTGGTGTTGCGACCGATGCCCGCGGACGTGCGTTACGCACCGACGGTTCCGTCGTGCCGGGCCTGTTCGCAGTGGGCAATGTGTCTGCCCATCCACTCTCTACGGGCTACCCCGGTGCAGGCTCGACGCTCGGACCCGCCATGACTCTCGGATATGTGGCCGGCACCGAACTTGCGGACACTCGCACGGCTGCGGAAGTTGGAGGAACGCAATGATCGATATCGGAAACGCGTTGGCAGGTCGCACGGTTGTCGAGATCTGCAATTACGTCAGCGGTCCGATGGTCGGCCGGAACCTGGCGGCGCTGGGCGCCAACGTCCTGAAAATCGAGAGGCCCGGCACCGGCGATGACGGACGCCACTCGTACCCTGCGTTCGACGGGGACGGCTTGTTCTTCACGGAAACCGCATACGGCAAGAAGTCCGTAGTCCTGGATCTGAAATCCGAGGCCGGACTGGCAACGGCCGTGGACATGATCGACAAAGCGGACATCCTGATCGAGAACATGCGCCCGTCCGTCATGTCGCGTATCGGTCTCGACCCCGCGATGCTCGTCTCACGTAATCCGAAGCTCGTCGTGGGCTCGGTGAATGCCTTCGGCACCACCGGTCCGCGCGCCGACGACCCGGCCTACGATCCGGTCATCCAGGCGGCGACCGGCATCATGTACACCACCGGCTTCAAGGGCGATCCGCCCAAGCGGATCGGAGCGTCGATCGTCGACAAGACCGCAGCCCTGTGGGGGACGATCGAGGTTCTAGCGGCTGTCCTCGAGGTCGACCGCACGGGCGAGGGCGGCCACTTCTCGGTGTCGCTGCTGTCGTCTGCAGTTCATCTCATGGGCGCGGACGTCCTGCGCTTCCTGGCGACCGGGGAGGACAGTGCCCCCTCGCAGCCGCGTGCCGGCGGCGCCGGCGCCTCGCACGGGGCCTACCGGACGGCCGACCACCGGTGGATTCAGGTGGCGATCGGAAACGATCGGATGTTCGAGAGGTTGTGCCAGGCCGCGGGCCGTCCCGAGATCCTCGAAGACCCCCGCTTCGCGACACACCTGCTTCGAGGGGAAAATCGTTACGACGAGCAGGAAGTCATGGAGCGGGTCTTCGCCGAACGGGACAGCGCCGAGTGGGTGAAGATTCTGCACGAGGTCCGGATCCCGTATGCCCTCGTCAACCGGATCCCCGAGTTCATCGCCGACAACGAGTTGTCCGCACCGTTCATGGGTGTCGCGACACGCACGGACGGAACCGAGATACCTTTGGTCCGAGGGCCTTTGGATCCGGAGTCGGCAACCGGTGAAAGCCGTCGTGTGCCTCGCCTGGGTGAGGACACCGTATCGGTGCTCCGATCGCATCTGAACCTGTCGGACGATGCCATTCGGGATCTCGCAACACGCGGAGCATTCGGGGCCGATCCCGCACTCGTTCTGTGACCCGCGCACGCCCCATCGCCGATGGGAACCACGAAATCGAAGAACAGGAGACGCGAACATGACGGGACCACTCGCAGGGCTGCGTGTCCTCGAAATGGCAGGGATGGGCCCGGGCCCCTTCGCTGCGATGCTTCTGGCCGATATGGGTGCCGACGTCGTCCGTATCGACCGCGCGGACCGCCAAGCGCGGGTCGGGCCCACCGGCCGGGGACGTAGCCGAATCGCTGTCGACCTGAAACAGCCGTCGGGGGTGGAACGGGTCCTGCAGCTGGTGACGGGCGCCGACGTGCTGATCGAGGGGTACAGGCCGGGCACGATGGAACGACTCGGCCTGGGACCGGACGAATGCCTGCGTCGCAACGAGAAGCTGATCTACGCGCGAATGACCGGATGGGGCCAGTCGGGGCCCCTCGCGCAGTCGGCCGGGCACGACATCAACTACATCTCGATCGCCGGCGCGCTCGGTGCGATCGGTCGGAGCGATGAACCCCCGACGGTGCCGCTGAACCTGGTGGGCGACTACGGCGGGGGATCGATGTATCTGCTGTACGGCATCATGTGTGCCGTGTTCGAGCGTTCCCACTCGGGCAAGGGCCAGGTTGTCGACGCCACGATGGTCGACGGCGCAGCCAATCTGATGACGACCTTCCACTGGAACCGTTCGGTCGGGCAGCACTCCGATCGCCGAGGCACGAACCGGCTGGACTCGGGCGCCTTCTTCTACGACGTCTACGAAACGGCCGATGGCGGTTTCATGGCGGTTGGATGTATCGAGCCGCAGTTCTACCGGGCATTTCGGGAGGTGCTAGGGCTTGACGGTCCGGAATGGGACAACGCTCAGGCGGACGTCGAGTCGTGGCCCCAGCGCAAGAAGGACATCGCGGCGCTCTTCCGGACCCGGACTCGGGAGCACTGGTGCGCAGCGTTCGACGGTGTCGACGCGTGCGTCACGCCGGTGTTGTCGCTGGACGAGGTTGCCGGGCACGAACACAACCGTCAACGAGAGCTCATCCAGGAGTTCGCGGGCGGTCGCGTACCGGGCGTCGCCCCGAGGCTGTCGCGCACTCCCGGTGCGATCGCGGACCGAGAACCAGGTGAGCTCGATGACGTGCTCGCACGCTGGGGAACTACCTGAACGAGTTGTGCTCGAACGAATAACGAGTCATCCCAACCGGAATGTGGTTGATCGTTGCGTGCAGCGCTGTGCCGACCGGCCACAAGGAGGATGTTGTGGAACTGAAAGAGAAATACGCAGGGCTGGCAGACCAGCTGGCTCCGTACATCGGTGAGTACGCCCCCCGCGTGTGGTCGGCGTATCCGCTCGAGACAACCGCGATCCAGCAGTTCTGCGGGATGGTGGAGGATGCCAATCCCGTCTACTGGCAGCCCGAGGTGGCGAAGACGTCCCGCTTCGGTCGCGTCATTGCGCCGCCGCAGGGTCTGATGGCGTTCAATATCGATGCGTGGTGGCTGCCGGAGTATCTTCGCGGCCAAGTGGAGCAAGCTAGAAGGTCGACGCCCGAAGGAAAGATCCGCGAGATCCTTGCGAGTTACGGGTTCACCACGGTGACAGTGGTGGAACGTGAGGAGGAGTACCTCGAGCCGTTCGGACCAGAGGACGGACACATTGGCAGGGATCGCCGTGTGACGGCGGTCAGCCCAGTCAAGCAGACGAAGGTCGGACCCGGTGTGTTCATGACCTACGAAATCGAATACCACACGCAGCACAACGAGCGTCTTGTCGCGATCGCGCGGAACGTCACGCTGCTGTACGACGGAACGGGAGCGAAGCCATGACAGCCCGACCGCGCATTCCCTGGGACGAGGTCGTCGTGGGGAACAAGCTCGAGCCCTTCACCTTTGATGTCACCTACTCGACACTTGCGAAGGACGTCGTCGGGACACGGGATCTGTATCGGATCCACCATGATCCGCCGTTCGCACAGGAGAACGGCGCACCGAACATCTTCCTGAACACCATGTGGTACCAGGGGTTGATCGGCAGGATCGTCACCGAATGGGGTGGGTACGAGTCGTTCCTGCAAAAGATGAGCATCAAGATCAACTCGCATGGCTGTCCCGGCGACACCCTCACGGTGGGTGCCACGGTCGTCGGTCGCGAACAAGTCGAGGACCGACTGCTCGTCGCCCTCGATCTGACCATCGACAACGGTCGTCGCGCCGACGCCGTCGTCAGTTCCGTGAAGGTGGAGCTGGTATGAGTACGCAAGCGGAAAAGCAGGACGCGACACCGGTATCGCAGCGGAAGCGCTCGTGGCCGGCGATCAGCGAAGACACCGAATACTTCTGGAACGGTGTACGCGACGGCGAACTACGTGTCCAGCAATGTTCGGATTGCTCCGCGCTGAGTCATCCTCCCAAGCCGATCTGCTCGGTGTGCGGGTCGTTCGAACTCGGACACCTCGTCGCCTCGGGAGCGGGCACGGTCTATTCACATGTCACGTTCCACAAGCCACTGTCACCGGGATTCGACGAGCCCTACAACGTGTCGGTGATCGAACTGGTCGAAGGGGTGCGCCTCGTGTCGCAGGTCGTCGGAGTGCAACCGAGCGACGTCTCGATCGGAATGCCGGTCGAAGTCGAGTTCACCGAGGTCGAACCCGGCCTCGTACTGCCCCTGTTCCACCCGGTTGCCGAGACCGGCGGAAAGGACGTTTCCCATGGATAGCCAGTGGAGCAACAAGACCGCGATCGTCGGCATCGGGCAGACCGAATTCTCCAAGAAATCCGGTCGCAGCGAGCTGAAACTGGCTGTGGAAGCGGTCAAATCCGCGATCGACGATGCCGGACTCCGCCCTGAAGACATCGACGGCCTGGCGACCATCTCGATGGACACCAGCGCAGAAACCGATATCGCCCGGGCCCTCGGCATGGGTGACGTGACGTACTTCTCCCGCGTGCACTTCGGTGGCGGCGCCGCCTGCGGTGTCGTACTGCAGGCCGTGCTGGCGGTTGCGACCGGCGCCGCCCGCAACGTCGTCGTCTACCGGGCGTTCAACGAGCGGTCGGGCAAGCGATTCGGCACGGCCAATCGGGGCCAGCCTGTAGGCGCCGGCTCCGAGCAGGTCTCTGCAGGCTGGACGAATCCCTTCGGCTTGTTGACACCTGCGAGCAAGGTCGCGATGTTCGCCCAGCGCTACATGCACACCTTCGGTGCGACCAGTGAGGATTTCGGCCGCATCAGTGTGGTGGACCGCAAACATGCTGCCACGAATCCCAATGCGTGGTTCTACGAGCAGCCGATCACCCTCGAACAACATCAGCAGTCGCCGTGGATCGTCGAACCGCTGCACCTGCTCGACTGCTGCCAGGAAAGTGACGGCGGTGTCGCGCTGGTCGTGACGAGCAGTGAGCGCGCTGCGGATCTTGCTCAGCGCCCGGTGTCGATTGCCTCCGCCGCACAGGGCATCGCCGACGACCAGCATTCGATGACGAGTTACTACCGACCCGACAGCGACTTCGTGGGTCTTCCCGAGATGTCTCTCGTCGCTCGGCAACTGTACAAAACCAGTGGATTGACACCGGACGACATCGGTGGTGCGATCATCTACGACCACTTCACACCCCTGGTGTTGCCACAGCTCGAGGCTTTCGGATTCTGCCCGGTGGGCGAAGCCAAGGATTTTATCCGGGACGGAAATCTGGAGCTCGATGGCAGGCTGCCGCTCAATACACACGGTGGCCAGCTGGGTGAGGCGTATATCCATGGCATGAACGGAATTCTCGAAGGGGTACGACAGTTACGGGATCAATCCTGCAACCCCATCGACGGTGTTGATCACATGCTCGTCACCGCCGGGACGAGTGTCCCGACGAGTGGGTTACTGCTGTCGCGTAGCTGACGGCCCGGAGTTTCACACTAACCAGGAGGCGAAATTGGAATCCCTCGACCGGGACGTAGCGATCATCGGTGCCGGGCCGGCAGGCGTGACACTGGCAAATCTGCTGGCGCAGCATGGAGTATCGACGACACTGATAGATCGCGAAGCGGAGATTCTCGAAGAGCCCCGCGCGGTCGGGATCGACGACGAGGCCTTGCGCACACTGCAGGGTTTCGGTATGGCGGAGGAGGTGCTGGCGAACGCGGTGCGTAATGCGCCGATCCGCTACTACGATTCGCGCAAGCGAATTCTCGCTCACGTGGCGCCGAGTGGTCGACCCTACGGGTGGCCGCGCCGTAATCTGTTCTTCCAGCCGAATCTCGAAGCGGTGCTGAGGAAGAGCTTGGGGCGTTTCGGCACTGTGGAGCTGCGCACTGCGTGTGAGGCCGTCGGACTGACGCAGGACGCGGAAAGAGTGACCGTCACGACCCGCCAGGATGGTGAAACGATCACCATCCGGGCCCGCTACGTGATCGGTGCGGACGGTGGACGCAGCTTCGTTCGAGATGCCGTGAATATCGAACTCGAGGGCGATACGGCGCCGATGAAGTGGCTCGTCGTCGATGTGAAGGACGACACGTGGGATGCGCCGTACTCGGCGGTGTACACGTCACCTCAACGGCCATCGATGACCATTCCTCTCCCATTCGGATACCGTCGCTTCGAGTTCAAGGTGCTCGACGGTGAGGATCCGGATCGGATGGCCGAACCCGAGATGGTCGCCACCCTCATGAAGCAGTTCTATCCTAATGGGGATGTGCCGCAGGCAGTTCGCCGACGGATCTACTGGCACCATTCGCGCACCGCTGCCAGGTTCCAGGAAGGCCGTGTGTTCCTGGTCGGCGACGCGGCACACCTGCAGCCGCCGTTCTTCGGACAAGGCATGAACTCGGGAATGCGGGATGTCACGAATCTCGCGTGGAAGCTCGGAATGGTTCTGTCCGGATCCGCGTCGCCGAAGCTGCTCGAAACATACGACGCGGAACGGCGGGAGACTGCACGCGAGATGGTGAAGTTCGCGACCGGCGTGGGACGTCTCTACCACCCCGCGAACCGGGCCACGGAGTGGTTCCGCAATCTGTTCTTCCGCGGAGTTCAGCGGGTACCCGGTGGACGTGACTACATCCTCCAGATGAAGTACAAGCCGGTCCCGCGTTACGAGGACGGCTTCGTTCTCCGCGACGGGGCCGGCCGGTCCTCCTTGGTCGGCCGGGCGTTTCCCCAGCCGATGGTGGAGCAGCTGGACGGCACCCGGCTGCGCTTGGACGATGTGCTCGGTGCCCGGATCGCTCTCGTGGGAGTGGTCGACGGTGTAGTCGAGGGCTTGTCGCCGCAGGTCGCTGCTCGTCTTACTGCGCACAACGGTATCGTCGTGCAGTCGCACGTGCCTTCGGCGTATCGCAGGAAGGGTCAGTTCGACCCTTCGTCACGGGTCGCGTCTTCCGAGGTGCCGGTAGTGGACGTCTACGACCTCGAAGGTGGCCTGCGGGATCTTTACCTCGAACATCCTGGCGCGGAGGTTTACATCGTCCGACCGGATCGGTACGTCGCCGCAGTCAGCTCGATTGCGGACTTGGATTCGACGGTCGAGTCCTTGCTGGGGTTGCTCGATGGTTCCGGCAATGCAGCGGACGAGCGGGCGCGCGATGTCCGGTCGCGTTGAGTGTAGTGGGTGAGACGGGGAAGCGGGCGCGGACGGATCAGGGATGTCCGCCCCGGCGCCGTCGATTGATCCGGGCGCACTCGAAACCTGATGGGGCCGAGTGTCGGCAGCTCACCTTGTATGCACTGATACTGCTGCTTACAGCGTGAAGGTCTCGGACCGCGGTATTCGACCTTCAGACCAATCGGGGTCGCTCGAGTGTACTTCCGTGCCCGGCTCGAGCGGCCGTGGACAGGGACGACGAGGAGTGCGTACGACATGACTATCGGCACCCCCCGTGTCCGCCAGCAGCTCGGCGAGGAAGCCGCTGTGTATGTGCGGGAACAGATAATCTCAGGTGCCTTCGCGCCCGGCACACGGGTGCGTCCCGAAGCGATCGCCGGTGAACTCGGGATCTCGCCTACCCCGGCGCGTGAGGCGCTCAAGGCGTTGGAGGTCGAAGGTTTTCTCGATCTCGAACCTCGCCGAGGATTTACGGTGTCCAAGGTGACCGGAGACGATATCCGGGACATCTTCCTGGTTCAGTCCACTGTGGCCGGAGAACTGGCGTCGAGGGCGACTGAACGAGTGACCGCGGCGCAATGCGCACGTCTCGACGAAATCCACGCTTCGCTCGTGTCCGCCGCCGAACGGCACGACCTCACCTCCTTGGAGGAGCTGAATCATCGGTTCCATCGTGAGATCAACCTCGCTGCAGGAGCGCCGAAACTGGGCTGGGTGATTCAGATCCTGTCCCGTTACACGCCGCAGCGCTTCTATACGACCAAAGGCTGCACATGTTCGGAAGACTGGCCTGCAACTACGGTAAACGACCACACGGAGATTCTTGCGGCTATACGGTCACGCGATTCCGAGCGCGCCAGGACCACGACGCTCGAGCATGTCCAAGGCGCAGGTGAACAGCTTGCACGACATATCGATGCGAGGCTGAAAGGAGTGGACTGCAGTGTGGCGAGGTAACGGAGACGCATGTTGTTCACAGCGGTTGAACTAAAGTGACATTATTGCCAGAATTGAACGACAATGCTGTACTGCGCTTTGCGCAAGAGCGATCCGCTTCCCTCGCGTTCGCGGTTGCCTCAGGTGGCGTGTCACGAGCTACGTATTCGAATCACAGGCATGGAGGAGAGCTTGATGGGCGAGTTGTTCGAGGAGAATACAGAGAAGCCTGATTCGGTGTTCGGCACCGATCTGTTCGGTATGCGGGCTGCCGGTTCGAGTTCGGGTGGCGGATCGGCATGACCGGCGGCGAATCCACAACCGATGATTACCCGGATTTCGAAGAGCAGCTTCGCAGCGCTGTGCAGGTTGCGGAGTTGCCGTCCCTGTTGCCCGCTGTGGCGCACCTGACCGGAGACCACACGATCCTTCGAGACGAGCTGCGGCCGGGAGTGCACCCGACGCCGCTCGGACTCGAACCTCAGGGTGGCTTGTCGAACGAAAACCAGGAATTGGGGCGTACTCTCGCGTTCCGAGCGTTGCGTGACTGGCACCGAGCCGGTCGCCCTGCTGCGCCCGACTACCGGCCGGAGGACATGCAGGCTCTGATGGAGTTCGTCACCGGTCCCGTCGACGCCGACTACCTGTCGTTGTTCTTGGGCCAGCTCGGTGTCGACGCGAAGGGTCCGGGCTGGACGCTCGAGGATGTGCGTCCCGATCGTGAGTTCCGTGTAGTCGTGATAGGCGCCGGCATGTCGGGTTTGGTCGCGGCTCACCGATTGGACGAAGCAGGGGTGCCGTTCACGGTGCTCGAACGAAACGCTGACGTTGGCGGTGTCTGGCTCGAAAACGACTACCCTGGTTGTCAACTCGACACCAGCAACTTCTGCTACAGCTACTCGTTCGCGCAGCATGCAGGATGGCGATACCAGTACTCGCGACGTGATTCCATCCTCGAGTACTTCCGAGATTTCGCCGACACACAATCACTTAGGCGACACATTCGATTCCGATCCGAAGTCTCAGCGGCGACGTTCGACGAAGAAGAAGGAATCTGGCGGCTCACCGTTCGTGACACCGCTGACGGAAGCGTGAACACGATTGAAGCGCACGCCGTGATCAGTGCGGTCGGCCAGTTGAACCGTCCCGCCTTCCCGACCACACCGGGACGCGAATCGTTCGCAGGTGACTCGTGGCATACCGCTCGGTGGAACCACGATGTCGATCTGAGTGGAAAGCGGGTCGCCGTCGTCGGTACCGGCGCAAGTGCTTTTCAGGTAGTGCCCGAAATCGCGGAAAAGGCAGAGAAGGTCGTGCTTTTTCAGCGTACTCCGCCTTGGATCATGCCGACTCCGAGCTATCACGCCGAACTTGCGCCGGGACTGCGGTGGCTGCTCCGGGAAGTCCCCGGATACCACCGTTGGTTCAGATTCCTGCAGTTCTGGGTGGGTGTCGAAGGACGCCGCAGGTATGCCCTCGTCCACCCGGCGTGGGACAAGCCGGGATCGGTGTCCGAGGACAACTATTCACTGCGATGCGCGCTGGAGGCATATCTGGAGCGTGAATTCGACGACCGCCCGGACCTTCTCGCACACGTCGTCCCCGACTACCCGCCGTACGCGAAGCGGATGTTGCGCGACGACGGCAGGTGGGCATCCACACTCAAACGCGACGACGTCGAGCTGGTGACGGAGCCGATCACGGAGATCACGCCGCAGGGTCTCGTGACCGCGGACGGAAGTAGCCACGAGGTTGATGTGATCATCTACGGAACCGGGTTCCGCGCATCCGAGTTCCTCGTGCCGATGGAAGTGGCCGGTCACGGCGGGGCGAGGTTGCACGACGTCTGGGGTGGCGAGCCGCGCGCGAACATGGGTATCACCGTCCCCGGATTCCCGAATTTCTTCCTGCTCTACGGTCCCAACACGAATCTGGTGGTCAACGGCAGCATCGTGTTGTTCTCCGAGGCCGAGGTCGATTATGTGATGGCCTGCCTGCGAAGGCTGTTCGAAGCCGATGCACGTACGATCGAATGCCGTCCTGAAGCGCTCGAGAGCTTCTACGAACGAGTCGATGCAGCGAGTGCGGCAATGGCATTCGGTGTGGAGGGTGTGCACAGCTGGTACAAGAGCTCGTCCGGCCGGGTATCGCAGAACTGGCCGTTGAGCACCCTCGAGTTCTGGCAGCGCACCCGTGGGCCGGACCCGTCCGAATACGTCCTCGACCGAGCCGAATGACAGGCTATCGATTCGATCCCGAACTCGTCGATGCCACCGAACGGATTCCGGCCCCGGACCTGACCGACCTCGCGTCGGCAAGGTCTGTCGGTGCGCAACGCGCAGTGTCCGTTGAATCGCATCCGTCTGTGCGCGACGAGGAGTTCGGGATCGACCGCGGAGCGGGGTGCCCGGTTCTGGTCGTGCGGGTATACCGCCCGCGGGACGCCGATGGACTGTTGCCGGCGCTACTGCACCTGCATTCGGGCGGTTACGTCATGGGATCGATCGACGCCGCCCACGCGCGGAACCAGCGACTGTCGTGTGAGCTGGGCGCCGTGGTCGTTGCAGTCGATTACCGGCTCGCCCCGGAGCATCCGTACCCGGCCGCGCTCGACGACGCCGTCGCCGCGTACACATGGCTGGCGGACCAGTCGGAGTCCTTGCGGGTCGATCCGAGCCGGATTGCCCTGCACGGTCGCAGTGCAGGTGGGGGACTCGCCGCGGCGCTCGCACTGAAACTTCGCGACATGCGGCGGGGACGCAACGCACCGGGGCCGAGGCTCCCCGAACCGTGCTTCCAGTACCTCGCCGCACCTCAGCTCGACGATCGGACGTCCACGCCCAGCATGCGCCGGTTCGTCGACACTCCGATGTGGTCACGCCGTGCGGCAGAAACGAGTTGGGCGTACTACCTCGGGGCCGGCGTGCCCGGGACGGTCCATGTATCTGCCTACGCGGCTCCGGCGCGTGCAACGGACCTGTCGGGGCTCCCCCCGGCCTACATCGCGGCAATGGAGTTCGATCCGATGCGGGACGAAGCGCTGAATTACTCGCGTGCACTTGCGGAGGCCGGAATTCCGGTGGAAGCCCATCTTTTTCCCGGCACGTTCCACTGTTCCGCGGTGCTTGTGAATGCAGCCGTATCGCGCCGGGAACTCGACGAGGAATGTGCAGTGCTGCGCGCAGCACTGCACGTCGTCTGAGCAAATTGTCATACGCGGCCGTCGGTTCCCACTCCTCCCACGTCCGCAGGAACGGTCCCGCTTCGATGCCGTCCCGCAGCGAGCCGACTGTGCCTACAGCTCTCGGCGATTCCTGCTCTGAGAAGGTCGATCAACGCATAGCTCGCCAGTGAAGAGCCACGCGGTACCGAGATGTGCCGTAGCCACCAGATACGACCCACTCGCCGTCCGTGATGCTGCCACCGTCCGGATCGCTGCGGTCACATAGTGGCTCTGGCAGCCAATTCTTGAAACACGCTCTGGTAATTGCGACGTCCGTCGACGAAGCTCGAGACTTCGTCGACGGACGCGAACACTCAGCCACGCAGATCAGGTCGTGCGGACCACATTCAGCATCGAGGCAGTGTCCACGAATTTGACGCGTGGCCGTTTGCGTGCCCTACCCGCGGCCTTTTCCGCCTTGTCTATGGCGGTCCAACCCTTGAAATTCACGATGTCGGGTTGGCGCTCGGCGACCAGCGCGGTCAGGGACTCTGCGTCGTGGCCAGGCACCGGCAAGCTTCCTGCAAGATAGTCTTGCAGTAACAGATCGACGGTATCGATGGCGCACTTCTTGTTGGTGCCGATGACACCCGAAGGGCCGCGCTTTATCCAGCCCGTGACGTACACACCCGGGAGGGGCTCACGGCTAGCTGGGTCGACGACACGTCCCCCGACGTTCGGTATGACACCGCGTGCGTTGTCGAACGGTAGGTCCGGCATGGCGACGCCGTGGTAGCCGACTGCTCGCAGCACCAGTCCGGCCTCGAGTGTCTCGGTCTGATCGGTAGCGACCGCCATGACTGCGCCGTCGCTCTCCTGCTCGAGGCGATTGCGAGTCACGCGTACCGACTCGACGCGGTCGGTGCCGACGATCTCGGTGGGGGACACAAGGTAGCGCAGTACCAGGCGCTTCTTGTTCCCTGTTGGGTTCCCGGCCGCCACTTCTTGGGCGAACATCACTTTCGAGCGGACGGACGGCTCGGTGTCGTCGGCGTCGAGAATTGCCTGCGTCAACTCATCGGTAGCAACTTCGTCGCTGTCGATGATCAGGTCGACGTCCGGCAGGTCGCGCAGCGCGAGCATTTCCGGATTGGTGTATCCCGCTTGGGCGACGCCTCGACGGCCGAGTACGACGACCTCGCGCACGTTGCTGGTGCGCAGCGCGTCCAATGCATGATCCGCGATGTCGGTGTGATCCAAATCTTCCGGATCCGTCAACAGAATTCGCGCGACGTCGAGGGCGACGTTGCCGTTGCCGATGACGACGACATGATCACTGGACAGATCGAATGTTCGATCGGCATAGTCGGGGTGTCCGTTGTACCAGGCGACGAACTCGGTTGCCGTGTGGCTGCCGGCCAAATCTTCGCCGGGAATGCCGAGACGGCGGTCCGAGGAGGCACCGACGGCGTAAATGACTGCGTGGTGACGCTCGACCAACTCTTCGTGGGTGATGTGGGTGCCGATCTCCACGCCGAGGTTGAGGTTGAACGAGCTCTTTTTGGCGAGTGATTCGAAGACGACGGTGACTGCTTTGGTACCCGGGTGGTCGGGAGCTACACCGAATCTGACAAGGCCGTAAGGAGTCAGTAACCGGTCGAACATCTCGACTCGCGCGCCTCTCATCGAGACGATCTCGAGGGCTGCATAAAAAGCTGCAGGTCCAGAGCCGACTATCGCTACCCGCATGCCGGAGTAATCGGCCTTGCGCCACGGAGGCGTGACCGGGGCGAGTGTGCCGCTGCTCATCGGGCGGAGATCGAAGTATTCGGAATTGAGTGAGCGGTAAGGCTCGTCCCGCTCATCGAGTTCGTCATCCGGGCGGATTGCGTCGACCGGACACTCCTCGGCGCATGCCCCGCAGTCGATGCAGGCCTGAGGGTCGATGTGCAACATCTCCGTCCGCATGAACGGCGCTTCCTCCGGGGTGGGATGAATGCAATCGACCGGACAGACAGCGACGCACGACGCATCGTTGCAGCAGGCTTGCAGGATCACAAAGGCCATGAAATTTCCCACCTATTCGTGCATATCTGACGCTAATGTCTATCTTAAATCAACGGGCACGTACCCATTGATCCGCCTTCTTACTCGAACCCATCACGTCCGGCGAACCCTGCACGGTTACCAGCGGTCCCGCGTGACTTCGGCCGTGAACGTCAGCGGGAGGGCTCGAGATGGAAGGTCTCCGCCGACTATGGGATGCGAGCAGTGGCTCCTTCGGCATGTTGTATGTGGGAGCCGTGCATGAACTCGTCCAGTGTCATGCGGAGCTCGTTCCGTGCGAGATGCGAGCAGAGGCAGCGATGGAGGACCACCGGACGTGAGATGAGCTGGCAGGGCGCGGTCGAGTCGATCTTGTTGGGGCCACCGCCTGCGTCGGTTTCCTGACTGCACCATTTCAGTCGTACTGTCTCGGAGCCGGCGTGCCAAGCGAGGTGCATGGCCGGAGTGCGCTGCCTACCGGGTGCCGTCGGTCGGTGCCCACTGTGCCGCAACGAGCCGGTTCTGCTTGCGGCTCTCGGCCATTCCTGTCTTCAGCAGTTCCACCATCTCGTCGAGACGGTCGATGACGCTGCCGTGGGCAGGTGCTACGAGCGTGGGACGGTACCGTTCGAACAGGGCCTCGAGGTCCGGTTCGCTGTGCCCGGAATCGACGTGCCGGGTCCAGAACAGTGCCCGCTCGTTGAGGAACACCGTTTGCTCGAGGTCCGGGGCCTGCGGCAACTCCGAAGAGTACAACCGACATTCACCGTTGAAATGATGGTGCGAATACGAGAACCCGTCCGCTACGAACATGACACCGCTACCGGTATCGAAGGCCCATACGGTATTCGGCAGGTCGCGCCAGATTGCGGGCAACACATGGATCTCGCGTCCACCGAGATCGATGCGCTCGCCGACCGGGGTGGGCGCAAGCCGCTCGGCCAGCTGTGGGTAGTACAGGTGGTAGTCGCGGGTGTCACCGACCACCGTGAGCCCGGGATACTTGCGTGCCAGATGGGGGAGATTGCCGGCATGGGGCATCTCGGGATGCGTGGGCAGAACGAAGTCGAGAGGCCGATCACCGAGCAGCTCGTCGAGTGCGGACTCGACGACGCCCCAGTGGGCGGGGTGACCTGTGTCGAGCAGCAACGTCCGTTCGTCGCCGACCACCAGGTACGTGGAGACGTGACCGTGCCAGATCTCGTCTCCGTATTCGAACTTGAGGCAGTCCCCCAGCCAGAACAAGCCCGGGGCGATCTCGCGAAACGGCTCAGCCATGAACGGGAACCTCTCCTGTGGAGTGAGCTCGACCGCAGGTCAGCAGAAGCTCGCGGGTCAGCTCGTAGTAGGAACGGACGGTCTCACGTCCGACGATGATCCGGCCGTGACCGGGCGCTATCGCACTGATGTCGTAGGTGTCGAAGAGCCGGTCCAGTTCTTCGACGAACGGTGCCGGATCGGCGAGTAGCAACCAGTCGATCTTCGTGAACAGTCGGCGTGCCGCGGCGCTGCGGTCGAACGTGTCCGGAGTCGTGTGACGAACCAGATCGGATCGATCCGCATGCTCGAGTGCCTCATATGCGAAGAAATCCGAGGTGAACAGTGTGCCCGTGCGCTCGTCGTACAGCCAGAACGTGGTCAGGACGCGGAGTGAGGTCGAGAGCAGGTCGACGCTACGCCCCGGGCCGACCTCGATGGTGTCTCCGGCCTTCTTGCGAAGGATCTCGATGTGGTGGTCGGTGCGGATCTGTTCCTGCGGGCTGACGTCCTCGAAGAAATCGAACGGGTTGCTCACACCGCCGCCGAAAATGCTCACGACGTTGAAATCGCGAATGACCGGACCCAATGCGGTCACACAGTCACCTTCGAACCGTGTGCAGAACACCGACAATTTCGTTTCGGGCCCGATGATCTCGCCCAGTTGGGCGAGCAGTGTGCTTTCATGCGCCGCGACACCGGGATCGATGAGGAGGGCGTGGCCGTCTTCGACGAGGAGAAAGGAGTTGACGGGTTCGAACGCCGACGTGCCGGGAGAGGCCCAGGACAGGCGCCCGTCGTTCGGTGCCGTGTCGCCGACTGCGTACAGCGCATCGGGCACGAGCTCTACAGGCTGGGAAGTCATAGACAACTCCTGATCCGTTCGGGCGATTGCCGGCATAGCCGATTTGTGCCTCAGATGGTCGAGATCCGTTGCTGTGCAAGTCTCTTTATCGAAAGTGTGTACTTCTGACCATGATATCGCGGATCTGACGACAGTGTACATTATCGGAGAAGGTAGAGCGATGCGGAGGAAAGCTGTGGGCGAGAATTCGTGGGTACTGCGGAGAGGGGTGCACAATCCGACCGATTCCACTCCGGCGCGATTGCCGTATTCCGTGCGGCGCACGACCGCGGTCGGCATCCTCCGCCCCGACGGTCACGAGGGCCCGTTGCTGTTGCACGGCAGCGGAAGGGATCTCGGCACTCATGGTGACGGATCGCCGGTGCAGTTCGGCAACGTGCACAGCGCTGTGGAGATCGACTTCGTTGGTGGTCGGACTGTGGTGTCCGCGGATGCGGGGCAGGCGGGTCCGGATCTGACCGCATTGGTGGGCGCTCGTGCCGGGTCGGGGTTTCGGTCCGCACTCGCGGCAGCGCTCCCGGACGGCGCTCGGGAGCACTCGCTGCTCCACCGCGTACTCGACGACGTACCCGTTGCGACGGTGATATCCGGTTACGCGCTCACTCGTGAGGACCCCGCCGTCGCCGCTGTACCGGTCCCACGGACGAGTGCCCTTCCCCGCGCGGATTATTGTGCGGGATTCGCCACCGGTGGAGTGTTCATCGGCGGAATCGAAAGCAACGGCACGGCGCCCGTGGTGATCGGCCCGTCCGCGCCGGACTTCGTTCACGGGCCCGACCCGCTCGCGTGGCATCACATGGACGCCTTGCCTGCGAAAGGTATGCGCCGGTTGCGGCGGATCGATGTCCGCGGGGAAGGCGACCTCGTCGTCGACGCGATGTTCCGCGACAGCTACGTGGACGAGCACTGTATCGAGACGGTGGTGCACGAGTACCACCTGGACCTCACTGCCCGCGCGGACACGCTCGAGATCATCCGCGCGGTGGCGACCCCGCGTGTGCTGCCCTGGCCGGAATGCTCGGGCGCTGTGGCGGCAGTGGATCGGCTGATCGGCAAGACCGTGCTCAATGTTGCACCTCTTGTGGGGGCCGAGTTCAGGGGTGTCGGGTCGTGTACGCATCTCAACGACCTGCTGCGGTCCGTGGTAGACGTCGCGGAGTTGTCGACGAAGCTGGCGGCGCTGCACTGACCCGTTGGAAGACGGCGCGGCCGGTCAGTACAGAACTTTGATCGCTCCCATCGGGCAGGCTGTCGCGCCGGCTTCGGCCGGACTCTCGGATCCCGATGGAACCTCGAAGTCCGTCGGGGTCGCGTAGCCGTCATCGTTCAGGTCGAAGAGATCCGGCGCTGTTGCCGCGCACATGCCGTGTCCTTCGCACTGGAGAGCATCGATGTGAATTCGCATGGGGTACTCCGTTTCGGTGTTCGCTGATTCCAATTGGTTCTGGGAAATGATGTGCTATAAGCGAATTCGCCTGTGCCATCTGCGTAGATCCGCATCGTCGGCGCCGTGGTTCCGGAGCCACCCTTTCGGTCCGCCCGGTGCGGTGGTGATCCGTTCGACGACCGCGGTAATCGCCGGTTCCGGCGTCTCGAGCCAATGGTCGTCGAGGAGTGGCCGGGCCGGCTGCGCTGTCCGGATGGAAGCCCACCGTTGTCGTAACGCGGGCATGTTCGAGGCGGTGGCGAGGTAGTCCGCGATCACTGCTTCGGGACGAACGTCGGCGGCGAGCAGTAGTGCGGCGATTGCTACGCCGGTGCGATCTTTTCCTACGGCGCAGTGGACGAGTACGGGCCCGTCCGCCTGCGCGACCAGTGAGACGAGCGCGGCGATGCGCGTGGCCCCGGAGTCGAGGATGAGATCGTAGAGCGCGGGTAGGTTTCCCGGCGGGGTAACCCCTGGCGCGGCGGCGTCGTGTAACGGATGGTGATGCACCGTGGTCCTGTCCGGCCAGTCACATCGGGACCGCTGCACCTCACGGTTCGAGCGTAGGTCGATGACGACACTCGGCGGCCAGGATGAAACGTGTTCCGGTACGGGGTCGTCCGTTCGGGGAGCGTCGCTTCGGTACAGCACTCCGGGACGAGTTGCGCCGCCGTCCTGCATTGGTAGCCCGGCTACGTCGCGCAGATTGGCGAGGCCGGGGATGGTGTGTGCGGCGGTCCCGGATTCGATCACATCGGCTTCCTTCTGTGGGTCTCGGTGGGCCCGGACGCCCACAGTCGGTGGTCGCTAGGCTCGGCGCCCAGTCTAAGTGACGCAAACGTCAGAACCAAGGATTCGGCGGTGCCTGATGAGAGTCGGGCATCGAGTGGTCCTCCACTGCCGGACGTCGGGTGGATCAGTAACCCAGTTGACCCCAATGAGTAATCGCATTACCGTCTCGGTCGGTGGTGATCTGATTCACAGTTGGCTTCCGTCGGTGGCGCCGCGGCGCTCGAACCCGCATCCCGTCGATCCGTAGGCCGTGCACCGGCCGATGACGAAACTGCACTTCCTCGAAGAGAAGTGTCTTTCTACGAAAGGTGTCCCATCATGGCAAGCCGGCACGGATTCGTGGACGCGGGCACCGGTGAGCGACAGTCGCCGTCTCGGTCCGACGGGGATGTTCCGACGCTCGACGTGCAGGTGGTGGGCTCGGTGGCGACGGTGACGTTCGACCGCCCCGCGGCGCGCAACGGGGTGACACCCAGCATGGTCAACGAGATGTACGAGGTTCTCGGGGCCTTGAGCGTCGACGCCACGATCTCGGTGGTGGTCCTGACCGGTGCAGGTGCAACATTCTGCCCCGGCGCCGACCTCAACCGCGGTCCCACTAAAGAACCGGAGTCCCTACCGGACATCACCGCCTACCAATCGTCGACGTTGCTGCACGAGATGCCCCAGGTGACGGTGGCCGCGATCAACGGGGCGTGCGCGGGTGCAGGTCTCGCCTGGGCCGCGGCATGCGACCTGCGCGTCGCGGCCTCGGATGCGCGTTTCTCGACAGCCTTCCTGAACGTGGGACTGCCGGGCGAACTCGGTGCGCCGTGGACCCTCTCCCGGGCACTCGGCAGCGCCCGCGCAAGAGATCTGTGCTTCCTTCCCGCCAAGTTCGATGCCACCGAAGCCCTGCGCACGGGATTCGTCTCGCGCGTCTTTCCCAGCGCGACCTTCCGCGAGGAGGCGGCCGCGATGACGGCCGAATTGGGAGCACACGATGTTGGTGTGCTCCGGACGATGAAGCAGAACTTCCTCGACACCGAGCGGCTCCCGCTCGACGAGTACATCGACCTCGAAGCGCGACGGCAGCTCGAGTCGTTCACCGGAGATGCGCGGATCGCGACCTTGCAACGCTTCGCGCAGCAGCGAAATCGTTTGATCAGAAACAACTCCGAAGCGAAGCGAGGCGAGGAATGACCAGCACTGCCGAATCGCACGGGAACGACGACGAGTGTCCGTTGAACGGGATCCGCGTCCTGGAGGTGTCGACGACGCAGGCCGCACGCATTGCCGGACAGCTCCTCGCCGACCTCGGGGCCGATGTCGTGCGCGCAGTGGATGCCCCGCCGGACCAGGCCTTCCCGTCGGAGCCCGCTGAAGTGTGGTGGGACCGAGGAAAACGACTCGTGACCTGGGGGTCCGACGAGATCCGGAATGCGATCCGGGAAGCCGACGTTCTGTTCGTCGACCACACGCCGGCCGGACTCGCGGCAGCACAACTGCGCGCGGACGATGTCCAGGCTCGGAGTCCCGGACTGACGCACGTGTGGATGCCTCCGTATGCGGCGTCGGGCAGGTGGGCGGAACTCGACGAGGACCCCTTGCTGCTGGATGCCGTCGGCGGTGTCGCAGGCCGGTATCCCTGTGTCGAGGATCGGCCGGTGGCGCCTGTCGTCGCAACCACCACGCTCCTTCACGGTGCGCTCGGGGCTGGGTCCGCTGTAGCCGGATTGGTAGGCCGCAACGGAACCGGAGCGGGGTACACCGCAGTCGTCAGTGGTGTGCACGCAGCGGCAACACAGATGGCGACGATGATGATCGAGGGAGTCGACGAGCCTGTTTTCAGCCCGGGCCGCTCTGTGCGATCGCTGCCTTTCTGGCGCATGTACCAGGCATCGGACGGGCAATGGTTCTTCCTTGCCACGCTGACCCCGGATCTGTTCTTCCGGGCTCTCGACGCGCTCGATCGGATGGACATCCTGGTGCTTCCGGAGGTGGGCGGAGAGTTCACGAACCTGATGGTCGTCGGCAGTCCCGGAGTGCGAGCGGTCGAACACGAACTCGAGTCGCTGTTCGCGACGGAGCCCTGCAGTCACTGGATCGGTATCTTCGCCGCAGCAGACGTGCCGTGCGCACCGGTGCGCACGAGGGCCGAGTGGGCGGTCGGTGACATCGTTGCTGCCAACCACGGCATGACCACGATCGAACACGACGTGCTGGGCGAAGTGAACATGCCCGACGTGCCGATCGCATTCTCCCGCAGCCGGGTGCGGGCTCCGCGCGCCGCGGTGGTGGAGAAGACGCGGGCACCGGAGGTGTGGCCGCGTCGGAACAGGACCACGGACGCGGTCGCTCCGTCGGTGCGGCGCCCCCTCGCCGGTATCCGGGTGATCGACGCCGCTACGTTCCTCGCGGCTCCACTGGTCGCATCGCTGCTCGCGGATCACGGCGCGGAGGTGATCAAGGTCGAACCGCGGAACGGAGATCCCTACCGGGCCTTCACTCTGTCGTTCATCGCTGCGAATCAACGCAAACGTGGCGTGGCGCTGGATCTGGGTACCGAGCCGGGACGCGGCGCGCTGCTGGATCTCGTTCGCAGAGCGGATGTCCTGGTCGAGAATCTGCGCCCGGGCCGTCTGCACAAGCTCGGTGTCGGCCCGGAGGTTCTGCGGTGTGAGCGCCCCGAGTTGGTGCAGTGCACGGTGTCCGCCTACGGTCGCGCCGGCGATTACGCGACAGCGCCGGGATTCGACCCGGTGTTCCAGTCGCTGAGCGGCATGGCGGCCGCGCAAGGCGGTGACGCCCAACCTCTCGCGGCCCCGATGCCCGCGCACGACACCTGCACGGGCGCCCTCGGGGCCCTCGGTGTACTTGCGGCCCTGTACCAGCGTGGCACTACCGGCGTCGGACAACAGGTGTGGGCGTCGCTCGCGAGCACGTCGATATTTCTCCAAGGCAGCGAACTGACGGCGTATGCGGGCCGCCCCGAACCGCAGCGCGGTGGTGTGGACTATCCGGGTCCCGCGGAGGGCCACCGGTTCTACGCCTGCGCCGACGGATGGATTGCCGTTGCTGCTGTCGGTGCCGCTCGGACGACCGCTCTTCTCCGGGCATTCGGGATCGGTGACCTCACCGAAGTCGAATCGACGCTTGCGACGCGCACGGTCGACGACGCGCTCGGCCTCCTGGCGGGCCACGGCGTCCCGGCGTGTCGTGCCGTCGAGCAGCAGGGTGCGCTCGAGGACCCGTTCCTCCGGGAGAATCGGTTCTCGCACGTCGTCACCGATCCGCAATTCGGAAGGTTGCGCATGGTCCGCGCTTTCGTGGAGTGGGCAGAGGGTGACGACGACATTCCGGGACGGTCTTTCACGGTCGGTGAGGACACCCGGGAGGTGCTCGACGAACTGGGATACCCGGACGATCGGATCGACGAGGTTTCGGGAGGCCGTCGAACGGTGCAGGAACAGGAGAGTCGTGGTCGTACCTCCTGAGGTGACCGAAAGCGGGCCGCTGGCGGGTGTTCGTGTCGTCGAGCTGGCAGGAATCGGGCCGGGGCCGCACGCAGCGATGATGCTGGCGGATCTCGGTGCCGAGGTCGCGTGTGTTCGGCGCCCCGACTACAACTTCGGCCCTGTCGGTCCCCGGAATGCGCAGTTCCGCGGCAGAATTCTGGTTCAGGCCGATCTCAAGGACCCCGACGGCAAGCAATCGATTCTCGCGCTGATCGACCGTGCCGACATCCTGATCGAGGGGTTTCGGCCCGGTGTGGCCGAACGGCTCGGAGTCGGCCCCGACGATGTCCTGTCACGCAACCCGGGGATGATCTACGGCCGGATGACCGGATGGGGACAAGACGGCCCGATGAGCCGCCGAGCGGGACATGACATCAACTACATCGCGCTCACCGGACTCCTCCACGCTGTCGGACGTGCCGGCGAACGTCCTCTGCCGCCGCTCAACCTGCTGGGCGATTTCGGTGGCGGATCCATGTTTCTGATCGTGGGTATCCTTGCAGCACTACATGAACGGGCCACGTCCGGTCTGGGTCAGGTGATCGACGCGGCAATGGTCGACGGCGCTCCGATGCTGGGCCATCTGCTGTGGGCGTTACATTCGGCGGGGCAGTGGTCCCACGAACGCGGTACGAATCTGCTCGACGGTGGTGCGCCGTTCTACGACACGTACGAGTGTGCCGACGGGAAGTACGTTGCCGTCGGTGCGCTCGAAGCGGAGTTCTACCACCAGATGGTCACGGGCCTCGGGTTGCCGGCGGAGTCGCTCCCGCAACAGCACGACAGGTCGCGGTGGGCAGAGCTGCGCACTGTGTTCGAGGAGAGGTTCGCGACGAAGACACGCGACGAATGGACCGCCGTTTTCGACGGAACCGACGCATGCGTTACTCCGGTCCTCGACTTCGCCGAGGCACCCGAACATCCACATATGTTGAGTCGCAGAGTGTTCCATGAACTCGACGGTCTCGTTCAGCCGGCACCGGCGCCGCGGTTCTCCCGCACGCCGGCGGAGCTCCCGGCTCCGCCTCCGACGCAGGCGACCACCGCATCCGAACTATGGACGAACCGATCGTCGGTGACGGCGAGCCCCGGACGTGATCAGAGGAGTGTCGAATGAGGCGAACAGCCCGACTGGGTGTGGCGATATCGGTAGCGGCCCTGGTGCTTGCGGGGTGTGGGGGTAGCGATGGAGATTCCGATGCGGCAGAACGCCTGCGCATCGCCTCGATTCTCGCGCCGACCACGTTCGATCCGCATCTCGCGCGTAGTCCGCTCGCGATGGAGCCGTATATCTTCCCGATCTACGACCAGTTGATTCGGGTGGACAAGACGGATGGCGCGACGACGTTGCAGCCGATGGTCGCCGAGAGCTGGTCGTACAGCCCGGACATGCGGTCCATCACGTTCGATCTTCGCGACGACGTGACGTTCCACGACGGTACTCCGGTGACCTCCGCGGCGGTCAAAGCGAGCATCGAACGCGCGAGGAGGATTCCTGGATCGACCGTGACGGAGTACTTCTCCTTTGTTGACGGTATCGAGACGCCGGACGATCGGACTGTCGTTGTCGCATTGAACGCGCCGCGTGCCGACGCGATCTTCGCATTCGCGACCACACCGGCGAGCATCATCAACCCGGCGTTGATGAACCAGGACTTGAGTCAGCTCGATGCCGGGTCGGGGCCGTACCGGCTCGTATCGGTCCGGCCGAACGATCGTGCAGAGTACGAGAAGAACGCCGAGTACTGGGACACGGAGCTGTCGGCGTTCGACACGCTCGAGATTCTCGGTATCCCGGATGACAACGCCCGCTTCAACGCGCAGCGCAGCGGTCAGGTCGAGGCGTCCATGGTCCGGCTGCCACAGCTTCGCGATGCTCGGGCCCTCGTCGATTCCGGGGGGTACGAGCTCACCGAGATCGATCGTGCGACGTGGTGGGCCATGTATCTGAACAGTACCCGCGGGCCGTTGGACAACCCCGATGTCCGTCGGGCGATGAACTACGCGATCGACCGGGACGCGATCAACGTGGGCTTGCTCGACAGCCGTTGCGCGCCGACCGGGCAGCCGCTCCAGGCAGGTATCGCCGGGCACGTGGACGATCCTTCTGTGGAGTACACGTACGACCCCGCGAAAGCACGGCAACTCCTGGAGGCCGCGGGATACGCCGACGGATTCCGGCTGAAGGTCGTGACGGGGGGCAGCCTCGTACCTGTGACGGCTGCGATGCAGGATCAGCTCGCTCAGGTCGGTATCGAACTCGACGTTCAGGCCGCAGATCTGAACGACGCCCTGGCGCAGTGGCAAGGGGGGACCGCAGATGCGTTCTCCTATTCGCGAGGTGCCTCGTCCGATCCCGTCGTCACCTTGCGGGACAATTTCCTGACGTCACGATTCCAGGGGGAGCTACCCGATGGAGTGCGGGAAATCCTCGACCGGCTGGTGACGGAGCAGCACTCAGACGAGGAGCGCGTTGCGTTGCTGGAGGACGTCTCGCGCATGGTCTCGAGCGAGGCACTGGAGTTGTTCATCTGTGCCCCGCCGACTACGTATGTGCATACCGACTCGGTTGGTGGTTTCGACACGATGGGCGTCGTTACCCACGGCGGCCCTTTCAATGTGCGCGATCTGTATCCGCGTCCGTGAGCGATGCCGGGGATCTGCGGGCGCCGGGGCGGGGCCGAGCTCCAGCGTGGCCCTGTTCATGACGCCAGCGTCAGAGAAGATATGCTTCGACATTCGGGATCAACTGCGAACAGGGGGTGGAAGGCTCACGGGGTGGAAAGATTCGGTATCGACCTCTTGCCGAAAAGTGACATGACTGCCAGAATAAATACTGACCATGGCAGGCGGTACAGCCGCACCACGTGGCTGCGGAGCGGATCCACGCTTCCGGTCGAGAGGAGTCCGATGCGGACGTTCGATGGAATCTACGTAGCCGGTGCGTGGCATCCTGGCCGGGGCGAACGTATCGAGGTGACCTCACCCGCGACAGGAGAGGTACTGGGATACGTCACCGAAGCCACCCCGGAGGAGGTGGGGCAGGCGGTCGACGCTGCCAGGGCAGCGCTGCACGGTGACTGGGGGTCGTACAGCCCTGCGGACCGGGCCGCCGCACTCGGCCGGCTCGCAGACGCTCTCGAGGCCCGCAAAAACGAGTTCGCTGAACTTTTCTCGGCCGAGGTCGGAACACCCCGCCGCACGTCGTCGTTCGTCCATGTCCTGAGCACACTCGGCGCACTCCGAGCCTACGAGAAGATCGGCGCCGACTACCCGTTCGACGAGGTACGCCCGTCGATGGTGGGCGGCGAAGTCCGCGTGCGTGGGTTGCCGGTCGGGGTGGTCGGGGCAATCCTGCCTTGGAACGCCCCGGTGTTCACTGCGTGCCTCAAGCTTGCTCCTGCGCTTGCCGCCGGGTGCACGATGGTGCTCAAGCCCTCCCCTGATGCACCGTTGGCAGTTTCGCTCTTCGCCGAGGTCATCGAGCAGGCAGGGTTTCCGCCGGGCGTCGTCAACATCGTGTCGGGCCACGCTGCGACCGGTGAAGCGCTGGTGACTCATCCCGGAGTGGACAAGATCAGCTTTACCGGTTCGACCGCGGTCGGTGCCCGTATCGGGGCGTTGTGCGCAGCCGACATCCGACGGTGCAGTCTCGAGCTCGGTGGCAAATCGGCAGCGATTCTCCTCGACGATGTCGTACTCGACGACAAGACGATCGGCGGTCTTGTCGGTGGCGTGATGGGCAACAACGGACAGGTTTGTGTGTCCCGCAGCCGGATCCTGGCGCCCCGGTCCCGCTATGACGAAGTCGTGGCGGCAGTCGGCGACGCCGTCGGCGCCCTGGTGGTGGGAGACCCGTCGGACCGAACCACGGACGTGGGGCCGGTCATCAATGCCGCCGCCCGCGATCGCGTGGAACGCTATGTCGCGCAGGCGGTGGACGACGGGGCGCGTGTCATCGTCGGCGGTGCACGGCCTGAGGGCTTCAACACGGGATGGTACGTCGCCCCGACAGTTCTCGCGAACGTCGAGAACAGCATGCCCGTCGCCCGCGACGAGCTTTTCGGCCCTGTCGTCGTGATCATTCCCTACGAGGATGACGACGACGCGGTCGCTCTGGCCAACGACTCGGAATACGGGCTGGCAGGTGGCGTCTGGTCGCCCGACACGGAACGTGCGAATCGCATCGCGGCGCAACTTCGTGTCGGCGCGGTATCGATCAACTCGGCCCCGGCCCTGGACTCCGGCGCACCATTCGGAGGATTCAAGAAATCCGGCCTCGGTCGGGAAGGCGGGCCGGAAGGGCTGGCCGAGTATCTCGAGTTCCAGTCGATCATCAGCTGACCTCGATCAGCAGCTCAACGTGAACAAAAATCGACCGGTGCAGCGGCGCCGACATGCATGGAAGGATTCACATGGAGACTCAGGCTGCGATCCTCTGGGAGCGCAACGCGCCGTGGTCCGTGGAGACGGTAGAGCTCGACCCTCCGAAAACCGGGGAAGTGCTGGTCGAGCTGCACGCGTCGGGGATGTGCCATACGGAGGAGCACATCCTGGTGGGGGATATGCCCTTCCAGATCCCGTTCGTCGGTGGACACGAAGGCGCGGGTGTGGTGAAGGCGGTCGGCGAACACGTGTCCTGGCTGCAGCCCGGCGACCATGTCGTCTTCAGCTTCGTTCCTGCCTGCGGCCGCTGTCCGTCGTGTTCGACGGGGCACCAGAACCTGTGTGATCTCGGGGCGCTGATCGGTCGCGGCCGGCAGATCCTCGACGGCGGCAGCCGGCACCATGCGCGGGGACAGGACCTGTCGATCTCGTCCGCTCTCGGAACGTTTGCGCACCACACCGTGGTCAACGAGGCCAGCTGCGTCAAGATCGAACCCCACCATGCTCTCGACCGGGCCTGCCTTCTCGGATGCGGATTCGTGACGGGGTGGGGCGCGGCCGTCTACGCCGCAGAGGTCGAGCCGGGTCACAACGTGGTCGTTGCGGGCCTCGGAGGCATCGGTGCGGCAGCGCTGCAGGGAGCGAAACTGTCCGGTGCGCGAACCATCACGGTGATCGACCCGAGTGAGTTCAAGCGCGAGAAGGCGCTCGAGCTGGGCGCCACCCACGTCGCCGCCTCCTGGGAGGAGGCAGCGGAAGTCGTGAAGGAAGCCACCTGGAACCGGGGTGCCGACCGGTTCATCTGTGCCATGGGCGTCGGTGAGGGGAAACTCATCTCCCAGGCGCTGAGGATGGTTGCGAAGCGGGGCTGGCTCGTGGTGGCCAACATGCACCGTCTCGTCGAAAAAGAGGTGGCCATCAGCATGATGGATCTGGCTCTGATGGAGAAGCGAATCGTCGGAACCCTCTACGGGTCGGGCAACCCGCGTGCCGATATTCCGAAGATGCTGGAACTGTGGAGCTCGGGGTCGGTCGACCTCGATGCGATGGTGACGCGGACGTATCCTTTGGAAAAGATCAACGACGGATTCGAAGACATGCGCGCGGCACGAAACATCCGTGGAGTACTTCGATACCCCGCGGCCGAAGCGGCCGACGCCTGACCCGACCGAGTTCCCGAACGCAGCTGCCCCTGCCGGTCGACGACCGGCAGGGGCAGCGTGACGTAGAGGCCTTCGTGTCGAACTCCGGTCAGGTTCGGCGTTGTCGGACCACAGGGTTGCGAGAAAGGTGTTCCTGCGCAAGGGAGTGCAGTGCCGGACGATCGATCTTGGCCATGGCATTGAGCGGAATCGTATCGACGACGATCAGATGATCCGGTGCCTTGTAGTCGGCGAGCCGCGTACGTGACCACGTGCGCAGATCCTCGAGTGTGGGTGGGCGAGCATGGTTCTCGGGAACGACGAATGCTACGCCGATCTCGCCGATGACCGGAGTCGGATGACCGACCACGGCGGCATGCAGTACATCGGGGTGCTCGCCGATGGTGTGCTCCACTTCGACCGGATGCACGTTGAAACCACCCCGGATATACATGTCGCCGACACGTCCGGCCAGCACCAGGTTGCCCTCATCGGTGAAATAGCCGAGGTCGCCGCTGATGAAGAAGCCGTCCGGATCGAAGCTCTCGGCCGTGAGCGTCTCGTTGTTCCAATAGCCGCGGGTCACGCAGCCCCCGTGAACCCGGATCCGTCCGACCTCGCCGGCGGGTACGTCCCTGCCGTCGTCGTCGGTGATCCGGACTGTCATTCCGAACTGTGGCCGACCGACCGTGCGGAACTGGACATCCACCGCATCATCCGGTTCGGTTCCGCACACAGTGGGAGATTCGGTCATTGCGTACCGCACGACCAGTGGTACCCCGATCAGGTCGCGGACGCGCGAGACGAGTGCGGGCGATGCTGGTGCGCTGGCGACCACGCCGACGCGGAGATGTGCGAAAGCCGCGGGGTCGAGGTCCGGTAGTTCGAGCAGTTTCTCCCATTGGGTCGGAACTCCACCACCCACCGTGATGCGTTCGTCGCGGATCACCGCGTACATCCCCGCTGCGGACCACGGGGAGGGTGCCTCGATGAGAGCTGTGCCCCAGACCAATTGATCCCACAGCTTGGACATGTAGCCGGCGTGGGGAAACGGGGTGCCCGTCAGTCGGCGGTCGTATGGGGCGCTCATGATTCCCGATGCCGACGCAGACGCCGCGAGATTGTCGGCGTCGAACCATGCCCCTTTGGGCAGGCCCGTTGTGCCGCTGGTGAACACGATGGTAACCGGATCGGAGCGCGTAATCGCGATTGCGGGTGCCCTCCTGCTCGTCCCTATTGCAACGGTGACGTCCGCGCGGGACATCGTCGGATAGCCTTCGGGAGCTTCGGGCAGGTTCGTGTCCGGGTCGCGGATCACGAGAGTCGGCCGAGCCTGCGCGAAAATTGCTTCTGTCTCGCGCGGGCCCAACCTCGGGTTGACCCCCGTGGTGACCCCGCCGAGCATCGCCACCGCAGCGAGACACACCGCGTAGTCGATGCCCGACGGCAGGATGAGAGCGACTACGTCGCCCTTTCCGATTCCGCGATCGGACAGGTGAGCTGCGAGAGAATGGGCCCGGGAAGCCCATTCCGCGAATGAGATCCGACCCACTCCCGGCTCGACGTACGCATCGCAGTCGCCGTGGACGAGCGCGGCCGCGTCCAGGAGAGCAGCGGTGCTGCCGAACTCCTCTGCGCGGAGTGGGGGAGCAATACGTGCGGGGGTCACGGTTCTTCGGAGCCCAGGAGCACGGTGCCGCTGGAGCAGAACCAACCACCGGTGCCGCTCACACACGCGATCTTCGCGTCCGGCACTTGCCGCGGCCCGCTCTGTCCGCGCAACTGGCGGGCGGCCTCGACGATGAGGAACAGTCCGCGCTGGCCCGGGTGGCACGCGGACAATCCGCCGCCGTCGGTGTTGGTGGGCAGTGAGCCGCCCAGCCTCAGTGCTCCGGACTCGACGAACTTGCCGCCCTCGCCCTTCTCGCAGAAGCCGAGATCTTCCATGGTGAGCAGCAGCATGTAGGTGAAGGCGTCGTAGATTTCGGCGACGTCCACGTCGGACGGCTTCAACCCGGCCCGCGAGAACGCGAGCGGGCCGGTGACCGAAGCCGGGCCGACTGTGACGTCGTCCCACTGGCTGGTGAGCATGTGCGAGGTGGCCTCGCCCGTCCCCAGTACCCAGACCGGATCCGACTTCAGATCCTTCACCCGGTCCTCGGCCACGAGCACAGCAGCGGCGCCACCGTCCGACCGGATGCAGCAGTGCAGCTTCGTGAACGGATCGGCGATCATCGGCCCCGAAGCCACGTCCTCGATGGTGATCGGATCTCGGTAGTACGCTTCAGGGTTGTCCTTGGCGTTGAATCGCGCGGACACCGCGACCTCGGCAAGCTGCTCGATGGTCGTGCCGTACTGGTACATGTGGCGACGTGCAGCCATGGCGTACTTAGAGATGAGGGTGTGACCGTACGGGGCGTCCCACTGCAAGGGCCCACGCGAACCCCAGTTGATGTTCGCCGTGCGCAGACCTTTACGGAGGTCAGTGCGGGCGGTGGAGCCGTAGGTGAGCAGGACGACGTCGGCGTGGCCGGCCGCGATGGCGTCGGTGGCGTGCGCGAGCATGACTTCCCAGGATGCACCGCCCACCGAGGTCGAGTCGATCCAGCGCGGCTTCAGCCCCAGGTATTCACCGACATCGGTGGGTGGCAGCGTGCCCTGGCCCGTGGAAGCGAGACCGTCCACGTCGGACGGGGACAGTCCGGCCTCCGCGAGCGCGCGGCGGCTCGCCTGGGCCATCAATTCGTACGCGTTCTTGTCGTCGACCCGCCCGACATCGGATAGTGCAACTCCGGCGACGGCGACTTTGCGGTTCACTGTGGAGCTCCCTGTTCGAGAAGTTCGGCGAGGACATCGGTGGGTTCGTCGATAAGGTGGGAGAGCACGTGAGCGCGTTTGAGAAACAGATGCGCATTGTGCTCGTACGTGTACCCCATGCCGCCCTGGATCTGGATATTGGCGGCGCAGCTGTCGATTGCGGCGTGTGACGCGACAGCCTTCGCGGCGAGAACCTGGAATTCGGCGTCGGTGCGTCCGGCCTGGAGTGCCGCTGCGGCGAAGTAGACCTGAGAACGTGCGGCCTCGGCCCGGACAGCCATATCGGTGCACGCGTGCTTGACGGCCTGGTGCACACCGATCGGCCGTCCGAACTGCACTCGGGTCTTCGCGTGCTGGGTGGCCATGTCGGTGACGGCCTGCGTGATTCCGGCAAGTCCTGCCGCAGACAGCACCAGCGCCCGGGCCCGGATCGGATCTACGGTGGCGGGTACCCAGTGCAGGATGCTGCCCGCCGTGATGGTGGCGGTGGCCAACCGGGTTCCGGGGTCGATGGATACGAGGGTTTCGACGTCGGAGAACTCGGCAGCTTCGACCAGAGCGGCTCCGTCGTCGCCGATGAGCAACAGGTGGCCGACGCCCGCCGCGTCGATGAGATCGAACGTGCCCTTGAAACCGTCCGGCCCCACGGCGCCGTCACGCAGTTCGGCGAGTCCGACGAGTGCGCGGCCGTCCGCGATCTGCGCGACGAGTTCGGTGTCACCGCAACGCGCGGCGATCCGCGCCCCGAGGGTGGTGGCGAGGAACGGACCGGTGGCCAGGTGCTGTCCGAGTGTCGCGAACAGCAGTACCTCGTCGTCGAGACCGCGTCCGGAGCCGCCGTGTTCCTCGGGTAACCCGAGTGTGGTCAGGCCGAGTTCGGCGCCTTCGCGCCAGATGCCGACATCGACGGAGGTCGGTTCGTCGATGCGTCGCCGGATGTCCTCGATCGGCATCCGTGAAGAGATGAACTCTGAAGCAGCAGAGACAATGTCGAGTTGTTCGTCGGATGGTAGGAGATCCATGGTCAGTCGCTTTCTGTCACCGCGGAAGGCCGAGGACACGTTCCCCGATGATGTTCCGCTGAATTTCGGAGGTGCCGCCGCCGATGGACTGTGAGAAGGAGTGCAGGTAGGTCCCCGCCCAGCCGTCCTCGTCCCATCGTGAGTTTCCACGCAAGGCCTCCGATCCGAGGATGTCCATCGCCAGCGCGGAGACCTCCTTGGTGACATCGGAGTACAGCAACTTGAGCATCGAACCCTTCGGTCCGGGCGTGTCGGACTTCATGTTCTCGCCGATTCCGACGTAGGTCATGGCACGCAGGGATGCGACGGAGGCGCGGACCCGCGCCAGCCGGCGTGCAAGTTCGTCATCGGCGATAGCCGGGCGTCGGCGGTCGGGTCCGACGTGGTCGCGGGCGTAGTCGATGAGCTTCTCCACGATGCGGGCCAGACGGACCTGGTTGGCGGTGAACGCGGTGCCGCGTTCGAAGGACAGGGTCGACATGGCAACGCTCCAGCCGTTGCCGATTTCCCCGACGACGTTGCTGAGCGGGACTCGCACATCGTCGTAGAACACCTCGCAGAATTCGGCTCCACCCTCCATCGTTTCGATCGGGCGGGTGGTGATGCCGGGGGTCTTCATGTCGCAGATGACCCAGGTGATGCCCTTGTGCTTCGAGTCGCTGTTTTCGGTGCGAACGAGTAGTTCCTGGTAGTCGCCTATGTCGGCGTAGCTGGTCCAGATCTTCTGTCCGGATACGACCATGTGGTCGCCGTCCATGACCGCTTTGGTCTTGAGCGAAGCGAGATCCGAACCTGCATCCGGTTCGGAAAACCCTTGGCACCAAAGTGATTCGCCGCGAAGAATCCTCGGAAGATGAAACGACTTCTGTTCCTCCGATGCCCTGGTGATGAGGGTCGGCCCGGCGTGGTTGAGGCCCACGAAGTTGGCGTCGATGCCGGGGAAGCCCTGGGCGGCATACTCCTCGTACCAGATCAGTTGCTGGAGCAGTGTAAGGCCGCGGCCGCCGTACTCGGTCGGCCAGGCGATGCCCGCCCAGCCGCCCTCCCATTGGGCGTGTTGCCAGGCCAGATCGTAGTCGCGGATCTCAGCGTTGTTCCGGGGGCGCGGTTCGGTCGGTTTGTTCTCGACCAGCCACGTGCGTACTCGATCCCGGAACTCCACCTGTTCCCTCGTGAAGTCCAAATCCATGGGAGACCTTCCTCGTATCGGATCCGCGGATCCGTTATCTTCACCCGAGTATAAGTGACAATAACGTCAGATTGAAGTATTAACTCTGCTGTCTTCCGCAGATGTAGCGGGTGACGAGGGCTTCACTGCCGCGAGCCAGCAACGTCACGTCCGCGCCGACGAGGACGAAGTGCGCACCCGCGCCCACGTAGCGGCGTGCGAGCGATTCGTCGAATGCGTTGACGCCTGCGGTCTTGCCGCATGTAGTGATCGTATGCAGGGCTTTCTCGATGGTCTCGACGACTTCGGGCGCATCGGGACGGCCCAGATATCCCATCGATGCGGCAAGGTCGGCAGGTCCGATGAATACAGCGTCGACGCCGTCCGTGGAGGCGATGTCGGGAAGTGCCTCCAGTCCCTCGACGGACTCGACCTGTACCGTGACGGTCAAGCCCTCGTCTGCAGTGATGAGATAGTCAGAAATTCGGTTCCATCGGGAGGCGCGCGCGAGTGCACTGCCCACTCCGCGGATACCCTCGGGCGGATACCGGGTGGCCGCGATGACGGCCCGCGCAGCGTCGGCAGACTCGATCATCGGCACAATCAGGTTGGTCACGCCGATATCGAGCAATTGCTTGATCGCCACCGGATCTGCCGATGCGGGCCGCACCAGCACCTCGACGGGATACCCGGCCACTGCCTGCAGCTGTGCGAGCGTCGACCGGATGTCGTTGGGCACGTGCTCCTGGTCGAGCATCAGCCAATCCATCCCCGAGCCGGCGCAGATCTCGGCGCTGTAGGCATTGCCCGAGGCGATCCACATGCCGTACTGCGTGCGGTCGCCGCGCAGCAGCTCTGCCCACCGATTCTCGGTCATCGGCTCTGCTCCTCATTGCGCTCGAACGCGATCGACACCGTGCCCAGCGGGCCGTAATCGGCGACGAAGGAGTCGCCGGGTTCTGCGAAGATCGGTGTGGTGAAGGACCCGGCAAGGATCACTTCACCGGCGTCGAGACCCACGCCGTGCGGGGCGAGCCGGTTCGCGAGCCATGAGACACCATTGGCCGGATGGTTCAGAACTGCTGCAGCAACACCGGATTCCTCGATGACGCCGTTGCGGAGAAGTAGGGCTGATACCCATCGTAGGTCGATATCCAACGGCTTGACCACCCTCCCGCCGAGTACCAGCCCGGCGTCGGCGGCGTTGTCGGCGATGGTGTCGACGATCGTGCGCAGGTGTCCCGTGTCCGGATCGCTCATCTGCACCCGGGCGTCGAGGATCTCGAGCGCGGGTGTCACGTACTCGGCCGCGCGTAGCACGTCGAACAGTGTCACGCCGGGGCCTTTCAGTGGCTCACCGAGAACGAATGCGAGCTCGACCTCGATGCGCGGCCGGATGAACCGCCCCGCGGGCACCGAGCCGCCATCGTCGAAGAACATGTCGTCGAAGATCGCACCGTAGTCGGGCTCGGTGATCGACACTGCGCGCTGCATGACCCGGGACGTGAGCCCGATCTTGCGGCCACGTACCACCCGGCCGTCGGCGACTTCGAGTTCCACCAGGCGACGCTGGACGGCATATGCGTCCTCGATGGTCATCTCCGGGTATTGCAGCGACAACTGCCGGATCGGGACACGAGTCCTTTTGGCCTCGTAGAGGCGGCGTGCGGCGTCGTCGAGCGCGGCGTCATCGAGGGTTCCCTCGGCAGGTTGTCCACTCATCGGTTGTCCATTCATCGTCTCGTCTGTTCGTCCATCGCCCGTCGACTCATCTCGTGAGGAAGGCGACCGCCGCCGGGTTGAAGCTTTCGGGGTCCTCGAAGTGCGGCCAGTGGCGCACCTCTGCCATCTCGAACACCTCCGAGTTCGGGATGACCCGTGCGACGGTGCGTGCCGTCGACTGGTATTCGCCGTGATCCTTGCCCGAGGCGACGACCATGGTCGGGGCAGTGATGGTCGCCCATTTCTCCTCGGGAATGAGGTTGCGGTCGCGGGCCTCGGCATCCTGCAGGATCAGCAGGTGGTCGATGCTCTCGCGCGTGTCATCGCGCTGGTAGATGGCCTGGCGCAGCGCGACGAGGTCGGGCAGGCGATTGCTCTCGTCGGCGATGAGATGCTCGAAGACCTTGTGGATCGATTCCCAACTCGGGTTGTTGACGGCCTCGGTGCGCTCGGCGCGGATGCGGGCCATGTTCGACGCTGTGGCGATGAGGCCGGCGGGGGACATGAGGATCAGCTTGGTCACGCGGTCGGGGTGCTCGACCGCGGTGGCTGCCGATACCCAGGCGCCCAGCGACATGCCGATGAAGTGTGCCTTGTCCATGCCGAAGTGGTCCAGCACTGCGAGAACTTGTCGGACGTACACCGAAATCTCGTAGTCGTAGTCGGGCTTTTCCGAGAAGCCGTTGCCGACCATGTCGATCGCTACGCAGTGGAAGTGCTTGCTCAGTTCGGAGAGGTTGGGGGCGAAGGTCTCCCAGTGTCCGCCGGTGCCGTGCAGCAGGATCGCGTGCGGCTTGTCCGGCGAACCTGCTTCGGCGTATCGGGTGCGGACGCCGGCCACCTCGACGAAGCCCTGACGGAACTCGAGTTCCCGAAGATAGCCCCAGATGCTGCGGTAGTTCTCCGTGTCGATGGTGGGTGCGGACGTGGCGATCGTTGTCTCGGTCATGCGCGGACCTTTCAGGTGGCTACGGAGGTGGTGTCGGCGGAAACGATCGCCGACACCACCGAAGTGGTTATCTGGTCAGAGTGTGCATCTTTGATGTGCATGCACCAATGCGCTCTGATCTGCACTCTTAGTACGGGAACCAGTTGGGGTCATTCGATCCAGACCATTGTTTCTGACAGTTGCATACGATATGACTATGGGGGGTCTTCGCGAGATGAGCAAGCCCCCGCTGACGCGGCCACACGTGTCGGTGACGTCAACAGCTAAGGATGTCGAGCGCAATGTCTGCATCTGCCGGAACCGGACCTGCACAGAACGGTGCTCACCATGTGGTCAAACGTCGGTCGTTGGCGGAGCTGGTCAACGAGTTCGCTGCCGTCGGAGTCAGCCTCGATACCAGTGGCAACGGACCGAGACTGCTGGTTGAGGACTTGGAGTCGGGAGATCACATTTTCCTGACTCCGCTCGAGCTCGCGAGCCTGTGCCTTGCAACCGAGGAAGACCGTGAGGACTGGATCCGAGTCGGCAACTACCGCGAATCCCGAGACCCCTCCTTCGGGCGCGAGCGCGGGCCCGGCGGTAACGGAGTCCGGTCATGACTGCAGAGGTAGCACTGGTCGGACTGGGAATGACGCCCATGTCCTTGAAGGCGGGTGACACACCGCTGCAACTGGCCTGCGAGGCCACCCGATCGGCCCTGGCCGACGCCGGTCTGACCCACTCCGATGTGGACGGACTGCTCGTGGGTTCGAGCCAGGGTGTGCGCCCCGACCGCCTCGGTGTCGCATTCGCGACGCAGGGAGGTTTCTCCGATCTTCGACTGCTCGAGCACGTCGAGATCAAGGGCGCGACGACGATTGCGATGATCCAGCGTGCGCAGCTTGCGCTCGACACCGGTGCGGCCCGCACCGTCGTGTGCGTGTTTGCAGATGCGCCGCTGGTCGCTGGCAAGGGCGCAGGATCGACGTACGCGCACAGTGGAGGCCGGACCGGGTCCCGAGGACTGGAACGGGCATCGGGCCTGCTGGGTTCCGTCCCTACCTATGCACTTCTCGCCAACCGGTGGATGCACCTGCACGCCGGTACCCCGGACGACCTGTGCGCGGTCGCCACCGTCACCCGCGACTGGGCGCTGGGAAACCCGGATGCCGTGGTGCGCACCCCTCTCGATGCTGACGGGTATTTCGCAAGCCCGATGATCGCGGAACCGTTGCGACGACTCGACTGCGCGCGCCCAGTCAACGGAGCGGTCGCGGTCGTGGTCTCCAACGATCCCGCAGCGGGCGACAATGCCCGCCTCGTGGTGCGTGGCGTCGGACGTGATCATCCGGTGCGTCACCGGCGTGCCGGTCGTGAGTCGTGGTTCGGCGGCGGCCGACGCGCGGTCGACGATGCGCTGGCCACAGCGGGGATGACACGCGGCGACCTCGACGTCGCTCAGTTGTACGACCCGTTCTCCGTCGTGACTCTGCTGCTACTCGACGAGTACGACCTCACGAGGGGAGTGCCGGCAGGCGAATTCGTCCGGACAGGCGGCACGGCGAAGGGCGGCGCGTTGCCCACCAACACCGGAGGAGGCCAATTGTCCGGTTTCTATCTCCAAGGAATGACCCCGCTCGCCGAAGCGATGATCCAGCTACGCGATCAGGGCGGCGACCGGCAGGTGGCAGGCGCCACCACTGCACTGGTCGGCGGTATCGGCGGTCGCATCGACCACCATGCTGCGATGATCCTGGAGCGGACGGCATGACCGCCCCACAGAATGCACCCGACTGGCTGCTCCACGACGAGCTCTCACCCGACGTGGACAACGATCCGCTCGCCCCGATGTACGAGGGCAGTGCCCGCGGCGAACTGGTCCTGCCCTTCTGCACATCGTGCCTGCTTCCGCTGGACCTCGAACAGCCGGTCTGCGACGGATGCGGGTCGCTCGAATGCGTGTGGCGTGTAGTGGCACCGGTCGGGACAGTGCATTCGTCCACGGTCATGCACCGAGCCGAACCTGGATTGGTTCGCATCGACGATCCGTATCCGATCATCGATGTCGAGCTCGCCAGCGGACATCGTCTCATCATGACCACGCTCGAATCGACGCAGCTCCCGCTGCCCATCGACGCGCCGGTCCGCGTCGCATTCCGCAATCTCGGAAAGATCGCGGTCCCCGCAGCTCAACCCACAGCCCCAGCAGAGACGGAGGCCTCTTCATGACCACCATCGAATCGACGCCGACCCAGACGGACGATTTCGACGTCACCCGCATTGTGCAGGAAGATCGAGTGCACGGTTCGGTCTACACCTCTCCGGAGATCTTCCAGCGCGAGTTGGACACCATCTTCCGCACCGGATGGGTGTATGTCGCGCACGAGAGCGAAGTCAGCGAACTGGGTGACTACGTCACCCGCGTCATCGGCAAGGATCCGGTCGTGGTGTCGCGCGGAAAGGACGATGAGATCCGCGTTCTGCTCAACCGGTGCACGCACCGAGCCAACAAGCTGTGCAACGCGGAGAAGGGCAACGCCAACTCCTACCGGTGCCCCTACCATGGCTGGACCTTCAGCAACGACGGTTCCCTCTCCGCTGTTCCCATGCGGAACGGCTACGGGGAAGCCTTCCAGAAGGTCAAGTCCGAACTGGGTTTGGCGCAGGCGCCGCGTGTGGACAGCTACCGAGGGTTCATTTTTGCCTCGCTTGCCGCCGAGGGCGTCTCGTTGACCGAACATCTCGGGCGTTCGACGACGGCGATCGACCGGTTGCTGGCGCTGTCGCCGACCGGCACGATCGACCTGCGCGCCAACTGGATGAAGCACCACCACCGCGCCAACTGGAAGATGGTCGTCGAGAACAACGTCGACGGCTACCACGCACTGTTCACACACGCGTCGGTCTACGACGCAGTCCGGCCCGCAAAGGTCTCGCACGTTCCGTCCAAGGTCGACGTCGTCGTCCGCGATCTGGGCGACGGGCATTCCGAAATCGACTACTCTGCCGAATACCGCAAGCTCGACGACGAGTTCATCTGGTACGGACGTACTGAAAGGGAGAAGCTCCCAGAGTACGCCGAGGCGATGGAGGATGCATACCCCGCCGACGAATTGCATGACGCACTCGTCGTCGGTCCGCCACACACCCTCATCTGGCCCAACTTGTTCCTCGCTGAGATGAACATCATGTTCGTCGAGCCGATCGCGGTGAACGAGACCATCGCGTATACCACCGCTGCGTTGTTCCCCGGCCAGGACCGGATGAACCAGAAGATGCTTCGCCGCGCCGAAGGGGCCATGGGCCCGGCCGGCTTCCTGATCGCCGACGACGGTGAGATCGGGCTGCGAAACCAGGCCGGTCTCGCAGCCGAAAAACCCGAATGGCTCGTTCTCGCACGCGGCCTCGAAACCGATATCGAAGACGAGACCGGAATCGTCAACAGCGACAAGAGCGCAGAGACCCCGCAGCGCGGCTTCTATCGCCAGTGGGCCAAGGTCGTCGGACAGGAGAGCTGAACATATGACCACCATCGAAACCCCGCTCACGCCCGAAGCGTCGCGTAACGACGCACCCAAAGCACTTCCGGCTCCGGAAGCGGACATCGTTGCGTTCCTGAACCTCGAGTCCCGGCTCGCCGACGAGGCCCGGTACTCCGAGTGGGAACAGCTCTGGGACGACGATGCCCTGTACTGGTTGCCGATGCATCCGGACGACGACCCGACCACGAGCCTGTCGTACATCTACGACAACCGACGACGTATCAAGAGCCGTGTCGCACAGCTCAACACCGGCAACCGGCATTCGCAGACTCCGCCGTCTGTGATGCGCCGAATCCTCGGAAACCACGAGATTGTCGCATCCGACGCCGACACCGTCACCGTCGAGTCCAATTTCGCCCTGTTCGAATACCGTTACACGCAGCGGATCTGGGCAGGACGTGTCGTTCACAAGGTACGTCGCACCGGCGGGGGACTGCGCCTCGTGTCCAAGACCGTCCACCTGATCAGTGCAGGTGGAGCCGTGGAGACGCTGGCCTTCCTCATCTGACCACTATGCGCGGGATCGGGTCGGAAATCCGGATCCCCATCCCGATCCCGCGGGACCATTGTCTCTGAAACCTGATTGCGAGAAACCCGTGCTCGTTGGAGATATTCCACGCAACAACGCCCGCCGCTACCCGACGAAACCCGCAGTGATCGAGAGCGGACGGACTCATACCTGGTCCGAAGTGGATGAACGGGCAACTCGTCTGGCCAACCACTTTCTGGCCAGCGGCCTGATCAAGGGCGACCGGATCCTGGTTATCGCACGCAACTGCATCGAATGGCCCGAGATCACGTTCGCGTTCGCGAAAGCAGGCCTCGTCGCCGTTCCGGTCAACATTCGACTTGCACCGGACGAAATGGCCCATATCCGAGACGATTCCGGGGCACGCGCGGCTGTGGTCCATTCGGCCCAGGTCGAACGCTTCGGCCTCGAACTCAACGAGCTCGACGCTGTGGTCCAGATCGGTGGCGACGCGGTCGGCATCGAATACGAGGCTGCGCTGCGCGCCGCATCGCCCATCGATCCGGCCCCCGCGGACCTGACACCCGACGACATCCAATTCATTCTGTACACCAGCGGAACCACCGGCCGTGCAAAGGGCGTCGTGCATGCCCACCGCGGCATGCTCGCCCAGGCGGTCGACACCAACCTCGTTACAGAAGGAAACCGTTCCGACGTCTTCCTCGCCACCACACCGTTCTTCACGGCCGGCGGAATGGTCCGCACACTGGCGTGGACATACCTGGGCCAGACCATGGTGATCCACCAGCGCTTCGATCCGAAGGCTGTGATCGACGAGATCGAACGCAGCAGGATCACTTTCACCACCTTCATCCCGACGATGCTGCAGCGCACGCTGAAGATCCTCGAGGAAGGGCCGATACGAGACGTATCCAGCCTGCGGCGGATCAGCTACGGCTCCGCGCCAGTTCCGCCCAACCTGGCGAAGAAGGCCATGGACATGCTCGGATGCGATCTGCAACAGCGATACGGATTGACCGAATGCGGTGGCCAGGCCACCATTCTCACACCGCAGGACCACCGCGACATGGTGGCAGGGGAGGAGTCGATCCGCACTTCGTGTGGACAGGAGACACCGATGTGCTGGATTCGGATCGTCGACACGGATGGCAATGAACTGCCCACGGGCGAAATCGGCGAGATCGTCATCGTCAGCGATGCGAACGCAATCGGGTACTGGAACCGTCCACAGCAGACCGCCGAGACATTTCGTCCGACCGGTCTGTGGTCCGGCGACCTCGGATTCCTCGACAGCGAGCGATATCTGCACATCACCGGCCGCAAGACCGACATGATCATCTCGGGTGGTTTCAATGTGTATCCGGCCGAGATCGAACGAGTCATCGGGCATCACGAGAACGTCGAGCTGGTCGCAGTGGTGGGCGTGCCCGACCCCGAATGGGGCGAGACGCCGGTAGCCGTGATCGTACCGAGAAGCAGTGTCGACACCGAGGGTCTTGCTGCGGAACTCACCAGCTTGTGCCGCGCGGAACTGGCGGGATACAAGCAGCCGCGTCGTTTCGAATTCCGCAGCGAAATGCCACTGGGTCCGGCAGGCAAGATTCTCAAGAGAGTCGTCGCAGACGACCTGATCGCAGTGGGAGCGAAACATTGACGACCACCGCCGCCACAGCCACTCGTCTTTCCACCGCTAGTATCTGGGAGCTCGTCGATGCCCGGGCCCGAGTGACCCCTGATGCGCAGTTCGCGGTCAACGAGCACCGCAGATCGTTCACGTTCGCCGAGTTCCGTGATCTCGCCGAGGGGGTCGCCGCCGCCCTCTACGAGCGCGGTGTCCGCGCAGGCGATGTCGTGTCCTGGCAGTTGCCGACCACAGTCGAGTCCATGGCCCTTGCAGTAGCTCTGACCCGGCTCGGAGCAGTGCAGAATCCATTGGTGATGATGCTGCGGGACAAAGACGTCAAGTTCATCACCGATCAGCTCGAGACATCGCTGCTGATCGTCCGGTCGGAATTCCGCGGATTCGACCACGCGGGCATGGCCGCGCGGTTGGCCGCCGCGAGGCCGGGGATGGACGTCCTCGCGGTCGACGATTCGATGCCGGCGAGTGCGCCGGCGATCCTCCCGCCACGCGCGTTGATGTCCTCCGAGACACGATTCGGTCCGGAGATCTCGTGGATCCTCTATACCTCCGGTACGACGTCGGCACCGAAAGGCGTCAAGCACACCGATCGTACCCTGCTCGCCGCATCCGCAACGTTCACCGACAATCTGCAGACCACACCGCACGATCGGTGTGCGGCGCTCATCCCGATCGGGCACGTCGGCGGCCTCGGCCACCTGCTGCACGCGCTGGAAATGGGACACACCTTGTTGGTCGGCGCTACGTTCGTGCCGGAAGAGACCACAGACTTCCTCATCGAACAGGGCGTGACACTCGTCGGTTCCGGCCTCCCCTTCACCAACGAGTACCTGAGGATCTCCCACGAACGGGGCATCGCACCGTTGTTCCCGCAGGCACGTGCCGTGCTGATGGGCGGAGCCGGACGTCCGCGCACCCTTCATGAGGATGCCAAGAACCGACTCGGTGGTGTCGGGATCATCTCCGGCTACGGAATGACCGAATGTCCGTACGCGACGTGGGGCCGACCCGGCGACACCGACCTTCAGCACGCAGAATTCGAGGGTGTGCCGGGTAGGGGCGGCGAAATCCGTGTCGTCGATGCGGACGGCAGGCAGCTTCCGGTCGGTGAGGTCGGCGAGATCCGGTTGAACGTTCCACAGATGTTCAAGGGTTATGTCGACTCCTCCCTCGATGCCGACGCGTTCGACGCCGACGGGTTCTTCCGGACCGGCGACCTCGGCTTCCTCGACGCCGACGGCTGTGTCTCCGTCACCGGACGGATCAAGGACATCATCGTCCGCAAGATGGAGAACGTCTCGGCTCGCGAGGTCGAGGAAGTACTGGTCGGTGATCCGACCATCGCCGACGTCACGGTGATCGGACTTCCCGACCCGGTCACCGGTGAGCGTGTGTGCGCACTGGTCGTTCCGGTCGACCCCGACACACTTCCCACTCTCGAATCCGTCCGCGACTACCTGCGGACCACGGACCTGAATGTGCGGAAGTTTCCTGAACAGGTCGAGATCCTCGACGTGATTCCCCGCAACCCGCTGGGCAAGGTCGCCAAGAACGACCTGCGCAAGCAATTCATCGACCTCGACGGACAAGCGGTGCCAGACAACAGCGACACAACTGCAACGACCACCGCTACCGAAATCCTCGAGTTCGAGACGATCGAATTCGAGGTCGCCGACCACATCGCGACCATCACGCTCAACCGGCCGGACCGGCTCAACTGCTTCAACGAGACGATGGCCCAGGACATGGCCGCAGCGTGGGCGCGGGTCCGCGACGACGACGACATCCACGTCGCGATCCTGCGTGCCAACGGTGAGCGCGCGTTCTGTACGGGTGTGGACCTCAGCGAGGGAGCGTGGTGGGCGCACCTGAACAGATGGAATCAGGAGGACCCGGGTATCGACCTCGGTCCCAAGCAGCATCGGGTATGGAAGCCGGTCGTGTGCGCCGTGAACGGTATGGCAGCCGGTGGTGCGATGTATTTCATCAACGAGTCCGACATCGTGATCTGTTCGGAGGACGCCACGTTCTTCGACCCGCACGCCAACGGCGGAATCGTGTCGGCACTCGAACCGATCGGCATGCTCGCTCGTGGAATCCCCGTCGGCGAAGTGCTGAGGTGGGCCCTGCTGGGGAGTGACGAACGGATGACTGCGGACACGGCGTTGCGTGCGGGCATCGTCACCGAGATCACGCCCACCACGGAGTTGCGGGAGCGAGCGCATCAGCTGGCCACGGAGATTGCCGGCCGCCGGCCCGAGGCGATCCAGGGTACGGTCCGCGCAATTTGGGAGGCCCTCGAAATGAACCCGACCACTGCTCTTCGAAACGGGTTGTCGTACACGCAGATCGGAAACCAGGGCGACGGACGATCCGACTCTCGCAAGAACAAGCGCACCCCGCGCTTCCGCTGACCGCGCTCCCACGATGCGCTAGAACAGGAGTACACATGAGCAGCAGCGTCGAGACAGACCAGCTCCTCCGATTCGGGCAGCTGATCGGTGGTGTCGAGGTCCCGGCGGTTTCCGGAAAGACGTATCGAAGCCTCGATCCGTATACCGGCACGCCGTGGGCCGAAGTCCCGGACGGAAGCAAGGAGGACATCGACCGCGCCGTGGAGGCGGCACGCAACGCACTGAACGGCGAATGGGGCCGCCTCACTGCCACTGCGCGCGGCAAGCTGCTGCGGAAGGTCGGCGACATCATCGCTCGCGAGGCCGACAACCTCGCCGAACTCGAGGTGCGTGACGGCGGCAAGCTGATGCGCGAGATGTCGGGTCAGATGAAGGGCCTGCCCGAGTACTACTATTACTACGCGGGTTTGGCCGACAAGCTCGAGGGCAGCGTCGTTCCGACCGACAAGTCGAACTTCCTCGTGTACACCACGCACGAACCGGTGGGTGTCGTCGGTGCGATCACACCGTGGAACTCGCCGCTGCTGCTCCTCACCTGGAAGCTGGCCGCGGGCCTCGCTGCCGGGTGCACTTTCGTGATCAAGCCGAGCGACCACACCCCGGCATCGACGCTGGCCTTCGGACGGTTGTTCGACGAAGCGGGATTTCCGCCCGGTGTGGTCAACGTGATCACCGGCTGGGGTCCCGAGACCGGTGCCGCGCTCGCGTCGCACCCTGGTGTCGACAAGATCGCCTTCACCGGATCCACCGGGACCGGGATCAAGGTCGGGCAGGCCGCGATCGAGAACATGACCCGCTTCACCCTCGAGCTCGGCGGTAAGTCGGCGCAGGTCGTCTTCCCCGACGCGGACCTCGATGCCGCGGCCAATGGTGTGGTTGCGGGTATCTTCGCAGCGACCGGGCAGACATGCCTGGCCGGTTCGCGGCTTCTCGTGCACGAGTCCGTCGCCGACGAACTGGTCGCGAAGGTGGTCGACCGTGCGTCACGAATCGTGATCGGTGACCCCAAGGATCCGAAGACGGAGATGGGGCCCGTTTCCAACGAACCGCAGTTCCAGAAGGTTCTGTCGCATTTCGAATCCGCTCGCGAGCAGGGTGCCACGATCGCCTACGGCGCCGAGCCCGTCGAGGAGCTTGGCGGATTCTTCGTCAAGCCCACCGTTCTCACGAACGTCACACCCGACATGAGAGCGGTTGCCGAGGAGGTTTTCGGACCCGTGCTCGCGGTGTCGACCTTCACCGAGGAAGACGAGGCGGTCACAGCAGCCAACAGCACCGAGTTCGGGCTCGCGGGCTCCGTGTGGACCAAGGATGTCTACCGTGCGCACCGCGTGGCCGGGCAGCTGCGCGCCGGCACGGTGTGGGTCAACGCCTACCGCGCGGTGTCTCCACACGTCCCCTTCGGCGGTATGGGCGCGAGCGGCATCGGCCGCGAGAACGGCATCGACGCCATCAAGGACTTCACCGAGACCAAGGCCGTGTGGGTGGAGTTGAGCGGCCAGACGCGCGACCCCTTCACTCTCGGCTGACCGAATACTCCGGAATCGTAAGGAAAAGCATGACCGACAACGGAAAGATCGACGCCGTCATCGTGGCAGGGGCCCGTACCCCGATCGGGACTGCGTTCAAGGGCACCCTCAAAGACACCACCGCGATGGAACTCGCGCAGGTGGTGGTGAATGAGGTCCAGCGGCGCTCGGGTCTGGATACGTCGCAGATCGACGACATCATCCTCGCCGAGTCCAACTACGGTGGCGGTGACATCGCGCGGCACGCGGCCATCGTCGCCGGAATGCTGCAGGTACCAGGGCAATCCGTGAATCGTCACTGCGCGGGAAGCCTGACCGCCATCAGCAACGCTGCGGCGGCGATCATCGCGGGCGCCGAGAAAGCCATCATCGCCGGCGGTACCAACTCGTCGTCGACCGCGCCGTGGCAGAAGTTCCGCACCCCGGGCACGGTCGACGAATTCACCGAGAAGTGGATGCCGCCGACCCACCCGGACACCGCCGAAGCGCCGAACATGGACATGTCCATCACCGTCGGATGGAACACGGCCAAGGAAGTCGGCATCACCCGCGAAGAGATGGATGCGTGGGCCGTTCGCTCGCACCAGCGGGCGATCGCTGCGATCGAAGCGGGTGCCTTCAAGGATGAGATCGTCCCGGTGCAGGCATTGCAGGCGGACGGTAGCCGTGTGGAATTCACGACCGACGAACACCCGCGGCGGGACAGCACGCTCGAGAAGCTCGCGAGCCTGAAGTTGCTCCACCCCGAAATCGAGGGATTCTCCGTGACGGCGGGCAGTGCGAGCGGCATCAACGACGCGGCCGCCGCCGTGGCGATCGTCGGCAGCGAACTCGCCGCGGAACAGGGACTGATTCCCCTTGCGACGGTGCGGGCGTGGGCGGCGTCGGCGGTGGATCCGGCCAGGACAGGCCTGGCGGTACTCGATGTCATCCCCAAGGTGCTCGACCGCGCAGGCGTGGGAATCGACGACGTAGCGCTGTGGGAGATCAACGAAGCGTTCGCATCGGTGCCGATCGCGGCCTGCAAGAAGCTCGGCATCGACGAGAACATCGTCAATGTGCTGGGCAGCGGATGCAGCCTCGGGCATCCGGTAGCAGCGTCCGGCGCGCGCATGGTCATCTCTCTCGTCCACGAGCTGCGCCGTCGCGGGGGCGGCATCGGTGTCGCGGCGATGTGTGCGGGCGGGGGACAGGCCGGTGCGGTGGTGATCGAAGTTCCGACAGGTTCCCACTAGAAATGAACAGTACTGTCAGATAGACTGGGCTCAGGCGCCCCGGACGGGTGACGAGATCCTCGGCTGGGGCGCCTGACTACTTGGAGGGTCGAGCGTTTCGGCGAGGGAGGTGCAGCGAATGCAGGCGACACCGAGTCGTACAACGTTCCGCGGTGCGGGAGTCGACCTTGTCGGTGATCTATGGACCGCCGAGGTGCATGAGGCTCAGGTGCACGGTGTTGTGCTTTTCCTGCATGGCGTGGCGCAGACCAGGCATTCCTGGCGTCGCACGGCCGCGCGACTCGCGCCGGCCGGGTGGGTGGCCTATACGGTCGATTTGCGCGGCCATGGCGACAGTGAGTGGGCGGCCGACGGAAGTTACGGCGTCTCCGCGCACCTGGCAGATCTCCAGGAAATTGTTCGCACCGTCAGAAATTCCAATCCGGGACTTCCTGTTGCCATCGTCGGGGCCTCACTCGGAGGCAAGGTCGCGCTGATCGGTCTCGGGGAGGACCCTGATCTTGCCGACATCCTCGTCCTGGTCGACATCGCCGTCACGGTAGAGATGGGTGGCGGTCGCAGGGTGCGAGAGTTCATGAAAAGCGCACCGGTCGGATTCGCGTCCCTCGAAGAAGCCGCAGAGGCGGTCTCGGCCTACAAGCCAGGGACGCCGCGCGCGGGCAACGCGGACGGCCTCCGGAAGAATCTGCGCCTGCGTGACGGCCGCTGGTACTGGCACTGGGATCCGGCCATGCTCGCCCCGCAAGACTCGACGGATCCGGACGCGCCTGTCAGTGAGGAGATCCGGCAGCGGGCCTCGGAGGCTTCGCAGAGGATCACTCGCCCTGTGCTACTTGTTCGCGGGCAGGCGTCGGATGTGGTGTCCGCGGCCGGAGTAGACGAGATGCGCGGCCTGATTTCACATCTGGAGGTGATCGATGTGCGTGAAGCCGGGCACATGGTCACCGGAGACGACAACGACATGTTCACCGCCGGTCTCGGCGACTTCCTGACGCGAGCTGCGGCAGGACACAGTGTTTTTCCGAAGGGAACGGGATAAGACGATGAGTTCCGAGACAATAGCTCCGGATTCGGAGCAGCGGTCGTCCGGAGGGGCGACCAAGCTTGAGCAGGTGGTGATCCGCATTGCGGGTGACTCCGGCGACGGCATGCAGCTCGCCGGTGACCAATTCACAGCTGAGGCAGCCGCATTCGGTAATGACCTGGCAACTCAGCCGAATTTTCCTGCCGAGATCCGGGCACCCCAGGGGACTCTGCACGGTGTGTCGAGCTTCCAGATCCAGATCGCCGAATACGACATTCTTACCGCGGGCGATCGGCCGGATGTGCTGGTCGCGATGAATCCTGCTGCGTTGAAGGCGAACATCGCCGATCTTCCTCGCGGCGGAACGCTGATCGTCAACACCGACGATTTCACCAAACGCAACCTGGTGAAGGTGGGTTACGACAGTAATCCACTCGAATCCGAGGCTTTCGAGGAGTACCAGGTACATGCCATTCCGATGGCGACGCTGACGATCGGTGCGGTCGAATCCGTCGGTATCGGTAAGAAGGATGCCGAGCGGTCCAAGAACATGTTCGCCCTCGGCGTCCTGTCCTGGATGTACGGTCGTCCGTTGGCTGCGATCGAGGAGTTTCTCGAACAGAAGTTCGCGAAGAAGCCGGACATCGCGAAAGCGAACATGCTCGCGCTGAAAGCCGGGTGGAACTACGGCGAGACCACCGAGTCGTTCGCCACGACCTACGAGGTTGCCCCGGCGAAACTCCCCGCCGGGACCTACCGCCAGATCACCGGCAACACAGCCCTTGCCTACGGCCTGGTCGCGGCGGGGCAGTCGGCAGGTATGGATGTGTTCCTCGGGACCTATCCGATCACCCCGGCTTCGGACATCCTCCACGAGTTGAGCAAGCTGAAGCAGTTCGGTGTGGTGACATTCCAGGCGGAGGACGAGATCGCCGGCATAGGTGCGGCGATCGGCGCGTCCTACGGTGGCGCCCTGGGAGTGACCAGTACGTCCGGGCCAGGTGTCGCGCTCAAGTCCGAGGCGATCGGTCTCGCGGTGATGACCGAACTCCCACTCATCGTCGTCGATGTCCAGCGCGGCGGCCCGTCCACCGGTCTACCCACCAAGACGGAGCAGGCCGACCTGTTGCAGGCAATGTTCGGACGCAACGGAGAATCTCCGGTCGCGATCGTCGCGCCGCAGTCACCCGCCGATTGTTTCGACGCCGCGTTGGAAGCCGCCCGGATCGCCGTCACCTACCGCACACCGGTGATGTTGTTGTCCGATGGTGCGATCGCCAACGGTTCGGAACCGTGGTCCATCCCGGACGTCGGTTCACTGCCCGCCATCGAATCCGACCTCGCCACGGCGCCGCATGATGCGGATCAGGCCGACGCGTATCTGCCGTATGCTCGCGATCCCGAGACCCTTGCACGAGATTGGGCTGTACCCGGCACCGCGGGACTCGAACACCGCATCGGCGGACTCGAGAAGGCCAACGGTACCGGCGACATTTCCTACACCCACGACAACCACGAGCTGATGACTCGGGTGCGCCATGCACGGATTGCCCGCGTCGAGGTGCCGGATCTGGTCGTCGACGATCCGGATGGCGATGCCGACATCCTGGTACTGGGGTGGGGATCATCCTTCGGGCCGATCGGCGAAGCTGTGCGTCGGATGCGACACTCCGGGCACACGATCGCTCGTGCACACCTGCGGCACCTGAACCCGATGCCCGCCAACCTCGGTGAGGTCCTCGGACGATACCGGCGAGTGGTGGTGCCGGAGATGAACCTCGGCCAGTTGTCGATGCTGTTGAAGGCTCGCTTCGACGCCGACATCCAACCCGTGACCAAGGTGTCCGGAATGGCCTTTCTCGCGGATGAACTGCACGAGGCACTTCTCGGGGAGTTCGCCGGAACCCTTGCTGCCACCGAAGCCGCGAAGACACCCGCCGCCGTTGCCGCTGTTGTCACCCGATGACAGTGCGCACCGATTTGGAGAACACCATGACCAGTGTCATCTCGAACGGAATCGATTCGAGCGCCCGCGTCGGCATCGACCTGGGCCTCAGCGCCCTCGCCGACATACCGCGCACCGACGTACCGCAGAAGGCGAAGGACTTCATGTCCTCGCAGGAAGTGCGGTGGTGCCCCGGATGTGGCGACTACGTCATCCTTGCAACGGTCCGCAGTATGCTGCCGCAACTGGGGCTGAAGCGCGAGAATATCGTATTCGTGTCGGGTATCGGCTGCTCGTCGCGGTTCCCGTATTACCTCGAGACCTACGGGGTGCATTCGATCCATGGTCGTGCACCGACCATCGCGACCGGCCTGTCCGTCACCCGTCCGGACCTGTCGGTGTGGGTCGTCACCGGTGATGGCGACTCGCTGTCCATCGGCGGTAACCATCTCATCCATGCACTACGCCGCAACGTGAACATGCGAATCCTTATGTTCAACAATCGGATCTACGGACTGACAAAAGGGCAATATTCGCCGACTTCGGAGGTCGGCAAGATCACCAAGTCGACACCCATGGGTTCGATCGATGCGCCGTTCAACACGATGTCATTGGCGATCGGTGCGGAGGCGACCTTCGTGGGACGTGCGCTTGATTCCGATCGTGCCGGACTGACAGAGGTTCTGCTGGCAGCCGCCCAGCACCGGGGTTCGGCATTCGTCGAGATCCTGCAGGACTGCCCGATCTTCAACGACGGATCGTTCGACGTTCTCCGCAAGGAAGGTGCCGAGTCGCGACTGATCCATGTGCGGCACGGTGAGCCGATCGTGTTCGGTGCCGACGGCGAACTATGTCTGGTGCGCAAAGGTTTCGGATTGAGTGTCGCTCGTACGAGCGACGTCGATCCGGGCCACATCGTTGTCCACGATGCGCACACCGACGACCCCGAATACGCCTACGCACTGTCGCGGTTGTCGGACCAGGGCCTCAACTACACCGTGACCGGAATCGTGCGTCGGGTCGCGCGCCCCACCTACGACGATGGCGCCCGCGAGCAGGTCGTCCGCGCCAAGGAAACCACGCCGGCAGACCTGCAGCAGGTTCTCGACGGCAACAACACCTGGACCGTCCTCTAGACCAATTGCTTTCGAGATCCACTGCCGCCACCCGGCTGCAGCTCCAGGTCACATCCGATTCGACGAAATGAGAGATCCATGACCCTCGACACCGACGCCGCGAACCGCGCCCTCGCAGGCCTGCGCCCGTTCCCGGTTGCCATCACCACCATCAACGGTGGGTTCGCGAACGGTCTCATGTCGCTGTCCGCCGGATCGGCCAGCATCATCCCCGAGGCCCCGCGCGCCACCATCAGCCTCACCAAGTACAATAAGACCCACGACATGGTGCTCGAGTCCGGGATCTTCGTGATGCACATGCTCAGCTCCGAAGATGACCAGGTCGACAAGTCGCTCGAGATCCTCATGACGCTGGGTGGCAGCTCGGGCCGCGACGGCGAGAAGATCTCGAAACTGCGTACCAAGACAGGTGTCACCGGAGCGCCCATCCTTCTCGATGCCCACAGTTACGTCGAGGCGCGCGTCTCCGCGTCGCTCGACGTGCAGGAGAGCACGATCTTCGTGGGCGACGTGGTCGGCGCCGAGATCCTCAACGACGGTGGACGTCTGCGAATCGGCGACGCGTGGGGCAAGCTCCCGCAGGACTGGATCGAACAGTACGACGCGAACCACGTCCCTCAGCTCGAAAACGCACGCGCCCGCCGTTTCGGCACGACCGTCTAGAAGGAGTCTCGTGACCACCGTCGAAGACACTTCGATCACCGGCGCCTGGGAACTACCCGAGGAGTTCCGCATGCTGCGGGACACCGTGCGCCGGTTCATGGCGACCGAGGTTCACCCGCTCGAAGACACCCTTCCGCACGACGCCGCCGGTTTGCCGCGCGAACAGTTGCTGGTGCTTCAGGAGAAGGCACGCAAACTCGGCCTGTGGGCCATGCAAACCCCGGCCGAGTACGGCGGCGCAGGACTGAGCGTCCTCGGGCAGGTCGTTGTCGCTGAAGAAGCAGCCAAATGCCGTATGGGAGCATTCTTTCCGGCTCTCGGTGCTTTCGGTGGCAACCCACCCAACGTGATGTTCAAGGCGCCACCCGAACAGTTCGCGAAGTTTGCGCAGCCGATCATCGACGGCACGGCAACCAAGGCCTACACCTCGATCAGCGAGGCGTCCGGCGGCTCCGATCCCGCCCGCGCCATCCAGCTCAAGGCTGTCCGCGACGGCGACCACTACGTACTCAACGGAAGCAAGATGTGGACGAGTCACGCGGAGAATGCAGACTGGGGCGTGGTGTACGCACGCACCGGCGAAGGACGCGGCGGGATCTCGTGTTTCATCGTCGAAAAGGGCACACCCGGGGTCTCGTTCCATCGCATCAACGTCATGGCGTCCTTTGCTCCGTTCGAGGTGCACTTCGACAACGCGCGGATCCCTGTCGGCAATCTGATCGGCGAGGAAGGAAAGGGCTTCGCGCTCGCAAGTGATTTCCTCATCTACGGCCGGATCATGTACGCAGCCGGGCCGATCGGCATTGCGCAGGAAGCGCTCGACATGGCATGTCGGTGGGCGAAGGACCGCGACGTGTTCGGAGGCAAGCTGTCCGACAAGCAGGGCATCCAATGGATGCTCGTCGAGTGCGAGGTGGAACTGCGCGCGGCACGGCTGTTGATGTACCAGGCCGCGTGGAACGCCGACCTCGGCAAGGACGTCAAGGTCGATGCCTCGGTGTCGAAAATGTATGGCACCGAAGCGGCATTCAAGATCCTCGACCGGTGCATTCAGATCCACGGTGCACTCGGCTTGTCCGACGAGCTGCCGCTCGAGCGCTGGTACCGCGACCTACGCGTCAAGCGTCTTGGCGAAGGCGCCACAGAAGTACAGCGTGTCGTGATCGCCCGCGAGTTGCTGCGCTGACGGAGAGGGGCAAGCCATGCTGCTGAAGTTCAATCTGATGTTCCCGATGCGCGCGGTGAAGCGCTATCCGCAATGGATCGGAGACGGCAGTCTCGGAAAGGCGGCCAGGCTCATCGAGGATGCCGGCTTCGACGGGTTCTCGATGAGCGAGCATCCGTACCCGGACAAGGACTGGCTGGCAAACGGAGGGCATCACGCCTTCGATCCCTTCGTATCGCTGAGCATGGCCGCGGAGGCCACCAAGCGGATCCGTCTCATCACCTACGTCATGGTCGCCGGGTACCGCAGTCCGTACCTGGGCGCAAAATCGGCGTCGAGCCTCGACGTCCTGTCCGGTGGTCGCCTGACCCTCGGTATGGCCGCCGGATATCTGAAGTCGGAGTTCGACGCGCTCGGAGCGGACTTTTCGCGACGTGGCAAGCTGCTGGACGAGGCTATCGCCGCGATGCGGGCGACATGGGCGGGCCTCGATCACGAAGGTTCGGAATTCGTTGTGAAAAACCATGTTTCGCTTCCCTTGCCAACTCAGGAAGGCGGCCCACCCATCTGGATCGGGGGCAACAGCAAGGCGGCGCAGCGCCGGGCCGTTGAGTCCGGGGACGGATGGATGCCGATGGCGCAGAACGCGCGTACGGCCGAAATCACCCGCACGCCGGCTCTCGAGAGTATCGACACGCTCCATTCCCTGATCACCGAGCAGAACAAGCGCCGCGCCGAACTGGGCAAGTCGGACATCGACGTGAGCTTCGTGCCGTTCGAGAAGGATTTGCTGCGTACCGAAGGAACCTCGGCGTTCTGCGCCGCACTGGCACCGCGACTCGACGAGTACGCCGGCTCCGGCGTCACCTGGATCACGATCGAGCCGACCAGCCGCAGCTATGACGATTTCGTGCGCGATATCGAGTTGATGAGTGACACGCTGATCCGCCGCTAGTGAGGGAAATGAGGTCCGATGCACATCGCCTTTACCGACAGCATGCTCGCCCTCCGGGACGAACTTCGTGCCTATTTTGCGGGTCTGGTGACCGCAGAAGAACGCTCGAGCAAGGAAATATTCGGCCGAGATCGTCTGAAGGAAATCTCCGCAACACTCGGCCGTGACGGCTGGCTCGGGATCGGCTGGCCGGTCGAGTACGGCGGCCAAGGCCGTTCCGAACTCGAGCAGTTCGTGTTCTTCGACGAAGCCAAGCGCGCCGGCGTCCCAATTCCGATGCTTGCGCTGAACACCGTCGGCCCCACACTGATGACATACGGTACCGAGGAGCAGAAGCAACGCTACCTACCGTCGATACTCAGCGGTGAGATCGATTTCGCTGTCGGGTACACCGAACCCGGATCCGGCACGGACCTCGCGTCGCTGCAGACCCGGGCCGTGCGCGACGGCGACGACTATGTCATCGATGGCAACAAGATCTTCACGACCGGTGGCGCGGTATCCGACTACATCTGGCTTGCCGCACGCACCGACCCTGCCGCACCCAAACACAAGGGCCTGTCGATATTCATCGTGCCCACAGACAGCCCCGGGTTCGAGGTCACGCCGCTTCCGACCATCGCCGAGGACGGCGTACGCGCGACGACATCGACGTACTACTCGAACCTACGGGTACCGGTGGCCAACCGGGTCGGAGACGAGAACGACGGCTGGCGGCTCATCACGACGCAGCTCAACCACGAGCGCGTCGCACTGGCGGCGTCGCGCGGCTGGATCCTCGGCCTCGCCGAGGAAGGCCGGGAGTGGGCCGCCGCTGCCGAGACGAGCGATGGCGGTCGGTTGATCGACACGCCGTGGGTACGCCACACGCTCGCGCGGGTCGATGCGAGGCTCGAGGCGATGAAACTGTTCAACTGGCGCATGGTCGCTTTGGCCAACGGCGGCGGTGCGCTCACCGCACATGATGCAGCAGTGTCGAAGGTGTACGGCACCGAAATGCTCATCGAGGCCACGGCCGATCTGCTCGAGGTACTGGGCCACGCAGGATCCCTGCGGAACGGCTCTCCGGGCGCTGTGCTGCACGGGCGGGTCGAGACTGCGTATCGCGGCGCGGTCGTGGGCACCTTCGGTGGCGGTAACAACGACATGCTGCTGGAGATGATCGCGACATCGGCGCTGGGAATGGTGCGCGCGAAGCGGTGAGCGCTCGCCGCCGACGATCGATCACATCGGAAGACGAGGACTGAGCATGGATTTCGATCCCACCGAGGAACAGGTGGCGGTGCGGGAACTGACCGCCACAGTGGTTGCATCGCGAGATTCGACTGCCCCGAAATGGCCGGACACAGAGCTGTGGTCCGCGCTCGCCAGCGCGAGCTTGCTGGGTATCGCACTGCCCGAGGACGTGGGAGGTAGCGGTCTGGGTCTCGTCGAATTCGGATGCGTCCTCACCGAATGCGGTCGAGGACTCGCCCGGGTACCCGTGTTGTTCTCCACTGTCGCAGCGCTTGCGATCGACCGCTTCGGCTCCGAGGCGCAACGCCGCGCGTGGTTGCCCGGCGTGGTAGACGGCTCGCGGATACTGACCGTCGGGATCGACGCCGCGGAGCGCACTGCTCGCCCCGCCGCGAGCCGCGATGGCGAGGGCTGGACTCTCAACGGTGTGCTGTCGTCCGTCCCGTGGGCGGAGCAGGCCGACCGGATCCTCTTTGCTGCGGACACGGCAGACGGCCCGGTCCTGGTGCTTGTCGATCCGCGGGCCGACGGCGTAGAGACGACCGCGCAGGACACCACCAACGGAGAGCCCGCAGCCACGGTAACCCTCACCGGGGTCGCGGTGGCATCCGACGACGTTGTCGTCGACGCCGATCGGGACCATTTTGCGTTGCAGTGGGTGTGGCAACGTATTGTCGCGGGATCCTCGGCCATGTTGCTCGGTGTGTGTGAGGGCGCGCTTCATCTGACCGCGAACTACACGAACGAGCGCGAGCAGTTCGGGCGTGTGATCGCGACGTTCCAAGCGGTCAAGGTCCATGCGGGTGAGGCGTTCATCGACACGGAGGCGATCCGGGTGACGACGCTGCAAGCTCTGTGGCGACTCGACCGTGGATTGTCGGCCGAGCGAGAGATTTCCATCGCGAAGTTCTGGGCGTCGGAGGGCTCTGCCCGCGTCACCGGTACTGCGCAGCGACTGCACGGCGGAATCGGGGTTGCTCTGGACTACCCGGTCCACCGGTATCTGTTGTGGGCCAAGAACACCGAACTTCGACTCGGTTCTGCTCAATGGCATCTGGGCCGACTCGGCGAGTTGCTCGGTTCAGCGTCGTGAGCGTCGGAGCGCTCGATGGTCTGCGTGTCGTCGAACTTGCCACCGGCATTGCCGCGCCCTTCGCGGCGCGACTGCTCGCCGATCTGGGAGCCGATGTCGTCAAGGTCGAAGGCCCCGAGGGGGATCCCCTGCGGAGGGAGGGCCCCTTCGCTCCCACCGACCCGAAACACGTCGATGGCGGCCTGTTCGGATACGTCTCGGCGAACAAACGCGGGATCGTGGTCGACCCGTCCGAGACCGAGCGGATCGGGAACCTCGTCGCAGGCGCCGACATCCTGGTGGAGAACTTCGGACCGGGTGGACTCGAGGTCCGAGGACTAGCGCCGGAACTGCTGCGCAAGAACAATCCCGGTCTGGTGATTGCGCGTCTGTCGAACTTCGGCCAGGACGGTCCCGACGCGCACCTACCTGCAACAGACCTGACGCTGCAGGCTCGTGCGGGCTGGGTCGCCGCCCGCGGAGGGTACTCCTCGGCACCTACCAAAGTCGGTGGCGCCTACCTGGACTTCATTGCGGGCACCTATTTGGCAGTGGGGATCCTCACCGCGGTCGAGACTGCCCGGAGCACCGGCCGCGGAAGCGATGTGGACACCTCGCTGCTCGAATGTGCGCACTCGGCCACGTCGTTTCCGGTGCTCACCAACGGAGTTCTGGCGAGGATGGGCCGAGGCCCCAACAGTCCCGGCCATGTGCTCCTCGGGGTCAAACCGTGCGCCGACGGCTGGGTCGGCATCAACGTCCTCACCGGACAGCAGTGGCGCGACGTGTGCCTCCTCGTCGGCGCGGAGGAATACGCCGACAAGCAGGACGAACTGCGTACCGGTGGGCCGGACCGCGCGGACTTCGAAGCCCGTGTCGATGCCTGGCTTGCGGACCAGCGCGCCGAGGACGTCGTCGAACTGTGCCAGGCCTTGCGTATCCCGGCTGTCCCGGTGCACGACGGTGCATCCATCGTGCGAAGCGCGCAGTGGACCGAACGCGGGTTCTTCACCCGTGCCGCCTCCCGGAACGGGGAATTCCTTCACCCATCTTTTCCGTGGCGACTGTCCGGCAGCCCCGCACAGTGGCACCGGCCCGCGCCGCGACTGGGGGAGCACACCGACGAGGTGCTCGTGGCGCCCTGGCCACGTCGCCTGCCGCCCGCAGTCACACCGGGTGCCGATCCACAGCGCCCGCTGGCAGGACTGCGGGTCCTGGACCTGGGCACATTCTGGGCCGGCGGCGCGTGTGGCACGTACCTCGGTGCAATGGGCGCCGATGTCGTCAAGATCGAATCCCTGCAGCGGCCGGACGGTTTCCGATTCAACATGTCCGGGCCCGCGCTCGGCCCCCGATGGTACGAGTTCGGTCGCTTCCGAGCGGTCAACCTCAACAAACGGTCACTCACACTGGACCTCACCCGTGACGAGGGTCGGGAACTGCTCGAGCAACTCCTCGCCTCCGCGGACGTCCTCCTGGAGAACTATTCGGCGCGCGTGATCGAGACACTCGGCTTCGGCTGGGACCGCGTTCGCGACATCAACCCGAACATCGTCATGGTTCGCATGCCGGGGTACGGCCTCGAAGGACCCTGGCGCGACTACGTCGGCTGGGGCAACGCGTTCGAACAGGTATCCGGGCAGTCGTATGTCAGTGGTCCTCCTGACGGGAAACCGCAGACTCCCGGCGGTTATACGGACCCGCTCGTCGCGATGCACGGCGTGGTCGCGACGCTCGCCGCCCTGGAACATCGGCGTCGAGGTGGCGGTGGACAATTGGTCGAGGTATGCCAGATCGAGGTCGGAGCAACTGCGTGCCCGGAACCGGTCATTCACCATTCGATGACAGGGGAGATTCGGCATCGCGTCGGAAATCGGAGCGTCTCGGCTGCGCCGCAGGGCGTGTACCCCACAACCGACGGCTGGATCGCCCTATCGGTGCGCGACAACGCAGAGTGGAACGCACTGCTCGAGGCGCTCGGCCCGGACCGCTTCGGGGATCCGGACTTCGCCACACCGGAAGGCCGTCATGCAGCACATGATCGGCTCGACGCTCTGTTGGCCGACACCACATCGCTGCATGAAGTGGCCTACCTGACGAAACTTCTGTCGAACAACGGCGTTCCCGCAGCCAAGGTCGCCGGCAGCAGTGATTATCTGCAGGACCCCCAACTGTCGCATCGGAAGTACTACGAAACCTTCGACCACGATGACGCCGGCCCCGACTGGTACCAGGGCTGGCCCATGAGATTCTCCGTCGGACCCGAGCGCTTCCACCGCAGCGGTACGCCCACGCTCGGGCGGCACAATCGGGAAATTCTCGGCGGTGAACTCGGACTCGACGACGACGAACTGGCAGCACTCGAGCAGAACGGAATCATCGGAACCGTGCCCACGGAACTGCAACTGTCCCCTTCCGGATCGGCGGAGAAGCGATGACCGGACAGGTCGGGACGGATGCTGCGGTCAGCAAGGGCGGGAACGAATTCGAAACCCTCGTCGCCGAGTTCCGTCGGATGCATGCTGCCCTGTGCGCCGCGGCCCCGGACCGGGAATTGATGGCGACGCTGCAGCGCGAGTTCCGTGATGCCGCGGATCGACTCGAGTCCTCCCGGCAGCTGGTGGAGGATGATCGTGCGTCTCGTCGGATAGGGATGAGCTCGCGTGGCCATCCCACCCTGGTGCCGTTCGATGTCGAATACCTCGACGAGCACACCTTCCGCGCTACCGTCGAGTTCAGCGACGTACACCTCGGAGGCAACGGTGCGGTTCACGGCGGTATGATACCGCTGCTGTTCGATGACTTTCTCGGTATGTTCGTTAGCGAGAAGGGGCAACCACACTCGCGCACAGCCTTTCTGAAGGTCAACTACCGCAAGATCACCCCTGTCTACAGGCCACTGCTGGTGGAAGGGACAATCGATCGGATAGAGGGCCGCAAGACCTGGGTATCCGGCCGCTTGTACCACGGCCCCGATGTGACGGCCGATGCCGAAGCTCTGTTCGTCCGATTGCTTCCAGGTCAGCCGTAACCCATTCCGCCGCACGACTTGCGGATGTCGGTCTTCAGAACGCGACGAGAAAAGGAGAGCCTGTGGTGTCAATGCAATTCGGCGTCTTCGTACCCCAGTTCCGGATCGATGTCAGTGGCATGCGGGCTCGTGCAGTTGCTGCCGAACACGCCGGATTCGATTCCTTCTGGCTTATGGATCATCTCTACTCGCCCGGAGGAAGGCCTACGGACAGCCTCGAAAGCTGGACATTGCTGACCATGCTCGCCGGTGCCACCTCCACGATCCGACTCGGTCATCTTGTGGGCTGCAACCCGCTTCGTCATCCTGCACTGCTGTCGAAGATGGCGGCAACTGTCGACAACATCAGTGGAGGGCGACTCGACCTGGGACTCGGGTGGGGGTCGGTCGAGGCGGAATTCGACATGTTCGGCATCCCGGTGGGATCAGGTCGTGAACGCGCGGAGGCCTTGGGGGAGACCATCGAGATCTTCCGGAAGATGTGCAACGGGGAACCGTTCGACTACGACGGCCGCCATTTTCGGCTTCGTGGCGCGTACGGATTACCGGCCCCAGTGCAAAGCCGCATTCCGATCCATATCGGCGGTGGTGGGAAGCAACTGACGATGCCGCTTGTGGCGGAACACGCCGACTGGTGGAACTGTCTGGGGAGTGCCCGGCACCGGATCGACGAGTTGGCGCCACTGCGCGGGCAGGCACGGATCTCTGCGCAGTACGCAGTGGGGTTCGCGCAGAGTAGGGAGCAGATTCCGGACGTGGCGGCCGCGACGGCACGTCGGATGCCTGACCAGAGTTGGGGTGCACCACTTGTAGGAACAGCGGATATGCTGATCGACCAGTTGAACGAGGAACGTCAGCGCGGTGTGGAACTGTTCGTTCTCCGGTTCCACGACTTCGCCGCACCGGAGACTCTCGAACGGTTCGGTCGCGACGTGATCACAAAGTTGTCGTGAATCGCCTTGGCCGGTGAGGGTTCTTCCCTGCCGCCCCCGAAATCAGGAGACTCGAATGTCGGAAACTTTGAAGGATAGGCGCATCATCGTCACCGGAGGCGCGAGCGGGATGGGTGAGGGGCTCGTCCGGGGACTCCCCGGTCTCGGCGCCGACGTCGTGTCGCTCGACGTCTCCGAACGGGAAGGGCGTGAGATCGCTGAGGCGAGCAAGGCGGGGTTCGTGCAATGCGATGTTGCGGACCAGGGCTCGGTCGAGGCAGCTCTCACTCGAGCGGTTGAGATCCTGGGCGGCCTCGATGTGCTGATTCACGCTGCGGGTATCGCTCCGGGAGGAGCGGCCGAGGACATTCCCCTCGACACGTGGAATCGGGTCATGAGCATCAATGCGACGGGCACGTTTCTTACGAATCAGGCGGCCTTTCGCCACCTGAAGGACAATGGCGGGCAGGTAATCAACTTTGCATCCGCCGCGGGCGTCCAGGGTTTGAAGAACAAGGCTGCATACTCGGCGAGCAAGGGTGCAGTAGTCGCCTGGACCCGCACTGCGGCTCAGGAGTGGGGCAAGTACGGCATCACGGTCAACGCTATTGCCCCTGCCATCTGGACCCCCATGTACGACAAGACCCGCGCAGCGATGACATCGGAGCAGGTGGCAGCCCACGACGCCCACATGGCCACCGCGGTACCGCTTGGAGGAAAGCTCGGTGACGTCGAGAAGGACTTCGTCCCGGTACTTGCCTTCCTATCGAGCCCAGGAGCCCGGTTCATGACGGGCCAGGTGTTCCCCGTCGATGGCGGTACCTTGATGATGCGGTAAATCGAAACTGCGGGCGGACTCAATGAATTCGGACACACCCTAGCCGACCTGATCCACACCCGTCGCACCCGGAATATCCCGTTACGGTGCCATCGGACCAGTAGGTGGTGATCGGTCCCAATTCCATTTGGTAGTCCGCGAAGTAGGGGTTCCACGGGCCGCATCCGGGACCGGTTCTCGACAGTAGACTCGACATGCATGTCGACGAAGGTCGGAGCAGGATCGGTGTATCCGCAATACGCAGGGTCCACGAAATATTGAAGACCGAGAGCGCGGTTTTCGCGCGACGGAAGTTAACCGCCGACTGCGGTGATCGTCGACTACATTGAAGCTCACCGTTCTCGTTTCGGCGTCGACCCGATCTGTGCCGTGCTCACCGAACACGGCATCAGCATCGCCCCGTCCACCTACTACAGGCCAAGGCGCGCGGACGCATCTCCGTAGCGCAACTGGCCGATTCCTACGCCGCGAACGCCGTCCACACGGTGTTCGTCACCAACAAGCGTGTCTACGGTGCCCGCAAACTCTGATCGGCCCAGGGATTTCGGACGGTGGACCCGCTTAGAACAGGGGCCTACTGAAATGAGTCCGACCAGCATGAGCAGATCACGGCGATCCTTCTCGGCAGAGTTCAAGGACGAACTGTGCCGCGAGGTGATCGACTCGTCGAAACCGGTCAGTGAAGTCGCCAAGGCGTACGGGGTCGGCGACGACAGTCTGCGGCGGTGGCTTAGCAAGTATCGTGAGACACACGGCGGCGGCCCGGCGAGCGAACTGACGCTGACCGAGCGTGCTCGTCTGGCGCAGCTCGAACGCGAGAATCGGGAACTGCGGGCCGAGGCAGCCTTCTTGAAAAAAGGTGTGCCACGAACATGGGAGGTCGCATGACGTAGGACATGCGGACGATCGTGGTGTTGCGTGAATGATGAAGGAGTTGTGGCCCTTCGGAGTCGCCAGTCGGGTGGGAGGCTTCAAACCACCTCATGCTGCGTTGGCTGAAGACCGTCGTGGTGAGCGATGAGGAAAAGGCGCTGGTAGAAGCGTCAGGCGGGGATCAGGAAGACGAACGCGAGTGAATCGCTGACGACGTGTCGAAATGGATGAGACGACATCGAAACCGGAGCTTCTTTTTGGCGCCGGGATGAATCTGGCGGGTGTCCCGACTTCTGGCCAGGTGGTGTCCGGCATGGAGGCGACGTGATCCTGATCTGCGGCGTTCCCGCGGAACGTGGGAAGGCACGCCCCGATACTGCGCTCGCTTCGGCGAGGCGAGAGGGAGCGCGGCGAGCAGCAGAAACTGTGAGCCGCTGAGTACCGAGGCGGGGTGTGCCGGCGGACCGGTTCGTAGTAGTGGTGAAGCACCTGTAACGGGTGTGGAGCGAAGGGGCCGGACCATCCGGGTTGGTGAAGCAGTCAACCGGCAGTGACCGGGAGGAGCTGGATGAAGCAATCGAAATCGCTGGGAAAACCGTTCGAGATATCGAAATGGGCCGTGGCAGAGGCGTATCGTAGGGTCAAGGCCAACAAGGGTGCCGCCGGGGTCGATGGGCAATCCGTCGAGGAGCTCGAAGCCGACCTGAAGGACAACCTCTACAAGGTGTGGAATCGGATGTCGTCGGGGACATATTTTCCGCCGCCTGTTCGGGCGGTGGAGATCCCGAAGGCCGGTGGCGGTGTTCGAGTGTTGGGTGTGCCGACGGTCGCGGACAGGGTCGCGCAGACGGTGGTGGCCATGGAGTTGGAGGATCGGGTGGAGCCGCTGTTCCATCCGGACTCGTACGGATATCGCCCGAAGCGGTCGGCGTTGGATGCGGTTGCGGCATGTCGTACGCGGTGTTTCGAGAAAGAGTGGGTGCTCGATCTGGACACCCGCAAGTTTCTTCGACACCGTTGATCACGAACTGATGATCACAGCGGTCCGGGCGAACACCGACCAGGAGTGGGTGGTGTTGTATGTGCGGCGGTGGCTGTCGGCTCCGCTGCAACGTCCGGACGGGACGCTCGAGGAGCGGGATCGGGGGACGCCGCAGGGGTCCGCGGTCTCGCCGATTTTGGCGAACCTGTTCATGCACTACGCGTTCGATATGTGGATGGCCCGGAAGTTCCCGGACATCGGATTCGAACGGTATGTGGATGACGCGGTGATCCATTGTGTCAGTGAGCGGCAGGCGGTCATGATCAGGACCGCGATCGGGGAGCGTTTCGCCGAGGTGGGGTTGGAGCTGCATCCGGACAAGACGAAAATCGTCTACTGCCGGGACGAGAACAGGCGGACGCTCGACTACGAGCACACCTCGTTCACGTTTCTCGGCTACGAATTCCGGATGCGGTCGGCGCGCAACAAACGCGGGGAGTTGTTCACCTCGTTTCTGCCTGCCATCAGCCGCGATGCGGAGAAGCGCATCAACCGGGAGGTCCGCAGATGGCGCCTGCACCGACACACGGACTGGACTCTGGGCCGGATCGTGCGATGGATCAATCCCATCGTGCGGGGCTGGTTGCAGTATTACGGCCGGTTCTACCGGATGAAACTGTATGCGCTGTGCAAACGCATCAACACCTACTTGGTGCGGTGGGCTCGTAAGAAGTATCGGCGGTTACACGGGTTCAAGAAGGTCAATTCCTGGTGGAAAGCGGTGGGGGAGCGTCATCCTCGATTGTTTGCTCACTGGGGGTATACCCGTGGTTTCATGGCGACTGGATGGTAGGAGCCGTGTGACGGGAGACTGTCACGCACGGTTCTGTGAGAGCCCGGGGGTGCGATTCCCCCGGGCCACTCGACCCTCGGCGTACTTCGCCGCTCACCATCAACGGTAGAGAAGTATGCGTTGATGGCCGCGGAGTGCGCCGGCACAGCGATCACCCGGATGGCATCCCTGATGGGTGTCTCGGTCTCGGGATACTACAAGCACGTAAAATCGATGACAGCAACGCAATTGAATCCTGCACGGCAACGTCGAGAAGAGTTGGCGGTGCGAATCGAGTCGATCCACAAGGACTCCCACGGGGTATACGGATCACCGCGGATCACTGCCGAACTGCGTGCACGGGGCGAGCGTGTGAGCACGAAAACCGTCGCGAAAGTGATGGCGCAGCGCGGTCTGGTCGGGATCAGCCCGCGCACTTTCGCGCCGCCGACCACGATCGTCGACCCGTTCGCGACGTTCCCGCCGGATCTGGTCCAACGGATCTTCGATCAGGGCCGCACCGATGCGGTGTAGACATCCGATATCACCTACCTGACCTGCGGTGAAGGTGACATGTACCTGTGCGTGATCAAAGACGAGCACTCCAAACGGGCGTTGGGGTGGGCGGTCGCCGATCATATGCGCACCGAGTTGGTGACCGCGGCGGTCGAGATGGCCGTCAGGACACGACGCGGTCGGGTGGCGGGCACAATTATGCACTCGGACAGAGGTTCTCAGTACACCGCCGCGGTGATGGCCCGGGTCTGCGATCGGCACGGTCTGCTGCGGTCGATGGGCCGGACCGGGGTGTGCCTGTTGACCGGCTAATCCACCAGATCGTTACCCACAGATCGACACGCCGACGCCGGAAATGCTTGACCACCATCGACGACAGCGTTACACC
>NZ_SLVY01000007.1 GCF_004345605.1 Rhodococcus sp. SMB37
CGGTACGCGGCTGCCCGTGTCTCCCACGGAATCCTTCTCGCCACGACTGCACCCCTTCATCCAGGGGTGTTGCATTGGCCTTCTGAATCCAAGCCTGACAATCGCGACGACAACTGCACACTCGACGGAGCCTCAGGAGCAGGTCATTAGACTGGGCAACCATGTCTGGTGTGATCTCGGGATTCACTGTGATCTTCGTGATCATCGCAATCGGCTTCGTGCTGGGCCGCCGCGGCACGCTCGGCGCCGAGGCGCAGACCGTGCTCAGCCGCATCGTGTTCGTCGTCGCGACGCCCGCATTGTTGTTCGACGCGCTCGCGACCTCCGACCTGTCGACGATCTTCTCCGAACACCTCTACGTCGGCGCGGCCACTGCCTTCGCCGTGGCCATCATCTACCTCGTGATCGCGCGGCTGTGGCTGAAGCGCGCAGTACCCGAATTGACGATCGGTGCGCTCTCCTCCGGGTACGTCAACTCCGCCAACCTCGGAATCCCGATCGCCGTGTTCGTCCTCGGCGACGCGTCGTTCGTCGCACCGCTGATGCTCTTCCAGATCATCGTGCTCTCCCCCATCGCGCTCACCGCACTCGATCTGTCCACCGCGCGACCGGGGATATCGCGGCTCGAAACGCTCATCACTCCCTTCAAGAATCCGATCGTTGTCGCGGGCGCCGCGGGGCTCGTCGTCGCGGGGACGGGGTGGCAGGTGCCCGACGCGCTGCTGCAGCCGATCCAGCTGCTCGGCGGCGCGTCGGTACCCGGCGCACTTCTCGCTTTCGGATTGTCGCTGCAGGGGGTGCGAGTTCTCCAGAAGGGCACCAGCCCCAGGCGCGACATCGCGCTCGCGTCGGTACTCAAGATCGTCGTCCAACCCCTGCTCGCGTGGGCGATGGGTCGCTACCTGCTCGGTCTCGACGGCACCGAACTGTTCGCGGTGGTCGTCGTCGCGATGCTGCCGACCGCCCAGAGCGTGTTCGTCTACGCGAGCGCCTACGGTCGCGGCATGGTCCTCGCCCGCGACGCGGCGCTCGTCACGACGATCGCGGCGATCCCCGGGCTCGGCGTGGTCGCGGCCCTACTCGCCTGACCGGCCTACCGACCACGCGGCCCACAGCCGCGCATACCGGCCGCCACGACCGACCAATTCGTCGTGCGAGCCCTGTTCGACGATCCGGCCGTCGTCCATCAGAACGATGCGGTCGGCACGCGCCGCCTGACTCAGCCGATGAGCGACGATCAGTGCGCTTCGTCCCCGCAGCGCCTCCTCGGCCGACGCCTCGAGTTCGTCGGCACCGGCCGACCCGGCGTCCGCGGTGGCCTCGTCGAGGATCACCAATGCCGGATCGAGCAGGATCAGACGTGCCAGTGCAAGCTGTTGTTCCTGCATCGGAGTCAGTACGTGGCCGCCCGAGCCCACCTCGGTGTCGAGCCCCGACGGCAGCCGCGACACCCAGCCGTGTGCGCCGACCCTCTCGAGCACGCCGACGAGCGCGCCGTCCGACGCGTCGGGCGCTGCCATCCGCAGATCGTTGCGCACCGACCCGGAGAACACGTGCACTTCCTGGGTGACTAGAGCGATCTCGCGGGTGCGACGCTCGTCGCCCAGTTCACCGATCGGAACCCCACCGAACGTCACGGTCCCGGAGCTCGCCGGATGCACACCCGCTAGCACCGCTGCGAACGTGGTCTTCCCCGCCCCGGAGGCACCGACGAGCGCGACGTGTTCGCCGTCGCCGATCGTCAGATCCACTCCGTGCACGATCTCCGGTCCCGTGTCGTAGCCGAAATGCACGTCGCGCGCGACGAGTACACGGCCCACCGGCTCCGGCGCGTCCGGGTGCTCGCGGTCGGCGTCCTCGTACTCTTCGCACTCCTCGATCAGACCCGCGATCCGCGACAGGGACGCAAGACCACTCTGCAACGAGTCCATCACCATCAGCAGCTGCCCGAGCGGACCGAACAGACGCAGGAAGAACAGCATCGCGGTGGTCGTGACACCGACGGTGATGGCATCGCTGTCGACAAGAAGGAAGCCGACGAACAGGATCGAGGCCATTCCGAGGAACTCGGCGAGATTGACTCGCCCGAACAAACGGTTGACGACGATCCGGGCCCGCAACTCCCACCGCGCCACCCACCACGAATGCTCGTCGATCGGGCCGGCCAGTCTCGGACCGAGATCGAACGCATGCACCGTCGGGAGGCCCCGGATTCCGCCGAGCACGTGATGAGCGCGCTCCCCCATTGCCACTCGCGACTGCTGGTAGATCGGTGGGGCGTCCCGCGTGTACATGCGCGCGCCCAGGTAGTGGACCGGCAGCACCACGATCAGGACGATCAGGAACCGCCAGTCCAGTACCGCGAGACCGAGCATCGTGAGTACGACGGTGAACAACGCGCCGGAGATCGCCGGTGCAGCCTCGCGGATCGCGGAGCTCACCTGGGCCACATCGTCGGTCGCCCGCGACACCAGGTCGCCGCTGCCCGCCGATTCGATTCGGGCCAGCGGCAGACGCATCGCGGCCGCGAGCATGCGTTCACGCAGGCGCGCCAGTCCGGTCTCGAACAGCTGCGAGGTGAGCATCAGTCCGAGACCGCTCAACGCCGCGAACACGATGACCCCGACGACCATTGCCGCCGCGAGCCACGCAATATCGGTGAGGTCGCCGCCTTCGAGCACCACGTCGACGGATCGTCCCATCGCCCACGGTGTCACCAGTCCGGCCGCCGCACCGATCACGAGCACGACGAATACGCCGAAGGCGACGCGGCCCTTACCCGCGAACGCCGACCGCGCCACGCGCACGGTGCCGCGCGCATCCGCGGTCCGGAACCGCTCACTTGCACGAGTAGAAGTGGTGGTCATCGGTTCTCCCCGGAGGATGCGAAGGAACGGCTGGTCAGCTCGAGCACATCGTCGGCCGCCGCGGTGAACGCGGGCGACCGCGTGAACACCACCGTGGTCCGTCCACGCCGAAGTTCGGGTAGGCGTTCGGCGATCGTGGCCTCGGTGACGGAATCGACGGCTGTCGTGGGATCGACCAGCACGAGCACTTCTGCGGGCGCGGCAAGCGCGCGTGCAAGCGAGACGCGTTGACGCTGCCCACCGGACAGCAGCCGGCCCGCCTCACCGACGGGTGTGTCGAGACCGGCGGGGAGTACTCGCGCGACGTCATCGCACGCCGCAGCGAACACGGCGCGAGTGACACTTGCATCGGCGTCGGGTGCGTCCGCTACACCTGCAGCGATATTGTCGACAACAGTGCCCTCGAACAGGTGCGATGCGTGCGGCACCACACGCACGCTGCGTCGCGCCGCGTCGTTCCCGAGATCGAACAGATCGACGCCACCCACCACGACGCGTCCGTGTTCCGGGTGACGCGACCGCGAGAGCACAGCGACGAGATCAGCGGTGGTCTCGGCGTCGGTATGGACGACGGTGAACTTTCCGGCAGCGATCGTCAGAGTCAGATCGTGCACATGCCCGGCCGTGAGTGCCTCGAATTCGACGGTGCCATCGCCCGGGGCTTCGCGATCTCCGGTGTCGACTGCGGGCGGCGCTTGCAGGACGCTCAGGACCCGCTCCGCGGAGGCAACCGCTGCCGCCCACACCGCGCCCATGTTGGATCCGAGCGCGGCGAGCGGACCCATGATCACCTGCGTCACGCCCACCACGGTGATGAGCTGCCCGACGCTCAGCGAGCCGGTGACCGCCATCGCGCCCGCAGCCACCGCGACACCGACGATGAGCAGGCCCGACGCGAATTCCATGGTGGCGATGTAGGCGCCTTCGGCGCGCGCCGAGCGGAGTACGCCGTCGAGTGCTCGACGGCTCGCGCCGACGTATCGTCGCGACGCCTCCGCGTCGGCGCCGATGCCCTTGACCACCCGGATGCCGGTGACGAGGTCGGTGGCGGTACCTGCTGCCGCTCCCGCGACCTTCTGTTCCTCGAAGCTGCGCCGCCGCAACGGACCGGAGCCCTTGTCGAGCAGCCACAGAATCACGGGCGCCCCGATGAGGATCGCCAACCCGAGCGGCCACGACACGCTCAACAGAATGACGGCACCGAACACGACCGCGGCGACGTGCCCGATCGGGTACACCATGACGGCGATGCCGCGGGCGAGCTGTTCGACATCCGAGGTCGCGATGTTCAACATGTCGCCGGGAGTTCGCTGCGGTCCACCGACTCCGCGCACGTCGAGGATCCGGTCGGTCACGCGTGTGCGCATCCGGTGCTGCACCGCGAGCATGCCGGACTGCCCGATACGTCCACCGAAGCGTGCCGCAACCGTCAGGACCGCGAATACTGCTGCGAGGACGAGCAACCAGCGCCACAGCGCATCGAAATCCCTGGTCGCGACGGCCCGGTCGATGGCCTGTCCCATGACGACGGGCACCAGCGCTTCACACACCTGGTGGAGCGCGACGAGCAGCGCGGCCGGGGTCGTCCACTTCTTCGCCGCCAGCATCGTGAGCACTGCGAAGCGGCGGGGTGTGGTCGTATCGTCGACGACGACCTCGGGCGTCGGCATCGCCTGGGGTGGCGGGTCGAAAAACACTGGCAGCTTCATCTATTATTCGGCGCGGATACTCCCTCGTTCACGAGGGAGAGGAAGCGCCGTCCTCCTTCCAAAAGGTGGGCTGCGTGGAGTAACCGTGTCGGACCGAGCACACCGTGTCGGTGGGTGCGGTTATGGTGCCGGGCATGGGGACCGAGGTGGTGCGTTACAAGTACCGGCTGCGGCCGGATGCGCTCGCCGAACGTGCCCTGATGCAGGAATGGCACCGTTGCCGATTTTTGTGGAACGAATCCGTCCACCAATTCACAACCGGTCGGAAACCGAACTTCGCGAAACTCGGCACCATGCTGACCGAGACCCGGGCTCGCTCGTCGTGGCTGCGGGACGGCTCCCAGGTTGCGCAGCAGCAGATGCTCCGCACCTACGCGCAGGCCCTCGATGCCTCGTACACCGTCAAAGGCCGTGGTCGTCCCCGCTACAAGGCGCGGAAGAAAACCTTGCCGTCGCTCGAATACACCCGACAAGGTTTCCGGATCCGCGATGAGCAGCTGGTCCTGCCCAAAGGCGTGACCATCCCGGTGGTGTGGTCCCGGGATCTGCCGTCGCAGCCGTCGAGTATGCGCATCACGCGTGATTCGTTGAGGCACTGGTATGCGTCGTTCGTGGTGACCCGTGAGAGAGAGCCGATACCGGCGCTCGACGACGACAGTGGTGTGGGGATCGACTGGGGCGTCACGCAGACCGCGACGGCCACCGATGAGCAGTTCGATCTGCCGCATGCGCAGCACCGGAAGCGCTGCGCGGCGGAGTTGGCGAAATCCCAGAAACGGATGGCGCGACGCCGGCGTGGGAAGGGGCAGGCGCCGTCGAAGGGCTACCAGCGGGCCCGAAAACAGGCGGCGAAGGTGCACAAGAAAGCGGCCCGGCAGAACCGGCACGACGGCCGCATGTGGGCCAAGCGGGTTGTCGACGAGCATCAGTTGTTGGCGGTGGAGGATTTCACGCCGAAGTTTCTGGCGAAGTCGACGATGGCGCGGAAGGCTGCGGATGCGGCGGTCGCGACCATGAAGCGGGAACTTGTCGAACGCGGTAGGCGGGCCGGCCGGAAGGTGGTGTTGGTGCGGCCCGCGTATACGACGATGACGTGTTCGGGGTGTTTCGCGAGAGCCAAGCAACCCCTCGAACTCGCTGAACGAGTCTTCCGGTGCTGGGCATGCGGTCATACCGCGTGTCGGGATCGGAACGCTGCCAGAGTGATTCTGGCTGTGGCGGAGCGTGGCCACACCGGTGTCGACGACGTAGGTCACTGGGGTCCGCCTCTTTCGGGTGGTGGTTCGGGTGCGGTCTGAGCTGGAAGTCTCCTACCAACAGGACAGGAGAGACGTTAAGGTCCTCCGTCGTCGTGCGCGGCTACACACATTGCCACGTGGCACGCCTACGGTGGAACGCATGCGTCCTGTTGTGCTTCTCGCCTGCTGCCTCCTCGCCACCGCATGCGGCTCGACTCCACCCGACGTCGAACCGCTACCGGAGAGTCCCGAACCGGCGGGAGCCACGGTCTTCTCGGCACGACCCGACATCGTCGAGGCGCACCCACTGACCATCACGTCGTTCTCACGTGTCGGCGACGACCGGCTCTCCCTGCACTTCGAGACCGGGACCCCGGAATGCTTCGGCGTCGACCCGACCATGACCGAGACCGACGACGTCGTGACAGTGACGCTGATGGGCGGCACCCTGCCGGAGGCCCAGGACAGAATGTGCATCATGGTCGCGGTGTTCGGAACCGTCGAGGTGCCGTTGCAATCGCCGCTCGGAGATCGAGTGGTCACCGCCTCCTGATCGATGCAGTCTCCTCCACGCCACTGGCTGTTCTATCTCTGCATCTCCACCGCGCTGCTGCACGCAGCATTCCAGTCGGTACGTGTGCTCGTGTCGTACCGGATCCTCGCTCTCGGCGGCGACGCCGCGACGATCGGCATGGTCACCGCCCTGTACGCGATCGTGCCGTTGCTCGCGGCGGTCCGGATGGGGCGCGCCGTCGACCGCGGCCATGCCACGGTGATCCTGCGCGGGGGCATCGTCGTGTCCACACTGGGTGTCGGCCTGATCGCGCTCAGCTCCGGCCTGCTGGTGCTGGGGCTCGGCAATATCGTGCTCGGACTCGGCCAACTGCTCGTCACCGTCTCCGGTCAGGCGTTCGTCTCGATCCTGTCGCCGCCGGGCGAACTCGACCGCGGATTCGCCGGGATCACCCTCGGTGTGTCGATCGGGCAGGCCGTGGGAGTGCCGGTCGCGGGCATTATCGCCGCGACACACAGCACCGGCGACGGCGCCGTCGAGACCACGGGTGCGCTCATCGCGATGACGGTGCTGGCTGCGCTGGCATTGCCGTTCGTCATCGGGCTGCGGGAACCGCCCGGATCCGGGCGCACCGCGAAGGACGGTCCACCCCAGTCGGTTCGCTCGATGCTGGCCACGCCCGGCATGAAACCGGCGATGCTGTCGAGTCTGATCGTGCTGGCCTCCGTCGACCTCATCGTGGTGTACCTACCGCTGCTCGGAGAACAGTTCGGCTTCGGGGTGCTGCTCGTGTCGGTGCTGCTCACCGCGCGCACTGTCGCGTCGATAGTCTCGCGCGCGCTGCTGCCGTGGGCGTTGCGCCGGATCCCTCGGCGGCAGCTGTTGTTGTCCGCAACCGCAGGCACGATCGTGCCGGTCGCGCTGATTCCTCTGGTGCCGAACCCGTGGGTGATCGGGGTGCTGCTCGCAGTGTGCGGAGTGTTCTGGGGCGTGGGCCAGCCGCTGACGATGACGTGGGTCGTCGAACTGGTCGCACCATCGGATCGGGCGTCGGCGCTGGCGGTGCGGCTGACGGGCAACCGTCTCGGGCAGGTCGCGGTGCCACTCGCGGCGGGCGCGGTCGCCGGTGTCGCGGGGGTCGCCTCGGTGTTCTGGGTGACGGCGGCGCTGCTGTCCGCCGCCGCCACCTCGACCTGGCGCGCCTTGCGCAGCTGACCCCGTGCGCGCTTCTGGTAGTCAGGGCTACCAGAAGCGCGCACGGGGGTCAGCTGCGGCGTCGCATCCGCACGTAATTGCCCACCACAGCGGCACCGAGGCCGTCGAGGTCCGGCGCGACCACACGACCACCCACACGGCGTGCCATCCTGTCGACGATCCGCGCGAGCCCGGGATCGTCGCCGAGCCGGAAGATCGTCACCTGCGCATCGATCTTCGCGAGATGGTCGAGTTCGCGCACGGTCAGCCCGAGAGTCCGTGCACTGGGCGGGTAGTCGAATGCCGCGTACCCGTCCGATTCCAGATGTGCGGTCGGTTCCCCGTCGGTGACGACGAGCACCACCGGCTGCGCGTTCGGATGACGTCGTAGATGTCTGCCGGCGAGCAACAGCGCGTGGTGGAGGTTGGTGCCCTGCTCGTAGACACCGTCCAATCCAGCGAGTTCAGGGGCCGTGACCACCCGTGCGTGCCGGCCGAACGCGATGAGCTGCAGCGCATCACCGCGGAATCGGGTGGACACGAGGTGATTCAACGCAAGTGCGGTGCGTTTCATCGGCACCCACCGCCCGTCCATGACCATCGAGAACGAAGTGTCGACGAGAAGCGCGACCGCAGCCTGCGCGCGCTGTTCCGTCTCGACCACTTCGACGTCCGACACCGCCATCCGCACGGGCACGCCAGGATCGCGCAGCGTCGCATTGGTCAACGTGCGCACGACATCCCACGGTTCTGTGTCGCCGAACTCCCACGGCCGGGCCGCCCCGGTCGGTTCCCCCATCGCCCCCGCGCGCCGCGTCTCGCGCTGCCCGCCCCGCGACGAGATCCGGTTCATCACATCGCGCAGCGCGTGCTGTCCGAGTTGTCGCATGGCCTTCGGCGACAGACGCCACTGCCCGTCGGCACCGCGATCGAAGAATCCCTGCTTCTGCAGTTCCTTCTCGAGTTCGGCGAGCGTCCGCGCATCGGCGGCGGCCTCCGGACCGAGATGACGTTCAAGAGCGTCGAGATCGACGTCGTCGAGCGACGCACCCGCATACTGCTGCGACAGCTGCTCGGCGAGCTGGTCGAGTTCGGAGATCTCTTGCAGTGCTCCGGTGCCCTCACCGAGCCCCATCCTCTCGTCGCCGCGGAACCGTTGGGAACCGGTCCAGTCCTCGCCGGGACGGGCCGAGCGCAGATTGCCGTCGAGCCGGTCGAGTTGCTGCATGAGGTCCGGGGAGCCGAATGCCTGCTGGGCCAGCGCATCGAGTTCGTCGCGCTGTTCCTGCGTCAGCGAATTGCGCAGTCGCTGCGCCGCGGCGGCACGCTGCGCGAGGGAGTCGAGCAGTTCCTCGACGTTCTGCGGATTCTCCGGGAAGAAGTCGCCGTGCTCGGCCATGAACTGCTCGAAGTCTTCCGGGGTGTCCTCACCGCGGGAATGCTTGTCGAGCAGATCGTTGAGATCCGAGAGCATCTCGGCGATGCGCTGCCGGTCTTCGTCGGTCGCGCCTTCGAGCGCCTGCTTCATGCCCGCGAACCGCTGGTCGAGCATCTCCCGGCCCAGGAGGTCGCGGATCTTCTCGTAGTCCTCGCGCGCTCGGGTGCTTCGCCAGTCGTAGTCGGCCAGTTCCTGCACCGCCTGCGCCGTGGAACTCGGGAGTTCCTCCATGCGCATCTCCGAGAAGCGCGCGTCGTCGTCGAGTGCCCGCGCGAGCGTCTTCCGTTCTTCGAGGACGGCGTTGTCGAGCAGTTCGCGCACCTCCCGCAAGGTGCCGTCGAGGTTGGTGCGGTCGAGCAGCTCACGCTTACGCCGGTTCGCCTGCGCCGCAAGCTTGTCCAGGCCTCGCATGTGGCCCTGCCCGCGCCGGAGCAGCTCGCGCAACGCCTGCCGCGGCGAACTGCCCGCGAGGACGTCGTCGCCGATCGACGCGAGGGCATCGCGAAGGTCCACCGGAGGGGCGAGTGGATCACCACCGTGATAAGGACCGTAGCGAGCTGCCCTGCTCATCAGGAATACACCGCCGCGCCGTCGTCGCCCGTGTCCTTGGAGATGCGCCGCGCCAGGTAGAGCCCCTCGAGTGCAAACTCGATCGCTGAGGCGCGGGTACCGGGATCGCTCGCGCCGAGGCGGTCGGCGATGTCGTCGAGCACGGGCAGTTCGGGAAGTTCGTCGAGCAGCACCTTCGCGGTGATCCGCTCCCCCGTGACCACAGGCTCGCCCTGCTCGACGGCCGCAACGAGCGGTGCGAGGTCGATGCCGGCCAGGCGAGCACGGGCGGTCTCGGCGGTCGCGCGCCGCAGCAGGTGGTCGAGGACCTCGAATTCTCGCCCCTCCTCTCCGGACTCGAATTCGACCTTGCCGCGCAATACTTCGACGACGGTGCCGAGATCGACCGGACGCGCCACCGGATCGTCCTCCCCCAGCACCGCGCCGCGGCGCACGGCAGAAGCGGCGACGGTCTCGGCCCCCGCGACCGCGAACCGCGCCGAGACACCGGACCGTTGATCGACCGACGTCGACTCGCGCAGCAGCCTGGTGAAGCGCGCGAGGATCTCGAGCAGGAAACCGGGAACACGGGACTGCAGTTCGGCCTCCTGCCGGATCACCGCGATCTCGTCGTCGAGTTCCATCGGGTAGTGCGTACGGATCTCCGCACCGAAGCGGTCTTTGAGCGGGGTGATGATGCGTCCGCGGTTCGTGTAGTCCTCGGGGTTGGCGCTCGCGACGAGCAGCACGTCCAGCGGCAGCCTGATGGTGTATCCGCGCACTTGGATGTCGCGTTCCTCCATGACGTTCAACAGCGACACCTGGATGCGTTCGGCGAGGTCGGGAAGCTCGTTGACGGCGACGATGCCGCGGTGCGACCTCGGCACGAGACCGAAATGGATGGTCTCGGGGTCGCCGAGGCTACGCCCCTCCGCGACCTTGACCGGGTCGACGTCGCCCACGAGGTCGGCGACGGATGTGTCCGGAGTGGCCAGCTTCTCCGCGTAACGCTCGCTGCGGTGCCGCCACGCGACGGGCAGGTCGTCGCCGAGTTCGGCCGCGCGCCGGATCGACGCGGGTGTGATCGGCTCATACGGGTGTTCGCCCAGCTCCGACCCCGCGATCACGGGTGTCCATTCGTCGAGGAGCAGCGGCAGGGTACGCAGTAGGCGGGTCTTGCCCTGGCCTCGCTCACCGAGCAGCACCACGTCGTGTCCGGCGAGCAACGCCCGCTCGAGCTGCGGGACCACCGTCTCGTCGAATCCGACGATTCCTGGCCACGGATCGGTGCCGTCGCGCAGGGCGGTGAGCAGATTCTGCCTGATCTCGTCCTTGACGGAACGCTGCACGTGTCCGGACGCGCGCAGAGCAGCGAGAGTGGACGGGCGGGATGAGAGTGACGTCACCCCACCAAAGGTACGACCGTCGCGACGATTCGGCACCCCCTCGCGAATCGGGCGCGCGAATGGACGGCAACGTGGGGCGCCGCGCATACACTTCCGCTCATGGACACCTGGCTCCTGGCGGTGCTGCTCGGGCTCGGCCTGGCCGCCGCGACCGGGTTGCGCACGTTCCTCCCTCTGCTGATGTTGAGCGCGGCCGTGCACTTCGAATTGTTCGGAATCGTCGTGGGTGAGTCGATGCAGTGGGTCGGTTCCACGGCGGCGCTCATCGCGTTGGCGATCGCGACGGCCGCGGAGGTGCTTGCCGATCTGATCCCACTCGTCGACAACGCGTTGTCTCTGGTCGGTACAGTCGCCCGTCCGATCGCGGGTGCGCTGGTGGCGTGGGCAGCGTTCAGCGAGCTCGATCCGACGTGGGCGGCGATCGCCGGGATCGTGGTGGGCGCGCCCACGGCGCTCGCGGTGAGTACCGCGCAGACCGGAACCCGCGCCGTGAGTACCGCCACAACCGCGGGCGTCGGCAACCCCGTGTTGTCGGTGATCGACAGCACCGCGTCGTTCGTGACTTCGCTGATCGCGCTGGTCGTGCCGCTGTTGGTGATTCCTCTGTTGATCTTGTTCGGTTGGCTCGGGTTCAAGGGATACGCCCGGATGCGGCGCGCGCGCCGCGCAGTACAGGCCTGAGTGTCCGCAAGGTCCGGTCCTTCTGATAGACAAATGACATGTCGGACACCGAGATCACCTTTTCCAGCGGCGATGTGACCCTGCACGGCAGCATGCGCATCCCCGTCTCGATCAAGGGAGCGGTACCGGCGGTCCTGTTACTCGCGGGCAGCGGACCCACCGATCGCAACGGCGACAGCGCCCTGCTCCCGGGAAATATCGGCACTCTCCGGCACCTCGCCGACGTCCTCGAAGACAACGGTTTCGCGAGCCTGCGCTATGACAAGCTCGGCAGCGGCACCACGGGCCTGGGCCCCTACGATGTCGAGGACGTCGCCGATCTCGGGTTCTCGACGTTCATCGATGCCGCCTCCGACGCACTGGCCTTCCTCGCGAAGCAACGCGGCGTGGACGCATCGCGGATGTACGTCGTCGGGCACAGTGAGGGCGCACTGATCGCGTTGTCGCTCGCGCAGGACAGCGCCCGAACCGAACACGACATCAAGGGCCTCGGCTTGATCGAGCCGCTGGCTGTGCGCCTGCTGGATCTGCTCACCGCACAGATCGACGCCCAACTCGACGCCGTGGTGTCCGCGCGGCAGCTACCCGTGCAGATCGCCGACGAACTGCGTGTCGCGCTGGCGGGTGCGGTCGAGTCACTGCGCGCCGACGGCACACTGAGCGACAACCTTCCCGAGCCGCTGCGCAACGCGGGGCTCGTCTCGGCCAACGCCAAGGCGCTCGCCGAAGAAGACGCGCTCGATCCGCGAATGCTGGCCGCGCAGGTCGACGGCAACCTTCCGGTCCTCACGACCGTCTCGTCGAAGGACATCCAGGTCCGCATCGAGGACGTCGACTCGCTCGACTCCGCGCTGGTGCACACCCGGCTGACCTCGCTTCGCATGCAGCGCACCAATCACGTTCTCAAGGACGTCGGCGACCAGCAGTCCACCGGTTCCGACTACGTCGCCGACCTGCCGTACTCCCAAGAGTTCACCTCCGGTTTCCAGAAGTGGGTCGGATCCCTCTGACCTGCATCCATGCGTCCGGCGGGAAATCTCAGATGTCGCTTTCGCGTCGATAGTGTATTGTCTTCCGTTAACCCGCTGGAGCACACAAGAAAGGTACGGTCCGATGCGTATTCAGTATCAGTTCTGTAAGCGCCGCTCCGTACCGTTCGCGTTCTTCCACTCCCACGTAGCCCCGCGGCAACCCCGAGAATAGAGTCCTCGACGACTCGCCTCTCGGGCACCCGGGCACATCGCCCCGGGTGCCTTTTTCTTTACCTTCCGACAGGAGAACACCATGAAATTCCGACTCACGCCCAGGGGCGAGATCCCGAAGGATCTGCCCGACGATCTGACCGGCCACGCCATCACGATCGACCTCAGCCACGTCGACGCCGAAAAGGGCGCCGAAGCCGCGGTTCTCATCCGCAAGCTGCTCGACCGCGGCGCTGCCCGCCTGGTCATCGCCGACGACCGCGGCGTCCTCGACGCCCCCGCACAGCGCACCGCCCACCCGCAAGCCGCCTGAACAGCAGCAACTGCGAGTGGGCGGTAGCCCTGCGAGAAGACCCGCTCAGCTCGGGATCAGTGCGCGAAGTGGCGCGCGCCCGTCAGGTACAGCGTGACGCCAGCCTCGCGAGCAGCGTCGATGACCTCGTTGTCGCGCACCGATCCACCCGGCTGCACCACGGCCTTGACGCCCGCTTCGGTCAGAACCTGCAGGCCGTCCGCGAACGGGAAGAACGCGTCGGACGCCGCAACGGAACCGACGACACGGTCGCCGGCGCGGGTCACCGCGAGCCGCGACGAGTCGACCCGGTTGACCTGGCCCATGCCGACACCGATGGTCGCGCCACCTGACACCAGCAGGATCGCGTTCGACTTCACGGCACGCACCGTGCGCCACGCGAACTCGAGATCGCGCAGAGTCGCCTCGTCCGCGGGGACACCGCACGCGAGCTGCCAGTTGGCGGGCGAATCTCCCTCGGCCGTGATCTCGTCGCGCTCCTGCAGAAGCAGACCACCGGAGATCTGACGCATCTCGATCTGCGCCGACTTCGGTGAGTCCGCGCGCAGGATGCGGATGTTCTTCTTACGTGAGAGCACCTCGACGGCACCGTCGGCGTACGACGGGGCGATGATGACCTCGGTGAAGATCTCGGCGACCTGCTCGGCCATCTTCACGCTCACCTCGCGGTTCGCGGCGATCACACCACCGAACGCCGACACCGGATCGCACTCGTGGGCATTGCGGTGCGCTGCGGCGATGTCGTCGGCGATCGCGATGCCACACGGGTTGGCGTGCTTGATGATTGCGACGCACGGCTCGCTGTGGTCGTGCGCAGCCCGCCACGCAGCGTCGGCGTCCTGGTAGTTGTTGTACGACATTTCCTTGCCGTGGAACTGTTCGGCCTGCGCCAGTCCGGGCTCGCCACCCTGGGACACGTACAGTGCGGCAGCCTGGTGCGGGTTCTCGCCGTAACGCAGCACGTTCGAACGGGTCCACGTGGCACCGGCCCACGCCGGGAACTGCGACTGCTCTTCCTGGTCGGCTGCATAACCGCTGTTCATCCAGCTCGCGACCGCGACGTCGTATGCGGCGGTGTGCTGGAAGGCCTGGGCCGCAAGACGCTTGCGCTGCGCCAGCGTGAATCCGCCACCATTGACGGACTCGAGGACGTCACCGTAGGCGGCGGGGTCGACGACCACCGCGACCGACGGGTGGTTCTTCGCAGCGGCACGCACCATGGACGGGCCGCCGATGTCGATCTGCTCTACGCACTCGTCGGGGGTCGCGCCCGAGGCCACGGTCTGTGTGAACGGGTACAGGTTTACGATCACCAGCTCGAACGCCTCGATACCGAGATCGGCGATCTGGTCGAGATGGTCCTGCTTGCGAGTATCGGCAAGGATGCCGGCATGCACGCGCGGGTGCAGCGTCTTGACGCGACCTTCGAGGCATTCGGGGAACCCGGTGAGCTCCTCGACGCGGGTCACGGGCACGCCTGCTCCGGCGATCGTCGCGGCGGTAGAGCCGGTGGACACCAGTTCGACGCCCGCGTCGTGCAGGCCACTCGCCAGCTCGACCAGTCCGCTCTTGTCGTAGACGCTGACCAGTGCGCGGCGCACAGTCTTACGTTCGGTCACTGGGGATCACGGCCTTTCGTCCATCGGATACAACTCCACGGGTCGCGACGGCGGCGACAACGTCGACCAGCAAGCGTCGTTCCACAACCTTGATGCGTTCGTGCAGGGCAGCCTCGTCGTCGCCGTCGAGGACCGGCACGGGTTCCTGCGCAAGAATCGGCCCGGTGTCGACACCACCGTCGACGAGGTGCACGGTCGAACCGGTGACCTTCACGCCGTACGCCAGCGCGTCGGGAACAGCGTGCGCACCGGGGAACGACGGCAGCAGAGCCGGGTGCGTGTTGATGATCCGCCCACCGAATCGCTCGAGGAACGCGGTACCGAGGATCTTCATGAATCCTGCGGTGACGATGAGGTCGGGTTCGTGTTTCGCGACGGCGTCGGTGAGGGCGCGATCCCACTCACCGCGGTCGGCGTAGTCGCGCAGCGCAACCTTGAACTGCGAAATCCCTGAAGCGTCGGCGTGCTCCTGCGCGGCGCACACGCGGTCGACGCCGACTGCGACGATCCGCGCGGGATACCCGTCGGTGCGGGCCGCGTCGAGGAGCGAATACAGCAGACTTCCCGTGCCCGAAGCGAGCACGACGATCCGCGCGGGTGCGGTGGGCGGCAGCTGGTCACGCGAGGCAGTCAGCGCTCTACTCCTGGAACTCGAGGGGGCAGGCCGGTGAGGCGGCCGCCTCAGACACTAGTCGCCGTCCTTCTCGCGCTTTTCTTCGACCTCCCCGTCTACGGTGTCGGACGTCGCCCCCGCAACCGATTCGTCGGTATCCGCCCCGTCCGCGGCCGTCTCCTCGTCTTCCAGGTCGACAACTTCGGCCTCGATCACGTTCGGGTCGTCGTCGTCTCCGGCTTCGTCAGCGTCTCCGGCTTCGTCAGCGCCTCCGGCTTCGTCAGCGTCCTCGGCTTCTTCTTCGGTGTCTGCGGTGTCGTCGGCATCGTCGCAGTCTGCGGCATCGTCGCCGGCATCGGCAGATTCTGCCTCGGGCCCTTCGATCGCCTTGATCTCGTCATCGACGTCGTCATCTTCGGGGTCGAGGTCGTCGGCGTACTCGTCCTCATGGTCGTCGTACTCGTCCTCGACGGCCTGTGCCGCAGCGAGCTTGCCTTCGCGCCACATCAGCAACTGCGCCGTGATCAGCCCGAGCAGCCCGACCCACGCGAAGACCAGAACACCCGTGAGCCACCAGTTGCTGCCCACGATCCCGAATATCCCGAGCGGTCCACCTGCGGCCCAGGTCAGCAGCGCGATCGCGAGGCCGGTCTGCGCGGCGGCCGCGAGAAGCGTCAGCGACGCGTCGGCGCTGCGCACCGGCACACCGTCGGCCTGTGCCTGCAGGACGCGGTGCGCGACGAACCTGCCCGCGAGCGCGCCGACAGTCGCGGGAACCGCCAGCATCACCGGCCAGAACGCAGCTGCGGGACCGGCGGGAATCGCGGCGAGGACGGGGAGCGCCGGCAGATCGCCGCCGCTTGCCTCGAACAGGCTCAGTCGGACGTCGCCGAACTGCACGGTGCTACCGGCAAGGATCGACGAAGCGCCGAGGAAGACGTTGGGGAGATAGAGAATCGACAGCACTGTCAGCCCGAGGACACCGACGACTCCTCCACCGCGCTCGAGCAGGTCGCCCACCGTGGTCCACGACAACGCCATGCCCACCAGGGTGAGGACACCGCCCATCGCGAACATGCCCAGCAGCGCTCGCACAGCCGGACGCACCGACAGAATCAGCCATTCGGAAACGTCGTACCGCCGGCAACCCACACGCCATGTCCGGGCACCGATCCCCAGCACGGCAGCCAGCAGGTACAGACCGGTCACCCAGGCGAGTGCGGCAGCCGCGTTGGGTGGCGCCACCGGGAGCACACTCGCGGCATCCTGCATCACGACGAGAGCGATCACGGTGACGAGCGTGGGCCCCGCGATGGTCGCGACGGCGATCCGTGCAGCGTCGTGCAACGTCAGGTTCTGTTCGGTGTGGTCGGTGGTCGAATCCACGGCCGCGGCACTCGCCCGTGCCGCCTGCCACACGATCAGCCCCGTGGGCAGCAGTGGCAGCACGCCGAGTGATGTGCCGTCGATCGTCAGCGTCACCTGGTGCAACGCGAGCCACGTACCGGCGATCGCTGCGTAGATTCCCGTGAGATCGCTGTTCACCGCGACCATCGTGATCACCACGACGGTCGCGACGAAGGCGATCGTCACCGCGGGGACACGCGCCGCCGCTGCGATCAGGATCCGGAAGCGTTCCGAGTCGATCCGGTCGTCCTCGGAAGGTGTGTGCCGAATGGGCCGGCCTAGCGTCGAAGTCATCACCTCGATGGTTGCACCGCCGGTGGGCCAACGGCGTCAGGCGCGCCGATCACCGCTGGTCGTCGGGCGCACGGAACACCTGCGTCGGCGCCTCGTCGCCGGTGTTCTCGGCAACCGGCGCAGCGCCCGATCCGGTGTCGTGGGACTGCTCTGGCTCGGACTCCTGGGGTTGCGCCGGTTCGTGCGACGACTGGGCCGGTTCGTGAGACTGCTCTGCATCACGCTGCGCCGCCGCGTACGGCTGCAGGTATTCGCTGTAGGGCGCCTGCTGAGATGTCTGTGATGTCTGTCCCTCAAACGGAGCCTGTTGGCCCGGGTAGGGCTGCTGCATCCCCGGGTACTGCATCTGACCGGGTTGCTGCTGCCCCCCGAACTGCTGTTGCTGGGCCCCGAACTGCTGGGTTTCGAACTGCCGGCCGGGATACTGGGCACCGACCTGGCCCGCCGGAAATTGCTGACCCTGCTGCGGGAATCCTGGTTGCGCAATGCCCTGTTGTGGAAAGCCCTGCTGAGGGCTGCCCTGCTGGGGTGTTCCTTGCTGGACCGGTTGCTGGGGGAAGCCCTGACCGTAGGGACCCTGCGGGGCGGGGCGCTGCCCCGGGACCAGCACGCCGATCCCGAAGAGCAGCGCGAACACCGCGAGCGCCGTCTGCAGGAGACCCAGCACGAGAATGGTCACGCCACCCCAGGCGATGCCCGTGTCCTGGGGAAGGTGGAACAGTTGGAACAGCGATGTCACGAATCCGACCCCCGACGCGACCACCGCGGCCGCGCGCAGATCCTGGCCGGGCAGCAACGACAGAGCCGCGCAACCACCGCCGAACAGCAGAAACGCGAGCGGCACGACCGCAAACCCGAAGTCGAACGACGACAACGACACGAACGAGCCGAAAGTGATCCTCACGTACGGAGCCAGTCCGACGATGAAGTTCACGATGCCGAGCACCGCCACGCCGATCGGCAACAGCAACGGCACAACCTTGCTTTGGACGGATGGGCCGCTGGGGTATGACATCGATCCTCCTGCAGTAGTCGGTCGCTGATCACCACCCTATGCACCCGAAGCCAGAATGGTGGCCATGCCGCACACACTCGCGCCAGGATCGGACATCCTCGTCGAGACGGAGGTGAAGAACTCACGGTTCCTCGCCGCGATCCGTCGCGTCCACTCGACCGGCGATGCCACCGCGTTCGTCGACGAACAACGCCGGCTGTATCCGGACGCGCGTCACCACTGCTGGGCCTTCATCGTGGGGGACGATCAGGCGCGCCGTGCGGAACGGTCGAGTGACGACGGCGAGCCCGGTGGCACGGCCGGTGTCCCGATGCTGCAGGTGTTGCATCACCGCGACCTCGTGAACATCGTGGTGGTGGTCACGCGCTGGTTCGGCGGCATCAAGCTCGGCGCGGGAGGTCTTGTCCGCGCCTACTCGGGTGCAGTGTCGACGGCGTTGGACACCGCGTCACTCGTCGAAAGACAGAAGCGCGAAAAGTTCACGCTGGGTGTCGGGCATGCCGACGCCGGAAGGCTCGAGGCAGAACTGCGTGGGCGTGGAACGGCAGTGCTCGACGTCGCCTACACCGACCGGGTGGTGTTCACGGTCGCGGGCGATGCAACGGAGCTCACAGGGCTGGTGGCGTCGCTGACTTCCGGTGCGGGTGAACTCGAACCTGCGGGCACCGAGTGGATCGACCTGTAGGTGGAGATGCGAACGCGGCGCCCTCCCGGACCATGTGGTCCGGAAGGGCGCCGCGGTGGATCTGCTCAGGTGCTACAGGCTCAGAGCGAAGCCAGGATCTCGCGCGCGAGGGCCGCGGTCTCGGACGGCGTCTTGCCGACCTTCACGCCGGCCGCCTCGAGGGCGTCCTTCTTGGCCTGGGCCGTGCCCGAGGAGCCGGAGACGATGGCGCCGGCGTGGCCCATGGTCTTGCCCTCGGGAGCGGTGAAGCCCGCGACGTAGCCGACGACCGGCTTTGTGACGTTGGCCTTGATGTAGTCGGCAGCGCGCTCTTCGGCGTCGCCACCGATCTCGCCGATCATCACGATGACCTTGGTCTCGGGATCCTTCTCGAAAGCCTCGATGGCGTCGATGTGGGTGGTGCCGATGACCGGGTCGCCGCCGATGCCGATGGCGGTCGAGAAGCCGTACTCACGGAGCTCGAACATCATCTGGTAGGTCAGGGTGCCGGACTTGGAAACCAGACCGACCGGGCCCTTGCCGGCGATGTTCGCCGGGGTGATGCCGACGAGCGCCTCGCCCGGGGTGATGATGCCGGGGCAGTTGGGGCCGATGATCCGGGTCTTGTTGCCCTTCTCGACGTTGTAGGCCCACGCGTACGCGGAGTCCTGCACCGGGATGCCCTCGGTGATGACCACGAGCAGCGGGATCTCCGCGTCGATGGCCTCGACGATGGCGTCCTTGGAGAAGGCCGGGGGAACGAACGCGATCGAGACGTCCGCGCCGGTCTCCTTCATGGCCTCGGCGACAGTGCCGAAGACCGGCAGCTCGACCGGGTTGCCGTCGGCGTCGGTGTGCGAAACCGTCGTGCCGGCCTTACGTGCGTTGACGCCACCGACGACCTGGGTGCCGGCCTTGAGCATCAGTGCGGTGTGCTTGGTGCCCTCGCCGCCGGTGATGCCCTGGACGATGACCTTGGAATCCTTGGTCAGGAAGATTGCCATTGTTCTGTGTGTCCCTTACTTCGCGGCGAAGGCGAGCTCGGCAGCCTTGTCGGCAGCCTCGTCCATGGTTGCGACGACCGTGACCAGCGGGTGAGCGGCCTCGGCGAGGATGCGCCGACCCTCGTCGACGTTGTTGCCGTCCAAGCGCACGACGAGCGGCTTGTTGGCCTCGTCGCCCAGGGTCTTCAGCGCGCCGACGATGCCGTTGGCCACCGCGTCACACGCGGTGATGCCGCCGAAGACGTTCACGAACACACTCTTGACCTGTGCGTCGTTCAGGATGACGTCGAGTCCCGCAGCCATGACCGCAGCGGAGGCGCCGCCACCGATGTCGAGGAAGTTGGCCGGCTTGACGCCGCCGTGGTTCTCGCCCGCGTAGGCGACGACGTCCAGGGTCGACATGACCAGGCCGGCGCCGTTACCGATGATTCCGACCTCGCCGTCGAGCTTGACGTAGTTGAGGTCGTTCTCCTTGGCCTTGAGCTCGAGCGGATCCGTCGCGTCCTTGTCCTCGAACTCGGCGTGGCCGGGCTGACGGAAGTCGGCGTTGGCATCCAGGGTGACCTTGCCGTCGAGGGCGAGGATCTGGTCGTCGGGAGTGCGGACGAGCGGGTTCACCTCGACGAGGAGCGCGTCCTCCTTGATGAACACCTCCCACAGCTTCTGGATGGTGTTGGCGGCCGCGTCGAGCACCTCTGCGGGCAGCTTGCCGGCCTCTGCGATCTCGCGAGCGAAAGCGAGGTCGACACCCTTGACGGCGTCGACCGGGATCTTCGCGAGGGCGTCGGGGTTCTCCTCGGCGGTGACCTCGATCTCGACGCCACCCTCCACTGAGCACATAGCCAGGTAGGTGCGGTTGGTGCGGTCGAGCAGGAAGGAGATGTAGTACTCCTCGGCGATGTCACTCGCCTCTGCGACCAGCAGCTTCTTGACGACGTGGCCCTTGATGTCGAGGCCGAGAATGGCCTCGGCGTTGGCCTGGGCGGCATCGACGTCGGCGGAGTACTTCACGCCACCGGCCTTGCCACGGCCACCGACCTTGACCTGCGCCTTGACCATCACGGGCTTGCCGATTTCCTCGGCGATCTCGCGGGCACCGGCGACGGTGTCGGTCACACGGCCGGCCGAAGTCGGCACGTCATGCTTGGCGAAGAGTTCCTTCGCCTGGTATTCGAAGAGATCCATCTGCTCACCGTCTCGTCTGCGTTCTCGCCCGCTCGGGGGTATTGAGCGGGCCGATTTCGGACTCTAGTTTCTCGGACGACCTACGAAACGACCGCGCCCGCACTCTGTGGCGCACATCACGGACTCCGCAGGTCTCGTACTACCTCACGGGGTTACCTCCGGGAAGGCAGCTGTACGACAACCGAGAGGACCACCTGATCCAGAATGACAGGTGACCGAGACTGCATGATGACCGGCACCCGGCGAGGGTCCCGGTGGTCGAGCACACAGCCGGACGCGACGCTCGCCGATCACGTTCGCGATCCGTGCGATATCCGACGGTTTGAATTCGTGACCTGGAGGGAAATGCCCGATCCGACCAGGTCCAGACTGTGATGCCAGTCACATAACCGCCCGGTTCGGGCTTACGGCTTGCCCCACACGCGACCATTTCGTTACCGTCACTGCCAGCTCAAGTAACGATGAGGTCACGATGAAGGAGGACGGCATGCGTCCAGGCAGCCAGATCACCGGCAGCCCCGCTCGCCGCTCCACCACCGAACCGGACGACGCCTGGGATCCCTGGAGCTCATCCGAGAGCCCGCACTACCGCAATACCGATTTCCGCAACACAGGCAAGGCACAACCCACGTACTACGGCAGCGAGCCGGTCGAGGACGTCAACTCCCCCGCGCCACGTACAGGTGCCCACCGCATCCCCACTCCCCCCACCGCACTCAAGGGCCGCGCAGCCGTCTTCGCTGTCGCCGCCGGTGCCGTCGTCGCCGCCGGGCAGGCCGCGACCAGCAACTCCGGTTCGAGCCCCGCGACCTCCGAGATCGCGCTCGCCGCGGACACCTCGGACGCCGACACCCTCACCGCGACGGCCGTTCCACAGGCCGCCCAGTTCGCGCCCGATTCCGCGAGCGACGGCGCCACCCCCTCGCAGGCACCCCAGGTTCTCAACATCGCCGATCCCAACGATCTGTCGCAGTTCTCGAACCTGCTCGCCAAGGGTCAGCGTTTCAGCGAGGAGCGGGCAGCGCGCGAAGAGGCCGCCCGTCGTCCTCTGTTCGTCCTACCGGCCGTCGGCGCCTTCACCTCGAACTTCGGAGCCCGGTGGGGCACCCTGCACGCGGGTGTCGACATCGCCGGCCCGATCGGCACTCCGATTCTCGCGGTTGCCGATGGCGAGGTCATCGACTCCGGTCCGGCTTCGGGCTTCGGCATGTGGATTCGCCTGCTCCACGCGGACGGTACCGTCACCGTGTACGGGCACATCAACGAATCGCTCGTCACCGTCGGTCAGCGGGTCATGGCGGGCGATCAGATCGCCACCATGGGCAACCGCGGATTCTCCACCGGCCCCCACCTGCACTTCGAGGTTCACCTGGGCGGCGTCGACAAGATCGACCCCTTGCCGTGGCTCGCCACCCGAGGCATCTCCCTCGGCCAGAACGCCGACTGAGAAACCCTTACGCTCCGCACCGGGACGCGCCACCGCATCGCCCCTGCGTGATTCTTCCGCCGACCTCTGCGACGCAATTCTTCCTCAGAGCTTGGTCATCGGCACACCGCCGACCAGCATCAGCCGCACTTTGCCGGCACTTCCGAAATCGATGACCACCGTCGCGGTGGGTCCGGATCCCTTGGTTTCGAGCACCGTCCCCAGACCGTACTTGTCATGTGTGACGCGATCGCCCACGGCGAGCACGAGATGATTGTTCCGGCCCCGCGCGGGCCCGAAACTCGGAGTTGCCGAACGTGATTCGCCGGCCGAGAAACGAGATCCGGCGCCCGACCCGATGGACTGCCCGCGCGCCGGCCCCGGATCGGTCCGACGCCAATCGATGAGTTCCTGCGGAACCTCCTGCAAGAAGCGTGATTCCGGGTTGGTCACCGGCTGACCCCACGCCGAGCGCAGCACCGCGCGGGAAAGGTAGAGGCGACGACGCGCGCGGGTGATCCCCACATATGCGAGGCGCCGTTCCTCGGACAGTTCGGCCGGGTCGCCGAGCGCCCGCATGTGCGGGAATTGTCCGTCTTCCCAACCGGTTACGAACACCACCGGGAACTCGAGCCCCTTCGCAGTGTGCAGCGTCATGAGCGTGACGACGCCGGCGTCGTTGTCGGGAACCTGGTCGGCGTCGGCTACCAACGACACCTTCTCGAGAAACGCGGCAAGAGAACCCGGGGCGGGCTCCCCTTCCTCCGGTTCGGCGTCGTCTACACCGGCAGCATTGCGAGCGTCCGAGCTGAATTCCCTAGCAACGCTGACAAGTTCGTGCAGGTTGTCGAGGCGGGTGCCGTCCTGAGGGTCGTCGCTGGCAGCAAGTTCGGCATGATAACCGCTACGTTCGATGATCGCCTCGACCACATCGCCGATGTCGACCGCATCGTTTCCGTCGGCGTCGGTCTCGCTCAACATCATTCGAAGGTCGTCGAGCATGCCGACGAAGCCCGCGATCGCCTTCTGCGCACGCGTGTTCAGCAGCGCGACGTTGCCCTCCGCGGCGTCGAGCAGTGCCTGCCCGAAGCTCACCCCGTGCCGTTCCGCGTGGACGGCGACACACGCCTCGGCACGATCGCCGATACCGCGGCGCGGGGTGTTGAGGATACGACGCAGGCTCACCGTGTCGTGGGGGTTGTCGAGCGCCTTCAGGTATGCGACGGCGTCGCGAACTTCCTTCCGCTCGTAGAACCGCACTCCCCCGACCACCTTGTAAGGCACGCCGTGACGGATGAACACGTCTTCGAACGGGCGAGAAGCATTGTTGGTGCGGTAGAACACGGCGATATCGGAGTATTTGACCTCCCCGGTGTCGACCAGCCTGTCGATCTCGGAGGCGACGAACCGGGCTTCGTCGTGCTCGTTGTCGGCCACGTAGCCGGTGATCGCCTCACCCGTGCCGGCGTCGGTCCACAGTCGTTTCTCGCGCCGCCCGGAATTGCGGGAGATGACGGCATTCGCGGCCGACAGGATGTTCTGTGTCGACCGGTAGTTCTGCTCGAGCAGGATCGTGCGGGCCTGCGGGTAGTCGCGCTCGAACTCCTCGATGTTGCGGATCGTCGCCCCGCGGAAGGCGTAGATCGACTGGTCGGCGTCTCCCACCACGCACAGCTCGCTCGGCGGGACATCGGCCGGTTCGTCGGGGTCGCCCACGAGGGTGCGCACGAGCACGTACTGCGCGTGGTTGGTGTCCTGGTATTCGTCGACCAGGACGTGACGGAACCGACGACGGTAGTACTCGGTGACCTGCGGATGAGCCTGCAGGAGTGCGACCGTCTCGCCGATGAGGTCGTCGAAGTCGAACGCGTTGGCCGCGCGCAACCGCTTCTGATACTGCGCGTACACACTCGCGACGATCTTCGGGAGCGGAGCGGGATCGGAGTTCGCGGTGGCGGCGGCCTCGTCGGGGCCTATCAGCTCGTTCTTCAGGTTCGAGATCTGCGTGGCGAGCAGCCGCGCGGAGTACTTCTTGGTGTCGAGCTCGAGATCCTTCGCGATCATCGTCAGCAGGCGACGGGAGTCATCGGAGTCGTAGATCGTGAAGTTGGAATTCATGCCGGTCAGCAGTGCCGATTGAGCCCGGAGAATGCGCACACAGCTCGAATGGAACGTCGAGACCCACATCGCATGCGCGCGCGGCCCGACGAGACCCGCGACACGCTCGCGCATCTCGGCCGCGGCCTTGTTCGTGAAGGTGATGGCAAGCACCTGTCCGGGTGCGACACCGCGCTCGGCCAGCAGGTATGCGATCCGGCGGGTGAGCACGGCGGTCTTGCCCGAACCCGCTCCGGCGACGATGAGCAGCGGTGCACCTTCGTGGGTGACTGCTTCCCGCTGTTGCGGATTGAGACCCTCGAGGAGGGCGTCGGAAGCGGGGAGCGAATGGGCGAGCGCTGCAGGTGTGTTCATCGTTCTCCCAAACTACCGGACAGGTCGGACATCGAATCCGACTTGGCCGCGAGGTGTCCGGGTGGCAAACTGGACGCTATGTCATGTGTCCTTCGTTCGGCCGAGCTGCGAGCATACGGTCGGTTTCGCGTCTCGACCACCGACGTTTCCCGATTCCGGTAACAGCCCCCGTTTCCCGGACGATTTCAGAGCTGACGCGAGGAGATGACATGAGTACGAACATCGACGCTTCCCTGACCGGCGGTGCCGCTGCATCGAACGGTGCCGCTGTATCGAACGGCACCGCAGCCGACCCCGTGCCCACCACGGAGGCCGAGATCGACGAGCTCCGCCAGGAGATCGACCGACTCGACGCGGAGATCCTGGCCGCAGTCAAGCGTCGCGCCGAGGTGTCCCGTCTGATCGGCCGTACTCGCATGGCTTCCGGTGGCACCAGGCTGGTTCACAGCCGCGAGATGAAGGTGCTCGAGCGCTTCAGCGAACTCGGCCAGGAAGGCCACACCCTGGCGATGCTGCTTCTGCGCCTCGGCCGGGGACGCCTCGGCCACTAGCAGACGCCCCCGGCCGTCGGTTACTGCGCGGCTCGTCGGTTACGGCAGGGCGATGTACTTGGTGTCGAGATACTCCTCGATCCCTTCACTGCCGCCTTCCCGTCCGAGTCCCGAGTCCTTGACCCCGCCGAACGGCGCCGCGACGTCCGAGACCACTCCGCGGTTGACGCCCAGGATTCCCGAATCGATCGCGTCCGACAGTCGCAGCGCCCGGTCCAGATCCTTGGTGAAGACGTAGGCCGCCAGTCCGTACTCTGTGTCATTCGCTGCGGCGATCGCCTCGTCCTCCGTGTCGAATCCGCTGATCGCGGCGACGGGCCCGAACACTTCTTCGTGCAGGATGCGCGCCTGCTGAGGAACGTCGTCGATCACCGTCGCGGGATAGAACCACCCCGGCCCGTCCGGAACCTGTCCGCCGAGGCGCACGCGCGCGCCGGCCGAGACGGCGTCGTCGACGAGTTCCACGACGGTGTTCCGCTGCGATTCGTTGATCAGGGGCCCGAGTGTCGTGTCCGGGTGGGTACCTGGCCCCACCCGGTACGTCGCCATCTTGTCGAGCAGCTTGGTGACGAACTCCTCCTTGACGGAGTTCGCGACGTGGAATCGGTTCGCGGCGGTGCACGCTTCCCCGCCGTTGCGCAGTTTCGCGGCCACTGCGCCGTCTACGGCAGCGTCGAGGTCGGCGTCGTCGAACACCAGGAACGGCGCGTTGCCACCGAGCTCGAGCGACGTGCGCAGCAGCGACCGGCCGGCAGCTTCTGCGAGCGAGCGGCCCACCCCGGTCGACCCGGTGAAGGTGAGTTTCCGCAGCCGCGGGTCGTCGAGGAGCGGCCCGGTGACGGCGCTCGCGTGTGACGTCGGCAGCACCGAAAGCACGCCTTCGGGAAGTCCTGCTTCGGCGAAGATCTGTGCGAGCAGCATCAGTGTCAGCGGCGTCTCGGATGCGGGTTTGACCAGCATGGTGCAGCCGGCAGCGAATGCGGGACCGATCTTGCGGGTGCCCATCGCGAGCGGAAAGTTCCACGGGGTGATCGCAAGGCACGGTCCCACCGGCTGCTTCGTGACGAGGATGCGCCCCGTCCCGGCCGGGGCCTGCGTGTAGCGACCGGCGATCCGGACGGCTTCCTCGGAGAACCACCGCAGGAACTCGGCACCGTAGGCCACTTCGGATCGGCTCTCGGGCAGAGCTTTGCCCATCTCGAGCGACATGAGGTGGGCGAAGTCGTCGGCGCGGGCGGTGATCTTCTCGAAGGCGCTCCGCAGGATCTCGCCGCGCTGCCGCGGCGACGTCGCCGCCCAGCCGGGTCCGGCGGCCACGGCCGCGTCGAGCGCCACGGATGCGTCGCCGGCCGAGGCGTCTGCCACCCGGGTCAGTTCGTCGCCGGTGGCGGGATCACGGACGGCGAAGGTGTTGCCGTTCTCGGCGGGCACCCAGTGTCCGCCGAGGAACAGGTCTGTGGGAACGGAACGGATCAACTCTGCGGTGTCCATTTCCTTATAATGCTTGATAGGACACCTTTCGTCACCAGCCCGGCAGTAACCGCAGGTGAGAGTTAGGCTTCTCGCATGATCGACATCACCTCCACCGTCGAATGGCAGGAACTCGCTGCGCATCGGGCGGAGGTCGAGTCGATACACCTGCGGGACCTCTTCGAGCAGGACCCTCAGCGTGCCACGCGGATGTACACCACGGCGGGCGATCTGTCGATCGACTACAGCAAGCATCGGATCACCGACCGGACCCTGGAGTTGCTGCTCGGTCTCGTGCGGGCAGCACGGGTCGAGGACCGGCGGGACGCGATGTTCGCCGGTGAGCGGATCAACGTCACCGAAGGTCGCTCCGTGCTGCACACCGCACTGCGACTTCCCCGCGGCTCGTCGCTGGTCGTCGACGGCGAGGACGTGGCCGCGCAGGTACACGAGGTACTCGACGCGATGGGCGAGTTCACCGACCGGGTGCGTTCGGGTGGGTGGCGCGGCGCCACCGGCGAGCGGATCGCAACTGTGGTCAACATCGGTATCGGCGGCTCCGATCTGGGGCCGGTGATGGTCACCCGCGCGATGCGGTACTACGCCGACGGTCCCGAGGTTCGGTTCGTGTCGAATGTGGATCCGGCGGATCTGACTGCAGTGCTCACCGGACTCGACCCCGCGACGACATTGTTCGTGGTGGCGTCGAAGACCTTCTCGACACTCGAAACCCTGTCGAACGCCACGTCCGCGCGTCGCTGGCTGGTCGCCGCGCTCGGAGACGAGGCGGTGGCATCACATTTCGTGGCGGTCTCGACGCATCGTGAACGGGTCGTCGAGTTCGGGATCGATCCGGCGAACATGTTCGGGTTCTGGGACTGGGTCGGAGGCCGCTACTCGGTGGATGCGGCGATCGGGTTGTCAGTGATGTGCGCGATCGGCCGCGACCGGTTCGCGGAGTTCTTGGCCGGCTTCCACACGATGGACTCGCATTTCCGCACGGCGCCACTGGAGGACAACGCTCCGGTCCTACTCGGGATACTGGGCCTGTGGTACACGAGCTTCCTCGGCGCGGAGTCGCGGGCGGTGTTGCCGTATGCCAATGACCTGGTGCGGTTTCCGGCATACCTGCAGCAGCTGACGATGGAGTCGAACGGCAAGTCGGTGCGGGTCGACGGATCTGCCGTCGACTACCCGACCGGGGAGATCTTCTGGGGTGAGCCGGGCACGAACGGGCAGCACGCGTTCTATCAGCTTCTTCATCAGGGCACGCATCTGGTGCCGGCCGATTTCATCGGGTTCGCGCGCGCCCTGGTAGACCTGCCGGGCCGCGACGGCACCGGGTCGATGCAGGCGATCCTGATGGCGAACATGCTGGCGCAGTCGAAGGTGCTGGCGTTCGGGAAGTCTGCGGAGCAGATCCGCGCCGAGGGCACCTCGGACGAACTTGTGGCACACAAGGTGATGCCAGGCAATCGTCCGTCGACGACGATCCTCGCGCCGCAGTTGTCGCCGTCAACGCTCGGCCAGCTGATCGCGTTGTACGAACACCAGGTGTTCGTACAAGGTGTGGTGTGGGGTATCGATTCGTTCGATCAGTGGGGAGTGGAGTTGGGGAAGGTCCAGGCCACGGCGTTGCAGCCGGCGCTGGAGAGCGACAGCGCCCCGTCGACGGGCGACGCCTCGACCGACGCACTCATCCGCACGTATCACCGCATGCGACAGAGCTGACGAAATTCAGGCCGCCCGCGGATCCGACCACGTCGACGTCGTGTGGATCCGGCCTCTCGAGTCGATGAGACGACCCGCGAGCTCGTATTGCTCGAGCCAGGACAGCGCCCCGATTCCCCGGTGCAGGGCTGTCGTCGCGGCGGAGTCGGCCCACACCGCGTCCGCTGCGATGACGGTGATCGTGCCCCATCGCTGCTCGTCACCGGTCGATGTTCGCGAACTCATCGCGGCACCTGCCGGCAGCTCGACGATTCCGTGATCGGGCAGTGACACCTGCCACCCGCCCGCCGGGCAGTGTCCAGCAGTGGCGATCGTGTCGCCCATCTGCACCAGCACCCCGCATTCGAGAACGGTCGCGACGAGCGTTGCCGCCCTGTCGGTGACGTCGGCGTGCGCGGTGGCGGTGATGTCGAGGCTCGCGCCCCACGGCGCGAGCACCGTGTCGTCGTCGAGCTGGACGTCGAGATAGCGCGGAATCGGGTGGATCGGAGGCACCGACCTCCCGTCGAGGGTCGCGTCGTCGCCCGCGACAGGATCGACCGCGCCGTCGGTCATCCGCGCGGCCCACAGCGCCGACCGCAGGAGGGCCGCGAGCCTGGGACTCACCCGCACGGGTGTGCCCTGCGCCAGGTTGACCGCATGGATCTCCGCGTCGCCGCGTCGGAGGTCGCATGCGGCCGCGGACTCTTCGATCACCGACCGCACAAGCTCTTCGGCGTCACCGAGTGCCGCGCACTCGGTGACTGCCAGTGCGACGTCTTCCCCCCACCCCCGCCACTGTGTGCTGCTGATCATGACGGGCACCACCCGCAATCGTTTCAGGGACGTTGGCTTCCAGTATGCCCTGAATATTCGCGCCGGTCAGGTGCCGAAACAGACCTCGATAGTGATCAGATTCGAGACAGAATGCCCGCGGTGTCGACTCCTGTGGGCAGAGTGCCCAGTGCGATTCCCCAGTCGGAATCGAGTCGGCTCGCGCAGAACGCATCGGCCACCGCCGGGTGACCGTGCCGGACGAGCTGGGCGCCCTGCAGCACCAGCGCCATGAGTTCGACGATGCGTCGGGCTCGGTATTCGATGTTCTCGAAGTCGGCGAGTTCCTTACCGACGCGCGCGATCGCGTCGTCGAGCCGGCTGTCGGCGCCCTCGGCGGCCCGGACCTCGGAGAAGAACGCTTCGACGCTGTCGGGTTGCTTGACCATCGCGCGGAGTGCGTCGAGAGCAGCGACGTTGCCCGAGCCCTCCCAGATGGACATGAGCGGCGCCTCCCGATAGAGCCGCGGCATACCCGATTCTTCGGCGTAGCCGTTGCCACCGAGACATTCGAGGGCTTCGGCGCTGTGCGCGGGAGCGCGCTTGCACACCCAGTACTTGGTCACCGCCAGCGCGATCCGGCGCAGCGCCGCTTCCTGTTCGTCACCGCCCGCGCGATCGGTTGCTCCGGCAAGACGCATCATCATGGTGGTGGCCGCCTCGGATTCGACGACGAGATCGGCGAGGACGTTGCGCATGAGCGGCTGATCGATGAGCAGCGCACCGAAGGCCTTGCGATGACGCGCGTGGTGCACAGCGCGCAGCGTGGCCATCCGCATGCCGGTCGACGAGCCGATGACGCAATCGAGCCTGGTCATGTTGACCATCTCGATGATCGTGTTGACGCCGCGACCTTCGGGTCCGACGAGCGTGCCGATCGCACCCTGATATTCGATCTCGGACGACGCGTTGGACTTGTTGCCGAGTTTGTCCTTGAGACGCTGGATGTGGATACGGTTGCGGGTGCCGTCGGGCAGTACCCGCGGCAGCAGGAAGCACGACGAGCCGTTCTCGGTGTTCGCCAGGGTCAGGAACATGTCGGACATCGGAGCCGACGTGAACCACTTGTGCCCGACGATCGTGTAGCTGCCGTCGGCGTTGGGCGTCGCGGTCGTGGTGTTCGCCCGCACGTCCGAACCGCCCTGCTTCTCGGTCATGGACATGCCGGCGATCAGGCCGCGCTTGGACGACGGTTCGCGCAGGCCGAAGTCGTAGTGGGGTGCCGCGAGGAGCGGCTCGTAGACCGCGGCGAGTTCGGGGTTGTGCCGCAAGGCAGGGATCGCGGCGTAGGTCATGGAAATCGGGCACATGTGCCCGGCGTCGGCCTGCCCCCACACATAGAACTTGGCGGCGCGGGCGACGTGCGCACCCGGACGAGGATCGCTCCACGGTGCACCGTGCAGGCCGTGCTCGACGGCGACGGTCATCAGATCGTGCCAGTGCGGATGGAATTCGACTTCGTCGATCCGGTTTCCGTAGCGGTCGTGGGTGTGCAGAACGGGCGGGTACTCGTTGGCGAGCCTGCCCCATTCCTGCGCCTCGACACCACCTGCGCGCGCACCGAGTTCACGGACTTCGTCCTCGGCCCAGGACGCGCCCTCGCGGCGGAGCCCTTCGAGCAGTGCCTGGTCGTCGGCGGCCTGGTAGGGCACGAGATCGGGTACCTGATTGAACACTTCGTGGGTGGCCGGGAATGTCATGACGGAGCTCCTTCGGGCTGGTCCAGGGCAAGGTCTGATCCCGCCGCCCGCAGGGCGAGGGTCACGAGATCAGGGACGGTGGTGGCGGACGCCTCGCCGGCGCCGAGGGGACCGGTGAGGACTTCGCCGACGGCCCCGACGAGGGCCGCGGCCACGAGGTCGGGGTCTTGCGGGGGAAGTTCGCCGGTAGTGACGCCGAAGCGGATCGCGTCGGCGAATGCCCCGGCGAACGCGCGGCGGAAGACGAGACGTTCGGCGTCGACGGCCGCGTCCACCGGTTCTGCGAGCAAGGCGTACGCCAGCGTGGGTTTCCGCAATGCTCGGGAGGCGAAGGTCTCGACGACCCGCGCGACACGTTCGGCGGCCGATCCGGCGGAGGCGACGGCGTTGACGGCGTCGACCTCGCGGCCGCACTGTTCGCGGAAGACCCGGACCATGAGATCGGACTTGTCCGTGAAATGCCGATAGACGGTGCCGGTGGCGACCCCGGCTCGCTCGGCGACGGCCGCGATGGACAAACCCTGGTACCCGCGCTCGGTGAGCAGCCCGACCGCCGCGGACGCAATCGAGTCGCGTTGCGCGTCGAGTCGCTGCTGCACTGCGGGGGTTCGCCGATAGGCCACACCAAGTATTGAACCTGGATTCATATCTTGAGTCAAGGGAACCGCTGCCCAGACCGGAAGTCGGCGATACCGTCGTATTTGTGAACCGTCGCAACGACCCGACCGCCGAGCACACCGTCGGCACCAGAACCGATCGCCTCACGGTGGTGGACGAGATATTCCTGCACAAGCACCGAGGTCTCGGTCTCCCGGCGGTGATGCAAGGCGTGTGGCGCACCGACGACCACATCGACGCTCCCCTGCTCATCTCGCTGCACGATGCGTTGTCGCAGGGTCCGCTGGGCCGGAGGGTGGTGCGGTCGAAGATCCCCGGTGCCCGCCCCCACTTCGAACCCACCACCGTGTCGTATCCCGTGCGCTACACGAACGATCCTCTCGGCGACGGCAAGATCCTCGACTGGGCCGACGCCCAGGCCGAGGTCGACATCGACCCCTCGCATGCTCCGGGCTGGGCCCTCGCAGCTGCCCCCGTCGCGGGCGGCGGCACCGTCATCTCACTCGTGTGCTCGCACGTCCTCACGGACGCTCGCGGACTGATCGACGCGGTGACCGATGCTCTGGCCGGAAAGGGCATCGCCACCGAAGACGACGGATCGTCGGCCGCATCCGACTCCGACCTCCGCGACGCCCTGCACCTGACCGGACGCGTCGTCAAAGGCCTGCGCAACGTGCGCTTCGGAAGCTCGGGTGAGGCCCCTCCCCCGCCGCACATCGTGCGATCGAAGGCCCGTACCGCACTCGTCGACGTCGACGCCGCGGCGTGGGACGAGGCAGCGCACGCCGCCGGAGGCTCCTCCAACTCACTGTTCCTCGCGATCACGACCGGCATCGCCACGCGCGCAGGACTCACGCTGCCGATGCGCATCGCGATCCCGGTCGACGTGCGCGAGTCCGGCACCGCGTCCAACGGCGTGATGATCACCGAACTGGTCGCCGACGAGGGCGACACAGCGGCGACACTGCGCGCCAAGGCCTCGGCCGCCTACCGCACCCCGAGAGAGGCAGCTCCGTACGGGATTCCCGACGAGATCCTCCAATTGATGCCCGACCGGGTAGCCGCGCACCGCGCGCGGCAGTCGGCAGAACGCGAGCTGATGTGCTCGAACATCGGCCGTACACCACCGCTGTTCGACGCGTTCGGTCCGCATCCCAGCCGCGGCGTCGCCATGCGGGCGATGCATCCCGGCCTCGACACGCTGCATGTGTCGACGCCCACGAAACTGTCGTCGTATCTGAACCGCAATCGCGGCACCTACTCGCTGGCACTCGTCGCACTGGACGAGGACGCCTTCCCCGACGCTGCCACGCTGCGCAGGTATGTCGACGACGAAATGGGCGCCCGCGGTCTCGAGCCCGCGCACTGGTGAGAGTCACACTGCGGGGGCGAGTGCCTCCACCAGGCGGGTGCGCGCACGATTGATGCGACTCTTGACCGTCTGCACCGGAATTCCCTGATGTTCGGCGATCTCGGCGTAACTGAGCTGCGCGTATTCACGGAGGACGACTGCCGTGCGGTATTCGTCCGGCAGATCTGCGAGCGCGCGGCGCACTGCATCGACGTCGACGACGCGGTCGGCCACCGTGGGCTCCGAACTCGCGCCGAGATCGATCTCGTCGACCATGACCTCGCGGCGACGACGCACGGTCGCCAGAGCAGCGTTCGCCGCAATGCGGTGTAGCCACGTGCTGAATTTGGCGGTACCCCGGAACTTGTCCAGGTTCTGCCATGCCGCAGTCAAGGCGTCCTGCAGCGCGTCCTCGGCGTCGTGCCGATTTCCGGTGATCTGGAGGCACACCGCCCAGGTCCGGGTTCGATAAGCACCCACCAGCTCACCGAACGCTGCGGTGTCGCCGGCTCGGCACTGCTCGATCAGCTCGTCGTCGTTCATTCACACCCCCATGTCGTGGCGGTAGATTACCGCCCTCGACGTCGGTCGGGCATCACCATCCCTGGTCGAGGCCGTCCAGTCCACCGGAGACCGGATCGTCCAGGTCGGTGCCCAGGTCGCTGTACACGTCGGGGGTATCGTCTTCCGGCCCGGAATCGGTGTCGCCGAGGACGATGTCGTCATCCTCCGGAACGATGTCGCCGCCGTCGGCCGGTGCAGATGCCTCATCGGGCACGAGCTCGGAGGCGACGACCGCCGCATCAGGATCCACCGCCGCTCCCACCGCTGCGGTCCAGACGTCGTCGGGTACGGGTTCGAGGGCACTGTCGGGCGACAGCCCCAAGGCCTTCCACAGGGAGACATCCGATTCGTTCATCGCGTCACCTTCCCGGAGTCGGTCACATCAGGTCGGTCGAGTCGGTGGACCCCGCCGATCCGGTGTCGGGTTCGAGTGTGTAGACCTCGTCGGCGTAGCCGTCCTGGTCGTAGTCGACGCCCATCACGTCGGCCACACCGTCGCCATCGACGTCGATCATCACGGTGTCGACGATACCGTCGCCGTCCATGTCGAAATTGCCTTCGTCGATCACGCCGTCCTGGTTGTGGTCGAACAGTGCGCCATCGATGCGGCCGTCGCCGTCGAGATCGACGTACAGGGTGTCGGCAACTCCGTCGCCGTCACGGTCGACCGCACCTTCGCCGAGTGCCGGGTTCGGGATCGGGATCGGGCTCTGCTCCGAGCTGGATCCGGGTCCGACACCGTAAGGATTCTGGGCCATCATGTCCTCGATTCTCGCTGCTCACCGTGCTTACAACAATGAGATGCAGCGGCAACCGCAAATGTTCCCGACCGACGAAGATTCGTCGAGCGCGCGCACTACGACCAGTGCTCGTCGAAAACCGTCGGTTGTGTGGGCGACGGGCTGGTTCCACCCCCGTGAGCAGAGGAATTCTCGGGGAGCCCCCGCACCGCGGCCACGGCGACACCCGCCACGACCAGGGCGCCTGCCACCACCATCCCCACGGGCCGGATCCAGCCGATCGCGCGGGCACGCAGGCTCCGCCGGCTGTTCTCCGCCAAGATCAGCGCACCCTCTGCCACCACCGCGGGGTCGCTCGGTGCCGTGAGAGGGCCGAGGTGCGCCAGCCTGTTACGCAGCAGAGGGATCCGCGCCGAACCGCCGGTCGCGCAGAGGACGTCGAGGTCGCCCACCCCGAACCCGGCATCGGTCAGCGTCCCCCACATCGTCTCGACCACTCGGTCGGTATGCGGTGTGATCGCCGCTTCGAACTCCTCACGGGTCAGGGTCACGGCGTGCTCGTCACCTTCGACCGTCACGACGATCGTGGCCGACTGTTCGTACGTCAGCGTTTCCTTCGCGCGCCGCGCCTGCTCGTCGAACTCACGATGCACACCCAACGGCGCCTGCTGCAGTTGCGCAGCGAACCCTGGCTCGCGCGCGGTGAAGACCCCTTCTGCCCACCTGCGCACGGCAGCGTCGAGGGTGCGGCCGCCGAGGGTGTCGTCACCACGGACCTCGACCACGTCGAATCCCCCGGCCTCCGTCACGACGGCGACAGCCGTGTCGAGCGAGGTACCGCCGAAGTCGCAGACCGCGAAGACCGCCCCGCGCCGTAGCGTGCGCCCCCGGGCGCAATACTCGACAGTGGCCCGCGCCTCGGAGACCGTCATGATCGTGCGCGCGTCGATTCCCGCCCGCGCCCCGGCGTCGGCCAGCGTCCGGACCTGCTGCTCCGACCAGGCGTCCGGATGCGTGAGGACCACGACCGTCGGACGTTGCCCCTGGTGCGCGGCGAGAGTCCGCTCGTACACGACCTCGATAGGCCGGACCGCATCGTCGACGACCAGCGACTCGACCGTACCGCGCACCGGATTGGTATGCGCGGCAACGGTATTCGACGCACCGAAATCGATCGACAGCATCCAGCCGGACAACGAACCCCCTCTACGAGCACACCGTTTTGTCCGACATCATGCCCTATGGGATTCCGGAATCAACTATGGGTCCGCCAGATGGTGGTATAGGCCCGGGTGAGCACCGTCAGGGCCGCATCCTCGGCCGCGGTGGACGCTGTCAAGGTGCGCTGCTGGACCGCCGCGAGCCGCTGCGCCGCTGCATCGCGAATCGCGCCCGGAGGCGCCGACGCGGGCAGTCGCAACCGTTCCGCGAACGTCCGGCCACGCAGCAGGTCGGCCAACTCCGCGACCAGCGGCGCGGAGGGATCCGCCCGCAGCAGCGCCCGCAGCGCCCGCAGCAACAGCACCGGGGTCAGCGCCGGATCGTTCTCGAGCGCGTACGCGATCGATCGGATGTGGTCGCGAGCGGGATGACTGTAGGCGAGCGAGTCGATCTCCTGCAGGATCCGGCCGGCTCGTTGCAGCACCGCGTATTCGCGCAGCGACGTGTGCAACACCTCGCGGAGACGACCGATTCCCGACCGTTCGGTCAGCCAGGCCCCCAGTGCGTGCGCACCACCCGTGGCCACCTGACGTCCATGCACGAGCCCGTACTCACCCACGAGGTCGAGCAGTCGCTCGACCGTCGGTGGGTCCACCGGCATGGGGTCGCCGACGTCGATGATGTCGAACAGTTCCCCACCGGGCGGTCCCGCCAGCGAACGCAACGCCCGCGCATCGGTTTCGGTGAGCCGACCCGTGTGGCTGGTCTCCGCGAGCAGGCCCGCGACGGGAATCACCGAGCCGACGAGTCCGGGTAGCTGCGCAGCCAGCACAGCGGCATGGCCGGCGGCGTGCGCAAGCGGGTCGCGGCGGCCCAGCGCTCCCTCCCCGAATCCGTCGGCGCGAGAGAGCACCCCGAGCGTCGTCAGCGGGGTGAAGCCCAGTTGGTGCAGGAAGTCGACCTCGTCGGCGCGCGGTGCAGAATCGAACAGGAAGATCGCCGCGTCGGCATCCACCGACGCCGTGCGGGTCTGCTCGTATCCGTCGATCAGTGCACGCCGTGTAGTGGCAGCGTTGTCGACCGTCAGCGTCGCGAGCCCCGGAGTGTCGATGAGGGTGATGTCCGACAACGACTGGGACGGGAGAAACCGCTGCACATAGGCGATTTCGGTGGGAGGGAAAGCCGGTTCGACGGTCCCCCCGAAACTCAGGGGTTGCGGTACGACACTGCCGTCGAGCTTGACCACCTCGGCCCGCGACGGCGCCCCGTTGCTGTAAACGGTGACGACGTTGGTTGCCTCGAGTGCTGCGGTCTCCGCCAGTGGCGCACCGATCAGCGCATTGACCAGTGTCGACTTACCGGCCTTGAGGCGACCGACGACCACGATGCGCGGCGGCGAGAACAGGATCGCCCCGATCCGCGACGCATGCGATGGAAGGTCGCCGCCCAGATTCGCGAGGGAGTGCAGTGCCGATTCGATCCGAGCATGCACCGGGTCGTTGCTTCGCTGGGGGCCCCCACCCTGATGCATCAACTCTGTGCCCCTGAACTCTGTGTCCCTGTCTTCTGGGCCCCCGAATTCTGGGACCCTGCCAACAACTTCTCGATCGCGTCGATCCGGTTCTGCACGATCTTCCGGTTCTTCTTCAACCGCTCGAGGGTCTTCTCACGTGTGGCGGCGTCCAGCCGGGCCGCTTCCTGCGCTTCCTTCAACTGACTCTGCAGATCCTCGATCCGGCTCTTCAGGTCGTCGCGGTGGCGCAGCACGATCTCCGGCCGACCCACCGACAACGCAGACTCGAGCATGCGCGAGGTGCCTGTGCGGGTCGCGGCCAAGGTCTCACGCAACCAGTTGAGCAGGTTGGTCTTTCCCGTCCGCATCGCTTTGTAACCGAGATTGACGGCCACCCACACCACCCCGGCCACAGCCCCCACACCGATGACCGCACCGAGCATCGACGTACCGATCATGCCCATCGTCAGCACACTCGGGTCGAGCAGTCCCTGACGCTTCGAGCCCACCTCACCCGCACTGATGGTGGTGCCGGTCTGCATCGCGGCCCACACGAGTTCGCGGATCTCCGACCACTGCGGTGAATTCGGGCCGAACAGTTCCGCGACGATCGCTTCGAGACGTTCGAGGAACACCTGCGCGGCCGATTCCATCGCCGCGAGCAGATCGGTCTGCATGTCGGCGGTGAAACTCTGTGCGCTGCGCCGCATCACCTCGAGTGACGACTTGTTGACCCGGGTCGTCCACTGTTGCTTGATCCGGTCGAGTTCCTCGTCGAGGTGGGCGAGTGCGGCCTGGCGGGCCAGCGTCAGATCCCGGGCGAGGTATTGCTCCCACTGCTGCGACCGGTTCTTCAGGTCTTGCAGGCGGTCGCGCTCGGCAGTCAGGTCAGCGGTTGCGGTGGCGCTGTCCTCGATGACCGCGATGTCCGAGGCGACCCGTTCGTCGACGCGGCGAAGCCCTTCGAGGAGGGTGCGGAGCGCGTCGGCCTGGGGAAGTTCTGCTCTCGCGTCGAGCAGGGCATTGATCTGCGCGCGCAGTTCGACGATGCCCGACGCCCGCTCGGCCCGGTCCCGCGCGGGACCCGGCGGCATCTGTGCGGCGAGTGCGGCACGCAGGCTCGACACACCCAGCACCGGAATCTGCCGCTGCAGGTGACGTTCGATCAGCGCGCGATCCTCGCCCACGATGGGGCGCCAGCGGCGCAGGTTCTTGTCGGTCTTGGTGACCGCGACGACCACCGATTCCACAGACGCGGCCGCATCGCGCAGGAAGTTCATCTCAGGTTCGGTCAGCGGTGTGGAGGCGTCGCACACCATGACCAGCACCGAGGCCTGGCGCGCCGATTGGGTCGCGAGCGCCGTGTGGGAGGCGACGAGCCCGCCGGAGCCCGGGGTATCCACGACAACGGCTCCGCCCAGGACGGGCTGTGCAGTCGCGACGACCGCCCCGGTCGGAAGGTCCTCGATCGTGGGGTCGCAGACGCGCGCACCGGTGCTGGTGATCCAGTCCGGGAGCTCGGCGCGAGGAATCGGCACGCTCCGGTCGGCGTACAACAGTTCGGCCGAACCCGGCGGGTGTCGGTCGTCGGGCGGCACGAACCGCACCGCTGCCGATGTGGTGGTCTCGACGGCGGACGGCGACGCATCGAGCTCCCCGACGAGCGCGTTGACCAGCGCACTCTTACCGCGCTGGACCTCACCGACGACCACGACGGTGCGGCGCTGCACAGACGCATTCGATTTGGCCGAAGCAAGCTCGGCCGTGGCGTTCCGTCCGTAGGCGCGCAGCACCTTGACCGACGCCTCTATCAGCACATCCACATCGACGACCTCGGAACGAGCCGTCGTGGCAGTGGATTGCGCGGGCTGTGTGGTCTGGGTTCCGGTCACCAGCGCCTCCTCTCCTGCACCGGAAGCGACAGTATCGGACACCGGAAAACCGGGCATTACCGGACATCGCAGGCACGACGCCCACCCTGCTGTGACGGCCCGTCACGTACAGTGCCCAGCATGACGTCCGAGACACTCGTCACAATCACGGACGGTGCCGTCCGAGGAGTCCGCAACGGCGACCTCCTCGCGTGGCGAGGCATCCCCTACGCCGCGCCGCCGGTCGGCCCGCTGCGATTGCGTGCGCCGCAGCCCGTCGAGCCCTGGTCGGGTGTCCTCGATGCGACACGCTTCGGGAACGCTGCGAGTCAGCATCCGCGCGGGCTCGTGACCGGCGCCGGCACCCGGGTCGCCGCCAGTGAAGACTGTCTGACGCTCAACGTACTCGCCCCGTCGGGCCGCGCCCACACGCCCCGGCCGGTGATGGTGTTCATCCACGGCGGCGCCTTCACCATGGGCACCAGTGCATTGTCGCTGTACGGCGGGGCATCCCTCGTGCGCGGCGGCGACATCGTGTACGTCTCGCTCAACTACCGTCTCGGCGCGCTCGGCTATCTCGACTTCACCGAGTTCTCCGACGTCTCGCGCCCCTTCGATTCCAATCTCGGCCTACGTGATCAGGTGGCCGCACTCGAATGGGTACAGCGCAACATCGCCGCGTTCGGCGGAGACCCCGACAACGTGACCATCTTCGGCGAGTCCGCAGGCGGCACGTCGATCACCACGCTCCTCGCGACCCCTGCCGCGCGTGGGTTGTTCGCGCGCGCGATCGCGCAGAGCCCCGCTCCAGGGCTGGTGAACACCGTCGACCGCGCCCGCGAGTGGGGTCGGCGCTTCGTCGAACTGCTCGGCGCGGACACCGACACCGCGGTGAAAGCACTGTCGGAGACGACCCCCGCCGAACTGGGCCGTACCGGATCACGCCTCGGCGCCTCGGTGCTGCGTTCGACGCCGGGACTGCATCCGTTCGGTCCCGTCGTCGACGGCGACTACCTGCCGATTCCGCCACTCGAGGCCTACGAAACGGGCGCTGCGCACGCGGTACCGCTGATCATCGGCACGAACGACCGCGAGGGTGCGCTCTTCCCGCGTTTTCTCGATGCGCTCCCCACCGATCCGCGGCGGATCGAGCGGATGTTCGCGGGTACCGACCCCGACGCGCACGATCGCATCATCGCCGTCTATCCCGGCTACCCCTCCGAGCGTGCCGCCATCGACCTCGGCGGCGACACCACCTTCTGGTATCCGTCGGTGCAGATCGCGCAGGCCCACGCGCGACACGCACCGACGTTCGCCTACCGCTACGACTTCGCTCCCCGGCTGCTGCGGTGGACGGGTTTCGACGCCACGCACGCCGTCGAATTGTTCGCCGTGTTCGGACAAGCCGACGAACTGGTGGGCAGGCTGCTCACCTCGGTGGGTGGGCGTCGCGATCTGCGGACGGTCTCCGCATCGGTACAGCGCCAGTGGCTGCAGTTCGCGCGACACGGCGAACCGTTGCCGTCGTGGCCTCGTTACGACGAGACCCGCCGCGCGACCGTGGTGTTCGACGTGCCGACCCGCGTGGAGCACGATCCTCGCAGTGAGCGCCGGCTTGCCTGGGAGGGCTATCGGGGCTACGCCCCGGCGCTCGGGTACACACAGCCCTCATGTAGCACTGGGCTCACATGAAGCGGGTTCCCACATGGACACCGTGAGCAGGAACACGACATCTTCCAGCGCTTCGACGCTGTGCCGCTCCGCCGGGATGATCAGCAGATCCCCGGGCGAGCCCTTCCACGAATTCGCTCCCGCGATCAACTGCAGCTGACCGGTGAGGATCTGCAGGGTCGCCTCGCCCGGGCTGTCGTGCTCGCGCAGTTCCCGCCCGGCCTGGAGCGCGACGACAGTCTGCCGCAGGCTCTTGGCGTGTCCACCGAACACGGTGTGCGAGCTGCGTCCACTACTCGAGGTGGCGGCAAGTTTCAGTTGCTGTCTGGCCAGCGCGGTGAGCGAGAGCTTGTCCATGGTTCGCAGTATGGCGTACCGGAAGACCCGACACTCAGCTTCGGATGTACCTGATCCACCGGAATCGAGTTCCGGAAGTCGAGATCGTCCACTCGCCGGTGTCCGTGGGGGTCCACTCCGGCCCGATCACCGGTGCAACGGCGTCGCCGTCGACCTCGAGATCCACCTCGGTGACGAGCAGCTGCGTCGCGCGGTCCATCGCCTGCGCGTAGATCTGACCGCCGCCCATGACAACGACCTCGCCGTCGCCGGCAAGGGTCAGTGCATCGTCCACATTCGACGCGGTGACCGCACCGTCGGCAGTCCACTCGGGATTACGGGTGACCACGACGTTGCGGCGACCGGGCAGCGGCCGGAATCGTTCCGGCAGCGAATCCCATGTGAGCCGGCCCATCACGACGGGCCTGCCCATCGTCGCCTTCCTGAAGAACGCCATGTCTTCCGGGACGTGCCACGGGATCGCGCCGTCGCGGCCGATCACGGCGCCGTGGGCCTGCGCCCAGATCAGCGTGACGTGGTCGCTCACACGGCCACCGGTGCCTTGATCGCGGGGTGGTGCCTGTAGTCCACGATCTCGACGTCCTCGAATCGATAGTCGAGAATCGAGTCGCGTCGCGCCAGCTTCAGCGTCGGGTACGGGTATGCCCCGCGGCTGAGCTGCTCGGTGACCTGCTCGATGTGGTTGTCGTAGATGTGGCAGTCGCCGCCGGTCCAGATGAACTCGCCCACCTCGAGTCCGGTCTGCTGCGCCACCATGTGAGTGAGCAGTGCGTAGCTGGCGATGTTGAACGGCACACCGAGGAACATGTCGGCGCTGCGCTGGTACAGCTGACAGCTGAGCTTGCCGTCGGCGACGTAGAACTGAAAGAAGGCGTGGCACGGCATCAACGCCATGTCGTCGAGATCCGCGACGTTCCACGCCGAGACGATCATGCGACGCGAATCGGGGTTGTTCCGGATCGTGTCGATGACGTCGGCGATCTGGTCGATGTGCCGCCCGTCCGGTGTCGGCCACGAGCGCCACTGGACACCGTAGACGGGTCCGAGTTCGCCCTCGTCGGACGCCCACTCGTCCCAGATCGTCACTCCGTGCTCCTGCAGCCACTTCACGTTGGAGTCGCCGCGCAGGAACCACAGCAACTCGTAGACGATCGACTTGAGGTGGACCTTCTTCGTCGTGATCAGCGGGAAGCCCTGCGCGAGGTCGAAGCGCATCTGATGCCCGAACACGCTGCGTGTGCCGGTACCGGTGCGGTCGGACTTCGGGGTCCCGGTGTCCAGGACGAGGCGCAGCAGGTCTTCATACGGAGTCGGGACAGTCACGAGCAGCAGTCTATGCGGCTCCGCCATCCGTGCGCGTTTCTGGTCGTCAGGGCCACTCGAAACGCGCACGGGTCGTAGCCTGAGAGGCATGCCGGAGCTCCCCGAGGTGGAAGCACTCGCCGTGTTCCTCCGCGAGCACGCTGTCGGATCCGTGGTGGGTCGCATCGACGTCGCGGCCCTCAGCGTGCTGCAGACCGCCGACCCGCCGATCACCGCGTTGCAAGGCCACGACATCACCGGCGCCCGCCGACTCGGCAAGTTCCTCGTCGTCGAGTGCGGCGAGCTGTCGCTGATCACCCACCTGTCGCGGGCAGGGTGGATGCGATGGCTCGACGAGCCGTCGCAGACACCACCGAAGCTCGGCAAGGGGCCACTGGCGCTCCGCGTACACCTGTTTCGCCCCGACGCCTCCGCCCCCGCCTTCGACCTCACCGAGGCAGGCACCAAGAAGCGACTTGCGGTGTGGGTCGTCCGCGACCCCGCCCAGGTTCGGGGTATCGCACGACTCGGACCGGACGCTCTCGACGTGACCGCCGACGAGTTCGGTGAGCTCCTCGGGGGCAGTACCGCGCGACTGAAGACGCTCCTCGTCGACCAGTCGGTGCTCGCGGGGATCGGCAATGCATACTCCGACGAGATCCTGCATGTCGCCCGGCTGTCTCCGTTCGCCACCGCGTCGCGTCTTACCGACGAACAGGTCACCGCGCTCTACGACGCGATGCGCTCGGTCCTCACCGACGCTGTCGACCGGTCGGTGGGTCAGGACGCCGCCCGCCTCAAAGGGGAGAAACGCTCGGGTCTGCGTGTGCACGCCCGGGCGGGGCTGCCGTGCCCGGTCTGCGGCGACACCGTCCGCGAGGTGTCGTATTCCGAACGGTCCTTCCAGTACTGCCCTACGTGTCAGACCGGGGGGAAGATCCTCGCTGATCGCAGGATGTCCAGGCTGCTGAAGTAAGGTCTGCCGACGTGGATCTCTCGACCCGGTCGAGCGCGGCGGTCCGGTCGCTCGCACCCGGCTACTTCGCACTCGTCATGTCGAGCGGCATCATCTCGATCGGACTACACCTCCGGGGATTCGACGTCGCATCGCTGACGTTGCTGATCATCGCGGCCCTGGCCTACGCGGTACTGGTCGTGCTCTCGACCTGGCGACTCGTGTCGTTCCGGAGTGCCCTGCGCTCGGACATGGCCGATTCGTCGCGGGCATTCGGGTTCTTCACCTTCATCGCAGGCAGCAACGTGCTGGGTGTGCGCCTGATGATGCAGGGCTGGCATTCGACCGCGGCGGTCCTGCTCCTCGTGGCCTCGGTGACCTGGCTCGTCCTCGGATACGTCATTCCGTGGACCGCTGTCCTCGGCACCACGGAACGTCCCGTGCTCGCCAAGGCCAACGGCACCTGGTTCATCTGGGTGGTGGCGAGCGAATCGGTCGCCATCGCCGCCGCCGCATTGCAACCCGTCTACGTGGATCTGGACCGCCTGTTGGCCGCGGTCGCAGTGTTCGCGTGGGCGGTGGGCCTGTTCCTGTATGCCGCGGCCGGGATCTTCGTGGCCGCGCGGATGCTGCAATATCCGCTGCGCCCCACCGATCTGACCGCACCGTACTGGGTCGCGATGGGGGCGTGCTCGATCACGGTCGTGGCCGGAGCGCAGATCGTCGAGATGGCCGATGCGCCCATGGTCGATGCCACCCGGGGCCTGATCGCCGGCCTTGCCGTGGTGATCTGGGCATTCGCCACGTGGTTGTTCCCGCCGCTGATCGCAGCGGGCTGGTGGCGGCACCGCGTTCACAAGGTGCCGCTCACGTACGACTCGTCGCTGTGGTCGATCGTGTTCCCCCTCGGCATGTACGCCGTCGCGGGGATATATCTCGGCCGCGCCGACGACCTGCCGCTCGTCGGCGCGGTCGGTGAAGCCGAACTATGGGTCGCGGTGGCGGTGTGGTTACTCGTGTTCACTTCGATGCTGCACCACCTGTGGACCACGCTCCTGCGCCCCCGCGTCACACCCGCAAAAATTCCTTCCGACCGGAATGTTCCCTAAGCCCGGTTACGGTGGTCTGGTGAGCGTCGAACTCCTGGACACCGACATCGTGCACGGCCACCTGCACATCCCCGACGGGAAGCCTCGTGGCGCGATAGCCCTCACCCACGGCGCCGGCAGCAACAGCGACGCGAAGATCCTGCAGGTGATGTGCGACCGCTTCGCCGAGCGGGGACTCCTCGCGCTGCGTTACGACCTGCCGTTCCGGCGACGCAAACCGAAGGGTCCTCCACAACCGGCCCGCGCCGCGGAGGACCGATCCGGAGTCGCCGACGCTGCCGCCGCGCTACGCGAACGGCACACGGGACCGATCCTGGTCGGCGGTGTCTCCTACGGGGGCCGGCAGACATCCATGCTCGTGGCGGAGCAATCCGAGATCGCGGACGCACTCTTACTGTTGTCCTACCCGTTGCATCCCCCGGGCAAGCCCGAGAAAGCCCGAACCGAACATCTGCCCGGCATCACGGTGCCGACGTTGTTCGTGCACGGCGCCCGCGACCCGTTCGGCACTCTCGACGAGGTCCGCGCCGCCGCAGCACTGGTGGCCGGGCCGACGACCCTTCTCGAGGTGCCGGCCGCCGGTCACGATCTGAGCCGTGCGAAGACCGACCCGTCCGACGCGGCGGTCACCGCGGTACTCGACCTACTGGGAGACTCCCTGTGAACGACATGCCCGACGCGGTCACCGAAGCGCCGATCGACATCCTCCTGACCGAACTGCGTGACCGTCTCGACGACGCCGCCACAGCACCGGAGACTCTGCGCAGCCTGCTCGAGGCGGTGCTCGTGGTCGGGTCGGGGCTCGAACTCGACTCCATGTTGCAACGCATCGTCCAGTCCGCGGTGTCGCTGCTCGATGCCCGGTACGGCGCACTCGGTGTGCGCGCAGCCGACGGTGGCCTGTCGGAGTTCGTCTACGAAGGCATCAGCACCGCACAGCGCAGCAGAATGGGCCACCTGCCGGAAGGCCGCGGCATCCTCGGTTTGCTGATCAACGATCCTCGCCCGGTGCGACTGGCCGATCTGTCGAAGCACCCGGCGTCGATCGGTTTCCCGCCGAACCACCCACCCATGAAGTCCTTCCTGGGCACTCCGATCATGATCCGCGGCAAGGTGTTCGGCAGCATCTACCTGACCGAGAAGCTCGGCGAGCCGGAGTTCTCCGTGGAAGATGCGGTGATCCTGAAGGTACTCGCGACGTCCGCCGGCATAGCCGTCGACAACGCGCGACTGTTCGAAGATTCACTGACCCGCGAACGGTGGCTCGCGGCGATGGCCTCGATCAACGCACGTCTACTCGTGGGCGGCTCGGTCGACGACACACTCGGCCTGCTCACCGGCCAGGTCCGCGAACTGGCCCGCGGCGCCGGAGCTTTCGTCGTCCTCGTCGACGGCTCACACGGCACGCTTCGCGCTGCATCACCGACGGCACCGGCAGCCGACACAGTACGCATCGACCTGACCGACACACCGGTGTTGCATGCACTCAGGACCCGGCAGGCGGTTCTCACCGATTCACTGGCCGGACTGCCGTCGGCCGGACACGGCAACGAGGGCAACGCGATCGTGCTGCCGCTGTCGGCGACCTCCACCATCACCGGCGTGCTGATCGTCACCCAGGAGGCCGGATCGGATCCGTGGGACGACGAAGAGATCGCACGACTCGACTCGATGGCGAATCTTGCAGCAGTGGCACTGGAATTCGCCGAGCAGCAACGCAAGAAGCGATTGCTCGACGTCCTCGCAGATCGCGACCGCATCGCGCAAGACCTACACGACAACGTGATTCAGCGACTCTTCGCCACCGGAATGAGCCTGCAGAGCGTCATGGCCCCCGGCGCAGACCCCGGCCGAGTCACCGACGTGATCCATCATGCCGTCGAGCAACTCGATCGGACGGTCCGCGAGATCCGCACGACAATCTTCGATCTACACACGGCCGGTGCCGCGGTCGGCACCAGCCTTCGGCGGAGATTGCTCGACGTCGTGGGTGATCTCAGCATTCACTCGGCAGTTGCGCCGAATGTCCAATTCATAGGCCCTATCGACACTTTGGTGCCCGACCGCATCCACCCGCACGCCGAAGCCGTGCTGCGCGAGGGCCTGAGCAATGCGCTGCGACACTCACAATCGGAGAACATCACGGTGTCCGTGACCGCAGATCACGACTTCCGGATCGAGATCGTCGACGACGGCACCGGCCTCCCGGACGCGCCGCGGCGAAGCGGCCTGGCCAACCTCGAACGCCGGGCCACACAATGCGGCGGGAAGTGCACCATCGGACCCGGCGACGTCAGTGGAACGCGGGTGTTGTGGAGCGCGCCGCTCTGAATCATCCTGCACCCGAGCAGGTTCAGGACTGTCCCTGCTCCTTGCCCTTGCGCAACTCGGTTGCCAGGACCGCGGCCTGCGTGCGGCGCTGCATCCCGAGCTTCGCCAGCAGCCGCGACACGTAGTTCTTCACCGTCTTCTCGGCGAGGAACAACCGCTCGGCGATCTCGCGGTTGGTCATCCCCTCGCCGATCAGCTCGAACACGGCCTTCTCCTGATCGGACAGCTCCGCCAGCGGGTCCGCGTTCCGCGACGCGCGGATCCGATTCATCAGCGCGGCGGTGGCGCGGCTGTCGAGCAAGGATCCGCCCTCCCCCACCGTGCGGACCGCCGACACGAGGTCGGTGCCGAGGATCTGCTTGAGCACGAATCCCGACGCGCCGGCCATGATCGCGTCGAACAGCGCCTCGTCGTCGGAGTACGACGTGAGCATCAAAGCACGCAATTCGGGCATCCGGGTGCGCAGTTCCCGGCACAGTTCGACACCGTTGCCGTCGGGAAGCCTGACGTCCAGCACCGCGACGTCGGCGCCGCTTCCCGGGATCCGGGCGAGCGCCTCGCCCACCGACGCGGCCTCACCCACGACGGTGAAGTCAGGGACGCTGCTGAGCAGGTCCACCAGTCCGCGTCTCACGATCTCGTGGTCGTCGACGAGAAATATGCGGGGCATCGCACGCACCTTTCGTTGAGCTCTATGGTGCCATCGTCGCAGCTCCCCACGACCGTCTGTGCCTCAGGGCCATTCGACGTCAGTTTCGGGACCTTTGCCCCTGCACCCTGCCCGCACCCATGCGCGACGCTCGTACTACACCGGGACATGTGTCGGTACCCGGCGACGACCGGATGGGGAGGGTAGCGATGACCGTCGATTCCGAAACCTGGTCGCCCAGCGATACGGAGATCATTGCGCGAGCTGTCATCGAAGCCCCGTCGGTCCACGACACACAACCGTGGAACCTGACGCTTCCCGGTTCCGCCGCGGAGCTCGAGGAACGTCTCGAATTCGCGGAGCCCGGCGCGGACCCCCTACGCCCCGATCGGCTCATCTCGTGCGGCACCGCCGTGGCTCATCTCGAGCTCGCGATGCGTGTCCTCGGCAGGCAAGTCCGCACCGACCTGTGTCCCTTCCCCGATCGTCCGGCCGTCATCGCTCGGATCGAGACGCTCGGGACATCCGTTCCGGACAGCTCGGACCTTCGGCTATACGCTGCAATCTCCCGTCGCAAGAGCCACCGTGAAGCCTTCACCGATATCCCTGTGCCCGCCGAGACCATCGGCGACGTCGTCGCCGCAGGCGCCCAGGTGCCCGGTGTCGGCATCCGCCTGCTGGCGTCCGACGAGGCCCAGGCTCTCGCCGACATGCTCACCTACTCGGCCGAGGCCAAGCGTCGCAATCCCCACTATCAACGCGAGATGTTCTCGTGGACGTCGCATTGGCAGCCGGAAGGCAACGCCGAGGTCGTCGAGGGTTGGGATGCCACGCTGGACGAGCACGGTGCCGCGGGCAAAGCCATGATCACCACCGATGTGCCCGACACATCGGCGCTGGCCACCGCGATCGACCGCGAGACCGTACTGCTGTTCTACGCCGCTTCCGCCGACCCGATCGATCTGGTCCGGATCGGGATGGCCACCGAACGTGCATGGCTGGCGGCCGTCGACGCCCGCCTCTCGGCGTCGGTTCTCACCCATCCGCTCCGAATCGAAGACTCCGCCGACCGACTCGGTGCACGATTGGGTATGGCCACCCCGCCACAGTTGATCATGCGCATCGGCTACTGACCGCCCGTGAGGAAGGGACCCCGAAGGTGACACAAGAACTCACCGGCATCGAACTCGAAGTGCCGTCGAACGCCGAGTTGTACCAGGTCGTTCTGGACATGGCACAGGCAGCGAAAGCCGGCAACACCTCGGGCTGGTTGGCGGCCCGCTACAGCGGTCTTCCACTCGAGGATCTCGCCTACACCTGCACGGAAATGCTGGGCATCCTGATCGAGAACAATGCGATCCGTGAGGGTGTGCACCCGGCCGACATGTGGCGTCGCCTGAGGACGGACGGCGTCGACGAGTTCGGCTGACACACCGCTGATCTCGCACAGTCTCATAGACCTGCAGTTACCGGTTCATCACTGCCCTCCGCGACCCGAGCACCTATCTGATCGCCGCCGCACTGTGCGAGGAAGAAGACGGCCCACACGATACCGTGCTGACGACGCGCGAGCGGGTTCGCCGATTCGTGACGATCTGTCATCGGCAGCCACGTCGGAAGCGCCTGAGGAATACCGGCCAGAGCGCGCTGACGTTCCTCGTGCTCGCGGTGGAGTTTCGCGATATCGTCCTCGGCTGGGCGTGCGGGCCCTGTCCACGAGAACAATGCGGGATCGAATACGCCGTCGAGGGTGGGGCTTTCGAGCTCCATCCAGTCCCCACCGCGCTGCCACCGCAGTGCGATGCCGAGTTCCGCGTCGAACACGTAGCTGACCGCTTGGTTCGCTCGCTGGTCGAGGGCGCGCACCTCCCAGCCGTCCCGGCCACGAACGCGGACTGCTCTGGGTGCACTCGGGCCGACGAAACCTTGGTCGTCGAATCCGCGAGTTGCCCGGGGAGGAAACACGTCGTAGGCGCGGAGAAGAAAGGTTGGCGAGGCACCCATGGTTGCGTATCCGGTGTTGGGAGACTTGACGGCGTGCACCATCGTGCAGTAGTTCGAGCCTCGGACCTGCTCCCACGTCGGCGTCATGATCGGAACGTACCCGACGGTGTCGGCTCCGATCGGAGTCTGAGCAGGCATTCCGGGGCGGGTTACTTGCTGTGGACGTGACCGATCGGGTCGGTGCTGCCGTTGAGGGCTGCCCGGGCGGATGCCCAATTGTCGTCGATGCGGAGCGCGGTGCGAAGATAGACGGTGCTCATCCGCTGCAGTACGGCCACGCGCTCCGGGTTCTCGTCGGTGGTCTCCGCGACCTCGTACCCGGGAATCCCGCCCAGTGCGTGCTCAGCTTCGTAGAAGGTGATGAGATCGGTGGCACCGGGACTGTGGGTGTAGACGTCGGTGAACCAGTCGGGGCCGCGGCTCGACAAGTGGGACTGGTCGCGGTCGCCCGCCACGACGAGCGTCGGCGTGGTGAGCTCCCCGAACGACGGGTACATGAACGGAAAGTTGGCTTGCGCGAAGGGATGTAGCTCCTCACCGCCAACCCCGGTGGCGGATAGGAGGATGCCTGCCGCGACCCGGCTGTCGGACATGTCCTTCCCGACCTGTCCGTCCTCGCCCATGATCCGGGCGCCGAGGAGGGCCTGCGCGGTCTGCGCACCCCAGGAATGACCGGCGACGGCGATGCGGGTGCGGTCGACACGGCCGCCCAAGCCAGGGACGGCGGCTTCGACGACGTCGAGTTGGTCGAGAATGCGTCCGAAGTCTGCGATCCGCTCGGTCCAGATACTCGGGAAGCGGGGATCGTCGAATCCGATCCCGTACCGCCTGGAGTCCAGGTGGGTGGGCTGGACCACGACGAAGCCCCGCGAGGCCCAGAACGCGGCCAGAGGCGCATAGCCGTCGTGATGCCACCCGTTGCCGTGCGAGAGCAACACGATCGGAAGGTCGGAGCCGGTGATCGGCGCGGAGATCCGCACGTCGAGCGGCAGCGGGCGATCATCGGCCGACAGTTCGACGGGGGCAAGGGACACGACGGGAGTGCCGTCGCCGACAAGATCGTCGAGGGTGGAAACAAGTGAAGTAGTCAGGACGGAAGAAGTCACGACGTGGTCCTTTCGATGGCCGGCGCCCGACCATAATAGAAAACGGAGCGATGTTCCGAACAATACGGAGCAATGTTCCGGATAGCAACCCGTACGACATGGAAGAGTGTGTTCTGTGATCGATGAGAGCGGACGCCGCACGAAGCGCGCCGACGCGCGACGGAACGAGCAGGCGCTCCTCGACGCGGCGGCGGCGGTGTTCGTCACCTCCGGGGTCGACGCACCGGTTCGTGAGATCGCGGCGAGAGCCGGGGTCGGAATGGGAACGATCTACCGGCACTTCCCGACTCGTCCGGAACTCGTGGTGGCGGTGTACCGCCACCAGGTCGAAGCGTGCGCCGACGCCGGTCCGAGACTGCTGGAGGAGAGCCCGACGCCCGAAGCCGCCCTGCGCTCATGGGTAGCACTGTTCGTGGAATTCCTGGTCACCAAGCATGGCCTCGCCGGCGCACTGCAAGGAGACAGCGCCGGATCCGATGCGCTGCACGCCTACTTCGTCGATCGCCTCGTGCCGGTCTGCGCCTCACTCCTCGAGGCCACGTTCGAACATCGCGGCGCCGGACACATCGCACCAGTCGACGCATACAACCTGATGAAGGGCATCGGGAACCTCTGTATCGGAGTGGCCGGCGACCCCGATTACGACGCCGACCGACTCGTTCAACTCCTCGTCTCCGGCGTGCTCACCGGATCCGATCAGTAGACATGCGCCGTGGCCAGGTTCGCGGGTAAAGACTCCATAGCGAACCGAACAATTGTTCGAGTTGACCCCGATCGCGCCACGTGAGATCATGCCTCCACCGGCCTGAATACAGGTCGACCCCGGCAGGTGCGCTAACACCGAACCGGGGTCTGGGCACACGACAGATTGGACTGTCATGCACCGTACGGTGGATTCTATCCACACGCCCTTCAGAGGCGTGAATCAGCAACGAGCCGCGAGCGCATTCTTCCGCGCCGGCCGACATCTCACCTGCCCGCCAGGTTCTTCACCGACGTCCTGAACTTCCGGCCCCTCGATCCTGCCGACCCGGCAGTGCTGATCGAGGGACCAGAGGCGTTTCTCCTGCCCCGGCGTGCACAAGGGCCGTTTCGGTAACCGCGGCACGCCCCGGCATTCGTCGCTCATCTCCTCAGATCCGACGTCAGCGCATCGACGCTGCGTACCGGGGTGTCATTCCTCGGAACGAAACCGACTGGGCGCCAGTATCCTTCGTCTCCGCAGCCGGCGGTGGAGCACCCGATCGCGCGGGTCGACACAACCGACCGGGTCCAGTACAAGCCACACGTCACCTCCGACGTGGGGCCAGAAGTGCTGGCCGAGACGGTCTATCGGGGTATGGCGACCGGGCAGCGTTGGGGAAGGGGCCGAAGGCTAACACAGGGACCCGTAGGGTCTCCGTACGGTCAGGCGCAGCCGCCCGCAGGGCGTCCCTCAGACGTCTACTCCCCGCCCACCTCGGACCTCGCCACCAGCACCGGGCAGTCGGCGGTCTGGATCAGCGCGTTGCTGGTAGACCCCAGCAGCAGACCCTTGAATCCTCCGCGTCCACGCGACCCCACCACGAGAAGCTGTGCGCTCTCGGCATATTCACTGAGCACCCGTACGGGCCGGTCGCGCGCAACCACCCGTTCGACGACGACGTCCGGATACCGTTCCCGGTACCCGGCCAGGCGTTCGGCGAGCACGATCTCCTCGCCCGTCTGGATGCGGTTCCAATGCGGATCCTCAGGCACTGCGCCCAGCGACGGCTGCACACTCACGTCGCTCCACACATTCACCGCAACGAGGGTCGCCCGCCGCGCGGCCGCTTCTTCGAACGCGGCCTCGACAGCAGCCCGGCACGATTCCGACCCATCGATTCCGACCACGACGGGACCTTCGGCCGGGGGCGCCCCGTCTAGAGTGCGGCCGCGCACGACGACGACGGGAGCGACGGAGTGGGCGGCCAGTGCCGTCGACACCGACCCCGCGAGCAGACCTTTGACCTCGCCGAGTCCACGCGACCCGACGACGAGCCGATCGGCGTGTGACGACAGTTCGATCAGAGTGTTGGTGACCTTGCCCTCGATCTGCTCGGTGCTGATTTCCACCGAGCCGTTGTTGTCGTCGACGATCTTCCGCGCGAGCACGCCCGCATTGGCGAGGCGGTCGCGGGCAGTGGTCTTCATCTCCTCGTGGAAACTTTGCGCGAGGTAGGGTTCCGAGTAGTAAAAAGCCGGAACGTGGACGACCGTGACGATGCGCAGTGGCACCGATCGGGCACTTGCCGCGCGGGCAGCCCAGATCACCGCGCCCGAGGCCGCGTCGGACCCGTCGACCGCGACTATGATCGGCTTGATCTCGCTCATGTCCGGAACCTTTCTCCGTGATGGTGACGCCGACCCGGCCAGTGGGTCAGCCGCAGATACTCCGCATCTGCTCGATCAGACGGACCCGGCCGGCAGTATCGCCTGCAAGCGGGGTGACGTTCAGTGTGGTCGCGCCGGCTTCTTCGAACGCTGCGACACGCTCACGCACATAGCCTTCGGGACCGATCAGCGAGACGGCACGCACGAGGTCCTCGGGCACAGCGGCCGCCGCCTGCTCCTTCTTGCCGTCGAGGTAGAGCTTCTGAATGAGCGCGGCTTCCTTCTCGAAACCGTAGCGGACGGCGAGATCGTTGTAGAAGTTCTTGCCCTTCGCTCCCATACCGCCGATGTAGAGGGCGAGCATCGGCCGGACCCAGTCGATCATGTGATCGACGTCGTCGCCGATCGCGAGCGCGACCTGGACGTACGTCTGCAGTTCACCCAGCGCGGGGTCGCGCTTGGCCTTGCCCGCAGCCAGCGCGTCGCCCCACACCTCGGCAACCTTCTCCGGGTAGTAGAAGATGGGCTCCCACCCCTCGGCAATCTCGGCGGTCAGCTCGACGTTCTTCGGGCCGATCGATGCAATGACAACCGGGATCCGTTCGCGCACAGGCTTATTGATGATCTTGAGTGGTTTCCCGAGTCCGGTGCCCTTGTCTTCGGGAAGCGGGAGCTGGTAGTACTTGCCCTGGTACTCGACCTTCTCGCGCCGCCATACCTTCCGGCAGATCTCGACGATCTCGCGGGTACGGCCGAGCGGCGCGTGATACGGCACACCGTGGAAACCTTCGATGACCTGCGGACCCGATGCCCCGATACCCATCACGAAGCGGCCGTCGGACACGTAGTCGAGGCCGGCGGCGGTCATCGCGGTCAGCGTGGGCGTCCGGGTGTAGAGCTGGAAGATGCCGGATGCAAGCTCGACCCGCGACGTCTTCGCGGCGATGTAACCGATCTGGCTCACTGCGTCGAACGAATAGGCTTCCGGGACGAACACGATGTCGAGGCCCGCCCGCTCGAGGTCGGCGACCTCGGCGACGGTCTCGGCGAATCCGCCGCTGTAGTTCAAACCCATTCCGATTCGCATGCGCACACCTCAACTCTGCGGCGTGCGGGGCACGCCTGTGGACCGTGCCCCGAACACTACCGCCGTCAGTCTTCGTCCGGACGGACGACCATGACCGGGCAGTGGGCCTCACGCAGGAGCGAATTGCTCGTGGAACCGAGAACGAGCCCCTTGAATCCGCCGCGGCCTCGGCTGCCGACCACGACGAGTTGCGCATGCTCGCTCCACGCCTGCAGATGGGTGCGCGGTCCGTCGATGTAGATCTTGCGGACGACGGTGACGTCGGGATAACGCTCACCGTAGCCTGCCAGGCGCTCACCGAGCAGCACGCGCTCGATGTCTTCGAGGGCCTGCGGCTCGAATTCGAGGGGCATCGCTTCGAGGCTTCCGACCCTCAGATCGCTCCAGATGTGTACGGCCACGAGGTCGACGTCACGGAACGACGCCTCCTCGAACGCCGCAGCCAGGGCGTTCTCACTCAATGGGCTCCCGTCGACCCCGACCACGACAGGCCGATAGTCGGGTTCGGGCGCCTCCTCACCGCGCACGACGACAACGGGGCACGCGGCGTGGCCGACCACCGCAACGGGTGTCGAACCGAGAAATATCTCGCCGATGCGTCCGCTTCCGGATTGCCCGAGTACGAGCATCCGAGTCTCCTGCGACAACCGGACCAGCCATTTCGCAGTACCGGTCAGGGCCACCGCGGCGGTGACCTCGAGACCGGGAGCGCTCTCCTGTGCGATCCCCTTGGCTTCACCGAGGACGGCCTGGGCGTCCTCCTCCGCCCACTCGAATATCCGGGAGGTCTGAACAAAGGGTGTCGCGGCCCAGCCGGTGGTGGCGAAATCGACCGCATGGATGAGGTGCAGAGACAGGCCGCGCTGCGCCGCGGTGGCCGCGGCCCACCGGACTGCTCGACCGGACGCGGGCGATCCGTCCACACCGACAGTCACATTGTTGTGGTCTCGAGGTGTTTCACCGTGAGGTTTCACAAGATCGAGACTAGCCCCTAAGGATGTGGTGTGGAATGGACTTTCGTCCCTGCAACCGGAGAAGTAAGTGAGACAACGAGATTCCGTCAGCGATCTACGTCACACTAAATTGTCATCCTGGATGCAAATTTACTAGCGTGAGTGCATGCAACTCACCCAGTTCACCGATCTCGGACTGAGAGTTGTCATGCACCTGGCCGCATCCTCTGCGGACAGTGTGCCGAGAACCAAACTCGTTGCCGAGCAACTACATCTGTCGTACGCACATACGACGAAGGTGGTTGCCCGACTGAATGAGCTCGGCGTCGTCACCACCCGCCGCGGACGAGGCGGAGGGCTGGCCATCACCGAACTCGGCCGCACCGCCACGATCGGTTGGCTGGCGCGACAGCTCGAAGGAGACGAGGAAGTGGTCGACTGCGAGGGAGCGAACCCGTGCCCCCTCCGTCACGGCTGCAAACTCCGGAAGGCGCTGCGCGACGCGCAGGAGGCCTTCTACGCCACGCTCGACGACGTCACCGTCGCCGACCTGGCGACCTCGAAGATCGAACCGGTCCTGTTGACCCTCACTCAGCCCACACCCTGACAGGAAATGGAGTTCACCATGACTCTCTCGCCCGAATCCAAGGACGTCATCGCCGCCACGCTGCCGGCAGTCGGTGCCGCCATCGGCGATATCACTCCCCTCTTCTACAAGAAGATGTTCGCGGAGCACCCAGAGCTCGAGCGCGACCTGTTCAATCGGGGCAACCAGAAGCAGGGTGAGCAGCAGAAGGCTCTCGCCGGTTCGATCGCAGCATTCGCCACGCTGCAGCTCGACCCCGATCCCGCCCGCGTCGAGGCGATTCTGTCGCGCGTCGCCCACAAGCACGCCTCGCTCGGAATCAAGCCCGACGAGTACTGGATCGTGCACAAGCACCTCTTCGAAGCGATCGTCGAAGTCCTCGGTGCCGCAGTCACTCCCGAGGTAGCGAAGGCGTGGGACGAACTGTACTGGCTGATGGCGAACACCCTCATCGCGCTCGAGGCCGACCTCTACAAGGCAGCCGGTGTCGAGGTCGGAGAGGTGTGGCGCACCGTGCGTGTCGCCGAGCGCGTCTACCAGTCCGCCGACACCGTCTCGTTCGTCCTCACCTCGCTCGACGGCGCTCCCCTGCCCACCTTCCGCCCGGGACAGTACCTTTCGGTCGGCGTCAAGCTGCCCGACGGTGCTCGCCAGATCCGCCAGTACAGCCTCTCCAACGCACCGTCCCAGGGCGACTGGCGAATCACCGTCAAGCGGTTGGCCGCGTCCACCTCACCCGACGGCACCGTCATTCCCGCCGGTGAGGTCTCGAACTTCCTGTTCGAGAATCTCTTCGAAGGCGACGAACTCCAGGTGACCACCCCGTTCGGCGACCTCGTCCTCACCGATGAGGACACCCCCCTGTTCCTCGCATCCGCCGGAATCGGCTGCACCCCGATGATCGGGATGCTCTCGCACCTCGCGGAGGTCGGCGATCAACGCCCGATCTCGGTGCTGCACGCCGACCGCTCCGCCGCCAACCACGCACACCGGAACGAACTCTCGACCCTCGTCGAGAAGATCCCGTCGGCCGACGTGTACCGCTGGTACGAGGACCTCGGCGCACGTCAGCCACTCGAGACGATCCGTATCGGCCGCGCCGACATCACGGATCTCCCCCTCGACCCGAAGACCCACGCCTACCTGTGCGGGCCGCTCCCGTTCATGCTGTCGCTGCGTGAGGCCCTCATCGAGCGCAACGTGCCTGCCGAGAACATCCACTACGAGGTGTTCGGCCCCGATAGCTGGGCCCCTGCCGGTGCCTGAGCACCGCTGATCGATCAACGGGCAGTGCCCCGGCTTGTCGGCCGGGGCACTGCCCGTTTTGACCGCTACGCTCGGTCCATGGACACCGCCGCGCCCGCCGCAGCTCGGGCCCTACCCCGACGGTCGAGCCTGCTCGCGCTACTCGCGCTGCTCTTCGTCGGACTCGCAGCGGCGCTATTGCACTCCTCCCCGACACCGCTCGGCACCGACGCACCCGCCGATGTGTTCAGCGCCGGCCGCGCGGCCACCCACATCGAGGCGGTTTCCGCCGAACCCCGAGTCCTGGGCACGCCCGCGCACAGCGCCGCGCGCGAGTACCTCGTCGGAGAACTGGAGGCGCTCGGCTGGCGCACCTCGGTCAAGAGCGGCGTGGGCTGGTACTCGCCCAGCGACGGAGCAACACAGCGCGGCGCCCGGGTGCACAACATCGTCGCGCTCTACCCGGGAACCGACCCCACCGGGACCGTGGTGCTCGCTGCCCACTACGACACCGTGCGTGGTTCACCCGGTGCCGCCGACGACGGGATCGGTATCGGTACCGTCCTCGAAGCCGCGCGTGCGATCACGACCGGTCCCGCACCGCGCAACGACGTCATGGTCCTCATGACAGACGGTGAAGAAGACGGTCTACTCGGCTCTCACATGTTCACGCAGACGCGCTCGCCATCGCTGGGCCCCACCGTCGTCCTCAACCACGAAGCGCGCGGCAACGCAGGCGTGCCCGTGACCTTCCGCATCACGGATCCCAACGGCGCCCTCATCGAGGCACTCGCACATGCCCCCGGTGCCAGCGCTGATTCGCTCACTCAACTCGGGTTCGAACTGCTTCCCAACGACACGGATTTCAAGTATTTCGCCGATGCCGGGTTCCACGCCTACGACACCGCGATCGCGGGAGGCTCGGCGTACTATCACAGCCCCCTCGACACCCCGGACCGGCTGAGCCAGGAGTCGCTGCAGCAGATGGGCGATACCACCCTCACTGTCGCGCGCGAACTCGTCGAGTCCGACCTCACGACGCTCGACTCCGGCGGCGAGGAGGTCGTGACCGCAGCGGCATGGGGGCTGATCCACTATCCGCGCTGGTTGGAGATCGCACTGACGTCGCTCTTCGTCGTCGGGGTCGGATGGCTGGTCGTTGCACGGATCCGGCGTGGCGACGCCACCTACTGGAACGTCGCTACCGCCACCGGAATCTCGGCGGTCACGGTCGGCATCGCGGCATTCGCCGCATGGCTTCCGTGGTGGATCGCCATGCGCATCGCCCCCGGGATGTCGTCCCCCGTCACCGCCGAACCCTTCCGTCCGGGCGTCTACCAACTTGCCGCGGTCCTCGCGGCGGCGGGTGTGCTCGTCACGGCCTACCTGTGGGCCCGTGCGCGCATACCTGCGGCGTCCTTCGCTGTCGGAGCGTTCGTTCTGATCGCCCTGACGGCAGTGATCGCACTGCCGTTCGTCGGTGCCGCATCGGTACTGGTTCTCCCCGCACTGCCAGCGCTCGCGGGAATGCAGATCGCTCGCTTCCTCACTGATCGTCCACCGCTTCCGGTCATCGCGGTTGCCGTGGGCGCCGTCCCCGCCGCGGTGTTGCTCGTGCCCGCCGTGGTGATGTCGTTCGATGCGGGGCTGATGTTCGGCGCCCCGCTCGCCGGCGTGTTCGTCGGGGTGCTGTTCTCCCTGACCCTCATGCTCTGGGAAGCGGTGCTCCCGTCGTCCGCGACCCGGGTCGGGCGCGTCTCCGTGACGCAGATGGCCGGAACCGCAGCCATCGCGTCGGTACTCGTGTGTGCACTCGTCGCGGGCTATCTCAACCGCGACGGCGCGACCGATCCGCGACAGGAGCACCTGTGGTACGCACTCGACAGCGACCGAGACTCCGCAATCTGGGCGTCCCCGGACTCCCCGCGCTCGGAGTGGAGCCGGGAACTGCTCGTCGACCCGGCGAGCCCCCTGCCCGCGGAATTCCCCTGGCGAGACGAGCCGATGGCGCACGGTCCGGCGCCCGTAGCACCTCTTCAGGCACCCGAGATGGAGGTGCTCGACGACACTGCTGCAGGCGGCGCCCGTGAGCTTCGGCTCCGCCTGTCGTCCCCCAGGGGCGCGAACGCCATCGGACTGTGGGTCGACAGCACAACGGCCACTGTCCACGGCGCAACCGTCGACGGGCACCGGGCAGAGCCGGCCGACAACTTCGGATTCCGATTCTGGGCAGCCGGTCCGGAGGGGGTCGAAGTGACCCTGACCCTCAGCGTCCTCGAAGACCAGGTGGGGCTGCGCATCATCGACCTGTCGGACGATCTGAGTGTCGTGCCCGGATACGAACCGCCGACGGATCAGGTGGTGATGGCGCCGACGGTCGTCGTCACCCGGTCGTTGCGGATCTGACCGATCCTGCAGATGATGTCGAACCGTCGTCGACCGTGCAGTTCATGGTCGCGTAGTTGTCCACTTTCGGATGAACCTCAAAGAGTTTCTCCCGGCGCCTACGTCTGGTCATCAGCGTGCGTGGTCGTCTGCGCGGCCCGCGCACACGACACACCTGCCGATGAGTCTCACGAAGCATTGCGATCAAGGTCGAGATCTCCTTCCGGTCTGCCAGTCAAATATCCAGAAATCGCACATCTTTCGCGTTCCGTGCAATGAATTGCCTCCGTGCCTCGACGTCTTCGCCCATGAGAATCGAGAAGAGTTCGTCAGCCGAGGCAGCGTCGTCCAGAGTGACCCGTCGCAGAACGCGGACGGAGGGATCCATAGTTGTCTCCCACAACTCCTTCGCGTTCATCTCGCCCAGACCTTTGTAGCGTTGTATCCCATCGTCCTTGTCAATTTTCTTACCCGCCGCGAGACCCGCCGCAATCAAACTGTCACGCTCTCGGTCGGAGTACGCGAATTGGGGCGCGGCACCGCGCTGCCACTTGAGCTTGTACAGCGGCGGCATGGCCAGAAAGAGGTGGCCGTGCTCGACGAGTGGGCGCATGAATCGGAACAGCAGTGTCAGTAGCAGAGTCGAAATGTGCTGACCGTCCACGTCGGCGTCAGCCATCAGGACTATCTTGTGGTAGCGAAGTTTGGTGATATCGAATTCGTCGTGAATTCCGGTACCGAAGGCAGTGATGATCGACTGGACTTCGGTGTTCGCGAGCACCCGGTCGATACGGGATTTTTCGACGTTGATGATCTTTCCGCGAAGCGGAAGTATCGCCTGGAACATCGAATCGCGCCCTGATTTGGCCGAGCCTCCGGCCGAGTCGCCCTCCACGATGTAGATTTCACACCTGCTCGGGTCGCTCGAACGACAGTCCGCAAGCTTGCCGGGTAGGCCGCCGATATGGTTAGCGGATTTGCGGCGAACCAACTCCCGGGCCTTGCGCGCCGCAATTCTCGCTCGCGACGAGGCCGCAGCCTTTTCGACGATGACCTTCGTTTCGTGAGGGTGGGACTCGAACCATTCGGTCAGCTTCTCGTGACACATACGTTGAACGAACGATTTGACTTCCGAGTTGCCCAACCGCGTCTTGGTCTGGCCTTCGAATTGTGGCTCGGAGATTTTGACGGAGACGACGGCCGCGAGTCCCTCGCGAATGTCATCGCCCGACAAGTTGTCGTCTTTGGCCTTGATGAGCTTGTGATCTCGGGCGTATTTGTTCATCACTGTCGTGAGCGCCGTCCGAAACCCTTCTTCGTGTGTTCCACCCTCGTGGGTGTTGATGGTGTTGGCGAAGGTGTGCAGCGACTGGGTGTAGCTCGTGTTCCACTGCATCGCGACTTCGATCTGGTAGCCAGGCCCCTCCCCGGAGAATCCGATGATGTTCTCGTGCAGCGAGGTCTTGGTTCGGTTGATCTGCCGAACGAAGTCGGTCAGGCCGGCCGGGTAGCAGTACACGATCGACTCCTGTGGCTCATCCACGACCGTGCGTTCATCGGACAGCGTGACCGTGAGACCGCCGTTGAGAAAGGCCATCTCCTGCAGACGTCGTGCGACGGTGTCGAGGTCGTAGTCCACCACTTCGAAGACATCCGGATCGGACCAGAACCGTACTGTGGTGCCCGTATCGTCGGTCGGCTCGTTCCGCGTCAGGGATTGCGGCTCGGACCGCACGTACCGTTGCGACCACAGGTATCCGTCTCGCTTGATCTCGACCTCGAGTGCAGTCGACAGGGCGTTGACGACGGAGACCCCGACGCCATGCAAGCCGCCGGAGACCGCATAGGCACCGCCGTCGGCATCGAACTTGCCGCCGGCGTGAAGTTGTGTCATCACCACGTCGATGGTGGGGATACCCGTCGAGTGCATCGCGACCGGTATGCCACGGCCGTTGTCGACAACTTCGACTCCTCCGTCGGCAAGGAGCCGAACATTCACTCGGTCAGCGTAACCGGCCATCGCTTCGTCAACGGCGTTGTCCACCACCTCCCACACCATGTGATGCAATCCGCGAACACCGGTCGACCCGATGTACATTCCCGGTCGCTTCCGAACGACGTCGAGACCCTCGAGGATCGCTATCGAGTCGGCACCGTAGGCGGATACGTCGTTCACGGAAGGACCCTCACTTTCGACAGCGCAATGATGTTCCCGTCGAACACCGCCACGTCCTCGGACTGCGGGATCGCCGGAGCGCCCAGTGTGTCAGCGGCGAGACGCTGACGCTGTCATTGCGAAGTTACGCCATCGCAGAGAGGAGCCACAGCAGCGTCGACGCCGGTGAAGTCGATTTTCCGGCATGTTACGCCACCTGCAACAACAGAAGTCCTCGAGCTTGGTCGCGAATCGCTGGCCTGGTAAATATGTTGTACTGCAGGGGTTCTGACCAGGTCAGGAGAACGGACCAGGCGATCGTGGACGACGTCGACCAAGTGCCCGATCCGACACAGCGGCGTAACAGTGACGTTCTGCCATCGACTCGTGCCCTTGGCACGATGAGCGCCATGGTGCTCAACGACGTCGCTACCCGCGCTCCACACAAAGGAATGGTATGGATTCCCGGTGGAACTTTCTGGATGGGATCGAACGGCCACTACACCGAAGAACGCCCTATGCATCAGGTTTCGGTGGACGGATTCTGGATGGATACCCATGAAGTCACCAACGCAGCGTTTCGACGCTTCGTCAAGGACACGGGCTATATCACCACCGCCGAGCGCAGACCCGATGCAGCGGACTTCCCCGATGCCGATCCCGCCCTGCTCGTTGCCGGGTCGATGGTGTTCACCCCACCACCGGGACCGGTCCCGTTGGACGACTATCGGCGATGGTGGTCCTATATTCCCGGAGCCTGCTGGCAACGGCCGGAGGGTCCAGGCAGCAACATCGGACAACGCAATCTCCATCCCGTAACGCATGTGTCCTATCTCGATGTCAGCGCCTACGCCGAGTGGTCCGGCAAGGAAATTCCATCCGAGGCCGAATGGGAGTTCGCTGCTCGCGGCGGCCTGGACAAGGCCACCTACACCTGGGGAGACGCTCGGGAACCGGATGGTCGACCAGGGGGCAACGTCTGGCAGGGTCAATTTCCTTGGGAGAACCAGCGATTGGACGGATACGACGGAACATCCCCGGTAGGCAGGTTCCGCTCCAACGGTTACGGCCTCTTCGACATGGCCGGAAACGTGTGGGAATGGACACGAGATCATTTTCTTCCGAGTCATGATCAGGGGATGAAGAACACCGCACCGGTGACTGCCTGCTGTGTCCCGAAGAATCCGGTGCAACAAGCAGCAGGTGACCTCGCTGCCGACGAGCCGTATCCCCGGCGTGTGGTCAAAGGAGGATCTCACCTGTGCTCGCCCAACTACTGTGACCGGTACCGACCCGCCGCGCGCCAGGGGCACACCGAGGACGCGTCGACCGGGCACATCGGCTTCCGATGCATCGTGCGCTGACGGTGCGCCTCAACGCGCCAAGTCGAGTGGCGTTTCCGGTCGATTTCGAGCCCGGCGTAGCGTTCGGCCTGCGTGGCGCCATCAGAAGTGGTGGCGTAACTATCGAGTAACGCCAGGGCAAACGCGCCGGAATGCCGTCGGCGCACGCTGGTCGCATGACATCGAAACCACGAATCGCCCCCAAGGCGTTCCCTCGTCCGCCGATGCGGAAGTACGAGGGAACCCGAGAGGACGCTGCACGGTGGGTTCGTGACGTACTGCGGACGCAGATCCTCGACGGTGTATACGGTGGGCTGGCAGCCCCCCGACCGATGCTTCCGAGCGAGGGCGAACTAGCCGCCGAATGGGGAGTGAGCCGCAATGCAATACGAGAGGCACTCGACCTCCTGAGGGCGGAAGGCCTGATCACCCGAGTCCAGGGTGCAGGTACTTTCGTCACCGGAGCCAAGTTGCGCCAGAGTATCGACCGGCTGGAAGGACTGGCCGAGTCGCTCGCAGGCCATCAACTCACTGTGCAGAACACGGTACTGTCGGTTCGGGAGTCGACCGCCACCCCCCTCGTCGCGGCAAAACTTGCTGTGCCGGAAGGAAGCCCGATACTGTTCGTCGAACGGTTGCGTTCCGTGGCGAACGTGCCGCTGTCACTCGACACCACATCGTTACGTCCGGAAGCCATCGACGCTCTCGCGGACGCAGACTTGGGCAACCAGGACATCTTCGGTCTACTGGAAAGCAAGCGGGGGATTCGGATCGGCAAGGCCGAGAATACTTTCGAAGCGGTCTCCGCCGATCGTGGCACAGCCAGACATCTGGATGTCAGTCCTGGCAGTCCGATACTACTACTCAGTCGACTCAGTTTCCTCGAAGACGGCACTCCGTTCGACCTGGAGTCCATTCGCTACCGCGGGGACCGTCTGTCCCTGGTTTCGGTCAACCCGCGCAGTCGGTCCACCGACTCCCACCGCCCCTGACCGCCAGTCGGATCCGCCATCGATTCGACCGGACATCCACGCTGACGCAATGAACAGCGTCATCGACGTTTCACCCCCCCAAAAAAAAGGAACGAGGTACACTCATGTCCGCATCACCTCTGAAGCAACCGAACATCGTCTACTTCCACGTTGACAATCTCGGTCTCGGCGAGCTCGGCTGCTTCGGCGGCGGCATACTCCGCGGCGCCGACACCAAGAACATCGACACCTTCGCCGGAGAGAGTCTGAAGCTGTCCCATTTCGTCGTCGAACCACAATGCACCCCAACCAGATCAGCGCTGATGACCGGCCGGTACCCGATCCGATCGGGTAACCACACCATCGCGCTGGGCGGTAATGCCGGCGGCATCGTCTCCTGGGAGCGGACCATCGGTGACATCCTTTCCGACGCCGGGTACGCCACGGCGTGCTACGGCAAGTGGCACATCGGAGCAGAGGACGGCCGTTGGCCTACCGATCACGGTTTCGATGAATGGTACGGTCCTGCGCGGACCTACGACGAGTGCTTGTGGCCCGACGATCCGTGGTACAAGGGCGAACGCGACGGCTGGTCCTACATGTACGACGGGACGAAGGAAGGCGGCGTTCGCACTACGGACGAGCAGTTGACCGTCGAACTCAAGGGCCGGATGGATGCCGAGTACGACAAGCGGGCCAAAGAGTTCATGGAACGCAGCGTCGCAGAGGAGAGGCCGTTCTTCCTGTACCACAACCATTCTCTGTTGCATTTCCCGATCGAGGTCCGCGAGGAGTTCCGCGGCACCAGCGACAACGGCGCCTGGGGCGATGCACTCCTCATGCTCGACCACGACTTCCAGAGTTTGCTCGACAAGCTCGACGAGCTCGGCGTCGCCGACAACACTATAGTCGTGTTCGCCGGTGACAACGGTCCTGAGGATCACCTGGCGGGACGAGGAACCGCAGGATTCTTCGACGGTTCGTACTTCAGTTCGGCCGAAGGCGGTATCCGGACACCGGCACTGATCCGGTGGCCGGGGCACGTGAAACCGCGCGAAAGCAACGAGATGATGCATGTGACCGACATGTTCACGACTCTGCTGCTGAGTGCAGGCTGCGAGATCCCCGACGATCGTCAGATCGACGGTATCGATCAGCGTGAATTCTGGTCCGGGGCAGAGGAATCAGCACGCGAGGGTTGCATGGTGTGGCTGAACGACGAACTGCACGCAGTCAAATGGTCACAGTTCAAGATCAGCTTCGTACGCCAGCAGCATTTCCACGATCCTGAGATTCCTCTCGGTTTCGCACGCATCATCAACTTGCTCGAAGACCCGAAAGAACGCGAACCTGTCAACCAGACGTTCGTTCGCTGGTGGGTCATGCAGCACGCTCACCGCATCATTGCCAACTACGAAAAGACGGTCCAGAACGAGGAATTGATTCCCCCCGGTGCACCGCTCGATTTTGTGCCGAAGCGAGTTGCCGACGCAGCGGTGTAGGCACCCAGGCGGAGTCGGGGGTGGTGGCCGATCGTCGGACACCACCCCCGACTGCGTTTCCACGAGGCCGGACGAGCACCAGGAGAGGTGATCGATATGAATGTCCGTATACGAGTGCCCCAGGTTCTGCGCGCTCGGTCGTTGGCAGGGAAAGGATCTGGCTCATTCCGGCTGCAGGGTCGGCCGACACTGGACGCACTGCGCAATCCACAGAAGTTCCGTGTAGAGGTTCTCGCGGGATTGGTGACGGCGCTTGCGCTGATCCCTGAGACGATCTCGTTCTCGATCATCGCCGGCGTAGATCCGGCAGTGGGGTTGTTCACCTCGTGCATCTTCGCTATGACCATCGCAATCGTCGGCGGCCGGCCGGCGATGATCTCTGCTGCCGCCGGATCGGTGGCGCTCGTGACGGCACCCCTGGTCCGCGATCACGGGGTGAACTACCTTGTCGGTGCAGTTATTCTCGCCGGATTTCTGCAGATTCTACTGTCCAGATGTGGCGTCACCAGGTTGATGCGCTTTATTCCGAACAGTGTGGTGACCGGTTTCGTCAATGCTCTGGCAATCTTGATCTTCTCCGCGCAACTGCCCCACCTCATCGATGTCCCGTGGCTCGTCTACCCGCTCACCGGGGCCGGGGTGATCGTGATGTTCGTGATGCCGAAGCTCACCCGGAGTATCCCCGCGCCGCTCGTCGCCACCGCCGTTCTGACCGTGATCACCGTTGTGTTTGCATTCGGTGTCCCGCGGGTGGGCGACGAAGGTGAATTGAGTGCAGCGTTCCCCGTGCCGGGAATCCCCGGTCTCCCGGTCACGTTCGAGACCCTTCGCATTCTCGCTCCGTATGCAATCGCGGTGGCGTTGGTCGGGTTACTGGAGTCACTGATCACCGCGCGGATGGTCGACGAGTTGACGGACACACATTCCGACCATCGTCATGAGGCCCGCGGGCAAGGGGTATCGAACGTGGTCACCGGATTGTTCGGTGGGATGGGTGGATGCGCCATGATCGGTCAGACAATGATGAACGTGAAGTCGTGCGGCGCGACGACGCGTATCTCCACATTCGTGGCCGGTGCCTCACTGTTGGTGTTGGTCACCCTGTTCGGACCTGCCCTCGCCGCGATTCCGATGGCGGCGCTCGTGGCAGTCATGATCATGGTGTCCATGGCCACCATGGATTGGGGCTCAGTCAAGCCTTCGACGCTTCGCCGGATGCCGCGCAGCGAGACCACCACCATGCTACTCACCGTCGCAGTGACCGTCGCGACGCACAACCTGGCCTACGGCGTCATCGCCGGCGTCCTGTGCGCAATGGTGCTGTTCGTAGCCGAACTCGCCAACGGAACCGCCGTCGAACCGACGTCAGTGGTAGCGGGAGAGGCATCGAACGAAGGAAGGACCTACCGTGTGACCGGGCAGTTGTTCTTCGCTTCCAGCAATACTCTCGTGCAACATTTCGATTTCAGCGGCGATCCGTCGCCGATCACGATCGACTTGTCAGGCACCCGCGTGTGGGACGGAACCGCGGTGTCGACGTTGAATGCCGTCGAAGCCCGATACACAAAGCTCGGCAAGACTGTTCGCTTGACTGGGTGGAACGGTCCATCCGCTGCCCTTCGGACTCGCGTGTCCGGATCGCCTGTGCCCTAGATGGTCTCCGGCAGGTAGTGGCCCTCTTCTGTGCTCAGGTCATGGTTGGAGATGGTGGGTCACCCGATACCGACACCTGCGCGCTGCCGCTGGAATAAAGGCACGTACCGCGTCGCGAGGTGGCGGGTCGCAAGTCCGATATCGATCAGCGGTGTCGTCATTGCGCTGCGGATGTTCCCGACGCGAGGCTGTCCGGAGTCCACGTGGAGCATTCCGGTCAAGGCGAGCCCCCGTTGGGGGGCGATCGCTTCGATCAGCGGGACCTCACTCGGCTCCAGTGCAGAATGAACCGGGGCAGCACATGTCCTCCTCGCGCACCGATGAAATGCGTTCCGAGGTACGCGCATGGGGCGACAATTGCGGCCCGTGGCGGTCATTGATCCGCGCCGCAGATATCGACACCGACACAGGGGTGTTGAATTCTTCCGGATAGTCACGGACCGATGTCCTCGACTGTCGTAGCCGACGCGGAACGCGGAAAATTCGATCGGGCGCGGAAAGGTGCCCAGCACGCCAGTCACGACGCAAGTGCAGCCACCGTAGCCGAGCCTTGGATTGTGTGATGCAGCCCCGGGTTCGGCGCCGTGCGGGCCTATCGAACCAACGCGACCACGAGCAGGGCGACGCACAGGACAGTGTTCGTCGCAGCTGTCACCGCGATGAAGGACGGTGCCCGTACACGCGGCGACAACGGAACAGCCGATAGTACGGCTGCTCGCCGACGACCGGTGACGTAGATTGCCGCGGCCGCCGTGAACGCGGCGACCGCAGCCACCGTGGACACCGAGACCCACTCTCCAGGGTCGAAAAACAGATCACGGCTTCCCACCAGAAGGCCGTTAGTGAACATTGCGGCTGAAGTGCGCGTCCAGGACAGCGCGGTGCGCTCCGGCTGCAGGCCGGGGTCACGGAGCGGCGCAGCACCTTCCGTCATCCTGCTGCACTGATCGTTGCAGCGACGATCACGGTTCCGCCGATCCCCGCGAGCAGTACCGCCAATCCGAGAGGAAGCCTCGACGCCGGTAGGCGTAGACCCCGGCGAATTGCCTGGTCAACACGGCGCCATCGCATCCATCCGCCCGACGCGGACATCAATGCGGCCGCACCGAGAAGTCCGCCGAGTGCGTGCGCCAGGTGGGTGTGTCCCGTCTCCGCCAGGAAGTGAAGAACGGCGACGGCCGCGGCCAACAACCCCAACGAGGTGCGCTGCCACGCGAGGAATGTCCGCTCGTTGGCGAGAGTAAATCGATAGTCGGGTTCGTCGACCGAGACTGGCTCGGTTGTGAATGGTGTTTCGGGCACCCTTCAACTCTCGTGGAACCGGGGCGCAGAAGCCAGCGGGCGACACTGGCGGATCGTTCTCTTACCGACAAGTTCGATCACCTGGTACCGGACGGCGGACCACGATGTCGACAGGGCCTCGACCTGCACGTTCGTATACGGAGTCGCGTAGAACCGCAGCAACGATGATCCGGGGTTTCCATTTCGTCGAAGTGGCTTAACCACTTGGAAAAAGTGGGTCGACCAGATGTAATTTTGTCGGCCGACTCTATGGTCATGTTCAACGCCCGAGATAGTCGCCGACGTCATCGAACGACCCTCATCTGCTCTGGCCGCGGTCGAAGGACGGCCGTTGCGGCAGTGGCCGCGCTAGCGCTCTCGTCGGTGCTGACCAACTGTTCAGTACTCGAATCCGATACCGTAGTGGTGAACGTGGGATACCAGTCGAAAACGATCAACACGATCAACGCAGGCACGTTGATGCGTGATCGCGGAGAACTGGAGCGCGCACTCGAGAACGTGGGCGAGCAGACCGGCACCAGGTACAAGGTCGTGTGGCAGGATTTCTCCTCCGGTGCTCCGCTGACCGCTGCGATGATCGCGTCACACGTCGACATCGGCTCGATGGGCGACTACCCGTTGTTGACCAACGGATCGAAGACCCAGGCGTATGACGACGCGCGCACCGAGTTCATCGCCACAACCGGATACAACCTGCGTGGGTCACTGAACCAGGTTGTGGTACCGACTAGTTCGACAGCGACGCAACTGGCCGACCTGGAAGGCAAGCAGATCTCCACCAGCTTGGGATCTGCCGGCGACGGCATGCTCTCGACCGCCCTCGAACGCATGGGAATCGGCACGGGCGCAGTGAACATCGCGAACCAGGATCCGTCGATCGGCGCGGCCGCGATCGAAGGCAGTCAGGTCGACGCTCTCGCCCAGTTCGTGCCGTGGCCCCAACTGGTCATCTTCCGCAACCAGGGCCGATTGGTGTACGACGGTGGCGACAACAACGTGCCGACTTTCCACGGTGTTGTTGCACGCAAACAGTTTTCAGGCGATCACCCTGAGGTCATCAACGCGTTTCTGGACGCAATGCGGACGACGACCGAGTACATCACCGCCGAGCCGATGGCCGCGGCTGTCCGTATCAGTGAGATCACCGGCATCGAACCAGAGGTCGCCTACCTGTACAACGGTCCGAATGGCCTGGTGTCGTTCGACCCAACCATCAAAGAGCCCTTTGCTGAATCGCTCGACAATGTCAAGGACTTCCTCGTAGAACGCGGTTCGGTGAGGGCCGACTTCGACGTCGCAGGCTTCCAGAACGACACCTACCTGCGGGAACTACTCGGAGCAAACTTCGAAAGCCAGACGACAGACCTCACCAACCCGAGCAGATTATCCGGCCAAGACGAAATATGCGATCTGCCGGTTGACGACCCTACGACTGCGTCGGAAGTCTGGTTTGCCGGTGAAACGGACACCGAGCCGTCCGCAACGCCTACCTGCCTGCTGCGTCGAATTGCCGAGTCCGGAAAGTCTGTTCGTGCCGGATACGTTCCCGATGCGTCGACATCGGTCAAACTCTTCGCGGCGCATGCGTCGTGGGTCGTCGCCCCTGAGTCCGAGGCGACGGGCAGATTCCTCCCTTTCGCGACCCAGGCCGCTGCAGACATCTACATCGCTGCTCACCCCGGCGCCTACGCGGTGACCTACGAAACCGCATTGGACGAGTCGAAACCCACCGACTGAAGCGCCGATAGTGCTTGCACACCAACCAAAGGACACGATATGGCGCACATGACTCCCACTCAGGACGAACCCGTTGCGGGCTCGGCCGACAAGAGCAAGAACTTCACGCCCAGTTCGAACCCTGCACGACTTGAGCACAACTCGGACAAATCTCGCCAGCATACTGTGACGGCGCCCCACTTCCGGAAGGCCGCTGCGTCGATCGCACTTCCACTCATTCCCATCGCGACATTCGTCACCGTGTGGTACTGGCTCACGGCCAACGAGGTCGTTTCATGGCTGCGATTCAACCGAATGCCGACGCCTGCTGCTGTCGTCGAGCGGTTCGGGGATCGGCTCGGGTCCGGTGCGTATTACGACGACCTTCTCGCGAGCCTGCAACGAATTCTGCTGGGATTCGCACTCGCCGCAATCATCGGTGTCGCGCTGGGAATCTTGATCGGACGTTCGGAGTTGGCGCGAAAGACTTTGCGTCCCTTCCTCGAGATAGTCCGACCGATTCCTGCCATCGCGCTGGTTCCTCTCACCATTCTCCTGTTTCCTTCCAGTGAACAAGGCATCGTCTTCATCACCTTCTTTGCGGCGTTCTTCCCCGTGGTCGTCAGCTCTATCCATGCCATGGATGCGCTACCGAAGGTGTGGGAAGAAGCTGCCCGGACGATGGGCGCAGACCGGTGGACCATCCTTCGGTACGTCGTACTCCCCGGCGCGATGCCCGGAATCTTCTCCGGCCTGTCGGTTGCCATGGGTGTCGCGTGGATCTGTGTCGTGAGCGCGGAGATGATCTCCGGGCAATTCGGTATCGGCTACTACACCTGGCAAGCATATGGCCTTCTCGATTACGCCGGCGTCGTCGTCGGCATGCTCTCCATCGGAGCCCTCGGGCTGCTGACCGCCTGGGTGGTCGAGATGATCGGGCGCCGCGTCAACCACTGGCTCCCACGGGCACAACGCTGAAGAACCGCTGACGGAAGTTTCGACCCAACTACGAACGGAGAAATCAAGATGACTGCAGTGGCCGCCAGGACCATGATCGAATACACGCCGACGAGTTCAGCCGGAGCCGCAGTTCGGTTGGACAATCTCGAACTGGGGTTCCACGGCAAGACCGCAGCAAAGGTGACGCTCGACATCGAACCCGGCGAGGTGGTCGTGTTCCTCGGCCCGTCAGGTTGCGGAAAATCCACGATTCTGAGGGCGCTGGCCGGTCTGCTGCCGCCCATGAGTGGCACGGCCACCGTAGACGGAGACACGATCTTCGGTAATGACAGACACTGCGCCATGGTGTTCCAGGAGGATGCCCTACTGCCGTGGCGGACGGCGCTCAAGAACGTCGAGTTCCCTCTGAGGTTGCGTGGTTCACGAGGCAAAGCGGCCAAGGCCGCCGCCACCACGTACTTGGAACAAGTAGGCCTGGGCTCGTACCTCGACCATCTTCCCAGTCACTTGTCCGGCGGTATGCGTCAGCGCGTGCAGCTTGCCCGAACACTCGCATGCGCACCCCGCGTCATGCTCATGGACGAGCCCTTCGGCGCGCTCGACGCACAGACCCGACTCGACATGCAGAAATTGCTGATCGAAGTGTGGACACGAACGCAAATGACCATCCTGTTCGTCACTCACGACGTCGACGAGGCACTGCTGCTGGCAGACCGTGTGGTGCTCCTGACGCATCGTCCCGCAACCGTTGCCGATGTGATCGAGATCGAGCGTCCGCGCGATGCGAGTGCGCAGCTGGACGTTCAGTACCAACGCCGTCGACAGGAAATTCTGAAGTTTCTCGGACATGCCCCCTTGAACTCGTGATGCCGGCAGCGAGGGAGCTCTCCGGTGTCGGAAGGGGACGGTGTCTGTGCAACAGTTCATGCGGCGCGGCGCGGAGGGCCTCGATACCGGCAGCAGAGGCACGGGTACTCCGGGTGTTCTTCCGGGTGAACACCGAACCTCCACTGCGGTCTCTAGACAACCCATTCGTGTACGGGCCGGCCGTCGGTCATCGCAGCCACGTAGTCGCGAAGCATCCCCGACAATGCGGTACGACGATCGTCACCCGCCGCCTCACGTCGCGCGACATGCTCGCGTTGCCACGCCGCTCCCGTTTGCCGATTCAAACACCGGCCCTCGATGATCCCGAGGTAACGGTCGCGGGCACGTGCTGAGAGCCCGAACGATTCCAGGCCCCGATCCGCAAGTGGAAGCAACCGTCGCAGGACGAGTTCGTCGGCTCCGACCCAGCCCAGCTTCGGCCAGTACAGCCGGGATTCGAGTCCGAATTTGGCACCGATGATCAGGTTCTCCTCGGCCGCATCGAAAGTCATACGGCGCCACAACGGATCGTCGTCCTCGACCAATGCGCGCAGTAGTCCGTAGTAGAACGCCGCGTTCGCCATGGTGTCGAGGACGGTCGGCCCGGCAGGCAGGACACGGTTCTCGATCCGGAGGTGCGCCTGACCGTCGCTGATGTCGTAGACGGGACGGTTCCATCGGTAGATGGTGCCGTTGTGCATCTGCAGTTCGCGCAGTTGCGGAATCAGGCCCGCATCGAGTTCCGCGGCGGGGTCGGCATCGGTGATCTCGGGCAGCAGCGCTGTGAAATAGCGGGAATTCTCCTCGAACAGATCGATCGGGGACTCGATCCAGCGTTCCCCGAACCACACCCGTGGACGCACACCCTGGTTCTTCAGCTCGAGCGGCCGTGTATCCGTGGCCTGGGCGAACAGCGGGATCCGGCTCTCGTGCCACAGCGCCTTGCCCGCCAGGAACGGCGAGTTGGCTGCGAGTGCCACCTGCACTCCCGCCAGGCACTGCGCAGCATTCCAATGTGGCGCGAAGTCCTCGGGTGCCACCCTCAGGTGCAATTGCAGCGAAGTACAGGCCGCTTCGGGCACCACCGAGTTCGTATCGGCGCGTAAGCGTTCGATCTCATCCGTCCCGGGGAGCGGCACGCCGTCGAGGTCCAGTTCGATGTCCTCGCCTCGGGCCGCGAAGATCTGCTCGTTGAGTGCCTCGTAGCGAGGGTTCGCGGTGATCCGGTCACGGCCGAGGTGGTCGAGCTCGAGGGTCGGCAGCATCCCGATCATCACGAGTTGGGCGTCGAACAGGTGCATTCGTTCGTCGGCGCGTCGAAGCGATTGACGAAGAGAATCCTCGATCTCGATGGTCGCGTCGCCGGACAGCGGGCCCGGTTCGACATTCATCTCGACGTTGAACTGGCCGAGTTCGGTCTGGAAGACCGCGTGATCGTCGATCGCTTGGAGAACTTCCAGGTTGGACATTGCCGGGGCCATGTCGTCCTGGACGAGGTTGAATTCGATCTCCATGCCGAGCTGCGGCTCGGGTGAGGAGTGTGCATCGGCGAACGCACCGTCGCGGAGCATGCGTTCGAGCGCGCTCATGCACTCGCGGACCTTGTGCCGGAACTGTCGGCGATCTGCGCCGGTGAACGAACGAGCAGAAATCTCTGTGCCCAAGGGTTCTCCCGGTCTGTGCCGACGGATGTTCCCGCAAGCCTAACCGCTGTCCGTCACCGAATCGCATGATCGGACGACGTACGTCCAGTGAACGCGAAACACACCCGGCCGCAGGACCGGGTGTGTTTCGAAAGCGTCGACAGTTCGGGTCAGACTGCGCGGTAGCCGCTCCAGTCGGCGACGACACCGCGGTTGCTGAGCCATGCGGTGGGGTCGGTTTTGTTGCCGGATCCGTCCCACACCTCGAAGTGCAGGTGCGGCCCGGTGGACCAGCCACGGTTTCCGACGGTGGCGATCTGCTGGCCGGCGCTCACGCGCTGGCCCGAAGACACCTGGTAGGTGTCGACGTGGCCGTAGATGGCGGTGGTGCCGTCGTCGTTCTGGATGCGAACCCACTGGCCGTAGCCCGATGCCGCGCCCGCGTCGAGGACCGTGCCGTCGGACGCCGACTGTATCGGGGTGCCGATCGGGGCAGCGATGTCGATTCCGCCGTGATGCGCTCCCCAGCGTGAACCGAAGTCCGACGTCAGGGTGCCCGAGACGGGCTGGACCGTGCTGGGCTTGATGGGATTGAGGTTGTCGAGCCAGTTTCCTCCGCCGGCGAACTGATCGACGAAGCCCTGGACCTCGACGGGGAGCTGCGGGGCGCCTTCCTCGGCGGGAGTGGTGATACCGGGGATCGCGGGAAGCTCGATACCTGCGGGCAGCTCGAACGGGAGCTGCGGCGTAGGCGCAGGAGCCGCCTGGACCGCGCCGTGATCATGACCGGGATGAGCCGCGGCGGTACCGGCGGTGAACTGCGCACCGATGGCCATGAAGGCACCGGTCGCACATGCCACGGTGGCGGCCTTCGCCGGAGCCGACGGACCCGTCGGTTCGATGCGATGACGCCCACGCTGGGTCGATCCGACCGTCAGGTCGATGTCGAATGCCGATGCATCTTCGCGTGTCCGTTGGTGCCGTGCCACAGTCGCTGTCCCGTTTCGTAGTCCCGATTTCGGCCGGTGAGTAACACCCGGTCGTTCCTGGCGATTCAAGGTAACAAAACGATATACGCGAGGTCCAGCGTTACCTCTTCTTGATCTCATAGAGCGGGAACCAAACCAACCAGTCGGTAACAACCAGCGGATTTGCTGCTCGCTTCGGCACCGCGCGGGAACGACCGCTACACTCACACCGCGCCGCGATTCGGTCCGCCGAATGGGCGCGCGCCCTCGTAGCTCAGGGGATAGAGCACCGCTCTCCTAAAGCGGGTGTCGCAGGTTCGAATCCTGCCGGGGGCACACACTCTCTCCATACATCAACACTCCCGCAACAAAGCCGGCTTCCCGCGTCGGTGATCGCCGATGAGGGAAGCCAACAAGTGTGCGCGACGAGCGCCGCGATCTACAGGCCGACCTTCTCCAACGCGGCCTCATATACATCCATGGCCTCTTCGACCGACTTCCCCTCGGCAAGCGCGGCGGCATACACCGCGCGAAGCTCGTCACCCTGCTCCTCGAACTTCGCCGTCCACCGCTCGGCGTCCTCACGCCAATATCCGACGATGTCGTACTGGTCGCGCGACCAGCCGAGCGAACGCAGATGCTTCTTGGCGGCACGGATATCGGCGGCCTCGCCCGCGAACCAGCAGTATCCGTCGGCGGGCAGATCGAGCTCGGCGAGCGCCGCGGACAACCGCGTGCGCGACACTCCGTTTCCGCTGCCGATGAGTTCGACGATCTCGGTGTTCTCCCGCGAGGGCAGGTATTCGAGCTCGCTGCGGTCGAGCACTTCGGCGACGACGGTCACGTGTACCGAAGGATCGGTCTGCTCCAGGACTCGGGCCATTGCAGGCAGTGCGGCGAGGTCTCCGGCGAGAACATGACGGGTCGCCGCCGACGGCGGCTCGTGCCACGAGCGCGGGCCCGCCACCAGCACACGCCAGCCGGGTTCCGCTGCGCGCAGCCACTCGATCGCGGGACCGTGATCATGCACCGCGAAGTCGACCACCATCTCGCGGGATTCCGCGTCGTACGAGCGCACCGTGTAGTTGCGGTGTCCGGCGCTGCGCTCCTCGTCGACAATCTCCCAGCCGCCCAGGGCATTCGGATTCTCGCTCGGTCGCGCGTGCAGTTCCTCCGCGTCGTGCGAGAGGTAGAACGCCACGGCCTCGTCTGCTGCAGCGAGCGGGAGGTAGCCGTTCCCGGTCCCCTCCCCGATCTCGAGGCGAGCGCGCAACAGATGTGCCGCGACCTGTTCACGCGCGACCAGCGTGGCAACAAAATTCTCCCACTTCATTAGGCCAGGCTAACCGATCACCACCGGCCGATCATGTGACCGCCCTTACACCATCGGGCTCGAAACCGCCCCTTGATGATCGACAGCTCGATAGAATCGCGGCAGTCGATCGGTCACGGGACGCGCCACGCATGAAGCACACGCTGTGGTCGGCACTCGGACACGACATTCCCCCACCCGAGGAGCCCGCAGCATGCCTGCAGTGCGATTCATCCGTCGAGCACTCACCTTCGCAGCCCCCGTCGCAGCCGCTGTTCTGTTCGCCGGTGTCGCCACAGCTGCTCCGACGCAACCGCTGGGTACTGCCATCACCATCGGCTGCCTCAATCAAGGCAGCCTCGCGTCGCTCACATCGGTGGCAGCCCACCCCGGTCCCGACGAGGAACACGGGATCACCGCAGGCCACGTGCAGTTCGCAACCACGCAGGCGTTGTGGCCGATACCGGCCGCCGGCCAGGTGACGGTCGCATGGCTCAACCGCGACAACGGACGCACCGGCATCGTCGACCTCACCGGGGAATACCCGAATCTGTCTGCGACTGTCGACACCGGACCGGGCGAGGTGCTGACCACCGTCTTCGGATCGGTGAGCCTCGCCAGCGGTCCGCTGTGCAATTCGACCCCGGCCACCGGCGCCGTCACCGTCGGCTGAGCCACTTCCACGGCACGATCATCGGCACGCGAGTCCGGTAGGCACGATACCGCTCGCCGAACGTCGCGACGAGGTCGTGCTCTTCGAACCTGATCGCGACGAGGACGTACGCGGTGGTCACCGCCGCGAACAGCAGATGCCCGACCGACATGGTCGGCGCAACCCAGAACGCGACGAGGAAACCCAGATAGAGCGGGTGCCGCACCGACCGATACAGCAGCGGTATCCGGAAGGCGTTCGCAGCGGGCGGTTGCCCGCGTTGGTTACGGATGACCTGCCTCAATCCGAACAGGTCGAAATGGTTGATGGCGAACGTCGACACGAGCACGAGACCGAACCCGGCGAGCGAGAGCGCGTAGAGCAGTATCCGTAGCGGACTGCTGTCGATGTCCCAGATCGGGTGCGGGAGTGGACGCCACTGCCACATCACGAGTGCCAGCGCGGCCGAGGCGAGCAGAACGTAAGTGGACCGCTCGGCCGGCTCCGGGACGATCCGGATCCAGCGTCTCTTGAACCAGGGTCTGGCCATCACCGAATGCTGCACTGCGAACAGCGAGAGCAGCGCCAGGTCGATCACGATGGCGATTCCGGCCGGGGCACGAGGACCCTGATCGATGTTCCGGGGTACCACCAGGCGTTCGACCCATCCGATCGCGTACAGGAACACCGCGAGGAATATGAGATAGGCGCACACTCCGTATCCGGTGACGAGCAGTCGGGAAGCCGCGGTGCGGGTGCGAGGACCCGTGTCGGTTGTCGTTGTCATGCGCCCAGTGTCGGGACCGCAACCGCCACTCAGAAGGTCCCCTGAGGTGGGGAAACACCCACCCTTCGACGCTCGGTCACCGCGGTGCGTACATGATCACCGCGACGCCGACGAGACACACCAGTGCACCCGCGATGTCCCAGCGGTCGGGGCGGAAGCCGTCCATCACGACACCCCACAGCAGTGAGCCCGCGACGAAGACACCCCCGTACGCCGCGAGAATACGGCCGAAATTGGCGTCCGGTTGCAGTGTCGCGACGAATCCGTACGCACCGAGCGCGAGCACACCCAGTCCCATCCAGATCCACCCGCGATGCTCGCGCACACCCTGCCAGACCAGCCACGCACCACCGATTTCGAACAACGCGGCCACGCCGAACAGGACGAGGGACTTCAGGACGCTCATGGTCGAACAGGTTACGGATCGGACCGGCCGAGCTCGACGGGCCCGAGCGCGCCGCACGCTGCAGGTCTGCGCAGCGTCACAATTCGTCGATGGACACGACACCGTCTTGGAGTGCGCGCACCAGCAGAGAGGTCTTGGTGGTGGCGGGACGCCCCACCCGCATGTACTTGTCGCGGATGCGGGCGATGTGGGTGCTCACTGTGGCCGCTGTGACGAACAGACGAGCCGCTGCCTCGGACTTGGATTCACACAGAAGCCACTCCCTGAGTATCTCGGTTTCACGGGCCGAGAGCTGCGGCGAAGAGTAGGTGCGGGAGGGCGCGAGCACACTCGTCATGTCGGGTTTCCTTCTTCGATCGATATGACGACCGGCGGCTCCCCGACAAAGCCCATTGAGTCCGGTCTGAGAAGAACATACGATTTTGCACCGACAACCACCAACCGAATGGGTGCCTCTCAGGCGAACACCTGGCTCATCCGCCTTGCCGACGTGGTGCAGAGACGGCCGCCGGTCCGCCTGTGCGGGGGCCGGGCCGGCTTCATTCCCGGTGCACGTCGTGCGGGTCCAGATCGCCGCGCAGGCCGCGCCAGCTCGGGTGACGAAGTCGGCCGCCTTCGGTCCACGAACCAAACCGCACCTCCCCCACCAGCTCGGGTTCCACCCATACGGCGTCACGCCGATCGACGATCGGCAGCTCGTCCGCGAACGGGCTCGTGTCCCGCTGTCGTGCCCGCAGCGACGACGTCAGCGCCGCGAGAGCCCGATCGTCGAATCCCGTGCCGACTCTCCCCGTATAGACGAGCCCGCCGTCGCCGGGGATGCCGACCAGTAACGAGCCGAACGACCCCGCACGGTTCCCCTGGCCCGGTCGATATCCGCCGATGACCACCGACTGCGTGAGCCAGTTCTTCGCCTTGATCCACGCCGCACCCCGTTTGCCGGGCAGATACATCGAGTCGCGACGCTTCGCGACCACGCCCTCCCACCCACATTCCAGGCTTTCGGCGAGAGCGTCGGCGCCGTCCCCTGCCAACCGGTCCGGCACTGTCAGCCTCTCCGTCAACGCGGCGAGAGCCTCCAGCACACGGCGTCGATCGTCGTAGGTCTTGCGGATCAGCGACACACCGTCCAGATAGAGGAGGTCGAACACCCGGTACTCCGGGGTCGCCCCGCGCTGCAACCGCTCGAAGCTCGTGACACCGTCCGCGTCCACCGCGACGATCTCCCCGTCGAGGACGGCATCGTGGCCGTCGAGCACATGCGCGAGCTCACCGAGCGCGGGAAATTCTCCGGTCACGTCCCGCCCGGAGCGAGCACGCAACCGGACCTCGCCGTCGCGCACCTCGACGACCGCGCGGTATCCGTCCCACTTGCCTTCGAATGCCCACGTCGAGCCGTCGAGTTCCTCGACGTCGCCCGCGGTAGCGAGCATCGGACGCAGATCGGTCGGAAACTCCTCCGACCGTCCCGAACTCGACTGTTGCTTCATCCGGTGGGCGAGCCACTGGTCCTTCTCGGTGCGGATCAGCGCGTACCGGCCTTCGATCTTCTCACCGTGCAACCGCACGATCACCTCGTCGTCGCGCCACTTCTCGGTGTCGTAGGTGCCGGTGTCCCACACCGTCATCGTCCCGGCGCCGTATTCACCGGGCGGGATGATGCCGTGGAAATCGAGATATTCGAGTGGGTGGTCTTCGGTCCGGACGGCGAGATGGTTACGTCCGGTGTCTTCCGGCAGGTTCTTCGGCACCGCCCACGACGCAAGCACACCGCCGCGCTCGAGCCGCAGGTCGTAGTGCAGGCGCCGAGCGTGGTGTTCCTGGATGACGAACCGGTCGTCGTCGCCGGTCGCGGTGACTCCGGACGGGATCGGCTCGGGGGTGCGCGCGGCGTTGCGTTTGCGTCGGTAGTCGGTGAGCGCGTCGTCCGCTGTGGTGTCGATGCTGTCGAGCCGAGCACCGCCGAACGGGGGATCCAGTCCTGCGAGGAGATCACCGTGGTCGGCAGTTCGGTCCAACACTTCGTCGAATGTGAGATGCCGCAGATCCGGGTCGTCGAGTTCTTCCCAGCTCCGCGGTGCCGCCACCCACGGTTCGTCGCGGCCACGCAGGGAGTACGGCGCGACCGTCGTCTTGGCCGCATTGTTCTGACTCCAGTCGACGAACACTTTGCCGCCGCGTACCGCCTTCGCCATGGTTGCCGTGACGAGATCCGGGTGCAGCGTCGCAAGATTCGTCGCGACCTGTCGCGCGACGGTCGATGCGCCGCCGGAGGCGAGCTGCCGGTCCAGCGGCACGTAGAGGTGGAGACCCTTGCTGCCACTCGTGACGGGATAGGTCTCCCACCCGAGTTCGGCGACCATGTCGCGCACGTGCCGCGCGACCTCCGCGCACTGCACGAGCCCGGCCCCCGGCCCAGGGTCGAGGTCGAATACGAGCCGTGTCGCGGGGCCGGGCGCGGATCCGTCGAACCGCCACTGCGGCACGTGCAGTTCGAGCGAGGCCTGCTGCCCGAGCCACGCGATTCCCGCCACCGAGTCGAACACCGGATAAGTGACCGACCGTTGCCTGTGGTGAACCGTGCGACGGTCGAGCCACGACGGCGCATGCGGTGCGAGGTTCTTCTCGAAGAACGCCGGTTCGTCGACACCGTTGGGCCAGCGCTTACGGGTGCCGGGACGACCCACGACGTGTGGCAGCATGACTTCGGCGACGGCGACGTAGTAGTCGATCACCTCGCCCTTGGTGGTGCCGGTGCGGGGATAGAGCACCTTGTCGAGGTTCGTCAGCGTGATGCGACGGTCCCCGATCGTGCGGGTCGGCATCACCTCATTGTGCCAACCGCGCCGTATCCCTTCCCTACGTTCGAGCGAATGTATCGTTCGCTAGGCCTACCGAGACCAGTGAGCCATTCGCTCGGTCGCGGTCAGCCGTACAGTTCCGCGAACGAGTTCAGCGACGTCTGCAGATCGCCGTGGAGTGCGCGCGCCACCCCGGAACCGATCGGGCCGAACAGCGGCGCTCCCCCGAGCTCGATCTTCATCGTCAACCGCGATCCCGCCCCCGCGCCGGCCACCGCGAGGCGCATCTTGAACTTGGTGCCGCCTTTGCCCGACCCGCGCAGCACCACGTGGTGCGGGGCATCGAGTTCCTCGACGGTCCACTCCACCCGGTTGCGCATTCCCTTGACCGACACCACGGACTGCAGTGCCACCCCGGCTGTGAGCGTCTCCGGTAGTTCGCCGCGCCAGCCGTCGTGGATGCTCAACCACTCACCGAACGCGTCCAGGTCGGAAGCCTTCTCCCACGCAGTCTGCGGGTCGAGCGGAAGGTCGGTCGCGACTTCGAGTTTCGCCATGATTGCAGCGTAGAGGAGGCGGGTGCCCTCACCGGGAACGGCCGAACGTCACCCTCGGTCGGTTGAACTGACCGAGGGTGACGTTCGGCTTACGGGCGCGGGCGTGAAGTCAGTGCGACACGGCCTTCTCGACACCGACACCGGTGAGCGAGCGGACCTCCATCTCTGCCTGCTTGAACGGATCCTCCGGCTTGTTGCGGCCGATGTAGGTGCCGATGATACCGAGGGCGAAGGCGAGCGGGATGGACACGATGCCCGGGTTGGACAGCGGGAAGAACGAGAAGTCGACATCTGGGAACATTGCCGACGGGCTGCCCGAGACCGCCGGGGAGAACACGATCAGCAGCAGGCAGCTGATGAGGCCGCCGTAGATGCTGAACAGCGCACCGGTGGTGTTGAACTTCTTCCAGAACAGCGAGTACAGCAGCGTCGGCAGGTTCGCCGAGGCGGCAACAGCGAAGGCGAGTGCCACGAGGAAGGCGATGTTCTGCCCCATCGCGAGGATGCCCAGCACGATCGAGACCAGGCCGATCACGACGACGGTGATGCGCGAGACCCGCACCTGCTCGTCCTCGGTTGCCTTGCCGTGCTTGAGCACGCTCGCGTAGATGTCGTGTGCGAACGATGCGGATGCTGTGATCGCCAGGCCTGCGACGACCGCGAGGATCGTGGCGAATGCGACCGCAGAGATCACCGCGAGGAAGATCGTGCCGCCCAATTCGTACGCGAGCAGCGGAGCCGCAGCGTTCTCCTTGCCCGGAGCATTCAGGATGACGTCGGGACCCACCATCTTCGCGGCTCCGTAGCCGAGCACCAGCGTGAACAGGTAGAACGCGCCGATGAGCGCGATCGCCCACGTGACCGAACGGCGCGCTTCCTTGGCGGTCGGGACGGTGTAGAAGCGCATCAGGACGTGCGGCAGACCGGCAGTGCCGAGTACCAGCGCGATACCCAATGAGATGAAGTCGATTCGAGTCATGCCGCTGATGCCGTACTTCGCACCGGGCGCGAGGATGTCGCGGCCGGCGACCGCTTCGTCCGTAGAGTTCGACGCCATGGCCTGAGCGTCGGCGAGCAGCTGCGAGAAGTTGCCGCGCACCGCGAGCAGCACGAGCACGAACATGACGCCTGCACCCGCGACCAGCAGGACCGCCTTGACCATCTGGACGTACGTGGTGCCCTTCATGCCGCCGACGAGCACGTACACGATCATGAGCACACCGACGACGGCGACGACGATCGCCTGGCCGGCCTTGTCCTGGATGTCGAGGAGCAGGGCGACGAGTCCACCGGCACCGGCCATCTGGGCGAGCAGGTAGAACAGTGACACCGCGAGCGTCGACAGTGCCGCAGCCATACGCACCGGCCGCTGCTTGAGTCGGAAACTCAGAACGTCGGCCATCGTGAATCGACCGGTGTTGCGGAGCAATTCGGCGACGAGCAGGAGTGCGACGAGCCACGCGACGAGGAAGCCGATGGAGTACAGGAACCCGTCGTAGCCGTAGACCGCGATGGCGCCGGCGATACCGAGGAACGACGCGGCCGAAAGGTAGTCGCCTGCGATGGCGAAACCGTTCTGGGGGCCGGAGAACTGGCCGCCACCGGTGTAGAAGTCCGACGCCTTCTTGGTGGTGCGACTGGCCTTGATGACCAAGCCCATCGTGATGACGACGAACGCCACGAAGATGGCGATGTTGAGCAGCGGGTTACCGACATCGGTATGACCCTGCGCAAGTACGTTCACTGCTGCGGTCCTTCCAGCTCTTCGCGGATCGCTGCCGAGCGCGGATCCAGTTCACGCCCGGCGAACTTCACGTACACGGCCGTGATGATGAACGTGGTGACGAACTGCCCGAGCCCGAGGATCAGGCCGAGGTTGATGTTGCCGATCACCTTCGTCGCCATGAAGTCCGCCGCGTAGGTGGCGAGCAGAACGTACAGGGCGTACCAGGCCAGGAAGAACACCGTGACCGGAAACACGAACCGGCGCAGACGGGTACGCAGTTCCTGGAACTCCGGACTCGCCTGCATGTCGACGAAGTCCTGTGGAGTCGGTTCTCGCCGCTCCGGTACGTCACTCTCGCTGAGTGGTGCTGTGGTCACTGCCGACTCCTTGGTCGTCCGTGTGAGGTGTAGTGCACACACACGCTAGTGAGACCGCCATCACACAGATAGGGGTGCGTACCGGTTGCACGCCGAGCTGTCGTCGCGTGCGCCGAACGGTCGTCTCATTGCGACGAACGGCGCTCATCGAATGCACCCAGCTCCCGATCGCGGCCCATTCCGAGTCGCTCGGGAACGTGCATCCTGGAGAACGTACGCCCGACGTCGGCGGGCACCTTCTGTCTCGTCGCCAGGCTCACGGTGATCATGACGAGGAAGGCGAGCGGCACGCTCACCGCTCCCGGGTAGGCGGAGAGCACGGCCGGCCATCCTCCGGCGGCCGCCGAATCGAATCGGACCAGTACCGCGAGCAGCGCCGCACCCCCCGCGACCGCCCCACCCACGACCATGCCGGCGGCGGCGCCGATCGCGGTCAGCCCGCGCCACCAGATTCCCAGTACGAGCAGCGGGCACAGTGTCGACGCGGCAATCGCGAACACCTGCCCCACCGACCTGGACAGATCCAGCGAGGTCACCGACACGGCCAGCAGTAGTGGAACGGCGCCGGCGAGGACCGCCGCCACCCGGAAGTCGCGGACCCTGCCCCGCAGTACGTCGGTGGACAGCACCCCCGCGACACTCACCAACAGCCCCGACGATGTCGACAGGAACGCGGCGATCGCACCCGATGCGACGAGCGCCGCGAGAAGTTGCCCGCCCCACCCCGACAGCACCGAGTTGGGTAGCAGTAACACCGCGGCGTCGGATCGGCCCGTGATGAGCAACTGCGGCACATACAAGCGCGCGAATACTCCGAGGACGGTGGGAAACAGATAGAACAACCCGAGGAGGCCGATCACGGCGAACGACGTCATGCGTGCGGCCCGGCCGTCCGTGTTGGTGTAGAAGCGCACGAGGACGTGGGGCAGGCCCATCGTTCCGAGGAACGTGGCGATCATGAGCGAATACACCTGGAACAGGTGGTGTTCGCCGCCGGCGCCGATCCCCGCGCCGGGCGAGGCCCACGCGTCGTTGTCGGAGGGCGCCCCTGCCACCACCGGCACCGGCGAACCGGCATCGAGGACCAGTTCGGTGCCTGCGCCGAGTTCGTGTTCACCGGGTGCGAGGACGATCCGGCCGGCCACGGGCCGGGAGTCCACCTCGCCGGTCACCGTCACCGGGATCGGCTCTGCGACCTGCACGACGACATCGACGGTGATGTCGACGGTGGTGGTCTCGGTGACGGTCGGGGGTACCGGTTCGTCGACGCCGCGACTGTCGCCCACGAAGTAGATCGTCAGGACCAGCGCGGGAAGCGCCACCGCGGAAAGTTTGAGCCAGTACTGGAAGGCCTGCACGAACGTGATCGACCGCATGCCGCCGCCCACCACATTGGCGATCACGATGACGCCGACGATTACCGCCCCGACCCAGCTGGGAAGGCCGAGCAGAATGTTGAGCGTCAGGCCCGCGCCCTGGAACTGCGGTACCAGATACAACACACAGATGATCGCCACGACGATCATCGACAGCGACCGCACCCAGGGTTCGCCGAGACGGAATTCGGCGAAATCCGGCACGGTGTAGGCGCCCGAACGACGCAGCGGCGCGGCAACGAACAACAGCAGGCCGAGGTACCCGGCGGTGAACCCCACCGGATACCACAGGGCATCGGTGCCGTATTTGGCGACAAGACCCGCAACACCCAGGAACGATGCCGCAGAAAGGTACTCACCCGAGATGGCCGCGGCGTTCCAGCGAGGTCCGACGCTGCGGGACGCGACGAGGAAATCCGAGGTGGTGCGGGAGATCCGCACCCCGTACACACCGATCGCGACGGTCGCGATTGCGGCGGCGACGATGCCGACCAAGGTGAGGACAGGAACCGAGGTGTTCATGGGCGTGGAACCTCAGTCGTCGGTCAGATCGGTGAAATCCTGCTCATTGCGTTCGGCCAGGCGCACGTACAGCCACGCGCAGCCCAGGAGCAGGAGATACGAGGCGAAACCCAGCAGGATCCACGGCACCCGTACCTTCCACAGAGCGAGGTCGGCCAGCGTGGGAAACAGAGCGAGCACGATCGGGATCGCACCCAGCAGGCACACCGGGACCACCGCGATCCGCAGAGCGAGTCCGAGTTGCGCGCGCACCAGACCGCGGACCATCGCGTCGCCCACCTCGGTCTGCTGCTGCACTTCGACACGGGTACGCACCATGCGCGCGCCGCGCCTCTTCGCGAGCACGACGCGTTCGCGGTGCGGTCCGGACGCGGGGCGAGTGGAAGGGCCTGTCACCGCGACGTCCACGACTGCATCGGGCCTCGGATCAACCGGTCCTTGAGTTCGCGGGTGTGACGGCGGCTGACAGGCAACTCGACCGGGGCCTCAATGCCGACCGGCTTCATGCACACGACCAGGCCCGTCCCGGCACTTCGGATGCCGGTCACCAGCGGCAGCGACACCAGGTACGAGCGGTGGACACGGAGGAAGCCGGCATCCGCCCAGCGGCTCTCCAGCGACGAGATCGGGATACGCACGAGGTGCGATCCGGTGTCGGTGTGCAGCCGCGCATAGTCGCCGTCGGCCTCCACCCAGCGCACCGACGACCGCGACACCAGGGTGGTCACACCACCGAGTTCGACGGGGATCACCTCGTCGCGCGACTCCGCGTCGGCATTGTCCGGTGATGCCGGTCGCTGACGTTCGACGATCCGACGTATGGCCTCGGCGAGGCGCTCCTCCCGCAACGGTTTGAGCAGGTAGTCCACCGCGCCCAGGTCGAACGCCGACACGGCACGGTCATCGTGCGCGGTCACGAAGACCACCGACGGTGGGGTCGCGAAGTTCCGCAGGATCCCGGCGAGTTCGAGCCCGTCGAGTCCCGGCATGTTGATGTCGAGGAACACCGCGTCGATGCCGCCGTCGCGCAGCAGCCGCAGCGCGGTGGTCGCATCACTCGCGGTGTGCACCTGTCCGATCTCTGGACGGGCACGCAGGAGATAGGCCAGCTCGTCGAGCGCGGGTGGTTCGTCGTCGACGGCGAGCACGTTCAAGGTGTCGGGAGTCTCGTTCACAGCAGACTCATCGTGCCACGAACGAATCCGATCACGGCCGGATACCCGCCCGGAACTTAGGCACCCGCATACTCACCTTCGTGCCGGCGCCCGGCGCGGTGTCGACGACCAGACCGTAGTCGTTGCCGAACGCCGCGCGCAGCCGGTCGTCGACGTTGGACAAGCCGACATGCGCGGACTCCTTGATCCCGCTCCCCTCGGTGCCGTCGGCGGTCGAATCGAGCACCCCCGACCGCAACAGTTCCGGATCCATTCCGACTCCGTCGTCCTCCACGCTGATGATGCAGTCGGTGCCCTCATCGGCAGCCACGATCGTGATGGTGCCTGCCCGAGTCGACTTACCGGCGATACCGTGCCGCACCGCGTTCTCCACGAGAGGCTGCAACGCCAGGAACGGCAAGGCGACGTTGAGTACCTCGGGCGCGACCTGCAACCGAACCTCGAGTGCGTTGCCGAAGCGGGCGCGTTCCAGCGTCAAGTACCGGTCGATGTTGCGCAGTTCATCGGCGAGCGACGTGTATTCGCCGGTCGCGCGGAACGAATAACGGGTGAAGTCCGCGAAATCGAGCAGCAGCTCGCGAGCTCGGTCGGGGTCGGTGCGCACGAACGAGGCGACAGTATTGAGCGCGTTGTAGATGAAATGCGGGCTGATCTGTGCCCGCAGCGCACGCACCTCGGCACGGTCGAGGCGAGCACGGGACGCATCGAGTTCGGCGAGTTCGAGCTGGCTGCACGCGTAGCGGGCCACCTCGGTGAGAGCCCCGAGCAGCGCAGGCCCGGGGTCGGTGGTGGTGACGACGCCGAGCACACCGGCGACACCGACCTCGTCGATGACCAGCGGCTGCGCGATCAGAGCGCGCGCCGCGAAATCGTCGGGTCCGCGTTCGAGGGAGTCGTGTCCGACGAGGACCCGCCGCTCACCGTCGATCGCGCGGGCCGCGGCGTCGCGTACCTGCCCGGACAGCGATTCGAACGGCCCGTCCCATGCGAGCAGACCGCCGTCCGCATCGAGCAGGGCCACTGCCTGCACCTCTGCGAGGAGCATCCGCAGGTGCGGGGCCGCTTCCTGCGCTGAGGTCGCGTCCAGCCCACCGCGCAGGGGCCTCGCCGCGAGCGACGCGGTGTGCAGTGTCGTGTGGACGGCACGCTCGGCGGGGGTCGTGACGACCCGGCGGGTACGCGCCCACACTGCGGCGATCCCCGCGACTACGCAGAGTGTCACGACAGCGACGACGACGAGGACTGTTCCGGTCACGGACCTACGCTACGACGCGCAGCAGTGAACAGCGGTGTGACGCACACGGGGAACAGCGGTGCGGCCGCACACGGGCCGGATCAGTCGCGGCCGCGCCGGTCGATCCGCTCCTCTGCCGCAGCCTCTTCGATGTCGAGGCTCTCGAGTTCGGTACGGAGGGTTTCGTCGTCGAGTGTGCCGTCGTCGCGTGCGGCGATCAACGCGGTGCGTTGGGCTCGCAGGACGGTACGTCGAAACTTGTCGAACATCGCGCCCACGTCCGGACCGTGCTCGACCTCGACCTCCGATTCGGCGCGCTCGACGTCGCCTCGTGCGCGGATCGATCGTTCGACGCGCTCGAGGATTCGCCGCATCCTCTCGGCGTCGGTCCCGCTCGGAAGTTCTTCGGAGAGGGCGCGCAGTCGGTCTCTCGCCGCGTCGGAACTGATGGATCGGGCCAGGTCCCGCTGCTCCTCGGTACGCAGTCGCTCGTACGGGTCGGTGACGTCGAGGCGACGGATCAGCGCGGGCATGGTGGAGCCTTGGATGAGCAATGTGCCGACAGCGACGATGATCGCGGTGAGGTGGATGATCTCGCGGCCGGGGAACGGCTCACCCGAGGCCAGGACAACGGGGACACCACCTGCGGCGGCGAGGGTCACGACGCCGCGCATCCCGGCCCAGGACACCACGACGTGTTCTCTGAAGGTCAGCGGGTCGCGGCCGAGCCTGTTCAGTCCGGCCTTCCGGACGGCTCGTCGCCGGCCCCAGTTCAGCAGGCCCCACACCGGGCGGACGAGCATGACCACGACCAGCACCGCGAACGCGTACAGCAGGATCGTGACGACGTCGTAGCCGTTGTCGGTCACTTCATCCAGCACGAACTTCAGCTGAAGCCCCATGTACGCGAACACGAACATTTCGAGCAGGATGTCGAGGCTTTCCCAGACGAACCGTTCCTGCAGCCTCGTCGTCACCGACAGGTCGGTCGCACGGTGTCCCATGTACAGACCGGCCGCGACGACCGCGAGCACTCCGGATGCGTGGATCTCCTCGGCAACGAGATACGCGGTGAACGGGATGACCAGGCCGAGTGAGGTTTCCAGTGAAGGGTGATCCATGTGGGAACGCACCCAGTGCACGGCGATCGCCAGGACGAGCCCGACTGCGACACCGCCCGCGACTTCGTAACCGAAGAACACGACGGGCGATTCGACGAACACCTGGGTACCGACGACGGCGGATACCGCGACCGTGAACAAGGTGAGGGCAGTGGCGTCGTTGACCAGGCCTTCTCCGGTGAGGATGGCGATGACCCGCTTCGGCAGTCCGAGTTTCCGCCCGACCGCGACCGCGCTGACCGCGTCGGTGGGTGCGACGACGGCACCGAGGACCAGCGCCGCTCCGAAGGTGAGTTCCGGTACCAGCCATTCCGCGAAGAACGCGACGGCGAAGGCAGTGACCAGGACCGTCCCGACACCCAGCCGGAGAATGTGCGACAGATTGCGCTTGAAGGTGGGAACGGAGAATCGCAGCGCCGCCGAGTACAGCAGCGGCGGCAGGACGACCCCGAGAAGTACGTGCGGCTCGAGTTCCAGCCGTGGCAGGCCGGGGAGGAACGACGCGATCGCACCGATCACGACCAGTACCAGCGGGGCCTGCAGATTCCCGCGGTTCGCCAATCCGGTCACCGCGATCGCCGCGATGACGACGAGCAGGATCCAGGTTCCGTTCACGGGTCGATTCTCACCCGAGACCGCCGCCCCCGGGACGTGATGCGGTGTTCTCGCGCACGCCACGCGGTGTGGCGTGCGCGAGCGGCGGACTCAGGCGGTGCCGAGGCCCTTCTTCGCCGCGTCCTGGGCGGAATCGACCTTGTCGGCGAACTTGCCGCCGGTCTTGTCGTCGGCAAGGTCGCCGACCTTGTCGATCGCCTGGTTCACCTTGTCCGGGTGCTCTGCGGCGAGGTCTTTGCCTTTGTCGACGATGCCCTTGACCTGATCCATGAAGCCCACTGCTGGTCCTTTCGTTCGGGTACAGCGGCAGTCAAGCTTTCCATACCCGAACAGGACTGCAGGGACGCCCTGCGAACAAGCGCTACTGCGGGGGTTGCGGCGGCGGGTTTCCGTCGCCCTGATCCGGTGCGCCTTCTTCACCCGACCCGCCGAGGTGCTTCTTCGCAGCGTCCTGCGCCTTGTCGACGTGCTGCGAGTACTTACCGCCGGTCTTCCCGTCGACGGCGTCGCCGGCCTTGTCGATGTAGCCGTGGGCCTTGTCGGGATTCTGTGCCGCGTAGTCCTTACCCTTACCGAGCAGTCCCTTGAGCGAGTCCATGATTCCCATGCCGTACTCCTTCTGTGGATGAAGTCGTCGACACGAGTTCCCGCGAGTGCTCCTGCGGAACTGCATCGACGAGTCCGGGCAGCGGTCGCCGGTCAGTGTACTCCCGGGAGCAGGTCGTCCGGGGCCGCAAACAGACGCCGATGCTCGCCGTGCAGGCGTCCGGACACCCACCAGATCGCCTCGACCAGTACCACTCCGATCGCGCCACACGTCACGGCGATCGTCGAATAGGCGGCGTTCGACGGGTCCAGCGCGAAAAATTCGCGCGTGAACGGCACCGAGAATAGGACGACGTATCCGAGCAGCGAACCGCCGAGCAGCACGATCTTCCACCATTGATACGGACGTGCGACAACGGCGAGTACCCACAGCGCGATCATGATCAGGGTGATCAGGGCCGACGTCCCGGCTTGGATCTTCTGTTCCTCGGTCTGATCCGGTCCGCCGTAGACGAGGACATAACAGACGAATGTGGCCACACCGGTCACGACGCCCGACGGAATTGCGAGTCGCATCACCCGCGACACGAACCCCGACCGCGCACGCTCGTTGTTCGGCGCGAGCGACAACAGGAAGGCCGGGATACCGATGGTGAACCAGGCAGCGATCGTCACGTGTCGCGGCAGGAACGGATACGGCAGCGGTTCGAAGTCGAAAACCTGTGACAGCGCTCCCGACACACCGATCAGGAAGGCGAGCAACACCGAGTACACGGTCTTGGTGAGGAACAGGTTCGAGACCCGTTCGATGTTGCCGATGACGCGGCGACCCTCCCCCACCACATACGGCAGGGTCGCGAACTTGTTGTCGAGCAGGACGATCTGCGCGACCGACCGGGTCGCCGGGCTGCCCGATCCCATCGCGACACCGATGTCGGCGTCCTTGAGCGCCAGCACGTCGTTGACACCGTCGCCGGTCATCGCGACGGTGTGCCCCCGCGACTGCAGAGCCCCGACCATCGCGCGTTTCTGATCGGGTCGAACGCGTCCGAATGTCGTTGCGGATCCGACAGTCTCGGCAAGCGCATCCGGGTCTTCGGGCAGCGTGCGGGCGTCGATGGGGGTGTCACCGCCCGGAAGCCCCAGCGACGACGCCACCGCACCCACCGACACGGCGTTGTCGCCGGAGATCACCTTGACCTCGACCTTCTGACCGGCGAAGTACTCGAGGGTTTCCTGCGCGTCGGGACGGATCCGTTGCTCGAGCACCACCAGCGCCTGTGGAGTCACCGTGCCGGGCGCGGCGGGATCGTCGACCGGGCGGTCGCCCGAGGCAAGCAACAGTACCCGCAATCCCTTCGATCCGATCTCCTCCGCTCGCCGCGCGAAATCCGATGCGGGGTCCAGCAATACGTCGGGAGCACCGAGCAGCCAATTGCCGCGCCCTCCGTACGACTGTCCGCTCCACTTCTTCGCCGACGAAAACGGCGCGACCGCAGTCGATTCCCCCCATCCCGGATCGTCCGGGAATGCCTCGGCGATCGCAAGCACACTGGCATTCGGTCGCGGATCGTCGGCGGCAATCGCGGCCAACGCCGCTCGCGCGACATCGAGCTCGGCGCCGTCCGCGGCTACGACGTCCGCCAACCGCATCCCGTTCTCGGTGAGCGTGCCCGTCTTGTCGGCGCAGACGACGTCGACGCGGGCAAGCCCTTCGATCGCGGGAAGTTCCTGCACGAGGCATTGGCGGCGGCCGAGCCGGATCACGCCCACCGCGAACGCGATCGACGTCATCAGCACGAGACCTTCGGGCACCATCGGCACGAGCGCAGCGACCATACCGCTGAGCGCCGGCCCGAGCGCCTCACCGCTCGAGAACAATTGGTTGTAGATGATGAGCAGGCCCGCCGGAATCATCAGGTAGGTGATGAACTTCAGGATCTTGTTGATGCCGGAATTGAGTTCGGAATGCACGAGAGTGAACTTGCTGGCCTCGTCCGCGAGCCGCGCGGCGTATGCGTCGCGGCCCACCTTCGTCGCCCGGTATGCACCGCTGCCCGACGCCACGAAACTGCCCGACATCACCGTCGACCCGGGAGTCTTGCCGATCGCATCGGCTTCGCCGGTGAGCAACGATTCATCGAGTTCAAGGGCGGCTGCGTCGACCACTACGCCGTCGACCACGAGTTGGTCACCGGGGCCGAGTTCGATGATGTCGTCGAGCACCACCTCGCGCGGAGCCAACTCTGCTGATATGCCGTCCCGCCGCACCACCGGTTTGGCCTGACCGACGATCGCGAGCTTGTCGAGTGTGCGTTTGGCGCGCACCTCCTGGATGATGCCGATCCCGCTGTTCGCGATGATCAGCAACCCGAACATGCCGTCGATGATCGACCCTGTGAACAGCACGATCAGGAAGAGCACACCGAGGATGGCGTTGATGCGCGTGAACACGTTGCCGCGCACGATGTCTTTGACGGACCGTGATGCCCTGTCGGGAACGTCGTTGGTCTCGCCCCGCGCGACCCGTTCGGCGACCTGTTCTGTCGTCAGACCGTTCACGACATGCTCAGAATCGGTCGTGATCGTCTCGCTCGGCCCGACCGTCACGGTGGGCTCGTCTGCTGCCATGGAGAACAGGTTATTCCAGGCCACCCCGACCGGTGGTCTCCGCCGCCGATCACCTCGCCCGCGTCACCCCAGCGCCACCCACCACGGCTCGTCCGCACGCGGCCGCGACACATCCACCCGCTGTCCCGGCATCGGCACGGCAGTGGCGACGCCGCCGGCCTCCGCGGCGGGCAGGAGACGCGCGATCGGCTCCGACCAGGCATGGAACGCGAGGTTGAACGTGCCCCAGTGCACCGGCACGAGGAGGCTGTCACGGCGCTCGGTTCCGCCGAGATCGAGGTGGGTGCGCACCGCCTCTTCCGGGTTCATGTGGATGTCGGGCCACCGTAGGTCGTACGCCCCGACAGGGAGAAGTGTCAGGTCGAACGGTCCGTACTTCTCACCGAGATCGGCGAATCGGCGGGTGTATCCGCTGTCGCCGCCGAAGAACACCGAGTGGGCGGGACCGGTGAGCACCCACGACGACCACAACGTGATGTTGCGCTGCAGACCTCGACCCGAGAAGTGGCGGGCTTCGGTGCACGTCACCTTCAGTCCGTCGATCTCGGCGTGTTCGTCCCAGTCGAGTTCGACGATGCGATCGTCGGGTACCCGCCACTTCCGCAGATGCGCTCCCACCCCGACGGGCACGAGGAACTTGGTCCGGGGCTGTGTTGCCGCCAGCGATTCGACGGTGAAGCGATCGAGATGGTCGTAGTGGTCGTGCGAGATGATCACCGCGTCGATCTGTGGGAGCACGGCGAGTTCGACCGGGGGGCGATGCAGGCGCATCGGGCCGATCGCCGACGAGGGCGAGACCCGATCGCTCCACACCGGGTCGGCGAGCACCCGATATCCGTCGATCTCGACCAGGACGCTCGAATGCCCGAACCACGTCACCGCGAGCGGCCCCGAGTCCACGGGCGCGACGTACGGGGCGATCGGGACGTCCCCCGTCGGTCTTCCACGGGAACCACGGGCGAGCAGGTCCTTGACGAGCCCACCACCGGCCTCGGGATCGAGGGCCGACGAGGGCTCGGTGTTGTGGAACCGTCCCTCCCGGTACTGCGGCGATCCGGCCGCATACGGGCGGATGTCGGACACCGAAGCACCGATCGATGTGGGCAGCCCGCGCGCGGCGCGGGCAAGCCACGCGAGCCCGACGCCCGCGGCGGCGGAGGACGCCACCCGCCCGAGGTTCATCGGCCCTGGAAGATCGGGTCGCGGCGTTCGGCCCGCGCTCGGCGTGCTTCCTGCGCGTCCTCACTGAGCCACGCTGCGGCGGCGGCCGCCTGCTGTTCCGCGGTGGGATCGCGGCGGGTGCCGTCGTCGTTGAGGAACAGCTTGTGTGCGTGCATCGACAGCGGCGCGAGCTTCGCAATCTCCTGCGCCCACTCCTGAGCGGCCGCCAGGTCGCCGATCTTATTGGCCAGACCGTAGGCGAGCGCATCGTCGGTCTCGATCGCTTCGCACGCGAGCATCACCGTACGGGCGCGTCCCCCACCGACGATCGATGCGAGTCTCCGCACTGTCCACCGGTCCACCGAGATACCCAGCTTCGCCGCGGGTACCGCGAACCTCGCGCCGGGCGCGACCACACGCAGATCGCAGGCGAGCGCCAGCTGGGTGCCCGCGCCGATCGCGGGACCGTTGACTGCGGCCACCACCGGGAGCGGTGCTTCCACGATCGTGCGGAGCAACTCCGCGAGACTGTCGGTGAACCCCTCAGCGTACACATCGCCGGACAGATCAGCACCCGCACAGAACGACGTACCGCGTCCGGTGATCACGACCACCCGCGCATCGTCCTCCACAGCCTTCTCCACGGCCTCGCGGATTTCCACACACAACTGGGTGGTGAGCGCGTTGCGGCGTTCCTCACGCTGGAGCTCCACCGTCACCACGGCACCGTCGCGGCTGATTCCGATCATCACTACCCCATCCTGTTCGACTCGAGCATCCGCATCATCCCACCACCACGCCCGCGGTGATGAAGTCGAGACCATTGTCCCTGGACCCGTCGACACCGACAGCGAACAATGGGGGCAAGGTCCGACCTGTCACACGAGTACGGAGCGATCATGAGCACCCGGATTCCCGATTCCGACGTCGTGCGGATGGCCGTGGATCTCGCGTGCCGCGCACCCTCGGTACACAACAGCCAGCCGTGGCACTGGCGGTACGAGACCGGATCACTCGATCTGCACGGCGACTCGTCACGCATGCTCGGAGCCGTCGACCCTTCGGGCAGGCAACTCGTCCTGAGCTGCGGCGCGGCACTGCACCACCTGCAGATCGCGTTCACCGCATTGAAATGGTCGACCGAGGTCCGGCGTCTCCCCGACGGTGCACACTCCGATCATCTCGCCACCGTGCGTTTCGGGCACGACGCCCGGCCGGCCTCACACGATTTCGATCTCGTCGCCGCGATCAGACGACGCTATTCCGACCGCCGCCCGCTCGCAGCACCCGATACAGCCACGACGCGGAGCATCGTGTCGTGCGTCGGGCCGGGTGACGCGCAAGTGACCGTCCTGTCTCCCGCAGCACGGGAGGTTCTGGCCGACGCGACGGCACGTAGCGCCGCCCTTCGCCGCTACGACACCGCATACCAGGAAGAACTCCATTGGTGGGCCGGACACACCACCAGGACCACCGGCATTCCGCCCGAAGCATTGGTGACCACGGAGCAACATCACCGGGTCGACGTCGGACGCCGCTTCCCCGCGGGCGGCAGAACCGCTCCGGAGGAAGCAGCAACCGAGGTCGATGCGTCGACCATCCTGCTGGTCAGCACCTCGTCGGACGAGCGGCACGCGTGGCTGGCCGCCGGTCGGATGCTCTCGGAACTGCTCCTCGAGGCGACGGCGCACGGCTTGGCGACATGCCCCCTGACCCACGTGACCGAACTTCCGGGTAGCCGGGAGATCATCGCCGGGCTCATCCCCGGCGGCGGCTGTCCGCAGGCGCTGGTCCGTATCGGGACGGCCGCTCCCGAAGGCCGGCCGGCACCGACGCCGCGGCTGCCCACCGAGTCGGTGTTGTCGGTCGCGCCGAGCCGGCGCTGACCGATCACTCGGCAGCGATCTCGATCAGCGCCTTCGCGACGGCTTCCGGTTCGGTGATCATCAGATCGTGACCGGTGTCGATATCCCAGAGCCGGCCCTCGGCGCGGGCTGCATTCACCAGTTCTGGGTCCCGAGTGGCCAGGGTCGAGGTGCACACGATGTGGTACTGCGGTATGGCCCGAAGCGCGCTCTCGTTGCGTAGGTCGAGCTTCTCCTCGAAGCAGCGCCACGGATGGGCGGTCAGCCGCGACTGCATCCAGGCCACGTCGTCGGCGTCCTCCACCCCGTAGAACATCGGGGATTCCGGTGTCGGCAGTAGCACCAGTTCGACCCCGTCGACGACCTGACCGAACGGACGCGTCGCCTCCATGATCGGTCCGGCGACGTCGACCAGCGATTGCCCGTTCAGCGGGTTCGCGGCGTCGAGGTACACCAGCCGCCCGACCCGATCGGTCGCTTTGTCCGCAGCCCCCGTGATCACCATGCCTCCGTAGCTGTGCCCGACCAGGACCACGTCGTCGAGGTCTTCGTAATGCAGCAACGAGGCGATGTCCTCGAGGTGGGTCGCGAGGCCGATGCCGGTGCGGCTCAGATGGGATCGTTCGGCCAGGCCCGACAACGTCGGAGCGTAGACCTCGTGCCCCTCCTCTCTCAGGATCTTCGCCACCTTGCGATAGCACCAACCTCCGTGCCCACCACCGTGAACCAGAACGAACGTGGCCATCGCGCTCCTCACCGAAACATCATTCTGCGACTGCTCGATCCGTGCTCGGCCACGCTCGTCATGCCTGCTCGACGATCGTCGGCCGTTCTGCGTCGTCCACCGTCTCGACCGGGCCGGTGAACTGACTGATGTACAGCTCGTAATAGGCACCGCGTGCTGCGAGCAGCTGCTCGTGGTTGCCCTGCTCGACGATGTGCCCGTCCTCCATGACGACGATGACGTCGGCATCTCGGATCGTCGAAAGCCGGTGCGCAATGACGAAACTCGTCCGATCCGTGCGCAGTGTCGCCATGGCCTGCTGGATCAGCAGTTCGGTGCGGGTGTCGACGGAGCTGGTCGCCTCGTCGAGGATGAGTACGACCGGCTTGGCCAGGAATGCTCGCGCGATCGTGATCAGCTGCCGTTCCCCGGCACTGACGCCGCCGCCTTCCTCGTCGAGCATCGTGTCGTACCCGTCCGGCAAGGCCCGCACGAAATGGTCGACGTGGCTCAGCTCGGCTGCTTCGATCACTTCTTCGCGACTGGCGGCCGGGTCACCGTAGGCGATGTTCTCGTAGATGGTGCCGCCGAACAGCCACGAATCCTGCAGGACCATCCCGGTGCGTTCGCGCAGATCGTCGCGGGTCATGCGCCGTGAATCCACACCGTCGACGCGGATCGTTCCCGAGTCGACGTCGTAGAACCTCATGATGAGGTTGACGAGGGTGGTCTTACCTGCGCCTGTCGGTCCCACGATCGCAACCATGTGCCCGGGTTCGGCCACCAGCGACAGGTTCTCGATGAGCGGTTTGTCGGGCACGTAACGGAACGACACGTCGTCGAAGTCGATTCGCCCGCTGTTCGTCGACGGGGTCTGCGGGTCGGCCGGATCTGCGCTCTGCTCCTCGGCGTCCAGGATGTCGAAGATCCGCTCTGCCGAGGCCACTCCGCTCTGCAGGAGGTTGACCATCGAGCCGATCTGGGCGAGCGGCTGGGTGAACTGTCGCGAGTACTGGATGAAGGCCTGCACCGACCCGAGGCTGATCGAGCCCGACGCGACCTGGAGTCCACCCACGACCGCCACCGCGACGAAGTTCAGATTGCCCAGGAACATGATGGTCGGCTGGACCAGACCGGAGATGAACTGGGCGCGCCAACTCGAGTTGTAGAGCTTGTCGTTGCGAGTGTCGAACTCGTCCTCGACCTCCTGCTGCCGACCGAACGCCAACATCAGTTCGTGTCCGGTGAACGCTTCTTCGACCTGCGCGTTGAGTTTGCCGGTCGACGACCACTGCGCGGAGAAGTGCGGTTTGGATCGGCGGGCGATCAGGACGGTCGCGACGATCGACAGCGGGATCGCCACCAGCGCGATGATCGTGAGCAGAGGTGAGATCGAGAGCATCATGATCAGGATCGCGATGACGGTCAGCACCGAGTTCAGTGCCTGTGAGACGGTCTGCTGGAGACTCTGCGACAGATTGTCCAGGTCGTTGGTGACGCGGCTGAGCAGATCCCCGCGTGGGGTCGTGTCGTAGTAGTGCAGAGGCAGACGATGAACCTTGTCCTCCACGTCGGAACGCAATCGCTTGATGGTGCCGACGACGACTATGTTGAGGAGATAGGCACCGACCCACGCGAGCAGCGCCGATCCCACATACAGGGCGAGAACCGTCAGCAGTACCCGCCCGACGGCGGTGAAGTCGATGCCGACACCGGGGGTGAGATCCATCGAGCCGACCATGTCGGCGAACGTGTCCTGCCCCTGCGCCCGGAGGTCGGCGACCGCCTGTTCCTTGGTGGTGCCGGCGGGGAGCATCCGGCCGATGACACCGTTGAAGATCAGGTCGGTGGCGTGGCCCAGGATCCGTGGGGCGATCGCCGTGAGGATCACCGAACCGACGGTCGCTGTCAGGATCACGATCATGAAGCCGCGATACGACACGAGCAGGTGCAGCAGCCGCTTCATGGACGGCACGAACGATCGGGGCTTCTGCACCGGGGCACCCAGCGGCTGCCTGCCGCCCGGGCCGGTCACGACCGCTCCTCGACGGCGAGCTGCGATCGGACGATCTCGGAGTAGGTCTCGCACGAGTCGAGCAGCTCGTCGTGCTGCCCCGACCCCACGATCCGTCCGCGATCGAGCACCACGATCCGATCGGCGTCCATGATCGTCGATACGCGCTGCGCGACGATGATCATCGCCGAGTTGGTGGTCGCGGGCCGCAGCGCAGATCTCAGGCGCGCGTCGGTCGACAGGTCGAGAGCCGAGAACGCGTCGTCGAACAGGTAGATCGACGGCCGGCGGACGAGTGCGCGCGCGATCGCCAGGCGCTGTCGCTGACCACCCGAGACCGTCGTGCCGCCCTGTGCGATCGGTGTGTCCAGTCCCTGCGGCATCGCACGGACGAACTCGTCGGCCTGCGCGATGCGCAGTGCCTCCCAGACCTCGTCGTCGGTGGCGTCGGGCTTCCCGTAGCGCACATTGGATGCGACGGTGCCGGAGAACAGATAGGCACGTTGCGGCACCAGCCCGATCTCGGCCCGCAGCAGGTCGGGGTCCAGGTGTCGGACATCGGTACCGCCGACCAGGACCGCGCCGTCCGTGACATCGATCAAGCGCGGGACCAATCCGATCAGGGTCGTCTTGCCCGAACCTGTCGACCCGATGACCGCGGTGGTGGTGCCGGGGTCGACGCGGAAGGTCATTCCGTCCAGAACCGGACTGTCGGCGCCGGGGTAGCGGAACTGCGCGTTGCGGAACTCCACGGTGGCCGGATCCGCGTCGAAGCCGATCGGTTCGGCCGGCCGCACCACCGACGTCTCGGTCGCGAGAACCTCCCCGATCCGTTCCGCGCACACGGTTGCTCGCGGAGCCATCATCGCAAGGAACGACGCCATCATGACCGACATCATGATCTGCATGACGTAGCTGATCATCGCGCTCAGTGCACCGATCTCCACAGTGCCGTCGGAGATCTCGTGTCCGCCGACCCAGATGATCGCGACGATGGTCACGTTCGTGATCCCCATGACCACGGGGAACATCAGCGCCATCATCCGTCCGACCCGCAGGCTCGCGTCTGCGAGTTCCTCGTTGGCGACCTCGAACCTGTCGGCTTCGTACCGTTCCCGGACGAATGCGCGGACCACGCGGATCCCCGTGATCTGCTCTCGCAGGATCCGGTTGACGCTGTCCAACCGGGCCTGCATCACCCGGAAACCGGGGACCATCACCCGGATGATCAGGGCCATGGTGATGCCGAGAATGGGCACCGCCACCACGAGTACCCACGCCATGGGTGCCGCGACGTGAATCCCCATGGCGATCCCGCCGATACACATGATGGGTGCTGTGACGAGGATGAACGAACTCATCACCAACAGGAGTTGGACCTGCTGGACATCGTTGGTGGTACGGGTGATCAACGACGGCGCACCGAGCGTGCCGACTTCGCGCGCCGAGAAGGTGTTCACCCGGTGCAGCAGATCGTGACGGAGGTCGCGTCCCACGGCAAGCGCCCCGCGGGCACCGAAGTACTGCCCGTACATCATGCAGACCAGCTGCACCAACGCCACCGCGAACATCCAGCCGCCGATCCGGAGGATGTATCCGGTGTCGCCTTTGGCGACACCGTTGTCGATGATGTCGGCATTGAGCGTCGGTAGATAGAGCATCGCGACTGTTGCCACGAACTGCAGGGTCACCACCGCCACGACGTTCACGCGATATCGCGGCAGGTAGGTGACGATCAGGCGGATCAACATGACGTCATCACCCCCACGACACTAGCGGGAACGATCATGGTTCGACCAGAGAATTTCACCGGTCCGATTACGTTCGCGCCGTTCGTTCTAGGAAACGAGCCCCTCGGAGATCAACCACTCGTACGCGACCTCCGACGGCTCCTGCCCCTCGATGTCGACACGGGCGTTGAGGTCCTGCATCACGTCCTCGGTCAATCGCGCCGAGAGCGTGCCCAGGAGTTCGGCGATCTCCGGATGCGCTGCCAATACCTCTCCACGGACCACCGCGGTCCCGCTGTAGGGAAGGAAGAAACTTCGGTTGTCCTCGAGGACGACGAGGCCGAGGTTCCGCACGCGGCCGTCGGTGGTGTAGACCATCCCGAAATTACAGGGCTCGCCCGACGCGGTGGACGTGTAGATCACGCCCGTGTCCATCCTGGTCACGTTTCCGGCGGGAACACCGTTCGGATCGTTGAACGGAATCCCGTATGTCTCGAGCATCGGAACGAAACCATCCGGGCGGCTGAAGAACTCGTCGTCCACGCAGAACGTGCGCTCCCCGACCGGAAGGCTCGCGATGTCTTCGAGGCGCTGCACACCGAGTCGCTCCGCGGTCGGGGAGGAAGCAGCGAACGCGTACGTATTGTCGAAGTTCGCGGGCGGCAGCCATTCGAGGTCGTATTCCTGTTTCTCGATCTCGCGGACCCGCTCCCAGAGTTCGTCCGGATCGGCGATCGTCTCGGTCTCTCCGTGATAGTTCACCCATCCGGTACCCGTGTACTCCCAGACGATGTCGACGTCGCCGTTCAGCAGCGCCTGACGCGACGATGCCGATCCTGGTGCACCCGTGAGGTCGGAAACGTCCGCGCCGGCCGCGGCAAGGTAGGTGGCCGTGATCTTTCCGAGGATGACGCCCTCCGTGAAACTCTTCGACGAGACGACCAGCGACACTCCGGCCAAGGGCTCACTCCCGTCCGGAAGGGCAGCTTTCCGGAACGTGCCCGAAGAGCTGACCAGGCCGCAGGCGGCCAGAGTCACCGCGCAGACCACGGCGACGAGCACGTGCGCAACGAGCCGGGTCCGGGTCACGAGAGGCCTCGCGGTGTCGCGGCGAACTCGACGAGCCGGCCCAGCCAATCGATGATGAGCGCCAGCAGTGCCACGAGGATCGCGCCCGAGACGAGCAGAGCGGGAAGGAAGAGCGTGACCCCCGTGGTGATCAGTGTTCCCAGGCTCGCTGCCCCGATGAAGGTGCTCAGCGTCGCCGTTCCGACCAGGATGACCAGCGCCGTCCGAATACCGTTGAGAATGATCGGGACTGCGAGCGGCATCTCGACGCGCACCAGGGTGCGCGCGCTGGAGAAACCGATGCCTCGTGCCGCCTCGATCACCCGCCGATCCACCTGACGCAGACCGACGATCGTGTTCTGGAGGATCGGAAGAATCGCGTACACGACGAGACCGATCACCGCGGTCCGGAATCCGGTGCCGAGCCACATCGTGAACAGGACGAGCAATCCCACTGCCGGGGCGGCCTGTCCGACGTTCGCCGCATTGACGACGAACGGGTTGAGCCACCGCATCGAGTCGCGGCTCAACAGGATCCCGAGGGGCACGGCGATCACGATCACGATGATCGCCGCCACCACCGTCAGCACGATGTGGTCGACGATGGTCGCGCTCAGGTTGTCCCACCCCAGCGCCGCCTGTTCGGTTTCGGTGAACGACGACGTCAGGTACCAGAACAGGTAACCGGCACCGACCACGACGATGATCAGTGGCTCGAACCAGACGTCCACCGGCACGCGTCGCGCGGAGATCACGAATCCTCCCGCTGCTGGTCCTCTTCGTGCGAGACGTACGAGGGCTCCTCGTCGTCCGATCTCACCTCCGCCGTGTGCGCGCGAATCACCGCCATCACCGTGTCTATTCGCAGCGCTCCCCGCATCACTCCGCGACCGTCGGTGACGAGGACTCCGCCCTGACTGGCAGCGAGCATCGAGTCGAGCGCATCGTTGAGCGTCGACGATTCGCTGACCACCGGAAGTCTCGCGTCGATGTAGTCGGAAATCTGCGGTTTCGTGGCGATCTCGGCGAGAGTGGGCCACGCACGCGGTCTGCCTCGTCCGTCGACGACCACGATCCAATCGTGACCTGCAGCGCGGGCACGAGCCGCCACTTCCCCTGCGTTCTCCCCGACGGACGCGGTGACCACCTGTTCGTAGTCGACATCGCGCACCCTCGTGAGTGTGAGCTGCGCGAGAGTGGCGCCGGACCCGACGAACTCCTCGACGAAGGGGGTGGCAGGGTTCGCGAGGATCTCCGCGGGTGTCGCGTACTGCTCGATGCGGCCGCCCTCGGACAGGATGAGCACCTTGTCGCCGAGTTTCGTCGCTTCCTGGAAATCGTGCGTGACCAGGACGATCGTCTTCCCCAGCTCCTGTTGGATGGACAGGAGGCTGTCCTGCAGGCGGACCCGGGTGAGCGGGTCGACCGCCCCGAACGGCTCATCCATCAACAGCACAGGCGGGTCTGCGGCGAGCGCCCGGGCCACACCGACACGCTGTTGCTGCCCGCCGGACATGTCTCTGGGGAGCCGGTCGGCATAGGTGCCCGGATCGAGGCCGACGAGTTCGAGGAGATACTCGGTGCGTTCAGCAATCTTTGCGCGACTCCAGCCGAGGACCCGAGGGATCGCGCCGATGTTCTTCGCGACGGACCAGTGTGGAAAGAGGCCGCCCGATTGGATCACGTAGCCGATCGACTGCCGGAGCCGGTCGGGATTCTCGTCGGTGACGTCGCGGTCGCCGATGAGAATGCGGCCCTCGGTGGGTTCGATCAGCCGGTTGATCATTTTCAGGGTGGTGGTCTTCCCACATCCCGACGGCCCGACGAAGGCGACGATGTCGCCGGCCACGATGTCGAGGTCGAGCCGTTCGACGGCAGGCTTCTCCTGTCCGCGATAGCGTTTGACCACGCCGTCGAGGCGTATCGAAGTGCCGGTGATGCGCTGATCCGCCATCAGAGTCCCTTCGGAATGGTCAGGCGCCCGAGCAGTACGAGCAGTGCGTCGAAAACCAGGGCCACGAGGACGACGAGGATGGTCCCGGTCAGTGCCATTTCCACGGCGTTGGTTCCGCCGAGACGAGCCAGTCCGTTGAAGATCAGCGAACCCAGTCCCGGCCCGAGCACATAGGCGACGATCGCCGCGACACCGACGACCATCTGGGTCGAGACGCGGATTCCGCTGAGGATGACCGGCCATGCGATCGGCAGTTCGACGAAGGCGAGTATCCGCCATCGTGCAAGGCCGATCCCCCGTGCCGATTCGACCACCGCCGGCGACACCGACCGCAACCCGACGACGGAACTGCCGATCACCGGCATCGCCGCGAAGAAGGCGAGCATCACGAACGAGGGGGTGACGCCGAGCCCGAACGGAATGATCAACAGCGCGAGCAGGGCGAGCGACGGGATGGTCAGCGCCACACGGCTGCCGGTGAGCGTGAGTGAGGACAACACGGGGAGGCGATAGACAGCAACGCCGATCGCCAATGCAACGACGCTGCCGACGAGGACCGTCTGGAACGCGAGGGAGGCATGTTGGTAGGTCAGGAACAACAAGGTCTCCTCACGTCCCTGTATATAGCCCCACAGACTCACGGCAACCCTCTTCGTCGTCGTGTCGACGCCGTCTCGTCGTGTCGATGAGCGGTCATCTGCACAAAGCTAATCGCAACGATGCGCACACGTGAGCAGTTCGAGATGTTCTCCCAGTCGCCCCGAGTCACTCGTCCTGAGCGGCACGTGGACGACCGGGCTTGCGGATCCGCCCCGCATCGCGAGGCATTCGCCCAGCTTCGGTCAGGGCCCGACGGAGAACGAACTCGATCTGTGCGTTGGTGCTGCGCAGCTCGTCCGAGGCCCACCGCGCGAGCGCGTCGTGAACCGCGGGGTCGAGCCGAAGCAGCACCTTCTTACGTTCGGCCATGCCGTCGTCCTATTGGTAGAGCGAGCCAGTGTTGAGAACCGGTTGAGCGCTCTGGTCGCCGCAGAGCACGACGAGCAGGTTGGAGACCATCGCGGCCTTGCGTTCCTCGTCGAGTTCGACAGTGTGCTCGGCTTCGAGCCGCGCGAGGGCGGTTCCGACCATCGACACGGCGCCCTGGACGATCTGTTCGCGTGCGGCGATCACCGCGCCGGCCTGCTGGCGACGCAGCATGGCCTGCGCGATCTCGGGTGCGTACGCGAGCTGGTTGATGCGGGTCTCGATGATTCGGACCCCCGCCGACTGCACACGATCGTGGACCTCGTCCGACAACTTGGTGGTGATCTCGTCGGCATTCTGGCGCAACGACATCACTGCCTGCGGCCCGTCGTACGGGTAGCTGCCTGCGATGTGACGAACGGCGGCCTCGGTCTGGACCGCGACGAATTCCTCGAAGTCGTCGACATCGAACACTGCGCGAGCGGTGTCCTCCACCTGCCACACGATGATCGCGGAGATCTCGATCGGGTTGCCGTCGGCGTCGTTGACTTTCGCCCTGCCCGTTTCGTGGTTGCGGATGCGGGTGGTGATCTTGCGGCGCGAGTTGAGCGGGTTCATCCATCGCAGACCGGGTTCGCGCAATGTTCCCGAATACGACCCTCCCAGCAACTGCAGCACGCGAGCCTCGTTGGGTTCCACCAGCACCAGGCCCGCGAGGAGCACGGTTGCGACCACGAAGATCACCGCGCCGATGACGATCAGGGGAACGTTGATCTCGATCGCGCCCCACGCGATCAGTCCGATCGCGACGAGGTCGACGACGAGGCCCGCGACGAGCACGGCCCAGCCGTTGGACGAGCGGCCCGGTCGCTCGACTGTGAATGTGTCCGGTGTGTCCATGACGTTCCCTTCCGATACCTTGAAGATATTAAAGTGATATCACATTAATGGCAGGCGCACGAGCACGAACGCGACGTTCCGGACACCGGCCCGTCTCCCCTGCACAGTTGCCGCACACGCCCCCGCGTCGCGGGGCATCATTGGATGCACGAGAACCGACCGGGAGGGGTTCGATGACGCTGGAGGCCACCGCGGCCGACACGAAGGCCGTCGACGTCGTCGTGATCGGCGCCGGGCAGGCCGGGCTGTCGTCCGCGTACTACCTGCGTCGATTCGGTGTCCGACCCGAAACGGGCTTCGTCGTCCTGGATCGCTCATACGGACCCGGCGGAGCGTGGCAGCACCGATGGCCGTCGCTGACGTTGAGTACCGTCAACGGCGTCCACGATCTACCCGGGTCGTCGTTCGAGGACATCGTCGGTTCCGACACCGGCCTCGTCCCCGCGTCCACGGCGGTGCCGGAGTACTACGCGGACTACGAGGAGCGGTTCGAGCTGCCGGTCCACCGTCCGGTCCGGGTTACGGTGGTCTGCGATCGCGGCGATCACCTGCGCATCGAAACCGACTCCGGGATCTACACCGCCCGGGGCATCATCAACGCCACCGGAACCTGGGAACATCCCTTCGTCCCGTGGTATCCCGGAGCCACCCGCTTCCGCGGGCGTCAGCTCCACACCAAGGATTATCGTTCCGCCGACGAATTCGTCGGCAAACACGTCCTGGTCGTCGGCGGGGGCATCTCGGCGGTGCAGCTACTCGACGAGATCTCCCGCGTCACGAGAACCACTTGGACCACCCGTCGCGAACCAGCTTGGTGCACCGAGGAATTCAGCTCCGAGATCGGACGGGCCGCGGTGGCGCTGGTCGAGGACCGCGTGCGACGAGGCATGCCGCCCGGCTCCGTCGTCTCCGTCACCGGACTGCCCGTGACCCCGGCGATCCGGGCCGCCCGCGAGCGCGGCGTCCTCGAGCGTCGGCCCATATTCTCGGAGATCACCGAGACCGGCGTGCAGTGGCCCGACGGGTCACAGCTCGACGTCGATGTCATTCTGTGGTGCACAGGATTTCGCAGCTCCCTCGACCACCTCGCGCCGCTGGACCTGCGTAACCCGGGCGGCGGGATCACGTTGACCGGGCGACTCGCGACCCAGGTCGAGAATGATCCCCGAATCCACCTGGTCGGCTACGGCCCGTCGGCGTCCACCATCGGCGCCAACCGTGCAGGGCGCGCGGCGGCACGTGAACTCGTCGACCACCTGGAGGCGGAGGCTCACGCGACGTGACGGGGCGCAGTGGCTCGACGCTGCTGGTGGCGCTCGCCGCCACCGCGAGTCTCCTCGTGAGCGCACCCGCCGTCGTCGAGGTCGGAACACCTCCTCCCGCGCCCGTCGCAGCACCCGCACCACCGTCCCCGTCTCCTCTGTCGTTCGAAGAGCTCGCCAACCGGACCGAGTCGGTGGTGGTCAACATCGACGCGCGCCGCGGGTGGAGCGGGGTCGCGGGCACGGGCATCGTCCTCACACCCGACGGCGTGACGCTGACCAATCATCACGTGGTGAGTGGCGCCACCGAGATCACCGCCGTCAGTCCCGCGACCGGACTGATCTACGACGTCGCCGTCACCGGCTACGACCCCACCCGAGACATCGCGGTCCTGCAACTCGGCGCGGCACACGACCTGCCGGTCGCCACCCTCGCCGACACACCACCGGAAGTCGGATCCCTCGTCACCGCCTTCGGTAATGCCGACGGCGGCGGCGTGGTCGTCGCAGCACCGGGCACCGTCGTCGCCCACGACCGCAACGTGGTGGTGCGTGATTCGACCGACGGATCGCGCCACCGGCTCACCGGCATGCTCCAGACCGACGCGGCAATCCGGCCCGGCGATTCCGGTGGACCACTCGTCGACGCGTTCGGTGTGGTGGTCGGAGTCAACACCGCAGGTTCGGTCTACCGCGACCAGACGGAAACCATCGGGATCGACACCAGCGACGAGCCACCCGAGGCGTACGCGGTGCCGATCGGCGAAGCCCTCGACGTGCTCGAACAGGTGCGCAGCGGGGTCGGTTCCGACACCGTCCATGTGGGCCCCACCCCGCACCTCGGCGTCAGCGTCACCACCGCCCGCTCCGACGGCGGCGATCGGGGCGCCGAGGTGTTGTGGGTCTCGTACGGCTCTCCCGCCTACCGTGCCGGTCTCGAAACAGGCTTTGTGATAGTCGTTTTCGACGGCGCTCCGGTCTCCTCCACCAACGATCTCGAGGAAGCTCTGCGCCGACATCGGCCGGGCGATCGGGTGCGTGTCGAATGGATCGACGAGGCGGGAGTTACGGGCTCCACCGACCTGACGCTCGAGTCGGGACCTGTCCGCTGACGCGGCGTTCCCGTCGAAAATCGTTTGCCCGACGTCGAGAGGTCCGAGGACACTTGACCTCCAGTCGACTCGAGGTCGGATGATTCCCTTCGACACGTCGGCACACACGAGACAGCGGAGAGATCATCATGCGCAACGACGCCCTGAACCGCTCGGACCTACCGCAGCCACGGTGGGCTCGCGGCCCCGTGCGTCCGCTCCGGTTCCCGCAGTACAGGGTGCTGGCACTTGCGCTGTCGCTGGGCCTGATAGCCGCCGGTATGTGGTTGATTGCTCTGGTGTGGCTGGTCATCGAGATCGGCGGTGGGCCCGCACAACTGTCGCTGGTGGCCGTCGGCCCAGCACTGGGGATCGTGCTCACGAGCCTCGCGGGCGGCGTGCTGGCCGACCGTGTGCCACAGCGCAAGATTCTGATCTCGGTGTTCACCGTGAAGGCAGTCATGGTGGTCGTCGCCACCACGCTGGCCTGGACCGACCGCATCGAGTTCTGGCATCTTGCGCTCATCGGACTCGCGGTGGGCATGGCGGACGGATTCGAATATCCGGCCTATTCGGCACTTCTTCCGTCCATCGTTCCGCCGGGTGACCTGCTGGCAGCCAACGGAATCGAAGGGATGATCCGTCCGGCCTTCATGCAAGGGCTGGGCCCGGTGTTTGCCGGTGCGGCCATCGCGTCGTACTCCCCCACCGCGGCGCTCGCGTTGGTGGCGATCCTCGAAGCGGTCACCGCAGCGTTCCTGTTCAGGTTGCGACCGACCCCGCTTCGGCGCGACCTGTCTACGGATCAGGAGCTCCACCCCTTGCGTGCTGCCACCATCGATCTCGCCGACGGCTTCCGTTACATGGTGCGCACGCCGTGGCTGCTCGCCACTCTCCTGTTCGGATCCGCGATCACGTTCGTCCTGATGGGTCCGATCGAAGTTCTGATCCCGTTCGCCATCAAGGCGATTCCCGGCGGCGGAGCCGGAGATCATGCGCTGGTTCTGGCCGCATTCGGGGTGGGCGGCGCGTTGGGTTCGCTGGCCATGGCCTCCTGGTCCCTCCCTCGCCGGTATCTGACGACGATGATGGTGATGTGGGGTCTCGGCGCCGTGCCGTTGGTGGCCGTGGGCATGACCGGGTCGATCGCGGTCATGGTGGTGGCGGTGTTCATCGTGGGGGTGCTGTTCTCGGCGCCGACGGTGATCTGGGGCACTCTCCTGCAGCGGCGCGTGCCGGCGCACCTGCTGGGACGGGTCTCGAGCCTGGACTTCTTCGTCTCGCTCGTGTTCATGCCGCTCTCGATGGCGGTGGCCGGTCCGATCGCGCTCGCAGTGGGCCTGGTGCCGACATTCGTGCTCGCAGGAACGCTGCCCATCGTCGCCGCGGTGATCACGATCGTGGTGGCGCGGATGCGTCGCGACGAGATCGAGAATCCGCTGGATGTTCCGGTGGACCCGACACTCCCCCGCCGCTAGCTGCATCCGCTCTGTTCACCCACGACGCAATTCCCGTCGGAGGAGTTTGCCGCTGGCATTCTTGGGCAACTCATCGAGAATCACCACCGATCGCGGATACTTGTAGGCCGCCATCCGATCCCGGCAATAGGCGATCAGCTCCTCGGAGCTCACGGCCGCATTCGGCACCAACGAGACGAACGCCTTGACCGTCTCCCCGCGGTACTCGTCCGGCACTCCGACGACAGAGGCCTCCCGCACGGCCGGGTGCTGGTAGAGCACGTCCTCGACATCACGCGGCACCACCTTGTATCCGCCGGCATTGATCAGATCCTTGATCCGGTCCACCACGAACAGCCACCCCTCGCCGGTCACCTTGCCGAGATCACCCGTGTGCAACCAGCCATCACGGATCGCGTGCGCGGACTCCTCGGGCAGCCGCCAGTACCCGGGTACCACCATCGGACCGGCAACGACGATCTCACCGGATTCGCCCGGGCCGAGATCTCGGCCGCTGACCGGATCGACGATCCGGACCCGCGCGCCGGGAACAGGAACTCCGACCGACAGCGCACCACTGTCCGGGTCGGTCGGCGGATCGATGTCGGGGGGTCCGAGGTGTGTCGGAGACGTCGTCTCGGTCATGCCGTAGGCACCACGCAATGTCCACCCCGCGCGGGCACGGATCCGCTCCACCAAGGCCTGGCCGACCGGCGCGCCGCCCGACGGGGTCTTCGTCAAGGACGAGACGTCGACGGCGTCGAGGGCAGGGTGGGCGGTCAAGGCGATGAAAGCGGTGCCGGCGCCGATCATGAAGGTGCCTCGCCATCGCTCGATCGCCTGCAGGGTCGCCTCGGCATCGAATCGGTGCAGAAGCACCAGCGGGGCGCCGCTGATGATGTGCACACCGAAGCCGGCGACGAGCCCGGTGATGTGGAAGACCGGTGCGAGACCGATGATCACATCACGCTCGGGCTGCAGATCCCACCACCGCGAGTACACGGTGGAGCTGTGCACCATCGCGCTGTGGCTGTTCATCGCACCCTTGGAACGTCCCGTCGTGCCGGAGGTGTACGTGAGCGCGGCGATATCACTGGATCGTGGGGTCTCGGGTTCCGGGCGGCGGTCGCGGTACTCGTGGGTGAGGGTGCGCCAGTCCAGCGTGTCCGCGAACGATGTTCGTGCCGGCACCTGGTGTGCGACGGCGGGCGGCATGGTCGCGTTCGGGGTCATGTCGAGGGGGTGGGTGGTGATCACGGTCTGCAGTGCCGTCTCGTCGCGGATGCCGGCGACGACCGTCTCGTAGAGGCTGTCGAGGCAGATCAATGTCGAGGCTCCGGAGTCGGTGAGGATATGGCGCAGTTCCTCGGCTCGCAGCATCGGGTTGACGGCAACGGGAACGGCACGCAGCTTCCATGCGGCCAGGAGCGAGACCAGCCACTGCGGGTCGTTCTGCAGGTAGAGAGCAACTCGATCGGTCGCGTCGAGTCCGTTGTCGTGCAGTGCGACGGCCAATGAGTCTGCTGCTCGGTCGATGTCTGCGAATGTCAGTGTGGTGTCGAAGTAGTGCACCGCGGGGTCATGCGGGCGGGTGTGTACGTGTTCGTTCCACGCGGCGAGCATCGACGAATGGGCCCCGGTCAGGCCGGGTGACACGGATTCGGGGTAGTGCTTCGTCCATGGGGGCACAGCAGCGTCCATTCGATCCACCATTCTTCGTCTCGGCTGCGCGAAGCTCGTCACCTGCGCAGTTCTTTCTGGGAGTCCCGGAACGCCGGCGCAGCGTCTCTCTTGGCCGATCACAGATCGTCACAACCGAACGCTCGTTCTCCACTACTACCATTCTGCCCGAGTTCTTCCTGTGATCTGCATGGATACAGCCTCCTCTCGCGTATGTGTTGACAATCGATCGTTAGGCACGCAACGATCGACATGAGGTAGGTCACATTCGAGCCAGGAGAATGGATCGTTGATGAAACGCCGAGCGTGGCAGGACCAGCTGTCCAGGAAACAGATGCTCGGGATCCTGACGGTGCTCGACCAGTGCGAAGAATCCGGGGGCGGCCACGCCTTCAAGGAAGGGCTGGTCGATGCGATATCCACGTATTTCGGGGTTCGCGACGTGACGTTCTTCCACGGGAGGACGTTCCCGGACATCTTCGATGATCCGGCGCCTCTGCTGACCGGAGCTGCTTCACCGCTGCTGCCCACCTACCACGACCGATGGCGCGACAAGGACATCTTCGCGTTGCCGTTGTCCCGCCGAGTCTTGACCACATCCGGATTCGCGTCTCTCGATGAGTTGTCACACTTGCCGTCGCCGCAGCGGTCGTACGTCGTCGACTATCTCCGTCCCCACGATATGTACACCGCATCCGCGCTCCACCTCCCACTCGCCGATGGTGAGGCCCTGATCGGCATGTTCGGCACGGTCCGTCCGTGGGATGAGTCCGATCTGGTCGCGATGCGCGTTCTCGCACGGCAATTGCGTACGCGGACAGTGACAGTCGCGGCAGCCGAACAACCCGTGGATCCACTGAAGGGGCTCACGCCGCGCCAACTCGAGGTCGCAGAACTGGTCAGCGACGGACTGAGCAATTCCGAGATCGCGGAGAGGTTGGTCCTGTCCGAGTTGTCGGTCAAGAAGTACATCAGTCGGATCTTCGACTCGACGGGCCATCGCAATCGGTCGGAACTGGCCATCGCGGTGCTACGTCGCGGCCACCGGTCGCAAGCCACAACGCGGCAGGGACCTCACGGCTCGCACCCGAAGTGACATGAGATGCCCCGGTCGAGTCGAGTCGTCCGACCCGGTGCCGCGTCCACCCGCACCTGCACACAGTACCCAGCGCATCCGTGGGATCGTCGACCGTCTGCGACAGGCCGAGAGCAGCGGTCGGCTCCGCGGTCATCGGTGTGCCCGCAGCCCGTGGAACAGCGACCGATGGAAAACCAGCGGGTCGCTCGTGGCTGGAACGACCAGCGCGCCCACTCCTCCGACGACAAATCGGTGATCGCCGATCGCGCGATGCTCGTCGACGGTGCAATCGATCCAGGCGTGTGCACCGGCCAACCGTGGTGATCCATTGATCGAGGGGGTCCAGTCGACACCCTCGAACTTGTCGGAACCACTGCGCGCGAACACACGCGCCAGGGAGTGTTGATCCTCCGACAGCACGTTGACACAGAACTCACTGTTGCCCAGGACGTGCGGCAGAGTGGTCGAGTTGTGTCCGGCAAAGAATCCGACCAGCGGCGGCTCGATCGAGATCGAGGTGAAGGATCCCACGGTCATTCCCACCGGAGCCCCTGAAGAATCGATCGAGGTGATGACCACGACCCCGGAACCGAAATGCGCCAACACCTCTCGAAAACGAGTGCGGACAGCCGATGGGTCGACGGCGTTGATGATGTGGATATCCTCTGCTGTGCGGTGGATGTTCATGCGGCTCCTTCCGATACCCGCGGAGGTCGGTGCGGCACACACGGCCGCACCGACCTCCGCGGCGTCAGACGGGGACAACCTTGGCCTTCAACTCGCCGAGGGCGTCGGAGTAGATTCCCGCGATCGCCGTAGCGAGGCCGGCCTCCACATCGGTGGACTCGGCACCGAATTCGGCCGCCCAGCGCACCGTGCAGCCGAGGCTGCCGGTCTCGACCACCGCGACCGTCGAGCGGTAGTGGCGCAAGGGAAGTGGGCCGTCGATGTACTCGTAGGTGTAACTCCGCTCACTGTCGTCGAACTCGACGATCCGTTCGCGTGCGGGTTCTCCATCCGTGAACACCACGTGCCGTACGTTTCCTTCCATTCGAGACGATCTGATGGCCGGGATCCACGAGGCCACCTCACCGGTGCTGCCGATCCAATTCCACACCGCCTCAGCAGATACAGGGAAATCACGCTGTACTTCGATACTCGCCATCGTCACGCCCGCCCGAGCTCCGCTTCGTACTTCTTGGTCATGTGCTCGACAGCCTTCACATGTTCGGCGGCCTGCCCCTCACGAACTGCCTGCGCGCGTTCGGCCGCATCGATCATCGGCTGCGCCTGCCCCTGGAAGTGCGGCATGACATCTTGGGCAAACAACTCGTACGAGCGACGTGTGGCCTGCGGGTTCGCCCAGTCGTGCCCTTGGAGCAGCAGCGTGCCGAATCCGCCGGATTGATCGATCAGACGCTGCACCTGCTCGCGTGCTTCCTCCGCGGTACCGATGACACCGATGCCCGAGGTGTTGATGAAGTCGATCATCTCGTGCTTGTTCGTGCCGCGCACGTCCATCTGAGGGAAGGCGGCCACATGCTGGAGGTAGTTGAACCAGTATTCGATGCCGTGCTCGACGTCCCGGTATGCCTGTTCCTTGGTTTCTGCGAGGTGGAATGGTCCCACCAGGCGCCACGTCGATCGATCGACTTCGTCGCTTCGCCCGGACAGCGCGGCGAACTCCTCGAGCATTCCCCAATGATGCTGCAAGGCACTGAATCCGTCGGCCGTCAGTGTTGCGGCAATCGAGAGCAGGCCGATTCCGTACTTGCCCGCGAGCCGTGCACCGGTCGGAGATGCGATCGCCGCCACCACGACGTCGAACAGCGGCTCCGAGTAGGGCGCCATCTGGATCTTCGCATCGAAGAGTTCGTGGGTCCGGGTCTTGGCCGTGACGGTCTCGCCTCGGAGCAGCCGCATGATGATGTCGGTGTTCTCCGCCAACAACTCCCGGGTGTCGATCTGCGACAGACCGAGCATGGCAGCATCTGTGGGCAACGAGCCCGGCCCCAGCCCGAACAGCACGCGACCCCGCGTCAAGTGGTCGAGCATGACCATTCGTTCGGCCGCCCACAACGGGTTGTGATACGACACCGAGGTGACTCCGGTGCCGAGCTTGATCCGGTTGGTGCGCTCGCCGGCAGCCGCGATCATGATCTCGGGTGAGGCATAGATTTCGGCGCCTGCAGAGTGGTGTTCGCCGAACCACGCCTCGTCGTATCCCAATTGCTCGAGATATTCCACCAATTCCAGATCGCGCTGAAGCAGCAGCGTGGGATTCTGCCCCGGCTGGTGGATCGGGGCGAGGAAGGTACCGAATTTCAACCTGCTCATGTGACGCTCCCTATGACTGTGACGCGAGTAGTTCAGAAGGAACGCTATGACCTGGAACACAGGCTGAGTAGTCCGCGAAAGTAGACACCTGGAGGCAGCAGATTTCCGGCTCGGACGGCATCCCCACTCCACCGCGAACGAAGGGCAGCCACGATGGACATCGGATGATCTCGGCGCCACGCAGTAGGCTTCCGATCGACATCACCGCCGGAACCGGGAGACGCCGTGCCCCATCTGTTGCAGCTCGATTCGTCCGCCGACCTGCAGAACTCCGTATCCCGAAGCCTGACCGGTCTGTTCGCCGACACCTGGCGCTCACTCGGCGACGAGCACACAGTGCTCGTCCGGGATCTGCACCGCTCACCGCTGCCCCACCTACCCGACGCCGGCCTGCATTACGCAGCGCGACTGCGCACCAGCACAGAGCGGCCGGATCCCGATGCCGAGGCATTGCAGGCGGAGTTGATCGCCGAGGTCACGAACGCGGACGTCCTCGTCGTCGGTGCACCGATGTACAACTGGTCGCTGCCGTCGACTCTCAAGGCCTGGATCGACTACATCCACGTGCTCGGCACCACCGTGCCGTTCGACACTCCGGATAGACCGTTCGCCGGCAAACCGGTGGTGATCGTGTCGAGTCGCGGCAACACCTATGCGCCCGGCACGCCGGGCGAAGGAACCGACTCGGTGATCCCGCCGCTCCAGCAGACACTGGGCACCTCGCTCGGCATGTCGGTGTCGGTCGTGACAGCGGAACTCACCCTTGCCGAGAGAATTCCACCGTTGGCACCGCTCGCCGGGCAGGCCGCGGAGAGTCTCGCCGCCGCGCAGGACATGGTGCGTGCCCTCGCGACGAAGCTGGGTTCCTGACCGGCTACCCGAATCGGTGCGTCGTCTGACCGTGCGGCTGCTTGGCGAAGACCAGCACCTTGCGAGGCGGGATCCGAAACACCCAGGCGAACTCGTCGGCGATACCGAAGCCTCCCTCGCCGACCTCGAAGCGCCATGCGTCGCCGTATTTGCCGAAGTACGCGGCAGCGATCGCGGTGAGTGCGTCGTGGTCGGTTACGCGGTGGGCTGCCCCTTCGAGCACCACGTCGGTGCCCGAATCCCAATCGTTGCGTCCGGTGGTGACTGCGATGCGGGGATCCCGCACCAGGTTGAGGGCCTTCTGTTCACCCGGGCCGACCGTCAGGTGGAAGGCATCGTCGTGCCAGACGCCCACAAGGGGCGCGACGTGTGGCCGACCGGTCGTATGTATGGTGCTCACCCAGTACAACGGCGCCGACGCGAACAGGGCCTCGGTCTCGGGCCACGACATGGGTTCGGCGCCAGGTTCGCCGTAACGGGCGTCGATCGTGGTGGTCACTGCAGCTGTGGTCATACCGATATCGACCCGCGGCGGACGGCGAACTCATCGCGACGGCGATAATCGTGGGGTGAGCGCAACCCTACATATCAGCGACCTGTCGGCCTCCCGCGGCGAACGCACTCTGTTCGACGGGCTGGACCTGACGGTCGCGCCCGGCGATGTGATCGGCCTGGTGGGTGCCAACGGCGCCGGCAAGTCGACCCTGCTCACGACCCTCGCAGGTACGGGCAGCGCCGACGTCACCGGCACCGTCACCTCGAGCCCTCCCGATGCGACGATCGGGTACCTCGCGCAGGAACCCGAGCGCGTTCCCGGCGAAACGATCCTCGGTTTCCTGGGGCGCCGCACCGGCGTCGCCGACGCCGAACACGTCATGAACACGGCGGCCGAAGCGCTGGGGGTCTCCGACGTCGACGACTACACTCCTGCGCTCGAACGGTGGCTTGCGCTCGGCGGTGCCGATCTGGCGGAACGAGCCGAGAAGGTCGTCGCTGATCTCGGCCTCGACGTGGGTCTCGATGCTCCGATGGAAGGGCTGTCGGGTGGGCAGGCTGCCCGTGCCGGCCTGGCAGCGCTCTTGCTGTCGCGGTACGACGTGCTGCTCCTCGACGAGCCGACGAACGATCTGGATCTGGCCGGGCTCGAACAGCTCGAACGGTTCGTCGCCGACACCCGCATCGCGCTGATGGTCATCAGTCACGATCGAGAGTTCCTGGCTCGGACGGTGACAGGAATCGTCGAACTCGATCCTGTACAGCAGCAGATCTCGGTGTACGACGGGGGTTACGAGGCGTATCTCGTCGAGCGCGACGTCGCGCGTCGACACGCCCGCGAACAGTACGACGAGTACGCCGACACCAAGTCGGCGCTCGAGGATCGCGCGCAGATGCAACGCAATTGGCTCGAACACGGTGTGCGCAACGCGCGCCGCAAGTCGAAGGACAACGACAAGGCCGGGCGGAAGGTCCGTGCCGAATCCACCGAGAAGCAGGCGGCGAAGGCCCGGCAGACCCAGCGGCGGATCGAGCGTCTCGAGGTGGTCGAGGAACCCCGCAAGGAATGGGAACTACGCATGTCGATCGCTGCGGCACCGCGCAGCGGCACGCTGGTCGCGTCGCTCGACGGCGCGGTCGTGACACGCGGGGGGTTCTCGCTCGGCCCTGTCACCACGCAGGTCGAGTGGGGCGATCGGATCATCGTCACCGGCCCGAACGGTGCCGGGAAGACGACCCTGCTCCGCATGCTCCTCGGCACCCTCACACCGGATTCAGGGCGCGCCTCCCTCGGTTCCGGTGTCCTCGTCGGTGAAATAGACCAGGCACGAGCGCTTTTCGAGGGAGATGAGCCGCTCTTCGAGGCGTTCGGCAGGCAGGTACCCGAGTGGCCGGACGCCGACGTGCGGACGCTGCTCGCGAAGTTCGCCCTCAAGGGTCACCACGTCCTGCGACCAGCCGCATCGCTGTCGCCGGGTGAACGAACCCGTGCGGGGCTGGCGTTACTGCAAGCGCGCGGGGTGAATCTGCTGGTCCTCGACGAACCCACCAACCATCTCGACCTACCCGCGATCGAACAGCTCGAGGAGGCCATCGAGAGTTTCGACGGGACGCTGCTGCTGGTGACGCACGACCGTCGCATGCTGGATACCACCCGCGCGACGCGCAGGTGGAGGCTGGGAAGCGGAGAACTGAGCGAGGAGTTGCTGTAGATGGGCGGAAGTGTTCGGGTGGACAGCTGGACGTGGTCGGTGCGGTTGTTCAAGACCCGATCGGCCGCGGCGAGTGCGTGCCGGGGCGGGCATGTCCGGGTCGACGGGGTGACCGCGAAACCGTCGACACCCGTCACGATCGGCACCGAGGTGCGGGTCCGCGTGCACGGGTCGGAGAAGATCGTCGAGGTCGCGCAGCTCGTGAACAAGCGGGTGGGCGCAGCGATCGCGGCGACGGCGTACATCGATCACAGCCCTCCGCCGCCTCCGAAGGAAGTGCTGGCCTCGATCCCGCGCCGCGACCGCGGCGCGGGACGGCCGACCAAGAAGGAGCGGCGCGAGATGGATCGACTTCGCGGCTTCAACGAGGACTAGAAGCGTCCAACAGAGCGCCCTTGAGCAGTTTGCCGGTCGCAGTGCGCGGCAACTCCGTCGTGAACTGCACGCTACGCGGGCACTTGTATCGGGCAACTCTGGAACGGCAGTACTCGATCAGCTCGGAGGCGAGGGCCTCATCCGCATCGAGTCCGGGCATCAACTGCACCACAGCCTTGACCGACTCACCCATCTCGTCGTCGGGAACACCGACGACGGCGACGTCGAAGACCTTCGGATGCACCGTGAGCGCGGCCTCGATCTCCTCGGGATAGATGTTGACGCCGCCGGAGACGATCGTGAACTTCTTTCGGCCGGTGAGAAACAAGTATCCGTCGTCGTCCAGATAGCCGAGATCGCCGGTGGTGGACCAGCCGGGCCGATCGGGGTGGCGCGACTCGGCGGTCTTGTCTGGATCATTGTAGTATTCGAATTCGCTGCCGGGTCGCTCGAAGTAGATCTGCCCGACCTCGCCTGCGGGAAGTTCGGTACCGTCGTCGCCGCAGATGTGCACAACGGATCCCCCTGCGGCACGACCCACGCTACCCGGTTTGCGTAGCCACTGCTGCGGTGTGATGGTGGTGCTGCCAGGCGATTCGGTGGACGAGTAATACTCGTAGATCACCTCGCCCCACCAGTCGATCATTGCGCGCTTCACCTCGACCGGACACGGCGCTGCGGCATGGAAGGCCGCTTGCATCGACGACATGTCATGCCTCGACCGGACTTCTGCGGGAAGCTTCATGAAACGAACGAAATGCGTGGGTACCCATTGACTGTGCGTCACCCGGTACCGCTGCAGGTATCCGAGGGTCGCCTCGGCATCGAATTTCGACGCCATGACGACGGTACCGCCGAGGGCGATGGCGGCGGCAGCGTAGCGCAGGGGTGCAGCGTGGTAGATCGGTGCGGGTGAGAAGTACACCGAGTTCTCCTCGAACCCGTACGAGCGCAGGGTACGGACAGCGTGATTGCCGGAGTCTTCCCAAATCTGCGTACCGGCCAAATATGGACGGATTCCCTTGGGACGTCCCGTAGTTCCCGAGGAGTACAGCATGTCGGTTCCGCGCGGCTGATCGTCGGGCGGTGCAGTCGGCATCGTCGCGATGGCCGTGCGATAGTCCACATGTCCGGGCACGTCGCCGCCGAACGCAACTCGGACGCGCACCTTCGGGGTCGAATCAGCGATAGCCTCGGCCAGAGCGGCGAGCGGGGCCGAGACAACGAGGATGCTCGCGTCGCAGTCGTCGACGATGTACGCGGTCTCCGCAGGTGTCAGGTGCGTGTTGACGAACGTTACGTACAGTCCGGAACGGACTGCACCCCAGTAGACTTCCAATGCTGTGGCATCGTTGACCGTCAGCACTGCGATGTGGTCTCCAGGCATGACACCTTGCTCATGCAGCCAGTACGCGAACTGCACCGACCGATCCTCGAGATCTCGATAGGTCAGTATTCGCCCGGTGGCAGCTTCGACTACCGCCGGTCGGTGCGGGGCCTCGGCAGCGTACTTGCCTGGATACATCCGATTGCTCCTCTGATTCCGCGAAAACGGGCCGAGATTCTTCAGTCGGTTCACCTCGACCGCATGTCACGACGGCATGCCGGATGCCACTTCGAGAACACCGTCAGCGTATGAGAGCCGAACGGCTCCCGAAAGGACCCGGCCATAGATATTCCCTAAGCGACGATGTGGATTTTTGACTTCCTCCCGGCCGTGAACGACCCGGGCTTGTGCCGAAGATGTGCGGTCACAGGGTCGTCGATGGGGAATCGAAGAACGCCAGCGGTTGCGCGACTTCCGCTCGAACGATCGACCCGATCCCGTAGGGCACCTCACCACGCACGGACGCCCGCACACTGATCTCCGACTCGCGATGATGCACGGTCACAATCGACTCGGGTCCGGAGAACTGGACCTCACCCACCTGGAATTGTCCGTCCGGCGCGGACACCAACCTCACCTGCTCCGGCCTGATCAGGATCTCTCCACAACCGTGGCCCTCTCCGAGCACCGCAACCTTTCCGAACACGGTCTCTGCATGTGACCCGGTGCGCGCCGCGGCAACGAACTGGGCTTCACCGACGAACGCAGCGACCTCGCGTGTGACCGGTGCGCGGTACACATGCTCGGGTTCTCCGATCTGCGCGCACCGCCCCGCCAGCAGAACCGCAACCCGGTCGGCGGATCCCATCGCCTCCGCCTGATCGTGGGTAACCAGGATCGAAGCGACCTTCTGCTCACGCAGCATCGCCCGTACCTCCGAGCGGATGCTCGTTCGCAGCCCGGCATCGAGTGCGGCGAACGGCTCGTCCATGAGCAGCACCGTCGGTCTCGGCGCAAGAGCACGTGCGAGCGCGACGCGCTGCTGCTGTCCGCCGGACAGCTCGCGCGGTCGCGCGTCGATCGTATGTGCGAGCCCCACCAACTCGAGCAATTCCTCCACCCGTGCACGCCGCGCCTTGCGGTCCCCGAACATCGACCGCAGCGACGGGCGCACCAGCCCGAAACCGACGTTCCGTCCGACACTCAGGTGCGGGAACAGGCCACCCTCCTGAGGCATCAACCCGATCCTCCGATGCTCGGGTGGAAGGTACACGCGCGGTGGTTGATCGATCAGCTGTTCCCCCAGCATGATCGAGCCGGTATCGATCCGGTGCAGCCCTGCGATCGAGCGCAGGAGGGTGGTCTTGCCGCACCCGGACGGACCGAGCACGGCGAGCATCTCACCCCGGTCGACGTGGAACGAAATATCGTCGAGGACTCGTGTGCTGCCGTAGGCCGCACCCACCCCTTCCACCGACAACGACTTCATGTCCCTACTCCCGTTACGGTCCGCCCGCCGACCGAGTTTCCCCTGAGCACTCTGCCCAGTACAAACGTCGGGAGCGCCGACACCAGGATCAGAGCGAGCGCGTACGGTGCTGCCTCGCCGTACTTGAACACCTGGGCGGTCGACCACAGTTCGGTCGCCAACGTGTCCACTCCTCTCGGGCGAAGCATCAGAGTCGCCGGCAGTTCCTTTGCCACAGTGAGAAACACCAGCGCCGCGCCGGCAGTGACGGCAGGCAGAGCAATGGGGATCGTCACCCGAAGGTCGGTCCGCACTCTCCCGGATCCTAGGACGCGTGAGACATCTTCGAGCACCAGCGGAGAAGCATCGATCGCCGACCGGGTGCTTCCCACGGCAAGGGGAAGGAACAACACGACGTACGCCACGATCAGCAAGGTAGTTGTCTGATAGATCGAGGGCAGGAATCGTATCCCCAGAAAAACGACGGCAAGACCGACGGTGATTCCCGGAAGACCATGCGCGACATACGTCGAGATCTCGGCCATCCGCGCCGCGGAGGACGACGATCGCGCCGCGAACAACGCGACCGGGAATGCCAGCACGGTCACGACGACAGCCGCCGTCGCAGACAGTTCCACCGTCTTGACCGTGGTGGCGAGTACGTCGGACCAGTCGATGGTGAATCGAACCGAACGTGCCAGCCAGCGCATCAGGCCCGCGAGCGGCACCAGCACCGACATCGTCAGAACACCGATTGCACACATCGATGCGGGAATCCTCCACCATCCCAGCCGAACCGGTTCGGCACGACGCGGCGTCCCCGAGCCGATCCGGGCGGTCGCGCCGCGCCGCACCCACCGTTCGATCAAGGTGCACACCAGCGCAAGCACCACGAGAACCAACCCCAGGATCGCGGCGGCGGTGCGGTCGAATCCGCCCCGGTACGCGTTGTAGATCCCGAGGGTGAACGCCTCGTATCTCATCAGGGCCACAGCCCCGAAGTCGCTGAGTGTGTAGAGCGCGGCGAGCAGTGCCCCTGCAGCAGCAACCGGAGCGACACGTCGTAACTCCACGGTCAGCACCGTCCACATCTCGCTGCGCCCCAGCGTGCGCGCCACCTCGGACATCCCGGGATCGGCGGATGCCAGAGCTGCAGACACCGGGAGCATGACCAGGGGGAAGGACGACGCGGTGAGGACCAGCGCAGCTCCGGCAAATCCCGCCAGGGAAGGAAACTGGGATATCCATGTGTATCCCGCCACGTACGAGGGAATGGCAAGTGGAATCGTGAGGCAGACTCCGAAGAACCGGCGCAACGGTAGGTCGGTGCGCGTCGTCAACCACGCAAGACCCACCCCGAGCACCACGCAGGAAACCGCCACGACGACAGTGAGCGCGATACTGCGCAACATCAGGTCGAGGGTTCGCTGCCGGAACAGCAACCCCCACGCCTTCTCTGTGCCGCCGTCGAATGCCCGGATCACCAAATAGCACAGTGGCGCCAGGGCCAGTAGAGCGACAGCCGACGCGGCCGCCCCCAGTACGGGGCGGCCACGCGGAGATCCGATCAAGCTAGATCATCCCCACCTCGGTGAGAAGAGCCTGGGTCTGCTCCAGTGACGACAGCCGGCCCAGATCCATGTCCGACGCCCCCAGCTCGTCCAGCGGCGGCAGGTCGTACTCGGAGACCACCCCGGCGATCACCGGATACTCGGCCGTCTCGTTCGCGAAGTATGTCTGTGCGTCCACGGACAGCAGCGCTCGCAGGAAGTCCTCGGCCGCCGCCGTGTTGTCGGAGGTCGCGACGATGCCGGCGCCTGCGACGTTCACCAGCGCGCCCGGATCGCCCGGCGCGAAGTAGTGCAACTGCACCGGTGCATCGTTGCCGTGCTCGTCGACGAATGGGTACCAGTAGTAGTGGTTGGTCAGCCCGGTCGCGACCTGCCCGTCGTTGACTGCCACCAAGAGCGGGCCGTTGCCCTCGAACGCAACCGGGTCGTTGGCGAGGAATGCTTCCAACCATTGACGGGCTGCGTCCTCACCCCGCTGTACGCGCAGCGCAGTCACGAACGCCTGGAATGATGCGTTGGTCGGCGCATAGCCGATCTGTCCGCTCCAGCGCGGGTCGAGCAGGCCGTCGATGCCGTCCGGAAGATCCTCCGCTGCAACCAGGTCCGAGTTGTAGGCCAGCACACGGGCACGGGCGGACGTGGCCACCCAGGTACCGTCGGCGCCGCGATACCGCTCAGGAACGAGGGCAAGAATGTCGTCGGGAAGCGGCGCCAGCGTCCCGGCCGCGTCGAGCGCGCCCAAGGCACCAGCGTCCTGGCCGATGAACACATCTGCGGGAGATGCGGTGCCTTCTTCGAGAATCTTCGCTGCCTGCGCATTGGTGTTACCGGAGTAGTCGACCTCGATGGTGGCGTCGACCTCTTCGCCGATCTGCTCGATCAACGGATCGATGAGATCCTCGTCGCGCCCCGAGTAGACGACGAGCGTCGACGCGGATGCCTGGTCGGTGTCGGTGGTGGACTCGTCGGTGTTGTCGGAGGAGCCGCACGCGACCAACCCCACGGTCAACGCGGCGCTGCAGGACAGCACGCTCATTCTGCGAATAAGTGACATCTGCGCTCCAGTTGTCCGAGTGGTCCGGAAGGGGATATTCGGAACAAATGTAACGTACTTTGCATAGGCTTGCCTGAATTTTTGCTTGCCCGCCCCCTCGACGAGCGGCCCTCGATGTGACCCTCAAGTTTGGGCAGCCCGACCGATTCGATACCCCTGTTGACAAATCGTTGTGTTTTCACAACACTTTGTTCCATGAGTCCGGTACGTCGTGGGGAAACGCTCCCCATCTTCAACCGCATCCGCGTCCTGCGCGCGGAGCGTGGCATGAGTCGTGCACAGCTCGCCGAGCTCATCGAGGTGAACCCACAGACCGTGGGCGCGCTCGAACGCGGCAACCACTACCCGAGTCTCGACCTCGCGTTTCGCATCTGCGACGTGTTCTCACTCCCGGTGGAGGCCGTCTTCTCCCGCACCGAATTCACCCCCTTGTCGACCGAGCTCTACAAGCCCCGGAAGGAGGCCTGACATGCCCCCGCAGTCCCTGCTCGATCGCTACGAGGCCCGCCGCACCCGACGGTTCCTCAAGAACGAGGAACTGACTGCCCATTGGCTACCCGGCTGGCGCACGCAACATCGTCGCCGAATCCTCGCGGCCATCGTCACCACCCTGATCGCCACCATGTTCCTCATCGCGATCGTGTCGTTCTTCAACATGATTGTCGCACTCGCGTGGCTCGTCGTCTGCCTGGCGTTTCTACCCACGTGGACGTGCCTGCAGATCGTGTCCGGACGCCAGTCCGACGCCCCTCGCCACGCCCTCGACGAACGCGAGATCGCCGAACGCAACAGCGCGCGATCGATCGGACTGTCCGTCGCTCAGATACTGGTATTGATCCCGTGCTTCGCGCTTGTCTTCGGAGCGACGGTCGACTCGATCGACCACCAGTCCCTCGCTTACTCGGCAGGCTTGTTCACTATCGCGTCGATACTGTTCAGCGGGTGCCTGCCCGCCATCCTGCTCGCCTGGAACCGCCCCGACGACGACCCGGAGGACCAGTCATGACCCTGACCATCGACAATCTCACGAAACGTTACGGCAGCACAGTCGCTCTCGACGGGGCGAGCTTCGACGTCCGGCCGGGCGAGTTGTTCGGTTTCGTCGGCAGCAACGGCGCCGGCAAGACCACCACGATGCGCATCATCCTCGGCGTCCTCGCTGCCGATTCCGGCGAGGTCCGGCTGGACGGCGAGACCATCGATCTCGACGTGCGCCGCACCATCGGTTACATGCCCGAAGAACGTGGTTTGTATCCCAAGATGAAAGTCGGTAAGCAACTCTCCTATCTCGCTCAGCTCCACGGTCTTTCGAAGTCGGAGGCATCGGCCGCGGTGCAGCGTTGGACCGAGCGACTGGGAATCGCCGAACGCGTCGGCGACGCTGTCGATTCCCTCTCCCTCGGAAATCAGCAACGAGTCCAGCTTGCCGCCGCGCTCGTCCACGACCCGAAAGTTCTCGTCCTCGACGAGCCTTTCTCCGGGCTCGACCCCGTCGCCGTGGATGTCATGAGTGAGGTTCTGGTCGAGAAGGCGAGCGAGGGTGTGCCCGTGATCTTCTCGAGTCACCAGCTCGATCTCGTGCAACGCCTGTGCCATCGTGTGGGCATCATCTCCAAGGGGCGGATGCGCGCTGTGGGAACCGTCGACGAACTGCGCTCCGGCGGAGAATCCCGGCTCGTGGTGCACGCGCCCCAGGCTCCGACCGGATGGGCCAACGGGCTCCCGGGTGTCACAACCGTAGAACACTCGGGCGAGCGAACCGTCCTGTCGGTCCTGCCCGGTGTCGACGACCAGCAAATCCTGAAGACCGCACTCGAAACCGGTCCCGTTCATGAGTTCTCACTGCACCAACCGTCCCTGACCGACCTGTTCCGAGAGGTTGTTTCCGCATGAGCGCCCCCTTGACCGCACCACGGGCCATCGCGCTCGTCGCCGGCCGTGAATTCCAGACCCAGGTCCAGAAGAAGAGCTTCCTGATCAGCAACGGGATCATCCTGGTCGCGATCGTCGTCGGCATCGTGGCGATGTCGATCTTCGGCGGCGGCGACGAGGACCGTCCCACCGTCGGCGTCGTCGGAGGGTCGAGCCTGAGCGTCACACTCGGCGCCCTCGGCGAGGCAACAGGAAGTCCCCTGGACATCTCCGAACTCCCCGACGCAGAAGCCGGCCGGGCCCAGGTCACCGAAGGTGAGCTGGATGTCGCCCTGGTTCCCGGCGACGCGGGGAGCATCACCGCACTCACCGAATCCGACATCGACACCACGCTGAAATCTCTGATCGACGCGGCAGTCGCGCAGGAGGCGCAGTCTGCTGCACTGACCGGCCGAGGCGTCGATCCGGCCGACATCGCCGCCGCGACAGCCGAGGCCACTGTCACCGTCGAAGCCATCGACCCGCCGGACCCCGAGCAGGGCGAACGCATGATCCTGGCGATCGTTGCCGTCATCCTGCTCTATATGCAGATCCTGATGTTCGGCATGTACGTCGCGATGGGTGTCGTCGAGGAGAAGTCGTCGCGCGTGGTCGAGCTGCTGCTGTCGACGCTGCGCCCGCTGCAGTTGCTGTGGGGCAAAATCTTCGGCATCGGAGCTGTCGGCCTGCTCCAGCTCACGGCCTACGGAGCCGTCGGCGTCGGCGCCGCCTTGGCCACCGACACCCTCACCATCACCGGCACCGCGATCAGCGTGTTCGCCAGCACGCTCGGCTGGTTCGTCCTCGGATTCGCGTTCTTCGCGGTGCTCTACGCCGCGGCCGGATCGATGGTGTCGCGTCAGGAAGACGTCAACGCCACCTCCGGTCCCTTGATGTTCATCATTCTCGCGATGTTCTTCGCGGCGTTCTCGTCGATCGACAACCCCGAGGCCACGTGGAGCACGGTGCTCAGCTGGATCCCGCCGTTCTCCGCGGTCCTCATGCCACTGCGGATCGCAGCGGGTGTCGCGTCGCCGTTCCAGATCGTGGGGACGATCGTGCTGATGATCATCGTCACCGCTGCCCTCGCCGTGGTGGCCGCGAAGATCTACCAACGCTCGATCCTGCGCATCGGGCGCACGGTCACGTGGAAGGAAGCGCTCGGCCGCTAGAGCCATCCGAGGGGGAGGTTGTGTGCGAGGTTCTCGTGGGAATCACACACAACCTCCCCCTCGCCTTCGTAGGAAGCCTCGTACAGTCGCACGTGAACTGACAGACAAGGAGGCGATGTGGCCGGCAGCAGGATCTCGGCACAGCAGTTCATCGATGCGGTGCTCGACGAGGGCAGTTTCGTCTCGTGGGACGAAACCCCGATCGACGTCCACCCCGACGACTCCTACCGCGCCGAGCTCGAACGCGCCGCTGAGAAGTCCGGGGTCGACGAGTCGGTACTCACCGGAGTCGGCACCGTCCACGGACGCCGGGTCGCGCTGATCGCCTGCGAGTTCGCCTTCCTCGCCGGATCGATCGGTGTCGCGGCGTCCGAACGTATCGTCTCCGCGATCGAGCGCGCCACCGCGGAAGGACTCCCCCTGCTCGCGTCTCCCACATCGGGCGGAACGCGGATGCAGGAAGGCACGCTCGCGTTCGTGCAGATGGTCAAGATCGCCGCAGCCGTGGCGGCACACAAGGCGGCGCACCTCGGCTACCTCGTCTACCTGCGCAACCCCACGACCGGTGGGGTGTTCGCGTCGTGGGGGTCGCTCGGTCATGTCACCGCAGCCGAACCGGGTGCGCTCGTCGGTTTCCTCGGACCGCGCGTCTACAAGGCCCTCTACCAGGAGGACTTCCCCGAAGGGGTTCAGACCGCGGAGAATCTCCATCGGCGCGGCGTGATCGACGGAGTGATCCCGCTCGAGGGCATCCGGCAGGTGGTGCACCGGCTGTTGCGCGTTCTCGTCGAACCGAATCACCCCGACACCTCTGCCGAGCCGGCTCTCACCGATGTCGACGAGGTTCCCGACATTCCGGCCTGGCAGTCGGTGATCCTCACCCGCCGCCCCGAGCGCCCCGGGATACGCCAACTGCTGCGACATGCGGCATCGGCGCAGGTGCCGTTGTCCGGCACCGGGGAGGGTGAAACCGACTCCGCTGTGATGTTGTCGCTCGCACGATTCCGCGGCGTATCGTGTGTGTTGTTCGGCCAGGATCGCAACGGCCAGTCGGCGGCGGCGCCCATGGGGCCCGGTGCACTGCGAGAGGCTCGACGCGCGATGCGACTCGCCGACGAACTGCGGCTTCCGCTCGTCCTCGTCATCGATACGCTCGGAGCAGCCTTGTCGAAGGAGGCCGAGGAACGTGGTCTCGCACCCGAGATCGCCCGCTGCCTAGCGGATCTCGTGACATTGCAGACCCCGACCGTGTCGGTGCTGCTCGGCCAGGGCACCGGGGGCGGCGCCCTCGCGTTGCTTCCTGCGGATCGTGTGCTGTGCGCGCAGCACGGCTGGCTCGCACCGCTCCCTCCGGAAGGTGCAAGCGCAATCGTGCACCGCGACACCACCCATGCCCCTCAGATGGCCGCCGCGCAGGGAATTCGGTCGAGGGATCTGTTGCGCGACGGGATCATCGATGGTGTCATACCTGAGCGCCACGATGCCGCAGACGATCCGATCGAGTTCCTCAAACGTGTGGGTGCTGCGGTCGCGCGCGAATTGTCCTCCCTCACGGATGAGTCCGCCGACGATCGCTACCGCCGACGGATCACCCGCTTCCGCAACCTGGGACTACCCACCTGACCGCGGTCACTCAGCTGCTCGCCACCACCGCGGGTACGGCGACGGCCACGATGATCGCGGTGTTCACCGCATCGACCGCCTGACGAACCGCCTTACCCGCCCACTCTCCCTCTGATATTTCCTTGGCGCGCTTCGTAATCCGCTTCTTGTCCACGTCCGGGAAGACCTTCGGTGCCAACTTCGTGGCCGACAGCAACGAGATCAGCGCTGCCGTATGCGGCGACGGCGTCACCCCGTCGACCAGTACGGAATACAGATCGCTGCGCACCTGCCGTTCATGACTCTCGTCGACGGCAGGCCAGCGCCGCGTCGGGAACAGCCCGAGGACCTTGCCGCGTTCCTCGCGCACCCACCCGTTCGCCACGACACGCTCCAGCACGACGTCCCGCAAGTTCTTACTCAGCTTCTCGATCGCTGCTGCCGGCTTCATCGGCTTCCGACCGCCGAGGAGCGCCACCGAATCGGCCAACAGCGGGTCGGTGGGCGCGGTACCGCCGACCACCACTCGGCCCTTCTTGCCCTTCATTCCCTCTTCATCGAGGAGGACGACGCCCGCGAGCGCCAATTCGAGGAGCACGGCGCCCGCGAGCGCACGGGGCAAGGTGATGCTGTCGACGATCGCCTTTCCGGACTCATCATCGAGCGCAAGAAGCAACAGATCTTCCGCAAGCAGAGGCATGGCAACACGGTACGTCCGTTCGCCGATCGATCGATACCACCCACCGCAGATGCTCGCATCCGGCCCCGTGCAGCGGACGACGTCGAATAGGGTGGTCGCGGTCACGTCGATGTCGAGGAAGGACACGAACCGATGAGCTCGTACCAGGACGCGTTCCGGCAGAGCGTGGACGATCCGGAGTCGTTCTGGCTCGCAGCCGCGCAGGATGTCGAATGGGACACCGCCCCGACCCGCGCCCTCGACGACACGCAGGCCCCGTCGTACAAGTGGTTCCCCGATGGCACCCTCAACTCGAGCGTCAACGCCCTCGACCGGCATGTCCACGCCGGTCACGGCGACCGGCCGGCGCTGATCTGGGATTCGGCGATGGTGCCCGCACAGCGCACCTACACGTACGCCGAACTGCTCGGCGAGGTCGCCACCTTCGCCGGGGTCCTACGCGACCAGGGTGTCGTTGCCGGCGATCGCGTCATCATCTACATGCCGATGATTCCCGAGGCCGCCATCGCGATGCTCGCGTGCGCCCGCATCGGAGCAGTGCATTCGGTGGTGTTCGGCGGTTTCGCGGCGAAGGAACTCGCCACCCGCATCGACGACGCGCAGCCGGTGCTGCTGGTGACGGCGTCCGGCGGTCTCGAGCCGGGCCGCACCATCGAGTACCTGCCGATCGTCGAGCAGGCACTGACGTTGTCGCAGACGCCGCCACACACCGTGGTCGTGAAAAACCGCGAGCAGATTCCCGGTTCGGCAGCCGACTACAAGGCGTCCTCGGCCGCATGGTTCGACTGGAACGCACTCGCCGCCGATGCCTCCCCCGCCGAGCCGGTGAGTGTGGCAGCGACCGATCCGCTCTACATCCTGTACACCTCGGGCACCACCGGGAAGCCGAAGGGCGTCGTCCGCGACAACGGCGGCCACGCAGTCGCACTCACCTGGTCGATGCGCAACATCTACGACATCGCCGCCGGCGACGTCTGGTGGACCGCATCCGACGTCGGCTGGGTGGTCGGCCACTCGTACATCGTGTACGGACCGCTGCTGGCCGGAGCGACCACTGTCATGTACGAAGGGAAACCCGTCGGCACCCCCGATGCCGGCGCGTTCTGGCGGATCATCTCCGAGTACGGAGTCAAGGCACTGTTCACCGCCCCCACCGCCATCCGGGCGGTGCGTAAGGCCGATCCCGACGCCGAGGAATTGAAGAAGTACTCCGTCGACTCCCTGAGCACGCTCTTCGCTGCCGGCGAGCGCCTCGACCCCGACACGTATGATTGGGCGACGAAGGTGCTCGACCGTCCGGTTGTCGACCACTGGTGGCAGACCGAGACGGGCTGGGCGATCGCGGCGAATCTGCGTGGTCTCGATCCGATGCCGCTCAAGGCAGGCTCCCCCACCGTCCCGGTCCCGGGTTATCGCGTCGAGATCGTCGACGGCGAAGGCAAGCGGGTCGAGGCCGACACCGAGGGCAATATCGTCGTGAGATTACCGTTGCCGCCCGGCACCCTCACCGGGCTGTGGCGCGACGACGACCGCTACCGCCGCTCGTACCTCGATACCTTCCCCGGCTACTACCTCACGGGCGACTCGGGCTTCATCGACGACGACGGGTACGTGTTCGTACTCGGCCGCTCCGACGACGTCATCAACGTCGCCGGACACCGTCTGTCCACCGGCAGCATGGAAGCCGTGGTGGCCTCGCATCCGGCGGTCGCCGAGTGTGCCGTCGTCGGGATCCGCGACGAACTCAAGGGTCAGCGCCCTTCCGGCTACGTCGTACTCAAGGCCGGTGTCAACATCGACCCCGAAACTCTTCGTCAGGAACTGGTGGCAATGGTCCGCGACCAGATCGGTGCCGTCGCAACGTTCCGCGACGTGACCGTTGTGGAGGCGCTGCCGAAGACCCGATCCGGAAAGATTCTGCGAAAGACCATGCGGCAGATCGCCGATCACGAGCAGTACACCGTGCCATCGACGATCGAAGACCCGGCAGTGCTCGAAGCGCTCAGGGAGCAACTGGGCGGCTGACGGTCGGCCGGCTACGCTACCGATCCTCGCCGTCGTCGTCGCCACACGACGACGGCGAGGGTCACGACGAGCGCCCCCGCAACCAACGCGACGAGGTCGGGCCGTTCACGGACCGCTTCGACACGTTCGTCCGCCGCATGCTTGACACGGGTCGGTACGTCGAGCCGGTCGGTGAGTTCACCTACGGTAGCGGCGAGTTCGGCGCGCTGTCGTTCGATGTCGGGCTCGGCCGCGCCGCTCGCCCCGTCCCCGTTCGTTGCGGACTCGCTCATCGCACTGCTCCCTTCGCTGCGGCGACATCGTCGCGGACACTGTCGATCGTGTGTTCAGGAACCGGCGGTGCAGCATTCTTCGCCTTGGACGCGCCGATCGCCGCGAGGATGCCACCGGCAGCCAGCACCACGACCGCAACGATCAATGCCGCCAGCCACGGGTCGACCACCGTGGCGAGCCCCAGCACTCCCGCGGCAATCAGAGTTGCCACACCGAGATACAACAGGAGAGCCCCGGCACCGGAGATACCCACACCGACGCCGATCCGGGTGCCCTTCGATTTCACTTCGTCGAGTGCGTGGGTGACCTCGGTACGGACGAGCGTGGACACCTGGGCGGTGAGCCGCTCGGTGAGTTCTACGGTCGACAAATTCGCGGGTTGGTCCGCAACGGGACGGGGATCGCCGGAATGCGTCGTCATGAGTGGGTTCCTTCCGTGTCGCCGTCGAGCTCCGCAGGGCCGTGTGCAGTGCGCAGGCGACGGCCGTGCTCGATGAATTCCTGATGTTTCGCTTCGTTCTTCTCGATGACCCGGGTGTCTCGTTCGGGGAGCTGCAGAGATCTTTCGGCCTTGATCCCGGCCTGCAGTTGGCGTCCGCGTTCGAGCTCCGCGTCGAACTCCGCGCCGAACAACAAGGCCAGGTTGGTGATCCACAGCCAGAGCAGGAAGATCACCGAGCCTGCCAGCGAGCCGTACGTCTTGTTGTAACTGCCGAAATTCGATACGTAGAGGGCGAAGACGACCGAGGCGACAATCCAGACGACGATCGCGATGAACGAGCCGACACTGACCCATCGAAACTTCGGCTGGGCCACGTTGGGTGTCGCGTAATACAGCACCGCCACGATCATGACGACGAGCGCCAGCATCACAGGCCATTTCGCGATGTTCCACACCGTCACCGCCGTGTCGCCGAGCCCGATCACGTCACCGATCGTGCGAGCCACCGGCCCGCTGACCACCAGCATCAGCGCAGTCGCTCCCGCAGCGACGAGTGCCAGCGCGGTGACGAGCAACATCAACGGGCGCAGCTTCCAGACGGGGCGGCCTTCCTCGATCTCGTAGATGCGGTTCATCGCCCGGCCGAATGCGCCGACGTAACCAGACGCCGACCACAACGCACCGAGAACACCGATGACCAGCGCGAAGCCTGCTGTCGGGGCCTGAACCAGCTGCTCGATGGGGCCGCGCAGGGTGTCGGCCGCCGAACTCGGACCGAGATCGTCGATCATCTGCAGGACGGTGTCGACCGTGGCCTGCCCCTGCCCGAACACGCCGAGCAGTGAGACCACCACCAGCAACGCCGGAAACAGTGACAGCACCGCGTAATAGGTCAGGGCCGCCGCGAGGTCCGTGCACTGGTCTCGACCGAACTCACGGACCGTCCTTCGAAGCACATACTTCCACGACGGCTTCTCCAGCTCCGTGGGCGAATCCGGTTTGCGGGGGTCGTCGGGTGCCACAGTCGCATCCGCTGCAGCTTTCGACTCCGATTGGTCCGTCATGAACACTCGGATACCGCATGAGCGACGACTCAAACGCGTATCGGGTCGATTTGTGCCACGTACGATGCGTGCATGGCCTCCGACAACAGCGGACCGACCGATGCTTTCTCTGCGATCGTGGGCCGACTCGACTATCCGATGTTCGTCGTCACCGCCCGGGCGGTGAACGAGCGAAGCGGGTGTCTGGTCGGCTTCGCCACTCAGGCCGCGATCGATCCGCCGAGGTTTCTGGTGGCGCTGTCCGACAAGAATCGCACGTTCCGGGTGGCGGGTGCTGCCGAGCATCTCGCGGTGCACATACTCGACCGGTCACAGTTGTCGCTGGCCGACCTGTTCGGCTCACAGACCGGCGACGACACGGACAAATTCGCGCAGTGCAGGTGGAGCGACGGACCACACGGGCTACCGATCCTCGACGATGCGGCAGCGTGGTTCACCGGTGCCATCGTCGGGAGGGTCGACCTCGGCGACCACGTCGGATTTCTGCTCGACCCGGATCGCGGTGAGCTCCGCTCGGATATGAGCGATCCGGTCATGTTCGACGACGTGCGCGACCTGGATCCCGGGCACGGCGCGTGACGGTGCAGCCGCGGTCGTGATCTGATCGACGGTATGCGACGACTCGACGAACCCACAGTTCCCGGACGCATCCTCGACGACAGCGATCTGCGCGAGCTGTACGCCTATCCACCCGAGCTCACGACGCCGTGGCTGCGCGTGAACTTCGTGTCCTCGCTTGATGGCGCGGTCGCTGTCGACGGCCGTTCGGGTGGTCTCGGGACCCCGGCGGACAAGCAGGTGTTCGGGCTGCTCCGCGAACTCGCCGACGTGATCCTCGTCGGTGCGGGGACCGCGCGCACCGAGAACTACGGGGGCGCGCGGACGAGTGAGGCTCTGCGCGAACGCCGTGCAGCAGCGGGATTGTCACCTGTGCCACCGATTGCAGTGGTCACGGCATCGGGCAATCTCGACCCGGGGATGCGGCTGTTCACCGACACGGTAGTGCCGCCGATCGTGTTCACGAGCGGCGCGGTGCCCGAGAAGAAGCGTCGCGCACTTGCCGATGCCGGTGCAGACGTACGCGTCATCGCCGACGACGACATCGGTGGCGAAGCCCTTGTCGCCGCCGTGGCCCGAGCAGGGTGGAAGCGGGTTCTGTGTGAGGGAGGTCCCCGGCTGTTCGGACGTATGATCGCCGACGGCGTCGTCGACGACCTGTGCCTGACTTGGGCGCCCGTGCTCGCTGCCGGATCGGCGGACCGTATCGCGCACTCCCCTGCGTCCACTGTCACCGCGATGCGACGCACTCATCTGGTGTGCGACGACGACGGCACGATCCTCACCCGATGGGTACGCGACACCGGCGCCGAGCAGTGAGTGACAACTTTCCGGGGAAAACCGATCGAATGTGCTGGCTTCGCCGGTGTACCCGTTCTAGCGTTGCAGTTCGATCAGGTCTCGGCCTGTACCCACTTTCGAGGAGGGTTGTGTGCGCACACTGACCTATTACGTTGCGACGACGCTCGACGGATTCATCGCCGACCCCTCGGGCGGCTTCGAATTCTTCCCCGTCGAGGGCGATCACATGTATCACCTGATGGAGGAGTACCCCGAGACGCTGCCGGTGCACGTTCGCGACCAGCTCGCAGTCACCTCACCGGGCAAGCATTTCGACGCGGTCGTGATGGGTCGACGCACATGGGAGCCCTCACTGAGCGTCGGCCTCACCAGCGCATATCCACATCTTCAGCAGTACGTCTTCTCGAAGACGCTGACGCAGGCACCGGACGACACCGTCACCCTCGTGGCGACCGATCCACTCGAATACGTCCGCGACCTGAAGAAGCAGGACGGCAGGGGAATCTGGTTGTGCGGTGGCGCGACACTCGCGGGTGAGCTGCTCCCCGAGATCGACGAGCTCGTTCTCAAGGTCAACCCGATCATCGCCGGCAACGGTATTCCCTTGTTCCGAACCGGATTCGAGCCGCACTACTTCGAGCTGTCGGAAAGCCGCGTGTTCGACAGCGGCGTCGTCATCAATCACCTCTCGGCAAAGCGATGACTCCGGACACGGCGATTCGCAGAGGTGACACCGATGCTCCATGATCACGATGTCGTCGAGGGCACCGATCTCTCCGACGCACTGCTCGACGAGCTGGGCACCCTCGCATCCGACCGCAATCTCACCATCGGGTGCGCCGAATCACTCACGGCGGGCACCCTGGCGGCGCGGCTCGGGGCAGCGGAAGGCAGTTCCGAATGGTTCCGTGGCGCGATCGTGGCATATTCGCGCTCCGTCAAGCACGGCTTGCTCGAGGTGCCCGAGGGCCCGGTCGTCTGTGAGTCGGCGGCACGTGCGATGGCCGTGTCGACAGCCGGTCTCCTCGCCGCCGATATCGTCGTCGCCGTCACCGGTGCCGGCGGCCCCGGCCCGCAGGATGGACGACCGCGCGGCACGGTGTGCTTCGCGACGACCGGGCCGCGCGGAACACACTCCGAAGAAAGGCTTTTCGATGGAGATCCGGAAGATGTGTTGGCGCAGACGGTACGCCACGCACTACGGTTGCTGATCGAGGAGATCTCCACCTGACCCGGGGCGAGCAGACCTACTCCGGGAGCAGAGGCGAAAACCAGGTGCACGTGCCGGCGCCCGTCGCCTACCCTGCACAGTATGCGCGTCGTATTCACGAAGGGCCCCGGCACAAGCTACGAGATAGCCGTGCACCGTAAGGTCGGCGCGGCGCTCGCTCCTCGCAACGGTCCCGGCGGACATCCCTATCTCCCCCACGATCTACTGCACCTTCTCGTCGAGGTGGAGGCGAACATTCCGCTCGGGGTGTTCGGGCAGCTCGCCGCCGGCGACAACGGCCTGTTCTGGCCCGCCGACCCCACCGAACGCACCAAGGCCGCCCGCCGTCGAAAGACGAAGGGAACCAAGGTGTCCGATCAGGCGAAAGCTGACATGGCCCGCTCCGAGGAGTTGGTCGGGATGTCGCTACCCGTCTGGGAGTACCGGCGCGGCCACGCGCGGGAACTGCCGCCGTCGATGTCAGCAGACGCAGTTCCCCCGCTGGTCGGGCGCATCGTCGACCGATTCGACGATTATGCAGACCGCTGGCACGCCCTGCCGGTCGGCGAATCGCTCACCGTGACGTGGTGATACCGACTACGAGGCCGGGTCAGAACGCGGCCGGCGAGACATCGAGGGTCGTACGGTCCAGGCTCGAGAGCAGATCGAACTGCGGACCCGCCTTCGGCAGCTCGAAACGGTAGAAGTATCGCGCAGCCGCGCGCTTGCCATCGAAGAAGTCGCCCTCCCGATCGCCCACGGCCAGCAGCTGCTCGAGCCAGATCCACGCCACCACGGTATGACCCACCGCTTCGAGATACACCGTCGAATTTGCCAGCGCCACTGCAGGATCCCCGTTCGACCACAACGCTGCGGTTGTCGCGGCGACACGTTCGGTGGCGGCACGCAACTGCTGCGCGTACTCGGCCACCTCGCCGCCGGCGGCGAGGGCCTTCTCCACGGTGGCAGAGATGGTCTCGCCGAGCAGCAGCAGTCCGGCACCGCCCTGCATGACGACCTTGCGCCCCAGCAGGTCCATACCCTGGATGCCGTGGGTGCCCTCGTGAATGGGGTTGAGCCGGTTGTCGCGGTAATACTGCTCGACATCGAATTCGCGGGTGTAACCGTAGCCACCGAGAACCTGGATCGCGAGGCTGTTGGCCTCGAGGCACCACTGCGACGGCCAGGACTTCGCGATCGGAGTGAGAACATCGAGGAGCAACCCGGCCCTGGCGCGCACGTCGTCGTCTGCCGCGGTGTTCTGTTCGTCGACGAGCTTCGAACAGTACAGCCCCAGGGCGAGAGCACCTTCGACGTAGGACTTCTGCGCGAGCAGCATCCGCCGGATGTCAGTGTGCTCGATGAGCGGAACCTGCGGCGATGCAGGGTCTTTTGCCCCGAGCGGCCTCCCCTGGGTGCGAGTGCGCGCGTAGTCGAGCGACTGCAGGTAACCCGCGTAGCCCAGCGAGGTCGCGAGGAACCCGACGCCGATACGCGCCTCGTTCATCATGTGGAACATGTACCGCAGGCCCTTGTGGGGTTCGCCGAGGAGGTAACCGACAGCGCCCGCTTCCCCGCCCGGCGTAAAGGCACCTTCACCGAGGTTGAGCAGGGTGTTGGTGGTGCCACGGTTGCCCATCTTGTGGTTGAGACCCACCAGCGCAACATCGTTGCGGTCGCCCAGCGTGCCGTCGTCGTCGACCAGGAACTTCGGCACGATGAACAGCGAGATGCCCTTGACCCCCGCGGGGCCGCCGGGAATCTTCGCGAGCACCAGGTGGACGATGTTCTCGGTGAGTTCGTGGTCTCCGCCGGAGATCCACATCTTGGTACCGGTGATCCGGTAGGTGCCGTCGGCGGCCGGGACCGCCTTGGTGGTGATGTCGGCGAGCGACGACCCCGCTTGCGGCTCGGACAGGCACATCGTGCCGAAGAATCGGCCTTCGAGCATTGCCGGGACGAACTTCTCGATCTGCGCCTCGCTACCGTGCGTGACGAGCAGGCTCGCGTTGGCGGCGGTGAGGAACGGGTACGACGACGTTCCGGCGTTGGCGGCCTGGAACCATGCCATCGACGCACGCAGCAGCGTCATGGGCAGCTGCATTCCCCCGAGGGACTCGTCGAAGCCGCCGGCGATGAGCCCGGCCTTGGCGAACAGGTCCAGCGCGGCCTTGACCTCGGGGATGATCTCGACGCGTCCGTCTTCCCCGATCCGCGGCTCCTGAGCATCGGCCTTCTTATTGTGCGTCGCGAAATGCTTGGAAGCGAGATCGGCGCTCAGGTCGAGGACGGCGTCGAACGTGTCGCGTGAATGCTCGGCGAAACGCTCCCGCGACGTCAGCGATTCGACATCGAGCCAGTCGTAGAGCAGGAAGTCGAGGTCGCGACGGGACAGGACGGGAGCGGGCACGGACGATCCTTTCGGAGGGACACGATGTTCTCGAGAACAAACCCAGTAGACCAACGAGAGATGCATGATGTCCAGCGAGAGCAACGTTCCTTCGAGACGCGATACAGGACCTTATGAGCAACGAGATCGTGGTCGAGCACGAGTCGATCGTCGATGCACCGAATACGGTGGTGTGGGCGCGCGTCACGAGCGCCGACGGCATCAACGACGAGCTCGCGCCGGTACTCGCAATGCGTATGCCCCGGTGGGCACACACCCTCACCGAGGACACCGTCCCCATCGGGCAACCGCTCGCCCGGGTCCCTCTGCTCCTGTTCGGCGTGCTGCCGGTGGACTACGACCACCTGTCCATCGCTGCACTCGAACCCGGACGTCGCTTCCACGAGAAATCGACGATGCTCCTCATGCGGCGCTGGGAGCACGAACGCACCCTCGATCCGCTCGCGGCAGACCGCACGAGGGTCCACGATCGGCTCACATTCGAGCTGCGCGGGCCATTGTCGCGGATTCCTGGTGCGGATGAGCTCGCGCGCCGCATCGTCGGCGCCCTGTTCGCGCACAGGCATCGACGGCTGGCTCGGTTCTACGAAAGGTCCTGATCCTTACACCGCTCGCCGGCGTGCGGTGATGGCGCCGTGCGGCCTGTGACCAGTCGCCGATCGCGTGTGCGCTTCGGTCACCTCGAAGCCGGCCCCGAAGAGTTCCCTACCGAGCTCGTCGACCGACCATCGATACGCCGTGGTCACGGCATGGTCGAACGGCTCGACGGCCGGTCCTTCGAAGAAGCCCACCAACAATCCTCCGCCCGGGCGAATGACGCGCGCAAACTCTGCGAGCGGAGTCCCGATGTCCGACGGATCGTGGTGAATGAGCGTGTACCACGACAACACACCGCCCAGTGACCCTGTCGCGGCGCCCAATTCCTCGAAGCGTCCGGTGTCGAACGAGAGTTCCGGATACCGGCTGCGAGCCAGTTCGACGAACTCGGGCACCAGATCGATCCCTCTCACGGCCAGTCCGCACCGGGCCAAGAAGTCCGTCCACTGCCCCGGACCGCACCCGGCGTCGAGCACGGGGCCCGCCAGCGAGGTAGCCCAGCTGCACACCAGGGCACGGTCGGATGGGTGAGTCGAGGTCATGGTGCCGAAGAGATCGACGTACTCCTGCGATCTCGCCGAGTACGACTCCCGGACCGAGTTCGATTCCCGGACAGTATGGGCCGGTCGGCCGCACGCGCTCTCCATACCGTCGATGATCGCCTATCGGATGGACACCGGGTGCAGCGATCCCACCCCTGGGGTGGGTTCGACCGAGACCGCCCCAGGCGCAGTCTTGTATCAGGCACCACATATACCGGCCGAGGAGAATCGAATGTCCCATCACCACAAAGCTTTCGCCGCCGCTCTGATGATCGCAGCAGTCGCGCTCGGCGGGGCCGCCACCGCCTCTGCAGAACCGAAGGTCGATCCGGTCAACGGCCCAGGGAAGGGCTGCCCGATCGTGCACGAGGACGACAACGGCAACGTCGTGAGTGTCGAGTACGCCTCACCCGGCACCCGGAACGGTGTCCTCGTGTGCGGCAGCGACGGCGAGTGGAGCTTCGGCCGGACCGCCGGCAACACCGGCGCGATTCAGGGCGGCATCACCACCAACGGACTTGCGACCGCGGCCTACTGATCACTCCGCTGCCTGCGACTCCCTGAGCCACAGGCAATGCACGCAGGCCCCGCATCGCCATGGATGCGGGGCCTGCGAACGTGATCTGGGTCAGCGCACTGCGCTGATCAGTTGGTGCCCATCAGGTCGATGACGAACACCAAGGTCTTGCCGCCGAGCGGATGCCCGGAACCAGCCGGACCGTAAGCGAGCTCCGGCGGCACCGTCAGCTTGCGACGTCCGCCGACCTTCATGCCGGGGATGCCCTGCTGCCAGCCCGGGATCAGGCGGGCGAGCGGGAATGCAACCGACTGGCCGCGGCTCCACGACGAGTCGAACTCGTCGCCCGTGTCGAACTCGACGCCCTTGTAGTGCACGTCGACAGTGGCACCGGGCTGGGCCTCGGCACCGTCGCCGATTTCGATGTCCTCGACGACCAGCTCCGTCGGGGCCGGGCCTTCGGGCTTCTCGATCACCGGCGGCTCCGGAGGCACCTGGACGCCGAGCAGGTCGATGATGAACACCAGGGTCTTGCCGGACAGCTGGTGCCCCGATCCTGCCGGACCGTAGGCGAGCTCCGGCGGAATCGTCAGCTGGCGGCGCCCGCCGACCTTCATGCCGGGGATGCCTTCCTGCCAACCGGCGATCAGGCCGGCGAGCGGGAAGCGGATCGACTCACCGCGGCTCCACGACGAATCGAACTCTTCGCCCGTGTCGTACTCGACGCCCACGTAGTGGACGTCGACGATTGCACCCGCAACAGCCTCTGCCCCGTCGCCGACGGTGATGTCCTTGACCACCAGCTCGGTGGGGGCCGGCCCCTCCTGGAATTCGATCTCCGGTTTGGTCATAGGTCCAGCTCCCTCGTCGAACGGTCGATCGTCGAACTCATGGTCGATCGCACGTCAGCGTGCGTCGAGTCCCTTGTAGTCGCGCTCGGTGTACCCGGTGTAGATCTGACGCGGACGGCCGATCTTCAGGGTCGGATCCGAGTGCATCTCACGCCAGTGCGCGATCCAACCCGGCAGACGCCCCAGTGCGAACAGCACGGTGAACATGCGGTCCGGGAAGCCCATCGCCCGGTAGATCAGACCGGTGTAGAAGTCGACGTTCGGGTACAGCTTGCGCTCGATGAAGTACTCGTCGGTCAGTGCGGCTTCCTCGAGCTTCATGGCGATCTCGAGCAGTTCGTCGCCGGCGCCGAGCTTGTTGAGGATCTTGTCCGCGGTCTTCTTCACGATCGCAGCACGCGGATCGTAGTTGCGGTAGACGCGGTGCCCGAAGCCCATGAGCTTCACGCCGTCTTCCTTGTTCTTGACCTTGCGGACGAACTCCGTGACGTCGCCGCCGGACTTCTGGATCTCGTCGAGCATCTCGAGGACGGCCTGGTTGGCGCCACCGTGCAGCGGACCCCACAGGGCATTGATGCCACCGGAGATCGACGTGAACAGGTTCGCATCCGACGAACCCACCAGACGCACCGTCGACGTCGAGCAGTTCTGCTCGTGATCGGCGTGCAGGATCAGCAGCATCTCGAGAGCCTGCGCGACCTCGGGGTCGATCTGGTACGGCTCGGCCGGGAAACCGAACGTCATGCGCATGAAGTTCTCGACCAGCGACAGCGAGTTGTCCGGGTACAGGAACGGCTGGCCGACCGACTTCTTGTAGGCGTAGGCCGCGATCGTCGGCAGCTTGGCCATCAAGCGGATCGTGGAGAGCTCGACCTGCTCCGGATCGTCGGGGTCGAGCGCGTCCTGGTAGTACGCGGACAGTGCATTGACGGCGCTGGAGACGACGGGCATCGGGTGCGCGTTGCGCGGGAAACCATCGAAGAAGCGCTTGAGATCCTCGTGCAGCAGCGTGTGCCGACGGATCTGATCGGTGAAGACGTCCAGCTGCTCGGTGGTCGGTAACTCACCGTAGATCAGCAGGTAACTGACCTCGATGAACGTCGACTTCTCCGCGAGCTGCTCGATGGGGTATCCGCGGTAGCGCAGGATTCCCTTCTCGCCATCGATGTATGTGATCGCCGACTTGGTGGAGGCGGTGTTGACGAATCCGGGATCCAGGGTGGTGTACCCCGTGTCCGCAAGGAGCTTGCCGAGCTCGATGCCGTCATTGCCTTCCGTCGCCTTGGCGATAGCCATTGTGTGCTCGCCACCGGGGTAGCTGAGGGTGGGCTGTGTGTCATTCTCAGCGGGCACGAAGGATCCCTCTCAAGCTCAGACCTACCAGAAACTTCCGAACATTCACGTAGAACCTAACGGTTCCGTGGCCGCAGCGCGGAGGCAGGGTCGGTCGAAAGTCCCCGAACGGTGTGTCACACCTACCGTCCACGGGCGCTCGACTGCGCCCTCCGAACCCTCGGCGGGACGTTGATGCACGCCGCTCACCAGCATCGATCGTACGTGATGTGAGGCAGACTCATTCTTGGGAGTCGTACGCCCGCACGCCCCATCGTCCGCTCCACCGTTCCCCGGACTGCAGCACGAGCAGGTCGATGCCGAGATTGAACGCGTCGGGTGGACACGTCATCGGGGCGAGCACGAAAGCGCGGGTGTCGGCATCGTCGATCGTCGTCGCCCTGAGCCATCCGAATCCCCGACCTGTCCAGAGTTCGACGCCTCGGCCGTCCCGTCCGCACAGTCGATGCCGGGCGTTACCGTCAAGATCCTCGTCGAGGGCGCTGAAAGGAACATCGAGATGCACGCCCTCGAGCAACCTCGGCCTCGTGAAGTCGTATTCGGTGTCGGTGACGGGCTGCGAGTACGCATCGGGCAGGCTCCGCGCGCGGTCGAGAGGCATTCTCGTCCCGGCCGCCACCTGCAACGTGCACTCGTCGAGCGGGCTGTCTCCGGCCCGCAGGTACGGGCCCACTCCCAACCCGAACGGCGAGTGGTATCCGCCGACATTCGTCGCTGTGTGGGTGACGGTGAGACCGTCCCAGCCCACTTCGTGCGCCACCGTCAACCGCAATTGGTAAGGCCAGCCCTTGTGCAGTCCGACTTCCAGTGTCTGCTGGATCCTCGAATCTGTGAGCGCTGTCACCTCCCAGCCCCGATGCCGGACGAGGCCGTTCACTGCTGCACCTCGCTCCGGATCGGTCAGGGCGAGCTGGTGCTCGATTCCGTCGAAATAGAAGTGCCCGTCGCGGATGCCGCCCGGCCAAGGGGCGAGCACCGCGCCGCCGAACCCCAGTGGCGGTTCGCGGCCGGCCGGGGTCTCGACCAGCCGGTACGCCCGCGCCGATCCCTGAGTGACCGACCCCTGCGCCTCCGAATGGTCGTCGTAGTCGAGCGCGAGCAGCGCAGCACCGGTACCGGACACCGAGGCTCGGTATCCGCCGCCCCGGATCGAGTGGTGGATCGGCTCGGACATGATCAACAGTGTGCCCGGCGCGCACCGTCTTCACGGCGGATTCGGCTTGTCGATTCAGGGCCCTACCTGATTCAGGGCCCTACCTCAGAGCACTGTCATCAGGGCACGGCCCGCATCGCCGAGACCAGTGCCGCTGTCGTGTCCACGATCGGAGCGTTCTCGAACGGAGCATCGACGTCACCGGTGGTGGTGTCCGAGAGAATCACCAGCACCAACGGCTCCCCCTCGGGCGACCAGACCACCCCGGCCGCGTTCAGGGTGGCGAAATATCCCCCTCCGGACTTGTCTGCGGCGACCCAACCGGAGGGAAGTCCCGCGCGCATCCTGGTGTCGGAGGTAGTGCTCGCGCGCATCCACCCCGTGAGGATCCGTTGATGCGCCGGATCGAGCGCCGAGCCGAGCAGCAGATCCCGGTATCCGCGGGCCAACCCGACCGCCGTGGTCGTGTCGCGCTCGTCGCCGCGCGCGGCGTCGTTCAGTTCGGGTTCCCACCGGTCGAGGCGTGTCGCGTGGTCGCCGACCGAGCGCGCGAACGTGGTCACCGCGTCCGGCCCGCCCAGTCGCCGCAGCAGAAGGTTGCCGGCGGTGTTGTCGCTGCGTGTGAGTGCGGCTTCGCAGAGCTGCTCATATGTCATCAGTCTGCCCTGATTCTCGGAGGTCACCGGTGAGTTCACGACGATGTCGCCCGGTTCGACGGCGACAGTGTCGTCGAGCCGCAGTCGCCCCTGGGATTCGAGTTGCAGGATGCCCGCCGCCGCGTACACCTTGAACGTCGAGCACATCGCGAACCGCTCGTCGCCGCGATGCGTGTAGGTGCGTCCGCTTCCCGGTGAATGTGCGAGCGCTCCGAGACGCACGGCATGCCGATTCTCGATCTCGGCGAGGCGCTCGTCGAGGGCCGACAGGCGCACCTCCAATTCAGGTGCCGCACCATTGGATGCCTGCTCCGGAACCGTCGCGACGCTCGGTGCGCCGCATGCTGCAGCGACGGGTACCGACGCCGCTACGAGCGTCGCGTTGAGAAACCATCTGCGGGACAATGCTGTTCGCTGCTGTGTCATGCCCTCACCACAGCACCCGAGCGATCCACGCCGCCAATATCCGCACGGGCCCGAGCCGGGTCGCAAAAAGTATCGCCGCTGGTCGATGACGTGGAAGACGCGAACATCGAACTCCCCATGCACCGATCCGCCGGACGCCCAGCAGGCACTGGTTCAATGACTTGACGTCCTCCCAGCCGTGAACGACCGGGATTCCTCCCGCAGCACTACGCGCCACTCCGGTGGGTTCCTGTTTCACAGGGACATACCTCCCGCTAAACGGCAGGATTTACAGTCCCTCCGCAGGCGTTCAACCACTCCGCACGTCCGGCCGCGTGGATGTTCTTCGCAGCATTGAGGTCGCGGTCGTGGACCACCCCACACGCCGCGCACTGCCACTCCCGAATCGAAAGCGGCTTCCGGCCGTCCTTCATCCCACACACCGAGCACAACTGACTCGACGGGTAGAAACGGTCCACCTTGACGAAGGTCCGCCCATACCGGGCGGCCTTCTCCTCCACCATGCGGGTGAACATCGCCCACCCGGCATCGTGCACCGACTTCGCCAACCGTGTCCGCGCCAACCCGATAACACACAAGTCCTCGACGAACACCGCTTGGTTCTCGCGGATGATCACCGTGGACTGCGTGTGCGCCCAATCCTTGCGGGCATCGGCCACCTTCGCATGCGCCTTCGCGACACGCATACGTGCCTTCGCCCGATTCCTGCTGCCCTTGTCCTTGCGGGACAGAGCCTGTTGCGCTTTCTTCAACCGCCGTTCGGCCTGGCGGAGGAACTTCGGGGACTCGATGACCTTCCCGTCCGAGAGCACCGCGAACGTCGTCAAACCCAGGTCGATACCGACCTCGAAGTCCACCTCGGGCAGCGGTTCGTCGGTGGTCTCCACCACGAACGACGCGAAATAACGTCCGGCTGCATCCTTGATGATGGACACGCTCGACGGCTCCGACGGCAACTCCCGCGACCACGCCACCTTCACCTCGCCGACCTTCGCCACATACAACTTCCCGTTCGAACGCAGCGAGAACCCGTTGCGGGTCAGCCGGATCGCCTGCCGGTTGTCCTTGCGGGACTTGAACCGCGGCGCGGCGACCTTGCGGCCCTTCCGCTTCCCCGACATCGAGTCGAACCAGTTGCGGTAGGCCACTGCCGCGTCGCGCACCGACTGCACCAGCGCTACCGACGCCACCTCGGCCAGCCATGCCCGTGGTGGGGTCTTCTTCGCTGCGGTGACCACCTGCTTCTGCACGTCGGTATCCGAGAGCGTCACCCCGGCCGCATACGCGTCCTGCCGGACGCGCAGTGCATCGTTGAACACCACCCGCGCGCACCCGAACGACCGGGCCAGCATGTGCTGCTGGCCGGGCGTCGGGTAGACGCGGTACTGGTATCGAAGCTGCACAGCGAGACCATAGCCACGACCACCGACATGATTGATGCGCTGACCCGGCCCCGAAGGACCGGGCTTGCGCGCTACGTTTCCTGTTCATGGATCTGATCCGTCACCTCCGCTTCTTCGTCACCGTCGCGGAAGAAGGGCACTTCGGGCGCGCTGCTGCCACCCTGAACATGACGCAACCTCCTCTTTCACAAGGGCTTCGACGACTCGAGCAGCACATCGGTACCGATCTCATCCACCGCACGCAGCAGGGAGCCGTGCTGACCACCGCCGGCGCCGCTCTGCTCCCCCGTGCACGGCTGCTCGTCGACGACTCCGAGAGATTCCTCGCCGAAGCCGAGCGTGTCTCCGAGGCGCGGGGCGTCGTGCGCTGGGGCGCGACGGCCGCACTCCCCGACCGGATGCTCACCGCCTGCGCCGCAGCACTGCGCACCGGACCCGATGTGACGGTCTCGACCGAGGTGGCCGCAAGCGTCGACCTGGTCGCCGCGGTCCGGTCGGGCATGTGTGACCTCGCGGTCGTCGAGCACCCCGCACTACTCGACGGCGTCGAGGCCGGACCGGTGACGAAGGCGCCCCGATGGGTGGTCGTGCCGGCCGGGCACCGCAGTGCGCGGGCGGAGCGGCCGCGTTTCCCGATGCTCTCCGACCTGTCGTTCGCGACACCTCCGAGAGCCGGAAACCCGGCGGCTTTCGATGCCACACAAGACATTCTGCGAGAGCGAGGGCTCGACGTCGGTGCAACTACCGTCCCGGACGACCGCACAGCCCTTGCTGCGGTGGCTGCCGGCACGCACTTCGGGATATCCACCGCATCCCCGGGCTCGGTTCCCGGTGTCGCGTGGCTGACGCTCGCCCCGGACGCCATCGCTCTGCGCGTGCGCATCGTGTGGCGTCCCAGCGTCGACGTCGCCCGGCACGTCGCGGCGATCGATCGCGTGCTGTTCCGGGAGCGCGCAAAATGAGCACGGCTACCGACCGGATCCGGGCCGTGTTCGCCGACGCCGGGTGCAGTGGCTGGTTGCACGCGCGCCGCTGCTCGGACGACGAGGCCACGCTGTCGGTGCACGGCGAGGAGCGGGTCGTGCTCGCGTCGGTGTACAAACTGCCGCTGTTCCTCGCGTTCTGCGCAGAGGTGGACGCCGGCAGGATCGATCCGAGGTCCGAACTGCGCATCGAGCCGTCCGAGTGCACACCGGGCTCCACCGGCATCGCGACCATGCGCGATCCGGTCACCATGAGCAGACGCGATATTGCCGCGTCGATGATGATCGTCTCCGACAATGCCGCCGCGGATGTGCTGCTCGGCGAGATCGGCACCGTCGCAGTCCACGACATGCTCGCCCGACTCGGCCTCGAACACACGAACATCGTGGGTGGCACCGCAGACATGTACCGGCGACTGATCGAGGAGACGGACAGCCACACCACCGTCGAGGCGTTCAAAGCCCTCACCGACAACGACGCGGCGTGGTCGGTGTCGGCCTACGACCCGGCGTTCACCAGCGCCACCACTGCCGAGGAGATGACACGGCTCCTCGCCACAGTATGGGCAGGTGACGTGCTCTCCGCCGAGCAGACCGGCTTCGTCCGACACGTGATGCGCAGCCAGATCTGGCCGCATCGCATCGCCGCGGCCTTCCCATACCGCGGGGTGTCGGTGGCAGGGAAGACCGGCACGATCGGCATCATCCGCAACGAGGTCGCGGTCGTCGAGTTCCCCGGCGAGCACCCGGTGGCGGTCGCGGTCTTCACACGTGCCGCCCGTGCGGAACCGTCACTGCCCCTGGTGGATGCAGCGATCGGTGAGGCCGCGAGAATCGCAGTCACCGAACTGAGGGCACCGCTCCCCGCCTGACCTCCACCGTCACGCCTCGGGTGTGCCGTCTCTGCGTACGCGATACCTCACGAACGCGGGAAACGCGAAGACACACACCAGAGTTCCGACCACCACGAGTACACCACCGCCGGCCGCTGCAACGGCGGTCCCGACCGCTGCGGCCGCAGCACCGTGCAGCACGTCCCCGATCCGCGGGCCTCCCGCCACGACGACGATGAACACGCCCTGCAACCGGCCACGCATCTCGTCGGTCGCGACTGTCTGCAGCATCGTCGACCGGAACGCCGCCGACACCATGTCGACCGCACCACCGAATGCGAGGAACGCGAGCGCCACCCACAGCAGCACCGCACTACCACCCGGCACCGCGAACCACACCGCGACACCGAAACCGATCATCGCGACACCCCATAGCGCGATGCACACCATCACTGCGAGACCTTGGCGCCGCACCCGCGGCAACCAACCGGAGAAGACGCCGCCGAGCACTGCGCCGACGGACATCGACGCGAACAGCAGTCCGAGTGCGAAGCCGCCCGTCGCGGGGTCGCCGAACGATTCGTGCGCGATCTGAGGGAACAGCGCGCGCGGCATGCCGAACACCATCGCGACGATGTCGACGATGAACGACGCGAGGAGGATCTTCTGGGTCGACAGATACCGGAAGCCGTCGAGTACCGCGCGCAGTCCTGCCCGTGTCGTCTCGCCGAGCGGCGGTATGGACGGCAGCCGGATCACCGCCCACAGCGTCGCGAGCAGGAAGATCGTGTCGAGCAGATACAGGGTCGACAGCCCTAGGACCGGAATCAATGCCCCGGCAAGCAGCGGTCCGGCAATCGCACCGAACTGCATCACCGTCATGTTCAGTGAGGTCGCTGCAGCGATCTGACCGGTCGGCAGCAGGCGCGGGATGATGGCAGCACGCGTCGGCTGGTTGACGGCGAAGAATGCTTGTTGCAGAGAGAACAGACCCAGAAGGATCCAGACGTTGTTCAGCCCGGCCGCGGCCTGGGCCCACAGCAGCAGCGACGTCCCGCCGAGGCCGACCGACGTGATCGTCAGCAGTGTGCGGCGGTCCATGACGTCGGCGAGCGCTCCGCCCGACAACCCGAACACGACGAGCGGTACCAGGCCGAACACACCGGTCAGGCCGACGTACGCCGAGTTGCGGGTGATTTCGTAGATCTGCTGGGGAACCGCGACCACCGACAGTTGAGCACCGATCACCGTCACGACACCGGCCCACCACAGGCGGGCATAGTCCTTGTTCTGCAGCGGTGCGGTGTCGGCGAGAATCCGCCTCACGGTTGCAGTCGCTGCGTGTGCCACCGGCCGTCGACGAGCCGGGTCCGGACACGGTTGTGCATCCGGTTGGGCCGGCCCTGCCAGAACTCGACGAAGTCCGGAGAAATCCGAAGTCCGCCCCAGAACGGGGGCACGGGAATGTCGCCGTCGACCCCGAACCTCTCGCCGGCCTCGACGAGCGCGTGATCCAGGTCAGCGCGCGACGCTATGGGCTGCGACTGCTGTGACGCCCACGCACCCAGCTGAGAGCCACGCGGCCGCGTCCGCCAATAGGCTTCGGTCTCCTCGGCGGAGACACGGACGACGGGGCCGCGGATGCTGATCTGTCGATGCAGCGGAAGCCACACGAATGTTGCCGACGCGTACGGCACCGCGTCGAGGTGACGTGCCTTGTCCGATCCGTAGTTGGTGAAGAAGGTGACACCCTCGGCGTCGATTCCCTTGCACAACACGGTCCGGGTCGCGGGGTGGCCGTGTTCGTCGACGGTGCCGAGGACGATGGCGTTGGGCTCGGGTACACCCGCAGACACTGCGGCCGCCAGCCAGCGTCGGGCGTAGGGAAGCCAACCCCCATCGAGGTCTTCGGGACCGAGATCGATGTCCGAGGGCTCCTCCGCCGGGGCGGTGGGGATGTAGTTCACCCGCATCGACGCGAGTGGATTCTGCGGATCCTGCACGGATGTGGAGGTTACTCCGAGTTCTCGGGACGGTCCGTCCAGCCGAGCCGAGCGGCGATGCTGCGACCCGCCGATTCGAGTGCACCCAAGGGGCGGGTCGCGATTTCTGCGATGTCGACGAGGGATTCGAGACGGCCTGTCACCCGTTCGAGCCGTCCGACGACGTCGCCCATCTTGGTCACGGTGGCGTCGACCTGGTCGAGAGTTCTGTCGAAGCGGGCCAGCGTGACGCCCAGTCCGGCGATCGCGCCGTCCAGTCCGCTGATGGTGTTGTCCATGTTGCCGAGAGTTCTGTCCAGATCGCCGATGATCGTCTGCAGCTGGTCGACGGTCATGTCGGCGTTCAGGGCGGCCTGCGCCAGTTTCCGCAGGCGCTGCCGCTCCGGTTGCCGCTCCCCGTGCTGCACACCCGCGATGCTGCTCGGGACGTCCTTGATTTCGTGCTCCGAGTCGACCATTCGCCGATTATCCACAAGCGAACACCTCCCGGAGGTCGAAGCGGGTAACGGGCGACTAGAGTCCTCTTCGACGACCGAATGAGTTGCCGATCACAAGACTGCCCACTCATTCCACCGGCAGTGCCGCCCGGATCGGGCCGCACGTGAACGAGGAGAGCCACACCGTCATGGCACCACACGCGTCCGTACCCGAGGATTTCGTCGCAGGACTCGAAGGCGTCGTCGCCTTCACCAGCGACATCGCCGAACCCGACAAGGACGGCGGCTCACTGCGATACCGCGGTGTGGACATCGAGGAACTCGTCGGCAAGGGCGTGACCTTCGGCGACGTGTGGGCGCTGCTCGTCGACGGTGAGTTCGGCCGCGGACTGCATCCCGCCGAACCGTTTCCTCTCCCGATCCACACCGGCGACGTGCGTGTCGACGTCCAAGCAGGACTCGCGATGCTGGCACCGATCTGGGGCTTCTCGCCGCTGCTCGACATCGACGACGCGACCGCCCGCGACAACCTCGCACGGTCCGCGGTGATGGCACTGTCGTACGTCGCGCAGTCGGCACGCGGCATCTACCAGCCCGCCGTCCCGCAGAAGCGTGTCGACGAGGCGCAGACCGTCACCGAGCGCTTCATGGTGCGTTGGAAGGGCGAGCCCGACCCGAAGCATGTCGAGGCCATCGACGCCTACTGGGTGTCCGCCGCCGAGCACGGCATGAACGCCTCCACCTTCACCGCGCGCGTCATCGCGTCGACCGGAGCCGACGCCCCGGCCGCGCTGTCCGGCGCCGTCGGTGCGATGTCCGGCCCGCTGCACGGCGGTGCACCGGCGCGCGTGCTGCCGATGATCGAGGAGACAGAACGCAGCGGTGATCCACGCGCCATGGTCAAGGGGCTCCTCGACCGCAAGGAAAAGCTCATGGGCTTCGGTCACCGCGTGTACCGCGCGGAGGACCCCCGCGCCCGCGTGCTGCGCGCCACCGCCAAGCGCCTCGACGCACCGCGCTACGAGGCCGCTGCAGCCCTCGAGCAGGCCGCACTCGCCGAACTGCGTGAGCGTCGCCCCGACCGCGCAATCGAAACGAACGTCGAATTCTGGGCTGCGGTCATCCTGGACTTCGCGGAGGTTCCCGCAGCGATGATGCCCGCGATGTTCACGTGCGGCCGCACGGGCGGCTGGTGCGCTCACATTCTCGAACAGAAGAAGCTCGGCAAGCTGGTGCGCCCCGCGGCCATCTACACCGGCCCCGATCCCCGCTCCGCCGATGCTGTCGCGGGGTGGGATTCGATCACACATCGCTGATCGGCGCGGCAGGGCGGTTTAGACTACTCCTGCACTTGTCCCTCGACGCTTAAGGACACGCTTTCCGATGGCTGACGCTTCACCGATCATTCCCGCCGATCTCAAGCCCGCAGACGGCCGCTTCGGCTGCGGCCCCTCCAAGGTCCGCCCCGAGCAGCTGCAGTCGCTGGTCGACGTCGGCGCTTCGGTGTTCGGCACCAGCCACCGCCAGAAGCCCGTCAAGGACGTCGTGGCTCGTGTCCGCTCCGGCCTGCGCGATCTCTTCTCGCTGCCCGAGGGCTACGAGGTCGTCCTCGGCAACGGCGGCACCACCGCGTTCTGGGATGCCGCAGCATTCGGCCTGGTCCGCGAGCGTTCGCAGCACTTCACGTACGGCGAGTTCTCGTCGAAGTTCGCGACCGTCACGAAGAACAACCCGTTCATCGGCGACCCGGTCGTCGTGAGCGCCGATCCGGGCTCGGCTCCCGAGATCGTCGCCGACTCGTCCGTCGACCTGATCGGCTGGGCACACAACGAGACCTCGACCGGTGTCGCTGTGCCGGTGTCGCGTCCCGCGGGCTCTGACAACGCGCTGATCGCGATCGACGCCACGTCGGGCGCGGGTGGTCTGCCCGTGAACATCACCGATGCCGATGTCTATTACTTCGCGCCGCAGAAGTGCTTCGCGGCCGACGGCGGCCTGTGGATCGCGCTGATGAGCCCGGCTGCGCTCGAGCGCGTCGCCGAGATCAAGGCGTCGGGCCGGTTCACGCCGGAGTTCCTGTCGCTGCCGATCGCCGTCGACAACAGCAGCAAGGACCAGACCTACAACACGCCGGCGCTGGCCACGCTGCTGCTGTTCGCCGATCAGATCGAGTGGATGAACCGCAACGGTGGGCTGGACTGGACGGTCGCGCGCACCAAGGATTCGTCGTCGCGTCTGTACGAGTGGGCCGAGGCTTCCGAGTTCGCTACGCCGTTCGTCACCGATCCGGCACTGCGGTCGCAGGTCGTCGGTACGGTCGATTTCGCCGAGTCCGTCGATGCAGCACAGGTCGCGAAGATCCTGCGGGCCAACGGAATCGTCGACACCGAGCCCTACCGCAAGCTCGGCCGGAACCAGCTGCGCGTCGGCATGTTCCCGGCGATCGACCCCGAGGACATCACGCAGCTGACCAAGAGCATCGACTGGGTCGTCTCCCAGCTCTGATCCCTCCCAGCACTGATCGCTGCTCGCAGCGCTCGTTCGAGGGCCGGGCCCACAGGGCCCGGCCCTCGAATCATTCGTTGAAACTCTCAACCACACATCGAGACATAATCGGCAAACCTAGGACGATAACGCCTCCGGCCGGAATTCTTGTGATTCGACTCGGCGTGGCGCGGCGTGTCCACCTCCCGGATCGAGGACAACTCCGATAATCTCGGGCAAGTCGATCGCGAGCCGGCGCGAGGAGGTCAGTGTGCGAGAACTGAAGGTGGTGGGTCTCGAGCCGGATGCTAAGCATGTCGTGCTCGCGGATCCCACAACGGGGGACAAGTTCCGCATTCCGGTCGACGACACACTTCGCGCCGCATCGCGCGGCGACCTCGCCCGACTGGGGCAGATCCAGATCGAAACCGCCAGCACCCTCCGCCCGCGCGAGATCCAGGCCCGCATCCGGGCCGGGGCGTCCGTCGAGCAGGTTGCCGAAGAAGCCGGCATTCCGATCTCGAAGGTCGAACGATTCGCCTATCCGGTACTGCTCGAGCGTTCCCGCGCAGCCGACATGGCACAGAAGGGGCACCCGGTCCGCCCCGACGGCCCCACAGTGCAGACACTCCTCGAGATCGTCACGCAGGCGTTCCGCTCGCGCGGACACAACCTCGACGACGCGACGTGGGATGCATGGCGCGACGACGACGGCCACTGGGTCGCTCAACTCGAATGGCAGGCCGGCCGTTCCACCAATGCTGCGCACTGGCGCTATCAGCCCGATGCGCACGGTGGCACGATCTCCGCGCTCGACGACATCGCCGCCGACCTCGTCGACCCGGATTGCGGTCGCCCCCTGCGCTACCTGACGCCGGTGTACTCGTCACGCGACACCGACGACACGGTGGAGACCGACACCGAGACCGAGCGGTTCGTCGCCGCACCGGCCGACGCGGTCGTCATCGACCGGCAGCCGGAACCCTCCGACGACGAGACCGCGGTAGTAGAGACGGGCCGGACGATTCCCGTCGCCACCGAACCCGACACCGACGCACAGCGAGGCGCGGCAGCGTCGGCCAAGTCCGCAGCGAACCCGAGCAAGGACAAGCGCGGCAAGCCCGCACTGCCGTCGTGGGACGACGTACTGCTAGGCGTCCGCAGCAACGGACGCGCCTGAGGACCGACGCCGATGGCGGCGGTCGTGTCGACGCTCTGGTACGTCGACGCCCCGGATCCTGCTGCAGTACTGCGTAATTCGACCCCCGACCTCGACACAGCGCACGCTCTGCTCGCGCGACTGTATCCCGATCGGCACGCCACCGTGGGCGGCCGCGCGACACTCGCGCAGGTGGCTGCGGGAATGGGACCGGACGACGCGGAGTTCGACGACAACACAGTCTTCGTCGGCAGCTTCCCCGGTGTCACCGTGGTGTGCAGCCGCGACCTCGTCCACCGCCGCCCGTCCGCGGTGAGTGAGGACTGGCTGCACACACTCGCATCCGAGAACACCTACCTGATCGTGTCCGATGCCGCCGGAGGGTGGGGGTCGTTCGGGGCGTGGGAGCGAGGCACACTCCGACGCGCGTTCGGGGCCGGCGCTATCGAGTTCTACGAAGACGAGGGCATTCCGTTCGTGTGGGAACGTCCGTACTGGTCGGGCGAGCACCCCATGCGGTGGCCGGCAGGTTCTGTTCCGCATCCCGAAGCGCTGCCGTTCCATCCCCGCCGCCTCGTCGAAGCCGCAAACGCCGCGTGGCTCGGGTTCCGGTACGTCGGTCGCACCGACGACGAGCCCGAGCCGGGCGACATCGACGTGTGGAGTTTCACCCTGCACCGACCGGGAGAACCCGCACCGACCGCGCAGCAGACCACGCGCCCCTGGTGGCGCCGCGCGGTGGGCCTGTAGGTCAGGCCACGCTCATCCGAACAACAGCACGGCCCACGCCACAGGCACAGCGGTAGCGATACCCAGCGCCACCCACCGCCACACCGCTCTCCGTCGCCAGACCAGAAGGGTCGGAGTGGCTCCCGCGACGGCCACGATATTGACGAGCACCGCCACCGCGGGATGAATGTCCGCGAGGACCTCCCCGATCGCGACGAGCGTGACCGTTGTCATCGCAAAGGCGAACGCGGCCAACGACAGCCCCGTCGACCACGGAGTCGGCGAGGGCACGGACGTCGCATTCATCCGGGGATCCGAACTCGCTCGTAGAACGCCATCGCCGCTGCCGTCGCCACGTTGAGCGAATCGGTGCCCGGCGCCATCGGTATTCGAGCGCGTACATCGGTGGCGCGCATGGCCTGCTCCGTCAGCCCGGGTCCTTCCGCGCCGAGCAGCAACGCCACCTTCTCCCCCGTCATCGCCTCGGCGAGCGGCATCGCCTCCGGATTCGGGGTCAGCGAAATCAGCTGGAATCCGCGGTCACGCAGCGTATCGAGGTCGTGCGGCCACTGGTCGACGTGCGCGAACGGAATGCGCAGGACATGTCCCATCGACACGCGTACAGCGCGCCGATACAGCGGATCGGCGCAGCCCTTACCGAACAGCACTGCGTCGACACCGAGTCCTGCCGCATTGCGGAACATCGAACCGATGTTCTCGTGATCGTTGACGCCTTCGAGCACCGCGACGGTGGTGGACTTCTCGATCACCTCGACGAGGTCGAGCGGCTCGGGCCGATACGCGACCCCGAGCACGCCGCGGTTGAGGTGGAAGCCGACCACCTCTGCCATGACGCCCGCGTCGGTCCGGTAGTACGGCACGTCCGGAGACAGTCCCGCCCGCCCGGTGTCGCGCAGGTCGTCGGCGAGTTCACCGAGGCGACGATCGACACCGAGCATGGCATGCAACGGGAATCGGGAGTCGAGCATGCGCTGTACGACCAGCACGCCCTCGGCGACCACCAGCCCCTTTCCACCAGGAAGATCAGGACGCCGATCCGAGGAGTTGAGGTCGCGGAAGTCGTCCAGCCTGGGGTCGGCGGGATCGTCGATGTCGATGACGTGAACCACGGCAACATTCTCCCAGCCGGAGACACGATCGCCGCATCGGACTCGACTAGTCCTCCTCGGCCACCAGCTCCGTCAGGATGACGACCGCCTCGCGCAAGGTGGCGATGTCGGCGTCGTCGAGCTTCGTGAGACGTTCGGTCAACCACTCTTCGCGCGCCTGGTGCTCATCGGCGAGCAGGCTGTCTCCTGCGGACGACAACTTGACGATGATCTGCCTGCCGTCGGTGGGGTGCGGAGTGCGCTCCACCAGGCCGAGTTCGTTCAGCGACGCGATCACACGCGTCATCGACGGGGGCTGAACCCGTTCGCGGGACGCGAGCCCGCCGGGGGTCATCGCCCCCTCCGTCCGCAACGTCTGCATGGCCGACAGTTGTGTCAGAGTGACTCGGGAATGGCTGCGCTGTCCCCGTAGATGACGCGTCAAACGCACCACAGCAAGCGCGAGGTCGCCTGCGAGTGCCCGTGTGTCCGAGATCATGGCGAGCACAATACGGGACAGACCGGACCCTCGACCCAGCGCTGTGTCAGGTGAGCAGTTCTGTGAGCGGATCGACGGAGAAATACAGCGCGAACAGCGCCGCCACGACCCACAGCAACGGATGGACGGTGCGCGCCTTGCCGCTCACCGCATGGAGGACAACCCAGGTGATGAAGCCGACGCCGATACCGTTGGCGATCGAGTAGGTGAACGGCATCGCCATGATCGTCAGGAACGCGGGGAGAGCGACCTCGAACTTGGTGAAGTCGATGTCGCGGACCTGACCGATCATGAGCGCACCGACGACGACGAGCGCGGGGGCCGCAGCCTCGATCGGCACGACCTCGTAGAGCGGGGTCAGGAACATCGCGAGCAGGAACATCAGGCCGGTGACGACATTGGCGAGGCCGGTGCGGGCCCCTTCCGCAATGCCCGACGCGGACTCGACGAACACAGTGTTCGACGATGCGGACGCTCCACCACCGACGATGGCGCCGGCACCTTCGACGACGAGGGCCTTGCCGATGCCCGGCAAGTTGCCGTCCTTGTCGGTGAGGTCGGCCTCTTTGCCGAGGCCCGTCATGGTGCCCATGGCATCGAAGAAGTTGGCGAGCACGAGAGTGAACACGAGCAGCGACGCGGCGATCACACCGATGCGGGTGAACGCGCCGAACAGGTTCACATCACCCACCAATGCCAGGTCGGGGATGCCGATGAAGGATTCGGGGGCTGCGGGTAGGCCGAGGTTCCAGCCCTTCGGGTTGGTGCCCTGCGACGGCCCGACCTCCGCGACGGCCTCGACGATCATCGCGAGGATCGTGGTGGTGACGATACCGATGAGCAGGCCACCTCGCACCTTCCGCACCACGAGCACACCCATGAGCAGCACACCGACGACGAAGACGAACGTCGGCCACGACGCGATGGAACCGTCGATGCCCAGTCCGACGGGGACGGTGGTGCCGGCCGCGTCGGGGATGCGCCGCACGAAACCGGCATCGACCATGCCGATGAACGCGATGAACGCACCGATACCGGCAGCGATTGCCGCCTTGAGCTCCCTCGGGATCGCGTTGAACACGGCGGTGCGGAAGCCTGTGAGGGCGAGCACGACGATGATGATGCCGTCGATCACGACGAGGCCCATCGCCTCGGGCCACGTAACCTGAGGGGCGATCGTCACCGCGAGCAGGCTGTTGATGCCCAGGCCGGCGGCGATCGCGAACGGGTAGTTCGCGACCACACCGAAGATGATGCTCATCAGACCGGCCACGAGTGCGGTGACCGCGGCAACCTGGTTGACCGGCAGGATGTTGCCCAGGACATCGATCTTCGCGGTCGCGTCGTCGGCGGAGAAGCTGCCGAGAATCAGGGGGTTGAGGACCACGATGTACGACATCGCGAAGAACGTGACGAGTCCGCCACGCACCTCCCGCGAGACCGTCGAACCTCGTTCGCTGATCTTGAAATACGCATCCAGGAAGGATGATCTCTTGGAATCGGTTCCTACGGCCATGTCCACTTTTTCCGCTCGTCGAGTACGGTGCGTCGCAACGGGTGAAGATTATTGCAGCGGCGACGATCTAATCTGCAATTCGTGAGAGACACCGAAACGATCACCGAGCGGATCCGCCTGTTGGCCGATCCGCGGCCCGCACTTGCACTCGGGACTGCGTTCTGGACGATCGCCGCGCTCGTGGTCCTGCTCACCGGCGACCGATGGTCGGATGCACTGCCCGTCTGTATCGCCGGAATCATCGTGGGACTCTTGGGAACTACTCTGTTCCTGGTTCAGAGGTCGGCGTCGCGCCGCGGGAGGCGGGGCGCCCAGGTAGGCCTGGACTGAGCACAGCGGTTGGTCGAACAACGGAGCTAGCGGCGTGCTCGCCTGCCTTGTATCCACGTGATCAACCACACCCACAGCAACGCCCAGCCGACACCGAGAATCCACCCGGCGAGGACGTCGGTCAACCAGTGCGCCGCGAGGTACACGCGGCTCAGCCCCACCAGTACCGTGTAGGCACCGAGGCAGACGATCGCTGTGGTTCTCCGGCGGTCGCCCCGGTGCCAGGTCCGCATCGCGACTGCCGCGAGGGTCGTCGCGATCACCGCGCTCATCATCGCGTGCCCAGACGGGAACGACCACGTAGCGAGGTCCATCAGCCGATCGGGCTCGGGCGGGCGCGTCCGGACGGCGAGATTCTTGATCGCCGTCATCACGGGCCATCCCGTGGCCACCGCTCCCCCGACGAGTAACGCGTCGGCCGGCCTGGATGCACGCAGCAGGAGCACCACCGCAATCGTGGCGATCACTGCGTTCGCGACCCCGCCACCGGTATGAGTGATCACGGTGATCGCCGTGGTGAGCTCCGGACTGCGAATGTCGACGACCCAGTCGAGCGTCGCTTCGTCGACCGTCACGAGCTTCGGGACAACCCGGCGAGTGCGCCCGGCAGACCGAGACGCGTGCAGTGGACGGTGCCGGACGCATCGACCCACCACGGCACCTCGCGGTCGCCGGTGATCGCGCCGGTGCAGCGCACTGCGAGCTGCTCGTGCACCACCAGTGGCCGCGCCGGCAACGGCAGCCCCGACGCCACCGAAGCGAGGACTGCGTCCGGTTCACGCCGCCAGGTCGTAGCCCGGCCCGGTCCGGTCGGTTCGCCGGAAATCACGGCCGACGCCGCGGCGATGTCGAGGAGTTCGGCGAGCGCGGCCGCAGCGGCGTCGTCGACGACGACCAGCCGGTCGGCCGGGATCACCGAAGCGAACCACGGCAGGTCGGCCACGAGTGCCTCTGCGGCATCGACGACGGTCCCCGCCAGGCTACGGACCCCGGCGGGCAGGATCACGCTGTCGAGATCGACGGTTCCGGTGGCGTAGGCCCGCGCGAGTGCGGCGTGCGCGGCGACGACGGCGGCCGGGTCGGGGCGACGCCCCGGGTCTGCCAGCCGATCGAGCAGGATCTCGGCGAGGTGGGGATCGTCGATCCCGGTTCCGGCCAGGCACGCGCGGAACGCTCCCGCGTCGGGGTGTGTGCACGGATCGAGCAGGCCCTCGAAGGCAGCGTCATCCACGTACCGGAGGTGGCCCAGCGGCTGGTCTCCCAGGACGGCGTAGTTGCGCAGCCACCACGCGGTGTAGCCGTCACGGTCGGTGAGTGTCGCGGCGGTGTCGGGCTCCGCGGCGAGCAACGCGAGGGCACGGTCCCAGCGGGTCTCGTCGACGAGGTCGAGATCGCGCACCGCGACGAGCGTCTCGGGATCGGTGCCGATGGTGTGCCACCAGGTGTCCTCATCGGGCAGGTCGTGGTCGGGTCCGGTCGGTAGCTCGGCGCGCAACACGGTGAAACCCCACCCGACACCGATCGCGTGCAGCGCATCGGCGCCGTACTTCTCGACGAGACCCTCGTCCACCGTGCCGAAGGGCGAATCCTCGACGAGAACCTCCGCGAGAGGCGCATCCGGGAGAAGAAGCTCGTCTGCGGGGACGAGTTCACCTTCCGTGTCGGGCAACAGCAGCATCCCGAGTTCACGGGGCACAGCCGCGGCCGGGACCTTCGCGACGAGCGTCAACACGACGGCGGCGAGGTCCTCCGCCGACTGGTCGTCGGGGTCGTGGTGCACATCGTCGATGGCAGCGACGAGCGCCGGATCGCCGAGCAGGTCTTCGGCGGTCACGGTGCCGGCGCCGAGCCGGGTCAGCAACGGGTGCGCCGCGTCGGGATGCACCAGCCGCACCCACGGCAACGTGACGGAGCCGAGATCGTGCAGGACCGTGGTCCGAGGGCCGGTGACGGTCCGTCCATCGGACAGCGGCACGGGGAGCGCCGCGAGCTCCTCCGCGGTGACGGCATCGACGACCAGCGGTGTCAGCGCCTGGTACAGCCGGTGCCACCAGGCCGGTTCCCGCGAATGTCCGGCGAGCAGATCGGCGACCCGAGCGAGACCGATGCGATGCACGTCGACGGAAGCGAGCGCCGCCGCGTGGCGCGGTGAACACAGCGCCGGGGAGATCAGGCCGGGAACGACCTCGTCGAGTGCTTCGGCCAGGGCATCGTCGAGTCCGGTCAGCGCCGCCGCGCGGTCCGGCGACAGATCGTCTCCGCCGTCGGCCGCAGGGAGCCATCGATTGCTCCGTAGCTCCTCGAACAGCGCTTCCCGGATGCGTCCGTCGACCTCGCTGCGCGCGAAACCCGGTGTCGGCACCAGCACGAGTCGCTGATCGCCGGGCAACGACGCGACGAAGTCGGCGTATCCCTGAACGAGATGCTCGACCGGCGCACCCGGCAGCATCCGCCGGCGGTCCGGTTGCATCGGAACGTCGGCGACGACGAGCGCCGGCAACGACAGTTCCTCGTCCGACCGGGTGGGCGCGCGGAGCACGTCATCGCCGACCGGCCGGACCACGCCGTCGACGACGGGCACGAGCCATCGGGCCGAAGCTCCGCGATGCTCCCACCAGTAGTGATCTCCGATGCGTAGTTCCCTCAGCCCGGACTCGAGAACGCTCTCGGTACGGACGAACTCGTCCTCGTCGATGACGATCGTCTGCAGTGCGGGCAATTCGAGCAGCAGATCGATCGCCTCACGGCGGAAATCGTCGAGCAGCGTCTCGGCATCGATTCCGAAACGGACGTCGAGCACCACCTCGGTGTCGCTCCCAGCGGGCGGCGGGGTCGTGCTCGGCCATGCCAAGCGCAGTGTCGGCACACTGCCGTCGGGTACGGCCAATCCGTGCTCGTCCAGGACATCGCGGGTCTGTGCAGCGGAGAACCTGACGGACCCGGTACGCGACCGCACCTCCACCTCATCGGAAATCGCGAGGACCGCGGTGAATCCGACACCGAATCTCCCCACGCCACCGGTCTTGCTCGACGCACGCAACGCAGTCAGTGCCTGGACACCGGTTTCATCGAGGGGCGCTCCGGTGTTGGCGATGTGCAGGCAGGTTCCGACCCGCCACACCCGCAGCGTGCCCGGGATTCCGGCACGACTCGCAGCGTCGGCCGCGTTCTGTGCCAGTTCGGTCAGAACCCGGTCGCGGTATCCGGTACGGACGAGATCCGCTTCGGTAGCGACGTCCTCCCGCAGACGCGTCGGCGACGATCGCCACGCGGCTACGAGACCGTCGCGTAGCGCCGCGGTGCCGAACGGATCCGCGGTGTCGGAGACGTGCACGTCAGTCGGTCTGTTCCGACTGTGCGTTCTCGGTTGCGGCAGTGGCCTCGGTCTGCTCCGCAGTGGCGTTCTCCGTGCGCTCTGCAGCGACGGCAGGAAGCTCGACGATCTCGACCGCCCCGTCGTCGTACGCATCGAACTGCGGCGAACCCGCACCGGTGGGCAGGGTGGTATCGGAGTGCGCACCGCACCCGAATTCGGCGTGCACGACATGACCGTCGGCGGCGAATTCGTTTCCGCACACACCGAACGCTGCCCGCAGCGATCCCGCCAGCGGCAGATAGAACCCGCACAGCATGCACGTCGACGGTGCGGCCTTGGCCATCTCCGAGTGGGGGCCGTACTCGCCGTCGAACCACCGCTGCGCTGCGTCGAGCCGACCTTCGAGGCTCATCACCTGCTTGCGGCCGAGCCCGATCTCACCGGCAGTCTCGTCGACGTCGGGATCGCCGGAGGCGGTGTAGCCCGGCACGAGCCGCTCGTCGTTCGGTGTGGGAGCCAGCAGGTCGCCGGGGCCCAGGTCGCCGGGCCGGATCCGTTCGTTCCACGGCACCCAAACGGGTGCGACCAACGATTCGGGGCCCGGCAGCAATACGAGTTCACTGACGGTGACGTGGTCGGATTCGGGCGCCGCGGCCACCACGACGGCCCACTGCCAGCCGTGATATCCGGCCAGGTCGGCTGCGAAGCGGTGTGTTGCTGCGCATTCGTCCTCGGCGGTGACGCCCAGATAGGCGCCGACGACACCCTCTCCGAGCTCGTTCAGGGCAGCCCGTGCGACCTCCACGGCCTCAGCGAGCACCGATCGGACGGCCGGATCCACCGAAGGAACCGTTCCGGGGGCAACGGCAGAAGATGCAACGCTCACGAGCACCATTGTGCCGGACCGATGCCCCGGCGTGGTGCCCGGCCATGAGAAGACACATGAGACGGCCGAGAAGAAACCGTCGAAGACAACAGGAAGATGGACTCATGAAGCGTCGACCGGCCACCTTCGCGCTCGCCCTCACCCTGCTGACCGCGGGTTGCAGCGACACCGTTGTCGACGAACCCGGGCCGCCGGCAGACGAACTACGCGTCGAGATCGTCGCGGAGCATCCCCACGATCCGGCGGCGTTCACCCAGGGTCTCGAAGTGGATGACGGTGAACTGTTCGAGGGCACCGGGCGCGAGGGGTCGTCGTGGGTGTCGGCTCGCCCACTCGACGCACCCACCGAACGCACCCGGGTGCCGCTCCCCGACGACATGTTCGGCGAGGGCATCACTGTTACCGACGGGGCGGTGTGGCAGCTCACATGGAAGGACGGTGTGGCGTTCGTCCGCGACCGCGACAGCCTCGCGGAGCGACGCCGGATCGAGTACGACGGTGAGGGCTGGGGTCTGTGCGACCAGCCCGATCGCCTGGTGATGAGCGATGGCTCCGCGGACCTGACGTTCAGGGACCGCGACACGTTCGCCGAGCTGGGGCGGGTCACTGTCCATCGCAACGGTCGTGCGGTGTCGAACCTGAACGAGCTCGAATGCACCGACGACGGCGTCGTCTACGCGAATGTGTGGAAGACCGAGGAGATCGTGCGGATCGACCCCGAGTCCGGTCGGGTCGGCGCAACGATCGACGCGTCCGCGCTGCTCGACCGGCTCTCCGACGCCGATCGGGACGATGTCGACGTCTTGAACGGGATCGCCCACATCCCGGGCACGGACCGTTTCCTCGTGACGGGCAAGTTGTGGCCGACGCTGTTCGAAGTCCGGTTCGTCCCGTGACTCGGCACAGCGAGCAACACGACGACCGGCCCGACTCCACAACCGCTGCGCAGTGGTGAAGAATCGAAGGGTGACCGAACGGGAAGAGCGACCTGCCGACAAGGCGGACGATCGTGCCCCGGGCTCTCGGCATCCGGGGTACAGCAACTATCCGCCGCCGCGCCGCGTCTCAGCGCGCCGCACACCGCTGCCGCCATTGCATCCGATAGACGAGTCACAGCGCTCGGGCCCGGAAGGCACGGACGCACGCGCGGCAGCGAAGGGCTCCGGGCCGTCGAAGGATTCGTCCGACCCCGAGGACGACCGGTCGGGCGACAACAGCCGGTCGAGTGACAACAGGGGGCCCCGCGCACCGCGGATGCCCCGCAAGCTCACGGTGACGCGGGTCGCGGCATTCCGAAGCCGGGAGCTCACTCACAAGGGCATCGCTACTTTCCGTCGCGCCGCGACCGCCGATGGCGCCGACAAGTCCGGTCTCACGGCACTGACGTACGCGACCATGGCGAATTTCGCCGCCGACGCCGCGATGGCGGTGGCCTTGGCGAACACGCTGTTCTTCTCCGCCGCGACCGGTGAGGACAAGACGAAGGTCGCGTTGTATCTGCTCATCACGATCGCGCCGTTCGCCGTCATCGCTCCGTTGATCGGTCCGCTCCTGGATCGACTCCAGCACGGCCGTCGCGTGGCGCTGGCGACGTCGTTCGGGTTGCGGACCGTCCTCGCCGTCATCTTGATCTTCAACTTCGACAGTTGGGCGTTGTATCCCGCGGCGCTGGCGATGATGGTGCTCAGCAAATCCTTCGCGGTACTCAAATCCGCGGTCACGCCTCGTGTGCTGCCACCTGAGATAGACCTCGTGCGTGTCAACTCCAGACTCACCGTGTTCGGCCTGGTCGGAGGCACACTCGGTGCCGGCGCGATCGCCGGCGCGGCGGCGTGGGCGTTCGATTCGGCCGGTGCTCTGTGGCTGTGCGCCGCGATCACCGTCTTCGGCGCGTATCTGAGCATGCGGATCCCGGCATGGGTCGAGGTCACCGAGGGCGAGGTGCCCGCGACGCTGAAGTACCACGGATCCGATGCCCGCACCGAGGTGCTCGATACGAAGACCGAGGTGATCACCACCAACGGCAAGCGTCGGTATCCACTCGGCCGCACAGTCGTCACAGGACTGTGGGGCAACGGCACCATCCGTGTGCTCACCGGCTTCCTCACCCTGTTCATCGCGTTCGTGGCGAAGAGCGCCACCGAGCAATCACCGCTCATGCAGGCGGCGATGCTGGGTCTCGTCGGTGCTGCCGCCGCGATCGGTAACTTCGCGGGGAACGCGACCGGTGCGCGGATGGCTCTGGGGCGGCCCGCTCTCATCATCGTGAGATGTGCTGCTGCCGCGGTCATCGTGGCGGCGATCGTCGCCGCGACCGACAACGTGCTCGCCGCCGCGTTCGCCGCGTTGGTCGCCGCATGTGCCAGTGCGCTGGCGAAGGTGTCGCTGGATGCCTCGCTACAGCAGGACCTGCCCGAGGAATCCATCGCATCCGGATTCGGCCGGTCGGAAACCGTCCTTCAGCTGAGCTGGGTTCTGGGCGGCGCCATGGGGGTTCTGCTGCCCACCGAGCTGTGGATCGGATTCTCGGTGGTGACGGTGGTGCTGGTTCTCGGTTTCACCCAGACCCTGCTCACCTACCGTGGAAAGACGTTGCTGCCCGGCCTGGGTGGCAGGAGGCCCGAGCATGCCTCCACCGACACTGCCGACGAGCGCCGAAGGCGCGCGGACGGGCAGCCGACACGAAATGGGAGCCGATGAATCTGCAAGCCCGGACGAAGAAGGCGATCGCGCTGATCGCGGTAGTCCTGGTGGTGGCCGCCGTGGGTATCGGCGCAGTGGTGTGGGCACTCGTCGACTCGGCCGAGCCGCGACTGCCCGAGATCACCGCCTACGGAGACGGCAACTCGGTCACGGTGTCCCCGACACAGCATTGCAACGTCAACCTGGAGGACTGCGTCGAGAATCCCATCACCCAGCTCTCCGTCCGAGCCGGATATCCGCTTCAGTTGTCGCTGCCGTCGGAGATCTCCGACGCACCGTGGCGTCTGATCGCCGTGTACGGCGATCTCCAGACGGGTGAGACGTTCCTCGACGGCATCATGGTCGAGCCGGGCCAGCGGAGCGCGATCACCGTGCCGAGCGATCCGACTCTGCAGTTGCTCGGTGTGGAGGTCCAGCTGCCCTCCGCGGTGGTGGACGAAGCGGGCGAGCCGATCGCTCACGCCGTGTGGGCCGTCCAGACGTTCTGAGCCCACTCCCTCCAGGTCCTCGAGGTCGCAAGAGCGGAATGCCGTATCCGATTCGATCGGATACGGCATTCCACTTTGTCCCGGTGGTCTGTCTCAGTGATCGAGCTCGCGGGCGATAGCGCGCATGACCTCGGAGATCCGCTGCCCCGCCTTGCGGTCCGGGTAGCGACCACGCTGCAGATCGGGCTGGATCGCGACCTCGAGGAGCTTGATCATGTCCTCGACCATGCCGTGCAACTCGTCGGGTGAGCGTCGCTCACGCGCCGTTGCCTCACGCCGCCCGGCCTGCTGCCGCAGCGACGGCTTCTCGAGCAATTCGACCTTGAGCGCCTGGGGTCCGCGACGACCGACAGCCATCCCGAATTCGACGCGCTGGCCCGCTTTGAGGCTCTCGACGCCCTCCGGGAGGGCCGACGCGCGCACGTAGACGTCCTCGCCTTCATCCTGAGACAGGAAGCCGAAGCCCTTCTCGACGTCGTACCATTTCACCTTGCCGGTCGGCACCGCGCTCACCTGCTCCTGGACGGCCGTGCCCGAGGGCACGATATGGACATGCAAAACAACGCGCCCCAAACTCATCGAGCGGGACGCGCAGACGCGTTTCAGTGTACCCCGACGCACATACCGCCCCCGACCGCCGGCGACTACCGTAGACGCCGTGGGTAACTCTTCTTCCGATTCTGCTCGTGCGCCCCGCAAGGGCCTGTTCAACGCCGCTATCGTGTGCTTCGCCGTAGGCATCGCGGCGGTGGTCGCGATCTTCCTGACGCCGGCCCTCACCGACGGCAAGCCGGGCCTCGTCCTGTTCCTGCTCACTCTCGCGTGGCCGCTCGGCTTCGCGCTGGCCATCGCGTTCGCCTTGCAGTCGGGTCGACGCTCGAAGGGCGGTAACGGCTCATGAGGGTAGTTCTCAACATCATCTGGCTGATTTTCGGCGGCCTGTGGCTGGCACTCGGCTACTTCCTCGCCGGCATCATCTGCTGCATCCTCATCATCACGATCCCGTTCGGCATCGCGTCGTTCCGGATCGGCGTCTACGCACTGTGGCCGTTCGGGAAGACGACGGTCGACAAGCCGACCGCGGGGGCAGGTTCCCTGATCGGGAATGTGATCTGGATCGTAGTCGCCGGCATCTGGCTGGCCCTCGGACACATCACGACAGCGATCGCCATGGCCATCACGATCATCGGCATTCCGCTCGCGATCGCGAACCTGAAGATGATCCCGATCTCCCTGATGCCGCTCGGGAAGGACATCGTTCCTGTCGACGCGCGCCCGACTTACATGTGACCTTAATCACGTAACGAGCTGATAACAGCGACGGCTCGAAACGGCTTTGAGGGTCTACTCGCGCGACTACCAGCGAATTCGGCGTGACATAGCCCCAGCACAGCCGCGGGCCCGCAAACGGTCGTGCGTTATCAATTGGTGACACTCGCCCACCCGAACCGTTACCGTCGTCATCGGTCGGACCGCCTGGTCCAACCAACCCGGGCCCGCCGCGCCAAATTCCTGTCCCGCGGAAGTCCGGTTATCCCGACAAACGATCCACGAGGGACAGGAAACGGGGGACCCAACCGGTCTCCCTCGGAAGCACCCGGCCCCGCCGGTCGCTTCCTCGGAGGCCCGGCCCGCCGCTCACGCGGCAGGCCTTGGGGTGAAGCCGGAACGCTCGACGAGCGCAACGGCCGGACTACCTCTTCAGTCCGAACCCGACAGCTGACCTCGTAGGCGCGTGCGGAGAGGAAACGGAACCGACATGAGCGGACGCCATCGCAAGCCCACCAACACCGGCCGGACCGTCGCGAAGTTCGCGCTGACCGGCGCCGTCCTCGGCGTCACCGGTGTTGCCTTCAGCGGCACCGCCGCCGCAGCCCCCGACTCCGATTGGGACCGCCTCGCACAGTGCGAGTCCGGCGGCAACTGGGCCATCGCCACCGGCAACGGCTACCACGGCGGCCTGCAGTTCTCGCCGAGCACCTGGAACGCCTACGGCGGCCAGGAATACGCACCCACCGCCAACCAGGCCAGCCGCGACCAGCAGATCGCCGTCGCCGAGCGCGTCCTCGCAGGCCAGGGCTGGGGCGCATGGCCGTCCTGCTCCTCGAGCCTGGGGCTGTCCAGCGCTCCGACCCAGCGTGACGCCCCGAGCGCTCCCGCTCAGTCCACGCCCGCACCGGTCACCGAGAACCGTCAGGTTCCGCAGCTCTCCGACGCTCCGGCACTGCCTGCCGAGGCCCAGGGCATCATCGACGGCTTCGAGCAGGGCGTCGATGCGCTGCAGGCCGCCGGTATCGCGCTCGACCCCGCCGTCCTCGACGCGGTCCGCGCAGTCCTGCCCCAGTAGGCAGCACACCAGCTACAAACAAGAACCCCGCACCGGATTCGGTGCGGGGTTCTTCGTTGTCGGGAGTGTGACAGTCGAGGAAGAGTCGATGTCGAGGAACTCAGCGGTTGATGACGGTGCGCGGGTGCGTGTACGGAAGCTCGTCCGCCGGGACCGGGAACACGGCGTCCTCGCCGTACGGGGAAAGCGGACCCGAACGCGTCGACGACAGTTCGGTGACCGCATGGTCGCCATCTGCCAACTCCGGCCATCCGCGATCGACGTAGAGGTTCTTCGATTTGTCAGCCATGACCCTCATTTTGGCAGGTGAGTTCGTCTCAGGCCATCTCAGGTCTCTAATCTGGACCGGATGACACCCACCACGCCCGCCCCCGACACCGGATCGGACTCGCTCGCCCGGTGGCTGTCCGATCGCCGCGACACGGAACTCGTTGCTCTCCTGCGCTCGAGACCCGATCTGGTGGTGCCCCCACCCGCAACGATGAGCGTGCTCGCGAATCGCGCGCGCCAACGCGCGTCGGTGTTCCGCACAGCGAACGACTTCACCACCGCCGAGTTCGGGATCATCGAGGCACTGGCCCGGCTCGGGGCCGTCGACGACGGGGTAGCGAGGAAGACTCTCGTCGACGATCTGCGGGGACGCATCACCGCAAAGGCCGTCGATCGGATTCTCGACCGGCTGCGCTCCGTCCTCCTGGTGTGGGACACCCCCGACGGTCTGCGTCTCGTCGCGGCCGCCGTGGAAGCCGTGCCGTGGCGGGTCGGACGCACACCCGAGACGGACGCGTTCACCCGCGACGAGCTCGATGTGGTCCTCGCCGAGCTCGATCCCGCACAGCGCAGCATTCTCGACACCCTGGCACGTACATCGCCCATCGGGCGCACCCGCGACGCCGCTCCGGGCTCCGACGAGACTCGTCCCGTCCAGAAGCTCCTGGCAGCCGGGTTGCTCACCCGCATCGACGACGAAACCGTCGAGCTTCCCCACCGGGTCGGGCAAGCCATGCGCGGTGAAGCACCGTTCGATCCGGCATCGCTGACTCCGCCGAGTTTCAAGGCGAGCACCAAGGCTGCCCCCGATACCAACAGCACCGCCGCCGGTGCCGCCCTGGAACTGCTGCGCCACTGCGAGGACCTGATCACCGCGCTGGGCCGGCAGCCCGCCCCCGCGCTGCGCTCCGGCGGCCTGGGGGTCCGCGAACTCCACCGGCTCGCAAAAGCCCTCGACCTCACCGATGACCACACCGCATTACTCGTCGAGGTGCTCGCGGCGGCGGGACTCATCGCGCGAGGAAATCCCGACCCCGCCCCACCCGGCGACATCGACGACTATTGGGCTCCCACCACCTCGGCCGACGGATGGCTCACCGCACACACCGCGCACCGCTGGGCGGTGCTCGCCGGTGCGTGGCTCGACGCACCGCGTCGACCGTGGCTGATCGGGCGCCGCGACCAGAACGACAAGCCGATCGCAGCGCTGTCCGACGAGGTGAACTCTCCTACCGCGGCCTACGACCGCAGACTGCTCCTCGAGGTCCTGGCCGACCACGTCACGCCGTCCACAGCCGAAGTGCAGGCCATCGTGGCATGGCGTCGACCCCGGTCGGCCGGCCACTTCGGCCACGAGACGGTGACCGAGACGATCCGCGAGGCGACCGCACTCGCGCTGGTTGCCCACGACAACCTCAGCTCCCCCGGTAAGGCCCTGATCCACGGCGGCGACGCCGACACCGAGATGGCGAACGCGCTCCCCGAACCTGTCGATTACGTTCTCGTCCAGGCGGACCTCACCGTCGTCGCCCCGGGCCCCCTCGTCCCGGAACTGGCCGCGCGGGTCGCACTCGTCGCCGACGTCGAATCGGCCGGCGCCGCCACCGTCTACCGGATCAGCGAGGGCAGCGTGCGCCGCGCGCTCGACTCGGGCGTCGGCGCAGGCGAACTGCACGCGCTGTTCTCGGCTCACTCGCGCACCCCCGTCCCCCAATCGCTGACGTACTTGATCGACGACGTGGCGCGCCGACACGGGCGCCTGCGCGCCGGTATCGCGTCGTCGTTCGTGCGCGCCGACGATCCCGCGCTGCTCGCGGAGGTGCTTGCGGCGCCGGTCGCCGCAACGTTGGCGTTGCGTGCAGTCGCGCCGACGGTCGCCATCTCACAGGCACCCCTCGCAGAGGTGCTCACCTCGCTCAGGGAAGCCGGCTTCGCACCGGCGGGAGAGGATGCGTCGGGTGCGGTACTGGATCTGCGCCCTCGCGGCGCACGGCTGGTCGTGCCGCGGTCGCGTCCCCGATACGCCGGGCCCATGCCGCCCAACGACGAACAGCTCGAGACGCTCGTACGCACCCTGCGTGCGGGCGATCGTGCCGCCTCCGCCCCGGCGAGCACACCGGTACGCGGAGACGGCAGCCGCACAGGCGGAGCCGCCACGATGGCGCTGCTACAGCTGGCGGTGCACGCCAAGCGCAGCGTGACCCTCGGCTACGTGGATGCGCAGGGCACGGCGACCCGGCGCATCGTCGATCCGGTCAGTGTCGCGGGCGGGCAGCTCGAGGCGTTCGATCCCACGACCGGTTCGGTCCGTAGTTTCGTGCTCCACCGCGTCTCGTCGGTCGCACTCGTGGACTGAACCTGCCGCTTGCTGTTTACGTGGCAGACGCCGTCACTCGTATGTTCGCGTCGACCACGAACTGGTTGTCGGGGCGCGGAAGTCCGTAGTGGCCACGCAGGGTCGTCTCGGTGTAGTCGGTACGGAACAGTCCACGCTCCTGCAGGATCGGCACAACGCGGTCGACGAACAGCTCGAGACCGGACGGCAACACCGCCGGCATGATGTTGAATCCGTCGGCGGCGCCGCTGCGGAACCAGTGCTCGATCGTGTCGGCGACCTGCTCGGCGGTGCCGGCGAAGGTGCGGTGCCCGCGACCGCCACCGAGTCGCGCGATCAGCTCGCGCACCGTCAGATTCTCGCGCCGGGCGAGCTGCACGATCAGCGTGTAACGGCTCTTGGCACCCTCGATCTCGTCCTCCGACGGAAGGTCCTCCGGCAGTTCTCGGTCGAGATCGAGCTCCTCGGGCGCAAGCCCGAAACGCTCGGCAAGCTGCGCCCGCGCGTACTCCGGTGAGATGAGCCGCGCAAGTTCGGCATCGAGCTCGCGGGCGTGCTCCTCCGTGTCGCCGATGACGGGCACGATGCCCGGGAGGATGAGCACCTGGTCGGGATTGCGTCCGACCTTCGCGACCCGGTCCTTGACGTCGTCGTAGAAGGCCTTGCCTTCCTCGAAGGTGGGCTGTGCCGTGAAGATCGCCTCCGAGTAGAGCGCGGCGAAGTCCTTACCGTTCTCCGATGATCCGGCCTGCACGAGCAACGGATATCCTTGCGGCGACCGGGGGACATTGAGCGGTCCTGCAACCTTGAAGAACTCCCCCTCGTGGTCGAACCGGTGGACCTTCGCCGAATCGGAGTGGACCGCAGAGTCCTTGTCGGCAACGATCGCGTCGTCCTCCCAGCTGTCCCACAGTTTCGTGGAGACCTCGACGAACTCCGCGGCGCGCTGGTAGCGGGTCTTGTGGGCGGGCACACCATCGAGTCCGAAATTGCGAGCCGCGTCGTCGCCAGCGGTGGTGACGATGTTCCAGCCGGCCCGTCCCCCGCTCACGATGTCGAGGGACGCGAAGCGACGGGCGAGGTTGTAGGGCTCGTTGTAGCTCGTCGACGCCGTTGCGATCAAACCGATCTTCGACGTCGCTGCTCCGATGGCCGTCAGGATGATCGTCGGTTCGAGCTTGCCCGAGGGGCGCCGCTCGGGAACGCCCATCAGAACGGGGCTGTCGGCAAGGAACACCGAGTCGAACTTCCCGCGCTCGGCGGTCTGGGCCAGCGAGATGTAATGGCCGATATCGAGGTTCGCGTTCGGGTCGCTCTCGGGAAGTCGCCACGCGGCCTCGTGATGGCCGATCGGCATCAGGAATGCGTTGAGGTGAAGCGTGCGGGACTCAGGCGTACTTGTCATCAATTCTCCTGGTGTGAAAGGGTTTCGACGCCGAGCGCGCCGAGAAGGGTGTCTCTGATCTCACGAAAGCCTGGATCGTCGAAGGATCGGGGCTTCGGAAGGTCGATGATCCTGTCGACCTCGATTCGCCCCTCGCGCAGCACCACGACGCGGTCTGCGAGCACGATCGCTTCGTCCACATCGTGGGTGACGAGCAGGACGGTGGGCCGGTGCCTTTCGATCAGCTGGTCGAGGAGGCCGTGCATCTTGATGCGCGTCAGCGCGTCCAAGGCGCCGAACGGCTCGTCGGCAAGCAGAAGCCTGGGGTCTCGCACGAGGGCACGAGCCAACGCGACCCGCTGTTGCTCACCGCCCGACAGGTCGAGCGGCCACGCAGCCTCGCGACCGGTCAGACCCACTTCGGCGAGAAGTGCACTTCCTTTCTCCCGGCCGTTGTGACCGAGCCCGAGTGTCACGTTGTCGAGCACGCGGAGCCATGGAAGCAGTCTCGAATCCTGGAAGGCGACCGAAATCTCTTCGGGAACAGAAAGAGTTCCACCGTGGACCTCGACGTCGTAGTCGAGGCCCGCAAGTGCGCGCAGCAACGTGGACTTGCCGGATCCGCTCTTGCCGAGCAGTGCCACGAACTGTCCATCGGGAATGTCGAGGTCGAGTTCGTCGAGGACATGCCTGTCGCCGAAACCGCGGATCAGGCCCCGGATCTGTACCGCGCTCATCCGCCGAGCGTCTTCCGCCAGGCGAGCGCACGCCGCTCGAGTGCGCGCAATCCGGCATCGGAGAGCAAGCCGAACACCGCGTAGACGACGAGACCGACCAGGATGACGTCGGACTGACCGTAGTTCTGCGCGTTGTACATCATCTTGCCCAGGCCGGTGACGGCGTTGATGCCCTCGACCACGATGAGCGTGAGCCACGCCCCCGTGACGGACAACCGAAGTCCGAGAAAGAACCCGGGCAGGGCACCGGGCAACACGACCTTGCGGATGAATGCGGCGCGGGAGAGCCTCAGGACCTCGGAGAGTTCGACGTACCGCTGGTCGATGGCGGTCAGCGAGTTGTGTGTCTGGATGTACATGTGCACGACGACACCCAGCGCGATGATCGTGATCTTGAAAGTCTCACCGATGCCGAGCCACAGGATCAGCAGCGGAATCAGGCCGAGTGTCGGAATCGCACGCTTGACCTGTACGGGCCCGTCGATCAGCGCTTCACCCGTGCGGGTGAGGCCGGACGCCAGGGCCAGCGCCGTACCGATGACCACACCGATCACGAAGCCGAGGCCTGCCCGGCCCAGCGAGGTCAGGACATGCTGTTGCAGGACACCATCGGAGATGAGGTCGACTGCAGTGGACACGACGGTCCACGGCGCCGACAGTTTGCGCTCGTCGATCAATCCCGCAGCCGATCCGATCGCCCAGACTGCGAGCAGAATCACCACACCGGTCATACGGGAGAACGGGAATGCTTTGCGAAGACCCAGTCTTCGGATCGGTCGGATTCCGCCGACCGCCACGGGTTCGTGTGCGACCGTGTCCGGTCGGATGCCCGGCGGCTTGATCAGTGTTTCGGTCATGAATCCGCTCCTACGCGGTAGATTTCCGGAACAGATTCGTAGGCAACGGTTTCGAACCTGCGGTCGAACAGATCTTCAGCATCGATCTCGGAGAACCAGCCGCCCTCGGCGAGAATGTCTGCGGTCTCCTGTGTCCACTGGATGGCGTAGTCCCACGACGAGGGATACCGCGGCTCCTGACCGACCGAGTCGATGATGCGCTTGCCGTCCTCGAACGACACGCCTTCGGAATCGACGTAGTACGCCTGAGTCCACTCGTCGGGGTTCTCCCAGGCCCACACCTCGCCCTGCGCCCATAGCGGGATGAACGACTTGATCGCGGCGGCCTTCGCGGGATCTTCGAGCACCGAGACCGGGGCCCAAAGCACCGACAGCGCATCCACCTCCGGTGTGACGATGCCACGCGCACCCTCGTCGCCGTACTCGTCGAGGTACTTGGTCAGCGACGGCTCGCTCAGGGGCGCCACGTCGACCTGCCCGGATTGGAGCGCGGTGAGGAACTGAGTGCTGGGCAGCTCGACGATCTCCACTTTGTCGAATCCGATCCCGAGAGTCTTCAATGTCCGGAGCACGACGACGCCCTGCGCTTGCCCGGGCGAGACCGCGATCTTCCTACCTCGCAGATCGTCGAGCGACTCCACATCCGAACCGGGTGACGTCGCGAGCTCGTACTGAGCCTTGTCCTTCTCTTTTACCGCGACGATCTTGGCATCGAAGCCGGTGGCGGCGGCCTGTATCGGGGGCACTGCGGCGTTGGTCGCAAGATCGATCGCGTCACCCCGGAACCCCTGGATGACGTCGGGGCCCGCTGTGACTGTCGGCCAGTCCGACACAGTGAATCCCAGCTCGTCGATCAGACCGGAGGCCTCCAGTTGTGCCTTGGCGACCCTGGTGGCGACGCTCAACGAGGTACCGGCAGGCACGTCGTCAGGAATCGGTGCATCTGCCGCGAGGCCGCCCCCTCCCGAGCCGGTGGCGCAGCCGGCGAGCACAAGGCTCGCTACCGCGGCAACCGCGAGTGCGTCCCGCGCTTTTCGAGCGCGGCCGAGTACAGCAAATGGCATCTGGTCCCCCGAAGGTCGGTGTGTGGATCGTGTGACGGGCACGCTAACCGCGGGGATCGCCCCCGAACCATGGATAGGCGCTGCGTGAACTTAAGTCCCCTTTTTTCGCAAACTGGATTTTTCTGGAATTTGACGTATGGTGTGGTGCTGTTGAGTAATTGCCACTTCGAAACGAGGAGCGACAATGGCCGACAAGGGAAAAACACTCAAGAAGCCCGCGCAGTCCGCGAAGGAGCGCCGGGCAGAAAAACGACAGAAGGCCGCGGAGTCCGGAGAATTCATCCGTAAGCGGAAGCGGAGTTGAGACGGCGAACGCCATGAACACCGAGACTGCAGTGCTCGAGGCGCTGTATGAAAAGATCCGCGACCTCCCGATTCATTCTGTCGGTACCGATGCGCAAGGCAACGGATATCGAGCCGCCCTGGCCCGCGCACGAGTGTTCGTTCTCGACGAACGAGCCGGAGTGATCAGAGCACCGGCATGAGATAAGAAGACGGTATCGAAATGAAAAGGACACTGCATGCCCTGGACAGAATTCAGGAAAGGCTCGAAGGGGAATTGGATTCCGTAACGGTCTCCTCGGAAAAAGAAGTCGGATATCGCTCCGGAATTTCGGAGGCACTCGTGTGCGTGATGGAGGTGCGCCGATCGCTGACGAACTGACCGAGCGGTGCATCGACACCGCTGCGGGTCGGAACTGGTGATGTCCGGACGCATGGGCGGCGCGCAGGTGGCGCGCCGCCCTCCGCATCTGGACAATGGAAGAGTTCTACTTTCGCTCACCAGGAGGCTTCGTGGCCGACGGACCGCTCATCGTCCAGTCCGACAAGACCGTGCTGCTCGAGGTCGACCACGAGCAGGCGAATGCGGCCCGGCAGGCCATCGCCCCCTTCGCGGAACTCGAACGTGCACCCGAGCACGTCCACACCTACCGGGTCACGCCGTTGGCGCTGTGGAACGCACGCGCAGCCGGCCACGATGCCGAGCAGGTCGTCGATGCGCTGGTCACCTATTCCCGCTTCGCCGTACCGCAGCCGCTGCTCGTCGACATCGTCGACACCATGGGCCGCTACGGACGCCTGCAACTCGTGAAGAATCCCGCCCACGGACTCACGCTGGTCAGCTTCGACAATGCGGTGCTCGCCGAGGTGATGCGCAACAAGAAGATCGCCCCCATGCTCGGCGCACGCATCGACGACGACACCGTGATCGTGCATCCAAGCGAACGCGGTCGCCTCAAGCAGATGCTGCTCAAGGTCGGCTGGCCGGCCGAGGACCTCGCCGGGTACGTCGACGGCGAGGCGCACAGCATCGCCCTCGACTTCGAGACACATCCCTGGCATCTGCGCGACTACCAGGAGATGGCCGCGAGCTCCTTCTGGGACGGCGGTTCGGGTGTCGTCGTACTTCCCTGCGGTGCCGGCAAGACGATGGTGGGCGCGGCCGCGATGGCGAAGGCCGGTGCCACCACTTTGATCCTCGTGACGAACACCGTCGCCGGACGGCAGTGGAAGCGCGAGCTGATCGCCCGCACCTCGCTCACAGAAGAGGAAATCGGCGAGTACTCGGGTGAGAAGAAGGAGATCCGCCCGGTCACCATCGCCACCTACCAGGTGATCACCCGCAAAACGAAGGGCGAGTACCGCAACCTCGAGCTGTTCGACTCCCGCGACTGGGGACTGATGATCTATGACGAGGTGCACCTGCTTCCGGCCCCCGTGTTCCGGATGACCGCCGACCTGCAGTCCCGACGTCGTCTCGGCCTCACTGCCACGCTGGTCCGCGAGGACGGACGCGAAGGCGACGTGTTCTCACTCATCGGCCCCAAGCGGTACGACGCGCCGTGGAAGGACATCGAGGCGCAGGGGTGGATAGCCCCGGCCGACTGCGTGGAGGTGCGCGTGACGCTCACCGATGCCGAGCGGATGGCGTACGCGGTGGCCGAGCCGGAGGAACGCTACAAGCTGTGCTCGACCGCGCGCACCAAGAACGCAGTGGTCAAGTCGATCCTCGCCCGTCACCCCAACTCGCCCGCGCTCGTCATCGGTGCCTACATCGACCAGCTCGACGAGCTCGGTGAGGCCCTCGATGCCCCGGTCATCAAGGGCTCGACGCGCAGCAAGGAACGCGAGGTGTTGTTCGATCGCTTCCGCAACGGTGAGCTCGACGTCCTCGTCGTGTCGAAGGTCGCGAACTTCTCGATCGACCTGCCTGAGGCGTCGGTTGCGGTGCAGGTGTCGGGCACGTTCGGGTCGCGACAGGAAGAGGCACAGCGGCTCGGACGTCTGCTGCGCCCGAAGCAGGACGGTGGGCAGGCGCACTTCTACTCGGTGGTCTCCCGCGACACCCTCGACGCCGAGTACGCCGCGCACCGGCAACGCTTCCTTGCCGAGCAGGGGTACGCATACCGGATCACCGACGCCGACGATCTGCTCGGACCTCAGATCGGCTGATCAGTCCTGACGGACCGAACGAGTCGATCCTCGGGTCGAGCGCGTCCCATAAGCTGGAGGGCGTGCGCCGATTCGAGTTCCCCATCGACCTGCCCCATGCCAAGAGTGTGAATCAGACACTTGCCGAGGTCCGCAGCCTGCGGCGCTCCGGTGTGATCGTCGCGGTGTTGTGTGCCGCGGCCGCGGCGTGGCTGATCTATCTCGGCAAGCCGTGGTCGTACGTAGTGGGGGCGGTGCTGATCGTCGCGGCAGTCACGTCACTGTGGGTGGCGCTCTGGGCGCCACGCAAGATCGGCACCATCGAGGAGCTCTACCACGACAGCCCGTTGGTCCCGGCGGTCGTCGCCACCACGCGTGCCCGCGGCATGACGCTGCTCGCCCTCATCGATATCGCGAAGCCGGAGGCAGGCACTCACCACTACGCGCTGGTCACCCGCGACGTCCTGGCGATCCCCGGGCACCGCGCACGTGTCGGCGAGCAGGTGCCGTCGGTTGCGGTGCTGTCCGACCGCACCACGAGCAACAAGTCGGATGTGTGGCAGATGGCGAGCCCGATGCCGATCTCGTGGGGCACCCGCGACACGAAGGTCCTCGCGGAAGCCGCGGGCGCTATCGACAACGCCGAATGGCGGTTGCTTGCGAACAAGCTGAAGCTCGCCGACGAGGTCAACGCCACCGACGAGCGGCGCATGGTGCTCGACCACAAGGATCTCCCACCTGAGCTGCGCTGAAAGTGAGTTGAGACCGATATGGAAACCCGGGTCCTCACCGACGGCAGCGTGACGCTGTCACCGCCTGTCGCGGGAGACATCGACGTCATCACCGAGGCGTGCCAGGATCCTGCGATCGCCGCGTGGACGAACGTGCCGAGCCCGTACACACGAGCCGATTCTGTGCGGTTCGTCGGCGATATCGTGCCAGCGAAATGGGCGGACGGCTTCCCTGAATGGGCGATCCGCACGAGCCTTCACGAGCGATTGTGCGGGATGGTCGGGTTTCTCGAGCGTGGTGCAGAGATCCCGGAAATCGGCTACTGGATCGCCCCCGACGCGCGGCAGCATGGCTTGGCCACTGCGGCAGTGCGGCTCGCATGCGACTTCGCTTTCGCTGCCGACGGGATGGGTGTCTCGCGGATCGAATGGCGCGCATTCGTCGGCAACCTGCCGTCGGCCGCGGTCGCGCGTCGCACGGGATTCCAGTACGAGGGCATCGCCCGACACGGAACGGTGCAGCGGGGCGTTCCCCGCGACGTGTGGGTCGCCGGGTTGTTACCCGACGATCCCCGCACGCCCACCGGCACGTGGCCGATCTGAACCGGGTTCTGCGGCACAGAATCACGCGAGGTGCGGAAGCACTTCCTTCTCGAGCAGTTCGATACCCGACGTGTCGTATGCGGCTTCCGGGAAGTAGAAGATCGCGTACTCGAGGCCCTGCTTCTTCAACGCCGTGAGGTTCTCCACGATCTGCTCGGGGGTTCCCACAGCGGGCATTCCACGGAACGCGTTGAGCGCGCCGTCGGCCTTCTCCGCACCGACGATCGGTGCGAGACGGCTACGAAGTTGCTCGAGCCGGTCCTGGACTTCCTTCTCCGTCCGGCCGATCGCAACGTTGTAGTTCGCCGAACGCACGATCGCGTCGAAGTCGGTGCCGACCTCCGCGCAGTGGTTGCGCAGGATCTCCGATTTGCGGGCGAACCCTTCCGGGGTGCCGTCGAAGTTCGTGTACTGCGCGTACTTCGCGGCGATCTTCAAGGTGACCTTCTCACCACCACCCGCGATCCACAGCGGGATACCGCCGTCCTGCAACGGAAGCGGACGACAGATCGCTCCGTCGACCTGGTAGTACTTGCCGTCGAGAGTAGCGACACCGTCGGCCCACGCCTGCGTGAAGATCTGCACGCCTTCGTCGAGGCGCCCCAACCGCTCCCCTGCCGACGGGAACCCGTAGCCGTATGCGCGCCACTCGTGCTCGTACCAGCCGCCGCCGATGCCCATCTCGATGCGGCCACCGGAAATGATGTCGGCAGTCGCGGCAACCTTGGCCAGGTAGGCGGGGTTGCGGTAGGCCATCGCTGTGCACATCTGCCCGATTCGTACGCGGTCCGTCACCGCCGCAAATGCCGACACGAGCGACCACGCCTCGTGGGTCGCCTCCTCCGACGGTGCAGGCACCGTGTGGAAATGGTCGTACACCCAGATCGACTCCCAGGGGCCCTTGTCGGCGCGCTGCGCGAGATCACGCATGACCCGCCACTGATCGCCGGGGTCGATACCGACGAGGTCGAGTCGCCAACCCTGGGGAACGAAGTAGCCGAAGCGCATGCGAGTCCTTTCTGACGGTGATCGGTCCGCCGGGCGAAATCGAGAACCCGGCGCTGCACCGTCGAGTATCGCGAACTCCACGCGAGCATGCAGGAAACAGGTCCGCGGGCCCACGGCCCGGGCGACCGGAGCAGGCCAGGCACTCCGCGCAGCGTAACCATACTTATGTACCATCGTCTGTGCTGCTCAGAGAAGCTCACGTTGCAGCCCGAGTCGGTCTGGTGTGGCGCGCTACAACCCGAGCACGGATGGTCGAAGCGCGTCACCTGCGAGGAACGAATGTCACACGAATTGCACCACTTCACCATGGCCTGTGGGTACTGGGACTTGCGTATGCAGTATCTGTCGTGGGCGCCTACACCGGATTGTCATGTGCCAACCAGGCCACCCGGCACCCACCCGGAAAAACCCGCACGGGATGGCTCCTGATGGCCTCGATCGCCATCGGCGGCGTGGGCATCTGGCTGATGCACTTCATGGGAATGATGGGCTTCGACGTGCCCGCCACACTGGTCCGGTACGACCTGGGACTGACGGTGTTCTCAGCGGTGGTGGCCATGGCCGCCACCATGTTCGGACTCTGGCTCGTCACCCTGCGAACACTCGCCGGCCGGCGGTTGCCACGTGCACTCACCCTGTCCGTCGGCGGACTGCTGATGGGCCTTGCAGTGAGTCTGATGCACTACAGCGGCATGGCCGCGATCCGGATACAAGGCACCCTCACCCACACGCCGATGTTCGTCGTGGCCTCGGTGATCATCGGGATCGCCGCCTCCACTGCCGCACTGTGGCTGGCAGGAGTCACCCAACGGCACCTCGTACGTATCGCGGGAGCCCTGGTCATGGGGTGTGCCGTGGTCGCATTGCACTACACGGGTATGGCCGGGATACAGGCCACCGTCGATCCGACCGCGCAGGCACCGGAGGGGCTGACCGTCCTGTCACTGCTGCTGCCTGCATATACCCTCGGCATGATCGTCCTGGCCGTGCCGATCGTCGCGTTGCTGCTCGCGCCGCAGACCGCAGACGCTCATTTCGATACGAAGATCGCACAGCTGACCGCGCTCGATGAGCCCGCTGCCGTCGTCGAACGCGCTGCCGTCATCGAACGCGCTGCCGTCATCGAGCCCGCTGCCGTCATCGAGCCCGATCCGATCGTCGACCGGATCACAGGTCATCCCTCCGGCGCACCGCACCAGGGCACGCCCACGTAAAGAAGTCGTCAGGACATCGCGCAGAAGCGTCAGGATTTCGCATGGATCCGGTCGGGTCGGCTCCGGCGGCGCGATGGTGTGGTGCGGCGCCGACCGGCGCCGCTCCATGTCGACGACAGGAAACGAGATGGCCGACGCCGCATATGTGACGCTGATGATCGCCGGAATCGTGATGTGCGCGCTCACGTTGCGCGCACTCCACGGCAGTGGCCCTCACAACCCTTCCCCCCAGAGCGCGGGAGAACGCTGATGACGTGGGCCGGAGTGACCACCACCGCGCTGATCGTGATCGCAGCGGCGATGGTGGTGTACCTCCTGGTCGCGTTGCTCGGTCCGGAGAGGTTCTGACGCCGCGATGACTCCTGCTCTCGCTGCAGGGCTGCAGATCGCGCTGGTCGTCGCAGTCCTTGCGGTGTTGTATGTCCCCCTCGGCGACTACATGGCGAAGGTGTACACCACCGACGGGCCGAGGACGAAAGACCTGCGAATCGAGTCGATTCTCTACCGGGCGTGCCGGATCGACTCCCACGCGGAACAGACCTGGTACGGGTACGCCACCAGTGTGCTGGGGTTTTCGCTCGCGAGCGCGCTCCTCCTCTACGGTCTGCAACGCGTCCAGGGCGTGCTGCCGTTGAACAACGATCTCGAAGGCATCAGCCCCGCCGTCGCGTTCAACACCGCGATCTCGTTCGTCACCAACACCAACTGGCAGTCGTACGTCCCCGAGACCACGATGAACCCGCTGACGCAGTCGGCCGGACTCGCGGTGCAGAACTTCGTGTCCGCCGCGGTGGGTATGGGTGTCGCCGTCGCGTTGATCCGCGGGCTCGTGCGCGTCGGCCGGGGTGGCGAGATCGGCAATTTCTGGGTCGATCTCACCCGCGGTACGCTGCGCATCCTGCTCCCACTCTCGTTCGTCATCGCGCTGGCCCTGCTGAGCCAGGGCGTGATCCAGTCCTACCGGAGCGGTTTCGCCGCAACGGGACTCGACGGACATACGCTGACCACCGCTCTGGCGCCGGTCGCGTCACAAGAGGCGATCAAGGTACTGGGTACCAACGGCGGCGGCGTGCTCGCCGCGAACTCCGCGCATCCGTTCGAGAACCCGACGCCGGTGAGCAACATCGTGGAGATCATTGCCCTCCTGCTCATTCCGGTCGCTCTCACCCGCACGTTCGGCACCATGGTCGGACATCGTCGGCAGGGCCTCACTGTGCTCGCCGTGATGGCGATCCTCTACACCGCGATGCTCGCGGTGACACTCGCCGCCGAATCCCGCACTCACGGTGTCGCCGCGGACGCAGCGGGAACGATGCTCGAAGGAAAAGAGGTTCGATTCGGCATTCCGGGATCGGCGCTCTTCGCGGTGTCCACCACCGGCACGAGCACCGGTGCGGTGAACTCCGCGCACGACAGCATGTCGCCGCTCGGCGGCGGCGCCGTCCTGCTCAACATGCTGTTCGGCGAAATCGCGCCGGGCGGTGCCGGAACCGGCTTGTACGGAATTCTCGTCATCGCGATGGTCGCGGTGTTCGTCGGCGGACTGCTCGTCGGGCGCACCCCCGAATTCCTCGGTAAGAAACTGCGCACCCGCGAGATCACCCTCGCCGCGCTGAGCATCCTGGTGATGCCTGCGCTCGTCCTGATCGGTACCGCGATCGCCGTCGTCCTGCCGGCAACCGCAGGTGCCCTCGGCAACTCGGGAGACCCCGGAACACCGGGAGCGATCCACGGATACACCGAAGTGCTCTACGCATACGCGTCGGCGGCCAACAACAACGGCAGCGCCTTCGGTGGTCTCACCGTCACGAACGACTGGTTCCAGGCGAGCCTCGGGATGTGCATGTTGTTCGGACGTTTCCTGCCGATCGTGTTCGTTCTCGCTCTCGCCGGATCTCTGGCGTCTGCGCAGCGTGTGCCCGCCGGCGCGGGAACCTTGCCCACCTCGGGCGTCGCATTCGCCGGACTACTCACCGGCACAGCGGTACTGGTCGCCGCACTGACCTTCTTCCCTGCCCTTGCGCTGGGCCCGATCGCGGAGGCATTGCATTGACCGCGTCCACTACTCCCCGCACCTCCGACCCGTACTCTCCCGGGCCGCACCCCGACCGCATCACCGCGGGTGTGTTCGACTCCCGCCAACTCGCCGCGGCCGTCCCCGGTGCATTCCGCAAACTCGACCCACGACACGTCGCTCGCAATCCCGTGATGTTCGTCGTGCTGGTGGGATCGACGATCGCAACGGTCGCGGCCATTGTCGGCCCGAGCGTGTTCGCGTGGGCGATCGCCGTATGGCTGTGGTTCACCCTGTTGTTCGCCAACCTCGCCGAATCCGTCGCCGAAGGGCGCGGCAAGGCGCAGGCCGAGTCGCTACGAAAAACAAAACAGGACACAGTAGCCCGACGGTTGACCACTTCCGGCCACGAAGAATCGGTCAACGGCACCGAGCTGCGGATCGGCGACCTCGTGGTGGTCGAAGCCGGAGAACTCATCCCCGGAGACGGCGATGTGGTCGAGGGCATCGCGACGGTCGACGAATCCGCGATCACCGGCGAATCCGCCCCCGTGATTCGCGAATCCGGCGGTGACCGCTGCGCTGTGACCGCAGGCACCACCGTGTTGTCCGATCGCATCGTCGTCCGGGTCACCGCCGAGCCCGGGCACACGTTCGTCGACCGCATGATCGCGCTCGTCGAAGGTGCCGTTCGGCAGAAGACGCCCAACGAGATCGCGCTGAACATCCTTCTCGCGGCCTTGACGATCGTGCTACTCCTCGCCGTGGTCGCGGTCGGGCCGATGAGTGCGTACGCCGGCGCACAGCAGGGGCCGATCGAGCTGATCGCGCTGCTGGTGTGCCTGATCCCCACCACGATCGGCGCGCTGCTGTCGGCGATCGGCATCGCCGGGATGGACCGGCTCGTACAACGCAACGTCCTGGCCAAGTCTGGCCGCGCGGTCGAGGCGGCCGGCGACATCGACACGCTGCTGCTCGACAAGACCGGCACCATCACCTACGGCAATCGACGCGCCACCGCGCTGCACCCCGCACCGGGTATCACCGAGGACGAGCTGGCAGCCGCAGCACGGTCGTCCAGTCTGTCGGACGGTACCCCGGAAGGGCGTAGCATCGTCGAACTGTGCGCAGAGCACCACCGGCTCGACCCCCACAATGCCGCCGCCGAGGACGCCGCCGAGTTCGTGCCGTTCACGGCACAGACCCGGATGAGTGGCGTCGACATCTCCTCCAGCGGAACTGTCGTCCACATCCGCAAGGGCGCCGCCGACACCGTCGCACGTTGGGTACGCGAACAGCACGGCACGGTCCCCGGCGAAGTGACCGCGACGGTCGGCGACATCGCAGGCCGCGGCGGCACACCGCTCATGGTCGCGCGCGCGGATACGCGCGGAGCCGTGGTCGTCGGCGTCGTCGAACTGTCCGATGTCGTCAAGTCCGGTATGGCCCAACGATTCGCGCAGCTACGCGCGATGGGCATCCGTACCGTGATGATCACCGGCGACAACCCGTTGACCGCCGCGGCGATCGCGGCGGAGGCCGGCGTGGACGACTATCTCGCCGAGGCGACACCCGAGGACAAGCTCGCACTGATCCGCTCGGAACAACAGGGCGGTCGCCTCGTCGCGATGACCGGCGACGGCACCAACGACGCTCCCGCGCTCGCGCAGGCGGACGTCGGTGTCGCGATGAACACCGGGACCTCCGCCGCGAAGGAGGCGGGCAACATGGTCGATCTCGATTCCGATCCGACCAAACTGATCGAGGTCGTCGAGATCGGCAAGCAACTGCTCATCACGCGCGGCGCACTCACCACGTTCTCGCTCGCCAACGACCTGGCGAAGTACTTTGCGATCCTGCCCGCACTGTTCAGCGGGATCTACCCGCAACTGTCGTCGATGAACGTCATGGGTCTGGCGACCCCGCAGTCCGCGATCCTGTCTGCGGTGATCTTCAATGCGCTCGTGATCGTCGCGCTGATTCCGTTGGCGCTACGAGGGGTCCGATACCGCCCGTCGAGCGCGTCGTCGCTGCTGGGCCGCAACCTGCTCATCTACGGCGTCGGTGGTGTCGCGGCACCGTTCATGGGGATCTGGCTCATCGACCTCGTGGTCCGACTCGCACCGGGAATGGGATGAGACATGCACACCACGAACTTTCTTCGACAGCTCCGCGTGGGGGCGGTCGTGTTGCTCATGCTCACCGCCGTCGTCGGAGGCGTGTATCCGGCAGCGGTGTGGGTGGTGAGCCGCCTCGAGGCCGTGAGCGCCGAGGGAGCACCGTTGATCGACACGAAGGGGTGCGTGGTCGGCAGCGCGCTGATCGGTGTGGATCCGCAGGTCGCGCCCGGCGACCCCGACCCGTTCTTCCATCTGAGGGTCGTGGGGTCGATCGCCGACGAGGATCCCTTCGCACCCGGTGACCCTGCGGCCGCGCTGCCCTCGAACCAAGGTCCGAGCAGCGCTATTCTGGCAACGTTCATCGAGGAGCGGCGTAGCGCGATCGCTGCTCGTGAAGGTGTGTCTGCTGAGGAGGTGCCGGTCGATGCGGTCACCGGGTCCGGGTCCGGCGTTGACCCTCACATTTCCCCCGAGTACGCCGCGCTGCAGACCCCGCGGGTGGCACGAGTGACCGGCCTGAGCCTCGACCGCGTCCGCCAACTCGTCGCCGAACACACCGACGGCAGGCAGCTCGGGTTCCTCGGCATGGAGCGGGTGAACGTACCGGAGCTGAATGTGGCGCTCGGTCTGACGGCACCCGAATGCACCACCGGCTCGTGAGAGTGCAATGAGCGGCACCACCGCCCCGCCGACCCGACGCGGACGCCTGAGAATCTATCTCGGCGCCGCGCCGGGTGCAGGCAAGACGTACGCGATGCTGGGCGAGGCGCATCGGAGGATCGCGCGCGGCGGCGACGTCGTCGTCGCGGTCGTCGACACCCACGGGCGCATCCGCACCGAAGAGCAGCTAACCGACCTCGAAGTCGTTCCGCCGCAGTGCAGAACGTATCGAGGAACCGAGTTCGACGAACTCGACCTCGACGCCGTGCTCGCGCGAAAACCTGCGGTCGCCTTGGTGGACGAACTCGCACACACGAACGTACCCGGCGGCAGGAACGAGAAGCGCTGGCAGGACGTCGAGGAGCTGCTCGATGCGGGCATCGACGTACTGTCCACCGTCAACATCCAGCATCTCGAATCACTCAACGATGTCGTCGAGCAGATCACCGGGGTGGTGCAACGCGAAACGGTCCCGGACGCGGTGGTGCGCCGTGCCGAGCAGATCGAGCTCGTCGACATCACCCCGCAGGCGCTGCAACGGCGGCTCGCGCACGGCAACGTCTACGCGCAGGACATGGTCGACGCCGCGCTGCGCAACTATTTCCGCGAGGGAAACCTCACCGCGCTACGAGAGATCGCATTACTGTGGCTCGCCGACCAGGTCGACGTGGCACTCGCGAAATATCGCGGCGAGCACGCCATCACCGACACGTGGGAAGCACGCGAACGCGTGGTCGTCGCTGTCACCGGTGGCCCCGAGTCCGACACTCTGATTCGTCGCGCAAGCCGGATCGCGGCGAAGGCGAGCGCCGAGCTGCTGGTCGTGCACATCGTCCGCGGTGATGGCCTCACCCGGGTCTCGGACCGTCAGATGGGCAAGGTCCGGCAGCTCGCCGCAGACCTGGGCGCAGGAGTGCACAGCGTCGTCGGCGACGACGTGCCGTCGACCTTGCTCGCGTTCGCGCGGGAGGTGAATGCCACGCAGCTCGTCATCGGCACGTCGCGACGCTCCCGCTGGGCCCGGATCGTCGACGAAGGCATCGGGGCAGCCGTCATCCGCGACTCCGGCCGGATCGACGTGCATATGGTCACCCACGAACACACTGCGCGCGCACCGAAAGTGGCGTTCCTCGGCCGCCACGAACGGCGAGTCCAGGCCTGGATCGCTGCGTTCGCGATTCCCGTAGTGGCCACCGCGCTGATGATGTTGATCGACCGCACCATCGGGGTGGCGGGTCAGGAAGCCCTGTTCTTCGTCGTCGTGCTGACCGTCGCTCTGTTCGGTGGTATCGGACCGGCCATCATTGCTGCTCTGCTGTCCGGTCTGCTGTTGAACTTCTTCTTCACTGAACCGCTGCACAGTCTCACGATCGCGGCACCGGAGAACTTCGTCACCACCGTCGTACTGCTCGTCGTCGCAGTGGCCGTGGCCGCGCTCGTCGACGCTGCCGCCGCGCGAACGCGGGAGGCCCGCTTCGTGTCGCAGGAAGCCGAACTGCTCGCACTGTTCGCCGGTGCCGTACTCCGTGGTGCCGACGTGCATGCGCTGCTCGTCAAGGTACGAGAGACGTACGGCCAGAAGGGAGTGACCGTCCTGCGGGTCGAGGACGGCGTACACCACGTCGTGGACAGCACCGGCGATTCCGCGCCGACCGGGTCCGGTACGGCCGACACAGTGTGCGAGGTCGACGAGGGGCGGTACGCGCTGTTGCTGTCGGGACGACGTCTGCGTCCACGCGACCGGCGGATCCTCACCGCGGTCACGGGGCAGATCGCCGGACTCGTCCAGCAACGCGGCCTCGCTGCCGAAGCCTCCCGCGCGTCGGCGCTCGCCGAGACCGACCGGCTGCGACGACTACTGCTCTCCGCCGTCGGTCACGACCTGCGCACCCCGCTTGCTGCGGTCAAGGCTGCTGTGTCGAGCCTGCGCAGCACCGACATCGAGTTCTCCGAAGAGGACACCGCCGAGTTGCTCGCAACCGTCGAAGAATCCACCGATCAGCTCACCCGGCTGGTGACGAATCTCCTCGACTCGTCTCGCCTCGCTTCCGGGGTCGTCTCCCCCGCGCTCGATGTGGTCTACCTGGACGAAGTGGTCCATCGTGCGGTGCTCACCCTCGCAAGCGGCGGTACCGACATCGCCCATGCCCTCCGCGAACGCATCGCCATCGAGGTCGACGACACCACCGTCTGCGCCGACGAGGCACTGCTCGAGAGGGTTCTCGCGAACCTGATCGACAACGCGGTGAGGTATGCACCCGGCGGCCCGGTCCGTGTCGATGCCACCGTCGCCGAAGCCCGCACCATCGTCACCGTGACCGACCACGGCCCCGGCTTTCTGCACGCCGACCACAGCGACGCGTTCGCTGTCTTCCCTCGATCCGGGGATCGTCGGCCGACCGGCGGCGCGGGCCTCGGACTCACCGTCGCCCGGGGGTTCGTCGACGCGATGGGCGGCACCCTCACCATCACCGACACCCCCGGCGGAGGCACCACCATGGTGATCGACCTTCCCACGTCACCGGGCAGGATGGATTCGTGACTCGCATCCTGGTGGTCGACGACGAACCGCAGCTCCTGCGTGCCCTGCGCATCAACCTCCAGGCCCGCGGCTACGACGTGGTCACCGCCTCCGATGGCGCCTCAGCCCTGCGTGCCGCAGCACAGCACCATCCCGACGTGATCGTCCTCGACCTCGGTCTACCCGACATCGACGGGATCGAGGTCCTCGCAGGACTCCGCGGCTGGTGCACCGCCCCGGTGATCGTGCTGTCGGCCCGCACCGATGCGGCCGACAAGGTTGCAGCTCTCGACACCGGAGCCGACGACTACGTCACCAAGCCGTTCGGGATGGAAGAGTTCATGGCCCGGATCCGCGCGGCCGCCCGGCGCGCCACCGCATCCCCCGGGCTACCGGATCCCGTGGTGGTCGCCGCAGCCTTCACCGTCGACCTAGAAGCCAAGAAGGTCACGCGCGACGGTGTCGACGTGCACCTGACACCCACGGAATGGGGAATGCTCGAGATGCTCGTCCGCAACCGCGGCAAGCTCGTCGGGCAACGTGAACTACTCACCGAACTGTGGGGGCCGACGTACGTCACGCAGACGCACTATCTGCGCGTCTACCTCACCCAGCTGCGGCACAAGCTCGAACCGGACCCCGCGCATCCGCGGCACTTGATCACGGAACCTGGTCGGGGCTACCGGTTCGAACCTTAACGTCTCCCCTGCCTGAAGGCAGGAGATTCCCGACTCACACCGCACCCGAACCACCACCCGAAGGAGGCGGACCCCAGTGACCTACGTCGTCGACACCGGTGTGGCCACGCTCCGCCACAGCCAGAATCACTCCGGCAGCGTTCCGATCCCGGCACGCGGTGTGTCCGCATGCCCAGCATCGGAAGATTCGTTCCCCGAGTCCGAGGGGTTGCTCGGCTCTCGCGAAACACCCCGAACACGTCATCGTCGTATACGCGGGCCGCACCAACACCACCTTCCGGCCGGCCCGCCTGCCACGTTCGACAAGTTCCCGCTTCATGGTCGCGACCGCCGCATCCGCAGCCTTGCGCGCCATGTGCGATTTCGCCAGGAACTTCGGCTTGAAATCCTCCACCGCCAACAACTGATGCTCGTCGACAACCCGCGTGGCCCAGGCTCGTCCGTCGTGCCGGTTCTGCCGGGCCGCTTTCTTGTGCACCTTCGCGACCTGCCTGCGGGCCTGCTGGTAGCCCTTCGACGGCGCCTGCCCCTTCCCACGCCGGCGTCGCGCCATCCGTTTCTGGGATTTCGCCAACTCCGCAGAGCACCGTCTCCGATATTCGGCATGCGGCAGATCGAACTGCTCATCGGTGGCCGTCGCGGTCTGCGTGACGCCCCAGTCGATCCCCACACGACTGTCCTCCTCAACGGCAGGGATCAGCTGTCTCTCGCGGGTCACCACAAACGACGCCCACCAATAGCCGAGCGAATCACGCGTGATGCGCACACTCGACGGCTCCGACGGCAAGTCACGGGACCACACCACCGGCATCGTCACACCTTTGGGCACCAACTGCTCGTCGCGGATCCGGAAACCGCGGCGGGTGTATTCGAGCGACGGCAACGCCTTTTTCCGCGCCTTGTAGCGGGGACGACCGCGGCCTTTGACGGTGAACGAGGCATCCAACGCCTGCGCGTAGGTGCGGAGCATCTGCTGCTGCGCGACCTGAGAACCCTCCCGCAACCACGACGAACGGGCGCGGGTCTCGGTCAGCATGGTGCCCAGTTTCGTGAAGTTCGGTTTCCGACCAGTCTTCTGTTGGTGGACAGCTTCGTTCCACAAAAATCGGCAACGGTGCCATTCCTCGATCAGGGCACGTTCGGCGAGCGCATCCGGCCTCAGTCGGTACTTGTAACGCACCACCTCGGTCCCCATGCCCGGCACCATATCCGCGCCCACCGACACGGTGTGCTCGGTCCGACACGGTTGCTCCACGCAGCCCACCTTTTGGAAGGAGGACGGCGCTTCCTCTCCCTCGTGAACGAGGGAGTATCCGCGCCGAAGGCGGTGACGACTCCCGGATGGCCGGCGTCACGCAGTCGCAACAGCCGATCGCGATGCCGGCGCGTAGCGGTTCACCGGGCGTTCCAGTCCGTAGTGTCCACGCAGCGTCGTCGCGGTGTAGTCGGTGCGGAACAGGCCACGCTCCTGCAGGATCGGCACGACCAGCGCCGTGAAGTCCTCGAGGCCGCCGGGCAGATACGGCGGCATGACATTGAACCCGTCGGCCGCATCGCTGACGAACCAGAGCTGGATCTCGTCGGCGATCTGCGTGGGTGTACCGGCGAAAGTGCGGTGCCCGCGCCCGCCGCCGAGCTTGGCGATCAGCTGCCGCACGGTGAGCTCCTCCTTCTCGGCGAGGTCCTTCACCAGCTGGTAGCGACTCTTGTTGCCCTGGATCTCGTCGATGGGCGGCAGCGGTGGCAACGGCGCGTCGAGTGAATGCTCGGTGAGGTCGACGCCGACCATCCGAGAGAGCTGGCGCAGTGAGTAGGCGGGCGAGATGAGATCGGTGAATTCCTGTTCGAGGGCCTTCGCCTCCTCCTCCGTTGCGCCGACGAACGGAACGATCCCCGGCAGGATCTTGAGCGACTGTGGGTCGCGGCCCGCCTTGATGACGCGGGCTTTCAAGTCTCGGTAGAACTCCTGTCCTTCGGCCAGCGTACGTTGTGCGGTGAACACGGCCTCTGCATATTCCGCAGCGAAGTCTTTGCCGCTCTCCGACGATCCGGCTTGCACCAGGACAGGACGGCCCTGCACCGAACGCGGTGAGTTGAGCGGACCCCGGATCCGGAAGCGTTCACCTTCGTGCTCGACTGCATGGACCTTGGAAGGATCAGCGAATCGACCTGTTGCGGCATCGAGTTCGATCGCGTCGTCCTCCCAGCTGTCCCACAATGCAACAGCGACATCGACGAATTCGGCTGCGCGGTCGTAACGGCCTGCATGGTCGGGGGTCTCGTCGTACCCGAAATTGCGGGCCTCGTCCTCGCCCCCCGAGGTGACGATGTTCCAGCCTGCGCGGCCACCACTGATGTGATCGAGGGACGCGAATTTCCGAGCCAGGTTGTAGGGCTCGCTGTATCCGGTGGAGGCGGTGGCGATGAGACCGACGTGCTCGGTCACCACGGCCATTGCGCTCAGGAGTGTGATGGGCTCGAAGATGGCCTGCGCGTTGTGTTCGACGCGGGGGCCGATCGCGAGACCGTCCGCGAAGAACACCGAGTCGAGTTTTCCACGTTCGGCGATCTGCGCGAGTTCCTGGAAATGTTTCACATCGAGGACCCGGTGGGCCTCGGTGCGGGGGTGGCGCCACGCTGCTTCGTGATGGCCGACACCCATCAGGAATGCGTTGAGGTTGAGTTGCTTCGGAGAGTGAGACATGACTACCTAACCGAGGACGTTTCTGGATGGATGAAGGGCACGATCACTGCGAGACGCGCCAGCGTGAGAGCCTGCGTTCGACGGTCACGAGGATGCCGTTGAAGACGAGACCGACGATCGAGATCGCGATGATGCCTGCGTACATGTTCGGGATCTGGAAGTTCAGCTGTGACGCGGTGATCAGATATCCGAGACCGGCTTTGGCCCCGACCATTTCAGCGGCGATGAGCACCAGGATCGAGGATGCCGCGGCCATCCGGATTCCCGTGAAGATCGTCGGCACCGCAGCGGGCAGGATCACTTTCTGGAACAGCCGGTACGACGGAAGCCCCAGTGAGCGAGCCGATTTGACCAGCAGCGCATCCACCGTGCGCACACCCGAAATGGTGTTGAGCAGGATCGGGAAGGTGCTCGCGTAGACCACGAGGGCAATCTTCGAGGTCTCACCGATGCCGAGGATCAGGATGAACACCGGAAGCAACGCGAGCGCGGCCGTATTGCGGAAGATCTCGAGGATCGGGTTGAGTGTTTCGGCGACCGGCTTGTACCAGCCGATCGCCACACCGAGCGGAACCGCGAACACGAGCGCGATCGCGAATCCGGTGAGTGCGCGAGTCAGGCTCGCACCCAGATGCTGCGCGAGTTGGCCGCCCACGACCAGCTCCCGAAACGCACTGAGCACCGTGGTGAGCGGAGGCAGGAACACGTCGTCGACGAGACCCACGCGTGGCGCGATCTCCCAGAGGGCGAAGAACGCGACGATGGCGACGGCCGGCTTGAAGATCTTCCACGCCACTGCACGTCCGCGGTCCACAGCGGTTGACGCGGAGGCAACGGCCCGTGTGTCCGCCTTCCGTTCGATGACGGACGCAGGCTCTTCGATGGGCCGGATCAGTGTGGAACTAGTGCTGGACATGGTTCACCTCGGTATGTAGTTCGCTCCAGATGTCGTGGCGATGACGACGGAATGCGTCGCCGGACCTGACATCGTCGACGGTGCGATCGATCTCGATGTCGACGATGGTCTTGATTCGTCCGGGACGGGCGGTCAGGACTGCGACGCGCTGTCCGAGGTAGACGGCTTCGTCGATGCCGTGGGTGATGAACAGGATCGTCTTGCCGGTTTCCCGCCAGATCCGCAGGAGCTCGTCCTGCAAGGATTCGCGGGTCTGCGCGTCGAGCGCCGCGAAGGGTTCGTCCATCAACAGCACCTCGGGGTCGAACGCGAGGCTGCGCGCGATGGCCACACGTTGCTTCATGCCGCCCGAGAGTTCATGCGGGTAGCGGTCGCCGAAGCCGTGCAGCCCGACCAGTTCGAGGTAGTGCTCGGCGAGTTCACGTCGCTCCTTCTTCGGCAATCCCTTCGCTTCGAGGCCGAATTCGATGTTCGAGCGGGCGGTGCGCCACGGGAGGAGCGCGTACTGCTGGAAGACGATGCCCCGGTCGAGTCCCGGACCCGATATCTCGCGGCCGTCCAGAAGGATTCGGCCGGAGGTCGGTTCGCTCAGCCCGCCGAGAAGGTCGAGCAGCGTGGACTTGCCGCATCCGCTGGGGCCGACGAGGACGAGGAACTCGCCCTCCGCGAGGTCGATGCTGACGTCGTCGAGCGCGGTCAATCGGCCGTTGCTGTCGCGAACGTCGAATTGCTTGGTCACGTTCTCCAGTCGGAGCTTCGGGGTCGTCTTCGGCGCCGTTTTCAGGGTCGTCTTCAGGATTGTCACTGCACTGCCTCCTCGACGGGTTCACCGTTCGGGCCGCTGTTCGGGTCGTAGGTTCCGTTGGCGTAGGGGTTGAATTCGTTGGTGTAGACCTCGGAGGTCGTGAACGTGCCCTCGTCGAGTTCACCGTTGCGGGTCAGCCAGTCCAGCCACGTCCGGATTTCCTTGTCGGCGATCACGCCGCCCGGACCGGCAACTCCGGTGCTCTTCCAATAGCCCACGAGGTCGGTGTTCTCGTTGCGGCCGCGACTGTTGATGATGTCCTCGAACTCGGCGACCACCTCGTCGCGGGGAGTGGTCTGAGCCCAGCGGATGGCACGTGCGGTGCCCTGCACGAAATCTTCGACGGCGCCGCGGTTGGTCGCGATGAAGTCGTCGCGGAACACATACGTTCCGTAGGTGAACGCTCCGAACAGCGATTCATCGGTGAACAGTGGCCGAATTCCACCGCGCTCGACGGCGGTCTCACGGAACACACTTCCAAGGGTTCCGACGTCGATCTGGCCTTCGCGAAGTGCCTGCTCGGTGTTGACCGGAGGCACCACAGTGAGTTCGACCTGTGCGATCTCCTCGGGTGTCAAGCCCTCCTGCGCGAGCCATTCACGCGTCAGGAATTCGTGGTGGGCTCCGAGTGTGTTCATGCCGACCTTCTTGCCGATCAGATCGCGCGCCTCACGGATCGGGCTGTCGTCGAGTACGTAGTACCCCTGGAAACTCTCTTTGTCCGCGCCGTAGTAGCCGAGGACAGAGGTGAGCGGCGCGCCACCGGCCTGAGCTTTGATGACGGCACCGTTGAAGGCCCCGCCGAACTCGACCTGCCCGGTGGCGGTGTTCTGCAACGACTGGGGTCCGTTGCCGTTGTCGCCGATCCATTCGAGTTCGACGTCCTCGTAATATCCGAGCGCTTCGGCAAGCTCGGCGTAGACGACCTGTGCGGGTGAACCCTCGTACCGCAGGACGGTCTTACCGTCGGCGGTCACGGCGGCATCCGAGCTCGACGAGCAGGCTACGGTCAGTGAGGTCAAAGTGAGAAGTGCTGCAGCTGCGGAGATGGCGGTCACGAGGCGCCGGCGCAGCGTGTGGTGAGACATCGTGTTCGAGGTGTCCTTGCGTCGGCCCGTATGCACGGGCACCGGTTCGAGTGTGTGGTTGCGGTTCAGCGACAACACGGACAGCTACGCACGACGATTTCCCTTCTGTTCGATGACGACCGTGCAAGCATCGCGATCTGTCACCTCACCGACAATGGTTCGGCGCACGGTGAGTAAAAGGAGACGCCACAGATGCGCGCTCGACGGACAAGTGCGTCGTGCCGAGCGCGGTTATCCGCTGCGTTCGCTGATAGCTGCGTTCCCGAAAATCAGGGGCGTCACTCGAGGCGATAGCGTCTGCCGAGTTCGTCGAGTCGCGCGCGAAGCCCTTCGAGAATGGGGCGCTGCCCTTTGTGAAGCTTGAACTCGGCGTCGGGCAGCGACCACCACCGTGCGTCGTCGACCTCCGGAAACTGTTGTATCTTCCCCGACTTCGGAGGCCATTCGAGGTCGAACATGTTGCTGGACACCAACTGCAGGTCTGTCGCGGTTTCGCCGGTGTAGACGCTCACGATCTTCCCGGACGGCTGCTTGTAACGTCCCAGCAGAGTCAAAGGCACATCGGGAGCGGGAAATCCGCACTCCTCCTCGAATTCGCGCAATGCGACGTCGCGAGGATCCTCCTCGTCGCCGTACTCGCCCTTGGGAACCGACCACGCGGCCTCGTCCTTACCCTTCCAGTACGGCCCACCCGGATGCACGAGCCACACCTGAAGAAGGCCCGAGTCGTCGATGCGATACAGCAGCAGGCCCGCGCTCGTGACGGTCATGCGACGGCAACCGGCTGTCGAAGTATGGTTTTCAGCTTCTCCGGTGCGGTGCGCCGGGGGTCGCTCAGGTAGATCTCGTGATGTTTGCCGTCGAAGGTGAGACCTCGCTCGGGAATCACACTGTGGTGAAGCCTCTCGAGAATCGGGCCTTCATCGTCGTACGCGCCGATGTGCAGGATCTGTACGCACTTTCCCTCGGTCCACGTCGTCGAATACAGCTTCGGTAACCCCGGCAGATCCTTCTTCGCCGCCGCGACAGACTTCGCCGAGTCGATCATGTCGTGGGTGATCCACGGCGGCTGGTTGATCATCATCGTCCACTTCCAGGCCTGTTTGTCGCGGGTGACGAAGGTCGACATGTCGTCGGCCCACCACAATCCTTCCAACGGCCCCACAACGGCATCGCGCTCGAGGTTCTGCTTCGACACGAACTTCACCGTGTACGCCACGCTGTACAGGGCCTCGACCGCCTCCGCATATGCCGAGCTGATGTTCGGGTCTCCACTCCCGTCGACCGCGAGGTACCGGAACTCGGGTACATCCACTTCCGTAAAGTCGTCGGACGGCGGAGAATACAAGTCCTTGTGTGCACGTTTGACGTCGTACTTCTCCATACGCCCCCTCGTCCCCAATGCCGTCGCGTCGTAGCATCGAGGATATGCGCGCACCCGCGATGGCGGAATCGTTCGAAGAACACCGTGGCCACTTGCTGTCGGTCGCATACCGGCTCACCGGCAGCGTGGCCGACGCCGAAGACGCGGTGCAGGATGCGTGGCTTCGACTCGACAGCGCAGACGCCGACAGTATCGACGATCTGCGGGCGTGGTTGACCACCGTCGTGGGACGACTGTGCCTCGACAGGCTGAAATCGGCCGTGGCCCGCCGCGAGAAGTACGTGGGCCAGTGGCTGCCCGAGCCGATCGTCACACCCCTCGCGGGCGCGACGCCGCCCGATCCGCTCGAGCAGGTCGTGCGCAGTGAGGACAACCGTCTGGCGGCACTCGTCGTGCTCGATACCCTCACCCCCACACAACGGATCGCGTTCGTGCTGCACGACGGATTCGGTGTCCCGTTCGACGAGGTAGCGCGCATCCTCGACATCGAGGTTCCGGCGGCGCGGCAACTCGCGTCACGTGGTCGACGCGCCGTCGCCGACGCCCCGCCACCACCGTCCCCGAGCGAACACGAGCACGCAGTACAGCAGCTGATGGCAGCCATCGCCACCGGCGACATCGACAAGGTGATCGCGGCACTCCACCCGGACGCCCGCATGATCGGCGACGCAGGCGGAACCACGCGCACTGCAGTCAACGTCATCGTGGGCCCCGAGAACTTTGCGCGGTTCTTCCTCGGGCTCGTACGCCTCTACGGCGCGGAGGCACTCACGTCGCTCGAGCCCGCGCTCATCAACGGCGAGCTGGGGTTCCTCAATCGCGGGTCTGCCGGCGACGACACACACCGAGGGTTTCCCGGACGCGTCATGGGAGTCACTGTGCGTGACGGACGCGTGTGGGCCGCATACGACATGGCAAACCCGGCCAAGCTCGGCGGTGTCCGACTTCCGTCCGACCCGCAAGGGTGAACGTGGATCAGCGCATCGACTTCATCAGGGAGGATTCGAACGGATGTTCCAAAAACCTTGAAGTTCGAATGCTCATTCGATAGAATTCGGACATGGGTGGGGAGCAATGGAAACTCGACAATCGTCAGCTGATGGCCACCACGCTCGCCGTCTGCGCCGAGATCCACACGCTGCAGGTGCAACGCGTCGATCTGGTCATCGACATGTTCGAACGCGACACCTTCCTCGAGCACGGCTACCGTAGCCCCGCGCATTGGCTGGCCGCTGCGACGAACCTCGAGATCGGTGAATCTCATCGCATCGAAGCACTCGCGAAGCTACTGCGGCTCGAACCGGAAGTACGCGAAGCGTATTCATCCGGATTACTCGACGCTGAGAAGGCCCGCCAGATCGCCTACTTCTGCCAGCACTACCCGAAGAACATGAACCCCTGCGACTTCGAGAAGGCCCGCACCATCCTGCTCGAACACGCCAGCGAAAAGGTCGCGACGAAGGCTACCGTGCGAGCCCTGATCCGCAGACTCGAGCATCTCTTCGGCACCGGCGACGGTCCACCACCGGGTGAAGACTCGTCGCGTAACGAACTGTTCGTCTCCACCACCTGGCACGGCCGGGTGGTGATCAAAGGCGAGTTCGACGCCGTCACCGGTGCCCGCCTGCGGCATCTGCTCTCCCCGCTCTCCGCACCACGGCCCGAGACGGGCGGTGTGAAGGATGATCGGCCGGCGTCGAAACGCAACGCCGATGCGCTCGACCAGCTGTTGCAGTTCGTCGAAGCCGCCGGACTCGCCCCCGTCGAAGGCGGTGTGAAGCCGCATTTATCGGTCACCGCGTCGATCAAAGACCTCACCAACAACGCCGCACTGAAAGAACTGTTCGCGAACAGCCCCGAACACGGATATGCCACCGAACCATGGGCCGGACCGATCTCGATCGACGCCGCCCGCATGCTCGCCTGCGACTGCCACGTCACGAGCATTCTTCTCGACGAACACGGCGTGCCCCTTGTGCACGGCCGCATGCAACGCACGGCGACCGTCGCGCAACGTCGCGCCCTGGCGGTGCGGGACGGAGGATGCGCCTTCCCTGCATGTAGCACTCCGCCGGCGTGGACGGATGCGCATCACGTGGAGCATTGGGCCGACGGCGGCAACACCGACCTCGACAATTTGGTGTTGTTATGTGGTCATCATCATCGGTTGATGCACCACACAGGCTGGGACGTGAAAATTACGGAATCCCGGCGGCCGCAGTTCGTTCCACCCGCGAGTGTCGATCTGTTCCGGACACCGATACCGGGAAACCGACCGGATCTGGTCGCCTGACCCACAACCGAACATCTCCAGCCAGCGTCACCAGGGCACCCGTGTGCCCTGGTGACGCTGGCTGCGTCGACACGCGTTACTTCGCGGACCGCGGCGTGATCACCGATTTCGTGCTGTCCTGAGTGTCACCGGCTGCCGGCGCTTCCGCCCACGGCACACGACACGCATCGGTGCTGAAGCCCTGGTCGTGTATTCCGAGCGCCGAGTTCATCCGTGCGCGCATGTTCTCGAGCGCAATCTGGTACGTCAGTTCCACGACACCCGCCCGACCGAACCGCTGTTCGAGGTCGGCGACCTGCTCGTCGGTCACATCGTTCGCCACGTCGCCGGTCATCGCGTCGGCGTAGGCGATCGCGGCCCTCTCGTCGTCGCTGTAGAGATCCGAGGTCGCGTACTCGGCGATGCGCTCGAGCCTATCGGTGTCCAGACCGTCGAGCCGCTGCAGCATCGTCCCGAAATCCACGCACCACGAGCAGCCCACCGTCCACGCGGTGCGGTACACCGCGATTTCCCGGACGTTCTTCGGCAGCACCTTCGATGCCCGATCGACGAGCATCTCGTGCAGACCGCTCGCGCGCAACAATCCGGGGTGGTACGCCACCACGGTGAACGGCTCGGGAATCTGGTCGAACATGCGTCCTGCGACCTTGTACATCGCCTTCGTCGTCAATCCCGCCTGGTCCGGGGTCAACGGTGGTATCCGTGTCATGGCCTGTCTCCTCCGTCGTTGTTTCGTCCTCCATCTGTTGGACGAGACAGCGCAGCCGGATGTGACACGGCAGCCGAACATGGCGGATGTGCGGCGACTACGCTGCAGAAATGGCAGATTCGTCGAACTCGCGACAGGCTCGCACCGTCGCTCGCCTGCGACCGTTCGCCTCCACGATCTTCGCCGAGATGACCTCGCTCGCCGTCGAGCACGGTGCGATCAACCTCGGGCAGGGCTTCCCCGACACCGACGGTCCGTCCGAGATGCTCGAGGTCGCCCGTCGAGCGATCGCCGATGGAGTCAACCAATACCCGCCGGGGTCCGGGATGCCCGCGTTGAGGACGGCGATCGCCGCCGACCGGTCGGCGCGCTACGGCCTCCATCACGACCCGGACACCGAGGTCCTGGTGACCGTCGGCGCGACCGAGGCCATCAGTGCTGCGCTGCTCGGTCTCGTCGAACCCGGCGACGAAGTGCTGCTCACCGAGCCCTACTACGACTCCTACGCGGCCTCGGTCGCGATGGCCGGCGCGACCCGACGGACTGTGCCGCTGACTCGATCGGGCAGCGGGTTCGTCCTCGACGTCGATGCGCTTCGGTCCGCGGTCACGGACCGCACCCGCATGCTCGTCGTCAACACCCCGCACAACCCGACAGGGACGGTGTACGACGACGACGCGCTGGCCGCGATCGCCGAACTCGCGTGCGAGCGCGATCTGCTGGTGCTGTCCGACGAGGTCTACGAACACCTCGTCTTCGACGGCCGCCATCACACTCCCGTCGCGTCCCTACCCGGAATGGCCGAGCGCACGATCACGGTGTCGAGCGCCGCGAAGACCTTCAACGTCACCGGCTGGAAGATCGGGTGGGCGATCGGCCCCCGCGCCCTGATCGACGGAGTACGCGCGGCCAAACAGTTCATGACGTTCGTCGGCGGCGCGCCGTTCCAGCCCGCGGTCGCGCACGCGCTCACTCACGAGCAACCATGGGTCGCATCGATGCGTGAGGACCTACAGCGCAAACGGACACTGTTGTCGGGCGCGCTCGTCGAGGCCGGTTTCGACGTGCTCGATTCGGCGGGTACGTATTTCGTCTGCGCGGACATCACGCCGCTCGGCTTCCGCGACGGGGTTTCGTTCTGTCGGTCACTGCCGGAGAAGGTGGGTGTCGCCGCAGTGCCGGTGAGCGTGTTCGTCGACGATACCCCGGCATGGAATCATCTGGTGCGTTTCGCGTTCTGCAAGCGCGATGATGTTCTCGCCGAAGCGGTCCGGCGACTTCACGGTATCGGGGAGGAATTGTAGACGATGTCGGCACCGACGATTCCCTCCGATTTCGTCAGCCGAGCAGTGAGTGTGGCGGCGGACGACGGCATCGACCTCACGCCGGCACTCGACGCAGGCAGGATCAGCCGAGCGGTACTCGCCCAGCCGCACGCGCGTCTCACCCCCGAGCAGGTCAGCCTGTTCACTCGCGCAGTCTGGCAGATCACCGACGACGAGCTGTTCGGACTCGGTACCGGTTCGGTACCGCGCGGGTCGTTCCGGATCATGACGTTGACGTTGATCCACTGTCCGGACCTCGCGCATGCGCTCGCTCGCATCATCGAGGTCAACCGGGTCCTTCAGGGACTCCCGAAGATGAGTCTGTCCATCGGCGAGACGAGCACCTACCTCGATGTGGGCCTTCCCGCCGAGGTGACGGAAAAGACCCGCGTGACAGTCGATTTCCTCTTGATGCTCATGCACCGATTCGCGGCATGGCTCGTTGGCGGCCGAGTACCGCTCGTGTCGGTGGCGCTGCCGTACACCGAGCCCGATCCCGTCCTCGCCCGCAGCTACGACGCGATCTTCGGTGTCCCCGTCACCTTCCTTGCGGGCCGCGCCGCCCTCGAAATCGACAGCGCCGCTCTGAGGTCGCCGATCATCCGGTCGGAGGAAGCACTCGAGGAATATCTGCGAGACTCCCCGAACCTCATGCTGTCGGAGCGCGACTACGAATCGACAGTATCCACCCAGGTACGCAGGATCTTCGAGTCGGGCATCAAGGGACGCACCGCGACCGCCGACGAGATCGCCGACATGCTTGCGGTGAGTCCGCCGCACCTGCGACGACTGCTGCGTCAGGAGGGCACCTCCCTCGGCCGGCTGCGCGACGAAGTGCTGTGCGACCTGGCGATCGCCGGACTACGGCGTGGTGAACCGGTGGACAACCTGTCGGCGCGTCTCGGATTCTCCGAACCGAGCGCATTCCGACGCGCGTTCAAGCGGTGGACGGGCAACACGCCGCGCGCCTACCGGGCACACGACTGAGAAGTGACCCCGGCAAGCGGCTGTCACACGATGCAGAACTCGTTGCCTTCCGGATCGGCCATCGTGATCCACTCGTAAGGCCCCTGGCTGCCACGATGCAGCATCGTGGCGCCCGCGCCTGCGAGCCGCTCGGCTACCATCTCTCGACCGTCTCCCGCCTGGATATCCAGGTGCATCCGGTTCTTCACCGTCTTTCCCTCCGGGACCCGCTGGAACAACATCCGGGGCCGGTGCGGGTGGTCGGGGTCGGCGATCGCGGCCCCTGCTCGCCACACGAGTGTGCCGTCGAAAATTTCGGTGTCTTCCTCGCGTGCGTGACCGGCTGCCACCAGCCCGCGGATGAAGTGCTCGTCGCTGGGTTCGACGCGCCACTCGAGCGCTTCGGCCCACCACCGCGCCTGAATGTGGGGGTTGTTGCAATCGACTGTCACCTGAAATTCGTATCCCATCTCACGACCCTAACTCCGACCTCCGACAGGGCTCCCCGCTCGACGCGCAACCCGACGAACTGGGCATTCTCTGTCGCCTGCCCTGTATGTCGGGTTGCATAACCGGCCCCGGAGTGAGACGGTCGAGAGGAACCATCGTCGATCCTCGAGAGGGTGATTCGGAAGACATGCGCACGGTCGTGAAGGACGAATATCCGACTCGCAACCGAACTGTTTCGGAATCCATCGCGCGAAAAGATCCTGTCGTCTGGGGCTCCGCCACCGGACCACTCGATTCCTCTGCAGTCACGGAATACGAGAAAAGCGGATTCCACACGGCGAAGGCACTTCTCGCCGCCAACGATGTCGGCAACCTATTGGAAGAAACATCACGACTCGGTCGTGAACTCGGCAACGACGAACGGGTGATCCGCGAGCAGGGCAGCGGTGATGTGCGCTCGATCTTCGACGTACACCGCCTGAGCAATCTCGTCGACAGAATCATTCGACGTCCCGAAGTAGTGGGCATAGCAAGGCAATTGCTCGATTCGGACGTGTACGTCCACCAGTCCCGACTCAACGTCAAACCTGGATTCCGGGGCGGTCCGTTCTACTGGCACTCCGACTTCGAGACGTGGCACGCCGAAGACGGAATGCCGGCTCCTCGTGCGCTCAGCATCTCGATCGCATTGACCGAAAACTACGGATTCAATGGCGGATTGATGATCATGCCTGGTTCACACAAGACGTTCGTCTCGTGTGTCGGCGAGACTCCGGACGACTACTACCGAGAGTCGCTGGTCACCCATGTCCCGCCGACAGGGTCGCCCGACGAAGACACCCTGACCCGGATGAGCGCCGAGTGCGGCATCACCACGTTCCGCGGATCTGCGGGTTCGGCAACGGTTTTCGATTCGAACTGCATGCACGGATCGAACGGGAACATCACACCGCTCCCCCGTTCCAACCTGTTCGTGGTGTTCAACAGCGTCGAGAACACGCCTACCGAGCCGTTCGCGGCGAGCAAGCCGCGCCCGTCGTACCTCGGTAGCAGGGACTTCACGCCCCTGGCCTGAACCGCCCTGGTCTGGACTGCTCGGCTCTGAGCTGCGCCGCCACCGCCCCGGGATCGTCGACCTGCAACGACAGGCGCGATACCGAGGCGGTGGCGCGTGTGTGTTCGAAGAAGGCCGGTCGCCGGACCTCGACGGGTTCGGTCAGCACCGGCCAGAGGATGATTGGGACCTTGTACTCCCGCGACATCCACGTCGGGGAGTTGATTTTCCACAGTGCCAAGGGCTGTCGATATACGGCGGTTCGGTTCACGCAGCGGCTCGTGAATGCTGGCATCGCCCGTTCACCGGCAGTATCGGGATAATTGATCTGGATCAATGAAGTAAATTTCTGCGGTCTCTACGCTGAGCTTGTCGACCAGAAGCGCTGAGGCGCGATCGACGTCGAAATTCAGTCGAGGAGGACTGCAGTATGAATACCACTACCACCACACACACCGTTCTTCGCGCCGAAGGCTTTTCTTGCCCATCCTGCGTGGCGAAAATCGAGAAGCGGGTTAACCGCTTGAAGGGCGTCAAGAAGGTGGAGGTCCACTTCGCGTCCGCTCGCATCGAGGTCGATCACGATGCAGAGGTGGCGTCGGTGGACGACATCGTCGCAGCCGTAGCCAAGGCGGGATACACCGCCCGGCCCTCGGCATTTTGATTACGTCCGCCCCCGGGCATCCCAGATCAACCGGCCGAGGCGGGCACGGACAGATCCCAGGTCTCACGTCTGAAAGGACGTAGCGTCGTGAACAGGTTCCAACGGTGGATCTACGGCAAGTGGTCGGTTCCCACCACCGCCGGTGCGCTGATTGCCATTTCTCTGCTCCTCGAGCATGTGCTGAGCGAGTCGCTCAATCCCACTGTCGGGCCCCAGTGGTGGATCGACGCCGCGGAGCACTCCACCACGTCCCCGGTCTTCACGCTGGCGAACGCACTGATGCTCGCCGCGGCGGTAGTGGCCGGCTACGGCATTGTTGTCGCGGCGTTGCGCGCCCTGACGGTCAAGCACCTCGCCATCGATCTTCTGGTCTCGATCGCGGCGATCGGTGCGATCATCATCGGCAACTTCTGGGAAGCGGCTGCGGTCACGTTCCTGTTCGCCATCGGCCACGCGCTCGAGGCAGCGACCATCAACAAGACTCGCTCGGCTCTGGCCGAACTGGTGGCCGTGGCCCCGGACACCGCTGTCGTCATGCGCAACGGCGAACAGCAGCAGGTTCCCGCGTCCGAGGTCAGGATGGGCGAAATCGTTCTGGTGAAGAACGGCGCCAAGGTCCCGGTCGACGGACAGGTCGTGGCCGGTACCGGCGCGATCGACGAGGCCTCGATCACCGGTGAATCGATCCCGGTCGAGAAATCCAAGTCGGATCAGGTCTTTGCCGGTACGGTTTCCCGCGGTGGTTTCCTGCAGGTGCTTGCCACCGGCATCGGAGCCGACACGACCTTGGCCCGCATCATCCACCGTGTGGAGGACGCTCAGGACGCCAAGGCCAAAACCCAGGCGTTCATCGACCGGTTCTCCACCTGGTACACCCCGGCCGTCATGGTGCTGGCCCTTGTGGCCGGGCTGATCTCCGGCGACGTCGTCCTGGCACTGACCCTGCTGGTCATCGGTTGCCCCGGCGCGCTGGTCATCTCCATTCCGGTCGCGATCGTCTCCGGTATCGGCCGTGCCGCCCGCAACGGCATCCTCATCAAGGGCGGCGAGTTCCTCGAAACCTCCGCGAAGATCTCGGCCGTGGCGGTCGACAAGACCGGAACCCTTACCGAGGGTCGGCCGCAGCTGACCGACGTCGTGGTGTTGGCGCCCGACCTCGATCGTGTCGAGGTGCTGCGTTGGGCCGCAGCCGCCGAGGCAGGGTCGGAGCACCCTCTCGCCCGCCCGATCCTCGACACCGCCCGCGCCGAGGGAGTGGCGCCGAAGGGTATTCCAGGCACCGTCACCCCGGTGCCGGGCAAGGGCATCGTGACCGATGTCGAGGGCAGGCAGGTCCTCATCGGCAATATGCCCTTGTTGGAGCAGTACGGCGTCATCGACGACGTGGACGCCGCGGCCGCGGCAAGAGAACTTGCCGCGGCGGGTAGGACCCCCATGATCGTGGCCGTCGACAGTGCGGTCATCGGCGTCGTCGCTGTGGCGGACCAGATTCGCCGGGACGCGCCGGAGATGGTCCGGCGATTGCACGACGCCGGCGTCGAGAAGGTCGTCATGCTCACCGGTGACACCCGACTGGTGGCCGAGGCCGTCGGCAAGGCGACAGATATCGACGAAATCCACGCCGGCCTCCTTCCCGAGGACAAGCTGGACGCGGTGTCGGAGTTGCAGCGGCAGGGACACACGGTGGCCATGGTGGGCGACGGCGTGAACGACGCCCCGGCCCTGGCCACCGCGGACATCGGGGTGGCCATGGGAGCGGCAGGTTCGGCCGTCGCCGTGGAGACCGCGGACATCGCGCTGATGGGCGACAACCTGCTCAAACTCCCGGAGTCGATCGGGTTGGCCAAGCGCACGGTGGCGGTGATGCAACAGAACATCGCGATCGCTCTGTTCACCGTCGTCGTTCTCTTGGCGGGTGTCTTCTTCGGTGGTGTGACGATGTCGATCGGGATGCTCGTCCACGAGGGTTCGGTGCTCATCGTGATCATCAACGCCATGCGACTGCTGCGAAATACGCAGGGTTCCACCGCGAACCCCCAGAGAAAGCAGATCCGAGCGGCAACCGACGCCGAGACGATTGCTGTCTGAAACCGAAGCCGGGCGTGGCCCGTCACCCCGGACCCCGCGCGGTACCGACAACCACCATCCACCCGCGACAGATCACCACCAACACACGCAAGGAGTGTGCAATGAGCAAGCAGAACTTCTCCCTCGAGGGCAACGTCGAGCATTTCACGATCGAGGACGTGGCCCGGGCCAACCCGGACTTCCGCAAGGTGCTGTGGACCGGCAAATACGCCCAGATCGTGGTCATGACCATCCCGGTCGGCGGTGAGATCGGGGATGAGGTCCACGAGAGCACCGACCAGATCCTGACCTTCGTCTCCGGAACAGGCGAAGCCGTGCTGAACGGGCACACCCACATGGTCGAGGCCGGCGATCAGTGCGCGGTCGCCGCGGGTGCTCGCCACAACTTCCGCAATATCGGCGACGAACCTTTGGTGCTGTACACGATGTACAGCCCGCCGGAGCACGCCGCCGACGGCGCCTATGCCACCAAGGAAGAGGCCGACGCGGCCGAGGCCGCCGGCGAGGACGAGCCCCCGCATGCCTAGCGAAGGATTCCTCACGCATCCTCACCACCGCGAAACCTGACACCGCACGCGAACTCGGCCGGGCGCCCGTCCAACCCACGGACGAGAGTCTGGAGAAGATCACCGAAGTAATCGGGTACGGCCTCGTGGACCCCACCGTGACGGCGCGCTACGGCCTGGACGACACTGCCCGGGCGATCGCCGCCGTCGAGGAAGGGCACACCGTAGGCACGCTCGTCGTCGAGCCGTGACCTGACCGGCGGGGACAGTACGCCGAACGCACCGGGCAGCCGATGAGCTCGCTGCTCGCACGACGCGAGCAGCGAGTACCTCGGAAATGGTGGTGCTCCGGCAGGTGGCGCGGTCGGATGCCCGAAAGGGGTCAGATTTCAGGCGGCGTTGACAGCGCCGCAATTCGTAAGCTCCCAGAGAGCCAGGAGTGAGGGATCCTGAGCGCTCAGGAGTATGATTGTTGGCCTTGCTGGCTCGTCACCGTGGTAAGTAGAAAGACGCTGTCGGCGAGGGCCAGCACCGAATGGCGTTCATGGGTGAGAATCCACAGTTCGCCTTCGCCGAATTCCCCTTGAGACTCCTCTTCGAGGTCGACGCGAACTCGTCCCGCGAGTACTTGGAGGCTCGCCGCCGGCGGGGAATTGTGTTCGGCAAGCCGGGTGCCCTCCCGAAGTGCGATCACCGTCTGACGGAGTGGTCCATCATTGGCGACGAGTGCGGCGCTGCGGCCGTGTTTGTCCGTTCGCGCCGTGGAGAGATGGGATTCGGTCAGCTCTCTGAGATTCGCCATGATCGTCCTTTCCGCGTGCCTGCTGGGTCTGTCTCAACCTACGTGGGCGAACCGATCGAACTTCGTCGTGGTCGACACCCGCCTGCGATCCGCGGCCGCCGCAGCCGCCGACGTGATCGCGGCAGCTTCCCCAGGAGCGAAGCGACCCGAAAACCGGCAGCGACTCGCCTCGAGTATCCGTATACAGCGGATCCGGCTGCACGTCGGAGGTGTTCTTCAGCAGACCGTCGATGATGTAGACCATGGGGCACGCTTCACCGTCGAACTGCCCATACCCACCACCGGGCACTGACCCGCTGCGTTCCGAGCCCGAGGGAAAGAACGCAGGACTGCTACCGCGAACGCGGTAGCCACCCGAGAAACCGACATCTGTCGAGCCGACGGTCAGGTGACCGAAAGCTACTTGCCCCTATACATGGGTACAGGGTTCAGAATGGCGGTATGCGCAGAAGCGAGCTGGCAACCCGTGCCGGAGTCAACGTCCAGATACTGCGATACGTCCAGACACTGCGATACTACGAACGCCGGGGCCTGCTGGCGCAACCACCGCGGTCACCGTCGGGGTATCGGGCCTACCCGCCCGGCACCGGTGGTCCGGTTCATAAAACGAGCCCAAGCCCACGGGTTCAGCCTCGACCGGACAAGGCACGCCGGGCAGTGCGGTGGGGAGAAGACCGGTGACGGGTGAGGAGCGGCGATGACCTCGGGACGCCTCCACGGTGACGCGGCGCACGATCACGACCATCGGTTCCGATGCGTGAGCCTCGTGCCGTTGTTCGCGGCGCTGTCGGAGAAAGACCGGCATCGGATTGCCGAATCAGCGGTCACACGACGGTACGAACGCGGCGAACACGTCTTCCGGGCCGGGGACCGGCTGGACCTGCACATCGTCCATCGGGGGCGGGTCAAGGTGTACCGGCTGCTCGAATCCGGCAGTGAACAACTGATCCGTATCCTGGGGACGGGCGAGTTCCTCGGCGAGACCGCGGTGCTGTCCGAAACGGAAGTCGACCACTTCGCCGTCGCCCTCGACGACGCGGAGGTGTGCTCGATCGACCGGCGCCGGATTCTCGCCGTCCTCACCGAACGGCCGTCGGTGGCGGTGACGATGTTGCAGACCGTCTCGCAACGGTTGTCGGCCGCCGAACAGATGGTGTCGTCGTTGACCGGGCGGTCGGTCGAGCAGCGACTGGCCGAGCATCTGCTGCAGCTGGCATACGATGCAGATTCGCTACGGTTCCGCTTGCCGTCCAGCAAGAAGGACCTCGCCTCGTATCTGGGCACGACAGCAGAAACGCTCAGCCGTCGGCTCTCGGCGTTGCAGAAGGCCGGGGCCATCCGTCTCGGCCCCGGTCGATTCGTGGAGATCTGCGACGAGCAGGTGTTGCGGTCCGGTGCCCACGCCGGCTGACCGACGACCGAAACCGGGGGTGACCCGGCTGCGGACCTGGGGTGCGGGGTGAGAACAGGGATCAGACGCCGATGAGCGAACCCATGCTGAAGGCCAGGGTCGCGATCGCCCCGGCGCGCATCGATGTCCTGGACAACCCCCGAAACACCTCGGCGACGACTACCTTGGTGGCGCGGTCCTACACTCCGCCCCGCGCCCCGGATCCACTGAAAAATCTTGACTACAAACCTACTACACCCCTCGGGTGTGGACAGGGGCGTCCGGGTCCGGCCACACCGACCGAGGAAGGTATCCGACGGTATAGGCGCTCACGAATGTTCCCTTCGGGCGACAACTCGGCCGCCACCCGTCACCCCAACCCCGCAGGTCGGTCGCCGAGGATTCCTGATTCCGGCCGAAACGCATATCGATGCCTCTTTGGCGAGGGTGAGCGCGGCGCGCTCACGGTCGGTGCACAGGTCGGTGTCACGCCAGGCGGGCAGGACGGCGATGCGATGCGGTGATTCCCGCCCGCGAGGGCGTCGCGGGTGTGCGCGTGGAGACAGTAGGCGCAGCCATTGCGAGCAGGCCACGTCCGTCGTACCTCGGTAGCAGAGACTTCATGCCCCTGTCTTGAACTGCTCTGCTCTGAACTGTGCGGCCACCGCCTCGGGATCGTCGACCTGCAACGACAGGCGCGATACCGAGGCGGTCGAGCGTGTGCGGTCGAAGAAGGCCGGTCGCCTGACTACGACGGGTTCGGTCAGCACCAGGTCCAGACAGGTGCCGTCCGGCCCCGGAAGATACAGTGCATTGTCGGCGACGGTCTGAGACGTGTGCTCCCACCGCCTCCGTGCGACCGCTCGACCGACCTCCCGCGGGTCGAGCTCCACGATCACCTGATGTCCGGCCCGGATCGTCAGTCGTGTGTCCGTCAACAGGTGCGGATGTGTGATCCGACCTGCGAGAATCCCGAAGATCTGAATGAGTCCCCAGACTGAGAGCACAAGCAGTGCGGTACGGATCGCAGGCCATGGCACAAGCACGTGAACGACGGCTGTTTCGATGACGCATGCGACGAGGAAGGCCATCGGGATCCCCATCGTGCCCCTCGTGTATCCGACCGGCATCACGCCGGGCCCCGCGCCGTCGTAGCGTCGGTGGACAAAGAGCCATATCGCGCGGTAGCCACGTATCTCGAACCGAATGAGGTGGGCTGCGACCTTCCCGATCACCTCGTCGAGGATCGCATTCCACTCGAGCCCCTCTCGTCGCAGCGATCGGATACGCAGCACGGTGATCACGCCGACCACGATGGCGAGCGGAATCTCGACCGCCGACCACAACCCGAACGCCGCACCCGCGCTCAGAATCCCGAGTGCTGCGAGCACGGCATTGACGACCGCCACCATGATCGTGATCGCCACGGCCGCCCCGTGCAGGCGACGTGCTCGTGCCCCGATCATCGTTGCGCTCCCGCCGCATCGGCGACCATTGCGATGACCCGGATCGCGACCGCCCGCTGCGCGGGGTCGGGGAGTACTTCGGACATCATCGACTCTCCGCTCGCCGCGTGGCCGGCCGCGGTCGCGGCCCATTCCGCGAAGACGCCGTCGCCGCGGTCGGTGAGCACGGTGAGGAATCCGGTCAGCCCTGCGGCAACCGCCTCGACTTCGTCTGCGACATCGACGGGTGCGCGCCCAGCGAGCGCACCGAACCTGCGATACAAGGCCACCACGGATTCCCGCTGAGCCGGATCGGTGAGCACCGAGGTCGCGGCATCGAGGAATTCCTGCGGGGCCTGACCGGACAGCGCGACGATCTCCCAACTGTCACGCTCGTGTTCGAAGACCTCACGTGTGCGCGGATCGTCTTCACCATCGATGAGCTCGTCGAATGCCCGAACAAGGGGCTCGGGAAGCGGTGAGATGGCTTCGCCGCGGCTGTGTCCGTCGAGCATCACAGCCAGTGCGTGCCGTTTTCCTTCGAGCGCGTGCAGTTGCGTGTCGAGGTCGGCGATCAACGCCTCGAGATCTGCAGCGAGGTCGTCCCGCGCCTCGCCGTCGTGAGCGGCGCCGACCACCGTCGGGATGGCGCCGAGAGGCACACCCGACCTGGCCAGCCAGCGGATGCGCATCAAACGCACGAGGTCCTCCAGCGAGTACACGCGGTACCCGTTGGAGGACCTCGGTGGTTCCGGCAGCAACCCGAGCCGGTGATAGTGCCGGACCGTGCGCACGGTCGTGTCTGCCGCCGCGGCCAGTTCGCCGATTCTCATGGCTCCAGCATCAACCCTGACGTTACGTCGGGGTCAAGTTCTACGACCGGCGAGCGCGCACTGCGTCCGCGAGACGGTCGAGCTGGTCGACGGTGGTCGCCCAGTCGATGCACGCATCGGTGATCGACTTGCCGTACTCGAGCTCATCCGATTTCCCGAGCGTCAGATCCTGTCGGCCGGCTTCGATGAAGCTTTCGAGCATGACACCGACGATGCCCTTTTCACCTGCGACGATACGGTCGGCGATGTCGGTGACGACGTCGACCTGCTTTTCGTGGTTCTTGCTGCTGTTGCCGTGGCTCGCGTCGATGACGACACGCTCGGGCAGACCCGACTTGCGCAGGCGCGCCATCGTGTCGGCGACGGTCTCGGCGTCGTAGTTGGGTCCTGCGCTGCCGCCGCGCAGGATGACGTGGCAATCCGGATTGCCTGCCGTCTCGATCAGTGCGGTGTTGCCCTCGAGATCGGTTCCGGGGAACACGTGGCTCGCGCCGGCGGCACGCGTGCCGTCGACCGCAACCTGCACGTCGCCCTCGGTGGAGTTCTTGATCCCGACCGGCATCGACAGCGCGCTGCACAGCTGGCGGTGCACCTGGCTGGCGGCGGTGCGGGCACCGATCGCACCGTAGGTGACCAGGTCGGCGTAGTACTGCGGCAGGATCGGGTCGAGGAACTCGCAGCCGACGGGCAGGCCGAGACTCGACACGTCGAGGAGCAGCTTGCGGCCGATCCGCAGACCCGTGTTGATGTCGTACGTGCCGTCGAGGTGCGGGTCGTTGAGCAGACCCTTCCAGCCCAGCGTCGTACGGGGCTTCTCGAAGTACACGCGCATCACGATATGCAAGTCGTCGCGCAGTTCGTCGGCCTTCGCCGCGAGCTTGCGGGCGTAATCCATCGCAGCGGCAGGGTCGTGCACCGAGCACGGACCCACGACGACGACGAGACGATCGTCGGTGCCGTTCAGGATTCCGACGGTGTCGGCGCGACCCGAACGCACGGTCGCGGCGGCGACCTCGTCGGGGGCATGTTCGGCACGCACGACGGACGGTGCCGCAAGCGGGCTGACCCGCACGGTGCGCTGCTCGTCGAGATTTGCAGTGGAGATGCTGTTCGTCTGAATACTCATCGGGTTCTCGGTTCCTGTTCCCAGGCCGACCCTCGAGGATGCTGTGATCTCCAGCGAGCCGGTCTGTCATCCGGCTCGTAGGTGGAAGAAGTCAGCGCGTGGTGACGCCGACCGACCCCACCAGGGCCGGCCTGCTAAACCAGAAATATGCGCGCTGCATGCCGACGACCATAACAGAAGCCTTTATCGCAGTGGTGTGACGGTCGCCTCACAGTGGCCCGGCGGATCCGGCCGGCTGCGAACTTCCCTGCGTTCGGTGTGGATCGAAGTGCCGCGGATTCGCGACACGCAGCCTTTCGACGACCGCACCGATCACCGCGGAGTGCACATCCGGATCGGACATGTCGAGTCCTCCATTGCGGAGACGGAGCGCCAGTTCCGCCTCGTCGCGACAGTCCACACGCGCCAGACGCCCGGAATGCGCCACCCGCTGACCGGAACCGATCTGGTGTTCTCTCCGCACGACTCGCAGGAGACTCGTGCAGATCTTCAAGCGATACGCCGCACCGGCATCGGTGAGCGACGGGGCGATTCCATCACCGAGCTCCTCGATCACCGCATCGAGCAGATCAGCGACGCCGGGAAGTCCGTGCAGATCTCCGGGGAGTTCGGGGGCCGGTACCGGTTCCGGAGGTGGCACCACGTCGTCGACCAGTCCCATGATCCGCAGCAGGTCCCATTCGGATTCACACACCCGCCTGCCGATCGCCGCCAACTCGGCGGACGGTTCCGTTCCGGCGATGTGCTTCTGCGCCTGAAAACGTCCGAGGACGAGCCATCGCAACGTTCCGAAAACCTCCCACCAGTGCAGATCCTTCGGGTCGGGCCGCCACCGCGCGACACGTTCGTATCCGTCGAGCAACTCTTCGCGTGTACCGACCCCGGCCACCGGCGCGTCACCGCCGAAACGCCACGCGCGCACGCACAACCATCCGAGATCTTCGACCGGGTCCCCGATGTGCGCGAGCTCCCAATCGAGAACCCCCGCGGTGCCGTCGCCTGCGATCAGGAGATTGCCGAGTCGGAAATCACCGTGCACCAACGCTTTACCATGCGCCGGGGGACGATGCGCATTCAGCCACCGCAATGCGATCTCGACAACGGGTCTCGGCTCGGAGAACGAACGGTAGAGATCCTGCACGACGTGGAGCGGGTCGTCGGTGCCGAGCATCGCAACCTCCGACACGGGAACGGCGTGGATGCGGGCGAGGATTCCGCCGAGTTCGCCTGCGAGCCGCGTTCGCGCTCCGGACAACCCCTCGTTCCGCTGAATTTTCCTCGGAATGCTTTCCCCCGGTAGACGTTCCATGATGAGGAACGGCGCGTCGAGGCCGGGCGCGGTGTCGGCGGCGACGACGACCTCCGGCACCGGCACTCCCGCCGCTCGCGCCGCGCGCAGGCACGCGGCTTCGGCGCGCATCCGCGGTGCGTCGCCGTGGCCGGGCGGGTCGCGGCGCAACACGTAGCCGCCCGTGCCCTCACTGTGGACCGCGTCGAACGACCAGATCTGCCTGCTGGCACCGCCGGTGAGCCGGCGCAGGTTCGTCACCGACACCGCCGCTCCCCAGTGCGCCGACAGGATTTCGGCGATGCCCGCCGCTACTTCCACGGCGCTGCCTCCCCGTCACGCAGGAGTCGTCGCGCGGTGGACATGCGGTGCACCTCGTCGGGCCCGTCGTAGATTCGCGCGTAACGGGCCTGGCGATACATTCTTTCGAGCGGTGTGTCGGCGGTCAGCCCGAGCGCGCCGTGCACCTGGATGGCCCGGTCGATGACGTTGTGGAGCATCCGAGCTCCCCAGAACTTCACGAGCCCGATCTGCACTCGCGCATCCTCGCCGGAATCCATGACCCGGGCGGCGTCGAGCGTCATCAGCCTCGACGCGTGGATCTCCGCGGCCGATTCGGCCACATACCTTTGGATCTCGCCCTTCTCGGACAGCAACGATCCGTGGGCGAATCGTTCGTCGGCTCGTGCACACATCAACTCGAACGCACGTTGCGCCTGCCCGAGCCAGCGCATGGCATGGAAGATCCGCCCCGGCCCGAGCCTGTCCTGTGCGACGACGAATCCGTTGCCGCGCGCGCCGAGCAGGTTCGTCGCAGGTACCCGCACATCGGTGTAGCGGACCTCGTAGTGGTCGCTGGGATCGTGACCCATCGTCGGAATGGAGCGGACGATCTCGAAGCCGGGAGTGTCGGCGGGGACGATGATCGCGCTGATGCTGCGATGCAATGCTGTCGACTCGGGTTCGGTGCGGGCGAACACCGTGCAGTAACCGGCCTCCCGGGCGCCAGTGGTGAACCACTTGTGTCCGTTGATGATCCAGTGATCTCCGTCGAGGGTTGCGGCGGTCCGGACGAGAATCGGATCGGATCCGGCCACCTCGGGTTCGGTCATTCCGACGGACGGGAGGATCTCTCCCGACACGAGCCCGGGAACCCAGCGGCGACGTTGTTCGTCGGTGCCGTGGCGGTGCAGCATCAGCGCATCCTGCATCGACACCGATCCCACGGCAAGTTGCCCGAACTCCGAGCGGCCGATGATCTCGTTGAGGTAGACGAAGTCGAGGAACGGCACTCCTCCCCCACCGATCTCCTCCGGATGCCCGAGCGCCCACAACCCGAGGTCTTTCGCGCGGGATTTCAGTCGGGTGAGTGCCGCCACCGCTTCGTCATCATGCCGTGAGAGGACGGGCTCGAGGGGGACGACCTCGTCGTCGATGAAGGAGCGCATGCGGGTGCACAGCTCTGCCACCCGCCCCTCCGGCCGGTTCGCTGTCATGGCCGCCAATCTATCGGCACACACATGCGTTCACATGCATTTCGATCCGCCACGGGTCGGCGTGCGCGCTTCTGTGGGTCGGCTTCGACCCGGCGCCCGATCGGCAGCGCCGAAACCAGGCCCTTGCGCATAAGGATTGCCTAACCTATATTCATCAGTGGGCCTGTTGAGGACCGAGCGGAGAGCTGAGGGCTGCAGCGAACTCCCGGTCCCCGCCTACGGCGGGTCCCGTTGCTTTCGAGCGCGGGGCCCGCCGGTTTCGTCTCCACCACCTTCGCACAGCTCGGCAGCGCCCGCGCTATCTTTCCTCGACACCCTCACTCACGGGCATCGTGCGCGCCTGCGGCTTGCCGAGCAGAGCCCGCAACGAGAATCGGCCGAGTTCTGGATCATAGGGCCGATACGCGGCGTAGACGAGAACGTGGAACTTCTCGTGCAGCCTCACGGCTCGGCGGATCTCCGGCGTCATCCTCCCGTGCAGGTCGAAGGTCTTCACCCCCGACTCGATGTAGGACCGGAACTCCCGCGGCGGCGTCAGCGCCCGCCTCGGCGAGATGTCCACCCGCATGTCGCTGAGCTGGACGATGGAGACCTCCGCCGCGCCCAGACACAGGGCGAGGTCGAGATCCTCGTGAATATCCGGAGCCACGCTCACGTCGTCACGAACCTTCTCCCACGCGGCTCGGCGGATCGCCATATTGGCTCCGTGCAGATTGCGATACGGTCGCTCTCCACCGAAAATGCCACGCTGAACCTGCTTTTCGACATACCACCCCTTGATTCTGCGATAGGGGGAGTCGTACGAATTGTTCAGTCCGCTGATGGCACCGACCTCCTCGGTGTCGCCCCTTCCGAAGAAGTCACACACCGCCCGGGCCCAGTGCGGACGGACACGCGTATCCGCATCGACCCGTCCGAGGATGTCGCCATCGGCTGCTTCGAATCCGGCATTTCTCGCATGCGCGACACCGGGTTTCGATTCTTGCACAAGCTTGATCTTCGGGCATCGCTCCTGCGCACGCCGTACGACGTCGACGGTGGAATCGGTGCAGTTGTTGTCGACCACGACGATATCGACGAGGTCGTGCTGCTGCTCGATCAACGCGTCGAGGCACGGTCCGATATACCTCTCCTCGTTGTGGACGGGAACGATGACGGACAATCCGGCTCGTGTGACCATGACTCTCGATGCTACCGCCCACGCAGCAATCGGCCCGCCTCAGGTGTTGCCATCCGAGGCGGGCCAATGCATCTCTTTACCAACCGTTTCCGGTCACCTGACGACCAATTCTCCGTCCTCGACGGCCACGGTCACCGCGCCGCCTTCGACGAGTTCGTCGTCGAGCAACAGATCTGCGATGCGATCATCGACCTCGCGCTGGATCGCGCGACGCAACGGCCTGGCACCGAACTCGGGTTGGTGCCCACGATCGGCGAGCCAGTCGACGGCCACACCATCGATATCGAGATCGATGCCCTTGTCCGCCAGCTTCTTCCGAGTGTCGCCGAGTAACAGATCGGTGATGCGCCGCAGCTGCTCATCGTCGAGCTTGCGGAACAACACGATCTCGTCGATCCGGTTGAGGAACTCCGGTCGCATCGTCTCCCGCAACCGAGCCATCACCCTGTCGCGCAACGGCTTCTCGGCCGCCTCTGCATCACCGGTGGTGAAACCGAGCGCGCCACCGCGGCTCGAGATGATGTCCGATCCGAGGTTGCTCGTCATGATCACCACGGTGTTGCTGAAATCGACCGTGCGGCCTTCTCCGTCGGTCAGGCGACCGTCGTCGAGGACCTGGAGGAGCGTGTTGAACACGTCCGGGTGCGCCTTCTCGATCTCGTCGAGCAGCACCACCGAGTACGGGTTGCGCCGGACCTTCTCGGTGAGCTGGCCGGCTTCGCCGTACCCGACATACCCGGGAGGGGCGCCGACGAGACGACTGACCGTGTGCCGCTCACCGAACTCACTCATGTCGACGCGCAGCATCGATCGCTCGTCTCCGAACAGCACCTCCGCCAAGGCTTTCGCCAGCTCGGTCTTGCCGACACCGGTCGGCCCGAGGAACAGGAAGCTGCCCACCGGCCGGCCCGGATCGCTCATCCCCGAACGACTACGACGGACCGCGCGTGCCACCGCGCGGACGGCTTCGTCCTGTCCGACGACACGCTCGTGCAGTTCGCTCTCGAGGTTCCGAAGCCGGTCCTTCTCGCCACTCGTCATCCGGGTGACGGGAATACCCGTTGCGCGGGAGACGATCTCGGCGATCAGCTCCGTGTCGACCACGGGGACATCGGCGTCGTCGCTCGCGGGTGCACCCGAGTCGATCCTGGTCTGGACCTTGACGATCTCGTCGCGGATCCGCGACGCCTCCTCGTAATCTTCGGATGCGACGGCAGCGTCCTTCTCCGCCTCGAGCGAGACCACCTGCTCGCGGAGCGCATCGGTGTCGACCCGCGGGGTGCGCAGCCGCAGCCGCGCTCCGGCCTGGTCGATCAGGTCGATGGCCTTGTCGGGAAGGTGCCGGTCCGGCAGGTACCGCACCGACAGGTCCACTGCGGCCTCGATCGCCTCGTCGGCATACCGGACACCGTGGAACTGTGCGTACCGGTCGCGGAGTCCGAGCAGGATGGTGACGGCATCGTCGTGCGACGGCTCGCCCACCGTGACGGGCTGGAATCGCCGCTCGAGCGCCGGGTCCTTCTCGATGTGCTTACGGTATTCGTCGAGCGTGGTCGCGCCGACGATGTGCAGTTCGCCGCGGGCGAGCTTCGGCTTGAGGATGTTGCTCGCGTCCATCGAGCCCTCACTGCCGCCACCACCTGCACCGACGACGGTGTGCAGCTCGTCGATGAAGACGATCAGCGCACCCTCCTGCGCGGTGATCTCGTCGAGGACCGAGGTGAGCCGCTCCTCGAAGTCACCGCGATATCGGGTACCGGCCACCATCGAGGTCAGGTCCAGCTGGACGATGCGCTTGTCGCGCAGAGTGTCCGGGACGTCGCCGTCCACGATGCGCTGGGCCAGTCCCTCGACGATCGCGGTCTTGCCGACACCTGCTTCACCCACGAGCACCGGGTTGTTCTTGGTGCGACGCGAGAGAATCTCGATGGTCTGCTCGATCTCGTCGGCACGACCGATGACGGGGTCCACCCCACCCTTTCGAGCACGATCGGTCAGGTCGACGCCGTACTTGTCGAGGGTAGGCGTAGACGATTCCGTCTCCGCCGGTGCCGCAGGTACCGGCTGGAGCGCGGTCTGCAGCGACTGCGGGGTGACCCCCAGCGACGCGAGCAGACGCCCCGGCGCGCGAGTCTGGTCGGCAGCGAGCGTGAAGAACAGGTGTTCTGGATCGATATACGTGGATCCGAGGGCACGCGACAGCTGATGAGCCTCGAGCAGCGCGGTCTTCACCGCACCGCTGAGGGCAGGTGCAGTCACACCGCTCCCGGAATCACCCTGGGGGAGTCGCTGCTCCACGGCCTTGATCACGTCGGCGGGATCAGCACCGGAGCGGGTCATGACAGTCCGGGCCGGGTCCTGCTCAGCCATTGCACGCAGAACGTGCAGGGCATCGAGATCTGCGTCGCCGCGTTCCGCTGCGAAACGCGCCGCATTGGCCATGAGCTCTTGCGTCCCGCGGCTCATGAAGCGCGAGATATCGATGCGGCCGGGGCCACCAGGCCCGAAGAATGACGGCATTCCGAAGCCTTTCTGTTGAACTTGAGTCGTACTTACTCAACTAACGTGCACAACAGGCAATCAATTCCCCAGATCATGTGATCCACAGCACACCTTCGCGGCGGCCGGAGTGTCCGCGTAGCGTGGACACGTGCACACGCAGTACGGGCCGCAGCTCACGCTGTTCGCCGCCGAGCTCGACTTCGTTCTCGATGAATTCCAGATCCGTGCCTGTCGCGCACTCGAGCACCACCGCGACGTCCTGGTCTGCGCACCGACCGGCTCCGGGAAGACGGTCGTGGGCGAATTCGCCGCCCATCTCGCCCTCCGGTCGAACGGGGCGTGCTTCTACACCACACCGATCAAGGCACTGAGCAATCAGAAGTTCCACGACTTCGCCGAACGATTCGGTGACGACCGGGTGGGCCTGCTCACCGGCGACCTCACACACAATCCGGACGCACCGGTGGTCGTCATGACCACCGAAGTCCTGCGGAGCATGCTGCACGGCCACTCCCCACTGCTGACCGGCCTGACCCACGTCGTCATGGACGAGGTGCACTATCTCGCCGACAGCGAGCGCGGAGCGGTGTGGGAGGAATCGATCCTGCATCTCCCGACGTCCGTACGACTCGCGAGCCTCTCGGCGACTGTGAGCAACGCCGAGGAATTCGGCGAGTGGATCGCCCGCGTCCGCGGCGAGACGACCGTGGTCGTCGAGGAAACCCGCCCGGTGCCACTCACTCAGCACATGCTCGCGGGAGGTCGCCTGTTCGATCTGCTGTCGCCACTCGACGGGAGTGTCGACGACAACCTCGACCGCTACATCGCGCATCGACGCCTCGTCGAGGCAGCTCCGCCACCGGCCTCCGGGCGCAGACGCCGCGTGCGACGCAGCCACCGGCCCGAGCCGGCCGGAGCCGACCGACCCGAGATCGTCGCACGCCTGGAAGCCGAACAGCTACTGCCTGCCATCTGGTTCCGTTTCAGCCGCGCCGGGTGTGACGCCGCCGTCACCGAATGCCTCGAGGCCTCGGTGCGGCTCACCGACGGATCCGACCTGTCCGAGATCCGGTCCATCGCGGAGAAACACACCGCCACACTGCCTCCCGCCGATCTCGATGCGCTGGGCTACGCCGACTGGATCGACGGGCTCGAGCGCGGTTTCGCCGCGCACCACGCGGGCCTCGTCCCCGCATTCCGGCACACCGTCGAAGAACTGTTCGCCCGCAACCTGGTGAAGGTGGTCTTCGCGACAGAGACACTCGCGGTGGGTGTGAACATGCCGGCCCGGACGGTCGTGCTGGAACGTCTCGTCAAACCGACGGCCGACGGGCCGGTACGGCTGACTGCCGGCGAGTACACCCAGTTGACCGGCCGCGCCGGCCGGCGCGGCATCGACGAACAGGGACATGCCGTGGTGCTGTGGAGTCCCGATATCGCCCCCGCAACGGTCGCCGGGCTCGCCTCCACCCGCACCTATCCCCTGCACAGTTCGCTGCGCGTCGGATACAACACGGCGGTCAATCTCATCGACGATCTCGGCGTGGACGGTGCTCGTGCGCTGCTCGGGCGCTCGTTCGCCCAGTTCCAGGCGCAGAACTCAGTCGCTGCGCTGGCAGAGACCGCCCGGGTCAACACGGCGACCCTCGCGGCGCTCGATGCGCAGCTCAGCGAGGCCGACGGATTCGCCGAATACCGGAGCCTGCGCGACCGGCTCGCCATTGCCCGCAGCACCGCACCGGCCGACACGGTCACCGTGCTCGCGCGTGCGGTCCGCTCTCATCCCGGTCACCGCCGAGGCGACCGCGACCGTCTGCTCGCACTCGCCGCCCGGCGCAGTGCCCTGCACACAGACACCGAACTGCTACTCGCACAGGTTCATACGGTCTCGGGGCAGCTGGTCGAGACGTTCGATCGCACCCTTGCACTGCTCGACGAACGCGGGCACGTCCTGCACGACCCCTTCAGCGGGCACGCGCACGTCACCGACGACGGGCATCGACTCAGTCGAATCTATTGCCGCAGCGATCTTCTCGTATCCGAGTGCCTACGCACCGGGGCCTGGTCCGGTCTCGAACCTGCCGAGTTGGCCGCGGTTGCGTCGAGCGTGCTCGGCGAGAATCGCCGTCGCACAGCCACAACCGCGGGGCGGACGACACCCGCGGTCGACGAGGCGCTGCGCGCGACGGTCCGGTTGTGGGGCGAACTCGCCGCCGCCGAGGAACGGCACGGTCTGACGGTGAGCCCGGAGCCCGATCCGGCTCCGGTTGCTGCGATCTACCGGTGGGCGCGCGGCGACGGACTCGCCGCAGCACTGCAGGCGGCCTCCGATTCGGGGCACTCGGGCGGAGATCTGGTCCGCCACTACCTGCGGACACTCGACCTCGTCGACCAGACCCGGCTGTGCCGCCGGAACGCACTACCGCTCGTGCCGTCCACGCTACTTTGACCTCCTCGTCGGCGTCATTCCGACAACATGTCCACACCGCACAGCTTCTCCGACAGTGCCCACAACCTCGATGCAACGTCTTCGTCCCTGGAACGAGCGCTCGACTGCACCCTCTTCGGATGCCCGCGCATCTCGAAGAACGAGTCGGGACCGTAGAAGCCACCCGGCTCGACGTCGGGGACCGTCGCCGCATACAGCGACGGCAACGCGCCCATTGCGGGTGACTGCCCGATGATCGGCGTCGAGAGCTCCATGAGCTTTCCGTACAGGGTCTCGCTGCGGAACTGCAGATTGGTCGACGAGTACCCCGGATGCACAACCAGTGAGCGCACCGGCGACTCGCGCTCGGTCAGGCGTCGTTGCAGTTCGTACGCGAACAACAGGTTGGCGAGCTTCGACTGTCCGTACGCGAGCCAGCGGTCGTATCGCCGGTGCTCCCAATTGAGATCGTCGAGATCGATCCGTCCGATCCGATGCATCGCGCTGCTCACCGTCACGACCCGGTCGGTGATGCGTCCGAGCAACAGTGCAGTGAGCGCGAAATGCCCGAGGTGGTTGGTGCCGATCTGCATCTCGAAGCCGTCGGCGGTCCGCCGCAGCGGAACTGCCATCACACCCGCATTGTTGATCAGGACGTCGACCACCTCGTGCGACGCGGCGAGGCCGTCGACGAACTCGCGCACCGAGTCCAGATCGGCCAGGTCCAGCCGGCGCACCTGAACGCCGTCACCCAGTTCGGCCGCGACCTTTTCGCCTTTCCCGACATCGCGGCATGCGAGCACCACGCGCGCACCCGCCGCAGCCAGGGCCCGTGTCGTTTCGGCGCCCAGTCCGCTGTTCGCGCCCGTCACGACGAACGTCCGGCCGGTCTGATCGGGGATGTCCTGCGCAGTCCATGCCACCATGACGGCCAGACTACGGGTGACTGGGCTTGCGGAACAGATATCGGTGCTGCCGGAGCAGCGGTCAGGACCCGAGACCCGCGAGGAACACCCCGGCCAGCGCGATCGACGCGACCCACACGGTCGAGATCGCGGCAAGCACGAAGGGTCGCGCACCCACCTTCTTGATGGTCACTACGTGCACACCGGCGCCGAGGGCAAACATCGCCGCGGTGAGCAGCGCGGTCTGCACGACGGACGCCACGTCGAGTGCAACGTCCGGAACCAGCCCGGTTGCTCGCACCGCAACGCACACGAGAAACGCTGCAACGAACAGCGGTACCAGGGGCGGGCGGTGCGCGTCTGCTCCGGAGTCGGTGAGCCGACGACGCACACCGAGAATCGCGATCACCGGCGCAAGCATCATTACCCGAGCCAGCTTCGTCACCGCGGCCACCCCCAGCGCCGCACCACCGATCACTCCGCCTGCCGCAACGACCTGAGCGACCTCGTGGATCGAGCCTCCCGCCCACACACCGGCAGCCTCGTCGGACAGGCCGAGAGCCTGCGCCAGCAGAGGTACGGCGGGTATCATCAAGGTTCCGAAGATCACCACCAGCGCGACGGCGGTGAGCACCTCTTCCTCTTTCGCGTCGACGACACCGTCCACAGCGGCGACGGCTGCCGCGCCGCAGATCGAGAATCCACACGCGATGAGGATGCGCTGGGTCCACGTGAGCCCGAGCAGTCCGCCGACGAACATCGTTCCCGAGATTCCGAGGGCGACCACGGCGATCACCACGACGATGACCTTCCAGCCGAGCCCGAGCACGTCCGCGAGGAGTAATTGCAGACCGAGCAGTGCGATGCCCACACGCAGCAGGCGCTTGGCCGAGAAGGTCAGACCCGGGCGCACACGCTGGGGAAGGTCGACCACGTTCGCAACGACCGCGCCGAGAACGATCGCGATCAGCAGCGGGCTGACGGTCGGGAGAAACGCGTTTATTCCCATCGCCGCCGCCGTTGCTGCCGCGCACAGCGCAAGTCCCGGCGCGAGGTCGGTTGCCGCCGACAGCCGGCTCGAGCCTCGGGTCGGAGCCTCTGACGGGGGCGCGGTGACAGTGGGGGTGTGCATACGTCGACTCTGCGCTGCATCGGCACATGCCGATAGACGTCACTCGAGCATGAGAACATATCGAACTGATATGCCTACGCCCTCGGACATGCACCTACAACATGACCGTCCGCCACCTCGACCACATCGTCGACCGCGACGAGATGAGCACGATCGTGGGTGACCAGGACGGTCGCCGCGCCTTGCCGATGGGTGAGCCCGACGATGAGGTCGACGATCTCGGCGCCACGGTCGTGATCGAGCGCGCTCGTCGGCTCGTCGACGAGAAGCACCGGCGGCTCGTTCATCAACGCGCGCGCAATATTGACGCGCTGACGCTGCCCCCCGGAGAGCTGATGCGGGCGCCGTTCCGCCCGACCGGCCAACCCCACCGCGTCGAGGAGAGCCAGGGCCCTACCGCGGGCCGCGGACACGGACCGTCCGTCGATCGCGGCGGTGACCTGGAGTTGCTCGACGGCGGTCAGTGACGGCAGAAGATTCGGCTGCTGGAACACGATGCCGATCTTCTTACGACGCAGATCCGCCAGCGCACCGCGGGACATACCGGCCGTGGATGTCCCAGCCACGGTGACCGTGCCGGAGTCCGGTGCGATCAAGGTCGCGGCGACGGCGAGCAGGCTCGACTTCCCGGAACCCGACGGACCGACGACCGCGGTGACGTTGCCGGCTTCGACGTCGAGGGTGACGCGGTCGAGCGCGACAAGACGCTCGTCGCCGTCCGGATAGGTGAGAGTGACATCGGTCAGGTTCAGGCTCATCGGGCACTTCCCAGGGCAATCAGAGGGTCGACGGAGGTGACACGGCGGACCGCGAGGGCTGCACCGGCAGCTCCCAGCGCGATCATCACCGCTGCAGGAATCAGGACTGTCGAGAGCGACAGACCGAAGGGGACGGAACCGGAGATCACCGCGCCGAAGGCCGCAGCGAGACCGGTACCGACGAGAGTGCAGACGGTCAGCAGAACCACCGCCTGCCCGAGAGCATCACGCAGCAGGACGGAGGTCGGGGCTCCGAGCGCCTTCAACACGGCGATGTCGCCGCTGCGCTGGACCGTCCACACGGTGAAGAACGCACCGATGACGAGCGCGGAGATACCGAACAGGAACACCCGCATCAGCTGCAGCGATCCGTTCTCCGAGGTATACGAACCGATGGCGGACAGCGAGTCGCCCTTCGAGACGGTCTCTGTTCCGATACTCAGATCAGCTGCGGTGCTGTCGAATCCGTCGACGACATTCAGTGCGATCACCGTGGCGGCCGGTTCGGTGAGAGCGGTCCACACAACTGGGAGGTGACCGAAGGAGTCGTCCCCGTGCACCGCCGTCACATTCAGCTCGCGATCGTTGACCGTGATCCGGTCGCCGACCACGGCTGCCAGGTCCTCGGCAGCCGTCTCCGACAACACCGCCGATTCTTCAGAGACCGGTTCACCGCCCGGAACGAGGCTCGATCCTGCATCGACGGCGAACATCGACACCGTCCCGGTCACGGGACTGCTCGGCGATCCTGCCGTCACCCTCGTGGTGGAAATGGCAAGAGGCTCGGCGCCGGTCACCCCCGGGGCATCGGCCCACTGTCTCCACTGCTCACTCGTGAGGGTGGAGTTCGTGAACGACAGGGCCTCGCCGCCGGGATCGGAGAACACGAGGCGATCGACGGGCAGATCCGTGATGGCGGAAATGTTCTGGCGGGCGAGTCCGGCCGTCAGACCGGACAACAACCCGACCAGGAGGGTGATCAGGACGATGACGGCCGCCATGAGGGCGAATCTGCCCTTGGCGAATCTCAGGTCTCTCCAGGCGACGAACACGGTGCGGCACACTCCTATGGCTGAATCGGACGGGGCCGAATACGAACGGAGTCGGTATCGGATGTCCTCCACTGTCGTCGCAGCAGCCCCTGTGATCATCTGGCGACCGTGGTGACTTTCCGGATCGAACTGAGGCGTTCGGCCTCTACCTTTCGACAGATGTCGATGCGCGGCGAAGTCCGTAAACTGGCTCGACAGTGAATACTTCGACGACCGCCACCAAGGTCCTGGCCTGGTGCCTGCACCTGCTCGTGATCGGCCTGCTTGCCCTGACGGTCGTGCGCGCGGTAGCGGGCGACGCTCCTGATGCGGGCGCGGTGGCCACCGTGTCGGTCGTCCTTGCCCTGACCTACGCAGCAGGGCCGCTGCTGCCGGTCGTCGCACGGTCCACGCGCGCGGCGGCGCTCTGGCTCGTCGCAGTCGGCGTCGTCTGGCTGGTTCTGATGTCACTGTCCGCGGAAGGCCTGTGGCTGGCATTCCCCCTGTACTTCGTGCAGCTCCACCTGCTGCCGCGGCGCTACGGGCTGGTCGCGGTGGCCGTCACCGCGATCGGGGCCGTGGCGGGGTTCGCCCTCCACCAGGACACCGTGACACCTGCCGCGGTGATAGGTCCGACGCTGGGCGCAGCGGTCGCCGTCGCCGTCGTGTGGGGATACCAGACCCTGTATCGGGAGAGTGACCAGCGTCGGATGCTGATCGACGAGCTGACTGCGACACGCGCCGACTTGGCGGCCGCACAGCACCGCGCTGGTGTCCTCCAGGAACGCGAGCGACTGGCGCGCGAAATCCATGACACTCTCGCTCAGGGCCTGTCCAGCATCCAATTGCTGCTGCGCGCCGCCGAACGTGCGCTGCCGGATCGCACCGATGCCGCTGCAGACCTCGTTGTGCAGGCCCGGACCGCCGCTGTGGACAATCTGGCCGAGGCTCGGCGGTTCGTCGCTGCCCTGACTCCCCCGGCACTCGAGGGCACGACCCTCGCCGACGCACTCGATCGCCTCTGCACGACCACATCGGCGCGGCACGGCCTCGATGCCCGGTTCGACCTGACCGGGACCCCGGTTCCCCTAACCACCGCCCATGAGGTGGCGTTGCTGCGTGTCGCACAGTCTGCGCTCGCGAACACCGTGAGTCACGCCGACGCCACGACAGTGAAGATCACCCTCAGTTTCCTCGACGACCAGGTCGCTGTGGACATCGTCGACGACGGGCGCGGATTCGACCCCGCCTCGGTACGCCCTCCGGGGCCGGACGGCGACGGTTTCGGGTTGGCTGCCATGCGTGCACGCATACTCGATCTCCGGGGCACGTTCACCCTCGAGTCCGAACCCGGGACAGGCACTGCCCTCGCTGCTCGTCTTCCACTCCCCACGATCGAGGTGGATCCGTGACAGGTGAACCCATCCGACTGCTGCTCGCCGACGATCATCCCGTCGTCCGTGCCGGGTTACGCGCCGTGCTCGAGACCGAGCCGGGTATGACCGTGGTCGCGGAGGCCGCGACAGCAGAGGAAGCTGTCAATCGCGCGGCGGAGGGCGACATCGACGTCGTCGTCATGGATCTTCGGTTCGGTGGTGGTATGACCGGCGCGGAGGCCACCGCCGCGATCACCGCCCGCCCCGACGCGCCGCGGATCCTGGTCGTGACGACCTACGGCACCGACGCCGACACGCTGCCCGCGATCGAGGCCGGCGCGACCGGGTACCTCCTCAAGGACGCTCCGCCCGAAGAGCTCGCCGCGGGGATCCGCACGGCTGCGGCCGGACGCACCACTCTGGCGCCCGCCGTGGCCGATCGACTCGTCACCCGGTTGCGCAATCCGGGCACCGCGCTGACCCGACGCGAGGTCGAGGTCCTCACGCTCGTGGCCGAGGGTTTGTCCAACCAGCGGATCGGACGGCGATTGCATCTGACCGAAGGCACCGTCAAGTCGCATCTCGCGCACATCTACACCAAGCTCGGCGTCGACTCCCGCACCGCAGCGGTCGCGACGGCCACCGAACTCGGCTACATCCGCCGCTGACGGATCCGCGTAGGTCCAGGCGGCCGGCGCGCCGATTCCCTCGTAGACTGCGCCGAACGACACGACCGATTCAACATGCGGAAGGTTCGACGATTGAGCCGGCATTCGGGAGGAACAGATCGCTCGCTCGTCTCGGCGCTGCGCGCGAAGGTCGGCGACGCTGCTGCCGACGTCTACGACCTGCACGGCGAGACGCTGTACGGGTACGTGCGCGGGTTCCTCGATCCGTCCACCGCCTCCGACGTGGTGCACGATGCGGTGTGGATCGCGATCGATCGGATCCGGACGCTGCGTGATCCCGACATGTTCCGGCCGTGGCTGTACGCGATCGCGCGGTCGGAGTGCGTTCGCGCCTCCAGCGGTTCTGCGCTGGGGTACGTTCCCGCCGGCCCCGAAGCGGACGTCGATTCCGAGACCACTGTCCTCGCCCCTGTGCACGCGCTGGATGCGACAGATCTCGAGGCGGTCGACCTCACCGTGCGGCACGGGTTCACCGACCGTCAGGTCGCGGCGATCATCGGCCGGGGATTCGATGTCGCCGCAGCGCTCGAGCACGCGAACGCTGTCTCCACCGACCCGGCCGGGCAACTCACTCAACTGCCGACAGCATCGCCACCGCCTTATCTGCGCGACCGTGTGCTCACAGCGCCGCCGTCCGCCGCGGAACGCACCGCAATGGGCCGCCGGATCGATCCTGTCGACCGCGCAGGTTTTCCGGCGCCAGGGCGACCACGACGCGCGATCGTCGCGTGGGGCGCGTCCGCAGCCGGGGTCGCAGCATTGGTCGCCGTCGCGGTGTTCGCATTCGTCGATCGTGCGCCCGCCGAGCAGAGTGTCCCGAGTCCGAGCGGCGCGACCCTGCGCGTGGACCTCGGGGACTACCCGCAGGGCACCACCGCCCCCGTCACGACTACACCGACCACCACACCCCCGGAGACGAACACGTCGACCGTTGCTTCGGTCCCGGTCCCCACGACCGAGGTGACCGACGCCGTGACGGAGACATCGTCGCCACAGACCTCCACCGATCCGTCGCCCACGACCGAGCCCTCCCCCACGACCACCGAGACCGGGTGGACGTCTCGACGCGACCGTTCCCGCGACAACGACTCCGACGACGAATCCGAGCGCTCGGAAACCGGCGGAAACAGCGGTGGCGGTTCGACGAATACGGCACCACCGGTATTCACGTTCGAACCCGGGGTGCCGTCCGGGCTGTCGGAGAAATAGGCCGACCATGCGCGTGACTACGGCGCGAACGTCACCGGAACCTCGCCAGGAACACACCGCGTTCCAGTCGTTCTTCACGGGCACCGCCAAATACCCACGGTTCAAGAACCGGCATTCTCGCCAGTCCGCGCACTACACCCGCTCCGCGTTCCGCATCAAAACGGACGGGTTGTGGCTGGCGAAGACCACTGCGCCGCTGAAGGTGGCGTGGTCCTGGCCCGGCATCGACCTTGCCACTCTCGACCCGACAATGGTGGTTGTCTCCCGCGAGGCCGACGGGCGGTGGTTCGTGACGTTCGCCGTCGACACGTCCGATCCCGCTCCGCTTCCGGATACTGGCGAGTCGGTCGGTGTGGACCTCGGCATCAAGGACTTCGCGGTCCTCTCGACCGGGGAGAAGATCGCGAATCCGAAGCACATGGCCCGGCACGAACGCGGCCTGCGCCGCCACCAGAGGCGCCTGGCGCGGATGCAGAAAGGCTCGAACAACCGAGCCAAGCAACGCCGGAGGGTGACACGCAAGCACTCCCGTGTCCGCGATGCCCGCCGCGACTTCCTCCACAAGACCAGCACGGATCTCGTGGCGCGGTTCGACACGATCGCCGTCGAAGACCTCGCCCCGCGCAACATGGTCCGCAACCGCAGCCTGGCCAAGTCGATCAGCGAATGCGGGTGGGGTGAGTTCCGGTCGATGCTCGAGTACAAGGCCGAGCAGGCCGGTCGCCGGTTCGTGGTGATCGACCGCTGGTTTCCCGAGCTCGCAGACGTGCAGCGTGTGCGAGTATCTGCTCGCTGTGCTATTCCTCGGGACACGCCACTGGTCGTGTCCCGACTGCGGTACCCGGCACGATCGGGACGTCAATGCCGCGAAGAACATCCTCGTCGCCGCCGGGCCGGCGGAGACACCAAACGCCTGTGGAGGCGATGTCAGACGGCACGGGTCTTCCCGTCCGCACTCGCCGGTGAAACAGGAACTCTCGGATGTGAGTCCGAGAATCCCCGTCTTTCAGGGCGGGGAGTAGTCAAGGCAGGAAGCGTCACGGGAGGAGGGGAAACGTCACGCCGGTGAACTTCTCCGACAGCTCCCAGAGCCTGCGGGCGACGTCGCGGTCGCGCGCCCTGCGCGCGATCCGGGCCTGGTGCGGTGCGCCGTACAACAGCATGTCCGGTCCGATCAGACCACCGGTCATCGACGGATCCGCCGCCGCGCACACCACCGATTCGGCGCCCTGCGCGGGAGTGCGCTGCAGGACCTTCTTGCCGAAACCGAAGAGTCCGTCGAACCACGTGCCAGTGTTGCTCCCGACCTCCGTCGCGGCATAGCCGGGGTGGGCAGCGATCGCACGCAACGGCGAACGGGACTCCGCGAGGCGCCGTTCGAGTTCCAGGCTGAACACCAGGTTCGCGAGCTTGGACTGCGCATAGGCGCCGGCTCTGCTGTAGCGGCGGTGCTCCCAGTTGAGATCGTCGAGATTCAACCGGCCGAGAAGGTGGGCAGCGCTGGACACCGTGACAACGCGCGTGGTGATGCGGTCGAGCAACAATCCGGTCAGCGCGAAATGCCCCAGGTGATTCGTGCCGAACTGCATCTCGAAACCATCCGGCGTCCGGGTCAGTGGCAGCGCCATGACCCCGGCATTGTTCACGAGTACGTCGACCGTGCGCTTACCGAGTTCGGCGGAGAACTCGTGGACCGAATCGAGGTCGGCCAGATCGAGCCGGCGCATAGACGCATTCGGGCCGATCTCCGATGCGATGCGTTCGCCCTTGGCCGTGTTGCGTCCTGCGAGCAGGACCGTTGCCCCGGCTGCGCCGAGTGAACGAGCAGTTGCTTCCCCCACACCACTGGTAGCGCCGGTCACCAAGAAGGTGACCGGCGCTACCTGTGACGCAGTGGACTCAGGCGCCAATCGACGCCTTCATCATAGGGAGCATCTCCCAGAGTTCGTCCTGCCAGTAGCCCCACGTGTGGGTGCCCGTGGCGGGGAAGGAGAAGTGTGCGGAGTCGATACCGAGTGTGGCCAGGCGGACCTGGAATGCGCGGTTCTGTGCGAGTGCGAGTGCTTCGAGCCCCATCGCGTTGGCGGTGTTGAACACGCCGATCGCGGAGTTGGGACGGTCGTGCTCGCCGGGCAGGCCACTCGATGCGGCAATCCACATCGGCAGACCACGCAGGTTCGGTGCCGCGACGAACGGGTCGTGGCGCAACCACGCCGAATCCCACGGTGGGCCCCACATGGCGTCGGAGTTGTAGCCTCCGGCGTCGAGCATCGCGATGCGGATCGCTTCACGCATGCCGGGTGCGGACAGGTTCAGGTATCCGGACAGCGAGCCTGCGAAGCCGAACTGGTCTCGGTGGTAGGCGGCGAGGATCAGTGCGGCGTTTCCGCCCATCGACAACCCGACGACCGCATTGTTGCTGCGGGAGATGCCGTAGGCGGCGGCGAGGTGATCGGGGAGATTCTGGGTGAGGAACGATTCCCACTTGTAAGTGTATTGCTGGCCGTTGATGTTGCTCGGCGCGTACCAGTCGGCGTAGAAGCTCGACTGTCCACCCACCGGCATCACGACGTTGATGCCGTTGTCGGCGAGCCATGCGGCGTTGGTCTCGTGCTCCCAGCCGCTGACATCGTCGGTGGCGCGCAGGCCGTCGAGCAGATACACGGCCTTGTTGCTGCCGTTGTTCGCGTGCCAGATACGCACCTTGATCTGACCGACGCCGCCGGGTGCTGCGACCCAGTCCTCGGAGAAGCGGGTGTACGGGTCTGCAGACGCGGTTCCGGCGCCGAAACCTGCGAAGACGAGCGTGAGCGGAACCACGATCGCCGCCACGAGCAGCCGCACCAAGGCGCGCGTTCCGCGTCGCGTTCCGTTTTCGGACGAATTCGTCACACCAAGCTCTCCTTAAACGTCTTCCCCAGAAATCACTCTCGTCACACAATATAAGTGGACGCGAGACTTAAGCAGGCTTGCACACAATCGTTATCCTGCAAAGCCGAAACCGAAATCGACGCCTCGGCGACTACCGTATCTTCACGTGCCCGACGCTCCCCTGCCCGTCCGAGACGGACTGAATCCCACCCGTCTACGGCTTCCGGAAAACTGCATGTCAGAGACGGTAGCGGAGTATCTGTGCGCCCGTTTCCCCGACGACGCTGCACGGATCGAAGAGAAGATCGAATCCGGTGAGGTCTTGGCCGGAGACGGAACTGTGATCTCGCGGACCAGTCCGTACGTTCCACGCACGTTCGTGTTCCTCTACCGTGATCCGCCCACTGAGACCCGCGTTCCGTTCGAAATCGACATTCTCTACCGTGACGACAATCTGCTCGTCGTCGACAAACCTCACTTTCTTCCCACCACGCCCCGAGGATCGTGGGTCGCGGAAACCGCGCTCGTGCGGCTACGCCGCGAATTCGACCTTCCCGAACTCACACCTGCACACCGACTCGACCGTCTCACCGCAGGAGTGCTCATCTTCACCGTTCGCCGCGAGGCACGCCGCCCGTACCAGATGCTCTTCGATACCCGGATGGTCGAGAAGGAGTACGAAGCGGTCGCGCCCGCTGCGCCGCACCTCCGATTCCCCCTCGACGTGCAGAGCCGCATCGAGAAGGAACGCGGGGTGCTCCAGGCGCGTGAAGTTCCCGGCGAGGCCAACGCCGTCACCCGCATCGACGTGCACGACGTCCAGGGCGAACGTGCGTTGTACCGGCTGTTACCGACCACCGGGAAAACACATCAATTGCGCGTACACATGAACTCCGCGGGCATTCCCATCGTGGGCGATCCTCTCTATCCACGCGTGTACGACGTTGCACGTGACGACTATTCGTCACCGCTCCAACTGCTTGCGCGCGCGATCGAATTCGACGATCCGATCACGGGTCGGTGGACTCGCTTCACAAGCCGCAGAAACCTGGCAGCATGGGGACACAGCACCCCATGACCCCGTTGACGGCACGGGCTTCTTGTCTTGGAGGACCCATGAATCTCGGCAGCATTTCTCGTACTTATGACGGCCGAGTGGCCCTGCGCTTCGAACGCGCTTTCCCCCATGCACCTGAGAAAGTGTGGAGTGTCATCACAAATCCCGAGTATCTCGACGCGTGGTTTCCCGCGGCGGTCGAGTGGGACCTCACTCCGGGTGCGCAACTGCAGTTCCGCACCACCGACGAACAGGTACGCCGCTTCGGTCTTCCGGCCGGGCACACAGCGAGCGGTTCGGTCCTCGTCGTGCACCCCGGACAGATGCTCGAGCTGATGTGGGACTCCGATGTCCTGCACTGGGAGCTGACACCCGACGGATCCGGCGGATGCTGGCTCACCCTCACCCACACCACGGACACCGAGGACGACGCATACGCCCACGGCGCGGGGTGGCATGCCGGGTTCGAAGTCGTCGAGGCCCAGCTCGACGGCAGGCCGATCGATTGGTCCATGTGGGAACGTGCGGAGGAACTGGCCGAGCACTACCGCGGTCCCGGCAGCTGAAGTGGGCCGGTGGCCGGGCTGTCAGGTTTGCTCGGTGGGCACTCGCCGCCCGGCACGGTCCGTCACTCTGGCGACGATCTCCGACGCCCACGAACCGATCTCGTCCCAATCGCGGAAGTCGCCGAGCCGAGCCCCCGTCATCCGCACGACCACGCGCTCACCGGCGCTGAGTACGGCAGGATCGATCTTGCCGGCGAAGGTCCGGTGCTCATGGGCACCGGTACGTGCCATTGCAGGCGCGACATCGTAATGATTGTTCACAGGACGTCCCTGCTCCGCGATCGGTCCGGACGAGAAGAGGAAGACCTCGCGACTTCGCAGCGGCCCGGAGTACTCGTCGAGGAAATCTCTGGCCTCACGCAACCACCGATTGCGGTAGACAGCGCTGCCCACGATCACGACGTCGTAGCCGGCGACGCTCGATACTGCGCCGGGCGCGCGGACATCGACGTCGGCGCCGTGATGACGCAAGCCCGCGGCCAAGGCCGTTGCGAGTTCCGCGGTGGAGCCATGTTTGCTCGCCACCGCCACCAAAATCCTCATTCTCACCCTCCGGAGGCCCGCGTTTCCCCATGATCACCCGGATATCGGCAGAAGACCAGAGCACAAGTGCCCATCTCCCGAACCTCTGTGGTAGTTCACATCCCTCACTCGGGACATATCGGGAACTCGATGGCACAGTTGCACTCCAGGGAGCACTCGGTGCACACCACCGACAGGAGGACCATGACGCCTGCGAGATCGACCACATCGACGTCCGAGGAGACCGAACGCAAGTACACGGCGACACCCGACCAGAATCTGCCCGATCTGTCGGGAATTGCGGGAGTCACGTCGATCGACGTCGACACGGTCGACCTGTCTGCTCAATACTTCGACACCTCCGACCTGCAGTTGCTGCGGTCGAAGATCACCCTTCGCCGTCGCGAAGGCGGCGACGACGCGGGCTGGCATTCGAAACTTCCCGCTGGTGGCGACAGCAGGACCGAGCTTCATCACCCGTTCGCGGCCGATCATCCCACCGACGTGGTGCCCGATGCACTGCTCGGCCTGCTCCGGGGGGTCCGACGGAACCGCCCTGTAGCTCTCGCCGCGCTTCTGAACACACGACGCCACCGGCATCGGCTCCGCGGGACCGACGGTTCGCTGCTCGCGGAAGTGGTCCTCGACGACGTGACCGCGATCCGCAGCGTCGACGACGCCGAACCGCAGTGGCGGGAGATCGAGGTCGAACTCGGGCCGGAGGCCGATCTCTCGATCCTGGATGCCGTCGAGGAGCTCCTCGTCGCGCAGGGCATCACACGCTCCCCCAGTCCGTCGAAGGTGCACCGGGTACTCGGCGATCTCATCCCGGCCCCCGAACACCTTCGCGGTACCGCCGGATATCTGCGCGACTATCTCGCACATGAACGACAGACGCTGCTGATGTCCGACATCGCCGTACGCCGCGACGCGCCCGATGCCGTGCACAGCATGCGCAAAGCGGCCCGCCGCCTCCGCAGCGCCCTGCAGACCTACGCCGACGATTTCGCGATCGACACCGCACTCGTCGAGGAACTGCGCTGGCTCGGAAGGTGTCTGAGCCCATCCCGCGACCTCGAGGTCCAGCACGAACGTCTCGCCGATCGGGTCGCGGAGATCAGCGTCGAGCAGTATCGCGAGGCCACACGTGCGCGCATCGACGAGTACTTCACAGCCAAGTCGGTTGCGGCGCGCTCCGAAGCGATCACCACCCTCGACTCCGATCGGTATCTGGCGCTGATCGACAATCTCGACACACTGATCGACGAACTGTCCTCCGTGCCGAAGAAACGGGACAAGCAACGCCGGCCCAAGCCCGCAAAGCTCGCCGGGTCGATCGAGAGCCTCGCCAAGAAGGTGTCGAAGCGTGTGAACCGGGTGGCCGAGGCCCCCGACGACGCCGAGCGCGACGAACGGATGCATCGCGCACGCAAGGGGTCGAAGCGGCTGCGCTACGCGATCGAGGTGATCGCGCCGCTGCACCCGAAACGCGCCGAGCACGCGCTCGACCGGTTCGACGAGTTCCAGGATTTGCTGGGTGAGTTCCAGGACTCGGTGGTCGCCCGCGACCATCTGCTCGACATCGTGTCCGAGCAAGGGCACTCCGCCGAGTCCAGTTTCGGTCTCGGTGTTCTGCACCGGCTCGAAGCGGAGATCGGCGTGCAACAGGCCGTACACCTCGAGTCGGCATGGAAGAAGGCATACAAGTCCGCCCGTACGTTGTGGCGCTGAATCGGGACCTACGACCCTGTCGGGAAGCGCCGACATTCCCGGGTATGCGCCGGATTCGCATGGCGTAACGTGACATCCGTAGCCGATCGGTCGCCCGTCCCCGCAGGTCGCCGTACAAGTGAAGGAGACATCGATGAGCACACCGAGCACAAGCAAGGCCGTCGTTGCAGGCGTCGACGGTTCCGAGACCGCCGCGGCAGCCGCCCGGTGGGCAGGCGCCCTGGCCGCGCGCCTCGACGCGCCCCTCAAGCTCGTTCATTCGCTGCCCAGCGAAGGGATCTTCTACAGCGAAGCTGCTGTGCTGATCCAGTCCCAGATGATCGACCAGCTCGAGAAGGACGGTAAGCAGGTCCTCTCCGACGTCGCCGATCTCGTTCGCGCCGACAATCCCGGCCTAGAGGTGCAGAGCTTCATCGGCCCCGGGCCCGCCGCCACCTCCCTTCTCGAGGCCGCCGAAGACGCTCGCGTCCTCGTCATGGGCGCCACGGGAGCGGGCAAGGTCGAGAACTTCCTGCTCGGCTCGACGGTCGTACGCGTCTCCAACCACGCACCGTGCCCGGTGGTGGTGTGGCGGGGCGACACCACCGATCCGCTTCCCAGCACCAAGCCTATCGTCGTGGGCGTGGATGGAAGCGAACTCTCCGCTGCGGCAGTGGAATACGCGTTCGAGTACGCACAGACCCTCGGGGCACCGCTCTCGGCCGTGCACTCGTGGATCGGCGACGCCGCACTCGGTGTCGGTGCCACCGCCGCGCTGGTCGACTGGAAGGCTGTGGAGGAGTCGGAGTCGGCCGTGCTCGCCGAGTCCCTCGCAGGTCTGCACGAGAAGTATCCGGACGTCGAGGTCAGCCGCGTCATCGATCGCGGACCGGCCGCGAAGGTGCTGCTGAATCACCTGCAGGATGCGCAGCTCGCCGTCGTCGGCAGCCACGGTCGGGGCCAGTTCGCCGCCGCCCTGCTCGGCTCCACCAGCCAGAACCTTCTGCACAACGCGCCCTGCCCTGTTCTGGTCGCACGCAGGCCCTGACCGAGCACCGAACGAAGACGATCAGGCCCACGCCCCACTACGGGGCGTGGGCCTGATGCGCGAATCGTTCAGAGTGCAACGCCGAATGCAGCGCCGAGTCCGTAGGTCACCGCCATGGCGAGCGCGCCCCCGAGCACGACGCGTACCACCGCGCGTCCCGGTCGCGCGCCACCCAGCCAGGCACCGACCGATCCGGTCGCGGCGAGCGCGAGCAACACCGCCACGAACGTCACTGGGATACGAACAGATTCGGTTACGAACACGATCATCAGAAGCGGCGCCAACGCACCCGTCGTAAATGCGACCGCAGACGACAGCGCCGCGACCCACGGGTTCGCGAGCTCGGTCGGATCGATCCCCAGCTCGATCTCCGCGTGAGCGCGAAGAGCGTTGCGAGCGGTCAGTTCCTCCGCAGCCGAATGCGCAGTGGCCCTCGACAGCCCCTTGCTCTCGAGCAAGCCGGTCAGTTCTTCGAGTTCCGCTTCGGGCATCGCCTCGAGCTCGCGGCGTTCGGTCCGCAACGCGGCTCGTTCGGTGTCGCGCTGCGCACTCACCGACACATACTCCCCCAGCGCCATCGAGACCGCACCCGCAGCCAGCCCCGCCACACCGGCAACGAGAATCGTCGACCGGTCTGTGGTGGCTGCGGCAATGCCGACGACCAGGCCGGCGGTGGAGACGATTCCGTCGTTCGCTCCGAGCACCCCTGCCCGCAACCAGTTCAGCTTGGTGGCCAGACCACTGGTGTGCGGCTCTGCGGCATGGTCGGGCACTGACTCCGGTATCGACATGATCGCCAGAGTAGAACTCACAGGCCGCTTCCGATAGAACGGCCAGGCTCACCTCACCAGGGTCCGCAGCCGAGTTCCCGTTCGAGCCAGTCGGTGTCGGGTGACCCTCCCCCGGTCGTGTCGAGGACCACAGCACCCGGCCACCCGTCGCGTCGCTGCAGTTGATCGTCGAGTACCGCGGCCGTCGCATCGGAAGCATCGTCTCCGCGTGCGGTACGAGATTCGATGCGCTGCACCAGTACCTCCCGATCGGCTGTGCATTCGATCTCGATCAGATCTGCGGTCGTCGAAGCCGCGACCTCCCCCGCAGTGCGACGATGCTCTTCCGACAGCCACGTCGCGTCGAGCACCACCGATTCGCCCCGCGCAATGAGCTCGCCGGCTCGGCGACACAGTTCCCGGTACGTCGCCTCGGTGCTCTCCGCCGTGTACAGACCCGAGCCGATTCCGTCACCGGTGCGTTCGGTCGGGGCCATCCCGGCGAGTTCTTTGCGAATCACGTCACTTCGCAGGACGGTCGCCCGGAGATGGTGTCCGATCGTCCGCGCCAGCGTTGACTTCCCGGTTGCAGCAACACCACCGACGAGGACCAGCCGCACCCGCCCGCGGTCCAAGTTGCGGGCGACCTGTGCAAGGAATCCGAGGGCCACTTCGCGTGAGGCAATGTCTCCCTGCTCGTGGCGTAACGCAGTCACCTTGGCGCGCACCAATGCCCGGTAGGCGATGTAGTGGTGCACCAGCGACGCGGGAGGGCGGTCGTCCGCATGGGTGGCGTACGCAGCGAGCAAGGTGCGCGCCGCATCGAGATCGTCCAGGCGTTCGAAATCCATTGCGAGAAAAGCAAGGTCGAGGGTCGTGTCTCCGTAGCGCAGTTCGTCGTCGAATTCGAGGCAGTCGATGATGCGGGCGCCGTCGTCCATACAGAAGATGTCGTCGCAGAGCATGTCTCCGTGCCCGTCGACCGCCCGGCCGGCCGCAATGCGCTCGTCGAACAACGCCGTACGTCCCAGCAGGTAACGCTCGGACGCGGCGCGGATCCGAGTCAGGGTGGGCCCGGCCTCCCGGCCTACCTTCAGACGGTCGAGATGATCGAGGCTCAGCCGCCACAGTTCGGCGACGAATTCCACAGTTGCGCACCGATCGATGTCCTGGCCGTGCGGCGACGCCGCATGCAACGCGGCAACCTGCCGTGCCACGTCTTCGACAGCCGCGCCGACGTCTTCACCCCGTTCGATCAATGCCGCCATACGCCGTTCGTCGGGAAGTCTCTTCATGACGACGAAGTGCTCACAGACCTCCCCGCCCGGATCGTGCATGTCGGCCACGCCGAGATACACGTCCGGGGCGAGGCGCCGGTTGAGTTCCACCTCGCGGTGGCAGATCCACTCCCGCGCAGCGCGCGTGCGATTGTCGAGAAAACCCAGATCGAGTGGCTTCTTCATCTTGTGCACTCGATCACCGACGAAGAACACCACCGAACTGTGGGTTTCCCGCATCGACGCGTACGCGGTCTCTGCTTGCCCGTTCACTGCGCACCTCTCGTGTCGTTCTGCAGTCTTCTGGTCCTACTGTGCCCGCATCTCGCGGTTCGTGTACCGGAGCCGCACAGTGACTTGCGCCGTTGCGCCTGAGCGTCCCGCCCGAAAGCGGTAGTTTGCTGTCGAGTGGATATCGGACAGGGGAACAATGAGTATCGACAGGGAGTCCAACGTCAACGAGGACAGCACCGCCGGGAAAGGCCGAGTCGTCATCCTGTCCGCAGCGAGGACGAAGATCGAACGTGAACTCCTGAACCGATGGTGCAACTCGGCGGATGTCCCCGCCGAGTACCGCGGGCCCGGCCGCCCCGACGTCCTGGACCTCGACTCACGTGTCCTCGCCTCCACGCTCTCCGACCGAACCGACGATCCGCTCCTGCTCCCCGTCCGAGTGGTGTGGCTCCCTTCCGAACGCGACGGGGCCCGTCGCGCACGCTTCTCGGATGTGCTCGCACTGACCAACCCCCGCAACCCCAACGTCCTGATCCAGAAGTGGCTGGTCGGCAGGTCCTCCGACCGGTATCGCATCGTCGTGGCAGCACCCGCACGCCTCGACGACCTTCGTGAGCAGCTTGCCGCCGAGGAACACGGCCGGGTTCCGGATGCGGCGTCCCTCGCGCGGTACGTGACTCGTCGCGCCGTGGTCGCGCTCGAGCGTGCCGAACGCGCGGTCATCGGCGACCGATACAAGGTGCCCCGGCTCGTTGCCGCACAGATCATGGATCAGCCGTCGTTCCGGCGACGTCTCGACACCATCTCCACCGACGAGCACCTTTCCCGCGACGAAGTCGACGCACGAGCCCGCGATGCATTGGATGAGCTCGTGGCGGTGCAGTCACGCCTGGTCACGGACCTCTTCACGCAGGCCATGCGGCCACTGCATTCATCGGCGTGGACGGTGCATGCCGACGACTCCGGGCTGGAGTCTCTGCGCGAGCTCAATCGCACGCATCCACTGGTGTTCCTGCCGTCCCACCGCTCGTACGCCGACGCGTTCGTCCTGGGCAGCATCCTGGCCGATCACGACTTCCCCGGTAACCACCTGATGGGCGGTGCCAACCTCACGTTCTGGCCGATCGGCCCCATCGCACGTCGCACAGGCACCGTGTTCATCCGGCGGAGTTTCGGGAACGACACGGTGTACAAGGCGGCGTTGGAGGAGTACTTCGCGTTTCTGCTGAGCAAACGATTCAATCTCGAGTGGTACTTCGAAGGAGGCCGCACTCGCACCGGCAAACTCCGCCGGCCGCGCTACGGTCTCCTCAACTACGTCGCAAACGCCATCCGTAGTGGTCGTGTCGACGACGCGATGCTGGTACCTGTGTCGATCACCTACGAGGGGCTCGCCGAGGTCGCGGCCGTGGCTGCCGAGCAGACCGGCGCCCCGAAGAAGCCCGAGGGTCTGAGGTGGCTGGCGAATTATGCCCGCAATCAGCAGCGCAGTGCCGGCAACGTCTACGTGCAGTTCGGCACACCGTTGTCGATGAGAGCGCAGCTCGCGGCGGGCGGGGATCCTGACCTGTCGGATTCGTGGGCAGAGGAGGGCGCAGCTCCCGACCCCGCAGTCCGGGAGGGTCTGCAGCGCAAGGCCATGCAGAAGGTGGCATTCGAAGTGGCGGTGGGTATCAACCGCACTACCCCGGTCACCGTGAACAGTCTTGTCACCCTGGCCCTGCTCGGGGTCCGCGACCGGGCGCTCACGCTCGACGAAGTGCGCGCCGTGGTCGCGCCGGTCCGCAGCTATCTCGACGCCCGCGGTGCCCCGCAGGGTGAAGTGGGGCTCCTCGATCACGAGGGTGGACTCGCCCAGGTCCTCGCGGCGCTGACCGACGCCGGTGTCGTGACGACGTACTCCGGGGGCGACGAGGCGGTGTACTCGATCCAACCGGGTCAGCATCTCGTCGCCGCGTTCTATCGCAACAGCGGTATCCACTGGTTCGTCAACCGCTCGATCCTCGAACTTGCTGTGCTCTTCGTCCATGAACATCCCAGCGACAATCCGGTGCTTACGGCGTGGTACGAAGCGAAGAAGCTGCGCGACCTGCTCAAGTTCGAATTCTTCTTCCCCGACCGCGACACCTTCGAATCGGAGTTGCGGGCGGAAGTGGAGCTCCTCGTCCCCGAATGGGAGTGGGGAACGCCACTTCCTTCAGAGGGTCGGGCACTCAACGCGCTGGTCGAGGGCGGGCTCTTCATGTCGCACCGCACATTGCGCTCGCTCTTCGACGCGCAGCTCGTCGTCGCCGAGCGGCTGGCGCGCAGGGATCCTACGCTCGAGGTCGATCGCGATGCATTTCTCGACGAGTGTGTCGCGGTGGGTCGGCAGATGCTGTTGCAAGGCCGGTTGCACGGTTCGGAGTCCGTATCCTCGGAACTGTTCGCAACAGCTTTGGAGCTGGCGCGCAACCGCGGGCTTCTCGACCGAGACGACGACTCGGTCGCGCAGAAGCGTCGCGAGTTCGCGTCGCAGCTGCTTGCCGTCGGTGAGCGGGTCGCGTTGGCCGAGTCACTCGACGTGTCGAACAGGAAGGCGGAGCGGTGAACATCGAGCAGGCACTGCACAGGGTGCGGACAGGGCCACAGGGCCCCGAGGTGGCTGCGTTCTTCGACTTCGACGGCACCATCGTGCACGGTTTCTCGGGGTTGCATTTCTTCCGCGACCGGCTCCTCGCAGGCAAGGTGACCGCGGCCGAACTCGCGTCGACCATGGTCAACGGTTTGCGCGGAACCGACAGCGAAGCCGATTTCGAGCGCTTCGTCGCGGTCGCGTTCAAGGCGTGGCGCGGCCACAGCGAGGAAGAACTGTACGAGATCGGGCAACGCTTGTTCATGTCGACGATCGCCGGTCATCTGTACCCCGAGGCGTGGCAGCTCATCGGGGCGCACCAGAATGCCGGCCACACCGTCGTGATCGCGTCGTCGGCGTCGCGCTACCAGATCCAGGCAGCGGCCGACGCACTCGGCGTGGAGCATGTACTGTTCACTCCGCTCGAGGTGGTCGACGGCGTGCTGACCGGAAGGGTCGATGGAAAGTCGTTGTGGCGCAGCGGGAAAGCCGATGCCACACACGCATTCATCGACGAGCACGGGATCGACGGTCCACGTAGCTACACCTACTCCAACGGTGGTGAGGACGCCGAGTTCCTCGCCACGACCGGGAACCCGACCGCGACCAACCCCGACGGCACGCTCGACCGGATCGCACGCGAACGCAAGTGGCCCATCCTGCGGTTCCGACCGCGAGGCACGCCGGGAGTGAAGGAAGCGGTGCGCACCGCCGCCGCCTACGGCGGAATCGTCGGTTCGGTCTGGACGGGGCTCGGGCTCGGGCTGGTCAATCGCAGCCGCAAGGTTGCGCTCGACTCGATCATGAACATCGGATCCGACGTGTCGCTCGCGCTCGCAGGTATCGACGTGCGGGTGCGCGGAGAAGCCAATGCGTGGGAACACCGCCCGGCGGTGTTCATCTTCAACCATCAGAGTCAGCTCGACCCGGTGCTCCTCGCCAAGGTGCTGCGCCACGACTTCACCGGCATCACGAAGAAGGAGATGGCGACCGACCCATTGTTCGGTCCGCTGTTGCGTTTCGCCGGTGCCACCTTCGTCGACCGCGGCAACACCGAACGCGCCGTGGAGGCGCTGGCACCCGTGGTGGACACCCTGCGGCAGGGCACCTCGGTCATCATTGCGCCGGAGGGCACTCGCTCTCCCACACCGCAGATCGGGCCGTTCAAGAAGGGCGCTTTCCGCATCGCTATGCAGGCGCAGGTCCCGGTCGTTCCCGTGGTGATCCGCAATGCCGGGGAGATGCTGTGGAAGCACTCGACCCTGCTCCGGTCGGGCACCGTCGACGTCGCGGTACTCGACCCCATCGATGTGAGTGAGTGGCGCGTCTCCGATCTCGACACGCACATCACCGCAGTCGAGGACCTGTACCGAAAGACCCTCACGGACTGGCCGACCGCGTAGATGACGGACGACGACACCCCCGACGAGCAGGCAACGAACGGCGCCGACGCGAGTGACTCCACCGACACGAGTGACACCGACACGACAGGCCGGGCGAGCAACAAGGACTCGAGCAAAGGCAACGAGGACTCCGGCAAGAGCAACGGCAACGGCAACGGTTCTGCTCTCACCCCGAAGCGGCGTCGCTACCTGAAGTGGATCGTCGGCGCCCTGCTCGTGGTGGTCCTCACCGTCGAGGTGATCCTCGTGTGGCCGGAGCTGACCGACGGCGTCAGCGGTCTCGGCCACCTGTACTGGTGGTGGGTGATCGCCGCGATCCTCGCCTCGGTTGCGGAGATGACCAGTTTCGCGAGCGTGCAACGCACGCTGCTGTCCGCCGCAGATGTGAAGGTGACTCTTCGCCAATCACTGGCCGTAGCGCTCGCGTCGAACTCGATGAGCGTGACCCTGCCGGGTGGCCCCGTCGTGGGAACCACCTTCACCTACCGGCAGATGCGCAAGTGGGGAGCGGCCCCCGTCATCGCAACGTGGCAGCTCGTGATGGCCGGTCTGCTCCAGGCCGCGGGGCTCGCGCTCCTCGGGCTCGTGGGTGCTCTCATGATCGGCGCCACCACGAACCCGTTCTCGCTCATCTTCTCCATCGGTGGCCTCGCCGCGTTCCTGGTGCTCATCCAGTACGCGGCCAGCAACCCCGGTTCGCTCGAGTCTATCGGCCTGATCTCACTGCGAGGGCTCAACCGGCTCAGGAAGAAGCCGGCCGATGCCGGCTCACGGGCGTGGCGCAAGATCGTCGATCAGATCGGTGCCGTGAAACTCGATCGCCCGCATGCCGCACGTGCCTTCGGCTGGTCGCTGTTCAATTGGGTATGCGACGGCGCATGCCTCGCGTTCGCCGCCTACGCCGTCGGAGGCACACCCAGCCTCGCCGGTATCGCCGTCGCCTACGCCGCCGGAACCGCGACGAGCCGTGCGATTCCATTACTGCCCGCGGGCCTCGGTGTGATGGACGCGGTGCTCGTCCCCGCCCTCACGGCAAGCGGAATGTCCGGCGCGGAGGCTCTGTCGGCGGTGCTTGTGTATCGCCTGGTCAGCTTCGTGCTGATCGCCGTCATCGGATGGATCGTGTTTGCCTTGCGCTACCGCGGCGCACCGGACGACGAGGACGACGACCCGGGTCCGGGACTCGACAAACTGTGGCAGGACTGACTTTGTCGGGTGTGTGCCGACACCGCACCTGATCATGAATCCCGAATTTGTTCCGATTCCGGCGCTGTGAGGACTAGCGTCTACGCAATCGAACGAGTGGAGGGACGAGGTTCGTGGCACAGCACGAAGCTGCACACAAGCGCGAGGTCTGGTCGGGGCGGTCGGTGTTCATCATGGCCGCCATCGGCTCGGCTGTCGGCCTGGGAAATATCTGGCGATTCCCCTATATCGCGTACGAGAACGGCGGTGGGGCATTTCTCATCCCCTACCTGGTGGCCCTGCTCACCGCAGGTATTCCGTTGCTGTTCGTCGACTATGCAATGGGCCACAAGTTTCGAGGATCGCCGCCGCTGGCGTTCCGGCGACTCAACCGCGGGAGTGAGTTCATCGGTTGGTGGCAGGTCCTGATCTGCTTCGTCATCGGCGTCTACTACGCGGTGATCGTCGCGTGGGCAGGGTGCTACACGTTCTTTTCGATCACCGAGGCCTGGGGCGACAACCCCGAGGGGTTCTTCCTCGAGGACTTCCTTCACATGGACGCCGAGTCGACGTTCGGTCTGAGCTTCGTTCCCGGTGTCGCGTGGCCGCTGGTCCTGGTGTGGGTCCTGGTAGTGGCGGTGCTAGCGCTCGGCGTGCAGCGCGGAATCGGCAACGCCAACAAAATCTTCGTCCCGTTGCTTGTCGTGCTGTTCGGCGCCCTGGTTATCCAGGCACTGTTGCTCGACGGTTCCGCTCTCGGCCTCGACGCGTTCTTCACCCCCAATTGGGAAGCACTGACCGACACGGGTGTATGGATCGCGGCCTACGCGCAGATCTTCTTCTCACTGTCGGTCGCCTTCGGCATCATGCTCACCTACTCGTCGTACCTGAAGAAGAAGACGAACTTGACCGGGTCCGGTCTGGTGGTGGGCTTCTCCAACTCGAGTTTCGAGGTGCTCGCCGGCATCGGCGTGTTCTCGGCACTCGGATTCATGGCTCAAGCGCAGGGCGTCGCGGTCGACGAGGTCGTGGCGAGCGGCATCGGTCTGGCCTTCATCGCGTTCCCGACGATCGTGTCGCAGATGCCCGGCGGTCCCATCTTCGGCGTGTTGTTCTTCGGGTCGCTCGTGTTCGCGGGTTTCACGTCGATGATCAGCATCATCCAGGTGACGATCTCCGCATTCCAGGACAAGACCGGTCTCGGCAAGGTGCCCGCGGCACTGACGATCGGTGGCGCTGCAGCGATCGTCTCGATACTCCTGTTCCCCACTACGACCGGCCTGAACACCCTTGATGTGGTGGACCGCTTTGCGAATCAGTTCGGCATCGTGGGTGTCGCGTTCGTTGCCGTCATCGTGATCGCGTGGGTATTGCGACGCCTGCCCGAGCTCCGTGATCACCTCAACTCGGTGTCGTCGTTCAAGGTGGGCCTGGGCTGGCAGATCTTCGTCGGGGTCATCACACCCGTCGTGCTCGGTTACATGCTCTTCAGTGAGATTCGCGACCGCATCGACGAGGGATACGGGGGTCTGCCCGATGATCTCGTGACCGCATTCGGATGGGGTGTGCAGATCTCGGTGATCGTGCTGGCAGTCGTCATGTCGTTCGTGCCGTGGCGCCGCGGTATCGAGGATGAATTCGAACTGGACGAGAACCGTCCGGCACTCACCAAGACACAGCAGGGAGAGAACTCGTGAACACCTCAGCGATCGTGATGATGGTCCTCGCTTTGGCCACCTTGTGGGGCGGGCTGATCGCGAGCGTGCTTCACCTGCGTAGGCACCCCGACGAAATGGAGTGATCTGCTCGGCACACAGTGTCGGTTGAGTAACACACGGGGCGGCGCTCTGGCCGGAGCGCCGCCCTTGTGCTTTCCTGGGTCTCGACAGTCTCAACCTTTACTTGAGACTGAGTGTTGGAACAGTGTTGAAACGATGTGTCGAGACCGACGTGTCGAGACCTGATGCACAGGAGCACACATGACCCGCAGGACCACGCGCCCCCGGATGCGCCCCTTCGCCGCCGCGGCCACGTTGGCCGTCGCGGCCGGCCTCGCACTGCCCGCCGTCGCCACCGCTCAACCGGCACCCGAACCACCGATAGTCGACGCGCCCGCGCCTGCCGATATCCCCACCCCCGCGGCCGACAGCGCAATCGTCACCGCGCTCGGCGTCCTCCGCTCGACACCGGGCGCCGACCAGGCCGCGATCGCCGCGGCCGAGGCCATCGCCGGTGCGCGCGGCAGCGCCGTCGACGCAGCCGAAGGCACACCGCTCGCCGTCTACGACGAGGGGACGGAATTCCTGCGCAGGCTCGGCGTGGAGCCGTTCCTCTACCCCACCGGTGCTCCCTTCTGCACCTCCGACGGCAACCTACCCCTCGGAATCGCCCCCGCGCTGGCCGGCGCAGTACCCGGCCCGTGGCCGGGGCAGAGCATCGGAGAGTTCTCCCTCGACGTCGTGGACCCAGCACAGACCTTGTTCGCCTTCGTGCCGATGGGCCTGGAGGACGACGCGAACGCCGATGGCATCCAGCTCGCATGGCTCAACGTCAACACCCTCCAGGGCGGGCTGGTGCCCATGGGCACACTCGACGAAGCCTCGCGTGCGGCGATCCCCGACACGATCCCGGCACCCATGCGGCCCATGGTGGAGGCGGCGATATCCAAGTTCCTCGCCGATACCGTTCCGTTCGGTGGCGTGCGCGTTGCGCCGGTCGACACCGGTGCGGGCACCGTCCTGGCCGCCGTGTTCGGCACGGTACAGAACGGCGAGTCGTCGTGCTTCTTCCTGCCGACCGTCGGCATCGTCGACGTGCCCGCCTGACGCCTGTCGGAACCGGCTGCAGTGGGTGTGCTCAGCTCGCCCGCTGCAGCCGTTCGAGGCGATCGAAGACCAACCGCACCGCGGTGTCCATATGGATGAGAACACCCTCGGCGCTCTGCCGCCCATTCGCCCAGGCGACCAAGGTCGACATCCACACGTCCGCAACGATGCGCACCGCGTTGAGCACCTCTTCGGTGACGATCTCGATACCGGCCGACTTGGCGAACAGCTCGGTGAGCACCTGCCCGAGCCGGTCGAGTTCGGGAGCCGACGACGCATCGGCGAACATCACGGCGCGCACCAGCGCGTCGTACTGTTTCGGGTCCTGTTCCAGCCTCGCGACGGACGCGCGCAAGACACCCATGATCCGCTCGTGCGGTGTGTCGCCGGGGAGAGCAGCGCCGGAGAAGTGCTCGCCGACCTCTTCGAACTGCGTCACCATCGCCACCACGAGCAACTGGTTCTTCGACGGGAAGTACCGGTAGACCGTGCCGAGCGCAACACCCGACCGATCCGCGACAGCACGCATCTGCACGGCGTCGTAGCCACCCTCGGACGCGAGCTGCTTCGCAGAGTCGACGATCCTCAGATACCGCGCACGCTGCGCCGGCTTCAGCCCTGATCCCGGCGACTGGGCAACCGGATGTTTCCGTGCCTCGGCCCCCATGGCCGACTCTTCCGTCATCACGTCACCTTCCGCTAGTGCAGGTCCAGGATAGTGGAGCGGTCGCATCGACCCAGAAATACTAGACACCTGTCCGGAAACTCTTCCATCCGGAGGTAGAACGCGTTACATTTTCTGCGTCATCCGATGAGAAGGGGTCACTGTGCGCCACGGAATCACCCTGTTCACGAGCGATCGGGGAATCCGACCCGACGTCGCCGCGAAAGTCGCAGAAGAAGCGGGCTTCGACAGCTTCTACGTGCCCGAACACACACACATCCCGGTCCGGCGCGAATCCGCACACCCCGGAACCGGCAACGAGACCCTCCCCGACGACCGGTACATGCGCACCCTCGACCCGTGGGTCGCACTCGGCCTCGCCGCAGCCGTCACCTCCACCATCAGGCTGGGAACCTCGGTCGCCCTCCCCCTCGAACACGATCCCATCACGCTCGCGAAGACAATCGCCACGCTCGATCACCTCACCGGCGGTCGTGTCGTCCTTGGCGCCGGATTCGGTTGGAATGCAGAAGAACTCGCAGATCATGGAGTCCCGCCGAAGAAGAAGCGGACAGCGCTGCGCGAGTATCTCGAAGCCATGCAGTCGCTGTGGACCCAGGAAGAAGCGTCCTACGACGGCACGTTCGTATCGTTCGGGCCGAGCTGGGCATGGCCCAAACCACTGCAGCAACCTCGCCCACCGGTCCTGCTCGGCGCCGGCGCCACCGATCGGAACTTCGAGTGGATCGTCCGCTCCGGCGACGGCTGGATCACCACCCCCACCGAACGCGACATCGTCGACAACGTGCAGCGCCTCCACAAGATGTGGGCCGACGCGGGCCGCACCGGCACACCCCAGGTGCTGGCGCTCGCCGGCCGTCCCGACCCGGACCAGTTGGCCCAGTGGCGCGACGCCGGCGTCACCGAAGTGATCTTCGGACTCCCCGACCGCTCCGCGGACGAGGTCGTCTCGTACATCGGTCGCCTCGCCGGAAAGCTCGGCCTCGCTTCCTGACCCACCCGCACCAGAAACGGATCACTACATGAGCACCGACGTCCATCCCCTGCTCGCCGACCAGGTCATCACCTGGGATCACGAGGCCGACGTTGTCGTCGCCGGCTACGGCATCGCGGGCGTGTCCGCGTCCATCGAAGCCGCCCGCAGTGGCGCCGAGGTCCTCGTCCTCGAACGCACCGGCGGGTGGGGCGGAGCCGCGTCCCTGTCCGGCGGCATCGTCTACCTCGGCGGAGGCACCGCGCTGCAGAAAGCGCTCGGATTCGACGACTCGGCCGAGAACATGAAGGCCTTCATGCTCGCCGCTCTCGGCCCGGGAGCCGACGAGGCGAAGATCTCGGAGTATTGCGGCGGCAGCGTCGAACACTACAACTGGCTCGTAGACAACGGCGTGGTGTTCAAAGAGAGTTTCTGGGGCGAGCCCGGTTGGGAGATCCCCGGCGACGACGGCCTCATGTTCTCCGGCGGCGAGAACTCGGCGCCATTCAACGAGATAGCAACGCCCGCACCGCGTGGTCACGTCCCACAGATGACCGACAAGCGCACCGGAGAGAAGGGCGGCGGCTTCAAGCTCATGGAGCCGCTGTCGAAGGTGGCCGAAGAACTCGGCGTCAGAGCCGAATACGACGTACGTGTACAGCGACTCATCGTCGACGGCGACGGACGCGTCGTAGGCCTCGCTGCCAAGCAGTACGGCAAGGACGTCCACGTCCGGGCACGGCGCGGGGTCGTCTTGGCCACCGGCAGTTTCGCATACAACAAGGACATGGTCGCCACCTATGCACCGCAGCTGAACGGCCGGCCCGCCGCGGCCATCGAGGAACACGACGGCCGCGCCATCCGTATGGCTCAGGCGCTCGGCGCCGATCTCGCGCACATGGACGCAACCGAGGTCGCGTTCTTCGGCGACCCACAGTTGATGGCGCGCGGAATACTCGTCAACGCCCGCGGCCAGCGCTACGTCCCCGAAGACACCTACCCGGGCCGCATCGGGCAGCAGACACTGCTCAAGAACGACAATCAGGCATACCTGATCATCGACGAGAGCGCGTACGAAGAAGGCTGCGCGACAGTCAGTTCCACTCCGTATTTCCGATTCCAGCCCAAGTGGGTGGCGGAGACCGTCGAAGAACTCGAATCCGACATGGGCCTACCGGCCGGCACGCTGCAGTCCACCGTCGAGGTGTACAACCGGCACGCAGCCGACGGTTCCGACCCGGTGCTCGGCAAGAAGTCCGAATGGGTCAAGCCGATCGGAACACCCGTTGCCGCACTGGATCTGCGCAACTGCACGGCCGGATTCACACTCGGTGGTCTGCGTACCACCGTCGACTCCGAGGTCCTGCACGTCTCGGGTGAGCCGATCCCCGGCCTCTACGCGGCGGGCCGCTGCACGTCGGGCGTGTGCGCGTGGGGCTACGCGAGCGGTACCTCGCTCGGCGACGGCAGCTTCTTCGGGCGCCGGGCCGGAATCTCCGCCGCCAAGGGCTGACGCCCCCTCTCCCGCGCTTTCGACCGAATGTCACCTTTGGCCACTCACATCGACCAAAGGTGACATTCGGTCATTCTGCAACGGTCAGAACACGCTGCCGAGATCGCGGGCGACGATGTCGTCCGCGCCGTACTCGGCCAGCGCCGCGATCGTCATCGACGGATTGCATGCGCCCGTCGACCCCGGGATCTTCGCACCATCCACGACGTACAGTCCCCGCTGGCCGAGAACACGGCCTGCGTCGTCGCACACCATGTCTAGCGGTGCCCCACCCAAGGGATGAAACGTGTTGATGTCCACAGCATTGACGTCGATCATGATCGCCGCCGGACCCACGATGCGACGGATTCGTGATTCGATCGCACGCGTGAGCGCGCGGTCGTAGGCCTGGTCCCAGTTCAGTACCGCGTCGTCACGGCCGGCGTCGTAGCTCCACCTGCCGAGTCCCTTCACCACTCCGAGCCCGATCACCGAGGTCGTCCCGATATCGGCCGGGAACGGCACCGGCCCCGTGACGATCATCAGCGCACCCGCAGGGTCGGAATGGTCGCGCATGCCGACACACGCAGGCCCGCCTTGGAATGCCCCGGGACTCGCCAGCGGGGATGTCACCGAGAAGACTCTGTCACCGTTGTTTCCCCAGCCTGTTCCCACCGCATCGGGGAGATCCGTGATCAGACCCTTGCCGTGCGCCTTCATCAGGAGGCGGGTCGTCCCCGCCGACCCGGCTCCGAGGAACAGTGCGTCGGACACGATCCGCTTGCGCTCCAGCACGGTTCCGTCGGTGTGAATCCGGTCGACGTGCGTGATCCACGTTCCATCCGGTCCACGCTCGATATCGTTGACCCGGTGGAGGATCACGACATCGACGTGACCCGTCGCCTCCGCTTTCGCGAGATAGGTGACGTCGACGGAGAACTTACCGCCGTTGTTGACCCCGTAGATGACATCGCCGGTCGTGTACGACGGATTCAGTTCGCCGGTGAGTTCGCGGCGCGCGAAGTCCCAATCGATCGACATCGGCACCCGGAACGTCTCGTACCCTTCCGCTTCCGCGCGGTCGAGGAATCCTCGCGACGATCGGTACCGTTCGTGGCCGAGCACATCGTCCGGAATGGTCGCCATCCGCAGCATCCGCTCGACACGGCGATAATGGTCGGAATCGAGGCGGTCGTAGTCGATCGACGACGACACCGATTGCGCAAAACGTTCACCATCGGGCTGCAACGTCATTCCGTGGTAGGCGAGAGAACTACCACCCACCCCTGCTCCGCACAGGATGTCCATCCCGTCGCCGGGAACGCGTTCGATGAGTCCGGTGAACGACTCCGTCGGGACGGGCGGTGTTCCCGGCATGACCGGAATCGGCGACAACCAGGACATTCGACGATCGGGGTGGAGCATACGCGGGAACGTCTCGGCATTCGGCCCCGTCGGCCACCGGATGCCACGTTCCAAGACGACGGTCTGTACCCCCGCACGCCCGAGGTGCATCGCAGTGATCGCACCACCGAACCCGCTTCCGATGACGACAGCGCGGTGGCGTTCCTCGGTGACCTCGGCGCGAGCGCGCGGAACCGCGGTCAAGGTCAAACCCACCGCCGCGACTGCGGCACCGCCCAGAAAAGCCCTGCGAGACAGCGCAGTACTCAAGGTCCCCCCTTCGGTCCGAACTCGAATGTCAGAGCACCGTGAGTGGCAGCGGGATCCCCCGGTCTGCGAAGACGAACTCCGCGCCCGAGCTGAATCTGGTGATCTGCACGTCCTTGGACTCACGCGCGGGTGTGTCCTCACGGATCACGTCGACAACCAATGCGTCCGGTGACTCCGCTACCGGCCGCGTCGAGAAGTGCGCGTCGACCCCGCGGACGAGCGCATCGAGTGGCCCGAGGTGGTCGGCGTCGATGAAAGTCGTCCACCCGCCGTCGATATCCACGCCCGAGCCACGGCCGATGCGCAGCCGGAGGTGATCATCGCGGTTCTCGATCGTGCGCCCGACGTACTGATACGGCGCGAGGACGGGGTGGATGCCGAGGATTGTCGCCAGGTCGTCGAACGTGCCGGACAGACCGAGCGCGTTGCGGAGCCGTTCCGACGTCAGACCGGCGATACCGGTGAGTTGCTTCCGGAGAAGCGTGGATGCCGACGCTTCGTCGGTGCGCTTGCGCACACCGATCAGGAACCCGAGTGTGAGCATGTGCTGCTGGAGGCACACCTCCTCGGCGATCCGGACGAGCGCCGAATGCGAGAAGTCGCCGAAACGCACGTCCGAGAGCAACGGTCCCGAGTAATCGTCGCGTCCACCGCCGCCGGGAACGATCGGACTCAACTCGACCGTCCTCGCCACGGTTCGTCCCAGCGCCTCGGTGTGAGGCTCGACGGCAGGCGGAACATGCGCCGGGTCGATCGTCACCGTCCACGCGCAGTGGGGGTTCCGATCCTCGGGACGTCGGGGTGGGCGGTGGATCGGTCGCACCTGTGTGTGCGGATTCGTCGCGAGCGCGGTGGCGTCGAAGGTCGGGTCTTCGATGTCGTGGCACATCGCGGTCACGTACTCGTCTCCGAGCGGTTCGACGTCCATGAGCGCGCCGCAGTGATCGAGCCAGAACTCACCGTGATTGCGGTCGTCGACGCGGAACCGGAAGTCCATGAACTGCGGTGGCGCCCCGATGTCGAGTTGCAGGCCCTTGAAGATCGTCACGACATCATCGCCCTCGTACTTCAGCGCCCGCTGCATGCGCCGGGTGTACCAAGGTGACGATGCCTGCCATTCTTCGATCGCGACGGCCGCCATGCCCTCCCGGCCGAACGCAGAGATCAGATGGGCCATGCCGGAGCGGTCGATCAATTGACCGCACAGCAACAGTTCCGGGACGAGAATCGCGAGATCCTCCCGCGACAACGCCTCGAACGAGGCACCCGTCCGCACCGTGGTCACCACAGGGACACCGGTGCCTGGCCCGCGGGGTACCAGCCGGGTAGACGCTTACCGGACGTGGAACGCTCGATACGTTTGTTCATGCCATCGGACAGCGCCCCGTCGGTGATCATCTCGAGGAACAGGTGCGACACGTTCCCGAAATCGAAGAAATCGCGCTGCCACGACCATTGGAAATTCCCGCCGTAGCGGAACCAGCTACCACCGATTCCGTGCACCGAGTAGTGCTCGCCGTTGTCGCGCTTCGCGTCGGCGATCTGCTTCCACATACCGATCACGTCGCCGGTACGGTCATCGACGATCAGCTGCTGGTAGGGGTACTCCCACCCTTCCAGACCACGCATCTCCTGGCCCAGCGCGAGCTCGCGGATCTCGTCGCGGCCGACAGCCATGAAATCGTCCTTGGGACCGTAGTTCCACCCGTAGGTGGCATCCTCGGTGTACATCTCGGCCAGAGGCTTCCAATCACCCGCCTCTTCGGCCCGCTTGTTGGCGTCGATCCAGCGGGAAATCATCTCGTCGAGCTCAGCACGGTCGAACGTGGACATAGCGTCTCCTGAGGTCAGTCTTGAATCAGTCGCAATGCTCGGGTGGGGCAATAGCGGACGGCGGCTTCGACGTCGTCGCGCAGGTCTTCGGGGATCTCGTCGATGAGGACCTCCACGGTGCCGTGTTTGGGGACTCGGAACACGTCGGGTGCTTCCATCTCGCACATGGCGTGTCCCTGGCACAGGTCGAGATCCACTTCGATCTTCACGACTACTCCGTTTCCCGGGTGCGGCGTCGATACCGCACCGTGCACGGCTGCGCGAGCTGCACCACCATCTTCGAGTGATCGTTCCGGTAGGTATCCGCGGGCTGGGCAAGCTCGAATTCGAAGTCGCGCAACAGGATCGAGAAAATAGCCTTGAGCTGCATCAACGCGAATGCCGCGCCGACGCACCGGTGCCGGCCGGCACCGAAGGGAATCCACGTCCACCGGTTGACGATGTCTTCCTGGTTCGGGTCGATGTAGCGACCCGGGTCGAACACATCAGGATTCGGAAAGTCCTCGGCGATGCGGTTGGAGATCGCCGGAGTCGCGCCGACGAGATCGCCTTCGGCGACGCGGTAGCCGGCCACCTCGAAGTCACCTCGCGCGACCCGCAGCAGCAGAATCAGCGGCGGGTGCATCCGCAGCGTCTCTTTGAGTACAGCTTCGAGATTCGGGATCTGTCGTAGCGCATGGAAACTCACGTCCGCACCGTCCGAGTAGATCGCATCGAGTTCGTCGGTCACCTGCTGCATGCTCTGCGGATTACGCAGCAGTTCGATCAACGCCCACGCCGCGGTCCCGGAGGTGGTGTGGTGCCCGGCGAACATCATGGAGATGAAGATGCCGGTGATCTCGTCCGCGCTGAACCGCTCGGTGCCGTCCTCGTTCTTGATGGACACGAGCACGTCGAGCAGGTCGCGGTCCTCCTTACCCTGTGGCGGATGCGCGATCCGACCGTTCATGATGCTCTGCACCAGGTCGACGAGTCCACGGCGGGCCTCGTCGCGCCGACGGAAGCTCTCGATCGGCGCGTAGGGGTCGACGAAAGCGAGTGCGTCGGTGCCCTTCTCGAGATCGTGGTAGAGGTGTGAGAAGCGGTCGTCGAGCTCGTCGCGGAACTTCTTGCCGATCAGGCACGCCGAGGACGTGTAGATCGTCAGCTCGGCGAAGAATTCGAGGAGGTCGATCTCGCCTTCCTCTCCCCACTCCGCGACCATGTCTTGGACCTCGCGGTCGATGGTCGCCGCATGCCCCCGCATCTGTTCGCCCCGCAATGCCGTGTTGTGCAGCATCTCCTTGCGTCGCTCAGGGCTCGCATCGAACACGACGCCCTCCCCGAACACGGGCGTCATGAATGGGTAGGCGGCCTGCTGGTCCAGTTCTTCGTCGGACGACCGGAAGAAGAACTCGTTGGCCTCGGCCCCCGAAAGCAGCACGACTGTCTTGTCGGCGAGCTGGAAGATGCCGACGTCGCCGCATTCGTCGCGGACGCGGTTCATCAGGGCAATGGGGTCGGTGCGCAGTTCTTCGAGGTGTCCGTGCTCGTGTTCACCGCCGGAGACCCGGGGAGGTGCGACGGTCGTGTGTGGCGCTCCAGTCACTTGTCTTCCTTCCGCAAGGGCGCTTCGGGCTGCACCTCGACGAGCACGATGTGGGCGCCGCGGGGAACCGACACCACCGTCGCTGCCGCGGCGGCGATATCCGACGCGCGCAGAAAATACGGGTGACGGGCAAAACCCCAGCGCTCCCAGTCCGCGAGGAGCGGGCCCACAACCTCGGCCGGTGACGTCATTCCCGCCCCGGTCTGGGTGGGACCGGGCCGGACAGTGGACGCACGCACCCCGGTGCCTTCGAGTTCCATCCGCAGTTGGACGACAAGGGCTTCGAGACCGGTCTTCGCCGCCACATAGGCGCCCATCCGCGGACGAGGAACGTCGGCGCAATCCGATCCGATCACGACGAAGTCGCCGCGCTTACGTTCGATCATTCCCGGAAGCACGCGCCGCGCGAGGCGTTGCGTGCCGTTCAGATGCACGTTCACCTGGAACTCGAACCGTTCCGCGTCCATCTCGTGGACAAGTGAGAAGTCCATGTCACCGGCGCCGGAGACGACGATCTCGGTGACACCGAGTGCTTCTTCCGCGGCCGCGACGAACGCGTCGACGGAGTCGGTCGACGACACGTCGAGGTAGTGGGCGAAGGCCTCGCCGCCTTCGGCACGGATCTTCTCGGCGATTGTCTCGCACTCCTCTACACGGCGGGCACCGAGTGCGACGGGATGACCGAGTTCGGCAAGTGCGTAGGCAGTGGCCGTTCCGATTCCCGACGACGCACCGCTGACGAGCGCGGGCCGGCGCTCGGGGTGCGGCTCGAATCTAGGCATGTCGCTCCGTCACTTTCATGGGGAGGGCGGCGAAGCCGCGCACATTGGTGGAGTGGACCCGCTCGGTGCGGTCGAAGTCGATCTCGTAGTCGGCGACCCGACGGGCGAACTGCTCGAGGGCGATGTCGGCCTCGAGTCGCGCAAGGTGGGCGCCGAGACAGAAATGCACTCCCGCACCGAAACTCGCAAGTTTTCCAGCCGTATCGCGACCGAGACGAAATTCGTCGGCGTCGTCGAACACCTCGGAGTCGCGGTTGGCGGAACCGATGAGCAGCAGCACCTTGTCGCCGGAGCGGATGGTGGCGCCGTGCAGGTCGATGTCCGCGGCGGCCGTGCGCGCGACGAGTTGGCTCGATGTGTCGTACCGGAGAGTTTCCTCGACCCACTCGGGTGCGCGTTCCGGATCCGACAACACCTGCGACACTTCACTCTTGTTCTTCGCACCCCAGTAGAGCGCGTTGCCGAGAAGTTTGGTGGTGGTTTCGTTCCCGGCCACCACCATCAGGAACATGAACCCGATGATTTCGTCGTCGTCGAGCCGGTCGCCGTCGATCTCGGCGTCGAGCAGCGCGGAGGTGAGGTCGGCGGTCGGCGACTTCCGACGCTCCGCGATCATGTCGGCGTAGTAGCCCACGAGGTGCAGCGACGCTTCCATCGCCGAGACCGGGACGTCGAGCACACCCTCGTCTCTGTGCACGACGAGATCCGCGAGTCGCCGGATCTCGGCGCGATCGACCTCGGGCACTCCCATGAGCTCGGAGATCACGTCCATCGGCAACCTCGCTGCGAAGTCGGTGATCCAATCGAATTCGACTCCGGCGAGGGCTGGTTCGAGGTGTCCGAGGGTGAGTTCGAGAGTCCGCTCCTGCAGTTCAGCGACTCGTCGCGGGGTGAAACCCTTCGACACGAGTTGTCGCATGCGCATGTGTCGCGGGTCGTCCATCGCGAGGAACGACATCACCTTGTGAGCGTTGCGCCCGTACGCGGCGGGGTCGAGTGAAACACCGTTCGCGCTGGACAACCGCGTGTTGTCGCGGAAACCGGCAACGACGTCCGCGTGCCGCGACAACGCCCAGAAGTTCAGGTCGGGGTTGTAGTAGAGCGGCGCCTCCTCACGCAGCCGACGATAGGTCGGGTACGGATCCTCGTGGAAGGCATAGTCGTAGGGGTCGAACGTGGGTGGGTCGAGCGACACGGACTCCGTGGGAGCCTGGATCATGGATCACTCCAATAACAGTCGGGCCGAGATTTCCAGCCTGTCGGCGAGCTTTTCGTATGTGCCGTAACCCATTCCCGCGCGCACGAGCGCACCGGCGTAGAGCAGTTCGAGTGCCTCGAGCTCGTCGGGGTCGGGGGCGTCTCCGAGCGCGGCGGACAGCCTTTCGCGGATGTCGAGACCGATACGTGCACGCAGATGCTCGACGTCGGGGTCGCGGCCGAGCAGCGCACTCGTGACCGCGGCGGCAAGTTCCGGTTCGTCGGCCATGAGCAGCGCGACGCTCCGCAGCACCGCCACGACACGATCGGCCCGATCCGCCTGGTCGGAGTCTTCCACCGGCGCGGCAGCGAGTCGGCGCCAGAAGACCTCCGCAACGAGGTGTTCCTTGGAGGAGAAGTACGTGTACGCGGTCGCGGGAGCGACGCCGGCGCGCGCCGCAACGATGCGCACGGTCAGCCCTGCGAATCCCTCTTCGCCCAACACCTCGACAGCGGCCTGCGTAAGCCGTTGCACGGTGTCGGCCTGGCGTTCGGTGAGCCGACGTCGGGTGGATTCGAGATTCACATTTCTGGACACGTGTCTGGACATTACTACGGTAGCCATCGTCCGGCAATGGTCGTCGACCTGCGCGCGCATGAATTCATCCCTGGCGCGGGTAGATCCGCACCGGCAGGGCTTTGATCCCGTTGATGAAATTCGAGCGCAGGCGCCGCGCGGGCCCGGCCTGTTCGATCCGGTCGAGCCGCGTCGCGAGAGTCTCGAACATGATCTTCAACTCGAGACGCGCAAGGTGCGCACCGAGACAGAAGTGCACGCCGGTACCGCCGAATGCCACGTGCGGATTGTCGTCCCGCGCGATGTCGAAGACGTGGGGGGCGTCGAATACGTCGGCGTCGCGGTTGGCGCTCGGGTAGTAGACCACCACCTTGTCACCCCGATCGACCTCCTGGCCCCCGATCGTGGCCGGGCAAGTGGGAGTGCGGCGGAACCCGATGACGGGACTGACCCAGCGCAGGACCTCCTCCACCGCGCTCGGCAGGAGTTCCGGCTCGTTCTGCAGGCGTCGCCACTGATCGGGGTGGTCCATGAATGCCTGCATCCCGCCGGAGATCGCGTTGCGGGTCGTTTCGTTCCCCGCGATCACGAGGAGGACGAAGAACATGTCGAACTCCATCTCGGAGAGCGTGTCGCCGTGCTCGTCGGGAGTGACGAGCCTGGTGACGATGTCGTCGCGAGGATCGACGCGTCGGCGCGCGGCGATCTCGTTGGCATAGAGGAAGACCTCGGCCGCGGCGAGTTCACCGTCCTCGCGGGTGCTGCCGTACTCCGGGTCGTCCCAGCCGATCATCCTGTTCGACCAGTCGTAGAGTTTTCCGACGTCTTCCGTAGGTGCGCCGAGCAGTGCGGCGATCACCTCGAGCGGAAGCGGCGCTGCCGCGAGCGGGACGAAGTCGACGACCCGACCGTCGCGCCCCGCCTCGACGAGGTCGTCGACCACGCGCGTACAGATGTCGCGAATATGACCTTCGAGCTGCTTGATCACGCGCGGGGTGAACCCTCGGCTGACGAGCTGACGCAGCCGGGTGTGTTCCGGTGGATCGAGATTGAGAAGCATGGAGGCCTGTTTGAGTCGGGTCTCCTCGTCGAACTCGTCGATCTGTGTGGACCCCATCGCAGCCGAGAACGTGGTGTCGCGTGAAACGCCGATGACGTCGGCGTGCCGGGTCACCGCCCAGTATCCGGGCCCGTCGTCCTCAGGCTGCCAGTACACCGGGCATTGCCGGCGGAGGTCGTCGAAGAAATCGTGCGGGACCCCCGCGGTGTAGATGTCGGGATTCTTCAGGTCGATGCGGGATGTAGTCATGCCTGCGCCTAACGATTGGTGGGCTCACGAGTCGGTGGCAAATGACGCTCGCTTACAAACTACATACCTTCGTTTACAATGGAAGCCCCTTAGAATGAATTCATGGCACGTGACAACTCCCGCCCGATCAGACGACGAACCCTCACGCGCGACAAGGTGATCGACGCCGCCATCGACGCCGTCGACGAGGCCGGATGGGAGCAACTCTCGATGAGCACCCTGTCGGGCCGCCTCGGAATCGTCGCTGCCTCCCTGTACAACCACGTACGCGGCCTCGACGACGTTCGGGCCGCAGTGCAGGCGCGCGCCATGACCGACCTGGGGATACACCTGCGTGAAGTGGCGATGGGGCGCAGCGGCAGGGACGGTCTACGTGCGCTGATCGATGCCCACCGGTCCTGGGCCACGACACACCCGCGTCGCTACCAGGCGTTGACCACCGCGCCGGTCGACCGGGACAGCCTGATCACGGCAGGCCTCGATGCGAATGCCGCCCTGGGGTCGATGCTGACCTCGTGCGGAGTCCCCGAAGAGCGAGCACTCGAGATCACGATCGGCATGTTCTCGGCTCTACATGGCTTCGCAATTCTCGAGAACAGCGGGTTCCTCGGCAACGAGATCGATCTCGACCGCATCTACGAATCCGTTGTCCAGGGCGCGCTGTCCCACCTGCCCACGTCCTCCGAAGCGGACGTAAACTGATTACAGTCGTCTTCAGATGGAGGTTCCATGCGCACGCTCGAGACGGTCGGCGATCTCGTATCCCCTCTCGGCGGAACGATCAACGCGGCCAACGTGATCATGCAGCTGGCCGATCCCGGCGTCGGCCAGGGGGTGGTCGACAGCTCCGTCGATTCCGGCCGCGCCGACCTGCATCCCATCAAGCGCGCACGCACAACGGGCACCTATCTTGCGGTCGCGGTGTTCGGCACCGACGCAGACCGCGCCTATCTGCGAGAGGAGCTGCGGAAGATCCACGCCCGGGTCGTGTCCGAACCGAACGCCGAGGTCTCGTACAGCGCGAACTCACCGAAGCTGCAGCTCTGGGTGGCGGTGTGCCTGTTGAAGTACTTCATCGACCAGCATGAATTCCTGCACGGCCCGCTGAGCGAGGCCGAATACCGCAGCATCCTGCGCGACGGCATCTCCCTGGCGACCACCCTGAACGTGCGTCCCGAGTCCTGGCCGACGACCCGGGACGAGTACGACGCGCTCTGGCGCGAGGGCGTGGACCGGATCTCCATGAATGACGAGGTCCGCGGGTATCTCACCCGCCTGTGCAATCTGAGCTTCCTCGAAGTGCGACTCGGCCGTGCCGGACGGGCCGCACACAAGATCTTCGGACGAGGTTTCGAGTTGATCACCCGGGGAGCGTTGCCGCCGGAGTTCCGGAAGGCCATGCACTACGACTGGACGGCCGACGATCAACGACGATTCGACAGATATCTGCGGACGATGCGCGCCGTCCACCGGGCGACCCCGCACGTCTGGCGCCTGCTGTGGCACGGCTATCTCGTCGACATGCGCACACGACGCCGCCTCGGCATGCGAGTGTTCTGACGAGCCCGAACTCCTGCACACTCACCTCGTCGTATCAGGCTCCCCCGTAACGGCATCCACTCGAACCATTGCGTTCTCACAGCGTGCCGAACTATAGTCCAGACACCTGTCCAGAACTTGAGGGAATCGTCTGATGACATTGCGCCCGACCGACAGTTCCATGCTCCTGATCGACGGAAAGCTCGTCCCCGGCAGCGGCGGCACCTTCGAGATTGTCGATCCCAGTACCGAGGAGGTCCTCGGTAGTGCAGCCGACGGCACCGCCGCCGATCTCGACGCCGCCATCGACGCGGCCCGCCGCGCATTCGACAACACCGACTGGTCCCGCGACCACGCCTTCCGCGCACACTGCCTACGTCAGCTCCGCGACGCCATTCGCGGCCACATCGACGAACTGCGGGAGATCACGATCGCCGAGGTAGGCGCCCCCAGGTTCCTGACCGCAGCTGCGCACCTCGAAGGACCCGTCGACGATCTGCTGTGGTTCGCCGATCTCGCCGAGAGTTATTCGTGGACACAAGATCTTGGGAACGCCTCCCCCATGGGCATCCCCACCCACCGGTATCTACTCAAGGAAGGCACCGGCGTGGTCGGCGCAATCACCCCGTGGAACTTCCCGCATCAGATCAACTTCGCGAAGATCGGGCCCGCGCTCGCCGCGGGTAATACCGTCGTGCTCAAACCTGCCCCCGACACTCCCTGGTGTGCCGCGCTGATCGGCAGGATCGCCGCCGAGGAAACCGACATCCCCGCGGGTGTTCTCAACATCGTGACCTCGAGCGATCACCGGATCGGCGCCCTGCTCGCCGAAGATCCGCGAGTGGACCTGATCTCGTTCACCGGTTCCACCGCCACCGGGAAGTCGGTGATGCGTGCGGCGTCGGAGTCGCTCAAGAAGGTCTTCCTCGAACTCGGTGGCAAGTCGGCGTTTCTCGTCCTCGACGACGCCGACCTCCGCGCGGCGTGCTCGATGGCCGCGTTCACGGTGTGCACCCACGCCGGCCAGGGCTGCGCGATCACCACCCGACTCGTCGTGCCACGCGACCGGTACGACGAGGCCGTCGAGGCAACCGCGAAGACGCTGCAGGGCCTTCGCCCCGGCGATCCACGCGACCCCGGCACCATCTGCGGCCCGCTGATTTCGGCGCGACAGCGCGAACGCGTCGAAGGTTACATCCGGCTGGCCGTCGAGGAGGGCGGCACGATCGTGGTCGGAGGTGGACGACCCGCCGAGCACGATCGTGGATTCTTCGTCGAGCCCACCCTGATCTCAGGACTCGACAACTCCGCCCGCACCGCACAGGAGGAGATCTTCGGCCCGGTGCTGGTGATACTGCCCCACGACGGCGACGACGACGCGGTCCACATCGCGAACGACTCTCCCTACGGACTCTCCGGCGCGGTCTACGGCACCGACCCCGATCGCATCGCACGCGTCGTCGCGAGTGTCCGCACCGGCACCCTCGGAGTCAACGGCGGCATCTGGTATGCCGCAGACGCACCATTCGGCGGATACAAGCAATCCGGCATCGGGCGCGAGATGGGCCTGGCCGGATTCGAGGAGTACCTGGAGACCAAGCTCGTCGCAGAACCTGCACTCTGACGTTCGCAGTGTCCGACATATTCGAAAGGACCGGTCATGGCCAGATTCACCGATCGCACTGCGATCATCACGGGAGCAGCCCAAGGAATCGGCGAGGCGTACGCACGCGCACTCGCCGCCGAAGGTGCGCGCGTGGTGGTCGCCGATATCGATGCCGAGCTCGGCGAGCAGGTGGCCAAGCAGATCGTGGTCGACGGCGGCGCCGCCACCTTCCTGCCGGTGGACGTCTCCGACCCCGACTCGGCGAAAGAACTCGCCGACAAGACCGTCGAGACGTATGGGGGTATCGATCACGTCGTCAACAATGCCGCGATCTACGGTGGGATGAAACTCGACCTCCTGCTCACCGTGCCGTGGGACTACTACAAGAAGTTCATGAGCGTCAACCTCGATGGGGCCCTGAACATCACCCGCGCGGTATGGCCTCACATGACGAGCAGCGGCGGGTCGATCGTCAACCAGTCGTCCACCGCCGCCTGGGTCTACTCGGGCTTCTACGGACTCGCGAAGGTCGGGATCAACGGCCTCACACAGCAACTCGCGGTGGAGCTCGGCGGGTCGAACATCCGCATCAACGCGATCGCACCCGGACCCATCGACACCGAGGCCACCCGGACCACCACCCCGTCGAGCATGGTCGCCGACATGGTGAAACAACTGCCGCTCGAGAGGATCGGCACCCCCGACGATCTCGTCGGCATGTGCCTGTTCCTGCTGTCCGACGAAGCGGGTTGGGTGACCGGCCAGATCTTCAACGTCGACGGCGGGCAGGTGATCCGGTCGTGACGACCCGCATCGGCTATATCGGTCTCGGCAACATGGGCGCACCGATGGCGCACCGGCTGCTCGACCACAGCGGCAGATTGTCCGTCCTCGACACCAACCCCGACGCGGTCACTCCGTTCGTCGAAGCAGGCGCCCACCCCGTCTCGAGCGCAGCAGAACTCGCCTCCGTCAGCGACATCGTCTGTGTGACGGTTCTCGACGACGCCCAGGTACGCGACGTCGTCGCCGGCTCTGACGGACTGCTGTCCACCGCGACGCCGGGCACGGTGATCGCCGTGCACTCGACGATTTCCGACACCACGGCCGTCGACCTGGCCGAACAATGCACGGCACGCGGGGTCGAGTTCGTCGACGCACCGGTCAGCGGTGGCGCGGCGGGCGCGAAGAAGGCTGCATTGGCCGTCATGGTCGGGGCGTCCGACGAGGCATTCGAGAAGATCGAAGAGCCGTTCGGCGCATTCGCCGCGCTGGTCGTGCATGCCGGCCCGGTGGGCGCGGGCACCCGGATGAAGCTTGCCCGGAACCTGCTCCACTTCGTATCCTTCACTGCTGCAACCGAAGCCCAACGACTCGCCGAAGCCGCCGGAATCGACATCACCGAACTCGGTAAGGTCGTCCGCCACACCGACTCGATCACGGGCGGCGCAGGATCGATCATGTGGCGCGACAATACATCCGCACTCGAACCCGACGATTCGTGGTTCCCGATCTTCTCCCATGTGCGTGCATTGGGTGAGAAGGACCTGGCGCTCGCCATAGCCCTCGGCGACCGGCTCGAGATCGATCTTCCTCTCGCAACACGCGCCCTCGCGGGCCTGGGCCCCGGTCTCGGAGTCGGGATCGGCGACATCGCACGCACCCACAGCATGGAGGAACAGCCGTGACCGACGACAGGCGCCAGCGCGGACTCGAGATGATGGGAAAGGTCTACGGATTCGAGTTCCAGGACGGGCCCGGCGCACATTTCGCCGCGACCGCCGATCACCTGTTCGCCGACATCTGGTCGCGACCGGGACTGAGCATTCGCGATCGGCGGTTGCTGCTACTCGGCGCCTTGGCCGCACAAGGGTTGAGCGACGTCGCCGAGATCCAGATCGGCGCTGCGCTGCAGAACGAAGAACTCGACGAGGAGCAGCTACGAGAGATCGCATTGTTCCTGTCACACTATGTGGGTTGGCCACTCGGAACGAAGCTCGACAACGCGGTCGGCAATGTTCTGCACAAACGAAAGGCGGCGACCCGATGACCCACACCACCCTCTCCCGCGAGGCGCTCGCACTCGCTGAAGCCACCCCCGGTTTCATGCCTCTCGACGAGGGCACGGCGTTGCACGACGCAGCCATCCGCTACCTCGGGGACGGGGTGGGCGTCGAGATCGGCACTTACTGCGGCCGCTCCACGGTGTATCTGGGCGAGGCGGCGAAGGCGACGGGCGGCACCATCGTCACCGTCGATCACCACCACGGTTCCGAAGAGCACCAGCCGGGTTGGGAGTACCACGATTCGTCGTTGGTCGACCCGCACACCGACAAACTGGATACGGTCGGGAAACTCCGGCACACCCTCTCCGACGGCGACCTCGAGTCGCACGTCGTCGCGATCGTGGGTCGGTCCCCTCAGGTCGCTGCATTCTGGCGGACGCCGCTAGCCTTCGTCTTCATCGACGGTGGGCACAGCAGCGAAGCGGCGCAGGCCGACTACTCGGGCTGGGCACGATGGGTGGAGCCGGGGGGTGCCCTGATCATCCACGACGTGTTCCCCGACCCCGCCGACGGCGGTCGCCCTCCATACGAGATCTACTGCCGCGCACTCGACAGCGGGGAGTTCACCGAGGTATCGGTCACCGGATCGTTGCGGGTGCTGGAGCGCACCGGAGGGGTCGTCGGGTCGTAGGGGCGCTCAGGCCGCCCGAAACGATTCGGGGGTCGCGGCTGCCCAGTCTGCAGCCCAAGATTCGGGTGGCTCGTCGAGAAGTACACCGGGCGAAAGCCATTCGTAGATCTCTGCGTAGGACCGCACATGCGTGGCATCGATCTTTCGCCGGAGCATGTGAGGGGTCAGCTCGCCGGGGTCGCTCGCTCCCAGCGACGCCATGATCTGCACTGCCTGCTGCACCGTTGCTTCCTGGTACCGCCACGCCCGGATACTCTTGTCCGCCACATTCAATGCCCGGCTCCGCATCGGATCCTGCGTTGCCACCCCGACCGGGCAGGTGTTGGTGTGGCATCGTTGCGCCTGAATGCAGCCGATGGCCATCATCATCGCGCGTGCCGCGTTGGTGAAATCCGCGCCCTGGATCAACCGCTTGACGATGTCGTTCCCCGCAGCCACCTTTCCGCTTGCACCGATCTTGATCCGATCCCGCAGCCCAGAACCCACGAGAGCATTGTGGACGGTCATCAGTCCGTCGGTGAGAGGCAGCCCGACATGATCCTCGTATTCCAGCGGTGCGGCAGCGGTGCCGCCCTCGGCACCGTCGACGACGATGAAATCCGGAGTGGCACCGACGTCTATCATCGCCTTGCACAGCGCCAGAAACTCGACACGGGAACCCACGCACAGTTTGAATCCGACGGGCTTCCCACCCGCGAGCTCACGTAACCGACACACGAACTCCACCAATTCGAAAGGCGTGCGGAACGCCGAATGTGCAGAGGGACTCACACATTTCTCGTGCGCGGGTACCTCACGGTATCTGGCGATCTCCTCGCTGACCTTCGCCGCAGGAAGCACACCTCCCAACCCCGGTTTGGCGCCCTGGCTCAACTTCACCGAAACAACCTTGACATGCTCGTGGGCAGCATTCTCGGCGAACTGATCCGGATCGAATCGTCCGTCCGGTGTGCGCGTCCCGAAGTAACCCGACCCGATCTCCCACACCAGATCGCCGCCCCCGAGGTGATACGGCGTCAACCCGCCCTCACCGGTGTCGTGCGCGAAACCCCCCAGAGCAGCAGCCCTGTTCAAAGCCTTCAACGCATTGCCCGACAACGCGCCGAAACTCATCGACGACACGTTCAACAGCGCCATCGAGTACGGCCTGGTGCAGTCCGGTCCACCGATCAGTACTCGCGGCGGCTCTGCCGGTTCCGGCACCGGCGCCATCGAGTGGACAAGAAAGTCGTATCCGACGGAGTCGATATCACGTTCTGTTCCGAACGACAGCTCCCCGTGGATTCCCTTGGCGCGCTCGTAGATGATCGTGCGAGTGTCGCGGTCGAAAGGCCGGCCGTCGACGTTCCGCTCGATGAAGTACTGCTGAATCTCCGGACGCACTGCCTCCAAGAGGTACCGCGAGTGCCCCAGGATCGGATAGTTACGCAGCACCGAGTGTCCGGTCTGCAACAGATCGTAGACGCCGACAGCTGCGAGCACGAGACAGAGCGACGCGAGGATCCACCAACCCGCGCCCCCGGAGATCACTGCGACCGGCACCGATACCGCCGTCGCCACTCCCACGAGCACGACCAGGACATACCTGATCATCGGCGCCTCCTACCTGCGAGACTCACCTCCCATGCTTACGCGCACAGAGCGCAGGTGCGCAAGACTCCCCCGGATTCACTCAGGCGAACACCTCGCAGTGGTCGGTACTCCGTCAGACGAACACCTCGCAGTGCTCGGTGCAGTGATCCGGACCGACCTGCCCCTGGGGAACAGCTGCGTCGCGAAACAGCCCGTTGCCACCCGTCGTCCGCGACAACGCGTCTGCCGCGAGAATCACCGCCGCACTCGTCCACGAGCTGACCTCGACGGGCCATCGCTTGCCGTCTTGGTAGACGAGTCCCGTCCAATACGAACCGTCCGGGTCGCGCAGGTGTTGCATCGACGCGAACAACTCGTTCGCCCGCGCCTTGTCGCCGAGAGCATCGAGCGCGAGGACGAGCTCGCACGTCTCGGCGCCGGTCACCCACGGCTTGTGGTCGACACAGCGGATCCCGAGTCCGTCCACGACGAAATCGGACCACCGCTCCCGGATTCGCCGATGAGCCTCGGCGCCGCGCAGCGCACCACCGAGTATCGGGTAGTACCAGTCCATCGAGTATTCGGGCTTCGGCGTGAACACCTCGGGGTGCCTGCGCAGTGCATGGCCCAATCGATACAGCGCCACTTCCCATTCCGGCTGCGGGTCGTCGACGAGTTCGGCGAGCTGAACCCCGCACCGCAGACTCTGGTGGATACTGGCGCTTCCGGTCAGCAGCGCCTCGTCGACGAGTCCGCCCGACCCCCGCGCCCACGCGATGTGCCCGCCGGGAAACTGCATGCCGACGACGTGGTCGAGTGCTGCCCGCACGGTCGGCCACATCTCGGACGTGAACCGCCGGTCGCCGGTGACGAGGTGATGATGCCACACCCCCACTGCGATGTATGCGGTGAAATTGCTGTCTGTATCGGTGTTCTCGATGACCCCGTTCCGGAACTTCACCGGCCACGACCCATCGGGACGTTGTGTCCTGCGCAGGAAGCCGAAGGCCGCAGACGCTTCGTCGAGCAGCCCGGTGACAGTGAGGGCCATCGAGGATTCGATGTGATCCCACGGATCCGTGTGGCCACCCGGAAACCAGGGAATCGACCCGCACGCCTCCTGCATGCGCGCGATTGCCTGCCCTGTCGCGTGGCATTCGTCGCGCGACAGGACGCCGGGCACCTCCGGCATCATCCGGCGATGGAACTCACTGCGGCGCACCGGATGCACCCGGCTTCTCGAGATAGAACACGACGCTCTTACCGATGACCGGGTCGAGGAGTTTCTCTACGGTGCGTGTCAGCCACGGACCTTCCATCAGATCCCACACGAGCATCCGGTGATAGGTCTTCGTCAGCGGATTGTTCTCGTTGTCGACACCGACCGCGCACTTGAGCCACCAGTAGGGTGAATGCAAAGCGTGGGCGTGGTCGGTCCCTCGCACGGTCAGACCGGCCGCGGTGAGCTTTGCCGCCAGCTCGTCCGCCTTGTAGATGCGCACGTGCCCACCCTCGACCTCGTGATAGGCCTCCGACAACGCCCAGCAGATCTTCTCGGGGAACCACCGCGGGACCGTTACCGCCGCGACCCCGCCTGGCTTGAGGACCCGCACGAACTCTGCGATCGCCCGATCGTCCTCGGGAACATGTTCGAGGACTTCGGAAATCATCACGAGGTCGAAGGTCTCGTCGGCATACGGCAGTGCCAGCGCGTCGCCCACCTCGGCGCGGGCGAGGGCCCCTTCGGGTACCTGGCCCTCGAGTTCCATCGCCACGAACATGTCGGCGACCGCCTTCATGTCGTCAGCGCTGCGATCGAAGGCGACGACGTCCGCGCCACGCCGGTACAACTCGAACGAGTGTCTGCCGGCACCGGCGCCGATATCGATCGCGCGGCATCCCGGCCGCACCCCCAGCCGGTCGAAGTCGACGGTCAGCATCAGTCGGTCCTTCCTTCGTGTGCTGCGATCGCGCTCTCGTAGACGGTCGCGGTCTGCGCGGCGACCGCAGCCCAGCTGTACTTCTCCTCGACGCGGGCGCGGGCAGCGGTGCCCAGTTGTGTCCGCCGAGCCGGATCGTCGAGCAGTGCCGCAATCGCGGCGGCCAGCTGTTCGGCATCACCGGGCGGTACGAGCTCGCCGGCCTCGCCCACCACTTCCGGAATCGCGCCCGCGCGGCTGGCCACCAACGGAGTCCCGCACGCCATGGCTTCGACCGCCGGCAGCGAGAAGCCCTCGTACAACGACGGCACCGCAGCGATCTCCGCCGACGCGAGAAGCTCCGCAAGTTCGGCGTCGTCGATCCCGGATACAGTGCGCACGACATCACCGATAGCGAGATCGTCGATGAGTCGCTCGGTGGTACCACCGGGAGCGAGCTTGGAGACGAGCACGAGTTCGATCTCGCGCTCGGTGTGCAGCTTGGCCACGGCTTCGAGCAACGTCGGCACCCCCTTGAGGGGAGCATCGGCGCTGGCCACACACACGATGCGACCCGAGACCCGCGGCGTGGTCGCCGGAGCGAACAGGTCGGTGTCGACGCCGAGCGGAATCGTGTGGAGTCGGTCCGGTTCGATGTCGAAGGCGGTGCGGATGTCGTCGGCGGAGTTCTCCGAGACGGTGAGCAGTGTCGGTATCTTCCGGGCGACCCGCCCCTGCATGCGCAGGAATCCGTACCAACGCCGCAGAGTGATCTTGCGACGCAACGTGGGCGCCGAGGCGAGGTCGAGCTCGCGGTCCCGGGTGATCGGATGATGGATGGTCGCGACCAGCGGTAGGTCCTGCGCGATGCGGAGAAGTCCCGATCCGAGCGACTGGTTGTCGTGGACGACGTCGAAATCGGCGATTCGGTCGCGTAGTAACCGGGCCGCGCGAAGCCCGAAGGTACGCGGTTCCGGAAACCCCGCCGTCCACATCGTGGCGACCTCGAGGACGTCGATCAGATCGCGGTACTCGCTGGGTCGCGGCGTGCGGAACGGGTCGTCGTCGCAATAGAGGTCGAGGCTGGGAACCTTCGTCAGGGTGACCGCCGGATCGAGTTCCGGGTACGGCTGGCCCGAGAACACCTCGACGTCGTGACCTTGGGCCGCAAGCTCCCGACTGAGGTGACGAACGTAGACGCCCTGCCCCCCGCAGTGCGGTTTGCTCCGATACGACAGCAGAGCTATGCGCACATCCAACCCCCGGATTGTTCGGACACGTGTCCATGCAGTTACGTAGGCACACACTAGAACATGTTCACTCGGTCACGGTAGCGGAGCGGACCGATGGGGAACGGTAGCGGCCGGCGACAGTACCGAACTGTAACGTGCCGAACTGCAACAACGACGAAGGTCCGGTATCTCATCGATACCGGACCTTCGGTTGAGCGACCCTGACGGGACTCGAACCCGCGACCTCCGCCGTGACAGGGCGGCGCGCTAACCAACTGCGCCACAGGGCCATAGGAACCCATTGGGCTCTTCATAGCTGGGCCCACCGCATGCGGTGGGCCTGGTGTATTCACTTGCCTGTATTCATTTGTCGATGGTGGAACACAACCATCGCCGTGGCCAGGGCCGGGATCGAACCGGCGACCTTCCGCTTTTCAGGCGGACGCTCGTACCAACTGAGCTACCTGGCCGGATGGCACCCGAACCGAATGCCGATCGCATACTTCTGCGACCCTGACGGGACTCGAACCCGCGACCTCCGCCGTGACAGGGCGGCGCGCTAACCAACTGCGCCACAGGGCCTTGCTATTCAATTCTCTGCCAGCGTACTGTACACATCCGGCCGAAACCGAAGTGTACCCCCTACGGGATTCGAACCCGCGCTACCGCCTTGAAAGGGCGGCGTCCTAGGCCGCTAGACGAAGGGGGCCCGACCGGATTCCTCCGACCCGCACCCTCAACGGGATTTTCCGTTCCGCTGGGAGCTTGGACAGCTTATGTCACGGCATTCCTGATTCACAAATCAGCTGGTCATGCCATCAATCCGATGTCTGCGGCCAACCGCGCTCCCACCAGCGGGCAAGCCACTCCTCCGAGGCCATCGCCTCGAGCGGAACCTCGAGACAGGCCTCGAACTTGGACTTGACGTCGGTGTCCGGCGAAGTGAGGTCTGCGAGGTAGCGTTGCCCGGCCAGCGACGACCCGACCGCTTCGACGAACCTGCGGATGTCCACACCAGGACGGAAAAGTCCTCGCTCCTGAGCTTCGACCGCGAGCTGATAGCCCGCCCTTCCCCAGATATAGCTGCCACGCAGTAGCGCTTCGTCCGCGAATTCAGGTTCGGTGACGAGCCTGAATTCGGCCGCGATGACGTCATCGTTGTGGAGCGCCTCTCCGAGGTCCGCGATCATTCCGTGCAGACGCTCGAACGGGTCGAGCTCAGGTGCGTCGACCCAGCGCGACACGATCGTCCGGTAATGCTCGAGCCCTTCTTCGAGAACCGCGCGCGCAAGTTCGTCCTTGGACGCGAAGTGGAAGTACATCGCGCCCTTGGTCGCGTTCGAGTGTTCGAGAATCGAGTTGATCGACGCGGCTCCGTATCCACGCTTCGCGAACTCGACAGCAGCCGCCCTGATGATGACGGAACGCGTACGGCGCGCACGTTCCTGTTGACGTGACATGAGCGAATCGAGCCCTCCGAGTATCCGATCCCCGAAGGAAACTCTAGTCGCGCGATACCCATCGCGGCCGGGTGACCTGCACCTCGGACCACCATGAACCGCAGAACACACCGAGTGGTATGCTTTCCGCGGCTCGGGTGCGGAAGCAGGGGGTGTGCACCCGAGCCCCTTGAAATCTTCGGATGCGTGTCCGATACGATTTGGCGCGCAGTGTGGTTACACTGTGCGCCCATGCCCCTATAGCTCAGTTGGTAGAGCTACGGACTTTTAATCCGCAGGTCGTAGGTTCGAGCCCTACTGGGGGCACAACAATGACCCGGCGTTCCTCACGGACGCCGGGTCATTTCGGTTCGTGGACGGGTTGACGTCCTCCCGGCCGTGAACGACCGGGATTCCTACCGCAGCACGCCGTGCCGCCTCGGTGGGTTCCTGTTTCACAGAGCCGCGCTCCCCAC
>NZ_SLVY01000008.1 GCF_004345605.1 Rhodococcus sp. SMB37
AAACAACCACCCACAAAAATGTGGGGGTCGCACCAAAAAATATTGGCACTGACATTCATCGGCACACTGTTGAGTTCTCAAAGAACACGCACACATCATCACTCACCGGACACATCCGGATCGTTCCGAGGCAACTGTTCCAGCCTAGTTCGTTTCACTCACGGACGCAAATCCGTGCGGTTTCCGGAACCAGGGGCGGTGCGAAACCTTACCAGAAGGTGTCGTACCAGTGAAATTCAGGCGTCTTCGTCCAACCTCGTTGTCCCTGACCTTGCGGTCCGGGTCGGTGTCCGTGTCGCTCTGACCTGGAATAAGTTACGCGACGGTTCGCGAGAACACCAAATCGCCAGGTCAAAGGAATTTTCTTCCGGAAGCGCGGCCGTCATCGGCACCGAATCGGCCGATGGAGGACCGCAGGTCGTCGTAGATGCGGCCCACCACCGCTTCCACAGACCAGGACACGTCGAACACGGTCTCTGCGACGAAAGGCAGCGGCTGGTGCCCTCGAAACCAGGTGCGCATGTCTGTGGGGCCGAACTCGGCCGCCTCCGGACGCGTGGCATGCCGGTCGAGGGTCTGCGCGAACGACAGGTCGAAGGCATAGAAGAAGGGGCGGTCGGTCGACGTCATGAGTCGCTCGAGCATCTCGCCGTACCGGTCGGTGTCGAGAATCCCCTCGATGATGGTCAGCCGCCCTCTCTTCATGCATTCCATCGCGATCATCTCGATGAGGTCGATGTTGAAACCTCCCGGCTCATCGCGCTCACGCAGAATTGTGCGACGAACGTTGTCTTGGGCGACGACCGCGCACTCCGCCTTACCGAAGCGGTGTCGCAGCGCCTTGGTCACCGTGCTCTTACCCGACCCCGAAGCACCACGGATCACCACGAGTGGGGGTTCGGCGCGTTGTGCAACCACGGAATCACCGTAAGCGAATGATCTGAGCGTCGGGGAGGGACTTCATCGCTGTACGACACCGTGTTCATGCGTCGGCTCACGGATCACCACAACTCTCGAGTAACGTTCTCGATTGAGCCGATCGAGGAAGGGTGCCGTGACGTCGACGGGGAACATGGTCGGGTTGTTCGCCGGAATCGGCGGCCTCGAGCTGGGGCTGGCGGAACACGGGTGGAACACCCGCCTTCTGTGCGAGGTCGACCCCGGAGCGCAGGCTGTCCTCGGCTCGCGTTTTCCGGACGTTCCTCTGCACCCTGATGTGACGCGCCTCCGCTCTCTGCCCCAGAACACAGAGTTGGTCGCGGCCGGTTTCCCCTGCCAGGACCTGTCCCAGGCCGGACGGACAGCGGGTATCACCGGGTCGAAGTCGAGCCTCGTCGACGAGGTCTTCCGGCTTGTGAAGAGGAAGAACGGTCCCCGCTGGCTGGTCATCGAGAACGTGCCCTTCATGCTGCAACTCGGGCGGGGCGCTGCGATGCGACACATCACAGACGTGCTGGGCGACCTCGGATACGCGTGGGCGTACCGCGTCGTCGATGCTCGTGCCTTCGGTCTACCGCAGCGCCGACAGCGCGTCCTGATGGTCGCCTCCCGTACCGACGACCCGCGAACCGTGTTGTTCGGCGAAGACGCAGGCATGCCCATCGAAGGTGAGCCCGACCTCTATCCGTGCGGTTTCTACTGGACCGAGGGCGTTCGAGGTCTGGGGTGGGCGGTCAACGCAGTCCCCACTCTGAAGGGCGGCTCGACGCTGGGCATCGCGAGTCCACCGGCGGTGCGGTTGCCGTCGGGGGAGATCGTCACCCCGGGACTGATCGACGCCGAACGCCTCCAAGGCTTCGACCCCGACTGGACAGCGCCTGCCGTCCAGGCCGCCGGCGTCAAGCCCGGACATCGGTGGCGGCTCGTCGGCAATGCGGTGAGCGTGCGAATGGCGTCGTGGGTGGGTCACCGGCTCGGACACCAGATCGAGTACTCCGCCGATCACGAGACACCCATGGCAGCGGGCGATCCATGGCCGAGCGCGGCGTGGGGTGCGCAGGGTAAGACCTTCCGCGTCCATGAATCACTGTGGCCGGTCCATGCTCCGTACGAGGACCTCGGCGGATTCCTCGAAGAATCCCGGTTGCTGTCGGCCAGGGCCACCGCCGGGTTCCTACGCCGCGCACGCTCCGGCAAACTGCGCTTTCCACCCGGGTTCCTCGACGACGTGGAGAATCACCTCGACCGCATGGGCGGGTTCCCGACCGTCGCGGCATAGGCCGCCGAGCGCAGGGAGTCTGTATGGCGTCGTCCGACCGGCCACCCACCGATCCGCGCACACGCTCGCGGATGAGCCGGCAGCGTCGGCGCGACACGGCACCCGAGATGGCGCTACGCCGGGAACTACACCGACGCGGTCTGCGGTTCTTCGTGGACCGCGCTCCGATCGCAGGCATGCGACGACGCGCCGACCTGGTTTTCCCCCGGCGACGCGTTGCTGTCTACGTGGACGGATGCTTCTGGCATCGATGCCCCGTGCACGCGACCGCGCCGAAGAACAACGCCGAGTGGTGGGACGCGAAGCTGGCGGCGAATGTGCGCCGCGACCGCGACACGGATGCACGACTCGCCGACGCGGGGTGGGCCGTCGTGCGGGTGTGGGAGCACGAAGACGCAACGACGGCGGCCGACCGTGTCCAACGCTCCCTCGAATAATGAAGCGCTGTCACGGCCGGCCGGCCTCACCTACCGCCTACGTCGACGCCTTGGTCAGCTCCGCATATCGAGCGATGTGCTGTTCGGCGCTGCCGAACTCGTACTCGATCGCTGTCAGGCGTTTGAAGTAGTGACCGACTGCGAGCTCCTCGGTCATTCCCATACCACCGTGCAACTGGACCGCGTTCTGGCCGATGAACCGCGCTGCGCGGCTGGTCGTCGCCTTTGCGGTCGAGACCGCGCGTGCCCGGTCCGCGTCGTCGGAGTCGAGGTGCAGCACCGCGAGGTAGACCGCGGAAACGGCCTGCTCGAGCTCCATGTACATATCGACCATGCGGTGCTGGAGGACCTGGAAGCTACCGATGGCCTGGCCGAACTGCTGACGTTGCTTGCAGTAGTCGACGGTGTCGGCGAGCACCTTGCGCATGAGCCCGACGGATTCGGAAGCGACGGCGGTGATCGCCTCGTCGACCGTCCGGGAGATCGAACTCCAGGCCTGGCCCTGCTCCCCCAGCAGCGAATCGGCCGGCAGCCGCAGCCCGGTGAACTCGAGGTCGGCGGCACGACGGTCGTCGATCGTCCGGTACGAGTGCACCTCGATTCCGTCGGGCGGGTTCGTCTCGTCCAACTCGACGAGGAACAGCGAGATGCCGTCGGTGTCGAGTCGCTCGCCCTCGGTGCGGGCGGTGACGAGCAGGTGTGTGGCCAGTGGAGCGCTCCCCGCGACGATCTTGGCGCCGTCGAGCACCCATTCCTCGCCGTCGCGTCGCGCGGTCGTGGTGACGTCGTGCAGCACGTAGCCGGATGTCGGCTCGGTTGCCGCGAACGCGGTGACGGCGTTGCCTTCCGCGATGGCCTCGAGAACGGACTTGGCACGAACGCCCCCTGCGCGGCCGAGAAGTCCGCCCCCGAGAACCACCGTGTCGACGTACGGTTCGATGACGAGCGCGTGGCCGAACTCTTCGGCCACCACCATGAGTTCGACCGGTCCACCGCCCATGCCGCCGACGTCTTCGGGAAGGGTCGCGCCGAGGATGCCGAGTTCGGCGGCGAATGCGCGCCACATGTCGGGCTGCCAGCCCGCACCCGTGGTCGCGGCCTTCCGGCTGCGGGCCAGGTCGTACCGGCTCGCGAGGAATTTGGCAACCGAATCACGTAGGAGCTCCTGCTCCTTGCTCAAACCGAAGTCCATCAGAGCCCCAATGCTGCTTTGGCGAGAATGTTTCGCTGAATTTCGTTGCTACCGGCGTAGATCGAACCGGCGCGGTCGTTGAAGTAGCGCAACGGCGCGACCGCCTGCCAGTCGTCGCCGCTGACGTAGTCGTCGCTCGGCGGCACGAAATCCGCGACCGGGCCGCCCGGTTTCGTCGCGTGCGGCTGATAGACACGGCCGCGCGGGCCGGCGGCTTCGAGCGCGAGTCGCGTAATCGTCTGGCTGAGTTCGGTGCCGAGCACCTTGAGCATCGACGACGCCGGCCCCGGGTCCTTACCCGCCGACAATGCTGCCAGCGTGCGGTATTCGAGGATCTCGAGCACCTCGGTTCGGATGCGCGCCTCGGCGAGCGCGGCGGAGAACGCGGGATCGTCGATGAGCATTCCGCCGGCCGGGCCCGGTTGCTCCGCTGCGGCGGCCGCGATCCTCTCGGCCATGACCTGCAGGGCCGGCGCTGCTGCTGCACCACCGCGTTCGAAGACGAGCAGGTACTTGGCGACGGACCATCCCTCGTCAATCTTGCCGAGGACGTTGCTCTTGGGTACCCGCACCTCGTCGAAGAAGACCTGGTTCTGAACCTCTTCGCCGGAGGTCATCACCAGCGGACGGATCTCGATGCCCGATGTCGACATGTCGATCAGCACGAACGTGATTCCGTGCTGCTTCTTCTCGGACTTGGTCGTGCGCACGAGCGCGAACATCCAGTTCGCCTCGGTGGCGTGTGTCGTCCATATCTTGCTGCCGGTCACGACGAGGTCGTCGCCGTCGTCGACCGCTGCCATCGTGAGCGATGCCAGGTCGGACCCGGACTCCGGTTCGGAGTAGCCCTGGCAGAAGAACACTTCACCGGTGAGGATGCCGGGGAGGAAGAAATCCTTCTGCTCCTGCGTGCCGTAGGCGATGATCGCGTGCGAGACCATCCTGATTCCCATCGGCGACAGCGTCGGAGCGCCGGCGAGGACCGACTCTCGACCGAAGATGTAGTGCTGGGTCTGTGTCCAATCGCAGCCCCCGTACTCGACCGGCCACGCGGGGGCCGCCCAACCACGATCGTGCAGGATGCGCTGCCACTCCATGCTCGCCTCGTGATCGGAGTACACGCTCGTCGCAAGCGTGCCGGCACGACGCAATTCGGGTGTCAGCTTCTCGTCGAGAAACGAGCGGACCTCGTCTCTGAACGCGGCTTCGGCCGCTGACCACGCAAGTTCCATGTTGTCTCCCAGCAGGGTCGCTCGCCGCAACCGATTGTGCGAATCTACGTTAACTTTTCAGGATTGAACGGAGGTTACTGGCGCACATACCCGAACGTCAACAAGACATCAGCGATCGCTGAAGCAGAGATTCCCGTCCGGATATGTGCGACCCGTCGTTCACGTAGTCGCCTCAGGTACCTGGGCGTCCACAGCGCTCTGGAATATCATTCTCGAAACTGCCTATAGTTACTCTTATTGCGGAGATTTCACGTCTTGCCAGGTGAGTACGACCGACACGTGAGTACGACCGATACGGGAGTCGAGTACATGAAGTTCTGGAGCGGCACAGCGTTCATGAAGACCGCAGAGATGCCGGCGGTCGCGCGGATGCTCGATGAAGCAGGATTCCACGGCATGCTGATCTCCGACCACCTCGTCTTCCCCAAGGAAATGAAGACGATCTATCCGGGCCACGAGAGCGGCAAGATGTTCTGGCCCGCCGATACCGAATGGCCGGATGCGTGGGTACTGGTCGGCGCCATGGCTGCAGTCACCGAGAACCTGCACTTCGGAAACAACGTCTACATCGCCCCCTCGCGCCCCATCATCGAGGTCGCCAAGCAGGTCGGCACCGCTGCGACGATCGCCGGTGGCCGTGTGTCGATCGGGTTGTCCGCGGGATGGATGCGCGAAGAATTCGAACTTCTCGGCCAGGACTTCGACAACCGCGGTGCTCGACTCAACGAGATGATCCAGGCCCTGCGTGAACTCTGGAAAGGCGGCTGGGTGTCGTGGAAGGGCGAGTACTACGACATTCCCGAGATGATGATCGAGCCACATCCACCTCAGCCGGTTCCGATCCTGTGCGGCGGCGAATCGAAGGCGGCCCTGCGACGTGCGGCGCGCTACTGCGACGGCTGGGTGGGCACCGCCTACACAGTCGACGACGCCGAACAGTGGATCACGCGCATCAACGATCTCCGTCGTGAGTACGGGCGTGAGCACGAACCGTTCGATTTCATCATGGGATTGCGCGATACCCCGTCCCTCGAGCTGTACAAGCAGGCCGAGAAGATCGGCATCACCGGCGTCATGGTGTCGCCGTGGGCGAACTGGGAGCGAACGCACTCCGGCGATCAACACCATCTGCGAGGCAGCGCGGAACACTACCGTGCGTCGATCGAGGATTTCCACGAGAGGATCATCGACCGGCTCACCTGACGCGGGAGGTTACGTCCCTGCCGCCGTCTCGAAACGGTTGAGCTTGTACGTGGTCACCGGCGGGGGAACGAGATAGCGCAGGCCTTTGAGTCCCAACCGGTACCGCAGGGGCCACATGCGCCCCACCTCCGGCTGGGGCGACGCGAAGGTACGGGACTCGAGCAACGACAACCCGAGCGGCTCGAGCGTGCGCGGATCGTCGCACGTCCACACCATCCGGGCGGGCACCGCCTTGAAGACCGGGTTGCGGTCCTGGCTGTTCATCATCGCTCGGCCACCGGTGTCGAACGCGAGACCGGTTCCGGGAAACTCCGCCACGATACGTTCGAGCGTCGCGTGAACCTGATCCGCCGGAAAGTACAGGAGCACTGCCTCGCTCAGCAGGAAGACCGGCCCGCCACGCTCCTTTACCTGGTCGAACCAATCGGTGTCGAAGAGCGAACCCGCAATCATCGTGTAGCGATCGCTGTCGGAGAAGAAGCGCCTGCGCAGCTCCATGGTGTCGGGAACATCGAGGTCGAACCAGCGCACGCGACCGTTGTCGAGCCGTTCGAATCGTGTCGACAATCCGCACCCGAGATCGACGACAGTGCCGTCGGGGTGCTCGGCGAGAAAGCTGCGCACGTACCCGTCGAAGATGGACGCCCTCAGTACCGATCCGAACAGTGACGGGCCGCGGAACTTGGCGAAGTCGTAGTCGAGGGTGTCGACGAGTTCGGCGGCCTTGCGGTCGTCGAGCACGCTGCGACGCCTTCGCGCGTCGAGCGCCCGCCCGTAGAGCGGGATCAGCAACGTTTCCTGAATTTCGCCGAGCGAGATGGATGCACCCATCGCCCCAATATAGGTTAGGCGACCCTTAATCGAAACGGCTTCGCTGAATCATGCGTCCGCCCAGTGGGAGACACCGCTTCCCTTCGACCTTCCCGATCTCGACCATGCAGTGCATCACACACTGCCCACACCGGAGGCCAGCAATGACTGCGTTGTCCAGCCAACCCGATACCACCGCCTCGCACGAGGACGAGATCCGCGTCATCGAAGCAGCGGCACCCCCGAAACGATTCGCACGCGGATGGCACTGCATCGGCCTGATCCGAGATTTCACCGACGGCAATCCTCACCAGATCGACGTGTTCGGCACCAGCCTCGTCGTGTTCGCCGACAGCCGAGGAAAGCTCAACGTGCTCGATGCATACTGCCGCCACATGGGTGGCAACCTGGCGCAGGGCACCATCAAGGGCGACTCGATCGCGTGTCCGTTCCACGACTGGCGCTGGAACGGCAAGGGTAAGTGCAGCGACATCCCCTACGCCCGCCGGGTTCCCCCGCTCGCCCGGACCCGGGCGTGGACCACACTCGAACGCAACGGCCAGCTTTTCGTGTGGAACGACCCCGAAGGAAATCCTCCGCCCGACGATGTCACGATCCCGCACATCGACGGCTACGGTACCGATGAATGGACCGACTGGTCGTGGAAGACCCTGCGCATCAAGGGTTCCCACTGCCGGGAAATCGTCGACAACGTCGTCGATATGGCGCACTTCTTCTACGTCCACTACTCGTTCCCCCGCTACTTCAAGAACGTGTTCGAGGGACACACCGCCACCCAGTACATGCGCTCGACCGGGCGTGAGGACGTCATAGTCGGCACCAACTACGACGACCCCAACGCCGAGTTGCAATCCGAGGCCACCTATTTCGGCCCGTCATACATGATCGACTGGCTCGAGAGCCAGGCCAATGGCATGACCATCAATACGGTACTGATCAACTGCCACTACCCGGTGAGCAACGACGAATTCGTGCTGCAGTACGGCGCGATCGTCAAGAAGCTGCCCGGACTGTCCGACGAGGAGTCGGCGGGCATGGCCGCACAGTTCGCAGAAGGCGTGGAACTCGGCTTCGAGCAGGACGTCGAGATCTGGAAGAACAAGGCAGCGATAGACAACCCTCTGCTGTCCGAGGAAGACGGCCCTGTCTATCAGCTCCGCCGCTGGTACAAGCAGTTCTACGTCGATGCCGCCGAGGTCACCGACGACATGACGACCCGCTTCGAGTTCGAAATCGACACCACCCGCGCGGTCTCCAACTGGCGCAGGGAAGTCGACGAGAACATCGCTGCCGGCCGTGTCATCAACTCCACCGCCCCCTGACCACAACCGACATCCTTCGCAAGAACAGGAACACCCCATGAGTTACCAAGTGCTGAACCGTGTCGATGCGATGGCGGATGAGTTGTTCGTCGAAGGTGAGGAAGCCGAGCGTATCGGCAAACTCGCAGACGAGACTGCCAAGCGTATGAAGGAAGCCGGCTCGATCAAGATGCTCCAGCCGAAACAGTACGGCGGCCAGGAGGTCCATCCTCGCGAGTTCGCCGAGACGGTGATGCGTACCGCATCACTGAACCCGTCGGCCGGTTGGATCCACGGCATCGTCGGCGTCCACCCCTGGCAGCTGGCATTCGCCGATCCTCGCGCGCAGGAAGAAGTGTGGGGTGAGGACGACAACACGTGGATGGCATCCCCGTACATGCCGGGCGGAATGTGCGTACCGGTCGACGGTGGCTACAAGTTCTCCGGACGCTGGCAGTTCTCGTCCGGCACCGATCACTGCGACTGGGCGTTCCTGGGTGCCCTTGCCTGCACCCCCGACGGGGTGCCCGAACAACCCGTGCGCATGCTCCACGTCATCATCCCGCGAACCGACTACCGCATCATCGAGGACTCGTGGGACACCATGGGACTACGCGGTACCGGTTCGAAGGACGTCGTGGTCGAGGACGCATTCGTCCCCGACTACCGGGTTATGGACTGCGACGAGGTGATCGACGGAACCGCGGTGCGCCGGTACGGGCGCACCGAGACGCTCTATCTCATGCCGTGGTCGACGATGTTTCCCCTCGGCATCACCGCCGCGACCATCGGCATCGCCGAGGGAATGGTCCATCACGCCGAGGTCTACCAGGGCGACAGGATCAACGCGCAGGGAACCGCCATCAAGGACGACCCCTACACCCTCTTCGCGATCGGTGAGGCCGTCGCCGACCTGCAGTCGGCCCGCGACACGTTGCTGGCGAACGTGGACCGGATGTGGGATCTGGTCGACTCCGGGAAGACACCGACGTTCGCGCAGCGCGCGGAAGGACGTCGCACCCAGGTACAGGCCGCGTGGCGGGCCGTGAATGCGATCGACAGGATCTATCCGCGCTGCGGTGGCAACGCTCTGCGCATGGACAAGCCCCTGCAACGCTTCTGGCGTGACGCGCACGCAGGCCTGCACCACGCGATCCACGTGCCGAGCACGGTGTTCCACGCGTCGTCACTCAGTCGGCTGGGTGTCGAACCCGAGGGCCCGCTGAGGGCGATGATCTGACCGCCGAGCATGCCGCACCACAACACTCGATTCACCGGAAGGATTGCTCGATGACGAATCTCGAGGCGCTGGGCTACGTCAGGATTCAGACCACCGACATGGACAGATGGAGGACGCTCGCGTTCGACGTCCTCGGGTTCGCGCGCGGGTCCGGTCCCGACCCCGACGCGCTGTATCTGCGGATGGACGAGCGCTGCGCACGCATCGTGGTGGTTCCCGGCGACACCGACGAAGTGGTTGCCGTGGGATGGGAGGTGCGGGATCACGCCGCGCTGCAGCAGGTCACCGAGAAACTCGAACTGGCCGGTGTCGCCGTCAAGTCACTGTCGCTCGAGGAAGCCGATGCCAGGCGTGTGGAGGAGGTGATCACGTTCGACGACCCGAACGGCACCGCACTCGAGGTGTTCCACGGCGCGGTGCTCGACCACTCGCCCGTGGTCACACCGTTCGGCGCACGGTTCGTCACGGGCGCGCTCGGCCTCGGCCACGTGGTGCTGCCCGCGCTCGACACCCAGGCTTCGTTCGATTTCTACACCGATGTCCTCGGTTTCCTGTCTCGCGGCGCGTTCCGCGTTCCTGCACCCCCCGAGTACGGGCCGCTACGGATCCGCTTTCTCGGAATCAACGAACGGCACCACAGTCTCGCGCTGTGCCCGGCTCCACACGCGGGTGCACCGGGTCTGATCCACATCATGGTGGAGGTGGATTCGCTCGACGCCGTCGGCCAGGCGCTCGACCGCGTCATGAAGGACGGGTTCTCCGTGTCGTCGACTCTCGGCCGACACACCAACGACAAGATGGTGTCGTTCTACGTACGTGCGCCCGGAGGCTGGGACATCGAATTCGGCACGGACGGCATGAAGGTGGACGAGGCGCACTACAGCGCCGAGGAGATCACTGCCGACAGCTACTGGGGGCACGACTGGTCGGGCAGCGAACCTCTCGCGGCGATGTAGCGGATCGGCCACATCGGACCCAGTCAGCGGGCGTTTCCTCGGGCCCCGCGGTTCCCTTCGGAACCGCGGGGCCTGCACGTTTGTGATGCAGTTCACGAATCCCCTTCCCTCTGGGCGCCGACTGTGGCACTATTTCGATTAGAAATTGCCACGTCAAGCCCGAAAACACGCTTGGTGATCACAAGGGAGGCCCCCGTGACTGTCGAAAGCCCGTGTCCCACCGTGCCCACTGCAACCCTCGACCGGCTGTCCTCCGTCCTCGACGCGTTCGACGGCCCCGGACGGCTGACCCTGTCAGGCGTCGTCCGCCGCACCGGACTGCCGCGCTCGTCCGCGCACCGCATGCTCGACCAACTCGTGAGAATGCGCTGGCTGCGGCGCGACGGACGCGACTACGAACTCGGCATGCGACTGATCGAATTGGGATCGATTGCACTCGCGCAGGACCGAGTACACAGCGCGGCGGTACCCGTGCTGCACGAACTGCACCGGATGACCGGCTGCGTCGTACACCTCGCGGTGCTCGACGGCACCGACATCGTCTACCTCGACAAGATCGGAGGACGACTCGCCGGTGCGGTGCCCACCAGGGTGGGCGGTCGCAGGCCCGCCCGGGCCACCGCGGCCGGAAAGGTGATGCTCGCCGGTGCGACCGAACTCGCAGACACAGACCTCGCGCGGGCTCGAGAATCGGGCTTCGCCATCGAGAAAGAGGAATCACTGCGCGGATTCGGCTGCGTCGCAGCCCCGATCGGACCGGACGACGCCCCCGTCGCAGCGATCTCGGTGTGCGGGCCGGTGCGCTCGATGCCATTCGATCATCGCCTCGCCAACCCGGTGCGCGCTGCCGCCACTCGAATCTGGCGTGACTACCAGGACCAACTCGTCGGCGTCTCGCCCGTCCTCGGCCGGACCCGCGCGTGGCACACACATCAGGTCATGGAGCCCGCGTGAACGACACCCGACCACCGCGCAGCACCTCCGAGCAGGCGGCGTTCCGGCAGGCTCTCGCGTCGGCTCAGTCTCCGGCGCGCTGAAGGCCTTCGACGATCTCCTCGACACTGCGCCACGATCCGGGCTCGAGCGGCGCGAGGGCGCCGGCCCCAGTGAACCGCGCCCGCTCGAACTGTTGTGCTGCCTCATCGATCTCGTCGAACAGTCCACGCGACAGTTCGATTTCCGCATCGAAGTACCGGACCGCCCACCGCAGGCTCATCCGTGGAAACGCCCACCCTGGTTCTCGCGACGAATGCTCGGCGTGCAGGGCCGCACGATCACGCAATTCGGTCATGTTGTCGATATGAGCGCGCACGAGCGCCTTGAGATGTTCCGGATCGTTGAGATGCCCGAGCCACATCCGGAGCATCACCCCGTGCTTGAGGACCGGGATCTCCACCGGGGCTTGGCGCGACCACGTTGCGACCGCGGCCTTTCCCGCCGCGGTGACGCTGTACACCCGACGGCCGCGCACGCCCGCTTCGACGATCGCGCGCGACTCGACGAGCCCCATGTTCTCGAGCTTCTTGAGTTCGCCGTACACCTGGCTGACCGACGGGCTCCAGTAGAAGAACCCGATGCTCCAGTCGGCCCATTTCTTCAGGTCATTGCCCGAAAGCTCCTCACCGAACGAGAGCATGCCGAGGACCGCCCAACTCGTCGCGGGCAGTGACGGGTAGGACGGCTCGGCGAACTCCTCGTGATCCGACATCTGCTCGAGCCTAACAACTGCGACGAGTCCCGGAGAGCAGGTGGACCGCTGAGCGAACACGTCCGCTGGGCGGGAAACACGGGGTCACGCCGGATCGCTTCGTCAGTACCGTGAGCAGGTATGACGGAACGATCCGAGTATGTCGGCCGAAGCTTCGACCCCACTACGGACCCCATGGTCGACCACATGGAGCCTGTGTCGTGTGGATGCGGCACGACCGTGTTCGTCGAGAAATTCAGCGAGGCCCACACGAGCGTCCAATGGCCCGCGCGCACGGTGTGCCCGCAACTCGTGCACGAACGGTCGCCCGGCGGCTGGAGCCCGACCTGCACGTCGCTACGGCACGCGATCGACGAGGCGTGCGAATCCGGTCGTATCGGCCTGTCGTCACGCCACGATCCGCCTCCGGTCCGCTTCAGCGACAGTGACGCCGGAACCCACTGACGGCAGGTCCCGGCGTCACCACAACACTCAGCGCTGAGTGCTCCCCGCGTCGACGGGGAGAGCCACCGCCGTGATGTAGCGGGCTTCGTCCGAAGCCAGGAACAGCGCGGCATTCGCCACGTCGACCGGGTCGATCCATGGCACGTCGAGCAGATTCATGGTGCGTGCCGCCTTCGCGAACTCTTCCCTGCTCGGATCGGGCGTACCTGGGCAGAACTTCTCCCGCACGTGCCGGTTCTGGATCATGAGGGTATCGACGTTGGTCGGGTGCACAGTGTTGACCCGAACTCCATGCGGTGCCAGCTCTTTCGCAAGTGATCGCATCAATCCGACGACGCCGTGCTTGGCTGCGGTGTAGTGCGCGACACCGACCAGTCCCTTGAGTCCTGCTATCGAACTCGTGAGCACCACGGCGCCACCACCCCGCGCGATGAGGTGCTCGGCGGTGACCGCGCACGTGATCCACACACCGGTCAGATTGACATCGAGCATGGTGCGCCACTGGTCCTCGGACATCTCGACGGCCGATCCTGATGAGGTGATACCCGCTGTCGCACAGACGATGTCGAGGCCACCCGAGGCGCTGACGGCCTCATCGACCGCGGCAGCCATTCCCTCGCGATCCCGAACGTCCACGACCGCGGTCCACACTTCTGCCCCGCATGCGCGGACCAGGTCGGCAGTCATGGCGAGGTCGTCCACGCTCGCAGGTTCGGTCACCACCGATTCGACAGTGCCGCACAGGTCCAGGGCGATCACGTTCGCGCCCTCCTCTGCGAACCTCACCGCCTGTGCTCGTCCGATTCCCCGAGCGGCTCCCGTGACCAGTGCGACCTTCCCCTGGACCCTGCCCACTCCCCTGGTCTGCGCCAGTAGTTCCGTCACGTTCACACCTTCTCCGTCAGGCCCGCATCGACCGGAACACATGTCCCCGTCATGTAGCGGGACTCGTCCGATACGAGGAACACCACCGCATTGCTCACATCCACCGGATCCACCCACGGGACCGGCAGGATGTTCCGTGCAGCGAGGACAGCTGCAGCATCTGCTTCCGTGGGTTCGGCGATGTCCGGGCACAACCGCGCGAATACCTGCGGGTTGATGATCATCGGTGTGCGTACCGATCCGGGCTGCACCGTGTTCACCCTGATCCCCCGGCCACCGAGTTCGTTCGCGAGTGTGCGGGCAAGCCCGATCACCGCGTGCTTGGCGGCACTGTACGGCGCGGCCGTCGCGATCGCTCTGGTACCTGCTGTGGACGCGATGATCACCACCGATCCCCCATCTGCCAGGTGCGGTACAGCGGCAGACACCGTGTTCCACGCGCCGGTGACATTGACATCGAGAGCGCGTTGCCAGTCTGCAGTCGCCACCGCCCACGCCGGTCCGGGTGTGTCGTAGACACCGGCGTTGGCGACCACAGCCGTCAGCGGGCCGAAGGTCTGTACTGCCGAAGCCATCGCTTCGGCCATCGCCGCACGATCGCACACATCGGCCACAGCACTCACACACCGCCGCCCGGTGCGTGAGACGGCGTCGACGACCGAATCGAGGTCGATACCAGCAAGATCGATCGCCACGATGTCCGCGCCTTCCTCCGCCATCCGGACGCAGTGGCTCTTCCCCATGCCGCCGGCGGCGCCGGTCACCGCAACAACGGCACCGTCCAGACGCGCCCTCATTCGGCCATCACCTCGGCCGCATCCGGACGCGGACGCCGAACGGCGTCGACGAGTTCGAATCCGTCGTAACCGGATTCGGCGGCGTGCGCGCAAATCTCCCGGTACGTCGCGAATCCACCCAGGAACAACATGAATACGCGCGGCTTCCCAGGAATGTTCGCGCCCATGTACCAGGAGTTCGCACGAGGGAACAGCGTGCGGTCGGCACGTTCGGCCAGCTCGGCCTGCCATCTCTCCACCGCGTCGGTGCGCGCCTCGAGGCCCCTGTACCCATGCCGGTCGACGTATCCGATGGCGTCGGCGATCCAGTCGATGTGGTCCTCTGCGCCGAGGATCATGTTCGCGAGCACGCTCGGGCTGCCGGGACCGGTGACGAGGAACAAGTTCGGGAAACCGTCCACGCCCAGGCCCAGATACGTGCGCGGGCCATCACGCCAGTGCTCGCGCAATGTACGGTCGGCGCGGCCTCGGATGTCGATGCGGTCTAGCGAGCCGGTGAGCGCATCGAATCCCGTCGCGAACACGATCGCGTCCAGATCGTAGTGCTCACCCACGGTACGAATTCCGGACTCGGTCACCTCGTCCAACGGTGATTCACGAAGGTCGACGAGCGTCACATTGTCGCGGTTGAACGTGGGGAAATATCCGGAGTCGGTGACGATCCGCTTCGTGCCGATCGGATGGTCCTTCGGGATGAGCCGGTCGGCGATGACCGGATCCACAACCATCGACCGGATCTTCTCCTCCACGAAGATCCGCGCCGTGTCGTTCGCTTCCGGATCGGACGTCTGATCGGGGAACGTCTTTGCGAACAGGACCCCTCCCATGTTCCATCGTTCCTCGTACGCACGGCGACGCTCGTCCTCACCGACCTCGAGCGCGCGTCGGGGGTGCGGCTGGAACGGGGAGCCCCCTCCGCTCAGCCGCGACAGGCGCCGCCTCTCGGCATACTTCGCCTTCTGGTCGTCGCGGTGCTCATCGGTCAGCGGAGCATTACCCGCAGGAACCGAATAGTTGGCGGTGCGCTGGAACACCGTCAGATGCTCGGCCTGCTGCGCGATCATCGGAATCGACTGGATTCCCGACGAGCCGGTGCCGATCACCCCGACCCGCATGCCGGTGAAGTCGACGCCGTCGTGCGGCCACGCAGCGGTGTGCAGCACGCGGCCGGCGAATCGGTCTCGTCCGGGAATGTCCGGGGTGTTCGCCGCCGAGAGGCTACCTGTCGCGAACACGCAGTACCGGGCACGCACACACGCGCCCGCATCCGTGCGTACCACCCATTCGACGGCATCCTCGTCGAACACCGCCGATTCGACGCGGGTGTCGAAGGTGAATGCGGAGCGCAGATCGAACCGGTCGGCGACATGATTCAGATAGCTCAGGATCTCAGGTTGGGTCGCGTACTTCTCGCTCCAATCCCACTCCTGCTGCAGCTCGTCGGAGAACGAAAACGAATAGTCGACGCTCTCGACATCGCACCGCGCTCCGGGATACCTGTTGAAGAACCACGTGCCGCCGACGTCGGCTCCCGCCTCGAAGCCGCGCACGGTCAGTCCGTCCCGTCGGAAACGGTGCACCGCATACATCCCTGCGACGCCGGCACCGACCACGACGACGTCCACATTTGCTGGTTGTGTCATGGCGGCGACGGTAGGGATGCCACCGAGCACCCAGCTATGGGTTCTCCCGCTGGGCGGCCCTACGGTGTCGCGGAGGCACCGGCCCGTGGAGAAATCGACTGAAACAAGAAGATCCCCTCGCCGTATTCGACGAGGGGGATCTTCTGCTGTGCGCCCGAAGGGATTCGAACCCCTAACCTTCTGATCCGTAGTCAGATGCTCTATCCGTTGAGCTACGGGCGCAGGTGTATTCAGTTTTCTTTCGACGGTGACGCTACACCATCGTGGCGGAGGCGAGAGGATTTGAACCTCCGGTCCCCTGTAAGGGGGACAACTCATTAGCAGTGAGTCCCATTCGGCCGCTCTGGCACGCCTCCTTGCGGGGTTTCGATTCTCTCGAACCGCCGGGGCAAAACATTACACAACCCCTCTGCAGAAAAGCAAAACACCTGGTCAACGCAGGTTACTGTCGAACCAATCGAAGATTCTGCGCCTCGCGTCTATGATCGCGGCCTCCCGAGGGTCCTCGTCCGGGTCGGCGGTCGAGTGCGTCGCCGGCGGCTCGTCGGGACGATGTTCGAGGCCCTCGTAGCTCACGACGAGGGTCGGTGCGTCCGCCTTGGCCGCGGAGTCGCTCAACTGCTCGACGTCTCGCCGAGGCGTGTTCGGATCGTCGATGCCGTACAGACCCAGCCACGGTGCGCGTAGCGACCGCACCAGGTCGACAAGTGGCGGGACGACGGGGCGCAACGACTCGACGATGCCCGGCGCCGCGACACTGACGACCGCGCCGACGGGACGCGTGGTCCCGACCCACATCGCTGCAGTCCCCGCCTCGTCGAAACCGAGGAGACCGACCATGTCCATCCCGATGCCGGCGGCTGTGATCCAGGCGAAGGTGGCGTCGGCATTGACGCGGGCCGCCTCTGCGAACAGGGCCGCCTCATCGGATCCCGGGCCTCGACTGTGGAGATCCGGCGCCACGATCAACCAGCGCTCGTCGGCCAACGCCTCCATGAACTCGAGCAGCGTCGGCGAGAACACGCGCGCGCGATGCAGCAGCACGATGCAACCTCGGGGGCTCACATCCGGACGAACAACGGTGAGCGGCAGCTCGCCCGCCTCCCCTGCCAACGGTGCAGCATCCTTGCTGAGTTCCGGCATGGTCTCCACGATGGCACGACCGTCCGAGTCGCGCACGCAAACCTCGGGAGCATAATCGGTTGGTGACTCCGCGTACTCGCCCCGACCTTGCATCGATCCCCGCCTACGTTCCCGGACGCACCGTCCCGAACGCGGTGAAGCTCGCCAGCAACGAGACGACGCTGGGTCCGCTCCCCAGTGTTCGCGACGCGATCCTGGAAGCAGCAGCCACCGTCAACCGGTATCCCGACAACGGCTCCGCCGAGCTGATCGCGGCGCTGGCGGCACGCCTCGACATGCCGGCCGACCGTATCGCTGCGGGGTGTGGATCGGTGAGCCTGTGTCAGGAGCTGGTCCAGATCACCTGCAACGACGGCGACGAGGTCATCTACTCGTGGCGGTCGTTCGAGGCATACCCCGTGGTCTGTGCGGTCGCGGGCGCCACCGCAGTGCCGGTACCGAATACTCCCGACCACGGTCACGACCTGAAGGCGATGCTCGCGGCGATCACCGACCGCACGCGGCTGATCTTCGTGTGCAACCCGAACAACCCGACGGGCTCGTGCCTCGGGAAGGACGAGCTCGAGCTGTTCCTCGACGCCGTGCCGGACCACATCGTCGTGGCCCTCGACGAGGCGTACTTCGAGTACATGCGCAACGCCCCCGGCGAAGACCTCGCCGACGGAATCGCGCTCGCTGCCGGCCGCCGCAACGTCGTGGTGCTCCGCACCTTCTCGAAGGCCTACGGCCTCGCCGGCCTGCGGGTCGGCTATGCCGTCGCCGACCCGGAGATCATCGTCGCGATGAGTAAGGTCCACACGACCTTCTCCGTGAACTCACTCGCACAGAAGGCCGCGATCGCGTCGCTCGGAGCCGCGGGTGAACTGCTCGCACGCACCGACGGCATCGTGGCCGAACGTGAACGTGTGCGCGATGCACTGCTCGAGGCCGGCTACTCGGTGCCACCGAGCGAGGCGAACTTCGTGTGGCTTCCGCTGGGCGAGAACTCGGCGGCTTTCACCGCCGCTGCCGTCGAGGCTGGTGTGATCCTGCGCAACTTCACGGGGGAAGGAACCCGCATCTCGATCGGCGATCCACACGAGAACGACCTGTTCCTGGCCTATGCGACAGGTACCGGCCGGGAAATCGCGGGAGTCGCCTGATCTTGGCGAGACCCAACCGTTATCGCTGGGTATCGGGCGCGTTATCCGCCGCTGTCAGACTCGACCGGTTGCACTGACCGGTGAGCACGGAGGAACGGATGGGCGCACGCTCGGCACTGCGACGGGCCCTGTCCGTCGTGGCGACGGTCGCCGCCGTGGTCACTGCTACCGCCGTCGGGCAGGCCGGCGCGCTGCCTCCCGACACAGCCCCGCTGCGTCTGATCACCTTCGGTGATCTGCACGGCAATCTGCTGCCGGCCCAGGGCCCGCGCAGCGATGTGGTTCGCTCGGACGGCCAATCCGTGCCCGCTGGTGGCGCTGCATACCTCGCGGCGTATGTACGTCAGCTCCGCGGACAGGCCGACGACTCGCTGTTGTACGCGGTGGGCGACTCCTGGGGATCCTCGCCGATCGAATCGGCGTTGTTCCACGACGAACCCACCGTCGAGTTTCTCAACGATCTCGATGTGACGGCCGCAGCACTCGGCAACCACGAGTTCGACAACGGATTCGCGGAGCTGCAACGACTACGTGACGGTGGATGCCACCCCGAGTCCGGCTGTCAATTCACCGAGACGTTCGAGGGTGCAACCTTCCCGTTCCTCGGGGCCAATGTCACGACCTCGGACGGGGTGCCGGCTGCGCTGCCGTTCGATATCAGCTACGTCGACGGGATCCCCGTCGGCGCGATCGGGATCCTGCCCCACAACACTCCCGAGTACATACGCCACGACGCGATCGAAGGCCTCCGGTTCGGCGACGAGATCGAAGCGGTCAACCGCACCGCCGACATCCTCGACTCACTCGGGGTCCGCTCCATCATCCTGCTGTTCAAGGGCGATATCGCCTCCAGAATCGACTCCGATCCGTGCAGCCTCGACAACGGCCGAGCCAAAACCATCACCTCCACTATCTCTCCACATGTGGATCTCATCGTCACCTCCGACGGTGACGGGCAGTTCAACTGCAGCTACCCCGACCCGGCCGGTAATCAGCGCACCGTCCTACAGGGCGCCTCGCACGGACGCATACTTTCCGTTGCCGATATCGCAATCGACCGGACGACCCGCGACGTCGTACGCGACCGGACAGTCGCGTTCAACCAGGTGATCACCCACGACATCACTCCCGATCCACGCACCGAGGATTTCGTCGCACGGGTCGCCGACAAAGCGTCCGACACGGCCGCACGGGAGGTGGGACGAATCGCCGCCGACATCACCCGCGACCCGTCCGCAAGCGGTGAATCGGCGCTCGGCAACCTTGTCGCCGACGCCCAGCTCGCCGCCACCGCGCCGCTCGGAGCGCAGATCGCGTTGACCAACCCGGGCGGGCTCCGCGGCGACCTGTACTACGACGACGATGGTGCCATCACCTACGGCGAGGCCTATGGAGTACAGCCGTTCGGAAATCTCCTCCAGATCCTCGAACTGACCGGCGCTCAGCTCACAGCCGTGCTCGAACAACAGTTCCAGACGGACGTCGCGGGAGCCGACCACGAACGGATTCTGGCACCGTCGCACAACCTGCACTACACCCTCGACCGGCTTGCGCCCGCCGGGCAGCGGGTACGCGACATCACCGTCTCGGGTGCTCCGCTGGAGCCCGCCGCCACCTATTCCGTCGCCGTCAACGACTATCTCGCTGGTGGCAGCGACGGATTCTCCGTGTTCGCCGAGGCCCGGTCGCGGATCGGGGCAGGCGAGGAACTCACGGCCCTGACCACCTTCCTGTCGAGCCCCACGCCGTGTCGGCCTCCGGCCCGAGACCGCATACACATGCACTGAGATCCACCGACACTCCGACGGTCAGAGCCCGAGCGCATCCTCCAGCGTGGGCCATGCGGTCTTGATGTCGTCTTCCCAGTACCCCCACGAGTGGGTGCCCCACGGCCGGTACACGACGGTCGCAGGAATATGCAGCTCGCGGAGTCTGCGATCGAATGTGAGGGTGCAGATGAACGCGCCCATCTCGAGCGGGACGCCCGTCGACATCGGCTCGTTGGCCACCGCGAAGTCGTGAGGACCCAGCAGCCCGTTGCCGGTGCTGATGAACACCTCCTTGCCGCGCAACTGATCGGCATGCACGTAGGGGTCGTGCGCAGCCCAGTCCGGATCGTCCGGCGGACCCCACATGTTGTTGGGGTTGCCACCCTTGTAGACGACCGTGGCGCGCACCGAGTTACGGGTCGAGTCCTGTTGCGTGTCGAGGCAACCGCTCAACGCTGCGACGCCCTCGTACAGATCCGGCTTGCGGGTGATCAGCATCATCGCGGCGGTCGCGCCCATCGACAGCCCGGCGACCGCGTTGGTTCCGTTGCCGTTGAATCGCGCGTCGATGATCGGCGGGAGTTCTTCGGTGAGGAACGTTTCCCACCGGTTGACCCCGAGGACCGGATCCGGTTGCTGCCAATCGGTGTAGTAGCTACCCGTTCCACCCACGGGAAGCACCACATTCACGTTCTTGTCCGCAACGAAGTCGACGATGTCGGTCTCCTTCGTCCAGGTACTTTCGTGGTACTCGGATTCTTCACCCGCGCCGACGCCGTCAAGCAGATACAGCGTCGGGCGCGGTCCGTCCCACGCCGGGTGAAGCACCTGGACCTGCACGACGCTCCCCATCGAAGGCGAAAACACGAACAGCGCCGTGCGGCTGTCGGTGATGTGCTCGGTGCGATCGATCACCGCAGCCTGTGGAGATGGCTGAGCGTGCCCGACCACAGGGCAGGACAGTGGTAACAGCAGCGCCACGGCAAAGGCGGCGATCGACCTCTTGTGCATACAGCTCCTCGTCCCCCGACGACCGGAGTTCGATCTCAACCCGTCCGGCATGTCCGGGTCAAGTCAACTGGAAGCGACCCTAGTAGTCGGCGCCGCACACCGTGCCCGACAACCGATCTTGAGAACAAGATCGTTCCGTCACGATCGATCTAGCGAGACATTCCCGACATATTAGGCAATGTGCTTCAATTACCAATCATCTAAGGGGATCAATCATGGCTGCTGTCGAATCACACCCACCATCGACGTTGTCGGGTGTGAACTCCATCGGATACTTCGCGTCGTTTGTGTGTGCGGGGGCGGTCATCATCGCCTGCCTGGGCCCGTGGGCATTGACTATATCGCCGCTTGGACCCATCGCGTTGAGCGGAACGACAACTCCAGACGGCAAGATCGCGATCGTCGCGGGCGGTATCGCCGTAGCCGTCCTGCTACTACGTTCCACAGTCGCCTCGAATTTCATTCTGGCGATTGGCGCGTTGGCAGGAATTGTGACAACGGTTGCCGGGTTCACAGGTCTCCGGCATATCCCAACCGCATTCGGCGATAATTCGACGACGTCGGGTTCGACCGAGACGGTCATAGTCGCCGGTTGGGGTCTGTGGCTGTTGTGTGTGAGCTCGCTCCTTCTCCTTACTTCACTGATGGTGGCACTGACCCCCGCTTTCCACGTATCGACGCGCCCTGCGGCACAACCACGAACCCCAACTTCGACTCCCGCCCCTAAGGATTCAGACCACACATTCGAAGTGGAATCGTCGACATTCACTCCGCGAAGGGTGTCCGGTAAGCAAGAGGCCCCCTCCGGTGAGCAAAAGAACCTCAGTCCGACAGAGTGGGGTGCGATTGCCGCAACCGCCTTCTTCTGCATAGCCGCGATCGCGATGGTGATCTGGGCCTTCAGCATCTGACTGCCTGTCCGAACAGGCATACCAGCGGCCTACCGCCTTGCAAGCACTCCTGTCAGGCAAGTTCATCCCGACGCAGATACGCGAGCACGGCGAGCACGCGACGATTCGTATCGTCGGTGGGCGGCAGCACCAGTTTGTTGAAGATGTTGCCGACATGCTTGCCCACCGCCGACTCCGTGATGAACAACTGAGCAGCGATCGCCACGTTCGAATGCCCCTCTGCGATCAAGGCGAGCACCTCGCGCTCGCGCGGCGACAACTGCACCAGAGGATCCCGCCGGCGCCGGAACAACTGCTGGACAACCATGGGATCGATCACCGTGCCACCGGCAACCACCTGACGCAGCGTGGAGACGAACTCCTCGACATCGACCACGCGATCTTTGAGCAGATAGCCGACACGGCCGCCATCTGTCCCCAGAAGTTCGTCGGCGTAACTCAATTCGACGTACTGACTCAGCACGACTACGGCAAGCTCCGGGTAGGTTCGCCGCAATTCCACTGCTGCGCGCAACCCCTCGTCGGTGAATCCCGGCGGCATCCGCACATCGGTCACGACGAGGTCCGGACGGTGCTCGGCGACAGCCGATTCCAATGCCCCGGCATCCGGGACCGACGCCACGACCTCGAACCCGAATCGCTCGAGCATTGCGGCGAGACTATCGCGCAGCAGCGCGCCGTCCTCGGCGAGGACCACTCGCACGGCAGTCAGTTCTCGATCCACGGCAACTCCACTCGGACGACGGTGGGCCCGCCGAGCGGGCTGGACAGCAGCATTCTGCCGTCGACCGCAGCGACCCGGTCGGCCAGGCCCGTCAGACCGCTCCCCTGTTCCGGATCCGCACCGCCGCAGCCGTCGTCCACGACCTCGACGACGAGCAGATCCCCGGCGCGCCGGGCCGTCACGTCGACGGCCGTCGCATCCGCATGTTTGGCGATGTTGTTCAGCGCTTCGACCACCACGAAATAGGCTGCGACCTCGACGTCCGGCGCCGGGCGTGGCGAGATCTCCGCGGTGACGGCAACCGGGACGGCGAAGTCCTCGGTCAGCTCACGTAGGGCGTCGGGTAGGCCGCGGTCGGTGAGCACCCTGGGGTGGATTCCCCGAATGAGTTGCCGCAGTTCCGCCATCAGATCCTTGGCCTGGTCATGCGCCTGCGACACACTTTTCGCGGCGGCGGAATCCGGTGGGAGGTCGAGTTTGGCCATACCCAACTGCAGAGTGAGGTTGACGAGCAACGACTGCGCGCCGTCATGCAGGTCCCGCTCGATTCTGCGACGTTCTGCCTCGAAGGCATCGACCAGTCGGGCCCGGGACCGCGACACCTCGACAAGCCGAGCGCGAAGCGCGTCCGGATCGTCGCCGCACAGCAACGACCGAGCGAGCGCGCCGTGCAGTCCCGCGATCAGAGCAATCACGTACGGGACCGTCGGCAGCAGAAGCAGACCTGCGATCGCGTAGGGGACGGCCTGATCGACCGACGTGATCTGGCTGAAGCCGAGCGCCACCGCCTCGTTACCGTCACCCACCACCAGGGGGCTGACCACCATCACGACGATGAGGCCGACGATCACCGCGGCCAGGAGCAACAACGCGGGAACCAAGGTGAGCAGCAGGACTGCGTATCCGAGCTCCCTCCATGTCGCGGCCTCGGTGTAGCGGGTGCGCACCCACGGCCACAGACCCGCGGCGGGAGGCGCGCGGTGCGCCGAGAGCACCCGATCGCTGCTCACCAGACGCAGCCGCATACGTTCCAGAGTCGCCAGCGGTATCGCCACCAGCGGGCCGAGCCCGAACACCAGCACCACGCCGAGAACACCGAGGAAAAACACCCTGCCGAGCGGTTGCGGATACATGCCGTCGCCCGCCCACACGATCAGGACCAACCACGGGACACAGAACGCAGCGAACGGCAGCGTCACCGCGCACACCACCGGGACAGTGGTCAGCAGATAGCCGAGCGAGCGCCACAGCCACCCCGTCAGCAGGAAGCGTCGTCGTGTGATCGCGGCGAGCACCGTGGTCGGTTCAGCAGAGGACACTCGAGTGAGCCTATCGACGCGGCCGCTGCTTCGGGAGGAGGCGAGGTGCAGTCGAAAGGTGGTGCTGGCACCACCTCCGATCCGCCGCGTGGACCCAGTGACCACACCACCGGCGGAATGGTCGGCTGTAGTCATGCAACTGGAGCTGAACAAGGTCACCAAGACCTATCGAGGTAAACAGGCCGTCACCGACGTCAGCATGCGGATCGGGCCCGGAGTTCTCGGACTCCTCGGACCCAACGGAGCCGGCAAGTCGTCGCTGATGCGGATTCTCTCCACGATCACCCGGCCGACTTCCGGCACGGTCACGTGGAACGGTACCGACATCGTCGCTCGGCCGGAGCCGCTCCGACGTGTCCTCGGCTACCTCCCACAGGATTTCGGTGTCTATCCGAATCTCAGTGCCCGGGAGTTTCTCCGGTATCTCGCCGCAGTCAAGGGGCTGAGCACTCGGTCTGCCAAGGAGCGGGTCGACGAGCTGCTCGAACTCGTCAACCTGACCGACACCGCGTCGCGTCCGGTGGGCAAGTTCTCCGGCGGCATGCGCCAGCGTATCGGGATCGCGCAGGCGCTTCTGAGCGACCCCGAACTTCTCGTCGTCGACGAACCGACGGTCGGGCTGGACCCTGAGGAACGCATGCGGTTCCGCAACCTCCTGGGAGATCTGGCATCCGACCGGATCGTCATCCTGTCCACCCACATCGTGTCGGACATCGAAGCCATCGCCGACGACATCGCGATCCTCACCGCCGGCGAACTGCGTCGACGCGGCACCCCCGAGGAACTCCTCCGTTCCGCAGACGGTCTGGTGTGGGAATCGATCGTCCCCATCGATGCCGTGGCCGACATCCGGCAGCGAGCGACGATCACCCGCACCGTCCGAACATCACAGGGCGTGCGTGTTCGTGCAGTCGCGCACACGCCTCCGGTTCCGGGTGCGCGTCCTGTCGAACCCGACCTCGAAGACGCGTACGTCAGTGCGGTCCATACCCCGATCGCACCTGCCGGGGTGACCCGATGACCAGCGCGGTTACTGCCGTCTCGATGGCAGATTTCCGGGATCGTTCTCGGCGTCCCGCGTTCCTGGTGACGGCGCTCGGCGCCGTCGCGCTCGGGTATGTTGCCATCCCGCCCGCCTCCGCCACGTACGCGATGGTCAAGGTCGGATCGTTCCGGGGAGTGTACGACAGCGCGTACATCGGCATGATGCTCGCGATGATCGGCAGCCTGTGGCTGCCACTGTTCGGGTTCTACGTCGTCCGCAGCAGCATCGCGCGCGACATCGCCACCGGCGTAGGAGAAACGCTTGCCGCATCCCCGCTGCGTACTCCGATGTATCTGCTGGGAAAGTACCTCAGCAATCTGATGGTGCTGGCAGCGATGGCTGCCGCACTCGCCTTCATCGCACCCGTGATGCAGCTTCTCCGCGGGGAATCCACTAGCCTCGACATGACGGCGCTCTGGCTTCCGATCGTGCTGTTCTGTCTTCCGGTCCTGACGGTGGCCGCAGCAGCCGCCGTTGTGTTCGAGACGATCCCGCTCTTGCGCGGTGGTGCGGGAAACATCCTGTGGTTCTTCGTCTATCCGTCGATGTTCCTCGCTGGGATTCCGATGATCTACGGCACGATCACTGCGGGGTTCCAGACCGACCTGGCCGCGCAGCACCCCGGCATGGACGACGAGATCTCGATCGGACTCACCGCGGAACCCGGTGCGCTCGGGCAGTTCACGTGGTCCGGAATGGACGTCGACCCGACCCTCGTCGCAGCGAGTGTGGGATTGATCGCAGCATCGACGCTCGTCGCCGTCATGCCGTCGTTCTGGTTCACTCGGTTCGATCCGTCACGGCAGCAGACTTCACTATCGAGGACGTCCACCCAGCCGTCCTCCGCAATACCGGAACCGTCGGCGACACCCGCGTTCTCACAGACCGTACGAGGGCTGTCCTCGGCCGAGCGTGGACACGCGTTCCTGGGGCTGTTGATCGGCGAGGTGCGTATCCATCTCGGAAGTGTGTCGCGGTGGTGGTGGCTCACGCTCGCGATCGTGACGGTCGCGGCCCTCGCGGTTCCCGCTGATCGCGTCGGCACCGCGCTGCTCTTCGCGTGGTTGCTGCCGGTGCTGCTGTGGTCGCGTCTCGGCACGCTCACCTACGAACAGGGCGTCGACCCCCTTGTGGAGTGCAGTGTCTCGCCGCGCATCCGCCTCATCGCCGAGTGGGGTGCAGGTGTGCTCATTGCCGCCGTCGCCGGTGTGGGCCCCCTGGTCAAGATGCTCCTTACCCTGGACTTGACCGGCGTAGCCGCGTGGGTTGCGGGCGCCGCGTTGATCCCTGCCCTTGCACTGCTGATCGGGTCGATCGGACGGGGCGCACGTGTATTCCAGGCGGTCTACCTGGTGATCTGGTACGCCGTTCTCAACGGAGTCGCGGCCGTCGACGTCATGGGCGTGCTCCGCACCGACGGGTCGCTCAGTGGCCCGCCTCCACTGTTCTCTCTCGGCATCAGCGCTGTGTTGGTCGCCGCCTCCCTACTCGTACTGGAGATTCGTCATGCCCGCCGTTGAAAACCTGCCCCGGAAATCCCTGCTCTCTGCCGGTGTTGCGGCACTGACACTCTCGACTCTTGTACTCACCGGATGCACCGCCGGTTCCGCGAGCCAGGAACAGCGGAGCGACACCTACAGCGGCGCGATCACCTCCGTCACACTCGATCTCGATGATGCGGGCGCGAAGCAACTCGGTGTCACCACCGCGTCGCTGAGCGCACAGGTGATCGGCTCCGACCGCGACGACATCGAGATCCGACGCACCTTGGAGTTCACCGACGGCGACAAGCCCGAGGAGAGCATCGACACCGACGCGGCCGGTCTGACGATCAGCACGCGGTGCCCCGACAGGTTCGCCGTGGGCAGCCCCACCTGCGTCGCCCGCTACGAGATCGTCGTCCCCTTCGGCACCGTCGTCCAAGGGAACTCCAAGTTCGGCGATCTGACGGTGACCGACACCCGTGCCGCCGTCGACCTGAATTCCCGCTACGGTGACGTCGCGTTGGTCGTGGGCCCAGGCAGTTACGCGGTCGATGCCGTGTCCGCAACGGGGGCGAGCACCGTCGAGGTGCCGCAGGATCCTGCCGGGATCCCGGTGCGACTACGGTCCGGGGACGGGTCGGTCTCTGCGACGACCTCGATCGGGTAGCTACTGCGGCGTGGCGATCCCCCACTCGTGTGCCAGCAGTTCGTACGAACGGATCCGATCGTCGTGCTTGTGCGTCACCGAGGTGATCACCAGTTCATCGGCGCCGGTTACTCGTCGCAACGTCTCGAGGCGTTCCGCGACGGTGCTCGGGGACCCGACGAACTGGGTGATCAGCCGATCGTCGACGAGCTCGCGTTCGGTGTCGGTCAGCGGTGGCGTCGTCGTCGGATCGGGATACGGAATGGCACCGTGTCCGGACCGGATGCTGTGCGTCCAATGACCGTAGGTCGATGCAAGTTCCTGTGCGGTCGCGTCGTCGTCGGCCACAACCGCATCCGCGGACACGACGACGTACGGCTCCGCCAGGATCCGAGACGGACGGAACGCCGCACGGTAGGCCTCGACGGCCTCGACCGTCGTACCGGGGCTGACATGGTAGTTCGCGCCGAACGGCAGCCCGAATCTTCCCGCCAGATCCGCGGATGGCCCAGCGCTCGAACCGAACACCCACAGTTCCACATCGGCGTCCTCACCGGGGCTCGCGTGAAGGGCCGTTCCGTCCGCGGATTTGTAGTTGCCGTCGAGGAGGGCGCGGATGTCTTCGACCTGGTGCGCGAAGTTCGGGGCGTCGGCACCCGGTTGCTGCAGCACGGCCAGGCTCGATGCCAGCCGCGACGATGTGAGCAGCTTCGCTGTCGGGAACGGAGCGGGGATGACGAGACCGTCCCGGATCTCGGTGGCTCGTGGCGCCGGCTCGTCTCCCTGCGACGCGGCGGCCTTCAGCGCTTCGGCCCGCCTCTGCCCCGATCGTCCCAGACCGAGGTCGATCCTCCCCGGGTACAGCGCGTCGAGAGTGCCGAACGCTTCGACGACGGCGATCGCGGTGTTGTGACCGAGCTGCACCGCCGCAGAACCGACCCGAATCGTGTCGGTGGTGGCGGCGATCGCTCCGATCAGCACACCGGGCGACGACGACGCGACGGCGGCGAAATGATGCTCCGCGACCCAGTAGCGCTTGTACCCGAAGCTTTCGGCACGACGTGCAAGGTCCAGGGTGTTGTGCAGCGCCGCAGGCGCGTTCGAACCCTCGCTGATCGGTGACAGATCGAGAACCGACAGCGGAGTCGGATCCGACGGGCTCATGCGCCCGATTCCCTTCCGTGGGGAGTGCGCTCACCGGCTTCGACAGTGAATGACAGGCGATTCTCCGACGGTGCGATCGGGCAGGTCGCGGCATCGGTGAACGCGCACGGAAGGTTCGAGGCGCCGTTGAAGTCGAGGGTGACCACGCCGTCCTCGACGGCTCCGACCTGCAGGATTCGTGCGGCGGGATACGTCGTGACACCACTCGTGGCGTCCGTGAACAGGATGCGCAGTGATGCCTCCGAATCGCCGAACGCAACGAGTTCGTATTCGGCATCATCGTGCACGAAGCGGATCAGACCGAGCGCACGGTGGTGGTGTTCCAGTCCGTCCACCACCGCACCCGTGATGACGGTGTGCGGCGCGGTGAACGGCGTGAACTGCCCAGTGATCACCCATGCGGGGTCGGGTTCGTATGTCGGAATCCCCGTGAAGGACGTGAGTGCCTGCGCGGTCCGATCGTGAATTCGAAGCGCGAACCGTCCTGTTCGCTGGATGACCTCGATATGTCCGCGATCGAACTCCACGTCGACCCCGGGTGCTCCCTCGACCGGATGGTATTCGGTGGTCTCTTCGTCCAGCTCCCGAACCACTGCGTCACCGTCGACCCACCAGGAGCCTGGAACGTCTCCGTAGTCGGCGGCGGTGTCGTCGAGCCAGTACAGCGCGGTCAGGCTCAGCCAGCCGAGCGGCTGCCGCAACGACTCGTCTCGCTCGGAGTGCCACTGCTGCCACTCCGCGATGAACCGATCGAGTGTGGTGGTCATGATGCGCGGACTCCTTCGCTCGTGCTGTGTGGGTGACGCAGCCCGAGATGGCTGCGCAGGGTTGTGCCCTCGTATTCGGTGCGGAAGCTGCCGCGTTCCTGCAGCAGCGGCACCACCTTGTCGACGAACTCGTCGAGACCACCGGGGGTCAGGTGGGGAACCAGGATGAAGCCGTCGCTGGCGTCGGTCTGCACGTACTCGTCGATCTCGGCGGCAACGTCCGCGGGAGTACCGATGAACTGCTGCCTGGCGGTGACCTCGATGATCAGTTCACGAATGCTGAGGTTCTCGGCCTCCGCTTTCGCGCGCCACTCCTTCGCGACTGCAAGTGGATCCTTCGCGTGCCGGACCCGCCCGCGAGTGATGTTCACATTGTCCTCGGGTTCGATGTCCGGTAGCGGACCGTCGGGGTCGTACGCAGACAGATCCTTGCCCCACACCTGTTCGAGGAACGCGATCGCCGTCCGAGGACCGACCTGCTGCAGGCGGATACGCCGTGCGTTCTCGTGGGCTTCCTCGCGAGTGTCGCCGAGCACGAACGTGGCGGCGGGAAGGATCTTCAGGTCGTTGTAGGCGCGTCCGTATTTCGCGAGTCGGCTCTTCACGTCGGTGTAGAAGGCGCGCCCTTCCTCGAGTGTGCCGTGCCTGCTGAAGATGGCGTCCGCCTTCGCGGCTCCGAACTCCCGGCCCTCGTCCGAGTCACCGGCCTGGAGCAACACCGGGTGTCCCTGCGGGCTCCGCGGCACTTCGAAGCGACCGGCGATGTCGAACTGTGTTGTGTGAATATCGAACGGCGCAATGTCGGTGTCTGTGGCGAAGATTCCCCTCTTCCGGTCGATCACGGGTGCTCCCGCACGCCAGCTGTCCCAGAGTTGCCGGACGACGTCGACGACCTCGTCGGCCCGCACATACCGCTGCGAATGCTCGAGGAATCCCCCGCGTCGGAAGTTCTCACCGGTGAACGCGTCCGACGAGGTCACCAGGTTCCAGGCCGCCCGGCCGTCGGAGAGGTGGTCGAGCGTCGCGAACTGCTTGGCCAGTTCGTACGGTTCGTTGAATGTGGTGTTGATCGTGCCTGCCAGCCCGAGGTGGGTGGTGGCCCCGGCGAGGGCCTCGAGCACCGTGAGGGTGTCGGGACGACCGACGACGTCGAGATCATGGATACGGCCGCGGTGTTCACGCAGACGCAATCCCTCGGCAAGGAAGAAGAAGTCGAACTTGCCGCGCTCCGCCGTCTCGGCGAGGTGCACGAACGACGAGAAATCGACCTGACTCCTGGATTCTGGGTCGGCCCAGACGGTGGTGTTGTTGACCCCCCGGGAAATGGGCGGCCAGATGGATCTGCTTGCGGATTTCGTTTCCGGACAACGTCATCGTTCCTTCAGTTCGACGTGGCATAGCGGTTGGCGGGCAGGGCCAGGCCCAGGCGCTCGCGCAGCGTTCCCGGCGTCGGCGCCGCGGTGGGGCGAAGGGCGGGCAGTACGTCGTCGACCACCCGGTGCACGGTCGATGCGAGCGCAAGGGGCCGGAGGGTGACGCCGTCGACACCCTGCAGGCTCTCGATCAGTTCGCGAAGCCCGTCCGGGCCGCCAAGGTAGAGCACCGTCTCCGACGTGTATGTCTGTCCGGTCCATCCGTCGAGCGTTGCGAGAGCTGCCGCTGCGGCGTCCACGTCGGCGGCGAGGAGAACATCCAGATCGAGCAGTACCCGGATCGGACGACTGCCTGCCGCCTCGCGGAGACGTGCGGTCAGCGCCGCGGCTTCCTCAGCTGTCTTCACGCGGATGCGCACGAGATCTGCGCGCGCCACGGCGAATTCGAAGGACTCCTCGCTGTCGACGGTCGCGGCCACGAGTGGTTGCCCCTGTGGCGACCGCGGGGTGATGGACGGGCCCTTGACGGAGAAGTACTCGCCTGTGAAGTCGATGTAGTGCAGCTTGTCGCGGTCGATGAAGCGGCCGGTTGCCTCGTCGCGGATCTCGGCGTCGTCCTCCCAGCTGTCCCACAGCCGAGCCGCGACCTCGGCGGCCTCGTGCGCCTCCGCCCACAGCGAGGCGGTGTCCTGCTGTTCTTCCTTGCGACCGAACAGCCTTGTGGCCTCAGGGTTCTCGGTGACCGCAACCTCCCATCCCGCTCGACCTCCGGTCGTGTGGTCGATCGTCTGGATTGCCTTGGCAACATGGAACGGTTCGGTGTGGGTGACGGTCGCGGTGGGAACCAGACCGATCCGCGAGGTGACGGCACTCAGCCGCGCTGCGATACCGACCGCTTCGAGGCGGCCACGTACTGCGCTTCCCGTCGACGCGATACCGAAGTCGTCCGGAAGGAAAGCGAGGTCGACGCCGGCACGGTCGGCGCTTCCGACGAGGTCGACCCAGTAACGGGCGGAGAAGAGGTCTTCGGCGCGGGAGTCGTCACGGCGCCAGGAACTCGGATGAGCACCGGTGCCCGCGAACTCGAGCGCCAACAAGAACTGTGAACTATCGGACATGCCGAACCTTCCCGGGGATAGCATCGAGCAGCACTCGTGTGTACTCGTGCTGTGGGTTGTCGAAAATATCTGTGGTGCTGCCGAATTCCACGACCCCACCGGATCGCATCACCGCGACGGTGTCGCTGATCTGCCGCACCACCGCCAGGTCGTGCGAGATGAACAGGTAACTGAGCCCGAGCTCGTTCTGCAGGTCGGTGAGCAGATCGAGGATCTGCGCTTGGACGGACACATCGAGCGCCGAGACAGGCTCGTCGAGCACCAGCAGCTCCGGGTGCAGTGCGATGGCACGCGCGATCGCTACCCGCTGCCGTTGCCCACCGGACAGCTCTGCCGGTGTGCGATCGAGGTGCGCAGTCGACAGGGCGACCTGGTCGAGGAGTTCGGCGACGCGCGTCGACCGCTCGGCTTTCGAGCCGATGCCGAACGCGGCGAGCGGTTCGGCCACGATGTCGCGGATCTTCAGCTTCGGGTTGAGCGAGGCGTACGGATTCTGGTGCACGATCTGCACCCGCCTGCGCAATGCCCGCAAATCCCGTCCCCGAAGCCCGGTGATGTCGTTGCCGTCGAACCGGATCCGGCCCGAGGTGGGGGTCTCGAGCCTGATCGCTATGCGCGCGACGGTGGTCTTGCCCGACCCCGATTCACCGACCAGCGACAACGTACGCCCCCGTGGAACCTCGAAGGAGACGGTCCGCACCGCGTCGAGCGAAGTCCGTCGATCGATCCGGAAGGTCTTCGACACATCGGTCACGGTGAGCAACGGCTCAGCCGGCACGCGGTCGGGCCGTATGGTATCCGTGAGGCTCGGGGCCGCTGCGAGCAGCGCTCGCGTGTACTCGTGTCTCGGGTTGTCGAGCACGTCCAGCGCGGGGCCGGACTCCACCACCTGGCCGTTCTGCATGACGACGATGCGATCGGCGCGGTCGGCCGCCACACCCAGATCGTGGGTGATGAGCAGCACCGCGGTGCCGGTCTCCGCGATGCGTGCTTCGAGGTGATCGAGGATGCGTCGCTGCACGGTCACGGCGAGTGCGCTCGTCGGTTCGTCGGCGATGACCAGGTCGGGGCCGCAGGCCAGGGCAATCCCGATGAGCACCCGCTGACGCTGTCCCCCGGACAGGGCCTGGGGGTACTGTTTCGCTCGCAATTCCGGGTTGTCGAGTCCGGCCTCCTCGAGGATGCGCAGCGCCCCGAGCTTCGCGGTCCGGCGGTCCGCGAGCCCGTGGATACGCAATGTCTCCGCAATCTGGTCGCCGATCCGGATCACCGGGTTGAGCGATGTCGTCGGATCCTGCGGTACCAAGCCGATTCGCGCGCCTCGTACCTTCTCGAATGCGCGTTCCGGCAGTGTGTCGAGGCGTTGCCCGTCGAACGTGACGGTGCCGCCCACTACGCGTCCACTACCGGAGAGCAGACCGATGATGGCGTGCGCGGTCGTCGACTTACCCGAACCGGACTCTCCGACCACAGCGACGACTTCGCCGGGCGCGACCGTGAATCCGACACCGTCGACTGCCACGACCGGATCGTCGTCGCTGCCATAGGCGACGCGCAGGTTGTCGACTTCGAGAAGCGGTGCGGTGTGTGTGCTCATCGGCCACTCCGATCGTCGACGGCATGACCGATGCGGTGTGCAGCCAGAACGACGGCGACGATGACGAGACCGGGCAAGGTCGTCATCCACCACGCGGTGGCCAGGTAATTGCGACCCTCGGAGATCAGCGATCCCCATTCAGGAGTGGGCGGAACTGCACCGAACCCGAGGAAACTCAGGGACGATACGGCCAGGACCGCCATCCCGAATTCCACCGCTGCCAGTGCGATCACCGGAGCGTACGCGTTGCGCAGCACATGGCGGATCAGCACGGTGTGCCAGCGGACACCGGAGGCGAAAGCCGCTTCGACGTACAAGGCGTGACGCACCCGCAGCACCTCCGAACGCATGACGCGGGCGAAGTTCGCGACAAGCCCGATACCCACGGCGATCGCGACATTGAGAGTGCCGAAGCCGAGAGCTGTGACCAAGGCGAGCGAAAGCAGCAAAGCGGGGATGGACAGCAGCACATCGACGATCCGCATGAGAACCGCATCGACGAGGCCGCCGGCTGCACCGGAGAGCAGACCGATGAGCGAGCCGATCACGATGGCGATACCCACCGCGACCAGTGTCGCGGTCAACGACAGTGCCGCGCCGTGCACGACTCGGGTGTAGACGTCTCGGCCGATGTTGTCGGTGCCGAACCAATGCGCGAGATTCGGTCCCTGCAGTTTGTCGGCGGGCACGCCGTGCAGGGGGTCGCCGGACGCGAAGAACGACGGGAACACCGCGAACCCGATGGCGATCAGCAGCACGGCGGCAGAGATCGCCACGACCCAGTTCCGCCGCACGGTCGCCACTGCGGTGCGCGGGATCGACCTCCTCGCGGGTGTCGATTCCCGGACAGGGAAGCCGGCTCGCACGGGTTCCCGAATCAGTGTGTCAGACATGAGTGCTCACCTTCGGGCCCTGGTCGACAGTCGAGTCCGGATCCGACCCGCTGCGTACTGATTCGCCGCTTCCCGAAAGAGCGTCGGCACCGCCTCGTGCATGGACGATCCGCGGATCGATCAGTGGGTAGAACAGGTCCACAACGAGGTTGACGATCACGAACACGACCGAACCGAACACCACGATGCCCAGCACCACCGGAATGTCCTGGGCCATCACGGACATCTGGGTCAGGCGCCCGAGACCTGCGCGGGAGAAGACCGTCTCCACGACAACCGATCCTGCGATCAGATTGCCGACGATCACGCCGGCGATCGTGAAGGCCGGGATACTGGACAACCGCAGAGCGTGTCGCGTCTGGACGCGCCACCTCGATGCACCCTTTGCCCTGGCAGCCTCGATGTACGGCTGACGCGCTGTGGTCTGCAGGCTCACCGCAAGCACCTGCGCGATGACTGCACCGGTGGGCAGCGCAAGTGTGATCGCGGGAAGCAGCAGATGCTCGATGCCACCTTCACCGAACGCCGGGAACAGCTTCACACGGAACGAGAACAACTGGAGCAGAATAAGTCCCACCCAGAATGTGGGTACGGCAACACCCAATGGAGGCAGCGAGAACAATACGTTCCGCAGCCAGCCGATACGCGTGTAGGTGGCGAGGAAGGCGACCACAGTACCGAATGTCACCGCCAGCACCAGCGCGAACGACGCGAGGGCAAGGGTGCTCGGCAACGCGTCGGCGATCGCCTCCGTCACCGGCCTGCCAGTGGAGATGGAGATTCCGAAATCACCCCGGACCGCATTGCTCAGAGCATTCCAGTACTGAACCCACACCGGCTGATCCAGGCCGTAACGCGCCTGCAGCTGCTCGATTGCGGCAGCGTCGACCGGTGTTCCGTTGTCGGAGCCGGCCACCATGCTCACCGGGTCGGACGGTAGAAGGAACAGCACGCCGAACGAAACGGTGAATGCAGCCCACAGCACGCCGACGGCCTGGAGGAAGCGGGAAGCGAGGTAGCTCAACATGACTACTCGCTGAGCCAGGTGTCGAAGAACTGCAGGCGTGCCGACGCTTCGAACAACAGGTCTTGCACCTTCGGTCCGGCACCGATCGCCTGCGACAACTCGACCGTCGGAATGAACAGGGCGTTGTCGATCACGAGCTGCTGAGCCTCCTCGATGTAGCCGCTACGGGTCGCCGGGTCGGTCGTCGTCAGCTGTACGGTGAGAATGTCGTCAAGTTCCGGGATCGGACCACGCTGGTTGAGGTTCCTGCCCTCGGTACCGAACGCTGTGCGCAGGATGTCGCCATCGGCGCGTGTGCTGTTGTAGTACGTCGTGTCGTAGTCTCCGGTGTTCTGGCGGGCGGTGGTCTCGGGCGTCGACACCAGATCGAGTTGCAGGTCTACACCCACCTCCCGCAGCTGCTGCTGGACGAGTTCGAGAATCGCCTGGTTCCCGGCGAACACCGAGCTGAACAGCACCGAGAAGCTCAACCTCTCCCCGTCCTTGACGCGGATACCGTCTTCGCCCGGCACCCATCCGGCGTCGTCGAGGATCCTCGCCGCCGCATCGGGGTCGTAGGTGACCTCGTCCACCGCGACGTACCCGGGTGTCACCGAGGCGAGTACGCTCGTCGCGGGCACGAAGTCGGGGCCGAGAACCGTGTCGACGAGTTCGGTGCGGTCGATCGCAGGGATCAGTGCACTACGGACGGCGGGATCGGAGAGCACGCCGCGGCTCACGTTGGGCTGGAAACCGAACGGGAGGCCGGGATTCGGCGTGGTGAGAATGCGGCCACCGACACCTTCGATCTGCGGGGCATCCTGGGGAAGGGCATCGGAGACCGCGTCGAGCTGATCGGACGCAAGAGAACCTGTGCGAACACCGGATTCGGGAACGATGGTGAATTCGATCCGGTCGAGGTAGGCCTCACCGTCGTGCGCGAAGACGTCCGATCCCCAGGCATACCCGGCGCGCTTGACGAGCGTTGCCGACCGGTCCTGCTGATAGTCCTCATACGTGAACGGTCCCGTGCCGGACAACTCGCCTGCACACCGTTCCTCAGCGCTCTTCGCGACATCCTCGGCAGAGAGGAACCCGAGTTGATGAGTCGAGGTGGCCTGGAGGAACGGCGCGTTGGGTGCCGAGAAATCGACCCTGGCCGTGCGCTCGTCGAGCACGGTGGTGCCGGTGTAACCGGCGAGGTACCCGGTGGCCTGCGGAGCCTTGACTCCGCCGAGAGTGTTCACGATGGAATCGAAGTTGCCCTGCACCGATTCAGCGGTGAACGGTGTTCCGTCGCTGAAGGTCACCCCCTCCACATGCAAGAAGAACACAGCCACCGGCCCCAAGGCACACCCGTGCCTTGGGGCCGGTGGCTGTATTGCGCCCGCCTACTTGGCAGCGGTGTTGAGTGAGCGCGTGGCTTCGGCCATCACACGAACGGCTTCGTTCCGCGTCATCGTCGAGAAATACTGCTCCGACTGCTGCAACTGCTCCCCCACAAGACACGTCGGCCCTTTGTCGAGATTCTCGAGAGCGCGCGCCACGGTGTCCTCGGGGCTCGTCGCGCCTGGAACCGGCGTGTCGAGGCTCTCGATCTGCCCCATTTCGAGCATCAGCCGTCGCAATGCCGGGGTATCCGTTCGACTGAGCACCAGCGACAACACATCCACACCTTCAGGATTGAATTCGGCCCATAGGCTCTCACCCATCACGAGGTCGAAAGCCTTCGATGCGGAGTAAGCCACCATGTTCGAACAGCCACGCAGACCTGACCCGGACGTCACGAGGATGATGCCACCCCTGCCTCGCTCGACCATGGCCGCTCCGAAGTGATGCGCCAACGCCATCGAGGTGACGCAATTGCGCTGGACCATCGCGAGTGCGGACTCGACGGAACGTGAGAGGAACGGGGCCGGCGAGGAATCAGCTCCAGCGCCGTACAGCACGATTCCGATTTCGAGCCTGGCCGTCCCATCGACGATGTGCGCGACCGCGTCGGATTCGGAGAGGTCGACCGCGAGCACCTCGGTCTTCACTCCGTGGCGCTCGCGGAGGGTCTCGGCGAGAATGTCGAGGTTCGGCTTACGTCGCGAGAGCAGCACGACATTGACTCCGCGTTCGGCGAGGGCGTGCGCGAATGCCTCTCCGACACCTTCCGACGCCCCTACCACCAGTCCCCACGATCCGTAACGCCTCGCGAACTCGCCATCGGTCGAAGCCATCGAGTCTCCTTGCGCCAAATTCGGAAATGTAGTTCTTCTGTACAAGAATTGCATTTCTGAAGGTTTGGCACAACAAGTTCTTTCGAGCGCACAGAGGCGCACAGAAAAGCCCCTCACCTGTTCGAACAGGTGAGGGGCTCTGGCGGAAGCGGAGGGATTTGAACCCCCGGTCGCTCTCACGACGCTCGCTTTCAAGGCGAGTGCATTCGGCCGCTCTGCCACGCTTCCGTGCCAAATCTTAACTGCATCGCCGAACTACTTGTCAGCGAGGGCTTCGTCTACGCGCGCGAAGATTCTGCCGAGGGTGTTCAGCTCGCTCTTGCTCAGCAGATCGATCAGGTTGGTGCGCACATCGTCGACATGGGTGGGAGCAGCGTCCGCGAGGCGACGACGGCCTTCGTCGGTGACGGTGGCGAGCACGCCACGACCGTCCTCGGGGCACGAACTCCGCACGACCATTCCGTCGGTCTCCATGCGCCGGATCTGGTGAGTGAGGCGACTACGGGACGACAGCACACCATCGGCCAGTTCACTCATACGCAGCGAACCCTCGGAGGCTTCGGTCAGCATGACCAGGATTCGGTATTCGGCAAGGGACAACCCATGCTGGTCCTGCAGGTTTCGGTTGAGTACTTCCATCAGCCTGCTGTTGCCGTCCATATACCGCCGCCAGGCGTCCTGTTCCTCCGCAGTCAGCCAGTTCGGTGTGTCATGTTCGCCGGTCACGCGGGAAGTGTAATCACCGACGTGCCCGGGAAGTTACCGCCAGGTATTCCGAGGCGAGCATGTGCGCGAGTCATTGCCATATCCCGAGCCCGTCACGATAACGTCGTCGACATGCACGCAATCGTCGCCACCGAACCCGGTGGGCCCGAAGTTCTCCAGTGGATCGAACAACCGGACCCGCAGCTCGGTCCCGGACAGGTTCTCCTCGATGTTGCCGCCACCGCGGTCAACCGAGCCGACCTGCTGCAGCGTCGAGGCCTGTACCCACCACCGCCCGGAGCCAGCGAGATCCTCGGACTCGAGTGTTCCGGTGTGATCGCCGACCTCGGCGAGGGAGTGTCCGGGTGGAAGATCGGCGACCGGGTCTGCGCGCTGCTCACCGGCGGCGGATACGCGGAGCAGGTCGTGGTTCCCGCCTCTCAACTTCTTCCGGTACCCGAAGACATGGATCTCGCTGCCGCAGCGTCACTGCCCGAGGTCGCGTGCACGGTGTGGTCGAACGTCGTCATAGGCGCCGGTCTGACCCGTGGAGATGTCCTGCTGGTGCACGGTGGTGGCGGCGGCATCGGTACACATGCCATCCAGGTCGGCAAGGCTCTGGGTGCGACGGTGGTGGTCACGGCGTCCGCCGGCAAGCTCGATCGCTGCCGCGAGCTGGGCGCCGACCTGGCGATCGACTACCGCAACCAGGATTTCGTCGTCGAGGTGAAAAAGGCCTACGGCGGCGCGAACGTCGTGCTCGACAACATGGGCGCTGCCTACCTGTCGCGGAACATCGACGTGCTCGCACCCGACGGCACACTGGTGGTGATCGGTATGCAGGGCGGCACCAAGGGCGAGTTGAACCTCGGCAAGCTACTCGCCAAGCGCGGCCACGTCACTGCAACGGGCCTGCGCGGCCGACCCGACACCGGAAAATCGGGTAAGAGTGCCATTGTCTCAGCGGTCCGTGAACATCTCTGGCCGCTGGTCGACGAAGGCAAGGTTCAGCCCGTCGTGCACGCCGAGCTTCCGATCACGGAAGCCGCCAAGGCACACGAGCTGCTCGACTCCCCCGAGACCGTGGGCAAGGTCGTGCTGAAGATCGACAGCAGGTAGGCCGCGCCGACCGAGATCAGAAGTTGCGGAGTTCGCGGACGAGCTGGTCGATCTCGAACGCTGTGGTGTAGGGCGCGAGGCCGATGCTGACGGCGCCGCCCTCGTCGCTCACGCCCAGTGAGTCGAGCAACCGGCTCGTCCCGCGAGTGCTTGCAACGGTCGCGATGCGCCGATCGGCCAGGTGCGTGGCGACCTTGTCGGCAGGCACACCGTCGATCGTGAAGCTGATCGTGGGCACTCGGCTCGACGCACGCCCGAGCACCATGACGCCGCTGAGACTGTCGAGTTGGCGCAGGAGCCGCTCGAAGAGTTTGTCCTGGTAGTGCTGCATCGAGCTGATGGAAATCTCGAGCCGTTCCCGTCGGCTGCCGGTGGCTTCGTCGTCGAGCGAGGCCAGGAAGTCGATCGATGTGGTGACACCGGCGAGCAGCGCGTATTGATGGCCGCCCACTTCGAGCCGTTCCGGCCCGCGCGCGTGCGGGTCGAGCGACATCGCCGGTACCCGGTCGAGGTGCGCAGGGTCGGCGAAGACCAACGCCCCGATCTGAGGTCCGCCCCAGGCGGCCGCGTCGACAGTGACGATGTCGGCGCCGAGGTCGGCCATGTCGAGGTGGGCATACGGTGCGGCACCTGCGGCATCGACGACCATGAGACCGCCCGCATCGTGGATGAGGTCGGACACCGCACGGACGTCGGGTGCCGATCCCACGACCGACGAAGCCGCCGACAACGCGACCAGGCGCGTCGTCGGGGTGATCAGTTCCTCGTACTGCCAGGCCGGCATGTCGCACGTCTCGATCTCGACCTCGGCCCACCGCACCTGCGCGCCGTAACGGCTCGCCACCCGGAGCCACGGCGCCACGTTCGCTTCGTCGTCGAGACGCGAGAGCACCATGCCGGTTCCGAGCCCGAGCCGTGGGCTCAGCGATTCGGCCAGCCATGCGAGCAGCACCGCGCGGCTAGGTCCGAGGACCACGCCGGCCGGGTCGCCGCCCACCACGTCGGCGATCGCGGTGCGCGCCGCATCGAGGATCCCTGCGCTTCGACGGTTCGAGATGTGCCGGCCCGCCGCAGATCCTGCAGCGTTTCGAAACGCCGTCGACACGGTGCGGGACACCGCGTCGGGGATCTGCATACCGGCCTGCGGATCGAGGTGGATCCAACCGTCGCCGAGCGAGGGGATCAACCCCCGAATCCGGGCAACGTCGTAAGCCATGGCAGACACTCTAAATCTTGCAGTCAACCGGTGGTCGCTCGCTCCCGGCAACCACCTACCGATGGGTACGCTCGGGGAGGGAAATCGCGGACATTTCGCTCATCGATCGGGTCGGCGCCGCAACGATCGCCGGGAAAGGCCAGAATTGACTCATGACGCATCCCGAGAATGACGATGTTCTGGTGATCGGTCCGGACGGCCGACCCGTCCGTGTTCCTCGCGGTGGCGAGGCACAGACCGAAGCGCCGCGACCGGAAGAAGCGTCCGAGGACGAGGCGGGCGCCGGAGAGACGCTCTCCGACATGGTCGAGCAGCCCGCGAAGGTCATGCGCATCGGCACGATGATCAAGCAGCTACTCGAAGAGGTGAAGGCCGCTCCCCTCGACGATGCGAGCCGTGCGCGGCTCAAAGAGATCCATCACTCTTCGATCAGGGAGCTCGAGCAGGGCCTCGCTCCCGAACTGCGCGACGAACTCGAGCGGCTCGCGTTGCCGTTCAGCGAAGAATCCGTTCCGTCCGACGCCGAGCTCCGCATCGCTCAGGCCCAGCTCGTCGGCTGGTTGGAGGGGTTGTTCCACGGAATCCAGACCGCGCTGTTCGCCCAGCAGATGGCAGCCCGCGCGCAGCTCGAGCAGATGCGTCAGGGCGCGCTGCCTCCCGGATTGAACCTCCAGAGCGGGCCGGATGACCAGCAGGGGCACGGCCATACAGGTACCGGTCAGTACCTGTAGGCGTCAGGGGCTGGAAGCGGACCGGTAGGCTCGAAACTCGTGTCAGCGTCTGGAGCAGCATCGTGAGCCGAGTCAGCATCGAAACCCGTAACGCATGCGTCGACTTTCCGATCTTCGACGCCAAGACCCGGTCGCTGAAGAAGGCGTTCCTGGGCAAGGCCGGCGGCGCGATCGGCCGCAACGACTCCGACGTCGTCGTCGTCGAAGCGCTTCGCGACATCACGATGTCGCTGAAGGAAGGCGACCGTGTCGGGCTGGTCGGGCACAACGGCGCCGGCAAGTCGACGCTGCTGCGCCTGTTGTCGGGTATCTACGAGCCGACGCGCGGCGCGGCGCGGGTACGGGGGCGGGTCGCACCGGTCTTCGACCTCGGTGTGGGCATGGACCCCGAGATCTCCGGCTACGAGAACATCCTCATCCGCGGCATGTTCCTCGGCATGACCCGAAAGCAGATGCTCGCGAAGGTCGACGAGATCGCCGACTTCACCGAGCTCGGCGACTACCTGTCGATGCCGCTGCGCACCTATTCGACGGGTATGCGGGTACGCATCGCGCTGGGTGTGGTCACGAGCATCGATCCTGAGATCCTGCTGCTCGATGAGGGCATCGGCGCGGTCGACGCCGAGTTCATGAAGAAGGCACGAGTCCGGCTGCAGCAGTTGGTGGCGCGATCCGGCATTCTCGTCTTCGCGAGCCATTCCAACGAGTTCCTCGCGCAGCTGTGCGACCGGGCCATGTGGATCGATCACGGCCAGATCCGCCAGGAGGGCGGCATCGAGGAAGTGGTGCGCGCCTACGAAGGCGACGATGCAGGCGACCACGTGCACACCGTCCTCGAAGAACTCGAGCGTGAACGTACCGCCGATTCCTCGACGGGCGGCAACGGTGTCTGACGAACGCATCATCGGCGTCGTCGTCACCCATCGCCGACGCGAACTCCTGGCCGAATCGCTGCAGGTGCTGGCTGCGCAGACACGACCGCTCGATCATCTCGTCGTGGTGGACAATGCGGACGAAGACGAGGTGCGCCGGCTGGTCGACGCGGTCGAGCTGCCCACGACCTATCTCGGGTCGAAGCACAATCTGGGCGGAGCAGGCGGCTTCGCGCTCGGCATCCTGTACGCGCTGTCGCTGGGCGCCGACTGGGTGTGGCTCGCCGACGACGACGGTCGCCCCGACGGCGACGAGGTCCTCGCGACGTTGCTCGACTGCGCTGAGCGCAACGGCCTGGCCGAGGTGTCGCCGGTGGTGTGCGACATCGCCGAGCCCGGCCGGTTGGCGTTCCCGCTGCGTCGCGGTGTGGTGTGGCGGCGCTGGCGTCACGAACTCGGCGAGGAGGACCTGCTCCCCGGCATCGCCTCGCTGTTCAACGGCGCGCTGTTCACCGCGGACGCGATCGACGCGGTCGGTGTGCCCGACCTGCGACTGTTCGTGCGCGGCGACGAAGTGGAGGTTCACCGGCGGCTGGTGCGCTCGGGGCTCCCCTTCGGAACGTGCCTGCAGACCGCGTATCTCCACCCCGACGGCGCCGACGAGTTCAAGCCGATCCTCGGCGGCCGGATGCATACCCAGTTCCCCGACAACGACGTCAAGCGGTACTTCACGTACCGCAACCGCGGCTACCTGTTATCGCAGCCGGGGCTGCGTCGGCTGCTGCCTCAGGAGTGGGTGCGGTTCGGCTGGTACTTCCTGGTCACGCGCCGCGACCCGTCGGGTCTGCGTGAGTGGGTGCGGCTACGCAAGTTGGGGCGCGAGGAGAAGTTCACCCGGCCCTGAGGCGAAGGCGACCGCGTCAACTCTTCGATGCAACGTAGATCGCGTGGATGATCCACACCGGTAACCACATTCCACACGTGATCAGTGTGAGCACGAAGTGAAGCAGGTGCGGGCATTCTGCACGGGCAGGCATATTGTGGACGGTGACCTGCTGGATCGGTGCGTAGTGCGGCTGCGCGTAGTACGGCGCCTGATACGACGCGCGTTGCTGCTCGGCAATACGCCGCTGGTGCTCTTCGTACGCAAGCCGTTGCTGGTGCGCATGACGCTGTTGCTCCTGGATCTGCCGAGACTGCGCCTCGCGCTCCTGCTGTTCCTTCCACGCACGCAGCCTGTTGAGTTCTTCGAGTTCCCCCGGTTCGAGATCTCGCTGATACTTCGTGGTCGGCTCCCAGCCCTGTACGGGTTCGGTCATCGGTGGTTCCTCCACGCTCCCAGGGCAGAGCGTGCACCGCTCGCGCCAGACATCGGTTGGCTTGGTCGACTGCCGACCCCGGGCAGTTCGATCAACTCGAGATCGGCCGACTCGACCGAGGCGTTACATCGCTACCGTCCGTAATAGCCGAATATGCTCAGGGCTATCCGAATCGCCTTGCCCTCACACCGTGATGGAGTCGGCGGTGAACGCGTCTGCGGTGCGACGATCGGTGCTGCCGTCGAGGACCATCCACTTGCCGTCCCAACCGATGCAGATGCGCGCGGTCGCCCCCGCCGGAGACATCCATTCTCGTGTAGCTGTCAGAGGTTCGGATCTTCAGAAGGCAATCGAGCGACTCGGGAGATTCAGATGGTAGGTCGCGCGAATCCGCAGTGTCCCAGGGATTCACACCAATCCGGCCACGGATGTGTGCAGTCCGCTTTACACTTTTCGCACTAATCCTCGTGGGAGCGATCATGACACCTCGTGACAGTGCACCGTCCACCCTCTGCGATGCCTTCCAAACCACCGCCGCGGCGTATCCCGACAGCGTCGCGCTGCGCACACCGGACGACTCCGTCCGGTACACCTGGCGCCGATACGCCGACCGCGTCGAGAGACTCGCCGCCGGGCTTGCCGGGCTCGGGGTCCGGCACGGCGACACCGTCGGGCTGATGCTCACCAACCGCCCGGAGTTCCACCTCGTCGACACTGCAGCGTTCCACCTGGGCGCGACGCCCTTCTCGATCTACAACTCGCTCACCGCCGAGCAGATCTCGTACGTGCTCGGCAATGCCGGTAATCGTGTGATGATCTGCGAGGAGCAGTTCGTCCCGGTGCTGCAGAAAGCGATCGGCACCACGAAGGTCGAGCACCTGGTGTGTATCGACGCAAAGCCCGAGGGCACGCTGTCGCTCGACGATCTGGAAGCCGCCGCCGATGCAGAGTTCGACTTCGAGGCCGCGTGGAAAGCCGTGCAGCCGTCGGATCTGCTCACCCTCATCTACACGTCCGGCACCACCGGCCCCCCGAAGGGGGTCGAACTCACCCATGCCAACCTTCTCGCCGAACTGAAGGCAACCACGACATTCCTGCCCACCGGCCCCGACGACCGGATCGTGTCCTATCTGCCCGATGCGCACATCGCGAACCGGTGGGGCTCGCACTACTCGAGCATCTACGGCGGCATGCAGATCACGACGCTCGACGATCTCAAACAGGCGATCGCGGTGCTGCCGAGCGTCCGTCCGACGCTGTTCGGCGCCGTGCCGCAGGTCTGGTACAAACTCAAGGCCGCGATCGACAAGACACTCGCCGAGGAATCCAGCCCGGTGAAGAAGAAGCTCGCGATGTGGGCGATCGACGTCGGTCGCACACGCGCGCGGCTGCAATCCGATGGCAAACCCGTCCCCAGAACACTCGAATTGCAGCACGGCCTCGCCGACAAGCTGGTGTTGTCGAAGATCCGTCAGAAGCTCGGACTCGACCAGGTCCGTGCCGCCGTCACCGGCGCCGCCGCGATCTCACCCGAAGTACTCGAATTCGTTCTGGCGCTGGGCATTCCATGCTCCGAGGTATGGGGAATGTCGGAGACGTCGTGCGTGGTGACCATGAACCGCCCCGGCGCGATCCGCATCGGCACCGTCGGCCAGGCGGTCCCCGGAGTGGAGATCACGACCGCCGACGACGGTGAACTCCTGGTCAAAGGCCCTCTGATCATGAAGGGATACCGCAACGATCCGGAGAAAACGGCCGACGCGATCGACACCGACGGGTGGCTGCATACCGGTGACATCGCCGAGATCGACTCCGACGGCTATGTACGACTCATCGACCGCAAGAAGGAACTCATCGTCAACGCCGCGGGAAAGAACATGTCGCCTGCCAACATCGAGGGTGTGCTCCGCGCAGCGTGTCCGATGCTCGGCGGGGCCGTCGTCATCGGCAACGACAGGCCGTTCAACGTCGCGTTGCTCGCACTCGACCCCGATGCACTCACAACATTCGCGCAGGAACACGGATTGCCCGGCCCCCATGAGGAGCTCGCCGAGCATCCCGTCGTCCTCGAGGCGATCGAGAAGGCGGTGCAGGTGGCGAATTCGAAGTTGTCGCGGGTCGAGCAGATCAAGAAGTACACGGTCCTTCCGACCATCTGGGAACCGTCGGGCGACGAACTCACTCCCACGATGAAGCTCAAGCGCAAGCCGATCGACGCAAAGTACGCCGAGCAGATTGCGATGCTCTACGAGAACCTGCCATAGCCGCGCGCCGCAGCGGGCGCGCGGCTGTCGTCGCACCCCCACATCGTGGCGGGCGCGGCTAGTGTCCCTACGGAAACGACGTGGGGAGGCAGTGCACGCTATGGCAAGAATGAACTGGGCGCGGGCGAGCGCGCTCGCGGGTGCTGCGGCGTCCGGGTGCTACACCGTAGGGGACCTGCTGTTGCTCGGCACACGCGCCCGACCGGAGGACCGTCGGCTCCTACGCGAAGAACCGGACCTCGACACCTCGGCCACGGTGTTGCTCGGGTCGTCCACGAAGAGACTTCGAGCGGGAGCCCTGTGGGGAGTGCTCGCGACGCCGCTGCACGTCGCCTCCGCCTGGCAGCTCTACGACGCTGTGCGTCCGGCCGGCAACGCCCGCGCGGTGCGCATCGCCGGTACCTACGCCGGCGCAGCATCGATCGCCTCGTTCATCCACGGCACGTTCTATCCGTGGGGCGCGACGCTCCATGCCGCAGACGACGCGGACCCCGCGTCAACGCAACGCGCGAAGCTCCTCGACCAGGCCGAAGAGATCTCCCAGGCCATCCGCACTGCCTACCTCGCGTTCGGAGTCGCGGTCGCGGCGGTGTCCGTCGAGACCGCCGTACTCACATATCAGGGCCGCACTCGATATCCGCGCTGGTCGTCGGCACTCGTCACCCCCTTGGTTCCCGTCGCGGCGGTGGTTGCGGGATCGAATCTGCTGCCGACGAAGCAGAAGGAACGGTGGGAAGGAGCGGGGATCAGCCTCGGGATGCTCGCGGCAAATGCGGTCGCAGGAGCCGCGCGGCGCTCCTGAGTTTCTCGCGGCAGTTTCTCTCGGTGCACCGGTCGAGAGCGACCGGTGCGGTACGGTGATCAGCGGTGTGCCGGGAAGTCTGGTCGGCGAGTGTTTTCTGCTGTCGAACCGGAGGTCTGATGATTCCGTCGTGCCATCGCAACGATTCCTTCTCCGTATCCGGAGGCGTGTGATGCCCGGAATCTTTTCTTCGCTTCCCTTGCTGTCACGCGGTTCCTGGGAAGAATCACGCCGCGTCTCGGACATCCTCCGCAAGGAGACGGTCGGCGGCGCCCTGCTCCTGCTCGCTGCGCTCGCGGCGCTGATCTGGGCGAATTCGCCGTGGTCGGACTCGTATCACGCGCTGCGCGACACCACGTTCGGCCCGGAGTCGTTGCATCTGCACCTGTCGCTGGGCACCTGGGCGGCCGACGGGTTGCTGGCGATCTTCTTCTTCATCGTCGGTGTCGAACTCAAACGTGAATTCGTCGAGGGCGATCTACGTGATCTCCGACGTGCGGCGATGCCCATCGTCGCCGCGGTCGGTGGGATGACGGCCCCGGCATTGATCTTCGTCGCGATCAACCTGCAGGGTGGCGCCGCGGCCTTGAACGGGTGGGCGGTACCGACCGCCACCGACATCGCCTTCGCGGTCGCAGTTCTCGCGGTGATCGGGTCGCATCTGCCGACGGCGCTGCGAACGTTCCTGCTCACTCTCGCGGTGGTCGACGACCTGCTCGCGGTGACGGTGATCGCCGTGTTCTACACCGATGATCTGAACCTGCTGTACCTGGGTGCGGCCCTGATTCCGCTGGCCGCGTTCGGTTTCGCCATGCAGCGCGGCGTGACGGCATGGTGGGTTCTGGTGCCCTTGGGCATCATCACCTGGTGGCTCGTCCACCAGTCCGGTGTGCACGCCACCATCGCCGGTGTGCTGCTCGGCTTCCTCGTCCCCGTGTCGCGGCACGTCAAGGGCAAGAAGATCGCCGTCGCCGAACGCGTAGAACATCGGATCCGACCCTTGTCCGCCGGTATCGCGGTGCCGATCTTCGCGTTCTTCGCCGCCGGCGTCACAGTGGGAGGTCTCTCGGGTCTCACCTCCACGCTCACCGATCCGGTCTCCGTGGGTGTGACCGCCGGGCTCGTCGTAGGCAAGGTCGTCGGGATCTTCGGCACCACCTTCGTGATGGCGAAATTCACGCGAGCCCGACTCGACGACGACCTGCGCTGGATCGACGTGTTCGGTGTGTCGCTGCTCGGAGGTATCGGATTCACTGTCTCCCTGCTGATCGGCGACCTTGCGTTCGGCGCCGGATCACTCGAGGCAGACCACGCCAAGGTCGCGGTGCTGTTCGGGTCGGTGCTCAGTGCCGTTCTGGCGTCGATCGTCCTCACCATCCGCAACCGTGCGTACCGCGTCGTCGCCGAACGCGACCGGGTCGACGACGACGGCGACGGCATCCCCGACGTCTACCAGGGACGGTGAGCCCTATGGCCCGCTCCGACCTCGCCCCTTCACACTTCAGGAGGACACCGTGAACTGGACTGCGCTGTGGGTTTTCATCGGCGTGTGGGTGCTCACCGGGCTCGCCACCGGATTGTGGATGGCCCGCAAGGGGCACGATCCGCGCTGGACGATCATCGCGGTGATCCTCGGGCCCCTGTTCGTACCCATCGCGTTCGAACGTATCGAACGGAATCCTCGGTCGATCGCGTCGGAACCGGTCGCGATGTGGGGTACCGCTAGCGAGGAATCCGGTGGCCTGCGAGTGATGGTGGGGTTCGACGGCTCGAAGCACGCGGAGCAAGCGCTGCGCACCGCGCGGAAACTGTTCGCGCCGGGTGGAGGGGTGCTCGAGCTCGTCGCGGTGGTGTCGTACGACGACGGAGCCGACATCGACTCGGAGGTACTCGCCAGGGCGAAGGAACGCCTGGAGGCCGCTGCGTCCGGCACCGAGGATGTACCGGTCGGCTACGCCGTCATCGCCGGCCCCGCGGGGCAGAGTCTGCGCTGGTTCGCGACCGAACAGCATGCCGACGTGCTGGTGATCGGCAAACGCGGTCGCGGTCTGTCCAAACAGATGATGGGCAGCGTCGCGGCGTATCTCACCGAGCACTGTCCCGTGCCGGTCCTCGTCGTCGATCCCACACAGAATGCACCTACCGGCCAGAATCCGGCTGCCCCGGTGGCCCTGCGCGTTCCCGCCGAGGACGTCGACGGGTCGGCTCAGTAAACCTCTTCCCGATCAGGTCGACCTTCACCCGATTCCGTCAGCGAGGGTCGGACGGATCCGCGCGAAGCAACTCCATCACCGCCCGCCATGCCGCCTCCGCCCCCTCCCCGGCCTGACGGAACGTGTTGTCGAGGAGACACATCTGAGCGTCGGTCAGTTCGGCTTCGAGCGCACGTCCGTCGTCGGTGATCGTGAGCCGACGGACCCGCCGGTCGGTCGCGTCGGGTGCGATGACGATCAGCCCCTGCGACTCGAGGTCTTTGATCGGCCGGTGCAGCGCCTGCTTGGTGATACCGAGGATGTCGAGGAGTGCGCCGATCGACAGCCCGTCGTCGCGGCGGACGAAATGCAGAATGCGGTGGTGCGTCCTGCCGAGTCCACGTTCCGCAAGTAGCCGATCGGGTAGCGCGGTGAAGGCGCGGTATCCGAAGAAGAAGTCTTCGATCGCCTCCCTCAGCTCCCTCTCACGATTTGGGTCAAACATATTGACCTTATTCTCACTCACGCCTTAGAGTACGTCAACAACATTGACCTATCAGACGGGTTGTCCATGTTCTCCCAACGCATCGCCTCACTTCGACCGTCACCGATCCGCGAGATCCTCTCCGTCATAGACCGGCCGGGCATGGTGTCGTTCGCAGGTGGCCTTCCCGCGTCGGAGACGCTCCCACACCTCACCCACTCCATCGCCCCCACTTCCCTGCAATACGGGCCGAGCGAAGGCGACCCCGAGCTGCGCACCCTCGTGTCCGAGCAACTACGCGCGCTCGGCCTCGACGCGCCGACGGAGCGCGTCATGATTCTGTCCGGCAGCCAACAGGGCATCGACCTCGTCGCGAAGTTGTTCGTCGACCCCGGGACTCCAGTCGCCGTCGAATCCCCCACCTACCTTGCGGCACTCCAGGTGTTCCGTCTGTACGGCGCCGCGTTCACCGACCTGAACTGGGCCGGCAGCCCGGGCGCCCCGCTCGCCTACGTCGTGCCCACCTTCGCCAACCCCACCGGACGGTGCGCGACCGACGGCGAACGCAACAGCCTTGCCCACGCCTGCCTCGACAGCGACACGACACTCTTCGAAGACGACCCGTACCGTGAACTCGCATACGAACCGTGCGACCGAGCGCCTGTCACCGCACGCATGGGCGGTGGGTCCTGGGTGTACCAGGGCTCGTTCTCCAAGACCTTCGCGCCCGGACTGCGCCTCGGGTTCCTCACGGCGTCCGAGGATCTCTTCCCGCAATTGGTGATGCTCAAGCAGGCTGTCGACCTGCACAGTTCCACCCTGTCCCAGCAACTCGTGCGCAACGCCCTCACCGACCCGGGCTGGGCGAGTCGCCTCGACCAACTCGCCTCGTTCTACCGGACGCGTCGCGACAGTTTCGATGACGCCTTGCGTCGCCACCTCGGCGGACTCGCCGAGTGGGAGGCGCCCGCCGGCGGGCTGTTCTTCTGGCTCCGTCTCACGCGGCCGGTCGATACCCGAACGCTTCTCGCCACCGCAATCGATCGTGGTGTCGCGTTCATGCCGGGCGAGGAGTTCTTCCCCGACCGACCGCAGCTCGGCACCATGCGCCTGAACTTCAGCCACGCCGACGCGGACGCCACCGAACACGGACTCCGGACACTCGCGCAGCTCCTGAAGGACCACCGTGCATAATGCGTTGAACCGTTCAGGGGGAACGGTCGAACATCCGGGGGGATCATGACGGATATCAGCACGCCCGACACCGAGAAGTACGAGGGCCTGAGCAACACGTGGCGGTTCCGGTTCGAGTTCTTCGACAGGAACGGAACACCGGGCGCGATCAAGACTTCACCCGCCTACACCGCCGCATTCCGGGACTTGTCGTTCGGGAAGCGCATGAAGCTGAACTTCAACTGGCTCGGAGCAGTCTTCGGTGTCTTCTACCTGCTGTATCTGCGCTTGTGGCGGAAAGCCCTGGTGTTGGTGGGACTCGGCATCGCCATCGGAATCGTCAGCGTGATCCTGGACCTGCCGCCCAGCATCGACCGAATCGTGACCTTCGGATTCGCCTTCTTCATCGCGAGCCGCGTCAACACCTACAACTACGAGCGCCGGGTGCTGGGACGTCACACCTGGCGGCTGTGAACCATCGCTACGACCACACCGGAACCGGGCCGATTTCGACGCGGGTAGGCTCGGGACCCGTGTCTGATGCCCTCACTGTCGATGACGAGCCGATCGAATCGTCCTCCCGTACGTTCAAGCGTGCATTCGAGGATCTCCGCGATGGTTTCTCGCATCGGGAGCTGTGGTTCCACCTCGGGTGGCAGGACATCAAGCAACGCTACCGTCGCTCGGTGCTCGGCCCGTTCTGGATCACCATCGCGACCGGTGTCTCGGCGATTGCGATGGGAATCCTCTACGGAACGCTGTTCAACCTCGACGTCCCGACGTTCCTGCCGTACGTGGCGCTCGGGTTCATCATCTGGAACCTGATCAGCGGTTCGATCCTCGAGGGCGCGGACGTGTTCATGTCCAACGAGGGCCTGATCAAACAGCTCCCGACACCTCTGAGCGTCCATGTGTATCGCCTGGTCTGGCGCCAGATGATCTTGTTCGCACACAACATCGTCATCTACGTCGGCATCCTCATCGTGTTTCCACAGCCACTGCACTGGACCGCGATCGCGGCAATCCCGGCCCTGGCGTTGATCGCGATCAACGCGGTGTGGGTGTCACTGGTCTTCGGCATCCTCTCCACCCGCTACCGCGACATCTCGCCGCTGCTCGGCAGCATCGTGCAGCTGCTGTTCTTCATGACGCCGATCATCTGGACCGAACAGACACTCGTCGGCACGGGCAACGAGGGCCGCGCCAAGATCGCCGAGATCAACCCGCTCTACCACTTTCTCGACATCGTCCGGACCCCGCTGCTCGGTGGCGATCAGCAGCTCTACCACTGGGTCATCGTGCTGGTGATCACCGTGCTCGGCTGGGGACTCGCACTGCTCGCGATGCGCAACTACCGCGCGCGCGTCGCCTACTGGGTCTGAACCGGTTTCAACCGGATCAGCTGTAACCGGTGGACCGGTTCGCGGTCGGTGATCTCGAAACCGGCTTCGGCCAGTTCGCGGAACGTGTCCGTGGCGGTGAATCGGTACGGCTCGAATCCCCACCACACGTTGTTGGGATGCCACAGCTTCCAGGCGGTCTCGCGGTCGCGGTCGGCGATCACCCACAGCACCGCGCACCGGGTGGAGGCGCGTCGGGCCAGTTCGGACGGCGACACATCGGTGGACCACAGCTGAGTTCGCTCGACCGCGCTGACACCGAGCCCGACGTCGTCGAGGCCCGTCACTGCATCCGGTCGCGCATCCATCAACGCCCGCGGGGAGGTCGGCGCCCACGACACGGTCGGTTCGAACGCGACGCAGTCCCCCACCTCCGACTCCTCGACGAGCCGGTCGGCGACCGCGCTGTAGTCCATGCCACCCGCCTTCCCGAACGGCTGACGCTGGGCAACGTACGCCTGTGACACAGCCACAACCAGCGCGACGAAGACAACGAGCATCGTCCACCACCGGGTCGCGAGCCGGGCCAGTGCCCAGCCCACCAGAAGCACCATCGCCGGCACCGTGAACGACAGATACCGGTCGAGATACAGATTGCGCGACGCCAGCGAATACACGAGCAGCACGGTCATCGGCACGGCGAACCCGGGGACCGCCACCCACAGCAGCATCCGTTCACCCGGCGTCACGCCCGTCCGCACCGCGACGACCCCACCCGCAACGACGATCACCGCGCACAGCACCGCCGCCCACGGCGCTTGCGGAAACCACTGGTCGACGAGGATCGTGCGCGTCACCGTGCCGTCGAGCGGCGGGATCCACGACACCTGCCGCACCTGGGACGCCGCGAGCACCACGAACGGCCCCGACAGCGCGAGCCCCACCACCGCGGTCACGCCGAACCGCATCCCGTCGCGCTTCATCACGAGAACCGTCACCGCGTGCGCGAAGATCACGGTCGCGGTGTACACGAAGATCACCGTCGACGCCGTCACCAGCAGCGCATACGGCACCCACCAGCGCGCCTTGCCCGTCGTCAGCGCCGTCACCAGCAGCAGGGTCAGCACCGCGACGCCGGCGATCGCGAATGCGTACGAGCGTGCCTCGGTCGCCGCCCACGTGACCCGCGGAGTGATCGCGAACAGCACCCCCGCCGCGACAGCGACGCGTCGGCCGGCGAGCTTCTGCCCGGTCGCGGTGACGGCGGCCGCGCCGACGCCCAGTGCCACCGCACCCGGGATCCGGGCGGTGAACTCACTGATGCCGACGAGCGAGAACCACCAGTGCAGGAGCAGGTTGTGCAACCCGTGCACGGCGTCACGCAGAGCGTGCAGGTCGAAGAGTGCCCCGACAGAGCGATTCGCCGCGGAGATCGTGGCAGCCTCGTCCCACCAGAACGACGGCACCCACGAGAACGCTGCACCGATGAACATGGCCGCTCCCCCGATCAACAGCGGGAGCGGCCATGCCCTCATGTACTACTCGTCGATACCGTAGAGACGAGCCCAGTTCTCGCGGCTGGTCAGCTTGGGCATGGCGTCGTGCCACACCTTCTTCATCTGCGGGGCTTCCTTACGGAGTCGCCAGCACACCTTCGCGGCGTGCTTCGCGAGTTCGACGGCGGTGTCCTTGTCGCGGCGACGCACCCGCACCGCATTCTGCGACGCGTCGGTGACGACGGCGTTCTCGAACAACGACACGTGCCACCAGTTCGCGAAGTGCGCAGGAACTGTGACCTGCCGGCCGTCGACCTTGCCCCGGAACTGCTGCACCGCCCGCTTGAGGAGAACGAGACCCTCGCGCTTCTTGTCGGGTTCGAAGTCCCACACCTTCATCTGGGTGTGCGGATCCGATTCCTTACCCACCTGCGACGCGGGCAGCGGCTTCGTCTCGGGGTAGCGATCGCGCAACTCGCGCAGCTCCCGGAGTGCGGACTGACCGCCGTCGTACAGGAAATCGGGTCCGGCGAGGAAATCCTCGGCGGCCTTGATGAAGGTCGCCGCCAGGCCGTACTGCATCGACACGATCAGTTCGCTGATCTTGCGGAACAGGTACTTCGAGATGTCATTGCCATCGAACCGCCCGTACAGCGCGGAGACGACGAGACCGTTGCGGATGCTGAAGTACCGCGCCCAGTCGTCGTAGTCCTTGAGGTGGAAATCGGCGTGCCACACACCCGCGTTGGGAAGCGTGACCGTCGGATGCCCGGCGAAGCGGGCACGAATCCCGTATTCGATGTCGTCCCACTGGAAGAACAGCGGGATCGGCAGACCACACTCGGCGATGATCTCGGCGGGCAGCAGGCACGTCCACCAGCCGTTCCAGCCTGCGTCGAAGCGGGGTTCCTGCTTCTTCTTGACGAGGTCGATGCCCATCTTCGCGCCGGGGGTGAGCTCGCCGGCGGTGATCTCGTCGAGGACCTCACGCTCGGCACCGACATGCAGGATCTGGGGGTTGCTCAGCGACAGCATCTGGGCGCCGACGATCGTGGGCTGCACCGTCATGTTCGCGAATGCGTTGAGTCGCAGCACGGATTCCGGCTCGCACAGGATGTCGTCGTCCATGACGATCACGTTGGCGTGCGCCGAGTTCGGCGAGCCGGTGATCTCGTACATGCCGCGGGAGAACCCGCCTGCGCCACCGAGGTTCGGCTGCGTGAGGTAGATCAGCTTCTTACCGAGCTTCTCCTCGACCTCCGCGAACGCGGGACGCGAACGCACCTGGTCGGTGCCCTGGTCGACGATGCACACCGCATCGATGTCGGACATCGCATCGTCGTCGGAGGCGAGGGTCCCGACAGTGATCGTGCAGTCGTCGGCGCGGTTGAACGTGCAGATGACCACGGCGGCCGGTCGCAGGTGCTCGGGAGCAGCGACGGTCCACCGGGCGTCGGAGATGAGCAGCGAGCCGTTGCCGGACTCCACGGAGAACCACATCGCGCCACCGTCGACGAACCGCTCGATGGGAAGTTCGAGATCGAGATCGCCCGATCCCGATACCTTCGAGGAGGTGACGATGCGCTCGCGACCACGGGCGTCGGACGCCCACACCGTGAAGGTCGCGCTGCCCGAAGAAGCGTAGGTGAGCTGCAGGTTCACCGTCTTCACGTCGGTCCACCGCTGCCAGTAGGTCGCGGCGAACCGACCGAAATAGGTGTTGGTGTGGGCGGTCGCGGCCTCGGCGAGCTGCAGCCCGTGCCGGTCGGCGGCGGCGTCGCCCTTGGTGATCACGTACATCTTCTCGGGCACGCGCGACGACAGCGACCCGAACAGTCCGCGCTGAACGATCAGCCGATCGCGACGTACCGGCTCGATGAGGGCGTCCTCCAGCGCGTCGACGTTGCTTTCATCAGTTGTCGTGTCGCCGGCAGGTGCCTGCTCCATCGAGTAACTCCCCGATCTCGTCGATCCTGTTGGTCCGGATGCGACATTATCAGCGGGAACACCCCCGCCTGCCGATCCCGTGAGAGTTGCGACCGATTGGTGAGGATCACGGAAAATGCGCCTTTTGCCCATTACAGGACTTCATGCTCAGGCATCGAGGGTACGTTCCGTTCGGCGGTAGGCGGCCTCGGTGGCGTTCTTGTGCGGCCGCCACCACGCCTCGTTCGCGCGGTACCACTCGATGGTCGCGTGCATGCCGGATCGGAAATCCCGGTAGACCGGTTCCCAGCCGAGCTCGGTCTTCAGCCGGGTCGCGTCGATCGCGTAGCGCAGGTCGTGACCCGGGCGGTCGGTGACGAAATCGAACGCAGTTTCGTCCTGACCACACAGCTCGAGAACGGTCTCGATGACCGTACGATTGTCCGTTTCACCATCGGCACCTATGAGATAGGTCTCACCGATCTCACCCTTGTCGATGATCGTCCACACCGCACGGTTGTGGTCGTCGACGTGGATCCAATCGCGCACATTGGTGCCGGTGCCGTACAGCTTGGGCCGCACCCCGGTGAGCACGTTCGTGATCTGCCGCGGGATGAACTTCTCCACGTGCTGGTACGGGCCGTAGTTGTTCGAGCAGTTCGACAATGTCGCGTGCACTCCGAACGAACGCACCCAGGCGCGGACGAGCAGGTCGGAGCCGGCCTTCGTCGACGAGTACGGGCTCGACGGGTTGTACGCCGTGGCCTCGGTGAACTTCGCCGGGTCGTCGAGCGCGAGGTCGCCGTACACCTCGTCGGTGGAGATGTGGTGATACCGCACGTCGTGCTTACGGACCGCTTCGAGCAGCGCGAAGGTGCCCACGAGGTTGGTCTGCACGAACGGCGACGGGTCGGCCAGGGAGTTGTCGTTGTGGGATTCGGCAGCGAAATGCACCACCAGATCACTGTCGGCGACGAGCCGGTCGACGAGGCCGGTGTCGGCGACATCGCCGTGAACGAAGGTGATCGCGTCTTTCACCGGCGCGAGGGACTCGAGGTTGCCCGCATAGGTGAGCTTGTCGAGGACGGTGACCTCGACGGCGGGACGTTCGGCCACTGTCTGGTGGACGAAGTTCGCGCCGATGAATCCGGCACCGCCGGTGACGAGCAGCTTCATTGCGCCAACCCTACCCATGGGACACTGACCTGCATGCGCGGAATCATCCTTGCCGGCGGGACCGGTTCGCGGCTGCACCCCATCACGCTGGGGATCAGCAAGCAGCTCACTCCCGTCTACGACAAGCCGATGATCTACTACCCGCTCTCGACATTGATGCTCGCCGGACTCCGCGACATCCTCCTGATCACCACCCCGCACGACGCCGGTCAGTTCCGGCATCTACTCGGCGACGGGTCGCAGTTCGGCATCGACATCACCTACGCAGTCCAGGAGCAGCCCGACGGGCTGGCACAGGCATTCGTTCTGGGCGCCGATCACATCGGCGACGAATCCGTCGCTCTGGTGTTGGGCGACAACATTTTCTACGGTCCCCGACTCGGCACACAACTCACTCGGTTCGCCGCCGTCGACGGCGGAGCCGTATTCGCCTATCGAGTCTCCGATCCGTCGGCATACGGTGTGATCGAGTTCGATTCCGACGGTCGCGCGTTGTCCCTGGAGGAGAAACCTTCAGACCCGAAGTCGCGCTATGCGGTGCCTGGGCTGTATTTCTACGACAACGACGTCGTCGACATCGCGCGGTCGCTGAAGCCCTCTGCGCGTGGCGAATATGAGATCACCGACGTCAATCGCACCTATCTGGAGGCCGGCAAGCTTCAGGTCGAGGTGCTGCCCCGAGGTACCGCATGGCTCGATACCGGCACGTTCGATTCCCTGCTCGATGCGTCGAACTTCGTGCGCACGATAGAACAGCGTCAGGGTTTGAAGATCGGTGTGCCCGAGGAGGTTGCGTGGCGACGCGGGTTCATCACCGACGACGAATTGGCGTCCTTGGCGCATCCGTTGGTGAAATCGGGTTACGGCACCTATCTGCTGGACCTGGTCGCACGGGGAAAGGACTCCTGAGGACATGCAGTACCGGGAACTGAAGATCACCGGCGCGTGGGAGATCACGCCGAAACAATTCGGGGACGACCGCGGAGTGTTCCTCGAATGGTTCAAGCAGGCCACCTTCACGGATTCGACGGGTCGGGAACTCGATCTGGCCCAGGCCAATTGCTCGGTGTCTGCTGCGGGTGTGCTGCGCGGAATCCACTACGCGGATGTGCCGCCGGGGCAGGCGAAGTACGTGACGTGTGCGTCGGGGTCGGTGCTGGACGTCGTCGTCGATCTGCGGGTGGGATCGCCGACGTTCGGGCAGTGGGATTCGGTGCTGCTCGATACTGTCGATCGTCGTGCGATCTTCCTCTCGGAGGGGTTGGGGCACGGGTTCTTGGCGTTGGAGGACCATTCGACGGTGATGTACCTGTGCTCGACGGGCTACGACCCCGAACGTGAGCACGAGGTGCACCCGCTGGATCCGGAGATCGGGATCGAGTGGCCGACTGTCGGGCGCGACGGAAGCCGGCTCGAGTACGAGTTGTCGGCCAAGGACCGGGCAGCACCGACGCTCGCCGAAGCGCGCGACGCAGAGCTCCTCCCACATCTGTAACACCTTGGTGGGATTGTGCCCGCGGTGCGGGCACAATCCCACCAAGACTATGTACTGCAGGAACCGTTCAGTGCGCCACTGCGTCGAACGAGGTGTGAGCCGCAAAGCAATCCACTCAATCATGTCTCGTCAGGACGGCGTCGTCACTCGCGTTCAGGCCCTCGAATGCGGCATGAGCTCGTCTGCCGTAGCCCGACACGTCCAGTCCGGCGAGTGGTGCACGCTCGCTCCGGGCGTCTACATGCGCGCCGATAGGGAAGAAACTCCCTCGGTTCTGCTACGCGCAGCGGTGTACGGAGCCGGGTTCGACGCAGTCGCCTGGGGGCCGAGCGCTGCGTGGTGGCACGGCCTCCTCGACAAACCACCGACGCAGCACTACGTGACCGTCCCTCACCACCGGACGCGTCCTCGTCGTCACAGCATCTGCATCCGCCGCCGTGATCTGCCGTGGAAAGACACCATGGTGGTGCGAAACCTCCCTGTCACTGCCCTGGAATTGACCGTCCTCGAGGCCTCCGTCGAAATGCCCAACGGGTCCGTGCTCATGGACCGCGCACTACAACGGCATACGTCACTCCCCCGACTCGAGCGCGCCCATCGCAGAAACTCGCAGCGTCACGGTGCACGTGCGGCGGCGCGACTGCTGTGCTCTGCCGGCGACGGCGGGCACTCGGAGGCCGAACGGATCCTCCACCGCCTCCTGCGGGCTGCCGGCCTGACCGGGTGGCGCGCACACGTCCGGAGTTGCGGCTACGAGCTCGACGTGGCATTCGAGGCGGAACGTGTCGCTATCGAAATCGACGGCTGGGCCTGGCACCGCGACTCCAATCGCTTCCGGATGGACGCCGAGCGCCAGAACGCTCTCGTCAACGCCGGCTGGCACGTCTTACGCTTTACATGGCACGCACTGAACGACGATCCAGAGGGTGTGCTCAGACAGATCGGACACGCTCTGAGCCGCCGCGCTTGAGGTCTTGGTGGGTTTTTGCCCACTGAGCGGGCAAAAACCCACCAAAGTTCAGCGAATCCGGAAGATCACGACCCGCTGCACCACGAAGTTGATGACCGTCGCAACGCCCTGGGCGACCACGAAGGCGAACGGGGTCACCCACCAGTCGTCGCCCAGCGACTCGTTGAGCACCCGGTTGATCCCGACCTGGGCGGCGAACGTCACCGCGTACAAGATCACGACCGCGGCGAACCGCACTCGGCTCGGCGGCGCCTTGAAGGTCCAGCGCCGATTGATGAGGTAAGCGGTTGTGGTGCCCGCGATGAAGGACAGCGCCTTCGCAAGATCGCGGGTGACGCCGAGAGCCATGAGCAGCACATACAGGCCGTAGTCGACGATTGCCGACAGCCCGCCGGTGAGCACGAACCGCACCAGCTGTGTCTTGAGATCGAGCGCTTCGTCGGCGGTCGAGTCGGTCAGCGGCAGTTCCGGAGCGAGCGGAGCATGGTGTTCCGGCAGCGGCTGAACGTGGTCGTGGGGTTCGGGCACGGAGTCGAGGGTAGCGCCCGTCCCGGCACAACCCGCACCGCCACAACATGGAGATTCTCACCAAAATGCTACGAGTGACCTACGGCATCTTGCCGGGTAGTGAGCAGACGCGGGTAGCCTCTACTCCGATGTCTACGACAGCGAAAGAGCAGGCGAGCGAGCCTCTCCCCACCCAGACACGCACCCTGACCGGATGGGGGCGCACCGCGCCGACCACCGCCGAGGTGCTCTCCACACCCGACGTCGAGCTCATCGCGAAGGCCGTCGCGCAGGTCGCAGAGCAGAACGAGTCGAAGCCGGCACATCTGCGTCGCGGTGTCATCGCGCGCGGCCTCGGCCGCTCATACGGCGACCCCGCACAGAACGCAGGTGGGCTCGTCGTCGACATGACGGCGCTGAACAAGATCCACAGCATCGACCGCGCCACCTGTCGCGTCGTGGTGGACGGCGGCGTCGACCTCGATCAGCTGATGCGCGCCGCGCTGCCGCTGGGTCTGTGGGTCCCCGTCCTGCCCGGCACACGCCAGGTCACGATCGGCGGTGCCATCGGCTCCGACATCCACGGCAAGAACCACCACAGCGCCGGCAGCTTCGGAAACCACGTGCGTTCGATCGACCTGCTCACCGCGGACGGTCAGGTCCGCACGTGCACGCCCACCGGACGCAACTCCAAGCTGTTCTGGGCGACCGTCGGCGGTATGGGTCTGACCGGCATCATCCTGCGCGCGACCATCGAGATGACGCCCACCGAGACGGCGTACTTCATCGCCGACGGCGATGTCACCAGTGGCCTCGACGAAACCATCGCGTTCCACAGCGACGGCACCGAGAGCAACTACACGTACTCGTCGGCGTGGTTCGATGCGATCTCCGCCCCGCCGAAACTGGGCCGCGCCGCAATCTCCCGCGGCTCACTCGCAACCCTCGACCAGTTGCCCACCAAGCTTCAGAAGGACCCGCTGAAGTTCGATGCACCACAGTTGCTGACGGTGCCGAACATGCTCCCCAACGGGCTCGCGAACAAGTACACCTTCGGGACGATGACCGAGTTGTGGTATCGCAAGTCGGCAACGTACCGGGGGAAGACTCAGAATCTGACGCAGTTCTACCACCCGCTGGACATGCTCGGCGAATGGAACCGCGCCTACGGTTCCAACGGCTTCCTGCAGTACCAGTTCGTCGTGCCGCCAGAGGCCGTCGAGGAATTCAAGAAGATCATCATCGACATCCAGAAGTCGGGGCACTACTCGTTCCTCAACGTCTTCAAACTGTTCGGTGAAGGCAACAAGGCACCCTTGAGTTTCCCGATTCCCGGCTGGAACATCTGCGTCGACTTCGCGATCAAGCCCGGGCTCAACGAGTTCGTGCGCGAACTCGACAAGCGCGTCCTCGAGTTCGGCGGTCGTCTCTACACGGCGAAGGATTCGCGGACCGACGCGGAAACCTTCCATTCGATGTATCCGCGGATCGACGAGTGGCTCAAGGTACGCCGCACGGTCGACCCCACCAACGTCTTCGCCTCCGATATGTCCAGAAGGTTGGAACTGCACTGATGATCAACGCCGTGGGTAACCCCCAGACCCTGCTGCTTCTCGGTGGCACCTCCGAGATCGGCCTGACGATCGTCGAGGAGTACCTGCGCAAGGCGCCCGCCCGCGTGATCCTCGCGACGCTGCCCGGCGACCCGCTGCGCGACGCGTCGGTCGCCCAGATGAACGCCGCGGGTGCGACGAAAGTCGACGTCATCGACTTCGACGCACTCGACACCGCAAGTCATCCCAAGGTCATCGACGAAGCCTGGCAGGGTGGCGACGTAGACGTTGCCATCGTCGCCTTCGGCCTCGACGGCGACTCCGAAGAGCTGTGGCAGAACCAGGTCAAGGCAGTTCGGGTCGCGAATGTGAACTACACGGCGTCGGTGTCCGTCGGTGTGCTCATCGGCGAGAAGATGAAGGCGCAGGGCTTCGGCCGGATCATCGCGATGTCCTCCGTCGCGGGTGAGCGGGTCAAGCGCGCCAACTTCATGTACGGCTCGTCGAAGGCCGGCCTCGACGGCTTCTACCTGGGCCTCGGCGAGGCACTGCGCCCGTTCGGTCCGCGCGTGACCGTGGTCCGGCCCGGCCAGGTTCGCACCAAGTTCAGCGCGCACGTCGACGAAGCGCCGCTGACCGTGAACAAGGAGGATGTCGCCGCGCTCGCGGTGGCCGCGTCCGACAAGGGCAAGGAAATCGTGTGGGCACCGGGCCCGTTCCGGTTCGTGATGATCGTGCTTCGGCACATTCCGCGCGCTATCTTCCGCAAGCTGCCGATCTGACGGCACCGGCTTCCCCGCCGGAGCCCACAGCTTCACTAGGCTCGGGTCCCGTGACAGTCGCCGCGAGTTCCACCGTCATCCCCGTCGCCCCGTTTCGGAAGGTCGCGACGACCGCCGGCCGCATGGTTGCGGCCGTGGTCGTCGCGGTCGTCGTTTCTGGGGTGGGACTGTTCGCGTTCGCGCGGGTTCAGTGGCCGGCCTTCAACTCGTCGAACGTCACGCAGGCCGTCACGACCGTCATGCAGTTCGTCGCTCTGGCTGCGCTCGGGTGCTCGATCTACCTGCTGCGTCGCCGCAGGTGGGTCACGGGCGCGCACGTGCTGTCGTGGGCGGCACTGTCGGGACTGGTCACGGCGACACTCGGCATGCCGCTGGCCGCGACGAAGCTGTATCTGCACGGAATCTCCGTCGACCAGGAGTTCCGCACCCAGTTCCTCACGCGACTGACCGACAGCGCGGCCCTGCGCGACATGAACTACGCCGACATGCCCCCGTTCTATCCGGCCGGCTGGTTCTGGATCGGTGGCCGTGTCGCGAACCTGTTGGGGATGGACGGCTGGGAAGCCTTCAAGCCCTATGCCATCGCCTCACTGGCGGTTGCGGCGGTCGTAGCGCTGGTGCTGTGGTCGGAACTCGTCCGGTCGGATCTCGCGGTACTGGTGGCGACAGCGTCGACGGTGATCGTGCTCGCCTACGGGTCGCCGGAGCCGTACGGCGCGGTGATCGCTCTGCTGATCGCACCGGCTCTGGTGCTGGCGTGGGGCGCCCTCAATCCCGTGCGCGCTTTCGGTGACGGCGACTACCAGAAACGCGCACGGCAGGGCTGGGGAGCGGTGGTAGGCACCGGCCTGTTCCTCGGGATCGCCGCGACGTTCTACACGCTGTACCTGGGCCTGGCCGCGTTCGCGGTGACGGTGATGGCGATGGTCGCGGCGTTGCTCGCGAAGCGGACCGAGGGATCATGGCGCAGTACGGTGCCGGTGCTCGCGCGGTTCGTCTCGATCGCGGTGATCGCAGGGCTCGTCGCACTGATCGTGTGGGCACCGTTCCTGCTCGAGGTGCTCGGGGGCGGCTCGACCGCCGGATCGGGTTCCGCTACCCACTACCTGCCCGACGCAGGAGCGAGCCTGCCGCTGCCGATGTTCCACATGTCGCTCATCGGGTTGTTGTGCCTGTTGGGCAGTGTGTGGCTGATCGGGCGGGCGACGTCGTCGCGGCGCGCGCAGGCGCTCGGACTCGGCGTCGTGTCGGTGTATCTGTGGTTCCTGGCATCGATGGCGTTCACCGCGCTGGGCAACACGCTGCTCGCGTTCCGGCTCGAGGTGATCCTGCTGGTGCTGCTGGGCACGGCAGGTGCGTTCGCGTTCGTCGACTTCTCGCGGTGGATCAGCCTCGCCTCCAGCGACAATCCGAACGTGCGGCGCGTACTCGTCGCGGTGGGCGCGCTCGGAGCGCTGGCCTTCGCCCAGAACATTCCGCAGCTGCTCGGGGGTGACATCACCGTCGCCTACACCGACACCGATGGCAACGGTGAGCGCGCCGACCAACGGCCACCGGGCGCCGCGTCGTACTACGCAGAGATCGACGAGATACTGCGCTCGCAGCTCGGTGGCGAGCGCGACGACCACGTGGTCCTCACCGCCGACACCGCATTGCTCGCGTACTACCCCTACTTCGGCTTCCAGGCGTTGACGTCGCACTACGCGAATCCGCTCGCGGACTTCGGGGGTCGCGCGGCCGCGATCGAGGAGTGGTCGGAGCTCGAATCCACCGACGACCTGCTGGCCGCATGGGATTCGCTGCAGTGGCGAGCACCCGACGCCATCGTCTTCCGACAGGGCGCCGAGGGCTACACGCTTCGCCTGGCTGAGGATGTGTACCCGAACGACCCGAACGTTCGCCGATACACGGTCACCTTCCCCGAGACCCTGTTCGACGACCCGCGTTTGACGATCACCGAGGTGGGCCCGTTCGCCGTGGTCACGCGCGCCGAAGGGGCATGATGTCCCGAACCCCGTTGTCGCGCAGCCACAATCCACCCCACACGAAGATTCCGGTGTAGATCGGGAACAACGTGGTGCTGGCGATCGGCTGCTCGGTGAGCAGGTTGGTCGCGACCGCTCCGCCGAGGTATCCGGTGAGCAGCACCGCGCCGAGGATCGCCGTCGGCGGCACGACGTAGAGCACGAGACAGACGAGCAGCACGATCCCGAACACCCTGTTCAGGCCCGGATCGAAGCCGAGGTCGGCCATGGCCTCCTGCACCTGCGAGGTGTTCATGAGGTGAATGACGGAGTCGAAGAGAAGGAACAGGACGACAAGGCCGCTGACGATCAGGCCGGCGATGTGCGCGCCCCGACCGGGCGTTTCGGCCTGGGTGTGGGTGCCGTGGTTGGCGGCGGAATGGGTGGTCATGATGATCTCCTGGATTCGATGCGCTGATGTCACCGATACCGACCCGGTGCCGCGCGGAAACTCATCGCCACTGCGGTATGGTCGCGACGGGTCGTACGGGGGTGCGACAGGATCGGGGGGTCGATGAGTGAGATTCTGTACGTGCCGACCAGGCGCCGCGACGGGTCGGGGCAGGTGCAGCTGGAGATGCGCACTCTGCTCGATGGTCGACTGGCACTACCCGCCTACACGTCCCTGCAAGAACTGGTCCGCTGCTGCGGACCGCGGCAGGCGTGGATGGGTGTAGACAGCGCCGGACTGCAGGAAATCCACCGCACCACCGGATACGACCTGATCCTGTTCGACGCCCGGCAACCACCACCGCCGCCCGAGGACGAATACGATCCGCCTCGAAGCCGGCTGCAGGATCCGATCGGACTATCGGGGAACCGGTGAGCATCGACATCGGTGACCTCAATTCGGTCGCGAGCCGTCTGGCAACCGGAGCGATCGGGATCAACGATCTCGGATCCGACGCCGCCGAAGTACCCGATGCCGGTGCATCCACCGTGCTGCTCGCAGACACCCTCGGATCGATCGCATCCTCGTTGGACGTGGCGGTCCGGTCGCTGGTCAACGCAGCGGACCTCACCCAGGACAGCCTGCGCGCCTACCAGGAAACCGATGATCACAACGCGCAGGAGATCGCGAAGGCCGGTGGACAATGAGCCTCGACACCCACGTCTTCGGCGATCCCGCCTCGTGCTACGCGTGCGCCGATTCGCTTGCCACTCTCGCAACCGGTGTGAAGGATCAGCTGAAGTCGGCACGCGACGGCCGCACGGAGTCCGAGTACGAGTTCAAGGGCACGGCAGGCGACGAGTTCCGGACAACGCTCGACCGCATCATCGCCGGAACCACCGAGGCCGCGGACGAGATCGACGTGATCGCCACTGCCCTGCGTGCGTTCGCCGGTGAACTCGTCACCGCCAAGGCACGGATGTCGCAAGCCGAGACGGTCGCGTCGGACGTCGGCATTCCCGTGGAGTTCGGTACCGGGATCGGTGAGCCGATCGAGATCGATCCGAACTCGTACGACGTTGCGCCCCAGATTCTTCGAGCAAAGCAGGTTGTGGCCTACGAAACTGTGGGCGGGGCTCGTCGCGGAAGGTCGCGGGATCGAGGTCGAAGCGCACAGCACGTTCGCGGAAGCACTGCGCGGGCCGACTGCAATCCTGAAGGACGCACAGGCCCAGCGGGGGTGGCTGGCCGCGTTCACAGTCACCGGATATGTCGGGACTGCATTCGCCGAGCTGGCGAAATGGGTCCGATCGCTGATAGCCGAGGTGCGAACCTGGCTCACCTACGAGAACTCGCCGCGGAAGCAGCCCGGCTGGGCGACCCGTACCCGGAAGCCACCGCAGCCAGAGCTGTTCGGGCCGTCCAAGGTGAGGCCGACGACGCGGCGCGATTCGCTGCGGAGAATTCCCGGCTGCTCGCAGGGCTCGGTGACAACACGTTCGTCCAGCTCCTCGGGAGGAACGTCGGCGACTTCATGCCTGACGGATCGGCACTGAAATCGCTCGGATCCAAGGTTCCTGTCGTTGGGTTGGGCTTGACAGCATGGCAAACTTTCTCCGATGTGAGCGACGCTGACAATGGCGGGGACGCAGTCAAGGCGGTCGCCAAGGGCGTCGGGGGGGTTTGTCGCGGGTACCATCGCAACCGAATTGATTCTCGCCAGTGCAGCCGGCGGACCCGTCACCCTACTCGCAGTTGGTGCCGGTGTCGGCGTTGCATTCGGAGTCGGGGAGATAATCGAGCACTGGGACGATATCTCCGGCGCAACAAGTTCCGCAGCCCGCTGGGTCGGAGATCTGTTTTGAGGGGCACGATGCGCGCAGGTGATCTACCACCGATCCCCGACCCGGCCACCGGCGAACCTCGGCCACCCCGCGCACCACGCATCCAACGCGGTACCGAATTCACCTCACGAGACCGCCCACCGCGAAACCCACCTCCACCTCCCGAATGCGGCCCCAGACTCGAGTGGATCCAACCCACAGTACGGACGCAATACACCTCTGCGGCATTGACCGCTGGAATACTCGCAGCTTTTGGAACGGCGAAGGAAGGCGGTTTCGATTGGATCCGCGAATGGTGGGCATGGGGACTGCTAGTGCTCTTCCCATGGATGATGTTTCGTGCGACAAAGAACCACTGGACTGCAGCGGGAGCCATCTGGGTGCAGTGGCGCAGCAGCTGGGTCGACACCTACCACCTCACCCACATCCGTTTCTCCGCCGACGGCACCAACCGAGTCCTCCGGCTGAAAGACGCCCACGGCAACGTAATCCACTCGTTCAAGATCAGCCAGATCCAGGGCAACCCCGACCTGTGGGACCTCGTCTACAACGGCATCCTCCACTCCGTCGCATCAGGCAACTGCGACATCGACGCCAAAACCCGCCGCATCCTGAAAATCCCGTACGAACTCGGACCACGCCCGGTCAACGACAATCGCAGCAAGGGAAGACGACGCGGATGGTGAATGCCCCCGACCTACCGCCGATCCCCGACGCGGTCACTGGCGAACTGCAACCTGTGATCCTTGTCCACAACGGATCCTTCACTCGGCGGCTTCGGGTACCTGCTGCTTCCGCGTGGACGTGAGTGCCACTGCCACCAGTGCGCTGAGGAGTCCGATGTCCACTCGTGCGACACGGTTCAGCGCATCGTTCGAGGTGCTGATGGTGTTCGCGAGAACGACGAGTGACCCCAGCGACAGCCCACCCGATGCAAGTGCCGCGATCCGGTATCGCGGACCCACAGCACCGACGATCAACCCGATGCCGATGAGTCTGAAGAGTGTTGCGCGATGCCGGAGAAGAAGTTCGGTCACGCACATGGCCCACGCCGCGCTTCCAGAAACGTGCGCTCGTCCGGATTCCTCTCCCCCGGAACCACTGCTGTGGATCGGCGCTGGGCGCGCCACTTATCTCGGTCCCTCGTTGGAGCTTGCGCCGCACTCCACTTCGGTACATTGCGTCATCGTCGGGGTCGATGACTTGTTCACGCTGCGCGTGGAGGGCGCGGCAGATCTGGTCACACGAAGCGCACTGGTGCCCCCACGTGTCGTCCACCAGGTGATCTCTCGACCCGGGAGCCGTATCCTCTTCTGTTACTCGGATGTCACTATGGCACTGGGGCGCGACCACGCGTCCCGCATGGCCCTACGACAAGAACTGTTCTGGACCTGCCACCGTGAGGAAACCGCTCTGGTCCGGCTCTGCAGAGGGCCGGTTCCGGACGGCGCCGCGATTGCCGCCCTGGCCACAGGACCGCGACACCGCGACCTGGATCCACGCATCGTCCGGACTGTCCGTCGCATCCACGCGGATGTGTCCGTCCGGCGCAACGCCTCCGATCTGGCTCGCGCCGAGCATCTCTCCACATCCCATTTCCTGAGGTTGTTCGGCAGCGAGACGGGCACGAGTTTCCGTCGGTATCGTCTGTGGGCGAGAATGCTCCACGTTGCCCGATCCATTTTGGAAGGAACTGATTTCACGAGCGCCGCCATGTCGGCAGGGTTCGCGTCGCCGTCCCACTTCAGCGACTCGTTCCTGCGGATGTTCGGCCTCACCGCCACGTCACTCGCTACAACGGGCGCGAACATTGTGGTCGACGATGCGGCCCTATCCCCTACGTCAACCGCGACGCGAGCAACTCCGCCAAGTGGGTTCCGCGACGAGCGGTGAGGTCGCTGAGCTGAGTGCGACACGAGTAACCGTCGGCGAGCACCACCGTGTCGGCGGCGGCGGATTCGACGGCGGGAATCAGCTGGTTGTTCGCGACCGCCACCGACACATCGTAGTGGCCACGCTCGACTCCGAAATTTCCGGCGAGTCCGCAACAGCCGCCGAGCCGGGTGACCTCCGCGCCGGCACGTTTCAGCAGCGCTGCATCGGCATCCCACCCCATGATCGCGTGGTGGTGACAGTGCGGCTGGGCGACCACGGTGGTGCCGGCCAGCGACGGCGGTTCCCAGTCGCCGAGTAGTTCGGCGAGCGTGCGGGTGGATTCGGCGACGACACGCGCCGGCTCGGACCCGAGAAGTTCGACGGCGTCGGACCGCAATACCCCGGTACACGACGGCTCGATTCCGACGATCGGCGTCCCGGCACGGAAGAGTTCGGTGACGGTGCGGCCCAGTATTTTTCGCGCTTCATCGAGTTGACCTGTGGTGATCCAGGTGAGGCCGCAACACTGTTGTTTCTCGGTGACGTGGACGCGATAACCCGCTGCCTCGAGCACTTCCACAGCCGCGACCCCCACCTCGGGCGTGAAGTAGTCGGTGAAGGTGTCGACGAACAGCAGCACAGGATCGCCTGTGCGGGCACGTTGCGCGGCGGTGTCGGCGAGCCATCGACGGAAGGTGCGGGGTGCGAAGGCGGGCACGTGCCGACGCTTGTCCATTCCCCCCAGACGCAGACCCGCCGACGCGACGCCGGGAACCTTGGTGATCGCGTTGACGGCCTTCGGCATTCGTGACGCGAGTGCCGCCCACTGTGGGAGCCGACCGAGGGTGTAGTGACTGATCGGACGGCGCTTGCCACGGTAGGTCTGGTGCAGTACCTCCGACTTCCACGTGGCCATATCGACACCGGTGGGGCAATCCGAGGCGCAGCCCTTGCACGACAAGCACAGATCGAGGGTCTCGTGCACCTCCGGCGAGGACCATCCGTCGGTGACGAGCGACCCGTTGAGCATCTCCTGCAGGGCCCTGGCCCGGCCGCGCGTGGAGTCCTTCTCCTCGCGGGTGGCGAGATACGACGGGCACATGACCCCACCGACGGCGGTGGTGTCGGCGCGACACTTCCCGACGCCGGTGCACCGGTGCACGGCCTGGGTGAAGTTGCCGCCATCCTCCCGGTACCGGAACGCGAGTCCGGTGCGGACGGCGGGTGCCGCAGTGACCCGTAGGTCGGCGTCGACGGGACGCGGATCGACGAGCACGCCAGGGTTGAGCAGGTTCTCGGGGTCGAACACCGATTTGACGACACCGAACAGGCGCAGCGCATCGGCGGAGTACATCAGTGGCAGCAGTTCGCTGCGGGCCCGCCCGTCGCCGTGTTCCCCCGACATCGACCCGCCGTACGACGCCACCAATCTTCCCGCAGCAAAAAGGAATTCCCGAAACAGTCCGGGCATCTCGAGCGGGACGTCGAGCCGAATGTGGATGCAGCCGTCGGCGAAGTGCCCGTAGGGGTAGCCGGTGATGCCGTAACTGTCGGTGAGCTGCTCGAAATCGCGCAGGTAGTCGCCGGTGCGCTCCGGGGGGACCGCGGCGTCCTCCCATCCGGCATGCGCGGGCAGACCCCTGGGGCTGCGTGCGGACAGGCCGGAACCGTCTTCCCGGATCCGCCACAGCGCCGCGGCACGTACCTGATCGTCGACGTGCAGGGCGTCGATCGCGCCGGAGACGTCGACCATCGACACTGCGCGGTCGTGCACCTCGCCGTAGTCGTCGCCGACGAGCTCCACGAACAGCCACGCCGCACCACTCGGAAGCGGGGGAACCGCCCCCGGCCCCCGGCGGGTGCGAACGATATCGACGATGCGGGAATCGAGGCCCTCACATGCCGTGGGGCGGAAACGGAGCAGCGTGTGGGCCGCGTTGCCGGCGTCGACGATGTCGGGGTAGCCGAGGACCACCATGGTGCGTACCGGTGAATCCGCCACGAGCTGCACAGTCGCCTCGGTGAGCACGCCGAGGGTGCCCTCACTCCCGACGAACAGTTTGCGCACGTCGAAGCGGTTTTCGGGAAGGAGGTGCTCGAGTCCGTAACCGGAGACCTGCCGCCCGAAGCGGCCGAATTCGGTGCGGATGGTCGCGAGGTTCGCGTCGACGAGACTGCGGAGCGGGTCGAGCATCGGGTCGTTCCCGGGGAGCGAGAGCGGATGCCCGGTCCCGGTGAGGACCTCGAGGCCGACCACGTTGTCGGACGTGCGACCGTAACCGAGAGCACGCGCACCGCACGCGTTGTTGCCGATCATCCCGCCGATTGTGCAGCGGTTGTGGGTCGACGGGTCGGGACCGAACCGAAGCCCGTGGGGCGCCGCGGCGCGCTGCACGGTCGCCTGGACGACACCCGGCTGCACGCGCGCGGTGCGCTCCTGCGGGTCGATCTCGAGCACACGCCCCAGATGCCGGGAGAAGTCGATCACCACCCCGGTTCCGACGGCGTTGCCGGCGAGCGAAGTGCCCGCGCCGCGAGAGGTGAGGGGCACGCCTTCGCGGCGGCACACGTCGAGGGTCGCGGCTACCTCGTCGACGCTTCTCGGGCAGACCACGACCTGCGGCGGCACCCGATAGAGCGAGGCATCGGACGAATACATCGCGCGAGTGGTGCTGTCGTCCCGGACATCGGAGATCCCGGCTTGGCGGAGGCGACTGCCGATCGCCGACGAGATCTCCATACCGACCGATGCTAATGGTGATGCGCCGGTCGCCGGATCAGGTCGAGCAGAACAGTGCACCACTCGCCTAGCATCGACCCCTGTGCCAGACGATTCCCATTCGCCCGCTACGCCCGGTTCCTCCTCGAGCGCGAGCGTCCGTACCGCGCAACTCATCGCAGTCGTCACGGGTCTGCTCGGATTCGTCCTGGCCTTGGCCATCCCGTTTCTCCCCGTGAAGCAGGAAGCCGCGACCGTTCAGTGGCCACAGAACGACAGCCTCTCCAGTGTCGAAGCGCCGCTCGTGACGTACACACCGCTCACATTGCGGGTGAGCGTTCCGTGTGCGGCCGCCGGGATGCTCGGCGAGGACGGCGGCACGCTCGTGTCGACGGTGCCGCCCGGCGCGCCGGATGCCACCGGCAACGCGCTCGTGATCCGGGTCGCCCCCGGTGAGGACGACGCACCCGGCACCGTCGAGGCGGTACTGAGGAATACCGTACTGGTCTCGGCCCCGCTCGACGAGCAGTGCACCGCTGTGACCGTGGCGTCCAACTCCGAGCGGACCGCGGCCGGAATCGTCGGCGCCGACCCTGCCGTCGATGTCACCATCGAGGGCGATGTCCGTCCGCAGATGGTGGGTGTCTTCTCCGATCTCGACGGCCCGGCCGCGCCTCTGGTCTCCGGCGAGGGCGCTTCCGAGCGACTGTCCGTACAGGCGGAGTTGGATTCGCGGTTCACCTCCACACCCACGGTGATCAAGCTCGTCGCAATGATCGGGTGTGCCCTGGCGACGTTGGTGTCGCTGGTTGCGCTGCACCGCATCGACGGGGTCGATCGCCGCAGGGCACGCAGATTCCTGCCATCGCACTGGTGGAAGTTCACGTTCGCCGACGCCGTCGTGGTCGGGGTCCTGCTTCTGTGGCACGTGATCGGGGCGAACACCTCCGACGACGGCTACATCCTCAACATGGCCCGCGTGTCGACCGACGCCGGGTACATGGCCAACTACTTCCGCTGGTTCGGGGTACCGGAGGCGCCGTTCGGCTGGTTCTACGACGTGCTCGTCGTGATGTCCGAGGTGTCGACAGCCAGCATGTGGATGCGATTGCCCACGCTCGTGGCCGCGATCGTGTGTTGGATGATCATCAGCCGCGAGGTGATTCCGCGCCTCGGTGTGGCCGTGCGGCACAGCACCGTCGCGTTGTGGACCGCCGGTCTGGTGTTCCTCGCATTCTGGCTGCCCTACAACAACGGTCTGCGCCCCGAACCGATCATCGCCGTCGGAGCGCTGCTCACGTGGTGCTCGATCGAACGCGCCATCGCGACCGGCCGCATGCTGCCCGCCGCGATCGGGGTGCTCATCGCCGCGTTCTCACTCGCCGCCGGCCCGACCGGGCTGATCTGCGTGGCCGCGCTGATCGCCGGCGTCCGCCCGCTCACGAAACTGGTCGTCGCGCGACGGCCGCTCGTCGGGGTGCTTCCGCAACTCGCCCCGATCGTCGCGTCGGGCACGGTCGTCATGATCGCCGTATTCGCCGATCAGACGCTCGCGTCGGTGCTCGAGGCCACCCGGGTGCGGTCCGCGGTCGGGCCGAACGTGCCGTGGTTCGACGAACGGCTGCGCTGGGACGCGCTGCTCACCGTGGCACCGGACGGGTCACTGGCTCGCCGCTTCGGCGTGTTCGTCATGCTGCTGTGCCTCGTGGTGTGCGTGATGCTCATCCTCAGGAAGGGTCGCATCCCCGGTACCGCGATCGGCCCGTCGAGGCGCATTCTCGGCATCGTCTTCGCGTCGTTGCTGCTGATGATGCTCACGCCCACGAAGTGGACCCACCACTTCGGTGTGTATGCGGGTCTCGCCGCAGCCGTCGCCGCGCTCGCCGCAGTGGGAGTGGGCGCCGCCGGGATCCGGTCGGCCCGCAATCGTGCCCTGTTCACCGCGGGTGTGCTGTTCGTGCTCACGATGTCGTTCACCGGCTCGAACGGCTGGTGGTACGTGTCCAGCTACGGCGTCCCGTGGTGGGACAAGCCGCCGTCCATCTCCGGGTACGGGTTCTCGACGGCGCTGCTCGTTCTGACGGTGCTGGCTCTGGCGGTGGCGGCATGGTTCCACCTGCGCGAGCCGTTCACAGGGCGGGAGTCAGCGGGGCACAAGCCTGCGCGAAACGGTCGGGCTCGTGTGCTCGCCTCGGCGCCGCTGACCGTCGTCGCAGCGGGCGTCGTGCTCTTCGAGGTGCTCTCCCTCGTCAAGGGCGCAGTGTCGCAGTCCCCGGCCTATTCGATCGCAAGGTCCAACGTCGCCTCCGTGACGGGCAGCGGGTGCGGACTCGCTGATCATGTTCTCGTCGAAACCGATCCGAACGCCACCATGCTCGCTCCGCTCAGCGATTCTGTCGCCGACGCCCTCGGTGCCGGACGCACCAACGGGTTCACTCCCGACGGCGTCGCGCTGGATCTGACCGCAGACGCGGAGACCTCCACCACGGGTGGCGCGAACACTCTCGAGGCCGACGAGGGCGGCACCACCACCTCGACCACTGCCGGCACCGGCGGTGGGCGACGCGGCGACACCGGGATCAACGAGAGCACCGTCCGGTTGCCGTTCGGTCTCGACCCCGCGCGCACCCCGGTGCTCGGCAGCTACAGCACCGGCACGCAGCATGCCGCCGCACTCGAATCCGGGTGGTACGCGCTGCCCGAACGCACCGAGGACACACCGCTGCTCGTGGTCACCGCCGCAGGGCGAGTCCAGTACGTCGACCCTGACGGTGTGATCAGCCCCGGCCAGGAGGTGCTCCTCGAGTTCGGCGTCACCGCAGGTGAGGACGTCGAGGCGATCGGCCGGGTCGCGCCGATCGACATCGGACCGGCCCCCTCGTGGCGCAATCTCCGCGTGCCGAGCGACGCGATACCCGCGGAGGCCGACGCGGTGCGGCTCGTCGTCGACGACGGCGACCTGTCGCCGGACCAGTGGGTCGCGGTGACACCGCCGCGGATGCCGCAGCTCGACACCCTGCAGAACGTCGTCGGCTCCGACGCGCCCGGGCTCCTCGACTGGTCGGTCGGGCTCGCGTTCCCGTGCCAGCGCCCGTTCGGGCACCACTACGGTGTCGCCGAAGTCCCCGAGTACCGCATCCTCCCCGACCGGGTGGGTGCCGATGCCACCAATGGATGGCAGGATTCCATCGGCGGTGGGCCCCTCGGATGGATCCCGCTGCTGCTCACCGCGGAGACCGTGCCCACCTACCTGAACCACGATTGGGATCGTGACTGGGGGTCGCTGGAGCGGTATCGACGGATCGACCCGGACGCCGACACCGCGACCATCGACGTCGACGAGATCACCCGCTCCGGTCTGTGGAGTCCGGGAGCGATCCGTGACGGGGTACCCGATCTGCTCGAATGAGGGTGAATGACCGCACAGGTCACGGCCCGATACCATCGACTTCCGTGCCCGACGCCACGACGAACGACCCCTCCCCGACGGTGACCGCCACACGGCCGGTCGGTGAGGACCTGCGCGCGCAGTACCGCACCGCGCGACTCATCGCGGTCGTCGCCGGAATCATCGGGATGGTGCTCGCACTCGCGACACCGTTCCTGCCTGTGAAGGTCACCGAGGCCACGGTGTCGTGGCCACAGAACGGCTCGATGACGGACGTCGAGGCACCGCTCATGTCCCAGGTACCGCTGCAGCTGACCGCGACCGTGCCGTGCGCCGCGATCGCCCAGCTCCCCGACAGCGGCGGGATGCTCCTTGCGACCGCGCCGGTCAACGGGCAGGACGCCGCACTCAATGCGATGTTCATCCGGGTCGGTCCGGAGAACGTCGATGTCCTCGATCGCAACGTCGTGGTCGCGTCGGCGCCGCGCGCCGACGTCGCGTCCGGTGCCTGCTCCGAGATCCGCATCTTCTCCGACGTCGAGCGCACCACCGCGGAGTTCGTCGGCCTCACCGACGACAACGGCAATCCGCGCGCCGGCGAACTGACCGGCGATCTTCGCCCCCTCGTCGTCGGCGTGTTCAGCGACCTGAGCACCGATGTCCCCGGCCTCGAAGTGCACATCGACGTGGATTCGCGGTTCTCGTCGTCGCCGACGCTCGTGAAGTCCCTCGCGATGATCCTCGCGGTGCTGTCGACGGCACTCGCTCTGGGCGCGCTCGCGAAGCTCGACGGCACCGACGGCCGTGGGCACCGACGGTTCTTCCCGTCCCACTGGTGGAAGTTCAGCGGTATCGACTTCGTCGTGGTGGGAACGCTGATCGGATGGCACTTCTTCGGCGCCAACACCTCCGACGACGGCTATTTGCTCACCATGGCCAGGGTGTCGGATCACGCCGGGTACATGGCCAACTATTTCCGTTGGTTCGGTGTCCCCGAAGCGCCGTTCGGCTGGTACTACGACGTACTGGCCGCTTTCGCGAAGATCTCCACGGCGAGCCCCTGGATGCGCCTACCTGCGCTGATCGCCGGGATCCTGTGCTGGATGGTGATCAGCCGCGAGGTCGTGCCGCGTCTCGGACGGGCGGTTCGGCACAATCAGATCGCGCTGTGGACCGGCGGCCTCGTGTTCCTCGCGTTCTGGCTGCCCTACAACAACGGCCTGCGTCCCGAGCCGATCGTCGCCGTGGGGGCTCTGCTCACGTGGTGTTCCATCGAGCGCGCCATCGCCACCGGACGATTGCTCCCTGCCGCAACAGCTGTGGTCATCGGGGCGTTCACGCTCGCAGCCGCCCCGACCGGCCTGATGTGTATCGCTGCGTTGGTCGCCGGTATCCGGCCCATGACACGCATCGTCGTCCGCAAGCACCGCGAGGTCGGCACGTTGCCGCTGCTCGCCCCGATCGGCGCCGCCGGACTGCTGGTCCTCGTCGTCGTGTTCTCCGACCAGACACTCTCCGCGGTGCTCGAGGCCACCCGCGTGCGCACCATCATCGGCCCCAACGAGGAGTGGTGGAACGACTTCCTCCGCTACTACTACCTGATGGTGCAGACGGTCGATGGTTCGCTGCCGCGCCGCTTCGCGTTCCTCGTCATGATCTTGTGCCTGTTCACGACGCTGCTCGTGCTGCTGCGCCGCCGCCGCGTCCCCGGTGTCGCGGCGAGCCCGTCGTGGCGCCTGATCGGCATCGTGTTCGGAACGATCTTCTTCATGATGTTCAACCCCACTAAGTGGACCCACCACTTCGGGGCGTACGCGGGCATCGCCGGGTCGCTCGCGGCGCTGACGGCCGTGATCGTGTCGGCGCAGGCACTGCGGTCGCGGCGTAACCGCACGATCTTCCTCGCGGGACTGTTGTTCGTCCTCGCCGTCTCCTTCGCGGGTATCAACGGCTGGTGGTACGTGTCGAGCTACGGGGTGCCGTGGTTCGACAAGACCGTGTCTCTCTCGGGTTACCAGTCCAGCAGCCTGTTCCTCGTCCTGTTCGGGCTTGCTCTCGCTCTGGTCGCCTGGCAGTACCTGCGGGAGGGGTATGCGCCACCCCCTGAGAAACCCACGTCGCAGAAGGGGCGTCGGATCCGCGCATTCGCAGCCGCGCCCCTGACCGTCGTCGCGGCAGCGATGGTGTTGTTCGAGGTGTTGTCGCTGGTCAAGGGCGCCGTGTCGCAGTATCCGGCGTATTCGCTGGCACGATCGAACGTCGACGCCCTGACCGGCTCGTCGTGTGGTCTCGCCAACGACGTGCTCGTGGAGAGCGATCCCAACTCCGGACGCCTCGAACCGATCCTCGATCCTGCCAATCCACCTGCCGACGGTGATGCACTCGCGGGCGGCGGACCGGTCGGCTTCTCCCCCAACGGCGTTCCGAGCGACCTGACCGCCGACTTCGTCGAGGTCAAGCCCGGGCAGGGCAACACCGACACCCAGAGCATCGGTGCGACATTCGAGACCGGAGCCGGCGGCGGCACCACCGGCGGTTCGGGTGCCGAGACGATCAACGGCAGCACCGTGAAGTTGCCGTTCGGTCTCGATCCCGCTGTGACCCCAGTCCTCGGCAGCTACCAGGACGGCATCCAGGAACCCGCGAGGCTCACGTCCAGCTGGTACCAGCTGCCCGAGCGCAGCGACAGTGCCCCACTCATCGTGATCTCTGCGGCCGGCCGCATCTGGTCGTACGACGACACCGGCGCGCTGACCTACGGACAGTCGCTGCTCCTCGAGTACGGCACCCGCAATCCCGACGGCGCCTTCGAGGCCGAGGGAACCTACCTTCCACGCGACATCGGCCCTGCACCGTCGTGGCGCAACCTGCGGATCCCGATCGCGGACCTCCCCGAGGGCACCGACGTCGTCCGCATCGTCGCGAACGACCCCAACCTCACCGGCGATCAGTGGCTCGCGTTCACCCCGCCGCGGGTGCCCCGGCTCGACACCCTCAATTCGGTGATCGGCTCCGAGCAGCCGGTGCTGCTGGACTGGGCCGTGGGCCTGCAGTTCCCGTGCCAGCGTCCGTTCGACCACCGCTACGGAGTCGCGGAGATGCCGGACTATCGCATCCTCCCTGATCGTCCACTGGCGGTGTCGTCCACCGATACCTGGCAGGCGGCCGAATTCGGTGGGCCGCTCGGCTTCACCGAGGTGCTCGCGCGGCCCGAACAGATCCCCACATATCTCGACGGCGACTGGGCCCGCGACTGGGGTTCGCTCGAACGCTACGTGCGGTTCTATCCCAACGCCGAACCCGCCGACGTGGCGACCGATCAGGCCACCCGGTCGGGCCTGTGGAACCCAGGCACACTGAGGGTCTACGAGCGGTAGGGCGCCCCCGCCCCCGATTGACCGAACGTCACCTTCATGCACTCCAAGTGACCGAAGGTGACGTTCGGCCAAACCGGGGGGGGCGCACCGGGCTATCCACAGGAGGGCATTTCATCCACAGGTTCGTCAGTTGACGCGCGCAACGACCCTGTTCTGTCCGTTGCGGTCGGCATCATGTTCGCCATGAAACGAGGAGCCTGGGGCGACGACCCCTCAGCATTGCACGCACTGAGCGTCAACGGGATCATCCGGACCGCGACGCTACTCGACTTCGGTGTTACGTCTGGGACCATCTCTGGGCGCTGCCGCAATGGCGGTCCGTGGCAGCGGATCCTGCCAGGTGTCATCGGCTTACACAACGGTCGGCTCAGCACGTCCGACCGGCACACCGCAGCGCAGCTCTATGGAGGCGCCGATGCAGTGCTCTCGGGGCATGCCGGTTTGGCGCTTCACGGCTACCAGCATTCCTCCACTATGAGTGATGTTCTTCTCCTCATCCCTCATGAACAACACCGACGGAAATTCTCGTTCGTCGATGTCGAGCGATCCTCTCGTCTCCCTGATCCCGTGGGCAAAGGAAAACTGCGCGTCGCACCTGTAGCTCGATGCCTGCTCGACGCCGCTCGCCGTATGTCGCGAACGGACCGATGCCGGGCCCTCTTGACATCAGCGCTGCAGCGTGGCGATGTCAGCGTCAACGAACTCACGCAGGAACTGGCCGAAGGGAGCCGCCGAGGGACTGCCGTGCCGCGATTGGTCCTACGCGAACTCTCCGACGACGCGCATTCCGTCGCCGAAGTGTGGGCACAGAAGCTCTACGCGACGAGTGGATTGCCTCCGATGCGGCATGGGATCATCGTGGTCGAGCACCTGCCGACCCAGGTCAGAAACTCACCCGCGGTGGTTCTCGCGGATCTTCGGGCAGCCTTCGAACACGCCTCCCGGCGCCCTCGACCCCCAGTCCGATTAACCGAACGTCACCTTCATACATCCCAAGTGACCCAGGGTGACGTTCGGCCATAAGCAGTAGGGTGCGCAGAATTCGGTTCCGATTCTCTAGAATGACGAGTGTGACCACCGAAGACATCACCGGCACCAGCTCCATGTCGGCCCGCGCCACCGAAGCGGTCCAGCGCAGCCTCACTCCACGGCAGGAGACAGCGAGTCGTGACGTCGACCGTCTGATCACGGCCGGACGCGATCTGCTGACCGCCGGATCGCCCGCGCGCGTTGCCGATATCGTGGCGGCCGCCGGGCTGTCGAACGACGCGTTCTACCGCTATTTCCGCAGCAAGGGCGACTTCGTCGATGCCGTGGTGGAAGAGGGCGGGCACCGCCTCGTCAACCATCTGCGTAGGAAGATCGACGCCGCCGAGACGCCGGAAGCTGCGTTGCGCGCGGGCGCGACCGTGATTCTGAAGCAGGGCGTCGACCCCGAGATCGCCGCCGCGACACGCAACGTCGTCGGCGGAGGTGGACGGAGCCACGCTCCGAAGGTGCGGGAGGAACTCGAGCTCACCCTCGCCCGCATTCTCGCGGGGCCGATCGCCGATCTGGGATCCACCGACCCGGAGCGTGATTCGATCACGACGGCGATCCTGCTGCTGGCGCAGATGGAACATCTGTTGTGGAAGGACACGACGGACTTCGATGCCGCCGCGGAGGTCGAGCACATCCTCGGCTATATCCGGGGTGCTCTCCACACCGCCTGATCATCTACATTTCGCGGGGCGCCCGCCGCCGCCATCCCTCCTCGACCGATGCGCGGCACCGGTCGGGCTCGTCTCCCGCCTGGACGAACAGCGCGGTGAGCATGGTTACACAATGGTCGAGGGTGCTGTGCGGTAGCGGTCCGTTGGCGACGAGCGACACCAGCCCGTGGTCGATTGCCCAGCTCTGGATCGCCAACTCGAGCGGGTCGACGTCGGCGTGGAATCGCCCTGCGTCCACGGCCCGACGCACAGACTGCACCAGATATTCCAGGGTCGAGTCCGCAGCCTCGAGGTCTTCGAGGTCGACGCTCGCGTCGAACATGACCCGGTACAGGTCGGGATGGTCCAGGGCGTTGTCGATGTAGGACGCCGATAACGCCGCCAGGTCCTGCACCGGATCGTTCGACGTCTCCGTCGTGTCGAATCCGGCTGCCAGGCGTGTGAACCCCTCCTGCCGCAGGGCTTTCCACAATCCGTCCATACCCCCGAAATAGGTGTAGACGGCCATCGTCGACACGCCCGTGCCGGTCACCAGCGAGCGCAAGGTGATGGGCTCGCGGGCCCGCAGCATCTGTGCTGCCCGCTCGACCAGCAGGGTGCGCACCGCCGGATCCTTCATTCTCACCATGGCGTTACTTTACATAGCATTGCACTGTTATAGTTTGAGGGTCCGCTCGGACGCCGACCACTCCAGGAGAACCTCATGGCCGTCACTCTCGTAAATCCCGCAGGACTACCGCAGACCGAGCTGTACCAGCAGGTTTCTGTCGCCACCGGATCGAAACTGGTGTTCATCGCCGGTCAGGTCGCGCGCGATGCCGCCGGCAACCGGATCGGCGAGGGCGACCTCGCCACCCAGACCGAACAGTGCTACCTCAACATCGCCACCGCGCTGGCCGAGGTCGGTGCCACCTGGGACGACATCGCGAAACTGACCGCCTACATCGTCGACTGGACTCCCGACAAGATGGCCCAGCTCGTCGAAGGCGGCGGCCGCGCAGCCGCCACATTGGGCATCGAGGGCCCACTGGCGCCCCTCACCGGCATCGGTGTCTCCGCGCTCGCCGAACCCGACCTCCTGGTGGAGATCGAAGCCACCGCCGTCCTCGACTGACACGCGGAAGTCCCACCGGCACAGCCGCATTGACTGCCGGTGGGACTTCTCGGTCACAACCTCAGAGCGGAAGCAGATGGTGCTTGCGCGGGTTCTTGAACACCTTCTTGTCGCGGAGAAGCGTCAGCGCCTTCCGGATCTCGAGACGCGTGGTCTTCGGCTCGATCACCGCATCGATGTAGCCGCGCTCGGCCGCGATGTACGGCGTCGCGACATGCTCGTTGTAGAAGTTGATGAGCTGCTGACGCACCACCGGAGCGTTCTCGCCCGCCTCCGCGATCTGCTTGCGGCCGATCACCGCGACCGCGGACTCCGCGCCCATCACCGCGATACGCGCGGTGGGCCACGCAAAGTTCATATCGGCGCCGAGCTGCTTCGAGCCCATCACCGCGTACCCGCCGCCGTACGACTTGCGGACCACGACGGTCACCTTCGGCACCGAGGCCTCCACGTAGGCGAACAGAAACCGTCCGCCACGCTTGATGACACCGATCTTCTCCTGTTCGACGCCCGGGAGGAAACCCGGCGTGTCGACGACGAACACCAGCGGGATGTCGTAGGCGTCGCACACTCTCACGAAGTGCGCAGCCTTGTCGGCAGCCGCCGCATCGAGAGCACCCGACAGGTACAGCGGCTGGTTGGCGACCACACCGACAGGACGTCCGTCGACGCGCGAGTACCCGGTGATGATGTTCGGGGCGGTCTGCGAGCGGACTTCGAAGAAATCGCCGTCGTCGAAGATCTTGAGCAGGATGTCGTGCATGTCGTAGCCGGAGTTGTCGGCGTCGGGCATGAACGAATCGAGTTCGATGTCGTCGGGCGTGATCTCGGGCTCGAGACCCGGGTTGATCACGGGAGCCTTCTCCTGCGCATTCGACGGCATGTAGCTCAGGTACTGGCGCACCCAGTCGAACGCCGCCTTCTCGTCGGGCGCGACATGGTGCACATTGCCGTATTCGGCCTGCTTACGGGCGCTTCCGAGCTCTTCGAGGCTGACGTCCTCACCCGTGACCGCCTTGATGACGTCGGGGCCGGTGACGAACATGTACGCCTCTTCGGTCGCCACGACGACGTCGGTGTTGATCGGTGCGTACACGGCACCGCCGGCGCACTTGCCGACGATGACCGAGATCTGTGGGACCAGCCCGGACAGCGGTTCGGTGCGCTTGCCGATCTCGCCGTACCAGGCGAGCGAGGTCACTGCGTCCTGGACGCGGGCCCCACCGGAGTCGTTGATACCCACGACCGGGCAACCGATCTTCAATGCGTATTCCAGAACGGCAGACACCTTGCGGCCGAACATCTCACCGACGCTGCCACCCAGAACGGTCTGGTCGTGCGAGAACACCGCGACGGGCCGGCCGTCGACCAGGCCGTGCCCGACGACGACCGCGTCGCCGTAGAACGCGTTCGGGTTCCCTGGAGTCCTCATCAGTGCACCGATCTCGACGAAGGTGCCCTTGTCGAGGAGCATGTCGATGCGCTCCCGAGCGCTGGGAATGCCCTTCTGAGCGCGCTTGGCGATCGCGGCTTCCCCTGCGGGTTCGTTCGCGATCTCCAGTTTTGCGCGCAGCTCGGCCAGCTTTTCTGCCGTGGTGGTCACTACTCGTTCAGCTCCTCGAGGCCTCGATGTCGGCCAACTTGCGGGTCAGATCGGCCCCCACCTTCGCGATGTACGGCTCGTCGACAATCTGCAGGTGATCTCCCCCCACCGGGACGACCTCCAGATTCTCGACCACATCGCCCCACCCGCCGTCGGGCTGCCGGGTAGCGAACGCCGGCTCGAGGTCGATTGCGTCATCGTGATACTTCTCGGCCAAGTACAGCACTACAGCGCCGTCGTAGCGTTCGAGCTTCGCGGTCTGGATCGCCCGGTTGTCGAGCCACGAGGTGCGCTGATGCTCGATGATGCCGCCGGGAATCTCAGCGCCGCTCATCTCGAGCAGGCCCAGGAGAATCTTGATCTGCTCCTCGTCGCTGCCGGCGTCGGCAAGCAGGTCGTACGGGAGCGGCGCCTCGATACCGTAGGTTTTCTTCGCGAAGGCCGAGTACCGCTGCCAGCGCTTCCGGATCTCCTCGGGAGTGTCCTCGATCTTTTCACCGGCCATGACCGTGTCGAGAAGACCGACGATCCGCACATCCTTGCCTTCGGCGCGAAGCAATCGAGCCACCGCGTAGGCCAGCACGCCACCGAGCGACCAGCCGCACAGCACGTACGGGCCGTCGCCCTGGATCTCCTCGATCAACGGCAGGTAAATCTTCGCGCGCTCGTCGATCGGACCCTCGGTGCGTTCGAAGCCGTACATCGGGGTATCCGCCGGCAGGCGCCGCAACAGCGGCTCGTACGCGACCGTCGAGCCACCCGCGGGATGGAACACGAACACCGGCACCGCCGACGATCCCTCGGGACGCGGCCGCAGTACACGCACGAGCCCGTCGATCTTGTCTGAGGATTCGAGGTACTGCCGGACGGTCTCCGAGAGCTGCTCGATCGTCGATGCCTTGCGTACGTCGTCGACGGTGATCTCCCCGCCGGCACGCTCGGTGAGCCTGGCGGCGAGACGCTCGGCCGCGGCGGCGTCGAGGGTGGGCAGCGTGTTGAAGATGCCCTTGGCGGATTTCCCGGTGACCACGGCCCACGATGCGAAGGTCAGGCGTTCCGCGGCGTCGCGGGGAGGAACGTCGGGCCCGGACGATTCTGCTGCGGGTTCCGCGGAAGCAGCGGCGGGCTCCTCCGACTCGGTCGCGTCAGCCGAAGCACCGGCCTGGGCCAAGATCTGTTCGGCTTCACCGACGACAGTCGTATCCTCGACCGGCTCCAGCGACGATTCGGTTTCCGCGCGTTCGGCTGCCTTCTCGGCGGCCTGTTGCGCGGCGAGCTGCGCAACCTCTTCGCGATTCTCCACCGCGTAGTGCAGGTACTTCGCGACGTCGCGGAGGGACGCGTCCTTGACCGCCGCCAGCTGCAGCTGCGGGATGTCGAATTCGTACTCGACGCGGTTCTTGATGCGCACTGCCATCAGCGAGTCGAGGCCCAGCTCCATGAGCGGGATCTCGGCGGGCAGATCCTCGGGTGCGTACCCCATGGATTCAGCGACGATCAACGTCAGGCGATCCTCGAGAGTCTGCGATCCTTCGGGATCCCACTTGTCGCCGAAGGTTTCGACGACCTCGGGCAGTTCCTCGACCTCGTCGGACGGACGAGCAGGGGTGGCGGTCATCGGGGCAGGCAGAGCCTCGCCGGACGTGACGACACCCTCGTGCACCAGGGTGAAACCGCTCTCGGTGCGGGCATGCACCTGCACCGAGGCACCGCCGGGGTGCGGAGTGAGGGTCGTGGTCACCGTGGCTGCAGCGGGCAGCTCGGCATGCCGGATGGATGCGGTGAGGGTGACATCGGCGAGCACCTGCGACGCAGCGGTGATGACGAGCTCCGCGGGATCGGTGACCGCTCCCGCCTGCACCTCCCACACGTGCCGGCCGTCGGGCAGCGCGACGTGCGCGCCGGGCACCCGGCCGTGGCCACCGCTGACACCGATGCGGGCGTCGACCCAGTACGGCTTGCGCAGGAACGCGGTGCGCGGAATGTCGGCGTACTCGCCCTCGGGCAGCAGACTGCGCAGATCCACTGGATGTCCGTGGACGTAGAGCTGCGCGAGCGCGGTGAGCACACCGAGCGATTCGTCTTCCTTGCGTTTGAGCGTCTGGATGAACACGCCGTCCTGCACACCGGCGTCGAACGCGGTGGCGGCGACCGACATCAAGGTCGCGGGATTCGCGTTGAGCTCGACGAACGTCGTGTACCCGTCGGTGAGTGCCTTCCGGATCGCCTGGGTGAAGTACACGCTGTGGCGCATGCCCTTCGTCCAGTACTCGACCGGGTGGATGCCCCCGTGACCTGCGCGGTACAGCGTGTCCTGGTCGACGGACGAGTACACGTCCACCTTCAGTCGCTGCGGCTCCATACCCGCGAGTTCGGCGGCGAGCTCGCCCAGGATCGGATCGACCTGCGACGTGTGGCTCGCGCCCTTCGTCTGGAGGACCCGGGCGAACTTCTCCTCCGCCTCGGCGCGCGCGACGATGGCGTTGACCTGCTCCTGCGGCCCACCGATCACGGTGTGGGTGGGCGCCGCGTAGACGCACACCTCGAGCTGCGGGAAGTCGGGCAGAACCGAGGTGATCTCGTCGGAGCTGTACTCGACGAGTGCCATCAGGCGGATGTCGTCGCCCTCGAGCTGGCCTTCCGCCTCGCCCATCAGGCGCGACCGGGCACAGATCACGCGCACGGCTTCCTCGAGCGACAGACCACCCGAGATGTACGCACCGGCGGCCTCACCCATCGAGTGGCCGACGATCGCTGCGGGCTCGGCGCCGTGGTGCCGCAGCACCGCGGCGAGTCCGACCTGGATGGTGAAGATTCCGACCTGCGCGGTCTCGACGTCGTAGTCCTGCGCGTCGTCGAGGAACTTCTCCTTCATGGAGTAGCCGGACTCGTCGAGGATGAACTCGTCGACCTCGTCGACCGCGGCGGCGAACACCGGGTTCTCGAGATACAGCTGCTTGGCCATCTTGCGGTGCTGCGCACCGAATCCGGACAGCACCCACACCGGACCGTTCGAGGCCGGGCTGTCGGCGGTGAAGACGTTCTGCGCGGGCTTGCCGGCCGCAACGGCACGCAACCCGGCGATCGCCTCGGCGCGGTCGGCGGCGATGACGACGGCGCGGGACCGCCCGTGGTTGCGGCGCGACAGCGAACGGGCCACGTCGGCCAGCTCGGTAGTGCTCCCCGTCTCGGTCTCGAACCAGTCGGCGAGATCCGCCGCAGCACGACGACGACGCGACGGCATGGGTGCGGACACCGCAAGCACGACGGGCAACTCGCGTGCGGGTTCGGACGGAACAGCATGTTCCGCGGCCTCGGCGCTGTCCGGCAGCACCTCGACCTCGGCTTCGGAGTCGTTCTGACCTTCCGGGCCGGTGTACTCGTGCACCACGACGTGCGCGTTGGTGCCGCCGAAACCGAATCCGGAGATACCCGCGACCGCGCGACCCGAGTAACGCGGCCACTGAGCGCCCTCCGGGATCACCCGGAGATTGGCCTTGTCGAACGCGATGTACGGGTTGGGCGCGGTGTAGTTGAGCGTGGCAGGAAGCGCATTCTCCTGCATCGCGAGAACGACCTTGATCAGGCCCGCAGCACCCGCAGCGGCCTCGAGGTGCCCGAAGTTCGTCTTCGCGGAACCGAGCAGGGCCGGCTTGTCGGCGTCGCGGCCTCGGCCGATGACGCGTCCCAGTGCATCGGCCTCGATCGGGTCGCCGAGCACTGTGCCGGTGCCGTGCGCCTCGATGTAGTCGACACCGGACGGCAGGATCTGCGCGTCGCGGTAGGCGCGACGCAGCACGTCCGCCTGCGCGTCCGGGTTGGGCGCGACCAGGCCGTTGGAGCGTCCGTCCTGGTTGACGGCCGATCCTGCGATCACAGCGAGGATGTTGTCGCCGTCGCGTTCGGCGTCCTCGAGTCGCTTGAGGACGACGAGGCCACCGCCCTCCGCGCGGACGATGCCGTTGGCGTCGGCCGAGAACGCCTTGATCTTGCCGTCAGCGGTGAGCATTCCGGTTTCGTCGAAACCGAGCGTTCCCGCGGGGGCGAGGAGCATGTTGACGCCGCCGGCGATCGCGACGTTCGCCTCACCACCGCGCAGTGCACGCACCGCCTGGTGGACTGCGACGAGGGATGACGAGCAGGCGGTGTCGATGCTGATCGACGGACCGTGGAAGTCGAAGAAGTACGAGACGCGATTGGAGACGATCGACGTGGACGTGCCGGTGATCGCGTACGGGTCGGCGGCCGTCGGATCGGACGCCGCGATGAGCATGTAGTCGTTCGCGGACGAGCCGATGAACACACCGACCGAGCCGCCCTTGAGGTCGCTCGCCGGGATGTGCGCGTGCTCGAGCGCCTCCCACGTCAGTTCCAGCGCGAGACGCTGCTGCGGGTCGACCATCTTGACCTCGCGCGGCGACATCGCGAAGAACTCGGCGTCGAACCCCTTGACGTCGTCGAGATAGCCGCCGCGCGTATTCGCATTCGCAATGGCCTCGGCAACGAGGGGATCGCCGTCGAACTCCGACCAGCGGCCCTCAGGAAGATCGGTGATGCCATCGCGCCCGTCGGAGAGCAGTTCCCACATCTGGGCCGGTGTGTCGACGTGCCCGGGAAGGCGCGTCGACATACCGACGATCGCGATGTCCTTCGAACCGAGGGCACCACCGGTGACGTAGAACGCGTCGTCGGCGCCCTCCGGCATCTCGGGCTCACCCTCGATGATGCGAGTCGCCAGCGAGGCAATCGTCGGGTGCTGGTACGCGACGGTCGCGGTCAGCGTGACACCGAGGAGATCCTCGATGTCGCCGCTGAGTGCAACAGCGTCTCGCGAGGCCAGCCCGAACTCCTCCATCGGACGGTCGTCCGAGATCTGGGAGACCGGCTGGCCGGTTGCGTCGGCAATCCAGTTCCGCAGCCATTCGCGCAGCTGCGCAACGGTCATTTCAGTGTCAGCCATCAACCCACCACGCTACCCGGACAGAGGACAATTTCTTACACGCTGTCGGGGAACGCCTGCTGCTGGTACCCACCACGCAGCGTTCCCTCGATGTAGGCGGCCTTGCATGCCCGCCGCGCAATCTTCCCACTCGACGTGCGAGGAATTGATCCGGCCGGTACGAGAAGCACATCGCGCGCGGTCACACCGTGTCGCGCGGAGATCGCGGCGCGCACGGCGTCGGCGATCGGCTGCGGGTCGGCCTTGCCGGCACCGGGGGCGCGTTCGGCGACGATGACGAGCTGCTCGGACGAGTCGTCGGCGTCGAACTGCAGACCCGACGCCGAGTTGTCGAACACGACCTTCGGCAGCTGGTTCGCCGGCACCGCGAACGCGGCGACGAAGCCCGGACGCAGCGCCGAGCTCGCTTCCTGGGCGGAGAACTCGAGATCCTGCGGGTAGTGGTTGCGTCCGTCGACGATCACGAGGTCCTTGACGCGACCCGTGATGTACAACTCGCCGTCCACGTAGACGCCGTAGTCACCGGTGCGAAGCCAATGGGCGTCCTCGGGGGTGCCCTCGGCCTGGCTTCCTTCGGCGACCCGCTTCGTGATCTTGTTGTGGAAGGTCTCGGTGGTCTCGTCCTTACGACCCCAGTAGCCGATTCCGATGTTGTCGCCGTGCAGCCAGATCTCACCGACGTGGCCTTCCGGGGCCTCCGCGCCGGTCTCGGCGTCGACGATCGCGGCCCACTGGCTACGAGCTACGTGACCACACGACACCTGCGGGATAGCGCCCGGCGCATCGCGGTCGACGAGCACGACCCGACCGGCGTTGAGCTCGTTCCGGTCCACGTAGAGGACCTTGGCTTCCTCGGAGTTCCTGGTCGAGGACACGAACAGCGTGGCCTCGGCCATACCGTACGACGGCTTGATCGCGGTCTTCGGCAGTCCGTAGGGCGCGAACGCATCGTTGAACTTGCGCATGGACGACGTCGTCACAGGCTCGCTGCCGTTGATCAGGCCGATCACGTTGCTCAGATCGAGCGGCTCACCGGCCTTGGGCACGCCGCGCGCGGCCGCATGCTCGAACGCGAAGTTCGGCGCTGCCGCGAAGGTCCCCGCTCCGTCGGAGACGGCTGCGAGTTCACGAATCCAGCGACCCGGTCGCTGCACGAATGCGCGTGGGCTCATGATCGTGATGTATTTGCCGCCGATCGCCGGAAGGATGACGGTGAGCAGACCCATGTCGTGGAACAGCGGCAGCCAGGTGACGCCCCGCGAATTCTCGTTGAGCTCCATCGAGTCGGCCATCTGGATCACGTTGGTGAGCACGGACCGGTGGGTGATCTCCACACCGGCAGGCACGCGCGTCGAACCGGACGTGTACTGGAGGTATGCGATGTCGCCACTGGTGGCCTCCGGGCGCTTCCAGGAGTCGGCGACGGTGTCGGGGATCGCGTCGACGGCGATCACGCGGGGGCGCTGTGCAGCGGGGAGCGGCCTGAAGAACTGGCGGACACCTGCGGCGGACGAGGTGGCGGTGAGGATCGCGCTGGGTGTGCAGTCGCCGAGGACGGCGTGGAGGCGGTCGGTGTGGCCGGGCTCGTCCGGATCGAAGAGCGGCACTGCGATGACACCCGCGTAGATCGCCGCGAAGAACGACACCACGTAGTCGAGGCCCTGGGGCGCAAGGATCGCGACGCGGTCGCCGGGATTGGTGACCTGCTGGAGCCGAGCGGCGATCGCACGGAGCCGCACGCCGAATTGAGCCCAGGTGAGCTCGTCCACGTCTCCGTCACGGTTACGCGAGTAATCGATGTACCGGTAGGCCAGCTCGTCACCGTTGGAGGCAGTGTGCCGCTCGAGGTGATCGAGCAACGTGCTGCCCTCCGGCAGTTCGATCTGCCCGTTCTCATCGATGAACTCTTCGAACCCGACGCTCAATTCCTTCTCCCTGTCGAAGCGATCCCACAACCACTCGACATGGTTGCGCCTCAATTTACGTTGTCCGCGCTACCGGATCATCGTGCCTGCACAGCACTGAACAATCTCCGGCGATCAACCCGCCAGTACTGTCCATCGATCCGAGATCACGAATATGTTACAGATCGGCTCAGCTCGCTCCCCCGCGAGCAGCGGATCCCTGTGGCGCGAACCTTTCCGTCCGAGATGGGAAGCATCAAAGATACGACACCCCGGCGGCCATCCGCGAAACGCGGTCTCGTTCGGCGATCTGTTCGGACACAGCAGTTGCGAGAGATGCCGATTCGCCGCTTCGCCGCCGACACGTCGGCAGTGCACACCGCCCGAGCATTCCGTCGGTAAGTGTGGGTCGGCCGTCGGCGGATCACCTCCTCGGCACGACAATTCGTGACGAGGATCATTCCGATCGGCACCCCGTTCCCCAAGGTCTCCGCCGATGACGGCACGCATCCATCCCCTTCGATCGCTACGGTTACTTCCCGCCGTCTCCCCCCGGCCCCACGAAGGTCACTCGCGGGCGGGCCCGTAGGCAGCCATCGGTCGATTGTACCGGTACACGACCCCGGACACTACCCGCCGGTAACCGTGATTCGTCACTCTTCCGGAGGGTGCGGTGCGGACTCGATCTTCTCGGCAGCCCATGCCGTGATCCACTGCGGCGCAGTGGTGCCCGATTCGTCCACTATGAACGTGTTGTACAGGGCGTGGATCGGATTGTTGACGTATTCGAGAACCCGCGGCGCAGCGGTCATCCAGTTGGTCGGGTTGAGCGCATCCGGCGGTGCATCGCAGATGCTGTCGGACGGTGCACAGATCTGAAAGGTGCGATCGTCGAGCACACCGAACCCACCGGGACGCTCGCCGGTCATCGTGATCCCGGGAAGCCTCAGACCACCGAGCGAGAGTTCGGCGCCGACCCCCACTACCGGAGGACCGATGTCGATGCCGGACACCCCGTCACGACGGCCGTCGGCGATCAACGCGACACCGAGGACCCGGTCCGCGGGGACCGGACCGTTGCCCGCACCGATCTGGGCCGCGACGTCACCGGCAATGACGGCGCCCTGAGAGAACCCGGTGAGGATGTATGTGGTCAGCGGGCACTCCGCGGACCGTCCCGCAAGAAAATCGTTCACCGCGGCAGTACCGGCGCTACGGCTGTTGTTGTACGACTGCTGGCCGTCCGGCGGGAGCGCGACCGGATTGGAGAACTGAGCGACGTACGGGACCGTGTAGACGTCGGCGCGCTGCGGGTCGAACTGCTCCTGCAGCGGTCGGGTCACGTTCAGCATCAGTGACGCCGGATTGGCCGTGGGGTTGTACGGGTCGTCGCCGACCGCGGACTCCCACGTACCGGGCACCGCAACCACCTGGACGTCCGGGCACGACGCAGGCTGCGACTGTGGCTCCTCCGGCCCGGGCGGCGTGATGGGACCGGGAACATCCAAGCGCCCTGCCAGCATGTACCAGAGGGCCAGCACCAGGACCAGAAGCAGCAGCGCCCCGAGTACGACGATCTTGCGCCCGCGACGCCGCTTCGTTCTGGCCATCAAGTGTCTCTCCCTCTACCAGCAGTACCTGTTGCCTGCAGTACGCGTCAGCTGCAGTACGCGTCGTGGGCGACCGAGATGTAGGTGTCGGCGGTTGCGGACGCGTCCTCTTCGGTGATCTCCTCACCGGCGGCGACGGATCCGCTGCCCACGAGGGCGGTCACCATCGTCTTGATCTCGTCGGGATTACCGCCCTGGGCTTCGGCACCGCAGACGTAGTCCGCGATCGCGATCGCGCTTGCCTCGTCGGACGGCTCGACACCCTCCTCACGCAGCGCGGCCAGGAACGCCTCACCGCTCTCGCTCGGTGCAGGCTGCGACTCCGGCGGCGGCGCGGTCGCCGCTTCACCCGGGCTCGTCGGGGCGGCGTCGGTGCCGGTGTTCTCGGTACCGGAGGTGTCCGGGCGGGTGGTGTCGTCGCCCGCGGCCTCCGAGGTGGTCGTCGCGGCAGCGGTCGTGGCCGTGGTCGTGGCCGAGGGAGTGTTCGTGGCAGTCGAGTCGTCGCTACCACACGCGGCCAGCACAGCCGCGGAAGTCAGGGCTGCGGCGATCGCTCCGAGGACGCGGGTCGAGCGCGAGCGGGTCCGTGCAGGCATCTGGGGTGTCCTCACATCCGGGATTCGAGTCGATCTGAACTGGGCTCGGTCCAGGCTACAGAGCGCACGCGGTGCCGGTAGGAGCGCCTGCTCCGACCGGCACCACGTGGGCTACGGGGTCACCTGCCGTACGGAATCACGGGTGAAACACACTCACGGGTGAACCGTGGGGATATCGTCGACGACGGTAACGGACCCGTGCTGGAACCTCTGCTCGATTCCACCTTCGATCGGCGCCTCGTCTCCGATCGGATAGCCGAGCCGGCCGTTCTCGGCGCCCTCGGCCACCCAGGCCTCGAATACGCGGCCACGTACCGGCCACGCCCCCGTCTCATGGGTCCAGTAGATGGTGCCGTGCTCGAACTCGGAGAAACGCCCGTCGCCGGTGATCACGTGCTCGCTCGACTTCGGATAGCCGAGTGCACCGGTCTCGTATCCGAGCTCGCCGTACTTGGCCAGAATCTCCCCCAACACAGCGTTCGCGCCGGTCGCTTCCGTCCAGTACATCGCGCCGATCTCGAATCCCTGAACGCTGCCGCGCTGATCCGGGGTACCGATCTCGTCGAGCACGGGATATCCGAGCGGACCGGTTTCCCAGCCCTGTTCCTTCCATTCCTCGAAGATCGCGCCCTGCACGGTGCGTGCACTGTGCTCGGGAGTCCAGTAGATGGCTCCATGCTGGAAGTGATTGAAACGGCCGCGCCCGTCGGCGGTTCCCCGCTCCTCCGTCGTCGGGTAACCGAGCCGGCCGGCGGGACCACCCGCGCTCTGGTACTTGCCACCGATCGCTCCCGCGACAGGCACCGCGGTGCCGTCGGACGAGAACACCCGGCCGTGGCGGAAGTCCTGCACGGAACCACCTGCGACGGGATACTCCCGAGTCAGGCAGTCGCCGAGCCACGGATTCGCGGCCGCGACGTCACCGAACGCTCCGAGGGGGGCGCACTCGGGCTTCTGGATTTCCACGCCGAGGGTGTTCGCGAGTTGCGGCCACAGCTGATGCAGTTCGAATTCCCAGTACGGCCACGAGTGCGTACCCGACGGCCGGTACACGATCTGCGCAGGGATGCCGAGCTTGTTCAGCTTCGTCGCGAATGCCTGCGAAGTCAGGCGAGACAGGATCTCGAGCCCCATGCCCGCGTAGTTCGTGCTCACGCCGGGAACTGCGGTCGGCTGATCGTACGGACCGGTGCTGCCGCTGCCGCTCGAGACGTACATGCTCACCCCGCGGAGCTTCTCGGCGAGAAGATACGGGTCGTGAGACTCCCATCCCTCGCTACCGGGCTCACCCCACATCGCGTCGACGTCGAATCCGCCGGCGTCCTGCATGGCGTAGCGGATGGCTTCGGGCATGCCGAGCGTCGTGGTGGTGAGAATGCCCGACAGCGACGCTGCGAACTGGAAGAATCCCTGATTGCGGGCCGCGAGGAACATCGCAGCCGTGCCACCCATCGACAGGCCGACCACACCGCGCTTGTCGGTGGTGCGCCAGTCCTTTTCGAGGATGGGCGGGAGTTCCTCGGTCAGGAAGGTCTCCCACTTGTAATTCTGGCCGTTGTTCTGGTCGATCCAGTCTGCGTAGAAGCTCGACTGGCCGCCGACGGGCAGTACCACGTTGACGTTCTTGTCTGCGAAGAACCGCTCGGCGTCGGTCTCGATCGTCCAGCCGTTCTCGTCGTCGCGAGCGCGGAGGCCGTCGAGCATGAACACCGACGGGAACCGGGCCTCCGGTGTGAGGTTCCAATCCCGCGCGAGCAGTAGCTGCACCTGGATGGGCGTGCCCATCGACGGCGAATCGATCCAGAGTGCGACGCGGCGATCAGTGAGCCAGTCGACCTGACGCACGGTCGCGCCGGAGGAGTCCTGGGTCGCTGCCGGCCCGGACTCGGCGACCGACGGCTGCGCCGTCGCCACCGCCACGGTCGTCAATCCCGCCCCGACCGGCGCCACGAGTGCCGCAGCGACGAGCCCCAGCAGGCGTCGTTTGGTCTTCGCACCTGTCTTTTCCTCGTTCGGCCTCCCCCGATGGCCACCATGCACAGTTCGCACGATATCGCTCACTTCCTGCATTGCGGTATTGCAGATCGTCCGCCGAGCGGACTCGGTATCGCGGGAGCCGTCCGTCGATCGGATCGGCCAGGCCCGAATCCTGTTTCTACACGTCGAACGACGTGATGTGAGGGAGCCGCGCTGTGACAGGTGGGGAAATTGTTACCGAACGCACGAAGCCGCCCGGCTGCTCCGTGAGGAGCAACCAGGCGGCAACGTCGAAGCAGTGTGCTTGGCCTGGCAGTCGGATCAGTGCGCGTTGAGTGCGTCCAGGATCTGCGGGCGTGCCTTCCACAGCTCGTCCTCCCAGTACTTCCACGCGTGCGTTCCGCGGGCCGGGAAGTCGAAGGTGGCCGGGATTCCCAGGGTCGCGAGCTTCACCTGGAAGGCGCGGGTCTGGACGAGGGACAGCGCCTCGAGGCCCATGGCGTTGGCCGTGTTGTAGAAACCGACCAGGCCCTGCGGGTTGTCGTGCTCACCGGGCAGGCCGCTGGCCGCCGAGATGTACATGGACAGGCCCTCGAGCTTGGGCGCGAACACGAACGGATCGTTGCGCAGCCATGCCGGGTTCCACGGCGGGCCCCACATCGAGTCGACATTGAAGCGGCCGGCGTCGAGCATCGCGATGCGGATGGCCTCACGCATACCGGGAGCCGACAGGTTCAGGTAACCCGACAGCGACGACGCGAACTGGAACTGGTCGCGGTGGTACGCGGCCAGGGTCAGTGCAGCGGAACCGCCCATCGACAGACCCAGGATGCCGTTGTTGCTACGCGAGACACCACGGGTTTCGAGGTAGGACGGAAGCTGCTCGGTCAGGAACGTCTCCCACTTGTAAGTGATGTCCTGGCCGTTGAAATTACTCGGCGAGTACCAGTCGGTGTAGAAGCTCGCCTGGCCGCCGACCGGCATGATCAGGCTGACGTTGTCCTGCGAGAACTGCTGCAGAGCGTTGGTCTCGAAGGTCCATGCGTTCGCGTCGTCGCGGGCACGCAGTCCGTCGAGCATGTAGAGAGCGGCGTCGCCACCGCGTGCGGCCCACTGGATCTGGACCTTGATCGGACCCATGTCGGAATCGACGAAGACCTCTTCGAAGCCTCCGGCAGGCGCACGGTGCGAAACCGGCGCGGCCTGGGCCGGTGCGGCTACTGCCGCCGTCGTTCCGGCAACACCTGCAGCAACTGGAAGTACGAGCGCTGCGGCGGCGGTGCCGAGCAGGCGCCTGCGAAGGCCCTGCGACAACCTAGGGACAAAACGCATGAACAATGCTCACTTTCTCGATCTGCGGCGTCCGCGTCTGCGTCCCCCGGCGGATTTCGGCGGCGGCGACCGGGTGAAGGTCGCCTTCAAGTCACACTGCGGTCAAGACTGTAAAGGACAGCGTGATCTCTGACAAACCCCGATTCCCAAGGTCTTGAGCTTGCCTTGACTACTCCGTCGGATCACAGGGGCCCGAACGTTACATCTCCGTTATCCGGCGTGATCTTAACGAGACCTCTGCGACGGCCGTGCGCCGGGTCACCCGAACGGTCCCGTAACGCAGAATGTCGCATTCATCCAGGTCAACCGAATGAATGCGACATTCCTCTGAAAAGGGACGTCAGTCTAGCCTCGCGGCGGCGGCATTTCCAGATCGCAGCGCTGTATCTCATACTTCGGCACTCGCTCGATGCGGTACCCGGAATATTCGAACGCGTTGCGAAGATTCCGTTTGAACAGAGGCCACGTGAGCTCCGCGCTCGACGATGCGAGCAGCTCCTGTGTTTCAGGACACGTCAATGCCACCTGGGCCATGGCGACCCAGTCCTCATCGAGATACGCGGGCATCCACGGGTGTACGTCGACCATCCCCGAGTCCGCGACCACCCAGTCCGGATACAGGATCTTGTCGTGCCCGATCCGGCCGTCCTCGAGTCGCTCGGTGTGCGCAGCGAGTGGATAGGCGAGACCCATCTGATCGACCACCCGCACATCCAGACCGACGTTCATGCTGGTCATACCGAGATTCAGGAAGTACACGGTGTGCCCGGCACCACCCGGAGGAATCGGCAGGGGCGGCGGCACGACATCCCACACGTCGTACGAGGGCGTCGACAGCAGCAGCCCGCCGTCCGGGGTGTTGTCGATCGCCTCGACCATCGCGCGCATGCGGGGGTAATCGAGGTAATCGGTGGCGAGGATCGGATGCGAATGGCCGGTGTTGAGGACGTAGAACGCGCGCTCGTCGACGATCCCGGAGCGGCCCACCACCGCACCTTCGGGCATGCCCGTGGTGTTGGAGGCGAAGAACGCCCAGACCACCGTCCCGATCCACAGCAGCGCCATACCTCCCGCCATACGGGTGGTCTTGTTGTTGCCGATCTCGGACCGGTCGGGCACTCGCAAGGGCACGACAGCGACGGGAAGCAGCAAGCAGAACAGCGGTGGCAACAGCACGCGACCGTGCATGAAGTCGCCGCCGACCCGCATCGAATAGAGCATCAACAGCAGGCCGGCGGCGAGCGCGAAGAACACGACCGTCGTCGGGGTGCGCAGCGCCCGTTGCCCACGCCGCGCCCACGCCCGGAGGTCTGTTCCCTCGTCTTGCGACACGGCTCCGCCACCGGCCGGGGCCCGAGTGGCCCACAGCACCACCGCGGCGACGACCGCCAGGAACAGGACCGGCAACCACAGCAGGTATGGGCTCACCAGATTGCCGAGGTACTCGAACCCCTGTGACCACTTGGCTCCGCCCGCGTCCTTCGACACGGCCGTGTTCGGGTACGGCAGCGCGTAGTAACCCATCCGCCAGATCTGATACATCACGGGGATCAGCCCGGCCACCGCGACCATCGCGACCCGCACCCGCCACGTCAGCCCCTGTGCCAAGAACAGCATGGCCAGCGCACCGGCCGCGAGGATGGCGAGTTCGGGGCGCACGAGCGGACCGAGACCCGCAACGAAGGCGGTGACGAGGATCTGTGCGGTCCCGGGCAGGCCCTCGTGCTTCGGGTCGGGTGTCGCCCACCGCACGAGCAGCAGCCACAGCAGCGCGATCCAGCAGATCACCAGGCAGGTTTCGAGCCCGGATGTCGCGAAGTCGCGCGCGGGTGGCACGGCGATGTAGACGAGCACTCCCGCGGGCAGCAGCAGAACCGTTCCCGTGGCGCCCCGCAGGCGCCATCGGTACATCCGTGCGGCGGCGAGCATGGCCAACACGACCGCGCCGGTCGACAACAACAGGGCGATCGTGAGCACCACGTATTCGAGGCGAACTCCGCTCAGCTCTCCTGCCGCGTAGACCATGTAGGTCCACATGGTGGAGGTGTTGGCCTCGACCCGCTCGCCGCTGTTGAACACCGGGCCGTTGCCCGCCATCAGGTTGCGCACTGTGCGCAACACGATCAGGCCGTCGTCGGCGATCCAACGGCGTTCCCACGCCCCCCAGAACATCAGCAGTGCCGCGATCACGACACCGCCGGTGAACACCCCCGTCGCGAGGCGACGCGACCGGGCGGGCGGGTCGGCAATCGACCTGCCCGCCACGTTGTCGTCGACGCCGTCCACGACGTCAGAAGAGGTAGACAGCACCGCCGACCACCACGATCCACACCACCGCAAGGAACTGCAGCACACGGTCGCCCAGAGCAATCTCCTCGGGCTCACCGGCATCGCCACCGTCGACATCCACCGCATACCGCAGGATCGCGACGACAAACGGGATCATCGAGATCGCGTACCAGTTGGAGCCGGCGATGGTGTCCTGCTCGAACGCCCACAGCCCGTAGCAGATCACCACGGCAGTGGCAGCGAGCGTCCACACGAACCGCAGGTACGTCTCGGTGTAGTACTCGAGCGACTTCCGGATCTTCGCACCCGTCCGCGTCGCGAGCCGCAGCTCCGCGTACCGCTTCCCGGCGGCCATGAACAACGAGCCGAACGCCATGATCAGCAGGAACCACTGCGACAGCGGGATCTCGGCGGCCACACCACCTGCGATCGCACGGATCAAGAATCCCGACGAGACGATGCAGATATCGAGCACGGCCTGATGCTTGAGACCGACGCAGTACGCGAGCTGAATGCCGATGTACACGGCCATCACCACAGCGAGCTGCCAGTTCGCAAGGAACGACAGTGCGATCGAGGCGACGAGCAGCACGCCGGCGAGGATGTAAGCGAGCCGCAGCGGCAGGACTCCCGCCGCGATCGGCCGGAACCGCTTGGTCGGATGTTCCCGGTCGGCCTCGACGTCCATCGCGTCGTTGACGAGGTAGATCCCGGACGCCGCCATGCAGAACACCACGAACGCGAGCGCGACCGGCAACAGCACCGCGGATTCCGTGACGGACCCCGCCGCCATCGGTGCCGCGAGCACCAGCACGTTCTTGACCCACTGCCGTGGGCGCACCGCCTTGACGATTGCCGCTGGAAGGCTCTTGGGGGCCTCCGTAACGGCGGTCGGTTCCTCGCTCATCGCTCTCCAAACTTCTTCTCTGCCCGCGCCACCACAGCAGCGGACGCCGCCCCGAGCGCCGCACCGGCCAGGACATCCGTCGGATAGTGCACACCGAGAACGAGACGCGACAGCAGCATCGGGGGCACGAGCATCGCCGGAAAGGGTAGCCCGGTCGTGCGCGCCATCAGCACGGCCGCTGCCGTCGTGGACGTCGCATGCGACGACGGGAAACTCAGCCGACTCGGCGTCGACACGTTGACCTGCACCGACGGATGGGCCGGGCGTTTGCGGCGGACGACGCGTTTGATGACGATCGACGCGGCGTGCGCTCCGACCGCCCCGACCGCGACTCCAGCCCACTGGGTGCGTCGCTTCGGATCCACGAGAACGCCCACGGCGCCGATCGTGATCCAGCCGAGCGCGTGCTCTCCGAAGTGGGACATGCCGCGCGCGACCGAAGTCGCTCCGGGGAGAGTGCCGACGGTGCCCTGCACTGTCTGCAGCACTCGCACCTCGAAGGGTGCACGGTCGCTGTCGACCTTGACGGTCGCGGTGCCGTCACCGGCCGGAACAGTGGTGTTATCCGTCGATGCCGAAGACACGTTCCCACTCCTCTTTGCTGGTCAGGGCGGGAACCGCATCTCGGTAGCGTTGCTTGAGTTCCGGGAAGCGCTGTGCGAGTTCGCGCCGCAACCGCAGCGCTTCGGTAAGCAGCGCGTGGGCCTGCGCGCGGTCGCGCTTACGGTAGACGACGCCCCGGCCGTCCGCGGTGGTGACCGTCACCCCGTCGACCTGCGACAGCAGGAACCAGCGGGCATCGATCGTCGGCACGTTGAGCTGCGGGCGAGTGTGGTGCTCGGGATTCTCGGGGCGGACGCTGTGCAGCACGCCCTTCGCGAGTCGCGAGATCTTCGCAAGTTTCCCTTCGGGTTCTCCGACGGCGCCCACTTCCGCGCCCGAGGGCAACGGCAGGTCGGTCGACGACGGGACCACGCGCGCGTCGGAGAAGTTCTTCCGCAGCGCATGCACCTCGCCGAGCGCCTCGGGCAGAAGGTCGAACAGGTGCTCGGGTCCGGCGAGGAAGTCCTCGATCGCCTTGTTCTGGATCGCGACGGTCGAGTATTCGAGGCACACGAGGTGCTTGATGGTGGCCTTGACCGTGTCGAGGACCATGCCCTTGCCGTCGCCGGGCATGTGCAGGGCGGCGACGACGAGACGGTTCCGCAGGTGGAAGTACGCCTGCCAGTCGATGGCGTCGTCCTTGTCGCTCCACGCCATGTGCCAGATCGCGGCGCCGGGCATCGTCACCGTGGAGTACCCGGCGGCACGGGCACGGAGGCCGTATTCGGCGTCGTCCCATTTGATGAACAGCGGCAGCGGCTGCCCGATCTCCTCCGCGACGACGCGCGGGATCATGCACATCCACCAGCCGTTGAAGTCGACGTCGATACGCCGGTGCAGGAGCTTCGAGTTCTCGCGGTCGCGCAGCGGGTGCGTGGAGAAGTCGTGGTCGTACTCGACGTTCGGGGCAGCCGACCACATGAAGACCGACCGGTCGACGACCTCCCCCATCGTGTGGAGGTGGCTGCGTTCCTGCAGGTTGAGCATCTGTCCACCGACGAGTGTCGGGGACTTGGCGAACCTCGAGAACGCGAGCGCGCGCAGGATCGAGTCGGGTTCGATCTCGATGTCGTCGTCCATGAACAGGATGTACGGGGCGTCGGTGGTCTTCAGCGCCTCGTACATGATGCGGCTGTACCCGCCGGACCCACCGAGGTTGGCCTGGTCGTGGATGACGAGGCGGTCGCCGAACGGCTCGGCTGCCGCTGCGAAGCCGTCCTGGTCGCGGACCTTGCGGGTGCCCTGGTCGGGGATGATCATCGCGTCGATGACGTCCATCACCAGCGGATCCGACGCGAGCGCGCGCAGCGCCGCGACACAGTCGGCCGGGCGGTTGAAGGTGGGGATACCCACTGCAACGGAGGCCGTGCCGGGTGCCTCGACGGGTGCGAACCAGCCGGCAGCATGAACGGTGACGTCGGAGTCGGTGGTGACGTCGAACCAGATCCACCCGCCGTCCTCGAACGGGCCGAGGTCGGTTTCGAGTTCGAGGACGATGCCCGAACCGTCGAATTCACGGCCCTGCACGTGGATGCGGCTCGAATCGGCCTTGCTGCGGTAGATGTCGATGCGGCCGTGACCGGTGAGCTCGAGTCTCAGGACCACCGAGTTCAATGTGCTCCACCGACGCCAGTAGCTCGCGGGGAACGCGTTGAAATAGGTGCACAGCGACACCTCGGACTCGGCACCGATGTTCAGCTCGGTTCGGCTCGACGCGTGTGCCCGTCGCGCGTTGGTGGACGATTCCTCGATGTAGAGGGTCCGCACGTCCAGAGGTTCGCCAGGTCGAGGCAGGATGATCCGCTGGAGCAGCGCCTTACCTAGCGAGTCGCTGTCCGACGCCTCGGGCGCCGGCACGACGGTGGTGGCCGATCGGCTCATGAGGCATCTCCCGCGATCGGCGCACCCGATTCGAAGTGCGGCGCCACAGTGTTGTCGAACATCGTCAACGCGCTCGCGATCGCCATGTGCATGTCGAGGTACTGGTAAGTGCCGAGACGGCCACCGAACAGCACCTTGTTCGCCACGGCTTCCTTCCTGGCGAGCTCACGGTAGGCGGCGACCTTCGCGCGGTCGTCGGACGTGTTGATCGGGTAGTACGGCTCGTCCTCGTCCTCCGCGAAACGCGAGAACTCCCGCATGATGACGGTCTTGTCCGCCGGATACGTGTCGCGTTCGGGGTGGAAGTGCCGGAACTCGTGGATGCGGGTGAAGGGCACGTCTGCGTCGTTGTAGTTCATGACCGGAGTTCCCTGGAAGTCACCGGTGGGCAGGACCTCGGTCTCGAAGTCCAGGGTGCGCCAGCCGAGCTTACCTTCGGCGTAGTCGAAGTAGCGGTCGAGCGGACCGGTGTAGATGACAGGGGCGTCGGGGTTGGCACCACGGATTTCGTCGCGCACCTCGAACCAGTCGGTGTTCAGCCGGATCTCGATCTTCGGATCCTTCGCCATGTTCTCGAGCCACGCGGTGTAGCCGTCGACGGGCAGACCCTCGTAGGTGTCGTTGAAGTAGCGGTTGTCGAACGTGTACCGCACGGGCAGGCGGGTGATGTTGCCTGCGGGCAGCTCCTTGGGATCGGTCTGCCACTGCTTGGCGGTGTAGTCGCGGATGAACGCCTCGTAGAGAGGACGGCCGATCAGGGAGATCGCCTTCTCCTCGAGATTCTGGGCGTCGGCGGTCGAGATCTCGGCGGACTGTTCCTTGATCAGTGCCCGCGCTTCGTCCGGGCTGTAGTAGCGCCCGAAGAACTGGGAGATCAGGCCGAGGCCCATGGGGAACTGGTAGGCCTGACCGTTGTGCTTCGCGAATACGCGATGCTGGTAGCCGGTGAAGTCGGTGAACTGGGTGACGTAATCCCAGACCCGCTTGTTCGACGTGTGGAACAGGTGGGCACCGTACTTGTGGACCTCGATTCCGGTCTCCGGTTCGGGTTCGGAGTACGCGTTGCCACCGAGATGGTGGCGGCGTTCGACCACGAGGACCCGCTTCCCGAGCTGCGTGGCCGCGCGCTCGGCAATCGTCAGTCCGAAGAATCCGGAGCCGACGACGATCAGGTCGTACTCACCGGGAGAGGGCTGGGGCGCTGATGCAGCAGTCACGGAGAACCAGGGTAACGACCTTGTCACCCCAATGCCCTTTCGGTCCGTCGGCGGGTCCCGAAAGGGCCGGGTGATCAGAGGTAATGCTGCAGGGACGCGCGTACGAACTCGGCACCGTCGGTGCCGCCGTAGTTCGCCGCGAACCTGTCGTCCTCGACGTACATATCGGCGAGACCGAGCACGTAGTCACGTAGGCCGGATTCGTCCGCGCCGTGAGCGGGCGTGCCCGGAACGGACGACAACCATTCGACGTGGCGGCGTGCGAGGTCCTGGGCATGCTCTCCGTGCGGGTCGAGGCCCGCCTGCGCCGCGGCCGCCCAGTCGGCGCTCAGCCGGGCGACGTGCGACTGCCAGTCGCGCCGGTCGTGCTCGCTCATACCGCGCCACCACCGGTCGCCGGCGGCGTACGCCTGCTCACCCCAACGCTCTGTCACCTCGTCGCGGTACTGCGTGTGATCGAATCCGTCGAACACTTCCTTCGCCATGAGGTCTTCTCCTTTCGCTGTTTTCTCCAGGGTCGTGCGAACCGCCCTGATACGGCGTTCGAGTTGGGTTCGCTCGTGTTCGAGCAGCTCGAGGTGGGTACGCAGCGCACCCGCGGTGTCATGACGGCCGTCGAGGGCTTCGCGGATCGCGGGTAGCCCCAGCCCGAGGTCGCGCAGCAGCAGGACCCGCTGTAACCGGACCAGGGCGTCGGAGTCGTAGAACCGCATCCCGTTCCGCCCCGTGCGGCTCGGTGCGAGCACCCCGACGTCGTCGTAGTGCCGCAGGGTGCGGCTGGTGACTCCGGCGGCGCGGGAAAGCTCTTGGATCGACCATTCGCGCTGCACGTCCGTGTGACGCTGCATGCCTGCCTCCGTTCTGCTCGACATCCACTGTGCATCTTGACGTTGCGTCAATGTCAACGCTGCGGCGTGCCGAGAAGAACCAACGCCCTACGCACAGCAATGCCGTCCACGGATTCCGTGGACGGCATTGCTCACTGTGTCGGGTGGTCGAGCTCTATTCTGCGCTTCCGCTACTCGGGAACCAGTCACGCAGGAAGCTCGACTCGATGACCTGGGCACCGAGATCGGGGGTCCATACGATCGCACCACCGGTGAAGATCCGGAACTTGCCGCGCTCGTCCGGAAGCATCAGTTCGGGTCCGACGGGCGAGCCGAGGATGCCGTCGACCCCGCCGAGTTCGAGGTACTTCGACTGGATCTCCGAGCTGTCACCGGTCTCGAACCGCAGGGCTCCGACCTCGGTGTCGATCTCCGGTGCCGGTGTAGGCGGCGGCACAGCCGCTTCGGTACCTTCCTGCACGCTGAACCAGTCGGACCGCAGCCCGAGCTTGGCACGTGCCTCGGCACCGGTGGTCTCAATGGTCCGGTCGGAGCCGATCACGCGCACCTGGGTGGCGCGTCCTCCCGCGTCGCCGAGGTTGTTGCGTGCGATGACCTCGATGTTCTGGAGTTCACCGACACCGAATGCCGTACCGATCTCGCCGGCGGTGATCGTCTTCGCCCACTGCCGGTTGGGTGCGACCTTGTCGCCTAGATCCTCGACGGGCGGGAAGGTGCCGCCCGCGCTGTATCCGCCGGTCGATGCGGAGAACTCGCTGCGGACCACCGCTCCGTCCTTCATCAGCGCCTGTCCGCGGGTGGTACGAACGGCATCATCGGTACGGGGGTCCTCCGTGCCCGAGCCTCCGTACACCTGGCAGCTCGTCGTGTCGCATGTCTGCCACTTCTCGTCGCGCTTCTCCGCGAGTGCATACGAGCGGGCCGCGATCGCCTGCGCGCGCAATGCTTCGGCTCCGCCCGTGTCGGCCCAGCCCGGCACGGCCTCGGCCGGGACGACACTGCGCAGATAGTCCTCGACGTTCAGACGGTTGACGGTGCGTGCGGCGTCTCCGTCGAGCACCACACCGATCGCGCCGCGGTAGGTGGTGTCGCCCGAGCACAGCTTCAGGTGCTCGTCCTTCGGGCGATCCTCGCCGAGATCGACAGGGTCGACCCATGGCACGTCTGTGGCGCCCTGCCACAGCACATCACCGCTGCACCCGGCGGTGACCACGACGTTCGCGCCGCCGTCGGCATTCGGGGTGAGATGGGCCGCCTCTCCCGGACCGACCTGTCGACCCGCGACGTTGAGTCCGGCGTCGGAGTAGACGTCGAGGCTGTGGTCGTCGAGGCCCATGAGACGCACGGCGATCATGGAATCCGGGGCGGTGCCCAGGGTGGTGCCACCGTAGTAATGGCCGACAATCTGCTCGGCCGTCCATCCGTCCTGCGCGTAGCCGTAGGCGCCCCACTGGCCCATGCCACGTCCGTGACCGTGGCCTTGACCGCTGAAGGTGAAGGGCGTGTCGGCGGAGACGGCCTGGCGGACGTCGGAGCCGTCCGTTCCGCTGCTCACGAAGACACCGACGACAGCCCCGGCGAGTAATGCGGGCGCGAGGCCCATCGCAGCGGCACGTGTCGCTGTCGGGCGCCATCCGTTGCGCAACGGGCGACCGAGGACGACACGCCGTCTGCGAATTTTTCCTCTGCGACGAATCGACTGTCGTGCCATGCGCTGCGCTCCCTTGTTCTCGCATTTCCGCTGATCACGCGGATGATCGTCCACGTCATCGCCCGCTCTCACGGATCGGACATCCCGAGACCGATGCTCAAGCTCAGGTTGAGGGTTATGGTTTGCTGTGTCTAGTGTGACAAGAGTGGCGAGGTATCGCAACAAATGTCACAACAGCAACAATGGCATCACAAGTTGCCTTCATCGGCGGTCCGTTCCGGCGCGGAACGGGCTCGAGGATGTTGGATTCCGACCAGTGATATCGACCGCCCGAACCCGCGCACACCAACAGGGAGTAGCAAACAGTGCCGCATCGCCGCCCGAAGCCGTCGATCGTCCTGGGTGCCGTCGCCGCCCTGGCCGTCGCAACACCTTTCGCGGTGTCCGGCTTCACCAGTGACCAGACCGATATCCGTCAGACCAGCGATTCCGTCGAAGCGGTCGCGCCCACGATCGCCGAGGTCGTGCTCGCGTCGGTACCCGACCTCGTGATCCCACTCGAGGAACTGACCGGGCTCAACCTGCCCGACATGAGCCTCAAGGAGATCGTCCAGGGCATCCCGCAGATCTCGACGGCTCCCGATCCGGGCGGTGGACCGATCGGGCACGTGGGCGCAGTCGTCAAGGAACTCACCCACGACACGCCGTTCAGCCTCGTCGCCCTCACCGCAAGCGACGTCGCCGACACCGACGCGATGATCCGCGCGCAGAACGACGACGGCACGTGGGGTCCGTGGTCTGCGACCGAACCGATCGACAGCGCTCGCAACGACGCCGCCCCCGATACGCGCAGCGGCACCGAGCCGATCTTCGTCGGTGCGACCAAAGCCGTGCAGATTCTGTTGACCCCGCGGCCGGGTCCGGAGCCGAACCTCGCCGGCGCCGAAGCGCCGCCGGAGGAAGCACCTGCACCGGCAGCACCCGAAGCTCCGGCTGAACCCGAGGCTCCCGCAGCCGAGGTTCCTGCACCCGCTGAAGCTCCCACACCGGTCGAGGCACCCGCGCCCGCCGAGGCACCGGCACCCGTCGCGACACCTGCAGAGGGCGCGCCCGAACTCGGTTACGCACCGGCGTCCTCGTCACGCCCGCTGCACGGCCAGGACCCGGCCCAGGCGCTCGCCGACAGCGTCAGCGCTGTACTCATCGATCCGGGCACCAGCCCCGCCGATGCCACCCTCGAAGACATCGCAGGCCCGGTGGGTGACTCCGGCCTCAAGGTCATCACCCGCTCGCAGTGGGGCGCCGACGAATCGATCAGGTGCGACGAACCGACCTACGACGACTCGCTGGGCGGCGCCACCGTGCACCACACTGCAGGCAGCAACGACTACTCGAAGGCGGAATCCGCCGAGATCGTGCGTGCGATCTACGCGTACCACTCGCAAACGCTCGGCTGGTGCGATGTGGGGTACAACGTGCTCGTCGACAAGTACGGCCAGATCTTCGAAGGTCGCGCCGGCGGACTCGACCGCAATGTGCAGGGCGCCCACGCGGGTGGCTTCAACGAGAACACGATGGGTATCGCGATGATGGGCGACTTCTCGTCGGCGACACCGCCCGAGACCACCGTCGACGCCGTGGGCAAGTTCCTCGGATGGCGGCTCGCGAAGGCCGGACTCGACCCCAAGGGCCGCACCACGATGTACTCGGAAGGCACCTCGTTCACCCCGTACCCGCGGGGCGCGGCCGTCGACCTGCCGATCATCTTCGCGCACCGCGACGTCGGCAGCACCAGTTGCCCCGGCGACGGCGGATACGCCCAGATGGACAAGATCCGCAACATCGCCGCAGAGGCTGCGAAGGGCACGAGTCCGAGCACCGATCTCGCGACGGACAACCCCCCGGCCGCGCGCGATGCAGTGCCCGACACCGATGCCGGGTCACCGGCCACCGGATCGGCCGAGAACGTCCAGAACCTCGTGCAGGAACTGATTCGTCTCGCCGACAATCACCCGCTGGCCCAGAAGTGGATCGCCGAAGGCGGCGAGACCGGACGTCTGGGTACGGCCATGACATCGATCCTTCCCGCAAGGGGCGGATTCGAGAGCGCCCAGTTCGTCAACGGGGCCATCTACACCTCGCCCAACGGCGGTGTGTGGACGGTGCTCGGCGAGATCTACCAGGCGTGGCAGAAGTCCGGGCTCGACGCTGGTGAGCTGGGGTTGCCCACCAGCGACGAGTACCGGGTGCCGGACGGTTGGCGGTCGGACTTCGAGTTCGGTTCGCTGATCTTCAACGAGGTCACCGGTGTCGTCACGAAGGTGCTCCGCGCTTACAACGACGCCTACGAGGAGTCGATGCAGGAACCTGCGGCCGCTCCGGCCGCTCCGGAACCTGCACCGGCACCGGAAGCCGCGCCGGCACCTGAACCGGTGCCTGCAGGCTGACCTTCGGTCACCGGCGTATACGAGTCACTGCCACCAGCGTTCGAGGATGCGGGCAACCCCGTCCTCGACGTTGGTGGCAGTGACTTCGTCTGCCACCGATTTGGCTTCGGGGTGCGCGTTCTCCATCGCGACACCGTGCCGCGCCATCGACAGCATCGGAATGTCGTTGGGCATGTCGCCGAACGCAACGAGATGATCGGCCGTCACCCCGAGATGCCGAGCGGCTTCCTGGAGTCCTGCGGCCTTCGTGATGCCCGCCGCGGAGATCTCGATGAGACCGTTGTCGGTCGAGTACGTCAGGTCGACGAGACCGTGGAGTTCCGGCAGGAGCACTTCGGCCATTTCGGCGCTGCTGGCACCCGGCTGCCGGATCAGCAGCTTGATGGCCGGCGCGGCGATCACATCGTGTTCGGCAAGTTCGGTGTTGTCCGGGTTGAGCCACGCGTGCTCGTAACCCGGTGAACTCACGAACTGGGGAGTCGCGGCATCGTGCGCGCTCGCTCCGACCCGTTCGGCGGCGAGCCCGCTGCCCGGCAGGACCGTGGCCGCGAGATCGGCGAGCCACGACAACTCGTCCGTGCCGAGCACCGCGGCGCTGAGTACTCGATCGGTGGCGCTGTCGTAGAGCACTGCGCCGTTGGCGCACACCGCGAGCGGCGCGTACCTGAGCTGCTCGACCACCGGCGCGATCCACCGCGGCGGGCGACCGGTCGCGAGGACGAACGGGGTTCCGGAATCGATGACCGCGTGCACTGCGCCGCGGGTTCGGTCGGAAATCTGCTCCGTGTCGTCGATCAGGGTGCCGTCGACATCGGTCGCGACAAGGCTCGGACGTTGGGGACTCACTCGGTCATTGTGCCGAAGGACCTTTTCCGTTCGCGCCCGGCTCCTCCCCACTGTGCCCACCGGCCTCACGTCGAGCACGTTCCTGCTCCTTGCGGGCACGACGTTCCGCCGCTACACGAGCGTCCTCGACGTTCGCTTCCTCGGGACTCGGGGCCGAACCACCGAGCCGCTTCGGCACCCAGTAGGCGCCCTGCTCGTGGCGATAGTTCTTCTGGGCTTCTTCCAGCATCTGCTCCATCGTGGTGTGCAGCTGTGCAGTCATCTCGGCGGCAGGCTCGTACGGCTCGATCGGAGCCCCGACGATGATAGTGATCGGAGTGTTCGTTCGACCGAGCCGCTTCGGGTGTCCCTTGGTCCACACCCGCTGCGACCCCCACAGCACCATGGGGACGACAGGCACACCGGCCTCGAGCGCCATCCGGGCCGCACCCGACCTGAAGTCCTTGAGTTCGAAACTACGGCTGATCGTCTCCTCGGGGAACACACCGACGAGATCACCCCTGCGAAGTGCCTCGACTGCAAGCCGATAGGAGTCGCCGGCATCGCCGCGGTCCACGGGGATGTGCTTCATGGCGCGCATCATCGGCCCGGCGACCTTGTTGTCGAACACTTCCTTCTTCGCCATGAACCGGATGTACCGCTTCGTTTCGCGCGCGGGAATGCCCGCGTAGGTGAAGTCCATGTAGCCCGTGTGGTTCATCGCGATGACCGCACCCCCGGTCGCCGGGATGTGTTCCGCCCCGGAGATCGTGAATTTCAGGCCTTGGGCTGCGAACAGTGTTCGTGCCACGCCGATGATGGTCCGGTAGAAGGGTTCCACGTCGGTTAGCGTAGCCGGGTCCACCGCATCGGACCGACCGCGATCGACGTCAGGGGCGAGAGAATTGACCACCACCACCGGAAAATCCCGTCTGTTCGTCGTCGCAGGCACAGCTGTCGCACTGGTTTCGACCGCGACGGGATGTGCCGGCGATGGACAGTCCGGCATTCCCACCGAGACTCCCGAGCCGCCCGCAGCAGTCTCCTCGGACAGCGGGGTCGCCGCAACCGACGGGGATGCCGCCGCGGCTCCCTCGGCGGAGGCCGCAACGCCCGGGGTCACGGTCGGCGACGTGCCCGGCAACGCCGCGGCCGCCGCGGCACTACAGGCGTGGACGAACGATCTGCTGGCGGGCACCGACGTGATCGACAAATGCTGGACGATCGCACCGGAACGAGCCGAGGAGATGTACGCCGATGCCGACGCGATCAGCGCCGCGGTGCAGCAGCCCGGACTCGACGGCCAGTTCGCGGTGACGTGGTCGGCGAACGGCACCGATGTGTCGGTGCTGCGCAGTGAGATCTCCTCCGGCTACGCCTGCCCCTACGTCCACGCGACCGATGACAGCGACATCTACACCGATGACGACGCCGTCTACGCGGTGGAACGTTTCCTCGGACGCGCCGTGGGCGATCCGGTGGACCCGAGCGACACCGAGGAGGACTATCCCCTGATCTGCCCCGGGATGGGGATCTGGGATCCGTGGGGCACCGGCAACCCGGTCGTGCCGCCGCTGTGGACCGATCCTGACGCCCTCGACGACGTGACATCCTTCGACGCGGAATCCGCAACCTTCTCACCTGTCGACGATGTCTACGGGAGTGTGACGATCCCGATCGTCGAGGCAGGAACGGCTCGTGACCTGGTTGTCTACGTCACAATCGCGTCGAACGGATACTGCCTGGGCGCAGTGGACTGAGCAGCTCCGCCTACCCTGGGGGTCACGTCGGTCAGCGCGTCAGGAGGCAACGAAGTGCAGATCACCAGCGTCGGACACGCAGGGTTTCATATTCGGACCGAGGCCGGGTCCATCCTGTGCGACCCCTGGATCAACCCCGCGTACTTCGCGTCGTGGGTGCCGTTTCCCGACAACACCGGGCTCGATTGGGACGAGCTCGGCAACGTCGACTACCTGTACGTGTCACACCTGCACAAGGATCACTTCGATCCGGGCACACTGAGCAAGCACGTCAGCAAGAACGCGACGGTGCTGCTGCCGGACTACCCGGTGCCGGATCTGCGGCGTGAACTCGAGGCGCTGGGCTTCACCAAGTTCTTCGAGACCATCGACTCCGTCAAGCATCGGATCTCGGCGGCCGGAATCGAGGTCGCTCCGCAGACCCCGCTCCGGCCCGGCGCTCTCGACATCATGATCATTGCGTTGCGGGCCCCTGCCGACGGTCCGATCGGCGACTCCGGTCTCGTCGTCTCCGACGGCCAGACCACCGTGTTCAACATGAACGACGCGCGCCCGATCGACATGGATCCGATGCACGAGGCGTTCGGCCACATCGACATCCATCTGCTGCAGTACTCGGGTGCCATCTGGTACCCGATGGTCTACGACATCCCGAAGAAGACCAAGGCCAACTTCGGTAAGCAGAAGCGCCAGCGCGGCATGGATCGATGCCGCAGCTACATCGAGCAGGTCGGCGCGACGTGGATCGTGCCGTCGGCCGGGCCGCCGGTGTTCCTCGACGACGATCTGCGCGACCTCAACGACGACCACGGCGACGAGGGGAACATCTTCCCCGACCAGCACGTGTTCCTCGAACAGCTGCGCATCCACGGGCGCGACGGCGGCCTGCTCATGATCCCGGGGTCGACCGTGAATCTTGCCGGCAAGGATCAGATGACACTCACGCATCCGATCCCAGTCGAGCAGGTCGATGCGATCTTCACCGACAAGGCCGCCTACATCGAGGACATGGCACAGCGGTTCGCGCCGATCATCGCGGCGGAGAAGGCCACGTGGGCGCCCGCCGAGGGTGAGCCGTTGCTGCCCGCACTGAAGGCGAAGTTCGAGCCGATCATGGCCCAGTCCGACCTGATCTGCGACGGCATCGGTTACCCGGTGGGCCTGGTCATGGGCTCGGGCGACGACGCCGAGACCGTCGTGCTGGATTTCCCGAAGCGGGTCGTGCGCGAGCCTATTGCAGGAGAAGGCAAGTACCGCTACGGATTCCGCATCGCACCGGAGCTCGTGCGGACTGTCCTGCGCGACGACGAACCCGACTGGGTCAATACGATCTTCCTGTCCACCCGCTTCACGGCGTGGCGCATCGGCGGGTACAACGAGTTCTTGTACACCTTCTTCAAGTGCCTCACGGATGAGCGAATCGCCTACGCGGACGGCTGGTTCGCCGAGGCACACGACGACACGGCGTCGATCGAGCTGGGCGGCTACGAGATTCAGCGTCGCTGCCCGCACCTGAAGGCCGACCTGTCCAAGTTCGGTGTGGTCGACGGCACCACCCTCACCTGCAACCTCCACGGCTGGCAGTGGGATCTCGAGTCAGGTCGCTGCAAGACGTCGAAGGGGCACGAGCTGCGCAGCAGCAAGCTCTGACGCCGTTGTGTGGTTCCGGTAGTTCCGGCTACCGGAACCACACCCGATCTACTCAGGTTAGGCTTGCCTCCCGTTTGCTGGTCATCGAGGAGGTCTACATGAGATTCGGTCGGATTGCCGTCTCACTCGCCGCGGTTCCGCTGCTGTTCGTCGCGGCATGTTCGCAGGGTTCGTCGGACGCTGCGTCGTCAACCGATGACGCAGCGGCGGTCACGGTGGGCCACCTGTTCGGCGAGACCACGGTCGAGGGCACGCCCGAGCGAGTGGTCACCCTGTCGGTGTCCGACAACGACGCCGCCCTCGCCTCGGGTGTCGTTCCGGTGGCGATGGCGCAATCGGTGGTCAAGCCGGTCATGCCGTGGACCGAGGAAGCGATCACGGAACTCGGCAGCGAGATCCCGCCGCTGCTCGATTTCGGCACCGAGGTCCCGGTCGAGGAAGTTGCGTCCTACGAGCCCGATCTGATCCTCGCGACCGGTCTCGAGCTCACCGACACCGTGTACGAGCAGCTCGCAGCGATCGCTCCCACCCTGGCCCGCGCCGAAGCCGAGCAAGCCGACACGTGGGCCGAGCAGTCCCAACGGGTCTCCGAGCTGTTCGGCACCCGCGAGGACATCGACGCCCAGATCGAGGCCACCGAATCCGAACTCGAGGCCGCTGCCGAACGCAATCCGGAACTGAACGGCGCCACCTACGTCGTGTCCCTGCTGCACTCCGCCGATCAGGCAGGTCTGCTCACCGGACCGGACTCCGCCACGAGTCAGCTGCTCGGCAGCCTCGGTCTCGTCCCCGCGCCGGAAACCGAGAAGTACGTCGAGGAGGGCAAGGACAACCAGCTCAGCCCCGAGAACCTCCGTCTCCTCGAAGCGGATGTGCTCATCGGTTACTTCCCCGACACCGGTCTGCGCGACACGTACTACGCGATGCCGGTGTTCAGTTCACTGAACGTGGTCGGAGGCGGACATCACTACCAGCCGACCGATGAAGAATGGCGCGGTTTCCGCTCGACCAGCCTGCTGAGCATGGCATGGCTCGGCCAGGAACTGCCCGACAAGATCGCGGCCGCGATCCGCGGAGAGGGCTGATCGGACTTGACCGAGAACACCACCGTTCCCGCGCCCTCACCGAGGAAGCGCCGACCGGCGCCCGATCGTTCCGTCCCCACTCCGAGTGCCGTCCGGGATGCGCTACAGGGTGACGGAACGGTGGTCTTCACCTCCGACGGCAGTGACTGGATTGCGACGTTCGCCGTGGGTGACGCCGCATTGCCGCCCTCGACGACCGCCGTGTTCCTCGACGTCAACTGCGTCACCGACCGGAGCCGGATTCCCGCCGGAAGCATGCACCGCGACACGGACTCACGGTCGTGGCTCCTGTCCGTGCGGGTTCCGGCCGGTTGGCGCGGCGCGTACACGTTCATTCCGTCGAACGCACCGCTCACGGTTCCGGAAGGCGACGTGTCCCAGCGTCAGTGGTGGATCGACTTCCGCCGGGGTGCCATCGGATCGTTCGAAGGCGCTGCCCCCGACGCCGAGCCACAGCGACTCCGGACGGGCGCGCCCCCGGAAGGCATCCTCACGGCAGAGACGGTGGAGCTCGACGGCATTCCGCGTCGCGTCGGTACCTACGTACCGCCCGTGCCGGGGCACGGCACCGTCGTGTTGTTCGACGGCGACGAGGTCCGCCGTCACCGGGTGCTCGCCGCGTTCGACGATCCCGCGAACGCCCCCGCGCGGGTGCTCGTCGTCGACCACGTGAGCGCCGACGGACAGGAACGCGATGTGCGGGCGTCCGACCTGACCGCCAACCCGCGCTTCCGCGACGACCTCCTCGCATACGCGGGCGAGCCCGTGACGGTGGGCGGCTGCTCGTACGGCGGGCTCGCGTCGATGTTCTTCGCATTGACCCGGCCCGATGCCGTGCGCGGCGCAGCCTGCCTGTCACCGTCGATGTGGTGGCACGACGAGCAGGGGCACGATGTGCCGACACTCGCGAAGGCCGACAACGGCGGGGACGTACCCATCCTCAGCGAGGTGGGTTCACTCGAGTGGATGATGCTCGACGAGGTCGCCGCCGCCGCCGATCGGCTGGCCGCGGCCGGGCACCCGATTCGTTCGGGGACGTTCGCGGGCGGTCACGACTGGGTTCAGTGGCGCGAGCGGCTGCCCGCACTGATCACAGAATTACTGGTCACACAGTCGCGTCGCGCGGAATCGGCGTGACCGCAGGGCGCGGTGCGAACGCCGGCACGAGCAACAGCACCGCGCCGACTGCGATCAGCGCGAAAGGCCACCACTGACGGTCTCCGGCTTCCACGGTGGGTTCGGCGGCCTGGGCGTCACCGGACCGCGGAAGCGCCTCCGTCGCATCCCGCACATTGCCCGAGATGCTCTGGACGACATTGCTCACCGGTCCGACGCCCGCCACGAGCTGACCGGTGCCGTCGGTCAGTTGCCGGCCACCGTCGTCCAGCAGGATCAGGCCGTCACGCAGTTGCCGGGAGCCGTCGGTGGCCTGGGCCATACCGGCGACGAATTCCGCGTTCGGGTCGGTGAGTTCGTAGGCGAGCTGCTGCGCGCCGCCGCGCAGCTGCGCGAGCTGGTCCATGGTGTCGGGCCCGAGTCCCTGCGTGTTCAGCATGTCGACCAGCTCCCGGATCTTCCCGGACGCCGAGCTCGACACAGGATCGCCGGACAGATCGAGAGTGTCTGCGACGGTCGTCAGCTGCGTGGTGACGCTGCCCTGCATCTCACCGAATCCGGTGAGCCGGGTGACCACCTCGTCGACGCCACCACTGATCTGGGAGGCCCCGTCGCCGAGCAGACCCACGCCGCCCTCGAGCTGGTCGAGTCCGTCCGCAAGCTGCTGTCCCCCGTCCCGGGCCTGACCGAGTCCGTCCGCGAGCTGCTGCGCGCCGTCGTCGAGCTGACGACTGCCGTCCGTGAGCTGGCCGACTCCACCGTCGAGGATCGAGAGGGGAAGACTCGCCTGTTGCAAGGTGCTGCGGGCATCGTCGACTCCGGCGCCGCCCGCCTCCTGTTCCGCAACGGTCACGGTGGCGTCGGGCGAATCGAGGTAGGCGAAGGTCGATCCGGCGCCCACGAGGGCCAACCCGGAAACTGCGGTGATCATGGTGAGCAGACGTGCACGCATGTGCGTCGAGGCTAGAGCCTCCGGTTAAGAGGCTGCTGAGGAGCCCCGGTCGGGTAGCCATCTGACGGCAGTGATACCTACCACGAGCAGTGGCAATACCGTCGTCGCCACGAGCAAAGACAGCGGAATCCATACCGAGCCCACCGCGAACCACGCGAATACAGCGACCGACATCACCTCGCTCGTCAGACCCACCAACGAGGTCACCGTCGCGCGGGTGCGGCCCGACATCGTGTCCTGCAGGCGGGCCTCGGCAACGATGGCGGTGTTGTGCAACGCTCCGTAGCCGAACCCGATCGCGATGAACCCACCGACACCACCCACCATCGCGCCTGCCGCGAGGAACACCGCCCCCGCAATCACCACCGCACTCATCACCCGGCCACTCATCGAGGCGGTCCTGCCCGCGGCCGCAGCACCGATCACCTGACCGACCACCGTCAGCGCGACCAGCACAGGCACCTGCTCGATGGTCGCACCGCCTTCCCGTGCGAGCAGACCGAAGTATTCGTCGAACGCAAGACACGCGAGCAGTGCCGCAGCAAGGACCACCGCGCGGCGTACCACCTTGTCGGTGCGCACTTCGGTCGTGCCGTCGCGCAGCGCCGAAACATAGCGAGCGAGCAGTGTGTCGCCGGTGCCGTCGAGATCGTCTGCCTCCATCGCCCGTGGCGCACACGGCAACGTCAGGACCAGCAGCATGTTCGCGACGGTGATCGCGACGGACAGCCAACCGACCAGCGCATAGCCGCCGAGCCCGAACAGCGGGGATGCCGACAGGATCGCGACGAACACGCACACCATCTCGCCGGCGTTCGCGTATCCCATCACGGCGGCGTACCTGTGTTCGGCGTCGAGCGCCGCGAGCTCGTCGTAGAGCAGCGCCTCGAACGTGCCCGATTTCAGGGATTCACTGACACCCCACAGCACGAACCCTGCCGCGAACCCCCAGACGGTGGGCCAGACCATCCAGATCGTGAAGGTCGCCGTGAACAGGACGCCACTGCCGAGCAGCAGGCCGCGGCGCGACACCGTATCGGCCCACGCGCCCGACGGAACCTCCGAGACGAACGCAACAACGGACCACAGGACGAACAGCGACGAGATGCTGCCGGTGCTCAGGCCGTGGTCTTCGAACAGAAGCGCATAGAGACCGTAGAGCGGCACGAACTCGCGGGTGGCCGCGTAGGCGACCGCCCGGACGGACAGCGAGGTCGAACGGCTGAATCAACATCGTCGGCGCATGAATCCAGCATGGCACTCCAGCTCGCGTGTGTCACGAACGACATGGCTGTCCGATACCGTCGTCAGTTGTGAGCGAGGACAACGAACCGAACCGGCAGCGCACCTACACGTGGGAAGATCCGGCGCCGACATCGGCTGCCAACCGCGATATGCAAGGACTGGATTTCCTGCGCGGACTGATGGACGGCAGCATCCCCCATCACCCCACGTCCCGGACGCTGGGTTTCACCGTCACCGACGCCCGGGAAGGGTTCGTCGAGGTGACCCTGGAGGTGCAGGAGTTCCACGCCAACGCCGTCGGCAGCGTGCACGGCGGGGTGCTCGCCACCTTGTTCGACACGGCAATGGGATTCTCCGTGTCGAGCACACTCGACGCGGGCGTCGGCTACACGACGCTCGACCTGCAGGTGCGTTATCTGCGTGCGGTGCAGCCGGGCCACGTGGTACGGGTACAAGGGTTCTGCGAGCACACCGGTCGCCGCACTGCGATCGCGCGCGGTGAAGCGCGCGACGATCAGGGGAAACTGTTGGCCACCGGCTCCACGAGTTGCCTCATCCTGAGCTGAGCACACCCGCCCCGATGGGATCGATCAGCCCACGGGCTCGAGCACTTCGCGCCCGACGAACGGAACCAGCGCCGGAGGAACCTTGACGGTGCCGTCGGCCTGCTGGTGGTTCTCGAGGAGCGCGACGAGCCAACGCGTGGTCGCCAACGTCCCGTTGAGGGTCGCAGCGGTCTGCGGCTTGCCGTTCTCGTCGCGATAGCGAACGCCGAGACGGCGGGCCTGGAACGTGGTGCAGTTCGACGTCGACGTCAGTTCGCGGTAACGCTCCTGAGTGGGAACCCATGCCTCGCAGTCGAACTTGCGGGCCGCCGAGGAGCCGAGGTCGCCGCCTGCGACGTCGATGACCCGGTAGGGCACGTCGATCGCGGCGAGCATCTCGCGTTCCCACACCAGCAGCCGCTGATGCTCCGCAGTCGCGTCCTCGGGCTTGCAGTAGACGAACATCTCGACCTTGTCGAACTGGTGCACGCGGATGATGCCGCGGGTGTCCTTGCCGTAGCTGCCGGCCTCGCGGCGGAAGCACGACGACCAGCCCGCGTATCGCTTGGGGCCGCCGGACAGGTCGAGGATCTCGCCCGAGTGGTAGCCGGCGAGCGGAACCTCGGACGTGCCGACCAGGTACAGGTCGTCGTCCTCGAGGTGGTACACCTCGTCTGCGTGCTGCCCGAGGAAGCCGGTTCCACGCATGATCTCAGGGCGCACCAGCACCGGCGGGATCATCATGGTGAATCCGTTGGCCGTGGCCTTCTGCGCAGCGAGCTGAAGGAGGCCGAGCTGCAGGAGCGCACCGTAGCCGGTGAGGAAGTAGAAGCGCGCACCGGAGACCTTCGCGCCGCGCTCCATGTCGATCAGGCCCAGCGACTCACCGAGAGTGAGGTGATCCTTCGGCTCGAAATCGAACGTCGGCAGGTCACCGACCGTCTCGAGGGTGACGAAATCGTCCTCACCGCCGGCCGGAGCACCCTCCTGGACGACGTTGGAGAGCGCCATGTGCGCCCGCTCGAGTGCCTCCTGCGCGGCGTTCTGCTCGGCTTCGAGTTCTTTCACCTTGGCCGCGAGTTCCTTCGCGCCGTCGAGCAGCGCGGGCCGCTCCTCCGGGGATGCCTTGCCGACCTTCTTACCGAGCGCCTTCTGCTCGGCGCGGGCGTTGTCGCCCGCCAGCACAGCGGCGCGACGAGAGGCATCCGCATCGAGCAGCGCATCGACGAGACCGGGGTCCTCGCCTCGAGTGCGCTGCGAGGCGCGAACGGTGTCGGGATTCTCGCGGAGGAACTTGAGGTCGATCACGAAGGTGAAGCCTACCTCTGCCAGAGCTGCAGGTAGTCCTCGCGCCCGAACATCTGCGCCGCGTCCACCGCGGTGGGGTGCCCGCCCAGCGGATCCGCGCCCGCCTCGGTCAACATCCGCACAACCTCTTCTTCGCCCTTGAAGACCGCGCCGGCGAGCGGAGTCTGGCCACGGTCGTTCGCACGGTTCACGTCCGCGCCGTTGTCGATGAGGACGCGCACGGCAGCGGCGTTCCCGCGGTAGGAGGCGAGCATGACGAGGGTGTCGCCGGCTCCGTTCGTCAGGTTCGCGGGGACGCCTGCCTCGATATATGTCGCCAAGGTCTCGCTGTCACCTGCGCGCGCTGCGTCGAAGCAACGCTGCGCGATCTCCTGGATGCGGGGATCGATCTGGTCGTCGGCCATGAACCGACGTTACCCGCAGGGACTGGGCCAGGGCATGATGGGAGGTGATGGCCGAAGACAAGAAGAAGAAGCCGGTACGGCGTCCGCCGTCAGCAAAGCTGACGCGGCGCGCGTTGGTATTCGTAGCTGCGGGTGCGGTCCTCGCCGCGATCGCGACGTTCGTCGTCGCGGGCTTCCAGGGCACCGACACCGTCGACGGAAACAACCGCGCTGCGTCCCCGTCGACCGGTGCCGTCGCCGGTGAAGCGTTCGGTACCTCCACCAGCGGAGACTGTCTGAGCTGGACGGAGCTCGATGCGAGCGACCTCGCGAAGGTGGACTGCGAGCAGACTCACCTGTTCGAGGTGGTCCGAGACGTAGACCTGAGTGTGTTTCCCGGCGCCGAGTGGGGGCCGGGGTCCCGTTTCCCGTCGGTGATGCGGTTCACCGAGCTCCGCGACGAGCAGTGCGAGCCTGCGGCGATGGACTACCTGAGCGGACGCTTCGATCCGCACGGCAAGTTCAGCGTCGGACTGATCAATCCCGGCGAAGCCGGTTGGGCCGCCGGCGAACGCACGTTGCGCTGTGGACTGCAGTTCTCGTCGACCACCGGCAACCTGCTGCCCATCAAGGGCCGGGTCGCCGATCAGGACCAGTCCCGCGCCTGGGACGTCGGCCTGTGCATCGGCATCAACAACGGGGTCCCGGCCGATCCCGTCGAATGCTCGAAGCCGCATGCGTTCGAAGTGGTCGCCACGGTGGACCTGTCCGAGAACTTCCCTGGCGGAGTGCCGAGCGTCGAGGATCAGGACGCCTACCTCGAACAGACCTGCACGGAGCGTGTGAACGAGTACCTGGGCGACCCGGACGCGTTGCGGAACAAGACGCTGACGCTGTTCTGGGACAACTTGAACTTCGACAGCTGGCTGGCGGGCAGCCGCAAGGTCAACTGCTCGATCGGTAAGCAGGTCGAGGGCGGCGGCTTCGCTTCCATCACGGGCAGCGCGAAGGGCGACATCCTCATCGACGGCCAGCCGCCTGTTCCCCCGCCAGCGCAGCCGGAGGGCAGGTCGCTCCCCACCCCGCTCCCCGGCGCAGCTCCCCTGCCGGGGGCCTGACCCGATGGTGGAGATGAGCGACGAGCGCTTCGACGGACTCGTCTCGGATGCGCTCGACGAGATTCCCGCGGAACTCACGCGGGCTATCGACAACGTGGTGGTGCTCGTCGAGCCGCGGCACGAGGACGAGCCGAGCCTGCTGGGTCTCTATCAGGGAATCGCGCTGACCGAACGCGACAGCCACTACGCCGGGTCGCTACCGGACACGATCACGATCTACCGCGACGCGATCCTCGACATCTGCGACACCGACGAGGATGTGGTGCACGAAGTCGCGGTGACGGTCGTGCACGAGATTGCGCATTACTTCGGAATCGAAGAGGAGCGCCTCCACCAGCTGGGCTGGGGGTAGGCGCTCGGACTCTTGCGAGGTCGGGCCGGGTCAGACGCGGGCGGGCGTGTTCCGCTCGACCTCGGCGTTCTTCTTGTCCGACGCCAGGAGGAAGTGCGGGCCGACGGTCGACGCCACGAGCAGGGTCAGGCAGCAGGCCACGACGACGGCAATACAAGCGACCACGATGACCATGCCGATCAGTTCAAACATGCCCGATTACCTCCACACTCGACGTAACAGTGCCGTGCAGTGACCACGGCACTCCGACGTTCACCTTAGCCGCCCGCGCCGGCAGGGCGGCGACCGGCGTCGGGCCCACCACGATTTCCGGTCGATCCCCCGGGGTTCTACGCTCAGCACATCCGGCGTCCGAACCTGTGAGGGAGAGCCTGTGAGTCTGCCACCCGTCCTGCAAGACCGACTGCGTCTGCCGCTCGTCGCGTCGCCGATGTTCATCGTGTCGAACCCCGATCTCGTCATCGCACAGTGCACCGCGGGCATCGTCGGCTCGTTCCCGTCGCTGAACGCGCGACCCCAGTCGCAGCTGCGTGAGTGGCTCACCCGGATCACCGAAGACCTCGCCAAGCACGACGCGAACAATCCCGACGCGCCGTCGGCTCCGTACGCGGTGAATCTGATCGTGCACCGGTCCAACGACCGCCTCGAGCAGGATCTCGCGACAGTCGTCGAGTTCGAGGTACCGATCGTCATCACCTCGCTCGGTGCGCGCACCGACGTCTACGACGCCGTGCACTCGTACGGCGGCATCGTGCTGCACGACGTCATCGACAACCGTTTCGCACGGAAGGCGATCGAGAAGGGCGCCGACGGCCTGATCGCGGTCGCGGCGGGCGCGGGCGGGCACGCCGGCACCCAGTCACCCTTCGCCCTGCTCCAGGAAATCCGCGAGTGGTTCGACGGGCCGCTGCTGCTGTCGGGGTCGATCGCACACGGCAACGCGATCCTCGCGGCGCAGGCAGCCGGTGCGGACCTCGCGTACGCCGGGTCGGTGTTCATCGCCACCGACGAGGCGAACGCCGTGGACGGCTACAAGCAGATGCTCGTGGACTCGACCGCGTCGGACATCGTCTACTCGAATCTGTTCACGGGCGTCCACGGCAACTACCTGCGCGGCAGCATCGAAGCTGCGGGCCTCGACCCCGATAACCTCGCCGAGTCGGATCCGTCGGCGATGAGCTTCGACTCGGACGACAGCACCAAGGCGTGGCGCGACGTGTGGGGTGCGGGCCAGGGCGTGGGCGCAATCGACTCGGTGGTTCCCGCTGCAGACGTCGTCGCGCGCCTGAGCGCCGAGTACGCGGGAGCCCGCCGACGCTTGTCGCTCCGGTAATCCGGGGATGCGGACCGGCGGTCTCCGGTACGTGCGTTATCTGCGCCGATACGAGGGAGGCCGCCGCTCCAGGAACGCGGCGGTCGCCTCGCCGCGATCCTCGGTGAGTGCAGTGAACACCTGCTGACGGTTCTCGAACTCCACCGACGAATCGAACGACGGCGTTTCGAGTGCAATCCACATGCCTTGTTTGGTGAGCTCCACCGACAACGGCGGATTCAGCATGATCTGCTGGGCCTTCGCGAGCGCGGAGTCGAGCAGTTCCTCCGGATCGAAGACTGCGGTGACGAGCCCGATCCGATGTGCCTCGGAGGCGTCGAAGCGCCGGCCGGTGAGCATGAGCTCGTGGGCCGGACCGGCGCCGACAATGCGTGGCAGCAGCCACGATACCCCGATGTCGCAGGCAGAGAAGCCCGCACGGATGAACGAGACCGCGAAGACCGCCGACGTCGCGGCGAGACGGATGTCGCTCGCGCACACCAGCGCGAGTCCACCGCCTGCCGCGGGTCCGTTGACCGCGGCAATCACCGGTTGCGGGAGTTCGTGCAACTGCTGCGCCAGCCCGGCGATGTCCCGCTGCCGAGAGAGCATCCGACCGACCGTGCCCTCGGCCGCGATCCGGTCCTCGTCGCCGTAGCCGTGGAGGTCGAGCCCCGCGCTGAACGCACGGCCGTCCCCGGTGAGCACCACGACACGACAGGACCGGTCGGCGGCGATGTCCGCCAGAACACTCCGGAACTCGGCCACCGAGTCCGAGGTCAGAGTGTTGAGGGCATCGGGCCGGTTCATCGTCACCTGCACAACGCCGGCGATCGGGGTCGAGACGACGACAGCGGTCACGAAACCGCCTTCTGCGAGTAGCGGTCGCGCAGCAGCCGCTTGTACAGCTTGCCGGTGGCGTGACGAGGCAACTCGTCGGCGAAATCGATCCGACGTGGGCATTTGTAGGTCGCCAGCTTCTCCCGGAGGAACGCGAGCAGTTCTTCCTCGAGCGCACTGTCGCTCGCCGCGCCCGGTGCCGGCTGCACGACCGCGTGCACGACCTCACCGAGTTCGTCGTGTGGGATACCGAACACCGCAGCATCGGCGACCTTCGGATGTACGACGAGTACGTCCTCCGATTCCCGCGGGTAGATGTTGACACCGCCCGACAGGATGAGATCGGCTCGCCGATCCGACAGGTAGAGATAGCCGTCCTCGTCGAGATAGCCGAGATCGCCCACCGTCGTCCAACCGGCCTCGTTGCGGGCTGCCGCGGTCTTCTCCGGATCGTTCAGATACTCGAACATCAGCCCGCCTTCCGACCAGATCGTGCCGGACTCCCCCGGTGGCAGTTCCTCCCCCGACTCGTCGAGGATGTGTGCGGTACCCAGGATCGGTCGTCCTACCGATCCGGGGTGGGCCAGCCACTCGTGCGAATCCAGGGCGGTGAACAGGCTGTTCTCTGTCGAAGAGTAGTACTCGTGGATGATCGGCCCGAGCCAGTCGATCATGGCTCGTTTGGTGTCCGGCGGACACGGCGCGGCGGCGTGGATGACAACTTGCAGCGACGAGACATCGAATGCGGCGCGTTGCGCCTCCGGGAGTTTGAGCATCCGGATGAACATGGTGGGCACCATCTGGGTATGGGTCACCCGGTAGCGCTCGACGAGTTCGAGCGCCTTCTCCGGGTCGAACCGCTCCATCACGATCGCGGTGCCGCCGTACCGATGCACCGTCATGGTGAAACGTAGCGGTGCAGCGTGATACAGCGGTGCCGGGGACAGATACACACTGTCCCGGCCGATCCCCCATTGGGTGTGCAACAGGCCGGCCACACCCGGCGGCGTCCCGAGCGGGTGGAGCGGCAGGTCCGCCACGACACCCTTGGGCCGACCTGTGGTGCCGGACGAATACAGCAGATCCACACCCTCACGCTCGTCCGGAACCACGGTAGACGCAGCGGAGTCCAGTTCGACCGCCAGATTCTCGAAGCCTCGGGCAGCCTCGTCCACAGTGAAGCGGTGCTGCACTCCCGGGGTCAGTTCTGCGGCATCGGCTGCCGCGTCGAGATAGCGCCCGCTGGTGAACAGCGCGCGTGCTCCGGAATCTCCCAGGATGTATGCGATTTCATCCGCCAGTAGACGCGTGGACAGAGTGACGTAGCGCAGTCCGATTCGCTGTGCCGCCCACGCGATCTTCGGAAACGACACACTGTTCTCCATCAACACAGCCACACAGTCGCCGTGTCGAAGACCTTTGGACCACAACATTTTTGCGATACTTAGCGAGTCGGCGACGAGCTCGCCGTAGGTCACGGCGGCACCGGTGTCCGCCATGATGTACGCGAGGCGACCGGGGTCGGCCTCAGCGTGGGTATCCGGGAAGTCCAGCATCTGTCTACTCCTGGTCGTATCGGGTCAGGCTGCGTCCACAGACTCGTGCGGCCGGGAATACCTCCGCACGATTGCGATCAGGCACAGCAGTCCGACCGCGGCGGAGAGGGCGAGGAATATGCCTACCTTCCACGCATTGCCGGCCTCGCCGTTGATGAGCAACACCATGACCATCGGAGCGAAGCCGCCGATGATGGCCGAGATCTGATAGCCGAGTGATGCTCCGGAGAAACGCACCTCGGGCGGGAACAGCTCCGAGAACAACGTCCCCTGGGTTCCTGTCTGGAGCGACATCGCGACAACGCCGACGATCACCGCAACCGCGAACGGCCACACCGTGTCCGGCCCGGACGCTCCGATCAGCAGCCACATCGGCAGGCCCCACACCATCATGGCGACGGTACCCGCACCGAAGACGAGTTTACGGCCGATGCGGTCCGACAGATGACCGAACAACGGCACCAACGGGATCTGGAGAAGGCACGCGATGAGGATGAACGTGAGTACGGTCGAGCGGCCGAGGCCGAGATAGGTCGTCGCGTACTGCACCGAGCCGGTGATCATCGTGTAGAAGAAGATGACACCGATCGCGTTCGAGCCCGCGGCCATGAGCACCGTGCCCGGATTCTTGCGCAGCACTTCGACGATCGGAGAACGACGGGCGGCCGGAGCCTCCTCGAGTTTCGCAGCAATCTTCTTGAACTCGGGGGTCTCCTCCAGGTAGCGATGGATCGCGAACGCCACCGGCAGCATGATGAGGCTGATCCAGAACGGGATTCGCCAGCCCCACGACAGGAACGAGTCCTGGGCGACGGTTGCGGTGAGTATCAGGAAGACGACGTTGCCGAGGACGACACCGATCGGAACGCCGAGCTGGGCGAAACTACCGAAGAATCCGCGACGATTCGCGGGGGCGTTCTCCGTGGCCAGCAGGACTGCGCCGCCCCACTGCGCGCCGACCGCCAATCCCTGACAGATACGCAGGGTGACGAGGAGCATCGGCGCAAGCCAGACGATCTCGGTGTTCGGTACGAAGCCGATCAGCGACGTCGCGACCGCCATGAGCACCACGGCAGCCACGAGCACCGGTTTACGCCCGACCTTGTCACCGAAGTGCCCGGCGAGGATACCGCCGATGGGTCGCGCGATGAATCCGACCGCGACGGTAGCGAAGGAGTTGACCGCCGCGACGACTTCGTTGCCGGTGGCGAAGAAGGTCACGTTGAACACGAGCGCAGCGGCCGTCGAATAGATGAAGAAGTCGTACCATTCGAGCGATGTGGAGATCGCGGCGGCAACAGCGGCGCGGCCGGCACGAGGGGCCGGACCCGCTGGCGTACCGAGAGGTTGTTCGTGGGTTTGTGTTTCGGACATCGTAGGTCCTCGTTTTCGAACCAGGGGGGAATTGGGGGATGGGGAGCGTCAGTGGTCGCCGGTCATCCGCGGACTTCTCGGATGGCGGGCGTGGCAGCGAATTCGGCGCGGGCGAGCGAACGACGGTGCACCTGGTCGGGGCCGTCGGCGATCTGCAGGAATCTGGCCTGCGAGTACAGCATGGCGAGCGGCGTGTCCTCGGACAATCCGGCACCGCCGAAGATCTGCATTGCTTCGTCGATGATCCACTTGGCCGTCGACGGCACCATGACCTTCGCGGCAGCGATGTCGTGACGAGCCTGTTTGGGGCCCTCGACGTCCATTCTCCATGCCGCGCGCAACACCATCAGACGTGCTGCGTCGACCTTGATCCGAGCGTCCGCGATCGTCGCCTGGACGACGCCTTCGTCTGCGAGAGGCCTGCCGAATGCCACCCGGGTGCGCGCGCGTTCGGCCATGAGCGCGATCGCGCGCTCGGCCATGCCGATCAGGCGCATGCAGTGATGGATGCGACCCGGACCGAGACGGGCCTGGGCCACCGCGAAGCCTTTGCCGCGAGGACCGAGCAGGTTCGCTTTCGGAACCCGAACGCGGTCGTAGACGATCTCGCCGTGACCACCCTCGTGCCGGTCGTCGAATCCGAGGACCATGGTGGACCGTTCGATGGTCACGCCGGGGGTGTCGGTGGGTACCAGCACGATCGAGTGACGCGAGCCGGCCGGCGCGTCGGGATCGGTGACGCCCATGACCATTGCGACCCGGTTGTCTTCGCGCAGCGCGGCGGTGGTCCACCATTTCCGGCCGGTGAGTACCCAGTCGTCGCCGTCCTCGGCGATGTCGAGCCGGACGTTGGAGGCATCCGAGCTCGCGACATCGGGCTCGGTCATCGAGAAGCAGGAGCGGATCTCACCCTCGAGGAGCGGGGCGAGCCACTGCTGCTTCTGATCCGCGGTGCCGTAGCGGGCGAGTAGTTCCATGTTGCCGGTGTCCGGCGCGTTGCAGTTCAGTGCTTCGGGAGCGAGCTGTGGGCTCCAGCCCGTGAGTTCGGCGAGCGGCGCGTACTCGAGGTTGGTCAGACCGGCACCACCGTCCTCCGGCAGGAAGAGGTTCCACAGTCCCTGCTGCTTGGCCGCGGCCTTGAGATCCGCCATGATCGGCGGCGCACCCCAGAAGTCCGGTTTGCTCGCAAGCTGTTGCGTTGCAATCGGTTCAGCAGGGAGAATGCGATCCTGCACGAACCCGGTCAGCTTCTCCCGCAGCTCCTCGACCTTGGGGCTGTACGCGAAATCCATTGTGCTGTCTCCGATCGGTGTGTGTGCCTACTGGCGAAGTTCGTGGAGCGACGACGTCTCGGCGAGCTCGAGCGCGCGCTGCAGCAGCGGGCCGACCATGTCCGCGATGTCCTCGAAGCCTTCACCGACGGTGTCGCCCTGCAGATGGCGGGCGTGGATCCCCTCGAGGATGACCGCGATCTTGAGGTCGGCAAATACTGTGTACCAGTCGATTTCGGTCAGTTCAATCCCACGCCTGGCCGCGTAACGGTCGACGAGTTCCGCTCGGGTGGGGAAGCCGTCGAGCGTCGCGAGACCCTTCGTGACCGGGTTGAACGGCGAGCCGGGCACATCCCAGAAGCTGAGCATGATGCCTACGTCGGCGAGGGTGTCGCCCAGAGTCGCCATCTCCCAGTCCAATACAGCGACGATGCTCGCCGGGTCTTCGTGAGCGACCAGCACATTGTCGAGTTTGACGTCGCCGTGCACGATGCCTGGGAATCGAGTGCGGGGCAGCGCTCTGCTCAATTTACCGAGTAGAGCGGCCACCTCCGAGCGCTCCGAGGTCTTGGACGACACCCACTGTCGCTCCCAGCGTTTCAGCTGCCGCTCGAGATACCCGTCCGGCCTGCCGAATTCGCTCAGCCCTACCGACGCGGGGTCGATCTCGTGGAGATCGGCCAGCGTGTCCGCGAGGTCGAGACCGAGACGGTGACGCTGCCCGGGAGTGAGGGCCTCGGCCTGCGACACGGTGCCGACGGATCGGCCGTCGACGAGCTCCATCAGGTAGAACGGCGCCCCGAGGATGTGTGTGTCCTCGCACAGATGCACTGCAGCAGGCACCGGGACCGCAGAGCCGGCGAGAGCGTCGATGACCGTGTACTCGCGCTTCATGTCGTGCGCGCTGGGAAGTACGTGACCATAAGGAGGCCGGCGCAGCACCCAAACGTTCTCGCCGTCGGTGAGGCGATAGGTCGGATTCGAGCGGCCGCCGCCGACAAGCGTGGCACTCAGGGGGCCCGCAATACCGCCGTGCAGGGTCGCCTGCAGATGGACACCGAGTGCGTCGAGGTCGAGTTCGGCAACTGCGCCGGCCATGGGAGCGGCCATCGACGGGCCTCCTTTCGATCACGTACCCAAACGATCGTTCGGGTAGCGCAATAGTGACTTAGCGCACGGCGCGTGTCAACTCTCTCGCAGTGACCTCATACTTTCTGCAGAATGACGCGCTGGTCCCAGAGGGGATTGCCCTCAGCCAATCAATCGTTCACTCGAATAAGGACATGCGACCAGCGCAGACGTCCAGGTTGCTGCGCTACCGGCCGTTCACGGGCTGCACCATGGCAAGTGCGAGCTCCGCGTATCGGTCCGCAAGCTCCTCGGGTGTCAAGGGCCCGTCCGACCGCCACCAGGTACACACCGACTGCCCCATGTGAATGATGGCGCGCGACGCATCCAGCGGCAGCGCAGTGGTGAACACACCATCGTCGACCCCCCTGTCGATGATCTCGCGGAAGACGCTCTCCTGTTCGTCACGCAGTGCGACCACCAGCCTGCGCCCCTCGTCGTCGAGGCTGCGCAACTCCGTGGCGCCGACAAGGGCGTCGGACTGTCGCGTCGTATGAAAAATGACCCACGCGCGCACGACCGCGCGGAGTTGTTCGGCGGAGGACCCTCCCGAACGCAGGAGCGCGGCCCGGGTCATCGCGAACGCGTCGTGCAACGCCCGGGTCATGATGTCCTGCAGGATTTCCTGCTTGGATTTGAAATGGTGATAGATCGATGCGACGGTGATGTCGGCGTCGCGCGCGATGTCGCGCATGGACGTGCCGTGATAGCCGCGGTGGTTCATGTTCCTGATGGCGGAATCCAGGATCACCTGGCGACCGGCACCCGGCACCGCCCCTTTTGCAGCACGCATTCTCTTCCCATCTCATCGCCGATCAACTACGCACAGCGTAGAGTCACGCGTCCCGAATCCGCCCTAGCGATCGTTCAATAACCGTGCGATGCTGTCCCGATGGAGCACATTCGACTCGACATCGCCGATGGGATCGCCACAATAACCCTGAATCGTCCCGACCAGCTCAACGCCTTCACGACCGTCATGGAGAACGAGCTGATCAACGCCTACGAACACTGTGACACCGACGACGGCGTCCGCGCCATCGTGCTCACCGGCGCCGGACGAGCGTTCTGTGCCGGGGCCGATCTCTCCGCCGGCGCGGACACCTTCACCGAGTGGCAGGACGAGCGCTCGGACAACGAGATGCGCCGCGACGGTGGCGGACGGGTCGTCCTGCGCATGTTCGAGTCGCGCAAGCCGATCATCGCGGCCATCAACGGTCCCGCCGTCGGTGTGGGCATCACCATGACCCTGGCAGCCGACTTCCGCCTCGCCGCCGACGACGCACGCATCGGATTCGTCTTCAATCGGCGCGGGCTGATTCCGGAATCGTGCTCGTCGTGGTTCCTGCCCAAACTGGTGCCGATGCAACGCGCGCTGGACTGGGTCTACTCCGGTCGGCTCATCGACGCCGCGGAGGCATACGAGTCGGGCCTGTTCTACGCACTCCATCCGAAGGCATCCGTACTCGACGAAGCGCTTGCCCTGGCACGCAGAATCACCGAACATTCGGCCCCGGTGTCCGTCGCGCTGTCCAGGCAGTTGATGTGGCGCATGCTCGGAACCGACCATCCGATGTTCGCCCACCGGGCCGAATCCAGAGGCATCAACCTCCGCGGCGTGGGACCGGATGCCCGCGAGGGCATCGCCGCGTTCCTCGAGAAACGTCCGGCGGTGTTCCCCGATCGCGTCGGCACCGACACACCCGACCTGTTCGGCGACGATCTACCCACCCGGACGTTCTTCGCGTGACAGTGGGGGCGCACCAGGGCGCACCCCCACTGGGAATTCGCGTATCAGAGCGCGTTGTAGTGCGTCAGCTTCGGCGCTCCTGCAAGCAGCGGCCCGAGATCGGTGATCGCACCTTCGCCCGCGCGGAACTTCCGGTATGCGGTGTCGTGCTCCTGCGACTGCCACTTCTCGACGACGACCCAGCGTGCCTCGTTCTTCTGGTCCACGAGGATCTCGATGCCGACGCACCCGTCGAACGCCCGGGTCTCGTCGAGGACGCGCGTCATGACCTTCTTCGCGTCGTCGAGCGCATCGGCCTTGAACTCGAGCTCCAGCAGTGCAGTGAGCGCCATGTTCTCCCTTTCGTAGAATGCGGTTTTCACGCTCTACATTTCCCGATCGCTCCGGGTCACGCAATAGGCCGGCCCGGCGCGAGGGAGAATCAGAACATGCTGTATCCGCCGTCGATGAGGGTCGTGCTTCCGGTCTGGAAACGCGACGCGTCGCTCGCCAGGTAGACGGCAATGCCCTCGAAGTCCTCGGGCGTGCCCCAGCGACCGAGCGGTACCCGGGAGATGACGTTGTTGTGGAAGACCTCGGAGTCCTGCAACTGCGCGGTCAGATCCGTCGCGATCCACCCCGGAAGGACACTGTTCACGCGGATACCGAACCGCGCGAACTCGACGGCGCACCCGTTGGCCATGGCCAGCACCGCGGCTTTGGTCGCACCGTACGCCTGATTGCGACCGGCACCCTGGAGCGCGCCGAGGCTCGACGTCACGATCATCGACCCACCGGTACCCTGCGCTACGAGAATCTTCGATGCCTCCCGCAACGTGAAGTATGCGCCGTCGACATTGGTCGCCATCACCTTCCGGTACAGCTCGGTCGACGATTCCGGGAACTTCTGCAGCGAACCGGTGATACCCGCGTTGGCGACGACGATATCGAGGCCACCGAGACCGTCGGCGGTGGCGACGACGCCGTCGATCACTGCTTGCTCGTCCGCCACGTCGACCGACCGGGTGCACACCGTCGTGCCGAAATCCGCGAGTTGGGCCGCCGCAGCCTCGAGCTTGTCGGGGCTGCGCCCCCAGAGCGCCACGTCGGCGCCGGCGCGCACAAGTCCGCGCGCCATGCCGAGCCCGAGACCGGCCGATCCGCCGGTCACCAGAGCCCTCTTACCGGTCAGATCGAACATGCCGCTCCCCATGGGTGACCTCGTTACTTGAACTCGGCGGCGATGTCGCGGCCGATGATTTCCTTCATGACCTCGGTGGTGCCGCCGTAGATGGTCTGGATGCGCGCGTCCCGGTAGGCGCGACCGATCGCGTACTCCATCATGAACCCGTAACCGCCGTGCAGCTGCACACCCCGGTCCACGACACGCTTCTGCAACTCGCTGGCCCACCACTTGGCCTTCGACGCATCGACCGCGGTGAGTTCCCCAGCGTTGAGCGCGAGAATGCACCGGTCGACGTGCGACTCGGTCACCTCGATCTCCGTGAGCATCTCCGCGAGCACAAATCGGGTGTTCTGCAGATCGCCGATCGGCTTTCCGAATGCCTTGCGCTCGAACACGTACTGCTTGGTCCACTCGTAGGCCGCGCGTGCCGAGGTGATGGCGCTGACGGCAATGCCGATCCGCTCGAGCGGCAGGTTCTCCATGAGGTGGATGAAGCCGCGCCCTTCGGTGCCGAGCAGGTTCTCGGCGGGTACGCGGGCGTCCTCGAACACCAGCTCGGCGGTGTCCTGCGCGGCGAGACCGACCTTGTCGAGTTTGCGTCCGCGGCTGAAGCCGGGAGTGTCGCGCTCGACCACGATGAGCGAGAACCCTTTCGACCCGGCACTCGGATCGGTGCGGCACACCACGATGACGAGGTCGGCGTGGATACCGTTGGTGATGAAGGTCTTCTGGCCGTTGATGATCCAGTCGTCGCCGTCGCGAACCGCGGTGGCCTTGACGCCCTGCAGGTCGGAACCGGCACCCGGTTCGGTCATCGCGATGGCACCGATGATCTCACCGGAGGCCATACGCGGCAGCCAGCGAGCCTTCTGCTCCTCGGTACCCAGGTGCAGCAGGTATGGGATGGCGATGTCGTCCTGCAGCGCCAGGGTCGCACCGAACGACGTGGTGTTCGTGCGGGCCGTCTCCTCCTGGACGATCTGACGGAACCGGTAGTCGGTGACACCGGACCCACCGAATTCTTCCGGAACTCCGAGGCCCAGGATGCCGGCCTTGCCGGCCGCCAGGTACACGGACCGGTCGATGAGCCGTTCCTCTTCCCAGCGTTCGTAGTTCGGTTCGACCTCGCGGGCGTAGAACTCACGCACCGTTTCCCGGTACGCCTCGTGATCACCTTCGAAATGGGTACGCTTCACAAATTCTCCTGGAAGTAGGCGCGCATCAGGCGTTCACGCGGTCGATCAGGCCCGCGAGACGCTCGGAGATCAGGGCTTCCGCGTCGGCGACGATGCGCTCGACGAGCTCACCTGCGGTGGGGATGTCGTGGATGATGCCCTGGACGGTGCCGACGGTCCAGATGCCGGCTTCCGGGTCGCCGTTCTCGTACACCAGGCGACCACGCGCACCGGCGACGAGTTCCTGCACATCGGGGAACTGTCCACCGCGGTCCAAGATCTCGACGACCTCACGGCTGACGCTGTTGCTGGCCACGCGCGCGGTGTTGCGGAGCGTACGGAAGATCAACTCGGTGTCGGTTTCCTTCGCCTCGACGATCGCTTCCTTGATCTTCTGGTGGATCGGCGATTCGACGGTGCACATGAAGCGGGTGCCCATGTTGATGCCGTCGGCACCGAGAGCGAGCGCGGCGACGAGACCGCGACCGTCACCGAAACCGCCCGAGGCGATCATCGGGATGCTGATCTGCTCTGCTGCTGCCGCGATGAGCACGAGACCCGGGATGTCGTCCTCACCGGGATGTCCGGCGCATTCGAACCCGTCGATGCTGATGCCGTCGACACCGACATCCTGTGCCTTGACGGCGTGGCGGACACTGGTGCACTTGTGCAGCACCTTGATTCCGGCGGCGTGGAAGTCGGGCAGGTGCGGCGCGGGATTGGATCCCGCGGTTTCGACGATCTTGATGCCGGAATCGATGATGACCCGGCGGTATTCGTCGTACGGCGGCGGCGTGATCGACGGCAGGATGGTGAGGTTGACACCGAACGGCTGGTCGGTGAGCTCACGGGTGCGGGCGATCTCCTTCGCGAGGTCTTCGGGCGTGGGCTGGGTGAGTGCGGTGATCATGCCGAGCGCACCTGCGTTGGCGACGGCGGCGACCAGTTCGGCGCGGCCGACCCACTGCATTCCGCCCTGCACGATGGGGTGACGAACTCCGAAGGTTTCGGTGAAAGCTGTGGACAGCACGAAAGATCTCCTCGCAGTGAGACGTTCAGGTGGTGGCGTGGTAGCCCACGATGCGCAGGGCGATCACGATGTAGCGGTCGGCGACCTGCGCCGGGGTGAGTGGTCCGTCGAGTTGGTACCAGCGGGCGATGGATTGCAGCATGCCGAGCATGGCCCGCACGGTCTCCTCTGCATCGTCGACGTCGAAGACTTCTGCCTCGGCTCCGTCACGGACGAGGTCGAGCATGATGAGTTCGAGGCGTTTCCGCGTGGCAGCGTAGGTGCGGCGGTTCTCGAAGGAGACGTGTCGCAGTTCGGAATCCAGTCCGGAACGCATGGCGCGGAACGTCATGTTGAGCACGATCGCCTCGACGGCATTGGAGAATCGGGCGACCGGGTCGGCGCCGCCGTCCGCGACCGCGGCCAGGACCCGGTCTATGAGGTCGACGACGGCGGCGTCGAGCAGGGTGACGAGAACGGCTTCCTTGTTCTCGAAGTGGTAATACAACGCGGGCACCGTCACGCCGACCCGGCGAGCCAGATCGCGAACAGTGGTGCCGTGGAAGCCGTTCTCGCTGAAGGCTTCCAACGCGTGCTCGAGGATGGGGTCGTACCGCAACGGTTCGAACACCCGCCACTGGGTGAACCCCGTCTCGGGCTGCGCGGTCATCGACCCCCTCCTCTCGCGTGTGCGTCGTGCGGTGTCTAGCGCGGTGCCATACGGATGGCGCCGTCGAGGCGGATGACCTCGCCGTTGAGCATCGGGTTCGACACGATGTGCGCGGCGAGAGCACCGTACTCGGCGGGGTCACCCAGGCGGGCGGGGTGCGGAACCTGCTGGCCGAGCGAGGCCTGTGCCTCTTCCGGGAGCGAACCGAGCAGCGGGGTCTTGAACAGGCCCGGAGCGATCGTCACGACGCGGATGAGCAGCGACGCGAGGTCGCGGGCGATCGGCAGGGTCATGCCGACGACGCCGCCCTTGGACGCGGAGTACGCGGCCTGACCGATCTGGCCGTCGAACGCAGCGACGGAGGCGGTGTTGATGATGACGCCGCGCTCGCCGTCGACCGGTTCGGTCTTCGAAATACGCTCGGCCGCCAGGCGGATCACGTTGAACGTGCCGATCAGGTTGACATCGATGACCTTCTTGAAACCATCGAGCGGGAACGCGCCCTTCTTGCTGACGGTCTTGACTGCGTTGCCGATGCCGGCGCAGTTCACCGCGACACGCAGCGGTCCGAGGGACTCGGCAAGATCGAGAGCCTCGACCACTGCTGCCTCGTCGGTGACGTCGGCCGGTGCGAAGCGCGCACGATCGCCGAGCTCCTTGGCGACGGCTTCACCGTTGGAGGAGGGGAGGTCGATGATGACGACGGTCGCACCGTCGGCGATCAGCGCCTTGGTGGTGGCGAGGCCGAGACCCGAGGCACCTCCGGTGACGACGGCAACGCTGTCATTGACGATCATTGAAATTCCTTCCGAATAGTGTTGTGTGTCAGATACGTTCGATGATGGTGGCGTTGGCCATGCCCGCGCCCTCACACATCGTCTGCAGACCGTAACGGCCGCCGGTGGCTTCGAGGTGGTTGACGAGCGTGCTCAGCAGACGGGTGCCCGACGAACCGAGCGCATGACCGAGCGCGATGGCGCCGCCCCACGGGTTGAGCTTGGCCGGGTCGGCGCCGAACTCGTGCGCCCACGCGAGCGGCACAGGAGCGAACGCTTCGTTGACCTCGTATGCGTCGATGTCGTCGATGCTCAGTCCCGCCTTGGCGAGAACCTTCTGCGTGGCCGGGATCGGCGCGGTGAGCATGAAGACCGGGTCGTCGCCGGCGACGGAGAACGAGTGGAAGCGGGCACGAGGGGTGAGACCGAGCTTGCTGGCGAGCTCCTCACTCATGATCAGTGCCGCGGAGGCACCGTCGGTGAGCGGCGACGAGTTGCCGGGGGTGATGATCCACTGCGCCTCGGGGAATCGGGCGGCGTATTCCTCGGTGTAGAACGACGGCTTCAGGCCGGCGAGTCCTTCTGCGGTGGTGGCGGCGCGCACGGTCTCGTCGACCGTGTGCTGCACCTGTTCGCCCGCTGCGTCGGTGACCTCGATCGGGACGATCTCCTTGTCGAAGTGTCCCGCGGCAATGGCGGCAGCGGCGCGCTGATGCGACTGCGCGGAGAACGCATCGAGCGCGTCACGGTCGAACTTCCACTTCGCCGAGATCAGCTCGGCGGAGATGCCCTGGTTGACCAGGCCCTCCGGGTAGCGGGCGCGGATGCTCGGACCGTGCGTGTCCTTGCCCATCGACGAGGTGCCCATCGGGATGCGGCTCATGGATTCGACGCCGCACGCGATAACCATGTCGTACGCGCCGGCGATGATGCCCTGCGCTGCGAAGTGGGCCGCCTGCTGGCTCGAACCGCACTGACGGTCGATGGTGGTGGCGGGCACGGATTCGGGGAAGCCCGCCGCGAGAAGCGCGGTGCGGGAGATGTTGAGTGCCTGTTCGGAGGCCTGGTTGACACAACCGCCGATGACGTCGTCGACCTGAGCGGGGTCGATGCCGTTGCGCTCGACGAGCGAGCGCAGCACGTGCGCGAGCAGTTCGACGGGATGGGTACCCGAAAGAGCCCCTCCGGGTTTGCCCTTGCCGACCGCGGTGCGGACGACGTCGACGATGACTGCATTGGTCATGGTGACTCCTGATGTTCGAACGGGACGGTCGTCGGAACGACCCGATGCCCCGGGAGCGGTTGGTGCGACCCGATGTCACAGGAGCGATCGCTGCGACACCGGGCCGGGATCCTGGGTCAGCGGCCCTTCCACACGGGCTGCCGCTTCTGGGCGAACGCGGTGGGGCCTTCGATGGCGTCCTCGCTGCTGAAGACGACCTTCAGGGCTTCGACGTTCGCGTTCCACGCCGCGTCCTCCCAGTCGGGGAGGTTCGCGGTGCGGTAGATCATCGATTTCGATTCGCGCACCGACAGCGGCGCGTTGGCTGCGATGGTCTCGGCGATCTCGAGTGCGACGTCGAGGGCGGTGCCGGCGGGAGCGACCCGGTTGACCAGGCCGTATTCCTTCCCCTGTGCGGCGGAGATGGGTTCGCCGGTGAGGGCGAGTTCGAGGGCGAGCTTGCGGGGGATCTGCTGCTGCAGGCGGATCACTCCGCCGGCCGCGGCGAACAGTCCGCGCTTGACCTCGGGCAGTCCGAGCTTGGCCTCCTCGTCGACCACGGCGAGGTCGCTGGCGAGGACGAGTTCGGTTCCGCCACCGAGCGCGAATCCGTTGACGGCCGCGATCGTGGGCTTGCTGATCCAGTGCTGTGCGTATCCGGCGAAGCCCCATTCGGGGTGTCCGTCCGCGGAGGTGTTCTCCCCTGCCGCGATGGCCTTGAGGTCGGCACCCGCGCAGAACGCGCGTCCGGATCCGGTGATCACGATGACGCGGACGTCGTCGTCGTTCTCTGCCTGCTCGAGCAGCGTGCCGACTGCCGTCGACAACGCACCGTTGACCGCATTGAGCGCCTTGGGCCGGTTGAGCGTGATGATCGCGACCCCGCCACGCTGTTCGTACAGTGCCGCGGGTTCGGTAGCGGTCGTGTCGTCGGCCATGCGTGCCCCTTCGAATCCGGAATCTGTTACTTATCGATCGCTAAAGGATTACCACGGAACGATCGCTCGGTCAACAGCAAGTTTTATCTAGCGCCCGATCAGTTTCGTCTGGTAATGATTGGCCGTGAGCCCGGATACCGATTTCGGCCACCACACGGCGGGAGACCCATGCAGGCTGCACAGTTGACCCAGAACACCGGTCCTGACGGTGTACACACCGTCGACATTCCGGAACCCACCCCAGGCCCCGGCGATGTTGTCGTCGACCTCCACGCAGCAGGCGTCTCGTTTCCCGATCTCCTCCAGACCAGCGGCGGTTACCAGGTGGTCCGCCCCCTCCCCTGCGTCCTCGGGTCCGAAGGCGCCGGGATCGTCCGTTCCGCGCCCGAGGGCAGCGGGTTCGTCCCCGGCCAACGGGTCGCCGTACTCGCCCACGGCGGTACATGGCAACAGACGGTCGCCGTCGACCCCCGGTCGGTGTTCGCACTCCCGGATCACGTGTCACTCACGGCCGCAGCCGGCATGCCACTGAACTACCTGACTGTGCATTTCGCCCTCGACGAGCGCGCACGCTACCGCCCCGGCGAGACCGTGTTGGTCCACGGCGCCGCAGGCGGCGTCGGCGTCGCAGCACTCAATGTCGCCGCGGCACTGGGTCTCGAGACGATTGCCGTCGTGAGCACCGACGCGAAGGCCGAGGTCGCCGAGGCCAACGGAGCGACCCACGTCATCCGTGTCGACGGATTCAAGGACAAGGCCCTCGAACTCACCGGCGGACGAGGCGTCGACATCGTGCTCGACCCCGTCGGCGGCGACCGGTTCACCGACAGCCTCCGCAGCCTCGCCCCGGGCGGTCGCGCCGTGGTGCTCGGCTTCACCGGCGGCGAGATCCCGACCGTGAAGGTCAATCGACTTCTACTCCAGAATATTTCGGTGGTCGGAGCCGGATGGGGCGAACACATTCGCATGCTTCCCGACTATCCCGCTCAGCAGTGGAGCGTGCTCGAGCCGCTGCTGAGGTCGGGCGCCCTGCAGGTCCCCGAACCCACCGCCCACCCCCTGGCCGAGGCTGCGGATGCGCTGCACTCACTCGCAACCCGCTCGGCGACAGGCAAAGTCGCACTCTCACTTCGCTCGTGACCCCCACCGAAAGAAGTTCAATGACCGAGAATCAGCACAACGATCTGCCCGGCGTCGACGTCGACGTGACCGACGGCGTCCTGCGCGTGACGATCAACAGGCCGGCGCGCATGAACGCCGTGCAGGCGGTCACGCTCACCACCATCGGCGATGCCTTCGAGAAGTACGCGGACGACGACTCCATCCGCGTCGCCATCCTCACCGGCACGGGCCGGGCGTTCTGCTCGGGCGCCGATATCGCCGGTCGCGACCTGTCCGCACCGCCGAGCAGCGAGACCATCGATGCCGGCAACCGGCTCGCCGCACTGCTCCGCGCGTTCCCGCGGCCCGTCATCGGTGCCGTGAACGGTGCCGCAGCCGGAATCGGGGTGTCGCTGGCACTGTCGTGCGACCTCACCGTCGCGAAGGAGTCCTCCTATTTCCTCCTCGCATTCACCAAGATCGGCCTGATGCCCGACGGCGGTGCCACAGCTCTGGTCGCCGCGTCGGTCGGGCGCGCCCGCGCCCTGAAGTTGGCGTTGCTCGCCGAGCGCCTTCCCGCCCCCGAGGCGCTCGCAGCGGGACTCATCGCCGACACCTTCCCGGACGACGAATTCGACAGCAAGGTCGAGGAACTCGCGAAGCGACTCGCGGACGGCCCGACCCCTGCGTTCGCATCCACCAAGCATGCCATCAACGACGCGACGCTCACCGAGCTCGACAACGCCTTCACCCGCGAATGGAACGGGCAGATGAAGTTGCTTGCCGGTCCGGATTTCAAGGAAGGCGTTTCCGCGTTCCAGGAGAAGCGGCCCGCGAATTTCCGCGCGCACTGAGCACTCCACGGACCGTTGTCGTCGCCGACGACAACGGTCCGTCACGTGCGGTGCGAAGCCCCGACCATCTTGAGCGCGATCTTCACGTACTTCTTCGCAACTTCCGGCGGACTCAGCGTGCCCTCGGAGTGGTACCACCGCGGAATCGATTGGCACATCCCCAGCAGGGCACGGGTGGTCTCGGCCGAATCCTCGACGTCGAACGCTCCCGACTCGGTTCCTTCTTCGACGATCTGCCGCACGATCTGTTCGATCCCCTTGCGAACCGCGCGGTATCGCTGACGATTCTCCGGGCTCAGGTATCGTGCCTCACCTTCGAGCGCGGCGAGGCGCGCGCGCATCGTCATCCGCAGCACGATCGCTTCGATGACATTCGACAGGCGCTGCACCGGGTCGGCACCACCGTCGGTGTCGGCTGCGTGCGAGCGCCAGAGCACGTCGCTCGTGGACAACTCGAGCAGCGCGATGAGCAGACCCTCTTTGTTCTCGTGGTGGTAGTACAACGCGGGCACCGTCACGCCGACTCGCCGCGCGATCTCACGCACGGACGTGCCGTGGAAGCCGGTTTCGTAGAACGCGTCGAGACTCGCCGACAGGATCGGAGTGAGCTCCATCGGCTCGAGAGTCCGCCAGTCCGCGGCGACCGCCTCTTCCGCGGCGACTGTGTCGTCGGTGGAACTCCCCATGAACGTATCCAACCTATCGATCGCTATGCCCGGACGGCTCGAGGATACCTGTGCCGACGTGCGAACATGAACAACCGTCGAGCACCTCACGCGACCTGACCGGTCGAACCGCGCACCACCAGATGCGTCGGCAGCACGAGCGAGTCCGGCTCGGCGACCCGCTCGTAGGCGAGTCGACCCAACATCTCGATCGCCTGCGCGCCGGCGTCCGCGGTGCGTTCCGCGAGCGTGGTGAGGGTGGGAGTGCAGATCGCAGACCCGAACATGTCGTCGAATCCGACCACGCTCACCTGCTCCGGCACGGAGACGCCGCGCTCCTGCAACCTGCGCAGGACCCCGATCGCGAGCATGTCGTTGTGGCAGATCACCGCGGTGGCGCCCGCGGCGAGTGCCGCATCCGCAGCGGCCGGACCGCCACTGAGTGTCGGGGAGTACGGCCCGAACCGCCGGACCTGCATCTGATGCAGTTCCGCCGCGGCCTGCAGACCCGCCCAGCGCCGCGCACCCGACCACGATTCCGGCGGCCCGCCCAGCACGAGGAGCGACCGGTGGCCGAGGGACGCGAGGTGGTCGACGATCTGGCGGGTCCCGGACGCGTAGTCGGCGACGACGCACGAAACACCGCGAGTGGCCCGGTTGACCAGGGTGACCGCATTCAGGTCGGCCGCCTTGCGGAGGTCGTCGTCAGGCAATCGGGATGCGGCCAGGACGAAGCCGTCCACTGCCGGACCGAGCCGCTTCACCAGGTGCTGTTCGGTGGCGGCGCTTTCCTTGGTATTGCCGATGACGAGCGTGCGGCCGGCCGCCGCAGCCGAGCGCTCCGCCCCGTTGATGATGCCCGCGAAGTACGGGTTCGTGATGTCCGGGACCAGCAGGGCGAAGGTGTTGGTTCGGCCCGATTCGAGAGCGCGCGCCATCGGATTGGGGGTGTAGCCGAGTTCGGCGGCGATCTCCAGGACGTGTTCCCGAGTGGTGACGTTGACCCTGTCCGGGTTCGTGAACGAGCGCGACACCGTGGACGCAGCCACACCCGCGGCGCGGGCGACATCGGTGATGGTGGCCCGCTTACGGGGAGACACACGTCTGGGCTCAGGGGACATAAGATCAGTATGGCAAATAATGGCAAACGTTTGTCATGTGATGACCGCCACCCTTACCGTCGATTGCACCGACAATTGATGTAGCAATCCCGAAGGGCTATCCCATGGCAGAAACGACCACCGTGCAGCGCACGCCGCGCAAGGCGGCGTTGGCAGCGTGGAGTGGCAGTGCTCTCGAGTACTACGACCTCGCGATCTACGGCACAGCCGCCGCACTCGTCTTCCCCACCATCTTCTTCCCCGAAGGCAACCAGGCCGTCGCCACCGTCGCGTCCCTCGCCACCTTCGGTGTTGCATACGTCGCCCGACCGTTCGGCTCGTTCCTGATGGGCCACATCGGCGACCGATTCGGCCGCAAGCAGATCCTCATCGGCACGCTCCTGCTGATGGGCGTCTCGACCTTCCTCATCGGCTGTCTCCCGAGCTACGACAAGGTCGGCATGCTCGCGCCGATCCTTCTCGTCACGCTCCGACTCCTCCAGGGTCTGTCGGCCGCGGGCGAGCAGGCCGGCGCCAACTCGATGTCGTTCGAGCATGCTCCTGACGACCGGCGCGGCTTCTTCACCAGCTGGACACTCAGCGGCACCCAGGGCGGCCAGGTCCTCGCACCACTGGTGTTCCTGCCTGTCATCGCACTGCTGTCGGACGAACAGCTGCATTCATGGGGCTGGCGAATCCCGTTCTGGATCAGCGCCGCGCTCCTGGTCGTCGGGTTCATCATCCGCCGTTCCCTCGACGAAACCCCCGAATTCCACGCCGAGAAGAAGAGTGCCGAGGTGCCGCCCGCTCCGCTCGCACTGCTGTTCCGCCATCACTGGCGCGGTGTACTGCGCGTCTTCTTCGCCTCGTTCATCGCAATGGTCAACACTGTCTTCCAGGTCTTCGCTCTGAACTTCGCGACCTCCGACGAATACGGCATCGGCATCAGTTCGACCACCATGCTGTGGCTCGCGATCGTCGCCAACGTCATCGCGGTGGGCACGATCCCGCTCTGGGCCTCACTGTCCGACCGGGTCGGCCGCAAACCCGTGTTCGTCTCCGGCCTGATCGGAACCGCCGTAATGGTGACCGTATTCTTGTGGTCGATCTCCACCGGCAATGTCGCGCTCGTGCTGATCACCGGCATCCTGTTGGCCGGCATCATCTACAGCATGCCGAACGCCTGCTGGCCCTCGACATACGCCGAGTACTTCCCCACCAGCGTCCGGCTCTCCGGGATGGCCATCGGAACTCAGTTCGGGTTCGCCCTCGCCGGATTCACCCCCGCCATCGCCGGTGCCCTGATGGGCGGCAACGCCGACAACTGGTACCGCGTAGCACTGTTCGCATTCGGTGCCGTACTGATCTCGCTGATCGCAGTCCTGTCCGGCCCGAAGGCCACCCACAAGGTGCTCACTCGCGACCTCGGGCAAACCCACACCACCGACGAGGTCACCCGCGTCCCGGCCGGAGTCGCAGGATGACCGGCCGCCCCACCTTCACAGTGCTCAACGGACCCAATCTCAATCTGCTGGGCAAGCGCGAACCCGCGCTCTACGGCACCGCCACCCTCGCCGATGTCGAAGCGCTCTGCGCACGGGTCGCCGACGAACTCGGTTACGACCTCGACTTCCGGCAGTCCAACCACGAAGGCGACCTGATCGACTTCGTCCACGAGGTGCGCGAGACCACCTCCGGGTTCGTCGTCAACGCCGGCGCGTACACCCACACTTCGGCTGCACTACACGATGCGCTGGTCACCGTAGCCGCGCCGATCATCGAGGTCCATCTGACCAACGTCCATGCACGCGAACCCTTCCGGCACCACTCGTACGTCACACCGGTCGCGCAGGCCGTCATCGCCGGCTGCGGCGCTTCCGGCTACGAATTCGCCATCCGCCGCCTTGCCTCGCTCGACATCAACCGGGAGATCCACCGTGTCCACCGATAACACCGATCGCACCTCGTTCGTACTCGGTCTCGTGGGTGCCGGAATCAGCGGGTCGCTCACCCCAGCCATGCAGGAACGGGAAGGCCTCGAATCCGGATTCAATCTGACCTACCGGCGGCTCGACGCCGAAAAGATCGGGTTCGGCGCCGATGACCTTACAGAAATACTCTCCTGGGCAAAGTATTTCGGATTCGACGGACTCAACATCACTCACCCGTTCAAACAGCGCGTGATCCCACTACTCGACGAACTCTCCGACGACGCCCGCGATCTCGGCGCGGTCAATACCGTCGTCTTCCGCGATGGCAGAGCACTCGGCCGCAACACAGACTGGTCCGGCTGGGGCCGTGCTTTCCGCCGCCGGCTCCCCGAGGCCGTCACCGACACGGCCGTGCTCGTGGGCGCAGGTGGCGCCGGAGCCGCAGTAGGCTACGCCCTCCTCGACCAGGGATCCGCACACGTGTCGATCATCGATACGGACACGCAGAAAGCGAAGGACTGCGCGACCCGGCTGGCAAAGCGATTCGGCGACGAGCGTGTCTCCGCAACAGACGATCTCGCTGGAGCCCTGCGCGACGCGCAAGGTCTCGTCAACGCGACCCCGACGGGCATGACCGGGCACCCGGGACTGCCTGTGCCCGCCGATCTCGTCCGCGACGACCTGTGGGTCTCCGACGTCGTCTACTTCCCGCTCGAGACCGAACTGATCCGGCTCGCGCGCTCGCGCGGCTGCCGCGTCGTGCCCGGCGGTGGCATGGCGGTGTTCCAGGCGGTCGGCGCGTTCGAGTACTTCACCGGCCGCGCCCCTGACGCCGAGCGGATGGTGCGGCACTTCGAGGAGCTGACCAGCTGATGCACAACAGTCGCATACGGAAGGGCATCGCAACCGTCTCACTGTCCGGCGTGCTCAGCGACAAGCTCGAGGCCATCGCCGCCGCAGGATTCGACGGGATCGAGATCTTCGACAACGATCTCGTCGCATCGCCGCTCTCACCACGCGAAGTGGCTACCCACTGCTCCGAGCTCGGCCTGTCGATCGACCTGTTCCAGCCGGTACGAGACATCGAAGGTGTTGCTCCCGAACGATTCCCCGCGGTGCTGCACCGTGTGCGACGCAAGCTCGAGGTGATGACGGAACTCGGGGCCACCGTGTTCCTCGCATGTTCCAACGCTCTGCCCGACGCCATCGACGACACCGATCTGTCGGCCGAGCAGCTGCACGCCGTCGGAGACCTCGCCGCGTCCTACGGTGTCACCGTCGCCTTCGAAGCGCTGGCGTGGGGACGACACATCGATCGGGTCGGTCAGGCATGGGCGGTCGTCGAACAAGCCGACCACCCGGCGATCACCCTGGCCGTCGACACGTTCCACATGCTGGCAAGGGGCGACGACGGCGCCGCACTCGCCGGTATCCCCGGCGACCGGATCGGTTTCCTGCAGGTCGCGGATGCGCCCGTGCTGGACATGAACGTGCTCGAGTGGAGCAGGCATTTCCGGTGCTTCCCGGGCCAGGGCACCCTGGACGTCGCCGGCGTCGTCGCCGCGGTACTCGAATCCGGATACACCGGCCCGGTGTCGCTGGAGATCTTCAGCGACGTGGTGCGCGAGGCCGATCCGTTCGTGACCGCGCGCGACGCGATGCGATCGCTGGTCTTCCTCGAAGATCAGCTCGGTGAGCGCCTGTCCGGACCGGCCCGCGAAAAGATCTCCGCTGCTCCGCCCGTACCGCAGCGCACCGATGTCGCGTTCGTCGAGTTGGCGGCACCGGCCGGCTCCGCCTATGCCGAACTGCTGACCGGACTGGGCTTCCACATCGCGGGGCGGCATCGCAGCAAGCCGGTGGTCCGGTGGAGTAACGGTGGCGCCGACGTTGTGCTCAACGAGCAACCCGCGCCGGGACCGGCCGCCACCGCCCTGGGGCTCGTCGCACCACCCGTGTCCGACGTCGCGGAACGCGCCGCCGCTCTGCTGTGGCCCGCGGTCGACCGCACGCGCGGGGCAGGTGAAGCAGATCTGCCGGGCATCACGTCGCCCTCCGGGTTGCACGTGTTCGTCAGTTCGGAGCCCGGAGACGCCGACGACTGGCGCACCGATTTCGTCCCGTCCACCGACGCTGCGCAGGAGCACGGCTGGCTCGGTCTCGACCACGTCGACATGACCGTCCCCGCCGACGAGCTCAACCAGGAGCTGTCGTTCTTCCGCACCCTGTTCGGACTCGAACCGGAAGCTCCCGAGGAGTACATCCAGCCGCAGGGCCGGTTACGGATCCGCGCGCTGCGCGCACGCAAGGGAAATCTTCGCGTCGCACTCAACGTCTCCGAGACCGGTCCGGATGTTCCGCAGCGACACGGTATCTCGCAGCTGGCATTCGCGACGGCCGATGTCGTCGCCGAAGTCCGCCGCGCGCGATCACGGGGTGTCGAGTTCCTGACGCCCCCAGAGAACTACTACGTCGACCTCGACGCGCGATTCATTCTCGAGCCCGGTCTGCTGGACACGTTGCGCGAGCACGGACTGCTGTACGACCGGGTCGGCGACGGCGAACTGCTCCACGCCTACACCCTGCCCGTCCCCGGCGGGTTCCAGGTCGAACTGCTCGAGCGGCGCTGCGGTTACGACGGATACGGCGCGTCGAACACGCACGTCCGGCTGGCCGCTCCCCGCTGATACCGCCCCACCATCAGCGGGCAGCGAGGTCTTCTTCGCGCGCATCCGCCTTGTGCCAGCTGTCTTCGAGAGCACGCGGCCTGCAGGCCTGGTAGCCACCGGTGACCAGCACGACGACCGCGAGAGTCAGAAGAGCGAACGACGCCGTCCATCCCGACGTGGCGTCGTGGAGGACACCGAACAGGAGGGGGCCTGTGCACGCGACGGCGTAGCCCACGCCCTGAGTGAATCCTGAGAGAGCGGAGGAGCCGGCCTGGGTGCGGGTACGCAGGTTGATCAGGGTCAGCGCCATCGGGAAGGTACTGGGCCCCAGGCCGAGCAGCACGATCCACAGGATGGGCACGCTCATCGGCGCAACCCACAGTCCGGCGAATCCGACGAGCATGCAGGCCGCGCACGCGAGTACCGCGGGGAACGGGTTGTTCATCCGGGCGCACATCGTCGGGCCCCCGAATGCGCCGACGAGGCCCATCAGCGAGAACAATCCGACCATCGCGCCACCGAAAGCAGGGCTCGCACCCGCATCACCCAGGATGTCGGGGATCCAGGTGAACATCGAGTAGGTGACCAGCGAGGTCATGCCGAACATTCCGGCCATTCCCCACCCCACGGCCGATCGCCATACCTGACCGTGCACCTGCGGCGCCGCTCCGGTCTGCTCCTCCGCGGCCGCCCCGCGCCGACGGGCAAGAATTGCGATCCAGGGCACTGCCGCAGCGAAACCGAAGACCGCCCAGATTCCGATCGACACGCGCCACCCGTAGGCATCGGCGAGCGGCACCGCCGCAAACGCCGGCGCGATGGTTCCCAACTGGACGCCGACGATGTACACCGAACTCACCAACGCCAGGCGGTCGGAGAAATACCGCTTCACCAGCGGCGGAATGACGACATTGCCGATTCCCATCCCGCCGAGCGCCAGGGCGGAGAGCGCGAGCAGCGACCACGTCTCGTCCATGAACGCCCGAGCCGCCATGCCGACTCCGGCCATGAGCATCGCGACCAGGGCGGTCCGCTCGAGCCCCCACCGTCGGGCCAGGGACGGCGTGGCAATCCCGAACAGCGCGAACATGGCGGTCGGCACCATGCCGAACACACCCACGATCGTCGGCGAGAAGCCGATGTCCTCTCGAATCTGGCTTGCCAGCGGACTGAATGAGGTGACGGCAAGCCGGAGCACGAGCGCAGACATCGCGATCGCACAGAAGACAAGAAGACGGCCGCGTAGAAGACTCACGCCAGAAATCATAGGATGACAGGATGACTTTGGGACAACCGGTCCGACGCGCGAGCCTGATCTCGCAGGTCACCGAACAACTACGCAGTGAGATCTGCCGCGGTCGCTGGGCGGTCGGAGACCGCATCCCCACTGAACCGGAACTGACTGCGCTCACCGGAACGAGTCGCAACACCGTCCGCGAAGCCGTACAGGCACTCGTGCACACCGGTCTCCTCGAACGCCGTCAAGGCTCGGGTACCTACGTCGTCGCGACCTCCGATATCGGCGGCACCCTCGGCAAGTACTTCGCGACCGCGCACGAGCGCGACGTGCAGGAACTGCGACAGACACTCGACGTCACCGCGGCCGTCCTCGCGGCGCGCCGGCGTACCTCCGACGATGTCGCGCGCCTCGAGAAACTGCTCGCCGAACGCAACAACCGATTCGCCGAATCCGACACCGATGCCGCGGTCGAAGCAGACATCGCGCTCCACCGGGCCATCGTCGAAGCCAGCCACAACGCCGTGTACCTCGAGTTCTACGATTCACTGCTGCCGTCGATCCGGCAGACCGTCGATCGGCACGTCCACACGACCGGACGAGGATTCCACTACGAGCACACCGCCCTGGTGACCGCGGTGATCGAGGGCGACGAGGAAGCGGCAACTCAGGCCGCGCAAGCGCTCTTCGTCGAACTCATAGGGTGAACGCCCCTGCTGTTCAACCCACTACTGCTCGTACCACGAAAAACTCTCGTCCCGGGAATTCGTCGCTCCGGATACTCAGGTTCACCATTGCCGGCGCCGGAGCCCGACATTCCGCCCAGGCGGGAGTAGGGGCCCGGCACCGGGACGGACACTACTTCAGCGCACTGCCCGCATCGACCGACAGGGTGAGTCCTGTGACGTAACGGGATTCGTCGGAAGCCAGGAACAACACCGCATTGCTGATGTCCTCGGGCTCCACCCAACCGATCGGCAGCACGTGCATGAGCTGCGCAACCACCTTCATGTCCTCCGGGCCCGGGTTCTCGAGGTCGGGTCGGAACATCTTCATCGCGCCCTCGTTCATGAACATCGGTGTATTCACATTCGTGGGGTGAACGGTGTTGACCCGAATGAAGTGCTGTCCCAGTTCGACCGCGAACGAGCGCATCAATCCGACCACGCCGTGTTTCGCCGCAATATAGGGCCCCATATTGGGATGGGCCTTCAACCCTCCCACTGAACTCGTCAGGACGATCGATCCGCCTGCGCCGCCCTCGATAATGTGGGGTACACCGGCTTTCACCGACTTCCACACACCCGAGAGGTTGATGTCCTGCATTTCCTGCCAGTCGACCTCGTCGGTCTCGTGCAGGGGGATGCCACCCGTTCCGATCCCGGCGTTGGCAACGATCACATCGAGTCTGCCCAACTGTTCGACGCCGTTGTCCACCGCGACCTTCACCGCATCGAAATCGCGGACGTCCGCTTCCGCCGTCACGATCCGACGGTTGAAACCCTTGACCAGTTCCACGGTTTCGGCCAGGTCTTCGGGAGTCGCCGGAGCGATCTGCGCGTCGTCCCTGATCGGGCCGCAGATATCGAGTGCGATGATGTCCGCGCCCTCCTGTGCCAAGCGCACGGCGTGACTGCGTCCCTGACCTCGCGCTGCCCCCGTGACGAGCGCGACCTTTCCTTCAACTCTGCCCGACATGTTCCACCTCTCTCGTCGCGCATCGAGCGACTGCTCGATGCAGTGTTTTCCGAGCCGTCTCTGCCGGATCCGGCTACTTCGGGGTCTGCTCGAACTCGATGTGCAGCTCTACGAGACCACGCAGCAGGAAGGTGGGCTCGTAGAGGAACACGCGATTGTCCGCCGGTCCGTGGTCACGTTCGCTGATGCGGATGTCGCTCATCCGATCGAGAAGGCGGTGGAGAGTGACGTGACCCTCCATGCGGGCCAGCGGCGCACCGGCACATGTGTGCAGCCCGCGCCCGAACGCGATGTGATCGTGGGCGTTCCGGCGATCGAGCCGGAACTCGTTCGGATCCTCGAACTTACGTGGATCACGGTTGGCCGCTGCAAGTCCCAGCATCACGATGGTTCCCGCCGGAATGTCGACGTCGCCGATTCTGGTGGACTTGCGTGCGAGGCGGAAGTCCACCTTCGTCGGACTGTCGAATCGGAGCGACTCCTCCATGAACGGTTTGATGAGACTACGATCTTCCCGCAGGATCTGCTGATACTCGGGCCGTTCTGCGAGCACTCGCAGCGCCGAGCTGAGAAGCTTCGTCACCGTTTCCTGACCAGCGGCGAACAGGAAAGTGGCGGGACGCACGACTTCCATGAGTTCGGGGGTCGATCCGTCCGGATAGGTCGCCGTCGCCAATCCACTGAGGATGTCATTGCGGGGTTCTCGCCGCCGTTCGGCGAGATACCCGCTGAATCGGTCATCCAGATACTCCAGCGGGTTGATCCCCACGGGCTCGTGATCGAGCGCGCCGACCCGGGTTCCGGCTCGCTCGCCCGCCCCGAGCGCCCGGCGGAACTCGTCGCGGTCTCCCTCCGGGACGCCGAGTAGATCTGTTATGGCCAGTGTTGCAAATGGTTTGGCGAACTCTCCGAGGAACTCGCAGCGACCGTTGTCGACGAATTCGTCGAACTGCTCATCCGCCAGGGACCACAGGTACTCCTCGTTCTCCTTCAGTCGTTTGGGAGTGAGGAGCCGGCCGAGCAGCGCACGGGCCTTGGTGTGATCCGGAGGGTCCATCGTGACCAGGTGCTCGAAGATCGGGAACAGGTGACGGTGCGCCTCGATCTGGTCGGTGATGTCGTCACCCTCCGGCTCGAACGGCAACGGTGGAAACGGCCCGCCGATCGCATTGACCGCCGACAACGCTTCGCTGTTCTTGAAGGCTTCGATCACCTCCTGATACCCGGTGACGGCCACGACACCGTAGTGCGGTTCACGGAACACCGGATTTCGGCCTCGGAGGTGGTCGAAGTATTCGAAGGGGCTCTGGGCCACGTTTCCGTCGGTGAAGTAGTCGACTGAGGCGAGATCGGTCATCGGATTACGTACCTTTCGGTGAACGAGGTGGCAGGCGGGCCGGGGTCTCGACGAGACGGATGGCCTGGCGCGGGCACGCACTGATGGCAGACAGCGCTCGGGGCCACAACTCTTCCGGCGGATTCTCTTCGCAGGTGGCGATGTCGTCGGCGGCAAGATCGAAAATCTCCGGAGCGATCTCGATACACAATGCGTGCGCCTCGCACATGTCTCGATCGATGTGCAGATGCTTGGGCGATCCCGTCATAGGACACTCCCATGGGTGAGTTCGGGTTCGAGCGGCAGGATGGAACGTTGTCAATGTGGCTGTCACCGCAGATACGGTGAGTAACGACGTTACTGACGCCACGATAACTCGGTTACCCTCAGAGGACAAGAACATTTTCGGAATGGAGAACACCGTGGTGACGGCTGACGCAGACCCGACTCGAGACCGACTGCTCGACACCGTCGTCGATCTACTCGACAACGAGGGCTACGACGCCGTCCAACTGCGCGAGGTCGCGCGGCGCGCGCGCACGTCTCTGACGACGATCTATAAGCGGTACTCCACCCGCGAAGAATTGATTCTCGCGGCAATCGAACATTGGATGCAGGCGAATCACTCCGGAATCGTCATGCGGAGCCGCGACCCGGACGAGCCCCTGCACCCGGCGATGATGCGGGTCATCCGTGCCATCTTCGAGCCCTGGGAGAAGCACCCCGCGATGCTCTTCGCGTACTTCCGGGTGCGAGCCGCGCCAGGTGGGGCGTCCCTCACGGTGCGGGGCTTCGATCCCGTCGTGCCGATCGGCATGGCGGTGCTGTCCGACGTCGATCCGGAGTTCGTCACAGAGCTGGAAACAATCCTGTCGAGTCTCGTATACGGCCTGGTAGGACGCTGCCGTGAGGGTCTCATCCCGATCACCGACATCGTGCCCACAATCGATCGCACCGTCTTCTGGCTCACCACCGGCTATCAGGCGCAACTCCGCGACGAAACCTGAGCCGTTTCCTCCACGATCGGCCCCCGGCCGGCCCGAAGCACGGTGCGGGGTCCCGCGATCTCGTCAGGGATGGGAGAATGACTTCATCGAGATCGGAGCCTCGATGTGAGGATCCGGATCGAGTGTGTAGGGAGTATCGGTATGGCACAGGGCATCGTCAAGTGGTTCAACGGCGAAAAGGGCTTCGGATTCATCGCGCCCGACGACGGAACCCCCGACGTTTTCGTCCATTTCTCCGAGATCGCGGGCAGCGGTTTCAAGTCGCTCGATGAGAATCAGCGCGTGGAGTTCGAGGTCGGCCAGGGTCAGAAGGGCCCGCAGGCCACGAACGTCCGCACTGTCTGACCAGTGTGACGTCAGGGGGGCCGCATCCACTGGATGCGGCCCCCTGTTTTTCATCACGATCGCAGCGCTCCGGCTCAGCCCATCGGGTCGTCGGCTCCTGCACGGGCGGTGTCGTGGAACGGTGCGTGGACCGCCGCCCACCGCACACACTCCCATCCGCCACCGGGGACCGGTACGAGTTCGACAGTGTCGGTGTTGGCCAGGTGGTTGCCGCTCGCGAAACCGCCGGGCACCTTACCGAGGTACGACGCGACCAGACGGATCGCGGCGCCGTGGCTGACCACGACGATGTCACCTGATCCCGCCTCGAGGTAGTCGGCGCGCAGCTCGTCGAGCACAGGCACGAATCGGTCGAGTACGTCGAATGCGGTCTCGCCGCCAGGAACCCTCGCACGCAGGTCGCCGTCGTGCCACGACTGGTAGACCTTCACGAACATCGCGTGCGACTCTTCGTCGTTGCGGTCCTCGAGTTCACCGACCTGCACTTCGTGCAGGCCCTCGCGCGCCGACGCCTGCAGACCCACCGGGTCCTGCGCATGCTGCGCGGTCTGCCGTGCGCGAATCGCCTCGGATGACACGAGCAGCGTCGGCGCCCGCTCGATGAGGTTCTTGCCGAGTGTCTTCGCCTGCGTGACACCGAGTTCCGTCAACTCCGCACCGGGAAGTTTCGTGTCGAGCCGCTTCTCGACATTCGCCACCGTCTGGCCGTGCCGGGCCAGGATCAATCTTCCGTTCAACTGCTTTCCTCTCCGCGCCGCAACTGCTCCAGCCACTGTGCATCGTCTTCGTCCGACACCGGGGCAACGCCCGGTTCGGACACTGCCGCCCACGAACCGAGGAACCGCACCTGGGCGAAACGGTGAAGTGCCTTGAGCGCTTCTGCAACGAGTGCGTCGTCGATATGCCCCACACAGTCCAAGTGGAAGAAATAGGTGCCGTATTCCTTTCGCGTGGGCCGCGACTCGATACGGGTCAGGTCGATGCCGCGGGTCGCGAACTCCGTCATCGCACGGACGAGCGACCCTGGCTCGTTGGGGAGCTGCAGGATCACCGACGTGCGGTCGCGGCCGGTCCGCTTCGGCACCGGCGCCGGACGAGTGACGAGAACGAACCGTGTCCGGGCTCCGGCGAAATCCGCGACGCCATCCGCGAAGACTTCGAGGCCCAGTCGTTCACCGGCGAGCGCGGTCGACACGCCCGCGTCGACCTTGCCGGCCTCCACGTCCTCGGCAGCACCCGCATTGGAGGATGCGGCCACGATCGTGGCGTGGGGCAGCGTGTCGCTGACCCACTGCCGAACCTGGGCGGCTGCCACGGGGTAGGCACCGATGGTCTCGATCTTGTCGAATGTCATCCCGGAGCGCACCACGACAGTGAACGCGATGTCGAGCTCGGTCTCCGCCACGATCTGCAAGCGAGGCCCCATCGAGAGCGCGTCCATCGTCGGGGGGACCGAACCTTCGACGGAGCTCTCGATGGGAACGACCGCGGCGTCCACCGCACCGTCGCGCAGCAACTGCAGCGTGGCAGGCGGGCTGGCCGCGGCGACACGCACGACGGGCTCGTCGAAGACACCGAGGTCCTCGAAACGGGCGAGGGCCATTTCGGTGAAGGTTCCGGTCGGGCCGAAATACGCGATACGGGGCACGGCTTCCAGATTACGCATCGCCCCTTGCCGGGATGCGTCGGAAAAGTGAACCGTCTCAGCGCGACGTGAGACCCATCTCTCGTAGCCCGCCCAGTACCGCGTCGGTGTCGTCGACCTCGACAGCGAGCAGAATCTCGCGCAATGCTTCGGTGGCCTCGGGGATCAAGCGGCCCAGGCGGTCTACGTCGGGTGCGGTGAGGGCGTCACGGACGTCGGATCCGCTCAGCGCTGCCGCCGTGCCGGAGAGCAGTGCGAGCACGTCGGAGGCCGTTTCTGCACGAGCAACGAACCCGGTGTCGGCGTGTGCGAGCACGGCGAGGAAATCTGCCACGGCGCCCGGCGTGTGGCCGGTCGGCAACCCCGGGATGTGCCCCGCTTCGGTGAGTGCACGGGCTGTGTCGGCGAGCGCTGCGTCGGCAAGGGTTGGGTCGTCGACCTGCACGTAGACCGCCAGCGGCGCGGGAGCGGTGAACGCGAGCACGTCGTCGAGGTCACCTCGCGCACAGTCGAGCTGGTAACGAACGGGTCGCCACCCTGCGGGTGACGGCGCTTCGGCGGAGGCATCGAGCCCGACTACGACATCGCGGCCGGGTGCCTCCGCAATCTCGCTCGCGGGAACGATCGGCGCTGCCGATTCCGGCCCGGACGCCGCGAGCGCGGACTCGAGGTCCGCGTACCGCCGGGAGAACAACGCATCGAGCAGGCCACGCGGCTCTTCCCGCGAGGGCGGCATTCCGAGGGGCAGTGGGATCGACACGTCGTTCAGGTTAACGCGCGTAGCCCTTGCGACCAGCGTCACAATGACTTAGGTTTGCCTCACCTACATGAGAAGGAGGGCCTCGCATGCAGACCACCACGACCGACATTCCGGCGCCGACGACGGCAGAACGCGTGCGCACCGCTCTCATCCGGGCGGATACCACCTATCTGGCGATCGACGGCTGCGATCCGATCCAGACGACCGTCCACTTCCTGCAGGAAGACGGCGACATCGCGATCGTCGTACCGGCCGAGACCGCGGCGGTGGCACTCGCCTGGCAGTCCGGAGCGGCAGGCCTGCCCGCGATGCTCGAACTGACCGACCACTCACCCCTGAATCTGCGCAACCCCGTCCGGTCGCTGATCTGGCTCAGCGGGAACCTGTTCCCCGTCGACGAACCGCGACAGGTCGCTGCCGAGGTCGCCGAGACCCTTCCGCACCCCGAACTCCTCGACGTCGGCCACAACTCCGAGCTACTCGTCCTCCGACTCACGTCCGTGGTCGCTGCAGACACCACCGGAGCCGAATCCGTCGACCTCCCGGATGTCTTCGACGCCGCCCCCGACCCCTTCGCCACCTACGAAACCGCGTGGCTCGAGCACCTCGAGCAGGATCACGCGGACATCCTCGCCCGCATCGCGCGGCGAATCCCGCCGTCTGCACGCACCGGCCGGATCCGCCCCCTCGGCCTCGACCGGTACGGACTGCGCCTGCGCATCGAATCCGGCGAGGGTGACCATGACGTCCGCATCCCCTTCCAGGAACCTGTCGACGAGCCGAACGGGCTCAGCAGAGCGCTGCGTCTGCTGGTCGGATGCCCGTTCATGAACGGGATGCGCGCCGCGCACTGAACACGCGGCCGGCTTTGCAGCGCGTTCGGGCACAATCGCTCCCGTGACGACGATCCGCGCCTGGCTCACTCCACCCCGGCAGAATCCCGGCACGCCACTCGATGCTGCCGAACGCCGGGCGTTGTGGATCGAAATTGCGATCGTCCTGCTCGTCACCTTCGGGCTCAGCGGCCTGTCGTCGATCTTGTCGTTGCTGGAAGCCGCCCTCGCACCGGAGCCGCTGTCCGATCAAACAGTCGCGCTGAATGCGCCGCGGTCGTCTCAGGAGTTCATCGACCTCGCGCGACAACTCCTCGGCATCGTCCGCCTGCTCGCGTGGGCCGCACTCGGCCTCTATCTTCTGTGGCGCAGCGGCCACGGACCGAAGATCATCGGCTTCGCGCGTCCACTGCTGCGCCGCGACTGGCTTCCGGGCGCCGGGCTCGCCGCGCTCATCGGGCTGCCGGGCCTCGGGCTGTACCTCGTGGCACGCGCCGCCGGACTCAATCTCAACGTGGCGCCGAGCATCCTCGCCGACTACTGGTGGCGCCTGCCCACGGAAGTGCTGTGGGCCATCGCCAACTCGGGTGCAGAAGAAATACTGGTGGTCGCGTATCTGATCACTCGCCTGCGGCAGCTCGGGTGGTCGGAGAACGGATCGCTGCTGGCGTCGGCACTGCTCCGCGGCAGTTACCACCTCTACCAGGGCCTCGGCGGCGGATTCGGCAACGTCATCATGGGCCTGGTGTTCGGCCGGTACTGGCAACGCACCTCGAAACTGTGGCCCCTCGTGATCGCACACGCGCTGATCGACTGCGTCGCGTTCATCGGGTACCAGGCATTGCGGGGGCACGTCTCCTGGTTGTCGTGAACGTACAGTTGTCCGGGTGAACGGCGACCAACCCGATCCCCGGAACCGGCCGCGCCCACCACAGGGGCCGCCGCCGCGTCGGCAACCGCCGATGCGCCGACCCGTCCCACCACCCGCCGCGCCTCCCTCTCCGGAAGGCAATCAGGTGATCCGGCGCAACCCTGCCGCGCCGCCGCGGGCGTGGTCGCAGGCACCCGGTTCCGAGCAGCGCGCCGCGCCGGCACCTCCCCGCAGGCAGCCGCCGCCTCGGCAACAGCCGCCGTCACAGCAACCACCACAGCGTCGGCAGCCACCGCCGCAACTGCAGCACCAGCCGCGGCAGCAACCCGAGCCGTTCGTCGACAAGCGACGTGCCGCGACCGCACCGCCGCCTGCTCCTCCGCGGCGCCGTCCCCCGCCGGTCGCCGAACCCGAACCGCGGCGCCGACGCCCCGGCGGTGCTCGGCGCACCCTGCGTCGCGTGGGCGCGCTGCTTGCCGTCCTTCTCGTCGCTGCGGTCGCGGGTGTCGTCTACTTCGACGGCAAACTCGACCGGATCGATGCGCTCGCCGACTACGAGGGCCGTATCGGCGACACCCCCGGAACCAATTTCCTGTTGGTGGGCTCCGACAGCCGCATCGGGCTGACGCCCGAACAAGAACAGGAACTCGCGACCGGCGGCGACGTCGGCCCCGATCGAACCGACACGATCCTGCTCGTCCACGTCCCCAGCGGGGGTGGCGCGACCACGATGGTGAGCCTGCCCCGCGACTCGTACGTCCCGGTGCCCGGTTTCGGACAGGACAAACTGAACGCCTCGTTCGCGCTCGGTGGGCCACAGCTGCTCGTCCAGACGGTCGAAGGAGCGACGGGTATCCACATCGATCACTACACCGAGATCGGCTTCAGTGGATTCGCGTCGATCGTCGATGCGGTCGGCGGTGTCGACATCTGTGTCCCGTATCCGATCGACGATCCGCTCGCGGGCCTGCAACTCGAGGCGGGCTGCCAGGAATTGAACGGCGCGCAGTCGCTCGGATTCGTGCGCACCCGCGCCACCCCGCTCGCAGACCTCGACCGGATGAACAACCAGCGGCTGTTCATGTCGGCGTTGCTGGGTAAGGCGACCAGCCCCACCACCTTCCTCAATCCGTTCCGGCTGTGGCCGCTCGTATCGGGCGCTGCAGGCTCGGTGCGCGTCGACGAAGGCGATCACCTGTGGAACCTCGGTCGGCTCGCGTGGGCGATGCGCGGTGAGACGGTGACGGCCACTGTGCCCGTCGGCGGGTTCGAGGACGTCTACGGAGTCGGCAACGTACTTCTGTGGGATCGCGAGCGGGCGATCCAGTTCTTCGGGGCACTCGAACAGGACCAGCAGATCCCCGTAGACCTTCTCGCGCCCGCACCATGACCGATTTCCGACGACCGTCTAACCTGTGATCATGGGCACAGTCACGAAACTCTCGACAGGGTTTCACACCCTGTTGCACAGCGAAATCGGGAATTTCTTCGACGTGTCGTACCAGCACGTGGCGATCGCCGTCTATTTCGACCACCGCGATCTGGCTCATCTGGCTGCCCATTTCTACTCTCGGGCGGAGGAGAAACGTCGCAATGCGCTGATGGTGATCCGCTACTTCGTCGACCGGAATATGTCGGTGGAATTGCCCGCGGTCGGCGCTGCCGTCTCGGGATTCACCGACGTGCACGCACCGCTCGCGCTCGCACTCGAGAACGAGAACCGGCTCACCGACGACATCGCCGAACTCACCCGAACAGCCCGTGAAGAGGGCGACTACCTGGGAGAACAGTTCGGGCAGTGGTTCCTGCAGGAGCAGGTGGACGAGGTTGCGAGGATGAACTCCCTGGTGACGACAGCTCGCCGAGCGGGCGGCAATCTGTTCAGGCTCGAGACGTTCGTGGAACGTGAACTCGCCGGGGCGCCCGAGAAGGTGGGCGCCCCTCCACCACCCTCGGGGACGGTCTGGATTTCTCGCGCAAGGGCCGAGGGCATATCGTCGAATTCAGTGCCCGATCGCGCTGAATGATCTTGGGATAGCCAATCCTGAAATAGCCCAGCTTAGGCAATACTCCGAGAAATGAGTCTAGCCAATGCTTGGATGAAATAATCCCTGACCTGCATTAACGTCGTCGGCATGACAACAATGGGCGAATCTCGCACGACCAAATTCCATTCGCTTCTGCACGACCAGATTCGCAACGAATTCAATGCATCGCATCAGTACATCGCCACCGCGATCTTCTACGACAATGCCGATCTGCCGCAGCTCGCGAAGCACTTCTACGCGCAGGCCGTCGAAGAACGCAATCACGCCATGATGATCGTCCAGTACTTCCTGGACCGCGACATCGCCGTCGATCTCACCGGTGTGGACGCCGCGCAGTCGATGTTCGAGAGTGCTCGCGAGCCCATCGCACTGGCCCTCGAGCAGGAGAAGGCCGTCACCGAGCAGATCGTCGAGCTCGCCCGCACTGCGCGCGAGGAAGGCGACTACCTGGGCGAGCAGTTCATGCAGTGGTTCCTCCAGGAACAGGTCGAAGAGGTCGCGACCGTCACCACGCTGCTCACCGTCGCCGATCGTGCAGGCGAGAACCTCTTCAACCTCGAAGACTTCGTCGCACGCGAGCTGAACTCGAAGGACCGTCCGTCCAGCGTCAATGCTCCGTTGGCCGCCGGCGGCAGCATCTAGCCAGCCCCGCTGCCGTTAGCCCCGGAAGGCCGCATTCATACAGTGTCGACTGTGTGAATGCGGCCTCTGGTCGTACTGGAGGGGCTGCGATCAGCGCAGCGTGACCTGGCGGCTGCGCAGGCCGTCGCGTGAGCCTCGCTCGGCGACGGTGAGCGGCGACTCGTCGGCCAGCGCTGCACCGAGCCGGGCGTCGAGCTCGAGCGTCGCCGCGACCCATTCGTCGGGATGCTTCTCACGATCGAGGTCGAACACGGGCACCAGCAGGCCGTGCGTGCGGAACGAACCCGCAAACCTCGAGCCCTCACCCAGATGCAGTCCACCGGCGGCGTGCACCCGCGACAGGGCCGTCATCAGCGCATCCTCGTCCTCGGGACGAATCCAGCGCAGGTGTGCCTTCTCTCCCGTGTCGACCCACCACGCCGCGACGAGTGCGTCACCGTCGAGACGCGCCGAGGGCATCACGGCAGCGTTGGCCTGCTGCAGCGTCTGCGCGACATCGGGAGCGGCTTCGACACCTTCCGGGATCCACCACTGGAAATCCTGGTGCACGGTGATCGACGGAAGCTCGTCGGCACCGAGCAGATCCTGCAGGCGCGGGGAATCCTCGGTGGGCTCTGCCACCTTCAACGACGTCCCGGGCTCCGCGGTGAGGGCCCACTCGACTGCCGCGCCGAGTTCGCCCGCAGGGTCGGGACCGAACGTCGCCAACTGCAGCCCGACGTACCCGACGACCTCGTCGCCTTCCTCACGCGCAAGTGCCGCGACACCGCCCGGGAGGATGGTCGCGCCGACCACCCGGCGTCCGCCACCCGCGACCGGAAGATCGACGAGTGCAGACGGCACGAACTCCCGCAACGCCACGAGATCGAGTTCGAGGGCAAGGCCCTCGAACGGCCGGGACGACGCGCCGGACGACGCTTCCCGTTCCAGCCTGCGCTGCTCGAGCTTCGCGGCGCGATTGCTGCCGGGTTTGGGTCCGCTGTTTCTCTTGCTCTTCTTCGCCACGGCGCAAAACTACACGCCGGGCACTGCCTCGAGTTGAGCCTTGGTGCGTCCCGGGTGATTGGTCGCCACCCAACCGACGCCGAGCGTGCGGCACAACTCCACGTCTTCCGGCTCGTCGACCGTCCAGCAGTACGTCGCCCGGCCCGCGAGAGCAGCCCTGTCGACGAGATCGCGATGCTCGCGCAATGTCGCGACGGACGGGCCGATTGCAGTGGCACCGACGGTCGTGGCGGCACTGCCGCCGAGGTAGCGGGAGGTCTCTCCCAGCAGCACCGTGGGCAGCAGCGGCGCCTGCCTCCGGATCCGCCAGACGGCGCTCGCGGCGAACGACATCACCACGACCCGGGAGAAATCCGCCGACGGGGGCGTTGCCAGCCCGAACCGCGACAGCTCGGCGAGCACCTTCGCCTCGACGAGGGCGCCGTACCGCACCGGATGTTTGGTCTCGACGAACAACTTCACCGGCACGCTCGTGAAGTCCATCATCAGTTCGATGAGTTGACGCAGGGTGAGCAGGCTCGCGGGTTCCCCCGGTCGCCCGTAGTCGAATTCGGACAGCTCCGCGAGCGTCATCTCGCTCACGACACCGGTACCCGTCGAGGTCCGGTCGATCGTCCGGTCGTGGACGCACACGAGATGACCGTCGCGGGTCAGCCGCACGTCGCATTCGAGCCCGTCTGCGCCCTCCTCGAGCGCGAGTTCGTACGCGGCGAGGGTGTGTTCCGCCCTGGCCGCTGACGATCCGCGGTGGGCGACGACGCGCGGCACGGCGAACTCCGTCATGGCGTCACCACCGGAGTCCGGTGCTCGTCCTCCTGAACAGCACCCGCCGGCACGATCTCGGCGATCGGCGCATACGCCGGCCCGGTCGCCATGGTGAATCGATGATGCTCGAGGGGCCGGCCCCACAGGTCGGCGCCGTCGAACAAGCGAAGGACGTACAGCGCCCCCAGCGCGACCACCGCGGCCATGGCAGCCACCACTGCGGTCAACAGCACCGCGTCGGCCATGGCCTGGAGCGCATCCCGCTGACGCCAGAACAGGACGAACACGAACAACACCGCGTTCGACACGATCAGCACCCACCAGATCCGGACGGCACGCAGGATCCGCGGTCTGTCGTGGGCGATCTCGGTGAGGAACACCCCGGGCAGCACAAGGTTGACGCCCGGCACCACCACGCCGAACAGCACCGAACCCGGCGAGCGGGGATCGGAGGTGCCATGGTCGGCGAACACGCGTCGACGAACCTCGATCAGGCGCAGACCCGACGCGACCGAGGCAGCGAGCGCGACGAGCGGACCGACGATCTGAGTGGCCCACACAGCCGAGTCCGACAGGGCCAGGACGATCGGTTCGATCAGCCGCGTCCGGTTGACCAGCAGCAACACGTATCGGGCCAGTTCAGCGACGGCCGCGAGTCCGAACACCGCAGCCGTACCGGCCAGCAACGTGGGTGCCAGGCCTGCGAATGTCTCGGCTCGGGTCGGCTGCTCGTCGTGCGGTCGTGGCCGGTCCAGCAGCCCCCACCGCGGAACCTCTTCGTAGGCGGGTGTTGCCGTGGACTGCGGTGCGCGGGGTGCTGTGTCTTCCGCGGGTTCGCTCTGCGGTGGTCGGACGACCCAGCGGAAGTTCCGCCGATTCGGAGGAACAGCAACGTGGGTGTCGACGGGTGAGAGCAGCAACCCGCGGCACGACGGGCACCACTGCCGCGCCTGGTACGACACGGGCCAGCGGCTCTCACAACGAACGCAGATCTGATATGCGGCCATCAACAGATCTTTGCCGGGTCGTCGCCGTCACCGATCAGCGGCCTGTCTGCCTTCTGCCACGCGCCCTGGCGGCACACCACGTCCACCGACACGGTGGGCACATCGGAAGAACTCACGATTCCAATAGTGGCACGCGTCGATATGCGATGCAGCCGCGCGGCACGCCGTGATGAATATCCACAATGCCCGAGCGCAGGAGTTATCCACAGTTTCCACAGGTTCATCCACAGGGATCCTCAACGGTCGAATTCATCGCTCGAGACCGCTCACAATTCGCGGAAATCGGGTTCCTGGAACAATCGAGGAATGGAATTACGGATCTTCACCGAACCACAGCAGGGAGCGACCTACGATGATCTGCTCGCGGTCGCGCAGACCGCCGAGCGGCTCGGCTACGGCGCATTCTTCCGCTCCGACCACTACCTCGCGATGAACGCCGAAGGGCTGCCCGGCCCCACCGATGCGTGGATCACGCTCGCCGGACTCGCCCGCGACACGTCGACGATCCGGCTCGGCACCCTCGTGACCTCGGCGACCTTCCGTTATCCCGGCCCGCTCGCGATCTCCGTCGCCCAGGTCGACGCAATGAGCTCCGGCCGCGTCGAGTTCGGGCTCGGCGCCGGCTGGTTCGAGGAGGAGCACTCCGCGTACGGCATTCCGTTCCCGCCACTCAAAGAACGATTCGACCGCCTCGAGGACGCCCTCGCCATCGTCACGGGTCTGTGGGAGACCCCGGTCGGTGAAAAATTCTCGTACGACGGCGCGCACACCCGGATCGTGGATTCACCGGCCCTGCCCAAGCCTCACCAGCAGAAGATCCCGGTGGTGATCGGTGGTGCAGGGAAGAAAAAGACGCCGGCATTGGCGGCGCGCTACGCGAGCGAATTCAACGTTCCGTTCAATTCGGTGGAAGGGTCGGCGACCCTCTTCGAGCGGGTGCGGCAGGCTTGCCGCGACGCGGACCGCGATCCCGCCGAACTGACGCTGTCGAACGCGCTCGTGCTGTGCTGCGGGCGGGACGAAGCGGAGATTGCCCGTCGTGCCGCGCGCATCGGCCGCGAGGTCGACGAGCTTCGTGAGAACGGGCTGGCGGGAACACCCGAGGAAGTCGTGGAAAAGATCCGCACCTACGCAGACATCGGATCGCAGCGGGTCTACCTGCAGATTCTCGACCTGGCGGACCTCGAGCACCTGGAACTCGTCGCGCGGGAGGTCATGCCGGAGATAGCGGCCCTGTAGGTTTCGGCAGCACTGTGGGTTTTCGGTAGCGCTGTAGGTCAGTGGCTGCTGGTGGAGCCGAGGAACGCTTCGATTTCGCGGCTCCACTCGCGGCTGCGGGCACGCTCGATGCCCCAATGCGCCAGTGCGAACAGGCCGCACGCGATCAAGAGCGCGAACATGTACACCGCGACACCGGCCAGCACCGAGGAGAACTCGGCGGCGGACACACTCGTCGGTTGCAGGGTCACAGCGCCTGCGCGATCCACCCACACCTGCACTTCGTCGCCTGCGCCCTCGGAACCGGTGATCTGTACGTCGCCGCGGTGTTCGACGCCGCGGAACTCCCAGGTGGCGGGAGCAGTCGACGGTGCGACGTAGGAGAACTCGCCCCATCCCGAGTTGGCCACCACGGGGTCGGCGTCGAGTGTGGCGGTGACCATGGTGCGTTCGGCGAGTTGCTGCTGGGCCAGGGCGACCTGAGTGCTCTGGACGTTCGCGATGACGACCCCGGCGACGGGGACCATGATGAGCATCGCGGCAACGAGCAACGAGAAGACACGGGCTTCGAAGCGGTCGGTACGGCGGACGAGGGGGCTACGCCCACGCAGACTCCGGCGGGTGCGCCGTAGATATCCCCCTGTGGACGTCATCTCGGTACCCCGATCCTTTCCCCCGGTCGACACTCTTACACTCCAGAGTGCTCGCCGACCGGGCGAAATTCAAGGAATACCAACTCATCTCACACTGTGCGGTGGCGCACAGCGCTTCTCATACTCCGAGACCGATGGTCGCTACGCTCCGAGACCGACCGGGCAGCTCACCCCGGTCGCGTGAACCGGGCAGTAGCCGTTGGGGTTCTTCGCGAGGTACTGCTGGTGGTAATCCTCCGCATAGTAGAACTGGGTGAGCGGCGCGATTTCCGTGGTGATCTTGCCGAATCCCGCCTCCGCGAGGCGCGTCGCGAAGGATTCTGCGGTGGCCTCGGCGACCTCGATCTGCGATTCGTCGAACGTGTAGATGGCAGACCGGTACTGGGTTCCGTGGTCGTTGCCCTGCCGCATGCCCTGGGTGGGATCGTGGTTCTCCCAGAACTGCTTCAGGATCCCCGCGAAGTCGATCACGTCGGGATCGAAGACCACCAGCACGACCTCGGTGTGCCCGGTGCGACCGGAACACACTTCCTCATATGTGGGGTTGAGGGTGTACCCGCCGGCGTAGCCCACAGCGGTGGAATACACGCCGTCGAGCTGCCAGAACTCCTTCTCGGCACCCCAGAAGCACCCCATACCGACCACGGCGGTGGCGAGACCTTCCGGGAAGGGCGGGACGATGCGATGACCGTTGACGTGATGCGTCTCGGGAACCGGCATGGCCTCCGATCGTCCGGGCAGCGATTCTTCGGCTGCGACCATCTGGGACTTCGAGCCGGCGTGGGCGAGGATGTCGTCGAACCAGGACATGACCCGATGCTACGCGTGTGTCCGCGCGGTGACCTCTTCCGCGACCGCAGGCCGCTTCGGGTGAAGCCACTGGTTGCTGATCCAGCGGGCCGCAGGCACTTCGACGCCGCGATACACCAGCTCGGACACCAGCGCGACACCGAGGAGCAGACAGATCACAGCACCTGTCATACCGACGAATCCGACGGTGTTCTCGTAGATCCGGTACATGACGAGGGTGTGCACGAGATAGATCGCGTAACTGCGAGTGGAGACCCAGTGAACGACCCGCAGGCGTCCGATCCTGCCGTCGTATCGGGACAGCAGGACCACCACCGCGAACACCACGCTGATCGTCCACAGATAGTGGCTACCGGCCCAGTACACCTGCATGTCGGTGGCGAGCACGATCACCTGGACCTGGGCGATCAGGGCCACCAGCAGTCCGCGGACGGAGATCAGCCCGGCCCACGCCAGATAGGCGATCTGCCCGAGGAACACGGTGGGCAGTGTCGCGGCGATCTTCGACAGGAACGGCACGGTGTACGGCTCCGGCATGTACAGGTTGTAGATGATCACGAGCATGCACAGAGCGGCCCCGAGCAGCGGCATGACGATGGGCTTGGCACGCAACAGCGACCGGCCGCTCACGCAGAACAGGTAGAAGGCGATCTGCACGGCGAGCGTCCACGCCACACCGAGTACCGCGACCTGTGGTTTCAGGAAGAACGCACCGAGGAAGAAACTGAGTGCGGCCTCGCCGTCGGTGACGGTGGTGTGGCCGCTGAACATGCCGTTGATGCCGAAACGGACCAGCAGGATCGCCGCGAGGATGCACACCCAGAACGCGGGGACGAGCCGCGCTGCACGGGCGATCAGGAACTTTCCCCGCGGCTGGCGTATCGCGGAGCGCGTGATGAGCAGTCCCGTGAGCATCATGAACGCCGAGACACCGACGAACGACAGGTGCATGTTCAGACCGGCACCCTGGGTCATCACCGCGTGGACGACGTCGATGAACCACCAGCCGGTGCCCAGATCGTCGATCAAGTAGAAGCAGATGTGCGAGTAGACGACCGCGATTGCAGCGAGGAATCTCAGCAGGTCGAGCCCAGGCAGCTGGACACGTGGTGCCTCGGCTCCTCGTGTCGGAACGTCGAAGAGCGGTCGAGACACCCCGCAATGTTAAGGGGCCGTTCACCGCCGATTCCAATCACGCTCCCGATCGGGCGAGTCGGTGCAGGTAGAGGCGATGCGGCCCGGTTTCTCGGGCACACCGGCTTCGCCGGGTCGGTGGTAGGGCACGGCGTCCCGCGTGAGCCCGAATGTTGCGCAGCGTGTAGTTATGGGTTTGGGTGGATACCCATATAGGCACGGAAAAATCGAACGGGCCCACCAGGCCCGCAAAGAAGGGACCCTTCGTGGCTGAGTACACGCTTCCGGAACTTCCATACGACTACGCAGCGCTCGAGCCGCACATCTCGGCGAAGATCATGGAGCTGCACCACGACAAGCACCATGCGACCTACGTCGCCGGCGCCAACACCGCTCTCGAGAAGCTCGCCGAGGCCCGCGAGAACGGCACCCTGGCGGCTCAGGCCACCAAGCTCGAGAAGGACCTCGCATTCCACCTCGGTGGTCACACCAACCACTCGGTGTTCTGGCAGAACCTTTCTCCCGAAGGTGGCGACAAGCCGACGGGTGAGCTCGGAGCAGCGATCGACGACGCGTTCGGCTCGTTCGACAAGTTCCGCGAGCACTTCTCCGCGAACGCGAACTCCATCCAGGGCTCCGGCTGGTCGATCCTGGCATGGGATTCGATCGGACAGCGTCTGATCATCGTCCAGCTCTACGATCAGCAGGGCAACATCTCCATCGGCCTGACCCCGCTGCTCATGCTCGACATGTGGGAGCACGCGTTCTACCTGCAGTACCAGAACGTGAAGGCCGATTACGTCAAGGCGTTCTGGAACATCGTCAACTGGGCCGACGTGCAGGCTCGCTTCGAGCGCGCACGCACCCAGACCGCCGGCCTGATCGTCTAGTCACCGGCACCATGTAGAGAGGGTCACCCAGCGGGTGGCCCTCTTCTGCGTTTCGGGACACCGTTGTCTCCGGCCGACCGCTAGCGTGTGCGGCCATGACGACTCCCCCGCTCGACACCGTATGCTCCGGCCTGGCATTTCCCGAATGCCCACGCTGGCACGACGACCGGCTCTGGTTCTCCGACGTGTACGCGAACGACGTTCATCGCCTCGATCCGTCCACCGGAGCGTCCGAGATCGTCGCCCACATCGACGGGCATCCAGCGGGCCTCGGGTTCCTTCCCGACGGGCGCCTGCTCATCGCCGTCGGCCACACCCGCAGGGTGATGCGGCGCGAATCCGACGGCACGCTCACCCCGCACGCTGATCTGTCGGGGTTCGCGACCTGGCATCTGAACGACATGTACGTCGACGGTGCCGGTCGCGCATATGTGGGTAACTACGGCGACGGCAGCGCCCCACCCGCCCCGGTCCGTCCCGCGGTGCTCATGCTCGTCGAACCGGACGGAACCGTGCGGGCCGTCGCCGACGACCTGCTGTTCGCCAACGGGATGGTCGCGACGGCCGACGGTCGCACGCTCGTCGTCGCCGAGACCCGCGCGATTCCGGGCCGGCTCACCGCGTTCACGGTGGGCGACGACGGCTCGCTCACCGACCGTCGCACTGTGATCGAGTTCGATCGATCGGTGTTCCCGGACGGGCTCGCCATCGACCGTGACGACGCCGTGTGGGTCGCATCGCCGTTCGGCAACGAGGTGATCCGGGTGTCGCAGTCCGGGGTGATCACCGACCGGGTGCCCGTCGCGAATCCGTATGCGGTGGCACTCGGTGGTCATGACGGCCGCGACCTGTTCGTCTGCACCGCCGAGAACTGGCAGCCCGAGGTCGCGGCGCGTGAACGCACCGGAGCGATCGTGCGGCTGCGTGTCGGCGTGCCGGGCGTCGACGTGTCGGGCTGACCACGCGCCTGGCACCGAACACACCTGGCACTCGGAGCCTCTTGTGTGCCAGCGAGAAAAACGGGCATTCTTCCCTCATCGCCGGCGAGGGATCGGAGGGACGCCATGAGGGATCAGATCGGGATTGCCGCGTTTCATTCCGGTGGGTCGCTGCGGGGATTCGTAGTGACGGGACGGTGGCCGTCGACCACCCGCGAATGGGCACAGCTGCTCACGCTGACGGTGCGTGTGGCATCGCTGCCGGGTCTGCTGCCGACCTCGACGGTGTTCGGGGTCCGGGAGGAACTTCCGGACGATCCGGAGCCGGGCACCGTCGGCCTCGTCATCGCCGCCGGACCGGTACTCGGGGAGACGGCCGTGGAGCCGGGATGCTTCGCGCAGCATCAGCCCCCGGCACTGATCATGCTGCATCCTCCGTCGGAGACGACGCCGTCGCTGCCCGAGAATGCGGGCGCAGCCTCGGGGTGTGTGCTCCTGCCCGGGTTGCCGTATCTCGGGCTCGACCATCGCGCCGCGTGGGTGGAGGCCGAAGCGGATGGAACCGTGACGTCGCTGGTCAGTAAGGTGAACGTGGATCCCGGCAGGGATCCCGACACCGCAGTTCTGGCGATGCTGCTCGCGGCATGACGCTATGCCGTAAATGAGAGTTCGGTTCTACTAAACTTAGCATTACCTTTACACCCGCGGTCTTCGCGCGCTAGTGTCGTGAAAGCGAAGGGGAGTAGCCCCCAATCGCCCTGTCGACACACTGGCCGCCATCGGCCCGGCACGGCGAACCGGACGACCTCCGGTGGGCGAGACCTTCGGTCGTCGACGCACCACGCGTCCGACGTCCGGAGGAAGCCCGATTCCTCCACAGACGAAGGAGGAAAAGCCGCTCATGTGGTCCGCAGTCGTTCTGAGTTTCGCAATCATCTTCATCGCCGAACTCGGCGACAAATCCCAGTTGATGGCCATGACGTTCGCGCTGCGCTACCGCTGGTGGGTAGTGCTGTCGGGGATCCTGTTCGCCACCACCGCCGTGCACCTCGTCTCAGTGGCGGTGGGCCACTATCTCGGTGTCGCGATCCCGACCGTGGCCATCTCACTCGTCGGTGGCGTCGCCTTCCTGCTGTTCGGCGCGTGGACGTTGCGCGGCGATTCCCTCGACGACGACGAGCAGTCGAAGGCCGGCCGTGTCACACGGTCGGCGTTCCTGGCCGTCACCTCCGCGTTCTTCCTCGCCGAACTCGGCGACAAGACCATGCTTGCGACCATCACGCTCGCGACCGACAACGACTGGATCGGCGTCTGGGTCGGGTCGACGGTGGGTATGGTCGCCGCCGACGCACTCGCGATCGTCGCCGGCGTCGTACTCGGGCGGCACCTGCCGGAGAACGCAATCCGCTTCGGGGCGTCGGCGCTGTTCTTCGCCTTCGGCGCGTGGATGCTCGGGGCCGGTATCGCTCCAGACGCGCCCGCGGTCGGCCCCGTCGCCGGTGGCGTCACCCTCGTGGTCACAGCACTGGCCATGTACCTGTTCACGCGGCGCACCAAGCAGTCCGACACCACCGAGTCCGCGCCCGCCACACACGTGTGAGGTTCCGCGCAGACCGACGCCCCCGCACCCTCCGCAGGTATATGCTTGCCGATAGGCAAATACTTGAGGAGGCGCGGAACCGATGAGCAGAGAGTCGTTCGATCCCGACGAGGTGAATCGCCTGCGCATCGCACTCGGCCGCATCGCACGCCGCGTCTCCCGGCCGGCAGGCGACGGCAGCCTGACACCCTCGCAGGCATCCCTGCTCGCGACGGTCGCACGACGAAAGACCATCGGGGTACGCGAACTCGCCGACCTCGAAGGCCTGAACCCCACGATGTGCTCACGCATGCTCGGCAAACTCGAAGACGCCGGGCTCGTGTCACGTTCGTCCGACGCCGACGACAAACGCGTCGTCCTCGCCTACATCACCACCGACGGCGCGGCACTCGCCGAAGAACTCCGGATCCGACGTACCGCCCTGTTCACCGAACACCTCACCGAACTGAGCGAACACCACGTCGACGCACTGCACGACGCGCTTCCCGCACTCGAGGCCCTCGCCGACAGCATGGGATGCGGCAGAAGCGAGGCGCGCAAGTGACCGTCCTCGCCGATATCCGCGGAAACACATTCGCCGCCATGCGCGGCCCCAACTTCCGCCGCTACATCACCGGCCAGGCGATTTCGCTCGTCGGCACGTGGATGCAGACCGTCGCGCAGTCGTGGCTCGTTCTGCAACTGACCGGATCGGCCACCGCGATCGGCATCGTGCTGGCCCTGCAGACCGTCCCGATGTTGCTGCTCGGTCCGTACGGCGGTGTCGTCGCCGACCGCTCCGACAAACGCAAGCTCATGATCGGACTGCAGTCGATGATGGGCCTGCTCGCGCTGATCCTCGGACTGCTCGTCATCACCGATGCCGTCGAGCTGTGGCACGTCTACGTCCTTGCCCTCGGGCTCGGGCTCAACCAATGTTTCGAGAATCCGGCGCGGCAGTCGTTCATGCTCGAGATGGTCGGACCCGAGGATCTGCGCAACGCGGTGAGCCTGCAGTCCACCCTGGCCGCGTGTTCGCGCATGATCGGCCCCGCGGTTGCCGGCATCGTCATCGCCGCGGGCGGCATCGGGATCTGCTTCCTGCTCAACGCCGCGAGCTTCGTCGCGGTGGTGACCTCGCTGCTCACCCTCGACGTGTCGAAACTGCGCCCCTCTCCCCCGACCGCGCGCGCCCGCGGTCAGCTGCGCGAAGGACTCGCGTATGTGCGACGGACGCCCGATCTGGCTGTGCCGTTGGCGATGATGGCGCTCGTCGGCTGTCTCGCATACGAATTCCAGGTGGTGCTCCCGGTCTTGGCAGACCACACCTTCGAGGCAGGCGCCGGCGCGTACGGCTTCCTCACCGCCGCGATGGGTGCCGGATCCGTGGTGGGCGGCCTCGTCGTTGCCACGTGGGGCCGCACGGGTATAAAACCGCTCGTGCTCGCCGCACTCGCATTCGGCGTGGCCATGGCCGTCGCGGCGGCAGCACCGTCCCTGCCGATCCTGATTGCACTCATGGTGATCGTCGGCGCCCTGAGCGTCACGTTCACGACGAGCGCGAACAGCACACTGCAGCTCGCCGCCTCGCCGCAGATGCGGGGCCGGGTGATGGCACTGTGGGCGGTCGCATTCCTCGGATCCACAGCGATCGGCGGCCCGATCGCCGGATGGGTCGTCGAACAGTGGGGTGGCCGCGCCGGATTGCTTCTCGGCGCCGGTGCCTGTGTGGTGGCCGTGCTGATCGGCACCGCCGTACTGCGGCGACCGGCGCAGCAGAGCAGCGGCGCAGCGGATTCGGGAGTGTTGTCGCGCTAAGGTTCGACGCGAAACGCGTGTCCCCTGGAACAGGAGCAAGACTGTGGAAATTCAAGGTTCTGCCGCGCTCGTCACCGGTGCTGCATCGGGTCTCGGTGCCGCCACCGCTCGCCGCCTCGCCGACGCCGGGGCTACGGTGTTCGGACTCGATCTCGAACAGTCCATCGAACGGGTCGGAGACAACGCACCCGCCGGCGTCACCCTCATTCCCACCGATGTCACCAGCGGCGACGAGGTCCAGGCTGCGATCACGCGCATCACCGAATCCGGAGTTCCCCTGCGCATCGTCGTCAACTGCGCCGGTGTCGGCTGGGCCGGGCGGATCCTGTCCAAGAACGGCCCGCACGATCTCGAGCTGTTCCGCACGGTCATCACGGTGAACCTGCTCGGCACGTTCAACGTCATGCGCCTCGCTGCCGACGCGATCTCCAAGACCGAGACCGTCGACGATTCCGGCCAGCGCGGCGTCATCATCAACACCGCGTCCGTCGCCGCGTTCGAAGGCCAGATCGGCCAGATCGCGTACTCGGCGTCGAAGGGCGGCGTGCACGGCATGACGGTGCCCGCGGCACGCGATCTCGCGCAGTTCGGTATCCGCGTCAACACGATCGCCCCCGGCATCGTCGACACCCCGATGCTCGCCGGTGTCACCGAGGATTACCGCAAGGGTCTCGAAGCCGGTGTGCCGTTCCCGTCGCGGCTCGCGCAGCCCGCCGAGTACGCGCAGCTGGCGCAGATGATCGTCGAGCACGACTACCTCAACGGCGAGACCATCCGGATGGACGGCGCACTGCGCATGGCACCGCGATAGGCAGCTTCGCTGCCCGTGCGTGGTTTCGGTAGCGGGTACTACCGAAACCGCGCACGATCGGTTAGACAGGGGCTGTGCGGATCGCTCTCGTCGTCGTGCTGGTCGCCGTGATCGTCGGGGTCGCGGCGTGGGCGCTGCAACGACAGTTGATCTTCCTGCCCGATACATCGACTCCGCCCGCCGCCGCGACTCTGCTGCCGGACGCCGAGGACGTGGTTCTGACGACGTCGGACGGCCTCGAGCTCGGGGCCTGGTTCGTCCGCGGACGAAACCCGACCGGGCCGGGCGCCGACTTCACGGTTCTTCTCGCTCCGGGCAACGGTGGGAACCGGCTCGGGCGCGCGCAGATCGCCGCCGATCTTTCCGCCGCAGGATTCTCGACGCTGTTGTTCGACTACCGCGGATACGGCGGCAACCCCGGTCGACCGTCGGAAGACGGAGTGGCCCGCGACGCCCGCGCAGCCATGCAGCATCTGCTGGACCGAGAGGATGTCGACTCGGATCGAGTGCTGTACTTCGGGGAGAGTCTGGGCTGCGCCGTGGTGACTGCACTCGCCGCCGAATCACCCCCGGCCGGAATGCTTCTGCGCTCGCCGTTCACCGACCTCGGATCGGTGGCGCGTCACCACTACCGACTCGTGCCGGACATCGTCCTGAAGGACAGGTTCCCGGTCGCCGACATCGTCGCGCAACTCGATGTGCCCCTCACCGTGGTCTACGGAACCGCCGACAGCATCGTGCCGGCCCAGCAGAGTGCAGCGGTTGCGGACAGTGCGCGGAACCTCGTCGAACGCGTCGAACTCCCCGGCCTCGAACACAATGACCCGCCGATGTTCGGGGCACCGGTCGTGGACGCTTTGTCCCGTCTGGCCGACTCGGTTCAGCATTAAGGTGCCACTTGCGGTCGCAGGCGATGCGGTCGGCAACTGCAGTCCGGTTCCCACACACACCACCTCGACGCTGGCTACAGTGCTTCGGTGTCGGATCGACTGGAAACAGGACAGAACCGCGGGTGGCGGTGGCGCCCGCAGAATATCGGTCACCGATGGATCACCGGACCGGGTTGGACCGGAGCGACCGCACTCCTGGGCGTGGTGGTTCTCCTGCTGTGGCTGTGGCGGGCGATCGAGCAGGCAATGCCCGGTGCAGTGGCCGTCTCCTGGCGGATCTCGGCGCAAGATCTCCTGCTGACGGCTGCGGTGGGGTCGGTGGCAGCGCTGATGGGCACCTCGGCGGCCGCACTACTGAAGCGGCGCGTACCGGTGCCGTTCCTCAGCGTGCTCGTGATGTCCGTGCTGATGCTGCTGACCATGGGGGCCGGGCCATCACCGGTCGGCTGGCTGGTGGTGTGCCTGATCGTGCTGCTCACCGCTCCACTGCTGGGGAGCTGGATCGGTACACTCATCGGCGCGGCATCCGGCCACGGCCGCCGCCCCGGCAGGCGGCATAGCGCGGCCGCAGCGGTTGCCCTGCTGGTAGCCGCCGCCGGTGCGGCCACATTGGAGGGCGTCAACTACCTGACCATAGGCGGTAGCCATGACGCCGACGTTGGAGCCTTCGCCGGTACGAAGCAGTACGCCCGCACCGGAATCGCCCCCGGACAGGTCAAAGCCGCGGTCTCGATATACCGGGCCAACCACAGTCAGTTCAACACCCGATGGGGTAGCTACGATGCCGGGCTCGGTCTCAGCAAGCATCTCTTGGACACGGAGGCGCTGCTCGGCGCCCGGGATCAGCAGCAGGCAGCCGCCGTCTTCGTATCCGCATTCCTCGATGCGACCCTCTCCTACGATCGAGCTGCCATGCGACTGTTCGAAACTCCTGCACCGGATGTGGAGTGGCTTCCTCGGACCGACTACCGCATCGCAGTTGCTTCCGGAGACCAGACCGGAGTCATCGGATTCGCCGACGTGGACCACAGCGCCGGTGACGTGAACACGCCCGGACCGACGGCCGGTGAGGGCACCGCGCAGATGACCGCGCTACCGCTTCGAACGGGTGTCTCGGACAACACCGTGCTGCACGTACGCCCCGACCGGCCCGGCGGGGAAGCGGCCGTCACCGTTGACGTGAGCGACTCCCCGCCCGTACCGGAGGGCAGGGTCGTGGTCGACCTCGCGGACGCGCGTCCCCACGAGATTCCCGGCGAATCCGCAACCGTCGAGGTCGACATCACCGATTCCGCGGGCCGGACCACGACCTGCCCATTGACCGGCCCGGCCGGCCTCCCCGGACAGATGCCCGCGACGACCGTGAAGCTGGAGGCGCTGAAGAACGACGCTACGAGCGAACCGACACTGCAGACCCACACTGCATCCACCGACTGCATCGCGAACGGTGCAGTGGGCCTGGACGCGGTCGAGGCGCTCACCTTCCGGGCGCGGGGGCTGTCGAACGAAGGGCTCTACCTGGACAATGCCGGAGTGGCCGGCGGCCACTGATGACACGGCCGGTCGTATCAGAGGTCGTCGATGTGTGGAATATCCAGCACTGCACGACCACTCATCCACTCGCGCAGCACCTTGGTGGCGACCACGTCGTCCTCGTTGTACTCGAGCAGCCGAGTCCGCTGGGACGGGACCGCCTCGCCGCCGTCGTAGCCGACAGCCTCGCGATACCAGGCCATCGACGCCTCTCCCCCGGCCTCGTCGTCGCGCCAGTGGTGACCAGCGATCGGTGCAATCTTCTTGAGTCCCTTACCATTCGGGCACACGAACTGGTCGGTCACCGCCTGGTAGATGTCCACCCACTGCGGCGACGAGATGAACTCCTTGACCTCCACCTCGGACGGCACCCCCGGATAACCATGGAAACGCCGGGCCGAAGACAGCAACCATTTGTCTTCCGCAGACCGCGAATAGCAGTAGGCGGCAAAAGTTTTCCCGCGACGCTCGGCTGCGCGACGCTCCGCCGACAACCACGTCCAGAACTCCCCGAACGAGCGGGCCTCGTCCGTCGTGGGCACCGGCTGCCACGTCGAGAACGGCCGGTAGACGGACTGCACGTCAGTGTTGAGCAGCGTCCCCCACAGATATGCGCCGTGTTCGTGGTAGCTCTCCATGTCGATGTCGATCTCGACATCGGCGCGCGCGACATGCACCTGCCGGTAGCGGCGCACCAGCGGCGCCCCCGCGAGCCATGCCTTCGCGACCACGACCGCGTCCTCGAACGGCCCCTGCGGCCACACCTCGGGTTGTCGACCCGTCCAGTCGGCGAGCCTGTCGATGGTGGTGACGCCGAGTTCGCGCAGCACGTCGGCGCGCTGCCCCGGCGCGACCAGCGACACGTCGTGCCGTTCGGCAAGCTCCGAACGGCACCGGTCCCACCACGAGCACGTACGGCACTCCCCGATCTGCGACGGCACGGTCGGCACGTCGCCGCGCGCGATGGCGAGACGGTCGGCGAGCCGCGCGTCGTAGTCGTCGAGGACGGCGCTCAGGTCGTGGACGAGGATGCAGTCGGCGTTGTATCCGATCGCTCCGGCCACCTGCGCGGGGCTGGCCAGCCCGTGTCGTTCGAGCATCCGGTACAGATGGGCGACGCGCATCTGGTCGCCCGAGTGCGCCCGCACCTTGCGGTTCTCGTCGACCGCAGGTGCCCACCCGAACAGATCGGTGGTGGTGGCGCCCCGTCCCGGGTCGGTGACCTTGTGGTTGACGACGATCACGGGAATGTAGCCGCCGCGTTCCGCGTCGCGGAGCAGGATCTCGGAGCGGCCCCGGCGGCCGGTGTCGGGTTCGACGGGCAGGACCGCACCCCAGATGCGATCTGCACCGGATCGGCACGCGTCGAGGGTGCGGTCGGCGCGCTGCGTCATGGTCCCTTCTGCGGCGATGTGCACCCACCCGTCCGGGTCGGCGTCGAACATCCGCTGCCGGATCGCCTCGCGGTGCGCTGCGGCGGCTTCCTGACGTTGGGTAGCACCCGGGTTCTTGGGTGCAGCGGACAGTTCCTCGGGGAACGTGGCGTCGAGAAATACCCGGTGGCGGCATCGCGTCAGCGCGCTCGCCTCGATCGAGACGGGCCTGCGTCGCTGCTCACCGGTCATCTCCACAACAGTCCAGGGTATTCGCTCGACGTGCGGCGCCTCGAAGCAGCACCGTCACGTTAGGCTGACCACGAGCGCGGGCGCGCTGCGGTCGTACCGAATGGAGGGTGCTGTTCGATGGGGTTGTTCACACGGCGGAAGCGGCGTGCCACCCGCAAGGCGGAGGCAAAAGCTCTCAAGCACAAGGCGACGCTCGAGGCCAAGCTGGGCGCGAAGAACCAGTCCAAGAGTGATCGGCGCACAGCGAAGTCCCAGGACAAGCTCGCGAAGAAGCTCGCCAAGTCGCAGACCAAGCTCGACAAGGAGCTCGTGAAGTCGCAGGCCAAGGTCGAAAAAGAGCAGATCGCCACGCTCAAGGCTCAGAAGAAGGCCGCCGAGAACCAGGGGCTGACCGCAGCGAAGATCCGTCGCTACCTCGGGATCGCGCGCCTGCTCGTGCCCGTGCTCGCGCCCCTCGCCTACCAGGCCGCGACGGCCGTCCGCGGACAGCTCGACGTCCGCCGTGCCCAGAAACTCGGTGTCGGCGTCGAACAGCTCGGGGAGTTCACCGGTCACGGTGCGCGACTCAGCGCCCGCATCGCGGCCGCCGAGCAGTCGGTCACGAAGACCGAGGAGCTGCATCCCAAGGACGCCGAAACGAAGAAGTTCGCGGAAGCCATCCGGGGTCGTCTCACCGACCTGACCGCTGCGGTGTCCGCCGCCGAGCAGATGCCGGCCGCGCGTCGCAAAGCCGCGCACGCCTCCATCGGCCACGAACTCGACGGAATCGAGGCGGACCTGCTGGCTCGCCTCGGTGTGCGCTGACCGACCGGTGACCACGAGTCCGGCTCTGCTCGGCGGCACCGCGGGGGTTTCCACCGCGGCGCTCGCCGTCGCAGCACACGGCGCGGCCGGAGGTTCGGTACCGACGAACCCGGCCGTGGCGTTGCTGACGGCGGTTGCCGTCGGGGTCGGCATAGTGGGCGCCGGGCGACCGGCGATGTCGCCGGTCGCGCTGCTCGCCGCGGGCCAACTCGGCACCCACCTCGTCCTGTCCACGCTGACGGACGGGCACCTGCACCTCTCGGTGTCGATGCTGGCCGCGCACACCGCCGCCGTCGTCGGATGCGCACTGCTCATCGGCATCGCCGACCGCCTCTACGCTGCGTGCACATCGGTGGTGCAGCACGCGCGGCCGTGGCGTCCCACGATCGCCGCACCCGCGGTTCTCGTACCGCGAATCGACACCGATCCGTACATCGTCCGCCCCCTCCCCTCCTGTATCTCTCGACGAGGTCCGCCGACTGCACGGTTCGCCGTGTCCTGACCCTCTTTCGAGAAAGCAACTACATCTTCATGAAGAACATCACCCGGGCCTTCGTCGGCTCCGGTGCCACCGCAGCGTTGCTCCTGGCCGGTTCCGGCATTGCCGCTGCACACGTCACCGTCGTCGCACCGGGCGCCGAGCAGGGCGGATATTCCGTCCTGACGTTCCGCGTCCCCACCGAATCCGAGACCGCCGGCACCACGGCGCTCACCGTCGAATTGCCCGGCCTTCGATCCGCTCGCACCGAACCGGTGCCCGGCTGGACGGCAACGGTCGAGAAGAATCCCGACACGCAGCTCGCGACCTCGGTCACGTGGACGGCCGACCCCGGCGTCGAAGTCGGACCGGGCCAGTTCCAGCAGTTCGTGCTCTCCGCCGGACCGCTCCCCGAGGAGGAAGAAGTCGCGTTCCCGGCCACACAGACCTACAGCGACGGCGAGATCGTCGCGTGGGACCAGGCCGCGACCGGAGACGAGGAACCGGAGAAGCCCGCGCCCTCCCTCACGCTCGCCGCGAGCAGCGGTGACGGGCACGGAGGCGGTGCCGACGGTGGTGCCGACACGCACAGCACCGAAACCACCGCGACCGCCGAGTCGGGTAGCACCACCGACAACACCGCGCGGTGGCTCGGCGGCATCGGCCTCGTCCTCGGCGCGCTCGGCGCCGCGCTGGGTCTCGGCGCAGTGATCCAGGGACGGCGAGCATGAACGGCACAGCAGGCATGAAGCGTCTGGGCACCGTTCTCCTCGCCCTTGTCGGCGCGCTGATGCTCGCGGCAGGCCCCGCCGCGGCGCACTCGGTCGTCCTCGGCAGCACTCCCGAGCAAGGCTCGGAGATCGCGGAGGCACCCGAGCAGGTCAGCGTGACGTTCAACGAAGCGCTACAGGAGCAGTTCGCAGCGCTCACTGTGGTCGGGCCCGACGGCAATCTGTGGTCCAAGGGCGACCCGATCGTCGACGGACCCACCGTCAGCGTCGAAATCGACGGTCTCGGCCCGGTCGGTGAATACACGATCGCCTATCGCGTGACGTCGGCCGACGGGCATCCCGTCAGCGGGACGCGCACCTTCACCCTCACGCAGGAGGGCACCGGCACTCCCGGTGAGGCCGCGGCCGGCGACGCCGCACCGGCATCCGATGTCGCCACCGACAACGGCGGGGGTCCCGCTATCTGGTGGTTCGTGGTCGCCGGTGTGATCGTGGTCGTCGCTGCCTTGTGGTTCGTGTTGCGCAAGCCGAAGGTCTGACACTCGTGCCGAACATTCGCCGGCGGTGGCTCCTCGGAGCCGCCGCCGGCGCCGTCATCGGGGTCGCGCTCGGCGTGCTGCTGGCGGCCCCGGAGTTGTCCGCGTGGACACGCGCGCTGTCGCTGTGCGTCGGGTCCACGGTGCTCGGCGTCGCTGTCCTCGCCACCATGACACGCGGTGAACGACGCCCGGATGTCTCGACCGAAGACGTGTGGCGCGCGATCACCGTCCTCGGCGGGGTGTGGCTGCTGCTCGAGACCGTTCAACTCGTCATCGAAGCCGCCGCGACGGTCGATGTCCCCGTGGCCCTGCTCAGCGCCGGACTCTTCGTCGAGTACATCGGCACCGCCGGATCCGGTCGGGTCGCCGCGGCCGCGTGGTTCTGCGTCGGCGCACTCACCGTCGCGGCGGCTCTCGCCTACCGGCGAGGGACCGCATGGTCGACCGCGCCCGTTCTCGTCGCCGCCGCTCTGGCACTCGTCGCGCGACCCGTCACCGGGCACATGTCGCAGCAGCCGTTCGGGTCGTTGCTCGACGCGGCGCACGTCCTCGCGGCCGCAGTCTGGCTGGGGGTGCTCACGGCGCTCGCCCTGCTGGTCCGGGGTCGCGGGGGGTGGTCCCGGCTGCTGCCGCGTTACTCGGACCTCGCGACCAAATGCGTCGTGGTGCTCGGGGTGACCGGTGTGATCGACGCGGCCGTGCGCCTCGAGTCGGTGGCCGCGCTCGTCGACACCGGCTACGGGCGTGTTCTGCTCGCCAAGGTCGCGGTGCTCGTGGCGCTGCTCGGGCTGGCATGGATCTGGCGGCGCACGTGGGTGCCCGCGGCAGGCGCCCATCGGAGCACCGCCGACGTCTCGCTGCGCAATGCCGTCATCGAAGTGTGTGCGATGTCGGTGGCGTTCGGGCTCGCCGCCGCGCTCGCCACGACCGCATGATCAGATCAGAGCAACCCGGCGGCGCGGTGAAGATCGCGCACGAGTGAGTCGAACGCGGCGTCGCGGTCCACATGGGCGCGCAGCGCTGCGGACGGATGGATCGTGGCGACCACCTTCGGATCGAGCGTGCCCCGGAGCTGTTCGTCGAGCTGCAGCACCTCTCCGCGGTGCACGGTGAGCTTGAAATTCTTCTCGACCAACGCGCGAGCTGCCGTCACGCCGAGGCACACCACGACGTCGGGACGCACCACGTCGAGTTCCGCTACGAGCCACGGCCGGCACGCGATGATCTGCCCGCCCGACGGTTTCTTGTGGATGCGACGCTTTCCGCCCGCGGCCCGGTCGAACCGGAAGTGCTTGACGGCATTGGTGACGTACACGGTGTCGCGCTCGACACCGGCGGCCGCGAGCGCCTTGTCCAGCAATCGGCCTGCGGGGCCGACGAACGGCTCCCCCTCGAGGTCTTCGTCGTTGCCTGGTTGCTCGCCGACGAGCATCAGACGCGCGTCGGTAGGGCCGGCTCCGAAGACCGTCTGCTCGGCGGCCTTGAACAGGTCGCACCCGCGACACCCCCGGGCCGCGGTCTCGAGCGAGAGGATGTCGAGGGTGTCGGGAAGATAACCCTGCGCTCCGCGATAGGTGACCATGTCGAAGATGTACCCCTGTCAGAGCCGTGAAATCATCGCAGTCCCGAGATCCACACGCGGGTCTCGGCGGGGTCGATGACGTCGTCGAGTTCGAAGATCGTCGCCGCCTGCAGTGCCTTGCCGCGCTGATACGCCGCAGCGACCAGCTGCCCGAACAGTTCCTCGCGGGCCTCGATGGTGGGCGCGGCATCGAGTTCCTTGCGGAAGCCGAGTCGCACCGCGCCTTCGAGTCCCATCCCGCCGATTTCGCCGGTCGGCCACGCGATCGTGAACTGCGGTGAGTGGAACGATCCACCGGCCATCGCCATGGCACCGAGCCCGTATCCCTTGCGGAGGATGATCGTGCCGAACGGCACCGTCAACCGCGCACCCGCGATGAAGAACCGGCCGAATCGCCGTACCGCCGCCTGTTTCTCCGATTCCGGACCGACCATGAAACCCGGTGTGTCGCACAGACTCACCACGGGAAGCCGGTGCTCTTCGCACAGTTCGAGAAAGTCTGCGGCCTTGTCTGCGGCTTCGGCATCGATCGCGCCTCCGAGGTGGTGGCTGCTGTTGGCGAGCACACCGTAGGCCTTGCCCTCGACCCGCACGAGGGCGGTGACGATGCCGACTCCGTAGTCCGGGCGCAGTTCGAGAACCGAATCGACGTCGGCGATGGCAGTGAGTGCAGCGCGGACGTCGTAGGCGCGAAGGCGATTCTCGGGGACCACGTGTCGCGCGAGACGCGGGTCGGGCGCCTCGAATCCGGTTGTCCGGACGGTGAAATACGACAGGTACTGCCGGGCCAGCGCGACGGCATGCTCCTCGTCGCGCGTGGCGAGGTGGACGACGCCGTTGCGGCGTTGCACGTCGATCGGGCCGATCTCTTCGGGTCGGTGCTCTCCGAGTCCACCGCCCTCGATCATGGCGGGCCCGCCCATTCCGATGTTGGCGTCGGGCGTCGCGATGAGCACATCGCACACGCCGGCGAGTGCGGCGTTGCCCGCGAAGCACCGACCCGACACCACGGCGACAGTCGGCACACGACCGTGCAGTGCCGCCATCGACCGGAAGGTCGACAGTTCCAGGCCCGCGCCGTGCGCTACGTCGACATCGCCGGGTCGTCCGCCGCCGCCCTCGGCGAACAGCACCACCGGCACCTCACGGCGCGCAGCGAGTTCGAGGAGCCGGTCGGTCTTGCTGTGGTTGTATCTGCCCTGGGTTCCGGCGAGCACGGTGTAGTCGTACGACATGACGACGACGTCGGCACCGTCGATACGTGCCGTGCCTCCTACAAGTCCGTCGGCGGGGGTGTTCGCGATGAGGTCTTCTTCGCTGCGGCGTGCGCGTTGCGCGGCGAGGACGAGACCGCCGTACTCGACGAAGCTGTCGGCGTCGACGAGATCGGTGATGTTCTCGCGCGCGGTGCGTCGGCCGCGGTTGTGCCGACGTGCGATTGCGTCGGGACGGGCTGCGTCGAGGGTGGCAGCGTGCCGCGCACGGATCTCGTCGAGGTCGGCGCGCTCGAAATCGAGGTCGAATGCGTCTGCGGCGGTGTTCGACCCGGCTTCGTCGTCCAGGTGGACCACGGCGAGCATCGTTCCGGGTTGCACGGTCTGCCCGGGCTGCACGAGCATCCGAGTCACGGTGGCGGTCCCAGGCGCGGTGATGGCGTGCTGCATCTTCATCGCGTCGAGGATCACGATGGGCGCGCCTGCGGGCGTGGTGTCGCCCTCGGCAGCGGATTCGACGACGGTGCCGACCATTTCGGCACGCACCGCACGCTCCCCGGCGCCCAGTTCGGGCGCTTCCGCCGCGACCGATATCTCCGCGTGTGGGTCGACGAACTCCGCGAGACGCTCACCGAGCCACGACGTGGTGACCGGACCGGACCGGAATTCCGTGTCGGTGAGAATCTTCCGGAGAACATTGCGGTTGGTGGCGACGCCGTCGACGACGAACTCGCCGAGCGCGACCTCGAGTTTCCGGAACGCGGCGCCGATATCGGAAACCCGCACATGTGCGATGACCTTCGCGAGCAGGGAATCGTAGCGAGCCCCCACCTCGAGGCCCGAGCGGCCGTGGGTGTCGACTCGAATGCCGGGGCCGGACGGCGGGGTGAATGCGGACAGGGTTCCGGTCGCGGGGACGGTCTGTCCGTCCTGACGCAGCGTTTCGGTGTTGATGCGTGCCTGCACAGCCACTCCCCGGGCACGGGTCGCTGCTCCGGTGACACCGTGGGAGTCGGCGGTGACGCCGTCGGGGAGCTCGAGTTCGTCGAACAATGCTCCACGCGCGACCGCGATCTGCACGGTCACGAGATCGATGCCGGCGACCTCTTCGGTGACGGTGTGTTCGACCTGGATCCGCGGGTTCACCTCGAGGAACACCATGCCCGAGCCGGCCACGAGGAACTCGACCGTCGCCACCCCGCGCAGGTGCGTGCCAGTGCCGAGTCGGGCGGCGGCGACGTGCAGGTCGCGTCGCAGCGCCTCGCTCAGCGCCGGGGCAGGAGCGATCTCGACGAGTTTCTGGTGCCGACGCTGCACGCTGCAGTCGCGGTCGCCGAGCGCACGCGCGACGGTCCCGCCGACACCGTCCGGTGCCGCGACGATCTGCACCTCGATGTGTCGGGCCCGGGTGATGAGCGCTTCGGCGTAGAGGCGGTCGTCGCCGAAGGCACCCAGCGCTTCGGCCGCGGCCGACCGGTGGGCGTCGACGAGGTCGCCGGCGTCACGCACGATCCGCATGCCGCGGCCGCCGCCTCCGGCGAGAGCTTTCACGACGACGCCGTCGGGGTGCTGCGCGAGGAAGGCACGCAGATCCTCCGGGTCCCCCGAGCCGGAGGCCGGAACCACGGGAATGCCCAGGCCCGCAGCCGTCGCACGGGCGGTCTGCTTGTCGCCGAACGTCCGCAGCGCATCCGGACCGGGTCCGACGAACGTCACGCCCGCGTCGGCGCAGCGGTCCGCGAACGCGGCGTTCTCGCTGAGGAAGCCGTAGCCGGGATGGACGAGGGTGCAGTCCGTGTCGCGGGCGATGCTCAGGATCGCGTCCTGGTCGAGATAGGCGGCGGGACCGGAGCCCGCGAGCGGAACGGCCCTGGTGGCGGCACCTACATGCGGGCTCGCGGAGTCGTCCTCCGCATAGACGGCGACGGTGTCGAGGCCGAGTTCGGTGGCCGTTCGGATGATTCGCAGGGCGATCTCACCGCGGTTGGCTACGAGCAGCATGCCTGTGCACCCCCAGATCGAAGTTGACGTCGACCTCAATTCATACCGCAGTCACTCCTGGGGTACCGGACGCACCCGCAGACGTCCGAGGCCGATCGCGAGAACCACCGCGGTGATCGATCCCGCCGCCATGATCGCCGCGAGCACCACCACCTGGAAACGACCGGCTTCGAGGGGCGACAGCCCACCGAAGATCGCGCCGACGAAGGCCCCCGGCAGCGTCACCAGTCCGGTGGTCTTCGTCTGGTCGAGGGACGGGATCAGCGCCGCTCGCACCGCGAGCCGGGCGTGGCCGAGCGTTGCCTGCCGCATGGTCGCGCCGAGCGCGAGCCACCCTTCGACCTCGGTCCACCGGTCATCGACGATCTCGGTGAATCTACGGCCGGCAAGTCCGGCGACCGTCATCCCACCGCCGATCACGATTCCGCCGAGCGCGAGGGCGTAGCGGGGTGTCAGCTCGATGGCACCGCTGACGAACACGATGACGAGGGCGGTACCGATTCCGCAGAACATGGACACACCGACCATCACGGTCGTCCCGACTCCTCGCCCGACCCGCCGCGACGCGGTCCACAGTGCAACGCCGAACATGACCACGAGCACCAGCGCGACCCACCGGGCGTCGGCGATGACTCCCGTGAGCACGAGGGCAACAAATGCGAGTTGCACTGTGCCACGGGCGATTGCGTACACCGGCGCAAACCGGTGCGGAACACCGAATGCCCACAGGACGGCGGTGGCCACGGCGGCGAGCGCGGTGACTCCCACCAATGTCCGGATGAGTTCGAGCGCGTCGTCGATCATCGCCGAGCAGCGTATCCCGCCGATTGCCTCGCCAAGACGTCGCAGGATACGGCCGCATCGTGTTCATGCGCGATACGGTCGATGTATGTCTGCCCGCAAGGTCGCCGTTCCCCGGCCCACCCTCGAATCCGACAACTACCTGTACGAACCCTGCGAGCGCAGGATCCGGGGGAAGTGGTTCGGTCGAACGGTCGTGGACAGCGCCCGCGCGGTACTGGTGTGGGCGCCGGGCAAACCTGTGCCGTTCTATGCGTTCCCGCGCGACGACGTGCGCTTCGATCTGCTGTCGGCATCGCTGTCACCGAGCCGCAGCCGCCCGGACGTGTGGCAGTGGTACGACATCGTCGTCGACGACCGGCGCGCGTATTCGCCGGTGTTCCAGCTGGACATCGACGGCCTCGACGACCGGTTGGCGTTCGCATGGTTCCGGCAGGGCGAACCCGAGCCGGGCGACACGGTCTACGTCGATGAGGATGAGCACTGGTTCGAGGAGGAAGCCGAGGTGTTCACCCACCCGCGCGACCCGCACCATCGTGTCGACGCGCTCCCCAGTTCCCGCCACGTCGTCGTCACGGTGGGCGACGCGGTCGTCGCGGAGACCCGCACACCGGTGCTGGTCTTCGAGACAGGCCTGCCGACGCGCTACTACATCCCTCCTGCCGATGTGGATTTCTCCCGACTCGAGGAATCGGCGCTGCGCACGGGATGCCCGTACAAGGGCACGGCCCGGTACTGGTCGTTCATGGGGCAGTCGTTCTCGGGACAGCTGCCGGCCGAGAACGTCGCATGGTCGTACGAGGAACCTCTCGCCGGGATGGAACCGATCGCGGGGCACGTGTGTTTCTACGACGACGCGGCGGACGTGTCCGTATCGGTATGAGAAGCCCTCTTCACAGATAATATTTTAGCGCTAAGATAGTTGGCGAACCGCGACCCGACCTCAGGAGCGATCACCGATGTCACTCACATCCGTCAGCACCCACCATCCGTACAGCCCGGCGTACGTCGCAGGCGGTCTCGTCTTCGTCTCCGGCGCGCTGTCCATCGATCCCGAGGGCATCGCCGTCGAGGGCCGCACAGAAGCCCTCGACGCCGCAATCGACCGCATGACCGACCGGCTCGCCGTCGTCGACGGAAAACTCTCCGACGTCGTCAAACTCACCTACTTCGTCACCGACCTGTCGCTGAGAGAGGAAGCCAACCGCCAGTTCGAGCGACTCTTCGCCGAACCGCGCCCGGCCCGGACCTTCGTCGAGGTGAGCGCGCTTCCGTACGGCGCGACCGTCGAGATCGACGCAGTCGCCACTGCTACCGCACCACGCTGATACCGACATCCCCACGCGCCCCGCGCAAGCCGTATCGTGAACAATGCTTTGGCGCTCAACAATCGAGCGGCAAGCCGAAGACACGAGGAGGCACGCGTGGGGCGCGACAACGTTCCCGACCATGACGCCGTCGACGACATCGTGAGTCAGTGGACTCGCGAATGGCCCGGCCTGGACGTCACACCCCTCGAGGTACTCGGACGCCTCCACCGCACCTACCTGCGCTATCAGAGCACCATCGGGCGGATCTTCGACGAGTACGACCTGAATATGGCCTCGTTCGACGTCCTTGCCGCGCTGCGCCGCTCGGGCACGCCTTACCGGATGACGCCCGGGCAACTCGCCGAGAGTTCCCTGGTGACCACCGGCGGCGTCACCCTCCGCATCGATCGTCTCGAGAAGGCGGGATTGGTGAGACGTGAACGCGACGCCGACGACAGGCGCATCGTGCATGCCGAGCTCACCGATGCCGGCAAGAAGCTCATCGACGAGGTTGCGGTCGCTCATTTCGAGAACGAGACCCGCATGCTCTCCGGTATGTCGGCGGACGACCAGGCCGAGCTGGTGCAGTTGTTGCGCAAACTCGAGCATTCTCTCGCCCAGCACCAGAGCGGGTAGCGGCCCTCGACGTCCATACGTCGGAAAAAGACAGAAACACACCTCCGGAAAGGGTGTTTCTGTCTTTTCGTGCCGCGGTTACTGCGGGGGCCGGCTACCCGGCCATCTGCTTCGCGAGCTCCTCGGCGCGGCCGCGATACAAACGCCGCAACCGCATGACACCCAGATCGTGCTGGTAGAGGTTCTCGGCCTGGTCTGCGTCGGGTGCCATGGCTTCGAGCATGACCCGGTCCTGTTCGAGGACCTCCCAGTGCCGTTCTTCGAGGACGGTGCGATACAGGAAGCGCCATACGTCGCGTTCCCAGCCCGTCACGCGCCGGTACCGCCAGAAGAACACCGCGGTGGTCTCGGCGTCGATGGGGGTACCCATCCCGACGATGCCGAACGAACCGCCGGGTCCTGCGGTGGCCGGGTAGGGAATCTCGAGGTCGACCCAGTCGGCGCCGGTCCGGCAGTACTCGACCCAGTCGAAGTTGACGCCACGCTGGTCGGTCTTCTCGAAGAAGAATCCCCGGTCCGTCTCGCGGATCCGGAAGCGTGCCGTGGTCTCGCCACCGAACATCGAGTGTGACTCGTGGTGCAGGAACGCGCCGTGCATCGGATCCAGGAGGTTCTCGAGGGCGAATCGCCACGGCGCCTCCCACTCCGCGTAGCAGAGGAACGCGGAGACCTCGTCGTCGACGAGTGGATCGGGAAGTTCGAGCGGCCCCGGTTCGGCATCCGGGTCGGTTCCGAACCACGCAAGGATCGCCCCGCCGACCTCGCGGACCGGCAGCGAGGTCACCAGTCGCTTCCCCTCGAGGTTGCAGCCGGGCATCCCGGGAACTTTCGCGACGGTACCGGTTCCGTCGACCTCGACACCGTGGTACTTGCATGCGATGCGGTCGCCGAGGTGCACGCCTTGCGACAGAGGAGCGCCGCGGTGTGGGCACCGGTCCGCGAGCATCCGCACGTCACCGTCGGACCCTCGGTACAACACCCAGTCCTCGCCGAGGCGGCGCAACCTCTCGATGCCTCCGCGCTCGACGAAGCCGGACGGGCAGACCGCATGCCACTGGTCGCGCATGCCGGTCGCGAAGATGTCGTCGGCGGTCATCGACGCGGTGCGAAGTCGATTCACCATGGTTACGCTCCGATCCGTTGCATTTCGGTGGTGAACGAGGTGGGCGTCCACGGCTGCCCGTCGGGCGCGTGAATTCCGGAACCGTTGAGGCCGTGTACGAGTCCTTCGAGGTCGTGAATTCCCGCACCGAAGACCTGCTCTATGGCCTTGGCCAGCTTGATCTCGTAGGGGGTGGGGTCGGCCGTCCGGGCCTGATGAATCTCGAGATACCGAGTCATCGCGAATCCTTTCTACAGATCCAGCACCAGCTCGTCGGAGCGGGCGCGGGAGACACAGAGCATGATGGTGGCGCCGGACTCCTGCTCGGAGGCTGTGAGCAGGGAGTCGCGGTGGTCGGGAGCGCCGCAGAGAACGCGGGTTTCGCACGTGCCGCAAATGCCCTCACGGCACGAATTCGGAACGTTCACACCGGATTCCTCGAGTGTTTCGAGAATCGTCTTCTCCGGCGACACTGTCGCGGATACGCCCGACTGCTCGCACACGACCCGGAACGGTGCGTCCCCTCCGGCATCCGCGACACGTTCCTTCGCTTTGAAACGCTCGAGGCGGATCGCGCCCTCCGGCCAGACCTCGGAATACGATTCGATCGCCGTGAGCAATCCGTCGGGACCGCACGCATACACGAGGGTGTCGGGCTCGGCGGCGCCGAGCAGGGTCGCGAGATCGAGGATTCCGTCGACGTTCTCGGTGACGATGTGGATACGGTCGCCGTAGCGCTCGAGCTCGTCGACGAACGCCATCGTCGTGCGGTCTCGCCCGCCGTAGTGGAGTTCCCATGTGGCACCGGAACGTTCGGCCTCACCGATCATCGCGAGGATCGGGGTGATTCCGATGCCGCCGGCGATGAACACGTAGCGCGGCGACGGGATCAGTTCGAAGTTGTTGCGCGGGGCGCTCACCGCCACCGAGTCGCCGGGGCGAAGGGTCTCGTGTACTCGACGTGACCCGCCCCGCCCGGCGCGCTCGTGCAGGACGGCCACCCGGTATCCGGTCTTGTCGTCGGGGTCGCCGCACAACGAGTACTGGCGGACGAGCCCACCTCCGAGATGGAGGTCGAGGTGGGCACCCGGCGTCCAGCGGTCGACGGCCGCGCCGTCGGGATGCTCGAGTCGGAGCGAGACGACGCCGGCGGACTCGACCCTCATCTGACGGACCGTGAGGTCGACGGTGTCTGCGGTCATGATTCTCCTCGGAGACGCTTTACTTCAGTGCTGATTATCTTAGCGCTAAGATGTTATCTGCGCCACAGCCGGCGGAGAATTCTTCGCGTCAGGGTTCTCAGTCGGCCGGAACGGTGACCGGCGGCGTGAACGGCGTGGGCATCTCGCCGTACGACGCGAGATCGACCTCGACGATGACAGGCGCCCGCAACGACACCGCGTCCTCGAGCACCGCGTGCGCCTCGGAGGCTCCACCGATCCGCCGGTACTCGACACCGACGGCCTGCGCGAGAAGCGCGAAGTCCGGTGTCGTCAGATCGACAGCGTAGGTGCCGCGACCTGCACCGGATTGCATGTTGCGGAGTACGCCGTAGCCGCCGTCGTTGCACACGAGCAGCACCAGCCAGGGCTTCTCCTGCGCCATCGTGAGGATCTCGCCGAGGTGGACGGCCAATCCACCGTCGCCCACCAAACCGAGCGTCGGCCGGGTCTCGTCTGCGATCGCAGCACCGATCGCCATGCCGAGTCCCTGGCCGATGCCACCACCGCGCGGGAAGATGTTCGAGCGCGGATCGAACATCGGCAGCAGCCGGTTTCCCCACGAGCTCGATGCGATCGTCACGTCACGCGCGATCACCGCCTCCCGCGGTAACGCTGCGCGCACCGCGTCGCACAGGACGGCATGGTCGCCGAGTCCGGAACGTTGGGTCGCGCGGACCCGGTCGCGGGTCTCGCGAGCGCGTTCGGTCCATGCAGTGTCCACCGATTCACCGAGTCCCTCGACACCCGATACCGCGTCGAGGAAGGCCCCGATCTCGCCGACCACGGGTAAATCTACCGGGAACACTCGGCCCGGCGCTGCCGGATCCAGATCGACCTGGATATGCTTGTGCGGCATCGGGATCGAGTAGTCGCCCGTCTCGTTGGAGCGGAAGTGCGTCCCGAGCGACAGCACGAGATCCGCCTCGGCGAGCAGGGCACGCCCGAGCGGCGACGACCCGTAGTTCCCGATGCACAGCGGGTGATCCTCCGGCACCGCACCTCGACCGGAATTGCTGGTCAGCAGTGGCACACCCCATGTCTCGACCAGCGCGGTGAGCTCGCCCCCTGCGCGCGCCACACCACCGCCCGCCCAGATCACAGGCCGGCGGGCCCGGGCCATCGCCGCGAGTGCCACGTCGACCTGGGCCATATCCAGCGGCGGAACATGGCGTTCGACAGCCGGGACCGAGTCGAGGGCGCACTGCGCGTACTGCAGATCGATCGGCCACTCGACGCTCACCGGGCCGCCGGGGGTGGCCGAAGCCCGGGAGACCGCCTCCCTCAGCACCTTTCCTGCGGTGTCCGCATCACGCACGGTCTCGGCGTGAGCCGATACCGCGTCGAGCATCCCCCATTGGTCCTTGGTCTCGTGGATGAATCCGCGCCCCGAGCCGAGATACTGCGATTCGACCTGCCCAGTGACGTGCAGGACAGAGGTCCCGGAGCTCAGCGACTCGATCAGCGAGCCCGCAGCATTACCCGCCCCGGTGCCGGTGCTCGTGAGTGCGCAACCGAGCCGGCCTGTGGCCCGGGCATATCCGTCGGCTGCGTTCACAGCGGTCGCCTCGTGTCGTACCGGCACGAACCGCAGTTCCCTGCTGACCGCTTCGACGAGGGGTTGGTTGTGCACGCTGACGATGCCGAACACGGTGTCGACACCCGCCTCACGCAGCACCTGCACCAAAAGATCGCCGCCGTTGCCGACCCGGGTTTCGCTGGACATTGTGAGAGTCCTTTCAGACATAGCGCGCGACACCGCCGCACACATCGATGCTGGTGCCCGTCACATACGACGAGCGGGGTGAGAGCAGGGTGACGATCATGTGGGCCACTTCGTCTGCATGGCCGAATCGTCCGAGTGCGATACCGCGATCGGCCGCGATCTCGGTTTCCCACTCCTCGAAACTGCCTGCATAATCGGAATTCTCGTAGCGTCGGCGCCACTGACCGGTGTCGACGAGCCCGAGCGCCACCGAATTCACGCGGATACCGTCGGGGGCCAGTTCCAGCGACAGCGACTTGCTCAGATTGAGCAGACCCGCCCGCGCCGCACTCGTCGTGACCAGACGTGTCTCCGGCTGACGCGCAAGGACGGCCGAGATGTTGACGATCGACGGCGCCGACGACTTGCGCAGCGCAGGCAACGCGGTCTCGACAGTGTTGAGCACGCCCCCGAACTTGAGATCGAACTCGTCGCGCCAGTCGTCGAGCGTGGTTTCGGCGCGCGGCTTCATCCGCGAGCTTCCCGCGTTGTTGACCAGCCCATCGAGGCCCCCGAACCTGTCCTGAGCGGCCTCGACGAGGCGGGCCACGGCGTCGCGGTCGCGTACGTCGCACGCGGCGGTCAGGACACGATCACGCCCCGGCAGTTCGCTCAGTGCGGCATCGAGTCGATCGACGTCGCGCGCGCACGTCACGACCTGTGCGCCTTCGTCGAGCAGCATCGCGACGGTCGCGAGTCCGACACCGGAGCTGCCGCCGGTGACCAGATAGGTGCGGTCTTTCAGGTTCAGGTCCACGACCCGGTCCTCCCATGGTGCTAGTGCAGGACGAATCCGCCGTTGACGACGAGTTCCTGTCCGGTGATGTACGACGCCTCGTCACCCATCAGGAAGGCGACGGCGCCGACGAGGTCTGCCGGTTGCTGTGGCCGGGTGAGTGCTCGGTTGAGCCGGTACAGTTCGTGACGATGATCCGGAACATGCTGTGCTGATTCACTTTCCGTCAGACCAGGTGACACCGTGTTGACGGTGATCCCGTAGGGGCCCAGGTCGCGCGCCATGGTGCGCGTCAGCGCCGACACGCCGCCCTTGGACGTGATGTAGTGGGTGAGCTTCGGCGAACCGTACAGCGCCGCATCGGATCCGATCGAGATGACGCGCCCTCCCCCACGCTCTTCACTGTGCTCGATGATCGAGGGGATCAGCGCGCGGCTGACGAGGAACGTTCCGCGAAGGTTCACGTCGAGCACGCGGTCCCACTCGTCGACCGCGAGTTCGTGGACTGCTCTGCCGCCCACTCCGTCGGCGAGCGCGGCGTTGTTGACCAGGCCGTAGATCGGCCCGTCCGCGGTGACGGACGCGGCCATCTCGTCCACCGAGTCCGCATCGGCAAGATCGACGCGCACGAATCGTGCGGCGATGCCGTCGGCGCGCAATTTCTCGGCGCTGTCCTCACCGCGGCGAACATCGATGTCGCAGAGCGCAATACTCGCCTTGTCCTCGCCGAGCCGCCGGGCGATCGCGAGACCGAGTCCGCGTGCCGCACCGGTGACGACGACGACGCGGTCGTCCAGGGCACCCACCGTCAGTCCCGGGAGATGCCGAAGACCGCGGACGTCTCCGGGTAAGTGGGCACCTGCGGCTTCTGTGTCCCGATGATCACGCAGAACAGCGCGTCGGTGGTGCCGGTGTTCTTCAGGCTGCGGGGAACCCCGGCCGGGACGACGATCATGTCGCGGTAGCCGAGGGTACGCTTCTCGACGACGCCGTCGCGGTGGACGCCCACCTCGACCTCGCCCTCGAGCACGAAGAAGGCCTCTTCGGCGTCGTGGTGCGTGTGCTCGGGGCCTTCCGCACCGGCAGGCAGAAGCATGTTCGAGAAGGTGAACCCCTGCGACGCGATGGTGCGGTTGTCGTTCTCGTGGTTACCGGTGGCACCGGATCCGACGTAGCGGATCTGTGCGCGCTTGAAGCGATCACCGGCCTTGGCCTGGAATCCGAGCGTGTCCCAGTCCTCATGACGGGTGCCGCGGCTGAGGATCAGCGAATCGGTGAATTCCTTCAGGTCCGCGGTCTCGTAGTCGAGTGTCATTGCTGTCTCCAATTCAGTGAGTGACGGTGCTGTGGATGCGCAGTCGCTCGGTGATCTGCACGAATGATTCGGTCCAGGCGTTGAAGGCGTCGGGCTGTTCCTGGTTGGCGAGGTGCCCGGCGCCGCGGAGGGTGACGTAGACGGCGCCCGGGATTCCGCCGGCGAGCACCTGACTGGCCGGAGCCCCCGTCACAGTGTCCACGTCGCCGCACATGACCAGGGTCGGGACGTCGATCTTCTCCAGATCATCGGTGTGGTCGGTCGCAGCCATCGATTCGGCGGCGTAGCCGTATCCGGGCAACCGAACCGCGTCGGACATGATGCCGGTCGCGCGTTGTACGAGGTCGTCGGATGCGTTCGGGGACAACAGTCGCGGCGCGCGGCGGACGGCGAAGTCCCCGGGCCCGCTGCGACCCAGATCGGCGATCCGCGATCGCATGGCTGCGGCGCTGTCGGCGTCGGTGCCCGACCCGACGGTCGACGCTCCGAGAACGAGGCTGCGTACGAGTTCCGGGTGTCGCAGCGCCAATCGCGTCGCGATCACTCCGCCCCACGACATACCGAGTACGTGTGCGCCCGCGTCGGCGCACTTGTCACGGATGAGTTCGGCCGCTGCGTCCGCGTAGTCGTCGAGATCGAGCTCCCGGGAAGGGTCCTCACTTCGGGCATATCCCGGTGCATCCCAGGCGATCACCCGGAGTGAATCACCGAGCCCGGCGACCTGCGGCGCGAAACTGTCGGAGCTACCACCGATTCCGTGCAGCATCAGCACGGCGGGTCCGGTCCCGTAGTCGACTGCATACGTCATGATGCGCGTTCCAGATCGTGACGTTCGAACGCGCCCGGATCCGGGATGCCTGCCATGTGTTCGCGTACCTGGCGCGACGGCGGACCGGCAGTTCCCCACAGGTCGGAGAGTTCGGGCACACGACGCCACACACGGCACAGCCAGCGGTCTTCGTCGACCTGCGCAATGCCCGAAGTGTATTCACAGACGAGGCCGGCGGGGTCGGCGAAGTACGAGAAGGTGTTGTCGCCCGGGCCGTGCTTGCCCGGACCCCACAGCGGGAGCTGTCCGTGGTGGCGAAGGCGGCCGATGCCGCGCATGAAGTGGTCGACGCTCGGCATCTCGTAGGCGACGTGATTGACCGACGCCCATTCCGCCTGGTTGAAGGCGATGCTGTGATGGTCGGAATTGCAACGCAGAAACGCCATCTGGTGTTCCGACCAGTCGGAGACACGCATTCCGAGGACATCGCAGTAGAACTGCACCGCGGCGTCGATGTCGACGGTGTTGAGGACGACGTGGGTGACGCCCACTGGCACGGCGTCGTCGCCGCCGAGAGCCGGAACCGCTAGGGTGTCGGCGACGAGTTCGATGATGCGCCCCTCGGGGTCGACGATGCGCAGACCGTATCCACCTCCGGCGTCGTCCACCGGTCCGGGTCCCTGCACGACGAGGATTCCGCGCTCCGCGACACGGCGTGCCGCTTCGTCGACCTCGGCCGGCGAGGACACCGCGAAGCTGATGCGCCCGAGACCATTTCGGTCCGCCTGGGTGAGCTGGAGGGCGTGGTGCTGGTCGCCGGTTCCGCGCAGCCAGGCACCTTCCCGGCCCGATTCGACGACGTTCAGACCCCAGACCTCGGAGTAGAACTCGGCGGAGTCGGCGGCGGCGTGGGTGCGCAGTTCGACCGAGCGCAGGCACCGCAGCCGGGCGATAGGTTGATTCATGAGAATTCCTCCGATGGAGCGATGGATATTATCTTAGCGCTAAGATATTTGGTTGTACAGACCCCACGTTGCCGAATGTCACCTTCGGTCGATCTATGTGGCCGAAGGTGACATTCGGCCACACGGCGGCGTCAGTCGGCCCAGCTGTCGGGCTCGTCGTCCAACCCGAGGTAGACACTCTTCTGCCGCGAATACGCGGCGATGCCGGCGCGTCCCTTCTCGGTACCGAGACCGCTCTCCTTGATGCCGCCGAACGGGGTCGAGATGCTGAACCGCTTGTAGGTGTTGACCCACACGGTGCCCGCCTCCAGCTGCCGCGCCAGCCGCCAGGCACGACGGTAATCACGCGTCCAGATACCCGAAGCCAATCCGAACACCGAATCATTGGCCTGGGAAAGAAGATCCGATTCGCCATCGAACGGCAGCGCAATGAGGACGGGACCGAAGATCTCGTCCTGACACACCGCGGCGTCGTTGCTCAGGCCGTCGATGACGGTAGGCAGGTAGTACGCGCCCTCTGCCAGCTCCGGGTCGTCAGGGGCGGTGCCGCCGCACAGCACACGACCACCCTCGCAGCGCGCGAGGTCGACATAGCGGGCGACGGAAGCGCGGTGCGTGTGATGCACGAGCGGCCCCACCTGGGTGCGCGGGTCGCGCCCGTGACCGATCCGCAGCGCGCGGGTCCGCTCGACCAGCCGCTCCATGAACGGCTCGTACAGCGACCGGTCGACGAACAACCTCGATCCGGCGATACAGCTCTGGCCCGTCGACGAGAAGATCCCGTACATCACACCGGACACCGCGGCTTCGATGTCGGCGTCGTCGAGCACGATGGTCGGCGACTTGCCGCCGAGTTCGAGCGACACCGGCATCAACTTCTCGGCGCCGGCATGCGCGACGGCACGCCCGGTGCGGGTGCCGCCCGTGAAGGTCACCTTGCCGACGTGCGGATGCTGCACGATGGCGTCGCCGACGATCGAACCCTTGCCCGGGAGCACCGACAGCAGTCCTGGCGGCAGCCCGGTGTCGTGGATCGCGCGGGCGAGTGCCATCGAGACCAACGGGGTCCATTCTGCGGGCTTGAGCACAACGGCGTTCCCGGCGGCCAGCGCGGGCGCGATCTTCTGCGCGTCGCTGGCGATCGGCGAATTCCAGGGGGCGATCGCGCCGATCACGCCGATCGGCTCGTGAATGCTCATCGTGAGGTAGTTGCCGCGCTGCGTCGTCAAGTCGTCGTCGGAGGTTTCGAGGACCGCCGCGAAGTACCGGAAGGTGCCGGCGGCACTGCCGACCAGCGCGGTCGTCTCGGTGAGGGTCTTGCCGGTGTTGTAGCTCTGGAGGAGCGCGAGGCGCGATGCTTCCCGCTCGATGGCGTCCGCAATGCGGTGCAGGTAGCGGGCGCGTTCGTGCGGGAGCAACCCGCGCCAGGCCGGGTCGGCTGCGGCGACGCGGCCCGCTGCGACGGCCTCGTCGACGTCCTCGGCAGTGGCCTGGTGGATGATCTGCAGGGTTTCCCCGTCGGCGGGATCCGTGACTGCGAAGGCGGGGCCGGTAGCGCGGCGCCAAGTGCCGCCCACCAGGATCTCGTCGGCGATAGGCACGAAGTCGAATGCGGCGGCGGTACGTAGTGCGGTGGTCACTGGGAGATCTCCTCGAGAGTCTTTTCGCGAGTCTCGATCGCGAAGAATCCGACGACGACGGCGCCGATCAGCGCGACGACACCGAACATTCCGAACACGAGCGCCAGGGTTCCGCCGGCGCCGAGAATTCCACCGACGACCAGGGGGCCGACGATGATGCCGAGCCGGCCGCTGGCTCCACCGATGGCGCAGCCGATCGCCCGCATCCGGGTCGGGTAGAGCTCCGCGGTGTAGACGTACAGGGCCATATTGACGGCGAAGACGAACAGTGCCGCACCGGCCGACCAGGCCAGCACTGCCATGGCAGAACCGGTTCCGGTGGCAGCGAGCAGGAACAACAGCGTCGAGCACAGCACCATCGAGGCCGTGATGCAGATGCGGCGACCGAGGTTGTCGATCAAGAACGCCACCACGAGACAACCGATGAGCCCGGCCACCGTCGTGAAGATGCTGTAGTGAAGGGCCGTGTCGACACTGACCTCGAACACAGAGCGGTAGAGGGTCGGCAGCCACGACGCGATGCCGTAGTTGACGAAGTAGGCGCAGCCCCAGATCGCAGCGAGCATGAGTGTGCGGCGCAGATAGATGCCCTGGAATGCCTCACGGAAGCGACCACGAGTCGTGTCGACGATGCCGGTGGCGAAGGGTTCCGGTTCGGGCAGAGTCTTCCCGTAGCGCTCGGTGATCTCGGTTTCGATCCGTCGCATGGCGGCATCGGCCTCGTCGTATTTCCCTCTGGACGCGAGCCAGCGTGGCGATTCGGGGAGCTTGAACAAGGCCGGCAGCAGGACGATCGGAATAGCACCGAGCGCGAAGAGGATCTGGTAGCCGAAGCGGGGCACCACCCACGCCGAGACGATCGCGGACATGACGAGTCCGACGGGGAAGATGACCTCGTACAGCAGGACGAAGCGGCCTCGTTTGTGCGCCTTGGTGATCTCACCGATGTAGGTCGCCGCGACGGGCACCTCGGCTCCGAGCCCGATCCCTTGGATGAATCGGAACGCCAGGAACAGCATCAGCGAATCGGTGAAGGCCATACCGAGGCTCATCACGGCGTACAGCGCGAGCGAGACGATGATGACGTTGAGGCGACCCATTCGGTCTGCGAGCCAGCCCCCTCCGAGCGCTCCGACCAGCATGCCGATGCCGCCGATGGCGATCACCCACGCCACGCCTGCCGGGGTCAAGTTCCACTTGGGGATCAGAACGGGTAACGAATAGGCGATCATCAGTTGATCGAAGCCGTCGAAGAAGGTGACCGCGCCGACGATGACGCGTGCCTTGATGTGCCATCGGCTCATCGGCAACCGCTCGAGGCGGGCGCTGATCATCTCGGCGCTAGTGGACATGGTGGTCGATACCGGTGTCATCGGGATCCTCGGTGTCGGAGGCCATTACTTAAGCCCTTAAAGACTTACCGCTAAGATGTAACCTCGAACACTGGATCCCGTCAACCATTGACTTTGAGCCGGGGGTCGCATAGAGGGACCGTAGACCACGGGGCATCGAGACGCCCCGACAGCAAGCACCTCTACGCGGATCCACTTTTCCGAGATTCGAGAATCCGATTTGCATCCACCGTTAGTTGCCATAATGTAAATATTCATGACTGCAACCGACCAGGTATCGCATCGCGAGCGCAAACGCGCCCGCACGTGGACGGCCATCCACCTCGCCGCCGCGAACGCAGCCGCGACGCATGACCACCTGTCGGACATCACCATCGAATCGATCGCCGACGCCGCCTACGTCTCTCCGCGTACGTTCTTCAATTACTTCAAGTCGAAGGAAGATGCAGTGCTGGGCTTGCGCGCGGCCGTCATCAGCGACACGGTCGTCGACGAGTTCCTGATCGAACCCGGCGACGACCTCGTCGAAAAGGTCGCGTTCCTGCTCCTCACCGTCTTCCGCACCACCAACCACAAACAGATCACGCAGACCGAATACGCCGATCTGATGGAGCGCCACCCCGAACTCGCCCGCAGGCGCTTCCGGTACATCGACGACGTGCAGGCACTCGTCGCCGAGTTCGTCACCGAACGACTCGTCGCTTCGGATGGTTGGACGTCGGCCCACCCCGACGAATCCCCCGAGGAAGCAGCGCAGATGGTCGTCACCGTCGCCGGTGCCGTGATGCGGGCCGCGATGCGCCCGATCCTCACGCGCGCAGACCTCGAGGGGACCGATGCCGATGCGATTCTGCACCGGAAATGCGCACAGTTCAGAAGCGTGACGCGACCATGACGGCGGAATCCACGAAGACCGAACAGGAATCGTCGGCGCCCCCCGTCCGGATCGGCTTCATCTTCGCTGGGCTGCTGCTGGCGATGCTGTCGGCATCACTGAGCCAGACCGTCCTCAACCCCGCACTGCCCACCATCGTGGGTGAACTGCACGGCGCCGATCTGATGCTGTGGGTGATCACCGCCTACATCCTCGCGTCGACGATCATGATGCCGATCTACGGCAAACTCGGAGATCTGCTCGGACGCAAACCGATTCTGATGTTTGCCATCTCGGTCTTCGTGATCGGTTCAGTGGTCAGCGCGACCGCCCCGAACATCATCTGGCTCATCGCCGGCCGAGCCATCCAGGGTCTCGGCGGCGGCGGGTTGATGATCCTCTCCCAGGCAACGATCGCCGACGTCATTCCCGCCCGTGAACGCGGCAAGTACATGGGCATCATGAGCAGTGTCTTCGCTCTGTCGTCGGTGAGCGGTCCGCTGCTGGGCGGGTTCTTCACCGAAGGCCCCGGATGGCGCTGGGTATTCTGGATCAACATTCCGGTCGGTCTACTCGCGCTCCTGGCCGCAGCCTTCTTCCTGCGCCTGCCCGAGCGACGACGGTCGCGACCCCGGATCGACGTCGCCGGGATGGCCGTCCTGTCGGTCGCGACAACGCTTCTCGTGTTGGTCGCCACCTTGGGCGGCGCACAGTTCGCGTGGTCGTCACCGACCATTCTCACGATGATCGCCGCGACCGTCGTAGCGGTCGGGCTCTTCCTGATCATCGAATCCCGGACTGCGGAGCCCGTCATCCCTCTGCACCTGTTCCGTGACCGCAACTTCAACATGTGTACCCTGGCCGGGCTCCTCATCAGCGTCTCGCTGTTCGGTGTGGCGTCCTACATGCCGACCTACCTGCAGATGGTTGCCGGCATGGGAGCCACCGCCGCGGGACTGATGATGCTTCCGATGATGGGCACGCTGTTCGTCACCTCCACGCTCATCGGCCGATATGTGACCCGCACCGGCCACTACAAGAACTGGCCGATCTTCGGCGCCGTGCTCGTTGCGGCGGCCATGGTCGCGCTGTCGACGCTCACCGTCGAGAGCCCGCTGTGGCTGCTCGGCTTTTTCGTGGGGCTCCTCGGTCTGGGACTGGGCACCTCGATGCAGCTGCTGGTCCTCGTCGTGCAGAACTCCTTCCCCATCGAGGAGGTCGGCACCGCCACGGCGAGCAACAACTATTTCCGGCAGGTCGGAGCGACACTCGGCGTCGGCGTCGTCGGCAGCGTGTTCACGACCCGGGTGGCCACGCTGATCACCGAGCGGATCCCCGACGCGGCCGATGCCGGGATCCACGCCGACTCACTCACCCCCGCCATCGTGCAAGGGCTGCCCGACTCGTTGCACCTGGCGGTCATCGAGTCGTACAACGAGGCACTCACCCCGATCTACCTCGCGATCGCTCCGCTCGCGCTCATCGCAGCGGTGTGCCTGTTCTTCGTGATCGAGAAACCGCTCGCGACGACCATCGAACGGAAGACCGAGGCGGAAACCTGACCCGTCTTCGCGGCCGCTCGGTCGGTCTCGGCCGAAACTTCACCGGAACACCCTTGGATTGAACGTAAGGGCGTTCTACCATCGAATTGTGTCCACGGATACGTCCGCGACATCCGGCAGGTCCACCACTCGCCCCTACCGATCTCCGCGGCGTCAGCTCCAGGCAGCCCGAACCCGAGCCGCCGTACTGGCCACCGCCACCGACCTGTTCACCTCGCGTGGTTGGGCCGGGACCAGCATGCGGGACGTCGCCCACACCGCCGAAGTGTCGGTAGAAACCATCTATTCGGCGGTCGGGCCCAAAGCCGCACTGCTCAAGGCCGCTGTCGACATAGCAGTGGTCGGCGACGCCGAACCGTCACCGCTCGCAGACCGGTCGGCATTCATCCGAATCGGCACCGCACCCACCCGCCACGAACGGATCGATGCGGCAGCGCACCTCACCGCAGACATCAACGAACGCACACACCGGATCGTCGAGGTACTTCGCGCCGGAGCCCGAACCGAACCCGCTCTCCGCACCGAAGTCATCGCTGCAACACAACGCAGATACGACACCGTCGCCGAAGCGGCTCGAATGATCTCCGGACACGATCTCCCGCCGGATCGGATCGACGAGCTGTGGGCACTGACCAGCGACCAGGTCTACCACCTTCTCGCCGACGAACGCGGCTGGAGCCGAGCCCGCTACACGGCATGGCTGACCGGCCGTATGGAAGAAATCCTCGACCGTCCCGAATGATTCGGACGGTCACTGATGGAGCACATCATGAGCATCGACCCGCACGTCACCGATACACGCACCATGAACATCGTGCACAACGCACTCCGCCGCGACCTCACACGCGCACAACGCGCACTCGCGTCCACTCCCCCGCCGAACGACGAACGCCGCACCGCACTTGCCGACCATCTGGACTGGATGATGCACTTTCTGCACGTGCATCACGACGGCGAGGATCGAGGACTGTGGCCGATGGTGCGCCGGCTGAACCCCGACGCCGGACCCCTGCTCGACCGGATGGACGCCGACCACCGGCTGGTCGCACCGGAGATCACCGGGGTGACCGCGGCCGTCGCCGCGTACCGATCGAATGCCGTTTCCCGTGAAGAACTTTCGCAGTCTCTGGGCCGACTCACGGAGGTCTTGATACCGCATCTGCAACGCGAGGAGAACGAGGCCATGCCCGTGGTGGCCCGGACGCTGTCACAAACTCAGTTGGACGAATGGGAGGAACGGTTCTACCTCGCTCCGAAGTCGAAGCAGGAACTGGGCCTCGAAGCACACTGGTTGATCGACGGAGCAGACCGCCAGGACTACGACATCATGGCCCACAAGGTCGGCCCCTTCACCCGCTTCATGCTGCTGCACGCGTTCGCACGGCCGTACCGGCGAGCATGCGCGGCCCGTTGGGGTGCCGGCGTCGACATCCGGCCTCTGCACCGTCGACCGGCCCGCACCGAAGGCTCCGTCGACGTGCACATAGACGCTCCTGCCCGATCGGTGTACGAGGTGCTGTCGGACGTCACCCGCACCGGCGAGCGCAGCACCGAATGTGTCTCCTGCACACCGCTACCCGGAAAAGCCGCGGGAGACGTGGGCGCCCGGTTCCGAGGGCGCAACCGGTCGGGTCACCTCCATTGGTCCCGACTCTGCGAAGTGACGGCAGCCGACCCGGGGAAGGCGTTTGCGTTCCGCACAGTGCCGGCCCGGCACAATCCGGCCTACCACGACTCGACACTCTGGTCGTACAGACTCACTCCCGACGGCACCGGCACCCGGGTCCAGCACTCCTATCGCGTGATCGAGAAGCCCTATCGTCCGTTCGAATGGGGCTACCTGCACCTTCTTCCTCAGCACCACGACATGCGTCCGCAGATGCGCGACAACCTCGAGGCACTGCGGCTGCAATTGGAAAGCGCGACCCCCGGACCTACCGTCCCGGCAACCACTTCATCGCGGCGACGAACGGCGCCAGCATCTTCGCCCATGCCTTCTTCGGCAGACCTCGGGGACCGTCCAGGTTGAGCAGGCGCGTCGTTGCGATGGTCTGCGCCTCCGTGTACTTGAGCAGACCGTCGGGACCGTGTCGCCGGCCCACGCCGGAGATACCCATGCCTCCCATCGGGGCGTCGGTACTACCCCACGCCGGCGCGTACCCTTCGTCGACGTTGACGGTGCCCGCGTGGATCCGCGCTGCGATCGCCTCACCCTCGGCCTTGGTGCGCGCCCACACCGACGCGTTGAGTCCGTACTCCGTGTCGTTGGCACGACGGATCGCGTCCTCGACGTCATCCACCGGATACACCGACACGAGCGGCCCGAACGTCTCGTCGGCGTAGCACTCGGCATCTTCGGGAACGTCGGTCAGGACGGTCGGTTCGTAGAACAGCGGCCCCAGGTCCGGGCGCGGCTTGCCGCCGGCGACGACGGTCGCGCCCTTCGCGACCGCGTCGTCCACGTGCGCCGACACGGTCTTGACCTGATCCTCGTTGATGAGCGATCCCATCTCGGTGCCGAAGTCGTAGCTCGCACCGAGCGCGACCTTGCGCACCCGATCACCGAACATCCGGAGGAACTCGGGCGCGATCGACTTCTCGACGTAGATCCGCTCGATCGAGATGCACAGCTGACCGGAGTTCGAGAAGCACGCGCGCATCGCGGCTTCGGTCACCTCGCGCAAGTTCGCGCCTTCGGTGACGATCATGGGGTTCTTTCCGCCGAGCTCGGCGGAAAAGCCGATGAGACGTCGCCCGGCCTGCTCTGCGAGGAGACGACCGGTCTGCGAGGAACCCGTGAACATCAGGTAGTCGGTGTTCTCGACGAGTGCGGTACCCACCACCGAACCGGGGCCGGGCACGACGGCGAACAGGTCGCGCGGCAACCCCGCCTCGTAGAGCAGGTCGGCGACTGCAAGTGCGCAGTACGGGGTCTGGCTGTCGGGCTTGAGCACCACCGCGTTGCCCGCGAGCAGCGCAGGGATCGCGTCGGAGACGGCGAGGGTCATCGGGTAGTTCCACGGCGCGATCACCCCGACAACGCCCTTGGGATGATGCCGCACCGTGGTCTTCGTCAGGACGGGGAGCATTCCCGTGGCACTGCGTGGGCGCAGCAGTTTCGCCGCTGTGCGCGCGTAGTAGCGCGCGGTCATCGCGATGTCGAGCACTTCTTCCTGCGCCGATGCCCGGGATTTGCCAGTTTCGGCCTGCGCCATGTCCATGAGCGACTCGCGCTTCGAGATCAGCAGGTCGCGATAGCGGTGGAAGATCTCGGCGCGCTCCTGGACCGGCGTCTGCGCCCACGCGACCTGCGCTTTGCGTGCACGGTCGATCGCGGCTTTCGCATCGTCGGCGGTGCCGACGGGCACGGTCGCGATCTCGCGGCCGGTGAAGGCCTCGACGACGGGTCGCGTGGGTCGCGAGGAGGTGTCCTCGATCGCGATGAGCTCTGCGAGCCTCGCGAAGGTCGCAGCGTTCGGAGCAGGCATGTCGCACCCCTACCGGTGAGTAGTTCTCGGAGTTACACCAAACTACCGCGTCGGGATGGTCCGTGTCACAGTCCGGGCATTCCACGGTCGGCCCGCGTTGCCGGAAGAACCCACCTATGGTCACTGAAGGTCGTCTGAGTGGAACCCCGCTTCCAAACGCTGCCGGACGGAACCGAGATAGCGGGCCGCGTCGGCGCCGTCGACGATGCGGTGGTCGTAGGAGAGGGATAGGTAGGCCATCGCTCGCACCTCGATCTGGAGTGATCCGCCGACGCCACGGGAGGGAACGAGGCGCTCGACGACGGTGCCGATACCGAGGATGGCGGACTGGGGCTGGTTGATGATGGGGGTGTCGAACAGTGCGCCGCGGCTGCCGGTGTTGGTGATCGTGAATGTGCCCCCGGACAGATCGTCGGGCCGGATCGTCCCCGACCGCACCTGATCCGCGGAATCGCCGATGGCACGGGCGAGTTCGGTGATGGTCAACCCGTCGGCATGACGGATCACAGGTACCATCAACCCTTTGTCACTGTCGACGGCCATACCCAGATGCACCGGCCCGTGGTAAGTGACCTCGGTGCAGTCGGTATTGAGCGACGAGTTGACGACCGGATGCTCAGTGAGCGCGCCGACGGCAGCGGCGACGAAGAACGGCAGAAACGAAAGCTTCGTACCGGTGCGGCTGTGAAACTCCTCCTTGTGTGCGGTGCGTAGTCTGGCGATCTCGGTGATGTCGACCTCGACCACCGTCGTCAGCTGCGCTGAGGTCTGCAGAGATTCGAGCATGCGCCGCGCAATGGTCTGCCGGATCCGGGGCAACTTCTCGACTCGGTCTCCAGCGTCTGTCGGCGACGGTGCAGCCACCGTTGCGGTGGGTACCGGCGCTGTCAGCGGGGCCGCGGGTGCGGGGGTCGGTACTTCTGGTGCGGACGGCTCGGGATCTGGTGAGCCGATCGATGCGAGCGCTGCACCGACCTCGACGACCTCGTCCTCGGCGGCAAGTAGTTCGACGAGAATACCGGTACTCGGTGACGGGATCTCGGTGTCAACCTTGTCGGTGGCAACCTCGAGCAACGCCTCACCTTCTTCGACGCTGTCGCCCACCGCTTTGAGCCATCGAGTGATGGTCGCCTCGGTGACGTTCTCGCCGAGGGACGGCAGCGTTACCGAGGCGCCTTCTTGTGTCGTCGTCATGTCTTCGTCTTCCTTGGTCAGGCGATCAGATCGAGGCCGGCACGCACGACACTGTCCGTGTCGATCCCGTGGTACTTGTACACATCCTCGAGCGAACCGACCTGCCCGAAACTGCTCACACCCAACGCGGCACCACGAACATTGTTGATGCCCGTCAAGAACGCCAAAGTGTGCGGATGTCCATCGAGAACGGTCACCATCGGTGCCGCCCGATCAGCGGGGAACACCTGGTCGAGGATCCACGACGGACCATCGGCGAGTCCGCGACGGGCCTGCACCGCCTCGAACAGCTGTCCGGGACTGGTCACACACACCACCTCGGCCGCGATACCCTGATCGGCCAACCTATCTGCCGCAGCCAGGGTTTCGGTGATCACCGCACCCATGCCGACCAACGTGACCGCCGGATTCTCGCACTGCCGCAACGTGTACGCCCCTGCCACCACCTGCCGGCGACGACGTTCCCGCGCCGCCGGATCCGACGGAACCGTAGCGAGGGTCTGATCGACCGGACGGGTCGACAGGCGCAGATACGACGACGAGCCGTCGGGCCGCCCGAGCCGGGAAATACTGTCGAGCAGCGTCCACTCGACATCGATCGCGAACGCCGGCTCGTAGCTGATGCACCCGGGCTGCTCCAACCCGATCGACGGTGTCTTGATCGACTGGTGCGCACCACCTTCCGCGGCGAGGCTGACACCGGACGGGGTCCCGACCAGAATCGACTGGCCACCCGCATAGATCCCGTACGACCACGGCTCGAGCGCACGTTCGACGAACGGGTCGTACATCACGCCGATCGGGAACAGTGGCTGCCCCCAACGACTCCAGGTGGCACCGAGCTCACCCATCAATCCGACCAGGTTGGTTTCGGCGATACCGAGTTCCATGTGCTGCCCGGTCGGCTTCTCCCGCCAGTGCATGATCGTCTCGGCATCGTCGTCGAACCAGTTGCGGCGTTCGTTCGGCGACCACACGCCGACCTTGTTCAACCAGCCCGCCAAGTTGGTGGTGGACGAGACATCGGGGCTGACGGTGATGACGCGCTTCGCCGCATCCGGTGCTTCACGGCTCAAATCCAGCAAGGCCCGCCCCAGCGCGGCCTGGGTGGTGGACGTCCCGGACGGGGTGCGTCCGATGTCGGACGGGACGGCCGGTGGTGTGCCGAACTCGACCTTGTCGCGGGTCAGACGGTCGGCGGTGGCCCGGCAGAGACGTCCGGCTGGGCTGTCGGTAGGGAACCGGGCCCACGGGTCGGAGGTGTCCATGCCGAGCCCTGCTGCGAGCTGGTCGTACTGCTCGACGGTCAGCAGCGACGAGTGGTTCTGCGGGTGGCCCTCGGTGGGCAGGCCGCGGCCCTTGACGGTGTAGGCGATGATCACCGTGGGTCGGGTGTCGTCGATCTGCGCATACGCTGCGCGCAACGCGTCGAGATCGTGTCCGCCGAGGTTGCGGATCGCCTGCAGCAGGGTGGTGTCGTCCAACTCGGCGATCAACGATGCAACCGCTGCGGCATCGGGGCCGTCACCGGGAAGCCGCGTGCGCACCTCGTCGGCGTCGCATCGCAGCATCCGCTGGTACTCGGGGTTGGGCATGTCCAGGATCCGGGTGCGCAACGCTGCACCGCCCGGGCGAGTGAACAGTGATTCCAGCAGAGTCCCGAACTTGACGGTGATCACCTGCCACCCGGCGGCCGCGAACATGGCTTCGAGCCGACCGGCGGCGATGTTCGGCACGACCCGGTCGAGGGATTGGCGGTTCAGATCGACGATCCACACGATCTCGCCGAGTTCGGCGACCGAGTGGTCCAGGACCGCTTCCCACACTGCGCCTTCGTCGAGTTCCGCGTCGCCGACGAGGGAGTACTGCCTGCCGGTGCCTGCGCCGCCGATGGCGGTGTCGACGTAGCGGCGGGCGATGGCACCCCAGATCGGAGCCGTCGCCCCGATGCCGACCGAACCGGTCGAATAGTCCACCGGATCCGGGTCTTTCGACCGGGACGGATACGATTGCAGTCCGCCGAACTCACGCAGCGTCGTCAGGTACTTCCCGTCCAGCTCGCCGAGCAGGTAGTTGATACCGTGCAGCACCGGGGAGGCGTGGGGTTTGACCGACACGCGGTCCCCCGGTCGCAACTGCTCGAACCACAGCGACGTCATGATCGACACCATCGACGCGCACGACGCCTGATGACCGCCGACCTTGAGCCCGGTGGGGTTCGGTCGAATACGGTTGGCGTGGTGAATCATCGAGGTCGAGAGCCACAACACACGCTGCTCGATCTCGGCCAGTGTGTCCGAGCTTTCACCGGACACCGGTGCGTGCAGATCAGCGGACGAGGTACTCATGGGTCACTTCCTGATATAGCCGAGTGGACTGGTCGAGAGAAGAGCACCGAACCGGTGCGGTGACACCGAAGTTCGTGTGCCCGGCCTGCCCGTCGAATTGTTATCCAGGTCACGCCAGACCACAGTATGTCCGGCCCGTCGTAGCAGATAGCCGGTTTGCGAGATACACCGTCCAGTAGGCGAACTATGCGGTATCCCTGTGCAGATCCCTCACCAGAGTCGAGCACAGGCATACACTTCCGCAATACCGACCGCAGAATTTCAGCATTCTGCTCACCGCCGCGACTTCGCCCCTGTCGGAGGTAAACAGAATGCCCACCAAGCCCGCTGTCGATTCGATCGCGCGAAGATTCTCGCCGCCCTGGGCTACCCGCTGACCGCCTTCATCCTCACCAGCGTCACTCAGCGCAAGCTGTCGCAGATCACACAGGCACTCGACAGAGTTCCGGAGATCGTCGAAGTGCACGGACTCAGCGGCGTCGCCGACCTCCTCATCCATGTCGTCGCCCACGACACCGACGACCTCTACCGCATCACCGGCCGGATCCTCGGCATCGACGGAGTCGAGCAAACCACCACCTCGCTCGTCATGCGAAAGCTGATCGACTTCCGTCTGTCACCGCTGCTGGCCCCACTCATCGACCGACCATGAATGCATCATTCTTGGGCAATGTGCTCACTACCCAAGCAGGTCGACGCCCGGGCGCGGGCAGAATGCTGAAACCGATAACCGCCGATATGCCAGTGAAGTGGCGCGCGTGGTCCACTGCTCACGCGTGCTCGCCCACCACCGAGCAAAGCTTGTGTTGCGCACCATCCTCCGATCCGAGGATGTCCGGCAGTCCCGCGAAGCCACAATCTGCTCCTTCGCCCGGCGGCGCCGTTCGACAGCCGAACCAGATTCAGAGGACATTCCGTGAGTGCACCGACTCGACTCCGTGACGATCAGCAAACCCACGACGATCCGCACGCCCACGACGATCGACAAGCCCGAACTGCGGCCATACACCTGCCCGAACGACTCACCGGAGCGCAGGCCGTAGTCCGCTCCCTCGAAGAACTCGGCGTCGACTGCGTGTTCGGCATCCCCGGCGGCGCAATCCTCCCGGTCTACGACCCACTCCTCGAATCGACGCGACTACGACACGTGCTGGTCCGCCACGAACAGGGCGCCGGCCACGCCGCCACCGGCTACGCCCAGGCCACCGGCAAGGTCGGCGTCTGCATGGCCACCTCCGGACCGGGTGCCACCAACCTCGTGACGCCCCTCGCCGACGCACAGATGGACTCCGTCCCGATAGTCGCGATCACCGGGCAGGTCGGCCGCGGCCTGATCGGCACCGATGCCTTCCAGGAAGCCGACATCTGCGGCATCACGATGCCGATCACGAAACACAACTTCCTGGTCACCGACCCGGCCGATATTCCACGCACCATCGCCGAGGCATTCCATATCGCCTCTACCGGCCGGCCGGGCGCCGTGCTCGTCGATATCCCGAAGGACGTGCTGCAGGCGACCACGACGTTCCACTGGCCACCGGCCACCACGCTGCCCGGATACCGTCCCACCACGAAGCCGCACAGCAGGCCGATCCGCGCTGCCGCCGACCTGATCAACTCCGCCGAATCACCCGTCCTCTACGTCGGTGGCGGGGTGATCAAGGCCGGTGCTTCAGAGCAACTGCGTGAGCTCGCCGAACTCACCGGCATCCCGGTGGTCACCACGCTGATGGCGCTCGGTGCGTTTCCCGACAGCCATCCACTGCACTACGGCATGCCGGGCATGCACGGGGCAGTCGCAGCGGTGGCCGCGATGCAGCGCAGCGACCTGCTGATCGCCCTCGGCGCACGGTTCGACGACCGGGTCACCGGGCACGCCGACTCTTTCGCCCCGAACGCGAAGGTGATTCACGCCGACGTCGACCCCGCCGAGATCGGCAAGAACCGGGACGTCGATGTCCCCATCGTCGGTGACTGCCGCGAGGTGATCCGCGACCTCACCGAGGCGCTGCGTGTCGAACGCGTGGTCCGCCCCGCCCCAGACCTGACGAAGTGGCGTGCGGCGCTGGACGACATCCGCAATACCTACCCGGTCAGTTACGACCGGCCTGCCGACGGCATGCTGTCGCCGCAACAGGTCATCGAGGCGGTCGGAAGGGCAGCGGGCCCCGACGCGATCTATGCCTCCGGTGTCGGCCAGCACCAGATGTGGGCGGCCCATTTCATCGGCTTCGAGAAGCCTCGAACCTGGCTCAATTCCGGGGGTTTGGGAACGATGGGATATGCCGTTCCGGCGGCGCTGGGTGCGAAGCTCGGCGCACCGGAGCGGGAAGTGTGGGCGATCGACGGCGACGGCTGCTTCCAGATGACCAATCAGGAACTCGCGACCGCGGCAGTCGAGGGTGTGCCGATCAAGGTGGCGCTGATCAACAACGGCAACCTCGGAATGGTCAAGCAGCTGCAGGCAATCCACTACGATGGTCGCTACTCGAACATCGACCTCTCCACGCACTCACGCCGGATCCCGGACTTCGTCAAGCTCGCCGACGCACTGGGCTGTGCAGCCCTGCGTTGCGAGCGTGAAGAGGACATCGACAGTGTCATCGCGCAAGCGCGGGAGATCAACGACCGGCCGGTGGTCATCGACTTCATCGTGAGCGACGATGCTCTCGTCTGGCCGATGATCGCTGCCGGTGCGAGTAATGATCAGATCATGGCGGCCAAGGATATTCGCCCCCTGTTCGACGACGAAGACGACGCTGAGCACGAGTGGTCGCAGCCATGACGGCGGGCACAGCAGGTCCGCTGGAACACCCTCTCTGAGTTGGTAACTCGCTCGCCCGCCGTGCATCCATCACGACGGGCGAGCGTGCCTCGAGCTCTGGAGCTCAGGCCGGGTGATCCAAGCCGAACCATAGGCAGGAACCTCCACGTGCGCGGACAGGCTACAGCGACGCCGGAGCAGCGACGAAACTCTGGTGCAGCTCGCCGATTCCGCCGATCCAACTGGTCAGCTGTTCACCCGGCTGCAGGAACCGCGGCGGCTTCTGTCCCACCCCCACTCCGGCGGGAGTACCGGTGAAGATGACATCCCCGGGGTAGAGGGTGACCGTTTCGGACAGGGAGGAAATCACCGACGGCACGGCGAAGATCAGATCACTGGTGCGGCTCTTCTGAACCTCCTCGCCGTCGATGGCGCAGCCCAACTCCAGGTCGTCGGGATCAGCGAACTCGTCGGGAGTGACCAACCACGGACCCTGCGGAGAAAATCCGGGGAATGACTTCCCCAGACCGAACTGGGCCGCCGGGCCACGCAGCTGCGAGATCCGTTCGGAGATATCCTGCCCCACCGTCAGACCTGCCACGTACGACCATGCGTCGGAAGCGGAGACGCGGTGGGCATCGCGGCCGATCACGACGACGAGTTCCACTTCCCAGTCGACATTTCCACCGGCCGGGATGTTCACCTCACTGTCAGGCCCGGAGAAGCTGGAGACATACTTCGTGAACACCGGCGGCAGCGAGGTGGGTGAGTCGAACCCGGACTCGGCCGCATGATCGTGGTAGTTCAAGCCGATGGCGAATACCTGTCGTGGAGTCGGGGAGGGCGCCCCGAGCCGGCTCCGGTCGATCGCGACACCGTCCTCGGCAAGCGCGGACAGGTCCTCGCCGGCCACCCACGTAGTCAGCTCATCCCAGACCGGGTAGACGTCTGCGGGTGCGGGGCCGAACCTCCCCCGTGATGCAGCGGCCAGATCCACCGTCCGCTCGGCTCCGATCTCGCCGATCACCAGAGCTGCACGATTGTCGTAATTGGCGATACGCATGAAGTCCTCGATTCGTCATGATGCTGCCCAGCGCTTCGGATGACCTGCAGGGCGAGGCGATAACATGTGACTCAGGTCATGGTCTACTCGAACCTAAGTGGAAACACGTCCGAGCGGCTATCCGATACGCGCACCGGAACGTCCGAACCGCGAAGCGTCACCACTTCGGGTTGTGGTATCGATCACAAGCAGCTCGTATCCTGCGCTGAGTACTTCAGAGAGAACGTCGACATCACACCGTCCGGCATGTTCAACCAGGCCCAGCTGCAATACTGCGTCGCAACCCTCGATGTCGACCGCATCCTCTACTCCGTCGACTATCCCTTCATCGGCAACGACGCCGCCGTGTCCTTCCTCGACGAGGCCCGTCTCTCCGACGAGGAGAAACACCGAATCGCGCACCAGAACACCGAAACGCTTCTCGGCCTATGACACGCCACTGATCGCAGCCGTGTCCATGATCGCGACGCAGATCGCAACTCATCGCGCTTGTCGCAACGGAAACGCGAAGCGCGTGCGTCCGGAACGACCTTCAAGATCGCGGGCCGCCCAGCGCTCACCGCGCGGCGCACCCTCAGGTATCGGAGAGGCCGCGGCGTCCCTCACTCCAGGCAACGCCACACCTGTGGGTGACCGGCGGCTACTCCCCCGAGTAGAAGGCGATGGTGCGATCGGCCCGTGCGCGTGCCGCATCCGGGTCGGTTCCCGCGGCCACATCCGCGTCATACCAGCCGTTTCCCGACTCCCGGACGTAACCGAGCCCTTCCGGTGAGAGCGACCATTTCTCGAACTCGGAAGGATCGACCGCATCGCCCGTATCGACGTGCAAGCCGAGACCGAGAAGTGCCTGGTCCCATCCGATGCCGACGGCTCCCGGACCGTACGTCTCCCAGTGGTCACCTTCGGGGTGGGCGATGTGCGCGAGTTCGAAGCGCGCGTACCCGCCCGGTTCGGGGATGACGGCGACCTCGATCCAGCTCTTGCCCCCGCCGAACTCCCAGGTCGCCGAGAAGGATTTCGGAGGGTCGCACGTGAGGATCTCCCCGCCGGCGTTACCTTCGAGCTGGTACCGGCCGCCCACACGCAACTCGCCGCTGACCGGGAGGAACCAGCGCGGAATCCGCTCGGGGTTGGTGCAGGCATCCCAGAGGTCGTCGGCGTCGGTGGGGTAACTCTGCGACACCGTCACGACGGCGGCGTCCTTGCCGTCGACGACGCGATGCCCGATCGTGCGCCGCAGAGTCTCGGTCCTGGTCTTCACGTCCTTCATGATGTTCTCCTCTGTTCGTCGGCATGATTGTCGGTACGAATGCGGCGTGCGTGTTTGCCTCGTGCGATCTCGGTGCTGAGCGCATCGAGCGCTGGGGTGGGACGTGGCCGCAGCCGGGCGAGCCACCCCTCGAGTTCGGCCAAGGCCCCGGTATCCAATTCGTACAGGCGCCGGTTGCCGTCTCGATGCACTACAGCAAAATGGTTGTCCCGCAATACTTTCAAGTGCTGCGAGACGGCAGGCTGAGAGATCCCGAACTCACCACCGACCACGTCGCCCAGGTCTCCGGCCGCCCGTGGGCGCTCGGAGAGCATTTCGAGTATCCGGCGACGCACCGGATCCGACAGAACCTCGAAACCGTGCACCACCCCACTATATAAGCGCTACGTTAAATAGTCGAGTGGGGTGGCCGGAACAGCGCGTGACCGGAGTTCTCCCCTTCTAGACTGGGACAATGACCACAATGCGCGCGTCCGAGGAAAAGGTCGATCACGCCAAGATCGAGAAGCGGGCGCCGTCGGTCGCTCGCCTGTTCATCGATCGCGTCACTGCGACACCGGATGATGAAGCCTTCCGCTACCCCGACGGTAAGGACGGGTGGGCGAGTATCACATGGGAACAGACCGGAGAGCAGGTCCGGCTGCTCGCGGCCGGTTTGCTGTCGCTCGGCGTCGAACTCGAAGATCGTGTTGCGCTGGCGTCGTCGACCCGTTTCGAATGGGTACTCGCCGATCTCGCGGTGATGTGCGCCGGCGGGGCAACCACAACGGTGTATCCCACCACCAACGCACCGGATGTCGCGTTCATCGTGTCCAACTCCGGAAGTCATGTGGTGATCGCCGAGGACTCGACGCAGGTCGAGAAGCTCACGGCGCATCGTGGGGAGCTTCCGGATGTTGCCAAGGTGGTCGTGATCGACGGACCGGGCGACGGCGACTGGGTGATCGGATTCGACGACCTCGCGGAACTCGGCCGGGCACGCCTCGCCGAAGACGCGAACTCGGTGATCGACAGGATCCACAGCATCGAGCCCGACCATCTGGCCACTGTCATCTACACCTCGGGCACCACCGGCAAACCGAAGGGCGTCCGGCTGCCGCATTCGGCGTGGACGTACGAGGCCGCAGCAGTCGACTCCGTGGGCCTGCTCGGGCGCGACGACCTCCAGTACCTCTGGCTTCCCCTGGCGCACGTATTCGGCAAGGTGTTGCTCACCCTGCCGCTGCAGATCGGTTTCCCCACCACCGTCGACGGGCGGGTCGACAAGATCGTCGAGAACCTCGCCGTCGTGCGCCCGACCTTCATGGGTGCCGCGCCCCGAATCTTCGAGAAGGCACACGCGCGCGTCGAAGGGATGATGGCGGAAGAAGGCGGCATCAAGAAGGTGCTCTTCGACTGGGCCATGGGCGTGGGCACCAACGTCTCGAAGGCGCGTCAGGACGGTCGTTCTCCAGGCATGCTCGACTCGGCCCAGCACAAGATTGCCGACAAGCTGGTGCTCTCGACCATCCGGGAACGATTCGGCGGTCGGCTCCGCTTCTTCATCTCCGGCTCGGCGGCACTGAACCCCGACGTGGCCCAGTGGTTCGACGCCGTCGGCATCCCCGTACTCGAGGGCTACGGACTGACGGAGACTTCTGCCGCGTCCTGTGTCAACCGCCCCCAGGCCAACCGGCTCGGCACGGTGGGCTGGCCCCTCCCCGGCACCGAAGTGGAGATCGCCGAGGACGGTGAAGTGCTCATCAAGGGCCCCGGCGTGATGACCGGCTACCACGACCGTCCCGACGCCACCGCCGAAGCGCTCGAGGCCGATGGCTGGTTCCACACGGGCGACATCGGGAGCCTCGACGACGACGGCTACCTGAAGATCACCGACCGGAAGAAAGACATGTTCAAGACGTCGCAGGGCAAATACGTCGCGCCGTCCGCGATCGCCGCGACCTTCAAGGGCATCTCGCCGTACGCTGCGGAGATCATCGTTCACGGCGAGGGCAAGCCGTACTGCGTCGCACTGGTGGCATTGGACGCCGAAGCCGTCACCGAGTGGGCAGTCAAGAACGGCCTCGACGGGCAATCGTTCTCCGACATCACACAGCACGACAAGACCCGCGAGCTGATCTCGAAGGACATCGATCAGCTGAACCTGCAACTCAACCGGTGGGAGCAGGTCAAGAAGTTCACGATCATCGAGCGCGAACTCTCAATCGAAGAGGGCGATCTCACGCCGAGCATGAAGCTGCGCAGGAAAGTGGTGGTGGATACATTCTCGGACAGCCTGACGCGGCTCTACGAGTAGAAGCACTATCCTCGACAATATGAGTAGCGCGCGACCTAATTTGCCTCAGCGGATCGGTTACATGTTCGGCCGGACGCTGCCCGTGGAGCTGCGCGAGTGGGTCCGGGAGGACATCCTCGGGCCCGGAGGAACCCGGCGATATCTGCTGCGGTGGAACCTGCCGCTCATCCCGTTCCTGCTGCTGTTCCTGCTGATACCGGGCCCGGTGTGGATCCCGCTCTCGATGATGCTGCTTCTCCTGATTCCGTGGATCTATTTCTCGGTGGCACTCATGCCGATCTGGCAGCGGCACCGCCTGCAGCAGCACGGCTACGACCCCCGACTGCTGGGCGCGAAAGCACGCGCCCGTGCCGATCGTGAGCGTGCCGACTACGAGCGCAGATTCGGCCGCTGAGTTTGCCGCGCACCGCCGCGGCGACGCCGCGCCTGGCCACACTGCTCGGCCCGGCGTTCGTCGCAGCCGTCGCGTACGTCGACCCCGGCAACGTTGCCGCGAACCTCACAGCGGGGGCGCGCTACGGCTATCTGCTGCTGTGGGTACTGGTCGCTGCGAATGCGATGGCCATTCTCGTCCAGTACCTGTCGGCCAAACTGGGGGTCGTCACAGGTCGCTCCCTTCCTGAACTGCTCGGCGAGCGGCTTCGCACCCCGTCGCGTCGCGCGTTCTGGATGCAGGCCGAGGTCATGGCTGTCGCCACGGACGTCGCCGAGGTCATCGGTGGCGCGATCGCGCTCCACCTGCTGTTCGGACTCCCATTGTTCGTCGGTGGTCTCATCACCGGGGTCGTGTCGATGGTGATCCTGTCTGTGCACAGCCGCCGCGGCCAGCGCACGTTCGAATTCGTCGTGGTGAGCCTCCTCGCGATCATCACTGTCGGGTTCCTGTGCGGTCTGCTGTTCACAGACATCTCCCCCGGCGACGCCGCCGCCGGGCTGGTTCCCCGTTTCCAGGGCACCGACACCGTGCTGCTCGCCGCATCGATGCTGGGCGCCACGGTGATGCCGCATGCGATCTACCTGCATTCGGCCCTGTCGCGCGGACGGCACGGCAAGGTCGATCCCGGGCCGAGGCTCGACCGCGTCATGCGCGCAACCCGGTGGGACGTGGCCGGTGGCCTGTTCGTCGCTGGCAGTGTCAACATCGGCATGCTGCTGCTCGCCGCATCCGCCCTCCGCGACACCCCCGGCACCGACACCATCGAAGGCGCGCACGCCGCGATCTCCGATGCACTCGGCCCGGCCGTCGCGATGGTGTTCGCGATCGGACTGCTCGCGTCGGGACTGGCGTCGACCGCGGTGGGTTCGGCTGCCGGCGCGGAGATCATGGCAGGCCTGCTGCACATTCGGGTCCGGCCGTTCATCCGACGCGTGGTCGTGATGATCCCCGCTCTGATCCTGCTGGCCGTCGGGGTGGACCCGACGTTCGCGCTCGTGCTCAGTCAGGTGGTGCTGAGCATGTGCATCCCGTTCGCGGTGATCCCGCTCGTCCGCATGACAGCGGATGCTCGGGTGATGGGCGACCGTCGCAACGCCCCGATCGTGACCGCCGCAGCATGGCTCACGGCGGGGTTGATCATCGCGCTCAACGTCGCGCTGGTGTGGCTGACCATCACCGGCGCCGCTTGATCAGGACAGCACCTCGATGAGGGTGGTCTCCGAATCACCGGTCATGTAGCGCTCGACGCTGTCGAGGTGGCGCCGCCAGAACGCTTCCGCCGCACCCGGTTCACCCGCCCGCAGCAGGGCGACGAGCTTGTGGTTGGCACGCAACGCGACGGCAACCCCCGGACTGTCCTGTTCCGTCCGGGTCGACAGGTACAGCGCGTTGTGCGCGTCCATGATGTCGAGCAGCATGCTCGCGAGGGTCGACATCGTCTGATTGCCGCCGAGGTCCATGATCGTCCGGTTCACGTCGCTGACGTACTTGACGAACGCATGCGGATCGTCGACCAGGTCCCCGCCGCGTTCGACGACCTCGGCGAGCCTGTCGATGCGGTCGTCGGGATTCGCGGCGATCAGCCCGACTGCCGCGACCTCGAGTTCGGTGCGGGCTCGGTACACATCGGCGAGTGGAACACCTCGGTACTGCAGGAGCAGACCCGTGTAGCGCGCAGCAGTGGACCCGTCGGGCGCCTGCACGCGAGCGCCGCCGCGCGCACCGCGGAGCACAGTGATGATGCCTTCGGATTCGAGGATGCGGAAAGCTTCGCGCAGCGTCGGCCGAGACACTCCGAATCGCTCCATGAGCGCGGCCTCGTTGGGTAACGGCTCACCTGCCTGGAGTTCACCTGTGATGATCTGCCGACGCAGGCTCGCAGCGATCAGTTCTCCGGCTTTCGGCACGCGAACAACCGTCGAGCGGGCGTCGAGAGGCATGGCACCGTCCTGTATCCGTTATGGTCGAAATCGGCCCGTAAGAATACAAGAATCTACCCAATTGCACCCGAGGCGGGTTCGTGGTGGTCGTCACCATCACCGATCGGCGCACGCGCAGGGATTATTCTCGCCCCATGAGCGAAGCCATCGAATTCACCGCGACCGCCGACCTCGCCGACGAGATCGGCCCGGACATCCGCAGCTGCGACACCCAGTTCATCCAGTTCGGCGGCCGCGCCGAGTTCGCCGGCCCGGTCACGACGATCCGCTGCTTCCAGGACAACCTGCTGGTCAAGCAGACTCTGTCGGAGCCCGGCAACGGCGGTGTCCTGGTGGTCGATGGCGACGCAAGCATCCACACCGCGCTCGTCGGCGACATCATCGCCGGACGCGGCGTCGACAACGGCTGGGCCGGCGTGATCGTCAACGGAGCCGTCCGCGACTCCGCGATCCTGCGCACCCTCGACATCGGCGTCAAGGCCCTCGGCACCAACCCTCGCAAGAGCACCCAGACCGGGTCGGGTGAGAAGAACGTTCCCGTCGAGATCGGCGGCGTGACCTTCAACCCGGGTGAGATCGTCTACAGCGACCACGACGGCGTGGTCGTCCGCACCGCGAACTGACCGAGGTCAGCCCCTCACGACGCGGGCACTCGTCCCAGCGATCTCCACGACGTCACCGGTGTTCAACTGCCGGCCCCGGCGCACCTCGACCTCGCCGTTGACCGAGACGAGGCCGTCGGCGATCACTTCCTTCGCCTCCGCACCCGACTCGATCAGGCTCGCCAGTTTCAGGAACTGGCCGAGCCTGATCGAGTCGTCGCGAATGGGAACGTCGAACGCATCGGTCATGTTCGCCATTGTCGCCCATCCGCAGTCGGCCACACTGGACGGGTGAGTACCCACGTCGTCTGGTTCCGCCGCGATCTGCGTCTACACGATCTGCCCACTCTCTCGAGCGCCGCCGATGCAGATCGTCTGATCGCGCTGTTCGTGCTCGACGACACGCTCGCGACACCCGGACCGCGCTATACGTATCTGCTGCGTTGCCTGCGCGCACTCGACGACGACCTCGACGGCCGTCTACTGGTTGTCCACGGAAACCCGGTCGACGTAGTGCCTGCGGTCGCGCGCGAGTTCGATGCGAGCGCGGTGCATATCAGCGCAGACCATGCGCCGTACGGGTCGCGACGCGACCGTGCAGTCGAGGCCGCTCTCGCCGGCATCCCGCTCGTCCGGACCGGCTCGCCCTACGCGGTGTCGCCGGGGCGTGTCCTCAAGGACGACGGCACGCCGTACCGGGTCTTCACCCCGTTCCGTCGCGCCTGGATCGAACACGGGTGGCGGCCTCCGGCGAGCACCGACGCGGCCACCGTGACCTGGCTCGACCCGGGCGACACCGGTCTGCGCGTGGCCATCCCCGCCGACGATGCCGCCGACATCGTGTTGCCGCCCGCCGGGGAGAGCGCCGCGCTGCGCCGATGGCGGCAATTCCGCGACGACGGACTCGAACGATACGACACCGAGCGCGACCGGCCCGATCTCGACGGCACGAGCCGCCTGTCCGCCGCGCTGAAATTCGGATGTCTGCATCCGCGCACTCTGCTCCACGATCTGCGGGACCGCTCCGACTCGGGCGCCACGACCTTCCGCAGCGAGTTGTGCTGGCGTGACTTCTACGCCGACGTGCTGCATCACCGTCCCGACACCGCGTATCGCAACTACAACCACCGGTTCGACGACCTCCGCCACGACACCGGCCCCGACGCCGATCGCGCCTTCGCCGCGTGGCAGCAGGGCCGCACAGGATTCCCGATCGTCGACGCCGGCATGCGGCAGCTACTCGCCGAAGGATGGATGCACAACCGGCTACGGATGATCGTCGCATCGTTCCTCACCAAGGACCTGCACCTGCCGTGGTGGTGGGGCGCGCAGCATTTCATGACGCACCTCGTGGACGGCGATCTCGCCTCCAACCAGCACGGATGGCAGTGGACCGCCGGGTGTGGCACCGATGCCTCGCCCTATTTCCGCGTGTTCAACCCCACCTCGCAGGGCGAGAAGTTCGATCCGAAGGGTGACTACGTGCGCCGCTGGGTACCCGAGTTGCGTGACGTCACGGGCAAGAGTGTCCATCGGCTGCCGGACGGCCCCCCGGCCGGATATCCACAGCCGCTCGTCGACCATGCCCACGAACGGCAAGTGGCTCTGGCACGGTACGGAGAGATCTCCGCCCGCAGCTGATCCATCCGCCGGTCGACCGGCTCCGAGCAATGCACAGGCGGAATACGATCCACGGAGGCACCGATGGGAATCGAATACAGCAGCATCGTCGAGGCGTCCCGCGACGAAGTGTTCGACTGGCACGCGAGGCCTGGCGCGATCCATCGTCTGCTCCCACCGTGGCAGCCGATGAGTGTCGTGTCCGAGGCCGACTCGCTCGAGAACGGTCGTGCCGTCCTCGGTCTTCCCGGGGGCTTGCGCTGGGTCGCGGATCATCAGCCCGACGCCTATTACCCACCCGGCCGCTTCGTCGACGAGCTCGGTCGCGACGGTGTGATGTCGTTGCCGGCCGGACTTGTCCGCTCGTGGCGCCACGAGCACCGGTTCGAGAAGGTCGACGACAACCGCACCCGCGTGACCGATCTCGTCGACACCCCGATCCCCGAGCGCCTGCTGCTCCAGACGTTCCGGTATCGGCACCGTCAGCTCGCCGACGACCTCGCGAGGCACCGGTGGTCGCACGAGCAGGGGGTACGACCTGTGACAGTCGCGATCTCGGGCGCATCCGGGCTCATCGGCACGGCACTGACCGCATTCCTGAGCACCGGGGGTTACCGCGTCATCCGCCTCGTACGGCGGCCGGCACACGGCGAAGACGAGCGCCGCTGGGATCCCGAGGCGCCCGCCCCCGACCTGTTCGAGGGCGTCGACGCCGTCGTGCACCTGGCCGGTGCGTCGATCGCCGGACGGTTCACCGATTCGCACAAGGCCGCCATACGCGACAGCCGCATCGGGCCGACGCGACGGCTCGCCGAACGCGCGGCCGATACAGCGAACGGACCCGCCACGTTCGTGTGCGCGTCGGCCATCGGCCTGTACGGCTACAACCGGGGCGACGAACCGCTCGACGAAAATTCCTCGGGTGGAGGGGGTTTCCTCACCGACGTGGTGACCGACTGGGAAGCTGCCACCGCACCTGCCTCGGAAGGCGGACTGCGGGTGGTCAATGTGCGCACGGGGGTGGTGCAGACCCCACGCGGCGGCACCCTGCAATTGATGCGACCCCTGTTCGCCGCTGGCCTGGGTGGACGCCTGGGCAGTGGACGGCAGTGGTTGTCGTGGATCGACATCGACGATCTCCTCGACATCTACCACCGCGCACTCTACGACGCTGCGCTGTCGGGTCCCGTCAACGCCGTCGCGCCCGATCCGGTCCGGAACGAGGAGTACACGCGTATTCTCGCGGGCGTACTGCACCGTCCGGCGTTGTTGCCGGTTCCCGGCTTCGGGCCGAAACTACTGCTCGGCGAGCAGGGTGCCCGTGAGCTGGCAACCGCGGATCAGTATGTCGTACCGCGTCGTCTGCTCGACGCCGGACACACGTTCCGCCGGTCCTCCCTCGAGGACTGCCTGCGCCATCAGCTGGGTCACCTTCCCGCAACGCGATGACCGAGACCGATGACGCCGACACCACGGCGCGCCCGCGCACTGTCCTCCTGACCGGCGCCACCGGCTACATAGGGGGCCGACTCGCTCCTCGCCTCCTCGCTGCCGGCCACCGTGTACGGGTCCTGGTGCGTAGCCCCGAGAAGCTCCGCGACGTGCCGTGGGCGCGTGACCTCGACGTGATTCGCGGCGACCTCGGCGATCCCGGCTCGGTGGAGAACGCGTGTCGGGATGTCGACGTCGTCTACTACCTGGTGCATTCGATGGGTGCCCGCGGCGAGTTCCTCGATGCCGAGCGGCGCGCGGCGGAGCATGTCGCGGCCGCCGCCCATAGAGCCGGCGTCGGAAGAATCGTGTATCTCGGTGGACTGCACCCGAAATCCGCAGAATTGTCGGCGCACCTTCGATCACGGGCACAGGTGGGGCATGTCCTGCTGGACTCCGGGGTGCCCACGTTGGTGTTCCAGGCCGGTGTGGTGATCGGTTCGGGTTCGGCGTCGTTCGAGATGATCCGCCATCTGAGCAACCGCCTGCCCGTGATGACCACGCCGCGCTGGGTCGACAACCGGATCCAGCCGATCGCGATCCGCGACGTGCTGCACTATCTGGTCGCTGCGGCGACCTCGCCTCTGTCCCGCAGTCGCGTCTTCGACATCGGTGGGCCCGATGTGCTGCGGTACGGCGAGATGATGCAGGTCTACGCCGAAGTCGCTGGTCTACGCCGGCGCAGGATCCTGGTGCTTCCGGTACTCACCCCGAAACTGGCCGGGCTGTGGATCGGGTTGGTCACACCGATCCCGCCGTCCCTGGGTCGTGCCCTGATCGAATCGCTGGGCAACGACGCGGTGATGGACGACCATGACATCGACGCGGTCATCCCACCACCGAGCGGCGGGCTCACCGGGTACCGCGACGCCGTTCGGCTGGCCCTCGGACGGATCGAACGCGGCGAGGTCGAAACCACATGGGCGAACGCATCACCCGTGGGGGCTCCTGCCGATCCGCTGCCGTCCGACCCGGACTGGGCCGGGGAGGTCGTCTTCACGGACGAGCGCAGTATCGACTGCGACACCGACGTGACCGCGGTATGGGAGGTGGTGGAGGGCATCGGCGGAGAGAACGGCTGGTATTCCTTTCCACTGGCGTGGACGATCCGTGGCTGGCTCGATCGCTTCGTCGGCGGGGTGGGCCTGACCCGCGGACGGCGGAATCCACGCACCCTGCACACCGGAGATGCGCTCGACTTCTGGAGGGTCGAGCGGATCGAGCGACCGGAGTTGTTGCGGTTGCGTGCGGAGATGCTCGCGCCCGGTGGCGCATGGCTCGAATGGCGGCTCGAATCCCTCGGTACGGATCGCACGCGGTTACACCAGCGCGCCGTTTTCTTCCCCAAAGGCCTGTCGGGACAGTTGTATTGGTACTCGCTGCTTCCGTTCCACGGAATCATCTTCGCCGGCATGCTCGAGAACATTGCGGGAACAGCACGGAAAGCCGGTGACGACTGACGCCACCGGCCCATTTCCGTTCCGCTCACACCGTGCAGAGCGGCTTGATCTCCTGCATTCCCTCCGTGGTCGGCGAGGTCAGCATCAAGCACGAGTTGTATCCCTGTGCCTCCACGACCGCGCGGATCTCCTGCCACTCCGCCACGTCCACGACCGGGGACCGCGACAGCACGAACCCGGAGAGCCTGCTCGGATCACCGACCAGCGACCACGAGTAGTCGTCGGCGAGGTGCGCGACGATGTAGTTGCTCGGCCCGTCGAGTGAATCCTGTGACGGCACATCGGAAAACGACACGTGCAGTGCCGCAGTGTCGTTGACCCGCGCGTTGCCCACGATACCCCGGCGTTCACCGGTGACGGTGGTGCACGAATTCTCCACGCGGATGTTCTGCTCGTCGATCAGCGTGTAGTTCGCGGTGGTGTCGCGCACGCAATCCAGGTTGAACGGCGCCGGATTGGCCGCCAGCTGGTACCACTGGCCCAGGTAGCGGCTCACATCGAGCTGCGCTACAGGGCTCAGGGGCTCCGCCTGCGCCGGAGCCGCCACCAGTGTGGAGCCTGCTGCGGCCAGTAGTGCCGCAGCGAGGCCGATGATCGCTCTTCTCACGGGATGTCCTCACAGTCGAAGTTGTAGGGCTACTGCGGCATCAGCACACCGTCGATCAGGTACACGATTGCGTTCTCGGTTTCGACTCCACCGCAGATCACGTTGGCACCGTTGACCATCCAGTCGTCGCCCGAACCGGCCACCTCGACCGTGCCACCCTGGACCGTGGTCTGTTCGCCGGCGATGTCCGCGGGCGCGATCTGTCCGGGAACCACGTGGTAGGTCAGGATGTCGGTGAGCATCGCCGAGTCCGTCTTCAGTGTCTCGAGGGTCGCGGGATCGACCATCGCGAACGCGTCGTCCACCGGCGCGAATACGGTGAACTCACCGCCGTTGAGCGTGTCGACGAGATTCACCTCCGGGTTCAGCTGCCCCGAAACCGCCGAGGTGAGTGTCGTGAGCATCGGGTTGTTCGAGGCCGCAGTCGTCACATTCTCTTCGGCCATGCCCTCGACCGAGCCCGGTCCGGTCGGCACCTGCTCCGCATAGGCGGCGCATCCCGGCCCGACGAGCCCGGCCGGTGTCGCGGCGCCGGAGGTGGTCGTCTCCATCGGCATGGTCGTTTCCGCCATGGTGGTCGTGTCCATCGGAGTGTCGGAGTTGTCGTCCGACGTGCAGGCGGAGATGCTCAGCATCGCTGCAGCGCCGATACCGACAAGTGCCAAGCTCTTTCGTGTCCGGTTTGCCATCGTCTTCTTCCCTTCGGGACGCGCGACCCGTGGGCCGCTCGATGAGGTGTGTCGATGGTCATTCGCCACTGCTCGGCACACGGATGGGTGGGATCGAAGAAAAATTCTGCGCCGATGTCACCCATCCGGGATGACACTCGGCACCGAAGACCGGGCATGGAGTTCCCCTTCGACCCGAGGACGCGTACCACCATGACGCGCACACTGTCGCGATCCATCGCCGTGATCGGCAGCGGCGTCTCCGGCCTCACCGCCGCCCATGTGCTGTCGCAGCGCAACCGCGTGACCTTGTTCGAGGCCGACTCACGACTCGGCGGTCACGCACACACCCACCACCTCGTGCTCGAGAACGGGTCGCAGGTGTCGGTGGACACAGGGTTCATCGTGCACAACGACCGAACCTATCCCACACTGCTACGCCTGTTCGACGAACTCGGTGTCGCTACTCAGGAATCCGACATGTCGATGTCGATCCGGTCCGACGCCACCGGCATCGAATATGCGGGTGCCAAGGGTCTTCCGGGGCTCTTTCCCACCTGGCGGTCGTTCACGAAGCCGCGCTACCTCCGGATGCTGGGTGAGGTCCTGCGTTTCCACCGCGCCGCGCTGGCCCTACTCGAATCGGGCGACGACGGGAAGGACGAGCCGCTGGAGGCTTTTCTGGCGCGGAATCGCTTCTCCCCGTTCTTCATCGATCATTTCATGACCCCTCTCGTCGCCGCGGTGTGGTCGTGCGACCCGGCGCTGGCCACCCGCTATCCCGCTCGCTACCTCTTCCGGTTTCTCGACCACCACGGCATGCTCACCGTCTTCGGCTCCCCTACGTGGCGGACAGTGACCGGTGGATCCGGCACCTACGTCGATGCTCTCGCGAGCAGGCTCGGCGAGGTCCTCGTGGATACACCGGTACGCAGTGTGGAACGGACCGACGACGGTGTGTGCGTGGTCGTCGGCGACGGAGATGTGCGCTGGTTCGACGCCGCGGTCATCGCCGTGCACCCCGCGCAGGCCCTCGCGATGCTCGCCCGGCCGACGCAGGCGGAGCGTCGAATACTCGGAGCGATGCCGTATTCGACGAACCATGTGCAACTGCATACGGATACCTCGCTGCTGCCGCGGGCCGAACGTGCGCGAGCCTCGTGGAACTACCTGACCCCGGCGGGTGGCGGCTCCGACGAGGTGATCGTGACCTACGATATGACCCGGCTGATGCGCTTGACCGATGTGACGGATCGGCGATTCCTCGTGACGCTCGGCGGCGCACATCTCGTCGATCCGAGCACGGTTCTCGCCGAGATGACATACGAACATCCGCTCTACACCCCGGAATCGGTCGCAGCACAGGAATGTCTGCCCGAGATCAGCGACAGCAGAATCTCATTCGCCGGGGCGTACCACGGATGGGGATTCCACGAAGACGGAGCGCGGTCTGGTGTGGAGGCCGCTCGGCGGCTCGGCGTCGAGTGGGGTGTGCCTTCTTGCATCGGGGCGGAGGTGTCCCCGTGACCACGGCGTGGATCTACCGCACCAGAATCGGACACGTTCGGCGCGCACCGATCCGGCACGCATTCGAATACCGAAGCTACAGCTGGTACATCGACCTCGACGACCTTCCGGTGCTGCCGTGGTGGTTGCGTCCGTTCGCCGGTTTCGACCCGACCGATCATTTCGACGACACACGCTCGGATGCAACGCTCCGCGGGCGGATCGACGCGTATCTCGCGGGCGAGGGTATCGACCTGCGCGGTGGGCGTATCACCGCGCTGCTGAACGCGCGGGTACTCGGTCACGTCTTCGATCCGCTGACGCTGTTCTGGTGTCACGACCCCGACGGAGCACTCGTGTGCGTCGTCGCCGAGGTGCACAACACCTACGGGGGGCGGCACTGTTATCTGCTGAGGCCGGATGCCTCGGGGTACGCGGAGGCCGACAAGGTCTTCTACGTCTCCCCGTTCAATGAGGTTGCCGGCCGGTACACCCTGCGGGTCGCGGAGCCAGGCCCCTTTCTCGATGTCGAGGTCGCCCTGCATCGCGAAGGACAACCGCCGTTCACCGCCACGATGCGCGGGTCCGGCCGGCCCGCCACCATCGGCGCCGTCGTGCGTGCCCAGATCGCGCATCCGCTCGCGTCCCACATGATTTCGGCTCGCATCCGGAGGCACGGCGTCGAACTGTGGTTGCGCAGGCTGCCACTCGTCCCGCGCCCGGATCCGGCCCCTTCCCCCGGCCTTACTCAGGAGATTTCCCGATGAGCACACCCGAACTCGAGTTGCCCACCCAACGCGTGAGCGTCGACCCGCACAGATGGCCCGACGTGGCACAGGTCCCCGCAGGACCGCGGGCCCGCATCGCCGCGGTGGTCGCCGACCGGCTGTTCCGACGCGCCGCCGCACGCCTCGACCTGCGGGTGGAGTACCCGGACGGGACCGTACTCGGCGTCGGCCCACCCGACCGGATCCTGCCCCGCATGATCATTCGCCGGCCCACCGACTTCGCCCGGAGGCTGGGCGCCGGCGGGCTCATCGGTTTCGGTGAGTCCTACATGGCGGGTGATTGGACCGCATCGGACCCGGTCGCGGTGCTCACCCCGTTCGCCGCCGAGATGGGGTCGCTGATCCCTCGGCCACTGCAGCGCCTGCGTCGGGCTTTCGTTCCGAACCATCCTGTGTCCGAATGGAACACAGAGGACAACACCCCTTCGAACGTCTCCCGTCACTACGACCTGTCGAACGCACTGTTCGAAACATTCCTGGACGAGACCATGACCTACTCGAGCGCCCTGTTCGACGAGTTCCCCGCCCATGGAGACACTCTCGCGGAAGCCCAGCGCCGCAAGATCGATCGCCTGCTCGACACCGCACAGGTCGGCCCAGGGACTCAGCTCCTCGAAATAGGTACCGGATGGGGCGAATTGAGTGTGCGTGCCGCGCAACGCGGCGCCACCGTGCGTTCGGTGACCCTCTCGGTGGAACAGCAGACGCTGGCCCGACGGCGAGTGGCGGAGGCCGGTCTGTCGGACCGCGTACGGATAGATCTCCTCGACTACCGCGCAGTGGACGGAGAATACGACGCGATCGTGTCGGTGGAGATGATCGAGGCGGTCGGATACGACTACTGGCCCACCTACTTCCGTAGCCTCGACCGGCTGCTACGACCCGGTGGTCTCGTCGCGCTGCAGGCCATCACGATGCCGCACGACCGGATGACGGAAACCCGCGACACCTACACCTGGATCCACAAGTACGTGTTCCCCGGCGGGATGCTGCCGTCGACCGAATCGATCGACGTAACCACCCGCGCGCTGACGTCGCTGCGCACCGTCGACCGCCTGCAGTTCGGCGAGCACTACGCGGAAACCCTGCGGCTGTGGCGCGAACGTTTCGTCGCGCACGCAGACCAGGTCGCCGACATCGGCTTCGACGCCACGTTCCGGCGCATGTGGGAGTTCTACCTGGCCTATTCGGAGGCAGGGTTCCGGTCGGGATACCTCGACGTCCAGCAGATCGTGTTCCGGAAGGAGAACGAGCGATGAGCACCTGGTCGGAGTTCTTCCTCATCACCGCGACCGCCCTGGTCCTGCTCGCGGTGATCCAGGCAATCACCTTCGCCGTCGGGCACCGGATCGGGCGCTACAACGTCGTGGACGTCTCTTGGGGTCTCGGCTTCGTGGCGGTGGCCGCGGCAGCAGCGCTGCTCGGCAGCGGTGACGCCTCGCGCAGGCTGCTCCTGCTCGTGCTGGTCACGGTGTGGGGCCTGCGGCTGACGTGGCACATGTACCGCAAGTCGCTCGGCAAGGGCGAGGATCCTCGCTACACGGAGATGCTCGAGCGTGCCGGTGGCAACGCTGTCGGCACCGTCGTCCGGAAGATCTTCGTCACCCAGGGCGCGGCGCAATGGTTCGTGTCGTTGCCGATCCAGGTTTCGGCGGTGCTCGGGCCCACCGGTGGCGTCGGCACGGTGGTGCTCTGGGTCGGTGTCGCCGCGTGGGTCGTCGGCCTCACGTTCGAGGCGATCGGCGACCTGCAGCTGCGGCGGTTCAAATCGGATCCGGCGAATCGTGGCCGGGTCATGGACCGCGGGTTGTGGGCGTGGACGCGACATCCCAACTATTTCGGCGACGCCACCGTGTGGTGGGGAGTGTGGCTGATCGCGGCGAGTGTGTGGCCAGGAGTGGTCACGGTGGCTTCCCCCGCGATCATGACGTACTTCCTGGTCTACGCGACAGGTGCGCGGCTGCTCGAGCAGTCGATGTCGGAGCGACCCGGGTATCCCGAGTACCAGCAGCGCACGTCGTACTTCGTTCCGCGGCCACCACGGTCGCGCGACCCCGGGAGATGATGGCCGTGCTCGATCCGCCGCCAGGACTCGAGGCCGGCCTGCAGACCGGCAGGCGCAGGTTGAGCGGCGCGAATCGTCCGGCTAGTGTTTCGTCCGATGAGCGGACACGGACCATGACCGGTGTCGGCGGCGGAACCGACACGCTCGAGGCGTTGCTCGTTCGGGTCGCCGCCGAGGATTCGGCTGCCTTCGCAGAGTTCTACGACCTGACGCGATCGAGGGCGTACGGCATGGTGTTGCGGGTACTCCGCGACCCCGGCTACAGCGAGGAAACGCTGCAGGAGGTCTACCTGCAGGTATGGCGCACGGCGCCGGGGTTCGATCGCACGCAGGGGTCTGCACTCGCGTGGCTGATCACGCTGGCGCATCGCCGGGCCGTCGACCGGGTGCGCGCCGAGCAGTCCGGCGCCGAACGAGAGTCCCGCTACGGCGCCCTGACCACGCCCACCGAGTTCGACAGTGTCAGCGACGAAGCGCTCCGCCGCGACGACACACGACAGGTGATCGAGTGTCTGGGCACGCTGACCGAACTACAGCGCCAGTCCGTCGAACTCGCCTATTACGGCGGCCTCACCTATCGGGAAGTGTCGGAACGACTGTCCGCGACGCTGCCGACCATCAAATCCAGGATCAGGGACGGCCTGCTCCGCCTGAAGAACTGTCTGGGGGTGAACAGCGATGACGAGTAGCACACGGTCCGGCTTCGGCGACGAAGACAACCTGCTCGATCTCGCCGCTGTGTACGCCTTGGATGCGGTGTCCGACGACGAAGGTCGTGCGATCGAAGCCCGCCTGGCGGAGACCGACTCCGACGTCGCTGCGGCATTCCTGCGAGAGGTCCGCGAGATCCGCGAATCCATGGCGACGGTGTCGGACGCGACTGCCGTCGACCCACCCGCGCGCGTGCGGCAACGTCTCCTCGACGCAATCGCGACACCCGACCTGCATGCGGCCGACGCCCCGATCTCCCTGGCGGCACGCCGGAACCGGCGACGCAACTTCTTGCTCGCCGCCGCGGCCGCCGTAGTGATCGCGATCGGCGGCATCGGTGTCGCAGCGCAGTTCCGAGAACAATCGCCTCCCACCTCCGCCCAGGTCCTCGCAGCCGACGACGTGCGTACCACCTCCGGTTCCATCGAGGGTGGCGGCACGGCTACGGTCGTGTATTCGAAGGACGTCGATGCCGGCGTGCTGGTGATGAACAACGTTGCTCCGCCGACCGACGGCACGGTCTACCAGATGTGGCTGATCGGGCCGGACGGCGCGACCGCCGCGGGCACCATGGCGCCGGACGATGTCGCACCGTCGACCACTGCTGTTCTCGAAGGTATTTCGGATGCTACGGCGCTGGGCTTCAGCGTCGAGCCGACGGGCGGGTCGCCCCAGCCGACGGACATCTTCGCGCAATTGCCGCTCGGTTGATCTGTCCGGGATCGAAGCTCACACGGGCGACAGACCAACGCTTTGCTGTCCGGACACACGGATCAGTTTTTCGTTGACGAACTCGCCCACGCCCCACTGCGCCAGCTCACGGCCGTAGCCAGAACGACCGACACCGCCGAAAGGCAGCCCGGCTGCGGTGACGGCGTGCTCGTTGACGAACGTCATGCCATCCTTGAGCCGCGCAGCCACCTCGTGAGCCTTGTCGACGTCCGAAGACCATACAGAGCTGGACAGTCCGTACTCGGATTCCTCGTTGGCTATGCGCACGGCCTCGTCCACCCCGTCCGCCTTGTACACGATCGCGACCGGGCCGAAGATCTCGTTGCACCCCACATCTGCGGACGGGTCCACATCGGTGAGCAGGGCCGGCTCCATGTACGCGCCGTCGCGGTCGATCTTCTTCCCGCCCACCCGGATCGTGGCGGTCCCCTCGCGTGCTGCGGTGGCGAGGCGGTCGACGATCTCGTCACGGGCACCGATCGAGCTGAGCGGGCCTACGTCGACATCCGGATCGTCATAGGCACCCACCGTGAGCGCGCCGATTGCTTTTTCCAGGTAGGCCACCGTGCGATCGTAGAATTCCGGCTGCACGATGAGCCGCTTCGGCGCATTGCACGCCTGGCCGGTTGCAAACATCCGGATGTCCACGTATCGGTCCAGTACCCACTCCAGGTTGTCGGCGTCCAACACGAGGAAGGGGTCGTTCCCGCCCAGCTCGAGCAGCGACTTCTTGTAGTGCTCCCCGGCGGTCTTCGCCACGGCCGAACCGGCGCCTTCGGATCCGGTGAGGGAAACACCCTGAATCCGCTTGTCTGCGATGAAGGGGCCCATCTGGGAGCCGGAAGCATAGATGTTCTGGAACACACCACGCGGCAGCCCGGCATCTATCAGGAGGTCCTCGCACGCCTGGGAGGACAGCGGACAGATCCCCGCGTGCTTGAGCACCAGCGCATTTCCGAGCAGCAGGTTGGGCGCCGCCCACCGCGCGACCTGGTAGTACGGGAAGTTCCACGGCATGATACCCAGGAGCACACCGAGCGGCCGCTTGACCACGTACGAACGGTCCGCGCCCTGCGCCGGGAGTTCTTCAGGCGCGAGCAGTTGGTGGGCGTTGTCTGCGTACCAGCGGTAGATGCCCACCACGATGTCCAATTCGGCCGCGCCCCACGGTCGGAGCTTGCCCATCTCCCGGCCGATGTTCTCGATCAGCTGGTCTTTGTGCTGTTCATAGAGATCGGCGACGGCGCGGAGAACACCCGCGCGCTGGTCGATGGAGGTCTCCTGCCAGCTGCGCTGCGCTTCGGTGGCGCGATCGAGGATCGCATCTCGATCTGAGTCTTCGATTCGTTCGAACTGCTCTTCGTCCGTACCGGTGTTCGGATTCTGGAGTGCAAATGTAACCATGCTTCCGGTCTACCCACCTCCGATCTCCTTACACCCCGGTCGTGATCTGCGGGGGAACGCCGCGATCGTGGACGACTCCGACAACCACGGTGGCATCGAACTCGTCCGACCGGTGAACGACCGATGTCAGTCCCTCCGCAGCGAGGATCTCGGTTGCTGCCTCGGCCTGCCGGGGACCGGCCTCCATCAGCAGGTGTCCCCCGGGCGCAAGCCACTCCGACGCGGACTCCGCCAAACGGCGATGCACGTCGAGTCCGTCCATACCGCCGTCCAGCGCGACACGCGGCTCGTGTAGTCGAGCCTCGGGCGGCATTGTCGCGATCGCCGCCGTAGGCACGTAAGGGGCATTGGCGACGATCACATCGATCCTGCCGCGCATCGAGTCGGGCAGCGCCGCGTAGAGGTTGCCGCAGTGGGCGTCGCCGCCACACCGTTCGAGGTTGCGCCGCGCGCAACGGACCGCCGCAGGGTCGACGTCGGCGGCGTGCAGCCGTATCTCGGGCTCGACAGCGGCGAGCGCGGCCCCGACCGCACCGCAGCCGCAGCACATGTCGACGACGAATGAACCCGGTGCAACGAGTTCGGAGGCGCAGTGCACGAGAAATTCGGTGCGACGGCGTGGAACGAACACATCTGCGTCGACGCTGATCCGCAGACCGCAGAATTCTGCCCATCCCAGCACGTGCTCGAGAGGACGCCCGTCGATCCGCTGCTGTACGAGGTCTTCCAGATCGGACGGGCTACGCGCCGCATCGCTGAGCAGGCGGGCTTCGTCTTCCGCGAAGACACATCCGGCAGACCTCAGTCGTACGACCAGTGCTTCTGGGACCGGACCGCTCGGAACACTGCCGATCGGAGATTCGGGCACATGGCACCCTAACCTGCACGCTCGGTGTCGGTGGCCAGGTCTATACAGTTCTGTTGGACTTCGGCGAGCAGAACAGGCAGGTAGCGGTACCCGTGATCACCGGTGACATCAAGAACAAGGTCGACGCAGTCTGGGACGCCTTCTGGACGGGCGGCATCTCGAATCCCCTCGAAGTGATGGAGCAGATCACCTACCTGCTGTTCATTCGCCGGTTGGATGACGAGCAGACGCTCGCATTGGAGAAGGCAAACCTGCTCGGCACACCGCTCGACGGCAACCCGTTCCCCGAGGGCACCGACGACCAGGGCCTGCCCTACAACGACCTGCGCTGGTCGGTGTTCAAAGACCGGCACGCCGACGAGATGTTCGACATCGTCGCGAACCGGGTTTTCCCGTTCATCAAGAACATGCGCGGCGAGGAGTCCACGTACGCGCATTTCATGAAGGACGCGCGGCTCAGCATCCCGAACGCGGGGATGCTGCAGCGGGTGGTGGACCGATTGGACAAGGTGCCGATGGAAAACCGCGACACCAAAGGCGACATCTACGAGTACCTGCTCGCGAAGATCGCCGCCGCCGGGCAGAACGGCCAGTTCCGCACGCCGCGCCACATCATCGAACTGATGGTGCACATGACGGCACCGAAACCGGGCGACACCATCGTGGACCCGGCGTCCGGCACGTGCGGCTTTCTCGTGGGTGCGTCGGAGTACATGCGCGCCAACCATGCGGATGCGATCAACTCCGGTAAGGGGCGCGAGCAGTATCACCACGAGATGTTCCACGGCTTCGACTTCGACAACACGATGCTGCGAATCGGGTCGATGAACATGCTGCTGCACGGCATCGAGCAGCCCGACATCCGCTATCGCGATTCACTTGCCGAGGCAAACACCGGTGATGCGGAAGCATATTCGCTGATTCTCGCCAACCCGCCATTCGCGGGCAGCCTCGACTACGAGAACACCGCGAAGGATCTCCAGCAGATCGCGAAGACGAAGAAGACGGAACTACTGTTCCTGGCGCTGTTCCTCCGTCTGCTCAAGCCTGGCGGCCGCGCGGCGGTGATCGTCCCGGACGGTGTGTTGTTCGGATCGTCGAAGGCGCACAAGGAACTTCGCAGGATTCTCGTCGAGGAGCAGAAGCTCGATGCGGTGGTGAAGCTGCCGTCCGGTGTGTTCAAGCCGTATGCGGGTGTGTCGACGGCGATTCTATTCTTCACCAAGACCAACTCCGGCGGCACCGACAACGTTTGGTTCTACGACGTGCAGGCCGACGGATTCTCGTTGGACGACAAGCGCAATCCGCTGCTGGACGAGGGCAAGCTCGGTGTGCTCGCGGCGGTGAGCGAGGACGAGCACGCGAAGAACAACCTGCCGGACGTGCTGCGGCGCTGGACCGATCGTGACGGCGGCGAGCAGGAGCGAGCACGGACCGAGCAGAGTTTCTGCGTGCCGCGTGAGGACATCGCCGCGCAGGGCTACGACCTGTCGCTGAACCGGTACAAGGAGCTCGTGCACGAGGAGATCGAGCACAGAGCGCCGACCGAGATCCTCGACGAGCTGGATCGGCTCGAGAAGGACATAACCGACGGCATGGCACAGCTACGGGAGATGCTTGCTGGTGGTGAAGCATGAGTGGTTGGACAACAGTGCAACTCGGTGAGGTTTCCGATTTCGTTCGAGGGGTGACGTTCAAGCCCACCGATGTTGTCGAGGCTGGAACCGACGGTTCAGTGCCCTGTATGCGAACCAAGAATGTGCAGCTTGACCTCGATCTGTCGGATGTTTGGTGGATCGACCGGAGCCACGTGAAGCGCGACGAGCAGTACCTGAACGAGGGCGATCTGCTCATCTCGTCTGCGAACAGTTGGAACTTGGTCGGAAAATGCTCCTGGATACCATCATTGGAGTCACCGTCCACCTTCGGTGGGTTTGTCACAGCGCTGCGCGCAAAGCCGCAGCAGGTCGATCCACGTTATCTGTACAGGTTCTTCTCTTCAGCGCGGGTCCAGGCGACCGTACGGAGTTTCGCACGCCAAACCACGAATATCTCCAACCTTGATTTGAAGCGGTGTGCCGCGTTGCCGATTCCGCTACCTTCAGTCGAGGAGCAGCGGCGGATCGCGGCGATCCTCGACCACGCCGACACCCTCCGCGCCAAGCGCCGCGAAGCCCTCGCCCGCCTCGACGAGCTGACCCAGTCGATCTTCATCGACATGTTCGGTGATCCCGCGTTCAGCGTGAAGGGTGCGAATGCTGTCACGATCGGTGACCTGCTCGATTCGGCCCAGTATGGGACGAGCGAGAAGAGCGGAGCCGAGGGCGAGTATGCGGTGCTGCGGATGAACAACATCACGTATCAGGGGCAGATGGATCTCACCGACCTCAAGTACACGGACCTGCCGGACGACAAGGTCGATCGGTTCACCGTGCGTGCTGGGGATGTTCTCAGGGCGCCGTAGTTGTTGATTAGCGACCCTGTGAACTGGGGTTTTCGCTTTATTCGAGGTGCTGTCCGGGCCGGTGGAGCGGGCATGGGGACAG
>NZ_SLVY01000009.1 GCF_004345605.1 Rhodococcus sp. SMB37
AATATCGCTGCGGCCTGCCGACGGTATCAACTCTGCATTCAGGATGCGATAGAACTGGTTCTCACCAGCGGAAAGACGACTTTGACGTGACCCTGGGCCGTGGCCACTCAGCGAATCCACGGTTTCCACAGCAATCCGAAACCGCTCAGGTCGGCACGCGGGCCGCACGAAAGATCCAGGTTAGCGGTTCCCGGGGCTCAGATTTTCGAGATTCGCGACGATGGGAGCATCGTCGACACTTCCTACAGTGATGCGTCACCCGTTCGCCTGACCAGGGACTTTCTCTCCGATCCTGAGCGGTACCTACGTCACCTGATCTAGCATGTAGACCACTCAGGGAGCAGCGGATTCCGGAAAACGGCGCACACGTCGCGGGGTTGGGTCATGCACCTACGCGGTGTATGAGGCACGATTCCATGGTGCTGGGGTTGCCCTCTGCTGCGATGGTCCCCTCGGATATCAACGCGATCAATCGTCCCCTCAATACATAATCAGATACTGGTCCTGACTGTGCCCCGCCCATAGTTTCAGCAATCACTCGACTCATCGGTGTCGGTAGAGTCGGCGTATTTTCAAGCAACAACCTATCGAAGTAATCTTCCGGCACCGATGTCAGAGTGGAACCGGTCAGCACCCGAAACGGCGCGTTTTCGTGTTGAAGAATTCGCCAACGTTCGGCCAGCTCGCGGGACTGCGTGTCGTCCATTGGTACTTGGGTATCGACGAGCAACTCTAGCTCTGATGGGCTCGTGGAGGAGACGCTCTTATATTCGTTACTTTCGGTGACGTCGATGAAGGACCACGGTCGGCCCGTGGCAGCGCTCGCGAAATACAGCATGCTGCACATTTCTTCAGCAGATCTCCTACCGAACCAGAGCACCGTAGGGGTATCCACGTCGATGAATTGTGGATCCCACCGCCCGTAAGCAGGTAGCCACGCGATATGACGAGAGTGTTCTTCGCGCGCGGTGACATGGCTGAACAGCCAGCCAGATGCGTGACGGCGCATCGACCGCGCATCGATCGGCCCCTGGCTGAGATCGTCGATGTTGGCCAGAATCGTGCACTCGGCACCTGCAGCGGACAGCGCCTTGTGCAGTGCAACCCCTGCGGTGAAGCTGGGCGCAATATGGTTCGTCGTCACAACCTCCGTCATATCCGACTGCATCGAAGATGTCGACCCGATGTCGGGTCAAGGCGAAATCGACAATCCCCCCATTGGCAGAGACTGCGACCGTACCCGGCCAGTTCCGACATCTGTTCGACACGGCCGCAGCCGAAATGCGGCAGCGGTGTCGGTATCGATCCGGGGCCCCGGAGCTTGGAGCGCCGCCGCTGATACTGCATTCCGTCGACCGACTCGAGGACGAACCGGCCCTCGTCGTCGACGTCGACAATCGTAAACACCGACGCGCCCGCCGGACGAATACGGACGCGATCACCCACCTTCAAAAGCGAGCGGGTTCGCCGATTCTTGACGGTCTTGTCACCGGAACCGGAACCCGTTCGACGATCGACACCTCGACATGAGCCGGTTCCCGCTGGCGAGTGAAAGTTCGAGTCGCCTCACCGTGCGAAAGGTGCCGCAGTTCTGTGTGAGATCGAGAATCCTCTCGATCGTCTCCTGCGGGATCGAAGCCTTGCGGCCGCGTCCTTTGCGGACTTCACCCAACCGCGCCACTCCGTCCTCGGTGAACCGTGCCCGCCAGTTCGATACCGACCCTGGCGAGACGGACAAGGCTCGCGCGATCGAGGTGTTGGCCAGGCCGTCGGCCGCCATCAACAAGGCTTTCGCGCGCACCACTTCTCGGTGCGCGCCGGACTGCGACCGCGCCAACGATTCGAGCACCTCACGTTGCCCCGGGGTCATTTCCAGGGCAGGTACCGGCTTTCTCATGCGGGAATCCTACCGGACTAACAATCATTTATTTGAGAGACACACCACTAGCGGCTTGGTCCACAGTGGCAGAGTAAGCAGTGCTACCATGTTATGCATGGTAGCTGAACGGCGCAGCCTGATCCTTCGTGGAGTGCTCGACATCTGCCTGCTCGCACTCCTCGACGACGAGCAGTCGGTCTACGGGTATGAACTCACCGAACGGCTCGGCGCCCGTGACCTTCTCGTCGCCGGAGGATCGTCCTATCCGCTGCTGGCGCGTCTGGAGAAGTCGGGCCTGGTGCGCTCCGAACAACGCCCGTCGCCCTCCGGTCCGCCTCGTAAGTACTACTCGCTCACTGAGCAAGGACGCGAGGCTCTCGACAGCGGCAGGGCTGAATGGAACGCCGTCGCAGCGTCGGTCACCGCACTACTGAACACTCCTGGGGAGAGCACCTGATGAACACCTCGAAGACCGCATCGGGCTTCACTATCGACCCGTCGATCCTGCGCCAAGCGAAGATCACCTGGCGGCGAGCGGCGGTACGGCGCACCGATCGCCGCGAAATGGGGGATGAGTTGTCCAACGAACTCACCGCAGCCGCCGAAGCAGGCTTGCCTCCCTCAGCTGTGACCGGCGACGACGTCGCCGCCACGATGCGTGCATGGGCCGACGAGCGGGGCATGACCGGGTGCGCCGGACGGTACGCGGCGATTGTGCCGGCCACCTTGGTCGGCGTTGCCGTAGGCATGGGTCTTCTGTTCGCGGTTCTCTACGTCGGTTTCGACAGCGGCATCGTGATCGAGCCGTACCTACTGGTCTTCGGTATCTATCTTGTCAGTGGCGCCCTGGCGTATCTGATGGCTCTCGCCGGGGCGTGGAGTGCGTTGACGGTTCTCGGGGATCCCCGACGATCGGAAACGGTGACGTCGTTGGCGTTCCTGCTTCCGGTCGCGGCGCTGGCTGCGATTGCCATCGGCGTGGCGATCGCATGGTCGATGGGATTCACCACCTCGATACCCACCTATGTCGCAGTGATCGCGGGTGTGTGCGCGGTGCTGGCCGCCGCAATTGCGTTCGCCCGGTTCCGGATTCTCGCCTGTCGCGGTGAGTGAACACACCCGCAATGCTCGCCTACCGCATCCCTCTTCCCCGAAGGAAAATACCCATGGCAATCAAGAACGCGACGGTCACTGTAACGAAGTGCGGCGAAGTCGTACTTCAGCGGCAGATGCCCACCAGCTACGGCGACGAGCCTTTGTTCACCGCGTACCAGGCGGTCGGCGACCAGGAGGTCATCGATGAATTGCAGCGTCAGATTCATCTCGCCTACGAAAATCCGGTGGGATATTTGACCTTGCGCACCGGCGATCGCTGGGAAGCCGCGGCGGGCGACTACAGGATCGTCATCGTCAAGTGATCCACGGGTGCACCACGAGACCTCGGGGATAGCGATGCGAAAGAAAGGCACTATGAAGGTTTCTCTGGTCCCGTGGGCTCTGCGACCACGGTCGAGCCGCTATGCGATTCGTGTCCACGTCGCAGCGACGGTCGCCCAGCTCCGCAGCGAACTTCTCACAGTGCACGCCGTCGGCAAGAACTTCGAGGACCCCGCGTGGGAATCCGCACGTGACACCGCTCGGGCCACCACCGCGCAGCTGTTCACCGCCATCCGCAGGCCGCCGCTCATCGAACGCCGCCTGGTCGACCGGTGGTACTTCGCGACCGGACACACGTTCTGGTACATGAGCGGGGATCGCGGATACGCACCGCTGGAAGCGCGGGCGGCAGAGCTGATCGCCACCTTGCCCGACGGACTCGATACCTCCGCGGCGGTGGAAGTCGCCGATGAGATCGACCACCGCGTCGAGATCTCGGTCCGGAAGCCCTCCAAGGCGCCGAAACGCTGGGCGAACCGGTCGCCGGTCGCCGGTCAAGCGGAGGTGGCGTGGCGGATGAAGTGTGATCGCACCACGATCCTCGCGTCGCAGCTCGTCGGTTCGCGGGCGACGAGTGTGGCGATTCGCAACTACATTCCGTGGCTCGATGAGGCGCTCGAGACCATGTCCACTCCGATGAGTACTCCGGATGTGGCTCGTCTCGCGGAGCAGTGGCGGGAACGCCGCCGCCCTTATACGAGTGATCCGAAGTGGGCCGATCTGATCATCACGGACCCGATCCCTCGTCGGCCGGCGTCCCTGTGGTGGCGCTTGACCCGCGGCGACCAGCCCACCCCGCAGTCAGAACCCGCCGAAGAGTGAACGCGGTGCAGGTCCGGCGGCGTCGAGGATCGTCCCCGGAAATCGCGTCCACTGCGTACCTGTGAGATCGCCGGTCCAGCCGGTCGGCATGAGGACGATTTCGCCGTGGGGGCCGGTCCCGACGGGCATGCCGTTGAACGTGGTCATGGGTTTTCCGTGAGCATCGGTCGAGGCCAGGATCGTTCCGTCGGGAAGCATGTAGACGGGTATCTCCTGGTCGGCGGGCGGATCGGCGTCGGTCGGTGGCATGGGGCTCCTCTCGTTGGTGTTCGAGTGTCGACATGTGCCCGGTGCGGGCAGCTCATCGCTGTGCGGTCTGATGCTCCTGCACATACAGCGTGATGGCCTCGCGCATGACCTCGGCGGCGCGGCGGCCCTGGGCGGCGGCGATGGTGTCGACCTGCTCGCTGACCGCCTGCGGTAGGCGGACCTGCCGCTTCGGTGACTCGGTGCCGGGCTCGGCCTGCGGATCGAGACTCGGTCGGCCGGCGTGTGCGCGGGCGAGCAAAGCCCGGCCTGCCGCAGCGGCGTCCTCCCCGCGACGGGCGGTGGTCGAGTTGCGGGGAAGAACCATGTCTTCCTCGGCCCATCGGGCGGCGTCGTCGTAATCCTTGTTCTTCTTGCTGCTCATGGCTTCTTTCCTCCTGCTGTGCTCAGTCGTTCATCCGGTCGAGGTGTTTTTTCCGGGCCTCCATGACGTGGAAGATCGTCACGTCACGTCGGCCGATCTCGACCATGACTTCGAGCAGTGGTGCTCCGAGTCGACGTTGCGGACCGAGGAACAGGGTGGGCCGGATGGTCGACGGAGGGCGGGGTTCGTCGAAGTCCTGTTCCATGTAGTGCGCGTGCGCGATGGCATGTTTCGCGTCCTCGATGTCGATGCCGTGCTTGAGTGCACTGTCGGTCCATGTGATCGCCATAGTAATACTGTAGTCCAAAATTGGCTATTTGTGTAGTACAAAATAGCGGTTTTCGGAACACCTGCACGGTCGGTCAGAGCTACGGCAGGCACGGGCTGCCCAGCACTCCCGCCAGCCCCAGCGTCTTTGAATACCCGCGGAGTGCGCCCGACGTCTGCGTACTACTCCGGGATCAGGTCTTCTTCCCGCATCGGGAACCGGTAACCTTCGGGGATTCCGTCGACCGATTCGAGGACGAACCGGCCCTCGTCATCTACGTCGACAATCGTGAACACCGACGTACCGGCCGGCCGTATCCGGACGCGTTGACCCAACTTCAAAAGCGAGCGGGTTCGCCGATTCTTGACGGTCTTGTCACCGGAACCGGAGCCCATTCGACGATTAGCACCTCGACATGAGCCGGTTCCCCGCTGGCGATTGAAAGTTCATGTCGCCTCACCGGGCACGAAAGGTGCCGCGGTAAGAGTGCACCGCGCATGGCGACATCCAGATCGACCATCGCCAAACAGCACACCCGAACCCGGAGGATCGGAGAACGAGTTCAGACCATGCGAACATCAAGCAGTGCCCCTGCCTGCCGACAGTCACGTCCACAGCGAATGGTCCTGGGATACCGGCGGCCCGAATTCATTCGCTGCCGGCCGTATGGAACTGATGTGTGAACGCGCCGTTGCGATCGGTCTCCCGGCAGTGGTCTTCACGGAACACTTCGACTTCGACGATGCATGGCGCACCACGCCCGCGGACCTGATGTCCCACCAACAAGGCATGCTCGACCCCGACGGCTATCTGCGGCCACCGCCGCTGGAGGTGGCCGGCTACCGCGAGAGCATCGATCGATGCCGTCATCGGTTTCCTGACCTGACGATCCTCGCCGGAGTCGAGTTCGGCCAACCCCACCTGTTCGGGCGTCAGGCATCGATGCTGGTCGACTTGTCCACCCTCGATCGGGTCAACGGGTCTCTTCACACCCTGAAGGTCGGTGACGATCGCTACGAACCCAACACCCTGTTCCGCATGTGGCCTGCCGACGAGGTGATCTGGGCATACCTCGAGGAGATTCCCCGGATGGTCTCCGGATCCGATGAATTCGAGGTGTTCTGTCACATCGACTACGCGGTCCGTGCGTGGCCGAGTGTCACAGAAGGTCCGTTCGATCCCCGACGCTTCGAGGAGGGATTTCGAGCGGCGATGCTGTCACTTGCCGGCAGTGGGCGTGCCTTGGAGATGAATACTCGCAGGTTGTGGCCGTGGATTCCGCAATGGTGGACCGAGGAAGGCGGTCGGGCCATCACGTTCGGTAGCGATGCACACGTGCCCGAGGCTCTTGCCGACAACTTCCCCGAAGCTGTGGCGATGGCGGAGTTCTTCGGGTTTCGGCCCGGCCGGCGCCCGGAAGATTTCTGGACCCGTTAGAGAGCTGTCCAGATTCTCCACGATTCACAAGCAAGAGGTCCTCAACGGACCGGATGGTCCTCCGAAGCGGAGCGGGACGTCGAGACCGCACGGAACCGTTCGACACCGGGATACAACTCACCGAGCGATTCGATACCGAATCCGATCGACCGATAGAAGCCCACGGCATCGCAATCTGTCTGGGCTTCGATCACCTCGCCGGGATACTGGGCTTCAACCCAGCGGACCATGGCAGCACCGATACCTTGGCGCTGCCAGTGGCGATCGGTGGCGATATGAAGCAGCTCGACTGTGCGAGGCGTACCCGCGTGACAGAGGTAACCGACGACGCCGATAGGAGAATCCTCTGTGAACACTGCCGCCAAGCTGGCTGTTCCAACACGGTAGCGCGCACAGGCGCGGTCGAGTCGCTCCGGATCGGTCCCTCCAACGGCAAGATCCAGAAGATCGACGACTCCTTCGAATTCGACGGTCGTTGGTACAACTACGAATGCCGGCATGGCAGCGACGCTAACAGCGAAAGGGTCTTTCTCTGTGATCGTCGAACAGGACCACCCCAAGGCTCCAATCGGGATAGTTGCCTCCTGGTCGTAGTCATCGGTGAGCCACGCCGCTACGCTGAGTACCGCACGACTGGCGCAGGTGGGCAACCACCGGGGAGTGCGAGCAGAGCAGACATCGACCGCCTGGGTGTCCCTCGATTTCATCGAGAGGACCGACCGTGACTGCACAGATCATCGATGGCCACGCTGTAGCGGCAAAGCTTCTGGAAGACATTGCCCATGATATTGAGCAATTCACCCTCACACACGGGCGTCGGCCCTGCCTGGCTACCGTGCTGGTCGGCGACGACCCCTCCTCCCACACCTATGTTCGTATGAAGCGCAACCGGTGCGCCGAGGTGGGTATGGAGTCGCGATACGTCGAACTCCCGACTGACACCACCACAGCCGACCTCGTCGCAGAGGTCCAATCCTTGTCAGCGGACGCGGCTGTTGACGGGATTCTGCTGCAACATCCGGTCCCTGCCCATATCGACGAACGCGCCGCATTCGAGGCAATCACTCCTGGCAAGGATGTCGATGGCGTCACGATGCACAGCTTCGCCGCAATGGCCTTCAGCGAAAAAGGATTCCACTCCTGCACCCCCGGCGGGATCCTTCGCCTCCTCGACGCCTACGACGTACCACTCGCCGGGCAACGCGCGGTCGTCGTCGGCCGCAGCCCGATCCTCGGAAAGCCTGTCGGCATGCTGCTGCTCGCGCGAGATGCGACCGTCACCTACTGCCACTCTCACACCTGGGAACTGGCTGATCAGGTCCGAGGCGCCGACATCGTCATCGCTGCCGTCGGTCGCCCCGAACTGATCCACGGCGAGTGGATCAAGGATGGTGCAGTCGTCATCGACGCTGGCTACAACCCGGGCAACGTCGGCGACGTCGACTACACCGGCGCGGCCGAGCGAGCAAGGCTCATCACACCTGTGCCCGGTGGGGTCGGCCCGATGACGATCGCAGTTCTTCTCGAACAGACTCTCGCAGCGGCTAATTCAGTCCACTTCGGCTGACAACACGTTCAGAGGGAAATCTCGCCTTGCTCGAGCATCGTCACACACGAATTCTCCAAGAACTGATTGACTGGAGCGCGTGACTGACAGCGAAGGCACGACGTCCGCGCTCCGAACCATTGTAATTCTCGGTGTGGTGGGCCTGGTGTGCGGGTTGGCTGCCGCTGGAATCCACCTGTGGTGGTCCTCCCGACCCAAGGCCGACATCATCTACGACGGTGTGTACGAGCCTTTGCGGGATGTGCCGATGTCCTCCGGGTACACCTCTTTGCCCCTTGAGACACCCGAGGCCGGACCGTGGCTGTATGTCGCCCTCGTCGTAGTTCCCGCATTGCTCGGGGTGCTGGCCGGTCTTATTGCTCGGTGGTCCGGGTGGGGATTGGCTCGCCGTAAGCGTTGAAACACAAGCAAGATTGTTCGATCGTCCTCACCAGGTCACAACCGATGACGATCGGTACATGTCGGTGTCGTCTGGAACGATCGCCCGATGCGTCCTGACGTTCGTTCCGTGCACGACCTCGTGTCCAACATCGATCCGCTCGATGACCTTGAGCGGGAACATATCTCAGATTCCCTGGCCTGGATCGAAGGCACCAACGACATCTTCCGCCGTGTCAAGCCGGCGATACCTTCACGTCACCTTGTGTCCTACGTGGTCGTGGTGGACCCATCCGACCACAGCGTGTTCCTCGTCGATCACATCAAATCTGGGCTGCATCTCCCCACTGGTGGGCATGTCGAACCCGGCGAGCATCCTCTGGTTGCGGCGAGACGGGAGACGAGGGAAGAGCTCGGGGTAGAAGCCGACTTCACCATCACTGGAACTGAGCCGGTATTCGTCACTGTCACCGAAACCGTGGGGGCCGACAACAGTCATGTCGATGTCAGCCTTTGGTACGTGATCGCGGCCCGCCGCGACACGCGGTTCATCCTCGATCCCTCTGAATTTCGTGGCGGCCGGTGGTGGACAGCGAGCGAAGTACGAACGAGCGACCCCCGCCAGTTCGATCCGCACTTCCGCCGATTCCTTGAGAAGTTGTGTTCCTCTGCCACAGACTCGGTCTGATGTCTGGGCCTGGACGCCGAGATCTACACGCGACGGATCATCCGGCGAGTGCGCTCGGATCGGTGCCCCGATTGAGGGCCGAGCCCGCTAGACCGGCATCCATGACTGCGCGGCGCGGACCTACCATCAACGGTGTGACGATCGCGGATGTCCCGTGCGTGTGGCTGACAACATTGCGGCGAGACGGCTCACCTCACACGGCGCCGACATGGTTCTTGTTGATCGACGAGACATTCTGGATCGCAAGCTCAACCGTGAACGTGAAGGTGAAGAACCTACAGCGCGATCCTCGAGTCTCCCTTGCCATCGACGGATCGGGAGCCATGCCTCACGTCGCTCAAGGGCGGGCGGTCGTGCATCAGGCGATTCCGCACTTCCCCCATCTTGTCGCCGCGTTCGCCGAGAAATACAACGGCTGGGACGCCGCCGACGAGACGCAAGATGGTCCGCGAGTGCTGATCGAGATACCCATCGATCGATGGCTCCTTGAAACCCATTGACGAATCCACGGGTTTTACCCTGCGCCCGATCGAACCCACGAGACGAGGGATCCGTCCAGGTAGGCGGGATGCGACCGGCAGCTACCGCGACCGCGGCCTGTCCTGTCTGAACGTCCAGTGAGTGGACGGCTCCCGAGGAAGGGAACGAGCCTTCCCGCAGGGCGATGTCATCGGCCGGGGGAGTGTCCGATAAACGGTGGATCCGGCCTGGCATCGGTTAGTTGATGCGTCCTTCGAAAGTGATCGCGAAGGCATTCAAGGCAGGCTTCCACCTCATCGCCCATCGTGCCCTACCCCGACCAGTTGGGTCCAGGGCCCGGGTCGCGAGATAGAGACATTTCAGAGCGGACTGCTCGGTCGGGAAATGCCCACGGGCGCGGATCGCGCGCCGGTAGCGGGCATTGACCGACTCGATCGCGTTCGTCGAGCAGATCACGCGCCGGATCTCTACGTCGTAGTCGAGGAACGGTACGAACTCCGACCATGCGTTCTCCCACAGGCGGACGATCGCCGGGTACTTCGGTCCCCACTTCGTGGAGAACTCCACGAACCGTTCCTTTGCCGCGGCCTCCGTCGGGGCGGTGTACACGGGTTTGAGATCGCGGGACATTTCGTCCCAATGTTGGCGCGGGGCGAACCGAAAAGTGTTGCGGATCAAGTGGATAATGCAGGTCTGCACCACCGCCAGCTCCCACACGGTGTTGATCGCCTCCGGCAGACCCTTCAACCCGTCACAGACGACGATGCACGCATCAGCCACCCCGCGGTTCTTGACCTCTGTGAGCACCGCCAACCAGAACTTCGCGCCCTCACCGCCGTCGCCGGCCCACAACCCCAAGATGTCGCGCTCGCCGTTGACCGTCACCCCGATCGCGACGTAGATGGGTCGGTTGGTGACCTGCCCGTCACGGATCTTGACGTGGATGGCGTCGATGAACACCACCGGATACACCCGGTCGAGCGGCCGGTTCTGCCACTCGGTCATCTCCTCGAGCACCTTGTCGGTGATCCGAGAGATGGTGTCCTTCTTTCGCCGTCGCTCCGTAAATGTCCTGGAAGTGCGCCGAGATCTCGCCGGTGGTCAGCCCTTTCGCGCTGAGGGAGAGCACGATCTCGTCGATGCCGGTCAACCGGCGTTGGCGCTTGCGCACGATTTTCGGTTCGAAGCTCGAGTCGGTGTCCCTCGGGACGTCGATCTCGACCGGGCCGATCTCGGTCAGCACGGTCTTCGATCTGGTGCCGTTTCGGGAGTTGCCGCTGCCGCGGCCGGCCGGATCGTTCTTCTCATAGCCGAGGTGCTCGGTGATCTCCGCGTCCAGCGCGGTTTCGAGCACGTTCTTCGTCAATTGTCCCAGCAGTCCGTTCGGGCCCATCAGCTCGATGCCCTGCTCTTTGGCCTGGGCCAGCAGCTGCTGAGCCAGTTCCAACTGGTTCACCTCGTCCGCCATGGGCTCCAGTGTTTCTGTCACGGTCGATCCTTCCCGCCAAGCTCGCTGCTCGGCGTGTCAGGCCAACCCGGATCCACCGTTTTTCAGACAGTCCCCGACGTGTCGCTCGAGGACCCGGTGGTAGGAGAAGGCGAGCCGGCGAACACGGAAGAACTGTGGCGAGACTCTATGGAAGGCCAATATCTGGATGGTCCTGCCCCGGCTCCTGAGCCTGGCCCACCAGGCATCAGCGGCACGGTTCTCCGCGGAACATTCGAAGACAGCTAGGGGTAGTCAGCCATGAGGCAGCACCGAGTGACGAGGGCTGGCTTGACCCAGGTCTCGGTTACGTTGTCACGGTGTTCGATAAACGGTTCGAGTTCCGGTTAGCGCTGGTGTGGTGGGTGCGCTCGCCGGCATACTCGTGTGCGCCGTGGGCTATTGGCGGCTGGTCTTCGCGTTGCGCAACGCATGGGACGTGCCTGCGTTCCCGCCGGGTAATGGACTGTACTGGCTGGCGTGGGGCTTACCTCTCGGTGCCGTTGCGACTATCGGGACGACGGTGTTCGTGACCTGGCAAGGTGCGCGACCTGCAGCGGGAGGGTTCACCGCTGGTTGCCTCTTCATGGGACTGGCGATGTGTGCTTTCGGCTACTCGGTCGACAGCATGCCGTACTACAGGTGATTGCAACGACTCGACCTGGGCACAACCGGCAATAGCGCACGTCGGAATATGTCCCTACCGCCAGTCGTCTGCGATGCGGAGATCGCCATCCGCCGCATACGGGACCACGGTTCTCCGGGGCGCAGTGGCCGCCGAGACGGACGCAGGGGCAGCCGCGGCCCGGTTCGTGAGGTGAGCGAGCTGGCCCGAGCGCAGACGGGGCGGCCCACCCTGATCCAGAAAATAGCTTGCTAAATTGTGGGTGAACTGGGAAAACGACACGTCCCTTCTGTCGTGTCGATCGGAGACAGTCCCACCATCAAGCCCGGCGATCGGGTGAAGGTCAGCGCACGCGGCACGTTCATGTTCACCGTCAAAGACATCGATGAGGACACCGGCATGGCGATGATCGAGGTCAACGCCGACAGCCCGCTCACGTATCCGCGGCCGGCACGTCTGACCGATCTCGTGCCCGTCGAGGACTGACTCCGAGAGCTCATCCTCGGGCCGGTCGCACTCGCTTCACCTGTTTGGTGGCCGATACGTCCTTCCGCTACGTTGACCGCTGCAATCACCCGAGTTCCCCGACAGGTGAGTGATTCCCTGACGGGTCGAAGGAGGGTCCCCGGCGCCCCCGCCGGGGACCATCGCCTTTTCTGCTGGTGGGCTGTGCGTACACCGGACGACACCGTGGCTACTCTCGGCGCGTGGAGGACAGGACGCGAGCCATCGGCGATGCCGCCGATGCGATGACCGACGATGAGCTCGAGACCGCGATTGCGGCACTGCACGCCCGTGAGCGGGAACTTCTCGTCGCCGGGGACAGCGAGGCGGCGTTCGATCTGATGGGTACGAAGTTCGTTTGCTCTCCACCCTGGAAGGTCGGCGGCGGTAGCCGACTGTTGTACGGATTCGGTTTTTTCTTCATTTCCGTCTGCTGCGGTATTCGCATAGCGGTCTGTGGAGCAGATTCGTACAGGTCCACTGCGCAGCTGACGTATCCCTCTCGGTGGCCGTTCAGGGTTCAGCGCGGCGCAGCCGCTTTCGATCATGAGCTCACGCGGGCAACCCGGGCGCGGTAATCGTGACCGGTGGCGCGCAGTGCGGCGGCAAGTTCCGTTCGCCTGACTCCCTGTTCCATCAGCTCTGTGGCGTTGCTGTCGGTGATCGGGTGGGGCGTGCGGACGACGGCGGCATAGCGGATGCGTTCTTCGAGTTCGTCCGGTTCGTGGGCCGGCTGGCTATCGAGGTATGAGCTGGTGATGACCTCGGTGGAGGCTGTGATGCCGTGTTCCTGGGCGATCCGGCGGGCGCTGGCGGTGAATGCGGAGATGTAGGCTGCGCGGTCACTTGCTTCGAGTTCGTCGACGGCGAGATGTTCGTCGGCCAGGGCACCCGATTCGGGACTCTCGTCATCCACCTCGAGCATGCGCCCGTTGATCTCGTCGAATGCCTCTTGCGCAAGATCGGCCAACCCGAAGCGGTCCCATTCTTCGTCGATGTCGAGCGGGACGCGAACCGGCTCGGTACGTCGCGCAGGCAGGTCCTCTTCCGCTGCGGCACCGGTGATGAGCTGGTGGATCAGGTCGGCCTCCCACGAGGTCGGCCTGCCGCGGAGCAATCCTTCGACCGATCCCATGTTGGCGGCGACCACGACCAGGATGTCAGCGAGGGTATCGGCAAAGTCGACCTGAGAGCCGTCGCTGCGGGTGCTTCGAGCGAGGGCGGTCAGAGCTTCTATGGCGGCAGCCTTGGTCTGCGGGTCGATTCCGGTGGTCGAGGGCTGCCGCTTCCCTGCACGGGCCGACGGTGCGGTGGGGGTGCCGGTGGCGCTGTCGGTGACGGCCCGAAGGGCGTCGGGAAAACATCGGAAACTCCATCGGAACCACCCTCTTCACCTGCGCGAACCGAGTGGCAGGTTTCGTACCGTCAGGCGAAGCGCCAGTATCTCCGAGATTCCGCCGACCCAGCGTCATCCACGTGAATGACACCACCGTCACCGCAGTTGTGCGCGTTTTCGCCCGATGGTCTCGTCCACGAATGCGAACTCGCGACTCGTACCGATGGGTGCTCACTCGATTCGTCGGAGCGAGCCGCCGACATGCTGATGAAGATCCACACGCTCGCCGAGCGTAATCCGAGGTGCCCGGTGCCGGCGATGTTCGCCGGCACCCGTTCCGCTACATGCTCGCAGCACCTACAGCGTGACTACGGCGCATTGCAGGTCGACGGTCACTGCGTACTCGACGGACGCGCTCAGGTTGCCAGACAGCTCGGGCCGAGCAACGCCTTGAGATCGCCCATCAATGCCGACGAGGGTTCCACGCGCAGGCTCTCGTCGAGCTTGAGCAGAGTCACCTTGCTGCCCGTGATCAGCCGCACGTGGACGTCGGCGGTACCGGGATGCCTGGTGAGCACATTCTTGAGTGCACCAACCTTGTCGGGGGTGCACAACCGGGTCGGCATCGCCACCGACACCGGTTTGGCCACCCCCACCTGGGACAGATCCGGCACTGCGAGATCGTTGGCGATCAGCGAGATCCGGTCGTCACGGATCGACACGCGTGCCTTGACGAGCACCACCGAGTCCTCGACGACGTCCATGCCGTACACCGCGTACGACTGTGGGAAGAAGAGCACCTCGATACCACCGGTGAGGTCCTCGAGCTGCGCGGACGCCCACGCGAGGCCGTTCTTGTTGATGCGGCGGTTCACGGAGGCGAGAATGCCGCCCACCGTCACCTGAGTACCGTCCTTGAGGCCGCCTTCGAGGATCGCCGGGATCTGAGTGTCGGCCTGCGACGCGAGGACGTGCTCGACACCGTTGAGCGGATGGCCGGAAACGTACAGGCCGAGCATCTCTCGTTCGAGCGCGAGGAGGTGCTTGCTGTCCCACTCCTCGTCGGGGATCCGGACGTTGAACACGGACGCCACCGATTCGTCGGCGTCGGCACCACCGAACAGGTCGAACTGTCCGATGGCCTCGGCCTTCTTGGTGCTCATCACGGCATCGATGGCGTCGGCATGCACGAGCATGAGCCCCTTGCGGGGATGCTTCAGCGAGTCGAATCCGCCCGCCTTGATGAGTGATTCGGTGACCTTCTTGGTGCACGCGACCGTATCGATCTTGCCGAGGTAGTCGGAGAAGTCGGTGTACCGCCCCTTCTCCTCACGTGCCTTGGCGATCGACGCCACAACGTTGGTGCCGACGTTGCGGACGGCGCCGAGCCCGAACCGGATGTCCTCACCGACCGAGGTGAAGTTGGTGTGCGATTCGTTGACGTCCGGCGGCAGCACGGTGATGCCCATCTTGCGGCAGTCGGACAGATAGACGGCCGCCTTGTCCTTGTCGTCGCCGACGGAGGTGAGCAGGCCGGCCATGTATTCGCCGGGATAGTTCGCTTTGAGATAGGCCGTCCAGAACGACACGAGGCCGTAGCCTGCGGCGTGCGACTTGTTGAATGCGTATCCGGCGAACGGGAGGATCGTGTCCCACAGCGCCTTGATCGCGTCCTTGCCGTAGCCGTTGGCGAGCATGCCGGCTTCGAAACCCTCGAACTCGGCGGCGAGCACCTCTGCCTTCTTCTTACCCATTGCGCGACGCAGGATATCTGCACGTCCGAGGGAGTAACCGGCCACCTTCTGAGCGATCTGCATGATCTGCTCCTGATACACGATCAAGCCGTAGGTGTCCTTGAGAATCTCCGCGAGCGGCTCCTCCAGTTCCGGATGGATCGGCTTGACCTCTTGCCGCCCGTTCTTACGGTCGGCGTAGTCGTTGTGCGCGTTCATGCCCATCGGGCCCGGCCGGTAGAGGGCCAGCACCGCGACGATGTCCTCGAATCCCGTCGGCTGCATACGACGCAGCAGATCGCGCATCGCGCTGCCGTCGAGCTGGAACACGCCGAGTGTGTCGCCTCGGGCGAGTAGTTCGTAGGTCGCCGGATCCTCGAGCGGCAACGTGTCGAGATCGAGTTCGATCCCCCGGTTGTCCCGGATGTTGTCGATCGCGTCGCCGATCACCGTGAGGTTGCGCAGACCCAGGAAGTCCATCTTCAGCAGGCCGATGGCCTCGCACGACGGGTAGTCCCAGCCGGTGATGATCGCGCCGTCCTGCGCGCGTTTCCACAGCGGGATCGCGTCCATGAGCGGCTCGGATGACATGATCACCGCACACGCGTGCACACCCGCATTGCGGATCAGGCCTTCGAGGCCCTTCGCGGTCTGGTAGATCTTCGCGATGTCCGGGTTCGAGTCGATGAGCGATCGGACCTCGACGGCTTCCTTGTACCGCTCGTGCGACGGGTCGGTGATGCCGGAGACCGAGATGTCCTTGGCCATGATCGGCGGAGGAAGTGCCTTGGTGATCTGGTCGGCTATGGCGAAGCCCGGCTGACCGAACTGGACGCGCGCCGCGTCCTTGATCGCGGCCTTGGTCTTGATGGTGCCGAAGGTGATGACCTGCGCGACCTTGTCACTGCCCCACTTCTCGGTGGCGTAGCGGACCATCTCTCCTCGACGGCGATCGTCGAAGTCGATATCGATATCGGGCATCGACACGCGTTCGGGGTTGAGGAATCGCTCGAACAGCAGGCCGTGCGGTATGGGGTCGATGTTGGTGATACCCATCGCGTATGCCACGAGCGAGCCGGCAGCAGAACCACGACCCGGACCGACGCGGATCCCGACCTCACGTGCATGGTTGATCAGGTCGCCGACGACGAGGAAGTACGCCGGGAACCCCATCTCGTTGATGACGCTGATCTCGTACTCGGCGCGCCGCAGGTACTCCTCGGGAACCGGCCCGTGCGGGAATCGGCGGTCGAGGCCGCGCATGACTTCCTTGTGCAGCCAGCTGGCCTGCGTCTCCCCTTCCGGAACCGGGAAGATCGGCATCCGATCGTGGTGCTCCCACACCTCCTTGTACGACTGCACGCGCTCGCCGATCAGCACGGTGTTGTCGCACGCGCCGGGCACCTGGCTGTCCCACAGCTCACGCATCTCCTGCGCGGATTTGAGGTAGTAGCCGTCACCGTCGAACTTGAACCGGGTGGGATCCGACAGGGTCTTACCGGTCTGGATGCACAGCAGCGCTTCGTGGTTCTCTGCGGCGTCCTTGGTGACGTAGTGGCAGTCGTTGGTGGCCAGTGGCGGGATCCCGAGTTTGTTGCTGATCTCGAGAAGCCCTTCGCGGACGCGTCGCTCGATCGAGAGCCCGTGATCCATCAGTTCCAGGAAAAAGTTGTCCTTGCCCCAGATCTCCTGCCATTTCGCGGCGGCCTCGAGGGCCTCGCGGTCGTGGCCGAGCCGCAACCTCGTCTGGATCTCCCCCGAGGGGCACCCCGTGGTCGCGATGATCCCCTCGTGGTGCGTGGCGATGAGCTCTTCGTCCATGCGGGCCCACTTACCGAGCTGGCCTTCGATGGACGCGAGCGAAGACAGCTTGAACAGGTTCCGCAACCCGGTGGCGTTCTCGGCGACCATCGTCATGTGCGTGTAGGCACCGGAACCCGACACGTCGTCGGACTTCTGGCTGGGATCGCCCCACTTCACACGCTTGGTGTTGAACCGCGATTCCGGTGCGACATACGCCTCGATCCCGATGATCGGCTTGATCCCGGCCTTCGTCGCGAGGTTGTAGAACTCGCTGGCACCGTACATGTTTCCGTGGTCGGTCATGCCGACCGCCGTCATCCCGAGCCGTTGCGCCTCGTCGAACAGCGGACCGAGCTTTGCGGCGCCGTCAAGCATCGAGTACTCGGTGTGATTGTGCAGATGAACGAACGAGTCAGCCACGCGTGCCTCTCCCGGAAAGTCTGTGGGCACCGACGAGTCTAGGCGCTCGATGCGACGTGATCCGACAGGCACACCGGTGGCCGCCGCCGCACCGGTGATGCGCGTTACTCGTCGCTCGTCGCCGCGGCCCGAACGCCGCGCACACGCCGCACGCGGATCAGCGCATCGGTGCTGAACACCACCAGTGCCGCCCAGATGAGTGCGAATCCGACCCACCGCGAAGCGGGCATGTCTTCGTGCAGGACCAGGACTCCCCACGCCATCTGCAGACTCGGGGTGAGGTACTGCAGCATGCCCATCGTCGCAAGCGGCACCCGATGTGCAGCGGCCCCGAACAGCAACAAGGGCGCCGCAGTCACCAGACCCGCCGACATCAGCAACAGCGAATGCCCGGCGCCGTGCCCGAAGAAGGTGCCTGTACCGGTGACACCGAGAAAGGCGAGATAGGCCGCCGCGAGAGGCATCGCCACAACGCCCTCCCCCGCCAGGGACGTCCGAGGGTCCAGGGGCACGACCTTCTTGATCACGCCGTAGGACGCGAACGAGAATGCGAGAATCAGCGCGAGGAACGGTGGACGCCCATAGTCGAAGGTGATCACCATCACCGCGACGGTCGCCGCGAGCAACGCAACGATCTGTGCGGGCCGGAGCCGCTCGTGGAAGAACAACACACCGAACACAACGCTCACGAGCGGGTTGATGAAGTATCCGAGTGCCGCTTCGATGACCTGCCCGGAGACCACCGCATAGATGTAGACACCCCAGTTGACGGCGATCGCCGTCGAGGCCGCCGCGACGAGCGCCCAGGTCCGCGCTCCGAGATGACGCAGGCCGGACAGCCGACCGAGAACCGCGAGCAGAATCAGCATCAGGACGAGCGTCCACACCACGCGATGGGCAAGGATCTCCACCGCTCCCGCCGGCGCGAGCAGTCCGAAGAAGGCCGGAAACAACCCCCATGAGGCATACGCGCCGATACCGCAGAGCACACCGGTGGCGTTCGGGTCATGTCGTTCGGTGGGCAACCGTCGGCTCCTACGGCTCGCCGTCGTCGGCGCCGGGCGCCACCGTGCCGGTGTGTTCGGGCAACAGTGGCCTCACCGAGAACCTCCCGGCCACGGCGTCCGGCGGCAATGCTTCCACCACCCGGACTCCGGGGACGGTGGCCACCTCTCGCAATTGGTCGCCGGCACCCCGTACGACGGCCCCCACCGCGCAGGCACAGCCGGCCGCGAGTCGATCAGCGGAGACCGTGGCGATCCGAGACGCGCGATCGCTTCCCGCCACGGCCCCGCGCAGTCGCCCTGCCGCCACGAGCGGAGCGCGCCGCAGCGCCTCCGGATGCGCCGACACGGCGACGGTGACGAGCGGGGTCTGCACCCGGTCGATCGGCACCCGAAACAGAACCTGGGCCACGCGCACGTCACCGGGCAGCGCGGCTACCGCTTCGACATCCGTCGGTTCGGCGAAGGACACAAGCGCCCAACTTGCCTCGGGCCCGAGCTCGACCAGACTCGACTCGGCCCGGCCCAGATAGTCGGAGACCTGTTCGCCGTTGTCGGGGCCGAGCGCGTCGGTGCTCACCGACGCCGGGCGGACCGGATTGAGGACACCGGCGAGGAGCACCGCGAGCACCAACGCGGCCGTCGCCAACCACGGGAGGATCCGAGCCATGACTCAGGCGTTGCGCAACACGTCGAGGGCGTTCTCGAGATCGGCCGGGTACTTGCTGGTGATCTCGACCCAATTTCCACGGGTCGGATGTGCGAACCCGAGCGCGCGCGCGTGCAGCCACTGACGTTCCAGCCCGAGGCGAGCCGCCAGGCGCGGGTCGGCGCCGTAGGTCAGGTCGCCGCAGCACGGGTGCCGCAGAGCGGAGAAGTGCACGCGGATCTGATGGGTTCGGCCGGTCTCGAGGTGGATGTCGAGCAGACTCGCCGCCTGGAACGCCTCGACGGTGTCGTAGTGCGTGATGCTGGGCTTGCCGTCCGCCGTGACCGTGAACTTCCAGTCGCTGCCGCGATGCCTGCCGATCGGAGCATCGATGGTGCCGCTGCTCGGATCCGGATGGCCCTGCACGAGTGCGTGGTAGCGCTTGTCGATAGTGCGCTGTTTGAACGCCCGTTTGAGCACGGTGTACGCCCGCTCGGAGGTCGCGACGACCATGACACCCGACGTGCCGACGTCGAGCCGGTGCACGATGCCCTGCCGTTCGTGGGCACCGGAGGTCGAGATGCGGAAGCCCGCGGCGGCCAGACCACCGATGACCGTCGGCCCGGTCCAGCCGACACTCGCGTGCGCGGCCACACCGACCGGCTTGTCGACGGCGACGATGTCGTCGTCGGAGTAGAGGATCTCCATGCCTTCGACGGGCTTCGCCTCTATGGTCAGCGGCCGTGGAGGCTCGGGCAGGACCACTTCGAGCCATGATCCCGCCGAGAGGCGATCCGATTTGCCCATGGGGGCGCCATCCATGATGACGGAGCCTTCCTCGGTGAGCGCGGCAGCCACCGTCCGGGACAAGCCGAGCAGACGAGCCAGTCCGGCGTCGACACGCATCGCATCGAGCCCGTCCGGTACGGGCATCGCCCGGGTTTCTCTCACTGACGTTTTTCCTTTCTGTCGGTTCCCGATTCGGTGTCCTGTGTGTTCTCCGGGTCAGCAGCGTCTGCAGATTTCGCTGCGTCCCCCGAGTTCGCACGGCTTCCGTCCGGTTCGATGCCGAACACGGTCAACGCCACGAGCAGGATCGCGCCGCAGACGATCGCCGAATCGGCGACGTTGAACACGGGCCACCATCCGACCGAGACGAAGTCCACGACGTGTCCCTGCAAGGGCCCGGGCGAGCGGAACAGTCGATCGGTAAGATTTCCGAGAGCACCGCCGAGCACCAATCCCAGTCCCAGTGCCCACCAGACCGAGCGCAGCTTCCGCCCGACCTTGATCACACCGATGACGACACCGATCGCCACCAGTGTGAGCACCCACGTCATGCCCGTCGCCATCGAGAACGCGGCGCCGGGGTTGCGGATCAGGGTCAGCGTCACAGTGTCGCCGACGATCGAGATCGGGTCGAACGGGTCGATGTAGTGGACCGCCGCGATCTTCGTGAGCAGATCGGCAATGTAGATCACGAATGCCACGACGAGCAGATTGCGCAGCCGCCTCGGTCCCGCCGGCACGGTTACCGGGGGATCCTGTGCAGGCGGTTCCGGCGCACCGAACGCAGGATCGGGTCGGGAAGCTTCGTCACTCACCCCGCCATCATCCCCTACACGGCCGACGAAGCGGCCACCGCGCCCGTCGTGGCTACCCTGGGTGACGTGCCTGTGCTGTCGAGATTCACCTATACGAGGCCGTGCGCCTTCGCCGCCGTCCTGTCGCTTACCGCGCTCGTCACGGGATGCGGTGACACCCCTGACGGCACGCCCGCCGTCACCGCCGCATCCTCGACCGAGGTGACTGTGCCCGTGTCCTCTGTGACCGCAACAGTTCTCGCTGCGGGAGCCGAACCCCGCGAGGTGGTGCGGTTGACGCCCGCGACCGGAACCGAACAGAGCGTGATCCTGACCACACGCTCCGAGGTTCATCAGCAGATCGGCGATCAAGCGGCACAGGACTTCTCCACGCCCGAACTGACGACACCACTGTCCGCCACGGTCACGGAATCGGTGTCCGATGGAGCACCCGGCACCGTGGTCGATCTCGTCCTCGGCGATGTCAGTACCCCCGACCCACACCTCGAGACATCCCTCACTGAGGTCCGAGGTTCCGGGGCCGGACTGACGATGGGCCCCAACGGCGCGGTCAGTGCACTGCGACTCGAGCCCGGGACCGCGGTACCCAATGTCGCGCGCTCGGCGCTCGAACAGGCCTTCTACCAAGCGGTCTATCGGATGGTGGCGTTCCCCGACGAAGCAATCGGTGTGGGCGCCGTGTGGGAGAGCCACCAGCAGGTGATGAGCGCCGGGATCACGATCGATCAGGTCGGCACGGCCACTCTCGTCTCGCGCGACGACGACCGGGTGCGAGTGGACATTCGTGTCGAACAGATTCCGCAGGAGTCGACGTGGATGCTGCCCAACGGGCAGGGGCAGCTGTCCGTCGAGCAGTACACGATGGCCGGCGACGGAACTCTGACGATCGACCCGAGCAAGCCACTGCCCATTCAGGGCGACTTCACCGTGAGCGGCGATCAGACCTATCTCGACCCGAACGGAGCGACCCGGCTGTCGCAGTCCCAGGTGGACCGGGTCGGCTGGCATACTCCCGACGCCTGAGCCGGCACGAGCACGCAGCCGGCGAGACGACGGTGGCCGACGCGGATCTCCGCGTCGGCCACCGTCGTCATCTCACGAAGTGAGGTCGTGCTCAGGAAATTACGGGCACGCAGGCGTCTGCAGAGCCGCCAGCGACACGATCGCGCACGCGTTGTCCTGCGACAGCTTCCAGTAGCCGTCCTCGGCAACGAACATGACCGTGCCCGTGGAGACCTGATCGCCGATGGTGGTCTCGATCCCGGCGGTCGCGGTGCCGTCCTCGTTGTCGTTGATATCGATGATGGTGACCTGGGCTCCGGCCTGCTGTGCAGCTGCCGCGACCTGATCGATCAGGGTCGGGTCGAGCTCTGCACCCTGCACGAGGTTCTGCTTCTCCTCGGCCGGGATGCTGCCGTCGAAGGCCTGGTCGAGCATGGTCTGCAGTTCTTCGACGGTGGGCACCGGCGGGTAATCCGACGCGGGGGCCTCCGTCGTGGTCTCTGCCGTCGAGGTTGCCGCGGTCGTCTCGGTCGAGCCTCCGTCGTCCGAGCTGCAGGCAGTCATCGTGAGGGCGGCGGCGAGCGCCACCGTAGCGACGGTGATCTTGCGAAGCTTCAAAATTCTCGTCCTTCTCGTTCTCGAACGAACACGACGTTCGTGCTCGGTCATCCAGCAACGGATGGGTCCACCGCGACAGGCGGGTCGTCCGCAAGAGTACCCGGCGGTATCGAGAGAACCATGAGGGCGGCTGTAACACGTGTCAGTGCAGGCTCGAGAGCGGATCGGCGTGGTCCAGCAACGGATCTGCCTCGTCCAATGTCCGTGCAGGTCCCGGGCCGGTGGACCTCGTCTCGAACCGAATCGTGACGACGCCGTGACCCGACCCCTGAACCCAGCCGTGTCCGAAATCCGGATGTCGAACGTCGGTTCCGGGCCTCCACCGCCGATCCGGCTCCTGCACCGGTTCGGATGCACCGTCGTCGACCGGGTCCTCCTGCGACGACTCCGGTTCGAGGGCATCGAGTTCCGGGAACAGCGAATCCTGCGCAATGGCCGACAACCCCGCGAAACCGACGCCGACGAGTCTGATGGGCCCGACCTCGAGCGGGTCGAGAGCGAGACGTTGAGCTGCGGCCGTGAGAACCTGCACGTCCTCGGTGGAGTACGGCAACGTCGTGGATCTGGTGAGAATCGACATGTCGGACTTGCGCAGTTTCAGGACGACCGTCCGCGCGGCACGTCCATCCTTGCGTAGCCGCTCGTGCGCAGCAGTCGCACTGGTAGCCACCGCGCGCCGCAGGTGCTGCAGCGTCACGATGTCTGTCGGATAGGTGGTTTCGGCGCTGACCTGTTTAGCCTCGGCGCGTTCGACCACGGGACGGTCGTCGAGTCCGTTCGAGAGCCGGTGCAGGCCGGGGCCGATGGTGGTGCCGAGAATGGAGGCGGCTTCGGTGACGGGCAGTGCCGCAAGGTGTCCGATGGTGTCTATCCCCAGCTTGCGTAGCCGCTCCTCGGCTACCGGCCCGATCCCCCACAGACTGCGCACGGGCAGGCTGTGCAACAACGTGAGTTCTTCCTCGGGCCGCACGACCAGCAGGCCGTCGGGCTTGGCCAGGCCCGACCCGATCTTCGCGATCTGTTTTCCCGAGCCTGCACCCACAGAGGCCACGAGACCCGTCTTCTCGAGGACCTCGGCCCGCAACTCCGCACAGAAGCGGTCGGCTTCCTCGGCGGAGGCACCGGCCAGTTCTGCTGGTTCGGCGAACGCCTCGTCGAGCGAGAGTGTCTCGAGCACGGGCACTCGGGAACGGAGCGTGTCGAACACCGCGATGCTCAGCTCCCGATACACGACACCGCGGGGAGGGAGCACCACGCCACCCGCCCCGACGAGCCTGCGTGCACGGCTCATCGGCATCGCCGAACGCGCACCGAATTCGCGCGCCTCGTAACTTGCGCCTGCCACGACCCCGCGCGCCCCAAGACCGCCGACCAGGACCGGCCGGCCCCGAAGGGTCGGCCGGGTGAGCTGCTCGGCGGACGCGAAGAAGGCGTCGAGGTCCACGTGGAGGACCCAGCGCCGGTTCGCGGCGGTGGTCATCTCCCCAGGTTAGAGGGACACGCCCAACACACCGGTTCCCGGGCGTTCGAACACGCAAGCACGACGCAAGAGACATGCAAGGGGCGTGCAATCGGGTGCGCGGACAGTGGCATCAGCAACCACGATCCGAAGGGCACCACGCATGAACCATTCGTCTCCCCCTGCCATCGAGGCCGACGGGCTGGTCAAACGTTTCGGCGCATTCACTGCCGTCGACGGCGTCAGCCTCACTGTCCCGACCGGTTCCGTCTACGGCGTGCTCGGTCCCAACGGCGCGGGCAAGACCACGACGATCCGTATGCTCGCCACCTTGCTGCGACCGGACGCCGGCAACGCGCGGGTCTTCGGGCACGACGTCGTCGCGGAACCGACGGCTGTGCGCTCACTGATCGGCGTCACCGGGCAGTACGCGTCGGTCGACGAGGATCTGACCGCGACCGAGAACCTGATGATCTTCGCACGCCTGCTGGGTCTGAGCCGCGCTGACTCCCGGCGAAAGACCCACGAGCTGCTCGAGGAATTCGCACTCGAGGACGCCGCGAGCAAATCACTGAAGTACTTCTCCGGCGGTATGCGTCGTCGTCTCGACCTGGCCGCCAGCCTCATCTCACAGCCGCCACTGTTGTTCCTCGACGAGCCGACCACCGGCCTCGACCCGCGAACCCGCGCCCAGATGTGGGACACGATCCGCCGGCTCGTCGCCGAAGGGTCCACCGTGCTCCTGACCACCCAGTACCTCGACGAGGCCGATCAGCTCGCCGACCGGATCGCTGTGATCGATCACGGCCGTGTGATCGCGGACGGCACCGCCGACGAACTCAAGGCGTCGGTCGGGATGTCGTCGCTGCAACTGTCCCTGGTCGACAGCGCAGACATCGAAGCGACCCGCGCGCTTCTCACCGAAGCCCTGGGCGCCGACGTCGCCGTCAGCCCCGAGGCGGCCCGGCTCACCGCGCCACTGACCGACACGTCGATCACCCCGGAGTTGCTGATCCGGTTGCGCGACAACGGCATCGTCGTCGACGAGATCACAGTCAGCAAACCCAGCCTGGACGAAGTGTTCCTGACCATCACCGGGCACGGCGCTGATCCGGCAGCCACCTCCGACAACGAATCGAGCGTCGCATGACCACCGCCCTTGCCACGGAACGACCCCGCACCGGCTCCCGTCCGCTCCCCACTGCGCGCCACGTCGGACTGCGCGACACCGTAGCGCAGTCCTTGACGATGGGATATCGCGGACTCGTCAAGGTCAAGCACAATCCCGAGCAGCTGTTCGACGTCGTGATCCAGCCGGTCATCTTCACGCTGATGTTCACCTACATTTTCGGTGGAGCCATTGCCGGCGACGTCCCGTCATACCTCCCGATCATCATTCCGGGCATCCTGGTCCAGACCGTGATCACCGCGTCGGTCGTGACCGGCACCCAACTGCGGGAAGACATGGACAAGGGAGTCTTCGACCGCTTCAAATCCCTTCCCATCGCCCGGATCTCACCACTGGCAGGCGCTCTCGTCTCGGACATCGTCCGGTACGCGATTGCAACGACCATCACCTTCGTCATGGGGTATGCAATGGGATTCCGACCGGAAGGCGGCATCATCGGTGTCGTGGCCGCCGGCCTTCTGGTCGTCGTCTGCGCCTTTTCGATCAGTTGGATCTTCGCGCTGATGGGTGTGCTGATGAACAAGGCGTCGGCTGTGCAGGGCATCTCGATGCTCGTGCTGTTCCCGCTGACATTCATGTCCAACGCATTCGTACCCGCCGACACGATGCCGGGCTGGATGCAGACATTCGTGAGCATCAACCCGGTCTCACACCTGGTGACAGCCGTCCGAGATCTGGTGAACAACGGTCAGGTCGGGATGCCCCTGGTGTGGTCGCTGGTCGGTGCCGCGATCATCGTGGCGGTGTTCGCACCACTGGCAGTGCGCGCGTACATGCGCAAGGCGTGATGCCGGACCACCGCCCGTCAGTAGTGCAGGACCCCAGTGGTCCTGCACTACTGACGGTCACCGAGCGCCTCGAGGATCGAGGGTCGTGCGCGATGACGGGGCAGTCCCGCAACCGCGGCGAGTGCCTCTTCGACGCGCACGGCGCCGAGGGCGACACGTGCCAGGTCCAGATGCCGCGACACCTTCATCGACGGAAAGTCCTGCCGCGGAATCGCTCTCGTGGACAACGCCAACAATCGCAAGCCACTCTCGGATCCGGTCGCGACATCGAAACTGCCGACCGCGCACGCCACTGCCCCGATCTGGGGCAGGTCGCGGTAACCCTCCTGGCCGAGGTCTTCCCTCATCCTCGTTCCGAGCCAGTCGACGACGTCGCGTGCTTCGGCTGCGCGACCGGCGAGCACATGAGCGCCGATGGTCGCCGACACGACCAACGTCCCGAATGGGTCGGGAATGTCGTCGATGCCTATGTCCGGCCATCCCATCAGCGCGAGCGCGGACCGGTAGCCACGCAGTCCTACGTCGATGTCACCGGATGCCAGGTCCACCTCGGCGCGACTCGCGGAGAGTGCTGCCGTTCCCTGATTCCGATCATGCACGGTTGTGTCGTCGGGGTCGCCGACCTGATCCAGCTCGCGGCGCGCCTCGTCGACGCGACCCAGACCGACCAGCGCAGCAGCAATATAGCTGTGCAGAGCCGCAGACTCGTCGTACGCGTGCAGTTCCCGCAACTGTTCGGCACCCCCACGGTAGTAGGCCACCGCCTCCTCGTAACGGCCCGACTGCGCGGCGATGCTGCCGAGGTGCTGGTTCACCATCGACACCGTCCACTCCTCCCCCGCCGCCAGAGCGAGCTCGAGCGCCGCCCGCCCGTCGATTCCGGAGCCGTACAGGTCTCCGTTGTTCTCCCGCAGGTTGGCCCGCACTATCAGTGCAGCGCCACGTGATGCCCGATCGGGATGTCGCACCGCGACGGCCAGCGCACGCGCGACCCCCCGGCCGGACACCGGAAGCACCAGCAGCGCGGTGGCCGTGCCGATCATGGGATCGAGATCGTCTCGGGCCCGGATGATTTCGCGGAGCCGGATTCGGGTGAGGGCAAGCTCGCGGCTGACGCCGCTGAACGACAGGACAGTGGCGACGAGCAGGTAGCTCAATGCGAGGAGGTTTCCCGGTACTGCACGGGCTCTTGCGCCCCGGGGATCGAGGTCGAGGATTCGGGGAGACCAGGCGAGCACCTCTGAATGCGTGCCGCGCAACGTCCAGAGCATGCCGAGGACCGGGAACACCGTCAGCGCCACCCGGTCCTGCCCGCCACTGAGCGCCTGTCGCAATACGGCGAGCAGATTGTCGTGCTCGGTATCGACCTCGCGTGAGACGGCAGTCTGGTCGCCGTCGAGGAACCTGCGCACGGCACCGCGGCAGAACTGTTCCGCCCAGTCGAACGTTCGGTCGAGGACGACGACCTCTTCGTCGCCGCGGGCCAGCTGTTCCTCTCCGAACTCGCGGACGGTTTCGAGCATGAGATAGCGCAGACCTGCTCGTTCCTCGACGACGGTGAGCATCGACTGGGCCACCAGCCCCTCGATCGCGAATCCCGCATCGGCGACCTCACCCCACTGCGCGACGGTGACGGCGGCATCGAGTGTGAAGCCGGCCGGGAACCTGCACAACCGGCGCAGCGCCGCCTGCTGATCGGGTTCGAGGAGATTCCAGCTCCACTCGATCACCGCATACAAGGTGCGGTGTCGATGGGGTGAGGTGCGATCCCCCGAGCGCAGCAGCGTGAACCGGTCGGTGAGCCGGGCATTGATGTCCTCGATCGTCATGGTGCGCACCCTCGCGGCGGCCAGTTCGATCGCGAGCGGAAGACCATCGAGAGTGCGGCAGAGCCGTGCCACTTCCGCGGGATCCAACCGCACCGATGGGCGCACGGCCTTCGCGCGGATACTGAACAGTTCAGTTGCGGGTGATCCACTCTCCGCGATGTCCAGCGGAGACAGCGGGTACACCGCCTCAGCGGTGATCGCCATCGGAGCGCGACTCGTGGCGAGCACTGTCAGCTGCCCGCTGGCGGCGACCAGGTCCGCGACGACCTCGGCAACGTCGTCGATCAGGTGTTCGCAGTTGTCGACGATCAGCAGCGACGGACGCGACGAGAGCGCCTCCCGCAACCTGTCACGCGCGTCGTGTACCCGCGCTCTGGTCAACACCGTCCCGGGTGTCAGCTCGACCTCACCGATCCCAAGGACGGAGCTGATCGCGGCGACCACGTCCGCTCCGTTGCGCAACGGAGCAAGCTCGACCAGCGCGACCGGGAGATCTCGTGCTGCCCGAAGGCCGATCTCGTGCACGAGACGCGTTTTTCCTGTGCCACCCGGACCGAGCACGGTGACCACGCGCGCATCTGCCATCAGGCGCTCGACTTCGGCCAGATCTGCCTCGCGCCCGAGTAGAGCATTGGGCGCTGCGCGCAGTCCGGTGGAACGGGGAATCGTCGGTGCCGCGCTATGTTCCTGATCGAGCGCCCGGTGCGTCCGTGCGCGTGTTTCCGCGTCGACCGCCGGTGCCGAGACGAACCTCGGTGACTCTCCCTTCAGGATCGCCGTATTGAGGTCGACCAACCGGGGTGAGGGATCGGCGCCGAGCCGGTCGGCGAGTCTGGTGCGGAGTCCGGCAAACACCTCGAGGGCTTCGCTATCGAGCCCGAGGCCAGAGAGCACCAGCATCAACTGGCCGTGGACTTGTTCGTCGACGGGCGCCCGCACCGCGGCCGCACGAGCCAGCGGCAACGCCTGCTCCAGCTCGCCCATCGCAACTGTCGCGGCGAGTTCCACAGCATCGAGAGCTGCGGCACGGGCGGTGGCCTCATCGGCGATCTCACGTGCGAGGTCACCTGTCGCCAGATCCGCACCCGGCTCGCCGCGCCACAGGGCCCGCGCCTTCCGCACGGTCGCCACGGCACCGGAGAGGTCTCCGTCCGCACGCTGTTGCTGCGCGCGTTGCTCGCACACTCGCACCAATGTCAGATCGACCTGCATCCGGTCGAGGACGAGTCGATACCCGGCGGGGCCCCTCTCGAGCACACCGTCGGGTAGCGCATCGCGGAGCCGGGAGATCTGGGTGTGCAACGCGTTCGTCGGCGAGCGCGGCAGCTCATCGCCCCACACTTCTTCGATCAACGACTGGGAACTGCACGCGCGTCCGGGCCGACGTGCCAGCGCCGCGAGGAGACTGCGGGCACGCAGACCCGGCAGTGGGATCAGTTCGTCGCCGCGGCGCGTCGCCACCTCACCCAACAGGGCCACTTCTACGCCGGCGAAGGCTGCCGCACTGGGGTCGTTCGAATCGTGGTGCACCTCCACCGATACTAGTCTCCCGACAGCAGGATTCCCGGGAGGCCCTAAGCCTCCCGGGAATCCCGGTGTGCGCGCGGAGTGCGGCTACGCCTTGGTGATGGACACGCGCACACCTTCGCCGAGTTCGATCGGATCGGTCTCGGCCGCGGCGATCTCGAACGTCGTCGCAAGGACCTCACCGGCGATCAGATCGCGGTGGCGGGCCGCCCAGTCGGCGCGGTCGGCAGGGACCTCGAACTGCACCGAGATGCGATCCGAGACATCCAGTCCGAGGTTGCGTCGCGCATCCTGCAGTTCGCGGATGCGGTCCTTCGCCCAGCCCTCGGCCTCGAGCTCCTCGGTGACCGTGGAGTCGAGCACCACAAGGCCGGCACCGCCGGGCAGTGCCGCGGTCGACTCCGGTTCGGCGGCAACGAGACGCGTGGTGAACTCCTCCGGCAACAGCGTGATACCCGCAGCGGTGACAGTGCCGTCCGCGTTCTCGCTCCAGTCCCCCGACTTGACGGCCTTGATCACCTTCTGGACGTCTTTGCCGAGCCGAGGACCTGCCGCCCGAGCATTGACGACAACCTCGAACCGGCCGTGTGTCCCGACGTCGTCGGTGAGGACGACGTCCTTGACGTTGACCTCGTCCTTCACCAGATCGACGAACGGATCCAACGCTGCAGCACCGGCACTGGCGACGGTGACCTGCGGCAGCGGCAGCCGCACCCGAAGCTGCTGGGCCTTGCGCAGCGACAGCACCGTCGAGCACACCGACCGCACGTCGTCCATGGCCGAAACCAGCTCGGGGGCGGCAGGGAGCTCATCTGCGGCGGGCCAGTCGGCCAGATGCACGGAGCGACCACCGGTCAGGCCACGCCAGATCACCTCGGTCGACAACGGCAGCAGTGGGGCCGCAAGCCTGGTGACCACCTCGAGCACCGTGTGCAGGGTGTCGATCGCATCGGCGTCCTCATCCCAGAACCGCGACCGCGACCGACGCACGTACCAGTTGGTCAGCGCGTCGCAGAAGGTCCGCACCTCGTCGCAGGCACCCGCTATGTCGATCACCTCGAGTGCCTCGGTGACGGCATCGCGGGTTTCGGCGAGTTTCGCCAGGATGTACCGATCGAGCACATGGGTCGAGTCGGTGCGCCACGTGCCGGACTTCGGTGCGTACAGCTGCAGGAAGCTCCACGCGTTCCACAGCGGCAGCAGGGCCTGCCGCACCCCCTCGCGGATCCCCTGTTCCGTCACGACGAGGTTGCCGCCACGCAGGATCGGCGACGACATGAGGAACCAGCGCATGGCGTCGGAGCCGTCGCGTGCGAACACCTCGTTGACGTCCGGGTAGTTGCCCTTCGACTTGCTCATCTTGAGCCCGTCCTCGCCGAGGACGATGCCGTGCGCCGCGACGCACTTGAAGGCGGGCCGGTCGAACAGTGCGGTCGCGAGGACGTGCAGCGTGTAGAACCAACCGCGGGTCTGCCCGTTGTACTCGACGATGAAGTCGCCAGGGTAGTGCGAATCGAACCACTCGGTGTTCTCGAACGGGTAATGCACCTGTGCGAACGGCATCGAACCCGATTCGAACCAGCAGTCCAGAACCTCCGGCACACGACGCATCGTCGACTTGCCTGTCGGATCGTCCGGGTTGGGGCGGGTGAGCTGATCGATCATCGGCCGGTGCAGATCGTCCGGGCGCACCCCGAAATCGCGCTCCAGTTCGTCGAGCGAACCGTAGACATCGAGCCGGGGATAGTCGGGGTTGTCGGACACCCACGCGGGGATCGGGCTGCCCCAGTAGCGGTTCCGACTGATGTTCCAGTCGCGCGCACCCTCGAGCCATTTGCCGAACTGGCCGTCGCGGATGTGCTCGGGGACCCAGGTGATCTCCTGGTTCAGTTCGACCATGCGGTCGCGGAACCGGGTGACGGCCACGAACCACGACGGCACGGCCATGTAGATCAACGGCTGACCGGAGCGCCACGAATGCGGGTAGGAGTGCTCGATCGTTTCGTGCCGCAACAGCTTTCCAGCAGCCTTGAGGTCCTTGATGATGACCGGGTTCGCGTCGAACACCTGCAACCCCGCGTAGGGCGGCACCATCGAGGTGAATCTGCCGCCCGGATCGAGCGGCTGCACCAATTCGATACCGTTGCGCTGGCAGTACTCCATATCCTCTTCACCGAAAGCCGGTGCGAGATGGACGATTCCGGTACCCGACTCGGTGGTCACATAATCCGCGGCGATCACCTGGTGGGCATTATCACGGCCCACGAAGAAATCGAACGGTGGCTCGTACACGAGCCCCACCAGATCGGTACCGGTGTATTCGGCCAGCACTTCGGGCTCGTCGCCCAGCTCGCGGACGTAGTGGCCGAGGCGGTCCTTCGCCAGCAAGTAGGTCTTCGCCTGGTCGTCCGTACCCGCCCGGACCGCGACGTAGGTGATCTCGGGGTGCACCGCGATCGCGAGGTTCGACGGCAACGTCCACGGCGTCGTGGTCCAGATCAGGGCATTGGCCCCGTCGAGTTCGGTGCCTGGCGCGCGCAGCACCATGTCGACGGTGACCGCCGGGTCCTGCCTCATCTTGTACGCGTCGTCGAGCCGGGTCTCCTGGTTCGACAGCGGCGTCTGCTCGTACCAGCTGTACGGCAGCACACGGAAGCCCTGGTAGATCAGGCCCTTGTCGTACAAGGACTTGAACGCCCACATGACCGACTCCATGAAGTCCAGGTCGAGCGTCTTGTAGTCGTTGTCGAAGTCCACCCAGCGAGCCTGCCTGGTGACGTAGTCGCGCCACTCACCCGTGTAACGCAGTACGGACTGCTTGCAGTATGCGTTGAACTCGGCCAGGCCCATCGTGTCGATCTCGGACTTGTCCTTGATGCCTAGTTGCTTCTCGGCTTCGAGCTCGGCCGGGAGCCCGTGGGTGTCCCACCCGAATCGCCGGTCGACCTTCTTTCCGAGCATCGTCTGGAAGCGGGGGACGACGTCCTTGACGTAACCGGTGAGCAGGTGGCCGTAGTGCGGAAGCCCGTTTGCGAAGGGCGGGCCGTCGTAGAAGACGAACTCCTCGGCGCCCTCGCGATTGGCGATGGACGCTGTGAAGGTCTCGTCCTCGGCCCAGCCGGAGAGCACGCGTTCCTCGAGATCGGGGAAGTCGACACCGGCATCCTTGGCGACGCCGTAGTCGACCTTCGGATACCCGCCGGTCGCTGCAGTGGAATTGACGTTCTCGGTCACCGCGTGACTCCTCCGTGCCTCACATCCTCGGCACGGGGACGATCACCGCGCATTCTGCGCGGCCACCGCGGTACCACCCCGCTTGCACTCCCCGGAAATATCCGGCGGGCGCCTCTTCGTTCGGGCTGTCACGGGCCCCACCCGTTCGGTTCTACTGGGTACCTCGCAAGTGCATCCACACTCGCTCGGCACTGTTCTTCCGAAGGCTCCCCGGTGATGGCCGGATCGACACCATCCCGCACACGCGGGAAACAGCAGTACGTGTACTGACCTCTACCGAACAGCACTCGCGATGCCCATCGTACGCAGTACTGGTCATTCTCGTGAATCGTGCTGTTCATCACCTCGCGTAGGCCGCGCACTCGGCGATGCGCGCCGACGAGAGGGCTTCCCCGGAGTCGCCGGATCCCGGGACGTGAGGGAGCTGGCAAGCAGGATCACTCCGCCTGCCACACACACCGCGATACAACCCCAGGCCCACGCGATGGATCCGGTCATCAAGGCAATGACGAGAAGACCGAATCCGATCGCAGCGAGCACCAACGTCACGACAAGCACGTCGACTCCTCAACCGAGGCGCGGAACCAGGCCCGGGACCTCGCTCAGCTGTTGCCCTTGGCGAAGGACGACGAGCCGAACGACGACGAGTTGGACTGGTTGAACGCATCCGCACCGCTGTCGACCGGCACCGCGGAACCGCGCTGCTCGAGCTCTTCGAGCTGTGATTCGAGGTACGACTTCAGGCGCACGCGGTATTCGCGCTCGAACGTCTTCAGTCGTTCGATCCGGTCTTCGAGAACGGAGCGCTGCTGATTGATCGTCGCCATGATCTCGGTGTGCTTCTTCTCGGCGTCCGCCTGAAGGCCATCGGCCTTCTCCTTGGCCTGACGGAGCTGCGTCTCGGACCGCGTACGTGCGTCGGAGAGCATCGCGTCGGACTTCTGGCGAGCATCGGCGATCATGGCCTCGCTGCGCGTACGCGCATCCGAGACGAGCTGCTCGGAGTTCGTGCGGGCGTTGCGCACCAACTCCTCGGCCTCCGTCTTGGCGTCGCCGGTGAGACGATCGGCCATCTCCTGCGCAAGGCCGAGAACCTTCGCCGCCTGCATGCTCGCATCACCTGCCGGCGCGGCTGCCGCCACCGGGGCGGGAGTGGGTGCCGGGGCAGGTGCCGGAGTGGGCTCCGGCTTGGGGGCCTCGACGACCCGCGCCGGTTCCGCCTTCGCCGACGACACTGCCGGAGCGGCAGAGCGCGGCGCCTTCTTCGCCTCGGCAAGCTCCTGGTCGAGCTCCGCGACGCGCTGGCGCAGGTCGGCGTTCTCCTCGATCAGGGACGTCAACTCCTGCTCGACAAGATCGAGAAATGCATCGACCTCGTCCTCGTTGTATCCGCGCTTCCCGATCGGAGGCTTGCTGAACGCGACATTGTGCACATCAGCTGGTGTCAGCGGCATGGAAGGATCCCTTCACGCGTCAAATAAGCGGTCAAGCAGGCGTTCCGTAGTTCAGACAGTGCGTTACGCGTATTGAAACCCACTGTATATGGCATTCCATTCTGGCACAGCGGAGCGTGCGAAGGCCCCGCGACAGCGCCGCGGCGGCGCATGTCAGATCCCCCCGCTACGCGGGATGAACGCCATCAGGAAGTACACGATGAACAGCAAGACCATGATGGATAGATCGAGCCGGATCCCACCCAGATTGAGCGGGGGTATCAGACGCCTGAGCAGCTTCACCGGCGGGTCGGTGACCGTGAAGATCGCTTCCAGGATCACCACGACAAATCCCGTCGGCTTCCAATCCCGCGCGAAGGTTCTGATGAACTCGACAATGATTCGTCCGATCAGCAGAAGCCAGAAGATGAACAGCAGGAAGTACAGCACATCGAATACGGCCACCCGACCACTCTGCCCGACAAACCCGAACCCTTCCAAACCGAAACGCCCGGCCTGCAGTTATCTGCATCACGCCGGGCGTTCGGTATGCGTTCGGGGGAGGGACGAGCAGGTGCCTGGGCGCGGCACCGTGTGCACTATTGCTGACTGTAGAAGCCGGTCTCGGCGATGCGTCGGCGTTCCTCCGCAGAGACATCGATGTCGGCGGGTGAGAGCAGGAAGACCTTCGTCGCGACCTTGTCGAACGAGCCACGCAAAGCGAATGCCAGTCCGGCCGCGAAGTCGACCAACCGCTTCGCATCGGCATTGCTCATCTCGACGAGATCCATGATCACCGGGGTCCCGTCGCGGAACCGCTCACCGATCGTGCGTGCCTCGCCGTAATCGCGTGGACGCAGCGTCGTGATCTTCGACAACGGACCTCCTTCATCGAACAGCGCGCCGCGTCGCGCCTCGGTCCGCTCGAGCCGCGACTCCGCAGCCATCGTGGACCGCGCAGGGGAACGCGCCGGGGCCGCCGCCGGACGGGGGGCTCGGGCAGTGATCGGCTCGACACGGGCGCTGCGCGCCGGCGGGTCGTACCGATCGAAGTCGTCTTCCGCGAAATCACGCTCGGGCTCATCACGACGCGGAGCGGGATATTCTTCTCGCCGCGGCGCGGCGTACCCGCCGTACGGCTGCTCACCGTAGTCGCGCTCACGACGTGGGCTCGCCGGATCGTCGAGGTAGTCGTCCTCGTAGTCCTCGAGCGGGACCATTCCGAAGTAGGCCTTGAACTTGTGGAGCGTGCTCATCGATCGCCCTTCCCTCGCGCGGCGGTTGGGATTCAGGCTAACGGTCTCGAACCCAACACTCCCGTTCCGACACGCACGCATGTCGAACCGTGGCGCACGGCATGTTCGAGATCACCCGACATCCCGGCAGACAGTTCGCGCGCCTCGGGATGCTGTTGCCGCAGCCGCTCCCCCAGTTGTGCGAGCACCTCGAACGAGGCGTCGACGTCCGCGCCGAGCGGGGGCACTCCCATCAGACCTGCCAGTTCCAGACCATCGGCCGCGGCCACCTCATTCGCGAGGGCATCGAGCCCGGCGGCGGGGACACCACCACGCTGCGGGTCGCCATCCAGACTGACCTGCAGCAACACCCGCAACGACGCGGTCCGGTCACCCGCGTCGAGCGCCGCCGTCACCCCGTTGGAGAGAGCTCCTGCGAGCCGCGCGCTGTCGACCGAATGCACCGTGTGCGCCCAGCGCGCGACAGCACGGGCCTTGTTCCGTTGCAGCCTCCCGATCATGTGCCACTGCACGGTCGGGTCGGGTACCTCTGCCCGGAACTCCTCGATCTTGGCGTGCGCCTCCTGCTCACGCGATTCCCCGAAAGCACGGCAGCCCAGCTCGTACAGCAGGACAGCGTCCGACGCCGGGAAGTACTTGGTGACGGTCAGCAGCCCGACATCGGACGGGTCGCGTCCGCAGGCGCGTGCCGCATCGTCCAACCGACGCCGCACCGAGTCGAGTCCGCGAGCCAGCTCCTCGCGCCGGGTCTGCTGCGCCTCGTCGCTCACTGCGGATCTTCCTCGAGCCAGATGACGGAGGCCAACCTTCCGGTCGGCGCATCCCGGCGGTGGCTGAACAAAGTCGGGTCCTCGATGGTGCATCGTGGGTCCTCGGCCACGGCCGCGACACCGTGATCGAGCAATTGCCTACGCAGGCCGGCGCGAAGATCCAGCCCGGCCGTGCCTTTGACGGTGCGTGTTGCACTACCGGGAAGATGTGCTTCCACGTCGTCGCGCATCGTCGCCGGTACCTCGTATCGGCGGCCACTCGCTGCGGGGCCGAGGAATGCCCCGATCCGGTCCGCGCGCGCACCGAGTTCGATCATCGCGTCGAGCACCCGCGGAATGATGCCGATGCGCGCGCCGATGCGTCCCGCATGCGCCGCGGCCACGACACCGGCTTCCTCGTCGGAGAGCAGCACCGACACGCAGTCGGCGCTGAGGGTGGCAAGCGCGAGCCCGGCCACAGTGGTGACGAGTGCGTCGGTCGCGGGAACCGGCTCCGTGACCGGCCCCTCCACCACCGTGACGTTGCGGCTGTGGATCTGTTCCATCCACACGAACCGTTCGGGTGGCAATCCGACGACCGCAGCCAGACGCTGCCGATTGGCTGCGACGGCTGCGGGATCGTCTCCTACGTGGTCACCGAGGTTGAAGGAGTCGTAGGGAGGGGCCGAGACCCCGCCGGTTCGTGTGGTCACGACCCGGCGGGCACGCACCCCGGGGCGAGGCGCCGTCAACGCCGCATGAAGATCGGCACGTCCACGTCGTCGTCGCCCTCGTCGTCGACGTCGACCGAGCGCGCAGAGCCTCCGCCCGCCGGGGGGAGTCCACCCGAGACCGGAGCCGGCTCACGGGCCGGCGCTTCGTCGGCACCGTCCCGATCGGGTCGGCCCAGCTCACCTGCGCGACCCGCGCCGATGGCACCGGGCCGGGCACCCTGCTGCGGGTTCTGTTGCGATTGCTGACCCTGCTGCTGGCCGGGGCCTGCTTCGACAGGACGCCGCGTCGGTGTGCCTCCGTCGAAGCCGGCAGCGATCACCGTGACCCGTACCTCGTCGCCGAGCGAGTCGTCGATGACAGTGCCGAAGATGATGTTGGCGTCGATGTGCGCAGCTTCCTGCACCAGCGACGCTGCTTCGTTGATCTCGAACAACCCGAGGTCGGAGCCACCGGCGATCGACAGCAGCACGCCGCGCGCACCCTCCATCGACGCTTCGAGGAGCGGTGAGTTGATCGCGGCTTCCGCCGCCTTGATCGCGCGCCCCTCACCCCGCGACGAACCGATGCCCATGAGCGCACTGCCCGCTCCGGACATGACGCCCTTGACGTCGGCGAAGTCGACGTTGATCAGGCCGGGGGTGGTGATGAGATCGGTGATGCCCTGAACACCGTTGAGGAGGACCTCGTCGGCGGACCGGAATGCGTCCATGAGGCTCACTGCAGCGTCGCCGAGCTGGAGCAGCCGGTCGTTGGGGATCACGATGAGGGTGTCGCACGATTCGCGCAGCGTCTGGATGCCGGTGTCGGCCTGGCCGCCACGCCGCTTGCCTTCGAACGAGAAGGGTCGTGTGACGACTCCGACCGTGAGTGCACCGAGCTTGCGCGCGATGCTGGCCACGACGGGCGCGCCGCCGGTGCCGGTGCCACCGCCCTCACCAGCAGTGACGAAGACCATATCGGCGCCCTTGAGCACCTCTTCGATCTCGTCCTTGTGGTCTTCGGCAGCCTTGCGGCCCACTTCGGGGTCTGCACCGGCGCCGAGGCCGCGGGTCAATTCGCGTCCGACGTCCAGCTTGACGTCGGCGTCGGACATCAGGAGTGCCTGTGCATCGGTGTTGACCGCGATGAACTCGACTCCCTTGAGTCCCTGCTCGATCATGCGGTTGACCGCGTTCACGCCGCCACCGCCGATACCGACGACCTTTATTACGGCGAGGTAGTTGTGCGGGGGCGTCATGGGCTCTCGCCTTCCTGGGATTTCGGGTTCATACTTCGATCGATCTTTGCGAGGCACCCAACCAAACCCTCAACCATAGCTTGAAGGTTATGTCAAGTACCCGACTGCTGCGAAACGCTATGGCACGGCAGCCCGAATCCGCCAGCAGACTCGCCGACGACACGCCACCAATTTCACACCGATCACCTCACCGCACCGTCGGAAGGTCCGGACTGGCGACATCGAACTGCTGACCGGGCTGTGTCAAGAGCGGCAGAATCACCGCTGCCTTGCGATCCGAACCGTCCACGCCACCCCACATGACCACTCGACCGTCGACCAGGGTGAGGGAAATATCCGAGTCCGAGCCTGCCGCGACCTCCTGCACCTGCACCGCCAGTTCCGGTGGCAGCAGTCCGACGACCTCTACCGCCGCCGCCGTCGCGGGGTCGCCGGTGCCCGGAGATCCGGTGACGAGTCGGGGGGTCAGTAGCGGTGGCGGCTCCACCGCGAAGTCCACACCTTCCGCGTCGACGGAGTGCGTGCCGTCCGGCCCATCGAAGTACACCACGGCGACACGTTCGACGATGGTCACCCGCACGGTCGACGGGTAGACCCGCTGCACACGGACCGTCGCGGCGCGAGGTAGCGCGGACGCGACGCGTTGCGCTGCTTCGGCCGTGTCCACCCGAAGCAGCGGTGTCCCGTCGGCGATCTCGAGGCTCGAGAGCACTTCTTCCCGGGTGATGATGTCGTTGCCGGTCACCTCCACCGAGCGCACCGACAGTAACGGCGAGGTCCATGCCACCACGATCGCTACGAGCAGCGCGATCACCACGATTCCACCGATGAGCACCGTGCGCAGCCGCACCGAACGGCCCGAGGGGCGCCGTGCTGCGTTGCTCACTCCGGTGGCCTCGTCGCGCGCGGATTTCCTGGCACGGCGAACTGTTGCGCGCTCGCCGCGCCGCGGGCGCCCGCGGCGCGATGCTCGACGCTCGGTGGTCTTCGTGGAATCGGGTGTCACGAACCGATCGGCCCCGTTCCAGCGCCCATGGACCGGAAGCGGCCGGGCTTGCTGTGCAGAGCGTCGAGGATCTGGCGCCCGAGCATCGTGACGTCACCCGCGCCCATCGTGATGACGATGTCGCCGGGGCGGCTCAGGCGGGCCACCTGACGCGGTACGAGCGACAGGTCGGGTTGGTAGTGCACCGGCTTCGACACAGCCTGCGCGACCAACGCCCCGCTTACGCCGGGAATCGGTTCCTCGCGGGCCCCGTAGACGTCGAGGACCACCACTTCGTCGGCAAGGTCGAGCGCGGCACCGAACTCCGTCGCGAATGTTTCGGTGCGTGTGTACAGGTGTGGCTGGAAGACGACTATCACTCGGGGTCGCTCGGTTCCGGACTCCGTGTAGCGCAATGGCTCGCCCGCCACGAGTTCCGCGGCCGCAGCGAGGACGGCGCGCACCTCGGTGGGATGATGCGCATAGTCGTCGAACACTCGCACACCTTGTTCGCGCCCACTGAACTGAAACCGTCGGTGGACACCGCCGAACCCAGCGAGCCCTTCGATCGCCTCGTCCACGGACGCCCCGGACTCGAGCGCTGCGAGCAAGGCCGCGAGCGCGTTGAGAGCCATGTGCCGGCCAGGTACCGACAGACGCACGGTGCGCGGAGCGTCCTCGCCGGCGAGATGGAATTCGGCGACGCCGCCGATGTCCTTCGCCTCCCACGCGAGCAGGCGCACTCCGACCGGGACACCGCTGACTGTCTCGCCCGTGCCGATGACATCGGCCGTGCCGTACCCGGAAATCCGGAGATCTGTACGACCGAGTGCGACGATGCGCTCAGCGAGTGCGGCCGACCCGGCGTCGTCGAGGCAGACGATGAGCAGGCCACCCGGGACTATCTTGGCGATGAAGTCGTCGAACACCTTGGTGTATGCCTCGGCGGTACCGAAGAAGTCCAGGTGATCGGGTTCGACGTTCGTCACGATCACGACGTTCGGGTCGTACTGCAATAGCGAGCCGTCGCTCTCGTCCGCTTCCGCGACGAAGACGTCGCCGCTGCCGTGGTGGGCGTTGGTGCCGGATTCGTTGAGTTCGCCCCCGACCGCGAACGACGGGTCGAACCCGCAGTGCTGGAGGGTCACCACCAGCATCGACGTCGTCGATGTCTTGCCGTGTGTGCCGGACACCAGGTACGTGCGGTACTCGTGCATGAGTGCGGCCAGCACTGCGGGTCGTAGCAGAACGGGGATGCCACGCTCACGGGCAGCCACGAGTTCGGGATTGTTCTTCGGGATCGCGGCGTGCGTCGTGACGACCGCGGTCGGTCCGCCGTCGATCAGGTCGAGTGCGTCGGCGTGATGACCGATCAGTACCTGTGCTCCCCGAGCGCGGAGGGCGAGAACCCCTCGGCTCTCCTTCGCATCCGATCCGGACACCTCACCACCACGAGCAAGCAGGATCCGGGCGATGCCCGACATTCCCGCACCGCCGATCCCCACCATGTGCACCCGCTGAAGTTCCGCGGGCAGCTGCGCGCTCATTCTCGACTCCTGTTCGGTTCCACGCCGGCGACCTCGAGCACGATTCGAGCCACTTCGGCTGCGGCACTGCGATGTCCGGCGGCCGCCGCGTTTCGTCCCATCTCGGCGAGCCGACCGGGGTCACCCAGCAACGGCGTGACCGTGTCGGCCACGAACGCCGGCGTCAGCTCTGCGTCTGTCACGATCATTCCACCACCTGCCGCCACAATCGGCCTGGCGTTGAGTTCCTGCTCGCCGTTCCCGTGCGGTAAGGGCACGTACACCGCCGGTAGTCCCACGGCGGAGACCTCGGCCACCGTCATCGCGCCAGAGCGGCAGACCACCGCGTCCGCCGCCGAATAAGCGAGGTCCATGCGTTCGAGATACGGCACAGCCACATAGGGGGCCTCGGCGTGACCCGGATGGGCGGGAATGTCGATGGTGTTCTTCGGACCGTGGGCGTGCAGGACAGCGACACCGGCCTCTGCGAGGCCTGCCGCGGCACCGACCACTGCGTCATTGAGCGACCGTGCGCCCTGCGAGCCTCCGAACACCAGCAGCACCGGCACGTCGTCGGGGAGTCCGAAGTGGCGACGTGCTTCGGCGCGCAGCGACGCGCGGTCGAGTTCGGTGATCGAGGACCGTACCGGGATCCCCACGATCTCGGCCTCGCCCTTCCTCCTGATGCCGGACCCGGGGACGGCGGCAAGCACGCGGGCGGCGCGCAGAGCACCGATCTTGTTGGCGATTCCTGCGCTGGCATTCGCCTCGTGGACGACGACGGGGATGCGACGTCGTCGACGCAAGACTCCCCGGCCTGCCGCGAGGTAGGCGGGGAGCGCGACGTATCCGCCGAAGCCGACGACGACGTCCGCGTCGACGCGGTCGAGTACGTCGCGGGTGCGCCGGACGGACGCCACCACTCGCGCGGGGAGCTCGAGGAGGTCGAGCGTGGGTTTGCGTGGCAGCGGTACCGGAGGGATCAGTTCGAGCGGGTACCCGCGGCGCGGCACCAGTGTCGTCTCGAGGCCACGTGAGGTTCCGAGGGCGGTCACGGCAGCGCCCGGTATCAGTTCACGAATCGCGTCGGCCACCGCGAGGGCCGGCTCGATGTGCCCGGCCGTACCGCCTCCTGCCACCACCACGGACAGTCCTGGCTTGTCCCCACTCACCTACGATTTCCTCGCTCTCCGGTCCTGCCATTACCGTCGCGCCTTCGTGTGTTCTGCGAAGCCGCGCGGCCGTTCTTCGTGCGTTCTGGTTGGGAGCCACGGGCGCGAGCGCCCCCTGTATCACGGGCGCGAGCGCTGTCCGCTGCGCGTCGGCGAGTGGCTGTAGCGGCAGGTGCTCGTCGTGTCCGCGTTGCCACTGCGGTTCCGCCCGCGCGGGGATTCCCGCGGCCGCGCGGCGAATTCGCTCCGTGGAGCGACCCGCCTGGGGCGTCACTACGCGCGGGGCGGTAGGCCTCGGGCTTACGGATCTTCATGATCCGGGCGAGCCGCCCGTCCTGGCCGGCATGCAGTGCTGCGATCGCCTCCGGTTCGTGTCTTGCGGCGTTCGCAATCAGGCCGAACATGAGCAGCGTGGTGGCGGTGGAGGTGCCGCCTGCCGATACCAGTGGAAGCTGCAGGCCGGTCACGGGCAGCAGTCCGACGACGTAGCCGACGTTGATGAATGCCTGGCCGATGATCCACACCGTGGCAGTGGCGGTGAACAATCGGAGGAACGGATCGACCGAGCGCATGGCGATGCGCAGGCCCACATAGGCGAAGAGGGCAAACAGGCCGATTACGGCGACACCGCCGATGAAGCCGAGTTCTTCGCCGATGATCGCGAAGATGAAGTCGTTGTGGGCGTTCGGCAGGTAGCTCCATTTGGCACGGCTCTGACCGAGGCCTCGACCCCAGATACCGCCGTCGGCGAGCGAAAAGCGTGCCTGTCGTGCTTGGTACCCGGCGCCTTGTGGGTCCTCGCCCGGGTTGAAGAAGGCACGGACGCGCGCCGAGCGATATCCGGCGGTCAATGCGAGGACTGTGGCGCTCGCCACTGCGGTACCGACGATTCCGAGGAAGATCTTCAGAGGCAGGCCGGCGAACCACAGCAGGGCCAGCACGACGATGATGAGCGAGACGGTCGTCCCGAGGTCGGGCTGCAGGACGATGAGGATGGTCACCAGCAGTGCCGCGGGAACGAGCGGCACGATCATTTCTTTGAGGGTGGAGTTCTCCCCGCGCCTCGACGCCAGTACGTGTGCACCCCACATCGCGATCGTGATCTTCGCGATCTCCGATGGCTGCAGGGATATACCTGCGACGACGAACCATCCGCGGGTGCCCTGAGATTCGGTTCCGATTCCGGGGATCAGCACGAGCGCGAGCAGCACCACCGACACTGCGAACGCCGGGAATGCGAACCGGCGCATCGTGCGCACCGGGATCTGCAGGGCAATGTAGAAGGCGACGAAGCCGACGCAGGCGAACACGATCTGCGACCTGAACATCCGGTACGGCGAGTCCTCGGCCGCTACCGCTTCCACGCTCGACGACGAGAGCACCATCACGAGGCCCAGCACCGTGAGCAGTACAGCGATGGTGACGACGAGGTGGAACGACGCGAGGGGTCGCGCCATCCACAATCCGATCCGGCCGCGCGCGGTCGGTGACGGTGAGCTGCCCTGCGGCGAGGTCACCGGGGTGTCCCACTCCCGCGCAGTTCGTCGACCGCGGCCGCAAAACTGCGTCCACGCTGGGCGTAGTCGGCGAACATGTCGAGCGACGCCGCGGCCGGCGCCAGCAGAACAGCGTGTCCCGGGGAGGCGAGTGCGGCTGCCTCACGAACCGCAATGCGCATCGCGTCGGGTCCGTCGGCGCCGGGTGCGCTCACCCGACGTAGCTCCGGCGTGGGTCCGCTACCCTGCTTCACTGCACTGCCCTGCCCCGGTTCACCGCCCTGACCGACTTCACTGCCGTGACTGCTCATTGCCCCATCGTCGCGCGTGTCGACCAGGACCACGGGGACGCCGGGGGCGTGTCGTGCCAGAGCGTCCGCGATCTGTCCGGCGTCACGCCCGAGCAGAACGGCCCCGGTCAGTCGCGGCGCGACATCGGCGACCAGGTCGTCGACGCGCGCGCCCTTGAGCAATCCGCCTGCGATCCACACGACGGCATCGCGGGCCAGCAGGGAGCTTCGGGCCGCGTGCGGGTTGGTGGCCTTCGAGTCGTCGATGTAGTCGACGCCGTCGACGGTGCCCACCGGTGCGGCACGGTGGGGGCCGACCTGGTGTCGGCGCAGTCCGTCGTGCACCGCCGCTTCCGGTACGTCGATCGCGCGGGCCAATGCGGCGGCGGCCAGCGCGTCGGACAGACCGGCCGGGCCGGCCGGAGTCACGTCGGCGACCGACGCGAGGACGGCTGAGTCGGCGAAGGCCCGGTCTACGAGCACGTCTCCGCTGATGCCGAGCTGCCCTGCGTCCGGATATCCGAGGGTGAACCCGACGGTGAGGACGGCTTGGGAGCGTTCGCGGAGTCCACCGGCGATCTGGTCGTCCAGTCCGAGGACTCCGACCGCGCCGGTCAGTGCGCCGAGCTTGGCGTCGATGTAGTTCTCGATGCCACCGTGCCAGTCGAGGTGGTCTTCGGCAATGTTGAGGATGACGCCGGCCGCGGGCCGCACGGAGGGCGCCCAGTGGAGTTGGAACGACGACAGTTCGACGGCGAGGACGTCGGCTCGACGGTCGTCACGCCGCAACGCGTCCAGTACGGGCAGGCCGATGTTGCCGCATGCCACGGAGGAGATACCGGCCGATTCGAGGATCGCGTGCAGCATCATCGTCGTGGTCGTCTTGCCGTTCGTGCCGGTCACGACGAGCCACCGTCTGGCCGGGCCGTAGATCTCGGCCTGGTCGATGCGCCACGACAGTTCTATGTCGCCCCAGATGGGGACCGCAGCGCCTGCAGCACGCGAGAGCAGCGGCGCGTCGGGTGGGAAGCCGGGGCTGGTGACGACGAGGGCGAATTCGCGCATGGTTACGGCGTTGTCGTCTGCGATGTCCTCGAGCAAGGCGTCGAGTTCGATGGTGTCGGCGCCGAGCTCGACGGAGTGTGCCAGCGCGTCGGGATTGCGGTCGGTGACGGTCACACGAGCCCCGAGATCGAGCAGTGGCCTGATGGTGGCGCGACCCGAGATCCCGGCGCCGGCGACGAGAACGCGCGCTCCGTGCAGTCGCTGCAGTTCATCCGTCACGATGTCAGTCTCCGATCGCCGCAAGGTACTCGCTGTAGAACAGCGCGAGGCCCATGGCCGAGGCGATTCCGGCAAGCAACCAGAATCTGATGATCACCGTGGTTTCCGCCCACCCACCGAGCTCGAAATGATGGTGGAACGGTGCCATCCGGAAGACACGGCGTCTGCTGGAGCGGAAGACCGCCACCTGGATGACCACCGAGGCGGCCTCTGCGACGAACAGTGCACCGATGACGACCATGAGGAGCTCGGTCCGGGTGGTGACAGACAGGCCGGCGAGCATGCCGCCGAGGGCCAGCGAGCCGGTGTCGCCCATGAAGATCTTTGCAGGTGCCGCGTTCCACCACAGGAAGCCGAGGCAGGCCGCACCCCCTGCAGCGCACAGAAGTGCCAGATCGAGCGGGTCGCGCACGTCGTAGCATCCGGCGGTGGGCTCCACTGCGCACGCGTTCCGGTACTGCCAGAAGGTGATGATCACGTATGCGCCGAGCACGAGCGCCATCGCACCCGCGGCAAGGCCGTCGAGGCCGTCCGTGAGGTTCACGGCGTTCGACCAGGCGCTCACGAGCAGGTAGACGAAAAGGATGAAGACGATCGATCCCATCGACACGGTCGCGATGTCGCGCACGTACGACAGATCGGTACTCGCCGGCGACAGGCCGTCGGAATTGCGGAACTGAAGTGCCAGGATGCCGAACACCACCGCGACGATCAGCTGACCGACCAGCTTCGCGGTCTTGTTCAGACCGAGATTCCGCTGTTTGCGGATCTTGATGAAGTCGTCGAGGAACCCGACGCCGCCCAGCGCGGTGGTCAATCCCAGCACCAGCAGACCCGAGGCCGACGGTCCTTCCGCGTCGTAGGCCAGACCGATCAGGTGTGAACCCCAGTACCCGGCCCACAGACCCGCGAGGATCGCGACTCCACCCATCGTGGGGGTACCGCGCTTCGCCTGATGGCTCTGCGGTCCCTCGACCCGGATCTCCTGTCCGAAGCCCTGCCGGGAGAACGCCTTGATCAACACGGGCGTGAGCAGAATCGACACCGCGAGTGCGATACCCGCGGCGAATAGGATCTGTCTCACCGTGCAGCCTCCGTCTCCAGAACAGCGTTGTCATTTCCGAGCAGAGCCTCAGCGACCGACCACAGGCCGACCGACTGCGACGCTTTTACCAACACGATGTCTCCGGGGCCGACCTCGTCACGCAGAAGCGCGATCGCTGCGTCGGCATCGGGCACGTGGCTTGCTTCCTCGCCCCAGGATCCTTCCATCACCGCACCCTGGAAAAGACCCCGGACCGGTCGCGTAGCACCGACCGCGACGATGCGGGTGATGTCGAGGCGCACAGCGAATCGGCCGACTGCGTCGTGTTCGACGACGGAATCGTCGCCCAGCTCCCCCATTTCACCGAGAACCGCGAAAGTCCGACGCCGGGTCGGTCCGCTGCGAGCCACTGTTGCGAGCGCCTTGAGTGCTGCTCGCATCGAATCCGGGTTCGCGTTGTATGCGTCGTCGATGACCGTGACTCCGTCGGCACGGGTGGTCACGGCCATCCGGTGCGCCGAGACCGCAGCTGCGCCGGACAGGGCGGTGGCGGCCTGGTGGGGCGTGGCGCCGCATTCGAGTGCGATCGCGATCGCAGTGAGCGCGTTTCCGACCTGGTGCTCCCCGTGCACGGCGAGCGTGACGGGTACGCGCTGCTCGTTTCCGGTCGCGTGGTCGGTGATCACGAGGGTGAACGTCGGTCGGGCGGCGCCGTCGAGAGTGATGTCGGTGGCTACGACCGCAGCCGTGCCGGAGCTTCCGACGGTGACCACCCGTGCGCGGGTCCGCCCCGCCATGCGTGCCACGAGCGTGTCGTCGGCGTTGAGGATCGCGACGCCACCGTCGGCGTCGGACGGGAGGGCTTCGACGAGTTCCCCTTTGGTCTGCGCGATCACTTCCTGCGAGCCGAACTCACCGAGGTGGGCTGTGCCGACGTTGAGGACTGCACCGATCCGGGGCGGTGCGATCTGTGCGAGGGCTGCGATGTGGCCGGGTCCGCGCGCGGACATCTCGAGTACGAGGAAACGGGTGTCGCCGGTGGCGCGCAACGCTGTCCAGGGGTGACCGAGTTCGTTGTTGAAGGAACCCGGTGGTGCCACCACGGGCCCGAGTGGTGCGAGTACCGCCGCGATGAGGTCTTTCGTTGAGGTTTTCCCGGACGACCCGGTCACTCCGATCACGGTCAGTCCCCCGTCGACGAGTTCGTCGACAACCGCCCGGGCGAGTTTCGCGAGGCCGGTCAGCACTGCCGCGCCGGATCCGTCCGCGTCGTGCTCGAGCGCCAGCGCATTGGTCTCGGCCGCAGCCGTGGACGGGACGACGATGGCGGGCACCCCGACCGGGCGCGCCGCGAGGACGGCGACTGCGCCCGCTGCGACCGCGGCCCTCGCGTGATCGTGGCCGTCGGCATTCGCACCGGGCAACGCGAGGAACAGGCCGCCCGGGGCGATCCGACGGGAATCGAATTCGACTGTGCCGGTGACTTCGACGGTCGGGTCGTCGACGTCGTGCAAGGCGCCCCCGACCACCTCAGCGATCCGAGCCAGTGTCATCGGGATCATTCCGTGCCTCCGCTGCGCTGATGCCGCCCGATCGCCGCCGCGAGTACCTCGCGATCGTCGAACGGATGCTTGACTCCGCCGATCTCCTGGCCACGCTCGTGACCTTTGCCTGCGATGAGCACGACGTCGCCTGGGCGCGCCCATGCGACAGCAGCGTCGATCGCAGCAGCCCGGTCACCGATCTCCCGGATCTCACCACGCCGGTCCTGTGGGAGCGCGTGGGCGCCCTCGAGCACTGCGGCGCGAATCGAGGCAGGGTCCTCGGTCCGAGGATTGTCGTCGGTGACGACGAGGAGTTCTGCCGATGCCGCAACCGAACCCATGAGCGGACGCTTCCCGCGGTCGCGATCACCGCCCGCGCCGACGACGACGGCGATGCGTCCCGTCGTGCCGCGTCGCAGGGTGGAGATGACGGCCTCGAGCGCTGCGGGTTTGTGCGCGTAATCGACGACCGCGAGGAACTTCTGTCCGCGGTCGATGCGCTCGACGCGACCCGGGACGTCGACGCTCCCGATTCCACGAGCGGCCACGTCGACATCGACTCCGACTGCGGAGCAGAGCGCAATGGCGAGGGACGCGTTGGCGACGTTGTACCGTCCCGGCAGCCGCACACTGACCCGATGGGCTATGCCGGCGGGGTCGGTCAGACTGAATTCCTGGGTGCCGGCGGGGTCGGATGCGACGTCGGTCACCGTCCAGTCCGCGACCGTGCTCCCGGTCTCGTCGCTCGACACCGTCCGCACAACGGCGGGATCGCCGTCATTCACAGCACGAGCGATCTCCGCCATGCGGGTGCCCCACTCGTCGTCGACGCACACGACGGCCCGTCGTGCGTGAACTGGCGAGTCGGGCGCGAACAAGCGTGCCTTGGCAGCAAAGTAGTCGTCGAGATCCTTGTGGAAGTCGAGGTGATCCTGTGACAGGTTCGTGAACCCACCGACCGCGAACTCGGTTGCAGCGACCCGTCCGAGGGCAAGCGCGTGGCTCGATACCTCCATCACCACCGTGTCGACACCGTGTTCGAGCATGGTCGCGAACAGCGCGTGAAGCTGCGGCGCCTCGGGGGTGGTCAGGGCGCTGGGGACTCGCTGGCCTGCGATGCGCGTCTCGACCGTGCCCACGAGACCGGTGACCCGGCCGGCGGCATTCAGGCCCGCTTCGACGAGGTAGGACGTCGTGGTCTTGCCCGACGTTCCGGTGATACCGATGACCTGCATCCGCTCCGACGGGTGCCCGTACACGGTGGCCGACGCGACACCCAGCGCCGAACGGGGGTCCGGGTGTACCAGCACCGGCACCGGACCGAATCCTGCGGCCGCAATTGCCTCGACGCCTGCCGTGTCGGTGAGGACGGCCACAGCACCGCGCTCGAGTGCTGTGCCGGTGAAGGCTGCCCCGTGCGCGCGAGCACCCGGCAGCGCAGCGAACAGGTCGCCCGGCCGGATCCGCTGGGCACTCAGGTCGATTCCCGTCACGACCCCGCCTGCCTCAGCGGCGCCTCCCGATGTCACAGCAGGCCCCACCGCAACGAGATCGGCGCTGATGACGTCGGCCAGATCCCAGAGGGAGGTCATCGGCGGATGCTCGGGTCGGCGTCCCTCCTCGGGGGGAGTCGGATCCGGACTCGATGGCACAGGTACAAGTTCCTCTCTTGCGGCATCCCGCTGCTGTTCTCGATCGGTGCCGGACTGCACCGTGGTGTCACGTTACCGACGTGTCAGGTTACCCAGACTGCGAGGCTGCACCGACACGCGTCAGCGCTCTCGAGTATGAGGGGCGGCCGCGCGCGGACATCAGGATCAATCGACCTGGAGAATCAGCTTGCCACCCGGGTCCGGCGACAGCGGCACTGCGGCGCGCTGCAACAGCCACGACGCGATATCGCGGAACAGCGGCGCCGCGGACTGACCGCCGGTGCCGTCGGAGCTACGTGTGGGTGCGTCGAGCATGATCCCGATCACGTACTTGGGGTCGTCCGACGGTGCGATACCCGCGAAGGTGATCCAGTAGTCCGAGTTCGAGTAGCACCCGCAATTGGGATCGATCTGCTGGGCGGTACCGGTCTTGCCTGCGATCTGGTATCCCTCGATCGCAGCCTGCGCCCCTGTCCCTTGTTGATTGCCCGTGTCGGATTGCACAACCGACCGGAACATGTCGCGAACGGTGGCCGCTGTCTGCGGACTGACGACACGGATCGGTTCGGGTGATTCCGTTTCGGTTCGGGTGCCGTCGGGACCGATGGTCGCGTTGACGATGCGGGGCGGAATGCGCTCACCGTCGTTGGCGATCGCCTGATAGATCCCGGTCATCTGCAGCAATGTCATCGACAGCCCCTGCCCGATCGGCAGGTTCGCGAACGTACCGCCCGACCACTGCTCGCGACTGGGCACCAATCCTCCGGACTCACCCGGGAGCCCTACCTCGGTACGTTGGCCCAGGCCGAACAGGTCGAGCATGTCGGCGAACCGGTCCTCGCCGACGCGTTGTGCAAGCATCAGCGTGCCCACGTTGGACGACTTCCCGAAGACTCCGGTCGTGGTGAACGGCACGACGCCGTGGTCCCACGCGTCTTTGACAGTGACCCCCGACATGTCGATGCTGCCGGGGACCTGCAGGACCTCGTCCGGCGTCGTGAGGCCGTCCTCGATGGCGGCAGCGGCTGTGATGATCTTGTTCACCGAGCCGGGTTCGAATGGCGAAGCAACCGCCGGATTGCCTTGCTGTGCGGAAGCAGGATTGTTGGCGACGCCGATGGACGGGTCGAACGTGCTGTCGTTGGACATCGCCAGCACCTGACCGGTCTGCGCATCGAGCACGACCGCCGAGGCGTTGTCGGCGCCGGACAGGTCTTTCGCTCGCTGCACCTGCTGCTGCACGTGGTATTGGATGTCGTTGTCGATGGTGAGCTCGATGGACGAACCGTCCACGGCGGGGTGCTGGTCGCGCCAGCTCCCCGGAATCACCACTCCATCCGACCCGCGGTCGTAGGTCGACGAACCATCGGTACCGGCGAGGGCCGAGTCCATGGAGGCCTCGAGGCCGATCAGCCCGTACCCGTCCCACCCGGTCGCGCCCACGATGTTCGCCGCAAGCGACCCCCCGGGATACAGCCGGATGTCCTGCCGCTCGAGTCCCACCATGCTGTACTCGTCGACGATGCCTGCCGCCACACCCGGATCGACCCCGCGGGCGAGATAGACGAACGTATCGTCGCTCTCGAGCTTGTCGAGCACGTCCTTCTTGGGTGCGGCAGCGCCGAGTGCCTCGTGCAGTGCATCCGCCACTCCCTCGAGGTACTCGGACACCTCGGGCTGCGACGGGTCCTTCGCCCGGGCCTCGCTCAGCTCCTTCCGGACGCGAACAGGCTGGAACGTGATCGCCTTCGCTTCCATCGTGTAGGCGAGGGGATTGCCGTTCCGGTCGCTGATCGTTCCGCGCGTCGCGGGTTCCACCAGCCGGGTCGTGCGCTGGCTCGCAGCCTCCGCCGACAACTTCGGTGCCTGAAACAGCTGGATCGACAGCAATTGCGCGGCTGCGAGCGCGAGAATTGCGAAGACTGCCCAGAGACCGAGTCTGTTCCGGAACTGGAACGCAGTGGTGTCGGTCCGCCGGCGGCTCGGGCGCCATCCCGACCCCCTCGGTACGGGACGACGCCTGGGTGCACTACTGCGCGGGCGAGCCGCACGGCGAGGGGTGGGGCCGGTCCTCACCGCGGTCCGGCCTCCGATCCCACCGGCTGACCCAACTGGGACGCCTCGGGCTGTGGCAGTTCACTCACAGGCATCGATTGTTCCGCGTCCGCGGGAGGAACTGCGGCATTCCCGGGCTCCGGCGCGGCGCCGCTCTCCCGCCGTTCCGCGTCGACATCGGGTTCCGGCCCGGTAGTACTGCCCAATACGGGCTCGCCGACAGGTACCTGCCCTGCCTCGTCGGATGCACGCGGCGCCTCTGCTGCTGCCGCCGCCCGCCGTTCGGGATCCACCGCGTCGGGTGATTCCACACCGTCGCGGGGTTCCGGCTGCTCGCCCGCCGGCGACAGCGGGCGGGGATTCTCGCGTCCGGCGCTGCCCGCCAACGGAGGCTGCACATCGCTCCGCGGCTCCGGCGCATTCAGCGGCGCCGGCGGTGCGCCCTGCGCAGCCACCGGTTCACCGACGACCTGCACCGAGCCGTCCTCGCCCACCACAAGCCGAGCGGCCTGCCCCGTCGGGATCATGCCGAGTTCGGCAGCGTGTTGCGCGAGTACCGGAGCGGTCAGACCCGCTTCGACGTCGCGCTGCAACACCGCTCGCTGCTGAAGGAGGCTCTCGTTGTACGCGCGCGCCGCACTGAGCTCGTAGGAGTCTTCCGCGGCCCGTGTCGTCAGGAGCAGCGTCACCATCATCCCGACCGCGAGCAGCGCGATGATGCTCGCCACGAACGGGATGCGTGTCGCGACGCGGCGCGCACCGGTGGTGCGCCCGCGGGTCTCGGTGGGCGAGACCAACTGTGCGGCCCGTTGATTGCGACGCTGATAGGCACGCTGCGCTGCCGTCGATCGAGCCTGCCGAGGTCGTGGCGGTGATGGCACCTGCAGGGTCATCGGTTACCTCCTGGCGATTCTTTCTGCGGCACGCAGTCGGACGGGCGCCGAGCGTGGGTTCTTGTCGATCTCGTCGTCGGACGCGCGCTCTGCACCCCGCGTCAGGATCCGAAGTTCCGGACCCATTCCAGGCAGCTCCACCGGAAGACCCTCCGGGCTACGCGATTTCGAGCGCGGTGTCAGCTCCTGCTTGACGACACGGTCTTCGAGTGACTGGTAGGACATGAACACGACCCGGCCCCCGATCGCGAGGGAATCGAGCGCCGCGGGAATCGCCGCACGCAACGAGTCGAGCTCGCCGTTGACCTCGACGCGCAGAGCCTGGAACGTGCGCTTGGCGGGGTGTCCGCCGGTCCGTCGCGACGCAGCGGGAATCGTCCGGTACAGAAGTTCGACGAGCTCGCCGCTGTTCCGGAACGGCGACTTCTCGCGCGCCCGCAGAATCTCGGACGCGATCTTCCCGGCGAATCGCTCCTCGCCGTAGGTACTGAGGATCCGGGCGAGATCACCGTGCCCGTAGGTGTTGAGCACGTCGGCGGCCGTGATTCCGGTGGTGGGGTCCATGCGCATGTCCAGCGGCGCATCCTTCGAGTACGCGAATCCGCGGTCGGCCTCGTCGAGCTGCATCGACGACACGCCGAGGTCGAACAGGATCGCGTGAACCGACCCGACCCGATCGAGCCCTACCCGATCGAGCGCGTCCTCGATCCCGTCGTAGCGGGTGTGGACGAAGTCCGCGCGGTCGGAGAACTCGGCCAAACGGCTACGCGCGATGTCCAGAGCATCGGGATCGCGATCGAGCCCTACCAACCTGAGCCCGGGGAAGGTCCGCAGAAAATGCTCGGAGTGACCACCCAGACCGAGGGTGGCATCGACGTACACCGCACCTGTCCCGCCAGGGCCGGCTGCTTCGATTGCCGGACCGAGAAGTTCGACGGCTCGATCGAGCAGTACCGGGACGTGACCGAATCCGTCGCCGTTCGTGTCCGCGGCGTCATCCTCGCCGTCCACCATGTGGTCCTCCGGAATCCTGCTCGTTCGATGCGGGCCACTCGGGCCATTCGATCTTGGTGATCGGTCGGATGGTCTGGATATGGCGGCGGCGAATGCCAGGAGGTCTCTGTCCGATTCCGGAGACCTGACACTGGGGAAGTGTGTCAGGGCTACCGTTCCGTACCTGGCGCCGGGGAAGTGCGTCAGGGCCGGTCCCGGGCAGAGGCCTCACGGCACTCGCCGCGCGGAGCCGAAGATCCGTCACAATATGTCGCGAAGTACCTCGTCCCTTGCTTCGGAGAAACCCTCCTCGTGTTCGGCCAGGTACGCCGCCCACGACTCGGCGTTCCATATCTCGAGATAGTTGACGGAACCGATCACCACGCAGTCCTTGGTAAGCCCCGCGTATGCCCGATGCGATGTGGACAGCGTGATGCGCCCTTGCGAATCGGGACGTTGCTCATCGGTGCTCGCCGCGAGGTTTCGCAGGTACGCGCGCATGTTGGGGTTACTACGGGACGCGGCCGCTGCACGCTCTGCGAGCGCAGCGAACTCATCGCGCGGGTACACGGTCAGGCTGTGATCCTGCCCTTTGGTGATCATCAGCCCTCCCGCCAATTCGTCTCGATACTTCGCCGGCAGGGTGAGCCGGCCTTTGTCGTCCAACTTCGGCGTGTAGGTACCGAGGAACACCCGGAACCTCCCGCCTTTACCGGACGGACTCTTTAGTCGTGCGGCGGAAACACTCTCGCTCCCCGCCGCGCCCCACAGTACCCCACTTCGCCCCACGAACATCCGAATAACGGGCGCCCGATGGGCGTGTTGTTCATGAAATTCCTGTTCAACCGATGTGGGTGGAGGTGGGCCATTGCGCGTGCCTGTGACGGGAACCCCGCTCGCGCCCGCGTGTGATGCACACCCGCCCACACCAGGACACCAGGAACCTCAGGTCCACACGATCGATGGCGAACACCGGGACAGTGCCGGCGCCGCCTTGTGGGGCAAGGTGGGGAGAAAGTGGGAAGCGGAAAGCCCGGTGGGCCCCCACCCACACAAACCGGGGCGCCTCCACGCACAGTAAGGGCGCGACCCTCATGGGTCGCGCCCTTGCTGTGCACTTGCGCACGCTGCGCGCGCGTCGTACGTAGTGCGCGCTACGCGCGCATCAGATCACTCTTGTTCGAAGCGACGTCGGAACCGTTCCTCCATCCGGTGCGTGAAGCCGTCCGAAGACTTCTTCCGACCCCGAGTGGAGGACTTACCACCCTTTCCGGAATCCGCTCCGCCGGATGCGGTACCCGAAGTGGACCGGCGCCGCCCGTCGACCAGCACGAGAACTCCCGCACCGAACATCACGAGAAACCCGAGCAGGCTGATGATCGGGAACCCGCCCGGCTTGACCGGTAGGGCAACTCCCGCAATTAGCAATGTCAAACCCAATACGAACAGCGCGCCGGCCTGCAGCCGTCGTCTGTTCGACGCCATTCCCATTCGCTTTCCGCGAACGGTCGAGGCGAACTTGGGATCCTCAGCATAGAGCGCGCTCTCGATCTGATCGAGCATGCGCTGCTCGTGCTCGGAGAGTGGCACGGTACCTCCCCCGGCACTAAACGGTGGCCGCCGGACCCGGTGGGACGAATCCGGCGGGGCGCCGACATCACGGCCGCCTGAGTCAATGATACGAGCACATTTCGTCCTGGACCACCAACTACGAAAGTTGGTTCGCTCTCCCACAGCGAAAAATGCCGTTCGGCCAGGGACCAACGTCACATGCGGGGCCCGGTTCCGCTCTCAGCGGACAGGTAGTTCTCGACATCGTGCAGGAAACGCCCGACCTCGTCGTAGAACCTCGATGCATCCTCGGCATCGACCACCCGCTGCACCCCGGCCTCGACCGCGGCGCGCGCAGCGGATCGATCGGCGAAGTAGTCGGCCCAGCCGGCGAACGTGTCATCGGCGCGCATCATCATCACCCAGGCGTTTCGGGTCGCGGGCCGCCGCTTGGGCTGGTGAAACCCTCTCAACTCCGCTGCTGCCACCACCGCACCCGCACCGCGCAATGCCGCGAGATAGGACAACCGGAATCGCTCGCCGGGAACGTCGGCACCCGCAGCACCGGACAGCAGTTCGTCCGCCTTACGCAACAGAGATGCGGCACGCGCCGACGTGGACGGCCCCACACAACTCCCGGGAACCCGCCCTCCGGCAACCCTATGTGATCTTGACCTCGCGGTGTTCGGCGCTGCCATGGCTCGTACACCCTCCTACCCTGCCGCGCTACGGCTCCGGCCCGGAGCATCCGGGGATGTTCGCTTCCCTCGAACATCCCCGGATCACCGGTATCGAACATAAGTTCGACGTATTCAATATAGCTGGACCCACCGACACGTCGTCAAGGGAAGGCGGTCTCCGTCCCCACATGAGCACTGACCCGAATCGGCACGCCCCCACGCCGATACTCGTCGACCTCACTCCCGCGGAGTTCCGCACCCACCTGCCCGAACTCCTGTCCGTCTACGTCAGCGCAATGCGATATCCGCGCGGCACCGAACACCACCGGGCACCGATGTGGTCGGAGCACGCGGACCGCGGCGGCTGGCGGGCCGTTGCGGCGATGATGCCCGGCGAACCCAGCACCATCGTCGGGATCGCCTACGGCTATCACGGACACCCCCACCAGTGGTGGAATCAGCAGGTGCGTACCGGGATGCGGCACGCGGGAATGTCCCCGGATTCGATCGACGCGCTGCTCCGCGACTACTTCGAGCTGACCGAACTGCACGTGCGGCCGGACGCGCAGGGCCACCGCATCGGCGAGGCACTACTCCACAGATTGCTGCGAGAGCGCACCGAGGAAGCGGTCCTGCTGTCGACACCCGAGGTCGCCGAGGAGGACAACCGCGCGTGGCGTCTCTACCGGCGTTTCGGTTTCCGCGATGTGGTCCGCCGGTTCGTATTCACCGGGGACGCCCGCCCCTTCGCGGTTCTCGGTCGCGCGCTGCCGGTGGACGCGGACCCGTCCGAAGCACCGACATGACGGCCACTGGTGGTTCCGTGCACGACGCCGTCGTCGTCGGTTCCGGTCACAACGCACTCGTCTCGGCTTGCTATCTGGCACGGGAAGGCTGGTCCGTCGAGGTGCTCGAACGCGACACCGTGCTCGGCGGAGCAGTCTCTACCGTTGAGCGATTTCCCGGCTACGCGGTCGACCGCGGTTCGTCGGCGCACATCATGATCCGGCACTCGGGCATCCTCGAGGAACTCGATCTGGCCTCACACGGCCTGCACTACATCGACTGCGATCCGTGGGCATTCGCTCCACCGCCGGTCCCGAGCAGCCGACCCGGCATCGTCTTCCATCGCGACCTCGATCGCACCTGTGCGTCGATCGAGGCGGCGTGCGGGGGTCGCGACGCCGAGGCATACCGCCGGTTCGTGTGCGACTGGGGTCCGCGCAGCGCCGCAGTCATGAAAACGTTCGCTGCACCACCCACCGCCCGTCATCTCGTCCCGTCGTTCCGGGGACTCGACCTGGGCGGTGGCGCACTCGACATATCGCGCCGATTCCTCACCTCCGGCGACGCCCTGCTCGACGAGTACTTCGACGACGAACCGCTCAAGGCCGCGCTCGCCTGGTTCGGTGCACAGTCCGGGCCACCGATGTCCGAACCCGGCACCGCGCCCATGGTCGGATTCGCCGCACTGATGCATACGCTGCCTCCAGGCCGAGCCGTCGGCGGCAGTGGCGCACTCACCCGTGCCCTTGCGTCCAGGCTCGCCTCCGACGGAGGAGCCGTGACATGCGGTGACGCCGTAGTGGAGATCCGTCGCACGGGCGAGACCTGGAGGATCCACACCGAGTCAGGGCGGATCGTCAGCGCCCGTACCGTCATCGCGGGATGCCACATCCTCACGACCCTGGATCTGCTCGAACGGGGCGGATTCGACGCCTCTCGGATCGAAGGGTGGCGACGACGCATCCGCGTCGGTCCCGGCATCGGTATGGTGCTCCGGCTCGGAACCGACTTGCTCCCCCGCTATCGCGGCGCGCCCGGCGACGGCGGCGACACCACCGGTCTGCAACTGCTCGTCGACGACCGCGCCCAGCTCCGTCTCGCGCACGGCGCGGCACTCGCCGGTGAGTTGCCGCCGACGCCCGCGGTCCTGGCGATGAGTTTCTCCGCGCTCGACCCGTCGATCGCACCGCCCGGCGAGCACCAGATCACCCTGTGGTCTCAGTGGCATCCCTACCGGCTCAGCGATGGACGTCGCTGGGTATCGGAAGCGGCCGCGGAAGCCGACCGGATCATCGCCGAGATGGAGAGCCGGGCGCCCGGCTTCGCTGCGGGTATCCGCCATGTGCACACGCAGACGCCCGAAGACATCGAACGAGAAATGGGCTTGATCGGCGGCAACGTCATGCATGTGGAGATGACACTCGACCAGATGTTCTTCTGGCGTCCCGTCCCCGAACTGTCCGGCTACCGGGTGCCGGGTGCGTCCGGCCTGTACCTCACGGGCGCGTCGATGCATCCCGGAGGCGGCGTGTCCGGGTCGAGCGGTCGTAGCGCCGCACGTGTCGCGCTCGGCGACACCGGTGGTGGCCTGCTACGCCGCGCCCTCGGCAGGCTCTCACGGTGACCCCTGCAGGTCCGGCGACGCGCCGGATCGGACCCGGTGGTCCGACCGCAGGACACCGGCCTGGCACCATATCCTTTGTGCCACCGTCCTCCACATCTGTTCGTCCCACAGTCATCCGTCGCCGGGTCATCGCCGCGCTCGGGCTGCTGGTCCTGCTGGTTCCCGCTCTCACCGGATGCCTTCGCGTGCAGACATCGATGGGAATCTCGTCCGACGATCGGGTCTCCGGCCAGATCGTCGCGGCGACGATCCCCATCGACGAGAACGACAAGGGTCCCGAACTCACCGTTCCCTCGGCTCTGGCCGGGAAAGTGCGCGTTCAGGAATACGCACAGGACGGGTACGTCGGAAGCCAGGTCTTCTTCAGCAACCTGACCTTCGGTGACGTGCAACAACTTGCGACCATGTCCGATCAGAGCGCCGGATCCTTCCAGCTCTCGCTACAACGTGCGGGTGACCTCGTTTCGCTCACCGGACGGGTCGATCTCGAAGCGGCGCCCGAACGCGGCACCGACGTCCAGTTCACCATCGCCTTCCCCGCGCGTGTGGCCACCACGAACGGCGACCGCGAGTCCGATTCGATCGTCTCCTGGAAATTGCCGGCGGGCGAGGTGAGCACGCTCCGCGCAGAAGTGCGTTACTCCGACCCCAACACCCGCGGATTCGCGGGCTGGGCGGGAATCGTGGCGGGTGGCGCCATGGCCGTAACGCTGTTGATCGGCGCATTGGCCTGGTTCACGCGCAACCCCACTCCCGCACGAACACCATCGAACGGTCGTCCCGGATCCTGACCTGCGTGGCGCCCGCTGCCACGGCCGTCAGGCCGGTTGCGCAGCAGGTGCCGGCATCTCGATCCCGAGGCGCGTGAGGACCTCGCTGGTCGCCCTCGCGAAGTTCAGTGTGATGAAGTGCAGGCAAGGAGCACCTTCCGAGATGAGGCGTTCGCACATCTCGGTGGCCACATCGATGCCAACCTCGCGCACAGCTGCCCGGTTCTCCTCCGGGCCGCCGCCGGCTGCCCGAACCAGTCGCTCCTCGAGCGCCGCGGGGAGCTTCGATCCGGACAGCTCCAAACTCCGGCGCGCCGATCGCAGCGACGTGATCGGCATGATCTCGGGGATGATCGGCTTCGCGGCCTGCTCTGCGTCGAACGCGGCAACGCGGTCGCGCAACCTCAGATAGTGCTCCACGTCGAAGAACATCTGGGTAATGGAATACTCGGCACCCGCGCGGAGCTTGTTCACCATGAATCGGGTGTCGTGGTCGAGGTCCGGTGAACGGTGGTGCCCTTCCGGGAACGAAGCCACCCCGACGTGGAAGTCACCCAGATCTCGCACGAGCCGCACCAATTCGTCGGCGTGCGCGAGCCCTCCGGGATGCTGTTCCCACTCACCGAGCGGATTGCCGGGCGGGTCGCCGCGCAGCGCCAGGATATTCGTGATGCCGCGATCAGCGTAGGCACCGACCATCGCACGGAGTTCGTCGATGCTGTGGCCGACCGCGGTGAGATGCGCCACCGGCAACAGGGTCGTCGCTTCTGCAAGCTCGCCGGTCACGCGGACCGTACGGTCCCGTGTGGAGCCGCCCGCTCCGTACGTCATCGAGACGAACGCGGGACCGAGCCGCTCGAACACCCGGACGGCTCGCCACAGGCGCGCCTCGGCGTCCGCGTCGCGGGGCGGAGAGAACTCGACGGAGAACGGAATCCGCCTGCCGCGCGGATCGCCGAGGCGATCCACGATCGACGGCGTACGCGAGTCACCATCCTGCTGGACTCGCTCGGCGCCGCCGGTCACCGCGCTTTCACTGGTCCCCCTGAAATCGACTACCACGCGTCCAGCATAGGGTGCGCCGACCAGCAACCGGCCACCGGCGACGACGAAGGGCGCCGGATAGGCTTGGTGTCGGTGCCGCGCGACCCGTCGCGCGACACTCGACGCATTCGACCAGGAGGAATCCCCTGTCCACCGGACCCGCACCCGTGCCCACCGCCCCGCTCCCTGAACTCGTCGAAGGCGCGCTGCGGGAGTTCTTCGACTCCAAGGCCCCCATCGTGGAGACCGTCGGTGGAGGTTACCCAGAGGCGGTCGCCGCGCTCGAGTCGTTCGTTCTCCGCGGAGGTAAGCGAATTCGCCCGTCGTTCGCGTGGTCCGGATGGCTCGGTGCCGGCGGGGATCCGACGCGGCCGCACGCAGACGCGGTGTTACGGGCGTGCGCGGCACTCGAGCTGGTACAGGCGGGTGCGCTGATCCACGACGACATCATCGATGCGTCCACCACGCGTCGCGGCTTCCCCACCGTGCACGTCGACTTCGCCGGGTTGCACCGCGACAACGGGTGGCGCGGCGCGGCGGCGGAGTTCGGGCAGGCCGTCGCGATCCTGCTCGGCGATCTCGCGTTGGTGTGGGCTGACGACATGGTCCGCGAAGCCGGACTCGACAGCGCAGCGGCGATGCGGCTCGGTCCCGTCTGGTCGGCCATGCGCACCGAGGTCCTCGGTGGCCAGTATCTCGACATTGCGGGTGAGGTCGCCGCGGACGAGTCGGTCGAGGCGGCGGCCCGCGTCAACCGGTTCAAGACTGCCGCCTACACGATCGAGCGTCCCCTGCATCTCGGTGCAGTTCTGGCCGGCGCAGACGAGCAGTTGATCGACGCGTACCGCCGGTTCGGCACCGACATCGGCCTTGCGTTCCAGCTGCGTGACGACCTCCTCGGCGTCTTCGGCGATCCGGACGTGACCGGAAAACCGTCCGGCGACGACCTGCGCGCAGGCAAACGCACCGTGCTGTACGCGCTGGCGCTGGAAGCCGCGGATTCCGACAACCCGGTCGCCGCGACCACCCTGCGGAAGGCAATCGGCACGGACCTCGACGATGAGCAGGTCGAGCAGATCCGCGATCTGCTCGTCGAGGTCGGCGCAGTCGACAAGGTCGAGCAGCAGATCACCGGCCTCACCGAGCGGGCGTTCGCCACCCTCGAGTCCTCGGGCACGACCGACGAGGGCGCAGCGCTCCTGCGTGAGGCGGCGTTGGCCGCGACGCGGCGCGCGGCCTGATGACGATCCGTACCGTTCCCGACGCGCAGCGAGTGGTCGTGGTGGGAGCGGGCCTGGCCGGATTGTCCGCCGCCCTGCATCTACGTGGTGCGGGGCGGGAGGTGACCGTGCTCGAACGCTGCGATGAGGTCGGTGGTCGCGTCGGTGTCCACACCGGCTCCGGCTACGAGATCGACAACGGCGCGACCGTCCTGACGATGCCCGAACTCATCGACGACGCGCTCGCCGCGGTCGGTGCCGACACCACCACGGTGCACCCACCCCTGCGGACCACCCGGCTCTCCCCTGCCTATCACGCCCGGTTCGCCGATGGCAGCACGCTCGATGTGCACTCCGACCCGGACTCGATGGTCGCCGAGATCACCCGGGTGTGCGGCGCAGATGAGGCTCGTCGTTACCTGACGTTGCGGCGATGGCTGGCGGATATATTCGACACCGAATTCGATCGATTCATGAACGCGAACTTCGATTCGCCTCTCGATCTCGTCTCGTCACCGGCGGCGGTGCGCGATCTCGCCAGGCTCGTCCGGCTCGGCGGATTCGGCAAGCTCGGCACACAGGTGAACCGTCGGATCCGCGACCCACGGCTGCAGAAGGTGTTCACGTTCCAGGCGCTGTATGCGGGAGTGACACCGGCACGTGCGCTCGCCGTGTACGGCGCGATCCCGCACATGGACACCTCTCTCGGCGTCTACGCCGTGGAGGGAGGGATGCGCACCGTGGCCCGTGCGATGGCGGATGCCTTCGTGCGCGCGGGCGGCCGACTGCACCTCGGTGCCGACGTGACGGAACTGCAGTTCGACGGTGACCACGTCCGCAGCGTGCAGACGGCCGACGGCGCTCGTTATCCGTGCGACGCTGCGGTACTGACCCCCGACCTGCCCGTGGTCGATGCGCTTCTGCCCTCCCCCCGGCGTCGGCGGACGCTCGCGTCCCCGTCCGCCGTCGTCCTGCATGGCACCGTGCCCACCTCCGTCAGCCGGGCGTGGTCGGCAGGACACCATCACGTCATCGAGTTCGGTGTGCGGTGGGAAGGCACCTTCCGCGACATCACCGCGCGCCGGGGCCGTGGACGGCTGATGACCGATCCGTCGCTGCTCGTCACCCGGCCCGCACTGTCCGATCCTGGCTTGTTGCTCCGTCGCAACGGAGCCGAGCACGAACCCCTGTCCGTACTCGCGCCCTGCCCCAACCTCGAGAGCGCACCCTTCACGTGGGAGGCACTGGCCGGTCCGTACTCCAGAGAACTGCTGTCCGTACTGAACGCACGCGGATACACGGGAATCACCTCGGGGTTCGACGTCGATCACATCGACACGCCCGCGACGTGGGCAGCGCAGGGAATGTCCGCGGGAAGCCCGTTCGGCAGCGCCCACGTGTTCCGGCAGACAGGTCCGTTCCGCCGCCGCAACCTCGACCCACGCCATCCCAACATCGTTCTCGCAGGGTCCGGAACCGTGCCGGGTGTGGGAGTCCCTACCGTGTTGCTGTCCGGTCGTCTCGCCGCCGAGCGACTCGGAGTCATCCGGCAGCGGATGAAGTGAACGCCGTACCGACACCGAGGCGGGTGCACCGTATTTTCCGACTCCATTAAACTGTGTCATCGTTCTTGTCAGCTGTGCCCAGCACCAACGCGACTTCCGGGGGAGGAATCGTACCCATGTCGTCCCCTGCCGCTTCCGAAGCCGATCCGGATGATCGGTCGGCCACCGAACCGGCAACGGCAATCACGTCGCCCCAACCGACAGGTCCGCGGCGGAGCCCGGCCGATTTCCTTCGTAGTCCCGCCGGTAACGCGGCTCTCCTCGGAGCCTGCGGAGCAGCCCTTCTGACCTTCGGCAGCTTCGGTGCGGGCAGTGTGCGCCGCGTCGACCCGTTGCTCGAGGGCGTGTACCTGTCGTGGCTGCGGTTCGGGCACGGTCATCTGCTTTCCACGATCATCATCTGGATCGGTGTCCTGCTGATGATCGGTGCATGGGTCCGGCTGGGGCGCGCCGTGCTCGCCGACCACGCATTGGTGCACGACCTCTGGAAGGTCCTGCCCGCGTGGACCGTGCCACTGCTGGTCGCGACCCCGATGTTCAGCCGGGACGCCTACTCGTACCTCGCCCAGGGCGCCATGTTGCGTGAGGGATTCGATCCGTATTCGGAAGGTCCCGTCGTCAATCCGGGTCTGTTGCTCGACAACGTCAGCAACGTCTGGACCACGACGACCACCCCGTACGGGCCGGTCCATCTGTTGCTCGGCGCCGGCATCACCTCGATCACCGGGGACAACGTCGTCTCCGGCACGTGGTTGTGGCGGCTGCTGATGCTGCCCGGTCTGGTGCTCATGGCATGGGGTGTGCCCCGACTCGCACGCCGGATGGGCGGCAATCCCACCGTGGCGTTGTGGCTGGCGGTCCTCAACCCACTCGTCCTCGTCCACCTCGTCGGGGGTGTCCACAACGAGCTGCTCATGGTCGGGCTGATGCTCGCCGGGATCGTGCTCGTGCTCGAAGGACGACATCTCAGCGGCTTCGCTCTGGTGTCGCTGGCCGCCGCGATCAAGGCCACCGCCGGACTCGCCCTTCCCTTCATGGTGTGGGTGTGGATGATCCACGAACGCGACCGCGCACTCGCCGAGGGCCGCGAACCCGCCTCCCCCATCAAACTCTTCACCAAAGCCGCGGGCACCGGGATCGCGGTGTTCGTGTTCGTGTTCGGCGGCACCTCGTTGATCGCCGGCGTCGGAATCGGATGGCTCACAGCACTGTCCGGGTCGTCGAAGATCATCAACTGGTTGTCGCTTCCGACGATGTTGGGCCATGCGGTCACCTGGTTCACACCGTGGCGTCTGGGTTCCGTGCTCGAAGTGACACGGATGCTCTGCATGATCGCTCTCGGCGCCATCCTGGTCTACGCATGGTGGCGCTTCCGCCGTACCGAACGCGATGCCGTCCTGGGCATCGTGATCGCACTCACCGCCGTGACACTGTTGTCACCGGCCGCGTTGCCCTGGTACTACTCGTGGCCACTGGTCGTGGCGGCGGCGTTCGCGATGTCGACGCGCACCCTGATGGTCCTCGTCGCGTTGTCGACGTGGCTGATGCTGATCTTCAACCCGGACGGCTCGATCGGGATGTACAACATCGCGCATGTTGCACTCGCCGTGTTCGCGGCGGTCGTTGCCGCGCTGTCGCTGCGCAGCCCCGATCCACTGCATCTGCGCGCGGCTTCGCGGTGAGGCCGGGTGTGCCGACACCACACATTTCGGCTGAGTCGGGGGCGGTCGCACCCGACCACCTCGACGAAGCGTTCCGACTCTGCGCGTCACTGACCGCCGAGCACGGACGCACCTACGATCTCGCAGCGAGACTCCTGCCCGGGCAACGCCGTCACGCCGTGCACGCCCTGTACGGATTCGCGCGCATTGTCGACGACATCGTCGACGTGGCCGACATCGACGATCCGGCTGCGGCTGCGCGCGGCGTCGACGACGCGTACACACGCCTGCATGCGGCCCTCGAGGGCAATCCGGGAGCGCTCGACCCGACCGGGCTGGTCGTGCGGGCCCTCGCCGCGACCATCAACCGCTACGGCATCCCGGTGGAATACTTCGATGCATTCCTCCGGTCGATGCGGATGGACATTCCCGGCACCGCCGAACACCGCGTCCGGTATCGCGACATGGACGAGCTGCGCGAGTACATGTACGGGTCGGCCGCCGTGATCGGCCTGCAGTTGCTCCCGGTGTTCGGCGTCGATGACGTCGACGCGGCCGCACCGTACGCGAGCACCCTGGGCGAAGCGTTCCAGCTCACCAATTTCATCCGTGATGTCGGTGAAGACCTCGATCGCGGCCGTGTGTACCTGCCCACCGACCTGTGGATGGCATTCGGCGTCGACGACGATCTACTCCGCGCGGGCCGCGGCCATCATTGCCCCGACCCCCGGGTACGACGCGCCCTCGCCCACGCCGTCGCGTTGACGAGAGACCGATATCGCAAGGCCGAACCCGGATTGGACCTGCTTCCTCCCCGAATTCGACCAGGAATCCGCACCGCGTTCGTGCTGTACGGAAAGATCCTCGACGAAGTCGAGCACAGCGGCTACCGGGTACTGGACCGACGGGTGGCGGTACCGCGCCACGCGCGGCTGTCCGTCGCGCTGAGGCAGGCGGCCTCGGGCGCGCGCGTCAGAAGACCGAGCCGGTCATGGACAACTGACGCTGCGCCCTGGAAGGCCGACGCTGTGCCTTAGAAGGCCGCCGCCTGAGCCCGCCTGATCACTTCCCTCATCGAATCGGTGTGCAACGCGCTGATGGCGTTTCCACCAGGGAGGGTGGCGTCCTCACGGAACATCCATTCCAGGATCTCTTCGTCGGTGAATCCCCCATCGTGGAGCACCGCTATGAGTCCCGGAAGGCCCTTGGCGATCGCCCCGGTGTCGTCGAAGAACACCTCGGGTACGACGGGAACACGGTCTCGTTTGATCGCGAGTAGCCGGCGATCGCGCAGCAGCTGATGAACGCGGGTGATGACGAGATCGAGTTGCTTGGCCACGTCCACGAGTTGCAACACCGGAACGGTGCGGTCGAGGACGTCGTCGCAGTACGGAATAGTGCTCACGGTTCCACCGTATCGCCGCGGTACGGAGGGCGCGTACGCGACCACCTGGCGGCACCATGGCTACGATCGACAGAGACAAAATCGGGACACAGAGACACGGGGGTACACCGGGTGACCGCTGGAGGCGACCACATGGTCGGCAAGCTCCTCGACCGGCGCTATCTGATCGAAGCACGGATTGCCCGCGGTGGCATGTCGACCGTGTACCGCGCCACCGATCAACGCCTCGATCGCCCGGTCGCGGTGAAGGTCATGGATCACCAGTTCGCTGCCGACCCCCAGTTCCTCGCACGATTCGAGTTCGAGGCCCGATCGGTGGCACGGCTCAACCATCCGGGTCTCGTGGCGGTGTACGACCAGGGACAGGACGGCGACGACGTGTTCCTCGTCATGGAACTCGTCGAAGGTGGCACCCTGCGCGAACTACTGCGCGAACGCGGGCCCATGCCCCCGCACGCTGCGGCCGCAGTGGCAGCACCTGTGCTGGGAGCCCTCGCGGTGGCCCATCGGGCCGGACTCGTGCACCGCGACGTCAAGCCCGAGAACATCCTGATCTCCCGGAACGGCGAAGTGAAGATCGCCGATTTCGGCCTCGTCCGTGCGGTCGCTGCCGCGAATACGACGTCGCGCAGTGTGATCTTGGGTACGGCTGCGTACCTCTCGCCGGAGCAGGTCACGACGGGCAATGCCGACGCGCGCAGCGACGTGTACTCGACCGGTGTGCTGATGTTCGAGATGCTCACCGGACGCACCCCCTTCACGGGCGACACGTCACTGTCCGTCGCCTACCAGCGTGTCGAGAAGGATGTGCCCGATCCGGGTACGTGGATCGACGGTGTGCCGGAGGAGTTCGACACGCTGGTGCGTCACGCGACAGAACGTGAGCCCGGTGAGCGGTACGCCGATGCCGGCGCGATGGCCGATGCCCTCACCGATCTCAGCGACGCACTCGATCTTCCCCGCTACCGCGTGCCGGCGCCCCGCAAATCCGCTACCACGGCGAAGGTCCCCGTCGCGGCACCGTCGCCGGTCACCGGGGGCGCTGTCCCGGAGACCACCGTGGTCAGGCCGCCCGCCGCGGCCATCGCGGATGCGGCGCCGACCACGGTCCATCAGGCCGCGACTCCGCCGGCCTCGCAGGTCCACGCGCAACCTCAGCACACCAGGGTCGTCACGCGGGAACACACCCGAAACGAGGCCCAACAGGGGCATGACGGTGGTCCCGCGGCAGGCGTCGGCACGCAGGTCGACCATCGCACGAACCGACGCACCTCGCGGCGGACCACCGCAGGCTGGATCGCCGCGATCGTCGTACTCGCACTGCTCATGGGCCTGGCCGGATGGTGGCTCGGGTCGGGGCGGATGATCGACATTCCTGCGGTGCAAGGCCTGGATCGCGCTGCCGCCGCCGCGGCCGTCGAGACTGCAGGCGCGACCGTCGAGACCCGCGGTGAGTACTCGGACGCGATTCCGATCGACACGGTGCTCGGCACCGATCCGGCGGTGGGCTCGCAGGTTCCGCGCGGCGACACCGTTGCGCTGCTGGTGTCGTTGGGGCGGCCGACGGTGCCGGGGGTTCCCGGTGGCGGCGACCGGAACACGGTCGAAGACGAATTGCGGCGCCGCACGTTCGAACCCGTCGACGGCGGGACGGCGTTCAGCGCATCGGCACCGGAGGGGACTGTCGCAGCCCTCGACCCCGCGCCGGGCACCGTCCTGCCGGTCGGCGCGAAGGTCGAGGTGATCATCAGCAAGGGCGCCGCACCAGTGGAGCTTCCGGATCTCGAAGGCCTGACCGTCGACGCCGCGCGAGCAGCGCTCGAGAGAGTCGGCCTGACCGTCCAGGACGAGCGGGACGTGTTCGATCCCGATATCGATGCCGGCCTGGTGTCGGGAACCGATCCGTCGGAGGGCGACAGGGTCGGAGCAGGCGGCACGGTGACTCTGCTCGTGTCGAACGCGGTGAAGGTGCCGTCGATGATGGGCCGCTCGGTCGGATCGTCCCGTGGGGAACTGGAGAGGCTGGGACTGGAGGTGGAAGTGCGGCAGCTCGCCGACTCCGACCGGTCAGTGGTGATCGGGCAGAGTCCCGGCGCCGGTGGCCGAACCGAACCGGGCAGCACGGTCGTGCTGACCGCGGTGCCCTGATCCGTTCGGCTCTCCCGACCCTGGCGGCTCGGCCGCGTGTACGACCGGGCCGTTCTATCGATTCAGCCGCGCAGCATCTCGGCGACGAGGAACGCCAGCTCGATCGACTGCTGCGTGTTCAGTCGCGGGTCGCAGGCCGTTTCGTAGCGGCCGTGCAGGTCCACGTCGGAGATGTCCTGCGCTCCGCCGAGGCATTCGGTGACGTCTTCACCGGTGAGTTCGATATGGATGCCACCCGGGTGGGTGCCCAGCGCACGATGCACCTCGAAGAAGCCCTGGACCTCGTCGACGATCCGGTCGAAGTGCCGGGTCTTGTACCCGGTCGACGACTCGTGGGTGTTTCCGTGCATCGGGTCGCACTGCCAGATGACCTTGTGCCCGGTGGCTTCGACGGCCTCGATGATGCCGGGCAGCAGATCACGGACCTTCGAATGCCCCATCCGCGAGATCAGGGTGAGACGGCCGGGCTTGTTGTGGGGGTCGAGGCGTTCGACGTACTCCGCGGCCATCTCAGGGGTGGTGCTGGGGCCGACCTTCAGGCCGATCGGGTTGGAGAGCAGCTCCGCGAAGGCGATGTGTGCGCCGTCGAGTTGCCGGGTGCGGTCGCCGATCCACAGGAAGTGCGCCGACAAGTCGTACAGGCGGGGCTCGTCCCCTGTGGTGTCGAGACGCAGCATCGCACGCTCGTAGTCGAGCACGAGGGCTTCATGACTTGCGTAGATTGTCGCGGCACGCAGGTTCGGATCGATGACCCCGCAGGCGTCCATGAACCGCAGGCCGCGGTCGATCTCGGAGGCGAGTGCCTCGTAGCGAGCACCGGCCGGCGACGATGCGACGAACTCGCGATTCCAGTCGTGGACCCGGTGCAGGTCGGCTTCACCACCGGAGGTGACGGCACGCACCAGGTTCATCGCGGCGCTGGCGTTGGCGTATGCCCGGACCAAGCGGGACGGATCGTGGACGCGGACAGCGGCGTCGGCGACGATGGAGTTCACCATGTCGCCGCGGTACGACGGCAATCCCAGCGCGTCGGTGTCGGACGAGCGCGGCTTGGCGTACTGCCCGGCGATGCGCGCAACCTTGACGACCGGGGTCGATGCACCATAGGTCAGGACGACGGCCATCTGGAGCAACGTGCGGATGTTGCCCTTGATGTGCGGTTCGGTGTTGTCCATGAACGTCTCGGCGCAATCACCGCCCTGCAGCAGGAAAGCTTCGCCCCTCGCAACGGCCGCGAGTTGATTCTGCAGTTCCTCGACCTCGCGGGGCACCGTGATCGGTGGGACGCTCTCGAGGACGGTCCGCATCGCCTCGGCCTGGTCTTCGGGCCAACTCGGCTGCTGCAATGCGGGCTTGGACAACGCGATGTCGAGCTTTTCGCGCAGTTCCGAGGGCAGAGGCGGAAGTTCGGGCAAGCGGTCGATCGGTACGTCGACAGTCCAGTTCACTCCACCAGGATATGGCCCCCGCTGCCGAGCGTCACACAGGCCCGGTCATAGGGCCCGGCGGGCAACCTCGATTGCGTCGAACTTCGCGAGATTGTGACGGGCATCGGTGAGCGCGTCGTGGTTGTCGTCGGGGACCGACGGGAGCGGTGGAGATCCGTGTTGTTCCCAGTGCTGCCGCAGTTCACGGGTGAATCGGGGCAACACATCGGGCAACTCCGGCATGGATCCCCACAGCTGGACCAGTGCTACGTGGTCGTATGCACCTATCCACGCCCACAGCTCGGGCCGAATACCCACCCGGGGGACGAGGAACTTCAGTAGGTCGTCGCGGATGCGGCTTCGCGACTTCCAGGCAGGGTGGCCCGGGTTCGGCAACTTGGGAAGGACATTGCGGCGAACCCACGGGCCCGCCCGCTCGGGGTCGAATTCTGTGGACACCGCGTAGAATTCGCGGCCGTCCTCGCACACGACACCGATCGACACGAGTTCGATGGTGCGTCCATCCTCGATGAACTCGCAGTCGTAGAAGTAGCGCACGTAATCACATTATGCCCGGAACACCACGCGTCACCCCGCTTGGGTGTCGGGCATGCGATCTGCATCGGATGTGATTGCCGGTTCGGCTGCGATGGTCGCACCCTTCGGCGACGTGTTCTTCAGTGAGGCCGCATAGACGTCGACATACTCCTGACCCGCTAGCTGCATGAGCGAGTACATCACTTCGTCGGTGACGGTGCGCTCGACGAAACGGTTCCCGCCCATACCCTCGAAACGAGAGAAATCGATCGGTTCGCCGACTCGAACGGTGATCTTGGCCGGCTTCCACATCTTGGAGCCGATCGGGTTCATCTTGTCGGTACCGATCATCGCGACGGGAATGACCGGCACTCCGGTCTCGAGTGCGAGACGTGCCAGACCGGTCTTGCCCTTGTACAGACGTCCGTCGGGCGAACGGGTGCCTTCCGGATAGATGCCGAGCAGTTTGCCCTGCGAGAGAACTCGGACACCGGCGTTGAGTGCGTCCTGCGCGGCGTCCGCGCCCGTCCTGTCGATCGGGACCTGGCCGACGGCGGAGAAGAACCAGCGCTGGAATCCTCCTTTGAGGCCGGTGCCGGTGAAGTACTCGCTCTTGGCAAGGAAAGTGATCCGCCGCTTCGCCAGCAGCGGCAGGTAGAACGAGTCGAGCACGGCGCGATGGTTACTGGCGAGAATGGCGGGCCCACCGGTCGGGATGTTCTCTCCGCCTTCGAGCTTGGGCCTTCCCATGAGCCAGAGCAGTGGGCCCAGCAGGACGTACTTGAACAGCCAGTACCACATGGCAAACCTTCCCGGGATCGTCAACGCGGGCTCACCAAGCCCGCCGGTCGACTCTACGTCGCTCCGAGGGTCACACGCACGCCGCAGAGGTGCCCGGCTCCACGCGAGTACGCAGGAAGTGACGAGAATCTCACGAGAATGTCGTTTCGCGATTCGCCGTCATCGCCCTGCGGGCGAGGTCGGCCGCGCCGATCAATCCGGCGGCATCCCCCAGCTGCGCGGCACGTACCCGGGCAAGGGGTCGGTGTCCGGCGCCGGTCGAGGCAGCGGCGTAGTGCTCTCGTGCGTCGTCCAGGAACAGGGACGCCGACCCTGACACTCCCCCTCCGACCACGATGAGTTCCGGGTCGTACACATCGGCGACGAGCGACAGCCCCAACCCCAGCCACCGGGCGAACTCGGCCATGGCGGCCAGAGCGAGCGGGTCGCCGTCCTGCGCGGCGCCGGCGATCCGCCGGCCGGTCAGCGATCCCGGATCCGCAGCAGTGCCGGCGACCAGTTGTGAACGGCCGGGGTCGGCGGCGAGCATCTCGACGGCGATGTCGACCAAGGCGGTGCCGCTGCAGTATCGCTCCCAGCACCCTCGTTTACCGCAGGGACAGGGCCGACCGCCGGGAACGACCTGAAGGTGACCGAGTTCGGGTGCGACTCCGTGTGCGCCTCGGAAGATCCGACCGTCCAGCATCAGCGCGGCACCGATTCCGGTCCCGAGCGCCACCAGCACCGCGATCCGGCTTCCCGCGGCGGCGCCGAACCGGTATTCGGCCCAGCCCGCTGCATTCCCGTCGTGTTCGAGGATCACCCGCAGCCCGAACCGGTCCGTGAGTCGTTCTGCGATCGGCGCGTCGACCCACGGGAGGTGCGGGGCGAATCGGACGGTGCGACAGTCGGCGGTGAGAAAACCCGCGACCGCGAGTCCCACCGCCGAGACATCGTTCCGGTCGGCGAGTTGCCGGACGACCCGGTGCAGAGCGTCTTCGAGCACCGGCGCCGATCCGGGGGTCGGCGCACGAGCAGAGTCGATCACTGCTCCGGACGCATCGACCACGGCGGCGCGGATGCTCGTGCCGCCCACATCGATACCGATCGTGGGCCGTTCGTGTTCAGCCATATCGCCAGTGTCCGCTGTCAAGGACGGATGGTGACGGAGATGGGCACGAACCCGCCTCGATCGGGGGGTTCCGGAGGCAGAGGTCCGTCGGGACCGGTGTCGGGCTCGGTGCGAGGAGGCGGCAGAAACCGGGCCACCAGTTCGCGGATGATCGCGATCAGCGCGGCGAGTTGCGACGCCAGCTTGGTGATCAGCTCGTGGTTCTCACCGCGGACGAGAGCGGCGACCGCGCAGAGGGGGCACCAGGTACAACCACCTGCGGTCTGCGCGGGCGCACCCGCCTCGGCGGCGCCGTCGTTCGAGGGCGCATCCGTATGCGACGCACCGTCCTGCGCTGCCACCTGCTCGACCAGCGCCTCGACGCGATCGAGGACGGTGTCGGCGAGGATCCTCAGATCGGCCAGGAGGGCGTCGTGATCCGAACTCACTGCGGCCACACCGCCGGGTCCGGGGCGAAGCGCAGCAGCAGATCGGTTCCGTCGAATTCTGCCTCCGACACGATGCAGCGACGCAGCCCGGAAGCCAGACGTAGTCGGCGACGAATGCCGTCGGCCCCCACGACGAGGTCGTCGTCGACCCGGCCGAGCGTGAGCGACGACGGATCGGCGAGCGGGAGATGCATCCGCATCGTGTACACCGCGTCCACCCCTGTTCCCGTGTCGTGACTGATCCGGACCGGTTCGACATCGCTCCCCTGCTGCGATGGATCCCGGTCGCCTCGGTGGTGCTGTGTCATCTCACCGAACGACGTCATCTCACCGAGTGAGCGCAAGCCTATCGGTTCGCTGCTCCGGCGCTCGCACACGGCGACCGGTGTCTCGGTGACCTGCTCACGGATCTCGTCGACGACGGCACACTGCGCAGCGCGCGCGGACGCGATCCACTCGGCGGCGGGCCCGTCCTCACCGAGGTCGGGCAGGATTCCGTTGACGATGACGGCGTCGAGTCGGAGTGTCGCCATCGCGGTCCAGGAGCGGAGCCTGCGTAATTCTGCGAATCCCGCGCGGTCCGGGGTCGTGACGAGTGTCACGCTTGTCCGGGTACGGTCGTCGAGAAGGTCGCGGACCGCGCCGAGTCCACCGAGGATCCGGTCGTAGAGGGCCACGACCAACATCAAGCGCGGATCGGTTCCGGTCGCGGCGGCGATCCGACTGTGCTGCGGCCAGATTCGGTCCATGTAGTCGGAGAAGGTGCGAGGCGATGCGATCATCCGGAATGCGTCTGCCGACGCGGGTGCATCGACGATCACCATGCGCCAACGTCCTTCGTCGGCGAGGCGAGCAACCTCGGTGAGCGCGAGAAGCTCCTGCACTGCGGGTAGCCCGATGAGTTCTTCGGGGGCCGGCAGATCGAACTGTCCGGCGTGCTCATGTCCCCCCGTAACCGTCGCGAGTCGATGCAGGGTCGCGTAGCGCTGCTCGAGCAGCCCGAGCGAATCGATCTCGAGCACGTCGAGACCGTCGGCCACGGACGTGACGCCGGTTCCCGCGTCGACGGCGAGGATATCGGCGAGCGAGTGCGCCTGATCGATCGAGACGAGCAACACCGAACCGTCGACGCGCACGGTGTCGAGGGCCGTTGCCGCGGCAAGGGTGGTCTTGCCCGCCCCTCCCTTACCGAGAAACAGTCGTACGCGGGCGGGCCTCGTCCCGGATTCGGTGCTCAGCCTTCCACCTGCTTCTTCAGTTCCTTGAGCGCGGTGTCGGTGATCACCTTCTCGGCCTTTCTCTTGAACAGGCCGATCATCGGGATGGTGAGATCGACGGTGAGTTCGTAGTCGACCACGGTGCCTCCGCCGGGAGCATCACCGAGAACGTAGCTTCCGGACTGTGCCTTCTGGATCTCGCCGCTCTCGAGGTTCCAGCTGACCGCCCGGCCGTCCGCCGCCCAGCGGTATCGGAGGACATAGGTATCCTTGACGATCCCCGCGTCGAGCACGAACCGGACGGTTTCCGCGCGGCCGTCGGGCCGCCGTTCGAGCACCTCGACGGTCTTGGCCGCCTCCACCCAGGTGGGATAGGCGTCGAAGTCCGCGATCACGGCCATCACCTGATCTGCCGGTGCATCGATGGTGATCGACCTCTTGGTCTTCTCGGCCATTTCGACGAAGACTCCTTTTCAGTCCGTCCCGTGTGCTGAAGGTGCGCAGCCGTCTCCGCCACCGGAGGTGCCGAGACCGACGTCGTTGTCTACCACACACCGTATCGACACGGTATCGGGCCGCTCAGGACTGGTCACGCGGAGACTCCCCGGCCGGTCGTCCCGCTTCGAGGCGAGCCTTGACCTCGAAGGTCATCTTCTTCCCGGCGACCCTGCGCTCTCGGTTCATCGCTGCCAGGTCGAGTTCCGCAACACGGTCGGGGGCCACTCCGGTCGGCTCGCAGTGCAGGAAGTAGTGGATGATCGCGCCGTCGAGCGAGGGTTCGAGCCACACTTCCATCGTCCCGGTCAGCGGACCGGACACCGCCCACCGGATTCCCTGTTCCGCGCGGTCCTCACGGACGGTCAACGCGAGATCCGGCCACCACGCCCGCCACCGGTCCGGCGCCGCGATTTCCGCCGCGATGCGGAGGGGGTCTGCCGCAATGAAGGTCTGATCCGACACCTGAATACTGCTCACGCGGACAGCTTCACATACCGCTCACCCAGCCGATTCGTCACCCCGCGGTTCGGTACACAGCTCCTGGCCGTTGCGGCGAGCCACCCAGAAGCTCCCGCAGCTTGGCACCGAGAACGTCCCAACGCCACTGCGTCGACACCCACTGCCGACCGGCAGCTCCCATCGCTGCGGCCCGGTCCGGATCGGCAAGGACACCGGTGATCGCAGTCGCGACGGCGGACACCGAGGTGCCGTCGACGACGAACCCGGTCTTCCCGTCCCGGACTGTCTCGGGGGCACCGCCGGATCTCCCTGCGACCACCGGGACACCTGTGGCCGAAGCCTCGAGATAGACGATCCCGAGACCTTCCACATCGAGCCCCGCGCCCCGGGTGCGACACGGCATCGCGAACACATCCGCGATCGTGTGATGCGCTGCGAGCTCCGCCGCGGGCACACCGCCGGTGATGACGACGTGGTCCTCGACACCGACCTTGTGCGCCAGCTCACGAAGCGTGTCCTCGTACGGACCGCCACCGACGACGACGAGCACTGCGCCGTCGATTCGACGTCGGATCTCCGGCAGCGCCCGGATCAGGATGTCCTGTCCCTTACGCGGTACCAGCCTCGACAAGCACAGCACCGTCGGCCGATCACCGAGTCGGTATCGTGCGCGGAGTTCGGCGCGCGCCGCCGGGTCCGGCCGGAACACCTCGGTGTCGACACCGGACGGCAGGTGCTCGAGACCGGCCTCGGGACCGAACGCCGCCGCGAACCGGCCTCGGGTGTACCGGCTGACATAGGTGACCGTGTCGGTCTCGTTGCCGATGCGACGCAGCGCCTGCCGGCCACCCGGCACCATCGACCAGCCCACTTCGTGACCGTGGGTGCTCGCCACGATCCGCTCGGCGCCGGCGCGGCGCAGCACCGGCGCCAGCAACGCCAGCGGCGCGGCGGCACCGAACCACACCGTGTCGCACCCCGTGTCGGCGAGCAGACGAGACGCGCGACGCGCGACCGCCGGGGTCGGCAGCATCAGCGTCGTCGGATGACGCACGACCTCGAACGGCTGGTCCGCGTCGTAGCGGATGTGGCTGTCGCCGCGCCAGCGCGGTGCGTACACGACGATCTCGTCGGCAGGGAGTTGCGCCGCGAACAAACGCAGGTACGACTGGATTCCTCCCGGTCGGGGCGGAAAGTCGTTGGTCACCAGCAGCGTTCGCGACATGGCTACACCGTAGGGTGTGGGATGCCGTGACCGCTCGACGGGGGCGGGTCGGTGGGGGGAATCTCAGACTCGGTCGGTGAGCCAGTCGCCCCATCGGTCGACGACGTCCGTCGCGCTCACTCCCACGGTCGCGGTGAATGCGTCGCGCTGGTCTGCTTCCGACGCCGGGCCGTCCGCGAGTCTGTGGTACAGGGAGGTCAGATCGTCTTCGCCGTACTCCTCGGCGAGGAACGTCGTGAGACTCCACGCGGTCTCGTAGGCGGTGCGGGAGCGACTCGGGTCGGCAAAGTCGTCGTCGGTGGGAATCTGTGACGGCGCGCCGGTGCGGGTGACCTCCCCGACGAGGTTCGGGGCGATTCGGCGGAGGTCGGCACCGGTCACGGGTGATCCGGTATCGGAACGGTAGCCGATGTAGTCGGCGTATCCCTCGAGGATCCACATCGGCGACCCGTCCACGGTCTGCGGCCGGGCCGCGATGTGCGCCAACTCGTGCCGGAGCACCGCACGCAGGCTCTCCTGCGAGAGACGACTGCCCGCTGCCGGGCTGAAGACGATGCGCTGGCCGGTCGCTCTGTCGTGCTCGGGATCGACGGCATCGGAGATCGCCACCGCCGCGATCTCGTCACCGTTGTGTGCGGTGCCCACCTGATCGGTGAACTCGTCGTGGCTCGAGGTGACCAACACGAGCGAGCGTTCCGGCCAGTCCGTCCCCCACACCTCCGACACCACGTCCACCGCGGACGGAAGCTCGGCTGCGATGTCCGCGGCGAGGTCGGTCGCGTCCGGGTGAGCCAGAATCATCGACGTGCCACCGGCCGTCACGGTCGTCGTCACATCGAGCGGTCCGTGGTCCCACGGGCCCCTCCATGTCGCGGACACCGACCCCGGAAGCGGCCGGTCGGAGGCAATCTTCCATCCGTCGCTACGTGCGACGACCAGCACTGCGACGGGTTTGCGGGTCGGCGCCTCGTCGACGCCCTCGATTCCGTAGCGCAGCGACACCGTGAGCGCGCGTACGGGGTCGTCTCCGAACAGGCCGGCGATCTCACTCGGGATGTCGGCTGCGGGCTCGGTGCCGAGCTCGTATCCGAATTCGACCAAGGGCACGCCGGTGAGCGCCTGGGCGCGGCGGGTCTCGGCCTCGAGCAGCTCCGACCCGACGGCGGTGTCGATGATCTCGGAGAGCGCTGCGCTGTCGGCGGTGCGTACGGCATCCGCCCACGAATCGAGAAGTGCCTGCAACTCCACACGAACGTCCGACTCGGACGGTCCGGTGGTGTCAGGGGCAACGAGGAGCACTCCTACGACCGCCACCGCGAGCGCCAGCCCGGCGAGCCCGATCCGTTCCCACGGCGCGCGACGACGGGGTCGGGGCAGGCTCTCCGGCGATGGCACGGCGGCAAGTGTATGTGGCGCGCGGTGCCACTCTCCGTGCCGTGTATCGGTTGTCTCCGGAAGCGGTCAGTAGCGTCGCGCGCTGTGGAACGGGAAGCTGTCCATCGCCTGCACCTTCACCGGCACACCGAACGTGGAGGCATGCACGATGTTTCCGTCGCCCGCGTAGATACCGACGTGTGAAGCATCGTTGTAGAAGATGATGACGTCACCGGGTTGGAGATTGTCACGCGAGACCGGCGTCCCACCCTGGGCCTGCGCCTGGCTCGAGCGTGGCACGGTCTTGCCGACCTGTTGATATGCCCAGACCACGAGGCCGGAGCAATCGAACTGGTCGGGGCCGGTGGCGCCCCACACGTACGGATCGCCGATCCGGGTGAGGGCGGCGCGGACCGCTCCTGCCCCGTTGCCGGGAATGAGGTGCTCCATGATGCGATCGGCATCGAGACCTGGTGGAAACGGAGTGCCGGCGAGGATCGACTTCTCCGCGTCGCTCAGGTTGTCGAAAGCGTCGAGGACCGCGGCGATCTGCGACTCGAGTTCGGTTTCCTGACGCTGCAGGTCGTCGCGCAGCGTCTGCGCCTGCTCGGCCGCGACGCGAGCGGCTTCGGCCGACTTCTGAGATGCCGACGCGGCGGCCTCTGCGGCGTCGGTGGCCCTACGGAATCCTTCGATCTCGCGATCGGTCTGCGCGCCCAGTACGTCGAGCATCACCATCTGGTCGAGCAACTGCTGGGGTGAGTCGCTGACCATCACCGCGAAGAGGCGGTTGGTACGCGAACCCCGGTAGTTGGCCTGGGCCAGCTTGTCGACGGTGGGCTTGAATCGCGCGACCTCGGCCTGGGCTGCAGCGAGCGCGTCGTGGTCCGCGGCGGCGCGAGCATCGAGTTCGTGCTGCTCTGCGATCCGGGCGTCCAGGTCGATCCCGGCCTGGTGCAATGCTTCGGTGGCCTGCTCGGACCGGCGGGACAGGTCGGCGAGATGTTCGAGTTTGGCGGTGGGACTGTCGCCGATGGGATCGGCCACTGCAGGCGCGGAGGTGAGACCCAGGATGAGAAGTACACATGCGGCGAGAGCAGTGCGAACAGCCCGTCTGGCGGGAGCGGAGAACACGAGGCTTGTCTTCCTTTCGCAAAGATCTCGATTAGGTTACGGAATCGCATAGCTTCGTGTCTACCCACGGGTAGCGCGCTGCAATTCGTTACCTACAGCATTCACCATCGCCGGTTCGGACCCGCCAATGGAGTGAGGGTGGACCGGTGATGTCACCGATCCACCCTCACAGGCACTGCTCGTCGATCAGAAGCGGCGGGCGCCGTCCACGGGCATCGAGTCGAGTGGAGCAACCTTCACCGGCTGGCTCGAGGTCGAGGCATGCACGATGTTGCCGTTGCCGATGTAGATACCGGTATGGCTGCCGCCGTAGAAGGAGACGACATCACCGGGCTGCAGCGCACCGACCGACACAGCCTGGCCTGCCGAGGCCTGCTGGTAGCTGGTACGGGGGACGCTCAGGCCCACCTGCTGATACGCCCACTGCACGAGACCCGAGCAGTCGAATGCGTTCGGGCCGGTTGCGCCGTACACGTACGGAGATCCGACCTTGCTGAGCGCGGCGTCGGCTGCACGCTGGCCGACCGAGCTGAACGGCGCGGTGAAGGGCGCAGCGGGAGCGGCTTCAGGAGCCGGCGGGATGAGGTTGGTGACCTCCGGCGGCAGGGTCACGCCGGCGGGGAGTTCGAAGGTGCCGACACCGGGAATGGTGACGGGCTCCGCCATCGCCGGACCGGCGGTGACGGTGACTGCACCGAGCGCGAGTGCGCCGGCAACGAGGGCGCGACGCACTGCGCGCTTGCTGTTCTGCGAGACCACGAGGGGATGTTCTCCAATTCTTCCGTTCACCCGCCGACCGAGTTAGCTGACGGATTCGGGCCGGAAGATCAGCCCTACCCCTCTCCGCGGGGGCGGAGGAGGGGATTCACCCCAGTAACGCGTGTGGGTCCCCGGCTCGGACACTCGAGGTCGAGCGGCCGATTAGGCGGTTACCTTGCGGCTCCGACCCTCGGGAGTGGGCCGGACGAACTATTCCGCTTGGTCTCAGGAAGGTTACGAAACTGCATCGCCGAGGCCAACCCGAAATCGCGGAGAATGCGTACTAAGTCCGTTTCAGGCGTTTTGGGACCAGCGCCGTCACCTTTTCATAACGAGCCGATAACGGCACGGGGGGCAGTAATCCCGACCCTGCCGACAGGATCCGGACGGTGCCACCGCAGATCTACACACCGCCGTGACTCATCCCTGCTCAGGGCACCGCTCGGCCTTGCTCACATACCTCCGGGACAACAACTCCGGCGCACCGCAGGGACTCCCCACAACAGGGAGCGACACCCCGGACAATCGCTGCCCGATCCGCCGTTCCGACTCGGGTGTGATCCTCGTCTCATCGAGGGTGGAAAGTCCGGTTCCGTGGCGTGTCGGGGGTGGTTTCTACGCTCAGGCGCATGACGTCGTCCCCTACCGGTTCCGATACCACCCGCGGTATCCAGCTCAGCTTCGACGAACTCGACACTCCCCTACGCGACACCACCTTCGTCGTGGTCGATCTCGAGACCACCGGGGGACGCTCCGGTGACGACGCCATCACCGAGATCGGCGCGGTCAAGGTCCGCAGCGGTGAAGTACTGGGCGAATTCGCGACCCTCGTCGACCCTGGCCGGTCGATCCCACCCGAGATCGTTCGCCTCACGGGTATCACCACCGCGATGGTCTATCAGGCTCCTCGTATCGAGGAAGTACTCCCCGCGTTCCTCGAATTCGCTGCGGGCTCGGTCCTCGTAGCGCACAACGCGGGGTTCGACACCGGCTTCCTCCGTGCCGCGGCCGTCCAGTGCGACGTGGCATGGCCACGGTTTCCCGTCATCTGCACCGTCAAATTGGCGAGGCGTGTCCTCGGGCGCGACGAGGCACCCTCGGTGAAACTCTCCGCACTCGCCGAACTGTTCAGCGTGTCGACGCAACCCACACACCGCGCGCTCGACGACGCACGCGCGACCGTCGACGTCCTGCACGCACTCATCGAGCGGGTCGGCAACCAGGGGGTCCACAGTCTCACCGAACTGCGCGACTACCTCCCGACCGTGACGGCCGAACAACGCGCCAAACGCACCCTTGCCGCTCACCTGCCGCATCGCCCCGGCGTGTACCTGTTCCGGGGCCCGTCGGACGAAGCGCTCTACATCGGCACGGCCGTGGATCTACGTCGTCGCGTCCGCAACTACTTCACGGGTTCGGAAACCCGAGCGCGCCTCCGCGAGATGGTCACGCTGACGACCCGCATCGACCACGTCGAATGCGCGCACGGCCTCGAAGCCGGGGTACGCGAACTCCGGCTGATCGCCGCGCACACTCCCCCGTACAACCGTCGTTCGAAGTACCCCACTCGCGGGTGGTGGATCACTCTCACCGACGAGCCGTTCCCGCGCCTGGCGATCTCGCGCACGCCCTCGACCGACGCGCTCGGCCCCTTCTCCGTCCGGAACGCAGCCGCCGAGGTGGCCACCACCCTCTCCGAATTCAGTGGGCTGCGCACGTGCACCCGCAGGATCGGCCGGTCCGCGCGCCACGGCGACCGCTGCCTGCCTGACGCGGTCGGTGCCTGCTCGGCCGCCTCGTTCGGCCCGCAGAGTCCCGACGAGTACTCCGGCCAGGCCCGACGGGCACGCGCTCTCCTCCACGGCCACGACGCCTCCCTGATCGTGCGGGCACAGGAGCGCATCGACGCGTTGGCGAGCAGAGAATTGTTCGAGAACGCAGCACGACTACGCGACCGCACCGCCGAGGCGGTCCGTGCACTACGACGCACGCAGCGCCTCGCCGCGCTCGCAGCCATCGACGAACTGATCGCGGCGCGCCCCCGCGCCGAAGGAGGGTGGGATTTCGCCGTGGTACGCGCTGGCCGACTCGCGTCGGCCGGCGTCGCGGAACGCGGTGTGCGTCCCATGCCGGTCGTCGAGGCGATCACGGCGAGCGCCGAAACGATAGTGCCCGGGCCAGGTCCGCTACGCGGTGCGCCCCCAGAAGAGATAGGACTACTCGCTCGGTGGCTGGACTCCGACGGGGTGCGCATCGTGCGGACCTCCCACGGATGGTCCGAGCCGGTCGATGGCGCGGGCCGGTGGAGTGAATGGGCCGAGCTGGCACGACAGGCACGCGATGCGTCCGGGGCGGTCCCGGAACCGGACGCCCACCGCATAGGCTGATCGACACCGGAGGAAGATCTGCGTCACCGGAGTACAGACAAGGAGTCCCCATGATCAATGCCATCGTTCTGATCGACGCCGACGCCCACCGCATCCCGGAGACCGCCCGAGCGGTAGCCGACCTCGCCGGGGTCGACACGGTGTACTCGTGCGCCGGAGACGTCGATCTCGTGGCGATTGTGCGTGTCCGCGACCACGAGCAGATCGCCGAGGTCGTCACGCGGGGCATCAACAAGGTCGAGGGCGTGAGCAAGACCGTCACGCACATCGCATTCCAGTCGTATTCGAGCGCCGACATCGAGGCCGGCTTCTCCATCGGGAACTGACCACCCTCGTATACATACGAATCAGGGGTGCCCGCCTCACGGGGCGGGCACCCCTTTCGGGTCACTGCGACTGCGTCAACGCTGGGCTTCGGCCCCGAGCCGGGTCGTCACGGCAGCCCACTTCTCGAGTACTTTCGCAGCCGCACCACTGTCTATTGCGGTCGCGGCCTTGTCGAGACCGGCCACGACCGCGTCCTCGAGGCCACCCTCGATACCCCGGAACGCGGCGATCGCGGCTGCGGCATTGAGAAGCACTGCATCACGGACAGGGCCGGCCTCGCCTGCGAGGCAGGCCCGCGCGATGACCGCGTTCTCGGCGGCGTCGCCGCCCCGGAGCGCCTCCAGCGGCACCCGTTCGATCCCCAGCCTCGCCGGATCGAGTGTCCGGACCTCGACCGCGCCGTCCCGGACGACGTGCACGGTCGAGGTCGTCGACGTCGTCAGCTCGTCGAGACCGTCGTCGCCACGCACGACCAGCGCCGAGTTGCCGCGCTGCGCGAGCACCCCCGCAATGGTCGGGACCAACGACTCGAAGGCGCAGCCGATCAACCCGGCGCGGGGACGCGCAGGGTTGGTGAGCGGCCCTAGAACGTTGAACACGGTCGGGATGCCGATCTGCTTGCGTGGTGCAGCCGCGAACCGCAGCGCCGGGTGATACACCGGCGCGAAGCAGAATCCGATGCCCGCTTCCTCGAGCGAGCGCGCAACCTGCTCCGGCCCGAGATCGATGTGCACCCCGAGTGCCTCGAGCACGTCGGCGCCCCCGCTTTTCGACGAAGCGGCGCGGTTGCCGTGCTTCACCACCCGGATACCTGCTGCCGCCACCACGAGCGCCGCCATCGTCGAGATGTTCACGGTGTTGGCGCGATCACCGCCGGTTCCGACGATGTCGACCGTGTCGTCGTCGACCGGCACCAGGTTGGCGTAGCCGAGCATCGTGTCGGCGAGGGCACGCAATTCGTCGGGTGTCTCACCCTTCATCTTCAGTGCGACGCCGAACGCCGCGATCTGCGCGGGGGTCGCGTTGTCGGAGAAGATCTCTTCCATTGCCCAAACGGCCTCGGGTCGCGTCAGATCACGACCTGCGGTCAGCGATCCGAGTACTGCGGGCCAACTGGCAACCACCTCGTGCGCCGTCTGCCTCGCGTTCATGCAACCCACCCTTCGCCACATCCGACTCGCTGCCGGGCACCGTTGTGCCCTCCGCCCGGAAAGCTTAGTCAGGCGTTGTCCGGCGACTGCAGGCCGCGTCACTCGGGCTGGAGCGCGTCCCATCCGAGGGCACTGCCGCCGAGACGTTGCGCGAGCGAGGCCATCCGCGACTTCTCCTGGGCGCAGTGCATCGCGTCGAGTCTCTGGACTCGCTGCAATATCAGAGAGAGCGGAACCTCCCCGGCTGCGGCAGAGTGCCGCGAGGTCACCGGACCTGGAAGTACAGCGGCGGTGTAGCCGTCCTGCCCGGCCAGCGCGAGTGCCTCCTCGACCGCCGCCGCCGGCAACTCCAGATGATGTCGCAGGACCGCGTCGTCGGCTTCGATCCAATGCGGTGCCCCCTGCGCTCCGCGATCGAGTGCGGTGGAGCAGGCCTCCGAGTCGTCGAACGATTCGACGACGACAACGAGATCCGGCCGGGTGACATCGAGAGGCTCGGGTGTCCGCTTGGTAAGGAGCCGGCGAATTCGCCCCAGCACACCCACGTGTTCACTCATCCCCGCCACCTTCACATCCGTCACATCGGGACGGCTCCGGGGCCCGGAACTCGGTATTTCACGTCTCGGACGCAGCAAAGACGCGCCGATTTCGGCCCCGATTGCCCATCACTTACTACGACGGGTCATACTAGCCAGCGTGACGAGCGCAGTAGGGACTTCAGGATCTGCAATCACACAGCGCGTGCACTCGTTGAACCGGCCCAACCTGGTCAGCGTCGGCACCATCGTGTGGTTGTCCAGTGAGCTCATGTTTTTCGCAGGGCTCTTCGCCATGTACTTCGTGGCACGGGCACAGGCGCCGGAGGGTATGTGGCCCCCGCCGCCCACCCATTTGAACCTGTGGCTGGCAGTACCGATCACGGCGGTGCTGATCGCATCCTCCTTCACCTGCCAGCTGGGTGTGTTCGCAGCAGAACGTGGCGACGTATTCGGCCTGCGACGTTGGTACATCATCACTCTCGGCATGGGCACGTTCTTCGTGCTCGGTCAGGGCTACGAATACATCACGCTGGTCCAGCACGGCACCACCATCCCGGGCAGCGTGTACGGCTCGGTGTTCTACATGACCACCGGCTTCCACGGCCTGCACGTGATCGGTGGACTCATCGCGTTCGTGTTCCTGCTGTTCCGTACCAAGGTCAGTAAGTTCACCCCCGCGCAGGCCACCGCAGCCATCGTCGTGTCGTACTACTGGCACTTCGTCGACATCGTGTGGATCGCGCTGTTTGCCACGATCTATTTCATCCGTTAGCCAGCTGAACGCTTAGGCAGCCCCCTGACGTCCAGTCAGTCCCGACTTACATAAAGGGATACAGATGAGTTCATCCCCACCTCTCGCACCCGAGGGTGACGACATGCCCGGTCGATCCTCGGCAGCCCCGGCTGCCACGTCCCGCCGTCAGCGCAAGCTCAGGCGCCGCGTCACCGGCACCTTGGTGCTCGCCCTCGGTCTCCTCAGCGCAGGCTTCCTCGCCTCTGCGCTGACGCCCGACCCGCAGGTGGCCACTGCCCAGGACGACCAGAGCGCATTGATCCGCGAGGGCCAGCAGCTCTACGAGACCTCCTGCGTGACCTGCCACGGTGTCAACCTGCAGGGCATCGAGGATCGTGGCCCCACGCTGATCGGTGTGGGCGAAGCTGCGGTCTACTTCCAGGTGTCCTCCGGTCGTATGCCGGCCGCTCGCAACGAGGCTCAGGCCGTGCGTAAGGACCCGAAGTTCGACGCCCAGCAGACCGACGCCCTCGGCGCCTTCATCCAGGCCAACGGTGGTGGTCCGACTGTGATCCGCGACGAGAACGGGGAGATCTCCCAGTCCTCGCTGCGCGGCAACGACATCGGACGCGGTAGCGAACTGTTCCGCCAGAACTGCGCTTCGTGCCACAACTTCACCGGTCGCGGTGGAGCCCTCTCGTCCGGCAAGTTCGCGCCCAACCTCGATCCGGCCAACGAGCAGCAGATCTACACTGCAATGCTCACCGGGCCGCAGAACATGCCGAAGTTCTCCGACCGTCAGCTGACGCTCGAGGAGAAGCAAGACATCATCGCGTACATCAAGTCTGCCAGCGAGACTCAGGATCCGGGCGGATACGGCCTCGGAGGCTTCGGGCCGGGCGCTGAAGGTCCCACGATGTTCGCCGTTGGCATCGTCGCGGTTGTCGGTGCTGCACTGTGGATCGGAGCAAGGTCATGAGTAGCGGCGACACGCCGAACAAGCATTCGATCGAGAATCTCGATCAGATGAGCCGCGACGATCTCGTCGAGCTCGGCACGAACCTCGACGGCGTCGATGTCGTGTTCCGTAAGGATCGGTGGCCCGTCGAGGGCACCCGCGCCGAGAAGCGTGCGGAACGCAACGTAGCCGCCTGGTTCACACTGGCAGGTCTCGCAGGTCTCGCGTTCATCGGGATCTACCTGTTCTGGCCGTGGGAATACCAGAACATCAACGACCCGCAGTACGGCTGGTACAACCTCTACACCCCGCTGCTCGGTCTGACCCTCGGTCTGTCGATCCTCGGAATCGGTGTCGGTGCAGTCCAGTTCACGAAGAAGTTCATTCCCGAAGAGGTGTCGATCCAGGATCGTCACGACGGACCGTCGGCCGAGGTCGATCGCAAGACGATCGTCGCCGAGCTGACCGACTCGCTCGAGACCTCGACGCTGACCCGCCGCAAGCTCGTCAAGCGGACCGCGATCTTCGGTGGTGGCGCGCTGGGCGTCGGGTTGATCATGCCGCTCGGCGGATTGATCAAGAATCCGTGGGCCGAGGGCGACAACTCGCCGCTCTGGGTCTCCGGCTGGACTCCCCGCTACCCGGGCGAGACCATCTACCTGCGCCGCGACACCGGTCGCCCTCAGGACATCGTTCTGGTACGACCGGAGGACCTCGACGCAGGAGGCATGGAGACGGTCTTCCCGTTCCGTGAAGCCGACCGTGGCGACGACCACGCGCTGCTCGACAGTCTCCGCGGTATCCGCAACGCGGTCATGCTCATCCGTCTGCGGACAGACGACGCCGAGCGTGCCATCAAGCGGAAGGGCCAGGAGAGCTTCAACTACGGCGACTACTTCGCCTTCTCGAAGATCTGCACCCACCTCGGTTGCCCGACCTCGCTCTACGAGCAGCAGACCAACCGGATTCTCTGCCCGTGCCACCAGTCGCAGTTCGATGCACTCGAGTACGGCAAGCCGATCTTCGGTCCCGCTGCTCGCGCTCTTCCGCAGCTGCCCATTACAGTGAATGAAGAGGGCTTCCTCGTCGCCGGTGGCGACTTCATCGAAGCTCTCGGCCCGGCATTTTGGGAGCGTCGCCCGTGAGTACTGCAACTCAATCACACGCTGCAAAGGCAGGCGAGAACCTCGACTCGCGGTATCACCTTTCTGCCGGCATCCGCCGTCAGATCAACAAGGTGTTTCCCACCCACTGGTCGTTCCTGCTCGGCGAAGTCGCCCTGTACAGCTTCATCATCCTGTTGATCTCAGGTGTCTTCCTGACGCTGTTCTTCGACCCGTCGCTGGCCCACGTCACGTACGACGGTGTCTACACGCCGCTCCGCGGTGTCGGCATGTCTCGCGCGTACGAGACGACCTTGAACATCTCGTTCGAGGTGCGCGGCGGTCTGTTCGTCCGACAGATCCACCACTGGGCAGCCCTGATGTTCGCCGCGTCGATCATCGTTCACCTGCTTCGCATCTTCTTCACCGGCGCGTTCCGTCGCCCGCGTGAGGCGAACTGGGTCATCGGCTCCCTCTTGCTGATCCTCGCGATGTTCGAGGGCTTCTTCGGATACTCGCTGCCCGACGACCTGCTGTCCGGCACCGGCCTTCGCGCCGCGTTCTCCGGCATCACGCTGTCGGTTCCGGTCGTCGGCACTTGGTTGCACTGGATGATCTTCGGCGGCGACTTCCCCGGCGAGCTGATCATCCCGCGCTTCTACGTCCTGCACGTGCTGCTCATCCCGGGCATCATCCTGGCGCTGATCGCCGCTCATCTCGCACTCGTCTGGTACCAGAAGCACACGCAGTTCCCCGGACCCGGCCGTACCGAGCAGAACGTGGTGGGTGTGCGCATCCTCCCCGTGTTCGCGGTCAAGTCCGGTGCGTTCTTCGCGATGACGTTCGCAGTGCTGGCCCTGATGTCCGGCCTGTTGCAGATCAACCCGGTCTGGAACATCGGCCCGTACAACCCGTCCCAGGTCTCCGCAGGCTCCCAGCCCGACTTCTACATGATGTGGACGGACGGTCTGGCTCGTATCTGGCCGGCGTGGGAGTTGTACCTGTTCGGCCGGTACACGATCCCCCAGCCGTTCTGGATCGCGCTGCTCATGGGTCTCGTCTTCACGGTCCTCATCGTCTACCCCTGGATCGAGAAGAAGTTCTCCAAGGACGACGCACACCACAACCTGCTGCAGCGTCCGCGCGACGTGCCGGTGCGTACGGGTCTCGGTGCGATGGCCCTCGGCTTCTACACGGTCGCCACCCTCATGTGCATCAACGACCTCATCGCGTACAAGTTCGATATCTCCATCAACGCGACGACGTGGATGGGCCGTATCGGCCTGGTGATCGTGCCTCCGCTCGCGTACTACATCGCCTACCGGTTCTGCCTCGGTCTGCAGCGCAGCGACCGTCAGGTGCTCGAGCACGGCATCGAGACGGGCATCGTCCGTCGACTGCCGCACGGCGAATACATCGAAATCCACCAGCCGCTCGGCCCGGTGGACGACCATGGACACCCGATTCCGCTCGACTACCAGGGCGCTACGGTGCCCAAGCGGATGAACCGACTCGGCAGCGCGGGTAAGCCCGGTCTCGGTAGCTGGTGGAGCGCGGATCCTGCCGACGAGGCGGCTGCACTCGAGGCGGCTCATCACGAGAGTGAAGCCGAGCTGCGTACGATCCTGAAGGAGTACCAGGACCGTATCTACAGCGAGGCCGAGGGAGACGACTCCAAGGCACTGTCCGACAAGGACGGCAACGGCGAAGCGCACTGACGCTTCACCTGCTCGACCTTCTACAGAGGGCCCCGAACCGATCCGGTTCGGGGCCCTCTGCCCGTCTTGGAAGCCGCGTGAGGCACCACCTGCTCATGCCCTACCGTTGTCTTCTGGCGCAGCAGACATAAGCAAGCCCTGTCTGCTTCGCCATCAGGCAGCCTCACCTTCCTACGAGACAGTCCCGGTCTCACCCAGCGACTTCCGGTGCCGAGTTGACGCTTCCCTCGCCTGCTACGTTCACCACTCGCGTGGTCTCGGACTCCTGCGTGGCTCCACGTCCGTCTCCACCCGAAACGGTGGCGGCCGGGCTACTCCCGGTACCGGTCCCCCGTCCCACCGGGTCTTGTAGCCGAGCATCCGCCGGATCTGCGCCAACGCCGCGTCCGCCGGCGCCAGGTTCAGGCTCTTCTTCCGCGCCCCACCCGCCGACCGCATCCCACTCGCATTCAGCGTCTCCACGACGATCACCTGATGGCACTGCGCGAGGACGGTGGTGTGCTTGTGCAGCACATCGCGGCGCACCGCCGCAGCGTGGACGCGAGTGCGACCGATCCGGCGCTGCCGCCCCACCGCGTCGACGGCTGACGTTTCGTCCTGGTCGACGGATCGTACGGGCCGTGCTGCCGCGCAGCCCTGCGCTGCAACGCCCGCAGCCGCTCCTGCGCGGCGGTCAGCGACTTCGGTGCCGCGGAACCCGGTCGAGTTCGCGTCCGTCCGGTGCCGCGACGACCCCGAGGGCGTCGGCCCGACACCGACGTCGACACCGACCACCGGCTCACCGGCCCCGATGTGGCCGGGCGTGGTGACGTTCGGTGCACGAGGGTCTGGAAGGCCACATTCCACCGACCGGTCGAGTCCTCGGAGACGGTGAGGACAGAACGCGGGCAGTGCCGTTCTCGATCCCGCGGGCCAGTTTGCTGGTGGACTCGTGGGTTTTGATCCGTCTCAGCTCGGGAGAGTGACGTGGTATCGGTCGGTGTCGACCCGGATGGTGTTCGGCGTGGCCGGCGAGCAGGCACCGGCATCCGGGTCCTGACGGAACCATCGGTACGCAGTCTGCGACTTCACACACCTTGTGTACGCGCCCATTCAGCCGCTTCACACACCTTGTGAAACACATTCGATCATGTGTGTTCGCATTTCAGAATGTCGGGCAGTTCGCGGCCCCTGCCAGGGTCAACAATCGAGAACTCGTCCTTCATCTGCAGCGTCGGTGCTACCGTCGCCGCCTCCCAGTCGAGTACCCACCCCGACATGAACGACGGCGGGCGCAGCACCCGTTGTGAGTGCTGCGCCCGCCGTCGAGAGTTCAGGAATCGATCAGTGCTTCTCGGGGCCGAGGTGGTACTCGAACACCAGGCCTGCGGACGCACCGATGACGAGCACGACCGCGACCACGATCAGCCAGCCCTGGAAGAACGCGAGGGAGATGGCAGCGAACGCAGCTGCGCCGGCCAGCAGGATCGGCCAGTAGCTACCGGCGCTGAAGAACCCCAGGTCGCCCGCGCCGTCACTGATCTCCGCATCCTCGAAGTCCTCGGGACGCGTATCGAGACGACGAGCGACGAAGCGGAAATAGGTTCCGATGATGAGCGTCAGCCCTGCAGACAGCACGAGCGCGGTGAGACCTGCCCACTCGATGCCCTTGTCCGACAGCCCCGTGAATGTGCCGTACACGATGGCGACGAGCACGAAGAACACCGTGACGAGTTCGAAGATCTTGGCTTCGAGATTCATTTCAGCACTTGTCCTTGTCGATGAGAGGTGTCACTCGCCCGCAGCGACGCTCGCCGAGCGATCCGTGCGGTCGGTCTTGAACGGGTGGGTCGTGATCGCGACAGGCGACTCGCCGATCGCTTCGAGCGCCTGGGCGTTGGTCAGACCCTCGCCACCGTCCTCGACGGGCTTACGCAACTCGATGTACTCCGTGAACTTCTCCGGGGACACAGCGCGCACCTCGAAGTTCATCATCGCGTGGTAGGTACCGCACATCTCGGCGCAACGGCCGACGAACGCACCTTCTCGCTCGATCTCGGAGATCTGGAACACCGGGTCGGAGTTGTTGTTCAGCGGGTTCGGGTTCACGTCACGCTTGAACAGGAACTCGGGGACCCAGAACGCGTGGATGACGTCCGACGATGCGAGGTTGAACTCGATCCGGTTGCCGGTCGGGAGCACCAGGACGGGAATCTCCTCGGTGGTGCCGACGGTCTCGATCTTGTCGTAGTTCAGGTACGACAGATCCGAGACACCCGCGCCGTGGATGGGGCCCGGCTCTGCATCGTGGCCGGCCGACTCCGGATCGAACGGCTCGGAGGCCGTGGCTTCCTCTGCTTCCTGATCTGCTCCGTCGTAGACCGATCCACCCATGTCGACAGTGCGGTAGCCGAACTTCCAGTTCCACTGGAACCCGGTGACGTCGACGACGACGTTGGGGTTCTCTTCCTTCTCGAGCACGTAGTTCTGCACCACGACTGTGAAGTAGAAGAGGACACAGACCGCCACGAAGGGCGCTGCGGTGTACAGCAGTTCGAGCGGGACGTTGTATGCCGTCTGCCTCGGGAACTCCGGCGAATTCTTCTTCTTACGATGGAAGAAGATCGTCCAGAATATCAGGGCCCACACGAGGACGCCCATCACGAGGGCGGCCAGGACCGACCACGTCCACAACTCGCGCATACGCTCGGCCTGGGGAGTAACACCCTCCGGCCAGCCGAAACGAAGAACTTCTTCGCTCGAGCACCCCGTCAACACCAAGGCTGCAATGCCGAGTGATGCTGCGAGCCCGAACCGCCGAAGGATCCGACCTTGCGCCACGTTCACGCCTTCCTGATCGCCGCAATTCCATTAGGGCACACCCGAAGGGCAGACCCAATTACTACGCAGCGTAGACCAAAGCCGACCACTATCCATCCTCGGGGCACGAAGATCGTGTCGCGTCGAATGGATCGGCCGGGTGCAGTCGCGGGTGACGACGTGTTTTGTGCGATCCCGATGACGAACTCGATCGGCGATCTGCGGCATACTCCACAGTGACCAACGTCGGATCCCGGCTCAGAGTTCCCGCATCCATGCGCGCTGTGAACGTCGTGGGATCGACTCATCCCGATTGGAATCGAGGTACCGAACTCCGTGTGCGGACTGCTCGGGTTTCTGACCAACGAAGGCACCAGCGATGACGCCGTCTCGCGCGTCGGCGACGCATTGCACTGCCTGCGCCACCGCGGACCGGACGAACACGGCACCTGGCACGACGCCGATCTCGTCTTCGGCTTCAACCGTCTGTCGATCATCGACATCGCCCATTCACACCAGCCGCTGCGCTGGGGACCGCCGGGGCAGCCCGACCGGTACGCGCTGACGTTCAACGGGGAGATCTACAACTACCTCGAACTGCGCAAGGAACTGTCCGACGAGCACGGCGCGAAGTTCGCAACCGAAGGCGACAGCGAAACGATCCTCGCGGCATACCACTACTGGGGTGCCGGCGCGGTGCGCCGGTTGCGGGGCATGTTCGGGTTCGCGATCTGGGACACCGAGACGCGCGAACTCTTCCTCGCACGCGACCCGTTCGGTATCAAACCGTTGTTCCTCGCAACAGGCACGGCAGGTACCGCGTTCGGCAGCGAGAAGAAGAGCCTGCTCGAGCTCGCCGACGTCATCGGTATCGACACCGAACTCGACGAACGCGCGATCGAGCATTACACGGTGTTGCAGTACGTGCCGGAACCCGAAACCCTGCACCGTCGGATCACGCGCCTCGAGTCCGGCTCCTACGCGCGCGTACGACCGGGTTCCGAACCGGAGACGACCCGCTATTTCATCCCGACCTTTCCTGTGCGTCCGTTCGCTGCGGGACGCGAGCAGGATCGCTATCGCGAGATCGCCGAGGTTCTCGAGGACTCGGTCGCCAAGCACATGCGCGCCGACGTGACGGTCGGCTCGTTCCTTTCCGGCGGCATCGACTCGACCGCCATCGCAGCACTGGCCAAACGGCACAACCCGAACCTGATCACCTTCACCGCCGGCTTCGAGCGCGAGGGTTATTCGGAGGTGGACGTCGCGGCGGAATCCGCGGAGGCCATCGGGGCTCGGCACATCGTGCGGGTCGTCTCCCCCGCCGAGTTCGCCGCGGCGATCCCGGAGATCGTCTGGTATCTCGACGACCCTGTCGCCGATCCTGCGCTGGTGCCGTTGTGGTTCATCGCGCGGGAAGCCCGCAAGCACGTGAAGGTGGTGTTGTCTGGTGAGGGCGCCGACGAACTGTTCGGCGGCTACACCATCTACCGCGAGCCGCTGTCACTGAAGCCGTTCGAGTACCTGCCGTCGCCGTTGCGTCGTGCCGCCGGAAAGCTGTCGGACCGCATCTCTGAGGGCACCCGGGGAAAGAGTCTGCTCCACCGTGGATCGATGTCCCTCGAGGAGCGGTACTACGGCAACGCGCGCAGCTTCAACGACGCTCAGCTGCGCTCGGTGCTGCGTGAGTTCCGGCCGGAGTGGACGCATCAGGACGTGACCGCACCGATCTACGCCCAGTCCGTCGGGTGGGACCCTGTTGCACGGATGCAGCACCTCGACCTGTTCACATGGCTGCGCGGCGACATCCTCGTCAAGGCCGACAAGATGACGATGGCGAACTCACTGGAACTGCGTGTTCCGTTCCTCGATTCCGAGGTGTTCCGGGTGGCATCTCAAGTGCCGCTGGATCAGAAGATCACGAAACAGACGACGAAGTACGCACTTCGACAGGCCCTCGAAGGCATCGTCCCTCCGCACGTGCTGCATCGCGCGAAGCTCGGCTTCCCGGTTCCGATGCGCCACTGGCTCGCCGGAACCGAGCTCTTCGACTGGGCGCACCAGGTGATCATCGACTCCCAGACCGATCACATCCTGGACAAGGCGGCGATCACGAAGATGCTGCATGCACATCGTGACGGCCCGATCGATCACAGCCGCAGACTGTGGACGTTGCTGGTGTTCATGATCTGGCACGGCATCTTCGTGGAGAAGCGCATCGTGCCGCAGATCCAGGAACCTGCCTACCCCGTCGAGCTCTGAATCGGCAGCACACACATCACGCACACCGTGACGGTGGCGCCCCACCTTCGGGGAGGGCGCCAACGTCATGGTCGGTCCGTCAGAGAATCGCAGCGATCTCGTCCGAGGCAACGGTGCCGTACGCATCGGCGAGACGTTTGAGTGCGTCGGCCCGGTCGAAGACCCACTCCTGCGTACCGGTGGTTTCCAGGACGTGGACGGCAACGAGCGACCCGAGCTGTGCCGCACGTTCGACGCCGAGTCCGGCACGGTGGCCGAGGAGGAAGCCGGCGCGGAACGCGTCGCCGACACCGGTGGGATCGACCTTGGCGCGCTCGGGCACCACACCGACCTGGACCCAGTTGCCGTCGGAGTCGACGATACGGGCGCCGTCGCCACCGAGGGTGGTGATGCGCATCCCCACCTTGGCGCGGATCTCGTCGTCGGTCAGACCGGTCTTCTGCTTGAGCAGACCCCACTCGTATTCGTTCGTGAACAGGTATTCGGCGCCGTCGATGAGCGCCTCCGCCTGACGGCCGTCGAGCCGGGCAAGCTGCTGCGACGGGTCGGCAACGAACGGAACGCCGAGTCGACGGCATTCCTCGGTGTGGCGGATCATCGCGTCGGGATCGTTCGCGCCGATCAGCACGAGGGCGATTCCGTGCTTCTCGACGACGTCGGCGAGGGAGATCTCGCGGGCTTCGGACATCGCGCCCGGGTAGAAGGAGGCGATCTGAGCCATGTCCTCGTCGGTGGTGCACACGAACCGGGCGGTGTGTGCGCTTGTCGACGTATGGACCGCGTCGCAATCGACACCGTGCTGTTCGAGCCAGCCGCGGTACTCGGCGAAGTCGGCGCCCACGGCCCCCACCAGGACCGGTGCACCACCGAGGACACCCATGGCGAAGGCGATGTTGCCTCCCACGCCGCCCCGGCGGACGACGAGGTCGTCGACGAGGAAGCTCAGGGAGATGTGCGCGAGCTGATCGGCGAGCAACTGCTCCGCGAATCGGCCGGGAAAGCGCATGAGGTGGTCGGTGGCGATGGAGCCGGTCACGGCGATGGTCACGTGGACGAGCCTTTCCGCGTTGTCGAAATCTGGAGTCGAGATTCGGGCGGTACGGCGCATCGAACGACGGCCGCAGCGGTCTCACGGTACCCGCCGGACACGTCAGGACCCCGGCACGGTTGCGTGCCGGGGTCCTGACGGTCGAATCAGTTGAACGAGTCGCCGCAGGCGCAGGAACCGGTGGCTTGCGGGTTGTCGATCGTGAAACCCTGCTTCTCGATCGTGTCGACGAAGTCGATGGACGCACCCTCGACGTAGGGAGCGCTCATCCGATCGACAGCGAGGCTGACGCCGCCGAAGTCGACGGTGAGGTCGCCGTCGAGGGACCGATCGTCGAAGAACAACTGGTAACGGAGGCCGGCGCAACCACCGGGCTGCACTGCGATGCGCAGCGCGAGATCGTCGCGCCCCTCCTGGTCGAGAAGAGCCTTCGCCTTTGCGGAGGCAGCCTCGGTCATGATGACGCCGTGGGTGGCGGTCTCTTGCTGGACAGTCATGGGCGCTCCCTGTCGTTCGAATTCAACCCGGATGTGTCAACGGTACCGCGCGCGAATCTATTCCTCATGCATGAGTTGCTCACATTCATCACATCTCGGGTGGCTCCGCTGGGCAGTTTTCCGGTTCTCCCCAGTATCCATATAGCCTGGAAGAGTGAAGTTGCTACGCCGCGGTGGTTCCGACGACTCCGACAAGCCGGAAGTGTCCGTGCCCGAGGCTCCCTCCGGGGAGGATACGACGCACGCTGCGTCCTCCTCGAAGGTTACCGAGGGCAAAGGACGCCCGACACCCAAACGACGCGATGCCGAGGGCAAGCGTCGCGGCCCGGTGGCACCGGCTCCCCTCACGGCCAAGGAGGCACGCGCACGTCGCAAAGCAGCGCGTAAGTCCAAGTCGAAGGACGAGCGCAAGGCGGAGTCCGCACAGCGGCGCGCCGATGCGTCCGAGCGCCGCAACCGCATGCTCGCCGGCGAGGAGAAGTTCCTCCTCCCCCGCGACCGCGGTCCGGTGCGCGCCTATGTCCGCGACATCGTCGACAGTCGCCGCAACCTCGTCGGACTGTTCATGCCCCTCGCACTGGTGCTCATCATGACGATGTTCCTGGGGCCGGTCATCCAGCAGTACGTCACCCTCGCGATGTTCGTGATGATGCTGCTGATGGTCATCGAAGGTATCTATCTCGGCCGGATGGTCAACAAGAAGGTCCGAGCGCGCTTCCCGGATTCCACCGACGGTGGCTTCGGACTCGGCTGGTACGCGTTCGTGCGCGCATCGCAGATCCGGAAGTTGCGGGCACCGCTCCCCCGGGTCAAGCCCGGCGACGCGATCTGACCGGGTTCACCGGGATACATCAGTTGTGCGGTGCACCGCGCGACTGCAACACGGCAGGCAATGATTCGGCCGCGGAATCGGTGTCACTCGACGCGCGAGACCGCGGCCGTGTCGCATCGGCAGGGTGGAAGTAGTTGTAGCGCAGCGACGCTCGGGTCACCCAGCGGGGAATCCGGACGCGCACGCGACGGACGATTTCGAGGCCGCCGGCGAATACCGCCAGTACGAGCGCAACCAGGACAAGTTCCAACATGGTGTCGATTCTTCGCACCGGCACCGCTCGTCAACAGTGGCAGAAACGACATATAGCGTCGTTTTTCTGCCAGAGCCACTGTTGATAGCGTCTAGCCGGTGAAGACCCATGTGAGAGGTGACCTGTGAGCAGTGATCCCACGCCAGTTCCGGACAAGACTCCAGTGCCGGGCAAAACGGATGGGCCGGACAAGACGGCAGACCCCGCCGACCTCGACTTTCCGGTCATTGTCGCTCCGGATCGAGAGATCTATCTGCAGGCGGAGACGCGGCAGCGGGATCTCACCAAACCGGCCGGATCACTGGGGCGGCTCGAGGAGTTCGGCTGCTGGGTGTCGTCGTGCCAGGGCGAGGTCCCGCCCCACCAATTCCGACATCCACGGGTCGTGGTCTTCGCGGGTGACCACGGTGTCGCACGCACCGGAGTTTCGGCGTATCCGCCGGAGGTGACAGCGCAGATGGTCGCGAATCTCGTCGCCGGTGGCGCCGCGGTGAACGTGCTGGCCGCCAATGCCGGCGCACACGTCCGAGTCGTGGACATTGCGGTGGACAGCGACACGGCCCCCGAAGTGTCGGCCTACAAGATCCGTCGGTCGAGCGGCCGCATCGACCGCGAGGATGCGCTGACCCACGAGGAGACGATGCGCGCAATCGCCGCGGGCCGCGCAATCGCCGATCGTGAGGTGGACGAGGGCGCCGATCTGCTGATCGCCGGCGACATGGGAATCGGCAACACGACACCGGCAACCGTTCTGATCGCCACCCTGACCTCGACCGAACCGGTCGCCGCGGTGGGACGTGGCACCGGTATCGACGATGCCGGATGGATGCGCAAGGTTTCCGCCATCCGCGATGCGATGCGGCGGGCACGCCCGTTCGTGAAGAACCCGGTCGCGCTGCTGCGGACCGCCGGTGGTGCCGACCTCGCTGCAATGGCGGGATATCTCGCGCAGGCGGCGGTACGTCGTACACCTGTGGTCCTCGACGGGGTGGTCGTCACCGCGGCAGCGATGCTCGCAGAGGAACTCGCGCCCGGTGCGCGCCGCTGGTGGGTTGCGGGACACCGGTCGTCGGAACCCTCTCACAGCGTCGCCCTCCGTCACCTCCGGCTCGAACCGGTCGTAGAGTTCGATATGCGACTCGGTGAAGGATCGGGCGCCGTCACCGCGCTGCCCATTCTTCGGGGTGCTGTCTCCATCCTTGCGAACATGGCGACCTTCGCCGAAGCCGGCGTGACGACCCGTGACTCGGCCGACTCTCCCACCGAACCCGCAGACAGCTGATGCGTCGTGTGCTCGGCGGTGTCGCGTTGGCACTGTCGTGGCTGACGGTCGCCCCCGTGCGCGGTCCACGCGAAGTGGATCGAGCAGTTGCGGGTCGCGCGATCCGTGCCGCGCCCGTCGCGGGGCTGGTCCTCGGCGGTGCAGCGACGGCAGTGGCGTGGGTGGTCTCGACCGGAGGGGGCAACGCAGGGATCATCGGATTCGTCTGTGTCGGATTCCTTGCCCTCGCGACCCGTGGTATGCACATCGACGGGCTTGCGGACACTGCAGACGGTCTGGGTTGTTACGGTCCTCCCGAGCGTGCCCGTGAAGTGATGAAGTCCGGGGGCGCCGGCCCGTTCGGAGTGGCCGCGCTCATCGTCGTGCTCGCTCTGCAGGCCATGGCATTCGGTACGCTCGCCGACGCGGATTCGTGGGCGGCGATCGGGTTCGCCGTCGCGTTCGGGCGGGTGACGGTCGTGCCGGCATGCAGGCGAGGACTCCACGCCGCCGAGGGCAGCCGATTCGGTGCGCTCGTCGCCGATTCTCAGGGGCCCGTGGCGATCGGAGCGTGGAGCCTCATCGCGATGGCCGCCGCGGCTGTGTGCATGCCGGGGCCCCTGTTGCTCGGCCCGGTCGCGGTGGGCGCGGCGCTGGCGCTGTCGTGGTGGTTCGTGAGGCACTGCGCCACCCGATTCGGTGGCGTGGGCGGGGACATTCTCGGTGCGACCACCGAAGGGTGCGTGGCCCTGCTCGCCGTCGTCGCCGCGTGCGCTGTCTGACCTTCCATGGGAAGTGGGCGTGCCCGTCATCGACGGACACCCCCACTTCCCATACCTGACTCATGCTCGCAGGGTCGTCATCCAACCGTGCGTGTCGGCGAACGTTCCGCGCTGAATTCCGGTCAGCGTGTCGCGCAGCGCCATCGTGATCGGTCCGGGCTCCCCACCGGCGATGCTGAACTCACCGTCGCGGTCCTTGACGCTCCCGACCGGCGTGATCACCGCAGCCGTGCCGCACGCGAACACCTCGGTGATCTCGCCGGAGGCTGCCTTCTCGCGCCATTCGTCGGTGCTGATGCGCTGTTCCTCGACCGACAGACCCGAATCTGTCGCGAGCGTAAGCAGCGAATCGCGGGTGATACCCGGCAACAGCGAACCCGACAACGCGGGCGTCACGAGGCGTGCGTCGGGGCCCGACCCGTACACGAAGTACAGATTCATACCGCCCATCTCTTCGACGTACTTCCGCTCGAGGGCGTCGAGCCACACGACCTGGTCGCATCCCTGCTCCGCGGCATGCGCCTGCGCGACCAGCGAAGCCGCGTAGTTGCCCGCGAACTTGGCGGCACCCGTACCACCCGGTGCGGCGCGCACGTACTCACGCGAGAGCCACACGCTCACCGGCTTGACCCCGCGCGGGAAGTACGCACCGGCGGGAGAGGCGATGAGCAGGTACTTGTACTCGGCCGAGGGGCGAACCCCGAGCGCCGGCTCGGTCGCGAACATGTACGGGCGAAGGTAGAGCGATGATTCACCGCCGGCCTCGGGGACCCATTCGTGATCGACGTCGAGTAGTTCGGTGATGGACCGGGCGAACAGTTCCTCGGGCAGGTGCGGCATCGCAATGCGATCCGCCGACCGGTTGAACCGCGCAGCGTTGGCCTCGACACGGAAAGACGCGATGCTGCCGTCGCTCTGCCGGTACGCCTTGAGCCCTTCGAAAATCGACTGGCCGTAGTGCAGCACCATCGCGGCGGGGTCCAGCGAGATGGGCGCGTAGGGCTCCACCTTCGCGTCGTGCCAACCGGTGCCCTCGGTGTAGGTGATCGTCACCATGTGGTCGGTGAAGTACCGGCCGAAGCCAGGATCGGCCAGGATCTCCTGGCGCCGCTCCGCGGAAGTCGGTGAGGGATGCGGGGCGCGAGCGAATTCGAGGACACCTGTCATGAATGACAATGGTAACCAATCGTCTCCGACGCCTATTTGGTGTGGTCCGCGACGAACGGCGGAGCGACCACCTCGGCACGAAGCGAGCGGCCACGCACATCGACGCTCACCTGGTCGCCGGCCGCGAGCTCGGCGTCCGTGTCGAGCAGGGCGAGTGCGATTCCGATCTTGAGGGTCGGAGAGAAGGTACCCGAGGTGGTTTCACCCACTGCCGCACCGTCCTTCAGGACCGTCTGGCCCTGCCGCAGCACTCCGCGGTCGAGCGCCTTGATACCCCACAGGCGACGCTTCGGGCCGGCCTCCTTCTCTTCGAGCAACGCTTCCCGGCCCCAGAATTCCGGCTTCTTCCAACCGACTGCCCAGCCGGTGCGGGCCTGCAGCGGCGAGATCGCGAGTGACAGCTCGTGCCCGTGCAGCGGGTACCCCATCTCGGTACGCAGGGTGTCGCGGGCGCCGAGACCGGCGACCTGGCCCCCCGCAGCACGCACCGCGGTCACCAGCGCACGGAACAACGCCTCGGCGCCGTCCCAGGCCGGCAGGACCTCGAATCCGCGTTCGCCGGTGTAACCGCTACGGCACACGCGCACGGGTGTGCCGTTCCACTCCGCGTCCACGAACGCCATGTACGAGATGCCCGTCGGCAATCCCAGTTCCGTCAGGATGTCAGCGGACTTCGGGCCCTGCACCGCCAGAACTGCGTAGTCGCGGTGCTGATCGGTGACGGTGACACCATCCGGCGCCTTCGCGACGAGTTCCGCGACGACCGCTGCTGTGTTCGCAGCGTTCGGCACGAGGAAGAGTTCCTCGTCCGACACGTAGTAGACGATGAGGTCGTCGATGACCCCGCCGGATTCGGTGCAGCACAGGGTGTACTGCGCCTTGCCGGGACCGATCTTCGCCAGGTCGTTGGTCAGGGCCGAGTTCACGAACTCCGGGGCGCCCGGTCCCGCCACCAGCGCCTTGCCGAGATGACTGACGTCGAACAGGCCCACGTTCTCGCGGACCGCGGTGTGCTCGGCGACCGTGCCCGCGTAGGACACGGGCATCTCCCATCCGCCGAACGGCGCGAACGTCGCGCCGAGTTCGACGTGAACGGCATGGATCGGTCCCCGCTGCAATTCCTGGTCACTCATGTGACATGAGGCTAGTCGAACCGCTGCGCGACGCGGTTCTGTCCGGCCACACCCACGACATCTCCGCGCGATCACTAGCATCGTTCGGGACCACCTTCTTGTGTCACCCTCGTCTGCCTAGGAGTTGCCCAGTGAGCGCACCGACCCCGGAGTTGCCCGAACTCGTTCTCGCCGGCTCGGTATCGAAGCGAGCCGACGTACTCGTCGTCGGCCTGACATCGTCCGACGGAAGCCCCGAGGTCCTGCTCGGCGACGGCGTGATCGACGAAGACATGCTCGGGAGCATTCTCGACGCGGTGCAGGCAGTCGGAGCCACGGGTCGCGCGGAGGAGATCACCCGCGTGCCCGCGCCCGCCGGACTGCCCGTCGCGAGTGTCGTGGCGGTCGGTCTCGGCGCCGCCGACAGCATCGACGCCGAGCAGGTGCGTCGCGCAGCGGGGGCCGCCTCCCGCGCACTGGCCGGTGTCGCCACCGTGGCGACCACCCTGTCGGCCGTCGACCTCGGTGCCGCCGCGGAAGGTTTCGCCCTCGGCGCGTACACCTACACCGAGTTCCGGTCGGAGAAGTCGGCGCCGGGTGCCGACAAGAAGCCGCCGTCGCGAATCGAACTGCTCGTTGCCTCGACCCGCGATCGCGCAGCCAAGGCCGCACTCGTGCGGTCGAGCGCGATTGCGGAAGCGGTCGCAACCGCCCGCGAGTTCGTCAACACCCCGCCCAGCCACCTGTACCCGGCGTCCTTCGCCGAGCGTGCGAAGGCTCTGGGTGAGGCGGCGGGACTGAAGGTCGAGGTGCTCGACGAGAAGGCACTGGAGAAGCGGGGTTTCGGCGGCATCGTGGGGGTCGGCAAGGGGTCGTCGCGGCCGCCGCGGCTCATGCGCCTGTCGTACGCCTCGAAGAAGCGCAAGGCCCCGAAAGTCGCGCTCGTGGGCAAGGGTGTCACCTTCGACACAGGCGGCATCTCGATCAAGCCGGCCGCCGGTATGGAGGCGATGACCTCCGACATGGCGGGTGCCGCAGCCGTCGTCGCGACCGTGGTGCTCGCCGCGAAGCTGGGGGTCGCCGCCGACGTCACTGCCACGGTGCCGATGGCCGAGAACATGCCGTCGTCGACAGCGCAGCGTCCCGGCGATGTCCTGACCCAGTACGGCGGCACCACCGTCGAGGTGATCAACACCGACGCCGAAGGCAGGCTGATCCTCGCCGACGCCATCGTGCGCGCGTGCGAGGACGAGCCCGATTACCTGATCGACACCGCGACGCTGACCGGTGCGCAGATGGTGGCGCTCGGCACTCGCACGCCCGGCGTGATGGGTACCGAGGAGTTCCGCGACCGGGTCGCGGCGCTGTCGCAGGAGGTCGGTGAGAACGGCTGGGCGATGCCGCTGCCGAAGTACATGAGCTCGGATCTCGAGTCGCGGGTCGCCGACCTCGCGAATGTCAGCCCGAACCGCTGGGGCGGCATGCTGACCGCGGGGCTGTTCCTGAAGGAGTTCGTCTCCGATGGCGTCCAGTGGGTCCACATCGACGTCGCCGGCCCGGCTTTCAACACCGGTGGCCCGTTCGGCTACGTCGGTAAGGGCGGCACCGGTGTGCCGGTGCGCACGATGCTCGCGGCCATCGAGGACATCGCAGATCACGGATGACGACAGTCGCCCGCTGCTGCCGTGAGTCCGGCGCGGCCGTCCCCCTGAGGCGGGTGGGACGGCCGCGTGGGGCCGGACACACCACGAAAGCGGTGTGAGCAGATCCGCCCCTCGTCGAACATCCGATGGCGACGAGTGCAAGGATGGTTCCGGGCATGCCTCCTCCGGTATCGGCCCGCGAGAACACCTGAACCAACCGCACGAGTCCCCGGCCTCGAGCACAATGGGAGCGCGACCACACAATGGTCGACACCCACGAGTCGGTACAACTCAACACACCCGAACACAACCGTCGAGGAGTCAACAGACATGGCCTTCTCCGTCCAGATGCCAGCGCTTGGTGAGAGCGTCACCGAGGGAACTGTCACGCGATGGCTCAAGCAGGAAGGAGACACGGTCGAAGTCGATGAGCCGCTGCTCGAAGTCTCCACGGACAAGGTCGACACCGAGATCCCGTCTCCCGCCGCCGGCGTGCTGATCAAGATCGTCGCTCAGGAAGACGACACCGTCGAGATCGGCGGCGAGCTCGCACAGATCGGCGACGAAGGCGAATCCGCAGGTAGCGCACCCGCCCCTGCCGCCGAAGCATCTGCTCCTGCAGCCGAGGCACCTGCGCCCGCAGCCGAGACCGCACCGGCTCCCGCCGCACCCGCGCAGTCGAGCGGCAACGGTGCGGGCACCCCCGTCACCATGCCTGCGCTCGGCGAATCCGTCACCGAAGGCACCGTCACCCGCTGGCTCAAGGCCATCGGCGACGAGGTCGCCGTCGACGAACCCCTCCTCGAGGTTTCCACCGACAAGGTCGACACCGAGATCCCGTCCCCCGTCGCCGGGATCCTCACCGAGATCTCCGCGCAGGAAGACGACACCGTCGAGGTCGGCGGCCAACTCGCCGTCATCGGCTCCGACGCCCCCGCACAGCAGCCCTCGGCAGCACCCGAACCGACCCCGGCCCCCGCCGCCCCGGCAGAGGAATCCGCGCAGGCACCCGTGGCCACCGCGCAGGCACCGGCCCCCGCCGCCCCCGCGCAGTCGAGCGGCAACGGTGCGGGCACCCCCGTCACCATGCCTGCGCTCGGCGAATCCGTCACCGAAGGCACCGTCACCCGCTGGCTCAAGGCCATCGGCGACGAGGTCGCCGTCGACGAACCCCTCCTCGAGGTTTCCACCGACAAGGTCGACACCGAGATCCCGTCCCCCGTCGCCGGGATCCTCACCGAGATCTCCGCGCAGGAAGACGACACCGTCGAGGTCGGCGGCCAACTCGCCGTCATCGGCTCCGAGGCTCCTGCCGAGGCCCCCGCCGCCGCTCCTGCACCGGCCGCACCCGCACCGGCAGCAGCACCCGCACCGGCTGCTCCTGCTGCACCCGCGGCAGCGCCGGCACCTGCTGCACCGGCTCCCGCCGCAGCAGCACCGTCGGGCGATGCGACACCGTACGTCACGCCGCTCGTGCGCAAGCTCGCTTCGCAGCACAATGTCGACCTGTCCACTGTCAAGGGCACCGGCGTCGGCGGGCGTATCCGCAAACAGGACGTACTCGCAGCCGCGGAGGCGAAGACGGCTCCTTCTGCCACAACACCCGCCGCAGCAGCACCTGCGACGGCGTCCGGAGTTGCTCCGGGTGTGCGCCCTGAGCTGGCGAATCTGCGGGGAACCACGCAGAAGGCCAACCGCATCCGCCAGATCACCGCGACGAAGACCCGTGAGTCGCTGCAGAACACTGCGCAGCTCACGCAGACCTTCGAGGTGGACGTCACCAAGATCGCACAGTTGCGCGCCCAGGCGAAGAAGTCCTTCGCCGAGCGTGAGGGCGTCAACCTGACGTACCTGCCGTTCTTCGCGAAGGCCGTTGTCGAGGCACTCAAGGTGCACCCGAACATCAACGCGTCGTACGACGAGGCCAACAAGCAGATCACGTACCACGCGGCCGAGCACCTCGGTATCGCCGTGGACACCGAGCAGGGCCTGCTCTCCCCGGTGATCCACAACGCCGGCGACCTGTCGCTGGGCGGTCTCGCACGTGCAATCGCAGATATCGCCGAGCGCTCGCGCAACGGTGGCCTCAAGCCCGACGAACTCTCCGGTGGCACCTTCACCATCACGAATATCGGGAGCCAGGGTGCCCTGTTCGACACCCCGATCCTGGTTCCACCGCAGGCCGGCATGCTCGGGACGGGTGCGATCGTCAAGCGCCCGGTCGTCGTCCAGGACGAGACCGGCAACGAATCGATCGGTGTGCGGTCGATGTGCTACCTGCCGCTCACCTACGATCACCGACTCGTCGACGGTGCCGACGCCGGACGGTTCCTCAAGACGATCAAGCATCGTCTCGAGGAGGGCGCGTTCGAGGCCGATCTCGGTCTGTGAAGCGTGTAGCAGAGCTGTAGCTACAAAACCGGGGTGACCGGAGGCGGGGGTGTCGTCGATTCGACATCACCCCCGCCTCCCTCACGGCGCTGGAGCGTAATGTCGACACCTATGAGTAATGCCACGTCCTCCGCACGGCTCGACTCCGCACCGGTCGTTGTAGCTCAGTTGGGCCTGATCGGTTACCTCGAAGCCTGGGAACGTCAGCGCGAGCTCGCTGCCGAGCGTGCCGACGGCATCGGCGCGGACACTCTGCTCCTTCTCGAGCACCCACCCGTGTACACCGCAGGTCGGCGAACCGAAGATTCCGACCGCCCGTCCGACGGCACTCCGGTCATCGATGTCGATCGCGGCGGAAAAATCACGTGGCACGGTCCCGGTCAGCTCGTCGGCTATCCGATCGTCCGGCTCGCCGAGCCGATCGACGTCGTCGACTACGTCCGGCGGATCGAGCAGGCACTGATTACCGTGTGCACCGACATGGGACTGGTGTGCGGACGCGTCGAAGGCCGCTCCGGGGTGTGGCTGCCCGCGGAACTGCGCGACGGGTGGTGGCTCGCCGAGCGGAAGATCGCCGCGATCGGTATACGGGTGCAGCGCGGTGTCGCGATGCACGGGTTCGCCCTCAATTGCGACTCCGCACTCGACGCGTTCGACTCGATCGTCCCGTGCGGTATCCGCGACGCGGGAGTTGCCTCTCTCACGGGCGAACTCGGTCGCGATGTGACGGTGCACGAGGTCGTTCCGGCGGTGACCGACGCGGTCGTCGCCGCCCTCGACGGCCGACTTCCGGTCACCGAGTGCAACATCGATCGGGTCACGTTCGAGCAGGCTGTGTCAGCTGCTGCACCTGATCCGACCACACCGGAGTTCACTACTCACCGGTTCTGACATGTCCACACCCGGAAGAAGTTTCACCCGATGCTCGGGCGTACCATCGATGGCGTGACTGTCGCCCCAGAAGGACGCAAGCTGCTGCGGATCGAGACCCGGAACGCGCAGACGCCTATCGAACGTAAGCCCAATTGGATCAAGACCCGCGCCAAAATGGGTCCGGAGTACACCGACCTGAAAGGCCTCGTGCGGCGTGAAGGCCTGCACACGGTCTGCGAGGAGGCCGGGTGCCCCAACATCTACGAATGCTGGGAAGACCGCGAGGCCACCTTCCTGATCGGTGGTGAGCAGTGCACCCGCCGCTGCGACTTCTGCCAGATCGACACCGGCAAGCCCGCCGCGCTCGACCGCGACGAGCCCCGCCGCGTCGCCGAATCGGTGCAGTCGATGGGATTGCGCTACTCGACGATCACCGGTGTCGCCCGCGACGATCTCCCGGATGGCGGTGCCTGGCTGTACGCGGAGACGGTTCGCAAGATCCACGAGCTCAATCCCGGGACCGGCGTCGAGAACCTGATTCCGGATTTCAACGGCAAGCCGGAACTGCTGCAGGAAGTCTTCGAGTCGCGGCCGGAGGTTCTCGCGCACAACGTCGAGACCGTCCCGCGCATCTTCAAGAGGATCCGTCCCGCGTTCCGATACCAGCGGTCCCTCGACGTGATCACCGCTGCCCGCGAGTTCGGGCTCGTCACCAAGTCCAACCTGATTCTGGGTATGGGCGAGACTCCCGAAGAGGTCATCGAAGCGCTACACGACCTGCACGACGCCGGCTGCGACATCATCACGATCACGCAGTACCTGCGCCCGTCACCGCGGCATCATCCCGTCGAGCGGTGGGTCAAGCCCGAGGAGTTCGTCGCCCACTCCGAGATGGCCGAGAAGATCGGCTTCGCCGGTGTGATGGCGGGTCCGCTCGTGCGTTCGTCGTACCGCGCCGGACGCCTGTACGCGCAGGCGATGGCTCACCACGGTCGAGAGCTGCCCGCCGGTCAGGCGCATCTCGCGCAGGAGGGCTCCGCGAGCCAGGAAGCCAGCTCGGTTCTCGCCCGCTTCGGAAGCTAGAAACGGGAAGGGTACCGCGGTGGCAGGCAGCCCATCGCAGGGAAAGTATCCTGGTACTCATGGCGAAGGGCAGCAAGACCGACAAGGAAGCGAAGGCCGTGGCGAAAGCCGCGCGCAGGCAGGCATCGAAGGAGCGCCGCACACAGCTGTGGCAGGCCTTCCAGATTCAGCGCAAGGAAGACAAGGCGCTCCTGCCGTGGATGATCGGTGTGCTCGTCGCTTCGATCGTCGTGTTCTTCGTGATCGGGCTGATCTTCAGCATCCAGTGGTTCCTGCTGCCGATCGGCATCCTCGTCGGTGTCCTCGCAGCATTTATCATCTTCGGCCGTCGCGTTCAGAAGACCGTCTACAAGAAGGCCGACGGTCAGGCAGGCGCGGCAGCGTGGGCGCTCGACAACCTTCAGGGCGCCTGGCGTGTCTCACAGGCCGTCGCCGGTACCACCCAACTCGACGCACTGCATCGAGTGATCGGTCGGCCGGGGGTCATCCTCGTCGGCGAAGGCAACCCGGGTCGGATCAAGCCCTTGATGGCGCAGGAGAAGAAGCGCGTTGCACGCCTCATCGGCGACACACCCATCTACGAGTTCACCGTCGGCAACGAGGAAGGCCAGATTCCCCTGGCACAGCTGCAGAAGCAGCTGAACAAGCTTCCTCGCAACATCGACACCAAGCGGATGGATGCGATCGAAGGCCGGCTGTCCGCGCTGAGCACCAAGAAGAGCGGCCCCGCAATGCCGAAGGGTCCGCTGCCGGCGGGCGCGAAGATGCGGAGCGTGCAGCGCACCATGCGTCGCCGCTGAACCACAGTGCCGAATGGCCGAGAGCCGTCGTCCCGATCGGGACGACGGCTCTCGGCCATTACAGGAAGGTGTCAGCGCGAACGCACGAGTGCGGTGCCGGTCGCGCGGTCTTGCAGGCCCCTGCCGTCGATGTCGGTGACCAGAGCCGGAGCAATGAAGACGAGCAGGATCTGCCGTGCAAGGGCACGGATCAGTCCGACACGAGCGGGTGCATCCACGCGCACCACCTGGATCCCGGCGATGAACTGCCCTGGCGTGAACGAGAACAACGTCACTGTGACGATGCCTACACCGCACCAGATGAGCAGCGTGTATGCCGACAACAACGGGCTCTCGAGCGGGTTGTCACCCACCAGTACCATCGCAATCGCCATCGATGAGAACCAGTCGATGACCAGCGCGAGGACCCGCTTCGCCGACGAGACGAGCGCACCCGGGCCGTGTTCCGGGAGTCCGAGCCACTCCCCGGGGTACTTCTGTTCCCCGCCCTGCCCCTGAGGAAGAGCCGCCGAGGGGCCCGATAGCCAACTACCCGTCATCCGCGCCATGGGTCCAGGATAGTCTGGTACCTGCGGACCAGGGCAGACCCGTGCACCCGTCGGTGACCTCTACCACGTTCTTCGGGCCTCACACCAGGGCAACCTGAGGTGTAACACCGGCGAAACATAGGTTTGACGACCGGGCAACACCGGGTCAATACGGTCTGATCCGACGCAGGCGCCCAGCACCAAATGGCGCGCACCGACTGAAGGAGCACAAGCGTGGCGTTCACCACGGCCGAAGAGGTCATCAAGTTCATCGCGGACGAAAATGTCGAATACGTCGACGTCCGCTTCACGGACCTGCCCGGCATCGAACAGCACTTCTCCATCCCCGCGAAGGCATTCAACCAGGATGTCTTCGAAGACGGCTTGGCATTCGACGGATCATCCGTCCGCGGATTCCAGTCGATCCACGAGTCCGACATGCTGCTCCTTCCCGACGTGACCACCGCACGCCTGGACCCCTTCCGCGCAGCCAAGACGCTGAATGTCAGCTTCTTCGTCCACGACCCGTTCACTCGTGAGTCCTACAGCCGCGACCCGCGCAACGTCGCCCGCAAGGCGGAGGAATACCTCGCCAGCACCGGCATCGCCGATACCGCGTTCTTCGGCGCCGAGGCAGAGTTCTACATTTTCGACTCGGTCCGCTACGACTCCGCCATCAACGGTGCGTTCTACGAGGTCGACTCCATCTCGGGCTCGTGGAACACCGGTGCCGAGTACAACGCCGATGGCTCCGCCAATCGCGGCTACAAGGTCCGCCCGAAGGGTGGCTACTTCCCCGTCGCGCCGTACGACCACTACGTCGACCTCCGCGACGCGATCTCCACCAACCTGTCGAATGCGGGCTTCGAGCTCGAACGCGGCCACCACGAGGTCGGCACCGGCGGCCAGGCCGAGATCAACTACAAGTTCAACACGCTGCTCTCTGCGGCCGATGACCTGCAGCTGTTCAAGTACATCGTCAAGAACACGGCGTGGCAGCACGGCAAGACCGCAACCTTCATGCCGAAGCCGCTCTTCGGCGACAACGGCTCGGGCATGCACGTCCACCAGTCGCTGTGGAAGGACGGGAAGCCGCTGTTCCACGATGAGGCCGGCTACGCAGGCCTGTCGGATCTCGCTCGCTGGTACATCGGCGGCATCCTGCATCACGCGCCGTCGCTGCTCGCGTTCACCAACCCGACGATCAACTCGTACCACCGCCTTGTTCCGGGCTACGAGGCTCCGATCAACCTGGTGTACAGCCAGCGCAACCGTTCGGCTGCGGTCCGTATCCCGATCACGGGCAACAACCCGAAGGCCAAGCGCCTCGAGTTCCGCGCGCCGGACTCCTCGGGCAACCCTTACCTGAACTTCGCAGCTCAGATGATGGCCGGCCTCGACGGCATCAAGAACAAGATCGAGCCGCTCGCACCGGTCGACAAGGACCTCTACGAGCTTCCGCCGGAGGAAGCCAAGAACATCCCGCAGGCTCCTACGTCGCTCCCCGCGGTCATCGACCGTCTCGAAGCCGACCACGAGTACCTCACCGAGGGTGGCGTGTTCACCACCGACCTGATCGAGACCTGGATCTCGCTCAAGCGTGAGCAGGAGATCGCTCCGGTCAACCTGCGCCCGCACCCCTACGAATTCCAGCTCTACTTCGACTGCTGAGTCGTTCACAGTCGAACGCAGACCGGATGGATCTGCGCGCTGAAATGAGAGTCACCCACGGAACGCCGTGGGTGACTCTCATTTTCATGTGCGTGGAGGTCCCGGCTCTTCTCGGATTCGCCGCACCACCGCCACCACAACGTGTCAGGTTGCGACAGGGCGTCCAGTGCGGACAGGTTCGGCACCGGGCGCGAGCCGCACGATGATCCTCTTGGACGTCGGCGTATTGCACACATCTGCAACGGAATCCCGGTGCATCAGCTCGTTACCCTCAGGAAAGTACAGCGCCGCGCACCCACGCGCAGTGGGATACGACACGACCCGGTAGCCGCGGAGCACCCGATCCGGCAGGCCCGGCCATTCGCTGAAGATGTCGACGGTCTGGCCGTCGTGGAGATCCAACTCGGTGAGGTCATCCGGGCTGACGAAGATGACGAAACGACCGTTCTCGATGCCCCGATACCGGTCGTTCAGGCTGTAGATGGTCGTGTTGTGCTGGTCGTGCGCACGCATGGTCTGAAGGATCAGTCGCCCTTCCGGCACCTCCAGGTATTCCGCGTCGTGGAGCGTGAACTGTGCTCGTCCGGTGGGAGTGGGGAACGTGCGGCTGTCACGAGGTCCATGCGGCAGGACGAAGCTCCGTTCCTTGCGGATCCTGTGGTTGAAGTCTTCGAATCCCGGTATCACCCGGGCGATCGAATCCCGGATCCGGTCGTAGTCGGATTCGAAGCTCCGCCAGTCGATGGCAGGCTCGCGGTCTGCGAGTACTCGCTCGGCGAGCCTGCAGACGACCGAGACATCGGACAGTAATCCCTCCGCCACCGGTTCGAGTTCCCCGTGACTGGCATTGATTCGGCATACGGTGTCCTCGGCAGTGACGAACTGCAGTTCTCCGCCTCGGATGTCTTTCTCTGTTCGGCCGAGTACGGGCAGGATCAGTGACTCCCGCCCTGTGACGACGTGTGAGCGATTGAGTTTGGTGGCTACCTGAACAGTCAAGTCCGCCTTGGCAATACCATGTTCGGCGCGCTTCGAGTCGGAGATGGCGGCGACGATGTTCCCGGCCATCGACACCATCACCTTGATATCACCGCGTTCGACCGCGTTCATACTGTTGACTGTGTCGAGGCCATGCTCTCGTGGCGGTTCGAATCGGAACTCGGCTGCAAGTGCATCGAGGAACTCATCCGGCATCTGCTCCCAGATCCCCATGGTGCGGTCGCCTTGGACGTTGCTGTGGCCGCGGATCGGTGAGGCGCCTGCACCCGGTTTGCCGATATTGCCGCGCAACAACAGCAAGTTCATGATCTCGGCGATCGTGGCAACGCCGTTCTTGTGTTGTGTGATTCCGAGGCACCACGTGATGATCGTGGCGTTCGACTCGATATACCGCTTCGCCAACGACGAGATCTGTTCCGAGGTCAGGCCGGTGGCATCGAGTGCTTCCTGATCGTCGAGCGAGAGAATGTGGTCGCGATAGGACTCGAATCCTGTGCAGTGGGTGTCGAGGAATTCATGGTCGAGTACGGTTCCGGGGGTGTTCTGCTCTGCGCGCAGAACACGCTTCGCGACAGCCTGGATCAGGTGCATGTCGCCGCCGCTGCGGATCTGGAGGAATTCGTCGGCAAGGACGGTGCCGTGTCCGATCACTCCGCTGGGACGCTGCGGATTCTTGTATCGCATCAACGACGCTTCAGGGAGTGGATTGACCGCGACCATGGCTCCGCCGTTGACCTTGGTGTCTTCGAGGGCGTTGAGCATCCGGGGATGGTTGGTGCCCGGGTTCTGGCCCATGACGATCACCAGATCGGCCTTACCGAAGTCGTCGTAGCCGATCGTCGACTTGCCGATCCCGATGGCCGGTGTCATGCCGGCGCCGGTGGCCTCATGACACATGTTCGAACAGTCCGGCAGATTGTTCGTGCCGAACGCGCGCGCGAACAGCTGATAGAGATAGGCAGGCTCGTTCATGATCCGGCCGCTGGTGTAGAAAACCGCCTGGTCCGGCGACTCCAGCGACAGCAAATGGCGGGCGGCGATGTCGAATGCGTCGTCCCACGTGACGGGAACGTAGTGATCCGAATCGCCCGCCTTGTACATGGGCTCGACGATCCTGCCTTGAAGTCCGAGCCAGTACTCGGACTTGTCACGCAAGCTCGTCAGCGAGTGCTCGGCCCAGAATTCCCGGGGAATCGTCAGTGGGGTCGACTCCCACACGATGGACTTGATGCCGTTCTCGCAGAACTCGAGGGGCTTGCTGTGATCAGGATTCGCCCATGCACAGCTAGGACAGTCGAAACCTCGTTTGTGGTTGATCGTGAGTGCCACACGAGCGGTACGAGCTGTGCCCATTTCCTTCTCGGACGGGATCATGGCGTGCTCGATAGCGGGCAGCCCGACCGCCCAGGTGGCAGGTTCGCCGACCTTGATATTCGCGTCGGTGAAATCCTCACGGGGAGCTGAATTGTGCATCGATCTGCCTCGCTGACAACTCGAAGAAGTGAAATTTCGAATTCTGGAGATATCCTCGCAAACTTTGTGTGGGGGCGCCGGATAAGGGAGGTAATACGTCTATCGACACGGCGACGCTCCATTCACGGTGGCAACAACGGGATTTGCCGACACGCGTACCACTGCATCCGCAGAAGTGTCGTCCGGGAGACGGTGAGTCACGACTACGACGGTGCGTTCCGGTTCGACGAGGAGCGAATCCCGGTCGAGGAGTTGCCGCTGCAGATCGGCGGCGTCGACGTCGTCGAGGTGTTCGGTCGGCTCGTCCAGCAACAGGATCTGTGCCGGGGACAGGAGTGCTCGCGCCAGCAGCAACCGTCGGCGTTGCCCTGCCGAGACCGCGCGGGCACCCGCTTCGAGAACGGTGTGGACTCCGTCAGGGAGTGCATCCAACCACTCCCCCAGACCGACCTTCGTCAACGCCGCGCGAGCCTCCTCCGCGTGGATGGCACCACGAGCAACGCGCACATTCTCGAGGATCGACGTGTCGAACAGGTGCGCGTCCTCGGCGAAGAAGACGACCCTGCGACGAAGTGCGTCGGGATCGATGTCGACGAGATCGGTGTCGTCGAGCGTGATCACCCCGTCTCGTGGAGCGAGCAGGCCCGCGAGAGTCATCAACAAGGTGGTCTTGCCCCTGCCGCTGCCGCCGACGATCGCGATACGGCCGCCGGGCGGCAGATCCAGATCGATCGGGTCGATCACTGCCGTGCCCGGCCATCCGCTGCGCAGTCCCTCAGCACGGAGCCGACCCGGCCCACGAGGCTGTTCGGTGCCGTGCTGCACCGGCCGGTCTGCCCGGTCGAGCAGGTCCGTGATCCGGGCTGCCGCCAGCCTCGCGCGCGTGAGAGTGTGGGCGGCGCCGGCCAGCGGGATCGTGGCCTCGAACGCAGAGAGCGGAAGCAACACGAGGATGCCGAGCGTGGTCGGGCTCATTGTGTCGGGGGCGGAGCCGAAGACCGTCATACCGATCAGCAGAGCACCGAGCACACTTGCTCCGACCGCGAGCGGCACTGCCGCGTCGGCGAACGCTGCAGGGATCGCGGCACGGTCCGTGGCGCGCACATTCTCGGAGTTCGCACTTCGCGCGCGGCGGGTGAGAGCAGACAACCGTCCTGCAACGCGAAGTTCGGCGGCATGGTCCAGCACGGTGACGGCATCTTCGGCGAAGGCCGTACGGGCTGCGTCACCGTCCGATTCTGCCTCCGACGCAGCGCGCGCCGACAACCACGGTGCGACGACGCCTGCCACAAGTAGGGCGCAGGCGAGGATCATCCCGGCGACCGGTTCGATCACTCCGAGCGTGACGACTGCTGCGAGCGACAGTACGGCAGCGACCGAGATGGGAACGAGGGCTCGAACCACTACATCGCCGAGCGCATCCACGTCCGCGCCGGTGCGGTCGAGTAGGTCGCCCCGACTGAACCCGACGGATGCGGCCGGGTCGCCGAACGCCAGCCGCTCGTACAACTGCGAGCGCGCGGATGTGGTTCCCCGCAGCGCGGTTTCGTGGGTTGCCAGTCGTTCGATGTAGCGGAAGAGCCCTCGTGAGATTCCGAGTGCTCGGACGGCAACGACTGCGACAGTGAGATCGAGAACGGGTGGCATCTCCCATGCTCGCACGATCAGCCAGGCCGACAGGCCGGCCAGCAGAAGCGCACTGCCGAGGGTGGCAACACCCGCAGCGATCGCTGTCAGCACCCTCCGCGGCTCGAGTTCGAGCAGGGTCATGGCCCGTCGGAGTTCCTTCATGGCTGCCCGCTTGCTCGGACGGTGACGATCTCGTCCGCGATGGCCAGCAATGCCGGACGGTGTGCTACGAGGATCACTGTCCGTCCGGCGCGCGCGAGATCGCGCAGGGTATCGAGAACCCGGGCTTCGGACTCCTCGTCGAGGTGAGCGGTGGGTTCATCGAGTAGCAGCACGGACCGAGGCGACGCCAGGGTACGAGTGAGTGCCAACCGCTGACGTTGACCGAGCGACAGGCCCGTTCCGTCGGTTCCGACCCGAGTGTCCCAGCCACGTGGGAGGTCTTCGAGAACGACATCGAATGCTGTTGCGGCACAAACTGTATTCAGCTCCTCCTCATCGGGATCTGCACCGGTGAGGCGAAGATTGTCCGCGAGTGTCCCGGGCACCAGGATGGGCCGTTGTGGTAGCCAGGCAACCTGCTGCCACCAACTGTCGTTCGCCGACACCGGCGACCCGTCGGCGATCACCACGCCGTCACCGGGGTCGATGAGGCCGAGAAGCGCCAAGAGCGCCGTCGACTTCCCGGCACCGTTGGCGCCGGTGAACACGGTGATCGCGCCCGGCCTGCACACCGCGTCGAGCCGGTACGGAGCATATCCATGACGACCCGACACGCTGACACCGATGAACACGATCTCGCACCCGTGAGTGCTGGAACTCCGCACCGGAGAGGGATCACCGTCCGGCGCAGGCAAGGCCGGTTCCGTGGAGGTCGGTGTCGCGGGCACAGGTATCGAATCGAGGACCGAAAACGCTCGTCCGGCTGCTGCCATTCCGTCCTCGGCGGCATGGAACTTGTTGCCGACCGTCCGCAGCGGTCGATACGCCTCTGGAGCGAGAATCAGCGCGATAATGCCCGCCTCCAGCGGCATACCGCCGTAGACGAGACGCATACCGATACTGACGGCCACCAACGCAACCGACAGTGTCGCAAGGAATTCGAGCACCGTCCCGGAGAGGAATGCCACGCGCAGCGACGACATCGTGGTCGTGCGGTGGGCCTCGCCGAGTGCGCGCACACGCTCCTGCGGTCCCTTCTCGCGTCCGAGTGCGCGAAGGGTGGGCAGACCTGCCAGAAGATCGAGAACCTGCGACGACAGTGCAGTCATCGCGTCGAGGCTACGATCCGACTTCCCCTTCGTCAGCAAGCCGATGAGGATCATGAAGACCGGGATCAGCGGCAGGGTGACGATCACGATGAGTGCAGAGGTCAAGTCATGGAAGGCGATCACGATGATCGTGATCGGGGTGAGCGTCAAAGCCAGGAACAGGGCCGGGACATATCCGGTCAGATACGCGCGGAGACCGTCGAGACCACGGGTGAGTACGGTCACGATCTCGTTGCGCCGCGGGTCGAGCTCCCGAGGGGGAAGGGCCGCTGCAGCGTCGAGGACCTCGAGCTCGAGTTCCGCGACGATCCGTGATGCCGACCGGTGTGCATACCGGGCGTGCAGCCAGGTCGCCGCGACACGCACGACCATCGCAGCTGCGAGCACGGACAACTCCGTGATCCACGACCCTACGGAGCGCACATCGGTGGTGATGACCCCGGCGAGGACCCTGCCGATCATCGTTGCCGCCACCAGGACCATCATCACATCGACCAACGACATGACGACGGTCAACACGAGATACCCACGGGCCGTGGCAGAGTAGCGCCACAGGCGGGGGTCGATCGGACCTGGTCGACGCTCGATCTCGATGGTGTCGGGGGGAGCCGTCGCGGTATCCGCCATCACGGTTGCTCGGCTCCGGTCACTGTACCGGTACCGGCTCGGCGATGTCATCGATGGAGATGCGCTTCCTGAAAACCCAGTACGTCCAGCCCTGGTACACCATCACCACCGGAGTGAGGAACGCTGCGGCCCACGTCATGATGGTGAGCGTGTAGTGGCTCGACGATGCGTTCTCGATGGTCAACGACCAGGCCGGATCGAGCGTCGACGGCATCACGTCGGGGAACAGGGAGCCGAAGAGCAGCACGATGGTCGCGGCGATTGCCACGGTGGTGAACAGGAATGCCCAGCCTTCCTTCTGGGCGAACGTCATGCCCACCACGATCACCAGCGATGCTGCGGCGACCGCCAGTACGATCCACGTCCAGCCCGTGCCGTACGCGATCTGGGTCCACAACCCGAACGCACCGGCTACGACGACGGCCGGTATCGACAGTTTCCGGGCGAGCGCTATCGAATCGGTCCGGACCTCGCCCGCGGTCTTCAATGCCAGGAACACCGCGCCGTGGAGGGCGAAGACGATTGCCGTGGTCACGCCGCCGAGCAACGCATAGGGATTGAGCAGGTCGAGGAGCCCTCCGACGAACTGCTTGCTCTCGTCGATCGGGACCCCGCGAACGATGTTCGCGAACGCCACACCCCACAACACAGCGGGCACCCAGGAACCGAAGATGATCCCCCAGTCGCATCGACGCCGCCACGTCGGGTCGTCGACCTTCCCTCGCCACTCGATGGCGCATACCCGCACGATCAGAGCAAGCAGGATCAGCAACAGCGGCATGTAGAAGCCGGAGAACAGCGTTGCGTACCAGTCGGGGAAGGCAGCGAACAGCGCGCCGCCCGCGGTGATGAGCCACACCTCGTTACCGTCCCAGACCGGTCCGATCGAATCCATCATCGCCGAACGCCGTGCCTCCGGACGCTTTCCGCGTCCACGGCCCACGACCGGAAGGTGCATGCCTACGCCGAAATCGAAGCCTTCCAGCACGAAATAGCCGGTGAACAGCACCGCGATCAAGATGAACCAGACTTCTTGAAGTCCCATGTCCGATCTCCTAGTAGGCGAATGTCAGCTTGTCGGGCTCGTCGTCCTCGGTCCCGTCATCGCCCGGTGGCTGCGAGTCGCCAGGTTGTGGGCCTTCCATCGCGTGTTTGCGCATCAGCCAGAACCACACCATGCCCAGGGCCGCGTACAGCAGGGTGAAGCAGATCAGTGACGTCCAGACCGTCCCCGGTGGGTGGTTGGACACGCCCTGGTCGACGGTGAGCCGGACCATGTCCACTCCTGTGGGGTTCGGGTGCACCACCCAAGGCTGGCGGCCCATCTCCGTGAAGATCCACCCCGCGCTGTTGGCCAGGAACGGTGTCGGGATCGCAATGATCGCCAACCACCCGAACCATTTCTGATGGGGAGCCCGCCCTCTGCGAGTCACCCACAGGCCTGCCAGCGCCAGCGCCGCGGAGCCGGCAGCGAAGCCGATCATCGCCCGGAACGACCAATACGTGACGAACAGGTTCGGCGTGTAGTTACCCGGGCCGAACTCTTCTTCGTACTGCGCCTGAAGGTCTTCGACGCCCTGCAGCGTCACGCCGGAAATACGGCCTTCTGCCAGGTAGGGCAGGACGTACGGCACCTCGATGACTCGTGTGACGCTGTCACAGTTGTTGTGTGTGCCGATGGTCAGGACGGAGAACTTCGGATCGGTTTCCGTCTCGCACAACGATTCCGCCGAGGCCATCTTCATCGGCTGCTGATGGAACATCATCTTGCCCTGACCGTCGCCGGTATAGATAACTCCTACGCCTGCAATGATCATGACGAGCAGACCGAGACGTGTAGCCGGGCGGAAGACGTTTCGCGCTTCGCCTTCGAGTTCGGCCGCCTCGTCGGGTGCCGATTCTCGAAGTGCGGCAGCACGCCGCATGTTTCGTACCATCCACCATCCACTGACCCCGGCGACGAAGGTAGCGGCAGTGAGCCACCCACCCGTGATCACGTGAGGGAATGCCCAGACAAGTGTGATGTTGGTGAACAGATCGGTGATGCTCTCGAGTTGCGCTCTCCCGGTTTCCGGGTTGTAGACAGCTCCGACCGGGTGCTGCATGAAGGAGTTGGCCGCGAGGATGAAGAACGCCGAGGCATTCACGCCGATCGCGACCAACCAGATGCACGCGAGGTGCACAAGCTTCGGGAGCCGACTCCAGCCGAAGATCCACAGGCCCAGGAAGGTGGATTCGAGGAAAAACGCCACGAGACCCTCGAGCGCCAAAGGGGCCCCGAAGACGTCACCGACGAAGCGGGAGTACTCGCTCCAGTTCATCCCGAATTGGAATTCCTGCACAAGACCGGTCGCCACGCCGAGGGCAAAATTGATCAGGAACAGTTTTCCGAAGAACTTGGTGAGCCGATACCATTTGTCGTCGTCGGTCACGACCCACATCGTCTGCATGATCGCCACCAACGGAGCCAAACCGAGAGTCAACGGCACCAGGATGAAGTGATATACGGTCGTGATCCCGAATTGCCAGCGGGCAAGATCCAGCGCTTCCATGTCCACCCCTATCGAGCCGATGTTCTGCGACTGCGGCTCCGCGCGATACCGCTACGGAAAATAATCAGGAAACCCGCTGGTGTCCCGGAAACCCCGGAATGAACCCGGACACAACGCAACTGAGTGCACTCAGCGGCGCCAGAATAACACCGCGACAACGACAGTGCAGCGAAATTCGATCGGAATCCGACATATTTCACCCTGGCGAGAAGGGTGAAACGCAGAGAAACCGTAGGTCATCCTTTTCGGTGGCCTTCTTGCTTTTGCCGGACGTTTCGAGCGGGAGGCGCCGATTGTTCCCACTGGTCACGCTGCCGCGCGGGGGCACCCCACGAATCCCGCGAGTGTGACGGCACGGTGCGATCAGACCCGGGAGCAGCCCGCGACGATGGTCAGCGGTAGCCCTCCAGTTCGGTGAATCTCGAGTGGAGCCGAAAGAGCACGACTATCCCTGCGAGTGCCAGAGCCACGCCGACCGGCGCCAGGCCATACCTATATATGCGACGACGAGTCGCTGCCCAAGGCCCCGGACACCGCTGCGAGGATGAATCCGACCAGCACCATCGGGAACCACAGACCGATAGCTGCGGGTCATCAGGCCGTTCCTCTGGATCAGGCCGGATCCACCGATCGGGTTTGCCTGCCCGACTGGTCGTAGCTTCCGAATTCCCTGTCGTAATGCAGAAATCAGATTTCAGACAGAGGTAGTTCAGCCACAAACATTGGTGTCGCGTAGAGACATGCTTCCGCACCCGACCTGTCGGCCTGGCACGGCTCGACGAGCCGAATATCCTGGAATCGGCCGCTTCGACACTAACATTCATTCGCGTCCACCGTCGAAGGAGTAGAAATCACACTCTTCCTGACGCATACTTCCGTGACGGGGTTCCGAGTTCGGGCGTCATCCCGATCACCCTTGCGATCTGCAATGTACGGAGACCGAAAAAGACCGAGAATCGGGAGAAGCATTGTCGGCGAGACCCGTCGGTGGTACAGGCACCGAGTGGCACCCCGCTCTCTGGCTGCGTGCCCTCACCGCGGCGCCGCCGGCCCCTTGGCCGACCGGCCGTTCCGTCCGTGCCGCAATCAGTGTGGCCGGCCCGCTGGTGGTCGGAGCCTTGACCGACCACCTTCTGATCGGCATGTGGATCAGCATGGGAACACTGCTTCTTGCTGCCGGTGAACGATCGGTCTCCTACTCCGCGCGCTTCCGGCAGATCATGGTCACCGCGCCGCTCGCGGCCGCGGCCTACTTGTTGGGCATGCTGTCGACCGGACCACACGTGCTGGTCGTCGTGGTGATGGCCGGAGTCGCATTCGTGTCCGGAATACTCAGTGGTTACGACGGTGCGCTGTCGGTCGGCACGATGCAGGCGATGCTCATTGCAGCTCTTGCATTGGGTCTTCCCGTCGCGGCACCGTACTGGCCGGCCGCAGGGTATTTCCTCGTCGGTGCCGTGATCTACGCACTGATGTTGGGCCTCGAGGCCATGGTCGACAGACGTCGCCCGCAACGCGAGGCCCTCGTCGGCCTGTTGAGAGCGCTGGGAGACCTCGCGCGCGCACAGGCGAGGGGGTCGACCGATCTCGCTACGTCCCGCGCCTGCGCGATCGGCGCAATCGACGCATTCCATGCGAGGGCCATCAGGGAGCGGGGCAGCGCGCACGGTCCTATGCACGAATACGATCGCGCAGCGACAATCGTGCGCGCCGCGGATCAGCTCCTCGCTCGACTCATCGCACACGACGCCGACCGTTCGTTGTCCGGTGCGGCAGCGGACCGCCCGACGGTGTGCGCGGACGCTGCCGCCCACCGTCGTCACCCGCCGTCCCCTGGCACCGAGCCGGGGTCGCTCGTGCGACTCGCGATGCTCGAGGCCGCAATCTGGGACAACTCTGCCGCGCTCGACCCGTTTCCCATCGTCGTCCGTGCGCGGCTGTCACTGCCCGGCAACGCATTACTCGCTTCGGCGGGCAGACTGAGCCTGTGTACTGCGCTGGCATACTCCGCGTTCTATCTCCTGCCGATTCCACACGGCTATTGGATCCCGCTGACCGTCGCCCTCGTGATGAAGCCCGACCTGGGGTCCGTATTCGCCCGCGCAGTGCTACGAAGCATCGGCACGGTCGGTGGCGCGGTCGGGGCGGTGGTGATCAGTGGACTGATCCACGACTCGATCGTCTCGTGTTTCGCAATCGCTGTTCTCGCCACATGCCTCCCCTGGGCGATGGCACGTTCGTACTTGTGGCAGGCGCTCTTCCTCACCCCGTTGATCATGATTCTCATCGATGTCGTGGTCCCGGCCGACAGGGTGCTCGACCTCGGCCTCGACCGCATCGCAACCACGTTCATCGGTGGACTCATCGTGATCGTGGCGGGCTACGTCATCTGGCCGTCGACGAGGCACGCACAGGTCACGTCGTCGTTCGGGGAGGCACTCGGAGCCATGACGCGATATGCACGAGACGTCGCCGAAAACCTGGACACCGCGGCGATCGGCGCAGAGCGCCAGAAGGTCTATCGACTGTTGTCGAACACTCGGGTCGAGCTGCAACGCACCCTGTCCGAACCGCCGCCCGCAGGATCCGAAGCGTGGGCCTGGATCCCGGTGATCAGTGCGGCAGAACGCGTAGCCGACACGATCACGAGCGCGTCGGCATCGAGGACTCCCCCGGACACGGTCCCGGGGGCCGACGAGCTGGCTGCGCTCGCCGACGATCTCGAATCGATCGCCCAGGCGGGACCCGTCGACGAGCGCGACGAGCGCAGCCCCACTCTCCCGGCACACGGCGACAGCTCGCCCGAAGCGTCGGTTCGCACGCTCGCCGACGAACTCGCGAATCTGCGCCCGATGCTGTCACATTCCCGTGCAATTGCACCTGAGCATCCTCGACTATCCAGGTAACACCCACGGCGCGAGCGAGACGGCAGCCTCGATACCTCGGCAGGCACATCGCAGTGGCAGCGTGGTTGGCGCCGGATCCACGGTTCGAAAGCGAGTCGCCACAATGCTGATTCCTGCGCCGGACTCGCTGTGGATGGGCATACTGTGACTACGGCCGACGGCCCGTGGCCTTGTTTGTACATTTCGGCGGCATCGGGGTCTCCTGCCCCTCCGCGGTAGCGGTCGCCGCCTATCCCTCCCGGAGAGGTCGATGGCGGAACCTCGAGCCGTACCGGCAGACTCGCCTGTTCCTGCCCGCGAACTCATCGCGATCTGTGTGCTGGCGATCGTCGCCGGCGCGGTTATCGGATTCGTCGGAGGCGCATTTCGCTGGTGCCTGGCAGTCGCCGACGAGTGGCGCGTCCACATGCTGCACTGGGCACACGGTCTACCCGGTCCGAGTTGGCTGATTCCGGTAGGGGTCACTGCGCTGTGCGCCGCGTTGGCTGCGCTGATAGTGCGCCCCATCCCACTCGCCGCCGGGAGCGGAGTGCAACACGTGGAGGCCGTCGCCCGAGGCGAGGCCGAACCGCCGCGTCTTCTCGTTCTGCCCGCGAAATTCTTCGGTGGCCTCCTTGCAATGGGATCGGGACTCGTTCTCGGCCGGGAAGGCCCGATAGTACATATGGGCGCGGTGGTCGGTGCTGAATCGGCGCGCAGGGCTCGCATGAGCGACGAGCACGTGCGGTTGCTGCAAACATCGGTGTCCGGCGCCGGTCTGGCGGTGGCGTTCAATGCACCGATCGGGGGCGCGCTGTTCGTCTTCGAGGAGGTGACCCGCGCATTCCGGTTCCGCACAGTGGTACCGGTCCTTCTGTCCGTAGGGGTCGGGGTCGCCTGCTCCCGGCTGATCCTGGGCGATCGACCTGATTTCGACGTCGGCCTCCTCGATCCTCCGTCGATCACCCTCCTCCCGGTATTCGTGGTGTTCGGATTGCTGACGGGATTGTCCGGCGCCGTGTACAACCGGCTCGTGATGCGGTTGCTGGCCGCCTCCGATGCCCTGCGTTCGGTGTCGCCGATTGCGAAGGCAGCCGTGATCGGCGGAATGATCGGCCTGGTGTCCGTGGTCGCACCACTCGCCGCGGGTGGCGGCGACACCGTGTCCCAGCACCTGGTCAGTGGCGGGACCATCGCACTACCCATAATGGCCTGGCTGGTCGTGGTGCGATTCGTCGCGGGTCCGCTGTCCTACGCCGCAGGCACTCCCGGCGGCTTGTTCGCTCCGCTGCTCGCGCTCGGGGCCCTGTGGGGCGTGCTGTACGCACGGGTCGCAGAGATTCTCATCCCCGGTATCGATTCCTCGCTGGCCGTGCCCATGGCGATCGTGGGCATGGCGGCCCTCTTCAGCGCATCCGTGCGGGCTCCACTCACCGGAATCGCGCTGGTCGTGGAGATGACGGGGACGACAAGCGTCACGGTACCCATGCTCCTCGCGTCGGCGGGAGCGGTGGTCGTCGCTCATCTCGTCGGGGTCGCGCCGATCTACGACAGCCTCCGCGCGAGGATGCTCGCCTCTTCCGGCCCACCGAACCACGGACCCGTGTGAGCTCGAAGAAGCCCGGAAGATCCTGATCGAGTGCGTATGTCCTCTCCCGGTCAGACATACTCGACTCCCTGATCTCCCCTTGTGCCGCGGCCTGTTCAGCAGCTTCCGCTGCGAGCCGCTGCCCCAGCACCGATTTGCGGCGACCGTAGGCGAAGTAGGCACCCACACCCAGCCATCCACCCCGCGAACCGGATCCACGTCTCCACAGGTTCAGCATCAGCCGGCCACACGCGATCACAGCGAGGATCGGAGCCCACGGCATGAAGCGGCATCCGGAATCCACGCGGTAGGTCGGGACGGGACGGCCGAGCACCATGACGCCGACACACACGAGGACGAATGCGAACAGTGTGCCGATATTGACCATCTCTTCGAGCACGCCCATCGGGAACACCGCGCCGAGAACTGCGACGACACCGCCGACGATCAATGTGATGCGCACGGGAACACCCTTGTGGTTCGTCCTGGCAAGTTTGCGCGTCACCAGTCCGTCCCGTGACATCGCGAACAGCACTCGCGTCCGACCGAGCATCATCACCATGACGACCGTGGTGAGTCCGGCGAGACCGCCGACATTGATGACCATCTGCACCCAGCAGATACCGTGTGCCTCGAATGTGGTGGCGAGGGTGGCACTTCCATCCCGACCAGCGCGCTCCCCGTCCGCAGGTCCGTGTGCTCGACAATTCCCGTCAGCACGAGAGTGACACCGACGTAGAGCACAGTGACGATCGCGAGTTACCCGAGAATCCCTCGCGGGAGAGGTTTCTGAGGATTCTTCGTCTCTTCGGCAGTCGTAGCGACCGCATCGAATCCGAGGAAGGCGAAGAACACGAGGCTCGCGGCGGCGAGGAGTCCGCACCATCCGTCGCTGCTGCCATCAGCTCCGGTGAGCGCAGGGAAGAGCGACTGGCTGGTCAACGGATCGGGTGGGCCATATGCCTACTCCGGGCATGGTGTGCTCCTCGGGATGGGTTGTGGTGCCCGCCGAACCTTGTGGGTGACCGGCGGCCGAAACAGCTCACGGAATACGCGCACAGTACGGTCGGCTGCATTTGCATGAGCATTTCAATGTGGCAATCATGGCACTGCAGTGATCTGCGTCGAGACCTTTCGATTCAGCTGATCAATATGTTCAAATTATGAGGCGCATCACCAGGGAAAGGATGTCATCGTGTTCAGTCTCGACCGGCTCGACACAGCGCTCCTCGCGGAGCTCACGCACAACCCGAGGGCGGGCATCGTCGATCTTTCGGCCAAGCTCGGCGTCGCGCGCAACACCGTCCAATCGCGGATCAAGAAACTCGAAGAGTCGGGCGCGGTCACCGGATACCGACCGGTCGTCGACCTCCCCAAACTGGGCCTACCCCTCCAAGCGTTCATCGGCGCCGAACTCGTCCAGGCGCGGATGGGCCTCGTGATCGCCGAACTCGAGCGATTCCCCGAGATCCTCGAAGTGCACGCGACGACAGGGCGGGAAGATCTCCTGATCAGAATGGCCGCCCAGTCACAGGAAGATCTGCTGCAGGTCCTCGAACGCATCCACAGCATCGAAGGTGTCGCGCACACCACCACGACCCTGGCGCTCACCACCCCCGTGGCATATCGCACACAGCCGCTGCTCGAACATCTCACCCGAGATGCAGGACACGGACGCTCGGTTCCGTCCACCCGGCCCTGACGGCCATCCGCACCACGCAGCCATACACACGACGCGCTGCACACACAACTCACGGGGGAGTCGCCCATGGGCGACTCCCCCGTGATTTCTACGTCACACAGAATCGATGCGCTGCTCCGCAATCCGGTTCGCGGCAGCCCCGGGCGTGATGTCCAGTGCCCGCGACAGGGCGAAGATCTCGACAGTTCGATCGAATATCCCCTCGACCCGACCACGGACGGTGGCGGCGTCCGAGCCGTCGACCTCCCCCGCAACCTGGATCAGACCACCGGCATTCGCTACGTAATCGGGAACCCAGATGATGCCGCGACCGCGCAGGATCTCCTCGACGGTCGGGTCGGCCAGCTGATTGTTGGCGGCGCCGCATACCAATTGAGCGTCGATCATGCCCCCGGTCGCCGCCGTGAGTGTGCCGCTGAGAGCGCACGGGGCATAGATATCCAGAGAAGACGTAAGGACTCCGTCCGCCACCTTCACTGACGGGAAGTCCGATGTGACCCTTGCCAGTGCAACTGGGTTCACGTCGGACACGACGATGTCGGCGCCATCGCGGGCGAGTAGTTCGACGAGCCGGTAGCCTACCTTCCCCAGCCCTTCGACCCCCACTCTGTGTCCGGCGAGAGTATCTCTCCCCCAGACAGTCCGGACACCCGCTCTCATCGCCTGGAACACACCGAGCGCCGTCACCGGTGAGCTGTCGCCGGATCCCCCCGCCGCGGTCGTCCGGCCGACCGCATGCGCGGTATGCATTCCGATCACGTCGAGGTCGCCGGCGTGGGTGCATACGTCGACGGCGGTGACATAGCGGCCGCCGAGCGAATCGACGAATCGCCCGTACGCGGCGAGCAACTCGTCGCTCTGGTCGAGGGCCGGATCACCCAGGATGACGGCCTTGCCGCCACCGAGGTTCACTCCCGCCACTGCGGCCTTGTAGGTCATTCCCCACGAGAGTCGCAGCACGTCCTCGAGCGCCGTCGCGTCGTCGACGTAGGGATAGAAGCGGGTGCCGCCGAGGGCCGGCCCGAGAGCTGTCGAGTGGACCGCGATGATCGCGCGGAGACCCGTCGCGGCGTCCTCGTGGAAGACGACCTGTTCGTGAGGCCGATCGGTCAGGCGCCGAGAGCGGGATCGGTGACCGTCGGACGGGCAGCGGTGGACGTGGTCATGTGCGGATTCCCTTCGGAGGATGTGAATCGGATGGCAGGAGGAGACAACTCAGAAATCGACATCGACGCCGAGTTCTTCGAGCCGGGCGCGATACTGCTCGACGGAGCGCAGCTTGACGTCCTCGTAGCCGCGCACCATGTCCGGAAGTTCCGCGATCCGCACGGCACGGTCGTACGAGCCAGCACACAGATCGGCGACGACCTGCTCGATCACGGCGGTGTAGTGCGCGAGCAGTGCACGTTCGGTCCGCCGGACGTGGGCGTAACCGAACGGATCGAACCGGGTGCCGCGCAGGCGCTTCGCTTTGGCGAGCATCCGCAGGGTCGAATGCGACTTCGGTCCGAATCCGACCTTCCTGCTGCGTCCGAGCGCCCGCAGCACAGGCGGATGCAGGCGGTAGGTGAGCTGGTATCCACCAGGCACCTGAGCCTGCACGTCGTCGACGAAAGCGGGATCGACGAGCATCCGTGCGACCTCGTACTCGTCCTTGTAGGCCGTGAATTTGAAAAGGCCTCGGGCCACGGCCTCACTGAGGTCGGTGCGGTCGGTAAGACGACGTTCGGCCACCCACACGGAGTGCACCCGCCCGATGTACCGCGCCGCGAGCGCCTCGTCCTGGAAATCGATGAGAGCGGCAGCGCGGATCTTCACCAGTCGCTGCACTTCACCGTGAAAGGTGGTGCCGTCGAACAACCGGTCGGGCGCCACTGTCACGACGCGGTCGCGGCGTGACGGTTCGGTCGCAGCGCGGAATGAATCAGGATCGGCGATCGCGGCGCGCCCCCACCGGAATGCAGCGATGTTGGTTGCCACCGCGACACCGTTGATCTCGATCGCCTCCTCGACAGCGGCGGCCGGGATCTGCAGTCCGCCGAGTTGGTGCGCCGCTCCCACGATCAGGAAGTTCGCCGCGGCCGTCTCACCGAACAGCGCCTGCGATGCGGCGAGCGCGTCGAACGAGGCCAACTCGCGAGTGGTCGCCTCGAGCCGCGCGAGCAGACCTTCCTCATCGGGATGATGGATCGACCGGTCGTACACCATGTCTCCGGTGGGCGTGCGGCTCGTCGACGCGACCGCGACGGTCGCGGCGGTGTCGGCGTAGGCAAGATTCTTCGGATCGGTGGCGGTGAGCAGATCCAGCGCAAGCAGGCAGGATGCCCCGCCGGTGCCGACGCGATTACCCGGTTCGAGGTCGCCCACGGCGAAACGCAGGTGGGAGACCACCGGACCGGCCTTCTGGCTCATCCCGATCTGGTCGAGCGATTCGACCTCGAATCCGGCACGCAGCGCCGCAGTGGCGAGCACCTGGTTGACGGTGACGATGCCGGTGCCCCCGATCCCGGCGAGGAGGACGTTGCTGGTCCCGGCCGGAACGTCACCGGCGATGTCCGGTACGGCGGGCGGTGTCGGGTGGGCACGTCGCTCGAGCGTGCGCTCCGGTGCTGCCTCGACCGTCACGAAGGACGGGCAGTCCCCATCGAGGCACGAGTAGTCGGTATTGCACGACGTCTGGTCGATGCGCGTCTTGGATCCGAATTCGGTGTCCACCGGCTGGACCGACAGGCAGTTGCTCTTGACGCCGCAGTCTCCGCATCCCTCACAGACCGCCTCGTTGACGACCACGCGGGTGGTGCGGGTGGGCAGAGTGCCGCGCTTACGCTGACGACGCGCATCGGCCGCGCAGTGCTGGTCGTAGATGAGCACCGTGACGCCCGGAACCTCACGCAATAGTTTCTGCGCTTCGTCGAGCCTGTCGCGGTGCCACACCACGGTGCCGCGCGCGAGGGACCGCTTACGATGCCGCGTGGGGTCGTCCGAACAGATGATGATCTTACGAACGCCTTCGGTGGTCAGCTTGTGTGTCAGGTGGGGGATCTTCAAGGCACCCTCGGCGTCCTGCGCGCCCGTCATCGCAACGACGTCGTTGTAGAGCAGCTTGTAGGTGATGTTCACCCCGGCCGCGACACACGCCTGGACGGCAAGCTGACCGGAATGGAAGAAGGTTCCGTCGCCGACGTTCTGGAACATGTGCCCGATGTCGGTGAAGGGCGCCTGCCCGATCCATTGAGCACCCTCCCCACCCATCTGGGTCAGGCCCGTCACCGCACTGTCGGTGCGACCGGACAGGGTGACGAGAGTGTGGCAGCCGATTCCGCCGCCGCCGATCGAACCCTCGGGCAGGGCGGTGGAGCGGTTGTGGGGGCAGCCGCTGCAGAAGTACGGGGTGCGCGAGGTGGAGAGGACTTCGAGTGGCAGTTGCGGGAGGGGCCCCGGCCCGAGTTCGATGTACTTGCGCAACACCCGACGCAGCGGTCCGCGGATCCGCCCGGCGGTCAGCTCACCGTCGAAAGGCATGAGCGGACGCCCATCGACATCCTTCTTTCCGAGGATGCGCGGTGCGGATTCCGTGCCGTAGAGGATCTCGCGGATCTGGGTTTCGACGAAGGCCGTCTTGTCCTCGACGACGATCAGCTCGTCGAGTCCGCGCGCGAAATCACAGACGAGGTCCGGACCGAGGGGGTAGGGCATTCCTATACGCAGCAACCGGATTCCCGCGCGGTGCAGGTCCGCATCGGCGACCCCGAGGTCGAGCAATGCCTGCCGCATCGCGTCGAAGGTGGTTCCGGTGGCCGCCAAGCCGATCCGAGAGTGCGGTGGGTCGATCTCGATGACGTCGAGTGCGTTGGCCTTGCCGTAGGCCAGGACGGTCTTCCATCGCGGACCGTACAGGTCTGCCTCGGCGATCACGCTGTCGCCGGGTGCCGCCATGGGGCGCTGACGGTACGTGAACGGTCTTCCCTCCCACTCGATGTCGGGCACGGTGATGGACAGATCCGACACCAACCCATCGATCGACCAGGCTCCGTCGGCGACATCGGCGACGATTTTGAGTGCGACCACACACCCCGACGCGCGCGACAAGGCGACACCGTGAAGTCCCATCGTGACGATCTCGGCGGCGTTGCGCGGGAACAGCACGGGGATTCCCAGTGCCGCGAGGGATCGTTCACTCACGGCGGGCACGGTGGAGGATTTCGACGCCGGGTCGTCTCCGACCATCAGCAGCATTCCGCCGTTCGGGTCGACGCCGTACATGTTGGCGTGACGTAGCGCGTCCGTTGCGCGGTCGAGTCCGGGCCCCTTGCCGTACCAGACGCCGACCACTCCGTCGTGGGTGCGCGTACCGGCTCCGAGCTGCCCCTGACTTCCCCATACCGACGTCGCTGCGAGTTCCTCGTTCAATCCGGGGGTGAAAGTGATGTCGTGTTCGGCGAGCACCTTCGGCATGCCGTGCAGCATCTTGTCGAGGCCGCCGAGTGGGCTGCCTTGGTACCCGGAGACGAATGTGGCGACGCGGCGCCCGTCGCGGATGTCGCGCACGTGCTGTTCCACGAGTTGCCGTGCAATCGCCTGCACTCCGGTGAGCAGCACCGTGCCCGAGCCGGATCGGTATCGGTCGTCGAGATCGTAGGGATGTCGTTCACTTCCGCGGATCACGGTCTCCGTCATCGCGCACCACCATTCCTTCGTGCGACACGCGTGCTCAATGTGCCGCTTCGATCAGATCATTTGGTGCAGCAATAGTGGGTTTAACTACCAGATCAAGTCAATAGATGAACATACAACGGATCAAAATGTCCATATGTGATCCACGGCACATTACCAAGGTGCGCACCGTGATCAGCTACCACACTCTCGACCTCGCCGACGACGGGTCGGCCCACACTCACGAAAATCACTTGCACACGCGCGTACAGTCAGTGATGTACGACACATTTTGCCGAAAGCCCTGGCAAAATTGTCGAGGGTGCGTTAATTCTCCCTACTTCTTGCGGCCGAGGGGGGTCTGCGCTCGCGTGGAGGCGGGAGGTCAGCGCATCCGGTCGCCAGATGGACGCATCGTCGCTCTGCCGACCCAGATCACCGGGCACGCCGGGTACCGGCACGCCTGGGCAGAGCACTGAATACCGACCTGTCTCCGAAAGGAGGCCGTCATGCGTACGACTCTTTCGGCCGCGGCGTGTGCAGCCGCCGGCGCCCTGCTTCTGAGCCCTCTGGCGGCGGGGATTGCAACAGCACAGAATGCACCGAACACCGTGGGAATGTCCCAGGAACAGGCCACCAGGACGTTGACCGACGCAAATGTGCCCTGGCGCATCATCAGCCGCGCCGGCAGCACCCTTCAGGATTGCACGGTGACCGAGCAACGCGACCGCGGATACGCCACCGAGACCGACTACGAATGGGACTACGACAAACAGGAATGGAAGAAGGTGGAAACCGAGGTGTGGCGGGGTGTCGGGCTGATCATCTTGTGCAACTGAAGACGCGGTGCGAGGCCGAATCGCTCGGCCGCTGACGACACCTCACAGCTCGCGAAATCTCGGAATCAAATGCTCGGCAACGTACTTCGCCTCGTCGATGAGCGGCCAGCCGGCCAGAATCAGGGACGTAAGCCCCGTCTTGTCCCGTAGTGTCCGCACGTGCCCGGTGATCTCGTCGGGCGTGCCCGCGTAGTACACCGCCGACGAGCCGGTCGCGAAGATGTCCAGCGGCGACCATGCCGTGATGCCGGCATAGAGTCCGTCACCGAGGTACAGATCGTCGGGCTCGGGCAGCTTTCCGGCGTTGATCGTGTCGACCCATCCCTGACGCTGCGCATCGCGCGCGGTGAAAGTCGTGAGATCCTGCTGCCCGTGGGTTCGGCGCCGAACCGCATCGTCAAGCACCTCGCGGATCCGGTCGATGCCGGCGTTTTCGAACAACGACCGGAACCGGTCGAGCGCCTCGGCCTGGGTCGGCCGCACGATGACACCCGACAACGCACCGAAATCGGTGTATTCGCGCCCTTGGGCTGCCGCGGACTCACGGGCTGCAGTGAACTTGGCATCGACGAAGGTCGTCTCGCGCAACATGATCAGGTAGGCGTCGAGCACCTTGCCGGCGTTCTCCAGCCCGGCCGGTGAATCGCCGGTGCCCCACAGCGGTACCGTATGACCGCAGGATGGCGGGTCGATGCGCAGCGGCGTGTTCGGGAAGTTCGATTCCGTGCCCTCGGCGTAGATCCGATGGAAGTCGGCCCAGTACTGCTCGCCGAGTTCGTAGCGCCGATCGTGCTCGACGTTCATATCGTACTTGGTGAGGATGTTCTCGCGCCCGTTGACGGAGTTGATCATCAGTCGGCCACCGCTGAAGGCGTCGAAGGTGAGCGCCTTCTCGGCGAGCAACCGGGCCGGTGTCATATTGGCGTACACCGCGACGAGGAACTTCATTCGGCTGGTGTGCGCGGCAGCCCAGGTCGCGGAGATGAACGGATCGTTCGGCCAGGTCGCGACGAGCGCGCCGTCGAAACCACCCTCGTCGATTGTCTCGGCGAGCTCGATCTGCCGTGTCCCGTCGACGGGAAACAGCCCGTTGTGGCTCCACGGATAATCACCGTCGGCCTGGGTGAGATACCAGAAAGTCTTGATGCCCATCAGTTCTCGTCCTTCTTCGGCAGTTCGAATGCCTCGACACGGGCGTGGTGCCGCAGAGTGTCGGCGTCGACCGTGTACAGCGCGTCGAGGTAGGCCACAGCGAACGACCCCGGGCCGGTCGAGTTCTGCTCGGCGATCTCGGCCGCGACGGCGACGTGCGTGTGTGCCGCGGCCAGACCGATCAGTGCGGTGGGCGCGACTGCAAGGTAGGCCGCGACGAGGCCACCGAGCGAGCACCCGGTGGAGGTCACGCGGGGCAGCATGGCGCTACCGCCCGCGATGCGGAGTCCGGTGACCGCACCGTCGCCACCACGACCCACGAGGTAGTCGACCGGTCCCGACGCGGACACCGCATCGGAATACTCGAGCAGAGCGAGCGCCGCCGGGATCGCCGCCGCCGCTTCGTCGGCGCTGTCGACACCGCGCGTGTCGCCGCCCTGACCCGCGAGCGCGATGATCTCGGACGCGTTGCCGCGGATCGCGGTGGGACGATAGGCGAGCAGGTCCGCGGCGAGTCCGGTGCGCCACGGTAGCCCACCGACACCGACGGGGTCGAGCACCCATGGTGTCCCCGCGTCGTGTGCGGCTTCTGCCGCGGCGGTGAAGGCAGCAGCGGTTCCGTCGTCGGGTGTCCCGAGGTTGACCAGCACTCCCCCTGCGATACGCGCGAAGCTGCCTGCTTCGTGCACATTGTCGATATGGGCGTTGCTGGCACCCGCCGCGAGCAGAACATTGGTCAGGAAGTTCGCGGACACGATGTTGGTCAGCGACTGCACGAGCGGGGTTCGTGCACGTAGCGTGCCGAGAGCATCTGCGAGGTCATCGATCGTCGGCGCGTTCGTCGTGGAGGTCATGAGGTTCCTGTCACAGAGGTGTCGGGTCTGGCTGGACGTCGGAATCGGCACGCACGGCCGCGAGGACATCGCGGGGCGGGGTACGGCGTCATGGGTTTCCCTCCTCGTCCGAGATCATCGGCAGCGCCGGATCCGCAGTCCACTCGGCGAGGGATCCGTCGTACACCGCGACGTCGTCGTGACCGGTCCGCACCAGAGCGAGCGCGACCAGGCACGCGGACACCCCGCCGCCGCAGTAGACGATGAGGGGGTGCTCAGCCTCGGACACCACGGCCTCGGCCAGGGCGGCCAGTTCCGTGTGAGGACGAAGAACTCCGGCACCGAGGAGGCTCTTTGCCGGCAGGTTCCGGCTGCCGGGAATACGGCCGCGCCTGGCGTAGCGCGTCGTTGCGATGCCCGCGAAGTGCTCGGGATCGAGTGCGCAGAGCAGCGTTCCCGATTCCGAACCCGCACTGATCCCGAGGACGTCGTCGCGGTCGCGCCAGAGGCCGTGGTCGGCGACCTCCGCGGGCTCGATTGCCGCCGGCGGTGCGGACTCCTCCGAGGAGAGTGGAAAACCGAGTTCTGTCCAGCGTGCGAGCCCGCCGTCGAGGACCCGCGCGCGAATGCCGATGTTGCGGAGCATCCACCACACCCGCGATGCCCAGGTCATCTCGCCCGCGTCGTACACCACGATGTCGGTGCCAGGCCCTACACCGATGCGGGCAAGCTCAGCGGAGAGGTGTTCGGGTTCCGGTCGCGTGAAGTGCAGCGGACCGTCCGGCGCGCTGAACTCGCCGAGCAGATCGATGTGGACGGCGCCCGGTATGTGCGCTCGAGCCCAGGTGGAGTGCCCTGATTCGGGGCGGTAGTCGCCGTCGAACCGCGGTTTCGGAAACGACACGGTGGCATCGAGCACCACGGCAGCTGCGAGGTCGCGCGCAAGGTCCTCGGCGGCGACCACTACGTCGTCGCTGCGGGAATCGCAGCCCCGCGCCATCCTCGGCTTCTCCTCGATCACATCAGCGACGCTAAACGACGAATAACGTATACGCAAGTATCCGATTGTTGACGGTGGCATAATCTCCGCATACACGGAACCTCTCGACAGGAGCGCAATGACCGACCGGGGCACCACGGCCGACCTGACCGGCTCATTGCTCGGAGAACTTCCCACCGGACGCGATGATCAGACGTCGAAGCAGTACCTGAGGCTGCGCGCCGACATCCTCGCGGGCAAGTTCCCGAGCGGCGCCGCACTGCACGAGACCCAGCTCAGCGAGACCTACGGAGCTTCGCGCACCCCCATCCGGGAAGCCCTGAACTGGCTCGCCCACGACGGACTGCTCGAACGCGCCACGCGGGGATTCCGCGTCAGGTCGGGGACCCCGGAGGACGTCATCGAGATCTACGCCGCGCGCGTGGCCCTCGAATCCGAAGCCGCCGGAGCCGCCGCGATCCGCCACACCGAACTCGACCTGGCCCGACTCGAACAGCTCCATGGCTTCTGCTGCTCGGCCTCCGACGACACCGAGGTCCGGGCAGGAAACTTCCGATTCCACGAGGCGCTGTGGCAGGCTGCGCACAATGCCACCATCACCGCACTCCTCATCCGGCTGACCACGCAGCTACGGATCTACGATTCGGGCCCGCCATCGACCTATGGCGAACCCGACATACTCAACGACGAACACGACCTCATCCTGAAAGCGCTCCGCGCGCGCGACGAGTCGGCAGCCCGCAAGCACATGCGGATGCACCTCGAACGCAGCCGCGAACAGCGCATCAAGATGTTCGCGGGAGGTTGAGGGTCGGCGCGAATGGTTCAGTGCCCGTTCGTTTCCCCACCGAATACCCGCTCGACAACGGCTCGCGCACGACGCGTGACCCGCAAGTAGTTGTCGAGGAACTCGGACGCGTCATCGCTGTGTTCGCCTGCTGCGCTCGCCACGGCCGCGAGCTGCCGACCCGGCCCCGGAAGCTGATCACTCGGCTTTCCCCGCACCAGAACGAGGGCGTTGCGCGCACGGGTCGCGGTGATCCACGCGTCCCGGAGCAAATCGACGTCGGCCTCGCTGATGAGCTCGGCCGCACCGATCGCGTCGAGCGTCTCGAGAGTCGACGTATTGCGCAGCGACTCGATCTCGTGCGCGTGCTGGAGTTGCAGCAATTGCACGGTCCATTCGACGTCGGACAGTCCGCCACGACCCAATTTCGTGTGGGTGGCAGGATCGGCGCCACGCGGAAGCCGTTCGGAGTCCATCCGCGCCTTGATCCGCCGGATTTCCCGCACCGCTTCCTGGGTGACCCCGCCTTCGGGGTAACGCACGCGGTCGATCATGTGGAGGAACCGGAGCCCCAGGTCGGGGTCGCCCGCGACAGTATGAGCACGCAGCAACGCCTGGACCTCCCACGTCTCTGCCCACTGTGTGTAGTAGGCCTCGTAGGATTTGAAGGTGCGCACCAGCGCCCCGCTGCGCCCCTCGGGACGTAGGTCGAGATCGACTTCGAGCGGTGGGTCGGTGCTCGGAGCCCCCAGGAGTCTACGGACGTGCTCGGCAACGGACACCGCCCATTTCACTGCGACGGTCTCGTCGGCGTCGGGAAGCGGTTCGCAAACGAACAACACGTCGGCATCCGATCCATAACCGAGTTCGGCGCCACCGAGCCGGCCCATGCCTATCACCGCGATTCGTGCCGGCGCCGGGCCCTTCTCACGCTCGGATCCCCGGATCACCGCGGCCAGTGCCGCTTCCAGTACCGCCGACCAGACGAACGAGAGCGCTTCGCACACTTCGGGAACCGACAACATCCCGAGAAGGTCAGCACTCGCGACCCGCGCGAGTTCCGCGCGACGCAGTGAACGGGCCGCAGCGATCGCACGAGACGGATCGTCGTAACGGGACGACGACGTGACGATCGCCTTCCCCACCTCGGCGGGTTTCGGTTCGAGGAGGCGTGACCCCGTGGAGGCATCAGCGTAGAGCCGGATGACATCGGGTGCCTTGATGAGCAACTCGGGCACGTACGCCGACGTTCCCAGCACCTTCATCAGGCGTTCCGCGACCGACGGCTCGTCGCGCAGTACCCGCAGGAACCACACCGTGTCGTACAGCGCGTCGGACAGTCGCCGGTAGGCGAGCAGGCCACCATCCGGATCGACTGTCTCACCGAGAGATTCGAGCAGCTGCGGAAGCAGCAGAGCTTGGATCCTTGCCTTGCGCGACGCGCCCCCGGACAGCGCGGTGAGATGCTCGAGGGCATGCTCGGGTGCGGTGTAGCCGAGGGCTGCGAGCTGCCGAACAGCGGCGTCGGGCGACAAACGCACTGCGTCCTTGTCGAGCCTGGTCACCGATTCGAGCAGCGGCCGATAGAACAGCCTCGCATGAAGTCGGCGGATGCGCGCCGAGTTGCGTTTGATCTCGGATTGGAGGACGCCGAGCGAATCCTTCCGTCCGTCCGGCCGCATGTGCGCCGCGCGTGCGAGCCAACGCAGGTTCTCGCGGTCGTCCGGAGGCGGGAGGGTATGGGTGCGCTTGAGTCGCTGCAGTTGCAGGCGGTGTTCGAGCAACCGGAGGAATTCGTACGACGCGCGCAGGTTCGCGGCATCGTCACGCCCGACGTATCCGCCGTCGGCGAGCGCGGACAGGGCCTCCACGGTGTTGGGAACGCGCAACGATTCGTCGGTACGCCCGTGCACCATCTGCAGCAGTTGTACGGCAAATTCGACGTCGCGCAGACTGCCTTTTCCGAGTTTGAGTTCCCGTTCCCGCAGATCCGCGGGGACGAGTTCTTCGACCCGTCGGCGCATCGCCTGCACCTCCGGCACGAAGGCTTCGCGCTCTGAGGCCGTCCACACCAACGGACTCAAGGCTTCGATGTAGCGGCGCCCCAGGTCGAGATCGCCGGTCATCGGCCTGGCCTTGAGGAGTGCTTGGAACTCCCACGTCTTGGCCCACCGGTTGTAGTAGGCCACATGAGATTCGAGGGTACGCACCAATTCGCCGCGTTTACCCTCGGGACGCAGCGCGGCGTCGACTTCGAAGAACGCCGACGTTCCGATCCGCATCATCTCGCCCGCGATACGGCTGGCTCTCGCATCGGCCGGTTCGGCGACGAAGATCACATCGACATCGCTGACGTAATTGAGTTCGCGCGCACCACATTTGCCCATTGCGATCACCGCGATGTCAGTGGGGCAGGGTCCGTCCGGGACGACGGTGGCGAACGCCACCGCGAGCGCCGCGGTCAACGCGGCGTCGGCGAGGTCGGCCAGCCTCTCCCCGACTTCGAGGTACGGCACGACGGGTTCGTTCTCGACGGTCGCGGCGAGGTCGGCTGCTGCGATGAGCATCAGCTGATCGCGGTAGGCCGTCCGCAACGCCGCAACGGCCTCCGGGCCTGTGATCCCGGCTCGGTGAATCAGCCGATTGGTGCGCCCTCCGGTCTCCGGAACCGACTCGACGCTGTCGAGCATCCGAACCGTGAACGTGTGTCGGTCGGGTAGTTCGAGAGATCCCGCGAGCATCCGCCACCGGTCGGGGTGCGCGACGACGTGGTCGCCGAACGCCGCTGACGAGCCGAACAGGGCGAGCAGTCGCCCCCGGAGGCCCTTGTCGGTTCGCAGCGCCGCGTCGAGTTCGGCCCACCCATCCTCGCCGAGCACGTCGGCGAGGCGGCTCATGGTCCGCAACGCGAGATCGGCGTTGGGAGCCCGGGACAACGCCCACATCAACTCGATGCTCTCGACGTCCGTCCACCCCAATTGCGCCAGCTCGTCGGCTGCCGTGCGTTCGACGAGTCCGAGCCGGCCGGGGCCGGGTACGGCGGAGCGCGCAGACGGCGGCTTCACCATGGCGTCTACAGCCCCAGGTACTGCTCGAGCTCGAACGGGGTCACCTGGCTCCGGTAGTTCTCCCATTCCCGCCACTTGTTGCGCAGGAAGTAGTCGAACACATGCTCGCCCAGAGTTTCGGCTACCAGTTCCGAATTCTCCATCTCACGCAACGCTATGTCGAGGTCGGTGGGCAGCTCCTTGTACCCCATCGCCCGGCGTTCGGCGGCCGTCAGTGACCACACGTCGTCCTCGGCCTCGGGCGCGAGGGTGTAGCCCTTCTCGATGCCACGCAGACCGGCCGCGACGAGCACCGCGAAGGCAAGGTACGGATTGCAGGCAGAATCCGGGGTCCGGATCTCGACTCGGCGCGACGACGCCTTGTTAGGGGTGTACATCGGAACGCGGACGAGCGCCGACCGGTTGGACGGACCCCAGCACGCTGCGGTGGGGGCCTCGCCGCCGTGCACGATGCGCTTGTAGGAGTTGACCCACTGATTGGTCACCGCGCTGATCTCCGGGGCATGCTCGAGAATGCCGGCGATGAAGGCCTTGCCCGTAGCCGAGAGCTGCAACGGATCGTCCGGATCGTGGAAGGCGTTGGTCTCGCCTTCGAACAGCGACATGTGGGTGTGCATCGCCGATCCCGCGTACTGCTGGAAGGGCTTGGGCATGAATGTCGCCCGCACGCCCTCCGCCATCGCGATCTCCTTGACCACATAGCGGAAGGTCATCACGTTGTCGGCCATCGACAACGCGTCGGCGTACCTCAGGTCGATCTCCTGCTGTCCGGGCGCGGTCTCGTGATGGCTGAACTCGACGGAGATTCCCATCGATTCGAGTGCATCGATGGCGTGGCGACGGAAGTGCGGCGCCGAACGGTGGACCGACTGGTCGAAGTAGCCCCCGTCGTCGGCCGGAACCGGCGGTGCGCCGGGTTCGCCGTTCTCGACGAGGAAGAACTCGATCTCGGGGTGCACGTAGCAGCTGAAGCCCAGATCGCTCGCCTTGTTGAGCTGGCGACGCAGCACGTGCCGCGGGTCGGCCCAGCTCGGGGTACCGCCCGGCATGGTGATGTCGCAGAACATCCGCGCCGAATACTGGTGTCCGCGGTCATCGGTCCAGGGCAGCACCTGGAAGGTCGTGGCATCGGGGCGCGCGACCATGTCGGCCTCGGAGATGCGGGAGAAGCCCTCGATGGCCGAACCGTCGAAGCCGATGCCCTCTTCGAAGGCACCCTCGAGTTCGGCAGGGGCGATCGCCACGGATTTGAGAGTCCCGACAACGTCGGTGAACCACAGGCGCACGAACCGAATGTCGCGCTCTTCGAGGGTGCGGAGCACGAACTCCTTCTGGCGATCCATATCGGCGAGCGTAGGCATGATCCGTTAATTCCGTGTTACATCGGCCGTTCCCGTTCGTGGCGTGTCGGTCACACCGGCGCCGGGTCAGCAGTGAGGGTCGGTCTCGGGCACCTCGACATCGATGAAATACCTGGTCACAACGTCGTCGACACAGGGGATCCCGTCCAGCACCACGGTGTGCTGGTTTCCGTCGAAGCTCACCAGCGCACCCCCGAGCTGACGCGCCAGATCCACCCCGGCCTGGTACGGCGTGGCGGGATCACCGGTTGTCGAGACCACGAGTACCGGAGCGAGCCCCGGCACGTCGGGGGTGTGCGGTTCCCCGGTCGCCGGAACGGGCCAGAATGCGCACACGTCGAGGGGAGCCTCCCCGGTTCCGCGTCCGTCGTCGAGGAAGGGGGCCGTCTGCCGGAAACGCATGTCGAGTTCACCGGCCTCGGCGCGTTCGGTGACCGGCTGGTCGTCGACGCATCGGACGGCATTGAACGCGTCGTTGATGTTGCTGTAGGTGCCGTCGTCCTCGCGGCCCTCGTACAGGTCGGCGAGTCGGAGCAGTGTGTCGCCGTTACCGTCGGCGAGGGAGCTCAGCCCACCTCGCAGCGACCCCCAGAATGCCGACGAGTACAGACCCTGTTGCACTCCGGTGATCGCGTCGCGGTAGCTCAGGCCGCGCGGATCAGTGGTGCCGGCGGGCTCCGCGATCAGCGGATCGACGATCTGATGGAACCGGGCCGACGCCTGCGCAGGGTCGTTACCCAGCGCGCAGTCGCTGCGAACGGCGCAGTCGGCAGCGAACTCGTCGAACGCCTTCTGGAATCCTTCGGCCTGAAGCACGATCTCCTCGACCGGGTCCTGCTCGGGATCGATAGCGCCGTCGAGGACCATCGCGCGGACGCGATCCGGGAAGGTTTCCGCATAGACGGTGCCGAGTCTGGTTCCGTACGAGTATCCGAGGAAATTCAGAGAGTCGTCTCCGAGCACACCCCGGATGACATCCATGTCCCGTACCACGTCCGCCGTACCGACATGCGCGAGCAGATCCTCGCCGGTGCGTTCGGCGCACAGCTGCGCGTACTCGCGGTTGCGTTTCTCGGACGCCTCGATTCCTTCGGGACTGCGATCTCCGTCGTCGACAGCGCGATCGGCATCGGTCTCGGCGGCGGTCAGGCAGCGGACCTGTGGATCGGAGGAACCGATGCCTCGCGGATCGAATCCCACGATGTCGAACTGTCCGGCCAGCTCGGTGCCTGCCGCAGCGAGCACGGTGGACAACCCCGATGCGCCGGGTCCGCCGGGGTTGACCAGGATCGATCCGATCCGCTCGTCGTCGGCCTCGATCCGCGACATCGCGAGGGTCGCCGTCGGCCCGTCCGGGTCGTCGTAGTCCAGCGGCACCGAGATCCGACCGCACTGTGCACCACTCCGAGCCAGAATCGGGCCGTCGACGCCGAAGCCGCCGCAGTCGCCCCACTCGACGCCCTGTCGATAGAACTGCGCCAGCTCCTCCGGCACCGCAACGGTGGACGGCGCTCGCTCGTCGGTGGCGGTGCCGGCGCATCCCGCCAGCACCAGAGCGCCCACAGCGGCGAGGACAGCGGACAGACGACGGGAGCGCACACGCGTGGAAACCGGCACCCGTGGATCGTGCCATGTCCACCACTCCGTCTCGATGTGTGACCGCACAGCGTTCGTATGTGACCAACCCCACCGCCCCGGGGCCTTAGCGGCAGCCGAGCCCGGTGGCACACTGAGACTGTCATCACCCGCCCGGGGACCCTCAGAAGGGCCTCGAGGAAGAAAGAGACAATGATGTCGGAAAATGTGACGTCCGTGTACGGTGGCGGCTCCGCCCCGGCCAACACCCCCCAGCGCAAGACGCGAGTCCACCATCTGCAGGCAATGAAGGCCGAAGGCGCCCGCTGGGCAGAGCTGACCGCGTACGACTACTCCACCGCACGCATCTTCGAAGAGGCCGGGATTCCGGTGCTCCTGGTCGGCGACTCGGCCGCCAACGTCGTCTACGGCTACGACACCACGGTGCCGGTGACCGTCGACGAACTGCTCCCGCTGGTCCGCGGCGTCGTACGCGGTGCTCCGCACGCTCTCGTGATCGCCGATCTGCCCTTCGGCACCTACGAGGCGTCCCCCGAGCAAGCCCTCGCCACGGCCATCCGGTTCATGAAGGAAGGCGGCGCACACGCCGTGAAACTCGAGGGCGGCGAGCGCATCGCACCTCAAATCGCCGCACTCACCGCAGCCGGTATCCCCGTACAGGCCCACATCGGCTTCACTCCGCAATCCGTCAACACCCTCGGCGGATTCCGGGTGCAGGGACGCGGCGACGGCGCCGAGCAACTCATCGCCGACGCCATCGCAGTCCAGGAAGCCGGAGCATTCTCCGTCGTGATGGAGATGGTTCCCGCCGAACTCGCCGGCCAGGTCACCCGCAAGCTGACCATTCCCACCGTCGGCATCGGCGCCGGCAACGAATGCGACGCGCAGGTCCTCGTCTGGCAGGACATGGCCGGGTACACGAACGGCAAGACCGCAAAGTTCGTCAAGAAATTCGGGTCTGTCGGCGACGAGTTGCGTAATGCCGCAGCGCAGTACGCATCGGAGGTGGCCGGCGGGAGCTTCCCCGGCCCGGAACATTCCTTCTGAGACCACTCGTCCGACACAAGCGCTGACGACCCCGCGAGGGTAAATTGCGGGTAATGAGTACGCCGTGGCACGCGCTCGAGTCGGGTGAGACCCTCACTCGACTCGACGCATCCGCCGCGGGTCTCGATTCGGCCGAGGCCGCTCGCCGACTCGCAGAGCACGGCCCGAACAGTCTCCCCACCCCCCGCTCGGACCGCTGGTGGTGGCGTCTGCTGCGCCAGTTCCACAATGTCCTGTTGTACGTGATGATGGGCGCGGCCATCGTCACGTCGTTTCTCGAACATTGGATCGACACCGCCGTCCTGCTCGGCGCCGTCGTCGTCAATGCGCTGATCGGCTTCATCCAGGAAGGTCGAGCAGAATCGGCGCTCGACTCGATCCGATCGATGCTCGCACCACACACACGGGTTCGCCGGGACGGCAGGATCGTCGACATCGCGGCGGTGGATCTCGTACCCGGCGATGTGGTCCGGCTCGTGTCCGGCGACCGGGTCCCCGCAGATCTGCGTCTGATCCGCGCCCGTGATCTCCGCATCGACGAGGCCGCACTGACCGGCGAATCCCTCCCCGTGGAGAAGTCGACCTCGCCCGTCGACGAAGACAGCGAACTCGGTGACCGCCGCTCCTCCTGCTATGCCGGGACGGTCGCGGTGTTCGGTCAGGGCGACGGGGTGGTCGTCGCCACCGGCACCGACACCGAACTCGGCCGCATCAACGCGCTGCTGACAGGCATCGACACCACCACCACACCTCTGCTGCGTCAGATCGCAGGTTTCGGCCGCTGGCTCGCGGCAGTGATCCTGGTCGCTGCGGCCGCCACGTACGCCTTCGGGGTGGTCGTACGTGGCGAGACCCCGGCCGAGATGTTCACGATGGCCGTGGCACTGGCGGCCTCCGCAATTCCCGAGGGACTACCCGCGGTCATGACGGTGACGCTCTCTCTCGGCGTCCAACGCATGGCGCAACGCCACGCCGTCGTGCGCAGGCTCCCGGCTGTCGAGACGCTCGGTTCCGTCACGGTGATCTGTTCCGACAAGACGGGCACCCTCACCCGCAACGAGATGACCGTCCAGAAGGTCGTGGGCGCCCGCCGCACGATCGATGTGGGTGGAGTCGGCTATGCGCCCGTCGGCACCTTGACCACCGGGGATGGAACCACCGTCACCAGAGAGTCTTCCGCTGCGCTGGATCTCGCCATCCGGACCGGGGTGCTGTGCAACGACTCGAAGGTGTTCGAGGCCGACGGGTCGTGGGAGATCGACGGTGATCCCACCGAGGCCGCGTTGCTGGTCCTCGGCAGGAAAGCAGGCCTGCGCGCGGACGCAGCCACCGCCGCGTGGCCGCGTCTCGATGTCGTCCCGTTCGAGTCCGAACACCGGTTCATGGCAACCCTCCACCGTCACGACGACGGACGACGCGAACGGATCCTTCTCAAAGGCGCCCCCGAAAGTGTGCTCTCTGCATGCACACACCAACTCGACGACAGAAACGACCGACACCCCGTCGAGATCGCATACTGGGATCGTCGCGCCAGGGAGGTTGCCGCACAGGGATTGCGGTTGCTGGCGCTGGCGTACCGCGACCGCGAGCCCGCGACAGGAACACTCGAATTCGAGGACGCGCACCAGGGCTTCACCTTTCTTGCGCTCGTCGGCATCATCGACCCGCCCCGCGAGGAGGCCGTCGTCGCAGTGCGCGAATGCCATCGCGCCGGGATCGAGGTCAAGATGGTCACCGGCGACCACGCCGATACGGCCGGAGAGATCGGCGCTCAGATGGGCCTGGGCGTCGGTAGGGCACCAGTGACAGGCGCTCAGATCGAGACCCTCGACGACACGGCATTGCGCCACGTCGTCGCCGAGACCGACGTATTTGCACGCGCGAGCCCCGAACACAAGTTGCGTCTGGTCCGCGCCCTGCAGGACAACGGCGAGGTCGTGGCCATGACCGGCGACGGAGTCAACGATGCTCCCGCTCTCACTCGCGCCGACGTCGGTGTCGCAATGGGTGAGGGCGGCACCGAGGCGGCCAAGGAATCGGCCGACATGGTGCTCGCGGACGACAACTTCGCCAGCATCGCAGCCGCCGTGCACGAGGGCCGCGGGGTCTACGACAACATCAAGAAGTTCGTGTTGTTCATGCTGCCCACCAACGGCGGCGAAGCACTCGTGGTCATCGCTGCCATCGTGTTCCAGCTGACCCTTCCGATGACTCCCGCCCAGGTGCTGTGGATCAACCTCGCCACCGTGAGCACCCTCGGTCTCGCATTGGCTTTCGAACCCACCGAGAAGACAGTGATGCAGCGTGCGCCTCGTCCACCGGGACAGTCGCTGATGACCCCGTTCTTCGTGTGGCGGGTGGCGATGGTGTCTGCGCTGATGATGACCGGCTCCCTCGGGTTGTTCCTGTGGGAGCTCGAATCCGGTACCTCGGTCGAGGTCGCCCGCACCGTCGCGGTCAACGCGATCGTCGTCGCCGAAATGTTCTACCTGTTCAACAGCCGCCGCATCTACAACTCCGTACTGGACCGCGAAGGAATGCTCGGAAGCCCCTACGTCCTCGGCGCCGTCGCGGTGTGTGCACTGCTGCAGTTGCTCTTCACGTACGCGCCGTTCATGCAGGCGGTTTTCGGTTCGGCGGCACTGACTCTCGCCGACTGGGGCAAAGTACTCGGCGCGGGTCTGCTGGTGTTCGTGGTTGCGGAATTGGAGAAATGGGTGGTTCGCCACGTCCGCCGCTCACGGATGCACGAGCGGTCATCGGCGTCTGCACTGTCACGATCGGCGTCATAGGTCGTTGTTCTTCTCGTCGTCGACCGTGACCAGCCGAACACTCGCGACCCGGCGGCCGTCCAGCGCATCGACGATCAGCCGATAGCGGCCGACGACGACGCTGTCTCCCACGACCGGGAGATGTTGTAGTCGCTCCTGCACGAACCCCGCCACCGTCTCGTAGTCTCCGTCTGGCAGTACGACCCCGGTCTCCGCCGAGAAGTCCTCGACGATCATCAAACCGTCGACGCACCCCGCATCCGAGTCCGACTCCCTCCTCGGATTCCGATCGCCGATCTCACCGATGATCTCCTCGACGATGTCTTCGAGGGTGACGATCCCGGCCGTACCGCCGTACTCGTCGACGACGACCGCAAACTGCTCGTCGCCGAGCCGCAGATCGTGCAGCACCGTCAACGCAGGGATGGTCATCGGCAGGTGCAACACTTCGCGGCACACGTCACGGACCGTCGCGTCGGGATCGGCGAGAATCAGATCGCGGACGTGGACGACCCCGACGACGTCGTCGAGTGATCGTCCCGTCACCGGATATCTGATGTGCCCACCGTGGAGTGCGTCGTCACGCGCGTCGACAATCCGAGCCGACGCCTCGAGAAAATGCACCTCAGTACGCGGCAACATCACCTCGGCCAGCGACCGTTCCACCGCGTCGAACACCTCCGACAACAGCATCCGCTCGTGCTCCGGAATCGCCGTCTGGTGGACCATGTCCCGAAGATCGTCATGGGTGACCTCCTCGCCTCGCGCGGCAGGGTCTCCGCCGAGGGCCCGCACCACCAGATCCGTGGACGCGGACAACAACCGGATCACCGGGCGCATCACGAACGCGAACTTGTCGAGGACGGGCCCGGTCAGGAGAGCCACACTCGTGGCGCGCTGGAGGGCGATCCGCTTGGGCACGAGTTCACCGAGCACCAGCGACAGGTATGAGATCACGAGCGTGGTGAGGACGAGCGCGATCGCCGAGGCCGCACCGTTCGGCAGCCCCCAACCGTTGAGTATCGGCTCCAGTCCAGGTGCGATCGCCGAAGCACCGTATGCCGCGGAGAAGAAACCTGCGACGGTGACACCGATCTGGACGGCCGACATGTATCGGTTCGGATCCCGCGCAAGCGCGCCGACCCGGGCGGCCCGGCCACCTCGCCGTTCGAGCGCCCGGATCCGGCCTGCGTTGAGTGACACCAACGCGATCTCGGTTGCGGCGAACACTCCGCCCAGCAGGATGAACGTGAGGACGAGTGCGGAATTGCCGAGAACGGACGCGGTCATGTGCCGATTCCGTCCGGTCTGCGTAGCAGTGCGAAATCGGCCATGTCACCTGACTCCTCGACGGTCGGACACGATGGACCCAGCTTAGAAGGGCGCTCATCGGCGTTTCAGGATTCGATGGCACACTCGACGGCGACCACGACCACCGAACCGTGAGGTGCGCTCCCCCATGACCCGATTCCGACGCGTCCCTGTCGCTGCTGCCGCAGCCGCAGCCATCATCGGCCTGCTCGGCGCGTGCGCCCCCGGAACCACCTCGGATCCGACGCCGTCGAACACCCCGGCACCGCCGGCATCCGAACCCGTGCAAGCACCTGGTGGTGTCACCGAGGCCCAGGCGGCCGACCTGTGCACCCGCATCGAGGGCCAACTGCAGAGCTGGCGCACCTATACGCCGTCCGTGGGGAAGGGTGGCCTGAACATCCTCGTCGGCGAATGGGGTGCGGCAAACGGAATCGACCTGATCGCACTGGCCGGGGATCGTGCGCGCGTCGACACCATCACCTCCGAGCAGTGCTCCCAAGTGCGCGACGAGACGTTGACCGCCCTGCAGATTCCCGACCTCGCCTCGGCCCTCGTCGGGTTCTAGGCGATGGCCGACCGACGCAAACCTTATCCCCTGATCGAACCGTACGACCACGGCTTCCTCCCTGTCGGCGACGATCAGCAGGTGTACTGGGAGGTCAGCGGAAACCCGGACGGCAAGCCCGTTGTGTTCCTGCACGGCGGGCCGGGTGGCGGTACGTCGCCGCAGCAACGCCGGTTCTTCGATCCCGAGGCCTACCGGATCGTGATGTTCGACCAGCGAGGGTGCGGGCGGTCGCGGCCACATGTTGCCGACGGGGCCGACCTGTCGGTCAACACGACCGACCACCTACTCGCCGATATCGAGCGGCTACGTGCATTCCTGGATATCGAGCGCTGGATGGTGTTCGGCGGATCGTGGGGGTCGACACTCGCGCTGGCGTACGCGCAACGTCACCGCGAGCGCGTCACCGAATTGGTGCTGCGCGGAATCTTCCTGCTGCGCCGCAGCGAGATCGACTGGTACTACAACGGCGGAGCCGGGGCGGTGTTCCCGGACCTGTGGGAAGGCTTTCTCGCACCGCTGGCCGGCGCCGGACCCGGGGAGCACCCGGTCGACACCTACCACCGGTTGCTGCACTCCCCCGATCCGGACGTCGCCTTACGCGCAGCGGTCGCGTGGTCGACGTGGGAGGGCGGAACGAGTTCGCTGCTACCGCATCCCGACCACGTCGCCGACACCGCGGAGCACCGCTTCGCACTCGCCTTCGCACGGATCGAGAACCACTACTTCTACCATCGTGGTTTCCTCGACGAAGGGCAGTTGCTGCGGGATGCGCATCTCCTGCACGGTATCCCGGGCGTGATCGTGCAGGGTCGCTACGACGTGGTGTGCCCCGCGACGAGCGCGTGGGATCTCCACCGCGCATGGCCCGGCTCGGCGTTGCACATCGTCGATGACGCCGGACACTCGGCGCACGAACCCGGCATCACCCACCATCTGGTGGAAGCGACCGACCTCTTCCGATAGCACGTGCTGCCCCGATATCACCGCGTCGCTACGGGAGCCGGCCGAATCCCACCACCGCCGAGTCGTCCGACCAGTCCAGCGTGTGGACGCGGATTCGGCCGAACTCGTTGCCGCCGACGGTAATCGCCTCGTCACCGCCGACCGCGACGACGATGTTGGTGTGCTGCCCGAAACCGGCGGTGTTCTCGTACAGGACGACGTCGCCCACCCCGGGCCGGTAGCCGGAGTCCACCGATTCGAAGCGATCGTGCTGCTCGTAGTACTCCTGCAGCGTGTACACCCCGGGGATCCGCCAGTGCCCGGAGTGCGGATTCGACAGTGGCATACCGGCTTCCCGCATGATCCAGCTGACGAAGTCGGCACACCACTGTTCTTCGATACCCTCCGAGTAGAAGGTGCCAGGGCGCTGCGTCCGGTGTTCGTCCTCGAGGAGTTGCACGACGGTCGCCTGCTCCGCCGACAACGCTTCGGTGTCGACGGCAGGGAACGACGCGGTGTCCCAGGGCAGGTATCGGCTCGGCGCCCACCACCACACGGCGGCGACGAGCATCAGCGCGAGCGCGGCGAGCACCACCACGATTCTCGTCGCCGCACGCCTGCCGCCGCCCGCCTTCCGGGTCTCGGTGCTCATGCCCGTGCGGGCTCGTACGTGAAGTGCACCTTCCGGGCGGCAGGATCCGCACGGGTCAGACGGACGGTGACGCGCTCGCCTTCCCGCGGTTCCCCTGCGCACGGTGCGATGACGGTCTCCGCCTCCACGAACACTTCGGCGTCGCGACGGTCGGTGGCGTCCTTGATCACTGTCGCGTCGAACTCCTGCCCGACCCTCGACGAGAGCACGATGGCCTCCGTGAGGTCGATGCATGCGCGCCCGACCTTTCCCGACAACGAATCCGTCGACGACATGATCTTCGGCAGCACAGGCAGCGTGTCGCGGATGTGCGACGGGATCGCGGCGCCCGCGGACACCGCGAGACACACTTCGGTCGTGTACCTGTCCGACAGGCGGCGCAGCGGAGCGGTCACATGCGCGTAGGGTGCACCGATCGCACCGTGCAGGCTCGATTCGGGTAGTTCACCGTCGAACGTCGCATACGACGCGCCGCGCAGCAGGGTCGGAGCCTCGCTCATGAGCACGAGCGTCGACGGCGTGTTCGCGTCGAGACCGGCAAGGAACGCACCGACCTGCACATCGTCGGGCCACGGCACCCCCAAGGCGGTCGCCGTGCGACGCAACGCCGCGACCGCGTCCTCATCCGCAGGCGGCAATGTCCGCAACAGGCCCACCTTCGCTTCGAGCATCAGCTGCGCCGCGCACATTCCGGTGAGCAGCGACACCTGCGAGTTCCAGTCGTCTGTATCCGTGCGGGGTTGCACCGTCAGTGCCCAACCGTCCTCGAGGGGTGTCACGTCCTGCTCGGGTAGACGCAACTCGATGGCTCCCCGTCCGAGTGCCGCCGCTGCCCGCAGCCGACCGAATTCGGGTAACGCTGCAATGGACGGATGCAGTGCCTCGGCCTCGGCGTCGCGTTGCACGCCCGTGTAGTCGAGTCGCGCGACGGTACGGATCAGCGCACGACGCACCGTGACCGCCACGGGTTCGGAGCGTTGGTCCATCTCGATCCGCCAGAGCACCACGGGACGGATCGCCTCGGGGAGCAGGCTCGCCGTACCCTCCGACAGTTCTCGCGGGTGCAGCGGAACGGACCCGTCGGGAAGGTAGAACGTCTGCCCCCTGCGATGCGTTTCCGCTTCGAGCGCACCGCCGGGTTCGACGACGGCGTACACGTCGGCGATCGCGTAGTGCAGAACGAAGCCGCCCGCCGTGCGCTCGAGGTGGAGCGCTTGGTCCAAGTCCATGGAGCCCGGGGGGTCGATGGTCACCAGCGGTAGGTCGGTGCGGTCCTCACGGTCGCCGCCGAACCTGTCCGTGCACGCGCGGGCTTCTGCGAGCGCATCCGCCGGATATCCGTCGTCGAGACCGAATTCGGAGCGTACGGATGCGAAGTCGATCGCAGGTGCGACGACGAAGGGTGCTGTCACCACTGGCGCAGTTCTACGCGTTGCAGCCCTCGTGCGTGCCGCAGTGTCAGTTGTTCCACTCGTCGTCTGCCTTGTCCGCCGCCTTGGTTCGCTCGGCCGCGATCTGCAGGGCGCGTTCGGCGGTGTCCTTGTCGGGATACGGCCCCATGCGGTTGAGGGCACCCGGATCCTTGCCCTGACTGACCTTGCCTGTGCTCACGTCGTAGTACCAGCCCTCATCGCTCATGATTCAAGTGTGCCCGAACAAGGTCGACTTTTTGCCGCTACACGCGGTACCGCACGGCTGGTACCGTCGGCCCGGCACCACAGACCGTCACCAATGAGGAGCCGAACACATGTCGTACATTCTCTTCGACACCCTTCTTCCGTACATCGGGCCTGAAGCCGCCTCGCACTGGGCACATCTGCTGGTCGTCGGACCGCTGTGATCGACAATTGACGTCCTCTCCGGCCTGAAGGCCAAGGATTCCTGCCAGCGCCGGTGTGGGTGCTCTCGGTGGGTTCCTGTGCTCCCCACCCACACGGGAGGCTTACCGTCTCTCCACAGGTGTTTCGCCTCTCCCCCGTCCGGCGGCGAGGATGTTTCGTGCGGCATTCAGATCGCGGTCGTGGACTGCCCCACACGGACACGACCATGATCTGATCGACAACGGGTTCTTCCCGTCGGCCCGGCCGCACACCAAGCATGTCTGGGACGACGGGAAGAACTTGTCGACCTTCACGACCGTCCGCCCGTATCGGGCGGCCTTGTCCTCGATCATGCCCAGGAACTGGCCCCCGGGCAGCGTCGTGGACGGATTTCGCGAGGCGGGTGCGGGCACGCTCGGCCCTTGGCGGGCCTCCGCGTGTGCTTTCACCTCCGCCGTGAACGACGGAGCACTAGCGCACATGCTGGTAACAGCACCCCGGCAGCGAATATCCAGAGGCAGAGCGGACGAGTCGGCCTGTAAGCCGGATCCTGTCCCCCGCCGAGACGGGGTGACGACCATCCATCTGGACACACCGTTGCCGGGTGCCTCGAGCGGTCCACCCGCAGGCTCGGGCGAGCAGCCCTCGAACACCTGCGCAGCCGCATCGGTTCCCCGAAGGGAATCGGTGTGGCCTTCGACCTTGCTCCGGGCGGGGTTTACCAAGCCACCCCGGTCACCCGGGGTGCTGGTGCGCTCTTACCGCACCGTTTCACCCTCACCTGCCCCGGAGGGCAGGCGGTCTGTTTTCTGTGGCACTGTCCCGCGAGTCACCTCGGGTTGCCGTTAGCAACCGCCCTGCTCTGTGGAGTCCGGACTTTCCTCGATTCAGGGCCTGGCACCATTCGGTGCCGGTTCCCCGCCCCGCGGTCGCCCGGCCGACTCATCCGCTCGAACAGACTAGCCTCCCGACTGTCACCGACGCGAACTACGGTCTGTAAGCATGACTCGATACGTAGCCCTGCTGCGCGGAATCAACGTCGGCGGCGTCAGGATCAAGATGGCCGATCTCGCCGCGCTGTTCACCGGCATCGGCCTCGCCAATGTCCGGACGGTCCTGGCCTCGGGAAATGTGTTGTTCGACGCAGACGGCACTGCTACCGATCTGAAGGCTCGGATCGAACACTCATTGTCCGACACGTTCGGGTACGACGCGTACGTGTTCGTCCATCCGCAGTCATACCTGTCGGCCGTCGCCGAGGCGTACCCGTTCGACGAGGACGTCGACGGCCGGCACTCGTACGCAGTGTTCGTCGCCGATGATTCGGTACTCGGTGAACTGGCCGGCCTCGGCAACACTCTCGATCCGACGGTCGAACAGATCGCGCTCGGTGACGGCGTCGTCTACTGGGAGGTCCAGAAGGGCGCGACCATCGGCAGCGACTTCAGCAAGAAGATCGGCGCGGCCAGGTACAAGCCGGTGACCACCAACCGCAATATGCGGACGGTGCGCAAACTGCTGTGAGTTCACGCTGCTGTGAGTCCCTGCCGCGCTAGCAGTGGTATCGCCGGTAGTGCCCGTGATGTGGGTGGGTGGGCCACTGCTGCATGTGCTGTGCGTACTGGTGGTGCTGCGCACGCGGCTGTTGTGCGTTCGGCGCGATCCACGGCTGCTGCGCGGCGGGGCGGTAGTACGGAATCGGTTGCGGGAGCGGCGCCGGCTCGGTCGGGAATCCGTAGATTCCCCGAGGATCACCATTGAGGTACGCCTGATGCTGTGCGTCGGCGCGAGCGACGATGGCCGCTTCCTCGCGGCGACGCTCGTCGCGGGAGCGCCGGCGGCTCCCTGCCGCGACCACAGCGAGTAGGACAACAAGCATCACCGCAGCGACCGCCGGTTCCTCCTGAGCGAACCCGACCAGCCACAGCACCCCCAAGGTGGTGAGGATCGGGTGGCGTCTCCACCAAGGTCGGCGATCCACCACGAATTCCGGGGCGGGCGAGACAGCGAACGGTGCGGGGGCAGGGGCAGGGTGGGCCGCGTACGCATGAACCTGATAGCCGCTCATCACTGTTCCTCCTGCTCGCGTGATGAACCCATCTTGGCAGAGCTCGCCTGTTCCCTGCCATAACGACGTCGTCACATGCTGGTCCGAGAACTCCCGAGAAAGATTTTCGGAATCTGTGTAACGAGCCGAGCGCGCAGCCGATACACGTGATGAGTGGCCGCGCAGGCACACCCCCGACATGTCTGCGCGGCCACTTTTCGCTTGCGGTCGCGATTGCTACAGATACGACGTGTCGTTGACCAGGCGCACAGATGATCCGCCGTCCGGATAGAACTCGGCGATGCTCAACGACGCCAGATCCAGATGCAGGCGGTACAACAGCGACGGACCAGAATCCAGGGCGAACTGCAGCAGCGTCTTGATCGGTGTCACGTGCGAGACCACGAGCACGTTCGAGCCCGGGTACTGGGTCGTCAGGTCGTCCCGGACGCCCGCGATGCGCGTACGCACGTCGTCGAAGCTCTCTCCCCCGGGCGGCCGCACCGATGTGTCGCCCAGCCAGTTCTTGTGCAGATCGATGTCGCGCTCGGCAGCTTCCTTGAAGGTGAGGCCTTCCCACTCGCCGAAGTCCGTCTCGATCAGCCCCTCGTGGACTGTCACCGGAAGGTTCAATGCGTCGGCGGCAGCGGCGGCGGTCTCTCTGGCCCGGCCGAGCGGCGACGACACCACCGCGGAAACGCCACCGCGCCCCGCGAGCATCTGCGCAGCCGCAGACGCCTGGCCCCGGCCCAGCTCGGTGAGCTCAGGATTTCCGCGACCCGAGTAGCGGCGTTCCACCGACAACGGGGTCTGGCCGTGACGCAGGAGCAGCATCCGTGTCGGAGCGCCGGTCGCACCGGTCCATCCGGGTGCCTTCGGTGTCTCAGGCTTCGGTGTCGTCGGTGCCTCGGCCTTCTCGGTGGCTCCGACCGGGTTCGCGGCTGCGTCCATCGCTTCGTTCGCGAGCCTGTCGGCGTATCCGTTCTGTGCGCGCGGCACCCACGTGTAGTTCACGTGCGAGAACCTCGACGCCAACTCCCGCGCCTGCGTGGCGAGCGGAATCATGTCGGGGTGCTTCACCTTCCAGCGCCCCGACATCTGCTCGACGACGAGCTTCGAATCCATCCGCACATCGACCTCGGCGGCACCGAGTTCGGCCGCCGCAGTCAACCCTGCGATCAACCCCCGGTACTCGGCCACGTTGTTGGTGGCACGGCCGATGCTCGCCTTGCGTTCGGCGAGCACCGCTCGGTGGTCGGAGTCGAACACGACCGCACCGTAGCCGGCAGGCCCCGGATTTCCGCGAGAACCGCCGTCGGCCTCGACGACGACCCGACTCACAGACCCGATTCCTTGGTACGGACCATGATCGCGTTGCATTCCGGGCAGTGGACGACCGCGTCGGCCGGCGCGGCCGTGATGCGGGCTATCTCGCCACGATCCAATTCGATGCGGCACGCGCCGCAACGACGGGCCTGCAGCAGCGCCGCGCCGATACCCGACCGCTCACGCTGCTTCTCGTAGACGGCCACCAACTCGGCAGGCAACGCCGCGACCAGGGTTTCACGGTCGCTACGGCAACGACCTTCGGCAACTTCGATGTCGGCGAGAGCCTCGTCTCGGGCGCGGGTCGCGTCGCCGAGCTGCTCATCGATCTGCGACACCTGCGCACCGGCGTGATCGTGGTCTGCCTTCGACGCCTCGCGCCGCTCCATGACCTCCAGTTGGTCGTCCTCGAGCGCAGCCTGGCGGCGCTCGAGGCTGCCGAGCTCGTGCTGTAGTTCGGTCAACTGCTTGGAGCCGACGCTGCCGCCCTCGAGCAGAGCGCGGTCGCGCTGCGCGCGCTGGCGCACAGCCTCGATCTCGCCCTCGATCTTGCGGATGTCACGGTCGAGGTCGTCGAGCACGATCTCGACGGCGACGGCCGCGTCCTTCCGGGACGCCCGCTCGGCCTGGAGCCGGTCCACCTCCTGCTGTTCCGGCAGGGTGCGGCGACGGTGCGCGAGACGGTTGAGCTCGTTGTCCACGGAGGCGATGGAAAGGAGCTTTGCCTGCACTGCGGGTTCGACGTTCACTCGGGTGGTTCCTGCTTTCGGGTTCTGGACTCGGGAATGGCTGCGACTGCGGCCCTGGTCGCGGCCGGACCGCGACGACGGTCTCGTAGCTGATTACCGTACCGCGCGGGCCGCTGTCGTCCAGGGATCGGTGCGCAGGTCCGTGACGCGGGACTGCCATCCGTCGCGCTCACCGAACGCTTCGTCGAGGATCGCGCTCGCCTGCGCGCACCACGGTTGTTCGCTGGCCCAGTGTGCGACGTCGACGAGCGCAGGCCCACCGGACCGCAGGTGTTCGTCTGCGGGGTGATGCCTCAGGTCGGCCGTCACATATGCGTCGACGCCCAGGGCAGAGACCTTTCCGAGGAACGAGTCGCCTGATCCGCCGCACACCGCCACCGTCCGGATCGGAGTTTCGGGGTCGCCGGCACCGCGCACACCCCACTCGGTGGGCGGCAGCGCCGCCGCGACCGTCTCGGTGAATTCGCGCAGTGTCTGTGGGTGCGGCAACTCTCCCACGCGCCCGAGACCACGGTTGCTCGGCAGCTCGGCGAGCTCGAACACGTCGAACGCCGGTACCTCGTAGGGATGTGCGCTGCGCAGCGCCGCGAGCACCGTGGCGCGCGCCCGGCGAGGGGCGATCACCTCGATGCGGTCCTCGGCCACCTGCTCGAGTTCCCCGACCGCACCGATCGACGGGTCGGCGCCGTCGACGGGACGAAACTGTCCTGTGCCCGACGCCGTCCAGCAGCATTCTCGGTAGTTGCCCAGGGCACCGGCTCCTGCCTCGAACAACGCAGCACGTACGGTGCCGGATGCCCCGCTCGGCACCATCACCACCCACTTGTCGGTGGCCGGTTCCGGCTTCGGATCGATCGGCCGCAACCCTGTCAGGCCCAGCGCCTGCGCCAACGCATCGGATACGCCGGGATCGGCACGATCGGCGTTGGTGTGCGCGGTGAACAGTGCGCAGCCACCCCGGATCAGGCGGTGGATGAGCGCGCCCTTGGGTGTATGTGCGCCGACGGTGTCGACGCCGCGAAGCAGCAGCGGGTGATGCACGAGCAGCAGGTCGGCGCCCCATGCGAGGGCCTGGTCGACGACGGCCCCAGTAGCGTCGACCGCGAGCAGCACCTTGCGGACCGGGTCATCGGGATCGCCCGCGACCAGCCCCACCGAATCCCACGGCTCCGCCAGCGACGGCGGATACGCCGTGTCGAGTACCTCGATCACCTCACGAAGCGTCGCTGTCACGAATCCTCCTGCGTTCGGTCGCGTTACTCACAGTCCTGATGTGCCGCCGACGACCCTACGCTGCGGTTCTTCGGGAACCGGGGACAATGGCCGGGTGACTCTCCTCGCCGCTCCGCACCCGCTGTTGCTGCCCGCCCCGGTCGTCTTGTTCGATCTCGACGGCACCCTGACCGATTCCGCGACGGGCGTGATCAACGGTTTCCTCCATGCCGCCGAGACTGTCGGTTTCGCCGTTCCCGACGGGAACCTCGAGTGGCTGCTCGGACCTCCCATGCGCGACACATTGCGCTCGTTCGGCCTCGGCGACGACGAGATCGAGCCGGGGTTGGCGGCCTACCGCGAGTACTACACCACCACAGGCTGGTCCGAGAACGCCCTGTTCGATGGCGTCGGCGCGATGCTCGCGGCCGTCCGCGGCACCGGCAGCCGCCTTGCGGTGGCGACCTCCAAGAACGAGTCTGCTGCTGTGCGGATTCTGGAACACTTCGGGATAGCGGACCACTTCGAGTTCATCGGCGGGGCCAGTGAGGACGGTGTCCGGCGCGCGAAGGCCGACGTAGTCGCGCACAGTCTCGCCGCGCTCGGTGTCGAAGCAGTCGATGCCGCGCAAGGCGGCACCTCCGATGTCGTGATGGTCGGCGACCGAGAACACGACATCCACGGGGCCGGCCGGTTCGGGATTCCCACTCTGTTCGTCGAGTGGGGCTACGGCACCGAAGCCGAGGGGGCCGCAGCCGCGAAGACCGTTGCCGCCGTCGACGACCTCCAGCACCTCCTGACCGGCAAGCACTGATATGACTGGAACAAGCGACATGCCTGGGACAGGCGTGACCGGGGCACGCATGCTGCATGTGACGTTCGTCTGCACCGGCAACATCTGCCGCTCGCCGATGGCCGAGAAGATCTTCCTCGAGCACCTGCGACGAGAAGGTCTCGACGACCGGGTCCGAGTGAGCAGCGCAGGCACCCACGGTTGGCACATCGGCTCCGACGCCGACCCCCGCACCGACGCCATCCTGCAGAGGCACGGATATCCGACCGGGCACCGCGCCGCGAAACTCGGCGACGACCATCTGTCGGCCGATCTGGTGGTGGCGCTCGCGACCGGCCACGACCGCGAACTCGCGGTGCTCGGCGTCCCGAACGAGCGTCGAGTGTTGCTACGTCTCTTCGATTCGGACGCCGACGACGACTCGGTTCCCGACCCGTATTACGGCGGGCTTGCCGCATTCGAGCAGGTACGGGAACAGATCGAAGCGTGCATGCCCGGTCTGCTCGACTGGGTGCGACAGCAGTGAGATACGCATCACGGTCTACCGTGGACCTGTGCGTCGACTGTCATTTCTCCTCCGCCCGAGCTGGCTTGTCCTCGCTCTGGTAGTGGTTGGCTTCGCATACGCATGCTTCACAGTGCTGGCGCCGTGGCAGCTCGGCAAGAACACGAGCACAGGTGAACGCAACGAGCGCATCGCGGAGTCCGTGTCGCAGAACCCGGTGCCCGTGGGCGAACTGTTCGGCGACGGCGGTGCGACCGTCGAGACCGAATGGCGGCGGGTGATCGCAGCGGGGAGTTACGTCCCGGATTCGGATGTCCTGGTGCGGCTGCGGAGCAGCGAGTCCAAGCCTGCCTACGAGGTCCTCACCCCGTTCGTGCTCGACGACGGAAGGACCGTCCTCGTCGACCGCGGCTACGTGCGTCCTGTCGAGGGCACTGCGGTGCCCGAGATTCCTGAGGCACCGACCGGATCGGTCGCTCTCGAGGCACGAATCCGCATGTCGGAGGGCACCGTCGAAGAGCGAGATCCCTTCACCGACGCTGGTTATCTGCAGGTCTACTTCATCGACTCGGGCCAGATCGCAGAGGCGTCGGGGCTCGACCTCGTCGACGGATACCTTCAGCTCGATCCGGAGCAACCCGGCGTCCTCGAGGCGAAGGCGCTGCCTCAACTCGATGCCGGCCCCTACCTGTCCTACGGGTTGCAGTGGCTCGCATTCGGCATCATGGCGCCCCTCGGGCTCGCATACTTCGTCTGGGCGGAGATTCGGGAACGTCGCAAGGCGAAGGCGCGGGACACCGATGAGGCCGCCCCCGCCGTGCCGGAACCTCCGTCGAACGACACGACGATCGTGCGTTCGGGTTCGGTGCGTTCCACCTCGACAGCTCGTACCACCAGCGACAAGCTGGCCGACCGATACGGCGGGCACCGGTGACCACGTCCTGCCACACGGCACTGCCCGGTGCTTCACCACACGAGGAGTTCCCGATGTACTCGACCGTCGACGACTACCTGGCCGACAAGGACCCCGCGGCCGTCGACGCATTCCGGAAATTCCGCACCCTGGTCCTCGCGCTGGGTGACGACGTCGAAGAGACGGTGCACACCTCGGAGATCTCGTGGGCTCGGGCGTCCTCATCGACGCCGAGAGTGTTCGCAGCAGCATTCCTGTACGCCACCCGCCTCGAAGTGGCCCTGGACCTCTCCCGGCGCGTCCACCACCCGACCTTGCGTGAGGCGTACCCCACGACGGGCAGGGTCACCACTCATCGCTTGAGTCTCTCGTCGGCAGACGACTTGGACGACGGGTTCTGCGCTCTGCTGGCAGAGGCATACAACACTGCCTCGATCACCGCCGGGTAGTTCGGAAGATCCGGCGCGCCGGCGACGTCCTCCGCTGTTACGGTCGCCCCAGCCGCGTCTCGAGTCCGTCCAGGATCAACTCAAGCCCGAATTCGAAGTTCTCCTCCCAGGTGGAATCGAACGTGTTCTCGGACAGCTCTGCCATTGCCGGGAATCGTCCCGAGCTCATCACTCGATTCAAAGTGGGCAGCTGGTAGGTCCAGAACTCGTCGTCCGACATTCCCGACTCCGACGATGCGTTGAGCCACAGGAGTTCCTGCCGCACGGTGCCGGTGACGTAGGAGTCGATCACCGTCGCAAGGTTCATCTTCTCCTGGTCACTCAAGGACAAGTTCTTCACTCCGGTCAAGAACAGATTCAGGTCCGCGACACTGTTGGGCCCCAATACCGGTCGGCTCCAGTTCACCTGCAGCGCCCACGAATGGGTGATGTAGAGCTTTCGTGCCTCGCGAGCAGTAGTGGACAAGAACTCCCGCCACCCCCGCTCAGCGGCGGTCCTCCTCGCTTGCGAAGGGCCGACCACGGCATCGAGCATCAGGTCCAGCAGTTCCGCCTTCGAGGGCACGTAGCGATACAGCGACATGGTGCCCACGTCGAGTTTCTGTGCCAGTTTTCGCATCGACAGCGCTTCGATTCCGTCGGTATCCGCGAGTTCGATGCCGGCGGTGACGATCTGCCCCAGCGTGAGCCGGGACTTGGGGCCCTTCGCCCGCTCAGGAAGGCCTTCCCACAACAGTTGAAGGCTCCTGGCCAGCGGATTCCGATCGGTCACGAACACTCCTAGCGTTAAACCCCTTGCTTACTGCGCACACCGTACGCTACCGTGCTGCGTGCATCGCATGGCGTACGTCGTACGCAACAATGAGGGGAGATGCGGAGATGAATTCAGGACCGGCCGTCCAGGCCACCGGCCTGATCAAACGGTACAAAGACAAGATCGCGCTCGATGGAGTCGACCTCCTCGTACCCCGTGGAACAGTCCACGGTCTACTCGGCCCCAATGGCGCGGGCAAGACCACGACGGTGCGAATCCTGGCCACCCTCACCGACGCCGACGGCGGTACCGCCACCGTGGCGGGATTCGACGTGGCGAACCAGCCCCGCGAAGTCCGCCGCAGAATTGGGTTGACAGGCCAGCAGACCGCCGTGGACGACCTGATGACGGCGCGCCAGAACCTCACCATGTTCGGCAGACTCTTCCGGCTCGACAAGACGGACGCTCAGCGCCGCGCCGACGAGCTACTGGATATCTTCGGACTCACCGACGCCGCCGGCCGATCACCCAAGAAATTCTCCGGTGGCATGCGCCGCCGACTCGACCTCGCAGCCTCGATGATCCTGGCCCCCCAGGTCCTGTTCCTCGACGAGCCGACCACCGGTCTGGACCCCGCCGGGCGCCGGGAGGTGTGGGAGGCAGTGCGGAACCTGGCGGACGCGGGCACAACCGTGCTGCTGACAACCCACTATCTGGATGAAGCCGACAAGCTGTGCGACCGGATCAGTGTGATCGACCAGGGCCGGAACTTCATCGAGGACACCCCTGCTGCGCTGAAACGGCGGATCGGGGACGAGCGACTGGAGCTGGTTGCCCACGATCCGACCGAACTGGCCAGGGCCGCCGAAGTCATCGTCCGCGTCCTGGACGCCGCCGCGGACGTGGAGGAGGCCGAGGGGCGCCTGAGCATCCCGGTGCCCGACGGCGTCGCCGCGCTGACATCAGTGGCTGCCGCCATCCGGGCCGAAGACATCGACATCGCCGACATCGGACTGCGCCGTCCGACTCTCGACGAGGCATTCCTGTACCTGACTTCCGCCGCAAGAGGCACTCTCGAGGAGACGCGATGACCACCACGACACCCGCGCTCGCCGAGACCACAGCTCCGGAGACCACCGGTTCACGTCTGATCTGGGCCGCACGCGACTGCTGGACCATTGTGCTCCAAGAGTTCACCCACCTGATCCGCCAGCCCAGCACGTTCGCCTGGCAAATCGGCTTCCCGGTGGTGATGGTGCTGATGTTCGTCTACGTTTTCGGGTCGGCGATGGACGTCACCGGCCAGGGCGCCGGTGAAGGCTATGTGGATTTCGCCATGCCCGGAATGTTTGCCATGACAATGGCGCTGGGGTTCATGGACACTGCCTATGCGGTGACCCACAACAAGGAGAAGGGCTTCATGGATCGATTCCGGTCGATGCCGATGTCTCCTTCCGCGCCTGTGACCGGGCGCGCACTGTCCGATGTCATCCGAGCGGCGCTGGACCTGGTGATCATCGCCGGGGTGGCTTTGCTGATCGGCTGGCGATCGGGCGGCAGTCTCGGAGCAACGTTGCTGGCCTTCGCGCTGCTGCTCTGGTTGAGGCTGGCTTTGATACTCGTGGGCATCTACCTGGGGCTGTGCATCACCAATACCGAAACCGCTGGAATGCTCTTCGCAGTGGCATTTCCCTTGGGATTCATCTCGTCGGTCTTCACCCCGCCGGAGATGATGCCCGGCTGGCTGGGCGCGATCGCGGCGTGGAATCCGGTTTCGTCGACGGCGACAGCGATCCGCGAACTGTTCCAGACCCCTGGCATCGACTATCTGGAGCCGGCCTACTGGATCGACGGCCACGCTCTGCCGGCAGCCATCATCTGGCCTGTGGTGATCATGTTGATCTTCGGGCCGTTGGCGGTCCGCCAGTTCAAGTCGCTGAGCCGGTAGGTCACCGACGAGCGGGGCCATCCCCGAGGAGCGTGTCCGAAGTGTGTCCACGAATGCAGTGTGTCCACGAATGCTGGAAGGGCACCTCCCGGTTTCCCGGAAGGTGCCCTTCCCCTGCACTGACACTGGTGGGCGCGGAGGGTTTCGAAACCACTCGCTACCTGGGACTATGCGCTGATCGGAGCGTTGCACCCCGGCTGGCCTGATGGATCGATCCACCCTCATATGACGGCAACTATCCGGTTCTGTCGTCATCGCCCGCCCCCACTGTCCGGAAACTGTCCGAACAAATGGAGGGACCACTCTCGTGAAGACACTTCGTGTATCGCCCAGTGACACTGTCTTGATCTACGGGCTCGGTATCGCCGCACTCGCCTTGTCCTATACCGCGCTCGCCGACCTCGCAGCCCGGGCCGGACTCGGCGACTGGCAGTCGGCGGTGTGGCCGCTCGTCGTCGACGGACTCATCATTGCCGCGACCAGAGTGGTCGTGACGCTCGTCGACGGGGACGCACGCCGGTACGGATGGGTGTTGCTGTGGTCCGCGGTCGTGGTCTCGATCGCAGGGAACGCCGCGCACCTACTCCTGCCGCCGGGGCCGGTGCATCCGGCGGTCGCGACGGCGGTGGCGGTGGTGCCGCCGGTGGCTGCACTCGCGGTGACGCACCTGGCGATCGTGCGGGCGAGGGCGCGCGCACACGTCGAAACCGGGGGTGAAAGTATGCCAGAAAATATGCCAGCGACGGTGGATGACGCACTCATGACGCATGCGTCAGCGCAGCTCAGCGTCGTATCCGAGGAACCCGCTCCCCCGCCGGCCGACGAGGCTGACGCACCGACCGACGCGGGTGACGCACTGCGTCATCGCGCGCGCCAGCTCCGCACCGAAGGGTGGAGCAACTACGCGATCGGCGAAGAGATCGGGAAGTCAGAGGCAACAGTTCGGCGGTGGCTGGCGACAGCTGCGTCGTAGCCGTCGTCCGCCCCACTGCTTGCCGAATCCACTGCGGCTTCTCCACCACTAGGTGACAACCTGAGCCGAATAGACGTAACAGAAGACGTTACAGAAGGGATTATCCGGGCATGGCACAGTTCAGGAAGTCGAAGAAGTTGGGACCCATCCGGATTACAGCATCCAAGCGCGGCCTGAGCACCTCCGTGGGCGCCGGCCCGCTACGTGTCAGCCGCGGCGCAGACGGAAAGACCCGCCGCACCGTGCGAGTCCCCGGCACCGGCGTGTACGACACAAAGGTCGTCGGCGGGAAGAAGTCGGCACCTCAACGGTCGAACTCGGGAAGTGCAGCACCCACTCCGCAGCGGACCATCGACCCCAACTCGGGGGTGGAGAAACTCCTCGCCGTCATCGGTTGGGTTGTCGTGGCCGTCGCAGTGATCATGCTGATCGCCGGTATTGCAGATGGGGCGTTCGGGGTGATTGTCGTCGGGTTGATTCTCGGCGGCCTGGGTCGGTTGGTCGTTGCGAGGCGGCGGAAGTCGAAGATTGAGCATTCTGACTGAGCTGGTTTGCCGTTCCCGGTAGCCTGGCTTCTCGCGTGGGCGGTGGGGCTTCGGCCCGGGAAGCACCGCCCACGTCCAACGCTATGATCATGACGCCCCGGCGGGTGGAGTCTCTCTGACAAGTGCTCCCTGGTTCCCGCCGGGGCTCTCCTACTTCCTGCGTCCGTCGCGGATCTGATACATGCGCGGTGCAGAGAGGCCTGCGGCCGCGGCCATCTTCGATGCCGTAAGGCCGGCGTCGAATCCGTCCCTGACGAGATGTCTGATCTCGGTGTCGATCTCGGCGAGTTCGGCTTCCAGTCGGGCCTTCTTATCTCGCTGCTCGGCGAGCTTCGCAATGATGTCCACCTGGTGAATATAGCGCACTTACATTACTTGCCCTGCTGGGTTGCACTTCAAACTATAGCGCGCTATAGTTTGAAGTGTCAGAGAGACCAGCACCAAGGAGCCCAACATGATCGCCAGCATCCGCACCGACATCCGCAACGCCTACGACGCCATCGCCACCGGCGACGAGCACCGCGTCACCCAGTACGCACGGGCCGCACACTCCGCCATCACCGAAGCCGCCCTCATGGGCGACACCGAAGCTGCCAGCCTCGCCTGGATGGTCGAAGACCTGATCTGACCGGGACCGGCCCCCGCTCCGGCGGGGGCCACCCAGCCCCACCCCACCACCTCAGACAGGACGAACACCATGACCGCACCGCAGATCAGCACCGAGACCCTCATCGCCAGCCTCGACCACATCATCGACCAGGCCCGCGACGACATGCGCACCCTCGCCCGGACAGCCACCCTCCGACCCCTCACCGAGGACGAGCTCGACGACTACGAACTCTTCGGCCGGACGATCAACCACCAGACGCTGCAGCGGGAGAAGTTCCTCCCCTAGTAGCTCAGAGACAACGATGCGCCCCACCTCGACCGAGGTGGGGCGCTTGGTTGCGCAGACTGCCAACCCCTCCGGTGTTGCACTATGATTCTTTAAAGTGTATAGTCATAGGTACAACAGCAGAGAGGAGGTGAGCGGATGACCGAAAGCCGATTGGCTCTCATCCTGACGGGCCTGACCCTGATCGTGAACTCGATCATGGCCTGGCAGAACCGGAAGGCGAGACCGAAAGGCAAACATCGGAAGCGGAAGCCTCGTAAGAGGTAGCCCCTGAGAAGGGACCGGGGTGAAGGAGTCACCCCGGTCCCACTCAGAGGATAAGCCCCCAACCTGAACAGAAAGGACAGTCAATGCTCCGACGCAACTACGACATCGTCGCGACCATCGGCAGCGGCGCAATCCTCACCGCACTGGGAGCACCGTGGCCCATGTGGATCGTCTGGGGCGGGATCGTCGTATTCATCACCCAAGATCGAATCCGGGCAGCTCGCAATGCCTGATGTGTACCTGTCCCGACAGCAGGTCGCCGACCGCATCGGTGTCGCGGCCGGCGCCCTGTCCCGGTACAAGCTGCCACCGCCGGATGTAATTGTAGGGCCAGTGGATGAGGACGGAACCGTGCCTCGCGGGAGCGTTCGAGGGTGGTTGCCCGAGACGATCGACACGTGGAACGCAAATCGCCCCGGCCGGGGCGCTAGAACCGACCTCCACTAGCCCGCTCCAGGAACGACGAAATGCGCCCCACCTCGCATCGCATGAGGTGGGGCGCATTCCTATCGGATCGAGCGTTCGGGGGTCGCTCGAGCCGAACCGACCGTATCAACGACAGCCGAGCAGACTGGCTACGGGGTGAACGCGCCCCCATCGACACGACAGAACGGAACCGACATGACTACCTACCGCGTGAACGTCACCCGCGAAGGCAAGTGGTGGATGGTCGCAATCCCCGAGCTCGACGAACTCACACAAGCACGCCGAATCGGCGAAGCCGAAGCGATGGCCCGCGACCTCATCGCACTCCGAACGATCACCGCACCCGCCTCCTTCAACATCGACATGCACTACATTCCCGAGGCCAATGCCCGCGCCGAGAAGGGTTGAACGGCAGGAACTCGCCGAATCGAAGGTCCTCGCATGTGAAATCGCCGACCACCATGCGCCTGCGCTCACACACTGCGCCCCACCTCGAAACGAGATGGGGCGCAGGGCGCTGTGACCTAGCAGGCGGGGACCAGTCAGGCCACGGCACTCAGCCTAACCACGCAGAGATCACCGCCCGACCGGGGGCAGCCCACCTGACCGCTCAGCCTTCGGCGGACTGACCAGACGTTGAATGTAGGCGGCGACAGCCATCACCGCAGCGGTACCTCCTGCAGTGGCTGCTGCCTTCCAGGAATCCCAGGTGAGCAGATCGAAATCCGGAGCGGCGACCGCAGTTACGAAGGCAGTGATCACCGCGAGGACCACAGTCACAACGAAACCCTGCACGAGGGTTCGCCACGCCCGATCCCTCGCGTCCGACTTCGCGTCAGGTTGTTCGTCGAGCACCAGCTCCCCCGTCACCGGGACAGGAACGGCCTGCTGTGCCGCTCGGATCGCGATCGTCGGGATGTCGGCGACCGCGGCGTCGATGCGTCTCTGTGCCTCGATCTGTACCCGCTCGCTGACTGCCTGGACGGCCGCCTGGGTACGTGCTTCGATCTCGTCGCCGACCTTCTCGATGACGTTCCTGGCGATGATGTCCACGACGTTGTCCGACATGGTCAGATCTCCTCGGTGGTGATGGCGTCGAAGCCCGGACGCTCGTGAGTACCGACCGTGCCGTCGGCGGACCACGTGATTCGACCGCCCTCGAAGTTCTGGTATCGGACGGTGCCTGTGCCATCGGCCCAGATCTCGTCTGAGATGGGCCATCCGAACCGACCGTTCTCGTAGCCGGATCGATCCCAGAATGCGCGGATCATCCCCGTGACGACGTGCCCGCCGTAGCCGTTCTTCCGGTAGATCGCTCCACCCTGGAAGCCCTGCACCACACCGTCCGGCAGCTCCGTGTGGCGTCCTACCGGGAAGCCGACGTAGGACTGTTCCCACCGCAGCGCTTCGTACGGCTCCATGATCGCCGCGGGAATGGCCCAGGCCCCGGTGGACGGATGCCAGTAGACCGAGCCGTGCTCGAAGTGGGCGTACTTCCCGCCGTCGACCGCTTCACCTTCCCCTGCGGTGATCCGCTCGCCCAGCCACGGGTTCGCATCCGCCTCGACGTCGACGGCGTTGACCAACGGCTCCGGGACCGCGGGCATCTCTCCGCTCGCCCAGTGGTGGACGCGCTCCTCGAAGACGTCCCACGGGAAGTTCGGGCCGACGTCGGTGTGGTTGCCGATCTTGAGCCCGTACGTGATCCCGGAGTGATCGCACACGCCCTGGACCTTCCGCGCGATCTTGTCGTAATCCTGCCCCAGGACCCGGATCTCGATGCCGTACTGGATGCTGTCCCGGACCGCTACCTGCGCAGCGAGATCGATGGCATTGCCGAACCGGTCGAGCCACTCCTGCCGGGACTGCCCCGCGCGGGACCCGGCAAAGCACAGGTTGAGGGTGTACGGGTTCGCATCGAGCACCGACCAGGCCGCTCGGTCGGTGTTGACCGATCCGATCAGGGTCTTGTTGTCGACGGTGTAGTGGTAGGAGACCTGCGCGACCTTGAAGTAGTTGTGCAATGACTCCGCGGTGCCGTTGCCCTCCTGGGTGTGCAGCACGAACAGCCACGGGCGAGCCCCGTTGCGGGAGCTGTGCGAGCTGTGCGACCCGGTGAGGTCGATTTCGTTCATCGTGTACGCGGGCACCATGGCCCCTTCCGTCTCGGTGGAGGTGATGTGTTCGTAGAGTGCGGTCGCCTCGCCGATGCGGGTGTCGTACCGATCCGGGAACGAGGAGCGTTGGACCGCCTGCGCGTACCAGCCAGGCGACCGTGCACCGGTGTCGTACGGGAGTTTCCTCAGCTCGGTGAAGAACAGCACCGCAGATTGGTACGGGTCCATCCGCTGCGCGACCGTGCCCCACCACGGCGGCTGCTGCTGAAAGAGGCCGGACGATTTCGAGTCCTTCCCGATCCGCTCGTGCGGGTACTCGAGCGATTCGGGGTCCGCGCGGTTGGCGTGCATGATCCAGTCGCATTCGACCGAGACCGTGGCGAATCCGATGATGATTCCCTGCCGGGTGATGCCGAGGTCGCGGCCAGCGCGGAGCACCTCGCGTGCATAGAAGTCCCGTTTACCAGCCATGACGCATACGGTAGGGACGCACCGTGCAGACTATTTCAGCCCGCCGGCCACTGCCTCGAACGCAGCGAACGCGTCGAGTTGCTCATCCTCCTCGAACCCGACCGGCTTCTCCGACGGATCCGGCCGGTACATCTGGAAGTTGAACTTGTCCCGATCCTCCGTCGACATCTGCTCAGTCGCCGACGCCTCCACCACATCCAACAGAGCGTGTAGATCCGGCAGCTCCCGCAGCGGATCCGTAATCCCCGCCAGGATCAGCTTCGCCCGGATCGTCCGCCAGTAATGCCCCGTCGCCTGCGCCAGCGAGACGACCGCACGGTAGGGCGGGCGGTGCCCAGCGTTGCTATCCGCCGCATCACCTCTCCCAGCGAGGCCGCGGAGAACGACTGCTCCGGATCCACCATCCAGACAAGGATCATTTCCCAGTCGGCCGGGTGCAGGTGATGCTGCACGAACAGGGTCATCGAGTCCTTCCGGAGCTCCGCTGACGACCCTTTCCCGGTTGCGGCGTTGAGCGCTTTGATCGCGGTCGGCTGCGGTTTGCGGACCCGCAGTGTCGCGCCTTCGACGGTGATGGTGTGCCACCGATCGCCGCCCTCGAGGATGTCCTCGACCTGGGAGATCAGATCGTCGAACCCCGTCGGTGCCTCGAAGGCAGGAGACGCAGCGGGAGGTGTATGTGAGGCCACGGCCGGCACCCTAGCTAATGGCCGGGTACGTGAAGATGTCGAACTGGGTCGCTCCCGAGTTGAACTCGGATTCCGTCTCCGTATCCCCGTTGTGGATTGGCAGCGACTCCCAGTGCTCGGAGATGAATCGGAGCGCGGCGGACACCTTGAACGTCTCCCCGGGCTGCACCAGCAGCGTGTCCCCGACCAGCAATGTGCGCTCACCCATCCGCACCTCGAGGATGCCGTAGTACGCCTCGTTCGCGGCGGTGACACCGCGCGAGTAGCCGACCCCGAACCTCGATATCGTCGTCGACGCTGTCGGGTCCGCTGGAGCCACGCCGACGACCTGTCCGATGTTGGTCCGAATGTAGGCCCGGGACTGCGCCTGCATGATCATCTTCGTCCCGCCCCGGGTCATCAGGGCGTACACGTTCTGGGCCAGCGGGGTGTCGTTGGTCCACTGCGCGTTGAGCGAGTGCACCGCCACATCCTTCGCGGTGCCGTCGTTCGGGTCGAACGCCCTCGTGACCGCGTTGGCGTAGTTGGTGGCGACGTGCCGCCACTGGAGATGATCCCTCGGCCGGATGTGGGTGCCGTCGACCATCGTGAAGTCGTCCGGATCCACGCACGGGACCACGATCGGTTCGGTCATCAGATACTCCCCTCCACCCACGGCGCGCCCCACAGGCGCAGCCTGCACCAGCGCGCATACATTTCGTGCCGGGCTGAGGACCCGGTCCGCCACTGCCCCGGCGTGGAGAACAACGCCCGGTACCGGAAGTGCACCGTCTCCCCCGGTTCGATCAGCCCGATGTCCACGTTGGTCACCCAGTCCGGGATGTCCCGGAAGAACCGGCCGAACAAGACCGACGTCGACGTCGAGCGGTTCGCCTTGAGCCGCGCACCGAACCCGTTGTCCGTGACCGCGGCCAGCGGAGCCGACGGGGACACTGCCACGTCGAAGCTGTACGCGTCGTCGATCGTGACCGTGTTCGGGTTGGACGTGACCAAGGATCGGGACGCCCGATGGACGCTCATGTGCAGGTGCATCGGGTCGTCGGACGTGTTGGTCCACAGGATGTCCGTGTCGATGAACGGGACACCGTCGGGCGCCCGGTCGACTTGGCCGTCGCGTCCGGACGTGGCCATGCGTTCCGCGAGGAGACTCGGCAGCCAAGACGGCGCGAACCCGGTGCCTTTCGACGTCGAGAGCATGAACTCTGCTGTGCAGACGCGTAGGGACATCAGCCCATCACCTCCTCATCCTGGACCGGGAACACCATCAACTGGATACGCACCGGGTCGAGCGTGCACTCATGCAAGGGGACACCACCGTTGGCGTTGTTCGACCACGGCGGTGGTGTCCACAGGGTGCAGCGGTACCAGAATTTGAAGTCCTCCCCCGGCGGGATCGGACCGAACCAGTCCTCGGTGATCATGGCGTCGTCCCAGATCCACGCGAGACCGGCCCACGGCAGCGTGGTGGTTCGGGTGGACATGTCCACACCGCCGCCGGACGCGCCCTGGTACTGGTTCGACACGTCCGGGGTGCGGGGATCGCTGCTGCCGATGGAGGTGGTCCACCGGTCCCGGATCTGCACCAGGTTGGGAGCGGACACTGTGAAGTACCGGCTGCCGCGCTGCACCCGCAGGAGGATCTGCGCGGGCAGCGGCGACGTGTTCGTCCACGATTGCACCCCGGAGTCGATCATCAACTTGCCCGGCAGGTTGGTTTGCGCGGTGAAAGGCCCGTTGCCGACGGAGGCGAACGACTGGTCGTACACATGCCGGGGCACCGACCACGGTTGGATGGCCAGCTCGCCGGTAGAGATGTCCAGATTTCGAGAAACACAGACTTGCGCCATGGTCACGTTCCGATCGGTAGACGGAGCAGGGACAGGGAAGTGACATCGGACGGAACAGTGTTCGACGGACCCACCGTGTAGTTGCCACCACCGGACAACCACGCCGTGCAGTACAACTCCGACCCGGCAGAGACCGAGAACGTCGAAGAACACAGGATCGTCGGCTCAGACGCCGTCCCGGACGGTTGATGCCGGCCCGACACCACAGGGGAACCGTCGAGATAGATGCGCCCCGTAGCGGCCACGGCGGAGTTCAGCCCATACCGGACGTTGTAGGTCATCAACCAGATACCGGAATCCGGGAACACCAGCGTCGACGAACCAGTCGCCACGTTCCAGTCGTCGGTCGAGGTGTCCACCGTGTCCCACTCGATGGGGATGTGGTTGCCCGCGGACAGGGTCTGCGGGTTCTGCCGGGACACCTTCAGATGCGACCACCCCGACGCCACGACATCCGCATCCCCGCCGTCCTCCGGTTCGTTGGCGATCACCACCGACCCGCCGTTGACGTTGGAGGCGATCAGATCACCGGTGTCCGAGTCTGTGGACAGCACCCAGTTCCCGATCCGCGACGATGCCGGATGCTCCACCTGCTCGAGCCGACGCTGCGTGTTCCGAGCCCACTCCGCGTCGTCCTTCGCCGGTTTGACCTTCGCTGTACCTGTCATGCCAACTCCGCCAATTCTGTCTTGTTCTCCATCGAGATCAGGGTGAGGGTGACATCGAACGACGCCGGGGTCGCGGACACCTGCATCTGGTCGATCATCATCAAATTCGAGACCCCAGCTGCATTGACCCGCACCACCCGGCCCGGGATCAGATCGTCGAGGTCGATGTCCGCCTCCGGATGCAGCGACGCACCGGACGGGATGACCAGCACATCGCGGATGGACGCGACGTCCTCCGCGTACAACTGCGCAGCCCGCTGAATGTTGGACACGCCGAACACGTCATCGAGCGACACCAGAGTTTGCAGCCGCAATCCGGCCAAAGGTGCCGTCGCCGTCTGCGCCCAGTTCTGCCCCTGCACCCGCACGTCGTTGAACGTCGCCGTGCCATCCCGCAACCGCTGGATCTCCACCAGGAAATCGCATTCGTACAGCTCCGCGATCGGCTCCCGCGTGAACGGCCCGAGGATGAACCGGCCTGCGTGCACAGTCCACTCCAAACCCAGCTTCACCAGGTCGTCGAACATCTGGTGCATCATCCGCGAGTCCGCAGTCGCCGAATAGGTGAACGCCTGCGACACCGCCGGAATGACCACCGGCGCCGCTGTCAGCTGATGCAACTCGTTCATCGATCGCACCGCCGAGTCCGCGATGGACGTCGGGTCTGTGTCCGCCCACGTCCGGGTGACCGGCACCCGGGTCCGCCACATGAACGTCGACGGGTCTTTCGCTGTGATCGTGGTGAGTGTCCGGCCGAGCGTGGCCTTCTGGATGGGCCCTGACCACACGGGCCGGTCTGAGTACCAGACCGTCACCCAGTGCACCCACGGCCGGATGTCCTCCATCAACTCCGGGTCCGCCTGGGTCAGCGCGGTGATATCGCAGGTGGACACCTCCAGCCGCTCCCGACCCCAGATGATGCCTTCGAGTCCGTTGCACAGCAGCGCTCCGAGGACTCGCCCGTCGCGGGTGTGAATAGAGACGGTGGTGGTCTCCCACAGGACACCGGGAGGCTCCACCTTCCGGATGTGCTCGAGCTCCGCCTCGACGGCCCAGCCGATGTCGGTCTCGACGTCGAAGTAGCGCGCCACACCGTGCGCCGTCTCCGCTTCTGCGGACCAGCCGATGACCGGCGCGGCGCCGAGGAACTTCTCCCCTCCGTGGTAGAAGTCCGCGTCTACGGACCAGCCGATGTCGGCGGGCGCGTCGATTGTGTTGTCCAGGCCCAGCCCGGCGGTGGCCGACCAGCCGATGTCTGCCTCGGCACCGACGTGCCGCTCCACCTCGGCGGCGGTCTGCGTGAACCAGCCGATCTCCGGGGAGCCCGACGCCGGATGATCCTGCGTCGTTTGGTCGAACGTGAGGTACCCGCCCGTGACGTTGCGCCGCTGCGTGAACAGCGAGTTCGTTTGGTACTGGAGTTCGAGGGTGTCCCCGGCGGACACGGACACCCCGGGCACGGTGCCGATAGCGTCCTGGTTGGCCGGAGAGCCGAGGACTTCCGATCCGTTGCGGACGACCCGGAACTGCTGGACGTCGCCCGTGAGCTGCACGGTGCCGGAGAACGCGATGTCCCCGACACCGGGCGCGTTCATCACCAACGTGCTGTCGGAGATGACCGTATCCGGGTACCCGGGTCGAACAACGAAGCCGGTGAGCTTGTTCCACGTGTTCTGGGTGGTCGCCTGGGACCCGGACTTGTCCATGCCCATTGACGACACAGCTCACCGCCTCCCTTCTGTGCTGGTCGTGGGTCAGGCGGCGATCGGAGTGTTGCCGATAACGAGGGAAGTCATGGTCAACGTGTCACCGTTAGCCACGGAGCGCGGGGTGGTGAGCTGCGCGGAGATCAGGAAGTTCCCGGCGGTCGTGGCATCCCACACCGAGATGTGTGTGATGGTCTCCGCCGTCGTCATCGCCCAAGACCCCGACATCGCATTGAGCGTGATCGACCCGCCGGCTGCGGCGTTCATCGTTGCCTGCCGACGCGTGGTTACCGCCGACGGGAACGTCGTCCCATTCGCTCCGGGGTTGTCGGTATGCAACTTCACGTACAGGCCGGGGACCGGTGCGGGAGCCTCGCCGCGTAGCCAGTCCAACACTTCATTCGCCGTATATACGGCCACACCGGCAGGCATCAGTTACCACCCTCGTCGTCGTCTTGCGTCGCCATCGCTTCGGCCCACAGATCAGGATCGGAGGACTTCTCGACCTCAGCCGTCGCCTCCATCCCCATCGGAATGTTCACGAGTCCCTGCCCCTCATCTCGACAATCACCGTGTACTCCGCACCCGGAGCGGACTCGGCGACCAGCTCCCAGCACAACATCGTGTCCAGCATTGTTGCCTGCCACGGTGCACCCGTCGGCGTGGTGATAATCCCGACCTGACGCTGCCTCTGACCGTTGTTGTCGATGTACGGACGACCCGTGATCGAGTCCGCCACCACCGTCATCCCCGCCGGCAACCCGGACACCGTCAGCGGATACACCCGATCGCACGCCTCATCCGACCCGCACGGACGCCAGAAGAAGTTCACCGTCAACGGTTCGGTCTCCGAGGTGTTGTTCACCCGGATGGACACCGTCGTCTCATCGCATGCCGTCGCCACATCCCCGGTCAGCTGCCACGTCCGCCGTTCGATCGAGCACAACGGCAAACAGCCACCGCACACAGGGATCTGCGCAGGCTCCAGATTGATGACCGGCGGCGCACACTCCGCGTTGTAGATCGTCGGCAGATCGCAACTGCCCATGTCGTCACAGTCCGGGGCGTGCGCCCACGTGATCGACTCCTCCACCGTCGTGTCCCACCCGACCACCGACGTCGTCGTGGCCCCGTACAGGTACGGGTTGGTGCACGCCATCTCCCAGTCCACCCGGAAGATCGAGGCCTGCCGGTGCCGATTGGAGCCGCCCTTACCCGCGTAGTCCGACACCGTCGGGGCGGAGGTGAGCACCGTCCCGAACGAGGTCCGATACAACGACGCCGGGGACGCGGACGTGTCATCCGGATGCGCCCGGTAAAACGCCAGATCCACACCACCCCGGATGTTGCCCTGCCTCAGAACACAGGACAGCCAGTTCAGCCCGTACCGGGCGCCGGCGTTGGTGCACGACACGATCAACGCCGAGAAGGACAGGTTCCGGGAGGTGTCCCGCGCCCACGATGCGACACCACCCGCGCAGATGGCCTGCGAGATGTCCCGCTGCACCGGCACCGTGTCCATCCCCTGCACATCCAGCAGCCACACCCCAGCGAACTCGAGTGACTCCGGGCGGGATGCGTCGTACCACGGGGCATTGTCCAGCGTGTACGGGCCGTTGTTGAGGACGTCGATCAGGCCGGGCCACGTGTCGTCGTACGGCACCGTGATGTCGCACGCGCACGGCATCTGCATCCCGATCTGGTCATCACTCACCGGGGCGCTGCGCTGCAGGTGCGACACCAGGCGCGACGAGTTGGACAGCTCCTGCCCGTTCAGCTCTAGCCATCCGCGGAACATCGGACTCCTAACTGTTCAGCAGGGACAGGAGGTGATCGGCGGACTTTTCCGCCGCCTGAGTACCGTGGACATTTACCGACCCGACGTGCACCGACTTGTTGCCGCCACCGCCGATACCGCGGGCGTCGAGCAAATCCACCAACCGATCGAACGACGCGGTCTGACGCGGGGAGAGCACACGCTCCGGGGCGATCGTGTTCTTCGGCATGATGCCGATCCCGTTCGCGACACCACCCTCATCGAACGAGTCGATAGCGGCAGCTGCGCCGAGACCCACCGACCCGATGACCCCGGCCGCCACCGCCGACAACGCCAACCCGACCACGGCACCCAACGCTGCGCCGATCGCCAAACCGATGGGGCCGGCAATCATCGCGCCGATAGCCGCAGCCACCAGAGTGACCGCGATGGTGATCAGCGCCGTCAACAGTGCAGACAGGACCGGCAAGAGGACATTCACCATCAGGTACCGCATCACCGACTTCATCAGTTCACGGTTGATGCGGTTCTGCTCCGCGAGCACCATGTCCGTGCTCGAGGCGGACCGCTCCAGCATCGAGGCGGTGTCCGAGAGCAACTGTCCGGTCTCGTCGAACGTTTGGAACTGGTCACCCCGGAACGCCTTCACATCCTCTGCGACCGCGTAGATGGTGTCCCGGATCTGGATCTCCACACCGGTGAGCCGGACGATGGTGTCGATCAGGGTGCCGCCGGAGTTGTCCTCGTCGCCGAGCACACCGCGAGGATTGTCGACCTCGGACTTCTGCTGCTCCAACGCTGCCTTCGCGATGTCCATGCCGACCTGCATGAGGGCGTCCGAGGCGGTGTTCGCGACCGACACCACCATGTCGGACAACTCCGCTGCCAGATCGAACGCGGAGCCGGGCGCACCGAACGGAGGTTCCGGGTCGTCCCCGGCCGTGTCGATCCCCTTGACCGCCTCGGTGGTCTCACCCTGCGCGGCGGTGACATCCTCGGTCGCCGCCACCAGAGCTTTGTTGACCACCCCGAGGGCGGACTGCATCGCCGTCTGCACCACCGGACCGAGGACCCCGGAGGACAGCCGGTTGGAGACATCCAGCACCTGGTCCTCGAGCTGCCGGTACTGCTCGGCGAGGACCTGCGCATGGGAGGACTGGCTACGGCGGGCCTGCGACTCGGTCGACGAGATCAGCTCACCCTGCTCGTTGAACTCCTCACGCAGGTCATCGAGGAAGTTCATAAGGTCCGGACTGACCTGCTCGATCTTCTCCCGGGGAGAAGGACCGAGAGCCTCGATCAGATCCACCGCGACCTTGGAGGCACTGTTGCCCAACGCTTCGATGGTGTCCGTGGCGACCTTGACCGCGTTCTCGTCCAGCGCCACCACGGCGTCCCTCACGTCCAGCACCGCGTCGATGACCGGGTGATCCTCCTGGATACCGAACCGGGCCATCGTGCCGTCGTAGTCGCCGTCCCGCACCAGGGTGTCAATCGAGGCGGCGACTTCACGCACCGACAGCACCGCGTCGACGATCCCGTGGTCTTCCTCGATACCGAACCGAGCCATCGTCCCGTCGTAGTCGCCCTTGTTCACCAGCGCGTCCACCGAGGTGGCGACCTCCTGCATGGTGAGCGCAGCGTCGACGATCGCCGAGTCCTCTTCGATCCCGACCCTGCTCAGACCGCCGTCATAGTCGCCCTTCGACAGGGCCTGGAGGGACGTCACCAGGATCTCGAACAGCTTGGTCTGCTCCGGCGACAGCACCCGCTCCGGCGCAATGATGTTCTTCGGCATGAAGCCGATACCGCGTGCCATGCCGCCGGAGTCGAACGGGTTGAGTGCGTCAAGGACGTTCCCGCCGATGCTCTTCGCCGACGACCAGGCCGACGAGAGCAGGCCACCGAGACCGTCGATCACGACTGCCGCGCCGTCGGTGATCGCGTCGACCCCGCCGTCGAGGAACTTCGGGGGCACCGCGTACCACTCCGGCGGAGGTGTTCCCACCTTCGAGGCGAACAGTCCTTTGATCGGATCGGTGATCGACGTGAGCACGTCGTGCACCTTGTCCACAAGGAACGAGCGCTGTTCGTCCGGGGACGGGCCGACCGTTCCCCCGATGCCGGGCTGGAAGAATCCGTTGGCTCCGATCGGGAGGTGGTACTGGCCGAGGAACGACATCACGTCCGGGCCGGCGCCGTACTGCACACCGCCACTGCCCGAGGATTCGACACGGGTCACGGGGAACATGCCGGGCACTGCGCCGAGCACACCGGCGGTGTGGCCACCACCCGGTCCGCCCGGGTCGTCGGTGACGCCGATGGAGAATCCCGCATCGACGCCGGGGACGAAGCCCTGCGGACCGCCCGGCCCCTGACCACGTCCGAACGATCCGGTGTACCAGTACCTCTGCCACACGTTGCCACCGAGGATTGCTGCGGCGATGGAGGCCATGTACCCGGAGCAGTCGAACGAGCTTCCGAGGCCGGACGGTCCCGCCCACTGGTAGGGCTTGCCGGATTGGGATTGCGCGAACTTGTGGCCTTCGGCGAGCTGCAGCATCCACGGCTCGAGGACGATCGCACCGCCATCCTTGTAGCCGGGCAGGAGTGCGTCGAACAGTCCTTCGGGGTTCACGTTGCCGAACCCCTGACGTTGCACCGCTGCGCCGTAGCGGGACATGTTGTTCTCGCCGACCTTGGAGACGACCCGACCGCCGTCCCACTCGAAGGGGATACCGCGGGCGATCATGTCGCGGATCGCGTACAGGACGTTGTGGCCGCCGGCGCGCATGACTTCCTTGGCGGTGACCATGTGCTCGCCGTTGGAGCCCCACATCAGCACGTCGTCGGACGTACCGGTGCCGGGACCGCGGATCGGGCCACCGGTCGCGTGCTCTGGGATCGGCGCGATGTCCGGGGCGGGTTCTAGGTTCGGGATGAAACCGGCGATCGCGTTCCATGCCTTCTGGATGCCGTCCCGGTACACGGTGTTGATCATGAAGTTGATCGGCTTCGCGAGGATGCTCCGAAGCCCATCCCAGACTGTCCTGATTCCACCGACTACGGTCCCGAAGAAGTCTCCGACCGACTGCAGCGCAGACTTCATCCCATCCCACGCCGGTTTGATGACGTTGTCGATCACCCACCGGATCGCGTCCCCGATCCCGGTCCAGACCGGGGTGATGACGTTGTGCCACAACCACGTCGCGGCATCACCGATCGCGAACATCCCAGCCTTGATGCCGTCGAACACCGGCATGATCAGGTTGGTCCAGACGAACGAGATCGTGGAGGCGATGCCGTTCCACACCGGCATGATGACGTTGTTCCACAGCCAGTTCGCCGCCACGCCGATGGCGTCCATCCCGGCACGGAACGCCGTGAAGATGACGTTGATGACCGTGTTCCACACGGTGGAGATGATCGACCCGATCCCGTTGAACGCGGGAGCGATCACCGAGTTCCACAGGAACATGATGATCGGGATCAAGACTCCGGTGATCATCGTGTGCCAGAAGTTGAAGATCGGCGATATGACGTTGTTCCACACCGCCGAGATGACCGCGCCGATGGTGTCGAACACCGTGGTCACGACCCCGACAAGCGCGTTGAACGCTCCGACCAGGAACGTGGAGACGAAGTCCCAGATGCTCTGCAGGATCGGGGAGATGAAGTCCCACGCCGCCTGGAACGCGCCCTTGATCGTCTCCCACGAGGAGGACAGGAAGTCGACGAAGCCCTGCCATATCTGCTGGCCCAGCTCCGTCTTGGTGAAGAACAGGACGAGGCCGGCCACCAGCGCGGCGATCGCGATGACGATCAGGGTGATCGGGTTGGCGGAGATCGCGGCATTGAACGCCCACTGCGCGGCTGTGGCGATCCCGGTCGCGGCGGCACCAGCGAGCTGCGCGCCACGCATCACACCGGACGCGATCGCAGCCGCACCCATGGCGAGACGGTTGGCTGCGATAGACGCTGTGCTCGCCCCGGTCGCCGCGGTCTGGATACCGAGGGCGATGGAGTTGAGCGCGGATGCTGTCCGGACGGCAGCGTAGGCACCGACAAGTCCGAGGAGGGCACCGCCGAGAATCTTGGCGACGTCCTGGTTCTCCTGGAAGTACCCGACCACCGCCAACAGGGCGTCCGTCAGTTCCCCCTTGATCTGACGGGTGAGCTTCTCCAGTGCCACACCGGGCCCGGACTGGAGGGTGTCCCCCATCTCCTGCGCACGCCCGGACACATCACCGAGAGCAGAGTCCGCGTTGGACAGGCCCGCGAGGAAGTTGGGAATCTTCGTCTTGTCGAGGTCCTCCAGCGGCGTACCGAACAACGCGGTCGCCGCTGCTGCCTGCGCCGCCGGGTCCTCGATCCCCTGCAGACCACCGACGATCTTCTGGAAGGCTTCCTGCGCGGTGTCTCCACCTGCCAGCAGAGCGTTAGCCATGTCGGAGGCGACGAAGCCCATACCCTCCAGCGCTTCCATGGCCCCGGTGTCCCCGAGGTCGGTAGCGCGGATGCCGAACTCCTTGAGCGCGTCCCCGGCCTTGTCCATGCCGATGGCGCCGTTCTGCGACGCATTGACGATCATGCCCATGGCCTCGGTGCCGTCGAACCCGAGGGACTGGAAGTACGTGGCGTACTCGTCCATGACCGGGAAGATCTCGTCCCGCGCCATCGCCGGAACGCCCTGCATCGCGGCAGTGATCAGATCGAAAGCCTCGGCCCCGTCCTTCGCCAGGCCGTTGCGAATCATCATGTTCGCCGTCTGCGCGGACTGCCCGACGTCGACCTCGAATGCCTTCGACAGACCGAGCGCGGACTCCGTGAGACCAGCGATCTCCTGCTCGGACATGTCCGTCATGTTTCCGAGGGAGGACACGACGCCACCGATGGCGTCGTTGACGCCTTCCATCGACTCGCCGTACCCGTCACGGAACAGACCACCCGCGATCCGGCCGGCCTTCGCGGCCTCCTCCGGGTCCATGTTGAGCTGGGCGGCGAGCTTGTTGTTCATCTCCTTGCCCTCGATGGCGCCCATCGCGATGTCCATCGCGCCACCGATCGCGACGAGCCCGCCCGCCACCCCGGCGAGTTTGCCGACGAGGCCGTCCCCGGCGGCACCGAACCGGTCGAACGCGGAGGCAGCCTGGTCCGTCTCGTCGTCGATCTCACCGACGCCCTGCTCGACGTCCCGGATCTGCCGGAGCAGACGCTCCAGCGAGGCAGCATCGAGCTGCCCCAGGGAGCGTTCTGCCTGGGAGGCGCCGGCGCCGATCTCGTTGCCGATGTTCTGCCCGGCCCGGTTCACTTCCTGGGTCAGGGCCTGGAGCTGCCAACGGTCCAGCTGCTGGAGGTGATCCATCGCGTCATCGGCCCCGGCGGCGATCCGCTGAATGGCGGTGGCGTCGATCCGGGACATCGCCGTGTTCGCCGATCGTGCTGCCCGGGTAGCGGTGTCGCCGACCTGCTGGGTGGCCTGGTTCATCGAGTTCGTCGACTGCTGCGCTGCTTGCTGGGCCTGTTGCGCGGCCTGTTGCGCTGCTTGTGCGACCTGGTTGAAGCCGGATGTGTCGATTCCGCTGATGGCGCCCTCGACCTGCGTCATGCTGGACCGGACGGTGCTGAGGACCCCGGACATGGCGGACTGCACAGCCTGGGTGATCTCGGTGGAGAGATCCCCGGCATCGATGGTGATGCCGATTCCGATGGAGCCGCTGGGTGCCGTCACACGGTCAGGCTAGAGAGCGGCGGTGCAGCGCTATTTCTTCTGAATACCTGCAGCCGCAACCGTCTTGACGACCTCCAGAGCAGCGCCGGAAGGCATACCGCCCTGAGTCAGGCCACGGTAGACACCGGCGAGCATGGTGCCGAGGGTGATGCCACCGGCCAGCACCGTCGCCCGGTCCGCTGTCTCATCGGAGACGATCGAGGAGATCATCTTGCCGAGGTCGTCCTCGGCGCTCATGACTCCACCGACTTGAGTTCATCACGGCCCAACAGGGCGATCTCGCGCATCATCTCACCGAGAGTAGCCGGGGTGAACGACGCATCGTCAGGGTCCATCAGCCGCTCGTACATGTGCTCGTGAGACTCTTCCGACATGTGGTTGCGAATGAACAACCCCACGAGGTCGTTCTGCAGCTTCTGCGGGACGTACTTGCCGGCGGCCAATGCGAATCCGGCGAGGGCTTGCTCGGTCGGCTTACGGACTTCCCAGTCCTCACCGTAGAAGTCGGTGAGGAGCTCGTGCGCCCACGGTTCCTTCTCCGCGACCGCCACAGCAGAGGCAGCGGGAGCAACCTCCCCGGACTCGTCGAGGTCGATCACCTCAGGAGCGTCGGACTTCTCCAGCCCGAGCTTGCGCTTACGTTCGGCGAGATCCGCCTCGTCGCGGGCGATCTTGGCGGGGTCGTCAGAAAATGCAGTCATGGAGGCCGTCCTTGGTAGTGCCAGCAGGTAACACCGGCAGGCTAGAGACGGACCGTGCACCGATCAGGCGAGTCCATCGGCGCGCAGCACCTGCTCGACCGCGTTACGCAAGAACGGACGCGGCCTAGTCCCCGGATGATTCACCGACCGGACGAACACAGGCTGACCGTTGCTGCCGGGGAACTTCAAGTACTGCCCGTTACGCGCCCGGATCACGTGCGGACGTGTCCCGTCATGCACCGCCGCCGCATAGTCCGCGGTCGCCGTAACACCAGTCGTCACGCGGAAGGGCCCGGAGAACACGATCGGGTCCTCCTGGATGGAGCGGCCCAGGAACCCGGTGCGGACCGGGACGTTCGTCTTGGCCTGCGCCGAGATCCGGCGCGTGAGGGACGCGGCCTTGCGAGCCAGGATCGGCTGGACCTGCTGACCCAGCCGCCCCTGGTCGAGGTGAAGCTCGTAGCGTGCGTCAGCCAACGGTCTGACCGTGGTCGGCGTACCACAATTCGATCAGCTCATCGCGGCTGTGCTCATCGGTGAAGGGCACTTCCTGGAAGGTCAGGAACTTCGCCCAGGTGTCTCGGCTTTCGTTGCGTCCAGGCACGTCGATCTCCTCCACCACGGCAGCTGCCTTCGGGGCTGGCTGCGACTCGACCGCGTCGTCGGCGACCACGCGGATGAACCCCTTGGAGATCAGTTTGTCGACGAACTCGGTCCGGGTGACCGTGCGCCGGGCGCCGGTCCCCAGGAACGTCGACGGGGTGATCGTGCCCTCGACAGTGATGCGCTGTGCCATATCAGACTCCTCCGTTCAATTGGACGTAGCCGGTGCCGATGTACGCCACCACGCCACCTTCTGGCCCGTAGGGCACGATCGAGTCGATCGCAGTGTTCAACCCGCATTCGGACTGCATGATCTTCGACATGGCCCGACACAAGGCGAGGTCGATCCGCCACGAGTCGTCGATGCCGATCTCCGCCTCGGTCGCGTAGTCATCCCACGACGGCTCCAACTCGACCACTGCGCAGCGTCCGACGCCGACCTCGATCGCGACCGCAGACGGCAGCCCGCACGGAGCCGGACCGACGAACGGGGCCGGGAATGCCTGTGTCCGGTATCGGCGGACGAGACGCACCCACAGGAACGGCTCACCGCAGTTGTCGCCACCTTCGGCGTGTGCGTTCCACGCTGAGAGTGGGATCGCGTCCCCGGCGAACACCCGGACGTGCTCGGTACCGCCGCCGAGCGGCGGATACTCCGAGCCCGGGGCGAATGCTTCCCGAAGCGCGGTGATCAGCGCGTTGATGACACAGTCGACGTCGTTCATCGCACCGTCGGCCTTTGCTGTAGCGCGGTCGGATTGACTGCGGCGAGCCACAGGTCGATCTCCGAGAGACCGGTCTTACCGGAGGCGTAAATATCTTGCGGGTCCACCATCTGGTAGCTGACGTTGTTTCGCGTCATCGACTGCACACGCCGCGGCAGCCGGCACTTACCACCGGAACACGCTGCGAGGAACTCCTTCGTCAGCAACCCGACGAGCACCCCCACCCCGGCGGGTACGGGCACGCCACGTGTGTAGGTGACCGACCACGTGCCATCACTCCCTGACGGGGCGCTCAAGTCTTGGTTGGGCCAGTCCGGGCCGTCGACGCGGTACAACCGATCACCCTCGAGCCGGTACGCAGCCTCGTCGAGGGTGACCCCAGCGACCGTGACCGAGAGGATCTCACCGACCGGTCCGGGCAGGTGCACGACCCGCGGTCCGGACGCGGTGCAGGAGCCGGGGCAGTTGCAGGTGATGTTGCGCCACTGCCCGTCGTCGAACACCGGGAACCAGCCAGGACCATAGGTGCCGCTGGTCGTTGAGCATGCCTGCGGGCACGGACGTGCGATCACCGGGCACTGCCCGAACTGTCGGCCGGACAGCGCCCAGAGCACCGACACGGCGAGGTCCTCAGCGAGTCGTTGCTTCACGCGCTCCTCGGGGGTCGCTGCCTCGGGGAGGCAGGACCGGTCGATGGGCCAGGTGCAGGACATGGTGGTCACGGTAGAGATCCGCAGTGCAGACCATCTGGGTGTTACGGCAGGTCACGGAGTAACGGAAGATGCGACGGATGGGATGTTCCGGGCATGACCAATCCTCAGCCTGAATCGGGCAAGAAGAAGCGCTGGCCGCTCGTCCTCGGCGGCGTTGTGGCGGTGTTCGTCGGCCTCATTGTGCTCGGGTTGATCGTCGGCCCTCAAGAGGAGGAAGAGCCGGCACCTGCTGCGGCGGCCACAACGGAGGCCACGACTACGCAGGTGGAGCGCACCACCACGGCGCCGACCAGCACCAGCACATCAACAGCAGCGCCCACAACGACCACCGCAACCACAACCACGACCACCGAGGCTCCCCCGCCCCCCGCTACAACCACCGCGGTGGCAGCACCGGTCGCGCGCTTCACCGATCCACGCTGCGCCCCCGCCGACCCCGGGATGATCGAGTGGATCAAGGCTGGCCTCACCGATTCGACCCTCATCCTCGACAACACGGCCGTGATCGACGACGGCGGACTTCTGTTCATCGGTGCATCCACGGTGCGGCCGGATGGGAAGTTCGAGAACCGGTCGGATGTGTGGATCGTGCAGGACTCGATGCCGTTCTCGTCCACAGGTGGCGCACGCTCCACGACGTCGTGGCCGAAGGCGAGCGACGTTCTGGGGATCTCTCCGGGAGATGAGCGGGTCCAGGCTGTGGATTCGTGTGTCGTAGAGCTCTCTCGCGGTTGATTTTCCAACGCCCAATAGCAAGAGCGCCCCACCTCACGAAGAGGTGGGGCGCTACGCTTGATGCGCCCCAAACCTATTTTAATTAGGTCACAGTTGCAGTATGGTCTGGGATAGTCGCGCGCGCCCCCCTGTTTCGCGCGACCCTGTTCCACCGTTCACCCCCCGAGCGGTGAAACCCAGCCCCGCCGCCCCGTGACTTCATACCGGGACGGCGGGGCTTTCGAAATATCCAGACAGTAGGGGCATTTCATGTGACCATGAGCGTTGTCGGTCTGTGCGCCCGCAGGGGGATGCACAGACCGTCGCCACGAAACGATGATCACCGAAGCAAACCGATCACATCGAAACAGACCAAAGGGTTTGATTGAGATTGTGACCCCAAAGCATTGGCGATGGACACGCGACGAGCCGCTGTTCGACGATTCCAAATCTCCACTCGGTGATGTGGTCATCCTGGTGGCAACAGGCATCACCATCGCATTGATGGTGCTTGCGTATTACCTGGCACGGTAGACCCATTGGCGCCGCAACAGCCATTGGACGGATCGGCCACTGCATCGATGCGGTAAGCGGCCGTCACTCAGACCACTGCACCCCGAACCACCGCGGACCGACGTGCGGCGGCCGTTCAATCACGGCGTCGCACAAGCGGCACTGGTACGTGCGATGCCCCGTCGCGTCCGGCGTGCAGGTGCACGGCACCCATCCAACGAGGACACGGTTCGGCCCGAGCGGGTGCCCGTTCGGACACTCAGTCGGTGCGCGCTCGATCGACAACATTCCGTTATCGTCGCACGCGTGTTCGATTCGAGGTAGCGTTCCATGCGCGGGCCGGTGGGACTCTCCGGAGTCCGGGAAGCACCGGCCCGCACTCTTCAACCCGGCGTGCTCGAGCATCCCCATGAACCGCAGCAATATCTGTACGTCCTCGGCATCCATGTCTGGTTGGACGCAGCGCGCGGACGATCGGTTCCCCCTCTATCCCACACCACCCATCGCCTGGGATATAGGCTGCGTCAGTGCTGCTAACGGACACTCCAGCCTGGTCGAAAAAGAAGCTCGGGAGGCTCGGGCGCGCCTTAGCTGACGGCTCGGTACCACCCGAGAATTGCCCCGCCTACGACGACGTCATGCTGTGGCATCACGAACTTGCCGCCACGATCGCCGACGAGGTCGCCTCCCGCCGTTGGGAATCGTCCGCGGGCATCGAGCTAGAGGTTTCGTCTCGCGGTAAGACAATCGACACCCTGATCCAGAAGCTACGTCGCCCCCCACTCATCCCACTCGACCAGGTTCAGGACCTTGCCGGCGTACGCGTAGACGCGGATATGACGCTCAGTCAGCAGACTGCGTTCGCGCACGAACTCGCAGCGCACTACGAGGTCGAAGAGCGATGTCACCGGGACCTTCGCGCAGACCCACACAGCGGCTACCGCGCCTACCACCTATGGCTACGGGTGCCTGCTGGTCGCGCCGAAATCCAGATCCGCACGGAAGGCCAGAGCGCCTGGGCCAACACCTACGAACGCATGGGAGACACATTCGGTCGGGGGATCCGATACGACGAAGCTCCCAGCAACAGGAATGTCCAGAAACTCGTCGAGATAATGCACTCCATGTCTGAGATGCTCATGCGCATCGAAACGCAGCGGGACGAACTGAGCTATGGCCAGCAGGAGGCAGAGGCGAGGGCCGTACTGGATGAAAGCCCTCACCCAGAACTTCACGTAGGTCTGGCCATCACACTGGAGTCGATCGAGCGGAGGCGTCGCGATTATGACCAGCTCCACGCCGACCACCTGGCTCAGATGGACAAGATCCGTCGTATGATCGAGGACCTGGAGGAGGTGTCCTGAGTGCCTAGTTTCGTCATCGAGTTCAATCGTCGCACTCGCGATCGTCGGGTCACTGAGTTCAACGGCCCCACTTCGAGTCGGGATGCGATGCGCCGTCGCCTCGAACTGGAGCATGCAGGACGCGAGAAGGATGTGGAGATCGTGGCTCTGACCAGTGGATCTCTTAAGATGCTGAAGAAGACACACGCCCGATATTTCACCGGACGTGAGTTGATCAGCCATTGATCCGCTCCCCTGACGACTGAAAGCGCCCCACCTCACGAAGAGGTGGGGCACTTTGTTTGCGTGCTACCAGCTCTCGCGAGCCGTGAACACGTTGCGGCCCGTCGCAGGGCACTGAGTGGTGATGTAGGTGTCGCCACGACGGTCCTGGAAGTTGTGCTCTACGAACACCCACGGGCTGGTTCGCTCGTCGGTGATCTGTTCGGTTCCGTCGTGGCGCATCGCAATGTGTTGCCTGCATCGGGGGCACGTCTGAGTTGTCATGCTCATCACATACTCAATACCTGCCGCGGCGTTACCGGGCCACCTATAGGGATGCGTTACGAGCGGGTGTGGCTCAGGCCCAGCCGCCAGCGACCAGAGCGTCCCGCCACGCCTTCGAGGCGAGCGCGTACGCGTAGTCGTTCATGTGCAGCTGGTCGCCCTTCAATCCGGGGATGCCCTCGTTCGGCTGCACCGGCAGTACACCCAGTGCGGTCCGCAGGTTCGCACCGGGAATCACATCGGGATTGCTCGTGAAGTGATCGAGCGCATCCTGCCAGCCCGGCATCAACTCGCTCTGATACCAGTCCTCGAGACCCGTGGTCGCGCCGTAGCAGGTGAAGCCCAACGCGACCTTAAACCCACGGTCCAGCCAGAACTGGGTGGCGTTGATGAGTGCCTGCGCATACTTGGCGCGGGGGGCGTTCATCGTCTTGTCGCCCTGGCCGATGGAGATGATCGCCCACTTCTCGTCGTAGTCGACCGAGCGTCCCGCGACCTGCGCGGTGGCCGCTGCGAAGTATCCGTTCGGGTCGAACCGACTATCCCCGTCCTTGTAGACGTACCCCTCGACCTCGTGCGCAGCCGGGACTCCGATGTACACCCATGGCACCGAATCCGCACCGGTCACATCTGATGTTCCAGTCGGGGCAACGGTCGAGTTCCCCGCCGTACCGGCCGGGTAGTTGCACTTCCACAGTCCACCACCCGACAGGACATAGGAGCCGCGGCCCACCGCGATACCCGACACCCATGCGCGGATGTGCCCGCACCACGACGATGTCGCCGAGGTGGAGCCGACCGCAGTGTTGACCACGTCCGTCCACACACCGAGCTGCCCGAGCAGATCGGACAGCAGGGGCCACCACGACCGCGATGCGGCCCCATTCGGGGCGACCGGGTCGATCAGCGGATAGCCGTACTCGGTATTGAACGAGCGCCACAGACCAGAGCCGACCTCGTTCGACTGGCCGGGTCCGACCGCGATCAGGACAGACTTGGAGGTGGACAGGAACTCGGCCTGCGAGATCGGCGAGGACGGATTCTCGTACAGCTTGCGGGCCACCTGCCCGATGTTCGAGGGCAATCCGGCATCCTCGAGCACCATCAGATGCAGACCCTTGAGCTTGGACGCCATCGTGGTCGCGGCGTTGATGACGTTTCCGGACGAGCCGAAGTTCCACGTCGATGACGGTGCGGTCGTGCCCGTGTAGTAGTTCGGGTACGACCCCGCCAGGAGCCCGTCGATGAACACGAACACCGAGCGGGTGGGGGCGTCGATCGCAAGGACGACGTGGTGATCGGTACCGTCGAACACGACCGGGGTCGGCATGATCAGGGCCGACACGAGCCCGCTGGAGGTCGTGATCAGGACCCGCACCTGTCCGGTGCTGCGCGCCGAAATGTAGACGCCCTGCCTGGTCGAGGCGTCGGCGTTCCCCATCAGGGGCGGATTGCCGGCGGGCTGCGCAGCGTTGACCGTGAACGCGAGAATCAACGAGTCCGTGGCGAGATCGAACGTGGTCTTGTCTGCGGAGATGCACACGCCCTTGCCGGTGCCGTCTCCGGTGCTGATGTACCCCTTGTTCGCCCACAGTGCGGTGGGGCTGTAGGTGGCGGCAGGAATGATTGCGTCTGCGCCGTTGCCGGATCGGTCGATCACAGACGTTTCGATGGCCTGCGTTCCGGTCAGGAGGAATCGGTACGGGGTCGCGGGAGTGGACATCGACAGCTTGTCGACGTACTTGCGGCGGGCGTCAGCCTTCGCCATGCCGAGGGTCACGGGATCCATCACTGCACCTCGATCTCGGTCAGGTTTCCGGCTGTGTCGTAGGTGTAGGTGCGGGTCACTCCAGCGCGGGTGTCCGTCGCCACCGATCCGTCCGGGTTGTACGTGTAGGTGGTGGTGATGCCGTCTTCAGTCACGGAGGACACGTTCTCGCCGTCGTAGACCACCGCAGTGGAGTCGGGGAATGCCCGCACATAAGTTGCGTTAAGGCTCGATTCCGAGAGCCGGCCGTCGAGCTCCTCATGAGCATCAACGATGCCCTGCTCAATATGCTCGAGATTCTCGGCCATGATCGGGGTCGACCGGTCCGGCAAGTTCTTCCAGTCTGCCCGCGAAGGTATATAAGCCATGATCGGAGTCCTCCTCCACAACGGCCCCGAACCAACAAGGTCCGGGGCCGTCGCAGTGCAATTGATCTACGGGGTTTCGAGTGCGACGACACGCGCAGCGAGCGCTGACAATGCGGCCTGTAGCGTGCCCACCTCGATGCCGTTGGTGGCATCAGCGGCGACATTGACCTGCGCTGCTGTGTGCGTGTGCGAGGCAGGGGCCGCCCCGACCTGTGCGGCGGTGTGCGTGTGGTCGCCCGCCGCCGCCGTGGTGCCCGTGGTGCCCAGCGCCAGATTCGAGTTGCCGGTGCCCGCGCCGATCGCGGTACGTGCAGCGGCGGCGTCCGCCCCAGCAGCGACCACAGCGGGCTTACCGCTGATGTTCGCCCACGTTGCCGCCGCTGGAATTGGGGTGTTGCCAGCGAGCGCTGTGGTGGCGGTGGTGCCGATCACGGGCGGGAACGTCGACGGCTTACCCGACACCGACCCCCACACCGCCGTCGACGCTGCCGCCGTCACAGCGGACTGCGCCGCCACAATCGCAGCGTCCCGCTCGTTCAAACGCTCAGCCGACAGTGGTGTCCCACCAGCCTGACCGTTCTGCCAATCATTGAGAGCCATACTCAGTTACCTCCTGGGTAGAGCGCCGCGCCGGGGAAGGTATCCGGTCCCGGCACGGCCGCTAAGGGGTGGAAACACACACGGCCGGGTCACCGGCAATGTCGGCAGCGGGTTCGGCAGCGGGGCCACCGAAGTAGTAGTCCGGTGCGGTGAACATGGTCGGGATGTCCAGCGGGCAGCATTCCTCGCCCGGGGTCGGCTCCGGAGGAGCGACCGGGGTGCGCTGGATGACCAGATGCTGATCATCCGTGACTGGGGTGAGCAGGCGACCCGGCGTGTTCGCGGCATCGGTGGGGACAACGTTCCACGGGCCACGGCCCCACTGCGGACCGGCGAAGGTGATGCCGGTGAGCGTGAAGTTCGCGACCGACGCCGCGATCTCAATGTCACCGAGCGTGAACTCAGTACCGAACGTCAGGAAGTAGCCGTACGACTTCCCCGTCGACGCCGACGCGAAGATCGAGTCATCCTCCGGGGTCGGGCAGTCGTCCCCGGCCTTACCGCCGGCCCACACCTCGAGCGCGACACCGTAGTCGGACTCGACACGACGCTGGTCACGGACACCAACGGCGTTACCTTCCCAGTCGAGTTCCTGCTCCCAGCCGTTGAACAGCGTGATCAGGCACGTGTTTACCTGGCAGAGGGTCAGGGTGAGGTTGTAGTACTTGCGTTCGGGCGGGGTGCGCTCGGCAACACAGACGCGGCCTTCCGCGTTGCGCTGCTCCAGCTCTTCCGCTTCCTGCATGACGGGGGAGATTGCGAGGGACACCCAGCCGTTCGTCACCGCGTAGTTCGCGGCGCCAGACACTGGGAGACCACACGAGTTGACCTTGGTGGCCCGCAGGCGTGTGCCCTTGACCACTGGGAAAACAGCCACAACGGGCTCCTTTACGGTATGCGTGTAGGAACGGTGAGGCCGTCAGTTCGACACAGTAGGGCGGCGGGGTGCAGTCACTTCCTCAGCAGGAACAGGAAGTTCAAAGCCCCGAGGATGCACACCAAATACAGCAGGCCGCGGATCGGATGGAACCACTCGATTCCGCCGGTCCAGTAATAGACGGCGAGGAAACTGCACAGCGACGCGAGCGCGACCATCGCCGCCATCAGAGCCTTGCCTTCGCTGAATTCGGTCCACTGGATGCGGGAGTACCCGAGGACGAACATCCACAGCGACACGGCGAGCGAGGTGATCAGGATGTTTGCGGCGGTCTCGGCGCCGGCCATCGGAAACAGGAGTAGCCCGATCGCGAATACGGCTGCCGCGGTGAGATAGCGGGGTGTAAGCCACCTATCCAACCCGCGGGTCAGCCACCTATATCGCTCCATCAGCATCTCCTCCGAACAGTTTGGCGAGACGCTCACCGATATGGTTCTTCTGCTTGATCCGCTGATGGCGCACCGTCACCTCGTCGACGAGCGACCAGGCCGACCGCACGTCGTCGAGGATTTCTCGGGCATCGGCCGCGCCGGCCTGCGCGGCGGCGACGGCGAGTTTCGATCTACGCATCGGGCGACCCTCCATCAGCAGGGACTCGAGGTAGTGCTTCCAGAACTCTCGCGCCGCCATCGGCATGCGTGAGAAGGTGCAAGACTTGCTTCTGCGACTCGGACAGCGCTTCACGCAGGTAGAGGTTCTCGTCCTCGCGATACTTGAGCGCCTTGTCCATTCGGGTTCCCGGGACGAGACGGTCGGTGACGACTGCGATGAACACGCCGACGAGGAGCACGGTCGCCCCGGTGTCGACCAGAGGGAAGCCGAGGACAGTGAGGTCCACGGGTTACTCCGTCGGGGGCTGTGTGAGTTCGGGCTGGTCTGCAGTCTTGGCGGGTGCAGCCTTCTTGGCTGGTGGCTTCTTGGTTTGGGCAGACTTCACTGGTACCGGCTTCTCGTCGAGAAGACCAGCCTCACGGGCGTCCTGCTCGAGCACAACGTACGACCGGCGGGTGCCGGATGTGTCGGTGCGGATCAGGCTCGGATGGTCGACAGCGGCGAGCAGCGCTCGGAGCACGTGGCCGCGTTGCGTGCTGTCGGGGGTGACGGTGGCGAAACCGTCCTCGATGACGATCTCCACTCCTGCGGGCATCGGGATCACGCTCCAGTCTCGTCAGGAAATACGTCACCGGCGGGGAACAAGTCGTCACCGGGGAACGGGGCACCGCCGTCATCTCCGCCAGCGGCCACGGTGACGGCTGTGACGAGGCATTCGTAGCCGATGACCAGACCGCGTTCGGCGATCGCAGCCTTGATGTTGTGCCGTTCGTCGAGCGTGGACCGGACCACCAGAGGGTCTCGCCACACGGTGACCGGACCCGTCGCCACCAGTGAGGCTCCGAGGGTGTCCTCGTATCCAGCGCCGAACGCCCACGTGTGACCGAGAGGCGTGCGCAGGATCGGGGATCCGGACGAGCGGATGATCAGGTTGGCTTGCGCGGCGAACGCGGCGAAGCGGGCCGAGGCGTGGATGGTGCCGTAGAAACCGGCTTCACCGAGAGCGACCTCAAGGGCGCCGACGGCGGCGACGATGCCGGCCACCGTGGTCGGGGTCGCATCGGCGGCGAGCCGTGCCCCGAAGTGCGCTTCGGCCAAACCTTGTTCGTGCAAGCGTGCGTTCTGGAGGGCTCGTTCTTCGTAGGCGGTGAAGTCTTCCAGCGGACCACACTCGTCGTAGCCCCAGATGACGAGGGGCTCGAACGGTTCACCGGGCTGGGGGCGGTCGCCGGATTTGAGGGCATCCATTGGAGGGGTGGCACACGGGTCTGCGAGCCAGGTGCCCCAGCCGGTGGCGCAGTTGCGGGGCCGGATCTCGACGCCGCCGGACAGGAACCGGGACGGCCCTGTCTCATCGATGAGGGTGGCCGCCGAGTACAGCCCGACCCCGATCGGATTGACCGGAGGCGCGTCGTAGTCGACGGGGAGGAGAGAGGTCGGTGCAGTCACAGCAGGCTCCTGGGGATGTCGGGAGGGTGGATCCCGGAACGGGTGCGGGACGGCCTCACGTGCCGCACCCGTTCCGAGTCACAGCCCCGGCGACCTTCCGGTCACCGGGGCGGTCCTATCAGGGAGTGACGACCGGCGTGTTGCAGGCAATCGTCTGGCGTTCCCCGATTGCGCCCGACGGGCAGATCGGCACAGTCACGTTCAGCGACTGGTTGCAGCGCTTACCGACGGCGATGGCGTCCTCGGTGAAGAACTGCGTGTAGCGGTTCACCTGGAGCTGTTCCTTCGGGTACATCACACCCAGCTCGATGACGTTGCTCAGCGACCGGAACCAAGTTCCTGCCGGGTAGAGCAGCACGTTCACGGTGCCGGGGTAGATGACCGTCTGAAGGTTGCCGGGCTGGCCCACACCGCGGGTCTGCCAGTCACCGACGAACTGGAGCGCGATGTTCCGCGCTGCCAGCCAGCCGTCGATCTGGGCGTCGGTGACGGCCTTGGTGTCGGTGCCCTGCTGGTTGGCGAGGTCGGCGCGGATGACCTCGTGCAGCCACGACGGTGCGACACCCTCGATGGTGGCTTTACGCCCCAGACCACGGTCCAACCGGAGGTTGGTTGCCATCAGCGCGAGGCTGTTGAGCACCGAACTGCCGGCGGCGATCTGCGCGTCGACCGGGATCGTGATGGCGGTGGAGCCGGTCACCATGTCGTTCACAGTGCGCCGCGACAGGGCACGGAAGTGCTCCTGGGTGAGCGAGCGCATGAACCACTCGATCAGCTCCGGCCACCCCTGGTTCTGCAGGATGCCCGCATTGACGCAGTAGCCCACGGCGTTGAGTCGCAGTTCCTCGAACTCGTCGGGGCACGGGATCTCGACGCATTCCTTGACCGCCGTCGGGTTGCCGTCGACGTCGACTGCTTCGAGCTCCGGTTCGGTGAAGAAGAACTGGAACGAGTTGAAGATCGCCGACAGGTCCGGTTCGACGGGCCAGCGCACACCGCCGCGGCGGATGGCGATCTCCGGCAACGACAGGAGGTCTGTTGCCTGCGGGACCTCGCAGAAGTCGTAGAGCTGTTCGGAGGGGGCGCACCAGCCGCCGGCCGCGATCAAGGATCCGTTGGGGAGGTTCCGTTCGTCGGTGGCCTTCTCGATCGCGGCGACGAGTTCGTGGCTGGTCTCGACCAAGGGCATGTCGCGGTCGAGGCGGCCGAGGGTCTGTCCGGAGAATCCGCCGCGGACCGGTCGGCTGGAACGCACCCGGCTGCCGGGGCGGACTGCCTCTACTGCTTCGGCGAGATCAGCGAACCCGACCTTGCCCGGCTTGAAGCCGAACACGTTGGAGTCCATCCGCCAGCCGAGTTCCTTCTTCGACTGCGTGGCCGGCACCTTGGTCTTGCGTCCGGTGGCGGCTGCCGAGAAGTTGGTCTTCTTGCCGGATGCGGCCACGGAGGCGGCGTCGTTGGCTGCGGCTTCTGCCTCGTCGACGACAGCGGCAGCGTCCTCAGCGGACACGCCCTCGTCTTCGTCGGCTGCGGCAGCCTCGGCACCCTCACCCTCGGCATCAGCCTCAGCGTCGGTGTCTCCGGCGACCTGAGAGATCAGGTCCTGGGCTTCGGTGCGGCGTGCAGCCTCGGCGGTCTCGACCTCGGTGATTGCCGTGTCGATGGACGTGATGCTCGTTGCGACGGAGCGGAGCTGTGCGAGCTGTTCCTCGGTGAGGTCCTCGCCGCCTTCGACGATGGCGCGCAGTTCGTCGAATGCTTCGTTTGCCTTGTCACGCAGTTCGCCCAGTGCGGCCAGGTCGGTCGGCATCTGTTCGGGCAGTTCGAACGGGTCCACGGGGACTCCTCAAGTCGTTTCGGTTAGGTCACGACGCTGGAAGTGCCCGAGGCCCACAGCCGTACCGGGTTCAACCTGCTGTCTGGTTCGAGAGAGTAGAACCGCGGGGTGCAGAGCCCGGGCGGACGAGAATCGTCCCGGCACCGGGGAAAGGGTGCCGGGACGATTCCGTTGTTGTGCTGGTTCAGGTGGGGGTGTCGGCCACCCGGACGATGGTGCCGCCCCCCGCCCGGCGGATCTCCCGCTTCGCTTCGAGTGGGGTGAGGTAGCTGGCCTCTTCACCTGACGGCAAGGTCACCTTGTAGGTGTACGACTTCGCTGTCGTTCCGCCACCGGCCAGTGTGGATCCTGCGCGTTTCCCGCAAGCGCATCCCATTTACTTCGCTCCGATCGTCTTGGTGATGAGGGACCGTGCCTCACGGCGGCGATCCTGTGCCGCGAGTACGGCCTTCGCCTGCTCGTTGCGGCGCTCCTGCGCCCGCATCTGCCGGACCACCGCCTGACCCAACGCCTCCACCTGAGACGGGGACAGCACCGCCTCCGGGCGGCGGTTCTTACGGGGGCCGAGGGAGGCCACCAGCGTGGTCGGGCGGTCCGCTTCGTCGGAGGCTCCGGCAACGAGGACCGGGAACCCGGGTGTATTGACGGCCAGTGCGGCGACGAGCTCCAGGTTTCCGGCGATGGTCCGCCAGTCCCCGGACAGTGGCGCCGACAACCCTGCCCGGACTTGTTCGTCCGACGCTGTGGGGTGTGGGATGCCGGAGAACCAGATGCCGTGCTCATCCTCCCCGACCCGCACGAGTGCGAAGCATGTGCCGGTGTGGTCGTAGTGCTCGGCGGCTGGGCGGGCACCGAGGCGTGGCCCGGCGTGCCCCGTACCTACGGTGAGCCGCCCGACCGGCAACCGACCATCGGTGGTAAGTACCGGCGGAGATGTGTGGAAGTGCGCGTAGTCCGTCTTCGACCGCGGCGCGACGACACACTGATCGGTGATCCCGACGTGGCACTGACCGAAACATGCGAGGTGCCCGTAGATGCGGCCTGTCTTCGCGTCGTACGTGACCGGCGTCGGGCCCTCCAGTTTCGGGTCGGCGAACAGGCTGGCGTCGTAGGTGTCGTCGACGGGCCGTGCCGCTGCCGCGACGAGGGACGCGACGACTGCGACGTCCTTCGATACCCGCTCCGAGTCCAGCTTCAGGGTGGTTTCGCCGAACGCTGGGGTGGAGACGAGGGTGACACCCATCAGCTTCGCGCTGGTGACCGTCTCGAACACCTTGAGTTCCTCACCGGATTCGTACGCTTCGTCCCACATCTCTTCGGTGATCGGTTCCCCGACCTCGTTGGTGTAGATCCAGTCCGCGTCGCCGAGGTCCACCGAGGGGCCGGTGACTCCGTGTGAGAGCTGCCCGGCTGCCTCGTCGGCTTCGTCGGTGTTCAGCAGGTAGCCGGAGGCCAACACTTGGGTGCCGTCGACGCGTGAGGTCTCGATGACTCCGACTGTGTAGGCGTCGAAGTGTCCGCCGGAGGATTGCTTGGTCCACATCAACGGGAGCGGGAATTCGCGGAATCGGAAGTCCATGTCGGCGGCGAGGATGCGCCGGTCGTCGGTGGGTGTGCCGAGTACCGCGACGATCGAGTCGGTGAAGGTGCGGAACGTTTCGCCCGTGTCCTCCACCTCTACCTCGGTGTCGGTGTCCTCGACGTCGACGATGTCGGTGGTTTCTTCGTCTGCCATGTCGTCCTCCGTGTTGATGGATGCCACCCGACCGAGTCCGGCAGGGTCCTCGCGCGCCCGGATGTTTCCTTCCTCGGCGCGACGTTCGATTTCGTCTTCCTGGGATCCGGCGCGGTTGCGGACGGTGGAGTCGCCGGGGCCGCGTTCGGTGTGCCGGTCCTGCTCGCCGGGTAGGGCTTCGTCGGTGGCGAGGACGGCAACCCTGCAACGACAGTTCGCCGACTCCTCCACCGGACCTCGAGGATCCCCAGGGAAACGCATCTGTGATCGGCCGACCGTGAATGTGGACCCGAGGGGCACCCGCTGCCCGTCCGCAGCAAAATGACTTTTGCGTGTTCGGGAATCCAGCGTGCAAATCCAGGTGGATTCGAGCTCCTCCCCCAGGACCTCATTGCGCAGCGTCGCGGCCTCGATCGTGGCGTGGGACATAGCGCCGGCTGATTCGGTGCGGGCCACGGTCATTGCCCGACCCGTCCAATCCCCAGTCGCCGGGGACAGGAACTGCTGAACCCGTGTCCGCTGCTGCGCGGACCCTTCACCGGCGGCGATCGCTTGGTCGAGCTGCACTGTGATGTCCCGGAACACCGCCTCCGGTGTGTTCACCATGCGGTTGCGGACCTGCCCGAGATACTCCGACTGGATCCGCCGCACCGACGGGAGGGAGGCGAGGCGCCGGTCCAGGTCGGTGATGTCGGAGGTGGGGACGCCGAGGGAGGATGCGACGATCTTGCGGGCCTGACGTGCGAGGCTCGTGTTCGGCAGTTCCTCGGTCGGTGCCTGTCGGGTGGGTCGTTCCCGATCCGGCTCTTCCTCGAGGATGTCTTCGAGCACGGCGCCGGATGCGGTGAGGACTGCGAGGAGTTCGTATCCGTAGATCAGGCCGAGGCCGTAGATCACGGCCTGGTCGAGGGCGAGTTCCCACCATCCGGCGGTCGCGGGTACTTGGTCGGGGTCGGGTGGGAGTTCAGCAGCTGCGGTCAGGGATGGGAGGACCGCGGCGCGGACGTGCGGCAGCCACGCTTCGAACGCTGCCATCGTCAACGCTGAGATCGCTGTCTCCGCGTCCAGTTGCGTGGAGAGGGCTCGGGCCAGGTTGTCCGGGTACATCCGTCACGCTCCTGACAGTTCGTCGACTGCGTCCTGCTCTACCCACATCGTGATGGTGCGGCGGTCGAACCCGAGGCGTTCGATCGCGGGCCACGGGACGGAGGTGTCCCAGCCTTCGATGAGTTTGGGGACGTCGGCGACGGGGACTTTGGGGAGGTTGCGGTGGGCGAGGTGCATTTCGATGTCTCGGAAGTGGTCGGCGTTGGCGCGGTTGCGGCGCCGTTTGTTGGCGAGTTCGAGGGCGCGGGCGGTGAAGGTGTCGACGAGGGCGATGACGGTGGCGGAGCTGGTCACTGTGTCGGGTTCGTCGGTGGAGTCCGGTTGTGTGGCTGGTTCGGATTCGGGGAGGGTGTCCGGCTCCTCGGGCGATGTGGGGGTTTCGATCGCTGGGGTCGGCTGTGCTGGGGCTTGGATGTCGTCGACCACGCCACCGAGCAGTGGCGCGAGTGTGGGGATCAGGGAGACGTCCGCGGCTGCCTTGTCCCTCGCCAACTGTTTCCACCCGTCCGGGGTGGTGAGGTCGTAGGCGTCCTCTTCACCGAATCCGGAGTACTCTCGCAACGCTTTGGAGGTGATGGCGCCGACGGAGTGCGCGGACTGCGCTTCGGCCTTCTTGTCCGGGTCCTGCGTCAAGGGTGTGGTGTCGTACCAGACCACGAACTGTGTCGGGTCGATCCCTTCCCGTTCGAGGACCGGTCGCAGGATGAACTGGGTCAGCGACGCGACGATGGTCTTGAGGACCGGCACGACGTGGACCTTGACGTCTTCTTCGGCCAGCAGCCATGCGCTCCAGTGATTCGAGCTGGTTCCCAATCCGAGGAGTTGTTCGGGGGCGACGTCAAGGGACATGGCGAGTCGGCGGATCGCTGCCTCGCGGGTCTTCAGTGAGGTTTCGGCGACCGTGGAGTCGAACTTGACGTGCTTGACCTTGTCGGTCCACTCCCCCGGCACTGAGGCGATGATCGGCATGAACGCGGCCATCGACTCCTGGTCCTTGTAGGCGGTGGTGCCGACTTGGTAGAGGAGGTCCTGGAGTTGTTGTGATGCGGACGGTGTCGCGTAGGGCACTCCGTAGTCCGGGCTGGGGGCGTCGCCTGCCATGGGGGTGGCGCCGGGTGCGTCCTGCCCTGGGAGGGACATTTCCTGTGGGACGAACACGATGCCGTTGCCGACGAGGCGGGATTTGCCGGCGTTGTCGATGGACTTGGTGGTGCGGACGATTTCGAGCAGTGCGTCTTCGGCTGCGCGGACTGGGGAGTCGGCTTCGGAGGCGCGGCGGGGGTGTGGATTCCATACCCGGAACAGCACATCGCGGGTTTCGTCGTACATGTGTTTGGTGTTGTCTTGGAGGGTGAACTCGAGGTCGTCGGATCCGGAGGCTTTGATTTCGTCGCGGGAAAGGACGACCCATTCCTGGAATTCCATCTCGTCGCGGTCAGCGGCGGAGAGCGGCGAGCCGTCCGAATAGGTTTCGACGGATGATCCGTCTCGGATGATCATCGCGACGAATCCTTCACCGGGGACAGTCAATGCTGCGGCGAGCCGTGTGAGCATCAGGGATTGTCCGGAGACACCGCCTGCGATGTCGCGGACGATTCTCTGGACGACGGGGTTGTCGGTGGCGCCGGTGGGGAGTCCAGTTACTGGGTCGATTTCGGAGCCGATGAGGTGGCAGCGGCCTACGGAGGCGGAGCGCCAGCCGACGTAGTAACGCAGTTCGCCGACCTTGTCGAGGAACTCCCAGGCTTGTTCTTGCCAGTTGGAGCCCGATGATCCGATGGAGGATTTGAAGGACTTGGAGGGGTCGGTGATTTTCTGACCGGCAGCGGTCAGCGACTCCCCGTATCGGGAGCGGCGTCGGATCTTCACTCTGCGGGCCACAGCCAGAAGGTAGTGGCCGACGGTGCAACGGTTCGTGCCATCTAGTTACATCCTGTGCCGCCCAGTCACGTCTCTTGATCCGCAGTAGCGCGTCGGCGCTTCGCGATGCCGTACAAGTTCGTGCCGCCGTACGCGAACGCCGACAGCAGGAACCACCACTGCCGGGTGGCGATGGCATAGGCGACCCACGCGACCTGTACGACGATGCCGATGAGCGGGCCGGTCAGTGACTGGGAGCGGTACACGAAGAACAGGCCGGTGACTCCGACTGCGGTGAGAGTGAAGGACCACCAGAGTGTGATCATGCGTCCTCGATTGTGAGCAGGAGGTCGAACGATGCCTTGAGGTGTCGGGCGTCGGCGAGCGCGTCGTGCTGCCCGTCCACCTGATCGGGTAGGTCGGGTGCGCCGCGGTCGCGCCAAGCCTGTTGGAATTCGCGGGTGAACATCGGCAGGCCTTTGGGGAGGCGGATCATGCGTCCCCAAAGTTGGGCGAGTGCGACGTGGTCGTAGGCGCCGTAGTCGGCCCACAACTCGATCTCGCTGTCGGTGTCGGTGTGCGCGAGGAGGAATTCGCGGACCTCGTTGGCGATGACCCACTTCGGCTTCACCAGAGTTGAGGTGGTGTCGAGCGACCAGGACCACCGATGCGACCCGAAGCTCTTGCTGGGTTTGCCGCCTCGGAGGGGCAGGTGCGGGATGACGTTCTGGCAGAGCCAGTCGTACTTCGAGATCCGGTCCACGGGCATGTCGGAGTTGACGGCGTAGTACTCGCGTCCGTCCTCGGCGACGATGCCGATGGAGATCAGCTCGATGGTCGAGCCGTCCTCGAGAAATTCGGTGTCATACCAGTAGCGCATCAGGCGTCCTCGATTTCGATTTCCATGTCGCTGTCGTCGAGCTGCGCGGCCAGTCCGGTCAGGTGCGACGCGGACAATGCGAGGAGCGGCCACACCCACAACGGCAGCCCGACAGCCCACAGCACGAACGGGGCGGTGATGCCGGCGATCCAGATGGACACGCACCAGGGGCAGGAGATGAAGTACGCGAGGGTCGACTCGGGGCCGAACCGGCGCAGCAGGTAGATGCGTGGGGTGTCGAGGATGGTGTCGGCGTTGATGAGTCGGGTAGCTCGCATGACTGCGAGCACGTAGAGGGTGAGGATGAGGAGTGTGAGACCGTCCATGGCGCGCAACGGTAAAGACGCACCGTGCACCCGCTGGGCTATGCGAGTTTGCGGGTCATCCAGTTCGGCGCCGGACTCGTAGGCATGGTGCGGGTCGGGTTGCCGAGGCTGGAGGTGCGGCCTCCGCGGGCGATGAGCCGGTCGTGGGCGATGATGGCGGCTGCGACCCTGTCGGGTTGGTGCTGCCCGGTCTGCCACGTCACAGCCTGCTCGACGAGTGTGGTCATCTCGTCGGTGACGACGCGGCATGTGCCGACCTCCACAGCCTGACGCAACAAGGCGGATCGGGCGACCGCGTCACCCTTCCCCCGCCACGCATGCACCTTCAAGTCCTCGGTACGGCGGAGTGCCTTCGCTGTCTCGACATCCTGGCCGTCGTAGTCCTTGCGGAGCGCGTCCCGGTACGCCTTGATCGCACGCTTCACCACATTCACATACGTGGTCCCGGCGGTATAGGTCTCGATGGCGATCTCGGAGGCGTGGGTTTCCATCGCCAGCTTCACCGCGGCCTGCCCCCACTGGTCGGACGTCATCTGCTCGGACCGGTCATGGGTGAGCGCGACTGTTCCGTCCGGGAGTAGGGCGGCGGCGATGATGCCGGCCTCGTCGCCTTCTCCGGTTTCGGCGGGGTCGACGGCGACGATCCGCATGGTCGAACGCTCGGGATGCTGCTCGAGGCGATGGGTGTCGAACCATGCCCGCGAGAAGAGGCCGCCCTCGGCTGGGGTGGGGTTGCCTTGGTACAAGGCGTACCAGACACGCTCCCCCACCTGACGGCGCCGGGTCGCGAACTGCTCTGCGGTGCGGCCCCGGGCGGAGTCCATGACGACGCCGGGTGCGCGGCCGAGTTCGTCGGTGATGCCTACCTCGGAGATGGCGGGGATGTTGATGTGCCGCCAGGTGCGTTGCTCGGGTGGGAGTTCCTGTTCTCCGGCGAGGATCTCCCCCGATAGGTCCTGTTCGTGCCAGCGTGTTTGGATGACGATCACGGACGCATCCGGGGACAGCCGGGTCAGGGCCACGGACTTGAACCATTCGGACACCTTGCGGCGGTGCGCGACCGAATCGGCTTCCTGCATGTTTTTGTAGGGGTCGTCCACAATGAGCAGGTCGGCGGCCTTGCCGGTCACCGACGAGCCCAATCCGACGGCCTTGTATCCGCCCTTGCCGCCAGCTACCTGCCACGCCGAGACGGACGTCGACGCCGGATTCAAGCGCAGCCCGAGGAGGTCCTCCACCGGCTGTCCGGTGATGGCGTCGACGGCTCCGGTGCCGGCGGTTTCGATCCAGCCTCTGGCTGCGCGTGAGTGGTCTTCGGCGAGGGAGTCTCCGTAGGCGGTGACGATGACGCGGGTATCAGGATTCAGCTGGAGGGCGCGTAATGGTGCCCACACGGCGCACAGGGTCGACTTCCCTTCCTGCGGGGGCATCGTCACCAGCAGGTTGCGTTGTGGCTCTCGGATGACACGCTCGACTGCCCGGGAGATCACGTCCACTGCGGGGGTGATGACGAAGTTGGGGTCGGCGGCGGCGGCCAGCTCAGCAGGGTGTGTGTATCGGCCCTGTATGACTTTCCGGGTGTGCTGCGCCTGGAGGGACAGCATCAGAGCTTCCTTGCGTTCTGGGGGCCAGCCGTGGGTGTGCTCGGTCAGTTTGGCGATGGCGGCCGTCTTGTTCACGGTTACGGGCCGATCGTGATGTGCACACCCAGGACGGCGGCCACGCCGTCGATCAGCTTTCGGAGTCGGGTGTTTTCGGCGCGGAGCTCGTCGATCTCCCGCACAGTCGCAGCGATCCCCGTCTCCAACCGCTCGACGTGACTGCGATCGTCGCCGATAGAGGTCCACGTGATTGGGGGCAGGTCGCCTGAGATGTGGATGCCGGGGTGGCCGGTGGGGCGTTGGCAGTAGACCAGTGTGCCTTCGACTGGGGCTATCCAGCCGCATGGTTCGGCCTGGGGTGTGGTGCGGGGTTCTTCACCGAGATACATCCTGACCGCCTCCCTCATTGAGCCGCTGACGCACAACATCAAGCTGGTTCACCGGGTACTCCTCAAGGGCGTCTCTCGACACATAACGGATAGGGACGGTGCACCCGGTCGGGTCTTCTCCCCCTGCGGAGTACTGGAACTCGGGGGTGGGGGTGACGAGCTCGTTCCGCTCGTATCCGTTCTTGTCCATCCACGCCTGGCCGAACCGTTCGACAGCTCGGTCGTACAGCCATGTCGGAAGGATGGTCATGCGTTCTGCCTCTCCGCTTTGCGGGCCTGCTTCGCCAACTGGTCGATCAGCTTGTCCCGCTGCTGCTTGTACCGTTCCGCGGTCATGCGCAGGTTCTCGAGTTCGTAGGCGTGCGCACGGTTCTTCGTCTTCTCCTTCGACACGGTGGTCTCCACCTCCACGGCGATGGTTTGCGCGTAGTGGGAGACTGCGGTCATCGGATGGGCCCGGATCTGTTTGATCAACCGGAGTGAGCATCGGAGCATGGTGGCGGTGTCTTCGGCTGTTACTCCGCGGGCGGTGAGTCCGGCGACGACCCAGGATCTGTCTTCGGCGGTGAGGTTGCGGATGTGGAGTTGGCCGGCTTGTGCGGCGGTGATGAGGTGATCATCGGGTTGCCAGTTGGTGGTGTGGGTGTCGCGGCGTGGAGATGGGATGCGTCGGGGGGTGCTGCGGTCGCGGTGGTCGTTGGTGTCGAACAGGGTGAGTTCCTGCGACATGGATGTCCTCCCCTTCCTGCGATACCAGGCACTCACAGGTCCTCCCCGTCCTGCGGGTGCCGGTGAAAGCCGTCCTCGAGGATCGCCTCCACAATGTCCGTGATCGTCGAACCCACCACGAACCCGTGCGAGATCAGCGACCGCAGGGTTTCCCGGTCGCGGTCGCGCATCTCCCGGAACATGTGGATGTCGACGAGGGAGTCCACGACCGACGGGAGCGCGAGGAGGTACTTGCGGTGTTCGGGGGTGGGGCGTAGCCAGCCGCGGTTGGTGTTCCATACGGACAGTTCGGTGCAGTTCAGGCAGACGGCGACGGCTCCGTCGGACGGCTTCTCGTCAGCGGTCGTCGCGCCGGGTGGTGCGAATTCGAAGTGGCAGGAGGGGCAGGCCATGTCGAGGGTCACGTGAAGTACGTCCTCTCCGGCTTGTAGTGGGATTTCATGTGGAGGCCGGCGGCGGTCTCCTGATCGGCTTGGGACACCTTCAGGACTTTGTCCGGTGACCCGTCGAACCATTCGGTGATGAGCTGCCAGTCGCAACCCTCCATCGGGCAGGTCTTGTATGCCTTGACGCGCTTCTCAGCCATCTGTGTCCTCCTCGGGGTCGAGTTCGCAGACTCGGAATCGGTCACGGCGGCCCATCTTGCGGGCTTCCTCGACCAGCAGGGCACGCATCTGGCGTGCTTCTTCCTGGTCCCAGTACGGGCCGTGGAGGGTGTCGGGTAGTCCACCTCCCTGTCCGGTCTCGGCGACGCACCACCAGCCATTCATCTCACCCATCCATCGGTGTCGTCGCCCTGGTCCCCCTCGGGCCTGGCTTCGGCTTCTGCTTCCGCGTCGAGGATCTCCGCCATCAGCTGAACGGCGGTCGCAGCGAAGTCCTCCGTACCGGTGACGTTCACGCGGGTGGGGGCATCCAGGCCGAGGAGCTTGGAGCGGCGATCGGAGATCTTCGCCAACGCCGAGACGGCCGGCGGCACGGCCTCGAACTTCCCCATCGACACCAACACCTCCAATGCCCCGAACTGGATGCGGTGGGCTTCGTCCAGGCGGTCTGCTTCGATCGCCCGGTACTCCTCCACCGACTCGAACTCCGTCCGATCCAACAACCGCTTCGCCGCGTTGTAGGCCGACGCCCGATCCGCATACCCGAGCTCTTCAGCGATCTGCGGCCACGTCTTCCCATCCCGACGCAACTCGAGTGCCTGGCGTCCACGCTCCGCCGCGTCCAGGTTGTCGGGGTCCATCGGTGACCGGGATCCCATGGGGGCCTCCTGTTGTTGTGTGGTGGGTTGTCTGTGGGTGTGGGTCCGGCCCCGTGCGCGGTGGATACGCACGGGGCCGGTGTTCATGGGGTGGGGTCGAGTTTTCGGAGGCGGTCGTAGCAGGGTCTGCATTGTCCGCGTCCGCCGTGGGGTACGCCGTTGGGGTTCTTGGCTCCTCGGGCGTGCATTCGGGTTTGGCAGACGACGCAGTGCGTTGGTGGTGCTTGTCGGGCAGACATGGTGCGTCCGGTGAGTTGGCGGCCTTCGCGTTGGGCTTTCCAGCAGGTCATGCAGAGGTTGCCGGTTGCTTTGCTGACGGTGTCGGGGTAGTCGGCTTTGCGGGTGTGTGCGGGCCGGAAGGGTCGGTGGCAGTTGTGGCAGCCGTTTTCGGCGCGGAGTGGTGCGAGGAGTTGGTAGAGGTGGGGGTCGCGTTGTAGTGGGCTGCGGGTGTGTGTGCGTGCCCAGGCGTCGAGTTCGGCGCTGTCGGCGTCGGTCCAGTCGGTGGTGTGTTGGTGGTTGTCGAAGGTGGCGGTCACTGGTCACCACCCACGATCTCGGTCCAGAGGGTTATCAGCGGAGGTCGCGGAGGCAGCCTGAGCGACCTCCGCGACCTGCCTGTCTCCTACGCTGTGTGCGCCAACACCATCAGCAGAAGGAGAAGTTTCATGGGACAGCTCGTTTACGGGGTCGGAGACAGCCGACAGACCTTTGTCATGGACAACGAGACGCTCCTCCACGTCCAGGCAGCGATGCAGCTGCGTTTCAGAAAGGACGGGGCTGGGTTCAGTATTGGAATTGCGCACGAGGAGGCTGGGCCGACGGCGTGGACTTTCATCTGGGTTCATCCGTCTATCCCGATCGCGTTCAAGTACGACAATGTCGATCCGCTTGAGTTGGACCTCGAGAAGGCCAAGGAGTTTGCTGAACACGCGGCTCAGCCGTTTGGTCTCGCTTTCCCTGCCGAGAACCGTCCGCGGCTCGTGAGGGGCGACGAGTAGTTTTTCGAGTTCCTCGCGCATGATGGCTCGGATGTCGTCGTGCGTGATGATCTCGGGGGCGCTCATGGCTGCACCTCCGCGAGCTTCTCCTCGATGGCCTGGGCGATCCCGAGTGCGCCGGCGTCGGCTGTGCGCTCGAACTCCTCGCGCATGATCTTCGCGATGTATGCGGCGGGCTCGTAGTCGGTGTAGATGCGAACGCCCGGATCGAAGTTCGGGTAGTCGACGGTGACGACGAGATCGTCGATGCGATTCATGCTGCACCACCGTCGATCGTGAGCTGGCTGGACAACCCGCACTTCGAGGCGAGGTGCAACGCGAACGCCTGACGCACGTACAACGTCTGCCGCACCTGACCGTTGTGGTGCCGCGGCGCGTTGTGCTGGGGGCGGAGGTCGAACCAGTCGAGGTGCTTGGCGTAGGCGCGGTACTCGTACTCGGTGACCTTGCGCTTCTGCCGATTCGACCAGCGTTCGCCGATCACCGTCTTGTAGCAGACCTTCCGGTCGACGAGCAGCGCGTACGCCGTGGGCTCACTGATGCCGAACTGTGCGCCCCACGCCTTGACGGTGGCGGCGTCGTCGTTGGCGACGTATCGGTCGTGGTAGGCGATGGCGGGGGCTGCGGATTCGAGTGCGGCTGCGATGACCGCCTTCTCCTCCTCGGCTTCAAGGACCATGCGGGCTAGATCGGCGCGGGTGAGGAGCTCGGCGCGGGAGCGACCAATGTCGGCCGGCCTCTCGGCGTCGAGGAGGTAGTCCCGGACTTCGCGTGCCCGCTGCGAGTCGCGGAGGAGCATCCCGACGCGGAGTACGGCCCGGCGCGGGAAGAGCGCGATCGACCGGGCACGGGGGTCGAGATTTGAGAGGTCACCGAATGACCTCTCAAAATCCGTCCGAGAGACGACGCGGTAACCGTCGTCGTCGATCTCCTCGCGATTGAGCTTGACCACGGACCGAACCGTGTCGATCGGGACTTCGTAGTACGTGGCGACCATGTCAGTCGTGACGTGCATGTCGTCCGGGAGTGTGGCGAGGGTGCCGACCTTGTCGAGCACATCCACTCGGGTGGTGAGGGAATCCCGTTGTGCGCGGGCCTCCGGTAAAGTCAGATCCAACATCGAGCTTCCTCTCGGTGTTCACGCCCCGGCTCGTTACAGCGAGCGCGGGGTTTCAATTTGGGCACTGTGACAATTGGAGCTAACGCAACTTTACACCTTCTAGGCGGATTTTTTCTCGGCGTTGGCCTGCTCGACGAGAGCCCGCAAGCTCGGGCGGCCGACCGGCAGCGGAACGTGCGTGCACGGCGCCCGATCCAAGTACCCGTCCTCGTCGCACAGCGAGCACTCCGCGATCGCCCGACGTCGATCCTCAGCCCGCCGGTGGGCCTCCTCCGAACGAGCCTGGGCCGCGGAGGCAGCCTGCCGGGAATCCCACGCCTTGCGGGCAATCCGGGCCTCCCCGCAAGCGCGGCAGTTCGGCGGGTCCGGGTCGTTGATGTGCTTCGAACATTTCGAGGAGGGCTCTTCGCTCGCGCCCACGTTGCTTACGTGAGCTACCTCCTCTACGTAACCTTCTTGTTGTTGTAACTGTCTATGTGGTGACGCGACATCGCGCGACACACTGCGCGACTGTCGCGCGACATCCTCCTCCTTCTCACGCTTCCTCCGGATGCGCTCACGGTCCGCTTTACGCTTCTTGACCTGGCGTTCCAGTGGCTCGTTCCACTTGAACCAGGCGGGGAAGTCATACCCCAAACCGTCGCACGATTCCGTCATAATTCCGTTCCGAATCAGCTCATCAACTCGTCGCGAAAGCGCCCGCAAACCGAGCTTCTTCAGAGCGCTTTTGGCGATGTATCCGGAGTCCTCGTTGTCGGCGATGTAGGCCAGTGCGCGGGTGAGAAGGGTCTGCGCCGACTCGCTGACGCCTTGGTCGTCGAGGTCGAGGTAGTACTTCGACGACAGCGCGAACCACTCCATCAGGCGATCCTCCTTTCGTTTCCGATCCATTCCAGCGGGACGTAACGCCCACTCATCGGGCACTGATTCGATGCCGTGTCCCGATGTTTGGGGACTCGCCCGGTGTCTTCGGAGACCAGTACTGATCGTCGACACACCGGACAGCCAGTGATCACGACATTTCCTTCATTGCAGATCTGCGCATGGCGCACTCGGTCTCGACCTCCCGCAGTCGCTCGATCTCAGCTCGCGCCTGCTCGAGCTCGTCGGCCACGGTCGGGAAGTGCTCGAGCACGAAGTGGTTGCGTGCCCACACGTCCTCGGTGCGGTATCCGTATTCGGTGGCATTGCGGTTGATCTGCGCTGTGAGTTGGCGGTATTCGGCGGCCAAGTCGCGGTCGGTCATGATTCACCTCCGGTCTTGAACAGGATGTCGACGAGCTCGAGGTAGTGCGGATCGTCCTGGCACGCGAGGCAGCCTCGTGGGGCGAATCCGTTGATCTGGTGCCCGTGGGTGAATACGTAGCTCAGCCGGTAGTGCTTCGCGAGGAGGCTGTGCAGATGGTTGCTCATTGTTCGCCTCCGATGATGCGTTCGAGTGCGGCAGCGGTGTTGTCGTACGGCAGGGCGTCGTACGGGCGTCCGATGCGGACCTGCTGCGACCCCAGGTCTCGGAGTTCCTGCGCGTAGTCGCGGATTTGGTCGAGACGCTGTTGTGCGTCGGCGAGATCACGCGGCGGAGTCATGAGGGGACCTCTTTCCAGTCGCGGCAGCTCAACGTCCAGCTACTCTCGCGTTGCTCGACAGGCTCACCTTTGTGCGAGATCCGCTTAGCGAGAACGAGACGGTCACCTAGTGCGGTGATCTCGATGACCGTCACCCCGTAGCCTTCGTCGCCAGCAAGTCGTGTTCCAGGGCGCCATCCGCGTGCTCGGCAGGCATCGGCGTCGTTATCCCAAGGCCGCGTGGTGGTTGTGCGATCTGCAGATGTGGTCGGATCAACGCTCATCGGAAGACTCCTTCGGGTACTTGAATGCGGCGTACGCGCGGTGGAACTTGACGGACGCTTCCTCGCGTCGCTTCTCAATCGGTCGTGTCTCCCATGCGGGGGCACCGAAGGAACGTGCGGATTCGAGCTGCGCATCCAGTTCCTTGCATGTCTCCATGGCGCGGCGGGCGGCCTGGAATGCGGCGTGGCGAGCGGCGCTCACTGCTCGACCTCCCGCCACGGGCCAGTGGTGACCTCACGGGACCTGACGGAGACGTTCGGGCGATGCTTCGCGAACTGTCGCGCCCGCTCCTCCGCCCCGGCGGGGTGACCGATCGGTGAGGTGACCCCATCGACGTGGTCGTGGATGGCCCATTCGGTGTGGGTGTCGGTGTCCGCGCCGACCTTCCGCCAACCCGCAGCGAGAACCGCGTCAGCACGACGTAACCACCACTGGCAGTCCTCGTAGTCGGAAGCCGGATACTCGTCGTCGCTGCGGTCCTCCGCAGGCGTGGTCTCCCACTCATCCACCCGTTCGAAGCATCCGTCGTAGTCGTCACAGATCGCGAGTGTGCGGGCGAGTTCGTCGCGGGCGTTCATCGGTCCACGTCCGGCGTCCACAGGACCAGCGCGGGCAGGAATCGCGCCGTGTCATGCAAGGCGAATCGGATCGGCTGCCCGTCGTCGTCGTACTGCAGGACGTACAGCCACGGATCACGTACCTCGCACACAGCTGCACGTCCCTCTTCGAGGACGACGATGGTGCCAGCGGGCAGCGTCCCGAGCTCGTCGACGGTGGTGATGGTGCGCGGCTTCCGCCAACCAGCAGCGAGGATCGCGGCGGCGAGATGTTCGTCCCGATCGTCACCCGAATATCCGCACGCGAGGCGGCAGCCCTGGTCGTAGTCTCGGTCCGACATGTGACTGTCGAGGAGGTTGGCGAGTTCGTTGCGGTCGGTGGTGCTCATGCGTCGCTCCCGAGGTGTGTGAGTGCTTGGCCGGCCATGTCGGTGAGCATCGCGGCGGCGGTGAGCCAACCAGCGGCACAGAACACGACCACACCGAGGACACGGAACGTGGGCTTCATGGCCGCGGCTCCGCTTGGTCGAGTGCGAACTGGGCCAGACGCTCACCGATCACCCGACGCAACGCCTCGTCGGTCGCCGTCCAGCGATCCATCTCCATCCGCAGATGGTCGATGTGGACGAGGTAGTCGGCCGGATCGGTGGGTCGTTTCTCCTGGTGCTCCTGCCAGCTTCGGATGAGGCTCGCGGTGTCTTCTCCGTACGTGACGGCGTACTCGGTCACTGGGGTTCTCCGATGGTGATGGTCAGCCAGAGCGAGCCTTCGAGGCCCTTCTCGGCCGGATGGATAGCTGGCACAAGCTCGGTCACGTACGGGGGGCAGTCGTCAGGCACCAGCCCGTAATCGACCAGGCCATCGAGAATCGCCTTCTGGGTAGGCATCAGATTCGATGGGTCCCGCCGGCGGTTCGTCTTCGGCCGATAGTGGAGTTGCACCGTGATGCGCAGGAAGATGCAGGGCGGAAGCTTCGCAGCTTTCGCGAGGGTGTGAGCGTCGGATCGCATCATCCTGGTGAGCTTCGACTTCGGCCCCCAGTGCATCCGGCTGTTAGCAGTCAGCGGCGGCTTCTCGTAGGGCAGGTCGAGCCTGTATGTGTCCACAGAGGCAGTCATCGCCGCACCGTCCGTGCCGCCCGGGCCGCGGCCAACAGGGCTGCTCCCCACTCTTCCGCCTGAGCCGGGCTCAACATGTCGTCGTGAACCCACACCCACCCACCCGACGCCAAGGCGAGAGGATGGGTATCGATCGAGTCCCACGAGATCCCCTGGTCGTCCTCGTACGACGACAGCGGCAGCTCCACCACGGCGTGCTTCTCGAGGAGCGCGTAGGCCACTCCCGTCGCCGTCGGGGATACAAACTCCGGAGAGCTCGGCATCAACGCTTCAGCGACCAACGCGGCCACCTGCTCGACCGTCTTCATGCCACATCCTCGAGGCCGTGACCGGTCGTCTCCACCAGGTACGCCTCGACGTCCTTGCGATGCCAGAACAACTGCGAGTGCGCCGCCGTGCCGAACTGGAACGTCTTCCGGAAGATCGGGTGCGCGTTCTCATCCCGCCGGTACTTCTTGATGGTTTCGCGGGTGCAGTTGATTGCCTTCGCGAACTGCTGGATGGTCATGTGGTTGGGGTTCAAGGCTTTCTCAGCCACGGTGTTCTCCAATCGTGTTGGTGGGGTGCCGGGGGTGGTGTGGTGCGCACATCTGGTGCGCCGGATCAGGACTCCGTCGACACACCACCACCCGGCAGGTTCAGCGGTTGATGTCCTCGTACTCACTCGGAATTCGGGGCTCGCTGGGGACCGCGGTGAGCTTCGCCGCGGCCTGAGAGCCCAAGTGCTTGATCAGGTCACCGAGCACGCCCGGTTTCCCGTCACCGTCGGTCGTCGGCGAACCGAGCATCCGGTGCTTCTTCACCTCGTCGTACAGCTCGAGGAGTCCCGGCTTATCTCCCGTGAGATCCAGGGCCCGCTTGCGGTACTCCGCCGCCGTCGGCACCTGCACACCGTCAGACAGCCACTCGTCGATCTGGTGCGCGAGATCCTCACCAGGGAGCGGGATCACCGCGTTGTTCAGCGTGTGGATACGGGACTTCGTGACGCGCATCGTGTTCTGCACATCCAAGTCGCCTATCAAGTCGAACTCGTACTCGATTCCGTCACGCTGGATCGGCTTCAAGCCGACCTTCTGCGGCGCCTTCTTCCCCTTGTCGTTCTCGACGATGACGTACTCCGTCTTCGTGCGGAGCGTGACGATCACGTGCCCGGGGTAGGAGATGATCGCGTCGATCATCTTGCGTTCCTCGGGCCGCATGTCCTTCCAGCCCGTCGCGAACTTGTTGGCACTGGACTTCCTGTCGACCTGCTCGAGCATCCCGTCCGCGCCCTCCCAGTAATGCGAGAGAGAGTCGATGACGACGACGCCGTACCCACCGCCGGCAGCCATGCCGAGGAGCTCCACGAGCGACCGTGGGCTGTACGAGTCAGGCTGCACTGTGTCGAACTGCCAGCCGTTGAGTCCCACGTACTTCGATGCGGATCCTCGCTCGGTATCGATCACAGCGACGCGGTCCGACAGTGCGGTTGCCATGGCGAGAGCCGTGTAGGTCTTGCCGGAGCCGGACGGGCCGACGAGCGCGATCCGGGCCTTGGATGCTTCCTTCGTTGCGGGGGCGAAGCTGAGCGCTGCCATTACTTCTCACCACCCTCGAGCGCGAGGACCTGCGAGAGATCCAGCTCGCCACGAGCAGCCATGCCACGCACCAACTCGACGACGTTCTTCGCCGGCGTGAACCGCGGCGCCGGATCACGCACCGGCGGAACCGTCACCGAGACACCCGGCAGATCGAAGTAGTCCTCCGACCCGGCGGCCTTGTGCGCCTCGAGGACGTACGCCTCGAACGACTTGCGGCCCTGATCGGTCAGGACGACGCGCTCCTCGATGACCTCGGGCCCGAACGTCTCGACCAGCCACGGGAACATCTGCGCCGCGTCGGTGATGACGATCGCGGGAGTCGGCTTCGACGGCTTCGGCACGGTCGCGTAACCGAGCTCCTCCCCCGCCGCCGTGTACGCGTAGTTGGTGCCGCGGGTGACCTGCGATGCCAGCGCAGCCTTCTCGCGGGCCTCAGCCTCGGCCAGCAGTTTCTTCGCCGCGGCGATCGTGGCGAGGTTGCGGACTGTGGTTTCGATGTCGGTCACAGTGAGTCCTCTCGGTCGGAGTCGAGCAGAAGCTCGAGGTGGGATTCGGCGTCGTCGTCGGGCCAGAAGATGTCGCAGTGCGGCTCATGCCAGTACGAGATGCGGGCACAGGTGCAATCGCGGCTCACGACGTCACCGCCAGCAACAGCGCGACCGCCCCGACCAACGCGGCCCACAGCAGGAGCGAGATCGGCAGGCCGAACACCAAACCACGGACCGCACTACCGGGGGCACTCACTTCGAGCCGCCGAACTCGTCGAGGAAGTCCTCGACCGTGCTCACATGCTCGGAGCACAGTGCGTACACCGTCGCACCGAGGAACGTGCCCGCGTCATACCCCGAGTAGCCCTCACCGGTGATCACCGAGATCACCTGCCCGACACCCGCACCACGGTCCAACGCGTCGCACGTCGCGTGACCGGTGTCGATCACCAGCTCCTCGTCGCCGCCGTAGTTGAAGTCCTGCATGTCGAGGAGGGTGATGAACCGATCCTCGTCGGCTGCGGTCGCGGTCGGCGGCGTGTAGGTCGGGGTGCGGTAGTCCGCGGCGACGGCCGGAACGGTGGTGGTGTTGGCCGCGGGGATAGCGCGTCCCTCCACCTCGGTGTCGGTGTTGCAGGCCGCGACGACCGAACCGCCGACGATCACAGGCAGTGCGAGGGCCAGGAAACGCTTCTTGGAGATAGCCATGAGGAGGTAGTCCTTTGCGTAGTAACGAGCGATGGAAAGTCGGGTGGGGGTCATGCGGCCTTGGCTCGGTTGGGGCAGCCGGTGCAGACGCCGTCGGCCCAGCCGCAGCAGAAGACACCGCGCTCCTCGACCTCGCGTGCGCCGCAGAACGACTCGTGCTGAGGCCACGGCGAGACGGAACCGCTGCAGGTGCACGGCTGGCCCTCGTGGTTCTTCGGCGGGGTGAGGATGTCGATGGAGATGGTCACGACGTCACCACCGCGAGATATCCGACGGTCCCGAACGCGGCGCCCATCGTGAGCCCCCACACCCACACTGCGAGTCCGATACGCATCGGCTTCGGCGGGATGTCGTCTTCCTCGGTGTCGTCGACGATCTCCAGCTCTCCGCGGTCCACCGTGAACATCTGCGTGAACGTCTCGTGCACGACCGGCGCAGGTTCGATGCCGGCGGCTTCGAGCTCGTGCTCGGTCAGGGGGCGGGTGAGGATCGACATGTCAGACCGCCTTCGCTGTGGTCTCGAACGACGGGGCTGCGGCGACGAATGCGTCATGCAGGCGCTCGAGGCACTCACGCAACGTCGCGCCACGGGCGTACATCAGGTGGCTCGACGGGCTGTGGAAGACGTGCGGGCCGCAGAACTCCACGGTCACGGCGAGGTGTGCCAGCCAGCCGCCGAACTCGTGCGACGGCGTGAGCGATGGGGTGGTTTCCGGGCAGGTGTAGAACTCGCAGAGTCCCTCGAGTGCGACGAGGAGCTCGTCGCTGTTAAGCTGTTGACGCATCTTCGTTCCTTCCAGGTTGTTGATGTCCGGCCGTCCCGCCACACACGGGGCGGCCATTTTCTTTGCCTGCATCCCCACGCCCGTCACCGCGACGACTTCCGGGCAGGTCGCTTGCCGCTGCGCCACGCGATGGCGTCGGAGGGCAGGATCATCCAGCGGCACTTGCGTTTCCCGTTCGGTCCGTCCGCCTGGTACGCGGGCAGATCGCCGCGCTGGCATGCCTTGAGGACGGTGTTGTACGACGGGGATGTGTGGGTGCCGGGGCCTTGCCAGCCGAGCATCCGGGCGATCTCGTCGACGGACTGCGGGATCTCACGGGTGAGAGTCGAGGTCACGTCCAGCTCCTTCCAGGTTCTCGGTGGATCACGCAGAGACCAGCTGCGGTGTGGCGTTAACTGTATTTGTCACTGAAGGCATGACAACAGCCTCATGGGCGGTGAAGAGCTCCTCCCAGTCGCGACCCAGTCGGCCCGCAAGCGCAACGGCCAGGTCTTCGGTGATGTTGATCAGCTTGGCGTTCTCGATCTGCCAGATGGTCGCCTGCGAACGGCGCACCAGGATTGCGAGCTCTCGTTGTGTGTAGTGATTCTGCTTGCGCAGACGTCGCATCTGGGCCGGGTCTTTGACCTTCATCCAGACTTCCCTTCGGATCTTCGGCGGTCGTACGCGTCCCATTGTGCCCTCCACTTTTCGCTTTGACAACTGCAGTTAACGCCACACAGCGTCTAGTTGTCAAGCTGAAAAGCGGGATCTGTCCTCGGTGCCTGCAATGATGTGTTTTGCACTTGTCGCGAATGTTTCGCGCAACGCTGGTACCAGTAGATGACCGAAGGGGATCGTTGCGGCCGTGAATGAAACAAGATCGATAGCTGAGCTGCTCGACCTCGCAGTCGAGCGACACGGCACAGACAGCGGCCGAGAACTCGAGCGCATAGCCCAGGCTGGTGGACACAAGATCGTGCACACCACGATCAACGCGATCCGGGCCGGCACCTACAAGTCCACCCCGTCCGAGCGCACCCTCAAAGCGATCGCGTATCTGGCGGATGTGAAGAACCAAGTCGCATTCGAAGCGGCTGGCAGGAAGCCACTGGACCGACCTTTCGTCAACGACCTTCCGCCCGGGGTGGACGATCTCTCCCCCAAAGAGCGCAGGGTGGCTGTCGAGATGCTCCGACTGCTCGTCTCTCAACGGCATGAGCTGGACGGGATCGGCAAGGCCCCAGACTCGACGGATGAGAAACCAGGCCTGAGCCTTGTCCCCGACCCTGCCGACACCCTTGCTGCACGCAAAGGCCGGACACAGGCGGACATCGAAGACGAAGAGCTCGACCGCTGGGACGGAATCGACACACCCGCATGGGACGACGACGATGTCGATCCGCCGGGGCCGGACGAGGGTGTGTAGCAAACTGCTACATCGGGTCATTTCGGGTGCAGGCGGGTCGAACTAGTGTTCTAATTCTCGCCATGACCCCGAACCGGAAATGGCACCCCTGGAGGCATCTGCGCGAACACTTCCCGCACATCGATGTCCACTACGTCAACCTCAAACCACTCGGCATCAAAGGCCGCACCACCCACCGAGGAATCGAACTCCACCACAAATCCCACCAACGAGACCGACGCTCCACCCTCACCCACGAAGTCAGCCACCTCGAACGCGGCCCCGTCCCCGACCACCCCTTCTACGCCCAACGCGAGGAGCAGGTCGTCGAAGAACTCACCGCCCGCCGCATGATCCGGCTACCCGAGCTCGTCGACGCGGTCCTCTGGTGCCAGGGCCGCACCGACGACGAAGCCGCCGAAGAACTCTGGGTCGACCACGATGTCCTGCTGACCCGCATCGCGACCCTCACCCCCGGCGAACGCAAGTGGGTGGAACGACAGATCGCACGCCGCTGCAACTGAACACACCACCTGGAAGGAACACGCAAAAACTATGCGCGACTATGCGTACCGACACCCACCCCTGGCGGCCTGATGGCCACCGTCAAGTCGTACTCCACGAAAAAAGGCATCCGCTACAAGGTCCGGTACATGAAGCCGGACGGCAGCCAAGGCGCGAAATCCGGGTTCACCACCTCCGAAGCCGCCCGCGACTGGGCCTCCCGAATCGAAGTCCGCAAAGCCGACGGCGAATACGTCGACCCCCGCGACGGACGCACCCTCGTCTCCGAACTCGCACCCGCATGGCTCGCCGCCAAGAAGTCCCGACTCAAACCATCCGCCTACGTCGGCCTGGACTCCGCATGGCGCACCCACGTCGAACCGCGATGGGGAGACATGCCGATCGCCACCATCGAGATCAGCGACATCGAAGAGTGGATCGCCGACATGCTCACCGAGGTCCGCGACACCGACGACCCCGAGGTGATCGTCAAGAAGCCCTCCTCGGCCACCACCGTGATCCGAGCCCACTCGGTCATCGCCGGCATCCTCGACCGCGCTGTCCGTGACCGCAAACTCGTGGTGAACAAGGCCCGGAAGGTGGAGAACCTGCCACGCAAACGACCGAAGCGGAAGATCTACCTCACCCACGAGCAGGTCGCCGCGATGGCCGACGCCGCGGGTGACAAGTCCACACTCGTGCTCACGCTCGCATACTGCGGACTGCGCTGGGGTGAAGCGATCGGACTGCGCGTAGCCGACCTCGAGCTGCTCCGCCGCCGCATCACCGTCTCCCGCAATGCTGTGGAGGTCGGCGCCCAAGTGCTGGTAGGTACCACGAAGTCATCCAAGGGCCGATCCATCCCCATCCCCCGGTTCCTCGTCGAAGACCTCGCGCAACTCTGCGAGGGCAAGGACCGGCACGATCTGGTGTTCCCCGGCACGGACGGCGAGTTCATGCGCCGGCCCCGGCAACGCTCGTGGTTCCGCACCGCCGCCAAGGCCACGGGGATACCCGAACTGACCCCGCATGATCTGCGCCACACGGCGGCGTCGTTGGCGGTGTCGTCGGGGGCGCACGTGAAGGCGGTCCAGAGGATGCTGGGGCACGCCTCGGCCGCGATGACTCTCGATGTCTACGCCGATCTTTTCGATGGCGATCTCGACCTCGTGGCGGATGCTTTGGACCGCGCGCGCAGGAGTGCGTTGTCGGCGTGACTGTCTGAAAACTGTCCGACCCAGTTTTTCGGTGTCGGCTGCTAGGTATGAAAATGGCCCCTCACCTGCACTGGCAGGAAAGGGGCCTCGGTGGGCGCGGAGGGTTTCGAACCCCCGACCGCTGGTGTGTAAAACCAGAGCTCTACCACTGAGCTACACGCCCGAAAAATCGGCAACCGGAGGCTGCCGATTTCACCTCAGGACTTTAGCGCGGCGAGCGCCCGGACCCAAGCCTGCTGGTCACGGGGCTCTCCGGGCCCGTTCTCCTCCGCGAACTGCACGACGCCGGCCTTGTCGATCACAAACGTTCCGCGGTTCGCGAAGCCGAGCTTGTCGTTGAACACGCCGTAGGCCTGAGCCACCTCACCGTGCGGCCAGAAATCCGACAACAGCGGGAAGGTGTAACCCTGCTCTGCAGACCAGATCTTGTGGGTCGGGGACGCGCCCACCGAGACGGCGAGGATCGCGGTGTCGTCGTTCTCGAAGGTCGGCAGGTCGTCGCGCACGGCACACAACTCGCCCTGGCACACGCCCGTGAACGCGAGCGGGTAGAACACCAGCAGGACGTTCTTGGCGCCGCGGAAGCTCGACAGTGTGACTTCCTGGTTGTTCTGGTCCTTCAGGGTGAAATCAGGCGCTTCGGCGCCCACGTCGATCGCCATCGGTAATGGTGTCCTTCATTCGGAGGAAGTGGCGGCTCAGCGTCGGGGACGGCCGGCCTTCGGCTGCACCAGTCGGCTGCCGATCCAGTCGCCGAGGTTGGTCGCCGACGTCTGGGTCAGGCCTGCGGTGGTCGCCGATTCGGCGATCTCACTGGGCTCGACGTGGTCGGGGCGACCGGTCTTGGGGGTCAGCACCCACACGACACCGTCCTCGGCGAGGGGGCTCACGACATCCATCAAGGTGTCCACGAGATCACCGTCGCTCTCCCGCCACCACAACAGCACGGTGTCGACGACCTCGTCGGAGTCCTCGTCGAGCAACTCTGTGCCGGTGACCTCCTCGATCGCAGCACGCAACTCGTCGTCGGTGTCCTCGTCCCAGCCGAGTTCTTGCACCACGTGGTCGTGCTTGATACCGAGCTTCGAAACGTAGTTCTTGGCATCCGCCGCGGCGACCACGGTGGTTCCTCCTCAAGTTTGTGGCCGCGGAGGGTTCCGCGCACCGGTGTGACGTGCGATTGATCAAAGCGAACATGGTCGGGCGCCTGAGCGCAACCCGAAACGCTGGGATTCCCAGGAGAATCTTCCGGATTTCCCAGAGAATCCTCGTGATCGACGCTACGCGCACCCCCCGAAGGGGGTCCACTCGGCCGCGGTCCGGGCCCGAACTGCCGGACCGCGTCGTGCTCGATCCTGCCCGATGGGGGAAGATGAGGGGTGCATCATGTTCAGATGTCGATGAGTTGGCCCCCACAAGGGCCGGCCTACGGAGTGGGCGCTACACCTGCGCGCCCCACCACGATGAGGAGCTGACGTTGACAGACCTGATCCACGGACCCGACTCCCGAGCGAACGCCGCCACACCCGGCGTTTCGGGTACGGGCCCCTCGACCGACACCCCAGCCCCCGCGACGGGCAACCGGGTTCGGGTCATCCGCGAGGGCGTGGCTTCATACCTGCCGGACATCGATCCGGCGGAAACCTCCGAATGGCTCGAGTCCTTCGACGGAATGCTCGAAGCTGCCGGACCTTCCCGAGCCCGCTACCTGATGTTGCGCATGCTCGAGCGCGCCGGCGAGCGCCACGTGTCGATTCCGGCATTGACCTCGACCGACTACGTCAACACCATTCCCACCGAGAGCGAACCATGGTTCCCCGGTGACGAAGAGGTCGAGCGCCGCTTCCGCGCCTATATCCGCTGGAACGCCGCGATCATGGTGACCCGCGCACAGCGCCCCGGCATCGGCGTCGGTGGCCACATCTCCACCTACGCCTCGTCCGCCGCCCTGTACGAAGTCGGTTTCAACCACTTCTTCCGCGGCAAGGACCACCCCGGTGGTGGCGACCAGGTCTTCATCCAGGGACACGCCTCGCCCGGTATCTACGCGCGCGCCTTCCTCGAAGGCCGAATCCCCGCCGAGCAGCTCGACGGTTTCCGTCAGGAGCACAGCCACCTGGCCAAGGGCGGAGCCCTGCCTTCGTACCCCCACCCCCGACTACTCCCCGACTTCTGGGAGTTTCCGACGGTGTCGATGGGCCTCGGCCCGATGAACGCCATCTACCAGGCACGTTTCAACCATTATCTGGAAGATCGCGGCATCAAGGACACCTCGCAGCAACATGTGTGGGCCTTCCTCGGCGACGGCGAGATGGACGAACCCGAATCGCGCGGCCTCGCACATGTCGCCGCGACCGAGGGCCTCGACAACCTCACGTTCGTCGTCAACTGCAACCTGCAGCGTCTCGACGGCCCGGTTCGCGGTAACGGCAAGATCATCCAGGAACTGGAGTCGTTCTTCCGCGGCGCCGGCTGGAACGTCATCAAGGTCGTGTGGGGACGCGAGTGGGATTCGCTGCTGCACGCCGACAAGGACGGCGCGCTCGTCAACCTGATGAACGTCACCCCGGACGGCGACTACCAGACCTACAAGGCCAACGACGGCGCATTCGTCCGCGAGCACTTCTTCGGGCGCGACCCGCGCACCAAGGAACTGGTCAAGCACCTCAGTGACCAGCAGATCTGGAATCTCAAGCGCGGTGGGCACGATTACCGCAAGATCCACGCCGCGTACAAGGCCGCGATGGAGCACAAGGGCCAGCCGACGGTCATCCTCGCCCACACCATCAAGGGCTACACGCTCGGTAAGCACTTCGAGGGCCGCAACGCGACCCACCAGATGAAGAAGCTCACCCTCGAAGATCTCAAGTACTTCCGCGACGTCCAGCGCATTCCGATCTCCGACGCGGAGCTCGAGAAGGACCCGAAGGCGCCGCCGTACTACCACCCCGGCTTCGACGCACCCGAGATCCAGTACATGCTCGAGCGTCGCCGGAATCTCGGCGGGTTCCTCCCCGAGCGCCGCACGAAGGCGGCGCCGCTGAAGCTGCCCGAGGAGAAGACGTACGACGCGGTCCGCAAGGGCTCGGGCAAGCAGGAGGTCGCCACCACGATGGCGGTCGTGCGCGTGCTCAAGGAGCTGCTCCGCGACAAGGAGATCGGCAAGCGCATCGTGCCGATCATCCCGGACGAGGCCCGCACGTTCGGTATGGACTCGTGGTTCCCGTCGCTGAAGATCTACAACCGCAACGGCCAGCTGTACACCTCGGTGGACGCAGAACTCATGCTCGCCTACAAGGAGAGCGAGATCGGTCAGATCCTGCACGAGGGAATCAACGAGGCCGGTTCGACGGCGTCGTTCACCGCTGTCGGTACTTCGTACGCGACCCACGGCGAACCGATGATCCCGGTGTACATCTTCTACTCGATGTTCGGCTTCCAGCGCACCGGCGACGGCCTGTGGGCCGCGGCCGATCAGATGGCGCGCGGTTTCGTGCTCGGCGCCACCGCCGGACGCACCACCCTGACCGGTGAAGGCCTGCAGCACGCCGACGGACACTCGCTGCTTCTCGCCTCCACCAACCCTGCGGCCGTGACCTACGACCCGGCGTTCTCGTACGAGATCGCCCACATCGTGCGCGACGGTCTGCGTCGCATGTACGGCGGCACGAAGGCCGCGGACGGGACGCTCGAGCCGGGCTTCGGCGGGGAGAACATCTTCTACTACATCACCATCTACAACGAGCCGTACACACAGCCGGCAGAGCCCGAGAACCTCGATATCGACGGCCTGCTCAAGGGCATCTACCTCTACCAGCGCGGTGCAGCGTCGGGCCCGAAGGCGCAGATCCTCACCTCGGGCGTGATCATGCCCGAGGCGCTGCGCGCCCAGCAGATGCTCGCCGACGAGTGGGGTGTCTCGGCAGACGTGTGGTCGGTGACCTCGTGGGGTGAGCTCCGCCGTGAAGGTGTCGAGTGCGACCGTCAGGCCCTGCTCAACCCCGGCCAGGATCCCGCAGTCCCGTACGTGCAGCGAGTGCTCAACGACGCGGCGGGCCCGTTCGTGGCAGTGTCCGACTGGATGCGTGCGGTGCCCGACCAGATCCGCCAGTGGGTGCCGGGCGACTACACCGTGCTCGGGGCCGACGGGTTCGGGTTCTCCGATACCCGACCTGCAGCGCGTCGTGTGTTCAACATCGACGCAGAGTCGACGGTCGTCGCTGTATTGGCAGCGCTCGGCCGTGAGGGTGCGATCGACCCGGCTCGCGCGGTCGAGGCGGCCGCGAAGTACCGGATCGACGATGTCACGGCCGCTGCCGCGCCGACCTCGGATCCGGGCGTCGCCTGACCTTCACGTGTGTGCGCTCATCTCGAGCATCGGTGAACCTACCCGGGCCCCGTCCGGGTAGGTTCTTCGCATGGTCGACGAGCCGGAACCGCGCCGGGTGATGCGCGCACCGCGTGCTCCCGCGGGACGCCCGATACCCCCGCAACGCCCGGAACACGCACCATTGCCCGATGCTCTGTTGCGGCGCGTCAAGCAGTTCTCGGGGCGCATGTCCACCGAGGCCGTCCACGTCATGCAGGAGCAGTTGCCGTTCTTCGCGGACCTCGATGCGTCGCAGCGTTCGAACGTTCAGCTGATCATCCAGACCTCGGTGGTCGATTTCCTCGAATGGGTACGCAATCCCGACAGCGACATCACCTTCAGCCTCGAGGCCTTCCAGGCGATTCCGCAGGATCTGGCACGCAGGCTCACCTTCCGTCAGACCGTCGACATGGTCCGCGCGGCGATGGAGTTCTTCGAACAGTGGCTGCCTGCCTTGGCCCGCAACGAGGAACAGCTGATCGCGCTGACCGAGGCGATCCTCCGGTACGGCCGTGAACTGGGTTTCGCGGCCGCGTCGGTGTACGCGAGCGCTGCGGAGTCGCGGGGCGCCTGGGACACCCGACTCGAGGCGCTGGTGGTCGACGCCGTCGTCCGGGGCGACACGGGGTCCGACATGCAGTCCCGTGCCGCGACCCTCAACTGGGATGCGACCGCCCCGGCCACCGTGCTCATCGGCTCTCCCCCGCCCGAGGAGGGCGTGTCCGCAGTGACGACAGTGCACACGATCGCCCGCGCACACGGTCGCGCAGCACTGGCGGTCGTACAGGGCGAACATCTCGTGATGGTGGTCAGCGGGGAGCTCCACGGCAGCCCCGACGCCGTCGCATTCCGGGACGAGCTCATGTACAGCTTCTCGAACGATCCCGTCGTCATCGGCCCGACCACTCCGACGCTCGCGTCGGCACACGCGTCGGCGGTCGAGGCGATGGCGGGAATGGAGGCCGTCGTCGGCTGGCCGGGCGCACCCCGTCCAGTGCACGCGACCGAACTGCTACCCGAACGTGCGCTGCTGGGCGACCCGGGAGCGATCACCGCGCTCGAAGACGACGTCGTGGCCCCGCTCGCCGCCGCCGGTTCGGCCCTCTCCGACACATTGGACGCATACCTCGACAGTGGCGGTGCTGTCGAGTCCTGCTCCCGAAAGCTGTTTGTTCATCCAAATACCGTCCGGTACAGGTTGAGGCGAATCACCGAAGTAACGGGTCGGGACCCGACAAATCCGCGTGATGCGTACGTGCTCCGAATCGCAGCAACCGTGGGTCGTCTGGCACAAAGTCATAACGAACTGAGATCCCCCACACCACCAGTCACTCGATTCACAATTCGCGAACAGGACACGTAACGGTTACGGGCGAGCGTCCGATGGAGAACGCCGACGTGGGAATTTGTAGGAACCCTACAAATCCTGCTCCCACCTTTCATTCCCACCGACATCTCGGAGGAGTGCCTTCAGGGTGTTCTCTGATCATCGTGATTTCGCTGCTTTCCCCCGGTCAGGGGTCTCAGACACCAGGAATGCTGGCTCCGTGGTTGGAGCAGGCCGGTGCTCGCGATCGAATCGAGCTCTGGTCGAAGGCGTCGGGGCTCGACCTCGAACGTCTCGGCACCACCGCTACCGCCGAGGAGATCACCGATACCGCCGTAACCCAACCGCTCGTCGTCGCGACCGCGCTCCTGGCGTTCGAGACACTCGAAGCACGTGGCCTGATCGCCGCGGACACGATCTCTGCCGGCCATTCGGTCGGTGAACTCGCCGCCGCCGCCGCCGCAGGCGTCATCACCACCGACGAGGCCGTTTCTCTCGCTGCGATCCGCGGCGCGGAGATGGCCAAGGCATGCGCTCTCGAACCCACTGGGATGTCCGCCGTCCTCGGCGGCGCCGAAGACGAGGTGCTCGCCCGTCTCGAAGAACTCGACCTGACACCCGCCAACATGAACGCGGCGGGCCAGATCGTCGCTGCAGGACGCCTCGACGCCCTCGAGGAACTCGCAGCGAACCCGCCCGCGAAGGCACGTGTCCGGTCGCTCCCTGTGGCCGGTGCCTTCCACACCCGTTTCATGGCTCCCGCGCAGGACGCCGTCACCGCCGCAGCGGCGAAGATCACACCTAGTGATCCGAAGCGTCCACTGCTGTCCAACTTCGACGGTGCACTCGCCACTTCCGGAACAGATGCACTCGACCGGATCGCAGCCCAGGTCACCCGACCTGTTCGCTGGGATCTGTGCACCGCGTACCTGAAGTCCGCTCAGGTTTCGGCCGTGGTGGAATTGCCGCCTGCGGGAACACTGGTGGGTATCGCCAAGCGCGAGATGCGCGGCACCCCCAACACCGCGCTGAAGACCCCTGCGGACATCGACACATTGGCCGAAACACTGGTTCTCGGTTAGGTTGCTGCGCGCGCCGTGCGCACAGCACGGGCACCTCAAGAACTCCGGGACATCCCGGGCACCGGCACGGACATCCGTACGGACCGGTTTCACACGACACCGTCGACAACACGGTCGACAAACCCAAGAAGGGAGCCACGAAGTGGCCGCCACCCAGGAAGAAATCATCACCGGTCTCGCGGAGATCATCGAAGAGGTCACCGGTATTGAGCCCTCCGAGGTGACCATCGAGAAGTCCTTCGTGGACGATCTCGACATCGACTCGCTCTCCATGGTCGAGATCGCCGTTCAGACCGAGGACAAGTACGGCGTGAAGATCCCCGACGAGGATCTCGCCGGCCTGCGCACCGTCGGTGACGCTGTCTCGTACATCCAGAAGCTCGAGGCCGAGGGCGTTCAGGCCACCAACGACGGCGAATGAGCACTGCCGTGACCTCCCCTTCTCCTCGGACACTACGAAACGTCGTCGTCACGGCTCTCGCGACCACGACGTCGATCGCGGGTGATGTGGATGCCACATGGAAGGGGCTCCTCGCCGGCGAGAGCGGGATCGGCACGCTCAGTGGGTTCGTCGACGACTACGACCTTCCCGTCCGCATCGGCGGCACGCTGAAGGTCGACCCCGACGAGTCACTGTCGCGGGTCGAGATCCGGCGGATGAGTTTCGTCGAACGGCTCGCGCTGACCCTGTCCCGCACGGCGTGGTCGAATGCCGGTAGCCCGGAGGTCGACCAGGACCGCCTCGGTGTCGTGATCGGCACCGGCCTCGGTGGCGGCGATGCCCTCATCGACGCCGTCGACAAGCTACGCGACGGCGGATACCGCAAGGTATCGCCGTTCGTGGTGCAGATGGTCATGCCCAACGGACCTTCTGCCACGGTGGGTCTCGAACTCGGTGCTCGTGCGGGAGTCCTGACTCCCGTCTCGGCGTGTTCGTCGGGATCCGAGGCCATCGCGAACGCCCACCGGATGATCGCCATGGGCGACGCAGACATCGTCGTCACCGGCGGTGTCGAGGGACGACTCGATGCGGTTGCCACCGCCAGCTTCGCGATGATGCGCGCGCTGAGCACCCGCAACGACGACCCCCAGGGCGCCTCCCGCCCCTTCGACAAGGACCGCGACGGATTCGTCTTCGGCGAAGCCGGCGCACTGATGGTCCTCGAGTCGGAGGAGCACGCCAAGGCACGTGGCGCGACGATTCACGCTCGCGTCCTCGGCTCCGGCATCACGTCGGACGGGTTCCACATCGTGGCGCCCGATCCGGAAGGTACGGGCGCAGCCCGTGCGATGACCCGGGCAATCGAGTCCGCCGGGTTGTCCAAGTCCGACATCGGGCACGTCAATGCTCACGCGACGTCCACCCCGATCGGAGACATCGCCGAGGCCAAGGCCATCGGCGCAGCGGTGGGAAATCACGCCGCGATCTACGCACCGAAGTCCGCACTCGGTCATTCGATCGGCGCTGTCGGTGCACTCGAGGCAGTACTCACGGTCCTGGCACTGCGTGACGGAGTCATTCCTCCCACGCTGAACCTCGAGAACCAGGATCCAGATATCGACCTGGATGTGGTGCACGGGGAACCGCGCTACGGACAGATCGATTTCGCGTTGAACAACTCGTTCGGTTTCGGTGGGCACAACGTCGCCATCGCGTTCGGCCGGGCCTGACCCGACCGGCATACGCCGCGCAGGCGGTGGGGGTTCCGCTCTGGAACCTCCACCGCACCCACTCACCGCGTTTCGCCCGAGGAGCACCCGATGACAATTCTGGATCCAGCCACCCAGCGTGACAGCGCAGTGGACCCCCGCGATCCGCTGGCCCGCCTCGAGAAGCTGTTCGATCCGGGATCGGTGGAACTGCTCCACCCGCGCGACAACTCCGGCGTCCTCGCCGCAATCGGTCGCATCGACGGTGTGCGCACCGTCGCCTACTGTTCGGACGCGACTGTCATGGGCGGTGCCATGGGTGTCGAGGGGTGCCGGCACATCGTCCACGCGATCGACACCGCGATCGACCACGAACATCCCATCGTCGGGCTGTTCCATTCCGGCGGAGCACGCCTCGCCGAAGGCGTCGAGGCGCTCCACGCAGTCGGCCTCGTCTTCGAAGCGATGGTCCGCGCATCGGGACACATCCCCCAGATTTCCGTCGTCCTCGGCTTCGCCGCGGGCGGCGCCGCGTACGGGCCTGCTCTCACCGACATCGTCATCATGGCTCCGGAAGGCCGCGTGTTCGTCACGGGCCCCGACGTGGTGCGGAGCGTCACCGGCGAACAGGTCGACATGGAGTCGCTCGGCGGACCGGACACCCACACCAAGAAGTCCGGTGTCGCGCACATTGCCGCACACGACCAGGAGGATGCGCTCCATCGCGCACGCCGCCTCGTGTCGATGCTCGCGGAGCAAGGCGAGTTCGATGTTGCTGCCGCCGAGCTCGGCGACACCGACCTCCGTGCGCTGATGCCCGAGTCCGCGCGTCGCGCATACGACGTGCGGCCGATCGTCCACGAGCTACTCGACAATGTCGAAGGCGAATCGAGTTTCGAAGAACTCCAGGGCGGCTGGGCACGCAGCATCGTCACCGGCTTCGGACGCCTCGGCGGTCGAACCATCGGTGTCATCGCCAACAACCCGCTGCGCCTCGGCGGCTGCCTCAATTCCGAGAGCGCCGAGAAGTCGGCCCGGTTCGTACGCATGTGCAATGCATTCGGCGTGCCACTCGTCGTCGTTGTCGATGTTCCCGGATATCTGCCCGGCGTGAGCCAGGAGTGGGAGGGGGTCGTGCGGCGTGGAGCCAAACTTCTTCATGCCTTCGCAGAAGCCACGGTGCCGCGCGTGACGCTCGTGACCCGCAAGATCTACGGCGGCGCCTACATCGCCATGAACTCGCGTGCGCTGGGTGCGACCGCCGTGTTCGCGTGGCCTGAGTCGGAGGTCGCCGTCATGGGCGCGAAGGCCGCGGTGGGGATCCTGCACAAGAAGGCGCTCGCCGCCGCACCCGACGATGAGCGCGAGGCATTGCACGATCGTCTCGCGGCCGAGCACGAGGCGCTGGCCGGCGGAGTCGGCCGGGCGATGACCATCGGCGTGGTCGACGAGATGATCGAACCGTCGAAGACCCGCAGCACACTTGCGGCGGCCCTCGCGGCAGTACCGTCGCGCCGCGGCCGGCACAAGAACATCCCGCTCTAGTCCCACGCGTGAAGTCGGGCCTGCCATCCGTAGATGGCAGGCCCGACTTCATACGTGCATCGCTGACAAAGCTCGATCAACCGACGTCGCGGCGAAGCCAGGTCACCTGCGCGCCGTCGTCTCCGCTCCGGTAGGGCTCGAGTTCGTCGTCCCATGCGGTGCCCAGACAGCGGTGGATCTCGCCTTCGACGTCGGCGGAGGCCAGTATCGTCCGCAGGCGCATCTCGCCGATCACGACATCGCCGTTCGCACTCGTATTGCCACGCCACAGCCCGAGCTGCGGCACGTGGCTGAACCGCTCACCGTCGACCCCTTCGCTCGGGTTCTCGGTCACCTCGAACCTGAGCATCGGCCATACCCTCAGCGCTTCGACCAACCTCGCCGCGGTTCCGACGGGGCCGTTCCAATCCACCGAAGTGCGAAGGAGTCCTTCACCGGCGGGCTGCCCCGTCCACGTCAAATCGGGGCGGCTGTCCAGTGTGGACGCCAGCGCCCACTCGATGTGCGGACACACCGCAGCCGGCGACGAATGGACATAGACCACCCCGGTCGTCGCATCCGCGAACTGGTTCGATGCGCGCATACATTCACCTCCGATCAGACGAGGACGTCTTCCCCAACGACCTCTTCACAAAGGCGATGCAATGCAGCTATCCGATAGTGTGCCGGTGTTGCGCCTGTTTCGCTAGCGAACGGCAGAGGTTCTTGTGATTTCCCCCAGTACGGCGTCATTGAACTCGGTCCACAATGGCTTCGCCCATTCCCCGAATGCCCGATTTGTGAGTATTACGCAGGCGGTGTCGATTTCGGGGTCTACCCAGAGAAACGTGCCTGATTGACCGAAATGACCGAAAGTCCGCGGGGAATTCCCTGTTCCGGTCCAATGCGGGTTCTTCTCCCCCCGCAGTTCGAAACCGAGACCCCAATCGTTCGGTTTGAACATTCCGTATCCCGGCACGATTCCGTTCAGTCGCGGAAACTGCACCCGAGTCGCCTCGTCGAAGATCTGCGGCGACACGAGGACAGGATTCAACAGCTCCGCTGCAAAGCGCATCAGGTCCTCCGTCGACGAATTCGCGCCGTGGCCCGCCGACCCCGACAGCGCCGACGCCCTCATCCCGAGCGGTTCGAACACCGCCTGGTGGAGATAGTCGGCGAAAACGATTCCGGTCTCGGTCTCGACGAGATCCGCGAGGACCTCGAATCCGGCGCTCGAGTAGATGCGCTTGCGCTCCGGCTCGGCCTGGACGGTCCGGTCGCCGAACGCGAGCCCCGACGCATGCGAGAGCAGATGTCGCACCGTGGACCCTGGTGGGCCGGCAGGCTGGTCGAGCTCGACCGCGCCCTCTTCGACGGCCACGAGAAGCGCGTACGCGACCAGAGGCTTGGTCACGGACGCGAGGGGGTAGACCTCGGCGAGATCACCCACGGACCCGACAACGCCGCCGTCGCGAGTGAGAACCGCGCCGGCGGCGTGATCGACGGGCCAGTCGGAGATCAGAGAGAGGCTACACACCCGATCAGCCTACGAGATCGCCCGCACGGACGCCTGGTCACCAGTCGGCTTCGGTGTATCGGATGACGCCGCGGATGTTCTTGCCGTCGAGCATGTCCTTGTAGCCGTCGTTGATCTGATCGAGGTTGTACGTCCGCGTGACCATGTCGGCCAGGTTGAGCTGGCCGGATCGGTACAGATCGAGCAGGTTGGGGATGTCGACACGTGCGTTGCAACCGCCGAAGATGTTGCCCTTGAGGTCCTTCTGCAGCATCGAGAACAGGAACGAGTTCAGCTTGACGTCCATGTCGGCCATGTAGCCCATCGCGGTGACGACACACTTGCCGCCCTTCGCCGTGAGGGTGAGCGACGGATCGACCAGATCGCCGGTCATCTCACCGACGGTGATGATGGTCTTCTGGCACATCCGTCCCCACGTGATCTCCATGATCGGCACGATCGCTTCCTCGATCGAGGCGTATGCGTGGGTAGCACCGAACTTCAAGGCCTGCTCGCGCTTCCACGGCACCGGGTCGATCGCGAAGACGTGGCGCGCGCCGGAGGCGACCGCGCCCTGCAGTGCACTCATACCGACGCCACCGATGCCGATGACAGCGACCGAGTCTCCCGCCTTGACGTCGGCGATATGCGTCGCCGAACCCCAGCCGGTGGGAACGCCGCACCCGACGAGCGCAGCGAGTTCGAACGGGATGTCCTTCTCGATCTTCACGACCTGGGTCTGATTGACCGTCATGTAGGGAGAAAAGGTGCCGAGCAGGCACATCGGGATGACGTTCTCCCCGCGTGCCTGGATGCGGTAGCTTCCGTCGGAGATCGACTGACCGCTGAGCAGTCCCGCGCCGAGGTCACACAGGTTCGACTGCCCCGACGCGCACGACGGACACCGGCCACACGCCGGGATGAACGACAGGACGACGTGGTCGCCCACTTCCAGCCCGACGACACCGTCGCCGACCTTGGTGATGACGCCCGATCCTTCGTGGCCACCCATCACCGGATAGGACGGCATCGGGGTCGCGCCGGTGACGATGTGATGATCCGAGTGGCACATGCCGGCGGCTTCCATGCGGATCTGCACTTCACCGGCGATCGGATCACCGAGTTCGATCTCCTCGACCGACCACGGTTCGTTGAGTCCCCACAGCAGTGCACCCTTGGTCTTCATCTGGCTATGCCCTCCATCACATTGCAGGTTGTGCACGTGACACTAGCCACAAACCGGCAAAATTGGAACAGGTTCTACCGGAATTTTCCGTCACCCCACGTCCCATAGATGATGGACATGCTCGTGAGCGAAATACAGAGCCAGGGTGCCGACGGTGAACCTCACCCCGTCGCCTCGCCGCCCGCTCCGCGAACGCAGTTCCACCGGCACCCCGGCGAAGGCCCCGGCCGTTCTGCCGCCGCCTTCCACCAACTCGCGGGCGACGGTCGCAGGGTCCTGATCCCCGTACGTACCGTCGATGGCGGCCGCATTCTGGTCCCAATCCTCGAACGACGGGTCATCCCGGGTGAGCATCGATTCGAGGCGCTCGCGGAACACCTCGCACACATCACGCAGATGCGCTGCATACTCGAGCGCCGACCACGAGGTCTCGTTCGGCCGTTGCGCGGCATCGTCGCGCGACAGGACCGCAGGCCATCGCCCCGCCCCCCTGCGCACAAGGTGGGGAATTTCGTCGTAGTCCACCGACTCCGGATCGAATCCACAGTCGGGGCACGCACGCTCGACCACCCAGGTCCAGTCTTTTCCGTCCGCGCGGATCGCCATGTACCGATCGTAGGCACCGACCCGAACAGTTCACTCTCATTGTAGAGAATGGCATTTCCGTCTAACGTGAACACCATGCCGGTATGCGGCAAGAAGCGACGCGACGGCATCGGACAACGGAGGACTACATATGACGACGAAGGCGCTCGCGCCCGACGTATCCACATGGCCGGCGGAGGACCCGCAGCTGATCGGCAGTCGTTGCGACGACTGCTCGGCAACCACGTGGCCGGCACAGCCCCGGTGTCCCCGCTGCAGCGGGGCCGCCATCTCCGAGCAGCTCCTGCCCCGACGCGGAACTCTCGTGGCATGGACGACTCAGGGGTTCGTCCCCAAGCAGCCCTACGCGGGCAGTGAGACCTCCGAGAATTTCGAACCGTTCGCCTTCGGCCTCGTCCAGCTGGGCGATGTGGTCCGCGTCGAGGCCCGCCTGACCGAGAACGATCCGGCAAAGCTGAAGCCCGGCATGGAACTCGAACTCACCTTCGTGCCCTTCTACACCGACGCCGAGGGAACCGACATCGTCACCTGGGCGTTCGCGCCGATCTGAGCCACCTACACCCGATCGAGGAGTCCAAAGAACTATGAACGACGTTGCCATCATCGGTGTGGGCCTACACCCGTTCGGCAGATTCGGCGCAAAGTCGGCCATCGAGATGGCCGCCGACGCGATCCAGCTCGCGCTCGAAGACTCGGGCGTGGCATGGAAAGACATCCAGTTCGGCATCGGCGGCAGCTACGAGGTGGACAACACCGACGCCGTCACCCGCCTGGTGGGTCTGACCGGCATTCCCTTCACCAACGTGTTCAATGCGTGCGCCACATCGGCCAGCGCGATCGAGCAGACCGCCGACGGCATCCGCTCCGGCAAGTACGACATCGGTATCGCCGTCGGCACCGACAAGCACCCCCGCGGCGCCTTCACCGCCGATCCCGCGATGCTGGGCCTTCCGGCCTGGTACGCCGAGAACGGCCAGTTCGTCACCACCAAGTTCTTCGGTATGAAAGCCAACCGGTACGTCATCGACCATGACATCTCGCACGAGACCTTGGCCCGAGTCGCCGCGAAGAACTTCCGCAATGGCGGCAAGAACCCGAAGGCCTTCCGTCGCACCGAGTTCAGCCTCGACGAGATCCTCTCGTCGCCGATGCTGAACTATCCCCTGACCGCAAAGATGTTCTGTGCCCCCGACGAGGGCGCCGCTGCGGTCATCATGTGCCGTGGCGACCTCGCGGCGAAGTTCTCGTCGAACAAGCCCGTATACCTGCGGTCGACGGCGATCCGCACCCGCACGTACGGCGCCTACGAGGTACACGCGACGTGGGCCGCGACCGAAGAGGACGTCTCCCCCACCGTGTACGCAGCGAAGGCCGCGTACGAGGCTGCGGGAATCGGCCCCGAAGACGTCGACGTCGCACAGCTGCAGGACACCGACGCCGGCGCAGAGGTCATCCACATGGCAGAGACCGGGCTGTGTGCCGATGGCGACCAGGAGAAGCTGATCGCTGAGGGCGCCACCGAGATCGGCGGATCACTGCCCGTGAACACCGATGGCGGTCTCATCGCCAACGGAGAGCCCATCGGCGCGTCGGGCATCCGCCAGGTGCACGAACTCGTCCACCAGCTCCGCGGCACCGCCGGCGAACGTCAGGTTCCCGGTAGCCCGCGAGTCGGCCTCGCGCAGGTCTACGGCGCGCCGGGAACTGCGGCGGCGTCGATCCTGTCGCTCTGACACCCGACGCCGATGACGAGCAATAAGCGGTAGAGGACGGGTCGCCCACGAGAACGCTGTGGGCGACCCGTCATCACTGTGGTCGTCCGGCGAGCGCAGTGTTCCAGAGCTTCGCGTAACGATCCTCGCGCCGAAGCAGTTCGTCGTGGGTGCCCTCCTCTTCGATTCGTCCGCCGTCGAGGAAGACGATGTGGTCGGCGTCTCGGACGGTCCGCAGCCGGTGCGCGACCATCACCACCGCCCTGTCCGTCATCAGCCGCTCGACACCTTCCAGGACAGCGGCCTCATTCACCGGGTCCAGCGCGGATGTCACTTCGTCCAGCAAAACGATGGGGGCATCCTTCGGCAGAGCACGCGCAATCGAAACGCGCTGGCGCTCGCCACCGGACAACTGTGCACCGCCCTCGCCGACCTTCGTCGCCCACCCTTCGGGAAGTCGCTCGACGACTTCGTTCAGTCGGGCAGCGGTCGCTGCTGCGCGCACATCGTCGCCACTCGCATCGGAGCGGCCGAGAAGTACGTTCTCCTCGATCGTCCCGTCGAAGAGATACACATCCTGGAAGACGATGGCGATCTGCGACATCAATTCCTCGGTGGCCATGTCCCGCACGTCCACGTCTCCCCCCTCGACGTCCTAGTGGTGTGTCTCTCAAATAAATGATTGTTAGTCCGGTAGGATTCCCGCATGAGAAAGCCGGTACCTGCCCTGGAAATGACCCCGGGGCAACG
>NZ_SLVY01000010.1 GCF_004345605.1 Rhodococcus sp. SMB37
CCCATTCCGAACCCGGAAGCTAAGCCTGTCTGCGCCGATGGTACTGCACTCGACAGGGTGTGGGAGAGTAGGACGCCGCCGAACACCCGTTTGCGAAAGGGGACCCATTTGTGGGTCCCCTTTCGTGTTTTCCGGAGTCCACCGGATAAGTTTCTGTTGAACGCGCGCCGACTATATCGGCCGCCGGTTATTCGGAGCTACCGGCCCGCTTTTCGTGATGATTCAACAATCTGGAAAGTAGCGCGGTCAATTGCTTTCGTTCCTTGGCTGACAATGGAGCCAGGAATTCGTCCTGGGAAGCGGATACTTGCTTCTCCAGCCGTCGGAGATGTCGTTCACCCGCGGAGGTGAGCGAAACGATGTTGCGCCTCCGGTCGAAGGGATCCGGGGTTCGCTCGACCAGTTCTTGTTCGGCCAGTTCGTTGATCGTTGCGACCAACTCGCTGGTGTGGATCGAACTGCGTCGGCTCAGAGTCGCTTGGCTGGCCGGCCCGAACTCTTCCAACGTTGCCAGCACGCGGTAGTGATAACCGTGCGAGTGCACGGAGCTGAACCCATCTGCCACCACGCGATGCGCGTGGTGGCCCGTCTGAGTGATCAGCCAACTGGCCAGACCTTTCCACTTGGCGGGTGTCTCCTCGGATGAGCTCTCCATCCCGCAAGTCTAGGCCAATCGTTTGGTCGACCAACGATCGTCGTGTATCGTTCGGTCAATAAACGTTTGGTTTCCAAATGATTGACCCTCAGGAGGGAACTGTGATCACGCCGTTTCGTATCGAGGTTCCTCAGGCCGACCTCGATGACCTCACCGACCGGCTCGCCCGTACTCGATGGCCCAACGAGGTCGCAGATGCCGGCACGGACTACGGCTTCCCACTGACCCGACTCCAGGATCTTGCCGACTACTGGCAGGCAGGTTACGACTGGCGCGCCCACGAAGCCGCGCTCAATGAGTTCGCGCACTTCACCACCGAGATCGACGGGCAGAACATCCACTTCGTCCACGTTCGATCGTCGAAACCGGAGGCCCTTGCACTGGTCCTCACCCACGGTTGGCCCGGTTCGTTTCTGGAGTTCCTCGACGTGATCGAGCCGCTGTCCCGAGACTTCCATCTGGTGATTCCATCGATCCCAGGTTTCGGCTTCTCCGGGCAGACCCATGATCGTGGCTGGGATGTCATCCGGATCGCGCGAGCCTGGGCCGAGTTGATGCGGCGTCTCGGATACTCGCGTTACGGAGCGCAGGGCGGTGACTTCGGTTCGGGCATCTCGTTGGCGCTGGGGGCGATCGTGCCGGAAAACGTGGTCGGGGTACATGTGAACTATCTACCTGCCCGCCCTGACCCGGACGCCGATGTCGCACTGTCGGAGGAGGATGAAGCGCGCCTGGACAAGGCCAGGGAAATAATGGCGAATCGTCCTCCGTACCAAGCTCTCCAGGCGACCGCTCCACAAACGATCGGCTACGCACTGACCGACTCACCGGTCGGCCAACTTGTGTGGATCGCCGAGCGCTTCGCGCAGTGGACAGATTCGCGCTCACAGGTCAGTGATGATCGGATACTCACCAACATCTCGTTGTACTGGTTCACTGCGACTGCGGCCTCATCGGCTCGGCTGCACCGTGATGCCCCCCGGCAGGTTCACCAGTGCCCGGTACCTGTCGGCGTGGCGGTGTTCGCACACGACATCACGCAGTCCGTGAGGCCACTGGCGGCCCGTCTGTACGACATCACGCACTGGTCGGAGTTCGAACGCGGTGGTCATTTCCCCGCTATGGAAGTGCCGGAGTTGCTTGCCGAGGATATCCGCACCTTCTTTCTCGCCCAGCTGGAGAAGGACGGACCTACGACAACTGTGCGATGAAAATGTGTGGGGGACCTGCTGATGCGGGTCCCCCACACATTTTTCCCATCCCCCGAGTGACGACTCCCATCATGGTCGCCACGTGCCTCCCCGCTTTCGGATCAGAGGTACCAACCGCCGTTGACGCCGATGATCTGACCGGTGATGAAGCCGGCATCGTCAGAGCAGAGGAACGCGGTCGCTGCTGCGACGTCGTGTGGTGTTCCCGTCCGTCGCACCGGCGTCATGCTGGCGAGTGCTTCGAAGTTGATCAGCATCTCGCCGGATTCCTCGGCTGCCCGTGCCATCGGAGTGTCGATGATCGACGGTGGAATCGTGTTGGCAGTGATCCCTTTCGGCGACAACTCGTATGCCAGGGCCTTCGTGAGCGCGATGACTCCGCCCTTCGATGCGACGTAGTGCGCACGGTCGGGGGCGCCGGACTGCGCACTGGACGACGAGATCGTGATGATGCGACCCCACCCTGCCTCGATCATGTCGGGTACCGCCGACTGCACGCTGTTGAATGTGCCGGTGAGGTTGACGTCGATGATGCGTTTCCAGTCGGCGAGATCGATGTCGGCGAATGGAGCAGTGGCTTCGATTCCGGCGCTCGTGACCATGATCTTCACGGCACCGAGTTCAGCGCGCACCTTCTCCAGGGCCGCGTCCACTCCGGGCCGATCGACGACGTCGACCTCGAACGCGCGGGCGGTCGCGCCCTGTTCGTTCAGCTCGTCGGCGGCCTTCTGTGCCGCAGCGCCACTCCGGTCGAGCAATGCGACGGGGTGGTGCAGTGCACCGAGCTGCCGGGCGACGGAGAGTCCGATGCCGGAGCCTGCGCCGGTGACGACCGCGACCCTGTTCGTCGCCTCGATGCTGTTGGTGTTGTCGACCATGTGGGAATTCGTCCTTTCAGCCGACGGGAGTGAATTCGAGGTGGAGTTCGGCGAGTCCGCGGAGAATGTACGTAGGTTCGTACCTGAACTCGCGCTCGTGTGCGGGACCGTGCTCGGCTTCCGAGACCCGGATGTCGTGCATGCGGTCGAGAATCCGCTCGATCGTCACGCGTGCCTCGACGCGTGCCAATGGTCCGCCGGGGCATGAATGAACACCTCGGCCGAAGGCGACGTGTTCGCGTGCGTTCTCTCGATCGATCCGGAGCTCATGGGGATTCTCGAATCGCGCGGGGTCTCGATTGGCTGCGGGAAGCGACACCATGACCACCGTGCCGGCCGGGATCTGCACGTCGCCCACCGTCGTCGTCCTGCGTGCCAGGCGGAAGTCGCTCTTGACGGGGCCCTCCATACGAAGCATTTCTTCGATGAATGGAGGGATCAGGCTGCGGTCTTCGCGTAGCTGCTTCTGGAGATCTTGGTTCTCGGCGATCTGGAGCAGCATCGAGGTGATGAGCCGCGCCGTGGTGTCCTGGCCGGCGCCGAAAAGGAAGGTGGCGATCCGGACGAGTTCGACCACGTCGGGGACTTCCCCATCGGGGTACTTCGCATCGGCCAGAATCGTGAGGGCGTCGGCACGCGGTTCGCGTCGGCGATCTTCGAGGAAGGCCGTGAACTTCTCGTCCAGGAACTCGAGAGGGTTGGTACCCAGCGATTCGCCTTCGGTCGAACCGACCTTCTGCGCGTTGAGATGTCGCGCGAACGACTCATGGTGTTCGGCGGGCACACCGAGGAGATCGGCGATCGTCAACAGGGCGAACGGCACCCCGTAGCCGAAGAGTGCCTCGAACTTGCCGGACGCGTGGAACTGATCGATCAGTCGATCGGAGAGCTCCCACATGAAGTGTTCGTTCTCGTCGAGCCTGCGCGGTGTGAACAGGCCGCTCACCAGCCGTCGAGTCCGCGAATGCTGCGGCGGATCCATGGTGACCAGATGCTCGTACATCGGAAACTGTTCGCGGTGTGCGTCGATCTGCCCATTGATGTCGTCGCCGTCCACCGTGAACGGTAGCGGCGGGAAGGGGCCGATCGGCGCGACGATATTGGAGAAGTTCGCTGTATCGCGAAGTACTGCCAGGACTTCGTCGTATCCGGTGACCGCGATGACGTTTTGTGAGGCTTCCAGTCGTCGTACCGGGCACTTCGAACGGTGATGGTCGAAGAACGGGTGCGGGTCGGCGACGAAGGACGGATCCGTGAAGTAGTCCTTCGTATCGAAGTCGTTCAAGTCGAGCCTCCTGGAGGACCTGGATATTGCATAAAACATTGCAGCACAACTAGGTTCGATACAGTTGGCGCGCGAGGGCCTGGGCTGAGGGGTGTGACCTCCGAGCGCTGTGCACCTGCCTAGCATTGTTGGTGTCATGGATAACACATGGCGCTGGATATGGTCAACATCACATAAGTTATCCGCGTTAGGATGTTGCAAAGTTGCAGCCGTGCAACTGATGAATTGGAGGTTGATGGATGGCGTCGTCGCGCAGGCTCGGTGCACCGGATGCGAAGAATCGAACGGTCCTGCTCGATGCGGCTGAGGCATTGATGATCGAAAAGGGATACGCCGCAGTAACATCCAGGAGAGTTGCTGATAAGGCCGGTTTGAAGCCGCAGTTGGTGCACTACTACTTCAGAACGATGGACGACCTGTTCCTGGAGATCTTCCGCCGCCGCGCCGAGGAGGGCTTGGCCGTTCAGGCCGAGCTGATGAACGCACCCAACCCGCTGCGGTCGCTGTGGGAGTTCAGCACGAACCCCGCCGGAGTCGCCGTGACCATGGAGTTCATCGCCATGTCGCGCCACCGTGAGGCATTGCGGGCGGAGATTGCGAATTATTCCGAACGGTTCCGCGCAGGCCAGCGAGAGGCGCTCGATGAGGTCCTCGACCGCGTGAACCTCTCCGAGAAGATCCATCCGGTCGTGGTCTCGGTGCTCATGACCAGCTTGTCGCGAGTGCTGGTCATGGAGGAGTCCTTGGGTGTAACCGGCGGTCATGCGGAGACGGCGGAACTTGTCGAGTGGGTCCTGAGTAAGTTCGACTGATATCCATCTCTGCAGGTAGGGGCGCAGATAGCAGCGCTTATCGAAGCGCCCTCGACACCAATCCGTAAAGCATCATTGCATTTGTGAGAACTCTCTTCTACTTTGATGCATGTCAGATGCTCGTTTGTGGAGTGACCGGTTCGGCCGCGGGCGTCGGGGGTGTGCGGCCGGGGCGCCCGATTTCGGGCGCCTCCTGTCTGCTGGTTCTTCATGATGGACCGAAATTGTTCCTCGGTGCGAGAATAAAGCCCATTTTCGCACGTGCACAGCATCTTTCGTACAGAGTATGAGCGACGGTCGATCTGATATCGGCTGCGCACTTCGAATTCTTCCGCTCGCGAAGGGGATCGACTGTGGCAGAAGAGGGTTCCACTTCAATGCATGAGCAGTCCGCCGCCGATGAGATCGACGAATGGGCACGAGGGTACGTTCGACGCCACCCCGTGGCCGCCCTCGCAACCGTGGGGGAACAATGCAAGCTCGGAGTCCGAACGGTCCAGCACCTCGTGGTGGACATAGCCACCCTTCGGTTTCCCTTCGCGGAGTTCATCCGCCAGGCGGCATTCATGGCGTCGGCGTCCGCGCTGCCCACGATGTTCGTTGCGATCCCGATCGGAGTGACTCTCTCGATCCAGTTCGGCTTGCTCGCCGGACAGGTCGGAGCGACCTCCCTGGCGGGGGCGGCAAGTGGTCTTGCCGTGATCAAGCAGGGTGCTCCGATGGTCGCGGCGTTGTTGATGGCGTCGGCGGCCGGCTCGGCCGTCTGCGCGGATCTCGGTTCGCGAAAGATCAGGGACGAGATCGACGCTCTCGAAGTGATGGGGATCTCGGTGATCAGGCGGCTGGTGGTTCCGCGGTTCGCCGCGGCGATCCTGGTGGGTCTCGCATTGACCGGACTCGTCTGCTTCGTCGGATTCCTGTCCGGGTACCTGTTCAACACGTTCGTAATGAACGGGACGCCGGGTAGCTTCGTCGCCACCTTTGCTTCCTTCGCGACCGTCGGCGACTTCGTTCTCACGATGATCAAGGCCATGGTGTTCGGGGCGATCGTCGCGGTGGTTGCATGTCAGAAGGGGCTATCGACCAGTGGCGGCCCCGCGGGGGTGGCGAACTCGGTGAACGCCACAGTGGTCGCGTCGATCCTTCTCCTGATGGTCGTCAATGTCGCCTTCACACAGCTCTATGTATTGCTGTTCCCGAGGACGGGGTTCTGAGTGGCTTCCAGCTATTTCCCGCCGGGCGTAAGGCCGATAGTCACCGCGTTCAGAAGTCAGGCGACAGTGATCGCCCGGCTCGGGCATATGGTGACCTTCCTGATACGAGCACTCGCGGCGATCCCCACAACACTGCGGCACTACCGGAAAGAGTTCCTTCGGATTCTCTCCGACGTGACGTGGGGGAACGGCTCGCTCGTCGTCGGTGGTGGTACGGCCGGCGTGATCATCGTGCTCGGCGCAGCTGCCGGTGCCATCGTGGCGATCGAGGGATACAACGCGCTGCACCTCCTCGGTCTCGAACCCGCGACCGGGATGATCTCGTCCACGGCCACGACTCGTGAACTTGCGCCCATTATGGCGTCGCTGGCTTTTGCGGCGCAGGCCGGTTGCCGTTTCACCGCCCAACTCGGTGCGATGAGGATCTCCGAGGAGATCGACGCGATGGAGACGCTCGCGATCCGCTCCATACCCTTCCTCGTCACCACGCGACTTTTGGCGTCGGTGGTCGCGGTGATACCGCTGTATCTCGTCTGCTTGGCGGTCAATTACGTCGCGGTGCAGGTCGTGATCGGCATGGCCGGTGGGGTCTCGTCCGGAACCTACGACCATTACTTCTCCTTGGTGCTCAGCGGATCCGATGTCTTCTACTCATTGCTCAAGACCATCCTCTTCGTCATCATCACGACGACCATTCAGTGTTACTACGGCTACTACGCCTCCGGAGGGCCCCAGGGTGTCGGTACTGCGGCCGGACGAGCGATGCGTGCGAGTATCTCGTCGATGATCGTAATGAATCTGCTTCTGACGCTTCTATTCTGGGGCCTCGGTTCCGGAGCAAGGCTCGGGGGATAGCCGATGTCGTTTCTGCTGGAGAGCGACCCGAACCGGCTGACAGTGCGCGCGCTGGTGTTACGCGGGACGATCGCACTCGTGGTGGCGGTACTGCTGGTCGCCGGGATCCTCGCCAAGATGAACGGTGCGTTCGACAAGAGTTACCACGTCACTGCGGCGCTCACGGACGTCGGCGACGGCCTACCTGCGAGATCCGATGTCAAGTTCCGGGGTGTCCTGGTCGGGCAGGTAGACGATGTCGCCATGGCCGAGGGCGACGGACGCAATTTGGTGAACATCGCGATCCGTCCCGAATATCTCGACGGAATTCCGGCAACGGTGACCGCGCGCGTGGTGCCGAGCAACGTCTTCGCCGTTTCGTCGGTCCAGTTGGTCGACAACGGCCCGGCACCTCACCTCGAGGAGGGGGCGACGATCCTGCAGGACGAGAGCCTCTCCACGGTGCAGCTTCAGACAGCACTGACGAAGCTTCGCGACCTCACCGCCGCGACCGCGCGTCTCAGCTCGCAGGAGACACTGGGTGTCCTCGCCACAGTCGCGCAGGCCACCGATCGGCGGGGCGACGACATCGTCCAGGCCGGTGCGCAATTGCAGCGAATCGTGCACGAGATCGGGGCGGTCGTGACCCCGGACGGCAGTCCGTCGACATTGTCCGCGCTGGCGAATGCAGTAGAGGGACTGCAGCAGTCGGCGCCGGATCTGCTCGACGCCGTGAACCACGCCGTGGTACCCATGCGGACCATCGCGGAGAAGCAGGAACAGCTGTCAACGTTCTTCTTCGGAAGCGCCAACACCCTTTCGACGATGGCGACCTCGCTCGAGAACAACACCGACCGGATCATCGGTATCACCACTGAGCTCGAACCCGTGCTGGGAGTGGTCGCCGACGGTGCTCACGAGTTCACTCCGATCGTCAATAGGATGAATTGGATCTCGGGGAAGTGGTGGACGGAGTTCTGGCCGGTAGGCCAGCAGAACGGAACGGGCAAGTTCGTATTCCAGGCGACACCCCACATCGAGTACACACGCACTGACTGCCCCCGGTACGGAGATCTGGCCGGGCCCAGCTGCGCCACAGCTCCGGACACGGGCGCTCCACCTGTGGCCGAACGACTCGGATCGACACGCACGATCGAGCGAGCCCCGATAGGAGGCAACGTGGGTCAGGTCGGTGCACCCGCAGAAAAGGACATTGTCGATCAGATCCTCGGCGGTGACTTCGGCGGGGCGGCCGACCTCCTACTCGGGCCCATCACACGCGGCGTCGACATCCGAGTGACCCCCGAGACGGGCGGAGGGCCACGATGACGATACGCAAACCGCTGATCGGGCTCATCGTGTTCCTGCTGATCTCGGCGGGATTGACCTGGCCGGTCGTGGTCACCCTGCAGCGAGGAGTGCAGGGCTCTACGAGTTCCTATTCTGCAGTGTTCAGCGACGTTTCCGGTTTGCGTGTGGGCGACGACGTTCGGATGGCCGGCGTGCGAGTGGGCCGGGTCGACTCGATCTCACTCGATGAGACGGTTGCGCGGGTCGGGTTCAGCATCGACTCGTCCCAGCAGGTGTTCGCTAACACGGAGGCTGCGATCACCTATCAGAGCATCATCGGCCAGCGCTATCTCGGGCTTTCCCTGGGGCAGAACCCGGATACCGCGATCCTCGAAGCCGGCGCCGAGATCCCGCTCGAGCGAACGGAACCGTCATTCGATATCTCGGTGTTACTCAATGGTTTCGAGCCGCTGTTCAGCGTGCTCGACCCGGAGCAGGTAGACAATATTACGGCCTCGGTGATCGCCGCGCTCCAGGGCGACAGCGGATCCGTAACCACCCTGGTGGCAGAGACATCGAGGCTTGCGGAGTCGATGGTCGAACCGGACCGCATTCTCGGCGACATCATCGTCAACCTGGACGGCATCATCTCCGATCTCGCGTCGCAGAGTGGTGAGATCGACTCGGTGATCACCGGTGCCCATTCGATCTTCGCGGAGTTGAACGCCAGGCGCCCGGAACTGGTCGGTTCGCTCGACAGGATTGCGACCACCACAGACAGTCTTGCGGCACTCACCGGCGAAGTGCAGCCGGACCTGCAAGAACTCCTGCGCAGGCAACCGGGCTTCACCGGACACTTCGTCGACACCAAACCATCGTGGGAGTACTTCGGATTCAATCTCCCCGGCCTACTCAAAGGGTTGGCCCGTGTGAGCGAGGACGGTTCTTACCTGAACGCCTACCTGTGCAACATCAACGCAACGCTCGTTCCCGAGTTGAGCCATGTCATCCCGTCGATCGTGGCAGGTGCCACGCCCGGCGGCGAAATCAAGCAATCCCCGATCTGTAGGTGACGGCCATGACACGGACAGGAACCACATCCGCTCGGAAATTCCGGCTGCGACCGGTTGAGTCGTACCGTAGCGTCTCCCTCGGCATCTTGACGGTCGCGATGATTGTCGCAGTATTGGTCGCGATGGTAGGGGTTGCAAACCTGGGGATCGGAAAGTCGACCTATGAAGCGGAATTCGTGCAGGCAGCTCAGATCGCGCCGGGGGATGGGGTGACGGTGGCGGGAATCCAGGTGGGTACGGTCGAAGGCGCGCGACTCGAGGGTGATCACGTGGTTGTCGAGATGAAGATCGACAACGGTGTGAACTTGGGTGCCGACACAGTCGCGTCGATCAAACTCACCACGCTGCTCGGGTCGCGTTATGTGGAGTTGCGCCCGGCAGGCGAGGGCAGTATTCCGGACAAGAGGATAAGGCTGTCCAATACCGTGGTCCCCTATGATCTCCAAGCTGTTCTCGCCGACGCGACAACGACCTTCGAGCAAGTCGACGCGGAAAGATTGGGTGTGACACTGACCGAACTCGCCGGGGAGTTGGACGATCTTCCAGCTCTGATGCCGCAGGCCCTGGAGAACGTCGAGAGCCTGTCGAGGGTCGTAGCGGACCGTCGCGATCAGGTCGGATCTCTCGTAACCGCAACCTACGAACTCACGGAGATCATCCGTGCCCAGCAGGGCGACCTCGGTTCGTTGGTACGAGACGGCAGTGACATGGTGAACGAGCTGGCTCTTCGGCAGAATCTGGTCGAACGGTTGTTGTCGTCCACCACGGGCCTTGTGCAAGAGTTGCATACGATCGTCGTCGACGATCGCGAGTCACTCGATGCGTTGATCGCGGATCTCGACTCGATGCTGCAGAGCCTGGGAAATCAGGATGCACTGCTCCGCAACATTCTTCAGATTCTCCCGGTACCCATCCGTAACTTCACGAACGCGACCGGCACCGGACCCGAACTGGATTTCACTTCCGTTGCCGGCCCGTTTATCGACTCGTGGATGTGCGCGATCAGCGGGAATGCCGAACTACATTCGCTCCCAACGTACTTCGAGGATTGCCAATGAGGACGCGTAGATGGCTGTCGATCGTGGCGGTGATTGCCGTTGTGGCGGGGCTCGCGTTCATCGGGTTTCGATCGTGGTTCGCCGGCAACGACGAGATCACCGTCACCGCGAAGTTCGACAACGGCGCGGGGCTCTACGTCGGGAACACTGTGGCGGTGCTGGGAATCAAGGTCGGCCGTGTGACCGCCATCGAACCACAGGGGACCCACGTGGCGGTGACGATGAATATCGACGGTGACATGGAGATTCCGTCCGATGCGCAAGCAGTTGCGGTCTCGACATCGGTACTCACCGACAGGCACGTGGAACTGACCCCGGTGTATCGCGGCGGCGACACCCTCGAGGATGATGCCGTGATCGGACTCGACCGGACTCGCACCCCCATCGAGTTCGACCGGCTTATCGCCATGGCCGATACCATGGCGCTCGAACTCCAAGGCGACGGCGAGGGCAACGGAGCCGTCGCCGAACTCCTCAGCGCGGGCGCATCGATGACCGACGGGCAGGGTAGCAGTATCCGATCTGCGCTCGGAACATTGTCGGAGGCTTTGAAGATCGGGCCCGACGGGGGTGCCCAGACGCGCAACGAGCTGACTGCGATCGTCGACAATCTCGCAGTGCTGTCCGAGGCTGCGGCAGTCAACGATCAGGACATTCGTGAGTTCGGTGCAGTGACGAACCAACTCAGTGCTGTGCTCGCCGAATCCGGTATAGGCCTCGGCGACACCGGATTCATGATCAATGACATTCTGCTGCAGACGAATGATCTGCTGACAGCCAACCGCGGTGCGGTGCAGGCGACGGCGACGAACGCCGAGACGCTCACCCGTGCGCTCGCCGACTATCAGCGAGAGATCGGAGAGTTCCTGGACTTGGCCCCCCTCCTGCTGAACAACGCTTACCACGTCATGGACCGGGAGAACGGCGGAGCCCGCGTGCACGGTCTGCTCGAACGGGTGGCGCTCGATGGGCTATTGGTCAAGGAGGTCTGCAATCTCATGGGAATGCGAGATCTGGGTTGTGACACCGGCACAGTCAGCGACCTCGGCCCGGATTTCGGGATGTCGGGGATGCTCGAAGGACTAGCGGGGATGCACCAGTGAGGCTCAGTATCAGACGAGGCGTAGGCGCTGCCTGCGTGATGGCTGCGGTGTCGTCGACCGCGGCCTGCTCGGTGGGCTTGGAGCAGCTTCCGCTGCCGGCTCCGGGTTTGAGTGGTGACTCGTACACTCTCACGGCAACATTCGAGAACGCGTTGAACCTCCCGACGAAGGCCAAGGTCAAGCTCGACGGCGTCGATGTGGGCGAGGTCGAATCGATGGCCGTGGAGGGATATCAGGCGATCGTGACCATGCGCGTTGCTGAGGGGGTCGTGGTGCCTGCCGGCAGCGGTGCCGAATTGCGCTCGGCGACCCCGCTGGGAGATGTCTTCGTTGCGCTACAGGCACCCGAAGGGGAAGCTGTGACCGGACCTCCACTCGGCGACGGCGACGCAATTCCGATCGCAGACACGTCGGCTGCCGCAACAATCGAGGAGTTGCTCTCGACCGCGTCGGTCCTCGTCAATGGAGGTGCAGTGCGTAACCTCACCAAGATCGTGAACGGGCTCGGTCACGCTGTCGACGGACGGGGCGCAAACATCGAGAGCCTTCTCGACGAGTCTGCTCGCCTGGTTATGCAACTCGGTGCGCGGTCTGCCGAGATCGAACACTCACTGGTTCAGACCGACATGCTCATTGCCACATTGGCGGAACGGAAATCGACGATCCGCGAGGTGGTTGCCGCGGCGGGTCCAGCGCTCGAGGTCGTTGCCGGCGACACGGCGGAGATACTCGACCTCGTGACGCAGGTGGATCGGATCAGTACGCAGATGGCGAAGCTGCCGTCGGTCAACGGTACCGATACGCGGTCGATGGTCGCCGATATCAACCGGATCGCGGCCGAGCTCAACAACGCGGCGATCTCGCCCGATGCCTCACTCGAAGCGGTCAACAGTCTTTTCGCTCCGATCATGAAGACGACGAACTCGACGTCGGCGAGCGCTGACGCAGACTGGCAACAGCTCATCCTCGGAGCGATTCCGTCACCCGGACATTCCGGGGATCCAGGAAGCCGGTTGCCGGAGGTGTCGGACATCGACACGATGGTAGGTGCCATCACCCATTCCTTGCTGCGTCTGCAGGGCAGGTTGACAGGAGCGGGCGGGTGACCGAGAAGGTGAGTGTGACAGACCGGATGGCAGCACCGGTTGTCGGTGCGGTCCGGACGGGGTATCGGCATCGTCTCGGATTGTCCTTGACGGCGCTCGCAACGACTCTCGTGCTAGGAATCGCCTATCTGGTGTTCGGTGTCTTCGAACTCAATCCTGCAGACCGAAAGATCCAGGTGCAGGTGCATTTCGATCAGTCCGGCGGCATTCTCCCCGATCGCGACGTCACCCTACGCGGGGTTCCGGTGGGCCGTGTGACGGCGGTGGACCTCACGGACGACGGTGTTGTTGCGGTTGCTTCGATCGATTCACAGACCAAGATTCCCCAAGGGGCGGAGGTTCGTGTCGCGGGCTTGTCGCTTGCCGGGGAACAGTATCTCGACTTCCGTCCGAGCACCGACGACGGGCCGTACCTGACAGATGGTGCTGTGATCTCGACGGCAGATACCTCGACACCGGTCCCGCTGTCCGACCTCATGCACAATCTGGATGGCATGCTCGCGCAGATCGATCCCGCCGAAGTTCAGGTGATCGTCGAGGAATTGGGGGTCAGCCCCGAGGCGCCCGAGAAGCTGTCCGACATCATCGACGGAGGAACGTTCCTCATCTCGACGCTCGATTCTGTTTTACTGCAGACTGTTTCGGTTCTCAATACGAGTAAGGTGGTTCTGAACACGCTTGCGGAGGGAAGTCCGGGGATGCAGACCACCTCGGCCAACCTGTCCACATTGCTGCAGGGGGTCGAGTCGATGGATGCGGGCTTCCGGACATTCGTCGACACTGCTCCCGCGACCCTCGGTGCGATCGACTCGATCATTGCAGACAATTCCCCGACGATGGTGCAGCTGCTCGGGAACCTTGCGACGGTCTCTCAGATGGCATACGTACGGGTTCCGGCTCTGCAGGAGTTCTTCTTCCCGACGGAGCGGGACGGCTCGACACTCGAAGCTATCGGAACCGCGTTCCGGGACGGCGGCGTATGGGCGTACGTCAACCTGTATCCGCGATACACCTGCGATTACGACCTTCCCCGCCGGCCACCGTCGGTTCCCGATTTTCCCGAGCCCTATCTCTACACCTACTGCAACAACCCGGACCCGTCGGTTCTCATCCGCGGTGCCCGGAATGCTCCTCGCCCGCCTGGCGAGGAAGGTGAGGCCGTGCTGCCGTCGGGAGCCGACCCGACTCGTACCGCCGACCCGACTCCGATCGGACCGCTGTCGGTTCCCTTGACCTATGGTGGCCCGCCTGCCGAATACCTCCACCCGAGGTGACCGAAGAGTTCGTGCACACCCACCCCTCTGGAAGGAGAACGCACATGAGCAAGTCCAGTTCCACCCTGGCGGCCGACGAATCCACGACCGACACCGTCGATCCGGCGAATCAGGATGCCCCCGAGGACACCGGTGCCGAGAAGACCGAACGCAACAGGACCGGGCCCGAAGCCGATTCGGGTCGTCGACTGCGCCGGATCCGTACCGCCGTGCTCGTGGTGATCACCGTGGCCTCGGTTGCCTGCGCGGCGTTCTTCGCATGGAAGGCGCACGAGGTCAGGTCCGTCAACGCGGCGGCTGCCGAGGCGCTGGCGACCGCACAGGAGTACGCGGTGACGCTGACCTCGGTCAGCCCGGGCGAACTCGACAGCAACTTCGACGCGGTGCTCGACGGCGCCACCGGCGAGTTCAAGGAGATGTACGCGCAGTCGAGCGGGGAACTGCGTCAACTCCTCGTCGACAACAACGCGCAGGCGGAAGGCACGGTGGTCGAGGCGGGCATCAAGTCGGCCACGACCGATCGTGTCGAGGTGCTGCTGTTCATCGATCAGACGGTGACGAACTCCGTTGTCCCGGAGCCGCGCCTCGATCGCAGCCGCGTCATCATGACACTCGAACTCGTCGACGGTCGATGGTTGGCCTCGCAGGTGGACCTTCCCTGATCTAGCAGACCCGACCGTTCGGAAGCGAGGGCAGTGCTGTGGCGCCGAGCCATGCATCCCACAGCGGTCGCAACGGTTGATCGGTGAATCGCGTTGCCAGATCGGTCAATTGCTCGGTGGTGACGTTGGAGTGCCGGTGCTCGGCGGTCCACGTACGCAGAAGTGTGAAGAAGCGTTCGTCGCCGAGTCGCAGACGCAACACGTGCAAGGTGAGGGCGCCGCGCTTGTAGATCCGGTCGTCGAACATGTCCTTCGGGCCAGGGTCGCCCAGAAGGATGTCCTGCGGGAGGCGGGCAAGTCTCGTGTGCGCATGCCGCGCGAGTTCGTGCGCCGATGGTCCTCCGGAGTTCTCCGCCCACAACCACTCCGCGTAACATGCGAAGCCTTCGTGCAGCCAGATGTCCTTCCATCGCTTCAAGGTCAGGCTGTTGCCGAACCACTGGTGTGCGAGCTCATGCGCGACCAACCGTTCCTCGTGGCGATTGCCACTACAGAAGTTCGCGCCGAAGACCGACATTCCCTGGGACTCGATCGGGATCTCGAGGTCGTCGTCGGTGACGAGGGCCGTGTAGTGCGAAAACGGATACGGTCCGAACAGCCGCGTGAACACCTCGATCATCTGCGGCTGACGTCCGAAGTCCTTGTCGAACTTGGCGCGCAGCCGGGGCGGATGCACTGCGAACTGCGGTACCGGCGACGACGCGACCTTGCGGACCTCGTAGTTCCCGATCTGCACGCTCGCGAGATAGGTCGACATCGGTTCGGGTTGCTCGTACACCCAGGTGGTGCGACTGGCCTTCGTCGTCTTGCGAAGCAACGTACCGTTGGAGATCGCATGGAACGGTGCATCCGTGGTGATCGAGACGCGGTAGGTGGCCTTCGAGCCCGGATGATCGTCGCACGGAAACCACGTCGGTGCACCGTTCGGCTGGCTTGCGACCAGCGAACCCTCGTCGAGTTCCTCCCAGCCGACCTCACCCCACATGGTGTGCCGAGGGGTAGGGGTTCCGGAGTACTGGATCGTGAACGTGAGAATCGCTCCGACGGGGACGGTCTGCGACGACGTAACCGTCAGCTTGTCGTTGCGGTGGGTGAACTTCGAGGGGCGGCGTCCGTTCAGCGCCACCTTGGTCACGCGCATCGCCTGCGCGAGGTCGAGTGTGTACTTGGCGCGCACATCGGTGGTGGTGGCGATGATGGTGGCGCGACCGTCGAGCCGGTTGGCGATCACCTTGTACGTCAGGTCCAGTTCGTACCGCGACACGAGATACCCACGGTTCCCGCTTTGGGGGAGATACGGGTCGAGGGGGCGATCGGGCCCGGTGGGCGCTACGGGTTTCGCCGGCTTGAGGGGCTTCACCGCGGCGACCAATCACCAGGTCGGGACCACGGTGCGATGGGATTGCCCTGCCAGCGGCTGGCGGGGGGAACCACGTCGCCGCGCATCACGAGGGACGCAGGCCCGACTGTGGCGCCGGCACCGATCCCCGATGCGGGCAACGCGACACATTGCGGGCCGAGCGTGGCGCCGGCTTCGAGGGTCACGGTGTCCATGGACATGATCCGATCATGGAACAGGTGGGTTTGAACCACGCACCCCCTCTCCACGGTCGCGCCGGGTCCCAAAGTGACGAGGTCGGCCTCCGGTAACCAGTAGCTTTCGCACCACACACCACGGCCGATCGTCGCGCCGAGGCCACGCAACCACAGGTTCATCACGGCGGTACCGGGAGTCGCCTGACCGAACCACGGCGCGGCGACCATCTCGACGAAGGTATCGGACACCTCGTTGCGCCACACGAACGAACTCCACAGCGGGTGTTCCTCGTTCCCGATACGCCCGACGATGACCCACTTCGCTGCGATGGTGATGATGCACGCGACCGCACCGGCGGCCATCAGCACGAGTCCACTGACCAGCGCCGCGGCCAAGTAGCCGATGTGGACGGCAATGGAATTCAGTGAGAACAGGGCCAACAGCCCGATCCCGAACGTGACCATCATCGGAACGAGACGGAAGGTCTCGACGACCCCGCGCGCGATCTTCAACTTCAGCGGCGGCTCGAACGTGCGACTCGCATCGGACTCGCCGGAGGCGCGGCGCAATCGCACCGGGGGACTGCCGAGCCACGACGAACCCGACTTCGCCTTCTCCGGCGCGGCCGAGAGGACCGCGACCAGACCGTGCTTCGGCACACGACGACCGGGTGCGGCCATGCCCGAGTTTCCGAGGAAGGCCCGCTTGCCGACCTTGGCGCGAGAAATGTACAGCCAGCCGCCGCCGAGTTCGTATGAGGCGACCATGGTGTCGTCGGCGAGGAACGCGCCGTCCGCGACCTTGGTGAACTTGGGAACCATGAGGACCGTGGAGGCCTCTACGTCCTTGCCGATGTCGGCGCCGAGCAGCCGCAGCCAGATCGGGGTGAGCATCGAGGCGTAGAGCGGGAACAGGAAGGTGCGCGAGGAATCCATCAGCCGTTCGGTGGCCCACACCTGCCATCCGACGCGGCTTCGGACCGGGTGCCAGCCTTCGGTCATGCCGATCGACAGCAGTCGCACGGTGATCAAGGTCAGTACCGCGAACACGGCCATGGTGACGATTCCGCCGGCCGGGAGCATCGCAAGGGAGCGGACCACGGCGTCGGACACGCTCACGGTGTCCTTCACCCACCAGACGAGCAACGCCACACCCGCGGCGATCGACATGATCGGAAGTCCTGCGAGGAGGATCGACGTCACGCCGAAGATGGGAACCCAGCGGGCTCCGCGCGGCGGATCCTCGGACGGCCATTGCGGCTCGGCCTTTCCGGTCTTCTGTGCGGGCGAACCGGCCCATTGCTGCGCCGCCTTGACGCGGCCGAACACGGCCGAACCTGCAGCGACCTCGGCGTTCTTGCCCACGCGTGAACCCGGAGCGAGGAACGAACGCGCACCGATCGAGGCACCCGCGCCGATGCGGATGCTCCCGATGTGGACGACGTCGCCATCCACCCAGTACCCGGAGAGGTCCACCTCGGGTTCGATCGAGCAGCCGTCGCCGAGTTCGAGCATCCCGGTGACCGGGGGAAGGGTGTGCAGGTCGACGCCCTGGCCGATCTTCGCGCCGAGCGCCCGCGCGTACTGGCGCATCCACGGCGCAACCGACAGGTTGGTCGCGCCGGACGCCTCCGACAGCCGCTGCGCGGTCCACAAACGCAGGTGGGTTGAGCCGCCGCGGGGGTAGCTACCCGGCTTCAGCCCGCGCAGGAGTAGCCGGGCTCCCAGGACCGCGGTGGTCATCCGGCCGAGCGGCGAAAGAAACACGAGTACGCCGGCCGCGACCCACCACCACGACAACGTCACCGTCCACGGCACATCGATGGCCATCGCGATGATGTTGTTCAGAATCGCGAGCCACGTGATCCATTGGAGGCCGGTCAGCGTCGTGAGGGGCACTGTCGCGGCGAGCTGGAGGAACTGCGCCCATCGCGACACAGGGGCGACCTCGCGCGGTATCGCGGTCTCCGTCGGGGCGAGTTCGTCGAGATAGGCGGCGAGGGACCCGAGCCGAGGTCGGTCGTAGAGCTCGGCGACCGTCATCTCGGGATAGCGCTCACGCAGTGCGGTGACGAGCTGCGCGGCAGACAGGGAACCTCCGCCGAGTTCGAAGAAGTCGTCGTCGAGCCCTTCGATGCGGGCGCCGAGCAGGGACGACCACAGTGCTGCGACCCATTCGGCGGTCGGGGGGAGCCCGAGCGCTTCGACCGAGTCGGCATCGGCGCCGGGCAGCGGCCACGGCAGGGCGTTCCGATCGACCTTCCCGGACGTGCGAGTGGGCAGTTCGTCGACGAGCGCGAGACGCGGCACGAGTGCGGCGGGAAGCTGTTCGGACAGCAGGTCGTGTGCTGATGCCACGTCGAAGTCGGGGTCGGTCGAGGCGATATAGCCGACGAGGATCGAACTTCCGGCCGAGGTCTTACGGACCGCGCACGCACCACCGGCGACTCCGGGCAGATTCTGCAGGGCATTGTCGACCTCGCCGAGCTCGATGCGGCGCCCGCCGATCTTGACCTGGTCGTCGGCGCGGCCCTGGAAGAGGAGTCCCGCGCTGTCGAGTACGACGAGGTCGCCGCTGCGGTAAGCGCGGTCCCAGCCGAGGGTCGGCATGGGCGCGTATTTCTCGGCGTCCTTCGCCGGGTCCAGGTAGCGGGCAAGCCCGACACCGCCGATCACGAGCTCACCGGCCTGTCCTTCGGCAACGGGGTTGCCCTCGGCATCGACGACCGCGAGATCCCAGCCGTCGAGTGGCAGACCGATACGGATCGGACCGGTGCCGTCCATGATGGCCGCGCACGCGACCACGGTGGCTTCGGTGGGGCCGTAGGTGTTCCACACCTCGCGCCCCGGTACCGCGAGCCGCTCGGCGAGGTCGGGCGGGCATGCCTCTCCGCCGAAAATCAGCAGACGCACCGCTTCGAGCGCCTCGCCGGGCCACATCGCTGCGAGGGTCGGGACAGTGGAGACGACGTTGATGTTGCGCGAAACCAGCCAGGGGCCGAGGTCCATACCGGAGCGCACCAGTGAACGCGGCGCCGGCACGAGGCACGCGCCGTGCCGCCAGGCCAGCCACATCTCCTCACACGACGCGTCGAAGGCGACGGACAGACCGGCGAGCACTCGGTCGCGGGGGCCGAGGGGTTCGTCCTGGCAGAACAGGTTCGCTTCGGCGTCGACGAAGGCTGCGGCGTTCCGGTGTGTGACGGCGACGCCCTTGGGGGTGCCGGTGGAACCGGAGGTGAAGATGATCCACGCGTCGTCGTCGAGGGTCGGCGTGCGCACGTCCGGTTCGTCGGCCGGTGGTGCGGTGCCGGGACCGATTCCCGCGTCCGTGACGATCGCTGTGACCTTCGCCTCGGAGAAGACCAGCTCGGCGCGTTCGTCGGGATCGTCGGCGTCCACCGGGACGTAGGCGGCACCCGCCTCGAGAATGGACAGGATCGTGACGTAGAGGTCCTTGGACCCGGACGACATGCGCACCCCGACACGATCGCCGGCGCCCACACCGGCCTCCGCGAGTCCGCGGGCTCCCGCAACCACCAGGTCGATCAGTTCTGAGTACTCGACCATCGTGGTGCCGTCGTCGATCGCGGGAGCGTGTGGGTGCGAGTCGGCGGTGGCGTGCAGTACGTCGACGAGTGTGCGTGGCGCGGGTGCATGCGATCCGCGCAGGAAGATTTCCGGCACGAGCGACGTGTCGTCGGCTGCGGGCGGGTGTTGAGCAGACAATCCGCTGTCCTTCTACTCGGTTGGGCGATCCGGTTTATCTCACGTGAAGGTGGACGGCAGATGAATTTCCGGTGCGTTCGAATCAGGGGTCGTGCGGTGTTGCATCACGCATGAGAGCAAAGCACGGCGGCGGCTTCTTTGCAGGTCAGAAGGAGAAATTCACTTCCGCGCGAGATTGGGGGACGGGCCTCGACCGGGTATCGACTTGACACGAAGTGTGCCCGGTGTCATTGTCTTCGGCAGGTCATGAGTACCAGCGTCAAGCCCCGGCTCGCTGGTCGGCAACCCTCCGCCGCGGTGGGGTGCTCCGGGTGACGACCTGGCTGACGTACCGAACCTGGGCGCAGCAAGCGCGGACTCCGCCGGCGAACGATTCACCATCGTCGTGGCGATCACCGACGGGTCCCTGATACACGAGGGAAATTCGTCATGACTGTTGCCACCACCACCTGTATCGCCCCCTTTGCTCGCGTGTCGGGCTGTGACGTGCAGGTTCCTCTCGTGCAGGGCGGGACCTGCACCTACGCGAACTTCGATTATGCGGCCAGCGCACCGGCTCTCGCGAGCGTGACCGACCGGATTTCCAAACTGTTGCCGTTCTACGCCAGCGTGCACCGCGGCGCGGGTTACGCATCGCGTATCAGCACCACGAGCTACGAGGATTCACGCGAGTCGGTTTCCCGGTTCGTCGGCGCCGACGAGGACCAGGTCGTGGTCTTCACCCGCAACACCACGGATTCGATCAACCTGCTGGCCGGTGCGGTCCCCGGCGAGGTCGTGGTCCTCGACATCGAACATCACGCGAACCTGTTGCCGTGGAAGAACACTCGTGTGGTCGAAGCTGCGGATTCGGTCTCGGAGACCGTCTGGCGGATCGCCGTCGAGCTCGAGCGTGCGCCGGCGGCACTGCTTGCCATCACGGGAGCCTCCAATGTGACCGGCGAGGTGCTTCCGATCGCCGAACTCGCGGATCTCGCCCACGCGTGCGGTGCGCGGATCTTCGTCGACGGTGCCCAGCTGGTTCCGCATCGTCGCGTCGATCTCGCTGAGCTGGGCGTCGACTACCTCGCGTTCTCGGGACACAAGCTGTATGCACCGTTCGGTGCCGGAGTGCTTGTCGGGCGTCGTGACTGGCTCGATGAGGCAGAGCCGTACCTCGCCGGTGGCGGCGCGGTGCGTGAGGTCGCCCTCGACCACACCGAGTGGGCGTGCGCACCGGCCCGTCATGAGGCCGGATCCCCGAACGTGTTGGGGGTCGCGGCGATCGCCGCCGCGTGCGACACTCTCGCATCGCACGACGCAGAGGCGGCAGCGCGTCACGAGGAGCTGTTGTGCGCGCAGCTCGTCGACGGCCTGCGCGACATCTACGGCGTGGAAATTCTTCGCCTGTGGGATGATTCGACGGACTGCGTCGGAATCGTCACCTTCGGCATCGACGGTTACGAGCCCGGTGAGATCGCCGCATATCTCTCGGCCGAACACGGCATCGGGGTTCGCGACGGCCGCTTCTGCGCCCACCCGTTGCTCTCCCGTGTCGGCCTTCCCGGTGGTGCGGTGCGTGCATCCCTGGGGCTGGGAAGCTCCTCGGCGGACGTCGACCGTCTGCTCGCGGCGCTTCGGCAGCTGGTGGCGGATGGCCCGTCGTGGTCGTACGCCAACGCGGACGGAGCCTGGAGCCCGTCGCCGGAGACCCGTCCCGGTCTCACGCAGTCGGGCGACGGTGCTGCGGAGTGCGTCTGACGATCACCGTTGCGATCGACAATTCCCCACAAGATCAGTAGGATTTACGCCATGGCAGTGTGGAGTTCGGCTGAGGCAGCGGTGCAGTGGTGCCGCCGCCACGTCGATCTGTGCCGCACAGCCTCCTGTATCTGTTCGGACTGACGAGGTTCCCGTTCCCATTTTTCGATGCCGTACTCGGCAATTCGAGAGGAATTCTCCATGTCCCACAGCAACATCTCTTCGGCCGAATCCCTGCGTGTCGCGGTCGAGTTCGTAGAGGGACCCGGCCCCGATGTGTGGGCCGACCTCACCGTCGATCGTGACGGCGGGGGCCCGCTGGACCTCAGTGCTGCTCCGCCCGCCGTCGTGCGGGTGCGTGCTGCCGATCTTCGGGAAGCACGCAAGATCCGTGATCGGGTGCGAGCCGATGCCTCCGCGGAGGGCCGCGATCCTGACACCCTCACCGTGTTGGTCGACCTCGAAGTGATCGTCGACGTCGAAGCGCGTCTGGCTCGTCGCCGCGCTCAGGATGCGTGGCGCAAGGACGGTGGGGGAGCGACAGGCCTGTCCTACGTCGGCACTCCGAGTGGACTGGCCGGCCTGATCGCCGATATTCATGCTGTGAAGGTTGCCGACGGTGTCACGTTGATCCCGGTGGGCGGCGGCGTCACCGTCGACAACGTCATCGACGGAACGTTGCCGTGGCTCGGCTCCCGCGGTCTTATCGAGGTTTCGTCGTCGTCGGTGGAGTTCGCGCGCAGGTTCGCCGACGGCCCCGGCGTCGCCCTGGCATCCTGACCGGCCCGAACGGCCGGTCGCGGGGATCAGTCGACCACGACGTCGACCCCCGCGGTCACCCGTAGGAGCTCGGTATACGAGGTGCGGAAGAGGGTGCCCGGGCTCCCTCCCGATGCCCACAGCTCGGGGTACCCCGCCAGCGCACTGTCGACGTAGGTCGGCAGGTTGGTGGGGTGCCCGAGTGGAGCCACGCCGCCGAGCTGTTGCCCGGTGACCTCGGCGACCAGGTCTTCGGGCGCAGGAACGAGGGTGCCACCCAACTGGGTGCCGGTGCGTTCGAGGGACACCCGGTGCGCGCCCGAGGCGAGAATCAGGATCGGCTCGTCGTCGAGGAGGAACACGAGGGATTCGACGATGGCCCCGACGTCGACCCGCACGGCCGCTGCCGCCTGCTCCGCGGTGTGCACCGGAGCCGACTGCGTGGTGATCAGGCCGTGATGTCCTCGGGCAATGAGCGTGTCGGCGACTCGGGCAGCATTTGGGTGCAATGGCCTGGGCATGATGCCACCCTATGAAAACCGGTGACCGCTGTGACCGGATCCACAAGGATCGACGTGATCGGAAGCTCGGTGCGGTTTGCGCGCCAAGATATTACTCTCGGGTAATGACTGATTCATCCAGCTGGAAGGCGTTCACCGTCGAGCGCACCGAACACGTAGCCCAGGTCACGCTCATCGGCCCGGGCAAGGGTAACGCGATGGGACCGGACTTCTGGTCGGAACTGCCACAGATTTTCGCGCAACTCGACGCAGACCGCGAGGTCCGCGCCGTCGTCCTTACCGGCTCGGGCAAGCACTTCTCGTACGGTCTCGACCTCCCGGCCATGGCCGGCGATCTCGGGCCGGTGCTGGCCGACAAGGCGCAGGCGAAGCCCCGCACCGACTTCCACGCGATGGTCAAGCGCATGCAGGGCGCCATCACGGCGGTCGCCGACTGCCGCAAACCCGTTGTCGCTGCGATCTCGGGCTGGTGCATCGGCGGCGGTGTCGACCTCATCTCGGCGTCCGACATCCGCTATGCGAGTGCCGACGCCCAGTTCAGCGTCCGCGAGGTCAAGGTCGGGATGGTCGCCGACGTCGGTAGCCTCGCTCGCCTTCCCCTGATCATCGGCGACGGACACGTGCGTGAACTCGCGCTGACCGGCAAGGACATCGACGCCGCACGCGCCGAGAAGATCGGCCTCGTGAGCGACGTCTTCGACGACGCCGCTGCTGCACTCGCCGCGGCGCATGCGACCGCCGCGGAGATCGCAGCCAACCCGCCGCTCGTCGTCCACGGCATCAAGGACGTCCTCGACCACACGCGCTCCGCGCAGGTCGACGACAGCCTCCGCTACGTCGCCGCGTGGAACGCGGCGTTCCTGCCGTCCGAGGACCTCACCGAGGCGATCACCGCCGTGATGCAGAAGCGCACGCCTGTGTTCAAGGGCCGCTAGGTCGTTCACGGGCCGCTGGTACACAAGCTTCCAGCAAGAGAAAACCTCCCGGCCGATTCCATGATCGGCCGGGAGGTCTCGGCTTCGGGACTCGGTGTCCTGCGAAGCTCAGTGCGCGCCGTTGTCCTTCAGCCGCGCGATCGATGCAGTGACCTCGGCCTCGGCGTCGGCCCGGCCGGTCCAATCGGCAGCCTCGACATGCTTGCCCGGCTCGAGGTCCTTGTAGTGCACGAAGAAGTGCTTGATCGCGTCGAGTTCGAACTGCGGCACATCGCTGATGTCCTGAATGTGGTCCCAACGCGGATCGCCGGCCGGAACTGCCAGGACCTTGTCGTCGCCGCCGGCCTCGTCGACCATCTTGAACATGCCGACCGGGCGTGCATCGACGATCACCCCGGGGTACACGGACTCTGGCAGCAGAACCAGGCAGTCGAGCGGATCGCCGTCCTCACCGAGCGTGTTCTCGATGTAGCCGTAATCGGCGGGGTAACCGAAAGAGGTGTAGAGGTAGCGGTCGAGCTTGACGCGGCCGGTCTCGTGATCGACCTCGTACTTGTTGCGCTGCCCCTTGGGGATCTCGATGGTGACCTCGAACTCCACGCCTTGCCTCACTTCGTCGATGTTTTGCCAGTCGATACGACGTCCGTATCTGCGGCGATGGTCCGGAGTGAGGATAACCGTCCCGACGCTACGCTGTAGGTGCAGGTACCCGACCACCACGCGACCACCAGGGGCGCGAGTGTGTCGACCGAGTTTGTTGGACACAGCGGAGGCGTGTTGGCGGGGCAAGGTAAGAGCAAGAAGCAGGGCGGGCTCGAGACTCGCAAGCGTCGGAGCTTTCGGATCCTGCTCGGCATCTGGATCGTGGGATTCCTCGCGCTCGTGGTCGGGGGTGCATTCGCGGTGTACGACGTGCGCAGCACCGCATCTGCCGCGGTGGTTCCCGCCCCGGCTCCGGTCATCGCTGCCCCGCAGGTCGCGGCCGTCACCGAGTCGGCTCCCGCTCCCACCCCCATCGGGCTCGCCACTGCACTCGGCCCCGCCGTGACGAACCCCGGGCTCGGTGCGTTCACCGGATCGGTCACCGATGCCGCGACGGGCACGGTGCTCTGGTCACACGAGCCCGAACGCCCGATGACTCCGGCGTCCACCACGAAACTGCTCACGGCGGCGGCCGCCCTGATCGCGCTGCCGAGCGACCATCGGATCACGACAGAGGTGGTATCCGGATCCCGGCCCGGTGAGGTCGTGCTGGTCGCCGGGGGAGACCCGACACTGACGGCGCAGCCCGTCGGTCAGGACGGCTTCTATCCCGGAGCGCCGCGCATCGCCGACCTCGCCGATCAGATCTCACGTTCCGGAACTGCCGTCGATACCGTGCTCGTCGACATCGGCGTCTACAGCGGCGACCCTCTCGCACCCGGGTGGTTCCCCGAAGACGTCCCCGCCGGGTTCGTTGCCCCAATGGAGCCGGTGATGCTCGACGGTGGGCGATCCGACCCTCTCGAAGACGAATCGCCGCGCAGCGCGACCCCGGCCCTGGATGCGGGACGGGCACTGGCCGTTGCGCTCGGCGCCGATCCCGCGGCCGTCGCCCTCGGGTCTGCCGCACCGGACGCGACCCCCATGGCGTCGGTGCAATCGGCACCGCTGCGCGACCGGCTCGGACAGATGGTGAGCCGATCCGACAATGTGCTCGCCGAGGCCATCGGCCGCGAGGTCTCCATCGATGCCGGAGCTGGGGCGTCCTTCTCCGACGCTGTCGGTGCCGTCCTGCGCGTGCTGCAGGGGGCGGGCTTCGACACGTCCGGTGTGACGCTGGCAGACCTCAGCGGTCTGTCGGTCGACGACAGGATCCCCGCCGGCCTGCTCGACTCCATCATGGCGGCCGCAGCGTCACCGGACCGTGAGGAACTGCGCCCCATACTCGACCACCTTCCTGTCGCCGGTGGCACCGGCACACTCGCAGATCGTTACGGCACGGTGAATCGCGCCGGAGCCGGGTGGGTTCGCGCCAAGACGGGCACACTGGATCTGGTGAGCGGACTTTCGGGTTATGTCGTCGACACGGACGGTCGTGTGCTCTCGTTCGCGTTGTTGTCCAACGATCGTTCTCCCGGCGAGGCCAGGCCCGCGCTCGATGCGGTGGCCGCGGTGCTCCGCGAATGTGGATGCCGATGAGTGGCACCGAACGTGCACTCGGCGACGCGATCGACTGGTCGTTCGCCGCGGGCGTCGGTGCGCGCCTGGCGCGTCCGGCGCCGGCGATGTCGCGCTACACCTACGACACCGCGGCCGCCGAACTCGTGTCGGCCTCGGACCGGGCAGAAGCACCGGTGCGGGATCTGACCGGCCTCGGCGACAGTGCCGGGCCGCCGCCGGCGCTCGTCGTCGATCGTCCGGGGTGGGTCCACGCGGCGGCCGCTTCGATGTCCGAACTGGTGGGAGCCGGAGAGCGCCGATCGTGGGCCGCGAAGCCCGCAGGCGCGCAGGCCGGTGCGATGCTCGCCTACCTGTCCTCGGCGGTGCTCGGGCAGTACGACCCGTTCTCCCGGACGCTGCTGCTGGTCACCCCGAACGTCGTGGCCGTCGAACGTGCGCTGAAGGTACCCACCTCCGACTTCCGGCTGTGGGTGTGCCTGCACGAGGTCACGCATCGGGTGCAGTTCGCGGAAGCGCCTTGGATGGCCGACCTCATGCGCGACGCCGCCGGGCAATTGTCGGCCGCCGTCGACGAACCGATCGGTGACATCGCCGGTCGCCTCGTCTCGGCAGTCCGCAACCTGCGCGAACCAGAGGGCAAACCGATGTCGCAGCGCGGCATGCTCGGCCTGATGCGTGCGCTGCAGGCCGAACCCCAACGCGACAGTCTCGACCGCATGCTCGCTCTCGGCACGCTCCTCGAGGGGCACGCCGACCACGTCATGGACGCGGTCGGGCCGTCGGTGGTTCCCTCGGTCGTACGCATCCGGCGCGCGTTCGACAGCCGCCGACGACGCAGCAGCAATCCTGTGCACCGCGTCATCCGTGTACTGCTCGGGATGGACGCGAAGATCGCGCAGTACGTCCACGGCAAGAAGTTCGTCGACGCTGTCGTGGCGAAGGTGGGGATGGAGCAGTTCAACACGGTCTGGTCCGGGCCGGATGCGTTGCCGACGCTCGGCGAGATCGACAAGCCCGAAGCCTGGATCGCGCGAGTGCTGGGCTGACGGTGGCTGCGGCATCGCGACCCCTGCTTCCCGAGGCCCCCGCGATCCACGAGATCCGCCGGGCAGTGCGCGCATGGCTCACCGAATACGACGCGACCGCCGTCGTCGTCGGGCTCTCCGGTGGTGCCGACTCGGCAGCTCTGACCGCTGCCGCCGTCGCGGAGGCCGCTGCAGTACACGCGGTGGTGGTGGACCACCGTCTGCAGGCCGGATCCGACATGGTCGCCGCGCGGGCTGTCGAGTTCGCGGAGTCGGTCGGATGCGCTTCGGCGCGGGTGCAGGTGGTCGATGTGAGCGGCCGGGGTGGCCTCGAAGCCGCTGCGCGGCACGCGCGTTATCGGGCTCTCGACGACGCGCGGTGCGGCAATCCGGTGCTGCTCGGCCACACTCTCGACGATCAAGCCGAGACCGTCCTGCTGGGCCTCGGCCGTGGGTCCGGTCTGCGGTCGATTCGTGGCATGGCGCCGTTCGACGACCCGTGGGGACGTCCCCTCCTGGGTGTCCGCCGCGACACCACCCGGCTGGCGTGCGAGGAACTCGGCTACCGACCCTACGAGGATCCGCACAACTCGGACCCGCGATTCACCCGGGTGCGACTGCGGAGCGAGGTTCTACCGCTCCTCGAGGACGTTCTCGGGGGCGGTGCGGCTGCGGCACTCGCGCGAACCGCGGCGCAGTTGCGCGAAGACGGCGAGGTCCTCGACGCGGCCGCGGCGCGCGTGCTCGCGGACGCACTCGGGACGTCGGACACTCCGATCGGACCGCAGCAACTCGATACTGCGGCGCTCGCGTCGGCACCACCGGCGGTCCGGCGTCGTGCAGTGCGGGCGTGGTTGATCGGAATGGGAGCCTCGTCACCTCCCGACCGAACCCTGCGGGCGGTGGATGCCCTGGTGGGCGAGTGGCACGGGCAGGGGCCGGTGGCGGTCGGCCGGGGCCCGGAACGAGGGACCAGGTTGGTGGTGGCACGACGGCGTGGCAGGCTGAGCGTGGAGTTCGTCGACCAGCAACGGTGTGCGGACGACTGACGGAAGGTAGGTAGGACCCGGTGTACGAAGGCGATATTGCGTCGGTGCTGATCTCGCAGGCAGAGATCGAGACGCGCACCGCAGAACTGGCAGAGTCGGTCGCCAAGCGGTATCCGCCGGGTGCTCCCGAAGGCGATCTGCTCCTCATCGGCGTGCTCAAGGGCGCGATCTTCTTCATGACCGACTTCGCTCGCGCGTTGCCGATCCCGACGCAGATGGAGTTCATGGCCGTCAGCTCGTACGGTTCGTCGACGTCGTCCTCCGGCGTGGTGCGCATCCTCAAGGACCTCGACAAGGACATCGCGGGTCGTCACGTGCTGATCGTCGAGGACATCATCGATTCGGGCCTGACCCTGTCGTGGCTGCTCCGCAACCTCAAGAGCCGCAACCCCGCCTCGCTCGATGTCGTCACACTGTTGCGTAAGCCCGATGCCATCAAGATCGACGTCGAGGTCGCGGACGTCGGCTTCGACATCCCCAACGAGTTCGTCGTCGGCTACGGCCTGGACTACGACGAGCGGTACCGCGACCTGCCGTACATCGGAACGCTCGATCCGAAGGTGTACAGCAGCGGGCACTGAGCGGGCTAGTGCAGCGGGTGGTCCGGACGGACCGCCACGGATCGCTGCAGTGCCTCGAGATCCTGCTCCATGAGCCGGAACAGCCAGTAGACGAACACGAACGCGCCGATGCTGCCCACAGAGAGCACACGTACCGCGGGCTGGACTTGGGCGATCTCGTCGACCGTGAGGAACGTCGACCCCGCGACTGCGACGAGGGGCACTGCCGCCGCGACGGCGAGATAGCGGACGCTGCGGCGGTGCAGCCCCTCGAGTTCACGGGCATCGGTGGTGTCGGTTGCTCCGTGGGGCAGAAACGCCGGGTAGATCGATCGCACCATGTAGAACGAGACGAAGAAGAACGGGTATGCCACGGCGATCGTTCCGCACACGACGATCGACGTGACGAAATGGGTGATCGCCCTGCTGTCGAGCGCTCCCGATACGGACTCCATGATCACCGGGAACAGAATTCCCGACAGCACCCAGAGCAGCATCACCACCGCGGTGATGCGATCGGCGATGAGCAGGGCGTCGTGCCGGGCACGCGCGAGCTCGGCGGCGTCGTACTGCCGTCCGCGGCGCAGTCCGTGGGGCACAGTGATCAGTCTCCGCGCGAGGTAGACGATCACCAGCGCGCCGAGAGGAAACACGGTGGCGTTGATGATCAGCGCGATGGTCTGGAACTGGAGCTGCGCGTCCGGCGACAATTGTCCGACGATCAGATTCCGATTGTGCTGGTAGTTGTAGAGCGCCCCCAGCACATTGGGCAGGCCGACCGCTGCGATCATCAACGGGATGACGGGCCGGCGCAACCGCGCCCGCCAGCTCTCGGGTGGCGGGTCCACGAGTTCGCGGGCGCGTGCGTCGAGGCACAGGTCGAACTGCTGCGCGAGTTCGGCGCCGGATGCCCACCGGTCGGTGGGCTCGGGTGCGAGGCACCGTGTGAGCACACGCCGCAGGGTCTGCGGGCAATCGCTCGGCAACCGGGTGAGAGCGTCGCCGTCCGGAGGCGCGCGCCGGGTGCGCAGCATCGCGTCGAGCGCGTCCATCGTGGGCGCTTCCGCGACGTGGTCGGCGTGGTCGGCGCCGGGCCGGTTTCCGGTGAGCAACTCCCACAGCATCACGCCGAGCGCGTAGATGTCGCTGCGGGTGTCGAGGTCGGCGGCACTGCGGGGCCGATGGGGGTGGCATGCCTCGATTTGTTCGGGGGACATGTACGCGAGCGAACCGCCGAGATAGGCGACCGGTGAGCTGTCGTCCACCGATTCGGCGAAGCTGATGTTGAAATCGGCCAGCTTGGGCACACCTTCGGCGGTGAGCAGTACGTTCGCCGGTTTGATGTCGCGGTGCAGCACACCGCGGCTCTCGGCGTAATGGAGTGCTTCGGCGAGACGTCGACCCAGCCATGCCACGGTCTCGGGCCATGTCAGGTCCGCGATACGAGCCCGAACGGGGGATTCGGACGGTCTGATCTCGCCCTTGGCCTGGAGGGCCTCGTCGACCGAGTCGAGCAGCAGCCGGCCGGACCGCTGCTCGGACGGTGTCCGAAGCACCTTGTGCAGTACGCGCTGCAGTGTTCCGCCCGGCATGTACTGCATGTAGAGCAGTCGCAGCCCGTGATCGGGAAGGATTCGCTGGTCGAAGACCCGCACGATGTAGTCGTGGTCGAGCTGGGCGAGGGTCTGCGCTTCGTTTCCGCTGTTCCGCGAGACCTTCACCGCGACGAGGCGCTGCATCGACTGCTGCCGTGCGAGGAACACGCGGCCGAATGCCCCGGTTCCCAGAGTCGTGAGTAGATCGAAGTCGTCGATGCGTTGCCCGGCCTCGACGTCGTCGAGGGTGATGGGGTCGCCGGAGTCCAGGATGTCGGGGCGCGTCTGTGCTGTGACGGTGAGGTCGACGGGTCGGGTTTCGGCCGCACGGGTGGTCTCCGCGGGTTGTGTCCTGTCGGAAACCTGCGTGGTATCGCGAGCTGTGGTGCCGGGAACTGTGGTGTCGGAAACCGGGGTGATCCCGGCCGTCCGGGGCGGTTCCGGGTCCCGCGTGGCCATGCTCGATCTTCCCACATGCCGCTGCATCGGATGCGGCACAACGTACTGCCGGACAGTGAGGGAACCCTGGCACGATTCTGCGCGTTGTCATAGCAGGCCACCCACGCAGGGGCGTCATGGCAGCACCACGCGGTAACCTTGCGGTGCCCGATTGGTCACGGGTATGGGAAGAGCCACAACGACCACGTTGCTGACGTCACTATCGAAAGGACCGGCCGGCCCGGCCGAACCTGTATGAACCGCAAGACAGTGTTTCGTAATCTGGGGATAGTCCTCGGCATCCTGTTGGTCATCTATGCCTTCAGTTACTTCGGCGACGACACGCGCGGCTTCACGAAGGTCGATACGTCCGTCGCGATCGCGCAACTCGACGCGGGCAACGTCAACGAAGCACAGATCGACGACCGTGAGCAGCAGGTTCGATTGTGGCTCGACAACGGTAGCGACGCGACGGAGGGCTCGACCGAGATCCTCGCGAAGTATCCGGCGTCGGCGTCCGAACAGATCTTCGACAAGGTCGCTGCGTCCGATGCCGAATCGTTCGACACGCAGGTCACTCAGGAGAGCTGGCTGTCGTCGATTCTCCTGTTCGTGCTGCCGATGATCATCCTTCTCGGCGTCTTCATCTTCGTGATGAGCAGGATGCAGGGCGGCGGCCGCGGCGGCATGATGGGCTTCGGCAAGTCGAAGGCCAAGCAGCTTTCCAAGGACATGCCGAAGACGACATTCGCCGACGTCGCAGGTGCGAACGAAGCCGTCGAAGAGCTCTACGAGATCAAGGACTTCCTGCAGAACCCCGCCCGTTACCAGGCGCTGGGCGCGAAGATCCCCAAGGGCGTGCTCCTGTACGGACCGCCCGGCACCGGCAAGACTCTGCTCGCTCGCGCTGTCGCGGGTGAAGCGGGCGTCCCGTTCTTCACCATCTCCGGTTCCGATTTCGTCGAGATGTTCGTCGGTGTCGGCGCCTCCCGCGTGCGCGACCTCTTCGAGCAGGCGAAGCAGAATTCGCCGTGCATCATCTTCGTCGACGAGATCGACGCGGTGGGCCGCCAGCGCGGCGCAGGACTCGGCGGCGGACACGACGAGCGCGAGCAGACCCTCAACCAGTTGCTGGTGGAGATGGACGGTTTCGGCGACCGCCAGGGCATCATCCTCATCGCTGCCACGAACCGCCCCGACATCCTCGATCCCGCTCTGTTGCGTCCCGGTCGTTTCGACCGGCAGATCCCCGTCAGCAACCCCGACCTGGCCGGTCGCCGTGCGATCCTCCAGGTGCATTCCAAGGGCAAGCCGATCGATCAGCACGCCGATCTCGAAGGCCTGGCGAAGCGCACCGTCGGCATGTCCGGCGCGGACCTTGCAAACGTCGTCAACGAGGCAGCGCTGCTGACCGCCCGTGAGAACGGCACCGTGATCACCGAGGCGATCCTCGAGGAATCCGTCGACCGGGTCATCGGCGGCCCGCGTCGCAAGAGCCGGATCATCAGCGAGCACGAGAAGAAGATCACCGCGTACCACGAGGGCGGACACACCCTCGCGGCATGGGCGATGCCCGATATCGAACCCGTCTACAAGGTCACGATCCTCGCGCGCGGTCGCACCGGCGGACATGCGATGACGGTGCCCGAGGACGACAAGGGTCTGATGACCCGCTCCGAGATGATCGCCCGGCTCGTCATGGCCATGGGCGGTCGCGCGGCGGAAGAGTTGGTGTTCCGCGAGCCCACCACCGGAGCGTCGTCCGATATCGATCAGGCGACCAAGATCGCGCGCGCGATGGTCACCGAGTACGGCATGAGTGCCAAGCTCGGCGCCGTCCGCTACGGCCAGGAGCAGGGCGATCCTTTCCTGGGCCGGTCCATGGGCGTGCAGTCCGACTATTCGCACGAGGTCGCGCGTGAGATCGACGAGGAGGTGCGCAACCTGATCGAGGCGGCGCACACGGAGGCCTGGTCGATTCTCAACCAGCACCGCGATGCGCTCGACCTGATCGCAGGTGAACTGCTCGAGCATGAGACACTCACCCGCAAGGACCTCGAGCGGATCCTCGCTTCGGTGGAGAAACGTCCCCGGATCACGGCGTTCAACGATTTCGGCGACCGTGTTCCGTCGGACAAGCCGCCGATCAAGACTCCCGGCGAACTCGCAAAGGAACGCGGCGAGCCGTGGCCGCCGGAGCCGCCGTCGCTGACCAAGCCCGCGCCGCAGCCACAGCAGCAGTTCCCGCCGCAGCAACAGCAGCCGTACCAGCAGCCTGCAGGTCAGGCGCCGCAGCCTGTCGGCCCGGCCCCGACACAGCAGATGTTCGGGCAGCCGCCTGCGGGTCAGGCTCCGCAGTCGTCCGGTCCCGCACCGCAGCACCAGCAGCACCAGCAGCACCAGTCGTCCGGTCCGGGCAGCGGCTACCAGGCTCCGCAGCCGGTGCCCGCGTCGGAGCCCATGCCGGGCTTCCCGTCGGCCCCCGACCAGTACACGGGCGGACCACGACACGCGACCCGGCCCGATTACGGCGCCCCCGCGGGGTGGTCGGCTCCTGGATGGCCGCCGCAGGACCAATCCGGCAGCGTCTATCAGCGGGGATACCCCGACTGGACGCAGCAGGGCAGCACGGAAGGCGTGAACGGTGCAGGCGGTGACACCGGCTCACAACGTGACGACGAAGACCGGACCCCACCCGAGCCGCCCCCCACCCAACCGTGGGACGGCCCGGCAGGCCACCGCTGAGATCGTTGCTAGCAGCGTAGTTCCCTGTTCACATCAGAAAGTGGAGGACGTCGGGTGTCGGTGAATCACCTCAATACGGAGGCGAGTTCTGCCTCGGACAGCCATGACGGCGCTGAGTCGTTGAGTCTGTCGACGGGTCGACCATTCGATCAGGCCCGCGCCGAAGCAGCCGTGCGGGAACTGCTCATCGCTGTCGGCGAGGACCCCGAGCGGGAAGGTCTGCGCGACACCCCGTCTCGTGTCGCACGGGCTTACCGCGAGGTGTTCAGCGGGTTGTTCACCGTTCCCGACGAGGTGCTCAACACCACCTTCGACGAAGGCCATCAGGAACTCGTCCTGATGCGCGATATCCCGATGTACTCGACGTGTGAGCACCACCTGGTCTCGTTCCACGGCGTCGCCCATGTCGGCTACATCCCCGGGCCCACCGGGCGCGTGACAGGGCTGTCCAAGCTCGCACGGCTCGTCGACCTCTACGCGAAGCGGCCGCAGGTGCAGGAACGCCTGACGAGCCAGATCGCCGACGCGCTCATGCGCAAGCTCGAGCCGCGCGGCGCCATCGTCGTCGTCGAGGCCGAACACCTCTGCATGGCGATGCGCGGTATCCGGAAGCCCGGAGCGAGCACCACGACGTCCGCGGTGCGCGGGTTGTTCCAGACGAGCTCGGCATCTCGCGCAGAAGCCCTGGATCTCATCCTGCGCCGGTGAGCATTCTCCCGGGCACACAGTCGCCCATCGTGATGGGCGTACTCAACGTCACCAGCGACTCCTTCTCCGACGGAGGACGCTACCTCGATCGTGACACCGCGATCGCCCGCGGACTCGAACTCCGCGAGCTCGGAGTCGACATCGTCGACGTCGGCGGAGAATCGACGCGGCCGGGTGCGGTACGGGTCGATCCCGAGGTCGAGGCCGCGCGCGTCGCACCGGTCATCGAGGCGCTCGGCACGGCCGGAATCGCCACCAGCGTCGACACCATGCGTGCGTCAGTCGCCGAAGCTGCCATCGAGGCGGGGGTGACGATCGTCAACGACGTATCGGGTGGCCGGGCGGACCCGAACATGGCGTCGGTGGTGGCATCGGCGCAGGTCCCATGGATCCTGATGCATTGGCGACCCACCGGCGAGTTCGTGCACGCCGGTGGGAGCGCCCACTACGACGATGTGGTGCGCGAGGTTCGCCACGAACTCCTCACCCAGGTCGATGCTGCACTCACAGCGGGAGTCGCCCGCGAGAACCTCATCCTCGATCCCGGGCTGGGATTCGTGAAGGACCCCGATCACAACTGGGAACTCCTGCAGCGGCTACCCGAACTCACCGAACTCGGATTCCCGGTGCTGATCGGTGCGTCCCGTAAACGATTCCTGGGATCGCTGCTCGCCGCACCCGACGGAACCGTGCGCTCGCCGGACGGGCGGGAGGTCGCCACCGCAGTGGTTTCGGCCCTCGCCGCGACACACGGTGCGTGGGGTGTGCGGGTACACGATGTGCAGGCGAGTCGCGATGCACTCGCCGTGGTCCGAGCATGGCAACGAGGTAGTGCGGAAGGTGTGCACGATGGGTGATCGCATCGAGCTGCGCGGGCTGAAGGTCCGGGGCAACCACGGGGTGTTCGACCACGAGAAGCGTGACGGACAGGACTTCCTCATCGACATCGTCGCGTGGCTAGCTCTGGCGCCCGCCGGAGCCAGCGACGACCTGGCCGACACGCTCGACTACGGGGGGCTCGCCGAGCGGGCTGCCGCGATCGTCGCCGGTCCTGCACACGACCTCATCGAGACCGTCGCCGACCGGATCGCAGACAGCGTCCTGGTCGATGACCGGGTGTCGCGGGTGGAGGTGACCGTGCACAAGCCGTCGGCGCCGATTCCCCTGACGTTCGCCGACGTGGCGGTGGTGGTCGACCGGACCCGGAGCGCCGAATGAGTCGTGCGGTGCTGTCGATCGGCTCCAATCTCGGAGACCGGCTCGCGCATCTGAAATCCGTCGTCGACGCGCTCGGGTCGCGCGTGCGCGCGGTGTCGAGCGTGTATTCCACGGCGCCGTGGGGCGGTGTCGAGCAACAGGATTTCCTCAACGCCGTCGTGGTGGCCGAGGACGAGAGTTTCGGCGAGTACGACTGGCTGGCCCTGGGCCGTGAACTCGAATCTGCTGCCGCACGCGTGCGAGTCCAACATTGGGGGCCGCGCAGCCTGGACGTCGACGTCGTCGTCTGCCGGACGGGTGCGGGGGAGGTATGCAGTGACGACCCCGAGTTGCTCCTGCCGCATCCTCGCGCACACGAGCGTGCCTTCGTGCTGGTGCCCTGGCTCGACGTCGAGCCGGATGCACGCCTCACTGCGAACGGACACACCCGACCGATCTCGGACTGGCTCGCGGACCTCGACGAGGCCGAACGCGGTGGGGTACACCGCACCGACCTCACGCTCGTCGATCACATGCCGGGCGCGGAGGGCGACGCCGGGGACCACCCGTGATGAACGCGACCCGGATCCGCGACCTGCTCGCTCTTGCACTGCTCGCCGCGGTCATCGCGTGGTTGCTGATCCGCACGATGTACGGTTCGCTGCCGCCGATCCCGGTCTATGCCGGCGCGTCGTTGTATCCGGTGGCTGCGCTCGAAGTGGTGCTCGCATTCATGATCCGCTCACGTGTGCAGAATCATCAGCTCGGCGACGGCCCCCGCCAGTTGCATCCGATCACTGCGGCCCGCTCGGTGGCGCTCGCAAAGGCGTCTGCGCTCGTCGGCGCGGCGAGCACCGGAGTGTGGGTGGGTTTTCTCCTGTACCTCCTGCCGCAGCGGGGCACGGTGCAGGCGGCGTCGGAGGACTCCACGGGCGTGATCGTCGGGGCGATCGCGGGCGTCGCGCTCGTCGCTGCGGCGCTGTGGCTCGAACACTGTTGTCGGACACCGGAGGATCCGGACGACCCGTCCGAGCCCGCCACCTGACGGCGTGTTCGGGCATCGTCGCTGATCGCCTATGCAATCGCGACCATGTCTCTGAGAGGTCTGCCCGCGTCGGCCGCCGACCAGTACGCTGGTAGCCATGGTGTTTCGGGGGCGGGAGAGTAAGGATCGCCGGCCGTGGCGCAGTTCCGGCTCGGTCATCGTTGCCGGACTGCTTGCGCTGGCCATGGTCGCCTCGTTGCTTCTCGTGTTCAGCGACAGCGTTCAATTGCTCCGGATCGCCGTCGTCGTGGCTCTGTGGTGCGCGGTGGTCGGGGCCATCGCGATGACGAAGTATCGCCGCGAGTCGGCACTCGACAAAGCCAAGGCGGAAGACCTCAAGACCGTGTACGAGTTGCAGCTCGAGCGAGAGATCTCGGCGCGCCGCGAATACGAGCTGGGGGTCGAGGAGAAGGTCCGCTCCGAACTCCGGATCGACGCCGACGAGATGACGGCCCTGCGCACCGAACTTGCAGCGCTACGCCGCAGTCTCGAAGCATTGTTCGACGGGAAGCTCCCCGACGACGCCCCCGCATTGAAGGGGGCATCCGTCCGCGAACTCGACAGCACGCCCCGGGTGAACGCGCCCAGTCCCTCGGGTCCGGCGTTCGCATCGCCCGGCGACGAGCCGCTGACCGCGGAGACGGAAATCGTGACTTCCGTTGCCGAGCAGTCGGATGCGGACACAGCGGTCGACGCCGAGGTCGACGACACCGAAGCAGCGGACGGGAAGTCGGACACTCCGGGTGTACCTGCAGGTCGCCGGGCCCGTCGTCGCCTCGATGCGGAGGCATCGGGCAGCCACACGCAGGGACGTTCCGTCGCCGAAATCTTGGCGAATCTCTCGTCGGATCGCTGAGACCAGACCCTGTCGGGCCGGGTAGGTGAGGTGTAGATCACCCTCGTCCGACATGGCCTGTCACAAAGGCGCCGCGCTATTCTCGTGCAGAACGTCTGGTACCCGCCGAGCGGGACTGGAACGAACGAGAGGACCCCCGTGACTTCCTTCGGGATCACAAACGCGCCTGCACCTGCCCGATTGTCCGTGGGCATCGTCTCCGCAGGACGTGTCGGAACCGCACTCGGAGCGGCGCTCGAACGCGTCGGCCACGTCGTCGTCGCGTGTTCGGCAGTGTCCGAAGCATCCAAACATCGCGCCCACACGCGACTGCCGGACTCACAGATCCTGCCCGTCGACGAAGTCGCAGGCAAGTGCGACCTGCTCCTGCTCGCGGTGCCGGATTCGGAGCTCGCCGGCCTGGTCGCGGGTCTCGCGGCCACCGGAGTCGTGCGCCGCGGAACGCTGGTCGTGCATTGTTCCGGTGCCCACGGCATCGAGATCCTCGCGCCGCTCACTGCAGCCTGCGCAACTCCGCTCGCGATCCATCCCGCGATGACCTTCACCGGCCACGACGAGGACACGGCGCGCCTGTCGTCGACGTGTTTCGGGATCACTGCCGCCGACGAGGTCGGTTACGCGATCGCGCAGGCACTCGTCATCGAGATCGGTGGGGAACCGGTCCGCGTCTCCGAGGAGATGCGCCCGCTCTACCACGCGGCTCTCGCCCACGGCAGCAACCATCTGGTCACGCTGGTATCCGACGCCGTCGAAGCACTCCGTGTCGCGCTCACAGGCGACGAACTCCTCGGCCAGCAACTCGTCGACGCCGATCCCGGTGGAGTCGCCGAGCGCGTGATCGCCCCGTTGCTCACCGCAGCTCTCGACAACGTGCTGCGGCGCGGACCGTCGGCCCTGACCGGACCGGTCGCGCGCGGTGATGCCGACGCGGTGGCCACACACCTGCGTGTGCTGGAGGAGATCGATCCGAAGATCGCCGCCGGATACCGCGCACTGTCGCTGCGATCGGCGCAGCGCACCGGTTCGAAGCCGGAACTGATGGAAATCCTCGAAGGGGCTGATCATGGTGAGTGACACGGAACAGCGCGGATACGTGCGCGGCGAACTGATCGTGCACCACGACCCCGCTGCCTTGACGAAGGTGACCAAGGCGCTGCGCGGTGTCGGTCGTACCGTCGCCCTGGTCCCGACGATGGGTGCGCTTCACACCGGGCACCTCGAACTCGTGCGGCAGGCGAAGCTGACCGGTGCGGTCGTCGTGGTGTCGATCTTCGTCAATCCCCTGCAGTTCGGTGCGAACGAAGACCTCGACGCCTACCCACGCACCGTCGATGCGGACCTCGAGCTGCTGCGCGAGGCCGGCGTGGAACTCGTGTTCGTCCCGTCCGTCGCCGCGATGTACCCGGCCGGGCGCCGCACCATGATCCATCCGGGCCCGCTCGGCGCCGAGCTCGAAGGCGCATCCCGCCCGACGCATTTCGCAGGCATGCTCACGGTCGTTGCGAAGCTGCTGCAGATCGTCGGACCGAACAGTGCCTTCTTCGGGGAGAAGGACTACCAGCAGCTCACGCTGATCCGCCAGATGGTGATCGACCTGAACTTCGATGTTCGGGTCATCGGTGTGCCCACCGTCCGTGAATCCGACGGTCTGGCGTTGTCGTCGCGCAACCGCTACCTGGACGCCGAGCAACGCGAGATCGCCACGGTCCTGTCCGCGGCGCTCGTCGCGGGCGCGCATGCCGCCGCCGGCGGTGCCGACGCGATCCTGTCGGCGGCGCGCGCAGTGCTGGCTGCGGCACCCGCAATCGACGTGGACTACCTGGAGTTGCGCGGAGCCGACCTCGGCGAAGCGCCCGAGCGTGGCGACGGCCGGCTGCTGGTGGCTGCACGCTTGGGCTCCACCCGTTTGATCGACAACGTCGGTGTTGCGGTGGGAACCGGCTTCCTGGAACGCGCGACCGGCCCGGTCGATTCCGACGTCGAAGACGACCTGCTCGCTCGCTGACGCGAGTTCACGACGAGAAGAAAGAAACTGAGGACCGACATGTTTCGCACCATGATGAAGTCGAAGATCCACCGCGCAACGGTGACGCACGCCGACCTGCATTACGTCGGTTCGGTGACGGTCGACCAGGATCTGATGGATGCGGCGGATCTGCTCGAAGGTGAGCAGGTGTGCATCGTCGACATCGACAACGGAAATCGTCTCGAGACGTACGTCATCGCCGGTGAGCGCGGTTCGGGTGTCATCGGGATCAACGGCGCGGCAGCGCATCTCGTGAATCCTGGCGACCTGGTCATTCTCATCGCCTACGGTGTGATGAACGAGCAGGAATGCAAGGACTACGCGCCGCGCGTCGTGTTCGTCGATGCGGAGAACCGTCAGGTCGAACTCGGCAGCGACCCGGCGCATGCACCCGAGGGATCCGGCCTGATCACCCCGCGGATGCTGTCGACTCTCGACGCTTCGATGGTGTAGCGGTGCTCCTGGCTGTCGATGTCCGGAACTCCAACGTTGTTCTGGGCCTGTTCACCGGCAGCGGTTCGCACGCAAAACTGCTGCGGGATTGGCGTATTCGTACCGACTCGCGGATGACCGCGGACGAACTCGCATTCGCCTTCCGGGGGTTGCTGGGTGATCACGTGGAGCAGATCACAGGTGTCGCTGCGCTGTCGACGGTCCCGTCGGTGCTGCGAGAGTTGAGGGTGATGCTCGCCCGGTACTGGGATCGGGTTCCCCATGTGGTGGTCGAACCCGGTGTGCGTACAGGTGTTCCGCTGCTCGTCGACAATCCGAAGGAGGTCGGCGCCGACCGGATCGTCAACAGCCTTGCCGCCCATCACTTTTATGGTGGGCCCTGCGTTGTCGTGGACTTCGGTACGTCGACCTGTGTCGATGTCGTGTCCGCCAAGGGTGAGTTCCTCGGTGGGTGCATCGCCCCGGGCGTGGAGATCTCGATGGATGCATTGGCGTCGCAATCGGCGGCGTTACGCATGGTCGAACTCGTCCGGCCGCGTGCGGTGCTCGGCAAGAACACCGTCGAATGCATGCAATCCGGAGCGGTTTTCGGCTTCGCCGGTATGGTCGACGGACTCGTCGGCCGTGTCTGCGCGGAGGTCCCCGGATTCGGCGGTGACGACGTCGTGGTGATCGCCACCGGCGACAGTGCGCCGTTGATCATGGAGGAATCGCGTCTGCTCGAGCATCATGAACCGGACTTGACCCTCGAAGGGCTGAGGTTGGTCTACGAGCGGAATCAGGAACGGCGTGCGTCGCGGCGGGGAACGGTCGAGGCTTCCGCGCGGCGTGATTCTGTGTAAGAATGTCTTCCGTGATCCGCCGCATGTGTGCCCAGGAGTGTTGTCGAGGCTGACGTCCGCCTCGACCGATAACACATTCCTGGGAGTTCTCTCATGCGCGCTGCGCTTGTTTCGTCTGTCTCTGCATCTGTCTCCGCTCCGGTTTCGCTTCTTCCGCTTGCTGTCGAGCGCACCTACCCCACCGAGCTGGCTGCGGCCGTTGCTCGCGGTGCGGTGGTCGTCGATGTCCGCACCAACGCTCAGCGCGATGTTCAGGGCACCCTGCCGGGCGCCCTCGCGATTTCCGCGGAGTTGGTCGCAGACCGGCTCGACCCCTCGAATCCGGGTCGCCTGGCCGTCGCCGTCGACCAGGATGTCGAATGGATCCTGGTGTCCGCCGAGGGCGCCGACTCACACCGCCTCGTCACGGGCCTGCAGCAGCAGGGGTTGCGTCGTGTGACCCACATGGTGGGCGGGTACGACGCGATCAAGTCGGCGCACATGGTTCGGGCCGTCACACAGGCTCAGCACATTCTCGCCGATGTGGAGCGGGTCACCGCGCACTGACTTACGTGGAGCGCATCGTCACAGAAGTAACTGCACGGCTGCGACGTTGTGGCGCGGAGCTCTCGGATAGTCTGGTTACCCGTGAGTGATGCCAGCGTTCAGCAGCCCGACGATACCCCCGAGCAGATCCGGGTCCGCCGCGACAAGCGCGAACGACTCCTCGCCGAAGGCAAGGATGCGTACCCCGTCATCGTGCCGCGCACGCACACGCTCGCGGAGATCCGTGCGGAGTACCCCGGCCTCGAACCCGACACGGCGACCGGTGCGCAGGTCGGTGTGGTCGGACGTGTGATCTTCATGCGTAACACCGGCAAGCTGTGCTTCGCCACGCTGCAGGAGGGCGACGGAACGCAGCTGCAGGTGATGGTCAGTCTCGCTGCCGTGGGGGAGGAGTCCCTCGCCGAGTGGAAGGCGCTCGTCGACCTGGGTGATTTCGTGTTCGTGCACGGCGAGGTGATCAGCTCACGACGCGGCGAGCTCAGCGTCATGGCCGATTCCTGGACGATGGCGTCCAAGGCTCTGCGCCCGCTCCCTGTCGCGCACAAGGAGATGAACGAGGAATCCCGCGTTCGGCAGCGCTACGTCGACCTGATCGTCCGCCCGGAGGCTCGCAAGAATGCCCGTATGCGGGTCGAGGTGGTGCGTGAGCTGCGTAACGCGCTCGAACGTCGCGGTTTTCTCGAGGTCGAGACGCCGATGCTGCAGACGCTGCACGGGGGTGCTGCGGCGCGTCCCTTCGTGACGCATTCGAATGCGCTCGACATCGATCTGTATCTGCGTATCGCGCCCGAACTGTTCCTCAAGCGTTGCGTCGTCGGAGGCATCGACAAGGTCTTCGAAATCAACCGAAATTTCCGTAACGAGGGCGCCGACTCGACCCATTCGCCGGAATTCGCGATGCTCGAGACCTACGAGGCCTACGGCACGTACGACGATTCCGCGAGGATGACTCGCGAGATGATCCAGGAGATTGCGTTCGCGGTTTTCGGCAGCCATGTCGTCACTCTCGCGGACGGCACCGAATACGACTTCGGCGGGGAATGGAAAGTCCTCGAAATGTATCCGTCGTTGTCGCAGGCGATCGGAACCGAAGTCACACCCGATTCCACGATCGAGGAATTGACCGCCCTGGCCGGCAAGGTCGGGCTCGAAATTCCCGAAGGTAAGGGGTGGGGCCACGGCAAGCTCGTCGAGGAGCTGTGGGAGCACATGTGCAGTGACCAGCTGAACGAGCCGACTTTCGTCCGTGATTTTCCGGTCGAGACATCGCCGCTCACCCGCGATCACCGCACTGTGCGCGGCGTCACCGAGAAGTGGGACCTCTACGTGCGAGGGTTCGAGCTTGCTACCGGTTATTCGGAACTCGTCGATCCTGTCATCCAGCGTGAGCGGTTCATGGATCAGGCGCGTCTCGCGGCCGAGGGTGATGACGAGGCAATGGCCCTCGACGAGGATTTCCTTGCCGCTATGGAACAGGGAATGCCGCCTACCACAGGAACCGGGATGGGAATCGACCGGTTGTTGATGGCGCTGACCGGCCTGGGAATCAGGGAAACTATCCTCTTCCCGATTGTTCGCCCGACCACTCGCTGAATAGGCAGGAAAGCTTTCGGTATAGACATGCGTTAATTGCGAGGTATTGTGGTCTCGTCCCGTGGGGGGAAAGCGCATTTCTTGATCGAGAGGGTTTCCAGCACATGGCAAAGAAGGTCACCGTCACACTTATCGACGATGTCGACCAGGAATCGGCGGCAGATGAGTCGGTAGAGTTCGGTCTCGACGGCGTGACCTACGAGATCGATCTGTCGGAAGACAATGCGACAGCGTTGCGGGAACAGTTGGATTACTGGATTCAGCACGCGCGCAAGGTCGGCGGCCGTAAGCGCAGCAAGGCCGTTCAAAGTGTACCGGCGGCAAGCAAGTCGTCGCGGGGAACTACGGATCGCGAGCAAACCGCGGCTATCCGTGAATGGGCGCGAAACAACGATCTCCAGGTCTCGGCGCGTGGACGTATCTCCGCCGACATCATCGAGCAGTACAACAACGCGCACTGAGTTTCTTCCCACCTCAGCCGACCCGCACCGTCGCCGTCCGCAACTGCGGACGCCGACGGTGCTGTCGTATTCCGTTGGCGTGCACTGTTTCGGGGTATCTTCCGGCGTAACATCTCTGCTCATGGTCGAACGTGTGCTGGTGCCGGGAAAAACATGCTGGCGGACGGATCACGCCGACCGCCTCAGCTTCATCGTCGACGCGGCAGACTATTTTCGTCACGCGAAATCGGCGATGTTGCAGGCGCGTGAACGCATCATGTTGATCGGGTGGGATTTCGATACCCGGATCAAGTTCGAACCCGAAGGCCGCACCCTGGACGGACCCAACCGGCTCGGTGCGTTTCTGAAATGGCTCCCGGAACAGAACCCCGACCTCGACATCCACCTTCTCAAATGGAACATCGGCGCACTCACGGCGATCGGCAGAGGAATGACGCCGGTGTTCGTCCTCGACTGGCTCAGCGATCCACGTGTGCATTTCGAGATCGACGGCGCACACCCGATCGGCGCAGCCCACCATCAGAAGATCATCGTCATCGACGACGCCATTGCATTCTGCGGCGGAATCGATATGACAGTCGACCGCTGGGACACCTCCGACCATCCCGACCGCAGCCGATATCGACGCGAGCCGAGTGGGCGACGCTACGGCCCGTGGCACGACGTCACCACCGCGGTGGACGGTGCGGCCGCGCGAGCACTCGGCGAGCAGGCGCGTGCTCGGTGGAAGTCGGCCACAGGGACGGACCTCGACCCGGTCGGCCCCCGCGAGGCGATCTGGCCCGACGGGCTCGACCCCACGGTCACCGACGTCGACGTGTCGATCGCCAGAACTCTGCCGGAGTACGACGGACGCGAGGGTGTCCACGAGATCGAGGCGCTCTATCTGGCGGTGATCGAGAACGCCCGGCACAGCCTGTACCTCGAGAGCCAGTACCTGGCGTCCCGCACCCTCGCGGAGGCGATCGCCGCGCGTCTACGAGAGGACAGCGGTCCGGAGATCGTGCTCGTGATACCCCGCAACGCGGACGGCTGGCTCGAACAGAAGGCGATGGACGGTGCCCGCCGCTCTCTTCTGCACATACTGTGGCACGCCGACGTCCACGGCAGGTTCGAGGCCTATTACCCAGTGACCGAGGCCGGGGAGCCGATCTACGTCCACGCGAAGGTCGTCGTCATGGACGACACCCTGGTGCGGATCGGATCGTCGAACCTCAACAACCGGTCCATGGGTTTCGACACCGAATGCGACCTCGCACTCGAGTCCGCCCGCGCGGGCGACCCCGTCTCCCGTGCAGCGGCCGAACTGCGCAGCAGGCTTCTCGCCGAGCACCTCGACGTCGGTGTGGAGACGTTGGACCGGACGGTCGACGACGAGGGCTCGTTGCTCGCGGCGATCGAGCGCCTGCGGGGTTCGGGTCGTTCCCTGCGCCCGTTCGAACCGGGTACGGTTGGGAATGAGGACAGTCCCCTCGCGGAGAACGCGCTCATGGATCCGGAGCGGGCGCCGAAGAGTGCCGCTCGGCGGATCCGACAGGTTCTCACTCGCTGACCGCCTGTTCGCTTCTGGCGTACAGGTTGCGGAAACGTATGCGTCACGTGCAGCGTTACCTCTTGTAGTCGTGTTTTCCGCTAGCACCTTCCGGGGTGGAGGGGAAGCGGGTGGAATGCACGCCAACTAGAGTGTCGAGTGGGATCGTGGAACCTTCGCTGGTTCGATGTGAACGACTCGAGTGCCGGAGCGAAGAGCGGCTGCCGGGGTCCGGGACAACCTCGTACCGGATCCGTCGGCCGAGAGTGTGAGGGAGTGCGATGTTCGAAAGGTTCACCGATCGCGCGCGGCGCGTCGTTGTCCTGGCTCAAGAAGAAGCCAGGATGCTCAACCACAACTACATCGGCACGGAGCACATCCTCCTGGGCCTCATCCACGAGGGTGAGGGCGTGGCGGCGAAGTCGCTCGAGTCGTTGGGGATCTCCCTGGAAGGCGTCCGCAGTCAGGTCGAGGAAATCATCGGCCAGGGACAGCAGGCCCCGTCCGGGCACATCCCGTTCACTCCACGTGCCAAGAAGGTGCTCGAGCTCAGCCTCCGTGAGGCGCTGCAGCTCGGTCACAACTACATCGGCACCGAGCACATTCTCCTCGGCCTCATTCGTGAGGGCGAAGGCGTGGCCGCTCAGGTGCTCGTCAAACTCGGCGCCGACCTGAACCGGGTCCGTCAGCAGGTCATCCAGCTGCTCTCGGGTTACCAGGGCAAGGAACCGCAGGAAGCCGGCACCAGCCGCGGCGAGGCCGGCACCCCGTCGACGTCCCTCGTGCTCGACCAGTTCGGCCGGAACCTCACGCAGGCCGCTCTCGAAGGCAAGCTCGATCCGGTCATCGGTCGTGCGAAGGAAATCGAGCGGGTCATGCAGGTGCTGTCCCGTCGTACCAAGAACAACCCGGTGCTGATCGGTGAGCCCGGCGTCGGTAAGACTGCTGTGGTCGAGGGCCTGGCTCAGGCAATCGTCAACGGCGAGGTTCCGGAAACCCTCAAGGACAAGCAGCTCTACACGCTCGACCTGGGTTCCCTCGTGGCCGGCAGCCGGTACCGCGGCGACTTCGAGGAACGCCTGAAGAAGGTCCTCAAGGAGATCAACAGCCGCGGCGACATCATCCTGTTCATCGACGAGCTGCACACGCTCGTCGGCGCGGGTGCAGCCGAGGGCGCGATCGACGCTGCGTCGATCCTCAAGCCGAAGCTCGCTCGCGGTGAGCTTCAGACGATCGGCGCGACCACCCTCGACGAGTACCGCAAGTACATCGAGAAGGATGCCGCGCTCGAACGCCGCTTCCAGCCCGTCCAGGTCGGTGAGCCGACGGTCGAGCACACCATCGAGATCCTCAAGGGCCTGCGCGACCGCTACGAGGCGCACCACCGCGTGTCGATTTCCGACAAGGCGCTCGTGGCTGCGGCAACCCTCGCCGACCGCTACATCAACGACCGCTTCCTGCCGGACAAGGCGATCGACCTCATCGACGAGGCGGGTGCCCGTATGCGCATCCGCCGGATGACCGCGCCGCCGGACCTGCGCGAGTTCGACGACAAGATCGCCGATGCCCGTCGCGAGAAGGAATCCGCGATCGACGCGCAGGACTTCGAGAAGGCCGCGAGCCTGCGCGACAAGGAGAAGCAGCTCGTCGCTCAGCGCTCCGAGCGGGAGAAGCAGTGGCGAGCAGGCGATCTCGATGTGGTCGCCGAGGTCGACGAAGAGCAGATCGCGGAGGTTCTCGCGAACTGGACCGGTATTCCGGTGTTCAAGCTCACCGAGGAGGAGACCACCCGTCTGCTCCGCATGGAGGACGAGCTACACAAGCGGATCATCGGCCAGGAGGACGCCGTCAAGGCGGTCGCGAAGGCGATCCGTCGTACGCGTGCCGGCCTCAAGGATCCGAAGCGTCCCTCGGGCTCGTTCATCTTCGCCGGCCCGTCCGGTGTCGGTAAGACCGAGCTGTCCAAGGCGCTCGCGAACTTCCTGTTCGGCGAAGATGACGCGCTCATCCAGATCGACATGGGCGAGTTCCACGACCGGTTCACTGCGTCGCGTCTGTTCGGTGCACCTCCCGGATACGTCGGATACGAAGAGGGCGGCCAGCTCACCGAGAAGGTCCGCCGCAAGCCGTTCTCCGTCGTGCTGTTCGACGAGATCGAGAAGGCCCACCAGGAGATCTACAACACGCTCCTGCAGGTCCTCGAAGACGGTCGCCTGACCGACGGTCAGGGCCGCACGGTGGACTTCAAGAACACGGTGCTGATCTTCACGTCGAACCTCGGTACGTCGGACATCTCGAAGGCTGTCGGCCTGGGCTTCACCAAGGGCACCGGCGCCGAGTCCAACTACGAGCGGATGAAGAACAAGGTCAACGACGAGCTCAAGAAGCACTTCCGACCTGAGTTCCTCAACCGTATCGACGACATCATCGTGTTCCACCAGCTCACTCAGGACCAGATCATCGAGATGGTCGACCTGATGATCGGTCGCGTCGAGACCCAGCTCAAGAACAAGGACATGGGGATCGAGCTCACCGAGAAGGCGAAGTCGCTGCTGGCCAAGCGAGGATTCGATCCGGTTCTCGGTGCACGTCCGCTGCGTCGCACCATCCAGCGCGAGATCGAGGATCAGCTCTCCGAGAAGATCCTCTTCGGCGAGATCGGTGCCGGCCACATCATCCTGGTCGACGTCGAGGGCTGGGACGGCGAAGGCGCCGGCGAGAACGCGAAGTTCACGTTCACGCCGAGCGAGAAGCCGGCCGAGGTGCCCGACACCCCGGCGGTCGCGCTCGCCAAGAGCGGCGAGGGCGAAGCAGAAGCCCAGTAACAACACGCATACGCCGAGGGCGGCACTCCGGAAGGAGTGCCGCCCTCGGCGTTGTGGATCCCTGCGTTGTTCGTCCAGGTGTCAGTGCTTCCACGGGGCGGTCGGCCGCCCGGACCAGTTGGCGAGGCGTTCGGTCGCTCCCGCGGTCGGAGCGGATTCCACCACCGGGCCGAATGGGACGGGTCCGCCACGCGGGGTCTCGGGGAGTGCATGCTGCATGATGCCGAGCGCTGCGTTCGCCAGAGCCGGGTCGGCCTCCGCGGGCTGCCCCGTTGCAGCCGCCAGGTCCCAACCGTGCACGAGTGCTTCGTTGAGTGCGATGAGCACCGAGGCGCGTCCCGGGAAGGTGCCCCAGGGTGCGGTGACCACGGTGTCGAGCATTGCGTCGTCGTTCCACACCTCCCAGTAGCGGTCGGCGCTCGTGCGCAGTGCCGCGACCCATCCGTCATCCGGTTCGGTGACTGTTTCGGGGACGGTCAGAGGGTCGCCGCCGGCGCCGATGACGCGGCCCCGGTCGATGGTGGACACGAGGTGTCCGATGAGGGAGCTCACGTCGAACTCCGGGCACGGTGTCGGATCGGTGAACTGGTCCGGCCGGACTCCGTCGATGAGTCCGGCCACCCAGTCGAGGGCGTCACGGAAGAGGGGGCGTGGGTCTGTCTGCATCGTCGTCATGACACCAGCATGCGCCCGAAACACGACACCCTCTGTCATGTATTTCGGCGTCGTCGATGCCACCTGCGTGGCAGCGCGATTCGGAAGTGCGGATCAGCCCGCCGTCACAGAATCCTTGTGCTTGGCCTCGTAGAGCTTCGCCCACTCGGCGCGGGACCGGATCGACACGTCCACGTCGGTCGCCTTGGCTCGCAACGCTCCGACGGTCGCGTCCTCGCGCTTGATCTTCGAGAACGGGTCCCAGTTGAAGAAGCGGCAGGAGTTCTGCCAGGTGATCTTGTCGATTTCCGCATCGGTCGCACCGGCGGCGTCGAGCTCGCCGAGCACCTTCTCCGGCGCATCGGGCCAGAAGCAGTCGGAGTGGGGGTAGTCGCACTCCCACGCGATGATGTCGATGCCGATCTCGTGACGCAGCTTCAGCGCGGTGGGATCGGTGACGTAGCAGGCCAGCGAATGCTCTTTGAAGACCTCGCTGGGCAGCTTGCCACCGAAGTCGCGGCGGAGCCAGCGCTGATTCGTGTAGTGCCGGTCGCAGCGGTCCAGGAAGAACGGGATCCAGCCGATTCCGCCTTCGGAGAAGGCGAACTTCAGATCGGGATAGGAACGCATGGCCGGGCCCCACAGGAGATCCTGTGCTGCGATGGCAGAGATCTGGGTGGCGAGGACGATCAGGTTGTCGATCGGCGCGTCCTTCGCCATGGAGATCGCACCGAACCCCGAACCGATGTGCAGGCACATCACGACGCCCTCGTCGGACAGGGTCTGGAACACAGGGCCCCAGTATTCGATGTCGTGATAACTGGGTAGTCCCTCGAGGTGGGGGAGTTCCGGCATGGTGACAGCGCGGCAGCCCTTCGCCGCGACACGTCGGATCTCCTCGCACATCGCCGGCACGTTCCATGTGGGCAGGAGGGCGAGCGGCAAGAACCGGTGGGGGTAGGCACCGCACCATTCGTCGATGTGCCAGTCGTTGTAGGCCTGCACCATCACGACGGTCACCTCGGCCTGGTGCTGGTTCAGGTGGCGGGCCGAGAATCCGGTGAAGGTGGGGAAGCACATGGAACCGACGATGCCGTTGCGGTCCATGTCGCGGACGCGTTCGTGGATGTCGTACACGCCGGGACGCATCTCGGCGAAGCGGGCGGGGTCGCGGCCCCATTCTTCTGCGGGCCACGAGACCACCGCGTTGAGCCCACTGACTCCGGTCGGCTTCCCCTGGTAGACCCACTGGTCGATGCCTTGCTCGGTGACGATGACCTTGGGTGCCTCGTCCCTGTACTTCGCCGGAACGTGGCGGGCGAACATGTCGGGTGGTTCGACTACGTGGTCATCGATGCTCACGAGAATCATGTCGTCGAGGTGCATATTCACTCCTGAGTGCTGCTCATCACATAGTGCTTACTCCTGTTGTACCGTTCATAGTCATGACCGTCTCCACACAATCGGCCATGCATCGTGCAAAATCGGACAACCTCAAGAGTCTGCGTCGCAGTGCAGCAGTAACCGCCGGGAGTTACCTCTACGAGGGCGGGAGCCTCGTGACGGACTGGCACAGTCACGACATGCATCAGATCGAGTACGCCGTGGGCGGCGTGGTCGAAGTGGAGACCGCGACCACTCACTATCTGCTGCCGCCTCAGCAAGCCGTGTGGATACCGGCGGGACTGCGGCATCAAGCGACCATGAGTCCCCGGGTGCGCTCGATCGCCGTGATGTTCGATCCGGAACTGGTGCAGTTCCACGGCGAACGCGCCGCTGTCCTCGATGTCTCTCCGCTGATCCGGGAAATGATCATCTACGCGCAGCGGTGGCCGGTCGGCAGGCTCTCCGACGACGCCACGGCAGAGCGCTTCTTCGCGACCCTCGGCGGTCTCGTCCTCGAAGCGATCGACTCCGACGAAGCGATGCTCAGCCTTCCGATGTCGGACCATCCCGTGGTGCACAACGCGATGGCATTCACGAAGGAGAATCTCCACGACGTCACAATCGGTGAGGTCGGCAGGGCAGTGTCGGTATCCGAACGCACCCTGCGTCGACTGTTCGACGAGCACGTGGGGATGCCTTGGCGTACCTACCTGCTCCAGGCCCGGATGCTGCGCGCGATGGCGCTCCTCGCGTCGCCCGAGCAATCTGTTCAGGAAACCGCCCGTGCCGTCGGATTCGACAACGGCAGTTCGTTCGCCCGGGCATTCAGCGACTTCTGCGGTCAGTCTCCGTCGTCGTACCGGCACCGCAGCGCAAGTGAACGGTCCTGATCCGGGCATCGAACACGACACTCCCTGTCAGGTATCGGTGCGATGATTCGCTGATGCGCGCTGAACGGTTGCTGTCGCTGGTGCTGATGCTCAGGAACCGGGGCCGGATGACCGCCCCGGCGATTGCTCGCGAACTCGAGGTGTCGGTGCGGACGGTCCTGCGCGATGTCGAGGCACTGTCGTCTGTCGGTATCCCTGTGTACGCGGAACGAGGGCGTGACGGAGGATTTGCGTTGTTGCCCGGATTCACCACCGACCTCACCGGGCTGACGGTCGACGAGGCCACCGCGCTGCTCGCCTCGAGCACCTCCGCCGACACCGCTGTCCTCGGCATGGCCCCTGCATTCGCAGCCGCGATGCGGAAGGTCACCGATGCATTGCCCGAGGCGGGGCGCACGGCGGCGATCCGGGCATCGGAACGGATCCTGGTCACCGGGTCCGGATGGATCACGGAGGCATCGGTCGATCCGCACCTCGGCGCGGTGCAGCAGGCTGTGTTCGACGGCGTACGCCTACGAATCCGGTATTGCCCACGCGACCGGGACGCCGCGTGGCGGACCGTCGACCCGATCGGTGTCGTCAGTGCTGCCGGACGGTGGTATCTGGTGGCTCTGCACCGCGGCGACGAACGCACGTACCGGCTATCGCGTATCGACGAGGTGAAGGTACTGGATGTCCCGGCCGAACGACCCGCCGAGGTCGATCTCGCCGAGATCTGGCATCGCAGGAGGACACGATTCCGCGCGGGCATGTCCACCGTCTCCGCGACCGTGAAGATACGTGAAAGTCGCCGAGACGAACTCGCTGCGCTCGTGATCTCCGTAGCCGAGTGTCATGCGGACGGCTGTCATTCGGACGGGAACGGATGGTGTCGCGCCGAGGTGGAGTTCGGAGGGTCGAGCCACGCCGGGGCGGTGATGTGGCAACTCGCCGGCGACGCCGAACTTCTGGCGCCCTCGGCCCTGCGCGACGAGATCCGCGCGCGAGCGCTGACGCTTTCGGCCCGCCACGGATGACCGGGCGGTGAAGCTTTCGCCGATTGTCGGCGAACCGGAGACCGTGGCGCGTTCGGCGGCGTAGGTTCGGGCCAGACTGTTGTTCCGGGCCATATGGAGGGAGAAACCATGCCGACACGGAGTGCGCGGACCGCATGGAACGGTGGACTCGAAGACGGGTCGGGTCAGGTCGAACTGACCAGCTCGGGGCGCGGCACATTCGATGTGTCGTTCCCGAAGCGGGCGGCCGACGACGCCGACGGCACGACGAGCCCCGAAGAGCTGATCGCTGCAGCCCACTCGGCGTGTTTCGCAATGCAGTTGTCGGCGGTCCTCGCCGAAGCCGGTGGTACCCCGCAGAGTCTCGAGGTCAAGGCCGACGTGTCACTCGGGCCGCACCCGGAATCCGGGTTCCGGCTCACGGGTATCAAGCTGACGGTCCGCGGGGAAGTCACAGGCCTCGACGCCAACGGTTTCGCGGCGGCGGCACAGAACGCCAAAGAGACCTGCCCGGTGAGCCGCGCGCTGACCGGTGTCGACATCACGCTCGACGCCGCGCTCGAGTCCTGACCAGAATGCCGCTGCCGAGCATGGAGAAGCTCTCGGCAGCGGCACGGTGACTCTGTCACGTCGAACTGGGACTCTGCCAGGTCGAACTAGCCGACTTGGGCGTTGTCGGCGGCCTGCGACAGCTGTGGGAGCAACTCGTTCAGCAGCCACGGCATGCTGAGTACGTTCGGTGTGCTCGACGCATACACCAGCGGCGGGGCGGTCAGAGCCGTGTAGGCGTCGTCGCGCACCGCCTTGATGCCGGTGAACAGCGGGTTCGACTCGACCTCGCTCTGCAGATCGGGCGTCAGGTACCAGGCGAGAAGCACGTCGGGGTTGTACGTCGGCAGCAGTTCCAGGCTCACCGGAGCCGCGAACTTCGTCCGGTCACTGCTCTCGCGTAGCTGCTGAGCGAGCGGGTCGACCGTGAAACCGAGGCTTGCCAGCAGCTTCAGGCGAGGATCGGTGTCGAAGTAGAAGTTGTACGACGCCGCCTCGGTGGCACTACCGAATGCCACCGTCTTGCCGGTGAACTCGGGGTGCTGCGACTTCGCTTCCGCGATGGTGTCCTCGGTGTGCGTTACCAGCGCTTCGGCCTCTGCCGACCGACCGAGAGCCTTGCCGACGGTGGTGATCTGGTCTTCCCAGCCGGTTGCCCAGCGACGCTCCGGGTACGCCACGGTAGGCGCGATCTCGGAGAGCTGGTCGAACTGTTCCTGGCTCAGGCCGGAATGCACAGCCAGGATCACGTCGGGGGTGAGTGCCGCGATCTGCTCGTACGGCATCTCCTGACTGGATGCCGTCAGTAGCGTGGGTTCCGCGTCGGGGTCGAGCTCTTCGAGCTTCGCTCGCGACCACGGCAGCAGGCCGTCGTCGGTTCCCGAGTCCGACTGCATGTTCTGCACACCGACGGGTACGACGCCGAGCGCCAGTGCTGCGTCCTCGCTGCCCCAGCCGAGCGTGACGACCCGCTCCGGGGTCTCCGGGATCTCGGCTGTACCGAGCGCCGACGGAATCGACACGGGGAAGGCGGATGCGTCGGCCTGCCCAGTGGTGGATTCCGCTGCGCCGGTCGAGTCGGAACTCGACTCGCTGCCGCAGGCACCCGCGAACAGCGCTGTTGCCGCAATCATCACGATTCCGGCTCGACGCCAGTACCTCCCGGACATTCTCATCGAACTTCCTGTTCTCTGTGGGACATGCACGAGCCGAATCGGCGAGAGCATCGACGCCGACGGGCGCGCCGGCCTGCAAACTATGGAGAGGGAAGGATAACCAAACTGCAGGGGCCCGCGCGACTCCCTTGATGGGGGAACAATTCGCGACCACGATGCTGTTGTTCGACTCGTGAGCACACCTGCCGACGTCGCCCTTCCCACCGCCCATATCGAGATCTGGTCGGACATCGCGTGCCCGTGGTGTTACATCGGCAAGCGCCGATTCACCGACGCCCTCGCCGGATTCCCGCAGCGTGATCGGGTCGCGGTGACGTGGCGGTCGTATCAGCTCGCGCCCGACACCCCAGCGGGCCTGAACAAGCCCGAGATCGACGCGCTGGTCGAGATGAAGGGCATGCCCGCCGAGCAGGTGCGGCAGATGTTCTCCCAGGTGTCTGCCACCGCCGCGCAGGTCGGGTTGGACATCGACTTCGACACGGTGATCGCGGCGAACACCTTCGACGCGCACCGGCTCCTGCACCTCGCCGGCGACAAGCGCGACGAGCTGCTCGAGGCATTGTTCCGTGCGCATTTCGTCGGCGGTGAGATCGTGGACGATCGTGAGGCGCTTGTGCGCATCGCCGCCTCGATAGGGCTCGATGCGGATCAGATCCGTGCGGATCTCGACTCCGACGCCGCTGCGGATGCTGTGCGTGCCGACCTCCTCGAAGCCCGGCAGCTGGGTGTCACGGGAGTGCCGTTCTTCGTCGCCAACCGCGCGGTCGCGGTGTCGGGTGCCCAGCCGGAAGACGTGTTCCTCGTATTGCTCGAACGTGCGATCGCCGACGCCGACAGTGCCGAGCCCGTGGTAGATCCGGTTGCCGATGACGCTGACGGATGCGCGGGAGACAACTGCGTCGTGTGAGCGCAGGTCACATCGACCGGAGGATCTTTGCGGTCGAGGCGTCGGCGGGGAAGAACGTCTCGACCGCGATCTCGTCGAGTGTCACATCGTGCGGGGACCCGAACACCGTCGTCGTATAGAGCAGGGCGAGATCGCCGTGAGCCGTTGCGAACACGAGAGGCATCGCGAGATCGTTCGGCACCGTGTGGGCGTCGCGCTGTCCCTCTGGCACCGGATACTCCGCGAGTTCATCGCGCAACTGCGTGAGCTCCGGCATCGCGGTGTGCGACAGTTGGCGCTCGACCCTCCGGAGGACGTGGGCGCGCCATGGCACGAAGTTGCGGATGGCCGGCGCCAGGCCCTCTGGGTGGAGCGTCGCCCGGAGGATGTTGACGGGCGGTTCGAGCAGATGGGGCGCGATGCCCGCGAGCAGGCCGCTCGCAGGCCCGTTCGCCGCGAGTAGTTCCCAGCGTGCGTTCACGGCCATCGACGGATTCGGCTCGTGTCCCCTGAGTACCGCCTCCACCGCATCCCGCGCGGCCCCCAGATCCTCGAGCGGATGCTCGGGATGGGCAGGCGCGTAACCCGCCGCGAGGTACAGCCGATTACGTTCGCGGAGCGGGATCCCGAGCTCTTCCGACAGTCGTTCGATCACACCGCGGCCGGGAACGGATCGGCCGGTCTCGATGTAGCTGAGGTGCCGGGTGGACAGGTCTGCAGCGATCGACAGTTCGAGTTGGGAGCGTCCGCGTTGCTCCCGCCACGACTTCAGAAGCCGTCCGACATCGTCTGTACGTGTGGCGGGGTCTGTACGTGTCGCGGGGTGACCGGCCATGTCTCCACGATCCGTGATGGCGTGCGGTGCAGCAATGACCTCCGACGTCATCGACTTGCGGTCTCCGGATGGATCAGGCTCGAGTCGGTCGCAGTACTTCGCGACCACGATCCGACAGGAGGACGACATGACCGATACGACGAACCTCGAGGGAACCGACGTTGCGGCCGCGATCGAGCGGTACGTGCGGTTCTGGAATTCCGGCGACAACGAGTTGCTCATCCGCGACACGTGGTCCGACGACGTCGAATATTGCGCACCGGTGGGGGTACTCGGCGGTCCGGGCGCGCTCGTCGACTTCCGGAAGCAGTTCGGTGAACACATGAGGGGCTACGAATTCAGACTTCGCGGTGAGCCCGATGTGCATCACGATCGGGCGCGGGTGGTCTGGGAGCTGATCACCCCCGATGCGGATCCGTTCGCGACGGGAACCGACATTCTCGTCATGGACGATCGGGGCCGGGTACGCGGTGTGACGACGTTTCTGGACCGTGCTCCCGACGGTGTCGATCCGCACGCTCACCACTGATCGCCGGCGATCCCGTCGAGGTAGCGCTGCGTGATTCTGCGTTGCACCAGGCGACCGAGCGGGCCCGCGATCCGGGTGTACCAGCGTGCCGGGCGGGAGAACGCAGTGATGCGCGCGGTGACGCGGCCGTCGGCGTCGCGTTCGACGAGAAAAGTCTCCTCGCCGCTCTCTGGGTGCCCGGCCAGCGTGCCGTAGGCGAAACCTCGGCGGTCGGGCTCGTCGACGACGTCGACCACCCGGCACCAGGCCGACCCACGGATCGGTCCGACGCCCCATGCGAGACGTACATCGACTCCGGGAGCAGGTGGCGGGGTTCCGCGAGCCACCCGGATACCGGCGGCGCGATGCATCTGCCAGCCGAACAACCGGCCGGCTGCGACATCGAAAATCTGGTCGCCGGTGCCCAGTTCACGCATCATCTCCAACGACCGGTAGCCGGCCGGGGGAACATCTCCCCGGCCGGTGCCCACATCGGGATAGTTGAACTCGCGCCCGGATCCGCCGGGCACGGGCATCAGGACTTCTTGACGTCGAGGACGACCTCGAACTCGAGCAGCGACGCGCCCGACGCAACAGGCTTCTTGGCCTCGCCGGCATGGGCTGCGCGGGCATCACCGTCCCGCCACGCAGCGAAGTCCTCTTCGGTCTCCCACTGGGTGACAACGAAGTAGCGGGTCTCGCCCGCGGTCGGGCGGAGGAGCTGGAATCCGAGGAAGCCCTTGGAATTGTCGACGGTGTGCGCGCGATTGGCGAACCGCTTCTCCAGTTCGGGGCCAGCACCCTCGGGGATTTCGATTGCGTTGATCTTCACGACTGCCATGCGCGCGAGCGTACTCCGTTACCTTGGGCGATTGTGTTGCACGACGAGGGTGGTAGCGGACGTCCGATCCTGCTGTTGCACGGATTGATGGGAAGCGCGCGCACATGGCGAAGTCACGTGCCGTGGCTACGTGAGCACGGCCACGTCCACACGTTCGATGCGGCGGGCCATGGACGCCCCATGCCCCCGGAATTGACCACCGACGCGTTCGTCGCGGACCTGGCGTCCCATCTCGGCGGGTTCGACGATCCGCTCGTGGTCATCGGGCACTCGATGGGCGCACTGCACGCGTGGTGCCTGGCCGCGGCACATCCCGACCGTGTGGCGGCTCTGGTGCTCGAGGACATGGCCCCGGACTTCCGGGGGCGTACGGCAGCGAACTGGGCCGCGATGATCGAGCAGTGGCCGCAGCCGTTCCCCACCGAGCAGGCGATGATCGACTTCTTCGGGCCGGTGGCAGGACAGTACTTCCTGGACTCGTTCGAACGCCGCGACGACGGCTGGCATCTGCACGGCGAGGTCGCGACTTTTCGTGATATCTCGGAGGAATGGGGCACTCGCGCCTTCTGGGACGAGTGGTACTCGATCCGGGTGCCCGCGCTGCTCATCGAGGGCGAGTTCACCATCACCCCGGAAGGGCAGATGCGTCGGATGAAAGACCGGCCCGGCACCGAATATGTACGTATCGCCGGCGCCGGACATCTCGTTCACGATGACAGGCCCGACGAGTACCGCACGGAAGTGGAGCGGTTCCTGAGAGCTCTCGACCGACCGGAGTCACGCGGCTAGCGAGCGCCCTCCCCGGCGAGGGCGAAGCGCCCGTCGTCGGTCTGTTCGACCAGTCCGTCGACGAGCAACGAATGTAGCGCCCGGTCGCGCTGCCCCGGGTCCGTGAGCCACACCTGATCGAGTGCCGGGCGCTCGACGGGTGTGTCGCTGTCGCGGAGGACGGCCATCAGTTTTCCGCGCACCTGACGGTCGGTTCCGGCGAACTTCTGCACGCGCCGGGCCGGGCCGTCATGGGCCGGACGACCGGCCTGCACCCAGGCGCATTCGGGGAGTGGACACCGATCGCAATCCGGGTTGCGCGCGGTACACACGGTTGCGCCGAGTTCCATCAGCGCGGCCGAGAACGTTGCGGCGCGCGCGCGGGTGCGAGGGAGCAGACCCTCGACGTCTGCGAGGTCCCTTCGGGTGGAAGGGTTCCCGGGTTCGGCGTTGCCGTGGACAGCGCGCGCGACGACGCGCCGCACATTGGTGTCGACCACGGGAACACGCTGCCCGTACGCGAAACATGCGACTGCCCGCGCCGTGTACGCGCCGATCCCCGGCAGCGACAGCAGGACGTCGACGTCGTCGGGAACCCGGTCGTCGTGCTCGGCGGCGAGGACCCCGGCGCACTCGTGCAAGCGCAGCGCCCGACGCGGATACCCGAGCTTGCCCCAGGCCCGCAGCACCTCGGCCTGACTCGACGCGGCCATCGCCGACGGGACCGGCCAGCGCCGGACCCACTGCTCCCAGATGGGTGCGACCCGCACCACAGGAGTCTGCTGCAACATGACCTCCGACATGAGGATCTGCCAGCCCGTCACACCTTCGTGGCGCCACGGAAGATCTCGTGCCTCGGAGGCGTACCAGCGCAGCATCACGGCCGAATCGACCGGCATCTCTCATCTCCTTCTGTAGCAATACGCGGTGTTGTTCACCGGGTCGGAACATATCCGCGTGAGTCCGTTCACAAGCGCAGGTGAATAATGTGCGTATGCCGAACTCGAATCCCATCTCAGCGTGGAAAGCTCTGACCGAGGGTAATCAGCGCTTCGTCAGCGACACCCCGCTGCATCCCAGCCAGGGCATCGACCGCCGCGCGGAGCTCGTCAACGGCCAGCACCCCACCGCCGTGCTCTTCGGATGCGGCGACTCCCGCGTGGCCGCCGAGATCATCTTCGACCAGGGCCTCGGCGACATGTTCGTCGTCCGAACCGCAGGTCATGTCATCGACAGCTCAGTGCTGGGCTCGATCGAGTATGCAGTCGAGATCCTCAACGTGCCCCTGATCGTCGTGCTGGGACACGACAGCTGCGGTGCTGTCGGCGCGACGCTCGATGCACTCGACGGTGGCGAGGTTCCGTCGGGCTTCATCCGCAGCATCATCGAGCGGGTCGCTCCGTCGATCCTCCTCGGACGTCGGGAAGGGCTCAGTACCATCGACGAACTCGAGGCGCGACACGTGGTGGAAACGGGCAAGGTGCTCACCGAACGATCGCAGATCATCGCGGAGCGCATCGCCGATGGTCGGTGCGCTGTTGCGGGTGTGACATACAAGCTCGACGACGGCCATGTGCAGCTGCAGGGCCACATCGGCGACATCGGTGTGACCTCGGACTGACGCGACACGCCGCCGATCATGTGGCTATCGCCCGAGCTGACACATACCGTGTGAAGGGTGTTTGAACCCAACGGCCCACTTCCTCCTGAGATCTACTGGCGACGCCGTGTTCTCGCGATCGTTGTCGCGGTGGTCGTGTTGGCGTTGGTCATCTGGGCGGTTCTCGCCTTCACCAGCGGCGATGATCCGGAAACGGAACCCGCAGCCTCCGAGACCACGATGTCCGAGACCACCACGACCACACCGGACGGCTCCGGTGTGGAAGCCGGTGCCGAGACCGGTTCGGACGGTGGCGGCTCGGCCACCGGCGGCTCCGGCGGCTCGGATTCCTCGAACGCGTCCGATTCGGAGTCCTCCGCGTCGTCCACCACGTCAGGTTCTGCGGAGCAGGGCTCGGAGGACGGCACCACGCCTGCGTCGGCATCGACGCCGCCCGGGCAGTGTTCCGATCAGTCGCTCGCAGTGCGTGTGACGGCCGGCGAGCCGAATTATCAGGTCGGAACCGAACCGGAATTCACGATCGTCATCACCAACATCGGGACATCCCAGTGCGAGCGCGATCTCGGTGCGGGACTCCAGCAGGTCCTCGTGTACACCCTCGACGGCAACCAGCGAGTGTGGGCGAACACCGACTGTTTCCCCGACTCGACCGCCGACGTGCGCTCACTCCAACCCGGCGATCAAGCGGCATTCTCGGTGCAGTGGTCAGGTACGACCTCCGAGCCCGGGTGCGAGACGCCGCGGGAGCCGGTCCAGCCGGGGGCGTACACGGTCGTCGGGCAACTCGGTGGCCTGCGCAGCACGCCGGAGCCGTTCAACGTGACTGCGTGAGCAGCATCGCGCCCTGAGCAGGTAGTGCTAGTCGTAGTGGTTGATCGACGCCTCGGCCAGGCGTGAAAGGCCTTCGCGGATGTACCGTGCCCACAGCGCTCCGATGCCTTCGACGGCCTGAAGATCCGCGGCCGTCGCGGCGAGCAGACCCTGCAGTGTCCCGAAAGCGGTCACGAGCCGGTCGATCTGGCGTGCCCGAAGCCGCGGAACACGATTGAGGACGCGGTATCCGCGCGGGCTCATCGCGGTGTCGAGCGCTTCGATGGTGCTCGGATATCCGAACGCCCGCGCGAGTGTCGTGAGGTCGAGCAGGTCGACGTCGGTCAGGCCCCCCAGCGCATCGAGGGCCTGTTCCACGTCGAGGACCGACGGTGAATCTGTACCGGAAAGGTAGTCCAGCACCAGCAGCTGCCGGGCGAGTTGATTGTCGCCGACGAGCTCTTCGAGTTGCAGTGCGAGCTGTCGCCCGTCGGTGCCGAGCTCGAGCACATCCTGCTCGATCTCCACCGACAGGCGGTGCATCATCTCGAGACGCTGCGCAACCGTGAGTGCATCACGCAACGTCACGATGTCTTCGATCTCCACCACCGAGAGCTGCCGGGTGACCTCGTCGAGCCGGGCCTTGTAGCGCTCGAGTGTCGCGACGGCCTGGTTGGCTCTGGAGAGGATCATTGCCGAATCGTCGATGACGTGCCGACGCCCTTCGACGTACACGCTGACGATGCTCATCGACTGGCTCACCGAGACCACGGGATACCCGGTCTCGATGGCGGTGCGTTCGGCCGCGCGGTGTCGGGTGCCGGATTCGACGGTGGGAATGCGGTGATCGGGTACGAGTTGCACGTTCGCGCGCACGATCCGGGTGCCGTCGGAGGACACCACCACTGCGCCGTCCATCTTCGACAGCTCGCGCAACCGGGTCGGGGCGAACTCGACATCGAGTTCGAAGCCACCGTCGCAGATCGAGGCGACGTGCTCGTCGAAGCCGAGCACGATCAGTCCGCCTGTGCGGCCCCTCAGGATGCGTTCGAGGCCGTCGCGCAGGGCTGTGCCGGGTGCCAGACGCGCGATCGTCTCGTTCAACGTCGCAGCGTCTGCCGACTCGGTCATGTGCGAAGTCCTCCTGGCGGCGCGTGCGTTTCTCGTCACATTCGCGCAGGCCACGGAAAAGTCGCAAGCGAGCGCGCAACTACATTACTTGCTCATGAGTAGTGTCTGGACCTTGCCCGACGACCTCGTCGTTCCTGATCTTCGCGAGGATCATCCCGGTCCGGGTGCGCCGATACCCCAGCACTGGTCCAGGTGTCTCGGTTGCGGCGACGATCAACCGACCGGCCTCGCGATGGAGTGCACGGTCGGTGAGGGACTCTCGGTCAAGGGCCGCTTCGAGGTCGCCACGCGCTTCCAGGGTGGGCCGGGGTTCATCCACGGCGGCATTCTCATGACGGCGTTCGACGAGATCCAGGGTTTCGCCTGCAACGCCGTGTTCCGTAAGCCCGTGGTCACCGGGCACATGGGCACCGATTTCAAGCGCCCCATCCCGCTGGGCGCGGTTCTCGAATTCACCGCCCGGGTCGACGGTACGGTGCGTCGCAAGGTGTACACGAGCGCCGATGTGCGCATCGTCGACGGACCGTTCGCCGACCCCGATGTGATCGTGGGGAGCTCGCACGGATTGTTCGTGCTGGTCGGGCACGAGCATTTCGAGAAGGGCAAGGATTTCGCCGACGGGCTGCCCGGATCCGAAGACATTTCGTCGATCTGAGGTTGCTTCTCAATCGGGGAGCAAAGGAACGCCCTGCCTGTGGTTGCGGCCCAGTAGCGTCGCGGAGGTGAGTGCTCCGGCTCCGAACCGGTGGTGGACGTCGTCGAGGACCGTGTCGAGGGCGTGCCGGTCGATCGGGCGATGGGTCGCGGGGATCTCGCTTGCTGCCGGATCGTGTGCCGGCACCGGCTGGTCGAAGGGAAGCTCGAGCTGCTCGATGCCCTCGCCGTCCAGGTTCGTCACCGCGACGCCGATCAGGGTGAGTCCGCGGTCGGCGACCAGCGGCCTCGTCGTGTCGAGCAGTGCACGTGCGGTGCCGCTGAGGATGTCTGTGCGTGCGGTGGGGACACCGAGCGTGTGCGACCGCGTGACACGCGTGTAGTCGGCGAAACGCAGCCTCAGCACCACCGTGCGGCCTATCCGGTGGGCACGGCGCATCCGGCCGGCGACCTTGTCGACGAGCAGTTGCAGCGTCGCGTCGACGGACTCGATGCTGTGGGCTCCCCGGCCGAGTGCGTGCTGGGCACCCATCGAACGTCGGCGTTGCCGGTGAACCGGCCGCGGGTCGTGTCCGGTCGCGAGCGCGTGCAGGTGTCGGCCCGTTGCCCGGCCGAGCAGCGAGACGAGATCGGATTCGGATTCGTTCGCGATATCGGCGACCGAACGCAGGCCGTGTGCGTGCAGCGTCGCGGCGGTGACCTTGCCGACGCCCCACAGGCGTTCGACGGGCAATGGGTGGAGGAACTCGAGTTCGCGGTCGGGTGGGACGACGAGCAGTCCGTCCGGTTTCGCGACGCCGCTCGCCACCTTCGCGAGGAACTTCGTTCGGGCCACACCGACGGTGATCGGCAGGCCGACCTCGGCCATGACCGTGGCACGCAGGCGCGCTGCGATATCGTCCGGCTCGCCCGAGATGCGACGCAGCCCCGACACGTCGAGGAACGCCTCGTCGATGGAGACACCTTCGACGATGGGCGAGACCCGATCGAAGATCGCGAACACCTCCTTCGAGGCCCGCGAATAGGCGTTCATGCGCGGCGGCATCGAGATCACGTGGGGGCACAGAGCACGGGCCGCACGGCCCGGCATGGGTGTCTTGATTCCGTAGGCCTTCGCCTCGTAGCTTGCGGCCAGGACGACGCCACCGCCGACCACCACGGGCTTGCCTAGAAGCCACGGATCGTCGCGTTGCTCGACCGACGCGTAGAACGCGTCGAGGTCGGCGTGGAGGATTGTTGCGCGGGCGGACACGAACATATGTTCGCATGAGGGTCCGACAGAAAGCCCGATACGACAGAACTACCGACTCGGCGGTGCTAGAAACAGTTCATGCCTGCCACCGACGTCGTTGTCGAACGTGACGGTGCCGTCACCACCATCGTGCTCAACCGTCCCGATCGCAGAAATGCCGTGGACGGACCGATGGCTGCGCAGCTCCGCGAGGCCTTCGAACAGTTCGGCGCCGACGACGAGCAACGTGTCGCGGTGCTCTGGGGTGCCGGCGGTCATTTCTGTGCCGGCGCCGACCTCACCGCCGTGGGCGATCCGCAGCGGCGCCACGAACTCGACTCGGAGGGCGGCGGAACGGGCCCGATGGGGCCGTCCCGGATAGCGCTGTCCAAACCGCTCATCGCGGCGGTGAGCGGGTACGCGGTCGCCGGTGGACTCGAACTCGCACTGCTTGCGGACCTGCGGGTGTGCGAATCCGACGCGGTCTTCGGGGTGTTCTGCCGCCGCTGGGGCGTACCGCTCATCGACGGCGGCACGGTGCGGCTGCCGCGGATCATCGGGCAGGGCAGAGCGCTCGACATGATCCTCACCGGCCGTGCGGTGGACGCAACCGAGGCCTTGTCGTTCGGCCTCGTCAATCGGGTCGTCGACGCGGGCGCATCACTTGCTGCGGCGCAGGAGATCGCGCAGCAACTGGCAGCATTCCCGCAGGAATGCATGTCCGTGGACCGCGCGTCGGCCTACCGGTCGTTCGACCTGCCGCTCGACACCGCATTGCGTGCCGAGGGCGCCCACGGTGTGCCGATCGTCGAGCGGGAAGGCATCGCCGGTGCCGCGCGGTTCGCGTCGGGCGAGGGCCGGCACGGTGCCTTCCGCTAGCCGATGTTCATGAGCGCCTGCCCGAGGTTCGTCACCTCGCGGACCTTCATGCCGGAGGGTGCGCCCTCGGTGTTGCGGGGGACCACTCCGCGGGTGAACCCCAGCCGGTGTGCTTCGGTGAGCCGTCGACCGGCGCCGGCCACACGCCGGACCTCACCTGCCAACCCGACCTCGCCGAGCAGCACGGTGCCGGGCGGGACCGGCTGATCTCTCACTGCGGACACGATCGCGAGCGCCAACGCGAGGTCGGCGGACGGGTCGGTGATCCGCATGCCTCCGACCGTCGATGCGTACACGTCGCATTTCCCGAGATCGCGGATGTTGCAGCGCCGTTCGAGGACGGCGAGGACCATCGCGACGCGCGCCGAATCCAGGCCGCTCACCGCGCGCCGCGGTGACGGATTCTGGGTGTGCACGACGAGTGCCTGCACTTCGCCGAGCAGTGGGCGTTTGCCGTCCATCGTGACGGTCACCGCCGTGCCCGAGACCTCCTCGTTCCGGTGCTGGAGGAACAATCCCGACGGGTCGCTCACCTCGACGATGCCGCCCTCGGTGAGCTCGAAGCAGCCCACCTCCTCGGCCGCACCGAACCGGTTCTTGACCCCGCGCACCATGCGCAGCGTCGAATGCTTGTCGCCTTCGAAGTGCAATACGACGTCGACGAGATGCTCGAGCGAGCGCGGACCCGCGACCGCGCCGTCCTTGGTGACGTGACCGATCAGCAGCACCGGGATCCCGCTCGCCTTCGCGAGCGAGGTCAGGGCGCTCGTGACGGCCTTGACCTGGGTGACACCGCCGGACACACCGTCGACATCGGCGGCGAGCATCGTCTGCACCGAGTCGACGACGAGTAACGTCGGCTTGACCTGCTCGACGTGGCCGAAGATCGTCGCCAGATCGGATTCGGCCGCCAGATAGACCCGCTCGTGGACGGACCCGGTGCGGTCGGCGCGGAGCCGGACCTGGCCGGCGGATTCCTCGCCTGTGACGTACAGCGATCTGTCGTCGGCGCCGCGCTGGGCCCAGCGGTGTACGACCTCGAGGAGCAGCGTCGACTTGCCGACGCCCGGCTCGCCCGCGAGCAGGACGACGGACCCGGGCACGATCCCGCCGCCGAGGACGCGATCGAGCTCGGAGATGCCGGTGGACTTGGCGGCAGTTTCCTTCCCGTCGATCCGGGTGAGGGGAGTGGCAGGGGTGGTGGGGAGGACGGCTGCGGCGCCCGCACGCGCGAGCGAGGTGCCCGGCCGCGATGCGACGGCTGCGGGCTGCAGTGGCGCCTCGTCCAGCGATCCCCACGTTCCGCACTCCGGGCAGCGTCCGACCCACTTGGCTACGGTGTGCGAGCAATCGGAACAGCGATAGATCGTCTTGGTTCTGGCCACGGCCGGAGGATATGCGAACGTGGTGACAGAACGCGGGAAGGCCTGGACGAGAGTGTTCTCGTCCAGGCCTTCCTGAAGTGTTCTGCGTGCTCGCGCTGGGTCAGTGCGCTTCGCCGACGATCGGCGACAGGTCCGACTCGTGGCGTTCGAGCACCGGGCCGGCATCGACCGGGACCGCCAGAGTCACGTCGCCGGCCTCCTGGAAGGAGAAGGTGAAGGGGATGGTCAGGCCGGGCCGGACACCTTCCTTCAGATCGACGAGTTCGACGGTCTCGACAGCCGCGGGCACGATGGGGGTGTCCTCCGGCGAAGTGGGCTGCGGCGATTCGTCGACGGACTCGAGGAGATCCGTGGTCTCTTCGGAGACACCTGCGACGACCGAGCCCAGAGCCGGGATCTCGATGTCGTCGGCGCCCGTCACCGAACCCGCGAACTCGGTCTCGATGCCGGTGAGGACGTCGCCGCGGTAGCCGTCGAGATTCGCGATGGTGAAGCCCAGCAGAGCGGTGCCGCCCGGCTCGATGCTGTACTCCTCGGAATCCGGGTAGATGATGTGCACGTTGCGCAGCGCAATGGTGCCGACGTCCGTGTTGGTGCCGTTGATCGCAGCCACCTGGTCGGAGGTCTGGGTGATCTGACCGGCGCCGCACGCGGACAGCGTCAGCGTCGCACCCGCGGCCAGGGCGACAGCGGTCGCGACTCGACGAGTCGACGTGTTGAGAGCAGTCACTTTTCCTCCACTCGGGTAAGGCTCGCAATCCACTAGGCAGAGTAGTAGTCGACCCACAGGGAGTGCGCGTCGGGTCATCGATATTGCCATTTTGTGCACCACAACGGGGCATAACGCCTCGTCCTGGCGGGTGTGTCGCACGTCACCGGATGCACGTAACCGGTTGCCTGTCAAGCCCTACGCTCACGTGCCGATGCCCCTGACCTGCGCTGTTGATGAGAGTCCGATGTGGTCACGTGTTAAACTCGAAGAATCGAAAGGGGCACGGGACACATGATTTTCAAGGTCGGAGACACCGTCGTATACCCCCATCACGGTGCGGCGCTGATCGAAGCAATCGAAACACGCACCATCAAGGGGGAGCAGAAGGAATATCTGGTTCTGAAAGTCGCGCAGGGCGACCTCACGGTGCGGGTACCTGCTGAGAATGCCGAATACGTCGGAGTTCGCGACGTAGTGGGGCAAGAAGGCCTCGACAAGGTTTTCCAGGTGCTGCGCGCACCGCATACAGAAGAACCGACCAACTGGTCACGGCGGTACAAGGCCAACATCGAGAAGTTGGCCTCCGGCGATGTCAACAAGGTTGCAGAAGTAGTTCGCGACCTGTGGCGCCGGGAACAGGACCGCGGCCTTTCTGCAGGTGAGAAGAGAATGCTGGCGAAGGCCCGGCAGATTCTCGTGGGTGAGCTCGCGCTCGCCGAGGGAACTGACAACGTCAAGGCCGAGAGCATGCTCGACGAGGTACTCGCCGCCGCATCCTGACAGGCGACGCGACGCTCGAATCAACATCAAGTGAATCGAATACAGCAAGTACACGATCGCAGCGGGCCGGTCGTCGGAATCATTCCGGCGGCCGGCCGCGGCGTCCGTCTGGGGGAATCACTCCCCAAGGCGTTCGTCGAGCTGGGCGGGCGCACCATGCTCGACCGGGCCGTCGAATCGATGCTCGGCTCGGGCGCGGTCGACCGTGTCGTGGTGGTGGCGCCGCCCGAACTTGCCGCGACACCCCCGGCGGAGCTCGTATCCGAGAAGTACGCCGATCGGGTCGTGGTCACTGCGGGTGGTGCGGAGCGTGCGGATTCCGTGCGAGCGGGTCTGCGGGCGGCACCGGGCGCGCAGTTCGTCCTCGTGCACGACGCGGCGAGGGCCCTGACTCCGTCGGAGTTGTTCACCCGGGTGGTCGACGAACTGCGGGCCGGGCGACGCGCGGTGATTCCCGTCCTGCCGGTCGCCGACACCATCAAGAGCGTCGACTCCGACGGTGTCGTCACCGGGACCCCGGACAGGGCGACCTTGCGCGCAGTGCAGACACCGCAGGGATTCGACGCAGACCTGCTCGACCGCGCCAATCGCGATACGGGTGACGCGACCGACGACGCCGGGCTGGTGGAACGGCTCGGCGAAGCCGTACACACCGTGGCGGGCGACCCGCTCGCCTTCAAGATCACTACACCGTTGGATCTGGTGCTGGCCCGAGCTCTGCTCGCAGCAGCACACAAGACCGAAGAGGGGAACTGAACACACGTGCGTGTCGGAATCGGAACAGACGTACACCCGGTGGAGCCGGGGCGCCCGTGCTGGATTGCCGGTCTGCTGTTCGACGATGCGGACGGTTGCTCGGGACACTCCGACGGCGACGTCGCCGCGCACGCGTTGTGTGATGCGCTGTTGTCGGCGTCCGGCCTCGGTGACCTGGGGTCTGTGTTCGGGACCGATCGACCCGAGATGGCGGGAGCGTCGGGAGCCTCGATGCTCACCGAGGTGCGGCGGCTGCTGACCGAAGCGGGCTGGGTCATCGGTAATGCTGCGGTGCAGGTGATCGGGAATCGTCCGAAGATCGGCCCGCGTCGCGACGAGGCGGTACGCGTGCTGTCCGATCTGCTCGGCGCGCCCGTGTCGGTGTCCGCAACGACAACCGATGGCCTCGGGCTGACCGGCCGTGGAGAAGGTGTGGCGGCTATCGCCACCGCACTCGTATTACCTGACGTCGATCAACGGTAGGATGGCCTGTCGTGACTTTGCGCCTTTTCGACACCGAAACACGAGCCGTGCGGGATTTCGAACCGCTGGTGCCCGGACACGCCTCGGTGTATCTGTGTGGCGCCACTGTTCAGGGTGAGCCGCATATCGGCCACGTGCGCAGCGGCGTCGCATTCGACGTGCTGCGACGCTGGCTCGCAGCGAAAGGCCTCGACGTCGCGTTTGTGAGAAACGTCACTGATATCGACGACAAGATCCTCCGCAAGGCCGGCGAAGCAGGCCGTCCCTGGTGGGAATGGAAGACGACGTACGAGCGCGCCTTCACCCGCGCTTACGACGCACTCGGCGTGCTGCCGCCCTCCGTGGAGCCGCGCGCGACCGGGCACATCACCCAGATGGTCGAGCTCATGCAGCGACTCATCGACGCGGGTCACGCATACGCATCCGACGGCAACGTCTACTTCGACGTCATGAGCTTCCCCGAATACGGCGCGCTGTCGGGACACAAACTCGACGACGTCCACCAAGGTGAGAGCGCCGGGCAGGGCAAGCGCGACTCCCGCGACTTCACGTTGTGGAAGGCGGAGAAGCCCGGCGAACCGTCGTGGCCGACCCCGTGGGGTCGTGGCCGCCCGGGCTGGCACCTCGAATGCTCGGCCATGGCCGAGTTCTACCTCGGTGGCACTTTCGACATCCATTGCGGCGGCATGGATCTGGTGTTCCCGCACCACGAGAACGAGATCGCGCAGGCCCGCGCCGCGGGCGACGGCTTCGCCCGCTACTGGCTGCACAACGGCTGGGTGACCATGGGCGGCGAGAAGATGTCCAAGTCACTCGGCAACGTGCTGTCCATCCCCAACGTCCTCACCCGAGTGCGAGCTCAGGAGCTGCGCTACTACCTCGGCAGCGCCCACTACCGGTCGATGCTCGAGTACTCCGACACGGCGCTGGCCGAGGCGGCCGCGGCCTATCGCGGGCTCGAGTCGTTCGTGCTCAAGGCGCGTGATCGGGCCGGTGACGTTCCCGTCGGAACGTGGACCGGTGCCTTCGCTGAGGCGCTCGACGATGATCTCGGTGTACCCAAGGCACTCGCCGAGATCCACGGCCGGCGCAGCGAGGGCAACAAAGCGCTCGACAACGGAGACCTGACCGAAGCGGTGCGTATCGCCTCTCAGGTCCGTGCGATGCTTTCGGTCCTCGGTGTCGACCCACTCGATGCACACTGGCAGGAGAGCTCCGGCGACGAGTCGGGTGCGCTCGCCGCCCTCGATGTGCTGGTGGGAGCAGAACTCGATCGTCGACAGAGCGCCCGCGCCGAGAAGAACTGGGCGGTCGCCGACGAAGTACGTGACCGGCTGACAGCGGCGGGGATCGAAGTAACGGATACGCCGAACGGACCCGAGTGGTCCCTGAAAGCAGGGCAGTGATGGCAGGCAATTCCCAGCGTCGCGGAGCGATCCGCAAGGGCGGAACGAAGAAAGGGCAGGTCGTCGGCTCGGGCGGTCAGCGTCGGCGCGGTCTCGAAGCCCGCGGAGCGACCCCGAAGGCCGAGGACCGTTCGTACCATCCTGCGGCACGGCGCGCTCGCGCAGCGGCGAAGGCCGCCGACAACCGCGGCCGTCGTCCCGGTGGACGTAAGCCGGAGGATGGGCCGGAGATGGTCCTCGGCCGCAACCCCGTCGTCGAGTGCCTGCGTGCCGAGGTGCCCGCGACCGCGCTCTACGTTGCGATCGGCGCGGAAGCCGACGACCGGCTCAAGGAAGCAGTGCAGCGCGCGGCCGATGCCGGCATTTCGATCCTCGAAGTGCAGCGCGGCGAACTCGACCGGCTCACCGCCAACGGAATGCACCAGGGCATCGGCTTGCAGGTGCCGCCGTACCGCTACGTGCATCCCGATGATCTGATCGTGCGCGCGAAACAACGGCACGAGCGGCCTCTGCTGGTGGCGCTCGACAACATTTCCGACCCGCGCAACCTCGGTGCGATCATCCGGTCCGTCGCGGCGTTCGGTGGCCACGGCGTGGTGATTCCGCAGCGTCGGAGCGCGTCGGTGACCGCTGTCGCATGGCGTACCAGCGCGGGTGCCGCGGCGCGGCTTCCTGTCGCGCGGGCAACCAACCTGACGCGCACGCTCAAGGACTGGCAGTCCCAGGGTGTCCGCGTCGTCGGTCTCGATGCCGGTGGCGACACCGATCTCGACGATTTCGACGGCACCGAACCCGTTGTCGTGGTGGTGGGGTCCGAAGGCAAGGGACTCTCGCGGCTCGTCCGCGAGACGTGCGATTCGATCCTGTCCATCCCGATGGCCGGCGAGGTGGAGTCGCTCAACGCGTCGGTGGCGGCAGGCGTCGTGCTCGCCGACATCGCGCGTCGTCGTCGTTCCTGACTTCTCCTGCGCATATACGGGAACCGATCCGGCCCCCGGTGCGTCTGTATCGGTAGGACCGGACGGAAGCGGGGGCAACGGGTGGCGTACACGACGGCGTTCGACGGGCGTTTCGAGATCACACCGCCGTTGGACCGGCACGAGATCGACTTCCTCAGCGGGTTCGCAGGTCCGGCGAGTGGTCCGCACAATGCGGGCCGCGACGGGCTGCCGACAGATGGGCGGCCGCTGTCGTGGTGTCAGTGGGTCCCGAGCAGTGACGGGCGTGCCCTCGAGTGGGACGGCGACCCGGTCTTCTACCGCTACGCCGACTGGCTGGAGTACTTGATCGCCGCGTTCCTGGCGCCCCGGGGGCATGGAGTGTCCGGAACGGTGGAGGTGCGCACGAGTGCCGGTGATTTCGGTTGGATTACTGTGCGGGACAACAAGGTCGTGACTCAGATCAGTCGGACGAACCGTACGCGCCGACCCGGCCGTAACTGCGCGGCGGTGGGAAGGTCCGCTGTCGTCACCACGGCGATCACCGGATATCCGCCGGTGACGGGATGATCCGCGAGGAACAACACGGGGTGTCCCTCCGGCGGTACCTGAATGGAACCCGCAACCATGCCCTCGCTGGGAAGTTCGTCGTGGCGTGAGCGGTGCAGCGGGCCGGGGCCCTGGAACCGGATCCCCACCCGGTCGAGTTTCGGCGTCACCGTCCACGATTCGTGCAGGAGGGCGCGGACCGAGGCGGCGGTGAACCAGTCGTCGCGGGGGCCGATTCGCACACGGAGTTCGACGGGATCGGTGGCCGGGGCAGGTGGAGGGATCTGTTCCTCGCCGGGGAGTTCGTCGGCGAGCGCGCCCACCAGCAGTCGATCACCGGTGCGCACCGGCTCGGGGCCGGTGCCCGACAATGTGTCGGTCGATCGGCTTCCCAGTACCTCCGGGACATCGATGCCGCCGCGGACCGCCAGGTACGACCGCAGGCCCTCGGACGGCGCACCGACCGAGATGATGTCCTGGTCGCGGAGCAGCACTCTCGCGTAATCGCCCACCAGCCGGCCGTTGACCGTCACGTCGACACGTGCTCCAGTGATCGCGACGATCGTGTCGCCGATACTCCGGACGGAGAGACCGCCACCCGTCACCTCGAGGGCGGCGGCGTCCGGGTGGTTGCCCACGAGCCGATTCGCGGCGTCGTGTGCCGTGCGATCGGCCGCACCGGATTCGGTCACGCCGTCGGCCCCGTGTCCGGTGCGTCCGCGATCCTGCACGGTCGTGAATATCCCACCGGTGACGACCTCGAGCCATGCCATGGGTCCATGGTCCCGCAATCCGGGGCCGGCCGCGAGAACAGTTCGGTGGGCTCACCCGGAGCACGTTAGGTTTGGGTGCCGCAGTTCGAGGGAGACGTGATGAGTCGGGACGATCCGAGCAACCGTATCGAGGCCACCCGTATCGAGGCCACCAGCACCGAGGCAACCCGGGTCGAGGCGACCCGGATGGTCGAGCGTGCTTTGGCAGACGGTGATCTGACCGCGGCGCATGCTGCGGTTGCCGACCTGAGCGTGGAACTGCTCGTCGACGTGCTCGAGAGGTTGAACAAGACCGACCGCGCGGTGCTCTACCGGTTGCTTCCCAAGGACGAGGCGATGGAGGTGTTCGAGCAGCTGGATCCGAGCCTGCAGAGCGCCCTCGTCGGGGGTCTGCAGGATGATCAGGTAGCATCGATCTTCGCCGATCTCGAGCCGGACGATCGAGTCGAACTGCTCGACGAGTTGCCGGCCACCGTTGCCGCGAAGCTCATGCGCGGACTTCCCTACGACGAACGTGAGTTGACGGCAGCCATCCTCGGCTACCGGCAGGGCGCGCTGGGTCGGCGCATGAGCCCGGAGTTCGTCTCGTTGCGCCTCGACATGCCCATCGACCGAGCGCTCGCGATCGTCCGGAGCCGCCTCCACGATGCGGAGACGGTCTACACGTTGCCGGTCGTCGACCGGAACCGGATCCTCGTGGGCGTGGTGGGGCTGCGAGAGCTGATGGGCGCGCCGGCCGACAGCGTCGTCGGCGACATCATGAACGAACCGTATTTCGCGCGGGCTACCGATGACGCTGAGGAAGCGGCCCGACGCTGTGCCGAGCTCAAACTGCTGGCGCTGATCGTCGTGGACAGCGAGACACGGCTGGTGGGTATCCTCACCGTCGACGACGCGCTGGGCATCCTGGAATCGGCCGAGAGCGAGGACCAGGCCCGGATCGGTGGCACCGAGCCCCTGAGGCAGCCGTATCTTGCTACTCCCGTGGGGCAACTGGTGCGCTCACGGGTCGTGTGGCTGTTGGTGCTGGCGGTCGGGGCGACGTTGACCGTGCAGGTGCTCGAGGTGTTCGAATCGACCTTGGAGCAGGCAGTGACGTTGGCGTTGTTCGTGCCGTTGCTGATCGGCACCGGCGGCAACACCGGGAATCAGGCGGCGACCACCGTCACGCGCGCGTTGGCCCTCGACGACGTGAGTCCCCGCGACATCGGTCGTGTCGTCGTCCGTGAGAGCCGGGTGGGGCTCTCACTCGGGGTGCTGCTCGGAACAGTGGCGTTCGTGGTCGCGAGTCTCGTCTACGACGCATCGGTGGGAGCAGTGATCGGATTGACGCTGCTCACCGTGTGCACGCTCGCGGCCACCGTCGGTGGGGTCATGCCGTTGGCAGCCAAAGCGATCCGGGCAGATCCAGCGGTCTTCTCCAATCCGTTCATCACCACGTTCGTTGACGCCACCGGATTGGTGGTGTACTTCCTCATCGCGAAGGCGGTGCTGGGAATCTGACGCCGCTCGGCGCTCAGATCGGCTCGAACCGCACCGCGGTACCGGGACGAAGCAGCGCGGGCGGGGTGCGGTCCGGTTGCCACAGCACCTGTTGGGTGGTTCCGATCAATTGCCAGCCGCCGGGGGAACTTCGGGGGTAGACGCCGGAGAACTCACCGGCCAGCCCGACCGCGCCCGCGGGCACCGAGGTTCGCGGGGAATCGCGCCGCGGTACGTGCAAGCGGCTGTCGCCGCCCGTGAGATATGCGAAGCCGGGAGCGAAACCGCCGAACGCCACAGTCCAGATGCGGCCGGTGTGCGCGGCGATCACCCCGCTCGCACTCAGCCCGGTTCGTTCACCGACCTCCTCGAGATCGGGCCCGTCGTACCGGACTTCGATCACCACCTCCGTACCCGGTTCGGTGTCCGCACGCATCGGCGATGTCTCGACGAGCCAGCGGCGTACCGCGTCGGCGTGGGTCGCCTCGGTATCGAAACGGACCAGCAGTGTGCGGGCGGCGGGAACCAGGTCGAGGACACCGTGCATTCGCTCCGCATCGAGTGCGCGGAAATGCGCGAGAACGTCGTCGAGCGAATCCAACTCCGCGAGCATCGCCGAGTCGCCGTTGCGCAGGATTCTCACGCTCCGCCGCCTAGACGAATGCCCGGATGTCGACGTCCTCGGCATCCAGCAGGGCACGGACAGCCACGGCCATGGCGGTGGCGTCGGGCGAGTCACCGTGGATGCACACGGACTGCGCGTCCACGTGCACATCGCTGCCGTCGATCGCCGTGACCACACCCTCGGTGACCATCCGCAACACACGCTGGGCCACCACATCCGGGTCGTGCAGCACGGCGCCCGGTTCGCGCCGCGACACCAGGGTGCCCTCGGGTGTGTACGCGCGGTCGGCGAAAACCTCGGTCACCACGATCAACCCTGCGCGTTCGGCTTCCTCGAGGAACGCCGATCCGGGAAGCCCGAGAACAGGCAGTGTGGTGTTGTACGAGCGGATCGCCTCCACCACCGCGCGGGCCTGCTCGCGGTGGTGCACGATCGCGTTGTACAGAGCGCCGTGCGGTTTGACGTAGCTGACTGCCGAACCCGCTGCTCGGGCGAGCCCGTCGAGGGCGCCGATCTGGTAGATGACCTCGGCAGTGAGCTCGGCCGGTTCGACGTCGATGAATCGCCGACCGAATCCCGTGAGATCGTGGTACCCCACCTGAGCTCCGATGCGCACGGTGTGAACCGCTGCACCCCTGCAGGTTTCGAGCAGGGTCGACGGGTCACCTGCGTGGAATCCGCAGGCGATGTTGGCACTCGTGACGAGCGAGAGCATGGTCTCGTCGTCGCCGAGGCGCCACTGCCCGTAGCTTTCGCCCAGGTCACTGTTCAGGTCGATACGGGTCACGTGTCCGATTCTAGGCGCGTGTCAGATAGTCACCCCGGCGTCCTTCGCGACGATGTTGTCGAGCGCGCGTTCGGCGACGGCGGCGATGGTCATCGACGGGTTGCACGCACCGGACTGACCCGGAAGCAATGCGCCGTCGAGCACGTACAGGCCGCGCTGGCCGTGTACTCGTCCGTCGAGGTCGCAGACGCTGCCCATGCTCGCCCCGCCGAGCGGGTGCCACGTGGACGGCACGATGGCGTTGGTGTCGGTGGCGATGCCTGTATTGCCGACGATCCTGCGCACCATGGGATCGATGTGGCCGCTCTGGATTGCTGCGTCGCCATCCCTCGGCCAGTGCAGGATCGCGTCGTCGCTCGCGGAGTCGTAGACGAACGAACCGCGGCTGTCGCTGATGCCGTAGCCCACGAGCACGGTGCTGCGGGTGTTGAGGCCCATCGCCGGAATCGATGCCTGGATCACCGTGAACGCCGTGTTGGGGTCGTCCCAGTTCTTGCTGCCGTAGACGACCGGGCCACCCTGCAGTGCGCCGAAGTCCTCACGCATGTCGGACCAGAGGTAGATGCGGTCGGCGTTGCTGCCCCAGTTGCGTCCGAGATCGTCAGGGAGATCCGGGATCTGACCCTTCTGCGACGCCCGGACCAGAAGTCGGGTCGTGTTGAGGCTACCGGCGGCCAGGATGAGCGTGTCGGTGGTGAGGATCTTGTTCTCGAGGAGTTTCCCGGAGGTGTCGATCCGGTCGACGTACACGGTCCACCTGCCGTCGGACGCTCGTTCGATGTCCTTGACCTCATGCTGGGCCTGGACGGTCACCAGACCTGTCGCCTCGGCAGCGGCGATGTAGGTGACGTCGACGGAATACTTGCCGCCGTTGTTGACACCGAGTGCGCCGGAGCCGTCCGTGTACGACGGAGCCATCTCGCCGCGCAGTTCGGCGAGGGCGTAGTCCCAGTCGATCGGCATGGGAATCTTGTCGAGCGGAAGCCCGGCCTGTTTCACGCGCTCGGCGAAGATCCGCGCGGCGGCGTAGTTGGGGTGGGAGACCAGTTCGTCGGGGGCGGTCGCGAGCCCCAGCATCCGCGACACCCGCGGGTAGTGGACGCGATTCATGGTGGCCCAGTCGAGCTCGTTCGGGAAGTGGGTGTTGAACACTTCCTCGCTGGGCTGCAACGACATTCCCTGGTAGACCAGCGAGCCACCGCCGACGCCTGCGGCGCACAGGGCGGTCATGTTCTGTCCGACAACCGCCTCGACCAGGCCGGTGTGCGGCTCGACCATGACGGGCCTACCGAAGAGTTCGGGTGCGGAGCGGAACCACAACATGCGCCCGTCGGGTGCGTCGACTCGCGGGAAGGTCGTCGCGTCGGGGCCGGTGGGCCAGCGCTTTCCCCGTTCGAGAATCGTGACAGGCACGCCGGCTTCGGCCAGGCGCAGTGCGCTCACACCGCCGCCGAACCCGGAGCCGATGACGACGACGCGGTGTTCTTCGCGTGTCAGCGGAACCTTGTTCGCCCGGGCAGCGATGCCGGTCGAAGCATATGCAGCCGATGATCCCGCCAGCGTCGCGCCGATGGTGGCTGCGCCTGCGAGAAATGCGCGCCTCGTGATGCTCGACAAGCTTCCGTCCCCCTCAGAATGTGCTCGGGCCGGGCGGATGTCCCCCGGCCGCGTGCAAAACTAGACAGAGTGACCCAAAGTGTCAAGGTTTTGGCATCGAGGGGCCCAGCCACCGGGTGAGAAACCGTCGCAACTCATCGTCCGAGTGCATCTCAGGGTCGTCGAACAGAACCACCGACAATCCGAGGACGAGCGCGATATCGGCGATGTCGTCGATCTCGGGAACTGTCTCCGGATACTTCTCGCTCATGGGCGCGAGTAGCTGTCGCACGACCGGTTTTGCCCGGCTCACCATGCCCGTGTCGAAGAAGGGATGCTCGCGGCCCGAACGGTGCAACGCGGAGAGCACCGGGTTGCCACGCACCGCAGCTCGTCCCGCGACGAGCAGTTCGACCAGGTACTCGCACGGCGAGCCGGTTCCGTCCAACCGCGTGAGGACATCGTCGAGCCCTCCCAGTGCAGCGCTCGCGACCGCTTGCGACACCAGATCTTCGCGACTCCCGAATATCGAGTACACGGTCTGCCGGGAGACGCCGGCCGCCTTCGCCACCCCTGCGATGCTGACGGCATCGAACCCGTCGCGCGTGATGAGCGCGAGCGTCGCGTCGAGAACCTTCGTACGGGAGCGCATCCGCTGATTGTCCCGCACCGAGCGGACGTCATGACGCCGGTGCGAGAACCCGCCCAGCGCCCCGGCGACGTTGCGCCGATCCGATCGTCCGGCACACGAGGTAGATGACGAAGGCGATCGTGGTGATGAAACTCGACACCGGGACACCGGGTGCGAGCGCGAGCAGGATACCGCCGACAGCCGCGACCTCGGCGAAGACCACCGACAGGACCGTCGCCGCGAGTGGCCCACGAGTCACCCGCGCCGCTGCGGCGGCCGGTGTGATGAGCAGCGCCATGACGAGTAGCGCACCGACGATCTGCACACCGAGCGCAGCGGTGATGCCGACGAGCACCGCGAAGACCATCGAGAGTGCCCGCACCGGCACTCCGCGTGCGGCGGCGACCTCCGGGTCGGTGCTCGCGAAAAGCAGAGGGCGGTACATCAGGAGCAGGGCGCCGATCACCACCACTGCGCAGCCCGCGAGCAGCGAGATGCCGGTTCCGCCGGGCGCCACGATCTGGCCGGTCAACAGCGAGAACGCCGCGCCGGTGCGCCCGTCGTACGCCCACAGCAGCAGCACTGCGAGGCCGAGTCCGAAGGCCATGACGACGCCGATCACCGAGTCCCGTTCGCGGGCACGGGTACCGAGCAACCCGAACAGGATCGCGGCGACCACTGCGCCGACGACCGCACCGAGCCCCACGGACACTCCGACCAATAGGGCTGCGGCGGCGCCGGTGAGCGACAGTTCGGACGTGCCGTGCACCGAGAACGCCATCTGACGGCTGATGATCAGGGGCCCGATGACGCCGGCGAGGAGACCGAGGATTGCGCCGGAGATCAGCGCCTGCTGCACGAAGTCGTACTGCAGCAGATCGGCTGTGGCCCGGAAATCGAACAGACGTCCCATTGCGTCCGTGAACTTGCTGCTCATTCGCTGTCTTCCGGGTGGTGGTGGTGGACGCCTTCGCCGGGACGGAGCCCGCCCGCGCTGCCGAGCGCATCGATGGCGTCGCCCGTGCCGACGACGACGAGCCGCCCCCGCATCTCGAGCACTTCGACTTCGGTGCGGTACAGCTCGGAGAGCACCTCGGAGGTCATGACCTCCGACGGTGTGCCGATGCGGAACTGGCCGTCGACGAGATACAGCACTCGATCGACGAGGGGAAGGATCGGATTGATCTCGTGGGTGACGAACAGGACGGCGGTGTCGTGGTCCTTGCGTCGCTGGTCGATGAGCGTCGACACGAGATGCTGGTTGGCGAGGTCGAGGCTGAGCAGCGGTTCGTCGCACAGCAGGACCTGCGGATCACCCACGAGCGCCTGCGCCACCCGGAGTCGTTGCTGTTCTCCGCCGGACAGGTCGCCCACCAGCGCGTTCGCGTACGACTGCGCGCCGACCTGGGCGATTGCGGCGTCCACAGCGGCCTTGCGGCGCTTGAAATGTCGAATGCCGGTGCCCCACAGGTGCCCGTCCACTCCGAGTCCGACGAGGTCGCGGCCGCGCAGCGGGACACCCACCTCGAGGGTCTTCTGTTGCGGCACGTATCCGACGTGGGGGCTGCCGGTGTGGACCGGTGTGTCCGCGATGGTGGCGGTGCCGGCGCTGAGCGGTAGCTGACCGAGCAGGACCTTGAGCAGAGAGGTCTTTCCGGCGCCGTTCGGCCCGAGGACCGCGACGAACTCTCCGGGATGCACCGCGAGATCGAGGTGGTCCCAGAGGGTACGGTCGCCGAACGCCAATCGGGCGCCGCTCAGTTCGACCGCGTGGGGATGGTCGGGTAGGGAAGATGTCACCGGGGTCCGCGTTCTCGAGCTGTGGTCAGGGGCTGTGGGGATTACGACGCAGAATCGAGTCCGGCGGCGAGCGACTCGGCGGTCCGGGTCTGCCACTGAATGTAATCGACTCCCTCGGGGAGGGTCTCGAAAACCTCGACGACGGGAATGCCCGAAGACTCCGCGGCGGAGCGCATCTCCCGGCTCACCTTGTCCTCGGTCTGCGGATTGTAGAGAAGCACCCCGACCCTCTTGTCCAGCAGCAGTTGCCGGGTTTCGGCGATGCTCGCGGGCGACGGGTCGGTGCCGTTCTCGATCGCGTTGGTGAAGTCGGTGGGGGTCACGTCGTCGAGACCGGCCGACAGTACGAGGTAGTGGCCGATGGTCTCGGTCTGCGCGATGGGTGCGTCGGTGTGGGTGTCCGCGATCCGGGTCGTCACGTCGGAGATGCCGTGCAGGCTCTCGTGGAAGGCGGCGGCGTTGTCGCGATACACCTGAGCGCCGTCCGGGTCGAGCGCGGCGAGCTGCTCGGCGACCGCGTGTGCGACGGCGTCGGCGGTTGCGAGGTCGTACCAGAGGTGTTCGTTGATGCCGCCGTGATCGTGACCGTCGTGATCGTGAGCGCTGTCATCGTGTGCGTCCTGCGCCGGGGCTTCGGTCGCGGAGGTGTCGTTGCTCGTGCCGTGGTCGTGGCCTGAGTGCAGATCGCTGTGTTCACCCGACTCGAACAACGCGAACGCTTCGACGGTGGGGACATCGTCACCGATGGACTCGAGGATGTCGTCGACGAAGTGGTCGTATCCGCCGCCGTTGAAGACCACCAGCGATGCGTCGCTGATCGCAGCGGCATCGAGCGGGCTGGCTTCGTAGGAGTGCGGGTCGGCGTTCGGCTCGGAGATCAGCGATTCGACCTCGATACGGTCTCCCGCGACGGCCTGGGCGATCGAGCCCCACACGTTCGTCGACGCGACCACGCTCAGGTCGCCGTCCGAGCCCGAGTCGCCGGTCGTGCCGGAGCCACACGCAGCGAGGACGGTCGCGCACGACAGTGTGGCCGCGGCGAGCGCGGCGCGGGAGGACATACGCACTGGTGTTCTCTCCTGGGTCGGGGGCGCAGGAAGGTGGTGAGGCCACCCTAACGCTATTGGAAACCGTTACCGTTCCACTTTAGCGGACGATTTTGCGTATTCTTCCCAACCCGCCTGGTCGTGAGCATCGCCACAGGACTACGGTCCGATCATGTCCAGGTCCCGTCAGCCGCGCCGACAGGCGACTCTGGCGTCGATCGCCGCCGAGCTGAAAATCTCTCGCACCACGGTCTCGAACGCGTACAACCGACCAGATCAACTATCCACCGAGCTGCGCGAACGGGTCTTCGAAGTCGCCAAGCGCCGCGGCTATGCCGGTCCCGACCCGATGGCGCGATCGCTGCGTACCCGCAAGGCCGGCGCGGTCGGGGTGCTCCTCACCGAGGCACTCAGCTACTCGTTCCGCGACCCTGCCGCGATGAGTTTTCTCTCCGGCCTGTCCGAAGCATGTGAAGCCGCCGGACAGGGTTTGCTCCTCATTCCTGCAGGACCGGGCCTCACCGACGCGGAGGCCGCGCAGGTCGTGCATCGCTCGTCCGTCGACGGGTTCGTCGTCTATTCCGTACCGCCGGAGGATCCCTATTTGGCCGCGGTGCTCGAGCGGCACCTGCCGATCGTCGCGTGCGATCAGCCGCGCGGCATCGGTGCGGCGCCCGTCGTCGGAATCGACGACCGCCGCCCGATGCGTGATCTCGCCGCCCACCTGATCGAGCTCGGGCACTGCGAGTTCGGGATCGTCTGCATGCGGCTCGGCCGCGAACGGCACGACGGCGTCGTCGACCTGTCCGTTCTCGAGGACACGGGCTTCCATGTCCAGCATGAACGTATCCTCGGGGTGCGCGACGCCATGCGCGACGCCGGGCTGGACGACTCCGCACTCACCGTGGTCGAACGGTTCACCCACACCTCCGGCGACGGGCAGTCCGCCGCGGCACAGATCATGAGCGTCAACCCGCGCATCACCGCGCTGATGTGTACCACCGACGTGCTGGCGCTCGGCGCGCTCGCCTGGGCCGACCGAGCCGGGCTCGATGTCCCCGGTCACCTGTCGATCACCGGGTTCGACGGTGTTGACGAGGCGCTTCGCGAAGGACTGACGACGGTGAGTCAGCCCCAGAAGGACAAGGGCCGCCGCGCGGGTGAGCTGCTGCTGGCCTCGCCCGCGCACTCGGGCATCCCCGAGATCGAGACCCTCGACACCCAGTTGGTGTTCGGCAAGACCTCGGGTCCGGTGGAGAGCACCGGCTGGTACGCCGAGTAAGGCCGGTCAGGCGGGATTCGCGGCGAGCAGCTGCGCGCAGCGCAGGAGCCCGATGTGGCTGTACGCCTGCGGATGATTGCCCAGCGACCGCTCGGCCACCGGGTCGTACTCCTCACTGAGCAGACCGGTCGGCCCCGCGGCGGCGACGAGCTGAGCGAACAGCGCCTCCGCATCGTTGCGTTGCCCGACGAGCAGATACGCCTCGACGAGCCATGCCGCGCACAGGTGGAAGCCACCTTCGACGCCCGGCAGGCCGTCCTCGTGGCGGTACCGATACACCGTCGAACCACTCCGCAATTCCAATTCGGTGGCCCGGACCGTCTCGCGGAACCGCTCGTCGGTGGGGTCGATCAGTCCGGTCAGTCCGATGAACAGGGTTGCCGCGTCGAGGTCGGTGCCGTCGTATGCGGCGGTGTAGGAACGGACGTCGTCGTTCCAGCCCTTCTCGAGAACCTCCTCCGCGATCTCGTCGCGGAGTGATTCCCAACCTTCACCGGCGGGACGTGAGAACCTGTCGGCGAGTGCGAGGGCGCGATCGACGGTGAGCCAGCCCATCACCTTCGAATAGACGTGGTGTCGTGGGTTGTCGCGGATCTCCCAGATACCGTGATCCGGTTCGAACCAGCGGCGTTCGACGGCCGTGACCATCGAACAGACCAGCTCCCAGTCGCGATCGGTGAGCGCGGACACGTGGTCGGCACCGCGTGAATCGCGCCGATGCGCGATTGCGGAGATCAGATTGACGATGGGTCCGAACACGTCGAGCTGGACCTGCTGATTGGCTGCGTTGCCGACGCGCACAGGTCGTGAACCCGCATATCCGGGAAGGGAATCGAGCACGGCCTCCGGAGGCAGCGGGCCACCGGTGAGGGTGTAGAGCGGATGCAGGCGCTCCGGTCCGGGGAGTGTCTCGAGAACGTCGTGTACCCAGTCGAGGTAGTTTTCGGCTTCGGTGAGGGAACCCACGTCCACGAGCGCATGCGACGTCAGCGCCGCATCGCGCAGCCAGCAGTACCGGTAGTCCCAGTTGCGCACGCCGCCGATCTCTTCGGGCAACGACGTGGTCGCTGCCGCAAGGATCGAGCCGGTCGGTTCGTGGACGAGGCCGCGCAGGGTGAGCGCCGACCGCTTGGCGAGATCGGGCTTGAGGGTGGGAAGGTCGAGTTCGGCGGCCCACTGCCACCAGTAGGCTTCCGCGTGTGCGCGCCGCTCCACCTCGGACGCCGGATGGGGTCCGAGATCGTCTGTTCCGCAGCGTAATTCCAGGGTGATATCGCCGTCGGTCGGGTCGACGACGGCGTGCGCGGTGTGGTGGACGCCCTCGCTGGTGATGTCCCAGCGGACTCCCGGTGACCGCAGGACGTACGGTTCGTTGAAGCCGTGCACGCGCAGACCGTCGTCGACGGCCTCGAGGGTCACCTGGCCCTGGCCGAACTCGGGACGCGGTGCGAACGTCACGACTGCCGATGCGCGGCCGGAGATCACGCGCGTCAGGTCGGTGCGGCCGGCGTCGACGTCGTGCGGCAGATAGTCGATCACCGCGAGGCTCGCCCAGCGGGTCACGACCGTCATCGTCGAGTCGACGTACCGCTGGCTCAACGGAAGTGCTTCGCGCGTCGGGCCGATCGTGAAATGACCGGCGGCGTCGCCGCCGAGGAGATGGGCGAAGATCGCGGCCGCATCCGGCTCAGGATGGCACAACCAGGTGATGGTGCCGTCTGGGGTCACCAGCGCCTTGGAACGCGGACTTGCGAGCATCGTGAGTCGTTCGATCGGCGCGGCGTGCGCTCCCGAAAGCCACGTGCGGCGTTCCTCGAGGAGGAATGCCAGGGAGGCGACCACGTCCTCGGAGCGATCCACCCGGTACTCGGCGACCGTCTCGCCTTCGCCGACCTTGATACCCACATCGGGTCCGTGCAGGGAAGCGAATGCCTTCTCGTCGGTGACGTCGTCCCCGAAGAATACCGCGGCGCTCGAGGCTTCCTGGTGCCGGATGATGTCGAGTGCACTGCCCTTGTCGGTCGGGACGACGGACAGTTCGATAACGGCCTTGCCTTCGGTGACCTGGATGCCGGGGAGCAGCGCGAGATCGCCGCGCACCGCCGCCAGGGCGGATTCGGCGTCCTCGGGCGCGGCATTGCGTACGTGCAAGGCGGCGCTGGCGGGCTTCGCCTCCACCCCGACCCCGGGGAATCGCCTCGCGATGGCCTCGAACCCCGCGACGATGTCGTGGAGTCGGCTCCGGGACTCGTCGTCGATCGCATGCACGAATCCGACATCGAACTCGGAGCCGTGGCTTCCGACCAGCTTGACCTCCACGGGCAGACGCGAAAGCACCGCCAGATCCTTGAGCGCGCGTCCCGAGATGACCGCGGCGGAGGTCCCGGGCAGAACCGCGAGGCCCCGCAGGGCGCGGACCGCTTCGGCGTGCGGATGAGCCTTGTCCGGATCGGACACGATGGGGGACAACGTGCCGTCGTAGTCGCTCGCGACCAGCAGCCGGGGTGCGCGTGCGACGGCGGCCAGCGCCCGGCGCAGCTCGATGGGGAGATCTAGTGCGCTCACCTGTCCCAAGGTAGGCGAAAAAACCCGTGCATCCACCCGTGTGGAGGCAATCGTGGGGGTGTTTCGTGTTACACCGTCGGAGTGTGGGACGTAAGAGTCGTTCGGCTCAGGAATCGCCGTGCGACTCGGCGCCACCCGGCGTGGAGTACACTTCGCGCGGGGAATCGCCGAGCAGCAGGTCGACGGTCAGTTCCAGCCGGCGTGCGACGTCGGTGGCCGAGGAGCGGCGGGTCAACCACGCTACGAGGTTGGACAGCCACACATCGCTGATGACGCGCGCGATCGCGAGTTCTTCCTCGGTGGGCTCGCCCTCGTTCATCGCCTTGGCGAAGAGCCGGTCCATGAGCTTGCCTACCTGGTCGACCTCGGCGGCGGCCGACGCATCGGCGAACATGAACGCCCGGGTCATCGCCTCGGTGAGCAGCGGGTCGCGCTGCATGGCCTTGGTGATCAAGCTCAGGATCAGATGCATGCGTTCGAGCGGACTGTGGCCGGGTGGGATCTTCCCCCTGCCCTCGATGCGGGCGAATTCGCGCCCGAGGGCCGAGACCAGCAGGTGCACCTTCGACGGGAAGTACCGGTACAGCGTGCCCACCGCGACGTCGGCGCGTTCTGCCACCGAGCGCATCTGCACGGCCTCGTAGCCGCCCTTGGACGCGAGCGTCAGGGTGGCGTCGAGAATCCGCTTGCGCCGTTCCTTCTGAGCGTTGGAACTGAGATCGTCCTCGGTGAGGGCGGTCAGGGTTCCGTTGCCATTGGAACGCGAGCGAGACGGGGTGGCCATAGATCGTTTTCCTCACACCTTGACTCTGAACCGGTGTCATATTAGAACACGTTCTAGGTAAGAATGTCATTTCGAAAGGTCGGAGACCCGCTGTGAGTATTGCCATGACAGAGGAACAGCGGGCCGTTCAGGCTTCTGTTCAGGCCTGGTCACGAGCCGTGGAGCCGGTGTCCAGGATACGTCGGCATCCCGACGACGTGTGGCGCGAGGGCTGGACGTCGCTCGCCGAACTCGGACTGTTCGGTGTTGCCGTTCCGGAAGAGGCCGGAGGGCTCGGCGCCACCGTGGTCGACCTGGCCGTCATGCTCGAACAGGCCGCACACGAACTCGCTCCCGGGCCGGTCGTGACGACTGCCGTCGCTGCGCTCGTGTTCGGTCGCGGCGGAGATTCGGCGGTGAAGACGGCCACCCTGCTCGCGGAAGGCGCCCTGCCCACCGCCGTCGCACTCGACCCGGTCACCGCCGAGTCCACAGCCGACGGTGTCGTGCTGACCGGTGAGGCCGGCGCGGTGATCGCGGCAGAGTCCGGTGTGGCAGTCCTCGTCCGGCTCGACATCGACGGCCCCGAACGCTGGGGGTTGGTGGACGCCGATGCCCCGGGCATGCATCTGGACGTGCTCGACACGATCGACAAGTCACGCCCGCTCGCACGGGTGCGATTCGACGGAACGGTTGTTCCTGCAGACCGGGTGGTGCAGGCTCCCGCAGGGTTCGTCCACGATCTCACCGTGGCACTCTCGGCGGCCGAGCTTGCCGGCGTCGCAGGCTGGGCACTGACCACCGCAGTCGAGTACGCCAAGATCCGCGAGCAGTTCGGCAAGCCCATCGGTTCGTTCCAGGCCATCAAGCACCTGTGCGCGGAAATGCTGTGCCGCACGGAGAAGATCCGAGCCCTGGCCTGGGACGCAGCCGTTGCCGTGGACGCCGATCCGGCCGAGCTGCCCGTCGCGGCCGCCGTCGCTGCGGCGGTATCGCTGGACGCGGCCGTGAAGACCGCCGAGGACGCGATCCAGGTCCTCGGCGGAATCGGCTTCACCTGGGAACACGACGCGCACTTCTACCTGCGGCGCGCGGTGGCCACGCGGCAGCTGCTCGGCGGTTCCACCAAGTGGCGCGCACGACTGACCGGTCTGACCCGCGCGGGCGCACGCCGCCATCTCGGAATCGACCTGTCCGAGCACGCCGCCGACCGCGAACGTATCCGCGGCGAGATCGCGGCGATCGCGGCGCGACCCGAGTCGGAGCATCGAGTGGCGCTTGCCGAATCGGGTTGTCTCGCACCGCACTGGCCCGCCCCGTACGGGCGCGGGGCCGGCCCTGCCGAACAGCTCCTGATCCAGGAAGAACTTGCGGCCGCAGGAATCACGCGGCCCGACCTGGTGATCGGATGGTGGGCGGTGCCGACCGTACTCGAGCACGGAACCGCCGAGCAGATCGAACGTTTCGCGATGCCCACCCTGCGCGGCGATATCGTGTGGTGCCAGCTCTTCTCCGAGCCGGGCGCCGGATCCGACCTCGCGGCCCTGCGTACCACCGCGGAGAAGGTCGACGGCGGCTGGACACTGCAGGGACAGAAGGTGTGGACCTCGCTCGCGCACGAGGCCGACTGGGCGATCTGCCTGGCCCGCACCGACCGGGACGCTCCGAAACACAAGGGCATCACGTACTTTCTCGTCGACATGAAGTCCGCGGGCATCACCGTGGCACCGCTTCGCGAGATCACCGGCGATGCGCTGTTCAACGAAGTCTTCCTCGACTCGGTGTTCGTGCCCGACGAGTGTGTCGTCGGTTCGCTCGGCGGCGGCTGGAAACTCGCACGGACCACGCTCGCGAACGAGCGGGTCGCGATGGGCGGGAAATCGTCGCTCGGCCCCGCAATCGAAGAGCTCCTCACCTGGGCCGCACCCGGCGACGCGGTGGCCGACGACCGGATCGGCACCCAGATCGGCGAGGCGCTGGTGGGGTCCCTGCTGGATCTGCGCACCACTCTCGCGCAGCTCGAGGGCCAGGATCCGGGCCCGGCGTCGAGCGTGCGGAAGCTGATCGGGGTGCGTCAGCGTCAGGACACCGCGGAGCTCGCGATGGATCTCGCGGGGGAGGCGGGATGGGTGGAAGGCCCGCTCACGCGTGAGTTCCTCAATCTGCGCTGCCTGACGATCGCGGGCGGTACCGAGCAGATCCTGCTCACCGTGGCGGCCGAGCGCCTCCTGGGACTGCCCAGGAGCTGACGGGTCGCGGGTGCGGCGAGTCCCGAAGGCCGGGACGGGTCCGTCGTCGGTTCTTCGAGGCATGCACGATACGAGCCGACGGCGGTTTCGCCGACACCGGAATGGTGCTACAACTAGAACACGTTCTAAATAGAAGGTGGTTACGGTGGATTTCGCACGTGACGAGACGCAGGAGGAAGTGGCCGGAGTCGCTGCCGACCTGCTCGGTCGGGGTCTGGGCTCCGACGAACTGTGGTCCGCGCTCGCCGGTGCGGATCTGCTTTCCCTCGCATTGCCCGAACGGCTCGGAGGTTCCGGACTCGGAGTCGCCGAGGCTCTCACCGTCCTCACCGAGGTCGGCCGCGCTGCGGCATTGGTGCCGGCGCTGCCCACCATCGGATTCGGCGTGCTCCCCGTGCTCGCGCTCGCGACCGACACGCAGCGGGACGCACTGCTGAGTGACGTTGCCGCCGGCGGCGTGCTCACCGCCGCGCTCGCCGAGCCCGGCCGGCCCTTTCCGCAGGCACCCTCCGCCACGGCCGTCGAGGCGGACGGCGGTGTCGCGGTCACCGGATCGTTCGTCGCAGTGCCCTACGCGGATCGGGCGCGGAGCATCCTCGTTCCCACTTCCGCCGGTGTCGTCGCCGTGGCTTCGGACGCTGACGGAGTCACCCTGCGGGAGAGCCCCACCTCGGCGCACACCCCCGAATTCTCCGTCCGGCTCGAGTCCGCGGTCGGCACCCGGCTCGGGTCCGGCACCGACGCGGCGTCCGACCTCGAGACCCTGTACAGCCTCGCGACCGCCGCGATCGCCGCGTACGCCGATGGACTACTCACCGGCGCAACCGAACTCACCGCCAAGCACGTGAGCGAACGCCACCAGTTCGGCAAGCCGCTCGCCACCTTCCAGGCCGTCGCGCAGCAGATCGCCGACGTGTACGTCACCGCCCGCGCCCTGCACGTGGCGGCCCTGTCGTCCATCTGGCGGGTCTCCGAGGGGCTCGACGCCGCAGACGATCTCGACGTCGCCGCCTACTGGATCGCCGCGGAGCTGCTCCCGGCGATGCGCGTGCTGCACCACCTGCACGGCGGCATCGGCGTCGACGAAACCTATCCGATGCACAGATATTCGTCGACAGCCAAGGATATTGCGAGGCTGCTCGGCGGCGCTTCGTACCGACTCGACCTCGTGGGGGCCCGGTGTTCATCGAACTGACAGAAGACCAGCGCGCACTGCAGAACGAACTGCGCAGCTACTTCTCCAACCTGATCTCACCCGAAGAGGCCGAGATCATGCGGACCGAGCGGCACGGACCCACCTATCGTGACGTGATCCGCCGCATGGGCAAGGACCGCTGGCTCGGTGTCGGCTGGCCCACCGAATTCGGCGGTCACGGCTTCGGCGACGTCGAACAGCAGATCTTCGCCAACGAGGCCGTCCGCGCCGACGTGCCGCTGCCCAGCGTGACGCTTCAGACCGTCGGCCCGACCCTGCAGGTGTACGGCACCGACGAGCAGAAGCAGAAGTTCCTGCCCGCGATCCTCGCCGGTGAGGTCCACTTCGCCATCGGCTACTCCGAGCCCGAAGCCGGCACCGACCTCGCGGCGCTGCGCACCACTGCGGTTCGCGACGGCGACGAGTACGTGATCAACGGCCAGAAGATCTTCACCACCGGCGGCCACGACGCCGACTACATCTGGCTCGCCGCCCGCACCGGGTCCGCGGATTCCCGCCACCGGGGCATCTCCGTGTTCATCGTCGACACCAGCGACCCCGGATTCAGCTGGACCCCGATCATCACCGCCGACGGCGCCCACCACATCAATGCCACGTACTACAGCGACGTGCGTGTGCCCGCAAGCATGCTCGTCGGTGAAGAGAACAAGGGCTGGCGCCTGATCACCACCCAACTCAACCACGAGCGCGTCATGCTCGGACCGGCCGGCAAGGTCGCGGGCATCTACGAACACCTCCTCGACTGGGTGCGCGAACACAAGCTCACCGACGAACCCGACGTACGCCGCGCACTCGGCGAGATCCACGCGACGTACCGGCTCAACGAACTGCTCAACTGGCAGGTCGCCTCGAGCGACAGCGACGCCGTCGACATCGCCGACGCCTCGGCCACCAAGGTCTTCGCCACCGAACGCATCCAGCGGGTCGGCATGCTCGCCGAAGAGATCGTCGGACGCCACGGAGACCCCGCCGACCCCGACACCGGCGCGCTGCTCGGCTGGCTCGACATGCAGGCCAAGCGGAACGTCGTCATCACCTTCGGCGGCGGCGTCAACGAGGTGATGCGGGAATTGATCGCAACGGCCGGTCTCGGGATGCCCCGGGTGCCGCGATGACGGAGGCGAACACCATGAGTACCCCCGACGAGATCCTCGCCGCCGCAGACGGCGTCCGCGCCGACGGCCCGTCCGCTCCGCGCGCGGGCCGTGACCCGGTGAACCTTCCGATGATCCGCAACTGGGTCGAGGCACTCGGCGACGACAACCCCATCTACACCGACGAAGCCTCGGCCCTCGCCGCCGGCCACGGCGGTCTCGTTGCGCCTCCCGCGATGGCACAGGTGTGGACGATGCGCGGCCTCGGTGCCGAACGCGAGAAGGACGATCCGCTCGGCCGGATGACCGACATCCTCGACGAGGCCGGCTACACATCGGTGGTCGCGACCAATTGCGACCAGACCTACCACCGCTACCTTCGCCCCGGCGAAGAGGTGACGATCGAGTCCACACTCGAGGACGTCGTCGGGCCCAAGAAGACCGGACTCGGTGAGGGCTGGTTCTTCACCACCCACAACATCTGGAAGGTCGGCGACGAAGCGGTCGCCGAGATGAGCTTCCGCATCCTGAAGTTCGCACCCCCCGCCGCAGATGGCCGAACGTCACCTTCGGTCAGTTCGACTGACTCGGGGTCACCTTCGGCCACAGCGCAGCCGGTACCGGAGGATCTCGATCCGACTCGCATGCTCCGCCCGTCCGCGTCGCACGACACGAAGTTCTTCTGGGAAGGTGTCGCCGAGCACGAACTGAGGGTCCAGAGGCGCCCCGACGGCTCACTGCAGCATCCGCCGGTCCCCGCGCTGTGGCTCGACAAGAACGAGACGACCGACTACGTCGTCGCGACCGGTCGCGGCACCGTCTTCAGCTTCGTGGTGCACCACGCGCCGAAGGCGCCCGGACGGCAACTGCCGTTCGTGGTTGCGCTGGTGGAACTCGATGAGGGTGTACGCATGCTCGGCGAGCTGCGCGGTGTCGATCCGGCCGACGTGAAGATCGGAATGTCCGTACAGGCAACATATCTCGATTTCCCCGGCGACGACGAGACCGGCGGAAGCCCGTGGACTCTCTACGCCTGGCAGCCCCGTGAGGAGGACGCGTGAGCACACCCGCGACGACGGTGGGGGAGAAGCTCCCACCCCTGTCCATCCACGGCGACCCGACCTTCGTGATCTCGACGGCGTTGGCCACCAGAGACTTCCAGGACGTCCATCACGACCGCGACCTCGCACAGCAGCGCGGCTCGAAAGACATCTTCGTCAACATCCTCACCGACACCGGACTCGTCCAGCGGTACCTGACCGACTGGGCCGGACCGCGTGCCGTCGTCAAATCCATCTCTCTGCGCCTCGGTGTCCCGTGGTACGCGTACGACACGCTCACGTTGAACGGCACCGTCGCCGACATCGACGACGACGGTGTCATCACCCTCGACATCGTGGGTAGCAACTCGCTCGGCAACCACATCGTCGCGAAAGCCACGTTCCTCGCAGGTGAGGGCGCATCCGAAGGAGGGGCCGCATGAGCGGGCTGTCGCGTAAGGCTGCGATCGCCGGAATCGGCGCGACCGATTTCTCCAAGGACTCCGGTCGCAGCGAACTGCGCCTCGCCGCTGAAGCAGTGACCGATGCCCTCGACGATGCCGGACTGTCGCCGTCCGATGTCGACGGCCTGGTCTCCTTCACCATGGACACCAACACCGAGGTCGCAGTCGCGCGTGCGGTGGGCATCCCGAGCCTGAAGTTCTTCTCCCGCATCCACTACGGCGGCGGGGCTGCGGCCGCGACGGTGCAGCAGGCCGCGATGGCCGTCGCGACCGGTGTCGCCGACGTCGTCGTCGCCTACCGCGCATTCAACGAGCGTTCCGGCGCCCGCTACGGACAGGTCAACAGTGCCCTTGCGACCCAGGTGAATTCGTCGGGTACCGACAACGCGTTCTCCTACCCGCACGGCCTGAGTACCCCCGCTTCGTTCGTCGCGATGACCGCGCAGCGCTACATGCACGTCACGGGCGCCACCAGCGCCGACTTCGGTGCTGTCGCGGTGGCCGACCGCAAGCACGCGGCGACGAACCCGAAGGCGTTCTTCCACGGTAAGCCGATCACCCTCGAGGATCACCAGAACTCACGCTGGATTGCGGAGCCGCTGCATCTCCTCGACTGCTGCCAGGAATCCGATGGTGGGGTGGCGCTGGTGATCACGACACCCGAGCGCGCCAAGGACCTGAAGCAGACGCCGGCGATCATCACGGCGGCGGCACAGGGTAGCGGCCCGGATCAGTACATCATGACGAGCTACTACCGGGACGGGCTGACGGGCCTGCCCGAGATGGGCATCGTCGGCAACCAGTTGTGGGACCAGTCGGGTCTGACCCCGCAGGATGTGCAGACCGCGGTGCTCTACGACCACTTCACCCCGTACGTGCTGATGCAGCTCGAAGAGCTGGGCTTCTGTAAGCCCGGCGAAGCGAAGGACTTCATCGCCGACGGAGGAATCGAGCTCGGCGGGCACCTGCCGCTCAACACGCACGGCGGCCAGCTCGGCGAGGCCTACATCCACGGAATGAACGGAATCGCCGAGGGTGTTCGTCAGATTCGTGGTACCTCTGTCAATCAGGTGGATGCCGTCGAGAATGTGCTCGTCACCGCGGGGACCGGTGTTCCGACGTCCGGGCTGATGCTGGCGCGGCCCTGACCGGTCGCACCCTGCGATCACTCAACCGAGAGGGACTGTTTCATGAGCAACTTCGAAGGCAAGGTCGCGTTCGTCACCGGAGCCGCCCGCGGCCAGGGACGCTCGCACGCGCTCGCATTCGCGGAGGCGGGAGCGAACCTCGTCCTGTGCGACCGCTGTGAGGATTCGCCCGTGGTGCGGTATCCCCTCGCCACCGAGGACGATCTCGCGGAAACGGTACGTCTGGCCGAGGCAGCCGGTGCCAAGGTCGTCTCCGAGAAGCTCGACACCGCAGATCGCGCAGCGATGGACCGGCTCGTCGCACGTGCTCACGACGAGTTGGGCCGCATCGACATCGCGGTCGCCAACGCCGGTGTGTCGACGGCGGCGCCGGTCCAGTCGATGCCGCAGGCCATGTGGGACGAAACGATCTCGTCGAACCTGACGGGTGTGTTCAACACGATCGCCGCCGTGTCGCCCGGAATGATCGACCGCGGCTACGGACGGATCGTCACGATCTCGTCGATGCTCGGGCGCGCCGGCAACACCAACATGGTCGCCTACGGCGCATCGAAGTGGGGTGTCATCGGACTGACGAAGAGTGCCGCACTGGACCTCGCGCAGAACGGGATCACCGTCAACGCCATCGCACCCGGCAACATCTCCACCCCGATGATCCACAACGACGCGCTCTACGGCATGCTCCGCCCCGATCTGGAGAACCCCACCGCCGACGACGTCGCTCCGGTCTTCGCGTCGCTGCATGCGCAGCCCGTGCCGTGGCTCGAGCCCGCCGAGATCACCCGCGCGGTGCTGTTCTTCTGCGACGAGGCCGCCGCGCACATCAGCGGAACCGTCCTGCCGATCGATGCGGGGAACGCCGCGCGCGTCACCGGCTAGCGAGTTCGGGACCGGCTCCGCTCTGCGGGGTCGGTGCCGACGGCATGTGTCGGTAACCGACCCGTTCCGAACAGCGCGGCGACCGCGAGCAGGGCGGTCACACCGAATGCCACCTGCAGGGCCTCGAGCCGCGCATCGCTGTTGACGGCGACGACGGCGTCGCGCGTCTGCTCGTCCAGACCTGCCGCGACCAGGGCGCCGTCGAGTTCGGTATTCGACAGGAACGGCACGCCCTGTGCGATCCGAGTGTCGGCCTGCTGCTGGACGACCGCCGGGATCTCGGGGTTGTCTTCGATCCCCGTGGCCACCGAGGTGGAGAGGGTGGCGATGAGGATCGATCCGATCAATGCCGTGCCGAGCGACGCGCCGAGGTTGGTAGCGGTGTTCTGCACGCCACCGACCTCGGCGCTCTGCGACTCCGGCACCGCCGACACCGTGATCGCTCCGAGCTGTGAGGACAACGCCCCGAGCCCGAGACCCATGAACAGCATCGGGATCGCGACGACGGCCGCCGTCGCGCCGGGATCCATTCCCGCGGTGAGTACGACGATCCCGATGATCATCGACGCGAGTCCGAATCGCACCACTCGCCGGGGATTCGCGTGCGGCCAGAGCTTGGGGATACCTGCCGCGGCGAGAACGAGTGCGAGCGAGAGCGGGAGGATCCGCACACCCGTCTCGAGGGCGCTCAACTCCAGCACCACGGACAGGAACAGCGGCACCGAGAAGAACACCCCGGCCTGAACTGCGAACTGGGCGAAGAACATCGTCAGTCCGCCGGTGAGCTGACGGTTCTCGAACAATGCCGGATCGATGAGTGGATCGCGCCGCTTCGCGACCAGCGCGTGCTGCCGTCGCATGAACACGTAGAGGATCAGCAGACCGCCGAGGATCAGCCAGATCACGGGGGACACACCGATGACCTCCGGGCCGGTGGGCGTGGCGATCACCCAGCCCCATTCGCTCGACCGCAGTACTCCGTACACGACCATGGCCAGCCCCACCACCGACGTGACCACGCTGGGGACGTCGATCGACACCGGCGACGCCGGAACATCCTTCACCTGCCGCAATACGAGCAGGATCAGCGCAACCACGACGACCTCACCGAAGAACACATACCGCCACGACGCGAACGTCGTCACCGCCCCACCGAGTAGGGGACCGACAGCGACGGCCATCGCACCGGCTGCCGCAACGAGGCCGTACGCTGCTGCGCGCCGTTCGGGTGGGAAGTTGGCTGCGACGAGTGACACGATCGCCGGCATGATCAGCGCAGCGCCGATCCCTTCGAGCAGCGACCACCCCACCAGCAGGATCACCAGGTTCGGGGCGAGGCCGGTGACGAGCGATCCGACCGCGTAGATCACGAGGCCGACGGCGAACGCCCTGCGGCGCCCGAGCGCGGTACCGACCTTGCCGCCCGTGATCATCAGAGAGGCCATCACCAGCGTGTACAGGGTGATGGCAGTCTGAATTCCGGTGATCGTCGTGCCGAGATCCTGCGCGACGGTCGCCATCGACACGTTCATCACCGAACTGTCGAGTGTCATCAGGAATTGTCCCGAGGCCAGTACCGCCAGGACGAGTGCGGAGCCCGAACGCACTTCCGGACCTGATCTACGACTCTTGCCCATTGTCGAACCGGCTTCCGACTCCAGAAGTGACCCGCGCAGTAGAAGACAAAACTACAGCAGAACCGGAGCTCGATGGCGAGACCCGCAAAATCGGTCGCAGTGTGTCGGTGTCCCGGTGCACACTGGGCGAGCAACCCACATCCAGGAGAGAACTCATGGCTGATGCCATCGTTGTCGAAGGATTGATCAAACGGTTCGGGGGTCTCACCGCGCTCGACGGTATCGATCTCCGCGTCCCCGAGGGCACGGTCACGGCGCTGCTCGGCCCCAACGGCGCCGGGAAGACCACGGCGGTTCGTGTGCTGACGACGCTGCTCGTCCCCGACGGCGGCCGCGCCGAGGTCGCCGGTTTCGATGTCGTCGCCGACTCCGCAGCGCTGCGCACACAGATCGGTGCCTCGGGCCAGTACGCCGCGGTCGATGAATATCTCACCGGGTACGAGAACCTCGAAATGGTAGGGCGCCTTTACCACCTGGGCGCCAAACGGAGCCGCGAGCGGGCACGCGAGCTGCTCGACCAGTTCGACCTCGTCGACGCAGGCGACCGCCCCGTGAAGACCTACTCCGGTGGTATGCGGCGCCGGCTCGACCTCGCCGGTGCACTGGTCGCCGAGCCGCCTGTGCTGTTCCTCGACGAGCCCACCACCGGCCTCGATCCCCGCGCCAGGCTCGGCCTGTGGGACATCATCGAGAAGCTTGTCGAACGCGGCACCACCCTGTTGCTCACCACGCAGTACATGGATGAGGCGGAACGGCTCGCCGACCGGATCGTCGTGATCGATCGGGGCACCATCATCGCCCGCGGCACCGCCGACGAACTCAAGTCACTCGTCGGCGGTGAACGCATCGAGCTCCTCGTTCCCGACCCCGGGCAGGTCGAGACGGCACGCTCCGCGCTCGCCGAACTCGCGGCCGGCGACATCCGGATCGAATCCGGTCGGGTGATCGTGCCCGCCACCGGCGGAACCGAACTGCTCGTTGCGGCACTGGGACGGGTCGCAGAGGTCGGCGTCCGGGTCACCGACGTCACGCTACGCAGGCCCACCCTCGACGATGTGTTCCTCACCCTGACGGGCCACGAGGCGGAGGAGAAGATCGAGGAGTCGGCGTCGTGAATACCTTGCAGATGACCGCCTCCGACGGTCTGACCATCGCAAAACGCAACATCATCAAGATCAAGCGCGTTCCGGACCTGATCGTCTTCACGACGCTGTCGCCGATCATGTTCGTGCTGCTCTTCGCGTACGTGTTCGGGAGCGCGATCCAGATTCCCGGCACTTCGTACCGGGAGTTCCTCATCGCCGGCGTGTTCACTCAGACCGTGATCTTCGGTGCCACGTGGACGGGCCTCGGCATGGTCGAAGATCTGCAGAAGGGCATCATCGACCGATTCCGGACGCTGCCGATGGCACCGTCCGCGGTGCTGATCGGCCGTACCTCCACCGATGTGCTCATCAACATCGTGAGCTTGGTAGTCATGTCGCTGACCGGCCTGGTGGTCGGCTGGCGTATCAATTCGTCGCCCCTCGAGGCGCTCGCCGGCTACGTCCTGCTGTTGCTGTTCGCCTATGCGTTATCGTGGCTCATGGCGGTGGTGGGCATGTGGATCCGCACGCCCGAAGTGTTCAACAATGCCAGCTTCATGGTGATCTTCCCGCTGTCGTTCATCGCCAACACATTCGTCGACACGTCGCAGATGCCGCCTGTGCTGCGCACGTTCGCCGAATGGAACCCGGTGTCGGCAGTGACGCAGGCCGTCCGCGAGTTGTTCGGCAACACCAATCCGATGATGCCGGTACCCGAGGTGTGGCCGCTGCAGAACCCCATCATTGCGTCACTGATGTGGACTGCTCTGATGCTGGTTGTGTTCGTGCCGTTCGCGATCCGTCGCTACAAGAAGGCAGTGAGCCGATAGAAGGAACCGAGCCGCTGGCGCTCCCACGCAGTGGGGAGCGCCGTGTAACAGCTCATTGCCCGCGCTGTGCGGCCCATCCGTTGATCGCGGTCGCGAACTCGGTCGACGCGGGCAGCAGTGCCGGGCCGTCGGCGATGCCGGCGGGCAGCGGGCCGAGTTCTTCGAGGGTGTGGTTGGCCGTGGTGAAGTGCCCGAACTGCAGATCGGTGTGTTCGAGCGAGACCCGCAGCGGCTCGATCTGATCGCAGGTGATGTTGAGGTCCTTGTCGGAGCACGTCAGCAGGACCGGAGTGCCGGCCGGCAGCGATGCGGCGAGGACCGGAGGATCGAGCGCGTCGGCCTCGGCCAGGAACGTCGCTGTGAACTCGTTGAAACCGAACTGCTGCATGATCGGGCTCATGCCCTCCGGGACGGTGCCGGTGCTGCGAAGTGAATCGACGGCGCGGGGAATGTCGTTGCGCAGTGCGTCGGTGTCGGCTTCGGAGAGCTGTCCCGAGTTCGCGAGCGACTCGAGCTGGCCACTCAGCAGGTCGAGGTAGCGCATCGACAGCGGTGCGAGCAGCCCGTAGCCGTCGCCGACGCCGCGCTCTGCGAGCGCCAGTGTGGTCAGGCCGCCTTCGCTGTGGCCCAGGACGAGGATGTCGTCGACTCCGAACCCGGTGCGCTCCGAAAGGAGCTCGGCAGCGGCCTGAGCATGGTCGACCTGATCGGTGAATCCGTAGACGTTGCCGGTCTCGGGTGCGTACGAGCCGAGTCCGGTGGCGCCCGCGCCGATCTTGTCGAAGCGCAGGCTGGCGATGCCCTGGGCAGCGAGCGACTCGGAGACGCGAAGCAGGGTGTCGGCCACCATCATCGGTGCCTGGTTGCCGTTTCGGTCGGTGACTCCGCTGCCCGGCAACAGCAGCGCGGCGCCCTTGACCTCGCCGTCGGGACTGCGCAGGCTGCCGTGGAAGGTGGTTCCGGAAGCGTCGAACGTGACTTCGGTGTCGGAGCCGGACGGTGCGATGACGGATCCGGTGTCGGGCAGTGCCGACGCGGTACCCGTGAATGTCGCACCGCCCGCGACTACGAGCAGGGGAATCGTCGCTGCACCGATCACACTTCGAAGGCCTCGCATGATTGCGAACCCTAACAAACCTCGCGCACCTTCACCGGGTAGGGCCGAGTCCGGTCAGGGAAGCAGCCGGTCGATGAAGGTGTTGCTGTAGACCCGGTGTGGGTCGAGCCGGTTGTACACCGATCGTGCAGTGTCCCAGTTCTCATCGGCCGGAACACCTTCGCGATAGGTATCGGGCAGGCCCTGGGTGATGATGTGGTCGTCCGTATACGGCAGTTCGGGTCCGAACGCCCAGCCCTTCGACCACTCGGGACGGAAAGTCGAATCACCGCCGTTGTAGCGCTGGCGCATCCACTGCTCCATCTCGCGATAGAACGCGAACATTCCCGGGGTGCCCGGAACACCCAGCACATTCAGCCAGATCGCGGTGTCCCACTCGGGTTTGTCCGGGCGCGGACGCGTCGCTGCGATCGTCGGCGGGCCCGCAGACGGCACGCGCACATCGGACGACTGATCGAGACCACAACAACGAATCTCGACGGGACCGTTGAGCGGATACTGGCCGAGTCCGCGATAGTGCTCGATCCGTTCGTTGAACCACTGGGTGAAGTCATGGATGACGTTGGCGATGTTGGCGCGGTTGGTCAGTACTGCGCCACCGCCCTCGGTCAGTCGCAGCGTGGTCGCCTTGATGTAGAACTGCAGGTCCTTCGACCAGCCCCAGATGTCCGACGACGCCGTCGCGGCGAGGCCCGCAACGGTCACGCCGTAGTAGGTCTGGCCGAAAAGCGGGGCAATCTGGGGGTTTCCACCCGTCAGTTGCCCGAGCAGATCGGTGATCGGCTCGGGAACGTTGTCGGAGAACGGGTAGTTGTAGGGTCCGGTGACCTCGCGGGACTCGGCCGGTTTCTCCGGCGCGAGCGACCACACCTTCATCCACGGCTTCTCCGTGAACGGATACCAGATGGCCTCGGCCCGGCCCGTACTGCTCACGAACGATTCGAATGTCCGGCCCGAAGTTCCTGCAGGAGCGAACAGTTCGCGCCAGTCGATGTCGGTGTAGCTCTGGCATCGCATCCGGTAGTTGGGTCCGGCCTGGAGCGTGACCGACGTCAGGAACGTTCTACCGAGGTGCGTCAGAAGCGCAGTGATATCGGGGTCTGCGCGGGTGAAGGTACGCAATGCATACCTGCTGCCGTCCCACACGACTGCGGTCAGTTCGGTGACGAGGTTGCTCAGCGAACCGAAAGTATGTCCCGGAACATTGCCTTCGCCGTCGGCTGGAAGCGCTGCCCCGTGGGCATTGACCGCAAGCGATCCTGCGATCGTCAGGACACCCGGTGCGGGCAGGTTCGCGAACCCGAGTCCGTGAGCCTGCAATGCCGAGGTGATCGCATCGAGTGTGGCGCCCGGCCCGGCCGTCACGGTCGCCGGGTCGCCACCCGGATTCACGCTCACGGAGTTCAGATGAAGCATGGTGTCGGCGAGGATCACCCGGTCGACCGGAGCACCGTTGACGATCGTAAGTGGCGTCCATCCGTGCATCGCACCTCGTGGCCGGATGGTGTATCCGTTCTCGTGGGCCCAATTCGTCAGCCGCACTACGTCATCGGCGTTGTTCGGTGCGCATGTCCAGATCGAGTCCAGCATGATCTCTTTGGACCAGTTCTGATACGCCTGCTGGTACAGATCGATGCCCTCGGGGAATGACGGCGGCGCCGGAAGCGTCGCGTCGGAAGATCCGAACGGAATCGCGTGCGCGGGTGTCCAGCCGCCGACAGCGGTCGCGGCCAGAGCGCCGGCGCCGACGGCGAGGAAGCCCCGTCGGGACAGACGCGGAGCGGAATCTCGAATAGTCATGTATTAGAGCATCTTTCCGGGAGGGTGGAACTCACGCGATGGTGAGCACCACATCGGCCAGGGCTGGTGCAAGGTCTCGGTCTGCGACCGCGACAGTGGCGACGAGCTGATTCCCGCTCTTCCACACGCGTACGCGCAGCGTCTCACCTGGGAACACGACGCCGGCGAACTTGGCACGGAACCCGGCGACACGTGTCGCGTCGGAATCGAGGAGGTGGTCGGTGATCGACTTGCACATCGTGCCGTAGGTGCACAGACCGTGGAGAATCGGCGCCGGGAACCCCGCGGCCTTCGCGAATTCCGGATCCGAGTGGAGAGGGTTGCGATCACCGCAGAGGCGGTACAGGAGCGCTTGCTGAGGCAGCGTCGGGACGTCGAACTCGGTATCCGGGTCGCGGTCGGGCAGTGCGACGGCCTCCGACGGTCCGCGTTCGCCGCCGAAGCCGCCTTCCCCGCGTGCAAAGATCGACGACCGGGCGGTCCACAGCGGGTTCCCGTCGAGATCCTCGGTGACGGATTCCTGCACGATGACCGCGGCCTTGCCCTTGTCCCATACCTCGGCGATACGAGTGGTGGTGCGGCCTTTGCCGGATGCCGGGATGGGCGCGTGGACCTTCACCTCCTGGCTGCCGTGCACGACCTTCGCCAGATCGATCTCGACACCGGGGAAGGACACCTTCGGCGGTTCCGTGTCGTGGAATGTCGCCGCCACTGTCGCGAATGTGGGGAGTACCTGGGGATCACCGTCGCGCAGGTAGCGCAGCTCGCCGGTATCGGTGGGGCGGGCGCCTGCACCGAGTCCGAGATTGTAGAGCTGGACGTCGCTGCTGCTCCACGAAAATTCCTGGATCGGGAGCGATGCGCCGAGGGCGACTGAGGGGTCGATGGGCACGGGGGTCCTTTCTTCACGACCGGGCCGCACTTCGGCGCCGGGTGGGCGCAGCCTAAGCGTGATCGGCGGTATCGGCGACGGTGTCTTCCGCTGAATGGGCCCCGTTCCTGCGGAGGATATCGAGCACAGCGAGGTAGCCGAAGGTCATCGCGGGTCCGATAGTGGCGCCCGGACCGGCGTAGGTGTGGCCCATCACGGGGGAGCTCACGTTGCCGGTCGCGTACAGGCCGTCGATGACAGTGCCGTCCTCTTTCAGGACGCGGGCATCGACGTCGGTGACGAGACCGCCCTTGGTGCCGAGGTCGCCGGGAACCACCTTGATCGCGTAATACGGCGGTTTGCCGATCACCGCGAGGCTCGGGTTGGGCTTGTTGCGGGGATCGCCGTAGTAGTGATCGTATTTCGACTCGCCGCGACCGAAGTCCTCATCCTTGCCGGACCGGGCGAAACCGTTGAAACGCTCGACGGTGTCGGTGAGTGCAGACGCCGGAACGCCGATCTTCTCGGCGAGCTCGCTGACGGTGTCGGCCTTGACGATCACCCCTGCCTTGAACCACCGCTTCGGGAACGGCTGCCCGGGCGTGATGCCGGCAAAGGTGTACCGATTGCGGTAGCGCTGATCGAGGACCAGCCAGGCCGGGATGTTGTCGCCCGGCCCGTCGCCGCGGCCGTGCTTCCCGCCGTACATGGCATGGGTGGCCTCGACATACGGAGCGGATTCGTTGACGAACCGCTCGCCTGCGCTGTTGACCATCATGCAGCCGGGAAGACTGCGCTCGGACAGCGCGAACCACGGGCCGCCCGTGAGAGGGAACGACGGGCCCCACCAGGCGTCGTCCATGAAATCGACTGCGCCACCGACGGCTTGGCCCGCGCGGATACCGTCGCCGGTGTTGGCTTTCGCGCCCACCGACCACTCGGTGCCGATCGGCTGTCGCTGGTACCGCTCGCGCATCTCCGCGTTGTGTTCGAACCCGCCCGTGGCGAGAATGACGCCCTTGCGGGCGCGGAGGGTGCGTTCCTCACCGCCGGCCTCGACACGCACTCCGCGCACCACGCCGTCCTCGACGACGAGATCGGTCAAAGCGGTCTCGAGCAGCAGGGGTACACCGGCGTCACGTAGACCGATGCGCAGTCCGGCCATCAGTGCCTGGCCGCGGACCAGCAGATTCTTCTTGGTGATCTTGGCCCAGACGAATCGTGCGCCGACCTTCGCTGCGCGCAGTGGGCCGCGCGGGTTGCGCATCAGGAGGTTGAGCCATTTGTAATCGGCTTGGGTGATGACGAAGTTCGGCGGCGCCTTGACGTAGTCGGGTTCGAGGAGCGTCAGGTCGCTGCCGAGACGATTGCCGTCGAACGGCTTCGGTTCCACCGAGCGGCCACCGGCCCGTCCGCCGGGAGCCTCGGGATAGTAGTCGGAATATCCTGGAACCCAATCGAGTTCGAGAGCGCTGTTCTTCTGGATGAACGACAGCATCTCTGGTCCGCGGTCGATGTAGGTGTCGATGCGCTCGGCCGGAACGACGTCGCCGATGATGCTGTGGAGGTAGGTGCGTGCGGCTTCCGGAGTGTCCTCTACGCCCGCGGCCTTCAAGGCGTCGTTGTTGGGGATCCACACGCCGCCACCGGAGCGCGCGCTCGAGCCGCCGTAGTGGGGTGCCTTTTCGATCAGGACGACGCTTGCGCCCTTGTGGGCGGCGGTGATCGCGGCGGTCATGCCGCCGGCGCCGCTGCCGACGACGACGATGTCGTACTCCTGCTCACTCATGTAGAACACGTTATAGAACTACGGTGCCCGGAGTCCATCCCTTCCGGGTAAATCGCGCTTATCCGCCGGGTGTTCTGAATCGGAACTCGTTCCAATGGGCCGTGTGGGCGGCATGGCAACCAGACAGGTGGTCGCTGCCGGCTGATTCGATGAAGGCACCATGGATCCCGCTCATTGCGTAGTGGCGCCCATTCGAAATATCGAGAAGCGGAACGACCCGCGAACGGGACCGGCGAGCTGGGTGTGACTTCAGTGAGCGGCAGTGCCACTCCGGGACGAGTGCTACTCCGGGACAGGAACCGTTCCGTCGATCACGGCTTGCTCGATGCTGGCCCGCAGGTTCGGGCATCCTTCGCGCGGTGTGATCGATGTGCCCGTGTCTGCGGCGTCAACGCGTAGGACCGGGCATACGGCGTCCGGGTCGTCCTGCCACTGCACACTCGTGTGCCGGTAGCTGTTCTTGCGTACGAGGACGCACGTGCCGCACTCGCGACACGCGACTTCGTTCAGGCCGGAGTCGAGATAGTTGATCTTGTCTATTGCGGTCTGGGCTGCGATGGCCTCGACCCGGTCGGGGCGATCGGCGAAATCCGGGGACTTCGCCCATTTGGCTTCTCGGGTCGAGGCGCTCATGTCAGACCTCCGCTTCCTGCTTACGTTTTTCCTCTTCGGCAGCCTTGCGCTCGAGGTTCTCGGCGACTTCCTTCTCCCAGGCCTCGTTGGCCTTGACGGTGTCGACCTCGAACTCGAAGCGTCCGGTCATCTTGTCGGTCACGTCGGCGATGTCGACGTAGAACTGCTCGTACCAGCGACGCAGCTGGTAGACCGGACCGTCTTCTTCGCACAGCAGCGGATTCTCGATCTTGGTCTTGTTCTTCCAGATCTCGACGTCCTGCAAGAACCCTTCGCCGACGCCCTCGGTGAGTTTGGCGGCAAGCATGTCGGTTTGCTCGGCGTTCATGCCCGTCGGCTTCTTGACGATGATGCCGTACTGCAACATGAACGAGTCATGCGTGATCGGGTAATGACAGTTGATGAGCACCGATTCGGTCTCGTAGCCGCCGTAGTTGTTCTTCAGCGGGTTGATCATGTACGACGGGCCGTAATACGCCGCGTACGACTCGAGTTTCGACTCCATGCCGTACTGGGTGGCCATGCCCTTGTCCGGGCGTCCGCGGGTGTTGAGGTACTGCTCCGCGACGTGTCCTTCGAAGACGTTCTTGAAGAACGTCGGGAAGGCGTAGTGGATGTAGAAGAAGTGCGCCATGTCGACGACGTTGTCGATGATCTCGCGGCAATTGGACCCCTCGATGAGGATCTGATGCCACGTCCAGTCGGTCCACTCGTCGGTCCCGTACTGCTCGAGTTCGGGAATGGTGACGTTCTCCGGCGGCTTGTTGCCCTCCGGGTCGTTCCACACGAACAGCTGACCGTGCTTCTCCATCGTGATCCACGCGCGAGTGCGGGCGAGTGGGGGGACGCGACGCGCGTAGGGGATATCGGTGCATTTGCCGTTGCCGCCCCAACGCCAGTCGTGGAACGGGCACGCGATCGAATCGCCCTTGATCTCGCCCTGCGACAGGTCGCCACCCATGTGCCGGCAGTAGCCGTCGAGCACCTTGATCTCGTCGTTGCTGTCGGCCCAGACCACGAGTTTGGTGCCGAAGGCCTCGACGGAGTGTGGCTTGCCGTCCTTGAAACTGCGACTCAGTCCGAGGCAGTGCCAACCCCGCGCGAACCGGGTCCGCGCCTCTCCGACGTCGATCTCGCGAATCTGTGCCATGTCCGCTCACTTCCTTCCGGATCTCTTAGTAGAACACGTTATAGAATTTCGTCCGCGACCGAAAGGGAACGAGGACTTTGGTCCCCGTGGAACCTGTGATGCCACCGAACTCGTCCGGTCTCGACACAAATAAGAACATGTTCTAGTCTCGAACCAAGCGATCAATTCCTGAACAGACGGGAGCGTCCAGTGGGTGACCACGACAGCCACGAGGTACTGCAGCGGATCGACGCTCTGCTGCCCAGCCTGCGGGAACGCGCGCAGGAAGCCGAGGATCTTCGCCGCATCCCCGATAGTTCGATCAAGGCGCTTCAGGAGTCCGGCTTCTTCAAACTTCTGCAACCGGCGCAGTGGGGTGGATACGAAGCCGACCCCGTCACCTTCTACACCGCGGTGCGCACCATCGCGAGTGCCTGCGGATCCACCGGCTGGGTGTCCGGAATCATCGGTGTCCACAATTGGCACCTCGCACTGTTCGACCAGCAGGCGCAGGAAGACGTCTGGAGTGAGGACGCCGATGTGCGCATCTCCTCGTCGTATGCGCCGATGGGTGCAGGCGAAGTCGTCGACGGCGGCTACAAGGTCAACGGTGCTTGGGCCTGGTCGTCAGGCAGCGAGCACGCGACCTGGGTCGTCGTCGGAGGACCGGTCATCAAGGACGGGCGTCCCGTCGACTTCGGTAGCTTCCTGATACCGCGCTCGGAATACGAGATCGACGACGTGTGGAACGTGGTGGGGCTGCGTGGAACGGGCTCGAACACCATCGTCGTCAAGGATGTGTTCGTTCCGCGACACCGTTTCCTGAGCTTCAAGACGATGAACGACCTGGCCTCGCCCGGGCTCGAGCGCAACACTGCGCCGGTCTACAAGATGCCGTGGGGAACCATCCATCCCACGACCATCTCCACACCGATCGTCGGTATGGCGTACGGGGCCTACGACGCCCACGTCGAGCACCAGGGCAAGCGTGTGCGCGCCGCCTACGCGGGGGAGAAGGCCAAGGACGACCCGTTCGCGAAGATCCGCATCGCCGAGGCATCCAGCGACATCGACGCCGCGTGGCGTCAACTGTCGGGCAATGTCGCCGACGAGTACGCCTACCTCCTCGAAGGCAAGGACGTTCCCATCGAGCTCCGCCTGCGCGCACGCCGCGACCAGGTTCGCGCAACCGGTCGCGCCATCGCCTCGATCGACCGGCTCTTCGAGAATTCGGGTGCCACCGCCCTCGCCAACGGCACGCCCATCCAACGCTTCTGGCGCGACGCACACGCCGGTCGTGTGCACGCTGCGAACGATGCCGAGCGCGCATACGTGATGTTCGGCGGCGCCGAGTTCGGACTTCCGCTCACCGACACGATGGTTTGAGGACCGCCCATGACTGCAACGCAAGAGATCACCTACGAATCGACGTCCCGCTTCGCGCAGGTCCGCGACGATCTGCGTCTGCACTACCACGAGGCCGGCGTCGGGAACGACACGACGATCGTGCTGCTGCACGGCGGCGGCCCCGGTGCCTCGGGCTGGTCCAACTTCTCGCGCAACATCCCGGTGCTCGCCGAGAAGTTCCATGTCATCTGTGTCGATCAGCCCGGCTACGGCAAGTCCGACAAGCCCACCGAGCACCCGCAGTACTTCGTGCACAGTTCGACCGCGCTGAAGGACCTGCTCGACCACCTCGGTATCGAGCGGGCGCACCTGCTCGGAAATTCCCTCGGCGGCGGCGCCGCAGTGCGTTTCGCCCTCGACTTCCCCGACCGCGCGGGTCGGCTCGTCCTCATGGGCCCGGGCGGGCTCAGTGTCAACCTGTTCGCCCCCGACCCGACCGAGGGGGTGCGCAATCTCGGCAAGTTCAGTTATCGGCCGACGCGCGAGAATCTCGAAGCCTTCCTGCGAATCATGGTGTTCGACCAGTCGCTCGTCACCGAGGAACTGATCGACGAGCGGTTCGAAGCCGCCAGCGCTCCCGAATCTCTCGCTGCTGCAAAGGCAATGGGAAAGTCGTTCTCCAGCGCCGATTTCGAACTCGGCATGCTCTGGCGCGACGCCTACAAACTCCGGCAGCGCGTCCTGCTCATCTGGGGGCGTGAAGACCGCGTCAATCCGCTCGACGGCGCGCTCGTGGCACTCAAGATGATCCCGCGCGCGCAGCTGCACGTGTTCGGCGGCTGCGGACACTGGGCACAGCTCGAGAAGTTCGAGGAATTCAACCGGATCACCGCGGACTTCCTCACGGACGGAGGAAAGTGATGACGATCCGCTCCCTCGCATATCTGCGTATCGGCGCGACCGACGTGGCCGCGTGGCGCGACTACGGCCTCAAAGTGCTGGGCATGGTGGAGGGCAAGGGTACGAATCCCGACGCCCTGTACCTGCGCATGGATGATTTCCCGGCTCGTCTCGTCATCGAGCCGCACGACACCGATCACCTGCTGGTGTCGGGCTGGGAGACCGCGAACGCCGGCGACCTGCAGTCGGTGCGCGACAACCTGTCGGCCGCCGGTGTCCCGTTCAAGGAGGGCACCGCCGAGCAGATCGCCGACCGCCGCGTCGACGAAATGATCGTGTTCCAGGACCCGTCCGGCAACACGCTCGAGGCGTTCCACGGTGCCGCGCTCGAACACCGCCGCGTCGTCAGTCCCTACGGGCACCGGTTCGTCACCGGTGAGCAGGGTCTCGGGCATGTCGTGCTCTCCACCCGCGATGACGAGGAGTCGCTGCGCTTCTATCGCGACGTCCTCGGCTTCCGCCTGCGCGACTCGATGCGGCTGCCCCCGCAGATGGTGGGCAGGCCCGCCGACGGTAAGCCGGCATGGCTGCGGTTCTTCGGATGCAACCCGCGCCACCACAGCCTCGCGTTCATGCCGATGCCCACCTCCAGCGGCATCGTGCACCTGATGATCGAGGTCGAGAACTCCGACGACGTCGGACTCGGACTCGACCGGGCGCTGCGCAAGAAGGTCAAGATGTCGGCGACACTCGGCCGCCACGTCAACGACAAGATGCTCTCGTTCTACATGAAGACACCGGGCGGATTCGACGTCGAATTCGGTTGTGAAGGACTGCAGGTCGAGGACGAGGGCTGGATCGCCCGGGAATCGACCGCGGTGAGCCTGTGGGGGCATGACTTCTCGGTGGGGTTCCAACAATGAATGCCCCCACAGCCGGCGACGCCGGTGCGTTCGAACAATCGAAGGGGGTCGCGTCCCTCGACCCGAGGACGTTCCGTACCGTCCTCGGGCAGTTCTGCACCGGCGTCACCATCATCACCACCGTCGATGACGGCGCGCCGGTCGGCTTCGCGTGCCAGTCGTTCGCGGCGCTGTCACTCGACCCGCCTCTCGTCCTGTTCTGTCCCACGAAGCAGTCCCGTTCGTGGTCGGCGATCGAACGAAGCGGGCGATTCTGTGTGAACGTGCTCGCCGAGGATCAGCAGGATGTGTGTGCCCGCTTCGGGTCGCGGGAGCCGGACAAGTTCGCCGGCGTCGAGTGGGCGTCGTCTCCGCTCGGATCTCCGATCCTCGCCGGATCGCTCGCGCACATCGACTGCACCGTCGAGACCGTGCACGACGGCGGTGACCACTGGGTGGTATTCGGTCGTGTCGCCTCGTTGAGCGAGGTGCACGACGAGCTGGAACGGCCGCTCCTGTTCTACCGCGGTCAGTACACGGGGATCGAACCGGAGAAGACGACCCCGGCCCCGTGGCGCGATGACCTCGAAGCGTTTCTCACGACGGTGTCGGAGGACACCTGGCTCTGATCGCTCGACCGCGTGCCGTGCACGTCGAGGGTCTGCCGGAGCCGACCTGATCCAGCGCTTCCACTGGGCGGGAAAATGATGTCGCCGGTCATTCCCGGGACGCACTGTGAGCCTTGTCACGACGAAAGGTTCACGATATGTCTCCGCACAACCCACCGGATCCCTTCGACCCGGCACAGCTGGGGCCGGTACGGCTGCGCAACAGAATCATCAAGGCAGCCACGTCCGAGGGGCGGTCACCCGACGGCCTGGTCACGCAGGATCTGATCGACTTCCATGTGGCTTACGCACGAGGCGGAGTGGGTCTGACCACGGTGGCCTACTGCTGTGTGAGCCCGGAAGGCGCCAGTGCGCCCGGCCAGATCCTCATGACCAGGAACGCAGTCCCGGGTCTACAGCGCCTGACCGAGGCCGTCCACGCCGAAGGTGCTGCGATCTCGGCCCAGCTCGGACACGCGGGTCCGGTGGCATCCAAGAAGATCACCGGAGTCACCGCGATGGCGCCGAGCAGGATGGTCAACCCGACCGCGCTGGAATACTGCCGCGCGATCTCACGACGTGAAATAGCCGGCGTCGTCGAATGTTTCGCGGACGCAGCAGAAATCGCTGTCGACTCCGGGGCGGATTCGACGCCGTCGAACTGCACTTCGGCCACAATTATCTGCCCAGCTCGTTCCTGAGCCCCCTGTTCAATCGACGCCGCGACGAATACGGCGGCAACATCGACAACCGATCCCGCTTGGTCCGGGAAATCGCGGATGCAGTGCGCACACGTGTCCGTGACGTCATCGCTGTCACGGCCAAGATCAGCATGGACGACGGAATCCGCGGCGGGATCGGGGTGTCGGAATCGCTGCGGACCGCGCAATTGCTCGATGCGGACGGCACCTTGGATGCACTCGAGCTGACCCAGGGGTCGTCGGTGGTGCGTCAGATGTTCCTGTTCCGTGGGGACGTCCCGGTGGACGACTTCGCGGCCGTGATGCCCCAACCGCGGAAGACCGGTGTCCTGCTCCTGGGAAAGAAGATCCTCGGGGAGTTCCCCTATCACGACCTCTACATGCTGGAATCCGCGCGGCAGTTCGTTCCGTTGATGAAGAACACCAAGCTGATCCTGCTGGGCGGCATCACCGACTTCGATCACATGTCCACCGGGATGGCTGAGGGATTCGACTTCGTCGCCATGGGCCGTGCTCTGCTTCGTGAGCCGAATCTGGTGGAGGCGATTCGAAGCGACCGATCCAAGCAGACGTATTGCACGCATTGCAATCGATGCATGTACACCGTCTACGGGCGTACGCACTGTGTTCTCGACCCCACATCGGCGTTCGGCGCTGTCGATTCCGCCAGGGTGGCCAGTGGTGAGGTTATCGCAGGCGTCGACGAACTCGCGGCGTCGGTAGGGGGATCCGCATGCCGGGACTGAGAGGGCGAGTGGCGCTGATCACCGGAGGCGGCCAGGGCGTCGGGCGGGGGATTGCTCTGGCGCTGGCGTCGCGCGGTGTCCGTGTGGCGCTTGCAGGTCGCACCCGAGGGAAGGTCGAGGCGGCTGCCGAAGAGATTCGGGGTCGCGGCGGCGACGCCCAGGCGTTTTCGTGTGATGTCACTGTCGCCGACGAGATCACCGCACTCGTCGACGCCGTCGTCGACCATTTCGGTGCACTGTCGATTCTCGTCAACAATGCCCAGACCACCTTCAATGGAACGCTGTTGGATGTGTCCGAGGAGCAGTACAGCTCGGTGATGGATTCAGGGCCCCGAGCCGCGTGGAGAATCATGCGAGCGTGCCACCCACATCTGAAGGGCGACGGCACCATCGTCAACCTCGGGTCGGCCGCGGGCGTCCGATGGGACCCTTCGGGGTACGGCGTCTACGCTGCGGCCAAGGAAGGCATCCGATCGTTGACCCGAGCGGCCGCGTGCGAGTGGGCGGGGGACGGGATTCGCGTCAATGCCGTTCTGCCCCTTGCTTCGTCGCCGGCTCTCGCCGAATGGGCCGAGGATCGTCCGGACGAGGCCGAGGAGTACCTCCGAACGGTACCGTTGCGACGATTCGGGGACCCCGAACTGGACATCGGAGCGGCTGTCGCGTTCCTGTGCAGCGACGAGTCCAGCTTCATCACAGGACATTCCCTCCCCGTGGACGGTGGACAGGTCCTGATGCGGTAGACGGGACCACTGCTACCGGCGGGCGGGCCGCGTCGTGAGTTCGCGTCCTACTCGCGACTCGACCTGCAAACGACGTCCGGCTGTTCAGGCCGGTCGTCTCGACATTCGACGAATATCCCAACATTGCTGTCTCAACGATTCCGAGGAGTTCTCATGGCGAATGCACTCGACGACGGTGCGCCGACGGTCGATGACCGCGGGTGGACACCACGGCTGATTTTCTCGCTTGCATCGATGGTGCTGGTTCTCGAGGTGCTCAGCGTCAGTTACATGACGGTGTCGATGGCACTTCCGGCCATCACCACTCAGTTCCACACCGACCAAGGTGCGTGGCTGATCACCGCTTTCCTGCTGGTAGGAGCGGTCACCGCCCCGCTGGTCGGCAAGCTCGCCGACATGTACGGCAAACGCACACTGCTCCTCTGGTGCATCGTGATATCCGTTGCCGGAACACTGCTGTCGGCGGTCGCGATGAACTACGCTGTGATGATCGCCGGGCGTGCCCTGGGCGGAATGCTCGTCCCTTGTCTCTTCCTGACGTACTCGCTCATTCGTGATGTGTTCCCGCCCAAGATTGTTCCGCTTGCAGTCAGCATCTCCACTGCTGGAATGGGGTTGATCACCGTGGCGGCGCCGTTCCTCGCCGGGTGGCTCATCGATGGGTTCGGTTGGCGCAGTGTCTTCTGGTTCTTCGGCGCGATCCTCACCGTTCTCGTCGTCCTGATCCTCCTCAGCACGTCCGAGACCACTGTCCGCCTGCGGTCCAGAGTGGACTTCATCGGTGCCGCCCTGCTCGGCGCGGGACTCGCCGGTGTTCTGATCGGGGTCAGCTTCGGGCCGGCGTGGGGCTGGTCGGCGCCGTCCACGATCATCTTCCTGCTCGGTGGTGTCGCCCTCGTCTGCGGGTGGTACGCCACCGCGAAGCGGATGCCCGAACCGCTGATCAGTCTCGACATCCTCGGACGGCGTCCCGTGCTGTTCACGGTGATTGCGGCCGGCAGCGTCTACGGCATCGGTGCCGTGTACTCGATGATCCTGCCCATAATGACCATGACTCCCAGCACTTTCGGGCTCGGCTACGGATTCGGGCTCGATGCGGAAGGCTACGCACTTTTCCAGGTGCCGCTCGGGGTCATGACGATGGCCGGGGGCATCGTTGTCGGTACGCTCTGCGGCCGGGGTGTCCCGCCTCGCTCCCTGCTCTTCGCCAGCATGGTGTGCATGGGTCTCGGAGCCGTGCTGACGGCCATTCAACACGACAGCAAGTCCACGCTGTTCGTATTCGCTGGGCTCGTCGGTCTGGGAATGGGGCTCGGCTACGCAGCGATCCCCAACCAGCTCATCGGTACGGTGCCGGCGCAGTTGCAGGCCTCGACGGCCAGCATTGCTGGTGTCGTGCAGAGTTTGATCTCCGCGGCGCTGCCGGTGATCGTCTTCGCGGTCATGAACAACTCGTTCGTCGCGGACCTGTCAGCGGACGTCACGGGGGGAGCGGTCGCGTACAGCGACGGCGGGTTCGTCGCCGCATTCGTCATCACGGCGGTCACGGCCGTCCTCGGCGTGGTGGCAGTGTTCGCGATCCCTCGACACTTCGACCCGATCACCTTGCCCGACGAGGCGGGGAACAGGGGCGGTGGCATTCATGCCGAGCGGGTCGAAGCATCCTGACGTTGTCGCGTGAAGCCTGGGATGACCGGGTGAGGTTTCGTTACGCCGATCACGGGTGCGCGAGGTAACGCCGGCGGGCGATTGTGAAATCATCCTGTGATCGGGCATAAATACTCCCCGACGTGCGTTGTGCTCTACCATCGGTCAACCAAGCCCTGGTGTAGCTACCAGAAGTCCACGAATGGGAGGAGCCCATGGCAACCGACTACGACCGCCCCCGGGTCGAACAGAACGAGGAATCGCTCGACATCTTGGCCCCCGGCCGCAATACCGCGCAGGCCGCGGTCGCGGACGTCGAGGAATCCGACACGGCCGAATCGTTCGAGCTGCCCGGCGCAGACCTGTCGGGTGAGGAGCTGACGGTCCGCGTAGTTCCCCGTCAGGCAGACGAATTCACCTGCACGCGTTGTTTTCTCGTTCAGCACCGCAATCGCATGGCCGATCCGTCGGAGAACATCTGCATGGACTGTGCCTGAGAGTTCAGGTTCCGGTGCTGTAGTCGTCAGCGCTGCAGTATCCGGGACATGAGCTGGCGTCCCTGCTCGAGCGACATGTTCGGCAGGTACGCGTGGCCGACCGCGATCCCGATTCCGGGCAGTGCAGTGGAGTCGGGGAACACCATGTATATGGGGCGGTAGCGGGGCTGGAACTTGGCTTTGAACGTCAGCAGCGATCGGAACCCGTACACCGGCTCGAGGGTGTGCCCGAGCAGGTCGAGCAGGTCGTCGAGTGCCCCGCGATCGTCGCCGTCGGATGCGTCCACAGCACTGGCGAGCGGGGCGCCGGACAGGCTCAGGAACTCGAGTCCGTCCTCCCGAGAGGAGAGCGCGGCCGATGCGATGAGGAACTCCATCGCCGGTGGAAAGCCGTCGGAATGCCGCCGCATGAAATCGAGCGTGAGACCTACGAGCTCGCCGTCGCGGAATACGGGCATCCACGAAGTGACTCCGTGGACGTGCTCGTCGCCGTCGAGCGCCACCAGCAGACGTACTTCGGGGTCCTTCAGCTCGTCGAGGCCCCCGAGAGTGAACCCCATTTCGGGAAGGCCCTTATCGGCGACCCATTCCTCCGAGATCTCCACGATCTGAGAGGTGACGGACAGGGGTGCCTCCGCGAAGGTGGTCCAGCGTGCCTCGATTCCCTGCTTGGTGGCGCGGTTGAGCGAGGTACGCACGTCCTGGAATTTCTTGCCCTTGAATGCAAGATCGGGCAGGTCGATCACCGTTTCCTCCGCGATCTGAACACAACCCCAACCGTGCTCGCGTGCGATCACCGCGAGATCCTCGCCTACCGAGTAGAAACACGGTGTCCACCCGTTTCGCTGGCAATAGGCGGCGAAGGAGTCGACCGCGCCGGCCCGCGTGGCCGGATCACCAACAGGAGCGCCGGTGGTCAGAGCGACGCCAGAATGCACGCGATACGCGATCGTATGCGCGCCGTTGTCGCTGAACCAGTAACTGTTGCCCGGCCACGTGATCATCCACGACAACGAATCTCCGCCCGGCGACCGCAGCAATGCACGCACTCGCTGTTCGTCGGCAGGGGAGTGGCCCAGTACGGGAATCATGAAACTTCGGAGCATCAACACGGCGAACACGATCCATACCGAGACACCCGCCCATTCGAACAGCAGGGTCGCGGGCGTGGTCAACGGGAGCACCGGAGGCTCGAACAATTGCAGATACACCGGTGGCACCAGCCGGTGAGGGAAATCGCGTAGTAGTGTCACCGGTCCGGAGTCGCGATCGAAGCCGTCGGTGAGGAGGCTGCCCACTGCGACATAGACGACGAGGGCCACCGCAGCCGCCGCGGCGGTACCGAGAAGCACGTGCCGGTACGTGCCGCGAGGCGCGCGTACGTCGAACAACCGATGTGTTGCCAGAAGCACGATGAGCACAGCGAGGAGCGCCGACAGCGGCGCCAGTTCCTGGTACAGCGAACCGTGTCGATGCACTCCGTACACCAGCGACCGCGTCTCGTCGCGTTCGGTGATCCGCACGATGATGCTTGCTGCGGCCGCCGCGATCAGGGCTGCATGCCCACACGTCGCGAGCAGCCACGCCGCCCGCCGCCCCCGCCGTAGCCCCTCCGCACCCACCAGCAGCACCACTGCCGGCATCAGGTTCGCGACCACCGGACCGAATCCCGACAGTCGAAGGGCCTGCTGTCCCTTGCGGCACTCACCCTGCAGAGCGGGATCGGCGCACACGTCCACGAGTTCCCGGGCAGTGTAGGGAACCTGGCCGAACAGTTCACGCAGCGCCGACAGTGGTCCGATGGCGTGCGGGGAGAACGCCGCCAGCATGGGTCCGAGCACACTGGCTGCGACGACGAGTGCGACGAGAGTGCGTTGTTCCCTGATGGTGCCGCCGAGTGTTGTCGTGTGCGTGCGGCCGCGGAAGAGGATCGGTCCCAGCGCCAGCCCGGCGAGGGCCGCGCACAGACGCGTGAGGTCCTGCAGGTGCCCTGCAAAGAGCGCGGTGGTGATCAGGAAGACCACCGTGACCATGCGGATTCGTCGTCGCCACAGTGTCGGCATCGCGGCGGTGGCGGCCAGCAACGTGCCGATCACCCAGGGAAGGGGATCTTCGATCAGGTGGCCGTGCAGTTCGAGCCCCCACGAGTTCGGAACCATCGAGGCGATCTGAGCCAGGGCCAGCGCCGCTGCTGCGCCCACCCCCTGGGTCGCGACCGCGCTCACCGCGAAGCGTCCGCTCCCGCTGATGTTCTCGACCGGAACCGCGACTGCCAGGATCACGATCGTCGCGAGGAGATACTCCGAGAGCCGCGACGCGAACAACCCGGATGTCCACAACACCCAGACGTGTCCGTCCGAGAAGTTCGCGATCCCGAGCGAGACGTTGTGGGCGACGCCTCGTGACGGCCCGTGCAGGACGCTTCCCGTCGCCGCTGCCAGAATCCAGAGGCCCGCCAGCAACCCGAGCGTCACGGGAGCGCGTCGCAGCATCGATGTGCCGCGCGTGAGCACCGTCCGGCGGCGCTGTGTCACGGGTCGACGAGTCCGAGTCGCTGGCTCAGCCACGGTAGCTCCTTCTCCAACCCGGCGGACCATACTTCGTAGCTGTGACCGCCGGGTAGTTCGGTGAGGTGGACATCCATTCCGGCCGCTCTCGCGGAGGCGGCGAGCTGTTCGACTCCGGGCCGGTACTCGCTGTCGTCGGCGCCGACGACGAACGCACCGGCGGAATCGGGAAAACGTTTGTGGGCAAGCAGGTACGCGGGGTCGATTCGATCGAATGCCGCTCCGTCGCCCCCGAACACCTCGTCGATCGTGCTGGTGCGGTCGCCGAGGGTCGGCTCGGCCTGCCCGGACATGTCGAGGAAGGTCGGATAGACGTCCGGTCGAAGTGTCGCGAGTTGGAGTGCGCAGGTGCCGCCGTACGACAGGCCTCCGATCGCCCACGCTCCCGGGTCGGTGTCGACCTGGAGGTTGCTGCGCACCCACTCCGGGACGTCGACCGACAGGTATGTTGCGACGTTGCCGAGGTGCGAGTCGACGCACATCGGGTTTGCGAACTCGCTGCCGGTTCCGTCGGCGAGCACCACGATAGGTGTGAGTCCGCTGTGCGCGGCTGCGAAGGCCTCCATGGTCTGCGTGAGTTCGCCTCCGACGAGCCAGTCCTCGGTACTGCCGGGCTGTCCCGCCAACAACACCAGGACGGGCAGTTCCGGACGGGGATCGGTGAAGTAGGCGGGCGGAAGGTAGATGTTCGCGCCGCGGGCCTCGAACTCCGAGGTCGCGCCGGGTATCGGCGTGGTGGTCACCGCACCGCTGGACGGTAGATCGGGCGGAGGCGACCACGTGTCGCTCGGGACCGTGTCCACTCGGGTGAGTTCGTCGAAGGACACGGTCCGGTAATCGCTCACTCCCAGTGCGGCGCGGACGGTCGGGTATTCGTCGTACACGGCGTTGATCTGCGCGGCGGCGGCCACCGTCACCACGAGCCACGCGGCGATCAGCCCGCATCCCGCGAGGACATGGCGGTGCTCGCGATCGCGGCAGAACCACCGGCCGACGAGCAGCGCGAGGGCGAGGAGCGCGAGCCCGGCCCACACGTAGACCGTCGTCGGGAGGCGGTCCGGGAACGGCCGCCACAGCTTCTCGACGACAACCGCGGCGATCACGGCCATCGCCAGCGCACACAGTCCCAGGACCGGCAAGAGGAGGAGCCACCGCCGGCTTCGCCGGATGGCGAGCACGCCGAGCCCGACGACCGCAGCAACGGTGAAGATGATCGCCGCTGAGCTCGTGGTCAGCGGCAGATCCAGCACTGGGGCGGCGATCCCGGACCAGGACACCGACTCAGTATGGATGGGTCTCGACGTCTCCGGAGTCGTTGTCGCCAATGAGCGCTTGGACGATCACCGGCGACGCCACGAGCGCAATCGCGACGACGAACAGGTACCCGACCATCGTGAACACGATCCCGAGCGTCCCGAAATGCGCTTCGGAACTGGCAGTGACGTGGGGCAGCGCCACCCGTCCTCCGACGCTGACCGCGGTCAGGAGAGTGGCGGTGAGAACTCCTGTCGCGACCAGTACACGAGTGGGAACGAGTCCCGACGTGAGCAGCGTGGGGCACGCCGTCCACACGCAGACCCACATGCACCACTGGGCGATCACCGCGAGAATCGGTGAACCGAGCTGGTGAATCAGCCCGGTGAGCAGAGCGGATGCCGCTACCAGAAGCAGAACCGCGCACCACCGCCACGCGTGGGACAGGCGCAGCACGGGCGTGTCCCAGATCTTCCCGTACACCCTGCCGAGGGCACGTGCGAACGACGTGCCGCTGATGAGCACCATCAGCAGCCCCACCGCGCCGAATGCCGCTGCTTCCGACGTCACCTCGAACCCGTCCTGGACGAGTACATCGGGATCGACGCCGAACGGTGCGAGCAGAGACTCCCGAACTCCGGACGTGTCGACGAGGACCGACGCGGCCATGATGACGGGAAGCACCGAGGTGAACAGCTGCGCCGCGAGCGTCATCGAGCGGTCGACGAGTTCGATCCGCCCGAGCCCCACCAGAATGCGCTCGAGCGCACGACCCACCGGGTGGGTGTTCAACTCGGCGCGGAACCGCGCCACCGTCGTGGCCAGCATGGGGCGATCCTGTCAGGGAATCGCTCCTCCCGTCGGCCGTACGGCTACAGCGCTACGCCGAGGTATTCGGTTTCGACTGTCGAGTCGGAAGACGAACGCACCGAACCGACCGCTGTTCGAAGTCATCGGGGGCTTTGCAGCAGATCAGCACCTCTGGATTCTGGGCAGATGCAATTCGATAATATCAGGAGACTGTCTTCCGTAATTGACCTCGAGTCGCTAGCGTCCTTCAAGGGAAGGGCTGAATACTCCAGGAGGAGAAGACGATGCGTGCTGCTGTACTGCGAAGAGGGACCGTCGAGCCTCGGATCATCGACGATCCGATACCCGGAGCGGGGCAACTTCTCGTCCGATCATTGGCGTGCGGGATCTGCGCCTCGGACCTGCACTTCATGGATCACCCGGAAGCGGGCGCCGACGACGACAGCGGGATGTCGACCTACGATCAGGACGTCGACATCGTCATGGGCCACGAGTTCTGCGCGGAGGTCGTCGACTACGGCCCGGACACGGACCGCCGGATCGCCCGCGGCACACGGGTGAGCTCGCTGCCGGTACTGGCCACCCCCGGCGGTCGCAAGATCATCGGCCAGAATCCTGAGACCCCCGGCGGCTTCGGCGAATACTTTCTCATCGACGAGGTCGGCGCTCGGGTGGTGGCGTCAGATCTGCCGAGCGAGGTCGTGTGTGTCGCGGACGCAATTGCGGTCGGATGGTCGGCGGCAGCACGCGCTCGGATGACGACGCGGGAGGTGCCGCTGGTCATCGGCTGTGGCGCTATTGCGCTGTCGACGATCGCGACCTTGAAGGGGCTCGGTATCGGCCCGATCGTGGCGGTCGACTTCGTCGAGTCTCGGCGAGAGACGGCCCGGTTGATGGGCGCCGACGTGGTCGTGGATCCCGCGGAGATCTCACCGTTCCAGGCATGGCGCGATGTGGCGTCCGGCTCGGCCGCGTCGATGAGGGACATGATGGCAGCAGCCGGCCTGCCGGGTTGTGTGGTGTTCGAGTGCGTGGGTCTTCCCGGGGTGCTCGATTCGATCATCAAGGGATGTGAACGCGGCACTCGGATCTTCTCGGTCGGAGGCCCGCCGGAAGGCGATCATCTGCACACCATGACTGCCAAGCGGAAGGGTCTCAATATCCAATTCGGTGGCGGACCGTGGCCGGATCACTGGGATGCAGCGTTCGAAGCGGTCTGTTCGGGCAGCCTCGACGTCACGCCGATGCTGGGCCGGTCCGTCGGCCTCGACGAGGTGCCCGAGGCTCTCGACGCCTCCCGCGACGCCAACGGGCCCGCACGCATCATCGTTGTTCCGTGAACGGGTGTGCGACGAATGGAAAGGGCTGAGAGTGAACGAGATAGGTGAACTGCGAGACACGATCGCGGCGCTGGCCGCCAAGGTTCGGGCTCTCGAGGACCAGGTCGAGATCATGCAACTCGTCGCTCGGTACGGGCCCGCCGTCGACAGCGGTTCCGGGGAGGCTGCGGCCGCACTCTGGACCGACGACGGCACCTTCGACGCCGTCCCACAGCGGCGGATGCGGGGGCGCGACGAGATCGCCGGCATGGTGCACGGTGACGGCCACCAGAGTCTGATCCGAGACGGCTGCGGCCACGTCCTGACCGTGCCGCACATCGTGGTCGACGGTAACCGGGCGACCGGCCGCAGCTACGCGCTCAACATCCGCTGGGATGCCGCCGCCGACCGGTTCTGGGTCGCGCGGGTCTCCGCGAACACCTGGCGCTGGGTGCGCACCCAGAACGGGTGGCGGATCGAGGAACGGATCAATGCCAATCTCGACGGGACCGCCGAGCATCGAGAGATGCTTGCGCCGTCGGTCGAGTCCGGCTGAGCAGCGAGGAAGGCTCCACATGGATCTTCTGGCGATCGAGCACCAGACTGTTTTCGGACTCCCACCGGTCGAGTTCGTCGAGTTGGCGGCAGAACTCGACTGCCCCTACATTGCGATCGGACTGACAGGCGGCGCGTTCAACCCACACGGATACGAGCCGTACTCGCTGTTGGATGACACGTCGCTCCGGCGCCGGATGGTCGCGGCGATGCGCGACACCGGGGTCACGATCTCACTCGGCGAAGGGTTCCTCGCCCGGCCTGGCAGAGAAATCCGCGACGAGGCCCGCAGCCTGGACGTCATGGCGGAGCTCGGCGTGGCAAGGATCAACACCACGAGCATGGATTCAGATTTGAACCGCAGCTTCGACGAGTTCCGAATACTCGCAGAGATGGCTGCTGAGAGAGGAATGGAGACGACTGTCGAGTTCGCTCCATCCATGTCGGTGCCGGACCTGGATACCGCGCTCGCCGCGGTCCGCCATGTGGCGCACCCGGACTTCCGCCTCCTCATCGACACCATGCACCTCGCACGCGCAGGGCACACTGCGCGAGAGCTCGCGGCGGTCGATCCCACGTTGATCGGATATGTGCAGCTCAGTGATCACACGATCGAGCAGCGTGGAGCTGTGTACCGCGACGACACCACCGACAGGATGGTGCCGGGCGAAGGGGAACTTCCGCTGCTGGAGATGCTTGCTGTGATGCCGTCGGACGTCGTGATCGGCCTCGAGGTGCCCATGCGCTCGAGGGCCGAAGCAGGCGAATCGACGACATCGCGCGCTGGCCGATGTGTCCGGGCAGCACGTGAATTGCTGGCACAGACATGGCCGTCGATATGACGCAGACGGCCCCGAAACCCGAATCCATCAGGACGACAAGGACCGAACAGTGACGACAGACTTGGCCGGTAAATATGGACAGTGGGGCATCATCGCCGGCGGTTCCGATGGGGTAGGTGCGGCCTTCGCCCACGGTATGGCCGCCCGCGGCATGAACATTGTGCTGGTGGCGCGGCGACAACAGGTGCTGGACGACCGCGCGGCCGAAATCCGGTCGAAGCACGGCGTCGAAGTGCGTACGGTCCAACTCGACCTCAGTGCGTCCGATGCTCCGGCCGAGCTCGATGTCGCGACCTCCGACCTCGAGGTCGGGTTGTTCGTCTACAACGCGGGTAGCGACGATCGCAGCGCCGCGTTCCTCGACAAGGACCTCGCGACGCACCTGTCGCTGGTGCACCGCAACTGCACGAGTGTTGTCGACGCGGCGTACAGGTTCGGTGGGCCGATGGTGGCGCGGGGCCGTGGCGCCGTAGTCCTCGTGACCTCAGGGGCCGCCTGGGTGGGAGGGCCTACCCTCGCCACCTACGGCGCCACCAAGGCGTTCGATCTGATCCTGGCGGAGAGTCTGTGGGCCGAGTGGCGTGGCAGCGGGGTCGATGTTCTCGGACTCGTGCTCGGTGCGACCGACACCCCGTCGATGCATCGAGCGCTCGGTGCCGCGGGCGACTCCCGCCGGGACCTCGCCGACCCGTCCGACGTCGCTGAGGAGGCGCTGGAGCACCTTTCCGACGGCCCCACCTGGATCTGCGGCAGCAGCAACCCGACCGGTGGCTCACCGTTCGGGGCGCTGAGCCGCCGCGATGCCGTGCTCGCGTTGAGCCGAAGCCTGGGTGTGAGCGACGAGCAGGATGTCGCCTCGGTGCGGAATGGTTAGCCTGGAAAATTCGTGGTTGTTCACCGCTCGGCACGTGTAGATAAGCGAAAGTGCCTGTCCTGCAGGGCATAATGGGACTTCTCTACGGTTCCACAATGCTGACAAGAAGGCACTTCGCAGGTGAAGAATAACGCAGCAGGTTCACGGGTGAAAATCTCCACCGACGGGCGCGGTGGGAGCAATACCGCCGCCGAGATCCTCAACGCCCGAGCGGCGTGGACGGCGGCGATCGATGCCGACGGCGAGGTCCGTGACGGTGCCTGGGTGGCGGAGGCCACCGATCTGGTCGGCCTCGATGCCTGGCCGGACGGCACCCGGTTGGTGCTGCGTAAGGAACGTCCGTATCCGGGGGCGCAGCTACGCTTCACCGATTCGGACGGGCACCGGATCACCGGGTTCATCACCGACACCCCGCGAGGGCAGGTCCCCGGCGGGTCGGCCGGGCTGGAGTTGCGCCCGTCGACCGATCTGGTCGCCTGGACGAAGCTTCTCGGTTTCCGGGAGCATCCGGATCTGGCGTGGTGTGAGATCGGTGCGTTCCGCTACCGCGTGCTCCATGTCGCGGCTCGGATCACCCGCGTTGCCCCGGCAGGTCCGGATGCGGATCGATGCGAGTTGGCAGTGGGCACACGCGATCGCGGACGCCCGGCAACGAATCCGCTGCGCCTTCACCTGACCGCGATGGCCTGTTCCGACGACACGCGAAAGGCACCCCGGACGGTGGAACCGGGCGCCCACCCGAGCGGCATCGGGCACATCCTCGCGCCCTGACACCAAATCAGCATCGAACGACGTAAACCCGACCTTCGGTCAGGCTGCGCGAAAAATCGAGGTTAGGAGCGGAACTGTCAGAGGGCCACGCCGATGTACTTGGTTTCGAGGAACTCGTCGATTCCGGTGAAACCGCCTTCGCGCCCGAGCCCGGACTCCTTGATCCCGCCGAAAGGTGCGGCGGGGTTGGAGACCACTCCCTGATTCAGCCCCACCATCCCGGCTTCGAGCGCTTCGCACACGCGCAGCCCCCGTCGCAGATTCTCGGTGTAGACGTAGGACACGAGCCCGAAGGGGGTGTCGTTGGCGCGGCGGACCGCTTCCTCCTCGGTTTCGAAGGTGCTGATCGCCGCGACCGGACCGAAGATCTCGGTGTGGCACATCTGCGCGTCGTCGGCGACGTCGGTGAGTACCGACGCGGGATAGAAGTATCCGGGTCGGTCGACCGGGGTGCCGCCGAGCGCGACGGTCGCGCCGCGGGCGACGGCGTCATCGATGAGCTCGCCGACCTTGTCGACGGCGGCGCGGTTGATGAGCGGCCCGACGACCACCCCGTCCTCGACACCGCGACCCATCGGCAGCTCGGACATGCGTTCGGTGAGGCGCTTCGTGAATTCCTCGGCGACACCGCGTTGGACGAGGATACGGTTCGCGGCGGTGCAGGCCTGCCCGATGTTGCGCATCTTCGCGGCCATCGCGCCGTCGACGGCGGCGTCGAGATCCGCATCGTCGAACACGAGGAACGGGGCGTTGCCGCCGAGCTCCATCGAGGTGCGCATGACGGTGCGCGCACACAGTTCGAGCAGGTGTTTGCCGACTCCGGTCGATCCCGTGAACGACAACTTGCGCGAACGCGGATCGAGGATCAGCGGGGCCATCACGTCGTCGGACTGCGACGTGGTGACGACGTTGACGACCCCGGGTGGAAGTCCCGCCTCACTGAGCAGGTCGGCGAGGGCGAGTATCGACAACGGGGTCTGAGACGCCGGCTTGATCACGCTCGTGCAGCCGGCGGCGATGGCCGGGCCGATCTTGCGGGTGCCCATCGCCATCGGGAAGTTCCACGGGGTGATGAGCAGAGTCGGGCCCACCGGCTGCCGGGTGACGAGAAACCTCGATCCGCCCGCGGGGGCCTGCATGTAGCCGCCGTCGATGCGGACGGCCTCCTCGGCGAACCAGCGGAAGAACTCGGCCGCGTAGCTGACCTCGCCGCGTGCCTCGGCAAGCGGCTTACCCATCTCGAGCGTCATGATCAGCGCGAGCCGGTCGACGTTCTCGATCATGAGCCGATACGCGTCCGCGAGGATCGTCGAGCGTTCACGCGGTGACGTCTGCGCCCACGAGTCCTGGGCCGCTGCCGCGGCGTCGAGAGCGCGCATCCCGTCGGCGGGGCTCGCGTCGGCGACCGAGCACAACTCCCGTTCGGTGGACGGATCGACGACGGGCATCGTGCGGTCGGCGTCCTGCCATTGCCCGTTGATGAAGAGGCCCGTCGGGACCGTGCGGATGGCTGCGTCTTCGTTCGGGCTGAGCTTGTCGTTCTGAGTGACCGCCTGATCGGGCATGGCATGCCTTTCGTCCGTTGCCTTCGGCCTCCGCCCATGTTATGCATATTGTCAACAATCCAACAATAGGATTGGGATTCGAACTCGGTCGCCGAACCCGGGAGGGTTGTCATGACTCGACTGTCTCCATTGCTTCAGCAAGCCACGCCCGTCACCGTCGACCACGCCGCCGGCAGCTACATCTACGGCACCGACGGGCGCAGATATCTCGACTTCACGGCGGGAATCGGTGTCACCAGCACCGGTCACTGCCACCCGCACGTCGTAGAAGCGGCGCAACGTCAGATCGGCTCGCTGATCCACGGCCAGTACACGACCGTCATGCACAAACCCTTGCTCGAACTCACCGAAAGGCTCGGCGCCGTCCTGCCCGAGGGACTCGACTCGCTGTTCTTCGCGAACTCGGGGAGTGAGGCGGTCGAGGCCGCGCTGCGCCTGGCCCGCCAGGCCACCGGACGTCCCAACGTGATCGTGTTCCACGGCGGATTCCACGGCCGCACCGTCGCCGCCGCGTCGATGACCACCTCGGGCACCCGATTCTCCGCGGGGTTCAGCCCCCTGATGGGTGGCGTGCACATCGCGCCGTTCCCCAACGCCTACCGCTACGGATGGACCGAGGAACAGGCCACCGATTTCGCACTGAAAGAACTCGACTACCTCTTCGCGACGGTCACGTCGCCGGCCGAAACCGCGGCGTTCATCGTCGAACCCGTTCTCGGCGAGGGTGGTTACGTACCGGGCAACACCCGATTCTTCCAAGGATTGCGTGAGCGCGCCGACCGGCATGGCATCCTCCTCGTCTTCGACGAGATCCAGACCGGATTCGGACGCACAGGCAAGTTCTTCGGACACCAGCACTTCGACACCCGGCCCGACGTGATCACGATCGCGAAGGGCCTCGCCAGCGGTTTCCCCCTGTCCGGCATCGCGGCATCCGAAGAGCTCATGGCCAAGGCATGGCCGGGGTCCCAGGGCGGAACCTACGGTGCCAATGCCGTGTCGTGTGCGGCAGCGGTGGCAACACTCGATGTCATCGAGAAGGAAGGCCTCGTCGAGAACGCCGCGGCGCGCGGTGTCGAACTGCTCGCGGGTGCGCGCTCCCGGGCGACCGATGCCGTGGGTGATGTGCGAGGCCTGGGGCTGTTGGTGGGCAGCGAGTTCGTCACAGCAGACGGCGAGCCCGATCGCGAACGCGCAGCAGCTGCACAGAAACTCGCGGCAAGCAAGGGGCTGTTGCTCCTGATGTGCGGCGCGTACATGAATGTCGTACGAATGATTCCGCCGCTCATCGTCACGTCCGACCAGATCGAGGACGGCCTCGGCATCTGGTCCGAGGTGCTCGACGAAGTCTGATTGCGTTCAGGAGGTTCTGTGGCTCGCTTCATCACGATCACGCTCGACAAACGTGGCATCTCCTGCCGCGCAAGACTCCTCGAAGTGGAGGCGCCGCTGACGTGCGAGTCGGTGTGGAACGCGCTACCACAGAGCGGCGCCGCGTTCCACGCGAAATACGCACGCAACGAGCTCTATACGCTCGTCCCGCGGATTGCGACAGCGCCACATCGTGAAAATCCCACGGTGACGCCGATTCCCGGTGATGTGTGCCTGTTCGACTTCGAGCCGTGGGAGATCGGCAACCCGGCGTACGGGTACGAACCGGGATCAGAGGCCCACCACGAGCAGGGCGCTACCGATCTGGCGCTGTTCTACGGCCGCAACAACCTGCTGATCAATGGTGACGTCGGGTGGGTGCCGGGAAATGTGTTCGCGACCATCGAGGACGGGCTGCCCGAACTCGCCGTGGCGTGCAACGACCTGTGGATCCAGGGGGTAGCGGGGGAGACATTGACCTTCGCCCGAGAGCCGTAGACGGGTCACCCTGACGGCCCCGTGGGGGGAGCAGGCAGGATGGGGCCCATGCAGACCTTGCCTCTGACCCTCCAGTCCTCTGTCGTCGTGCGCGCCACTCCGGAGGAGGTGTACGCGTTGGTGTCGGATGTGACCCGGACCGGTGAGTGGTCGCCGGTGTGCACCCAGTGCTGGTGGGACGAGGGTCAGGGACCCGAGGTCGGTGCCTTCTTCACCGGGCGGAACGTGACCCCGGACCGCACCTGGGAGACACGCTCGGAGGTCGTCGTCGCTGATCCTGGCCGGGAGTTCGCGTGGTCGGTCGGTCCGGGAGTGGTGCGCTGGGGCTATCTCGTCAAGCCCACGGACGGCGGCACGGAGTTGACGGAGACATGGGAGTTCGGTGAGGCCGGGAGGGAATTCTTCGACAAGCGGTTCGGCGCCGAGGCTCCGCGGGAGATCGCGGCGCGGGAACAGGCTGCTCGGGAGGGCATCCCCACGACGCTCGCCGCGATCACACGAATCCTCGAGGGCTGACGCTCCGCGTCGGTCGCGTGGCCGGCACTCGCCTGCTTCGAACGAGGATGCGCGCATCCGCGAGTTCTCGACGACGGACCTATTCGACGTTGGTCCGTGACATGGTTTGCTGCAGCAGGAAATCCGCCGCGACGCACACCCAGGCGGTGAGTGCCACCCAGATGAACACACGCCCGACATCGTCGATGAGTGGTATCCGGAGCGTGCCGCCAACGGTCATGCTCGCCACCGAGTAGACCCCCATGGGGAAGACCATGGCCCAGAGCTCGGTCGTATAGCGGATCGTGACGTGGCGCCGTACGTGACGCCAGATACCCATCAGCAGTAAGCCGGGAACGAGCCACGTCGCGAAGCCCCACAGTGCGAGCGCCGCGCCACCTGCCGCCCCATGCACGGCACTTGCTGCAGGACTCGTCGGTGCCATCGCATGCAGATGCCCGGAGGCCAGCGTCGAGATCGCCAACGCGCCCATCACCACCCAGAAAGAGGGCCCGAGCTCGTTCACAGGGATCCCGTACCGCAGAACCCGCACGACGAGGGCTGCGCCCACCACCGCATAGAGACCGAGTCCCGCACCCCACCCGATGACGGCAACGACGGCGACCAGGTCGCGCGTGCCGTTCAGGTGCGGCTGCAACATCGCAGCCAGGACGGCAACCGATTGCATCGCAACGACCCAGACGAACCAGGTTCCGTCGATGTCACGGATGAGGTCCGAGCGCGCGGCGGGGGTGTCATCTGCGGCCGCAGACCTTCCAAGATGGTGGTCACGTAGCACGACGAGCCACGGCACCGCGTACCCGAGGACGAGCCACAGCGCGAGACCGAAGAGCCACAGCGCCACGGCCCACCCCAGTAGATCCGCGACCGCGAACCGGATGCCTACCACACAGGTGCCCGCCACCACTGTGAAGAGGCCGAATGCACGGTGCGGATCACCGAAGTCAGCGCGCAACCGGTCCGGGGCGATGACCGCTCTCACGCAGAGCAACAGCAGAAGCGTCAACCAGCCGGCGCCGGCGCACACCCAAAGAACGAGGGAGACAAGATTCCGGTCGACCGCGTGCATGCCGACGGACACGACGCCTGTCGCCATGACGAAGGCGAACACGGACGGGGACATCGTGCGGGTGTACGTGAGGATCTTCTTCACGAACCTGATGCTGACAGACGATCTGGTTGGCCAGGAGCAGAACACATACAGCAGGGGGGCATCTCCGAAACAGACGAGCGAATGTCACTTACGAAACATGTGATTCGTCTATTCTCACGAGGTTCCGTAAAGGCATTTCGCGTCGATCACCGTGCACTCCCTCGGGCCGCGCCCGCCGCGGGAGCCGCTCCGGGCTGCGCCTGTGCGACGTGGGCGCAGCCGGGGCACAGTGACTCGTCGCCGACGATCCAGCCGTTGGTACGCGCTGCGCAGTTCGCGTCGAGCCGGTTGGCCGCGATCGTGCCGTACCGGTGATCGCAGCGGTCACACCGGATCAGCCAGCGCTGCGCGACTCCGCTTTCGTCAGTGTTCCTTATTATCTCGCCTCGCATGATCGAGTCCCACCACGGTTGCAGGGGACTCGGGTCGGGCCAGCGGATGACTTCGTAGCGTGTGATATCGACAGCAGGCGGATTGCCTGTGTCAGAAGTCTCGAAAGTCTCGAAGGCGGCTTCGGCTCGAGGTTCGCGCACAGTTCTGCACCTCCTGTCGACACTGAATCCGCCGACTGCGGATTCAGTCCACTGTGTGCACCGATCAAATTAGCACCGGCGCCGAGAACTATCCACAGAAATGTATGATTTTCTGTGTTGAAAGAAAAAGATTATTTGTCGTGTCGTAGATACATCGACTCAAGCTCTGCACGAATGGGTAGCGAGGTCGATCGCGATGACCGACGAGACGCGCATAGCACTGAAGAACCACAGGTATCTCGTGTCGCGATACGGATTCGACAACGTCCGACTCGTCTGGAACACAGACACCCTGCTCTACGGCGTCGACGGGTGGGCGGACTTCGACGAACTGTCCGTGCCGGGGTTCACGTCGGCGACTGAGTGCTTCGTGCACGCGGAGCGGCATTTCCTAGGTATGGACGCGCCGGACGCCGAGGTTCGGTGATCACTCGCTGCGCCGGGTGTCGCGTTTCGCGCCAAGGTTTTCGAGCTGAGTCTCGAGGTACAGGTTGTCTGCTTCCAGCTCGAGGATGCGGGCAACGCCGGCGATGTTGATCCCGTCGGCGACGAGTTCACCGATCCGCTGCAGGATCACCAGGTCGTCGTCGCTGTAGCGGCGGGTACCGCCGCTCGTTCTGGCCGGAGTGAGCAGGCCCCGCCGCTCGTACAGTCGCAGCGTCTGAGGTTCGATACCGGACAGCTCGGACGCCACCGTGATGCCGTACACCCCGATGCGGGATCGGGGGGTCGACTCGTGTGCCACCCCATGCCTCCGGTTCCGACGTTGCACCGTTTACAGATACTTCTGTACGACCCTAACGCAAATCTATGTCGGTTTGAACAATGAATTTGCATCAACGCAGCGCACCTACTGGCACGGATCGCAGGGCGAAACGCGGCCCCATCAGCGGTGCCGGCGCACAGGGCCCACCCACAACTCGAACGGGCCGATACGCCTCGGCGGCGAGGTACCGGCGTCGGCAACGTCCGTCCTGATCGGGGGTGTGTTTCCGTCCGGCGAGGAGTGCTCCCGCGGTGATCGCTCACGTGCCCTTGTGTCGGGCCGAGTGACGGTTCGTTCGTGGGACGCTCGGCGCTGGGGGTCTCGCAGCAGCTCATAGGCAGCCAAGATCTGCCGGAGTATCTCGTCGTCGCACTGCTCGGCGGTGTCGCGGCCGGTGGTGCGGGTGTCCGGGTGATGTGCGCGCAACAGTCGCCGGTATGCACTGGTGACTTCGGCCCGGGACGCCGAGGGGAGCAACCCCAGCACGCGGTACGGATCGCATTCGGTGGTCATCACCGTCGCCTCGCCTCCGTGCGATACTGCGCGACAAGCGGTGTCGGCACGTCTGCCCGGCACGGCCGACAAGAATTCTCTGCCGGTCGTGGCTGTGCGTCGATGCGAGCTCTCGGGTGAGGGGCGGTCGGCGCCGTCGCTACTCACTGTGTCGGCGGTGTCCGGGCGGGGTGCCTGGGATTCGTCGCTCTGCGCGAAGATCCACACGACGGACGTAGAGGGACGGCAGCGAGACGAATCCCGTTCAGCAGACGAACTCGGTTGTCGTGGGCATCACCCTTTCTTCTCACTCGACTGTCATGCTCCCTTCGCGGATAAGGTTGTCGGACAGATTTATTCGTTCTGTTCGGCAGTGTCGAGGAGGGGCGCGTTGCTTGGCGCCGATCGGCCGGTCCGGGGTAGCGTGTACCGCCCACGTACTCGGAGCGAACGCGGGTGGATGCGACCGGCCCGACCGATCGATGGCCATCCGACGAAGCAGACCCACAGTTTGCGGCGTGAGTGAATCAGCGAGGAGTCGGTCCGAATCGGCTATGAGCAGTGCGTATTCGAGCTCGTGCCAAGGCCGGACTGCCTCGCGTTCGGTATGCTCCGGCGGCTCGGTGGCGTACGCCTCGGCGACCACGATTGCCTGTGCCATCGCATCTCACCTACTTCCGGGCTCTTCTCAGGGCGTCCGTCAGGCGGTGACCGCCTTCCTGTCGCCATTTGCGCTGCTGATCGCAATCTTGCGCGGTTTGGCCTTCTCGGCGAGGGGAATCGTCAGACGGAGCACGCCGGCGTCGTAGTTCGCCTCGATCTGGTCCGTGTCCAGACCTTCACCCAGGAACAACTGCCGGCTGAACACTCCACGCGGTCGTTCGGCAGCGACCATTTCCTGGTTCTCGTCGCGTGCAGGCCGTTCGGCACGCACCGTCAGCGTGTTCCGGTCGACATCGAGATCCAGTGAGTCCGCCTCCACGCCTGGCAGATCGAACTCCACAACGAACCGGTCCTCTTCACGCCAAGCATCCATCGGCATCACCGCCGGTCGTGCCGTAGTACCCAGGATCTGTTCCGTCAGACGGTCGAGGTCGCGGAACGGATCTGTACGCATCAGCATCATGTCCACCTCCAGAACCTTCCCCGATAGGTAACCTTCTGTAATTGCTACAGATTTGGTATAGCACTCTGTTGTTGATTAGGCAAGATCCTAGGTGGAAATTTCTGAAGTAGATGCAATCAAGATGCCTTCGCGCCTATCTGCGAGACGTACGCAGTTGCAGGTGTGCCTAAGGCTGGGTCGACCTCGCGTCGTGCTGACTACGAGAGGATTAATTATCTTTGGAAATACACACAGATTTACTCTTGCCATAGTCGTAGAATACGAGTCGGGAGCGTCGGAAGGTCGGAGGGCTTCATGTCTGTAGGAACGGATCGTGACGAGTCGTCGCGGTCCCGTCGCGGGGTGTATGGCATCTCGGTGGCTTCGGAATTGTCGGGGTTCGGGATGCAAGCCCTGCGCTTGTACGAGCAGCACGGGCTCGTCACCCCCGCCAGGACCGAGGGCGGCACCCGCCGATACAGCGATGACGACCTCCTCAGGCTCGAAAGGATCGCCGAACTCATCGAGGCGGGGGTAAATCTGGTCGGTATTCGCCGGGTCCTCGATCTGGAGTCTCGCACCGGTGAACTCGAACGCGACAACCGCCGTCTAGAAGCAGCCAATGCTCGATTGCGAGAGGAGAGGAGACGTGCCATGCACGACCCATTCGATATCGCACCAGAGGCCGATCGCATCGAACAGGACTTGCCCGCCGACCCTGGCGACCTGTCCGCGGACGACGTCGGGGACCGGTCATGGGATGCCCCCGAGGCCGACACACTCGAGCAGGACATTCCGGTTGGCCCGGCCGGCGAGCCGGGGGTTACTGCGGAACCGGTATTGGAGGTTCCCGAAGGTGATCTGCTCGAACAGGCAACCCCTGCCCAGTTCGACGACGATCGGGATGCGTACGAGGAGGGCGAGTAGGGCCGTCCTGTGCGTGCTGCGTCTGTAGGCGTTCGTCGATGCGGTCGACGATCAAGCGATGCCGGCAGACAGCTGAATCCGGTTTACAGATCCATACTCTGGCGTACGCGAAGCTTGTTGTGGACGCTGATCCCGATGACTAGCGCCGCACCCGTGAACCTTTGCCCCGTTGTAGCCGACACGCGGACCAGTTGCGGCGTGTCGGCCACGGAATCGGTCAGCCCGGTCGTGGCAGAACGAGTACGAGTGCGAGAACTCGACGACGACGAAGGCATGCCGGTTCCCAAGATCGCCGAAGTCAGCTTCACCAGCGCCGACCGGGTCCGCGACGTGATCCACAACTTCAACAACGACGGATTCGACTCGCTCTACCCGATATACGCCGGCGGCCGACCCAGGACCTTCACTCCGCCTGAACGCCGGGAGATCAAGAAGATCGCCAAGTCCACCCCCGTCGAGCACGATCTCCCGTTCTCGACCTGGAGCCTGACCGAACTCGCCGAGTTCCTGGTCGCCGAGGGGTGGTCGACGACATCAGCCACGAAGGTCTACGCGTGTTGGCTTCGCGAGGAGGGTGTCTCGTTTCAAGAAGTGGAAACCTTCCAACGGTCCAAGGACCCGGACCAGGAGCCGCAACGTCGTCGGCGGGCGACGTATACCCGTCCGCACGGGGTGCGGCACTTGTTCGCCGCGTACGACCTGGGTGAGGACGAGCTGTTCGGGCACGTCACGACGACGAAGAACCGCACCGAGTTCCTCGAATTCTGCCGGTACCTGCGCACTCTCTACCCGGCGGAGGTTCGTATCGCGATCGTGTGCGACTACTTCTCACCGCACCTGACCACGAAGAAGTGCCAACGCGTTGCTCGGTGGGCAGAGGCGAACAACGTCGAGATCGCGTACACCCGACGAACAGTTCGTGGCTCAACCGGATCGATGCGCAGTTCACCGCGTTGCGGTACTTCGTGCTCGACGGTACCGATCACAGTAGTCATCGGAGCAGTCGTCGATGATTCGGCGGTACATAATTCGGCGTCATCGCCAGTTGACGATTACAAATTTCATCCAATGTGCGAACCCGTCACCGGAAGCCATTGCCTTCCGGTCGGCGTGTTTTCCGGTCGGGCGGCAACCGACGTGATGCACTTTGCTGCCCACGCGGTGTTATTCGGAATACTCGTCACGGACCGAGCGCAAAGAAGCTCCTTACGGAACTTGTACCACGAATGGTGATCGGGTCAGCATGGGTGTGGGTATCGCGCACAGCCTTCAGTGCAGTACAGGAGATTCGAATGACTTTGTGGCCGAGCACTCCATAACCCTTCAGTCGGCCAGCGCATACTCCGCGAACCGTGCGACGGCGAGGACCAGGTCGTCCGAGTGCCGCGGCCCGACGATCTGGAGTCCGACGGGAAGCCCCGCCGCCGTCGTCCCCGCCGGAATACTGATTGCCGGCTGTTGCGAGAGGTTGAACGGGTAGCTGAACGGCGTCCACTGCGGCCAGGTGGTTGCAGACGACCCGGGCGGCACGTCGTGGCCGGCTTCGAACGCGGGGATCGGCACCGCGGGGGTCAGCAGCACGTTGTGCGTCATGTGGAATGTGCCCATGGTTATGCCCACGGCGGCGGCGACGGCACGTGCATCGAGATATTCGACGGCGCTGAGTATTTCGCCGCGTTCCCACACTCGACCGAGGCCTGGATCGACCTTGTCGCGGGTGCCCTCGGGGAAGTTCTTCAGCATCGCGGCGGCGCCGGACGCCCACAGCACGTCGAATGCCTCGAGCGGGTCGTCGAATCCGGGATCCGCCTCGGTGACGACCAGTCCGGCATCGGCGAGCCGGCGCACCGCGCGGTCGACGATGTCGCCGACCTCGGGGTCCACCGAGACGTAGCCGAGTGTCTTCGAATACGCGACACCGAGACCGACGACCTCACGATCCAGGGCTCCGCGGAATGTCATGACGGGAGGTGCGAGCGCAGTGGGGTCGCGCGGGTCGGGCAGCGCCAGGATGTCGAGGAGCAGGGCGGAATCCTCGACGGTTCGGGTGATCGGCCCGGCGTGTGCGAGCGGACCGAACGGGCTCGCCGGAAACAGTGGAATCCGTCCGTGCGTCGGCTTGAATCCGACGACACCGCAGAACGCCGCGGGAATGCGGATGCTCCCGCCCCCGTCGGTGCCTATCGAGCAGGGACCGAAGCCGGCGGCGACAGCAGCGGCGCTCCCGCCGGACGATCCGCCCGCCGTCTTCGTGGTGTCGAGCGGGTTGCGGGTGATTCCGTACAGTGCCGAGTCGGTCACGGCCTTCCATGCGATCTCCGGAGTGGTGGTCTTGCCGACGAACACCATCCCGTCCTCGCGCAGGCGCGCGACGGCGGGACTGTCGACGTCCCATGCTTGATCGGGGTCGACGGCCTGCGAACCTCGCAGTGTCGGCCAGTCCTTCGTCAGGAAGATGTCCTTGATCGAGATGGGTACCCCGTCGAGCAGTCCCTTTGCGTATCCGGTGCGCCAACGTTCCTCGGATCGGCGAGCCTGTTCCAGCGCCCGTTCCTCGTCGACGAGGCAGAACGCGTTGATGGTGCGGTCGCGCTCGGCGATGTCGTCGAGTACTGCCCGAGTGGCCTCGACCGGGGACAGCTCACCCGCGGAGAAGGCAGTCACCATTTCGACGGCGGTCATGTCGGTGGGCTTCATGCGTTGCCTCCCTGGTGTTCGGGCCCGCTCCCGGGCGTCAGGCTCAGGTACTCGGCACGTAACCGAGGCGCTTGTCGACGACGTTCTCGAGGTCGCCGCCGGAGCGCCACCGCTGGAAGTTGTCGACGAACACGTCGACGAGTGCATCCCTCCATCCGGTGAAGTCGCCGGAATTATGCGGTGTGATCATGACATTCGGAATATCCCACAGTGGGTGTTCCGGCGGGAGCGGTTCGATGTCGACGACGTCGAGTGCGGCGCCGGCAATCTCCCCGGAACGTAGCGCTTCGACCAGATCGTCGGTGCGGACGAGGTCGCCGCGTCCGACGTTCACGAACCGCGCACTCGGTTTCATCGCGCCGAACAATGCCGTGTCGAACATGCCGCGCGTCTGCTCGGTGAGCGGAGCGGCGACGACCACGAAGTCGGCGCCGGAGAGTTCTTCGGGCAGGTCTTCGGTGGCGGTCACGATGCCGAAATCGGGGTCGTCGTCGCGTGCGCGTCGTCCCGACCCTCGGACCTTCATGCCGACCGCGGTGAGCAGGCGTGCGATCGCGCGGCCGATGGGGCCGGTCCCGACGACGAGTGCGGTTCGTCCGGCGATGCGTTCGGATTCGCGGTGTCGCCACGTGTGCTCGCGCTGGAGTCGCAACGACTCGGGGAGATCTTTCGCAAACGAGAGGATCTGTGCCAGGACGTATTCGGCGATGGGTTGATCGAAAACCCCGCGTGAGTTCGTGACGATGACGTCGCTGTCGCGAAGTGCCGGGAACATGATGGGGTCCACGCCTGCGGCTGCCGCGTGGACCCACCGCAGCGACTCGGCAGCGTGCCACGCGTGGGGGAGTGCATCGGTGAGGAAGTCGTAGACGAACAGCACGTCGGCGCCCTCGAGGACGGTGGCGAGGCCGTCGCTGTCGGTGTAGCGGATCTCGGCGTGTTCGGCCACCGGGGCCAGGAGTCTCGTGTCGGGCACGGTCTCGGCATGCAGTACCGCTACTACCGGGTTCGCTGTCACGTTTGACACCGTATGAGGGCATCGTATTATTGTCAACAATCCTCGTATGGTGGTGTCTTCGGGTAGAAGCAGAGGGCCCTATGGAATTGAACATCCCCGAATTCGAGGGACCCCTCGCACAGCGAGGCATCGGCATCATCGCACCGTTCGACCTCGCGCTCGAACGCGAGTTGTGGCGCTGGGCTCCACTCGAAGTGAGCCTGCACCTCGCGCGCACACCCTTCGAGCCCGTCGCGGTGAGCAGGGCGATGGCCGAACTCGTCTCCGATCGTCGTCACCTCATGGCCGCAACCCGCGACATCCTGCAGGTCGAGCCCGAGGTGGTCGCCTATCTCTGCAGTTCCGGGTCCTTCGTCAAGGGCGTGGCGTACGAGAAGACCCTGTGTGACGCGATCTGTGAGGCCGGGGCACCCGAGGCGGTGACGACTTCGGGGGCGCTGCTCGAAGCACTCCGGGAGCTGGGCCTGACCAGGATCTCGGTGCTCACCCCGTACGACGAGGAGCTGACTCTGCTTCTGCGCGATTTTCTCGCCGAAGCGGGAACCGAGGTTCTGCGTTCCGAACATCTGGGGCTCGGTGGAGGTATCTGGAAGGTCAACTACCGCACCATCGCCGAACGCATCATCGGCGCCGATACCCCCGAATCCGAAGCCGTTTTCGTCAGCTGCACCAATCTGCCGACCTACGACCTGATCGCACCGCTGGAACGTGAACTGGGCAAACCGGTGCTCACGGCCAATCAGCTCACGATCTGGGCGTGTCTCGGCCGGATGAGGCTGCCGATGACGGGACCCGGCCAGTGGTTGAGAGGTGTCTTCTGATGAGAGGTGTCTTCTGATGGTCGGCCGCCCGACAGTCGGCATCATCTATCCCGACCACGCCGCTGAGGACGACTACCCGTTCGCCGCGGATCTTCTCGGCGTCCGGATTCCCGTCGCCCACATCTACGGAACCGATCTGCATGCGGTGCCCGAACTACTCGACCTGGGCAGCCCCGAGAAACTCGCCGCCGGGGCAGCGAAGCTCGGGCCGGAGTCGCCGGATGTCGTCGTGTGGGCGTGCACGTCCGGGAGTTTCGTGTACGGGCCGGACGGCGCGCGCAGCCAGGTCGAGCAGCTTTCGGCGTCGGCAGGTGGCATCCCCGCGTCGAGCACGAGCTTCGCATTCGTCGAAGCGTTGCGTGCGCTCGGCGCAACCCGCGTCGCGGTCGCCGCAAGCTACCCGCGCGACGTGAGCGAGCTCTTCGTCGACTTCCTGCGCACCGCCGGGATCGACGTCGTCTCGTTCACCGGTGCCGGCATCGAGACTGCAGCCCAGGTCGGCACCCTCACCTCCCGTGAGGTGCTCGACCTCGCCTCAGCCAACGATCACCCCGATGCGCAGGTGCTCCTCGTGCCCGACACCGCCATGCATACGCTGCGCTTCCTACGGGACATCGAAACGCACGTCGGCAAGCCGGTTCTCACCGCCAATCAGGTGACGGTGTGGGAAGGCCTCCGGCTCGCGGGATATAACCTAGGACGCCCGGAACTGGGCACACTGTTCGAGGAAGGTGTCGATCATGGCGCTCGGTGATCTCGGGGATTTCCAACCCGTGGCTCAACCATCGACGGCGGAACTGATCGCCGATCAACTGCGGTCGGCCATCGTCCGCGGCGCCATCGAACCGGGCGCACAGCTCGGCGAAGCCGAACTCGCGACACGTTTCGCCGTGTCGCGGGGGCCCTTACGTGAGGCCATGCAGCGTCTCGTGTCCGAGGGGTTGCTCTACAGCATCCGCAACCGCGGGATCTTCGTCACCGAACTGACCTTCGACGACGTCGTCGACATCTACAACAATCGCCGTGTCATCGAAGGCGGTGCACTCGACCTCGTGCTCGACGGACGCCGTGAGCAGACGTGGCAGGATCTCGGGACGGCGATCGATGCGATGCGCGCGGCAGCGGACCGGGGCGACGCCAGCGGCGTCTCCGACGGCGACCAGATGTTCCACGAGATCCTCGTCGCCGGTGCATCGAGCCCGCGGCTGATCCGGTCGGCGCGCACACTACTCGTCGAGACCCGCATGTGCCTCGGAGCGCTGCACACGACCTATCCGGATCTGCACGTGCAGGTCGACGAGCATGTCGCGCTGCGCGAGGCGATCCGCACCGCCGAACCCGACGTGGTACGCAAACTGCTCGTCGAACACCTGCACGACACCGTCGATCGGCTCCGCGTCGGCGAATGAGAAAGTGTGGATTCGAGCCCGGAAACCGGGCTCGAATCCACATTCTTGTCAGTCGCCGAGAGAGACTGCCTCGCCGAATGCCATCTTCAGATCAGGAATCGACGACGTGACCAGCGCGTGTCGGGGTAGACCCAGGCCGCGTAGCTCCTCGGCGATCGGATGGGTGCCCAGCCGCAATGTCGCACCCCCGATCCGGGTGCGCACGCCGCTGGGATTCATGTTCCACGTGGTCCGACGCGTGACGCCGTCGAGGTGCGAGTATGCGGCCAGCGCCGCGGCGATGCCTTTGCCGGGCATGGGCAGGCCGGGGGCCACCGACATCTCTGCGATCAGCGCGTCGTCGCAGCTCACAGTTCCGCGCTTGGTGGCGCTGCGGTGGTCGGTGTCGAAATCGGCCAGGATCTTGGGGAAACCCCAGATGCCCCGACCCGCTGCACGCGTGAACTCTCCGTCGACCGGCAACTGGTGGATCAGCGCGCCCGCGCCTCCGGTCGCGAGGGCGCGCAGATCCCGCGCCACGCCGCCACCGCGCCGGGCGTGGTCGCGGACGAGGAAGCAGACTCCGAACTCGTTGTAGGGGCCGAGGTCGCCGTCGACGTAGTCGACGAACACGAGCGTGCACAGTCCGCGGCCGGGGCGGTACTTCAGGAGCTCGAGTCCGGTGTGGTCGATCAGGGCCTGAGCAGGGGAGACGGGGACGGAGAAGACGGCCATGAACGCCGTCGCCGTGCGCACCTGCACGGGCATCTCGACGGGAGTGCCCAGCACCATGTGAACGTCACTCATACCAGCAATGAGAACACGTTCTAGAAATTAAGGGAACAGGGCGGTAGTGCTCACTTCGGTGCGCCGATGTTCATCTCGTCCGGATGCGCGCCCACACGATTGCCGTTGTCGAGGGTGTCGATCTCACTGAGATCGAGGTCGGACAGTTCGAAATCGAACACGTCGATGTTCTGGGCGATGCGCACGTCGTGCACCGACTTCGGGATCACGATCAGACCGTTCTGCAGATGCCACCGAATCAGCACCTGCGCCGCGCTCTTGCTGTGACGATCGGCGATCCGGTCGATGACGGGGTCGGTGAGCAGGGTGTTGGGCTTCGAATTCGTCCCCCAACCGGCGTTGCTGGTGCCGCCGAGCGGACTCCACGACTCGACCGCGATGCCGTGCTCAGCGGCAGTCGAGCGGATCGCATGCTGAGGAAGGTTCGGGTGCAGCTCCACCTGGTCGACGGCCGGCGGAAGCCCACCGCGGTCGACGAGCAACTGCAGGTGGTGCGGCTCGAAGTTGCACACACCCACGGCCTTCGCCCGGCCGGATTCGGCGATCTTCTCCAGGGCATCCCACGTGCGCAGCAGACGATCGTTGTCCTGGAGCGGCCAGTGGATCAGGTACAGGTCGACGTAATCGGTGCCCAATTTCGCGAGGCTCGTGTCGAAGGCCCTCAGCGCAGATTCGTATCCCTGGTCGGAGTTCCAGAGCTTGGTGGTGACGAAGATGTCCTCGCGCGGGACCGAGGTGCCCGCGAGCGCGCGGCCCACGCCCTCCTCGTTTCCGTACGCGGCGGCGGTGTCGATGTGCCGGTAGCCGGCTTCGTCGATTGCGAATCGGACGGCGTGCTCGGTCTCGTCGTTCGTGGCCTGCCAGACCCCGAGGCCCAGCTGCGGGATGGTGGTTCCGGAATTCAGCGTGATATCGGGAGTCGTCATGTGTACGAGGTTAACGAGACTCGAGCCGGCCGAGCCACCGTTCGACGTCGGATCGGCTCGTCAGCTGCACGATCGGCAGTTCGGGACACCGCTCGAGAGCTTCGCGAATACGCTCCCGGAAAAGTCCGTACGTCGACCACGACCAGCGGATGATGTGCGTGCGGTCGGTGAAGATAGTGTGCAGCGGCGGCTCGACGTTGTCGTTCCACAACACCTCGTGGCGGATCCGGCGTCGCAGTGTCCGGTGGATCACCTGTCGCATCACGACGGAGCGGGGGAGATCGAGCCACACCATCAGATCGGCGCGGTCGGTCAGCAGCGGACGCGCCACCGTGTACTGCCACTCGGTCACCCAATGCGCCTTCGCGGTGAAGTCCTCGACGTCGGCAACGAACGACGGCAGCGGCGTCCAGTTCGGTCCGTGATACAGCCCATCGATCTCGATGTGCTCGATACCGAGAGCGTCGCCGAGCCGGGCGGAGAGCGTGGTCTTCCCGGAGCCCGACGTCCCCGCCACAACGATGCGGCAGGGACGGTCGGGTGGCGGCGTCGCCGAGTCGAGGAGAGGCACCGCCGGAGGTTAGCGCAGCTCAGGCAGAGACTGCGAGCAGATATTCGCGCGGCTGCCCGAACAACTGCGCGGTGCCGTGCGCACGCTTGAAGAACAACTGCGTGTCGTGCTCCCACGTGATCGCAATGCCACCGTGCAACTGCACCGCCTCGGCCGCAACCTGCTGGAATGCTTCCGAACAGTAGATCTTCGCCGCGTACGCATCCTGCGGATCCTGCGACAGCGCCGCCGCGTACGACATCGACCGCGCGGTCTCCACGAGCGCATACATGTCGGCCATGCGGTGCTTGAGCGCCTGGAAGGAGCCGATGACACGCCCGAACTGCTTGCGGTTCTTTGTGTATTCGACCGTCAGGTCCAGTGTGGCCTGCGCAGCGCCCACCTGCTCGGCCGAGACCGCGATCACCGCGGCCGTCCGGAGTCGCTCCACCAGGTCGTCGGTCGACGACAACCGGCGCGCGGACACAGCGGAGAACGACACTTCCGCCAGCGTGCGGGTGGGGTCCATCGTCGGAACCCTGCGACGGACTACCCCGTCGGCTGCCGGATCCACCTCGAACAGCGCTGTCGCGTCACCGTCGGCAGCGATCACGAGCAGCGTGGTGGCGACGTCGCCGCCGAGGACGTAGTGGGCTGCGCCGGTGAGCACGTCGCCGTCGGCGACCACACCGGGCCGATTCCAGCCTGCTTCCGACGCCCAGCACACCGCGACGATCTCGCCGGCCGCGATACTCGGCAACAGTCGGGATGCGGCGTCGGTGTCGCCGGACAGCAACACCGTCTGCGCGGCGAGCACGGCCGACCCGAGGAACGGAGACGGAGTCAGCGTGCGGCCGAGTTCTTCGAGCACGACGTGGGTTTCGGCCCACGACGCACCCACACCGTCGAACTCCTCGGGAATCGCGAGCGCCGCGACCCCCACCTGCTCGACGAGCCGCGACCACAGATCCGGGTCGTAGCCATCGGGGGAGGCGATCGCCTTGCGGACCGCAGCGGAGTCGGAGTGCTTCGCCAGTAGGCTGCGCACCGACTCCCGCAATGCCGCGCGGTCCTCGGTTTCGAACGTCACGACGCCACTCCGCTCTCGAGAGCCGCGACCACACGTGAGCGGTGGAAATCGGGTGTGCCCCACGCTGTGACGAGTGCGCGTGTCTTGGTGATCCACAGCGACAGGTCGTACTCCTGGGTGTATCCGATCGCGCCGTGCACCTGCAGTGCCGTCCGTGCCGCGAGGTAGGCGGCGTCGCCGCACGCAACCTTGGCGGCCGACACGTCGCGCGACGCGGTCGGCAGACCGTCACGCACCGCGAGCGCAGCGCCGTGCAGCAGCGGACGCGCCATCTCGAGTGCCACAGCGACCTCGGCGAGGTGGTGCTTGATCGCCTGGAACGAACCGATGACGCGGCCGAACTGCTTACGCTGCTGCACGTATTCGACGGAGGTGTCGAGCAGCGTCCGGCCGAGGCCCTGCAACTGTGCGGCGGTTGCGAGGGCGCCCAGGTCGAAGGCGGCGTCGAACGAGGTGGACCCCAGGGTCTCGGCGGACGACACCTCGAACAGACGGCGCGCGAGATCCACCGACGAGTGTTGCTCGCCCGCGGTGGCCACGGAAACGGTGTCTCCGTCGACGTTCAGGACGAGGTCGACGGAATCGGCGTCGACCGCGAACGGCGTGTGCGGAGCCGCAGCAACCGTCGCGAGCGACCCGGAAGCCAGAGCCGCGAGACGTTCGGGAGCGACCGCTGCCAGCAGTGCGGGGGCAACCGCGACGGTTTCGACGACCGGGCCCGGAACCGCGTGACGCCCGAGCTGCTCGAGCGCGACGACGAGATCGACGGCATCGGCACCGAGACCGTCGTGCTCCTCGGAGACGAGCAGGCCGTTGACACCGGTCTCGGCGAGGCGCTGCCACACCGTCAGGCCGGGTTCGGTGTCGCCGGTGTTCCATGCGCGGATGACGGCGGGCATGTCGGACTTGGTGAGGAGCGCGTCGATGCTCGACGCGAAGTCCTCGTGGGACTCATCGAGTGCGAATCTCATCGGTCGCCCTTCGGGAGGCCGAGCAACCGCTCGGCGATGACGTTCTTCTGGATTTCGTTGGTGCCGGCGTAGATCGGGCCCGACAGCGAGAACAGGTAGCCGTCGGTCCAGTCGTCGACGACCTCGGCGTGCGCGCCCTGCAGGTCGAGGGCGGTCTCGTGGGTCGCGATGTCCCACTCCGACCAGAAGACCTTGTTGATCGACGATTCGGCGCCGAGCTGTCCGCCATTGGTGAGGCGGGTGACCGTGCTCCACGTCGACAGTTCGTAGGCGCGAACACCGATCCACGCGTCGGCGACCTTGTTCCGGAGCGCCGTGTCGCCGTGGAGCGGCGACTGCGAGTACTGCGCCAGCAGACGGTCGGTGGTGGCGAGGAACCGTCCGGGCGCACGCAGCGACAGACCACGCTCGTTCGACGCGGTGCTCATCGCGACACGCCATCCTGCGTTGACCTCACCGATCACACCGGATTCGGCGGGATTCGACGGGTCGTCGGGGACGAAGACGTTCTCGAGGAAGATCTCCGCGAAGCCGGGTTCGCCGTCGAGCTGATCGATCGGGCGGACGGTGACACCGTCGGCGCGCAGATCGAACATGAAGTACGTGATGCCCTTGTGGCGCTGCGCCTCCGGGTCGGAGCGGAACAGACCGAAGCCCATGTCGGCGAACGATGCCCGCGAGCTCCACGTCTTCTGCCCGTTGAGCAGCCAGCCGCCGTCGACCTTGGTGGCGGTCGAGCGCAGCGACGCGAGGTCGCTGCCCGATTCGGGTTCCGACCAGGCCTGTGCCCAGATGTCGTCGGCGCGGGCCATGCGCGGCATGATGCGTTCGAGCTGCTCGGGCTTCGCGTGCTCGAACAGGGTGGGGGCGAGCAGGAAGATGCCGTTCTGGCTCACCCGACCGGGTGCGCCCGAGCGGTAGTACTCCTCTTCGAACACGACCCACTGTTCGAGCGTCGCGTCGCGGCCCCCGAGCGATTCGGGCCACGAGACGACCGACAAGCGCGCGTCGGCGAGAAGTGCTTCCCACTGCCGGTGCTCTTCGAAGCCCTCTGCGGTGTCCATCGACTTCAGTGGGGTCTTCGGGACGTTCTCCGCGAGGAACGCCCGCACCTCGTCGCGGAAGGCGATGGTGGCGGCGTCCAGTTCGAGATCCACTACTTGCCCCCCTCGGCCGGACGTGCGCTTGCCGCCATCGACTTGGCATCCATGCCGCCGAGGGAGTCGGTGCCGACCTCGGCGTTGTACGAGTGCGCGAAGTGATGCAGACCGAAGACCGACTCCATGCCGTTGCGCATGCCCATCTGGTCCTCGCACTGGTTCACAGCGCGCTTGGTCAGGGCCAGGCCGAAGCGCGGCATCTCGGCGATGCGTCCGGCCAGCGCGAGCGTCTCGGTCTCGAGGTCGTCGCGCGTCACGACGCGGCTGACCATGCCCACCTCGTAGGCTCGCTGCGCGGTGAACCGGTCGCCGGTGTAGAGGATCTCCTTCGCGAACCGGGTGCCCAGGATCCACGGGTGTGCGAAGTACTCGACACCCGGAATGCCCATGCGCACCACAGGATCGGAGAAGAACGCGTCGTCGGACGCGACGATGAGATCGCACACCCACGCGAGCATGAGGCCGCCGGCGATGCAGGCGCCCTGGACCATGGCGATGGTCGGCTTGGGGATCTCCCGCCAGCGGCGGCACATCCCGAGGTAGACCTCCATCTCGCGGGCATACCGCTGGTCGCCGCCCGGCTTGTCGACGTGGTCCCACCACATGACGGCCTTGTTGTCGTAGTGCACGTGGTGATCGCGACCGGGGGTGCCGAGGTCGTGGCCGGCGGAGAAGTGCTTGCCGTTGCCGGCGAGCACGATCACCTTCACCTCGTCGTCCGAGGTGGCCTTCTCGAAGGCGGCGTCGAGGGCGTAGGTCATCACCGAGTTCTGCGCGTTCCGGTAGTCCGGCCGGTTCAGTGTCACGATGGCAACGCCGTCACGCACCTCGTAGGTGACGACATCGGGCTCGAATGGGACGGTCATGACTTCTCCTCACGCAGAACGTTCTTCAGAACCTTGCCGGATGGATTGCGGGGTAGGTGATCGACGAATCGCACCGACCTCGGCCGTTTGAAGTTGGCCAGCTTTTCTTTGGAATACGCGATCACGTCGTCTTCGGTCGGCGAGCTTCCGTCCAGCGGGACCACGAACGCCCGGCCGACCTCACCCATGCGTTCGTCGGGGACGCCGATCACCGCGACTTCGTGCACGCCGGGCATCGACAGCAGCGCCGCCTCGACCTCGGCAGGATAGACGTTGAAGCCGTTGCTGATGTACATGTCCTTGAGCCGGTCGGTGATGTCCAGATATCCGCGCTCGTCGAGGGTGCCGACATCGCCGGTGTGGAGCCAGCCGTCGGCGTCGATCGTCTTCGCCGTCGCTTCGGGGTCGTCGAGGTAGCCGAGCATCACATTCGGGCCGCGCAGCAGGATCTCGTCCTTCTCGCCGATGCGTACCTCGAAGTCGGCGGTCGCGCGCCCGGACGAGTTCGACACGGTGACGGGGTCGTCGTCGGTGCGGCACATCGTCGCGACCACGGCTTCGGTCTGACCGTAGGCGGTGATCACCGCGTCGAAGTTGAGCTCGTTCTGCATGCGTTCGACGAGCGAGACAGGGACGGGTGCCGCCCCGGTGACGGCGAGGCGAAGGTTGCTCAGGTCGAAGTCGCTGCGCCGGGGGTGATCGAGGATGTTCTGATAGATCGTGGGTGCGCCGGGAAGCACGCTGATGCGTTCGGCCGAGACCATCGCCATGACTTTCTCCACGTCGAACACCGCCATCGGGATCACGGTGGCGCCGGCAAGCAGGGCGGCCACGATCCCGGCCTTGTATCCGAAAGTGTGGAAGAACGGGTTGATGATCAGATAATTGTCGTCGGCGGTCAGTTCCGCGCACTCGGTCCACGCCTGCGCGACTCCGATGGTCTGCCGCTGAGCGCTGAGTACGCCTTTGCTCTTACCCGTGGTGCCGGAGGTGAACAGGATGTCGGCGATGTCGTCCGGTCCGACGGCTGCGGCGCGGGCGTCGGCCTCGGTGCGGTAGGCGTCGGTGGCAGCCGAGAGGAAGTCGTCCCAGTCGAGGACTCCCTGAGCAGGAGTGTCGTTCCCGCTCACCGGGACCCGCACGACGGTGGGGACGGTGAGATCCGGCGCGGCCTCGCAGAACTGCGCGTAGCGATCGGCGCCGAGGAAGTCGCCCACCACGACGAGCGCGGCGGCATTCACGCGTTCGACGATGTCGGCCGCTTCGCTGCCGGTGTAGCGGGTGTTGATGGGAACGACGACGCCACCCGCCCAGTGCACACCGAGAGCTGCGATTTCCCAGTGGTACGTGTTCGGCGACCAGATCGCGACGCGCGCACCGGGTTCGAGGCCACGGGCGACGAGCGCTGCAGCGAAGTCCCGTACGTACGCGTGCAGTTGTGCAAAGGTCAGTCGAGTGTCGCCGTCGGCGATCGCGAGCCGGTCCGGCCGGTTGTCGGCGGCGTCGGCGAGGGCGGCCGGCGTGGTTCTCGGATGTGTGTTCACTGAGCTCCCTACCTAGCAATTGCTTGGTAGGTTATCGTACAGACGTGCAAGAGAGCGAGAGCCTGGAAAATACCGAGTACGCGGCCACCGTGCGGGCGTGGCTCGACGAGAACCTGACCGGCGAATTCGCTGCGCTCAGGGGCAAGGGCGGGCCCGGCAGCGAGCACGAGTTCTTCGAACAACGACTCGCGTGGGATCGCCACCTCGCCGAGGCCGGGTGGACCTGCATCGGCTGGCCCACCGAATACGGCGGACGTGGTGCCACCATGGAGGAGAGAGTCACCTTCCACACCGAGTACGCGAAGGCCGACGCGCCCGCCCGTGTGAACCACCTCGGTGAAGAACTGCTCGGCCCCACCCTCATCGCGTTCGGGACCGAGGAGCAGAAGCAGCGCTTCCTTCCCGGCATCCGCAACGTCACCGAACTGTGGGCCCAGGGTTACTCCGAGCCGGGCGCCGGATCCGACCTCGCCAACGTCTCGACCACGGCGCGGCTCGAGGACGGCAAGTGGGTCATCAACGGTCAGAAGGTGTGGACATCCCTCGCGCACGTCGCGCAGTGGGCGTTCGTGATCGCGCGCACCGAACCTGGCTCGACTCGCCACAAGGGCCTGAGTTTCCTGCTCGTTCCGCTCGACCAGCCCGGCGTCACCGTCCGGCCGATCCAGCAGCTCACCGGCACCTCCGAGTTCAATGAGGTCTTCTTCGATGATGCGGTGACCGACGCGAGCCTCGTCGTCGGTGAACCGGGCGCCGGGTGGAAGGTCGCGATGGGTCTGCTGACCTTCGAACGCGGCGTCTCCACGCTCGGCCAGCAGATCGGGTTCGCCAGGGAACTCGACGGTGTCGTCGACCTCGCGCGGGCCAACGGATCCCTCGACGACCCCAACATTCGCGAGAAGATCGCCCGCGCCCGCGTCGGGCTGCGGGTGATGCGCGCCCACGCGCTCCGCACGCTCGGTGACGCCGACCCCGGCCAGGCCTCGGTGGCCAAGCTGCTGTGGGCCAACTGGCACCGCGACCTCGGAGTCCTCGCGATGGAGGCGCAGGGTGCCGCGTCGCTGATCGGACCCGACCACGATCATGCGGGCACACCGTCGAACATCACCGACCCGGAACACCTCGAGCTCGCCGAATGGCAGCGGCTGTTCCTGTTCACCCGCGCCGACACCATCTACGGCGGATCCAACGAGGTCCAACGCAACGTCATCGCCGAGCGGGTGCTCGGCCTACCCCGAGAGGCACGCGCATGACCACCTCACCCCTGTCGGTTCCCCCGGTAGAAACCCCGGGCCACGGATTGCTCACCGGCAAGAAGGTCGTCGTCACCGCGGCCGCCGGGACGGGCATCGGCTTCTCGTCCGCCCGACGTGCCCTGCTCGAGGGCGCCGACGTGCTAGTCTCCGACTTCCACGAGCGTCGCCTCGGGGAAGCCGCAGACAAGCTCGCCGCGGAGTTCCCCGAGCAGCAGGTGCACTCCATCGTGTGCGATGTGTCGTCCACCGAGCAGGTCGACGCGCTCATCGCCGGTGCTGCCGAGAAACTCGGCCGCATCGACACGCTGATCAACAATGCCGGTCTCGGAGGTGAGACCCCCGTCGTCGACATGACCGACGAGCAGTGGGATCGCGTCCTCGACGTCACCCTCACCAGCACCTTCCGTGCGACGCGCGCTGCGCTGCGCTACTTCAGGTCAGCCGGCCACGGCGGCGTCCTCGTCAACAACGCCTCCGTCCTCGGGTGGCGTGCCCAGCATTCGCAGGCGCACTACGCCGCCGCGAAGGCCGGTGTCATGGCCCTCACCCGCTGCTCGGCGATCGAGGCCGCGGAGTACGGAGTGCGGATCAACGCTGTCGCCCCGTCCATCGCGCGCCACGCCTTCCTCGCGAAGGTCACCAGCGAGGAACTGCTCGACAAGCTGGCCTCCGACGAAGCGTACGGTCGTGCGGCGGAGGTGTGGGAGATTGCGGCGACGATTGCGATGCTGGCGAGCGACTACACCACCTATCTGACCGGTGAGATCGTGTCGATCTCCTCGCAGCGGGCCTAATAGTTCGACAGGGCCAGAAGTTCGAAAGGCTTTCCTTCCATGACCCCACCTCGCGACGACTCAGCGAAGACCGGCCGCCGCGCCGAACTGCTCCACATCGCGGCCGACCTCTTCGCGTCACGCGGTGTCCGCGCCACCACGGTCCGGGACATCGCCGACGCCGCGGGGATCCTCTCGGGCAGCCTCTACCACCACTTCGACTCGAAGGAGTCGATGGTCGACGAGATCCTGCGAGGTTTCCTCGACGACCTGTTCGATCGGTACCGCAAGATCGTGGCTGCCGGCCTCGACCCCCGCGCGACGCTCGAAGCGCTCGTCACCACGTCCTACGAATCGATCGACCGATCGCATGCCGCGGTCGCGATCTACCAGGACGAGGCCAAGCACCTCGACGGCGACAGGTTCTCCTACATCGCCGAGCTCAACACCGAGTTCCGCGCACTGTGGTCGGGGGTGCTCGAGCGTGGAATCTCCGAAGGCTCATTCCGGCCCGACGTGGACGTCGACGTCGTCTTCCGTTTTCTCCGCGACACGGTGTGGGTCGCGGTGCGCTGGTATCGGCCGGGCGGAGCGCTCAGTGTCGAACAAGTTGCGCAGCAGTACCTTTCCATCGTTCTCGATGGACTGTCGAACCCGAACCCCGCATAAGGAGCAACAATGACCGAGGCGTACATCGTCGATGCGATCCGCACTCCGATCGGTAAGAAGAACGGCAGCCTGGCTCCCGTGCACCCGATCGACCTCGGCTCGCACGTCATCAAGGCCGTCGTCGAGCGCACCGGCATCGATCCGTCGGACGTCGACGACGTCATCTTCGGCTGTGTCGATGCGATCGGTGGCCAGGCCGGCAACATTGCGCGTATGTCGTGGCTGGCCGCGGGCCTGCCGCAGCATGTGCCGGGTGTGACCGTCGACCGCCAGTGCGGCTCGAGCCAGCAGGCCATCCAGTTCGGCGCGCAGGCGATCCTGTCCGGCACGGCCGACCTCATCGTTGCCGGCGGCGTGCAGAATATGAGCCAGATCCCGATCTCCGCCGCGATGATCGTCGGCCAGCAGTACGGCTTCAGCACCCCGACCGCCGAGTCGACGGGCTGGACCGAGCGCTACGGCAACGAGGAGGTGTCGCAGTTCCGCGGCGCCGAGATGATCGCCGACAAGTGGGATATCAGCCGCGAGGACCTCGAGAAGTGGGCATTGCAGAGCCACGAGCGGGCCAAGGCTGCCATCGCCGACGGGCGCTTCGAGAACGAGATCGTCCCGGTCGGTGAGTTCACCACCGACGAGGGGCCGCGTGAGACCAGCCTCGAGAAGATGGCCGGGCTCAACGTCCTCGTCGACGGCGGACGCCTCACCGCGGCCGTCGCCAGCCAGATCTCCGATGGCGCCAGCGCACTGCTGCTCGCCTCGGACGAAGCAGTGCAGAAGCACGGTCTGAAGCCTCGCGCGCGGATCCACCACATGAGTGCCCGCGGCGACGACCCGATCTTCATGTTGAGCGCACCGATCCCGGCCACCCAGCACGCGCTCGCCAAGACCGGCCTGACCATCGACGACATCGACCTGATCGAGATCAACGAGGCGTTCGCGCCCGTCGTGCTCGCGTGGATCAAGGAGATCGGCGCCGACCCGGCCAAGGTCAATGTCAACGGTGGCGCGATCGCGCTCGGCCACCCGCTCGGCGCGACCGGCACCAAGCTCATGGCGACCCTGCTCAACGAGCTCGAGCGCACCGGGGGCCGTTACGGCCTGCTCACCATCTGCGAGGGTGGCGGCACCGCCAACGTGACCATCATCGAGCGCCTCTGAGTTCGGCTGCTCGACACTACTCGCGCGCCCGTCAGTTTCCCGCGGCTGCAATCGCAGCCGCGGGGAGCGGACGGGCGCGCGTTTTCTCTGGGCCGGTGCGACGACGAGGTCTACCCTCGAATGTATGTGCCGGAACATCACGGAGCTTCGCGGGCTCGAGCCGGTAGCGACCGCCGAGGAAATCGAGGCGGCCGCTCGGCAATACGTCCGCAAGGTCAGCGGAATTCATAAACTGTCCGATGCCACCCGCGAGCCGTTCGAGCAGGCCGTCGCGGAGGTCACCGCGACGACCACCAGACTGCTCGACCTCCTACCCGAGCGACGACAACCCCCACCGACCGTGCCACCTCTACGTCGTCCCGAAGTCCAGGCGAGGATCGCGGCGCGCGGCTGACGTTCTTCTGTAAGCGGGCGCGCCGACCTTCGATGCCATCCCAGACCTCATCGCACGACGGGGAGCGTCACGTAGCTGGGCGTGGACGGATCGAGTTCGACGTGTTGGGGAGCAAGCTTGCTGTCGTGCAGCATCGGGCCGAGCGGCAGCGATCGCGGAATGCTCGACGCGTACACGTCGAGCCGGATGCGGTGACCGGGCTGCAGAATCGCGTCGGTGGGAATCATGCTGATGTCGAGGCGGGTGGGCTGACCGGGCACGACCGGTTGGTGTGTGTCGAGCGTGAGGTACGGGTGGGCCTGCGCGTAGTCGCCCGACTCGGTGAACGTGCTCTTCGAATCGTCGATTGCGCGCAAAGAAGCAACCAGGGATCCGGTCGACAGCACCGTGGAGCGGCCATCGGGGGCAACATCGTTGATCGACACCGACCAGAAGCCGTCCGGGTTGTCGAGCACGGTGTTCAGATGCAGATTGATCGGTCCGGACAGCGCAGTCGGCTCTGACACTGGCTCGGACGTGAAGGTCAGGCCTTCCGCCTCGTTGAAGCGCGCGTCCTTCGTGCAATTCGATCCGAGGAGAACTGCGATACCCGCGGTGCCCTGCGCGGCCTCCCTCGAACACACCCCGCGCAGACCGGGCGCGACAGTGAGGCGTGCCGATGTATCCGGCGGGGTCGGCTGCAGGCTTCCGTCGTGGACCGCGTGCGCGGCGCTGCCGCTCGATGCCGTCGACAGATACATCCGCTGGTACCCGACACCTGTGCGCGGGAATTGGTCGGTGGTGGTCCAGCCGCCGCCTTGCTGCAGAAGCGTCACCGGCCCGTACCCGGTGATGCCGTTGTCGATGTCCTTGAGCCAGTGGTCGAACCAGGCGCGCTGTAACGCCACCATCGTCGGCGGGTGACCGGGTGTGCCGAAGCCTTCGCCGAGCACGGCGTGGTACCCGTCGCCCATCACAAGCTGCTTGTTGCCGGGGGACACCGGAATCGAGTTGTAGATCTCGGGCTCGCTGTTGGCGAAGATGTCGTGCCAGTTGCCGAACACGAAGGTGGGTACTTCGACGGCGTCGAGATCGGCTTGTCGTTCCTGGTAGAACGAGCCGTCCTGCGCGACTTCGAGGGCATCGGGGGAGACGCCCTCGATCGTCGGTGCGGTGAGCGCTTCGACGAGTTCGGGGATCTTGGTGAACGGATCGGCCATGCGGTCGCGGAGCCATTGCGCATCGAATCTGCCCTGCAACAGCGCTTCGACGTCGGGTACCCATTTGAGTCCGTTGACGAGGCCGAGCCACGCCGGCATGAATCCGACGCCGATCGCACCGCCGGTGCCGACGATGTCGCGGAGGAGGTCGTTGCCGGGTTCGACCGCGAATACCGCGTCGAGTTCGGCGGGCCGGTGTCCTGCGGCCTGGATCTGATTGATCGCCGAATACGACACGCCGGTAGTGCCGATGCGGCCGTTGGACCACGGCTGCGCCGCGACCCAGTCGATGACCTCGACGGTGTCCTGTTGTTCGCGAGGTCCGAGCACGTCCCACTGACCCTGGGAGAAGCCCGTACCGCGGACGTCGACGATCACCTGGGTGTAGCCGTTCTGCACGAGGTCGCGGTTGAGGCCGAAGACGCGTCCGAGCTGTGCCGCGGGTGCGGCAAGTTCTGTGATTCCGTCGAACGGGACGTCGAGATTCAGGACGGTCCCGAGGTCTTCTACGAGCGGTTGGAGCGTGGGGTCCTCCATCGCGACGGACGCGAGCGTCGACAGGAGTTTGGTGTACGGCGTGAGGTTGAGAACCACTGGGGTCTGCTCGCCGACCGGTGTCCCGTCTGCCTTGGCTGGGCGGAACACGTTCGCGCGGAGGATCGTTCCGTCGCTGAGGGTGATCGGAACGTCCCACTCGACTGCGGTGTTCGGATAGGCGTCGGGCGCATCGACTACTTCCTGCCACCCGGCTGCGTCGGCTCCACCCGACGGATCGGCAGCGGCCGGCGGTGCGAGCGCGACCGCGGTCGCGCTCGCCGCTGCCAGGACGACAGCACTCATGAAGCGTCTTCTCACCTTGTATTCCCCCCGTACCGCCAGTAACAGCTTTCGGCAACGTTAACCGTCGGTAATTCCCAGGTCAACGATGTGCACGCGTCGGTGTACCGATTTGTGGATTATCACTGAGGTATCTTTCGCAGCGTGATGGTGGGAAAGAACTGGTTCGATCGTGGTGGTCAGGCTTACGCGCAGTTTCGTCCCGAGTATCCGGCGGAGCTCGCGGAGGTCCTCGCGTCCCTTGCTCCGACGACCGATCTCGCGGTCGATGTCGGATGTGGAAACGGCCAGCTGACGGTGCAGCTCGCATCCCATTTCGATGCCGTGATCGGAGTCGATCCCAGTGCCGATCAGATCGCGAACGCCAGGCTCCATGGCAGGGTCCGCTACGTTCAGGCGCCCGCCGAGAATCTTCCCGTGCCGAAGCGGAGGGCCGGCCTGATCACTGCTGCGCAGGCCGCGCACTGGTTCGACCGTCCGGCGTTCTACAACGAGGTACGGCGGATCGCGGTCGATGATGCTGTTCTGGCGTTGGTCAGCTACGGGGTGATGCACCTCGCCGCCGATCTCGACGATCGGTTCCAGCACTTCTACCGGACCGAGATCGGCCCGTACTGGCCGGAGGAACGCAACCTCGTCGACAGCGGGTACGCCGACATCGACTTTCCGTTCGAGGAGCGCCCGGCTCCACCGATGCAAATCCGCAAACAGTGGGATCTGAACGGCATGCTGGGCTATATCTCGACGTGGTCGGCGGTCCGAAAGGTCGTGGAGGCGGGCAAGTCCGAGGTCCTGGACTCCTTTGCAGCCGACCTGACGGAACTGTGGGGTGATCCTGCAGCAACGCGGGAGGTTGTGTGGCCGATCAACATGCGACTCGGGATCGTCTGACTTTCCTCCTGTCGTGCGGGTTCCCGTTGGTTCTGAACCAACGGGAACCCCGACAAGTGGAGGAAACCTTGCCCCGAGGCAAGAAACTTCTAAGGAGTGAGCCACATCCCGTCGGGCAGTGCAGATCCGAGCGCGTAAATCTGCACGCCGTGGAGATTCTGACTACTGATCACCGACGGTGCGGATCGGATGTACCAGATCCCCGGTTCGAGCTCGGCGAGCCGTTCCTGCACCGTGCGATAGGCGGCCACGCGTTCCTCGCCCGAGGTGCCCGTGCGACCGGCGTCGAGGGCGGCGTCCAATTCGGGGTCGGAGATGCCGGTGTGATTTCCCGACGACGTGGAATGGAAGGCGTTCCACAACGTGGTGTCGGGTTCGGGACTGTCCGCGGCCCAGATGATCATGTCGAAGTCACGGGCTGCGGTACGAGGCATGTATCCCGCGATGTCGAGCACCTCCACCTGGACGTCGACGTTGTCGTAGGCGGCGAGCTGCGCCTGAAGACTCTCGGCGACGGATCTGATCTCGACGAGCGAGGTTGCGGTGAAGGTGAATTCGACGGGCTTTCCCTCCGCGGCCAGCTCGTCGAAGAGTTGCTGCGCCCGCTCGGGATCATCCTGCCGGAGGGGGATGTCCGCATGGAAAGGTGAGGACTCCGGGAACAGTGTGTCGGGAACCTCGCCGTGTCCCTCGAATACGGCGGTGTTGATGTCGTCGAGATTCACCGCCGCGCTCACCGCCTCCCGGGCTCGCGGGTCGTCGAACGGGGCACGTCGGGTGTTCATGACCAGGTACTGTCCGCCGCCGACGGGTACGGCGTCGGTGACCAGGCCCGCCTGATCGGCCTTTGCCAGTGCTGCCCAGCTGGATTCGGACGCCAGATCGGCGCCACCGCTGACCATCATGTTGACGCGCTGGTTCGCGTCGCTGACGGCACGGAGTTCGAGGGAGTCGAGATAGGGGCGTGGCGCATCCCAGTAGTCGGGGTTGCGTTCGAGCTTCATACGATCCTGGCGCGTCCACTCGGTCAGTGTGAACGGGCCTGCGCCGACGGGATCTGCGTTGAAGGCGTCGGTCCCCTTACCCAGCGCGGTGGGGGACGCTATCCAGTTGAGCGCGCTCGAGGTGATCGAATTCCCGAACTTCGGGTTGGGCGCGACCAGGATGACCTTCAATGTCGCGTCGTCCACGACCTCGGTCGACGCGATCTGCGACGCCAGTGTCAGCGAACCGGATCCGAGCGACGGATCGAGAATGCGATCCCAGTTGGCCTTCACGGCTTCGGCGTCGAGCGGTGTTCCGTCCGTGAACATGAGATCGGGTCGCAGGGTGAGCAGGAATGTGGCACCGCCGTCGGACGTGGCGAAATCCTCGGCCATCCGATACTCGAGTTCGAGCGTGTGGGGGTCGTCGATCATGAGCGTCCCGTACAGAGCATTGCCCAGCAGGCCCTGGCCGACCCAGTTGTTGGCGAGGATCGCGGGGTCGAGCGACAGCGGTTCGCGCACCTGGATGACACGTGCGACACCGCCGGACACCGGCTCACCGTCGGATCCCACGGACGTGGCGGGGTCGGTGCCCGACCCGCACGCCGTCAGGAGCAGTGCCGCCGCGCAGACGGCGACGAGCGCAGTGGTCGGATTTCTGTGCCGGACAACCCATCCGAACATGGATGTACCTATCTTTCAGATAGCGGAGCCTGGGTGTGTCGTTAACCCGTGACCCACATTTCCGCGGGGATCGGGGAGCCGAGCGAGTACATGCGGATACCGTGAATGTTGTCGGTGGTCATGACCGCCGGAGCTGCCCGTGTGTACCAGACGGCCGGGGCGACCTCGTTGAGCCGTTTCTGCACGATCTCGTAGGCGGCATCGCGTTCCTCGGGTGTCGTGCCCACTCGGCCGGCATCGAGAGCTGCGTCGAGTTCGGGATCGGAGATGCCGGTGACGTTGCCCATCGATCGTGAGTGGAAGGCGTTCCACAAGGTGGAATCCGGTTCCTGGATATTTGCCGACGAGATCATCATGTCGTAGTCGCGGGCGATGTTGCGCGGAATGAACGCGGCGAAATCGACGGCCTCGACGTTCATGTTCACGTTGTCGTATGCGGCCAGTTGTGCCTGGGTGACTTCCGCGGTCGCCTTGGTCTCCGGCAATGTCGTTGCAAGGAATGTGAAGTTGACGGGTTTTCCTTCTGCGGCGAGTTCGTCGAACAGACGCTGTGCCTCTTCGGGGTTGTTCTCAGCCAACGGAATGTCCTTGTAGAACGGCGATGACTCGGGGAACAGGGTTTCCGGGACGTCGCCGGTGCCTTCGAACGCGGCGACGTTGATGTCGTCGAGGTCCAGTGCCATCGAGACGGCGCGACGTGCACGGGGGTCGTCGAATGGGGCACGTCGGGTGTTCATCGCGAAGTATTGCCCACCGCCGACGGGTGCGAGTTCGGTGCCGAGCCCGGCATCTTCAGCTCTGGCAAGGGCCGTCCAGCTGGTTTCCGACGCGAGATCGGCGCCGCCCGATGCGAGCATGTTCACCCGCTGGCTTCCGTCGGGGACATTGAGGAGGGTGATGCTGTCGAGGTACGGCCGGGGTGCATCCCAGTAGTCGGGGTTGCGCGTGAACTCCATGCGGTCCTGTCGGCGCCACTCGGTGAGAGTGAACGGGCCTGCGCCGACCGGGGCGTTGTTGAAGGCGTCCCGGCCCTTCTCCAAGGCAGCGGGGGAGGCGATCCAGTTCAGCGTGCTGTTCGTGATCGAGTAGGCGAACATCGGGTTCGGGTTGGCCATGACGACCTTCAGCGTGGTGTCGTCGACCACCTCCGTTGCGGAGATCTGGGAGGCCTGCGGAAGAGAGCTCGAGCCCATGTCGGGGTCGGCGATACGCGACCAGTTGAGGTGCACTGCTTCGGCATCGAGGGGAGTCCCGTCGGTGAAGGTCAGGCCCGGCTGCAGCTCGAGGGTGAACGTGTTGCCTCCGTCGGCGGTCGAGAAGTCTGTCGCCATCTGGTATTCGATCTCGAGGGTTTCGGGATTGTCGATCATCAGCGTTCCGAAGAGCGCGTTTCCGAGGAGGCTCTGGCCGACCCAGTTGTTGCTCAACGTGGCCGGGTCGAGCGACACCGGTTCGCGAATCTGGATCATGGTGGCCGAGCCCCCGGAGACGGGATCGCCGACCGGTTCGTCCGAGGAGCCGCCGGAGGCGGGGGCGCCGCAGGCCCCCACGAGCAGTAGCACCGAACATGCCGCAACGACGGTGGTCAGAGTGCGCCGGATCATCGATCTCCCTCATTGTGGGGTGTGTCACAAGTCCTGAGGAGAGAAGTTAGCAAGATCGGACGAGATATAGAAGACCACCTCCTGGAAAAGTCGAACTGGGTACGATCTCCTACATGGCGGACACGTCCCGTCGTCCGGGCAGACCGCGCGACACGAGCATCGATGAACGGGCACTTGCCGCCGCGCGCGAACTGCTCGCCGAGCAAGGATTCGAGGCGACGACGATCCAGGCCGTGGCGGTGCGGTCGGGTGTGCACGCATCGGCGATCTATCGCAGGTGGTCGTCGCGGATCGAGTTGATCGAGGATGCCGCCTTCCCCATGGAGAGTCCGTTGCAGGTGGACCCGACCGGGGATCTTCGAGAGGATCTGCATCGCTTCATCCGCGCGTACACCAGCACGTTCAGTGATCCGGCGACACGTGCGGCGGCGGGTCCTCTGCTGGCGTATCGCCGGTCCGATGCCGGTCGCGACGCGGCCTATCAGCGGGTGTCGGTGCGCCCCCAGTTCTTCGCGATCCTGGAAGCTGCCCCACCCGGCACCGTCGATCCGACGGTCGATCCCCACGATGTGTTCGACATGCTCCTCAGTGCGGTCTGGACGCGCATCGTCGTGCCGATCACGGACTCCCGGCCCGACCCGGTCTCGCGGACGGTGGAGATGATCCTGCGAATGCTGAGACCGTGACAGCGGAGGGCGGGCATCGAACGAAGTAAGAAGGGGAATTGTAAAGCTCGCAGCCCTGGTGGATGACCACCAGGGCTGCGAGCTTTACATCAGGTCTGCGAGCTTCGTCAGGCGACGTGCTTGGAGTCCCGCAGCGCACCGAGTGCGTCGATGCGAGCGACGGCATCGGTCATGATCCGGTCGATCAACTCAGCACAGCTCGGCAGATCGTCGACCATGCCCACGACCTGACCTGAGGCGAGCACGCCGGCCTCGGTATTGCCTTCGACGAGACCGGCTTTGAGTAACATGGGTGTGTTGGCCGCCATGATGATCTGCTGCCAGGTGCGGTCGCTCGCCTTCTTCATGGCGAGTCCGTCCTTGACGAGCGTGGACCACTTCATGCCGGTCATGGACTTGAACTTCGTCGCGTTCCGCGCGGCCGCGACGAGTCCCTTGGCGTAGCTGGACTTCTCGAGGCTGTTCACCAGCTCGGTGTTGAGCACACGGTGGGGCATCCCGTCGACCTTGAGGGAGACGGTGGTGTCCTGCAGTCCGCGAGCGAGGTACTGCTGCTTGACCGAGTCGGGGACCGCGCTGTCACTGGTGAGCAGGAAGCGGGTGCCCATCGCGACGCCGGCGGCACCGTACGACAGTGCCGCGGCCAGGCCACGACCGTCGAAGAATCCACCTGCGGCGATGACGGGGATGTCGACGGCGTCGAGCACGCTGGGCAGCAGCAACGTGGTGGCGACGGGGCCGGTGTGACCACCGCCCTCACCTCCCTGCACGATCACTGCGTCCGCACCCCACGATGCGACCTTGACCGCATGCTTGGCGGCGCCGATCGACGGGACCACGACGATGCCGTGATCCTTGAGCTTCGCGATGAGTTCCTTCTTGGGAGCCAGGGCGAACGACGCGACCTTGACCTTCTCGCGGATCAGCAAATCGATACGCTCACCTGCATCCGACGCATCGGCACGCATGTTCACGCCGAACGGCTTGTCGGTCAGCGACTTCGTCTTCGCCACGGCCGCTTCGAGTTCCGGGTACGTCATCGTCGCGGATGCAAGGATGCCCAGACCGCCGGCATTCGACGTCGCTGCGGTCAGGCGCGGACCCGACACCCACCCCATACCCGTCTGGACGATGGGGTGCTCGATGCCGACGAGTTCGGTCAGCGGAGTACGCAGGACCTGACTCACAGCGAGACCTCGCGGTCACGCAGGCTCTTCGGGTCGATGACCTCGCGGATCAGCCGCAGCTCCTCCGCGGTGGGCTCACGGGTTACACCTGCCTCGGCGAGACCGGCGACCTCGAACGATGTGTTCGCGGCGACGGTGTCGGCGTCGACACCCGGATGCAGCGACACGGCGCGGAACGCGTGGTTCGGTCCCTCGAAGTCGAACACGCCGAGGTTGGTGACCACCCGGGGAATACTCAGGAAGCGGAACGCCGGGTTCTCGGGGTCGATCTTGTCGTATCCCACACCGCACACGACATCGACGGTGTCGGTGAAGACGCGGGTCGAGTGCTTGCCCACCCAGTAACTGGTGGCGTGGTTGATGGTGTTGCCGGGTGCCCCGCGGACACCGAACATCTGACGTGTCGGCTTCTCCAGCGGACCGAACGCCGAGAGGTTCTGGTTGCCGTAGCGATCGATCTGGTTGGCGCCCATCACCACGTGGCGGCGACCGGATGCGACGACGTCGAACACCTTCCGGAACGGCATCCAGCCCTCGACCGGGGCCTTCGCGCCGAGTGCGGGCACTTCGGCGAGGATCAGGGCTTCACCGTCGGTGATCACGAGGTCGGGTTCGGTGGTGAGCTTGGCCAGTCGCGCGCCGATCTGCGGGAGCGTAGCCATCGGGCTGGCGACGATTTCCCCTGCACCGGAGAAGATCTCGGCACAGGCGATCGCACAGTACTCGGCGCGGGTCACGGTTTCGGTGGTGGTCATGCCTGCTGCTCCTCTGCGAACTTCTTGACGGCGGCCTGGTAGTCCTCTTCGGATCCGGAGAGGAAGCGGTCGACGAAGGCCTGCCACGATTCGGGGGTCTTCGCCGCCTCGGCGTAGTGGCGCTGGAACTTCTCGTCGCGGCCGTACGAGTCGCCGGCGAGGGTGAAGTGGGCGCCGTTCGGTGCCTCGACGACACCGTCGACCATCAGACGGTTGAGCAGCAGCTGCTGCAGCGGAACTTCCTTGACCAGCTGCTCGGTCTCGACGACCTTTTCCACGGAGACGTACCGCTTCTCGGCGGCCATGCAGTAGAGATCGTCGAAGTAGGGGTCGACGCCCTGGTAGCCGGCGTTGCCGTGCTTGTCGCCGATGTTCAGGTGCACGAACGAGGCGTCCAGGTTCAGCGCGGGCATCGCGATCAGAGTTTCGCGCTTGCCGGATTCGTCGGCGTAGGGCGAGGTGACGGTCTGCAGTTCGTCGCCCCAGAAAGTCTGCACATCGGAGCCGAGTCCGGCGCGGATGGGCAGGAACGGCAGGCGCGCTGCCGCGGCCTCGAGGCCGCACTTGACCATGCCCTCGTCCATCTCGCGGGCGACGAGTTCGCCGGAGGTGCGGGCCTTGGCGAACCACGGGTCGTAGAACGGTGCCGAGTCGAGCGACACGAAGCCGTAGTACGCCTTCTTGACCTTGCCGGCGGAGCACAGCAGACCCAGGTCGGGCCCGCCGTAGGTGACGACGGTCAGGTCCTTGATGTCCGAACGCAGTATCGCGCGGACGAACGCCATGGGCTTGCGGCGCGACCCCCAGCCACCGAGGCCGATGGTCATTCCGCTGCGCAATTCGCCGACAACCTCGTCGAGCGACATCCTCTTGTCACGCATGAGTGTTCAAGCTCCTTCTCGTACTGCTCAGTGGTTGCTTCGGGGCTTGCCGGTGGCGACGAACTCGTCGCGGTGCTCGTCGGCGACACCGGCGAGGTTCAGTTCGAAGGTGAAGCCCTGCTCGATGCGGTAGGCGGTTTTCACGTCGACCGGATCGATCCGATTGATCGCTTCCTTGGCGCGGCGGATGACGCGCGTGTCCTTAGCGGCGATCATCCCGGCGACTTCGAGTGCGGCGGCGTCGAGTTCGTCGCGCGGAACCACCTTGTAGACGGATCCGAAATGCTCGAGCTGCTGGGCCGTGACATTCTGCGCCGTGTAGTACAGGGTGCGCATCAGGTGCTGCGGGACTAGGCGCGAGAGGTGGGTTGCGGCGCCGAGCGCACCGCGGTCGACCTCGGGAAGCCCGAATACCGCGTCGTCGGATGCGACGATCACATCGGCGTTGCCCACGAGCCCGATGCCGCCTCCGACGCAGAAGCCGTTGACGGCGACGACGACGGGGACCTCGCAGTCGTACACCGCGGCGAATGCAGCTGCACAGCCGTGATTGGCTGCGATGAGCGCATCGAATCCTTCGGTGGCCTGCATTTCCTTGATGTCGACGCCGGCGTTGAAGCCGCGGCCCTCGGCGCGCAGGACGACCACGTGCGTGCTCATGTCCTTGCCGGCGGCCACGATGGCGTCGGCCAGCTCGAACCACGCGGCGGAGGGGAGTGCGTTCACGGGCGGGAAGTCGACGGTGACCGTGGTGATCCCTGCGCCGTCGGAGGTGGAGGTGATGCCCATGGCATTTTCCTAACGTCGGTACCGAACCAAGCGATTGCTTGGTAAGTTAGCACATGCCTGTTCAGAGGCACAGCGACATCGAATTGCGCGTCAGGACCCGGGCAGGTCGTCCCCGGGAAAGCGGCGTCGGACGATCTTTCCTGTGGTGTTGCGAGGCAGCAGATCCCGCGTGAGCCGCCAACGGGTGGGTACTTTGAAATAGGCGAGATGATCGGCAACGTAGGCCGTCAGTTCTTCCCTGGTGGCACACGAACCGGGATTCAGGACGACGACCGCGCACACCTCCTGCCCCCATTCGGGGTGCGACACGCCGCTGACCAGGCACTCACGTACCGCAGGGTGATCTCCGAGGACTCGCTCGACCTCTGAGGGGTAGATCGACTCCCCGTTCTGTTCGATGAGGTCGGCCCGCCGCCCCAGGAGTCGTAGCCGACCGCCCTCGACGACGCCGTAGTCGCCCGTCCGCAACCATCGGTCGGCGGTGATCGTCTCCGCGGTGGCCTCGTCGTCGTCCCAGTACCCGAGCATCACGAACGGGCTTCGCACGCAGACCTCGCCGGGCCGGCCGTCGGGGAGCCATCCTCCATGTTGGTCGCGGATCTCGAGGCTCACCGTGATCACCGGCTCGCCGACGGTGCCCGGATACCGGTCGAGTGACGCGGCAGTTGCGGCGGTGATAGAGGTACTGCATTCCGTGATCGTGTAACTGTCGACCACGGCATGGCTGCCGAAGGGCAATTTCTCGCGGATCCGCTGTTTGAACTCGGGGGTCGACGGTTCCGAGGACAACGTGAACCCGATCAGTGAAGTGAGGTCGTACTGGTCGAGATCGTCGATTTCGAGCATCCGCGCCGCCATCGACGGCACGGCGTTCCAGTGGGTGACCTCTTCGCTTTCGATCAGTTCCAGCACGGGACGGATTCCGAGCCAGCCCTGGTTCATGACGACGGTGCTGCCGGTCGCGAGGCGGGGCACCACGGTGTTGTGCAGGCTTGTGATGTGGCACAGGGAGGAGGTGAGCAGGTGGCGGGTGTCCGACGGGACACCGTGTGCGTACTGCCCTCCGGTCCAGGCAGCGGTGATGGCGTCGGAATAGCGGTGATAGTCGGCCACCGCCAGCAGATTCCGCTGCGAATGCAACGCACCTTTGGGCTCACCGCTCGTGCCGGAGGTGAACAGAAGCACAGCCGGATCATCCTCATCGACCCTCGGCGGGGGAGGCTGGGCGCCGGCGAACTCCCCGATCAACCGCGGCATGTCATCCTCGATGGTGAGGACGATCGCGTCGCTCGCGCCCATGGCGGCAATGGTTTCGGCACGTTGTTCGTCCACGAACACCACCCGCGGACGCGAATACCGGATGCCGAACTCGATCTCCGGCCGAACCCACCACGCGTTGATCCCCACACTGATCGCACCCAGCGCCTGCGTCGCCCAGAAGGCGGTGACCCATTCGGGCCGATTCGCCGACAGGATCGCGACTCGGTCACCGACCGAAACCCCATAGCGTTCGCGTAGCGCCGCAGCGAGCGCGTAGGCGTCGCGCGCGTGCTGTGCGAACGTGATTCTGCGCTCCGACGTGACGAGATATTCTCGGTCTCCCCACACGAGCGACTGCGACAGCAGGTCGGTGACGGCCTGCCCACGGTTCTTCATCACCGGCATCTCGGTGCCCAGCACCTCGCCCATGACGATCTCGAAGGGCCCGCCTCGGCCCGTGAGACGAGAAATCAGCTGTTCCAGGAACGGCCGCGGATCCGACGGGACGGTCACAAGTGCTCTCCCCTCCTCCGACGGCGCTTGTGTGTCGCGAAAGGCTCTCACGCTCCGGACCACGACCTTCGAATGTACCGGTGAGTGAGATGGCCGAGGGGAGCGGTCGCCGACCCACTTAGCCTGCTCACAGTGGAGAAAGGACCGACAACCATGACCACCATCGAAGAATCGTCGGCCGCCCGCTGGCGCGGCGTCGAACTGGGTACGCGCACCGTCCGTTACGACGAGAGCGACGCGATCCTGTACGCCCTCGCGGTAGGCGCACCCGCCACTGATCTCGATCTCGTGTTCGAAGACCGGCTCCGAGTGCTCCCGACGTTCGCCCTCACGCTCGCGCAGTGGGCACCCGACGAGCTCGGTTCTCGCGGTGGGTTCGACACCCGCACCGCCGTGCACGGGTCGCAGAGCCTCGAGGTTCGCGCACCGCTGCCGCGCGCGGGTGAGCTCACGCTGTCGGCCGAGGTCGGCGAGGTGTGGGACAAGGGCCGTGCCGCGGTGTTCGAAGTCCTGGTCGAATCGGAGTTCTTCGTCGCCACATGGTCGCTGTTCGCGCCGGGTGCAGGTGGCTTCGGTGGGGAACGCGGTCCGTCGGCAGCGCCGGCGCCCGAAGGCGACCCGGACCGGACGACCACCCTGGGCACCCGTGAAGACCAGGCTGCGTTGTACCGATTGACCGGCGACCGGCACCACATCCACATCGACCCCGAGGCGGCGGCACACATCGGGCAGCCCCGCCCGATCATGCACGGACTGTGCACGCTCGCCGCGGCGACGATCCCGCTGGCCCGCGCCATCGGTGCGCATCCGGCAGACCTGACGTCGCTGTCCGGACGCTTCGCTGCCCCCGCGTTCCCCGGCGACGACCACGAGCTCCGCATCTGGGGCGAGAGCACCGACCTGCAATTCGACGTCCGCGCCGGCGACAACGCCGTGGTGTCGGGTGCGCGTGCGACGTTCGCCTGACCGCCCTCGCACAGGGCCGGAACTTTCTGGAGGAAAAAGTTGGACACGTTCGCCGAAGTAGTGCGTTCCCGCAAGGGCGACGACAAGATCGGTCTGCGGTTCGAGGACCGGCAATGGACCTGGGACCAGGTGATCCAGGAGAGCGCCGACCGTGCGGCCGCGCTCACCGCCGCCGTCGGGGAGCCCGCCGATCGTCGTCGACATATCGGCGTGCTGCTCGAGAACGTCCCGGACTTCGTGTTCTGGATCGGGGCCGGTGCGCTCGCCGGTGCCGTGGTGGTGGGGATCAACGCGAGCCGCAGCGGACCGGAGATCGCCGATGACATCCGTCAGGTCGACGTGGACTTCGTCATCACCGAATCGCGCCTCGCGCACCTGGTGGACGGCACCGACCACGGTCTGCCCGCCGACCGGATCCTCGACATCGACTCGCCCGAGTACCTGCGCTTCCTCGAACCGCATCGCGGCGCCGATCTGCCCGACTCCGTTCCTTCGCCCGACGACATCGCCCTGCTGCTGTTCAGTTCCGGGTCGACAGGCAGGCCGAAGGCGGTCATCGTCACGCAGGGCAGGCTCGGGAAACTCCTCGACGTCCTCGTCGAGCGCACGCAGATGCGGCGCGACTCGGTGGCGTACCTGTGCATGCCGCTCTTCCACGGCAATGCCGTCATGCTCAACCTCGGCACCGCCATGCGCGTCGGCGCGACCGTCGGCCTGATCCGGAAGTTCTCGGCCAGCCGATTCGCCGACGATATCCACCGTTACGGCGCGACCTTCGTCAACTACGTCGGGCGTGCGCTGTCGTACGTGCTCAACAAGCCCGAAGATCCGCGTGACCGCACCGGCACGCTCGAAGTCGCTTTCGGCACCGAAGCATCCGAGGTCGATATTGCCCGGTTCTCGGAGCGATTCGCGTGCACGGTCATCGAGGGCTACGGCTCGAGCGAGGGCGTCTTCCGGATCAACCGCACCCCGGACACCCCCGTCGGGTCGCTGGGTGTGGCGCCGGGGGGCGCCGACGTGCGGGTCCTCGACGAGAACACCGGTGAGGAATGCCCCCGCGCGCAGTTCGACGACACCGGGCGCCTGCTCAACTCCGAGGCGGTCGGACAGATCGTCGCGATCGGCGGTGCCGCGTCGTTCGAGGGCTACTACAAGAACCCGGGAGCGGCCGCCCAACGCGTCAAGGACGGCGACTTCTGGTCCGGCGACCTCGCCTACCGCGATGCCGACGGATTCTTCTATTTCGCAGGCCGCGCATCGGATTGGCTGCGCGTGGACAGCGAGAACTTCTCGGCCGCACCCGTCGAGCGCATCCTGGTGCGGATCCCCGGGATCTTGTCGGCACCGGTGTTCGCGGTACCGGACCCGGCGACGGGCGACCAGGTGATGTGCGCTGTCGAGCTCGACGCCGGCACGGTGTTCGATCCGCAGGTATTCGGGCAGACACTCGCCGAGCAGCCGGACATGGGAGACAAGTGGTGGCCGCGTTTCGTGCGCGTGACCGATCACATCCCGCTCACAGGCAGCAACAAGATCGACAAGGCGCCGCTGCGCGCCGCCGCGTGGAGCACCGCCGACCCGGTATACGTCCGGGTGGGCCGTACCCCCGAATACGTTCTGCTCGACGACGAGGCGCGCGCGCAGATCGAACGAGACTTCACCGAGCAGGGTCGGGCCTCGCTGTTGCCGGCCCCGCTCACCTCTGCGTAGTCGCGGCGGGGCGGGTCGGTCTCACCGAGCGGGATCTGCAGCTCGGCCGTGACATCGCTCACCTACCGTGACGTTCATACAGCCCCACCGGGACTTGTCTCGCAGCCCGCGACGAGTCCGCGCCGCGAACGGAACACGCAGTTCCGCTCACTCGATCACTACTTCCGAAAGGACGGACGACCGTGAGCCTGGATACTTCCGGTGACACCGAAATCCGCGAAATCGTCGTCGGTTCCGCTCCTACCCGCTTTGCTCGCGGGTGGCATTGCCTCGGGCTGGCGGAGTCCTTCAAGGACGGCAAGCCGCATTCCGTCGAAGCGTTCGGCACGAAGCTCGTCGCTTGGGCGGACAGCAACGGAGAGTTGAAGGTCCTCGACGGGTACTGCCGCCACATGGGTGGCGATCTGACCCAGGGCACCGTCAAGGGCGACAACATCGCGTGCCCCTTCCACGACTGGCGATGGGGCGGCAACGGCCGTTGCAAGGACATTCCGTACGCCCGTCGCGTGCCCCCGATCGCGAAGACTCGCTCGTGGCACACGCTCGAGCAGGACGGCCTGTTCTTCGTCTGGCACGACCCCCAGGGCAACGCACCGACGGACGACGCCGCGATCCCGCGGATCGAGGGCGCGACCAGTGACGAGTGGACCGACTGGGTCTGGTACACCACCGAGGTCGACACCAACTGCCGCGAGATCATCGACAACATCGTCGACATGGCGCACTTCTTCTACGTGCACTACTCGTTCCCGACGTTCTTCAAGAATATCTTCGAGGGACACGTCGCAACGCAGATCATGAAGGGCCAGGCCCGCACCGACATGCGGCCGAACACCGAGGGCCAGCCGAAGATGCTCGGCAGCCACTCCGAAGCGTCGTACTTCGGCCCGTCGTTCATGATCGACGATCTGAAGTACCAGTACGAGGGCTACGACGTCGAATCGGTTCTCCTCAACTGCCACTACCCGGTTTCCGCCGACAAGTTCGTGCTCATGTACGGGATGATCGTCAAGAAGTCGGATCGGCTCGAGGGAGACGCTGCGCTCCAGACCGCGCAGCAGTTCGGCACCTTCATCGCGCGGGGCTTCGAGCAGGACATCCAGATCTGGAAGAACAAGACCCGGATCGAGAACCCGCTGCTGTGCGAGGAAGACGGACCGGTCTACCAGCTGCGTCGCTGGTACGAGCAGTTCTACGTCGACGTCGAGGACGTCAAGCCGGAGATGACCGACCGCTTCGAGTTCGAGATGGACACCACCCGGCCGGTCGCAGCCTGGATGAAGGAAGTCGAGGCCAACCTCGCTGCAAAGGCAGCTGAGGCAGCCGCAGGCGCGGAGCAGGAAAATGCAGCCCCTCAGGTGTAGCGACTGCATGGCGCAGGTGCTGGTGAAGAAGAACAGCTGGGAACACACCGAGATCCAGTGGGATCAGCAGTCGCGTCAGCAGTGTCACCGGTCTCGCGGTGGGTTCGGGGCCGGGACGGATTCGTCCCGGCGCCCGGGCGCGCCGCGGCCGACGTGCCCGTCGATGGTCGCCACCATCACTCGCGCCGCGGCCGAGGGGCTGATCGACGTCGTCGACGACGCGCCGGTTCCGGCCCCGATCGTCCAATAGTCTCTGTGGCCGGATGACCGGCGCCACAACACTTTCGAAGGATATTGATGAACGCCACCCTTTCGATCGATCGCGCTCGGTACGGACAGTGGGCGGTGATCGCCGGTGGTTCCGAGGGCGTCGGCGCGGCCTTTGCCGACGAACTCGCCCGCGCGGGATTCGACCTGCTGCTCATTGCCCGCAAGCCGGAACCCCTCGAGGCGACCGCGGCAAAGGTGCGTGTGCACGGCGGTGAAGTGCGCACGCTCTCTCTGGATCTGCTCACGGCCGACGCCGTCGAGACGATCCGGTCGGCGACCGCCGACCTCGAGGTGGGCCTGTTCATCTTCAATGCCGGAGCCAACAGTTACGGCCACGAATTCGTCACCGGCGACCTCGACGGCTTCCGCGGCGTGATCGAACTGAACGTGCACCGTCAGATCGAACTGTCGCACCTGTTCGGGTCGCGGATGAAGGAGATGGGTCGCGGCGGCATCATGCTGCTCGGGTCGCTTGCCGGATACATGGGTTCGGAACACCAGAGCATCTACGCCGCGTCGAAGGCATTCAGCCGGGTCTTCGCGGAAAGCCTGTGGATCGAACTCGAGCCGTACAACGTGCACGTGGTCGAGCTGATCCTGGGAGTCACCCGCACACCCGCGATGGAGCGTGCAGGCCTGAACTTCGATGTGCCGGGCATGTTGGTGTCGGAGCCGGAGGACGTGGCCCGCGAGGGCCTCGAGCATCTGGCGGACGGCCCGGTGTGGGTTGCCGGCGGTAACTACGAGGCAGCGATCAAGCGCAGCGGCTTCCCGCGCGACAAGATGGTGCAGGGTGCCGCGAAGGCGATGCGGGCACTGCTGAACCGCTAGACTCCAGAATCGGTCGCGCTGACCATCACGCCCGTTGTGTGGGCGTCGGCGTGGCGAGCAGCGTCCTCAACGCCACACATCCACTGATCCGATCACCCAATCGAAACTAGTGGATCGCGGGCGGAGAACAACGATTTACTTCACCGCCCGCGATCACCGTTCAGCGGTTCCAGCCGTTTCGACCTGCCGAGTGTTTCCGGTGTCCTCGCGTGCACGACGCAGTGCCGCGTACATCGCAGAGCGGGAGAGCCCGCTGATCTCGCAGAGCTGCGCGGCGCTGTAGTGACCGGATTCGTAGTCGTCGAGCAGTCGTTTGTGTTGCAGAGCCGAGAGTTTCGGCTGCTTACCTTTGAGTCGGCCGGCCTTCTTCGCTTCGGCCATTCCTTCCTTCGTCCTAGCCCTGATCAAGTCGGACTCGAACTCGGCCATCAATGCGAGCATGCCGAAGAAGAGCTTGCCGGTCGGATCCTTGGGGTCATGGATCGACCCGCCGATGCTCAACCGGGTACCTTTCGCCTCGAGTTCGTCGGCGATGGCACGCAGATCGACGGCAGAGCGACCCAACCGGTCGAGTTTCGCCACGACCAACGTGTCACCGGTGCGGCACGCGGCCAGTGCTTCGCGCAGGCCGGGTCGTAGGCGGTTGCGTCCGGTGCAGCCCTTGTCGGTGTAGATCCGGTCCGGTTCGACGCCGAGGCGTTTGAGCGCTGTGCGCTGCGCTCGCAGATCTTGGCCTTGAGTGGAGCATCGGGCGTACCCGATGAGGATTTCGGTCACCAGGCGACGATAGTCCGTCATAGGTCACCTATCCCGGACCGACATGCAGGACGGTTAACCAGCGCACCCTTCGAGGCTGTGATCGGGGGCGGGATTCGGGGGCGGGGCCGTTTTCGGGTGTGCTGGTAGAGGATCGTCAAACAGGACACCTTGGCGCCGCGCCGAAAGCTGCAGGCGACCGAGCGACGACAATGTGGACGATGCGAACGGAAGGGGGCGGGATGAAGGAGAGTCGTTGGACGATCCTGACTACTGATCGGGTGAGGATCACGACGTGGCTCGCTTCAGATCTGCAGGATCTGGCGGTGTTGCACGCCGACCCGCTCACGATGCGGTTCATCGGGCATGGGCGTCCCGAAACCGTCGACGAAGCACGGGCGAGGATTGCCGAATACCGTGACGAGCAACGGGTTCGAGGTTGGACCAAATGCCGTGTGGCGAACCGTGATGGCGACATGATCGGTCGTGCCGGCTTCGGCGAAAGTAGCGCGGGTCGTGAGTTGGCGTATGCCCTGCGCCCAGACCAGTGGAATCGTGGCCTCGCCACGGAGATCGCATCAGGCCTGGTCCGCTGGCACATCGAACATCCGACAGTCGACCAGTCGTCGAACGGCCTCTGCGCGCACGTCGAGGCCGGGAACCATGCGAGCGTGCGGGTACTCGAGAAGGCAGGTTTCCACTTCGTGGATAAGCGCTTCTACAAGGGCGCCACCTGCGACTACTTTGAGTGTTCGGCCGCAGCCGGGGCGTGCACCATTTGAGGATCCGTCAAACAGCACATTTTCTGTGCCGTGTCGGGAGCCCTCACTTCGCCGAGCGACAATTCGGGTCTGTCGCCGACGAGAATCAGGGAACCGACGCCCCCAGTCGGGCGACCTGCCACATTTGTCAGCCAAGAATGAAGGCAGCAGAAAAGGCCAGAAGCAGCGCCATCAACATGCCAGCTACGAACGACCACGCCCCCGTTCGCAGCCGAGCATTGATTCGCGGAACCCCCCACAAGACCGCTACAGCAACAGCGGCCGGAACGCCAATACCGAGAAGCCAGGACTGCCCGTCGTTTTCGTAAACTAGTCCAGATAGAGCCAATACCGACATTAGCAGCATCCATACCAACGCACCCAGAACGCCGCCAACCAAAAATTGCACTATCCGTTCCACAATTCTCATATTTTTTGCACGCTCTACCAACGCCCCCCGAGAAACAGCCGTGACCACACGGACCCACGGCTAAATATTGTCGACATCGGAGACAGTGTACTGCGTCTTACCACTGAGAGTGTCCGACCCTGCAATTTCGTTAAGCCACGGCAATTCAATTGCATCCAGAGTCTGGTTTCCACTAATTAGGTCAAACTCCGCATAAAATGGACTATTCCCGAAATCAAGAAAGGAAACCTTATCCCCCTCAACGGAAACACGAACCCTGTCATGCCATTCAGGAATAATCCATTTGCGTTCCACCCCAGATGATCCTTCGAGGGCCGATGACATAACCTCACCATCTCCTGTTATCCAATATAACCTGTCCCCGATAATAGAAAGAGAAGATCTTTCGGTTACCCAAGTATGCCCGGACATATCAAGAGGCCTTTCCGATCGGACACCAGTCTCGGTGTCGATCTGAACCAGCGTAAGGTCACCGCTTCCATCACTGGATATAGCATCTTCCCATATATATAGGGACACAAATTTTTTCCCATCAGAAGTGCATGCACCTGTAGGCGTAATACTGGAGAAATAACTCGGGTACTTCCACTCTGCTCGAACAGTCGGGAATCCAGATCCATCCAGTTCGTATAGATAATTATCTTCCGGATTTCCGGTCGAACCGATGTACGATTCACGCACCAGCGCAAAATTTCGATCACCGCAGTAGACGGAAGAGAAAACCATCCCTGGAACGCTCCCTGTCTTCAGGGATCCATCTGCTGAGACGGAAGCGAATCTGTTTACGTATCGTCCATTGGAAATTCCGCTATTGAACCATATCGTAACCGCTCCAGAACTGGGGGCGTTCGCCACGGATTGAACAATTGACTCCCTTTCGATCGGAAATTCATTCGAGGAATTTTCGGTCAAAATGGACACTCTGTCACCGAATGGAACAACTGCACTACGGCCCGAGATGGACGCCTGTAGAGAATGGATGGATTGTCCCTCTGATCTTCCCACTATTTCACCGTTCGAATCAAAGGCAAATACCATTGAGTTGTCAATTTCGTCAATAGATTCCACCCCTCTTGGCGAAATTGACACGATACCTACTGATTCCGTAGGGATGGTACGGGAGTTAGGTTCTCCGCTTTGATCCTGTGGAGCGCATGAAACAGCAGAAAAAATCGAAATTGCGATCAACGCATTGATACGCGATCGGAGGGACTTCACCTTTGGTTTCATAACAGCTTTCATCGCCAGGTCGGCTCCGCAATCTTGGAAAATTGCGGAGCCGACCAATTTTGGTCAGGGGTAGTACGGGGTGACGTGTTCGGAGGTGAATATCTCCAACGGGTAAACACCATAGCTAGGATCGGCCCACCAGTGGCTGAGATCGATGGTGTCGTTGGAAGCATCCATGTACGCCGCCCAGATCAGTTGAGAGCAGTTGTACTGATCGTCGTTGATCTGTTTAGACCACGCGAAGTTGTTATTGTAACTCTTACCGACCTTCGACAAGGCAAAGTTGACTGCGGCCTGCCGTGTCGACGAGTCGGTATTCACCCAGCCAAGCTGTGGATTTCGGACCCTCCGCGGTTCTCCGTCATCGGCTGTCGGATTAAAAATCTCGTGGACTCCAGCGCTATTGTTCGATTCGACGGACGACTGGGGAGATGTAAAGAGACCGTTGTGCCCATGATTAACCCATCGTGCACCGATGAATTCCGGATTGCTATCCGAATAGAAGAAATCTCCGTACCCTCGGGCATCTGGAAGAAGTTCCCAATCGTCCTCAGTGGGCCAGTCACCACTCACTTCAACGTATTCCTGGGCGTGAGCCAAAGAGTTTGACAACAGTTCTGCAGCGGATATGGAAGCCTGACCAGCTGCGGCGATTGCCAGGTCGATCATCTGCTGGGCGGTCGTGCCAGGATTTCTCAGCGCCAACTCGATAGCAGTCTGACCAGGCGCCGTGAGTACTCCGGTTTGAAACGGCTGCGAAAGATGAACTCCATCGTCGCTTTGATCCCCGATCGGATAGCCATGGCCGCTCTGCTCATGTCCTGCTGTCGACCACTGATCCAAGATGGCGCCCGTGACCGGCCATGCTCCGGTAGTGGGGTGCCAGTAGATGACACCACGCTCGAACCGGCTCATCCGCCCCTGCCCATCCGGCAGATCCAGCGGGTCCTGAATCGGATAGCCAAGCAAACTACCAGGCGTTTCGGCCCCGACGGTGTTCCACTTGTCCCGGATCAGACCGTTGCGGATCGCAGAACCGATCGCATTCTGGAACGCCACGTAGATCGCGCCACGCTGGAACTCCTGACGACGCCCCACACCATCGGCGTGCACGATCTCATCCGTCGTCGGATACCCGAGCATCCCGGTGGCCGCTTCGTAACCGAGGATGCCCCACCGGTTCAAGAAGCTGTTGACCACCGGATGCGCACCCGTGGCCGCAGACCAGTAAATAGGCCCATTCAAAAACGTTACCCGTTCGCCGGTATTCCCGGGATTGATAATGTTTCCGCTGGTCGGGTACGTCAAAAAGCTCGCCGGACCACCGAGGGAATTGTACTTGTCGCGGATCGCTCCGCACACCTGGAACGGCGACGGCCAATAGGTTTGGCAGGTCACCGCCGCAATCGACATGCGTGACAGTGCGGAGCGTTCCTGCGCCTCCATCATCTCGGCCTTGTCGGCGTCTTCCTTGGTGAACGGCGCCGGGATCTCCTCCCGGTCGGAGCGCATCTGACCGGGCACGATCTCGGATTTCGGGTTCTGGGTCGGCGCCCAATCCAGGTCCGGCTCGGCGGTCTTCGACGACAGTTCCGGATCTTCCGGGGTGACCGGTTGATCGGCGGCCGGTGCGGCCGGCAGCAGCTCCGCCGGTAGCGGCGCGAGGTTCTCCTCGACCGGCGCGGCTTGCTCCAGCGTGGGTGCCGTCTCGGGTGCTGCGGGCGCGGGGACTGTGTCGGAGGCCGGTGTCGGCTCCGGTGTCACGGGTTCGGGTACTGCTGTGTCGGTGACGCATTCCACCGGGACCGCGAGAGGTGTCGTTGTGGTGGTGGTCGGTGGCGACGTCGTGGTCGTGGTGGTCGGTGGTGTGGTGGTGGGCACCGCGCACGGATCCACCACGGTGGTCTCGGCCGGTTCCTCGAGCGGCACCAGCTCCGGTGCGGCCGGGGTTGTCGTGGTCACCGGTGCGGTCGGGGTCGTCTCGACCGGCTGAGCGAAGGCTGCCGATCCCCCGGCGGCAACCATCAACACCGTGGTGCCCGCGACCAGGCATCGGCGTAGCCATCTGTGTCGGGACATGACGGAGCCACCTGTGGTGTGCGAATCCATCTGTTACCTACTTCTCGTAGTCCGATAGGTACAGCGGTGGCGCCATCGCTTCATTGCAACTTAAACGGTTTCCCAAAAACCACAAACGCAACAGATAACACTTTTGTCACAGATACCGTCTGACCTGTATTTTCCTGCAAACGGGTACCGGACTGGGCATTCGGTGCTAGACAGACAAGATCGTCTCCACCCGGAGACGATCGGGCACCCTGCGGGGAGGCCCGCGAATTCATGTGCAGGAGTGCGTAATGCGGGTGCGTAACGGCGTGACGAGCTCGATGATGCGGCGACGGATGACCACCGGTATGGCCGCGGCAGGACTGGCGGTACTGTGCCTGACCGGCGGGGGTGTGGCCGCGGCCGCGCCGGTACAACCGGCGGCGGACTGCCAGACGTATTGGCCGTCACCGTTCCAGGTGTGCGATCAGATCAAGGACCTGTACAACAGCCTCGGCGGGGCGGCGAGCCCGCTCGGGTTCCCGTCGTCGGCGGCGCAACCATACGGCACCGATGGGCTACGTCAGACGTTCACCGGCGGCGCGATCATCTGGACACCGGGCACCGGCGCCTACATCGAATAACCCCGACGGCTGCGGCGCGGGCAGGCACCGGACACCCGGATCAGAAGTAGATCTGCCGGACATCATCGATCCGGGCCAGCTCGCCCGCGGCGGTGTCGGGGTCGCTGGCGGCCAGCCGCACCGCGGCCTGCGCGGTCTCGGCGAGCGGCCCCGCGACAAGCTCCTTGTCCTCACTCGCGTGGGAGATGAACACATCCCAGGTCTCGCCGTTGTCGTCCGGCCCCAGCGGGGACGCTCATGACGGATTCCGTCTAGGGACTGCAGTGGAACGGACTTCGCGGTAGGCAGCGGCGGGGGCTCCACCTCCACCGAATGCCGGACATCCGTGGCCTTAAGTCCCATGAGGTCGATTGATAAGTACCAACTTCCGGTGCGTGGAACGCGAATGCGGAACGGCACCTTCGTGACCAGGCCCCCACTGCAACGATGATCCCGACCGTTCTTGTAGGCGTTGAAGTTGGTGCTGTCCATGAGGCGGACATTGGCTGCCCTACTCAGGCGCACTACGACGGTGGAACCCTTCTCAAGTCGGTTCCAGTGATACCGGTAGAACTTCGTTCCTGCCACGGCGCGACCTCACCCAACCTTCTCAAGGAGCCGGCGTAGACGCGTGGCGCCGCGGCCCGAGACTCCCACAGCCATAACGTAGGATGCTGCCTGCTCCGGGGTGAGGAGACCTGCCTGGACATGACGTACCAAATGATTGCGAGCGTGCGTTTTCTCATGCGGCCCGGTCCAGCCGTTGTTTCCACCGAAGAACACTGCGCGGTCAAGGTCCGCTATGACGTCGTCCGACAGGTTGCCAGCGCTGACGCTGCCGTCCAGCAGGTTGACCGCTCCGGTGCCCGCCGCCCACTCAGCAAGCGGGAAGCTCTCGGTCTCGACCACGGCGATCGAGTAACCGCGAGCGAGGTCGAGTGCGAGATTCAAGGTCCGCTCGTCCGGCACGTAGGCCAGCACCGGACCACGATCGAGTCGTTTCTTGCTCTGCGGCGTAGCCTGACCGCCCGCCTGAGCAATCTCTTCCAGATGCTCGATATTTCGAGCGTTCTGGAGGGTGTTGGTCACCAGGCGCGGCTGGACTCCTTCGGCTTCACTGCGCTCCCAGATCCAGTCGGCAGCAAGAGCTGCGGCCTCGTCCCACGGACGCCCGGGATCATCGTCGGGTACCCAGGCCGCGGCCTGCAGGTGAGGCGTTGGGTGTAGATCACCCACCGGGCACCTCCTCTCACACAGAGTTCAAGTAGCTGTGCTGAAGCCTGTCATGAGGCACCGACAGTTTCGTTGCGCATGACTATCGAACGATCCCTCGCAGTCCGTGTCGTGTTGCAGGACAGGTACGATGAAGACGCGTTTCTCGTTGCCGAGGCCAACTTCCGTCGACTACCAAGGCACTTAGCTGCGGGCGCTCACTTCGGAGACCCGAAGGTCGCAGGCATTCAGATCACCCGAACTCGTACCCGAAGGTCCACTTCCGATAGGAAGTATGCGGAACAAGCCGCCCAGGGATGAACGAACACAAACGCATTGATCGCTGCCCCACAGAATCCTGCCCACCGTCTCATTTCCTTGCCTTTGAGACAGGTTGCGAGGCGCCTCGAATTGGGTGATGCACGTCGGCGACACCCTCTGGAAATAGCTTCTGACCTGCGGTTATGCCTTGACAATGGCCATCAGGTCCGGTAAGATGAGATATGAGAGCGGGGAGACTCGCTAACTACGAAAGAGGGAGTTTGTATAAGAAGATAATAAAAAGCACGTTCGATGCGTACGACATGTTCAACCTAGCTATGGTGATCCTCGGGGCGTTCGGCGTCTCGGTAGGATGGGCCACCGTCGCGACGTCGCTACCGGTATCGATCCCAATATTGATACTGCAGACGGCGTGGAAGTACAGGAAAGACATCGCGAGGTTCGTCGAGCGGATTCGCCGGCGGATGAGATAGTGCCGATAGAGAAACCCCCTGGCAGTGGGACTACCAGGGGGTTTCTCATGTCCGGTCAGGCGTCGGGGTCGACGACACCTTCGGGGCGTACAGATATGCGATGTGCACAGCGTCAGCGAGGCATCAATCCGGAGCGTCAGGCCAGCGTCGCCAGGCTCGGTGCCGCAGCGGTGTTGTGGGCAACAATGGCGACGTGAGCCCAGGCAGAACCAACAGTCCACGCGGTGTGCTCGAAGACGCTGGTGCAGCGACCCAGAGCGCGGCTACCTACAGCAACGCCCCGGCAACGAAACTCCGTTGCCGACGCACAAGCCGATCGCTCGCCACGCACCACACGCACTCGCGAACCGCAGCCTCAAGTCGGATGGGAAGCCGCGGCGGCCAGGTGCGCATCCGGACGACCCGCCAGTAAACCCGTTTGGGCGATTCGCCCCCGGGATCGGTCGCGGTGGATCGATCGGTTGGTGCGGACTTTGCTCGTAGGAGCGTGACAGAATCTCCCCATGTTCCGCATCGCCGCGATGGCTGTCCTCGTAGCAGCCGGTGTCCTCACCGCTGCCTGCTCCAACGGCGATCCGCTCGAACAGGCATCGAATTCCAGTGCAGAAAGCGGCGTGAGCTGGGATTCCCTTCGCACTAGGTACGCCTACGCGCTCAAGAACGAGGACTGCACAGGGGAGTGCTTCAAATACATCGACCACCACGTTCGCAAGATGCAGGTGGACATCCCCGATCTACCTCCAGGATCACCTCGAAGCGAGCTCGGCATGCATGTCGAGAACTGGATCAAGATCAGCGACAAGCACGAAGAGTGCATTGCCGCCGACATCGACACTTATGAGCAGTTCACCCAACTTGAGGAAGACTGCCAGGACAAGTATGAACCGGATGCCGTAAGACTGTGGAGCAGCATCCGCTCGATCATCGATCGCGCGTAACAACCGACTCGCTGTCACACGTAGGTACCGCAATCGCAACTACCCGACCTGCGGCCTGCAACGATACGGAATTTCAGCGGAGACGGCATGCGTCCACAGGCGTCAGTTGATGCGCTACTCCGGAATCAGGTCTTCTTCCCGCATCGGAAACCGGTACCCCTCGGGGATTCCGTCGACCGATTCGAGGACGAACCGGCCCTCGTCAGCTACGTCGACAATTCTGAACACCGACGCACCTGCCGGACGGATCCGGACACGATCCTCACGATCTGCACAGTCATGTTTCTTGTTCCACAGTCTGGCGTGGTGAGCACACGTGTTTCGGATGTAGTTGAGGGCGCTCTTGTCATGAATGTGGATGAGCCCCCGTGTGATATGGAAGGTCAAGGGCGACCGGTCCACACGTGAGCATGACCATCGCAAGCGCATTCTCCGCGGTGTGGAATCCGTAGGCCCGGCGGATGACCAACCGGACCTTGTTGTTCAGGCCCTCGTGGCGTCCGTTGGCCAACCCCCGGGTGACGGCCGCGAAGATGCCATCGAGATGCTTCCGGATCGTGCGGCCGACCTTGACGAACTGCGGGATGCGGCACCGCTGCGCCCACGAACACCATCGTCCGAGCATGGCGTGCACCTGATCGGCGTCGAGGTCACCGGCGAACACCGCCCGCAGGGCCTCCTTCAACTCGTAGGCACGCACCAGAGCACCACCGTGGCGTTTGAGTGAATCGAGGGTCGATTCCTGTTTGGCGGTGAGCTTTTCCGGGTTCTTGAGCAACACCCACCGAGCCCCCTTGTAGGTTTTCGCGACCTGCGTGTCCGACAGGGTGCGCGCCAATTGCCACTGTCGACGGCGCACGTCGCCCCGCGCGGCGGTGGCCAGTTTGACGACGTGAAACGGATCGAAGCAGATCGTTGCCTGCGGGGCGTGGGCGCGCACCGACTTCCGATACGCCGGCCCCAGATCCATCGACACCGCTTCGATCTTCTCGGCCCCACCGTCGGGCAGCGCGTCGGTGAAGAACTCGTCGAGCGCGGCCGCGTTCTTGCCTTCGGTACCCCACACGATCGTTCCGGACTCGTGGTCGGATACCAGGGTCAGATACTTGTGGTGCCGACGCCACGATATTTCGTCGACGCCGATGTCGACCAGATTCGCCAGCCGGTCCGGGTCGAGTTTCTCGGCGGCGACCCGGCTGCACATCGCGCCGACGGTGCGCCAGGTGACGCGGCAGAAACGGGCCACGGTGGATTTGTCGGTCTTGGTGGCCAGCCATACCGCCAGGTCCTCGAAGTCGCGGGTGAACTTCGATCCGGGGCGGGCGAAGTCCACTGCCTCGGCCAGCCCCCCGTGTTCGGGGCAGTGCAGTCGTCGGCGTCGTAGGGTGAGCACACAGATGCGTCCGCCCAGGTCCAGGTGCCGCCACGACGAATCCACGTCGCGGGTGTCGTAGCGGTGACGGGTCGAGAATGCGCAGTGTGGGCACTGCATCCGGCGGTGTTTCGGGTGGACCTCGACCACGACGCGACCGTCGGTGATCTCGACGTCACGGACGGTGGTGCTCGGCAGGGCCAGCAGTTGGTTCAGTAGGGTGGTGGCGCGCACGGGTCGGCTCCGGTGGGTGGATGAGTGTAGGAGCTTTCGACCTTACGGGCGGCCCGTGCGCCCATCCTCACTGCTGCTCGTCGTAGCACATGCTCGGTCATCCACATTCAGAGCAATAGATCCGAAGTTCCGTCGTGTCAACGGGCACCTGCACCTGCCGGCGCTGCGTGCCGCGCTCGACCGGGAGGTGATGGTCGTGCACACTGATCGGGTGAGCGTCGCCTGATTCTCACAGGGGCCACTGCCGAAGTTCCACGGACTTCGGGACATCCTCCTGAGAATGACCGAGGACGAATTGCACATCGGTCAACGGCACGTTCGGGTCCTCGGCCATGCGATAGGCAGCGGTATGACGCAGTGCATGCAAGGTGGCCGAGCTGCCGGCTCGTGTTCCGGCGTGTTCGAACATCCGGTGCACGGCGTGGTAGGTCAGAGGCCGAGCCGGAGCACGCAAGGTCCACCACAGTGGTTGCCGGGGTCCCTTTGGGACCCGGCCGGCCGCTTCGAGTTGATACAGGCGCAGCCACACGAGCGCATCACTCGATGCAGGTAGCTGCTGCATTTCTCGAGTCCCCTTGCGCACCACCGTAATCAGTTGCCGTCCTGGATCGACCCTGCCCTGTGTGACCGACAGTAATTCCGATGCGCGAGCGCCGGTAGAGACATAGAACGCCACCAATGCTCGATCACGATGCGACGGCAGCCGGGCGAAGATCTCGTTGAACTCGTCGTCGGGAACCGCCCTCGGTATCCGAGACGGCACCGTCGGGCGATACACGCCCGTGCGCTCGTTCACGTACGGGTCCATCGGATTGTGGTGCGCGTGTGCTCGCCAACCGTGCGCCGACCGACCCGACGGAAACGGATTGATGATCGGTCCACGCGCTGATTCGAGATGAAACTGGTAGAAGCAGCAACACCGTCTCGGAATGCGCCCGGACCGACGCCGAGTAAGGCTTCCCACTCGATGCCGCGGACTGCTCGGACGATCCGGTTCGCCAATGCGGCCGGATCGGTTTGCCTGCCAACAGCATCCACCGACAGAAGTCGCGCGCTTCGCGCTGCGTCGCCGAACTCCACGCGACGTCGATCGCCCACAGGAAACGGAACCAGCGCAGCAGATCCATCCCATACGAGCGAACCGTCGCATCCGAGCAGCCCCGCGCCTGCAAATCCTGAAAGTAGATTGCGACCGCCTCGACCGGCGCCCCGTGCGGATCGATTAGATCCACGGGCTGCCATCGGTCGTCGGTCGTGCGAAGCGAGCCCCGCAACGGGACCGTCAACTCAGCGAGGTTTCGCGCAGAATCTTCGTCGATCGGCACAGTCGTGACCATAGACCTCAACCACAGAAACCGTCTGCTACCTGCTGAAACTCGTGTCCTAGTTCAGTCAACTCGAATGTGACGCGCTGTCCGACGCCGTCACCGTTGGTGATGTTGCTGCTTGTGGGCAAGAGCAGAAAGCTGTTCGGTCCGCCGAGGGAGTCGTACTTGACTCGGATCTTGCCGCAGACTTGGTACTGCCATGCCGGGAAGTAGGTCATGCAGTCCGTGGGTGCCGCGGCAGCGAGAACGTTGGTGGCACCGGCGCTGCGGGCTGTGCGGGAGCGTGACGCTGCGAGGAGTTTTCGCCTCGGCGATCTCGGCCTTGTCGGCGTCTTCCTTGGTGTAGCCCTCGGGTAGTTCTTGGCGGTCTGAACGCATCTTGCCAGGCACGATCGTGGAATTGGGGTTCTCGGTAGGTGTCCACTCCGCCCAGGTCGACAAGAAGCTCGGCCGTGCATCGTCTGCTCGTGTCGTGGCGATCGCGGCGAAGAAGACGAGCAACGAAAAGAACGACGTCGGCCCCGAGGCTCTCGCAAGCTGACACGCCGTCGACGTCGACAATCGTGAATACCGACGTACCGTCCGGCCGGACGCGGACGCGTCCACCCAACTTCACAAGCGAGCGGGGTTCGCCGATTCTTGACGGTCTGGTCACCGGAACTGGAGCCCGTTCGACGATCGAGCAGAAATAGCGATAGCTGCCACAGCTACCGCACATCGAGCGTATCGAAAGTGTGTGCGAAAAGCTGCGGTGCGGGTGAACATGCCGTCGCGCGCCAGTGCACTCCTCGTCCTCGGCCACTCTCTCTCGGGTTGGTTACACACTTTCAGGTGCCTACTTCCTGAGAGTGAGTTACGCCACGATCATGGTCGTGGGTAGCGACAAGCGCCACCCGTGACCAAGGACAAGGCGAACGAGATGGAACCACTCAGCACCGCACTTCCCGGTGGCACTTGGACTTTCGGCGACTCTCCCATCACCAGGTTCGGCTACGGTGCGATGCAGCTCGCAGGCCCATGGGCAATGGGGCCACCCGCCGACCGTGATGCCGCGCTTGCCGTGCTCCGCGAGGCCGTCGACGCCGGTATCACCCACGTCGACACCAGCGATGCGTACGGCCCCCGATTCACCAACGAGTTGATCCGCGAAGCCCTGCACCCGTATCCCGATTCGTTGGTCATCGCCACCAAGGTCGGGGCGAACCGCGACGCGCTGGGCGGCTGGCCCACCGCCCGGCGACCCGAGGAACTCCGCGATCAGGTCCAGGAAAACCTCCGATCACTCGGCGTCGAGGTCCTCGATCTCGTCAACTTGCGCATGGGCGATGCCAACGGTCTCCGACCCGGTTCTCTCGCCGAAGCGTTCGGAACTCTCGTCGAACTTCAGCAGGAGGGCCTGATCCGGCGCTTGGGGCTCAGCAATGTCGGTCCTGAGCAGGTCGACGAAGCCGAGGGCATCGCCCCGATCGTGTGCGTACAGAACATGTACAACCTCGCGCACCGCTACGACGACAACCTCATCGACCGACTCTCTGCGCAGGGTATCGCCTACGTCCCGTTCTTCCCACTGGGAGGTTTCGCGCCGCTGCAGTCCGAGACGCTCTCCGGGGTCGCCGAGCGGCTCGGGTCGACACCGACGTCGGTGGCACTCGCGTGGTTACTGCAGCGCTCCCCGAACATCCTGCTCATCCCCGGCACATCAGCGAGGGCGCACCTACACGAGAACATCGACGGCGCAGCCCTTGCGCTCCCCGAAGACGCTGTGGCCGAGCTCGACCGGATCGGCCGCTGACGCCCGGGTACGAGATCCGGAAAGGAGTCGGCGAGGTTTTCACCTCGCCGGCCCCTTTCTGTTGCCGGTGGACGATTCCGATCAGAACTCGATCTCGATGCGCTCGCTGATCGGACGCGCCTGGCACGCGAGCACGTATCCGCTCGCGATGTCCTCGTCGTCCAGGATCGCGGAGTCGGGCATGTCGACCTTGCCGGACACGACCGTGCACGCACACGAACCGCATTCGCCTTCCCGGCACGAGTACGGCACGTCGAGGCCCTTGGACAGCATGACGTCGACGAGGGTCGCAGACCGCGGCCAGGTCAGTTCGTGGTCGTCGCCGTCGAGGCTCACCTGCACGGATGAGGTGTCCTCGTCGTCGGACACCTCCACTGGGGTGATCTCGGCGAACGGATCGCCCGACAGCGAGGTGAACACCTCGGCCTGGATTCGGCCCGACGGCATCCCGGCCGCGCCGAGCCCCTCGCGCACCGCATCCATGAACGGCTGCGGACCGCACATGTACGCGTGATGCTCGGTGTACGGCGAGAGCAGCGCCGTGAGCTGACCCGTGACGGGCAGGCCCTGCACGGTCTCGAGCCAGTGCAGCGCGGTGAAGGCGCCGGGGTAGCGGACCGCCAGGTCGCGCAGTTCCTGCGCGAAGATGACGGATTTCTCGTCGCGGTTCGCGTAGAACACGACGATGTTGCGGTTGCCCGCCGCGAGCGCCGACTTGAGGATCGACATCACCGGCGTGATTCCGCTGCCCGCCGCGCACAGCAGCAGCTTGTCGTCCAGGCTGCGCGGCGTGAATACGCCGGCCGGTGGCAGCACCACGACCTCGTCACCAGCAGAGACGTTGTCGCACAGCCAGTTCGATCCGTACCCGTTGGCGGTGCGCTTGACGGTGACCTTGAGTTGCTCGTCGCTGTGCGGTGAACTCGCGAGCGAGTAGCACCGTGCCACCGAGCCCGTTCGATCGCTCGGGATGCGGAGGGTCAGGAACTGGCCGGGCTTGTAGGTGAACCGTTCTCTCTGGTCTGCGGGGATGTCGAAGACCAGCGAGCACGCGTCGGCGGTCTCCTGTACGACAGCGGCCACGGTAACCGCCACCGCGTGCGTGCTCACTGCCGTCTGAACGGATGTCATCGTGGCTTCCTTCGATGCGGGAAAAAGGTGTATGGATCACGGTAATGGGAACATCGACAACGACGAACGGCTCTCCCGATGGTTGGGACACCAAGCAGGAGAGCCGAAGTCGAGTGAACGCGATCCGGTGCGCTCAGGTGAGGGTGCTCTCGTGCACCGACCGGTCGAACTCTGGCAGTGCAGCTCCGTCGCGGAGCTTGGTTGCCAGCGCGGGATCGGCGAGATGGAGGCGGCCGATGGCGATGAGGTCGAATTCGTCGTCGGAGAGCCGGCGTTCGAGCTCGGGAATGTTGTCGTCGGTGGGAGCGACGCCGGCGAGACGGCTCTCCCGAAGGCTGGCGCCGATGCCGACGCTGCCGACCGCCATGGACATCGCGCCGGTCAGCTTCTTGGCCCACCCGGCGAGCGACAGGTCGCTGCCTTCGAAGGCTGCGACGTCGAATCGGCGGATACTCGCGTCGAACACGTCGACGCCGGCGTCGGCCAGCGCAGTGAGGATCGTCTTCAGCTCGTCGGGGGTCTGAGCGATCCGTGCGGTGAAGTCTTGCTGCTTGTGCTGGGAGAAGCGGAAGAAGATCGGTGCGTCGTCGCCGATCGCCTTTCGGATCGATGCCACCACGGTGCTGGGGAAACGGGTACGGCGCTCGAGATCGCCGCCCCACTCGTCGTCACGTTGGTTGGTGGAGTCCCACAGGAACGAATCGAGCAGGTAGCCGTGACCACCGTGCAGAGCGATGCCGTCGAACCCGACCTCTCGGGCGTTGCGAGCCGCCTGGGTGTAGGCAGCGATCACGTCGGCGATGTCCTCGCCGGTCATGGCGCGGCACGGGGGCGTGGCCCGAGCCACGTACTCGTCGGAATAGGAGGTCACACCCGGCTCACCCCACAGGCCGGAAGGACGCATCGGGGTGAGATCGGGATCGACGTCGCCGGCCATTGCGCCCCAGAGCGGTCCGACGTGCCACAGCTGCGGGACGATCTTGCCGCCCTCCGAATGGACTGCGTCGATCACCCGCCGCCAGCCCTCGAGTGCGTCGTCGCCGTACATGCGGGGGACGCGCGTGTTGTCCATGGCCGTCGGATGCTCGATCGCGGTGCCCTCGGTGATGATCAGTCCGGTGCCGCCGGCGGCGCGTCGCCGGTAGTACTCGGCGACGTCGGCTCCGGGTACGCCGCTGGGGGAGTGTGAGCGCGTCATCGGCGACATCACGATGCGGTTGGGCAGTTCCAGCGATCGGACCGACAGAGGGCGGAAGAGAGGGGACAGCGTTCGAGTCATGTGCGAGTGGTGCTTTCGTCGATATCGGACAGGGGAGGGGAGTCGAACGCAGCGCCGATCTCGGGTGCGAGATCGCGCAGCGCATGCAACTGATCGCAGTAGTGCTCGATGCCGGTGGCGGAGATGGCCGTGCTCACGATCGTCGCTCCGGCCTGCCTGCGGCGGTCGAGTGCGCGCAGGGTCCGGTCGCGCGACCCGAGTGGGTCGAGGGATCTGCTCGGGGAGAGTACGACCTCGAATCCTGGGGGGAGCTCGGTTTTCTGCAGCATCGTCTCGGTCTGTTCCAACGTGAGGCCGAACGGCAACCAGCCGTCGCCGAGCGTTGTCGCGCGTCGCAAGGACCTTGCTGTTCGCCCGCCGATCCAGAACGGAACACGCGGCTGGATCGCATGCGGCCTGACGTAGACGTCGGCGAAATCGTAGTAGGTGCCGTGAAACTCGGGTGTCGGTGTCGACATGCAGGCGCGCAGAGCGGTGAGGGCTTCGTCGGCGCGTGCGCCGCGGTCGGCGAAGGGCGCGCCGAGGAGGTCGAATTCTTCTTCGAGGCTTCCGACTCCCAACCCGAGGACGAGCCGGCCGCCGCTGACGGTGTCGAGGGTGCCGTACCGCTTCGCGATCTCGAGGGGATGGTGATAGCCGAGGACGAGGACGCGGGTGTTGAGCCGGATCCGTGAGGTGCGCGCGGCGAGGTAGCCGAAGGTCGCCAAGGGATCCCAGTAGACGCCGCCGCGTTCGGCTGCGACGTCTGTCGGTACGGCGACGTGTTCGCTGCAGGTGAGGTGGTGGAATCCGAGGCTGTCGGCTGTCTCCGCGACACGTGCGAGTTCGACGATGCCGGCATCGCGTTCCCACTCGGCGAGTGTGGCCGGGTGGCCTATCACCACAGGTGACGTGATCCCTATGTACATCCGATCGATCACCTCGAACCGACTTGGGCGCGGCAGCGCGGGGTGGACACGTGCTCGTCCTATTCGACTTTTCTACCCGGCGAGCCAGGGCGGGCCACGCGATCTCCTGCTCAGTGGGACGTGTCGAGGCAATCGTGGCCGGGTGGATTCGGTGAGTGGGCGACGCAGCGCACGGTGGCGGTACTTGTGTTATCGGTGCCCGCTGGGTGATACTAGTCACGTCGGCACAAGAATGAATTTCAGTTTTGCTTGTTCACCCAGGTAGAGGCAAGTTTCGGAGAGGAAGAAACGATGGTGCAGTCCGCAGAGATGCAGGCCGTTGCAGTGCAGAGCGCGACCGTGCAGAACACCTCGGAGTCCAAGCGTGAGCTTCCGGCGTCGATGGTCGAGCGCATGACGCTGATCCTCGACGCATTCGACGGTGCCGGTTCGCGTCTGACACTCGAAGAGGTGGCGTGCCGCACCGGTCTGCCCCGCTCGACCGTCCACCGCATCCTCGACCAGATGGTCCGTCTCGAATGGGTCGACCACGCCTCCTTCGGCTACTGCCTCGGGCGCCGCGCGAAGTCGCTCGGCGCAAGCGACAACGGTCACAGTCGCATCCGGGAGGCCTCGGCACCGCTCCTCCATGAACTCCACCTGCAGACCGGCATGGTCGCGCACCTCGCGATCCTCGATCGCGGCGACTGCATCTACCTCGACAAGATCGGTGGCCAGCTCGCCACCACCCTCACCTCGCGTGTCGGCGGCCGCGTCCCCGCGTACATCACCGCGTGCGGCAAGGCGATCCTCGCCGGCCTCGAGCCCGAGCACGTCGATGCGTTCTACGGCACCCACCTCGTGCGACGAACCGAACGAACGATCCCCGACCTCGCCACCCTCCACCAGGAACTCGGCCGTATCCGGCAGCGCCATGGCCTGGCCTTCGAAACCGGCGAAGCTCAGAACGGCATGGCATGCGTCGGGGCAGCAGTGCGTAGCCCGGTCGGCCCGGTCGCGGGAATCTCCCTGTGCGGGCCTGCACGCCCGGGCCATCTCGAGCGTGTCGCGCCGCTGGTCGCCGACGCCGCCCGCGACATCTCCCGCATCCTGCATCCCGAACTCGGTACCCCGCGACGCGCCCGCCGTGTCACGGCCGAGCCCACACAGTCGTGGTCACCGCAGGCGATGGAACGGTTGGTCGCGACCCAATCCGGGCAGTGGATGTAAGTGAAATCGTCTCAATGAACGGGAGCCTCGGCGCACTGTGAACGGCATCACTGGGAATGTCGAGGGTATGACGACGGAACTGACGCAAGAAGGCACCGCACGCGAACTCGCGACCGATCGTGGAGTTCTTCGCTACCACGAGGCTGGAGATGGCCCCCCGCTCCTGCTGCTGCACGGCTCGGGCCCGGGTGTGACGGGATGGCGGAACTACCGCGGCGTCCTCGCGGACTTCGCGGAACACTACCGCTGTCTCGTCCTCGAGTTCCCCGGCTTCGGCGTCAGCGACCCGTGCGACGGCCACCCCATGGCGATGGCCAAGTTCGCGGTCAAGGATTTCCTCGACGGCCTCGGCCTGTCCGATGTCGCGATCGTCGGCAACTCGATGGGCGGCATCGTCGCAACCCAGTTCGCCATCGCCGAACCCGAGCGCGTGAACAAGCTCGTCACGATCGGCGGTGCAGGTCGTTCGGTGTTCGCGCCCTCGCCGGGCGAGGGCATCCGGTTGCTCATGGAATTCACCGACGACCCCACCCGCGAGAAGCTGGTTCGCTGGCTGCGCTCGATGGTCTTCGACCCCGCGATCGTCACCGAGGAACTCATCGAGGAGCGCTGGGCGCTGGCCACCGAGCCGAAGACTCTCGAGATCGCCCGTCGCATGTACGGCACCGAGGCGTTCGCGGCGGGCGCGCGTGCCGCCGCAGCGTCGAATGACACGCCGTACTGGGCGCAGCTCGGAAAGATCAAGATCCCCACACTGCTCACCTGGGGCCGCGACGACCGCGTGAGCCCCGTCGACATGGCAATGCTGCCGATGCGGGAACTGCCGCGCGGTGAACTGCACGTGTTCCCGAACTGCGGACACTGGACCATGATCGAAGCCCGCGAGGCGTGGCTGGCAACAGTCCTCGCCTTCCTGAAGCGGAACGACACCTGACCCGCCGAACTCTCAGCGGCTCACCGAATTCCCGCTGAGCGGAAAATTCGCACACAGTGGTCGCCGATCCTCCACCGTAGGGATCATCATTTCCCGTCGCTCCGCTCGCCCGTAGCCAGGTCGAGACGGTAAGCGGCCTGACACCACCTCGCCCGGTCAGCCTCCGGGCATCAGATCAGAAAGCTGGAGAGAAAATGGGACAGGTTCTCGACTCCATCTCGCCGTTCGCCGACGAGATCCGTGCCGACGGTGCAGAAGGCGACCAGCTCATGCGCCTGACCGACCGCAGTGCCAAGCGTCTGAAGGACGCAGGTGTCATCCGGATGCTGCAGCCCAAGGAGTTCGGCGGCCTCGAAGCACACCCGCGTGAATTCGCCGAAACCGCCATGGCGCTCGGCGCGATGGACGGCGCGACCGGCTGGGTCAGCGGCATCGTCGGTGTGCACCCGTGGGAGATGGCGTTCTTCGACCCCAAGGCGCAGCAGGAGGTCTGGGGCGAGGATCCCGACACCTGGATCGCATCGCCCTACGCCCCGATGGGTGTTGCCACGCCAGTCGACGGCGGATACATCCTCAACGGCCGCTGGTCGTTCTCGTCAGGTACCGACCACTGCCAGTGGGTCATGATCGGCGCGGCAATCGGCGACAAGGACGGCAACCGCCTGAACCCGCCGCAGGCCCTGCACGTACTGCTTCCGCGGTCGGACTACGAGATCGACCAGGACAGCTGGAACGTCGTCGGTCTGCGCGGTACGGGTTCGAAGGACCTGATCGTCAAGGACGCCTTCCTACCCGAGTACCGCACCCTGTCGGCTGCGCGCGTCATGGGTGGCGTCGCATGGAAGGACGCCGGACGCGACGAGACGCTCTACAAGTTCCCGTTCTCGTGCATCTTCCCCCTCGGCATCACGTCGTCGCTGGTGGGTATCGCCCAAGGTGCGCTCGATTGCTACATCGAGACCCAGCGTGAGCGTGTCACCGTCTCCGGTACCGCGATCAAGCAGGACCCCTATGTGCTCTCGGCTCTCGGTGATGCGGCGGCAGAGATCGCGGCATCGCGCGCGGCACTGCTCGAGACCGTGGATCGTTTCTGGGACATGACCGAGAAGGGCCAGGAAGTCACGTTCGAGCAGCGGGCGATCGGCCGCCGGTCCCAGACGGCCGCCGCCTGGCGCGCGGTGCGGGCAGTCGACGAGATCTTCTCCCGCGCGGGTGGTGGAGCCCTCCAGCTGTCGAACCCGTTGCAGCGTTTCTGGCGCGACGCGCACGCAGGTCTCAGCCACGCGATCCACGTGCCCGGGTCGATCTTCCACGCGGCGACCCTCACGCAGCTCGGCGGTGAGCCCGAGGGCGCCATGCGCGGAATGATCTAGAGCCTCCTGACCCCACAACTACGAAGGAATTTCGACATGACGGATATCCGGGGCCTGGGCTATCTCAGGATCCAGACCACAGACATCGCCCGGTGGCGCGAGCTCGTCGTCGACGGGCTCGGTATGGCGGTCGGCAACGGACCGGAGGCCGATGGCCTCTACCTGCGGATCGACGAGCGCCGGGCACGCTTGATCGTCCTTCCTGGCGACACCGACAAGGCACTCGCCGTCGGCTGGGAGGTGCGGGACCAGTTCGCGCTGCAGCGCGTGCGCGAGGTCGTCGAGAAGGCCGGCATCGAGGTGCAACTGCTCTCGGAGGAGGAGGCGACCTACCGGGACGCGGAACAGGTCATCGCGTTCGACGACCCGGGGGGAACCCGCGTCGAGGTGTTCTTCGGTCCGGTCCTCGACCACAGTCCGATCGTGACCCCGTTCGGTGGCCGCTTCCACACCGGTGAGGAAGGCCTCGGGCACGTCGTGCTGCCCATCGCGAACTTCGATGCGGAGTACGCATTCTACACCGAAGTACTCGGATTCCTTCCCCGCGGTGCCGTCCGGCTCGGTGGGCTGTCGGCGCCGCCTCCGGTGCGCCGCGTGCGTTTCCTCGGCGTCAACCGACGCCACCACAGCCTGGCGCTGTGCCCGGCACCTCCCGGCGGCGAACCGGGGCTCGTGCATCTGATGCTCGAGGTCGACACCCTCGATGCCGTCGGACAGGCCCTCGATCGCGTTCGGAAGCTGGGTTTCTCGATCTCGTCGACCCTGGGCAGGCACACGAACGACAAGATGGTCTCGTTCTACGTGCGTGCTCCGGGAGGCTGGGACCTCGAGTTCGGCACCGAGGGCATGCTCGTCGACGAAACCTTCTACACCGCAGAGGAAATCACGGCCGACAGCTACTGGGGCCACGACTGGTCCGATTCGGAACCGCTCGCGGCGTTCGCGCCACCGAAGAAGGACTGATCCAGCAAGGACCGACGCTGCACCCGACGATGTCACGACCGCTGCGCGGCGTGGCATCGTCCACTTTCACCGACAGGAGTTCGAGATGAGCAACGACGTACCGACGGCCGTGCGCGCGTTGCTCCCGGACATCGCCGAGCGGGCCGCCACGATCGACGAGACCAGGCGGGTCCCGGACACCGTGGTCGACGCACTTGCGTCGACCGGAGTGTTCCGGATGCTGCAGCCGCGCCGCTACGGCGGCGCCGAGACCGAACCGGTCCGGTTCTACGAGGTGGTGCGGGAAGTATCCGCGGCGTGCGGCTCGACGGGGTGGATCACCTCGGTGCTCGGCGTCCACCCGTGGCACCTCGCGTTGTTCGACGACCGTGCCCAGCACGACGTATGGGGTGACGACCCGTCGACGCTCGTGAGTTCGGCCTACGCGCCGGTCGGGCAGCTGACCCCGGTGGACGGTGGCTACGAACTCTCCGGCACCTGGATGTTCTCCTCCGGCTGCGAATACGCCTCGTGGGTACTGCTCGGTGCCGTCGTCACCGGACCGGAGGGCCGGCCCGTCGACTTCATGACGGTGCTCGTGCCGCGCACCGACTACGGAATCCGCGACGTGTGGAACGTGGTCGGGATGCGCGGTACCTGCAGCAACGAGATCACCGTCGACCGGGCATTCGTGCCCGATCACCGAGTCAAGAGCAACTTCGAGACCGCGAACTTGCGCGGTCCCGGTCAGAAGGTCAACACCGGCCCGCTGTACCGGCTTCCGTTCGGCGCATTGTTCGGCACGACGGTGAGCATGCCCGTCGTCGGAGTGGTCGAGGGCTGCTACGAGCACTATCTCGCTTCGATGCGCGAACGCGTCCGATTGAGCTTGGGCGGTGGACGATTCGTCGACGACCCGTTCGCGCAGACCTCGGTGGGACGCGCTGCGTCGGAGATCGATGCCGCGATCCTGCAGACCACCCGCAACCTGCGCGAACTGTGGGAGCATGCGGTCGACGGCCGGGAGATCCCGATGATGTTGCGCGCGCGTGCCCGCCGCGACCAGGTACGGGCGACCGAGCGCGCCGTCGAGGCGATCGACCTGTTGTTCAAGACGGCCGGCGGCTCGTCGCTGTTTCTGGGAAACATCGTCCAACGTGCCTGGCGGGACGCACATGCCGGAAGCGTGCACGTCGCCAACGAACCGGAACGCACACTGGCGCAGTACGGTCGGGCCGCGTTCGGACTTCCGGTCGAAGACAACCTGCTCTGACTTCACCGAACCGTATTCGAACGAAAGAGAGTGTCCCCTTGAGTAATCCGGATGCCCGGCCGGTCTCGGCCGACGGTATCGAATCCTGGGATCACGAAGCCGACGTCGTCATCGCCGGATTCGGCATCGCCGGTGTCGCCGCGGCGATCGGGGCGGCCGAGAGCGGGGCCGACGTCCTCGTCCTCGAACGCACCGGCGGCGGGGGAGGCGCGGCGGCACTGTCCGGCGGCATCGTCTACCTCGGCGGCGGCACCCGTCTGCAGCAGGCGTGCGGCATCGACGACACCCCCGAGAACATGAAGACGTTCCTCGCCGCGGCCCTCGGACCGGGGGTCGACGAGAAGAAACTCGACGTCTACTGCGACGGAAGTGTCGCGCATTTCGAGTGGCTCGAAGCCTGTGGCGTGCCGTACAAGGACGGGTTCTGGAACCAGCCGGGCTGGGAGATCCCGAACGACGATTCGCTGATGTACAGCGGCGGAGAGAACGCAGCGCCGTTCTCGACGCTCGCCCCGCCGGCACCGCGCGGGCACCTCGCGCAGGTGCCGATGCCCCGCACAGGTGAGCAGGGCGCAGGCCACGTCCTGATGACGACGCTCATCGCGAAGGCCGGAGCGCTCGGCGTCCGTGTCGAAACCGATGTGCGGATGCAACGCCTCGTCACCGACGCCGACGGCAGGGTCGTCGGGCTTGTGACGACCCGGTTCGGCAAGCAGATCGCCGTCCGTGCCCGCAAGGGCGTGGTACTCGCGACCGGATCGTTCGCGTACAACGACGAGATGATGCAGGCGTACGCTCCGCGGCTGTACAAGCGCCCTGCCGCGACGGTCGAGGAGCACGACGGACGCGGAATCCTCGTTGCACAGGCGCTCGGCGCCGGTCTCGCCCACATGGATGCGTGCGAGGTCGCGTTCTTCTGCGACCCGCAGTTGATGGCCCGCGGAATCCTCGTCAACGGTCGCGGCCAGCGGTACGTCCAGGAGGACACCTACCCGGGCCGGATCGGGCAGCTCACGCTGTTCGAGAACGACAATCAGGCGTTCCTCGTCATCGACCAGAAGTCGTACGAGGAAGGGATGGAGGCGCCCACCTCGAGTCCTCAGCTCAGGCGTCAACCGACGTGGGTGTGCGAGACGGTCGACGAACTCGAAGCCGAAATGGGCCTTCCTGCCGGTTCTCTCACATCGACGGTGGAGATGTACAACCGGCACGCCGCCGAGGGTTCGGATCCGGTGCTGGGCAAGAAGCCCGAGTGGGTCGCGCCGATCGGCTCACCGGTCGCGGCGATCGACCTCCGGGGAAACACGGGAGGCTTCACGCTCGGCGGGCTGCGGACGACGGTCGACTCCGAAGTTCTCCACGTCGACGGCACTCCGATCCCGGGGCTGTACGCGGCGGGACGGTGCACCTCGGGGCTCTCCGCCTTCGGGTACTGCAGCGGGATCTCGCTCGGCGACGGCAGCTTCTTCGGGCGTCGCGCCGGCATCCACGCCGCCACCTCGTAGGCCTCGTGGCCGTAGGTGCGGGCCGCCGGAGGGGCGGCCCGCACCGTCGTCAGTGGTCGAGGCCGAACGCGCCCCGGTAGAAGACCATGGGGCGTTCGTCCTCGAAGCATTCGAGTTCCAGGACCCGGCCGATGACGACGTCGTGGTCGCCGGCGGTGTGCACGTCGTGGATCTCGCAGTGCGCGCGCATGAGGACACCCGGAAGCGACGGGGTGTCCCACCGCGTCCGCTCCCAGTCGAGACCATCGAACTTCGCGCCGCGGGACGATCCGAAGCGCCCGCACAGGTCGGATTGTTCCTCACCCAAGACATTGATGGCGAAGCGTCCCGTCGGGCGGATCCGCGGCCAGGCACGGCCCCGGTGGTCGGCGCAGAACAGGATCAGCGGCGGCTCGAGCGACACCGACGCGAACGACTGGCAGGCGAAGCCGATCGGCCCGTCCTCGTCGAGGCCGGTGACGACGGTGACGCCGGTGGCGAAGCGCCCCATCGCATTGCGCATGTCGAGCGGTCCGGGGAGTTCGGATTCTGCTGCGAGGACCTGCGTCCGCGTCTGGGTGTACATGCGCCTCAACTCCGATTCATCTCGGGTCGCCTCGATCCGGCGACATTCGCGTGCCATGAATGTATGGACGACCCGGTAACCGGCCATCGTGGATTCTCGCTGAGCGGACTTATCGGCAGTTTTCGTCGCGTCGACGGCGCATCCGACGGTTCGTCTCGATGGGCGGGAGTAGTGGGCACGATGAAGTGAGGGACCGCTCGATGGGACAATCGTTGTCGATCGTCCGTTGTCGATCATCAGGAAAGGAGAGTTGTCGATGCCCAGAATCGGGGTGGCGCGAGATGGCGCCGAACCCACATCGGCCGAACAACGCGACCGGCACGAACGCATTCTCGACGCGGCGGCTCACCTCGCGACAGAGTTCGACCTGCCTCGGGTGCAGATGACCGAGGTCGCGAAACGGGCCGGTGTCGCGATCGGCACGCTGTACCGCTATTTCCCGTCGAAGACCCACCTGTTCGTGGGGGTGATGCTCGACCGGCTCGAACGGTTCAGCGGGTACACGCCCGTCAGCGACCCCGATGTGCCGGTGCAGGACGCGATCTGTGACGCGTTGATCGGGATGACCCGTGAAATGGTCGCTTACCCGTCGCTCGCGTTGGCGATGCTGCAGTCCAACAGCACCGCCGTGCCCTCGGCCGTGCCCGACACGGTCAAGATCGAGGCGAAGTTCCAGGACATTCTGCTCGCGACCGCCGGTATCGCCGATCCGACCGAGGGGGACAAGGACCTGCTGCGGTTGCTGTCGATGCTCTGGTTCGGGGTGATCACCGCGTTCCTCAACGGCAGGTCGACCACGGCCGAGGCGGAGGCGGACATCCGGCGCAGCTGCGATCTGCTGCTCGTCGAACTGAGCCCTCGCTCGAACTGAGTGCCCGCTCGGGGTGTATTCCGGATGCCCGCCGCCGTGGTGCAGGCAGGGTGTCCTCGGCCTATCGGCCTGAATCAGCAGCTCGCGCGGGATCGGGGAGCGCCGGGATCAGCGGCTGACCCTCGACCTCGATCCGATGAATCGTTCGTGGTGCCGACCCGTAATCGGTGATGGCATAGTGCAGGACGAAATGGTTGTCCCACACCGCGATATCGCCCGCGGACCAGCGCCAACGGCACACTGCCTCGGGGGCGGTGCTCGTCCGGTAGAGATGAGTGAGCACAGCCTCGCTCTCCGCCTCGTCGAGTTCGACGATGCGGTGTGTGAATGTCGGCGAGACGAACAGTGCGCGCCGGCCGGTGATCGGATGCCGATGTACCAGCGGATGTGTTGCGCCCGCCGGCCCCGACGGTAGACCGTGCTGGACGGTCAGCGGCTCGAGGAACCGCTTCATCGGCTCCGACAGCCGTTCGTAGGCATCGAACTGGCTTGCCCACATCGTGTCGCCACCGACCTCGGGCACTACCTGCATGTGGAGAATCGAGTACCGCGGCGGGGTCGGTGCCCAACTGACGTCGGCGTGCCATTTGTCGGCTCGCGTGCCGAAGCCGTTCTCCGTCGACAGGACGCTGATCTCCGGATAGCCGTCGCTCTTCAGTGTCGGGAGGTAATCGGGTGGGAAGCGGATCTCGCCCAATTGCCGAGCCAGCGTCAGGTGCCCCTCGCATCCGAGCGTCTGTCCGGTGAACACGACGACGCCTCGGTCCGCGAGTACCTCTCGCACTTCGTGAACCGTGTCCGCATCGAGAGGGTCGTGTAGGTCGATGCCGCGGATCTCCGCGCCGACGCGACCCGCCAGCGGTCGGACGACGAATCGTCTCTGTGCAGTCGGTGTACTCATGAATTTCTCCTCTACAAATACAACAAGTGTTTTAAAGACAAACACATGATGTAATTACGGTCAACGGCACACCAGCAGAAGGGCCTGGCTACATGGGAAGAATCTCCGAATCGCGACCGGTTCGAGAGCGCAGTTCCGTCGCTCTGGTCGAAACCGCGGAGCGATTGTTCGCGGTGCATGGCATCGACGGTGTGTCCTTGCGCCAGATAGCCGTGGCGGCGGGTCATCGCAACCCCGCTGTCGTGCAATACCATTTCGGATCGAAGTCGGCGTTACTGCAGGCCATCCTCGAGTACCGGCTACCGGAGATAAACGCCGCGCGACTCGACATCCTCGACCGGCTCCGCCGCGACGGCCGGGACGGCGAACTGCGTGGCCTTGTCGAGTCGATGGCCCGGCCGCTACTCGATCTCGATCCGGCGAAGACTCACTACGTCGAGTTCCTCTCGCGCTTGATGGCCCATCGCGAGGAACTTCGGTCCGCATACATGGGCACCGTCTCGCATGTGTTGAGCGCGAAGATCACCGCAGGCGGGCTCAAAGCTGCGCTGACGCACTTGCCGCCGCGTTTGCTCGAGTACCGATTCTCGATGGCCACCGAACTGATGGTGCACGTCATCGCACACCAACGCGCGAACGTCCATGACGATGAGAATCACGGCCTGTCCCGAGCGGAGTTCGAGAGCGGTCTCTTCGACGCGATGGTGGGGTTGTTGTCGGCGCCGCATACCGCCGTGCCGGACGAAGAGCCGACGTCGCATCCGGACAGCCCTTCCTGATCCCGGCCCGCGGTACCGAACCAAGCGATTGCTTGGTAAGTTGGGGTCGGCTCACAGTTGGGGCCACGGAAACGACCCGGAGGCAGGATGGATCTCGGACTCGACGGCGCAGTAGTAGTCGTCACCGGCGGTGTGCGAGGAGTCGGCGCGGGCATCACCAGGGTGTTCCTCCGCGCAGGCGCGACCGTGGTGACGTGCGCGCGCAACGAGCCGGAGAACCCGATCGAGGTCGACGGCCGCACTGCGGAGTTCCTCGCGTGCGACGTCCGCGACGCCGACCAGGTCCACGCCATGGTGGCAACCATCGTCGAGCGGCACGGCCGCCTCGATGCGCTCGTCAACAATGCCGGCGGCTCCCCGTACGCCCTCGCGGCCGATGCGAGCCCGAAGTTCCACGCGAAGATCGTCGAGCTCAACCTGCTCGCGCCGCTGCTCGTCGCGCAGGCCGCGAACGCGGTCATGCAGACCCAGGACGGCGGCGGCTCGATCGTCAACATCTCGAGCGTCAGCGGGTCGCGCCCGTCGCCCGGCACCGCCGCGTACGGTGCGGCGAAGGCCGGAATCGACAGTCTCGGAGCTTCTCTCGCGGTCGAGTGGGCGCCGAAGGTGCGCGTCAACTCCGTGGTGGTGGGCATGGTGAACACCGAGCAGTCGCACCTGTTCTACGGCGACGACGCCGGTATCGCCGCGGTCGGCGCGACCGTCCCGCTGGGACGTCTGGCCGGCCCCGACGACATCGGGAACTGCGCGGCATTTCTGGCCTCACCGCTGTCGGCATACGTCAGCGGATCGACATTGACCGTCCACGGCGGCGGCGAACGCCCTGCCTACATGGCAGCGGCACAAACGAAGGAGACAAAGTGAGTGGACTGCTGGACGGACGCGTCGTCATCGTGACGGGTGCCGGGCGTGGGCTCGGACGTGCCCACGCGCTGGCCTTCGCCGCAGAGGGCGCCAAGGTCGTCGTCAACGACATCGGTGCCGGCGCCGATGGTTCCGCAACGGGAGAGAGCCCGGCGGAACAGGTCGTCGAGGAAATCCGGGCGGCCGGTGGCGAGGCTGTCGTCAACGGCGACGACGTCGCGGACTGGGCGGGCGCAGAGAACCTCATCAAGACCGCGCTCGACAACTTCGGTCGCCTCGACGTGCTCGTCAACAACGCCGGCTTCCTGCGCGACCGCATGCTCGCGAACATGAGCGAACAAGAGTGGGACGCGGTGACCCGCGTGCACCTCAAGGGTCATTTCGCGCCGATGCGGCACGCGATGACGTACTGGCGCGCAGAGTCGAAGGCCGGCAACCCGGTCGACGCCCGCATCATCAACACCAGTTCCGGTGCCGGCTTGATGGGCAGCATCGGCCAGGGCAACTACGCCGCCGCCAAGGCGGGCATCGCGACGCTGACGATCCAGGCCGCCGCCGAGTTCGGTCGCTACGGGGTCACCGTCAACGCGATCGCACCCTCCGCACGCACCCGCATGACCGTCGGTGCGGGCGGCGCTATGGCCGAGATGATGGCCGCGCCCGAAGAAGGATTCGACGCGATGGCACCCGAGAACGTCTCGCCGCTCGTCGTGTGGCTGGGCAGCAGCGAATCGAAGGACGTCACCGGCCGCGTGTTCGAGGCCGAAGGCGGCAAGGTGTCGCTGGCCGATGGCTGGCGACACGGCGAGGCAGTCGACAAGGGCGACCGCTGGGACCCGAAGGAGCTCGGACCGGTGGTCGAGAAGCTCATCGCCTCGACCGAGCCGCCGACCCCCGTCTACGGCGCCTGAGAAGCTCCCGCTCCCGGTCCGTGCCGGAGAACACCGGGCCGGGAGCGGGTTCATCACCACTGATCGGCTGTGCCCGTCACCCGCGTACGGGCCGAATGGCTGCAGTTATGCAGGTGTGCGGATGATCAGCGTCGAGCCCGGGAAGTAGGCCGCGAGTTCGGTACGGGCCTGCTTGAGCGTGGCGGTGCCGTAGCCCTGCTTGCGTGCCTCGGGACGAACCCAGATCCGCACTTCGACCTCGTTGCCGCTCAGCTCACCGAAAGCAAAACCGATCTTCCTCGGCTCGTCACCGGACAGATCTTCCGCGACGAGCCACATGCCCGACTCGTCGTCCATCAATGCCGCGCCCTTCCGCCGCTCGGTCTCCACGGCCTCGTCGCTGCCGTCGCCGAGCTGTTCGGCGCACCGTGCCTTGAGCAGTTCGGTATCGGAGGGATCCTCGCTGATCGGGCGCAAGCGGAAGTGCTCGCCGGTCGCGTACGGGCGTGAATCCGTCGTCCACTTCACGACCGCGTCGAGATCGTCCAGCTCGGCGCGGATCTTCTTGCGTTCCGCCTTCGTCAGACGGCCCAGCGGAAGTGCGAGGACGGCCTCCGCGCAGAAATCGGTGGTATCGAGCAGCGACCCGATGGCGGCGATGGCGGCAGCCCGATCGTTGCTCTCGACGATCGCGTCGAGCACCTCGTGCCGGCGTTCGAGCGCGCGCAACAGTGCGGCCGCGACTTCGCGGCGATCGAGGACCTGGTCGTGATTCGTGGTTGCCATCGCGTGACATCCCCTCTCGAGAGCATGAACAATGCGCTTACCAGTATTGCCGTTCGAGGCGCTGTGCGTCAGCCGACCTCACTCGCAGACGACCACGGGGATGACGCGATCGGTCCACGACTGGTAATTGTCGAAATCCGGATACATCGCCGTGAGTTCCGGCCAGTACCGTGCGCGTTCCGTATCCGTGGCGACGCGCGCCTTCAGCCTACGGATGTCCGACCGGATCTGGACGGTCACCTCGGGATTCGCCTGGATGTTGCGGAACCACAGCGGGTGCTTCGGCAGCCCGCCCTGGGACGCGACGAGGAGCACCTTGCCGTCGGCCTCGAGGAACAACAGGGGAGCGGTCCGTGGCTGCCCGGTCTTCCGGCCGGTGGTAGTGAGCAGGCACACCGGGATTCCCCACGGAAATGCGCTGCCCACCCGCCACTTTCCACCGAGGCGGCCACCGGTGGCCCGATACAGGGCAACGTTCACGCGCGACATCCACTTGATGATCGAGGTCGTCGCCTTCGAATCGAGCCCCTTGGGGGCCGCCTCGGTGCCCATGATCAGATGCGTTCGATGATGGTGCCCGTGGCGAGCGCGCCACCCGCACACATCGTGATCAGCGCCGTCGATGCGTCGCGCCGCTCGAGTTCGTGCAGCGCCGTCGTGATCAGCCGCGACCCGGTCGACCCGACCGGGTGACCCAGCGCGATCGCGCCGCCGTTGACGTTGACCTTGTCCATGTCGGGTCCGTGGACCTGAGCCCACGACAGCAGCACTGACGCGAAAGCTTCGTTGACCTCGAACAGATCGAGGTCGCCGATGCTCATGCCGGACTTCTCGAGCACCTTCGCCGTCGCCTGCACAGGGCCGTCGAGATGGAACTCGGGTTCGGCGCCGACCAGTGCCTGCGAGACGATGCGGGCGCGCGGCTTCAGGCCCAGCGCTTTCGCCTTGTCCTCGTCCATCAGGAGCACGGCGGCTGCGCCGTCGGAGATCTGCGACGAGGTGCCCGCGGTGTGGATGCCGCCGTCGAGCACGGGCTTCAGCTTGCCGAGGGACTCGGGCGAGGTGTCGCGCAGACCCTGGTCGCGGGTGACGGTCTGCTTCTCTCCGGTGTGATTACCTTCCTTGTCGACCACGGGGGCGACGACCTGCAGGACCTCACGTTCGAAGCGGGCTTCGTCCCACGCCTGCTTCGCGAGCTGCTGGGAGCGAACACCGAGGGCGTCGACGTCGTCGCGGGTGATGCCGCGGCGGCGGGCGATGCGTTCGGCGGCCTCGAACTGGTTCGGCATGTCGATGTTCCACGACTCGGGCCGGCGGGGTCCGGCCTGGTCGCCGACGTTCGAGCCCAGCGGAACCTGCGTCATCGCTTCGACGCCGCATGCGATCCCGGCGTCGATGGTGCCGGTTGCGATGAGGCCCGCGATCAGATGATTTGCCTGCTGCGCGGAGCCGCACTGGCAGTCGATCGTGGTGGCGCCGACCTGCCACGGGAGCCCGGCGTGCAGCCAGGCCGTGCGGGTGATGTTGTTGGACTGGGCGCCGGCCTGAGTGACGCAGCCACCGATGACCTGTTCGACGAGTGCCGGGTCGATCCCGGCCCGTTCGATCAGTCCGCTCTGCGCTGCACCGAGGATCTCGGCGGCGTGGAGACCGGAGAGCCATCCACCTCGCTTGCCGATCGGGGTGCGTGCGGCCTCGACGATGACGGGTGTGCCCACTGCGGGCTCCTTTCTGTGTGCCCTCTCGGGGCAACGTTCCTACCTCGGAAAATAGAACAGGTTATCGAGTGGTGCAAGAGGTGGTCTCGATGTTTGGAAGCACGGTTTCCTTGGCGAGTCGCGTGTGCTGTGCTTCAATGATTCTAGAACGTGTTCCACATTACAGCGCGGGTCCCGCGCAAGGGCAGGAGAGGTTCAGTGGTGGCACAGCCCAGCATCCCCGAAGGCATCGACTTCACAGATCCCGATCTTTTTGCGGAGCGCATGCCGTTCGAAGAATTCGCCGAACTGCGTAAGACGGCACCGGTCTGGTGGAACAAGAAGTCGCCGGATGTCAGCGGCTTCCACGACGAGGGCTTCTGGGTCGTGTCCCGCCACGAAGAGGTCCGCGAAGTCTCCCGCCGGAGCGATGTGTTCTCCAACTGGGAGAACACCGCCATCCCGCGGTTCAACGACGACATGCCGCGCGAGGCCATCGAGCTTCAGCGCCACGTCCTGCTCAACAAGGACGCGCCCGAGCACACGAAGCTGCGCAAGCTGGTCGCGCGTGGTTTCACGCCCCGCGCAATCAACGGTCTGCGCGACGAATTGAATTCGCGTGCAAAGAAGATCGTTGCCGAGGCATGCAAGGAGGGCGAGGGTGATTTCGTCACCCAGATCGCCGCCGAGCTGCCGCTGCAGGCCATCGCCGATCTGATCGGCGTCCCACAGGACGATCGCGCGAAGATCTTCGAGTGGTCCAACCAGATGACCGGGTACGACGATCCTGACAACACCGCCGATCCGGCAGCGGCGTCGATGGAGGTCCTCGGCTACGCGTATCAGATGGCCGCCGAGCGCAAGGCGAATCCGGCCGACGACATCGTCACCACCCTCATCGAGGCCGACATCGACGGCGACGAACTCGCGCCCGAGGAATTCGGCTTCTTCTTCATCGTGCTTGCGGTCGCAGGTAACGAGACCACCCGCAATGCCATTTCGCACGGCATGGCGGCGTTCCTCGACAATCCCGAGCAGTGGGAGACCTTCAAGCGCGATCGCCCGAAGACCGCTGCCGACGAGATCATCCGCTGGGCCACCCCGGTCATCTCGTTCCAGCGCACCGCGCTCGAGGACACCGAACTCGGTGGTCAGTCGATCAAGAAGGGCGACCGCGTCGTGATGCTGTACGCGTCGGCCAACAACGACGAAGAGGTCTTCGAGAATCCACGCGAGTTCGATATTCTCCGAGATCCTAACCCGCACCTCGCATTCGGTGGAACAGGTGCGCACTACTGCCTCGGCGCGAACCTCGCCCGCATGGAGATCGATCTGATCTTCAACGCGATTGCAGACCACATTCCGGATATCACCAAGATTTCCGATCCGCATCGGCTGCGGTCGGGGTGGCTCAACGGGATCAAGGAATTCCAGGTCGACTACAAGACGCAGGGCGGGTGCCCGGTCAAGCACTGACCTTCGTCGTCGAGGTCACGGGGTGAGTCGACGGAATTCCTGACGATCCTTGCGGTCGCGGACGACGATGCCGCGCGCCTGCAGCGTGTCGTGGATCTGTCCGGCGGTGTCGGATTCTTTGCGGGAGAGCGCAGCACGTCGGTCGCGAAGCAATGTGTGCGTCTCGTCGTCGAGGGCGGGGTCACCGTCGACCCACCGTGAGAATTCGTCTCCGTGGAGGACCTTGTCTGTCCACGGGTAGCCGTGCTCGGTGAATGCGTGGGCGACCGCGGCCTTGTCGAGGTCGCCGACGCTGCGGCGGGCGAGTTCGCGACCGGTGCCATCGGTGAGAACCAGATCTTTGTCGTCGAGATGGACCCCGGCGACCTTGGTACGCGGCACGTACAGTTCGTCGTCGTCCTGATCGAGCAGCACGCCATCGGAATCGACGGTGACAGTAAGAGATTCCCCGACGGTCATCATCGCGAGAACGGTACCTGCGACGATCCCGAGTACGGTCAGGATCGGCAGCGACCACGCGGTGGTGAGCTCCGAGAGGAGTTCGATCGGTCCGGGAACAGTCGGCAGAGTGTCGACGGCCCAGCGGCATATCGGGGGAGCGGCGAAGCCGAGTCCGACGCCGACCAGGGCGCCCGCCACCGCAACCACGGAGGGGATGGCCCAGGAGATCGAAATCTTTGTCGCATCGTCACGCATGGTCGTCATGATCAGCTCCTCGGTGTCCGGTGAGATAGCGGTGGATGACCGTCTGCATGGTGGCTACGGGTGCTACGGCGGCCGGGTTGTCTGCATAGAGAAATGCTGAATCCGTGATTGCGCGGATCCAGGTGGAGGTTGCGTCCGGGTCGAGCGAGGGGTCGATCCGGTCGTGTGCGCGACGGAGGAGGTCGCTGAGCCCTCGGCTCACAACGGCATCCGTTTCTTCGAGGATCACGGCGAGTTGTGGGTCGTGAGTGACCTGTCGAATCACCTCGATCACGAGGCCTGCGGCGAGCGGGTCGGAAGCGGGTTCGACCAGCTCGGCGACGATGTCGAGTATTGCCGCGAGAGGATTTTCGGCATCGCGATAACGCGCGATCATTTCCTTGGATTCCGGGAGATCGCGCTCGAAGATGGCGCGGAAGACTCCGCGCTTGTCGCCGAAGTAGTGGAACACTGTGCCCGAGCTGACCCCTGCGGCCTTCGCGATCGCGGTCACCGGTGTTGCGTCATAGCCGTGTTCGGCGAAGAGCGTGGCGGCAGCGTCGGTGATGGCGTTGCGGCGTTGTGCTTGAAGTTCGGGGTCTACGGTGCGGGCCATGAGAACAGGATAATAATTGATTGACTAGTAAGTCAATCAATTATTTCTGTGTGCCCGCAGGCGTGGGCGAACTCAGTTCAGCCGGTGCAGGTCGTCGACGGTGTCGATGTCGCCGGGGTCCGCGAGACCCGCGCAGTCCAGCTGCCGGACTCGGTCGCGATTGCGGGAGAGGAATGACCGGGCACCTTCGTCGCCCGCGGCCTGCTGCGCCGCCGCAACCGCGTCGACGAGGTCGAAGACGACAGGATGGCCGGGGCGGTCGCCGAAACTCGGCAGCGTCACGGTTCCGGACTCGTGCGCTGTCAGGACTGCGCGCACGAGGTCGGCGTTGATGCCGGGGAAGTCCACGACCGTCAGTGCGATCACGTCTGCGCCGGCCGCGGCATCGACCCCGCGCTGCAGCGACGTCGACATGCCGTCCTCCCACCGGGGATTGTGCACCAGGGTTGTGCCGGGCGGGCACACCGCGGCCACCTCGTCGGCGTAGGCACCGACGACCACGATCGTCTCGTCGCACCCACCTTGTTCGAGAGCGTCGACGACGGAATGCAGCAGGGGACGGCCCCGATGGGGGAGCAGGGCTTTCGCCCGTCCACCCAACCGTGAGCCGTCCCCAGCAGCAAGAACGATCCCGGTGACAGTCATGCGCCGACTCTACTGGACCGGGCGCACCGTCTTCATCGCTCGATCGACTTCCCAGAAGGCGCGCAGCGACGCGATCTTGCCTTCGTCGTTCACCCGATACACGAACACACCCTCGGCGTCGATGATGTTGCCGGCCAGCGTGGTGCGAATGGTGCCGATGTTGACGCACTCGTCGCCGCACACCAGGACATCGTCGACGAGGAACTCGAGCTTCTCGGTGTTCGCGATCGTCATGTCGTAGAACGCCGCGATCGCCTCGCGTCCGTGATGCCCCTTGCCCTCAGGATCGAACCCCGAGGGGCCCACCGGATCCTCCACGCATCCGTCCTCGGCGAACAGCGCGAGCCACTCGTCCTTGCGTCTCGCACTTGCGGCCGTCTGCGATGCGCGCGCCGCGATGCGTGCGGGGTGTTCCTCGCTCATGCTGTGCCTTTCCCGTGGATGAACTTGTCGGCGAACTTTCGTAACGATTCCTGTTTCGCTTCGAGGGGGGAATCGAATCCGTGACCGTCGAATATCCAGGGCACGACGATGATGTCGGTGACCCCCGCATCCGCGAGTTCGCCATAGCCGGACGAGCCGAACCTGTCGATGCACACCGTCTGGATCTCGAAGGGAGTGTCGCTGCGACCGTACTCGTCGCGCAGGGTGCGCAGGCGGTCGATCACCGGGACGAGATCGTCGAACTTGATCATTGCGGAGGTCCAGCCGTCGCCGGCCCGCGCGGCCCGGCGCAACGCCACGTCGGTGTGGCCACCGACGTAGAACGGCACCGGTTTGCTGGGCGCGGGGCTCATCTGCAGACGGTCGAAATCGTAGAACTCACCGTGGTGCTCGACCATCCCGCCGCCGAGGATCAGTTTCAGCACGTCGATCATCTCGTCGACCCGCTTGCCGCGCCGTGCGTAGGGAACACCGCACCACTCGAATTCTTCCGGTGCCCAGCCGATCCCGACGCCGAGCCCGAACCGGTTGTTCGTGAGGTTCGCGACCGAACCCACCTGGCGGGCGAGCAACACCGGGTTACGGGAACCGAGTTTGAGTACCTGGGTGTAGAACTCGATCGTCGACGTAGCTGCCCCCATCGCAGCTGCGGCGATGAGCGGGTCCACCCAGGGCGTCTCGGGCGTCCACATCCGTGACCCGTCCGGGGTGTACGGATAGTCGACGGTCTGCTCCTCCATGTAGAACAGCGAATCGGGCAGCGCGATCGACGAGAATCCGCACTCCTCGGCGGTCTTCGCGATCCCTGCGAGCTGATCGAGTGGCGTCATCGCGACACCGACGGTGAATTTCACCACGACGATTCTCCTAGTTGGAAGGCTTGTCCGATCCGACTACCCACATCGAGAAATACTGCGAGCCACCGCCGTACGCGTGACCGAGTGCCTTGCGTGCGCCCTCGACCTGGTGGTCGCCGGCCTTGCCCATGACCTGGATCGCGGCTTCCGCGAAGCGGATCATGCCCGACGCGCCGATCGGGTTCGACGACAGTACGCCGCCGGACATGTTGACGGGAAGCTGCCCGCCGATCGCGGTTTCCCCTGCCTCCGTGAGCTTCCACCCACCACCCTCCGGGGCAAATCCGAGGTTCTCGAGCCACATCGGCTCGAACCAGGAGAACGGGACGTAGATCTCGGCGCAGTCGATTTCGGTGAGCGGATCGGTGATCCCGGCTTGCTTCCACAGCGCTGCGGCAGCGATCCGGCCTGCTTCGGGGTTCACCTGGTCGCGGCCGGCATAGGTGGTGGGCTCGGTGCGCATCGCGGTCGCGTGGATCCACGCGACGGTGCGCCCGTCCGCCTCGGCCGCGGCAGCGCTGTCGGCGTCGCCGAGCACCACGGCGCACGCCCCGTCGGACGACGGGCACGTTTCGTCGTAGCGGATGGGATCCCACAGCATCTGCGAGGCCTGCACCTTCTCGAGGGTGATGTCGGGCTGCTTGAGGTGGGCGTACGGGTTCTTCGCGCCGTTGAGGCGGTCCTTGACGGCGACCATCGAGCCGATGTGCTCCGGTGCTCCGGAGCGGCGGATGTACGAGCGGACGTGCGGCGCGAAGTAGCCACCCGCTCCCGCGCCGACCGGCATCGTGAACGGCACCGGTGTGGACAGCGCCCACATCGCGTTGGATTCGGATTGTTTCTCCCACGCGACGGCGAGCACGCGACGGTGGACACCGGCCTGGACGAGGCTCGTGGCAACGTTGGCGGTCGAACCGCCGACGGATCCGGCGGTGTGCACGCGAAGCAGAGGTTTGCCGGTGGCGCCGATCGCGTCGGCCATCGCCAGTTCCGGCATCATCGCGCCCTCGAACAGGTCGGGGGCCTTCCCGATCACGACCGCGTCGATGTCGTCCCAGCCCACGTGTGCGTCGGCCATGGCTCGGTCGACAGCTTCGCGGACGAGCCCCGCCATCGAGACATCGTGCCGCTTCGCGACGTAGTGGGTCTGTCCTGTTCCGAGGACAGCCGCAGGTTGCTTCGCCATCAGTTTCGTCCCTCCAGAACGGCTACCAGATTCTGTTGCAGCACAGCGCCACCCGTCGCGTGGGCGAGTGCCCTGCCGGCCGTCCCGTCCATGATCGCCTGGGCGGCGAAGCCGATACGTTCGAGCCCACCGGAGAACATCGGGTTGCCGGTCAGCGGGCCACCCGACGGATTGATGGCAGTGTTGCCGTTCAATCCGATCTCCTCGCGCAGGATCAACTCCTGGTGGGTGAAAGGTGCGTGCAGCTCGGCGATGTCGAAGGAGGTGTCTCCACCGGTGACAGCATGAGCGACGGCACGCGCGGATGGTGCGGACGTCAGGTCGGCGGCGCCGAAGTTCGGGGAGTCGATGCGATGCTCGATCCCGGTGATCCACGCGGGGTTCTCGCACAGTTCTCGTGCGCGGTCGCCGGACGCGAGGACGATCGCGGCCGCGCCGTCGGTGACCGGCGCACAGTCGTGGGTGCGCAGCGGGTCGGCGATGTACGGCTGCGCGAGCAATTCTTCGATGGTGACATCGCCACTGATCTGGGCGTCAGGGCGGTTCTTCGCGGCGGCGCGGGCCTGCACGGCGACCTCGGCCATCTGCTCCGCGGTCCACTTGCCGGAGTCGAGCCCGATCCGCGCCTGCAGGCCGGCGAGCGACACGGAGTCGAGACCGAGCGGTGCGACGAGATACGGATCGAGCTGCAGCGACAGGGTGCGACGCAGCGTGCCTGCGGACGATTTTCCGAACCCGTACACGAGTGCGGTGTCGACCTCGCCGGTGATGAGCTTGACCCACGCTTCGTAGAGGGCCCACGCTGCGTCCATCTCGACGTGCGACTCGTTGATCGGAGGAACCGCACCGATCGCGTCGATGGCCGAGATGAACGAGAACGAGCGACCGGCGAGGTAGTCGGACGATCCGGAGCACCAGAAACCGATGTCGGACTTGGTGATTCTCAGCTTCTCGTAGAGTGCCTGGAAGCAGGGCACGAGCATTTCGACACCGTTCGTGGTGCCGTACGTTTCGCGGACGTGTGGAGCGTGCGCGAAGCCGACGACTGCAATGTCTGTCATGATTCCGCGGCTCCTAGAGGTGGTGTTTGAAGGTGTCGAAGTCGGCGTCGGGTTCGCCGGTGGGACGGAAGTACTCGATGTTCTTGAGGGTGTAGTCCCATTCCTCCTGCGGTCGCCACTTCGCTTCGACGCGCATGCCCATGCGGACGTCCGCGGCATCGCACTCGAGAATCAAGTGCAGGAACGGGATATCGGCGCCGTCGAGCAACACGTATGCCGCAACGTACGGTGGTTTGATCTGTTGGCCCATGAACGGCACGTTGACGATGCAGAACGTGGTGACGATGCCCCTGTCGGGCAACTCGACGTGTTCCTTCGTCGGAACGCCGTCGGTGGGGCTCGCACCGCGGGGCGGGACGTACACCTTGCCGCCGGGCCCTGTCCGCCCGCCGACAAGCTTGCCTTCCTTCAATCCGCGCAGGTACCACGATTCCTCGGGAGACGCCGTGTGCGTGTAGTGCAGATCGAGCGGAGTGGTGATCATGGCGACCGGGTCGGTGTCGGTACTCGAAGCGCGTGTTTCCTCGGCCTCGCCGGGCTCGAACGCAACGATGTCGTGGATGTCGCCCACTCGCTCGTCGGCCCATCGGACCCGCACCCGCATACCGGTGCTGATGTCGTCGGAGGAGGAGACGTCGACGGCGTGCAGCAACGACGAGTCCGCGCCGTCGAGCCGGATCAGAGCCCACGCGAACGGGCGGTCGAACGGCTGTCCGGGTAGCGGCTCGGGATTCCATGCCCAGCTCACCACGGTGCCGGTCTGCCCGACCTCGACGAAATCGACGAGCGGCTCGTGTGTGGTCGCGTCGAATTCCGGGGGAGGGACGAGAACTCGGCCGTCCGAACCACGTACACCGACGATCCGACCGTCGCGCAATCCGGTGACGAATGCGCCGACGGTCGGCCCGGTGGATCGGGTGTAGTCGAACTGGAGATTCAACGGGGCTCTCAGTGGCGGCTCGACGACCGCGCTCTTTCCCAGGCTCACATCTTCGAGTAGAACAGGTTCTAATGTTGCTGGCAAGAGTAGCGTGTGAACAGCGTGGTATGGCCAGTCGTCCGACCTGAAAGGCGTGCAATGAAACTGGGACTGCAACTGGGGTACTGGGGAGCGCAGCCACCCATCAACGGACCAGAACTTGTTACCGCAGCCGAAGCCGCGGGCTTCGACGCGGTCTTTGCGGCCGAGTCGTGGGGATCGGATGCCTTCACCCCGCTGTCGTGGTGGGGATCGGCAACCGCGCGAGTGCGGCTCGGTACCTCCGTCGTCCAGATCTCCGGCCGAACCCCGACGAGTTGCGCCATGCACGCACTCACCCTCGACCATCTCTCCGGTGGACGGCACATCCTCGGCCTGGGTGTGTCCGGCCCGCAGGTCGTCGAAGGCTGGTACGGGCAGCCGTTCGCGAAGCCGCTCGCCCGAACCCGTGAATACGTGTCGATCATCCGCGACGTTCTCGCGCGGAAGGAACCCGTCACCAGTGCGGGTCCTCATTATCCACTGCCGTACTCCGGGGAGGGTGCGACCGGACTCGGTAAGCCACTCAAACCCATCACGCATCCGCTCCGGTCCGATATTCCGATCTGGCTCGGCGCCGAGGGGCCGAAGAATGTCGCGCTCACCGCCGAGATCGCGGACGGGTGGCTCGCGATCTATTACTCCCCGCGTCTCGCACCGATGTACAACGAATGGCTCGACGAAGGATTCGCCCGCCCCGGAGCGCGTCGCACTCGGGAAGACTTCGAGGTCGCGGCGACCTGCCAGGTGGTGGTGACCGACGACCGTGGCGCCACGATCGCCGGGATGAAGCCGGTCACGGCGCTCTACGTCGGCGGGATGGGTGCGCCCGAGTTGAACTTCCACGCACAGGTCTACCGTCGTATGGGCTACGGCGACGTGGTCGACGAGGTCACCGAATTGTTCCGTGCCGGCCGTAAAGACGAGGCGGCTGCAGCGATCCCCGACGACATGGTCACCGAGACGATGATCGTCGGCAACCACGACGAGGTGCGCGAGGGAGTGAAGCGTTGGGAAGACGCGGGAGTGACGATGCTCCTGGTGTCGTGCCGCGACGCCGAGCATGTGCAGTCTTTGGCCGATGTCGTCCTGACTTGATCCGACTTCACCTGACCTGCCCGTTACCTTCTTCGTAGTCCCGCACCGCGGGGCCACGGTCGCCAAGTTCGGTATGACTTCTTGCCCCTGTCTCTCGAATGATCCGGGGGGTGGTGTCGCCGAACCTGGTGGCGTCGATGGACCGCTGATAGGGACACGGCCGACTGGGCGCCTCGAGCACCAGGAAGGTCTCTTCGTAACGTGGGTGCCGGGTATCGACGTCGGATCGGTGACCGTCCGGAGCGGAACGAAAGGCACGCTTCATGGACCCGACCTACGCCGTGTTCTGCGGCATCGACGTGGGCAAAGGCGAACACCACGCCGTCGGACTCGACCCCGCCGGCACCCGCCTGTTCGACAAAGCCCTGCCCAACGACGAGACCAAACTCCGCGCCGTGTTCGACCGCCTGGCCGAGCATGGTCCGGTGCTGGTGATCGTCGATCAGCCGAACACGATCGGCGCGCTGCCGGTCACCGTCGCCCGCGACTGTGGCCATGCCGTGGCGTACCTGCCGGGGCTCACGATGCGCCGCGTCGCCGACCTCTACCCCGGCCAGGCCAAAACCGATGCCCGAGATGCGTTCATCATCGCCGACACCGCCCGCACGATGCCGCACACGCTGCGCCGGGTCGATGTCGGCGACGAGGCCCTGGCCGAGCTCGGGGTCCTCGTCGGATTCGACGACGACCTCGCCGGCGAGGCCACCCGAATCAGCAACCGCATCCGCGGATTGCTCACCGGCATCCACCCCGCCCTCGAACGCGTCCTCGGCCCCAGGATCGCGCATCCGGCCGTGCTCGAAATCATGTCGAAGTACGGTGGACCGGTCGGCATCCGCAAGGCCGGCAAGCGCCGGCTCACCTCCCTCGCGACCAAGCACGCCCCACGGATAGGCACCCGACTGGCAGAGGAGATCCTCACTGCCCTGGATGCACAAACCGTGACGGTTCCGGGCAGCAACGCCGCCGAGATCGTCCTGCCGAAACTGGCCGACTCGTTGAAAGAAGTTGTGCACCAGCGCAGGAGCATCGCCGACGACGTCGAGAGGATGCTCGACGACCACCCTCTTTCCCCGGTCCTGATGTCGATGCCCGGCATCGGCGTCAGGACCGCAGCTCGCATCCTGCTAGAGGTCGGCGACGGTTCGGCGTTCGCGTCTGCGGCGCACCTGGCCGCCTACGCTGGTATCGCACCGGTGACCCACCGCTCCGGCTCGTCGATCCGCGGTGAGCATCCCGCTCGGTCGGGGAACCGCAAACTCAAACGGGCGTTGTTCCTGTCCGCGTTCGCCGCGTTGCACGACCCGACCAGCCGTGCCTACTACGACCGCAAACGGGCCGAAGGTAAGAAACACAACGCCGCCCTGATCTGCCTCGCACGGCGACGTTGCGACGTGCTCTACGCGATGCTCAAGAACAAAACCTTCTACCGGTCACCAACCGCAGAAGCGGCGTGAGCGCAGACCACGCGTTACTGGCGCACTCGTTTGGCCAGGTGGACCAGCGCATAGCCACGTGGAGTCGGAGTGCGGTGCGTCTCCTGATACCCGAATCGGGAGTACAGCCGCAGGTTGCCGAGGCTGTGCTCACCCGTGAACAGTTGCAGATCGGCGACCTGCTCAGGTAGTCGCTCTTCCACCAGCTCGAGCAGTCGACTACCCCGGCCCTGACCCTGCATGTCCGGAGCCACGACCAGCCGCCCCAACTCCGCGGTCCGGGGATCCGCCGAGATTCGATACACGCGCACGGCAGCGACGAGACGCCGGGCTTCATCGCGCAATCCGAACGCGGTCACGTCGGGCCGCGCCAACTCGATCACCAACTCGTCGAAGGACTGCGTCAACGGAGGAAGACTCAAGTCGTTGTGAGCCTGCGCCTCAGTCACATACGCAGCCCGCTGCAACGTCAGCAGCTCACCCGCGTCACCACTCGACAGCGTCACAACCGTTTCCATGCGTGTCGACTATTCCAGGCCCAGCCGGATCGCACTTCAGTGGCGTCCTCCGCGTGGTTGACACCGACATAGGGACACCCCCCACATTCTGAGCGAATGAATCCTTCGTCTCGATCAAGAGACGCAGTGTGCCATTCGTTCGGCGGGACGGCGTGGGTCCGAGCTGAGATTCGATTATCCACAGGTCCGGGATCCATCCACAGATTCGGCGATACGAACAAATCCGGGGAGCAGACCGGGTGTGAATGCTGCACCGTGGCTGTCCATGAGACGAGGAGAGTGGGCGGAAGACCCGGAGGCACTACTGAAGATCGCGGACCGCGGAATAGTCGCCGATGCCGCGCTGCGCCGGATCGGAGTGTCCGGGTCGGCAATACATCTGCGGTGCAAGCCGGGAGGCCCCTGGCAGCGCGTGTTGCCAGGGATCCTCTACCTACGCAACGGGTCCCTGTCACCTCGGCAGCGTGCGACGGCAGCGCTGGAATACGGCGGACGCGATGCGATGCTGACGGGCCGCGCGGCCCTGCGTGAGTACGGATTCGACCATGCGACTCAGGAAACGCACCTGCTCCTCCCCGCCGAGCGGCGCAAACAATCGAAAGGTTTCGTCGTCGTCGAGCGCACCCATCGCCTTCCGGAGCCGGTTGTTCGCCAGCGGCTCCGGTGTGCGCCACTCGTCCGTGCGGCTCTCGATGCTGCACGTCGGTGCACCACTCTGGATTCGTCACGCGCATTGATAGCGGAGGTCGTGCAGAGCGGGAAAGTGACGGTGCCGGCGCTACTCGAGGAATTGGAGGACGGCAGTGACCGAGGCTCAGCCCTGCCTCGGAAGGTGCTTCGCGAAGTTGCGGCGAATGTTCATTCCGTCCCGGAGGTGAAGGCGCGTGAACTGTGGTTGCGCAGCGGCCTGCCCGAGATGCACTTCAATTCCGACCTGGTGGACGCTGCCGGCAACTTCATCGGGCGACCGGACGGCTGGATCGACGACGTCGCGCTGGCCTGGGAAATCGATTCGCTCGCATGGCATTTGTCGCCGGTCGACTACAAGCGCACTGTCGAACGGCGTGCTCGGATGCAAAGCGCCGGGATAATCGTCTTGTCGACTGTGCCGAGCGCCCTCCGCGACGCTCCCAGCAGGGTATTGGAGGAACTCCGGCGGCACTACGAGCTCGCGGCGTCGCGTCCGCGACCCGATGTTCGGCTCCTTCCTCCGGCGAATTGAGGGCCCACTCCGAACGAATGGCGCACTGCGTCTCTTGATCGAGACGAAGGATTCATTCGCTCGGAGGGGGAAGGAGGGGGACAGGGGAGGAGGGGCAGGGGGGTGGAGTGGCGTGGGGAACCGAGAAGGCGTGACGGAGGTCAGGAGCCGGTGAACTTCGGGGACCGCTTCTCGACGAAGGCGCGGGGGCCTTCCTTCGCGTCGGCGCTCTTGAATACGGCTGCACCGAGTTCGGCGTCGATGCGGAACGCCTCCACTTCGTGGAGTCCCTCGGAGCGGCGGATGGTCTCGAGGATCGCCTGCACCGCGACCGGCCCGTTGGCGGAAATCGCCTCGGCGATCTCGAGGGCCTTGTCGAGGGCTCGGCCGTCCTCGACGACGTGTCCGATGAGCCCGATCTCCTTGGCTTCGGGTGCTTTCAGGTGACGACCGGTGAGCAGGATGTCGGCGGCGATCGTGTACGGGATCTGACGGACGAGGCGTACTGCCGAGCCGCCGAGCGGGAAGAGCCCCCACTTCGCCTCGGACACACCGAATTTTGCGCTCTCGCCGGCGACACGAATGTCGGTGGCCTGGAGGATCTCGGTACCGCCTGCGATGGCGGGCCCCTCGACTGCCGCGATGAGGGGCTTCTTCAGTCGGCGCCCCTTGAGCAGCGCGGGCAGCCGCGACAGGTCCCAGCTCCCACCTTCGAACTTGTCGCCGGGTGCGGACTTGTTCATGTCCTTGAGATCGGCACCCGCGCAGAATGCTCCGCCCGCTCCGGTGAGGATCGCGACACGGATATCGGGATCGTTGTCGACGCGGTCCCACGCCTCGGTCATGATCGCCATCATCTCGCCCGACAGGGCGTTTCGTGCTTCCGGACGATTCATCGTGACGATCAGGGTGTGCCCGCGTTGCTCGACGAGGCAGTGCGGAGCGCGCTCCGAAATGTCCGAGGTTCCGGTAGCGCCGGTGGAGGCGGTAGTGGACACTGAAAACTCCTGAAGTGTTGTGAACTGGATCTCAATCCGGGTCTTGTCAGAAACGATAACACGTTCTATTTTGATGGCGTGGCCCTAAATATCGCAGACCTCGTAGAGCACGCCATCGACCTCGTCCCCGACCGCGTCGCACTCGCGTCGGACGGTCGCGAACTCACCTATGCGCAGCTGGAGGACCGAACCAACCGTCTCGGTCACTACCTGCAGAAACAGGGAGTCAAACCCGGCGACAAGGTGGGCATCTACTCGCGCAACACGATCGAGGCCGTCGAGGCGATGATCGCGGTGTTCAAGATCCGGGCGGTGGTGGTCAACATCAACTTCCGGTACGTCGAGAACGAGTTGCAGCACATCTTCGAGGACTCGGACATGGTGGCGCTGGTTCACGAGCGCAGATACGCCGACAAGGTCGCAAACGTGCTGCCGACGACACCGCTCGTGAAGACGACGCTCGTCGTCGATGACGAGAGCGGGCTGGACTACTCCGGCTACGGCGGGGTCGACTACGAGCAGGCGCTCGCACAGAGCTCACCGGAGCGCGACTTCGAAGAACGCAGCCCGGACGACCTGTACATGCTCTACACGGGCGGCACCACCGGAAAGCCCAAGGGCGTGATGTGGCGGCAGGAAGACGTGTGGCGCGTCCTCGGCGGCGGCATCAACTTCCTCACCGGTGAGTACGTGGCCGACGAATGGGAACTCGCCCGGACCGGCGCCGAGAATCCGGTCATGGTGCGTTTCCCGATCCCGCCGATGATCCACGGCGGCGCACAGTGGGCGCTGTTGCAGGCGCTGTTCGGCGGCGGCAAGCTGATCATGCACCCCGAGTTCGACGGCCACGACACGCTCCGTGTCATCGAGGAACACAAGGTCAACGTCATCTTCATCACCGGCGATGCGATGGGCCGTCCCATGATCGATGCCCTCGAACAGGGAAACCCGAAAACCGGCAAGCCTTACGACCTCTCGTCGATGTATTTCATGGGATCCAGTGCCGCGCTCTTTTCCCCGGCGCTCAAGGAACGGTTCCTCGAGCTGCTTCCGAACTGCATGATCACCGACTCCATCGGCTCGTCGGAGACCGGCTTCTCCGGAATCGGAGTCGTCGAAAAGGGGCAGGCGCACGTCGGTGCCCCCACCGTCAAGATCGACGCGTCCACCGACGTGATCGACGAGGACGGCACCCCACTGCAGCCGGGTGACGGCAAGGTGGGGTTGCTCGCCCGCAAGGGGCATATCCCGATCGGGTACTACAACGACGAAGCCAAGACGAAGGCGACGTTCCGCGAATACAACGGCGTGCGGTACTCCATCCCCGGCGACTATGCGCAGATCGAGGCCGACGGCACCGTGACGATGCTCGGCCGCGGTTCGGCGTCGATCAACAGCGGTGGCGAGAAGATCTACCCCGAAGAGGTCGAGGCCGCACTCAAGGGGCACCCCGACGTGTTCGACGTTCTCGTCGTCGGCGTCCCCGACGAGCGATTCGGCCAGCGCGTCGCGGCGGTCGTCGCCGCGCGACCGGGCAGTCGTCCCGCCCTCGCCGAACTCGTCGAGAACGCCCGCGCGTCGATTGCCGGATACAAGGTGCCGCGGAGCATCTGGTTCGTCGACGAGGTCAAGCGTTCACCGGCGGGCAAGCCCGACTACCGCTGGGCCAAGGAACAATCCGAATCTCGGCCGGCCGACGACATCTACAGCAACGGCACTGCCGCCACCGCCGCGACAGGATAGTAGGAACCCACATGCAGACCGATCTCAGCAAGAAGTTCGGTATCGAATACCCGATCTTCGGGTTCACACCGTCAGAGCACGTCGCGGCGGCGATCAGCAGGGCCGGTGGCCTCGGAGTGCTGGGCTGTGTCCGGTTCAACGATCCCGAAGAACTCGACGCGGTCCTCACATGGATGGACGAGAACACCGACGGCAAGCCGTATGGCGTCGACATCGTGATGCCCGCCAAGGTGCCCACCGAGGGCACCGCCGTCGACCTGGACAGCCTCATTCCGGCGGAGCACCGCGCGTTCGTCGACCGCACCCTCACGGAGCTGGGAGTTCCGCCCCTCGGTGACGACGCGGAACACGCCACCGGCGTGCTGGGTTGGCTGCATTCGGTCGCGCGTTCCCACGTCGACGTGGCGCTCGCGCATCGCCCTGCGCTCATAGCCAATGCTCTCGGGTCGCCGCCGAAGGACGTCATCGATCTGGCGCACGAGAAAGGTGTGCCGGTCGCCGCCCTGGCCGGCGCTGTCGAGCATGCGAGACGACACGTGGAGAACGGCGTCGACATCGTCATCGCCCAGGGCTACGAGGCAGGTGGCCACACCGGTGAGGTTGCGTCGATGGTGTTGTGGCCGGAGATCGTCGATGCCATAGGCGATTCCGCTGCGGTTCTCGCTGCGGGCGGCGTCGGGTCGGGTCGGCAGGTCGCGGCAGCGCTCGCACTCGGTGCCTCCGGCGTGTGGATGGGGTCGTACTGGCTCACCACCGCCGAGTACAAGCTCGGCTCTGCAGCGGGCGGGCCGTCATCGATCCAGCGGGCTCTGCTCGGTGCGAGCTCGTCCGACACCGTCCGCTCGCGTATCTACTCCGGCAAACCGGCTCGGCTGCTCAAGACGAAGTGGACCGAGGCGTGGTCGAAGCCCGACGCGCCGTCGCCATTGCCCATGCCGTTGCAGAACATCCTCGTCAGTGAAGCGCACCAACGTATCTCTGCGGGGAACGATCCGGAGGTCGTGGCGATGCCGGTCGGGCAGATCGTCGGGCGGATGAACGAAATACGCCCCGTCGCGGAGATCATGGCCGAACTCGTCGACGGTTACGACAAGGCGGTCGAGAAGCTGAATCGGGCGAGATAGGACGAACGGCCCGTCATTCCTCTCGTACCTCGACGACACCGTGTGCACCGCGCTCGGCATCGATCATCGAGTGCGAGACGAACGGATAGCGTCCCGGCTCGGGGAATTCCAGTTCGACGAACCCTCCCTGGGCCGGGAACAATCCGAGCGTCTGGCTTCCGCCGGTGCCGGGGCGCAGTCGGTAGTCGCCCTCCGACCAGACGGTGTCGAACTGCCCGCCGACGATGTGGAACGCCGAACCGTGGTTCGGTCCCGCGGCGAGCAACCAGATACGGACGCGTTCACCGACCCTCGCGCTCAATGGATCGTGGTCGTATTGGTTCGCATGTCCGTTGAACACCACGAGATCCGGCTCGTCTGCGACGACCTTGTCGGCGTCGGCCTCACCACCCTCGGGGCCCAGATACAGCTCCGACTGCACCAAGACGTACTCGCGGTCGACGGGTGGCAGTTCGGGTGGGTCGATGATGACCGCACCGAACATCCCGTTCGCAATGTGCAGCGACATCGGCATCGTCGAGCAGTGATACATCCAGATTCCCGCGCGGGTCGCGGTGAACCGGTAGACGAGCGACTCACCCGGCTCGATGGTGCGCATCGGCTCGTTCGGGGCCAGCGAACCTGCGTGGAAGTCGATGGAGTGACCGATGGTCCCGTCGTTGACGAGGGTGACCTCGAAGACGTCACCGACCTTCCCGCGCAGTGTGGGACCGGGAGCGGTGCCACCGAAGGTCCACAGACGCTGCGTGATTCCGGGTGCGACCTCACGTTGCTCGTCTGTTGCGGTCAGAGTGATCCGATGATCTGCCGATGCTTCCGGCGCGACCGGATCGTGCACGACGAAGCCGGCACCGGGGTGCGCGCTGAGGCTCCGCGACACGTCGGATGAGGTGAGAGACATTGTTTCCGCGCCGGACTCGTGTTCGGCGTGGGCCAGGTCGTCGACGACACCCGCAGGCTGCACGGTGAGCGTCATCCCCATCTGGCGGTGTCCGGCTACGGAGCACCACCCGTCGAGTTGTCCTCCGACGAGTCCGACGTCGAGCGTTGTGGTCTCACCCGGATCGATGCGACCGGTGCGGGCCCCGTTGGCGACGACGAGGTCGTGGCGATCGGTGCCGGTGTTCACCAGGGTGACCACCAGACGATCTCCCACAGGCACGTCGAGTACATCGGGTACGAACCGCATGCCCTCGATGCGCACTTCGATTTCTGTGGTGTGCCCACTCGCCGTCACGTCTCCGGCATCGGTGGTGGAAAATCCCGCGGCGGCCGGATCGGCCACGACGCCGGCTGCTGCGGCGAGGACGACGACGCCCAGGCCTGCCGCAGCGACCCCGAGGCGTCTGCGGACCGCAACGGGTTCGGGACGACCCGGTTTCGACGGCATCCCACGCATCCGCCGAGCGACCAGGACCGCGCGGACAGCCAATGGGAGGAAGGACGCGAACGCGACCAGGACCAGCACCGAACTCGCCACCCGCACGAGGCTCGGCACCGGCAGGACACACAGCAGTAGGCCCGTATTGGCGACCGACAGACGCCACGGTGCGCCGCGCTCGAGTTCGGCCATCGCGCCCTGCACCGCGGCGCGACCGCCGATGACGACAGGAACGAGATAGGTGAGGGCGCCGAGCAACACCTGGACGAGGAACCCGGCCAGCAGCGCCGCGGTCACCGCCCCCGCTGCCTCGGCTGCCTCCAGAGTGGTCGACGACATTGCCAGTCCCACCGCGAGGTAGGCAAGCGAGCCGAACAGCCACACGACGCCCGCGAGCACCGACAGCGTCGCGAAATCGGCGGGATGCTTGCGGCGGATCTCGTCGAGGTGTGGTTCGAGGACGTAGACCGCGGCTGCGAGATACCCGAAGGTTCCCGCTGCCGTGACGAGAGGCATGCCGCCGATCGCCCCGGCGACCCCCACCACGAGAGCGACCAGTAACGCCGGGAGCCCACGTCGGGCCGCGGGTTCGACGCGCTGCGCCATTCGGGTCCGCAGCATCGTCGGCCACAGGGTCACGAGGGTGCCCAGCACCGTCAACCCCACCCAGCCCAGGAGATTGACGGCCGCATGACCGAGCACGAGCCGTTCGTGTAGTTCGCTGGGCAATCCGGAATTCGCCATGGCGACACCGATCCCCGCACCTATCGGCAGCATGGCGGCCGCAGCGATGTAGTAGCGCACGGTATGCCCGAACCGGGAGGGCAGCGCCGTTCGCAGACGCCGCAGCAACGTGGTGCCGTGCCATCCGGCTACGCCGGCAACGACACACCCACCGACCAGTACCGCGGGCCACCATCCGGTCACCATGCCGGCAACCACCGCGACTGCGCCGGTGTTGAACGTGATCAGTCGCGCGGTCTCGGCGCGACGGGCACCGCCGGCGGGCCGCCGGAGCAGGGCATCGGTGAAATGCCCGCTCCAGATCAGGATCGCGTTGCTTGCGGCTCCGAGGCCGAGTAGATGCACGAGGAGCCAACCGGATTGCGGAATCCACCTGTGTGCGACAGACGCCACGACCAGCGCCGCGAACCAGGCGGCGACCACCATGCCGGCGCGAAGATGCCAGCTGCCACGCTCGTTCACGTTCTGCTCCGCGGGCTGCAGCACGCCGCGGGGATCGTGGGATCGGGGAGGAAGAGCCTGCACGCACCGGGTTCGGTGAAGGGCAGGAGGTCGAGTCCGGGGCCGGTCGGTGCACCGACCTCTTCGAGCGCGCCTTCGACGATGCCGAGATGGACCTGGCAGACGACGGTCGGGTAGCGCCGCGCGGCGTCGAGTAACGGGCACATCGGCAGTGTGACACCGAGCGCGGGGCCGCGATCGTGGGGAGCGAACCCGAGACGCATGAGCAGGTCGAGAACGAATGCATGCGGATCTGCGGTGTCACAGACGGATTCGCGGGCGAGCTCATGCCCCCACTCCCGTCCTGCCGCGCGTGCGTCGGCCGCCGGATCGCTGCTGGTACGGGTGATGTGTCCGGCGAGCGCGGTCGCGAGTCCCGCGTAGTCGCGGCCTGCCAGGCCGGGGTCGGCGGCGGGCATAGGCCTGTACGCCTTGGCAGGACGTCCGCGTCCGCGGGCCGGTTCGGTGGTGCATTCGACGAGACCGTGGCCGACGAGTGCGTCGAGGTGTTCGCGCACGGTGTTGGCGTGCAGGCCGAGCCGCTCGGCGATGTCGTTGATGCGCGCAGGGGCGTGGGCGCGGACATCGTCGAGGACGGTGATCCGCTGGGGTGACAGCGCGAGGTGCGACGCCGGTGTCGGTGTCGCGCGGGGCCCGGGTCGAAGTTCCCTATTTTCCACGGAAATAACTGTAGTAAATTGAGCGGTGAAAGGCCACCCTGCCGCACACCCACTGCGGCGCCACCGAGAGGAGTCGTCCATGAGTACCGACCAGGTCGTCGTTGCCGCCACCGCGGAGGATGCGCGAGCCGTCGATGCCGTCAAGAGCCACCACAGCGAGCTTTCGGGACGGATCGCGATCCTCAGTGAGGCCCTGCTCGACGCCGTTGCCGCAGGAAGGGAGGCCGACGCACACCGGCGTGCACTCGTCGATTACCTCACCGGCACCCTGCTACCGCACGCGATCGCAGAGGAACGCGCGCTCTACCCCGCGGCAGCCGGTCGCGGCGAGGCGAGGCTGCTCGTGGAATCCATGATCGCCGTGCACCGTATCCTCGGTGAACTCGTCGACCGGATCGCGAAGGAATCCGATCCGGTGCGCGCAGCTGCATCGGCATACGCGTTGACGGTGGTGTTCGAGGCGCACCTGGCCGACGAGAACGACAGGATCCTTCCGCTCGTCGCCGCCGACCCCGGCGTTTCGCTGGCCGGCATCCTGGACGGCATGCACGAGCTGTTGGGCGGGCACGCGGAGCCCGAGAATGACGGCGGCCACGTGTGCGCATGCGGGGAGCACGACCATCCCGATCCGGTTCTCGACGTGCGGGAGATTCCGCATGCGATCCGCCACGCCACGGTGTTCGGCGCCTTCGATGCGGTACCCGACGGTGGAACACTCGTGCTGGTCGCGCCCCACGACCCGATCCCGCTGCTTCGTCAACTCACCGACCGGGCCGATGGGCAACTCGGCGTCGACTACGAAGAGCGCGGACCTGATGCGTGGCGATTGCGCCTGACACGAATTCCGGTGGCTACATCCGCGTAAGGATCGCGACGAGGTCCTGGATCTCGTCGACCGTCGGTGTGGCGATGTTGTCGCGCCCGTAGACGAAGCCGATGCCCGCATACACCAGAGTGCCTGCGCGGATGCGTGCTCCGCGCTCGTCGAAACCGAGTTCACGGAAGGCGTTCTCGACCACCGACATGATGCGTTGGTCGAGGGCGCGCACGGATTCCGCGACCTGCGGGTCGGTGCTCGCCCAATCTCGTATCGCCGCCTCGGTGGCCCAGGCCCGATCCTCGACGAGCGTCGCCCCCATGTGTGCGAGACGGTCGCGGACGGGCATCTCTTCGATACTGGTCAGTCCGCGCAGCGTGTCGTTGTCGTGCGAGCAGTAGCGGGTGGCGATGGCATGCATCAACTCGTCGATATCGGCGAAATGCCAGTAGAAGCTGCCCTTGGTGACGCCGAGTTCGTTGCACAACCGCGCGATCTTCACCGCGCCCCGACCCTCGGTGACAAGCAGTTGCAGACCTGCGTCGGTCCAGTCGTCGAGCGAGAGCCGCGGCCGGCGGGTGGAGGCGGGTTCCTTCTTCTCCGATTGCCGAGTCACGACCACTTCTCCTTGTTGTGCGCTGCTGCGAGATTACACGTCGGGGGACGAGGTGGCCGACGCAACGAGTTGTCGGGCGAGGGGTGAATTCGGAAGCTCGTGGTGCAGAGTGCAGTCGAGGGTGCCGTGGTCCTGCAGGCGATGGACGGTCGCGCCGGGGAGGCTGTTCGCCTCCGCAGGCACGACGAGACCGTCGCATGCGGAGACGATGTCGGTGTAGTGGACTCCGCGGGTCGGGAGTCCCCGGTCATGCAGGTCGCGCAACAGATCGGAACCACGAATCAATTCCCGGCAGCCTGCGCACACGGGATCGAGCAGCGGCTTCTCGAGTCCGAGGATCAGATCGTAGGTGCCGAGGTCGCGGCTGAATTGCTCCATGGCGGCGAGCCCTGCGACCTCGGTGCCGTTCCAGATCGGCCCCAGGGTCGTCAGTGAGCGGATCGATCCGGCGCCGTTGTTCTGCAGATGACGTTGCACCACCAAGGATCCCACGCCGTGCGCGACGACGTCGATCCGACCGGGTGCATCCACGTCGGCCATGGCAGCCGCGAGGTCGTGCGCGCCCGCGTCGATGCCACGGACCCCGGCGACGGGAAGTTGAACGTCGTCGCGCCCCGGCGCGCCCCACGTGACGGTGACGACACAACGACCGTGCTGCCGTAGGTCGTCGGCGAGGCCGAACAGGGATTCCGGTCCGGATGCGACGTCGTGGACCAACAGGACCGTGCCACTGTCGGCGCAGAGATCGTCGATGGGAGCGGCGACGGCCGTGCCGGATACCGCGAGTGCCGTGCCGGCTACAGCCGAAAATGCCAGCACTGCACCGGTAGCCAGTGCAACTGCGCGCGGACGATTGCTCGAGCTCATGGGCACCTCTCGTGGTCTTGACCAAACCATACCGTATGGTACTGTGAGTGCCATCACGATTCGTCGTGCTCTTGTCAATCGGGGTGAGATCGACACGGAAGTGCGTGATGCAAATACTCAGTCGCAGAGCACTTCTCGCGGGAATTGCGCTGGGGACCGGCGGGGGAGCAACGCTGTTGTTCGGTGGCGGACGTGCCGCCGCCGACGGGCCGGACCTCTCGGCTCCGCTGCTGTTCCACTCTCCGCGGCTCGAACCGTTCGTCGACGAGCTGCCCATTCTTCCGCGTGTCGACAGCGCAACGGTGTCGATCGACGCAACGTCCACGATGCACAGCTTCCACCGCGATCTCGCCCCGGGCCCCGCCCTCGCGTACGGCGACCGCAGCTACCTCGGTCCCGTCATCGTGGCCAAGCGCGGACGCGAAACCGCGATCGAATACCGTAACCGGATCACGACCCATCCGTTTGCGGCCGACTTCGACACCTCACTGCACGGACTCGGTGAACACGACCGCACCGCGGTTCCTACGTCGATGCACCTCCATGGTGGTGTCACACCACCGGCGTTCGACGGCCATCCGCAACAGATCTCACGTCCCGGTGAGGGCTACACATATCGGTTCCCGAACCAGCAGGAAGCCACGACGATGTGGTACCACGACCACGCGATGGCCGTCACCCGGCTCAACGTCTACGCGGGTCTCGCGGGGCTGTATCTGCTGCGCGACGAATACGACACCGGTGAGCCCGGCAACCCACTCGGCCTGCCCACGGGCGCACACGAACTCGATCTCGTCCTGCAGGAAAAGATCGTGAACAGCGACGGCACGCAGAGCATCCGCTCGACTCCCATCGTTCCGCAGGGGCGATGGGAAGGCGGAGCTGTCGGCGACGTGGGCGTCGTCAACGGCAAGATCTGGCCCGAAGCCCACGTCGACCGTGGCCTCTACCGGATGAGGCTACTCAACGCGGCCTCGTTCAGTATCTGGGACCTGCACTTCTCCGACGGCATGCAGTTCTTGGTGATCGGGATGGAAGGCGGTCTGATGGACGCTCCCGTCCGTACCGACCGCGTGCGGCTTTCACCGGGCGAGCGCGTCGACATCCTCGTCGACTTCAGTGCCCTCGAAGCCGATTCGACCGTCGAACTGCGCAACACCGAGCCCGCTGCGCCGCAGGCCGCGCAGATCGGCGCGGTCCGGATGCCGGTGTTCATGCGCTTCCGTGTCGGGAACGAACGCGGCTTCACCGGCCCCGTTCCGGAGACGTTGCGAGGCGGAACCGGACAACCCCCGGTGGTGGGTCCGATCCCGGTGCCGCAGACGGTGCGCAATGTGTCGCTGAGCCAGCCGTCGGAAGTTCGGCTGCCCCCGTCGATCATGTCGCTCAACAATCTCACGTTCGACAGCGACGACATCGAGATGCCCAGGCAGGGCACGATCGAGCAGTGGAACATCGTCAACGCGACCCCTGACCCGCACCCCGTCCACCTGCACCTCGTGCACTTCCGAGTTCTCGGGCGTCAGGCGATCGACACTCTCGCGATGTGTGCGCGGCAGCCGCAGGGGCCGCTCGGAATGAAATGGACCCCCGATGCCGATCCGTTCGTCGTCGAACCGCTCCGGGGACCCGAGCCGTGGGAGACCGGCTTCAAGGACACGGTGATCTGCGACCCGAACTCCGTCACGCGCATCGTGGTGTACTTTCCGACTGCCGACGAGCTCGGCTTCGACCCCGACGCGACATTCCCGGCCGCCGTCGACACATTCGACGAGCATGCATCCGGCGATCATGCGCACGGAAGGTCGCAACATGGTGACCACGACCTGCCGGGCGGTGAACTCCAAGGCTACGTGTGGCATTGCCACATCCTCGACCACGAAGACCACGACATGATGCTCGAATATCGGACGGTGCAATGACTTACAAAGCAGTAGTAGATGAGCCGATCGACCACTTCCAGCGCATTCCCTACGAACCAGCATCGGACGGCCGCGTCGAGATGCACTCGGGCCTGAGTCGGCACTATCCGACGCTTCACGGAAATCTCGTCGCCGCGCCGGGATATTCACGGAAGGTAGGGGTGATCATGTGCCACCCCGCGTCGAACTTCCTGAGTCATTTCCTGCTCCGCGCGATCGCGAGGGCGGGCATCCCGGCAATGGGGCTCAACACCCGGTATGCATCGAACGAGCCGGCTCTGATCATGGAACGCGCGGCATTCGACCTCGGCGCCGGCGTCCGGTGGATGGCCGAGGAGCTCGGCTTCGAGAAGGTGGTGCTGCTGGGTTTCAGCGGCGGCGGTTCGCTCGCGTCCTTCTATCAGTCGCAGGCCGAGAACCCCACCGTCACCGAGACCCCCGCCGGCGACCCGGCATCGTTCCCCGACGCGAAGCTCCGCCCCGCAGATGCGGTGATGCTCGTCGGCGCACACCCCGGACGTGCGAGGGTGCTGCGGCATTGGATCGACGGCGCGGTTCTCGACGAAACCGACCCGTACAGTGTCGATCCCGAACTCGACCTGTATGTGCCGGGCCGCACGGCGCCGCTCGACCGCGACTGGGTCACCCGCTACCGCGACGCTCAGCTCGCGCGGATGCGCCGCATCGATGCGTGGGCGCTCGGCCAGCTCGACGAGATGAATCGCACCGGCGCATCCGACCGGGGCTTCGTCGTGCACCGCACGGTGGCTGATCCGCGCTTCGTGGACACCACCCTCGACCCCAGCGACCGCGAGCTGGGCAGCATGTACGGCGACCCCGCTGCCGCGAACACCGCGGCGGGTGGGCTCGCCCGGTTCGTGACGGTACGCAGTTGGCTCAGCACGTGGAGTTCCGATCGCACCAACGCCGACGCTCTCGCTGATCTCGAGCACGTCGACGCGCCCGCGATGGTGATGAGCCTGCTCGGTGATCAGGCCGCGTTCGCAGAGGATTCGAGACTGATGCACCAGGCATTGGGCGGCGACACCGAGCTGATCGAAATGCGCGGACTCAATCATTACCTGGTGGACCAGCCGGGTGGTCTCCACGACGTCGTCGGCCGCATCACCGGTTGGATCCGCCGTACCGTCCTCGAGGAGGCACAGCAATGACCGAGGCACTCGATACGAAGACTGCTCCTGCGCAGGACCGATGCCCGAACCGATTCCCCTACTGGCAGGCCGTCGAAAGGCCGGGGGTGGTCCGTGTCCGGAATCTCATCCGCAAGGTCACGGGTTTCGACATCCTGCACGACGACGCGACTGCGCGCGCCCTGTGCAACGATCTCTTCAGCGGCGATCCCACCGCGGAACGGTTCGTCAGCGAGGTCTACCACGGGGACCTCGGTCCGAAGAAGACCCGGGAGCTGCTCGACACCGCGCTGACCGACGGAATCGACGCCGTGCCGGATGCACCCGAGGCGATGAAGGCACTGTTCGACGAGTTCGAGACCGTCCCCGACTGGGTGCGGCCCGAACTCGTCGAAGAAGGCGCGAAGATCTGGCGGCGCTGGGGCACCATGCTGTTCAGCTTCGCAGGCGCCGAGACCCTCGAGATCTACACGGAATCCGCTGTGGCGACACCGTTGTCGCTTGCCGGTGGGTACGCGGGCGACAACGCGCTGCGTCGCTATCTCGAAACCTGCCGATTCTGGTGCGACGTCTCCGAACCCGGCGCGCTGCTCACCCCAGGGTCGGTGGGGCGCGCGACCGCGCTCAAGGTTCGGGTGATGCACGTGTCGGTACGCGAGCGGGTCGCGAAACACGCCGAGTGGGACGAGGAGAAGTGGGGGCTGCCGATCAGCCAGACCTACATGTTGCTCACTCTCATCGCAGGCAGCCTCACCCCGGGGCTCGCTTTGTGGACCCTGGGCTACCAGACCACACCGCGAGAGATACGCGCGCTCATCCACTTCCAGAAGTACATGGGGTACCTGCTCGGTGTGCGCATCGACTGGTATCCGGAGTCGATCGGCGACAGCATCCGCACGCTGCTCACCACCGTGGTGTCCCGGTCCTACGACTCGGGCGAACACGGCAAGGAACTGATCGAGTCGTACCCGAAGGCGTTCGCTCCCCGCGACGGCCAGCGAGGGCTCGATCGGCTCCGGGCGGCATACAACTTCCGGATCAACTCCGTCTACTCGGCGATGTTCATGGGCCCGGGTACACGTCGCAAATACTCGATGCCGACGGTCATTCCGTGGCTCGTCATCCCGATCGTGCGGTTCCCGCTCATCACCGCGATGGAACTCGTGCGGCGCATTCCGGGGATCTCCGGAGTGCACGAGAAGATCATGGTTGCTCATCGCGAGAACTGGTACCGAGCCCAAATGAGCGGGCGAGAAGCGCAATTCGACGCAAGTGGCGCACTGCGGCGCTGATTACCCACATACGGCGCCGAATACCCACATACATCGGAGGAACTATGGCGGCACTTCAGATCGTCGAGGCCTGGAACGGTCCCGGTCGACGCGACGGCGAGATCACCGAGGTCGCCCCGAGCGACAACGGTGCTCACCCGTCGACCGACAGACACGCATTCGAACACTGGTACTTCGATGCGCATCTCGACGACGGCCGCATCGTCGTCGCAATGCTGCAGACCAGGGAGTTGGTGCACCGCAAGCCCGGCGTCGAGATCCACGTCTACAGCGCAGACGGTCAGCGCCGCGAAGCCATCAAGCAGTATTCCGACGCAGACCTCACTGTGTCGGCAGAGCGGTGCGACGTCGAGGTCGGCCGCAGCTTCGCGAAGCTGACCGGTGAGGAAGACGGACTGCCCGTCTACCACGTGTCGGTGGCCGAGGACGACCTCGCCTTCGACCTCACCTTCACCGCCGAGGTGCCGCCGTGGATGCCGGGCCGCGGACAGACCAGCTACAACGATCGCGAGTTCTTCGCGTGGGTCGTCGGCGCACCCCGCGCACGTGTCGCTGGAACGGTGACGGTCGACGGGGTCACCACGGACGTGACCGGCCGCGGCTACCACGACCACAACTGGGGCGTGGGCGACATGAAGCGGATCATCTCCAAGTGGTACTGGGGCCGGCTCTACACTGACGATTTCTCACTGGTCTATGCGATGGTGCAGACGCAGAAGAAGTACGGGGAGCACTGGTCGCAGCCGGTGATGATCGCCCGCGGCCGCGAGGTGGTGCTCAGCAACGGCGAGGTCGAGATGACGGAGGGCCCCGCGGTCTACGACCCGGTCGCCGACCGCACCTACCCGTCGTGGCTACGGATCGAGGTCGGCGATTCCCTCGAACTGACGCTGACGGTCCGCGAGATCGTCCACGCCCACAATCTTCTCGAAGACATTCCGATCGCGTCGAGCAAGCTCGTCAAGCCGATCGTGAACTGGCTCGTCGGCCGACCGGGCTACTTCCGGTTCCGTTCCGACTTCACCATGACCGTCACCATCGACGGTGAACAATACGATCGTTCGGGGTCGACGCTGCACGAGATGGTCGCCCTGACATGACGGTCGACCTCGAGTACCTGCACGGGTTCGGCAACGAACACCACAGTGAGGCGATCGAGGGTGCCTTGCCGTGGGGGCAGAACTCGCCGCAGCGGGCCCCGCACGGATTGTACGCCGAGCAGCATTCTGCGACCGCGTTCACCGAGCCGCGCGAGATCAACACGAGGAGTTGGACCTACCGGATCATGCCGTCGGCCGCACACCGGCCGTTCGAGCGGATCGACGATCGCGGATGGGTGTCTGCGCCATCGGCCGCGACGGTGCTGACACCGAACCGGTTGCGGTGGGATCCGCAACCGGCGCCGGCGGCCGGGGTGGATTTCGTCGACGGCATCACGACCTACGCCGTCAACGGCGACGTGCATGCCCGGACGGGTATCGCCATACACCTGTATGCGGTGTCGAAATCCATGGCCGACCGGTATTTCGTCGACGCGGACGGAGAACTGTTGTTCGTCCCGCAAGAGGGCGCGCTCCTGCTGTGCACGGAGTTCGGGAGGCTCGCGATCTCGCAGGGGGAGATTGCGGTCGTCGGACGTGGCGTGCGGTTCCGGATCGAACTCCTCGACGACACGGCAGTCGGGTACGTGTGCGAGAACTACGGGGCTGCCTACCGGCTCCCGGAACTCGGACCGATCGGTGCCAACGGACTCGCCCATGCGCGCGACTTCCTCTATCCCGCAGCGTGGTACGAGGATCGTGTCGGACCGGTCGAGTTGGTGCAGAAGTTCGGCGGTCACCTGTGGACGACGGAACTCGACCACTCGCCCCTCGACGTCGTCGCATGGCACGGAACGCACGGCGCCTACAAGTACGATCTCGCCCGATTCAACGCGATGACGACAGCGGGCTGGGATCATCCGGACCCGTCGATCTTCACTGTCCTCACCTCGCCGACTCCTGTCGCGGGGCAGGCCAACGTCGACTTCTGTGTTTTTCCCGATCGGTGGGTGGTCGGTGAACACACATTCCGGCCACCGCATTTCCATCGCAATGTGATGACCGAGTTCATGGGTCTGATCCGCGGTCGACACGATTCGAAAGCCGAAGGGTTCGTGCCCGGTGGGGCGTCGCTGCACAACCAGTGGGGTGCACACGGACCCGATCGGGAGACCTTCGACCTCGCGTCCGCCGCTGAACTTTCGCCGGTGAAGCTCGAGAACACGATGTCCTTCATGTTCGAAACCCGACTTGCCCTCGCTGTCACCGAGACCGCCTTCAACGCATCCCATCGCCAACGCGACTACGACTCATCGTGGTCCGGACTGGAACGTCGCTTCACCCCACCTTCGAAGTAGGAGCCTTTCATGACCGACACTGCAGCTCCCGTTACTCCCGCCCCGGTCGTTGTGCCGGACACACTTCTGCGCATCGGGGGCAGGGCGGTTCCCGCGCGGTCCGGCGAGAAGTTCGCGTCGATCAATCCGGCAAACGAGGAGATCGTCGCCGAGATCGCATGCGGCGGGGCCGACGACATCGACGCCGCCGTCGACGCCGCCCGCGACACGTTCGACTCGGGTGTGTGGTCGCGGATGGCCGGTGCCGAACGTGGACGCATCCTCTCCCGTGCTGCCGATCTCATCGAACAGCACGCCCCCGAACTGTCGGCACTCGAGACCGCGGAGATGGGAAAGCTGTACGCCGACACCGTTGCGGGCGACATTCCCGCCGCGGCCGCGTCGTTCCGGCACTACGCGGGCTGGGCCGACAAGATCGCCGGTGAAGCGATGATCCTCCCGGATGTCGGGCCGCAGCATCGTTTCGGCTTCACTCTTCGTCAGCCGCTCGGTGTGGTCGGTGCGATCACGCCGTGGAACAACCCGACCGTGGTTGCGGCGTGGAAGATCGCGCCGGCCCTCGCGGCGGGTTGTTCCGTCGTCGTCAAGCCTGCCGAGGATGCGTCGCTCGCGGTGCTGAAACTCGCCGATCTGCTCGAGGAGGCCGGCGTGCCGGACGGCGCGTTCAACGTCGTCCCGGGACTGGGACCGGAGGCCGGAGCCGCGCTTGCCTCACATCAGGGCATCGACAAGATCACCTTCACCGGCAGCCCCGCAGTCGGCAAGACCATCACGTCGCTCGCGGGTGAGAAGTTCCGCAAGGTCACCTTGGAGCTGGGTGGCAAGGCCCCGCAGCTGATCTTCCCCGACGCCGATCTCGACGCCTCGCTGCCGTGGATCGCGATGGGCAACTTCTACCACCAGGGACAGGTGTGCGCCGCGGGCACGCGCGTGATCGTGCACGAATCCATCGCCGACCAGGTCATCGAGGGGCTTGTCGAATTCGCCCGGGCCGCGGTGATCGGCGACCCGTTCGACGCCGGCACCACCCAGGGCACGATCGTCAACCGCAAGCAACTCGACCGCATCCTCGGGTACATCGAGAAGGGCCGCAACGAGGGCGCCGAACTGCTCACCGGCGGCGCACGCGTAGGGGAGAAGGGCTTCTTCGTCCAGCCCACGGTCTTCCGCGGCACCAACGATCTGACGATCGCACGCGAGGAGATCTTCGGACCCGTCGCCACCGTCATCACCTTCAAGACCACGGAGGAAGCCGTCCGGCTCGCGAATGCGACGCAGTACGGTCTCAATGCCTTCATCTTCAGTCAGAATCTCTCGACCGTGCACAGCGTGATTCCTCAGCTGCGTGTCGGCACGGTGTGGGTCAATGGCTGGGGTGTGCCGGATCCGGCACTACCCTGGGGTGGTCGCGACGCGAGCGGTATCGGGCGTGAGCTCGGGCGCAGCGGCCTCGAGGCATTCACCGAGGAGAAGACGGTTCACCTCGGTTACTGACCGGACAGAAATGGACAACACCGAGTGACGGACGCGGATACACGGAACGAGTCGCCAACACAGGCCACCGCAGCGCAGACGACTTCCGGGGGTGCGCTCGGGGAGATCAGGGTGCTCGAACTGGGCACTCTGATCGCCGGGCCTTTCGCCGGGCGGCTGCTCGGCGACATGGGCGCCGACGTCATCAAGATCGAGGACCCGAAGCGCCCCGACCCGCTGCGCACGTGGGGGCAGGGGGAGCGGGACGGTCACCGGTTCTTCTGGACCGTGCATGCCCGCAACAAGCGGTGCATCACCCTCGACCTGCGGTCGTCCGACGGGCAGGACCTGTTCCGTCGACTGGTCGCCGAATCCGACGTCATCGTCGAGAACTTCCGTCCCGGCACCCTCGAGAGGTGGGGCCTCGGGTACGACGTGCTCTCCGAAGTCAATCCGGGGATCGTGCTCGCACGTGTCTCCGGGTACGGACAGACCGGCCCCAAGGCAACACACGCCGGATACGCCTCGGTCGCGGAGGCGGAAAGCGGTCTGCGGCATCTGAACGGTTATCCGGGGCAGGCTCCGCCGCGCCTCGCGTTGTCTCTCGGCGACACCCTCGGCGGCATGTTCGCCGTCCAGGGTGTGCTCGCGGCGCTGCTGAGCCGCGAACGGACGGGGCGTGGGCAGATCGTCGACGTCGCGTTGACCGAAGCGTGCCTGGCCGTCCAGGAGTCGGTCATTCCCGACTACGATGCCGCCGGTGTGGTGCGCGGCCCGTCAGGCACCCGCCTCGAAGGCATCGCGCCCTCGAATCTGTATCGCACCTCCGACGACATGTGGATCGTCATCGCCGCCAACCAGGACACCGTCTTCCGGCGCCTGTGCACGGCGATGGACCGTCCCGAACTGGCCGACGACGTACGGTTCGCCGACCATCTCGCGCGGGGAGTCAATCAGGACGAGCTGGACGATCTCATCGGCGCGTGGGCGGCGAAGTGGCCGCTCACCGAGTTGCTCGAACACCTCTCGGCTTCCGGTGTCGTTGCGGGGCCCGTCAACACCGTCGCCGAGGTGGTTGCCGACGAGCAGTTCCAGTCGCGGGAGATGCTGGTGCCCCACCGCGACGAACGCACCGGCGACGATGTTCTCGGACCTGGTGTCGTGCCGCGCCTGACGGGCACCCCGGGATCGGTGCGTCGCGCCGGCCCGCCGATCGCCGGTTACGACAACGCCGCCGTGTACGGCGAACTGTTGGGCGTGACCGACGGCGAGCGGGCCGAGCTACGGGAGCGGGGCATCATCTGAGCAGCGGTGTCGTCGGCCAGTTCGAGTGTGCAGTTTTCGTCGCGATACGCCGGGCGGATTCAGGACGCTAACGCAACACCCGCGATCAACTCCGCGAGCACGTTACATGGCTTCCTCCAGCCGAGTGTCTTCCGCGGCCGGATATTG
>NZ_SLVY01000011.1 GCF_004345605.1 Rhodococcus sp. SMB37
AGCAACTGCGACGGCTTCGCCGTAGTCCGCCACGCCGGCGATGAACCATTCCGACCGCGATGGCCGCGATCTGGGGCACGATTAGCCGGTCAATGTTGGGACAACAGTCCGTCCGAATCTTTCTGGTCGATCTTCAAGCATGAGGAGTACTACCGGCACGTGTATGCCACGAAGTCGGGGCTTGTTGCTGGCGTTGACAATTGGATTGTCTTCTACAACACTGTTCGACGGAACTCTGCTGTGGGGATGCTCAGTCCCGACAGGTTCGAGAACTCGCTTCGGGTGGAAGTCGCCTGAAGAATGTAACCCCCTTGTCCACTGTTCGGGGTGAACCTCACCCTGCCTGTTGGAACGATGGAGCCGATGACGGGAATCGAACCCGCGTACCTAGCTTGGGAAGCTAGTGTTCTACCATTGAACTACATCGGCACGCTGGGCTTTTGTCGATTCTCACCGACTCCGGCCCACGCTCGGAGCAAACTTTAGCAGACTCTCCGACCGCTACCGCAAACCGCTATACCAGCGCGCGTCCGGTTTTGATCCGCCACCGCATGTCCGCCAGTAATAGGCGGTACGGTGCTTCGCGGACGGCAAGCGGAAGTTGCTTGTTGACCTTGCCGATGGCGCGCATCACTCGATCGAATCGGCGTTGGTCGCGAGGTGTCCACGACAGCAGCATCTCGTCGCGGAACCGCTGCGGCAGGAACCCTGCGGTGAAGAACATGTTGATCGGTCCCGCCACCAGCGACACGGGCTTGGGGAGAAACTCCATCCGCGCGATGGAGATCAGGTGTTCGCGGATGACGTCGTCGATCCGAACCTTCGCGAGGCCTTCGTTCCAGTACTCCTCGAACAGTTCACGATCGGCCGGCCACATGTCGGGCTTGACTTGCAGTGTCGTGCCGAAGGTCGCGCCGCGCTGATAGAAGTAATCGACGGCGTGTTCGGGGATCGGCCCGTACAGCGCGCGGTGGACATCCTCGAATCCTCGGTAGATGCACGCGGCAACCCAGAGTTGGAGTTCGGGATCGAACGCGTTGTATTTGACGGGGCTCGCCCCGGTCGAGCGCACCTGGGCGTGTGCCTTGTTCACGCCGTTGCGGAATACTCGCTTCTCTTCGTCGGTGCCTTTGGCTGCGACAGCGAGGTAGCCGAGGGTGGTGCGGCTCCGCTTGTACGGGTGGTCGAACAGGCGACCCGATTCGACGCGGCTTTCGAATACGCCGTAGCCGACGCCTGGCCAGGACAGCTGCATGATGATGTTCGCGGCGCCCGCGGCAAGGCCGATGCCGTCCATCGCATCATCGAGACCTGCGGGTTTTTCGATCGTGGGCATGCTGAACTCTCCTCCGAGGTCGAAAATTGCTTACGACTGTACTCAGATGAAAGACGGGCGTAAAGGACCTTTGCTGAGATGATGGGCGGCATGGCGACAGGACGGATCTACGGTGGACGCGCAGGCGAGGAACGATTGGCCGACCGAAGGGCGAAGCTGATCGACGCCGGTCTCGACCTGCTCGGCGCCGCCGACGGCGAACCGACTCTGTCCGTCCGCGGCGTCTGTAAACGCGCCGGCCTCGCATCGCGCTACTTCTACGAGAGCTTCGCCGATCGCGACGAACTCACAGGTGCGGTGTACGACTACGTCGTCCAGCGCATCGCCGAAAGCACGCTCGCGGCGATAGCAGAGGCACCTCATGAGGACCGGGCCCTCGTCCGAGCATGCGTCGGGAACATCGTGCACGAGATCGGCGAGGACCCCAGGCTCGGCCGCATGCTGTTCTCCGTCAGCCAGGCCAACCCGCAACTCGCGAAGCGGCGGCTCGAGTCCACCCGGATGTTCGCCGGCCTGGTGATGTTGCAGGCGGAGAACTTCTACGAGGTCAAACCCAGCCCGCGCCTCGACCTCGCCGCCCACTACGTCGTCGGTGGTCTCGCACAGGCGCTCACCGCGTGGCTCGACGAAACCGTGCCGCTGAGTCGGGACGATGTCATCGAGGAATGCACCGAGCTGCTCCTCGCGATGGCCACCCATCTGAACAGGAGCTGAGGTCGCGCGAGCGAGGTTGTTAACCTCTACCCGTGCTGCTCTCCGATCGCGACATCCGCGCCCAGATCGCCTCCGGACATCTGGGGATCGACCCATACGACCCGGACCTGGTGCAGCCCTCGAGCGTCGATGTGCGCCTGGACAGTCTGTTCCGCGTCTTCAACAACACCCGCTACACCCACATCGACCCTGCAAAACAGCAGGACGAGCTCACCTCCCTGGTGGAGGTTCCCCGGAACGAATCGTTCGTGCTGCACCCGGGAGAGTTCGTCCTCGGGTCGACGATGGAACGCTGCTCGCTGCCGTCCGACCTCGCGGGCCGGCTCGAAGGTAAGTCGTCTCTCGGGCGCCTCGGCCTGCTCACACACTCGACGGCCGGCTTCATCGACCCGGGTTTCGACGGGCACATCACCCTCGAACTGTCGAACGTCGCGAACCTGCCGATCACGCTGTGGCCGGGAATGAAGATCGGGCAGCTGTGCCTGTTCCGCCTGACGAGCCCGGCCGAGCATCCGTACGGTAGCGCGAAGGTGGGATCGAAGTATCAGGGCCAGCGCGGCCCGACTCCGTCCAAGGCGTACCTGAACTTCGTGCACGAGCATCCCGACGCACGTCCCAGCTGAATCCGGCGGCCACGGCCCCGTCGTCCGCAGCCGTCGGTGGACGCGCCTCGCAGAGTCGAGATCTCATCTACCGGCCACGCCTTGTCGGTCTGGCATGGCAGGGAGTGCATGGGCAGCGAGATCATGATCACGTCCAGCTCCTGGAGCCGAACCTTCCGGGTGGAGGTATCCGTAACCTCACGGGCATGACTATGCGTCGTCTGATTCGTGCGTTGGAGCCGCGGACTGCTCGTTCGTTCGCTCAGATGGTGGCGTACATCGTGTGGCCGCTGGCGGTGATGGTGGCCGTGCAACGGGTCTGGTGGTCGCTCGCCGACCCGACTCCCGGCCGGTTCCTCGCCCTTTACGACGCATCATTCCGTTTCCTCAACCCGCACACAGCATTCGCTTCCGGCGAATCAGCACTCAGCCCCGGTGCCATCATCCTGACCGCACCATGGGCAGTCCTCGATCCGGACCAGGCGCGGTGGGTGCAACTGAGTCTGAGCGTGCTGACGCTACTGGGCGCATGGGTGCTCCTGCTGCGTCTGCTGCAGATCCCGATGTGGTCGGTCCTGGCGCCGGTGTTTCTGCTCGTCGGGTTCCATTGCGGGCCGGTGACGGACACTCTGCTCACGGGCGACCTCGGTGCATTCGTGGTGCTCGCGTTGGTGACATGGTTGTACCTGACGGTGAAGGGGCACCAGGTCGCCGCCGGGGTTGCACTCGGGGCAGTCGTGGCATTGATGCCGATCTTCGCTGCGCTGCTGGTGGTTCCGCTGCTTCAGCGCCGGTGGCGCGAGTCGGTTCTCGCAGCAGTGATCGCCTGTGCGGCCACCGCGCTGGTGTGGGCACGCCTCGGCGGTGGTGATGGCCTGGGCATATCCGCGCTCGGTGGCACCGCCGCCGCCGCCGATCGTTCGTTCTTTGCGCTTGCCGAGTACCTGCACATCCCTACCGTCGGGACGGTGGCAATTGCGGTGGTGATCGCGGTCGTCGCCATCGCCGCAGTGGCCCTGGCCTATTCCCGGCAGCGCGGCAACGAGGTGCTGTTCCTGATCACGGCCGGCGGCGCCCTCGTTCTCGCGTGCTGTCTGCTCGCCCCGGTCGGTCACGGGAACTATTCGATCGCGCTGTTACCCCTGGTCGGTAGCGTCGTGCTCGCCGGTTCCGCTGTACGGGTATGGCCGGCGTGGCTCGCCATCTATGCCTTCGGCTCCGAACAAAACTGGTACTCGACACATTTCGGTGGGTTCGGGGAACACATCGAGGTCCTCAGAGTGCCGGCGGGATGGTTGCTGCTGTTGGCCACGATTTGCGCGGTGCTCACCGCAGCTGCTCCTCGCACGCGTGCCGGTGCTGCGGAAGGGGCAGATTCGAAATGATCCCGGACTGACGTCATCCCGGGCCGTTTCCCCGATCAGGTACTCGACTGCGCTCAGTTCAGGCCCGCATACGAATGGAACCCGGACACCACATAGTTGATGACGAACATGTTGATCAATGTCACGGCTGAAGCCGCCACATTGATCCAGGATGCCGTAGTGGACTTCCAATTCCGCGTAGCCTGGGCGTGCAGGTATGCGGCGCTCGGCGATCACATGCAACAAGCTCGCGGGGCTGGCGAACAACAGAATTCCGCACGCACTGACGATGATCGTGACGTGGATCGCGATCCAGTACGAGCGCAACGCCGGTACCACCGGAGCGGCATCGTTGTACATGAGCGCCGCCGCGACGAAGAACAGCACGACCACCGGTGCGAGCACGATCGCCGTCAACGAGCGCAGCGCATATCGGCGCACGACGATCAGCCAGCAGATCACGGTCGCCGCACACAGAAACACCGAGTACTCGTACAGATTTCCCAACGGCCAGCGCGACGACGCCAGGCCGCGCAGGACGAGCGCAGCGACATTCAGCACCGCCGCGACGACAGTCACCGCGATCGCAGCACGTCCGGCGTGTTCGGCCGGAGGGCGTCTGACGCCACCATCGTCCGGCACCCGGCCCGGGGCCAACGCGCCAGTGGTGGTTCCCGCCCCGACAACGACCAGCCGGCGAGACTCGCCGCCGAGCCTGCACCGCGTCGAGGCCCCCGCCAAGTCGACAGCGGCCAGGAGAAACGCGAGCACATAGACTGCGAAGGTCGACGCGGCCGCATAGTCACTATATTGCGCCAAAGTGGTGTCGACCGGCATTGTTTCTCTCCCCGAGGATATGTAGATCTCTCTACGACACATCATCGTAGAGAGATCTACGACAAGCCGTCGTAGAAAGCCCCAGGCCGGCTCGCGTACTGCTTCGGCCGTCCGAGTTGGCTTCGGAGCATTGCGCATCATCTGTTGCCGACTGATGTCGTACCTACCCGATCGGGTAGTTTCTCGGCAATACTCGCGAGTAGCAATCTTGGTCGATAGACTCGAAATCGAGTCGTCCTCCTGTCCCCCCTGCGAGGACGACCACGCGGGCCGGTACCCCCCATCTCCGGCCTGCGTCGAAGCCCCGCCGATCCCCACCACGATCGGCGGGGCTTCCTTCATCCGCGATAATCTCGTCTCCATGACCACCACTGGGCCTCGTGTCACCATCGCCTACTGCACCCAATGCCAGTGGCTACTGCGTGCGGGGTGGATGGCGCAGGAATTGCTCAACACCTTCGGCACCGACCTCGGTGAGGTGGCGCTCGTGCCCGGTACGGGCGGGATCTTCCACGTTGCGGTGGACGGCCGAACGGTGTGGGATCGCAAGGCCGATGGCGGGTTTCCCGACATCGTCACTCTGAAACAGCGCGTCCGCGACATCGTCGACCCGGCACGCGACCTCGGGCATGCCGATCGTAAGTAACGCTTGCGTGATCGAACGTATGATCGAGTAGTGAAACTGTATCGAGTCGCGTCCGGATGGGCCGAGCCTGCGCCCTCGCGCTGCCCGAACGGGCACGAACTCGGTGCGAATCGGGTGCTGGTGGGATCGCAGGTGTGCGAGTGCGGTGGCAGGCATCGCACGCATTCCTGCCGGGAGTGCGACGCGGTCGTCTACACCCCGCCGATGGGGCCGAGGTGTCGCTTTCGCGCGTTCGACGAACGATGAATGCCATTCGGTACACATCAGTGAGCAGATTGTTCTATGGTCGAACGGCAGTCGTCGCCGGAGGTCGATTCGGAGTCGGGGAGGTTCTGGACCGGCCGCTGCGCAGGCCTTCGGGAAGGCCGGGCGGCTGGTAGGGGAGCCCCGCCGGCGAATTGAGGGGAGGAGCCGGCGGGGCCCTGAACTGCATCTCCTGTGTCGGGGAGGACCTTCAGGAAGAAGCGTCGCGTCAAGGCGACGGGCGCCACTGTATGGGAGTGCGGCCGACCCCGTCCACTTCCGATGCCGAAATGATATGTAGCACCATAACTATTCGTGCCTGCATCATCGGCGCGAACAACTGGGCCAGTCGTTCAGCTGCGTTTCCCTTCCGGTTACCTACAGTGAAGTTGCCCGTACAACTCGATCGGCCACTGTCTACGGTGTGACGCAGCGCAACGGTTACCACAAGATCGCCGGCCAGCTGGCCGACGAGATCGCCCAGCTGGAATCGGGCACGAAACTCGCGAGCGAGCACGAGCTGATGGCACGGTTCGGCGTGGGACGGGCGTCCGCCCGCTCGGCGGTCCAGGAACTCGAACGGCGCGGGCTCGTCCGCAGGCTCCGTGGCTCGGGCACCTACGTCAACCGCCGCATCGACTACGTCGTCTCCAAGGAGAAGCGACCGTCGTGGCATCGCACAGTCGAAGCGGCCGGAGCGGTACCGCGCTCGTCTGTGTTGCAGTCCGAGATCCGGCCGACTCCCGAGACCCCGGCGGGGTACCTCGGGATCGAGCCCGGCGACCCCGCACATTACATGCGACGCCTGCGGTACGTGGACGACCACGTAGCCGCGTTGGGGGAGGAATGGGTGGCGTGTGACGCCGTCACCGAACTCGGCTCTGCCATGCGTGTCGAGGAATCACTCGACGAACTTCTGCGCCAGATGGGCAGATTCGACGTGGTGCGGTCGTGGTGCCGTACCGCGACGGAACTTCCGACGCCCGAGATCTGCAAGGCCCTCGAGATGACCTACATCGCACCCGTGTGGGTCATCGAAAGCATCAACCGCGACTCCGAAACCGGTGTCGCCGTCACGTACAGCACCGCGTGGATGCGCGCCGACATGATCCGCGTGGTCATGGAGATCGGCGACCAACCTCCCGTTTCGAACCACTAAGGAAACTCATGACGTCCCACACCTACAGCAGGGAGCGGCTCGCCGAGCTGCTCGCCGTGGCACCCGAAGAGGATCTGGTGAGCACAGCCGACGCCTGCCTGTCCGACGGCGCGGCACTGACCGTGCTGACCACCCCGGAGATCGGGTGCATCGCGACCCAGGTTCGTGAACCGATCGGCCATGTCCGCTTCTTCCTCGGCAACGTCCTCGCATGCCATGCGGAGGTGCGCCTCGACGGCACCCGCGGCTGGGCCATGCGCATGGGCGACGACCGCGCCGCGGTGCTCGCCGCCGCCGTGTGCGACGCCGAGGTCGCCGCGGGCCGCCCGAACGCCGGCCACGTGCTCGACCTGTGCGCTCGCATCGAAGCCGAGCTCGGTCGCGCCGACGCCGAGGAATGGGCGCACATCGCCCCCACCATCGTTCAATTCGAGGAGTTGACGTGACCACCGCCGCCACCGACAAGGTCATCGGGATCGGACTCGACCCCGTTGTCGCACAGCAAGTATATCGTGCGATGCTCCAGGCGTTCAGCCGCCCGGGCCTGCCGCAGCCATTGCCGTCGACGGACTTCCCGCCGGCATTGCTGCCCGCCCTCGCCCTCGCCGACCTCGAAACCGGCGTCGCCGTGCTCGAAGACGACTCCGACTGGAGGGAGGTGCTCACCGTCGCCACCGGTGCCCCCGTCGCAGCCCTCGGCCAGGCGAAGTACGTCACCGCGCTTCGCCCCATCACCACCGATGAACTGCTTTCTGCCACACGTGGAACCGCGCTGTCGCCGGAATCTGCCGCGACCGTGATCTGCTCGGTCAGATCCCTCGACGGCGGAACGCCCGCCGAACTCGCCGGACCGGGCGTGAACGGCACCGAAACGATTGCGCCGCTCGGCTTCGACGACGCGCTGCGCAGCGCCCGCAACGACGCCGTCGCCGACTTCCCCGCCGGCATCGACATTCTACTCGTCGCAGACGACGGCGCCGTCCTCGGGCTGTCGCGTACCACTCGCATCAGCACCCCGCATTCGAGCACCGCACAGGAGAACTGACATGGGATACTCCGGAGCCCGCGGCGGACTCGACGCGATCCTCGCCGCCGAAAGCCTCGTCCGCACCGCACGGGAAGCCGACAACTCACCGCGCCTGACCACCGAACAGATCACCGGCCGAATGCGCCTCGCCGTCGACCGTGTGATGGGTGAGGGGTCGCTCTACGACCCCGAGACCGCCGCCGATGCTCTCCGTCAGGCGGAAGGCGACGTCATCGAGGCCACTCACCTCGTCCGCGCCCACCAGTCGACCCTGCCGCGACTGGCAGTCAGTGAACCCGTCGACCCAGACGAAATGACAGTGCAGCGCCGCATCGTGCCGGCGTGGCGTACCCCGGACGGCCCGCAGTTGCTCGGCCGCACCAGCGATTACACCGGCCGCATGCTCGTCCGCGACGACGAGCCCGTGCCGCCGGTCGTGATCGACGAGGCCCCCACCCCGGATCGCACCGACGCCGAACGTCATCCGAAGCGCTTCTCGGAACTGCTGCGCGAGATGGATCTGCTCGCCGACAGTCGCCCGACCGACGGCTCCGACCCCGAGCCGTTCGATATCTCCCGCCACCCCGCCGCGCCCCCGGCGCCACGCTCGGCAGTGCTCGCGTCGATGGCACGCGCCGAGACCGGCTCGCTGATCGGCACGTGGTACCGCTCGATCCGCGGCACCGAAGGCAACCTGCACGAGGTCACCCTCGGCGAGGTACGACACGGCCGCGTCCCGGTGCGCGTCCGGCACCCCCACACCGGAAATGCGTTCTCCGTCGGAGATATTCGTGTCACCGAGTGCGAGGCGATCGAAGATCTCAACGGCCCCGACGAGGATCGCGGTCGCTTCGACGTCGGTTACGGATTGTGCTTCGGACACAACGAACGCAAAGCCATCGCGATGGCGAACCTGGATATCGCATGCCGCCGTTTCGGCGACACCGGAGGTCTCGAGCAGACCCTGCTGCTCACCACCGACGGTCTCGATTCCTGTGGTTTCCTCGAACATCTCAAGCTTCCGCACTACGTCACCTTCCGCTCGATGATCGACCGGAAGATCGCCGTGCAGGCCGGCGCCGGCGACGCCGCGGACCGCAACACCGAACCTCTCGGAAGGACCTGCTGATGACCGACCTGCTCACCACTCGCGACACCGGTTCGCGCGTCACCCACACGCTGGACGCGATCGACGCCGCCACCCGCGAACGCGGCATCCTCGACGAAGGGTCCAAACGTGAGATCCGCCGCGCGACATTGACCGCGGTGTGCGTGCCCGGCTACCTGACTCCGTTCGGCTCCCGCGAGATGCCGGTTGCCCGCGGCTGGGGCTCCGGCGGCCTGCAGGTCACGCTGGGTCTCGTCGGCGGCACCGACGTCGTCAAGGTCATCGACCAGGGCGACGACGACGGCGTGAACGCCACCAACCTGCGACGGCTGATCGAGTCGAGCGAGAAGTGCGCCTCCACCAAGGACACCCGTGAGTCGACGATCATCCAGTCGCGCCACCGTATCCCCGAGGAACCGATGTCCGAGGACCAGATCCTCGTGCTGCAGGTACCCAACTCGGAACCGCTTCGGGCCGTGCAGAAATCGGTCACCGAATGTGCCCGTATGCACGCCGAGGCCGACTACTCGATGATGTGGGTCAGTCTCTACGAGGACCTCGTCCGCAACGGCGTCATCACCAAGACCACCGGATACCCGGTGCTCGTCGACGACCGGTATGTGATGATCACGTCGCCGATCCCGCGGTGGGACGTTCCGCGCCTGGACAATTCACCGCACCTGACGTTGCTCGGCGCCGGACGCGAGAAGCGCATCTTCGCGGTCCCGCCCTACACTCCGGTGCAGCCGCTCACGTTCGACGATGTCCCGTTCGAGGTCGAGGGCAGCGACGACCAGGTCTGCGTGCGCTGCGGCTCGTCCGACACGTTCCTCGTCGAGGCGTCGCCCGGACGGATGATGTGCAGTGACGTCGAGTGGTGCACCCGCGTCGTCGACGCCGACATCGACGAGGCGCTCCACAGTGCGCACGCCCCGATGCAGTTCCTGCCCGACCCGCAGCGCCGCGTACGCGCTGCACACGCCGCGACGCGCCGCGATCCGGCCGAACTCACCGATCGACCCGTGCCCGCGCACCCCGACGGCTGGACCCTCGCCGTACGGGACGTCGGCAAGGTGCACGGCCCCGGCGGCGCCGACGCCGTCCCGGGAACCGGCCCCGACACCGGCACCGCGATCAGCCCGGTCACCGGCGCCGTTGTTGCCGCGTGGGACGTCAGCTTCGACGTCGCACCGGGTGAGGCGCTCGGTCTGATCGGCGAGTCCGGCTCGGGTAAGTCGACGGTGTTGCGCTGCCTGATCGGCGACGACAAGGCCACGAACGGCTCGATGTTCCTGACCACCGTCGGGGGCGGCACCACCGATGTATTCACCCTCGACGACACCGAGCGCCGCGCGCTGCGCATCGACACCCTCGGCCTCGTGCACCAGAACCCCGCTGACGGACTCACGATGACGGTCTCCGCGGGCGGCAACATCGCCGAGCGTCTCACCGCAGCCGGCTGGCGCAACTACTACGAGATCCGCGACCGCGCAGCGTATCTGTTGGAGAAGGTCGAGGTACCCCTCGAGCGTATGGACGATCCCGTCCACACGTTCTCGGGCGGCATGCGCCAGCGCGTGCAGATCGCGAAGGCTCTCGCGACCGATCCGCGGGTGCTGCTGCTCGACGAGCCCACCACGGGCCTCGACGCGTCGGTTGCGGCGGGCGTGCTCGATCTGCTGCGGAACCTGCTCGCCGAGCGCGACACCGCGGCGGTGGTCGTGAGCCACGACTTCGCGGTCATCGAGGCACTCACCGATCGCACGCTGGTCATGAACGTCGGCCGTGTCGTGGAGACCGGCCTGACCGACCAGCTGTTCCAGGACCCCCACCACCCCTACACCCAGCGGCTCGTCGCAGCCGCACGGAGGTGACCATGTCTGTGTCCACTGTGCCTGTGCCCACCACTGCTGATCCGGTCCTCACCGTCCGAGACCTACGTAAGTCCTTCACGCTCCACACCATCGACGGCCGCACCGTCACGTCGTTGCACGGCGTCGATCTCGAGGTCGGCCGCGGCGAGCACGTCGCGCTCGCCGGACCGTCCGGTGCCGGGAAGTCGAGCTTCCTGCGCTGCGTACACCGCAGCTATCTGCCCGACGCGGGCTCGGTCGTGCTGCACACCGACGACGGACCGGTCGAACTCACCGAGCTGTCCGACCGGGAGATGGCCCGGCTGCGCGGACGCGAACTCGGCTACGTGTCGCAGTTCCTGTCGGCGCCTCCGCGCACCGCACCCCTCGAGGTGGTCGCAGCGTCCGCACGTCGTCGTGGGATGAACCGAGCCGATGCCCGCGACGCCGCTGCCGAAGCACTGCAGCGACTCTCACTCGACGAAGCGCTGTGGGACGTCGATTGCAGTGTGCTCTCCGGCGGCGAACGTCAGCGCGTGAACATCGCTGCCGGCACCGTCCACCCGCCGCGGCTGCTGCTGCTCGACGAGCCGGTGTCGGCCCTCGACCCGGTCAACCGCGAGCGTGCACTCGAGCTCATCGCGTCGCTGTCGGCATCCGGTGTCGCGGTGCTCGCGGTATTCCACGATCTCGACGCCATGCACCGTCTCGCGACACGTGTCGTGCGGTTCGCCGACGGCCACGTCGCCCAAATAGGATCCGCCACAGACATATTGGGAGATTCAGCATGACCGGAACAGAAACCGTCGAGTCCCCTGTCTCGACTGCCACAGCGTGGACCCTGCAATCGGCACCGCAGAACTATGTGGTCGGGCACGTCCGGGCGGTACTGCCGGACCGCATCCTCGAGGATGCGCGCATCGTCGTGCGTGACGGCAGGATCGAGGAGGTGGGACCGTCCACTCCCGGCGTGCGGCCCGACGTCGACGGCGGTGGTCTGCTGTGCCTGCCGGGCCTGGTGGACGTGCACTCCGACGGACTCGAGAAAGAACGCCTCCCGCGACCGGGAGTCGAGCTGCCGTGGGCGTTCTCGCTCATGTCGTTCGAGGGCAAGGTGCGCGCGGCCGGCGTGACGACCGTGTTCCACGGTGCATCGTTCTCCGACCGAGCCACCGCGACGACGGGACGCAGCGTCCATGTCGCGCAGCAGATGTGTGAGTCCATCGAGGGTTGGAATACGCGCGACACGGACGCACGACTCGTCGACCACCGAGTCCTGCACCGCCTCGACGTGCGGTCCGTAGCCGGATTCAAGGCCATGCGTGACGAGTTCGACCGGTTGGTCGCGGCAGGTGCCGTCACCACTGCAACGCCCGCGGTCATCTCCCATGAGGATCACACGCCGGGGATCGGCCAGTATGCCGACCGCACCTACTACGAGAACCACATCGCCGGCGTCCGGGGTATCTCGGCGGAGGACGCGCGCAAAGTGGTGGACGGTCTGGCGGCCGAACGTGAGGCCAACGCCGGGATCCGCGACGAGACGATGGGCTGGTTGGCCGAGCAGTCCCGCAAGGGCCTGGCCCGCGTCTTCGGCCACGACCCCGAATCGGCCGTCGAGATCGCCGATCTGGCCGCCCGCGGAGGCAACGTCGCCGAGTTCCCCACGACCGTCGAGGCGGCACGGGAAGCGCGTGACCGCGGCATGTCCGTGGTGATGGGCGGCCCGAACGTGCTGCGCGGACGCTCCCACTCGGGCAACGTCTCCGCCGGGGAACTCGCCGAGCTGGGACTGGTGACCGCGCTGGCATCGGACTACCTGCCCTCGTCGCTGCTCGGTGCGGCGTTCTCTCTCGCCGACGGATACATGACGTTGCCGGCTGCCGTGTCGCTCGTCACGAGTGGCCCGGCAACGGCAGTAGGGCTCGCGGACCGGGGTGCTCTGGGTACCGGTCAGCGCGCCGACCTCGTCCTCGTCTCGTTCGAACATGGTCACCCGGTGATCCGCGCGGTCCTGCGCGCATCATGAAATCCCGGCCCCACACCGAATCGGTGTGGGGCCGGTCTCGTAGTGGGCGGACATGCCACCGCGAACGTCTTCCGCTCGAGGTCGGAAGTTCACCTCGGGTTGGGGAATTCGATACACCGTACAGACAGTCTGGATTCCGACGATGCCGCTGGGTGTCGCCCCCCTCGTGCCCCGACTCCGCGTGCGCGGATTCGACAAGGAGCTTTTCTTCATGCGTACCTCTCGTTCCCGATCCCTGGTAGGGATTACCATGGCCGCCGCAGCGGCGCTGGCTCTGTCCGCGTGCGGCTCGAGCGCCGACGAAGACACCTCGGCCGGCGCATCCGCCGACGAAGGTGCACCCGAGACCCTCGTGCTGGCCTCCATCCCGAGCGAGGACAGCACAAGCCTGCAGCAGGAGTTCGCGCTGGTTCAGCAGGTCATCGAGGATGAGACCGGTATCCCGGTCGAGTTCCAGAACGCCACCGACTACGCGGCCGTCATCGAGGCCCAGCGCGCCGGCAAGGTGCACATCGGTCATTACGGTCCGTTCTCCTACGCCACGGCGAAGGACAGCGGCGTACCGGTGACACCGCTCGGCGTGTTCGCCGACAGCGCCGACGAGGAGCCCGGTTACCAGTCCTACGCGATCGTGCCCGCGGGATCCGATATCCGCTCACTCGAGGACTTCCGGGGCAAGACGGTGTGCTTCGTCGACCCCACCTCCACTTCCGGCTACCTCTACCCGTCGGCCGGTCTGCTCGAGGCGGGCATCGACCCCGCGACGGACGTCACCCCGGTCTTCGCCGGCGGCCACGACGCATCTGCCCTCGCTGTCAAGAGCGGCCAGTGCGATGCCGGATTCGCATTCGACACCATGGTCACCGAAACCCTCGTCGACAAGGGCGATCTCGCTGAGGGCGACCTCGACGTGATCTGGGAGTCCGAGATGATCGCGGCCAGCCCTTCTGCTGTGCTGACCACGTTGCCGCAGGATCTCGTCGACCAGCTCACCGACATCTTCGCGACCAAGCTCAATCGTCCGGCGCTCGTGGAGGCCGGTTACTGCGCCTCAGAGGAGGAGTGCGAGCTTCCCGAGAGCACCGAGTACGGATACATCCCCGTCACCGACGACTTCTACGACGGCGTCCGCAAGGTCTGTGAAGTCACGCAGTCCCCGTCCTGCGCGAGCTGACCCGATCTTTCGAGACCTGGAGTACCGATATGACCGACCCCGACCATGCACGCCTCGGCGCATCCATCGACAGGATTCTCCGGCCGACCATCGAACTCGACCACGTCAGCAAGGTATTCGACCCGGCACTCCGGGCGCTCGACAACGTGTCACTGACGGTGCACCCCGGTGAAGTCGTTGCACTGCTGGGCTTGTCGGGTTCGGGAAAGTCGACACTGCTGCGGCTGCTCAACGGACTGCACCTTCCCACCTCGGGTACGGTGCGGGTCCTCGGACACGATGTGGGTGCCGCCCGTGGCCGTGAACTGCGGGAGCTGCGCCGAAAGGTGGGCTTCGTGTTCCAGCAGTTCCACCTCGTCGGCAACATGTCGGTACTCGAGAACGTGTGTTCCGGCGCCCTCGGCTCGCTGCGTGGGCCCCGGTTCGGTCTCATGATGTATCCGAAGTCGGTGCGTCTCGCCGCTATGGAACAGCTCGACCGTGTCGGTCTCGCCGACCGTCCGTTCCAGCGCGCAGACACCCTCTCCGGTGGCCAGCAGCAGCGTGTCGCGGTGGCGCGTGCGCTCATCCAGAAACCGAAGATCCTCCTCGCCGACGAACCCGTCGCATCGCTCGATCCGGAGTCGTCGGCACAGGTGATGGCGCTGATCTCGCAGATCGCGTCCGAAGACAACCTGACGGTGGTGTGCAGCCTGCACCAGGTCGATCTCGCATTGTCGTGGGGGCACCGACTCGTGGGCCTGCGACACGGGCATGTTGTGCTCGACAAGCCCGCGTCGGTGATCGACCGGAGCGAGACCATGAGCATCTACACCGCCGTCGACCCGGTCGTGTCTGCGGGGAGCATCGCGAACCGATGATCACCGCCCCGCCGCCCGTCAAGACTCTCCCGCGCCCCACGTGGCAGGCCATCAGTGTGCAGGTCATCCTGTTCGGGCTGTTCGCGGCGGCACTGTGGTCGATCGCATCCCTGAAGATCAACGTTGCCACGATCATCGACAGTATCGGCAACGCAACCGATTTCCTGTCGCGCATTTTCCCGCTCGACTTCCCGCCCATCGGCGAACTCGCCGCGATGACGGGCCAGACCCTGGGCATCGTGCTGCTCGCCACCGTGCTCGCCGTGGTGCTGAGCATCCCGGTCGCGCTCGGTGCGGCCCGCAACACTGCGCCCGCCGCAGCCCTGCGAATGCCGGCCCGCGCCATCATCGTCATCACCCGAGCCATTCCCGAACTGGTGCTGGCGATCCTGTTCCTGCGCCTGTTCGGTCTCGGCGCGATCGGCGGTATCCTCGCCCTCGGCATCCACTCGATCGGCATGGTCGGAAAGCTGTACGCCGACGCGATCGAAGACTCCGACCCCGGCCCGCGCGACGCCCTGCGCGCAGCCGGTGCGACGTGGTGGCAGCAGATCACCGGCGGTGTATTGCCGCAGATCATGCCCGCGGTCGTTGCCACGGCCCTACACCGGTTCGACATCAACCTGCGCGCCTCCGTCATTCTCGGCTACGTCGGTGTGAGCGGCATCGGCCTCGAACTGTCGGCTGCGCTGCGCACCATGAACTATCAGCGCGGCATGGCGTTGGCGCTGTTCATCGTCGCGCTGTGTGTCATCGTCGAATTGATCTCCGGTGCTCTGCGGCGGATGGTGCTCGGCGACAAGACCCCCACGCGGCGAAGTCTGTTCTCTCGTCTACGCGAACGGGTCGCGGGCGCTCAGGACGGCTGGGTCGATAGTGAACCCGGCAGCGCGCAGGCTCCGACGGCACTGCGCACCTCCGACGGCCGGTACCGCGTCAGCCCCCCGTGGACGGGTGAGCGCATTGCTCACACCGCCTACGTCGCGATGTTCGTACTGGCCCTGTTGGTGTCGACCTGGGCCGCGAACCTCGACTTGTCCCGTATGGCAGAGGGTGTCGGTTCGATGTGGAACACGCTCTCGCTGTTCTTTCCGCCGGGCACCGGCGGCATCGGCGACGAACTGTGGAAGCAACTGATCGTCACGCTGCAGATCGCCCTCGCAGCCACTCTGATCGGCCTGATCGTCGCGATCCCCGTCGGCCTGCTCGCGGCCCGCAACGTCGCACCCACTCCGGGTATTGCCAAGGGGTTCCGGGTCTTCATCGTGATCGTCCGCGGTATCCCGGATCTGATCCTGGCGATCATCGTGATCGTCGTGACCGGTCTCGGTGCCACTGCGGGTGCGATCGCTCTGTCGGTCGGAGCAATCGGGCTGCTCAGCAAACTGATCGCCGACTCCGTCGAGGAAACGGACATCCGCGTCCAGCAGGCGGTGGTGGCAGGTGGCGCGACACGCATGCAGGTCCTCATCGCCGCGACGGTCCGCCAATCGGGGCCCGCGATCATCGCGCACCTGTTCTATCAGCTCGATACCAATATCCGCGCCGCCACACTTCTCGGTGTCGTCGGCGCAGGCGGACTGGGCTTCTACCTGATGAACGCGGCCCGCGTCATGCAGTTCGACGTGGTCACCATGATCGTTCTCATGATCTTCGCGGTGGTCATGGTCGTGGAGGGTCTCGCCATCTGGGTCCGCAAGGTCGTGTCCTGATTCCCGCCGCCAACTCGACCGAATGTCACCTTCATCTACTCGAGGTGACCAAAGGTGACATTCGGCCACACCACGCCACACCATCTGGAGTAACCATATGACTCTCACCGATTCCGACCACACCACTGCCGGCCGAATGCTCACCGCCGCGTCCGATGCCGCCCTCACCGCCTACCGCGACGCCGTCGCGGAGTATTCGCGGGAGAAGCTGAAGTCCATCGCGATGGAGGGTGCCGACGGCACGCCGACGATGTTCATCGACGTCCTCGTCGAGGACGCCATCATCTCCGCGGCCACCGCGGTGGGTGCGAACGTGTTGTCGGAGGAACGGGGTTGGGTCGACGTCGGGTCCGCTATCACCCTCGTCGTCGACCCCGTAGACGGCTCCGCCAACGCTGCCGCGGGAATTCCGTTGGCGTGCTTCAGTGCTGCTGTGGTGATCGACGGTGAGTTCACCGAAGCGTCGACGACCTGGCTGCACACCGGAGAGACCTGGTGGGCGTCGCGCAGCCGGTCCGCGTTCCGGACCAGCGGATGCACGTCGTTGTCGTCGGCGGCGGTCTCGATGCTCCGCCCGCACGAACGCAACCGCGATGCGTGGTGGCGTGTCGCGGAGCAGGCCACTCGCATCCGCATTCTCAGTTGCAGCACCCTCGAGTCGGTGTTCGTCGCGACCGGATCCACTGATGCGTTCGTCGACGCCGGCAGCGACACCCACCGCTTGATGGACATCGCGGCGGCAGTCGTGCAGGTCGAGGCCTCCGGGGGAGCGGTGATCGACGCATACGACCGTCCCATCGTGTTCGATACCGATCTCACGAAGCGGTGGAGCGGAATCGTCGCCGCCACCGACGACCTCGCCGCCGAACTGCGCGACGCCATTCAGGGATGACCCGTCAGAATTTCTTTGCGCGCAGGCGCAGCGCGTTGCCGATGACGCTCACCGACGACAGCGCCATCGCAGCGGCCGCGACGATGGGAGAGAGCAGGATCCCGAACGCCGGATAGAGGATTCCGGCGGCGAGCGGAATACCGGCCGCGTTGTAAACGAACGCGAACACGAGGTTCTGGCGGATGTTGCTCATCGTCGCCTCCGACAGCGCGCGTGCCCGTGCGATGCCAGTGAGGTCGCCGTGGAGCAGGGTGATGCCCGCGCTCTCGATCGCCACGTCGGTGCCGGTGCTCATCGCGATGCCGACGTCGGCGGAGGCGAGCGCGGGTGCGTCGTTCACGCCGTCACCGGCCATGGCGACCACCCTGCCCTCGTCGCGGAGTCGCTGGACCACGTCGCTCTTGCCGTCGGGAAGCACCTCGGCTTCGACCTGGTCGATACCGAGCTTGCGACCCACTGCTTCGGCGGTGGTGCGGTTGTCGCCGGTGAGCATGACGACGGTGATGCCGTCGGCGCGTAGTTCCTCGAGTGCTGCCGCGGTGGTGTCCTTGACCGGGTCCGCGATGGCCAGCACCCCGGCCACCGACTTGTCGACACCGATGTAGATCGCGGTGGCGCCGTCGCGACGCAGACCGTCCGCGTGCTCGCACAGTGTCCGGGTGTCGACACCCTCGTCCTGAAGGTACGGCGCGTTGCCGATGGTCACACGCCGGCCCTCGACCACACCGACCACTCCGCGGCCCACCGGAGAATCGAAGTCGGTGACCTCGGGGATGGAGATGTCGGCGTGTGCGGCTGCGTCGACGATCGCGATCGCGAGGGGATGCTCGGAGCCGCGTTCGACGCCCGCTGCGAGGCGCAGGACCTCGTCGTCGGTGTAACCGTCGGCCGCGATGATCTCGGTGACCGTGGGCCGGCCCTCGGTGAGGGTGCCGGTCTTGTCGACGACCAGGGTGTCGACCTTCTCCATGCGCTCGAGCGCCTCGGCATTCTTGATGAGCACCCCGAGCCCGGCGCCGCGTCCCACACCGACCATGATCGACATCGGAGTAGCCAGCCCGAGGGCGCACGGGCACGCGATGATCAGTACCGACACCGCAACCACCAACGCGTAGGTGAGCGACGGCGACGGGCCGACGAGCGCCCACACGAGGAACGCGATCACGGCGACCGCGATGACGGCGGGGACGAACCACGATGCGACGAGGTCGGCGAGGCGCTGGATCGGTGCGCGCGTGCGCTGCGCCTCGGCTACCATCGCGACGATCCGCGAGAGCACCGTGTCGCTGCCGACCTGCTCGGCGCACATGACGAGGCTGCCGGTGCCGTTGACCGTGCCGCCGATGACGTGGTCGCCGGTCCGTTTGGTGACCGGCATCGATTCGCCCGTCACCAATGCTTCGTCGACGGACGAGCGGCCGTCTTCGACGACACCATCCACCGGGACCTTCTCGCCGGGACGTACCCGTAGGCGATCTCCGATGTGCACGTGGTCGAGGGGGATGTCGTGTTCGGTACCGTCGTCGTCGATCCGTCGCCCGGTTTTCGGTGCGAGATCGAGCAGCGACCTGATCGCGCCGGACGTCTGCTCACGCGCGCGGAGTTCGAGAACCTGGCCGAGCAGCACCAGCGTCGTGATCACCGCGGCGGCCTCGAAGTACACGGCGACGGAGCCGTCCATCTGACGGAACTCATCGGGGAAGATGCCGGGCGCGAGTGTCGCGACGACGCTGTAGACCCAGGCGACACCGGTGCCCATCGCGATGAGCGTGAACATGTTGAGCGACCGTGTGCGGATCGAATTCCGGCCGCGGACGAAGAACGGCCATCCGGCCCACAACACGACCGGGGTGGCGAGGACGAACTGGATCCATGTCGACACCCTGGGCGGTACGACGTCATGGAGCGCGGGGAACAGGTGCGAGCCCATCTCGAGGACGAACACCGGCACGGAGAGGATGAGCGCGACCCAGAACCGCTTCGTCATGTCGGCGAGTTCGTGGCTGGGGCCGGTCTCGGCCGTCACCATCACGGGTTCGAGGGCCATGCCGCAGATCGGGCATGAGCCCGGCCCTTGTTGCCGGACCTCCGGATGCATCGGACACGTGTACTCGGCCATTCCCGCACCATACCCCTATGGGGTATTAGGTCAATAGTGGTCGCCGTTGTGCCCGATTCGTTATTGCGGTCACGGGCCGTCTCTGTCCGTCATTCGGATGAAACTGTCGGTCCACCTGGCGGTGCGAGCGAGCGGAATGAAAAGATGTGCAGCGCGCCCGATTTGGGAGGTTCCGGGTGTTGTTCACGTCTCGTTCGCGTTGTATTCGGGACAGGGTGTGCTGCCCCGCGAGACGATAGGACGAACATTTCACACTGATTCTCAGCTCGAGTAACACTGAGAGTTCGCTGTGAGATATTCGAGGTGGCGATGTTGCGTAAGTGACATCGGCCTGCCGAACGCCGCCAGGCGAGAACGGCGCAGCTATCGCGGTACCGCACCTTCGGGGGTGTGCGCGTGTCCGCAGTTGGCTTGCCTCTCGCGCGGTGGGTGACGGGGAGGACACAAATGTCTCTGAGGGGAGACATATATGAGGGATGAAGGATGACCACGATCGACAAACTGGGGCGTGAAGCTGCACCACTGACGTCTTCGGCGGGTCAGAGCAGCACGGCCACCCGCTGGACGTGGCAGTCCGCATACGTGCGGCGCCTCTTCTGGACGGACACCGTCATCGTGGTCCTCTCCGTTGTCCTCGCGCACATCGTGCGGTTCGGGCACGAGAGTCTGCTCGCTGCACAGATCGATGCGCTCAACTACACGCTGATCTCCATCGGTCTCGCTGCAGCGTGGCTGGTGAGCTTGCGGATGTTCCGCACACGATCGCGCCGCGTGATCGGTTCCGGATACGACGAGTACCAGCGGATCGTCTCGGCGACGCTCTGGTTGTTCGGGTTCATCGCGATCGTGGCGTTGGTATTCAACATGGAGCTGGCGCGAGGATATCTGGCGATTGCGCTGCCCGTCGGCCTGTTCGGGTTGCTGGTCAGCCGCTGGTTGTGGCGAAAGGTGGTGGCGCGTAAGCGTCGCCGGGGAGAGTTCGCCACATCGGTGCTGGTCGTCGGTGGTGCGCGGGCGGTACGTCACCTGGGAAGCAGTTTCGAGCGTAAGTTCACCGACGGATTTCGCGTGGTCGGGGTGTGCGTTCCCAGGTATTCGGGTGTAGTCGGGGAGGCCATCGATGTCGACGGGCGTGACGTGCCGATCTTCGGTGACGAACATTCCATCGTCGAAGCGTTGGTGGCGTCCGGCGCCGACACGGTCGCGGTGACGGCGACCGAGACGCTGGGGCCCGAGGGCATCAAGGATCTGGTGTGGCAGCTCGAGCCGCTCGACGCGGATCTCGTCGTCGCGACGGGTGTCGTCGATGTCGCGGGGCCGCGGCTGGAGATGCGGCCGGTCGCGGGTCTGCCGCTGATCCACGTGGAGAAGCCGAGCTATCACGGGGCGAAGCGCAGCGGTAAGCGCGTGTTCGATCTGGTGTTCTCGTCGTTGGCGTTGCTTGCGCTGGCTCCGGTGTTCGCGGTGGTCGCGGTGCTGATCAAGCTCGACAACAAGGGGCCGGTGTTCTACAAGGCCGAGCGGATCGGTCTCGACGGTGAGCCGTTCGGGATGATCAAGTTCCGGTCGATGGTCGCGAACGCCGACGCGATGGTCGAGTCGTTGCTGGTGCAGAACGAGGGCGCCGGCCTGCTGTTCAAGATGCGCGACGATCCGCGCGTGACCCGGGTGGGCAAGGTGCTGCGCCGGTACAGCATCGACGAGCTGCCGCAGTTCATCAACGTGTTGCGCGGTGAGATGAGTGTGGTCGGTCCGCGTCCGCCGTTGCGTCGTGAGGTGGAGAACTACGACGGTCGCGTCAAGCGTCGATTGTTGGTGCGTCCGGGTGTGACGGGTCTGTGGCAGGTCAGTGGCCGTTCGGATCTGTCGTGGGACGAGTCGGTGCGGCTCGATCTGTCGTATGTGGAGAACTGGTCGATGATTTCCGATGTGCTGATCATCGGGAAGACCGTCAAGGCCGTTCTTGCGAGTGAGGGCGCTTACTGAGCTGACCCCGACGGTCAACCGGCATTCTCGTTGCCTTCTTCACGCTGACGTTGCTCTTGCGCGACCCGCCGCTGCTCTTCGACGCGCGCCCGGAATCGGCGCTGGAAGTCGTCGTCGTGCTCGGGATCGACAACGGGACGGGTGGGTCGCGGGTATTCGGCGGCAGACTTCGACATCAGGATCTCGACAACCCCCTGAGGCCGGCCGAGGACCAGCCAGAGCACGGACCCAGCCAGCGGAAGCAGAAGTACGATCATCAGCCACAACAGTTTGGGCAGGTGGCGGACGCGTTCCTCATCGGAGCAGATCACGTCGACGAGGCAGCCCAGCCACAGCAAGGTAATGATCAATCCGAGGTACGGCACCCCCGCAAGCTAGCAGCTCCGACACAGAGCTCGCAGCCCTGGTCGCCACCCCCCGCCTCGGCAACACTGGCCTCATCGCAGTTCATGCCCGAAATGCTGGTTGGTGTACCGAAAAATTCGGCACCAACCAGTATTTCGGACACCTATGTCGCCCGATCCGCGCGCCGAGCCGACCATGAACGCAATCGCCAGCGCGGCCGACGCGACTGCCTGGTAGCCGAACCAGAACGCGCCCCCTGATGTCATCATCGCCAGAACAACCAAGGTGACGACGATCCAGCCGCTGTCGTAGCCGATGAGGTACTTGGTGTGCGACGGGGCTGCCGAGCGGAGGGCGAAGACGACCTCTGCGATGCCACTGAGGAGCAGCATGGCCGCGGCGATGACAATGGTCGCGACACTCATGTTCAGTGTGTTGGCGATCGGCGCCACCGCCGCCGAGTAGGTAACGGCAAGGACCACCTTGAACAGGCCGTCACCGAGAAATCCGATGCGCAGCCACCTGCTCGTGTCGGTTGTTGCGACGCTCATGCTCTCTCCTTGCTCGAGTGAGGCGCGACGCCGTACGCGCGCCTGCAGGTGTCCGGGTTCTGCACGACCTCCAACAGCGCTCCGGCCAGATCTGCGCGGTGCACGCTGGCGATCGAATTCGCCTGGGGTACCAGGCGGTGGCCGCGGGCCGGTTTGTCGACGAGGTAGCCGGGACGCAGGATCGTCCAGTCGCAGAACGAACTCGCCGAGCGCAGCACCTCTTCCATTGCTTCGAGGTCCGCGTAGATGTTCGGGCCCTTCCGGCGGACCATCGGGCGGACCGTGCGGCGGAACCACCACGGTTCACCGGCGCCGGATCGTAATACGGGCGACGCCGATACCGTGACGATCCGCTGGATGCCCTGACGCTGCATCGCCGCCAGCAGATTCTCGGTGCCTGCGGTGCACACCGGATCGGTGTCGTCGTACGACCTCTTGCCGAGTGTCGAGATCACGGCGTCGGTGCTGTCGGGGAGTGTCAGCTCGCGGTCGGTGGTGACCTGGGCTTCGAGCATGCGCACACCGTTCGGTGCGCCGAACGTGCTTCCCGGGCGCACCAGCGCGGTGATCGTGTGACCGGCTGCCACGGCGTTGTCGATGAGTAATCGGCCTGTTGCGCCTGAGGCCCCGGCGATGACGAGATGCAAGTGAAGTCCTCCCATGAGGGGGCTAGTACAGCTTGACTACTGCCCTCGAGGGTAGGCCATTCTGGCAACTAGTCAAGGTGTACTAGAGTTGTCGTCACCACCTCGCGACGGAAGGGCTCCCCAGTGACTGCCACCAGGCTGCTCCTCCTCGGAGCGGTTCGTGGGCGCACCACCGCGCACGGATATCAGGTGATGCGCGACCTCGAGAGCTGGAGTGTGGACCTGTGGGGGAGTCTCAGACAGGGCTCGGTCTACCACGGCCTCAAACGTCTTCGAGACCAGGGGCTCCTGCAGGAAGTAGCATCCGAGTCTCCCGCGGCCGGTCCGGCCCGGACCGAATACTCGATCACAGCAGAAGGTGAGAAGGAGTTCCACGCGCTGCTCGAGAATGCGCTCAGCTCGGGGGAGGACCCCTCAGAGATCATCGCGGGCATCGGACTCATGCCCGTGTTGCCGCGCGAGCGGGTGCTCGATCTGCTTCACATGCGGCTCGATGCGTTGACGGTTAAGCGTCAGAGGGTCGTCGGCGAGTACGAGCGCAATTCCGACGCGGATTGGCAGCACCACGTCGAGGCCATCAGGTATTGGGCGAAGACCACCGACAGCGCCATCGAGTGGACGCGCGAATTGGTCGAACGTCTCGAACAGGGCGAATACACGATGGCAGGCGAAGAACACGCTTCGTGATCGTCTTCATCTCTCCGCGTGTCGCCGGAGAAAGCTGGACTCAAAGGTGACAACGTGAACCTTCCCGAAACAAAATGAGCCCCGGACCCGGGCTGCAGGCATTGTCGGGGTGTCTGCAGCCGGTCCATTGCACACAATTGAATACGAGGGTGAACCGCCTGGTTCATGTGGAGAGGAAGTCATGCCCGCTCAGATCGCCACCGCCGCACCCGTCACCCACGCTGCTCTGTTGGGTCTGGGGGTGTACCGACCGCGACGCGTCGTACCCAATGCCGAGATCGTCGACCAGATCGATTCCTCCGACGAATGGATCAAGACGAGGTCTGGCATCTCCTCGCGACGGTGGGCCGACGATGATGAAACGATCGTCTCGATGAGTGTCGCCGCGTCCCGCGACGCGCTCGCCGCGGCCGGTCTGGAAGCCGAACAGATCGATGCGGTCGTGCTCGCTACGTCGTCGCTCATGGTGTTGGGGCCGTCCGCGGGCGCTGTGGTGGCCACGGAATTGGGTATGGAAGACACCGCCGCCTACGACATCTCGGCCGGCTGCGCGGGCTTCTGCTACGCCCTCGGCAACGCCGCAGCCCTCGTTCGTGCCGGACAGGCCAGGAATGTGCTGGTCATCGGGGTGGAACGGTTGTCCGATCTGCTCGAGCCGACCGACCGGACCTGCGCGTTCATCTTCGCGGACGGCGCCGGCGCGGCCGTGGTCGGCCCGTCCGAGTCGGAGGGAATCGGTCCGGTCGCCTGGGGCTCGGACGGAAGCCAGACCGACGCCATCAAGCAGGACAAAGACTTCATGACGTACTTCGACGAGGTCGAAGAAGCGGCCGCGGGCGGTGCCCAGGCCGTGCGTCCGTACATCCGGATGAACGGGTCGGCGGTATTCCGCTGGGTGGTGAGTTTCCTGGGGAAGGCGTGCACCGACGCGCTGGAGAAGTCCGGCGTACAAGCCGCCGATCTCGATGCCTTCGTCCCGCATCAGGCCAACAGCCGCATCACCGACGCGCTCATCAAGGGACTGCACCTGCCCGAGAATGTCGCGGTAGCGCGCGACATCGGAGAGACCGGCAACACGAGCGCCGCGTCGATCCCCATGGCAATGGAGGAGCTACTCAGGTCCGGCGTCTCCAAGCCGGGAGACACCGCGTTACTGGTCGGCTTCGGTGCTGGCCTTGCCTACGCGGGACAGGTCGTTCAGCTGCCCCCGATCGTCTAGCTCGCGGTCGCTCTCGGGGGCGAGCAAAAGTGCCACTATCGGCACCGCAAGCAGAACGATGCCGATACCGAACGCCGGGAACAACAGCGACGGCACCGTCATACCTTCGGGTGCCGACGCATCGAGGTCGACGTGCGCACTCATTCCGACCATGCCGGTGTAGTGCAGCGCCACCACGCCGCAGGCCAGCAACAGAGACGACGCCACGCGCACGTGAAGTTTTCCAGGCACGTCGAACATCCACATCGCGGCCACCGACCCGACGATGCCGATGGCCGCAGACACGGCCACCATCCTCGGGTCGTGGTCGATGGTGCCCCGGATCCTGATCGCGGCCATGCCGCTGTAGTGCATGAGAACGATGGCCGTTCCCATTACTATCCCGCCCACGGTCAGCGACACAGAGCGGGGGAGTCGACGGGCGGCGGAGAGGCGAGCGTCCGAGATCAACAGTCCGAACAGGGTCGCCCCGACGGCAAGCACCACCGAGAACAGGGTGGCACCGAGGTCGTAGCGGACCGGGGAGGTCGGCACGGAGAAGCCCGACATGCCGATGAAATGCATGAGCCAGATGCCGACTCCGCCGATCGACAGGGCTGCCATCATGAGCCAGCAGACACCGGCGGCAGGCGTCAGGTACTTCCTGGACTGCTGGACGCAGCACAATCCGACGTAGCAACCGACCGCGGCCGTGACGAACGCCAGGTATGGCACCCACAATCCCATCGTGAAGTGCTGTGCGTGCGGCATCCGATCCCCCGTGTCCAGGTACTGCACCTTTCCTGGTTCAGCGGCCCGACCTTATCCCATGCGCCGGCGCTTACTCGACCGTTGGAGGACGATGTAGAGAAGGTGTCGTGGGCGTGTCGGCGAGTTCGCGGATCGCGGCAGCGAGGGGAGACCGGGCATGCTCGGGCAGGTCGTGTCCGACCGCGGATAGCAGGAGCGTGCGGGCACCGGGAATTCTCGACGCGATGGCAAGGGCAGCTTCGGGTTTGATCAGGGGGTCGTCCTCGCCGTGGACGATCAGCGTGGGACAGGCGATCTTGTCGATCGTCGGGCCGCTCCACTGTGCACCGATCTGTCGGCTCTGTGATTCCTGGTCGTGGACGCCGCTGTCGGGATTGCCTTCGAGCGTTGCTCGCACTGAATCCTCGTCGAAATCGACACGGGGAGACGACAGAAGTTTCGCAACGGCAAGCCCAGCCTCGATCGCGCCCTCGCGCGTGTCGGGGAACTTCAGCCTCGCGAATTTGCCGAGTGTGCCCATCCGGATGAAGCGGAGTGTGCGCAGCCCCGTGACATCGCCGGGGACAGCCGCGACCGTGGTGAGCGACCGGACGCGCTGAGGATGCCTGAGTGCGACGCGCTGGGCGACCGCGCCCCCGAGCGAGACCCCGAGCACGTTTGCCGAGTCCCAGCCGAGTTCGTCGAGGACCGCCACGGCGTCGTCTGCCATGTCTTCGGCGGTGTAGGCCTCACCGCGTTTGCCCACTAATGCAGTGATCGGGTTTCGCGTGGACGTCGGCGGAAAGTGGGTCGACTCTCCTCCGTCCCGCTGGTCGTATCGCACAACATCAAATCCCTGCTTCGCGAGTTCCCGGACCAACCCGTCGGGCATCGACTCGCGGTTGACGCCCAATCCGGTCGCGACCAAGAGTGGGTCTCCGTCGTGCTCGGGCTCGAACTGGTCGAACGCGATGCGCACCGACCCGTTCTGCGCCCATCGTCGTGGCCCCCATGATCTGTCGGCCGACATCGCGAACCTCCTAAACTGCGTTCAGTGAACTCAGTTTAGGATAGGGCAGAACGGCGACGAGCGGAAGGGCATCGAGTGGCGAAGAAGACGCAGACGATCGTCTGGGACCGTACCGACGGCACGCGCGGCCCGGCACCGTCGCACAGCAGGGACGAATTTGCCGCCGCCGCGATGGAGCTCGCGTCGGAAGGCGGTCTGCCGTCCGTCTCCACCCGCCGGATCGCCCAGAAGCTTGGCGTCAGCCAGTCGGCGGTATATCGGTACGTCTCCGGCGCGGACGACATCTTCGACATCATGGTCGATGCCACGGTCGGCGAGATCGACCTCGACGTTCCCCTGCGAGGCGAAGCGATCGACGACCTCATCGCACTGGCCAGGCGTGCGAAGAGCGTCCACGTGAAGTATCCGTGGCTGCTCGACCTCCCGGTCGAGTCGATGCGTGTCGGACCACGCACCATCGACTTTCTCGAATACGCCCTCCGTGCAATGGCATCCGTCGATGTGCCGGGCAACGTGAAGATGCAGACGATTGCGGTGCTGAATGCGCTTGTCCAGCAGTTCGCTCGCGCCGAGGTGAGTGGGGGCGAATCCCGGCAGGGCCGCCTCATCGCGCAGGTCGCGTACCTACACAAGATTGCGGAGCAGGGCAGTCACCCTTTTCTCGCGGCAGTGTTGACGCCCGCGGATGTCGACCACGTTCCCGGAGACATGTTCGACCAGGTGCTGCGTCGAGTCCTCGAAGGTGTGCTCGCGGGGGACTGATGCCGGCCGACGTCCCGCTGGGCTGAAACATTGTGGTTGCCGCCACAGGTGCTTCCTACTGTCGAGTCATCCGACGAAGGGAAACGGCCAGAATGCAGTCGCTCGCTTGCCACGCCTGTGGCACCTGCGTGCTCGTCGCGAAATACAGCCCCGCGCATACGAGTATCCAGTGGACCGGATCATCCGAAGGGACGTGCCACGAACTCGCCGCCGCGCGTGAGCTCGACACCGCCGCGTATCTCCTGCGCTGCGGGGCACTCGACCACACGGTCGACGTGGCTGTCGCAGAGGGGAGAATTCCCCAGACCACGCGGGTCGAACCGCACGTGAGGCCTCTCCCGTCCCAGGAATCCCTGCTGTCCGAGGAATCCCTGCCTTCCGAGGAACACGCTACCGCCGCGCGGTGACTGCTGCTTGCGTTCAATCCCACTCAGCCCTGGAGGACCCCAATGACCATCGAGCAGGATCGCATCGAGATCCGCAATATCGAAGCCGGCAACAACCCCACTCGCTTCGCGCGCGGGTGGCACTGCATCGGCCTTGCCGAGAGCTTCCGCGACGGGAAGCCACACCAGATCGAGGTGTTCGGTACCAGTCTGGTCGTCTTCGCCGACACGAAGGGCGAACTCCACGTCCTGGATGCCTACTGCAGGCACATGGGCGGCAATCTTGCGCGCGGCGAGATCAAGGGCGACACCATCGCCTGCCCGTTCCACGACTGGCGGTGGAACGGTGAGGGCAAGTGCGAAGCGATTCCGTACGCTCGACGCACACCGAAGGTTGCCCGCACGAAGTCGTGGATCACGATGGAACGCAACGGGGTTCTCTTCGTCTGGCACTGCCCTCAGGGAACGACACCGCCGGAGAACGTGACCATTCCCGAGATCGACGGCTACGAGGACGGGCAGTGGAGTGAGTGGACGTGGACGACCATCCACGTCGAGGGGTCGCACTGTCGGGAGATCGTCGACAACGTCGTCGACATGGCGCACTTCTTCTATGTGCACTTCCAGATGCCCGAGTTCTTCAAGAACGTCTTCGAAGGTCATGTGGCAGGTCAGCACATGCGCTCGTACGGCCGCGACGACATCAAGACCGGTGTTCAGATGGATCTCCCTGAGGCCGAGACGATCTCGGATGCGTTCTACTACGGACCGTCCTTCATGCTCGATACGCTCTACACCGTGGCCGACGGAACGACCATCGAGTCGAAGCTCATCAACTGTCACTACCCGGTGACGACGAACTCGTTCGTGCTCCAGTTCGGCACCATCGTCAAGAAGGTCGAAGGTATGTCCGACGAACAGTCCGCGGAGATGGCGACCCTGTTCACCGATGGCCTCGAGGAACAGTTCAAGCAGGACATCGAGATCTGGGAACACAAGTCGCGCATCGAGAATCCGCTCCTCACCGAGGAAGACGGTCCGGTGTATCAGCTGCGTCGCTGGTATCAGCAGTTCTACGTCGACGTCGAGGACGTCACGCCCGATATGACGCAGCGCTTCGAGTTCGAGGTCGATACCACCCGTGCCCGCGAGTCGTGGCACAGAGAGGTCGAGGAGAACCTGGCTGCCAAGGGGTGACGTCGGTGCCCGTCCCGCCCGCATCGGGCGGGACGGCCTCACTCGTCGCGGTTGCGCATTCCGTCGACGAACACGGTGATGATCGTGTGGGCGAGTTCGGTCATGGGTTCGCCCGGTTCGCCCGGTTCGCCGGGGTGCCAGCGTGTCGCTTGCCACAGGACGTCGTAGAGCATTTCTTGGAAGATGCCGGGGTCGATGTCGGCGCGTAGGGTGCCGTCGGCGACGCCGTCGGCGATGGTGCGGCGCCAGGCGTGTTGCATCTCGTCGGCAGTATCGGCCATGCCTGCTGCCTCGAGGCGCTCGCGCATGTAGTTGCCTTCTCTGCGCCAGATCGATGTGGCTCCGTGGTATTGCACGTTGGAATCCAGGGCGATCGCAGCGAGTGCCTCGAGGCGTTCGATGGGTGACAGTGAACGCGCGACGACCTCGCGGCAGCGCCCCGAGATGTCGTCGATGTACTCGCGGATGAGCTCGGTAACGATCGCTTCCTTCGACGGGAAGTAGTGGTAGAGGGCTCCGGAATGGACACCCACCGCCGCGGCGATGTCGCGGATAGTGGTGGCGTTGATGCCCTTTCGAGCGAATATCTCGGCAGACCGATCCAGGATCTGCCTGCGGCGTTCCTGCGGATCCATTGCACCCTTTCTGCTGCGCGACACCGACGTGCCCGGTGCATAGTGTGCCACATCCCATTGATCAATTGATCAATGGGATCCCTTCTCGCCTCAGGAGTATCAGTGACCACGTTCCATGCGACCGCCGCAGTGCTGGCGGGGGAGACCGCGATCGTCACCGGCGCAGGTCAGGGTATCGGTCGAGGGATCGCGCTGGCCCTCGCGGCCGCCGGGGCGGATGTCGCGGTGGTCGGCCGCACGTCGTCGACGATCACGGCCGTGGCCGACGAGATCGTTGCGCGAGGGGGCCGGGCAGAGCCATTCGTCTGCGATGTGACGGACGGTGTCGCGGTCGACGGGCTCGTCTCGGCGGTGGTGGGGGAGTTCGGTGGGCTCACCGTGCTGGTGAACAACGCGATGGCTGCCGCACACGGGCTTCTGCTGGATGTGGACGAGGCGACCTACCGCGGTGCGATGGAGTCGGGGCCGACGGCGACGTGGCGGATGATGCGGGCATGCCACCCGCACCTGAGCGGGCACGGGCGGATCGTCAATCTGGGCTCGGCGGCGGGGATCCGGTGGGATCCGTCGGGTACCGGGGCATACGCCGCAGCAAAGGAGGCGGTGCGCGTGTTGACGCGGACCGCTGCGTGCGAGTGGGCGCGGGACGGAATTCGCGTCAACGCGATTCTGCCGCTGGCAAATTCCGACACGATGGAGGAGTGGTTCCGTCTCGAGCCTGAGGCCGCGCAGGGGTATCTCGCGACAGTGCCACTGGGACGGTTGGGTGATCCGGAAACGGACATCGGGCCGGCGGTGGTGTTCCTGTGCAGCGACGCGTCGCGATACATCACCGGGCACACGCTGGCTGCCGACGGAGGTCAGGCGCTGGTGCGCTGATTCACCCCGCGCGGTCTCGGACCGTGTTGTGACAGGGTGTTCCACACGGCTCGTGCCGCGACACGGACCGGGGTGGCGAACTGGACGATGTCCACGGTGTCGACGTTGCCCGTGACCGACAGTGCGCCGATACACGTGCGGCCGTTGCCGATCGGAGCCGCAATGCACGCGACACCCCGCATCGATTCTTCGCGCTCCTGTGCGATGTGTCGTTCACGGATCTGGGCGATCTCACCGCGCAGTCGCGCCGACTCGGCGGCGGGCAGTCGGTCGGGGCTCGCAGGGTCGAGTCGTGTGTGCGCGATCAGGGCCTTGCCCAGCGCTGTGCGGTATGCGGGTTGGCGGCCGCCGATGCGGGACGGAAGCGGAACCGACTCGCGTCCGACCTTGTCGAGATACCTCACATTGTGGCCGTCGAGGACGGCCAGATGCGCGACCAGCCCTGTGGCCGAATGTAGTTCATGTAGGACGGGGTGCGCGGCGCGGTGGAGTTCGTCGTGGTGCTGTGCGAGTGCACCCCACTCGAACATGCTGCGTCCCAATGCGTAGGTGCGTGCCTCTCGGCGTACCCATCCTGCGTCGACCAGTTGGGTGAGGAGTCGGTGGACCGACGAACGCGGCAGGCCGGTGCGTCCGGACAGTTCGGACAGGGTGAGATGCCCGCCGCCTCGGAATTCGTCGAGGATGTCCGCCACCCGATCGATGACTGCAGGGGGAGAGTCGTCACTGTTTCTCACGAAACCTCCGTTGATCAAGCGATCAATCAATACGGCAGAACTGTATCAGCATCCCCTTCCCGAGTGAAGAGAATTCGACCGAATCGCAATGATGTTGCTGGTCAGGGGAGGCTGGATGCGGCGATCTGTGCTGCCACGGCGTGGGCCGCCGCGTGGACGCGTCGACCGACGTCGTCCGGGACATGCTCGCGTGGGCCGGTCAGGGACAGTACCGCGATCTCGCCGTGCCCTGCATTGAACGCGGCTGCAACGCAACGGATGTTGTCGCCACCCACGGCGATGCCGTCGTTGCCCTCGCAGAAGGCGAGCGCGGCCGCGCCTTCGACTGTCTCTGCGGCGGGTCTCCTTTCGCCCGTGCGGGTGTGCAGACTCGTGGACCAGCGTCCGCCGATCTTCTCGAGGTAGAGCAGGCTGTCGCCTTCGAGGACGGCGAGGTGTGCGACGAGTCCGGTGTCGCGGCGCAGGTCGTACATCGCCGGAAGTGCCGCCCGGTGGACTCGATCGTGCGCAACTGCGAGTGCGCCGAGTTCGACCAGTTTGGGCCCGAGGTGGTAGGTGGTTCCGTTACGTCGGACCAAGTCCACCTTCACCAACTGGAGCAGCATCCGATGTGCCGACGAGCGGGGGAAGCCGGTGCGTCGGGCGAGTTCGGAGAGGGTGAGGCCCTCGGCGTCGCGGAACGGTTCGAGCAGGGCGGTGACTCGGCCCATGACACTGTGTGGGCCGTCGAGCGCGGTGGTCACGAGGATCTCCTTCGGGGCTGATTCGAAGAGGATTGATCGATTGATCAATGAAGGCGTACCGACGAATCTAGCGCCGTGGCAGCCGAATGGGAAGATGCGGCGACAGATCCGCGAACGAAAACGGGCAGGCACACCCCTGCCGAGGGTGTACCTGCCCGTGTGTGCCTCGTATCAGCCCGCCGGGATGAATGCCTTCAACGGCTCCGACCCGGTCTGATCGTGGCCCCAATAGGCGTCGGCGGTGATCTCCTCCGACGTGTAATGACGCTCGTCGACGAGCATGCCCTCGGTGCCGAACTCGAGATCCCAGCCGCCCGGTGCGCGGACGTAGAACGAGATCATCTTGTCGTTGGTGTGCCGGCCCAACGTCGACGAGATCGAGAAATCCATGCCGTTGACGCGATCGAGCGCCTGCCCCACCGCGTCGAGGCTGTCGACCTCGGTCATCAGGTGCACCAGACCGGGCTCTTCCGTCGGGGGTGCCGGACACAGCGCGAGAGCGTGATGCCGCTCGTTGATGCCGAGGAATCGCACCCGGCTCACGCCCTCCTCGTCGAGTCGGATCGAGCCGCGCGGCAGGAACCCCAGCACCTGGGTGTAGAACTCGTATGTCTCGTCGAAGTTCGTGGCCGGCAGCACCACGTGACCGAGGCCGAGTCCGCCCGTGACCCAGCGTCCGGCGAAGGGTGTCACGACGGGGCTGTGGTCGAGCACCGGACCGTAGAACACCTCGAGTCGGGTTCCGGCCGGGTCCTCGAATGCGATGGCGCCCTCCGCGTCGAGATGGGTCGCCTCCTTCCGTGACAACACCTCCACCGCCCGTCCGGACTTCTCGACGGTTTCACGTACCCGCTGGAGTGCGAACTCGTCGCGCACCTCCCAGCCGACGGCGAGAGCCTTGTCCGAATCGCCGGGCAGCACCGCGATGCGAGCGCGCCGCTCGTCGACCCGCGCGTACAGCGCGGTGGGGTCGGGGCCTGGCCCCACCGCCATGCCAAGGCCGTCGATGAGCAGTTCCCGCCAGCGCGGCACGTCCTGCGTCTGAATGCGGAGGTAACCGAGACCTCTCAGGTCAGTCATTGCACACTTCCTCGAAAGCGAAGGGGGTCAGATCATTGCGCGGTAAGGACCCTGCGGGTCACCGCCGAGCTGGGTGAGGGCAGCCGAGTGGTAGATCGTGCCGGGCACATGGATGGCGTGAGTGAGGCCGACGTGCGCATCGCGCCAGAACCGCTGCATCGGTGTCTTCCTATGCACCGCAGCGCCACCCGCGCGAGCGAAGATCTCGTCCATCGCGCGTACCGCACGCCACGCCGAGGAGATCTGGGTGCGCCGGCCGATGGCGCGCTCCTCGAAGCCGATCTCCTCGCCGCGATCCGTCTTGTCCCAGAACCGATCGACTGTTTCGAGCAGCGCTGTGCGTGAGGCCGCGATCTCGGAGGCCGCGTCGCTGATCGCGTAGAGCACGTACGGGTCTTCCTTGATCGGGACACCGGTGACCTGCACGCGTTCCTTCTGCGCCGCGATGTAGCAGGCCAGAGCACCTTCGGTCATACCGATCAGCGACGACGTGATACCCAGCGGAAAGATGTACGAGAACGGGAACTTGTACAGCGTCTCGTCGCGGCCCGCATGGCGCCAGCCGTTGCCGCTGAGCACGATGTCGGCGTCGATCGTGCGGTACTCGGGGATGAAGGCGTTCTCGACGATCAGGTCCTTCGAACCGGTACCCCGCAGGCCGATGACGTCCCAGCTGTCGGGGTCGATGTCGTAATCGGAGCGCGGCAGGAGCACGTGCAGGACCTTGTCGGTGCGGTTGCCGTCCTTGTCTCCGACGGCAGCGCCGATCATGATCCAGCCACAGTGATCGGTACCCGACGAGAACGCCCAGCGACCGTTGAGTACATAACCACCGTCGACCGGCACCGCGACACCCATCGGCGCGTACGGCGACGCCATCCACATGTCGGCGTCCTCGCCCCAGATCTCCTCCTGGGCGCGGGTGTCGAAGAACGTGAGTTCCCACGGGTGGACACCGACGATGCCTGCGACCCAGCCGGTCGCGCCGTCGAGGTTGCCGATGGCCATCACGGTCTCGGCGAACTCGCGCGGATGAGCTTCCCGACCGCCGTACTCCTTGGGCTGGAACATGCGGATGACGCCGGATTCGCGCAGGCGCTTCGCGGAGATGTCGGGCAGGCGCATGATGGTGTCGCCGACCGCGCCTTCGGCGCGGATCTCGTCCGCGTGTTGCATGATTCTGTCCAACGTGTGGCCCATGAGAAAACCTTCCTGGAGCTGGGGGCGAAGAGGTGGCTTACGCATCTGGCCGGATGTGCTGGCTCGAACAGTCCCAGGCGGTAATGCGACGGCGCTCGCACTTTTCCGTTGAACGGGACGTACGCCACACCGTCCGCCGGCGACGGGTAGAACGGGATCCGCCCTCGCATCGCGCATTGCGATGTGCCCGCACAGTCAGGACGGAGCGATATGACCGACACTGCAGAACTGGTGGCCTCACTGCTGGAGCGCGTTCAGCTCCTCGAGGACAAAGCTGCGATCCAGGAGGTGCTGACTGCCTACGGTCCCGCCGTGGATGCCGGTGACGCAGATGCCGTCGGTGAGCTGTGGGCAGAGGATGCCGTCTACGACATCGACATCCGGGTGATGGAAGGCCGCGACGCGATCACCGAGATGGTGCGCACCCGCCCTCATCAGGACTACATCAACGAAGGCTGCGGCCACCTCCTCGACCCTGTCCACATCCGGGTCGACGGCGACGCCGCAGCCGCGACGTGCCACTCGCTGCTGCTGCGTCGCAATCTCGATTCCGAGTCCTACCGGGTGTGGCGCGTGACCGCCAATCGCTTCGACCTCGCCCGCATCGCCGGGAAATGGACGATCAAGCGCCGTACTGCGCGCGTCCTCGACGGCAGCCAGGAAGCCCGCGACCTGCTGGCACGCGCGTCGCGCTGAGCCCTTCTCCTCCGGTCCGGCAGCCCTCGACTTGTCCGGTCCGGCAGCGCAGCGTCGGCGAACCTTCTAGATTGTGTGCATGGCGATGTGCATGGTCGGGATGGACGACGATGCCACGCTCCGCACCTGGACGACCGGATTGCGTAGATCCGCGCCTCCGGTAGTTCTGCTGCACGGTGGCCCCGGCCTCCCGGACTATCTGCAAGCGGTCGCGCAGATGCTCGACGACGTCACCGTCGTCCACCGCTACGACCAGCGTGGCACGGGCAGGTCGTGCTGGGACGGGCCGCACACCCTCGCGCGACACATTGCCGACCTGAAACTCCTCCTCGACGGGTGGGGTCACGAGCAGGTCGTACTGGTGGGGCACTCCTACGGTTCGGACCTGGCCAGCTATTTCACGCTCGCGCACCCCGAGCGGGTTGCGCGCCTCGTCCACCTGGCCGGACCGTTCACCGGTAACTGGCGTGAGCCGTGCAAGGCGACAGAAGTGTCGCGGCGGACGTACACCCAGCAGTCCAGGTTCGAGATCCTCGACGCCATGGAGGTCAGGTCAGAAGCCGAGGAGGTCGAGTTTCTCGCGCTGGCCTGGTTCACCGACCACGCCGACCGACGTCGCGCGTGGCGGTGGGCGCTGGAGGCCGCGCGCATCCGGCGCCCGATCAACTACTCCATGAACAGCCAGCTGAGCGTGGACAAGAAGGCCGACCCCCTCGACGCCCGCATCGACGAACTGCGAGAGGTGCTGCCGTCCGGGTCGATGATCATCGGCGGTGCAGGCGACCCACGACCGGCAGACGAACTGACACGGTTGGGTACGCGCCTCGACTGCGACGTCGCGATCCTTCCGGAAGCGGGGCACTTCCCCTGGCTGGAGGCGCCCGGAAGGTTCAGGTCGCTGCTGCGTTCGGCCGTCGAACAGCCCATCCCCGGATAGTCGGATGGTGCGATGAGCATTACGTGGACGGGTGAGGTCCCGATCGCTCCGTATCGTGGAAGTACCGAACTCTCGGGAACAGCGACAGGTGGGTACACGATGGGTATGTTGAGCAAGGTCCTGAAGACCGGCGTTGCGATCAAGGCAGTCCAGGTCATCAAACGCGAGGCGTCCAAGCCGGAGAATCAGCGGAAGGCGCAGGAACTGGTGGCGAAGCTGCGTCAGCAACCTCGTGGCCCGCGCTGAGCGGAGAACCTCGGCCGCATCCGGGTGGGAGTTCCTCGACGTCGTGGCTGCTTCAGGCACCCGATCGGGGTCTCCACTCGGTCGGCCGTGCTGTCGGCAATTAATCAACTAGATTGATAAACCTGGTTGTAAACTTGATCGGGTGACCACTGCCGAACACACCATCGCTCAGCGACTCCGCGACGTGCTTCGTCCCATCTGGAGACGATTCACGGCCGAGCAATCCATCTCTGTGGGAAAGATGGGTGTGCTCGGCTATCTGGCCGAGCACGGAGCGACAATATCCTCCACTCTTGCTGCAGCCGAACGGATCAGCCCTCAGGCGATCGCCACGGCAGTGCGAGAACTCGAGAGTGTCGGCCTGATCGTGCGTACCCCCGACGACCAGGACCGGCGGCGGGTGTGGGTCGAGTTGACCGAAGCGGGCCGGGACAGACTGGATCAGGAACGAGCGACGAGCAATCTGTGGCTGGAACGCGCCATCTCCGATCGGCTCACGACCGAAGAGGCCGAGTTGCTCGAGTCTGCCATCCCAGTCCTGCGCAAACTGGTGAAAGCCGTGCCCGATGAGTGAGCGTACTGAGCCACTTCGGTCGACGCATCTGCCTCGAGGGTGCAGATCGACACCGAAATGCCTGTGACGATTTGCTGGTTGAACCAACTGATGGAGAGTTGAGTATCGATGTCCTCTGCCGCCGGAACCGCGCCGCAGCATCACCGTCTGTGGACGCGGGATTTCATCTTGGCGGCACTGACCAATTTCCTCATAGGAATGGTGTTCTACCTGCTGGTGACGGCGATGGCACTCTATGCGGTGGATCGATTCACGGCATCGGACACCGAGTCCGGTCTCGCAGTCAGTGCGTTCGTCATCGGGTCCGTCGTCACTCGTCTGTTCACCGGTCAGGCAATGGATCTGGTCGGTCGACGCAGGACCCTGATCATCGCTTTGGTGGCGTTCCTTGCAGTCTCGGCGGCGTACATGGTGGCGGGCACCCTGTGGCTGCTCATTGCGGTGCGTTTCGTACACGGTCTGGCTTTCGGTGCTGCCAACACCACGCTGGCGGCGTCGGTCATCGGGCTTATCCCCCGTGGGCGTCTGAGTGAAGGCACGGGCTGGTTCGGTACGTCCACCACCGTGGCCACAGCAGTAGGGCCCCTGCTCGCGCTCCAGTTGACGGCCGCCTTCGGCTACGACTCCTTGTTCATCACATGCACCGCTTTCGCGGTGGCCGCCTTGGTCGTCGGGTCGATCGTCCACCTGCCGGAAGCGCCGGGACACCGCAGTTCACGACGGTTTGCGATACGCGAGATGCTTTCTACCGCAGTCATACCCATATCGACAGTCATCCTGATCGCCGGTCTGGCGTACTCGGCCGTGCTTGCCTTCCTCAACGGCTATGCTCAGGACGAGGGTCTGGGTGCCGCAGTTCCGAGTGCCTTCTTCCTCGTCTATGCGGGGGTTCTGCTCGCGTCCCGATTCTTCGCTGGCCCGTTGCAGGATCGGTACGGCGCCAATGTGGTGGTCTATCCGCTGATCGTGTGCTTCGCGGCCGGTTTGGGCGTGCTGTCATTGTGGCCCGCCCCCGGTGGATTCGTGATCGCGGCGATCCTGTGTGCGCTCGGCTTCGGCGCGTTGATGACGTCTCTGCAGTCCGTGGCCATCTCGATCGTGTCCCGAGAGAAGGTCGGCACCGCCACCTCCACGTTCTTCTTGATGCTCGATGCCGGGGTCGGCGTAGGTCCGATCCTGCTCGGTGTGCTGCTGTCGGCTACCGGGTATTCAGGGATGTATCTCGTCCTGTCCGGGGTCATGGTGGTATCGCTGGGCTACTACTGGTTGGTGCATGGCCGCGCATCACGGTCCGCACGGGCTTCCCGCCGACCCCACCGATACGAAGTAGGCAGGCCGAACACTGAGCCGGCAGTGACAGTGGATGTGCGTCAGTCTCCGTAGAATCTCGACGCGTCGATCTTGTGTAGGGGAATCCATTCGCCGGGTTGCTCTGCGCCGACCGCGACGCGGGTCTTGCGGGGATTGCTGCGTAGGGTGACGGCGAGAGCGGGTTCTTCGTCGATCCTGCCGGCCAGGGCGTAGATCGTCGCGAGATGATGCACGCACGGCGTGCGTTTGCCTGTGCAGTCGCAAGTGGCCGAGCACTCGGACAGGTCGGCGGCGATCGCAATGTCCTGCGACCGCAGATCGGCTACGACGCTGTCCGGCAACTCTCCGGTGGGCGCCGACCGGCGCTTCGTCCCGACCGCTCGCAGCGCTCTCGTGACAGCATCGAGTTGCTCTTTCTCCCAGAGCGGTACAGCGATCGTCACAGTTGAGACGGTTCCTCTGACGGTGACCTCCGCGGCGATGTTGCCCGCGGAGATGTCGGTGAGCACCACGGTGTTGTTACGTGCGTGACTACGTGCTGTGCCCAGGCCGGGAAGGGGCGTGCCCACAATTCGTTCGATCGTCCGCAACCATGCGCGACCCCACGCTGTTACTCCGAATTCTGTGGCCATCAGTTGATCACCGCGCCGTCCAGTTCGAGGAGATCCCGCAACTCGGTATCCGGTAGCTTTGCGAGCTCTGCCTCCGAACCGCCGGAAATGGACTCGGCCACCGATCTTTTGGAAAGGTGCATGGCGGCGATGTGATCCTCGACGGTCCCTCCGGTGACCAAGGTGTGGACGTTGACGGTGCGCTCCTGGCCGATGCGGTGCGCCCGGTCGGTGGCCTGGTCTTCGACGGCAGGATTCCACCATCGGTCGTAGTGGACGACGTGGCTTGCGCGCGTGAGATTGAGACCGAATCCTGCCGCGCGCAGGCTCAAGATGAGTACGGGTGAGGAGTCCTGGCCGGTTTGGAAAGCATCGACCATTGCGTCTCGTCGCGACGTGCTCAATCCGCCGTGGAGAAACGGAACATCACCGACGTTCAACTCGGACCCGAGATGCTTCGAGAGCATGTCGCCCATGGTCCGATACTGCGTGAACACCAGGGCGCGGTCGCCGGCGTCGACTATCTCCGCAAGCATTTCTGTCGCGCGATCGAACTTTCCCGAGCGCCCCCGTAGATCCTCGGCATCTCCGGTGACCTGCGCCGGATGGTTGCAGACCTGTTTGAGAGTGGTCAGGAGTGCGAGGATGTTGCCGCGTCGGGCAATGCCGGTACCCAACCCGGAATCGAACGCGTCAGCCACGGCGGAGCGGTAGATTCGGGCCTGCTCCGATGTGAGAGTGCACATGACGGTCGCGAATTGCTTCGGCGGAAGATCTGTGGCAACAGCGTCTTTGGTTCGGTGCAGGATGTATGGGTCGATGATCGTGGCCAACCTCGCCGCGGCGGTTGCGGAACGGCCGGATTCGATCGGTGCAGCGAAACGCTGACGGAAACGGGCGCGGGTTCCGAGGAGACTCGGATTGGCGACGCGAAACAGCGACCACAATTCGTCGAGTCGGTTCTCCACGGGGGTACCCGTCATTGCGACGGTGATGTCGGTAGTCAACCGTAGTGCGGCCTTCGCAGCGAGCGACGTGGGGTTCTTGATCTGCTGTGCTTCGTCGAAGATCACCGAACTCCACGTAGTCGGTGCCAATTGTTCGATGTCGGATCGCAAAACACTGTAACTGGTCAACACCACCGAGCCGGCGGCGAGACGCCGGGGAAGGTTTCGGCCCGATCCGTGATGGACGTGGAGGGGGAGATGCGGGGCGAAGCGTTGAATTTCGTTGCGCCAGTTTCCGACCACGGAAGTGGGGCATACGACGAGGTGTGGTCGGTCGCCGGCGCGGATCGCCATCATCGCAATGGCCTGGAGTGTCTTACCGAGACCCATTTCGTCGGCGAGGATCCCGCCTCCGCAGGAAGACAACGACTTCAGCCACGCGACGCCACGAACCTGATAGGGCCGCAGTGTTGCCTGGATCCCTGCGAACCTCAGTTCCTCGAGGACCGCCGCGGCCTCGTTGAACTGCTGCACGGTGGAATCGGCACTTCTGAGGGCCGTGTCGTTCCGATAGGTGGCGGCATGACCTGCGGTGGGCATGACGTGTGATCCCCCGGACTCGATCACCTCTTTCCATGCACGTACGGATGTGCCGAGGCCGGGAAGATCGACATTCAAGTCCCGTAAACCTTTTACTGCGGAGTCGAATTTGATCAGGTGTGTGTCCACGTCGCGTACTGCGATACCGCCGTCGGCGTCCGGAACCGCAAACCGGCACACGGTAGGTGTGCCGGCCGGAAACTCCAACCTCGCGAGTTCTGCAGCAGAATCGATTGCTCCCCAGAACGCGAAAGCCATCTGTTCCGGTACGTACGTCGCCTGCAGAGACGGTGGGGATGGCTGATTCACGTTCGCCGATGGTAGCTGGCGCACGGGCCCACCGCTACGAAAATATCCGGAAAACCCGCAGATCAGCTGTGGTTTTCCCGACATTGACGAACCGCGATGGTGAGTGTCTACCGGGCGCGTGCTTCTTCGAGCTTCCGGATCAAGGTCGCCGCATCGAACGGGCCGGTGTGCAGGGTGAGATCCGAGTCGGTGGCGCCGATGTAGAACGTCGGTGTCCCGTGCACATCGCTGGACGCGGCGTCGAGGTCGTCGTCTTCCACCCGATGCCGGTACCGACCCAGACGCATGTCCTCCGCGAACCGCTCTGTATCGAGCCCCAACTGCTCGGCGTGTTCGTAGATTTCGTCTTCGGTGAGGGCATCGCTGTTGACGAAGAGATGATCGTGCATGTCCCAGAACCGGCCTTGCACGGCGGCGGCCTCGGCGGCCTCGGCTGCGAAACGCGCGTGCGGATGCGCCTCGTCGAGCGGCAGATGCCGGAATACATAGCGGAGTTCATCGCCGAAGTGCGCGTGCACCTCTCGGATACTTCCGGTTGCCTTGCTGCAGAAGGGGCACTCGAAGTCGCCGTACTCGACGAGGGTGAGCGGGGCATCCACCGGTCCGCGCAGGTGATCTCTGTCCGGGTCGACCGGCCGCAACAACACGTGTCCGGTGACGCCTTCCGGCGGGTGGCGGCGATCCGCGAGCCTGAACAACACCCAGCCCCAGCCGGTCGCGAGAACGGCTGCGACGAGCACGCCGATGCGGGCATCGTTGGCAGCGTCCGGAGATTCGAGGGCCAGATCCACGATGAACAGCGATATGGTGAAACCGATCCCGGCGAGCGCCGCGCCCCCACTGACCTGTGACAGAGTGAGGCCCGGCTGGAGGCTGCCGGGGCGCAGCCGGGAGAACGCGGCAGTGGCGGCGGTGATGCCGACCAGTTTTCCCAGCACCAAACCGAGGATGACGCCCCATGTGATCGGCGACCTGAGAGCGTCGCTCACCGTCTGCCCGGTGATCACGACTCCGGCGTTGGCGAGTGCGAAGATCGGTACCACGAGAAACGCGGTGTACGGCTGATAGACCCGCAGCAGCCGCTCGTTGACGGATACCGCCCGGAGCACGCTCAGCTGCGCGGCGCGCGCATAGTCGGAGTTGGGGGATTGACGGAACGCCCGTGTGAGCTTACCCGCACGTTCCGCCTCGTTTCGTCTCGGTGGGTAAACGGGAAGGATCAGCGCGATCAGCACCCCGGCGAGGGTGGGAGGGATGCACACCCGACTCTTGACTTCCTCCTCCGCGTGAACACGAAGGATTCCTACGCAGCCCCACCAAATGGCAAGGACTGTTCAGCGGGTTCCTGCTTCACCGGGTCCGCGCATGCAAGCACACGTCTTACGCTCCCTCCACAAGCGTTTACCCTCTCCACCAGCCCAGCGGCGAGCAACACACTCACAGCAGCGTTGTAATCCCGATCCAGCACCAACCCACACGACGGGCACACCCACACCCGCACACCCAACGGCTTCGCCCCATCCCGCACCCCGCAACATGCGCACACCTGCGACGTCGGTTCCCACCGGCTGATCCTGTGCATCACCCGGCCATACTCGGCGGCCTTCTCCTCGATCAACCGGGTCAGAATCGACCAACCGGCATCGTGCACCGACTTCGCCACCCTCGTGCGCGCCAACCCCGCCACCGACAATCCCTCGAGGGCAACCGCTTGGTTCTCGCGGACCAACCTCAACGCCAGCTTGTGGTGGTGATCCAACCGCGTCTCGCGCACCTTCCGGTGCGCCACCGCGACCTTCCGCCGGGCCTTGTCCCGATTCTTCGATCCTTTCATGGTGCGTGAGTACGCCCGCTGCGCACGGGCCAATCCTCGCTCCTTCGACCGCAACCAGCGAGGATTGTCGACCTTCTCGCGGGTCCCGTCGTCGTAGACGATCACCGCCAGATCCGTCAACCCGACGTCGATACCCGCGCATCGGGTCGGCGCCGGCTGCGGGACCACCACCACGGGCACGGGCTCGTCGACCACGAACGACACATAATGCCGGCCGTCGGCCTCACGGATCACCGTCACACTCGACGGGTCCGCCGGCAACGGCCGTGACGACTCGTACCGGACCCGCCCGATCTTCGGCAACCGCACACACCCGATACCACTGCCCGGCTCGAGAACCGAGAACCCGGCGTTGCGGGTGAACCGAGCAGACTGGCGATGTGTCCGCTTCTTGAACCGTGGCGCACCGACCTTACGACCCTTACGTCTTCCGGTGCGGGAGTCGAAGAAGTTCGCGTACGCGCGATGCAGATCCGCCAGCGACTGCTGCAACGGCACCGACGACACCTCCGCGAGCCACGCCCGCTCGGGAGTTGTTTTCGCGATGGTCAGCGCCGCCGACAACTCGCTCTTGCTCGGGATCGACCGGCCCGCCCTGCGGGCAGATTCCCTCGCAGCGAGAGCATCGTTGAATACAACCCGGCAGCACCCGAACAGTTGCGACAACGCCTTGTGCTGTTCCCTTGTCGGGTAGGCACGGTAGCGGTAGCGCTTGAGCACACCTCTGACGATAGCATTTGGTGCCATGGGTAAGGACGAGATCATCAGGGTTGGTAGACAAGCAATTTGGAACTGTCACGTTCATTTGGTGTTCGTCACTAAATATCGGCGCGGTGTGTTCACCGGACCGATCTTGGCGGACTGCGAGGAAGTGATGCGGAAAGTGTGTGGGGACTTCGGTTGCGAGCTACGGGAGTTCACCGGTAAGGACGATCATGTGCACCTGCTGGTCGACTTCCCCGCCACCGTGCAGCTGTCGAAGTTGGTGAATTCACTCAAGGGGGTGTCCTCACGGCATCTGCGGCGTGATCACGCGGATCATCTGTCGCAGTATCTGTGGGGTGGGCATCTGTGGTCCCGCTCGTATTATTGCGGGACTGCGGGCGGTGCCCCACTGTCGGCGGTAGCCGACTACGTGAAGTCCCAACGTCGCCCTGTGTAACGGTGATTCACCTCCACCGTGAACGATGGAGCACTCTCACCAAGATCGGTAGAACGCTACCCAGGTCCCCGCCGCAACGATGAAGTAGGCGATGCCACGCCACACCTCGAGCCGGAGGAACTGCAGGATGAGGAGCAGTCCCACCCCACCCAGCAGCAGATAGCCCAGCCGCAGCTCGTCGGTGTAGAAGAAGGCGATGATCGCGAGTGCGCCGATATCATCGGCGACTGCGAGTGTCAGGATGAACACGCGCAGTCGGGCGGGGCACCGAGGTCCGACCAGTGCGAGTGCGCCCAACACGAATGCCGTATCGGTGGAGACCACCACCCCCCACGCACCGGCGGCCTCCCCGCTCGGGTTGAGCAGGAGGAAGAGCGCAGCGGGCAACGCGAGACCGGCGATCGCGGCAACCAGAGGGACCGCGGCCCGCGTGCGGTCGGTGAGTTCTCCTATCGTGAGTTCGCGTTTCACCTCGAGACCGACGACGAAGAAGAACAAGGTCATCGCTGCGTCGTTGACCCAGTGTTTCAAGTCGAGACTGATGCCGTAGTCGCCGATCCGAATGGTCAGTGGAGTGTGCCAGAACGTCTCGTACGAGTCGCCCACGTTGGCCCGGACCAGCGCCACCATGGTGGCCATGAGCAGAAATCCGGCCGCCAGTTTGTCGTCGTCGGTGCCATCACGAATCCCGGAGAGGAGCAGTGATACCCGGCGAAGGTTCCCAGGATGCTCGTCGACCGCCATGTGCCTCGCTCCGAAGTCCGCTCTCAGTCGTCCGTCGACGAGCCTATCCCCGAAGCAGGCACCTATCCGGGCGAGCTGGAGCCTTCCTGCGAGACTTGCGTCGTGAGTGATCTCCATCCAGATGTCGAACCTTACGAGTCCGGCCACCTCGATGTCTCAGACGGCAACTCCCTGTATTGGGAGACTGTCGGAAATCCCACCGGCCTTCCGGTGGTCTACCTGCACGGCGGGCCGGGGTCCGGTTGCACCCTCGGTGGGCGGAGGTACTTCGATCCGGCGGTGTTTCGTGCGGTGCTGTTCGATCAGCGTGGTTGTGGGCGCAGTACGCCTCGCGTCGATGATCCATCGGTCGATCTGTCGACGAACACGACCGAGAATCTCATCGCCGACATCGAACGGCTCCGGAACCACCTCGGGATCGACGGGTGGATTGTCGCCGGTGTGTCCTGGGGTGTCACGCTCGGCTTGGCCTACGCCCAGGCCCACCCCGATCGTGTGCTCGGTATGGCCTTGGGTGCGATCACCTCGGGTTCTGCCAAGGAGATCGACTGGATCACCCGCGATATGCGTCGAGTCTTTCCGCGTGAGTGGGAGCGGTTCATCGAGACGGTGCCGGAGAACGAGCGCGATGGAAATATTGCGGCCGCATATGCACGACTGCTCGCTCATCCTGACCGTCACGTTCGTGAGCATGCTGCGCTGCGCTGGTGCGAGTGGGAAGACACCCACGTTTCGTTGATGCCCGGCTGGGTTCCACAGCCCCGGTATCAGGACCCCGTCTTCCGAATGGTGTTCGCGCGACTGGTCACTCACTATTGGGGCCACGACTGCTTCCTCGTGGATCAGACGTTGTACGACGGGATGGGAGAGTTGGCCGATGTGCCTGCCGTACTCGTCCACGGGAAGTACGACGTGTCCGGCCCGCTCGACACCGCGTGGGAGCTGCACAGGCGGTGGGCGGGCAGCCGGCTCGTCGTCGTCGACGACGCCGGTCATGGTGGTGGTGGCTTCACCAGGCACTTCGTCGACGCCATCAACTCCTTCGCTGAGGTGGGAGCAGATTAGAGACCATGCACCGATGCGCTATCAGTGCGCGACATCCGGGCAGCGGCGATCTCGGCCCGGTGTTCCACGACCCAATCGGCCAGTGCTGACAGGGGCACCAGCAGGGTCCTTCCGAGCGGTGTGAGGCTGTACTCGACACTCGGGGGCACAGTGGCAAACACCTCTCGGTGGACCAATCCGTCGGCTTCCAGACCGCGGAGAGTGCGGGTGAGCATGCGTTGGCTGATGGTCTCGATCGCGCGATGCAATTCGTTGAACCGGTAGGCGCGCTTACCCAGCAGCACGATTACCAAGACCGACCATTTGTCGCCGACTCGGCGCAGAACATCGGTCACCGGGCACTGCTCGTATTCCTCGGCCGGGACGGGGTCGGGCAGCTGGGCACTCACCATCGAGGGCACATCGGTGTGCGTACCGGACATCGAACTGCCTCCTTCCGCGCACGCGTGTGGTTACCGATGATGGTAGTGCGCACCGAGAGTAACTACCGAAGGAGTGATCATGCCGGAACCGGATCCGACCTGTTCGCGCGTGATCGTCATCAGTGGCGGCACCGACGGGATGGGCCGGGCCCTGGCCCTCGCCCGGGCCGGTCGAGGCGACACCGTTGTCGCCTTGGGCAGCAACCTGGACAAGGGCAGACGGTTGCTCGCCGACGCAGACAAGAGCAGCGTTGCAGGCCGGGTCGAGTTCATCCGGGTCGATCTGTCCAGCGTCGGTCAGACGCGGGCCGCCATCGGTGAGATCATCGCACTCCACGATGTGATCGACGCGCTGGTGCTGTTCGCGAACCGGCAGGCTCCCGAACGAACCACCACCGCGGAGGGATTCGAGCAAACCTTCGCTCTGTACTACCTGAGCCGATACATCCTCGGCTACGGACTCCTCCCGCTCCTGCGTCGCAGTGAAGCCGGCGTGATCGTCAATGTCGCGGGTGTAGGGATGGTGAAGGGAAAGATCCACTGGGACGACCTGCAACTCGAGAACGACTACGGCATGGTGGCCGCGCAACTCCAGGCCGGCCGCGCCAACGACCTGCTCGGTGTCGCGTTCGCGGAACAACCCGACAATCCGGTCCGCTACGTGCTCTACCACCCTGGCTTCACGAGGAGCGGAGACCTCAGCCCCCTCCCCGCTGTGCTGCGCGCATCCCTCAGCGTCGCCGCCCGCCTGGCGGCCCGTCCGATCGCCGAGTCCGTCGCTCCCATACACGAATTCATCGACACTCCGCCGTCCGCACCCCTCACTGCGATCGACCGCGGCAAGCCCGTCCCCCTCACCCTCCGAACCCTCGACCCCGCCAACGCCAGACACCTTGCCGAAGCCACGAGTTCCCTCCTCGAAACAGTGGATCGGGCACGTCCGTGAGGAGGACCGGGTCGAATGGCCCCTGTCCTACAGTTCCGCGAACCCATTGCCGATCAGTGCCACGCCCAGAATCAGCAGTACCGCAGCCGTGATCGCCACGTTGTGCCGCATCATCCATCGATCGACCGCGGCGAGAGTGCGCTCGGCGCGGCTCGCCAGTACGACTCGAATCACGGCCGGAGCTGCCACGCCCAGGCTCGCCACGATCGCAAAGGCAACCAGGGCCACCAGCTGCTCGAGCACCTGTGCAGTCGCGTACGCGATGACCGCTGCGCCTGCTGCGACCAGGGCGATGTTCTTCGGGTTCGCTGCGGCAAGTAGAAAACCCAGACCCACCGCCTGTCGAGCGGTCATGGATTCCGCGGTCGCCATCCACCCGGGCACGGTGGATTCCTCGTCGGACCGCGGCCGAGTGAACCACTTCCTGAGGGCTATCAGGACCAGCACGATCCCGAGTACGAGCTTGACGCCACCGGCCCACCAGGTGGGTTCGTCGGACATGGCGATTACATCCGCCAGTGTGATCACGATTGCGCCTACGACGAGGAGCCCTGCAATCCAGCCACCGATGAAGGCGTACGACACCTTCGTCGACCGCTTGGTAATCAGTACCAGCGACAGCATCAGCATCGGCATTGTCGCCAGCAGCAGTCCGACCGCGATGGGCAGTGACTGGCCGATCGCGCTGGTCACGAGTTGCTTCTCGGAGAACTGAGCATCGGCGAATAGTATCGGAGTGCGGTACCGAAGGCCTGGCTCGATGCGCGAAACCATCGCGGGACACCAGGTTCGGAATCAGAGGAGGACGTCCGCGACCTTGCGCGCGGTGACCTTCGCGAGGTCGACGAAGAATGGAACCCGCTCGTCGATCATCAGCTCGACAGGGCCGCGGAGCCCGAGTGCGAATCGGACCTGTCCTGATTCGTCACCGATCGGTACGCCGATGGTGCGGAATCCGTGCACGAGCTCTTCGTCATTGAACGCGTAACCGCGTTCCCGTGTTTGGGTGAGTTCTTTTCCGAGCTCCACCGGCCCGGAGATCGAACGTGCGGTGCCACTGTTGTACGGAAGTCGGGCCAACTCGTCCTCGCCGGCCTGTGCCCAGGCCAACAACGCCTTACCCAGTGCGCTCGCGTGCAGGGGAAGTCGAAGGCCTTGCAGTTCATGCCCGTCGGCTTCGCGCCAGCTGCTGGTTCCCAGTAGGACGACATCGTTTCCGTGTCGAGTTGCGATGGAGGCTTTCGCGCCCGTGATCGTGGCCAGCTCTTCGAGATGTGGTTCAGCGAGGTGGATGCGGTGCTGTCGATAGGCGATCCGGCCGTACTCGGCCAGTGCTGTGCCCAGTCGGTATCGGCTGGGAGAGTCCACCTTGTCCAAGAAGTCCGCTCCGACGAGTGCGGAGAGCAGACGGTGGGTGGTGCTCACCGGCAAGTCCAGTCGCCGGGCGATCTCGGAGACGCCGAGATCTTCGCCGTTGCGGAAGCACGCGAGGACGGACAGGGCGCGCGTGACGGACTGCAGTTGGCCGTTGGCCGAGGAAGTGGGCTCCACGTCGTGACGCTAACACGGAGGATGGCCGATCGGCGCCCTGTTATTCCGTATCAAGGAAAATGATTGTTCAGCAGATGTGAACTGTATCTCTGTCGTATGGCGAGATCTATCAGCTGATATCTGCAAATTCTGCTGCTTCCCGGTGGGCAAACATACACCCTGTGCCTGCGTCAAGCTTTCCGATCAACGGAAAGGTAAGGGTGGGCATCTCCAACTGAGCCGCCTAGTTTCGCTAGGTACCAGCCCTCTCTCGAATAGGAGCCAAGACCGATGCGTCTCCATCGCCGACCACTCCGAGTGCATGCTGCGCTCGCGATCCTCCCCGTCGTCGCGTTGGTTGCTGCCGCGTGCGGCTCCGGCGGAGAAAGTGTGGACGAGTCCGTGGCGGGCGGTGAACCCACCTTCATTCTCAAGGTCACCGACGGAGGAAACTCCGGCCCGCTCGCAGTGGCCAAGCGTGACGGTACCTTCGACGAAGCACTCGCCCCGTTGGGCGCGAAGGTCGAGTGGGTCAACGCTCCGCCTTCATTCAGTGCGAACCTCAAGTTGTTCAACGCCGGCGAGCTCGACGTCTCGGGTGGCGCCTACAGTCCGGTCGTCGGAGCGCTCTCGAAGGACGTCGGTGTTCGAATCATCGCCGTAGCCGATCCGGTGGATCAGGATCAGGCCGGCATCATTGCCAGACCGGACTCGGGTATTGCGGAGGTCAAGGACCTCGTCGGCAAGCGAATCGCCGTCAACCCGGCTGCGAAGGGTGAGTACATCACTCTGAAAGCGCTGGAACAGGCCGGTATTCCGTTCGATCAGGTCGAGCGGGTGCCGCTGCAGATATCGGATGCAGCCTCGGCCTTCTCCACCGGTCAGGTCGACGCGTGGGCGTCGTTCAACGACCCGTACGCAGAAGCCAAGGCGCGCGGGGCTATCGAAATAGCGACCGAGGCCACCGTCGGCTCGACCGACAACACAATCGTCGCGTTTCGCACCGAAGTGCTCGAGACGCGGCCCGACATCGCCGCGAAGTATCTCGAGACACTTCAGCAACTGACCGAGCGTCAGCAGGCCGACCCCGAGGACTTCGAGAACGTGTTCGAGGAAGCTGGTCCGCGGGCATTGTCCGGCGAACGACTCGACCGCGCAATCGATCTCGGACGTCGGGCGACAGTACCGCACTACCCGACTGCCCAGGATGCAGCCAACCTCCAGGAAGTTGCAGACCTGTTCTACGAGAATGGAGTGATCACCCGGGCAATCACGGCGGACGACGTCTTCTACCCGCTCGAGGAAAAGCTCGCCGCCGCCGAGAACCAGTCCGCACCGACTCCCGGGAGCTGAGATGGCCATCGTGACGACGCCGCGCACGAACGGCGGGCCCGACCAGAGGCCGGGGGGACCCACCCTCGAAGTACCGCGATACCGATCGAGTCGAGGCAGGCCGCGCTGGGTCTCCATTCCGTTACGATTCCTTGTGCCGGCACTCCTCGTAGTGGTGTGGTGGATCGGTTCGGCGACCGGTGCGATACCCGAGGAGATCCTCGCCGGGCCGCCGAAGGTGTGGACGGCCTTTGCCGAGCTGTACCAGACCGGACAACTCCTCGATTTCTCGATCGCGTCGTTCAAGCGGGCTGCTCTCGGCGTGCTGTTCGGCGTCGTGATCGGGTTGGTGCTGGGAGTCATTTCCGGGTTGTCCAGCCTCGGTGAGGAACTCGTGGATTCCACGATGCAGATCACCCGTGCGGTTCCATTCCTCGCGTTGGTCCCCTTGTTCATCGCGTGGTTCGGAATCGATGAGACATTCAAGGTGCTGCTCATCGCGGTTGCCACCGTTGCACCTATGTACGCCTACACCTATCTCGGCGTCCGAAACGTCGATCGCAAGATGGTCGAAGCAGCGCGCAGCTTCGGATTGACGGGCTCACGTCTGGTGTTCGAGGTGATCCTCCCGTCGGCACTTCCCGGGGTGTTGATGGCTCTGCGGATCTGCCTGTCCATCTCGATCACCGGCCTGATCGCAGCCGAGCAGGTGGGAACCAGGGAGGGAATCGGATACCTGGTGACTCTTGCGCAGGAATACAACCGCACCGACTACATGGTGCTGTGCGTGGTGCTGTACGCAGTGTTGGGCCTCATTTTCGACGGGGTGGTTCGAATCATCGAACGGTTCTCGATGCCGTGGCGCGGACAGGTGGCGGCCCGATGAGCCCCGAAGCCGCCCTCCCGCCGTTGTCCACACGCACACAGAGCCCGGTATCGGCAACCGCTCGCAGAGAGGGCGAACCGGTCGCGGTGTCGATCACCGGGCTTCACAAGAAGTTCGGCGACAAGGTTGTTCTCGATGAGATCGACCTCGAGATCCGCCGCGGCGAATTCGTCGTGCTCCTCGGTCCGTCCGGAACGGGGAAGACCACCCTGCTGCGGCTACTGACCGGTCTCGAGAAACCGGACAGCGGAGAGGTTCTCGTGCCCTCACGTCGAACAACCGTCTACCAGGAGCCGCGACTGATCCCGTCGAAGCGTGTCCTCGGCAACGTCGCCGTAGGGCAGCGCCGCACCGGCGAGACGAAAGAACGCGCAACCCGTGCGCTGGCCGAGGTCAACCTCGCGGGCAAAGCCCGACAGTGGCCTGCGACCTTGTCGGGTGGCGAAGCGCAGCGGGTGGCGCTGGCTCGTGCGCTGGTTCGCGAACCGGAACTGCTACTGCTCGACGAACCGTTCGCGGCTCTCGACGCGCTGACCCGACTGCAGATGCAGGATCTGGTTGGTGACCTCGTCGCGCGACACCGGCCGGCAGTCCTCCTGGTAACCCACGACGTCGACGAAGCGGTACGGCTTGCCGACCGGGTGCTGATCCTCGACAAGGGTCGGTTCGCCGTCGATACCGACATCGACCTTGCCCGCCCACGGGACCGCACCGATCCGGAATCCTTGCGCTACCGAGCAGCCTTCTTGGCCGAGCTGGGTGTCGGTCGCACACTCCCCACCACAACCACCTGAAGGAGCACGCGATGACCGCTGTATCCAACACCGTCTTCGACACCCTCTGGTACACGCGTTGTCCCGTGCCTACCGCGAGCGGCTTGGCCCACAGCCTCGGCTGGCTCGGCGAGACCGCCTCCGAAGCGGGGGTCGGGCTGGGGGTGTTGCAGGATGCCGGCCCCGAGCTGGCGCCCCGACACTTCGACCATAAGTTGCTGGGCCTGATCCGCGAGGGCGGTAATGTGCCCGCGCTCGCTGCACGGGCCGACGGCTCGCCCACCAGACTGATCGGCCTGACCTGGATCGACGAGGCACAAGCGATCCTGGTGGCACCCGACTCACCTGTTTCCGAGCCGGGTGCTCTGGCCGGGCTGCGGATTGCAGTCCCCGCATGGGCGGAGGACAGAGCACGCAGCTTCCCCCGCGCGATGGCCCTGCACGGATTCGCGAGCGCACTTGCGCTCGGCAGGCTCACCTTGGCCGACGTCCGGCCCGTCGAGGTCGCCGTCGAACGCAATCCGCAAGTACGGGGTGAGGCCGCCACGGGTCGAAGGGTCGCCACCTGGGGAGTTGACGCGCTGCTTGCGGGTGACGTCGATGCGATCTATGTCAAGGGTGCTCGTGCTCAGGAGGTGGCCCGCGAACACGGACTGCGTGTCGCAGTGGATCTGGACGCCACCGGGTCGAAGCGCTCGCGGGTCAACAATGGAACCCCGCGCCCGATCACAGTGCATGCGGACCTGTTGGAATCTCGCCCCGACCTGGTCGTCGGTTTCCTGACTCAGACGCTGCGGGCCGCAGACTGGGCCGCAGGCAACCTCGAGGAGGTCCGCGGCGTACTGGCCCGGGAAACCTTCTCCGGTGCAGAGGGAGTCGAGGCAGCATACGGCAACACTTTCCACCGTGGACTGCACCCGACGCTGTCCGACGAGCGAATCGAACTGCTCGACGTCCAGAAACAGTTCCTCTACACCCACGGTTTCCTTGCCACCGACTTCGATCTCGCATCGTGGGTTGCCCGGGAACCACTGCAGCAAGCGAGTGCGCAGCTCGCCGCCGAACGGAAGGTGCCATCGTGACCGAGTTCCTCTGGGAGCTGCCGACTCGAGGAGACGGGCGTCATGTCGACTCCGTCTCCGAGCACCGCAGTGGATTCGATTTCCTCGATCAGGTCATCCTTGCAGCCGAACTGTCGGGACTCGACGGTGTCGTCGCTCCCTACGACCCGGAAGGGGAAGAGTCGTGGGTGGTGGCCGCCTCGGCTCTGCGGCAGACTCGACACCTACGAGTCGGTGTCGAATTCCATCCTGCGTTCGGGACACCCGTGTATGCGGCCAAGCTGTCCGCAACCCTGCAACGACTCTCGAACGGCCGACTGGACTGGCGGTTGCGCGTCGAAACCGACGCCGCCGACACCGTCGCACGCGGTGACCGGGTGGCCGGCGCTGATCGTTATCGACGGGCAGCCGAATTCCTCACTGTGGCACGGGGAGTATGGAACGACGAGCCAGTGTTGCCCGGACGGTTCGGGGGTACCGGTTTCGAGTTCGACGGCGAATACTATGACGTTGTCGATGGCGGATTCCGTGGCATTCTGTCGGGCCTGCCCTTTCCTGTCGTCTACCTTTCGGGCAATTCGCACGACGCGATCGAGTTGTCGGCCGAGCATGGCGATGTGCACGTATTCGACGAGACCGCAGAAGGGGTGGACGGTGCGGTGACAGCCTTGCAGGATTCGGCGAACAGATTCGGGCGTACCGTGCGCGTGGGACTTGCGTTACCGGTCATCGCCCGTGAGACCGAGGATGAGGCATGGGCGCGGGTACTGCGCCAGTGGCATGAGGTGCACCCGCAGGCAGCCGACACCGAGATCCGGGCGCTTGTGCTCGACGGCGCTCGCTGGTCGGGCTTCGACCGGATCGGCTACAGCCATTCGGTCGGACTGGTAGGGAGTTATGAACAAGTGGCGCAGTCGCTCTCGGACTACCGGGCGCGCGGAATCGAGATATTCGAGCTGACCGGGCACCCGCACATCGAGGAACTGCACCGAGCGGGGGAACATCTGCTTCATCTCGTCGACCCTGCCGGTCGCACACTTGTAGGACAGGAGGATCACGCGTGAGCACCGACTTCTACTGGCGCATCGGCATGGAGGGAGACCATGCGTCGTTGCGTACGCCACGTCGCTACAACCGTGGTAATGCCGGTGGCCATGGCCCGGGCAACATCGCACCTGCGATCCGCGGCGGCAGGCTGGACGGCTACAGCTACATCGACCATATGGCTGCGGTTGTGAAGGCGTCGGAGTCCGCAGGATTCGTCGGTGGTCTCCTGCCGTCCTTCCCGGTCACCGAAGACCCGTGGGCGACCGCGTCCGCGCTCGCACGGGAGAGCGATACGTACCGCTTCATGGTGGCATTCCAACCGGGCTTTCTGCATCCCTTGCAGGCCGCCCGGATGTCGGCAAGCCTCCAGCGTGCCACCGGAGGACGCCTGGTCTACAACATCATCAGTGGCGGCGGTGGAGCACCACAATTGTGGTGGGGCGACAAAGTGCAGCACGATGACCGCTATGCGCGAACCTCGGAATTCCTCGATGTTCTGCGCGGAGTGTGGGATGGCGTGCCCTTCGATTACGACGGACAGTTCTTCAGGACCGAGGGTGCATCGCTGCCACCGTTGCTGACGGGCCAGCCCTTCCCCGAGGTGTACTTCTCCGGGTCGTCCGGCGCCGCCGTGGACGCTGCGGGAAGACACTCCGACTACTACCTGTCCTGGCTCGAACCGTTCGACGACCTTCGCACGAAGTTCGACGGAGTCCGTGCGCATTCCGGGAAGTCCGGCCGCACACCGAAGTTCGCTGTCCGGATCGATATCGTTGCGCGGCACACCGAAGAAGCTGCGTGGGCGGAGATCGAGAAGGGGTGGGCCTTCGTCGACCGTGAGGCAGCCAACCGGGCGGCGCAGGGCGACTCCGTAGGTGCCGCACGCATCAAAGGCCGGGTGCCGGAGACGATTACCGGCTATCGCGACCTCGAAGTCCAACCCAACGTGTGGTGCGGGTTCAGCCTCATTCGTGGCGGACCGGCGTTCGGCATCGTGGGTAGTTACGAGCAGGTAGCCGAACGTCTCGACCAACTGATCGACGTCGGCGTGGATGCGTTCATTCTCGCCGGGAACCCCCACCTCGAAGAGGCCTACCGCGTGGGTGAGGAAGTGCTGCCGTTGCTGCGTCGCACCACGCCCACACCGGTTCGTACGCTTCCCACCCGATAGGAGAATCAATATGACCAGCACCGAAACCCGCGTCAATCCTACTGTCGAGGCCTTCGTCGATGAGGCTCGTCGAGCAGCCGATACCGCCTTCCGGGTGTTCCGTGAAACCGGAACAGTGTCCGCGAACGGCACCGTGAACTTCGTCGAACGGGTGCCCGGTGAAGAGTTGGCCGTCGCACTCAACGAGCCAGGCCCATGGGTAGACGACCGCAGTGCGAAGCCGATCCTCGCGACGTTCGACGGAAAGGTACTGGCCGGTGACGGTCCGGCGGGATTCGTCACCGGGTACGCCGAAGTGTTCCGCAAGCATCCCGAGATCACCTCGATCGTGCACGTACACACGCCGTGGTTGGGCGGGTGGGCACAGACCCACCGCACACTGCGTATCAAGTACGCGGCCTCGCAACGCTTGACACTCTCACGCGACATCCCCGCGCACATCGACCGTAGTCAGGCACCCGGCGACTTCATCCTCGACCGCCTCGTGGACGATCCGGATCTGGTCGCGATCTTCGAGGCCAACGGCGGCGTCAATGTGATCGGCCGGTCGGGTCTGCTCGACCTCGCCAAGTTCGTGGTCCTGCTCGAAGAGGGCGCGCAGTACCAGGCGCTCGGTGAACTCGTCGGTGGCTCTGTCGACTTCGACTCGACAAACCTCGTGGCGCAGTGGAGCCGCAGTGGATTGCTCGATGAAGCCCGCCGTCGAGGACTCGTCTGAGATATCGCCGATAAGGACCCTCCCCAATGACTATTCGTATCGGGTACTTCCCGAACAACAACTCCCTGTTCGTGCTGCGCCACAACGGTCTCCTCGAACGGTATCTCCCAGACGTCGAGTGGGTGGACCTGCGCGAGCTGTCGGCTCCGCCTCGGGTCGATCCTCGTCAGGGGCTGCCGACCCTGCACTCGGACTGGTTGTTCGAGGACGGGGGATACGACTTCATCGGCACAGGATTCACCCCGCCGATCACTGGCCTGGGTCAAGGGCGCGACCTGGTGTACGTCGGTATCTCCGGACCTCGAGTCGAGAACGGGCGGCTGGTGAGCCTCGAGAGTTCAGGTATCCGCAACGTCGCTGACTTGTGCGGCAAGCGGGTCGGGATCGCGCACGGATCGTGGCAGACCACACTTGCCCTACTCGCACTCGATCGCGAGGGGCTGCGCTGGGATGACATCGTTCCGGTCGATGTCGACGTGAATGACGGCGGTGCTGCCCTGGTGCGCGGAGATCTCGACGCGTGGGTCGGTGCCTACCCGGGGCTGGCGGAGGTCGAAGCGGCAGCGCAGTTGCGCACCCTGGTCGACACCGAAGGGCTCTTCAGCCACCCATCGCTGTGGTTCGTCCGACGCGAGTTCGCCGAGAATCACCGCCCGGAGCTCGAAGCGATCATCACAGCCCTGCAGGAATCGGATGCGTGGATCGTCGCCAACCCGCGCGAAGCAGCACGTTACTTCGTCGACGATGCAGAACGCCGTGGCGGCACCGCTGATCTCGATCGCTGGGAAGCGGCGCTGCGCGGCCGCCCCTTCGGGATCGGCACGGTCACCGATGACTTTCTCGACGAGCAGCAGCGTTCGGCGGACCTGTTGTACGCCAACGGCTTGCTGCCTAGAGAGATCGATGTGCGCGACGCAGTATTGCCGTGGATCGGCGAGGCTGTGACAGCACGTGTTTCGACCACCATGGTCTGAGGAAGAAGCTGCCGGCGTAAGGGACCGCATCGTCCTGAACCGTAAACCCATTACCGCACCGGGATAGTCTGGTGCGGTCATGGTGCGCGCCCCGGGGGTCGTTCACGCCGCTTCGGGATGGACCTTCGGCGTCTCCCACCCTTTCGCGTACGCGTCGACGTACTCCTGCCCTGTTCGAACAGCGAGTTCGAGCATCAACGCGTCCGTGGCCGCTCGTGCACCTGCCGATCCGGCACTGCGGTATGGCATCAAGTCCAGTGGCTCGAGGATCTCCACCGTGACCCTGCGTCGCCACCATGGGGTGGAGCGATCCGGCCGCGTCCCTGTAATTGCCACTGGCACAAGCGGAGTTCCCGTCTCGAGGGCGACTCGGGCGGCTCCGGTCCGTCCTCGATAGAGGCGACCGTCGGGTGACCGCGTGCCTTCCGGGTGGATGCCCCACGCTCCGCCCTGCTCGACGATCCGGGTCGCGGCCTCGAGTGCGGGGGCTGCCGTGGATCCACCTCGTCGATCCACCGGAATCTGACCCATGGCCGAGAAGAACCACCTCTGGAGGCTTCCGACGACGCCGCCTCTGTCGAAGTACTCGCGCTTGGCCAGGAAGGTGATCTGCCGCCGGGCGGCCAGCGTCAGGTAGAACGAGTCGAGTACTGCGAGGTGGTTGGCTGCCACGATGATCGGTCCGTGGCGCGGGATGTTCTCCCGACCCACGATCTTCGGACGTCCTAGTAGATGCAGGGTCGGTCCGATCAGGGCGTGCCGGCACAGCCGGTAGAAGCACGCACTCCAGAAATGCATAGACAGTGTCTACACGAAGATGGGAGACACTGTCTACGTGAAAACGGAGGATACGAGATCGGCCCTGGTGAGGGCGGGCATCGAGTTGATGGAGGAGACAGGGTCGGCAGAGATCGGTCTGCGAGAGATCGCGCGGCGAGCAGGTGTCTCGCACGGCGCGCCGCGTCGATGGTTCCCCACGCACAGGAGTCTGCTCGCGGCGATCGCCGAGGTCGGCTTGAATGACCTCTCGGCGGTGCTCGCCGCGGCGGCGGGAACAGACGGCAACCTTGCCCCACTGGCCGTTGCCTATGTCGACTTCGCCCGCCGCCGGCCGGCGATGTTCACCCTGATCTTCCGGCACGACCTGCTCGAAGGCTCCGGTTCCGAGCTGCGGACCGTGTCGCAACCGCTGTTCACATGGCTGGTCACGATGGTCGAGCAATCGGCAGTCGTGGAAGACGCGGCACAGAGCGCGGCGGCGCTGTGGGTCGGGGTCCACGGGATCGCCGTGCTCTCGTCGACGGGCTCGCTGGGTCTTGCAGCATCGAACGTGAACGAGGCCGAACTGATCGACCGCGTCGTACGCGACAGTCTCCGCTGAGCCGAACTTCTGACCACACCGAGTGCCCGGGTAGCGTTCGTGCCCATGAGCACCCTTCAGGAAGTCGGCGACCGCGAGTCGTGGAGATGCTGGTTGTGCGACGAACCGGTGGATTCCGATATGTCGGTCAACGACCCGCGCGGCCCCAGCATCGACAGCATCAATACCGCCAAGAAGGGCGCCAAGGGCAGGGGCGGGGTCGAGCGGCTCGCGCACCGCGCCTGCAACACCAGAAAGGGTGCCGTGAAGCCGGTCGTACCGTGGCCCGATCAGCTGTTCGTCGTCGATCCCGCACCCATCATCGGCGTGGTCGAACAGCTGAGACGGAAGGGTGGGCGCGTCGCCGTCGCCCGGTGCCCCGCCGAGTCCGACGCCGAGGACGCCTCCGCGTGGTTGCTCGACAGACTGTCGCGCTTGGAACCGGACATGCGATTCGACACCCAGATCGATGCCGGCGGCGGCGGATTCCTCCTGGTGCTGAAGGCGTAGTGCAGCGACATCTACTGCCGACCGGATCGTCCTTCCAGCACCGCGACGACTGCTTTGGCTCGGGAAATCCATTCCGCGACCGTCGCTCCGGATGCATTCGTCGGAAGCTGGGCCAGACGTAGCGTCAGTGTGTGGTTACCGTCCCGGTTGCGGACGGGCAGCACGACAGACCCCACGTTGTAGCGACACTCGGGATCGAGTTCCCGCGGACGGTAGTCGACCGTTGATTCGACGATCGATGCCCGAATGTCCCGCTCCTGCACGGGTGTCAGGCGCCCGCACTCGTATCGGCGCGTGGCCTCGCACATCGTGTCATAGGCAGCGACCCCCTCCTGTGGAAGCAGTGACAGCACGTATCCGTGGGTGCGGAGGAACGCTATCCGCTGCCGGTAGTGCCCCTTCACGGATTCGTCGACGCCGTGGGCCTTGGTCAGCCATTGCTCCTGTTCGTCGTCGGCGCGGTCGAAGACCACGCTGTCGCCGATGGGCGGCACGATCGGTATTCGTCGTGCCAGGCCGTTCTCCCGATCGACCCCTGGCCCGACCGCGGATAGGACCGTCGCCATCTCGTCCCTGCTGATCGCTGTGTAGAGGATGACCTCGCATTCCACGGCCCGGGCAAGGGCCTCGACGTCGGGACGTGCGATCTCCGCGTCGTGGATCTCGTCCATGATCTCGTGATCCATCCGGGCCATCAAGGATGTGCTGACGAAACTACCGTAGCCGCCCTGGAAGTAGATCAGTGGCGCAACAGGATTGGTGACGGCCATGTCGTTCACGCTGCAGAGGATGATCCAATGGTCACCGGCGTCCAGTGTGTTCGTGATGCGGGCATCGATCCACGCGACGGACTGTTCGAGTACGGGGTCGCCGGATGGTGAGCCGAACCAGTCGATGCCGTCGAACTTGTTCTCCCAACGTCGTGCGATCGTGGAGACCAGGTCTTCCTGCTCGCCGCCGAGAATGTTGATGCATACCGAATCGCATCGGCGGAGCTTGTCGAACGACTTGGACGTCTTCATCGGCATGAAGGAGACGAGGGGAGGCTCGAGAGACACCGAGCTGAATGTGCCGACGACGAGAGCGAGCAGCTCGCCGTCGTCTGCGCGCCCCGTGACTACCGCGACGCCGGTGGGGTAGTGGCCCATCACCTCGCGGAACAGGCCCTTGTCGATGTCACTGTCGATGTCGATGGTGGTGTCGGTGGACATGAGTGCCCTCCTTGCTCGGGGGAGATTACTTGCTGTAGCCGGCCTGGAGCTTGCGTCCGAGGGCCTCGGGGCGGAGGAACAGGATGCACAGCACGCCACCGACGAGGAGAACGACACCGGTGATCGTGAATGCTTGGTGCACACCGGCGGCCATGTTGTTCGCCATCTCTGGAGTGAGTTCAGATCCGGATGGAGGCGAGACATACCCGGCTCGGGTCATCAGCCATCCGACGAGCGTGGGCGAGATGATCGCTCCCACGGAGGCGACACCACCGAGCGTGGCCATCATGATGGGCCGCTGCTTCTTGCCCACGGAGAACGCCAACGCTGATGCGGTCATCGGGTAGGCGAGGCTGCAACCGGCTGCGATACAGAGCAGCGCCACAGCGAAGACACCTGATGCTGTTTGTACGAGGATGAAGCAGACACCGGCGACGAGTGCCGCGATCCCGAAGGGGATCGCGATGGAGCGGTGCGAATCGAACCCCTTCTGCATCAGCCGATGGCCGAGGAATCCGAGGAACAGCAGGACGACCGCGCCCAGGATCCACGGAATGGTCGTGACCGTTCCGACCTGAGGCAAGGAAAGCCCGACGACGGTGCCGAGGTACTGCGGAAGCCAGGTCGTGACGAAACCCTGGACCCAGAAGTTGGAGCCGCCGCCGATGACCGCGGCGAGGAAGGTCAGGCTGGCGAATGCGCGCCAGAGAGCGATGGGTTTCTGCTTGTCGACGTCCTCGGTGTCCATCTCGGCGGTGGCCTCGGCGGGCACGCCGTCCTCGCCGTGTTTTCCATGACCCGAGTAGGGGCCGTCGCCGGCGAGCAACACCCATGCGATCACCCAGACGAATCCGACGATACCGAGGACACCGAAGGCCCAGCGCCAGCCCCATTCGCCGATGACCCACGCCAGCGCGGGCGCGGCGAGAACGGGACCGAGGGTGGAGCCGGCAGCCACGAGATTCGACGGCAGAGCACGACGACGCGGCTCGAACCACGAGTGGACCGAGGTCAGCGACATCGCCGTGGCCGGCCCTTCGGCGCCGCCGAGAACGATGCGGGTGACGAGCAGGATCGCGGCACCGCCACCGAGCAGCATGGGGAACTGCATGACCGCCCACACGACGCCCATCGTGAGGATGATCCACCGCACCGAGAACTTCGCTGCGAGAAAGCCGGTCACGACGGACACCACGGCGTACAGGAAGAAGAAGGCGCTGCCGATGAAGCCGAACTCGACCGCGGAGATACCCAGATCGGGAATCGCCTCGGACGCAACCAGACCCAGCACTGCCTTGTCGGCGAACGCGACGATCTGGAACAGGACGAGCAGTGCTGTGATGAGCCAGGCCTTGCGGTTCATTCTGCCGAAATCGATCTTCTTCGATGTCTCCGGTCGGGGAGAATCGATGATCTTGTCCGGCGCCACGGACGAAGCCATGTGCAGCCGCCTTTCTTGTGGGCTGGGAATGGGCGTGGTGCGTGCGGGAAGTGTTGGACGGGCACCATCGGACCGACGGTGTGGAAAACATATTTGCCGTTTCCTCGCTCGGGTAGGAGGGAAACCTTTACTGTCGGCGACTGCGCTCACTGGGCAGAATGGTGAGGTCAGCGAACGTAGGAGGAAGATGTGAACGCGCCCGCGGTTGGTTTCTCGGTTTCGGATCAAGTGCGGTCGATCGGAGCGGGCGCGACGACCGCGACGGAGCTCGTCTCGCAGGTCAGAGAGGCGATCGAGGCCAGGGAGCCGGAGCTCGAGGCGTGGGTGCAACTCTCGTCGACGGCGGCCGCCGAGGCCGCGGACATCGACAACGACCCGCGCGACCTCCCCCTGCGCGGTGTCTCCGTCGGCGTGAAAGACCTCATCGATGTCGCGGGTATGCCCACGCGTGCCGGCTCGTCCGTCACTCCTTCCTCTGCGGCCACTTCCGATGCGCCCTGCGTTGCCCGGCTTCGGGCGCTCGGCGCTGTCGTCCAGGGCAAGACCGTGACGACGGAGTTCGGCTACTTCCGTCCCGGCCCCACCCGTAACCCCCGTTCGCTCGATCACACGCCGGGTGGGTCGTCGAGCGGCTCCGCGGCAGCGGTGGGTGCAGGCACTGTGCCGCTGGCTCTCGGCACGCAGACTGCAGGATCCTTGACCCGCCCCGCGTCGTACTGCGGTGCAGCGGGAATGGTCCTTCCACACGGCAGCACCGATATGTCGGGAATCATCGGCCTGAGCGAATCACTCGATTCCCTGGGGTTTCTGACCCGCACTGTCGCCGACCTCCGGTACGTGCACGATGCGTTCCTCGGTGCGCAATCGAGCGATCCATTCGGCAGCGCTACACGCGTGTTCGTCTGGGGTGGTAGCTACCTCGACTATCTTGACCCCGCGATGATTGCACTGCTGGGCCGAATCCCCGCCCTCCTGGGCGATCTGGGGTTCCGGTCGGAGCCACTCGACTGGGACGATCATGTCAAGACGCTCGCGGATGATCACCTCACGGTGATGGGCTATGAGGCCGCGCGGGAGCGTGCCGGTGAGTTCGACGAGCACCGTGACGAGCTGAGCCCTCAGATTCGGGACCTGCTGCAGCAGGGCCGCGAGATTTCCGGTTCGGCATGTTCTGCCGCCCTGATCCGTCGCGATCGCTCGCGCGAACTTCTGCGCGAGATCCTCGACGGTCCGGCTGTGATCGTCGGCCCCGCCGCGACCGGTCCGGCACCGAAGGGGTTGTCTGCGACCGGCTCACCGATTCTGAGCCGCCCGTGGCAGCTGCTCGGCGTGCCCGTGGTGGTCGTGCCGGGTGCCCGCACGGTGCAGGGGCTCCCGCTGGGGCTGCAGGTGATCGGATCGGCAGGCGACGAGGGGTATCTGTTCGACGTGGGGGAGAAACTCGAGGCGGCACTCCGTGATCTGCCGCCGCTGGCCGGATGACGATGTCTGCACCACTGAAAATTTGGGGAACGCAGTGATTTCGGGAGGCACAGTGAATTCGGGCGACACAGCGATTTCAGGAGATACCGGGATGCTGACACCTCGACCGGTCAACCATCATCGGATGTTCCTCACCTGCTACGAGGACACCTTCAACTACGGGTGGCATCACGTCGACCTGTTCGTGCACGACGAGTACGGCCGCGAGGTCAACTGGGTGCACTGGACGGTGGAGGCGGACGGTCCGGAAGCCGCCGACGAGTCGGTGCGCGGGGAGGAACCACTGCTGAGGCGCATCACGCCGTGGGAGCCCCAACTCAGTGCGGTGGGAGCGCGGTACTGGACCGCTGAGGCCGGGTGGGGAGACAGCACCGGGCCGGAAGACAACGTCGGGGTGGGAGGCGACGCCTGATGACCACCGCGCGCGCCACCGACGATGCGCCGGAGACAACGGTGTACGTCGTCGACGACGACCCTGCGCTGTGCGATTCCGTCGACTGGATTCTCGAGAGCATCGGTATCAAGCCGGTGATCTGCCACAGTGCTGATGCCTTCCTCGACGTGTACGACGGTTCGACACCGGCCTGCATCGTGCTCGATGTGCGGATGCCCGGGATGAGCGGCACGCGGCTACAGGAGAAAATCAACGAATTCGCCCCGCACGTCGTGATCATCTTCGTCTCTGCACACGGCGACATCAGGATGTCCGTCGGGGCGCTGCAGAAGGGGGCGATGGACTTCCTCGAGAAGCCCTACGACCCGCAGCGACTGCTCGACGCCGTGCAGTCCGGTGCGGAGAGAGCCAGAAGCCGTTTCGCCGAGCATGTCTCGCGTACGGTCGTGCAGGAGAAGCTCGAGTGCCTGACTCCGAGGGAGCGGCAGATCCTCGCCCTGGTCGTCGAAGGACTACCCAGTCAGAACATTGCCCGCAGGCTCGGCATGAGCGTGAAGACGGTCGACGTTCATCGCGCCCGAATCAAGAGCAAGACCGATTCCGACAGCATCGGAACCTTCGTCCGGGACCTCCTCCGGTACGGAGTGGAAGTCCCGGACGCCGATCGGTAACAGTCCGATCAATAGTAGTCCAGCACGAGCCGGGGGCTCTTCGTGCGCGACACGCATACGGCCATGACCTCGCCGGATTCCTTCTCGGCCTTGGTGAGTACGTTGTCGCGGTGCTCGGGCGACCCTTCCAATACCTGCATGATGCAGGTGCCGCAGATCCCTTCCTGGCAGGAGGTGTCGACGTCGCAACCGTTCTCCTGGAGCACGTCGACGATGCTCTTGTCGGCGGGGATCTCGTAGGTCTCGCCTTCCAGTTCCACTTCGAAGGCCGCGTTCTCGGCTGCGTCGGGCTGTTCGGCGGCGTGGAAGTTCTCCAGGTGGACGGCATCGGGCGAGACATGCCGGCCTGCGACCGCGACGACTTTGTCCATGAATCCGTCCGGCCCGCACGTGTAGACGTGCGTACCTGCCGACAATGTCGTGAAGGCCGCGTCGAGCACCTGCTCCTGGCTGTCGCGGGAAACTCCGATGTGTGCGTGGAGCTTCTCGGGGCAGCGGTCGTTCAGCAACGGCAGGAACGCCGCTTCGGCTTCGGTTCGGGCGAAGTAGTGCAGCTCGAAGCTGATGTCGTGGACATCCATGTAGCGGGCCATGCTCAGCATCGGGGTGATGCCGATGCCTGCGGCGACAAGTACGTGGTGTCGTGCGTCGGTTGCGATGCCGAGGAGGTTCCGGGGCTCGCTGATGCGGAGTCTGTCGCCGACCGCGAGTTCGTGCAGGGCGGCAGACCCGCCGCGGGAGTTCGCCTCACGTTTGACGGCGAAGGCGAACGAGTCCGCGGAGTCGGGGGTGCTGCAGAGCGAGTACTGGCGGGTGATGGCCGTCGGCCCTTCCACGTCGATGTGCGCACCCGGAAGATATGTACCCAGCGGCGACCCGTCGGGCTTCTCCAACCTGATCGACTTGATGGTCGGAGTTTCCTGGGTGATATCGGAGACGATGACGTCGATGAGTGCCATGTCCGTTTCTCCTTGTGTAGCAACAGTGGAAGGGGAGGACGTCAGCGGACGTACAGTCCGCCGTTGACGTCCCAGCAAGCGCCGGTGACGAAGAAGGCGTCGTCGGAGGTCAGCAACGCGACCGTGTCGGCGATGAACGACGGGCTTCCGAGGCGCCCCACCGGGATGCCCGCGATGATGCCTTCGAGCTTGTCTGCGGGCACCGTCCTGCGCACCACGGGCAGGTCGTGCGGGCCAGGGGAGACGGCGTTCACCGTCACGCCCCGGCTCGCCAGCTCACGTGCGAACACCTTGGTGGTGGTGAGGATGGCGCCCTTGGACGCGGCGTAGTGGCCGCCGGTGGCGGTGCCACCGTTCTGGCCCGCGAGTGATGCCATATTGACGATCCGTCCGAAACCCTTGTCGGCCATGGCAGCACCGAACACCTGGCATCCGAAGAAGATGCTGTTGACGTTCGTGTTCAGGACGCTGGTGAAATCGTCCTCGGCGAGGGTCATCAGATCGGCGGCCTGGGTGACCGCAGCATTGTTGACGAGGATCGTAGGTGTGCCCCAGATTTCCTGACACACCGCGAGACCCTCCTCGAACCCGGCCTTGTGGCCCACGTCGAGCTTGACCCCGCGCGCGGTGGATCCGTCCGCGGACAATTCCGATGCGAGCGCATCGACCGCGCCGCCGTCGAGGTCGGCAAGAAGGACGCGGCGGCCGTCGGTGTGCAGTTTCCGGGCGATGACGGCGCCCATTCCGCCGGCGGCGCCGGTGACGATCGCGATGCCGTTGGTGGTGGTCATACCAGCTCCTTACAGCAGGTAACCGGAGGCGCTGACCGCGTCCTCGCTGTCGACGAGACGGATCACCTTGAGGGAGATCTTGTCGTCACCCTCGTCGTCCAAGACAACGGTGTGCGTCAGGTTCGCGCCGAGTGTCAGGAACTCGTTCCGCTTGAACGCATTGAGAATCTGGGCCGAGCGAACGGTGACGGAGGTGTCGGTGAGCTCGCGCACGGTGAAGCGGGAGATGACCCGGACGGTGCGTGCCGCCGCCACCGCAGACGGCGAATAGCCCTGCAGCATGCGCTCGACGCGAAGCCGCCGCATGCGCTTGTCGTCGTACACCAGGTTGAGCGACGACCCGAAATCGTCGGTATCCGGGTCGATCGGGACGACGTAATGGGCGTCGTCGGTGTACATCTGCTCCCACGACTTGTAGTCCTTGTCGTCGAGCGCTTCGGCTTCCTTCCAGATGAGCTCGATCGCGCGCAGGACGCGGGGGTCCGTCAGGGTGAGGTCAGTCATCGCTCATCAACTTCTTCCACATCGCGTAGGCCTCACGCATTCCCGTTTCGTCGGTGACATGTGAAGTGGGCCAGCCTTCTTCGGTGAGATATTCGCGTCCCTCGCCGCGGTTGACGAGGATCGGCATGTTGGGATTGCCGCCGGCACCGATCTGCACCCGGGTCCAGCCTTCGGCATCGTCGGGGCTACCGAATCCGAACGGTCCCTGGAAATGTTCGTGGATGCGCAGTCGTTCCCGGTTGACGCTCTCGGGTCCGCCGTCCATGCCGATGGCCATGTGCCAGATCTCGGTTTCGTCGACGGAAATGGGGATGAGCACGCGGAAGAACGACGACGACATCGCCACGTTCGGGAACGTGTTGAGGTTGAACCCGCATCCGTGCATCGAGCGCATGTAGCGGCGGATCCGCTCGGGACTTTCGCCGGCTTCGGCGAGTTCGTCGACGAGATGCTGGAATCGAGGCTGGATCTCTTCGGTGCCGTCGTCGATGTCGAGGTCCATGTGGGCGGCCGCCATGATCGCGACACTGTGCCCGTTACCGAGCGAGTGTGTTTCAGCGCTCGGATCGTCCATGAACGACATCATGTTCGCGGTTTCCGCATCGACCGAGGCCATCCACGACTTGTGGACCATCGGGAAGTGGTAACCGTCGGTGGTGTTCTCGAGCTGGATCTTCCAGTTTCCTTTGAAGCGGAACTTGTGTACGCCGATGACCTTGGTCGGTACACCGTTGCTCTGTTTGAAGAACCGCTCCATCCAGATCTTGGCGTCGCCCAGGAAATCCTCGAGCGGCTCGGCGTCCTGGTTGAACGTCGCCCAGATCATCCCCATGTAGCTTTCGGTGCGGAGGGTCTGGAGCGGGTAGTCCTTCTTGTCGATGACACCCTCGTACCCGTCCGGGTAGGGGATGCCGCGCAGGCGACCGTCGAGTGCGTACGACCAGTTGTGGTAGGGGCAGGTGAAACCGTTCGCCTTGCCGCTGCGCTGGTCGCACACGGTCGCGCCGCGGTGGCGGCACCGATTGAGCAGGGTGTTGAAATTGCCCTTGCGGTCGCGGGTGACGATCACCGGCTGATCGCCCACCTGGGTGGTCTTGAACGATCCGGCCTCGGGGATCTCGCTCTCATGCGCGACCCACACCCACGTACGGTAGAAGATCTTCTCCATCTCCACGCGGAAGATCTCCGGATCGGTGTAGAGCCGGCCGGCGACACGATCGGTGCCGACGAGGTCGCCGTAGTTCTCTTGGATCGAATGCTCGACCGTTGTCATGGTGCTCTTCTTTCGGAATTCGTGTCGTGCGGGCGTCCGCATCAGTGCAGGTGGGCCATTGCTTCGGTGGGCAGCGGTGTCGCGAACATCCGCTGCGTACGGAACCGGCTCATCCGGGCGGTGGGATGGGGGAGTCGTTCGATCTCGAAGTCGATTTCGAGCCGGGCGCACAACAACTCGGCGGTGCCGTCCGTGTGGAGCGAGAGTTGCTGCATGATCCAACGGCCCCGAGTATCGTCACCCTCGACCCGGATCTGCTCGCTGCCGAGCAGATGAGCATTGCGGACGAAGTGCTCTGCCGGTGGGAGATACTGCGAGACGAGCGCAACCACCTCGGCGCGCCCTCGGGCGATTCCGAACTTGCCGGCGTACTCAGGGCCTACCCCCTCCCAGGTCGCGTCGGCGGTGAACAGCAGTCCGATCTCGTCGGCGCTCTCCAATGGCCCGGGCACGTCGCACAGGTCCATGTAGCGGGTCAGGCAGTCGCGGACGGCGTCCTTCGCTTCGAGGACTGCCAGACGGCGTTCGAGGGCGGTCATCGGATCACAACTCCACGTCGTCCCGAATGGTCAGCTCACGACCCATCCGCGCTTCGATCTTGAAGAACTTCCACAGTGCGTATTCGCCGATCATGGTGGTGCGCAGCAGGTTGCATGCGTTCTTCACCGTCTCTTGATCCCGAGCATCGGCGAGGACGTAGCAGGTCCACGGCCAGCCATCGGACGGCCCGACCATGTGGGCGTCGTCGTCGAAGGTGCCGATGATGTCGATGCCGTCCATGTTCTTCAGGTTCGACAGCATGGTGGAAATGCCGACCCAGACCGGGCCGATCTCCGCCTTGGGCAGATCGAAGAAATTCTGGTTGTTGCCGATGCAGAACAGTGTGCGCAGCGGTTCGGCCATGACGGCGTCCTTTCGTTGGGGTGCGAGCCCGGTCAGGGGAAACTGGGGATACCGGCGTCGAGCCCGAGCAGGATCGAACCGGCGGCCTCGAAGGTGTTGGTCTGGAGCATCGCGTGCTGGGCAGGAACGAGAGCGTCCTGCAGATATCTCTGGAGCGGATGGCTCTCGTAGATCGCACCGGTGCCCGCGAGATCGAAAGCGGTGAGCACCACATCGCGGCCGACATGCGCAGCCTGGGTCGCACCCAATCGGAGCAATGCCTTGTGTTCGTCGGTGATGTCGGCGCGCGATACGGCGAGCTTCCAGACCTCGTCGGTGACCTCGTAGAAGAACGCCCGCGCCGAGCGCAGATCGGCCTCCGCCTTTGCGAGGCCCGTCTTGTAGGCGGGGCGATTCCCCTTGGCTGTGCCGCCGGTGATGCTGGAACGGGCCGAACCCACCTCACGCACGTAGTCGAGGGCGCCGCGTGCCGCCCCGAGTGTCACCACCGCAAGGACCTGCGCCGCGTAGGGAAGCATCGGGTAACGGGTGATCGGCTCATCCACCTGCGGGACGCCGCCACGCACGAAGGTCATCTCTTCGGGCACGAAAAGCCTGTCTGCGCGGACGGCGTGGGAGCCGGTAGCCTTCATTCCGGCAACATCCCAGTTCTCCACGATCTCCACGTCGGCCGGATCCACGAGTGCGGTGAGTGGCATTCCGTTGGAATCCGGCCCGCCGGCGAGGCCGATGCCGAGAATGTCGGCGCCGCGGCATCCGCTGGCGAACTGCCAGAGCCCACTGCACAGGTAACCGCCCTCCACCTTCTCGGCTTCCTGCATCGGGAACAGGCCACCTGCGTAGGCGAGGTCCGGTCCCTCGGCGTAGATCTTCGCCTGCGTCGCGACCGGCAGAGCAGAGAAATACACCAGAGACGACCCGAAGCTCGCAACCCAGCCCGTGGCAGGGTCCACCGCGGAGATCCGCTCGACGAGCTTCATGAACGACGACGGGTCCATCGGTTCGCCACCGAACTGTGCCGGTGTCGACGCCCGATACATCCCGGCGCGCTTGAGCAGGGCAATGTACTCGGGCGGAACGAAGTGCTGCTTGTTGAACTCGTCGCGTCGGTCGCGCAGGACTTCGAGCGCATCGTCGAATGCACGGTCCCGTGCCGCGCCCACAGGCTCGGCCGCGATCCGTTCGGTGGTGCTGGGGATCGTCATGTCGTCTCCGTTCGCTCGTGTTCGCGCTGATGAACACGCTATGGAGGACGGGGCTACGGCGGTATCGGGGTTTTCTCCCGAGGTCATAAAGTAATTACCGATGGCGGTGGTGACGGGCTGCGTTCCATGATGGGCCGTCCTGTTCTCGGAGGTGCTGATCGATGTTCCCGACCCGACGCGACTTCCAGGCGATGGCGGAACACACTCGGACGGGCATCCTGATTCACGAGGCCGCGTCGAAGAACATCCTGTGGGCGAATCCTGCAGCGTGTCGGATGTTCGGATTCACGCTCGAGGAGTTGCGTCCGCTCAAGGCGCACCACATGAGCAGCCAGGAACGGCAGTACCGTCGAGCGCTCGGTGTCGCGTGGCTCCAGTCCGCCGTCGTCCACGGGTCGAGTCGCCGGCAGTGGAAATACCGGACCAAGGCGGGCGTCGACTTCCTCACCGATGCCACCGCGTCGCACATCCAGTTCCAGGATGGTCCGGTGGTGATGGTCGAGTTCCGCAACATCTCCGAGGAGGTCGAGATCCAGCAGGAACTCAGCTGGGTGTCGCAGTCCTTGCAGCGGATCATGACCCACACGTCGGCAGGAATCCTGGTGCTCGACGACGACAATTGCATCGAAGACATCTCTCCGCTCGCCGCGCGGCTGTTCGATTCCACACCCGATCGGCTGACGGGTGTCCATCTCGAAGACCTGGGCCGGTGCGACCCAGCACTGAACTCCGAGCAGGTGGTGGCAAAACTCGCGTCCGGAAACGGATCCGTCAAGATCACGCAGAGGATCACGAAGGTGGACGGGAGCATCACGTGGCTGGCCGGTGAGCTCGAGGACGTCGTGCACGACGGCATCGTCTCGCGCGTGCTGGCCTTCCGGGACGTCACCGAACGCGTCGAACTGGAACTGCGGCACGAGTACCAGGAGGCCAATCTCCAGTATCTGAGCCGCTACAACGCGATGGGTGACATGGCGATGATCCTGGCCCACGAGCTCGGACAGCCCCTCGCCGCGTCGTCGAACTATCTGAGCGGACTGAAGGCGCGTGTCGCGGGAGGCACCCTCGACCGTGAGCAGCTCTCGTACGGATTGGATATGGCAGAGAGACAGTTGAGCCGCGCAGCGGAGATCGTGGCGTCCGTCAAACGGTATGTGCGACGTATCGAATCGACGATGTCTGCACTGGATCTCGATGAGGTGGTCGACGAGAGCCTGTATTTCGTGCGGCTGCGTGCGGCGGAGCGCGGTATCCGCGTCGATGTGCATTCGACGCCCGAACCGCTGCCGGTTCAGGGCGAGAGTGTGCTGATCGGACAGGTGATCATCAACTTGTGCTTCAACGCGATCGACGAGATCGTGCTGCCGACCACCGAGGTCAAGGAACTGACGGTGAGCACTTCGCGCGACGGGGAGTGGGCCTGTGTCTCGGTCGCGGACCAAGGTCGGGGGATGGAGAGCGCACCCGAGAACCGCCTGGCGTCAGGAGTGTTCTCGGCGAAACAGGATGGGTCGGGGCTCGGGTTGATTCTGTCGGAACACATCGTCGAACGGCATGGCGGCGACATCCGGTTCCTTGCGAACGAACCGCGCGGCACCGAGGTGCGGTTGCGTCTGCCGATCACGAGGACGAGTCGGTAGATCAAGATGTGGTCCTGGTCCGAAACGTCGGGTCCGGCACGTTCACATCGCCGGCTTTCCGGGCTGATCGACCCCGCGCTTCCGTGTTGATCGAGAACGTCGAGCATCATATCGACGAGGAAGAGCAGGAGTGGTTTCCGAAGGTGCGTGAAGCATTGGGGCGCAAGAAGCTCCAGGAAATCGGTGAGCGGATGATCGAATTGGAGAAGGAGGCCCCCACCTCCCCTGCGCAGCCGTCGGCGTTGAGAAGCCGGTCGATGCCGTCCTGAAATAGAAAAGCATCGCCTGCGGTGTAATTCCCCTGATGCTCCCCCTCTTCAAGGCCGACCTGATCTTTGGTGTTCTCGACTGCGATATTCGCTGTCGAGAACACCAGATGCGTGCCCTGGCTGTGGCACATGACTACCTCGACCCCAGGAGTAGCACTCGTGTTCCTCCGGAACGGAGAGTGAAATGACAACCGACGGAATCGAAGCCGTGTTTCTGACGACCCGCGACTGCGGAAGGTCGGTGAAGTTCTTCCAACAGACGGGCTTCACCTCGGAGGTCGAGACCGCCCATCGGTCCGGGCGTCTCCACAGGTGTGTCGCACTATCTGACCAGGGACGCGACCGCGGCGACACTTCGGCAGGCCGCCGGGCTCGCAGCCGGGTCGACGCTGGCAATGACCTTCCTGTTGCCCGCCGAGCTGATCGGCGAGATCGACCGCGCAGGCCTCGAGACCGGTGGAAAGGGGGCCGAGGTCTCCGGAACACCCTTCGTCAGCTTCTACACACCCTCTGAAATACTGACTCTCGCCGGGGAATCGGGCCTCACGCAAGTCCGGCACGTCGCGGGAACATCGCTGGGAGCACGCTACTTTGCCGACAGGGCCGACAGTCTGCGCCCGTCGAGCGGGGAGGACATTCTGGTGGCCACCATCTGACGGCCGCTCGTAGGGCGAGCGAGTGAATCCGTCGTCTCATCCGTCGAACCCCTCGCCGCGGACGGGATGGGCGAACCAGCGGGATTCGTTGAACCTCGATGGGTCGGGTGTTACTGTCTCGCGTGTAGATACCGAGATATGGTGTGTATATAACGCACACGGTCCTGCTCGCTCGGTCGACGAACGGAGTGACCATGCCGCTTGCTCTCTGCGCTTCGTCGCACTCGCCGCTGATCGGCCTGCACGACCCTCCGGCAGACATCGCCGACGAGGTGCACGCCCAGCTTGCGGGGGCACGCGCGTTCGTGGAGGAGTTCGATCCCGAACTCGTGCTGGTCTTCGCTCCCGACCACTACAACGGATTCCTGTACGAGCTGATGCCGTCATTCTGCGTGGGCACGGCAGCCGCATCCGTGGGTGACTACGGGCTGCCGAAGGGTCCGCTTCCCGTCGACCGCGCCGCCGCCTATGCCCTCGCGCGACACGCACTCGAGTCGGGCGTCGATGTGGCGCTGTCCGAGTCGATGCAGGTGGACCACGGTTTCGTTCAGCCACTTCTGTTTCTGTTCGGTTCCATGGAGAAGCTTCCACCTCTGGTTCCGGTGTTCATCAACTGTGTGGCCGAGCCGCTCGGCCCGGCAAGTCGAGCGCGTCTGCTGGGGGAGGCTGCAGGACGATCGGTGGCGAAGTCGGGGAAGCGAGTGCTGATCGTCGGGTCGGGTGGCCTCTCGCACGACCCGCCGGTTCCCCGCATGGAAAACGCCACCCCGGAAGTGGTCGAACGAATTACACACGGGCGCAACCCTACTGCCGAACAGCGTAGGGTGCGGGAGTCTCGCACGGTCGCGGCAGCGGGCGCGTTCGCGTCGGGCTCAACCGAGTTCCACGACCTCAACCCCGAATTCGACGCATTCGTGCTCGACGCGTTCGAGTCGGGCGCCACCACTGCGTTCGACGATAAATCGACCGACTGGTTCGTCGAGGAGGGCGGCCATTCCGCCCATGAGATCCGCACCTGGATCGCCGCCTACGCTGCGCTGTCCACTCAGGGCGACTACGAGATGACACGCCGTTACTACCGACCGATCAAAGAGTGGTTCGCCGGATTCGCCGTCACCACTGCAGTACAGAAGGCCGCCGTAATACCGAAGGAGTGTGCTGCGCAATGACTATCTGGGACGACCTCGGCACGGTGGCACACACGATCGAGTACCGCGAGATCGACGGGTGGCGGACCCGGGTGCTGCGCGCGGGTTCCGGTCCTGCGCTGGTGCTCATGCACGGTACGGGCGGACATCTGGAAGCATTCTCGCGGAACATTCCTGCGCTCTCCGAGCTTTTCACCGTCATTGCCTACGACTTCCCCGGGCAGGGTTACACGACTCCGACCGAGCATGATCTCGAGATCGACGCCTACGTCGGGCATCTCGCCGCGCTACTGGATGATCTGGATCTGGATCGCGTGCACCTGTCAGGCGAGTCACTCGGTGGTTGGGTGGCAATCAAATTCGCTGTCGAGCACCCCGAACGGCTGGACCGCGTCGTGCTCAACACACCCGGCGGAACCATGGCCGCCCCGGAAGTGATGGCGCGGATCAGAGACTTGAGCCAGTCCGCCGCCGACGACCCTTCGGAGGAACGCATCCGGGCGCGTCTCGAGTGGCTCATGGCCGATCCTTCAAGTGTCACGGACGAACTCGTCGGGTGCCGCCGAGCGATCTATTCGCGACCCGGGTTCGCCGAGTCGATGCGACACGTCCTGTGCCTACAGGATCCCGAGGTGCGGCGGCGCAACATGGTCACCGACGCAGACCTGGCCGCAGTGGCGGCACCCGCGCTGGTGATCTGGACCAGCGATGACCCGTCCGGCCCTGCGGGGGCAGGCATGGACATGGCCGACAAGATGCCGAACGGGCAGTTCCTCTTCATCGACGGAGCCGGGCACTGGCCGCAGTGGGAGCAGCAGGAGATCTGCGACAAGGCCGTGATCGGTTTCCTCTGCAGCGACGCATGACGGCGCTCAGCCCTCGAGCACTGCCGATGCGATCTCCTCCGCGGCCCGCACGACCTCCGGCGCAGCCGTGGCCAGCTGGTTCTCACGATGGCTCATGAGCGTCAGGCACGCCGCGGGGTGTGAGTTCGCGATCGGGGCCGCGACCGCGTAGGCGCCGGACTCGACCTCACCCGAGCTCGTAGCGTATCCGCGCCGCCGTGCCTCGACGACTACCTCGGGCTCGCCCGGAAGTGCCGGCCCCGCTGCAAGCAGCGCGTAACCGGCGGCGCCGCGATCCAGCGGCGTCCGCATTCCGGCGCGGAAAGCAATGTGCTGGAGCACCGTCACGGGCTCCACCACCTCGATCGAGACTGCTTCCTCGCCCTCGACGACGAACAGGTGCACGGTGCAACCGGCCTGGTCGGCGAGGCGACGCATCACCGGGGTGGCGATCTCGCGCAGCGCCGGTAGGTAGGACGTCGAGAGGGCGGCGAGGAGCGCTCCGGGGCGGTAGCTGCCGTCGGATCCGTGCGTCACGAATCCGAAGTCGCGCAATGTCTGCAGGATTCGGTACGCGATCGAGCGGTGGACGTCCAGTTCGGCGGCGAGACGCTGAACGGTCATGCCGTCGGGGGAGTCCACGACGGCAAGCAGTGCGGTGAGTCCGCGAGCCAGCGTCCGGCTGCCGACCTGGGGTGCAGGCTGCTGGCGCCCGTTCGACGTCGTCATTCAGCGCACGCCCGTGAGCGAAAAGTACAACATGAAGCTCATTATATGCACTTCGGCCGCGATGGCGGTGTTGACACTATAGCTCCGCATTCGACATAGTACGTGTGGATATAGAAGCTCGGTGTTCGATAAATACAACACACTGATGCAAGGGAGTGCCCGTGACCGACGGTCGAGAACGATCTGCTTCGGAGCCTGCTGCCGTCGATGTGCTCATCGTGGGAGCTGGGCCCGTGGGGCTCACCTTGGCGAACATTCTGGGAGCCCGAGGGCTGCAGGTTCTCATCGCGGAGGAGCGAGACGTCCTCATCGACTACCCGCGCGGTGTGGGACTGGACGATGAGTCCATGCGCGCATTCCAGGGCATCGGTCTGGCAAGAAACGTTGAACAGCACCTCATTCCGAATCAGATCCTGCGATTCGTCAACGGCAATGGTGAGCTTCTCGCGGAGATGGCGCCGAGTCGGGCGCAGTTCGGCTGGCCGCGGCGCAACGGGTTCGTCCAGCCACTCGTGGATGCCGAGCTCCTCGAAGGCCTCGCGCGTTTCGACACCGTCGACGTGTGCTGGTCCACCCCGATGCAGTCCCTGCGAGAAGACGGGGACGGTGTCGTTGTCGAACTCCGCGACCGCGGCGCACCTCGCGAGGTGCGCGCGCGATACGTGGTCGGATGCGACGGCGGTAAGAGTCGAACCCGCCACATCATCGGGACCGCGTTCGACGGTGTCACGTCGTCCACCCGTTGGCTCGTTGTGGACCTCGCCCATGACCCCCTCGGCTCGCCGAACAGCTACGTCGGCGCCGACCCCGAGCGGCCCTACGCGTCCATTTCCATCGCCCACGGCATCCGGCGCTTCGAGTTCATGCTCATGGACGACGAGCACGACAGCGAGGTCGACGACATCGGCTTCGTGCGCGCTCTTCTCGGCCTGCACATCCCGCGCCCGGAGGACGCCGAGATCATTGCCTACCGCATCTACACCCATCACTCGCGGATCGCGGGGGAGTTCGGTCGCGGACGCATCTTCATCGCGGGCGACGCCGCCCACCTCATGCCCGTCTGGCAGGGGCAGGGATACAACAGCGGCATGCGCGACGCGGTCAATCTCGGCTGGAAACTCGCCGCAGTGTGCTCCGGACAGGCCGACCCCGACCTGCTGACCACCTACGATGCGGAGCGGCGCGGACATGCCCGGGCCATGATCGATCTGTCGACCATGGTCGGGCGGGTGATCTCGGTGCGTGACAAGCGCCTTGCCTGGCTTCGCGACCGGGTGCTTCGCTCGGCGTCGGCGCTCCCCGCCCTCAAGCGCTACATCCTCGAGATGCGGTTCAAGCCGATGCCGCGATACGAGACCGGGGCGGTGGTGCCCCTCCCCGGCAAGGACTCGCCGGTCGGCCGGATGTTCATTCAGCCCGAGGTCGTCACCGAGAACGGCCGGTGCCGTCTCGACGAGGCGCTCGGAAGCTGGTTCGCGGTGCTTTGCTGGAACAACGACCCCACCGCGGTGCTCGACAAGCCCAGCGTGGAGGCGTGGCGCAAGATCGGTGCGCGGCTCGTCACCGTCGTTCCGGCTGCCCAGGTGGGGCGGACCTCGTACGGAGACGACGTGACCGTGGTCGGCGACCCGGGGCAGCTCAAGGCCTGGTTCGACGCTCACCGCGAGTCGGTCCTGTTCCTGCGACCCGATCGGTTCGTCGCCGCTGCCGGCATCGCGCAGGACGCGAGCCTGCTGTCGACGCAGCTGTTGAGTGCTCTGCGCATGGAGAAGTACGTCGCCGACAGCCCTTCTGGTGCCACCGCGGGCTGACGAGCGCCGACACTTCGCTGGAGAATCCGACCATTTGCTTGACGATCCCCCCTGTGCTGAGGAACAGTGTCCAATAACGAGACACATCGTCTAGTGAACTGGGTTGGCTGCTGATCCGACGGGCGTGAGGAATCTCGAATGTACAAAGGTCAGGACAGCCGGATCGAAGAGCTTCCGCTCGAGGGCTTCGTCGTCGTCGACCTGTCCATCGGCGTTGCCGGAGGCTACGGGACGAAGCTCCTGGTAGACGGTGGTGCCACGGTCCTGAAAGTGGAAGCGACGGACGGCGACCCGTTGCGTCGCTGGTCCGGCTCGGGTGCTGAGATCGGCGACGAAGAGAGCGGTCCGTTCTTCCAGTTCTTGGCGGGCGGCAAGGAAAGCCTCGTCCTCGATCCTGAATCCGCGGACGTCGCAATGCAGGTCGGGCGGCGGCTGGCGAGCGCCGATGCGGTGATCTGGTCAGCGGATTCCCCCTTCGCGAGTATCGCCGAACTGCATCCGAAGCGGTTGGAAGCCGACTACCCGCACCTCGTCATCGTATCGATCAGCCCGTTCGGACTCGATGGCCCGTGGAGTGGCAGGGCTGCAACCGAATTCACACTTCAAGCGTGGTCAGGCGCGATCGTCGGCCTGGGCCGTGGCGCGCCCGATCGCGCGCCTGTCCAGGTGGGCGGCCGGGTTGGACAGTTCGTGACCGGCACCTACACCGCCATCGGGGCCCTGACCGGACGTGTGAATTCACGCCTCACGGGTCGCGGGTGCCTCATCGACCTGTCGATGCTCGAGGCGATCGTGTTGAGTCTGACGTATTACCCCGTCACCTACCACGATGTGATGGAGCGACCGTGGCGCACCGAACGGGCGCTCGTGCTCCCAGGCGTGCAGCAGGCTGCCGACGGTCTGGTCGGAATGGCTTGCGGGACGCTGCAACAGCGCCAGGACCTCTACGTGATGATGAACCACGCGGAATGGATCGAGGACGACGCCATCATGTCCCGTCCGGCGGAGGTGGCGCCCCTGATCGCCGAATGGGTAGCCGAGCGCACCGTCGACGAAATCCGCGAACTGGCGATCGCCTTCCGAATCCCGAACGCTCCCGTCGCAGATCCCAGCAACGTCGCCACACTCGACCACTTCGAAGCGCGCAGGGTGTTCGTCGAGAACCCGTACGGGAAGTTCCTGCAGCCGCGCCAACCTTTCCAGGTGTCGTCGTTCACTTGGGCTGCACCGCAACCATCTCCAGCTCTCGGTGCGCATCGCGACCGGTTCGGTCCCGTGCGCGCACACAGCGACGGCGCTAGTGGCACCTTGCCGTTCGCCGGGTTGCGGGTGCTCGACATGACGGCCTTCTGGGCCGGCCCCACCTCGACCCATCTGCTCGCCCTGCTCGGCGCCGACGTCATTCATCTCGAGTCCGTTGTACGCCCGGACGGCGGTCGGCTCGTCGGTGGAGTGTCGGGTGACGTCGACATGTGGTGGGAACGTTCCCCCATTCATCTCGGTGGAAATGCCGGCAAGAAGAGTGTCACGATCGACTTCACCACCGACGAGGGGCGCACACTGCTCGAGCGTCTCATCGAAACCTGCGACGTGCTCGTAGAGAACTTCACGCCGCGGGTGCTCGATCAAGCGGGGCTGAACTACGAGCGGGTACGCGAGATCAGGCCCGACATCGTGATGGTGCGTATGCCGGGCTTCGGACTCGACGGTCCCTGGCGCGACATCGCCGCATTCGCCTATTCGATCGAGGACGCCGCGGGCCTGACCTGGATGACGGGCTACCCGGACCGGAACCCACTCGAACCCTCCTGTATCGGCGACCCGAACGCCGGCATGCACGCGGTGTACGGTCTGCTACTCGCGCTCGAACACCGCACGGCCACAGGCGAAGGTGCGCTCGTCGAAGCGTCGATGATCGATGCGGCACTGAGCATCACCGCTGAGCAGATCATCGAATACACCGCGACCGGGTCGATTCTGACGCGACAGGGAAACCGAGGGCCGGACGCCGCTCCGCAAGGGTTGTACCGGACGAAGGACGTCGACGAGTTCGGCCGGCCCGACAGTTGGATTGCACTCGCCGTCGAGAACGACGCCCAGTGGGGTGCGCTCGTCGACGCCTCGAAGGAGGTCCCGGAGTTCCGGGACGCCCGCTTCGCTGCCGCTGCAGGGCGTCTCGAGTATCATGACGAGATCGACAAGCTCATGCAGGCCTGGTGCGAAGGCCGGAATGCCGAGCACATCGTCGACCGGCTGTGGAGCGCCGGTGTCCCCGTCGCGAAGGTGATGCAGCCGCACCGCCAGATCGAGATCGAGCAGCTGATCGCGCGGAAGTTCTTCGAGGACATGGAACACCCTGTCGCCGGCCGTTATCGGCAGAGCACCCTGCCGTTCACCATGACCGGACTCCCCGAGCGTCTGACACAGCGCCCGGCGCCGTTGCTCGGGGAACACAACGACGACGAACTGAAGGCGCTGGGCGTCACCGACGACGACCTGCGTGCACTGGAAGCAGACGGAGTGATCGGCCGGGCTCCCGCTCGGTAACAAGTCTCGGTAGCCAATACTGACTTCGAGGAGTACACACATGTCGAACAGCGAACCGCCGTCGGCGGAAGAGATCATCCTCTACGAGAAGGATCCGGCTTCGAAGATCGCGACCATCACGTTCAACCGGCCCGACCGCCTGAACGCTCCCACGGTCGAAGCGCGACTACGCTACGCCGATCTGCTTCATCGGGCGAGCATCGACGACGACGTGAAGGTCCTGGTGGTGCGGGCCGAGGGCGACGATTTCGGAAGCGGGGTCGACCTACCGGACTTCATGGCCGGTATCGACCACGGAGACTCCGCCGAGCGACTCGAGGAGTTCCGGATCGACGACCCCGACGTCGTCTATCCGCCGAAGGACTCGTACCGCAACATGGGCAACTACGGCTCGTGGTTCGCCGACGCCCGGTCCGGCTGCCGGAGTCTGCAGGAGTTCAACAAGATCAGCATCGTCGAGGTCAAGGGCTACTGCTACGGGTGGCACTTCTACCAGGCTGCAGACGCCGACCTCGTGATCGCGTCCGACGACGCACTGTTCGGGCATGCCGCGTTCCGCTACGTCGGCTGGGGTCCGCGCATGTGGACGTGGGCGATGACGATGGGAATCCGGCGTTTCCAGGAGATGGTGTTCACCGGCCGACCGTTCACCGCCGACGAGATGTACGAATGCGGTTTCCTCAACAAGGTCGTGGCCCGCGACGACCTCGAGGATGAGGTGCAGACGTACGCGAAGGCGTGCGCGCGCAACCGCCCGACCGACACTGTCGTCATCCAGAAGATGTTCTTCCGGATGATGAAGCAGCATCAGGGCGAGTACATGGGCAGTCTCCTCACCGGTATGGTCGAGTCCATGGGGCGGCTCGTCCGCCCGGATGAGCAGGAGTTCCATCTCGACGCCGAGATGATGGAGGCGGGGCTGACCGATTCGGTGAAGGCGAACGACGAGAATTTTCCCCCCGAGTTCCGGCTCAGCAAGGCCGCCCGGAAGCGGTCCTAGTTAGGATCACCGATTCATGAGCACTACTCCACGACTGTCCATGCGCGAGCGTCAACGCAACCTGACCCGGCAGAGCATCCTCGATGCCTCCCTGGAGGCATTCGCAGACCGCGGATACTTCGCGACCACGGTCGACGACATCGTGCAGCGGGCCGGCATCGGGCGGGCAACCTTCTACCTGCACTTCGACGGCAAGGCCACTGTGCTGCGAAACCTCCGCGACGCGCGGATGGTCGAGTGGCAGGCCCAGGACGGCTTCAACTGGGGGCATGGGCAGGCTGCCTCGGTGCGGAAGTTCTTCGAGCGGATGGTCGACTTCTATCTGGAGGCTCCGATCCTGTACAAGACGCTGCACGAGGCGCGCGCGGCCGATCCGGAGTTCGCCGCAGAGCACATGCGGACCATGGAGGAACTGGTCGTCGAATGGTCACGCACCAAGACGTCGGCCACCAGGGAGCAATTGCGTCTCAGCGCCGCGATGCTCTACTCGATGCTCGACTACTTCATGCATCTCTGGTTGATCCAGGGGTGGGAGATCGAGCGTGAACGCGCGATCGACGCGATGTCGGACGCGCTGCTGGCCGCGATGCGCTGAAATTCAGTCGCCGGCCTCGAAGGTCCTGCGCAGGACGGCGTAGACGTCGTCGAGGAAACGCTGGGTCTGTTGTGTACGAGGGCGGGCGACGAACCCGCCGTGTATCACCCCGGGGTAGACATGGAGTTCGACCGGAGTCCCGGCCCGGGACAGTTTCGCGGCATAGCGCAGGTTGGAGTCGAGCAGCGCGTCCACGTCGCCGATACCGATGAATGCGGGTGCGGTGCCGCGCAAGTCGTCGGGAGTTGCTCGTCCGGGTGCGGCTGTCGCCGGGAGGACTGTGCCGTGGAGTTCGCCGAGATACGCCAGCCACGAGTGACGTTCGGCCTCGAGTCGCCACAGACCCCAATGTCCGGCACCGCCCTCGAGTGCCCGGAGGGAGCCGTGCTCACGGTCGTCGAGCATCGGATAGACCAGGAGTTGGAGCGCGGGCTGGGGAAGACCCACCTCGGCGAGACGGATGCACAGCGCGGTGGCGAGCCCGGCACCGGCGCTGGCGCCGCAGATGACGAGACGAGACAGGTCGACGCCGAGACCGTCGGAGTGTGTGAGGATGTGGCGCCAGACCGTCTCTGCATCGTCGAGCCCGGCGGGGTAGGGATTCTCCGGTGCCAGGCGGTAGTCGACCGATACGACTGCGCAACCGAGGTCGGCGGCGATGAGATCGAGCCGATCGTCGTTCTCGTCGAGCCCACCCATGATGAAGGCACCGCCGTGGAAGTACACGATGGCAGGGAGTGGACCTCTGGCATCCCGAGGCAGGTACCAGCGGACGGGTACGCTCGGCTGTTCCTCGGTGCCGGGGACGACGTCGTCGACCCGCTCGACTCGTTCGTTCGCCGGGGCCGGAGGTGGAGTGATCTTGGCGTAGGCCGCACGAATGGTGTCGATGCTCGTGGTGTCCCACCGGGTCAGGTGGTCGAGCTGGGCGAGTGTTGCCGATTCGACCCTGCGGTGGACCGCGACGGCGGGCTCGGTGGGGCCCGCGAACTCCGGGAGTGCCGCGATGCGAGCGTGCAGATCGTTCTCGGTGGAGTGGAACGTCTCGGCGAGGATCGGGGGTTCCTTCCGAACCTGTACTCGCTCGGCGAGTTCGGCGGCCAGGGGCTGCGTTTCCGGCGTATCGAGAACGGCGATGCGGCTCGGGTCTGCTTCGAAGAGAGCGGTGGCCACCGAGCGGGCCCATTGCAGGGCGCGGTCGCAGTCGTCGAGCGCACTGCCGGCACGGGTAGGAACCTCGACGATCACCAGCCCGTCGACGGCAAGCTCCCGACAGCTGTCCGAGTGGTCGCCGTTCAGGACCAGGGCCAGGACCAGGTATGGGCTCGTCGCAGTCTGTGGCGATGTGAAGGTTCGGACGGTCAACCCGGCCCCCACCTTATGGGAGTCGATGCCTACCATCCTGGCCTCCGTCTCAAATAGTGCACATCGACGTGTAGGAAATGCACTTCGACGGTAGCTGATGGTGCTGGGCCCCACAAGGTTCCGTTCCGGACTCTTGACGAGAAGTGGAGCGTTCGACCAGTATGTGTGTATATAGAACCAAAGTGTGCGTTAAATACACAAGCCTTCGGATCATGCATCACACCGAGAAGGAGCCGCAACCCATGACGGATGCTCGGCGCAACTCAACCTCTGAGATCGACACTCCGAATGCGGCACAGGTCTTCACGGCCTGGCTCGCGGAATTCGCGTCCGCGCTCGAGAAGGGCTCGGAGGTCGAGCTCGGGGCATCCCTGCACCCCGACGCCACGTGGCGCGACTTCATGGCCTTCCCATGGGACTTCCACCACGCCGTAGGCGGCGCGCAGACCGCCGGTCGTCTGATCGAGCTCGCCAAGGAATGGAGCGCGTCCGGCTTCGCTGTGAGTGCAGAGCAGGAGCCCTTCGTCTCCGGCGACGACATCATGGGGTTCTTCGACTTCACAACCAACGACCGGATCGATCGCGGATTCGCGCGACTCGTACGCGACGGGTCGCGCTTCGTTGCGTTCACGCTGCAGACCCAGGTCGAAGGGCTCGAAGCATTCCCCGAGGGAACCCGTCACCGTCGCCCCGAAGGAAAGGTCTACGGCGTCGTCCCGGGCCGCACGCGCTGGGCCGACGACCGGCGCAACGAGACGTCGTTCGAGGACCGCGACCCCACCGTGCTCGTGCTCGGCGCTGGCCACAACGGCCTGGCTCTCGCAGCGAGGCTGGGTGCCCTCGACGTCGACACGCTCGTGATCGACCGGGAGGCACGCATCGGCGACACGTGGCGCAAACGCTACGCCTCGCTTGCGTTGCACAGCACCGTCTACGGCGACCACCTGCCGTATCTCCCCCTTCCTGCTACATGGCCGGCGCACACTCCGAAGGACAAGTTCGCGAACTGGCTCGAAACGTACGCCACCACACTCGATCTCAATGTATGGACAAGCACGACCTTCCTCAGTGGACACTACGACGAGGAATCCGAGCGCTGGACGGTCCGCGTGCAGATGGGCGACGGCTCGATCCGCGACCTGCACCCGCGCCACTTCATCGTCGCGGGCGGAATGTTCGGTTCGCCGCGCATCCCCGAGATCGAGGGACTCCAGGAATACCGCGGTGTCGCAGTGCACTCCGACGAATTCCAGGACGGCGACCGTTATTCCGGCAAGAAGACGCTCGTCATCGGGTCGGGGGTCAGCGGTCACGAACTGGCGCACGACCTCTGGGAACACGATGCCGACGTCACGATTGTGCAGCGCACCTCGACCTACGTCGTCACCTACCCGAGTTACCACAAGTACTGGTCGACGCTGTTCACCGAGGACATGACGCTGACACCCGACCTCGCCGACCAGATGACCTACGCCCTGCCCAACGAGCGGGTCGACGAGTTCAACAAGGAACTCGTGCAGCTCGCGAAGGCGGCCGACAAGGAACTGCTCGACGCACTCGAATCTCAGGGGTTCAAGCTCAACTGGGGCCCGGACGGTACAGGGATCATCGGTGCGCACATGTCCGGCAAGGACAGCTACCAGATCGACATCGGCGCATCCCAGTTGATTGCCGACGGCCGAGTCCGCCTGAAGCAGGGCGTCGAGGTCGCGGAGATCAAGGGCGGCACAACGGTGGTATTCACCGACGGGTCGGAGATGTACGACGTCGAACTGATCGTCTTCGCGACCGGCTACCACCAGTTCTGGGGCCATTTGAAGCCGGTCCTCGGCTCCGCCGCAGCGAAGATCGACAAAGCGTACGGTCGCGCCGCCGACGGCGAGTACGCGAACACCTGGCGCCGATCGGCGCAGCCCGGGCTCTGGTTCGGCACCGGCTTCATCCGGATGGCGCGCTTCTACACCCGATTCACTGCCTTGCTGATCAAAGCGATCGAAGAGGGCATCGAGCCGATGGATCCGGAGACCCGCAAGCCGTAGACGGCTGGTGCTGTTTACCGCCCGGGCCGAACCTTGGTGTTCTCGACAGCGATATGCGCCGTTGAGAACACCGAAGTTCATCGTCCGCGCAACGTGCCTCGCTGGATCTTGCCGGTCGCGGTCTTCGGGAGCGCGTCGAGTACATGGACCACGCGGGGACGCTTGTATGCAGCGAGGCGCGCGCCCGCGAAAGCGGCCAGTTCGACCGGGTCGGTCGTCTTGCCCTCGCGCAGTGACACATACGCGACGACCGCTTCACCTCGGTAGTCGTCGGGCACCCCCACCACCGCCACCTCGAGTACCGACGGGTGCTCGTACAACACGTCTTCCACCTCACGCGGCCACACCTTGTAGCCGGAGGTGTTGATCTGATCCTTGATGCGATCGACGAGATAGACCCAGCCCTCGTCGTCGATGATGGCGACGTCGCCGGTGTGCAGACGTCCATCAGGGAGTGTGAGCTCCGTGGCTTCCTCGTTCTGCCAGTAGCCGGGAATCACCTGCGGCGCTGTGACGACGAGTTCGCCCTCCTCACCTGGTGGCTGTGGCCTGCCCGCGGCGTCGACCGTGATGACCTCGACGCCGCGTGTCGCCACGCCGACGGACAGCGTCCCGCTCGGCCCGTGCACCGGAGCCGCCACACCCGGCGGCACCGCGATACCCCCGCCCGTCGTCTCGGTCATACCCCAGATGTTGTGGAGGTAGACGCCGAACCGGTCGCGGAAGGCGTCGATCGTCGCCGGTGGGATCGGGGCTCCGCCGGAGTAGACACGCTTCGCACTCGCGAAATGGTCGGCGCCCGCATCGGGAACGCCGAAGAACGCATTGAACGCGGTGATCGAGCCGACGGTGGTGGTGACCTCGTGCTCCCGGATCGTGTCGAGTGCGACCGAGGCTTCGAACCGTCCGCTCATGCTCAGTGTGACGTCGTTGAGCAGCGCGATTCCGGCGTTGAGCGAGAGTCCGGTGATGTGGAACATCGGAGCGATAGCGTAGGAGACATCGCCGGCAGCCAGCCGGATCCACTCGGCGTATCCCGAGACAGCGCAGAGGAAATTTCGGTGGGTGTTGAGCGCGCCCTTGGGCGGTCCGGTCGTGCCGGAGGTGTAGGTGATGAATGCGATGTCGTCGCCGTCATGCATGACCCGAGCCGGACGCTGACCGCGTCGTGCAGCGAGGATCGTGGCGAGGTCGCCGTCAGGGGAGGGCGCGGGGTCCGGCTCGGTGAATACCCGAGGGTCATCCCGCGTCTGGAAGTCCCGCGACGACGCCGAGAGCAGCCACCGGACCGGGGTTTCCGCCAGCGCGTTGCGCGTCGCCTCGTCGGTACCACGCGCGACGATGATCCCCGTCGTGCCGGAATCCTCTACCAGCCGCCGCAATTCGTCCCCGCGGTACATCGGGTTGAGCGGCACGGCGATTGCCCCGGACTTCCACACGGCCAGCAGGGCAACTGGGTAGTAGGGGATGTTCTGTAGGTAGATGCCGATCCGGTCGCCCGAGCGCACACCCCGCGCCTGCAGCTCGGTGGCCAGCCCATCGGTCAGCGAATCGAGGGTGGCGGCGTCGATCGTGCCGTCGAAGTATCGGATCGCCGCGCGGCTCGGGTGGGCGGCGACCCGCTCGCGCCATGCCTCGACGATCGAGCCGGACATGCTCATCGGCCCGCGCCGACCGCGTGCCGTCCGGCGATCCAGGCGAATGTCATTCCAGGACCGAGTGTTCCGCCTGGGCCCCCGTACGACGCGCCGGTCGGCGACGAGACGTTGCCCGCCGCATACAAACCGCCGATCACGTCGCCGTCGAGATCGATGACGCGGGCATGTTCGTCGACTTTCGGTCCGCCCTTGGTGCCGATGACACCGGCGGTCAATTCCATGGCGTAGAAGGGGCCGTCCGTGATCGGTCCGAGGGTGCCTTCGATGCTCCCCTTCTTGTAGGGATCGCCCCACCACCGGTCGTGGGCGCTCTCGCCTCGGCCGAAGTGGGGGTCCTTACCCGCCGCGACGTTCGCGTTCCACTGTTCGACGGTGCGCTCGAGTTTGTCGCCGGGGATGCCGAGTGCAAGAGCGAGGTCGCGGAGGGTGGGCGCCTCCACCAGCCACGGGGGTGTGGTGCCTGTGTAGGGGCGACCGGTCGATCCGTAGGTGGTGAGATAGGTGTGGTCGAAGATCAGCCACGCGGGCAGGTTGGCGTACCGGAACGCGGTGACGTCCTCCTGATGGAAGGCGCCCACGACCGAGTTGTAGCTGACAGCCTCGTTGGTGAAGCGCCTACCGGTGCGGTTCACCATGATACTGCGTGGCCGCGTGCGGTCGCCGTTGATCATCTCGAGGTTCATGGCGTTGATGCCCTCGGGGAGTTCGGTGATGGGGATCCACCAGGCTTCGCGCATGTTCTGGAGTGCAGCTCCGGCACGCATCGCCATGCGTAGGCCGTCGCCGGTGTTCGTGGGGATCGAGGCGGGTTTGGTGACGTGGCCGCGCAGGAACGCCGTGCGGTATTCCTCGTTCCACTCGAATCCGCCGGTGGCCAGGATGACTGCACGTGTGGCATGGAGGGTCCGACGTCCGTCGGTGGTCTCGACGACCACACCGGTCGCGCGGCCGTTCTCGATGATCAGATCGTGTGCCGCTGTCGACACCTCGATCGTGACGCCCACACGAAGGCACGCGTTCAGGAGGTGGCCGACGAGGCCTCCGCCCATGCCGCGCAGGTCTTCGGCCTCGCGGTGTGCTTTCTCCTCGTCGGTGGGTGCCTTGGGAACTGCGCAGCCGATCGCGGTCTCGTCCATTCGCAGGTAGGGGGAGTAGTAGGGGGTTACCTCGACCTTGTCCTGCCACTCACCGAGGGTGGGGAAGGGAAACAGTTCCTGCCCGAGTGTTCGGCCGCCGTCGGGTTTGCCGCCGGGATTCGACGGGTGGTAGTCGGGTAGGCCGGGCACCGCGAAGAACGCGACCCCGCCGTCGTCGGCAAGTGCGCGCACCATCTTCGGTCCGGCGTCCACGAAGGCACGTGCCAGGCGTTCGTCGAGGATGCCGCGTCCGAGAGACATCAGGTAGGTCATCGCGTCGTCGACACTGTCCTTCGCGCCGATGTCCTGCATGTACGGGTTGTTCGGGATCCAGACGTGGCCTCCGGACCACGCGGTCGTTCCACCCACTCGGTCGTTCTTCTCGAGGACCGCGACTCGTGCGCCTTCGTGTGCTGCAGTGAATGCAGCGGTGAGTCCTGCGGCGCCGCTGCCGAGGACGATGACATCGTATGTTTCGGGTTCGGACACTCCGGCCTCCGGTTCGAGTGGGCTCTTGTGGGGTTGTGTGATCCCGCTTACCATAGCGAACGTGCATCAATAGAGACCAGGTGTTCAATATATACAACACGCGCGGGGTGAGATGGTGGGGCGAATTCCAATGCAGGAGACGTACGACGTAATCGTTCTCGGGTCGGGAGCCGCCGGCCTCACCGCAGCGCTCGCCGCCGCACTCGAGGGAGTCGACGTCGCGGTGTTCGAGAAGGCCGAGCTGATCGGCGGCACCACCGCACTGTCCGGTGCGGGAATCTGGGTTCCCGCCAACCCGGTCGCGGCAGGCAAGGGCGTCGAGGATTCCTTGGAGGAGGGCATGACCTATCTGTCGAGCCTGTCCAACGGGATGATCCTGCCGGAGCTGGCCGCGGCGTTGATCGCCGGCGGCCCCGGATTCGTCGACTTCCTCCACGAGCACACCGACCTACGACTCCAGCTCGTCGAGGGATATCCCGACTACCACCCCGAACATCCCGGTGGGAAACCCGGCGGTGGCCGGACACTCGAACCCGGACTGTTCTCCTTCGCCGGGATCGAGGAGTGGATCGACCGCATTGCCGGCGACATCCAACGCATCGTGCTGGTCGAAATGCCACTCGGGGGCGGGACGGGTGTCGTCGCACCCGAGATTCTTGCTGCTCGTGAGGACGCCGCGGAAGAGGGGCTGGGCCGCGCGCTGGTCGGCGGCCTGCTGAAGGCGTGCCTCGAACACGGGGTCGACGTCGTAACAGAGACCAGGGCGCTGCGGCTGTGCACCGACGACGGCGTCGTCGACGGCGTCGAGGTCCAGACCGACGGGGGCGTGAGAACGGTCGGAGCCTCCGCAGTCGTGCTCGCGACCGGCGGGTTCGAATACGACCCGGATCTGGTCCGCGACTTCCTGCGCGGACCGCTGACGCGCCCCATCGGCGCACCGACGAACACCGGCGACGGCCTGAAGATGGCCATGAGAGTCGGTGCCCGCCTGGGCAATATGCGTGAAGCGTGGTGGTCACCGTCGGTACCGTGCCCGGGTACCCGGCGCGACGGGGCGCCGGTTGCAATGCTGTCGTCGCGGGAGCGGGCGCTCCCCGGCTCTATCATGGTCAACCGCTACGGACGCCGCTTCGCCAACGAAGCGGCGAACTACAACGCCTTCGGTGGCGCCTTCCATCATCTCGACGAGTCGCGACTCGACTACCCGAATCTCCCGGCATACATGATCTTCGACCAGTCCACCGTCGACCGGTTCGGTGTATTCGGTGCTCGCCCGGGGGATCCGGTTCCCGAGTGGGTCGTCCGGGCATCGTCCTTATCGGAACTGGCTGCAGCACTGAATCTTCCGATAGGCGCAGTGACGGACACCGTCACACGCTTCAATGGCCATGCGGCGGAGGGCGTGGACCCGGATTTCTCACGGGGCAGAAGCGCATTCGATCGTTTCCCCGGTGGGAGGATGGGCGATCCGGAGTCCCCTGGTGCCACACTGGGTCCGGTCGGGATGGCGCCGTTCTATGCCGTCGAGGTGAGCAGTTCGGCGCTCGGCACGAAAGGTGGGCCCCGCACCGACGTCGACGGGCGGGTTCTCGATGTCGACGGCGACGTGATCGAGGGGTTGTATGCCGCGGGCAACGTCATGGCCAACCCGAGTGGGATGGTCTACGGCGGTGCCGGTGCCACCCTTGCCGTCGCGGGAGTATGGGGGGTCGCTGCAGGTCGGGCTGCTGTCGCGGACCGGGTCCCGGCGCGTTCCGAAGCGAGGCAGACCTGAGTGGACACGTAGACAAGCCAATTCGTCGAAAAGATGGACGCATCGTCTATTGACTTGCCGAACCATCCATCTATAGCGTGTGACTGGGATTACAGGACGACTCTCGATGCCACCTCTGATCTGAAGGACGGCCCATGGCGACTCGGCGCTATCTCCACCTGAACCTCGTCGGCAACGACATCAATCTCCACATGGGGGCTCCCTCTTACGAACAGAAGCACCACGCCGACTCGGCGCTCGTCGACCCGTTCGAGCGGCTGATGACTTACGGCCATCTCGGCGACGAGGGTCTCTTCACCGCGATCTTCCTCGGCGACGTACCCGGCATGCCGAACTCACCCGCCTTCGACGGCGGGCCCGCCGAACCGATCACCGCGCTGACCGCGATGGCCCGCGAGACCCAGCACGTCGGTCTCATCGCCACCGCGTCGACGACGTTCTACGACCCGTACACACTCGCGCGTCTCATCGCCTCGCTCGATCAGGCATCCGACGGCCGGGCCGGGCTCAATGCAGTCACCACCGTCGGAGATGCGCTCGCGCTGAACTACAGCAAGACCAGTCACCCCGACCGCGAGACACGGTACCGCCGCGCAACAGAATTCCTCGACGTGACCGAAGCTCTCTGGGCGAATCGTGAGGTGCGCAGAGACCCCGACGGCGTCACGCGGTATTACGCCTCGCCGATCAACCACAAGGGCGAATCCTTCAGCGTCATCGGACCGCTCAACGTCGCGCCGAGCCGCCAGGGCCGCCCGCTGGTCGCCCAGGCGGGTGGGTCCGGGCCCGGCATCAAGGTCGCCGCACGGCACGCCGACATGGTGTTCACGGCCGCGTCCAACCGGGAACGTGCGGCCGCATACCGGGAGGACCTCGACAAGGCGCTCGCCGACGCGGGTCGCCCCGTCGGAAGCGTCCCGGCGGTCCCCGGCCTGATCCCCTACGTCGCACGTACCGCGAAGGAGGCCGAAGAGCAGATGCTCGCTCTGGACGAGTTCGTTCCGTGGGAGCTCCTCGCACCGAAGGTGCTGGTGCAATTCGGGTTGGAGCCGATTTCGTTCGACAGCGTCGAAGACCGGTTCCCGTTCGAGAAGATGCCGAAGCCGGCAGACGTCGAGACGACCATCAAGAGCACATTCGGGAACTACGTGGGTCTCTACGACTGGATCGAGGCGCATCCCGGCGCCACCGTCCGCGAGGTCACAGCGCAGTCGCTCGGTCGGGGCGGTGCCCAGCACCGCAAATTCGTCGGCTCGTACGACGACATCGTCGACGATTTCGAGGCGTGGTTCAATGACGGCAACGTCGGAGGCTTCAACCTCATGTTCCCCGTCGGTCCGGCGTCGATCCGCGACTTCATCGATGAGGTGATTCCCCGCATGATCGATCGCGGGATCTACCGATCCAGCCCCGACGACCGGCCGCTGCGAGAACGCTTCGCATGAGCAGCAACCTGCCGACAGGTGAAAGGAACCGAGCATGCCGGAGCCGTTGACGCCGCCGGGCCCGAAACCCGAAGGCTTCGATCCGGATTGGGTGCGGGCAAAGCATGCCTACGAGCGGGCCAAGCGGCTGCGGCGCGACGGCATCGAGCAGTTCGTCGAAGTCACTGCCGAGTTCTCGCACTGGGAGGACGATCCCTACGTCGAACGGGTCGAGCGCGATCCGGTCAACGACGACGTCGAGATCCTGATGATCGGTGCCGGCCTCGGCAGTCTGATCGCCGCGGCACGGATGCGTGAGGCGGGACTCGACGGCATCAGACTGCTCGACCGGGCAGGCGGCGTCGGTGGAACCTGGTACTGGAACCGCTATCCGGGCGTCCAGTGCGACATCGAGTCGTATATCTACATGCCGCTACTCGAAGAACTGGGCTACGTTCCCACCCAGAAGTACGCGTACGGCGCCGAGATCCGTGAGCACCTCACGGCGATCGCGCACGAGTACGACCTGATGCACGACGCGCTCTTCCACACCACGGTCACCGAGATGGTCTGGGACGAGGCGAGCGAATGCTGGATCGTGCACACCGATCGCGGCGACCGCATCCGCGCCCGGATCGTGGTGGTCTCGCCGGGCTCGCTCGTACGTCCGAAACTGCCAGGTATTCCCGGCATCAACGAGTTCGAAGGACACACCTTCCACACCGGCCGATGGGACTACAACTACACCGGGGGCAACGAGTCCGGTGAGCTGACCGGGTTGCAGGACAAGTCTGTGGGCGTCGTCGGTACCGGCGCGACCGGCCTGCAGGTGGTCCCTCACCTCGGTCGATGGGCCGAGCAGCTCTACGTGTTCCAACGGACGCCGAACGCCGTCGACGAACGGGGGAACAAGCCGACCGACCCCGACTGGGCCGCGAATCTCGAGCCCGGATGGCAGCGCGAGCGGATGGAGAACTTCACCCGCTACACCGCGGGCATGGAGAGCCACACCGACCTCGTCGACGACGGCTGGACCCGCGTGGCGTCCGAGGTCACCAAGACTGCGATCCAACAGGAGAACGAACGCCGCGGCGCACCGATGACCCCCGAGGAGACCGGCGAGTTCCTGTTCGAGGCCGACTACAGATCGATGGAGCGGGTGCGTGCCAGGATCGACTCCGTCGTCACCGACAAGGCGACCGCCGAGGCGCTCAAGCCCTGGTACAAGCGGCTCTGCAAGCGCGTCGGGTTCCACGACGAATTCCTGCCCACGTTCAACCGCGACAACGTCGAGCTCGTCGACACCGACGGACGCGGAATCGAGCGGCTGACACGCGACGGGGTCGTCGTCGGAGGCACGGAATACAAGGTCGACGCGCTGATCTTCGCAACGGGATACGACGTCAGCAGTAGCTACACCCGCCGTGCCGGATTCGACATCATCGGTCGCGACGGCATACACCTGAGCGACAAGTGGAAGAGCGGACCACGCACCTTCCACGGCCTGCAGTCCAACGGATTCCCCAACTGCTTCTTCCTCGGGTACACGCAGACCGGTATCGCGAACAACTACACGCACACCGCAGAGGAACGCGCTCGCCACCTCGTCTACCTGCTCCAGCAGCGCATCGAGCGGGGCGCCACCACGATCGAGGCCGACCTCGAGGCGGAGGACGGTTGGGTCGCCACCATGAAGGAACTCGCCGGGCCGGGCCAGGCCTTCTACGCCGACTGCACCCCCAGTTACCTCGACAACGAGGGCGACAGTGGTAATCCCGACGGACTCGTCGCAGCCAACTACGGCGGTGGCCCGATCCAGTTCTTCGAACTGCTGGCCCGATGGCGGGACAGCGGACAGATGGACGGCGTCGCGCTCGCGTAGTGCCCTTGGTCCCCAGTCACGGTTACGGAGTGAATTGTCAATGAGAGTCGAGATCATCGAAGAGCGATGCGTCTCTGCCGGCCAGTGCGCCGCGATCGCACCCGAGATATTCGACCAGCGTGACGAAGACGGCGTCGTAGTCCTGATGGACCCGAAGCCGTCCGAGGAACACTGGGATTCGGTTCGTCAGGCAGCAGCGTCGTGCCCCGCGGTCGCCATCGCATTCGAGGAGTGAAAGACATGACAGAGAATTCCACGACCGGGGTCGGCGAGGCCGTTCTGAGCTTCCCTGTCGAACGCGACGCACGCTGCCCGTTCGACGTGCCCGCCGCACTCATCGGCTCGGCGGCCGATCAGCCTCTGAGACGAGCACGCATCTGGGACGGCAGCACACCGTGGCTGGTCACGGGCAACGCCGAATTACGGTTGTTGGCACTGGATCCGCGCATCAGCACCGACGATCGTCTGACGGGTTTCCCGCACTGGAATGCCGGTCGGGCAGCGATCGCCCCGATGCGGCCCGACAGCATCTTCAACACCGATGGGCCCGGGCATCTGCGACTACGCCGCATGATGACACGCACATTCTCGTACAAGCGTGTCGAAGCTCAACGCGAGAAGATCCAGCAGGTGACGGACAAGCTCATCGACGACATGCTCGCAGGGCCGAATCCGGTCGACCTCGTACCGGCATTCGGTCTTCCACTTCCGTCGTTCATGATCTGTGAATTGCTCGGAGTCCCCTACGACAATCACGATTTCTTCCAGGAACACGCCTCGGCGGCGATGGATCGCTATGCCACACCGGAACTGCAGGAACGGCTGTTCACGGCGATGCGTGGCTACATGCGTGAGGTCATCGAAGAGCGGCTCGCCTCGCAGGAGGAGTCGACGGGCGTGATCGCAGAGTTCGCCGACAACATTCGTGCGGGCGACATGACGATCGACGAAGGGGTCGCGCTGGCCAACGGTCTGCTGTCGGCCGGGCACGAGACCAGCGCCGGCATCATTTCACTCGGGACCCTGGCTCTTCTGCAGAATCCCGAGCAGCTCGAGTTCCTGCGCAACAACGACGATCCCAAGGCCATCGCCAATGCGGTCGAAGAGCTCCTGCGGTACCTGAGCATTGTGCACAACGGCCAGCGTCGGATCGCCTTGGAAGACATCGAGATCGGCGACGTCGTGGTCCGTGCAGGCGAAGGTGTCATTCTCGACTACTCCGCGGGCAGCTGGGATGCGAGGACTTTCGACGAGCCGCGGCAGTTCGATGTGGCTCGAGTGGCGAACAAGCATCTTGCCTTCGGATTCGGCCCGCACGGGTGCATCGGCCAGCAGCTCGCCCGCGTCGAACTTCAGGTCGCCTTCGCCACTCTCATTCGCCGAATCCCGACTCTGGAGCTCGCCGTTCCGATCGAGCAGATCGAGTTCAAGCACGACCGGCTCGCCTACGGTGTCTACTCCCTGCCCGTGAGTTGGTGATGGGCAGGGAGTCTCGACTTCAGCTCTGACCCGGAGTCGTCATCGTGCTGCCCGCGGCTGTGCCGCCGTCGACACGGAGGACGGCGCCGGTGACGTAGCGGGCGCGGTCGCTGGCCAGGTAGACGGCGGCTTCGGCGGCGTCGTCGACCGTCCCCTCACGGTTGAGTGGTCGCTTCTTCGACTGCGTGGTGCGCACACTGGAGATCATCGCTTCGCGCTCCTCACCCTCGAGTTCGGTTGTCGACGACTCCAGCAACGTTGTCGGGATGCTGCCCGGTGCAAGGCAGTTCACGCGGATACCGTGGACGCCGAGGTCGATGGCTGCGGACTTCGTGAAGTGGATGACCGCGGCTTTCGACGCCCGGTAGGTGATCACTCCGCGGCCGGCCATGATGCCACCGATCGAGGACGTGTTGATGATCGAGCCGCCACCGTTCGCGGCCATGTACTTTGCTGCTGCTCGAGTCCCCACCATCACCGCGCGCAGGTTGATTGCGAAGATCTTGTCGAAGGCCTCGAGGTCGTCGTCGAGGAAACTGGCGTAGATCGGTCCGGAAATGCCGGCGTTGTTGACCAGCACGTCGAGGCCCCCGAACGTCTGTACCGCGAAGTCCACCAGTGCTCGTACCTCGCCGATGTCGGATACGTCGGTTTCCCGGAACACTGCGGAGGCGTCGAGCGAGTCGGCCAGAGCCTTGCCTTCGTCGCGGTTGACATCGGCAATCACCACCCGGGCGCCCTCGCGGACGAAATGTTCGACTGTCGCTCGACCTATTCCAGTGGCTCCACCTGTGACGATGGCGATCTTTCCGGTGAGTTCTGAAGACATGTAAGCACTCTCGCATCTCGGACGGTTCGACATTCATTGCATCCAACTACTGGACGCATTGTCTATCAGTAGGCGTGATCTGCCAAGGGCTCGCCGTCGAGGGTGGGCGGTGATGGCCGATGATGAGAGCACACTGGAAATCGTCCGGCACCGGGATACCAACAACGGGAGAACACATGATCGGAGACAGGTGGGGAGTCACCGACGAGGAGGTCGCGCGCCGTTACCCGTGCGACGACATCGTCCCTGCGCCGAGCCTGTCGGCATGGCGAGGCGTCACCGTGAATGCTCGGCCCGAGGCGGTGTGGCCGTGGGTCGTGCAGATCCAGTGGGCGCCGTATGCGTACGACTGGATCGACAACCTCGGCAAACGCTCACCGCAACGATTACTGGGCTTCCCCCAACCAGTACCTGGCGACCACTTCACCAGCACGGCCGGTCGTCCGCAAGGACGGGTGTTGTCGATCGAGCCGCAGGTGCACTACACCGGTCGCATCATGGGAGCAGTCCTGTCATACGTCCTCGTTCCCGTCGACGACCGCACCACTCGCTTGCTGATGAAGGTCGTCATGAGTGGGAATCGATGGCTTGCTCCTGTCATCTCCGTCGGCGACCTCGTGATGGCGCGACGCCAACTGCTCAATCTCGAGCGGCTCGCGGAGAGGGATCTGACGTGATGCGGTGACGTGCTCGAGCCGTCGGCACACGCATCGAGTCTGGGTACGCGTACTTCAAGATTATGGACGTCGAGCGACGACGGCGAAGGTGAGAGGAATCCGCGGCGACCCCTCGGGAAGCGCCCATCCCTGGTCGCAAGGGGTGAGTTCGGCGAAGGCCGGCCAATCCATGTGGGGAAACTCGGCGAGGGTTTCGATCGTGAGCCCGGCGTCGCGCAGTGAACCGACAACCTCACTCAGACTGTGACGCCACTCTGCTCCGAGGAGGGGGTGATCGTCGCGGATGGAGTGAGCGATTCGATTGATGGGAACATGTGTTCGACTCGAGGTAGTGTGTGGACCGCGCGGGCCGATGAGGCGCCATGCCTGGGAAGCATCGGTCCGCGTCCAACTCGGCCGCAGTGAGATTTCCAGAACGAGGTCGACGTAACGATCCGGATGCGGTAGTCGATCGATAGCCGACCATGTAATCCGTTCGAAGGGTGTCTGTTTCGTGAAGCGTAAATTCGTCGCAGTTGTCATGGGTTGCGCTGCAGTCGCACTGATCGTGCCGGGCGCCGCGAATGCGGTGCCGACCGGTAGCGCTGGCTCGGGAAGCGCCAATTCGGGCAGTGCTCAGTTGGTGCCCATTTACCTCGACATGCTGCCACGCCTCGCGCAAGCCGCAGTCAACTGCCTCATCGACGGAACTCCGATGCAGCAGTGCGGCTACACAGGAATGGACCACGACTCGATGCCGGTCATCGGGGGCTGACTTCCGAACTTGGTTGTGAGTCAATAACTTCAGGTCTGGCTCATGTGCGAATCGAGCGATTGACCCGATTTTCACAGGTGGCCGAAATGGCGGTTGGTGCATCGATATTTCGTGCACCAACCGTCGTTTGGAACCCTTATGCCGCGTCAATTCGCAGCGACCCGGGGCGTCGTCACCGACGCGAGCCGAGTGCAACGTTGATGATCTCCGCACTGGGCGCGTGCAATGCGTCGGCCGCGCTCTTGCCTGTTTCGGCGAGATAGCGGTCGACGAGGCGGTTGCCCACCGCATAACCGGCTCCCATGGGAACACCGACCGGTTCGGCGCCGAACCGGGCCGCGGCATCATCCCCGATGACCCACGCGGCGAAGTTCTCCATACCCGAGACGTTCAGTCCCGACACGATCTTCTCGAACACTGCGTCGTCGTCGAGGTGGGGAACGCCGAACGGTGTGTATCCGAGTGCGTCGCCGTACAGCTGACGGGCGAATGCGTCGGCGAGTCCTTCTGAGACGATATGTTCGCCGACGACGACGGACGCGGGATCCCACACGACCCCACCGGGGGCGTACCGGAGGTTGTGGTTGAGTTCGTGCACGGCAGCAGCCTCCAGTCGGGCCAGGTTCTCGTCGGTCGGCCAAAGTGTGAGCGAGATGTAGCCCGTGGCGCTGCCGTTTCCGCTGAGCCCCCGTGCCGAGTTCATGAAGTAGTCGTCGTCGGGGTCGCCGAGGACGAGCAGGAACGTGATATCCGGAACCTGCGAATTGGGGGTAGCGAGCGATTGCACGGCGACGGCATCGACGAGTGCCCGCTCGATCCGGTTCCAGGCGTCCGCGGCCTCCAGGCGTCCGAGGGCTTCACGTGTTTCGTCCACGCGGCGATCGATCGGGAAGCCCATGCTCATGGTGTGCATGGCGAAGAGGTCGACGTCGCCGGGATAGTAGCGGAACATTCCTTCCATCGGTCGAAGCAGTGCGCGTACGAGTTCGGGGCGCTCGGCTTCGTCGGCGGTCAGTACGGCGTTCATTTCTTCGGCGGTGTCGAGCACTGTGATCGTCATGTCGGTGACGGTAGATCCTCACGTTGCGTGAGGTTCAAGTTCGGCGACGGAGTGACGAATCCTCGCAAACCCTTCCCCTGAGGTGAAACGTGTTCTAGATTTTGAGGGAGGGTTCGTCGGAGTGGAGGTATGCACAGTGGAGTTCAACCTTGCTGATGTCGTCGAGACGACCGCGTCCGCGGTACCGGACCGCATCGCACTCACCTACGAAGATCTGAATCTCACGTATGCAGAGCTGGACGCGGAAGCGAACCGCTCCGGACAGCTCTTCGCCCAGGCGGGGATCTCCAAGGACGATCACGTCGCAGTGTTTCTCAAGAACTGCGTCGAACATGTCACCAGCATCCTCGGCCTCATCAAGGTCCGCGCCGTGCCGATCAATGTCAACTACCGCTACACGCCCACCGAACTCGAATACATCTTCATCAACTCCGATTCGGTGGCGGTGGTCGTCGAACTTCCCGAGCATCAGCAGGTCCTCGCGTCGTTGCTCGACGGCTGCCCGCTGATCCGCACGGTCTTCGTCGTCGGCGACACGACCGACGAGTTGAGGCGGGCAGCCGAACAGCGATCCGTCGCCGTGATCTCCTTCGCCGACGCACACGATCTTCCGGCGACCGCAGAGTTCCCGGAACGCTCGGGTGACGACCTGTACCTGCTCTACACGGGCGGAACCACCGGATACCCGAAGGGTGTGATGTGGCGGCACGACGACTTCTTTCGCAAGCCGCTCTCCGGAGGCAACCCCTACGGTGATGAGCCGCGGAAGGATCTAACCGAAGTGGCCGCGGGAGCGAAGGAATTCCCCGGTCTCTCGTTCCTCATCGCGGCACCCCTCATGCACGGTGCGGCCCTGTACTCACTGTTCACGTTCTTCACGCTCGGAGCCCGGGTCGTCCTGAGGCGCGACTTCGACCCGAAGACGGTCGTCGAGGCCGTCGAGCAGGACAAGGTGCAGGTGATCCTCATCGTCGGCGACGGCATGGGATTGCCCCTGGTCGACGAGATGGAACGACGGAAGGACGACGCCGACCTCAGCTCGCTGTTCTCCATCACCTCGGGCGGCGCCATCTGGTCGACGAGTGTGCGCGACCGCATGCTCGCCGTGAAGCCGGACCTGTTGCTACGCGACAACTTCGGTGCCTCCGAAACCGGCAACGACGGCGCGTTCAACGTCGACGAGGACGGAAACCTGCGAATGCCGCCGAGCCCCAACATGATCCTCGTCGACGAACGTCTCGAGCCCGTTCCGCCGGGTTCCGACGACGTCGGCTACATCGCCCGTATCGGAAATGTTCCGCTCGGTTACTACAAGGACGAAGAGAAGACCGCCCGGACCTTCCCGACTCGCGCCGACGGCACCCGCCTGTCGATCCTCGGCGATATGGGTCGGGTGGAGGCAGACGGCACCATCGTCTTCCTCGGTCGCGGCTCGCAGTGCATCAACACCGGTGGCGAGAAAGTCTTTGCCGAAGAGGTCGAGTCGGCGCTCCATGCACACCCGTCGGTCTCCGACGCTCTCGTTGTGCCGGTTCCGCACGAACGGATGGGTCAGGCCGTCGCGGCTGTCATCGCCATCTACCCGGACGCCGGCGAGCTGACTCTCGAAGAGGTTCAGGATCATTGCCGTAAATCATTGGCAGGATACAAGATCCCGCGCTCGATCGTTGTGGTCGACGAGGTGAAGCGAACCCCCGCCGGCAAGGCCGACTACCGGTGGGCCGCCGCTCAGGCTGCGCAGTAGGCGACAAATACAAACTCTACGCACAGATACGCCCCTCTTCGCGAGGGGCGTATCTGCCCGTGGTGTAACCGGATTCTGATTCGCCGCGGTCAGAACTGAGCGCGGCGGGCACGACGCTCCGCTTCTGCGAGGGCACGTCGGACAACGCCTGACAGTGCGACGAATGATTCCAGCTGGCTGGATTCCACGGCCTTGACGTCGTCGAGTCTGGCTTCGATCGACTCGCTCTCGCTGCGGAGCTCAGTGGCGAGAGCGCACTGCTCGCTCAATGACTTCAGGTCGGCCACAGACCAACTCGCGTCGATGAGCCGGTAGTCGCTGCGTTCCTTCAACCGAACCCCTCGGGATGCGAGGAAGCGTCGAAGCGCTTCGTTGACCTCGATGGAGCGATCGGTGACCTCGATCCACCTCTGCATTGCGTCGAGCTGTGAGCGCTCGCTACGACGCCTGCCCAATCCGAACAGTGAACGCTTCATTCGCGATATCCCCCTTTTACTGGGAATCATCGTAACGGTAACGCCGCGATCGTGTACGTGATTCGGCCGAGGTATTCGGATCCGCGGGTCGAATTGCTTCAGCCGGTAGCTCGGTCGAGTTCGGAACCGGACTGGACGGGTGCAGCCGCGATGCGGCGGGGATCGCCGTCGGGGAGCGATTCGATCAGGATACGTCGCGGGTGTGCCGCAGAGCCCGTCGTCAGATACTTCTGGCCAGGACGCACACGTCGGGCCTCGTCGGCTGTCTCGTCCGTGACCGGAGGAGCAGTGGGTTCGTTGAGTGCGTCGCGCACGACCCGTCGTGGGTCGTACTGCTTCAGGTCCAATGAAGTCGCGACCCCCATTTCACGTTCGGCTGCACCGCGCGTCGATTCGACGAAGTCGCGCAGTGCCCGAACAGTGCGGGCGAGCTGATGGGCGTACACGGGCAGCCGTTGCGGACCGAGCACGACCCCCGCGATGATGGCGACGAGGAAGAGTTTCTCGAAGGTCAGGCCGAACATGTTGTGGATTCCTCATTTCGGGACGCTCGCCTGTCGTGCAGCGTCGTGATGACGAGTGCGGCGCCGAACAATACCGACATCGGCAACGCGACCAAGAACATGGACAGGACGTCGGCGGCCGGTGTTACCAGTGCACTGAACAGCGTGATGACGACGATGATTACGCGCCAGCTGCTACGGAGCCTGGCTGCGGAGACGATCCCGATGTAGTTCAACATCACCAGGAACACCGGCAGAACAAAGGCAATCCCGGTCGCCAGAACAACTTTCATCACGAAGTCCACGTAGTACGACGCGTTGAGGATCGTGCTGTCCTGGTCGGACGAGAATGCGGTGAGCACGCTCACCATCCGGGGGAAGATCAGGAATCCGAACGCGCAACCGGCAGCGAAGAGCGGGGCGGCCGCCGCGGAGAACCCGAGGACGTACTTCTTCTCCCGGCGTGTCAGGCCGGGGGTGACGTAGGCGAAGAGCTCTCGCAGCCAGATCGGACTGGACAGGATCACGCCCGAGAACAGCGCGATCTTCAGCTGGAGGTCGAACGCACCGGTCACGGTATCGTAGTTGAGGCTGGCCTCCCGGGAGAGCGCCAGCTGCTCGACAGGTTCGCGCAGGACGTCGAGGATCTGATCCGAGAGAGCGAACCCGACGATCACGCCGATGAGCAGCGACACCGCCGCGCGAACACCGCGACGTCGTGCCTCGCCCAGGTGTCCGGCGATCGGCATCGTGCCTCGCGTGGCGGTGATCGCGGTCATGACGCGCGGCGGTACGGAACCTGAGTGAGGTCCGCGGTCTGCGCGTCGGTGGTCGGCTCGTCACTCACCTCGTCCTTGAGGATGCGCATCGACTGGCCGACGCTCTTGGCGAGCGCCGGAAGCTTGGTCGAGCCGAAGACGAGGAGGACGATCGCGAGGATGATGAGGGCATGCCAGCCCGTGAGGTTGTTCAACATGGTGTTGTCCTTGTGTGTTGGGTGAGTGCGTGTCGGGTGAGTGATCAGTTGGGGGCGTCCGAGCCCATGCCCGGCATGCCTCCACGGGGAGGTTCGCCGCCCATCGGTGCACCCGCCGGGGGGACGCCGCCACTGCTGAGGGTGGGTTCGGTCGTCGTATCGACCGCGACGGCCAGCGACCCGACGTATCCGGAGTCGGTGTTCCCGGAGAACGTCCCCATCTGCAGGTCGTATCCGTCGCCGAAGACGTTGTCGTTGTCGAGGCTTCCGATCTGGGCAAGATTCTCGGCCGACCCCGAGTAGGTATCCAGCAGGTAGACCTCGTCGAGCATGTCCTGGGGAAACGCGATCTGTGACGTCGCGATCGCATTCTCGACGTTGGTCGCGGAGTCGACGTCGGGGTAGACCTCGAAGTGAATGTGGGTCCAGCGACCCGTGTAGCAGCCGGGCACGATCGTCTCGAAGGTTGCCTTACCGTCGGCGTCGGCCACCTGGATCCCGCGCAGGTAGGTCTCGTCCTCGACACCTTCGGTGTACATCGAGTACCGGCCCTGCGCGTCGCACTGCCAGGCGTACACGGCGACCCCTTCGAACGGGGTGTTGTCATTCGCCATGTCGGTGACAGTGAAGGTGAGGGAAAGGGGAACACCGTCGGCGGTGGTGCCGCCGTCGAGGCTCGACGTGATCTCACTGCGGACGATCCCGGATTCCTCGAGCACGTTGACCCCGTTCGTGCCATCGGCCGGATAGGGGCCGTTGGTTTCCTCGGGGATTTCGCCGGCGGGTGTGCTCACCGTGGCGGCAGTGCTGTCGTTGCTCGGGGAACACGCGGCCAGTGCCAGCGCCCCGGCCCCGGCACCGACGATGCTCAGCACTCGCCGGCGGGTGACCAGGGTGGCGATGTCGAAGCCTGCACCCTGATCGACGACATCCTCGGTGGGGCGGTCGAGCAGGCGGCCTTGGTATGCGGGTCCGTCCGGTGTATCGGTGGGTTCGGGAGCGGGGCTCATTTTGTCTCCTCCGTTGGTCGCTCAGTGGTTCAGTGATAACCACAGTCCCAGCCGACGCAGGGGGAACCCTGTGTCGTCGCTGGGTGTTTGCTGTGAGCGATGCGGAGCGGAGGAGTGGGTGGCGCGGGTGGCTTTCGAGATCAGGAGTTCAGGTCGGTCACCAGTACCGCGGTCAACGCAACTTCCACCGGCGCCCCGCCTGGGAGGGTGTACACCCCGATCGCACTGCGCGCGGGTAGGTGGTCCGGGCCGAGCTCTGTGGCAATCATCTCCGACGCTCCATCCGCCACCGCCGACAACGCCGTGAAATCAGCGGTCGCTGCCACGTACACGACCATCTCGGCCGGGCGAAAGCGGTGACCGGCAGGAACCACCGACCGCACCGCGGCCAGTGCATTGCGTGCGCCCAGGGACGCGGCCGCATGGGCCTGGGCGACAGTCACCTCAGCGCCGACCCTGCCGGTGACGGTGAGTACGCCGTCGACACGGGGCGTCATCCCCGCTGTGCGGACGGTGTCGCCGGCGAGTACCGCAGCGACGTAACGACCTTGCGGTACAGGGGCTTCGATATCACTCGACACCGAGCACCACCCCTTCCTGTCGAGGATCGCTCCCCCCACTCATCACACCCTGCGTCATCGAGACGACTTGTGCGCTGCCCTCGGCACCGTAGGCGTCGAGCACGTTGACCTGGTGACCCATATCCGACAGCGATCGAAGGACCTCACGGCCGACTCGTCCTTCGATACGCAGCTCGGGGGCGTGGCCGAGGGCGTTCGCATCGGACCCGGGGTACACCGTGAACCGAGGCGCCTCCACCGTCTCCTGCGGATCGAGTCCGTGGTCCAGCAGATGGGACAGGAGTTGCATGTTCCACTGCACCTGGCCGTCACCACCGGGGGTGTTGCCGACATGCATGAGTTCGCCGTCGCTGCCGGTGACGATCCAGGCGTTGAGTGTGTGCAAGGGTTTGCGTCGCGGCGACACCTCGTTGGGATGGCCGTCGATCAGGTATGCCCCACGACCGAGTCGGTTGTTGAGAGCCACACCGGTTCCGGGCACTGTGAACTTCGCGCCGAAGGTGAATGCGAGGGAATGGATGAAGGAGACGGCTCGGCCCTCGGCGTCGACGGCGACGAACGACGTCGTATCTCCACCCGACACGGCAAATGCGCCTGCGGCTTCCCAGGAGGCGAGCCGAGCCCGTCCGTCGGCGATGTTCGTCGCGGAAAGCGCTTGTTCGACGCCGTCATTGTCCGAACCACACCACCGCAATCGGTCCTCGAACGAGAGCGCTGCGGCACGCGCCATACGGTCGATGGCCGGAGCGCTCAGCCAAGGCATCGTGCCGAGCTCTCCGTCGCACAACGCGGCCTGCTGCAACACCATCCACCCCGGTGTCGGCAGCGGGGTCTGGTGCACTGTCGTTCCCGCGTACGTCCCGGTCAGTGCGGATTCGACGGGAACCGAAGCACCCGCGACCCATTCGTCGCCTGTGAACGGCGCACCGGAATACTGCAACGCCGCGACACAGTGCTCGGCAATTGCCCCGGTATAGAACGAAGATGGATCCGACGCGAGGGCACGGATGGTACGCGCCAGGTCGACCTGCGGAAGCCGATCACCCACGCGCGGAACGGCCCCCGTCGGCGTGTATACCGAGGCGAGACCGACATCGGAGCGGATGGCGTGGAGTGCAGCCTGCACGTCGGCGCGGGTTTTCGCCGAACACGGTAGCCCGCGTTCGGCGATGCGCGCGGCGGGCTCCCACAACTCGAGCAACGACATGCTCGCCCCGTACGCATGCAGAGCGGCGAGTGCAGCGGGCGCGCCCGGCACGGCGACGGCGAGAGCGCCGTCCAGCGGGATCGCAGAGAGTCCCCGGTCCCGGTAGAAGTCCGGAATACCACCGTCCGGTCCGTAACCGCTGCCGTTGACAGTCCGGACGGAACCGTCCGGGTCGCGCACCACGGCGAATGCGTCGCCGCCGATCCCGCATTGTCCGGGCAGTGTCAGCCAGGTGACCGCCGCCATCGCGAGGGCCGCGTCGACCGCGTTACCACCGTGCGCCAGTACTCGCGCTCCTGCCTGGCTCGCGAGTGGGTGACTCGACGCCACCATGCCGCCGGTCGCAAGAGTGGCGGGGCGCCGCGCGCTCATGCCGACCTCATCCTGCGCCGGCGTGGACCTTCCGGAGGCTCGCTGGGATCGATGCCGACGAAGATCTCACCGTCCCGTTCCTCACACGGGTAGGTCTTGATCGGCTCGGTCGCGGGCGGGCAGATCGGCTCGCCGGTCTCGAGGTCGAAAGCACTTCCATGGCAGGAGCATCCGATCCCGTCCTGCACAAGCTTGCCGGACGACAGCAGACAGTCTAGATGGGAACAGTAGTTGGACGTCGCATACGCTTTGCCGTCCAGCCGTGAGATCGCGAATTCGTAGTCGTCGGCGTAGAACCGGCGAACGATGCCTTCGGTCACCTGCCCGGAACGGGCCACTCGCTTGAACTCCATGGTCTTCCTCCAGGTAGGTGTGAAGCAGTCAGGCCTGCGGCGACAGGTACACGGTCTTCTCGGATTGGTAGAACTGCATCAGGGTCGGTCCGGCCTGTTCCTTGAACGTCTGGGTGCTCGACTGCTTGTAGCCGCCGAACGGCGCGTTCATGGCCATCCCGGTGGTGGGCTGGTTGACCTTGACGAGACCGGTACGGGAACCTGCGATGAACCGATGAGCATCCGGCAGATTCTTCGTCACGATCGAGGCGCAGAGCCCGAACGCGGTGTCGTTCGCGAGGACGAGAGCTTCGTCGAACGACGTGGCGCGTTGGAATGCGAGGACGGGGCCGAAGATCTCGTCCGTCAGCAGTCGCATACCGGGGGTGGTGTCGGCGAAGACGGTGGGCCGCACGAACAGTCCGCCGATGCGCTCCCCACCGCACACGAGTCGTGCACCGCCGTCGATACCGATTGCGACGTACTCGAGATACTTGTCGAGTTGAGCCTCGGAGGCGAGTGGGCCCATGGATACGCCCCGGTCAGAGCCCGTCCCGACCGTGAGTGCTTCGGTCCGCGTGACCACCTTGTCGAGCAGTGCGTCGTGGATCTCGTCGACCGCGATGACGCGGCTGGTGCCGGTGCAGGCTTGTCCCGACAAGCCGAACGCGCCCTTGACGATGAGCGCCGCGGCGGCGTCGATGTCGGCATCGGCGAGTACGACGACAGGATTCTTTCCGCCCATCTCCAACTGCACGCGGCGTTCGGGGCCGATGCCGCGGTGGATTGCCCTGCCGACCTCGGTGGAGCCGGTGAATGTCACTGCCGCTACACGTTCGTCGCCGACCATGGCGGCACCGGCCTTGCCGTCGCCCTGGACGAGCGCAATCGCACCTGGAGGCAATCCTCCGGCGAGCAATGCTTCGACAAGACGTTGGCCCATGAGCGGGGTGATTTCGGACGGCTTGAACAGCACCGTATTTCCGGCAGCAAGTGCGGGCCCGAGCTTGCGGGACGGAATGTTCAGCGGGAAGTTCCACGGAGTGATCGCACCGACTATCCCGATGGGCTCGCGCACCGTGTACACCGTGGTGGGACCACCGCCGGGGTAGACCGTGCCCGTCGCACGGTGGGCCTCGCCGGCGTAGAACCGGAGGTTCATCGGCGTGCGGCTCACCTCCATCGATGCTTCGGCGCGGGTCTTGCCCTCTTCGCGGATCAGCTCCTCGACGAGTGTGTCCGCGTGGGCTGCGAGGTGATCGGCGGCGGCCTCGAGGATGGCGGCGCGCCGCTCCGGTGGTGTGGCCGCCCACTCGGGGGCTGCCTTGTCGAGCGCATCGACGGCGTTCTGCACGTCGACTGTATCCGAATCGGGGAATGTTCCGATCAGGTCGGAATCGTCTGCGGGGTTGCGTCGTTCGAATACCTTTCCGGAGTTGGCCGGTACCCAGTTGCTGTCGATGAAATTCGATCCGGTGATCGTCATGCCTGCTCCAACTCCTCGTACATTTCCCACAGATCGGCGTCCTCGTCGCCGAGTAGTGCAGCGTCGACACGCTTCCCGACCAGTTCGCGTGCGGCCATGATGTCTTCGCCTCGATCCATCGCGAATGCGGCGGTGAGTGTCTCGCCCGCAAGATAGAAGACGGAGAACTCGCCGGTGTCGATGTCGCCGCGCACAACGAAGTCTGTTGCACCGGATGCTGTACCCGCGAATTGGATGTTCGTGTCGTATTGATCGGACCAGAACCAGTGCGGGTCGTCGGAGAGGGTGTCGCGTCCGACGAGCGCGTTCGCCACCACACCCGCCTGCCGGTTGGCATTGTCGAAATGCTCGACGCGGATGTGCCTGCCCACGCGCGGTGAATATCGACTGGCGACGTCGCCCGCGGCATACACGTGTGGCACCGAGGTACGACCGACTGCGTCGACCACGATCCCGCCGTCGACGGCCAATCCACTTGTCGCGGCGACCTCGACGTTCGGGATGATGCCGATCCCGACCACTGCTGCATCCGCTTCCACGACGTCCCCTGTCGTCGTCGTGATTCGGACTCCGCGGTCGGAGGTGTCGACCGCGGAGACGCCCGTGCCGGTGCGTAGATCGACGCCGCCGCGGCGATGCAGATCCGCGCAGTAGCCGCCGACCTGCCGGCCGAGGACGTTGCCGAGCAGGTGCTCGGACTGCTCGATCACCGTGACGTTCACCCCGAGGGAACGGGCGGTCGCGGCAATCTCGAGCCCGATGAATCCGCCGCCGACGATGGCGAGTGAAGAGTTGGGGGTGAGCCGCGCGGCGAGCGCCTGCGCGTCGTCGAGGGTGCGCAGGTAGTGAACCAGGTCGGTGCGAGTGCCCGTTGCAGGGACAGCGCGTGGGCGGCCGCCGGTCGCGAGGACGACGGCATCGGCGGCGATGCTTCCGCCATCGAATTCGACGGTGCCTGTGGCGGTGTCGACTCGTCGGACCGCGACACCCGTACGGATGTCGATGTCGTTGGTCTCGAGCCATTTCGGAGTCAGAAGCGCCAGGGAGTCCACCCCTTCACGTCCTGCGAGGAACTCCTTCGAGAGCGGCGGGCGCTGGTACGGTGCGTGCAGTTCGTCGCCGAGCAGGATGATCCTGCCGTCGAACCCGCGGCGGCGGAGGGTACGGGCGGCGACTGCGGCGACCTGGCCGGCGCCGACCGTGACAACGGTGCGGATTGTCATGAAGCACACTCTCTTCCGGACACCTCGCGCGGTGTGGGATCGATGTGGACGGTGTCGCCGTCGACGTGGACGGCGTACGTCGGCTGGCAGAGGTCCTGGTCGTCCTCGTACCCGGTGTCGAGGTCGAAACGCCATTGATGGCCCGGGCAGATGACACGGCCGTGCAGTAGCGTGCCCTTGGCGAGGGAACGGTCCTGGTGGACGCACAGGTCGGCGAAGGCGTAGATGCGGTCGTTGGCGTGGAACAGCGCGATCGCCACGCCGTCTACTTCCACGCGTAGCTTGCGGCGCCGAGTCACCTCTTTGACGGTGGCGACAGCGACCCAAGTCTGTGGGGTGGACATGATTACTCCTTCGCTCGTGTGCTGCGGGGCGGGAGCCCGGTCGCGCTCCCGCCCCACGCTCGTCGGGGTCAGGCCGACGCCAACTCCAGGTCGGGAGCGACGTAGCTGTCGTACAGACCCTTGGTATACGAGAAGCGCATCTCCGCACCCCACCGCACGAGCTGCAGGCAACGCTGCTGCAGCGCGGGAGTATCGGCGCAGTCGAGCACGATCTGGTAGCCGCGCTCGCCGTGGACGACGTCGGAGGTGATGTGCAGGTCGAAGAACTCGATCTCGTCCTCGGTGAACCCGTACACCTCGCGAAGCGGGATGATCTGCTTCTTGTAGATGCTCGGCACCTGGGATTCGAGACCGACAACGAGCGCGGCAGTGGCGACCACGAAATGTTCGCGCTGCGAGACCGCGTAGCACCAGGCCTGCAGGCCTCGTGTGACGGCATTCATGTTGTTCGGGTCTTCGATGCGTTCCTTGGTGGTACCGCAGGCCTCGGCGAACTTGATGAGGAGATCGGTGTGCCGGATGTCGGCGAGTTCCTCCTCGTACATGTTCTGGAGGGTGAAGTCCTTGGCGTCGGTGTAGTGGTCGGGGGTGTTGGAGTAGATGTTGGCGAGGTAGTCGGCGAACGGGCCGACGTAGTGGTAGTGGTTTTCGGCCCAGCGGGCGAAGTGGTGCTTTTCGAGCTTGCCTTCGGCCCACGCCTTGCTGAACGATGCGTCCTTGGCCTCGCGGCCCTTGATTGCGTTTTCGAGTGCGGCGCGGAACTCGTCGCGTCCGAGCAGTTCGGTCATGAGATGTACCTTTCACGTTGATCGTGCGGGCGATGCCGGGCTTGGGGTACGTCCGCGACGTTGCGGTCCGAAAAATGCCTGACGGCAGTTTGTTTCGGTGTCATCGACCTTAAGTTCGAGTAGGACCCGCTGCCATGGTCACAATGACCGGAGAATTCGGCCGGTCAGGGTCGATATGCACGAATCATTGAGCGGGTGCCGAGACGAGCGCCTCGAACTCGGCGAGCATTGCGGCGCCGACCGCCTTGTCCTGTTCGCCGTTTCCGCCGCTGATGCCCACGGCACCGACGATCTGGCCGTCGTGGACGAGGGGGAACCCGCCGACGAAGACAGCGAACTTGCCGGGCAGCATGTGACTGATTCCGAAGGCCTCGTTGCCGGGGAGTGCCGGTCCGTTGGGCGGCTCGTTGAACAGGTGGGTGGCGCGCTCGTGGCCGGCGGCGGTGTAGGCCTTGGCGATGGCGATGTCGACGCCGGTCAGTCGTGCACCGGGAATCCGATGCAGTGCAATGACATTTGCGCTCTCATCGCATACACACAGTGTCTGCTTGACGCCGAGTTCCTCGGCCTTGGCGCGCCCGGCGGCGAGCAGGGGGAGTGCGTCGTCGAGGTCGATCCGATGAATTCGATGCATTGGTTCCCACTTTCGAAGTCGGGGGCTGTGGGCTCATTTCTAACAGCGCGGAGACTCGACGGGGATAGCCAAAGTAACTCTGCTTATCGATCTATTATGGACATTGTGCACATTCGTGAGGGGCTTATGGCTCTGGTATCTGATGTAGGGAGTACATGACGTTCCGCTTTCGTGTGGCGTCGCCGTCCGAGGGAAGCAGGTTACTGTGGAACCGAGTCCGCGCCTGACCGTCCGTGGTCTTCTCGACGAACAACTCATGGAAGGTGCTCGGGTCGCGCCCGACAACGCTGATCTCGACAGTGCCCTCACGTGGGTACTGCCACTCGGCGAGGTCATAGGCCGCTACGACGATCTGTCCGGCGTCGCCGTATACACCCGACCGGAGGCGCTCGCGGCCAACGCACCGGCCGTATCGGCGATCGCTGCCCGTGGCGCCGCAGCGCTCATCGTCGACGGCGCAGCGCCGGCGTCCGACGCCACATGGCCCCTGGGCCTACCCGTGATCGAACTCGACCTCCCGGTCGGATTCGCCGCGCTCAACAGGCTTCTCGCCGAACGGTCACTGACACAGGAAGTGCACGTGATGCGCTATTCCGCACTTGTGCACTCCACTCTCGCCGGCCTCCTGCATCGAGGTGCCGGCCTTGCGCTGTTGATCAAGGAGGTGTCGTCGCTCGCGCAACATCCCGCGCTCGTGCTCGACGCCCGCGGCCAGGTCGTAGCCCATCACGCCATAGATCGGGTGGTCGTCGATGAGATTACGGAGCACCTCCAGGGTCCCCTCGCCGCCGCGCCGACGGCGAGCCGGCATCAGCATCACGACACCCGCGTCGTGGAGCAGACCGCGGGAGGGGTGCGCTGGACGTGCACTGCCGGCGCGATCCGCCTCGGCAAGAGGTTCGAAGGGTGGGTGGTGATTCTCGCCCCCGGCCCCGCGCCGGGCCCGCACGATCTCGCTCAGCACGCGGTGGTCACCGAGCAGGCATCTGCGATCATCGGTTCCGAGATGCTGCGCCAGAGCAGCGTGGACGAGGCCGAGGAACGCGCGCGCGGTGATTTCGTCCAGGCGCTCGTCCACGGCAGCTTCTCCAGTCGCCATGATATGCAGGCCCGCGCCGAGTATCACGACATTGACCTCACCTCGACATTCGCCGTGTTCGTCGCGCCCGGGTACAGCGGGAATCCTTCCGCGCCGGGCGGTGAGGGTCCGGGCGGATTGTTGCGACTCGCCCGGTACGCGGCCAGCGTTCTGCCGCACCCCTCCGTCCGGTCGTATGTCACCGTGATCGGCGACGCACTCGTCGTGGTGCGGTCGCTCCGATATCGCGATGCCCCCGACATCGAAGCGGAGATCGACGAATTCGCGGAGGCCGTGTCGGCGGACCTGTCGCGGCGTCGAGGCCGGCCGGTACCTGTCGCACACGGAGTACCCGCCGTCGGCGCCGATCAGATCCGCGAGAGTTACCGACAGGCGCGGGTGGCGCTCGGGATCGGGCAGCGGATGGACATGTCAGGCTCGGTGTCATACCACGACCTGCGCGGATACGGTGTCCTCGAGCTCGTCGCCGACACCGACCGCAGCCGACGTTTCGTCGATGACGTGCTCGGCACCCTAAGGCCGGGAACCGACCTCCACGACACGCTCGTCGCGTATCTCGGCGCCGGCGGCAACGTCAACGCTGCCGCACGCGAACTCAACGTGCACCGCAACACGATGCTCTCGAAGCTCGACCGGATCTCGCGGGCGATGTCGATGGACGTACGGGTGCCGGAGAATCAATTCACTGCCTGGCTCGCCATCCGGCTCGAATTGCTCGATCGACTGCATACCTCGGTGGATCGCGAGATCAACTACCGCTGAGCGTGTCTGCATCGGTGTCGCGTGCCGGCGGCGATGCGGCAGTGTCTTCGGGATCGCGTCCGAGGAACGAAGCTCCGAGCCCGATGCACACGACGGCCACGCATGCGACGAACACGATTCCCACCGACCACGCGGACAGCGCGATCGTCACCCATGCCGCGCCCACCGCGGAGCCTCCGAAGCGGATGAGATTGAAGACGCCGAGCCCGGTGCCCTGTGCACCGGCGGGGGAGCGCGTCGATCCGGCCGCGGCGGGTGTCTGCACTGCGGCGATGCCCGCTCCGGTCACCGCGAGAACACACGCGACGAGCCACAGGTTCGGTTCGTCGTTCGACAGAACGACCGCGAGCGCCCCCTGAGTCACCACCAGGACGGCCAGACCGAACCGCAGAACACGTCGCCCGCCGATCCGGTCGGTCGTCCGGCCCACCAGCGGTGCGAGGGCCGCCATGACGGCAGGGAGTGCGAACAGGACCATGCCCGAAGTCGCGGTGGATTCACCCGTCGCCGTCAATCTGAGTGGAACGGCAAGCAGGGCAGTGCCGAGACAGAACATCTGCGCGAACGCGGCGACCGCGCTCCGAGCGAAACGACTCTCGACGAGCAGGCGCGCATCGATGAACGGCAGGGGAGCGCGCAGGCAGTGCGCGACAAACCATGCCAGTACGGCGGTCGATGCCACGAGTGCCAGTGGAGGAACAGCCGGCGCGACACCGGACTGACCGAACATGCTCAAGCCCAGCACGATTCCCGCGGATCCTACGGTGAGTGTCGTAGCGCCGAGCACATCGAGTCGAATGGGTCGGCCGGGGAACGCCGGTATCCATCGCAGTGTTCCGGCGAATCCGATCAGCGCAATCGGAATCAGAGGGACGAACACCCACCGCCAACCCCAACTGCCGGCCACGAACCCGCCGAGCGACGGTCCGATCGCCTGGCCGATCCCGTTGACGGTTGCCCACGCGCCCACGGCACGCGCGCGGCGTTGTGAGTCGAAGAGCCACGCGATCAGTCCCATCACCGCCGGGGCGAACGCTGCGGCCGAGAGTCCACCGAGTGCGCGCCAGGCGATGAGCACTTCGAGGGCGGGGGCTGTGGCTGCGCCTGCCGCGCACACCGCGGTACCGAGGAGGGCGCCGCAGTACACGCGCCGGCGCCCGAAGCGATCGCCGATGTAACCCGCGATCGGCATCGCTGCCGCGAAGGTGAGGAGGAATGCGACGGCGAGCAGTGTGCCGTCCTCCAGCGACGCGTCGAAATCCGAGAGGATCTGGACAAGCGGAACGTTGATGATGTTGTTGCTCAGTGTTCCGACGAGTGTGCCGGCGAGAAGCGCGGACAGCGCCAGTGGGGTGCCGGTGCCGGACGCGTCCGGAGACGCGGCGGGCACGTGTGTGGAGGTGGTCATCGAGCTCCTGAGCCAGTCGAACTGCACGGCACTGTGCGAGCCGTCGTTCCACTTTGTCACCGCACATCGAGCGCGTGCATCAGTGTCGCGGAGGCAAAGAGCACATTCTCTGGTGGACGGATGTGGGCATTGTGCACAGTGCGCGGTGGGAAACCCTGGCCGCGCGTGTGTCGACACATGTTCGTAGCAATTTGTCACATGCGAGCGGCCCGATGACACGAAATCGCAAAAGTGGAACACACTGCACACGTAACGTCCTGGGCACTGTGCATGGTTCTCGTTGACCAAGCATGGAGGAACGCGGAAAGTTCCACCAACAGCCCTCCGCTCCGCTCTCCTGTTGAAGGACATGCCTTGGACGTACAACTCACCGCCGCCCACTGGGTCTACCTGGTCGGCATACTCGTCATCCTGGCCACCATGGCGCTACGGAAGAACATCGTCGTTCCCGCCGTCATCGCAACGTTCCTGACCGCACTGGTTTTCTCCGGCAGTATCGTCACCGGACTGTCCGCCATCTTCAACGCCAGCCTGGTGGCGGCGAAGGAACTGTTCAACATCTTCCTCATCATCGCGATGGTCACCGCGATGCTCGGCGCACTACGCCAGCTCGGCGCCGATCGGATGATGGTCGCACCGTTCCGCCGCGTCATGCGTGCCGGAACCAGCAGTTTCCTGGTTCTCGCTGCCGTCACCTACGTGATCTCGCTGTTCTTCTGGCCGACTCCCGCTGTCCCGCTGGTCGGCGCGGTGCTCATTCCCGTCGCAATCCGGGCGGGCTTGTCTCCGCTGTCGGTGGGCATGGTCATCGCGATCTGCGGCCAGGGAATGGCGTTGTCGTCGGACTACATCATCAAGGTCGCACCGGGCATCTCCGCGTCCGCGGCGGGGGTCGACCCCGATGCGGTGGCGGACAAAGCACTCGTGTTGTCGCTCATCGTCGGTGGCACCGCCCTTGTGCTCACGTACCTCATGCAGAAGAAGACCTGGCGTACGCCGTCTCCCGAGCTGCTCATCGAATGGGAAGCCGAGGCCGATCGGGGGATCGGCGAATCACGTTCCGGGGGTGATGATTCTTCGGGTGGGGGTGGAGGATCGAAGCCGGTGCCGGCGGGTCCGGCCGGCGGGCCCACCGGTGGCGGTACGTCGGCAACCGCGGCGACCGTTGTACTCGCCCCCGCGGCGAGCCCGTTCCCGGATGAGGTTGCCGAGGCGGAGAAGGAACGTCGCGGCACCGCAAAGGCTTTCGCGATGCTCGTGCCTCTCGCATACCTCGCGTTCATCGTCTATCTGATGCTGGGAAAGTTCACCGAGGTCGTGCCGCCACTGCAGGGTGGCGACGCCGCGGCGATCGTGGGTGGCATTGCGGCACTGGTCTTGTTCGCTGCTGCGGCATCGACCGATGGGGGCGGCTTCCTCGAGACGACTTCGGACCACCTCGTCGACGGCCTGGTGTTCGCGTTCAAGGCCATGGGTGTTGTGCTGCCCATCGCAGGGTTCTTCTTCATCGGCAATGCCGACTTCGCCGGTGCGATTCTCGGTGTTCCCGACAGTGGCGCTGCACCTGCGATCCTGTTCGACCTGGTCACCGCAGTGCAGACACACCTGCCACAGAACGCGTTCATCACATCGTTCGGGATCCTGCTCATCGGCCTCGTCGCAGGTTTGGACGGCTCCGGATTCAGTGGCCTGCCGCTCACGGGTGCGTTGTCGGGTGCGCTCGGTCCCGCGGTCGACGTCGACCCGGCGACGCTCGCCGCGATCGGACAGATGGGCAACATCTGGGCGGGCGGCGGTGTGATCATCGCGTGGTCGTCGCTCGTCGCGGTCGCGGGGTTCGCTCGCGTGCCCGTCCTCGATCTCGCCCGGAAGTGCTTCATCCCGGTGATTTCCGGACTCGTCCTGTCGACGATCTTCGCGGTGCTCGTGTTCTAGGGGCTACCACCGACCTCCGGGGAGGAACGGAAGAAGCAGCACCGTGCTTTCGGCACGGTGCTGCTTCCCTTCTGCTGGTCCGTGAGGAGTCGCCACATTCGACATTCGCTCATCGGACTCGTCCCCACACCGTGCGGGTGGCCGCCAGCGAACCCAGCAGCACGATCACCACGACGGCAGCGCCGCCGTCGGTTACCAGCGACGGCAACACACCCACCGATCCGAACCGTTCCCGCGCCGCGGTGAACATCTCCGGCGGCACCATGAGCAGCCCCGCGGCCTGGGTGGCGTTCACGCCGATGACCACCCAGAACAGCCACATCGATGGCCGACGCCGTAACGCCCATACCCCGACAGCGTTTCCGATGATGTAGGCGACGCCCACAGCCCGGAAGATCGATAGGAACCCATCGACGCCGCCCGGGTCGGCACCGGCCAACACCATCATTCGTTCCAGCGTCTCCGGAGTTACGATCACGAACGCGTGCAGCGCGGTCCCGACGGTGAACACCGCCGAAGCAAGACCGACGAAGATCATCAACGGGCCGGTCGGCCGCCCCGGTACCAGCCCCCTCGACGTGCCACCATGTTCGACATTTGCGGCCACTGTCATGAACCATCCTTCGGTGCAGTCTTTTCCCGCGATCCTAGAATCGCCGACAATTCCTACACATCCGGGAATTCCCTCAGATCAACCCTGAAACACGATTGTCGCCGGCAGTTGCTCGCGGGAACTGGCCGAGCCGATCCACGTTCGCCAAGATCACCGCTCGCAGTTCGCGCTCCGGCTCGCTCAGCACGCTCCGCCTCGAGACCAGGACGAATTCGAGTTCACCGGCGTCGGGCAGGCGGCGACCAGCAGTGCGTACCTGTTCGAGTCCGGACGGCGGAAACCGCTGGGCATGAAGAACCACGCCGAGTCCGGCCATGGATGCGGCGCGTAATCCGTTCAAACTGTCTGCGACGCACGTGATGCGTGCACCGAGCCCGTCGCGTTGAAGTACGTCGAGTGCGATCTCACGGGTCAGGGACGGCGGGGGATAGGTCACCAGCGGCACCGGACCGGTCGGGTCGAGTACGAAGTCCGGGGCGGCGAGAAACGCCAGTTGATCACGGAAGATCAACTCGCCGTGTCGTTCACCGGGCCGGCGCTTTCCGAACATCAGATCGAGTTCGCCGTCGTCGAGTTTCCGATGCAGATCCTCGCTCAAGGCGACGGTGAGTTCGAAATCTATTCGGGGATGACTGCGCCGGAACTCGGCGAGTATCAAAGGCAGGTCGTGCAGAACCAGGTCTTCCGAGGCTCCGAATCGGAGCCGGCCACTGACTCCCGATTCCTCGAAGTACCGCTGTGCGGTCTCGTGCCGGTCGAGGATCTCGCGAGCGAACCCGACCATGACGCTGCCATCTGCCGTCAGCTCGACCGAGTGGGTGTCCCGGAGGAACAGCCGGCGACCGACTGCCTGTTCGAGCTTGGCGACGTGCTGACTGACCGTCGATTGACGGAGGTCGAGTCGCCGAGCGGCGGCGCTGAAATTCCGATCGCGTTCGACAGCGAGGAAAGTTCGCAGGTGGATGGGATCGAACATCCTCGCATTCAATCACGTTTCGTGATGACTGTAACCACGGTGATCGACTTCCGCGGATGCAGGCCGGTGGATTAACGTCGAACCATGCTCACGAAGGTCCCCCTACTGAACCGGCTCGACCCCTTCCTGGTCGGCATCCTCGTCACGGTCGGCGTAGCCGCGCTGCTACCCGCCGACGGCGTGGTCCTGAGTGGATTCAGCTGGGCGTCCAAGATCGCGATCGGACTGCTGTTCTTCCTCTACGGCGCGAAACTGTCGACGAGTGAGGCTGTCGAAGGGCTCAAGCATTGGCGTTTGCACGTGGCCATTCTCGTCACGACGTTCGTCGTCTTCCCCGTTCTGGGTATCGCTGCGAAACTGCTCGTACCGTGGTTCCTCAACGACCCGCTCTATCTCGGCGTGCTGTATCTCTGCGTGCTCCCGTCGACAGTGCAGTCGGCGATCGCTCTCGTGTCGGTCGCGCGCGGAAACATCCCGGGCGCGATCGTGAGTGCCTCCGCGTCGAGCCTGCTCGGGATCGTGCTCACGCCGTTGCTGGTTGCGGCCCTGATGACCTCTCAGGGTGTGACGATGAGCGCGGGGGCGGTGATCGATATCGTGGTCATGCTGCTCGTTCCGTTCGTGGCGGGGCAGGTGGCTCGCCGCTGGATCGGTACGTGGATCAAGGAGCACAGCAGTCCCCTCAAGATCGTCGACCGAGGCTCGATCATGCTCGTCGTGTACGTCGCGTTCAGTCGCGGCATGAACGAGGGAATCTGGTCGAGCATCTCGATCCCTCGATTGCTCGCCCTCGTGGTGACGTGCTGCGTGCTCCTCGCGATCGTTCTTGCCATCACCTGGTACATGGCGCCTCGACTCGGATTCGATGCCGAGGACCGCGCGACGATCCTGTTCTGCGGGTCGACCAAGTCGCTCGCGACCGGCCTGCCGATGGCGACAGTGTTGTTCGCGGGTCAGCCGATCGGACTGATCGTGTTGCCACTCATGCTATTCCACCAGCTTCAGTTGCTCGTCTGCGCTGCGATTGCCGGTCGGCTGGCCAAGCGTGCTCCCGAGGTCCCGGTCGCGGTGTAACGGAGAGTGCCCTACCTTTCTGAGTGAATGTGCCGTTCGTCTTCTTCACGACACTGAATGTGCCGTTCGCTCAGAGTGGGGGCGGGCGGGTGGCGCCGCCATACCGCAACCGACAGGTGCCGCTTTGTCGATGGGGATGGCCTTCATCTCGCGACAGTCCAGAATGCCTACGGGTACCGTCTCGTTCATGACGAACTTGGATCACGGAGGCCCCGGCGACGCTCCCACTGTGCCGCCGCCGTTGACGGAGATCGTGAACGCGACTCGGCCCTCTGCTGCCGAGGAAGCGCGGACGGTCGCGGCGTCGACGAACATGGGTACTCTCGCGACTCTCACCAAGGAGGGCGATCCTTGGGCGTCGTTCGTGACGTATGGGCTGGTCGAAGGCTCGCCGGTGCTGTGCGTGTCGCACATGGCCGAGCACGGCCGCAATCTTGCGCGCGACCCCCGCGCGAGCATCGCGGTCGTGGCTCCGGGCCCGCAGTCCGACCCGCTGGCCAGCACGCGCATCACCCTTGCCGGGTATGTCGAGCGCCCGGAGGGTGAGGAGTTGGCCGCCGCGCGCGAGGCGCATCTGGCGGCTGTCCCCGCAGCACGCATCTACATCGATTTCAGCGATTTCTCGCTCTGGGTCCTTCGGGTTCAGCGCGTGCGCTGGGTCGGCGGGTACGGGCGGATGGATTCGGCCACGGCCGAGGCCTACGCCGAAGCGTTGCCGGATCCGGTCGCCCCGTCGGCCGGTCGCGCAATCGCCCATCTCAACGACGACCACGCCGACTCGCTGTTGGCGATGGCCAAGAAGCTGGGTGGGTTCCCGGACGCCACGGAGGCCACTTGCGTCGGAGCCGACCGGTACGGCCTTGATCTGGACGTCACCACGCCGCGCGGTCGAGCCATGACGCGCGCCGGATACCTGTCGCCGCTCGATTCCGCCGACGAGTTGCGCGCGGCCACAGTTGCTTTGGCTCGCGCAGCGCACTCGTCGTAGCCAATATGGATGTCCGCCGGCTCGTCGCCGAGGCTCGCGTGGCCCGGCTCGCCACAGCTGACGGGTCGGGCGTGCCACACCTGGTACCTATCGTGTTCGCCCTCGACGGCGATGCGATCCACACCTGCGTCGACGACAAGCCGAAGACGACCCGACGGCTGCGACGCTTGGCCGACATCGCCGAGAATCCGCGGGTGAGTGTGCTCATCGATCACTACGACGATGACTGGTCGCAGCTGTGGTGGGTTCGCGTCGGAGGCGTCGCCACCGTTCATGACGCGCACACCGATGCCGGCGCGACCGGACTCGACGCGCTGTCTCGCAAGTACGCGCAATATCGAGCGAAGCGGCCGACAGGGCCCGTGATCACCATCGACCGGCTGAGCTGGCGCTCGTGGTCGGCGTGAGCCACGACGACGGCGACCGATTCAGCGCAGCGCCGCGGCGGGGGGTTGAGGGAGCTCCGCTCAGTCGGTATACCGGTCGCATGCGTATCGGAATCGTGGGCTTGTCGCGGGGTCTGTACATGGCCGAATCGGCACACCGGATCGGGATCGAGGTGATCGCACTCTGTGATCGTGACTCCGAACGTATGGGCGCTGCACGCGCGGAATTTCCGGAGGCCCGGGCGACAGCGGACTGGTCCGAACTGCTCGACGCGGGCCTCGATGGCGTCGTACTGGCGAATGATTTCGATGCACACGCGGCACTGGCCATCGCGTTTCTGGACCACGGGATTCATGTGTTGTCGGAGACGGCGGCCTGCGCGTCCGCGGAAGAGGGGCTGCGGCTCATCGCTGCGGCCGAGCGGTCCACGGCAACCTATTCGTTTGCGGAGAACTACGTCTTCCATCCACACACTCGGATACTTCGGGAGTCGGTGGATTCTGGCGAGTTGGGCGCAATCACGTTGGTGGAAGCCGACTATCTGCACAGTCTGTCTCCCGACGACACGGCAGCCCTCATCGGCGATCCAGCACACTGGCGTGGCCGCATACCGCCGACCGCTTACTGCACGCACACCGTCTCACCGCTGCTCGACCTCACGGGAGCGTGGCCGGTGGAGGTCAGCGCCTTCCCTGTCGGTCCGGGCGACAACCGCCCCGCCGCCGTTGTTCTGGCGATCAGGCTCTCCGACGGAACGCTGGCCCTGACCCGCCACGGTTTCCTCGCCGGAGAAACGGGAAGCCATTGGAGCTGGGTGTCTGTGCGCGGTTCCCACGGTCTTGCCGAATCCGACCGCGCCACAGGCGAAGATGCCTGGTCGGTGCGAGTGCGCCTGGAAGGCTGGGCCCGGGCAGACGGGCAGGCACACGAGCAGATCCGCATACCAGGCCCCTACCTCGTGAACAACGAACCGATCGACCGCATGGCCGAGGGCACCGTCGTGGTGCTCGAAGGATTCCGTGCCACCGTCGAACACGGCGCGCCCCCGCTGATTCCGGTCCGTCCCGCCGTCGCAGCATCACTGGTGGGTGTGGCAGGTGCGGAATCGCTCCTGACGGGTTCCGGACCCGTTCACGTTCCGGATGTATCCGCCCAGGCTCCGTGTTTCAGGAGGTGAGGAAACTCCACCGAACTGACCCACGAAAATCCACGCCGCTGCGAAGATACGAAGGTCTCGGAAATGAACGACCCGATCGCATTGCCGATCCTGTTGATCGGCTACGGGCCCGTCGCGCAGCAGTACGCTGCCACTGTCCGCGCACGACATGACGAATTCGGGAATCGGTACGGGGTGGAACCGCGCGTCGTCGCGATTCGGGGGCGGACCCAGCAGGTTCTCCTGCCTGACGGGAAAGCTCCGCCCGCCCGAGGTGGGTGGACTGCACGCACGCCATTGGCCGAACTGTTGACGCTGGCCTCGCCCCTCGTCGTCGCGCAGGCGGTTCCGTCCCATCCCGATGGGGCGGAAGAGGCGTTGAGTGACGGTCTCACAGCACTGTCCCACGGCGCTCATCTGGTGACGGCAACGAAGTCACCTTTGTTGACCGGATGGTCGCGACTGCGCGACACGGCTCTCGAACATGGTCGCGGGGTCCGCGTGTCAGGCGCAACCGGTGCCGCGTTGCCTGCCGGAGACATCGCACGCACCGGTTTACGCGGTTTCGACGTCCGCACCATCCGTGGGTGTGTGAACGGCACTGCAGGTTTCGTGCTCGATCAGCTCGGTGACGGTGTCACGCTCCCCGAGGCCATCGCGATGGCTCAGAGTCGAGGCATCGCTGAGGCAGATCCGTCGGCGGACCTTTCCGGAGCCGACGCAGCAACGAAATTGTGTCTGTTGGCCGGTCTGCAATGGGGATGGGACGTCACTGCCTGCACTGTTGAAGCGGAGCCGATCACCATCGCCGCCGCGGCTCGTGCCGTCCGTGTCAACGAACGCGGTGCGGTTCTGCGTCACGTCGGATCCGCGAGCATCGATGATCCAGGCCGTGTCGTCGTGGCACTGCGCGAGTTCTCGCGATCCGAGCCGCCCTTCGGAGTCTTGACCGGTCCGGAGAAGGCAGTCACATTCGGGTGCGGCGACGCGGGCGACATCACTGTCTCCGGTGGCCGTTCGAGCCCGCTCGGCGCAGCGTTGTCCATGGTCAAAGACACGTTGTCGCTGGTGATCGACCCTTCGCCCGGACTCGGTTGAGCGCTAGGCCGCCACTCCCTCGGCGGACGGCGATGCAGCGGGCGCCTCCGCTGCGACGGGCCGAGCTGCGGCCTGCACTCAGCGCTTCGTCTCGTATCTGGTCAGGACCACGCCGCCGGGGAATGTCTGTGTCTGCAGCAGGTTCAGGTCCACCCAACTGTCCAGCGTGGTGAAGAACGGCGTTCCGCCGCCCACGAGGACCGGATAGGTGGCGATCACGTACTCGTCGATCAACCCGGCCCGCATGGCTGCCCCGGCGAGCGTCGCGCCGCCGATGGTCATGGGTCCGCCGTCCTCGGCCTTGAGCCGGGTGATCTCGGCGATCGCGTCGCCGTTGACCAGGCGGCTATTCCAGTCGACCTTGTCGATCGTCGAGGAGAACACCACTTTCGGTGTGTCCCGCCAGTTCCGTGCGAACTCGATCTCCGCCGGGGCGGCGTCGGGCTGCTGGTCGCCGGTCGGCCAGTAGGAACTCATCGTCTCCCACAGCTTGCGCCCGTACAGCGTCAGGCTGCTCGCTCGCTCGTGGTCGAGCCACCACTGGAACAGCTCGTCGCTCGGCGGCCCGCCCCAGCTGATGTCGTCGCCGGCCGCGCTGACGTAGCCATCCAAGCTCAGGTTCATGCCGTAGGTAAGTTTCCGCATGGTGCCGCCCTTCTGTGAGTGGGTCTCGGTCGTATAGACCGGCGCGCCGCGGGAAAATCATCTCGAGTGAACACCGCTGCCGTCGCTGCTGCCGTCCGAAAGTGGGCATCGGAGGGCGGATATTGTGGTCGGGATGTCGCTCGGCGGACTGACCGCGATCAGACTTGCCGCCGTCGCGCCCGAACTGGTGCGCCGCATGGTGCTCGTCGACGTCACCCCGGCCTCGATCCAGCGACATCAGGCCATGACGCAGGACCAGCGCGGCACCGTCGCGCTCGCCTCCGGCCCGGCCGTGTTCGACACCTTCGACGAGATCGTCGCGCTCACGACGGCAGCGGCACCGCACAGAAGCGCATCGTCGATCCGTCGCGGCGTCGTCCACAACACTCGGAAACGCGCCGACGGCCGCTGGGAATGGCGCTACGACCGGATGCGGGTGCTGCGCGACTTCACGCTGTTGTGGGACGAGCTCGCCCTAATCGAGGGGCCCGTGACTCTGGTGTGCGGTGGCGCGACGACGTGTCGCGGATCTGAAGGTGCACGTCGTGCCAGGGTCCGGACGCTCGGTGCAAAGCGATGCGCCACTTGAACCTACAGAGACACTTCGAGTGTCGCTCTGCCTCCTTTCGTTGGCATCAGATCTTGCGGAAGGTGATCATCCCGGCGAGACAGGACGGCTGCCCCTACCCCTCGGGACTCCGGATACAGCAGTGTGTCCGCAGGGTTCGGAGACGGAGCAGGATCGAGAATCGAAGGGGCAACGATGAACACTCCGCGTATCAGGGAACAAACACCACCAGTTGAGGTGCCGCCCGGGCAAACCTGCCGAGTGCGTTGTGGGCGTGGGCGGGTGCTGTCGCCGGGCTCACCGGGGTGGTGGGATCCAGGCCAGCGTGGCGATGGGTGCCGCCTATGACGAGGACAATGCCGGCAACGCCGTGGCGATTACTGTCGCGTTCGCCGAGCAACGTACCGCGATGCTCGTGATGCACCTGAGTCTCACCGTCTCGACGCTCCTACTCTTGATCTTCGCAGCCGGTCTGCATCGGCAGTTGCGAGCGTCGCTACCGGAGTTCAGTATCCTGCCGAGCGTCGCCGCGTTCGGCCTGGTACTCACCTCGGCGGGGACCCTGCTCGGGACGGGCCTCGACACCGAGCTTCTGTTCGGTCTGTCCGACACCGACAAGATGGTGCCGGAGGTCGCGGTGTTCGCCTCGCACTGGATGGGCACCATTCTTTGGCTCTGGGTGGGGGCGGGTCTGAGCGGACTTGTGGTTGCGGTTGCCGCACTGCGTCACCGCGAGGTGCCCCGCTGGCTGGGATGGACGAGTCTCATGCTCGGCGGCCTGACGACCTTTTTCGGCATCTCACCGCTCCAGTACATGGCAGGGTTCGTCGGTCCGGTATGGGTCCTACCCGTACTCCACGAACTCGGGCTCACCCCTGCACTGAGCGAGCTCGCCGCGAATCACGCGCGAGGCGGGTTCCACGTCGAGCTCGATGCCGATCTTCCAGCGGACATGGCGGAACCCCTCGCTGTCGCCGCGTACGGAATCGCGTTCGAAGCGATCCTCAATGCACGCCGTCACTCCGGCGCGGGAGGGTGCCGCATACGGATCGTCAGCGACGGGAATGTTCTCGCCCTCGACATCTTCGACGAGGGAACAGGACTCGGGTCGGACACGCGCGCCGGAGTGGGAACGCAGAGTATGCGCGAGCGGGCCAGGGGTGTCGGCGGCACGCTCCGGATCGACAGCGGCGAGTATCGCGGCACTGTCGTGCGGGCCCGGCCCCCCTGGCGCGGGCCATGAACAACAGCGAGAGGATCCGAGTCGCTGTCGTCGACGACCATCCGGTCTTCCGGCTGGGCATGGCCGCATTGCTCGGCACACTCGACAGCATCGACGTCGTATGCGAGGCCAGCTCTGTCCGAGAGGTCCTCGATGTGGTCACCGCCGACGTCGGCGTCGTGCTCATGGACATCGAACTGGGCGACGGGTCCGGCATCGACGCGACCCGCAGCATCGTCGAGAAGTTTCCTGAGACTCGTGTTCTCGTCGTGACGATGCACGAGGACGAGGACACGCTCGTCGCCTCGATACGTGCGGGGGCTCGGGGATATCTGGTCAAGGGCGCCGACCCGTCGGGTGTCGAGCGAGCTATCCGCGCGGTCGCGGACGGCGAGATGAAAGTGGGCGCAGCAGTTGCGGCGAAGGCACCCGGCGCTATGGCCGCGTCGCGAGCCCTGGCTCCGACGATGTTCCCGGAACCGACCGACAGGGAACGCGAGATCCTCGATCTGGTGGCGAGGGGACTCGACAACGCGACGATCTCCCGTCGTCTTGTGCTCACCCAGAAGACCGTGCGGAACCACGTGTCGAACATCTTCGGGAAGGTCGGTGCAGCGGATCGCGCGAGTGCAATCGTGCGGGCGCGGGAAGCCATAGAAGGCTTCTGAAGTGCCCCTGGGTATCGGACTCACCCCGCGGGCGCTCAGGACGGCCGGCTACTTCTGTGCCAGTTGTGCTGCGGGCCTTTCTGCCCAAGCTGCTTCGACGACTTCGCTGAGCGCTTCGCCCTTCGCGAAACCGTAGTAGGCAGAGAATTGGACGACTATCTCGTCCATTTCGGACTTGGTGATGTCACCGGAGTGGAGTGCGGCTCCGACATGACTTCTCATGGGAGTGATGGCGTCGTTGAAAGACACGCAGGCGACCGTGATGATTCGACGCTCGCGACGGGTCAGTCCGGGGCGCTGCCAGACGTGTCCGAAGACGAAGTTGAGGATGCCCGCGTGCCGATACGGAGTGTTGTGAGGGGGCGCTGGAATGAGGTTGACGTCAGCGAACTCCCGCGCACCGGCCTCGAAGCGTTCGTCCCATTCCGAAATGCCGAGAGTGCTGTGCGACAACGTGGGCCAGGGTGCGGGTTCCTCCCCGCGGTCGCGGTGGATCTGCGCCCATTGCCGCATGACAGCGCCTTCCAGATGGGATGCCTTCGGCCACCCGCTGTACACGGCGAAATGGAGTACGAATTCGAGCATTTCTTCCAGTTCGATGTCGCCGCTCTCGAGTGAGGCGCGCACATATGCCTCGATGGGGCCCGGTGCGTCCGCGCCGGCGACGCAGGCCAGCGCAACCCACCGCCGGTCTTTGCGACTCAATCCAGGTCGCGACCACACCTCGCCGAAAACGAAGTCGCGTGAAACTTGTTGGAAGGGCGTGCTGATTTCGGTGGGTTCACGGCGCAGCACTGCACGGAAGGTCTCGTCGGCGTTGTTGTGGCTCATGATCGAGTTCCTGTCTTTCGGGATGGAGTGGCGCCTGATGTTCAGTTGAGGTTCAGTGCGACGCGGATCGAATCGCGTTGAGACGTGCGCTCGGCCAAGAGCGAGAATGCGTCGGCGAACTTGTCGAGTGGGAAACTGTCGCCCAAAAGGTCGGCGGTGGGGATCTTCCCAGCGTTGATGAGGTCGACTGCCTGCTCGGTGTCGAGGCCTGCGCCTGGGTGCAAGGTGATTCTCCTGGTGGGAATCCAGTCCGGATGGAAATCCTCCAGCGGCCCGTCCTTCATTCCCGCCAGGACCACATGGCCACCTTTGCGTACAAGGTCCATGGCGAGGTTGACCGTCACCGAGCTTCCCGATGCGGCATCGATGACGACATCGGCCATCTGTCCGTTCGTGATCTCACGAACGCGATCGACGGCATCGTCGTTTTCGACGTCGATCGTGTGGTCTGCTCCGACCCGCAACGCGTGGTCGAGGCGAAAGCGGTCTCGCGCGGTCCCCGTCACGATAATTGTCGAGGCACCGGCAGCGCGTGCGGCCACGATGGTGGCCATGCCCATGTGGCCAGGACCCTCGACGACGACAACATCGCTTTGTCGAACCGGTGCCACCCACGTTACGGCGCAACTCAGCGGCTCGAAGAACGTCAATTCGTCGGCGGGACGATCTTCGCGCAGCCGGTAGACCTTCGAGCCCGGCAGCAGTTCGAGATGCTCGGCGAACCCGCCGTACAGTCCGGACCCTTCGTGTATCGAGAAGTCGTGGCCGTAGATCCGGTTGCCCTCGGGTGTGATCAGGAGTTCGCGCACGGCGACCCGGTCGCCTTCGTCGACACCCCATTCGGCAGCGGTAGCCGGCCGAATCCTGTCGATGCGGCCGACGATCTCGTGGCCCGGGACGGACGGGAAGGCGCCTCCCCACGAGGTGTGGATGTTGCCACGAAAATGGTCGACATCGCTGTGGCACAGTCCTGTTGCTTCGATCCGCAGCACGGCGCCGTCGGTGGGCGGGTCAGGTTCCGCGAACTCGCGCTCTTCCCACGTCTCGTCACCGGAGAAGACGATGGCTCCGCTCATTACTACACCTCTCGGGTGGTGCATTCGTGCGTCCCGGTCACGTGCTCGAGCGCACCTTCGTGACGGGCCATGAAGCGCTCGATCTCGTTCAGTGGACTGAATGGTAAGTCCATAGACTTAATTTGTCGAGGGGTGGTTACATTTGGTGCATGTCAGAACAGCGGGGATACCCCATCGCTCCGTCGCCGAAGCAGCAGTTGGTGCTCACCGCTGAACGCCTCTACGCCCTCCACGGACTTGATGGAGTCCCCCTTCGTCACATCGGCGTCGCCGCCGGCATGGCGAACAAATCCGCAGTGCAGTACCACTTCGGCAGCAAAGAGAATCTGATCCAGGCGATCCTGATCAACCGGATCGACGGCCTGACGCATCGTCGTGAGCTACTCGAAGCACGGTTGTCGGACGGCAACCTGCGACAGATCCTCGAAGCACATCACCTCCCGCTGATCGAGCTTGCAGAAGATGAGGATTGCTACTACCTGCCGTTCCTGGAACTCCTCCTGCGGGAAAGTCACCCGATGGACGACCTGACCGAGCGTCACCGTCAGTCCAGGCGCAGTTACTACGCCCACTTGGATCGGCTCCTTCGACACATACCGCAACCGGTTCGCGACATGCGGGTGCATCAAGCGTCGGCGGTGTGCGTCCACATCTCCGCCGACCGACATCGGATGCGCATGCACGGGGTTACTGTGGCCCCATACGCCCTGCACGTGAGCCAACTCCTGGACCTACTCGTCAGCATCCTGACAACGCCTCCTTCGGAGGAAACGCTCGCAGCCCTCGAAAGTTCACCCCAGAAGGCGCCGGTGTACCGAGAGCTTCCCTGAGCTCGAGGCGCCGACCGGCGCCGGGTGGACCTGCAACGCGAGCCTCTGTGGGCCGGGTCGGGGTAGCCTCGGCTATGGGCAAATTCAAGGATGCTGTCAACGGAATTCTGAAACGCAGGAAGCGGAATCCTGACCCCGAGCCCAAGCAGCTCGACCGATGGGCCAATGAGGGCGGGGCGCTCCCGCCGAGACCGCATGGAGATTCGGAATCCCGCTGAGCACACGTCGAGGCGTTCGAACGAACTTGGATTCCAATCTCGTTCGTTCAACCTTCCACACGAGTACATGAAACTCGTTGAGTGCAAGGGTGCCTTACGAGCGATGTGATTGCATGCCGGCCGTTCGCCAGTGTCTTCGTACATGGCTTCCTTGTCGACCTCGACCTTAGATAGCCGGCCGACTGGGAGATCCCGAGATCGGTACTGGTGATCACACGGTTACGACGATCTTTCCGATTTGATCGCCAGTTTCGAGGTGGCGGTGTGCTCGGACGACGTCGTCGAGGGTGAAGACCGAGTCGATCGTGGGTTGCAGTGTGCCGCTTCGTGCTCCGGCGGAAAGGAATGCCGCGATGCGCCTGGTCGTGTCGGGGTCGAGAAACAGTTCGAATCCCACGTAGCGGTGGATGGTCAGAGGGCCGGTCGTCGGGAACGATGCAGGGCGCGGATCGAGCCGGCCGACAGCGACCAGGGTGCCACCAGGCCTGGCCGTCTGTGCAAGATCGGACAGCCCCGGGCCCATGACGGAGTCCAATATGATGTCCGCACCGACCCCGCCGGTGAGGCGGCGAAACAGATTCCTGAAGGTCCTCCTCGACGGTCACGATGACGGCGGATGCTCCCGCCGCGAGGAGTGCGTCCCTCTTCGTTGCCTGGCGAGTGACGGCCATCGGTACGGCTCCGATCTGATTGGCTACCTGGATCGCCGCGAGTCCGACTCCGCTGGAGGCGGCTGTGATCAGGACGTGGTCGGCGGGTCGCATATGTGCCTTCTCGATCAGAGCACCGTATGCTGTGGACCCCGCGACCCATAGTGCGGCGGAGTGAACGGCATCGAGGCCGTCCGGCCGGACGATGACAGCACTTGCGGGCACCGTGGTGTAGTCGGCGTACGTGCCGTTCAGGTCCGAAGCCGGGAGTGCGGTGACGATCACCGCGTCACCGATGCGAAACTGTTCGACGCCCTCTCCGACAGCGTCGATGGTGCCGGTGCCCTCGCAGCCGAGGCGGGCGTGTGGCAGGTGGATGGGTCTCGGATATGTGCCCGCCCGCATCATCTGGTCGAGTCGATTGAGGCAGATGGCTTCCATCTTGATCCGCACTTCACCCGCGGCGGGTTCGATGACCGGTTCGTCGACGATCTGCAGGATGTCCGGGTCGCCGGTTTGATCGAAAATGACAACTTGCGTAGAACCCGGTTGAGTTGAGCGTTGGTGAAGTCGTGGGCAATGCGCGTGCTGACGCTGTGCAGGTGGAGGTCGAGCACCTCGGCGAGCTCCGCGACTGTGACCTCAACAGTGGCCTCGCTGTTGGCGGTAGCGAGGTCGAGGTGGGCGCGCAGGTCGTCGATGAGGCGTTCGTCGGGTTCGGGCGGGTTGTCGCTCACGAAGTCGAGTAGAGGGCGGTGGTCACGAGTCGTCGACCCTGCGCGAGCCCTCACACGCATGACCGGCAGAGGCGGCGCACTGTGCACCGCCCCGCCGCGCCCGGCGGTGGTACTCCGGAAGAGAAGACAATTCCGTCGTCGACGCACCCGCAGGCGGTGGTCGTCTTCGGTGTAGCAAAGCCGTACTGTGAGGTCGATACATGCTGTATGGGAGTAACAAGCGGTTCGTCCGGTATGTCTACCAGCGTGGAGGCTGATCTTTCGGTGTTGTCGTTCGAGTCGACCGTGCCGCGTCGGTATGTCCACCGCCAGTCCGTATCGGAAGTGTTCCTCACTGATTGTGTCACCGATTCGCAACCTGATCGGTTCGTTCTGGGTGCGCAGTGGCCACGCGTTCACGCCTTCTACCGCGGGCAGGCCGGCAGGTACGACCCGATGCTTCTCGCGGAGACTTTGCGTCAGTGCGTGATTTACTTGGCGCACACTCGCTATCGGGTCTCGCTCCGTCAGCATTTCGTAATGCAGACGATCGAAATCGATGCTGAGCTGGATCGGCTCGGGATCGGTGCGGGTGCCGCCGAGGTCGCCGTCACTGTCGTGGTGTCGGACGTGCGGCGGCGTGGCTCGCAGGTCATCGGCCTCAATGCGGCCTTGACCTTCGAGGTCGCAGGCCGCCGAGTCGGATCAGGCTACGGCCGGGCTGCGGTGCTCACCGCTGTCGAGTACGAGATCGCCCGATGGGGTGCGGCCGGACCCAGAGCGATCGGATCCGTCCCGGATGGTGTTCCCCTCGATGCCGCTGCGGTAGGGGTGCCCGGCAGCGGGGATGTTGTTATCGGAGCGACGACACGACGAGGACGATGGCAGGTGCTGCCCGACCTGTCCCATCCGGTGCTGTTCGACCATCCGTCCGATCATCTGCCAGGCATGCTCATGCTCGAGGCTGCGCGTCAGGCGTCGCGAGCGGAGTTCGGGCTTCCGGATGTGGATATGGTGTCGATGAGCGTGCAGTTTCACCGGTTCGTGGAACTCGACTGCCGCGCCGAGATGGTTGTCTCGGGCATCGGTGGTGAGCCTGGTCGCGCACACGTCGTGCTGGAGCAGCATGGAACGTCGACTGCCTCAGCGACTCTGACGTTGGAGTCCGCTACCGGTGCGCGTCCGATGTCCGGAACCCGGCACGGAGCGTAGGGGCATGTCAGGCGAGCGCAGGATCGCGGGTCCAGCGGGCCTGTCGGATCCTGTCGCTGTCGGGCCGGCGGTCGGGTGTCACGATGCCCGGCAACAGAAACTGCCACATCTGATCGATTCGTTGTTCGAGATCGGCGCGTCGATCGAGCACATTCGAGACCGTCTGGACCCCGGTGAACGCGGAGATCACGAACCGGGCCAGCATCGGTGGTTCGATCGTGGGAAGAACATCTCCTTCCGCAATTGCCGTCTCGACGAGATGTCGGCAGGCCTCGATCCAGTCCTGGTACGGCCCCGGCTTGCCCGGTGTGGTGCCCGCGCTGAATTCGAGGGTCAGCCGGATTCCCGCCCGGACGATCGGGTCCTCGACGATCTGTCGGCCCATTTCGTGGCAGAGCATGACGATCTGCTCGAGCGCCGAGGAATCGGTGGTGGAAATGGCTTCCACTGAGGCGATGGAAATGGTGTGTTGCCGATCCACTACCGCTTGTGCGAGATCGTCCTTCGACTTGAAGTGGAAGTACAGGGCGCCTTTGGTCAGTCCACTGCTCGCTTCGACGATCTCCCCGAGGCTGGCACGCTCGAACCCCAGTCGATCGAATGTTGCCGCGGCTGCGCTGACGATCTGCTGCCGGGTCGCTACTGCGCGGGCTTGCTTTGCCACACCGCGTGTCCCTTTCTCGATGATGTCCCGATAGGAGAGTTGTGACGAACCCTGACAATCGGCCTCCCCCGAAGCGCACCGTACCAGTCTGCCCGACCGAGACCGCAGGCCATGCATCAAGGTCGACTTCGACCATGCACGTCGCGGTTGTGGGTGCGAGCGGCTTCCTCGGAGGGGCCGTACTGGACGCGCTGCTGAGCCTGGGCGTTACGTGTACGGCGGTATCGCGCCATCCGCCTGCACCTACCGGGCCATCGATGCGAGCCGTGGCTGCGGACCTGCTCGATCCCGCAGCCCTGACCGCCGCCCTCGTCGGTGTGGACGCGATCGTGCACGCCGCGTCGTACACCGGCTCCGACGACGCCCGGTGCGAGCAGATCAACGTTCTCGGCACCCGCAACCTGGTGGCGGCCGCCGCTGGTCACGGCATCGACCACGTCCTCTACCTCAGCACTATCGGTGTCTACGGTCCCGGTCCACACCGGAACGTCACGGAAGGGGAACTCGCACCGAATCCGGTCACTGCGCTGAGTGCGAGTCGCCTCGCCGCCGAGAATCTCGTGCGCGAGCACGGCGGGCTCGTGTTGCGTCCCGGATTCGTCCACGGCCCGGGGGATCGGTGGTTCTTACCTGGGCTTGCTCACATCGTGTCCACTCTCGGGGTCTGGATCGACGACGGCGCTGCACGGCAGTCGGTGATCTCGCATCGTGACGTCGGCCGGCTCACCGCAGTGCTTGCGGCGCGCACCCTCCCCGATGAGTTCCGTGCAAGCATGCTTCACCTCGCAGACCCGACTCCGGTCAGCGTCCACGACCTCGTCCACACTGCTGCTTCGCACGGGCTGCTCACGGTGCCGACCACCTCGGTCAGCTACGAAGAGGCAGTGCACCGAGGTCGAGAGCGTGGGCTCTCAGGGCGTCACGTCGACCTGGTCGGGCACGATCATCATTACGCCAGCACCCGCGTCTGGGCACATGCTGCGTTGGACGTCGGCAGCTGGTCGTAGCTTCTGCAACCATCCCCAGCCCTTCCGGTGACAACGGCCGTTGTCTGCTACGGCCACACGGGAGGGTGTTTGGGCTGCCGCAAATGGGGTAGCCTCTAGCCACCGAGCAATACCGGTCGATTGGTATCGTTTGCCGGGGAGGGCATCGATGCGTTCCGAAACTGCCGTATTCGAACGCATCGACGGATTTGGGGGTGGACGGCAGAAAGAGCCAGTGATGGTGAGGCTTCTTCGGGGGGTCCTCACCATCACTGGCCGAAGGGTTCCGTCGGCGTGCGGCGCCGACGGAACCGGTCGCCCGCGCACAGGGGGGGGAGGCGCGGGCAGGGCCCCCGGTGGGGGGAGCACGGGGGCCAAGAACACCCTATGGGAAATCTCGACTTCGTGGGGAACCGGGAGGTCGTATGCCTTCAGCGCGGTACCTCGAAAGTGATGTGGTTGTCTTGGTGATACCCGTGTTCTTATGCTTCTGGTCGCGGGTTCCGGCGATCACTGCCGACGATCGAGACTCTCTCGAACAACACCGGGCACAGCTCGCGGCGCCGGTCAAGGTCGACATCCTGGTCTGATACCTCGGCCCGCCCGACCCTGACTCAACGGTTGTTCAGGAACGCATCGTGGTCGGCGTGGGCGCGTCGGATGAGGTCCACCAGCCCGGCCTCCTCCCGCGCCTCCTGCCGGTATTTCGGCGCGAGTTTCTTCACCTGTTCCTCTTTGGTGATCAGCTTGGCGTAGATGCGCTCGCGCTCTTCCTTGCTCGACGTGTAGTCCAGGTCTGCGTAGTTGGTGGCGTGACGTCTCGCGCCGGCGATGGCGGACTGCGCCTTACCTCGTTCACTGGTCAGCGAGGCGATGACGGTGACAACGAGCACCGCGAGGATGACGGTCAGCGATGTCCCTGTCTCGATTTCCACCACGTGCACTGGCTCGCCATGGTTGACGAACGGCAGATCGTTCTCGTGGAGCGCGTGCAGGATCAGTTTCACGCCGATGAAACCGAGGATGGCGGCGAGTCCGAACGACAGGTAGATGAGGCGGTCGAGCAGTCCGTCGAGGAGGAAGTACAGCTGACGAAGGCCCATCAGCGAGAAGGCGGTGGCCGTGAACACGATGAACACGTTCTGGGTCAATCCGAAGATCGCAGGGATGGAGTCGAGTGCGAACAGCAGGTCGGTGCCGCCGATAGCGACCATCACGAGCAGCATCGGCGTCAGGGCCCGCTTGCCGTTTTCGATGGTGAACAGCTTGTCGCCGTCGTAATGCTCGCTGGTGTGGAGGAACCTCTTGGCGATTCGGATGATGAAGTTGTCTGCCGAATGCGACTCTTCGGTTTCGGGCCGCAGCATGTTTCCCGCGGTGACGAGAAGGATCAGACCGAAGATGTAGAAGACCCAGGCGAACGAATTGATCAGTGTCGCACCGAGAAAGATGAACGCGGTTCGGGCGATGAGCGAGAACACGATGCCGAACAGAAGTACCTTCTGCTGGTCTTCCCGTGGCACCCGGAAGCTCGACATGATGATCAGGAACACGAAGAGGTTGTCCACCGACAAAGCCTTCTCCGTCACGTAACCCGCGAAGTACTCCGATCCCATGGCTGTGCCACCGACGATGAATACCACGACGCCGAAGAGGATGGCGAGGCCCACGTAGATGGACGACCAGATCGCCGATTCCTTCAATGTGGGGGTGTGGGCCTTGCGGACGTGAGCGAAGTAGTCGAAGGCGAGCAGCCCGACGATCACTGCAATTGTCAATCCCCAGGCAAGGGGAGTTACGTGCATTGTTCGCCTTCGGTCGAATGGACGGATCGTTCGTCAGCCTAGTGGCCGGTGTGGACGCGATCCTGTGATTCGCGATGTGGGCATCACGAAGTCGAGTATTCGGGCGATTGGCGGAGTCCCGGTCGAGTGGGGCGAGTTCCAGCGGACACGCCAGTAGCGTCGGACCGGTGACTGCTCGATATGAGGACGAGGCCGCCCGACCCGCGCTGCGTCGTAGTGGCCGCGAGGGCTACCCTTCCGCTCGGAACGACGCTTCACTCGGAATTCCGCGGAAGTGAAGTCCCGGGGACACCTGTGTTCTTGCGCTGGTTGGCTTTGAAACGCGCCTTCTTCTGACGATTCCCGCATGTGTTCATGTCACACCATTTGCGGCTGCGACTCTGGCTGGTGTCGAAGAAAGCGGCTCGGCAGGTCGGCGATGCGCACAAGGCCAGTCTTCCGTCTCGTTCGCCCGCGATGATGCTGATCGCGTCGGCGGCGATCACGCCCAACGCATCTTCTACGCGGGAGGCTGAGCTGAGTCGCCATCGACGATCGCGCTCGGGTGTCAGGATGGCCGACGCCCGACCCTCGATGCTGCAGTCGTTGATGACTTGGACAGCAGACGCAGGGAGGGCGTCTTGGAGCGCGGTCGCTGTCGCGGCGACGTGAATCGATTCCCTCAGCGCCCACGCGAGTTCGAGCTGTGCGGTGGTGCAGGAGTCCACGGCGAGGCCGTTCACTGCCAGCCAGTCGATGAGTCGCCGCGGTGTGGGGATGCGTTCGACGGCGTCGCCACGACGCTCCGTCAGGGTGGCCGTGAAGCTGGTTGCCAGCACATTGCCGAGGCGAAAGTCAGGGAACTCGGCAGGCATGGAACCACCTTAGCAGGTTGCGCTCGGGCGCAAGAAAGTGTTAGAACCGTCTTAGATGGTTCTCAATTGTCGTAGCCGGCGGCGCGACGTTCAGGAGGTCACATGTCCCGTCCGGACATCGACGTACACGCATTCGAAGCCCACGCAAGCGACGCCGACCTCGACGAGCTGCGAGCGCGACTCGCGGCGGCGCGGCTACCGGAAGTCGAGACCGTCCATCGGGCCGCACCCGGCCCTCGCCGATGGGAACAGGGTGTTCCCCTCGCAGACCTCGTCGACGTTGTGAATTACTGGCGCACCGGATACAACTGGCGGTTGTTCGAAGCGCGCCTCAACCGTATCGGCCAGTTCCGCAAGACAATTGACGATCTGGGAATTCATTTCCTGCACCGCAGATCCGCGCGACCGGATGCCACTCCACTGATCTTGACGCACGGGTGGCCGGGCAGTATTGCCGAGTTCATCGACGTAGTAGACGAATTGGCGGATCCGAAAACCGACGACGCGGCGGCGTTCCACGTGGTGGTCCCGTCGCTGCCGGGGTTCGGTTACAGCGACAAGCCGGCCACCACCGGGTGGGGAACCGAAAAGATCGCCGCCGCATGGGTGGAACTGATGGAAAGGCTCGGCTACAGCAGGTTCGTAGCCCACGGCGGAGACTGGGGAGGCAATATCACCACCGTTCTCGGCGGCAGGTTCCCTGCCAATGTTCTCGGTATCCACACCACTTTCGCGGAAGCGCCGCCCGGGCTGACAACGGACGGACTGACGGCGGTCGAGCGTAGGTGGACCGAAGAAACCCGCGATTTCTGGCGCCACCGTGCGGCATACGCGAAGCAGCAGGCAACCCGGCCGCAGACCATCGGTTACTCGCTCGTCGACTCACCGGTCGGGCTTCTTGCCTGGATCCTCGACAAGTTCGCTGAGTGGACAGACACCGAAGACAGTCCGTTCGAGGCGATTTCCATGGACAGAATCCTCGACGACGTCACTTTGTATTGGCTGACGCGGACCGGCGCATCGGCCGCCCGCATCTACTACGAAAGCCACAACTCGCTGGACCCCGAGCTTCGGGTCGACGTCCCGTCTGCAATCACTATGTATCCCCGCGACATCGAAAAGAGTCCGCGGCCCTGGGCGCAAGAGCGGTACCGGCAGATCGTCCGATGGCGGTCGCCCGAAACTGGGGGACATTTCCCATCGCTGGAGGTTCCCGAGTATTTCGTCAAGGATCTACAAGAAGGTTTCGCGGCTGTGCTGGCCGCTGGTCGGTGAATGTGGACCGGTCCGTTCGCGGCTGAAGGCGCCCGGACTGCCTCGGCGTCGATGTGCCGGTGAATTCTAATTCACAGGTAGCGCCGTAGCGGACCGCGACGAAGTAATCAGGAGATGGCTATGGCGTGGTGGTCAACTCCCGCCGCTTGGCCAGTGGGGTCACTGAGAACCATCGCCGGCAGCTTCGGGTGAGTGTGCTCTGTTCCGAGTAGCCGAGCTGCTGGGCGATCGTTGCCAGCGGGACGGAGCGGTTGGCCAGCAAGCGGAGAGCCGTGTCGCGGCGGGCGTGGTCGACGAGAATCTCGAAGGTCATATCCGACTCTGCGAGTCGCCGTTGGAGCGCGCGCGGATGCATGATCATCAGTTCGGCGACCTTCTCGAGGTGTGCTGCCCCGGCCGGCAATGCGCGCACGACCACAGAAGACACCACGTCGGTGAACGAGGTGTCTCGGTCGCGGCCCGCCATGAATCGAATGGCGAGGTCATGCGCCAGCGGATCGATACTGGGAAGCCGTCGTTGTAGGAGCCCCCGTGGGAAGAGCAGCAGATTTGCGGGCGCATCGAACTCCACGGGGCAATCGAAATAGGTTGCGTAGGCCTCGGTGGGGGAGATCGCAGGGTGCGCGAACACGACGCGGGTCGGTCGGAAGTCTTCTCCTCCGAGCATCTTGAATGTGGACAAGGTAACGCCGAGTGCGAGTTCGGTGATGTGGTCGCGGCAGGGCAGACGCCGCGGCAGAGTTCGGAACTCGTAGGCGACGCGGGTGTCGCTCACCTGCAGATGTGTTGTCATGGCCGGGCTGTAGACATGGGTGAAGTTGGTGATCTCGCGGAGTGCATCGCCGAGTGTCTCTGCGTTTCGGGCCACGATCGCGAGCGGACCGAGGATGTCGGGATTTTGACGTGCGGCGAGGCGGAGGGCGAAATCCGGCGTCGCGAACTCGCGTGCGCACAGGCCGAGTAGCGCTGCCAATGAGCTGAACGGGACGAATTGGTCGTCCTTACCGACGACTGTCGGGTCGATGCCGATACGTGCGAAGACATCGACAGGGTCGCCGTTCAGTTCGCTGATGAGCTCGGGGGCCTGCGTAAGCGACGATGCGCTGATCAGATCGGCCATGTGTCGAAATGTAAAAACATTGTCGTGAGATGTCAATCTTTTACCGAGCGTTCAGTGTGACGATAGGCACATCCGGTTACGAATCCCGCCGTACACGACTCAGTCTCGACGAGGAGAGCTGATGACTACCAATGCTTTCGAGCCTGTCCGCACATCGCTGTTCATCGGAGGTGAGTGGAGGAGCCCCTCGACCACGGCCACGATCCCAGTGATCTCGCCGCTGACAGAGCAACAGATCGGCAGCGTTCCCGAAGCCTCCGCCGTCGATGTCGACGACGCCGTGACCGCAGCAAACGATGCATTCCGCAGTCCCCAGTGGCGAGCGCTGAGCAACGCCGACCGCGCCGGCTGTCTCCGCCGGTTCGCCGACGCACTCCAAGCCCGGGCCGAGGAGCGTTCCGCTGTCGTCACGCGCGAGAACGGGATGCCCATCGAACTCGCACGGTTCGCCGAGGGTGCAGCCCCTGTCCAGCTGCTCCGCTATTACGCGGACCTCACCGAAGCTACGTCTTCCGAAGAGCGCCGTACCAGTCAACCGATGCCGGGTGCAACGCTGGTCCGCCGAGAACCGATCGGTGTCGTTGCTGCTATCGCCCCGTGGAACTTTCCCGCCATTCTCTCGATGTTCAAGATCGCCCCGGCGCTGGCGGCCGGATGCACAGTCGTGCTCAAACCGTCGCCGGAAACCACCCTGGACTCCTACATCCTCGCTGAAGCTGCCGTCGAGGCCGGTCTGCCCCCGGGCGTGCTCAACATCGTCAACGGCGGCGCCGACATCGGCCGGTATCTGGTGGCTCACCCCGGAATCGACAAGGTCGCCTTCACCGGATCGACCGCCGCCGGACGACACATCGGACGGGTATGCGGCGAAATGATACGTCCGGTCACTCTCGAACTCGGTGGCAAGTCGGCCGCCATCGTTCTCGACGATGCCGATCTCGACCGGACAGTCACGGGTCTCGCTACCGCGTCGCTGCTCAACGCCGGGCAGACCTGTTACATGTCGACACGGATCTTGGTGCCGCAGAGCAAGTACTCGACCTACCTCGAAGCAATCACGGCCATGGCATCCGGCCTTCCGATCGGTGATCCACTCGATCCGAATACCTTTGTCGGGCCGCTCGTCAGCGACCGTCAACGTCAGCGCGTGCTCTCCCTCATCGACCAGGGCCGCGCCGAGGGTGGCACCATCACCACCGGTGGGGGTCGCCCGGACGGTATCGACCAGGGGTTCTTCGTATCGCCGACAGTGTTCGGCGACGTCGACAACGCCAGCACCATCGCCCGTGAAGAGGTATTCGGCCCCGTTGTCACTGTCCTGACCTATGACTCGGTCGACGATGCGATCGCGCTGGCGAACGACTCTGCCTACGGACTCGGCGGCACTGTCTGGACCACCGACGACGAGCGCGGGCTCGACGTCGCGCGCCGCGTAGACACCGGCTCTTTCGGGGTGAACACGTTCAACCTGGACTGGGGCTCGCCGTTCGGCGGTGTCAAGGCAAGCGGCATCGGCCGCGAGCTCGGACCCGAAGGCCTTGCCGCGTATCAGCGAACGAAGTCGATCTTCTTGACCTCCTGATTCGGCGCCGGGTCGGCGAATTCCCCGGTTCACACCACCACTGCTCTGTCCACTTCTGTCGAAAGGCAGGTTCACATGTCCGAATCCGGCGTGGCCGCCGCTCGCGCGCTGTCCCACCTCACTGCCGAGATGCTTCCGAAACTGTCAGCGGACGACTGGGCCGCCGACAGTGCCTGTCACGGATGGCGCGTCCACGATGTCGTCAGCCACATGGGGTTCTTCTTCAACTTCATCGCCGATCCGCATCTCGTCCTCCCCGAGAATCCCAGCGGCATGAGCGAACGACTCAACGACGCCGCAGTCCGTGAACGTGCCGAGTGGTCGAGCACGAAAGTGATCGACTACTACCAGGAACAGTCGACCGCGGGGTTGGCCGCCCTCGAGGCGCTACAGAGTGAGGAGATGCGAGATGTGCCAGTGGAGATGCTCGACCTCGGCACATACCGGATGGCGCAGCTCAGCGACGCCGTCGCATTCGATCATCTCGTCCACCTGACGGCGGATCTCCTTGCTCCATATGGACCTCTGGCCGACGAAGATTCCCTCGGCGACGCATTCGACACTGCGAATGCGATCGATCCTGCGATCGACTGGATGATCGCGGGTCTGCCACAGATGTGCGGTGGGGGCATCTATTCGGTACTGGAACGGCCCGTCGGTCTCGAGCTTCGAGGATCGACCGAGCGACGCTTCGTGATCGACCTCGACCCGGACGACAAGTCGGTCACCGTCACCGAGACCGACGACCTTCCCGATGACGTGGCAACTTCCGACGCACGCGCCTTCCTGCGCTGGGGCACTACCCGTTCGGCCTGGCGTTCAGTGGTCGACATCTCCGGTGAACGCGGTCATCTCGCCGCTGTCCTGGATGCCGTCGACATCGTGTGATTTCTGCTCATCTCCTTTTTCCTACGCGAACACATCATTCGAGGAGTCATTGTGTCTCAGCACCTTCAGGGCAAAGTCGTCTTGGTCACCGGCGCCGGTAGCGGCTTCGGCAAACTCATCTCCGAGAAGTGCGCTGCAGGCGGCGCGAAAGTCGTCGGCATCGACATCAACGGCGACGCCCTCACCGAAGTCTTCGACGGCATCCGCGCGAACGGCTACGAGGGCAGCTACCAGGTTGCCGACGTCACCGACTACGCCCAAGTCGCCGCAGCCGTCCGCCACGCCGTCGACACCTACGGAGCGGTCGACGTGCTCGTCAACAACGCCGGCGTCATGCCGCTGGCTTACTTTGCCGACCATGAACGGGCATTGACCAAGTGGCACAAGGCAATCGACATCAACATCAAAGGGGTCGTCAACGGTATCTCCGCGGTCTACGACCAGATGATCTCTCGAGGGCGCGGACAGGTCGTGAACATCTCATCGATCTACGGCAACGCCGGGATCGCAGGCTCGGGTGTCTACAGTGCCACCAAGGCTGCGGTCACGGCGTTGTCCGACTCGTTGCGTATCGAGTCCAAGGGGAAGATCAAAGTGACAACCGTCAAGCCGACCGGGATCACCGGCACGAATCTCGCGAGCTGGATTGTCAACGAGTCCGCTATCTTCGGTCTCGTCGGGCAACGCGCTGAGCAATACGCCGCACATGTTGCAGATCTGACCGATGGAACGCTGCCGCCTGAGCTGTCCGACATCGATTCGGTCAAGTACTGGCTCATCACCCCCGACGATCTCGCGAACGCCGTAGTGCATGTCATCGACCAGCCGTGGGGCATCAGTCTGTCCGATGTCACCGTGCGTGCCAGCGGCGAAGACTACTTGTACTGAACAACCCGTGTGCTCGTTCGGATTCTGTGGATTCAGGGAGATTCCACGTCGAGCACCCACGTGACACCGAAGCGGTCGGTGAGCATGCCGAATCCAGGACTCCAGGCCGACGCGGCGAGCGGCTCGATGATCTCGGCGCCGTTCGACAGTGCGTCCCAGTACTTCATGATCTCGTCGAGATTCTCTCCGCGGACCGACTGGAAGAAGGTCCGGTCCGTGAGGGTGGCGCCGTTCTCACGGCTGGTGGTGCCCGCGGTGGCAGTGATGTCGGCGTCGTCTCGGCCTGGGATGTCGTACGCCATGAGGCGGAAGCCGTCTTCGTTCTCGACCTGACCGAACACCACCTTGTCGGCACCGGGGAGATCCTTCGGCATGCCGACGTCACCATAGGTCGAGACGAACACGTGCCCACCGAAGACTGATTGGTAGAAGTCGAGTGCTTGCCGGGCGGTCCCTCGAAAGTTGAGGTGAGTGGTGGCCTTGATAACCATGTTTCGTCCTTCTGATCGCTGTTTTCGAGCGGCGGCGAACTGCCGTGAGCACAGGATCACGTGGGTATAGGACGGGGAAGGTCCTCTATTCGGAGCAGACTCGTCTCATGGTTGGAAGTTCATCTCGAATGCTGGCGCTGCTGTCGTTGCTGCAGATGCGGCGCACTTGGTCCGGGCATCTGCTGGCGGAGCGGCTGGGCGTGACCCCACGGACGGTGCGGCGAGACGTCGACCGATTGCGCGATCTGGGTTACAACGTCGATTCGACGAAGGGGCCGGACGGCGGTTACCGGCTCGTTGCCGGATCGGAGCTCCCGCCCCTGTTGTTCGACGACGAACAGGCCGTGGCGATCGCAGTCGCGCTGCACAACGCGCCTTCCAGTGGCATCGATCTCGGCGATGCTGCGACACGAGCATTGGCGACGGTCCGCCAGGTCATGCCGTCGCGGCTCCGCCACAGGATGGACGGCATCCGTTTCACCGGTTCCGAGTCGCCGTCCCATGTGGACCCGAAGATTCTGGAAACCGTGAGTGCTGCGGTTCGAGATCGGCGCATTCTGCGTTTCGACTACGGCGATACAGAGCGGCCGCCGCGTCGTGCCGAACCGCACGCAGTAGTCGCGAGGAAGGGCTTCTGGTATCTCATTGCCTGGGATCTGGATCGAGACGACTGGCGGATTCTTCGTCTGGATCGTCTGGTTCCTCGGATACCCGGCGGCGGCCCGTTCACTCCACGCCCCCTTCCTGCGCCGGATGCGCGCTCGTTCATCGAGGCGCGGGCGAAGGGATCGGAGGCGGGGGATCAGTGGCCGTGCACTGGAGAATTCGTCATCGACCTACCGGCGAGCGAGGTCGCCCGATGGATGAGCGACGGTGTGGTGGAAGAGGTCAGCGAACGGTCGTGTCGGATTATTGTCGGGTCATGGTCGTGGACGGGGCTTCTTGTGTTCGTCTTGCGTTTCGATGCCCCATTCACTGTCGTCGGCCCCGAGCCACTGCGGTGCGCCGCGGGTGTGCTCGCAGCGCGGCTCGACGCGGCGTCGGTGGCGCTATCGAAGTGATCCTGGAATGAGGTCAGTAGCTGACCGCAATGGGTGGGAGGGTGCTCTTATGAAAGAGCAGAATCTGCCGGCGCAGTTGATCGTCCCCGATGTGACCGCGTGGCGGGCGTGGCTGAATGAGAATGAGGGCTCGTCCGACGGGGTGCGGTTGGTCCTGGCAAAGAAGGGCACCACAGAACCGACGGCGTTGTCCTATGCCGAGGCGCTTAAGGAGGCTCTCTGCAGCGGCTGGATCGACGGACGCCGCAATACGTTGGATGACTCCACTTTCCAGCAACTTTTCACTCCGCGTCGTGCCCGCTCGATCTGGTCGCAACGAAACGTCGGGTTCGTCACCGAGCTGATCGCGTCGGGGAGAATGCGGGCCTGTGGGCTTTCCGAGGTGGAGCGGGCGAAATCCGACGGCCGCTGGGAGCGGGCGTATCCCGGCCCGGCAGCGGTCGAGGTGCCCGCCGACCTCGCATCGGCACTGGAGCGATCCGCGATTGCGTCGATGAGGTTTGCCGAGTTGGATCGCGGTGCGCGCTACATGATCATCCACCAGGTCATCACCGCGCCGAGCGCTTCGAGCCGCGCCGGTCGAATCGCCAAGTTCATTGCCCGAGCGGGGCAGGACGAATGAGCTGTCCGGGTGTTTCTCTGGACATACGGCGTGCGCCTATTGAGGGATACGGCAGGCGATGCCGTCGAGGAAGATCTCGATTCCGTGGGAGAAGACGTCATCAGCGGTGGCCGCGAGATACTCGTGGCCGGCGACCCGGAAGGCGCCGAAGTGTTCGAGGTCAAGGCCTTCGAGCAGGAGCGTGAAACCGTCGGACCTGCTGGCGCCGTGCGCGCCTCGTCCGACGTCGCTCCGTTGGATACTCGCCGCGCCCGCGACGAACTGGATCATGCTGCTGGTGGCGTACGCGGCATACGAGGCTTCGAGCCCGGCATCGAGCAGTAGTCGGAGAGCGGAATCGATGACGCGCAGGGTGTTGGGTCCGTACCCCCCGAAATTCCGGCCGGCCGACGATGGTAGCGGTTGGGAAACCATCACGCGTCTCATCTCCTGCATCAATGCTTCGAGATCGGCGCGCCAGCCGTGTCCAGTGGACACGATGCGGATTTCTCCCATGACGTGATCTGCGATGAGCGCGATCAACTCGTCGCGACTGGCAATGTATCGATACAGGGATGCGCTTCGAGTGTCGAGACGTGCTGCAACCTCACGCACAGTGAGCGCCTCGACGCCGTCCTCGCGCAGTACATCCAGGGCGGCGTCGACGATGCGTTCGGTGGACAGCCCTCCGGGGCGTGGCCGGCGTCGACTCTCGGTCGATGCCCTCTCGGCCCACCATAGGGCCGACCCCGGCTCCGCTTCGTCGCCGCTCCTGACCGGGACGGACGTGCCGCCGTGAGGCCGTCGATCCCTCAGTGCGCTCACTTCCCGACCGTCGTCCGAGCGACCCTCCCGAACATCGCTACTCGGCATCTGAATCCACCTCCGCACCTTCGGCGCCCACCCCTTGACAGTATGCGATCAATGATCGCATACTTCGAAATCATAAAATGCGAGCGTTGATCGCATCTCTTCGCGGTCTGCGTGGCCGTCGAGAATGCAGGCCACGAACAGGAGGGGTTCCCGTGACCAGAGTCATGCAGGGTGTGAGGATTCTCGAAGTTGCCGAACATACCTTTGTGCCTGCTGCATCCGCACTGCTCGCCGATTGGGGCGCAGATGTAATCAAGGTCGAGCACGTTGCGCGGGGAGACGCCATGCGGGGTCTTGCGTCGTCCGGAATCGCGGTAGTGCCTGATGACGTGCATGTACTGTTCGAACACTCGAACCGTGGAAAGCGCAGCATCGGACTGGATCTCACATCCGAGATCGGACACGAAATCCTCTGTCGGCTCGCCGCGACCGCGGACGTCTTCCTCACCAACAAACTGCCGAGCGTCCGCGCCAAGTTGAAGATCGACGTCGCCGATATCCGGAAGCACAATCCGCAGATCATCTACGTCCGGGGGACCGGACAAGGTGAACGTGGACCGGACGCGGACCGTGGCGCGTACGACTCCCTCGCATTCTGGGCACGCGCAGGCGTCGCTGCCGGGGTGATGCGGCCCGAATACGGCGAAGTCCCGGTGCCGCCGGCACCCGGATTCGGCGACTCGATCGGCGGCATGACGATAGCCGGCGGGATCACAAGTGCCTTGTTCCACCGCGAGCGAACGGGTGAGGCCACCACCGTCGACGTTTCGCTGATGGGCACAGCGATGTGGTCGATGGGGCAGGCGTTGGCGCTGTCGCTGCAGCTGAACACACCCTGGACCCCGCCTCCTGCCGGCACCCGGTCGAATCCTCTGACGGGCCAATACGCGACCCGGGACGGACGATGGCTTTCGTTCACTTGTCTCCAGGCCGGTCGATACTGGGCGTCGATGTGCAAGGTGATCGGCCGTCCGGAGATGGCCGGCGATCCGCGCTTCGTCGACCATGGCGCTCTGATGGCGCACTGTGGTGAGGCGATCGCCATCCTGCACGATGCGTTCGCCGAGCGATCACTGGCCGAGTGGCGGGAGCGACTTGCCGATTTCACCGGCCAGTGGTGCGTCGTTCAGGACACGTTGGAGGCCGTTGCCGATCCCCAGACCGACGCCAACGGATATATCCAGCAGTGTGCGACGTCCGAAGGAGTCCCGTTCCGGCTGGCGGCCGCACCCGTTCAGTTCGACGAATGCGCATCGACCCCTCGTCGTGCCCCGGAGTTCAACGAGCACTGCGAGGAGGTCCTCGGCGAGCTCGGTTTCAGTGTGGACGACATGCTCGATCTCAAGATCCGGGGCGTGGTGACATGAATCGGGCAGTGTTCCGACAAGCACGTTGCTCCGCACCCTCGCGTAGAACACAGGAGAGGAAACCATGACTTTGTTCGATGCCTTCCGATTCGACGGCAAGAGAGTTCTCGTGGTCGGCGGTGCCAGTGGTATGGGCGCCGCTGCAGCAGAACTCGCGCTCAGTGCGGGAGCGGAGGTTGTCGTGGCCGACTGTGCGCCGATTGCCACACCCGGCGTGAAGGCGGTACTGCTGGACCTGGCCGATATCGATTCCATCGAGGCCGGTATCGCACAGATCGGCGGCCACGTCGATGTGGTGCTCGCTGCGGCGGGCGTCGCGAACGGCACGCCACATCTCGAACGCGTCAATTTCCTCGGGCATCGTCTCGTCATCGAACGCCTGCTGGACTCCGACATGCTCCGCAGCGGCTCCGCGATATGTTTCATCTCTTCTGCCGCAGGACTGGGCTGGGAATCGAACCTCCCAGCGCTGCAGGAGTTCCTGTCGATCGATGACTACACCGAGGCGTCCGCGTGGGCGGTAGCACACGACAAAGCCGAATACATGTTCAGCAAACAGGCGGTGTGCGCCTACGTAGCGTCGCAGGCATTTCCCTTACGCAAGAAGGGGATCCGCATCAACGCGATCTGTCCTGGTCCCACCGACACTCCGCTTGCCCGGGCAAATGCGGAGACGTGGCTCGGTTTCGGATCCGACTACCGCGCGAAGGCCGGAATCGACCCCGCCGCCCCGATCGAGCAGGCCTACCCGCTGCTGTTCCTGTGCAGCGACGCAGCGGCGGCGATCAGCGGTATCACCCTGACTGCAGACTCGGGCTACTTCAGTTCGGGAATGTCCGGCTCCTTTCCTGCTGCGACGCCCACTGTCGGCTTCTTCATGGGCCGATGAAGCAACAGCGCCGAGGACGCAGAATTGCCATGCTCCCGGAGGAGGTCGACGCATTTCTGAACGAAGAACGCACATGCCGTGTCGCGACCTCCGGGCCGGCCGGCCCACACTTGAGCGCCTTGTGGTTCGTCTGGGACGGCTCGGCGCTCTGGCTCAATTCGGTGGTGAAGAGCCAGCGGTGGACCGATCTCGAGCGCAACCCCCAGGGTGCAGTCCTGATCGACGCAGGCCACGAGTTCAACGAACTGCGGGGAGTGGAGATCCGAGGCCGGTTCGACGTTGTCGGCGATGTGCCCCGCTCCGGGGCCCCTGATCCCGAATTGGCCGCACCGGAGCAACTGTTCGCCCGCAAGTACACAGGCCGTGACGAGATGCATTTCGACGGTCGTCATGCGTGGCTACGGCTTACCCCGCAGAAGATCACGAGCTGGGACTTCCGGAAGATGTGACCGCGCACCACTGTTCCAGGACCCCATACAGGATAGGAGCTTCCGTGAATGTCGACGACATGATCCTGGTCAGCATCGATGACCACGTGGTCGAGCCTCCCGAGATGTTCGACGCCCACCTGCCCGCAAAGTGGGCCGAGTATGCGCCCCGCATCGTCACTGACGACCACGGAGTGGACCGGTGGCTGTATCGCGGCCGTCAGGTCGGTGTCACCGGGTTGAACGCTGTCGTGTCCTGGCCTCCCGAGGAATGGGATCACGATCCCGCGGGATATGCCGAGATGCGCCCGGGCGTATACGACATTCACGCACGGGTGAAGGACATGAACGTCAACGGAATCCTGGCCTCGATGTGCTTTCCGACGTTCACCGGTTTCAGCGCCGGGCATCTGAGCCATTTCCGAGACGACATCACCGTCCGAGTGATCCAGGCGTACAACGACTGGCACATCGATGAATGGGCGGCCACCTACCCGGGGCGTTTCATTCCCCTCGCAATCCTGCCGCTCTGGGACCCGGAACTCGCGGTCGCCGAGATCGAACGGGTCGTTGCGAAGGGGTGCCACTCCGTGACGATGGCCGAACAACCCCACGTCGCGGGATTGCCCAGCTATCACGACATCGAGTTCTGGAGTCCGGTGTTCCAGGCTCTGTCCGACAACGATGTGGTGATGAACCTGCACATCGGTCAGGGGTTCGGGGCCTTGAGTCTCGCCGAGGACGCCCCGATCGACAACTTGATGGTGTTGGCGCCGAGCATCTCGATGATCGCCATCCAAGATCTTCTGTGGGGGCCCGCACTGCGCAGATTCCCGAAGCTGAAAGTGGCGTTGTCCGAGGGCGGTGTCGGCTGGATTCCGTTCTTTCTCGACCGCTCCGACCGCCACTACACGAATCAACGGTGGCTGCGCCGCGATTTCGGCCGCAAGATGCCCAGCGACGTGTTCCGCGAGCATGTCATCGCCTGCTACGTCACCGACAAGACCTCACTGAAGCTTCGGCATGAGATCGGCATCGACAACATCGCCTGGGAATGCGATTATCCGCACGCCGATTCGCTGTGGCCGGACGCACCGGAATTCGTTCTCCGAGAGCTCGAGTCGGCAGGAGCCGACGACTCGGACATCGACAAGATCACGTGGCAGAACGCATGCAGATTTCTCAACTGGGACCCGTTCGCCGTGGTTCCTGAAGCCGACGCCACTGTCGGCGCCCTACGCGCTCGAGCGCAGGACGTCGACACCTCGATCCGGTCGCGAAAGGAATGGGCGGCGCTGTACGAGAGGGAGCCCAGGCGTCGGCCGAGCACCGCAGCGGGCGCGTCACCGCAGGCCTGACCTCATTCGAGCCCCTTCGGACAAGTGCGGATTGACGAATGAATAGACAAGAGTCAATATAGACAGATGTCGAATCAGATCCCGAGCGGGGACGAGCCATGCTGCCCGCCCCTGTCGCGTGAGCCCCTCACCTCGGATTGGGCCACCGACCTGGCCCGCATGTTCAAAGCGCTCGGTGATCCGGTGCGCCTGCGCATGCTCAGCATCGTCGCCAGCCACCAGGGCGGGGAAAGCTGTGTGTGCGATATCAGCCCCGCCTTCGACCTATCGCAGCCCACGATCTCGCATCACCTCAAGGTGCTGCGCGAAGCCGGACTGCTCGACTGTGAGCGCCGCGGTACCTGGGTGTACTACCGCGTGATCCCCGCCGCGCTCGAGCAACTCTCCTCGGTGCTCGCCACTGAATCCGGTGTGCTGCCCGGTTCGGCCTGTGCCTCGACCGAGCCTGTCGAGGAAGCCGTCTCATGACGGAATCCACCGAAAGCCGTTCTGTTGCAGGAAAGATGTCGGTCTTCGACCGGTTCCTTGCCGTGTGGATCGGCATCGCGATGGTCGTCGGCCTCCTGCTCGGCCGCGTGATCCCCGGGCTCGGGGATGCATTGAGCGTCATCGAGATCGACAACATCTCGTTGCCCATCGCACTGGGTCTGTTGATCATGATGTATCCGGTGTTGGCGAAGGTGCGCTACGACCGCCTCGACACCGTCACGGGCGATCGCAAGCTGCTGATTTCCTCGCTGATCCTCAACTGGGTGCTCGGCCCGGCGCTGATGTTCGCCCTCGCGTGGTTGCTGCTGCCCGATCTGCCCGAATACCGCACAGGCCTGATCATCGTCGGCCTGGCCCGCTGCATCGCGATGGTCATCATCTGGAACGACCTCGCGTGTGGTGACCGCGAAGCCGCCGCCGTGCTGGTCGCGATCAACTCGATCTTCCAGGTGATCATGTTCGCCGTTCTCGGCTGGTTCTACCTGTCGATCCTGCCGGGCCGGCTCGGACTCGAACAGACCACGATCGATGTCTCGCCGTGGCAGATCGCCGAATCGGTGCTGATTTTCCTCGGCATCCCACTGGTTGCCGGCTTCCTCACCCGCCACTTCGGCGAAAAAGCCAGGGGCCGTGCATGGTACGAGGAGAAGTTCCTGCCCAAGATCGGACCATGGGCACTCTACGGATTGTTGTTCACCATCGTGATCCTGTTCGCCCTGCAGGGTGAGCAGATCACCTCGCAGCCGTGGGACGTCGTACGGATCGCGTTGCCGCTGCTGGCGTATTTCGTCCTCATGTGGGGCGGCGGGTTCGTGTTCGGGGCGGCGATCGGGCTCGGATACGAGCGAACCACCACCTTGGCGTTCACCGCTGCGGGCAACAACTTCGAACTGGCCATCGCCGTGGCGATCGGTACTTTCGGGGTCGCGTCCGGGCAGGCGTTGGCCGGTGTCGTGGGCCCGCTCATCGAGGTGCCCGTCCTTGTCGCGCTGATCTACGTCTCGCTTGCACTACGTAAACGCTTCACCCGCTCGCCCGACGCTGTTGCGTCGTGAGGGTGGGGACTCGACGCCGTCTCTACCCGACTACTACGGAAGGATGTCTGCAGTGATGACCGCCGACTCCACGGCCGCCCGCGCACCGTCGGTGCTGTTCGTGTGTGTGCACAACGCCGGCCGTTCGCAGATGGCCGCCGGGTTCCTCGCTGCGCTGGCCGGCGATCGGATCGAGGTTCGCTCGGCCGGTAGTGCGCCGGCCGAGCAGGTGAACCCCGCCGCTGTCGAGGCGATGGCCGAGGTGAGGATCGACATTTCCACCGAGAATCCGAAGGTCCTCACCGTCGACGCCGTTCAGGCCTCCGACGTGGTGATCACCATGGGTTGCGGAGATTCGTGCCCGGTGTTCCCGGGCAAGTCCTATCGGGATTGGGTGCTCGAAGACCCGGCCGGCCGAGACGTCGAGTCCGTGCGGCCGATCCGCGATGAGATCCAGGCCAAGGTCGAAGCCCTGATCACCGAGCTGGTCCCCGACGAGGCGCCGCCAATCGCGACGGTCACGCGTCCGGACTAGTCGGTGGCGACGAACGTTCCGTCGGGGAGGTAGATCGCGCTGCTGCCTGTCATCGTCGCGAACTCGACGTTCACCTGAAGGACCCGAGGGGCGTCGGAATCGGCATCGGGGAGTGTCTCCTTGGTGATCGAGAACCTCGCCGAGTCGATATCGGCCGGTTCTGCGCCGACCCTCTCGCCGTTGGCCGCGGCGATGGCATCGAGGTGCGCCGCGGTGATCTGCGAAAAGCTGAAAAGCTCGTCCGGTGTCGGTGTAGTGGACTCGTCTATCGACACCTCCGGAAATGTGCCGGAACTCATCGAAAACTCCTGCCGGACCCCACCGTCGACCGCGGGGCCGACAGTCAGCCCGATCCTGTCGGAGCTGCAGGGGATGCACAGGGAGTCGATGCGAGGTGTTGTCGCGTCGATGCCGGCACGCGGCAGGACGAGGGCGACCTGTTCGAGGGCGGCGGCGGTATCGCGGATGTCGAAGATCGGGGCGATGGTTCCGTCGAGCTCGGCCAGGTAGGTGCCGCTTCCGCCCACCACAGTGGCGCGCACTTCGATGAGCGGCTCGGCGTCCGGTGATTCCTTACTGATCTCGACTCGATCGTCACCGGTCTGGTCGACCCCCAGAGTCGTGGTGATCTCGTCGTACGCCGCGACTACGACTGAGGGATCGACGACCGAGAGAGGAAAACTGTTGCGGACGCGGGCACCGCTGTCGTTGATTGCCCCACGCGTGACGTCCACCCGGTCAGGGTCGTAGTTGCCGCTGGAGTCCTGGCTGGCGTGGTAGACGACGCGCTGCGCGTTCGCCTCATCGAGTACGACGAGTTCGGTCCAGAAACCGTAGAAGGTGACTTCGAGGACATGCTCGGTGCTGCCGGGGATGTCCTTCTCTGCCATTACCGTCATCGCGGCCAGGGCGTCGAGACCGAACTGACCGATGGCGGTGGTGATCTCCCACTCGTCCGCGCCCGTATCGATGTCGGTGGCTGTGGTGACCGCCGAGGAGAAAGCGGAGCTCAGGCCCGCGGTGTCGGGCAACAGTAGGCCGGTCGCAGAACCGAAAATCGCGAAGGCAGTGCAGAAGCACACGGTGACCATCGTCCGCGACACTACCCCGCCGCGCGGGACGGTGTAGACGCGCTCGGGCGGAATCTCCTCCGGGATCTCGGCGGCCAGCACCTTGCCGTACTGCTGGAGCTCGGAGTCCTTCCACGGCATGATGACGGCGCCTGGTAGACGGTGCACTTCCTCGACAAGGGCCATGCGACGCTCGCCGACAGCCGACTCGAGCACCTTGGGAGGAGCCATGGCGCGGGTGGACGTGACATAGGAGCCATCGCGGAACAGGCGATCCACGACGGTGACACCGAACTTCGCGATCCGGAAACCCTGCGTGAGCTCTGTCTCCACCGAATGGACTACTGCGACCTTTGCATGTGGTGAATCGATGGCACTGGCGCGCCGCGGACCGCCTGCCGCGAGATCCGGGTTCTCGATGAAGTCGGTGGTGGATCCGCGGAGTCGTTGCGAACCGACAACCACACCGAGTGCAGCGACACCGGCACCTGCGCTGTACAGCAACACCGAGGAGGTATCGGCCGCGACCGTGAGACCGGTGAACGAAACGACGCCGGTGATGGCACCTGTGACGGCCGCGCGGAGTGAGAATCGGCGACTCACCTTGGGCATCGGGTGACGCTAGCATACTGATCTTGTAGTTAGATCGGAGTGTGGTTGCACCCGACGAGCATCTGCGGACATCGACCGGCGGCGCGCTGTCCGACGACGAGCGCCGTCACGTGGAGCGGGCTCCGGTCGAGGGGCAGGGCGAGCGAAGCGACGGGGGGTGTGGTGTCGGCGGCGATCTCGACAATCTCCAGTTCGGTGCGTATGTCGACGCCAACCGCACGGAATGGTTACCGGTCGCGGTCGGAGTCCCATCCATCGCGGTGATCGTGCTGTGCGGCTGGGCATGGACGGAAATCGGCCGGGGTGACCTCCTTGCCACTCTCGCTCTGGTGATACCGATGGTGGTCACGCTGGGCGCGGTTCTCGCGGTGACCCACCGCAGGCTGCCGCGACTGGGGATCCAGATCAGTCCGACCGAGGTCATGCTGGGCGACTGGTCGACTCGTACTTACCGATTCCGGAGGTCGGCCGTCACCAAGGTCAAGTTGAGCAACGGCGCGTGGGCGGGGAGCTCGACCTGGGTACCTGCCGACCACGATTTCCGCCTGCGATCGCACTACTACCTCCAGATCACGTTGCGCACCGGAGAGTTCTTCTGTGTCGCGGCCGATCCCCACAACAACCCGGTCAGTGATCGGATAATCCTCGAGCTCAGGAGGACCTCTGCACTCCCGGCGCTGGAGTCGCGGCCATCCAAGCCGGACGACCCCGCGCCGAAGCAGGCACCACAATCGCTACCGCCGTCGGCCGGTCTCGCAGCACCGTCCTCCGCAGAGAAACTCTGGGAGTCCGCGAAGAACAAGCACGACGAGATCTTGCTCGCCTACCTGCCGTACGAGACCGAACCACTGATCCTCATGCGATATCCCGCACTCACCGACATCACGCACCCCGCGACGGCGGCATTCCATGAGGCGATGGAAGAAGCGACCGCGCTGCGTACCGAGACGATGCCGTCGGATTCGACGTTCGCAGCGGCATACCGGGATGCGGTCCGCCGCCTCACCGTCGCCTGGGCAACCGCCGAACGAACCGCGAAACGCGAGGGTACGACGTACCTCGATCCGGTGGATCGTCGTAAGCTCGACCAGGCGGCGAAGCTGCTGCGGCATGCCGAGAGCACCGAATCGCTCCCCGAGCGCGTCGCGTACTTGCGGCAGGTCAAGTCGATCATGGACGAGTTGGTCGAAAACGGTTCGATTCATGCTCCGCCGAAGGTCGTCGAGGCGATCGAAGCGGCCACGACTCGTGCGATCGAGGCCGCAGCACAGCGATGACGGCACGTGACCGGAGAACGTAGCGCGCAAGCCCGGTCCTTCAGGGCCGGGTCAGCGCATCAATCATGTCGGTGGTCGTGGCTATGGTCTCGCTGTGCAGCTTCGATACCAGTACCGCGTCTACCCGACGCCCGGCCAGCAGCACATGCTGGCCCGGTCGTTCGGGTGCGCGCGGGTGGTGTTCAACGATGCACTGCGCGTCCGGCAGGACGCGTATGCGGCCGGGGTGACGCTCTCGGATACCGACGTGCAGAAGCAGGTGGTCACCGCAGCGAAGAAGACCCCACAACGGGCGTGGCTGGCCGAAGTAGCGTCGGTAGCGCTGGTGCAGTCGGTGCGCGACTCGGCAGTGGCCTACCGTAACTGGTTCGACTCGATGTCAGGCAAGCGCAAGGGCCGCAAGGTCGCCGCGCCGCGGTTCAAGTCCCGCAAGGACAACCGGCAGGCGATCCGGCTCACCCGCAACGGGTTTTCACTTCGCCCGAACCGGAAGCTGTATATCGCGAAGGTCGGCGAGGTGAAGGTGGCGTGGTCGCGGGAGTTGCCGTCGGAGCCGTCGAGCGTGTCCATCATCAAGGACCCGGCGGGTCGTTATTTCGCGTCGTTCGTGGTGGAGATCACCGACGAACCGCTGCCCGAGGTGGACTTCGAGGTCGGTATCGATCTGGGTTTGACGACGTTCGCGGTGCTCTCGGACGGGAAGGTCATCGAATCCCCGAAGTTTTTCCGCCGCGCCGAACGCAGACTCCGCAAGGCGCAGCAGAGTCTGTCCCGCAAACAGAAGGGATCGAAGAACAGGGTCAAGGCGCGCATCCGTGTCGCCCGGGCCCACGCCACGGTGGCCGATGCCCGCAAGGATTGGGCGCACAAGCAGTCCACGGTGATCATCCGCGAGAACCAAGCGGTGTTCGTCGAGGACTTGTGTGTCACCGGGTTGGCGCGGACACGGTTGGCGAAGTCGGTGCACGATGCCGGGTGGGCGATGTTCACCCGGCTGCTCGAGGAGAAGGCAACCCGGTACGGGCGCACCTTCGTCAAGGTGGACCGCTGGTTCCCATCGAGCCAGCTGTGCTCGGCGTGCGGGATGAAGGACGGCCCGAAACCGCTCTCGATTCGGGAGTGGCAGTGCACAGCGTGCGGGGTGGTCCACGACCGCGACCTCAACGCCGCCAAGAACATCCACGCGGCCGGACGGGCCGAGTGGTTAAACGCCTGCGGAGGGACCGTAAATCCTGCCGTCTAGCGGGAGGTAAGTCCCTGTGAAACAGGAACCCACCGGAGTGGCGCGTAGTGCTGCAGGAGGAATCCCGGTCGTTCACGGCCGGGAGGACGTCAAGGGTCGACGTTCTGTGGCCGGTGGTCTGGCTGCCGGTACTCGTCCGGAATGATGATCACCTCGGTGGGTGCCTCACTGAGGTCGTACTCGGGGACGGTCTCGAGATCGTGGGGTGCTGTCCATCGCTCGATCGAGTTCTTGACATGGGCATCGACCGGATCGGCGACGAGTAGCAGCGCAACGATCGGCACGGCCAACACGATCACACCGATGACGAACGCGGGAAAAAGCAGTGCCAGGACAGTCACACCGCTCGGCGTCGGCGCGGTCGGATCGACCGTCGCGTGCACACCCGCCATGCCGGTGTAGTGCATGGCGACCACGGCGCAGCCCATGATGAGGGCCGCAGCGATCCGCGCTCTGATCCGTTCGGCGCGGACGGCAACCCACAGAGCGATGGTGGATGCGACGATCCCGATGATCACCGATGAGGCGACGAACATCGGATCGTACTCGAGGGTTCCCTGGATTCGAATTGCTGCCATGCCGCTGTAATGCATGAGGCTCACGGGCACGCCCATCACAGGCCCCCCGATCGTCAGTGACACCATGTGATCGCGCCGACGTGTGGACAGGAGCCGCATCCCGACCACCCCCGAGAGCCCGAACAACGTGGCCATGACCGCGAGTACCACGGAGAACACCGTGAGGGCGAGGTCGTATCGGATCGGCGACGTGGGCACGGCGAAACCCATCATTCCGATGAAGTGCATGAGCCAGATGCCGACCCCGCCGATCGAGACTGCCGCCATCACGAGCCATAGCGTCGTGGCGCGAATCGAAGTGAATTTCAGGGACTGTCGGACGCACGACAGGCCCACATACGATCCGACGACCGCCATGGTGTACGCCAGCGGTAGGACCCAGAACCCCAGGGTGAAGTGGTGTAACTCATGCGACATATATCCCCCGACATATGGCACGTCCCGCTGTCCGCATTCGGGTGGGGACGTGCTGCACCGGACCGAAACGGGCTGCAGCCCATTGCCCCCGTGCAGCGTCGTAAACCTTAGCGCACGATAAATTCGGCGCAAGTCATGGCCCGAGCATGCCGAAGCGGGCCGAAACGCCGTGCAGGATGCGGCAATAGCGTGGTTCTGACCTGTAAGATGCTCGGCTGTAGCAGATTTGGACATAGCGGACAAGTCGGTCTGTCGTCGAGCTCGTCAATCACCCTGCATGGCAGCCGATTTCACAGGCCGCGGCGACGGCCACGTCGGGGACGGTCAACGCCGCCTGGCATCCGATTCGATGGCGAACACCCCGAACTGTTCGTCACCCGCCGCATTCGCATGTAAGTTGTGTTGGGCAAGTTCGGATTCGAGTGTGCCGGCATCGAGGACGTTCCACCGGTACTCGACCTCGGCAGCGTCGATCTCGTGGCCTTCCTCGCTCGTTCGGTAGGTCATGTGCCAGATCATGGTGTGCTCGTCCACGCGCTCGGCCCGAGCGGAGCCGTGGTACTCGCGATCGCCGACGCGTTCACGTGCCATCTCGAATTCCGGAACGGCCGAGGACGTGGTGGGCGCTTGAAGATTGATCACGGCGCATCCTCCAGGCCGTAGTCCGGCGGCAATCACCCGCCACAATTGCGCTCGCTCGGCGTAGTCGAGGTGGCCGAGTGAATTGATCATGACGAGGGCATCGAACTTCTCGGGGAGGCGGGACGACGGGAACGGCCGGTTCTCGACGGTCACCCGGGAGCGTAGGTCGTTGTCGGACGCGACTCGATGCAGCAATACCGCGCGCAGATGGCTGGACGGTTCCACCGCTACGATCCGCGCCATCGGTGCAGTGCGAGCGATGACGCAGGTCCCGAGTCCGGTGCCGGATCCGAGCTCGACGATGGTGGCGTCGTTCTCGCCGATGCCGGCCAATGCCGCGCTGACGTGGGGCGCCATGTGCTGCCATAGCCCCGCGCTGAGGAGGTCGAGGTGATCCGCGGATCGGGTGTACGGGTCCATGTACGGGGGCACGGCGGTCCTTTCGGTCATCCGATCCGGCCGGCGAGGCTCGGTTACTATCGGTAACGACAATCGCATTCAATTGTAGCGGGCGAACCACCGATCGGAGTTACCTCATGTACGACGTCGTCATTGTGGGTGCAGGTGCCGCCGGCCTCAGCGCCGCGCTGGTACTCGGGCGCCAGAAAAGATCCGTCCTGATAGTCGATGGTGGACGGCCGCGTAACGCGCCCGCCGCCGAAATGCATATGTACCTCGGCCGCGACGGTGGTGCACCGGCTCATCTCCTCGCCGACGGGCGTGCCGAAATCGACGTATACCCGACGGTCGAGCGGATCTCCGGCCAGGTCAGTGCGGTCGGCGGAGTCGACGGTGCATTCGAGGTAACGGTCGACGACGGGCCGCCCGTACAGGCTCGCAAGCTGTTCTTCGCTGTGGGCGTCACCGACGTCCCGTGGGAGATTCCGGGCCTGGCGGAACGCTGGGGATCAGGAGTCTTCCACTGCCCGTTCTGCCACGGATTCGAGACCGACGGGCTGACGCTCGCGGTCCTGGCCAACGGCCCGGACGCTGGTCTCGGCGCCTACGTCGCCGACCGCTATTCCGATGATGTGGTGGTCTGCACCAACGGTCCGTCGACCATTCCGGACCCGTTGAGCGCCATGCTGGACAAGACGGGCGCGCGGGTGGTGGAGACGCCGGTCGATCACATCGAGGGCGAACCTGGTTCGCTGACGGTGCATTTCGCCGACGGCTCCGTTCTCGAACGTCAGGCCCTCTACCACCGGGCGCCGACGACTCCGAACACGGCGCTCACTCGTGCGCTCGGGTGTGAGCATTTCGACGACGGATGTGTCCGCGTCGACGAGTTCGGTAAGACGACCGTTCCCGGGGTGTCCGCCGGCGGCGACGCGGCGCACCTGGCAGCCGTCCCCGAGCCGGTGACGCTGGTGGCTCCCGCTGCCGCGGACGGTGTCCGTGCCGCAGTGTGGTTGGAGCAGGATCTCTTCGGCGAGACGTTCGTCGACCAGTCCGTGTTTAAAAAGTGATCTTGAACCGCGTTTCCGCCGGAAGGGATGTCGCAGTCGTTGAATGAGTGATCAGCTCGCCCACCGCCGCAATCGAGGCTCCGGCGGTGGGCGACCCCCGGCATTCGATCGAGACATCTACCGGCAACGGCATTCGGTCGAGTGCGGAATCAACGTTCTGAAGCAGTTCCGGGCGGTGGCCACGCGCTACGACAAGCTCGCGGTGCTGTACATGGCAACCGTCCAGGTCGCTGTGATCAGTCAGTGGTTATGAGGTAGCGGGCTTTTGAAACATGCCCTGGCCGCTCCGATGTCACAGCGCCTGGCCGACGAACAGGCGCTGTGACGGGGCTGCCAGCGCAGTGCCGTCCACGGGAAGCTCGAGGGATGGACGAATACCGTTGATGGACAGGTAGTGCCGAATGTCGGCATCGGAAAGGAAGACGCTCCCGTTCCGGCGGTCGGCCGCACCCGGATACGCTGCACCGGCTCGCGGCGACAGCAGGAACTGCATCGTGGCCAGCACGAGGTAATGCTCACGAACGGCCTCGATCACGACGGCGATCCCCGACGGTGCCAGCACTTCACTCAGGGCTTCGACAGACGATCCCGCATCGGTCGCACAATGGATAACGTTCGCGGCCAGCACCACGTCGAATGCCTGTGCCGGTAGATTCTGATCGGTCAGTCGGATATCGATGTCTGCTGTCGCGGTGCGAAATCCGGATCGAGCACCGAAACGCTCTGCGGCCGAGGTGGTGAAAAAGCGGGAGATGTCGGTGAAGAGGTAGTCGATATCCTGGTCGCCGAGCGCTGCGAGCGCGGCATGTGTGCCGCCCCCGGCGCCGCCCCCAAGCTCGAGGATGCGGAGTGGGCCGGGCCGGGTGCGCGCGGCCTCGGCGATGATCCGGGCCGCGGCGCCGTGCAGGTACCGGTTGCTGAAATTCCTCTCGTCCTTGCTCAGCGACGTGGTCATGTCGCCGTCGGGAAACATCAATGCTTGCGCCGACACCTCGTCACGCAGCAACGGGCCGAGCGAAGACAGCGCTCTCGAGTAGAATCCGGCCATCGCGGACGGATACCCGAGGGCGCGGCAGGCACGGGCGAGTTCCCGGTCGTCGATGCTGTTCGTCGCCGGCTGGGTGGGCTTCGCGAGGACGAACGCGTCGTGGCCCTGCCGGTGTGCGTGTCCTTCGGCGCACAAGACCTCGATCCACCGACGCAGAATCCACAGGTGCCGCTCTGCGACTCGCAGTGTCGCGGCCACCTTGTCGATGGACGCCGTCACACCGGGCCGAACCCCGCCGTCGGAACAGAGGAAGCCTGCCAGCGCATCGAGGGCGATGCCGTCCAACCGTTCGACAGCTCCGGGTACGCGGACAAGTGCTGCATCGGAAATGGGCTCCGGCGTACCCGACACGGCACACCTTCCCGCACGGTCGATCTCGTGTCGCCGACGATTCGCTGCGACGATGTCGAGACCGCGTCCGGACGGAAGTTCGACGGTCATGCGTTCCGGGCGGGCGATACCGGCCCGACGCAACAGCGTGCGGGCGACGTCGAGCATCCGACTGCGTGCGAACGCGCCCAGCGGCTCGTGAGGAGTGCCGGCCTCCGGTGGGTCTGTCGCGGTGATCGCGCCTACTACCGCGGGCGATGCCACCCGGAACACGGCGGGATCGGACGGATCGATCAACACCACTGCATCCGTACCGGTCAACGCCGAACTCAGCGCTGCGGCCGTGACGGATCGGGGAATGTCCGTGATCAGGGTGGGTCCCGATTCGACACGCGCTCGCAGATCGGTCAGTGCGGCGCCGTCGCGATCGAGATCGTGCCACGACGTCACCGAGGGAGCATCGCTCCCGGCCACGGCGGCGACGTCGACAGTGAACACTGCATCGAACCGATACCGCGTGAGTTCGGAATCGTCGCGCAGCGTCTTCGCGTACGCGAAGACCGACACCTCTCGACCGGACGCGGCTGCGATGGACGCGAGCGTCGACGGGTCCACCGACAGTTCGCTGTCCGACGATGCCCGCCGATCCACTCGGTCGCCCAGTGTGTTCGGGTCTCCATCCGGATTCTTGGCCATCTCCGCCCAGCGGGCGAAGTCGTGGAGCAGGCCCGAATGCCGGATGTCGCCGACGATCACGGTGCCACCGGGGGCGACCGTGTCGATGGCGTCGAGTACGACTGCAGCAAGATAGCGGGTGTCCGGAAAGCACTGGGTGACCGAGTTCAGAAGAATGCAGTCCGGTGTTGCGCCGGTCGCTGCAACGGCGTCCCGCACGAGTTGTCCCCGCAGTTCGTGCGCGGCGGCCTTGACGAAACTGGTTCCGGCGATGCGTTGCGCGGCGAGTCTGTCCACGATCTCTCCGGCCACGTCGGTACCGACGTAGCTGTCGACATGCGGGGCGAGTCTGCGCATCAACAGTCCTGTCCCGCATCCGAGCTCGAGCACGTTGCGGGGACGTTGTGCGAGAACGAGTTCGACTGTGCGCTCGACCCATTCGATCATGTGCTCGGTCGGCAAGGGCTCGCCGGTGTCGGTGGCACGCCAGCCGGCCAGATCGTCGTCCCGATCCTGCGTCTGCATATCGTGCTGCTGTGTGGAGCTGTAGGTCCAGTCGTACACCTCTGTCCAGTGCGTCAGATGTTCGTGGGTGAGGCCACCGACCACCGCGGCGCCCTCTGCTCTCGTCGTCGCGACGGCCTCGTCGGAGACGACGATGCGTACTCCTCCGTCTCCATCCGGGTCGACGCGCGCGATCCATGGGTGCGAGGACAGAGCATCGACGGCTGCGTTGAGATCGGGGTGCGGGGGCAATTCGGTATCGGTCATATATGTGTGCTCCTCGTGTGCGAAGGGGTTTCGATGATGGAGGCCTTGTGAATTTCGACGACGCGATCCGCCCGAGCGGCCAGATACTCGTCGTGCGTTGTCGCCAGAATCGACAGGCCGCTGTCGGTTTCGGTGCAGGCGTGCCTGAGCTCGTCGAGCAGGTCGGTAATCAGCATTGCCGTGTTGTGATCGAGCGATGCGGTCATTTCGTCGGCTATGAGAAGGCGCGGGCGGCCCGCGAGGGCTCGGGCGATCGCGACACGTTGTCGCTGACCGCCGGACAGCTCGTGCGGGCGTCGGCGTAAGACGGTCCTGGGTACCGCGACACGGTCGAGGAGACGCTCGGCCTCGGCCCGAAGGTCCGCCCGCGGATGCAGTCGTCGCATCTGACGTCTGAGGATGCGCTCGATGTTGTGGGCGGGATTGAGTGCATCCCGGGGATTCTGGCCGACCAACGCGATCGCAGCGCGCGACTGCGGTGTACGTTCACCGACCCGGGCGGCGACGGCATGCCCGTCGAGTGTCAGGGTGCCGTCGAACGGATGCAGTCCACACACCGCACGCAGCAGCGTGGTCTTGCCGCACCCGGAGGGACCCCGTAGGACGACGAACTCGCCGGTACGGACGTCGAGGGTGGAGCTGTCGAGCAACATACGCCCTTGCTCGGTGCGAATCCCGAAATCGGTCAGCTCCAGTGCGGATGTGCCGGAGCGGACGACCCTCCCGGATACGAACACGGTGTGGTCGTCGACGGCCGGCGCGGTCCGTAGTACCCGATCGCACACGGCAATCAGGCGTGGGTCGTGAGTGGCGACGATCGTGACGCCGTTCGCGCGTCGTCGTGCGATGATGGCCGCGAGTACCGGTTCGAGGGTGACGTCGTCGAGCCCCGAGGTCGGTTCGTCGAGGATCACCAGCGGGGGCGACACCACCAGCGCGCGGGCAACAGCGACGCGTTGAGCCTGGCCACCCGAGAGACGGTGGGGCGGCGAGTCGATCTGCTCGTCGGTCAGCCCCAACTCGGAGAGAACGGAGCGCGCGGCTGCGGTTGCGTCGTGTCGCGCGCAGCCGCGCATACGTGCTGCCTCCGCGACCGAACGACATGCGGTGTGGCCGGGATGCAGCGCCGACGCCGGATCCTGGGCGGCATATCCGACAGTGGTTCCTCGCCACGATCTGGTGCCGTGCTCGCCCGGTCCGCACCAGACGACCGACCCGGCAGTGACGGCCACGCCGCGCGGCAGCACCCCGAGGATGGCGGCGATCGCGGTGGTCTTACCTGAGCCGGACGGGCCCACGAGTGCGACGATCTCGCCGGTTGCGGCGTCGAAATCGAACTGATGAAGAGGATGGTTTCCGCGGTCGTCGGTGACCGTCAGGCCGCGAACGCGCAGCGTGCTCGGGGTCGTCATGTGGAGACTCCTCGTCGCTCGGCCGACCCGAGTAGTGTCGACCCGAGCGTTGTCGATGCGATCGCGACGATGGTGGCGAGTGCGGCGAGAGCAACCGCCGGCGCGACGGTTGCGGCAGCGTTCAGTCCGATTCCGGAATAGTTCTCCGTGATCATCGATGCCCAATCCGGCTCCGGGGGTGAAGTTCCCAGGCCCAGCGCGTTGATGGTGGACACGAGTTGCAGGGCCACGATGACGCGCAGTCCGTAGTCGGTCGTGATCGCGGCGGTGTGTGACGGCAGCACCTCGTGGCCCAGAATGGACGGGACGGAATCGCCACGCATGCGTGCGACGTCGATGTAGGTGGCGTGGCGGCAGTCGGCGGAAAGGTCGGCGACGACGCGGGCGGTGAGCGGGGAACCGGCTACGACGGTCGCGGCAACCACCGCGACGGGCATCGGGACGGCGACTGCGAGGACGAGTCCGACGAGAACGGCGGGGACCGCGAGCAAGAGATCGGTCCCGGCGCTCACGCCGACTTCGATTCGGCGCCCGGACCACCCGGCCCAGAGACCACAGGCGACGCCGACCGATGTCGACGCGGCGGCCGCGACGAGCGCAACCGCAGTGAGAGTGCCGCCGCCCCAGAAGATTCGCGACAGCACGTCGCGCCCGAGTGCGTCGGTCCCGAGCAGCTGGTCTGCGTTCGGCGGTGTCCACGGTCGGGCCACTGTCGCGAGCGGGTCGAGGTCGGTGAGATAACGGCCGAACAACGCGAAGGCAAGCACCGCGGCCAGTGAGACCGCGATCAGCGACCGTGCCGATCGCCCACTACGGCCGGTCACCTCGGATCCTTCCTGCCGATGCATGCAGCGACAAGATCAGCGACGGCCATGCCGACCACTACCACGAGCGCCGCGAGCAACGAGATCGCTTGTACTACCGACACATCGCGTGTGGCGATCGACGTCACGAACAGTTCTCCGAGCCCGGACAGACCGAAAATATTCTCCACCAAGGCGGTTCCGCAGATCAGCCCGGCCAGGACGAACGACATCACACGAACGACGGGCGCCGCGACAACCGGAAGGACGTACGACGCAGCGATATGTGCCCGGCCGATGCCGCGCATCCGGGCATCGACGATGTACGGGGTTTCCGTGGCATCCACCAGCGGTCCGCGCAGCATCATCGCCGCATATGCGCTTGCCGGCAGCGCCAGCGTCAATGCCGGCAACACCAGGAGGTCGAGGTGTGCCAGTGGTGACCGGCCGGCAGGAATCAGGGAGACCGGTGGCACGAGTCCTGCCCTCCCGGACAGGATCGCGGCGACGAGAGCCGCAACGACGACCTGGGGGAGCGCCGCAATTGCGGTGGTGGCAGCCGATCCGGCAGATCGACGTCCCCCGCCGTGGGAGGCGAGCACAGCGAGCATCCCCATCAGAGGGATGATGACGACCAGCGCGAGCGACACGATGCCCATCGATACCGGCAAGCGGTTGCGGAGCATCGACGCCACACTGCGCCCGGTGCTCGTCGACGTACCGAGATCACCTCCGACGGCATTCGTCAGCCACGCGAGGTACCGCACAGGAAGTGGTTCGTCGAGACCGGCCGCGGAGCGCAGCATCGACAGTTGTTCGGGGCTCATCCGGCCTGCCGCACGCAGCGACACGGCGTCACCTGGAAGGAGCGCAGTGACACCGAAGACGATCACCGAGACGGCCAGGGTGAGTGCGATTGCGCGCGCCGCCGTCCCGAGCAGCGGACGCAATCGCACTCCGCCGGAGTGGCGTGACGTCGAGATCACCCTTCGAGGTCGACCTGGTCGATGAACGCACTGGCGAATCCGATGCCTTCGGGCACTCCGGTCACGCCCGGTGCTGCAAGATCCAGACGGTCGGAGGCAGCCCAGATGGCGTAACCACCTTCATCGCGGAGCGTTGCCATCAGCTCACCGATTCCGCGATCACGGGTCGCGTCGTCGGGCTCGGCGACGGTCTCGGCGAGTTTCGCCGACCAGGCGGGATTGCCCCACGCGGTTTCGTTGGTCGGTGAATCCGGGCGAAGGGCCACCTGGGTGATGTCGAGGAAGGGGATGCCCCCGAGATAGCTGATGTAGAAGGGGCGTTGGGCGTACACATCCTGGAAGTAGGTGTCCGGGGGTGACAGCTCGACCTTCACTCGGATGCCGATGTCGGCGAGCTGCTGGGCGATGAGGGTGGCCGCGCTGTCCATTCCGGGGTACGCGGTGGTGCTGTTCAACGTGACGTCGACACCGTCTGCCAGGCCGGCCTCGGCCATCAGTTCGCGGGCGCGGTCGAGGTCACGAGTGCGCTGCGGCAGATCGGGTGCAGCCGGGTCCTGGGGACTGATCACGTCGTTACCCAGCTGTCCTTGTCCCAGGAACGCGACATCGAGGAGCTGGTCGCGGTCGAGGGCATTGCGGACGGCCTCACGGACTCGGTTGTCGTCGAACGGTGCTGTGTCGGTGCGCATCACAAGGGGGTAGAGGGTCGCGCCTGCATGCCGGACCACTCCGATTCCCGACGACTCGTCGAGTGCCACCACCGCCGACGCCGGGACTCCCGCGGCGAGATCGGCCTGCCCCGAGGTGACGGCGTCGGCGCGTGCCTGCGGATCCGGGATCGCGCGCATCTCGATGGTTGCCATCGGCGGAACGGGGCCCCACCACTCGTTGTTGCGTTCGAACACTTCGACCTGCCCGCCCGCGAAGGCCGGACGGAACGGTCCCGACCCCGGTACAAGTTCGGTGAAGTCGGCGCTGCCCTCCGGTACGACGAACGTCGACCCCTCCAGGGCCTGACCGACCTCCGCATACGGTTCCTTGGTGCGGAGCAGCAGCGTCGTGTCCGACGTCGCTTCCGAGGCGTCGAGATCGAACCGTTCGACGCGACCCGAGTTCTCCGCCGATTTCTCGCCCATCCGGCGGAGGGAGAACAGCGCATCCGCGGCGGTGACGGGGCTGCCGTCGGAGAACCTCGCGTCGTCGCGCAGCGTGATGGTCCATTCGGTCAACGTCTCATCCGGCTCCCAGGACTCGGCCAACCGCGGTTGTGTCTGTCCGTCGGCACCGGGAACCGTCAATGGGTCGTAGGTGAGGGCCATCCGAACCACATCACTTTCCGCGGGCAGGAGTCCGTGCGGATCGTTGGTGCTGACTGCCGACGAGCCCGGCGCAACGTATCGGAACACGTCCGATGCACTGACGTCGTCTCTGGCGTTATTCGGGTCGCCGGCGTTGTTCGGCTCGTCCGACGTCGAGCAGCCGGCCAGCACGGCGACGGACGCGGCGAGTGCCGCTGCCGCGCGGAGCGGGGTCGAGCGGGGTAGATGGGTGCGATATCGCATGGGGTGCTGTCGCTTTCGGGGTGTAGGGCATCAGTGATGCGGAAGGACGTTGCTGAGAGCACGATCGAGTTGGTCGACCACGGTGTCCAGGGCGGGAGGTCGAAGGATCGAGTAATGATGGGCGTCGGTGGCGACGACGGTCAGCGGTCCGGCCAGGTGACGTGACCAGCCGAGATCGGCCGCGTGCTCGACGGGGGTGTCGTCGATCCCCATGCCGATACCCGAATTGTTCGGGGCGAGTCGCGTGCATCGGACGAGAACGGTCTCGGTGGCCGAGTCGGGGAGCAGACGCGGTTCGTGACGTGCGAGAGCGTCGAGATGACGACCGAACACCTCGAGACGTGAGCGTCCGTCGTCGCGGGGGCCGAGCAGCCGGCGGCTGCGCAGTTTCGCGGCGATCACGGTGTTTCTCTCGTCGGCGTCCAGGTTCGCGACCTCGTTCCACGCGGTCTCGCCGACATCGAGGTCGATATCGAGGAACGCCTCCAGCGCGCCCAGTTGGCGCCGCGCGACCTCGGTCTCCCATTGTGTGGGCGTGCCGGGGATGGCGGTGATGTAGGTCGGGTCGTTGGAGTCGAGCATGACGATCAGCGCTGTGTGTTCGCCGTCCTCGCGTAGCTGTCGTGCCATTTCCTGCGCTACCGAGCCGCCCATGGACCAGCCGCCGAGCAGCCATCCCCCCGCCGGAGTCGAATATCTGCTCCGGATTGCCGACAGATACTGCGCGGCGATGGCCGGTATCGAGTCCGGACCCGGGGTATCGGCGGTGAGCTGGGGATCGGTGAGCGCCACGACCGCGACGTCGCTGACCAACCGTCGCGACAACTCGGCGTAGCAGAGTACGTCTCCGCCCGACGGATGGATCAGGAACAGCGTGGGAATCTCTGCCCGATCCGATGCGGCACCTCGCAGTGGGACGAGTACGTCGGCGGGATCGATCTCCGGCAGATCGGAGGTGGCGCTCACCTGTGTCCACGCACCGTCGTCTTCGGCGAGGCGTGTCACTACCTCGGTGTGCCGGGCCACCACTCGGTCCAGTTCGTCGTCCGGGAACAGTCCGTCCAGCACGTCCCATTGCAGTCGCAACTCGCCGTCCTGCTCGAGCACCTGATGATCGAGCCACGTCTGCGGTGTCTGCCCGACGGCATGGACCTGCCTGCCGACCCATTCGAGTGAGCCCGAGTCGTCGACCATGTCGTGCACTCCGAGTGCGCCGGTGAACACGACGGGTACCGAGCGCCGCTCACCGAAACGGGTGGATTGTTCGGCCAGAAGCTCGAGTGCCGAGTATTCGCGGTGATCGAGATCGTCGAACATCCGGCGTTGGGTGGCCTGTGCGCGGTCGACGAACGACGAGCCGGTGTGGGCGTCCGACTCGTGCAGGATCAGCGAGGTGAAGTCGCCGACCACTTTGTTGATGTCGGGGTGGACGGGCGGGCGGTCGAACAACGTCAGAACGACCGAGAAATGCGGTGTTGCCGACCATGCCCGCAGCGAATCGGTATAGACCGTGAGCAGCGCTGCCGTCGGTGTGATGCGGTGGCGCCGGCATTCGGTGACGAATCGACTCCACCGATCGGGGCTCAGTGCGGTGGCCCGCCGAACGAACCGAGGACGCCGATCGAGTGTCGCGCGGATCGGTAGCTCCGGTGGGCCGGGGACGGAGTCTGCGCGCTCGAGCCAATAGCGCTCGGCCTCGGCCCCTCCCGGTCCTCGTCGACGCAGTGCCATCGCCGACGAACACTGTGCGGGATGAAGTTCGAGCGTGGGAAGCGGGGTATCGGGATCGTCGTACAACGCCTTCAGTTCCGATTCGATGATCCACCAGCTCGCGGCGTCACAGATCAGGACGTCGACGCCGATGAACAACCGGACTCGGTTCGGTTCGACGATCGCGGCGGAGATCTGCACGAGAGGCCAGCGATCGGGTGGGCCGGGCTTCTCGGCGACCCGTTGCCTGATCGTCGCGAGGATGCGCGATTCGGTCTCGTCGTCGGCGGACGAGAGATCTCGGGTTCTGATGCGGTAGGGCGGGACCGAATCGAGCGTCCGCAGACGTCCGTCGGGTGTCGCAACACTGCGCAGCAGCGGATGACGTTCGATCACCGAATCGAGCGCCCTTTGATAACGTTCCAGATCCAGGTCGACGCAGTCGTACTCGAGGTAGAAGTGGCACGGGATGTCGCCCCACTCGTATCCGCCGTCGCGTCCGATCCAGTACGCGTGCTGAACCCGCGTCATGTCGAACGTTCCGTCGGCTCGCAGGGCCTCCGACAGCGGCGGAACTGTGTCTGCAGGGCTGTTCGGGGCATCGCGTGGCGTGGGTACCTGTGCAGTGTTGATGCGCTCCGAGAACTCGGCCAGCGTCGCAGTGGTCAGAAGGTCCCGGAGGCCGAGTTCGACGCCGAAATACTGCCGTACGGTGTCGAGCATTCGGGTACCCAGCAGTGAATGTCCGCCGAGGGCGAAGAAGTCGGCACCGGGGTCGGCCACAGGGGTGCCGAACAGCGTCGACCAGATCTCGGCCACCGCCTGTTCAGTGGCGGTGAGATCCGACGGTGCCGCGCCGGCCACAGCTCGTGGTCTGGTGACCGAGGCTGCACGCGAACGCGCGTCGAGGCTCGAGGTACCGACCGCGACGGCGGTGGGGCAACGGCCGGAGCCGGCGAGATCGAGGATCCGGTCGAAGGCGCTCAGGCCGGTGGCGGCATCGAGCGCACCCGACATCACGGTGGCCGACCCCGAACCAGAACCCGACTCGTCGAGCAGCGCCCGCCATCCGTCCCACACGATGCTGACCCAGCGGGTGGGGTGACCCGTCACCGACGCGGCGTACGCGTCCATCGCTGTGTTCGACGCGGCGTACGGGCCCATCCCGATGCCGCCGAGCATCCCGGTTGCCGACGACATGCACAGAATCGAGGTGGGGCGCCGGTCTTCGTCCAACGCCGACACCGCGAGGTGGATATTCTGCGCCACGGCCACTTTGGCATCGATGTGTGCGCGAGCGGCGTCGTGCACATCCGCAGTGAGCGTGACGGGAGCAACGGTCGCGGCCACCCCCGCGGCGTGGATGATCAGGCCGATCGGGTGGCCCTCCGCGTCGAGGGATGCCATTACTGCTGCGAGGTCGGCGGCGTCTGTGGCGTCGCTGACGACGTGGCGCACCGGCGTGGACTCGCTGTTCGGGTGTTCTCGACGTGAGGTGACCACCACGTCGTAGCCGCGTTGCGACAGATGTCGGCTCAGGAGCCGGCCGACCGCCCCGGTTCCTCCGACGATCAAGGCCCGAGTTCCGGGTTGTACCCCGGCGCCCGGTTCGGCGGCAGACCACGACGTGGTGCCGCTCGTCCACCGGGTCCCTGCACGCACGGTGACCAGTGGAGCGGGCTGAGTTTCCGAGCGTCCGAGTGCATCCCTGATTTCGCTCAGGATTACGTCAGCGGCTTCCTCATGCGCGATGTCGATGTCGAGATCGACTGCTGCCCAACGCAGACCGGGGGATTCCTGACCCAATACGCGGGGCAGTGCCCGCACCGCCGCCGCCACCGGATCGACAGTGCCGCTGTGGGCGGGGTCCGTCCCGTTGTAGGTCACAGATACCCAGAGTGCACCGTCCACGATCTGCGGAACGAGGTGCCTGGCTGCTTCCGAGAACGAGGTGACGGCATCGACCGGCCCGTCGTGGTCGTGCGCGAAGGAGACGACCCCGTGCAGCTCGGTCGGGCCGCTCTCGGGTTCGGCAACGACCACGCCCAGCTGTGCGAATCGCTCGCGAAGGGACTGTGCCGGAGGGGAACTACCCAGTACCGCCCAGGTACCGCGCGGCGCGTTCGTGGCGGAAGCGGGCGGTAGCTGCCGCCACAGCGGTATCTGCAGCGGGTCGTCGAATGCGGCCGAAGGTCCGGATGTGGCGTCCGACGGTTCGATCCACAGGTGTCTGCGATCGAAGCGATAGCCGGGCGCACGTATCGGCCGACCGTTGCCGCCGGATGCTGCCGCGACGTCGACGGGCACCCCCACCGACCAGAGCCGGCCGACCGCCGAACGGATCGTGACGGACTCGGATTCGTCCCTACTCATCGTCGACACCACAGCATCGGCGTTGTCGAAACCATGAGACAGCGTCAGACCCGTCAGCGACGAGCCCGGCCCGACCTCGACCACCACCACATCGCCGTGCGCCGCGGTCACCGCAGCGGTGAGTGCGCGGGAGAACTGCACCGGACTGCGCAACTGGTCGATCCAGTGCGACGGCTCGCGCAGAGTGGCCTCGTCGACGGCGTCGCCGGTGACCGTGCTGAACACCGTGCTGGTACCAGACTTGGGGGCGGCGGAGGCGAACGTGCGTACCGCACGTTCGACCTCGCCCAGCGCTGCCTCGACATGCCGGGAGTGCATCGCGGCATCGAGGCGCAACAGGCCGACGTCGGCACCCCGATCCGTCAGAAGCTCGTAGGCAGACTGCAATGTGCCATGGGTACCGGCGATGACGCAGGAGTTCGGACCGTTCACGGCCGCGAGGTCGATTCCCGGAAGGTCGGGGAGTATGTCGCGGAGTTCGTCCTCGGAGAGGGCGACCGACATCATCCCGCCGACGCCTGCGGATCGCGCGGCCGCAGTGCATCGTGCGGCGACGAGTGTGCAGGCGTCATCCACTGTCAGCGCCCCGGTGAACGCAGCGGCGGTGCATTCCCCGAGGCTGTGGCCCAGTATTGCGGTGGGGGTCAGCCCCCACGACTGCAGCAGACGCGCGGTACCGAGAGAGATCGCGAACAGTGCCGGTACGGCGAAAGCGACATCGCGGATGCGGCCGGAGGTGTCATTACGATCGAAGATGTCGCGGATGTCGGCGCCGATACGGAGAACGAGCAGGTCGGCGACCTCGTCGACTGCGGCACGGAACACCGGTTCGTCGCGGTAGAGGTCTGCTCCCATGCCGGGATAGTGACCACCCGCGCCCGGGAACGCGAAGATCACCGAGGGTGCCTGTGTGCGCGCCGCGACGGGCTCCGGGAATGCCGGACGTGTGTGTGGGGCAGCCGGGTCGAGCACCGTAGCCGTCCGATGTGGCAGGGCTGCCCGCCCCGTTGCGAGCGTGTGTGCGAGATCGACCGGCGACGCCTGTTGTGCGAAATCGGCGATCGCATCGGCGGTGGCGCGTGCTCCGTCGGCTGTGGCGCCGGAGGAGATCAGCAGTACGGGCCGCTCGAATACGGTCGGGCGAGGGGGATTTCCCGGCGCGGGACCGAGTACGACGTGGGCGTTGGTTCCGCCGATCCCGAAAGAGCTGACACCGGCCAGTGGGGCCGTATCCCAGTGGCGGGTCTTGCCGAGCAATTCGAACGGCGAATCCGAGAGCCGGAGTTCCTCCGCAACGGCATCGGACCCGAGTGACATCGGCAGTGTCCGATGATGGATCGCGAGGACCGTCTTGGCGAACGAGGCGATACCGGCAGCGGAATTGGTGTGGCCGATATTGCCTTTCACCGAGCCGAGACCGCACCACGGCGGGCCGCCCCGTCCGAACACGGCGCGCAGGGCCGCGATCTCGATCGGGTCGCCGAGTCTCGTCGCCGTCCCGTGTGCTTCGATCAGGCCGATGTCCGAGGGATCTGCCTCGGCAACGGCGAGTGCTTCGGCCACGACGCGGGCCTGTCCGCGCACGGAGGGGGCTGTGAACCCGGCCTTGTCGGTGCCGTCGTTGTTGACCGCGGACCCGTGCAGTACCGCGAGAATCGGGTCGCCGGAGGCAACCGCATCCTCGAGTCTGCGCAGGACGACGGCACCGGCACCCTGGCTGTAGACGATGCCCGACCCTCGGGCCCCGAACGGCGCTATTTCGCCGTCCCTGGAGAACACTCCGCCCTCGACATGAAGATATCCGCGTCCCTGGGGAACGATGGCCGACACTCCACCCGCGAGAGCGGTGTCGCACTCTCCGGAGAGCAGCGACTGCGCCGCAAGGTGGATCGCGACGAGAGACGTCGAGCAGCTGGTCGATACGGCGATGGCCGGGCCTGTCAATCCGAGGCGGTAGGCGATCTGCAGGGGCAGGTAGTCCGGCTGCGTGGCGATCGCGGTCTGCATGCTGCCCAGCGGATCGCGGCCACCGCCCGTCGTATCCCATCGACCGGCGAGGTTGTGTGCGAGGTAGCCGCTCTGCGTGGACCCGACGAAGACGCCGACGGCTCCACCGCCGCGACCGTGCCCGTGTCCGCTGTCTTCGAGGGCAAGCCAGGCGCACTCCATCAACATGCGGTGTTGAGGATCGAGGGCACACGCCTCCGCGTCGGTGAATCCCCATGCTGAGGGGTCGAAGTGGGACTGTCCCTCGATGATCCCCGCGACCGGTACGTAGTTGCGATCGCGGACCAGCGAGGGCGGTACTCCCGCGACGAGCAGCTCGTCGGTGGTCAGGCGCGTGAGTCCCCTGCGACCGTCGCGAATCAGCGACCAGTACTGGTCGACGGACGGCGCACCGGGGAACCGTGTCGACAATCCGACGACGGCGATTCCGCCCGTCATCGGACGGCCTCCATGGCGTGCATGCGGGCGGCGAGCCGGGCCGCGCGACCGTGCGATGCGCTGGGCAGCCTCGGGGTGTGTTCGCCCGGTGGGGGTGCGGCACGAGTGCCGGCGCGCGTGGTCTCGGAGAGGAAGGCCGCGAGTGACGCGACGGTGGGGTTGGTGAACAGGTCGATCACCGTGAATTCGTCGGAGGCGACGGCTTTGCTCAAGCGGCGGTGGGCGAGCACCAGCGTCAGCGACGTCGCGCCCACGTCGAAGAACGGCGTGGATGTGTCGATCTTCTCGCCGAGGAGTTCGGTGAAGATATCTGTCACGAGAGTTTCGATCGCCGAGTCGACGAGGCGCCCCGGACTCTCGACCGGTTCGAGTGCTGTCGGCACCGGACCCGCCGCCGCTGGTTCGATCGCCTTGATATGCAGTTCGAGCAGCCCACTCGTTGCATGCACCTCGTCGACGGCCACCGAATCACCCAGATGGCGAACGGTTCGATCGGCCCACCGGACGGCGGCGTCGAGGGATCGCCGCGGTGCCAGGTCGCCTGCCTCGACGGTGATGCGCAGTTCGAGACCGCGGGCCAGCGCGTCGGCGACCACGTCGAGGGCTGTGTCGTCCGCAGGAGTCTCGGCGTGCTGTTCCACCTCGGCGGGCGCCTGCGATTCCTGTTCGCGCCGGAAAGGATTGGGTAAGGCGCGGTGATCGACCTTGCCGTTCGGTGTGACAGGCAGGGACGGAAGCCGTACGAATCGGCCGGGGATCATGTAGGGCGGGAGATGGGTCTGCAGAGCAGCAACGAGATCTGCGTCGGTCGCAGGTTCACCGGCCATCGAGTCGACGATGAAACAGACCAGGCGCGGCCGGTCGTCGGGCCCGGGCACTGCGGAGGCAACGGCGGCGCGTACCTGCGGCAAACGCTCGAGGGTCGAGTCGATTTCACCGAGTTCGATGCGATGGCCGGCGATCTTGACCTGGCGGTCGACGCGGCCGAGGAACTCGATGGAACCGTCGGTGCGCCACCTGCCGAGATCACCGGTGCGGTAGAGACGTCGGCCGGTAGCGGTGTGCACGACGAACCTCGCCGAGGTCTGTTCCGGATTACCGATGTACTCACGCGCAAGACCGGCGCCGCCGATGTACAGCTCACCGGCCTGTCCGACCGCGCAGGGCACACCGTCGTCGAGGATGTGAAAGCTCTGACCGCCGAGTGCCCGCCCGTACGGGATCGTCGTCCATTCCGGATCGACCTCGCCGATCGGGTGAAAGATCGACCAGATCGCGGCCTCCGTCGCACCACCGAGGCTTACGAGAGTGGCCTCCGGCGCGAGAGCCCGCAGGCGATCGGGAAGCGTGGTCGGAATGTAGTCGCCGGACAGGAAGACGAGGCGCAGCGACGACAAGGCGCGTCGGGCACGTTCCTGCTCGATCTCGGCGTACTCGACGAGCATCTCGAGCAGCGCCGGCGCCGTGTTCCACAGCGTGACACGGTGCCGCGCCATCACGTCCATCCAATGCCCGGGGTCGCGCAGGCGGGAGCTGTCGGGCAGAACCAGTGCCCCGCCGGCACCGAGCACCGAGAAGATGTCGAACACCGACAGATCGAAGCTGAAGGCGGACAGGCCGAGCACGCGATCATCCGACGTGAGCGGGTAGCGGCCCATCAGGTCGTCGAGTGTGGTTCTGACTGCGCGGTGTTCGACGGCCACGCCCTTCGGCTCTCCGGTCGATCCGGAGGTGAAGATGATGTACGCGAGATCGCCGGCATCCGGTCGGCGAGGAGCGGTGCGCTCGGGATCCAGGAAGCCGTTGTCGCTGATCTTGCCGGCCGCATCGAAGGCGAGGACGTCGACGGCTGCCGGCCATCGGCTCCGGTCGACGTCCGCGGCAACCAGGGCGTGCGCGATGTCTGCCTGACGGACGACGCTGGCGACGCGTTCGGCGGGCCAGTTCGGTTCCACCGGGACGTAGGCGGCGCCGCTCGCGGCGACACCGAGGACTGCGATGATCTGCGCTGGGCTCTTTTCGGCACTGACCGCGACGGTGTCGCCGGGGCCGATTCCGCGCGCGGCGAGACAGTGGGCGATGTCCGCGGCACGACAGCGGAGCGATTCTGCGGAATGCTCGGTGGTGCCCGAGATGACGGCCGGGGAGGAATCATCGGCGCGGGCATCGAACGGATCGGTCAGCAGTGGGCCCGCGGACTCGAATGCATTGGCCGTGATGGGATCTTCCGCACGGAAGCTGGGGTCGTGAGCGAGGGCGCGATCCGTCCAGGCTGCGTCGACGTCGGCCAACCGCCCGAGGAGTCGTGCGTGGGCTTCGGCCATCGATCGCACGAAGTGGGGGTCGAGCGCTCCGTCGACGGTGTCCCATGCAATGCGCAGTCGGCCACCGTCGTCGCGCACGATGTGATCGAGCAGCACCTGAGGCGTTTGCGAGACGCCGAAGACCTCGGATCCCAGCCATGCAGTGGGGGAGTCGTTCCCGTCCGACAGGCCCAGTCCGCTGGTGAAGACCACCGGGTGGCTGGGTCCGGGCAACTGTGCCGAGTCGGCGGACTGGTCGGGCGTGGACGCGCGCGCGGGGCCGAGCCGGAGAACTTCCACCCCGGACACGGTTCGGTGGTCCATATCGGACCAGAACCGGTGATTGACGGCGGACGCGAACGTCGCGAAATCGCAGTCGTCGGCCAACGGCATCTCCACCAGCACTGTGGTGGTGAAGTCGCCGATCGACTCCGCCATGGTCTGTTCGTCGTCCGGGTGTTCGCGGTCGAAGAGCGTGGTGTTGAGTGCGAACTTCTCGGTGGCTCCCCAGCATCGAAGCGTCATGGCGAAGCTCGCCAGCAACACTGCGGTCGGTGTCAGTCCACGCGAGGCGGACGCACTCCGAAGCGAATCCCAGGTGCTGGAATCCAATTCGGTCGAACAGCGCGTGAACCGGGGGATGCCGAGGCTGTGGGGTGCCGTCAGCCAGGGTAGATTCGGGCCTCCGGGCAGCTCGTGTGCTCGCGCGGCCCAGTACTCGCGATCTGCTGCGCGTCGGCGAATCTGGCCGGGATCCGCCTTCCGAGCTCGGACGATCTCCGGAAACGACGGGCCCAGTGGCGGGAAATCGGATCGGCCGTCCACCCGGGCGCCCCACTCGCGCATGAGCGTGATCCATCCGGCCATGTCGAGGGCAAGGATGTCGAAACCGACGAACAGGCGGGTGACTCCGCCGGGAAGCAGCGCCGCGCGGATGTCGTACAGCGGTCCGGTGTCGACCGGAAGCACGCGATGCGAATTCGTGCGGCGAAGCTCGCCGAGTGCCTCCGCGCACGTGTCGGGAGCTGCCTGTGTCAGATCGGTGACCTCGAAGCTGTACCTGTCCACGGAATCCCGGACAACACCCCGCGCGTCGGCGTCGACGACGAATCTCAGCATCGGATGCCGCTGAACCACTGCGTTCCAGGCATTTTCGAGTGTGCGTAGATCCTCATGCGGGTCGTCGGCGACCCGGTCGTATTCGTAGTAGTAGTACGTGGCTACGCCGCCGAGCGGAAACGCCGGTTCACGTCCGACGAGATATGCCTGCTGGACCGCGCCGAGCTCGAAGGAACTGTCGGTCGGTCGTTCATCGTTCTCGGATGCCGCCGGCGGGGTGGATGTCGATATTCGGTCTCCGGCGGGTCTCGCCCGGCGGATGCGCTGGGCGATGCTCATGGCCGTCGCATCCCCGAGGAAGTCCGTCAATTCCAGATCGACATCGGTGTCCTCGAACAGACTGCGGCGCAGTCGTACTGCAGTGTAGGAGTCGATGCCCAGTGCGGTGAGCACCGTGGTCGGGTCGATGGCGTCGGGTGGCGTCTCCATGATGTCGCCGAGTGCTTCGAGAACGACGTCGATCGGCTCCTCGGCTCGGTGGTCCGTGGCGGGGTGCATCTCGGGCGACGGCATGAGGGCGTCCCTTCAGTTGGACATGGCGTGATCGAGCGGTAGGTCTGCTACTCTAGATGATAATGATTACCGTTATCGAATCGGATGCCCGTCTCGGAAGCCGAGCCGACGAGAACGGTCTCGCAGCGATCGAGGGGTGGCCGGTCGCGCAGTGCGCCGAGGACGTCGACGCGCTCGATCGGCTCGTTCTCGTCGGCCTCGCAGACCTGCTGGCACGCACCACCGACATCGCGGCAGCGGACGGCAGTGACCCGCAGGCCTTTGCCGACCGAATGAGTGCCTCACTCGAACACCGGTGGGTGGTCGAGCGCTGGCTGAACGATCTCCTCGCCGCGGGCCTGATGGAGGCCATCGGCGACGGCCGGGTCCGATTGGTCGAGCGACCTCGGCGAAAGGATCTGACGGCCGCGCGCGACCGGATGATCGATGCGTGTGTACGACTGGGTTATGCGGCGTCGCTTCCCACACTCCTTCTCGATTCGCTCCGGCATGCCGTCGACCTGCTGCAGGGACGTGTGAATGTGCAGTCGATCCTCTACCCGGACGGCGACGCGACGGCAGCGCTCGAGGTGTACGGCACCAATGTCGTCAGCCGCTACCTCAATGCGGCCGCTGCCTCGGTCGTCGCCGACCTCGCGCACAGCCGGTCGGCGCCGCTGCGCATCCTCGAACTGGGAGCGGGGGTGGGCGCCACGTCGGAACACATCCTGGGCACGCTCGGCGCCAGCAGTGTGACGCACTATGTCTTCACCGATCTCTCGCCACACTTCCTGCACATCGCGCGCGAGCGGTTCGCCGACGAACCGTGGGCGCACAAGATGAGGTTCGCCACGGTGGACATCACCGTGCCCATCGCAGACCAACTCGGAAACAGTTCCGCAGACCGCGACGGCTACGACGTCGTGCTCGCCGCGACGATGGCGCACAACACCGTCGACATCGACGCGCTGCTACGCGAGATCGGCGTCCTACTCGCGCCGGGCGGCGTCGTGGTGTTGATCGAGACGGTCGTCGAGCACGCCCAGTCGTTGACGACGATGCCCTTTGCGCTGTCGATGCCGGACGGTTCCGGACCGCTGGCCCGCACCGACGTCCGTGCCGGTTCGCACCGCACCTACCTCGCCGCCGACGAATGGACTGCTGCGATGGTGCGCGCCGGGCTCCGTCCGTGCGTCGACCTTCCCCGCAACGGCCACCCGCTCGAAGCATTCTCGCAGCGGCTCCTCGTCGCAGCCCGGCCCGATACCCCTACGACCCACGCGGAGACACACGACAGATGACTGCCCAATTAGACAGCGTCCCAGCAGTACCGGGCACGGACGACATCCGGCGCGTCCTCACCGAGATCTGGGCGGAACTGCTCGATCTGCAACCGGCGGATGTCGTCGACGACGCCAGTTTCCTGCGGCTCGGCGGTGACTCCGTGCTCACCGTCCGCATGTCCGCCTTGATCCGCAAGCGCCTCGACATCGCGCTCGAGCTCTCCGATGTTCGGGTCGAGACGACACTCGGTCAACTCGTCGAGCTGGTCGAGCGGAGGAGCACGGACGAGCCTGCCCGTGCGTGGAACATCGAGATCGCGCGCCGCGACGATCCCCACTCGACGTTCCCGCTCCTGCCGCTGCAACAGGGCTATTTCGTCGGGCAGCAGGACGGCTGGGAGCTGTCCTACGAGTCGGCTCACTATTACCTCGACTATGCGCTCGACGGGATGGAGAGCGACGATGCCGAGGACGCACTGGCCGACGCGTTGGAGCGTCTGGCGCGTCACCAGCCGACGCTACGGGCACGGGTGACGCAGGACGGTCGCCAATACGTGCTCGCGGAGTCGGATCCGTCCGCCCTGCCCCGGGTGACGCTGTACGACCTGCGCGATCGTGACGAGCGGGAGATCGAATCGACGCTGGCGGATGTGCGCCGGGACATGAGCGAACACGGTCCCGATCCGATCACCGGGCCGGGCATCGACGTGCGCTTGACGTTGCTGCCCGGTGGTCGCGGGCGCCTGCACCTCGGGATGAGTCTGTTGACCTTCGACGGATGGTCGTCGGGTGCGATGAATCGCGACCTGCTGTCGTACGCCGCCGACTGGAACGCGACGCTCGTGCCGCTGTCCATCGACTTCGGTGACTATGTTTCCTCACTGTCCGGACTGAGCCGCACCGAAGCATGGTTGGCCGACCGTGAGTGGTGGTGGGATCGCCTCGACGACCTGCCTGCCCCGCCCGCGCTCCCGCTGGTTGCCGACCCGAAGTCCGTCCGTCCGGTCACCATGGGCAACCGCGAGGCGCGGTTCTCGGCCGACGAATGGGCGACACTGCGAGCGCAGTGCACCGCACACGATGTCACCGCGTCGACGGTCATGCTCACAGCCTTCGGTACGGTGCTGGCGCGCTGGGCCGGGCATTCGGATCTGCTGCTCAATGCCCTGCAGCTCAACCGTTTACCGCTGCATCCCGACGTGCACCGTGTGGTCGGGGCGTTTGCAGCCACGATGCTCATCCCACTCGAACTGGACCCCGATGCGAGTTTCGCCGAGTTGGCGGCCTCTGTGCAGTCGGTGTCGAGTGAATACACATCGCACAATCTCGTCTCCGGTGTGGAGGCGGGCCGCGAGCTCGCCCGGAGGCGAGGCAGCCGGCGACCGCCGGCGCCGATCGTCTTCCAGAGTGTGCTGGGAGTGGACGCTGCGATGGGCGGGACGGCCTCGACGGATGCCGGCCCGCTGGGAACGGTCGACATCGCGGATTACTTTCATCAGCTCCGCACCCCGCAGGTCGCTCTCGAAGTGCGTTGCTTCGAGCTCGGTGACGAAGTGGTGACCGTGTTCTCGCTGGTCGACGAAATCTTCGACGAAGCGGAAGTGGCGGTGGCTTTCGAAGAGTTCGTCTCCACCGTTCATGAACTTGCCGCAGGCAGAGGGTGGGAAGCGGTCCCGGACCTGCCCCGCGCGGGTGCCCCTGTCGCCGACGACCGGATGCGGTTGGGTCTGCTTCCCGATCCTCCTGTCAACGAGCACAGCGGCCCGCCCATCGACGACCTCGAATACACCGTGTGTGAGGTGTTCGAAGAGTTCCTCGACGTTCCGGTGCTCGATCGCGGCGGCAACTTCTTCGCCCTCGGCGGAGACTCGATGCTGGCCGTTCGTGTGGTGGCGTTGTTGGCCAAGGAAACCGGTGCGGCCGTTGCCATTCGAGATTTTCTCGACGATCCCACCGTCGCGGGCGCCGCCTCGGCAGTTCGGCTGCGATTGGGAGTCATTCAGTGAGCGGCGGCGATGCGGTCCCGGTGATCGGATTGATCGGTGGTTCCGGGACGGTGGGTCGCACAGCGGCGTTGCGAATGTCCGCAGCCGGGCTCGGATCGCTGCGTATCGGTGGCCGTAACCTCGATGCTGCAGCGGCCGTCGCCGCGGAATGTGTGGGGGAAGCCGAGCCGGTCCGGTTGGACCTGGCGGACGAAGCGAATCTCGAAGAGTTCTGCTGCGGCTGCAGCATCGTGGTGAACTGCGCCGGACCGTCCTATCTCGTGCTGGATTCGGTTGCGCGGACCGCCTTCTCCGTCGGTGCTGACTACATCGATATCGGTGGGGAGCTCCCCGCCGCCGATGCGCTCCGAGCTGCGGACACCGCGCGTGATCGGACTGCGATCTTCTCTGCGGGTGCGATGCCAGGCCTGTCCGGTCTGTTGCCGCGCTTGATTGCGCAGGACCGGCCGCTGCGCCGACTGGAAACGTATGTCGGTGGGGTGGCTCGGTTCACGGAGTTGTCGGCGGCCGACGGACTCCTCACCCGTGGAGAGCGCTTCGGCGAGTCGATGGCTTCGATGCGGGATGGGATGATCGATTCCAATTCTGTTTCGCCGCTTCGTGATGTCTCGATTCCTGGCTTCCCGCGTCCGGTGCACGCGTGGCCGTATCTGACGACCGAAGCCCAGTCTCTGGGTGGGCTACCGGGGGTCGCCGAGGTGCGTGCGTACAACGTCTTCGCGTCCGACCGCCTCACTCGCGCGATGACGCACGCGTGGGCGCAACTGTCGGAATCCCCGGATCACGCCGAACTCGCGCCGTTCATACCGTCGATCGTCGACGCCACCATCGCTGACGAGGACGAATTCGGGTCGTTCTACGTAATGCTTTTCACGGGCCGGCCCGCGCCGGGACATCCTCGAGGTGTCACCCGGGTGGTTCTGCGCGCCGAGGATTCGTACGGTCTCAGCGGCTCGGTGGTTGCCCTCGCTGCCGAGCACATCCTGGTCGGACGAGTGTCGCCCGGTGTCCATCTTGCAGCCGAGGCACTCGACCCGTGCTACGCGGTGAAATGGCTCCGAGAAGATCCACTGGTGCACGAGCTGGTGGTGGCGTGATGCGTGTGACGGTCTCGCCCTTCAGAGGCAGGGGTCACGAATGCCTGAGCGCACCCTGCGTCTGCGCGGTCAGTTCCGGACGGCCTCGAAGGTCCACACCTGGTCTGCGGGCGTCGGAGCGTCGCCGACCCGGTATCCGCCGTGGATGGACACGTCGGTGAATCCGGCTTGGTGCAGCATGGCGGTGAACTCTGCCATCCCGAACCACAGCAGCGAGAAGACTTGAAGCTCGGTGTGGGTCAACGCGCCCGCGTCCCACCGCTCGTAGCGGAGCCAACTGGTCGACCGCTGGGCGATCGGGTCGGCGGTCTTCTGCCACGTAGAGAGTGTGATCAGGCTCCCATCGTGCGACCAGTGGCGGACCGGGTCGGGGCCGGGTTCGACGTGCAGGGACGGCGGTTCGAGGTCGACGATGAGTCGCCCGCCCGAGGCGAGACTGCAGTGCATTGCTTCGAGCGCGGCGAGAGCGCTGTCGCGGTCCGGGACAAGAGCGAAGGACCCGGTCGGGATGACGATCGCCTCGTACACGTACTCATCTCGGTGGGCGGTCATATCGCCCTCGAAGACATCCGCGGTGAGCCCGTGTCGGGCGCAGTTTGTGCGGCACTGTTCGAGCATGGCAGTCGATGCATCGTAACCCCGTACAGAAAAACCCTGCTGGAGCAGGGGTATCAGGATCCGTCCTGTGCCTACCGCGGGTTCGAGAACGGGACCGGCTACGCCGCGCAGGCGCGACGAGTAGAACTCGACATCCCCGAAGGATGTTCCGATCGGCTTGTCGAGTTCGTATGCCAGAGTGGCCAGCGGACCGTACTCCCAGGCTTTCCCTCTCGCTTCCACCGTCACCGATCCACCTCATCATCCAGACCTGCGCCTCGCGGCGCCGAATGCATGTCGCGTGCACGGTATCCGCCGGGCCCGTTCCTGTCGAACCTATTTCGACCGAAGCGCCCGACGGCGGGGCTGTGCCATCCTCCACGGTATGCGAGCTCGGGTGTGTACGCCCGCCTTGCGAGCCAGCGCTGCGCTGCTCCACCGAATCAGGGGCTGTCGATGGGGGTTTCCAGAGCGTGTGGTGCGTGTAAGAGTGAGTTGGCTATAGAAACCATTGCAGACGAATAGATTCCGATTCTTTTGGACGGTGACGACTCGGGGGCGGGCTGCTCGTTGGGCGCGGCTACCTCACGCGACGAGAGTGCCCTGGCTCGGCGGCGAATGCTCTCACCGCAGCGGCCGGAAGCAGTCCTCGTTCAGTGCCGAACCGCTCTGCAGCATGCACAACCAATAGTCGAGTTGCTCCGCCGAGCCGGAGGGTGACGGTGCTGCCGCCGATGTTCCGGTCCCGGCTATGCACATAGTCATCACAGCGGCCGCGATCGTTCCTGGTCTCACTGAACGCCTCAGCACGCGGCGGCGAACCGGATAGGTTATCTGAATCGAACTGTCAAGCATTCGAATCAGTTCGATCCGGATGGCGCCATGCGGAAATATCCGGCGGTGTCCGTTGTTGAGGCTTGCAGCGACCGCGACACATCGCGGCACTCGACGAAGGAGCACACGAATATGCGCATCGGAATCATCGGAGCCGGCCAGATCGGTGGCACGTTGACACGCAGGCTGACCGCGCTCGGTCACGACGTGCGTGTCTCGAACTCTCGGACACCGGACACGCTCGCGGAACTCGAGGCGGAGACCGGCGCCAAGGCGGTACTGAACACCGAAGCTGCCGAAGGAGCAGACCTGGTGATCGTGAGCATCCCGCAGAAGAACGTCGTGGACCTTCCTGCCGACATCCTCGCAGGTGCAGCCGATGGTGCTCCGGTGATCGAGACCAACAACTACTACCCGCAGCAGCGAGACGGATTGATCGCGGCGATCGAAGACGGCCAGGTGGAAAGTGAATGGGTGCAAGAACACCTCGGAGTACCGGTGTTCAAGGCATTCAACGGAATCTGGTGGAAGCACCTTCTCGAGAAGGGTCTACCTGTTGGGGCGAGTGGCCGAATCGCGCTTCCCGTTGCCGGCGACGACGCACGGAACAAGCAGGTGGTATTCGATCTGATCAATCAGCTCGGCTTCGACCCCGTCGACGCAGGTTCCCTCGAGGACTCCTGGCGTCAGCAGCCGGGAACCCCGGTCTACGGCAAGGATCTCGATCGGGAAGCCACGTTGAAGGCACTGGCGCAGGCAACGCCTGAGCGCACAGGCGAGTGGCGTGCTGATCCCGGTGTGAACTGACACCAGTGTCGCAACCAGCGAATGTTAGTGGTGGGGCGGTTCGCCGGTCACCACATGGTCGGCGTGATTGAGACCTTCGCGCACGAGTCGCGCCAGGTGCCCGCCGCGCAGCCGGTAGATCACCCGGCGACCCTCTTTGCGGGTCTCGACCATTCCGGTGAACCGCAACTTGGCCAGATGTTGACTGACTGCGGTGCGCGAGGCCCCGCACGCTTCGGTGAGGGCGGTGACGTCGGCGTCGGTGTGGCTGAGCAGCCACAGCAGATGCAGCCGCGTCGGATCCGAGAGCATCCGGAACACCCCGGTGGCCGCCTCGAGACGTGCCGCATCGGGGGCGACCGGGTGGATCAGACTGGCATCCGGCTCGGCGGGCGATGGGGGAACGTTGTCGGTCACCGTGCTCCCCCTTGTGCTTCGCTTCATGGGCCTTACGTGATCGACGGTTCGGTCGCTTTCGCCGACATGGACCGTGGCCACAGCCGCGTCGCCACGACTACAGCGAGTGTAGCCAGCAACGCGAGCGCTACTGCGGCCACTGGCTGCCCGACACGCGCCCCCACCCACCCGGCGACCGGGTAGGTCAGCAGGAAACACGCGTGTGACAGGGAGAACTGCGCGGTGAACACCGCCGATCGGGTCGAGGGGGTGGACTGATAGCGCAGCAACCGCGCCGATGGAGTGCTGACCAGCGACGTGCCCGCCCCGAGCATTCCCCACATCGCCGCAAGGACCGCCCACCCGAGTACGGGTCCGGGACCGATGAACAGGACCACCGCGACCGCCGTGAGGCCGATCGGCAGGACGGTGCAGCCGGCGAGCATCACCGTCCGATCCGGCGCCTGGCTCAATACCCGCGGCAGAGTCAGCGCCACGGCCATGGATCCGGCGCCGTAACATCCCAATGCCACCGCAACGCCGGTGTTGCTGCCCCCGAGTAGATCCCGTACGTAGACCACGGTGTTGACCAGCACCAGTGCGGTGGCAGCGGCCACCGCCAGATTCATCACGAGCAAGGCCCTCAGTACCGGGCGGGCGGTCATCACCCTGGCGCCGGCGGTGATCCGCGCCCGCAGTGGCTGTCCCCGGTCCGGCGGTGGCAGGGGCGGCAGCGACGTGGTCCACACCAGGACGCCCGAGGCAGCGAAACCGAGTACGGTGCCGATGAACAGGACGTTGTAGTCGATCACCAGTAGCAGCGCTGCCGCGAGCATCGGGGAGAGCACCGCTTCGAGGTCGTGGGCCAGGCGGGAGAGCGACAGCGCCGCGGTGTAGTCGTCCTCGTCTTCGAGAACCGAGGGGATCACCGACTGGAACGCCGGGGTGAAGGTCGCCGACGCGGCCTGGAGCACGAAGATCAGCGCGTAGATCTGCCACACCTGCGCCACGAACGGCAACGCCAGCGCCACGACGGCGCGCACCGCATCGGCGGTGATCAGAACCGTTTTGCGGGGCAGCCGGTCGGTCAGGGCGGCGATCACCGGAGCGACCGCCACGTACGCAAGCATCTTGATCGCCAACGCCGTTCCCAGCACCGCACCGGCGTCGCTGCCTGCCAGATCGTAGGCCAGCAAACCCAACGCCACCGTCAACAGGCCGGTACCGACCAATGCCACCACCTGCGCGGTGAACAGCCGCCGGAACACCGGATGGGCCAACGCCCTGAGCATCGTCCCGGTCTTGTGTGCCTCCACTCGATAAGAATATAAGTGCGCACGTGCGCACACAACTGTGCGAAGAGCTGGCGCATTCCCCCCGGTTGCGCAGGAACCGGGGTACACGACCCCCGATGAGTGGGAGACTGGAACTTGCCGAACCTCCACCGCACGTCCACCGAGGAGTTCGATGATGACCGACCATCAGGAACACACCGGCCACGAGCATGTCCACGCCGACGGTTGCGGACACGTGGCCGTACCCCATGGCGACCACGTCGACTATGTCCACGACGGGCACCTGCACCGCGCTCACGATGGGCATTTCGACGAATGCGAACCCACCGAACATCGGGTTCACGACGGGCATGATCACACCCACGGTCCAGGGTGCGGGCACGTAGCGGTCCCGCACGGTGATCATGTCGACTATGTCCACGACGGGCACAGGCACGCTGCGCACGACGGCCACTACGACGACCACTGACGCGGTTCGTCCGGCGTCCGTGCTACCGGCCGGCAAAGACGGCCACGGGCGGCGTTTTCGCGTCCTGGCAGTCCATCGCCGTGGCGATCACGAGCACGATCAAGCCGGACACCGTGGCGGCTGCGCCCACCCAGATGGGTGAGGTGAAACCCGAACCGGCGGCGATGGCGATGCCGCCCAGCCACGCTCCGAGCGCGTTACACGACTACCCACGGGTGAGAAGCCGTGCGCGCAGAAGCAGTGACAACTATCGCGTGGGAAACGCCCGCTGAGTGAGATCCGCGTTGCTGGCACCAGGAGTGCCCGACCGCGGAGGGTCGCCTTTACCCATGAAGCAGTCTTTCGTCCGATTCGACCTGGCCGCCGATCCGGCATCGATACCCGGCACCCCACGTTCTGAGGAGACCCACCGCAGCTGCTTGACGCCGAGGACCGGTTACATAACTCAGTGGTCCGTGGCTGTCCGAGCCCGCAGCATCGCCCACACCTTCGGCCCGTTGTCGGGAAGGGACACGCTTCCGGTGACCTCGAACCCCAGGCCTTCATAGAAGGCGACATTGGACGGAGACGACGTCTCCAAATATGCCGCATAGCCTTGATCCTTTGCCGCCTTCAGTCCGGGTTCGAGCACAGCTCGACCCAGGCCCCGACCCTGAGAGGCAGGCGCAACACCCACCGTTGCCAGGTGCCAGACATGATCCGTCGGCCGTAAACACGCGGTTGCCTCATCGGCCCTCGCGGCGATTTCCGCTCGGTCACCGTACAAGTCGGTGACCTGGTCCGCGATGTCACCGAAAGCCGCGTCCAGACCTGTCGAGGACGGGGTAATCCACACCGCCACCGCAGCCAGATCATCTGATACCCAGACGTTTCCGATTCGCAGTCCGATCTCGGTCAAGAACAATCGCTGCAACGACCGCACTCGGTCTTGGTGATCACGCGAATCGACGGTATGTCGGGTGAACGGATAGTCGGCAAAGGCAAGACCAAGGGTCTGTGCGGCATCGACAGTGTCACTCGACGTCGCCGGCCGAATCTGAAAACTGCTAGTCACGTGCCGCCACGTTACCCGTCGACTCGGGACGGTTCAGGCTGGCCCGCAAACGAACCGGCCAGCGCATGGTACTGAGGTTCACCCTGCGCCCGCCACCTCGTCGCCGACGCCGGGATCACCACGGTCAGGCGCAAGAGCGATTCCTGCATGCACAGCGAGCGCCCGGCCTGGACGGGAACCGCAAATTCAAACGCGCCCTGCTCTTGTCCGCAATCACGATCGCGGCCTCACGACCCCCACCGGTCGCGTCTACTAAGACCCCGAATACCTGCAGGGCAAGAAACGCAAAGCTGCCCCAGCTGCCTCGCCTGGCACCGCTGCGAGTTCGTCGACGCGAGGCTCAAACAAGACGCCCTACCACTCATCGACGGTGTTGGAAGGCGAACGTAGGGATACTCCCGGCCTTATCCGGAGGTCCTAACTCCGCGCGAGCCGAACGGCCTTCTCGGTGAAGTAGCCGACTTCGCCGTTGGCATCCTCGACCCCGATGACGAACTTGCCCGAGGGCGTGGCTCGGACATCGATGACCGTGCCGCGTCCGCGCGTAGTGAACACGTCGGTTCCTGGCGTGAAGATGGTGTCGCTCATACGCCTGATTATGCAGGCGTCAGCCGCCGGCGAGCCCGTCCGCGGTCGCCGGGGATTCTGCTCCTGCGGCCAGTTCATCGAACACGCAGTCAACCCCTGAACCGCTTCGGCCCGCGCCTCCCGCTGGGCGGACGCACCCGTTGTCGCTGTGGCGGAGCACGGCCCAGTCTGAGTCGCGTCCGACAGGTCTTATGAGCGTTGCGTAGTCCACCACGGGAGTGCTGAATGAATCCACAAATGCCGGCCTCGGCGGAAGAGCCGAAACCCTCTCCTGGCGAGCCGAACTCGTCATCGGTGAATCCGTCGCAGTTGCGGAAAGTGACGCTGTCGAGCTTGCTGGGTACCACCATCGAGTACTACGACTTCCTGCTCTACAGCACGATGGCCGCTCTGGTGCTGGGACGATTGTTCTTCCCGGTGACGAACTCGGCCGTGTCGACGATCGCCGCGTTCGGGACCCTGGCAGCCGGGTACGTGGCGCGTCCGATCGGCGGTCTGATCTTCGGGCACTTCGGCGACAAGCTGGGGCGCAAGAAGATGCTGGTGATCACGATGGTGTTGATGGGTGTCGCCAGCTTCGGGATCGGCATCTTGCCCACCTACGAGCAGATCGGGATTCTCGCGCCGATCCTGCTCGTGACTCTGCGCATCCTGCAAGGCGTCGCAGTGGGCGGGGAATGGGGCGGCGCGGCGTTGATGGTCGCCGAGCATGCGGATCCTCGCCGGCGCGGGTTCTGGACCGGACTCATGCAGCTCGGTTCGCCGTTCGGGTTCCTGTTGTCGACCTCTGCGGTCATGCTCGTGAGCTTCCTGCCGAGCGAAGCGTTCGACTCATGGGGATGGCGGATCCCGTTCCTGTTGAGTGCGTTGCTCCTGGTGATCGGCCTCTACATTCGGATGAGTGTGGTCGAAAGCCCGGTGTTCGAGGCGGCCGCGGAGAAGGCAGCGGCATCGGAGGCCGAGAAGCCTCCTGCTCTACAGATCCTGCGCGCACCGAGGGCGTTGATTCTGGCCTGCGCGGTGGGGATCGGCCCGTTCGCGATGACCGCGTTGATCACCTCGCATGCGATCTCGTATTCCACGTCGATCGGATACGAACAATCGACAGTGATGCAGATTCTTCTGTTGATGTCGGTCGTCTCGATCATCACGATACCGTCGTTCTCCGCGTTGTCGGACCGAGTGGGGCGACGCACGGTGGCTCTCACCGGCGCGGCTGTCGCAGTGGTGTACGCGTTCCCGCTGTACATGCTGGTCGACTCGGGATCGATTGTGCTGCTCGCTGCAGGGTTGTTGTTCGGACAGGTGGTGCAGTCGGCAATGTACGCGCCGCTCGCGCCAATGTTGTCGGAGATGTTCGGTACCGAGGTGCGCTACACGGGTGTGTCACTGGGATACCAATTGGCGAGCCTGATCGGTGCCGGGTTCACCCCGATGATCGCGGCGAGCGTGCTCGTGGCCTCCGACGGATCCAGCACCCCGTTGAGCCTCATTCTCGCTGGTGCCGCTGGCATCTCCATTGTCGCCGCATGGTTGGCGTCGGAAACCCGAGGTAAGAGCCTGGCGGAAGAGTCGGTCCAACAGCAGGTGTCGGCGTAGCCCCGCACCACCCGCTGATCGGATTCCGATCAGCGGGTGGTGATCTTGGCTGCCGCAGGCCGGCGCGGCACGCTCGTGCAGATGGCGGAGATTTCGATTGTCGACCCACACGTCCATTTCTGGTTGCCGTCGGCGCGGCCTTGGTACCCGCTGATGCAGGAACCGGACCCGGCCAGGCCCTCCACACTGGGTGACCTGCGACGGATGGCCCACGACTACACCGCGGCCGACTACCGGGTCGACAGCGCCGGGTTCGACGTCACCGCACTTGTGCACGTCTCGGCGACCAGTCGCCGCGGCGCACACCTGCGGGAGCTGGACTGGCTCGACGGAATGGCCCGTGGCGAAGGCCGGCCCGCCGCAGCGATCGGCACCATCGAATCGGATGCCGACTGGGCGAGAATCGAATCCGAACTCGACACCCAGCGTCGCAGCCCGCTCTTCCGCGGTATCCGAGTTCTGCGTGGACTCGACCCGTCGACCGCAACCACAGCAGCACTGCTGGACCATCTGGAGAAACACGCACTGATCTTCGATCTCGTCGCACACCCGCACTCGATGTCCCGTTGGGCCGAGACCCTGCGAGCCCACGAGAACTTGACCGTCGTGCTCGAACATGCTGGATGGCCGATCAGCGCAGCAGATTTCGACGACTGGTCGTGGGGCCTGGCCCGGCTCGGCGCACTGCCGAACGTGCACTGCAAGATCTCGGGGTTGGGTATGACCGTGCACACCCTCGATGCCACGGTGCAGCGACCGTGGGTGCAGCGTTGTCTCGAGGTATTCGGTCCACGGCGAGCGATGTTTGCGAGCAACTTCCCGGTAGACCGCATGTACGGCGAGTTCGGTCGACTCTACGACGGGTACTTCACCGCCGCAGAACAATACGATCCGCCAGATCAGGAAGCACTGTTCGCCACGAACGCGCGGCGAATCTATCGGCCCGACGAGAGCCGGCCATGACGTCCCGGCCACCGGGCAACTGCCTATTCGATCCGGTTTCCTGAACCTAACGTGACCCGAACCACACTGATGTTCCGAGTCGACCGCAGGAGAGCCGGATGAGCGCACGCGTACCCGTCACACCGATCGATGCTGCCGAGATATCCACCTACGATCACGTAACCGATGTCCTGGTCATCGGTTACGGTTGCGCAGGCGCGTCGGCTGCGCTCGAGGCCGACGCCGGCGGTGCCGAGGTGATCTTGCTCGAGCGGCAGAGCGGCGGCGGTGGCTCGTCGGCCCTGTCGGGTGGGGAGATGTATCTCGGTGGTGGTACCGCGATCCAGGAGGCGTGTGGGTTCACCGACACCGCCGAGGACATGGAAGGATTTCTGCTGGCTGCTCTCGGACCGGACGCCGACCAGGCGAAGGTGGGCCTCTACAGCCGCGAGAGTGTCGCCCATTATCAGTGGCTCGTCGACCACGGTGTGCCGTTCAAGCCTTCGTTGTGGGATTCGCCGACCTGGGTTCCACCCACCGATGACGGCCTGATGTGGATGGGCGAGAACGCCTATCCGTTCAACGAAATCGCCACGCCCGCTCCGCGCGGGCACAGGGTGACCTCAGACGGTTTCGGCGGCAAGGTGCTCATGGCGGTGCTGAGCGAGGCCGTCGACAAGACCGACGTTGCGGTGCACACCGACACCGCCGCACTGCGGCTGATCGTTGACGGTGATCGCGTCGTCGGTGTGGTGGCCCGGCATTTCCAGGAGACGGTGACCTATCGCGCGAGGCGCGGGGTCGTACTGACCACCGGTGGCTTCGCGGACAACAAAGAGATGCTTGCCCAACACGCTCCGCAGTTGGTGGGCAGGGGCGTCAACAGCGATGGCGGCGACGACGGTCGCGGAATCGTCATCGCGCAGGCCGTCGGGGCTGCGGTCAAGCACATGTCGGCCGGCCAGGTCGGTATTTCGCTGGTACCGGGGATGATGGTGCGCGGGATGATCGTCGACGGCGTCGGTCAGCGGTTCATCAACGAGGACGTGTATCCGGGCCTGGTGGGGCAGGCGGCGTTGTTCAAACACAACTTGAACGTGTGGGTGATCCTCGATGAGCAGGCCTACGAGGAGGTGCCGGTCGAGGAGCGGTGGGGAGTGCAGCCGCATTTCGTGGCCGAAACCCTCGGGGAACTCGAACGCGAGATCGGGATGCCCGAGGGCGCGTTGCAGACCACCGTCGGAGAGTACAACCGATTCGCCGAGCGCGGTGAGGATCCGTACTTCCACAAGTCTGCCCGTTGGTTGCGGCCGCTCCGGTCGCCGTTCGCCGCGATCGATGTTCAGCGCGGCATGGCCCCACCCGAGTACGGCGACAGCGCCGGCTCGGGAGGCGCCGAGGTGTTCACGATCGGTGGTGTGCACACTACTGTCGACGGCCGGGTCCTGAACCTCGACGGCGATCCGATACCGGGTCTGTTCGCGGCCGGGCGCGCGACGTCGGGTCTGCATTCGTGGGGGTATATCAGCGGTACATCCCTCGGCGACGGCACGTTCTTCGGCCGACGGGCGGGCATCGCTGCGTCCGCAGACGAGTAGCGTTGCATGCCGGCCGTCGAGCGCGTGCACCTTCTCGGGGGTGAAGCGCTCGGCGGCCGGATCAGCGAAAGCTGTTGTTCGGTCTATGCGTGTGTACCGCCGTCGATGCGGATCTCGGTGCCACTGATGAACGCGCCGTCCGTAGAGACGAGCATCGCGACAACACCGGCGACGGCGTCCGGCGAACCCATCCCGGCCCCGCCTGATTCCAGGATGGTCGGCAAGGCAGGTGAGAGCTTGGCCAGCAACTCCCAGTTGGCGTCGGTAGGCATCCACTGGCCTGTGCCCTCGGTGATACCCGACTTGATGCTGCCCGGGCACACGTTCACTGCACGCAGACCTTGGCGGCTGTATTCGAGTGCCAGCGAATGGGTGAACGATTGAATTCCGCCCTTGCTGGCGGAGTATGCCGCCATGTACGGGTGGGCGAACGATGCCGAGGTCGACGAGAAGTTCACCACCGCGCTGGTGGGATTGGCCAGAAGTGCAGGAAGTGCCTCGCGCACTACCAGAAAGGTGCCGGTCAGGTTCACGGTGAGGATCTGATTCCAGGCATCGAGCGACATCGTGTCGGTATGGGCGGCCCGCAGCATGCCGGCGGCGTTGACCACGGAATCGAGCCCGCCGAGCCGATCGACGGTCTCGGCCACGCCCGCCACCACCGAAGCCTCGTCGCCGATATCCATCTCGAGGGTGGTGATCTCCTCGGATATCCCTGTGTCCGCGGCACGCGCAGTAGTTGCGGCCAGGCCGTCGCCGTTGATGTCGGCGGCCACCACAGTGGCGCCCTCGGCGGCCAACCGCAATGCGGTTGCCTGGCCGATGCCGGAACCCGCCCCGGTGACGAGAATGTGTTGCCCGGTGAGGCGATTCATGAGGTACTCCTTGGTTGAGGGTGGTCTGCCGATACGACCGAGGACGGACTCGACGCTATTGACCGGTGAGCATGTCCTCGGGCGACCAGAAAGCACGCATCGACGTGATCAGCCCGTCAGGATCGAAGGTCATCACATCGATCGGCTCGATGGTGATGGTCTGGTCGCCGGTCTTGGTGACGACCCGGAAGTGGAAGGCCGCGTTGCGTTCTGCCACGCGAAGATGCAGGAGCGTGGTATCGATCTCTGCGGCTTCCAATGCTCTGTAGAACTGCGCGATGGCCTCACGCCCCCCGGTGCGGCTCCGATCCGACCGGGTCCTCGACGGTGGCATCGGGCGCGTACAGGGCCGCGATGTCCGCCGCGGGCCCGGTCGCGACCGCTTCGAGATAGCGGACGACGATGTTCTTGATGTCTGCGGTGGAATCGAGAGCTGTGGCATCGGCCATGATGACCTTCCTTCGGTGACAAGACTCGAGAGGGTTCGTGCACGAAGGTAGGTCTCCCGCGAGTAGAGGGGCAGTACCCCCTCCCGCTGGACGGGAGGCGCCATTCACGGAAGGGGGCCCGGAAACATCTTCCCGATCAGCGAAACACGATGCACCGCGCGCCGTTCCGTTCACCTATGTTCGGCCTCCATGACGGACGTGTGCATCTACATCGAGGACCGGGTGGTCACCACCTCCGGTAACGGCCGCGCTTTCGTCGAGGCTTATCAGCGCGACTACGTCCCGTCGGCGTCGGCGCGCGGTATGACACTCGAGCGCATCACCGTCAGCCCGCCGGTCTGGCTCGACGACGAATCCAACATCATCACCATCACGTGGACCGTTGCCGGACAGTCCAGCTGGTGGAAGGCCGCGATCGCGGGTCGGCATGATCCGACACTCGCTCAATGGTGGGAGTCGGTCCGCCTGCTCATCTCCGAACGCACGCGATCGACTGCCGCCGACGCAACCGACATCGAGGAACTGTGCAATGTCTGACACCGCCACAAGGGCCATGACATGGCTGATTCAACTGTCGGACAAGGACGAGAACCTACGCGAGCAGATCATCACCCAGCTCACGTCCGCCGTCTCGAACGCGTCGACCACCGCCGTGGCCGCGCCGACGCTCGCCGGGACGATCAACGGGGGAGACATCCTGGTACACGCACGGTGCACTGATGAGGACGCAGGCATGCTACGGGTGAGTGTCGACGACGTGCTAGCGCAGGCCCCGGTCGATTCCGTCGATTCTGTGGAATACGGCGCAACACCGCCGGTGGGAGCCGCACATCTTTCGGGTACGCGGCAAACGCCGCCACCCACGATCTATCGTGCGCTTCTCCTGCGCGTCGACGACCGAGCCACCCCGGAACAGATCGCACGGTTCGAGCGGGACCTCCTGCTGATGCCGGTCCATGTCACCTCGATCGCGACGTGGCAGCTCAGTCATGTCACGGATGCCGGTGGGCCCACCGAGTGGACCCACGTGTGGGAGCAGACGTTCACCGACCTCGACGGCCTGCGCGGGCAGTACATGGCGCACCCGATTCACTGGGGTGTCGTCGATCGGTGGTTCGATCCGGAATGGCCCGAGAACATCGTCGTCGATCGCGTGGCACACAGCTTCTGCGCGCTGGGCTGAGCAGGGCCCCTGCTCAGCCCAGCTTGGTCACGGGCGAGCGAGCACTTCACGCATCATGTCCCAGACCTTCTTGCGAGCCTCGCCGGCAAGGGACAGCGATGGGAAGGTAAGGAACCCGTGGAACAGCCCGTCGAATCGATGTTCCGTGACCGGAACCCCCTCGGCGGCCAACCTGTCCGCGTAGGCCTCCCCGGCGCTGCACGGCGGATCGAGCTCGGCTGTAATGACCACCGCGGGTGGAAGCCCGGCCAGTGTCTCTGCGCGTGCGGGGATCACATACATGTCGTTGCTCCCGCCGGGCGCGTACTGTTCCCAGTACCAACGCATGGCAGATGTGTTGTTGTAGTAGCCGACTCCGTATCGGCGGTACGATTCGGTCTCGAAGTCGTCGTCGATCACCGCGTAGATCAGAATCTGGGCGGCGAGGTGCGGCCCGCCGCGCTCGCGCGCGGCAAGCGACACGGTGGCAGCCAGGTTACCGCCCGCACTGTCGCCCGCCACCGCGATGCGAGCTGGATCGCCTCCGTAAGAGCCGATCTCGTCGACCGTCCATTGCACCGCTGCGTACATGTCTTCCATTGCAGCGGGCGCTCGATGCTCCGGCGCCAGTCGGTAGTCGACGGACACGACGACGGCGTCCACCGCGTGTGCCATCGAGCGGCACAATTCGTCGTGGGTGTCCAAGTTGCAGAATACGAAGCCGCCGCCGTGAGCGAACACGATCACGGGTCGCGGACCCTCGGCGTCATCATGTGGCACATAGATCCGCAACGGCAGTTCACCGCCAGGACCGGCGATGGTGAGGTCGACGACAGACCGCATATCGGGTTCATGCGTCAACGCACCCCGCCGCGAGAGGATCAACTCCCGAAGCTCCGGCGCATCATATTGCGTGACGTCGGGGAAGCCGGCCTCCAACGTGGCCAGCATCGCCTCGACATCGGGATGCAGATCAGTCCTGCGTGCAGCCATCAATGAACCTCCTCGACACCAGAATGCTGCCGATGACCGTAGGGTCGTTCATCCGTCTCGGATGGGTAGTCTCCCGCCCAGCGGAAGCACAGTCCCTCCCGGCTCGATTCGAGCAGCCGGCGATGTGCCCGCTGGGCGGGAGAGCTCGGTCCGCTCGAAGACGGCGTCGCCTACCTTCTGGCCCCACCCAACAATCTCTGCATCAAATCGCTTGTCCGCCATTGAAAGGACTCTTGCTTCATGCTCCGACACCGCCCCATGATCGCTGCTGTCGTGCTGGCAGTCGCACTGTCACCCACCGTCGGCGTCGCCGGCCTCGCGCAGGCACAACCGCCCGTGTTACCGCCGGTCCCGAACATCGACACCGGTTCTTCCGCCCTACTCGGTCCTCACCTGCCTCATGGTGACGCTCCACGTCTGACGAGCGTGCCGAACTTCCGTGACGTAGCCGGTACGGGCGCCGGTTATGTCGGCGCCGAGGGCGCCCGTATGGCGAAGGGGGTCTTCTATCGGGCCGACGCAATCGTTCCGGACGATGCCGACCTCGCAACCCTCGACGCGCTTCGCTTGGAGGCGATTTACGATCTCCGTACCGATGAAGAGGTCGGTGAGAAGCCCAATCGTCTGCCGGCGGGCGTCGACTACGTTCGAATCCCGATCCTGTCGGGGAACCTCTACGAGATGGTCGATCAGATCGGATCCCCGGAGGACGCACGAAACATGATGCGGGAGATCAACCGCGCCTTCGTGACCGGCGACGTCGAACGTGCTGCCTTCAGGGACCTGCTCACAGGTTTGGCCACCACCGAGGGCGAACAGGTATTCCACTGCACGGCAGGTAAGGACCGTACCGGCTGGGCCTCGATGTTGTTGCAGAGCATCGCAGGCGTGGATGATGCGACGATCATGAGCGACTACTTGCTCACCAACGAATACAACAAGGAGTGGGCAGCGAAGACCCGCGCTTCCATAGCTGCAACCCAGGGTGAGGACGTTGCTCAGCTGTTCGAGCCGCTGCTCGGCGTGGAGGGCAGCTACCTGCAAGCCGGCATCGACGAACTCGAAACGCGTTACGGATCCGTGGCCGACTACCTCACAGACGGATTGGGGCTGAGCCCGGACACTCTCGCAGCATTGAAGGACAAGCTGCTCGTCTGAGACGAGGACTGATGAGCAGCATGAAGGAAACGCCCCCACCGAAAGGTGGGGGCGTTTGCCGAGCGGTCCGAGTCGAGTATTCGAGCCGCCTACGCGGCCCGATCATTGGGAGGTTCGGGCCGGCGCGCGACCCGTTCGTCGGGAGGTCCGGGTCGTATTGGAGGCTATATCCGGACGAAACGTGAGGTGACCTGAACAAGGGTGAAGTCCGGGGTGAACTTGCCGTTCCTCAGCGCCGCCGCAAGGCTGTCCTCAGGCGCGAGAACCGTTGCCGACGAAAACGGGGGCACGGGCACTGTGCGCTGTGCGTGAAGTGCTCATGTCGGAACCGTCCACACATTCGACGACCCGGCCGGGAATGTCGCCGCGTCGCCGGGGGGACAAGGTGATGGTGTGACCGTCGTCGGTCGTGACGGTGACCGATCCCTCGAGGATGTAGACGATCTCGTCGGCATGGGAGTGCCATCGGAATCGTCCTGCAGTGGATCCGTGCGCGTACGGGCGCCGACAGTGGGTGTTCCGACTTCTCCACCAGCTCTATGGCCTGCGCTGGCCAGTGCAGGCATGGTCGACCTCGACTCGGATCAGCTGCCAGGTGTGGCCGTGCCACGAACGCCGACAGGGCGATAGCGTGGCCCACTCCTCCCCGCGGTCGGTGCTCGAAGCCGGAGCATCACAAACCTGATATCGAGTCTGCAGAAACCGACGTTACATAACCCTTGTCATCACTTTTGACGTGTCTTTGGAGATGGGGCGGCCGTGAAGGGGTGAAACCGAGGGTAAGATTCTTACTTTCGGGTAACAGAAGCGGGTGTTCGGAGTGGTGGTTCCGGAGATCGAACGAAAGACCCGCTGAGTCTCGGAGTCCAGACAACAAACGCCCCCACCATGACAGAGCTCAATGGCGGGGGCGTCGTTGTTCGTCCCGGATGTCGGGGGAAACCGGGCCGAACCTGAAGGCTATCGTCGAGCTGAGCGTGTTTCCTTCCGAGGAGGGATGAAACGGCGGGTGAAAACAATCCTCAGGGGTCGCTCAGGGCGCCGCCTCGGCCGATATGATGGCCTGTCGTCGCAGCCGCTGACAAACGCGTGCCCGGTGAATGGCCTACTCGAGCCGATCTCTATCGCTGACCTACGAGTGCCGCGGGCTGACCGGTCGGAAGTTCGATTCGGGTCAGGCCGAGGCCAGCACCTCGTCGAACAGTTCGGCGTATCGGTCCTGCGCCGCGCGACGACGGGTGGGCACGTGCTCGGTCGGGACCCGGTTCGCCGGTGCTTCGTAGCCACGCAGGACGAGCTTGGCGACGGTGTCGCGGTGCACCTCGTCCGGGCCGTCGTAGAGGCGGGCCGCCCGGGCCGCCCGGTACATGAAGTCCAGGGGCAGATCCGAGCTGAATCCCAGCGACCCGTGGGTCTGGATGGACCGGTCGATGATGTCGTGCAGGATCTTTGCGCCGAAGTACTTGATCATCGCGATTTCCTTGCGGGCAGCCTTGGTCCCCTGGGTGTCGATCACCCACGCTGCCTGCAGTGTCATCAGACGTAGAGCCTGCATCTCGGCGGCGGAGTCGGCGATCCAGTTGCGAATGGTCTGCTTCTCGCCGAGGAGGCTGCCGTGCGCGAAACGGTAGGTGGCGCGTTCACACATCATGTCGAAGGCACGGTTGGATTGGCCGATCCACCGCATGCAGTGGTGGATTCGGCCGGGGCCGAGCCGCTTCTGGGAGATCAGGAATCCGTCACCTGGATTGCCGAGCAGAGCATCGGCACCCACACGCACATCCCGCAGCACGACCTCGCAGTGCGAGCCGTAGGTGTACTCCCGAGGTGCCGGGTTCTCCATGGACGCGATATCGCGCACCACGTCGAGGCCGGGTGTATCGATCGGAATGATGAACTGTGAAGCGCGGCGGTGCCGCTCGGCGTCGGGGTCGGTGACGGCGACGACGATGACGAAATCGGCGGTCGATGCGTTGCTGATGAACCACTTGTGCCCGTTGAGGACCCAGCTGTCGCCGTCTCTCACAGCGGTGGTCTGCAGGTTCACCGGGTCGGCGCCGGCGTTGTCGGGTTCGGTCAGCGCAAAGGCCGAGTATTTCTCGCCCGCCAGGAGTGGGCCGAGCCAGCGGCCCTTCTGCTCGTCGGTACCTACTGCGGCGAGGATCTCCGCGTTGCCGGAGTCCGGTGCCTGGCAACCGAACACGAGTGGTCCGAGTGGAGAGGAACCGAGAATTTCGTGCATCAGCCCGAGCTTGACCTGACCGTATCCTTGGCCGCCCAGTTCGGGGTCGAGGTGTGCGGCCCACAGTTGCTGGGCTTTGACCTCCCGCTGTAAGGGAGCGATCGCTTTCAGTAGCTGCGGCCACTTCAGCTCGAGAGTTTCGAGCGGTCGGATCTCCTCACGCACGAATGCGGTCATCCAGTCCAGCTTCTGCTGGAACTCGGGCTCGGTGGAAAAGTCCCATGACATGTTTCGTACCTCCGGTATGCGATTGGCGGATCGGGCGATCAAGGGGCGGTCAAAGTGAGAGAAGGGTGCGGTCGAACAGTTGGAGCGCGTACCGGTGGAGGCGGTCACCCACCTCGGTGGGGGCCTGTCCGGAACAGGCGCGGGCATAGGTGCCTTCGAGGATGATGCCGAGCTTGAATCCGGCGAGGGCGGTGTACCAGTCGATGGCGTGCAGATCGCGATCGGTGTTCGCGGCGTATCGGTCCAGTAGTTCCGCACGGGTGGGAAGTCCGCCGGCCGCAGCGAGGCTGCTTTCCAAGAGGTCGGCGCCGCCGTCGGTGTCGGGCCACATCGCGAAGATCCATCCCAGGTCCAGCAATGGGTCACCGATGGTGGCCATCTCCCAATCGACGATTGCCGTAACTGTCGGTTCGGTGCGGTCGAACATGATGTTGGAGACGTGGTAGTCGCCGTGCAGGATGCCCGGTGTCCAATTGCGGGGGCGATTGTCGTCGAGCCACGACGCGATCCGATCGACGCCGGGAAGCAGGACCGTGGAGTAGCCGGGCAGGAGCGTGTACGACTCGAGTTCGCTGTTCCATCGGTCGACTTGACGTTCGAGGAAGCCTTCCGGTCGGCCGAAGTCGGTCAGTCCGATCGCGGTGTGGTCGATCCGGCCGAGTTCGGTCAGTGCGTCGATCATTCCCAGGCCCATGCGATACCGAAGCGTGCGGTCTGTTGCGTGGGCAGGGGACAGGCATTCGCCGGCGTTGTAGCCATCCACAGCGTGCATCAGGTAGAACACCGCACCCAGTACGGTGGTGTCCTCGCTCCCGGCGACGAACGTAGGGTGAGGGACGGGGGTATCGGACAGCGCCCGAAGCAGTGTCATCTCTCGTGACATCATCCGATTCGAGTGCGGGCGAAGATGTTTCGGTCCTCGGCGTAGGACGTACCGGGTCTCGGAGCGTTCGAAGCCGAGCATGATGTTCTGGGTTCCGCCTCCGATGGGTGCGACTGCGGTCAGATCGCCTGTGCCGAGGCCCTGAGCGTCCATCCAGTCCCGCACGGCGGTGAGATCGACTCCGAGGAGGTCGTTGTCTGTGGTGTCGGTCTGCATGATTAGAACGTATCGACCGTGTCTTTCGGTGGCACTGCATGTTTCGAACGAGGTTGTAGACTCCTACAATGCACGTCGGACGTGTACCGATGCTGGTCAGCGGGCTGCGAAGTCGAGGATCTGGAAGGCCAGGCGTGCCGAGAGCAACACGTCGAGGCCGGTCGGGTCCAGGCCGGTCAGCTCCTTGATCTTGCCCATTCGGTACCGCACCGTGTTCTCGTGCACGTCGAGTGTGACGGCCGCGCCTTGCATGCGGCCTTCGGCCGCGACGAAGGCTCTCCAGGTCTCGAGGAGCACCCCGTCGTCGGCGGTACGGACAGTGTGGACGTACTCGTGCGCGAAGCGGACAGCTTCCTTGACGCGACCAGAGCTGACGACGACCCGGAACAAGCCGAGTTCGGTGACATCGAGGACACCCTCGGACCATTCGAACGAATGCGCGATGTCGGCAACCTCCCGCATCTCACGCGCGGCCTGCGGAAAGTCTGTGACCTCACGGCAGATCCCCGAGATCACGGTGACCGAAGTTGCCAGTTCGGGTTGCAGGGATGCCCGTGCGAGGGACACCTGATCACGCAGGCGGGACAGTTCCTCGGCCGATCCGCCGTCGGGTAATGGCACGAGCACGATGATGCTCCCCGGCAGCTTGACGGCCGCCGGTTCGTCGATGCCGAGGATCTCCCGAAACCTGCGCGTGACGAGTCGCTGTGCTGCCGACGCCGTCATTCGGAGATTTGCCGAGAGCGCGAACCGGACCATCACGTGGGGGTGGGTCAGATCAATTCCGAACTGTGGGCCCCGGCGCAGCAGGTGTTCCTTGTCGCGGGTATTGCGCAGGAGGTCGGACAGATAGTCGTCCCGGGCCTGCCCTTGTGTTTCGATCTGCCGGCGTTCCGACAGGATCTGCAGCGACAGTACAGTCGCTCCATGTTCGGCGAGGTTGGTATCGACAGTTTCGAGCGACCTGCCCACTTCGACGATGCCCAGGTATCCGCTGGGTTTTCCTTCGATCACGAGGCGGCACATCAGGTGTCGCCGGCCGAGCCCCACGGACAGAGTCAGTGGGACCACTGCGGATGGTCGTTCCGGGCTCAGTGCAGCGAGTTCTGCCTTGACCGACGGCATGGCGCGGATCTGATCCGAGATCACCGGGGGACGATCGAGGCCGAGTGCAGGAGGGGCAGCCCAGGCGAGTACCCGGAAGTCCTCGTCGTAGAGCACGACGGGTTTGGCTGACAGCTCACTGAGCAGTGTCACGATGCTACGGATGTCGGCGCCTTCGAGAACGGCATTGGTGAGTTTGCGGTGCACGTCGGCCAGGTACGCAAGCGTGTTGCGGCTGCGGGCAATTTCCGACGCCTGACTGCGCAGGCGGACGTTGAGCATCGCTTGGCTGATGAAGAGAGCGCTCAGCTGCGCGAACATCTCGGCGATCTCGATGTCTTCTTGGGTGTAGACGTGCTCGCGGTCCTTGTTGTCGACGAAGAGCAGTCCGATGACTTCACCGTCGAAGACCAGTGGGACGCCCAACATGGCGCGGACCTGCCAGTGCTCCATGGTGCGCCGGTGTGGCCGCGGATCGTTTGCGACGTCATTGATGAGCACGGGCCGCCCGGTTTCGATGACCTCCCGGCTGAACCGGTCGCCCGCGACGCCCGACTCCTGTCGTTTGACGGCCTCGGTGATGTCTCCTTCGTCGGAACAGTGACCAGCGGCACCGCGGAAGCGGCCACCAGGCTTCTTGAGGTAGAGCGACGAGCGTGACACCCCGGTCACACTGCAGAGTTTTACGCATACCGAGCGCAGCAGCTGTTCGAGATCGGCATCGCCGATGGCCTCGCCGGTGATCTCGGCAAAGGCAGTGATGACGTCGCGTTCGCGTGGCCGGCCGGTCGGGAAAGACATCGTCTCGGTGGCAACGTCAGGATGCGGCCTGCTCATCTCGGTATCCGTGCTCGGCAGCGCTGCCATGCTTGTCCCTCACTTCCGCGGATCGATCGCTGCACCCCCCGGTGTTGTCGAAAATCACAATCTACCGCGATCTCAGGTGGCGATCACATCACGGACCTCGGTGTCGAGTTCGTGGCCCATCCTTGCCTGCTTCGTGCGTAGATACCGCACGTTGTGCGCGGTGACGACGGTGGGGAGCGATACTCTGCTGACAATCTCGATCGAATAGCCCTCCAGCCCAACGAGTTTGCTCGGATTGTTGGTGATCAGCCTCATCCGGCGAACGCCGAGGTCGGCAAGGATGCGAGCACCCACTCCGTAGCTCCGCGAGTCGTCGGGCAGACCCAGCGCGCGGTTGGCATCGACGGTGTCGAGTCCTTGCTCCTGCAGTGAGTAGGCGCGGATTTTGTGGGCGAGGCCGATTCCGCGCCCTTCGTGGCCCCGGAGATACACCAGCACTCCGTATCCTTCGCGGGCGATCTCGGCGAGCGCTCGTTCGAGTTGGGCGCCGCAGTCGCAGCGCAAGGATCCGAGGATGTCACCGGTGAGGCATTCACTGTGTACCCGAACCAGCACACCGTCCTGCGTGCGTCCAGCGGCTGCCACGTCGCCCATGACCAGTGCGAGGTGCTCGGTCCCATCGAGGATCGAACGGAAAGCCACCGCCCGGAACTGACCGAATTCGGTGGGCATGGTCGATTCGGCGACGAGTTCCACGAAGGGTTCGGTCGCGGTGCGATACCGGACCAGGTCGGCGATGCGCAGCATCGGCAGACTGTGCTCACGGGCGAACTCGATCAGATCGGTGCCGCGTCGCATCGACCCGTCCTCGGCGACGATCTCGCCGATCACCCCCACGTCGCCGACCCCGGCGAGCCGAAGCAGGTCGACGGTCGCCTCGGTGTGGCCTGCGCGGGCCAGGACACCACCTTCTCGGGCTCGCAGCGGAAAGATATGGCCTGGCCGTCGCAGGTCGGCGGACACCGTCGTATCGGATGCGAGGGCGCGAACGGTCGCAGCCCGGTCTTCGGCGCTGACGCCGGTGCCGGTGGACATGTGATCGACGGTGACGGTGAAGGCGGTGCCTTGCGCGTCTGTGTTGTGTTCGACCATGAGAGGTAGGTCGAGTGCGTCGGCGCGGTGGCCTGTCATCGGTGCGCAGATGATGCCGGTGGTGTGCCGAACGATGAATGCCATCTGCTCGGTGGTGATCGTCGAAGCGGCAGCAACGAGGTCGCCTTCGTTCTCACGGTCGGCATCGTCCACGACAATGACGATGCCGCCGGCGGTGAGGGCTTCGACCGCAAGTTCGACATCCTGGGCGGGGATCCGAGGCATGGCGTTACTCCTGTCCTGCGCTGTGGGTGCCGAATGTGCGCCGGTGATAGGTCAGCGGCGGGTGGTCTGTCCGATCCGCGTGCTCGACGTTCCCGAGAACTACCACGTGGTCACCGCCGTCCACCAGCCCGGCGACACTGCAGGCGACCCATCCGGCTACGCCGTCGATGCGGGGAACACCATCGGACAACGTCCATCCGATGCCGTCGAACTTGTCGGCCCCCTTTCGGGCGAAGGTCAGGGCAAGGTCGCTATGACCACGGCCGAGGACATTGATTCCGAACCTGCCGTATTCACGCACTACGGCGAGTAGGTCGGAGCCGCGATCGAGGGCGACGAGGACCATCGGAGGGGCCACCGACAGTGACGCGAAGGCGCTCACGGTGGTGCCGTGAGGGCGGGCACCGTCAAGCGCGGTCACCACGGTGACCGGGGTGCACACACTGGCCATCACATCACGGAACTCGGCGGTGAAGTCTTGGGTGGCAGTGGAAGTCATTGTTTCCTCCGAAGGGATGGGCAGGCGGTGCCCGGTATGTGTCCGGGCACCGCCCAGCTGGTGTCAGGCGCCGGCCGGAACCGGTGCCTTCATCTTCTGGAGCTCGGGGACGACCTTCTCGCCGTAGAGCTTCAGTGCCTTCTCGGCCTGGTCGATCGGCATGCCACCGAACGCGAATGCGGCGTTGGCGAAGAAGTCGCCGACCTTCTCATGCCGGGCGGCGTACTTCTCGACGATCTGTTCGGGCGTGCCGTAGACGTTGGCCTCGACGTAGGCGTCGGCTGCGGCTTCCATGCCCGCCTCGCGGATCATGTCTGCGCCCACCTGGTATGTCTCGTAGCCCTTCGTGTTCCGCCAGTGCTCGCCGGCGAAGTCGTAGTGCTTGATGACCGAGAGGAAGTAGCGTGCAGTGTGCTCGTAGGCGAGCCGGCGCGCTTCCTCCTCGTCCTCGTGGCAGACCACGAAGTCCTGGATGACCGGCGGCAGCGGCTCGGTGCCCCAGCGCTCACGGTATAGGTCGCGCCACCGGTTGATCGTCTCGACGTGCTTGTCGAACTCGAACTGCATGAAGGTCATCATGCGAACACCGAGGTCGGCGATGACCGGTACAGAGTCGGGCGACATCGCTGCACCGAACAGACGGTCGCGTCCCCACTCGTACGCCGGATTCGGCGCGGGGCGGATGTCGACGCGCGACTGCGGGTAGAACTCCCCGCCTGGGTTGTCGACGACTCCCGTACGCAGGCCTTCGATGGTGATCTCGGCGCCCTCGATGAAGCGTCCGCGGGCTTCATCCATCGGAATGCCGAATGCATCGTATTCCATCTTGGCCAGCCCGCGGCCCATGCCGTAGAGGGCGCGGCCGCCCGACATCATGTCGAGCATCGTCATCTTCTCGACAACGCGGACGGGGTTGTTCCACGGCAGAATCACCGCGCCGGTACCGAGCTTGACGGTGGAGGTGCGTGCTGCGAGGTACGACATGATCTGCATGTTGTCCGGGCACATCGAGTAGTCGTCGAAGTGGTGTTCGGCAGACCAGACCGCGTTGAAACCGTACTTCTCTGCCGCGACGCCCATCTCGAGCTCACGGATGAATACCTCTTGATCGCTGACGTTCTCGTGGTAGTTCTGAAACACGAGCAGCATTCCGACATCCATGGATGATCTCCTTGCGTAAGTGGGTGAATGGGGAGAGAGAATCAGAGGAACACGGCCCGTGTGTGTTCGGTGTCGAGGAACTCCTTGACGGACTGGATGAGTCCGTCTCGGACTTCGAAGACGAAATGGTAGAGGTTGTTGTAGATGCGGCCGTTGTTCATCTCCGAATACGATTCGGTTTCCACGGCGACACGGTCGCCTTCGGCGGTCCATGCAAGCGGGGTCAGTGCGATTGCGCCGGACTTGGTGTTGGCGGACAGGCCGGAGAGCATCTCGCGGAATTCCTGTTTGTCCTTGGTTCCGGAGATCCCCTCGATGGTGCCGGCAACCCACCACGTGGCGGTGGGTGCGAGGTAGCCGAGGATCGATTCGACATTGCCGGTGGAGAAGACCTCCATGAATTCGACGATGAGCTTCTTGTTGGCGGCTTCGAGACTTCCGGCGCTCGCGGCGTTGTCCATGTGAGCTCCTTCGGGAGGGTTACGGCGAAACATGCAGCGTAGGAATAACTTCCGATCTGCTGATGTAGAGGGTAATCGCGCTGATGTGGTGCGGATCACGCCGTCTTTTCGGATCGTTGTAGGCCGCTACAACAATGTGGAGGTCAGGAGCGGGAACTGAATGAGCTCATCAGTCCGCCATCGGTGGCAACGATGCTGCCGGTCATATAGGTCGAATCAGCGACACCCGCGATGACCTGCGCAATCTCCTCGGCAAGGCCCGTGCGACCCATCGGAATCGCCGCGATCAGACGGTCGCGTGCGCGTCCGGCCAACGCGGATGTCATGTCGGTATCCACGACCCCGGGGATCACCAGATTCACCCGGATCCCCCGTGGAGCCAGCTCGACGGCCAACACCTGGGTGAGTCCGTTGAGCCCTGCCTTCGCCGCGCCGTACGCGACATCTCCAGGAAATCCCCGAAACCCCACGACGGCACCGACGTTGATGATCGACGCGCCTTCGGTCAGTCGTGGGACCACGCTGCGAGCGAGCTCGAATGCGCCGGTGAGGTTGGTAGCGAGCACCTCGTCCCAGTGCGTGCGCGAGACGTCACCGATCCGGCCGCCGCGATGCACGCCGGCAGCATTGACAACCACATCGAGCGAGCCGAACGTCTCGAACACCGTGTCCACCGCGAGCCCCAATGCGGACACATCACTGATATCGGTGGGGATCTCCACAACCCGCTCCGGGTGTGTCCACTGCTCGGTGGCGGGCTTGCGTGCGAAAACTGCAACCCGATCGCCGCGCGCGGTCGCGTTCTCGACGACAGCGCGCCCGATCCCGCGGGAACCGCCGGTGACCAGCCAGGTCTTGGATGTACTCATCGGTTCAGGAATCCTGTCAGCTCGGCGAGGTAGCGATCGCGCTCCTCGAGGAACGGTGCGTGGCCACTGGCGGGGAACTCGACGACCTCGGCACGGTGGTTGAGACCCGGTACGGCTTCGGCGGCCGAGAACGGGACGAATGCGTCGGCACGGCCGTGCAGCAGCAAGATCGGGATCTCGAGTGACGTGATCTCCTTGCGCAGATCCACCGTGGCCAGATCGCGCAGAGAATCGTCACCGCGCGGCCCCATCGCCATGAACATGTCCCAGATCGAATCGAGTACGGCCTCGCCGGGGTCCTCGGCGCATACTGCAGCAGCCACCCCGCGGAAGGTTTCCGCGCGGTTGGCGGCAGCCGAGGCCAGCACGCCCTCGACGTCGGCCACTGTTCCACCGTGCGGCCAGTCGTCGGTCGCGGTGTACCGCGGGGAAGCGCCACCGGTCAATATCAGCGCCGAGGCTCGGTCGCCGAGTTGCGCTGCCGCCGCGGTGGCGACGGCGCCGCCGAGCGACCAGCCGTTGATCACCGGTTGTTCGAGGCCGAGGTGGTCGATGAGCCGGACGACATCGGAGGCCAACGTGACGATCGAGACGTCGTCGAAGTCCTTGTCGGAGCGTCCGCAGCACCGCAGATCGACGGTGACAATTTCGTTTCCGTTGGCGCGCAGTGCTGGAAGCGTTGTGTCCCAGGCGCGGGTGGTGGCACCCCAACCATGGATCAGGACGATCGGCCGGCCTTCACCCCGGTGGTGTTCGAAGTAGATGCTGTGGTCGTTTTCGACGGGCAAGAATCCCATTGTGTCCTCCGTTGTGAATGGGGAAGTGGAATCGAATGGATGGGTAGAAGCGGTGGAAGTCGGGGGCTCGCGCAGCGCGCGGGGAATCACGGGTTCACGATCTCGGAATCGGGGGATGACATGCTCGGCGAACAGTTCGAGCGACCGCATGACCTTCTCGTGCTCGAGTCCACCGAAACGCATCCAGCAGATCAGATGCTGCAGGCCGGTCTCGTCGTGCAGGGTGTCGATCTGCCGGATCAATCCCTCCGGGTCTCCTACATAGACGACGCCGCCATCTCGTAGACCCTCGACGGTCATTCCACCTGCTTCTTCGGTCGCGGTAACCAACTCGGCATACCGTTCATATGTCGGCGGCACCCCAGGTCCCTGTGGAACCGCCGCCAGAGCGGCATCGAAATACCAGGTCAGAGCCTCACGTGCGTTCTCGACCGCGACTTTCTCGTTGTCTGCGAGGTGGATCTGCCAGTTCATCGGGAAATCGAGGTCAAGGATGTCGCGACCGTGATCGCGCAACCGTCGCTTCGCGCCGACGACGAAGGAATTCAGTTCGGGCATCGTCATCAACGTGGGGGTGACCAACATGTTGTAGCCCTGGTCGGCAGCCAAGTCGAGGGTCTCGGGACTGATCGAGGCGATGTAGATCGGCGGGGTCGGGCGCTGTACCGGGGTGGGCCGGCAGTCGATCTTGTCGATGTCGAAGTGCCGGCCGTGAAAGGAGAACGGCTCGCCCACGGGCTTGCTCCACAGTCCTCGTATGATCTCGAGAGCTTCGACGAATACTTCCCGGCTCTCACCTTGGATGTCGCCGACACCCATGTTGTGGAACTCCTGGGGCTGGTAGCCGCGGCCCACACCGAAGTCGAGCCGCCCACCGGAGAGCACGTCGACCATCGCGTAGTCCTCCGCGATGCGTACCGGCCAGTCGAAGGTCAGGTTGCTCACCGCGATGCCGATACGCATTCGTTCGGTGCGCTCGGCGATTGCCGCGGCGGCGACCTGCGGAGAGGGCATAGACCCGTAGTCGGAGCCGTGGTGCTCCGCCAGCCATACTTCGTCGAAGCCGAGTTTCTCTGCGTAGGAGATCTGTTCGAGCATCTCCCGGTAGGCCCGCGTGAAATCGTGGTCGGGGCATTCGAGGACGTAGAAGATCCCGAACTTCACGGTGTTCCTCCTCGTGACGACGGATCCCCTGTCGGGGCCGGTGGAACCCGACGCTAATGTGACCGGCGCCTCACGTGAGAGAACCCCCTGCGGGACTGTTGTCGGAATCCACAAACAGGCGATTCTCGACCGCGCTGCGCAGGTGCTTCTTGTCCAACTTGCCCACACTGGTGCGTGGAAGGGACTCGACGATCTCGATGCGCTCGGGCAGCCACCACCGCGGAACGATCTCGGTCAGGGAGTTCAGCACACCGGCAGGATCGAGGGCGTGCCCGCGCTCGGCAGCGACGAACGCCAAGGGCCGTTCTTGCCACCGCTCGTGCGGCACCGCGACCACCGCCGCCTCCACGACGTGCGGAATCGTCACCAGGGCCTGTTCGAGCGCAAGGGAGCTGATCCATTCACCGCCGCTCTTGATCAGGTCCTTGGCCCGATCGACGATGGTCAGGTAGCCCTCGGCATCGATGGTGGCGATGTCGCCTGTGCGCAGCCAGCCGTCGGTGAACGCTTCAGGGTGTTCGTCGCGGAAGTAGCGTTCGGCCACCCACGGACCGCGCATGAGCAGCTCGCCCCTGTCCACGCCGTTGTGGGGAACTACAGCACCGGTGTCGTCGACCAACTTCCACCGCAGACCGGGCAGTAGGCGGCCTTGCCGTCGGATGTAGTCGTATCGCCGCTGAGGGGTACCGGCGGCCGAGCGTGGGGGACGCGCGAAGGTACCCATCGGCGACAACTCGGTCATACCCCACCCCTGGTACGCGGGAACCCCGAGATCTTCTTCGATGCTGCGGATCAACTCCGCCGTCGGAGTCGAACCGCCGAGGACGAGGGCGCGCAGACACGTCAGGTCGATACCCGACGACAGGGCGTGACGGACCAGGTCGACCGCGACCGTCGGCACCATGCCGGTGTACGTGACCTGTTCGTTCGCCAGGATCGTCGCAATATGCGGTACTTGGGGATGCGGCCCGGGAAGAACTTGATCGGCCCCGGACATCAACGCGGCGAACGGAATACCCCAAGCATTGGCGTGGAACATCGGCACGACGTGGCAGACAGTGTCGCGTTCGCCGATCGCGTGCCCGTCGACGAGGCACGCTGTGAACGTATGTAGGTACAGGGCCCGATGTGTATACCCGACGCCCTTCGGTGGGCCTGTGGTACCGGAGGTGTAACACAAGGCGGCAAGGTCGTTTTCGTCCCTAGTCACGGGCTCGGCGAGTGGTTCGGTGGCGGCGATGAGCGCGTCCTGGCATGGCAGAGCAGTATCGTCACCGTCGGTGGTGATGATCGGCATGTGGGGGCGCCGTGTCCGCGCTGCGTCGAGCAACGGAAGCAGCGATGTGTCGGCGAAGACGATTCGATCGTCGGCGTGGTCGACGATGTAGGCGATCTCGTCGGGTTCGAGCCGCAAATTGATGGTGTGCAGTACGGCTCCCGCCAACGGCACTGCCATGTACAGCTCGAGGTGACGGTGGTGGTTCCACGCGAGGGTGGCAACGCGGTCTCCAGGGCGGACACCACGATCGATCAATGCCGCCGCGAGCCGCAGCACTCTGTCGGCGTAATCGCCGTAGGTGTACTCGAAGGTTTTCTCGCCGTCCCGATACTGCGTGATGGATTTGGCGGAGAACAGATCTTGTGCCCGGTACAGGAAGTCTGTGATGACGAGCGGGCTGGTGGAAGCGGTAGCCGGCACCGGGGTCATGCGGTCACCTCCGGTCGGGTGGCGGCGATCGCCGCGCGGACCTGTGGGATCACTTTCGAGGTGAGCAGTTCGATGCGGGCCGAGCCGCTGTCGACGGGTTCGCCGGGCAATTGCGCCCAGAAATGCACGTCCTTGATCTGTGGTCGTGAAGCCAGCAGCGTCGTGAGCTCGGTGACCGCGGTATCGACATCCCAGAGTGTGAACGCCCCGCCGTCGAGGAGGTCCTGTGGCGTCGCGAACGTAGGGACGGACTCGGGCGGGCCGAAGGCGCCCATCTCGATGTACCCGTTGATCTGGTACAGAGCGTGCTGACCGATCCGTGCCCATTCGCGTTCGGGGTCGTCGGCCACTACAGCCCATTGACCTGCATAGATTCGTCCATCTTCCCGCGACCGGCCGACTCGCTCCAGCGCATCGAGATACATACTGTGATGCGCATTCTGCGTGCTGAGGTAGCCATCGGCAATTCGCGCGGCCCGCTCGATGGCGGGTTCGGCCATCGCGCCCACCAGAAGGCGCGGGACGGACTCGGGTTGTGGAGTGACCGGAAGGGCGGGGAAATCGTATCGCTTGCCGTGGAACTCGGTGGGTTCGGCCGACCATGCTCGGCGGATCAGTTCGACGCCCTCTTCGAGGAGGCTGGGCCGGTTCCGGAGGGATCGGCCGAAAGCCGCGAACTCGGGCTGCCAATAGCCTTGCCCCACGCCGAGATCGAACCGTCCGTCGGTGAGCAACGAGAGCGTCGCGGCGTCCTCGGCGAGCCGGATCGGGTTGTGCAGTGGAGACACGATGAGATTCGTGCCTATTCGGAGCGATTCGGTGCGGGCACCGATCGCGGCGCCCAGCACGAACGGCGACGGGGTGTACCCGTCCTCCATGAAGTGGTGTTCGGTCAGCCACACCGACTCGATCCCACAGCTTTCCGCCCAGCGGATCTGTTCGAGACTCTGCCGGTAGAAATCGGTGAAAGTGCGCGGCCATCGAGCCGGGTTGCGAAAGTCGTACCACAGTCCGAAAGTGCAGTGTTGATCGTCCACGGTGTATCTCCTCGATCTCGATCGCATCGGTTATGTCGTGGATCACACAATGTCGTGCCCGCCTCGGCCGGTGAAGGGGTCGGGGCGGGCACGTTTGTCGGCGGGTCCAATCGTCGTCAGAAGTTGCCCTTCGCCGCCCAACCGCCATCGACCGGGTAGATCTCTCCCGTGAGGAAGCTGCCTTCACGCATGAGGTAGGCAACCATCGACGCGATCTCCCCAGGTTCGCCCAGGCGCCGCACGATGTGGGCGTTCGCATTGGCCTGCTTCATCTCGTCGGTGATGTCGGCGAGGATCGGGGTGTCGATCGTGCCGGGGCAGATGGCGTTGATCAGGATATTCTTCTCTCCGTACTCGTACGCGGCCTGCTTCGTCAGCGAGACCACTCCACCCTTCGCCGCGGAGTAGGAAGCCAGATTGGGTAGACCACGCAGAGCCGCCATCGACGCGATGTTCACGATTCGGCCGCCACCACGCTCGATCATGTTCGGGATCACCGCTTGCATACCGAGCCAGACGCCTTTGAGATCGGTGCCGATGACATGTTCCCAGGCCTCTTCCGTGAGGCCGACGACGCTGTCCTCGCTGATCATGTTCACCACACCGGCCACGTTGGCGAGCAGGTCGATACGGCCGTGCCGCCCAATGACCTCGTGCACGGTCTCGGCCCAGTTGCTCTTCAGCCGCACATCCAGTTGATGCGTCTCGGCTTTGCCTCCTATCTCGAGGATCGAGCTGACGGTGCCGGCTGCGTCCTGGATGTCCGCGGCGATTACGGTGGCGCCTTCTGAGGCGAGCCGCTGCGCCGTGGCCTTGCCGATGCCTTGTGCAGCGCCGGTGACAATTGCGATCTTTCCGTTCAACGACATCGAGTTCTCATTTCTCACGTGGGAATGTGTGGGTGGAGCTGGAGCCGAGACAAGGGCTCCTCGCGAGACGGAATCTTTTGGGCACGCGATGTTCCGGTGTCTCCGACTGTCGGTGGCGGCCGGTGCACATCCTGCGTGGTGCACACGATACGAAGCCGGTGCGGTCCCCGGAACACGCTTCGTGTCAGTGGTTGGAGAAGAGTACAAAAACGCCGATCGTCCCACGCTGACACTTGCCGACGGGGAATGTGGCGCTGGGCTCGGCGCGTTAGCACATTCGTGGTTTCGCCGAGATCATCGTCGAGCGCACGCTGCCGGTTGGTGCGGGTGAGATGCCGGCGGCAGTCAGGTCGTGGTGGGTGGCGATCAGCGCTTGTTTCGCTTGTTGTCAGTGTCCGCGCTCAACGACAGCGTCCAGAGCGCGCGTGCTCTTTCCGATCGTTTGCAGCGCTGTCTCGGTGATGACGAGTTCTTGGTGGCACCGTCGCGCCCGCGGTTCGAGGGGGTGGTCTCGGCTGTTCGGCGGTGAGCTGCCCCGAGTCTTCAACGCCGTGACCCCGGGTGAGTACGTTGCGCAACTGTTCGAACCGCTGTTCGACGTGGAGGGAAGCTACCTGAAAGCCGGCTTCGACAACCTACCGGAGCCGCAGCGACACGTATGGCGTTCTCACGATCGACCTCGTGGAGTGGTGCCGAGTCCGCGTTGTCTGTTGGCGGCGTGACGGAGCTGCAGGATCCGTAGGCCACCGGCGATTCCGACGATTGCGGCTCCGCCGATCGCAGCGAACAGCAGCGCCACCCCCAGCGGCAGCGAGAAGTCCCACCCGAACAGTTCGAGGGTGATGCTGTCGAGGTTCTGCAGGATGAACACCAAGAGCAACAGCAGGATGAGTAGCCCGGCGATCAGGGCGGTCCAGAGAGCGCCGGTACGGGTGCCCTTGATGCCCTTACCTCGGGCGACATCGGGATGCAGGTCGCTGCGAGCGTCCGGATCAGGTGTTTTGCCCGATGGTGGCACTGGGCCGCTGCTGTGCCGTGGTGATGGCGAGAAGTCGGGGTTCGGATCGTCTGAGCCCGGGCCCTTCGAGGTGGTCGACATGGTTGGTCGGGTACCCACATTCCGGTCCGGCTATTCCGGCCCGATTCGGCCGAACTCGATGTCCTCTGTGCCGGGATCTGCAAACCGCCGTCCTGCCGGTCAGGGCTCGTTCGATGCGAGGGATGGGCGGGCCTGCAGTGTTCGGATGACTGTGGTGAGCAGCGCGTCGCCGGAGCGTACTTCGTCATCGAGGGCGTTGGCGACGGCGGTCGCTTCGGCGGTGAGGATGGCTGCGTCGGTTTCTCCGACGCTCGACACGATGCGGTCGTAGACGCGGCCGCATTCCTGGGCGACGCGCGCGATGCGTTCGTGTGCGCAGCCTGGGGTACAAACCTGAGGATCTGAATCCTCGAGAAGGCCCAGTGCCTTCCGGAACTTGCCGTCATCCCAGTAGCCGGGCGATGTCCGGAGCCATTCCATCAGCTCATGGTGGTCGGGGATTCCTGCGTCGCAGTCGTTGCGCGGTTCAGCGCCCCGGGCGCCGGTCAAGGCTTCGGTGATCTCGCGGGGGCTCGCGCTCATCGGGTCGAGACCGAGGATAGTGCGGAACACGATGCCGGTGGCCGACGACAGTGGAAGGTTTCGTTCGTCTTCGCTGAACGGCTCGGACAACACCCTCGGATTATCGGAAGCACCTTGTATCCAGCGTTCGAACTGTTTCAACCCGTAGGTGATCGCATTCGCTTCCGGCATTCCGGAGTTACGGCGATAGGCACCGGCGGCATCGCGGGTGGCACCCCAGGCCATCCGGTCGAGATGTCCGATCGGGAACAGCTCTGCGCCGCGGACCGTAGCTGCACGCAACGTCTCCTCATGGGTCTCGGTCACGGCCGGTAGGTTGTGCTCGCCCAGCATGCGAACGAAGTATCGGCCGGCTTCCTCGGCGATGAGACGTTGGGTGAGCTCGGTCAGCTCGGTGCGTTCGGGCGGCAGCATGCGAGCCGGGTCGAGGTGCGCAAGGAGGACGTCGACGAAGCCGTCGAGACGGGATTCGGCCGGTCCGTCACCGGGGACGAAGAAACGGGTGCGGTTGGTATAGAAACCTTCACCGAGCGCAGTGTCGCTGTCCCAGGCGAACGCAGTGGTCGGCGAGGTCGGATGGACTTGGAGTAGCCCTGCGTCCCAGGCGGCGATGAAGAGGTCTTTGCTGAGTGAGGAGTTCGGAGCGATCGTCTGATCGTTGATCTCGATGGGATAGATCAACCCGCCCGTGTCGCCGACTGCGTGGATCACCGACAGGGCTCCGAGCTTTGCGTGGAGTGAGGCCTCGGCAAGGAGCTGCTCTTGGTCTTGGGACTCGACCGGGTAGCGCTCTGCGATCACCTCGCGTCGTGCTTGTTCGATTGTCCCTTGCCCTCGCACTTCCAGCGCTCGTTGGGTGTTGCCATTGAGCGCGCGTGGATTGAGGATTCCTGACGCTTGATCGTCGACTCGAGTGTTGCATCGTCGACACTCGACTGCCTTCCCGAAAAGCGCATCGGTGAGTGCTTGCCTCGAGGTCAAGACCAATTCGCCACTGCACGACGCGCACCAGTATCCGAGCAGCGTCGCGGCCACTGCAGCGGCCGCAGCATAGTGTGCTCCGCCCGACCACATCCTGTAGGGAAGTGCACTGATGCTCTGCTCCCAGACCGGCTCGCCGGTTTCAGGATCGAGCCCTTCCAGCCGCCAATACGCGATTCCTACGTCTTGAAGTGCAGCGGGCGCGTAGGCGTTGATCTCGAGTCGGATGTTGGGTTCCGAGGGCGCGGCGGCGTAAGGCATGCCGGATTGTAACGGCACGTCTCGTCGATTCGGTATGTCGGAATCCCATTTGACGACGGTGACCTCGGGAGTGCGCTGTTCGCATCCGTCTCGACCCGCGGATCGGATCGGCGCTGGCCGGTGCTCGTCGGAGGACTCGTGGGGTTCAGCGCGGCGTCACTCGCCTTGTGATCGTCGACGAGTCGGCGTGGTTGTGGCAGGCCGGACTCGGCCGAGGTGCGGCTGCACCTTCCTCCGACCCACAGTTCACTTTGGCTCTGGCCAGGATCACGGCTCTTGCGCCTGCAGCGATGCGCTCCCGCACGCTCGGACGACGCGTGATTCGTAAACTCTCTGAGCAAGAACACTTCTCGCGCGATTTCCGGCTTCCTGCTGCAGAAATCGCGGGAGCGGGAAGCTGGGGTGGGTGCCGGAAGGAACACCCCGCCGAGCATGTCAGACCTGCTCGCGGGCCCCGCCCTTACCGGCGCACTGGCCTGCGGTTCGACCGTCACGGTGGCCGCGACCGTCACGGTCTCAGGTGGCAGCGTCACCGTCTCGGCAGGTGCAACCGGCGTTTCCCGGAGTGCTGAAGCCACGGTCCGACCCGTTCTCGGTCGGGGGCGGCAAGCGCGTATGCGTAGGGTGCGCCGGCGGAGGTTCCCCACACGCTGTATCTCTCGATCCCCAGCGTGTCGAGGAGTGGCGTGACGATGCCATGCCAGTCGCCGATGCTCGTCATCGGTTGTGGTGCAGAGCGGCCGTATCCCGGCCGCGCGAGGGCAATGAGTTCGATGTTGCGGCGTGCGGCCTCGCTCGCAGCGTCGGGGCTCACCGATGCCGATCCGATGAGGCCGTGGTGGACGAGTACCGGGTATCCGCCTGATGCGTCGAACCGCTGATGTTCCAATGTAATTGGTGCTGCCGCTCGAGAGCCTCGATTCCGGTGCGAGATGAAGATCTGCGACGTCCCTCCGCGCAGAACTGTAGCGGGACTTCACTCGGAAATGGTGGGCTACGTTGCCATGGGCGACACGGGCACCAACGAGATCTGCCCACGCCGCTGTCTCGCGGCGAAAGATGCCACTTCACGGCCGCCTTCGAGCCCGCTCCTGAACAGTCCTTCTGTAGCTGTGCCGGCGTGTATACGGCCTCGGCCACCTGACGGAGCGCGCAGTGAGAGGAGAAAACTTTCGGGCAGAGACCTCTCGCGGGACGGCGGTACAGCGCTATTCTTTGATGGCGACGATTTTGTTCTCGGATGGGTCGAGAAACGGTGATAGAGGACGGGTTCGGGGTATCGACCAGTTCACGTTGCTGCTCGAGAAGCGCTCTGTGGCTACATCGGAGGAACCGACGAAAGGAACGTCGATGACCTACCCACCACCCCCGAATGATCCGCAACAGCCAAGCTATCCGCCCGGCGCATACACACAACAACAGCCACCGCCGAAGAAGCGCAGGAAGTGGCCCTGGTTCCTCCTTGCATTCGTCGTCATCATCGTCATCATCGCCGTGTCGACAACGCTCGGCGGTGACAACAGGAATGGGCAAGTAACCAGCACGGGAGAAGGAGACGCGTCGGCCGTCGAACAAGAATCGGGGGCCACTCCTATCGGATCTACCGTCGAGATCGAAGAGGGAGGTGCACGGTTCAGCGCCACGGTCCAAGACCTTGTGCCGGCTACACCAAGCGAGTTCGGACTGCCTGCACAGGGTGAGTTGTACCAGGTCACGGTTGTACTCGAGGGTATCGAAGGAACTGCGAACGTCAACCCGCTGTACCTGACCGCGCGGGCTGCGGACGGCACCAGCTATTCGGCCGCACTCGGTGCGATCGATGGACAGCTCGCCGCGACCGAGCTTCCTTCAGGTGACGTCATCCGCGGTGCGGTCGCTTTCGATGTCACGGGGCCGCCGATCGCGAGCATCCGCTATGAAGGCGCCCTCGGACAGCAACGTGCTAGCTGGACCGTCGAATAGCGCAGGTTTTCGAGGGGGTCGCCGGTGGCGGGACTGTCGCTCAGTGCTCCCGAATCCCGGGCAGCGGCCACGGCCTCTCGGACGATTTTGCGCCAACTGTCGTAGACGGTGTCGTTCAGTGCCTGGAGTTCGGGGCTTCCCAGGGCTGCGGCCCAGAGTTCGATCCACACGCGCCAGGCGGTGTTCGTCGTCACTCCGTCCGGTAGGTAGGAGGCGAGGAGGCCGCGTAGCCCCTGAGGACTGAGCAGATCGATTACCTCCGAGATAATCGACTTCCGTCACAGCCGACGCCGACTATGGACTCAACGCAGCGCGAACGCTGCGCCGTCGAAACGAAAGGCTGTGCCGTGCATACTCCCGTCGATCTCTACCTCGAAACATGGAACGCAACCGATGCCGCGACCCGTGAACGCCTACTCGCCGATCACTGGTCCGAAGCCGCGACCTACACCGACCCGATGGTCGATGTTGCCGGCCACGACGAAATCAGTGCCACGATCGCTGCTGTACAGGCCCAGTTCCCGAGCTATGTGTTCTCGCTTGTCGGCAGCATCGACGCGCATCATCGACAGACCCGATTCCAGTGGGGCCTCGGCCCCGCGCACGCCGAGCCGGTTGTGATCGGCTTCGACGTGCTCGTCAGTGACGAGGGCGGCCGCATTCAGTGTGTCCATGGCTTCCTCGACAAGGTGCCTGGGTGAGGTCTCTGGCCGTCACTGCCGTCGTAGTTCGACCCAGATCTGAGCGAGTGCCCGCGAAATCTCCTCGTTCCGGATGACTCCGTCGTCGTCGACGTCGTCCCGCCCCACCGGTACGGCAATGCACGCCGTCGGGATCAATTGTGCTCCAACGTAATCGAGAACAGTCTCGAGGGTGCTCACGGCGCCGCGCCCGCGACCGGGTGCGGCGGCGTTGATCCACGCCACCGGTTTGTCGGTCATCTCGGTTCCTCCGACGGTCCAGTCCAGAAGGTTCTTGAAGCTGCCGGGCAGGGTGCCGGCGTATTCGGGTGTGCAGAACAGTACTGCGTCTGCGGCTCGGATGAGTTGCCTGAGAGTGGATACTTCGTCGGGGAGTGGATCGTGGTCGTCGTCGGGGCTGAACGCGGGAAGGGCCGACAATCCGCGGTAGATCGTTGTGGTCGCTGTGGGCGGCGCCGAGGCGGCGACCGACGCGAGAGCGGCAGCGTTGGTCGATTTCGCTCTCGTACTCCCGGATAAGAGCAGTAGGTTCACAAGATCGATGCTCCCACGCACGCTGTATCGCTCGTTCTTGGTGGTGGCGCCGCGGGTACCCAACCGGTTTGCGTCGAAACCACGCCGGATGCTCGCGCATGCAGCAAGATCACAAAGGACCACATTCCTCGACCGTCAGGAACTTCGATGCGACCGATTGCCCGCGCCGCCCTGATCGCTGCGGCGACTGTTCCCTTGGCCATGGCAGCTCCTGCTGTGGCCTCAGCAGCCAACGCAGGCGATGTCGCCTACGCATTCGGTGTCGACGGCACGAGAGTGACCAACACGATCACCAACAACACCGGGGGAGTGCTCCTCTGCACGACGTCGCTCGCTTCCGCGCCGGGCGGTGTGCTGCCTCCGATCTGGGAAGTTACGGGGTCGGGCCAGACGCTCTACACGTCGGGCGAGGTGCAGCCCGGCACCACCACACAGACGGTGACGGAAATTCCCGACGGCTCATATGTCGTGTTGGCGACGTGCGGTAATGCCGACAACACGGCCATGTGGGCGTCGGACTATCCCGGTATCGGTGAGATTCTCGACCTCTTCCCATTGACGGCTTTCGCTGTCCAGCAGGCGTCCACGGTCGTCACAGTGCCCGGCGCAGCTCCCGCTCTGCCCGCTCCGGGCGCCGGAGCTCCGCCCTTCGGCAGTAGCTGAGAACAGGTCTGGAGATTCCTCATTGCAGTGAACTCAGGCAATGACAATCCAAGGCACTGAAATGCCGTTCGGCCAGGGATTCGGTAACGACCCACAGGTGCTGGGCGATCGGTTGTGTGTGACCGACCTTGACATCCTCGCACTCCTCACGATCCTCTGGGGAGGACTCTCGATGTTCCGAAACTCATCGGACGCGGAGCCGCAGTGCCGATACTGCGAGACAACGCTCGATCCCGACACGAGCGGCTTCTGTTCGTCCGACTGCGAGATCGAGTTCACCGACTCGAACTTCGTGTGACTGAGGCCGGACGGAAGCGGTAACGACCGAGTTCAGCCACACGATGTCCCGGTCGAGCTGATTGTCGGATTCGTGAGGAGTTGTTGTGGGCATCGAGGTCGCGTCGCAGTACCCCATTGCCGTCGTCGATGAGCAGCCAAGTCGAGTGGCTGTCTGGCACGTCGACGTCAGTGGCGACATTCCTGCGGGCATGTCGCGCCTGACGGGGTCCTGGGTCGTCGACGCCTCCGACACCGAAACGCTGACTACTCTGCTCACCGACCGCTATGTTGCACGCTGCGATCCTGCGTCCGCGCACTCGGTTGTAGAACAATTCTCGATCAGTGGACGAATTGATCTGGATGCCACCGTTGATGCAGTTCGTACCGAGATCCTGGAATTGGACAAACTCTTCACCGAGCATGTCGCCTCGGTGAAAGGAAAGCTCGTCCGGCCGGTCTGGCCCGATGTTCCCGACCCGCGTGCCGTCGTACTGCGACCGGTCAGTGCACCCGACGAGCCGCGACGTAAAGGCGCCGACGCTCTCGATCTGGCACGGGGCATCCGCGACCTCGCAGATGCTTGGGCTCAGATCGAAGCGCTCCGTGCCGCACGTCCTTTCCTTGCTGAGCCGGCAGGAAAAGCTATGCGGCCACTTCCCCTGGAGGTCTCGTGACACCGACATGGGAGCAGGTCCGAGGATCGAACTACGGCACGATGGGACGTACCATCTGCGGAACTGTCCACCGGGCCGACGGATCGTGGAGCCGCATATGGCATGCGCCCGAGGAGACCTGGCGCTACGAGAACGAAGCCGGTGAGCCCACTCGCATCGAGAACACCACCGACAGATGGTTCCGCGACGAGAACGGCACGATGGTGCACTCTGTCAAGTCTCCCTACACGCTCTACGCAACCGTGGGTGTTGCTTCGCCGTCTTATCTCCTCCGCGCCTACGAGATGTTTCCTCCCTCCGGAACACGTGGGGGCAGCGACCAAGGATTCGTCGCCCCGAGTGCACCCAGAGCAGTCCGCGTTCGTGGCCGCGACGGCTGGGAGGTGAGCGCCCACGACCAGCGTGCGAACCAAGCGGTCAGCTACGTGTTCGACGCGGAACTCGGCATCGCACTGCGGTGGCAGCGCGGCGACGACTGGATGGAACTCGAAAATCCCATCCTCGATGAATCATTCGAGCCCACATTGTTCACATGGACAGGGCCGTCGCACCGAGCCGAGGACGACGCCGCGAAATATCAGCGCGAGCGCGAGGAGCGTCAGCGCGTTCTGGCCGCGATTCCTCAAGCGCTCCCGACGTGGCTGCCGCTGAGGATAAACGCACAGTCCCAATCCGGCGAGGCCCGCACGGGCGAACTGAGGGTGTCGATCAGCGGGCAAGCGCCACAATTCACGCTGCGCCGATGGGTGAGCGCAATCGGTGAACCGAAAGCCGAAGGGCCCAGCGATTCGACGCCGGAACGCTACCGCCATTCCATCGGCGACTGGACGTACGAGATCCGCAGTCACCAGGACATCAGCCGGGACGACTGCGCTCGGATCGTGGATTCGATCGTGCCGGTCGATCCACCGAATCGCGACCCCGCCGAGATCGCTGCCGAACTCGTTGCCGAGGAACACGATCGCCGCGAAGCAGAGGTGCTCGCCACCCTCGGCACCGGGCGGGTTCTCACCGACCATCTCGAAGACGAGTCACTGTTCATCCGCACCGACTTCACCGACGACGCTGCCTGGCGCGACATTGCCGTCGCAGCTATGGCCCCGGTACCGCAGGGAGACGGCACCGAATTCGCCGCCTACCTCACTTGCATCGACAACCCGGAGTACGACGGGTTGACCGTCGACGGGCTTCTCGAAGCAATAGGCGAGTCCCCGACGTACTACGCGTTTCTCGTCGACGCCGAGACGGTGACGAACCCCGAGATGCCCATCGTCGTCGTTTACACCGAGCCCGACGAACCGGAACGGCCGCGCGGGAGAACCTTCCGTGTCATTCCTTCCGAGATGTGGGGCGTGGAGAACAACCTGTCGATCGCGAACATGGACTTCGAATCCTTCGCAGACAGCGCCGACGAGGACGGGGTGTTTCGGGGTTTCCCGGAACCGGAGCGACCCGTCGAGGAGGTGACCACCCGCGAGATCGCGCAGTGGATAGCAGACGATGTCGATACCGACGTGCTCCGGGAGTTCCATGCCCAGATCGCCGGCCGAAAGTATCGCTATCCCGTGTCGCTGTTCGAGGCCGATCTGGCGGAGGTGCACGCTCACACCCGCGACACCGAACACGGAGAGCATGCCGCACTTCTCGGCTACGACGAGTTCCTGGACGCGACTGCGGCTGGGGGACCGGCGCTGCGCGGTACTGTGCCGACGCACAACGGCTACTGGACATTCGTCCTCGACCGCGTTTCCCATCGACCGATCGCGGCGTATCGCATCACGCACGCGCCTTACGTGCCCCCGGCTCCTCAGGATGGAGTGCGGCAACCGATGAGGTTCGAGGTGCCGTTCGTATGCACTGAACCGGTCTCGTTCTCGACGTTGACCGATGACGACGATTTGATCGACCGAGATGTCGTGCAGCGAGCGGTTCTGGCCGAAGCTGCACGGCTGCATCCCGACAGTGAGATTGCCGGTGGCGTACCTACTCTCCAGCGGATCCCGCGTCTCGTGGGTTTCAATATCGGATGCTACGTGCACATCGACGGCCGGCCGGTGTTCTATGTGTCCATCGTGACCGACGTCGACGACGAGTTCATCGTCCAGGAGGTGCCGCCCGAGGGGATGCGGGTGGTTGGTCCAGGGGAGGCGTGAGGAAGCCTTCGGCGCTTCTTCCGCGTCCTTCGTGGTGAGCTTCGACGTAGCGAAACTGCCCGCAGATGAGGTGGCTTCGGCGACCCCGTCTGTCGCCGTGAGAAGGACGACTGCGGGTAACCGGTGGCGGATGTCGCGGACCCGATCCGGAACACCCGTGTTGCAGGATCCGGATCCGGAGCAACACCGATGACCTTACCCACCGAAACCGGCTCTGCACTTCGGGACGAATCCGCTATTGAATGCAGCACTCTTCGGCCAGCGCGCGGTCACCCTTCGCTATTTGCAAGTGGTCTTGTCATCGCCGTATCACTCGTTCCGTGCTCGCCGTGAAAAATACGCGAGTATCAGCCGATCCCGACTCGGTTGCAAGATCAACAAAATGCGTATCCGATAAAGCCCTAGTCTTATTTCGGAGCGGCGCACCTTGCTCGGAAGTCGGATCCGTCTAAAAAGTCCGAGTGCGACCCTGTCGTTCGGGATCGGTCGAGGTGCGCCGAGGCGGGTGTGTGTATATCGCTGGACTGCATGAGAACTGAAGATGAACTAGGTGCAACGCGGCGTCACGGGTTGACGGCAACTGTGCAGCTCATGTCGGGTATAGGCTGCCGCGGCCGGATCTGATTCTCGTTGGTTCGATCGTGCGGGAAGGCAATATGAATTTCTTTCCGGTCCCAACCGTTGTCATTTGCCATTTGGGTCAATGCGGGCAATTGCATCATTTCGGAGGCTTGGGGATAGGAAACCCTCACTATGCGGGGGCGTGAGGAATGTTTTATCGACCCTGTAACAAGCGGCGGCGCAATTGCCATATCTCAGATGGCATGCCTGCCCGATTTCCGTTTCTCGTAGAGAAGTGAATGACATGACCTCTGTCGATCAGACCCGTAAACGCCGCAAGATCCGCGCTGTCCTCGCCTCCGGGCTCGTCCTCGGCGTCGGCGCGGCCATCACGCTCGCCGCGTGGAGTGACACCGTGTGGGGTAGCTCGACATTCGGCACCACCGGTAGCGACTTCGATATCCAAGGCTCCTTCGACAACGGCACCAGCTGGGACGACTACCTCTCGCCGGCCACCGCAGGGACCATGACCTTCGCTCAGCAGGCCGACGCGCTGGTGCCCGGCGAACCGGTCTATCAACTCGTCGGATTGCAGGAGGTCGAAAACAACTTCGGGGCCGACATCGAGTTGTCCAAGGACAACGCTGACGGGTCCGGACTGGCCAACCTCGTGACCGTGGCGGTTGCAGATGCCGGTGCCGGAGAGACCGCTCCCGCCTGCGACGCATCTGCTGATTTCGGTACGGGTGTCACTATCGGCGCCGCCTCGACTTCGATGCTGAGCACTACCGTGGAGGCCAACGGGTTCCGCTGGGTGTGCTTCTCGGCCGAGCTCGCGGCGGACGCCACCGTCGAGGCCGGCGGCCTGGAGTCGCAGCCGATCCTGTGGGAATTCGCTGCCACCAGCACCGAATAACCAACTCGCGCGTGCGGTGACCTGCTCCATCGGGGGCGGTCATTGCACGCCCCGGTCTTGACCATGGTGGGCATCTCTGCCCCAGCACAGGAGTGAATCGATGGCGGACACTTCCGCAGCGCACCGATCTCAGTACCCGGACCGTGCTCCACGCACGAAGCGACGGTCGCTGCGGTCCTATCTGGCAGGCGGGGTGATGAACCTGCTCGCCCTCGGCGGAGTGGTGTGCATTGTTCTCGTCATTGCCGCTGTGCTACTGAATATTTCACTCATCATGTTCAAGACCGGGTCGATGTCGCCGGCCATCCCCGCCGGATCGCTGGCAGTGGTGAAGGAGATCTCGGCCGACGACATCGCCATCGGCGATGTCGTCACTGTCGATCGCCCCGGCGAGCTGCCCGTCACCCACCGCGTCATCGCGGTGCATCCGCAAAGGGCGGGTGAAGCGCTCATCGAAATGAAGGGTGATGCCAACCCCGGGCCGGACCCCGGCATGTATCGCGTGGAGCAGGTACGCAAGGTGTTGTGGTCGGTTCCGGACCTGGCGCGTGCGGTGGTGTGGTTGTCGAACCCGTATGTGCTCGGGTCGCTCACTATCGGTGCGTCGGCGCTGGTGCTGTGGGCTTTCTGGCCACGGCGCGACGACGACGGGCAGACGTCTGCAGAGCCGGAGGAACGACCGTGAATCGTCGCAGACCGGTGCAGCTGACCTTGGTAGGGCTCGGTGTGTTGAGCATCGTCGCGCTCGTGGTGGTCAACGGTGGTCTTGTCGGCCAGACCATGGCGTCGTGGAGCGACCGTGTACTCGGTGGTTCGGTATTCCGCACCGCTGAAGTGGAGCAGGTGTATGCACGTGCTTTGTCCGCTCAAGGCAGGATCCAGCGGACCGCGACCATCGGAACTTTCGGTCCGGTCAGCTCATTCACTGATTCGCAGAGCTCTGACCCGTTGGTAGAGACCGGTTGGAAGCCGACTATCAACGGCGGGTTGCTCAACTTGCTGTCGGTGAGAGCAGAGGGTCGGTCTTGTAGTCGTTCGATGAACGCTGCTCCCCGGGAGTGCATTCCTGCTTCTAGCTCGGGGGTGCCGGTTCAGGGTGCCGTCAAAGTCTTCTAACATGCGGATGACCTGGGGTTTTGCATGGTGACACGCCGGAGAATACGGATGCGAGTGCGGGCACAGCGCTCACGTGAAAATGGAAGTTCTGACGCTCACATCTGCAAGGAACGCCATGCCCGCCTCCACA
>NZ_SLVY01000012.1 GCF_004345605.1 Rhodococcus sp. SMB37
GTGTGGACCGCTACTGCCGAGTCCATCCTGGCGAAAGTCGCGCGTGGGCGCGTCGCCCTCGAAAAGATCAGCTAATTCAGAGACACACCACTAGAGTGGGCATCGACGCCGGGAAGGGATCCGATCGCGCTGCCCGGCTCCACCCTCGACTACAGGAGGACACGGTGCCGAGCGTGCCGAGCCGTCTACTGCCCACGGTCATCAAAGCGATGCGCCGAAACCGCAACTACCTCGACCCGGCCACCGCGCGCAACCATCTGAAGGACGTCTCGCTCCGACCGCGACCCTACGGGCCGCCTGCCCGTTTGCGCCGCGACGTGACAGTGACCATCGACCGGAGCGGGCAGTGGCCGATCTACACGATCGTCCCCGCCGCGAGAGAACCCCACGGCAACACCGTCTACGTCCACGGCGGCGGATGGGTCAACGAAATCGTCTCGCAGCACTGGCATCTCGCGGCGCAGATCGCCTCGGAGGCACAGACGACCGTCACGGTGCCGATCTACCCACTGGTGCCGTTCGGTACCGCAGGGCAGGTCGTCCCGGCGATCGCCGAACTCGTCCGGGCCAACCACGACAGGTACGGCACCGTATGCCTGGCCGGTGACTCCGCCGGCGGGCAGATCGCGCTCTCGGCCGCAATCGCCCTGCGCGACGAGCACGCGCTGACACTGCCACGCACGGTGCTCATCTCGGCGGCGCTCGACCTGTCTCTGTCCAACCCTGAGATCGACCTCGTCCAACCCACCGATCCGTGGCTCGCCCGCGAGGGCACCCGCGTGTTCATCGACCACTGGCGCCGCGACCTCGCCCTCGACCACCCGTGGGTCAGCCCCCTCGCCGCCGACCTGCACGGCCTCGGACCGCTCACCGTGTTCATCGGCACCCGCGACATCATCTACCCCGACACGCGCCTGGTCGTCGAGAAGGCGACGACCGCAGGCGTCGACGTCGACTATCACCCCGGCGACGGGCTTCTGCACGTCTACCCGCTCACCCCCACACCGGAGGGCCGAGCTGCCCGAGGCGTCATCGTCGACCGACTGCGAGCACCACGATCCGTGCGGCCCGGACAATAGGTGCCGGTAATGACGGTAGGTGTATCGAAATATCGGACGCCCACCGTCGGATCGAGCACCAACTGATGAGGATTGTCCAGATCGGACCGACTGCCTGAGAATTCCCCGTCCCCCTTTCACGTTATACACGATCGGTGCCGCTCATGAGACCCCGAAAAGTGGTCCATACTCGCCTCTCACATGTCGACACCACAGGTGAGGAGCAGCGAATGGGTTACGTGCTGGGCTTCGACGAGATCGACCGCACCGATATTGCACAGGTCGGAGGAAAAGGCGCGAACCTCGGCGAATTGGCACGCCTCGCCGGCACACAAGTGCCGGAAGGGTTCTGCGTGACGACGGATGCCTTTCGTCGGGTCATCGCCGAAACACCCCGGGTACACGCGCTGATCGATCGGCTCGCGGGGCTGGACGACAACGACCGCGAGCAGATCAGCACCTCGAGCGCCGAGATCCGCCGCGCGATCGAAGAGTGCACGATTCCCGACGAAGTGACGGCGGCGATCGCCTGCGCACACGCTGCACTCGGAGAACGCGACGCGTATGCCGTGCGCTCGAGCGCGACCGCCGAGGACCTGCCGAACGCCTCGTTCGCCGGTCAGCAGGACACCTACCTCAACGTCATCGGAGCGCAGGAGATCCTCGAGCACATCAGCCGGTGCTGGGCATCGTTGTTCACCGAACGCTCCGTCACCTACCGCATTCGGAACGGGTTCGACCACCGCACGATCCACATGGCGGTCATCGTGCAGCGCATAGCGTTCCCGCAGGCGTCCGGGATCCTGTTCACCGCAGACCCCGTCACCTCCGATCGCACCGTGGTCTCCATCGACGCCGGATTCGGATTCGGCGAAGCCCTCGTCTCCGGCCTCGTCAACCCAGACGTCTACACGGTGCGCGACGGCGACGTCACGGACAGGACAGTGGCCAGGAAAGAACTCGCCGTCGAGGCCGATCCGGCAGGCGGAACGAAAATCCGCACCCTCGAACCGGAGCAGCAGACCCGGCCGGTGCTGACCGATGAGCAGGCAGTGCGCCTCGCACAACTCGGCCGCGACATCGAAACCCACTTCGGACGCCCCCAGGACATCGAATGGTGCCTCGCCGACAACGAATTCCGGATCGTCCAGAGCCGGCCCATCACCACACTGTTCCCGATCCCCGAAGCCGCCGACGACACCCACCGCGTGTACGTGTCGGTCGGCCACCAGCAGATGATGACCGACGCCATGAAACCGCTCGGGTTGTCCGTATGGCAGATGACGAGCACAGCACCCATGCGCAACGCGGGAGGCCGGCTGTTCGTCGACGTCACCGAACGGTTGGCCTCACCCGCGGCGAGCGAAGGGCTGGTGGCGGCGCTCGGCAGCTCCGAACCACTCGTCGGCGACGCACTGCGCACCATCGTCGAGCGCGGCTTCGTTCGGACCCTCCCGGATGCACCCTCCGACGGGATACCGGCTGCCGCTGCCCCACCCGTCCCGATCGAGACAGACGACACGCTCGTCACCGAACTGATCGCAGACACCGAAGCCTCCACCTCGGCGTTGGTCCGCGGCATCCGCTCCCGAACCGGCCTAGCGCTCCTCGACTTCATCGACGCAGACATCCACAAACTACGCCGGATCCTGTTCGCACCGAAGAGTTATCAGGCGATCATGGCTTCGTTGGATGGCGCAACCTGGCTCCGCGACAACCTCGACGAGTGGTTGGGGGAGAAGAACGCCATCGACGCCCTCACCCAATCCGTTCCCCACAACATCACCTCCGAAATGGGTCTCGAGCTGCTCGACGTCGCCGACGTGATCAGGCCGCATCCCGAGGTCGTCGCATTCCTCCGCCGTGTCGAGGACACCGGAATCGACGATGCGCACTTCCTCGATGCACTCGTCACGGTCCCCGGCGGACAAGAAGCCCGCGACGCCATCGACTCGTACCTCGACAAGTACGGAATGCGCTGCGTCGGGGAAATCGATATCACCAGGCCACGATGGCGCGAAAACCCCACCGCGCTCGTCCCGACCCTCCTCGGCAACATCACGAACTTCGAACCGGGCGCTGCCCGCCGACGTTTCGACGACGGACTGCGCGCGGCGCAGCAGAAGGAGCACGAGGTACTCGAGCGGCTCCACGCTCTGCCGGACGGGGCCCGCAAGGCGGGCGAGACCAAAGCGATGATCGACCGCGTCCGCACCTTCGCGGGCTATCGCGAATATCCGAAGTACGGAATGGTCTCTCGCTACTTCGTCTACAAACAGGCGCTACTCGGCGAAGCCGAACGCCTCGTCCAGGCCGGGGTGCTTCGACGAGCAGACGACATCTTCTATCTGCGCTTCGACGAACTCCGTGAGGTCGTGCGCACACAACACGCCTCCGCCGAACTCCTCCGTGAACGGGAAGAGGAGTTCCGTGCGTTCCGAACGCTCACACCGCCGCGCGTGCTCACCTCGGACGGTGAGATCGTCACCGGTGTGTACCGCCGCGAGGATCTTCCCACCGGTGCGTTACCCGGCCTGGCGGTGTCCACAGGGGTCGTCGAAGGACGCGCCCGCGTGGTCTCCGATATCGGGCAGGCCGACCTCGAAGCGGGCGACATCCTGGTGACCGCCTACACCGACCCGAGCTGGACGCCGCTGTTCGTCACGATCGCGGGTCTGGTCACCGAGGTGGGCGGACTGATGACACACGGTGCGGTGATCGCGAGGGAGTACGGACTGCCCGCCGTCGTCGCGGTGCCGGACGCCACCGCCTCGATACGCGACGGGCAGCGGATCCGCGTCAACGGAACGGACGGGTACGTCGAGATCCTCTCCGATCCGATGTGACCAGCGCGTTGATGTGCTTGTCCGACAAGGAACTTCACGGTCTTGCGCCCACAGATCTCCGGTGTGGGTCGCGAACTGCCGTCGCCCGAGGTGTGAACGCTCAGCGGCTGCGATCATGTTCGATCTGCGCCGCGATGATCTCGGGCACGCTGTCTTCCACGAGGTGCAGGAGGGTGAGCAGCGGGGTGACGATCCGGCGTCCCAGATCGGTGAGCGAGTACTCGACGTGCGGGGGGATGGTCGTGAGGACCTCTCGATGTACCAGGCCGTCGCGTTCGAGGGTCTGCAGGGTCTGCGAGAGCATCCGTTCGCTGATGCCGTCCACATGGCGGCGCAGTTCGGAGAAGCGGTGGGTCTCCTCGGACAGGGCTGCGAGTACCAGGGCACCCCAGCGTCCGGTGATGTTCTGAAGCACGGGCCGGGACGCGCAGTTGCGCGCGAAGACATTGGCTTCGGGGAGGTCGGCGGTGCTCATGGCGGTCCATTCTATCTCGCGAACCGGCGAGAAGCGCTAGGGAAAAAATTGCGCTATTGAAAAGTAAGCGTATAAATGGTGGGGAAGTCGAAGCTCGAGAGTTTGCGCGCCTCGGCGAGCGGACCCAACAGGAGGAGACACATGACCATCGCCGTCACCGGAGCAGCCGGACACCTCGGTCGTCTGGCCATCGCCGCACTGCAGGAACGCGGCGTCCCCGCCGACAACATCGTCGCGATCGTCCGTGACACCGCCAAGGCAACCGATCTCGCCGCCGCCGGCGTCCAGATCCGCGCCGCCGACTACGCCGATCCCGTTGCACTCCGCGAGGCTCTTGCCGGCGTCGACAAGCTGCTCCTCATCTCCGGTAGCGAGGTCGGCCAGCGACTGCCGCAACACACCAACCTCATCGAAGCAGCCAAGGCAGCCGGAGTCCGATCCATCGCCTACACCTCGATCCTCGCCGCCGACACCAGCCCTCTGGCGCTCGCCGCCGAGCACAAGGCCACCGAAGAACTGCTCGCCGAGTCCGGAATCGCCCACACGCTGCTGCGCAACGGCTGGTACTGGGAGAATTACGAGTCGGCCGTCGACACGGCCAAGGCCACCGGCGCACTGTTCGGAGCGGCCGGCACCGGGCGCGTCGCCGGAGCCGCACGCAAGGACTTCGCCGACGCAGCCGCCGCAGTCCTGACCACCGACGGCCACGACGGCGCCACCTACGAACTCGGCGGCGACCAGCACCTCACCTACGCCGACATCGCCGACGTCCTCTCCCGCATCCTCGGAACCGACGTCACCTACAAAAACCTACCGCAGGCGGAATACGCCACCATACTCGAAGGCGCCGGAGTGCCGGCGCCGTTCGCGCGGATACTCGCCGACTCCGATGCAGGAATCGCCGCAGGCGCACTCGACACCGATCGCGACGATCTGCGCCGACTGACCGGCCGCCCCTCCACCCCGCCGGCCGACGTCCTCGGTGCCTGACACTCAGCGCACCTGGAAGAGCACACCTGAATACTGAGTCGATGTCCACACCCCGGAGACGCGTCGCCGCCTATGTGATCCGCCACCGCACAGCACCCGAGCTGCTCGTGTTCGACCACGTCGGAACTCCCGACGCGGGCACTCAGATCCCCGCCGGAGGCATCCGAGCCTGCGAAGACCCGCACACGGCCGTGCTCCGTGAAGTCACCGAAGAAACCGGCCTCGACCGCTGCACGGTGATCGGTGCGGTCGGTATCGATCACCGACCGCACCCGATCACCGGGCAACTCCGCCACACCCACGTCCTTCACCTCCGTGCCTCCGACGACAGCCACGACTCCTGGATCCACACCGTCCGCGGCACCGACACCGACGCGGGACTACAGTTCGCGTGCCGTTTCGTGTCGCTACCACTACCGGGCCCGCTCGCCGACGAGCAGGATCTGTTCCTCGGCCACCTCGATCCCGACTGGACGACCCTGACCCGCCGATAACTGGACCCGCCGACACACGCACACCGACCGGAGCCGACCAGAAACCGGCGCGGGGATGGCAGGATCGAATCCGTGAGTTCCGCCAACCTGTCCCGAGCCGAAACCTCCGCGCGCGCCCGCGCTCTCGACGTGCACTCGTACCACGTCGAGCTCGACCTGCGCGGCGCCGTCGACCCGGATCGCACCGGCTTCCCCACGGTGACCACCATCGAGTTCACCGCGTCCACGCCGGAGACCTGGCTCGATTTCCTCGGCGACTCGGTCGAATCCGTGACTGTCAACGGTGACCTGATCCCCGTCGTCTACGACGGTGCACGGATCACCGTCAGTGGCCTCCGCGAGATCAACGTCGTCACCATCGTCGCCACCGGCCGCTACAGCAGATCAGGGGAGGGCCTGCACCGCTTCCTCGACCCCGTCGACGGCGAAACCTACCTCTACACCCAATACGAACCGGCCGACGCGCGCCGCGTGTTCGCGTGCTTCGAACAACCCGACCTCAAGGGCGCGCACACCTTCGTCGTCACCGCACCCGCACACTGGCAGGTCATCTCGAACCAAGTCGTCGACCACCGCCAGCGGGGCGGCGACAACCAGACCGTGACCTTCGCCCCGACCCTGCCGATCTCCACCTACATCACCGCCATCGTCGCCGGGCCCTACCATCGCGTCGACTCGTCATGGAGCAGGGGAGAGCTCACGGTGCCGCTGCGGTTGCTGTGCCGCGCCTCGCTCGCCGAACACCTCGACGCCGACGAGATCCTCCAGGTCACCAGCGAGGGCCTCGACTTCTACGCCGAACACTTCGACTACCCGTACCCGTTCGGCAAATACGACCAGGTGTTCGTCCCGGAATACAACCTCGGAGCCATGGAGAACCCCGGCTGTGTCACCTTCACCGAGGCCTACGTCTTTCGCGGCGCCGCCACCGAAGCCCAGTACCAGGCCCGTGCCAACACGATCCTGCACGAGATGGCACACATGTGGTTCGGCGACCTCGTCACCATGAAGTGGTGGGACGACCTGTGGCTCAAAGAATCCTTTGCCGACTACATGGGTTCTCTTGTGAGCGCCGAAGCCACGAAATACACCGATGCCTGGGTTGCCTTCGCCAACCGCCGCAAAGCCTGGGCGTACCTGCAGGACCAACTCCCCACCACCCACCCGATCGTCGCCGACATCGTCGACCTCGAAGCCGCCAAACTGAACTTCGACGGCATCACCTATGCCAAAGGTGCCAGCGTCCTCAAGCAACTCGTCGCGTACGTCGGCCGTGACGCGTTCTTCGAGGGCGCCCGCCGCTACTTCCGCGCGCACGCCTACGGCAACACCACGCTCGACGACCTGCTCAGCGAACTGTCCACTACCTCCGGCCGCGACCTCACCGAATGGGCGCGCGCGTGGCTGCAGACCACCGGTGTCTCCACATTGACCCTCGAACCCGCCGGTGACGGCCGGTACGACATCGTGCAGACCGAACCGCGACCCCACCGGCTCGCCGTCGGCTGCTACGACCACGACCCCGCCGGCGACCTCATCCGCGCTCACCGCGTCGAGATCGACATCGACGATGCCCGCACCGGCATCGACCTACCCGACGCACCCCTGATCCTGCTCAACGACGACGACCTCACCTACGCCAAGATCCGCCTCGACGAACGCTCCCTGAACACCGTCGAATCCTCACTCGACCGCGTCCGCGACCCCCTCGCACGCGGCCTGATCTGGTCGGCACTGTGGAACGCCACCCGCGACGGCGACCTCACCGCCACCCGCTACATCGCCATGACGAGGCGCTTCTCGACCGACGAACCGAACCTATCGCTGCTCACCGCGGTCCTCGCGAACGCGCCCGCCGCCATCGAGCACTACCTTCCTGCCGCCGCCCGCCCCGACGCGCGCGCGGCGTGGCTCGACGCAGTGTGGCACGGACTCGGCAGCGCCCAACCCGGCAGCGGTGCCCAACTCGCGTTCGCCCGCGCAGTCGGCGCTGCCGCCGCCATGGACGCTCACCGCGCCGCCGACCTCCGAGCGATACTCGACGGAGCCACACCCGCACCGTCCGGACTCGCACTCGACGCAGATCTGCGATGGGCCTGGTGGACGGCACTGACCGCCACCGGGTACGCCGACAAACCTGACCTCGACGACGAACTGCGTCGCGACGACACCGCCACCGGCCGCACCGCCCACCTGCGGGCGATGACGGCTCGCCCTCGGGCAGAGGTCAAAGCCCACGCGTGGGCGGCGATCTGCGCCGACCACGCACTGACCAACGACCACCTCGACGCGACCATCGGTGGCTTCCGTGCCGGTGCGCGCCGCGACCTCACCGGCCCCTACGACAGCGACTACTTCGCGATCCTGCGAGACACCTGGTCCGAACGCAGCATCGAGATCGCCCGCCGCATCGTCCTCGGACTGTTCCCCGCCACGGACACCCTCGACCAGGTCGACGCGTGGCTCGCAGCGAACGCCGACGCCCCCGGCGCACTGCGCCGCCTCGTCGTCGAACAACGCGACCACCTCGCCCGCGACCTGCGCGTCCAACACGCCAACAAGGCCTGACCGACCATGAACACCGAACACGGTCCCGACGTCGTCACCCCGGCAGACCTCGCCCACCACACCCCGCAACCTCCGGACACCATCACCGACGCAATGCGCCGGTTGCGGGACAAGGCCGCATCCGACAACACCCGTGCGGCGCAACTGAACGATTGGGACACCTACACCCGCTGGTGCCACAGCACCGGGCACTCCCCGCTCCCTGCGACACCCGACCAGATCTCCTGGTTCGTCACCGAGAAATCGGTCGAAGTGCGTGCCGACGGCCGCTACGCCTACGCACCCTCGACCCTGTCCCGGTGGGTCTCGACCATCAACAAGATGCACTCCCTGGCCGGATATCCGAAACCCGGGCAGCACGAATCGGTCCGCGAACTCCTCCGCGGAATCCGCCGAGACCGTGCCACCCCACCCGCCCGGCGCACCCCGCTGCTCACCGACGACATACGCACGATCCTCACCCACATGCGAACCGACGCCGCGACCGCCGGCTGGGCCGAACGCGCCGCCGAACGCCGCGACGCCGCCCTACTACTCATGGGACTCGCCGGGGCACTGCGCCGCTCCGAACTGACCTCCCTCACGGTTGCCGACGTCGTCCCACACCGTGCCGACGGCCTCTATGTCACCGTGCGCCAGTCCAAAACCGACCGCACTGCGCGCGGCCGCACCGTCACCCTCCCGCACGGCCACGACCCGCACACCTGCCCGGTGTGCGCGTATCGGCGCTGGCGTGAAGTCCTCGACACCTGGGACGACGGAGGCAGACCCGCCGTTGCGGCGCTACTCGAGCACGGCGACGGGGGTCCGATGCAACATTGCTGCCGGGGCCTCGCCTCCGGGACGAAACCCGGCGGCAACCGTGCACTGTTCCGCCCGGTGCACCGCACCGGGTCACTCGGTGCCGGAGCACTGTCCGGGCAATCCGTGCATTCGATGATCCAACGCCGCGCCCGCCGCGCCGGATTCAGCGACGAACTCGTCGCGACCCTCGGAGGACACAGCCTGCGCGCGGGGTTCGTCACCCAGGCCGTCCGCGGCGGAGCCACCACCCAGACGATCATGACCCAGACCGGGCACGCCGACGAACGCATGGTCGCGCTCTACAGCCGTCAGCACGCCGGCCTGGTCGCCAACGCCGTGACCCGCCTCGGGCTCTGAACATTCTCTCCGCCTGCAGGCGGGCCGGGTCAGCCCACCCGCAACGTCTGAACCTGCGGCCAGATCCCGCTCCACGCCTCGGTGCGGCCCGACAGCAACCACACTCGGGTGTCGATCTCGTCGCTCACCGGAGCTCGCAACTGCGTCACCTCGGTGAAGAACGGCGCGAGCGCCGACGGATCCGTCCCTGCGAACAGCACATCGGTCTGTGAGTCGTCGGGCAGCGGAAAATATCCGTAGGCGCGGTTCGGGCTATGGGCGGAGGGCAGGTCGACCGTCGCCGCGTACCCATCGAGGTACGCAGCGATGATGTACGACTGGCCGATCACTGCCGTTCGGTCGCGCCCGTCCGGTGGCAACTCCCGGTACGCCGCTGCCGTGGTGTCCGCTATCCGTTCACCCACATCACTGTTGGAGAATCCCACCGACGCCGCCAGCATGATTCCGGCAACCACGGCACTGACAGCGAAAGCCGGCCACACCGTCCAACTCCAGCGGTCCAGACCCCGTTCACGTCGCCGCTGCAATCCCACCGCGCCGACCGCGATCAGAGCGCCGTGGAACCCTGTCAGATAGTACGGCCGCCCCGCAGTGACCGTGAAGACGATCAGCAAGGCAAGGAAGGCGACCGCAAGAAACCGATAGTGGCGGAACTCCCGATCGTGCAGCAACCACCACAATCCGAGCAGGACGAGCACCGTGCCCGCCACACCGGCCCACACCAGCATTTGAATCGTGACCGAAGCCCGGCCTCCGTACAGCACCTCTGCTTCCTCCGCCACCACCTCGGACATCAGCAACTGCGGCCAGCCGTGGCGTGCCTGCCACACCAGGGTCGGTGCGGTGATCACGGCTCCGACTGCCACACCTGCCCAGAACATTCTTCGGCGCAACACATCCCGCGGACCGCACACCAACACTCCGACGACCAGCGACCCACACAACAACAGCGACTGGAACTTCGTCTCCGCGGCGATCCCTGCCACGACACCGACGAACAAGAGCAACCGGTCGTCGCGGAGACGCACCCACCTGACGAACAACCACAACAGGAGCAACCATTGCGCCGGTTCGAGCGTGTACGGCGTGAGCCAGTGCCCGAACAACGCCGCCGAAATCGACGTGGCCTGGGCCGCCGCCGCCATACCCTGCGCGCGTCGATCGCCGTCGAGTTCGCGAGCGATCAATGCGGCGAGAACGACACCCGCCACCGTTGCCGCAATGGCCGGCAACCGCAGGACCACCACCGACCCCGGCGCGACGACATCCGACAACGCCGCCAACAGCGGCGCGATCGGCGGCTGATCGGCGGAACCGAAGTCCAGGTGATCGCGGCCGATCGCGAGCATGTACACCTCGTCGAACCAATAACCGTTGCGCCCTGCCACCGCGGCCACGAGATGAGCGAGCGCAACGACCGTCGCGATCGGCCACACGACGCAGCCCGCAAACGGGTGCACCTGCACTTGCTCGAGGGACGCAGCGCCCTCTGTGTGCTGTTCCGCTGCTCGGGCCCACGCCATGGGCACTCAACTCCCGAAGCTGCTCGATCCGTGCGAGTGTCTACGGCCACGCCGCGCAGGCGCGGCCGGCCTCCTCACGGGCCACCCACCAATGAATCCGAGATCGACGAGTGAGACGCCTGTGCGGTGGGTACCGTTCCTGCAGAGGGTACGCGAATGAGCCGGTTGTGCAGCACAACATCACGGTCGGTTGTCGTCGATGAGGAGCCTGATGCAGACCCCTGACGCTGAACCCACCATCCTGACCGATGGGGACGTCCACGATCTCGACGCATGGTGGCGGGCCGCCAACTACCTGTCCGTCGGGCAGATCTATCTCATGGACAACCCGCTGCTACGTGAACCACTACGAGCCGAGCACATCAAACCGCGCCTCCTCGGACACTGGGGCACCACCCCGGGTCTGAACTTCGTCTACGCGCATCTCAACCGCGTGATCCTCGCCCGGGATCTCGACATGATCTACATCATGGGGCCCGGCCACGGTGGGCCCGGGCCGGTCGCCGCAGCCTGGCTCGAAGGAACATACAGCGAGATCTACCCCGACATCTCCCAGGACGAATCGGGCATGCGTCGCCTGTTCACCCAGTTCTCGTTCCCCGGGGGCATACCCAGTCACGTGGCCCCGGAGACCCCCGGATCCATCCACGAGGGCGGCGAACTCGGGTATTCGCTGTCCCACGCGTACGGCGCCGCGTTCGACAACCCCGATCTCGTGGTCGCAGCGGTCATCGGCGACGGCGAAGCCGAAACCGGCCCACTCGCCGCGAGCTGGCATTCCAACAAATTCGTCGATCCACGCCGCGACGGTGCCGTACTTCCGATCCTGCACCTCAACGGATACAAGATCGCCGGTCCCACGCTTCTCGACCGCATCGGCGACGACGAACTCGAATCGCTCCTTCGCGGATACGGACACGAACCGATCGTCGTTTCGGGTCACGACCCCGAATACATGCACCGGCACTTCGCCGACGCGCTGGACCGCTGTCTCGACCGCATCACCGAGATCCAACAGCAAGCCCGACTGTCCGGCAACAGCGATCGACCGTCGTGGCCGATGATCGTGCTGCGTTCGCCGAAAGGATGGACCGGACCGGTGGAGGTCGACGGGCTCCCGATCGAAGGCACATGGCGGGCACATCAAGTGCCGTTCGCGCACGCTCGCGACGACGACGAGCATCGCGATATCCTCGAACACTGGCTGCGCAGCTACCGCCCGGACGAACTGTTCGACGACAACGGAACACCCGTGCCGGACCTGCGCGCCCTGAACCCGACCGGACCTCGACGCATGAGCGCCAATCCACACGCCAACGGCGGTCCCGCAATCCGGGATCTCGCACTACCCGACTTCCGCGACCACGCCGTGGCCGTAGATCTCCACGGACACGACTTCGCCGAATCCACACGAATCCTGGGCACCTTCCTCCGCGACGTCATGCGCGACAACCCGACAACCTTCCGGATGGTCGCCCCCGACGAGCACAGCTCAAACCGGCTGGACGACGTCCTCGACGCGACCGATCGCACATGGAATGCCGAGATCCTGCCGACCGACGATCACCTCGCACCCGACGGTCGAGTCATGGAGATCCTGTCCGAACACACCTGCCAGGGATGGCTCGAGGGATACTTGCTGACCGGACGACACGGATTGTTCTCCTGCTACGAGGCGTTCGTGCACATCGTCGACTCGATGGTGAACCAGCACGCCAAATGGCTTCGCACCACCAACCGGATCGACTGGCGTCGCCCCATCCCGTCCCTCAACTACCTTCTCACCTCACATGTGTGGCGTCAGGACCACAACGGGTTCTCCCATCAGGACCCCGGATTCATCGATCACGTCGTCAACAAGAAATCCGACGTGATCCGCGTCTACCTACCGCCCGACGCCAACACCCTTCTCTCGGTCACCGACCATTGCCTGCGCACCCGGCAGTACATCAACGTGATCGTCGCCGGTAAACAACCTCAGCCGCAGTATCTTTCCATCGACGATGCCATCGTCCACTGCACCAAAGGGATCGGGATCTGGGACTGGGCCGGCACCGACCGCGACGCCGAACCCGACGTGGTACTCGCCTGCGCAGGCGACGTCCCCACCATGGAAACCCTCGCCGCAGTGGAGATCCTCCACGAATGGTTCCCCGATCTGCTGATCAGGGTGGTCAACGTCGTGGACCTGATGCGCCTCCAGGACGACCGAGAGCACCCGCACGGACTACCCGACGCCGACTTCGACGCCCTGTTCACCACAGACACACCCGTCGTATTCGCGTACCACGGATACCCGTGGCTCATCCACCGGCTCACCTACCGCCGCCGCAACCACGACAACATCCACGTGCGCGGATACATCGAAGAGGGCACCACGACAACCCCGTTCGACATGTGTGTCCTCAACAGGATCGACCGATTCGACCTGGCGTTGGACGTCGTCGACCGTGTCGAACACCTCCTCCCAGTGGCCGCCTACGCGCGCGAACACCTGAAGAACACGCTGATCAGGCACCGGCAGTACATCCGGAAGCACGGCGAGGACATGCCGGAGATCGCCGACTGGCGCTGGCACGGACTCGGCCGCTGAACCGTTGCCTTTGGTGAGCAAACGTGAGCACGCCCCTGTTTGCTTCGTCATCAGGCAGCCTCACCTTCCGATGCGACAGTCCCGGCCTGACCGACGGTGTTGTCGTGCCGGGTTGACGCTTCACAGCCTGCTGCCTTCTCCGCTGCCGCGGATCGGGTCTTCTGCGTGGCTCCACGTCCGTCCCCACCCGAATCGGTGGCGGCCGGGCTCCTCCCGGTACCGGTCCCCGTTGCACCCGTGCACTGGGTCTCGCCGAGGCGGGCGAGGTTGATCGCGGCATTACGATCACGATCGACCGTCAGGCCGCAGTGCTCACACACATACGTCCGGTCAGCGTGCGCGCCGCGCAAGCCGTCCGTCGACGAACGCGTCACGATCCACATCATCGAGCGAGGTCACGACAAGATCCGCACCCGCCTGCGCCAACTCGTGCTCGTCGCCGGCGCGCGCCACACCGAGCGCGACCATTGCGCCGGCCTTGGCCGCCTGGACGCCACTGACCGCGTCCTCGACCACCACACACCTCTCCGCAGTCACGCCGAGTTGGGTCGCCGCAGTGAGAAAGATTTCCGGATCCGGTTTGCCCTCGGCGAAATCGCGACCCGACAGGTCCGCGTCGAACACGTCGAGCAGAGTTGTGTCGTCACCTCCGTAATCCCCGAGCCGGATCGCCCGCAGGAAGCGGTGTGCATTCTTCGAGGACGACGCCGCCGCGACGGGAATACCCGCGGCCCGCACCGCCATCACCAATCGCACCCCGTCGGCATACGCGTCGAACCGGCCCTCCTCGATCAACCGGAGCAGCATCGCCTGCTTACGCTCCGCGTACTCGCTCTCACGGAGCTGCGCGTCAGGGACTTCGAAGTACTCGAGGCAGGCCAGCGCACCCGCATGCCGCGGCTTCCCGGACAGCACCTCGCGGTAGACCCGGGAGGTGAATGCGTCCGGCGACCAGACAGAACGCTCGGCCGCATCCCGCCACGGGCCCGTCATGAGCCCGGCCAGCGACTCCCGCCAGGCCACCTCGTGGGGCGAGTCGACGAGTACCCCGTCGACGTCGAAGATCACACCTGCGAACCCTGTTGCGGGCGAACTTTCCTCGCGCGTCATGGCGATCCCACTCGATCAGGCCGGCAGGGGAGTGGTCGGGATCCGGAACTCGTGTGATTGCCCCGCACCGAGCTGCACCGTCTCTCCGTTCACTCCGACCTGTACCGGCACCCGGAACCCTTCGACCTCAGCACACACCGTCAACGTCTCACCGGAGATCTGCACCCGCAGCGGGGTGCCCCGATACCGCATGGAGAAGGACACCCCGTCGAGGTGAGGGAGCAGCCGCGGCCGGAATACCAGCACACCGTCGTAGATCCGGGCACCGACGTAATAGCGCTGCACCAGATCCAAGGTCCCGGCCATGACACCCATGTGGATCCCCTCCTTGGTGGTACCGCCCTGCAGGTCGCTCACATCGCTCTCGAGGGCCACCTTGAACCGCTCCCACGACGACTCGGGATCGAATCCCGCCAGCACACCCGCGTACGCAACGAAACTGAGCGTGGACCCATGCGAGGAACGCTCGTCGTAGTAGTCGACCGTGCGCCGCACGAGATCCCGGTCGTACTCGTAGCGGAGACGCTCGAAGATCGGCCGCAACTCGTTGTCGTCGAACAGGAAGAACAGCATCACCGCATCGGCCTGTTTCGACACCTTGAATCGATTGGGATCGTGCCCCTCGGCACGCAGGATCCGATCCATTCTCTGGATGTTGGAATACTCCGCGCGATAGTGCTTCCAATCGATCTCGTCGAGATTCTCGTAGCCCTCGAACTGACTGATCACCCCGTCATGGAACGGGACGAACATCTTCCGGCTCATCTCCGACCAACGCTGCAACTCCTCGTTGGTCACCCGCAACGCTGCTCGCAGCGCCGTCTGCCTGCTCGTCGACAGCAGTTCGAGCACCTCGATCGCCTTCGCCGCGATCCACGCCACCATCACGTTCGTGTAGGCGTTGTTGTGCAACCCGGCCTCGTCGGAATCGGGATAGTGCTCGTGGAACTCGTCAGGCCCCATCACCCCGTGGATCTCGTAGCGATCCCGCTCGGGGTTGTACTGGGCTATCGACGCCCAGAATCGGGTGATCTCGAGCATCATCTCCGCGCCCTGGTCGGCGAGGAACTCGAAGTCGTCGGTCGCCTGGTAGTACCTCCACACGTTGTAGAAGATCGCCGCACTCACGTGTCGCTGATGACGGCTCAGATCCGGATCCCACAGACCCGACAGAGGATTGAGATGGACGAGCTGGGTCTCCTCCGTTCCGTCGGATCCGCTCTGCCACGGGTACATCGCGCCCCGGTACCCGGCCTCGGCCGCCGCGGCCTGAGCCTCGGACAACCGCCGGTACCGATACATGATCAGCCCTTTGGTGACCTCCGGGATCCTCAGATCCAGGAACGGATACACGTACAACTCATCCCAGAAGACATGCCCGCGGTAGGCCTCGCCGTTGAGTCCGCGGGCCGGAACACCCGCATCCAGACGCGAGGTGTGACGGGAACACACCTGAAGAACATGCGCGACGTGCAAGCGCAACAGCAACTGCGTGCGGGGCTCCTTGGGTAGCCGGATATCGCAGATGTCCCACAGCTCGTCCCAGGCCGCGGCATGCTCGTCCCAGGCCGCGGCGAAATCGGAGTAACGCAACACATGGCGGCCCGCGGACGCGAGCGGCTCGGTGATCGCATCGTCACGCGAGGTGAACATCGACACGATCTTCTCCACGCGGACCGCATTACCCTCGGTGACATCGAACGCCAGAACCTGCTGGATGTAGTCCTCCATCTGATACAGGTCGCGCTCGACGTCGATGGGCTCGATATTGCTGCCGGAGAACACCCGGGTACGGGCAGCCTGCGCGATGTAGATGTCCGACTGCCGGATCTGAACCTTCAATGCGATCGTGTCAGGAGCGAAGGTGCGAGGTGTGACCGGATCGAGATGACGACCCTCGAGATCGCGGTAACGGGCAACCGCGCGGTTCGACATACGACCGTCGATGGCCGAGACGATCTCGACGCGGCCGGACCAGTTCTCAGGCGTGAGTGTCCATTCGAGTGCGCCTTGATGCGAATGCGCCATGCTGACGAATCGTCGACTCACCAGAGATGTCTCGCGGCCGTTCCGATCCCGGAAGCGAAGTTCTCGGATGACCGTCGCGGTACGGATGTCGTACACGTGCCGGTAGGACAGCACTTCGACATTCGACAAGCGGATCGCGTCCTCGTCGTCGATGCGCAGTTTGAGGACGAGCCAGTTCGGGAGGTTGACCAGATCCTCGTTGTGGACGGGACTTCCGCCCATGATGGTCGTCTCGCGGTTGTAGCAGCGGTGCGCGTAGGTGCCGGGGTAGTGGACCTCGCTCGTGTCCTCCCACTCGGCGGCGCCGCGGGTACAGAAGTACCCGTTGCCGGTCGAGGTCATCGATTCCCTCAGGCCCTCCGCCTCGGGATCGAACCGGTCGTACTCGAGGCTGAACTCGGGGTCGTACACGGATTACCTCCTGGCGGCCGAACCGTTCGGCTACATGGTCGTCATCTACCCAGCTCGGACAGGAAGCGTGCCACGTCGTCCACCGACGCGAGCCCGAATTCGGCTGCGGTGACCCGATTCTTCATTTCGGGGTCATCGGGGCTGCCCACGAGAATCCCGATTCCTGTGCCGCGGATGGCAGCGAACGCGTCCTCGTCCGTGATGTCGTCACCGAGGTACATCGGGACGATGTCGTCGGAGTCGAGGCCGAGCACCTCGATCAGGTGCAGGACGGCCTTGCCCTTGTTCCAGTCGACTGCCGGCCGCAGTTCGTACACCATTTTCCCGGGAATCAACTCGAGTCGATCAGGCAACTCGTCGAGTAACGCGTGGACGACATCGTGTGTGTGCTGACGTGCCTGCGGCCCGGCGTTCCGGTAGTGCACAGCCACCGAGGCCCGCTTCGGTTCGAGGGTGACCCCGTCGGTGTCGGCGAGTCGTTCGCGCAATGTGGCGGTGGTGTCGGCGACGAGTTCGGTGAAGTCGCCGAGGGAATCGGGGGAGATCACGCCCTGACCGGGCTTCCAGATATCGAAGCCGTGACTTCCCGCGACGGTGAGATCGTCGATGCCCATCAATTGCTGGACGACGGCGCGGTCGCGGCCGGTGACGATGCACACGGGGCAGCGGTCGGCCAGCGCACGGACAGTGGTGCGCATCGTGGCGGACAGGACTGCGTCGTCGGGCCTGTCGACGATGGGAGTGAGCACGCCGTCGTAGTCGAGGAATACCGCCGGCCTGTGTTCGCTCAATCGACTTGCCAGTGCTGCAGAGTCGAGCGCTGAGGGGAGGTCCTCGACCGCCGACGTGGAATCCATCTCGGCCGAACCTCCTGTTGTACGTGTGCTGCCACCTCGAACCGTACAGGCACCCGGCGAGCGGGTCAGTGGATGGGGCGACGCCAGTGCGCTTCGTCTGCGGTCAGGCGTGCACGCATGTGTTCGGCGGCTTCCTGATTGCGGAACGGGCCCGACAACAGGTCTGCGTACACATGTGACGGCGCCACGCTGCGCAGAGACCGGGTGCGATCCATGCGGTCGAACACCACCGGCGACCACGGAATCGCCACCACCACGTCGCCACCGCGGTCCACGGGACGTAGTCCCAATGCGCCGGCGAAGTCGTCGGGGTCGTCGGCATACAGTTCCAGGACGTCGGATTCTGAGTAGTCGGTGGCACCGACACCGCTGAGGGCGTAGGTGATGTCGATTCGCTCGGCGAGTTGGTTCCGCACGATCTCGAGACCGTCCGGCGCTGCGAAGCGACGGGTTGCGCACATCTTCCGATCCGCGGCCCAGGCGCGCAGCATCTGTTCCCACCGCACCTCGGTGATGCCCCCGCGGGGGATGCGCCGGATGAACTCCCGCTCCATGAGTACCTCCACCACGCGGTAGGTGGCGCCGGTGGACGCGCCGGAGAGCTTGATCAATTCCGGCACGGTCATCTCACCGGAGTGGTCGGCGAGGGCGCGGACCACTCGGTCGGACGGTTCTCCGGTCAGCACACCGGAGGGGCGTCCCGGGCCCCGCCACGGATCTGCGTCGGCTCCGCGATTGCGCACCCATACTGCGGGCCGGGACGCGACCAGAGTGAGGTTTCCGGTGGCGTCCGCGTAGGAGATGCCGTGCTGGTCGAGTTGCCGGCGCACGGGATCGGACAGGTAGTGCGCGCACACGAAGCCGCGGTCGGAGTCGGAGAGTTCGGCTGCGATGCGCGCGACGTCGCCGCTGAGGACGCCTCGGGACGCGACGATCGCGAACGACACCGACTCACCGTCGGGGGAGGTGACGACCAATCGCTGGGGAGCCTCGGGGGAGCGGGGTCTGTCGCTGGACATCGTCCATCCCAGGGGGAGGCAGGCTTCGAGGCAGACCGACGCACGGCGGTAGATGTCGATCGGCCGTTCCGGCTTGGGGCCGGCGGCTTCGGTCGTATCCGATGAGTCCTGTTGCGTCACATCCGCCACATTACCAGTCTGTACGAGACGGAAACCCAGGGTAAACGAAATAGTGGTGCTGTCGTGCACGTCACATCGGTACAAGCCGCAAAGTGGGGTACGTCGATGCGCTAACTTCATCGACATGAGTGACACCGCGCGCCGTCTCGCGTTCATCCAGGCCACATGGCATCGCACTATCGTCGACCAGGCGAAGGAAGGATTCACCGACGAGATCGTCGCGCTCGGGTACGCGAAGGACTCGCTGGACTTCTTCGAGGTTCCCGGTGCATTCGAGATTCCTCTGCACGCTCAGCGCCTCGCTCACTCCGGGCGGTACGACGCAATCGTCGCGGCCGGGCTCGTCGTGGACGGTGGCATCTACCGGCACGACTTCGTGGCCACAGCCGTGATCGACGGTCTGATGCGCGTGCAGCTCGACACGGATGTTCCGGTGTTCTCGGTTGTGCTCACCCCGCACCATTTCCACGAGCACGAGGAGCACATCAACTACTTCACGCGCCACTTCGTCACCAAGGGTGCGGAAGCGGCACGTGCCGTCGATGCGACAGTGAAGTCTCTACGCGCACTCCCGATGGGGGAGTAGCAGCGATCCGAGGGCTCTCGGCTTCGGTGGGGAAGTAGGCCACACCAAGACGCCATCGAGCCACTCGGGTAGTGAGTGCGAGCGCACGGGGATCCGAGTGGTCGGGGGCCGGCTCCTGGATCGAGCGACTCGCTGTGTACGAAGACCGACCCGGGTACGCCCACTCTTTGAAATATTCTGAACCATACGGAAGGGCTAGAAAAACAGAATATTCACCGCTCTGAGAGCCTCCCTCACCCACAACTCGGACAAACAGATCTTCAGCGGTCGGTCGCCGACGCCGGATCCGACGGCATCATCAGCGGCGCCATCACTGCGAGCAGCACAGCGGGGACGACGAATGCTGCGGTCGGGTGTGTGGCGTACAGGGGAGTCAACGCGGCAGGTGCCAGGGCCGCGCCTCCGAATCGGAATGCCAGGACCACCGAGACCGCCCCACCCCGATTACCTCCGGAGTCGCCGAGGACCGCGGCGTTCGCTGCGACCAGGACGCACTGCGAGGCAATACCGGCGACGAACCACACCGCCGCGATGACGGCGATGCTTCCCAACGCCCCTGCCGCGACGAGGAGGACTGCGCCGGACACTGCGCCGAGCAGGACCGAGCGATGCGCGCCGATCCGGTCGATGAGCGTTCCCACACGGCGGGCCGTGAGGATGCCTGCCAGCCCGAACACGGTGAGCAGCGCACCTCGGCCTGCAGGGGAAAGACCGAAGTCGTCTTCGACACGGAATGCCAGGAGAAACCCCAACCCTCCGAGTGCGCCGAAGCCGAGGAGCGCGACCACTCCGACACGGAGCACACGTGGACGTAGCGCGTCCCGTAGTCGAGCCGGACCTTCCTCGTCCTCGTCCATTCGGTCGGGCAGGCCGATCACCGCGAGTACGACGGCCGCGGCAGCGAGGACGACGAATGCCCATCTCCAGTTCACCTCCGCGGCGAGACCGCCGACGAGCGGTGCTGTGGTCTGCCCGGCCGCCTGCATCGCGCCGAACAGGCCGAGTGCACGCCCCAGCGACTCACGTGGAGTGATCGCCGCCAACGCTGCAAGCAGCAGGGGAGTGGTGAACGCGTTGCCTGCGCCCTGCAGCATGCGAGCGCCTATCAGCAGCGAGAACGTCGGCGCGAGTGCCGCAGCGACCGAGACCACCGCGTACACCACGTAGGCGGTACGCACAGTCCGCAACCGGCCCCAGCGTGCGCCGAGGGTTCCGGAGAACAACATGAACACGGCGAACACACCCAAGTACGCGGTGACCGTGGTCGCGGCGACTCCGGCGGACACTCCCGTGTCTTCTCCGATCTCGGGCAGCATCGACACGACGACGCCACCACCGAACGGGCCGAGGAATCCGCCGACGTACAGTGCCGCGCGCTGGAGCGATTCGCGGTATCCGCTCACTGAGCGAACCCGCCGGGGCCCCTTCGTCGCAGATAGCGCTCGAACTCGGCGGCGAGCGCGTCGCCGTCGATTTTGGAGATCACATCGGAGATATCGGTTTCGGCGTCGCCGCGTTCTTCGAGACCGCGCACGTAGTCGGTGATGTCTTCGTCGTCCTCGGTCATCGAGGTGACGGCCTCTTCCCATTCCTCGGCGAGCGCGGGGAGTTCACCGAGGGGGACCTCGACGTCGAGGACGTCTTCGACGCGGCGCAGCAGCGCGACCGTGGCCTTGGGGTTCGGTGGGTTCGACACGTAGTGGGGGACGGCAGCCCAGAAAGACACGGCGGGGATTCCCGCGCGCACGCACGCATCCTGCAGAACCCCGTTGATGCCTGTCGGCCCTTCGTATCGCGATTTCTCGAGGTTGAACCGCTTGGCGGCTTCGGCGCTGTAGGCGGTGCCGGTCACCGGTACCGGGCGCGTGTGCGGGGTGTCGGCGAGCAGTGCACCGAGCACCACGACGGTGTGGATACCCAGGTCGTCGATGAGCTCGAGGATCGCGTCGCAGAAGCTGCGCCACCGCATGTTGGGTTCGATGCCGCGTAGCAGCACGATGTCCCGGTCGCTGCCCGGCGGGGAGCACGCGGACAGGCGGGTCGCGGGCCACTCGATCTGTCGGGTCACGCCGTCGACGAGGCGGGCCTGGGGGCGGTTGACCTGGTAGTCGTAGTACTCCTCGGAGTCCAGTTCGGCGAAGGGTTCGGCGTCCCAGATCAGTTCGAGGTGCTCGACAGCCCCGGTCGCGGCGTCGCCGGCGTCATTCCATCCTTCGAACGCGGCGACGAGCACCGGGTTGCGGAACTCGGGAACGGCCTGCTCCGGGGTCTCGGGATACTCACTTGCACTCACCCATCCAGCCTACGGCCGGGTGCCGTTTGTGCGCCCACTACTCTGGTTGCCATGTCCACCCCACTGAACTCTGCCTTGTTCGATGCGCTGAAACAGCGTGTTGTCATCGGAGACGGGGCGATGGGCACCATGTTGCAGGCTGCGGATCTGTCGCTCGACGACTTCCGTGACCTGGAGGGGTGCAACGAGATCTTGAACGAGACTCGACCGGATGTGATCAAGGGGATCCACCGGGCGTACTTCGAAGCCGGGGCCGACATCGTCTCGACCAATACCTTCGGCTGCAACCTGCCCAACCTCGCCGATTACGACATTTCCGACCGCATTCGCGATCTCTCCGAGCGTGGTACCCGGCTCGCACGGGAGGTGGCAGACGAGATGGGTCCGTCCGCCGACGGTGTACCTCGGATGGTGCTGGGTTCGATGGGTCCGGGCACCAAGTTGCCCACCCTCGGCCATGCACCGTTCGACGTGCTGCGAGATGCCTACGGCGAAGCCGCGATGGGCATGCTCGACGGTGGTGCCGACGCGATCCTCGTCGAGACCTGCCAGGACCTGCTGCAGGCGAAGTCCGCGATCATCGGCAGTCGCCGCGCGATGGAGCAGGCAGGCCGGCGGATCCCGATCATCGCCCATGTCACGGTGGAAACCACCGGCACGATGTTGCTCGGATCGGAGATCGGAGCAGCGCTCACCGCGTTGGAGCCTCTCGGTATCGATCTGATCGGGCTGAATTGTGCGACGGGTCCCGCCGAGATGAGCGAGCATCTGCGGTACTTGTCACAGCATGCCCGCATTCCGGTGTCGGTGATGCCGAACGCCGGTCTGCCGGTGCTCGGTAAGAATGGGGCCGAGTACCCGCTGCTGCCGGACGAGCTTGCGGCGGCGCTCGCTGGGTTCGTCTCGGAGTTCGGGCTCGCGCTTGTCGGTGGGTGCTGCGGTACGACGCCGGAGCACATCCGTCAGGTCGCGGAGGCGGTGCGCGAGGCGCAGCCGGCGACTCGGGCCCCGCAGCACGAGCCGGGTGTGTCGTCGCTGTACACGGCAGTGCCGTTCGAGCAGGATGCGTCGATTCTGATGATCGGTGAGCGCACCAACACGAACGGGTCGAAGGCGTTCCGTGAGGCGATGATCGCCGCGGATTGGGAGAAGTGCCTCGACATCGCCAAGGATCAGATCCGCGACGGCGCGCACATGCTCGACCTCAACGTCGACTACGTGGGTCGCGACGGTGCACGCGACATGTCGGAGCTCGCGTCGCGGTTCGCGACGTCGTCGACGCTGCCGATCATGATCGACTCGACCGAGCCGGACGTGATCCGGGCGGGTCTCGAGCATCTCGGTGGCCGGTGCGCCGTGAACTCGGTGAACTACGAGGACGGTGACGGGCCGGGTTCGCGGTTCCAGCGGATCATGGAGCACGTCGTCGAACACGGCGCGGCGGTGGTCGCGCTGACGATCGACGAGGAAGGTCAGGCACGAACGGCCGAGCACAAGGTGCGTATCGCCGAGCGTCTCATCACGGACCTGACCGAGAACTGGGGCCTCGATCCCGACGACATCATCGTCGATGCGTTGACGTTCCCCATCTCGACGGGGCAGGAGGAGGTGCGGCGCGACGCGATCGAGACGATCGGGGCGATCCGCGAGCTCCACCGGCTGCATCCGCGGGTGCACTTCACCCTGGGAGTGTCGAATGTGTCATTCGGTCTGAACCCGGCGGCGCGGCAGGTACTGAACTCGGTGTTCTTGAACGAGTGCACGGAGGCGGGTCTCGATACCGCGATCGTGCACGCGTCGAAGATCCTGCCGATGGCACGGATCCCCGACGAGCAGCGACAGGTCGCGTTGGATCTGGTGTACGACCGGCGCCGCGAGGGCTACGACCCGCTGCAGAAGCTGATGGAGCTGTTCGAGGGTGTGTCGGCGGCGTCGGCGCGTGAATCCCGCGCGCAGGAGCTCGCTGGGTTGCCGCTGTTCGAGCGTCTCGAGCGGCGGATCGTCGACGGTGAGCGCAACGGTCTCGAAGCAGACCTCGACGAGGCGATGAAGGCGGTGCCGCCGCTGGCGATCATCAACGACACCTTGTTGTCGGGGATGAAGACGGTCGGTGAGTTGTTCGGGTCCGGGCAGATGCAATTACCGTTCGTGTTGCAGTCCGCCGAGGTGATGAAGGCAGCGGTGGCGCATCTCGAGCCGCACATGGAGTCGACGGGCGACGACGGCAAGGGCCGGATCGTCCTGGCGACCGTCAAGGGCGATGTGCATGACATCGGTAAGAACCTTGTGGACATCATTTTGTCGAACAATGGGTACGAGGTGGTCAATCTCGGTATCAAGCAGCCGATTTCGACGATTCTCGAAGCGGCGATCGACAAGCGCGCCGATGTGATCGGCATGTCCGGTCTGCTGGTGAAGTCGACCGTGGTGATGAAGGAGAACCTCGAGGAGCTCAACTCTCGGGGTGTCTCGGAGCAGTTCCCGGTGCTTCTCGGTGGTGCGGCCCTCACTCGGAGCTACGTCGAGAACGATCTGGCCGAGGTGTATGCGGGTGAGGTGTCGTACGCGCGCGACGCGTTCGAGGGACTGACACTGATGGATCGTGTGATGGCGATCAAGCGCGGCGAGGGTCCGGATCCGAACAGCCCGGAGGCGCTCGAAGCCGCGCGCAAGGCAGCCGAGCGCAAGGCGCGGCACGAGCGCAGCAAGCGGATCGCGGAGAAGCGCAAGGCGGAGGAGACTCCGGCTGTGATCCCCGAGCGTAGTGACGTGGCTGCGGATCTGCCGGTGCCGACGCCCCCGTTCTGGGGGACGCGGGTGGTCAAGGGGATCGCGTTGGCGGAGTATGCGTCGTTGGTGGACGAGCGGGCGTTGTTCCTGGGCCAGTGGGGTCTACGGGGACAGCGTGCCGGTGACGGTCCGACGTACGAGGAGTTGGTGGAGTCGGAGGGCCGGCCGCGGTTGCGGTATTGGCTGGATCGGTTGTCGACCGAGGGCATTCTGCAGCATGCTGCGGTGGTGTACGGGTATTTCCCGGCGGTGTCCGAAGGCGATGATGTGGTGATCCTGACGGAGCCGCGTCCGGATGCTCCGGAGCAGTACCGGTTCACGTTCCCGCGTCAGCAGCGGTCGCGGTTCTTGTGCATCGCCGATTTCGTGCGGTCGCGTGAGGATGCGATCGCGTCGGGTGAGGTCGATGTGTGGCCGTTCCAGTTGGTGACGATGGGTCAGCCGATCGCGGATTTCGCGAACGAGTTGTTTGCGTCGAACTCGTACCGCGACTATCTGGAGGTGCACGGTATCGGTGTGCAGTTGACAGAGGCTCTGGCCGAGTACTGGCATCGGCGGATCCGGCAGGAGCTCGCGTTTTCTGGTGGCGGCACCGCTGCCGACGAGGATCCGGACGAGGTGGCCGAGTATTTCAAGCTTGCCTACCGGGGTGCTCGTTTCGCCTTCGGTTACGGCGCGTGCCCGGAGCTCGAGGATCGGATCAAGCTCGTCGAGTTGCTCGAACCGGAGCGGATCGGGGTGGAGCTGTCGGAGGAGTTGCAGTTGCATCCCGAGCAGTCCACCGATGCGTTCGTGCTGCACCACCCGGAGGCCAAGTACTTCAATGTCTGAGTTGATCGGCGACGCACCCGCCATCTCGAAACGGGCGGGTGTGTTGCAGGCGGTGTTGTGGGACATGGACGGCACGCTGCTCGAATCGGAGCAGTTGTGGGACATCGGGATGCGCGAGTTGTCGCTGCATCTCGGTGGGCCCATGTCGGAGGAGGTGCGGATCTCGACGATCGGGGGCCCACTGGATCTGTCGGTGTGGCGGACGTTCGACGGCCTCGGGCTCGACCCGACGCCGGATGAGCAGACTGCCGCGGAGGACTGGCTCAACGCGTACATGTCGGTGTTGTTCGCGAAGGGGTTGCCGTGGCGCCCGGGTGCGCGGGACGCGCTGGGCGCGGTTCGTGCCGCGGGCCTCGGCCAGGCGTTGGTGACCAACACCGGCCGGATGTTGTGCGATGTCGCGCTCGACACCCTCGGTCGCGACCACTTCGATCACACGGTGTGCGGGGACGAGGTTCCCGCGGGCAAGCCGGATCCTGCACCGTATCTGAGGGCAGCGGAGTTGCTGGGGCTCGATCCGGCGCAGTGTCTCGCGGTCGAGGATTCGCCGACGGGTGCGGCGGCTGCGGATGCGGCGGGGTGCACGGTGTTGGTGGTGCCGTCGCTGACGACGGTGCCGGCCTCGTCGCGGCGGGTGTTCCGGTCGACGCTGGAAGGTCTTTCGGTGGCTGATCTGCACGCGCTGCACGCATCCGGGCGGCAGTGATCGTGGCGGTTCCGAAGATCGTCCTGTTCTACAAGTTCACGGCGTTGCCTGATCCGGAGGCGATGCGGTTGTGGCAGCACACCTTGGCCGCGTCGAACGGATTGACCGGCCGGATCCTGGTTTCCGAGCACGGCATCAACGGCACTGTCGGGGGCAACATCGACGCGGTGAAGAAGTATGTGCGGGGGTTGCGCAGCTATCCGGCGTTTCGTGACGTCGACGTCAAGTGGTCCGACGGCACGGGCGACGATTTCCCGCGGTTGTCGGTGAAGGTGCGGCCCGAGATCGTCACGTTCGGGGCGCCGGACGAGGTCAAGGTCGACGAGAACGGTGTGGTCGGCGGCGGGACGCATCTGTCGCCGCACGCCGTGCACGCGTTGATGACCGAGCGGGACGATGTGGTGTTCTTCGATGGCCGCAACAAGCTCGAGGCACAGATCGGGCGGTTCCGGGATGCGGTGGTGCCCGAGGTGGACACCACGCGCGACTTCGTCGCGGAGCTGGACAGCGGCCGGTACGACCACCTCAAGTCGAAGCCGGTGGTGACCTACTGCACGGGTGGGGTGCGGTGTGAGGTGTTGTCGGTGTTGATGCGCAATCGTGGTTTCGAAGAGGTGTACCAGCTCGACGGTGGCATCGTCCGGTATGGCGAGACGTTCGGTGATGCCGGGTTGTGGGAGGGTTCGCTGTACGTCTTCGACGGTCGGATGAATGTGGAGTTCTCCGAGGACGCGGTCACGCTGGGGCGGTGCACTATGTGCGGAACGCCGACGTCGAGGTACCGCAATCATCCTGATGTCAACGGTCGGGAGTTGACGTTGGTGTGTGAGGGATGTGTTCCGGACACGACCGAAGCCGGGGCCTGACGGTGGCCGCTGCGCCGTTGCCGGTGCGCGATGGGTTGGGTCCCGATCGGGTTCGCATGCCGGTCGAGGGTGCCGCGCGCACGGTGCTCGGGTTTCTGCTCGACGAGTATCCGGAGGAGGACTGGCACGTCCGGATTGCGGCACGGGAACTCGTCGATGAGCATGGGCGGCAGGTGGATGAGCTGACTCGGTTCCAGCCGGGCCGGTTCGTGTATTTCTATCGGGAGCCGCCGCCGGAGACGCCGGTGCCGTTCCCGGTGGGGGTGCTGTATCGCGGGGACGGGTTGGTGGTGGTCGACAAGCCTCATTTCCTGTCGACGATCCCGCGGGGTGCGCATATTCGGGAGACGGTGACGGTGCGATTGCGGCGGGATCTGGATCTGCCGGATCTGGTGCCGGTGCATCGGCTCGATCGGATGACCGCCGGGGTGTTGCTGTGCACGAGTGATCCGCTGTTGCGGCGCCCGTATCAGGCGTTGTTCGAGCAGCAGCGGGTGCGCAAGGTGTATGAAGCGATCGCGGGGTATCGGCCGGAGTTGGAGTTTCCACGCACGGTGCGGACGCGGATCGTCAAGCGGCACGGTGAGTTGACGGCGACGCAGGTGCCGGGCGAGCCGAATTCGGAGACGCTGATCGAGTTGGTGGAGCGTCGTGGTGGGCGGGCTCGGTACCGGTTGTACCCGCGCACAGGTCGTACTCATCAATTGCGGTTGCATCTGATGTCGCTGGGTGTGCCGATCGAGGGGGACAATTTCTACCCGGTGTTCGTGCGTCGCGCGCCGGGGCAGTTCACCGATCCGTTGCAGTTGCTGGCGCGCACTTTGGAGTTCGTGGATCCGGTGAGTGGCGCGGTGCGGCGGTTCGACAGTGCGCAGGAGTTGTCGTGGTGAGTGGTGCGGTGTCCTGATTGTGGGTGCGGGGGCGTGGCATGAAACAATCGGTTTCCGTGAAGACCTTCGAATCCCTGTTCGCCGAGCTGACCGAGCGTGCTGCGACCCGTCCTGAGGGTTCCGGCACCGTTGCTGCGTTGGATGCCGGTGTCCATGCGCAGGGCAAGAAGGTACTCGAGGAAGCCGGCGAAGTGTGGATCGCTGCCGAGTACCAGTCCGATGAGGAGCTCGCTGAGGAGATCTCCCAGCTGCTGTACTGGACGCAGGTATTGATGGTGGGGCGTGGCCTGAAGCTCGAGGACGTCTACAAGCATCTGTGACGGGCGGTGACCGCCGCTTCGGTGGTGGGTGTGCCGTCCGTGCCCCGGATGTGTCCTGATCGATCTTCTTGCCCCCTTCTGTCCGAAAGGATTTCTTCCATGCTGCGCGTTGCAGTTCCCAACAAGGGCTCGTTGTCCGAGTCTGCCGCCGAGATTCTGCGGGAGGCCGGTTACCGCTGGCGCTCCGATTCCCGGGATCTGACTGTGATCGACCCGGTCAACGAGGTCGAGTTCTTCTTTTTGCGTCCTAAGGACATCGCGATCTATGTCGGGTCGGGTGAGCTCGATCTGGGTATCACCGGCCGGGATCTGGCGTTGGATTCGGGTGCACCTGTCGCCGAGCGGTTGTCGTTGGGCTTCGGGTCGTCGAGGTTCAGGTATGCGGGTCCGAAGGGTCGGGAGTGGGAGATCGAGGATCTGCGGGGTCTGCGGATCGCGACGTCGTACGCGAATCTGGTGCGTAAGGATCTGGCCGAGCGGGGTATCGAGGCAACGGTGATCCGGCTCGATGGTGCGGTGGAGATCTCGATCCAGCTCGGTGTCGCGGATGCGATCGCCGATGTGGTGGGGTCGGGTCGTACGCTGCGGCAGCACGAGCTGGTGGCGTTCGGGGATTCTTTGTGCGACTCGGAGGGTGTGCTGATCGAGCGGGAGGGCGCGGATCGGACCGATCGGGCCCGCAACCAGCTGATCGCCCGCCTCGAGGGTGTGGTCTTCGCGCAGCAGTACGTGATGATCGACTACGACTGCCCGAAGCACCTGCTCGATGCTGCGGTGAAGGTGACTCCCGGTTTGGAGTCTCCGACGATCTCGCCGCTGGCGAACGACTATTCGGTGGCGGTGCGGGCGATGGTGCCGCGCAAGGGCCACAATGCGGTGATGGATCGGCTTGCGGAGATCGGTGCCCGCGCGATCCTGGCATCGGATATCCGGTCGTGCCGCGCGATGCGGGGCGTCACCGAGGAGTGAAGTGATCCCCCCGCCGCGGGGTGAGGTGACAGGTGCGGTCTCGCGTCAGCGGGGCCGCACCTGCACGTTCTGGGTGATGCGTCCGAGCGGGCCGTGTTCGTCGTGGAGTACTCCGGTGGTCATGCCGATGCCGTCGGGGCCGACGGAGGTTTCGGCGGAGATGCCGGTCCAGTGGCTGTCGGGTTCACGGAACAGGTGCACCGTCAGGTCGGTGTTGAGGAACAGCCAGTGTGCGGGGTCGAGTTTGGATCCGATGCCATTGGCGACGTCTGCGACGGCGAAGAGTCGTTCGAGGGGTGTGAGGGTCTCTCCTTCGACGAGGTCGAGGCGGGTGCGGACCCATGCGGCAGAGGGGCCGGGTATTCCGAACGGGGTCACGATGTGCCAGTCGAGGGTGTCGATGTAGCCGCCGAGCCCGAACAGGGTCATGTCGGAGGTCTCGGCGGTGGGGTCGAAGGGGGCGAGTGCCGGTTCGGAGGTGCGGGCGACGTCGGGGAGGTCGTGGGTCTGCAGGCGCCATCCGGTGCCGCGCGCGACGGCGCGGCCGGTGCCGTCGGGGGCGGTGGCCCACAGTTCGGCGACGACGAGTTCGATCTGTCGGCCGGGCCGGTCGATGCGGGTGCGTACTTCGATGTCGGTCAGCGGTACGGGGCCGAGCAGGTCGATGCAGATACGGGAGAGCCGGGCATCGGGGCGTGGCCGGTGTCGTTCGAGGGCGCGAACGAGCAGGGCGGACGGGGGTGCGCCGTGCTGTAGGTCGGGGCCCCAGGTGCTGACGGCGTGGCGGGTGGGCCGGAAGGATTCGATGTGGGGGTCGGTGGGGGTGCCGTTGAGGGTGGTCCCGGGTCCGGGGATGGGTACGAAGTAGGCGGTGTCGCTCACGCGGGTCGGTCTCCGGGGTCGTCTCGAGGATGGGTGTCCGATGATGGCATGTGGGGGGTGTGGAGGGTCTCGGGTGGTCGCCCTGGCAGGCTGGTGTGCGGCCTGGCACCGTGTCGGGTCTGGGCGTCACGGGTGTGGCGGTTGCATGTAGGCGAAGGTGGCACGGCGATGGCAGTAGGCGGACTCGGGCGCAGCGGACCGTTCGGGGTGGGGGATCGGGTGCAGTTGACCGACGCCAAGGGCCGCAAGTACACGGTGGTCCTCGAGTCCGGTAAGGAGTTCCACACCCATCGCGGGGGGATCGTGCACGACGATCTGATCGGTGCGGACGAGGGCACGGTGGTGACCTCGACGAACGGCACGCCGTATCTGGCGTTGCGTCCGCTGCTGGTGGACTATGTGCTGTCGATGCCGCGCGGAGCGCAGGTGATCTACCCGAAGGATGCGGCGCAGATCGTGCACGAGGGGGATGTGTTCCCGGGGGCTCGGGTGCTCGAGGCGGGTGCGGGCTCGGGTGCGTTGACGTGTTCGTTGCTGCGGGCGGTGGGCCCTGAGGGCAAGGTGATCTCGTACGAGGTGCGCGATGATCATGCGGTGCATGCCGTGCGCAATGTGGAGACGTTCTTCGGGGAGCGCCCGGCGAATTGGGATCTGACGGTCGCCGATGTCGCGTCGTACGACGTCGAGAAGCACGGGTCGGTGGATCGGGTGGTGTTGGATATGTTGGCGCCGTGGGATGCGTTGCCGGCGGTGGCGAATGCTTTGGTGCCCGGTGGTGTGTTGCTCGTGTATGTGGCGACGGTGACGCAGTTGTCGAAGGTCGTCGAGGCGATGCGCGAGCAGACGTGCTGGACCGAGCCGCGGTCGTGGGAGTCGATGGTGCGGGACTGGCATGTGGTGGGGTTGGCGGTGCGGCCGGAGCATCGGATGCAGGGGCACACTGCGTTTCTGGTGTCGGCCCGCAAGTTGGCCGAGGGCACGGTCACCCCGAAGCCGCAGCGGCGCCCCAGCAAGGGCTGAGACGCCGCCGTGCGGTGATGTGCCGGTTCACTCGCAGGTGAGGCGACCCATTTCGAGGACGGAGCACGTGCTGTCGTCGGCGAGCAGCCACGCGTCGTCTACCTCGGTGAAGGTCAGGGTCACGGGTGCGCCGCCGTGCGGTCCGGCGATCTCGGTGACGGCGGTGACGGTGGTGTCGTCTACGCCGTTGACCTCCCCGACCGCGGCGGTGAGGGGGTAGCCGGTGAGCACTTCGTTGAATTGGGTGATCACGGCTGTGCGGGCCTCACCGTTTTCGATGACGGCAATCTTGGCGTCGACGGGGGCGGCGGGGTCGAAGAACACGTCCATCTGGGTCTGGAGTTCGGCGGCGTCGACGGGGGCCTCGGCAGTGCCACTGGTCGTCTCGGCGGCGGTGGTTGGCTCGGTATCGGTGGTGTCGGCGCTGGTCGTGGTGGTCGCCTCGTCGGTGGTGGTGTCGCTGTCTGAGGAGCAGGCGGGCAGCACGGTGACGGCGAGGACGGTGGCCGCGGCGGCCCAGAGGGTGCGGGTGTTCACAGGAGCAGTCCTTTCGGGAACAAACGAAACGGCACGATTGTCGAGATTAGGCAAGGCTAACAGTGTGGTGAGGGGGTGCGTCGCCGTGTACCCGTGACTGAGGCGACACGCGTTCGCAACACGAGGATTTCGTGTCGCCCCCCACTTTCGGCGAACTGCCGGTAGCGTGGAATGACCAAGTGGAGGGAGTCGCACATGACCTCGTCAGAGAATCCGGATTCGGGTGCTGCCGCACGGGAACTCGAAGAACTGCGCGCCGAGGTGGTCGCCCTCCGGACCAGGCTCACCGAACCGTCCGATCGTGTCCGCGACCTCGAATCGAGGCTCGAGTCGGTCACGGTACGTAATGGGAAGCTGCTCGAGACCCTCAAGGAGGCGCGTCAGCAGTTGCTCACGCTCCGCGAGGAGGTCGATCGGCTCGGTCAACCGCCCAGCGGGTACGGGGTGCTGCTCGAGTCGTTCGAGGACAGCACCGTCGACGTGTTCACCTCGGGCCGCAAGATGCGGGTGGGGGTGTCCCCGAATCTCGAGATCGACTCGTTCCGGACCGGCCAGACCGTGCGCTTGAACGAGGCGTTGACGGTGGTCGAGGTCGGTGGGTTCGAACGTGTCGGTGAGATCACCACATTGCGCGAGTTGCTCGACGACGGGCGCCGCGCGCTGGTGGTCGGGCATGCCGACGAGGAGCGGGTGGTGTGGCTGTCGGAACCGCTCGCGCAGATCGCGGCCCGCAGCCTCGATTCGTCGGTCGAGGAGGTCACCGACGAGAACGGTGACCGGCTCACGCTGCGGTCGGGTGATTCGTTGCTGGTCGACAGCAAGGCCGGGTATGCGTTCGAGCGGATCCCCAAGGCCGAGGTCGAGGATCTGGTGCTCGAAGAGGTGCCGGATGTCGACTACGGCGATATCGGTGGTCTGGGGCGGCAGATCGAGCAGATCCGCGATGCCGTCGAGTTGCCGTTTCTGCACAAGGACCTGTTCCGCGAATACGCGTTGCGGCCACCGAAGGGTGTGCTGCTGTACGGACCGCCCGGGTGCGGTAAGACCCTCATTGCGAAGGCGGTCGCGAATTCGCTGGCGAAGAAGATCGCCGAGGCCCGTGGTGAGGATTCGAAGGAAGCCAAGTCCTTCTTCCTCAACATCAAGGGTCCGGAGCTGCTCAACAAGTTCGTCGGTGAAACCGAGCGGCACATCCGGATGATCTTCCAGCGGGCCCGGGAGAAGGCGTCCGAGGGCACTCCGGTGATCGTGTTCTTCGACGAGATGGATTCGATCTTCCGTACCCGCGGGTCGGGTGTGTCGTCGGATGTGGAGACGACGGTCGTGCCGCAGTTGCTCAGTGAGATCGATGGTGTCGAGGGGCTCGAGAACGTCATCGTCATCGGTGCGTCCAACCGCGAGGACATGATCGACCCGGCGATCCTGCGCCCGGGTCGGCTCGATGTGAAGATCAAGATCGAGCGTCCCGACGCTGAGGCTGCGCTGGACATCTTCTCGAAGTACCTGACGGAGCAGTTGCCGGTGCATGCCGACGACATCGCCGAGTTCGGTGGCGATCGGTCGGCGTGCGTGCGGGCGATGATCGAGCGGGTGGTCGATCGGATGTACGCGGAGTCCGAGGAGAATCGGTTCCTGGAGGTCACCTACGCGAACGGCGACAAGGAGGTCCTGTACTTCAAGGACTTCAACTCGGGCGCGATGATCCAGAACATCGTCGACCGCGCGAAGAAGTATGCGATCAAGGCGGTGCTGGACACCGGAGCGAACGGTCTGCGGGTGCAGCATCTGCTGGACTCGATCGTCGACGAGTTCGCCGAGAACGAGGATCTGCCCAACACCACCAACCCCGACGACTGGGCACGGATCTCCGGGAAGAAGGGCGAGCGGATCGTGTACATCCGCACGTTGGTCACGGGCAAGAATGCGAGTGCGAGCCGCGCGATCGACACCGAGTCGAACACCGGCCAGTACCTGTAGCGGACCGGTATGCCGACCGGGGAGGCGCCATGCCGCTGCCGCGCGTGTTGGCCCGGGCCAATCGGGTCGTCACGAACCGGATCGCGACACCGGTGGCCTGGTATCTGCCGGGCACCGGTGTCGTCGAGCATCGCGGTCGCCGGTCCGGCCGGCAGTACCGGACACCGGTGCTGCTGTTCACCGACGGTGCGCGGTTTCGGGTGGCGTTGACGTACGGCACCGGCACCGATTGGGTGCGGAATGTGCGGGCCGCCGGGGGTGCTGCGGTGCTGACCCGCGGTCGGCGGGTGCCGGTGTCGGACCCGAGAATCGGCGATGATCCGCGGGCCGGGTGGGCGCCGTGGCCGGTCGCGGCGGTGTTGCGGCTGATCGATGCGTCGAGCTATCTGGATTGCACGGCCCGCCGCACTGGCGCCGGTTCGCCGATCACCTAGTCTCGACGGTATGCAGCGGATCATCGGTATCGAGGTCGAATACGGGATTTCGTCGCCCAGTGACCCCACAGCGAACCCCATCCTGACATCCACCCAGGCGGTCCTGGCGTACGCGGCGGCGGCGGGGGTGCCGCGCGCGAAGCGGACCCGCTGGGACTACGAGGTGGAGTCACCGCTGCGGGATGCCCGCGGCTTCGATCTGGGGCGCTTCAACGGTCCGGCGCCGGTGATCGATGCCGATGAGGTCGGTGCGGCCAACATGATCCTCACCAACGGGGCGCGCCTGTATGTCGATCATGCGCATCCCGAATTCTCGGCACCGGAGGTCACCGACCCGCTCGATGCGGTGATCTGGGACAAGGCCGGCGAGCGGGTGATGGAGGCCGCGGCCAGGCATGCGTCGAGTGTGCCCGGTGCGCCGCGCCTGCAGTTGTACAAGAACAACGTCGACGGCAAGGGTGCGTCCTACGGCACGCATGAGAACTATCTGATGGCGCGGGACACCCCGTTCTCGGCGGTGATCGCGGGCCTGACCCCGTTCTTCGCGTCGCGGCAGGTGATCTGTGGGTCCGGGCGGGTGGGGATCGGGCAGTCCGGTGACGAACCCGGTTTCCAGCTGTCGCAGCGCGCCGATTACATCGAGGTCGAGGTCGGGTTGGAGACCACCCTCAAGCGCGGCATCATCAATACTCGCGACGAGCCGCACGCCGACCCCGACAAGTATCGGCGTCTGCATGTGATCATCGGTGATGCGAACCTGGCGGAGATGTCGACGTACCTGAAGGTCGGCACGACGGCGTTGGTGCTCGATCTGATCGAGGCGGGCGTCGATCTGTCGGATCTGCAGTTGGCGCGGCCGGTCACGGCGGTGCACCACATCAGTCACGATCCGACTCTACGCAAGACGGTGGCCTTGTCGGACGGCCGGGAGGTCACGGGTCTGGCGTTGCAGCGTCTGTACCATGAGCGGGCCGCGAAGTTCCACGATGGCACCGACGACGCGCGGGTCGTCGATATTCTGGACAAGTGGGCGATGGTGCTCGATCTGCTCGAGCGGGATCCGATGGAATGCGCGGATCTGCTGGACTGGCCTGCGAAACTGCGGTTGCTCGAAGGGTTCCGGCAGCGGGAGAGCTTGGCGTGGTCGGCGCCGCGGCTGCACATGGTGGATCTGCAGTATTCGGATGTGCGTCTCGACAAGGGCCTGTACAACCGGCTCGTGGCCCGCGGGTCGATGCAGCGTCTGGTCAGCGAACAGCAGGTGCTCGACGCGGTGGATACCCCGCCGACGGACACCCGCGCGTATTTCCGCGGTGAGTGCCTGCGCCGGTTCGGTGCCGATATCGCGGCGGCGTCGTGGGATTCGGTGATCTTCGATCTCGGCGGCGAGTCGCTGGTGCGGATCCCGACTCTCGAGCCGTTGCGGGGCAGCCGCGCGCATGTCGGGGAGCTGCTCGAGACGGCGCAGTCGGCGGCGGAACTGGTCGATCAGCTCACTCACTGACCGTCGGATCATCCCGATGGGAGTGGGGTGCTGCGGTGGCGACACGCGCCGGGACGCCACGCGCAGTGGCGTCTGCTCGGTAGTGTGGAGATCGATGTCGTGGTGTGCGGCACGGTCGCCGACCGGGGTCGTGTGCCACTCGAGTGCAGGAGGAGGTCGCGGCTATGGCGCAGGAGCAGACCACACGCGGTGGCGGCGGAGACGACGACGAGATCACCGGCGACGGCGGGGCAGGGCAGGAACGCCGCGAGAAGCTGGCCTCGGAGACCGACGATCTCCTCGACGAGATCGATGATGTGCTCGAGGAGAATGCGGAGGACTTCGTCCGGGCGTATGTGCAGAAGGGTGGCCAGTGACAGCGGACAGATCCTCGCTTCCTTACCGCGAGGTGCAGGGGCGCCTGCACCTCGCGTCCCCACTGTCGTCGTTCACCGATCATCTTCGGGCCTATGCGCCGGAGTTGTTGCCGGAGAATCGGTTCGCGCGTGAGCTGGGCAGTTTCGGTGAGCTTGCACCGCACGGCACCACCATTGTGGCGGTCGCATTCGACGGTGGGGTGATCCTCGCCGGTGATCGGCGGGCCACGATGGGCAACATGATTGCGTCACGTGACGTGGAGAAGGTGTTCGTTACCGACGCGTATTCCGCGGCGGGTATCGCCGGTACCGCGGGGCTGGCCGTCGAGATGGTGCGGTTGTTCGCGGTCGAACTCGAACACTACGAGAAGATCGAGGGTGTGTCGCTGACTTTCGACGGCAAGGCGAACCGGCTGGCGTCGATGGTGCGTGGCAATCTCGGTGCGGCCATGCAGGGCCTTGCGGTGGTGCCGTTGCTCGTCGGGTTCGATGTGGATGCGCCTGATGTGCGTCGTGCGGGGCGGATCGTGTCGTACGACGTGGTCGGTGGCCGCTATGAGGAACGTGCCGGGTATCACGCGGTGGGTTCCGGGTCGGTGTTCGCGAAGTCGTCTCTCAAGAAGCTCTACCGCGCCGACGCCGACGAGGCGACCGCGCTGCGCACCGCCGTCGAGGCGTTGTACGACGCGGCCGACGACGATTCGGCGACCGGTGGGCCGGACACGACCCGCGGGATCTATCCGACCGCGGTGGCAGTCACCGAGGCCGGGGCGGTCGTGGTCCCGGAGGCGGATCTGGCGGAGTTGGCGCAGGCAATCGTGGTCGACCGTACTGCAGGAGGTGCCCGATGACGTTGCCGTATTACGCATCCGCCGAGCAGATCATGCGTGATCGCTCGGAGTTGGCCCGTAAGGGCATCGCCCGAGGGCGCAGTGTGATCGCGTTGATCTACGCGGACGGTGTGGTGTTCGTGGCGGAGAATCCGTCGAAGGCGCTGCACAAGATCAGTGAACTGTACGACCGGCTGGGGTTCGCCGCGGTCGGTAAGTACAACGAGTTCGAAGCGTTGCGGCGCTCCGGGATCATGCGCGCCGACATGCTCGGCTATTCGTACGATCGGCGTGATGTGACGGGCCGGTCGCTCGCGAATGCGTACGCGCAGACTCTGGGAACGATCTTCACCGACCAGCCGAAGCCGTACGAGGTGGAGATCTGTGTCGCGGAGGTCGGTCAGGCCGGCGGCAACGAGTCGGCGCAGCTGTATCGCATCACCTACGACGGGTCGATCGTCGACGAACCGCAGTTCGTGGTAATGGGCGGCAACACCGAACCGATCCTGACGGCGGTACGGGAGTCGTACCGTCCGGGTCTGGCATTGGCGGACGCTGTGCAGGTGGCCGTGTCCGCGCTGCAGAAGGGCACCTCCACCGGGGCGGATTCCGTGGGTCGGGTCCTCGGTCGCGGGGAGCTCGAAGTGGCGGTGCTCGAGCGGTCCCGGCCGCGGCGCGCGTTCCGCCGTATCTCCGGCGCGGTCCTCGACGCGCTGCTGCCCGCTGCCGCGACCCCGGACGCCCCGAAGAGCGACGGCGACACCGATCAGGGTGCGAGCTGAGCGTCCGGTAGCCGGTACACGGTCAACGCCGACGGCACCGCCTTCACCTCGAAGGCGGTGCCGTCGGCTGTGACCTCCCCGTCGGTCGCCAACGTCACCGGCGGCCCGTCGAGGTGCACTGACAGCGAGGTGACGTCCTGCTGCCGGTACACAGCGCTGGTGCCGAGGGTGCCGGTCGCCGCGGCGAACAACAGCCGGGTGCGTGACCAGCGTCGATCCGCACGGAGATAGCGCACGTCGAGGGTGCCGGCGTCCAGCGCGGTCCGCGACATCGGCACCTGGTCGGTGGGCCGGTAGTGGCCGTTGCCGACGAACAGCAACCACAGCGCCATCTCGGTGCCGTCGACCCGCGCACGGATCGGTTCGGCGGTGGCGAGCACCGTGATCATCGCGGCGGCGGCCGCAGGCCATTTCCCGATCCGGGGTTGCCACTTGTCTCGTAACCGCACCGAATCCGGGTAGCCGCCGAGGCTGGCGGTGTTGACGAAAACCTGGTCGCTGCGCCCATCGGGGCCGTGCACGGTCACCGCCCCCACGTCGACGCGCGCGGCCTGCCCGTCGGTCACGGCCCGCACCGTGTCGTCGAGGGTTCCTGCGCCGACGTCCAGCGCGAAATGGTTGAGGGTGCCGCCGGGGAAGACCGCAAGCGGCAGATCATGACGGTGGGCGATCGCAGCGACGGTCTGCACGGTGCCGTCCCCACCGCACACGCCCAGCGCCTGCGGTCGTGTGGTGGCGACGAGCTGTTCGAGCCATCGGTCGAGATCGGTGTCGGCTTCGAGTTCGGCGATATGGGCGTGCGGCAGCCGGTCGGCGAGGTCGTCGGCGGTACCGGAACCGGTGCCGGATCGAGGATTGACCACCACCAGCAGTCCTGCACCGGCGGGTAGTGCCGGGGCGTCGGCGGTGGTGTCGGCGCGGGCCGGTTCGTCGGCGCGGACCGCCCACCAGCGCCGGGTTGACAGCGCGACCGCGGAGCCGATGGCGGCCCCGAACAGCACGTCGCCGGGCCAATGCACCCCGGTGTGCACCCGTGAATAGGCGACGAGCGCCGCGAGCGGGGCCAGGACGGCACCCGCGACCGGTGATTCGAGTGCAACCCCCGTCACGAACGCTGCGGCGGAGGCGGAATGCCCGGACGGGAACGACGAGGATGCCGGAATCGGCACGAGGCGCCGCGCGAACCGCGGATCGGTGCGGGCCGGGGGCCTACGGCGCGGCAGCAACGGTTTGAGGATGCCGTTGGCCAGCGCGCTGGCGCCGGCGACCGACGCCAATCCGCGCACCGCGCCGCGGCGGGCACGGCCCCCGCACAGCACACACACGGCAGCGCAACCCATCCACAGGACACTGTGGTCGGCGCTGCGGGTCAGGCGCCGGAAGAGCGGATCGACGGCGGTGGGCACACGGTCGGTGAGCGCGAAGAGGGCGTGGTCGGCATCGCGGGTGTGTCGACGGAAGGTCACAGCTGGACACTGTAGATGCGTTGCACCCTCTCGGTGTTACGTGCGCGCGGTACTGTCGAAGTGTGCAGCGACGAATCATGGGTATCGAGACGGAGTTCGGCGTCACGTGCACCTTCCACGGACATCGCAGGTTGAGCCCGGACGAGGTGGCCCGCTATCTGTTCCGGCGGGTGGTGTCGTGGGGTCGCAGCTCGAATGTGTTCCTTCGGAACGGGGCGCGCCTGTATCTCGATGTGGGTTCCCACCCGGAGTACGCGACCGCCGAGTGTGACGATCTGCTTCAGCTGGTCGAGCACGATCATGCGGGGGAGCGGGTGCTCGAAGATCTGCTCGTCGACGCGGAGGAACGCCTCGCCGAGGAAGGTATCGGCGGCGACATCTATCTGTTCAAGAACAACACCGATTCGGCCGGGAATTCGTATGGTTGCCACGAGAATTTCCTGGTGGCGCGGGTCGGGGAGTTTTCGCGCATCTCGGATGTGCTGTTGCCGTTCTTGGTGACCCGGCAGCTGATCTGCGGGGCCGGGAAGGTGTTGCAGACACCGAAAGCGGCCACGTTCTGCCTGTCGCAGCGCGCCGAGCACATCTGGGAGGGTGTCTCCTCGGCGACGACCCGGTCGCGGCCGATCATCAACACCCGCGACGAGCCGCACGCGGACGCCGAGAAGTATCGGCGGCTGCATGTGATCGTGGGCGATTCGAATATGTCGGAGACCACGACGATGCTCAAGGTCGGGTCGGCGTCGTTGGTACTCGAGATGATCGAGGCCGGGATTTCGTTCCGCGATTTCGCGTTGGACAATCCCATTCGCGCGATCCGGGAGGTCAGTCACGATATGACCGGGCGGCGCCCGGTGCGTCTGGCGGGAGGCCGGCAGGCCAGTGCCCTCGACATCCAACGCGAATACCATGCGCGGGCGGTGGAATATCTGCGGCACCGCGAGCCGGATGCGCATGTGGCGCAGGTGGTGGACCTGTGGGGTCGGGTGCTCGACGCCGTGGAATCGCAGGATTTCGCGAAGGTCGACACCGAGGTCGACTGGGTGATCAAGCGCAAACTGTTCCAGCGGTACCAGGATCGCTACGACATGGAGTTGTCGGATCCGAAGATCGCGCAGCTCGACCTGGCCTATCACGACATCAAACGCGGTCGGGGTGTGTTCGATCTGTTGCAGCGTAAGGGTCTGGCGACGCGGTTGACCACCGACGAATCGGTGGATCGGGCGGTGGAGACGCCGCCGCAGACGACCCGCGCGAAGTTGCGTGGGGATTTCATTGCGGCGGCGCAGGAGGCGGGCCGCGACTTCACGGTCGACTGGGTGCATCTCAAGCTCAACGATCAGGCGCAGCGCACCGTGTTGTGCAAAGACCCGTTCCGGTCGGTCGACGAGCGGGTCGATCGGCTCATCGCCTCGATGTAGCAGCGACCGCGACGAAGAACACGGCCACTGCCCCGCCCGCACGGATGCGGGCGGGGCAGTGCGCGTCGGGGGCATTAGGGTTGGCCCGTGGCGATTTCGAAAGTCGAACGGTTGGTCAACCTGGTCATCGCGTTGCTGTCCACCCGTCAGTTCCTCACCGCGGAGAAGATCCGAGCCTCGGTGGCGGGCTACGCGGAGTGCGCGAGCGACGAGGCGTTCAGCCGCATGTTCGAACGCGACAAGAACGAACTGCGCGACCTCGGGATTCCGCTCGAGACGGGGTTGGCGTCGCGGTATTCGACCGTCGAGGGCTATCGGATCAACCGGGACGCCTATGCGCTGCCGGAGATCGAGCTGAGCCGTGAGGAGACCGCCGCGGTGGCCGTCGCCGCCGCGTTGTGGGAGTCCCCGGAGTTGACGTCGGCGGCACAGGGCGCATTGCTCAAGTTGCGGGCTGCCGGGGTGCAGGTCGATGCGGACCCGGCGGGCACGGTCGCGGCGATCCCGGCGCGGGCCCGCGGTTCCGAACCGGCATTGCAGAAGTTACTCGCCGCCGTCGACGAGCGGCAGGCGGTGCAGTTCGAGCATCGCAGTGCCCCCACCGATCCGTGGACAGTGCGCACCGTCGAACCGTGGGGTGTGGTGACGGTGCACGGCCGCTGGTATCTGGTCGGGCACGACCGGGACCGCAATGCGACCCGCACCTTCCGCCTGTCGCGGATCTCCGATGAGGTCACCGCGGTCGGGGAGCCAGGTGCGGTGCAGATCCCGGAGGGGGTGGATCTGCGGGCCCGGGTGCTCGCCGCGACCCGCCCCGGTGATGTGACCGGGTCCGCGCGGGTGTGGGTGGCTGCGGGCCGCGCATACGAGGTGCGCCGGCTCGGTCGTGATCTCGGGCCCCGGCAGGTCGGTGGCCGTGACGGCAGTGTGTTCGAGGTACCGCTGCGCGCCGGGGAGTGGATCGCCCGCACCCTCGCGGGTCAAGGCCCCGACGCGCTGGTGCTCGACCCACCCGAGTTACGCGACGAGGTACGGCAGATCCTGGCGCGGGTCGCTGCCGGTGGCACCACCGCACACGACAGGGCAGCAGACGAGACTGAGGGGGACGACACAGTGGGGGAGGAACGTCCATGAGCAGTACCCGGCTGGCCGGGCGGTTGACCCGCCTGCTGAATCTGGTGCCGTACTTCACGGCGCGTCCGGGGATCAGCGCAGCCGACGCCGCCCGCGATCTGGGGGTCACCCCGAAACAGATCATGGACGATCTCAATCAGCTGTGGGTGTGTGGGCTGCCGGGCTATGGGCCCGGTGATCTGATCGACCTGTCGTTCTCCGAGGAGAGCATCGTGGTGACGTTCACCGCGGGCATCGACCGGCCGCTGCGATTGACCTCCACGGAGGCGACGGTGCTGCTCGTCGCGCTGCGGTCGTTGCTCGAGATGCCCGGCGTGGTCGATCCGACGGCGGCACAGAGCGCCATCGCCAAGATCGAGGCGGCCGCCGGGAGCGCCGCGGCGGGGCCGGACACCGCGACCGATCCGGTTCCCGACGATCCCGTCGCCGCGCGGGTCCGCGATGCGGTCCGCGACGGGCGTGCGGTGCACCTGACCTACTATTCGGCGTCCCGCGACACCGTCTCCGAACGCGACGTCGATCCGATCCGCATCGTGCTGATCGACGAGCACACGTACCTGCAGGCGTGGTGCCGTACCGCCGAGGGGGTGCGGCTGTTCCGGTTCGATCGGATCGATGCCGCCCGAATCCTCGACGAACCCGCGCGGCCCCCGCAGCGGGCGCTCGACGACGACGAGCATCTCGAACTGTTCGCCGGGGACCCGTCACTGCCGGCCGCCCGATTGTGGATCGCGCCCTCGTACACGTGGCTGCTCGACTACTACCCGCTCACCGACGTGACGCTGCTCGCCGACGGCAGTTGCGAGGCGGTGCTGCGGTTCGCGTCGCCGGAGTGGCTGGTGCGGCTCGTGGTGGGGCTCGGTGCCGGGGTCAGTGTGCTCGGTCCGCCCTCACTGCGCGACGCGGTGCGCGAACGGGCCGCCGCCGCACTCGATGCCTACGACGCACTCGGAGATGACCCCGCCGGCGGATGACCCGGCGGATGCCACAGTTGTGTGAACACTGCACCAACACTGTGCCGAACAGCTTTCACGGGGCCGTGGGTGTGCTTCGGTCCGGTAGCATCATGCAGAGCCAATCAGTGGAGGTTGTAAATGGGTGCAATGAGCCCGTGGCACTGGGCCATCGTCGCGTTGGTCGTCATCATCTTGTTCGGCTCGAAGAAGCTGCCGGATGCCGCGCGCGGTCTGGGCCGTTCGCTCCGGATCTTCAAGAGCGAGGTCAAGGAGATGCAGAACGACGACGCTCCGACGACGGCTGCGCAGCCTGCGCCGAACCCGTTGCCGGCCGCGGTGGAGCCGACGCAGCAGATTCCGACGCAGCAGGCCCCTCAGCCCGACCAACGGTCGGCCTGACCGACGTTCTCCCCACCGGGGCACCCGCGGGGTGTCCCGGTTTCCGCTGATCCCAGTGCCCCACCGCGGTGGTGGCCCTGACAGGAGCTGAGACCCGAACCGTGCGCATCCCGTTCGATCCACGCCGCAGTCGGCGCAAGACAAATCCCGACGGCAACATGTCGCTGGTCGAGCATCTCTACGAGTTGCGCACACGGCTGCTCATCGCCGTCGCCGCCGTGATCGTCACCACCATCGCCGGGTTCTTCTGGTACAGCCACGGCCCGTTCGGCACGTCGAGTCTCGGTGAGATCCTCCTCGAACCCTACTGTTCGCTGCCGGCCGCGTCCCGCGCCGACTTCAGCAGCGACGGTGGTTGTTATCTGCTGGCCACCGGCCCGTTCGAACAGTTCATGTTGCGGTTGAAGGTCGCGGCGACCGCCGGTGTGGTGCTCGCCTCCCCGGTGTGGCTGTATCAATTCTGGGCGTTCATCACCCCCGGCTTGTATTCGAAGGAACGTCGCTACGCGGTCGGCTTCGTCACCTCCGGCGCGGCGCTGTTCATCACGGGCGCCGTCCTGGCGTATCTCGTGGTCACCCACGCGTTGTCGTTCCTGTTGACCGTCGGCAACGACGTGCAGGTCACCGCGCTGTCCGGCTCCGAATATTTCGGTTTCATGATCAACCTGCTGGTGATCTTCGGGGTGTCGTTCGAGATTCCGCTGGTGCTCGTCGCGCTCAACGCCGTGGGGATGCTGTCCTACGAGAAACTCAAGGCGTGGCGCCGTGGCCTGATCATGGCGGTGTTCGTCTTCGCTGCCATCGCAACGCCGGGCCAGGATCCGTTCTCGATGCTCGCGCTGGCGTTGGCACTGACGATCCTGGTGGAATTCTCCATCCAGATCGCGCGCCTGAACGACAAGCGCCGCGCCCGCAAGGCCCGCGACGAAGGTTGGGGTGATCTCGACGACGAGGAGGGCTCGGCGATCCCGAAGCCGACTCCGGTCGAGAAGCCGTCCCCGGCTCCGGCACCCACCGACTATTCCGACACGCTGTGACGGGCCCCGCCGATTCACCTCGGGCTGACGCGGCAGCACCGCAGCTGGACGCATTCGCTGCCGGTCTAGCGTTCCCGCTGGATCCGTTCCAGCAGCAGGCGTGCCGCGCGCTCGAGGGCGGGCATTCGGTGCTGGTGTGTGCCCCGACCGGCGCCGGGAAGACCGTCGTGGGCGAATTCGCGGTGCACTTGGCCATCGAGGCCGGCACCAAATGCTTCTACACCACCCCGATCAAGGCGCTGAGCAACCAGAAGTACGCGGATCTGTGTGCTCGGCACGGCAAGGACGCGGTGGGGTTGCTCACCGGCGATCAGTCGATCAACCCGAATGCGCCGGTGGTGGTGATGACCACCGAGGTGCTGCGCAACATGCTCTACGCGTCGTCGACGACGCTGATCGGTTTGAGCCATGTCGTGATGGACGAGGTGCATTTCCTCGCGGACCGGTTCCGCGGCGCCGTGTGGGAGGAAGTGATTCTGCATCTGCCGGAGGACGTGCGGCTGGTGAGCTTGTCCGCGACGGTGTCCAACGCCGAGGAGTTCGGTGAGTGGATGACCACGGTGCGCGGCGACACCAGCGTCGTCGTCGACGAGGTGCGCCCCATCCCGCTGCATCAGCACATGATGGTCGGGCCTCGCCTGTACGACCTGTTCGACGCCCGCGCCGAACCCGCCGGCACTCCCGCGACCGAGCGTCGCCGCGGGGTCGTGGTGGATCCGGAGTTGGCGGCGCAGGTGCGGCGCCGCGCGAGCATCGACGGTGACCGCTGGCAGTCCCGCGGGCGGGGCACGTTTCGGCCGATTCCCCGCCCCGATGTGATCGCCCGGCTCGACGCCGAAGGGTTGTTGCCGGCGATCACGTTCGTGTTCTCCCGTGCCGGCTGCGACGCGGCGGTCTCGCAGTGCCTGCGGTCCGGGCTGCATCTGACCACCGACGAGGAGGCCACCGAGATCCGGCGGATCGTCACCGAGCACACCCGCGAGTTGCCGCGCGCCGATCTCGAGGTGTTGGGTTTCGCGTCATGGCGCACCGCCCTCGAACGCGGCATTGCCGCGCATCACGCGGGGATGTTGCCGGCGTTCCGCCACACCGTCGAGGAACTGTTCGTACGCGGGTTGGTGCGGGCGGTGTTCGCCACCGAAACCCTCGCCTTGGGCATCAACATGCCGGCGCGCACGGTGGTGCTCGAACGGTTGGTCAAATACAACGGGGAAACCCACGCCGAGCTCACCCCCGGCGAATACACGCAGCTCACCGGCCGGGCCGGGCGTCGCGGTATCGACGTCGAGGGACACGCGGTGGTGCTGTGGCAGCCGGGTGTGGAACCGGCCGCCGTGGCGGGTCTGGCCTCGACGCGCACCTTCCCGCTGCGCAGTTCGTTCCGCCCGTCGTACAACATGGCGGTCAACCTCATCGACGCGGTCGGGGTGGAGAGGTCCCGCGCGCTGCTGGAGATGTCGTTCGCGCAGTTCCAGGCCGACAAGTCGGTCGTCGGCGCGACCCGCGGCATCGAACGCAACGAGGCGCAGCTGGCGAAGATGCGCGAGCAACTCGGCGGCGCCGACAGCGAGATCTTCGATTATGTGCGGTTACGGGCCGAGCTGACCGACGCCGAGCGGCAGCACGAGCGCAAGAAGCGGCAGGATCGTCGGCAGGCGTCGGTCGAGTCGCTGGTGGCGTTGCGGCCCGGTGAGATCGTCGCGGTCCCGGCGGGTCGCCGCACCGGGTTGGCGGTGATCATCGACCCGGATCATGACGTCACCGATCCGCGTCCGTATGTGGTGACGGCCGACGGTTGGTCGGGTCGTCTCTCGGCGGGGGATTTCCCCACCCCGGCGGTGGTGCTGGGACGGTTGAAGTTGCCGCGGCACGCCGATCCGCGCACCGGCCGCGGCCGACGGGACATCTCCTCGGCGTTGCGGTCGAAGGGGCTGGTGCCTCCGCGGCGAGTGAAGCGGTCCCGCGGCGGCGGCGACACCCGCGAGATCGACGCGCTGCGCCGCGCGCTGCGCACGCATCCGGCGCGCGAGAACCCGGATGTGGAGGCGTTGGCGCGGGTCGGGGAACGCTACAACCGGTTGCTGCGCGACACCGAGCACCAGCGACGCAAGGCTGCGGCGACCACCGATTCGTTGGCGCGCACGTTCGAGCGGATCGTGTTGTTGTTGTCGGAGCGGGGTTATCTGACCGGCGGGGACGATCCGGCGACCACGGAGGCGGGGGAACGGCTCGCCCGGATCTACACCGAATCGGATCTGCTGGTCGCCGAGTGTCTGCGCACCGGGGTGTGGGCGGGGTTGTCGCCGGCGGAACTCGCGGCGGTCGTCTCGACGGTGATCTTCGAGTCGCGGGGCGACGACGTGCCGGAGGTGAGGGGCCCGACCGGTCCGATCCGGCGGGCGCTGGCCGACACGGTGCGCTTGTGCGATGAGCTGCGGGTCGATGAACTGCGGCACCGGTTGCCGACGACCCGCGAACCGGATTTCGGGTTCGTGACTGCTGCGTACACGTGGGCGGGTACCGCATCGTTGACGGAGTCGCTGCTGGCGGCCGTCGCGACGGGCAGTGAACTCTCGCCCGGTGACTTCGTGCGGTGGTGCCGGCAGTTGATCGATCTGCTCGATCAGATCCGCACCACGGCACAGGATCCGGCGTTGGCGAAGGCGGCGGGGCGGGCGGTCGGAGCGATCCGCCGCGGGGTCGTGGCCGTCGATGCGACCGCAGCGTGAGCGGCGGTGTGGCCGGGTCGGCGCCTCGGGGCGGGTCTCCCACTGGCCCGGTATGTGTGATTTGATACGCGCGCTGCCACACGGGGGACCGATCGCTGGTGAGCATTACGCTGAACCTATGAACGATGGCGAGTGGAGGCGACGATGACCGGGCCGAACGAACCGCAGGACCCGAACGGTAACGAGCAGGCACGTGACCCGTGGGCTCCTCCCGCGCCCGGCGCCGACAACGCATCGCCGCAGGCGCCTGCACAGCCGTGGGGTGCGCCCACGGGTGACTCTGCCGCAGCACCGACCCAGCAGTGGGGCAGCGCGCCGACCGGTGAAGCAGCAGCACCGACGCAGCAGTGGGGTGCCGCTCCGGGCGGTGATTCTGCGGCGCCCACTCAGCAGTGGGGTCAGCAGTCGCAGTGGGGACAGCAGCAGCCGGGTCAGGGCGGCGGGAGCGCATGGGGTGCGCCGCAGGGCGGACAGACACCGCAGGCCCACAACCAGTGGGGCCAGCAACAGACCCCGCAGTGGGGTACCCAGCCCGGCCAGGGGACCGGTGGTCAGCCATGGGGCGCGCCTGCCGCGCCCGGTGCGCAGCCCGGATGGGGGCAGCCCGGCCCGCAGCCGGGGCAGGCGGGCGGTCAGCAGTGGCCTCCGCAGGGGCAACCCGGGCAGACCTGGCAGCAGCCCCCATCCGGGCCGGGTGGCCAGCCCGGATGGGGACAGCAACAGCAACCCGGTGGCGGACCGTGGCAGCCGCCGCAGCAGCCCGGGGGCACATCGGGGGGCAACAGTTCGAAACTGCCGTTGATTCTCGGGGGCGTCGGCGTGCTCGTCGTGGTGGTGATCGCCGTGGTGATCGGATTCATGACCCTCGGGGGCGGCACCACCCTCGATTCCGAGGCCGCGCAGGCCGGGGTGGCGCAGGTCCTCACCGAGTCGTACGGCGCCGAGGACGTCGGTGACGTGTCGTGCCCGGGTGATCAGAAGGTCGAGGCGGGGGCGAGTTTCGAATGCACCCTCACGGTCGATGGGCAGCACCGGTCGGTGACGTTGACCTTCACCGACGACAACGGCACCTACGAGGTCAGCCGGCCGAACTGACCGTCTCCACCGAGGACACGTGTCATCCGAAATCCTCGCTCACTGCACGTGGGCGGGGATTTTTGCACGGCGCCCCCGCTTCCGCGGACACGTCGAAATAGTTCGAAAACCACATTGAACCATTGTGTTTTCCTAACATGTAGATCATGTCTCGAAATAGGACGAAACGCCGCATCGGCAATGTTGTTCGGGAACTACGGAGTACACGTGGACTGTCCCGCCACCAGTTGGCGTCCCTGACCGGGACGCATGCGCAGACGATCGGCTCCCTCGAACGTGAACAGCAGCAACCGACTTTGGATGTGGCGATGCGCATCAGCGCCGCGTTCGACCGGCGTGTACAGGACGTGTTCTTCTGGACCGAAACTCCGGATCGGCACGAGAAACCGTAGTGCCTCTCGTGGTGGTGCGGCGATCCGGCTACGCTCGCGCAGTGCACCCGACGAGCGAGCTGATCGGCCAGATCCTGCGTGAGACCATCGAGGGCGGCGGAGTCGCCGCGTGGGCGACGGTCGAGGATTGGGACGGTGACGTCGCCGACGCGATCGTGCAGTTCGGGCTGTTCGGATGGATCGTGTACCGGTGAGCCCCGACCACGACAACCCCCGAGCAACAGCACCGGCCACGGCGGTCGATCACGAGTCCGTCGTCGACGCTGCGCGCCGCATCACCTCGATCGTGCGGCGCACCCCGATCCTCACCGCTGCGGTGCCTACCCCGAACGGGCCGGTCGAAGTGGCGTTCAAACTCGAATATCTGCAGCACGGCGGGTCGTTCAAGGTGCGTGGCAGCCTCAACGCGCTCGGCCGCGCTCGTGAGAACGGCACGCTCCCCGCCGCGGGCGTGCTCATCGCTTCCGGTGGCAACGCCGCGATCGGTGCCGCCTGGGCGGCCCGATACTGGGACACACCCTGCACCGTCGTCGTTCCCGAAGCCGCACCACCGGCGAAACTCGACCGGTTGCAGCGGCTCGGCGCGACCGTGCACCGGGTGGGGTCGTCCTACGCCGACGCCGCCGCGCACGCCGCGACCCTCGCCCTGGAACTCGGCGTCGTGAAGTTGCACGCCTACGACCTGCCGGACATCGTCGCCGGGGCAGGCACCATCGCGATCGAATTGCGCGAGCAGCTCGACACGCCACTGGACTGTCTCGTCGCGGTCGGAGGTGGGGGACTGGTCGCCGGACTCACCGCCGGAGCCCGCGACACCGACATGATCCACGGGGTCGAACCCGTCGGAGCGGCAACCCTGCACCGCGCGCTCGACGCGGGAGGACCGATCGACATCGAGGTGGACAGCATCGCCGCCGATTCGCTCGGTGCCACCCGCATCGGGAACCTTGCGTGGGCGGCGGCGAGCACCGGCCGGATCGACAGTCTCGTCGTCGACGACACCGGCATCGTCGACGCGCGACGTTGGTTGTGGGACGAACTGCGCATCGTCGTCGAACACGGCACGGCCGCGGCGCTCGCACCGATTCTGGCCGGGACAGTCACCGAGACCGCGGGCCGAACCCTGTGTGTGGTTCTCTGCGGCGCCAACACCGCGATATCCGACCTGGGCTGATCGATCGCCGCGAGTTCAGGCGACGTCGAACCGATCCAGGTTCATCACCTTGTCCCACGCCGCCACGAAATCCCGGACGAACTTGGGCTGCGCGTCATCGCTCGCATACACCTCGGCGATACCGCGCAGCTGCGAGTTCGAACCGAAGACGAGATCGACGGCGGTCGCAGTCCCGCGGGGGTCACCGGTGACCCGGTCACATCCCTCGTAGACGTACTCCTCGGTGGACGAGGGCGACCATTCGATACCCATATCCGTGATGTTCACGAAGAAATCGGTGGTCAACATCCCGGGCCGGTCGGTCAGAACACCATGAGAGCCTCCACTGTGGTTGGTGTTCAGCACGCGCATACCGCCGAGCAGCACCGCCATCTCGGGTGCCGTCAAGGTGAGAAGATTCGCCCGGTCGAGAAGGAGCCGTTCCGGTGGTTGCTTCTCGCCGGCCCGCAGATAGTTGCGGAATCCGTCGGCTTTCGGCTCGAGCACCGCGAACGACTCCGCGTCGGTCTGGTCCTGTGTGGCGTCGGTGCGGCCCGGCCTGAACGGGACCGTGACGTCGTGTCCCGCCGCCTTCGAGGCGTGTTCGACGGCGGCGCATCCGCCGAGGACGATGAGGTCGGCGAGCGAGACTTTCGTGTCGCCGGTCTGCCCGTCGTCGAACTCGTGTCGGATTCGGTCGAGCACCGCAAGTACCTCCGCCACGGCGGCGGGTTCGTTGACCTCCCAGTCCTTTTGCGGTGCCAGCCGCAGGCGTGCCCCGTTGGCGCCGCCGCGTTTGTCGGTGCCACGGAAGCTCGCCGCGGCCGCCCACGCGGTGGTCACCAGCTGCCGGATCGACAGACCCGAGTCGAGGATCGCCTGTTTCAGCGCGGTGACGTCGCCATCGCCGACGAGTGGGTGATCGACCGCGGGCACCGGGTCCTGCCACACTTGCGCCTCGGGAATCCACGGGCCGAGGTAACGAGTGATCGGACCCATGTCGCGGTGCAGCAGCTTGTACCAGGCCTTACCGAACTCCACCTCGAGTTCCTCGGGATGATCGAGCCAGCGGCGGGTGATCGGACCGTAGATCTCGTCGACCCGCAACGACAGATCGGTGGTGAGCATCACCGGCGGATGCCGCTTCGACGGGTCGTGCGCATCGGGCACCGCATCGGCCCCCGCGCCGTCCCTCGGGATCCACTGGTACGCGCCGGCGGGGCTCGTCGTCTGTTCCCACTCGTAGCCGTAGAGGGTTTCGAGGAATGAGTTGTCCCAGGTCGTGGGGGTCGGAGTCCAGGTGCCTTCCAGACCGCTGGTGATCGCGTCGCCGCCGACCCCGGTGCCGTAGGCGCTCTTCCACCCGAGGCCTTGCTGTTCGATCGGGGCGGCTTCGGGTTCGGGGCCCACCAGATCGGCGGGGCCGGCGCCGTGGGTCTTGCCGACGGTGTGGCCGCCGACGATCAACGCGGCGGTCTCGACGTCGTTCATCGCCATCCGCCCGAATGTCTCGCGGATGTCGACGGCCGCGGCGATCGGATCCGGGGTGCCGTTGGGGCCTTCGGGATTGACGTAGATCAACCCCATCTGCACCGCGCCGAGCGGACCGGCGAGATCCCTTTCGCCGCTGTAGCGTTCGTCGCCGAGCCACGTGTCCTCCGGGCCCCAGTACACTTCGTCCGGTTCCCAGATGTCCTCGCGGCCGAACGCGAAACCGAAGGTCGTGAAGCCCATCGATTCGTAGGCGCAGTTACCGGCGAAGATGATCAGATCGGCCCAGGAGATCTTCCTGCCGTACTTCTTCTTGATCGGCCACAGCAGCCGTCGGGCCTTGTCGAGGCTCGCGTTGTCCGGCCAACTGTTGAGCGGTGCGAGCCGCTGCGCACCCTGACCGCCACCGCCGCGGCCGTCGGCGATCCGATAGGTGCCTGCCGCATGCCAGCTCATCCGGATGAACAGGGGACCGTAGTGGCCGTGGTCGGCGGGCCACCACGGTTGCGAGGTCGTCATCACTTCGACAACGTCACGTTTGAGTGCATCGACGTCGAGGGACGCAAACTCGGTCGGATAGTCGAAGTCCACACCCATCGGGTCAGTCGCGGGAGACTGTGGACGCAGAACACTCAGATCGAGTTGATCGGGCCACCAGTCGCGGATCGTGCGGGGTCGGTGTGCTTTCGGTGTGGGGGAGGCGATCGCCGGGCTTTCGCTTTCACTCTTGGACACAGTGCCATTCCTTCCGGGGTCGGTGAATGGGACGGTGCTCACGGAGGTGCTCGACGAACGCGAGTTTCCCGCGACGAGCGTGTCCGCGCGGCGATGAAGTTCGCCGCGGAGTCGGTGCCCCCGTGAGCGGGTCACCTCTCCATCATGACCCTGTCGCAGGGACGGGTCCAGGAAGGTACGCGTGGCCTCTCCGACCGGCGCGTCCGACAGATCGATCGGGTTCCTACCGCTGTGGCCTGCGGCGACTCGATGTCCAGGCACTGGGAGTATGGCGCTGATCGTTCTGGGATTGCTGCTCGTGCTGCCCTCGGTGATGGCTGTGTCAGCGATGCGAACCGGGGTGTCGTGGAGGGACCCAGTAGCATTCGCCGAAAATCGGACGGCCAAGGCGTAGTGGCTGGTCATGGCGATGGACAGCAGTAGATCTCGAACGCAGACTGCCCCGACACAGTGGGCAGGCGCTTGCACTCCCATGGCTGGCGATGTGGTGTTCGTCGGATTACAGCTGGGTATCCCCGTTTCGGGTATGGCCCGAGCCGTGCGATGACCCAGGTGCATCGGCGCGCACGTGCGCACGCATCCCTTGCACGCCGAACAGGATCAGTAGTTCGACCGCACCGCCGTCGGAGCTGCCGAGCCAGTGCGGCAAGGAAGTGTCGAACTCGGCGGCCTCGCCGGGCGTCAATGTCAGTTCCCGCTCGCCGAGCACCAACCGCAAGCGACCATTGAGCACATACAACCACTCGAAACCGTCATGAGTCTGCGGGGTCGGTTCGAGCGGTTCGGGCACCGCGGGAATGATCATCTTGAACGCCTGCACCCCACCCGGCCGCCGTGACAGCGGCACGAAGATCAGCCCGGACCGCCGGATCGGCTTGAGGTGGATTCGCGGATCGCCGGTGCGTGGGGCACCGACGAGATCGTCCAGCGGAACGTCATAGGTGCGAGCGAGGGGCAGCAGCAATTCCAAGGTCGCCCGGCGCTGCCCACTCTCGAGTCGCGACAGGGTGCTCTCGGATACTCCCGTCCGCGCCGCCAGGCCGGCGAGGGTGATACCGCGGTCGCGGCGCAGCGCACGCAACCGCGAGCCGACCACGTCGAGCACGTCTTCCGTTTCGCGATCCATGAGTCCATCTTGCCGGAACAGCAAGATTGCGTGCCAGATCATGCTGGGTCCGGAAACACTGAGGGTGCCCCGATCAAAGGAGTCCTGATGAGCGCCACCCATGCGGTCACCTTCTGGAACGGCATCTACGCAGCCCGTTCGGCAGCAACCGACCCGCAGCCGAACGACCTTCTCACCGAGTTGGTCTCGAATCTGTCACCCGCAGACGCGTTGGATCTCGGATGCGGCGACGGCGGCGACACGCTCTGGCTTGCCGACCTGGGTTGGCACGTCACCGCCGTCGACATCTCGGCCGTGGCGCTCGCACGGCTCACCGATCTCGCCATCTCACACGGCCTGGGTAACCGCGTCACTGCCGAGCAGCATGACCTGCGGAAATCCTTCCCGCATGGACGATTCGACCTGATCTCCGCCCACTACCTACATACTCCCTTCGACCTGGACCGGGCCACCGTGCTGCGCGCGGCCGCGCACGCGCTGTGCCCGGGCGGGCGACTGCTGGTCGTCGACCACGGCTCGACCGCGCCATGGTCGTGGAATCAGGACCCCGACTTCCGCTATCCGAGCCCGCGGGAAGTCGCGGCGGGTATCGCTCTGGATCCGGCGACGTGGCTGGTCGAGCGGGCCGACTCACCCCGCCGGATCGCGACGGGACCGGATGGGCGCACCGCCGAGGTCACCGACCACGTCCTACTGATCCGCCGCACCGTCTGATCCGCCACCGACGTAGGAGACCGCCGTGCCCACCAACCGACGGCGCGATGCCTCACCGCCCCGGACCGGGAGCAGCGAAACCGCGACTTTGCGCGCATTCCTCGACTACCTCCGGGCCTCGATTGCCGCGAAGGTCGACGGTGCCCCCGAACCGCAGGTGCGAACAGGGGCGGTGCCGTCCGGCACGAACCTGCTCGGACTGCTGAATCACCTGACCTTCGTCGAACGCGCGATATTCCTCGGGGCCGATGTGACCGACTGGCAGGCGACGTTCCGAGCCTCACCGGATGACAGCGTGGCCGATGTCGTCACCCGCTATCGCGAGACGGTCGAGCGCGCGAACGAAGTTCTCGATGGGTGCACCGATCTAGGCGGATCCCTGCCGCAGTCGAAACGTCCCGCTCCCAGCGTCCGCTGGGCACTCGTGCACATGATCGAGGAGACCGGCCGGCACGCAGGCCACGCCGACATCCTCCGCGAATCGATCGACGGCGCCACCGGACGCTGACTTCCTCAGGACAGGAACACATGATCACCGCAACCCGGCCGTCGCCGCGCCGCTTCCGTCGATCCGTACGCGCGATGGCGACCGCCACACTGGCCCTCCTGCTCACGGTCGGCACCGCAGCGTGCACCACGCCGACCCCCGCCGACGTTCCCCCGTACGCCGTCGCCACCCACAACGACCCGGAGTTCGACAACACGTTCCGGCACGAGTTCGCCGATATCGACGGGGTCCGGATGCACTACGTGACCGGTGGCAGCGGCACGCCACTGGTACTGCTACACGGTTGGCCACAGACCTGGTTCGGCTGGTGGCCGATCATGCCGGAGCTCGCAGAGAAACACACCGTCTACGCCATCGACCTTCCCGGGCTGGGTGACAGCACCGGCTCACCGAGTGGCTACGACAAAGCCACCCTGGCCCGGTACGTGCACACCCTGATCGCCGATCGGCTCGGAGTGCGTGACGCCCGCATCGTCGGGCACGATTTCGGCGCCGCGGTGGCGTTCCAATACGCCACCCAGTTCCCCGCCGACACCGCACGCCTCGGCTACCTCGACCTGCCGCTCCCCGGGCCCGCGATCGATGCCCCCACATACCGTTCGATGAGCTGGCATATCGCCTTCCACTCCCAGCGGCGGGTCCCCGAGGCAGTCGTCGGCGACGATGTCCGCGAGTACCTGGCGCTGTTCTATCCGCAGGTCGCCTTCGGCGGATCAGCCTTCGGTGGCACGTCGGACCGATCTCCGTTCACCGACGCCGAGATCGACGAGTACGCAAGGACTTACAGCCGACCCGAAACGCTGGCAGGCGGCTTCGCGCTCTACCGCGCCCTCGACCAGGACGTCCGCGATGCCGTGGCAGCAGCGCCGACACAGGTGCCTACGCTGCTGATGACCGCCCAGGGGCAGCTCGACCCGGTCCGGGCGACCGCGGCCCCTCGGATGACCAATATCGTGCAGGCAGTGGACGTGCCGAACGCAGGACACTGGCTCGTCGAGGAGAACCCGCAGTTCGTCACCTCAGAACTGCTGCGCTTCCTCGACGGATGAGCACATGAGCGGGCCATGGCCGCAACAAGGCTGCTGGAACTCGCCGACCGCATCGGCCGGGGCGAACGCGAAGAAGCGGAGCACCTCCTCCCGCCCGATCTCCGACGTGTTCGAGATCAGCATCGTGGGCAGCAAGCTGATCGTGGTCGGAGGCGAATTGCTGTCGGACCGGAGCATTCGCAATCAGGTGCTGACATTCCTGATTGCGGGCCGCGAGACGACCGCGGGAACATTGTCTTTCGCCCTGCACTACCTGTCGCTGAACCCGGCGATCGCGGACAGGGCGCGCGCCGAAATCGAGGCAGTGATCGGGCGCGACGGTGCGCCGACACAGTTCGAGCAGGTCGCGAAGCTGCGCTACGTGAGGCGGATCGTCGACGAGACATTGCGGCTGTGGCCGTCGGGTCCGGCCTTCTTCCGTAAGGCACGTGCGGACACGACGCTGTCCGGGTATCCGATCGGGAAGGGCGCCACGATTCTGGTGGTGCTGCTTGCATTGCACCGTGATCGTCGGCTGTGGGGTGAGAACGCGGAGGAGTTCGATCCGGACCGGTTCCTTCCCGCTGCCGTGCGCGCCCGCCCCGCGCATGCCTACAAGCCGTTCGGGGTCGGTGCGCGTGCATGCATCGGCAGACAGTTCGCGCTGCACGAAGCGGTGCTCGCCCTGTCCCGCATCCTCACGCGGTTCGACGTGGTGCCCACCCCGGGGTACGAGTTGTCGGTATCCGAGTTGCTGACGATCAGACCGGAGAAGCTTCGGCTGCAACTGCGAACTCGGTGAAGGCCGAATTGGGTCGTTTGTAGGAGATCACGTTCATGCTCGGACACCGGCTCGACGAGTTCGGGCCCTCGAACTTGCATCCGCATCCGTAGTTCACCGCGTTGCGGCCCCTTGCGCTCGACGGCACCGACCGCGGCAGTCATCCCAATGCGGACGCACAACTTCAGGGCTTGCACCATTGCAGCTCACGAGATGGTGCGAGGTCGAACCGTTCGATGAGGAAGGCCCGACCACCGCTGCTGCCTCGGTCGGGCGCTCGAGGTGCGCCAGATGTCCGGTAACCACAAGATCGACGCGGCGAACATCGGGAACTATCCCCGCAACGACCTCGGCGATCAGGCGAAAGTCGTCATCGTCCGTACCGGTGATCTGCACGGTCAGTTGGTCGAGGTGCCGCCTTCGTCCTGGGCCTGTGATGAGGTTGCGCGGAGCCGGGTGAGTTCCGCGCGGTTCGCATCAGCGTCGGTCCTGCGCGCGGTGATCTCGGCGCGTAGCGCGGTGATCTCGGCGCGTAGTTCGTCGCCGCGGTCGCGGGCGGCGGTTTCCGCGGCGCGTGCGGTGGCGGAGGTGACTCGCGCGTCTTCGAGTGCGTCTCGGAGTTCGGCGACGCGGGTGCGTTCGCTGCCGAGGGCGGACTCGAGACGGCCGATGGTCGACGCGTGCCGCTCGGTGTCGGCGCGGGCACGTTCGACCGCGGTGTCGGCGCGGGCGAGTCGGTCGTGGCTCTCGCCGAGTTCGGTGCGGAGCCGGTCTCGTTCGCCGGTTGCGGCCTCGAGGCGTTCGCGCTGCGTGGCAATCGTCGCGTGCAGTTCGTTCACGGTCTGTTCATAGTCGGCGACCGCGGCCGCGTGTTCGTCACGATGCCGGCGTAGCGCGGCGGCATGGTCTTCGGTGAGTCGAGTCAGTTCGTCGTGGTGCGCGGTGTCGAGCGCACGGGTCTGCTCGGTGTGGGCGATGCGCGCATCGGACAGTTCACGGTCGACCGCCTCGACGGCGGCGTCGGCGTTGTCGCGGTCGTCGGTGGCCTGCGTGAGTTGTTCTTTGAGGCGGGCGATCTTGGCGTCGGCGTCGGCCTTGACCTTGGCGAGTTCGGTGGCGGCCCGGTGCAGTTGCGCGTCGAGTGCGCCGGGATCGGTGAGTTTGTCGAGGGCCGCGGTGATCTGGGTGGCGACGGCGGTGTGCTGTTCGATGCTCGCCGCGGTGAGGGTGCGCAGTGCGGCGACCGCGGCGGTGAGATTCGCCGAGGCATCGATCGGTGTCGCGGGGTCGGTGAGTTCGGCGAGTTGTTCGGCTTCCTTCCGGCGCCGCGCGCGTTCGCGGTGCGCGCGGACCCGGTCGGCGGGGGAGTCGTATTTGCGGGGTCGGCCGACGCGTGGCTTGTCGGCTTCTGCGCCTGCCGCTGGGCCCACATTCGTTGTTTCGCTCATTCGAGTCCCTTTCGACCCTCACCAACATTGATATTAGAGTACATAACATGAAACGTAACCTGAAATGAAACGTTATTAAATACGAAAACCAGAGGTTGAGTGCAAGTTATGAGCGATAGAATCAGAGTGATTCAGTATTTCGTTACGGTTCTGAAGAGACATGCACAACCATGCATGAGTATCGCTTGATCGTCATAATTCCCTCTTATGACGATCAAGCGATTTGGGTGCCTGAAAAACTGTGCACCCCTCGGGGGAGGGCATCGGCGGGCCGCGACCCCCGTCGCCCGCTCATCGAGGAGTGCCGGGCGGGGACTGTCCTCGATGCGGCGCTCTGTTCGACAGCACCTAGGGTGTGCCGTCGGTCCGAGGGCGTGCCCTCACCTCAGGTGCCGGGCGAAGAACCGGTTCGCCTCATCGCCGGCGTGCTGGGGGACGCCGGCGTGCCCGCCCATGTTGGCGTGAAGTGCCTTCTCCCGGGAGCCGAACGCATCGAACAGATCCAACGCCTGGTGCCGGCCGTTTCCTTCGTCGTCCCATTGCAACAGGACATGCAGCGGAATGGTGACCTGCCGGGCCTCCTCGACGATGGTGCGGGGCACGAAACTGCCCGCGAACAGCACCGCGGCAGAGATACGTGGCTCGACCACCGCCAGCCGGACGCCGAGGGCGATCACCCCGCCCGAATACCCCACCGGGCCATTGATCGCGGGCACCGAAAGCAGAGCGTCCAGTGTCGCCCGCCATTCCGGCACAGCCTGATCGACCAGCGGGAGTATCAGCCGGTCGACGAGCTCGGCGCTGACCGGCTCGCCGGCCTGCAGCGCCCGGCGCAGATCTGCTCGGGCCTGATCGGCATCGGCCGAACGGGGCCGGTCACCGCTCCAGGGGTTTTCGATGGTGGCCGCGGCGTATCCCTCTGTTACGGCAGCACGGGCCCTGGCCAGCAGACGCGGGTACATCGTGTGCAGTCCGAGTGGTGGATGGCCGAGCAGGATCAGCGGCACGGGAGCGGATGCGGATGTGGGTGTCCACAGGATGCCGGGAATCTCACCGAGAGTGAATTGGCGTTCGAGGACACTGTCGCCGAGTCGATTTTCGGAAATGAAGTGCATGGTCGTGCCTTTCGGGAGTTGCTCATGAATGGCGCTCCCGGACGACCTATCGTCCGACCGTGGCCCCGGAAGGGAGCACCCATGTCGATACTGCGTTCACGGGTACCACCTCCTTGTTCTCTCGCACGGCCTCCGGAAAGTAGCAGTGGCCGCGGCGGCGGGCAACAGGTTTTCGGCGCACTCCTTTCCCATGAGGGCTGTCGCTGTCCACGTTGCTTCGTAGTGTGGCGTTCCCACCACAGAGAGACGAGAACAGCAATGACTTCCGTGCAGAAAGAAATCATTATCGACGCCGACCCCGCGGACGTCTGGGCGGTGGTCGGCGACTTCACCGACGGGCCCGCGCGAGAACGGCTCATCGGGATCGATGACCGGACTCACCGCCTCGCGTACTCCGTCATCGGCGACACGATGCAGCCGACGCACGATAACGCGTCGATGCAGGTCTTCTCGCACAGGAACGGGCGCAGCCGGTTCGTGTGGATCCATGACGTCCAACCGGACGACCTCGCCGACGCGGATGGGCGCGGCAATGGATCACGGGCTCGATGTCTTCAAGCAGACGATGGAATCACATCGGTAGCAACTCGCGGAGTCCGCCTGTCCTGAGATGGAAGCCTGCCGCCGCTATGCTCACGGCGTGGCACTCCTGTATGCAGCCCAACTATCGCCCACCAAGCCGGAAGTGATCGCCGCCTGGCTGCCGTCCGCCGACTACTACTCGGGAACGACCCCTGTGCTCGAGCAGGTCGGTGCGTACCGCTTCGACGATCCCGACGGTGAAGTCGGGATCGAAATCCATCTGGTGCGCGACGCGGACGGGTCCGTCTACCAGGTGCCGCTGACCTACCGCGGGGCGCCGCTGCCGGCTGCGCGACCGGTGGGGGAGATGGAGCATTCGGTGCTCGGCCACCGCTACATCTACGACGCCACGACCGACCCCGTCTACGTCGGGCAGTTGCTTGCCACCATCGACGGTGCCGGACGTGAAGCCGAGCAGTTCGTGCACGTCGACGGCACGGAACCACGGAAAGTCGAGAACACTGTGCGAGTCCGGGGCACCGGGTCCGGATCGGGGGCTGTTCCGACGGTCACCGAGCTACGGACAACCGCTGCCGGAACCGACACCGTGATCGAGGCGGGAGACACGACGGTGGTGGTGCACCACCGCCCCGTCGACACAGAACCGACCCGCCCCGCGCTACTCGGTGAATGGGACACCCGCCGAGCGCTTCTCGCGCACATCCGATAGGCGAGACGCCGGAACACGGGCGGCAGGAGCCGCGCCGCGTGTCCGAGCGCCGGGGATTACCGGGTCAGCCCGCGATCTCGTGCAGACCCGACTGCTCGTCGTCGTTGTCCCCGCTCAGGATGCCCTTCTGCAGCGCCCCGAACACGGCCAGGCCCTGACCGACCATGCCGGAGATGGTGTCGTTGACACCTTCCTGACCGTTGAGGATGGTCAGGTTGGAGTTGGCCAGGCCCTTCGCTGCGGCCTCCACGATGAGCGGCAACTGCTCGATCAGCGTTTGATCCAGCGCGACACGACCGTTGGAGGCGGCGGCCTCGGCCAGGATCCGGATTTCCTCGGCCTTCGCCTTGGCCAGGATCTCGGTCTCGCGGGCCTTCGCCTCGGCCGGCTTGATGACCTCGCTCTGCAGTTGCTTCTCCCGCAGTTCCGCCTGTTTGATGGCCAGTTCCGACTGCGCCTCGAGGACCTCGCGCTGCGCGGTGGCCTGCGCGAGGGGTCCGGCCTGCGCGGACTCCGCTTTGGCGCGGTCGGTCTCGGCCTGGATCTCCGATTCTTTGATTGCGGTCTCGCGTGTGTACTCGGCCTGCCGGCGACGGGATTCCTGCTGCGCTTCGGCGGAGGCCCGATCTGCTTCTGCCTGCGCGATCTTCGCTTCCCGCTCGACTTGCGCGAGGTGCGGTGCGCGCAACGAGTCGATGTAGCCCGAGCCGCAGTCGTCGATGGACCGGATCTGCATCGAATCCACGATCAGACCCATACGGCCCATCTCCACATTGGAGCTGTCGAGCACCTGTGAGGCGAGGACTTCACGCTGACGGATGATCTGTTCGACCGTCATCGAACCGATGATGGACCGCAGGTGACCGGCGAAGATCTCCCCGACGGTGCCGGCCATCGCGCCTTTCTGCGAGGACAGGAAACGCTGCGCGGCGTTGACGATCGATTCGTTGTCGTTGCCCACCTTGAATGCGACCACCGCACTGACCGACAGTTCCACCCCTTGGGTGGTCACGCAGGTTTCCTTGATGAGGGCCTCGTGCAGGTCCAGCGACAGGATGTCTGCTTTACGCAGGACCGGGATCACGAACGCACCCTGACCGGTGACCACACGGAACGGTGCCCCGTCGCCCCCTCGACTCCCACCGGAAATGAGCAGGGCCTCGTTGGGGGCGGGCACTCGATAGCCGAACATTCGGACTCCTCTGTGTTGGGTACTGCTGTGTTGAGTACTGCTCTGTTATGAACTGCCTCGTTGGGTCTTGCCTGTCTCTCTGTCGAAATTCAGGTCCAGCCACGGCTCGACGTCCAAAGCGCGGCCACCTCGGTCGGCGACCACCAGGACGGTGGACATTGTGGGCAGCGGCTGCGCGGACCACGCGGTGTAGGTCTCGCGGCCACCACGGATCGTCAATTCCACCTGTCCGGGTCCGTCGGCCCCGCGTGTGGCCAGGGTGAGCCGTCCGATCTTCCCGATCGGATTCTGGTCGGTCATGCGGGGTTACTGTCCGGCGAGGGCCGTGGTGAGCGACCCCACGGCCCGGTCGACACCCCACCGCTGCGCGAGCGCGGTCAACGCATCCGGATCCGCCGGCGACGACGGCAACTCGTCGGACTTCGAGCATCGCACCGGCGCGTCGGTGGCCACCCGCACCACCGGCATCGCCACATCGAGATAGTCGGACGCAGCGACGAGCTTGCTGCGCATGCCCTTCGCGAGCGACGTCGACTCGTCGAGCGCCGCCGCGCGCACCGCCGCGAGCGACCCGTACTGCATCAGCAGCCCGGACGCGGTCTTGTCCCCGATGCCTTTGACACCGGGTAACCCGTCCGACGGGTCGCCGCGCAGCACCGCGAGTTCGGCGTAGGCGGCGCCGGCACGGTCCAGGGGCACCCCGTATTTGTCCGCGACCAGCGCCGGGTCGTACAACTCGGCTTTCGCCAGGCCTCGACCCACATACAGCACCCGCACGGGTACGGGGGTGTCGGTGACGACCTGCAGCAGATCACGGTCGCCGCTGACCACCACCACCGGATCGGTACGTTCGGTCGCGGCGAGAGTGCCCATCACGTCGTCGGCTTCGAAACCGTCGGCGCCGCCGGTAGCGATGCCTGCAGCGGCGAGGATGTCGAGGATCACCGGGATCTGCGGACTCAGCGCCGGCGGGACGTCTTCGACGGTGCCGTCGAGAGAGTCGGCAGCGACACGGTGCGCCTTGTAGCTGGGCACCGCCGCGACCCGGAATGCGGGCCTCCAGTCCAGATCCAGGCAGGCGACCATCCGGGTGGGGCGATGGCGGCGAATCAACGTCGCAACCATGTCGACGAACCCGCGGATCGCGTTGACAGGGGTGCCGTCGGGGCCGGTGATGGAATCGGGCACGCCGTAGAACGCGCGGAACCACAGACCAGCGCTGTCGAGCAGCAACAACGACGACGTCCGGGTGTCGAGTGCGGAAATGTCGGGTTCGGTCACGGACCTCATCCTGCCATCTGTGCTCGGGCATTAGGCTCGACGACATGAGCACCGCTGAGTCCCGCTTCCCCGCCGTCCGCTACGGAGCCCGACTGCGCCGCGCCGCCGAACTCGGTGCCGCCGCCGGACTCGATGCGCTCCTGATCACCCCCGGCCCGGACCTGCGCTATCTGATCGGGTCCCGCGCCGAATCGTTCGAACGCCTCACCTGCCTGGTGATACCCACCGACGGGTCGACCGCCGCGGTGGTCGTGCCGCGCCTGGAACTGGCGTCGCTGAACGAGTCCGCCGTCACCGAACTCGCACTGCCGGTACGCGACTGGGTGGACGGGCAGAACCCGTATGCGATCGTCGCGGAATTCGTCCCCGTCGGGGGGAAGGTCGCGGTGGCCGACGCGATGCCGGCTCTGCATCTGGTGCCGCTCGCCGCGACATTCGATCACGTCCCGGTGCTCGCGACGCCGGTGATCCGGGATCTGCGCATGATCAAGGACAGCGACGAGATCGAGGCGCTGCGCCGCGCCGGCGCCGCCATCGACCGCGTGCACGCCCGGATGGGGGAATGGCTGCGCCCGGGCCGCACCGAAGCGCAGGTCGCCGCGGACATCTCCGCCGCGATCATCGCCGAAGGCCACACCGAGGCCGCCTTCGTGATCGTCGGGTCGGGTCCGCACGGCGCCGACCCACACCACGAGGTCTCCGACCGGGTCATCAGCACCGGGGACATCGTGGTCATCGACATCGGCGGTCCGGTCGAACCGGGCTACAACTCCGATTCGACCCGCACCTACAGCATCGGCGAACCGGATTCCGCGGCCGCCGAGAAGATCGCGTTGCTCGAGGCTGCGCAGCAGGCCGCGGTCGATGCCGTGAAGCCGGGGGCGCGCGCCGAGGACATCGACGCCGCAGCCCGCGATCTGCTCGCCGCCGAGGGCCTCGCGGAGGTGTTCGTGCACCGCACCGGGCACGGCATCGGCCTGTCGGTGCACGAAGAGCCGTACATCGTCGGCGGCAACACCGAACCGCTGCGGGCGGGCATGGCGTTCAGCATCGAACCGGGCATCTACTTCCGCGGCGAATGGGGTGCCCGCATCGAGGACATCGTCATCGTCACCGATGACGGCTGCGAGCCGGTCAATCGGCGTCCGCACGGGCTGACGGTATTACCGGGCTGAGCGGCAACCGCAGGCCGGCGGGGATGCGTTCGACGATACCGCCGGCGAACACCTCGTAGAGCGGCAGCGTCTCGAGATGCACATATCCGATGTGGCAGTCACACACCGCATTCGGGCAGGGACGTGGCCGAAGTGCGCGCAGGTACGTGCCGTCGTAGAGGTTGCCGAGCGGCGCCGCGACGAAATGACAGCGTCGTGCCAGCCCGTCACCGTCGACACTGATCACGCTGTCCCCGGTGCGGCACGGCAGACCCGCCGCCGGGTGCGGGTGCGCCGAGTACCCGAACAGTGGATCGAGCGCGGTCCACACCGCTTCCTCGGCCGGGTCGTAACTGCGGCCTTCTTCGGCGTTGACCCACAGATAAGTGTGCTGAGGTAGTGCCGCGCGCAGCGCGCGTGCGGCGTCGAGGTTGTCGGCGAGTCCGACGATCCCCACCGAATGCCGGATCCCGATCGCGTCGAGTTCGGCGGTGCGCGTCACGAATTTCTCGAGGGTGGTTTCACCGGGATGGTAGGTGCACCACAGGGCGAGCCGGGTGGGGTCGGCGGCGGCGAGCCAGCCGGTGCGGCACGACAGGTTGGTCTGCACCGCGACGGTCCCGACGTGCGGGAGGTGCGACAGCGTCACCAGCGCGTCGCGGTACCACGAGCGGGTCAGCGCTTCGCCCCACGGGGTGAACAGGATCGAGAGCTGCCGATGCCCGTGCGGATTGCGGGTGACCCAGTCGACGAATCGCGCGAGTGCGGCCCGGTCGGCGCGCAACGTGGCGGGACTGTCGCGGCGTTTCGCGAACGGGCAGTACGGGCAGTCGTAGTTGCAACTCGCCAACGGACCACGATAGAGAATCGTCAGCTCGGGTGCGGGCGAGCCGGTCATCGGGTTACAGCCGCGGCCATCGCCGCGCGGATCGAGGTCGACACCAGCCACGGCCCGATGACGTCGGAGTGGGCGAGCCCGTCGTCGGTCAACCGGATCTCGGTGCCACCGGCGGGCTCGGGTCGGTGGGTGGCCCAGCCGCGGGCGGACAGCTCGCCGAGTTCGGGGATGTCGATGGTCGGGTCGGTGCCGAAGCGGATGGTGTAGTCGGCGGTGCGCATCCCGTCGGTGCGCAGCAGGGTTTTGATCAGCCAGCGTCGGCGCTGTTCCTGCTCGTCGAGGTGCACGCCGACGGTGGCGCGGGTGAAATCGGTGGTGGTGCTGTACTCGTCGAGGATGGCGCGGACCGCGGGGATCCCGACGGCATAATCGAACGAGTAGTGCAGGGTGTCGGTGTAGGAGCGAGCGCCGCAGCCGAGCCCGATCATGCCGTCGTCCTGGCAGCAGTAGTCGGTGTCGTCGCCGGGCACATCGGCGCGGCGGAACTGCCGCATCGACTGCTGTCGATATCCGGCGGCGGTGAGCGCGGTGACGCCCTGCCGATACAGGTCGAGGCGGTGGACGTCCCACTGTGGATCGCGTCGGTGCTCGTCGCCGGCGCGGCGACCGAGCCCGGTCAGTGGCCGTACATACAGCGGATACAGGTAGATCTCCTCGGGGCGCCGTGCGAGGGCCGTGTCGAGGGAGTACTGCCAGGTGTCGGGGGTCTGCCCGTCGATGCCGTAGATCAGGTCGAGGTTGACGACGGGGAACCGGCCGTCCTGCAACCGGTCGAGGGCGGCGTCGACGTCGGCGCGGTGTTGGGGGCGGCCCGCCGCGTGTGCTTCGGGGTCGAGGAAGCTCTGGACGCCCATGCTGACGCGGTGCACCCCGCGGTCGGCGAGCACTGTGAGCCGGTCTGCGGTGGCGGTGGCCGGGGAGGTCTCCACTCCGATCGGCAGGTGCGGCAGTTCGGGGGCGAAGCCGGTGAGGAGGTCGAAGAGGTCGTCGAGTTCGGCCGGTTCGAGATAGGTGGGGGTGCCGCCCCCGATCGCGGCGGTGGCGAAGTGGGCGTCGCGGCCGGTCGCGTCGAGTTCGGCGCGGATCTGCTGAGCCTGGCGGCGCAGCGCCTGCAGGTAGTCAGCTACCCGGTCTGCAGGTGGGCGGGCGGTGGTGAACAGATTGCAGAAGCCGCAGCGCATCTCGCAGAACGGGATGTGCGCGTAGAGGAACAGTGACGACAGTTCCTGCTCGGCCCACACGTCCCGCAGCCGCGGCGCAGGGTCGAGGGGCCGGTAGGCGCTCTTGTGCGGATACGCGTACAGATATCCCTGATATGGGGACGCGTCCGGATCGATGCCGATCTCGCTCATGCCGGTACCTCCGTCGTGGTCGGCAGGACAGTGTGCGCGTACGGCACCGTCCACACGCAGTCGTGCGCGAGCCGGTGCCCATGCCGGTCGTCGTCGCCGTAGGCGGTGCCGTGATCGGAGCACACGATCAGGAACACCGGCCGGGGACCGACGGTGAGCATTTCGGTCAGCTTCGGGATCCGCGAATCGACGTATCGCAGGGCCGCGGCGTGGCTGGCCAGGGTGTCGGGGCGCCGTGTATCGGGGGTGCTGGCGATGCCGTCGAGATAGAAGTGGTTGGGCTGGTGCAACGCTGCGACGTTGAGGAACACGAACCGGGGGCGCGGATCGTCCACGGCGAGGCGCGTGTCGAGCACGTCGAGTTGGTGATCGAAGCCGGCGGGGTCGGTCACGCCGGTAGCCTCGCTCCAGTGGCTTTCCTCGAACAGGTCGGGCAGCACCGACCCGAGCGCGGTCTGCCGGTTGAAGAATCCGACACCGCCGATACACACGGTGCGGTAACCGGCGGCGGCGAGCGCACCGACGACGGTGGCCTCGTCGAACAGCCAGGTCCCGGACCCGAGGAGATCTTCGGTGTGACCGGGGAACTGTGCAGCGAACAACCGGTCGTGGCCGCCGCCGTCGGCGGGGGTGGGCAGGAACCCGGCGAAGAACGCCTGATGCGCGGGGAAGGTGAAGGTCGCGGGGGTGTGGCGGCGTTCCCACCGTCCACCGGGGAGCAGCGCGGCGAGGTTCGGGGTGCGGCCGGCGGCCAGTTCGGTGTCGGCGACGTCGAAGCGCAATGTGTCGAGGGTGACGAACACGATGTCGTGGGTGCCGACGACGTCGCGGAACGCGGGGATCTGGGTCATACGGTGAAAGCTCCGGTCAGGCTGTGAATTTGGGCGTCGTAGGTGTCGTGGTCGTGGTGGTGCAGGCCGGGCAGGTTCGGCAGCAGATCACCGAAGGCGTTGACCTCGGCGACGGCCACCGGGATGGGATGCGGCCCCGACGATGCGGCTCTCGCCCCGACGAGCACGTCGACGCCGACGGTGTGCATGCCGGGGAAACAGCGGGCGGCAGTCACGGCGACGTCGAGCACCCGTCGCCACCCCGGTTCGCCGATCGCCGCGCGCAGCGACGCGAGGTCGCCGCGTGCATTGCCCAGGTGCAGGTTCGTCACTGGCCCCTGCGATGTGCGGACCACCGCGTGGGTCGCGGCACCGGCCACGACCAGCACCCGCACGTCGGCGGCTCGGTCCTGCAGCACGAGTTTCGGGAACCACTGTTCGATGTGCAGTCGGTGCGGCGCGAGCGCATCGATGAGCGCGCCGACTTCCTTGTCGCCGCGGAAGGTGCCGGGGCGGAGGCTGTTGACCGGCCGCCCGTGGCGCCACCGCACCGGCCCGCGGGCGAGCACGTCCGCACCGGTGGCCTGCCCGCGCAGTTGCAGCGCAAGCACCCCCGACGCGGAGGAGCCATGGGCGGGTTTGACGAACACCCGGGACCAGCCGCGGGTGCGCAGCCTGCCGCGCAGGTCGGCCCAGCCGCGGGCCGAGGTAGAGCCGGGGGCGTCGAGCGCCGCGGGTACCGGGACGCCAGCGGCGGCGAGATGCGCGTGGCAGGCGGCTTTGTCGAACAGCACCGCGAGGTCGTCGGGATCGGCAGTCAGGCGTGCCCCGGCCGCGACGGCAGCAGCAGCGAGGCCGCGGGTGGCGGTGGTGAACCCGGAGTACCAGGCCGGGCCGGCGGTGATCGTCCCGTGCGGCGCGCACTGGGGAGCGCCGCGCAACAACCGGTCGACGACGGGGTCGTCGCCGGGGGAGTCGATCCGCACCAACGTCGGCGCCCCCGGCGCGGCCAGGGCCTCGGCGAGGACCGCGCCCGTGTGGGCGGGTCCGTCTGCGAGGACGGCCCGCCAGCTCAACATTCGCGGCGCCGGACGCCGCGCCCGATGCAACGCCGCGGTGAGCAGGACGGTGCGGCGACTGCCCGGGTTCCCGACCACCAGCAGTTCGGCAGCGGCGCCGCCGTCGGCTCCGCTGCCGCGCTCCGATGTCATTCGGAGACAGCGGTGTACAGGTAGACCTCGTCGTTGTACGTCTCGGGTTCCTGCCGGTCGGCGGCGGAGATCTCGATGTGCGGGTGCGCCGCGCGCAGTCGCGTCAATGTCTCGTCGGAGACGAAATGATGGTCGAGGATCAGGGTGCGCACCGCTCCGAGCCCTGCGGCAGCGAGCGCGTCGGCTCCGGTATCGGTGAGGGTGCCGTTGGACAGGTCGAGTGTGGTGATGCGCTGCAGGACCGGTGCCTGGGCCAGTGCCGCGGCGATGCGGTCGGCGAGGTCGCTGTTGCGTAACCCGAGGTGGGTCATCGCCGGGAACCGGTTGCCGGCGAGCAGGTCGGCGAGCGGCTCGAGGTCGGTGATGGCCCCGTAGTTGTCGACGCCGAGCCAGAGCTCGAGGTCGGTGAGTTCAGGTGCGTCGATGGCGAGCAGCGCCTCGAGATAAGTCTGTTGCAGACCACCGGATTCGACGGTCAGCGACCGCAATAGGGGTAGGGCCGGTGCAGTGAAGGGGACCGGCTCGTTGATCGTCGTGGAGCTGCCTCCACGTAGTTGGAGGGTCTCGAGCCGGGGGAACACATCCAGAACCGCTCCGAGATCACCCCAGTCGATCCACGAGATCTCGGATTCTTCGAAGGTCATATCGCCGACGAACAGGTGCCGCACCGCCGGGAACGCGGCGAGCAGCGGGACCACCGTGTCGGCGGGCAGTGGGTCGCTGGCCTCGGTCCAACATCCGAACACCAGCGTGGTGATCTGCCCGGCCCAGGGCTGACCGGCGAGGGAGAGGAGGTCGTCGACGAATCCGTCGTCGCCGCGTTCCCAGTCGGTGGCGATCTTCCACGCGGTCGCGGCGGGATCCGGGGGCGTGTCGGAACCCGTGGTGTACTGCTGCACGGGTAGTCCAGCGAAGGTGCTGGTAGGCGTCGAGATCGTCACCGGGGTGAGCTCCATTCCGAGGTGCGGGCACGAGGTGGTCGAGCGGTTACCTCGGGGACATTACGACAGGGGTCCGACTCGATCGGTGTCCGAGAACCCGGGACACTGAGGCTATGAGCAAACCCACAACAGGAGCCGTCGTCGTACTCGGGGGACGCAGCGAGATCGGCGTCGAGATCGCCGCCCGGTTGGCGCCGGGTCGCATCGTGGTGCTGGCCGCGCGGCGCGCCGATGACCTCGCGGGGCCGGTGACGCAGGTGCAGAACGCGGGGGCGTCGGCGGTGCACACCGTCGAGTTCGACGCCGACGCCCTCGACACCCACGCCGCCGTGCTCGACTCGATCAGTGCTGCGCACGGCCCCATCGATGTAGCGGTGCTCGCCTTCGGGATTCTCGGGGACCAGGCACGCGCCGAAACCGATCCGGCGCATGCCGTCGCGGTCGTGCACACCGACTATGTCGCCCAGGTCGGGCTGCTCACCGTGCTGGCGCAACGACTGCGGGCGCAGGGCAGCGGCCGCCTCGTGGTGTTCTCCTCGGTCGCCGGGTGGCGGGTGCGTCGCGCGAACTACGTCTACGGGTCGGCGAAGGCGGGCCTGGACGGGTTCGCGTCCGGGCTGGCCGACGCCCTGCACCGTAGCGGCGTGTCGCTGTTGTTGGTGCGGCCCGGGTTCGTGATCGGCCGAATGACCGAAGGGATGAGTCCGGCACCGTTCTCGAGCACCGCGCCGCAGGTGGCGGATGCGACGGTGCGGGCACTGGATCGTGGCCGCGGTGAGGTGTGGGTGCCTGCGGTGCTGCGGCCGGTGTTCTTCGGGATGCGATTGCTGCCGCGCGCGGTGTGGCGGCGGATGCCGCGGTAGGGGCCGGTTGGTTGTGGGCAGCAGCCCACCAGGCCGAGCTCATCGCGTCGTGGTCATGCGGACACGCCCGTGTGCGGACCGTTTCGGATCGGAATCGGGATTGCTCACCGCGTCCGCGACGAACTCCGCGGCGTCTTCATAGGTCTGCTCTGCTCGTGCTGCCGCCTCGGGGGCGACACGCTCACGCGGAGCGGGACCGACTCCTCGGATCGGCTAGGCCTTGCCCCACCAGCGGCCCTCGTCGACATCGGTGGGTACCACGCGGACCTACAGTGGACCCCGTGTCATCGATCAGGAACATCTCGGTAGGGCTGCCCATCCGCTCGGGGCACGTTCTCGTCCTCGAGGGTGTGGACCGGGTGACCGGCAAAGCGTTTCACCGCGCGATCGGCGGCGGTATCGAGTTCGGTGAAACGGCGGAGGTCGCACTGCGACGGGAGTTCACCGAGGAACTGGGCGTCACGCTCGGAGCTGTCGAACTCCTCGACGTTGTCGAGAACATCTTCGAATACGAGGGAAACCCCGGCCACGAGATCGCCCACGTCTTCGCGGTCGAGTCAGCTGAGATCGATGCGATCCCTCTGGGCGCACGGTTGAAGGTGCTCGACGAAGGCAGCCCGATTCGATGGGTCTCAATTCGTGAGGCGACCTGCCCGTTCTACCCGGCCGGTGTTTCGAACATCCTGGATACGTTGTGCAAGGAGCGGTCGACCGAGGATGATCGGACACTCGACAGCGACCGGTCAGGATCTTCCGGTCTCCCTGAGAACGATGAGGTGTCGCTCGACCGGGCGACAAAGTAGGGCGATCTCGCCGAATATGGTAGGCAAGGTTACGAATACGGCCGTTTCGGCCTACCTGCAACCGGACAACCCGCAGTCGGGCCGATCGGCAAGTCAACTTCGAAGGCGGCTGGATTCGGGGGATTGCCGCCACAGGAGCTGGTCATCACCTCATGTCCGACACCACCGCCCGACGAGCCAAGGCAGCCCTCGGTCTTACCGCATTCGTGTCGGGCGCCCTACTCGTCGCGCTCTATCTCTGGGACCATCTCACCCGAAGAACAACGCTGGCGACGCATTGGTGTCGCGACCGTTACGGTCACCCTTCGCAATTCGACTACCTATTACCCGATCGCGCGGAGCGGATCGGAGCTGCCATCACCGATCCGTGGGGCGTGTTTCCGCCTGGGGCGACATGTGTCTTTCGGGACGTGATCACGAAGGAGGCTGTTGTTGTCGGTCCGGAGCCTTGGCGCGGCTATCTCGCCATCATCCTCGTTGTCTGCTTTGTCGTGTCGAGCGCCGCGTACATCACCCTCCGACGCCCTCGAACCACTCGATAGAGGTGAGGCCGTGGCAAGGTAGAGCACTCCTGGCACTGTGTTCGAGTCCCTAGTGACCGTGCCTCATTTCGTCTGTATGCCAATGCCCCGTCCCGCCGCCGCACGCGTGCGACGATCGCCGAGGTGTATCTGGCCGAGAAGGACAGCATCGTCCACGACGGCCGGTGCGCTGGGACCGATTCGCCGCGGCCTGGAGAAGAAGAGTTCTCTGTAAGCGCAGCACCGATCAGGTCGTGGTGCACCCGGGGTTGCTCACCGCCACGGTCGACATCAGTGTTTTCGTGCCGTCAGTGAGAAGGTCAACGGCAGCCGCTCGTCTCCCGACGGGAGTACGAACCCGCGTGGGGTCCGAACCAGATGGGGCAGTGCCGGCCACGGGATGGTGCGGTGTTCGTCGAAGGCGATCACACTCAGGCCGGCTGCGAGGAGAGATCCGAGGATCTCGGCCAAGGAGTGTGGCCATTCGTAGGTGGTGGCGTGCCCGAGGTTGATGTCCGGGTCCGCGTAGGTGGTGCCGTGGTCGTATCGAATGGGTGTGCCGGTGGCGAAGTACGGGTGCCGGAGCACCAGTTCGTCGTCGGTGCGGTCGTAGTCGAGCGCATTGAGGATCGGGTGCGAGTCCCGGATGAAGAAGATCCCACCGGGCCGCAGCAGGTCGACGATCGTGCGCGCCCACCGGTCGAGGTCCGGTAGCCACGGCAACGCTCCGATACCGGTGTACACCACATCGAACTGCTCACCGAGGAGTTCGGCTGCGTGATCGATACTGCTTTCGACGAACCGGCCGCGCAGCTGTGCGCGGCGAGCGATGTCGGTGGCCGCGGCAACCGACTTGGGGGAGAAGTCGACACCGGTCACGTGCGCGCCGAGCCGCGCCCAGCTCAAGGTGTCCAGTCCGACGTGGCATTGCAGATGCACCAAAGACAGCCCAGCCGGTGAACTGTGGGGCAGGTGGGGGCGGATCGTGTCGAGGTCAGCGCGTACGACGCTGGAGAGCCGGGTGGGGTCGGCGACGAATCCGTCGACGTCGTAGGCGAGCAAGTGGCCGTCGACGCGCTCATCCCAGTTGGCGCGGTTGGCGTCGATCTGCGGTTCGAAACTCATCACTGTCCTTCCGGTTCCGGCTCACTGTGCAGTAGGCGGGTGAATGGTTCGGAAACTGTGTGTCGCGCTGCTGCTGTGTTGGTCCACTCGGCGACGCGGTGCGGGACCGACAGCGCGCCGTGCCTGTGGGGTGGAGTCGGTCTGCTTGCCCTGCGTGACTGTGGACAGGACGGATACGGGACTGGGATGCGATCATCGGCTGGTGCCGCTGATACCGACACCGTCCACGGTCGACCTCGAGAACGCTGCAGCTCGACTGGGATTCAAGCTCGCAGGGACGCCTTTTCGGACACAGACGTCCCTGCTCTGCCCCGTCACGTTCGAGGGCCAACGCGGGTTCGTGAAGGTCACCAACGATCCGGAGGAACTCACCGGAGCGCGAGCGCTGGAGAAATGGGCCGGCAACGGGGCGGTACGAGTCCTTGCTCGGCAGGGCAATGCGGTCGTGCTCGAGTATGCAGGCCTACCTGTGCGATCGGTGATTCCCGACGACACTGCGGCAACGACGGTGTTGTGCGCGGTCGCCGAGCGGCTGCACTCGCACACGCCTGAGGGCTTCGACGGGTTCCCCACGTTGCAACGCTGGTTCTCCTCGTTGTTCGCCGACACCGATTCCCGGTTCGATCACATCCGGGAGATCGCCGACCGGCTCCTCGGTCGCAGTGACCGGCCGGTGCTGCTGCACGGGGATCTGCACCATGACAATGTGCTGTACACCCCACGGAGGGGTTGGCTCGCTATCGATCCGAAGGGTCTTGCCGGGCCGCGGGAATTCGATTACTGCAACATTTTCACCAACCCGACACCGCACGTTGCGGTCGGCCGCTTCGACTCACGAGTGAAGGCCATCGCCGACACGGCAGGCATCGATCCCGTTGATCTTCTGCGCTGGATTGCGTGTTGGGGTGCGCTATCGGGTATCTGGCATCTGGAGGACGGTGAGGTGGCGCGTGCGTCGTTGCCGCATGCGATCGCGGCTCTGGCTATGGAGCGACTCGGGCAGTGCCGCATGACTTCCTGAGAACGAGGTCGCGGTCCCGTCTGTCTGCGCGATCTTGTTCGTTGCAGTGGGTATCGAGGTGGACACCTGACGCGTATGGGCGCAGGTGCCTCGGGGTTAGGTTAGGTGATTTCGAGGGCGGGAGCGCCGTCCTCGGTGCGCTGGTAGAGGGTGACGGTGACCTCGAGACCCTCCGAGGCGGGGTATCGGCTGAGTGCTGCGGCGTTGTCGGCGCAGATCGACTGTGCGCCGTCGCCGGTGTAGCAGGAATCGATTGCTGCGGGTGGGGTGTAGCGGCCGCCCAACCCGTGCTGCCCGCGGGTCCACTGCTGGCGGACCGTCCACCAGCGCTGCACTGCTTGTTCGTGGGCGAGTGCGCGCGGCACTTCGACCCCGAGGATGCGCACGCTCGTGTAGTCGGCGGCGGCGAGTTCGGCCAGTAGCCGCCGGCCGTGGTCGGGCCAGCGCAGGGTGCCTTCGATGAGCACGTTTTCTTGCCGATCGGTGCAGATCCGGCGGATCTGATCGATCAACGCGGTCGATTCGTGATGCACCAGCGCGGCGAGTTCGCGCGGTGCGATCGGGTGGCCATCGGCAAGACGGTGTTCAAGCAGGTCGTCGTAGATCCCATCGTCGAGGGCCTGGCGGATCAGATAGTCCTTGACCTCGTCGGCATCGAGGCGCCGATAGTCCTGCAGGTCCGCGATCTGCTGGCTGAGCAAGGTGGATTTACCGGCCCCGGGTGGTCCGGCGGTGATCAGTGCCGAGCGGCCTTCCCTCGGCGGTGTGGGAGCCGAGTCGAGGTAGCGGTCGATGACGGTTTTGCGGAACACCCGCCGGCGGACCGAGGTGGCATACAGCAGGGTGGTGTTGCGCGGTGAGTCGGTGCTGCACGGTGCATCGGGTGCGAACAGGGCGTCGAGTTGTGCGGCGACCGCGTCTCGCCTGGAAGAGGAATCACTCACGCAGAATGCGCCGCTCGTTCGAGTCCGTCCTTGTTCTTGTCCATCAGCCGGCTGAGTTCGTCTTCGGTGAGCTGGCCGCGGTAGAAGGCGCGCTCGACGTCGTCCCAGCTGCCGGGCTCGTATGCGTCGGTGGCGACACCATCGAGGTTCGGGACGGTTCCGAAGGTGAAGGTCCAGCTCAGCAGTTGTTCCATCATGTGCTCTGTGCTGATGTGCCCGGCGGTGCGTCGGTCGATGATCTCGGCCGGTGTCGGCTCGAGTACTCCAGGTGTCTCGGCGCTCTGGCGCAGCAATCGGTACACGGTCGTCTGGGAGATGTCGAGATGCTTTTCGATGGCGCGTTGCCGCATCCCGGCTTTGCGGGCTCGGGCCACGACCCGCAGCAGGTCGCGGTTGTTCAGGCGTAGTCGGGCGGCGACCTCGTCGAGTTCGGCGGCCGCCTGGTCGCGGGTGATGTCCATGGTGCTCATCTGCGCTCACCTCCATTGATTCAGAATGAATCAAATCTAGGATAGCTCACATGCAGCACCCAGGCGACATCCCCGATGGGACACGGCCGGCATCGAAAGCCCATCATGTGGACGGCGTGTCCGATGCGCGCGGAGTTCCGATGGACAGCTCCGTGACGGCCGGGTGCGTGATGGGTGCCGTCGGCACGCGCATACTGACCCGATGCAGTCGTCGTTCTTCGATGCCCTCGACGCGCTCGCCCGCTCGGCGCCGATCCGGATCGACCGCCCCAAAGGCTCTGCGCATCCACGATTCCCAGACGTGACCTATCCGCTGGACTACGGTTTCCTCGACGGCACCACAGCTGTCGACGGTGAGGGAGTGGACGTGTTCGTCGGCACCAACGCAGGTGCCGGTGTCACCGCAGTCGCGCTCACGGTCGATGCCGGCAAACGTGACGTGGAGGTCAAGGTTCTGATGGAGTGCACACCTGGTGAGATCGATGAGGTCTTCACGTTCCTGTCGGGGACGCTCTTGCTCGGGACGACGATCATTCACCGGTGAGCAACCGTCTCCGGGAAGAGAGACACGATGACCTGGTCCACACACCGCGTCGTATCCATGACGCTGGCCGCGTTCGTCAGTGCGGTGATGACAGGATGCGTCACGGTCGATGTCGCCGAATCCGAGCGAGTGGCGTCGGGGTCGTGTGATCGCTTCGACTCGTTCTCCGGACAACTGCGGGTGGGGGATCCGGCATTGACGCGACCCACCGCCGTGCCGGGGGACCGCTCACTCGAACTCGGCGAGAGTGTCCCTCCCGTGATTCACCCGGTGCTGGAGTCGATCGAACTCGGCGACGGCAACACCGTCGTCTTCGCACTCAGCGGTGACGGAGCGATCGGGTGGTCCGCCCGCTTCGTGCAGGAGCCTCGGCTACGGGCCACCGACGCTGTTGTCCCGATCGCGGGTTCGTGCGTCCTGCAGATCGATCTGAGCGGAGTGGAAACCGCCGCCTCGTGGCACGGCAGCGCACTGCCGGTGCGGCGGTCATTCGAGAGAGATGCTGCTGCGGTGGTCGAGGTGCTGAGCTATCCCAGCAGCGCCACCACGGTCCATCGGGCCGGCGTTCGTCCGAACCCGGCCGGAACTTTCCTCCGGTTACACGGCTTTCCGTGGCTCGACGACCTGCGGAAACCCGTGTAAGTCGAGGAAAGTTCCGGAGGTTGACGGGCGGTCGGTGTCCTCGAGTGTCGGCTCAGTCGCCCCGCACCGGAAGCCGCCGCGGACCCGGCCCCTCCTTCGCCAGCACGTCACCCGGGTTCGCCAGCGGACAACTCTTCAAACTCAGGCACCCGCACCCGATGCACCCGGAGAAGTCGTCCCGCAACTCCGTCAACGCCTCGATCCGGCGGGTCAACTCGTCATGCCACAACAGCGACAGACGCGCCCAATCCTCCGCAGTGGGGACCCGACTGTCCGGAAGCGAATCGAGAGCATTCTTGATGTCCTCCAAGGACACACCGACGCCCTGGGCGATCCGGACGAACGCCACCCGACGCAACGTGTCGCGCCGATAGCGACGCTGATTGCCGGACGTACGACGACTGTCGATCAACCCACGCGACTCGTAATAGTGCAGCGTCGACACCGCAACCCCGGAACGCTCCGACAACTGCCCCGGTGTCAGCCACACTCCAGCAGTCATCAGGGCCTTTCCTGCATAGGGGCAACGCACGTGCTGATCCGGTGTGCTGCACAGTACCGAAAGAAACATCGTGCTCGCAGCAGGGCCCGGCCGGCTTTCTCGCGCACAGTCTCGCTCAGGCCATCATGCAGCCCGCTGCTGTCCTCATCGGCTCGTTGTTTCTCCTGCTGCCGGAGATCCACATATTGCACCATGAACAGCGACGGCAAATTCCCGCGCTTCGATAACAAAGGTGAGCAAGTGAAGTCGACCCGATCGGCAGGACTGAGAACCGCTGTATTTCTGGTGGCCGCGGCCGTCGCTGCCGGTTGCTCGGACTCGGCGGGTGACGTTGCCGACGCCGCGCGCGACACCCAACCGGACACGATGCGTGTCTCCTACGGCGAGGACGCCGACAATTACGGGATCTTGCACCTGCCCGATGGTGACGGACCGCATCCGGTGGTGGTCATGGTGCACGGTGGCGGGTGGCTCGAGGACCACGATCTGTCGTATTTCGAACCGCTTTCCCGCTCGCTTGCCGACGACGGCGTCGCAGTCTGGAACATCGAGTATCGCCGTGTCGACGGCACGGGGGGATGGCCGATCACGCTCGCCGATGCCGACGACGCCACCGAGGCGCTTGCGACCTCAGTGCAGGACGCGGCCGGTGGGAGCCTCGATCTGGATCGGGTACACCTTGCGGGGCATTCGGCCGGAGGGCATCTCGCTGCCTGGATCGCGGGACGCCATACTCTTCCTGCGGATGCTCCGGGTGCGCAACCACTGATTCGTCCGCAGAGTGCGACGATCATGGCCGGCGTGTTCGATCTGTCGCTCGCTGCCACCGCAGGACACGACGGATTCGTGCGCGGGTTGCTCGACGGTATGCCCGAGGATCATCCCGACCGTTATGCCATCGCCTCGCCCATCGAGCATCTTCCTGTCGGCCTGGCAGTCACCGCGGTGCACGGGACGGCCGATCAGACAGTGGATCCGGTGCAGTCACGCTCGTATGTCGCGGCGTCGCAGGCCTCCGGTGATCCGGCCGAACTGCACCTGCTCGAGGGATTCGGCCACGGTGACTTCGGGAACGTCGATTCGCCGGCATGGGGTGCCGCGAAACAGATCATTCTGGACCATGTAGGTACTTGAGGACGTCGACGGTCAGCAGGTAACGATCCTCACCGACGTCACGCCGCTACTCCTCGTCGGTGAGGCAGTCCTGCCGATCTCCACGTTATCGAGGTGCACACACCGATTCGGCGTCTGTCAGTGCAGTTCCGGCAGAGGGCGCGTCGCGACTTCCTCCGCTTCCGCGGGGTCCATCCCCACCATGCACAGCATCGCCCGCGCGTAGATCTCGTCGATGTTGTCGGGGGCCTGCGCCGACACCACGTGGTGGAGCGTCGACAGCAGAGAACCGAACACGCACGCGGTCGCAATGTCGATATCGGTGATGGTGAACCGCCCGGCGTCGACGCCGTAGCGCAGGTCACGAGAGGCTCGGGGGCCGAGGATGTCGATGAGGGTCGGGTGGGCGATGCCGAGTCGGACGACGAACCACCCCCACAGCCGATCGCTCATCGCGTGCCGCACCAGATGCCGGAGCGACGCCGCGAATCTCTCCGCCGTATCGGGCATGCTCTCCGTCATCGAATCCATCCGGGCGCCGAGGGATTCGACGGATTCTTCGGCGACGGCTTCGACGATCTCATCGCGGGACGCGAAGTAGTTGTAGAACGTGCCGACGCCGAGGTCGGCGGCTTCGGTGATGTCGGACAGTCCTACCGCGTCCACACCGCGTTCGGCGACCAGCGTGCGCGCGGCCTCGATGAGACGCGCGCGGGTCTTCTCGCGCCGGCGCTGGTGACGCGACGCGGCAGGCGTTGCGGCTTCGTTCGACGTGGGGGACACGTCCGTACCGTACGCCATCCGAACCATCATCTGAGCATGCAATCAAAAGTGAGGGATTGCTCAATATTGAGAACTATGTCAGTGTTGTGGCAGTCGGTATGACGCACATCACCCGAAAGGCCACTCGCCATGACGAACATCCACACCTTCCCCTCGGATGGCATCCGACAGTTCGACACCGATGTCGCCGTCGTCGGATGCGGACCGGTCGGCACCCTGCTGGCAGTTCTGCTGGGTCGGCAGGGACATCGCGTCACCATCGTCGACAAGTGGCCCACCCCCTACGAACAGCCCCGGGCCGTGACGTTCGATCACGAAATCGCCCGCATCCTCGCCGTTCTCGGCATCGATTCGGATGACGATCCGGCGATCGAGTTCCACGACGACCTGTACTACTGGCGCAACGCGGCGGGGGACACTCTGCTCGAGGTGGACTGGAAATCCGTCGCGTCCTCGGGGTGGCGCACGCGCTACTGGTTCTCCCAGCCACAGCTCGAAAAGCGTCTGCGCGAGGTCGCGGCCGAACTGCCCACGGTGACCATCCGTCGAGGCTGGACTGCTGTCGGGCTCGACGAGGACGACAACGGCATCACGGTCCGCGGCACGGTAACGGATGCGGCCGACAGCTCCACCCAGGATCACATCCGCGCCCAGTACGTCGTGGGCGCCGACGGCGCCAACAGCTTCGTCCGCGACGCGCTCGGCCTGGACTTCACCGACCACGGATACTTCTTCGACTGGCTGATCCTCGACATGATCCCGAAGGGCGACCTGCCCGACCTGGGCCCCACCCACTGGCAACTGTGCGACCCGGCACGACCCACGACCATCGTCCCCGGCGGCCCGGGCCGACGACGCTGGGAATACATGGTGCTGCCCGGGGAGGACCCGACCGAACTCGCGTCGCATGAATCCGCCTGGCGACTGCTCGAACCGTGGGGTGTGCACCCGGACAACGCGGAACTCGAACGCTCCGCGGTCTACCGGTTCCAGGCCCGCTGGGCCGAGACATGGCGACGCGGACGGGGACTCATCGCAGGCGACGCTGCACACCTGATGCCACCCTTCGCAGGTGAAGGCATGTGCGCGGGCCTGCGCGACTCCGTCGCCCTGGCGTGGCGCCTCGACCTGGTCCTGTCCGGTAGGGCGGGCGACGCCGTCCTCGACTCGTACGGCACCGAACGCAAGGGACACGTGCGCCACTACATCGACTTCTCGATGCGCCTCGGGCAGGTCATCTGCATCGCCGACGTCAAAGCGGCGGCCGAGCGGGACAGCCGCATGATTGCCGAGGCCGCCTCGTCCGACGGCACCCCGGTCGACACCGACATCGCATCCCTCGGTCCGGGCATCTGGCATTCCGGCACCGCACATGCCGGGGAACTGTCGGTGCAAGGAAACGTGGAGGCGAACGGCCGAACCGGTCGATTCGACGATGTGGTCGGGCGCGGATGGATCATCCTGGGGCGTGGAGATTCACCGGCCGACCTGCTGACGGACGAGCAATCGCAGCTGTGGTCCGATCTCGACGGTCGCTGCGTGCGCATCGGAGCGCCGGGGGTGGGGTGCGACGTGACGGACGTCGACGGTACGTACCGCGCATGGCTCGACGAGATCGGAGCAGAGTTCGTGATCTTGCGTCCCGACTTCTACGTCGCCGCCACCGCGTCGGACGCTGCCGGACTGCAGACTTCGCTCGACGCGATTCTGGCCGGCCTCCACCTGACCGTCGACGTGTCCGCGCCGGCCGCGTGAAAGGAGCATCGACCATGGCTATGGATTTCCATCACGTCACCCTCGGTCAACGCGTGCTGTTCGGGGCAGGCCGAGCGGCCGAGAACGTCGCAGCAGAAGTGTCCCGTCTCGGCGCGACCCGCGTGATGGTCGTGGCCTCACCTGCCGAAGAGGCTGCGGCGCAGCAGGTGTGCGGCGCCATCGACGTCGCCGTATTCCACGACGGCGTCGCCCCGCACGTACCGATCGAAGGCGCCGAAGCTGCGCGCGCCGTCGCCGCAGAATACGCGATCGACCTCATTGTGAGCGTCGGAGGCGGCTCCACCACCGGACTCGCCAAGGCCGTCGCACTCACCTCCGGTATCCCGATCGTCGCAGTGCCCACCACCTACGCCGGATCCGAAGCGACAGACGTGTGGGGACTGACCGAAGCGTCGCGCAAGACCACCGGCGTCGACACCGCAGTGCTGCCCGTCAGCGTCGTCTACGACGCGCACCTGACCTTGTCGCTGCCGATGGAATTGTCGGTGGCATCGGGTCTCAACGCGATCGCACACTGCGTCGACTCCATGTGGGCGCCGCGCGCCGACCCGATCAACCGGGCGCTCGGCGCCGAGGGCATCCGAGCGCTCACCGACGGCCTGCCGGCGATTCAGGCCGACCCTTCGAATCTCGACGGGCGCGAACAGACCCTCTACGGCGCCTACCTCTCGGCGGTAGCGTTCGCCTCTGCCGGTTCGGGTCTGCACCACAAGATCTGTCACGTCCTCGGCGGTGCCTACGACCTGCCGCACGCCCAAACCCACGCCACGGTGCTGCCCTACGTGTTGGCGTTCAATGCGCCCGCGGCGCCCGACGCCGAACGCCGGATGGCCGCGGCCTTCGGCAGCGATACCGCCGTCGCCGGTCTGAACGCGCTGCGCGCGGCGTTGAATGCACCGCGTGCGCTGAAGGATTACGGCTTCGACGAAGCCGCTATCGACGAAGCGGTCGAGCTGATCCTGCCGGTCGTGCCCTCGTCGAATCCTCGTCCCGTCACCGCCGACAACCTGCGCGACCTGCTTCGCAGCGCGTGCTCCGGCAACAACTTCCCGTCAGAGAAAGGACACCGGTCATGACCAGCGAACCCGATATTCGTGTCAACCCCGCCCAGCAGTTACTCGAAGGAGAACTGATCGACCGGGTGCTGGCGTCCTTCGAGAACACCCCCGATCCGCGGCTGAAGCAGATCATGCAATCACTGACCACGCACCTGCACGCCTTCATCCGCGACGTGCGTCTGACCGAAGCGGAGTGGAACACCGCGATCGAGTTCCTCACCGCTGTCGGGCACATCACCGACGACACGCGTCAGGAATTCGTCCTGCTCTCCGACGCGCTCGGCGCGTCGATGCAGACCATCGCAGTGAACAACCAGGCGTACAAGGGCGCGACCGACGCGACCGTCTTCGGTCCGTTCTTCGTCGAGGATGCACCCGAGATCCCGCTCGGCGGCGACATGGCCGGCGGCGCGTCCGGCCAGGCGTGTTGGATCGAGGGCACCGTCACCGACACCGACGGACGCCCTGTGCCCAATGCCCGCATCGAGGTGTGGGAGTGCGACGAGGACGGCTTCTACGACGTGCAGTACCCCGATGGTCGAATCGCGGGTCGCGCACATCTGTTCACCGACGACCGAGGCGCCTATCGCTTCTGGGCACTGACGCCGGTCCCGTATCCGATTCCGCACGACGGCCCGGTCGGGAAGATGCTCGACGCCACCGGCCGCTCACCGGTGCGCGCCGCGCACCTGCATTTCATGGTCAGCGCCGACACGTTGCGCACCCTGGTGACCCACATCTTCGTCGAGGGTGACCCGCAGCTCGAGATCGGTGACAGCGTCTTCGGTGTGAAGGACTCTCTCGTCAAGGAGTTCGCCCAGCAGGTACCGGGAACCCCGACCCCGGACGGACGCGATGTCGGGGACGGTTCCTGGGCGAGGGCCCGGTTCGATATTGTGCTCGCCCCCGACGGCGTCTGAGCCGACCGGCCCATCCCGCCGCCCGTGCCTCAGGGGTGTTCGCCGACCATCTGCAGGCGAGTCTCTTCGAGGTCGAGGCGCCGCTGCGCCGCGCTCAGCGTCTGGGAACTGTAGGTGCCTCGGCTGCGGGCTTCGAGCAGGGCCGCCCGTTCCGCGGCGATGGTGACCAACCGCAGGCGGACGTACTCTTCACTGCGCGTGTCGTGCGCGGGGTCCGGGGATGTACCGATCGCCTCGCGTTTTCCGATCAGACTGTCCGACCGCACCCGTTCGAGGACATCGGGTTCGGTGCCGCCGTCGTCGGCCTCGAGCGCCTTCTCACCCGAATCGGCCAATTCGGACAGGAGGGCGCCGTATTCGGCCCGGAGCCGCTCCGGGTTGTCGCCGGGGATCTTCACCCACCGGATCACCATCGGCAGGGTCAGCCCTTGGAGGAGCAAGGTGGTCACGGCGACGACGAACGCGATCAGAATCAGTTCGGCGCGATACGGGGTGTCGCTCGGCAGGGATTGGGCTGCGGCGAGGGTGATGGCCCCGCGCATGCCCGACCACCGATGATCGCGATCAAGGTCAAGTCCATCCGACTATTTTCCTACGCCCGGCCTGGGACGTCGTCACGACCCTGCGTCGGAAAGGCACGTAGGGGAGTGGTGGTAGCAATCCGGACGGCACGCGGGGTGGAGGAACGGCCGTTCTTCCCCTACGTCGGGCCGCGCGGGGAACGAGAGCCGAGGCGGGGCACGGAAGTATGACGGGGCCGACGTCGGTGAGGCCGGCGTCGTGTTGTGCGGCATCGTGCGGCATGCACGGTCTGGTGACACCGTGAGGCGGAGAGGTTTCCAGTTCTGGTGTCGCACACTCCATTTCATGGATAATGGTGATTATCCATCAAGATCAACTCGGGCGGGGTAGAGCACCGCGCGGGTGGGGGTGGGCCTACCGGTCCGCCACACCGGCTCGCGTCGGTCAGTGTGCTGATCGTTGACGTGTCACCGTGCGACGAATGCCACGATGCGCGACGCATCGTATGCGTCGGCCGACCGGTTCGGCTACACGCTGATGTTGCTCTGCCAGAGCCTGTCGGCTTCGACGCCGAGGCGGGCCGGTGGGCCGGTGGGCCGAAACCCGGACGGGGGGCGACAGCGGAAGGCTGTTCCCGCCGAACGATCGGTGCCGCAGCACAGTGCGCTGCGCACAGTGCGCTGCCCGCGCCGTACGTCACCAACCTTTCATGCTCCGAACCCGCCCCGAACCCCGGTCGGGTAGGCCCGGATTTCCTCTACTTGACATAATGTAGATTATCGGCAAGTTTGGGATGCGGATTCACCTGGGGTTTTACAGGTATCCGGCAACTGCGCCCGCGCATCGACTGTCGACTCACGCTTCGCGCGGTTCGCCGGTTCCACCGACATCGCCGCCGATGACGTCGTTGCATCGGCCAGTCGCTCATCCTGCGATTCGCCGACATTTCACCGGTCCCGGATTCATGGCGGGTCGGTCGTCGGCAGCCGGCCGACTTGCCGTCCCGTCGATGGCCAGCGCCCGTCTCTGATTGATCAACCTTGATCGATATCCCGTCCCCTCACGCACCGGCCGAATTCCGCGAAAGCGTCACTGTGACGTTTTCACCAGCGCGTACTCGGTTGACCCGATTCTGGTTACCTTGGCCGTCACGACCAACCCGGTCCGCCTGGGGGACTTTGCCTCCGACGGCGACCTGATGGTCGGCGCCGCACATCCTCCGGCGAGTGCATCGGTCTTCGTGCGCACAGCATCTCTGCGCTCGCAGCGACGGCGAGCGCGCGGCCTGACTGCCGTCACGATCTCCGTCGTCGCCATTTCTCGGTTGAGCACGCTCGGTGCCGCTCCCCTGGTGACCTGCCATGCAAGACAGAAACGTCACAGTGACGTAATGGGATCAGATCCGTGCCTCCAGAATCAAGTTGAACGGCGTTTCTGTCGCGCGACGGAAGTTACCGAATCCGGCTGCGGCCGCGACCGCAGCGAGTCGCGCCTCTCCGGCCTGCGCGCCGAGACCGAGCGCGACAGGTTGAGCGAGCGACGACGGCGTGCACAGCACCGTCGAGGCCGCGTAGTACATCCGCCCCACCGGATTGAGATTCTCGGCGAGATCGTCGTGCGCATACGGTTCGACGAGCATCACGGTGCCGTCGTCGGTGATCGTGTCGCGTGCGTGCGTCAGCGCACCGACCGGATCGCCCATGTCATGCAGGCAATCGAAATAGCACACCAGGGCGTAGTCGTGGCCCGGATAGTCCGCTGCCGACGCGACAGCGAAGTCCACGTTGTCGATGCCCTGCTCGGCTGCCAGTTCTCGCGCTCGGGTGATTGATCCGTCGTGATAGTCGAAGCCGTGCACCGTCGAGTTCGGGAAGGCCTGCGCGATGAGCGTCGTGGATACACCGTGACCACATCCGATGTCGGCCACCTCGGCGCCTGCTGTGAGTTTGTCGACGACGCCATCGAGTGCGGGGAGCCACGCGTCGACCAGATTGGCTCGGTAGCCCGGCCGGAAGAATTGTTCGGTCCCGGTGAACAACTCGGTGTCGTGTTCGTGCCAGCCGAATCCTTCGCCCTGACGAATTCGTTCGGTAATTTTCTCCCTGTCCTTGAAGACCGCACTGATCAGGTGGTAGCCACCTGCCAGATAGACCGGGCTGTCGATGCGGGCGAATGCCATCGCCTGCTCCGGTGCAAGCGTGAAGGTGTCGGTGCTCGCATCGTGCATGAGATACCCACTTGCGGCTTGCGCCGACAACCATTCCCGCGCGTAGCGTTCACGCACGCCGGTGCGTTCTGCCAGCGCATCGGAAGTTGTCGGACCGTTGCCGTCGAGTGCTTCCCAGAACCCCAGGTCGAGTCCGATCATGACCAGTGCACTGTTCAGTGCGGCGCCCATGTCGGTGACCAGTTGCCCAAGGGCCTGTTCGAGCTTGCCTTGATCGATTCCCTCCATGTCGGGTGTGGTCATCGCACACCTCCTCGAGATAGTGATGTGTATCACATTCCAGGCGTTCGGAGGCTCGGTTCCATCGCCGCTGTCAAGCATCGCTACCGCGCCCCCCGGCGATCGCCGACTGCGTCGGGCTCCGGCAATGGGTGACCATCGACCCTGACCGATCGGTCGCGGATCGGGTTACGCTGAGGCAACTTTCGTCCGAGGAGGCAATCTTGAGCCATGAAGTGAAGATGATCGTGCTGTCCACCGACGATCTCGACGAGTCGATCAAGTTCTACAGCGACACCCTGGGCATGGGTCTCAAATTCCGCGACGGCACACATTTTGCAGCCCTCGACGGCGGTGGTGTCACCCTGGCGCTCGCGACCTCGGTGGACCACCCGATCCACGGCCAGGTTGTCGTCGGCATCAAGACCGACGACGTGGACGGCGCCGCAATGGCCATCGAAGAGGCCGGCGGCGGCATCGTGAAGGGCCCGTACGACGATGCGCACGAACGTCGCGCGGTGGTGTACGACAACAAGGGCAACGGCTTGGTGTTCTACAGCCCCCTTCCTCGCTGACCGATCTCCTCGACGCCCGGCCGATCCATCGTGATGGACCGACCGGGCGCTTTCCGTTGCGCCCCGCTACAATCGGTAGCAGACTGCAACACGAGGAGGTCGCGATGGCTCCGTCCACCGACAAGGTCACCCGTTTCGACGCCGAACTCGTCGACAGCGCCATCGCCGAGGGCGGCCGGCAGAACCGCACCGGCCGTCAGCAACTCGAATACTGGGCGCGGATCGGGCGGGCCATGACCGCACACGAGAGCGCATCGCTGCGCCGTGTGCACGACGCATTGTCCGGGTCGCGCCCGGTCTCCGATCTCACCGATGCCGAGGGGCGTCTGTTCAACGCGGAGACCGACGCTCGGCTCGCCGATCATCTGGCGGATATCGACTATGTCGGCGTGCTTGCCGGGCGCGGTGTCACGACGGTCGTACTCGATGACGAGGGCCGTCTGGTCGAGCGGCATCCGGATGGAACGACGCGCGTGCTCGACGACGCATGAGGCGTCTGGATCTGGTGGTCGGCCCGAACGGTGCCGGCAAGTCGACGTTCGTGGAGTTGTCGCTCGCTCCCCTGCTGCCGCTCAGCGTGTTCGTCAATGCGGATGTGATCGCGCGGCAACGGTGGCCGGATCGGGCCGAGGAGATGTCGTATGAGGCGGCGCAGGTCGCGGCGACGGTGCGGGACCGGTTCATCGCCGAGGGGCGCTCGTTCATCGCGGAGACGGTGTTCTCGCACGAGTCGAAGCTCGAACTGATCGATCGGGCGCAGCGCGCCGGATTCGTGGTGGTGTTGCACGTGATGGTGGTGCCCGAGGCCATGTCGGTCGCGCGTGTGGCGCACCGGGTGTCGGCGGGTGGGCATTCGGTGCCGGACGACAAGATCCGGGCGCGGTATCGACGATTGTGGCCGTTGGTGGTCGAGGCGATCCGTCGTGCGGATCAGGCGACGGTGTACGACACAGCTTCGGGGACTCCGGGGCCGGTGGCGCGGTTCGCTGCGGGTGCGCCGGTCGGGGCGGTGCGGTGGCCGGTGTGGGCACCGGCGGCGCTCGCCGAACTGGGATGACACGGGCCGGTGACGCCAGCGCCACCGGCCCGATCCATGGTCTACTCCCCTGGTTCACCAATACTGAACGGCAGCACCAGCCGCGACGGATGCGCGGCGTCGCGGTAGATCTTGTGGGTCACCGGACGGCCGACCGGGACGTGGAAGGCGTCCGGCGGCAGCAGCGCGTTGTGGTCGTCGAACAGCGGTTCGTCGCAGGACAATTCGGCGACGATCTTGTGTCCGGGCAGGATCGTGGCGGCGAACGGGTAGACCCGCAGCACGTATTCCTCGATGACACCGGGTTCGACCGGCACCTTGCGGGTCAGCGGGTGGACGGGGCTGCCCGATCTCGAACGTTCGAGATCGAGTTCACGCATCGACGCTTTCAGGTAGGCGGTGGTCAGGAGCTGGCGAGTACCGCCGGGACGCTCGTCCCACAGTCGCATGATCCAGTTGGTGTCGTCCTGGTCGATCGCGGCGAACAGGTGGAACGCCCCGGTACCCATGAGCTCGGTCGGCTCCTCGAACACCGAAGTCGACCAGCGGAGGATTTCGACCTTGTCGGTCACCGTCAGCGGCGCCTGGAAGAAACCGTCGGGGGCGGCGTGTTCGACGCCCATGGCTTCGGGCTCGAAGGACAGCTTGCCTCGCGGCCGCAGGAACAGCTCTCGATGTTCCACCGGCTTCGGCGGGAAGGAGTCGCCTTCGGCGTACTCGCGGGTGCCTTCGACGAAGACGGAGACGGCGGGTTCGGTGTCGATGCCGTTGTCGATGCCTTTGAGCCACCTGTCGTACCAGCGGAACATCTTGTCGTGTTCCTCGATGAAGGGGCGCGACTGCATGGGCGGGTAGGGTCCGATGGTGAGCTTCTTGTTCGCCGCGGGTATGCGGTCGAAGCATTCGATGGTGCCGTCCATCGTCCATCCGCGGCCCTGGTCGATCTGCAGCCAGACGGGGATGTCGATGTTCTCGGCGAGGTTGACCGGGTTGCGTTCCTCGTACCAGTCGCCGTCGACGTCGTTCATGACGATGTCGAACCAGGCCTCGTGGTTCGTCGGGTAGTGCAGGGTGTGGACGAGGTTCGGCCAGGCCTGGACGTCCGGGTCCTGCAGTCGTTCCGCGACGAGCCTCTCGATCTCCTCGGCCGAGTGGGTTTCGAGCATGCGGGATTTGACGCGGTCGGTGAACGCCCAACCGGAGTCGCCGCCGCGGCCTTCGCGGGCGGCGCGGGGCATGAGCCACATGATGCCGCCGTGGTAGGTGGTCTCGTAGAAGTCGTAGTGGCCGCCGGAGACGAAGATGGCCTTGAGTGACGGCGGGCGTTCCGCGGCGGCGAGGACCTGCATCGACCCGAAGTAGGAGATGCCGATCATGCCGACGTTGCCGTCGCACCAGGGCTGTGCCGAGACCCATTCGATGAAGTCGTAGGCGTCCTGTCCGAGGGGTACTCCCCCGGCGTTGTAGTTGCCGATGTGCTCGCCTTCGGATCCTCCGGAGCCGCGCAGGTCGCCGATGACGTGGACGTAGTCGTTCGCGACGACGCGCGCGATGTCGCCGGCCTCGATGCAGCCGTCCCACATCGGCGACGGGCGACGCTGCGGGGGCATAGTGAGCGCGAGTGCCTGCAGTTCCTTGCCGTAGGGGCTCAACGCGACGAGAGCCGGGCGCGGCTTGACCGTGTCGGGTTCATCGACGGCGCGGTAGGCATCGGCGACCAGGGCGATGCCGTCGCGCATCGGGATCCGCAGGTTCTTGGTGACGGCGATCTGTTGTTCGCCGGCCTGGATGGTCTGCCAGGTGCTCTCTGTCATCGCTGCTCCTCGGGCTGGTACTGGCTGTCTCGGTACTCGAGGGAGTAGCCGTGCATCGAGGTGAAGAACGGCGACGGTTCGAGGGTCGGATCGTTCGTGTAGCCGACCGCGTCGGCGACCGGTGTGAACGGCGAATAGGGGGAATCGGTGTCGTGAAGACCGGCACACAGGCAGTGGTGGGCGGCCGTGCCCACGCGGCCTTCGATGTCGAGGCTTTCGCGGAGGGCTTCGGCGGCCTGGTCGGCGTCGAGTCGGACACCGTACGGGGTGCCGTCGGTCCGTTGGTAGGGATGGCCCAGGTAGAGGTGGCGTGGCCGGATCTCGTCGCGGAGGTACGCGAGGCTGCGCCGGTAGGCTGCCGGGTCCGTGAATCCGGGGAACCCGTTCGCGGCGCCGTGGACCTGCACGGCGTCACCGACGAAGGCGTCGTTCTGCCCGTCGAGGACGTAGGCGACCGAGCCGGGTGTGTGTCCGGGGATCGCATGGACGGAGACGGTCACCTCACGTCCGTCGACCGAGCCGAGGCGGAGCTGCTCGCCGCCGTGGACCACCATGGTGGGCTCCATCTCGCCGGAGATCACCGCGTTGCCCGCGGCGGCGACCTTCGCGACGCCTTCGGGGTCGTGCAGATATCTGCCGCGGCCGGCGAGGTATTCGTCGATGTGGGTCTGGCGTGAGCGCAGAAACGGTGCGTCGGCGGCACCGATGACGACCTGGGCTCGGCGGCCGGTCATCTCCCACAGGGCGTGTGCGCCACCCATGTGGTCGATGTGGCCGTGTGTGAGCAGGATCCACTTCACGTCTTCGATGCGTCGGCCGAGCTTCTCGAGTGCCGGTTTCATTCCGTCGGCTGGGGAGGACGCGATGCCGGTGTCGACGATCGCCATCTCGGGGGCGTCGATGAGGAAGGTGTAGAGGTGGAACCGGCCCCAGGGCGACTGCAACGGGTGGACGGGTACGGCCGGACCGTTCATTTCCCGCCTCCCTGTACGAACGCTGCGGTCTCCTCGAAGGCTGTGTGGTAGTCCGGGATCCAACCGAAGTGCTGGACGAAGCCGTGGCCTGCGCCTGCGTAGCGGGTGACGGTGGCGTCGACGCCCGCCTCGCGGAGGCGTAGGCCGTACAGTTCGCCCTCGTCGCGCAGCGGGTCGTGTTCGGCGGTCAGGATCAGTGCCGGTGGCAGGCCGGTGAGGTCCCCTCGCTTGATCGGTGAGACGCGGGGGTCGGCCGGGTCGGCACCGCTGTCGAAGTAGAAGGCGTTGAACGGTGCGAGCCCGGCGGTTTCCATGCCGTATCCGACGGCGTTCTCCTTCAGTGACGGGTAGCGGTCCTCGTCGAAGTCCAGGTCGAGCGAGGGGTAGTAGAGGACCTGGTGGGTGATGTGGTCGAAGCCGTCGTCGTGTGCCTGCGCCGCGACGGCAGCGACGAAGGTGCCGCCGGAGCTGTCGCCGGCGATCGCGAGCGTCTTCTCGTCCCAGGCGAGTTCGTCGCCGTGCTCGGCGACCCATCGGACCGCCGCGTAACAGTCGTCGAGTCCGGCCGGGAAGGCATTCTCCGGGGCGAGCCGGTAGTCGACGGCGATGACCTTCAGGCCGGTCTCGTGGGCCAGGGACCGCGCCACGTGGTCGTGGGTGTCGAGGCTGCCGAGGAAGAAGGCGCCGCCGTGGAAGTAGACGAGCACGCCGTAGGTGTCGGCTTCGGTCGGCGTGTAGATCCGTACAGGAACGCTTCCTGACGGGGTGTGGGCGACAGAATCCTCGACCGCGTGCAGCGGGAGGCGTTCGGCGAGGGTGGCCACCTGGGCTTCGTCGCCGGCGCGCATCGCGACCGGGTCGAGGGGCCCCTCCGGGTGGGGCAGGTTCGCGACGATCTCGGCGATCTTCGGGTGCAGTGCCATGGCTCAGGCCTCGATCGTCGATGCGATCTCGCCGGGCTTCTGGCCCGGGAAGACGGTGTTGACCTCGTCTTCGGACCAGCCCAGCCGGGAGAGCCGCTGCAGTTCGTCGGTGATGGGCTTGCGCTTGGCCTGGTAGGCGGCGAGCGCAGCGGGGACGGTGGCGGCGGCGGCGAGGGCATCGGCGAGCGCGCCGGAGTCCAGGATCGCCGAGTTGGCGCCCTGCCCCTGGTGGTGACACATCGCGTGAGCGGCATCGCCGACGAGGACGACGGCGTCGGAGTGCCAGCGCTCGATGGGGTCGATGTCGTAGACGGCGCGGATGTTGACCTGGTCCCAGTCGAGGTCGCGGGCGATCGCGACGAGTCGCTCGTCGAAGCCGTCGAGCGTGGCGAGCAGGTCGTCACGGGTCATCCGCGGCGCCGGGGTGGGGTCGGCGTCGAGTGCGGTGACGTCGTAGGAGACCTGGCCGCGATGCTGCAGCGGAAGCACGTACACCTTGGTGCCGTGACCGAGGTACATGCGCAGCTTGCTGTCCAGCGGTATTCCGTGTGTCTTGTCGTTGTCGACGATGACGCGGTATGCGTGTTCACCGGCGAACACGGGGTCTGCGGTGCTGAACAGTTCGGTGCGCACGCGGGAGCGGATGCCGTCGGCGCCGATGACGAGGTCGGCGGTGACCGTCTCGCCGTTGGTGAAGGTGAGGGTGGCGTGGGTGCCGTTGTCGACGACGGTTTCGAGGCGGTGGCCGAGCTTGACCACACCGTGGGGCAGGACTCCGGTGAGGACGTCGATGAAGTCGGCGCGGTGCACGAACCGGGTGGTGGTGCTGTATTCGTCGGTTTCGGGCCACGTCTCGTCGGCGATGAGGTTGCCGGTGGCGGTGAGAATCTCGAAGGACTCGCTGGGTGAGGTCACCTTCTCGACGTCGCCGAGGATGCCGAGCTTGCGGAACTGGGCGAGCGACGAGGGCCGCAGGCCGATGCCGGCACCGACCTCGCCGACGGCGGAGGCCTGCTCGTAGACGGTGACATTCGCGCCGAGGTTGATCAGGGCCCTGGCGGTGGCGGCACCTGCGTAGCCCGCTCCGACGACGGCGATGTTGAGGTTCTGGACGTCCATGGGGTGCTCTTTCTCAGCTCGTGGTCGCGAAGGTCTTGACGGAGAGGAAGTCCGCGGGGAGTTCGACGAAGATCCGGTGGATCGTGGCCTCGTCGACATCGGCCTCGCGCAGGGCGGGGATGAGGGTGTCGAAGAGGTAGTTGACGGTGTGGCCCTTCACCCCCGGCCAGCCCAGTGGGCTGCAGTTGGCGTCGGCCGAGGCGAGTACCTGGTCGACCAGGCCGTCGCGCAGGTAGCCGAGGAAGTGGTCGAGGCGTTCTCGGCGTGGACGGCCCCAGAACGGGGGGTCGGGCAGTTCGAGGTCGTAGCCGAAGGTGTCGAAGCCGATGCGTCCGCCCTGCTCGGCGATCCAGCGGTCGCGGACCTTACCCTGGCTGACGCCGTCGTCGGCGTGGCCGAACAGGACCCGGTCGAGCGGGAGCCCCTCTTCTCGGAAGATGTCGATGGCCGGTTCGACGTCGACGGCGAGGTGCGTGAAGATCGGTACGCCGGTGGCCAGCGCGGCGCGGGCGGCGGCCCGGTAGATGCGCAGGTCGAGGTCTTTCATCCTGAAGCCGCGGCTCACGCCGACCTTGATGATGCCGGCCTTGCCGCCGGTGTTGCCGATGCCGACGGTGATCTCGTGGATGAACTGGTCGGTGAGGTAGTCGACGCCGGCTCGTTCGAAGAACGGCAGGGCGGTGTCGCCGCCGACGAATCCGGTGGAGGCGACGATGTGGACGCCGGTCTTCTCCGAGAGCGATTGGTAGTAGTTCACGTCGCGGCCGTTGCAGATGCCGGTGGCGTCGACGTAGGTGGCTGCGCCGTACGACAGCGAGTTCTCGTGGAACGTCCGCAGCTTGGGAACGGTCTCCTCGTAGCGTTGCTCCGGGGTCTTCCACCACTGCGTGTCGAGTTCGGAGCCGGGCATGCCGTAGCCGATGTGTTCGTGGACGGCGACGAAGCCGAGTTCGGCGGCCGCGACGGCGCCGAGGACGGTGTTGACGTGGGACATGGGGTTCACCTCAGTGTTCGAGAGAGTCGGGTCCGCGGGGTGCTCAGCGCACCGCGAGCAGCGCCGCCGGGTTGGTGACGACGATCTGCCGGACGGTGTCGTCGTCGACCCCCGCGGCCGTCAGCGCCGGCACGAAGCTGCTCAGAACATGAGCGAAGGCGACATCGGTGGCGGGGTGTCCGAAGGCGGCGCCGGTGGCGCTGCTCGAGAGTAGGACCTTGTCGGCGTGGCCGGTTGTCGCGAGCTCGGCGACGAGCGCGACACGCTCGGCGTCGGTCAGGTATTCGGCGTCGCCGAGGTTGCCCTCGTGGTGGCCTTCGGTGCCGATGTGGTCGATCGCGATGTATGCGCCGCGCTCGGCGAGTTTCTGCGCGAGTCCGTCGGTGCCGGTGCGGTCGACGCCGCCGACCACGATGCGGTCGGCGGCCAGGCCTTCGGCCAGGACGACCTCGAGTTCGCCGAGCGCATCGGAGCCGAAGAGGAACGAGACCGCGACACCGGTCTGCTGCGCGGCGCGGGCGGCGCCGCGCAGGAGTTCGGTGTCGGTGGCGGTCGCGCCGTCGCGGGTCACTGCGGTCGCGATGAGACCGGCGGCGCCGCGGCGTTCGTGGCGTGGCACGACCATGCCTTCGCTGACCTCGGCTGCGAAGAGTGCGGCCCACTTCTCCGCCGGCCACGGGGTCGGTGGGTTGGTCTGCGGGGTGAGGAAGTAACCACCGAGCATGGACTCGGGGCCCTGGCCCGTGGACGCGACGATGTGGACGCCGGTAGTGCGGGAGAGCGCTTCGAGCAGGCGGAGGTCGCGGCCGTGGAATTGGCCGGTTGCGTCGACGAGGGTGCCGCCGCCCGCCGCCTTGAATGCGTTCAGTTTCACTTCGAGCGTGTCGAAGATCTCGGCTCGGTCGAGGGTGATGTCGAACGCGTACTGGGCGCCGGGCAGGACCGACAGGATCGCTTCGTGGATCGAGGTGGCGCCGAGCTGATCGGCGGGTACGGGACCGAGGACCGTGTGGACGGTGGCGGTGGGGGTGTCGATGGGGGTGGGGGCGCCACTCATCGGCATTTCCTTTCGATCGACGGCATGCCGGTTCGGCGTGGTAGCAGTCACAGTAACCATTAGGATTACATGACGTCAAGTGAGTTTTCGTAGTGAACTTTCACTTTACGTTTGGATATGTAACTGGCATCGGCGCTTGTTCTCGGTGGGTGCGCGCCATTCCGGGCCGCTAAGATCAGGGCCCATGTCCCTCCGTGCCGCCCAGAAGCAGATGACCTACGAACTGTTCCTCACGACGGCGCTCGATCTGTTCGGGTCGAAGGGCTACGCGGCGACCACGATCGACGACATCGCCACCGCTGCCGGATCGACACGCACTACCTTCTACCTGCACTTTTCATCCAAGTCTGAAGTGATCAGTGCGCTCTTGACGAAGGCCGACGCGATCTTGACCGCGCCCGACGACCCCCCCTTGACCGAGGTCGTCGCCTCCGGTTCACGCCCGGATATCCGGACCTATCTCGATCGCAAGTTCACCCAGTGGGACGAGATCAAGCCCTATCTCACGGCGTCGTATCAGGCCGCCCACGAACCGGATGTCGCTGCGAGAACCGAACAGTGGTTCGAGGATGCGGTCGGTGAGATGACCGAAGGATTGAACCGAACGAACCGTTTCGCGGAGGATCGTCGCCGGATCCGCTGTGTGCTGGCATTCGGCCAGCTCGAACATCTGTCCCGCCGCTACTTCTCCGTCGGCTGGAACACCCCCCGCGAGATCTGCCTCGACGAACTGACCGACTCCTGGTGTCATCTGCTCGCCTCGGGCGCCTGACGGTCAGCCGCCCGACCCGAATGCGGACGCCTCGACGAGGATCGTGCGCAACCAGTCGATGAACTCCATGTCCGCCAGATGCGGGTTCCACACCATGTCCACGCCCAACGGCGACACCGGCAGGGGAAACTCCTCGACCCGCAGGGCGATCCGCTCCCCCATCGCGGCGGCGACCCGGAAGGTGTGCACCGCGACGCCCCCGGCGGTCGCCACCAGGTGCGGCACGAGAAGGAAGTCGGAGATCAACCGTCCGATGCGGTACTGCACACCCTGCGCGTCCAACGTGGCGTACGGGGGCACCCGATGTTGCGAGTCGTACGCGACATGCGGCAGCGAAGTGAGCAGATCCAGCGCGGAGGCGTCGGGATCGGTGTCGGGGTGGGCGATGACCACCCACCGGTTCTCGTGGAGCCGCTCTCGGGGGTAGGGCGAGGTGAAGGCCTCGGACAGCAGGACGACGTCCACGCCGTCGTCGGTGAAGTCGCCGGCCTGCGGCTCGACGAAGTTGCGGATCCGCAGTGTCGCATGCGGGGCGCGCTCGGCGATCAGCCGCGCCAACGCGGGGCCGAGCACGAACGCGGTGCTGCTGGTCATCGCCACCGTGATGGTGCGGCCGTCACGTGCGGGATCGAAGCCGGGGAAATTCACCACTCTCGCGGTGTGCCGCAGTACCTCCCGCAGCGGAGCGATCAGTTCCAGCGCGCGGGGGGTGAGCGCGAGGCCGCTCCCCTGCCGGGTCACCAGATCGTCTCCGATCAGGCGCCGCATCCGGCTCAGTGCGTGACTCATCGCGGGTTGGGTCATACCCACCCGGGCGGCCGCGCGGGTGACCGACCCTTCCTCGAGCAACGCCAGCAGCGGAACCAGCAGATTGAGGTTGACCGCGGCAAGGCGCGCGAGGTCGGGGTCGGCGCGGTGATCCGTAGGTGGAGTCATCCACGCGGACTCTACGCGGCGGTATTCCCGGGGGCGGCCACCTGTCCGGTCGCCGCGGCACGCCGAAGTTTCGGAATGGAGATGCGGTGATCGACGGCGACCGCGACCCCGTGCCCGTCGGGGTGGCGCCAGTGCATCAGTGCCGATCCGTGCGGATCGTCACCGACCAGGAAGTCGGGGGCACCGGTGACCGGCAGGTGCCCGACCGCCTTGAGGTGGAGCCCGAACTGCTCGGTCCAGAAGTACGGTGCAGCGTCGAATTCGGGTGCGGAGTCGCCGGTGAGCAATGCGACCGCAGCGACCTTGGCCTGGTCGACAGCGCTGCTCCACAGAGGGATCCGGCGGATACTCCCGCGGGTCGGGAGGGCTGCGACGTCCCCGGCCGCGACGATCCCCGGCGCGACCCGGCCCCGCGAGTCCGCGACCAGGCGGCCGTCGGTGAGCAGGCCCGAGCCGGTGAGCCACTCGAGGTTGGGCACATCGCCGATCGCCGCGACGACGAGGTCGGCGTCGATGCGGGTCCCGTCGCCGCAGGTGACACCGGTGGCGTCGATCCCGGTCGCAGTGCCGTGGACGATCGTGGTACCCGTGGCGAGGGTCGCGGTGGTGAACACCCTCGACAGGTACGGGCCGAGTTGGGGGCGCATCGGGGCGGTGTCGGCGACGAGGGTGACGGTGCATCCGGCCTGCATCGCGGCCGAGGCGACCTCCATGCCCAGCGGGCCGGCACCGACGACGACCACCGACGGGCGAGAGGCGAGTCGCTCGCGCAGCAGCAGCGCGTCGTCGAGCGTGCGCAAGGTCAGCGCGCCGCCGTCCGGCCGGCGGGCGCGGGCACCGCTGGCGATGACGAACCCGTCGTAGGGCAGTTCGGTGCCGTCGCCGAGACGGACCCGGCGGGCGGCGACGTCGAGGCCGACGGCGCGCACTCCGAGCAGTTCGGTGGCCCCGTGTGTGGGGGCCGCGAGTGCGTGCGAGCCACCGTCGACGAGCAGCGCCTTCGACAGCGCGGGCCGCGAGTATGCGCCGTGTCTCTCGTCGCCGACGATGGTCAGTTCTCCGTCGAACCCGGTGGTGCGCAAGCGGTCGCAGACGGTCTGTCCGGCGATGCCGTTACCGACCACCACGATGCGGTGCATGTCGCGCCGCATCGACGCGCCTCTGCTCATGACGACAGTGCCAGGGCTGCGACAGGGCACACGCGTACGGCGGCGCCGGCGGCGGCCGCGCGGGGATCGTCGGCGGGGAGTTCGGCGATGTCGAGGACGAGTTCACCGTCGTCGTCGAGGTGCATCAACTGAGGTGCGGCCTCTTCGCACAGTCCGTGGCCTTCACAGCGGGGACGGTCGAGTGTGATCTTCATGCCGGGAGGACCTCCAGGATCTCGAGTCGGTCGATCGAACGGGTGGTGTTGCTGGGTGTGCGGATCGGGTCGTCGGCGACCAGGTGGGACGCGTGGGTGGCCAGGGCGGCGATGACGGCGTGGCCTTCGAGGCGGGCCAGTCCCTGCCCCGCGCATCCGTGCGGGCCGTACCCGAAGGACAGGTGATCGACCGGGTTGCGTTCGATGCGGAAGGTGTCCGGGTCGTCGAAGTGGCGCGGATCGCGGTTGCCGGCACCCAACAGGATCGCTGCCTGTGCCCCGGCGGGGATCACGGTGCCGTCGATGTCCACGTCGCGGGTGACGGCGCGACCCCAGGCGTGGAGCGGAACCCAGTAGCGCAGGACCTCATTGAACGCGGCAGGCACCAGCGTGGGGTCGGCGCGGACGAGGTCGAACTGGTCGGGGTGCGCCGCGAACAGCGCGACGATGTTGCCGATCGACGCGATCGTGGTGTCCACTCCTGCGCCGAGGTACTGGTGGATGATGTGGCCGGCGGCGCCCGGCGGGACGGCGCCGCGTGCCTCGGCGTCGAAGAGTGCGCGGCCGACCGATCCGGGGGTCAGATCGTCGGCCGTGACCTGGGAGCACCATGCGTAGAGTTCCCCTGCGATGGGAAAGTTCTCGACGGTGCGCTGGTTCATCGGGCCGAGGACCTCCATGGCGGCCTGGCCCCAGCGGAGCATGTTCTCGCGGACGGTGCCGGTGAATCCGATCAGGTCGGCGACGATCTCGAGGGGGAAGGCGCGGGCGAGCGCGTCGACGGCCTCGAAGGATCCTTTCTCCACCAGGTCGGCGACGAGTACGTCGGCCTTGGCCACGATGGAGCCTTTCAGTCCACGCAGGGCGCGGGGGGACAGGTTCTCGGTGAGGGTGGCGCGGAGCTCGGTGTGCACGGGCGGGTCCGAGGCGAGGGAGGTGCCCTGCAGTGCGTCGTTCGCCATGGGGTTGAAGCCGACGGTGCGGGAGGAGAAGGTGTCGGTGTCGGCGAGGGCGGCGCGGATGACGTCGTAGCGGGTCAGGGCGTAGACGTTGTTGGTGGGCAGGTATACGACCGGGCCGAGGTCGCGTAGTGCCGCGAACGTCGGGTAGGGGTCGGGCAGGATGTCGTCGGCGAAGAGGTCGAGGTCCGACATCACGGGAGGGCTGCTGGGCATGCCGTCCATTGAAGGGAGTCCCACGTCATAAATCCAACGCATATTCGGTATGCATGAGTATGCGTTGGATTCATGACCTGGGTCATGTCACACCCACTGCACGAGTTGCCACACGATGCCGTTGGGGTCGGAGAACTGGCAGTAGCGCTCCCCCCACGGCTCGGTTTCCGGCGCGGTGATCACCGTGGCGCCCGCGGCGGCGATGCGGGCGTATTCGGCGTCGAGGTCGTCGACGACGAAGGCGATCAACATGCCTTGACCGGCGGGGCCTGCGATGGAGGCGGGTTTGAAGGTGCTCAACCCGGTGCGCAGGAAGACGATGTTCAGTCCTGCGCCGGGGTGCGCGAGGGAGATGAAGCCGTCGTCGGACATGGCTTCGGTGAACCCGAAGTGCGCCTTCGCGAAATCGGCGGAGGCGGTGGTGTCGGCGACGTTGAGGGACAGGGCGGTACCGGTGATGTGGATGGTGACCTCCGGGGAGTAGATAAACCTTATGCAGTGTATACATTATTCAGTGTATAGATTTATTGCGGAGGATGCACCCCGACTTCCAGGAGAGACCCGATGGCCCGCGACCTGATCGACCTGTTGTGGCGTGATCACCCCGATGCGCCGCGTGGCGGCACCCGTGGACCACAAGCGAAAGTCACTACTAAACAGGCAGTTTCGGCCGCCATCACCCTCGCCGACACCGAAGGTCTCGCCGCCGTGACGGTGCGCCGGCTCGCCGCGGACCTCGGCGTCTCCGGGATGGCCCTCTACACCCACGTCGGCTCCCGCGATGACCTACTGGTGCTCATGGTCGACGCCGCGCGCGCCGGCACCCCCCGGACCCCGTATACGAGCGACCATTGGCGCACACGGGTACGGCAGGTCGCCGAAGCCGACCTTGCCCTCTACACCGCGCACTGGTGGCTGCTCGACATCAGTGATCAACGCGTGTCGCTGGGGCCGGGGACGATCGCGGCCTACGACCACGACCTGCACGCCTTCGACCACACCGGGCTCACCGATCTCGACCGCGACGCCGCCTTGACCTTCGTCTCCGATTTCACCCGCGCATCGGCGCGTGCACATCGGCCCGTCCCGCACGCCGCCGACATGGCCGAGGTGTGGTCCTCCTGGCACCGGCGCCTCGCCGCGTATGTCGGCGACGAGTTCCCCCTCGCCCGGCGGGTGGGAGCCGCCGCCGGGGAGGCCATGAACACCTCCTACAGCCCTCAGGCCGCGTGGGCGTTCGGGCTCCACCGTGCTCTCGATGCGTTGGAGTCGCTCATCGACCACCCCTAGGCCGACGACAGTCGGTGCCTGACACCGAACGCGGATCCACCGGCGGAGAGCCGGTTGTGCATGGTGGATTCGACGGACGTGATGATGACAACAGGCGAAGGACGTTCGGGTGCCTTCGATTCCCGACCGGTCAGGGCCCCGGCACCCGGCCGAGGAAGGCCACGAGGCGATCGCTTGCGGCGACAGTGCCGGGGACGTCGATCGGCGCAGCGAAGTTGTGCCGCCGCGCGCTGACGTCGAGGGCTGACGAGACCAGTGCGAGCACGTCCTCGGCCAGCGATTCCGGGATCCGGTGCGCGGAGTGGAGGGTCACGCCGATGTCCCAGCCGTGCGTCGTGAACTCGACCGCGCCGGCTACCGCTGCTTCCTGCACCCTCGTCGCGTCGGCCGCGACGGAGAATGCGTGCGTCAGCTTTGCCAACCGCTCCTCCACCAGAGCCACGGGGTCCGGATCGTTGGTGCGTGGCGGCCGCGGCAGGGCGAGAGCCCCTGTATCGAGCAGCCCGCCGAGACCGTCGATGACGTCGGCGAGGTGCAGGACAACCCTTTCCGCGTCCCAGTCGTCACACGGCGTCGGTCGCCGAAGGTCGTCGTACGTCAGCTCCGAGAGGACGCCACGCGCGTAGACGGTGGCTCGGCCGAACAGTTCGGCGTTCATGCGCCCGACCCCTCCGGCATGTTCCAAGGCGCCGTGGGCAGGACATCGCCGGTTTCCAGCAGGGACTTGAGATTGGCGAGCACGGCAGGCCAACCGCGCGAGATCCCGTTCAGCATCTCGGCGTTGGGGAGGTTCGCGTGGGTCACGGTCAGCCGGACGATGTCGTCGTGGGGCTCGATCAGGAACGTGACGACGGACGGTCCGTTCGGCCGATCGTCTTGGGAGTCCTCGAATGTGATCACGAGCCGGGTGGGCGCCTCGGCCTCGAGCACCTTGCCGGTCACGTCGATGACGCCGGAACCGTCCACCCGTCGATGTTCCCAGGGGGAGCCGGGTTGCCAGTCGGACACGTTGGCGTGTCCCCAGTAGCGCGCGGTCAGGTCGGCGTCGGTCAGGGCCTGCCAGACGTCCTCGCTCGTCGCACGGATGTAGGTGACGTAGACGTACGTCGGCACGGAGGTTCCGGGGTCGGTCATTGCATACTCCTCTGCTCGATGTTTGATGGCGCTGATCGTGGCCAGCCGAGGGGCGTCGTACGCAGCGATCCAGCGCTCGCCTATCTCGTGGATCGGCGCGGGGTTGAGGTAGTGCAGGCGCTCTCGCCCATGCCGCACCACGGTGACGAGGTTGGCCTCGGCGAGGAGATCGAGATGCTGCGTAACCGACTGGCGCGCCATGTCGAGGCTTCCGCAGAGCTCAGTGAGGGTCTGCCCGTTCCGGTGCCGGAGACGATCCAGCAGGAGGCGCCTGGTCGGGTCGGCCAACGCCTTGAAAGCCGGACCCAGCGCCTCGTCGCTCATATCCACATCATGCAGGCAAATACCTGCCTATGCAAGAGTGCGGTTCAGTGGCAGAGCCAGACCGCAGACCTGGCGTTCAGCCCGAGCGAGGTCCCCTGAGCAGAACCCCACCGCACACGCCTGACCCGCTCAACGCGAAATCTCCGTACCGATCCCCCAGCGTCCCTGCCCACGACGGACGGTCGCATCACTGTCCTCGAGTCGTGCGATGAGCACGGCGGCGATGTCCTGTGCGGCGGGCGGCGCCACCATCTCGTGGTGCTCACAGTCGATGCGGAACTGATGGATCTCACCGTCGACGACGTCGTGCCACGCCGCGACGGCGGGCACCGACCCGGCGGAGCGAGTGGCGGTGAAGAACAGCACGTCACCGTGGAAGGTCACCGGCGAATGCCGTCGAGCCGCACGGGCCGCGGCCGCCGATCCGGTGTGCAGTCTCTCGAGATGCTGCGAGGTCAGACCCGACAACTCCCCGAAGGTGACCTCGAGGAGTTCGAGTGCCTCCTCGTAGCTGGGGTCGGGACCGCCGTTGACGGAGACACCGAGGTCGCGGAGCATGTCCTTGACTGCAGGGGCCGCACCGCCGGGCACGTTGAGGTGGGCGTCGAGCAGCGCGAGGGTGTCGACGGCCTCCCCGGCGCGTTGCAGTTCGACGGCGACGGCGTGGGCGACGATCCCGCCGAGCGACCACCCCAGCAGATGGTAGGGCCCGTGCGGCTGCACCCGGCGGATCTCCTCCGCATAGCGCACGGCCAACGACCGGATGCTGTCGACGGTGCCGGAGCCGCTCAAGGTGGGCAGCTGCAGCCCGTACACGGCGCGTTCCCCGTCGAGATGCTGGGTGAGACCGGCATACCCCCAGGCCAGTCCCGCCGCGGGGTGCACGCAGAACAACGCCGGTGCGCTGCCTTCCCTCAGCGGCACCAGCACCCGCAGGGCGTCGTCGACGGTGGCGTTGTCCGCGTCACCGCCGAGATGCTGCGCCAGGTCCGCGACCGTCGGATGAGTGAACAACACCGGCAGCCCGATCCGCCGGTTCAAGCGCTGCGACAGATCCGGGACCAGACGGGTCGCGAGCAGCGACGTGCCACCGAGATCGAAGAAATTGTCGTCGGCGGAGACGGCTGTCAGGCCCAGGTGGGTGGCGAACACCTCCGCGACCAGACGTTCCAGGTCGGTGTCGGGGGCGCGGCCCTCGGCGGCCCGTGCGGTGAAGTCCGGTGCGGGTAGCGCGCGGCGATCGAGTTTCCCGGCCGGGGTCAGCGGGATCGCGTCGAGGACGATGATCACCGTCGGCACCATGTGCCCGGGCAGGTGTTCGGCGACATGCCGGCGCAACGCGACCGGGTCGGGAGCTGCGCCTTCGGCGGCACGCACGTACGAGACGAGCATCGTCTCCCCGGATGGGGCAGTGTGGCCGAGGGTGTGCGCGAACACCACCTGGTCGTGGCCGGTCAGCGCGGTGTCGATCTCGCCGAGTTCGACACGGAACCCGCGGATCTTGACCTGGAAATCGGACCGGCCCACATATTCGAGCTCGAGTCGGCCGGCCGGGTCTCCGACCCACCGCACCACGTCGCCGGTGCGGTACATCCGCTCCCCCGCGGACCCGTACGGGTCGGCGACGAACCGACCCGCCGTCAGATCCGGCCGCGCGTGATAACCGCGCGCCAGGCCTGGTCCGGCCACATACAGTTCGCCGGGCACCCCGACCGGGACGGGACGCATCCGCGCGTCGAGCACCAGGGACCGGAACCCGCGCGACGGGCGGCCGATGGTCACCGGCTGCCCCGCGCGCAGCGGGTCGGTCAGCGAGGTCATGATGGTGGCCTCGGTGGGCCCGTAGGCGTCGATCATGCGGTGTCCGTCGGCCCAGCGGTCGACGAGCTCCGGTGGGCACGCCTCACCGGCGACCAGCAGTACGTGCAGGTCGGGGACCTGCGCCGGGTCGACGGACGCGAGCGCGGTGGGGGTGATGAACGCGTGGTCGACGCGGTGGGCGCGCAGCGCCGCGGCAAGGTCGTCGCCGCCGTACACGCCGGGCGGCACGATCACCAGGCTCGCTCCCGCGGACAGCGCCATCATCATCTCGAAGATCGACGCGTCGAAGCTCGGGGACGCCAGGTGCGAGACCCGGCTGCCGGGTTCGACGAGCAGATGGTCGTGTTCCTCGGCGGCGAGGTCGGCGAGTCCGCAGTGGGTGACGGTCACACCTTTGGGGCGGCCGGTGGAACCGGAGGTGTAGATCAGGTAGGCGCCGTGGTCGGGGCGCAGCGGCATCGGGCGATCCTCATCGGTGATCGCGGTGGTGTCTCGGGTGGTGAGGTCGGCGCGGATCTCGTCGGAGTCGAGCACGATCCAGTCGACGGTGTCGGGGAGGGCGCCGCGGTGCGCGGTGTCGGTGATCCCGACGGTCGCGGCGCTGTCGGTGAGCATGAACTCGATCCGCTCGGGTGGATAGGTGGGGTCGACGGGCACGAACGCCGCGCCGCTGCGGGTGGTCGCCCACACTGCGGTCACCGAATCGATCGACCGGGGCAACGCGAGCGCCACCACGGTGTCGGGGCCGGTGCCGCGGTCGAGGAGCAGCCATGCCAGCGCGGTCGAGGCACGGTCGAGTTCGTGGTAAGCGATGGTTCGGTCTCCGTCGACGACCGCGACGGCGGCGGGGTCGACGGCGACGGCGTCGTCGAGCAGGTCCGGCCACAACCGGGCACCGACACTGTCCGGGCCCCACGCGGGCACCAGGGTGTCGTGTTCGAGGTCGGTGAGCAGGTCGATGTCACCGACCGGAATCTTCGGATCCGCGGTGACGGCGTCGAGCAGCCGGGTCAGGCGCACCGCGAACCCGGCGACGGTGTCGGCGTCGAACAGGTCGGTGGCATACACGAACGCAGCCTCGAGACCACCGTCGCCGGCGCCGGCGTCGAGGGCACCCCCGGCGTCGGCGACGAGCAGTTCGAGGTCGAAGTTGCACACCGTCGGGTCCAGTGACACACCCTGCACCGTCAGATGCGGTAACTCCAGCGCGGCACGTTCGGTGTTCTGGAATTCGAGGGACACCTGGAACAGCGGTGAATGCGCCGTCGAGCGGATCGGGTCGGCGGCCTCGACCACGGTCTCGAACGGAATGTCGGTGTGCGCGAAGGCGTCGAGGTCGCGGTCGGTGACGTCGGTGAGCAGTTCGGTGAAGGTCGCTGCGGCCGACACCGGGGTGCGCAGCACCACGGTATTGACGAACATGCCGACGACGTCGTCGAGGTCGCGGTGCCCGCGGCCGGCGACGGGGCTACCGACGGCGATGTCGTCGGTGCCCGACAACCGGGCGAGCAGCACCGCCAGGGCCGCGTGCATCGTCATGAAGACGGTGGTGCCGTGCTCTGCGGCGAGCTGTGTGAGCCGCTGATGCAGTGCCGTGTCGATCGGGAAGCGGACCACGTCACCGCGGAACGACTGTTGCGGGGGCCGGGGCCTGTCGGTGGGCAGCGGCAACACCTCGGGCAGTTCGGCGAGGGTGTCGCGCCAGAACCGGATCTGGGTGTCGGCGAGCGATTGTGGGTCGGCGGGGTCTCCGAGCCGGTCGTGCTGCCACAGGGCGTAATCGGCGTACTGGACGGGCAGCGGTGTCCAGGAGGGGGTGTCACCACGGGTGCGACTCTGGTAGGCGATCATCAGGTCGCGGGCCAGCGGCGCGAGGGACGAACCGTCGGCGGCGATGTGGTGGACCACGAGCACCGCGATGTGCTCGTCGCGTCCGAGCGCGAACACCCGGGCCCGCAGCGGCACATCGACGGTGACGTCGAAGCCGGCCGACGCGAACTCGGTGACCGCGGCGAGGGCCGTGTCGGCGCCGGCGGGCACCACGTCGAGGGTCAGCGGCACGTCGTCGGCGGCGAGGATGCGCTGGTGGGGTCCGTCCGCGGTGGCGGGGTACACGGTGCGCAGCGCCTCGTGCCGGGCGAGGACGTCGTGCAGGGCAGTGCCGAGCGCCGCGCGTGAGAGGTGTCCGCTCAGCCGGATGGCGAGCGGGATGTTGTAGGCGGCGGAGGTGGTGTCGAACTGGTTGACGAACCACAGGCGCTGCTGGGCCGGGGACAGTGGAATGCGGTCGGGGCGCGGTGCCGCGAGGGGCCCGGTATGCGGCCCGACGTGCTCGGCGCTGCTGTCCGCGGAGTGCAGGTGCGCTGCGAGGTCCCGTACGGTGGGATGTTCGAACAGGGCGCGCACGGGGATGTCGCGGCCCAGGTGTTCGCCGAGGCGGGTGACGGCGCGTGTCGCGATCAGCGAGTTGCCTCCGATGTCGAAGAAGCTGTCGGTGGCGGAGAGGGTGTCGAGTCCGAGCAGTGCACTCAGGTGTTCGGCCAGGACGGTTTCGAGTCCCTCGGCGGGCGGCTGGTGATCGGTGCCGGTGCGGGTCAAATCCGGCACGGCCAGGGCACTGCGGTCGAGTTTCCCGACGGGCGTCAGAGGGATCTCGTCGAGCACGGTGATGAATGTCGGCACCATGTGCGCGGGAAGGTGCTGCGCCACATGATTTTTGACACTGTCGTGGTCGAGGGTTCCGGGTACGGCCGGGTGACAGTGCGCGACCAGCACGGTCTCGCCCGACGGGGCGGTGTGCGCGACGGTCACGGCGAATCCGACGTCGGGGTGGGTGGACAGGGCGGCGTCGATCTCGCCGAGTTCGACACGGAACCCGCGGATCTTGACCTGGAAATCGGACCGGCCCACATATTCGAGCTCGAGTCGGCCGGCCGGGTCTCCAACCCACCGCACCACGTCGCCGGTGCGGTACATCCGCTCCCCCGCGGACCCGTACGGGTCGGCGACGAACCGACCCGCCGTCAGATCCGGCCGCGCGTGATAACCGCGCGCCAGGCCGGTACCGGCGAGGTAGAGCTCACCGGCCACCCCGACGGGGACCGGGCGCAGCAGCTCGTCGAGGATCACGGCGTGCACTCCGCGCAGCGGCGGTCCGAGGGTCAGGGTGCTGTTGCGGTGCAGTGGGTCGCTGATCGCGGCCATGATCGTGGTTTCGGTGGGCCCGTAGGCGTCGACGAGGTGGCGGCCCGGCGCCCAGGCGTCGAGCAGATGCGCCGGCCAGGCTTCGCCGCCGACCGCGAGTTCGACGAACGCGGTCAGGTCGGCGGGATCGAGCGAGGCGAGAGCGGCGGGGGTGATGAAACCGTGGGTGACGGCGTGCTCGGCGAGGAACCGGCCGAGTTCGGTGCCACCGTACAACTCCGGGGGCACCACGACGAGGGTGGCGCCGGAGCCGAATGCCAGGAGGTACTCGAAGATCGACGCGTCGAAGCTAGGTGACGAGAAGTGCATGACGTTCGAACCCGGCCCCGCACCGAACCGCGCGCGCTGGTCGAGCGCGAAATTGTGCAGGCTGCGGTGTGTGGTCACCACGCCCTTGGGGCGGCCGGTGGAACCGGAGGTGTAGATCAGGTAGGCGGCGTGGTCGAGGCGCAGCGGTGTCCGCCGGTCGGTGTCGGTGATCGGCGCGCCGGTCTCGGTGTGGACGTCGATGCTGTGGAGGTCGAGCCATCGGACCGTGTCGGGCAACCCGTCGCGGTGCGCGGCGGTGGTGACCCCCACGGTCGCGCCGCAGTCCGCGAGCATGAACGCGACCCGCTCGGCCGGATAACGCGGATCGATCGGCACGAACGCCGCCCCGGTCTTGGTGATCGCCCACATCGTGAGCACCGACTCGACGGAACGGGCGATACCGAGCGCGACGACGGTGTCCGGTCCGGCGCCGTCGGCGATCAGGCGGCGGGCCACCGCATCCGACCGGGAATCGAGGTCACGGTAGGTGACCGCGACGTCCCCGTCGGTCACTCCGATCGCATCGGGGTGCGCGGCCGCGGTGGCGGTGAACAACTCCGGCAGGGTCAGCGTCGATCCTCCGTCCGGGCCGAGTACCGGCGTCAGCGCGCCACGTTCGGTGGCGGTGAGCACCGAGCGCTGCGCGAGCGGCGTGGCGGGGTCGCCGGTCAAGGTGGTCAGGGCCGCGATGATGCGATCGGCGATGACCGCCACCTCGCTGCCGTCGAACACCTCGGGCAGGTACTTCATCCGCAGATGCATCGCGGTGTCGGTGTGCGCGACGATGCTCAGCGGATAATGCGCCGAGTCGCGGCCGGTGATCCCGGTGATGCGCATACCGGCGATGTCGGTGTCGGCGCTCATCCCGGCCGCGTCGACCGGGTACGACTCGAACACGGTCAACGTGTCGAACCGGACCGCGGCACCGACATGCCGATCGAGGGTGTTCAGATCCAGATGGTGATGATCGAGCAGCGCCGCTTGCTCGGCCTGCACCCGGTCGACGAGCGCCCCCACGGTGTCGCCGGGATGCACCGTGATCCGCACGGGGACGGTGTTGATGAACAATCCGACCATCGTTTCGATCCCCGCCACCTGCGGGGGCCGGCCGGAGACGGTCGCACCGAACACCACATCGTTGCGGCCGGTGAGCGCGCTGAGCACCAACCCCCACGCGACCTGCACCACGGTGTTGACAGTGACCCCGCGCGCGGCGGCGATCGCGTCGATCCGCGCCGACAATTCGGCGCTCACATCGATGTCGAGGTCCTCGGAGATGCCGCCGGTGGTGCCGGTGCGGTACTGCGGGGCGAGCAGCGTCGGCTGATCGATCCCGGCGAGCGCGCGGCGGTACGCGTCGAGCGAGGCGTCGGGGTCGCGGTCGGCGAGCCACGCCAGATACGTGCCGAAACTCTGGGGTCGTTCGAGGATTGAGGTGTCGTTGTCGGTGGCGTACAGCACGAGCAGTTCCCGGATCAGGACCGGGGTGGACCAGCCGTCGAGCAGCAGGTGATGGTTCGTCAGGGCGATACGGTGCCGGTCGGGGGCGATGTGCACGACGGTGGCCCGCAGCAGTGGCGCGGCGGCGGTGTCGAATCGGGTGGTGCGGTCGGTGTCGAGCAGCCGGGTGGCGGCAGCGTCCGGATCCGGATCGTCGCTGGTGTCCGCCACCGTGAACGGCACCTCGGTGTGTGTCGGTACCACCTGCACGTAGCCGTCGGTGCCGTCGCCGGTGAACGCGACCCGCAGGTTCGGGTGCCGCACCAGCAGTAGTTGCAGCGCGCGCCGTAGCCGCGCCGGATCGAGCCGGCCGGTGACGTCGAGCACGAGCTGTACGACGTACGCGTCCGGGTCGTCCCCGGCGAGCAACGCGTGGAACAGCAGACCGGACTGCAGCGGCGCGGTCGGCCACACCGTCTCGAGCGGACCGTGCCGGTCCTCGAGATGTTCGATGGTCGGCTGATCGAGCTGCACCAGCGGCAGATCCGACGGGGTCAGTCCCCCGGCGTGCGGGCTACGCGCATGCCGCGCCAGCGCCGTCGCGGCGGCGGTGAACCGCGCGGCGAGGGCGGTGACGTCGGTGTCGTCGAGCAGCCCGGCCGGGAACGACCAGAACGCGCGTAGCACCGGCCCGTCGGGACCGTCGACCGTCACCGCATTGAGGTCGATCACGGCGGCGGCGGGCATGTCGGGGCTCTGCGTGCCGCCACGCCCGAACTCACCGATGGGCAGCCACGGCACATCGGCGGCGGTGTCGGTGCCGACGGTGGGGCGACCGAGATAGTTGAAGCTGAGTTGTGGGGTGGCCAGCGCCGCCAGTTCGGTGGCGGTGTCGTCGGCGAGATACCGCAACAGACCGAAGCCGACACCGTGATCCGGTACCGCGGCGAGGTGTTCCTTGACGGCCTTGATGGCGCGTCCCGCGGCGGGGCCCCCGGCGAGCGCGTCGTCGAGGTCGAGTCCGGCCAGGTCGAGGCGCAGCGGATGGATGGTGGTGAACCAGCCGACGGTGCCGGACAGGTCGGCGCCGTCGGCGGCGGGCGTCTCCCGGCCGTGTCCTTCGACGTTGAGGAGCACCTCGCGCCGGACTTGTCCGCGGTCGCGGCGCCACGCGGTGACGGCGAGCGCGAAGGCGGTGAGCAGCCCGTGCTCGACCGACCCGTGGAACCGGTCGGGCACCGTCGTGAGCAGCGCCTCGGTCACCGAGGTGGGCAGCACCGCCTCCACCGTCGCGACGGTGTCGTTGACATCGATGACCGGATCGAACGGTCGATCACCCACCGGAGGTTCGACGACATCGACGGTGCGGCGCCAGAACCCGAGTTCGGCGCGGCGCGCCGGATCGCGCGCAGAGTCGGTGAGGGCGTGCGCCCAGCGGCGTACCGACGTCCCCGTCACGGGCGGCAGCGCCGCCGCCGGGGCGTCCGGGCCGAGGCCGGCCGCCCACGCCGCCGCAAGGTCGGGCACCAGGATGCGCCACGACACCCCATCGACCGCGAGATGGTGGATCACCAGCAGCAGCCGCCCTGCGCCGGTCGCCGAGTCGAACCACACCACCTGCATCAGCACCCCGGCGGACGGATCGAGCCGGTCCGCAGCCGCGTCCAGTTCGTGCGAAGCCAGCGTGAAGAACTCGTCGGTGTCGGCGGCGCTGGTGACCGGCACCCGATGGATCACGGTGTCGGCGTGCACCGCACCGGGCGGGTCGACGTGCAGCGCGGCGCCGTGCGGCCCGTCGATACTCGAGTACAGGCGACCGCGGAGCATGTCGTGCCGATCGAGCAGTGTCTGGATGAGGGCGGTGAGCACGGGCCCGGTCAGATCGGTCGGCAGCCGCAGCAGCACCGCCTGCGTGTACCGGTCGTAGCTGCCACCACGCTCGAGCATCCAGTGCACGATCGGGGGCAGCGGCATCTCACCGACACCCCCACCGGGCAGTTCCGGCAGCACGGTCGGCGCGGCGGTGGTGGCGGCGACCGCGGCGAGCCCAGCGGGCGTCTTGTGCTCGAACACGTCCCGCGGGGTCAGTTCGAGCCCGGCGGCCTTGGCGCGCGACACCAACTGGATCGACATGATCGAGTCGCCGCCGAGGGAGAAGAACGAGTCGTCGACCCCGACGGTGTCGAGACCGAGAACCTGCGCGAACAACTCGACGAGCCGCGTCTCGCGGTCCCCGGCCGGGGCGCGGGTCACCGCGGAGCGCGCCGCGAAATCGGGGGCGGGCAGCGCACGGCGGTCCAGTTTGCCGGTGGCCCCCACCGGGAGGGTATCGAGCACCACCAAAGTGGCGGGCACCATGTACGCGGCGAGGTCGGAGGCGACCCGCGCCAGCACGGTGTCGACGTCGAGATCCACCCCGGTTTCCGGCACGAGATAACCGACGAGCCGGTCGGTGGCGGTGCGCTCGTCATGATGCACGACCACCACAGCGCGGGCGACACCGGCAGTCCGCACCAGAGCCGCTTCGATCTCGCCGAGTTCGATGCGGAAACCACGCATCTGGACCTGGAAGTCGCTGCGCCCGACGTATTCGACGTCGCCGCCGCGGGTGCGGCGGGCGAGGTCACCGGTGCGGTAGAGCCGCGCGCCGGAACTGCTGTGCGGGTCCGCGACGAAGCGGGCGGCGGTCAGATCGGGACGGTGCAGATAACCGCGGGTCAATTGCCCACCGGAGACGTACAGTTCGCCGATCGTGCCGGTGGGGACGGGATGCAACCGCGTATCGAGGATGTGCAGCTGCAGCGAGGGCAGCGGTGCACCGATGAGGCTGGCGTTCGCCTCCGCGGCCAGTGCGCGATCCAGCGGCAACGCGGTGACGTGCACGGTGGTTTCGGTGATGCCGTACATGTTCACCAGGGTGGGGGTGGTGTCGTCGTGCCTGCGGTACCAGCGGTCGAGCTGCGCCAGATCGAGGGCTTCGCCACCGAAGATGATCCAGCGCAACGGCAGCGGCGGTCCCCCGGCGGCCCGATCGGCCTCGACGAGTTGTTGGAACGCCGTCGGTGTCTGGTTCAGGACGGTGACCTGTTCGCGACGCAGCAATGCGAGGAACTCGTCGGGGGTGCGGGCGGTGTGATAGTCGACGACGACGATACGGCCGCTGTGCGCGAGGGCACCCCACAGTTCCCACACCGAGAAGTCGAAGGCGTAGGAGTGGAACAGCGTCCACACGTCGTGCTGGTCGAAACCGAACTGTGGGTGCGTGTCGGTCATCAGGGTCACGACGGTGCGGTGCGGCACCACCACCCCCTTGGGGCGGCCGGTGGACCCGGACGTGTAGATCACGTACGCGGTCTGATCCGGGTGCACCGGGCGCCGCTCCCCGTCGGTCAGGGGTGCGATGGGCAGCGCGGCGAGCCGGTCGAGCACGGCCTGTTCGTCGAGCAGCACCGCCTCGGGTGCGCTCTCGGGCATGAACGCGGCGTGCTCGACGGTGGTGAGCACACACACCGGGTGGGCGTCGTCGAACATGAACGCCAGCCGCTCCGGCGGGTACGCCACGTCGATCGGCAGGTAACCGGCGCCGGCGTCGAGGATCGCGAGCAACGCGACGACGAGTTCACAGGTGCGGGGCAGCGCCACCGCGACGAGGGTGTCGGGGCCCGCCCCGTGATCGAGCAGCAGCCGCGCGAGGCGGTGGACACGCTCTTCGAGCTGCCGGTAGGTCAGCTGCCCGTCGTCGGCGGTCACCGCAACCGCGTCGGGGTCCAGAGCGGCGCCGCGGCGGAACAGATCGAGCAGTGTGTCGCTGCTCGCCGCGGCACCGATCGCGGTGGTGTCGAGCACCGCGTGTTCCGGGTCGGTGAGCAGATCGAGATCGCCGACCGCGCGCTGTGGATCGGCGGTGACCGCGGTGAGCACCCGCACGAACCGGTCGGTGATCGCCGCGGCGGTCTCCGCGTCGAACAGGTCGGTGGCGTAGGTGAACGCGCAGCTCAGACCACCACCGGGATTCTCCTGCACCGTGAGCTGCAGATCGAACTTCGCGATGTTCATGTCGGCGTCGAGGGCCTCGACGGTCAACTCCGGCAATTCGAGGTGGGCGCGCTCGGTGTTGCCGAATTCGAGGACCACCTGGAACAGCGGGGAATGATCGGTGGCGCGGGTCGGGGCGAGCGCGTCGACGAGTTTCTCGAATGGCAGTTCGGTGTGCCCGAACGCCGCGAGATCGACCTCGCGGATGCGGTGCAGATGATCACTGAACGACAGCGCCCCGGTGATGGGGGTGCGCAACACCACGGTGTTGACGAACATGCCGACCAGGTCGTCGAGAGCGCGGTGGCCACGGCCGGCGACGGGGCTACCGATGGCGATGTCGTCGGTGCCCGACAACCGGGCGAGCAGCACCGCCAGGGCGGCGTGCACCGTCATGAACACCGTCGCGTTGTGCTCGGCGGCGAGATCGACCAGTGCGGCGTGCACAGCGCGGTCGACATCGAAGCGGTGCACGGCGCCCCGGAACGACTGCTGCGGCGGTCTCGGTCGATCGGTGGGCAGCGGCAGCATTTCCGGCAGACCGGCGAGGGTGTCGCGCCAGAAGTCGAGTTGGGTTGCGGCGGTCGACTCCGGGTCGGTGGGATCACCGAGCAGATCCTGTTGCCACAGGGCGTAATCGACGTACTGCACGGCCAGCGGCGGCAGATCCGGGGTGGTGCCGTGGGCGCGGGCCACATAGGCGGTCATCAGGTCACGGGCCAGCGGCGCCATCGATGCGCCGTCCGCGGCGATGTGATGCACCACCACGACCAGGACGTGCTCGGTGTCGGACAGCGCGAGCAGCGCCGCGCGGACCGGCACCGCGGTCGCCACATCGAAACCGGCGCCGATCAGGTCGGCGACGCGGCCGGGCAGATCGGTCTCCGCGAGGGGTTCCGGGCGCAGTGTGAGCAGGGCCTTCTCGGTGGTCGAGATGAGTTGCCGGGGTCCGTTCTCGTCGCCGGGATACCAGGTGCGCAGCGTCTCGTGCCGGTCCAGCAGATCCGACACGGCACCGTCGAGGGCGGCCGGGTCGAGGCGGCCGGTGAGGCGGATCGCGAGCGGGATGTTGTAGGCGGCGGAGGTGGTGTCGAACTGGTTGACGAACCACATTCGTTGCTGGGCGGGCGCGAGCGGGAGCCGTTCGGGGCGCACCGCGGGCACCAACGGGGTGTTGCCGTGCCCGCCGTGATCGTCGAGGACGCGCGCAGCGAGGCTCCGCACGGTGGGGGCCTCGAACAGTGCTCGCACCCCGGCGTCGGTGCCCAGTGCAGTGTTCACGCGGGCCACGACGCGGGTGGCGATCAGGGAGTTGCCGCCGATGTCGAAGAAGTTGTCCTCCACCGACACCCGCTCGTGGCCGAGGATGTCGGCGAGGATGTCGGCGATGACGCGTTCGAGGTCCGTGGCCGGCGGCTGGTAGTCACCGCCCGTGGCGGTCAGATCCGGGACGGGCAGCGCCCGGTGGTCGAGTTTCCCGACGGGGGTCAGGGGGATCTCGTCGAGCACCACCACGGTTGCGGGCACCATGTGGGCGGGCAGGCGCGCGGCGACATGCGCGCGGACCGCGGTGGGGTCGACGTCGGTGCCGGTCTCGGGAAGCACGTAGGCGATCAGCACGGTGTCGCCGGAGGGTGCGGTGTGTCCGGCGGTGTGCGCGAACACCACGTGGTCGTGGCCGGTGAGGGCAGCGTCGATCTCGCCGAGTTCGATGCGGAAGCCGCGGACCTTGACCTGGAAATCGGAGCGGCCGAGGTATTCGACGGTGTGGTCGGCGCGCCAGCGCACGACGTCGCCGGTGCGGTACATCCGTTCCCCGTCGTGGCCGTAGGGGTCGGCAACGAACCGGGCCGCGGTCAGGTCGGGGCGCCGGTGGTAGCCGCGCGCGACGCCGGGTCCACCGATGTACAGTTCGCCGGCCACCCCGACGGGCACGGGCCGCAACCGGTCGTCGAGGACCACCTGGTGGAAGCCGACGGCGGGTCCGCCGACGGTGACGACCTCGTCGGGATGCAGGGCCGGGCTGACGCTGGTTTCGATGGTGGCCTCGGACGGGCCGTAGCCGTTGAACATCTGGCGGCCGGGTGCCCAGCGGGCGACGAGTTCCGGCGGGCAGGCTTCACCGGCGACGACGAGGACGCGCAGGGTGTCGAGGTCGTGCGGGTCGAGGGACGCCAGGGCGGTGGGGGTGATGAACGCGTGGGTGACCTGCTGGTCGCGCAGGAGCCGGGCGAGTTCGTCGCCGCCGTACACGTCGGGCGGCACGATCACCAGGGTTGCGCCGGCGCAGAACGCCTTGGTGTATTCGAAGATCGACGCGTCGAAGCTCGGGGACGCCAGGTGCGAGACGCGGGCGTGGTGGGTGATCGCGAAGTGGGCGCGGACCTCGGCGTTGAGGTTGGTCAGGCCCCGGTGGGTGACGACGACACCCTTCGGTCGGCCGGTCGATCCGGAAGTGTAGATCAGGTAGGCGGGATGGTCGAACAGCAGCGGGGTGGTGCGGTCGGTGTCGGTGATCGGGTCGGTGGACGCCGCGGCGATGCGTTCGCGCTGGTCGGGGTCGTCGAGGACGAGCCACGGCACGGTCCCGGGCAGCCGGTCGCGGTGCTCGCGGGTGGTCAACCCGAGAGCGGCGGCGCAGTCGGTGAGCATGTAGGCGATGCGCTCGGACGGGTAGGTGGGGTCGACGGGCACGAACGCCGCGCCGGTCTTGGTGACCGCCCACACCGCCGCGACCGACTCGATGGACCGTGAAATCCCCAGCGCCACGACACTTTCCGGTCCTGCACCGGTCTCGATGAGGAGGCGGGCAACGCGGGTGGACCAGTCGTCGAGTTCCCGATAGGTCACCTGGCGGCCGCGGAACGACAACGCCACCGCGTCGGGCACGATCGCGGCGATGCCGGTGAGCATCTCCGGCCACTGCTGCGGCGAGACCGGGGGTCTGCCGCGGGCCGGGGCGAGGGCGGCCAGTTCGACACCGGTGACGATGTCGATGTCACCGACCGGGATATCGGCCCCCGGCTCAGCGGCCGGGTCGGCGCTGACCGCGTCGACGATGCGGGTGAACCGATCCGCGAACGAGACCACCGTGTCGCTGCCGAACAGATCGGTGGCGTAGGTGAAGTACGCCGCGATCCCCGCCGGGCCGTCGTCGTCGACGGTTTCGGCGACCGACAACTGCAGATCGAACAGCGACAACGGCGCCGCGAGATCGAGGACCCCGACGGTCAGATCCGGCAACGCCACCTCGGGACGTTCGGTGTCCTGGAATTCGAGCATCACCTGGAACAGCGGTGAATACGCCGTCGACCGGGGGGGATCGAGGACCTCCACGAGACGCTCGAACGGAATGTCCGCGTGATCGAACGCTGCGAGGTCGTCGTCGCGGACGCGCTGCAGCAACGCCGTGAACGGTTCGGTGTCGTCGACGCGGGTGCGCAACACGACGGTGTTGACGAACATGCCGATCAGGTCGTCGAGGTTGCGGTGTCCGCGACCCGCCACCGGGGTGCCGATCGCGATGTCGGAGGTCGACGACAACCGGGCGAGCAACACCGCCAGCGCCGCGTGCATCACCATGAACACCGACGTGTCGTACCGGCGCGCCAACGCCACCAGCCGGCGATGGGTCGCGGCATCGAGAGTGAACGGCACCCGGGCGCCACGGCGGCTCTGCTGCACCGGGCGGGCCCGGTCGAGGGGCAGTTCGAGCAGTTCCGGGACCCCGTCGAGCTGCTCGCGCCAGAACGACAACTGCCGCGCGGCGAGGGAGTCGGGGTCGGTCTCGTCGCCGAGCGCTGCACGCTGCCACATCGTGTAGTCGGCGTACTGGATCGGCAGCGGCGCCCAGCCGGGGGCGCGCCCGGCGGCGCGGGCGGTGTAGGCGGTGATGACGTCGCGGGCCAGCGGGCCGAGGGAGAATCCGTCGCCGGTGATGTGATGCAGCACCATCACGAGCACGTGCTCGGTCTCGGAGAGCGCGAGCAGCCGGATGCGGGCGGGGATTTCGGTGGCGACGTCGAAGCCGGTGGCGGCGATCTTGTCGAGGTGCGGTTCCAGGGTGTCGGCGTCGATCGCGGTGACGGTGAAGTCGGGTAGTGACGCCGCTGCGGCCGGGACGATCACCTGCACGGGTTCGGTGTCGGCGAACGGGTAGCGGGTGCGCAGTGATTCGTGGCGGGTGACGACGTCGGTGACCGCGGCGCGCAGCGTGTCCAGTTCCAAGTGTCCGGTCAAACGCAGCGCCACGGCGATGTTGTACGCCGGGGAGGTGGTGTCGAACTGGTTGATGAACCACATCCGTTGTTGCGCCGGGGACAGCGGCAGCGGATCGGGGCGCGGCACGGCGGTCAGTGGGGGACGCGCCGTGGCGGGGGCGTCGAGGGAGGTGCGGTGCACGTGGTCGAGCACTGTCGCGACGGTCGGATTGTCGAACAGGTCGCGGATGCCGAGGTCTGCGCCGAGGGCGGTCGACAGGCGCGCGGCGAGCCGCATCGCGAGCAGGGAGCCGCCGCCGAGGTCGAGGAAGCTGTCGTGCAACCCCACGCGGGGTACCTCGAGCAGTTCGGCGAAGGTGTCGGCCACGAGTTGTTCGACGGGGGTGCGCGGTGGGCTGTACACCCGGTCGGGTGCGGACAGGTCGGGTGCCGGGAGGGTGTCGCGGTCGAGTTTGCCGTTGACACCGACCGGGAACCGGTCGAGCACGATCAGCGTGGTGGGCACCATGTAGTCGGGGAGCCGCTGCGCGAGCGCATCGGTGACCGCGGCGGTGTCGATGCTGTGGTCGGGGTGCGGCACCACGTAGCCGGTGAGCACGTCGTCGGCGAGGTGATGGACGAGCACCGCGGCCTGCCCGACGTCGGGATGGCTGCGCAGGGCGTGTTCGATCTCGCCGAGTTCGATGCGCAGGCCGCGGACCTTGACCTGGAAGTCGGTGCGGCCCAGGTACAGCAGGGCGCCATCGCGGCGGCGGGTGGCCAGGTCGCCGGTGCGGTACATCCGCTCCCCCGGGTGTCCGTGCGGGTCGGCGACGAACCGGTCGGCGGTCAGTGCGCCGCGGCCGAGGTAGCCGCGGGCGAGCTGCACTCCGGCGAGATACAGTTCGCCGACCGCCCCGACGGGCACCGGGTGCAGGCGGGTGTCGAGGACGTAGGCGCGGGTGTTCCACACCGGGCCGCCGAGGGGCACGGTGCCGGTGTCGTCGTCGCTGGTGGTCCAGGCGGTGACGTCGACGGCGGCTTCGGTGGGCCCGTACAGGTTGTGCAACCTGCTCCGAGGGAAGGCGCGGCGGGTCGCAGCGGCGGTTTCCGGGGGCAGGGCCTCACCCGAGGCGAACAGGTGCCGCAGCGAAGCGCCGGCCCCCGACCGGGTCTCGGCGGCAGCGGTGAACACGGCGAGCATGGACGGCACGAAATGCGCGACGGTGATCCGCTGCGCGTCGATGAGATCGAGCAGATGATCGGGGTCGCGGTGACCGCCGGGCGCGGCGAGCACGAGCCGAGCCCCGGTGTGCAGGGGCCAGAAGAACTCCCACACCGACACGTCGAACGTCGCGGGAGTTTTCTGCAGCACGCTGTCGGCGGTGGTCAGCGGATAGGTGTGCTGCATCCAGCGCAACCGATTGACGATGGCGCGGTGGCTCACCGCGACGCCCTTGGGGCGGCCGGTGGAGCCGGAGGTGTAGATCACGTAGGCGAGGTCGTCGCCGCAGGCGGGGCGACGGTCGGTGTCGGTCAGTGGCGCATCGGATTCACCGTCGGTGTCGAGGGTGTCGAGCTGCAGGACCTCCACATCGGAGCCTGCGAGGCAGGCGGCGTCGGTGGTGACGGTCAGGACGAGTGCGGGGCGGGCGCTGCCGAGCACATAGCCGGTGCGTTCGGCGGGATGCTCGGGGTCGAGCGGCAGGTAGGCGGCGCCGGCCTTGACGATGGCGTACATGCCCACGAGCAGGTCGAGGGAACGGGACACGGCCAGGCCGACGACCCGGCCGGGTCCGGCACCGCGACGCAGCAGAACCCGGGCGAGACGGTTGGTGGCGGCATCGAATTCGGCGTAGCCGAGGGTGTGCTGCCCGGCGACGACGGCGGGGGCGTCCGGGCTGGCGGCGACCTGCGCGGCGAACAGGTCGAGGACGGTGTCGCCGGTGGGCAGCGCCGTGGTGGTGCTGTTCCATTCGGCGAGCACCCGGCTGCGTTCCTCGGTGGTGAGGAGGTCGAGGTCGCCGACGGCGCGACCCGGGGCGGTCACCGCGGCGGTGATCAGCCGCACGAGTCGGTCGGTGATTCCGGCGGCGGTGTCGGCGTCGAACAGGTCGGTGGCGTACGACAGGGCGCCGTGCAGCGAGTCGATGCTCCCGTCGGAGCCGGGGATCTCCGCGACCGTCAGGTGCAGATCGAATTTGGTGGTGGCGGTGTCGATTTCTGCGATGTCGACGGTCAGGTCCGGCAGTTCGAGGTGGGCGGTGTCGTTGTTCTGGAATGCGAGCATCACCTGGAACAGTGGCGAATGCGCCGCCGACCGGTACCCGGCGAGCAGGTCGACGAGCGCATCGAACGGCAGATCGGCGTGCGCGAACGCTTCGAGGTCGCCGTCGCGGATCGTCTGCAGATAGGTGCCGAACGGCATCGCCGGCGGCACCGCGGTGCGCAGCGCGACGGTGTTGACGAACATGCCCACCAGGTCGTCGAGCTCGGGTTCCCCGCGACCCGAGACGGGGGTGCCGATAGTGACGTCGTCGCTGCCGGACAGGCGCGCGACCAGCAGACTCAGCGCGGCGTGCACCACCATGAACTCGGTGGCGCCGTGCGAGTGCGCGACCGCGGTGATCTTCCGGTACAGCGCGGAGTCGATGTCGAATTCGACGGTGGCGCCGCGGTACGACTGGGCCGGGGGCCGCGGCCGGTCGGTGGGCAACGCACTGATCTCCGGGGCGCCGGCGAGGCGGGTGCGCCAGAAGTCGAGTTGCTCGGCGGCGCGGGATGCGGTGTCGTCGACGGTGCCGAGTACCTCGTCGAACCACAGGGTGTAGTCGGCGTACTGGACGGGCAACGCGTCCCACTGCGGGCCCTGCCCGTCGCGGCGGGCGAGATAGGCGGTCATCAGATCGCGGGCCAGTGGGGCCAGGGACGCACCGTCCGCGGCGATGTGGTGCACGACGACGGCGACGACGTGATGCTCGTTGTGCACCCGCATCAGCCGCATCCGCACCGGCGGGTCGACGGTGACATCGAATCCGGCGGTGACGACCTCGGCGACCGCCGACGCGAGGTCGGCCTCGGCGACGGGGGTCGGAATCGGATCGAGGTCGATCTCCGTCGCCGGCAGGATCTGCTGGATCGGGCCGTCGGCGGTCGCGGGGAACCGGGTGCGCAACGCCTCGTGCCGGTCGAGCAGATCGTGCACTGCGGCGGTGAGCGCCGCGACGTCCAGCGTGCCGGTCAAGGTGATGGCGACGGGAATGTTGTAGGCGGCAGAGGTGGTATCGAGCTGGTTGACGAACCACAGTCGCCGCTGGGCGGCGGACACCGGTACCTGCTCGGGTCGGGGGCGGGTCGTCAGCGGCACCCGTGTGGGGCGGTGCGCGGCGGCGCCGCTCGCGTCGAGGTGCGCGGCGAGGGCCCGCACGGTGGGGGCCTCGAACAGGTTCCGCACCCCCACTTCGGTGCCGAATGCGTCGCCCAGGCGAGCCACCACGCGGGTGGCGATCAGCGAGTTGCCGCCGAGGTCGAAGAAACTGTCGTCGAGCCCGACCCGATCGACACCGAGCTGGTCGGTCAGGATCTGCGCCACCGCGGTTTCGGTGGGTGAGACCGGTTCGGTGCCGTCCGCGGCGGTGGTGAACACCGGTTCGGGCAGGGCGCGGCGGTCGAGTTTGCCGACCGGGGTCAGCGGGATGTGGTCGAGGACCACCAGCGCGGCGGGCACCATGTGTGCGGGCAGCCGCCGCCGCAGGTGCTCGACCACGGCGTCGGTATCGATGTCCTGACCGGTCTCGGGCAGCACGTACGCCACGAGCATCGGATCCCCGGAGGGCGCGGTGCGGCCGAGGGTGACGGCGAACGCGATGGTGGGGTGGTCGGTCAGGGCGGCGTCGATCTCGCCGAGTTCGATGCGGAAGCCGCGGATCTTGATCTGGAAATCGGAGCGTCCGAGATATTCGATGGTGCTGTCGTGATGCCAGCGCACCACGTCGCCGGTGCGGTAGGTGCGGGATCCGGGTGCACCGTAGGGGTCGGCGACGAACCGGGCCGCGGTCAGGCCAGGACGGTCGAAGTAGCCGCGGGTGACACCGGCGCCCCCGATGTACAGTTCGCCCGCCACGCCGCGCGGCACCGGATGCAGCCGGGTGTCGAGGACCACCTCGGTGACCCCGCACACCGGCGCCCCGAGGGTGACGGTCTCCCCCGCGACGAGCGGTTCGGTGATGTTGACGACGATGGTGGTTTCGGTCGGTCCGTAGGCGTTGAACATCCGCCGCCCGGGTGCCCACCGCGCGGCGAGTTCCGGTGGGCAGGCCTCCCCGGCGACGGTGATCGATCCGGCCTGCAGGCGGGCCGGGTCGAGGGACGCCAACGCTGCGGGGGTCGAGAACATGTGGGTGACGCGTTCGTGGTTGAGCAGGTCGGTCAGTTCGTCGCCGCCGTACACGGTGGCCGGGACAACCACGAGGGTCGCGCCGACCCCGAACGCGGTCATGTATTCGAAGATCGACGCGTCGAAGCTCGGCGACGAGAAGTGCGAGACCCGCGCGGTGGGGGGCGGCGCGAGTCGGGTGTGCAGGGTCGCCGACAGATTCGCCAGGCCACGGTGCGGCACGAGCACGCCTTTGGGGCGGCCGGTGGAGCCGGATGTGTAGATCAGGTAGGCGGCGTGATCGAAGTGCAGATCGCAGGGCCGGTCGGCGTCGGTGACGGGGACGCCGGAGGTGTGCTCGATGCGGTCGCGCAGGTCCGAGTCGTCGAGTTCGAGCCAGGGCACCAGGTCGGGTAGTTGCGGCCGGTGTGTACCGGTGGTCAGGCCGAGCACGGCACCGGAATCGGTGAGCATGTATTCGATGCGGTCGAGTGGGTATGCCGGGTCGATCGGCACGAACGCCGCGCCCGCCTTGGCGACCGCCCACAGCGCGGCGACCGATTCGACGGATCGTGCGATTCCCAACGCGACGATGCGTTCCGGTCCGGCACCCGCGGCGATGAGGATGCGGGCGAGTCGGTTGGACCACAGGTCGAGTTCGCCGTAGGTCACCGAGCGGTCGCCGCACACGACGGCGGGGCTGTCGGGGACGATCGCGGCGACTGCGGAGAGCAGTTCGGGCCACAGCTGTGGGGACATCGCCGGGCGCCCGCGCGCGGGCAGTAGCCCGTCCGGTTCGCCCTCGGCGACCAGGGGCAGGTCACCGACCGGGCAGTGCGGGTCGATGACCGCGCCGGTCAGGACGCGGCCGAGCCTGGTGACGAAGTCTTCGGCGGTGTACGCGTCGATGTCGGCGCGGCGGAAGACGGCGTGCACGGCCATGTCGTCGCCGGTGAGCGCGATGTGCAGGGTCAAGGCGGCGGACGTGTCCGACGCGAGGGACGCCTGCACGGGGGTGGTCGGTGCGGTGGGTCCGGTGACCGACAGGACTACCGGTGGGATCGGGACGGTGCCGGCTGCGGCGAGCCCGTCCGCGCTGACCTCGGCGTAGTCCGCGGCCGCGGTGTCGAGCGCCGTGAGACGGGTGAGCAGCGCGGTGAACGAGTCCGCGCCGTCGACGCGTGCGCACAGCGGCAGTACCGCCCTGGGGCCGGGTCGTCCGACGACGGTGTTCTCCTCGGCGGTGAGCCGGGCCTCGACGATCGCGGTGGCGGCGTGCAGCACCGGATACCAGGGGTCGTCATACCAGGGGTTGTCGAGGTGGCCGGACAGGGCTGCCAGTTCGTCTGGGGTGACGGGCAGGGCCACGTCGACCGTGCCCAGCGTGTCGTCGTCGGTGCCGGCAGGAAACGCGTCGTCGGGGGTGGTGCGTGGCAGCCGGAGTTGTTCCGGGGCACCGGCGAGGGTGCGGCGCCAGAATTCCGTGGTCGCCACGGTGTGCCGGCGTCGCCGGCCGATCTCGGCGGTGGCTGTGTCGATGCGGTCGAGCGGGGTGTCCGCGGGGGCCCGCAGGAACTCGTCGAGCAACGCGACGAACGCGGTGTGGTGCTCGGCGAGTTCGTCGCGGTCGTAGCGATGCGGGTTACCGCGGAAGTCGATGAAGGTCTTCGCGGGGGTCCCGCTCTGATAGATGTTGACCAGCAGGTCTTCGACGGGTCCGGAGGTCATGATGTGGAATTCCCCGCGGATGTCCCCGAGGGTCAGCTCCTGGTGGAAGAGCATGACGTTGACCATCGGCCCGGCGTAGCGGGTCGGATGCCCGGCGGCGCCGCTTTCGCGGCGGATGTCCTCGAGACTGAAACGTTGGTGCCGCAGCGCGCCGGTGAGTTCCAGCTGCACCCGTTGCACCAGGTCGTGGCGGGTGTCGTCGGCGTCGAGCCCGATGTGCAGCGGCGCGGTGTTGACGAGCATGCCGCCACTGCGCCGCACGACGGCGGTGGTGCGGGCCGAGACGGGCAGGTTGATCACCACGTCGTTGTGGCCGGTCATGCGCGCCAGATAGGTTGCGAAGGCAGCGATGACCGTGGCGGTGGATGACGAGCCGGCGGTCTCGTCGGTCACGGTCAGGGCCTGCACCAGGTCGTCCGGTAGTGCGGTGCCGGTGAGCAGGCTCTGCGCAGCCGTCGGTGCGTCGCGGTGTGCCAGGGTCGATCCGTCCTCGAGTCCGGCGAGGCGTTCGAGCCAGTAGTCGCGGTCGGAGGCGTAGCGGGTGGAGCCGTGGTAGTCGCGGTCCCAGTCGTAGAGGGTGCGCAGGTCCGCGGCGCGCGCGGCTTCGGGTTCACGCTGTTCGTGTGCCGCGCTGTACAGCGCGGCGGCCCGGTTGAGCATGGTCATCGCCGCGTAGCCGTCGAGCGCGACATGGTGGATGCGGGTGTACCAGAAGTACCGTTCGTCGGCGACCTGCAGGATCGCCATGTTCACCAGCAGATCGGTGGTCAGGTCTACCGGTCGGGCGTAGTCGGCCTCCATCCATTCCTGGGCGGCGCGCAGCGGGTCGGATTCACCGCGGAAGTCGAACTGCGGGATGGTCTCGGAGGCGATGGAGCTGTCGACGACCTGGTAGGGCTCGCCGTCGACCTCGAGGATCCGCAGGTAGGCGGATTGGAATTCGCTGCCGGCGAGGTAGGAGACCCGGCACAGCAGATCGATGTCGACGTCGCCGCGCAGGTCGATGTACTGGGCGATGCAGATCGGCACGTGTGGTGCGAGTTGCTGTGCGAACCAGATCGACCGTTGCGCGGACGACAGCGGGAAGGCGCCTTCGGGCAGCGCCGACTCATGAGATCGCAACGACATTACCCCTCCGAGAAGCGATGTGGCCGAAACCGGCGCGCCCCGACACCGCGTCATGGTGGCTCCAGCGAATGCCCCATTTTTCCGGTCGTGCATTCTTCCGTGTGATCGGAAGCACCCCCCAAGCTAGACCACATACGTTGTGCCCCGGTGCGGTTTCGCGCCGCAGAAAAGCCGACGGGGGCGAATGCGATACCGATCGGTAATCGGGGCCGAACCGGAAACGGATCATCCCCACGCGTGTCCACGAGAACAATTACTTTTTCATCGCGATTCGATCACTGTTCAATACACGAATCCGAAATGTCGGGTTCGCGACGACAAATTCCGAAACGGCACGAAACTCGGGCTCGGTGCCTATTCTCGGAACTCGAATCACACCTGTCCCACTACTTGCGGTATCCGACCGTTTTCGCACTGACGCACAACTCTCACACCCGACGAAGGAGCATCAGATGTCGCGTCGCCGGTTCGCCCGCTCACTCGGTGTCCTGTTCGCTGCCACGATCGCCGCAGCGGTCCCCACCCACGCGGCCGCCGATCCCGCACCCGCCGGAGTGCCCGTCGATCAGCTGCGCGCCGAGCTCGCCGGGTCGCCGGACCTCGCCGACGCCCTCGACCGGATCGTCGACGCCGCCCGCACCCCCACGATCCTCGAGCCGCCGCCCCGCAACATCCCGCAGCCGTTCATGTCGCCTGCACCGTCGGTCGGCCCGGGCTGCGGCGGCGGCTTCACCCCGTTCGCGATGACCTCCGGGTGGGCGCACCCCGGTCCGCACGCCGATCCGGATATCGGGTTCGGGGAGATGAAGGTCTACGTACAACCGACCATCCCCGTCCAACCCGCCGCTGCCGACCTGAAGTTCGTGTGGATGAACATGGAGAACTTCCGGGCAGGTGTCGCCACCCTCGACGACCGGATCGGTGGGGTCCCTCAACTGTCCACCACCATCGCACCGGGGCCCGGCCCCGTCATGGCGGCGCTGTTCGGCTCGGTGCAGTATGTCAACGGCGCATTCTGCCAGGTCGTGTACACCATGGGCGGTTTCTTCGTCTGACCGAACCGCGCACCGGCCGGACCCTGACCTCAGCGCAGTCGTTCGGCCGCGCGCGCCAACTCCACCAGTTCGGCACACAACCGGCGCAGTTCCACCTGATCGGCACCTTCGTCGACGGCGGTCGCCACATCCTCGGCTGCGCACCGCACCTCGAACGCCCGATCGGTCAGGGACTCGGCCTCCATCGCCGACAGCACCACCGCGTCGGCCGCGAGCCCCGTGCTCGCCGCGGTGGCGCGCTGCTCGTAGGCGCGTTGACGGCACGACTGGCGGCAATAGCGACGCCGGCGTCCCGTCCCGATCTCCGGCACCGGTCGCCCACACCACAGACAACTCGCTGGTCTGCGCTCCCGTCCGGCCATAGGGTGACACGTTACCGAGCGCAGAACCCGTGCCGGTAAACTGGCAGATCGGCCGTGTCCCCGGTTCGGGAACGGATTCGGCCCCGCCGACGTTGACATGGTGTGGACGTGGGTACCGTCCGGCACACGCCGCGGCGGTGCCGGGCCCCACCGGGCGGAGCATTACGAGAGAGGACACCACCATGGCAGATCGTGTACTGCGAGGCAGCCGACTCGGGGCGGTGAGCTACGAGACCGACCGTGACCACGATCTTGCGCCGCGTCGGATGGCACGCTACCGCTGCGACAACGGCGAAGAGTTCGACGTGCCGTTCGCCGACGAAGCCGAGATCCCCGGTACCTGGATGTGCAAGAACGGCCTCGAAGGCACCCTCATCGAGGGAGCTGCACCGGAGCCGAAGAAGACCAAGCCGCCGCGCACCCACTGGGACATGCTGCTCGAGCGTCGCTCGGTCGAGGACCTCGAGGAACTGCTCAAGGAACGCCTCGACCTGATCAAGAGCAAGCGGCGCGGCTGAACGACCCACCGGGTGCCTGCCACCCGGGCCTGCGCAACCGGTGATGCCGTTGCGGGAATTACTTCCCGCAACGGCATTTCCTTTTTCAGGGATGCAGGACCGGTCAGGTCGCGGACACGCCACAAAAAGATCAAATGGCGGGCACCTGTGTGGATCGGCGTGCAATTATGGGCGAACCCGCCGGACGAGAACACTCGGCGGTACCACCTTCACATCACGTACCGAGCATCCGACGATCATCCGGTCGGGCAGCACCCGGGAGGTGAATACACGTGAACGACAACAACACCGCCACCAGCAGTGAAATCAACTCCGTCACCGACCCCGAGGCCGCACTCGCGGCGTTGCGCGTCGAACTCGACCGCATCGACCGGGCGCTGCTCGATGATGTCCGCGATCGGCTGGCACTGTGCACGCGCGTCGCCGAACTGAAACAACAACACGACATCGCGGTGCTGCAACCCGGCCGCATGCAGCTCGTGCAGCGCCGCGCCCGCGACTACGCCGACCGCCACGGACTGTCCGCCGAGTTCGTGCGTGAACTCTACGACCTGCTGATCGGGGAGGCCTGCCGGGTCGAGGACCTCATCGTCGCCGGAAGCGAGAGCACCGCGCCCGGCGACCTGGACGACACCGTCTCCGCCGAGCACCGGAGCTGACCGCGTCATGGCAGCGGCTGCGTCCTCGTCCGGCCCCCGGTCTTCGTCGAATGCGGGGTCGTGCACCCCGCCGGTCCGCACACTGCTCGTGGACAACTACGACTCGTTCACCTACAACCTCTACAGCCTCCTGACCCGAGTCAACGGCACAGCCCCGATCGTGGTCACCAACGACACCTCCTGGGACGAAGTGCTGACCCTCGACTTCGACAACGTCGTCATCTCCCCCGGTCCCGGACGCCCGGACCGCGAACGTGACTTCGGGATCAGTGCCCGCGCCCTCGCCGAACTGTCCGTCCCGGTGCTCGGGGTGTGCCTCGGTCATCAGGGACTGTGCCATCTGTTCGGCAGCGACGTCGTCCGCGCTCCCGAGCCGGTGCACGGCCGCACCAGCGACATCCTGCACGACGGGACCGGGCTGTTCTCCGGGATCCCCTCCCCGTTCACCGCCGTGCGCTACCACTCGCTGATCGTCGAGCAGGTCCCCGACGAGTTCGAGGTCCTCGCCCGCACCGGCGACGGGTTGCTCATGGCCGTCGCGCATCGCGACCGCCCCCTGTACGGGGTGCAGTTCCACCCTGAGTCCATCGGCACCGACTACGGATTCGAACTGCTCGACAATTTCCGTGCCGCCACCGGCCCACACACGCGCACCACCCGTAACGGCGCCGCGGTGCCGGCCCCGGCGGTGGACGCCGCGCGGTTCGTGCTCGAGAGCCGCACCCTCGAATGCCATCCCGACCCGCACGCGGTGTACGAGGCGTTGTTCGCGGCGGGCCCGCACAGTTTCCTGCTCGACGGCAGCGATGCTCTCGAGCGCGACTCGCGGTTCACGGTGATGGGCGACGCATCGGGGCCCCGCGCCGAATTCGTCTCCTACAGTGTCGCCGAAACCTTGGTGCGGGAGTATCACCCCGACGGCACGCAGACCTCGTACCATCGCACGTTCTTCGACCACCTCGACCGCAGACTCACCGAACGCCGGGTCGCGCCCCGCGACGATCTCCCGTTCACGTTCGGGCTCGGTTACGTCGGGTATCTCGGCTACGAACTCAAAGCCGACGCCGGCGGTCAACTGGTGCACACGTCCCCGGTCGCCGACGCCGCCATGGTGTTCGCCGACCGCGCCGTCGTCCTCGATCACGAGGCCGGGCGCTGCCACCTGCTCGCGCTCAGTGAGCACATCGGCGAGGACGCGACCGCGGCCTGGTTCGACGAGACGTCCGCGGTGCTCGCCACCTTGTCCGACTCGGTGCCGGCCGCACCGCCGCCGTTGCTCGTGCTCGACGACCGTGACGAGAAGATCCGGGTGCGGCACGACCCGCAGCGCTATCTCGAGCTGATCGGCCAGTGCCTCGCCGAGATCCGTAGCGGCGAAACGTACGAGGTGTGCCTGACCAATACGGCCACCGTCGACCGGCACATCGATCCGCTGCGCACCTACCGGGTCCTGCGCAGTATCAGCCCCACACCGTACAGTGCGCTGCTGCGTTTCCCCGGCCTGTCGGTGCTCAGCGCGTCCCCGGAACGGTTCTTGCGGATCGGGACGGACCGTGTCGTCGAATCCAAACCGATCAAAGGCACCCGGCCGCGCGGCACCACCGCCGCGCAGGACGCCACGCTGCGCGAGCATCTGCGCACCTGTGAAAAGGACCGCTCCGAGAACTTGATGATCGTCGATCTGGTGCGCAACGACCTCTCCCGGGTGTGCATCCCCGGATCGGTGCACGTCCCCAAACTCTTCGATGTCGAAACCTATTCCGCGGTACATCAATTGGTCTCCACTGTCCGCGGAACCCTCCGTCCCGACCGGACCGCGGTGGACTGTGTGCGGGCCGCGTTCCCGGGTGGCTCGATGACCGGCGCACCGAAACTTCGCACGATGGAGATCATCGACAAATTCGAGGACGGGCCACGCGGCGTCTATTCGGGGGCGCTCGGATATCTGTCCCTGACCGGCACGGTGGATCTGTCCATTGTCATCCGCACCATGGTCGCCACCGACCATCAGGTCAGCTTCGGTATCGGTGGTGCGATCGTCGCGCTTTCCGATCCGGACGACGAACTCGAAGAAACCCTGATCAAGGCCGTTGCGATGCGCCGCTGCCTGGCCGACCTCGATGCGGGCGGAACCGGTGGAACCGACCCCGTCGGCGGAGCCGGCACCAACGGCATCGCGTCGCTGGCAGACGGAACCCGCCGGTGACGGCGGCACCCCTCGGGCCCGTCGTCGTCGCCGGCGGGCGCGGGGACGTCGGCACGATGCTCGCTGCGGCGCTGCGCCGCGACGGCAACCGCGTCCACATTCTGGATCCGACATGTGCGGATGATGCTGCCCCGCAAGAGGGTTCGAGTGACATGGCGATCCGCGCCGACATCATGGCACCGACCCCTGCTGCCGAATCCGTACTGCGGGCGGCCGCAACCGTGGTCCTCGCGGTCCCCGAACCGGTCGCTCTTGCCGCGCTCCCTCCTCTCGCGGCATTACTGCCGCCCGATGCGCTGCTCGTCGACACCCTGTCGGTCAAGACCGCGATGGCGGACGCCGTGCACAGCGGACTGCCCGACCGCGCGGCCCTGGGGATCAATCCGATGTTCGCCCCGTCCCTGGGGATGGCCGGCCGCCCTGTCACGGCCGTCGTCTACCGCGACGGACCGCCGGTGGATCGGTTCGTCGCGGCGCTACGCCGATGGGACGCGCGCGTCGTGCCGGTCGGCGCCGACGAACATGACCGGGTCACCGCCACCACCCAGGCCCTGACCCACGCGACGGTCCTCGCGTTCGGATTGGCACTCGACACCCTCGATCCGCCGGCCGCCGCGGACACCACCGCCCCACCGCCGCACATGCTGCTGCGCGCCCTCCTCGCGCGCGTCGCCTCCGGGGTGCCCGAGGTGTACCACGACATCCAGGCGGCCAACCCGTACGCAGCGCAGGCCCGCCGCGCGCTGCGCAGCGCCCTCGACGAACTCGACGCGGCCGCCGACGACAATCGGATCGACGCGTTCGACACCGTGATGACCCGGGCGAGTACGGCCCTCGAACCGGGCCTCGACCGGTATCGTGCGATCTGTGGGCAGCTGTTGACGATGCTGCCGTCCGCACCACCCGGACCCGACCTCGAAAACGGGGGGCCGCGATGATCGATCCCGAATTCGGAATCCCACTCGCACACGCCGGCGCCGCCACCGCAGAACCCGTGCGTGCCCGGCTACGTCCACCCGAACTCCCCGGCCACGACCCGACCGATCCCGTCGAGAGCGCCGTGATCCGCGGACTGTCCCGCTCGTGGGGGCGCCGCGCCGCGGTCAAGAAGGACGAACCGGACCTCGACGCGATGTTCGAGCCGGCGCTACGTGACTTCCCCGACACGATGATTCCGTTCCACAACGATCCGCGTTATCTTTCACTCGACGAGCACCACCGCGCCCGGATCGGGGCGTGGGCCTGGATCGCGTACAACAAGAACGTCATCGACATCGAACAGCACGTCGTCAATCCCGGTTTCGGGTTGATCATCTCGGATGTGTTCGGCCTCGGCCCGCACGACACGGTCACCGTCGGGGTGCTGCAGGCGATGGTCGACGAGCAATACCACACACTGATGCATCAGAACGCCAATTCCTTGACCCGTCGGCGCCGCGGCTGGGCGATGCCTGACGCGGTGCTGCCACCGTGCCGTACCGTCCGCGCCCACGACGCGGCGGTCGCCCACGCCCTCGATCCGCGGCATGCGGCGTTGATCCGGTTGGCGTTCACCACCGTCGCCGAAACGTCGATCAGCGCGTATCTGGGCCTGTTCACCGGCGACGAGACGGTACAACCGGTCAACCGCAGCACCGTGGCCGTGCATCGCCGCGACGAACTGTGCCACAGCTCCCTGGCGGGGGAACTGCTCACGATGGTCTTCGACGAACTCGACGCCACCGAACGTGAACTGTTGCTCGATGCCCTCGCCACCGGGATCGAGGCGTTCACCGGCAACGATATGGGCACCTGGGCTGCGATCGTGGCGCACGAGCAGATCCCGGGTGGGCAGGCGATGCTCGCCGACACCGCCGCGGCGGCCGCCGCGCAACCGGTGGTACAGGACTGCAGCGCGATCCGCCGTTTGTGCGGGCACCTCGGAGTCGAGGCCGACCTCGTCGCGCGCGGCCCGTTCGGTCACCCGGCGTGAGACACCAGACCGAACCTCGGCGACCGATCGACACCGAGCGTCAGCGACCAACTGACCCGAGCGTCAGCGACCGATCAACCGGGCGAGCAGCGCCCGCGCCTTCGACAGCCGTGACTCGAGCCCCCACAACGTCACCTTGAGCAACGCTTCCTGCACGATATTGCCACTCATCTTCGATTCACCGATCTCCCGTTCGGTGAACGTGATCGGCACCTCGCCGACCGTGAATCCGGCCTGCAGCGTCCGCCACGCCAGGTCCACCTGGAAGCAATAGCCGTGCGAAGCGATGGAGTCGAGATCGAGGGTTTCGAGCACATGCCGCCGGTATGCGCGGTAGCCGCCGGTGATGTCCTGGACGTTCACCCCGAGCGCGAGACGCGAGTAGATGTTGCCGCCGCGGGAGAGCACTTCCCGATGCCACGGCCAGTTCACCACGGTACCGCCCGGCACATACCGCGATCCGAGGACCAGATCGGCGCCGGCATCCACCCGCTCGAGCAACAGATGCAGCTGCTCCGGGGCGTGACTGCCGTCGGCATCCATTTCCACGAGCACCGTGTAGCCGCGGTCCAGACCCCACCGGAACCCGGCGATGTAGGCGGCCCCGAGACCGTTCTTCTCGGTGCGGTGCATCACCTCGATGCGCCCACCCGACCCGTCGGGGCCACGGTCGGCGGCCGCGAGCTCATCGGCGAACGCGCCGGTGCCGTCCGGGCTGCCGTCGTCGACGATCAACACGTGGGTGTGCGGAAGCGCAGCGTGCAGCCGCTCGACGATCCGTCCGATGTTCTCGCGTTCGTTGTACGTCGGAATGATCACCAGAGTGTGAGCGCTCGGTGCGCTCGTGTCCCCGGCCGGCGTCGCCGCTGCCATCAATGGTCCTCCCTGTCGAACCGGCCGTCGGCCGGGATTGGTGCTACGTCGGTGTCGGGCTGCGACCCCGACGCATCGCGGCGCCGGCGGTCGCGCACGAGGGCGACACCGGCAGCGGCCACGGCCCCGACACAGAGCGCGAGCTCCGGGAAAGGTCCGAACCGACTAGCCAGCGTAGCGTCCTGCCGCAACTGCACGCGCGCGACCAACGCTGCCGGCTCGAACAACGCGGTGCGTTGCTGTACTCGACCGTCGGGGTCGACGACCGCGCTGACCCCGCTGGTGGCGGCGACGACCACGGTGCGGCCGTGCTCGACGGCCCGCACCCGCGACATCGCCAACTGCTGATAGGTCATCTCGGTGTCCCCGAAGGTGGCGTTGTTCGTCGGCACCGCCAGCAGCTGCGCGCCGGCGTCGATCGAGTCGCGGAACGCCCGGTCGAATGCCACCTCGTAGCAGGTGGCCACCCCGATCGTGATGTCCGCGGCGGTGACCGTGCCGTCCCCGTCACCCGGCACGAAGAACCCGGCACGGTCCGCGTATTCGGAGAACAACCGGAAGAACGACCGATACGGCAGATATTCGCCGAACGGTTGGATGATCCGCTTGTCGTGCCGCTCGCCGGGCCCGGACTGCGCGTCCCACACGATCACCGAGTTGGTGGTGGTGCCGTCACCGTTGACCAGCACCGCGCCGACGAGAATCGGTGCACCGATGGCGGCGGACGCGGCAGAGATGTCGGTAGCGGCGTCCGCATTGCGCAGCGGATCGATGTCGGAGGCGTTCTCCGGCCAGATCACCATGTCCGGGGCGTCGACCTGGCCGGCCCGGACCTGCGCCGCGAGCGCGAGCGTCTGCGCGACGTGATTGTCGAGGACCGCCTTGCGCTGCGCATTGAAGTCGAGGCCCAGGCGCGGCACACTGCCCTGGATCGCCGCGACCGTCACCGCCCGCCCGCGCGAATCCGGAGTGTCGGCGGTGACGAGCAGAGGCCACGCCGCCAACGCCGCGAGCGGCGCCAGCGCCGTCCACGCGACCGCCGTCCACAGGCCCCCGCGATCCGACGGACCGCGGTTCCGGTGGCGCAGCACCGTGAGCACGAGCGCGGCCGCGCCGCTGCCGATCAACGCCACCGCGAACGACACCAGCGGGGCACCCCCGACCACAGCGAGCCACACCAGGAACCCGTCGGGCTGCCCGAACGCCAACCGGCCCCACGGAAACCCGCCGAACGGCACCGACGAACGCAGATACTCGGTCAGCGACCACGCCGCCGCGATCCACAACGGTGCCGCCGGCATCGACCGCAAATGCACCACCAGCGCCCCGAACAGCCCGACGAACAGCGCTTCGGCCGCCGCCAACGCCAACCACGGCAACGGCCCGACATACACCCCGATCCACGGCAGCAACGGCACCAGGAACCCCAGGCCCGCGAGAAAGCCGTATCCGAACCCCGCCTTCCGCTGCATCGGCCGGACCGTCAACACGACGACCAGGACCGCGATGCCTACCGGCGCCAGGAACCACAACGGCCGCGGCGGGAAACTCGCGAACAGCAACAGTCCCGCCCCGACCGCGGCCAGCGACCGCGCCGACACCGGGGCGAGCCGCCGCGTCAGCGACGCTCCCGCTCCCGTCCGGAACCACCCGGACGGAACGGCATCCTGTGGGTCGGCACTCACCGCTCGTACACCACGCGGCCGCGATGCACACTGCGCACCAGCACCGGATCCGCGGTGCCCGGGCTCAGATCCGGCAGCGGCGCAACCCGCGACCGCGGATCCGTCGACCAGCGCTGCACCCCGTCCTTGGGGGCACTGATCACCAACTCCCCCGCCTCCCACAACCCATACGACGCCGGAGCCCCCGGATCCAACGTGCCCGCCAGACCGTCCCGGACCCCACCGGCCCGCCACGCCCCACGCGTCGCCGCAGCGAACGCGGCGCGCGGCGAAATGCCGCTGCCGTCGGTGCGGTGATGCACCGCCGCCCGCAGCATCGCCCACGGGCGCGGCGCGGTCACCGGCGCATCGGACCCGAACGCCAGCGAGGTGCCGGTCGCGGCGATCGTCGCGAAATCGTTGAGCGCCGCGGCGCGTTCGGCGCCGAGCCGCTGCGCGTACATCCCGGAGGGGCCACCCCACGCCGCATCGAACCCCGGCTGCATGCTCGCAAGGATCCCGTACCGCGAGAGCACCTGCGCCTGCGCGGCGGTGACCGACTCGACGTGTTCGAGACGATGCCCGCACGACGCGACGGCGGGCCCACCGAGATCCGCGGCGACCTGCTCGATCGCCGTGATCGCCGCGGCGGTCGCGGCGTCACCGATCACATGGAATCCGGCCTGGATCCCGGCGACGGTGCAGGCCCGCAGATGCGCAGCGATCGCGTCGACATCGAGGTAGGTGCGGCCGCAGCAGTCCGGCGCATCGAGATACGGCTCCGACAGCCACGCCGTACGCGACCCGAACGCGCCGTCGACGAACAGGTCGCCGCCGAGCGCGTGCGCTCCGGTGTCCGCGAGCACGGTGCGCGCCTGCTCCGCGGTGGTGACGGCCTGCCCCCAATAGCCGCGCACCTGCACCGGATGGTCGAAAGCGAGCAGTTCGGTGAAGTCGTCGACACCGAAGATGTCGGGTCCACCGCACTCGTGCACCGCAACGATCCCGTGCGCGGCCGCGTCGTCGAGGGCCGCGCTGCGCGCGGCGGTGCGTTGTTGCGGGGTGAGCGCCGCGTGCGCGGCGGCGCGCACCGCGTGATGCGCGGCGGCGGTCAGTGGCCGCTCCGGGTGGTACCCGTCGAGTGCGGTGGCCTCCGCAGCCGCCCGTAACGTGCTCGAGGCCGCCGCCGAATGCGCGTCGACCCGAGCCAGATACACCGCGCGACCGGGGGCTGCGGAATCGAGGGCCGCGGTGGTCGGGGCAGCATCGGGCCAGGTGGTCTCGTCCCAGCCCTGACCCCAGATGACGGCGTCGTCGTGGGTCGCAGCGAACTCGGCGACTCGACGCAGCAACTCGGCAAGGCTCCCGCTGCCGGACAGGTCCACCGCGAGCGGGTTCCGGTCGGTGACCGTCAACCCCTGCGCGGTGACGTGCATGTGGGTGTCGACGAACCCGGGTGCGACGAACAGTCCGTCGAGGTCGACGATCTCTGCGTCCGGATGCAAGGCCTTCCCCGGACGGTCCTGACCGACCCACACGACGTGTCCGTCCGTGACCGCCATCGCGGTCGCGTCCGGGGCTGAGGAACTGTAGATGCGGCCGCCGACGAGCAGCCGGGTGCGCGGTGCTGAACTCACGAGAGTCCAGTCTGCCCCCTCATCACGGGTGTCGGCGGGGCGGGGTGTCGACGATCTCGCCCTCGAGCACCTCGTCGCTGGGGATCACCGGTCCGCTCGGGCCGGTCGCGGTCAGGCGCGGATCGGCACCGAGCACGGTGTGTTCGACGACCTGCCCGTCCACCACCACCGTGCGGGTGCCCCGCACCGTGGCGCCGTGCCGCGCGACCTGCCGCGCCGCGACCGCGCGCACCAGCGGACGCAGCACCGCACGGGTCGGCAGCAGCAACACGATCCCGAGAATGCTGGTGATCAGCCCGGGCACCAACACCAGGGCGGCGCCGACACCGATGAGTGCACCGTCGGTGAGCATCCGCTCCGGCGTCACATCGAGGTTCGGTGTCGTGCCACCGCGCAGCGAGGTCAGATCGCGCAGCGCGCGGCGTCCGCGGGAGGCGAGCACCGCGTAGCCGAGCACGCTCACACCCAGGAAAAGCAGCACGGTGACGAGCGCGCCGAGCGTGGAGCCGAGCCAGGCGAGCACGGCGATCTCCGCGACAATGTAGGCGAGGAACAACAACAAGTACATGGCGGTCCTTCCGGGTGCCGGCCGCGCCGTCTGCTGCAGGGGGGTGAGCGGCCGTTATCCCATCAACGAACGGGAGCGTGCTTTTTCTCCCGAACCGCCGGAGCACGTGCGCGCCGTTCCCGACACCGCGGCCCGCCGTGATCGAATGGCGTGATGAGCGCCGCGGACTGGGCTGTACTGCTGGTGGCGGCCACCGCCGCCGGATGGGTCGACGCCGTGGTCGGTGGCGGCGGGCTGATCCTGCTGCCTGCATTGTTCCTCGTCGCCCCGCAACTCACTCCGCAGGCGGCGTTGGCGACGAACAAGCTCTCCGCCATCTTCGGTACCGGCGCGGCGGTGATCACCTTCGCGCGGCGCATCCCGTTGCAGTGGAAGATCCTGGCCCCCGCCGCGCTCGTCGCGGCGGTGTGCGCGGCCGCGGGCGCGGCTGCGGTGTCGCTGATCGACCCGGCCGTGTTCATTCCGCTGGTGATGGTGGTGCTGGTGTCAGTCGCGGTGTTCGTCACGGCACGCCCTACCCTCGGGACCGCCCCGGCCCACAAACCCAGCGTGAAGCGCATGGTGATGGTGATCGTGGGCGCGGCGGCGGTCATCGGGTTCTACGACGGCATTCTCGGCCCCGGCACCGGCACCTTCTTCATCATCGTGTTCGCGGCGATGCTCGGCAGCGAGTTCGTCACCTCGGCGGCGATGGCGAAGGTCCTCAACTTCGGGTCGAACCTGGGGGCGCTGGTGTTGTTCGCACTCGGCGGGCATGTGTGGTGGACGCTCGGGTTGGCGATGGCGGTGTGCAATGTGGCCGGATCGGTGCTCGGGTCGCGCACCGCGCTGCGGCGCGGCGCCGGGTTCGTGCGGGTGGTGCTGCTGGTGGTGGTCACGGCGATGGTGATCCGGCTCGGCATTCAACAGTTCGGGTGAGCAGGCCGATACGCTGCTGCAGGTGAACGTCGTCGATGCGGATTTTATGGCGCTGCCGTTGCCGAGCATCGCCGATGCAGCACTGTCGGTGGCCCGCGCGGCGGGCGCGCAGCACGCCGATGTGCGGGTGCATCGGGTGCGCACCCAGTCGTTGATGCTGCGCGACAGTGCGGTCCAGTCCGCGGTGGACGCCTCGGATCTCGGGGTGTCGGTGCGGGTGTTGATCGACGGGACCTGGGGTTTCGCGTCGCATCCCGAACCGGATCCCGACGGTGCCGCGCATGCGGCGACTCGTGCGGTGGCGGTAGCGCGGACGTTGCGCCCGATCAACCGCGATCCCGTCGAGTGGGCACCCGAACCGGTGTACCGGGACGCGACGTGGTGCTCGGACTACCGGAGCGACCCGTTCGCCGTGCCCACCGACGAGAAGGTCGCGGTGTTGACGGACTATTCGCGCCGGCTGCAGGGCGCGGACGGTGTGCATCACGTGGCGGCAGGCTGCGAGCTGGTCAAGGAGCAGAGTTTCTACGCGGATCTGGCGGGCTCATCGATCACGCAGCAGCGGGTGCGGGTGCATCCGCATCTGGAGGCGACGACGGTGGACCGGGACGCGGGGACGTTCGAGTCGATGCGCACCTTGGCCGCACCGACCGGGCGGGGCTGGGAGTACGTCGCCTCGGATGCGGTGTGGGACTGGTCGGGTGAGCTCGCGACGCTACCAGAGTTGCTGGTCGAGAAGGCGCATGCGCCGACGGTGACGGCGGGCCCGACGGATCTGGTGATCGACCCGACGAATCTGTGGTTGACCATCCACGAGTCGGTCGGGCACGCCACCGAATACGACCGGGCGATCGGCTACGAGGCCGCGTATGCGGGGACCTCGTTCGCGACCCCGGACCGGCTCGGGTCGCTGCGCTACGGCAGCACCGCGATGCAGGTGACCGCCGATCGCACCGACCCGCACGGGCTGGCCACCGTCGGATTCGACGACGACGGGGTGGCCGCCCAGTCGTGGGATCTGGTACGCGACGGCGTGCTGGTGGGCTATCAGCTGGACCGGGCGTTCGCCGCCAAGGCCGGTGTGGGGCGCTCGAACGGCTGCGCCTACGCCGATTCGGCGCATCATGTGCCGTTGCAGCGGATGGCGAACGTGTCGCTGCAACCGGATCCCCAGGTCGATCGGTCCACCGCCGATCTGATCGGCGGGGTCGAGGACGGACTGTATGTGGTCGGTGATCGCAGCTGGTCGATCGACATGCAGCGCTACAACTTCCAGTTTACCGGGCAACGTTTCTACCGGATCCGCGGCGGGCGCCTCGCCGGTCAGGTGCGGGATGTGGCGTATCAGGCGACCACCACCGACTTCTGGGGTGCGCTCGAGGCGGTCGGCGGGCGCTCGACATACCAGCTCGGCGGCGCGATGAACTGCGGTAAAGCGCAACCCGGACAGATCGCGGCAGTGAGTCATGGTTGCCCGTCGGTGCTGCTACGGCAGATCAACGTGCTCAACACCCGGCAGGAGGGCGGTCGATGATCGACGCACCCCGGCTCGTCGACGCCGCGTTGGCCGCGTCCCGCGCCGACGAGACGATCGTGCTGGTCACCGACAGCGACGACGCGAATGTGCGGTGGGCGGGAAGTTCGATGACCACCAACGGGGTGATGCGCTCGCGCAGCTGGACGGTGATTGCGATCCGCCGTGACCCGCGGCCGCGCTGCGGCATCGTGACCGCCCCGAGTGTGTCCGCCGACGAGGTCGCCGCGGTGGTAGCCGCGGCGGTCACGGCCGCGGACACTGCCGCCGAGGCCACCGACGCGATGCCGCTGCTGCCCGGCGATGGGGAACCCGAAAATTGGGCGGACGGGACCGCCGGCACCGGCATCGAGGTGTTCGGTGACGTGCTCGAGGCATTGGCGGCCGGGTTCAGCGACATCGGACGAGACCCGCTGTATGGGTTCGCGCATCATCACGTGCACACCACCTGGCTGGGCACCTCCACCGGGCTGCGACGCCGCTGGACGCAGCGGGACGGGTCACTCGAGATCACCGCGAAACGCGGCGGGTTGTCCGGTGCGGGCGCGTGGGTGGGGGCCGGCACCGCCGACTTCACCGATGTCGATACGGTCGCACTGCTCACCGAACTGGACCGGCGGCTCGGGTGGGCCGGCAGCACGGTGGCATTGCCGCCGGGCCGGTACGAGACGCTGCTGCCGCCGTCGGCGGTGGCGGATCTGATGATCTACCTGATGTGGTCGATGGGCGGGCGCGGCGCCGAGGACGGGCACACTGTCTGGTCGCGGCCCGGCGGCACCCGCGTCGGCGAGACCGTGGCGGCGTTGCCGGTGACGTTGACCTCCGATCCGGCTGCGCCGGGTCTGGCGTGCCCCCCGTTCCTCACCGCGACCTCCTCGACCGACACGGTGTCGGTGTTCGACAACGGTCTCGATGTCGAACGCGTCGATTGGATCCGTGACGGCACCGTCACGGCGTTGACCTACCCACGCGCGGCGGCGGCTGAGTTCTCCGCGCCGGTGACCGCGCCCGGGGAGAACCTGCTGCTCACCGGCGGCTCGAACGCCACCCTCGATGAGATGATCGCCGGCACTGAACGGGGCCTGCTGCTCACCACCCTGTGGTATCTGCGGGAGGTGGATCCATCGGCGCTGCTGCTGACCGGACTGACCCGTGACGGGGTGTATCTGATCGAAGACGGGCAGGTGCGCGGTGCGGTGAACAACTTCCGGTTCAACGAATCCCCGCTCGATCTGCTGCGCCGCGCGGTCGAGGTCGGGGCGACCGAGCGGACGCTGCCGCGGGAGTGGAACGACTGGTTCACCCGCACCGCGATGCCGCCGATGCGTATCCCCGATTTCCACATGTCGTCGGTCAGTGCCGCCCAATGAGAGCAATACCGCCCGATGGGTCGATAGCCGGGCCGAGAGGAGGTCGTCGATCAGGATAGGTCGCGGCGATGCCGAGCGGGGCTGCCGACGTACAGCGCATTCGGGGCGCAGTCGGCGGTGACCAGGGCGTTCGCGCCTACCACCGCGCCCGCCCCGATCGTCACTCCCGGCAGGATCGCTACCCCGGACCCGATCCAGGCGCCGTCTCCGATGTGCACCGGTTCGCCGGTGAGAGGCCCGGCGCGCTGGTCGCGCCCTCCCGTGCGGTGGCTGCTGGTGAGTACCCGCACATGATCGGCGAGGAACACTCGGTCGCCGACGGTGATGTCGGCGACCGTGTCGAAGAAACACCCGTAGTTGACGAACACCCCGGAGCCGAGTCTCAACCGGCCCAGCCCCTGCACGACCACACCGCGGTGGATCAGGCTCGGCGCCGACACCTGTACTCCTGCGCCGCGCAGCAACCGGTGCCGCAGGGCGCCGGGTATCACCGGAAGCCCTGCGGCAGCGACGAACACGGATTGGGACAGATAGGTGTGACGCACCCCGGTACTGCCTCCGACAATTTTCTTCTGCAACCGACGCTCCTAGAGCAGGTCGGCGAGTTCCTTCGCGATCTCCTCGGGGGTGACCGTGGGCTCGAAGCGGCGCACCACCGCGCCCTCGGGGTCGACGAGGAACTTGGTGAAGTTCCACTTCACCTCGTCGGTGCCGATCGCCTCCGGACGCGACTTGCTCACGTGCTCGAACAGGAACCCGTTGTCGGGACCGAAGTCGCCGGGGGCCTGCTCACGCAGGTACGTGTACAACGGCGCCGCGTCGGCGCCGTTGACGTCGATCTTGCCGTAGACGGGGAACGTCACGTCGTACTTCACCGAGCAGAACTCCTGGATCTCACTGTCGGTGCCCGGTTCCTGCCCGCCGAACTGGTTGCACGGGAACCCGACGATCTGCAGCCCGGCGTCCTTCTTCTCTCGGTGCAGCGCCTCGAGGCCCTCGTACTGCGGGGTCAGTCCGCACTTGCTCGCGACGTTGACGATCAGCAGGTGCCTACCCTGGTGCACCCCGAGGGATTCGGTGCCGCCGTCGGCGGTGGTGACGGTGAAATCGTGGACGCTCACAGCTCTCCTAGGGTGTTCTGGTTCGTGTATGTCGAGGTTCGAATGCTCGGGTCAGTCGAGGGTGCACGCCAACCCGATCGTGCCGGACCGGCCGCGCCGCAGCAGACTGCCCTTGACGGTCAGCCACCCGAACAGTCGGTACTTTCCGATGATCGCGGACCGGGTGTGTTCGGTGCCCGCATCGTCGAGGATCTCTGCAGTGCCGGGTACCGCGGCGCTGCGCGGACGACCCCGCGCATCGCACACCGCGAGTGTGATTCGCGGATCGCGGCGCACCCGCCCCACCTTGTGGGACCCGGTTGCCGTCCACACCAGCAACCGGTCGCCGTCGGCCACCGCCCACACGGCGGTGGCGACGGCGGTGCCGTTCTTCCGGAACGTGCTCAGCAGCACATACTGGGCGGCGGCGAGGTCGGCGAACGACGGTGTGGTGACTCCCCCATCAGGCATGCGCCCACCTTACGGAACAACCACCGTGTGCGCGCGGCGGCGGTTCACCCTCCGGTGGGGGCGCCGCGTGGCACGTCGCGGAACGCGAGGTTGGGGTCGTGGCTGCGCTCACGCGGCATCCCCAGCACCCGCTCGCTGATGGTGTTGCGGGCCATTTCGGTGGTACCACCGGCGATCGTGTACGACTGCTGCATCAGGAAGTCGGTGCCGCATTCGGCGACTGCGCCGTCGTCGGCGTCCCACGCAGCGCCGTCGGCGCCGGTCATGTCGTAGATGATCGTGGTGAGGCGGGTGGCGACGTCCCCGGACATCAAACGCAGGATGCTCGCGGCCTGGTCGGTCATCGCGCCGGTCGTCATGGCCTGCCCGATCCGCTGCTGCAGCGCGTTCTTGACCAGTTCGAGGGTGTCGGCCTCGCCGATCAGATCGCGGGCGAGGGGGTCGTCGAGTCGTCCCGCGTCGCGGGCGACCTCGAGGAGTTCCTCGGTGCGGGAGCCGCCGCGGCTGCTGCCGGCCGGCAACGTCGCGTACGGAGAACGCAACAGCAGCCGTTCGTGGAACATCCAGCGGGTGCCGACGGTCCAGCCGGCGTCGACCTCCCCGATCCGGTCGCTGTCCGGAATCCGCACATCGGTCATGTATTCCTGGCAGAATTCCTTCGACCCGCTGAGCATCTCGATGCGGTGCACCTCGATGCCCTCGGCCTTCAGCGGCACCATGAACACCGTCAGCCCGCGATGTTTGGGCACATCCCAGTTGGTGCGGGCCAGGCACAACGCCCAGTCGGACCACCAGGCTCCGGTGGTCCAGATCTTCGAACCGTTGAGGATCCAGTCGTCGCCGTCGCGCACCGCGGTGGTCACCGCGCCCGCCACGTCGGATCCGCCGCTGGGCTCGGAGAGCATCTGCATCCACAGTTCCTCGCCGCGCAGGATCGCCGGGATGTGCCGCTTCTTCTGTTCCTCGGTGCCGAAATCGAGCAGCACCGCCGCACACGGCACGAACGTCGGTGCCTGCAGTCGCGCCGGATACTCGAAACCGGCGAGTTCGTCGTTGAGGACGCGCTGGTGTGCGGGGGTCAGTCCCTGCCCGCCGTACTCGCGGGGAATGCTGATCCCGGCGAGCCCTGCGTCGAACATCGACCGTTGCAGTGCGCGGTCGTGCGTGACGTCGGCGAGTTCGTCCTCATCAGAGGTTTCCTTGCGCAGCACCCCGACGTGCGCGGCGGGATCGGCGGGCGCGAGATTCGCGCGGATCCAGGTGCGGGCGCGGGCGCGGAACTCGTCGAGAGTTTCGATCTCGACCTCGGTCTGGGTCACTGTGCGCTCTCCTTCGACGTGGCGGCAGCCGAGATGACGGCATCGGCGAGTGCCCGACGATGCTCGGCGGGGGTGCCGTAGGTGGACCGGTTCGCGGCGACGCGCCGGGTATACAGGTGCAGGTCGTGTTCGAAGGTCAGGCCGATGCCGCCGTGGAACTGCACGCATTCCTGCATCAGGTCGGCGGCATGATCGCCGATGTACGCCTTGGCCGCGCTCGACAGGCGGGCCGCGTCGGGTGTGTCCGCGGCGACGGCCGCAGCAGCGGTGTCGCTGATCGCGTGACACGCCTCGAGCCACATCTTCATGTCCGCGAAGCGGTGTTTGATGGCTTGGTACGAGGCCAGGGCCCGGCCGAACGAGTACCGGTCGAACGCCCACGCCACGGTGGTGTCGAACGCGGTCTGCAGCGCACCGACGGTTTCTGCGCAGCCCAGCACGATCGCCAGATGCCGGGCGTATTCGTCGTCGGCGGAGCCGTCGCCCGCAGCGCCGAGCAGCGCGCTCGCGGGTAGCCGCACTCGGTCGAACTCGACCTTTGCGTAGCGGCGGGTGAGATCCACCGAGCGCATCGCAGTGACGGTCACGCCGGGCGTGTCGCGGGGAACGAGGACGTGGCTGAGTCCGTCGCCGGTACGGCCGGTCACCAACAGCAACTCGGCGGTGCCGGCGGCTTCGACGGGGCGTTTGGTGCCGTGCACGATCACGTCGTCGCCGTCGACGGTGATCGTCAGCGGCGCGGTGGCGGCACGGGCCTCCGGGCGTGGTTCGGCGGAGCACCACGCGGCGGTGACGGAGCCGTCGAGCAACCCCGCGAGGGTGTCGTGGTGGTGACTGTGCCGGCCCAGCAGGGCCGCGACCACGTTGGTCGGGACGAGCGGTCCGGGTGCGGCGTGCCGGCCGAACTCGTATGCGATCAAGGTCAGGTCGATCAATCCCGAGTCGCTGATGGAGCCACCGCCGTGCGCTTCGTCGACGAGCAGGCTGGTCCAGCCCAGCTCGGCCCCGGCGCGCCAGAATCCCGGGTCGAATCCGGCGGAGTCGTCGCGCAGGCCTCGCAGGACCGCGACCGGGGTGCGTTCCTGCAGGAACCGGGCGGTGGTGTCGCGGAAGAAGTCCTGGTCGGGCGTGGGTTCGAGCAGCATGCAGTGCCTCTCGTCTCGGTGGCACCCACAAGTGGAGTACCTCAATCTCAATAATGAGAATATAGTTATCCCATCCTGTAAAGGAAAGTCTCTTCGGGGCGGTTCCGGGGACGGCCCCCACATCCGGATACTGGAGGGCGTGACCGCGACGAACCCGAGGGACGACACCGCAGCAGTGGACGTGCATCTGCCCGCCGGAACGCTGACCGCCGCACAACTGCAGACCCTCGCCGACCTCGCGCACACCCACGCCGGCGGCGTCCTGCACCTGACCCCGCACGCCCACCTGCGCCTGCACGGCGACCCCGCGCCCCTGACCACAGCCGTCACCGACGCCGGATTCACCGTGGGCCACCCCGCGCTGCCGCACCTGCTCGCGTCCCCCCTCACCGGACGCATCGGCGGACTCCGCGACATCCGGCCCCTCACCGACACCGCACAGACCCGCCTGCTCACCGCGCGCCCCGGCGTGACACTCGGACTCGACGACGGCACCGGCGACGTCGTCGCGCTGACCCCCGATCGCACACTGCTCGCCCTACCCGGCGACGAATGGGCCCTGATCCTCGGCGGCGAGGACACCGGGATCCGCCGATCCGACCCTGTCGACGCCGTCGGCCTCCTGTTCGACGACACCGCACCCACCGACATCGCACCCACCGACACCCCCATTGCCGTCCCGACGCCCCCGGACCCCCCGATCGGATGGCTCGACCAACCGGACGGCACCGTCACCCTGGCCGGAGGCCTGCCCGGCGGTGTGCTCCCCGCCCGTCTCGCCGAATTCCTCGCCGCCGTCGAACACCCCCTCGTCGTCACCCCCTGGCGCTCGGTGCTGCTGTGCGACCTCCCCGAACAGGTCGCCGAACAGGCCGTGCGTGTCCTCGCCCCCATGGGATTGATCTTCGACGCACAGTCACCGCACCTGCGGTAACCCACCGAACCGCCCCGCCTCACACCGGACCGGCCTACCGTAGGACAGGTGAGTTCCGAACCGGCCGACTCCGCATCCCCCGACACCGACGCCTTCGACGTGATCGTGCTCGGCGCGGGCCCCGCCGGCGAGAATGCCGCTCAATACGCCATCGCCGGATCCGACCGCACCGCCGCCCTCGTCGAACACGAATTGGTCGGCGGCGAATGCTCCTACTGGGCATGCATGCCCAGTAAGGCCCTGCTGCGGCCCACCCAGGTCCTCGCCACCGCCACGCACATGCCCGGCGTGCAGCAGCACGTCACCGCCGACCACGTCGACATCCCCGCCGTCCTGTCCCGCCGCGACCGGTTCACCTCCGGCCACGACGACTCCTCCCAGGTGCTGTGGGCCGACGCCGCCGGCATCGACGTGATCCGCGGTCACGCGCACCTCACCGGACCCCGCACCGTCACCGTCGACGGCGACCACCCCCGCACCCTGCACGCCCGCCACGCCGTCGTCCTCGCCACCGGCACCGTCGCCACCGTCCCCGACCTGCCCGGACTACGCGCCGCACTGCCCTGGACCTCCCGCGACGCCACGAACCTGCGGCAGATCCCACGCCGGATCCTCGTGATCGGCGGCGGCGTCGTCGCCTGCGAAACCGCCACGTGGCTACGGCAACTCGGCGCCGACGAGGTCACCGTCGTCGTCCGCGGACCGCGCCTGCTCGCGCGGATCGAACCGTTCGCCTCCGATGCCGTCGCCGACCGGATGCAGACCCGCGGCGTCCGACTGCGGTTCGGGACCGAAGTGACCTCGGTGACGCGCCCCGACGTCCGCGACACCGGCGTCGGCATGATCCACGGTGGCCCCGTCACCGCGGAGTTGACCGACGGCACCACCATCGAGGTCGACGAACTCGTCGTCGCGACCGGTCGCCGCGCCGCCGTCGGCCACCTCGGCCTCGACACCGTCGGCCTCGACACCGGCACCGTGACCGTCGACGACCACCTCACCGTCGCCGGTGTCGACGGCACCTGGCTGTACGCGGTCGGCGACGTCAACGGCCGCGCCGCCCTGACCCACATGGGCAAATACCAGGCCCGGGTGTGCGGCGACGTCATCGCCGCCCGCGCCGAGAACCGGCCACTGGACGACCCCCGTTACCGGGCGAGCGCCGACCACGGGCAGATCCCCCAGGTGATCTTCACCGTCCCGGAGATCTCCTCCGTCGGGCACACCGCAGACTCGGCCCGCGACGCCGGACTCGACGTCGAGGTGCTCGAGGCCGACATCGACGTCGCAGGCGCCGCCCTGCACCGCGACGACTTCACCGGTCACGCAACGCTTGTCGTCGACCGCGCCACCGACGTCCTCGTCGGCGCGACCTTCGCGGGGTCCGACGTCGCCGAACTCGTCCACGCCGCTACCGTCGCGATCGTCGGGAAGGTGTCCCTCGGTCTGCTGTGGCACGCAGTCCCGGCCTACCCCACGATCAGTGAGGTATGGCTGCGCCTGCTCGAAACCCGCCGGCCGTGACACCGAGGCCCTGACCGCGCCCGGGGACGCTCGGCCTCCACGCCGGCGGTAGTAGTGTGCGGGGCAGTGAACACTTCCTTCCGTGCTTGAGAATCGACTCTCACGTCGATCGTGAACGACGCCGCCTACGCGCGGCGGTGATTCCGTGTGCCCCGAGTGGGGACCCGACCCCGGGCCCCCGGCTCCGCTCCCATCGGAATCACACTTCTCGGAGTTCTCATGCGCCGTCTGCCCCTGTCCAGCCGCACTCCCCTGCCCCGCACCGACCTGCTCGGTGACTGCCACAGCTGTGTCGGCTTGTGCTGCACCGTCTTCGGATTCTCTCGCTCCCGCGACTTCGCCACCGACAAACCTGCCGGGACACCGTGCCCACACCTCGCGTCCGATTTCGGCTCCACGATCCACGACGCCCTGGCCCCGCGCGGGTACAGAGGATGCACCGCGTTCGACTGCTTCGGCGCCGGTCAGGCCGCCACCGCCCGGGTCCCCGGCCACCTCACCGGCGCGGTGTTCCCGAGGATGAAACAGTTGCACGAGATGCTCTGGTACCTCCACGAGGTCACCGATCGTGCCCTCGACCCCGACGACATCGCCGACGCCGCTGATCTGGCTGCGACGATCAGCGGATTCACCCGGCTCGAGGCATCCGAACTGCTCACTCTCGACCTGGGCGAAGTGCACGAGCAGGTGCGCGCCCTGCTCGTCGATGTCAGCGATGCACTGCGCGCGTCGTATCACGCCACCGGCACACTCGATCCGCGACTACACCCCGGCGCGGACCTCGCAGGCCGGCCCCTGCGAGGCCGGGTCCTGTGCGGCGTCGACCTGCGCGGCGCGTGCCTGATCGGAACAGATCTGCGAGGCAGTGATCTGAGTGCGGTGGATCTACTCGGCGCCGACCTACGCGATGCCCGCCTCGACGGTGCCGATCTGTCGTCGGCGCTGTATCTGACGGGCCCGCAGCTCGCGGCGGCACGCGGTGACCGCGACACGCTGCTGCCCCACTGGGTGCCGATACCGCAGTGGGGCAGGCACTGGTGAGCCGCACGAAAACAGATCCCCCGAACCACCCGCCCCACCGAACACGTCGGTCCCTCCTGGCACACTGATTCGCACATGCGTACGACGACCGCAGGAAGGTGAGTGCTCCTATGACGAGCCGGGACGGATCGGGCCTCCTCGAGTGGGTCGCGTCGTACCTGGAGACTCTGCAGACCGCGAAACGCTCGGCGCACACGGTCAAGGCGTACCGCCTCGACCTGCACGGGGTGTGCGCTGCGCTTGCCGCGGCGCGCGGCGGCACCCCGGACACCTTGACCATCGCAGACCTCACGATCCGCGGGCTGCGCACCGCGTTCGCCACGTTCGCGCGCGAACGCCAACCGGCGTCGGTGCGACGCGCCTGGTCGGTATGGAACAACTTCTGCAATTTCCTCGTCACCGAGGGGCTCTCCGAGGGCAACCCGATGGCCTCGATCACCCAGCCGAAACGCCCCGAGCACACCCCGAAGGCCTTCAAACCGGCCGCCGTCGGGCAACTCGTCGACACCTTGACCCACGACGCACAGCACCCGAGCGGGTCGCCGCGGGACTGGCCGCAGCGGGATCTGGCGCTGGTCGCGACCCTGCTGCTCACCGGGATCCGGTCGGAGGAGTTGATCTCGCTGGATCTGGGACACATCCTCGGCGGGCTCGACGCCCCCGTGCTGCGGGTACACGGCAAAGGCGCGATCGAACGGGAAATCCCCCTCGAAGACAGCTGGACGGCGATCACGTCCGCTTACCTGCAGGAACGCTATGTCCGGTTTCCGCCGCTGCGGCATTCGGTACTCGCCGACCGCACGGATCTGCCGGTGTGGGAGCGGCACACCCCCACCGATCCGTTGTTCGTCGGGGCCGACGGGCAGCGCATCACCCGCGGCACCCTGCAATACCGAGTACGGCGCATGTATCGGCGTGCGGGCATCGAATCCGAACGCAAACGGGGAGCGCTCGCGCACGCGCTGCGGCACACCTTCGCGACGTCGCTGGCCGACAACGGCGCCACGATGGTCGAGTTGCAGCAGCTGCTCGGGCATCGGTCGTTGCAGACCGTGCAGATCTACACCTCGGCGACGAACGACGCGGTACGGCATGCAGCCCGCCACAACCCGGTATACGGGTTGCTCGGCGGAACCGATCGCACTGTGAGCGACGACGCGAGCTGACAGACTGGGATCCGAACCGCAGTGTCGAGGTGCACTCCACACATGAGGACGCACCGAGAACAACGAAGGAGCTTGCATGAGCGTCGAATCGGTGGAAGCTGCGCGTCATCGCGTCGTGGTGATCGGATCGGGATTCGGTGGATTGTTCGCCGCGCAGGCCCTCGCCCGCGCCGATGCCGACGTCACGCTGGTAGCGCGCACCACCCACCATCTATTCCAGCCACTGCTCTATCAGGTGGCCACAGGCATCCTCTCGGTCGGCGACATCGCCCCGGCCACGCGCATGGTGCTGCGCAAACAGGACAACACCCGGGTGCTGCTCGGGGAAGTCGACGACATCGATCTCGAGAACGGCACGGTCACTTCCCAGTTCCTGGAGCGACGCACCGTCAGCGACTTCGACTCGCTGATCGTCGCAGCCGGCGCCGGCCAGTCCTATTTCGGCAACGATCATTTCGCCGAGTTCGCGCCCGGCATGAAGACGATCGACGACGCACTCGAGTTGCGCGGCCGCATCCTGGGGGCATTCGAGCAGGCCGAACTGTCGAACGACCCCGAGGAACAGACCCGACTGCTCACCTTCGTCGTGGTGGGCGCGGGCCCGACCGGTGTGGAGCTGGCCGGGCAGATCGCGGAACTGGCGCATCGCACCCTCAAGGGCACCTTCCGTCATATCGACACGACGCGGGCGCGAGTGGTGCTGCTCGACGGCGCATCGGACGTGCTGCCGGTGTACGGCGGGAAGCTGTCGAAGAAGGCCCGCCGAACCCTCGAGGGTCTCGGTGTGGAGATCCAGCTGGGTGCGATGGTCACCGGCGTCGACGCAGACGGTCTGACGGTCAAGGAGAAAGACGGCACCGAGCGACGTCTCGAATCGCAGTGCAAGGTGTGGTCGGCGGGCGTGGCGGCGAGCCCGCTCGGCAAGCAGCTGGCGGAGCAGTCCGGTGCCGGGATCGACCGGGCCGGTCGCGTCGAGGTGCTGCCCGATCTGTCATTGCCGGGATACCCGAACGTGTTCGTGATCGGCGACATGATGTCGCTCGACAAGCTTCCGGGGCTCGCGCAGGTCGCGATGCAGGGCGGCAAGTACGCGGCGAAACAGATCGCCGCATCCGTCGAGGGGCAGGACCCGTCCCAGCGACCCCCGTTCAAGTATTTCGACAAGGGGTCGATGGCGACGATCTCGCGGTTCAGTGCGGTCGCGAAGGTCGGCAAACTCGAGATCAGTGGGTTCCTCGGCTGGATCGCCTGGTTGTTCATCCACCTGCTGTATCTGGTGGGGTTCTCATCGAAGATGTCGACGTTGTTGTCGTGGGCGCAGGCGTTCTTCTCCGCCGGCCGCAACGAGATGGCGGCGACCGAGCAGCAAGTGTTCGCGCGGATCGCGATCGAGCGGCTACGACACCACGAGAACTCCCTCGCTGCCGGCAACGGCAGCGCCACCGAGCGGGGCGCCGCAGGGAAGGACGCTCCCGCCGGGAAGGACAGCGACTCGTCTCCGGCGGACCGCAAGGCCGCCGGCTGACCAGTGCGGCGCGCCGTCAGTTCCCGATGCGGGCGCTGTCCTCGATGTTCGCCAGCCGAACCTGGCCCTGCGAGACGACCCGGTCCTGCGCGTCGGTGATCACCACCCGCCACAGTTGCTGGGTGCGGCCCCGGTGGATGGGGGTGCCGACGGCGGTGAGGACGCCCTCGCGGGTGGCGCGCAGGAAGTCGGTGTTGTTGTTGACTCCGACGACGTTGCCGCGATCGCCGAACCAGATGGCGCCGCCCATACTCGCGATGGTTTCGATGACCGCGCAGTACACCCCGCCGTGCACGATGCCGTAAGGCTGATGCTGGTTCGGTGTCACGGTCCACTGGGCGCGGACGACATCGGCGGTGAGTTCGAGGAACTCGAGTCCGAGTGCTGCTCCGAACCCGGTGCGGTTGAGTGTGGTCACCTCGGCGGCATCGAGTGCAGAACTGTGCTCCGGCGTGGATTGATCGGTCATGTCTGTGAACTCTCCTGCTCGATCGGTCCGGCCGAGGGCGCCGGTGTCCGTCGAACGATGGTAGGGCATCGACGTTTTCGGCGGGCGGGAGAGCAGCTTCGGGAAGCGCGGGGCCTGAACGGACCGGCGGGCCTCGCGTGGTGATCGCGAGGCCCGCCGTCGGGGATGGACCGGGAGTCTCTGCAGCCCTCAGGACTCCGGCACGGTCCGGTGTTGCGCGTCTCTCACTATAGGCAAGGCTGACCTAATCCCACAAGGCCTCGCACCGGATGACCCGCGGCCACGAAGGCATCCAGCAACTGCTGGCCACGTCGTGCCGCGTCGCGGCGGGACGCGCCACCGAGGACGGGCAGCTGCGATGCGCCGGTGACGACCGTGCGTCCGACCATCGCCCAGAAGCGGGTGCGGTCGAGCGGGGCGCATCGCTGCACGGCCTCGTGCACCGCAGTCAGGGCGGTCACGGCGCGATGCGCGGTCCACACCGCCATGGCTTCCTCGCACGGCAGCACCACGACCCCACGATCAGCGGCGGCCCGGTCCCCCGGAAGCACGCGCAGGGTGTCGTCGGCGACACCGGCCCAGTCGATGCATCCGTCGCTGTCCTGGTGCAGCCAGAGATTGTCGAGGCCGGGATCCCACACGCGCCCCTCCAGAGCGAGCGGGGCGAGCACCCGGCCGACAATCGAGTGGATGAGTGCGGCGGCGACCTGCTCGGCCGCGATGCGTGGTTCCTCCACGTCCTCGAGCGAGCGTCGGTAGAGCAATTCGATGCGTTCCGTGCGTTCGGCACTGCCGAGGCCCCACCAGCGGCGCTTGGGTTCTTCGTCGATACAGGCCACGGCATAGACGCGGGGCGATCCCGCGGCGAGTGCCCGCAGGCGGGTGCGGGTGTCCTCGAATGCGCGGACGCTCCGGTCGTCGAACGTGGTGACCGGAGCAGTGGTGGTCGGCGGCAGCAGCAGAGTCGTCATCCGACACCTCTCTTGTCGACAGGAACCCAGCGGGTTGCTTAGGTAAGGCTAACCATTACATCCGGGGTGGGGATCGCGCAACCCACCTCACCCGAAGAACCCGTCACAGCGAAGCGGCGACCTACCGGCCGGACCCACCCGGTGACAGATCGAAATAGGATTCCGTAACCTAACCTCCAGACCTACCCGAGAATCCCGTCACGAGGAGCGCCCCACGCACGTGGCCACCATTCGACCCCCCTCCCCAGAACTCACGGCCACCGAACCCACGACCACCGAGTTGACCGGACCGCCCACCACGGCCCGGCGTGTCGTCGCGGAGTTGCTGGACCTCGCTCTCCTCGCCATCCCCCTCGTCATCGGCGCCCTGCTCGTCGACACCCTCGGCGACGCCAACGGAGGCGGACAGACCGACCGCGTCGTCTTCGGTGGCGCCGCACTCGCCGCCACCGCCGGAGTGCTGCTGTGGAACCGCGGCCGCCGGGAAGGCCGCACCGGCGCGAGCCTCGGCAAGTCCTGGACCGACCTCATCACCCGCGACCCGGACACCGGCGCTCCCGTCGGCGCCCGCCGCGCCCTACTGCGCCGCCGCACCGAAGTCGTCATGACCCGCACCGCCGACGACGACGGCTTCACGCCGCTACCCGCGGACACCAGCGTCGCCGGGATTCGCCGCAGACGACTCCTCGGACTGCTCACCCTCGCCGTGATGCTCGTGCTGGTCCTGCTCGCCAGCGTCGCGATCGGGGCCCGCCCGATGACCTTCACCGAGGTGTTCCACGCACTGTTGGTCAACGACGGCGCCGAAACCGACGTGATCATCCACTCCCTGCGCATCCCCCGCACCCTGCTCGGACTGCTCGTCGGCATCGCCCTCGGAGTGGCCGGCGCCCTCATCCAAGGCCACACCCGCAACCCCCTCGCCGACGCCGGCCTGCTCGGCATCAACGCCGGCGCCGCACTGTTCGTAGTGCTCTCGATCTACCTGCTGGGCACCAGCACCCCCGCCGAATACCTGTGGTTCGCCTTCGCCGGATCCCTGTTCGCCAGCGTCGTGGTATTCGGGTTCGCCTCCATCGGCAACGGCGGCTCGAGCCCCCTGAGCCTGGCCCTCGCCGGCGCCGCCGTCGCCTTCTTCCTCCAAGCGATGATCCAAACCGTCGTCCTGCTCGACCAGACCAGCCTCGACGGCTACCGCTTCTGGGTGGTCGGATCCGTCGCCGGACGCGGCATGGACGTGCTCTGGCAGGTCCTGCCGTTCATCGTCGTCGGCCTCGTCATCGCCCTCGCGAGCACCCCCGGCCTCAACGTGCTCAGCCTCGGCGAAGACGTCGCCCGCTCCCTGGGTACCAACATCGTCCTGACCCGCGTCATCGGCATCGCCGTGATCACCATCCTCACCGGCGCCGCCACCGCCGCATGCGGCCCCATCGCGTTCGTCGGCCTCATCGTCCCGCACATCGCCCGCGCCATCACCGGCCCGGACTACCGCTGGCTCGTCCCCTACGCAGGACTGCTCGGCGGGGTGCTGCTCGTCCTCGCCGACGTCATCGGCCGCATCGTCGTGCGCCCCGGCGAACTGCAGGTCGGCATCGTGCTCGCCCTGGTCGGCGCCCCGTTCTTCATTGCCCTCGTCCGCCGCCGGAAGCTGGTGTCGCTGTGACCGACCTGACGAAGATCCCCACCGCGACCCCACCCACCACCGGCAAGGATCCCCGCCGCCGCACCCCCATCCAGCTCTCCACCGCAGTACCCGCCCGCCCCGGCTTCCGCGTCGGCCGGTTCTCCGTCGTGTGGCGCGGTCGCCAGGTGCTCGTGTGCACCCTCCTCGCCGTCGCCGCGTTCCTGCTCCTGTGCGTCGGGCTCGGTCGCGGCGACTATCCGATGTCCGTCCCCGAGGTCATCGAGGTACTCCTCGGCGGCGGCGAACGACTCGACCGGTTCATCGTGTTCGACCTGCGCCTCCCCCGCGGCATCGGCGCGCTCGTCGTCGGCGCCTGCCTCGCTGTCTCCGGCGCCATCACCCAGTCGCTGTCCCGCAACGCCCTGGCCAGCCCCGACATCCTCGGTATCACCGCCGGCGCCAGCGCCGCAGCCGTCGCCCTGATCGTCGTCACCAGCGGCGGCACCATCGTCGGACTCCTCGCCGCACTCGGCCTGCCCCTGGCAGCCCTCGTCGGCGGCCTGCTCACCGCCGCCGTGATCTACCTACTCGCGTGGAAGAACGGCGTCGACGGATTCCGGCTCGTGCTCATCGGCATCGGCGCCAACGCCATGCTGATCGCCCTGACCAACTGGATGCTCGTCTCCGCCGACATCAACGACGTCTCCCGCGCCCAGGTCTGGCTGACCGGCTCCCTCAACGGCATCAGCTGGAGTCAGGTCATCCCCGCCGGCGTCGCCCTCGCCGTCATCGGCACCTGGACGATCATCGCCTCGTTCACCATCGGCGCCCTGCGCCTCGGCGACGACACCGCCCGCTCACTCGGAATCCGCCTGCAATCCCAGCAGGGCATGCTCCTCGTCGCCGCCTGCGCACTCGCCGCCATCGCGACCGCAGCCGCCGGACCCATCGGATTCGTCGCGCTCGCAGCACCCCAGGTCGCGCTGCGCCTCGTCCGCTCCGCCGGCCCCCCGGTCATCGCCTCCGCGCTGACCGGCGCCGTGCTCGTCGTCGGCGCCGACATCATCGCCCGCACCATCCTGCCGGTCTCCCTACCGGTCGGACTCGTAACCTCCGCGCTCGGCGGCCCGTTCCTGCTGTATCTGCTCGTGCGCTCCAATCGGAAGGTGTCAGTGTGACCCACGCCCAGCCCCTCGACACGCACCCCGCCGACGCGCCCGACCACGCCGGCGCGCGGCTCGTCGCCGAGCATCTCGCGCTCGGCTACGGAGACCGCCTCATCGTCGACGACCTCGACCTCGAGATCCCCACCGGCGTGGTCACCACCATCATCGGACCCAACGGCTGCGGCAAATCCACCCTGCTGCGCGCCCTGAGCCGCCTGCTCAAACCCCGCGACGGACACGTCCTTCTCGATGGCCGCAAGATCACCACGATGCGCACCCGCGACGTCGCCCGGGTCCTCGGCATGCTCCCCCAGGCACCCACCGCACCCGAAGGGCTGACCGTCGCCGACCTCGTCGCCCGCGGCCGCCACCCCCACCAATCGTGGGTGCGGCAGTGGTCCGGCGACGACGAAGACGTCGTCTCCACCGCGCTGACCCGCACCGGCATCGCCGACCTCGCCGACCGCCCCGTCGACGAACTCTCCGGCGGCCAACGCCAACGCGCCTGGATCTCGATGGCGCTCGCGCAGGGCACTGACGTCCTGCTGCTCGACGAACCCACCACCTACCTCGACCTCGCGCACTCCATCGAGGTCCTCGACCTCGTCGACCAGCTGCACAGCGAACTCGGCCGCACCGTGGTGATGGTCCTGCACGACCTCAACCTCGCCATCCGCTACAGCGACCACCTCGTCGTCATGCGCGACGGCAAGGTCATCGCCTCCGGCCCACCGGCCGAGGTCATCTCCGTCGAACTGCTCCGCGACGTGTTCGGACTCGACGCCTCCGTCATCAGCGACCCGGTCTCCGGCCGGCCCCTGATCGTGCCCATCGGCACCCGCCACGTCTACGGCACCGTCGGCGGCGACACCCTACCCGAAAAACTACGACCCTAGGTAGTACGCACAAATGTCGGAGACTCCGTAGAATCAACGTATGGCAGCACTAGGCGAACTCGAGCGAGCAGTGATGGACCACCTGTGGTCCTCCACCGAACCCCAGACCGTGCGACAGGTCCACGAAGGCCTCTCCGCCCGCCGCTCACTCGCATACACCACCGTCATGACTGTCCTTCAACGCCTCGCGAAGAAGAACCTCGTCATCCAACAACGCGACGACCGCGCCCACCGCTACCTCCCGGTGCACGGCCGCGACGAACTCGTCGCCAGCCTCATGGTCGACGCCCTCGACCAGGCCGACGAAACCGCCGGACGCACCGCCGCACTCGTCCACTTCGTCGGCCGGGTCGGCGCCGACGAAGCAGACGCGCTGCGCGCCGCACTGGCCGAACTCGAAGCCCATCACAGCACCGACCGACCCGCGGGAAAGGCGAGCTGACAGACTCGACTCCATGGATGCGACCACCGCGCTCGTATTCGGCATACTTGCGCTTCTCCTCGCGGGTCCGGTGCCCGGGCTCCTGTCCCGCGCCTCCTGGCCGCACCGCAACCCGCGCGCGGCGCTCGTGTTGTGGCAGGCCATCGCCCTGGCCGCCGTCCTCTCGGCGTTCAGCTCCGGCCTCGCCATCGCCAGCCGTCTACTGGTGCCCGGCGACGACGGCCGCCCCACCACCGGACCCCTCGAGGAAATCGACGCGCTCGGGCTACCCCTGTGGCTCACCTACGTCGTCGTCTTCATGCTCACCTTGCTCATCGGCGGCCGCCTGATCTACTCGACCGTGCACGTCGGTGTCCGCACCCGCCGCCGCCGCGCCCGGCACCGCATGCTCGTCGACCTCCTCGACCGCCGCGACAACCTCTCCGCCATTCGCACCCTCCCCCACGTACGGATCCTCGACAGCACGGACCCCATCGCCTACTGCCTGCCCGGCATCCGGCACCGCGTCGTCCTGTCCGAAGGCACCCTCGACAACCTCACCGAGGACGAACTGAGCGCCGTACTGCGCCACGAACACTCCCACCTGCGCGCCCGCCACGACCTCATCCTCGAAGCATTCACCGCCGTCTACGAAGCGTTCCCCCGGTGGGTCCGCTCCCGATCGGCACTCGGCTCCGTGCAGTTGCTCGTCGAAATGCTCGCCGACGACTCCGCGGTACGTCTCACCGGCCCCACCCCGCTGGCCCGCGCCCTCGTCACCTGCGCCGACGCCCACACCCCCACCGGCGCCCTCGCCGTCGGCGGACCCTCCACCCTGCTGCGAGTGCAGCGACTCGCCAATCCCGGCCCCGACCTGACCATCTCCGCGTGCGCCTACATGACCGCCGCCGCGATCCTCGTCGTCCCCACCGTCGCCGTCGCCGTCCCCTGGCTGACCGAACTGACCCGCCTGTTCACCCACTGAGCACACTTCCTGCGCCGTTCGATTTCGATCACGCCCCATTTCGAGAGAAGCTGTACCCATGACCGTCGAACGCACCGAGACCCCCCGCGCCCAGATCGGCGTGACCGGCCTGGCCGTCATGGGGTCCAACATCGCCCGGAACTTCGCCCGCCACGGCTACACCGTCGCCCTGCACAACCGCAGCATCGCCAAGACCGACGCCCTGCTCGCCGAACACGGCAGCGACGGCACCTTTATTCGCACCGAAACGATCGACGAGTTCGTCGCCGCCCTCGAGAAGCCCCGCCGCGTCCTGATCATGGTCAAAGCCGGCGACGCCACCGACGCCGTCATCGACGAACTCGCCGACGCCATGGAACCCGGCGACATCATCATCGACGGCGGCAACGCCCTCTACACAGACACCATCCGCCGCGAAGCCGCCCTACGCGAACGCGAACTGCACTTCGTCGGCGCCGGCATCTCCGGCGGCGAAGAAGGCGCCCTCAACGGACCGTCCATCATGCCCGGCGGCCCCGCCGAGTCCTACGCCGCACTCGGCCCCCTCCTCGAGGCCATCTCCGCCAAGGTCGACGACACCCCCTGCTGCACCCACGTCGGCCCCGACGGCGCCGGACACTTCGTCAAAATGGTGCACAACGGCATCGAATACGCAGACATGCAGCTCATCGGTGAGGCCTACCACCTCCTCCGCGACGCCCTGCGCTACGACGCCGCGAAGATCGCCGACGTATTCGCCGACTGGAACACCGGCACCCTCGAGTCGTACCTCATCGAAATCACCGCGGAAGTCCTGCGCCAGACCGACGCCGCCACCGGAAAACCCCTCGTCGACGTCATCGTCGACGCCGCCGAGCAGAAGGGCACCGGACGGTGGACCGTCAAGGCCGCCCTCGACCTCGGTATCCCCGTCACCGGCATCGCCGAAGCCGTCTTCGCCCGCGCTCTGTCCGGATCCCGCACCCAACGCGCCGCAGCCCGCGACCTGACCTCCGGCACCCTCGGCGCCGCCCCCACCGACACCGCCCAGTTCACCGAGGACATCCGCGCCGCCCTGTACGCCTCCAAGATCGTCGCCTACGCCCAGGGATTCGACCAGATCGCCGCCGGCAGCGCCGAATACGGCTGGAACATCGACCGCGCCGCCATGGCCACCATCTGGCGCGGCGGCTGCATCATCCGCGCCCAGTTCCTCAACCGCATCAAAGAGGCCTACGACGCCGACCCGGAGCTTCCCAGCCTGATCCTCGCCCCCTACTTCCGCGACGCCATCGAAGCCGGCATCGACAGCTGGCGGCGCGTCGTGGTCACCGCCACCACCCTCGGCATCCCGATCCCCGCCTTCGGCTCATCCCTGTCGTACTACGACGGGCTGCGTGCCGAACGCCTCCCCGCCGCACTCACCCAGGGCCAGCGCGACTACTTCGGTGCGCACACCTACGAGCGCACCGACAAGCCTGGCAAGTTCCACACCCTGTGGAGCGGCGACCACAGCGAAGTCCACGCCTGACCGGACCCCGACCATGACCGGCACCACGGCAGCATCCGTGGCGTGCGCGCTCGCCGCCGCGGTGCTGATCGCCGTCAGCATGGTCGCCCAGCAACGCTCCGCCGCCGCCGTCCCCACCTCCGGGCCACTCGTCGGCAGCCTCGTCCGCAGCCCCCACTGGTGGGCGGCGCTGGCGGTGGACGGCGGCGGCTACACCCTGCAGGTTTTCGCGCTTGCGCTCGGCGCCGTCCTGATCGTGCAGCCGCTGCTCGTCTCGTCGCTGCTGTTCGCCATCCCCATCTCCGCCTACTACACCGGACGACGACCCGACCGCCGCACCCTGTTGCTCGCCGGGGCACTGTGCGTCTCGTTGGCGGTGTTCCTGATCGCCGGCAACCCCACCGCAGGAGCCGTCGACGCCGCCGCGGCTCGATGGGCGCTGCCCCTCGCACTCGTCCTGGCCGTCGCCGCCGGCGCCACCGCACTCGGCCTCGCCGCCGGATCGCCGGGGCGCCGCGCCATGCTGCTCGGCACCGCCGCCGGAATCCTCTACGGCGTCGCCGCCGCCTTCACCAAACACGTCACCGACCTGATCGAACACGGCGTGTTCACCGTCCTCGGGTCGTGGCAGACCTGGACCGTGATTGCGGCAGGGCTCACCGGCATGTACCTGCAGCAACGCGCCTTCCAAGCCGGACCATTGACCGCCTCCCTACCGACTCTGACGATCGCCGAACCACTCGCCGCGGTACTCCTCGGCATGACCGTGCTCGGCGAACACCTCGACACCGGCGGCCTCGGCCTCACCGCCACCGTCGCCGCCGTCGCTGTGATGGCCGTGACCACCCTCGCACTCGCCCGCACCGTCGCGCCCAGCCCCTCCGGCACCACACCGGCCACCGAAGGGACGACGAACACGAGGCCTACACAGCCCTGATCAGCTCCCTGACCGCGACAACACCGCGACCAGGAAATCCGAATCCTCCGTGAACGGGCGCAGATCCCACGTCGACAGCAACAACTCCGGCGTGAGACCCCCGGCCGCTGCATCGGCAAGGAACTCGGTGAAGTCGTAGTCGCGGCCCGCACCGAACCCGACCACTGCACGCCCCGACGACGACAGATGCCGCGCGAACCCGGCCAACGCCGCCCGCCGCGTCGACGGCGCCAAAAACGTCATCACATTGCCCGCACACACGATCGCGTCGAACTCCGCGGCCACACCGCGACTCGGGAGATCCAACTCGGCGAGATCCGCGACCAACCACGTCGGGCCCGGATGATCCTCCTCCGCCGCCGCGATCAATACCGGGTCCACATCGACCCCCACCACGACGTGCCCCACCCCGTGCAGATAGCCACCCAACCGGCCCGGCCCACACCCCGCATCGAGCACCCGCGCACCGCGCCCCACCATCGCGTCGATCAACCGGGCCTCACCGACGATGTCCTGCCCCTGCGCCGCCATCGTCCGGAAACGCTCGACATACCAACTCGAGTGCGATGGATCCGCCTCGGTGATGTCCTCCCACTGGCTTCGGATGCGCTCGGCCAACGTCCCACCTCCTCGATCGGGCCCGCCAGCGCGAGCCACCTAGGACCCACCCTATTCACCCGATCCCACCGCAGGACACGACAGCCACCACCCACCGAATTAGAATGGGCACTTTCACCGCACCGTCCGGGAGCATCCTCATCCGTCCCGGACCCGACGAGAGGAACACGGTGCCTGCGGCACCCACTACCAGCACGGTGCCTGCGGCACCCACTACCAGCACGCCCCGAGCCGACGGCGGCGCAACCACCGCGGAGACCGACTCCGCCGGGCAGGAGGGCTCCCCTGGCGAGCCGGGCGACAAACCCGGCGCGATCCCACAGGGGCGGCCCTGATGTCCGTCGCCCTGTCCGTCCTCAGCCTCCTCGGCTTCGTCGCTCTCACGGCAGGCACCGCCCTGTTCGTCGCCGCCGAATTCTCCCTGACCGCCCTCGAACGCAGCACCGTCGAAGCGCACGCCCGGGGCGGCGACCGCCGCGCCCGCCAGGTACAGCACGCGCACAGCACCCTGTCGTTCCAGCTGTCCGGCGCCCAACTCGGCATCACCATCACCACCTTGATCACCGGCTATCTCGCCGAACCGGTCCTCGCCCGCTTCCTCGACCCCGTGTTCGATGCCATCGGGCTGGCCGAGAACACCGCGAGCACCGTGTCTCTGGTCGTCGCGCTCGTCCTCGCCACCTCGTTCTCCATGGTCTTCGGTGAACTCGTCCCGAAGAACATCGCGATCTCCCGCCCTCTGGCCACCGCGCGCGCCACCGCCGGACTCCAAGCCGGCTTCTCACTGATCTTCCGCTGGGCCATCACCGGTCTCAACGGAACCGCCAACCGCATCGTGCGGCGCCTCGGCATCGAACCCGCCGAAGAACTACGCTCGGCGCGCTCCCCACAAGAACTCGGCTCCCTCGTGCGCGCCTCTGCCGAAAGCGGCGTCCTCGACGAATCCACCGCCCGACTCGTCGACCGTTCCCTGCGCTTCGGTGAACTCACCGCCGAGGACCTCATGACCCCGCGCATGACCATCGAATGCCTCGATCGCCGCGACACCGTCCTCGACCTGATCGAACTGTCCTCCCGCACCGGATACTCCAGATTCCCGGTCATCGACTCCGACCTCGACTCCACACTCGGTGTCGTCCACATCAAACACGCGTTCACCGTCGCAGCCGACCTGCGCGGCACCACCACGGTCCAGAACCTCGTCCGGAAGGTGCCGATCGTGCCGTCGACCCTCGACGGTGACACCGTCATGGAGCGGGTCCGCGCCGACGGAATGCAGGTCTCCCTCGTCGCCGACGAATACGGCGGTACCGCCGGGATCGTCACCATGGAAGACCTCATCGAGGAAATCATCGGCGACGTCCGCGACGAACACGACGAACCACAACCCGACGCACACCCGCTCGACAACGGCTGGTCGTGCTCCGGGCTTCTGCGCATCGACGAGGTCGAACGCCTCACCGGCTACCTCGCGCCGGACGGCGACTACGAGACGATCGGCGGGCTAATCCTCACCGAACTCGGTCGCATCCCCGAGATCGACGACGAAATCCCGCTCCCTGCCCGCGACCACGACGTCCCCCCGTGGCTCGCCCGGGTCCTCGAGATGGACGGTCACCGCATCGACCGACTCCTGTTGACCCCCACCGACCCCGAACAGAACAGTCCCGACCACAACAACGAGTACACCGACGAGGAGCAGCCATGAACGACCTGCTCGGGGCCGCTCTGACCGTATTGCTCCTCGCCGGGAATGCTTTCTTCGTCGGCGCTGAATTCTCGCTCATCACCGCCCGCCGCGACCGACTCGAAGCGCTCGACGCCCAGGGCAAGAAACGGGCCCGCACCGTCATCGCCGCCGGCGAACACCTCTCCCTGATGCTCGCAGGTTCCCAACTCGGCATCACGATCTGCTCGATCCTCCTCGGCCGTGTCGGTGAACCCGCCATCGCGCATCTCATCGAGGCGCCGCTCCACCTCGTCGGCCTCCCCGACCAGCTCCTGCATCCCATCGCGTTCACCATCTCGATCGCGCTCGTGGTGACCCTGCACATCCTGCTCGGCGAGATGGTGCCCAAGAACATCGCCATCGCCGGACCCGAACGCACCGCCATGCTCCTCGTGCCCGTCCACCTGCTATTCATGCGACCGGCCCGGCCCCTGATCGCCTTCTACAACTGGTGCGCCAACATCACCCTGCGCCTGATGCGCGTCGAACCCAAAGATGAACTCGACGCGACTGTCACCGCCGTCGAACTGACCGAGATGATCGGCGAATCCCGCTCCGAAGGCCTGATCGACGAAGAGGAACACCGCCGACTCATCCAGGCACTGAACACCGGGGGACGCACCGTCGCCGACGTCCTGATCCCGGTCAGCGACGTCCGTACCGTGCCCACCACCACCGCCGGTGTCGCCCTCGGTGCCATCGAACACGCCGTCACCACGACCGGGTTCTCCCGCTATCCCACCCGGACCCCCGCCGGCGATTACACCGGATACCTTCACGTCAAGGACATCCTCGACCTCGTGCACGACCAGGGAGCGGGCCCCGACACCGTGATCCCACCGGAGACGATCCGCCCACTCCCATCGCTGACCCTCGACACCGCACTCGACGACGCCCTGTCCCAACTGCGACGCACCCGCTCCCATCTCGGCTGCGTCGTCGACAACACCGGAGCGACGCTCGGCATCGTCGCGCTCGAGGACCTCGTCGAAGAATTCGTCGGCACCGTCCGCGACGCCACCCACCGAATCACCGATCCCACCCCGGGGAGCCGCACAGGAGGCACAGCCAAGTGACCGAGGCCCCGACCACCCACCGGGAGGTCATCCTCACCGAGAATCAGTGGACCGTGCGCCGCGACCGACACCGGTACGAGGTCGACGAACTGCTCGCCGCGCACCTGCGCCGGCGCGCGTCGCACGAGAAACATCCCGTCCACGACTTTCTGTTCACGTACTACAACCACCGGCCCGCGCAGCTGCGGCGGTGGCATCCCGGGTTCGGCACCGTTCTGCTCGGTGCGGGTCGCGAGTACCGCGACCACCCCGCCTACGAGCGGGTCGTCGTCGACGGCGCGCCCGGGGTCCGCGTGAGCTCCGACACCCTCGAGCATCGTTCCGCAACGGTCGGTTTCGTAGCCGAACTGCTGACGCGAACCGGATCGCGGACCGCCCAGTTCGGCTGTTTCGGGCTGCACGAATGGGCGATGGTATACCGCACGAGCAGTGACGATGTGCGGCATTCGGCGGTGCCGCTGCGGCTCGGTCACACTGGAACCGATGCGGTGGTGGAATCAATGCAGTTGCGCTGCAGTCATTATGACGCCTACCGGTTCTTCACCCCGGAGGCGGCACCTCGCAACATCGAACTGCTGACCCGCGACGACCAACTCGACCGTGAGCAGCCCGGGTGCCTACACGCCGGCATGGACCTATACAAGTGGTGCTACAAACTCTCACCCCTGGTCGATTCGGACCTGCTGGTGCGCTGTTTCCGGCATGCAGCCACGACACGCGAACTCGACATGCGCGCGAGCCCGTATGATCTGAGCGACTACGGCTACTCGCCCATCACGATCGAGACTGCCGCCGGACGCGCACAGTACGTCCGCGAGCAGTCGGCGCTCACCTCCCGCGCCGCGGACCTGCGACAGGACCTGCTCGAACGATGCACCGCCTTGCGCGCGCGCCGAACCGACGCACGCCCCTAGCTACCGGCGGGTAACATAATGGTGAATTTTCGTGCGGCTCCCGGAACGCAACAACACCGGGCGCACAGCAACCGGAAAGAGTGAGGGTAATGACTGAACGCGTGACCGTCGGCGGACTGCAGATCGCCAAGGTGCTCTACGACTTCGTCAACAACGAGGCGCTCCCCGGCACCGGCGTGGACGCCGAGGCGTTCTGGGCCGGCGCCGACAGGATCGTCGAGGAGCTCGCACCCCGCAACCGCGCTCTGCTCGCCAAGCGCGACGACCTGCAGGCACAGATCGACACCTGGCACCGCGACCGGGCCGGAGCGCCCCACGACCCGGCCGCATACAAGACATTCCTCGAGGAGATCGGCTACCTCGTCCCCGTCCCCGCACCGTTCCAGGTCACCACCGCCGGCGTCGACACCGAGATCACCTCCACGCCGGGCCCGCAGCTCGTCGTGCCGATCCTCAACGCCCGCTTCGCCCTCAACGCCTCCAACGCCCGCTGGGGTTCGCTCTACGACGCGTTGTACGGCACCGACGCCATCTCCGAAGACGGCGGCGCCGAGAAGACCGGCGGCTACAACAAGGTCCGCGGCGACAAAGTCATCGCCTGGGCCCGCGACTTCCTCGACAAAGCCGCGCCCCTGCAGTCCGGCAGCCACGCCGACTCGACGAACTACTCCATCGACGGCACCGAACTGAAAGTCACGCTCGCCGACGGCACCGTCACCGGACTCGCCGACGCTGACGAGTTCGTCGGCTACCTCGGCGACAAGAACGCCCCCACCTCCGTGCTGCTGCGCAACAACGGCCTGCACATCGAGATCCAGATCGACGCCGCCTCCCCCATCGGCAGCACCGACGCCGCCGGAGTCAAGGACGTCGTCCTCGAATCCGCCGTCACCACGATCATGGACTTCGAGGACTCCGTCGCCGCAGTCGACGCCGATGACAAGACCCTCGGATACCGCAACTGGCTCGGCCTGAATCGCGGCGACCTGACCGAGTCGTTCGACAAGGGCGGCAAGACCCTGACCCGTACGCTCAATGACAACCGGGTCTACACCGCACTCGACGGCAGCAAACTCGAACTGCACGGCCGGTCCCTGCTGTTCGTCCGCAACGTCGGTCACCTCATGACCACCCCCGCCATCCTCGACGCCGACGGCAACGAGATCCCCGAGGGCATCCTCGACGCGCTGATCACCAGCCTGTGTGCCGTCCACGGTCTGCACACCGACGAGTCCCATGGGCCCCTGGCCAACAGCCGCACCGGCTCGATCTACATCGTCAAGCCCAAGCAGCACGGCCCCGAGGAATCCGCCTTCACCACCGAACTGTTCGGCCGCGTCGAAGAGGTCCTCGGTCTTCCGGCCAACACCGTCAAGGTCGGCATCATGGACGAGGAGCGACGCACCACCGTCAACCTCGCCGCCTGCATCGAAGCCGCCTCCGAACGCGTGGTGTTCATCAACACCGGCTTCCTCGACCGCACCGGCGACGAAATCCACACCTCCATGGAAGCGGGCGCCGTCGTGCGTAAGGCCGCCATGAAACAGCAGCGGTGGATCAGCGCCTACGAAGACTGGAACGTCGACACCGGACTCGCCGCCGGACTGCAGGGTAAGGCACAGATCGGCAAGGGCATGTGGGCCATGACCGACCTCATGCACGACATGCTCGTGCAGAAGATCGGCCAGCCCAAGGCCGGCGCCAACACCGCATGGGTGCCGTCCCCCACCGGCGCGACCCTGCACGCCACCCACTACCACGAGGTCGACGTCTTCGCGGTCCAGGACGAGCTGAAGGGCGCGCCGCGCGCCACCGTCGATGACATCCTCACCATCCCGCTTGCCGAGAACACCGACTGGTCCGACGCCGAGAAGCGCGAAGAACTCGACAACAACTGCCAGTCCATCCTCGGCTACGTGGTCCGCTGGATCGACGCCGGTGTCGGGTGCTCCAAGGTTCCCGACATCCACGACGTCGCACTGATGGAAGACCGCGCGACCCTGCGCATCTCGAGCCAGCTCCTCGCGAACTGGATCCGCCACGGCGTCGTCACCGCCGACGACGTCGTCGCGTCCCTCGAACGGATGGCTCCGATCGTCGACCGCCAGAACGAAGGCGACGCTTCCTACCGGAACATGGCGCCGGACTTCGAGAGCAACATCGCGTTCCAGGCCGCAAAGGAACTGATCCTCGAAGGCACCACACAGCCCAGCGGCTACACCGAGCCGATCCTGCACCGCCGCCGCCGCGAGTACAAGGCCGCCAACGCCTGACCTCCTCCGGCAGCAGCCCGACCCGAAGCGATGGGCCCCGATCCGCGTGGATCGGGGCCCATCGCCACACCACCCGGCCTGCAACGGACCACCGAGATCGCGCGTCACTAGACTGCTGGGGCCCGACCACAACGAAACGAGGCGAGAATCCAAGTGGCTCGACATCGCGGATCCGGTGGAACACGTGGCGTCAGCGCAGGCATCATCGTGTCCCTGGTCGCCGTCGTCCTCCTGGTTCTCGGCATCATCGGCTGGCTCCAACTCCGCAACCGAATCGATGAACAGGCCATCGAAGCAGCCGGGACCTGCGTCGAAGGCGACGCCGAACTTCACATCGCCGCCGACCCACTCATTGCCCCCACCCTCTCCGACCTCGCCGCCACGTGGAATACCGACGTCGCACCCGTGATCCGCGACTATTGCGTCACCGCCCACGTCACCGCCGCCGAATCCGCCGCCGCCGCCGCGGCCCTCGCCGACGACGGCACCTGGAACCCCGAACTCGGGCCCGAACCCGCCCTCTGGGTGCCCGTCGACACCCGCGCCGCCGACCGCGCGGGCACGGCTGCGAGCGGGCAACGCCGATCCCTCGCCACCTCACCGATCGTCCTCGCCACACCCACCGTCCTCCAGAACGGACTCACGACCGCCGGGGTCGCATGGCACGACCTACCGTCGCTGCAGGCCACCCCCGGATCCCTCAGCACACTCGGACTCGGATCCTGGGAATCACTGAGGATGGCACTGCCCACCGGAACCGGCAGTGCCGCTACCGAGCCCGCACTCGAAGCCGTCGCCACCACCGGGACGGGACCGCTGCCCCAGGATGAAGCAGAGTCCCCGGAAACCGTGACCGCCGTGACGGAACTCGCGCTCGGTGCCAACGCCCTGGACATTGCCGCAGGGCCGGCCACCGCAGACGCACTCACGGCGCTCGCCGCGAACACCACCCCCGACTCCCCGATCCACGCAGTGCCCGTGACGGAGAAGCAACTGTACGACGCGGTCACCTCCGGCACCGCCGACGATCTCGCCGGCTTCCTACCCGCAGGCGCCACACCCGTCGCCGATTTCCCCGCGGTGGTCCCGAATACCCCCTGGGTCGACGACACACTGTCCCGGGCCGCCGGGCAGTTCATCGACTACGTGCGCAGTCCCGACGTGGTTCAGAGCTTCCTCGACGACGGATTCCGTAACGAAGACGGTAATCCCCCCGACGGCTCCACCGCGGGAGCGACGGACTCCGGTCCGTCCGGCTTCACGTACCCTCCGGTCACGAGCGTGCTCGTCACTGCGGATCCTTCCGTCGGCGACACGCTTCTCGATATCCGGCTCAACCCCCAACCACCCACCAAAACCACCGTGCTCGTGGACACGACCCGCTCCATGACCACAGCAGACGGAGACAGCACCCGACTCGACGACACCTCGGCCGCCATCGACAGCGTCCTCCGCCGCTCCCCGAACTCTTCGATCGTCGGGATGTACCTCTTCGACGACACCTCGGCCTACCGGACCGCTGTTGCCCGAGACGCACTCACCCTCGAGCAGCGCGCGGCACTGACCTCCGCACTCGACACCGTCGCTCCTACCGAGACCGCGCCGGTGTACGGATCGATCCTCGCTGCGTACGCCGATGCTGTCGAGAACTACGATCCGTCCAGACCGAACTCGATGCTCGTGATCCTCGACAGCGACGACGTGAGCCTGGATGACGGTACGGACGCCGGCGTCGATTCCGGCACAAGTACCGCCGAAGATTTCCTCGACGAAATCGGCGAGCTCATCGACAGTGCCGCACCGGTACGGATGAACATCGTCGTCCTCGGCGACGACGTCACCGATTCCGGAACACTGGAAGACCTCACCGACCGCACCGGCGGGTCGTACTCGACGCTCGGCATCCCAGCGAACGACGACCTCACCCGACTACTCCGAAAGCTCATCTCCTGACCGTGATCAGATTGCTCGTCGCGGGGACGTTCCTCGCCCTCATCACCTTCTGGCTCCACCGCCGCCTCGTCCGTGCTCCAGGCCTCACCGGAAAACCTGCGCTGGCCGCAGACATCGCCCTCGTGGCGTTGCTCGGCGTCGCTATGGCGGCGTCGGTCACCGGCACCGTTCTCGACCCCGCATGGGCACGTCCGCTGGGCTTCCTCGGCTACAGTTGGTTCGCTGCGGGGCTCTACCTGATCATCGGCATCCTCGTCATCGGAGCGTTCTGCATCGGGGCACGGCTCGTGCGGCGGTTCCGCACCGGCAATTCCCCCGAACCGGACTCGTCCCGACCGCCACGTCGTACTCTCCGCATCGCAACGGGCACTCTCGTGGCCGTCACAGTGATCACGATCGGCTACGGAAGCCTGATCGAAGCGGCCAATCCGCGGATCGTCCATTCCACCATCGCCCTACCCGGGCTTCCGAACGGGTTCGACGGACTCCGCGTCGCTCTGATCACCGACCTGCACGTCGGTCCGGCGAGAGGCTCCGGGTTCGTGCAGGGAGTCGTCGATCAAGTCAACGAACAGCAACCCGACCTCATCATCCTGGGCGGGGACCTGGCCGATGGCACGATCGAGTTCGTGGGAGAGGACCTCGCGCCCCTCGCTGAGCTCGATGCCCCGCTCGGTGTCTATGGAGTGAGCGGCAATCACGAGTACTACTCCGACGACGCCTTGTCCTGGCTCGACCACTGGGAAACGCTCGGTGTACGAACGCTGCGAAACGAAAACGTCACTGTGACACACAACGGCGACGAGATCGCCGTGGCAGGAGTGCACGACTACACCGCGCCCGCACCGGACGCGGCGGACCTCCCCCGGGCCGTCGCCGGCCTGTCGCCCGAGACCTTCGTTCTACTCGCCGCGCATCAGCCGAGGCACGTCCTCGAAGCACAGGATCTCGGTGTGGACCTTCAGCTCTCGGGGCATACACACGGCGGCCAGATGTGGCCCCTCGGATACCTTGTCGCCGCTGCGAACCCGACCGTCGCCGGGCTGGACCACTTCGGCGACACCGCTATCTATACCTCCCAGGGTGCAGGTGCCTGGGGCCCGCCCGTCCGCGTCGCGACGCCGCCCGAGATCTCCATCCTCGAGCTCGTCACGCAGGAGTAGCAACGTGGACCTCGGGCCGATCAAGTCCCGGTGTAGAGGTGCGTTGAAGGTGAGTGGCGGGCGTTGAGGCGGGAGTGATTCGGTATTTCTAGCGTTTCCGTACGGTTCTGAATAGTTCCCACCTAACAAGGGGCTGCGGGCAGCTTGCCCGCAGCCCCCGTACTGTCAGCTGCTGTAGGCCTCCAGCGGAGGGCACGAACACACCAGGTTGCGGTCGCCGTGCGCACCGTCGATTCGACGAACCGACGGCCATACCTTCGCGCGCCCCTTCCCCAACGGATACACCGCGATCTCACGCGAGTACGGATGCGTCCACTCCCCGACCAGGCACTCCGCGGTGTGCGGTGCTCCTCGCAGCGGATTGTCGCCGACGGTCCACTCCCCTGCCCCGACCCTGTCGATCTCCCCGCGGATCGAGACCATCGCATCGATGAACTCGTCGATCTCGCTCAGATCTTCACTCTCGGTGGGTTCGACCATGAGGGTTCCGGCCACGGGAAAGCTCATCGTCGGCGCATGGAATCCGTAGTCGGCGAGACGCTTGGCCACATCGTCGACCGTGACACCGGTGTCCTTGGTCAACTGACGCAGGTCGAGGATGCACTCGTGTGCAACCATCCCGTTCGCACCCGTGTACAGCACCGGGAAGTACTCGTCGAGGCGCCGTGCAATGTAGTTCGCCGACGCGATGGCAGTGAGCGACGCCCGCCGAAGACCCGGTGCGCCCATGAGCTTGATGTATGCCCACGTGATCGGCAAGATCGACGCCGACCCGTAGGGCGCAGCCGATACCGGGCCCACACCACCGAGCTCAGGTGCCGACGGATGGCCCGGGAGGAACGGCGTGAGATGCGAACGTACCCCGATCGGGCCTACGCCCGGCCCGCCTCCACCATGCGGAATGCAGAAGGTCTTGTGCAGATTCAGGTGGCTGACGTCGCCGCCGAACTTGCCCGGGCGAGCCAGACCCACGAGTGCATTGAGATTCGCACCGTCGATGTACACCTGCCCGCCGGCGTCGTGTACGGCCGCGCAGATGTCCTCGATCTCGTGTTCGTACACGCCATGGGTCGACGGGTAGGTGATCATGATCGCTGCCAGCCGTTCGGCATGGTCGGCGATCTTCGCCCGCAGATCGTCGAGATCGACGTCACCGTTGGGACGACATGCAACGACCTCGACCCGCATACCGGCCATGACAGCCGACGCGGCGTTGGTCCCGTGCGCGCTCGACGGAATCAGGCACGTGTCGCGGTGGTCGTCACCGCGGCTCAGATGGTAGTGCCGAATGGCGAGCAGACCTGCATATTCCCCCTGGCTCCCGGCATTCGGCTGCAGCGTGACGGCGTCGTATCCGGTGACTGCGGCGAGCCAGCGTTCGAGGTCCGAGACGAGTTCCCGGATGCCCTCGGTCTGATCCGCAGGAGCGAACGGGTGGAGACCCGCGAACTCCGGCCACGTGATGGCTTCCATCTCCGCCGCAGCGTTGAGCTTCATCGTGCAGGATCCGAGCGGAATCATCGTGCGGTCGAGAGCGAGGTCCTTGTCGGACAACCGTCGCAGGTACCGCATCATCGCGGTTTCCGTCCGGTACTTCGTGAATGCCTCGTGCTGCAGGAATTCGCTGGTCCGGCACAGTTCTTCCGGGATGGATACGGGCCCGTCGCCGGCCGACTCTTCCGCAGCGATACCGAATGCGGCCAGCACCCTCACCACGTGTGCGTGCGTCGTCGCCTCATCGCAGGAGATCGACACGTGGTCCGCATCGACGAGATACAGATTGACGGAGCGCTCGATTGCGGCCGCCACCACCTCGGCAGCGCGACCCGGAACCCGCGCGAGGACGGTATCGAAGAACTCGGCGTACACGATCTCGATACCACCGCTGCGCAGCGAGCCGGCAAGGCCGGACGCGTGCGCAGCCACTCGCCGCGCGATCCCTGTCAGGCCCTCCGCACCGTGGTACGACGCGTACATCGCGGCGAGCACCGCCAGAAGCACCTGGGCAGTACAGATGTTGCTGGTCGCCTTCTCGCGGCGGATGTGCTGCTCGCGGGTTTGCAGCGCCAGCCTGTAGGCGGGAGCACCGTCGGCGTCGACCGAAACACCCACGAGACGACCGGGGAGGTTCCGCGTGTGCGCACCGTTCACGGCCAGGTATCCGGCGTGCGGGCCACCGAAGCCCATCGGCACACCGAAGCGCTGGGTAGTGCCGAAGCAGGCGTCGGCACCTTTCTCTCCGGGCGGGGTCATCAGTGTCAGCGCCAGGAGATCCGCACCTACCGCAACCAGCGCGCCGCGCTCGTGTGCAGCCTCGATCACGGGAGCGACGTCGAACACGCGGCCCGACGCGCCCGGGGCCTGCAGGATCACACCGAAGAACTCTCCCTCGGGTAGCCCGTCATCGACGAGATTCGCGGTGACGAGCTCGATTCCGAGCGGCTCGGCGCGGGTTGCGAGCACCGCGGCAGTCTGAATGAACAGGTCGGAGTCGACGACGAATCGGGGGCTCTTCGATTTGCGGTTCGCGCGACGCAGCAACGTCATCGCCTCTGCCGCTGCGGTGGCTTCGTCGAGCATCGACGAGTTCGCGACCTCCATGCCGGTCAGATCGGCCACCATCGTCTGGAAGTTGAGCAGGGCTTCGAGCCGTCCCTGGCTGATCTCCGGTTGATACGGCGTGTATGCGGTGTACCACGCGGGGTTCTCGATGATGTTGCGCAGCAGAACCGGCGGAGTGAGCGTGTCGTAGTAGCCGTGTCCGATCATGGACGTGGCGACGGTGTTACGGGACGCCAGCGCCTTCAGGCCTGCGAGAACCTCGTGTTCACTCAGCGGCGCATCCAGCACTTCGAGTCCGTCGGCAACATCGCCATCACGCTTGTCGAGGATGCCGGCGGGAAGTGCCTTCGCGGCCAGCTCGTCGAGCGTATCGACTCCGACGACATCGAGGATCCGGCGCATTCCCTGCGCATCCGGCCCGATGTGTCGATCGGAAAAATTCCAGGTGACGGCATCTGTCATCGCAGCTCCCAGGCTGGTCGGCGAGGTTCACACGTGCTCGGTCGGCACGGGCGCTTCCTCCCCCTCTGTCCTGAGCTCGCCGGGCGAGCGCCTGAGAGATTCGGTCCCGGTCGGCGGACCTTTCCCCGTGGGCGGGTGGGTGCTCCCACCGCTTTCCAGAGACGTCGTAGCTCACGCGGTCCTGGGTGCCTGAGAGATTGACGGAGAGGTGCTGCTCCTTCGGCGCCCGGATGTGTTGGTCCGGGACTCTCCCGCGAGACGTCGACGCACACCGATTCTAGAGCACATCGGGGTCGCTCTCGTCGGAGCGTGACCTACGCCCTATCCGATGCGGCGATTGATGCGGTTGCGGCGGCGGGAGGCCAGTTCGTCCTCGGGCTTCTCCTCGACGTCGTAGCCATCGGCGCGCTCGGCCGGGAAGTCCGCGATACTGCCGGTCAGTTCCCGGACCGCGCCGCTGACTGCGATACCGAACACACCCTGTCCGCCTTGGAGGAGGTCGACGACCTCTTCGGGCGACGTGCACTCGTACACAGTGGTGCCGTCCGAGAAGAGTGTGATCTTGGCCAGGTCGCGGACGCCACGACTCCGGAGGTGGTCGACGGCCACACGAATGTTCTGCAGAGAGACGCCGGTATCGAGGAGTCGCTTGACGATCTTGAGAACCAGGATGTCCTTGAAGGAGTACAGCCGCTGGCTTCCCGAACCCGCCGCGCTCCTGATCGAAGGCACCACCAGATTCGTTCGGGCCCAGTAGTCGAGTTGGCGGTAACTGATGCCGGCGATCTGGCATGCGATCGGCACTCGATAGCCGACCAGCTCATCGGGCACCGAATTGTCGGGAAACAGCCCCGGCTGCAGGTCCTCGGAGGTGCCCGATACGGGTACCGGAGCGACGCGATCGCCGGAATCGGCACCGAGTTGCTGTCCTTGCGGCCGATCTCGCACTTTGTGACTTCCTCTCGCGCGCCCCGTTGTCCCTCGCCACCACTGACCAGGCAGATCCCCCACCGCATCCGATCCCGTGCATCCTCCGGCTCACCCGATTTGATCCCGTAACGGATCAACCAAGCGTACGCCCTGTGTGATTCACGTCGGGCAGCAACACGCCGACCCGGAAAGTAACGATCGACATTACACGGGTTCGTTGCCGGGCGTCGTCGAACTACTTCGACTCCTCCCACCGGCGGAAGATCGTGTCAGCCGTCGGTTGCCTTGAAGTCGTCGGGCGAGACCGATTCGAGGAATTCCTTGAACTTCTCGACCTCGTCTTCCTTCTCCTCGGGCATCGCGAGGCCCGCTTCGGCCAGCACGGATTCCTCGGCGAACACCGGCGCACCGGTACGCAGGGCGACGGCAACCGCATCCGAGGGCCGGCACGAGACCCGCATGTCGCCCTCGAAGACGAGATCGGCGTAGAAAGTACCCTCCTGGAGATCCACGATCCGGACCTCGAGGAGGGCATGGCCGAACGCGTCGAGAAGATTCTTGATCAGGTCGTGGGTGAGAGGGCGCGCTGGTTCCACGCCCTGCTGTTCCAGCGCGATGGCGGTTGCTTCCATCTGACCGATCCAGATCGGCAGGTACCGCTCTCCGTCCGCTTCACGCAACAGAAGGACCGGCTGGTTCTGCGGTTGCTCGACTCGGATACCGACTATCCTCATCTCGCTCATTGCGGCGCCTCCGTCCCGCTGCCTGTCAGTCGTCGTACTCGCTGACACGTACTGCCTGAATTCTAGTGTGATCCTCCGTATACGTCAGGTACCCGATCCCGAAACCGGAAGATGTCACTGCGCATGGACGATGCCGTTGCGAGGCCACTCAACGATCGAGTGAGCCCTGCACCGCTGCCTTGACGAGGCACGTGTGCAACGTCAGAGACAGCGCCGCCAGTTCACGAACCATCTCTTCGGCACGTTCACGCGCCCCTGCATCGCGTCCCTTGGCGATCGGTCCGGCGATCTGGGCGACGAGCCCCGCCTCACGGTCTGCCGCCAATTTGAACGCACGGAGGTGCCGGACTTCGAGTCCGAACTGGGACATCGACTTCGCCGTCCGCGCCAGCAGCACCGCGTCGTCGTCGAAGAACCCTGCGGGACCCGGTGTGAGGAGCCCCGCGCCCACCAACTCCGTGAGGAACACCGTGTCGATTCCGGCCCGTTCACAGAGGTCGTCTCGGCCGACTCGAACCTGGCGGTCGGTACGAAGATCCTCGGGAGAAACCTCGCCTCGCGCGACCGCGAGCTGGCGCGGTCGCTTGGGGCGAGAGTCGACGGCCCCCACCGTTGCGGCCCCGCGGTCGATCGCCTCGAGCTGTTCCTTGATGACCTTCAGCGGGAGGTACTGATCACGCTGCGCCGTGAGCACGTACCGGAGTCGCTCACAGTCCGCGATGGAGAACCGCCGGTAGCCCGAAGGTGTGCGCTCCGGACTGATCAGTCCTTCGGCTTCGAGAAATCGGATCTTCGAGATCGTCACGTCCGGGAATTCCGGGCGGAGTCGGTCGAGCACGGACCCGATCGACATGCCTGCCGGCGCCGGCTGGTGGGCAGCGGTCATCAGCTACCTGCGCCCTGAGTGCCCCGTGGGCCGGTCAGAAACACCAGACGGAACTTGCCGATCTGGACCTCGTCGCCGTTCGCGAGCACTGCCGAGTCGACTGGTTCACGGTTGACGTATGTGCCGTTGAGGCTTCCCACATCTACTACCTGGAACTCGCCGTCGTCCTGACGGAACTCTGCGTGGCGCCGACTGACCGTGACATCGTCGAGGAAGATGTCGCTGTCCGGGTGCCGCCCGGCCGACGTGGTGGGCTGGTCGAGCAGGAAGCGCGACCCCGCGTTGGGCCCGCGCTTGACGACGAGCAGGGCCGCCCCGGCCGGAAGCCCTTCGACACCCGAGACCGGTGCTTCGGTCGTCGCAGCGGCGCCGGCGTTCTCCAATTCGTTCAGGAAGTCGGCACGAAACACCGAAGTAGTTTCCGCTGGGGTCTCTTCGTAGCCCGCGTTGCCGTTCTCGCTCACCGTTTCTCCTTATCCGTTCGATCGTCCGAGTAGTCCCGGATGATCGTCATTCGTTCGCCACCACCACGGTCGGACACGGCACACGCCATACCCGACCGTACCCTGCGCACGCCCCTGGTGCAGGTAGTCGCTGGTATGTCACCCAGGGGATCTCATCCTTCTGTGATCGTTCTGTAGCCAGCGGCGTCGAGGGTCTGCTCGAGTGCAGCGTCGAGGTCCGCCTCGCTGTTCGCCTCGACATCGATGAGCCACCCTTCCGCGTACGGCGCGCTGTTGACCAACTCCGGGCTCGCCTCGAGGTCGCCGTTCACCGCAGCGACCGTTGCGGCGAAGGGCGCATAGACGTCCGACACACTCTTGGTGGATTCGACCTCACCGAACGAATCACCTGCGGCGAGGGCGGATCCGGCATCCGGCAATTGCACGAATACCACGTCACCGAGCTGTGATTGAGCGTAGTCGGTGATCCCGACCCGGGCGGTGGTCGCCCCTGTCCGCTGTACCCACTCGTGCTCCGCCGTGTATCGCAGATCAGCGGGCGTCTCGAACTCACTCACGGCAGTTCCTTTCGGAGGCGACGATTCGGCACGAACGTCTGTTTCAGTTTCCTGGCTGAGCGTATTGGCGTGGCTCGATTTCCCGCAAGGCGAGCACCTCGACCTGCGGTAATTGTTCGACGTCCAATGTCCCGCCGCGGCGAGCGACCGTGTCCACCACACCGCCGGGGATGTTCAGTGCCGCCGCAAGCGTCGGACCTTCCCCGATGGCCGTAACCGTATAGGGCGCAGACAGCTTTCGATCGTCGACGGTCAGATCCCCTCCCTGCCCCGTGACCCACGAGTCGACGCCGATACGCACAGATGTTCCGTCGGCGCCTGTGATCTGCATCGTGTCCGCGCCCGCCGCGCGAAGCTCCTGGATCGTATCGAGGACGACCTCCGAACCCACTCCACCGAGCGGGTCGTCGATCGTCAGGACGACGCCCGGCCCGGTCGCTGGAACGGTACCGAGCTGGATCGACAGGTTCTGCAGACGAGCGCGGGCCTCCGCGAGCGCGGCATCCGAACCGTTCTGCTCGAATCCTTCGAGGGTGCGCTCGAGGCCTGTGATCTCTTGCCGCAACGCCGCCTCACGTCGATTGAGGTTGTCGAGGAGCACGAGCAGGTCTGCCGGACGGGCGGAGTCGAGGTTGTCGCCGGTATCGGTGTTCTTCACCTGCGTGGCGATGGCCGTGCCGAGCAGAACCACGAGCAGCGCCGCGAGTACCGCGTACACCCGGCGCTCGCGCCGCGGGCCCGGCGCGTCGGGCCGAATGTCTTCGGGGAGATCCTCGGTCATCGCTCACGCCCCGAAGAGTCTGCGGCGCAGGGCCGACGCGTTACCGAAGATACGGATCCCGAGGACGACGATGACGGCTGTGGAGAGCTGGGTGCCTACGCCGAGTTGGTCCCCGAGCCACACGATGAGTGCGGCGACGAGGACGTTGAACACGAAGGAAACGACGAATACCTTCGCATCGAAGATGTCATCGAGATAGGCACGCAATCCGCCGAACACGGTGTCGAGGGCAGCGACCACCGCGATCGGCAGGTAGGGCTGCACCACGTCGGGCACCTGCGGACTGAACACGATCCCGGCAGCAATGCCGATCGCGAGTGCCAGCACCGCATACAGCGCCTGACCGTGTCGAAGGTGCTTCACCGATTCCCCGCTTCCCGAGCCGATTCGACTGTACGTACCGTGGCCGCCGGCAGTTCGAGCTCACCGGTCTCGGCGATCGTGAAACCTACCCCGTAGAGCTGTTTGATGCCCGAGAGCCTCAGGTATGCGTCGCTCACCACGAAATCCGTCTGCATCTGTGCCTGGGGCCCGACGGCAGAGACGACGTACGGCGAGGACACCGGCTGGTTGTCGACCAGCATCGCTCCTCCGGCCTGCCGGATGGTCACACCGGGGCCGACACGTACGCCGCCGACCGATACGGCTTCGGCACCACCACCCCACAAAGCATTGACCACAGATTGCAGATCTCGGTCGAGGACGGTCGCGGTGTTGCCGGTGTCGTCGCGAACGGACGGGTCCGAAAGGTTCGGTCGGCCCACCGGATCGGAGAGGGTGACAGTGATTCCGGGCCCGGTGACAGGTACCGCGGCGGCAGCGATCTGTGCCGCGCGCAGTTCGTCGAGGGTTGCCGCACCCTGCGCATCATGGGCGACCAGTTCGGCGCTGCGCTGCTCGACGGTGTCCCTCAGTTCGTCGCGGCGGACGACAAGGGTGGCGATGCGTTCGTCGCTGGTGCGCAGCGAATCGAGAATTTCGGTGCGCGCCTGGTCGGCGCCAGGTTCGCGATCGGTGTTCTCGGCGTAGGCCACGCCGAGGACGAGACCGGCGAGGATGCTGCCGATGACGAGCCAGGTCCTGGTGCGTCGCGGCGACGAGGTGGCGCGACCCGCTGCCCGGTCCGCAGCAGCTGCGGCATAGCCGGGGTCGAGGTGATCCTCGAGCAGCGACTTGAGCAGTGACGGCACCGGGTTTCGGGGGATCTGTTCCCAGCGGCGGCTCACTCGGCGGCTTGCCCCTCGCTGGGGGTTACGGCACGCGCGATCCACAGGGCCCGACCCAGGTAGAGCAGCCCGGTCCAGACATAGAGGGCCGAGCCCCAGATCAGTGCGGCCCAACCGAGTGGGTGTGCGACAGCGGACGTTGCGGGTACCGCGAGGTCGAGCAGCAGCAGCGGCAGTGCGCACATGAGGAGGAACGTCGCGCCCTTACCCAGATAGAGAACGTCCGGCGGGGGCATACCGCGACGCCGGTACACGGCGAGTGTGGGGGCGAGAACGAGCTCGCGTCCGATCAGGATCGCGGCGATCCACCAGGGAATGACGTCCCGCGCCACCAACGCGATGAGGGTGGTGACGATGTAGAGACGGTCGACCATCGGGTCGAGCAGCGCGCCGAGTCGGGAAGCCTGATCGAGCAGGCGCGCGAGCTTGCCGTCGGCCCAATCGGTGAAGCCGCTGAGGAAGAGGATCACGAGCGCCCACACGTCCGCGTGGACGACGAGGATCAGGTAGAGGAAGAGAGGAATTCCGAGCAGCCGCACGAAACTGAGCAGGTTCGGGATGGTGAGGATACGGTCGGCGCCCGGATGGGTGTCGTCCGGTGTCGTCACGTCACCCATCGTGCCCCTTTCCGATCTCCGTGGTTCAGCGGCCAAGCCTTTCACATCGGCCGCGAGCGGCGTCACGAGGTGGTCAGCGCCATGCGAATACCGGTTGTTCGAGACCATCGATACGAGTGTGCCGACGATGGAGTGCCACCTCACGGAACTGGTAGACCACAGCGGCGGTAGGTGCGTGGATGAGGTGGCCACGGAACGGCCACTGGATGACCGGCTTGTCGGATTCGGGGATGTCGACGAATCGCGGCTCGCTGTCCAGCTCTGCCTCCGTGACGGAGAACAGGACGTCGACCTCGTCGGGGCTCGGCTTCAGATCGGCGATCGCGGCGTCGGAGCGTACGACGAACGGTGACATCACGTATCCGGATCGGGTCACGTAGTCGTCGAGCCGTCCCACGATGGCGTCCGGAGGGGCGTCGAGCCCGAGTTCTTCGTGCAATTCCCGCAACGCCGCCTCTTCGGGTGTCTCGCCCGGGTCGAGGCGTCCGCCGGGGAGCGCGAATTGGCCGGGGTGCGCGCGCAACTTCGTCGGTCGACGTGTCAGGGGCATGACCGGGCTACCGGCGCCGTCGTCCAGAACGGCGATGACGACGGCGGCGTGACGGCGCCCTTCGAGCGGAATCCGACGCGACTCGAAGCGTGCGAAGGAATCCCGAAGTGTCGTATGCGTCAGTGCGCTCGATATGGGCATATTTTGACATTATCCCAACTAAACTTCTGTTTATAAAGGTATTCCGTCAAGTCCGAAATCTGCATGTCGGAACTGGAGACAGCTGTATCCAGTCCGACTACGCTCCCTCACACGCGATTCCGTCGTCCCCACCGAACCGAGAAGGGACACCATGAGCACCGACCCCGCGGGCCTGGATACCAGGCTCCTCCGCAGTTACCTCCGGACCGCTGCCCCCCACCTGTTCGACGGACCTCTGACCGCCCGCCTGATCAGCGGTGGACGATCGAACCTCACCTACGGCGTGAGCGACGGCAGGCGGGAACTCGTCCTGCGGCGACCACCGCTCGGACACGTGTTGAGAACCGCGCACGACATGACCCGCGAGCACCGCGTGATCACTGCGCTCGCCGGAACCGAGGTACCTGTGCCGCGCACCTTCCTGCTGTGTGCCGATACCGAGATCATCGGGGCACCCTTCTACATCATGGAACTGGTCGAGGGCACACCGTTTCGCACGGCCGAGGAACTCGCGCCTCTCGGGCGGGATCGGGTGCGTGCGATCTCCGAGCGGATGGTCGACACCCTGGCAAGGCTGCACTCGGTGCAGCCGGCAGCGGTAGGGCTCGAGGACTTCGGCCGGGCCGAAGGATTCCTCGAACGCCAGGTGCGCCGGTGGCAGACGCAACTCGACGCGTCCCGGAGCCGCACACTCGAAGGCGCCGATGAACTGCACCGGTTACTGGTCGAGCAGCTACCCGCGACGAGCGGTTCTACGATCGTGCACGGCGACTACCGCCTCGACAACGTGCTGATAGGCGAGAACGATCAGGTTGCGGCGGTGCTGGATTGGGAGATGGCAACTCTCGGTGATCCGCTCACCGACGTCGCGCTGCTCATGGTCTACCAGCAGCTTGCGCGCAGGGACGGGCCGGTCCCGGTGTCGACGGTGTCGCGCGCCCCCGGTTTCCTCGGCGACGACCAAGCGCTGTCCCGTTATGCGGACGCGAGCGGCAGGGACCTGTCGGGGATGGCTTTCCATCTGGGGCTGGCCTATTTCAAGCTCGCGGTGATCCTCGAGGGAATCCATTTCCGCTTCCTGCAGGGCCAGACCGTGGGCGAAGGTTTCAGCGCCTTCGGAGACGCTGTGGAACCCCTCCTCCACGAGGGGGTTTCGGCCCTCCGGAGGTAAGGTTCCTCCATGCCGCATCCGATCATGTTCGACGAGACGGATCCGTTGCTGGCTCGGGTGCGCGCCCTCGTCCTGGCGTATCCCGGCGCCCAGGAGAAGATCTCGCACGGCCGTCCGTTCTTCTTCACCAAGACGTCGTTCGCGGTCTACGGCGGATCCGAGAAGGACACCCGCGCACCGTTTCCCCGGTCGTTGATCGTCAAGCCCGACGCCGATGAACGACGCGCCCTGCTCGGTGAAGCTCACACGTATCTGCCCATGTACCTGGGTCCGTCGGGGTGGGTCGGCTACGATCTCGACCGCGACGCTGTGGACTGGGCCGAGGTCGCAGAACTGGTCGACATGTCGTTCCGTGAGACGGCGCCCGTGAAGCTGGTGCGCGAACTGGATGAACGCCTCGGTTGAACCCCTCGCCCAGGACGGGCTGATGGGTGCCCGACAGCTCAGCCGGCGCTGATGTTGACCATCCATTGAACACCGAACTTGTCGGTGCAGGCTCCGAAGCTGTCACCCCAGGGCGCCTTCTCGAGCGGCATGGTGATGGCGCCTTCGTCGACGAGTCGGTCCCAGTAGCCGCGGAGTTCGGCCTCGTCGTCGCCGCTCAGCGAGATGGTGAAATTGGTTCCGGGGGTGTTGTCCATGCCGGGAGGCGTGTCCGAGGCCATCAGCACGAAACCGCTGGCGGTGGTGAGCATCGCATGCATGACCTTGCTGTCCACCGCGGCGTCGCCGGTAGGTTGCCCCTCCCCGAAGGTGCTGATCGCGAGTTCCCCACCGAAGACGGCCTTGTAGAACTCCATCGCGTCACGCGCGTTGTCACGGAAGCTGATGTACGGATTGAGTCGAGTGGTCACCGCGAGCTCCTGATCTGTCGGAGGAAAGATGAGTCGGCATTACACAGATGGACTCTGTGCATTGCCGTTTCTCATCGTGTCCCGTCATGCTCGCTCGTGGAGCCTTTCGACGGATCCCGGCTCAGGACACCGCCACTGTTCGCCTCACGTTCTCCTCGTCGTCGACAGCGGAAGCAAGGACCCGACCGACCTTGCTGCGCGCGACCTGCCAGCCTACGAGCTCGCCGCTGGTCGACGTGAACGCGTCTCCGCCATCGGTCGAGTCGGTCAGGTTGACCGGTTGCACGAGGGTCCAGTCGAGGCCGCTCTCGTGCACGAAGCGGTCCTGGATCACGGTGTCGGCGACCTGTGGCCCGAGAAGCAGCGAGAACATGAGCTTGTAACGCAACGGCAGCCGGCCGTCGGTGTCACCCACTCCGTATGTGGTCTGGACGATCAGGCGCCGCACGCCGTGACGTTGCATCGCGTCGATGATGTTGCGGGTCCCGGTGGACCGCACGTCGAGTGCAGTACGCGCCGGGCCACGCAGCCGTACACGGACGGGGTTCTCGGTGATGCCGAGGGTGACGATGACGGCGTCCTGGCCGCGGACTGCGCGGTCGACGTCGTCGGGTCGGGTGGCATCGCCGATCACGCCGATGGGTCCGTCGCCGAACGTCTGCTGGGCTTCGACGGTGCGCACCATGACGGTGACGTCGTGGCCGCGGTCGAGGAGTGCAGTGACGGCAGCACGGCCGGAGCCACCCGTTGCCCCGATGACGAGTACTTTCATGAGGTTCTCCTGAGGTTGTTCGGATGATGTGTCCACCGTATGAACGTTCTTCAGGACGTTCTATGACTCTCCGTCCGACCCTCATGTTCATTCGTCCTGCGGGGCTGGACGGATGAACACCAAGCGGTGAGGGTGAACACATGACGATCGAGAGGGTTCGGGAGACCGACAACGTGCTCTATCCGTGGACACCGGTCGATCCACTCGCGGAGGCGCTTCACCTGCTGCGCATGCGTGGCGGCTTCTACTGCCGGTCGGAATTGACCGCGCCGTGGGCGCTGGAGATGCCGCCGGTGGCCGACAGCGTGAGCTTCCACCTGGTCGTCTCAGGCGAAATGTGGCTCGAGGTCCCCAATTCGGCGTCGGCGCGGCTCCTCCCCGGAGAATTCGTCATCGTGCCGCACGGGGCGGGACACCTGATGCGGAGCGACCCGAGCGTCCCCAGCACCGGATGCGCGGGACGCGTGGATCTACTCCCCCAGACCATGATCGGCGACCACTATTCGGTTCTGCGCTGCGGCGGAGGTGGTGAACGCTCCACTCTGGTGTGCGGGGTCGTCGAGTTCGATCATCCGACTGCACGGCGTCTGGTGGCGTTGCTGCCGCCCATCCTGCGGATGGACACGACCGCGTCGGCGAGGCGCAGCACGACGACGCAGGTGTTGTCGTTGATGGCCGACGAAGCGCAACACGTGCTGCCGGGTGGCGAAGCGGTGCTCACGCGATTGGCGGACGTTCTTGTGATCATGGCAATCCGGAGTTGGATCGACTCCGCGCCGGCGGCCCGGCGCGGATGGATCGGCGCTCTGCAGGACCCACAGGTCGGCCGTGCGCTCGCTGCCGTTCACCGCGCCCCCGAACGGCCGTGGACGGTCGAGTCCCTCGCACGGGAAGCGGCGATGTCGCGGTCGGCGTTCGCGGCGCGGTTCACCGAGTTGGTCGGCGAACCCGCGATGCGGTACGTCGGTCGATGGCGGATGGAGTCGGCGACCGTCGCGTTGCAGGACGGCGCGACGGTCGCCGAACTCGCGTCGCGGTCGGGCTACGAGTCCGAAGCGGCGTTCTCGAAGGCATTCAAGAGGATCACAGGCGTGTCTCCAGGATCGGTCCGCCGCCGCACCGACGGCGTATTCGCCACCCGTCGGTAGCGCACCGGCATCCGTGGTGCTGCCCGGTTGCCGACGCTCGCAACCTCACGAGCGGTCCTGTCCGACCGTTTCGGTGCGCTCTACAGGCCGGTGGGCACGCCGGCCTGCTTTCGGTGTTCGGCCTTGATCACCTCGAACAGACTTGTCCAGTTGTCCCCACCGTGTCCTGCGGCGGTCGCGGCGTCGTACAGGTTCTTGATCGCGTCCGGCAATCCACGCCCAACCCCGGATTCGACACTGGCCTCGACGATGTGGCCGGCGGTGGCGCCCATCATCGTCACAGTACTCAGCTCCCCCGGGTGACTGCCCCCGACGAGATCGGCGGCCAACTCTGCGCTCGGCCCGATGATCGACGGGATCAGTTGCACATGTTCGTACAGGTCCGCGAGAGCATTCTCGACCGGGCCGCCGACCGACTGGATCAGTGCGGCCGCATGGAGCATGCTCGCCAGCGTGGTCAGGAAGACATCGAGGTTTGCCAGATAGAAGAGCTGGGCCAGTCGTACGTCGGCACCGAGGAATCGGGTCGACCCTAGAAGCCGCAAGACAGGTTCCCAGCGGCGAAAGGCGTCCGGATCCCCGCTGTAATAGGCATAGGCAGCGTCGGTGCCGAGCATCGGTGCGGGCACCATGACCCCGCCCGCGACGAGGTGGCCGCCCCGACCGGCCACCCAGTCGGCCGCCGACGCGGTGCGTTCCGGGGTATCGGAGCTGAGGTTGACGATGGTCCGGCCGGTCAGATCCTCGATCGGGTCGAGAATGTCGTACATCGCCTGATAGTCGGTCAGGCTGAGGATGGTCAGCTCCGATGCCGTGACCGCCGCGGCCGGCTCGGATGCTCTCGTCGCTCCTGTTTCGACCAGAGCATCGGCGCGCGCCGGTGTCCGGTTCCAGACGGTGACGGGGTGGCCGGCAGCCAGCAGTATGCGAGTCATCGCCTGCCCCATCGGCCCGAGGCCGATGACGGTGAGCGCAGTAGTGGTCACAGGCATGAGAAAGTCCCTTCAGGAGTGGGATGTGCGATGGATTCGACGATGCGCGCGAAACTGTCGGTGCCGTGGCCGGAGTCCCGTTCTGCGGCGATCAACCTCTGCACCATCGCAATGGGTTGGACGCCGATCCCGGCGTGTGCTGCTGCGTCCAACATCGTGGACAGGTCGGAGAAATCGAGACTCTGCTGACCGGCGACGGTGTAGTCGCCGCCGTCGATCACCCGGCCGAAGTCGGCGAGTCCGTGGGTCATCGCCGAGATCCACGGCGCCGCGCGGCCGGCGAAGTCGGTGGCGCTGATGCCGGCGGTGCGGACGAGCGCGGCCCCCTGCATATATCCGGCGAACATCACGTACATACCGGCCAATAGGGCCAGGTCGTACAGAGACGCCAACCCCGCATCGCGGCCGAGGTAGGTGCTCGTGCCCCAGGTGTCGAGAACTTCCTTGCAGCGCCGGAAGGCCTTCTCGTCCCCGCTGTAGAGAATTTCCGAGCCGGGACCCGCGATCATGGACGGCACCGCCATGATTCCGCCGTCCACATAGGCGATGCCCGCAGCGACAGCCCAGCGGCCGAGTTCGCGGGCCTCTTCCGGCGAGTTGGTGGTCAGGTTGATCAGCGTGCGGCTTCGCAGCCGGTCGGCGACCGGGTCCAGAGTGTCGCGAACGGAGGTGTGGTCGAGCAGGCAGACGATGATCAGATCCGCTGCGTCGACTGCATCAGCGGCGGTTGCCGCTTCCACCGCGCCGGCCTGCGCCAACTCGATTCCCTTACCGGGGGTGCGATTCCAGACGACGACGGAACGGTCGGCCCTCAGCAGCGCGGACGCGAGGGCGCGCCCCATTTCGCCGAGGCCGAGGATGCTGACGGTGACGGGTGTGTTCATGACCTGATGTGTTCCTCACGAAAGTGGGATGTTGACAACTGTCGGTGCCGATCGACAGTTGTCATGCTGCCCACTAGCTGTGTGTGTAACAAGTACCCACTAAATTGTTCGATACCCACCAATTGGTAAGTATCAAGGAGAGTGTGATGCCTCGATCGCCCAGAACCGGCCCGTACATCTGCGGGATCGATGCCGCAATGGATGTGGTGTCCGGAAAATGGAAGTCGTTGATCCTGTGGGAGCTGGACAACGGCACCCGGCGATTCGGCGAACTCAGGCGCGGGCTACCGGGAGTCAGCGAGAAGATGTTGGTTCAGCATCTGCGGGAGATGGAAGCAGACGAGCTCGTTCAACGCGAGGTCTACCGAGAGGTTCCACCTCGGGTCGAATACTCACTCACCGAGCACGGCCGCAGCTTGAACGCGGCGCTCGGCCCGCTGGGCGTGTGGGGGCAACGGCGGATCGAACGGATCGGGGCCGAGCGCGTCTCCATCGAACTCTCGGACTGACTCGACGCCACGCGAAACACGAAAAGGCCCCGGTGAGATCAGATCTCACCGGGGCCTTTCGGTCGGGCTGACAGGATTTGAACCTGCGACCACTTGACCCCCAGTCAAGTGCGCTACCAAGCTGCGCCACAGCCCGTCCGCGCTCTCGTCGAGCGCTCGTTGAGATTACAACAGGTACGGACCGAAAGGCGAATCGGCTGGTCAGCGCCAATTCCGTGGATTCGGGTCTACTTGCGTCGGTCGCGCTTCTCCCGTACTCGCACGGAGATACGGACGGGGCTGCCGTCGAAGTTGAACTCCTCACGCAGCTTCCGTTCGAGGAAGCGGCGGTAGCCGGCTTCGAGGAAGCCGGTGGTGAACAACACGAACGTCGGCGGACGTGTCGCCGCCTGGGTCGCGAACATCACACGGGGCAGACGTCCACCCCGCATCGGCGGCGGTGTCGCAGCCACCACTTCCTTGAGCCAGGTGTTGAGTCGGCCCGTGGAGATGCGCTTGTCCCACGACTCGAGTGCGGTTTCCATGGCCGGTACGAGCCTCTGTACGGCGCGGCCGGTCTTGGCGGAGATGTTGACCCGCGCCGCCCACGGCACGCGCAGCAGATCTCGCTCGATCTCGCGGCCCAGTTCGTGACGTCGGTCCTCGTCGACGAGATCCCACTTGTTGAACGCGATCACGAGTGCGCGACCCGATTCGACGATCATCGAGATCACTCTCTGGTCCTGCTCGGTGATCGGCACTGACGCATCGATGAGCAGCACCGCCACCTCCGCGGCGTCGATCGCGGCCCGGGTGCGCAACGATGCGTAGAACTCAGCGCCCGATGCATGGCTGACCCGCTTGCGCAGGCCGGCGGTGTCGACGAAGCGCCACGGCTTGCCGCCGAGTTCGACGACCGAGTCCACGGGGTCGACGGTGGTGCCAGCGACGTCGTGCACCACCGACCGCTCGTCGCCCGAAAGTTTGTTGATCAGGCTGGACTTGCCGACATTCGGCTTGCCCACCAGTGCGACACGGCGGGGCCCTCCCCCACCCGTCCCCTCGCGCGGTGTGGGCGGCATCTTCTCGAGTAGATCATCGAGCAGATCACCGGTGCCACGACCGTGCGTGGCGGAGACCGAATAGGGCTGGCCGAGCCCGAGCGACCACAACGCGGCCGCTTCGGCTTCGACGCGGTCGTCGTCAACCTTGTTCGCGACGAGCAGGACCGGTGTCTTCGACCGGCGCAGGACCTTGGCGACTGCCTCGTCGACGGAGGTCGCGCCGACAGTGGCATCGACGACCACGAGGATTGCGTCGGCGGTGCGCATGGCGACCTCGGCCTGACGCGCCACCGACTGCTGCATCCCCTTGGCATCGGGTTCCCAGCCACCGGTGTCCTGGACCATGAAGCGTCGGCCGTTCCAGTTCGCCTCGTACGACACACGGTCGCGGGTGACGCCGGGAATGTCCTCGACGACGGCCTCACGTCGACCGATGATGCGGTTGACCAGGGTGGACTTGCCGACGTTGGGACGGCCTACGACCGCGACTGTCGGGATGGGAACGAACTCTTCGAGGTCGGCCCCTGTCTCGAAGTCGAGATCCCAGTCCGATTCCTCCGACCACGTGCCGTCGGCACCGTCGTTGATGTACTCCGTTGTGACGTCGTCGCTCACAGCGTCGCTCCCGTCTGCTCGGTGACCACGGCGGTCAGCGCCGCAGTCACCTCATCGATGTTCATGTCGCTGGTGTCCACAACGACGGCGTCGTCCGCGGCGCGCAGAGGCGACACTGTGCGCGTGGAGTCGAGATGGTCGCGGCGCTGCACCGATGCAAGTACCGCGTCGTAGTCGTCGCCGCGGCCTTCCGCGATGTTCTGTGCGTTGCGTCGCTGTGCGCGTGCTTCCGCAGATGCGGTGAGGAAGATCTTCACATCCGCATCCGGGAACACTGCGGTGCCGATGTCGCGTCCTTCGACGACGACCCGGTGCGCTGCGAGGCCGAGTCGCTGCTGCGCCGCGACGAGCAGTTCGCGCACCTCCGGGACCGCGGAGACGGCGGAGACCGCAGCGGTCACCTCGGCGCCGCGGATCTCGTCGCGCACGTCCTGTCCGTCGAGCCGGATGTCTTCGACCTCGGGGTCCGTGCCGATCGACCAGGGTAGGTCGGCGACGGTCGCGGCGATCGCGGCGGGGTCGGCCAGATCGGCGCCGCGGCGCAGCGCATACAGCGTTGCGATCCGGTACATGGCGCCGGTGTCGAGGTATGCGGCACCGAGTTGCCGTGCGAGGAGCTTGGAGACGCTGGATTTGCCGGTGCCCGACGGACCGTCCATCGCGACGATCAATCCGCCTGCCGAAGTGCCGGTCACAGACCCACCGCCTGGTAGAGACCGCCGACCTCGTTGCGCCCGAGGACACGGAGGGTGCCGGGGCGCTGGTCACCGAGCGCGACGGGACCGATGTTGGTACGCACCAGACGGATCACGGGATGACCGACGAAGTCGAGCAGCCGACGCACGATGTGCTTGCGGCCCTCATGCAGATCCAGCCGTACGAGGGACTGACCTTCGTTCACCTCGAGCAGCGCGAACCTGTCGACCTTGGCCGGACCGTCCTCGAGTTCGACACCTGCCTTGAGCTGTTTGCCGATGCCGCGCGGGAGAACGCCCTTGACTGTGGCTAGGTAGGTCTTGTTGACCTCGAATGACGGGTGCATGAGCCGATGCGCGAGTTCACCGTCGTTGGTGAGCAGCAACAGCCCTTCGGTGTCAGCGTCGAGTCGACCGACATGGAACAGACGCTGTCCCGCGGCGACCCGCTCGGAGACGATGTCGCCGACGCAGGGGCGGCCCAGATCGTCGGACATGGTGGACTGCCATCCGCGGGGCTTGTTGAGCACGAGATGGACGAGGTCCTTCTTGACGACCACGCGGACACCGTCGACGCGGATCACGGCATTCTCGGGGTCGACACGCAGTCCCTGCTCCCGAACGATGACCCCGTCTACCTCGATGCGGCCGCGGTCGATCATCTCTTCGGCGGCACGTCGCGAGGCTACGCCGGCCTGGGCGAGGACCTTCTGCAGGCGCACGCCTTCGCCGGAGGGCAGCTTCGCCGGTTCGGCGACGCTGTGCTGGTGGCGGGCAGGCTTGGCATTGCTGATGGTGGGTGTCGCCGAGGTCCGGCGGGCCTGGGGCTTCGGTGCGGCGGGCCTACCTCGCTTGTTCAGCGGGGCGCTTCCCTGACCTCGATGAGGCTTCTTACCTGCAGCTGCATTCCCTGCGGTGGAGTTCGGAGCATCCTGTGCGCGGGGGTCCGACCGGCGGGCGGAAGAGGATCTGCCGGTGCCCTTGCCCTTCACGGGGCGGGCGGTTCGTTGATGGTCCGGTGTGCCATCACGGCGAGCGGGCTTTTTCACTTTTTTCCTGTCAGTTCTCTGGATCGAACTCCGCGGGTGAGAGTGTCTCAGCGCGCGCGTTCTTTCCTATTCTCTCAAACCTCGGGTCCGCTTCGAGGCTGTCGCTGATGTCATCGATCACATCTACGTCGGGCAACAGGGGGCCGACGGGCGGCAGATCGCTCAACGATGCGAGGCCGAGGCGTTCGAGGAACAACTCGGTGGTGGTATAGAGGGTGCCGCCGGTCTCGGGATCGGTGCCGGATTCGTCGATGAGATCACGGGCGAGCAACGTGCGCATCACCCCGTCGACGTTGACGCCACGGACGGCGCTGACGCGGCTGCGGGTCACCGGTTGCCGGTAGGCGACGACCGCGAGCGTTTCCAACGCCGCGCGGGTGAGCTTGGTGCGCGCCCCACCCTGAAGGAGCTTCTCGACGTAGGGGGCGTAGTCGCGGCGGGTGTAGAACCGCCAGCCGTCGCCCGCATAGCGCAGATCGATACCGGAACCACGCGCATCCAGATCGGAAGCGAGTGTGTGAAGGGCTCGATCGGCTCGGTCGGCGGTGACACCGATCGCGGCGGCGAGCTGGTCGCAGGAGGCAGGTGTGTCGACCACCAGGAGCAACGCTTCGAGTGCCGCGGTGAGCTCGTCGTCGGCCATGTCGAGCAGTTCACCGTCCCAGGCCCGCTCGTCGCCAGGAGGGTCGGGCTGTTCGTGTGCGGGCGGTGTGGGGCCGGGAGTGTCGGCGCTCACCCGTAATCCTCCTCGAAGTCGATGGCGTTCTCGGCGTTCTCTCCGGTCCAGGCCACCTGGAGTGGCCCGAGCGGGTCGGGTTGTTCGAAGGTGACTGCGCGTTCACGATAGAGCTCGAGCAGTGCGAGGAACCGTGCGACCACCAGTAGTCCGTGCTCGCAGTCTGCGGTGAGGACGTCGAAGCCGACCCATTGCCCGGCGCCGTTGTCCTTCAGCAGGGCGAGGATGTGTGCGGCCTGCTCGGGCACCGACACCGTCGCGACGTGCAGGTGGTCCAACCCGACTGTGGGGATCGGTTTGGGTCGGAACGCTGCGGCGGCGATCTCGGCGAAGCGCTGTGTGTCGACGCCGAGAACAACCTCCGGCACGAGATTCTCGAAGCATTCTTCGAGGGACACCGCCCGCGGGTAGCGACGGAGCGCAGCGTTTTCGAGTTCGGCGAACTGTTCGGCGATCTGTTTGTAGGCCCGGTACTGCAGCAAGCGCGCGAACAGAAGGTCGCGGGCCTCGAGCAGCGCGAGGTCCTCGGGGTCGTCCACGTCCCCGGAAGGCAGTAGACGGGCCGCTTTGAGGTCGAGCAGTGTCGCGGCCACGACAAGGAATTCAGTGGTCTGGTCGAGTCCGAGTTCAGGACCGAGTTGCCTCGTATAGGCGATGAATTCATCGGTGACCTCGTGCAACGCGACTTCGGTGACGTCGAGGCGGCGCTGCGAGATCAGAGTGAGAAGGAGATCGAACGGGCCCTCGAAGTTGCGGAGCCGGACCCGGAATCCGCCGGTGGCGCTCTCGGGTTCCGGTGTCCGGTCAGCGGACTCATCGGCGACAGCGACGGTATCGGCGACAGCAGCAGAGGAGTCCGCCTCGGTGGTGTCCCGGGTAGGTGCAGACACGGATCAGTGGCCGGCCCGGTGGATCACTTCGCGGGCCAGCGTCCGATACGACTCGGCGCCACCGGATTTCGGCGCCCAGGTGATGATCGGTTCGCCGGCGACGCTGGTCTCGGGGAACTTGACGGTACGGGAGATGACGCTGTCGTAGACGAGGTCTCCGAAAACCTCGACCACTCGGGACATCACTTCACGGCCGTGCAGCGTCCGCGAGTCGAACATGGTCACGAGGATCCCGGCGACGGCGAGGCGCGGATTGAGCCGATCCCTGACCTTGGCGACGGTGTCGTTGAGCAAAGCCAGCCCGCGGAGGCTGAAGAATTCGCATTCCATCGGGATGAGCACCGAGTCGGCGCAGGCCAGAGCGTTGACGGTGAGCAGGCCGAGTGACGGCTGGCAGTCGACGAGGATGTAGTCGTAGCGTTCGAGAACCGGGTACAGGGCACGACCCAGCGCCTGTTCGCGCCCGACCTCGGAGACGAGCTGTATCTCGGCGGCGGACAGGTCGATGTTGCTGGGCAGCAGATCGAGGTTCTCGATGTGCGTGTCGATCAGCACGTCGTCGGTGTCTGCCCGGGGTTCGACCAGCAGATTGTGGACGGTCAGCTCGAGATCATGATGGGCGACACCGAGTCCGGCCGACAGAGCACCCTGGGGATCGAGGTCGACGAGCAGCACGCGACGTCCGCATTCGGCGAGAGCAGCACCCAGGTTGATGGTGGAGGTGGTCTTGCCCACTCCGCCCTTCTGGTTGCACATCGCGATGATCTTGGCGGGACCGTGCAACGCCAGTGCCGGTGGTTCGGGAATGTGCCGGCGTGGACGGCCCGTGGGACCGAGACCCGTATTGCCGGTCGGTGCCGCCTCGGCGCTTTCGACCGGTGCCGCCTCGGCGCTTTCGACCGGTGCCGCCTCGGTGGTGTCCACTGTGTTGTCGCCGGGTGATCGCGGTTCGGCCGACGGCCGGTAATCGGCCACGGAACGGACCGGCGCCGGCCAGTCCTGCGTGGCCGCGTGTGCAATGTTCAGATGTGCGCTGTCTGTGGCAGATGGCCGAGGTGTGCCCACGAGCGGTGCTCCCCCTGTTCTGCGTCCTACTGTGCGTCTAGCGAGCGAAATCGTTGCCGTTCCGTATCCGGAACGCTACCGCGTCCTTGCTTCATGAACGCTACCGCCTGGATGCCGTGTTGCGGGGACGGACACGCATTTCCGGGGCGCCCCGATCAGCGCGCGCGGGGGTGCGCGCCGGCCCAGACCTCCCGCAACGCACCCACGGTGACCAGCGTGTAGATCTGCGTCGTCGTCACAGAAGCATGCCCGAGTAACTCCTGCACCACCCGGACATCGGCGCCACCGTCGAGCAGGTGGGTCGCGAACGAATGCCGGAGTGTGTGCGGTGAAACACCGGTGGTGATCTCGGCTCGCTCGGCGGCGGTCTGCAGGACCTGCCACGCACTCTGCCGCGACAATCGTCCGCCGCGTGCGTTGAGGAACAACGCCGCGGTGTGTCCGGCGGCGAGGGCGGGCCGACCCTGCACGAGATAGGCGTCGAGCGCTGCGAGTGCAGGACGTCCGACGGGTACGAGTCGTTGTTTGCCACCCTTTCCGCGCAGGAGCACCGCCCGGGTGTCGGTGTCCACGTCGTCGACGTCGAGCCCCACCGCCTCGGAGATGCGGGCACCGGTCGAGTAGAGCACTTCCAACAGGGCCCGGTCCCGGAGGCCACGAGGGCCGTCCGACTCACCGCCGACCGCGTCGAGAATCGCCGTCACCTGATCCACGGTGAGTGACTTCGGGAGACGTCGCCCCGCGGTGGGGGGTTTGACGGCACGCGCTACGTCGCTCGGTGTCCGGCCCTCGGCAGCCGCGAAGCGGTGTAGTCCACGTACCGCGATCAAGGCACGCGCGACCGAACTGGCGGCAAGCGCCGGACGGTCGCGGTCCGGGTCGCCGCGACGCAACACCGCCACGAACTCGGCGACGTGCTCCTCACGGACTTCCGCGAGATCGCTGATCCCGCAGTCCGTGAGATAGTCCAGGTAGCGGTCCAGATCGCGCCGGTAGGAAGACAGGGTGTTCGCCGCGGCACCGCGTTCGACTGTCAGATGGTCGAGGTACGTGTCGAGTTGTCCCGCCAGCACCGAGGTCACTCCCCCGAGCGAGTGCGGGAGAACGCGCTGGGCCGGTCGGGCCACGGCGCGTCGGAGGGGCGCAGTTCGGCCCCGGAGGCATTCGCGGCGGCCGATGCGAGTATGCCCGACACCGCTGTGGCGTTGACGATCTCACCGCACAACGCCATCGACACGGCCTCGGCGAGTGGGACCCGGTGGATCTCGAGGTCGGCTTCCTCGTGTTCGGGTTCCGGCCGGTTCACCTCTGACAGGCCGCGGGCCACGAAGATCCGCACCGCTTCGTCTGTGAATCCGGGCGAGAGGGCAACGTCGACAAGCGTCTCCCAATGCTGCGCCGCGAGCCCGGTCTCCTCCGCGAGTTCACGTCTCGCGGCGTCGAGCGGCGCCTCGCCGGCCTCATCGAGGAGGCCGGCGGGCAGCTCCCACAATCGCCGGCAGAGCGGGTGCCGGTACTGATCGATCAGAACCACCCTGTCGTGCTCGTCGATGGCGACGACCGCTACCGCACCGAAGTGTTCGACAACCTCGCGGTGGGCGCGGTGTCCGTCCGGCATCGCCACCTCGTCGACGCGCAGCGACACGATGGCACCTGTATAGATGCGCTGCGAGGACAGGGTCCGGAATTCGTGTCGCTGCGCCATGCTCTAGTCCGCGTCGACGCTGGACGCGGACGCCACGGTCTCGGCCTCTGCCTCCGCCTCGGCCGAATCGGCGGCGTTGCGCGTGCCGTCATCTCCGTGCACATCGACCGGGAGGCGTTCGGCGGCCTTGTACTTCAGTGCCGCAGAGACCAACCCGGCGAACAGCGGGTGCGGGCGGGTCGGGCGGCTCTTGAGTTCCGGATGAGCCTGAGTCGCAACGAAGAACGGATGGATGTCTGCCGGGTACTCGACGAATTCGACGAGTCGCCCGTCCGGTGAGGTGCCGGAGAACACGAGCCCGGACTTCGCGATCCGATCGCGGTAGGCGTTGTTGACCTCGAAGCGGTGACGGTGGCGTTCGGAAACCTCGTCGCTGCCGTACGTCTTCGCGATGATCGACCCCTTGGCCAGCACAGCGGGATAGGCACCGAGACGCATGGTGCCGCCGAGATCGGCTTCACCGGCAACGGCCTGTTCCTGATCGGCCATCGTGGAGATCACGGGCGCCGTGGTGTCCGGGTCGAACTCGGTGGAGGATGCATCGGCGATACCGACCGAGCGGGCCGCTTCGATGACGACGCACTGCAGACCGAGGCACAGTCCGAGCAGTGGGATCTTCCGGGACCGCGCGAACCTGATCGCCCCGAGTTTGCCCTCGATACCGCGGATGCCGAAGCCACCCGGAATGAGTACCGCGTCGACGTCGCCGAGATGTGTCTGTGCACCGGCCTCGGTTTCACATTCATCGGAGGCGACCCAGCGGATCTTGACCTTCGCGCGGTGGGCGAATCCGCCCGCACGCAGTGCTTCTGTGACCGACAGGTAGGCGTCGGGCAGGTCGATGTACTTCCCGACGAGGGCAACTTCGACGGTTTCGCGCGGCTTGTGGACACGGTCGAGCAGGTCTCCCCACACCGTCCAGTCGACGTCACGGAACGGGAGTCCGAGCTGACGCACGACGTAGGCGTCCAGGCCTTCGCTGTGCAGCACCTTGGGGATGTCGTAGATACTCGGTGCGTCGGGGCACGAGATGCAGCCTGCGACGTCGACGTCACACATCAGCGAGATCTTCGCCTTGAGGGAGGCGGGCACGTCGCGGTCGCACCGCAGCACGAGCGCATCGGGCTGGATGCCGATGTTGCGCAGCGCGGCCACCGAGTGCTGGGTGGGTTTGGTCTTCAGCTCACCGGACGGGCCGAGATACGGCACCAGCGACACGTGCAGGAAGAAGCAGTTGTCACGGCCCACTTCGTGGCGGACCTGTCGGGCCGCTTCGAGGAACGGCTGGGATTCGATGTCACCGACCGTGCCACCGATCTCGGTGATCACGACATCGGGCGTGTGGCCCTCGGCGTCGGGTGCGGACATCGCCAGGATGCGACGCTTGATCTCATCCGTGATGTGCGGGATCACCTGGACGGTGTCGCCGAGGTATTCGCCGCGCCGTTCCTTCGCGATGACGGTCGAGTACACCTGGCCGGTGGTGACGTTCGCGTCGGCATTGAGGTTGCGGTCGAGGAAGCGCTCGTAGTGCCCCACGTCGAGGTCGGTCTCGGCGCCGTCCTCTGTGACGAACACCTCACCGTGCTGGAAAGGATTCATGGTGCCGGGATCGACGTTGAGATACGGGTCGAGCTTCTGCATGGTCACGCGCATGCCGCGTGCGGTGAGCAGTGCGCCGAGACTCGACGCGGTGAGTCCTTTGCCCAGCGAGGATGCGACGCCCCCACTGACGAAGATGTGTTTGGTAGGGGTACGCGATTGGCGTGACTGTGGCAACGAAGCTCCCGTGACGTCAGGTGCAGGACTTTTGGACTTCAGACGATACAGCTGGGGCCTGCCGACCCACGGAACTTCACGGTAACACCTGAAGCGGCCAGGGCGTACCCGGCTGGCGATTGTGGGGCCTCGATGCCGTGGACATCACAGCGCGAAACGAATCCGTACCCCGGTCACCGCGCGGTGGATCCCACGGTGACCGCCGCTGCACCGGGCCCTGTTCCGTAACGGCCGGCGCCGCCGTCGAACTGTTCGCGCAGGGCCAGCACCGTGGTGCTCCGCCCCGCTTCGCGGTCCAGATTGTCGACGGTGGAGAGTCCCGCGGACAGGGCCGCATCGGCGCGGACCACAGCGAGAGGACCGTTGCCGACGGCCGATTCGGGTCGGCCGGCAAGCACGGCACCCGCGCCACGAGCGTCGACGGCCGCCGCGAAACGGGCGATGAGTGCCCCGCGGTTGCCCCCGTCGATGTCCTCGACACCGCTGCCCGTGAGCATCAGGGCGGACTGGGCAGGCTCGACGGCTCCGTCGTAGGAGATGAATCCACCGCTGCGCAGCGCGGACAATGCGAGTTCGCGTTCCTCCGGGGTGCTGCGAGGCACACCGGTCTCGGGATCGACGAGCAGTACCGCGCCGAGCAGGTCGCCCGCGAGGCTGCCCGGATCGACGGCGCCGGTCTGCAGTTGCACACCGGCGGGAATGATATTGGTGACAGTGGTGCGGAGCATGTCGGCTCCGGCGGCGTCGAGGAACGATTCCGTCAACGACAGTCGCCCGCTGACGGTGCCGCCCGCGGAGGCCACAGTGCGCATCACCGCGTCGAGATCGGCTGGGTCGGTATCAGGGGTCGTCACCACGAGAACCGTCCGATCTACGAGCTCGTCGCGTACCACGCGCGGTGCGACAGTGGCGTCGTAGTCGTCGGTGGCACGCAGCTCGGAGTCCAGCCGGTTGGCTCGATCATGTTCGGCCTGAAGTTCGCGGCCCATGTCATCTTTGTCATCGCGCAAACCGGCCACGAGGCTGTTCGACAACAGCCCCGAGCCGAGAACGACGCCGAGACCGAGTGCCAAGAACACCGCGATCAGGGAGACCGCGTGCTGGCGCATCGAAATCACTCGAACTGACCCCGAACCCACTCGACGGAATCGGCCGACCAGGTCGTGACCCAGTCGACGACGTCGCCACCGAGATTGGACACGACCAACGCGGCGATGACAGCGATCAGTGCCGCGAAGACGAGCAGCGCGATCACACCACCGGAGACCCGGCTGCGATACAGGGTGGCGACGGCTTTCGAATCGACCAGTTTCGGACCGACCTTCAGGCGCGTCATGACCGCCGACGGATTGGTGTCGCGGCGACCCTGATCGAAGAACTCGTCGAGAGAGACCGTGCTGCCCACGGTGACGACCAGTGCTGCGCCGTGATGGTCGACGAGGAGGAGCGCGAGGTCGGTGGACGTGCCGGCCGCGGGGAACGTCATCGCACCGATCCCGAGATCCTGGATGCGTTCGAGTCCGGGGGCGTGCCCGTCCGGGTCGGCGGGCAGAACCACCTCCGCGCCGGACTGGAGGGTGGCGGTACCGATACCGTCCGGGTCGCCGATGATCAGGTCGGGTCGATAGCCGGCCTTGGTCAGGGCATCCGCACCGGAGTCCACGCCCACCAGGATCGGTGAATACTCCTTGATGAAGGGCCTCAGGTTCTTCAGGTCCTGCGCATGGTCGGGTCCGCCGGTGACCACCACGACGTGTCGATCCTGCAGGTCGAGGTCGATCTCGGGGATACCCACACCGTCGATGAGCAGCGGGCTCTCCGACCGGATGAATTCGATGGTGTTGCCCGAGAACGCCTCGAGGTGGTCGACCAGTCCGGTCTTCGCCTCGATCATGCGATCGGAGATCTCGGCTTCGGTCTGTTCCTCACCTTCGACGAGCAGACGGTCCCCGGCGTAGATCCCACCCTCGTGCAGCCGGACCTTGGCGCCGTCCTTGACCTTCTTGAACAGATCCGACCCGACACTGTCGATCAGGACGATGTCGTTGGCGACGAGGACTTCCGGGCCGAGGTTCGGGTATCGACCGGAAATCGACGCCGAGGCGTTGACGACAGCGGAGACCCCCGCTTCGACGAGGGCGTCGGCGGTGACCCGATCGAGGTCGACTGCGTCGAGGATGACGATGTCGCCGGGGCCGACCCGGCGGACCAGTTTCGCGGTGTTCTTGTCGACCCGGGCGATACCGCTCACTCCGGGCAGCGTTTCATTGTTGCGGGACAGCAGCGCCGGCATCTTCATGGTGAGAATGATGCTCCTGAGGTGCGATGCGATTGTGGAGGCGCGCCGGACGACGCGGGGTTTCACCCTGCGTCACACCGCGACGATCGCGACCCTGTTCAGCTCACCCGCTCGGCGTGCGCCATAGCAAGCAACTCCTCCGCGTGCGCCCGGCCTGTCTCCGTGTCGTCGAGCCCGGCGAGCATCCGGGCCAGCTCGGTGACCCGCTCCGTGTCGGTCAAGGTGCGCACCCCGCTGCTCACCACACCCTCCGCGTCGTCGACCTTGTCGACCACCAGATGAGTGTCGGCGAACGCGGCGACCTGCGGCAGGTGAGTCACCACGATGACCTGGTGCGTGCGCGAAAGCCTGGCCAGACGGCGGCCGATCTCCACCGCGGCACGGCCACCGACACCGGCATCCACTTCGTCGAACACCATGGTGGCGCCGCGCTCGGAGGCGGCGAGAACCACTTCGAGTGCCAGCATGACCCGCGACATCTCACCACCCGACGCACTGCGTGCGATGGGCAGGGCCGGCGCACCGGCATGAGCGGCGAGCCGGAACTCGACGTCGTCGACGCCCGACTCCCCCGCGTGCAACGTACGGTCGCCCACGGGAAGAGGAGCGGAATCCCCCGTACCGGCCTCGCGGTCGCGTACGTGCACATCGAGCACTGCACGACCCATCGCGAGCCCGGCGAGTTCCTTGCTCACGGCCTTCGCGAGCTTGGTGGCCGCCTTACGTCGCGCCGTCGTCAGCGCACCGGCCGCGTCGGCGGTCGCCGCAGCTTCACTGTCCACTTCGCCTGCGAGTTTCTCGAGCGCCTCGGAAGACACGTCGAGTCGCGACAGTCGTTCGCGCGCATCGTCCGCCCAGTCGAGCACCCCGTCGATGTCGGCTGCGTACTTGCGGGTGAGAGTCTTCAGCTCGGCCTGACGGGTCAGCAGCGATTCGAGTGCACCTTGGTCGGACGGAAGATCGCCCAGATAGCCGGAGAGGTCCGCGGTCACATCGGTGATGACCGTGATGGCCTCAGCCAACCGCGGGCCGAGTTCGCGCAACGCCGGATCGTCGCAGCCCTCGACACGGGACCGGGCTTCACCGAGCAAGTCCAAAGCGGACGCGGCCTCTCCGGCGTCGGCACTGTCGTATCCGGCCAGCACGCCGTGTGCAGCCGCAGCCGCCTCACGAAGTGAGTCGAGATCCGACAGGCGTAGGACGTCGGCGACGATCTGTGCGTCCTCGCCTCGCTGAGGAGCGACCGAGTCGATCTCGTCCAGCCCGAACTGCAACCGGTCCGCTTCCTGGGCCAATTCGCGTGCCCGGTTCGTGCGGTCGAGGAGTTCGGCGCGGGCATCGAGCCACCGCCGCCGATGTGTGCGGTAGCGCTCTCGCAGCGCCGTGATCGCCTTGCCGCCGAATCGGTCGAGGGCGGCACGCTGCTGGTCGGGACGCAGCAGCCGAAGCTGATCGTTCTGTCCGTGCACCGTCAGGAGCGGATCGGTGAACTCGGCAAGCAACCCGACCGGGATGCTGCGGCCCCCGAGGTGCGCTCGGGACCCCCCGTCGCTGTTGACGGTGCGCACCGCGATGATGCTGCCGTCGTCGTCGCGTTGCGCTCCTGCCGATTCGAGCAGTCGTGCCACTTCCTTCTCGACATGACTGTTGCCTGCGGCCACGCTGAATCGGCCTTCGACGACAGCGCGCGACGCGCCGACCCGCACCCGTGCCGAGTCGGCGCGCACGCCGGACAGCAGGTGCAGGCTGGTAACGACCATGGTCTTGCCGGCACCGGTCTCGCCGGTCAGCACCGTCAAGCCTCCGTCGAACCGGGCACTTGCCTCGGTGATCACACCGAGGTTGTCGATCCGGATCTCTGCGAGCACCTAGAGTTTCCTTCCCCGCCAGCCCTTCACCGGAAGTTCGAACTTGCGCACCATCCGGTCTGCGAACGGCGCCGAATCGAGCCGCACCCATCGAACGGGATGCTTCCCACGGACGACCTCGAGACGGCCTCCGGCCGGGAGTTCGAGCGTGCGGCGCCCATCGCAGAACACCAGCCCGGCATGGCTTCCCGCAAGGGTCTCCACCGCAATGATCGATTTCGGGCTGGTCACGAGCGGACGCGCAAACAACGCGTGGGCGTTGCTCGGGATCACCAGTAGCGCTTCGAGTTCCGGCCACACGATCGGGCCACCCGCGGAGAACGCGTAGGCCGTCGATCCGGTCGGGGTGGCGATGAGCACCCCGTCACCCCCGAAGGACGAGACCGGACGTCCATCCACTTCGAGAACCACTTCGAGGACGCCGAGTCGCGATTGATTCTCGAGACTCGCCTCGTTGAGTGCCCACCCGCGGTCGACGATCACATCGTCCACTCGGATCGTCACATCGAGAGTCATCCGGTTCTCGACCGAGTACTGCTGTCGCACCACCTGATGCAGGGCTTCTTCGAGGTGGTCCGCCTCAGCCTCGGCGAGGAAGCCGATCCGGCCCAGATTGATGCCGAGGACCGGCACAGACGCGTGCTGTGCGAGCTCGGCTGCACGCAGGAAGCTACCGTCGCCGCCGAGAACGATGACCATCTCGCATCCGGCAGCCGCATCGGGACCCGATTCGACGATCCGGATCATGCCGCCGGGAACTTCCACTGCTCCGGTGCTGATCGCTTCGTCCTCGAGGATGCGCAGGACGATCCCGGCATCGCCGAAGAGTTTCGCGACCCGCTGCGCGGTTGCGGCGATCTCCTCCCTGCCCGAGTGCGACACGAGCAGAACCTCGCGGCCCTGCGTCCCGGGCGCCGATTCGCCCGACCCTGTTGTCACTGAGGTCCTTCCTGCACCGCTTGTTCGATGAGTTCGACCACGCTCGTGTCGAGATCTCCCGTGTCCGGCTCTCCCGCCCTAAGCCACAGGAAGTACTCGACGTTCCCCGACGGACCGGGTAGCGGGCTCGCGACCGCGCCCAACGTGCGGAGCCCGAGTTTCTGGGCGTCGCGCGCCACGTCCAGCACCGCTTCTGTCCGCAGCGCCTGGTCGCGCACGACACCACCGCTGCCGACGCGCTCCTTCCCCACTTCGAACTGTGGTTTCACCATCGGAAGGAGATCAGCACCCGGCTCGGCGCACCGGACGAACGCCGGGAGCACCAAGCGCAGCGAGATGAACGACAGATCCGCCACGACGACGTCGACCTGTCCCCCGATCGTCTCTGCGTCGATATTACGCACATTTGTTCGATCGATCACATGGACACGGTCATCGGACTGCAGTCGCCACACGAGCTGGCCGTATCCGACGTCGACCGCGACGACCTCCGAGGCGCCTTCGTGGAGCAGCACATCGGTGAACCCACCGGTCGACGCACCCGCGTCGAGGCAGCGCCGGCCCGAGATCTGCAGGCCGGACGGCGTGAACGCCTCGAGTGCACCGATCAGCTTGTGTGCTCCTCGCGAGGCCCATGACACCTCATCGGCTACGTCGTTGACGATCAGCGGGGTGTTCGCCTCCACAGCGGTCGCCGGTTTCGTCGCCACGGTTCCGGCGATGAGAACCCGACCCGCCGCGATCAGTTCACTTGCCTGTTCGCGGGAGCGCGCCAAACCTCGACGTACCAACTCGGCATCGACCCGTGCTCGACGCGCCATGTCAGATCTTGTCCACTGTCGACAGTGCCTGGACCAGCACGTCGTGCGCCTGCTCGAGCAGCTCCGCCTGCCGGCCGATCGCAGCAGCCGGATCGCCGACGGCGCCCTCCTCCTGCACACGCGCAATCAAGCGGTCGACCTCGACGTGCACAGCATCGGGGTCGACACCGGGTGCGGCGCCGGGGAGGTGTTCTCCTGGTCGTGGAATCGACGTGCTCATCGCCGACCACGCTAGTCCATGATCGGTACGACGGACACATCGCACGACCTGTGTCAGGACGCCGGGACCCATTGGGCGACGATACGCCGGGCGACCTCGTCCAGACCCACGATGGTGCCGAAACCCGGGTGTGCCCACGCGATGTCGAGAACGCCCCGCAGCGCCGCCATGGATTCGTCTCCCGCAGCCACTGCGCAGTCTCCGGGTGCAGTGGACGCGAGGTGCAGATCGTCGCCGTCGACGGCGACGGACCAGCCCCTTCCGGGCTCCACTCGCAACTCTGCTGCTGCCGTATCCAGGCATTCCAGGGACGAAGCGACGTAGGTGGGACGCTGATGGGAGGGTGCCCGCAGCAGATCCTCGATCGTGCTCACGCCGGTCAGGACCAGCAGTGAGTCGGCGCCTACAGCGTTGGCACCCTCGATGTCGGTGTCGAGCCGGTCACCGATCACAAGGGGGCGATCCGCCGAGGACCTGCGGATCGCATCCTCGAGCAGGGGTGCCGCGGGTTTGCCGGCGACGATCGGCGTACGCCCGGTGGCCGATTCCAGTGACGCGACCATCGAGCCGTTACCGAGGACGAGCCCACGCTCGGTCGGGAGCGTGGAGTCGACGTTGGTCGCCACCCACAAAGCTCCCGACCGGATGGCGAGCGTCGCCTCGGCGAGGATGCGCCACCCGGTGTCGGGAGAGTGGCCCTGCACGACCGCGACCGGCTGCGCATCCGCGGTCCGGACCGGTTCGAGCGACACCGCGGCGATCTCCTCCGCAAGCGCGTCCGTACCGACCACCAGAACCTTCGATCCGGTGGGGATCCGTTCGGCGAGGAGCCGAGCAGCAGACTGCGAGCTCGTCACCACAGAATCGACGTCGGCGACGAACCCGAGTTCCTGTAGATGCTCCGCGACCTCGATCGGACGTCGGCTGGCGTTGTTCGTCACGTACAACATGCGATCGCCGCCATTGAGGGCCTCACGCGCTCCGGGAACCGCCTCCGCGCCCCGGTAGACGGTGCCGTCCAGATCGAGCAGTAACACGTCGTACCGGGAGCGCAAGGTCTGCGAATTCACAGGTTGTCTCCGGTGAGCTCGTCCACCCGATCCTCTGCGTCGGTGACGCCCTCGAGATCAGCTGCCGCCGAATGCAGGAACCATTGCAGGCCTTCATCGGTACGACCCGCTGCCACCAGCGCATCGGCGTAGGCGTAGAACAGGCGTGCCGCGGCGGTGCCGGTCCGTTCCGGATCGAGATCGGGTGTCTGCAAGGTCACCACAGCCTGATCGATCTGACCGAGATCCATCCGCGCACCCGCGACGACGATGCGCAACTCCGACGCCTCGTCACCGGTCAGCTTGCGTGAATCCTCACTGCGGCCGAGTTCGACAGCCTTCTCGGGACGGCCCAGACCGCGCTCGCAGTCGGCCATGACGGCCAGCAGGCCGGTTCCCCCGGACATCCGGCGCGCAGCCCGCAACTCGGACAGGGCTTCGGCCCACTCCCCGGCGTGGTACGCCGTGATGCCGGCTGCTTCACGCACAACTGCGATACGACCGGCACGCTGTCGGGCGGCACGAGCATGGGACAGAGCGGTCCGCGGGTCGTCGTCGATCAGACGCCCCGCCATGACCAGGTGACGGGCTACGGCGTTCGCGTTCGCTTTGTCCAGGCTCAGCAGGTCGCGGCGGATGGTCGGATCGAGTTCCGAAGCCTCTACGTCGTCCGGCAGGTCGGGTTCGTCCGGACGTGCCTCCCGACGTTGCGGCCGGACCCCTTCGCGACCCTTGGGATCGAATCCGCCTTCGCCACCTCGCCGACGGGGTGCTCCCCCGCCGCCGTGGCGATCCTGGCCACTTCCACGGCGATCCCTTCCGCCACTGCTGCGACGATCGTCCCCGGCACCGCGGCGCTCCGCACCGTAGCCTCCGCGGTTGTCGTCACGAGGACGTCGTTCGTCGGAGGAGCGACGGTCATCGGAAGACCGGTTCGGACGTCCGGAGTATCCGGGGCGGTCGTCACTGCGTCCGAAGCCGGACCCCTGCCGTCCCCGATCATCGCGTCCACGGTCGTCGCGCCGGCGGTCTCCACCGCCGCGCTCGGCACCGGAGCGGTCCTGGCGCGGCCTGTCGCTGTGGGGACGAACGCTGTGGGAATCGCCACCTCGGCGTTCCCCCCCTCGGCGATCGTCTCCGCGCTCACGATTGTCGTCGCGGCCACGAGCAGGCCTACCTTCTCCGCCGTAGGACGGTCGGCGGTCGTCTTTCCGTTCTTCACCGCGCTCATCGCCTCGCCGGCGGTCGTCGCCGCTCCGGCCCGACCACGGAGTGGATCCTCCGCTTCGGAAGGACCTACGTTCGCCGTTGCTGTCGGACACAGGAAAATCCTTTCATGAAAAACACGAAAGGGGACCCACAAATGGGTCCCCTTTCGCAAACGGGTGTTCGGCGGCGTCCTACTCTCCCACACCCTGTCGAGTGCAGTACCATC
>NZ_SLVY01000013.1 GCF_004345605.1 Rhodococcus sp. SMB37
GGTGTAGTCGACCGGGGCGGTACCGATGTCTGGGTAGTTCTCGGTCCAGCTTCCTGCGGCCGGTTTGGTGAAGTGTGGCAAGGCTCTACCTTTCGCTTTCGAACTCGATGCCGAATGTGTTGTAGGCCATGGCCAACAGGCCGTATCCGCCTACGGTGAAGATGAAGTCCATGCGCTGCTGCTCGCTGAGGTGTTCTCCGAGCGCGTTCCAGGTCTGTTCGGACAGCGCGGTGTTCTTGTGGAGTTCGTCGACTGCCGAGAGGAGGCGGTTCTCGAACTCGTCCTCAGCGGTGCCGGCCAGTGCGGCCTCGATCTCCGGGCGGGTCAGCCCGCCTTCTTCCTCTGCCATCCGGATGTGATGGCTGCGCTCGTACTCGCACTCGTACACCTGCGCTACGCGCAGGATCGTCATCTCGCGCAGCCGTGGTGACAGCGTCGACCGGAAGAGCAGGTGCACGCTGAACCCGAGGAACGCTTTTGTCAGGTCCGGGTGGCGGACGAGCGTCGCCATGGCAGTGCCGGCGTCTTCCGGATTGCGCATGTGACGGGGCATCAGCCCCTTCAGTGCGGAATCGACATGCTCGTCCCATTGGTCTGCCGGCAGCGGGGGCACTAGGGCCATGCCGAACTCCTCTTCGTTGAGAATGCCATTCTCGTTTACGAACGGTAGATTCTCACGACTCGCGGAGATAGTCAACATATGGTGGTCAAGTAGCCGTAATTGCAGGTCGTGAGGGTGGGTCCGCCGATGTCCAGGGGGTCGCCCTCCTTCCGATTGTGCAGGCCGGTCGGTTGCGGACGTAGGTCCTTGATGGAATGAGCATATTGATTCTCCGGATGCGAGAAGATAGTTTCCTTAATGTGAGAGCACCTGCGTGTGGTCGTCCATGACTCGACGCGCGCAACCGCCTGCCGAAAGAGAGGTTTCCCGTGACTGCAACCCTGCGCCCTGGTGGGCAACTTGCCAGCACCGTCTGCACTACCCGTGTGGTGGTCGTGCGTGCACCTGCGGAAGGCGTGCAGGAGATCACGTGCGGCGGAAGCCCGATGATCGCGGCTCCTCCCGGCAAGCCGGACTCCAAACCCGACGGCGACGTGGTCACCCTTCTGGGCAAGCGATACGTCGACGCCGCTGGGTCGATCGAGGTGCTGTGTACGTCACCCGGAACCGGCGAACTGTCGTACGGCGGCACCCCGATGACGATCAAGGCAGCCAAGGCGTTGCCCGCCTCCGACTGATTCGCTCGATCGCAGACTGAAGATAGGCCGGACGTGCTGCCGCAGTTGCGCAGTTCGCGGCCCCGCAACGACGGCATGAGGTGTCGACTATGGGTGGAATGAGCTTCGCGCTGAGTGAGGATCAGGAGCTGATCCGCAAATCTGTTGCCGAGTTGATGAAGAACTTCGACGACCAGTACTGGATGGAAAAGGATCTCGCGCACGAGTTCCCGACGGAGTTCTACAAGACGCTCGCCGACGGCGGCTGGATGGGCATCACGATGCCCGAGGAGTACGGCGGTCACGGTCTCGGCATCACAGAGGCCACGATCCTGCTCGAGGAGATCGCACGGTCCGGCGGTGCGATGAATGCCGCGAGCGCAATCCATCTGAACATCTTCGGGATGCAGCCCGTCGTCAAACACGGTTCGGACGAGATGAAGGCGCGCGCATTGCCTCGCATCGTCAACGGCGATCTGCACGTCTGTTTCGGCGTGACCGAACCGGGTGCCGGCCTCGATACGTCACGCATCACGACATTCGCGAAGCGCGACGGTGACCACTACGTCGTCAACGGCCGCAAGGTATGGATCTCCAAGGCTGCCGAGTCGGAGAAGATCCTGCTTCTGACGCGTACGCAGCGTTACGACGAGGTCGAGAAGAAGACCGACGGCATGACGCTGTTCCTGACCGATATCGACCGCAGCAAGATCGACATCCGTCCCATCCGGAAGATGGGGCGCAACGCGGTCACCTCCAACGAGCTGTTCATCGACAACCTCCGGATCCCGGTCGAGGACCGAATCGGTGAAGAAGGGCAGGGGTTCAAGCTGCTGCTCGACGGTCTCAATCCCGAGCGCATGTTGATCGCATCCGAAGCTCTCGGCATCGGCCGTGTCGCGCTCGACAAGGCCGTGAAGTACGGTAACGAACGCGAAGTGTTCGGGCGCCCCATCGGCATGAACCAGGGCATCCAGTTCCCCCTCGCCGATGCGCTTGCACACCTCGATGCGGCCGAACTCGTCCTGCGCAAGGCCACCTGGCTCTACGACAACGGCAAGCCGTGCGGCCGCGAGGCCAATACCGCCAAATATCTCTGTGCGGAAGCAGGTTTCGCCGCCGCGGATCGGGCACTGCAGACCCACGGCGGAATGGGCTATTCCGAGGAATACAACGTCTCGCGATACTTCCGTGAGGCACGCGTGATGCGCATCGCCCCGGTCAGCCAGGAGATGATCCTGAACTACCTGGGATCCCACACCCTCGGACTGCCGAGGAGTTACTGATGGAGGCCCCGCTCGCCGGGATCACCGTCGTGACCCTTGAACAAGCGGTCTCCGCGCCGATGTGCACTCGCGTCCTCGCCGACTTCGGTGCGCGCGTGATCAAGGTCGAGAATCCCAAGGGCGGCGATTTCGCTCGCGACTACGACGACGTCGTCAACGGAATGGCCGCGCACTTCGTCTGGGCCAACCGCGGCAAGGAATCGATCACCCTCGATCTGAAGTCCGAAGGCGGTCTCCGGGCACTCCACACACTGCTGGCGCGCGCAGACGCCCTCGTATCGAACCTTGCACCTGGAGCCATGGCGCGGCTGGGACTTTCGTCCGAGGATCTGGCCGAAAAGTATCCGGACCTGATCGCAGTCGAGATCGACGGATATGGCCCCGACGGGCCGCTGTCGCACAAGCGCGCCTACGACCTGCTCATCCAGGCCGAGTCGGGAGCGTGTTCTGTCACCGGCTTCCCCGGGCAGCCCGCGAAGCCGGGTCCGCCCGTCGCGGACATCAGCACCGGACTGTATTCGGCGCTGTCGATTCTCGCGTTGCTGTGCGGACGGGAACGCAACCGGGGTCGCGGTGGTGGACTGTCGAAGGTGTCGGTGAGCCTGTTCGACACGATGGCAGACATCATGGGCTACCCCCTGACGTACACCCGTTACTCGGGTGTCGAACAGCAACCGCTCGGAATGAGCTCGCCGGCCGTCGCGCCGTACGGTTCGTATCGCACCGCCGACGACCGGATCGTCGTACTCGGCACGACCAACGACCGTGAGTGGCAGCGTCTGGCGCGCGAGATCATCCAGCGCGACGACCTCGCCGACGACGAGCGGTTCTCGACCAACACAGGACGGTGCGAGAACCGCGCCGAGCTCGACGAGGCCATCGCCGCGTGGTGCGCACAACACCCGCTCGACCACGTACAGAAGATTGCCGACGAGGCGGGTATCGGCAATTCGCGATACAACACGCCGCGCGAGGTCATCGATCATCCGCAGCTGGCCGCCCGTAATCGTTGGCGGACTGTCGGGAGCCCGAACGGGCCCGTGGAGGCAATTCTGCCGCCACCGGTGATCGAAGGCTACGAGCCGCCGATGGCGCCGGTACCCGGCCTCGGTGAGCACACGGACGCTGTCCTCGCGGACTTCGGTCTCCGCCGCGATGAGATCGACCGCCTGCGTGAACAGGGCGCGATCGGGTCGGTGAAGTGATGATCGATATTCGACAGATGGCCGGCAAACACACTTGGAACCAGGAGAATTCGAATGCGTGAAGTGGTCATTGCTGCGGCCGTCCGGACCCCGGTAGGTAAGCGCAACGGTGGGCTGGCCGGAGTGCACCCGGCAGACCTGTCGGCGCTCGTACTCGAGGCGCTGGTCGAACGCACCGGCCTCGATCCCCAGATCGTCGACGACGTCATCTGGGGTTGCGTCTCTCAGGTGGGCGACCAGTCGAGCAACATCGGCCGCTACTCGGTGCTCGCCGCCGGATGGCCGGAGTCGATCCCCGGCACCACGATCAACCGGGCGTGCGGGTCGAGTCAGCAGTCGATCGATTTCGCGGCTCAGGCGGTGATGTCGGGGCAGCAGGACGTGGTTGTTGCCGGCGGGGTCGAGGTCATGAGCCGGGTCCCACTGGGCTCGGCGCGCGCGTCCGGGCAACCGTACGGACCCCGGGCGCTCGCGCGCTACGACGGGTTCGCGTTCAACCAGGGAATCTCCGCCGAGAAGATCGCCCAGAAGTGGGGATTCTCGCGTACTGGACTCGACGAATACTCGACGACCTCGCATGAGCGCGCCGCCGCGGCGCAGGATCGCGGGGCGTTCGAGGCGCAGATCGTGCCGGTGGTCACCGACGAGGGCACGGTCAGCGCTGACGAGGGTATCCGTCGTAGCACCACGGTCGAAAAGCTCGCGGGACTCAAGCCTGCATTTGCCGACGACGGCGTGATCCACGCCGGAAACTCGTCGCAGATTTCCGACGGCGCCGCTGCGCTGTTGGTGACCACGCCGGAGAAGGCTCGGGAGCTGGGCTTGACCCCGCTCGTCCGTTATCGGGCGGGTGCGGTGGCGGGCGCCGATCCGGTACTCATGCTCACCGGCCCGATCCCGGCTACCGAGAAGGCGCTCGGGAAGGCGGGGATCGGCCTGAAGGATGTCGGAGTCTTCGAAGTCAACGAGGCATTCGCGTCGGTTCCGCTGGCGTGGCTCGCCGAGACCGGTGCCGATCCGGAGCTGGTCAACCCCCTCGGTGGGGCGATCGCGCTCGGGCATCCGCTCGGAGGTTCCGGTGCCGTACTGATGACTCGGATGATTCATCACATGCGCGACAATGGAATTCGATACGGCCTCCAGACCATGTGCGAAGGCGGCGGAACCGCGAACGCCACCGTCGTCGAACTGGTGGGAGCGTAGGGTTTCACGCAGTGTGATCCAGTCAGGAAAATTCTCGGCCTGAGACCCTTGTCACATTCGGAAAACCGACCTAATGTGTGTTCAGTAGGTTGGGGACGTGAAGGAGAGGGGCAGCGTGCAAAGGGCGTACGACACGCTTCTCGCCAAGGGTGAGGGCCGCAGGGAGCTGATTCTCAGCGCAGCTCAGCGGTTGTTGGCGAGGAACGGGTGGCGCAGCACAAGCCTCGCTCAGATCGCACGGGCCGCGGGCATCACTCCCGCGGGCCTGCTGCATCACTTCCAGTCCAAGGACCAATTGCTGCATGCCGTGCTCGACGCGCGGGATGCAGACGATGATGCACGTGCTGATCGTTCGGGAGATCCCATCGAGCAGATCAGGGGCCTGTACTTGCGTTTCGAGAAGTCCCCTGACCTGGTCGGGATGTTTGCTGTACTCCTGATCGAGAACCTGGAGCCGGATGCTCCGCTGCACGATCGCCTACTCGTTCGACACCGGGCCGCGATCGACACGATCGAGGCGGGAATCCGGCGTGGTCAACATGCCGGACGGTATCGGATGGATGTGAACCCAGCCGTCAAAGCGGTGGAAATCGTCGCTTTCCTCAACGGAATGGAAACCTCATGGCTGCTCGATCGTTCGCTCCCGATAGCCGAGATCTTCGAGGACTTCACACAGTCGCTCGAGCAACAGCTCATGCCCACCAGCACAATCTGAGGCATCGCGTCGTCATCGTCGCACCGCGCGTGGTCGATACCGTGCGCAACGCCGGAGGTTGGCTCTACGACCAGGTCCAGGCAGGTTGGGAAGTCACCGTCCTGACCCGAGAGCATCAAGACATCCGCCCCCTCGAGATCCTCGGAGCCCGCGTCGTCGATCTCGACTCTGCTTTGGCGACGGAGAATGGTCTCGTACCCGAGGCGCTGGTGGCATCGGCCGAGCTCTACTCGTCCGACGAGCGCATCCGAGCGGGCCTGAACCGGGTACTCGAACGAGGATTGACGAAGTTCAGCATGTGGGGCGATGAGATCCCGGCAGATATCGACGCCCGGTTCTCGCCGTCGGAATACTGTATGAGCAGGGCGGCGCAGGTGTTCAAGCGGCATGCGCTCGTTGCAGCGGAAGTCCGTGAGCCCGTGATCGCACCCACCGAATCCTTCCGGACGTCCGGGTTCACCGCATCGCAGTCGGGTCGCCTCACGTCGGTCTGATGTGACCCGACCCGGTCGCACGACGGAACAAGGTTCGACAGCCCAGAAATCACAAACGTCCCGGCTCTCCGATGAGTGCCGGGACGTCGTGTCCGATCGGTCAGGCCTTCTGAAGGTCGATGACCACCTTGCCGACGGCCCTCCCGTCGCCTACAAGGCGGAGGGCATCGACGGTGTCGTCGAGTGAGTACACCGCACCGATGTGCGGCACGGCCCGTCCCGAGACGAGGAGCTCGACCAATTCTTCCTCGCCTCGCCGGTATTCGTCAGGATCCAGATCCTGGAACTGGAACCCCTGAATTCGGATACCTTTCACCAGAACGAGATTGAGCGGTATCCGAGGGATGGTCCCAGATGCGTAGCCGACGGTGACGAAGCGTCCGCCGCGGCGCAGCGACCGCAGCACCGGTTCCGACAGGTCGCCGCCGACGGGATCGACAACGACGTCCGCGCCCTCGGGAACGGCATTCTTCAGCAGGGCACGCAGATCACCCGACCGATGGTCGACGAGATGTTTCGCACCGTACGACGCCGCAACTTCCAGCTTGTCGGATGATGACGCCACTGCGACGACGGTCGCGCCGAGGACCGCTCCGAGTTGGACCGCCGCGAGGCCTACGCCACCGCCTGCGCCGAGCACGACGAGGGTTTCACCCGGCTGGAGCCGAGCCACCGACCGGAGCGTGTGATAGGCGGTCCGGTGCGCCACGCCGAACGCGGCAGCGGTGCGGTAATCCACACCGTGGGGTATCCGCTTCAGCGACGCGGCCTTTGCTGCGATCTCCTCCGCGAACGCGCCGACGATACCGGTGCCACTCACCCGATCGCCGACGGCGAGGTCGCCGACCTCGCCGGCGACCTCCTCCACGACTCCTGCGAACTCGCTACCGGGCACGAACGGTGGGGGCACGCTGATCTGGTATTTGTCGGCGACGACCAGGACATCGGGAAAATTGACCGCGGCAGCACCGACCCTGACCCGCACCTGGCCCGGTTCGAGAATGGGAGAGGGACCTACGCTGATGCGGACCACTTCGGGTTCCCCGTACTCGGAGCAGATCGCTGCGCGCATGCCCGCTACCGCCCTTGCCAGACCGGTGCGCGCTTCTCGATGAACGCGGCGGCACCTTCCTTCGCGTCGTCGCTGGTGAAGACGACGCTCTGCCAATGTCCGAGGCGCTCGTCGGCCCGTGCGGGGTCCGACTGGGCAAGACGAACGAGTTCCTTCACCGCGGACAGGCCCAACGGGGCGTTCGCCGCGACGCGTTCGGCGAATGCCATCGCGGCCGACTGGACGTCCTCCGGTTCGACGACCTGGTTGATCAGACCGAGTTCGTATCCGCGCTGCGCGCTGATCAGGTCACCGGTCAGCGTCAGCTCCATGGCGGCGGCCCGAGGAATCCGTGTCCCGATGTTCGTCCCGCCGCCGGCGGGAAACAGACCCCGTTTCACCTCGGGAAGACCGAACTTCGCAGCGGAAGAGGCGACGATGATGTCGGATCCGAGAAGGAGTTCGAGCCCGCCTCCGATCGCGGTGCCGTTGGCTGCGCCGATCACTGGAATGTCGGTCTCGCCCTTGGCCAGTCGCGCGTAGGCGGCTCCGGGGCCGGAGTCCAGACCGATCTTCTCCCCGCCGGCGAATGCCCGCAGGTCCATGCCCGAGCAGAACGCGCGGTCTCCCGTTCCGGTGAGGACCAACGCCCGGATCTGGGGATCTGCCTCCGCATCCTCGACGGCTGCACCGATTCCGTTGATCACAGCGGCGGTCAGCGCATTCCGTGCTTCGGGGCGGTCCAGACGCAAGAGGAGAACCGCGCCGTGCTGTTCTCGTACGAGTCCCTCCACCGGCGCGCTCATCCCTTGTACCCCGTCGACTCGGCGAGTTCGGCGGCCGACTTCATGAGATCGGTGATGACCGGTCCGTACGACTGCAGCTTTACGTCGTCGCCGGCGCGCTGGAATCCCTGCTCGAGGACGATGGCGAGCTTCCACTTGGCGAGGATGAGGTAGTAATCGATGTCGTCGACCTGACGGCCGGAGACCTCGGAGTAGTGGGCGAGCATCTGCGACCGGTTCGGCATACCGCTCAGGTCGACGTAGCTGACTGCGCTTTCTCCGGGAGCGTCCATGTCCTCGGGCCAGTTCATGAGCATCCAGCCGAGGTCGAGCTTCGGATCGCCGACAGTGCCCATCTCCCAGTCGACGAGGGCCGCGAGCTTCGCGGGTCCACCGTGTTCGTACATCACGTTCGCGAACTGGTAGTCGCCGTGCATCAGGCCAGGGATGTAGTCGAGCGGGCGGTGATTCTGCAGCCACTTGGTGGCGATGTCCATGCCCTCGATCTCGCGGGCCTTGATCCGCTCGAAGAATCGGGTCCAGCGGTCGACCTGCCGATCGTGGAAACCGTCCGGCCGCCCGAGGCCCTCGAGGCCCTGCGCCTTCCAATCGACCTTGGACAGCAGACCGATGCCCTCTGCAAGCTGGTAGGCGAGACCGGCTCGTGCCTTGGGGTCGTTGTCGAACGGAGCGGGCCAGCCGTCCCGGTGGTCCATCGGGGACCAGCCGTCGACGAATCCCATGAGGTAGAAGGCGCGGCCGAGCACCGAGGTGTCCTCGCATGCGGCGATCGCAGCGGTGTGGGGGACGTCGGTGCCGTCGAGGCCCTGGATGATCCGCCACTCGCGCATGATTCCGCTGTCGCGGTCGGCGGGTGCGGCCGCGGGAGGGATCCGGATGACGCTCGTGAAGTCGTCGCGGACCAGCTTGTAGATCTCGTTCTGCGTGCCGCCGGAAAGATAGGTGGCTTCGAGCGGGGCGCCCTTACCGGGCAGTCCGCGCTCGTCCATCCACTCGGCGAGTCGTTTCGTGTCGATCACAGGTTCCCCACTTCCAGTTCGAGGTATTCGGCGTACTTGGCACGGGCTTCGTCCTGCTTACGCGGAATCCACTCCGAGGGCCACAGGTCGTCGGTTGCGGTGTAGTCGCGCAAGACCTGCTTGGCGACGGTGGTCTTGTGGACCTCGGTAGGGCCGTCGGCCAGGCCCATCACGGCCGCGCCGTGGATCATCCGGAAGAACGGCATCTCGTTGGTGACGCCGAGCGCTCCGTGTACCTGCATTGCCCGCCAGGCGATGTCGTGCAGCACGGTCGGCATCACGATCTTCGCCGTCGCGATGTCCTTACGGAGCTTCTTGTAGTCGTTGTATTTGTCGATCTTCCAGGCGGTATGCAGCACGAACAGACGGAACTGTGTCAGCTGCGCGTAGGAGTCGGCGATATAGCCTTGGACGGTCTGCTTGTCGGCGAGGCGGCTGCCGGCGGTTTCACGGCTCAGCGCGCGCTCGCACATCGTGTCGAGAGCTTTCTGGGCGAGGCCGATGGTGCGCATCGCGTGGTGGATGCGGCCGCCGCCGAGGCGGGTCTGGGCGACGGCGAACGCCTGGCCTTCGCCACCGAGGAGTGCGTCGGCGGGTACTCGCACGTCCTCGTAGTGGATGAGCGCGTGGCTACCGCCGTTCATCGGTTCGCCGTACAGACCGACGTTTCGCACGATGTTGATGCCCGGGGTGTCGGCGGGCACGAGGAACATCGACATGCCCTTGTGCACCGGTACCTCGGTGTCGGTCACGGCCATCACGATCAGGAACGAGGCGGTCTTGGCGTTGGAGGAGAAGTACTTCCAGCCGTTGATGACCCAGTCGTCGCCGTCCTTGACCGCCTGGGTGCGGAACTGCGCGACGTCGGCGCCGCCCTGTGGTTCGGTCATCGAGTAGGTGGAGAAGAGTTCGCCGTCGAGCAGCGGTTGCAAGTACCTCTTCTTCTGCTCGGGAGTGCCGTAGTGCGCGATGATCTCGGCGTTGCCGGTATCGGGTGCCTGGCACCCGAAGACGATCGGTGCCCAAGACGAGCGTCCGAGGATCTCGTTGAGCAGTGCGAGTTTGAGCTGTCCGTAGCCCTGCCCGCCGAGTTCCGGGCCGAGGTGTGTGGCCCACAGGCCTTGTTCACGAACCCGCTGCTTGAGCGGATCGATGGCCTTGCGCCGAAGTCCGTCGAGGGGTACGAACTGTTCGTGCTCCCACACCAGGTCCAGGGGCTCGACCTCGTCGCGCACGAAGGCGTCGGCCCAGTCCAGTTTCTCCTGGTATTCGGGGTCGGTTTCGAAGTCCCACGCCATTGCCTGGCTCCTCTCTGATCCAAAGAATATTAATTCCGTCTTTCCAGAATGCTATTCTTACACGACTGAAGACGGTTTGGAACAGTCCGCTACGAAAGGCACCGAGTTGAAAGCCGAAGACCTTTTCCACATGGGCGTCGTGACCGACGACCTGGCCGCGACCAAGGCGGAGTTCTCGCAGCTCTTCGGATACGAATGGGGGCCGGAGGTGGGCGGTGAGGTTGCCGTGAGGCTCCCCACGGGCGATCAAGTTGTCGACCTGTTGTGCGCGTTCTCGATCACCGAACCGCGCATCGAACTCGTCCGGAGTGCAGCCGCGCCCCTGTGGGAGTCGGTCCCCGGAATCCACCACCTCGGCTACTGGTCCGACGACGTCGACGCGGATCGCGACGAGTTCGCCGGCCAGGGCTACAGCACGGAAGCGACCCGCCGAGCGCCCGACGGCAGCCTCTTCTTCGCCTTCATGCGCAGCCCATCGGGGCTCCTCCTCGAATTCGTCACCCGGGTGGCGGAACCCGGCATGTCGCAGTGCTGGGCGGCGTCGCGCTAGGCATATTGCAGGGTCGGCACAGCGGAAACCTGCCGGATCGGCACATCAAAGCTTGCAGGTCGGCACATCAACCAGGCGAACAGGGGAAAGTATGGGCAACGTAGGGATCGTGACCGGCGGCGGACGCGGCATGGGGTTTTCATGCGCGGAGCGGGTGGTCGGCACGGTCGACACACTGCTGCTCGTCGACATCGATGAAGCCTCCGCGAAGGAGGCGGCATCGCAGTTGTCGTCGGAGCGGACGGTGGTGGAGCCGTTCGTCGCCGATGTCGGTGACGCCGCGGCGCTCGGTCGGCTCGCCGATCGCGCGGCCGAGCTCGGGACGCTACGTTCCGTCGCTCATGCTGCGGGTATCTCGCCGACGATGGCCGATTGGCGGAAGATCGTGTCGGTCGATCTCGTCGGCACCGCGCTGCTGGCGGAGGCGCTCCGTCCACTCGCCACCGCAGGCACTGCAATGGTCTATTTCGCCTCCATGGCGCCGTTGATCGGGCGAATGGATCCGGAGCCGGAACTGGGTGCGGTCCTGGATGATCCGCTCGACGGGGAGCTCCTCGACAAGCTCCGTGAGATCGTCGGTGAATCGATCGAGCAACCGGGTATCGCCTACTCGTGGGCGAAGCACGGGGTGCAGCGATTCGCGCGTGCGGAGGCTGTCCGCCTCGGTGCTGCAGGGGCGCGGGCGAACTCCGTGTCGCCGGGACTGATCGATACTCCGCAGGGGCGTCAGGAGGCGGCGAGCAATCCGCGTATCGCCGACATGCAACGCGCGACGCCACTCGGACGACTCGGGCAGGCCGACGAACTCGCAACGGTCGTGGCGTTCCTGCTGTCAAACGACGCGAGCTTCGTCAACGGCATCGACGTTCTCGTCGACGGCGGTGTCATGGCAGCAATTACTGCCCAACGCGAAAAGTCCGCGACATGACCGACTCCATGGGAGTCGGGCTGCACTACGGCGGAGCCGATACGTCGATGCCGCTGGTCGACCTCGCGCGTGCCGCGGAGGCTCGCGGGTTCGAATCACTGTTCGTGCCGGAGCATTCACGTATTCCGAGTGTCGCGAAACACCCTTCCCCGGTGGCGGAGTCCTACCCGACGGCTGCTTCCGTCTGTGGGACCCGCTCGTGAGCTTGTCGTTCGTCGCCGCGGCGACCGGCCTGACCGTCGGAGCCTGCACGGCACTTCCCGGTGGGCACGACCCGATTTCCTACGCAAAGGCTGTGTCCACGCTCGATGTCATGTCGGGTGGTCGTCTCGTGCTGGGCGTCGGATTCGGGTGGAACAACGACGAGTTCGAAGATCACGGGTTCGATGCTCGCGACAAGTACGCGGTGGTCGAGGAGAAGATCGCGCTGATGAAGAACGAGATCGTGGCCTACTCGTAGGACCTCGGACGGTCCGTCTCCGGGCGCAGGCTGCGCAGGAACAGGGTGACCGCTGCACGGGTGTGCTCGTCGGGATTTTCGCGGATGATCCCGAACGATGCGAGGCGCGCCGGTGCGCCGGCCGCCATGCCGAGGAACAGTTCGGCGAGGGCATCTGGGTCGTCGGCCACGATGGAGCCGGTGGCCGCGTGCCGGCGAAGGAGTTCGGCGACCTGTCTCGTGCGCGGCCAGTACCCGGAACCGAGTGCCTTGCGGGCGATATCGGGGTAGCGGGACGCGTAGGCGACCGCTACCTGCTGGAGTTTGATCATCGACGGATCGAGGGCGCGCCGGACTGCGGTGCCGGCGATCGCGGTCAGAGCCTTCTCGAGGTCGTCGAAATCAGGTAGCTCGGGTTCGGGCCAGGGCCAGTCGCTGCGCGACATGGCCCACCCGAGTACTGACCGGAAGACGTCTTCCTTGGTGGGGAAGCGTGCGTACAGGGACGGTTTCGTGGTTCCGGCCGCGGCGGCGATGGCGTTCATCGTCGTGCCCTCGTAACCGTTTTCGAGGAACAGTCGGAGTGCTGACTCGCGAACGGCTTCGTCGAGTTTGCCCGCTTCCTCCCTGGTCGGTCGGCCGCCGCGGCGCCGACCGATGCTGTCGGTGTGTGGCACATCGTTCACCGGTGTCATAGGTGACGAGTGTGCCAAACAAAATTGCCTCTGGACATAAAACTTTCCCGATGAGTATGGTTATCCGTATTCGCTAACTATACCCACAAGTCTAGTTATCTCGGATCTTCCGAAAACTCAACGGCCGGAGGGCACAGTGACAGAAGCGACGATGCAGAAAGACGTCATCGGGACGCTGAACGCGTACTTCCAGGAACGGCGGGAACAGGTCCCCGTTCTGACTCAGCGTGCGAACGATCAGGGCATCACCGAAATCAGTTCCCGCGAGGACATCGTTCCTCTGCTCTTCCCCCACACAACCTACAAGAGTTACCCGGAATCGCTGATCGCCAAGGGTAAGTGGGAACAGATGAACCGGTGGCTCGGTTCCCTTTCCACGCGCCGGCTCGATGACGTCGACGTCTCCGGTGTCACCGATGTGGATGGTTGGATCGCCGCGCTCGAGAAGGCCGGCCACATGGTGTCGAGTTCGAGCGGAACCAGTGGAAAGGGCTCGTTCCTCAACAAGTCCATCCGCGACTTCGAGGTCAACAAGCAGAACCTGCTCGACTGCTTCGACTCGCTGGGGATGCCGCCCGAAAAGGCATGGCACGTCATCCCCGTCGGACCCGACACCGGACAGACCCAGCACGCAGCCGTGCGCGATCTGATCATCAAGTCGTTCTCCAGGTCCGATGCGCTCCCGCTCTTCGACGGGCCCGCGCCGGAAGGGTTCCATCGCTACCTGTCCCGGTTGTCGGCGGTGCGTCGCGCCATGGCCGACGGAACTGCCGCTCCTGACGACATCGCGTCGTTCGAGGCGGAAGCCGCCGAACGTGCGGCGCTCCAGGAACAGAAGCTGAACCACTACGCCGACCAGATCCTCGCGCGTCGCGATGAGAACATCCTGTTCAGCTCGCAGTTCCCGCAGCTGTACCGCCTCGTCGAAGTCCTCCGCGAGCGCGGTGTCAAGGACGGCGACATCACCGGCATCAACGGTTTGACCAGCGGTGGCGGACTCAAGGGCACGAACCTGCCCGACGATTACCAGGAACAGATCTACCGGATGCTCAACATCGCTCCGGAACGCTTCCTGCACTACTACTCCATGCAGGAACTCAACAACCGCATGTTCAAGTGCCCGGAAGAGGGCCGCTACCACGTACCGGACGCAATTGTGCTCCTGGTCCTGAACAAGGACGGCGACGCGCTTGCCGAAGCGTCGGGAAACCTCGTCGAAGGCCGGGCAGCATTCGTCGACACCACCGTCGACGGTCGCTGGGGCGGCACGATCTCCGGTGACAAGATCACGGTCGACCTCGGCCGGTGCCCGTGCGGACGTGACGGCGAGACCGTGATGCCGAACATCGTGCGGTACTCCGACCTCGGAGACGACGACAAGATCACCTGTGCCGGAACCATGGACGCATACGTCCGCGGAATCGTGGGGGAGTAGAACGCCATGACCGCAACTGCACCCGCGCGCACCAAGATCCGGGTCCCGCATTTCGTCCGAGGCAAACTCGTCTGGGGCGAGGACAACGAATATCTCTCCCGCGACTTCGGCGTTCCCTTCGTCACCCCCAAGATCGAATACAACGAACTGTTCGTCCCGCGGACCGAGCCCGGGCCCGCGTTCGACGTGCCGATCACGGAGATCATCGATTTCCTCGTCGAGACCGCCGGACAGCTCACCCTGGAGAAGAACCCCTACCTCCAGGAATCGCTCGAAATGACATTGCAGGTCAGCGCACTGCCCAGGCGGATCATCGAGAACACCTTCCAGCGGCCGGGCCAGTTCCTGACCAGGAAGTCCCTCGAGTACCGGCTCGAACGTACTTTCGGCAGCATCGACGTCCTGGACGGATGGGTCGAGAACACCGACCCCAACGGCAGTGTCAGCAAGATCCGCGCATTTCCCCCGCGACTCGTCCACATGCTCGCGGGGAACTCGCCCAGCGCGGCCATGACGTCGATCGCCGACGCGGCTCTTCTCAAGGCCGTCAACGTGTTCAAGATGCCGTCGGCCGACCCGTTCACCACCGTGGCCGTGCTGCGGACGATGGCCGACATCGGACCCGACCACCCCGTCCTGAAGTCGATCTCCGCGGTCTACTGGCGTGGCGGCGACGAGTCGGTCGAAAGTGTGCTCTACCGCTCGCAGTACTTCGACAAGCTTGTAGCGTGGGGTGGCGGCCCCGCGATCGAGAACGCGGCGAAGTACGCGGGGCCGGGATTCGGCCTGATCTCGTTCGATCCGAAGGTCTCGATGGCGATCGTCGGACGCGAGGCATTCGAATCGGAGGAGACGCTGCGGGAAGTTGCCGAACTCGCAGCGGCCGACGCGACGATCTTCAACCAGGATGCCTGTCTCGCGGCGCGACACATCTGCGTCGAAGGGGACGTCGAACAGGTCGACCGCTTCTGCGCTCTGCTGCACGAGCGTCTCGGCGTGGACCGCGATTTCGCGTCCGCGGTGGGACCGAAGCCCGACTCCGAGATCCGCGAGGCCGTCGAAGGTATGCGGTACCTCGAACCCGATTATCGCGTGTGGGGCACATTCGACGGTTCCGGACTCGTGGTCCGCTCTCCCGAGATGGTCGACTTCCACCCCAATTTCAAGACCGTCAACGTCATTCCGATCGCGAATCTGCGCGACGCCGCGTCCTACGCGACGGTGGCAACTCAGACGGTCGGTGTGTACCCGAGCCACCGCAAGGCCGAGATCCGTGATCACCTCGCGACCGCGGGCGTGCAGCGGATCGTCAAGCTCGGCGGCGCATTGCGCGGCAGCATGGGCGGCCCACACGACGGCATGTACCCACTGCACCGCATGGTGAACTGGGTGGTGGACGACGATGCCTGAGACGACACGACAGTCTGAGACGACACGCAGCGCCATTCCGATGAGGGTGCTCGGACGCTCCGGTATCAGGGTCAGCGAGTTGTGCCTCGGCACGATGACCTTCGGAACCGAATGGGGTTTCGGCACCGACGAATCGACCAGCCGGAAGATCTACGAAACCTACCGGGAAGCCGGCGGAAACTACGTCGATACCGCGAACAATTACACAAACGGTTCGAGCGAGGAGATCCTCGGGCGGCTCGTGGCGCCGGAGCGCGACTCGGTAGTCGTGAGCACCAAGTACACCTTCCCTACCGACTCCGCCGACCCCAACACGGGCGGAAATCATCGCAAGAGCTTGCGCCGCAGCGTCGAGACGAGTCTTCGCCGTCTCGGCACCGACTACATCGATCTGCTGTGGGTCCACGCGTGGGATCAGTGCACGCCGGTGGACGAGACCCTGCGGGCCCTCGACGACCTGGTGCGGTCGGGCAAGGTGCTCGCGGTCGGGGTGTCGAACACCCCGGCCTGGGTGGTATCGCAGTCCGTCGCCATCGCCGAGCTGCGCGGATGGAGTTCGTTCTGCACGATGCAGGTGGAGTATGCGCTCACGGCGCGCACTGCCGAACGCGATCTTCTGCCGATGGCGCGGGCACTGGGGATCGAGGTCTCCGCATGGAGTCCGCTCGGGCGCGGCACCCTCGCCCGACCCATGTCCGAGGAGGCCTTCGCGAAGTTACCTGCGCCCGTGCAGCGCATCCTCACGGTCACGCGGGACGTCGCCGGCGAACTCGGTGTCTCACCCGCGCGGGTCGCACTCGCATGGGTACGCAGGCAAGGGCTTATGCTGTCGATCGGTGCACGTACCGTCGACCAGATCAACGACAATCTGGCGGCATTGGACGTCGAACTCGACGACTCTCACCTGTCGCGGCTCGACGACGCATCGAGTATCCGCCTCGGTTATCCGCACGAATTCCTGCACGATCGCCGGGCGATGTTCACACCGGACGCTCTTCGGGCCTGAGCCCGGCAGCCCCGCGACTGAGGAAGGCATACACGATGGAGACCCTCGAACACTGGATCGACGGAGCCGCCGCCCCACCCCACGGCGGCGACTACCTTCCTGTGACCGACCCCGCGACCGGTCGCACAGTGCGGCAGATCGCGGACGGCGACAGCAGCGATATCGACATCGCCGTTGCTGCTGCGTCGAGGGCGACAACGGAGTGGTTGAAGACCCCGGCGCTGGCACGTGGGCGTCTGATCACCGACCTGGGCCGCGCTATTCGTGCGAACAAGTCCGAACTGGCCGAGCTCGAGGTGAGTGAGACCGGTAAGCCGCTCGCCGTCGCCTCGGGTGAAATCGAGAACTCCGCCGTGTATTTCGAGTTCTACGGTGGACTTGTCGGGATGCCCGTCGGCGAGACCCTCGACGTGGCACTCGACCAGCATGTGTTCACCAAGCGTGAGCCGTACGGCGTCATCGGCGTCATCACGCCGTGGAATGTGCCGCTCAATCAGGCGTCGCGGGCCTGTGCACCCGCGCTCGCCGCAGGCAACACGGTGGTTCTGAAGCCATCCGAGAACACCTCGGCGACCAGCGTGCGGCTCGCGGAACTCGCCACAGAGGTCGGGATTCCCGACGGCGTGGTCAACATCGTGCTCGGAAACGGACGCGACGCGGGTGCTGCGCTCGCCCAGCACCCCGGGGTCGCGAAGGTCGCGTTCACCGGGTCGGTGCCGACGGGTCGCGCTGTCGCGGGGATCGCCGCGGAACGGATCATTCCTGTGACTCTCGAACTCGGCGGCAAGTCGGCGAACATCATCTTCGCCGACGCCGATCTCGATGCCGCCGTTGCCGGGGCGCTGGCGGCGTTCACCGGGAACGCGGGGCAGGTGTGCTCCGCCGGTACCCGCCTGCTCGTGCACCGCGAAGTGCACGATGAGGTCGTACGCCGACTGGTCGGCGCTGTGGCTGCCATCCAGGTGGGACGCGACATGGGTCCGATCATCACTCGCGAACAGTTCGGGCGCGTCCAGGAATACTTCAAGGTCGCCGAATCAGAGGGCGTTCGAGCCGAGACCGGCGGCACTGTCTCGGCACTCGCCGAGGAGACCGGCGGCTTCTACATCGATCCCACCGTGTACACCGGAGTGGACAACTCGATGCGCATTGCGCGCGAAGAGATCTTCGGTCCCGTCGTCGTGGTGATCCCGTTCGACACCGACGATGACGCGGTCGCGATCGCAGATGACTCGGAGTACGGTTTGATCGCAGGTGTGTGGACCAGGGACGTGTCCCGGGCGCTCGCTGTCAGCGACCGCTTGCGCACCGGCCAGGTTTTCGTCAACACGTGGTCGACGGCATCGGTGCAGACCCCGTTCGGTGGGTGGAAGAACAGTGGCTACGGGCGCGAGAAGGGCGTCGAAGCGCTGCACCACTACGGGCAGGTCAAGTGCGTCACCGTCAAGCTCTGACCGCGCACGCGGTGCTGCTGTCCATTCTCGGAAGGAACATTTGATGACCCAGGACCCAGCGGTGAGCGGAGCGTCTGTCGACGACGCGCACCGCGCACTCTTCGACGCCGGACTCACGGTCCGCAGGGAAGTGCTCGGCGACGCCTACGTCGACGCTGCCCTCGAACGCAACGCAGGCTCGGACGGGGAGTCGTTGCAGGAGTATGTCAGCGAATTCGTCTGGGGCGGTGTATGGACGCGCGACGGTCTCGAACGCCGCGACCGATCGCTGTCGACGATCAGCATTCTCATCGCGCTCGGCCATCTCCAGGAACTGGCGACGCACGTGCGCGCGGGGCTCGGCAACGGCCTGACCCGCGAGGAGATCACCGAGACCGTCGTCCACGCGACCGCATATGTGGGTTGTCCCGCGGGTATATCGGCGATGCGGGTGGTCCAGGAAGTGCTGGTCGCCGAACTCGGCCCGCGCACCGGGGAGGGCAACGCATGACCGCCGGCCCGGAGACCTCGACGGTCAGGATCGTGCCGTTGCCCGGCAAGACGGTCGGTCACATCGGACTCGGCGCGATGGGGCGGCCCATTGCACAGAATTTCGTTGCCAGCGGGCAGTCCACGGTGGTGTTCGACGCCGATCCGATTTCTCAGGAACGGTTCCTCGACGACCACGCCGGTATCCGCGGTGCAGCGAGTCTCGCCGACTTCGCGGACTGCGACGTCGTGGTCCTGGTGCTCCCGACGAGCGACATCGTCGACGCCGTCGTGCTCTCGGACGAAGGTCTGCTGACACATCTTCGGCCCGGTAGCACGATCATCGACATGGGATCGAGCATCCCCACACGCACCCAGGCACTTGCCGAAGTGGCGGCCGCGAAGGGTATCTCTGTCGTCGACGCCCCGGTCAGTGGCGGTGTCGCGCGTGCCCGGCAGGCCGCGCTCGCCGTGATGGTCGGCGGAGATGCGGCCGCGGTCGATTCGGTGGTTCCCCTGCTGCGGGCGACGGGCAGCGACATCATCCATGTCGGTCCGGTCGGATCCGGTCACGCAGCGAAGGCTCTCAACAACCTGATGGCCGCGAACAACGTGCTCATCGCGGCGGAAGCGCTTCTCGTCGGCCGGAAGTTCGGGATCGATCCCGCCACGCTGCTGGGCGTGCTCAACGCGAGCAGCGGACGAAACCAGGCCACCGAGACGAAATTCGAGAAGTTCGTGTTGTCGCGGTCGTTCGACTCCGGGTTCGCTGCGCGCCTGATGCGCAAGGACATCGGAATTGCACTCGACCTCGCGCACGATCAGGAGATCTCACCGCTCCTCGGGGAGGCAGTGGGACGGTTGTGGAATGCGGCGGTCGACGAACTCGATCCTGCCGCAGATCAGACGGATGTGGTGAGGTATTTGGAGGAACTCCACCACGTGTCGCTGGGAGACCCGGCCGGTCACTGAGATGAAGAAAAGCCTCGCTCTCCAGGGAGCGAGGCTTTTCGGTCGGAGATAGTGCCCGGTGTGATCGCGTTGACCCGGATGCCATTTGTCGCTCAGGCCTTCAATGAGCGGTGCCACGCGAATTGTACTTCTGCAATCAGGAATGACGTTCTACAGTTGAGGTCATCCGACCTCGGCGACGCCGTCGAGCGGCCGACGTGAGAGCGAGAATCTGTGACGGGGACCGATATTCGTTTGACACCCACTGCGCATGCCCACGCGCGCCCGGATGCTCCGGCGATCGTAATGGGTGCGAGCGGCGAGACTGTGACCTACGCCCAACTCGAGGAACGGTCGGTGCGGTTCGCCCGCGCGCTCCGGGCCCGCGGGATCATGCCGGGGGATCACATCGCGATCCTGATGGAGAACAACCGGCCATTCCTCGAAATCTGCTGGGCTGCTCAGCGCTCCGGCTTGTACTACACCGCGATCAACCGGCATTTCAAGGCCGGCGAGGTACAGCACGTACTCGACGACTGCGGCGCCACCGCGCTGATCGCCGGCGACACCGTGCGAGACACCGTCGAGCAACTCGACCTCGCCAAGATCCTCGTCCGGGTCTGCGCGTTCGGCGACATGCCGGAATTCGAACGCTACGACGACGTGCTCGCCCGCGAGCAGTTCGAGCCGATCGACGAATCCGAGGGACGCGAGATGCTCTACTCGGGCGGCACCACCGGATTCCCGAAGGGCGTGCGCAAACCTCTACCCCGCACCGAATTCGGCGATCCGTCGTCGCCGCCCGTGCAGATCGCCATGGGGCTGGTGAGGGGAGGCCCACAATCGGATGTGGTCTACCTGTCGCCGGCGCCGCTGTATCACTCGTCGCCGCTGGTCTTCTCGATGTCCTGGCAACGGCTCGGCGGCACCGTCGTGGTGATGGAGAGCTTCGATCCTCGGCGCTGTCTCGAACTCATCGAGAAGCATCGCGTCACCCATGCCCAGTTCGTCCCCACGATGTTCGTTCGCATGCTCAAACTCCCCGAGTCGGAACGCTCCCGGTACGACCTGTCGAGCCTCCGCTCGGTCATCCATGCTTCCGCGCCGTGCCCGATACCGGTGAAGCGGCAGATGCTGGAGTGGTGGGGCCCGATCATCGACGAATACTATTCGGGAACAGAAGATATCGGAACATCGGTGATCACCGCCGCGGAGTGGCTCGCACATCCCGGATCCGTTGGGCGGCCCATGCAGGAATGTCACATCGTCGGTGAGGACGGCGAAGAGTTACCCGACGGGGAGGTCGGGTCGATCTACTTCGCCGGCGGCCGCCCGTTCGAATATCACAACGACCCCGAGAAGACCGCGTCCGTCACGAACGACAAAGGCTGGCGCACCCTCGGCGACATGGGATATCGCGATGAGGACGGCTACCTGTATCTCACCGATCGGGTCGCATTCATGATCATTTCCGGCGGCGTCAACATCTATCCACAGGAGACCGAGAACCTGCTCGTCACACACCCCGCCGTCGCGGACGCCGCGGTGATCGGGGTGCCCGACGACGAAATGGGTGAGTCGGTCAAAGCCGTAGTTCAGCTACTGGATCCGTCGTCGGCCGGCCCACACGTGGCTGCCGAGCTCATCTCGTTCTGCCGTGCCGAGCTCGCGTCCTACAAGTGCCCGCGCAGCATCGATTTCGTCGACGAACTCCCACGCGACCCCAACGGAAAGCTGTACAAGCGTCGGTTGCGCGACGACTACTGGGCCGGTCACGAGACCCGGGTGATCTGAAACCTGCCGGTCAGGCTCGCGCGCTGATCGCGGTGTCCAGCACACCGAGGTCGGCGCCGAGTTCGGCGACCGTGTCGCGCACGACCGAGACATCCTTCGAGATGAATTCCCCGACCGAGCTGCGGAACGCCTCGACGGACCCGCGCATTGCGACGTTCCCCATCACCTTGCACGACGAACTTCCGTGGGGAAGAGCGGAAAACAGTGCCTCCGGCGCAACGCCGAGTCGTTGCCCGAGCGCTTCGGCCTCGGCCAGGAGCCCGATCTGAGCCGCGAACAGGGCGTTGTTCACGAGCTTGACGCGCAGTCCGTTGCCGCTCGGCCCGACGTGCAGTACCGGGTCGCCGTAGGCATTCAATACCGGGACGACCGCGGCCACATCGGACTCGGGGCCGCCGACGAAGAGCGTGAGGTTGCCCGCTGCGATGTCGTGCGGACCGCCGCTCACCGCCGCATCGACGACCGCGACCGCCAGCGGTTCGGCCACCGCGACAAGATCTTCGATCGTCTTCGGGCTGATGGTGGTGTGGATGACGAGGGATGATCCCCGTGGCATCGCCTGCAGGAGTCCTCGTTCGAGGCAGACCTCGCGGACCTGGGCGTCGGTGAACACGCACACCGTCACGAGATCGACGTCGACGCCCACCTCGGAGACGTCGTCGACCGCTTTTGCTCCGGCGGCTTCGATCGCGGCGCGCGACTCGTCGGACCGTCCGAGCACCCGAACCTCGTGGCCTGCGTCGAGGAGACGCTCGACCATGGGCATGCCCATGCGGCCTGCACCGACGAACCCGACGCGGCTCATCGCTGGTATCCCATCATCTCGAGCGTAGCGTCGGCCGTGCTCAGTGACACTCCCGCGGAGGCTCCGGCATTGTCGGCGAGACTTGCAACGAGTGTGACGTCCTTTCGGAGGAGCTCACCGGCGTGCCCTGCGATCCGTTCGAGGCCGCCGGCAGAGACGACACGGCCCAGCGCGAAGCTGTTCGCCGTGCCGTGCGAGACGACCTCGCCGAGCTTGGCGGGATCGACGCCGAGCGACCTACCGAGTTCGAGGGTGCTCGCCGCAGTCGACAGGTTGGCGGTGAAGAGCAGGTTGTTGAGCAGCTTCGCGACCTGCCCGGCACCCAGGTCGCCGAGGTGGACGACGGGGTTGCCGTACGTCTCGAACACCGGCCGGGCTGCTTCGACGGTCTTGTCGTCGCCACCGAGCATGACGAGCAGTGTGCCTGCTGCGGCACCCATGCCGCCGCCGCTGACCGGTGCGTCGATGATCGACACACCCTTCTCACCGGCTACCTCGGCGAGTTCCTTACAGGTGTCGGGGTGGATGGTGCTGTGGATCGCGATGATGCCGCCGTCGCGTAGTCCTGCCAGGATCCCGTTCTCGCCGGTGATCACCGAGCGTACGTCGTCGTCGCTCACCACACACAGGCACACGAGGTCGCTCGCCTCCGCGAGTTTCGCGGGCGTGTCGGCGTATTTCGCGGCGGTGTCGGCGTACGGCGCCAACGACTCCTCCCTGCGAGCCCACAACGTCACTTCGTAGCCGGCTTCGACGATGCGGCGCGCCATGGGGCCGCCTTGGCTACCGAGACCGATGAATCCGACGCGCATCATGTGTCCTTACCCTGGTGGCCCCGCCGAGCGAGGCAGTCGTCGATGAAGTTCAGAACCGTCCGGTGGTACTCCGGCGCGGCGTTGCAGATACTGAGGTTGTGGCCTCCTCCGGCGATCCGGGCGGTGGCGACACGAGGGGACGCGGTGAACATCGCAGCGACGTCGTCGAGTGCCTGCGGGTCACTGCGCCACACCCGCTCGTACTCGGCTGTAGCGTAGTGAACGGGAACACGCACACGAGCCGCCAGCGGGGGGAAGGTCTCCGTGGGCCAGATGGCTGTGACATCGGCCTCGTAATCGGGTGTGCGAGAACCGATTGCCGCACCGCCCATGATGTCCGCCGGGTAGAGGTCCTCCGCCGGCGTCCAGATCAGTTCGCCCACGCCTTTCGCCTGAGCGTAACGCTCACGCGTGCCGAGGATCCCGACCGCGAGCGCGTGGTGTTCGCGACCGGTACCGGAAATCGCGAGGCCGAGCAGATCGTGGCCGTGGTCGTCGGTGGCCATCCGAACCGCCAGTTCGCTGCCGACCGAATGTCCCCACAGGAACAGGCCGCTCCTGCAGGCGCTCGAGCCGATAACTGCATCCACCGCGGCGTAGGTGAGGTCGGCCCGACGCTGTGAATCGCGAAGCTCTTCGGCGAACGGCCGCGAGGCGCCGTAGCCGGGACGGTCGAGTGCGAGCACCGTGTACCCGTGATGGGCAGCAGCGCGCATCATCGACAGTTCAGGGTGTCCGGGGCAGTCCCAGTAGGCGGAGAAAGCGGCACCTCCGTGAAGCGCAATGATCACCGCCCGTGGTTCGGGGGCCTCGAGGAGCACTCCCGAGATCGGGATGCCCTCGATATCGACGACGCGGGAGACGGGTGAGGAACTCCACGCGTCGCCGACACCGGCCTCCTCGATCGCTGAGGACTGTGGGGTGGTGAAAGTCATGAGTCCGTCCGAAGAAGCATCGCGCCGCCCGGAGAGAGCCCGCCGGTCGCGGCCACGGCGACACGTGCACCGGCGACTTGCCGCGGACCGCCTTCGCCGCGCAACTGTGTCACGGCCTCGTGGATCAGTCCCATGCCGTGAGTGCGCCCGTGGGACAGCTGACCACCGTGCGTGTTGAGGGGGAGGATCCCATCGCGAGCGATGTTCTTGCCGCCCGCGAGGAAATCCTTCGCTTCGCCGATGCCGCAGAATCCGAGTCCTTCGAGCCACGACAGGCAGTTGAAGCTGAAGCCGTCGTAGAGCTCGGCCACATCGACATCTTCGGGTTTCATGGATGTGCGCGACCACATGTGGGCAGACGGCCCGAGCGAATGCGGCTCGTGCGTCAGCGTGCTCTGATCCCAGTCCATTCGTTCCATGATCTGGGTACCGACGGCCTCGACGAGTACCGGAGTCTTCGGGAGGTCGCGTGCCGCGTCGACGGCCGAGACGATGACGGCGATCGAACCGTCACACGGGACGTCACAGTCGTAGAGCCCGAAAGGTGTGGTGATCGGACGGGCCGACATGTAGTCGTCCATCGTCATCGGGTCGCGATAGATCGCGGTCGGGTTCAGCGCCGCGTTGGCGCGCTGGTTGAGCGCGATCCACCCGAGCGTTTCGCGATCGGTTCCGTAGCGATGGAAATGCCGCTGCGCGTTCTGCGCGAGGGTGTGAGCGGCGGACGTGGCACCGAACGGCATGAACCAGTTCGGGGTACGCCCACCGGACGGGGGAGCGATCTCCCCGCGCTTCATCAGTTCGCTGTAGGTCGCCTCCCACAGCGTGCGGTAACACAGCACATGCCGCGCGGCCCCACTGGCGACCGCGATCATCGCGGCGATCACCGATCCGCCGGGGCCGAACGTCTCGATACCGCCGTTGTGCCACGTAGGCCGCAAGCCGAGCGCGGCTTCGACCTGCGTGATGCCACCCTCACCGAACCCGCCGACGTTTCCGCCGCCGGGATAGCTGGCGATGCCGTCGATGTCGTCCATCGTCAGACCCGCATCGGCGACCGCTCGTTCGCACGCATCGATGGTCAGGTCGATGGGTGACCGCATCAGCCGCCGGCCGATGTCGGACATGCCGATACCGGTGAGCGCGACCTTGTCCTCGTACTTGTCCTGCGTGGCCGGGGGACGCACGTGGAAACGGAACTCGCCCGGCTCGATCTCCTCCTGGGGGAGGGGCGAGAGTTCGCCCTGCTCCTGTGCCGGACGGAAGAGCGGAAGCCACACGTCCGCGTCCTGTTGGAAGACGACTTCCATGCGCATGCCGAGTTCGAGCGTCTCGGGGTCGCACTCGACGATGTTGGTCGTGAGCCGGACCCGAGGGTCTTCCTCGATCGCAACCTGTGCGACGACATACGGCGCCGGCATACCGGGCACTGCGAAGCGATGGTTGACCGTGAACCCCGCGAGGGTTGCGAAACCCGATACCTCTCGGACACCCATCCGGTGCTCCCGGCAGTACCGGCAGACCGGTTGCGGCGGATGGATGAGAGCCGAGCACGACTCACATTCCTGGATCCGCAGCACACCGTCGGCGCCGGCTGTCCAGAAGAATCGGTTCTGCGAGGTGAGTTGAGGTAGGGGACGTCCCGAGGCTTTCGCCGCAGATGTGTCTCCGGTCTGATCGACCACCGCTGTCTCGGCCACGTGCGTCGAGTTCCTTACTGTCTGTGCCGGGGGCGCCGCTGCGCGTCGAAGCGGCGGCGCCCCCGGGGTGAAATCGGTTGCTGTGGGATCAGTTACCCATGTTCGCAGAATCCTTCTTCCGTGTGATCGGATCTGCGAGACGCTGTTCGTCGCAGATCTTCTGCAGCCTCTTCAACGTGTCGTCGAGATTGTCGCCGAGACGCGGTCCGGGGGTGAACGTTGCCGGCAGATGCCGCATGCCCTGGATCACGCCGATCGTGTCGTAGTGCACGGTGCCCTCGACGTCGACCTTGTAGTCCGGCATGCGATCGAGAACGGCGAGCAGCATCCGCTTGAACACCATGCGTGCCATGTTGGATCCGACGCACCGGTGAATTCCGAGCCCGAAGCTGAAGTGACGGTTACCCCGTCGCTCGAGATCGATGTTGTTCGGGTCGTCGAACAGCTCGGGATCGCGGTTGGCCATGGCCCACGACAACCACAGCCGGTCGCCTTCCTTGAATTCGGTACCGTCGAGTTCGTAGTCGGAGGCAAAAGTGCGGCCGTCGCCCGGCGCGGGAGTGAAGTAGCGCAGGAACTCCTCGGTTGCGGGATTGAGGAGCGTGTCGCGCTCCTCGCTCAGACGAGTCCGCTCGTCGGGGTTGAGCCCCAGCCACTCGAGTGAATGAGCGGTGAGGGCGGTCGTCGTGTCGAATCCGCCGCCGATCAGGAGGCTGAGGATACCCAGCAGTTCCATGTCGTCGGGCTTCTCGCCGAGGACCTCGACATTTGCGACCGCGTTGATCAGTCCGGGACGGGGATTCTCCCGAATCTCGATCAGACTCGTGAGCAGGTCGAGCCCCATGGCGCGGTGCATTTCATTGATGCGCGGGATATCCGGGGAGTCCGGCGGGGTGTAGACCGCGGCGTGGACCGGCTCGTTGTAGATGACCCACTTCTCGACGGGAATCCCCATCATGGCGAGGGTCAGTACGGCGGGCACGATGTTCGCGAGCTCGTCGACGAAATCGATCTTTCCGCTTTCGATCTTCTCGTCGATGGCTGCGCGGACGACCTCGTCGACGAAGGGAATCCACCGGTCGACAGCGGCGGGGGACAGATAAGGATTGAGCAGCGCCCGAAACTCGTGATGCTCGGGGTCGTCCATCTCCAGGATGCCGCCACGCACACCGGATGCGCGTGAGTTCCAGGGAATCGAGATACCCTTGTATCCCTTGCGCTTACCGTGGATATCGTGGTCGGTGGACACGTCCGGATGGCGTGCGAGGTCGAACACCTGGCTGCTGCCGGCGGCGACCCAGTGGCCGCCATGGGTGTCGGACCATGCCATCGGGCACTTCGATTGCATTTCCTGGGTGACGTCGAGGAAGCGATCCCGGTAGTCCGGTGCGTGCCGGTCGAAGTCGAATTTGGGCGTCTTGCGGGTTGCGTCGGCAACAGGGTCGACACTCATGACTGTCCTCTCGGGAATTTCAGAGAATGGTGATCGCTTGTTCGGGGCATGAGCGAACTGCCTCGCGCACGTTCTCCTCGAGGTTTTCTGGGATCTCGGTGTCGATGGCCGTGGCGTGGCCGTCGATGTCACTCAGCTCGAAGACATCCGGTGCTGCCATGGCGCACAACGTGTGTCCCTGGCAGCGGTCGGGGTCGACTCGCACCTTCATGGCGTTCCTCCCGTTCGAATGGATATTGGTGATGGGCTGTACATTTCGGGGAGTCGGCCCCGGCCCGAGAGCCGGGGCGCGGTCATCAGATGTGGTAGTCGTACCACTTGAGGTAGCCGCCGCCGTCCACACGCATCTGCATGCCGGTGACGTAACGGGATTCATCGGAGGCGAGGAAGAGCACCATGTTGCTGCTGTCCTCGGGCTCGATGAACGGAATCCGCATGGCCTGCTGCACGCCGAAGGCCGGTTCTGCATCCGCGCGGGTCGGGTGTTCGAGATCCGGACGGAACGACCGGTACATCGGCTCACTCTGCAGCATGTCGGTGTTGCAATTGGTGGGGTGCAGTACGTTCGCGCGGATACCGGCGGGGGCAAGGTGGGTCGCCAGGTCGTGGATGAACTGCGACAGGGCACGCTTCGAGAACACGTAGGCGGCGCCGCCGAGGTCCTTGCCCGGCTGGTCGACCTTCGACACATCCATGAGTGCGGCGGTCGAGCCGGTGGCGATGATCGATGCGCCGTCACCGAGGTGCGGCATTGCAGCCTGCACGGCATTGATGGTGCCGACCAGGTTGGTGTCGACCACATCGGCCCAGGCCTGTCGCTGCGGCTCACCCTTCATGCCGGCGACACCGGCCTGCGCGACGACGATATCGATCTTGCCGAGCTCGTCGATGCCCTGCTGGACCGCTGCGCGCATCTGCGCGGCGTCGCGGACGTCGGCCTTGACCGTCACGATGCGACGGCCTTCCTTCTCGACCAGACGAGCCGTCTCGTCGAGATCTTCCTGGCTGGCCATCGGGTAGCCGATGGTCGAGAAGTCCTCGCACCGATCGACAGCGATGATGTCGGCGCCCTCGGATGCGAGCTTGACTGCATGGCTGCGGCCCTGACCCCGCGCCGCGCCGGTGATGAATGCGACCTTGCCTTCTACGCGTCCCACTGTTCGTCCCTTCGATCGAGTATGTGGTTTTCACAGGCCCGATGATGGGCCGGCAGTGTTCACCTACTGCGTATTACGTATTGCGTTTACGTACTGCGGTTTACGTAGTGCTGTTAAGTGTTTCGGCCACCGTTGACGCCGAGGATCTGTCCGGTGATGTACCCGGCTTCTTCCGAGATCAGGAACGCACACGCAGCAGCGATGTCTTCGGGACGGCCGGCCCTGCGGACCGGTGTGCGCTGGATGTGGTCTTCGATGGTGCCGCCGAGCAGGCCCTTGCTCTCGGAGCGGCGGAGCATGGGGGTGTCGACGAATCCGGGCGGGACCGCGTTGACGGTGATCCCGTCGGGCCCGTACTCGAGCGCGAGCGACTTCGTGAGCCCGTTGACGGCAGCCTTGGCTGAGACGTACGCGGACATGAACTGCTGGCCCGACTGCGCGCTCGACGAGGAGATGTTCACGATGCGCCCCCAGCCGGCTTCGATCATGTCGGGGAGCGCGGACTGGACGCAGTGGAAAACACCGCCGAGGTTGACGTCGACGACCTTCTGCCAGGTGGCGTAGTCGATGTTCTTGAATCGCTTGTACAACTCGAGGCCGGCACCGTTGACGAGGATCGTCACGGGACCGAGTTCTTCGCGGACCTGCGCGAAGGCTGCCGCGACCTGTTGTGGGTCGGAGACGTCGACCTTGTATTCGAGTTCTTCACCGGACGGGTTCAGATCGAAGACGGCGACCTGATGGCCGTCCTTGCGCAGACGCTCCGCGATGGCTTTACCGATTCCCGAGCTTCCGCCGGTGACGACGGCTGTTTTCACGCCCATGCTTCGTCACCCACGATCGTGGTGCGGCGCATGAGGCGCTCGGACGACGGATCGTACGGGAGAGCACGGTGCAGCATGCCCGTGTTGTCCCAGACGACGAGGTCTCCGACCGACCACTCGTGTGAGTAGACGAACCGCTCCTGCGTGGTCCACGTGAGGAGTTCGTCGAGGAGTTCACGGCTCTCGTCGGGACGCATGCCCACGATGCGATCGGCCGTTGCGCCGATCACGAGCGACCGGCGGCCGTCGCGGCGATCCCACACGAGCGAGGATTCGTGCTCGGGAAGCCGGCGCCAACCTGCAACCTGCTCTTCGGTGGGGTCGGGGTACACCAGGCGTTGCGCGGCCTCGAAGCTGTGGACGACCCGCAGGCCTTCGTACCGCTTCTTCTCATGCTCGGGAAGGTTCTCGTATGCGGCGTAGGTATTGGCGAATTCGGTTCCGCCGCCGACCATCGCGACGTGGCGCGCAGACAGTGTGGTCGCCTTGGCCGGGACGTCGTTCGTGGTGTCGTCGATGTGCCAGCAGAACGTGCCTTTGAGGTATTCGGCGGTAGGCGTTTTCGCGGGATCGAGTGAGACGGTAAAGATTTCCTGACCCGGCGCGGGCTGCACCAACTTCCCGAGTCGACGGCTGAAGGCCAGCTGGCCCTCGTCGTCGAGGTTCAGGCCGCGGATGAGCAGCACTCCTCGCCATTTGAGTGCCTCGAGCAGCTGCGCCACCACCGAGTCGTCGTCGAGGTTGTCGAGGCCGGTGACTTCCACCCCGAGTGACGGACTGAGTGCTGTTGTCTCAATCACAAGAATCTCCCTTCCAGATGCGAGAACCATACTCTCGTTCGATTGAGGGTTGCAAGACCGGATTTGTCCGGGTCCGGCGGGCGTCTTCCCACCTCAGGTCGGTGGCGCGAATCACGTTCTGGGGTAGGCGTGAGGCGGATGACTTGGTACAGTCGCGTCCAACAGATCTCTGATTCTCAGATGCGAGAATATTATTTCCACCAGTGTGAGGAGACGGAATGTCACCGCAGGACAACGGGTCGACCGCGGTAGTCGACGGTGCTACATCGACGGGCGTGACGAAACCCCTGCTCATCGACGGCGAACTGGTCATGCTCGACAAGACCTTCCCGTCCTACAATCCTGCGACCGGTGAGCTGTTCGGCCACGCTCCGGACGCCGGAGTGGACGAAGCAGAAGCTGCGGTCGCCGCTGCTCGCCGCGCATTCGATACCACCACCTGGGCAACCGACGCCGAGTTCCGTGCCAACTGTCTGGACCAGCTGTACCAGGCGCTGCAGGACAACAAGGAAGAGCTGCGCGAGCTGCTGATGGGCGAAGTCGGTGCCACCCGCGTGCTCACTCACGGCAATCAGCTCGAAGCGCCGATCGAGATCGTCAAATACTACGCCGACCTGCTGCGGACCTACCCGTTGACCGAGGCGCTCGGTGAGATCGAGATCCGCGGACAGCAGCACCGCCGGTGGATCGACAAGGAAGCGGCCGGTGTCGTCGCCGCGATCACCGCGTACAACTACCCGGTCCAGCTCGCGATGGCCAAGCTGGCACCCGCACTCGCCGCAGGTTGCACGGTCGTCCTCAAGGGCGCGCCCGACACCCCGCTCGTCACCAATGCCCTCGGCGAGATCATCAAGGAACACACCGATATCCCCGCGGGCGTAGTCAACGTCCTGTCGTCGTCGGGTATCCCCGTCGGCGAGGTCATGACCACGCATCCGGAGGTGGACGTCGTCACGTTCACCGGCTCCACCCCGGTCGGTGCACAGATCATGGCGGCTGCCGCGGCCACGATGAAGAAGGTCTTCACCGAGCTCGGCGGCAAGTCCGCGCTGATCGTGCTCGACGACGCAGACCTCGACATGGTCGCGCAGTTCGCCGCCTTCAGCGTCTGCTCCCATGCCGGCCAGGGTTGCGCGTTGACCACCCGACTTGTCGTGCCGCGCGAGAAGCACGACGAGATCGTGGCGCGCGTCGCGGGGTTCATGGCCAACGTGCCGTTCGGCGATCCGACGAACCCCAAGATGTACATGGGGCCGCTCATCAGCGCGAAGCAACGCGACAAGGTCGACGGACTCGTGCAGCGCGCGATCGAGGCCGGCGCCACGCTGGCAACCGGCGGCAAGGCCGTCGAACCCGGCTACTTCTACGAGCCGACGCTTCTCGCCAACGTCGACCCGTCGAGCGAGATTGCCCAGGAAGAGGCGTTCGGCCCTGTTCTCGCGGTGATTCCCCACGATGGCGACGACGATGCCGTCCGGATCGCCAACGATTCGAAGTACGGACTGTCCGGCGGTGTGCTCACCGCCGACGAGGAGCGCGGCATCGCGATCGGACGTCGCATCCGCACCGGTACCTTCAGCATCAACGGCGGCAACTACTTCACCCCCGACATGCCCTTCGGCGGATACAAGCAGTCGGGTATCGGTCGCGAGATGAGTGCGCACGGTCTGGAGGAGTTCCTCGAGACCAAGGCCTACGCAGCCGTGGTGAAGGCATGAAGCCACTGGACGGAGTCCGCATCCTCGAGGTCGCGATGTACGGGTTCGTTCCCTCGGCGGGCGCAGTGCTCGCTGAGTGGGGCGCCGACGTCATCAAAGTCGAACACGCGGTCACCGGCGATCCGCAGCGTGGCCTTCGCCAGATCGGCCACATGCGCGTCGAAGGCGATCCGAATCCCAATGTCGAACATGCGAACCGTGGGAAGCGCAGCATCGGCGTCGATATGAGCACGCCCGAGGGCAAGGAACTTCTCCACGACCTCGCTCGGAACTGCGACGTGTTCCTGACGAGCTTCCTCCCGCAGGCCCGGACGAAGTTCGGTATCGATGTCGACGACATTCGGGCCGTGAACCCGAAGGTGATCTACGCTCGCGGAAGCGCGCTCGGTCCACGTGGCGAGGAGTCCGACAAAGGCGGCTACGACATGACGGCCTTCTGGGCGCGAGGCGGTATCGCCGCCTCGCTTACCCCGCCCGGGACAGAAGGCATGATCAGTCCTCCGGGGCCGGCGTTCGGCGACACCATCTCCGGGACGAACCTCGCGGGCGGTATCGCCGCAGCACTGTTCAAGCGTGAACGTACCGGCGAGCCGTCGATCGTCGACGTGTCGTTGCTCAGCAGTGGCGTGTGGGCGATGGGCCACGGGATCGCGTTGTCGGTGCACATGAACGATCACATGGTGGCTCCGGTGCCCGGCGGACACGGTGCGGTGACCAACCCTCTCTCCGGGTTGTACGAGACTGCGGACGGACGCTTCCTGTCGTTCGTGATGCTGCAGCCGACGAAGTACTGGGCCGAGGTGTGCACGCTCATCGAGCGTCCCGAACTGATCGACGATCCTCGCTTCGCCGGAGCGGAGCAGATCGCCGCCCACACCGCAGAAGCCGTCGAACTCATTCGTGAGGCCATCCGCACCCGCACGCTCCCCGAGTGGACAGAGCGTTTCGGAAGCCTTTCCGGTCCGTGGGCGCCCGTGCAGGATTCTCTGCAGGTGGCGAGTGACCCGCAGGTCCGGGCGAACGAGTACATCGTCAAGGCAGGTGAACTCGAATTGGTCAGCAATCCCGTCCAGTTCGACGTCACAGCACCCACCATCGGGGCGGCACCCGAATTCGCCGCTCAGACAGAGGAAGTCCTGCTCGAGCTCGGGCTCGATTGGGACCGGATCATCGCCCTCAAAACTGCCGGCGCAGTTACGTAGTTCGGCAGTAGTCCAGTTCGTCGGGAGAATCCCATGCCATACATTGCTTCGATCGGTACGTACCTGCCGTGTTGGGGTACATCCGACTCCCGAGTACCGGGAGACGACGAGGACGCGATCACGCTTGCTGTCGAAGCAGGTCGCGCCGCGCTCGAATCCGGAGGCTCGGTCGAGTACGTCGTGCTCGTGAGCCGAGACCTCCCGCTCACGGAGAGCAGCAATGCTGCGGTTCTCCTCGCCGGACTCGGGCTCGATCCAGAGCTCGAAGTCATCGAGCGATTGGGTGGGGCTCCCGCGACACTCGACGCCCTCGGCTCGGCCAGGCCCAGAACGCTCGTGATCGGCGTCGACATCGATGGTGCCGGTGCGGCGGCCGCACTCACTGCGGAACGCGGCCTGCAGGTTCGCACCGCCGCACGGGTGTCCCGGAGTCTGCCGGTCCGAACACGGAACAGTTCGGGGGATGTCCACGACTACGGCGATCCACGACTGCTCAAGAAGCGCGGCTACCTCGCCTCCCTGGCGACGGCGTGGGTCGACAGCCCTGTCGTCGTCGCGGGCGTCGGACGCAAGGACGCGGCGCCCCTCGCCGTCGGTGATTCCGTTGCACTTCCCACCACCGGTGCGAGTTCGAGTCTGTTTGCGTTGGCAGCCATGGCGGAAGCCTCGACGACCGGACCGCTGGTAGGGATCGAACAGGCGAGTCTGTCGGGGATCACGGTGGCGGACGGCTCGGCTTCGGTCCTTCGCCGGGAGCGAGCCCCGCAGCCTCTGCCCGAATCCGGCCAGCTCGCGACCGGTGAGATCCCCATCTCCCTTGCCGCGTACGAGCGGGCCTTCGAGGCGAAGGTGCGGTGGGAGGCGGGTAAGTTCTCCGACAGCGACGAACTGGACTTTCCTCCCCGATACCGGGTGGACCAGGACGGAACATTGAAGACGGAGTACACCTTCGTCGAACTGCCTCGCACGGGCACCGTGTACACCGAGGTGACGGTGCACGCCCCGGTGCCCGGGCTGAAGACGCCGTACACACTCGTGATCGTCGAACTCGATGACGTGGGTGTGCGGGCGCTGGTGCGGGTCACCGGTGTCGAGGCAGGCACCGTCGATATCGGTGATAGAGGCCGACTGGTGCTCAGGCGCGTGGCCGTCCGCTCGGGTGTGCCCGACTACGGCTATGCATTCGAGCCCGGCACCGCGGGTGCGGTCGGTACAGGAACGGAGGATGCGGCATGAGGAACGTAGCGATTGTCGGTGCGGGAATGACGCCGTTCGCGGAGCACTTCGCGTTGGGCATCAGGGACCTTCTGCCGATGGCGTTCTCCGAGTGTGCGGCAAGCATCGACAAGGGGCTCGATCTCTCGGATCTGCAGGCTGCCTGGTTCGGCTCGATGGGTACCACCGACGGCTTCCCATCGGGGATCCTCGCCGACACTCTGGGCCTACGCGACATCCCCGTGACCCGAGTTGAGAACTCGTGTGCCACGGGGCACGATGCGATCCGAAATGCTATGTTCGGCATAGCATCCGGAGCCTACGACGTTGCGCTCGTGGTGGGAGCCGACAAGCTCCGAGAAACGGCGTCGAAGGGGATGCTCTGGGAGTGGGAGGCCATGTCCCGCGACATGGCGTGGGACTACCCACTCGGGCTCGCACAGGCGGGATTTGCGCTGCACGTGCGTAGATACCTGCACGAATCGCCGGCGACCCGTGAACACATGGCGATGGTGGCTGTCAAGAACCATCACAATGCGATGAGCAATCCCAAGGCGTGCCGACGATTCGAGCTCACGGTCGAAGAGGCGCTCGCAGCGGACACCGTCGTCACGCCCTTCGGGGTCTACGACTGCGCACCGCAGAGTGATGGTGCTGCTGCGGTGGTCCTTGTCGCCGAGGACGTGGTCGACAGGTTCACCGATCGTCCGGTCTGGATACGTGGAAGTGGCGTCGGACTCGATTCCGTTATGCATCAGCACAAGCGAGACATGACCTCTTTCCCTGCGACAGTGCGCGCGGCGAAGCAGGCGTTTGCGATGGCCGGGATGACCCCATCCGACATCGACGTGGCGGAGGTACATGATTACTTCACGGGCATCGAGCTGATCAGTTACGAGGATCTCGGCTTCGTCGAGAAGTTCGAGGCGTTCAAGCTCATCGAGTCCGGCGGTGCGGCTGTCGGAGGATCCCTGCCGGTGAATCCCAGCGGGGGGCTCAACACCAAGGGGCACCCGCCGGGCGCCACCGGAGTGGCCCAGTGCGTAGAGCTGTTCGAGCAACTGCGTGGCGATGCAGCCAACCAGGTCGACGGAGCTCGGATCGGGTTGGCGCACAACGTCGGGGGTCCCACGGCTGTTGCGGCCGTGACGATTCTGGAGGCAGCAAGAGGCTGATGGCCTGCAACGGAAACCCGCGCACACGCATTGTGTGACGCGGGTTTTCGTCGCACTGTGGGCCTCTTCATCGTGCCCGATCTGCCCGGATCGATGAATTGTTGCCGGGGTGCAAGATTGCCGTTCTGTAATTTGAATACATTGGTTCTTTTTTATGTGAACTGATATTGCCGTTGACGCGAGAACGTCCTACTGTGGGAGCCGTCACAAGTACTTCGTCTCTTGTTCTGGGCGGCACGATTCCTGTATCGCGATGAAAGTTGAGTTCGGATGATTTCCACGGTTTCCAAACGGGTGGGACGCAGCATTCTGGTTGTCCTGCTGGTGACGATTGCGGTCGTCGCCCTGCTCAGCTTCGCGCCGGGATCGGTCGCCCAGGTCATCCTGGGTGAGAACGCCACACCCGAAGCCGTCGCGAAGATGAACTCCGAACTCGGCCTGGATCAGCCCTTCTGGGTTCGGTACATCGACTGGCTCGGCAACGCTCTCCGTGGTGACCTCGGAACTTCGCCGCTCACCGGGCAATCTGTGAGTGAGGCGATCGTCGAGCGCCTGCCCGTCACACTCCAGCTCGCGGCCATGGGTCTGATCATCGCGCTGGTCGTGTCCCTCGTGATGGGCATCGTCTCGGCATCGCGTCCGGGCAGCAAGGTCGACCGGGGGATCAACGCACTGTCTGCGGTGTTCCTCTCGGTACCGGCCTTCATTGCGGGTCCGGTGCTGATCTACTACTTCGCCATCCAGCTGCAGATCTTCCCGGTGATGGGCTGGTCACGAATCAGCGAGGGGCTCGGCGATAACTTGCGCGGTGCGCTCCTCCCCGCGATCGCGATCGCACTCACCGAGATCGCTGCATTCCATCGGCTATTGCGAACCGACCTCATCGGTACGCTCCGCGAAGACTTCGTGGCGTCGGCGCGAGCAAAGGGTATGCCGTCCTGGTACGTGATGATGCGGCACGCGCTGCGGCCGTCGTCGTTCTCCCTCATCACGGTCGCCGGCATCAACCTCGGACGTCTGATCGGCGGCACCGTGATCGTCGAAACACTTTTCGGCCTACCGGGATTGGGGCAGTTGGTTGCCTCGTCGATCACGTCACGTGACGTAATCATGGTGCAGGGCATCGTCGTCTTCATCGCGGTCGTGTACGTCGGTATCAACACCCTCGTCGACCTCAGCTACCAAGTCATCGACCCGCGGGTCAGGAAGGTGGTCGGAGCATGACGCAGGTCGCGCTCGAGAAGCGTGGGGACGGCGTCTCCACAGGAAAGAGCGCCGCGACGTTACCCGACGTCCCGGCCGTCAAGAAGAAGCGTTCGATCCTGGTCTACCTGTCGATCGTCTGGCTGGTGGTCATCATCGGTGCAGCGATTTTCGCGGGCCTGCTTCCCATTGCGCCCTACGATGTCCCGATCGGATCCCCTCGCCAGCCACCGTCGTTCGAATCTCTCGACACGTTCCTCGGAACCGACACTCTCGGCCGATCGATGCTCTCCCGCATCATCTACGGCGCGCAGGTCTCACTCGTCATCGGTGCTGTCGCCGGTTTGACCGGCTTTGTGATCGGTTCGTTCTTCGGCTTGATCTCCGGCTATTTCGGCAAGAAGCTCGACTCCGTGATCACCCTGATCACGGATGCCATGCTCGCGTTCCCCCCGCTGATCCTGCTCCTCGCACTGGCATCGATCCTGACCCCGAGCGTGCCGACCATGCTGCTGGGCCTCGGATTGATGGCTGTTCCGTCGTTCATCAGATTGTCCCGCGCGAATACGCTTTCGTGGTCATCGCGTGAATTCGTCAGGGCTGCAAAGAACATGGGAGCCGGAAACGGTCGCATCCTGTTCCGGGAGATCATGCCCAACGTGATCGCGCCCCTCGCGTCCTATCTCCCCATTGTGATGGCCGCGCTCATCGTCGCCGAAGGCTCCCTGAGCTTCCTCGGCCTCGGAATTCCGCCGCCCCAGCCGAGCTGGGGCGGGATGATCAACGACGGAAAGGACGCGCTGTCCACCTCACCGCACCTGGTGATGGTTCCTTCACTCGTCATCTTCCTTACGGTGTTCGGCCTCAACCAGGTAGGCGATCACCTCCGCACGAAGTACGACCGCACGCTGCACGACTGAGTCATCTCGGCGTGCGCCGGTCGTAGTCCCGAAGTACATGAAAGTATGAGGTCGAGAATGATCCGACACAGACGCATGGCGGCCGCGGTCGCGGTAGCGTGCTCCGCTGCACTGGTCCTGGGTGCATGCGGCTCCGGAGGGGATTCCGGGTCCGAGGCCAATTCGACTGCGGCCACGGTGGAGGCGGGCGATCCCGTCGCCGGCGGCACAGGCCGTGTCCTGCAATCGGGCGAACCGCGGTCGCTCGATCCTGCAGCCCTGTCCAACACGTGGGCGCACCAACCACTTCTCGGCAACGCGCTCTACGGCACGTTGATGATCACGAACAACGACACGTTCGAGCTCGAATACAAGATGGCCACGGACTTCTCGAGCGATGACGGTGGTAAGACCTTCACCCTCTCCCTGCAGCCCGATCTCGTGTTCAGTGACGGGACCCCACTCGAGGCCGAGGCTGTGAAGTACAACTGGGATCGGCTCAAGGACCCTGCCTTGGGATCCACGACCATTCGCCAGGCCTCGGAGGTCGAATCGACCGAGGTCATCGATCCGCACACGCTACGTGTGACTTTGGTCGATCCGAACCCCCAGTTCGGCCAGGCGGTTGTTGCCGGAGCACTCAATTGGGTGGCCGCGCCGGCAGCACTCGAACAGGGCCGAGAGGCCTTCGACGCAAATCCGATCGGTGCGGGTCCGTTCACCCTGGTCAATTGGGCTCGTCAGGACGCGATCGAACTCGAGAAGAATCCGCAGTATTGGGATGCCCCCAAGCCGTACCTCGAGGGACTGGTCGTTCGCACGGTGGCAGACTCCAATCAGCGGTCGAACACCATGACGACCGGCGGTGCCGATATTGCCGCGGAGACGAACTGGTCCAACATCAACAAGGCCGAGGCCGCAGGCCTGCAGTACGTTGTGACCTCTACTGGTGGTGGTCAGTACGCCGGTATGAACCAGCGTCGTGCACCGTTCGACGACGAGCGTGCGCGACGTGCGGTGTCTCTGGCAGTCGATCTCGATGCCGTGAACACCGTGGTCTACAACGGCGAGGGAGAGGTTCCCACCACGTTCTTCCCGGAGGACTCCCCTTACTACGCCGATATTCCCCTCGGTGAGACGAACACTGAACAAGCGCAGCAACTGTTCGATGAGCTTGCAGCAGAAGGTAAGCCAGTTTCGTTCACCTTCCTGTCGTACCCGACAACGGAAAGCCGCGTTCTTGCAGAGGCGATCCAAGCGCAGTTGAGTGCATTCGAGAACGTCGAGATGAACGTCGAGGTCACAGACTTCGCCGCGGTGACCGCGCGAGCGGGTGCGCGTGACTTCGACATGATCATCTCGTCTGCGATAACCCAGGACCCCGATTACGCTCTGTCGACCGCCTTCGCTTCCGGCTCGTCCGGAAACTTCATGGGCGTCAATAATCCTGATCTGGACACAGCGTTGCAAAGCGGTCGCTTCGGTGAGACCCAAGAGGAGCGCAAGCAGGCATACGACGAGGTGCAGCAGATTCTCGCCGATTCTGTGGTGGGCATCTGGTATACCCGGGGGGTGCCTGCGGCGACCTTCAGCGCGGATATGCATGGTGTGCAGCTCTTCAGTCTCGGATCGAACCTTCCCGAAGAGCTCTGGATCAGTAGTAACTAGCCGACACGACTGAAAGGGCCGGCTCACCGTGAGTACTCAGCCGCTTCTCGAAGTGAGAAATCTACGTGCCTACATCGGCACGCCGCGAGGCACCGTCCGCGCTGTGGACGATGTGTCGCTGACCCTGGACTCCGGACAGGCGCTGGGTATCGTCGGTGAGTCCGGCTCCGGCAAGTCGGTCATGGCCCGCGCGATCATGGGTCTGATGCCACCGCGCTCCGGTCGCTCGGGGGAGGTGACCTTCCAGGGGCGTGATCTGTTGTCCCTGAGCAAGAAGGAAAAGCTGGAGATCTGGGGTAACCAGATCGCCATGGTCTTCCAGGATCCGGGACGCTCCCTCAATCCCGTTGTGCGAGTCGAGCGGCAGCTCACCGAGGGGATGCGACGACACCTGGGAGTGAGCAAGTCCGAAGCCCACGATCGTGCCCTGAAACTCCTGGACGAAGTCGGTGTACCCGATCCGGAGCGGAGGCTGCGTAACTATCCGCACGAGATGTCCGGTGGCATGCGTCAGCGTGTGATGCTTGCGATTGCCTTGGCGTGTGAGCCGGATCTTCTGATCGCGGACGAGCCGACCACAGCCCTGGACGTGACGGTGCAGCGTCAGATCCTCGACCTGCTCCGGCGCGTGCAACGCGATCGGAACATGGCGATGATGCTCATCAGCCACGACCTCGCCGTCGTCGCCGGTCGTACCGACCGGGTGGCTGTCATGTACTCGGGCCGTCTCGCGGAGGTGGGCTCCACCCGAGAGGTGTTCGACGCGCCGATGCATCGATACACCCATGCGCTCCTGGGCGCGACACCTTCGATCGATCATGAGCGGCATTCCCCTCTGCGTCTGATCCAAGGGTCGCTTCCCGACCCGATCTCGCCCCCCGAGGGGTGCAGGTTCGCTCCTCGCTGCTCGCACGCGGAGGACGCATGCACGTCTGCGCCGATCGAGCTCGAATCCTTCGGCGTCGATCACGACGTCGCGTGCGTGAACCCCGTCAAGGTTCCGGTGGGGTCTGTATCCGGAGGTGAATCACATGGCAGGTAGTGGTACCGCGCATCTGCGCGGAGATGAAGCTTTGCTCTCGGTGCAGGACCTCGTCGTCGAGTATCCGTCGAAGGCCGGCACGGTGCAGGCTGTGTCGAAGATCAGCTTCGATCTGCTTCCCGGCGAAACACTGGGCATCGTCGGTGAATCCGGGTGCGGGAAGTCGACCACCGGCCGGGCGGTTCTCCGCCTCGACCAGGTGACGGCAGGCCGGATCCGGTTCGGCGAGGAGTGGATCGAGGACGTGAGCGAGAAGCACATGCGCTCGCTGCGCCGCGACATGCAGATGATCTTCCAGGACCCGGTGTCGTCCCTCAATCCGCGTCGCGCGGTCAAGGACATCGTCGTCGAAGGGCTGACGGTTGCCGGCGCAGATGCCGAGGAGCGCGGGAAGAAGTCTGCGTCGATGCTCGAACAGGTGGGGCTTTCGGGTGAGCGGTTCGCGGAGATCCTTCCCAGGCAGCTGTCCGGTGGCCAAGCGCAGCGTGTCGCGATTGCACGTGCACTCGCGCTCGGGCCACGCCTTTTGATCTGCGACGAGCCGGTGTCGGCGCTGGACGTCTCGGTGCAGGCTCAGATCCTCAACCTCATCGAAGAACTCAAGGAAGAGTTCGACCTGACGGTCGTGTTCATCGCCCACGATCTCGGTGTGGTTCGCACCGTGAGCGACAACGTGATGGTGATGTATCTGGGCAAGGTCTGCGAGTTCGGCGACTCCATCGAGCTCTACGACGATCCCGCACATCCCTATACTCGCGCACTGCTGGACTCGGTTCCATTGACCGATCCCGACAAGGCTTTTGCGGGACCGGCGCTGGCCGGTGATGTGCCCTCGCCGCTGTCCCCGCCGACGGGGTGCCGCTTCCGGACACGGTGCCCGCACGCACAGGACCGATGCGAGAAGGAAGAACCGGAAATGCGGGAGGTGCGTCCGGGCCAGTACGCTGCGTGCCATTTCCCGCTGCCCTCCGTCGTGGGACGCAAGAATCTGTTCGAGATCGAGACGATCGACCTCGAGAAAGCCGAGGCGTCGTAGGCGGCGTGCCGGTGGAGAGCACTGCATCGAAGGGTGGTGCAGTGTCGGACGGTGGAGCCGGTCCGACCATCTGGGTGCTGGTCTTTGCCGGCACTGTCACGACCCTCATGTCGACGCTGGTGGTGCCCCTTCTGGGTGAACTGCCGACGATTCTCGGGACCGGTCCGTCCAATGCGTCCTGGGTCGTGACGGTGACATTGCTGTCCGGCGCGATCGCGACTCCGGTGACCGGCCGACTCGGCGATATGTACGGGTCGCGCCGGATACTCCTGCTGTGCACGATTCCTCTGATTATGGGGTCGTTCGTGTGTGCGATGTCGTCCACCCTCGGCCCGATGCTCGTGGGCCGCGCGCTGCAGGGCGCCGGTTTCGGAGTGGTCCCGTTGGGAATCAGCGCGCTACGCGCTGCGGTCCCTCCGGAACGCCTCGGTTCGTCGATCGCCATGATGAGCGCATCACTCGGGATCGGTGGAGCCCTGGGACTGCCTCTCGCTGGGATCATCATTCAGACCATGAGCTGGCGAATGATGTTCTGGGGAGTGGGAATTCTGAGCATCCTGGTTGCAGTTCTCATCGTGTGGATAGTCCCGGACACTCCGGTCTACGGGACTCGCGGCCATTTCGACGTGTTCGGGGCCGTGGGCGTTTCCATGGCGTTGGTGTGCCTTCTGCTGCCGGTATCCAAGGGTGGTGACTGGGGGTGGGCGAGCCCGATCACCATCGGACTGTTCGCGTCGGCGGTCGTCATGTTCGTCGTATGGGGATGGTGGGAGTTGCGAACCCGGCATCCCCTGATCGATCTGCGAATATCGGTGGGGCGACCTGTCCTGGTGACCAACGCGGTCACGACCCTGATCGGCTTCTCCATGTATTTCCAAGCGCTGCTCGTTCCGCAGATACGGCAGCTTCCCGAAACCACCGGATACGGACTGGGACAGTCGATGATCATGATGGGACTGTGGAGTGCCCCCGCAGGCCTGGTGATGATGGCCGTTGCACCGCTCGGGGCCCGCCTGACGACAGCGCGTGGGCCCCGGAGTACTTTGCTAGCAGGATGTCTCATGATGGCGGTTGCCTATGGCTCCTCGGTATTCGCGATGAGCAACACCTGGGGGCTGTTACTGATCACCTGCGGCGTTGCCGCGGGAATCGGGTTCGCCTACGGTGCAATACCGACACTGATCATGGGCGCGGTACCTCAGTCCGAAATCTCTTCGGCGAACAGCGTCAACACACTGTTGCGTTCTGTGGGTGGTACCGCGTCCGCTGCCGTCGCAGGTGTGGTGTTGGCGCAGATGAGCGTCGCGTTCGCGGGGAAGATCATCCCCAGCGAACAGGGATTCTTGACGGGATTGATGATCGGTGCTGTCACCGCGTCGGTCGCGGCGGCAGTGACCCTCGCCATCCGCTTCCCAGCTTCGGATGACACGAATTCGGATGACGTAATGACTACGGCTCGACCATGAGGAACGAGGATTGATGACCAGCCAACGACGAGGTACCGCAATCGCGATGTCCGACGACGAGCGCGACGAGTTCCTGCAGAATCAGCCGGTGTGCCGGGTTGCGACCCTCGGCTCGGGTGGACCCCACCTGAGTGCACTCTGGTACGTCTGGGACGGAAAGGCGTTGTGGCTCAATTCCCTGGTCCGTAGCCAACGCTGGACCGACATCGATCGCGATGCACGGCTCGCCGTGATCGTCGACGACGGGGGCGCCGACTTCATGAGCCTTCGCGGTGTGGAACTACGCGGGCGTGCAGCGGTTGTCGGTGAAGCGCCGCGGCGCGGCGACGATGTCGACGAACTCGCCGAACCCGAACGGCTTTTCGCTGAAAAGTATGCAGGCGGCCGCGCTTTCACCTACGACGGGCGGCATGCGTGGCTGAAGCTCGTGCCGACGAAACTCGTGAGTTGGGATTTCGGCAAGATGCGCAAGTAAGGCCGGGTGAGCGTTGCTCCGGCGTGGCGATGCGCTACCGGAGGCGAGACCGCGGTGTCGTACGGGGGCCGTACCGGAGCAACGCGTCAGGCCGAGAGCTTGCTGAGTGGGTGCCGAGGCGAGACGAACTTCGCCCGGTCGCGGTCGGCGACCGACCGGATGTCGATAGCGCCGATCCGCTCGTCGCAGACCTTGACGAGTTGGTCGAGGATCACCGGGTCGAGCCGATTCCACCGGTCCCGTGTCAGAAGCACGCGTAGCCGGTGGAAGAACTCCGGTGGGGTGATGCCGAACTCGACGAAGATGTCTTCGTCGGGACCGCCGTTCCAATGCCTCCACTTCAAGGCGAAGGCCAGCATTGCAGCTTCGTCCCTCATCGTGCCTCCTCCTGTAGTGCGGTGGGTGATTCGACCTACCGCAGTTGGTCTTTCATGACTTTTCCGGTGGCGCCCAGTGGTAGCGCATCGAGATACTCGACGAAGCGGGGCGCCTTGAACCCCGCCATGCGGTCGCGGCTCCATGCGATGAGGTCGTCGGCCGGTATCGGATTGCTCGAGACGACGAATGCCTTGCCCACCTGGCCGAGCCGGTCGTCGGGAACACCGATCACGGCGACCTGGTCGACGGCAGGGTGTTCGAGCAGGAAGCCCTCGATCTCGGCGGGGTAGGCGTTGAAACCACCGACGATGAACATGTCCTTCTTGCGGCCGACGATGCAGAGCCGCCCTTCGTCGTCGAGCGTGCCGAGGTCGCCGGTGTGCAGCCAACCGTCGTCGTCGATCGCCTCCGCGGTGCCCTCTGGATCGTCGAGATAGCCTTGCATGACGTTGTAGCCGCGGATGAGCACTTCGCTGTCGTCGGCGATGCGGATCTCGATGCCGTCGCAGGCCTTGCCGACCGTGGTGGCGATCTGTTCGAATGTGTCGCCGCGACGCGACGCGGTTGCCGTTCCACCTTCACTCAGGCCGTATCCGGTCATGATCGTCTCGAACGGCAACTCCTTGCTGATCCGCCGGATGAGCTCGACCGGAATATCGGCAGAGCCCGTGACAGCGGCGCGCAGAGACGAGATGTCGTGTGTGGTCGGGGAGGTAAGCAACGACTGGTAGAGGGTCGGGGGGCCGGGGAGCATCGTGACCTTCTCACGTTCGACGAGTTCGAGCACTCGGTCGACGTCGAGTACGGGTATCGGCAGGACCGTGGCGCCGCGGATCATCGAGGCGATCAGTCCGGCCTTGTAGCCGAACATGTGGAAGAAGGGATTGACGATCATGTAGCGGTCGCCTTGGCGGAGGTCGGCGAGATCGCACCATTCCGAGAACATTCGCAGGGTCTGCTTGTGGTTCATCATGACGCCCTTCGGGCGGCCCGTGGTGCCCGAGGTGTACATGATGTCGGCGATATCGTCGGCCCGCACACTCACTTCGAACGGCTCTCCGCTGGAGAGGAAGTCGGACTTCAGATCGAACACCGGGACGGGTTCGGTGACCGTGAAGTCCTGGCCGAGGAAACCCTTCTCGACGAGTACGGCCTTCGCTCCGCTTCGGCGGATGATGTCGGCGGCCTCGTCCTCCCGGTAGCGGGTATTGATCGGGACGAGGACTCCGCCGGCAGTGAGCAGGCCGAACGCGGCGATCGCCCATTCGGCCGAGTTGGGGCCCCAGATCGCCACCCGATCGCCCTTGCGGATGCCGGCGTCGGCGAAAGCGCCGGCGGCTCGACGTATCCGGTCGGTGAGATCGGTGAAGGTGATCCGGAGGTCCCCGTCGACGACCGCTTCGGCATCGCCGAAGCGGTCGCCTGAACTCAGGACCATCTCGGGGATGGTCTGCCAGTTCATACCTTCAGGAGCCTTGCAAGGTTGCCACCCATGACCAGCTTCTGATCCTCGAACGGGAGGTGCTGGATGTGGTCGATGTACGTGGTCGGTTCGGCGAGCCCTTCGGGGTGTGGGTAGTCGGACCCGAACAGCACGCGTTCCGCACCGATGAGGGCGGTCAGCTTGCTGAAGTCCTCTTCCCAGAACGGGCTGACATGGATGCTCTTCTTGATGGCAGCGACCGGGTCCTGCATGCCGAAGCCCTCGGGTGCCTTCTTGAAGGTGTCTTCGAGGGTCTGGAGCACGTGCGGGAGCCAGGATGCGCCGTTCTCGATGACCGCGATCCGCAGTTCGGGGAAACGGAAGAGCGCACCGTGGCACACCCAGGAGCAGACCGCGTCCTGGATCGGGCGCCACTCGCTGACCATGCGGAACGCGTTCGTCACGAACGGGAGCATTTCCGCGCCCGTGCCGTCCCACTCCTGGTTGTAGCGGGCGTAACCGCTGTCGGAGGAGTGCTGGGTGACCAGGACGTCGAGTTCGACGACACGCTTCCAGAACGGGTCGAACTCGGGGAGCGCGAACGACCGCGGTCCCTTGAATCCGGGCACCGGTGCTGGGCGCACGAGGATGGCCTTTGCGCCACGCTCGACACACCACTCGAGCTCTTCGATCGCCTTCTCGACGATCGGGAGGCTGATGACGGGAACGGTGAAGATACGTTCCTTGTAGTTGAATCCCCAGGTCTCGTACAACCACTGGTTGAGCGAGTGGACGACCGCGTGGATCAGATCCGGATCGTCGCGCATGCGCTCTTCGACGAGGCTGGCGAGCGTCGGGAACATCAGGGTGCGCTCGATCTGGAGCTCGTCCATCAGCTCGAGACGTGCGGCCGGCTCGCGGAAGGCCGGGATCGACTTCATCGGCTTGCCGAAGATCTCCCGCTTGCTCTTGCCTTCGGGGTTGCCGTTCTTGAAGTAATCCTCCATTGCACCTGGTCGGGCGACGACCTCGAAGGTGGGGTTGGGGATGTACTCGCTGATCTGGTTGCGGATCGCGATCTTGGTACGGCCTTCGACCTGAACGTACTTGATCGCACCCTTGTACTTGTCCGGGAGGAACTTCGTCAGCGCCTCTTCGGTCTCGTACAAGTGGTTGTCCGCGTCGAACAGCTGGTACGGCAAGTCTTTCGCTGTCATCAGAAATGCTCCTTCTCTCGTTGTGAGAATACTATTCTCTTCCGATGCGTGCCGCAATATCCTTTCGAACCAAGAACTTCTGGATCTTGCCGCTTGCGGTGCGGGGGAAGTCTGTGACTTCGTGCAGCTCCTCGGGCCACTTCTGCTTCGCGACTCCAGCCTGGGCGAAGTGCGTCCGTATGTCGCCGAGGGTGGGCAGGGTGTGTCCCGGGTGCAGCCGAAGGACCGCCGCGGCGTGCTCGCCGAGTCTCTCGTCGGGAGCAGAGACGACTGCGGCTTCCGCGACCGACGGGAGTGCGAGCAGAACCTCCTCCACTTCGAGGGCGCTGATGTTCTCCCCACCGCGGATGATGAAGTCGGCCTTGCGGTCGGTGATGGTGAGATAGCCATCGTCGTCGAGCACTCCGATGTCACCGGTGTGGTACCAGCCCTCGTCGTCGAACGCCTTCGCGGTCAGTGCGGGATCGGTGTAGCCGGCACACAGGTCCGGTCCGCGGCTGAGGATCTCGCCGTCGTCGGTCAGCCGGATCTCCACGCCGGGTGTCGGGTTGCCGTCGGTGTAGAGCCGCTTGTCCTCGGGATCGGTCGACAACGAGCTCGTGATCGACGGGTGTTCGGTGCTGCCGTACGCGCGGAAGACCGTGATGCCGTAGTCGGCGAGCCGGCGGGTCACCGCCGCCGGAACCGTGGATCCGCCGAGTCCCGCGTACTTCATGAACGGGATGTGCCGCTCGGGGGAGAAGTCGGGATGGTCGACGAGGCTCGTCATGAAGTAGGTGGCACCGCCGCCCACCACGAGCGCGTCGCTCTCCATGAGTTCGAGCGCACGCTGAGGATTCCACACGTCCAGCAGATTGATCGGGCTACCGTCGAGGATCGGGATGAGGAAGGCATTGACCATGCCGATGAAGTGGCCGACCGGCGCGGCCGTCAGCTGCTTGCCGCGGTCGGCCGGGTAGCGCGCGGCGAGCTGCCGGGTCTCGCATCCGATCGTGCGGTGGCTGTGGATCACGCCCTTGGGATTGCTCGTGGTGCCGGACGTGAACGCCAGCAGGGCGGGACCGGCCGTGTCGGCGGGCAACACGCCCTCGAACGGTTCGTCGTCGAGCAGGTTCTCGAACGAATCCTGCCCCACGACACCGACGATCGGGATGTCGGCGCAGAGGTCGGGCTGGAACTCCATGTTGCCGAAGCGCTCCGCGCTCACGAACGCCTTCGGTTTCGCCTCGCCCAGGATGTAGGAGAGTTCCCTGCGTCCGTAGAAGTGGACGATCGGCACGATTGCGGCGCCGAGGAACGACGAGGCCCAGAAGACCGCCGCGGCCTCCATCCAGTTGGGGAGCTGGAACGCGACCGTGTCGCCTGGACCCACGCCGCGCTTGTGCAGACCGGACGCGAGACGCCGCGCCACGAGGTCGACGTCGGCGAACGTTCCCTCCCAAGGTCGTACGTCGGAGAAGACCCGGAACTCTGCGTCCGGAGCGGACTTCAGGCCTCGAGCCAGAAGGTCGCCGAGTGTGTCGCGCGTCCACCACCCTTCGTTTTCGTAGCGTTCGACAAGCTCGGGGGGTATCTGCCGCATCTGTTGCGCTCCAGGTAGTCAGGAGCGTTGCGCTCCAGGGGATCAGGAGCGTCGCGCTCCAGGTGGTCACGGAGCCGCGCCGAGGTACACCGCGGCGTCGGCGGAGTTCCTGCCGGCCTTCACCGGCATATGAGCATGTTATTCTCTCGAAACAAGAATTCCAATATCACCTGGGAGAATTACCCTATGGTCGAGCTCGAACTGGACGAGGGACTCGCGGTCCTGACGATCGATCGTCCGCAGGCGCGCAACGCGATTTCGCTCGAGACGATGGATCGTCTCGATGAGACGCTCGACAAGGTGGGCGATGCTCGCGTGCTGGCCATCACCGGCGCCGGCGACCGTGCGTTCGTGTCCGGGGGCGACCTCAAGGAGCTGGCCAAGCTGCGGACGGTGGACGAGGCCGCGGGCATGGCACGGCGCATGCGGACGATCTGCGACCGGATCGCTGCCTTCCCGGGGCCCGTGGTCGCGGCACTCAACGGCCATGCACTCGGAGGCGGCGCGGAGTTCGCCGTGTCGGCCGACATCCGCATCGCAGCCGACGACATCAAGATCGGATTCAATCAGGTCTCGCTCGCGATCATGCCCGCGTGGGGTGGAGCGGAGCGGCTCGCTGCACTCGTGGGTCGGGGGAAGGCGCTCATGCTCGCAGGTTCCGGCGCGATCCTCGGTGTCGAGGAAGCTCATCGTGTCGGTCTCGTCGATCAGGTGCTGCCGCGTGATACGTTCGACGAGGGCTGGCGGTTGCTCGCGCGCTCACTCGTCAACGAATCCTCAGGGTCGATCAAGCGCGTCCTGTCCGGCGCGACGCCGGAAGAAGCGATCGATGCGTTCGCGCAACTGTGGGTTGCCGATGCTCATTGGGAGGCTGCCGACAAGGTGATGAACCGGGGGAAGTGACCTTGTAGGTCCGTGAACCCGGACACATTTTCGAGCGGCGCCGTCGGAATGCCTGATCCCCCCTGATGTGCGTGTGACTCGTGTGGGGCAATTTCGGACATTCCGTCTACTCACGCGTGAGTAGACGTCAAATCGACACGCCGTAGATAAACGCGAAACACGTACTCTGTGATGGATTCGTAACCCTTTCGTTACCGAGAGGCCACTCAGAGGAACGCCGCTTTGTCTTACACAGCCGAGAATTCTGCTTCGACCGTCATGCCCCGACGCCGACCCGCCGCCGCGCGTATCGGGAGGTGGATGTCGGTGGTCCTCGTTACCGGGGCCGTCACGGCGGCCGGAACGACGGCTGCCAACGCCACAGACACCACCGCCGGCACGTCGGCCCGCACACAGGCCGGGCTCTCGTGGACGGGGAGCAGCGAAGCGCTGTCCACGGCGCCGCAGGTACTGTCCATCCCCGGGGTCGACGCCTCGAGCTACGCGGAGAAGCTGCGCAAGGCCACCGAACGCGAACAGCAGCGCATCGCCGAAGCGGCAGCGGCTCATCAGGCCGAGCTGGACCACATTGCGCGGGAGGCGGCGGAGCAGGCCGCGCGCGAGGAGGCCGCGCGTCGCCCGGCATCGGTTTTCCCGGCCGCCGGCGTCTTCACCTCCGGCTACGGTGCCCGGTGGGGAACCAACCACAACGGCATCGACATCGCCAATTCCATCGGCACACCGATCCTCGCCGTCACCAACGGTCACGTGATCGAGACCGGCCCCGCTTCGGGATTCGGCCTGTGGGTCCGCGTACAGCAGGACGACGGCACCGTCGGCGTCTACGGCCATGTCGACCAGTCGTTGGTATCGGTCGGCCAGCAGGTCAGTGCAGGCGACCAGATCGCCACGATGGGCAATCGTGGACAGTCCACCGGACCGCACCTGCACTACGAGGTTCACCTCGCCGATGGCACCAAGATCGACCCGCTTCCGTGGCTCGCCGACCGCGGCATCCCGGTCCCCGGCGCCCACCGGTCGTAGGACGGTCCCCGGCCGAGACGAGAAGGACCCCGAGCACCCGTCATAGGGTGCTCGGGGTCCTTCGTACTCGGGTCACCAGATCTTCACGCGCTCCTCGGGTTCGAGGTAGAGCCCGTCGCCCGGCTTCACGGCGAACGCAGTGTGGAATGCATCGATGTTGCGCACGACACCGTTGCACCGGAACTCCGGCGGGGAGTGCGGGTCGACTGCGAGCCGTCGCGTCGCCTCCTCGTCGCGCACCTTCGTACGCCACACCTGCGCCCATCCGAAGAACACCCGCTGCAGACCCGTCAGTCCGTCGATGACCGGGGGCTCCTCGTCCCCGACGGCAATCTCGTAGGCCTTCAACGCAATCGACAGTCCGCCCAGATCGCCGATGTTCTCACCGATCGTGAAGCTGCCGTTGACGTGCTTGCCGGGAAGCGCCTTCGGCTCGAACTCGTCGTACTGGGCGATGAGGGCGGCGGTGCGCTTACCGAATTCGGTGCGGTCCGAGTCGGTCCACCAGTTCTCGAGGTTTCCGTCGCCGTCGTACTTGGCGCCCTGGTCGTCGAAGCCGTGACCGATCTCGTGTCCGATGACCGCGCCGATCCCGCCGTAGTTCGCGGCGTCGTCGGCCTGCAGATCGAAGAACGGTGGCTGCAGGATCGCCGCGGGGAAGACGATCTCGTTCATGCCCGGGTTGTAGTAGGCGTTGACTGTCTGGGGAGTCATGAACCACTCGTCGCGGTCGACGGGGCCGCCGAGCTTGGCGAGTTCGTGGTCGTACTCGGCGGAGTAACCGCTGCGGTAGTTGCCCACCAGGTCGTCCGGGGTGATCGTGACCGCCGAGTAGTCCCGCCATTTGTCGGGGTAGCCGACCTTCGGGGTGAACTTCTCGAGCTTTCGGAGAGCCGCCTGACGGGTCTCCGGGCTCATCCACTCCAGATCGGTGATGCTCTGCCGGTACGCCTCGGTGAGGTTCTCGACGAGCACCTGCATCCGGGTCTTCGCCTCGGCCGGGAAATGGCGTTCGACGTAGAGTTTCCCGACGGCTTCACCGAGAAGGTCCTGCACGAGTGACACGCCGCGCTTCCAGCGTTCGCGAATCTCCTCGGCGCCCGTGAGGGTGCGGCCGTAGAACGCGAAGTTCTCGTCGACGAACGCGTCGGTCAGGTACGGGGCACGTGCGCGCAAGATCCGCCACGACGCCCACGCCTTCCAATCGTCGAGCGACTCGTCCGCCCACACCTGCGTGAACACGTCGAGGAAACTCGGCTGCCGCACTACGATCTCGGCCCACTGCTCCGCGGTGGCGCCCGTCGCGGCGATCCAGCCGGGCCAGTCGAAATCGGGGAGATCGGCGAGCACCGACTCGAGGGTGACGAGGTTGTACGTCAGATCGGCATCGCGACGTTTGACGACGTCCCAATGCCCTGCGGCAAGCTTCGACTCGAGCGCGAACACGCGCTGCGGATCGTGATCGAGGCCCGCGAGCGCGAACATCCTGCCGATGTGCGCGACGTACTCGTCGCGGATCTCGGCGTACTGCTCCTCGCGGTAGTACGACTCGTCGGGCAGGCCGATGCCGCCCTGCGCGATGTGTATCAGGTAGCGCTGGGAGTTCTTCGAATCGGTGTCGACGTAGTGGCCGAACGCGCCACCGACACCCACCCGCTGCAACCGTCCGAGCACCGACGCGAGTGCGGCGCGATCGGCTGCACCGGCGACCGACGACAGTTCGTCGGCGATGGGCCCGAGCCCGGCGGCCTCGATCGTGTCGGTGTCCATGAAGCTCGTGAACAGGTCGCCGATCTTCTGCGCATCACTCCCTGGTGCGGCGTCGGAGTCGGCAGCCTCCCCGATGATCGTTCGCACATCGGTCTCGGCCTTGTCGGCGAGGGTGCGGAAGGCGCCGTCGAGGGCGCGGTCGGCGGGGATCTCGTGTTCGGTGAGCCAGCGGCCGTTGACGTGCTCGAACAGGTCGTCCTGGGCGCGTGTGCCCTCGTCGACGTGGTCGAGATCGATTCCGGATCGGGTCTCCGAGTGCGCAGTGGTCATGCCGTCCATCCTTACACTCGTAACAGTCCTGATGCAGTAAGCGCTCGAACCCGGAGAACATGCACACGCCGTCCGCCCGATCCCTACCATCGGGTCGGGAACCTACGGACGGGAGAAGAACACGGTGGCCAGCGGTGACGAGGCGGCGTCGAAGACGCCGCTGCGCACGGAGATGATCGTCGACAAACGATTCCTGCCCGTCGCCGACCTCTTCTTCCGGATGTTCGACAAACCCGGCCAGGGCGGCGGCGCGATCGCCGCGTACCTGCACGGCGAACCCGTTCTCGATGTCTGGGCGGGATGGGCCGACAAACAGCGTCGCTGGGCCGGCGACACGATCGTGCTGTCGTTCTCCACCGGCAAAGGTGTCGCCAGCACGGTGCTGCACCGTCTCGCCGAGCGAGGCCTGGTGTCGTACGACGCACCGGTTGCGCAGTACTGGCCCGAATTCGGTGCGGCCGGGAAAGAGAACATCACCGTCCGTGAGCTCATGTCGCATCGCGCGGGTCTGCACAAGATCCGCGGACTCGTCCCGGGCCGATACGGTCTCCTCGACTCGGAGAAGGTCGCTGCGGCGCTCGCAGCAGCACCACCGGACGCACGCAGGCTGACGGGGCCGGGCTACCACGCCGTGACCTACGGAAACCTCGTCGCGGAGGTCGCCGCGCGGGTCTCGGGTATGGCGTTCCAGGACCTCGTCCGGCAAGAGATCGCCGAGCCGCTCGGCGCGGAGCAATTCGGGGCGGCGGAGTTCTGGTATCGCGTGCCGCCCGAGCAGCGGCACCGCATCGCGCGACTGTTCCCCAAGGTCAACTTCCTGCCCGCACCGTGGGCGACCGCAGGCGCGGTGATGTCGCGGATGCCTGTCGTCAAAGGTCTCGCCGAGGCCGGGATGGCCGACGGATTCGACGAGGTGATGCGCAGCCCCCGGGCCCACGACGCCGTGATGCCGGGCTGGAACGGCGTGTTCACCGCCCGCGCACTCGCCCGGATGTACGGCGCGCTCGCGAACGGGGGTGCACTCGAAGGTGGTGACCACCGGTTGCTGACGGAGGAGAGCGTCGAGCAGTTGCTCGAGGTGCAGACACGTCGTCGCGACTACGTCCTGGGCTTTCGTCCCAACTGGCGGCTCGGCTACCACCCCGCCTGGGTGGCAACGCGGCAGCAGCCGCTCAGGTCCATCGGACATTATGGTTTCGGGGGTTCAGGCGCGTTTGCCGATCCCGAGACCGGACTGTCGTTCGCGTTCGTGACCAACCGGCTGGGCAACGCCTACACCACGATCTCCGACGGACGGTTCCCGCGGCTCGGGGGCGCAGTGGTCACCGCAGCTCGGCGGGGCTAGCGAACAGCGGGGCCAGCGAACAACTGCACGCTCGCGTACGCCCGCACGTACACGGTGCCGTCCTCGCCGGTCAGCAGCGTTTCCAGCGATGCGAGACGCCGTCCTGCCCGCACCACGTCGGACTGCACCTTCACGACCGGTCCGGGCACCGTGGGAGAACGCAGGTAGTCGAGGGTGATCTGAAGGATCCGGTACTGCCCGCCCGCTTCGGTGAGGCTCTGCGCCGCGAGGCCGGTGACGATCTCGGCGATCGAGAGCAGCACTCCGCCCTGGATCGAGCCGAGGAAGTTCGTCATCCACTCGTTCGGCGTGACGGTGGCGCGCACCGCGCCGCGTTCGACGGTGTCCACCCGGAGGTCGTGCATCCCGGCGAGTGGGCCTCGCGGCAGCGTGCCGGCAGCGATGCCGCTGACGACGTCGAGTCCCGGTTTCGAGTCGAGGACATCGTCGTCGATCCAGGGTTCGTGTTCGTCCGGGGCCGTCGGGAACGAGGACGAAGAAGCGGCGCCGTCGGTGGGTGTGCGCCCGACGACGATGGTCCGTCCGGTCAGGTGCAGGACGAGGTTGCCGTTCTCATCGAGGATCTCTGCGGCAGACAGACCTGAGGTGTCGTCGAAATGCATGCTGCGTCCGACACCGGAGACCTGTCCGGTGCGCGGGAACGGATTCGCGGTCGACACGGTCAACTGCGCGAGCACAGCCTGTGCAAGGACACCGGTGGTGTGCTGACGGGCGACGCCGGCGGGAGCGGCTCCGACGATGTCGGACAACGCGCCGAACGCCGAGATCGTGACCTGGCCGCGGTGGTCGAAGAACTTGGTGCCGACCGTTTGCGTCACCGACACCGAGTCGGGTGGGCACACGCTCACTCCGACCCCCGAGTAGGTGGCCGGTCGGTCGATCGGGAACGTGGCGATTTCGAGCGTCATACCCCGATTCTCGCTCAGAGGCCGGTGGGCAGCTCAGTGGGACTCGTGCGCGAGGATCGCGGCCTGGATCCGCGACTGCAGATCCAGCTTGTGCAGAACCCGCGCGACATGCGTTTTGACAGTGGTTTCGCTGACCCCGAGGCGGGTGGCGATCTGCCTGTTCGACAGTCCCTCGCCGATGAGGTCGAACACTTCGCGCTCGCGGCCGGTGAGAGTGTCGAGCGCGGGAACCGGCGCGGGCGTGTGCTCACGCACGGCGGCGAACGCGTCGATCACCGTGCGGGTGACCTCGGGCGCGAGCACCCCGTCGCCCGCGTGCACGGCGCGGATCGCGTGCAGGAGGGCATCGGCCGATGCGGATTTGAGGAGGTAGCCGCCCGCGCCGGCTCGGAGACTGTCGAACACGTACTCGTCGATCTCGAAGCTGGTGAGCACGAGGACCCGGCTATCGGTCTCCGAGGTGATGATGCGGGTCGCGGCGATGCCGTCGGTTCCCGGCATCCTGATGTCCATCAGCACCACGTCGGGTTTCAGTGCGCGCACCTGGGACACGGCGACGGCGCCATCGGCTGCTTCACCGACCACCTCGATGTCGGGGTCGGAGTCGAGAATCATCCGCAGGCCGCTGCGGATGGCGGTGTGGTCGTCGGCCAGTAGCACGGTGATGGTCCCTGGGTCTCCGATCGTCACTGAATGTCTCCTGTCCGCAGAGGCAGATGCACTTCCGTCCGCCACCGCTTCTTCCCGTCGCTGCGCTCGCCCGGGTCCTCGACGATCTGCGAGCGGGCACGGCCACCGATGGCTGCGGCGCGTTCGGCGATGTTGCGCAGACCGTGCGAGCCACCGTTTCCGACGTGGGCGGGCTCCGCTCGATCCCGGTCCGGGGGCAGCGGGTTCGACACACGGATCGTGAGTTCGCGATCGTCCATCTCGAGTTCCAGGAGGACAGGGAGTCCGGGGGCGTGTTTCGTTGCGTTCGTCAAGGCTTCCTGGATGATGCGGTAGGCGGTCACGTCCACGTCGGCATCGAGTTCGGTCAGGTCGGGGGCCTCTACGGTAACGATGCTGCCGCTCGCCTCGGCCGATGCCACGAGAGCGGTCAGGTCGGAAAGCCGCCCCGCGGTGGCGGTCTCCTCCCGGGCGTCGTCGCTACGCAGTAACGTGACCATCGATTGCATCTCCCGCAGGGCGTCGACGCTGTTGGCCCGCACGGACTCGAGGACCGACATCGCCTTCTGCGGATCGCGGTCGCGCAGCCGTAACGCGGCCTCGCTCTGGATGGCGATCGCCGACAGGTGCCCGGCAACGATGTCGTGAAGATCGCGTGCGAGGTGTGCTCGTTCGGACGTGATCGCCGCCGCCCGATCGAGTTCGGCGACCTGGGCCAATGCCTGCGCTTTGGCGCGCTCGGCTTCGGCGGCGTCGCGGTGGGTTCGCACCGATCGGGCCCACCACACAGGCAGTGAGATGAGGAGCGCGCCCATGGCCGCGACGAATACCGCCGGCCTCAACTCGCCCGTGTAGATGCCGAAGCCGACGGCGAGTGCTGCGATCGGGACGATCGGTGCCCGCTCCAGGAACACACTCGTCCGCGCACTCCCGTACAGCGCGGCTGCGAACAGCAGGTCGCCGTATGCGAGCCAGACCGGCAGGGAGATACCGAGCGCGAAGTCGACGGCGACGGGCACCGAGGCCAACGCCAGACCGAGTAGTGGGTGCGACCGGCGCAGGAGGATCGGTACGCACACGGCAGCGAGAAGCACCAGTCGCACCTGCACCGACGTCTCGTCGTGGGCAACCAGGGCACCGAGGTCCAGCAGATACAGCACCCCGCCGCACACGAAATATGCGAGTGCGATGAGAGCGGGTGCGTATCGGTCGATCACGATGCCATTCGATCACAACGACCTGCCCGAACAGGCCGGCGTCATCCGAAGTGATGACGCTCTGCGACCCGATCGGCGGACGCGGCGACGAGTCTCCCGACGACATGCTCGAATCATGTTCGCCAGCCATATCACCGCATTCATCATCGCCAGCGAGGTCGGGTTCTGGGTGGTCCTCGCTCTGGGTCTCGTCGTCCGTTATCTGCTGCGTCTTCCGAAGGCCGGTGCGGTGGTCCTCGCGCTGATTCCCGTCATCGACGTCGTGCTGCTCGTTGCCGTTGCACTGGACCTTCGGAACGGCACCGAGGTCGGCTACATCCACCGCATCGCCGGGATCTATCTGGGAGTGAGCGTCGCGTTCGGACCCAGCATCGTCCGCTGGGCCGATCGTCGATTCGCTTACCTGTTCGCCGGCGGCGAGAAACCCACACCTGCGCCGAAGGAAGGACCGGAAGCGTTCCGGCACGAGATCGCGAGTTTCGGGCGCTGGCTCATCGCAGCCGGTATCAGTGGAGCGGCCATTCTGGGGCTCGGCGCGACGGTCGCGAACGACACGCAGAGCGCTGCCCTCAACGCCGTGTTCCCGACGCTCGGAATCATCACCGTCATCTGGTTGATGACCGGGCCGGTATGGGTTCTGAGCAAGATCTGATCATCGCGATGAGATTTCCGTCGGCCGCCGGTCTGTCTACTTCGAACGCTCACCGGCCCGATGCCCACCGACCCCAAGGAGATTCCGATGTCCCGCATGCTCTTCGCCAACCTCGCCGTCGAGAATGTCGCCGCGACCCGCGCATTCTTCGACAAGCTCGGCTTCACCTTCAACGAAATGTTCTGCGACGAGAACACCGCGTGCCTGGAGATCAACGAGCAGTCGTTCGTGATGCTGCTCGAGAAGCCGCGATTCCGCGATTTCATCAACGACGACATCTGCGACACCTCGACGGCACGAGAGGTGCTGATGTGTGTGTCTGCGGACAGTCGCGAAGCAGTGGACCAGTTGGTCGACTGAGCGGTCGCCGCGGGCGGCAGTGAGTGGATCACGGCCGGATCGGAGCAGGCGAACGCGGAGATGGGCGAGTTCTCGCACAGCCGCGCATTTCGCGACCTCGACAACCACGTCTGGGAGGTCATGTGGATGGATGTCGAGGCCGCTGCCCAGCAGTGGGCGCCCGAGGGGGAGGATGGTGCTCAGGCCTGAGTGTCGGGAACTGCTCAGGCGTTCAGCTTCGGGCTACCGGGATCTCCGGTAGCCCGAAGCGCGCGAACAAGCCGACGAGGTCGTCGCTGAAGAAGACCGTCGCGTGCGCGACCTTGCCGTCGACGATGTCGAGCACCTGGAGCTGAAACGGACGATGCTGCCCATCCTCACCGCGCATGTAGAGTCCGAGAGCCGGCTGTCCGTTCGCCACCGTGGGGAGCAGGACCTGATCGCCCGGGCCTTTCGCCGGGCAGTTGCACTTGATCAGAGTCACGATGGCGTCGGCGCCTTGATACCAGCCGTCGAACGGCGGCATTTCCCAGATTGCGTCCTCCGTGAGCATCGTGACGAGCGAGTCGATGTCGTACTTCTCGAACCCCTCGACCCACCGCTTCACGAGCGCGCGGGTTTCGGCGCTGTCGGGTTCGCTGAGTTCGACGTTCGAGGCCTGGGAGTCGCGTAGCTGCGCGCGGGCGCGTTGCAGCAGGCTGTTCACCGCGGCGGTGGTGGTATCGAGTGCGGCGGCGACTTCGCTTGCCCGCCATTGCAGTACGTCGCGCAACAGGAGTACGGCGCGTTGCCGCGCCGACAGGTGCTGCAGCGCGGCGACGAACGCGAGCCGGATCGAATCGCGTGACGCGACGATCGTTGCGGGATCGCTCGGGTCGTCGGTGTGGCCGTCGTCGGTGTAACCGCCGGGGATCGGCTCGAGCCAGGGGATTTCCTGACGGGAGACGAGGTCGTCCGTCGGATCGGAACTCGGTGCACCCAGCCCGGTGGGCAAGGGTCTGCGTTTGCGTCCGTCGAGCGCCGTGAGGCACACGTTGGTGGCGATGCGGTGCAGCCACGTACGCAACGACGAGCGCCCACCGAAGTTGTCGTATCCGCGCCACGCCCGCAGGTACGTTTCCTGCACCAGATCTTCGGCGTCGTGGAGGGAACCGCTCATCCGGTAGCAGTGCGCGAGCAGTTCGCGTCGGTACGGTTCGGCGGCATCCATGAATGTGGCATCGCCGAGGCCACTCGGTGTCGTCTCAAGGAGCTGTTCTGCCATGGTCCCCACCCTCGGTCGACTGCCTGAACAACTACCTGCCCGAGAGTAGTCCCGGGCACCGACACACAACAGACCGAGAAGTCTTCCGAAGGAGGCCACGGGCACTTCGATTGTGACGGTTCTCCGGGTAGCGTGCACGAAGCCGTGTCCTGGTGGGGGGCACGATGGGATGGATTGGGGCGGGTGTTGCACGAGAACACCGGACGGAACGGTGCGTCGGATGGGGCGGGGCCTGTGGGTCCGTTCGCGGGTGGGCCGCCTCCGGACGCGCTGCATGTCGAGTCTCCGCCGCTCGAACGGTTCGGGCTCGCCGAACTCGGACGCGCGGTCGTCGTCGCCTGTGCTCTCGTCGCCTTCGTGACGTGGGCGATCCTGCGGTGGTCGGTGCTGCGGCCAGTGGGGCGTGCAGACGGTCGCAGCATCGTCGACGCCGCGGCGCACGGCACGGTCGATGCATTCGAACACCTCGGACCCACGTTCGTGAAGCTCGGACAGCTCGTCGCGTCGTCGCCGGGCCTGTTCCCGGCCCCACTCGCCGACGCCTGCCTGCGCATGCTCGACGACGTGCCCACCTTCCCTTCCGAACAGGCCCGCGCGGTCATCGAGAAAGACCTCGGGCACAAGATCGGCGAGATGTTCTCGTCATTCGACGATGTTCCGCTCGCGGCGGCCTCGGTCGCGCAGGTTCACGGGTGTGTGCTCCGGGACGGCCGCGAAGCCGTGATCAAGGTGCAGCGCCCCGGGATCGCACGGCGGATGCTCGTCGACCTGCGCGCTGCATACGTCGGCGCCAAGATCCTGCGGATCTTCGAATTCTTCAGGATCGCGAACACCCCCGCGATCATCCGCGACCTCTACAACGCGACGATGACCGAACTCAACGCCGCGGTCGAGGCCGACCGGCAGGATCGCTTCCGCAACAACATCGGGGCCTTCGGCGACAACCGGTTCGTCACCGTGCCCGACGTGTACTGGAATTGGTGCGGTCCTCGGGTGATCTGCATGGAACGGCTGAAGGGCACCCCGCTCGACCGTGTCGTGCCGGGGGCGGACGGTCTCGACACTGCGCTGCTGGTTCGGCGCGGCGTGAAGGTGTGGATCGAGGCGGTGCTGTTGCACGGCCCGTTCCACGGCGATGTGCACGCCGGGAATCTGTGGCACCTCGACGACGGACGGGTTGCGCTGCTCGACTTCGGGATCGTCGGTGAACTCCCCGAACAGTGGCGGACGGTGCTTCGCGAGCTGTTCCGCTCGGCATTGCTCGACGGTGACTTCTCCTCGGTCGCGAAGAGTATCCGGGAGCTCGGGGTCTCGGAGGATCTCGATGTCGACGACGCCGAGGTCGGGAGGCAGGTGGCGGAGACCTTCGCGCCGCTGCTGGGACGTGATCTCTCGGAGCTGCGGCTCAGTGCGTTGATCGGTGCGCTCGTGTCGCTGGGACGTCAGTGGAACACCTCGAGTCCCGAGGAGCTGGTGCTGTTCGGTAAGCAGGTCGGCTACTTCGAGCGCTACGCGACCGCACTCGCACCGGGCTGGGTACTGGGCCGCGACCCGTTCGTCTTCCGCAACGTCTTTCCCGAGGAAGTAGCCATAAGAATCGCCGAATCGGGCGTGAGGCTGCCCGACTGAGCGAAATGCCCCCGTGCCCTTTACAGTCCTTCGCGCACGCCGTAATTTAACGATCGTTCGACCCAGATGGCTGGGTTCGACCGTCGACGGCATCGCTACGGAAGGATCACGACCCCATGAGTGCATCGCAGGACGTCGTACTCGCCGAACGGGACGGCCACGTCGTCACGTGGACGATCAACCTTCCCGAGGCGAGGAACCCGATCTCCGGAGACGACGTCGTCGAACGCCTCGTCGGACTCGTCGACGAGGCGAACGGCGACGTCGAGACCCGCGTCGTCATCCTCACCGGCGCCGGCTCGGCATTCTCCGCGGGTGGCAACGTCAAGGACATGGTCGATCGCACCGGCATGTTCGCCGGTGCACCGCATGCACTCCGCGACGGGTATCGCCGCGGAATCCAGCGGCTGCCCAAGGCGATCTTCCACTGCGAGGTCCCCATCATCGCGGCCGTCAACGGACCCGCCGTCGGCGCGGGCTGCGACCTCGCGATGATGTGCGACATGCGGGTCGCCTCGACCAAGGCATTCTTCGCGGAGAGCTTCGTCAAACTCGGCATCATCCCAGGCGACGGTGGCGCATGGCTGCTGCCGCGCGCGATCGGTGCTGCCCGCGCCGCCGAGATGGCCTTCACCGGCGACCGCGTCGATGCCGCGACCGCGCTCGACTGGGGCATGGTGTCGCAGGTCACCTCACCCGAGCAGCTGCTCGAGACCGCACGTGCGCTCGCCGATCGGGTCGCCGTCAACCCGCCGCACGCGCTGCGCATGACCAAGAAGCTGCTCCGCGAAGGACAGCGCGTCGATCTCGACACCCTCCTCGAGCTGTCCGCGTCGCTGCAGGCGCTGTCACATCACACCGAAGACCACCGGGAAGCGCTCACCGCGTTCATGGAACGCCGCCCGGGCAACTTCACCGGTAACTGAACTCCGAGACCGAAGGAAGACAACCGTGAAGAGGACAATCCTCACCGAAGAGCACGACGCGTTCCGCCAGATGCTGCGCGACTTCATCGACCGCGAGGTTGCGCCCCACCGGGAAGAGTGGGACGAGCTCGGGCACCCGCCGCGCGAGTTCTTCCGCCGACTCGGAGAACTCGGCATCCTCGGTGTACAGGTGCCCGAAGAGTTCGGTGGCGGAGGCGAATCCAGCTTCATCTACAACACGATCGTGTTCGAGGAGGTCGCCCGAGCCGGTGTGTCCTTCGGCGGCTACACCGTCCACGCGTGCCTGATCCTGCCGTACCTGCTCGAGTACGCCACCGACGAACAGAAGAAGCGCTGGCTCCCTGGCTTCTCGGACGGCTCGATCATGACCGCGATCGCGATGACAGAGCCGGGCACCGGTTCCGACCTCGCGAACATCGCGACCACGGCGAAGCTGTCGGAAGACGGCTCGCACTACATCGTCAACGGCGCCAAGACCTTCATCACCGGTGGTGCCACCGCGGATCTGATCCTCACGGTGTGCCGTACCTCGCCGTACGATCCGGAGAACCGCCGCGGCGGTCTGTCCATCATCGCCGTCCCGACCGCGACCGAAGGCTTCGCCGTCGGCCGCAAGCTCAACAAGATCGGCCTGCACCAGCAGGACACCGCCGAACTGTCCTACAACGATGTTCGGGTGCCGGTCGAGAACCTCCTCGGTGAGGAAGGAGCCGGCTTCGGCTACCTCGCACACAATCTGCCTCAGGAACGCCTCGCCATCGCACTGAACCAGGTGGGTTTCGCCGAGGCCGCGATCTCGCATGCGATCGCATACACGCAGGACCGCAAGGTGTTCGGCAAGCCGGTGGCCTCGTTCCAGAACTCGAAGTTCGTGCTTGCCGAGTGCTCCGCCGAAACCCAGGCGGCGCGCGTCTACGTCGACCATTGCCTCGAACTGCTCGACCGCAAGGAACTGTCGGTCGCAGATGCCGCGCGCGCCAAGCTGTTCTGCACGGAGGTCGCGGGCCGTGTCATCGACAAGTGCCTGCAGCTGCACGGCGGCTACGGCTACATCACCGAGTACCCGATCGCGCGGCTCTACGCCGACACGCGCGTCACTCGGATCTACGGTGGCACGAGCGAAGTCATGAAGACGATCATCTCCAAGGATCTGGGGCTGTAATCATGTACCCGGGCCGCTACGCAGTAACGCACCCGGATCGGCCCGCGGTACACGAGGCCGCAACCGGGCGGACGATCACCTATCGAGAACTCGAGGAGGCGTCCGTCCGGTTCGCGCACTGGCTGCGCGCGCGCGACGTGGGTGTCGGCGACCATGTCGCAGTGATCACCGTCAACGATGCGACCGTATACGAACTGTACTGGGGTGCACTTCGTTCCGGCGTCTACATCACCTTCGTCAACTCGCACCTCGCAAGCGCCGAGGCCGCGTACATCGTGGACGACTGCGACGCGAAGATCCTGTTGGTATCAGCTCCCCTCGCGGCGCTCGCCGAGGAGATTGTCGCATCGACACCAAAGGTGGAGCATCGCGTCGCCTTCGGCGGTTCGATACCCGGTCATCTCGATTACGAGACCGAGGTCGAGGGCCTGTCCACGGTACCGCCCGCCGATCAGCCGCGGGGCAGCGACATGTTGTATTCGTCGGGAACCACGGGGCGCCCCAAAGGGATCAAGCCACGCCTCAGCGGTGTGCAGATCGACGAGGATCCCGGGATCCCGCTCATCGATATGCTGCGGCACTTCGGATTCGACGAGGACACCGTCTACCTGTCGCCCGCGCCCATCTACCACTCGGCGCCGTTGCGCTACAGCGTGCTCACACAGGGGATGGGCGGCACCGTCGTTCTGATGGAACGCTTCGACGCGGAGGAGTCGCTTGAACTGATCGAACGCCATCGCGTCACCCACAGTCAATGGGTTCCCACTCATTTCGTGCGTCTGCTGCGGCTCCCCGCAGAGATTCGGAACCGGTACGATCTGTCGTCGTTGCGCTGCGCGATCCACTCGGCGGCGCCGTGTCCCGTCGAGGTCAAGCAGCATCTCATCGAGTGGTGGGGCGAGATCGTGTACGAGTACTACTCGGCTACCGAGGCGGTCGGTAGCACCGTCATCACACCGCAGGAGTGGCTCCGCAAGCCCGGAAGTGTAGGCCGCACAGGCGGGCCCGGAAGCAGCGGGGTCGCGCATATCTGCGCCGGCGACGGTAGTGAACTGCCGGCGGGGCAGGCGGGCACCGTCTACTTCGAGAAACCGGTGCAGAATCTCGAGTATCACAAGGACCCGATCAAGTCCGAATCGGCGCGACATCCGTTCGAGACGAACTGGGCGACCAACGGCGACCTCGGTTACCTCGACGAGGACGGCTACCTGTTCCTCACCGGCCGCGACAGGTTCACGATCATCTCCGGTGGCGTGAACATCTACCCGCAGGAGATCGAGAACATCCTCGCCCTGCACCCGGGTGTCGGCGACGTCGCGGTCGTGGGTGTGCCCGATGCAGATCGCGGTGAACGCGTCGAAGCGTTCGTGCGGCCCGCGGACGGCGTCGCTCCCAGCGATGACCTCGAACGCGAGATCATCGTTTTCTGTCACGAGCGGCTGTCGAAGTTCAAATGCCCGCGCAGGGTTCGCTTCGTCGACAGCCTGCCGCGCACCGCGACCGGCAAGATGGTCAAGGGCGCCCTGCAAGACCTCATCGCCGAATATGCCGACTCAGGGGCGCCGTGATGGCCCCGTCTCCCAAGCAGCGGTTGTTCATCGATGTGGGGCGCAAGGAGTTCGCGCGCAACGGGTACGGTGCCTCGTCGATCCGCACGATTGCGCAGGAAGCGGGTGTGAGTCTGTCGGCGTTGTACTACCACTACAAGAACAAGCAGGATCTGCTGCTTGCGATCCTGCTGGACGGCGTCGACACGTACGACGCGGTGTGCGACGCCGAACTGGCTGATGCCGGAGATGATCCCATCGCACAACTGCGCGCGTTCGTGCGGGGAAACGTCAAGTTCCGGACCCAGTACCCCCTGCAAGGTCAGCTGATCGCGACCGAGGTCCGCAACCTGGAACCCGACGGAGCGCGGCAGTACGACGAGCGTCGACGTGCGGGGCGCAAACGGATGCGCGGCATCATCGACGACGGTGTTCGTCAGGGGCTGTTCACCACGAAATACCCCGACGACTGCCGCAGGTCGATCTTGGCGATGGTGTCGGCGATCGCAAACTGGTACGAACCGGCCGGCTCCGATACCCCGGACGAGATCGCCGAACGCTACGCCGACATGGCAATGGATTTGTTGTGCCCGAGCGGGACGAGCACTGCCCCGCACGACGGAAGAGAATCACGATGAGTACACGACTGGTCCCGCAGGCGGGGACACCCGATCCCGCGCTTGCCGAACTGCGCGCGCAGGTGCGGGCCTTCCTGAAGGTGCAGATCGAGGCCGGTGTGTTCACGCCCGGAATCGACACCTGGCTGACCCAGTGGAACGTCGACTTCACCCGGGCACTCGCCGCCGAGGGATGGGTCGGCATGACGATCCCCACCGAATACGGAGGCCATGGTCGCACCTTTATGGAGCGGTTCGTGGTCACCGAGGAACTCCTCGCAGTGGGAGCCCCGGTGGCCGCGCAGTGGGTCGCGGACAGGCAGGCCGCACCGTCGCTGCTGAAATACGGTACCGAGGCACAGAAGCAGAGGTTCCTCCCCGGCATCGCGGCGGGCGAGATCTGCTGGGCCATCGGCATGTCCGAGCCGGACTCCGGGTCCGACCTGGCCAGCGTCAAGACGCGGGCCGTGCAGGTCGAGGGTGGTTGGAAGCTCACGGGAACCAAGCTGTGGACTTCGGGTGCTCATCACGCCGACGCGTTCTTCGGTCTCGCCCGCTCGGCTCCGCTCGACCCTGCTCACCGGCACGACGGCCTGAGCCAGTTCATCGTGCTGCTGGATTCGCCGGGCGTGACCATCCGTCCGATCCTGTCGATGTCCGGCGACCACCACTTCAACGAGGTCTTGCTCGAGGAGGTCTTCGTCCCCGATGACCTCGTCCTCGGTTCGGTCGGCTCGGGCTGGGAGCAGGTCACGAGCGAACTCGGCTTCGAACGGAGCGGACCGGAACGCTTCCTGTCGACGTTCGGTGTCCTCGAGGGGCTGGTCCGCGGAGTCGGGTCGGGGACCGTCGAACCCGACACCCGGATCGGCGCGACCATCGGCCGGATGGTCGGGCTGCACCGGATGTCCACTGCCGTCTCCGAATCGCTCGAACGCGGAGAGAACGCGGAACTCGCGGCATCGGTGGTGAAGGTGCTCGGCACGAAGATCGAGGGTGATCTCGCCGATCTCGCCGACGAGCTCGTGGGGTACAGCGCAGCGGACGAAGAATTGTCGGAACTCATCCGGGCGGGGGTCATGCAGCGTCCGGGCTTCACACTGCGCGGGGGCACCAGCGAGATCCTGCGCGGGGTCATTGCACGAGGATTGGGACTGAGATGACCGACAACACGACCAGAGACAACACCGAATTGCGCGACTTCGAGCGGATGCTCGCCGAAGTCTTCACGGCCGGCGACGACCATCGCATCGGTGCGGTCATCGAATTCGACCGCGCCCTGTGGGGCACGTTGAGCGAGTTGGGGCTCGCGCGCCTGACCGGCGACGAATCCGTCGGCGGCAGCGGTGCCGGCTGGACCGAGGCAGCACTGCTTCTCACCGCGGCGGGTGCGGGTGCGGTGGCGTTGCCGGTCGCCGAGAATGATCTGCTCGCCGGGTGGCTGCTCGCGACCGCCGGACTCGAGGTGAGCGACGGTGTGCGCACCGCCGCCGTGCTCGACGGCGACGGCACTGCCCGATTCGTGCCGTGGGCGCGCAACGCCGACTCGATGGTCGTCCTGTGGCCCGGTGCCGACGGCGCGTGGAGGGTCGCCGACATTCCGCGGCGACAGATCGAACTCACCGAGGCAGTGAATCTCGCGTCGGAGCCGCGCGACCACATTCGCGTCGATATCTCAGGAGTCCCGGGTGCCGAGGTGTCCGCGTCGGTGGCCGAGGAGTTCCGCTACCGGGGTGCATTGGCGCGGACACTCTCCTCGGTGGGGGCGATGGATCGGATTCTGGAGCTCGTCGTCGAACACGTCACGGCGCGTGTCCAGTTCGGTCGTCCACTCGGAAAGTTCCAGGCCGTCCAGGCGCTCGTATCCGATATCGCCGCCGAGTCGGCGCTCGCGCGAGCGGCAGCAGATGCGGCGGTCGCGGCCGTTGTCGACAACGGATTCGGCAGTGGCGCCACGCGATTCGCAGTTGCGGCGGCAGCGTCCTGCACCGGTCATGCGGCGGCGGTCGTCACTCGCAATGCGCATCAGGCACTCGGCGCGATCGGCTTCACGATGGAACACGAACTGCATCGGCACACGAATCGCATCCTGTCGTGGCGCAGCGAGTTCGGAACCGTTGCGTCGTGGGATGCGGAACTCGTCGCCGCGGCGGTGGCGACAGGGGAAGTGTGGTCTTTGATCACTGAGTGATGCAGGTAACAATCCTCTAGTGCGGTCGGTGTGGCAACGTCAGGACATCCGCGATGAGCGGCCATGTCTGGGAACGGAGCTGAAGTGGACACGATCGACACCGGCCTGTTGATACTTCGGGTGCTGCTGGGACTGACGATGGCGGCACACGGGTACGGCAAGCTCTTCCGAGGTGGCCGTATTCCGGGCACGGCCGGATGGTTCGACGGCATGGGGATGCGACCCGGCAAGGTGCATGCGTGGCTGGCCGCGCTGACGGAAGTCGGTGCCGGCCTCGCGCTCGCGGCCGGCCTGCTCACCCCGTTCGCTGCGGCCGGGTTCGTCTCGCTGATGTTCGTCGCAGCATGGACGGTGCATCGAGGCTCCGGCTTCTTCGTGACGGCCAACGGGTGGGAATACAACCTCGTTCTGGCCGGGGGAGCTGTGGCCGTCGCGATCATGGGAGCCGGTAGCGCCAGCCTCGATCATCTGATCTTCGGGCACAACCTTCTCGACGGATGGGCCGGTGGCGCCATCGCGCTGGTCGGTGGCCTTGCTGCGGCCGGGGCCCTGCTCGGCGCGTGCTACAGGCCCGCGCCGAAGCCGGATGACGAGTCGGTATCGGTGTCCTGACGTCCTCGTTCGGAAGGCCGACTACCGCAGGTAGAGCCGCACCTTGTCGATCTCGTTGCGGAGCAGGTCGATCTCGTGAGCGGTCGGGGGCTCGGTCACCGTCAACTCGGGGGAGACCCGCAGATCCCATCCGGTTGCCGCGCGCACCTCATCGACGGTGACGCCGGAGTGGATGCTGGTGAGTTCGAGCTCGTCGAACGGCCCGCTGCGGGAGAGCACGCCGAGGCTCACAACAGTCGTCGAGAAATCCGGTACTTCCTCATACCCATCGATATTTTCTTCCCACCTCCTTCGCCTCAACAATCCTCGTGTATCCAGGGACGACCCCTTCGCGCACACCCGCCGCGCCGAAGCGGCGCCGGCCGAACAGAACATGTCGGTACCCCGCGTTATCGTCACCGCCGAGACCTCACACCGACATGACCGGACACACAACCGGCGCCAGCGGGCCGGTCGATGACAGCGGCCCGGGGGACGACGAGAGGGGACGCGATGGCCGGCACCGAACCGACCACCCGGCGCCAGTTCGCGTTCACCACCCGCCCCCATCTGGCGGTCGACGACACCACCGGCGACCCGATCGGACTCGACGACCTCGACATCCGCGTGGGGTGGCTGCTCGACCTGATCACCGCCGCCGAAACGGAACTACTCACCAGGCTGTGGCACCCCGACACCTTCGACCTCCTCGCCTCCGGGCGTGATGGTGACGGCCGCGCCCTGCCGAAACACGGGCACGTTGCCGCCGCCCGCCTCGGCTGGACCCCCACCTACCCCAACGGGTGTTATGTGCCGTCGCGGGTGTCGCGGGTGGTCACCGCGCACGCCACCGCGACGTTGCGGACCTGCGGGTATCGAGATGCCGCGATCGCGTCGCTGTCGGCCCGGTTCGATCCGGCCACCGGACGCCTGCGCGCCCCGGTCGACGGAGAGGTGTCTGTGCCGTCGGGGTTCGCCCGCGGTGTGCGGCGGCAGTTGGTCGCCTGTATTGGCCGCTCGGACGCGGCTGCGGGTCAGGAACCCGCGAGCGACGCATCGACGTCCCACGCGGCGGCGACGGAGGAAACACAGTCCACGCGGCTGCGGATCACCGACATCCAAACCCCACCACAGGTCACCGCGATGGCCCGCCTGTCCGCCGCCGATCGGCAACTCGCCGAGCTCACCGTCACCGCCGACACGATGGTGTTGACGGTGAAACTCCCCACCACCGCGACCCCTACCGGGCGAGCACAGTGGCAACGCGTGCGGTTGACCGCCGCGCTCCCACCGCACCTGCATGGCCGGGCGGTCACCGCGTGGCATCTGCCGACCCTGACCCTCGACGGCCGAGGACTGTTGCTGCGCTGCGCGGCCACCGAAGCCGTCCCCGCCGGCGACCTGGCGGCGGGAACGGTGGCGGTGGGTGTGGACTGGTCACCGTCCACCCTCGGGGCCGCCGCGATCACCACCGACACCGGCGACGGGTTGGTCTCCGATTTTCGGGGTTACACCTACGACGACCGCGGCCTCGGTATCAAGCTGGCCCGCCTGCAACAGGAAGGGCAACGGCTGCACCGCAAGTCGGCTCGAGTGCGCCGGCTCGCCGAGAACGCACCACCTGAGCTCCGCAGCAAATTGGAGGCGAAGATCGCGGTGCTCGACGAGAAGCGCACCGCGGTCGGCGTCAAACGGGGGAAGATCAATCGGGAACTCGCGTTCCATTTCGCGCGTCAGGTCACCGACTATGCGGCCGCCGCCGATGCGACGGTGATCGCGGTCGAAGACTTGTCCACCCTCGAACCGCGCGGGCGTGGCCGGGTGAACAACAATCGGGCCGCGCAGTCCGCGCGCCGCAAAGCTGCCGACGCGCTGGCACACACCGCCGCGCGGGTGGGTGTGGTGGCGGTGACGGTGCCGGCGCGGGGATCGTCCGCCTTGTGTCCGGGCTGCAATGCGCCGCTGGCCCGCCCGGGTGGCTATCACGATGCGTGGTGTCAGTCCTGCCGACTCGGTGGGAATCGTGATCATGTGGCGGGGGTGAGCCTCGCCAAGCGTGCTCTCCTCGGGCGAGGTGCTGCGGTCCGCACCCGTGTCGGGGGTCTGGAGATCCGCACCACTATGTATGCGCCGGTACGCCGGTGTCGGGACAAGACCGGCCCTACCCCGGGGAGGCCGCGGCATCGGCGGGTCCGCCGCAGTGTTGCCAGGCCGACCTCCGCTGAGGGGGTGAATAAATCGAAGCCTCGTCCTGCATCGCAAGCGTCGGTGTGGGACACGGTCGAGTCCGCGGCATCGCAGGATGTCTCGGGTAGCCGTGAGGAACGTGGATCTGGACCGCCTGGCACGTAGGTGGCAGGAAGTATCAGATTTACGTAGACGCTGGTGAACACCTTGGTGACGCCTCGTCCCTGGGGCACGATGCCGACACCGGCGTCGCGGGCCCGAACAGGGCTCGGGGACGTGCAGAAGTCGAGCTCGGCGGGAACGCGCTCGGGTCATGCCGGCGAATCACAACGAAGACCTCGCCCGCGTTCGGCATGATCTCCACGGCCCCACCCGCCCCCGGAAGTCGCACGGTGGGTTTGTCCAGTCGCCGATGAAGCTCGTGTTCAGGCTGCCGTAGCGGTCGATCTGGCCGGCACCGAGGAATCCGACGTCGACATTGCCGCCCTGCAGTACATATCCGAACAGCGATGCCATGGAGACCACGGATTCGGCGCCGGACACCACGACCGAATCGGCGATCCCCTCGGCCATCGCCTCCGGATGCGCACCACATACGCCGGACTCGTAGATCAGTTCGATGTCCGGGTTCGAGGTGCGGCAGGCCAGATCCACCGCGAGGGTGGGGAGGCCGTTGTGTCGACTGTGACATGTGTAATAGATGTAGTCCAATACAAAGTGTCGCCACCTTTATTGCGTTTTGCGTAATAAAGGTGGCGTGGAGATACATCAGATCCGAGCGTTTCTGGCCGTGGCGGAAGAACTGCACTTCGGTCGGGCCGCGCAGCGTCTGCATGTGGCGCAGCCGCCGCTGAGCCGGACCATCAAGCAACTCGAGAAGGAACTCGGAATCACCCTGTTCGAGCGCAGCACGCGCAGTGTGCAACTGACGGAGGCAGGACAGGCCCTCATCGAACCCGCCCGGGCGATCCTCGATGCGGTCCGTCTCGCGGAGATGGCGGTGACTGCTGCAGGACGCGGCCGGACAGGCCGCGTGCGAATCGGATTCGCCGGCACCTCGCACCACCTGGTCGGACGGTGGGCAAAGCTGGTGCGACGCACGCATCCCGGCATCGAGTTCGTGCTCACGAGTTCGGCGTACGCGAGTGAGGTGCTGAACCGGCTCTCGGAGGGCACCCTCGACATCGGCATCGTCCGGATGCTGTTCTTCCCCCCGGGGATCGCGTCGAGGGTGATCGCACGCGAGAATCTCGTCGTCGCATTGCCGAGGGAACATCGACTGGCGGGACAAGCGGCGGTGCAGCTTGCCGACCTGGCAGGTGAAGGATGGGTGATGCTGCCCTCCGAATCAGGGTCGATGCTGCGCGAACTCCTGTTGCGTCTTGCGTGCGACGCCGGCTTCACCCCGAGAATCGTGCAGAGCGCACCTGATTCGCTGTCGCTGGTGGCGCTCGTCTCGGCTGGAGTGGGTTGCACGTTGACGGTGTCGTCGGTGGCTCGGCACGTCGTCAATCCGGAGGTCGTGTTCGTGCCGCTTGCCGAGCAGGGGCCGATCGACGTGTGTCTGGTGTGGCGTGAGGGCGACACCAGCGCGGCCCTTGCTGAGGTGCTCCGGCTGTCCGAGGAGGCGTTGCCCACTCCGATCGAGTGAGCGGTGCCTGCCGTCGCGAGGACTGGCAGGAACCGCTCAATTGGACTCTCGAATTATGTTACGGTGCAGACTGTTTCGGACTTCTCGGCCGGAACGGTATCGACTCGGATGAGAGTTCACCGCCTTCTTCCCTGCGCTCGAGGTCGTCCTTGTCGGCCTGCTCCGCGTGCGACAGCGCCTTCGGGTCGTAACCCGGTGCGATTGAGCAGCATGAGCGTGCACACCGGAGATACCGCAGCGTATGAGGCCGCGACCTGAACGAGGGGGAGGGCGCCTGCGCCGAGCAGAATCGGTGTGTGTCGGTCTGGTGGTAGACATACAGCCGAGCGCAGTTCAAGGAGGACAGACGTGACAGACGAGGCGGATATGTCAGGCGACGCAACCGACAGGAATGGTTCGGGCAGGGTGGAACTACCCCTCGAGGGCGTCACCGTGGTGAGCCTCGAGCAGGCGGTCGCAGCACCTCTGGCGACCCGGCATCTCGCCGACCTGGGCGCGCGGGTGGTCAAGGTCGAACGGGTCGGCGACGGCGACTTCGCTCGCGACTACGACAGTGCTGTCCTCGGCCTCGCCGCGCACTTCGTGTGGCTCAACCGCGGCAAGGAGTCGCTCGCGGTGGATCTCAAGGCTCCGGCCGGAATCGACGCGGTGAAGTCGCTCATTGCCGGCGCCGATGTGTTCGTGCAGAACCTTGCGCCCGGGGCCGTCGAGCGACTCGGTCTCGGCGCCGACGAGCTGCGCGCCGAGCATCGGGAACTGATCGTCGTCAACATGTCCGGGTACGGAACCGAGGGGCCGATGCGTGACCGGAAGGCCTATGACCTGCTGGTTCAGTCGGAGTCAGGGCTGTGCTCGATCACCGGCACACCCGAGACCGCCGTCAAGACGGGCATTCCCACGTCCGACATCGCGGCGGGCATGTATGCGCTGACCTCGATCCAGGCCGCGTTGCTTCGCCGGTACCGCACGGGCGTGGGTGCGACGATCGATGTCTCGATGTTCGATGCGACCGCCGAGTGGCTCGGGTACCCGATGTACCTGCAGATGTACCAGGATCGGCAGGTGCCGCGGATGGGGCTCGGGCACACGTCGATCGCCCCGTACGACAAGTACCCGACCGCCGACGGAGAGATCCTCATCGGTGTGCAGAACGACCGCGGTTGGCGGACATTGACCGAGGTGCTGGGGATGCCCGAGCTGGCGGACGATCCGCGCTATGCGACCAATGTCGAACGGGTCGCGCGCCGAGGCGAGGTCGACAAGCTCGTCGGTGACGCGACCAGCGCGTACGTCGGTGCGGAGCTCGACGACAAGCTTGCCGCGGCCGGCATCCCCGCGGCGCGTCTGCGTGACCTGTTGGGTCTGATCGAGCATCCGCAGCTGAGTGAGCGCGATCGGTGGCGCGAGGTGCAGACCCAAGCGGGCCCTGTGCGCGCGATCCGCCCGCCGATGAACTTCCGCGACGTGGAACTGCCCATGGGGCCGGTTCCGGGACTCGGGCAGCACACCGATGCAGTCCTGGCCGGGCTCGGGCTGACCGACGAACAGGTCGCGGGCCTGCGTGAGTCAGGGATCGTCGGGTAGGTCGCCACCGCAAATATCCGGCCATATAGGTATGGGGAGTCGTACGTATTGGTGATTCGGATCGAAGGTGCAGCACTGAGCGATTGACGCCCAGTGCGTACATATCTAAAAATGGCCGTACAAATTATGTACCAGAGGAGCAGGCCATGACCCGAGCGGCACTCGTCGCCCCCGTTCGTACCGCCGTCGGCCGTTTCGGCGGCTCGTTGAAGGACGTCTCGGCGGTGTCTCTCGCGACCACGGTGATCAAGGAGGCCGTCGCGCGTTCGGGTATCGACCCGGAACTCATCGAAGAGGTTGCGATGGGCCAGTCCTACGCGAGTTCGGAAGCGCCGTGCATCGGCCGGTGGGCTGCGCTCGACGCGGGCCTGCCGATCTCGGTTGCCGGCATCCAGACCGACCGCCGCTGCGGCACCGGTCTGCAGGCCCTGGTGACCGCCGCGATGATGGTGCAGACCGGTGCGGCGAATGTCGTGGTTGCCGGAGGTGTGGAGTCGATGAGCAACATCGAGCACTACACGACCGGTGCCCGGTGGGGTGCGCGCTCGGGTGGCCTGAATCTGTACGACCGCCTCGACCGCGGCCGTGAACGGTCACAGCCCGAATGGCGATTCGGCAAGATCAGCGGAATGATCGAGACGGCCGAGAACGTCGCGGAACAGTGCGGGATCACGCGCGAGGACTCCGACTCACTCGCAGCGGAGAGCCATCGTCGCGCCCACGCCGCGTGGGAGGCAGGACGTTTCGACGACGAGGTCGTCGGAGTCGAGGTCAAGGACCGCAAGGGCAACGTCACGGTGGTCGCACGGGATGAAGGTATCCGCCCCGACAGCACCCCGGAATCCCTCGCGAAACTCCGGTCCGTCACCCCTGGCGGTGTGACCACCGCCGGTAACGCCAGCCAGCAGAATGACGCGGCCGCAGCGCTTCTCGTAGTGGCCGAAGACAAGCTCGACGAGTACGGACTCGAGCCGATCGGCTTCCTCGAAGGCTGGACCGCGGCCGGATGCGACCCGGCGACCATGGGACTCGGCCCAGCAGCGGCAACCCGAAAGCTGTTCGATCGCACGGGCCTCGGATTCGACGACTTCGACCTCGTCGAACTCAACGAAGCATTTGCATGCCAGGTTCTCGGTGTGCTGTCGCAGTGGGGCTGGGACGATCGAGACAAGCTCAACGTCAACGGATCCGGCATTTCCCTCGGGCATCCGATCGGCGCGACGGGTGTCCGGATGACGACGACTGCTCTGCACGAACTGAAGCGCCGCGGTGGTGGCCGTGCGTTGGTGACGATGTGCATCGGCGGTGGCCAGGGCATGGCCGCGTCGATCACCACGGCCTGAGAGAGGATCGACATGCCCGGACTGGACGACAGGGAATGGATGCTTGCCGCGCGCTGCCGGGGTTCCGACACGTCCGTCTTCTTCCCCCAGAAAGAGTCGGGGCGAGGTCCGGCGGCCGGCGCGGAACGCGACGCGAAGAAGATCTGCCGCACGTGCCCGGTGATCAGCGAGTGCCGCGACCACGCGCTTCGGAACGCCGAACAGCACGGTATCTGGGGCGGGATGAACTACTCCGAGCGTCGCGCGGCCGACCGAGCCAGGAAGCTGGGCCGGCTCAGCCCTGTATGAGCGCTGCAGCGAGTTGTTCGAGCCGCTCCACGTTGGCGGCCATGGCGTCGCGCCAGACACCCAGTCGGTAGGTGACGATCTCGCCTTCCCTGTCGGGGTGCTGCTCGATGAAATCGGAGAAGGGCGAGCTACCGGTACCGACCTTGGCCCACTGCCGGACGACGGCGCCGTCCGCCGCGGGATCGACCTCGAAACCCCAGAAGGCGATCGGTGCCTCGGCGGGGCCCACACGCCATACCCAACGACGCCCGTCCTCGACTTCGGTGACCTCCGGTTCGGTGTGCCATTCACCCATCTGCGGACTGTGGTTGTATCCGCGGAATTTGGCTCCGACCGCGACCCCGTCGGCTCCGTCCAGCCATTCCACACGCTGTAGTTCGCCCTCGGCGCCGGTCGGCAATTCGATGTCGGTGACCAATGCCCAGGCCTGTTCCGGACTGCAGGGCAAGGTCCCGGTGACTTCGACGGTCGGGGTGTCGCGCAGACGCACGGATACTCCTTCGGGGTCTCGATTCGATTTTCGACGGTGCGCCGATGCTAACCGAGACTCGGCCCTACTCAGCCGACGTTCGTCACCGGGATCAGTCCGCCGGTGATGGGTGACCCCGCATCGGACAGTAGGAACTCGATCACCTTTGCGACGTCGGCCGGCTGTGACCACCGGCTGGTGTCGGCGTCGGGCATCGCCGCGCGGTTGGCGGGGGTGTCGATGACGACGGGGAGCAGTGCGTTGACGCGGATGTGGTCGTCGAGGTACTCGACCGCCATGGTCTCGACCAGCGCTGAGACCGCGGCCTTCGAAGCGATGTAGGACGCGCCGCCCGAGAACGGATTGTGAGTCGCGGCAGCGGAGATGCAGACGATCGATCCGCCGCCGCGACGGATCAGGTGGGGCAGCGCGGCCTGGCTGACGGAGTAGGCCGTGCGTACGTTGAGGTCGAACTGGGAATCGAGTACGCCGATCGGAGTCTCGTGGACTCGCGGACCGGAGGAGAATCCGCCGACCAGGTTGACGACACCGAACAGGGGGGCGCCGGGGTCGTCGGCCGCGACCGCCAGGACATCCTCGAGTTGCTGTTCGTCGGAGAGATCGGCCTTGACGAGGTGCAGATTCGGATGAGTACCGACCCGCTCGAGTTCTCCGGGGGCCACCCACGGGACCACGACACGCCAGCCGGTGTCGAGAAGATGCGCGGTCACAGCGGCTCCGAGACCGCCGGTGCCGCCGCTGACGAGTGCGGTGCGAGTCATGGCCACCGTCCTTCCGAGTGTTGTCGAGGTCTCGCGTGTTGATCCGGTCCTGTCCGGTGCGGGACTGGTAACGACCCTATCGTATAGGGAAATGACATTCTCGAAAATCTCACTAAGTGGGAAAAGGGTGTCCTTCGCTCGGCGATCGGCATGATGAGTGGCAGGTTCATCGTCGAAGGGACATCACGTGACCGACATCGAAGCAGAGTTCGTCGAAATCGGTGGCCTCCGGGCATTTCTTGCTCGCCCACTCGGCGGCAGCAGCGGGGGAATGCTGCTGCTCCCCATGATCACCGGCATCAACCACCAGGTGCGCGAGTACGCCGAGGACATCGCAGACACCGGCGTCACCGCAGTCGTGTGGGACCCGTGGCACGGGCACAGCGCCGACGACACCCCACGGGAAAAGCTGGTGGAGTGGATGGGCGAACTCCAGGACGACACCGTCCTCGCCGAGTCGAACACCCTGCTCGAGCACGCCTTCGGCGAACTCGGACTGTCGAAGATGGGGGTGATCGGCTGGTGCCTCGGTGGCCGACTGGCACTGATCCTCGGCGGCGGCGACCCGCGGCTGTCGAATGTGGTTGCCTACCACCCGTCGCTCTTCGTCCCCGCGCCGCCGAATCACACGGTCGATGCGGTCGAGTCCGCGTCACGCATCACCGCACCGGTGATGATCCTGCACGCGGGCGCCGACACCGTCATGTCACCCGCGACGTTCGGCGAACTGCAGAGCGCGCTGCAGAATCGCACCGCGGGCGCGAGCATCGTCTCGGTCTTCCCCGGAGCCGAGCACGCATTCAGTAGTCGGGCCCGGCACACGAATCCGATCAACGCCGACGCGTACGCATTGTCCTGGCCTCAGGTGCTGCGTTTCCTCGGCGACACGGTGCTGGGCTCCTGACCGGGAGAATCCACAGAAACTGCTGGAACCGGTTGCACGCGCGCCGTAGAAGACGACTATGGAGCGCAGGCGCCGGACCGCTCAGGCCCGGGGGAAGCGAGACAGGTATGGAGTCGAAGGACACCCGCACGTCACACGTGACCGAGTCCGGCCAGCACGTGACCAGGCACGCGACCGAGCCCGGCCAGCACGTGACCAGACACGTGACGAGGCTGGACCAGGTCGTCATCCGAATCGCCGGAGACTCCGGCGACGGCATGCAGCTTGCCGGCGATCGATTCACAGCAGAAGCCGCGGCCTTCGGGAACGATCTCGCCACGCAACCGAACTTCCCGGCGGAGATCCGCGCACCGCAGGGCACCCTGCCGGGGGTGTCGAGTTTCCAGATCCAGATCGCCGACCACGACATCCTCACCGCCGGAGACCGACCCGACGTGCTCGTGGCGATGAATCCGGCGGCGCTGAAATCGAATGTCGGTGATCTACCGGACGGCGGCATCCTCATCGTCAACAGCGACGAATTCAGCAAGCGCAACCTCGCGAAGGCGGGCTACGACGGTAACCCTCTCGAGTCGGACGGATTCGAGCACCTGCAGGTGCACACCGTCCCCATGAGCACCATGACGCTCGGTGCCGTCGAACCCTCCGGAGTGGGCAAAAAGGAGGCCCACCGCGCGAAGAACATGTTCGCGCTCGGTCTCCTGTCATGGATGTACGGTCGTGCGATCACCACCGTCGAGGCCTTTCTCGAAACCAAGTTCGCATCGCAACCCGACATCGTCCGCGCCAACATCCTTGCATTGCATTCGGGTTGGAACTACGGGGAGACGACCGAGTCCTTCGCGTCGACCTACGAAGTGGACCGCGCCGATCTTCCGCCGGGCACCTACCGGCAGATCACCGGCAACACCGCCCTCGCGTACGGACTGGTCGCCGCAGGCAAGGCGGCAGACATGGACGTGTTCCTCGGCAGCTACCCGATCACGCCCGCGTCGGACATCCTCCACGAACTGAGCAGACTCAAGCGATTCGGTGTCCACACCTTCCAAGCGGAAGACGAGATCGCCGGTATCGGTGCGGCGGTCGGGGCGTCGTACGGCGGTGCGTTGGGGGTCACCAGCACTTCCGGTCCGGGGGTTGCGCTGAAATCGGAAGCGATCGGGCTGGCGGTGATGACCGAACTGCCGCTCGTCGTCGTCGACGTCCAGCGAGGCGGGCCGTCGACCGGGCTTCCCACCAAGACCGAGCAGGCCGACCTCTTGCAGGCGATGTTCGGTCGCAACGGTGAGTCGCCGGTCGCGATCGTCGCGCCGCAGTCGCCCGCCGACTGCTTCGACGCTGCGCTCGAGGCGGCCCGCATCGCCGTGACGTACCGGACCCCGGTGATGCTGTTGTCCGACGGCGCGATCGCCAACGGTTCGGAGCCATGGCGTATTCCGGAGGTCGACGCCCTCACCCCCATCGAACCCCGATTCGCGACACCATCGGGCGGGGACATCGACGGTCACCGGTCCGACGCGGACCCGGGTTACCAGCCGTACGCACGCGACCCCGCGACACTCGCGCGCGACTGGGCGATCCCCGGCACCGCGGGCCGAGAGCACCGCATCGGCGGGTTGGAGAAGGCCAACGGCACCGGGGACATCTCCTACCATCACACGAATCACGAGTTGATGACCCGCGTGCGCGCGGCCCGCATCGCCGGTATCGACGTACCCGACCTCGAGGTGGACGACCCCACGGGCGACGCCGAGATCCTCGTCCTCGGCTGGGGTTCGTCGTACGGGCCGATCGGCGAGGCGGTGCGCCGTGCCCGCCGCAGTGGCCATGCGGTCGCCAGAGCTCACCTGCGACACCTCAACCCGATGCCGAAGAACCTCTGCGACATCCTGAAAGGCTATCGCCGAGTACTGGTCCCGGAGATGAATCTCGGCCAGCTGTCCATGCTGCTGAAGGCGCGGTGCGACGCGGAGATCCAGCCCGTCACCAAGGTCGCCGGCATGGCGTTCCGCGCGGACGAACTACACGAAGCGCTCCTCGAGGAATTCGACGGCACATTGAGCGAGACCGAGAGCGCCAAGACCCCTGCCGCGGCCTCCGCGGCCGTGACGATCCAGCGAGGTGATCGATGATGGGAGACACCACGAACGGCGCCGTGCGCAACGGACGTGCCTACCGGCCTGTCGGAACCCACCTCGGGATCAGCGCCCTCGCCGAAGTGCCGCGCACCGAAAGCCCCCAGAAGGCGAAGGATTTCACTTCCGATCAGGAAGTCCGGTGGTGTCCGGGCTGCGGCGACTACGTCATCCTGGCGACGGTCCGCACCGTACTGCCGCAGTTGGGTCTGAAGCGGGAGAACATCGTCTTCGTGTCCGGTATCGGGTGCTCGTCGCGCTTCCCGTACTACCTCGACACCTACGGGGTGCATTCGATCCACGGCCGAGCCCCGACCTTCGCCACCGGCCTCGCCGTGACCAGGCCCGACCTGTCGGTGTGGGTGGTCACCGGCGACGGTGATGCGCTGTCGATCGGCGGAAATCACCTGATCCATGCCCTGCGACGCAACGTGAACATGCGGATCCTGCTGTTCAACAACCGCATCTACGGGCTGACGAAGGGGCAGTACTCGCCCACATCGGAATCCGGCAAGATCACCAAGTCGACACCGATGGGGTCGATCGATGCGCCGTTCAACACGATGTCACTCGCCCTCGGTGCCGAGGCGAGTTTCGTCGCGCGTGTGCTCGATTCCGACCGTGCAGGGCTCACCGAAGTCCTGCACGCGGCGGCCGAACATCGCGGGGCCGCCTTCGTCGAGATCCTTCAGGACTGCCCGATCTTCAACGACGGTTCGTTCGACGCGCTCCGCAAGGAGAACGCCGAGGACCGCCTCATCCACGTTCGTCACGGTGAGCCGATCATCTTCGGAACCGACGACGAACTCTGCGTCGTACGCAGGGGGTTCGGGCTACGGGTAGCGCCCATCACGGACGTCGACCGAGACGACATCATCGTGCACGACGCTCACAGCGACGACCCCGAATACGCCTATGCGCTGTCGCGGCTGTCGGCGCAGGACCTCACCTACACGGTCACGGGAATCGTGCGCTCGGTGTCGCGGCCCACCTACGACGACCAGGCGCGCGCCCAGGTCGCGGCCGCTGTGAGCGAAGAACGGGCCGATCTGCAAGCGCTGCTCGACGGCCCCAGCACCTGGACGGTATCGTGACGCCCATTCTGTCGATCTTGGAGAGTGATCGGTGACAATTCGATTCGGTGTATTCGTTCCACAGTTCCGTCTCGGCGTCGGCGAGGTGAAGGCCCGGGCAGTGGCTGCGGAACATGCCGGATTCGACTCGTTCTGGCTCATGGATCACCTGTATTCGCCGGGCGGAAGGCCGACGGATTCTCTCGAAAGCTGGACGTTGCTCACCGCACTCGCCGGTGCCACCTCGACCATGCGACTCGGACACCTGGTGGGATGCGCGCCGTTCCGGCACCCGGCATTGCTCGCGAAGATGGCTGCCACAGTCGACCACATCAGCGGCGGCCGGCTCGACCTCGGGCTCGGCTGGGGCTCGGTGGAGGCGGAATTCGAGACCTTCGGAATCGAGGTCGGTACGCGCCGGGAGCGCGCGGAAGCCCTCGACGAAACGCTCGAGATATTCCGGCTGATGTGCACGGGCGAGCAGTTCGAATACGACGGCAAGCACTTCCGGATGCGCGGTGCATACGGGCTGCCGACACCCGTGCAGGACCGGATTCCCGTCCATATCGGTGGTGCAGGCAAGACCTTGACGATGCCGCTCGTCGCACGTCACGCAGACTGGTGGAACTGCGTAGGGCACGCACGGAACCGGCTCGAGGAACTCGCGCCGCTCAAGGGCGATGCCCGGATCTCGGTCCAGTACGCGGTGGGATTCGCGGACACTGCCGCAGACATACCCGACGTGACAGCGTCGGTCGCGCGCAGACTCCCGGAAAGCGGTTGGGGTGCACCACTGATCGGTACGGGTGATGCCCTGACAGAACAGATCGTGCTCGAACACAAGCGCGGTGTAGAGCTGTTCGTGCTCCGCTTCCACGACTTCGCACCGCCGGAGACATTCGAACGGTTCGGACGCGAGGTCATCGCTCCACTCCGTGCTCAGGGCATCCTGTAGACGCAGCGGCCACCGATCCAGGTGGCACGCACCCTGCTTGCATCGGGATCGCCGAGGACATCCGCGAGCGGCCCGTCGAGCAGGACGAGATCGGCCTCGGCGCCGGTCGTCACCCGGCGTGCCGAACCGCCGGGGTCGTCGAGAGGTGCAAGGTAGCGGTCGAGCGCGTCGGCCGGCGTGATCCGCTCTGCCGCACCGACGATGTCCCCGGTGGGGCAGAGCCGGGTGACGGCGGCCGCCATGACCTGCCACGGGTCCACAGGGCCGTACGGGGCGTCACTCGACAACGCGACGGGGACTCCACCGTCGATCAGACTGCGGCAGCGGTAGAGATCGGGCAGGTCCGCGGCATCGACGTCGCGCAGATACGCGTCGCCGCGGTCGGCAAGGAATCCGGGCTGCGTCACCACACGGATTCCTCGTCGTCGCAGGTCGTCGATGGATTCGGCCGGGACGAGGGCACCGTGCTCGATTCGGTCGCCGGGACGGGAGCCGATCTCGTCGAAGACCGCGAGGAGGATCACGAACGCCTCGCGGCTGACACAGTGCACCGCGACGGCGCGATCTTCCGCGTGGACACGACGAATGCAGGAGGTGAGATCGTCGATGTCGGGGAGAGCCGAGTCGGCGATGACGATCTTGTACGGTCCGACAGTGCAGTCCGGCGCACCCGGCGTGAAGTGGTGCGGTGCGCCCAGCAGATGCAGACGCTGAGGAAGCGCACCGCTGACATGCGAATCGACGAGGGCAGCGACCGTGCTCGATGTCAGATCGGGGGTCGCGTCGGTGACGCCGGTGATACCGCAGCGTGCGAGCTCCGCGCCGATCGCATCCAGCTTCGGAGGAGAGGTGGCAGGGAGTCGTTCGCGCAACCAGGTGTCGGCCCGCCATATCCGGCCGGTGGGGCGGCCGGTGCCGTCGCGCTCGACGCCGGGATGATCAGCCGTGTCGAGCCGGGCGAGTCGAGCGGCTTCGGAGTTCAGTGCCCACATGGCACCGCTGCGGTGTTGGATGCGTACGGGCCGCCTGCCGTGCAGACCATCCAGGACCTCGGAATCGAGCATCCCGGCGACCGACTCGAAGTATCCGACACCGCGGATCCACCCCTCGCCGGCAGCGCTGCCGAGAGCGCGCGCGAGATCGTCGGGCGAGGTCACATCGGGTGGCCCGCATTGCAAGGAGACGCGATCGGCCGCCAACGCGTGCAGGTGGATATGGTGATCATGGAGGCCGGGGATCAGTGCGCCGCCCTTGCCGTCGACGATGTCGCACCGCTCGGATGCCTCCAGCTCCCTTCCGATCTGCGCGACCACACCGCTCCGAAGGAGAACGTCGAGGCCGGGATCGCCGTCGACCTCGACGTTGTGCAGGATCACATCGGTCATCGGATGCCCAACTCGGAGAGGATCTTCGATGTGTCGCGTCCGGATTCGGCGACGTCACCCGCGGGCTCGCGACGCTCCGGTTCCGCGAGTGCGACAGTGCCGGACGGGGCCTCGACCCACCAGCGTCCTCGGAGCGAATGGCACATTGCGTCGAGTGGAGGAGACGAACGATACATTCGCTCAGAATCGTCTAGGTGGTGCGTCAACGTCGACGAAACGACGGCCGACATCGACACGTCCCAGAGGACTCCGCTGCCGTCTGCGGGTGCGGACAGTGCGAGAGCGGCCGCTGTGAGGCCGGTGAGGGGGTCGGCCAGGGCGTCGCCGACGAACACCGGGCCCTGCGCGTCGTACGCGATCAGCCCCGCAGACGCCGCGATGTCGTCGCCGAAACCGATGCGGAACGAATCGCGGCCATGCGCGGTGATCGACACCCACGTGCCGCCGCTTGCGACGAAACGGTCGGCGTCCAGGCCGAATCCGGCGAGTGCCCGCGGGCGGGATGCTTCGATGATGATGTCGGCTGCCGTCACCAGTTGCGCGAGTTCTCGGCGCTCTGTGTCGTCGCCGGGATCGAGCACCACCGACTCGTGCCCGCCGTGCAACAGGCGGTAGAAGTCGGCGTTGCCGAGGCGTGCGCCGTCCGGCCGCGTCGGGGTCTCGACCTTGACCACGCGGGCGCCCGCGAGGCCGAGAATGTGTGAGCACAGCGGACCGGCCCACAGTGAGCTGAAATCGACGACGAGCAACCCGTCGACCGTGCGAGGAACGAGGGGCTGTGGTGCTTCCGCGGGGACCGGCGAGACCGGGCCTGCCGCAATGCCGAGCGGTTCCGCGAGTTCGAGGAGGTCTTGGCCGGTGTGGTCCGCAAGCCACGAGGTGACGGCAGGCCAGGGGTCTTCGCCGACGTCGGCACCGACCAGCGCGCCGAGAAGTAGTGGATCGTCGGGGCGAGCGCACGAGACCGCGGCCCAGCCGTCGGCGGTGCGCAGCAACCTGCAGGAGCCGCCTGCCGAGACGGCGCCGGCACGCCGGTGTCCGGTGAACGCGGCCCGCTCGGACAGCAGCCGTGCCCCGTCGAGCCGTACCGTTCCGTTCGTCGCGGCCTCGATCCGTGCTGCCATCCCACGCGCGATGGTTGCGGCGCGTCCGGGTGGGATGAGGGGAGGGCCGCCGGGCCTGCCGGTCAGACAAGCGATTCCGCTCTCGGCCCAGTCGCGCGCGGAGTCCGCGGACGGGGATTCGAACACGTTTGTGATGCTACATTGCCCGGGACGGTCGGGCAGCGAACACAAGGGCGGAACTGATGGGCACGAACACGATCTCCGTCGTAGAGCTTGCAGACGGCATCGCCGATGCACCGGTTCTCGGCGACGGGGCTGTGGTCGTCCACCCGCTCCTGATCGTCGACCTCGACGACGCGCCCGACTCGGTGATCGAGCGCGCAGCAGAGCGTGCGAGGGGGAGTGATCACCTACTCGTCGGCAGATTCACCGGTGCGTCGATCGATGACACCGCCCTCGCGCCTCTCCTCGGGTCTCTCGATCTGACCTACTCGATGGGTCCCGACCCGCGATCGTCGTCCGTGGTCGGCACGGACGACCTCGATGCGAGCCTGTCCGCGTTCGGTGACGCCGTCGCGCAGAATCCACACGCGTCGCTGGTCGTTCGGCATGTGCTCCGCGCCGCCGACACCGTCGGGGTGGCCGCCGCGATCGACATCGAATCGCTCGGGTACTCGACGTTGCAGGGTGGCCCCGAGTTCCTTCGGTGGCTCGACGAGCGCGGACCTCGCCCGCTTCCGCCGCCTGCACCCGCCGACCCGGTCCTCGTCGCGCGGGAGAGCGGCACACTGCGGATCACGCTCAACCGGCCCGAGCGGCGCAACGCCTACGGGACGCAATTGCGCGACGCGCTGGTCGAAGCGCTGCGCCTCGCCGAGCTCGACGACAGTATCGAGCGTGTGGTGGTGGACGGGGCGGGTCCGTCGTTCTGTGCCGGCGGCGACCTCGACGAATTCGGACGCACACCCGACACCGCCACCGCTCATCTGATACGCACTCGTGGTGGCGCCGGACGCCTGGTGGCGCGGCTTGCGGATCGGACCGAGGTGCGCGTGCACGGGCACTGCGTCGGTGCGGGGATCGAGATCCCGGCCTTCGCGAATCGGGTGGTCGCGGCTCCGGGAACGGTCTTCCGGCTTCCTGAGGTGTCGATGGGCCTGATTCCGGGAGCCGGGGGGACGGCGAGCATTCCGAGGAGGATCGGCAGGTGGCGGTCGATGCATCTGTTCGTCACCGCGAGTGCCCTCGATGTCGATCGTGCGCTTTCCTGGGGGCTGATCGACGAGATGAGCGGCGCAGACCGGAAGTGAATAAGTTGTTCACAACCAAACGTTGACAACAAACTGTTGCATAGTGATTCTGGGTGTATGACCGACAAGGAATTCACTCCCCCGAACCCCAGTGCCGAGCGCGCTCAGCGCGAGTATGCCGGGCTGTTTCGAATCGCCGAACGTCACGGGGTCACCCCGGAGCAACGTGCCCGCCAATCACATCCGTACATGCTCGACCCATTGGGTGCCGTCCGGATCGTCGGGGCACTTGCGGGCGGTGTCCATTCCCCGGATCAGGGTGAGCCGGATGTGGACGAGGCCGACATCACCGCCGCGCTCGGGCTCATACCCAAGGTGAGGGCAGAGGTGGACCAATTGGAGGCGTTGATTCTCGGGATAGCGCGTGAGCGCGGAATGACGTGGCAGGACATCGCGTTCGGACTCGGACTCGGCAGCACTCAGGCCGCCAGGCAGCGCTACGAGAGGCTTGTGAAACGGACCGGTGCCCACAGCTCGTGACCGAATCGTGGACGTCCGGAGCCGCGACGGTCTACGCCATGAGGGCGCTGAAACGCCAGTCCAGAACAGGTGCCGGGTCGGCGTCGACGCGGTGTGCGTAGACGAGCGACCGCAGATTCAGGACGCCACCACCCTCGGCGAGGGGTTCAGCGGACTCGACGTGCAGGTCGCTGGTGAGGGTGTCGCCCTCGTGCACCGGCCCTGTGTGATCGCACGACTTCCAGCCGAGCACCGTCACCAGATTCGGTAGTGCCCGCGACGCCTGCGACAACGCCAGGCCGATCGTGTGCCCGCCGTACACCAGGCGGCCCGCGGCCCCGACTCGTTCGTCGTGGTGGGTCGCTGCGATGTTCAAGCTGAGCCGTGCCAGTTCGGGTGCGCTCGAAACAACGTCGCCGCTGGACTGCAGCACCGATCCGGCAAGTGACACGTCGAAGTGCGCGCCCGGTACCGAGGTGCGGTATTCGTCGAGGTTCCATCCTTCGGGGACGGCCCATTGCGGATCGTCCTGGGGTCCGATCGCCGACAGGTCGTCGGTGTGCACCACTCGGTTCCGGTCGGGACGCTCGCTCAGCGGCAGCATCGCGCAGCGGTAGAAGTCGAGGATTGTCCTGCCGTCCTGGTCGACGGTGTTCATGCGCAGCGCCGCGAGACCGGTGGGTTTGCGGCCAGGCTTGGCCGAGTTCTCCTTCAGACCCACGACCTCGGTGGTGGTGTACAGGGTGTCGCCGATGTAGGGGAACCGGCGGAAGCGTAGGCCGCGGTAGAAGAGATTGGCCTTGACGTGGTGCGTGACCAGCGTCGACTGACCGATGGCGATGTCGGTGACGAAACCGGCATGTGCGACCGGGCCGCCGGAGACCCGGTCGGAGAGGTGTTTGTCGAGGGGCAGACGCAGACGGTCGCCGAGGATCGACTGGTGCGCGGCAGCGAGCCCGTCGGTGAGAGTGACGGCAGGTGCGGTGTCGAAGACCTGGCCGACGGTCAGTTCGTCGAAGTACGGTCCGCCGACCGACGCGTGGTTGCTGGACATGTTCAGGCTCCGATCTTGGTGAGGGTGCGGCGGGCGGCGACGGCGACGGCCTCGTCGAGCATCTGACCGTCCAGCTGTGCGGCGCCGGCGCCGCGGGCCTCGGCTTCCTCGAGAGCGGCGAGAACCTTGCGGGCGGCCTCGACCTGTTTGTGGGTGGGAGTGAATGCTGCAGCAGCGGATTCGATCTGGGATGGATGGATGACCCACTTGCCGTCGAATCCGAGATCGGAAACCCACTGCGCGGAGTGACGGAATGCGTCGTCGTCGGCGATGCCGAGGAACGGACCGTCGATGGCCTGCACGCCTGTGGAGCGCGCCGCGTGCAGGATGCGGTCCTGCACGTACAGCCAATGCTCGGGTAGTGCGGTGCGTGTGCGTCCCAGTGCGGCACCGAGGTCGGCGTAGCCGATGATCACGCCCGCGATCCGTGGGCCCGCGGCGATCTCGTCGATGTTCCGGACGCCTGCCGGGGTCTCGATGAGGGCCTGGATCCGGACGTCGGAGTTCTCGCCCAGGATGCGGTCGGCCTCGACGAGATCGTCGGCGCTCTCGACCTTCGGGAACACGATCGACGCGAGTGCGGAGCCGAGTTCCGCGCACGCGCGCAGGTCGTCTTCGAACCACTCGGTGCCGCGCCCGTTGATGCGTACCGACACCGTGCGGTCGGCGCCGTGCTCACGGACCAGAGGAACGATGAGATCGCGCGCGGCGGGCTTCCGGTCAGGAGTGACCGCGTCCTCGAGATCGAGGACGACCTCATCGGCGGCGGAGGTCAGGGCCTTGCCTGCCTTACGATCATCGGAGCCGGGGGCGACGAGCACCGCTCGCCGGCGAAGGTGTTGCTCGGAAGTCACGGGGAACCTCGTGGAGTTCGACGGGTGGGGAACATCGATAAATGTACGGCCATTGTGGCGTGATGTGCCACTTCTATAGGTATCGGTAGCGACACGGATCACTGATATCACTGGTTCGGAGTGCTGGCATGGAGGGGTCAGCGATTGACAAGCGCTGGTGCGGATACCCAAAATGGCCGTACAAAGTGTGCGTCCCTGTCACCGGGACCCGCGACGAGCCTAAGGACTTCCGTGAGCCATCTGAACGACGAAGAGACATTCCTGGTCAAGACCGTCCGTGACTTCATCGACCGCGAGGTCAAGCCGTCGGTGCAGGAAGTCGAGCATGCGAACGAGTACCCCGAGAAGTGGGTCGAGCAGATGAAGCAGATCGGGATCTACGGGCTCGCGGTGCCGGAGGAGTACGGCGGGTCGCCGGTGTCGATGCCGTGCTACGTGCAGGTCACCGAGGAACTCGCCCGCGGCTGGATGTCTCTGTCGGGTGCGATGGGCGGGCATACGGTGGTTGCGAAGCTGCTGGTGTTGTTCGGTACCGAGGAGCAGAAGCTCAGGTATCTGCCCAAACTCGCGACGGGGGAGATCCGGGCGACGATGGCGTTGACGGAGCCCGGTGGTGGGTCGGATCTGCAGGCGATGACCACCACTGCCAAGCGTGACGGTGATGATCTGGTGATCAACGGGTCGAAGACGTGGATCACCAATGCGCGGCGTGCGGGGTTGATCGCGTTGCTGTGCAAGACCGATCCGCAGGCCAGCCCGCGGCACAAGGGTATTTCGGTGGTACTCGTCGAGCACGGTCCGGGGTTGACGGTCTCGCGGGATCTGCCGAAGCTCGGGTACAAGGGCGTCGAGTCGTGCGAGCTGAGCTTCGATGGTTACCGGATCTCGGCGGACGCAGTCCTCGGTGGCGAGCCGGGCAAGGGTTTCGGGCACATGATGAAGGGTCTCGAGACGGGGCGGTTGCAGGTCGCCTCGCGTGCGCTCGGTGTGGCTGCGGCGGCGCTGGAGGATTCGTTGGCGTATGCGCAGCAGCGCGAAAGCTTCGGGCAGCCGATCTGGAAGCACCAGTCGATCGGTAATTATCTGGCGGAGATGGCGACGAAGTTGACGGCGGCGCGGCAGCTGACCCGGTATGCGGCGGAGAAGTACGACAGTGGTGAACGCTGCGACATGGAAGCGGGTATGGCGAAGCTGTACTGCTCGGAGATCGCGATGGAGATCGCGCTGAATGCGGTGCGGATTCATGGTGGTTACGGGTATTCGACGGAGTATGACGTGGAGCGGTATTTCCGTGATGCGCCGTTGATGATCGTGGGTGAGGGGACCAATGAGATTCAGCGTAATGTGATCGCGTCGCAGCTCGTGGCGCGTGGTGGGCTCTGACGGTCGCCCACTAGGATCATGTCCGCCATGGACAGCAGAACACGTGAGACGGAACCCGCATACGCGCAACTCGCGCGTCAGCTGCGCGACGCCGTCGAAGCCGGTCGGTACAACGACGGTGTGCGCCTGCCGACGGAAGCGGAGCTCGCGGAGCAGCACGGGGTGAGTCGTCAGACGGTGCGTCGGGCATTCCAGGATCTGGTTGCAGACGGGATCGTCTACCGCGTGCCCGGCCGGGGTACGTTCGCGAACGAGTCGAGCAGGCGTTATCGTCGACAGCTCGGCTCGATCGAGGATCTGCTCGCATTGTCGGCGGACACGGTCATGGAGATCGTTTCGCCGCTGCGGCGCGGGGTCGATATCGATGCGGCGAGTCGTCTGCGCCTCGACACCGATCTGCTGTATTCCGTGGTGTTGCGACGTGTGCACGATGGGATCCCGTTCGTACACACCACGATCCACCTTCCCGACGAAGTTGCGGCAGATGTGCTGGACGAGCCTGCACTGCAGCTCGGTGCGTCCAGCCGCAACACCGTGATCGGGTTGCTCGAGCCGTATCTCGACAGCCCGATCGTCGAAGCTGCGCAATCGATCACCGTCGCGCCGGCATCCGAGCAGGTCGCGAAGGTTCTGAACTGCACTGTCAGGCACCCGCTGTTGCGGGTCGATCGGTTGTACTCGAACGAGGCGGGGGTTCCCACCGAACTGTCGGTGAGTTACTTTCTGCCCGAGCACTACACCTATCGCGTCACCCTCCGGCGTTCCGGACGCTGACGCCACATACCAACTACAGGAGTCGAACATGCGGGTCTTCAACGGAATCGACGAGGTCGAGAAGGCGGTCGGCGAGACCATCGGCCAGAGCGACTGGCTCGAGATCACCCAGGAACGGGTGAACCTGTTCGCTGAGGCAACCGGCGACCATCAGTGGATCCACGTCGATCCCGAGCGAGCTGCAAGCGGCCCATTCGGCGCGACGATTGCCCACGGTTACCTCACGCTGTCGTTGCTTCCCGTGCTCGGCGCGCAGATCTTCTCGCTCGAGGGCGTGAAGATGAAGGTCAACTACGGTGCCAACAAGGTGCGTTTCCCCACGCCGGTCCCGGTGGGTTCGAAGGTTCGTGCCTCGGCCGAGTTCAAGTCGTTCGAGCGCACCGCGAAGGGCGCCAACCTCATTGTGGGCTACACCGTCGAGATCGAGGGCGGCAGCAAGCCGGCGCTCGTCGCCGAGACGATCGTCGTCCTCGTTCCCTGACCCGTCAGGGATTTTCGATACTGGGTCTTTCGATACGGAGGATGCGGTCGTCGTCGTCCGAGGGTTCCCCGCGACCGTCACGGTTCGACGTGGTCAGCCACAGTGAGCCGTCCGGTGCGGCGACGACGGTCCGCAGTCTCCCGTATTCACCCGTGAAGAACTCGGTGGTGCTGAAATCTTCGGTACCTGAATCCGTGATGCCGATGCGCCACAGTCGTTCTCCCCGCAGTGAGGCCATCCACAGGTTGCCGTCGTCGTAGGCGATTCCGGAAGGCGATGCCTGCGAGACCGGCCATGTCACGACCGGGTCGATGTACTCGTGCGCGCCACCGGTGCCCTCGACCTCGGGCCAGCCGTAGTTGCCGCCCGCCACGATCTCGTTGAGTTCGTCCACATCGTTCTGTCCGAATTCGGACGCCCACAACCTGCCCTCGTCATCGAACGCGAGGCCCTGCACATTCCGGTGACCGAGCGAATACACCGGAGAATTCGGGTCGGGATTATCCGGCGCCGGCTCACCGTCCATCGTCACCCGCAGGATTTTTCCACCGAGCGACGCCGGATCCTGCGCGAGAGGTCGATCGCCGGCCTCACCGGTCGCGGCGTACAACATGCCGTCGGGCCCGAACTGCAACCGCCCGCCGTCGTGGACTCGTGCGGCGGGGATGCCCTCGAGGATCACCTGATGGTCGGTGAGTGCCGCCCCGTCGTACGTGGCGCGCAGAATGCGATTGTCGGACGACGTTGTGACATAGAGGAAGACGAGACGGTCGGTGTCGAAGGTGGGCGAGACCGCGATGCCGAGGAGGCCGGATTCGCCCTGCGCGACCACCTCGGCGATCCTATCGACCTCCCGAACCTGCTGGTCTGCGCCGATCTCGAGTACTCGGCCCGTGTCGCGTTCGGTGACCAGCGCTGCCCCATCGGGAAGGAAGGCGATACCCCACGGTGTCTCGAGACCGGACGCGACGGTGTCGGTGACACGCGGTGAGGGTTCCGTAGGCGCAGGCACAGGAGCCGAGGGGGTGGGCGTCGCGGGTGCTTCCTCCGGAGAGGAACACGCGACCAGTGGAACCGCCAGGGCGGTCAGGGCGACGCGACGTAACAATACGGGTGTCACGTGTTGCATCCTCGCGCAGCGACCCGCCATCGGTCCACTACCGCATCGGCGTGGCGCCCGTCTGTCACAATCAGCTCATCTGCGAGATTGACCGTGTTGCAGACATGATTGGGAATCACTCGAACTCGTTGTCCGAGGTCGGGACGGGTGGATGTATTCGGCCACTCCACCGTGGCGTGATGCTCCGACAGGGCAGTGATCCGCGCGTCCGGTTCACCGAGAATGCGACCGTATCCGGTGGCCCACGATGCGCGGTCGGCCCCGAGCGTCTTGCTTCCGGAGTCGAGCACGACCACCTCTCCGCGAGCCGACACCACTGTCGCCAGCGCGGTGAGTGCGATATCGGCCTCGGTCACCGAATCGAGTTCGAGTTGCTGAGCGTCACCGAACACGTACACACCGGGGCGTAGTTCGGTTGCAACGCTGGGTGTCTCGATCAGCGCGGTAGGCGACGAGCCGCCGCTGATCACCACCGGATCGATCCCGGCGTCGCGCAATGCCGCAGCCGCGACGGCGAGCGCTTCGGATTCCTCGGCAGCGGCGACATGAGGCAGACCCGGACCGTACGAGTGGCCGGGGAAGGTGAACACGCCGAGCACATTCAGGCCCAGCGCGTGTGCCTCACTCGCGACCACGCCGGCCTGTTCGGGCGCGACGCCGGTCCGGTGGTGTCCGCTGTCGATCTCGACCAGCACGCCGATCGAGGTGTCGCAGTGGTCGGCGAGTGTCCGAGCGCCGACCGCGGAGTCGACTCCAACCGTCAGCTGCACGGTCTCGGACAGAGCTTGCAATCGTGCGCCGCGCGCCGCGTCGACCCAGAGCGGATAGGCGATGAAGATGTCGTCGAACCCGGCCTGCGCGAAGGCTTCTGCTTCGGACACCGTCGCGACGGTAAGTCCTCGCGCGCCGGCGGAAAGTTGGAGATGGGCGATCTCGATGCACTTGTGGGTCTTGGTGTGCGGTCGTACATCGAGACCGCGTTCGCGTGCTGATGTTGCCATGCGTGCGATGTTGCCGTCGAGGACGGCGCGGTCGACGAGGAGTGCTGGCGTGGCGTCGATGGAGGGAAAGGCGATCATCATCTTGACCGTAGTCGCACGTGGAGCGTAGGGGGACTACCTGGCTCCGCGTTTGCCGGTCCGCTGCGTTCCGCCCCTGGGGGTGATCACGCGCGGAGGCGCTGTTCGTGTCATCGAGCGCTGCTGGTCGATCCGGGTCGGGTAAGTGGTGTGTTGCTTTCGCATAGGGGCATCATCTTTCGGGATGTGAGGAAGCCGGGTGTCGGACTTTTCGGTGAGTGTGCGTCGATTCAGTCGTGGACGATTCAGTCGCGATCGAACCAGGTGAGCTGCATGCCGCTGTCGAATTCTCGGCGTCGAACCACACGGAACCGAGTCGGCCTGAAGTTCCCGGCCAGCGCCGAGATGCCGCCACCCGCGATCACCGGGTAACTCTTGAACATCAGTCGGTCGATTTCGTCGACGAGCTGACCCGCGAGGTTTCCACCTCCGCAAAGCCAGATGTCGAGCCCCTCCTGCCTCTTGAGTGTGCGGACCAATTCGACCGGATCGGTGTCGACGACCTCCACTTGTGGGTTGTCGACCGGTTCGAGTGTGCGCGAGAAGACGTACTGCTTCATGTGGGCGTACGGGCTGGTCATGCCGCCGGCCTGGTAGGTGCTGCGGCCCATCAGCACGGTGTCCCACGCCTGGTTGGGGGTGTCGGCCGGCATATCGATCTGGGCGCGCAACTCGGTCGGGATCGATTCCGGATAGCGCTCACGGATCCACGACATGTCGTCGCTCATCGGGTAGAAGTCGAATTCTCCTTCGGGCCCTGCGATGTAGCCATCGAGAGAGACTGCCGCGTAGTAGACAAGCTTTCGCATAGTTACCGAACCTTTCGTAGTACTATGTATGAAGTGGTTTGAACGTAGTACTACGGATGGAGTGGTGTCAAGTGGTTCGTACGAATCCTGAGCGGCGACAGGCCCTGCTGGATGCATCGATCGAGGTCCTGGCCCGAGAAGGGGCGCGAGGATTGACGTTTCGGGCGGTGGACAAGGAGGCTGCGGTACCTGCTGGTACCGCCTCGAACTATTTCTCCAACCGCGACGACCTGCTCGTTCAAGTGGGGCACCGCTACTACGAGCGACTCGTACCCAGTGACGAGAGAATGGAGCAGTCGCACCAGCTGCAGACGCGCGAGTCCATGACCGAATTGATGACCGAGGTGGTCGAACGGGTTTCCGGCTTCCGCACGGGCTATCTCGCGATCCTCGAACTCCGGCTCGAGGCGACCCGGCGACCCGAGTTGCAGGCCCTGCTCACCGACCGGGTGCGCGCTGATCTGGACTTCAATATCAGCAACTATCGAGAGTCCGGATTGCCCGGCGGTGAAGATGCCGTCGTGCTCCTGTATCTCACATTGAACTGGCTCATCCTCGACCGTCTCACGCTCCCGGGGATCTTCGACGAGAAGCGCGCCGCCGATCTGGTGCGGACGGCCGTCGACCGCGCGATCCCGGGCAAGGACTGACTATCCGCCGGGATGTGAGCGCCGATCGTCGGGTGGCGAGCGTTTGCAGCGTCCGAGGCGCAGGGGTACGCCACGAATAACGATGTGATAACGGTGTGAACTTGGAGAGTGGGTGTCCTCTTTTTGGGTCTACGCTCGCCGCATGATCAGTGGCGTGGATCACAATGATGGAGTCGGTGGCGATGGATACGACGTCGTCGTGCGCGGCGGACTCTGGTTCGACGGAACAGGCGCACCCGGTGTCGTGAGGAATCTCGGTATCCGCGACGGAGTCGTCGCGACCGCAAGCGCCGACGAACTACCCATCGATCCCGGCACCGATGTGATCGACGCGCACGGCCGGTGGGTCATGCCCGGCTTCGTCGACACCCACACCCACTACGACGCGGAAGTGCTTGTCGGACCGGGGTTGCCCGAGTCGGTGCGACACGGGGTCACCACCGTGCTCATGGGCAACTGCTCGCTCTCGACCGTCTATGTCAATGCGCTCGACGGTGCAGATCTGTTCAGTCGGGTCGAGGCGCTGCCCCGCGACCACGTGCTGCGCGCGCTGGATTCCGCGAAGAGGTGGGCCTCGCCGCGTGAGTACGTCGATGCTCTCAACGAATTGCCCCTGGGGCCCAATGTGACTGCATTCATCGGTCATTCGGATGTGCGTGCCTCGGTCATGGGGCTCGGACGATCCACCGAACGTGTCGGCAGGCCGACCCGATCCGAGCTCGTCGCGATCGACGATAAGGTGAACGAGGCGCTCGACGCCGGATTCCTCGGAGTCTCCACGATGACGAACCCGTGGGACAAGATGGACGGCGACCGCTACCGCTCTCGCACGCTCCCGTCGACGCACGCCTCGTGGTCGGAATTCCGTCGGCTGCATCGTATTCTGCGGCGACGCGGCCGCGTGCTCCAGGCGGTGCCGAATCTCAACACCAAGTACGATGTCGCCTTCTTCGCGCTGGCGAGCACCGGCCTCGGCCGACGCCCGATGAAGGCGTCGGTACTGGCTGCCGCCGACACCAAGGCCGAGCGGTGGGTCAACCGGATCTTCGGCCCGATCGCCTACGCCGCCAACCGCATCGGCAAGGGTATGTTCCGCTGGCAGCATCTACCCACCACCTTCGAAGTGCATTCCGACGGCATCGATCTCGTGGTGTTCGAGGAGTTCGGATCGGGCCGTGCCGCGCTCCATCTGAAGGAAGAGTTGGGGCGCAACGACCTACTGGCGGACGAATCCTACCGCCGGTGGTTCCGCCAGGACTTCGAGAAGAAGTTCTCTCCCCGAGTGTGGCACCGCGACTTCGACGATACCCGCATCACCGAATGCCCCGACCGCTCGCTTGTGAGCCGATCCATCGGCGACGTCGCCCGCGACAGGAACCTCCACCCCGTCGATACTTTCCTCGACCTGGTCGTCGAACATGGACGGCAGTTCCGGTGGCACACCGTGATCGCGAACGATCGGGAGAAGGTTGCGAACCGTTTGATCCGTACCCCGGGTGTCACGGTCGGATTCTCGGACGCAGGTGCGCACCTGCGCAATATGGCCTTCTACAACTTCGGGATCTGCCTGCTGCGGCGAATCCACGACAACGAGAAGCGGGGCACCCCTGTGATGCCGCTCGGGGAAGTGATCCACAAGCTCACCGGTGAACTCGGCGACTTCTACGGGATCGACGCGGGACATCTACGAGTCGGCGACCGCGCCGACTTCGTGGTGATCGACCCGGCGGGTCTGAACGATGATGTGGACGCGTACCACGAAGCGACGATGGACGAGTTCGGTGGACTCAGCCGGATGGTCAACCGCAACGACGACGCCGTCACCGCGACCGCGGTGGCCGGGAAAGTGGTGTTCCGCGAGGGTAGGTTCGTGCCCGGCTACGGGACCAGTGTCGGGACCGGGCGGTTCCTGCGCGCGGGTGTCGAGGAGCGTGGCTTGGCGCCGGCCCGAGCAACTCCGGTGGCCCACCCGTCGTGACGACCCCGGCCCGTGCCCGCCGCACTCAGCAGCAGCGGCGGGAGGAAACGATCGGACGGATTCTCGACGCGACCATCACGTCCCTCACCGAACTCGGCTATGCCGCGACCACGATCGGTGAGATCTGTTCGCGGTCCGGGGTCTCGTCGGGCGGAGTGTTCCGGCATTTTCCCACCCGTCTGGACGTGATGGTCGCGGCTGCCGACGAGGTCAGGAACCGGCAGCTCTCGAACTTCCGGGCGGGGCTCGAATTGCTCGGAGGTCTCGGCGCCGACCCGGCCGGAATCGAGACCGTGCGCGCGTGTCTGACGTTGCTCCGCAAGGCCACGAGGGCGCCTGTCAACGCGGCCTGGTACGAACTGCTCGGTGCTGCCCGCACAGACGTACACCTGCGTGAACACCTCGCGCCGATGGCTGCTCGCTACCACGCCGCGATCGCCGAGTTCGCGCGTGCGCTGCCCATCGCCGAGCGTTTCGAGGCCGCCGAGTTCGACATGATTCTGTTCTCCCTCGTCCACCTGTTCGACGGTGAAGCACTCGTCGCAACCGTGCATCCGCAGCCCGAACAGGAAGAGCCGCGGATCGAATTCCTGGCCCAATTGTTGGTGAGCGTCACACTTCGCATAAGTTCGGGTAATGAGCAATGAGAACGGTCCTGCTCCGCAGTGGTTCGTGGATGCCCTCGCTGCGCCCGTCGAGACCGGAACCTATACGGTGTCGGGTGCGACGATCTCCTACCGTGCGTGGGGGAAAACGGGCTCACCCGGTGTAGTTCTCGTCCACGGCGGTATGGCGCATTCACGCTGGTGGGACCACATCGGACCACAGCTGGCGGTCGGTCGTCGCGTCGTCGCACTCGATATGAGCGGACACGGCGACAGTGACCGTCGCGAGTGCTACAGCCTCGAGCATTGGGCCGACGAGGTCCTCGGTGCGGCCGAGCACGGCGGGATTTCCGGTCCTCCCGTTCTGGTCGGCCACAGCATGGGCGGAATCGTCTCGTTCGTGACGTCCGCACTGCACGGTGACAGGCTCGCCGGTGTCGTCATTCTCGACTCCCCGATTCGCGATATGACCCCCGAGGAACTCGAGATGCGTGCGAAGACCGTCGCGAATGCCGGGCCGCCGAAGGTGTACCCGTCGGTCGATGCCGCGGTTGCGCGGTTCCGGCTCGTACCGCCGCAGGACGAGGCGGCGCCGTTCGTGTTCGACCACATCGCCCGCACCTCGTTGAAGAAGGTCGACGGGGGCTGGTCGTGGAAGTTCGACAATCTGCGCATGGGTCGTGAGGCTCGCCGCAGCCTCGAGGAGCTGCACCAGGCCTGCCCTCTCACGTACTACCGATGTGAGAACGGGATCATCCGGGAACCGTTGCTGTCGCAGATTCGGGAGCAGCTCGGGCCTGACGCGACGATGGTGGAATTACCCGTTGCCGGGCACCACCCGATGTTCGATCAGCCGCTGGCCCTGGTCACTGCGGTCCGGACCGTGCTCGCCGGGTGGGGTCGCTGAGCCGGTGAATCCTCTCCGACCGGTGGCGATCCGCCTCGGCTCGAGGCCGTGGCTTCCACGCTACGCGTGTGTCATCGTCGGGGTGGACCGCGCCATCCAGAAGCTGACGAGGGGCCGGCTCACGCTACTGACGGCATCCGGGCTACCTGAACTGATGCTCACGGTCGTCGGACGGAAGACCGGGCTGCCGCGTACAACGCCGTTGCTCTGTGTGCCGCACGACGGGGGCTGGCTGGTCGCGGGATCCAATTGGGGCAACCCCGACCCGCCCGCGTGGGTGCACAACCTGCGTGCGGCCGACGGTGCCTCCGTGCGGTTCCGAGGCACCGACACGGCCGTGTCGGTGCGGATCGCCGAAGGCGCCGAACGAGAGGCACTGTGGCGTGTACTCGTAGCGACGTGGCCGAACTACGATCTGTACGCCGAACGGATCGAACGCGAGATACCCGTGTTCGTCCTGATACCGAAGTAAGTGGACACACGGGGGGTTGTGACGGACACCGGTGTGGCCGAACGCGACGCAGAGCGAAGATCGGCGACCGGCACGGCACAGAGATCGACGAGCGTCACGTGTTGATCGTTGCGATCTTGGCAGTGGTTGTGGGTGCGCTCGTTGTCCTGATCGTGGCCGGTGCGCCGCGAGAACTGGTCGGATTCACATCGGCGAGTCTCGTCACCCTGGTGGCCGCGGGCGTCATCACGAGTATCGGGCGTTGGAAGGTCAGTGTCCACACCACTGATCGGCCGGTCGCGGGTTCATCTCGGTGATCACACACGTGGCCAGCTCATCGTCGGCGCCGTCGCGGGAGCTGTGGTCGACGGAGCGGCCTACGCGTCGATCGCCTGGCGTGGCGCGTGGCCGTCACACAGCTCGGCCGTCAAACAGGCTGGTGTGCGTCGGCGTCTTCCATACGAATCGGCGTGCGGCGCTCGCGGAGCAGGTGACGCGCCGCCCAGTCGAGCCAGAATCCGAGGAAGCCGATCACGACGATCACGGCCATCACCTGATCGTAGGCGAGTTGGTCGCGTGCGTTGAGGATCTGGTAGCCGAGTCCCGAGCGCACGCCCAGCATCTCGGCGGGGACCAGCACGACCCATGCGATCCCGAGCCCGACACGCAGACCGGTCTGTACCTGGGAGCGGATCGAGGGAAGTACCACCGTCGTGAGCAACTCGAAACGTGTCGCGCCGAAGGACCGGGCCACCATGAGGTGCCCGGGGTCGATGGCGTGCACACCGGCAGCGGTGTTGATGACGATCGGCCATATCGCCGCTGCCGCGATCAGGAAGAACACCGGCTGGTGACCGATTCCGAAAAGCGCCACCGCGATCGGAGCCCACGACAGCGGCGAGATCATCCGCAGGAACTGCATGACCGGCATGGTCGCCTGCTCGACGACCGGGTTGAGTCCGATCAGCAGCCCCAGTGGAATGCCGAGTGTTGCGGCGATCAGCAATCCGACGAGGAGCCGCCACAGGCTCGCGAGCATGTCGGGTAGCAGCACTCCACGGGCGAACAGATCCACGATGGCCGGGCCCACATACTGCGGCGCGAATTCGCGCACGAGCGAATCGGGTCCGGCGACGACGGTGGTGACCAGCCACCACAGCGCCACGGCGATGACGATCGCGATGGTCTGCGGCAGGAGCGGAAGACTCCGGGCGGACCGGGTCGGGGTGCTCACGTGGGGTCGACCTCCTCGATGCGGGTGAGATCGGCGGGTAGCCCGAAGGCATCGGTGCCGGGAATTCGGGTCAGTGACGTGCGGACGAAACGGTCGTCGACGAGATCGTGGTGTACCGTCGCCGGGTCGATCCGCGACAGGAAGCCGGTGTTGCCGTCGACGACCGTGCCGTGCATTGCCTCGACCAGTGCGGTGGTGAAGCTGGGGAACGGAAATGGCTGGTACCCGATCTGCTGCGGTGCCCACTGAGGATGCCCGGTGCCGACGTCGCGCCCCGGATAGGTCAGGGCCGTCGTGATCGCGGGAAGCGGTTGCGGCAGATAGTGATCGGATAGCATCGCTGCGGCGGCCGGGCGATCCGCCCCGATCTGCAGCTGGGCGGACACCACCGAATCGGTGAGAGACTGCACTGCCTCGGGATTCTCTTCGATGATGTCCTCGTGGACGAGCAACGCGCAGCACGCGTGATCGCGCCACAGGTCGCCGAGGAAGCGGTGGATCCGGCCCACGCCGCGGAGCTCGGCGGCGGCGTTGAACGGGTCCGCGACGGTGAACCCCGCGATCGAGCCGTTGGCCAAGGCGGGAATCATGTCGGAGGGGCCCATGACGACGAGCCCGACGGTGCGCGCGGATCTCGACGGCGCCTGCCGCACCACGGGGGTCAGGCCGTGTTCGCGCAGCAACTGTTGAACCACGATGTTGTGGATCGACCACCAGAACGGGATCGCGATGGTCTCACCCGCGAGCTGTCCGAGATCGGTGATGTGCGGGGCGACGGTGAGCGCGGAACCGTTGGTGTGGTTCCAGCCGAGAATGCGGGCGGAACTTCCCAGGCCGTAGCGTAATTGGACGGCGAGGGGCATCAGCAGGTGCACGACGTCGACCTGCCTGCTGACGAATGCCTCCGCGAGCGACGCCCAGCTGCGGAACAGTACAGGTTGCGCGTTGTCGACGATGCCGCTCGGATACAGTCCCGCGCCGTGTGCGACGAGCAGCGGCGCTGCATCGGTGATCGGCAGGTAGCCGATGCGGAGTTGTCCCGTGGTGTTGGTGCGGTCTGTTGCGGCGGTACGCACCAGGTCGGCTGCGCCGAGAACGCCGCCGGCAGCGGCGAGTCCGAGCGCACCCTGCATCAGGGTCCGCCGCGTCAGTTTCCCATTCACGATGGAGTCAGCGACGAATCGCGGTAGTGCTCGAGGATCTCCGTGCGCAGTGGCGCCCGTTCGTCCTGGTTGACGTCGGCGATGCGCCACTGCTGCCGCACCGTGCCACCTCGGCCGAACAGTGCGATGCGGTCGGCGAGGCGAAGCGCTTCGTCGAGGTCGTGGGTGACCAGTACCGTCGTGAAAGCGAGGTCCCGGGCGAGGTCGCCGAGCCACGACTGTAGGTCGGAGCGTGTCGCGGGGTCGAGTGCACTGAACGGTTCGTCGAGCAGCAGCAGGCGGGGACGCACCGCGACCGCGCGGATCACGGCGACACGCTGTGCCTGCCCGCCCGACAGCTGATCGGGGTAATAGCCGGCGAGGCCGGACAACCCGAACCGGGCAAGCAGTTCATCGGCGTACGCGATGTCGAATCGTTCTCGATGATTCTTGAAACGCCCGCCGAAGGCGATGTTTTCGCGAACGGTGAGCCACGGCATGAGATAGGGCTGCTGGAACACGACACCTGTGTGCGGGCGGGTGTCACCGTCGGTGCTCGGCCAGTCGATCTCTCCGCGATCGAGATGACCGAGACCCGCGATGATCCGCAGGAGCGTCGACTTCCCGCTACCACTGCTGCCGAGCAGGACGAGGAATTCACCGGTGGGGACGTCGAGGTCGAGTCCCTGGAGGACGGGTTCGCGTCGACCCGCGAAACTCTTGTAGGCGCCCGCTATTCGAACTTCGAGAGTTCCCACCGCAACTGTCCTTCCGACGGAGATTGGATGGGGAGGAACGCGGCCTCGCGGAAGCGCCTGTTCGTTGCGCTCGAGGAGGCGTATCCGGCACCGCCGCGCAGCGTCGCTTCGAGACGCGTCGCGGCAACTGCGACGACCGAGCCGTCGAGACGCAGGCGGATCAGATCGGCCGCGGGCACCGAGGACGGTGCGGTGGAGAATCGGTACAAGCGCTCCCGTAGCGATTCGTGTTGCTGTGCGAGAAGCTGGTATTCGCCGCTGAATTGCTCGCCGAGACCGTGCAGGCGCGACGACGCCTCTGCGAGCGATGCTCGGGCGATGCCCGCGCAGAACGACGTCTGCAGAAGCAGGAAAGTGGGGCGGATGACGCCACAGAATTCGGTGAGGTCTTCGGAGATGATGTCCGAAGCAGGAATTCGAACGTCTTCGAATGCGAGCGACGTCGAGGAGGTGGCGCCCAGCGCGAGCAGTTCGGGTGACGAGTTGATGAGGATGCCCGGTGAATCGGCATGCACCACGGCGATGACGTGACCGCCGTCAGTGGTGCGTGCAGGGAACACGATGAGTGATTCCGGAAAGACGTTGGAAGCCCAGTGGATCGGTCCGGAAACGGTGAGTCCGTCGTCGGTGCGTTCTGCGACGAGCGGGAGTTCGCCGAGTCCTGCGAGGTACTTGAGTGCGGCCGCCATGGCGGTGACACCTACACGCCGGCCCGATGCGAGCTCGTCGCAGTACCGCGTGCGGAGGTGTTCCGGTGCGCGGTCCAGGTATTCGAGTGTCATGCGCTGAGCCCACAGCGAGAACCCGACGGTGAGGGATTCTGCGGCGATCCCGTCGATGACCGCGACCATGTGGTCGAGACACTTTCCGCCGAGCCCGTTCTCGAGCAGGCCGAGCTCGCCGATACGTGCGAGGTCGGTGCGGATGTCGGTCTCGCCGCGATCGAGAGCTGCGGCACGGTCGCGTACGAATTCGGCGATCGTGTCGAGCTGCTCGTTCGGGTTCTGAATGGCCGCGGTCATCGGATGCCTATCCTTCGAGAGAGTGGATGCGGTCGATCGGGGTGCTGACGGCCTCGCGAGCGCGGACGATGGCGTCCTCGTCGGGGGCGTTGTAGAAGCACAGGCACTTGTCCATGTCCTCGCGGACGTAGGTGCGCAGGAAGCTCACCTCGGGGACGTTCGCGTACTTCGGCGAGTTGGCCTTCTTGCGGGCGAGGTAGGTCTCCATGTCGATGGTGTCGGGGATGTCCCACTCCACGAGGTAGCCGGCCTCGGGGCGCGCTGCCTTGATCTGGTCGAGATCGGCACCGACGAGTCGAACTTCGTTGGGGCCCACGATTTCTGCGACGTCGAGGGTGGTTGCTTCGAGCTGTGCTGCGCGGCATGCGTTGAACTCGGCGACAACGAAGATGCGCGTGCCGCCGGAGGTCACCTGCGATTCGATCAGTTCGCCACCGCCGGCAGCGACCGCGGTGTCGAATGCCTTGATGGCGGCTTCGGCCTGACCTTCGGAGGGTACGAGTTCATAGAGATACAGCGACATGGAGTCACCTTCCGGGTAGAGCGGTGTGGGCACGCTGACGGCAGGGGTGAACGCAGGCGTACGTCAGGAAGTGACGGGCCGGGTGGGGCGGGGGCCGGTCAGCGCATGAAATGACGACAACACGCAGCACCGGTCACCCGCACGAGATCCACGTGCAGGCGACGGGTCAGAAGACAGCGTGTCACGGGAGACACGATACATCTGAATAGAACGATCTGTCTATCGCGACGATCCGATAGGCTTTTCTGCGTGCGCACCCCAGTCGAAACCCCCGCCAAGCGGCCGCCCGCGGAACGACTCCTCGACACCGCCAGCGCACTGTTCGCCGAGTTCGGCATTCGCGCGGTGGGTGTCGATCGGATCCTCGCCGAGGCGGGGGTGGCGCGCGCGAGCCTGTACTCGTCCTACGGCTCGAAGGACGGCCTCGTCCACGCCTACCTCGACCGTCTCGACCATCGCGATCGCGTCCGATGGAACGACGCGGTCGCGGGCATCGACGACCCCGTGCGCCGAATCCTGACATTCTTCGACCTTGCACTGGCCTCGGCGCCGGGCAAGAACTTCCGGGGATGCCAATACGCGAATGCGGCCACGGAATTCCCGGAAGAGCGGATCGAGCCGGTCCTGGCGCATCGAGAGTGGCTACTCGACACTCTTGTGGGATTGCTCGACCGAGCAGGTGCAGCAGATCCGGGTCTCATTGCCGAACGCGTGCGGTTGATCTACGACGGGGCGCTCGCAGGGTCCAAGTTCGAACACTCGATCGAGCCGATCCGCCGCGGCCGCGACCTCGCTGCCGAACTCATCGAGGCAGTTCGAGGTGCAACACGGGCGCACGCCGACGTGTGAGTGCACGGAAACCGGTGCCGGCGAACGCGATGGTAACGAGCACTCCGATCGCACCGGCGGCGCCGGTCGAACCCTCTTGACCTCCGACCGCGTAGTCGGCCAGGACGCTGCCTGCGAGCCTATGCTCCTGAACGTGGCGAGCCATGCAGTCCCCGGTTCGTGAAGCCGGTGACGCATGTGGGGCGTCGGTCTGTGTGGTCTCGCATCCGCGCAGCGTTGCGGCTTCGAGCGCGTCGGGTGTGTCCGCAGCGGAGCCGGACAGGGTGAGGGTGGACAGGATGCCGGCGACGCCGAATGCGGCGAAGCCGAGTGCGGCCATGAGACGGGTGTGTGTCGCGCCCGCCGCCGCAACCACGACAACCCCGGTGACGAGACCTTCGAGCAGCACGATCGGCGCGTGGGCGCCGTAGAGGTAGGCGAGTGTCGACAGCGGCATGTGCGCAGCGCCCGACATCGCGTAGACGACCACGAATCCGGTGACCGCGGCGAACACCGACGCGCAGCCCGCGCCGAATGCGATGGTGAAGGTGCGTGCAGTAGGTGACATCGTGCCGTGAAGGGCGGTGTCGCGGCGGGCGAGGAACGTGCGAAAAGCGACGGCGGTGCCGTATCCGCCGGCGACCCCCGCGAGAGCCATGACGGTGGTGTTCGCCCCGAGCGCGGTGAGGCCTCCGTCGGCGAACGCGAATGCCTGGACGGCGAGCACGAACGTCAGGCACAGCGCGGCGGTGAAGGGACCGAGGAGCAGTGCCGCCACGGCGCCACCGAGGACGTGGCCGCTCACTCCGGGCAGGACCGGGAGGTCGATCATCTGCATCGCGAATACGAGTGCGGTCACGAGTGCCGCGGTCGCGGCGGACCTTTCGGTCAGCTCGGTCCGTGCGCGCCATGCGGCGAGCGCGACACCGATCACGGCGACGACGTAGAACAACACCGATGCACGCGGGGTGATCAGTCCGTCGCTCATGTGCATGGCCAGGGTGTCCACGGCCATGTTCTCGACGGACAGGCTCTCCACGATCACGATGCCCCCTCTCACGTTCGTGGGCGCAAGGCTAGCGCCGGTACGCGATATCCGAGCGACTTTCGTCAGGTCGGTTTCGTGTCGACCGTATACACAAACAGGAACATGTTCTATATTTCGTTCATGTACGAGTGGTCCGACACAGACCTCATGTTCCGCGACGCGCTGCGCGGATTCATCGAGAAGGAAATCCGCCCCCACGTAGACAAGCTCGAGTCCGGTGAGCTTCCGCCGTTCGACATCATCCGCAAGATGTTTGCCGCATTCGGTATCGACGAGATGGCCCGCGAGTCCCTCGAGCGGGCCCTCGACAAAGAGGAGCAAGGGGAAGGTGCGTCCGGTGGTTCCGGCGGCATGGGTGGGTCGCCGGGCATGGCAGCGCTGCTCAATATCGAGATCGCCGGGGTGAGCCTGGGGCTCGTCGCATCGATGGGGGTGAGCCTCGGGCTCACCGCCGGCACGATCCGCGGTCGCGGCACCCTCGCTCAGAAGAAGCGCTGGCTGCCCGAGTTGGTGACCTTCGAGAAGGTCGGCGCCTGGGCCATCACCGAACCCGATTCGGGATCCGACGCATTCGGCGGCATGAAGACCACCGTGCGCCGCGATGGTGACGACTACATCCTCAACGGTCAGAAGACCTTCATCACCAACGGCCCGTACGCCGACGTCATCATCGTCTACGCCAAGCTCGACGACGGCGACGCCACGGTCGACCGACGCGACCGTAAGGTTCTCGCGTTCGTGCTGGACAAGGGGATGGAGGGGCTCACACAGAGTCCGCCCTTCAAGAAGATGGGCATGAACTCCTCGCCCACCGGTGAGCTGTTCTTCGACAATGTGCGCATCACCCGCGATCGTCTGCTCGGGGAAACCGAGGACGGCGGGAAGAGTGACGGCAAGAGCAGCGCGAAAGAATCCTTCGCGGCAGAGCGGATCGGTATCGCCTATCTGTCGCTCGGCATCATCGAGCAGTGCCTCACCTTGTGCACCGAGTATGCGAAGTCGCGCAAGTTGTGGGGCACCGCGATCTCGCAATTCCAGCTCATCCAGCTCAAGCTCGCCGAGATGGAGATCGCCCGGGTCAATGTGCGGAACATGGTGTTCAGCGCGATCGAACGTGCACAGGCGGGGAAGCCGGTGAGCCTGTCGGAGGCCTCGGCGATGAAGCTGTACTCGTCGCGCGCCGCCACCGAGGTCGCGATGGAGGCGGTGCAGCTCTTCGGCGGTAACGGCTACATGGCCGAATATCGTGTCGAGCAGCTCGCGCGCGACGCGAAGTCACTGATGATCTACGCGGGGAGCAACGAGATCCAGGTGACTCACATCGCGAAGGGGCTCCTGGCAAATTGACCGATATGACTGTTTCGGGGTGAATTTCCGTAGATGCGGGTGCGGTTGGTAATACAAAAACCGCGCCGATGGATACCGGGTAGTGGTAATCGCCCGGTGTCTTCGCATATCTTGGCACGTGGGTCTACGGACCGAGAGTAGTTTACCTGCGACAGGTGATAACTATTAACTGATGTGCACAAGTATCGGGGAGGATCACGATGCACGGGGGAGAGAATGGGCCGCGAGACCGGCCGATAATCCGGTTCGACGACCGGCCGACCACGCCGATCAGTATCGACGGCCGGTCGGCACGCGCCGAACGCACGCGCCAAGCGGTCATCGACGCGCATATCGCGTTGATCCGTGATGGCGAACTCAAGCCGACCGGCGCGCAGATCGCCGAGCGGGCACGAGTCTCACTGAGGTCACTGTGGGGCCACTTCGGCGACCTGGAGACGCTCTTCTCGGCAACGGGGGCCGAGTTGATGCGTCGTCAGGACGACGCGCACGAACCGGTGGACCCGAGTCTGCCGCTCACGGAACGCATCGACCGGTATTGCCGTCAGCGTGCCGAGGCACTCGAGTACATCGCGCCTTTCTCGCGATCGGCAGAGGTTCGGGCGCCGTTCTCGGAGGAACTGCAACGCAACCGTCACCGCTATCTCGAGCGAGCGGAGATCGAAGTCCGGATACTGTTCGCTCGGGAGTTCACCCGGGTCGACGACACGGCGCGCGTTCAGATCGTCCAGGCGATCGCCATCGCGTCGACGTGGCCCGCCTGGGTCTCGCTGCGCGACGTCGTGGGTCTGTCGGTGCCGGACTCGACCGAAGTGATGAAGCGGATGATCAGCGCTCTGGTGGAGTCGGTCATGGCGCCGGCACCGCAACCGTTGGCTGTCTGATCGGAATCCGAGAGTAGTTCACGGTCCGGTGTGCGCCGCGAGGAACGGTCCGATGACCGACAGCACCTCGGGCGCTGCCGCGACCGTGCCTGCGTGATCGACACCGCGAAGGATCGCCAGTCGCGCACCGGGAATCGTGCGCGACAAGGAACGGGTGTCGTCCACGCGCAGGTGATCCTCGGAACCGGCGACCGCCAGCGTCGGCACTGCCACCTCGGCGAGTGCCGCGTCGTCGATCCCCGGTTCGCGATCCGACCGGCGGAAATACGCGACGAGTGCGTCGGCGTCGTTGGCGCGGAATGCGGCGGCAGTGGTGGGGTCCACCGGCACGTCCCGATGGACGCCCCACTCCGCGAGGAACCCGTCCATTCCCTTCTCCGCGAGCACATCCACGCATCCCGGAAAGAACAACGAGTCCATTGCCCCGCGCTGCGGACGGGCGCTGCCGCCGAGCGAGATCAGGCTGCGGAGCCGCTGCGGCGCGGCAACCGCCAGCGCCAGGCCGGCCCGCGCGCCGAACGAATACCCGAGGTAGTGCACCTGCTGAACACCGGCTGCATCGAGAACCGCCATCAGGTCGCCGACGATCGCGTCCATCGCGTAGGCGTCCTCGTCGTGGGGTGTGTCGCTGCGCCCGTGGCCGCGCAGGTCGGGCAGGAGCAGTCGATAGTGCTCTCGCAGTACCGCCGCGTACCCGAGTCCTCGCCACACCGCCGACGACAGTGCGCTGCCGTGCACCAGCATCAACGCGGGTGCGTTCTCGTTGCCCGACCGGGCGGGCTGTGACGAGAACGCGATGCGGGTGCCGTCCGCGGGATTGGTCGTGTAGCTCACCCGTCCAGTCTCGCGCACTCTTCCGGCGCCCCGGCGTCCCCTGGAACAACCGACCGTGTCACTCCGATCTCGTCGAGGAATCGCTCGTCGTGGGATACCACCACGAGCGCGCCCTCGAACGCCTGCAATGCCTGGGTCAGGTGCGCGAGGCTCGGCAGATCCAGGTTGTTGGTCGGTTCGTCCAGGATCAGCAACTGCGGAGCGGGATCTGCTGCGAGGAGAATGGCCAACGCGGCGCGGAGCCGCTCGCCACCCGACAGGACTCCCACGGGCACGTCGGCGTCGGTGCCACGGAACAGGAAGCGCGCCAGACGTGCCCGCACTTCCTGTGGAGGCAGGTGCGGTGCGCGTAGTTCGGCATTGGCCACCACGGATGCGGTGTCGTCGAAGATGTCGAGGCGCTGGGGGAGCAGCGCATACGGCACCAGCGGCCCGGCGTCGACGATCCGCCCCAGCAGTGTGGTCTTGCCGGAGCCGTTGGGTCCGCGCACCGCGATGCGTTCCGGTCCGACGATCTCGAGCGGCCCATCGGCGACCCGTCGCCCCGGGTGCACCGAGGTGTCGGGCAGGTCCACCCGGATCTCACGGTCGTTGCGCACCGCATCCTGTGCCCGATCGAGCTGGGCCCGGGCGGATTCGAGGTTTCCCTCGTGCTCGCGGCGATATTTACCGGCGGACTCCTGTGCTTGTCGTTTGCGCATGTTCATGATGATCTTCGGCTCACGCTTGTTCTCGAACATCTTCTTGCCGTAGCGCGCTCGCCGATCGAGTGCAACGTGTGCGGCGGCGAGCTCGCGGGCCTGCCGACGAACATCACTGCGCGCGTCCCGCACCGCGGCCTGAGCCGCCTCCTGTTCGGCTTCGATGATCTGCTCGTAATCGCTGAAGCCGCCGCCGAACATGCGGAGACTGCCGTCGCGCATTTCGGCGATCGTGTCCATCCGATCGAGCAGGTCACGATCGTGACCTGCGATGATCACGGTCCCCGGAAATCGGTCGAGGGCATCCTGCAGGCGTTCGCGAGCGGCGGTGTCGAGATTGTTGGTCGGCTCGTCGAGCAACAGCACTCCTGGTTCGGCGAGTAGCCGCGCGGTGAGCCCGAGCAGGACGGTCTCTCCGCCGGAGAGAGTTCCCACGGTGCGGTCGAAATCGTTTTCGTCGTGCAGGATTCGATCGAGACCGAGCCGGTGCATGGTGGCGAGCGCGCGCTCCTCGACGTCCCACCGGTCGCCGACGGTGCCGAAGTCGTCGCCGGTACCGTCTCCGGATTCGATTCGCCGCAACGCTGTTCGCACTGCGTCGATCCCGAGGACGGTCGCCACGGACACAGCAGGGTCGAGTGTGATGTCCTGTGGCAGGTACGCGACATGTCCGGACGTGGTCACCGATCCGCGTGCTGGTGTGAGCTGTCCTGAGATAAGTTGTAGCAGTGTGCTTTTACCGCTTCCGTTACGTCCGACAAGCCCGGTGCGGCCGACGGTGAACGTTGCGTCGAGACCGTCGAAGACGCGGGTGCCGTCGGGGTGCTCGTACGTGAGCGCAGACAGCGTGACACTGCTGGATGCAGAAAGGGGTACAGACATGCAGACTCCTGGAGGTGAGAGACGGCCCGCACGCATCGTGCGGTGAGTCGAGAACCTCTACAGGAGCAATGCCTTCTCCGAACGCCGGGAACAGATGCGACTCCTACGATAAAGGCAGTGTCGGCGGTCGCGCAAGCGATTTGATTCCCTGTGGGACGCCACACAGTTCGGTTGTCGCACAGTTCACCGGATCGTGGTGCCGGGCGGCGGCACCGTTCTCGGATCTCCGGCATGATCGTGACCATGCATATCGGTCGACGGATGGTCACGCTCGTAACAGCGGCTTGCCTCACTCTCGGCGTGGTCGGTTGCGCGACGGGGCCGGATCAGCCCGACACGGTCGCTGAGGAGTTTGCTGCCGCGCTGGAGTCCGGTGACGCGGTGTCCGCTGCTGCGCTGACCACGGATCCGGCTGCCGCGGAGGAGATGATCTCGGGTCTGTTCGAGGGGCTGGGCAACGACGATCCCACCGTGACGGTCGCGGGCATCGGTGACGGCGACACCTTCGATCTGGACGTGTCGTGGAGCTTCGGCGAAGAGCAGGACTGGTCGTATCGCACGACCGGCTCCGCGATGGAGGATCCGGCAGAAGAGTCGGATGACGACGACGGATGGAGGGTCCGGTGGGACCCGGCCGTACTGGCTCCGCAGCTGAGCGAGGGCACCTCACTGCGCTACACCCCGACGACCGGCACGCCGCCGACGATCTTCGACAGCGCGGGTCAGCCGCTGATGAGCGAGCAGATCGTGACGCTCGTCAACCTCGATTCGTCTGCCGACCCCGCTGCGGTGGCGCCATTGCTCGCCACGGCTGCGCCGACGATCACCGCGGACTCCCTCGCTGCCGGCCTCGAGGAGGCGGCCGGTGCACCGATGACCGCGGTGGTCCTGCGCGAGGCGGATCTGGCTCCTGTGGAGGATCAGCTCTCCGGGCTGCCCGGCGTGACGCTCGCGCCGCAGCCGCGGTTGCTCACTGCCAACCGCGATCTGTCGTCACCTGTGTGGTCGGGCCTGGATGAGATGTGGCACGAGAATCAGGCCGCGACCGCGGGCTGGGCGGTGCAGTCGGTGGCCGCCGACGGCACTGTTCGATCGATCGCCGGCGTGGACCCCACCGAGGCCCCCGACCTGCACACCACCATCGATCCGGATCTGCAGTCTCGGGCGGAAGCCACGCTCGCGTCGTTCGACCGGCCGGCGGTGATCGTCGGGATCGACGCCGACACCGGCGCGGTGCGCACCGTCGCGCAGAACGCTGCGGCCGATCTGGAGGGCCCGGTCGCGCTCACCGGCCTGTATCCACCGGGTTCGACGTTCAAGGTCGCGACGACGTCGGCGGCCCTGCAGGCAGGGCTCGCCGAGCCCGACACCGTGCTTCCGTGCCCCGGGGTCGCGACGATCGGCGACCGGACCATTCCGAACGACGAGAGCTTCGATCTCGGCGAGGTGCCGCTGCACACAGCGTTCGCGAACTCGTGCAACACCACGATGGCCGGACTCGCCGTGGACATGCCTTCCACGGCGCTGGCCGAGGCTGCGTTGCAGTTCGGACTCGGCGTCGACTACGTCACGCCCGGTCTCGTGACCGTCACCGGAAACGTCCCGCCGATGGAGTCGGGCGCGGCGCGTGTCGAGGGCGCGATCGGGCAGGGACAAGTGACGGCGTCGCCGTTCGGGATGGCGCTCGTCGCCGCGTCGATCGCGGGTGGGAAGACGCCGTTGCCGACGATCGTCGAGGGGCAGCCGGCGACCGCCGATCAGGAGGTCGCACCGGCCCCTGCTGAAACAATTGCCGCACTGCGAACGATGATGCGAGAGACCGTAACCGACGGCACGGCGAGCGAGCTGAGCGACTTTCCCGAACTCATCGGAAAGACCGGAACCGCAGAGTACGGTGACAACAACGGGGCAGCCGACAATGTGGACGGGGCACACGGCTGGTTCATCGGCGCGCAGGATAACCTGGCGTTCGCAGTGTTCGTCGCGGGTGCAGACAGTTCGGCTCCCGCTGTGGGGGCGGCCGGACGGTGGCTGGGGAGGTGACCTTCGCGGATGTAGCGCAATCGTGATCGCATCGTAGACGACTCGTGCTTGTGGCCGATGTTGCTGGAGTGAAGGTTGGGGAGTATGGGATTTCGGGAGTGGCAGCGCCGGCGAGGCGTTCGCACCGTCGTCCTCGGTACTGCCGTGGCCGTGGCCGTGGCACTGGGTCTGAATACCTTCGTGTTCAACGACCCGCGCAGCGATGCGGAAATCCTGGTCGACGATTTCGTCGAGGCGCTCAACGACCGTGAACCCGGCGACGCAGCCGAACTCACCTCGTATCCGAACGCCGCCGAGCCCGTGCTGGCGCAGATGTTCGATGGGCTGTCCGACGGCAGCGTCGACTACGACGTCACCCAGCTCGTCGAGCTCAACGCGGACTCCGGGTACTTCACACTCACCGCAGACTGGAATTTCGGAGAGAACAAGGACTGGCACTACCAGGTCGACGGTTCCGTCCGGAAGCTGGCCGTCGGCTGGCGCGTGTCGTGGAGCCCCGATGTGGTCGTGCCCGACCTCGCGGGCCGGACGGTCCACCATGTGCGTACGGATGCCGCACCGCCCATGATCTTCGATGGCACGGGCAAGCCCCTGATGGAGGAACAGACCATCAATGCGATTGTGCTCAATCCCGCATTCATGCCCGATTCCGTCGCCAGCACGACGCGGCTCGCCGAGATCCTCGCGCCGGTCGCGCCCGTCATCACCTCCGAGCTCATGCAGCAGCGGCTCGCCGCCGATCCCGGAGCTCGTATCACCGCGGTCAAACTCCGCGACCAGGACTACCAGTTCCTCGAAGACGACATCGTTGCGGTGCCGGGCGTCGAGGTCATCAAGACGCCCACGTTGGTCAGCTCCGACCGGCGGGTCTCGACGCCGCTGCTCGATTCGCTCCGCTCGGCGTGGCAGCTCGAACGCGACCGCACCGCCGGATGGGCCGTGACGCTCGAAGACCCCGAACAAGGGCCGATCCAGGTCGCAGGGTTCCAGGGGCCCCCGCCTCCGGATCTGACGGCCACCGTCGATTCGCACGTGCAGCTCGCGGCCAAGGAAGCCGTCGTCACCGTGGGTACTCCTGCGGCGCTCGTCGCCATCCAGCCGTCGACCGGCGGAATCCTCGCTGCAGACGTCAACAACCAGGCCATGGAACTCGGGCCCGTGGCCACTCGGGGCCTGTACTCGGCGGGTTCCGTCTTCGATCCTGTGCGGCTGGCGGCAGGACTCGACCGCGGTGTCGCTCCCGATTCGGTGAACACCGAGGATCTGGCAGAGACCGCAGGCCGCCTCGGGCTCGGCGTGGAGTACTCGGTGCCTGGCTTCGAATTCGAGACCGCACAGATCGGGCACGGCCGGTCCGGGGTGGTGCAGTTCACCGGCGACGGCGACGACGAATTACTCGTGAGTCCGCTCGGCGCTGCGTTACTCGCCGCATCGATCGCGCGCGGCGAGGCTCCCGCGCCCATGCTCGTGCAGGGGCAGCCCGCGTCGGTCACCGATGCACCCGAGCCGTTGCCGTCGCAGGTGACCGACGCTCTGCGCGGACTGATGATCGACAACGTGCAGAACGGTCCCGCGTCCTTCCTGAAGGGGCACCCGGGTCTCGCCGGAATCGCCGCCTCTGCCGGCGACGATCGCTGGTTCTTCGGCTATACCGGAGACGTGGCGTTCGCGGTGTTCGTTGCCGACGCCGACGGCGGCGACCGCGCGGTGAAGATGGCCGACAGATTCCTGACCGAATTGGCGAAGCCGCCCGCGTGATCCTCGCGCGCGCCGGTGCCGACCGACATCTTTGACCTGGGTACCGGTACGTTCGATCATCGTGACGATTGTCGATGTACTGCTGCTCGTCGTCGCAGGGTTCTTCGCCGGCGTCGTCGGGTTCGTCACCGGTCTCGCGTCACTCGTGTCCTACCCGGCGTTGCTTGCGGTGGGGTTGTCGCCCGTAGCCGCGAACGTCACAAACACCGTAGCGATGGTCGGTGTCGGCGTGGGTGCGCTCAGCAATTCCGCTCGTGAAGTGGTCGACACGGGGCCGCGGGTGTGGCGGTGGACGGCATACGCGGCGCTCGGTGGCCTCACCGGCGCTGTCGTGCTCCTCGTCGCGCCACCGGGGTCGTTCGAGGCCACGGTGCCTTTTCTCGTCGCGTTCGCGTCGCTGGCCCTGCTTCTGCAGCCGAAGATTCGTGAACTGGCCGGTGGGCGTGATCTTCCCCGCGTGTTCGCCGCCGCACTGTTCGTCGTCGCGATGTACGGGGGCTATTTCGGAGCGGGTGCGGGAGTCATCTTCCTTGCGCTCACTCTGATCTGTACCTCCGAGTCGATCTGGCGCGCGAGCATCCTCAAGAGCTATCTGCTCGGCGTCGCCAACCTGGTCGCGGCGATCGGTTTCGCGTTCTTCGGACCGGTCCACTGGATCGCTGCGGCGGCCATGGCGGTGGGGGCCTTCGCCGGCGGCTGGTGTGGTCCTCCACTGGTCAAGCGGATCCCTCCGAACCTGCTGCGGGTGGCGGTGGCCATCGCAGGGTTCGGTCTCGCCGCGTGGCTTGCCTTCGGCTGACTCGGTCCTTCAGATGCACCCAGTACGGTCCGCACGTCGCTAGTGCACGCCGTGCATGAGCTTCCGGATGCGCGGAGTGAGCGCGATCAGGATCGTGATCACCCGGTGCTCACGCGACGGCGGGTGACGACCCGGGCGATGACGCGCCACCCGATGAGCACGGCACCGAGGAACAGCGTCGCGACGATGACGAAGGCCGTCGCGGTGCCCTGACCGGTCAGGGTGCGCAGCAGCATTCCGCCGACGAGCGTACTCACCCACAGGACCAGGCCCGTCGGGACGGCTGCGTAGGCGTCGAACTTGTCGCGGTAGAGCCATGCGGTGAGGAACCACCCGATGGTGAGCCCTCCGAGGAACGGCCAAGCCGTTCCGGCCAGGCCCACGAGGTCGAGCCCTTCGTCATGGCTGGATCGTCCGAGTGCGGCGAAGACGATGACCAGGATGACGTCGATGACCAGCGCGGGTGCGTACTTTCTCACGGGTCCAGGGTATCCCCGGTTCTCGTGGGCCAGGCCAGAGGCATCAGGCCTGCTGAATGGCCTCGATCTCGATGTTGAGGGTGATCTTGTCGCCGACGACTGCTCCGCCGCCTTCGAGGGGCATCTCGATGGTGATGCCGAAGTCCTTGCGGTTGATCACGGTGGTGGCTTCGAAACCGGCGACAGCACCCTGGCCCATGCCCGGGTTGACGCCGTTGAACTCGAGCGTCAGCTCGATCGGGCGGGTGACGCCGTGCAGAGTGAAGTCGCCGGCGAGGACGTAATCGCCGCCCTCGGCCCGCACACCGGTGGTGGCGAAGGACGCGACGGGGTAGTTCGCGGCGTCGAAGAAGTCGGCGGACTTGATGTGTGCGTCGCGGTCGGCGTTCTTGGTGTTGATCGAGTCGACCTGGATCTCGGCGGTGGCGGTGGCGGTGCCGTCCTCTGCGACGACGATGCTGCCGGAGAAGTTCTCGAAGGTGCCGCGGACTTTGCTGACCATGAGGTGGCGGACGGAAAAACCGACGCTCGAGTGGACGGGGTCGATGGCCCAGGTGCCTGCGGTGAGGCCGGGGAGGGTGGTGGTGCTGGCGGTCATGTGGTGCTCCTTCGGGTTGTTCCGATTAGCTCGTTGAATATTCAACTGCCTACGCAAGTAGCATGGCACAATCTAGTTGAGTTCGCAACTACTTTTCCGCGGACGGATTCATTCGGGCTGCAGAACGGTGCGTGCTGCGCCGGAGGCTGTGCCTTCCACGTAAGGGCCCGAGTTGTCCGTGCCGGGGGCTGTACGTTCGGCGACCGGGTCGATCTCCGTGCCGGCCCTCGCTCCGCGATACAGAACCGCGACGGTGATCCACCCGATCACCGCAACGAACACGACGCTCACCGCCCGGTAGACGAACACTGCGGCGAGGGCTTGCGATGCGCTCAGTCCTGCCGCGGTGAGCGTTGCGATCAACGTGCCGTCGACGAACCCGAGACCCGCGGGTGCCAGCGGAACACTGCCGACCGCCTTCGCTGCGGTGAACGCGATGATCAGGCCTGCCAACGAGGGTGTGCCGCCGACCGCCCAGCACGCGAATCCGAGACAGATCATGTCGAACACGCGATTCAGACCCGACCAGGCGGACGCGGCCAGTATGTCCCGTCGACGAAGCTGCACCGCTTCGAGCTGGGACAGGGCGCGTTCGAACACGGCGACCCCGGCGTCGGCCGGCCTCTTTGCCAGCCGGTTGAACCGCTCCAGATTCCATGTGACGAAGGTCTTGACCGACGACGGATTCTGCGCGACATATCGCAGGCCGAGAAGTAGTGCACCGGCCGCCGCGATCGACAGCAGCAAGGTGACGGGACTGATCGACGAGCCGACGGCGAATGCGCCCACGACCCCCAGCGCAGCGAGTGCGGCGGTGGAGGTGACCCCCGACACCGCGAGCTGCCAGGACGCGACCACCGGGGTCGCGCCCCAGCGGCGTGTCTGTCGGTAGGTGAAAGCGGTCGAGAAGACGAGACCTGCGGGGAGTGTCACTGCCATCGCAGTACTTCCATAGACCACTGAGGTCGACCGAGGCAGACTCACCTGAACTCCGCCCGCACGCAGCACCTTGCGGAGGAGTCCTGCGAACGCGCTCAGCGACAGGAGTTGCGCGACCACCGCAGCCGCGACCCAGCCCCAGTGCATCTCCGTCAGAGCTCGCCACGATTCGCTCATCGAGGGCCACAGGTAGATCCCCTCGACGACGAGGAGTGCGATCAGCGCAACCGCAAATACCCACTTGATCCACCGAAAGCGACCCCGTCGCGGTGTAGCGTCGGGGCCATGTCGGTCTTCATGCGGCTGCGCCACTCGGCCAGCGTATCGAACGCCGTCGACACGGCCGTATGGTTACCCGGTGGTAGACGCCGGTTCGGGAGACCGAGCAGGCCACGCCAGCTGCGTCATGCGCCCGCGCCCACGCAGCTGGACCTCGTCGCCCAGCTCCCAGTGGCCGCGCTCCTCGTCGTCCGCGAAATACAGAGCACTCGACGATGCGAGCACGCGGCTGGGTCGCAGTTTCGCGAGTTCGGTCAGTCGGGATGCCTCGTTCACCGGGTCGCCGATCACCGTGTATTCGAAGCGCTCCGCGGCACCGATGTTCCCGGCCACCGCCAGGCCTGCAGAGACCCCGATGCCGATGTCCAGCCCGGTGATCTCGTCGAGCGCGAATCGCAGCTCGCGCGCCGCAGCCAACGCGGCGGTAGGGGCGTCGGGGCGGTCCAGCGGTGCACCGAAGATCACCAGTGCGGCGTCACCCATGAACTTGTTCACGAACCCGTGGTGCTTGTCGACGACGTCGACGACCACCCGGAAGAACTCGTTGAGCAACTCCACGACCTCGTTCGGGGGTCGTTCGGCCGCGGTGGCGGTCGAGCCCACCATGTCGACGAACAACACGGCGACGTAGCGCGTCTCGCCACCGAGCTCGGTGCCGTACTGCAGGGCCCGGCGCGCGACGTCCTCGCCGACATGCTGACCGAACAGTTCCCGTAACCGCCGCCGCTCGTCCGACTCCGACATCATCCGGTTGAAGCCCACCTGCAGCCGCCCGATCTCACTGCCGTCGAACACCTCGACCTGGACCCCGGACGCGCCGCGCTGGACACGTTCGATGGCCCAGCGCAGCTGCTTGATGGGGTCGGAGATCTGCGACGACGTCAGCAAGGACAGGACGAGCGCGAGCCCGATCGACATCACGGCCAATGCCAGCACCGACCATGCGAGCGCGTCGGAGCCGAATTCGTTGTCGGTGGTCAGCTGCGTGACGCACAGCAGCACGATCCCGGCGACCGGCATCAAGGTGCCCAGACCCCACGTCATCGCCAGACGGGTACCGACACCGGGCGCCATGGTCCGATCGAAACGGCCTTCGCTCAGAGCGCGTGCCGCCACCGGCCGCAGGATGCGTTCGCCGAGCATGTAGGTGAAACCGAACGTGCTCGTCGCGGCCATCGCGACGGTGATCGCGACGGTCACCGCGAGCGACGGCATCTCTTCTGCTGTGAGGAACACGAACAACACCCCGCCGAGCAACCACAGCGCGAGGTGCACGATCGCCTGCCGCAGAGGTGCGTGCAGGGCAGCCATCTGCTCCGACCGCGTCGGCGGGCCGCCGCGCAATTGCCACCGCACCACGGACCGCAGCATCAACGCCGCCGCGCTCAGGCTCACGACTCCGGCGAACCCCAGGTAGACGGCGAAGACGGCGAAATTGCGGACCCGGTCCGCGATGATGTTCTCCGACTCCTCGATCGGCAGGCCGTACCGGACGAACGCGAACACCAGCATGGCGCCGAACAGATTCGAGGCACCCATCGAGACCATGTAGAGAGGCCAGCGACTTCGCAAAGTCGCCGCGACTGCTCGATATGACCTCAACACGACTTCAAATCAAACCACTGTGCGGACGGTCACATGACCCTGTGGTCGCACTTGGGGGTGACCGAGTGGTTGGATTCACCGAAAAAGCGACGACGAAGACTGCAACGACGAAAGCGAGGAGCGCGGAGATGGTGGACTCCATACCCGGGCTCTCGCGGACAGCAGACCCGGACGCTCCGCTGTGGCGCGCCGCGCAGGTCTTCCGGTTGGTCACCGTCGTCTACGCGGTCAGCTCACATTTCTCGACCGTCCCGTACTACACCGACAGGACGTTGAGCTGGTTCCTCATCGGCGTCCTCGTGGCGTGGTCGCTGACCTCGGCGCTGCTCCTCTCTCGCGGGCCGCGGGGACGCCCGGTGGTGGTTGCCGTCGACCAGATCACGGCGATCGCACTCATGGCGTCGACCCGGCTGATCTCCGATCACGACTGGTACAGCCACCACCAGACGATGCCGACCACACTGTGGGTCGCGAATGCTGTCATCTCGGCCGCGCTGTTCGCCGGCCCGCTCGCCGGAATCGCCTCGGCGATCGTGATGGCTGCGGTCAGCGCGGTGGTGCGCGACCAGGTCAACCTCGACCTGTGGGCCGACGCGACCGCGCCCGTTCTCGTTGCCTGCGGTGTCGCGATGGGATTCGCGATGAGGACGGCCCGGGCCGCGCACCGTCAGCTCGAGGAAGCAGTGCGGATCGCGGCGGCCACGGAGGAACGCGACAGGCTCGCCCGGCAGGTCCACGACGGTGTCCTGCAGGTGCTCGCGCTCGTGCAGCGTCGTGCCGACGAGGACTCAGGACGCGGTATCGACCGGGCCGAACTCGCACGGCTGGCCGGTGAACAGGAGGAAGCTTTGCGTCGCCTGATCTCCGAACAGGACACCGAGGTCGATCGAGGAGGACAACACGTCGACCTGACCGCGATGCTGCGCATGCGGGTCGACGGCGATGTCACCGTCGCGGCGCCCGCGGACCCCATCGTGATGGACCGGCCGCGCGCAGGTGAACTCGTGGCGCTCGCAACCACCGCCCTCGACAACGTCGAGCACCATGCCGGGCGCGACGCCAAGGCGTTCGTGCTGCTCGAGGACCTCGGGGACGAGATAATCCTCTCCATTCGTGACGACGGCGTCGGCATCGAATCAGGACGCCTGGCCGAAGCATCTGCGCAGGGGCGTCTCGGCGTGTCGAAATCGATCGTCGGCCGGGCCCGGTGGCTCGGCGGCGTGGCGGAAGTCGAGACCGCGCCAGGGGAAGGCACCGAGTGGGAGATACGTGTCCCCAAGGAGGAACCGCATGGCTGAGATCACCGTGATGGTGGTCGACGACCATCCCATCTGGCGCACCGCAGTGTCCCGCGACCTCACGGATTCCGGCTTCCGTGTAGTGGCAGAGGCCGACAGCGTGAGGACGGCCCGAGCACGGGCCGTGGTCGAACCCGCCGTGGTGCTCATGGACATGTCGTTGTCCGACGGCAGCGGGACGGATGCGACCCGCGCCGTGCTCGACGTGTCGCCGCGGTCGCGGGTGCTGGTGTTGTCGGCGTCGTCCGAACGCGCCGATGTGCTCGGCGCGGTGAAGGCAGGGGCGTCCGGGTATCTGGTGAAGAGCGCGTCGGCCGCGGAACTCGTCGAAGCCGTCGTCAAGACCGCAGCAGGGCAGGCCGTATTCACGCCCGGCCTGGCGGGGCTCGTGCTCGGCGAGTACCGGAAGCTGTCGGTTTCGAAGGTGCGTCAGTCGTCGGCACCGACCCTCACCGACCGCGAAACCGAAGTCCTGCGACTCGTCGCGAAGGGGATGTCGGCGAAACAGATCGCGTCGCGCCTGGTGCTGAGCCACCGCACCGTCGAGAACCATGTGCAGGCGACGCTGCGCAAACTTCAGCTGGCCAATCGGGTGGAACTGACCAGATACGCGATCGAACAGGGCCTGGACTGACGTTCTGGGTCATCTCGGGTTCTGAACACTGCATCGTGCGCGGACGACTCTAAAGTGGTCGGCATGGACCCGAAAGATCTGAGAGTTTCGGACGCGGAACGTGAACACGTGGGTGAACTGCTGCAGCGCGCAGTCGGCCAGGGCATGCTGTCGCTCGGTGAATTCACCGAACGAATGGACACTGTGCTCGCCGCGAAGACCCGCGGAGACCTGAACCAGGTGCTCGTCGACCTGCCCGGAATTCAGATGCGCCCGGAGTTCCAGCAGCAGCAGCCGCAGTCTCCGCCCGCGCGGGCATACGAGCCGCACGTCGCGACGGCCACTCCGCCGATGTATCCGGCGGGCACCGGGACCGTGCTCAAGGGCCGGATGTCGACGATCGCGCGCAAGGGCCGCTGGGAGGTACCGCCGGTGTTGCAGGTCGACACTGTGGCGTCGTCGGTGTCGCTCGACTTCACCGAGGCGGTGATGCAGACGCAGGTCGTGCGGATCGAGGTCAGCGACTACCTCAGCTCGATCAGCATCGTGGTGCCGATGGAGGCGACCGCCGACATCAACGGCCTCGAAGCCATCGCCTCGTCCGCCACCTCGAAGGTGGGTACGGGCGCCCCGTACGGCCCGTTGCATCTGGTGGTGACGGGCAAGATGCGCGCCGGGAGCCTGACAGTCGCGCACCCGATGGGTGCGCGACTGCGCAAGTTCCTCCGGGGAACCTGACCGCGCTGAGAACGCCCCTTCTTACGGACGGCGCTGCCGGGCGATCAGCTCGCTGACGCTGATCGTCTGCGCGTCGTCATCGTCGCCGCGGTGGCGCCGGCCCTGGGTGTCCGGCCCGCGTGAATCCCGGCTCGGAGGTGGCCGACGGTGGTCACCGCGCTGAGGCAGCTCCGGTCTGTCCTCGGGGCCGTCCGCGACAGGATAGTTGGGGTCGTGCCCCTCGGATTGCTGTGGTGCATCGGGATTTCGGCCGGAAGCCGACGGTGCCCGCCGCATCTGCGAAAGCCAGCTCTCGATGGCCTGCGGATCACGACCCCCCGGTCGAGGAGCCTGAGGTTGAGGAGCCTGAGGTCGAGGAGCATCCCCCTGCCCAGGGCCGGGACGTCCTGCGCCCGTCTGAGGGCTTTCGCCGGTGTTGGTCGTCGGAGCCTGAGGACGCACGTCCGTGCGCGGCAGCGGCGGAGGTACCGATCCGCGCTGTCGACGCGGCAGCGGCGGCATCGCCGCGGTCGGCGGCTGTTCGCGCGGGGTCTGGGCCTGCTGTGCAGGACCCTGCTGGGGCGACTGTGCCGGACCCTGCTGGGGCGGTGGAACCGGCTGCGGCGGGCCCGCCGCCCCGCGGCGGGGGAGCGCACCGCTCGCGTTGCCGGGCGCCGGCATTCCGCGGGTAGGCAGCGGAGGCTGTGCCGGACCCTGTTGGGGTGGAACGGGTGGTTGGCCCGGCCGCCCCCGACGTATCGGTGCGGAAACCTGGTCGCCGCGGCGAGGCGGAAGTCCAGCGCCGCCGCGCGGTGCCGGTCCACCCGGCTGACTCGGTTGACGAGGTGCGGGCGGACGCCCCTGCGACCGCCGCGGAGGCGGAAGATCGCGTGTCCGTCGCTGCTCGGAGGCCGGGCGCGGTGCAGCGATCGTGGGCATCGGCTGCGTCATCATGTCGTTCGCACCGTCGGCATCGCCGAACGCGCCCTTCGGGAACCGGTGCGATCCCGTTGCCGTGATCGTCGACGGTCCGAACATGCCGACGGTGATGAGCTCGGGGACGTCCTCGGGCATGAGCTCGTCGGCGAGGATGGGCTCGGCGAGACCTGCCTTCGCCTGTATCCGCTTCATCCATGCGGGCGCCCACCAGCAATCGTCTCCGAGCAGTTTCATCACGGCCGGGACGAGGAACATGCGGATCACGGTCGCGTCGATGATCAGCGCCGCGATCATGCCGTACGAGATGTACTTCATCATCACGAGCTCGGAGAACGCGAACGCTCCGGTGACGACGATGAGGATCAGCGCTGCGGCGGTGATGATACGCCCGGTGTGGGAAGTGCCGATACGGATGGATTCGGTGGTGCTCGCTCCCTGCGATCTGGCCTCGACCATGCGTGAGAGCAGGAACACCTCGTAGTCGGTCGACAGGCCGTAGATGATCGCGATGATGAGTACGAGCACCGGCGACATGATGGGACCGGGCGTGAAGTTCAGCAGGCTCGCGCCATGTCCGTCGATGAATATCCACGTGAGGATACCGAGGGTCGAACCGAGCCCGAGCGCACTCATCAACGCGGCCTTGATCGGTAGTACCAGCGATCCGAATGCCAGGAACATCAGCAGGGTCGTGAGTGCCACGACGAACACGACCATCAGTGGCAACGTGTCGAGCAGCGCCGCGATCGAGTCCTGCTCGATCGCCGGCGTGCCACCCACATAGACCTCGACACCGTCGGGCCACGACGCGGAATGCAGGTAGTCGATCGTGTCGGCGGTCATGTTGCGATCGACGAGACCGGCCTTGAGGACGCGGACACCGTCCTTCGCGGGACCTTCGATGGAGAATTTCTCGACCAGCCCGGGTGCAGCACTACCGGTCTCGATGATCTTGTTGAGGTCGCCACCCTCGGCGCCCTGGACAACGAGCTTGACAGGCTCGGTCCGCTGGCCGGGGAACAGTTCGTCGAACTGCGCTTGCGCGGCGCGGGTCGCGTGATCCGGCGGAAGGTAGGTCTCGTTGATGCCGCCGAACTTGATGCCGGTAAGCGGAGTGATGAGAAGCAGCAGACCGATGACCGTCGGGATGGTCACCTTCATCGGGTTGAGCATCACCCAGCGGGTCAGGCGGCCGAGGAAGCTGTTCTCGATCTGCTCGTTCGACTGGATCTGGCCGAACTTCTTCATGCCGAACTTGTCGATGCGCTTACCGAGGATCGCGAGGATTGCGGGAAGCACCGTCACCGACGTCAGCGCAGCCAGCGACACGGTCGCGATCGCACCGTAGGCCACCGACTTGAGGAACCCCTGCGGGAACAGCAAGAGACCGCCGAGGCTGGTGATCACCATGGTCGCCGAGAACACGACGGTGCGCCCGGACGTGATCACGGTGCGGCGCACCGCGGCGGCCGTTTCGTAGCCTTCGGCAAGTTCTTCTCGGAACCGCGACACCATGAACAGGCCGTAGTCGATCGCCAGACCGAGCCCGATCAGCGACACCACGGGGGCGACGAATGAGTTGACCTCGGTGAAGTTGGTGATCAGACGGACGATGCCGTTGGCGGCGACGACCGTCAGGCCACCGGTGATCAAGGGGAGTGCCGCGGCGATGACACCACCGAACACGAAGAACAACAGGACGCCGACCGCGGGGATCGCGAGGATCTCCATGCGCTTGATGTCGTTGGCCATCGTGTCGTTGAGCGCGTTGGTGACCGGCTGGAGGCCTGCGAGCTGGACGTCGACACCGTCGATGTAGAACACGTCTTTCACATCGCGGAAGTTGTTCGCGATCTCGGTGTCGTTGTCGCCGGCGATCGCGATCGACGCGACACCATGCTGCTTGGTTTCGTCGGCGAGAGCGGGTAGCGCCGGGGCGGAGTCGGTGGGCCAATACGCGCCGTTGATCTTGAGGATCTTGTCCGAATGCTCGGCGAAGATCGTGTTCAGGCTGTCCACGACGGTCGCCGTGAACTCCGGGTCGTCGATCGTCGTGCCCTCGGGTGCGGTGTAGAGAACCAGGACGTCACCGTTGGTGTCGCGGCCGAACGTGCCATCGGCCAGCTTCGCGGCCGTGACGGACTCCGAGCCGGGGTCGTCCCAGCCGCTCTGACTGAGGTGGTCGTTCAGGCTCAGGCCGTACCCGGCGAGCCCGAGCAACGCCGCGACCATCACCGCAATGACGGTGAAGCGCGCGCGGACGACGAGCTCTCCCCAACGGTCGAACACGTAGATCTCCTATTCGGCGACGCTCTTGCGCCCCGCAAGAAGGGCTGAAAGCGGTCGGAACGGCTGCAGCCACGCACCCTCGTCGGGCAGCGTTTCGAGGCTGACTCGCGGCAGCGGCTCACGGAACACACCGGGGATGTCCTCGAGATCGACGAAGTCGAGGATCTCGGAGGTCACCGCCCAGCTTGCATGCTCGCGGAATCCGAGCACCTGCACTGCGACGCCGGCTGCGGCAAGTTCCTCGAGTGGTTCCCGGAACGCCTGCCCGTCCGCGGACGCAACCATCACACCGGCAAGGCCCTCGCTGCGCCGCAGCTCGATGTGCTCGAGCATATCGGAGTCGACGTCGCTGTCCTCGTCGATCTTGGGCTTGGCGAACACCGCGAAGCCCACGTTACGCAGAGCTTCCACCCAGGGGCGCACGACGTCGGCGCTGCCCGGTGCGATGTTCGTGAAGACCGTCGCTTCGGCCTCGAGGGGAGAGGTGCGGTGACGCGACAGGTCGGCCGTGCGGCCGAGGAGCCAACGGCCCAGCGCATCGAACCGCGGCCGGTATGCAGCAGTCGGGCGCCCACCGAGGATCGCGCCGAGGCCCATGTCGAGGTTCGGTGCGTCCCACACGAGCAGCACGCGCCCGGGTCGTTCGGTGCTCTCGATCAGGGCGGTGTCGGTCGCACCGGACACTTCTTCATGGACGCTCATGCTCCGATCTTCCCCCAGACCATCTCGGCGATGTGGCTGCCCACCTGGTGAGCTTTGTCCTCGAACTTGGTGACGGGACGTTCGTGACTCATGGGGGACTCCCACGTCACATCTGTGAGCTGGGGTTCGGCGTTACCGGCTTCCAGGATCCACTCCGCGTATTCGGCGTGGTCGGTCGCGACATGCAACACGCCGCCCAGCTTCAGCCGGCTCGCGATGAGTGCGAACGTCTTGGGTTGCAACAGCCGGCGTTTGTGGTGTCGTGCTTTCGGCCACGGGTCGGGGAAGAAGACCCGGACGCCGGTCAGTGATTCGGGCGCGACCATGTGCTCGAGGACCTCGACGGCGTCGCCGCGCAGGATCCGCAGATTGGACACGGGCGCGTCGGTCTCCGAGGTGCGTTCGATCCGCTGCAGAGTCTGCGCGATGCCCGGGCGGTAGACCTCGATGGCGATCAGGTTGATGTGCGGCTCGGCCTGCGCCATCGCGACAGCAGCGGTGCCGGTGCCGGAACCGATCTCGAGCACGAGAGGAGCCGAGCGGCCGAACCACGTGTCGGCGTCGAGCAGATCATCGCCGACATCGCGACCGAGTTCGGGCCAGCGGCGGTCCCATGCGTCCTGCTGCGGATCGGTGAGAGATCCGCGGCGAGAGCGGAAACTCGTCACCCGCGGGTACAGGCGGTTCCCCCTGGACGGCTGCTCGTCGAGCGTGTCGGTCGTGTCCTGATCGGAGTGGTTCACCCGACCATTGTCACGTATCGCCAGAGTGCGTGGCAGGAGTGACCGGTGTGACCACAGGGTTTTCTCAGGTTGCAGGCCTCGGAGACCACGCTCGGGGCGTGTCGGGGCGTGGTCTCTGACACAATTCCGTCGAAACGGCCGGGGGGCGTCATGACAGGGAAGTCGAGCGAGCAGTATTCGGAGGCGCCGTATTCAAGGGCGCAGCATTCGGAGATGAGGGCGTGGCGCCGGATCGCGGATGAGGTGGATCGGCTGGATCCGGACGCCGGCCGCATGCTGCACTCTGCGCTCGCCCGGCACAGCGCGCCGTTGCGGATCCAGGTCGCGGGACGTGCAGGTGTCGGGCGAGAACACGTGCAGCGTGCACTGACCCGGCTTTGCGGGCTGCCCGGTGCGTGGGAGCCCGTCGTGGTCGATGCCCCTGGGGTCCCCGATCCCGTTCTCGACGCCGACGTGATGGTCTACGTGCTGCCCGCCCGGCTCGATCCGACCTCGGTGCATCCCGCCGACCGGCGGTTCCTCGAAACGCTCGATTCCCGTCGCGTCGTGGTGGTGGTCACCGTCGACAGGGCAGTCCCCGGCCTCACGATGCCCGTGTTCGTGCAGGACGATCCGAATCTGGAGACAACGATCACCGACCGTGTCGCCGGTGCGTACTGCAGGCGGTTCGAGGATTTCGTGCGCACGGTCGCGGGGATCGCGGCGTCGCCGCAGGCACGGGACGTGATCGAGGCGGCGCTCGAGGACGTTGCCGCCTCCGGTCTTTCGGTGTCCGAGCCTCCTGTGTCCGAGCCTCCTGTGTCCGAGTGTCCACTGCGCGGGACGGCGGTCCGGTGAGCGACACCGACGACGTCTTGCGTCGCTGGAACCCGCGCGGCTGGGTACGGCTGCACCGATCGTCGGTCCCGGAACCCGGCGGGGCAGTGGTGAGGGTCGCGGGGGTGGCGGGGTCCGGCCGCACCACGCTCACGGCCGAACTCACAGAACTCGGCGACGTCGTATATATCGAGGACGGGGACGCTCCGGTGGTGCTCATGGTGCTCGATGCCTCGTCGGTTCTCGGTCGTACCGAACTGGCCGTACTCGACGCGGCGGCGCGCGGCGCGGCCGAGGTGGTGTTCGCGTTCACCGGCATCGATCGGTATCCGAGATGGCGGTCGATCAGCGACCGGGACATCGAACTTCTGCATCGGCATGCGCTATGGCTCACACGCGTCGTGGTGATCCCGGTGTCGGCCGTCGCTGCGGCCCGGGCACGTGAACTCGGTGGTGATGCCGGTCGGGTGCTCGCGCTCGAATCGGGGATCGTCGGCGTGCACGAGGCGCTCCTCGCCGCGGTGGCTGCATCCGCGCCGGGCCGCGCGATGCGCGCCGCGGTGGTCGCGCAGACCCGCAGCATGATCGTCGACGAGATCGCTGTGCTCGCGGCCGCCGACGACACCGCGGAGCTCCGGGCCGAGCGCGAACGTCTCGCGACGCGACCGGTCGGCGCCGAACCTCGTCCGGACTTCCATCGAGCCCGGGTGGAGCTGATGCAGGAGCTCGCTGTGCGAGTGCGGGAGGCGTCGGTGGTGTTGCGCGACGTACTGGACGAGGGCTCGGCCGATCCCGGCAGCGTGGAGATTCTGCTGACCGCACATTCGCAACGCCTCAGGGACGAGGTCGCGGCAGCCGTCGAGCGCAGGCTCGGGGCTGTGGCACAGCCGCCGAGTGCGGAACCGGCTCCCGTCCCCCAGGTGCCCGGTCGTCGCCTCGATGATCGCCTTGCGCTCCTGCTGGGGGCATCTGCCGGTGCGGGTCTCGGTCGCATGGCGGCCACCATGCTCGGTGCGATCCCGGTTGCGGTGTCGGTGCTGGTGACGGTCGTGTGTGGGGCGGTGGCCGCGTGGTGGCTCGTTCGTCTGCGCAGACAGCTGGCGCGTCGCGAGCTGATGCGGCGGTGGGTCGTCGACGAGTTGACCTCCCTTCGCGCGGACCTCGAGGCATGGGTCCGCACGATGGCGTTCGACGCCGAATCGAAGCTCGGCCACGACGCTGTCGCGCGGGAGCGCGCACGCGCCACCGATCTGCACGAGCGGGTGGCAGCGATCGACGAGCGGATCCGTCGACGCATCGGAGAACAGCGGGCCCGTATCGCGGCGTGTGAACGAGACCTGGCGAGGTTGAATCCGGTGGAACGTTGAATCCGGTGGAACCGATCGCGGATCCGGTGCGTCCAATCAGGTGAGGGAACGAACACCGCAGAACCGGATCTCAGGAGCAGGCATGGCGGACACATTCCTCGGGCCCGACGGGCTCGGTGACCAGCACCTCGGTGGCGTCGACGCGTTCGATCCTGCGAGCACCGCTGCATGGGCGGATTCGGTGGACGCGACGACCGACCTCGACGGTGACGGGTTCCGCGACACCGTCGCCTTCGACAACGGGTTCGGTGCGCTGGTCGTGGCCACCGACACCGATCTCGACGGTCTCACCGATCGGCTCACTGCTGTCGCCGACGACGGAGAATTCGGTGTATGGGAGTTCCACCGCGAGCTCGACGGAACACCTAGGTGGGACAGGATCGACGAAGGTACGATCGGAATAGACGAAAGTCATTCGACCGAGCACAAGTGAGGCGTATCGCCTGTACGAGTACGGAAGAGGGATGTATTCTGCGCGCCTCTGAATCGTTTCTGTGACATTTCCGACCGGCCCCGAGTGTTCCCGGCTGGTAGTCCAGCGTTAACCTCTATGAATAGGACATCCGGCGCCCGCGTCCTCCGTTCGGCCACGGACGAAGCGGGTGGTACCCCTGCCGAGAGGGGAAAAGCCCGGGTTCGCCGCTGTCACTGCATTACAGATGCAGGTCGGGGGAGGGATCCGGTTCCGGGCACACCCCAGGAGAGTTTGATGACCTCAGCGACCATTCCCGGTTTGAACGGTACCGACGACAAGCTCCCGACCCAGCATGCCGAGCTGCTTGCGTGGGTCCAGGAGGTTGCCGAGCTCACCCAGCCCGATCGCGTCGTGTGGGCCGACGGATCCGACGAGGAATGGGATCGGCTGACTGCTCAGCTCGTCGAAGCCGGCACCTTCACTCGCCTCAACGACGAGAAGAAGCCCAACTCGTTCCTCGCGAACTCCGACCCGTCGGATGTCGCGCGTGTCGAGTCCCGCACATACATCTGCAGCGAGAACGAGATCGACGCGGGCCCGACCAACAACTGGATGGCGCCCGACGAGATGCGCGCCACGATGACCGAGCTGTACCGCGGCAGCATGCGCGGACGCACTCTCTACGTCGTGCCGTTTTGCATGGGTCCGCTCGGCGCCGCCGACCCCAAGCTGGGTGTCGAGCTCACCGACTCGGAGTACGTCGTCGTCTCCATGCGCATCATGACCCGCATGGGTGCCGCTGCACTCGAGAAGATGGGCGTCGACCGCCCGTTCGTCAAAGCCCTGCACTCGGTGGGTGCGCCTCTCGAGGCGGGCCAGCAGGACGTGGTGTGGCCGTGCAACGACACGAAGTACATCACCCACTTCCCCGAATCCCGCGAGATCTGGAGCTACGGTTCCGGCTACGGCGGCAACGCACTGCTCGGCAAGAAGTGCTACTCGCTGCGTATCGCGTCGGCGATGGCCCACGACGAGGGCTGGCTCGCCGAGCACATGCTGATCCTGAAGCTGATCTCGCCCGAGAACAAGCCGTACTACATCGCTGCGGCCTTCCCGTCGGCGTGTGGCAAGACCAACCTTGCGATGATCCAGCCGACCATCCCCGGCTGGCGCGCCGAGACCCTCGGCGACGACATCGCATGGATGCGTTTCGGTGACGACGGCCGCCTCTACGCCGTCAACCCGGAGTTCGGTTTCTTCGGTGTCGCGCCCGGCACCAGCGCTGATTCGAACCCGAACGCGATGCACACCATCGAGGCCGGCAACACGATCTACACCAACGTTGCGAAGACCGACGACGGCGACGTCTGGTGGGAGGGCATCGGAGGCGAGGTTCCCGCCCACCTGACCGACTGGCTCGGCAACGACTGGACCCCGGAGTCCGATACCAAGGCCGCACACCCGAACTCGCGCTACTGCACCCCGATGTCGCAGTGCCCGATCCTCGCCCCCGAGTGGGACGATCCGCAGGGTGTGCCGATCTCGGCGATCCTGTTCGGTGGCCGCCGCAAGACGACGGTTCCGCTCGTCAGCGAGTCGTTCGACTGGCAGCACGGCACCTTCCTCGGCTCGACTCTGTCGTCCGAGCAGACCGCCGCTGCCGAGGGCAAGGTCGGTAACGTTCGCCGCGACCCGATGGCGATGCTGCCGTTCCTCGGCTACAACGCAGGCGACTACCTGAACCACTGGATCAACCTCGGCAAGAGCGCCGACGAAACCAAGCTGCCGAAGATCTTCTACGTCAACTGGTTCCGTCGCGGCGAGGACGGCCGCTTCCTGTGGCCCGGTTTCGGCGAGAACTCTCGCGTGCTGAAGTGGATCGTCGATCGCATCGAGCACAAGGCCGACGCCCAGTCCACGGCCATCGGTTACGTGCCGACCGCAGCCGACCTGACCCTCGACGGACTCGATGTCGACGCTGCCGACGTCGACGAGGCCCTGAAGGTCGACGTCGACGAGTGGAAGGCCGAGATCGACGGCATCGCCGAATGGTTCGAGTTCCTCGGTGAGAAGGTGCCCTCGGGCATCCGCGACGAGTTCGAGGCCCTGAAGCAGCGCCTCGGCTGAGGCCGCCCACCGCTTGTAGCCGAATGCCCCGTGCAGTGATCTGCACGGGGCATTCGGCGTCTGTGGAGATCAGTGCCCGCAGAGATCAGGGGACCTACGCGTTCTGTGTCGCCACCCACTCGTCGAGCCGACGCTTCGCCTCCTCCGGCGGGACATCCTCGACGCGCGTCATGACGGCCCAGCGGTGCCCGAACGGGTCCAGGAGGGACGCGAAGCGGTCGCCCGTCACGAACGTCGACGGTTCCTCGAACACCTGCGCACCCAGCGACACGGCGCGAGCGAATGTGGCGTCGACATCCGCGCAGTACAGCACGTACGAATGGTTGACGGTGTTCGTACCGTCTGGGGCGTGCAGCCCCATCGACGGGTGCGGGTCGCTCAGCTGCATGCGGCCGTGCCCGAAGTCGAGTTCGGCGTGCATCACGGCTCCGTCGGGGCCGTCCTGGCGGTCGACGAGCTTCGCGCCGAACGCATCGGTGTAGAACTCGATCGCTTTCCCCCCGCCGTCGACGACGAGGAACGGCGTCAATGCGGTGTAGCCGTCGGGAATGGGATTCACGGAATTCGTCATGCTCCCCAGTGTTGGACCTGAGGGTCGCACCTGTATTGAAGGAACCCGACATGGTGCGTCGTGGACAACATGATGCAATAGGTATATCGCACACCACAGCCGGTCCCTGGTGGCCGGGAGAGGATCAGCTATGAGCGGGATCTACAACAATGTCACCGAGCTCGTCGGTCGTACCCCGATCGTCAAGCTCAACCGGCTGACCGAGGGCCTCGGCGCAACCGTCGCTGCCAAGCTCGAGTTCTACAACCCGGCCAACAGCGTCAAGGACCGAATCGGCGTAGCGATCATCGACGCCGCCGAGAAGTCCGGCGCACTGAAGCCCGGTGGCACGATCGTCGAGGGCACCTCCGGCAACACCGGTATCGCGCTCGCCATGGTCGGCGCAGCTCGCGGCTACAAGGTGATCCTCACGATGCCGGAAACGATGTCGACCGAGCGTCGTGTCATGCTCCGCGCCTACGGCGCCGAGATCGTCCTCACTCCGGGTTCCGAGGGCATGGCCGGTGCGGTCGCGAAGGCCAAGGAAATCGTCGAGTCGACCGAGAATGCGGTGTCGGCGAGCCAGTTCGCGAACCCCGCCAACCCGCAGATCCACCAGGACACCACCGGCGAAGAGGTCTGGAACGACACCGCCGGCGAGATCGACATCTTCGTCGCGGGTATCGGCACGGGTGGCACGCTCACCGGTGTCGGCCGCAACCTCAAGGCCCGCAAGCCCGGTGTGCAGATCATCGGTGTCGAGCCTGCCGATTCGCCGATCCTCACGGGCGGCAACCCCGGCCCGCACAAGATCCAGGGCCTCGGCGCCAACTTCGTTCCCGAGGTACTCGACCGGGAGATCTACGACGAGATCATCGATGTCCAGTTCGACGACGCCGTCAAGACGGGTCGCGCTCTCGGCACCGACGAAGGCATCCTCGGCGGCGTGTCTGCCGGCGCGAACGTGTGGGCTGCGCTCGAGGTCGCCAAGCGCCCCGAGAACGCGGGCAAGCTGATCGTCGTGGTCGTGCCCGACTTCGGCGAGCGCTACATCTCGACGCCGCTGTTCGAGCACATCCGGGACTGATCGTCGCTGTGAGCATTCTTCGTACTCTCCGCGAGGACCTGCAGGCTGCGCGCGGCAACGACCCCGCTGCGCGCAGCAATGTGGAGAACGCGGTCGTGTACTCCGGTCTGCACGCGATCTGGTCGCACCGCGTCGCACACCGGATGTGGGCGGTGCCCGCATTGAAGGGACCGGCGCGGATCCTTTCGCAGTTCACCCGGTTCCTCACCGGAATCGAGATCCATCCCGGTGCGACGATCGGCCGGCGTTTCTTCATCGACCACGGCATGGGCGTGGTCATCGGTGAAACAGCGGAGGTCGGAGACGACGTCATGCTGTACCACGGTGTGACGCTCGGCGGCCGGTCGCTCGCGAAGGAGAAGCGGCACCCGACGCTCGGCGATCGCGTCACCGTCGGTGCGGGAGCAAAGGTTCTCGGACCTGTCGTGATCGGCGCCGACAGCGCAATCGGCGCCAACGCGGTCGTCACACACGACGTGCCGGCCGACTCGATCGCCACGGGTATCCCCGCGACGGTCCGGTCGCGGAAGAAGCATGAGCCGCTGGTGGATCCGACCACCTACATCGATCCGGCGATGTACATCTGATACGGCCGCCGAAGATGATCGAGCGGGAGGTTGTGTGCGGATTCCCGTAATGCGGTGCACACAACCTCCCGCTCGACGGGCCGGATGAGGGCCGAACAGGGGGCTGGGCGATCAGCCTTGGTAACCGGGTGGGTACAGCACCGACTTCGTCTCGCAGAATGCTTCGAGCCCCTCGGGCCCGTTCTCCCGGCCGATGCCGGAATTCTTGAAGCCGCCGAACGGTGATCCCGGATCGAACGCGTACCAGTTGATTCCGTAGGTGCCCGTGCGGACCCGCGAGGCGACGTCGAGGCCCTTCTCCACATCGGTGGTGTACACCGACCCGGCCAGGCCGTAGTCGGAATCGTTTGCGATCTTGATGGCGTCGTCGACGCTGTCGTACGGCAGTATCGACAGCACCGGCCCGAAGATCTCTTCGCGGGCGATGGTCATCGAGTTGTCTACGTCGGCGAAGACCGTGGGTTCGACGAAGTAGCCCGTGTCGAGACCAGCGGGGCGGCCACCACCCAGTACGAGGCGTGCACCCTCTTCGAGGCCCTTCTTGATGTAATCCTCGACGCGGTCGCGCTGCTTCGCGGAGATCAGGGGGCCGAGCTGGGCGGCCTCGTCCGACGGCAGGCCGACGGGGAAGAAGGCGGCGGTGGCGACGATCTTCTCGACTACCTCGTCGTACCGTGAACGCGGCGCGAGGATGCGGGTCTGGCCGACGCAGGCCTGCCCGGTGTTCATCAGACCGGACATGACGAGCATCGCGATGGTGGAGTCGAGATCGGCGTCCTCGAGGATGATCGCGGCGGACTTGCCGCCGAGTTCGAGCGAGCAGCGCTTGAGGTTGCGTGCGGCGATCTCGCCGATGTGCTTGCCGACTGCAGTGGAGCCCGTGAAGGTGATCTTGTCGAGGTCCGGGTGTGAGACGAGGTGTTCTCCGGTCTCGGCGCCACCGGGCACCACCGACAGCACACCTTCGGGGAGGCCGGCCTCGGCGAAGATCTCGGCGATCACGTTGACAGCCAGCGGGGACTCGGGTGCGGGCTTGAGGACCACGGTGCAACCGGCGAGCAGTGCGGGGCCGAGTTTGTTGGCGCACAGGAACAGCGGCACATTCCACGCGATGACCGCGCCGACCACTCCGACGGGTTCACGGGTCACTCGCGTCCGCCCGAACGAGCCGTTGCGTTCGTCGACCCAGGGGAATGAATCAGCCAGTCCTGCATAAAAATTCAGTGTCGCCAACGACGGAGTCATCTGCATCATCTGCACGGACGCGGCGGGCTGCCCCATCTCGGACGAGACGATCTCGGCGATCTCGGCGCCGCGCTCCTCGATGATCTTCGCGGCTTTGCCGATGACCTCTGCGCGCTCGGCCGGCGACATACGCGGCCACGGTCCGTCGTCGAACGCGGTGCGTGCTGCGGCTACCGCTGCGTCGACGTCCTTCGGTCCGGCGACGGGCACCGAACCGACCCGTTCCTCCGTGGCCGGGGAGAACACCTCGAGCCTCTCGTCGGTCGACGGCGCCGTCCACGTGCCGCCGATGAACAGCTTGTCGTAATCCGTCATTGCCTCATCCTTCTCAATTGCGGTGTGCTCGTACTCGTCACGGTGATCGGGTCTCGTCGGCGTCGGCGAACCCGGTGAATCCGTACTGCCGGTGCGGTCCGATCACCGCGACCTCGAACAGTCCGGTGCCGACGACTGCGCTGCCGTCGTCGCCGGTGATGTGGAACCGGGCCAGGTGGTCGGTGGGGCAGAACATCAGCATCGCCGGGTCGATCTCGCGGGTGTCGCGGCGCAGCGACTGCACGACGAGGTCGCCCTGCCACATGCCGTGTCGCCAGTCGGGTTCGAGTCCGTATCCCGTGCCGATCGCCAACAGGTTCGCGACCAGCAGTTCACATTCGACGACCAGTGGATCGCGGCCGGGGCGGTGGAATGTGAGGGTCGCACCCGTGACCGTGCGGGTACCCGGCGCGAACCGCAGGGCGTGTTCGGGTCTTCCCAGCCATTCGGGTTCGGTGTCGGGCCGGATGCGGATGGCTTCCTCGAGCAGGCGGCGGCCGGTGTCGTCCTCCTGCACGATGACGACGATCGTGTCGCTGCCGAACTGCATCACCGAGTAGATCCAGAAGAATCCGGGCGTGCCGTCAGCTGCCTTGCGGCCGGGTGGTTCGGCCTCGCCGACCGGCCGTACACCCCACGATCTGTCGCGGTTGCCCCGCCACACTGCCGGGTCGACCTTGCGGCTGTGCCCGTCGACGGTCAGGGTGCCCGACCACGTGCCCGATTGCACGAACCGGGACGTGTCCATCACGACACGTTCGAGTTGCCGTAGCTTCTGCGGGTCTTCCTCCGTCGCGGGAACGTCGCCTTCGAAGGTGAGATCGAAGGACAGGTCCGCGGTCTCGGGATGCCCCGCTTCGAGCACCACGCGCAGTCGTTGCAGACCTTCGAGCACCTCCACGCGCAGCGGTCCCACCGCGGTGTCGGTTCGGTCGGTGCCGAGGGCCTTCGAGGCGCGGACGACGATGTGGTCGTTGCCGCGGCGTAGCACCGCGAATCCGTCGCACACACCGAGATTCGGATACTGGCCGAGACCGACGACGAGGAACATGTCGGCATCGTCGGACGGATAGCAGTTGAAGTAGTAGCGGTCGTAGAAGTTGCGGTCGGAGGTCGCTACCCGGCGCATCGGTTCGGCGGTCTGGTGTACCGGGTAGTCGTCGAGCGGCGACAGTGAGCCGCGCGGGTCCGCTGTCACGTCAGTGCCTCCCAGTAGGTTCCGTCGAGCATCGATTCGAGGGTCGTGCGATGCATGATCATGGCGTCGGGGTCGTCCTGCCGTCCGGAGGCCGAGTCGACGACGGACTGCCCGAAGTGCACAGCACGGGTGGCGATGCGCAGCATGATGATCGCGTGTTGCACCGCGGCGTAGCAGGTGTGGAAGTCGAGGTGCTGCGGGACGTGCCCGGTGCGCTGCGCGTAGGTGTCGGCGACGTCGTCGCGTCGCAGGAAGCCGGGCAACCCAGGGAATCCGGCGAGACCGGCGATATCCTCGAAGAACCTGTGCAGGAATATCATCCATGCCAGATCCATTTCGCGGGCGCCCGTCGCAGCGAGTTCCCAGTCGAGTACTCCGGCGGGTTCGAAGTCGTCGAACATGATGTTGCCGATGCGTGCGTCGCCCCAGCACAGCACCGCGGGTGCAGGGTCGTCGGGGACATGTGTGTCGAGCCATGTGAAGGCACGTTCGATCAGTGGGGATCGCGGCCCGGTCCGGGTGGTCCACTCGTAGTAGGCGCGTTGTGCCGCGACATGGGCACGGATCGCGTCGCCGGCGCAGCGGTGTGAGGCGAGGCCCGCGGTCGCGGGGTCGACAGTGTGGATCTGCGCGAGGACGTCCACCGTGCGGTCCTGCAGTGTGGCGCGCTGGCCGTCGGTGGCCTCGGTGACCCACGAACCGAAGTTGTAGGGCATCACATCGGGCGGCACGATGCCGTCGATGCGCGACATGACGAGGAACGGTGCGCCGAGCACGGCGGTATCGGATTCGGTCCAGTGCACCTGTGGCACGGGGATGGCGGTGGCGGCGGCCACGGCGCGCATGACGCGGGCTTGAGCGTCGAGGTCGTAGTGCGGGAACACCGGTACCGCGCTGTCGGCGGGGGCGACGCGGGCGACGAGCCGGTGGTCGGTGCCGTCCCAGCGGGCATCGAACAGCAGGGTCTCGCTGGACATGCCGTTGGATTCCGGGATGTGCACGTCGCCGACGACCGGATCGGTGACACGCTCGGCGAGCCAGGTTTGCAGGCCGGTGCGCACGACGTCGGGATCGCGGCGGGACTCGCGTGGGCGGGCGGCCTCGCCGTGGTGGGCTGTGTCGTGCGGGTCGATCGCCACGGAGGCCCCTCCCTTGCAGGTTGCAGGTTCGTGTGCCGTGTCACATCGGCACGCCAACACTAGAACACGTTCCATCTTTTTGAAAGGGAGCGTCGGGTCGTGGCGAAGACCGGCCGGGGCCGCCACACTGGAGAGTGCCGACCGTCAGGAGCAAACATGGCAGAGAACAATCCGTTCGGATTCGACCCCGAAGACATCGACCGGGTCGTCCGTGAGGCCGGAGAAGAACTGCGCGAGCTCAAGGGCCGGATCTTCGCTTTCCTCGACCAACCCGCCGCGGCGCCGCCACGGCCGCAGCCGAAGCCGCGACCCGAGACCACCGGCGACGCGGGTGACGGCGTGTGGGTCGTCTACACGGCGGATGCGGACGGCGTCGCCCGCATCGACCAGGTCTATCCCTCGGAGCTCGAAGCGCTCCGCAGTCTCAAGGGCAACACCGACCCGGCCCGGTCGGCGCGGTTCCTGCCGTTCGGAATGAGTGTGAGCGTGCTCGACCGCCAGGCCGACTCGCCGACCGAATGACCAGGACGACCTGATGACCAGGGCGGAGTAGGGCCAGGGAGGAGAACCGGGCGTGGTCAGCCGTTGTGGATGTACGACCGGAGCTGGTCGCGTTCGGCCTGTAGTTCGTCGATCCGGCTCTTGACCACGTCGCCGATACTGACGATCCCCAGCAGCTGTCCGTCGACGACGACGGGCAGGTGCCGGATGCGTCGGTCGGTCATGGTCTCGGCCAGGCTGTCCACGCTGTCGGTGGGCAGGCACATCGCCACATCGGCCGTCATGACCTCGGAAGCGGTAGCGACGAGTATCGACGGGCCCCGCTCGTGGAGCTGTCGGACGACGTCGCGCTCGGTGACGATTCCGACGACGTCGGTGCCGTCGACGACGACCATCGCCCCGATATTGTGGCGCGCGAAATCCCCGATCAGCTCACAGACCGTGGTTCCCGGGGGAACCGTCTGCACCGCTGAACCCTTGTTCCTCAAAATTTCGGCAATCCTCATCGGATACCACCGATCCGTCCCGCCGGGCCCGTTGGGCTTGTCGAGGTAGCGCTGGTCCAGTCAGGGTAGGTCCTCGGGACCCGTGCGCCGCCGAATGGTTACCTACTCGTGACCATGCGTGAGGGCAGCGGCACCCACGAGTGTTCCCAGCACACCCAACGACGCCGGCACGATCTGCAGGTCCCGGATGAACTCGAGCCGGGCCTGCCGCGCGGCGGACGCCAGCATCGGGCGCCACAGCGGTGTTCCCGATTCCGCGAAACCGCCGCCGACGACGATGAGCGAGACGTCGGTCAACGCCGCTGCAGATGCGATGACCTGGCCCAACGCAGTTCCTGCGCGCTCGAGCGCCGCTGCCGCGATACCGATCCCGTCCTGCGCCGCTGCCGCGAGCGCAGCGCCGTCCTCTCCCTCCCAGCCGCGTGCCCGCGCCCACTTCACCGCGGCGGTCCCGCTGGCCACCGTCTCGATGCAGCCCGCGCCGCCGCACGTGCACTTCTCGGATCCGTACGCCGAGACGATGTGGCCGATGTGACCGGCATTCCCGGTGCGGCCGGACACGAGGCGACCGCCGAGCACGATGCCACCGCCGATCCCGGTACCGAGCACCACCCCGAGCAGATCGTTCGTTCCACGACCGGCACCGAATCGCTGCTCGGCCAACGTTGCGGCTGCGCCGTCCATCGCCAACGCGACGTGCGCGCCGGGAAACAGGCTGCGCACAGCCTCCACCAGGGGAAATCCTGACGACCACTCGGGGATGTTGATGGAGGAGACGGTGCCGCTCCGTGTGTCGACGGGCCCGGCCGCCGCGATCCCCACTGCAGTGATCGGTTCGGCATCGGCGACCTCGCGCAGCAACGCGGCGCAGGTGTCCCACACGCCGGTCCCGGGTACGGGCACGGTCTTCGGTTCGACGGGTGTCCCGTCGTCCGCGACGAATGCCGCGGCGAACTTCGTGCCACCCACGTCGAGAGCCAATGCGGTCATGCCCGCGAGGTTAGGCGATCAGCGGCGCCGCAGCACGAGCACCAGGTTGCTCACCAGGAACTCGCGCACCCCTGGCACCTGAACGAGCGACCACGCCCACCGCGGGTGGTAACGGGGGAACGCGGCGAGCAGCTCGCCGTCGGGCGTCGACCGAGCCCAGTGGAGGCCGTCGGTGCACCCCACCTCGAACAGCGACACACCGTATCGGTTCTTCGGTTCCTTCCCGTGCTTCCGGGCATAGCGACGCGCTGCGTATTCGCCACCGAATGCGTGCCACGGACCGGTCTCGTGTCCACCGAACGGCCCCCACCACAGTGTGTATGAGAGCACCATCAGCCCGCCGGGTCGCGTCACCCGCAGCATCTCGTCGGCCATCACCCACGGCTGCGAAACATGTTCGGCGACATTCGACGACAGGCACACATCCACCGACCCGGTGCGCAGCGGCAGTGCGAGGCCCGACCCACGGATCGCGCCCCCCACCTGCAGACCGGCTGCGTGCATCTCGGACGGATCGGGCTCGATCGGCACGTAGCGCGCTTCCACCTCGGCGAATGCGTCGGCGAAGTATCCGGGTCCACCTCCGACGTCGACGACGGTGGTGCCCGCGAGGCTGTTCCCGGTCAGGCCTGTGTAGAGGTCGCCGACGAGATCGACGGTGTCGTGGGCGAGACCACCGTAGAATTTGTCGGGTGCGGTCTGTTCGAAACGGAAACTGCCGAGCAGGCCGATGGAGCGCCGCAGGGTGGCGCGGCGTTCGAACAGCCGGGTCACACGGGGAGCGGACGTGGTCTTCGATGGCACGTCGAACCACAGTAGTGCCCGCACGGCTGTGCACACCGCGGCCCTCGCCGACTCCGAAGGCCGTCGTGCACCTGCACCACGAGCACACCCGCTAGTGTGTCCGTGACATCCACCGCGTCCATACGGGCGTGCGCAATCACCGGGGGGTAATCCGCGTGCGGGAGGTTCTTCTGCTCTGCTGGCGTGACAGCGGGCACCCGCAGGGAGGCGGCAGTGAGCGCTATCTCGAGCAGGTCGGCGCGCAACTCGCTGCCCGCGGCATCAAGGTCACCCTGCGGACCGCGTCGTATCCGGGTGCGAGCAAGCGCGACACCATCGACGGTATCGTCGTCAGCCGCGGTGGCGGCCGCCTCGGGGTGTACCCGCGCGCCCTCGCTGCCATCGCCGCCGGACGCCTCGGCTTCGGCCCGCTGAAGGGCATCTGCCCCGACGTCGTCATCGACACCCAGAACGGCATCCCGTTCTTCTCCCGATTCGTCGCCGGCGCACCCGTCACCGTGCTCGTGCACCACTGCCACCGCGAGCAGTGGCCCGTCGCAGGACGCGCGATGGCGAAGCTGGGCTGGTGGATCGAATCCACGTTGTCGCCGCGAGTGCACCGCCGCAACCAGTACCTGACGGTGTCGCTGCCGTCGTCCGACGAACTGCGGATGCTCGGCGTCGACCACGACCGCATCGCGGTGGTCCGCAACGGTGCCGACGCCATCCCGGCAGAGGTCATCCCGGGCGGCGAAGACACGCGCACCGCACACCCGAGCGTGTGCGTGCTGTCACGGCTCGTGCCGCACAAGCAGATCGAGGACGCGCTCACTGCGGTCGCTGCGCTGCGCACGCGCATCCCCGGCTTGCACCTCGACGTCGTCGGAGGTGGCTGGTGGGAACAGAACCTGCGTGACGTCGCCGCCGAGCTGGGCATCGAGGATGCCGTGACCTTCCACGGCCACGTCTCCGAGGACCGCAAGCACGAGGTGCTGGCACGGTCCTGGCTGCACGTGATGCCGTCCCGCAAGGAAGGGTGGGGGCTCGCGGTGATCGAGGCCGCACAGCACGGCGTTCCCACGGTCGGATACCGCAGTTCGAAGGGCCTCACGGATTCGATCGTCGACGGCGTCACAGGTGTCCTCGTCGATTCCGCCGGCGATCTCACCGACGCGGTCGCAGAACTGCTCGGTGACGCCGAGCGCCGCACCGAGCTGGGCGACAAGGCCCGGATCAGGGCGGGTGAATTCTCGTGGGAAGCCACCGGGTCCGGTGTGCTCGAGGTGCTGGCGAACGTCGCGTCGGGGCAGCGGGCGTCAGGCCTGTTTCCTCGAATCGCGCCGGAGAAGGCCGGCAAGAGCACGGAAAAGCTCCGATACGCGGGTATGTAGACGGGTCGCGAGCATGCCGGCGGCCCCGGCGGCCACCACCAGCATCAGCAGCAGGTGCGCAAGGATCGCCACGTTCCGGCCGGTCGTCTCCCGTGCCCACGCGCCGTCGACCTGATAGAGAGCAAGGTCGTCGTCGCTGTAGACCTGGGTGAGCATGTCGAGGGTCTCCTCCGACCGGCCGTGATCGCCGGGGGTGCCGTGCTCGACCACGACCCAGCCGACACCCCGCGCCGCCAGTTCGGACGGATCCGAACCATCGAGCAGGAGACGTTCGACGTCGACGGCACGTGCGCCCTCTCCCTCCACCGCGCCGCCTTCGACGATGAGGGTTCCGGTCTGCAACACGTCGGCGCGCAGCATGCGGGGCGCCGGGTCGAGGACCGCCACCGGGCCGGAGTAGTCGAACCGGCGGAACATCCCAGTGGGCAGCACCGCGGCGTCACCCTCGCCCGCGGTGACGATGCTTGCGACCTGCTGCCATCCTTCCGGATATCGGACGGGTCGCACCTGTCCGCCGACACCCCACGCGAGGTCGGGGAGCGCACCCACTACGGCGACGACCGACAGCGCCGCCCACGCGATGTCGCTGCGGGCGCGGTCGGGAGTGAAATGCTGGCGCAACGCCCCCACCCCGGCGGCAGCGGCCACCACGTAGAGCGGCATCAGCAGCGCCACCCACTTCTGGGTGTCGCGCAGCAACCCGGCCCCGGGGACGTGCATCATCGCCCATTCCCCGAATCGCAGACCCGGTGTGGTGGCGCCGAGAGTCGTGCCGAGCACCGCGACGACCGCGACGACCGCCAGCGCGACGATCACCGGGTTGCGGCGTCGGCGCCACAGTGCCGGCAGTCCGCACGCGACCACCAAGAGCAGTAACACGGTCCCGACGAGCGCCCACGGCGTCGTGCGTGAGCCCGGAACCGCATCGGCATTCCAGATGCCGCCGAGGCCGGCGACCGACCCGATCGTGCCCAGCAGCGGCTCGGCGCGGGCAGCGAACGCACTCACACCTGCCGGGTCGGCCTCGGTGCCGCCACCGGACAGAGCTGTTGCGACGAGCCACGGCGCCGACACCGCCACGATCAGGGTGACGGCACCCACGAGCCGCCCCACCCGCGACACGCGGCCCCCGGGCATCGCGAGCACCACGACCGCGGTCACCCCGGCGAGGAGTACCCCGGTCGGGGTCAGTCCCGCGACCCCGAGCCAGAACGCAAGCGCCCACCATCCGCCCCTTGCACGTCGACGCACCGCGACCGCCGCGCAGACCGCCCACGGCAGCGCGGCGTAGCCCGCGAGGAGACTCCAGTGCCCCTGCAGCAATCGCTCGCCGACGTACGGGTTCCAGATCGCGACGGTCACCGCCGTCACCTGCGCAGGCACGCCGGAACCGGGAAGTAGGGTCGAAACGAGCTGAGCTGCACCGAATCCCGCCGCCCATAGTGTCGCGGTGAGAAGGGCGATCACTGCGACACCGCCGTCGACGACGGTCGTCACCCACGCGAGCAGCGCATCCTGAGGGACCGCGCGGGCCGCGGCGTCGGACAGCCCCAGCGCTGAATCGGTGAGATACGAGCGGGGCGTGCTCACCGCGTCGCGCAGCAGCAGATAGCCGTGTGAGGTGAACATCGGACCGAGCACGACGACGGTCAGGACAAGCGACCACAGCGCCGGAACGAACGTCGGCGGCAGTGCCGGCGCGCGTGGCGTCGCGCGATGACGGTGCAACCCCTGCGTGGACATGGCCGCAGACTACGGTGCGCACGGGTGCGAGGATGGGCGGATGCCGCCAGAGAACACGACGCGCCGCTCCGGGACCGGAACTGCGGTGGCCGGGATGACGATGGTGACCCTGGGTGCGATGACCGCCAACATTGCGTCCTACCTGCTGCATCTTCCCGCGGGACGGTGGCTCGGCCCGGCCGGGTACGGGGAATTCGCGAGCCTGCTCGCGGCGCAGCTGGTTCTCGCGGTCCCGGCACTGGCATTGCAGACCGTCATCGCGCGTGAAGCTGTGCACGGTGCCGGCACCGCGGTGCTGCGTCACCTCGGCCATCGATGCGCACTGATCGCCGCCGTCGCCGCAGTGGCCCTCGTGCCGGTGGTGTCATGGGCACTGGACACGAGCATTGCGGGTGCGTTCGGGTCGTTGGTGACGGCGCCTCTGCTGGTGCTTCTGGCGACCGAACAAGGCCTGCTGCAGGGACGTGCCCGGTTCGCTGCGCTGAGTGTCGTCCTCGCCGCTGCCGGGATCGCGAAGGTCGTCCCTGCCGTCGCGGTGCTCGCCGCGGGCGGCGGCCCGGGTGCTGCGTTGCTGGCCGGTGCGCTGGGAACGGGCGTGGTGGCGGTGGCCGCCGCGCTGTTCGTCGGTCGCGGCGAGCCCGAACACCGCGGCGAGCCCGAACACCCCGGAGACGCGGAGGCTACGCCCCGCATACCGGGAGCTGCGGCGGTGATGCGCGCGTCGCAGGTCCAGCTCGCGCTGATCGCGTTGACGTCGCTCGATCTGATGCTCGCGCGCATGCTGCTCGATGCAGACTCCGCCGGTCTCTACGCGCTCGGAGCGGTCGCGACGAAGGTCGCGTTCTGGTTGCCGCAGGCCGTGGGCGTGGTGTTGTACCCGCGGATGGCGAACCCGGCGGAGTCGGCCTCTGCGGTGCGTTCGGCCCTCGCGGTCCTCGTCGGTCTCGGCGCGGCGCTCGTCGCGGCAGCAGCGATCTGCGCGCCCCTCGTGCCCATTCTCGTCGGCGACGCCTACGAGCCCGTCCAGTCCCTACTGTGGTTGTTCGCGCTGCAGGGTGCGTGCCTCGCGGTGCTGCAGGGCGCGTTGCTGTCCGCGATTGCCGGGGATCGCACCGCGCTGGCCGGTGTTGCGTGGGTGGGCCTTGCGGTCGAAGCCGTGCTGATGGCGACGATCGCGTCGACCGTGGAGCAGTTCGTCGCGGTGGCCGTCGGTGTCGCAGGCGTTACGGCAGCGGTGGTGTCGGTGCTCGCTGTCCGCGGGGCATCCGCGGCGACGAAGTCGTCTCGGCTCGAACATGCGAACGCCGCCCCGCACCGTGAGGCGTGAGGCGGCGTTCGTTCGGCCTTGATCAGTCCTGAGTGGGGGGCTTGTTCAGGTCTGTGCGGGGAATTTCCTGCGTCTGGTCGGTGGTCCAGTCGCGCTGCTCCGGCTCCTGAGGGAGATCGGAGCGCGGAATGACCTCGGTGCGGTCGTCCGTGAAGTCGCGCTGGGTGTCGGCGGCATGCGCACCACCTGCACCGGCAGCTGCGGCCGAGGCCGGACCTGCGGGAGCCGGACGCCCCGTCGCTGCGGCACGGCGACCACCGCCGCCACCGCGGAGACCGAGGACGAAACCGACGATCAACAGGATCACGCCGAGGATTCCGGCGATGATCGGCAGGGTCTTACCGAAGAGCGACAACTGGTCCTGGCCGTCGCGGGCCTGCTCGAGCTGGAACTCGATGGTCGGTTCGTCGAACGGCAGCGTCACGTCGAGGACGGTCACCTCGGGGGTGTTCGCCTCGCGTGCGTAGTACTGGTCCTGCTGTTCCTGACCCTTGACGACGACACCGGTGATCGGGTCGACCCACAGGTCTCGGACGTTGTTGTACCAGCGGGTCATCTCGACAGGCTCGTCGCCTTCACCGACGCCCCACGTCGAGGCGGGAAGCTCCAGCTTGTAGGTCGGAGAGCTCGGGTCGGCCTCCGACATGTCGACCGGGCCGATCTCGTGCTTGAAGTGGTAGACAGGCATGCCGTTGATCTCTTCCTCACCGATGAAGTCGATGGGGAAGGTCTCACGTGCATTGATGTCGTAGTACGGGTACGACTCCTGCTTGACGTCGAAGGGGAACTTGTACTGAAGGCCTTCGCGGTTGTCGATCTCCTCGCCCGGTGAATCCGCAGACGTCTGGATCGTGCTCACCCGATCGGGGTACTCCTCCTTCGACACCGGCATCGACGACACCCGGTCGATCGTGAGGCGGTCGACGGTCGCGGACACGAGTCCGGTATCGCCCTGCATATCGAGGCGGCGCACCGTCTGACCGGCCTGGAGCGTCATGATCTCGCTGTCGGCCGGATCCTCGACGGTCACGAAGCGCTGGGCGACGATCGGGACGTCGGTATCGACCTGAGCGTTACCGGCGAGCAGCGCACGCGAATTCAGAATGTCGCCGGTGCCTTCGGCGACCGTCGTCACCTCGAGGTCGAGCGGCGTCTTCTTCAGTTTCCCGACTGTGTACGTCGGGATCAGAATTGCGACGGCCAGGAGGAATGCTCCCAGGCCCACCAGAATCATCGCCAGTATCCGGCCCGAGCTGGAACGCTCAGCCATGCTGTATCTCCTCACTCAACGGTTTCATCGAGTACCCCCACCGGCAGCAGGGCTGCACGGATCGCCTGGCATCCGACCCGCGAACACCACGTGAGCCCAGACACTAACAGTCCGGGGTTCGGTGATGCGCGCCCGCACGCCGGGGTGCCCACACTTCTCGTATCGGGCACTACACGGCACACTGGTCGCCGATGACCGCTCTCAACATTCCGTCCCGCTCCGCGTCGGGTTTTCTCCCCGCGCTGGAAGGTATGCGAGGTATTGCCGCCGTAGGCGTGCTCATCACTCATGTCGCATTCCAGACCGGAGCGGTTCACGACCCCTGGCTCGGCAGGGTGTGGGGCCGATTGGATCTCGCGGTGGCCTTGTTCTTCGCACTGTCGGGTTTCCTGTTGTGGCGCCCGCATGCAGCTGCGGCACGCGAGGAAACCGATCCTCCGTCGACTCGCCGGTACTTCTTCTCGCGCGCGGCCCGGATCCTTCCGGCCTACTGGGTGGCGGTGATCCTCATCCTGTGGCTGCTGCCCGGCGCGGGGGGTGGGCCGACGGTGTGGTGGGCCAATCTCGCGCTGGTGCAGGTGTTCGTTCCGCTGACCCTCACCGAAGGACTGACCCAGATGTGGAGTCTGTCGGTGGAGGTGGCCTTCTATCTCGTGTTGCCGCTGCTCGCGTGGTCGGTCAGTGGTCTGCGCAGTCACGCTGCTCGCTTCCGGATTCCGGTCCTGCTCGGCGCGGCCGTGTTGTCGCTGGCGTGGGTATGGGTACCCGTGTCCACGCAGGACCACATCAACCACGACAACTGGCTGCCCGGTTACCTGCCGTGGTTCGCAGCAGGCATGATCCTCGCCGAACTTGCCGCGCACCCCCCGACGTGGATGCATCGCCTCGCCGCGAAGCGGCACATCATGGCGATCGCGGCACTCGTTGCGTTCGGTCTCGCGACGACACCGCTCGCAGGCCCGGCAACCCTCACCACCCTCGAACCGTGGGAGTACAACGGCAAGATCGTGCTGGGCGCTCTCGTGAGTTTCGCGTTGCTGGCTCCGCTCGTGCTCGCGCCGCGCACCGAACACCGCATCCTCGCGAGTCCCCTCGCGCTGACGATCGGTCGCTGGTCCTACGGAATCTTCATCTGGCATCTCGCCGTGCTTGCGGTCGTCCTGCCGGTGTTCGGCATTCCCGCGTTCCAGGGTCGCTTCTGGTTCGTGCTGACCGTGACGGTCGTGCTGAGTGTCGCGGTGGCGTCCGTGAGCTACGCGTTCGTCGAAGAACCTGCGCGACGGACGTTCCGTCGCTGGGAACGCCGCCGCCAGAACTCGGGTACCTCCACAGCGCGGGCCGCCGCGACACCGACTGCGACCAATCCGACCAGCGCCGCGAACTGAATCAGGTACGAATGTCCGACGTAGCCGTCGGGTGAGCGCCACGGCCCCGTCGACAGCAAGGCCATCGCGAGCATCGTCGACCCACCTGCGATGCCGACGAGCATCCGCGACGCGGTCGTCGAACCCCGACGCGCGGCCACGGCGATGGCACCTACCGTGCCGACGGCCGTCACTGCGACCCCCGCAGCGCCGGCTACGACGAAGGAGGCGAGTGCGACCCCGATGAGCGCAGCGGTCGTCGAATGCCACGTCCGCGGTGCGGGACCGGGGTCGGGTACAGCGCGGCGGCGGGGCAGGAACGCGAGTGCGAACAACGGAATCAGCAGCAGAAGACCCCCGAAGATCCCCAGGCGATACCAGCGGTCGGTCGCGAATTCGAGGGTGACGGTGCCTTCCGTTCCCGCAGGCACGATCCAGCCCTGCTGCCATCCGTCCGCGACGACCGGCGTCAGCTCGGTGCCGTCCGGCGCGGAGGCGACCCATCCGACGTTCGTGCTCTCCGGCACCACGATCAGCTGATCGGAGTCGGACGCGGGTACCTGCAGTTCACGCAGGTTCTCGGTCCACGCGCCCATCTCGAGTTCCACGGGATCGGTGCGTGGCGGTTCCGCACCTACGAGCGGCAACTGCAGGCTCGACGCCACGAACGCGGTGCCCGGCTCGACGTCCACATCGATCCGGCCCGCCGACATCCCGACCGCGTCGGTGTCGCACAGGGTGGCCGGCACCTCCGCACCTTCCGCGAGGTCGCGGACCGACCCGGTGACCGAGGTGCGGTAGCTGCGGCCCTCGATCGTGATCACGGGTCCGGCCTCGCACCCGACGGTGACGACGCGGTCGTAGATCGAATCCTGTGCGCCGATCGGTCCGTCCTCACCGAGGACGGTGATCTCGGCGAGACCCGGCGGCGTCTCCTTCGAGAACCCGAGGATCGTGCGATCGATCATGTCGTCGTGATCGACGAGGGTGAATTGCACTCGGTCGGTGAGGTGCGGCGTCAGCTCGATCTCGGTGGAGTCCTCGTCGAGTTCCCGGACCTGCGGGCCGTTCCCGAGGTTCACCGCGACCCGGGTGGGTGTGGCGGGAAGCGCTCCCAGCGACGTCGCGAGATCGAGACCCGTCACCACCTGCGGTGACGGCAGTTCGAGCGTCAGCGTGGGGTGCGGTGCGCCGGGTTCGAGGGATTTCTCCTCCGCGGTCCACGACGTGCGCGGATCTCCGTCGGTGGCGGCGAACGCCGAGCCCTGCAGATCCACCACGTCGGCGGCGCCGCGCGCGACGACCCGATCGGACCGGTCGATCACCTCGTCGAGTGCCGGTCCGGGGCGGGCCCGCACCCACAATTGCGGGGCCACCCACGACTCGGTCGGAACGTTCAGGGTGCGGGTGAACAGGTTCGGTTCCTCCGGCGCGGTCGCCAACCCGAACGCGCACCGCACTCGGTCGGGGGTGTCGACGCAACTACCGCGACCCGGAAACTCCTGCCGAAGATCCCAGCCGCGCACCGAGGCACCGTCAGCGGGGCCGGGCACGACGATGTGTCGCCGGATGTCGAGGAACTGTGGGTCGGCGCGGTTCGTGTGGTCTTCGAGCGCGACCTCGGACAACCCGAACTGGTTGCCGCGTCGGCCTCCCTCGGCATACGTCGCGGTGATCCGGATCCACGTCGTCGTGCCCAGCGGCAGCGCCACGGTCTGCGGGGTGCCCGGCTTCTCGACGCGTACGGCGGTACTTCCCCGGTCGGTGGTCACCTCGAGCCACTTCACCGGCGCACCCAACGCGCCCGAACTCGTCGTCAGGTGCAGGATGCCCGCGTCGATGGGGGTGTCGAGGTCGAGTTGCAGCCATTGCCCGATCGCGGATTCGAGGCCGTTGCTGTGCCAGCCGGTGGTGGGGTCGCCGTCGATCGCGGCGGCCGGGCTGCTGCCGACCGATGTCCCGCCGAGTTGCGTGGCATCCGACGCCGCGCTCGACACACTGATCCGTGCGCCGTCCCATTCGGCCTGCACGAGTTCGGTGTCGGGCACGGGATAGTCGGGCACCAGATTGTGTGTGCGTCGGTCGTCGCCCTCGGCGCGGATAGTCGACGAATGGTGATCGACCTGCCCGTAGTCGGTTTCCCGATCGGTGGGGGTGTCGGTCACGGTCAGCGTGTCCGGTTCCCGTCCCGCGCGTGCGCTGTCCGCCGCGAACAACCTCGGACCCACATGCGTGGGATCGGTGGTGTTCAGGCTCAGCAGCGCCTCGGGTCCGCCCTGCACGATGGGCACCGACGCGGCGTCCACCGCATAGGGCCCGACAGGCGCGTCCGCAGGTTCGTCGACCCGGTAGATCTCGACCGCCCGATACACCGGGCGCAGATCGGCGTCGGCGACGACATCGCCGGGCTGGACGCGTTCGATCTCCGAGCCGAACTCGGCGACCCTCTCGATGCCCGGTGATCCCTCGACGGCCCGGTGCACCAGCGCCGGACGTGCCGCAGGGGACGTTTCGGGATCGAGATCGTTGCGCACCACCAGGTACCCGATTCCCATGCTGCGCAGTGTCGCCGCGAGCCCGGGCGACGGACGACCGTCGGCGATGAGCCGCTGCACGGAGTCGAGGGCCCGGATCGCGCCCGGCGGCACCAACGGCACCGCGTCGCGTGAGGCCCACGGCGTGGACGCGAGAGCCTGGATCGGCTCGTCGCGGGTCAATCCCCAGATCTGGCTGCCGAACGGCGCCCCGGGCAGGAGCAGGGCGCGTTCACCGCGCTCGTCGGTGTGCTCGTCGAGCCACTGCGCTGTCTCGCTCCAGTACCCGGGCACCTCGTCGTATGCGCCGCGAGGCGCGAGCTTGCCCGTCCACGCGAGCGACGTCGCGAGGGTCGCGGCGACGAGGACCAGGGTGGAGAAGGCGACCATCGGGTTGCGTTCGGGATGCGCGAACGCGGTGCGGGCGCGGCGCCACGGCACCGAACCGGGCAGCGGCACCCACCGCAGCAGATGCGCCAGTCCGAGGGCGAGCGGGAGCCGCACGAGGGGCTCGAGTTTGTGTACGTTGCGCAGCGGTGCGCCGGTGGAATCGAGGAACAGGCGCACCTGGTCGGCCAGCGGGGAACTCAGCTCACCGACGTATCCGGCGCCGAGACCCGCGACACCGACGAACAGGATCAGCGTCCACCGGCCGCGCGCCGGCATCGTCCGCATCGCCAGGCCCGCGAGACCTGCGGCGGCGAGCAGACCGGTGACGAGCACCGCGGCGGGCTGGGTGACGAGCACGGCACCGGCGATGCGTTCCGGCGACACGAACGGTGTCCAGCTGCTGGTGCCGCGCAGCACCTCGGCCAGCGACGTCCATTCGGTCGTCACCCCGGACGACTCGATGAAGTCGAGGAACGGGGGACTGACCCTGCCGAGCAGCAGCAGCGGCACCATCCACCACGTCACCGCGACCACGCACAACGGCAGCCACCACACGGTGAAACGCCACCAGCGTCGGTTCGGTCGGTGCGCGATCCACCACAGGCCCGCGACGAGGCACGCCGCAGCGGTGGCGACGGCGTTGATCGCACCCATCAGCGCGACGGCGGCGGCGGACTGTGCGGCGAGAACACGGTGCGACACCGCATCCCGCCCGTTCAGATATCGCACCAGCGGCAGCAGCACCCACGGCGCGAGCATCAGCGGATGCGCTTCCGACGAGATGGATCCGAGGGTCGTCAGGACACGCGGCGACAACACGAACACGGTCGCCGCGATCACCCGCGAGCCACGGCTGCCGACACCGAGTGCTTCCGCGAGCCGGACAAGACCCCAGAAACCCGCGACGAGCAGCAGCGCCCACCACAGACGCTGCGTGATCCACGGGGGAATGTGCAGGAGCTGCCCGAGAGCGAAGAACGAACCGTGCGGGAAGAAGTACCCGTACGCCTGGTTCTGCACCTGCCCGAGCGGCGCCAGGCTGCTCCACTGGTGAGCGGCGCGCGTGAGGAAACCGATCGGGTTCTGCGTCAGGTCGTACTTGGTGTCAGCAACAATCAGGCCGGGGACCTGCGCGAAAGACAGAACGAGCGCGGCGGCGGCGACAACATACAGCCACCGCCGCGACAGTGGTTCCGCGTTCGGTGAAGACTCGGCGCCGGAAGGTTCCGCAGCGCCGTGCGTACGTGAACTCGAAGCGTTGCCGGCGCCGTCAGCGGCTGCCGTACTCAACCTGGTTCAGGAGGGACGAGTCGGCGTTGCCGGTGCGATCGATCTCGGGACGAGAGTTCTCGGATACCGCAGCCGTGACTCCGAATACGGCGACAGCACCGACCACGACGCCGGCCACCGCGCTGATCAAGCCTGGCCCCAGGAACTTCCCCATACCCAACTCCCCATCATCGATCGACTGACGTCGTTTGGTTCCGCGTCAAGGTATCACTCCGGAAAGCCGAGGCGGTGCCAGCGCACCGGCCGAACCGCTCAGAGTCCGATGGTGCCCAGCAATGTGCGCAGCTTCGCGGTGGTCTCGGCGAGTTCGTCGTCCGGATCGGACTCCGCGACGATGCCGCCGCCGGCCCACGCGACGGCCCGCAACCCGTCGGAGCTGATCTCGGCGCAGCGGAGCGCTACGAGCCAGTCGCCGTCGCCGTTCGAATCGCACCAGCCGACCGCACCGCCGTAGAAGCGGCGGTCGCCTTCCGTTGCGCGGATCGCCGCGAGAGCCGACTCGGTAGGCGTTCCGGCGACGGCGGGTGTGGGGTGGAGGGCCGCGGCCACGGTGAGCGCATCGGTGCCCGGATCGCGCAGTGTCCCGGTGATCGGGGTCGCGAGGTGCCACACGTCCGGCGTCGACGTCAGCTCGGGTCCGGCGGGAATGTCGAGGTCGCTGCACAGCGGGGCCAGCCGCGCTCGGATCCAGTCGATGACGAATGCGTGCTCGGCCCGGTTCTTCGTCGACCTCAGCAGCTCTTCACCGGCCTTGCGGTCGGCATCCGGATCGGCCTGGCGGGCGGCGGTGCCGGCGAGCGGACGGCACGTCACTCTCTCACCGCGCACACTGACCAGCAGCTCCGGACTCGCGCCGACCAGGGTGTGACCCCAGTACCGATCTTCCGAGGCGCTGAGATCGAGCGCATAGGTCGTCGCCTCGGGGTGGCGTTCGATCATGCGTGCGGCCAGTGACAACGGGTCGATCGGTTCGTCGGCCTCGAGCGCCACGCGCCGGGCGGCAACCACCTTGTCGAACTCGCCGAGCTCGAGCCGTTCGATGAGCGAACGCACCCGCGCGACGTGAATGCGGGGGAGGGGGATCTGCGCGGTCATCCGCACCGAAGGCAGATCGGGAAGGTCGGCGGGGGCGTCCCACGGTCCGTCGGTGATGTCGACGGTCTCGGGTTCGGTCAGCGCGACTGCCCGGTCCGGGTTGAACGGCAGAGCTCCGGCAATCAGATCGGCCTTGCCGCGGCGCAGAGCCGTCGACGCCGTGGTGACATCGGAGAACAGGCGCCGCGTTCCGATGGCGTGAACAGAGCGATCGGCGCGCGAGAGCAGGAATCCGTCCATGGTGTGACGACGATATCGTCCGCACGCCATTTCTCTTGTAGTGCGGGCGGATTCTGTGAGGTGGTCGTCAGCGGCCGGGCGGCACGATCAGGACGGGTCGGTGGCTGTGGCGGAGCACGTGGTCGGCGACCGAGGACTGCAGCAGCGAACGTAGCCCCGTGGTGCCGCGGGTGCCGGTGACGATGATGTCGACGTCCAGTTCGTCGGCGGCCTCGATGATCGCCGCCCACACCGCGTTGACGACCTCGACGGTGCGGCCCTCGGCATGCAGGCCGAGAGAGTTGGCCAGTTCGAGGCCCTCCCGGTTGGTCACCTTCGCGTCGGAGAGCGCTACGTCCTCGTTCTCTTCGTCCGGTACCCACTCGGGTTGCATGACGCCCGAAAGCCCGGACATCCGCGCGGCCTGGCGGACCATCGGCTCCCAGGCGGTGACGACGATGGCACGGCACGATTCGAGGAAGCGACCCGCGTATTGCACGGCGCGCTTGGAATTCTCGGATCCGTCGTAAGCGATGAGGATCAGGTCTGCGGCCAACGTGCACTCCTCCAGGTCGTGTACGTGAAAGCTCTCGTATCGGCGGTGGTTGCGTGCACGATACCTCGCTCAGCGGGTGGTGGGGAGGCCCCTCACCCGAGTCGGCTACCGTCGACGACCATGCGGATCCGACACAGCTTCGCCGTCGTCCTCGCCTCGGCACTCGCGGTCACGGCCTGCGGTACCGGCGACACCGCCGACGCCCCGGCGTCGGAGTCGTCCGCGACCCTCGAATCGACGGCAGGTCAGTCGTCGACGGTGGCACAGTCGTCGAGCGACACCTCGGCGTCGGCCGCGTCCCGGCCTACGGTGTGCGGCGACGAACTGCTCGCGTCGCTGTCACTGCGTCAGAAGCTCGCGCAGCTGCTCAATGTCGGTGTCACCGGTGCCGACGACGCGCTCGCGATGATCCAGGCGGAACAGATCGGCGGCATCTTCGTCGGTAGCTGGACCGACCCGGCGATGCTCGCGGAACGTCAGATCCCCGGGGTCGCGGCGCAGAGCCCGCTGCCGCTGATGGTGACGATCGACGAAGAGGGCGGCCGCGTGTCGCGGGTGGGTGAACTCCTCGGTCCCGACCCGTCGGCCCGTGCCACGGCGCAGAGCATGACCGTCGACGAGACCTACCAGATGGCTCTCGAGCGGGGCCACGAGTTGCGTGAGCTCGGCATCACCGTCGACTACGCACCCGATGTCGACGTGAGCAGCCAGCCCGACAACTCCGTGATCGGCGACCGTTCCTACTCCGACGACCCGGCAGTCGTCACCGACTATGCCGGGGCGTACGCGCGTGGTCTGCAGGATGCCGGTGTGATGCCGGTGCTGAAGCACTTTCCCGGCCACGGCTCGGCGTCGGGGGACTCGCACACCGGAGCCGTGACCACGCCGCCGCTCGACGAACTCGTCGCGAAGGATCTCGTGCCCTACCGGGACCTCGTCTCGTCCGACGTCGGGGTGATGCTCGGGCACCTGGACGTTCCCGGCCTGACCGACGGCCTGCCCGCGAGTATCAGCCCCGCCGCGGTGGATCTGCTGCGCACGGGCACGGGTTACGGCGGTCGTCCGTTCGACGGAATGATCTTCACCGACGATCTGTCGGGGATGCAGGCGATCACCGACTCCTACCCGATCACCGAGGCAGTCGAGGCCGCATTGGTCGCGGGCGTCGACCAGGCGTTGTGGCTGACCACCGATCAGGTTCCGGCGGTCCTCGATCACCTCGAGCAATCGGTGGCCTCGGGCGAGCTACCCGCAGCGCAGGTCGACGAGTCCGTGCGCACCGTCGCGCGTGCCAAGGGTGCGCTCGACTGCTGAGAACGCGTCGATCCCGCGGTGGACTCCGGTTCCCTACCGTAGAGTAAGAACTTGTTCGTCACGTAGGTGTTGGAGGGGTCATGGCCGGCGGTACCAAGCGACTGCCCCGCGCGGTGCGGGAGCAACAGATGCTCGACGCCGCTGTGGATGTGTTCTCCGAAAACGGGTTTCACGACACGTCGATGGATGCGATCGCAGCGCGCGCATCGATCTCGAAGCCGATGCTCTATCTCTACTACGGATCGAAGGACGAACTGTTCGCCGCGTGCATCAGCCGAGAAGGGCAGGCGTTCGTCGAAGCACTGAAGCCCGCCGGCGACCTGTCGCTGTCGCCGCGGGAACAGCTGCGCGTGGCTTTGGAGTCGTTCCTCGGTTTCGTCGACGCCCACCGAAACTCGTGGATGGTGCTCTACCGCCAGGCATTCGGGCAGCAGGCGTTCGCCGGACAGGTGCAGAACAGCCGCGACCAGTTGATCGAACTGACCGCCCATCTCCTCGAATCCAGCACGCGCGACCCGGAACCCGGTACCGATTTCCAGATCATGGCCGTCGCGCTCGTCGGGGCGGGCGAAGCGGTCGCCGACCGTATCGCAGGCGGCGAGATCGACGTCGAGAAGGCCGCCGATCTTCTCGAGAACCTCGCGTGGCGCGGTCTTGCGGGCAGGAAGAAGTCCGACCAGCAGGGCTGATCGGACTTCTTCCTCGGAGTGTGCGCCGGGACGCCCCCATCGCGCCCCGGCACACCGGAACTCAGCGCAGGGTTGCGGTGAGGTGCGGGTACTGCTTCTTCGGGTGCCGCACCGCGAGATCCCAGCCGCCGGCCTTTCCGTCCTGGTCGCCGTCACGCTGCGCGTAGAGGCTCAGCGACGACGGCAGGAGTACCGGCTTGCCGAACCGCACCGAATAGGTGACCTTCTCGGGGATCCGTCCCTCCACCAGCGACAGGGTGGCTGCGGCTGTCCACATACCGTGCGCGATGGACTTCGGGAACCCGAAGGCCTTGGCGCCCAGCGACGACACGTGGATCGGATTGCGATCGCCCGAGACCGCCGCGTACTTGTCGATCGTCTTCTGATCGACACGCAGCGTGGCGGTGGGTACGGCCGGGATCTCCTCGGTCTTCGGTTCCGGCTTCGGCTCATCCGACAGCGACGTGCGCTGCTGATGCAGGAACGTCGAGGTCTGACGCCATACCGTCTCACGTCCCACATTGACGACGGTGACGAGATCGACCAGCAGACCCTTGCGGTGTTCACGCATGTTCTCGGCGTGCACGCGCAGGTCGAGCGGCTCGGTGACGGAGATCGGCCGCACTTGCTCGATCACGTTCTCGGCATGCACCGAACCGATCGCCGCGAACGGAAATCCCTTGGACACCATCAGTTTCATCACGAGCGGGAACGTGAGGATGAACGGGTACGTCAGCGGCAACGTGTCGCCGAAACGCAGGCCGCACACCTTTGCGTACTCGGCGAGGTTGTCGGGATCGACCCGCAGCCCTCGGAGCACCAGCGTGTCGTCGGGCAGCGAATCGCCGGATGCCCCCACGACCGGCAGCGCCGACAGCACGGCGCGACCGTAGACGTCGAGGATCGACGGGCTCTCCGACAGTTCGATCTCGCTCATCAAGCCCCCAGCATGGACTGGCCGCAGACACGCACGACCTGCCCGGTGACGGCGCTCGACGCGGGGCTTGCAAACCACGCCACGGTCTCGGCGACATCGACGGTCTCGCCGCCCTGGCTCAGCGAGCTCATCAGTCGGCCACCCTCGCGGGTCGCGAGCGGGATCGCGGCGGTCATCGCGGTCTCGATGAAGCCCGGCGCAACGGCGTTGATGGTGATGTTCTTCGTCGCGAGCACGGGCGCGGTGGCCTGCACGAGGCCGATGACGCCGGCCTTGGATGCGCCGTAGTTGGTCTGCCCGCGGTTGCCCGCGATGCCTGCGATCGACGACACGTCGATCACGCGGCCACCCTCCTTCAGAGCGCCCTTCTCGACGAGGACCTCGGTGATCTTCTGCGGGGCAATGAGGTTCACTGCCATCACGGAGTTCCACTTGCCGCCGTCCATGTTGGCGAGCAGCTTGTCGCGGGTGATGCCGGCGTTGTGGACGATGATGTCGGCGCCGCCGTGGCGCTCGAGCAGATGTGCGGCGAGCTTGTCGCCGGCATCGGCAGCGGTGACGTCGACGGGGAAGGACGTGCCACCCACCCGGTTGGCGGTCTGCGACAGAGCTTCACCGGCAGCCGGGACGTCTGCTGCGATGACGGTCGCGCCGTCGCGGGCGAGGACCTCGGCGATCGTCGCGCCGATGCCGCGCGCGGCACCGGTGACCACCGCGACCTTGCCTGCGAGCGGTCTGTCCCACGACTCGGGGGCGGTGGCGTCGCCGTCGCCGACACGGACGACCTGGCCGTCGACGAACGCCGACTTGGCGGACAGCAGGAATCGCAGCGTCGACTCGACGCCGGACAGAGCGGTCGAGGCCTTCGGTGAGACGTAGACGAGCTGGGCGGTGCCGCCGCGACGCAGCTCCTTGCCGAGGCTGCGCGTGAAGCCTTCGAGTGCGCGCTGCGCGATCTGCTCGTCGACGGACGCAGCTTCCTCGGGCGTGGTGCCGAGGACGACGACGCGGCCGCTGGGGGCGAGACTGCGGATTACCGGCTGGAAGAACGTGAAGAGCTGTTCGAGGCCCGCGGCGTCGCTGATACCGGTAGCGTCGAACACGAGAGCGCCGAACTCGGTGTCGGCCGGGTCGGCGAACGTGTAGTCGCGCAGCAGTGTGCGGATCGGTTCCACGAGGCGACCGTTGCCGCCGAGGAGGACGGGGCCGGGGAGCGCGGGCTCACCGGGCTGGTAGCGGCGAAGCTTCTCGGGCTGTGGCAGACCGAACTGCTTCGCGAGGAAAGAGCCGGGTGCGGACGAGATGAGCTGGGAATAGAGCTTGGGGGCGCCCTTGGCGTCAGCCACGTTTCCACCTTCTTCGAATTCGGTCGTCGATGCTGTAGTCGACAACTAACTTACTCCTGAGTAAGAATAGTAGCCACAGTTCGAGTCCATCTGAATGCGGGAGATGCCAGTGACCACCAATGCCCGATCCACGCAGCTGCGTCGCGTCGCCGTCCTCGGTGGCAACCGGATCCCGTTCGCGCGTTCGGACCGCAGGTACGCACGGGCGTCCAACCAGGACATGTTCACCGCAACCCTCGACGGTCTCGTCAGCCGCTTCAACCTGCAGGGCGAGCGCCTCGGAGCCGTCGTCGGCGGGGCAGTGCTCAAGCACAGCCGCGATTTCAATCTCGTGCGCGAGAGTGTCCTCGGCAGCGCCCTGAGCCCCTACACCCCAGCGTGGGATCTGCAGCAGGCATGCGGCACGGGTCTGCAGTCGATCATCTCGGTGGGCGACGCGATCGCCGCGGGGCGAATCGAGGCCGGCGTCGGCGGCGGCGTCGACACCACCTCCGATGCCCCGATCGCGGTGAGCAACCCGCTGCGCGAGTTCCTGCTCTCGCTCAACCGCGCCCGCACGACAGCCGATCGCGTCAAACTGCTCGGCAACGTGCGTCCGTCCATGCTCGGCATCGAGATCCCGCGCAACGGCGAGCCGCGCACCGGTCTGTCGATGGGCGACCACGCCGCGATCACCGCGAAGGAATTCGGGATCCGCCGCGAAGGCCAGGACGAACTCGCCGCCGCGAGCCACCACAACATGGCCGCCGCGTACGACCGCGGATTCTTCGACGACCTCGTCACCCCGTTCCTCGGGCTGACCCGCGACGACAACCTGCGCCCCGATTCGTCGGTCGAGAAGCTGTCGACGTTGAAGCCGGTGTTCGGCACCAAGCTCGGCGACGCCACGATGACAGCGGGGAACTCCACCCCGCTCACCGACGGCGCGTCCGCGGCACTGCTGTCCACCGAGGAATGGGCCGCAGAGCGGAACCTGCCGGTTCTCGCATACTTCGTCGATTCCGAGACTGCCGCCGTCGACTACGTCCACGGCGGCGACGGGCTGCTCATGGCACCCACCTACGCCATTCCGCGTCTGCTGCAGCGCAACGGCCTCACCCTGCAGGACTTCGACTTCTACGAGATCCACGAGGCGTTCGCGTCGGTGGTCCTCGCCACACTGCAGGCGTTCGAGTCGGAGGAGTACTGCAAGCAGCGCCTCGGCCTCGACGCTCCGCTCGGATCGATCGACCGCAGCAAGCTCAACGTCAACGGATCCTCGCTCGCCGCGGGCCACCCGTTCGCCGCGACCGGCGGCCGCATCGTCGCTGCTCTCGCAAAGATGCTGTACGAGAAGAAGCAGGAGACCGGCAAGCCCGCTCGCGGCCTCATCTCGATCTGCGCTGCAGGTGGCCAGGGTGTGACGGCAATTCTCGAAGCGTGATCTCTCGGCGACGTCGGACGCATTCGGGAAATTCGTTCCGAATGCGTGTAACACCTCCGTCGACACGGCGATAGAACAGACGACCCTGCTGGGCTACCTGACCCCCGACCTGGTAGCCCAGCAGGGTCTTTGCGTGTTCCGCCCGTAGACCGTTCAAGTCCGGGCGTTACCCTGGAGAACCGGTATCCGGCGCGCAGCATACGACGAGCGTGCCCCGTCTGAAGGGACATCGGTGAGCGGCAACAACGGGACGAACGAGCCCGAGGCTACACACGACGACGTTCTCCCGACCCAGCCACATTCGCAGGCGGCGCCCTCTGCCGATGCTGCGGCGGAGGTCGATGCTGTCGCAGAGCAGGAAGGTGCCGCTGCGACACCGGAGGTGAGCGATTCGGATGGGTCCGAGGCGGCCACGACACCCGTTCGTCGTGCAGCACCCACGGAACCGGCAGCGCCCACCGAACCGGCTGAGCCCACCGAGACGACCGGGTCCCCTGAAGCGACTGAGGCTCCTGGGGTGACTGAGACCCCTGGGCCGGACGAGTCATCTGCGCCCACAGTGTCTCTCGCAGCGACCGAGACTGCCGCAGCGGAAACCGAGTCCCTGAACGCGCCTGCCTCACCGGAGACTCCCGACACAATCCAGAGCGCCGACAAATCGAACGACATCGCGTCGTCGGACGCCCCCACCGCTGTCATCCCGGTAGTGAAGGTGCCGTCGGAGCAGAATCCGCCCGCGTCGGACGCTCCCACCGAACAGATGCCGCAGATCACGGTGCCGCCTGCGCAGGCCGCCACCACCGCGATGCCACCCGCATCACCTCCGTCCGCCACCCCGCCGCCGGCCGGACCGCCGCCGGTCGCGCCTCCTCCCGGGGATGGCCCGGGAGGTCCGTCGGGTCCGGACAAGCCGTGGTCGAACATCCCGAAGCGGACGATTGCGCTCGTCCTCGGTGGTGTCGCTGCCGTCCTCGTAGTCCTCTATGCCGCGGATCTCGCAATGAGTTCGGGTGAGGTGCCGCGTGGCGTCACCATCGCCGGTATCGAGATCGGCGGCGAGTCGCGGGGCGACGCCGAAGCGATCCTTCGCGAGGAACTGGGGCCGCGACTCGACTCTCCCGTAACGGTGACCGCCGGAGATACCAGCGGCGAGATCGTGCCGTCGGAGGCCGGGCTGGGCATCGACTGGGATGCCACCCTCGACCGCGTCGGGTCGCAGCCGCTCAATCCGTTCAGCCGGCTCGCGTCGTTCTTCGGCAACGACGAGGTCGGCGTGGTGTCCACTCGTGACGATGCCGCACTCGCGGCGTCGATCGATCTGGTGACCGCCGCCGCGGCCCACGAGCCGCGTGAAGGCAACATCGTGTTCGAGGACGGCGTCCCCGTCCCCGTCACCCCGCAGCCCGGTCAGCGTCTCGACGCGGAGGCAGCGTCGGATGTCTTCGCCGATCGCTGGCCCTTCGGCGATGTGTCGCTGCCGGTCGAGAGTGTGGAAGTCACCGTCACCCGCGAGGGCCTCGATCGTGCACTTGCGGAGATCGCGGTGCCTGCCGTGGCGTCGGACCTCGTGATCACCGGTCACGACGGCACGGTCGCGATGCTGCCGCGCCAGGACATCGGCGCAGTGCTCTCGTTTGCACCCGACGGCTCGGGTGGACTCGATCCGCAGTACCACCCCGAAGCCGCCATCGGGATCCTCGCGCCGCAACTCGAGGCCACGGAGACGGAACCGAAGGACGCGCAGATCGTTCTCGACGGCGGCCGTCCCGCGGTAGTTCCGGGCACGAAGGGCAATCTCGTCGATTGGGACAAGACCCTCGAGTCGCTGCCGCAATTGCTTGCGACCGAGGACGGACGGTCCATCGAGGCCGTCTACGAGACGGCCGATCCGGAACTGACGACGGAGGCCGCGGAGAAGCTCGGGATCAACGAGGTGATCGGTGAGTTCAGCTCCGGTGGATTCGAATACGCCTCCGGTGTGAACATCCGGCTCGCGGCCTCCGAGATCAACGGTGCACTCGTGAAGCCGGGAGAGACGTTCTCGCTCAACGGATACACGGGTCCGCGTGGTGCAGCACAGGGCTACGTCGAGTCCGGCATCATCGAGGCAGGCCGCCCGGGCAAGGCTGTCGGCGGCGGTATCAGCCAGCTCGCGACCACCCTGTACAACGCGTCGTACTTCGCGGGTATGGAGGATGTCGACCACACCGAGCACAGCTACTACATCTCCCGCTACCCGGCGGCGCGCGAGGCAACGGTCTACGAGGGCGCGATCGATCTGGCGTTCCGCAATCCGTCGGAGACGACCGGTGTGCTGATCCAGACGATCGGGACGGACTCCGACATCACGGTGCGCCTGTGGGGCACCAAGACGGTCAACGTGCAGTCCATCACCGGCGACCGCACCAACTACACTTCGCCGAACACCATCACGCTGCCCGCGGGCGACTCCTGCATCGCATCCAGTGGTGCGCAGGGCTTCACCGTCACCGACACTCGCATCGTCACCGACGTGAACACAGGCGCGCAGATCTCGAACAAGACCCGCACCGTCCGCTACGACCCGGTGCCCGTCGTCAAGTGTGTGAGCCCCGAACGGGAGCCCAGCGACGACGAGCCGGCCGCAGGCGGGTCTCGGTCGGAAGGTGGAGCAGCACCCGAGCCGGGCGGCGGACCGGCACCGGCACCGGCGGAAACGGAGTCCGAAGCACCGGCGGCACCGGAAACCGAGGAGCCCGCCGCGGCCCGTCCGTCACCGGGTGACTTCGTGCCGGACTTCCCCGGCATCGAGGACGAGTAACCGGACGCACCGCCGGATCCCGCTGAACGGGAATGCGCTTCGGGCTCTGTGACGGAGCTCATAACATCCGCGCAATGACCACATCTACCAGCGCGGGTCCCGCCGTGAGCGAGTTGCTCGGGAATCAGCAGCAGAAGAACCGGGCGCGACGGACGAGTTCTGCCGCCGAACGGCGCGCGCGTATCCAGCGGGTGATCGACATGCTCGTCGCACGCTGCGACGTGATCGTCGACGCGATCGATTCCGACTTCGGCGGACGGCATCCTGGATATTCGACCGTCAACGACGTGCTCGGCTCGTTGACTGCGCTGAAAGACGCGCGCGACCACCTCGAGGAGTGGATGCGGCCCGAGCAGCGTTCGGTGTTCTCGCCGTACGACCAGCTGGGCGCCACCGCATCGGTGCAGTACCAGCCCAAGGGATCCGTGCTGATCCTGGGAACCTGGAATGCCCCGGTGTACACACTCCTGAGTCCCTTGGCGGGTGTGCTTGCGGCGGGTAACCGGGCGGTGCTGAAACCGTCCGAGATCGCGTCGCGCACCGCGCAGGTGTTGGCGGATGCGGCTGCGGAGTTCCTCGATCCTGCCGACGTCGCGGTGGTCACCGGGGGACCGGACATCGCGCAGGCCCTGACGTCGTTGCCGTTCGACCACATCGTGTTCACCGGTGGTCAGGCTGCAGGCCGGTCGGTGCTGGCGAACGCGGCACGCAATCTTGTGCCGGTCACGCTGGAACTCGGCGGCAAGTCGCCGGTGATCGTCGGGCGCTCGGCCGATCTCGCGACCGCCGCGTTCCGTATCGCGGTCGGCAAGGCCACCAACGGCGGTCAGCTCTGTGTCAACGCCGACACCCTCTACGTTCCGGCAGAATCCCTCGACACGTTCGTCGCCGAGATCCGCGAGGCCTACGGTGAGCTGTTCCCCACGGCCGCAGGAAACCCGGACGTCACGGCCGTCGTCGACGATCGACACGCCGCGCGGATCGACGACTACATCCGCGAGGCAGCGGAATCGGGCGCAAGAGTCGAGACGATTCCCGACGAGCCGATCAGCGCATCCGACCGGCGTCGCCCGTTGCGTCTGGTGGTCGACCCGCCGCTGTCGGCGGCGATCTCGCAGGAGGAGATCTTCGGACCCGCCATGGTGCTGCGGACGTACGACGTTCTCGGGCAAGTGCTCGACGAGATCAATTCCGGTCCGAAACCTTTGGCGCTGTACTACTTCGGTCAGGACCCGGAGGAACAGCGAATCGTCGTCGAATCCACCACGTCCGGTGGGGTCACGATCAACGAGGTGCTGATGCACGCCGGCTTGCTCGACGCACCGTTCGGTGGCGTCGGTGCGTCCGGCATGGGCCACTACAACGGTCGCGAGGGATTCCTCGAGTTCAGCCATGCTCGGACGGTGTTCGTTGCATCCGAACAGGATCCGCGTCGTGAATGGGGAATGTTGCCACCACATGCAGACGGATATCGCGCTGCGATGGTTGCGCAGGTGACCGCGTGATGCGAACTCGTGGTGCAATCATTCGTCAGGCGCCCGGAACCTACGAGATCGCCGACCTCGACCTCGACGATCCGCGGCGCGGCGAGATCATGGTCCAAATGGTCGCGGCCGGGTTGTGCCATTCCGACGATCACATCTCCTCCGGAGACCATGCGGTGGGGAGCTATCCCATCTGTGGTGGCCACGAAGGCGCGGGCATCGTCGTGCAGGTCGGGCCCGAAACGCATGGCTGGAGTGAGGGCGACCATGCGGTGTTCTCGTTCCTGGCTGCATGTGGACGGTGCCGGTGGTGTGCGAAAGGCCTGCAGAACCTCTGCGACCGCGGTGCAGCCATCATGACCGGAACCCGCCCCGACGATCCGTCGAGCTTCCGCCTGAGTCTCGATGGCGTGCCCGTCGCGCAGACGTGCGGGTTGTCGACCTTCAGCGAATTCACCACCGTCAGTGTCGACTCGGCCATCAAGGTCGACAAGGAGCTACCACTCGAGAAGCTGTGCCTACTCGGGTGTGGTGTAGGTACCGGATGGGGTGCGGCCGTCAATTCCGCGGAGGTGTATCCCGGTCAGACGATCATCGTGCAGGGTGTCGGTGGGATCGGAATCAATGCCGTGCAGGGTGCCGCGCACGCCGGCGCGGCACAGATCATCGCGGTCGATCCGGTGCCGTTCAAGCGCGAGAGTGCTCTGAAGTTCGGTGCGACCCACGCTGTCTCGGGCATGGCGGAGGCGACCGAGATCGCGCGGTCGTTCACCAACGGGCAGGGCGCCGACGCCGCGATCGTCACTGTGGGCGTCACGACCGGGGAGCACATCGCGGAGGCCTTTTCGTCGATCCGCAAGGCCGGCACCTGTGTGGTCACCGGGCTCGGGTCGATGACCGACGTCGGGATCCCTATCAGCCCGATGGAATTGGTGTTGTATCAGAAACGGCTCCAGGGTTCACTGTTCGGCGCATCCGCGCCTACGGCCGACATTCCGTGGCTGATCGACCTGTACATCTCGGGAGCGTTGAAGCTCGACGAATTGATCACGTCCACCTACAAGCTCGACGACATCGCTCAGGGATTCACCGACATGCACGAGGGGCGGAACCTGCGCGGAGTCGTCCTGTTCTGATGCTTCTGCGACACTGATCCCTATACGACGACAGTGGCTCCCGCCGATCTCGGCGGGAGCCACTGTCGTGTTCTACGAGGCCTTCGGGTCATCTACACGGTCATCAGAACGCGGCTTCGTCGAGCTCCATGATGTCGAGGTCGACATCCGTGATGATGTTGCGCGATGTGGTCAGGGTCGGCAGCACGTTCTTCGCGAAGAAGGACGCCGCTGCGACCTTGCCCTCGTAGAACGCCTTGTCCTTCGCATCCGGGTTCGCGTCGAGCGCGGCCAGTGCGATCTCGGCGTGCTCGAGAAGCAGCCAGCCGATGAGCAGGTCGCCGAACGACTCGAGGAAGCGGACGGAACCGAGACCGACCTTGTACAGCTCGGTGGGCTGTTCCTGAGCACCCATGAGGAACTGGGTGAGGGTCGCGACCATGGTCTGGGCGTCCTCGAGGGCCGTGGCCAGCAGGGCGCGCTCCGGCTTGAGGCGCTGGTCGGCGGTGTCGGATTCGAGGAACTTCTTGACCTGGCCTGCGACGTGTGCGAGAGCGACTCCGCGGTCGCGGGCGATCTTGCGGAAGAAGAAGTCCTGCGCCTGGATCGCGGTGGTGCCCTCGTACAGGGAGTCGATCTTCGCGTCGCGGATGTACTGCTCGATCGGGTAGTCCTGCAGGAAGCCCGAACCACCGAAGGTCTGCAGCGAATCGGTCAGGTACTGGTAGGCACGCTCGGAGCCGCAGCCCTTGACGACCGGCAGGAGCAGGTCGTTGATGCGGTGCGCGAGCTCGGCGTCGGCGCCCGAGACCTGTTCGGCGACGACGTCGTCCTGGTGCGCGGCGGTGTAGAGGTACACGGCGCGCAGGCCCTCGGAGTAGGCCTTCTGCATTGCGAGCGACCGGCGGACGTCCGGGTGGTGCATGATCGACACGCGCGGGGCGGCCTTGTCGGACATCTTGGTCAGGTCGGCGCCCTGGATGCGTTCCTTGGCGTAGTCGAGGGCGTTGAGGTAGCCCGTGGACAGGGTCGCGATTGCCTTGGTGCCCACCATCATGCGAGCGTGCTCGATGACGTCGAACATCTGCGCGATGCCGTTGTGGACCTCGCCGACGAGCCAGCCCTGGGCCGGAATGCCGTGGCCGCCGAAGGTGACCTCGCAGGTTGCGGAGGCCTTGATGCCCATCTTGTGCTCGACATTGGTGACGAACACGCCGTTGCGCTCGCCCATCTCGTTCTTCTCGAAATCGAAGTGGGTCTTCGGGACGAAGAACAGCGACAGGCCCTTGGTGCCCGGTCCGGCGCCTTCGGGGCGCGCGAGCACGAGGTGGAAGATGTTCTCGAACAGATCGTCGGAGTCGGCGGAGGTGATGAACCGCTTCACGCCCTCGATGTGCCAGGAGCCGTCGTCCTGCTTGATCGCCTTGGTGCGGCCCGCGCCCACGTCGGAGCCGGCATCGGGCTCGGTGAGGACCATGGTGGCGCCCCAGCCGCGCTCGACGCAGGTGGTGGCCCACTTCTTCTGCTCGTCGGTGCCGTTCTCGAAGAGCACGCCGGCGAAAGCCGGGCCTGCGGCATACATGAAGGCTGCGGGCTGCGCGCCGAGCATCATCTCGTTGACTGCCCACAGGAGGCTGCGCGGCGACTCGGTGCCGCCGATCTCCTCGGGGATGCCCATGGACCAGTATCCGGCGTCCCACCAGGCACGGAAGGACTTCTTGAACGGCTCCGGGAGGGTCACGGAGTGGGTCTCGGGATCGAATACCGGGGGGTTGCGGTCGGCGTCGGCGAAGCCCTCGGCTGCCGGGCCCTCTGCGAGGGCCTTGACCTCGGAGAGGATGCCGCGCGCGGTCTCTTCGTCGAGGTCGCCGAACTTGCCGGCTTCGAGGACCTTCTGAATCTTCAGGAACTCGAAGAGGTTGAACTCGAGGTCGCGGAGGTTGCTCTTGTAATGGCCCATGTCTGTGCTCTGTCTCCCAGTGCGGTCCGGTGTCTTTCCTAGTACCGCCCAAGTTTATTACTCGTCGGTAACATCTCCATGTTACTCGTCAGGCAACTAACTGCCAAGGCCGATTTTACGGGCAACGACGAGCGCATCGATGGCAGTTCCGGAAACTGTTTCTCGGTATCTCCGCTCGGCCACCTGGATTTCCAGCCTACCGTCGATTTCTTCGACGATATCTGTTGGTGTGTAAAGGATTTCACCGTTCTGTGGCCCTCCGGCACCCTCTTCGATATTTGTTCTGTCGTGCCCCAGAAATATGAGGATTCCTTCAGGTTCGAGCGAATTGATCGCATTGTCGATCAGTGCTGCGCGCTGTGCCGGAGGGAAGTGCAGGAATACGGAGAGGATCAGATCATAAGGGCCGCCGAATGCGCCCTGTGTCACATCCGACCGCAGGTACTGCAAGCGGTCACGCGACCGCTTCGGCGCCTGCGCCGCGACCTGCCGGGCCTTGTCGAGGGCCACTTCGGAGAAGTCCGTACCTACTACTTCCCAACCTCGGGTTGCGAGCCACAGGGAATGCCGCCCCTCGCCGCACCCGAGGTCGAGTGCACGACCGTGGGGGAGGGCGGTGGCGAACTCGACGACGACGGGGTTTGGTGGCGCCCCCCACACGAGTTCTTCGGCCTGATACTTCTCGTCCCAGTCATGTGCGTCCATGACGGAAAGGTAGCCCGTCGGCTTCCTCCGCTACCCTGCCCTGGAACGAGTTCTACTAGGGGTGTCGCGGATGGCGCTTCCGACCCGCGATACCGTGTCCCGACGGCGATGCTAGGACAGTAGCGCCACGATGATGTAGAGGAGTTTTCCGGATGGGTGCACAGATCGCCGCTCCTGCGCCGTTGCGGAACAGCGTGCTGCTCGGGCTGGGTGTTCACCGCCCCGAGCGCGTCGTCACGAACGAGGAGATCTGCCTGCAGATCGACTCGAGCGACGAGTGGATCCAGTCGCGTTCCGGCATCAAGGAGCGCCGATTCGCGAAAGCTCACCCTGAGGAATCGATCGTCGAGATGTCGATCAGTGCCTCCGAGAAAGCCCTCGAAGCGGCGAAGCTGACCGGCGCGCAGATCGACACCGTGATCGTCGCGTGCTCCACCTACGGCTTCCAGACCCCGCAGGCTGCGGCGCTCGTCGCCGACAAGATCGGTACCAACGGAGCCGCTGCGCTCGATATCCAAGCCGGTTGTGCAGGCTTCTGTTACGCGCTGGGTGTCGCATCCGACCTGGTCCGCGCCGGATCCGCGACCAACGTGCTCGTTGTCGGCGTCGAGCGCATGAGCGACGCCACCAACCCCACCGACCGCTCCGTGCGATTCATCTTCGGTGACGGTGCCGGCGCCGTGGTCGTGGGCGCGTCCGACGAAGTGGGCATCGGCCCCACCGTGTGGGGATCCGACGGCTCCCAGGGCAACGCGATCCGGCAGGAACCCGACTGGGTCGACTTTGCGCAGAACCCCACCCAGCCGCGTCCGTGGATCATCATGGAGGGCACCGCGGTGTTCCGCTGGGCGGCCTTCGAGATGAGCAAGTACGTGCGCCAGGTTGCCGACAAGGCCGGTGTCGCGCTCGAAGATCTCGATGCGTTCGTGCCGCACCAGGCGAATCTGCGGATCAACGACGTCATCGTCCGTCAGCTCGAGCTGCCCGACTCCGTCGCGGTCGCCGACGACATCATCGAGACCGGCAACACTTCCGCGGCGTCCATCCCGCTCGCCATGGAGAAGATGCTGCGCACCGGTCAGGTCGAGCCGGGCGCCACCGCGCTGCTGCTCGCCTTCGGCGCCGGCCTGTCCTTTGCAGGCCAGGTCGTCAAGATGCCGCCGCTGGCCCAGTAGTTCATGGCCGGTAAGAAGAAGTCATCGATCCCTCGATGGCTCTGGTTGCTGTGTTTCGTCGTGGTCTCCGTGGCCATGGTTCTACTCGAACCGTACGACTCCGACTCGTCCGATGCCGCCACCTCGTCGGGTGGCACCGGGCCGTCGTCGACCTACAGCGGGTCGGCTGCACTACAGGCGCTCGCGGCGCTTCCCGTGCGCGACGCCGCATCGCAGAGCGGCTACGAACGTGAGGAGTTCGGCTCCGCGTGGACCGACAGCGTCACCGTCGAGTTCGGCAAGAACGGCTGCGATACGCGCAACGACATCCTCAAACGCGACCTCGTGCACATCTCCCTCGAACCTGCCACCAAGGACTGCACCGTGCGTACGGGCACGCTCCACGACCCGTACACCGGTAACGAGATCTTCTTCCGGCGTGGCACGGCCACGTCGTCGCAGGTGCAGATCGACCACGTCGTCGCTCTGTCCAACGCGTGGAAGACCGGCGCGCAGCAACTCGACGAGCAGCAGCGCAAGAATCTGGCGAACGATCCTCGCAACCTGATCGCCGTCGACGGGCCCACCAACCAGTCGAAGGGCGACTCCGACGCCGCGCAGTGGCTTCCGCCCAACGCCGCGTACCACTGCGACTACGTGGCGCAGCAGGTCGAGGTCAAAACCGTCTACCAGTTGTGGGTGACGCCCGCCGAGCACGAGGCGATGTCCCGGGTCCTCGCTTCCTGCTGATCCGGCGCCCGGTGCACGGGAGCACAGACGGCCTTCACCCACGCACACGGCACTTGAATATCATCGTTGTGTCGCACGTAACCTGAGACGCGACGCGATTCCGGTGGCCACACCCGGTGCTGTTCGGAATCGGACCGATACGACGTGGGAGAACCGCCATGAGCGCCGATAAACCGAAAATCATCTACACGTTGACAGACGAGGCGCCGCTACTCGCGACGCACGCCTTCCTGCCCATCGTGCGTACCTTCGCCGGCGCCGCGGGCATCGAGGTCGAGTCGACCGACATTTCGGTGTCGGCGCGGATTCTGGCCGCGTTCCCCGACCGCCTCACCGAGGAGCAGCGCGTTCCGGACACCCTGGCCGAGCTGGGGCGTCTGACGCAACTGCCCGAAACCAACATCATCAAACTGCCCAACATCAGCGCATCCGTGCCGCAGCTCCTCGCCGCGATCAAGGAATTGCAGGGCAAGGGCTACGCGATTCCGGATTTCCCGGACGACCCCAAGACCGACGAAGAGCGTGACATCCGCGAGCGTTACGGCAAGATCCTCGGCAGTGCCGTCAACCCGGTCCTGCGTGAAGGAAACTCCGACCGGCGTGCACCCCGCGCGGTGAAGGAATACGCCCGCAAGCACCCGCACAGCATGGGTGAGTGGTCGATGGCGTCGCGCAGCCACGTCGCGCATATGCAGCACGGCGATTTCTACCACGGCGAGAAGTCGATGACGCTCGACAAGGCGCGCAACATCCGCATGGAACTCGTGACCGAGAACGGCGAGACGATCGTTCTCAAGCCCGAGGTGTCGCTGGGCGAGGGCGACATCGTGGACAGCATGTTCATGAGCAAGAAGGCCCTGCTCGAGTTCTACGAAGAGCAGATGGAGGATGCGCGCAAGACCGGCGTGATGTTCTCCTTGCACGTCAAGGCGACGATGATGAAGGTCTCGCACCCCATCGTCTTCGGCCACGCAGTGAAGGTCTTCTACAAGGACGCCTTCGCCAAGCATCAGGCGCTGTTCGACGAACTCGGCGTCAATGTCAACAACGGCCTCGTCGACCTCTACGACAAGATCGAGACGCTGCCCAGCACGCAGCGCGAAGAGATCATCAAGGACCTGCACGAGTGCCACGAGCATCGTCCCGAGCTGGCGATGGTCGACTCGGCCAACGGCATCTCGAACTTCCATTCGCCCAGTGATGTCATCGTCGATGCCTCGATGCCGGCGATGATCCGCATGGGCGGAAAAATGTACGGCGCCGACGGGCGACCCAAGGACGCCAAGGCAGTGATGCCGGAGTCCACCTTCGCGCGCATCTACCAGGAGATCATCAACTTCTGTAAGACCAACGGTGCGTTCGACCCCACCACCATGGGCACCGTCCCCAACGTCGGGCTCATGGCGCAGAAGGCCGAGGAATACGGCTCGCACGACAAGACCTTCGAGATTCCGGAGGAGGGCGAAGCCAACTTCGTGGACGCCGACACCGGTGAAGTGCTGCTCAGCCAGCACGTCGAGGCAGGCGACATCTGGCGCATGTGCACCGTCAAGGACGCGCCGATCCGCGACTGGGTCAAGCTCGCGGTCACCCGCGCACGCAACTCCGGAATGCCGGTCCTGTTCTGGCTCGACCCGTACCGCCCGCACGAGAACGAGCTGATCAAGAAGGTCGAGCTGTACCTGCAGGATCACGACACCGAGGGCCTCGACATCCAGATCATGTCGCAGGTGCGCTCGATGCGGTACACGCTGGAGCGGGTGATCCGCGGATTGGACACCATCGCGGCGACCGGCAACATCCTGCGCGACTATCTCACCGACCTGTTCCCGATCCTGGAACTCGGCACCAGCGCCAAGATGCTGTCCGTCGTCCCGCTGATGGCCGGCGGCGGCATGTACGAGACGGGCGCAGGCGGTTCGGCTCCCAAGCACGTCAAGCAGCTCGTCGAAGAGAATCACCTGCGCTGGGATTCGCTCGGTGAGTTCCTGGCGTTGGCCGTCAGCCTCGAGGACCTCGGCATCAAGAACGACAACGGACACGCCAAGATCCTGGCCGACGCTCTCGATGCCGCGACCGGCAAGCTGCTGGACGAGAACAAGAACCCGTCCCGCAAGACCGGCGAGCTCGACAACCGCGGCAGCCAGTACTACCTCGCCCTGTACTGGGCGCAGGAACTCGCCGCGCAGACCGAGGACAAGGAGCTGGCGGAGCGCTTCGCCCCGCTCGCCCAGACCTTGGCCGAGAACGAGGACACCATCGTGCGCGAGCTCATCGAGGTGCAGGGCTCCCCGGTCGACATCGGTGGTTACTACCAGCTGGACCGCGAGAAGGCAGACTCTGTGATGCGGCCGAGCAAGACCCTCAACGACGCACTGGCGTCTGTGCAGGTCTGATCTCCGACCGCCGAATGATCTGACACCGAATAAATCTCTGACACCCATTACGGACCATCGACGTCCGTGATGGGTGTCACTGCCGGTGCATCCACGGCGCACTCATCACCGATGAATGAGTCCAGGGAGCCCCGATCAATCGAGCAGTGCGTCGACGATCTCGGCCTCCGACAGAAGCACATGCGCCGCGGCCGGACCCAGTGGCACGAAACTGTCGCGGCTCGTGACGCGGGCGATCCGTCCAGGATAGTTCGCATCGACGAGCGCCGCGATCACCGACTCCGCGACCGATCCACTGCGCCGTGTTTCGTCGACCACCAGAACCCGGGGGAACCGCATCGCGTGCTCGACGAGCGCGGACAGCGGCAGCGGCGCGAGCCACTGGAGATCGAGCACCGTCGCCGCGACCCGTGAGGCGCTGCGGATGGCACGCAGACTCATCCGCACACCGTTGCCGAACGTCACCACCAGCACGTCCCCACCCTCGCCGTAGGTGCGCACCGTGCCCGGCGCGATCGGTGCGGGATCGGGGAACTGCTGCCACAGTCCGTCGTCCTCGTCGTAGAGGTCGCGCTGATGGTAGAGCGCAATCGGTTCGACGAACGCACACACGCGATCCTCGGTGCGGGCCAGGGAGATGCACGCGCGCAGCAGGCCCCCCGCCGTCGCGGGATCGGACGGGACGGCGAGAACCAGGCCCGGAATGTCGCGTAGTGCCGCGACGGAATTGTCGTTGTGGAAGTGACCGCCGAATCCGCGCTGATACGGAAAACCGGCGATGCGCACCACCATCGGATTTCCGAAACAACTGTTGGAGAAGAACTTCAGGGTCGCCGCCTCGCCACGCAATTGATCCTCCGCATTGTGCAGATAGGCGAGATACTGAATCTCGGGGATCGGCAGCATCCCGGCCACCGCGAAGCCCAGCGCGGTACCCAGGATCGTCTGTTCGTCGAGCAACGTGTCGAACACCCGGACCGCGCCGAAGTGCTCCTGCATTCCGCGCGTCACCCCGTACACACCGCCCTTGGCACCCACATCCTCACCGAACACGCATGCCTGCGGGAACTCCTCGAGGATGTGTCCGAGAGTGCGGTTGACGGCCTGCGCGAGCGTGAGCGGCTCCCGTGGCAGCGGGTGCGGGTCGTCGACGGCGTGCTCCCGCCCGTGGATGTGCAGCGGACGCATCACCTGTGCTGCGGATTCGAGACGCGGGGGATGGTGCAGTGCATCGGCGACCTCGGCGACCTCGCCGCGCACCGATTCGTAGCGTTCGACGATCTCGACGGGGGTGAAGAGATCCCGGGCGACGAGTTCGGCGGCGGTCGCGAGCAGCGGGTCGCGTGCGTAGTCGGCGGTGATCTCGTCGCGGCTGCGGTAGGCGCTCTCGACGTCCGAGCCGGCATGGCCGAGGAACCGCACCGTCTTCAGATGCAGGATCGCGGGGGAGCGTGTCGCGCGGACCCGCTCGACGACTTCTCCGGTGGTGACGAGTGTGGAGACCGCGTCGGCGCCGTCGACCGCGCGGTACTCGATGCCCGGGTACCGCGAGAGCGACTGCTCGATCCAGCCCTCGGGGCTGCGCACACTGATTCCGAGCCCGTTGTCCTCGCACACCAGCAGGAGCGGCACCGGCAGACCGCGATACGTGCAGTACGCGGCGGCGTTCACTGCGCCCGTCGCGGTCGAATGATTCGCCGAGGCGTCGCCGAAACTGCACACCACCACCGAATCGACCGGCCAGGGGGCGTCGAGATCGAGCTTCTGCATGCGAGCCAGCGCCAGTGCAAGACCGACGGAACGCGGCAGATGCGACGCGATCGTCGAGGTCTGCGGCAGGATGTTCAGCGCGGGATTGCCGAACACTTTGTGCCGGCCGGCGGAGATCGGATCGAGTGTCGATGCGGCGCACCCGGCGAGCACGTCGCGGATCGGCGTCGTACCGCCTTTCAGTGACGCGCGCGCAGCATAGAAGCCGCCCGAACGGTAATGCAGCAGAGCGGGATCGGTGACGCGGGTGAGCATCCCGAGCGCGGCATTCGATTCGTGGCCCGCAGAGCCGATCGTGTAGAAACCCTCGCCGCGGCGCTGCATCTCGCGAGCCGCGAAGTCGAGGTGACGTGACTGCAGTTGCGCGTCGAAGTATTCGAGCAACAGCGCGTCGTCGATCCTGCGGTCGGAGGCTCGCGTCCGGAGGTCCCGGATCGCCGTGAGGAAGTGGTCGTCGAGCGCCTCCGCCGTCATATCTCCGTTCTACGCCGGTATCAGCGCACTCGGAGGTCGATCGGCTGACCGTCGTTCGGGAAAGGCAACGATGTGAAGTTCATCGGCGCGATGTACTCGGCGGGCACGTGCCAGCGATAACGCAGCAACAGGTGGTGGAGCACCGTCTTGACCTCGGCTCCGGAGAAATGCATGCCGAGGCAGCGGTGGGCGCCGCCGCCGAACGGTGACCACGCGTACTTGTGCACGCGGTCCTCGCGGCGTTCCGGGGAGAAACGCCCCGGGTCGAAGTGCTCGGGATCCGGCCACAGGTCGGGCATGTGGTGGGTGTAGTGCAGTCCGACGTTCATCAGCGTGCCCTTCGGAATGAAATGCCCGAGGATCTCGGTGTCGGCGACCGCGCGGCGCACGAGGCCGGGCACCGGGGTGACGAGGCGCTGGCACTCCTTGATGACGAGATCGAGTGTGGTGAGCTGATCGAGTTGCTCGAACGACGGGGTCGACGTATCGAGTGCTTCCGACTCGTCGCGGCACGCCTGCTGCCACTGCGGGAACTGTCCGAGGTACTGCATGGCGGTGGACAAAGTGATCGTCGACGTGTCGTGCGCCGCCATCATCAGGAAGATCATGTGGTTGACGACGTCGTCGTCCGAGAATCGTTCGCCGTCTTCGGATTCGACGTGGCACAACACCGAGAACAGGTCGTCGCCTTCGTGCGCACGCCGTGCGGGCAGGTAGCGGCGGAAGAACTCCTCGAGTCGTGCGCGGCCCTGGACACCTCGTCGCCATCGGGTGCCGGGCACCGGGTAGCGCACGATCGCCGTCGACGCCTGGACGCACCCGATGAATGCCTTGTTGACCTGGCCCATCTCGTGCGCCGAGGACCCTTCGGCTCCACCCATGAAGATCGAGGTGGCGAGTCCCAGGGTGAGTTCCTTGACGGCGGGGTAGGCGCGGAAGTCTTCTCGGGGTGTCCAGGTGTCGAGGGTCTTCTCGATCGCCGGGTGCATGGACTCGGTGTATCGGGTGATGCGGTCGCGGGTGAAGGCCTGCGACATGATCCGCCGGTGTGCGGTGTGTTCGTCGCCGTCGAGCAGCATCAGGCCGCGGTCGAAGAACGGTCCGATGAGCACGCGCCACCCGGCACCGTTGACGAGTGCGCGGTCGCGGTTTTGCAGCGCTGCGCCGCACGCGTCGGGCCCGAGGAGCACTACCCACGGGTTTCCTGCGAAGCGGAACCAGGACACCGGTCCGTGCTCGCGGTAGCGCTTGTCGTAGGCCTTCAGCGGATTGCGCATGTAGTCGAGGGCGTACCCGACGTACGGCAGTCCCTTGTCTCCGGGGACCGGTGTGAGCCCGGCGGGTGCGGGTGCCAGCGTCTTCGCCACGGTGAACTCCACGTTCGGATCTGACAATGCATGTGGTCAGATAACTGTAACTGCAGTCACACCTAGTGGGGAGCGATTTGCGCGTCGAGCTTCTGGCCGCGGTCGGCCCCGAAAGTCAGCAGGGCGTGCTGCACATGTCATGCTGACGCGCATGGTTGACGTCGCACGTCCCAAGTTGGAAGGCACCGTCGCGGTCGCGGGAGGGCGCCGGCTCGGCTTCGCCGAATTCGGGTCCCCGCAGGGCCGCGCGGTGTTCTGGCTACACGGCACCCCGGGTGCGCGTCGGCAGATCCCGATCGAGGCACGGGCCTACGCCGATCGAGAGAACGTGCGGCTGATCGGGTTGGATCGTCCCGGTATCGGCTCGTCGTCACCCCATACCTATGACAGGGTGCTCTCGTTCGCCGACGATCTGCGCATCGTCGCCGACACCCTCGGCGTCGATCGCATGGGCATCGTGGGCCTTTCCGGCGGCGGGCCCTACACTCTCGCTTCGGCCTACGCGATGCCCGAACGTGTCGTGGGGGTCGCGGTGCTCGGCGGTGTCGCGCCCGTCGTCGGACCCGACGCGATGTCGGGTGGTCTGATGCAACTCGGATCCCTCGTCGCACCGCTGCTGGCCCGGGGTGGAGTGCCGATCGGTGTGGCGACGAGCGCCGCGATCCGCGTCGTCCGGCCGTTCGCGTCGCCGATCATCGACCTGTACGGACGGCTGTCGCCGGAAGCCGATCGTCGGCTGCTGGCTCGCCCCGAGTTCAAGGCGATGTTCCTCGACGATCTGCTCAACGGCAGTCGGAAGCAGATGGCCGCACCCTTCGCCGACATCGTCGCGTTCACCCGCGACTGGGGTTTCCGGGTGCCCGATGTGAAGGTGCCGGTGCGGTGGTGGCACGGCGACACCGACCACATCATCCCGTTCGAGCACGGTCTGCACATGGTGGATCTGCTTCCCGACGCCGAGTTCCATCACCTGCCCGGCGAAAGTCATCTCGGTGGGCTCGGTGCGTCGGAGGAGATCCTCACGACGGTGCTCCGACTGTGGGACGAGGCAGAGCAGTAGTCCTACCGCGCCCGGTCGAGGAGGTCGAGTACCATCTTCAGTTCGGTGGCATCGACCTGCCCGGGCGCCGACGGTGTTCCCACCATCCCGAACGTCGCGGCCGACCCGAACACCTGACCGGCCAGCCGTGAGATCACGCCGAGCCCGCCCATCGACATGGTGATGATGGGGCGGCTCGCGTGCTCTTCGTGCATGACGCGGGTGGCGTCGAGCAATGTCAGAACGTCCCTGGTGGACTTGGGCATCACCGCGATCTTGCAGATGTCGGCACCCAGATCCTGCATGGCGCACAGCCGCGCGACGAGGTCGTCGCGTTCCGGGGTGCCGTCGAAATCGTGGTTCGACGCGACCACCGCGACATCGTGTGCGTGCGCCGACTCGATGATCCGTCCCACTGCGGCGGGGTCGCGGCGGTACTCGACATCGACGAGATCGATCGCCCCGGACTCGGCGAGCGCAGCATTGAGATCGGCGTAGTCAGGGTCACCGATCGTCGCTTCGCCGCCCTCGTGCGCGGTGCGGAACGTGGCCAGCAGTGGCACCCCGTCGAGTTGCTCGGCGAGCGAGTGAGCCTGGGCGACGACGGCACCCGGGTCGTCGAAGGCGGTGAAGCAGTCGACGCGCCACTCGACGAGGTCGGTGCGGCCTGTGAGGGCGTCGACCTGGTCGCGGAGTGCGCCGGGTGTGGATCCGGTGATGGGCACGAACACCTTGGGGGCGCCGTCGCCGATCGTCACACCTTTGACACGGACCGGTGTGATCGCTTCACCCATCGTCGACTCCTGTGCTGGTTGCCTGTGATCGAAGCTCTATTCGATCACAGGCAACCGGGACATCAGGCTCTGCGGTCCGTCACATCCGCATCGTCGGAGGTCTGCGGAACGTCGGCATGAACGGCTTCCATCGCATCGTCGGGGACACGGACTTTGTCCGGATCGGACACGGCCTCACCGCGCGCGATCATGCCGGCCTCGTCGGACAGCGGGATCTCCTTGACGAGCCACGCGAGCAGGAACGCGATGATCAAGAACGGCACCAGGTACCAGAACACCGGGGCCAGGGAGTCGGCGTACGCGCTGACGATACCGTCCTGCACTTGCTCGGGGAGTTGCTTCATCACGGCCGGGTCGAGGGTCGCCGTCGCCTGACCGGCCTGCTCGGGGTCGGCACCGGCCTCGGTGAAGACCGTGGTGAGATTCTCCGCGAGCTTGTTCGTGAAGATGGTGCCGAAGATCGCGACACCCAGTGCGCCACCGACCTCGCGGAAGTAGTTGTTGGTGCTGGTGGCGGTGCCGATCTCGTCGACGGGCACCGCGTTCTGCACGACGAGCACCACGACCTGCATGATCAGGCCCAGACCGAACCCGAAGACGAAGAGCATCGCGCAGACGACCCACAACGGGGTGTTGCCCTGCAGTGTGGTCATCCACAGCATGCCGAGCACGGTGACGGCGGTGCCGACGATCGGATAGACCTTGTACCGCTGGGTCTTCGCGATGAGGAGGCCGGACGCGATCGTGGTGAGCATCAGACCGCCCATCATCGGCAGGAGCAACAGCCCAGATACCGCCGCGGACGTGCCGGACGACATCTGCAGAAACGTCGGCATGAAGGCGATCGCTGCGAACATGCCGAGACCGAGGACGAATCCGATCGCGGTGGCGTTGACGAAGATCGAGTTGCGGAAGAGCGACAGCGGGATGATCGGATCCTGCGCGCGCGACTCGATGAGCACGAACAGGCACACAGCGACGACGAGTCCGGCACCGAACATCCACGTCAGCGGATCGGTCCATCCGCGATCCGCGCTACCGCCGAAGTCGGTGAAGAAGATCAGGCAGGTCGTCGCGACGGAAAGCGCCACGACACCGGGGACGTCGATCTTCTTGGTGGGCTTCTTGACCGGCAACGTCAGCATGAACCACGAGATGACGAACGCGATGATCCCGATCGGGATGTTGATGTAGAAGCACCACTCCCACGTCAGGTGGTCGACGAAGAACCCGCCGAGGAGCGGCCCGCCGACAGCGGCGAGACCGAAGATCGCGCCCATCGGACCCATGTACTTACCGCGTTCGCTGGCTGGGACGATATCCGCGATGATCGCCTGCGACAGGATCATCAGGCCGCCGCCGCCGAGACCCTGCATGGCGCGGAACACCACGAACGTCCAGAAGTCGTCGGTGAACGCGCAGCCCACCGAGGCCAGCGTGAAGACCGCGATTGCGATGAGGAACAGGTAGCGGCGCCCGAAGATGTCACCGAACTTGCCGTACACGGGCATGACGATCGTCGTGGCAAGTAGATATGCCGTGGTGATCCACGCCTGGTGCTCGACTCCGCCGAGCTGACCGACGATCGTCGGCATGGCCGTGGAGACGATGGTCTGGTCGAGACTGGCGAGCAGCATGCCGGCGATCAGCGCGCTGAAGATGATCCAGATGCGTTTCTGGGTCAGAACCAGAGGTTCGTCGGTGGTGGTGGTCAAGAGGTTCCTGTCGGATCGGTGAGGTCGAGTGGCTGGCCGAAGAAATGCTGGGCGATCGCGATGTTGCGTTTCAGGATTTCTTCGAATGAGCAGGTGTTGTCGTCGCTGAAGAATTCGTCGACTGTCTGGAAGGTGAGCGAGAGGGTGACGCCCACGACCGCCTTGGGCAGCGGATCGTCGAGCGGTAGGTGTTCCCGGTCGGCGACGAGTCGTACGAAGTCGCGCTGCTGAGACTCGCCGATTGCCATGAGCTTCGCCAGCAGGTGCGGCTCGGCGCGGAGTATGTCTCGAAACAGTTGATGGCGTTGCCGGGTGAAATCGTTCTGGCGTGCCCGGGCGATCACGAGCCTCGCGATGTCGCTGAGCAGGGTGGGGGAGAGTCCGACGTGGTCGCCCTCGCCGCGTGCGACGAACTCGTGCTTCTCCTCCTCGGGGAAGCCCACGTCGTGCTCGCCGATCACCGCGTCTTCCTTCGTGGGGAAGTAGTTGAAGAAGGTGCGCCGCGAGATTCCGACGCTCTCGCACAGCTCCTCGACCGTGAAGCCCGACAGGCCGCGTTCGGCAGTGAGCGTGCGTGCATGCGAGACCAGGGCGTCGTACGTGCGTTGCATACGTGGACTTCGCGGTTTGTCCGACAACATTGCACCTTCACTCACGGAGTGCAGTTTTGCACCCTAGTCCGACAGGGTGCAAAAATCGGACATTCAGTCCAGCCACGACCGAGTGGGCGGCTTGACCCACATGATCCGTTCGTCGAGGTGGTCGCGTGCCGCAGACGGATGATCCGGATGCGTCTGCGCCCACGCCGACTTCTCGCAGAGCAGTGACGCCACGAGCGTCCACGTCTCCATCGACCGCGGCGGATGCGCATCGGCCGCACGCGCCAGCCGACGGCGGTTGTCGTCGGTCATCGCAAGCAACTCGGCGCCCGTGATGCCCCGATGCCACGCGAACCGTGCGAGCCCCAGTGCCTTGTCCCGACGGTTCTTCTCCGCCCGATCGGTGTGGGCGAAGTCGGCGTCGCTCATGTCTGCACCTCCTGTGTCCACCTCATGATCCTTCATCGGTCTGCGCGGTCGTTGACATCGTGCGCTGCGGCGCTCACGCTCGTGGAGTGGGGCTTCCCGAGGGGACACCGAAAGAAGTTGTCGCACAAGCAGCCGAACCGCCGCGTGTGCCCGAATTCGATCCCGCCGTGGGCGTGACGGTGAGCGTCGCTGCTCGCGGCACACCGCCGCACAAGCTCGTGACAATCGGCGATTCACTTCTGCAGGGATTCCAGAGCGCGGCCGTCTACCGGACCGACGTGTCGGTGCCCGCGATCGTGGCATACGAACTCGGAGTCCTCGATACCTTTCGATATCCGCGCTACGGCGGGCCGGGCGGACTGCCGCTGAACGTCGAGCTCATGTTGCGTCGCCTCGAAGAGCGCTACGGCTCGCGCATGACACCGTGGGAGATACCCGCCGCGCTGTTCACCCTGCGCAACTTCATGGACGAGGTCGAGGACTACTGGGAACGCGGCCCCGGCGCGACAACGCCGGTCATCGGCACCTACAACCACAACCTCTCGTGCTACGGATGGGACCTGCGCGACTCCCTCGAGAAGACGGCCGCGCACTGTCGGGCTCGCATCGCGGCACCCAGCGACAACCTCCTAGACCAGATCGTCGAGAACAACGGCGACCGAGCGGCCATGCACGTCTACCCACACTGGGCGCCCGCGCAGAAATCGATGACGCTGTTCGATGCTGCCGTAGCCCTCGGTGACGACCACGGCGACAACACCGACAGCGGCATCGAGACGCTCGTCGTCTTCCTCGGTTCCAATAACGCGCTGGGCACCGTCACCCAACTGCGTGTCGCGTGGAGCGGCGCCGATTACCAGGACCTCGACCGCAAGAGTTCCTACACGATCTGGCGTCCCGAACACTTCGATGCCGAGTTCGCGGAAGTAGTCGAGCAGGTGCGCCGTATCTCCGCGCGACACGTCATCCTCTGCACGATCCCGCACGTGACGATCGCCCCGATCGCGCGCGGCCTCGGCGGCAAGAGCGGCTCACGCTACTTCGCCTACTACACGCGTCCGTGGATCGACGAGCAGCACTTCGACGCGGCACGCGACGAACACATCACCGGTGAGGAGGCACACGCGGTCGACACCGCGATCGACCACTACAACAACACAATCCATCGGGCCGTTGCCGATGCGCGGGCCGACGGCCGCGACTGGTATCTGCTCGACGTCGCGGGAGTGCTCGAACGCCTCGCTGCTCGCCGCTATCGCGACGACCTGAATGCCCGGCCGGCGTGGTGGACGCCGTATCCGCTGCCCCCGGAACTCGCGGCGCTCGACCCCGTCCCTGACACCCGGTTCCTCACCGCTGACGGGGAAGGTGGACGTGCGACCGGTGGCCTGTTCTCCCTCGACGGCGTTCACCCCACCACGGTCGGCTACGGAATCCTTGCGCAGGAGATCATCGGCATCATGGCAAGCGCCGGCGTCGAGTTCCGCCACCCGAACGGGGCGGTGCGCACCGACACGACGGTCGACTTCGAACGCCTCATCCGTCAGGACAGCCTGGTGCAGAGTCCGCCGCAGAACATAGACAGTGCGCTGTCGATCCTCGGGTGGGCAGACGAGGTTCTCGACGTGTTCCGCCGCCTCCTCCACGGTGGTGTGTGAGTGCTCCGAAACTTTTCGAAGTTTCTCGTCTGTCGTGTCGATCCGCGTCTGCGTTGTTCGACGTGTAGACATCAGGGACCGAAAAGGCGGTCCGCAGGATTCACGGAACGAGGGAGATTCTCATGAAGTACATGCTGATCATGCGCGCCACCGACGCCGCCATCGAAGCGTCGAAGGACGTGGATTTCGATGAGATCATCAACGCGATGGGCAGGTACAACGAGTCGCTCATCAAGGCCGGCGTCCTGCTCGGCGGTGAGGGACTGGCCGAGGCGGAGGAAGGATTCGTCGTCGATTTCGACTCCGAGACCCCGCTCGTCACCGACGGTCCCTACGGCGAGACGAAGGAGTTGTTCAACGGATTCTGGCTCATCCAGACCTCCACCAAGGAGGAAGCCTCCGAGTGGGCGAAGCGGTGCCCTCTCGGTCCGGGCAACAAACTCGAGGTCCGTCGTGTGCACGAGAACGAGGACTTCGACCAGGACAACGAGTACGTCCAGAAGGAACAGCTCTGGCGCGAGGAACTCGGCACCGACCGCCCGGTCGCCGGCTGAGTGATGACCGACTGCGTGATGACGGACGAGGCGATCCTTCGCGCGCGACGCGCGGTGGACGCGGTGTGGCGGATCGAATCGGCCAAGATCATCGCGACTCTCACCCGCAAGGTCGGGGATCTCGATCTCGCCGAAGACCTTGCGGGGCAGGCCCTGCTCGAAGCGATCGAGCAGTGGCCTGCCGCCGGGATTCCCCGCAATCCGGCGGCATGGTTGACCTCCGTCGCCACGCGCCGCGCGATCGATACATGGCGCCGACAGGAACGCCTCGACGAGCGCCACGCGCGTATGGCGCGGGAACTCGAGAACGATGCGTCGCAGTTCGACGATCCCTCGTGGGATCCCGATCGGATCGACGACGACGTCCTGCGCTTGATGTTCATGACATGTCATCCGGTGTTGGGACGGAAAGCACAAGTGGCGTTGACACTTCGCTTGGTGGGCGGCATGACTACGGAACAGATCGGTAGGGCGTTCCTGACGCCGACACCCACCGTGCAGCAGCGGATCGTCCGAGCGAAGAAGACGCTCACCGCGGCGAAGGCGGTATTCGAGGTGCCGGGGCGTGAGGAATTCGCGCCCAGGCTCTCGGCGGTGCTCGGCGTGCTGTATCTGGTGTTCAACGAAGGTTATGCGGCCAGCTCGGGCGACGAGTGGCTGCGCCCGGACATCAGCGCGGAGGCGTTGCGGATCGCAAGGATCCTCGCCGAGCTTGTCCCGAACGAGCCGGAGGCGCACGGGCTGGTGGCGCTCATGGAACTCACTGCGTCGCGGTTCCCTGCGCGAACCACGCCGTCGGGGGTGCCGATCCTGCTGGCGGATCAGGACCGCACTCGATGGGACCGTGGGCAGATCACCCGCGGGCTCGCAGCGTTGACACGCGCCGATGCGATCGGTCGTGGCCGCGGACCCTACGGTCTTCAGGCCGCGATCGCGGAATGTCATGCGCGTGCAGCAGAATTTTCGGACACCGACTGGAAACGGATCGTGCTGCTGTACGAGGCACTGCAGCGTCTGGCGCCGTCGCCGGTGGTGGATCTGAACCATGCGGCGGCGGTCTCGATGGCGTACGGGCCGGCACCCGCGCTCGAGTATGTCGACAAGATTGTCGCGTCGGGAAAACTCGCTGGGTATCATCTGCTTCCGAGCGTGCGGGGGGATCTTCTCGCACAGCTGGGGAGGATCGACGAGGCACGGACCGAACTGCTCGCTGCGGCCGAGGCGACAGGGAACGAGCGCGAACGCGCCGTCCTCCTGGCGAAGGTGGATGAACTGGACCTGGGATCGCTCGGGCCGGAGTAGCCAGGTGTCGGAGTAGCTAGGTCAGGGTGACGATGTGTTCGTGCCCCGCGACTGCGGCCTGGAGTTTCTTGCGGGAGAGTGTGCGCGGCCCACATCCGCAACCGGCGGGAAGCTCATCGTCCTCGAACTGGGTTGCTTCGACGGTGTCGATGAACTTGTCGTCGAGTGAGTCGTTGCCGCGATTGTTGGCCTCGCGGTCGCGGGAGCCATGGCCGCCCGGTCCGACTCCGCACACGACCACTGGTCCTTCCTCCGTCTTGTAGACGGCTGCGACCGTGTGGCTCTTGGGGCATCGAACTCTCAGGACAGCGTGATCGCTGCGTTGTCGCCCGAGTTCCTTGATGGCCTGGAGAGCCTTTCGGCGTCGTTCGGTGGGAGGCGTTTCAGCGATGTTCATCGCTCTATTCCACCGCAGATACGCCCATTTGACCACCGTTCCGCAGAACCGATCTTGATCGATATCCGGACGTAACCGATGATTCTCCGAAAGTGCTGCAGCGGTGATGCTTTCGATCAGGATTACTTCCTGAGTCCGTCGAGGAGCAGGGTGAGTCCGGCGCCGACCAACCAGGAGTCTTTTGCGAGTGCGGTGCCGTCCTGAGTGGGCTTCGGGGAGCCGTCCTCGTGCATTCCCGGCGTTCGCCAGTACATCGTCATCATCCCGCCCCCGAACGCCGTCAGTGCGGCGCCGGCAACGAACGGAGGCACGATCGGGGCGAGCAGCGCGGCACCGATCCCGATTTCGGACGTACTCAGAAACCTGCCGAACGTCTGGGAGTTCATCTGCTTCAGGAACGGAAATGCGTTTGCTGCCATGTTCTGCAGGGCGGCAGCGTTCTCGGCCGGGAGGTTTCGTTTACCCAGACCCGAGTTGAGGATGAACGCTCCCGTCGCGGCGCGAAGCGGAATGTGGTGCAGTCGCACGATGTACCTACTTTCGAGCTGATGAAAGTTTCCTCCCCAGCCTGTGGGGGGAGGAAACTTCCTTGACGATCAGTCGATGACGGCGTGCTGGGTTCGGGCGAGATGCCAGTGGTCCGGGCCCGGCAGGTGGAAGAGGATTCTCCCCACGCTTTGTTGGCTACCATCGCTGTTCTCACACGTTGCACCCACGGTGTGAGTGCCTTCGCTGACGTTTGTGAACTCGACGGCGCCGTACGTGACCGTATTCATGTCGAGACTTCTCGTCGCGCCCACCATCGAGGCCACGCACGTGTAGGGCGAGTCCCTGTCGGGGGGTTCGTGATAATTGAACCGGACCTGCACCGAGTCCTCTTTGGTGAATACCGACCAGCTCACTGTCGTTTCGATATCTGCTGACGCCGCCGGCGCCATGCTCGTCAGTACTACCAGCGGCGCTGCGAGAGCAATCGCTGCGCGCCGGACTCTTTGCCCATCCATTCGTATTACCTCCGAACATGGCTCAGGTTCCGACCCGATTTCCATGATGGGCGGTGTCGCGGGAGGCAGGTGTTGCAAACCGGCCGGTTTGCAAGGGAGCTGTAACACGTGGCCGACGCGGTGTCCTGGCCGTGATGCCGGGTGTCACGAAAGCACAACGCCGGCTAGACGGATTCCCGAGTAAACCCGTCGGGGTCGGTGAAGGAGCCGGCCTCGCTGCGGATGGCGATCCGATGCGATCCTGTGCCTTCGGGAGAGACTCCCGCAGTCTTGGCGAGTGCGCTGCGCCCGAGCCGGTGTCCTTCTTCGAGGACGCCGCCAGCGTGCAGATCGTCCCGTCCGCGGCTCGCACAACGCCACCGTAGCCCGAGAGTCTTTTCTCGACCGGCTTCACTTCCGTCGCTCCGGCGTCGAGGGCGCTGGCGACCAGGTGGTCGACGGCGCTCGGCTGCGCCACCACGAGCGACAGGGTGAACCCGCGGAAACCGGACGTCGGTGCCTCGGACCCGCGGACGCGGATGCGACCGCCCAAGCCGAACGCTCCGGTATAGAAGGCGTCCGCCGCGGACGGGTCGGGCACCTCGAGGGCAACCGACTCGATGGAGACCATGGGTACCACCGTAGCCCCGGGGTGGCTGCCCGACGGGCCGTCAGGGAAGCGTGAGCGGGCCGATGGCGACGTGGTCGCACGCGGCGAGAGTCAGGTGCATGAGGAGGAGCCCGCCCCCGATCTTCGCGGCCGTGATCAGCCAGCCGCGCGGATTGTCGTCGACGGTCGGCGGCGCTTTCGTCTGGATCATTGCCTCCGTCCGGACCACTGCCGCCGGCGGCCCGGAACTGGTTGCGAGGTGCGTATGCGCGGTCCACCGTTCGCCGTCCCACCAGCGGATGAGGCGGACGGTCTCGGGGTCGGAATACCAGCCGGGTGGCGGGGTGGTCATGAGCTCCTGGATCCTTTCGTCCGGTAATTATCCGGACTGGATCCGGCGGCGTTACACCGAAGAATTGAGGTGTGCGTCACTCTCGGGAGCGAGCCGTTCGGCTCTTGACAACGTACAACCATTTGGTTGTATATTGGGGTCGTGAACGGAGATGACGAGGACCGGGCCGACGCCCTGTTCCATGCTCTCGCCGACCGAACTCGGCGCGACATCATGCGCCGGGTACTGGCGGGGGAGAGCTCGGTTTCCGCACTCGCGACGAAGTACGAGATGAGCTTCGCCGCGGTTCAGAAGCACGTTGCCGTGCTGGAGAAGGCAGGACTGCTGACCAAGCGACGCAGTGGTCGCGAGCAGTTGGCGAGCGGCGACGTGGAGGCGGTGCGGTCGGTGGCGTCCATGCTCACCGAGCTCGAACAAGTGTGGCGTGGTCGCATCGCGCGCATCGACGAACTCATCGCATCCGACTCGACCAAGGAGGGCTGAACCATGCCTGTCACCGACGTCAAGCAAGATCTCGACAACCTGACCCTGACCATCACCGCCGATTTCGCTGCGCCCGTGGAGCGGGTATGGCAGGTCTATGCCGACCCGCGTCAGCTGGAGAAGATCTGGGGCCCGCCCGGATACCCCGCGACCGTGGTGGACCACAACCTCACGCCGGGTGGCCGGACGACTTACTACATGACCGGTCCTGAGGGCGAGAAATACGCCGGATACTGGGAGGTCGCGACAGTCGACCGGCCGCGGAGTTTCTCGTTCGCCGACGGATTCGCCGATGAGGATTTCAATCCGACCCCGGAACTCCCGGTGTCCGAGAACGTCTACACCTTCGCCGAGCACAACGGTGGCACTCGGGCGACCTACGTGAGTACATTCGAATCCGCCGATGCGTTGCAGAAGGTACTGGACATGGGTGTGGTGGAGGGGGCCACCTCGGCAATCGGCCAGATCGACGACCTGCTCGCTTCCTCATAGCTGCACGCGGGTGGCGGCGGCCGGGTCATCAGCCGGGTGGCACGGCCGCCTTCACCGACTCGATCAGCTCGTAGGCGATGCGGGTGGCATCATCGGACGATCCGTTCTCGATCGCGCGGACCAGATCTCGGTGAGCATCGCCGATGCCCGGCCCCTCGGGGAGGGTGGAGGCGTGCATGAGAGGGGAGTTCAGCACTTCGGCCACTGCGGCATGCAGGCGAGTGAGTAGTGGATTTCCGCTGGCGTGGACGACCGCGCGGTGAAAGTCGGTGTCGGCCTTGGTGTATGCGTCGAGATCGCCGGCATCGTGCGCACGTGTGCGTGCATCGAGTGCCGCAGACAGTGCCGCGCGTGCTTCGGGCGTGGAGTGTTGGGCGGCCAACCGTGCGCTGATGGCCTCGAGCCCCGCTCGCGTATCCAGAACGTGGTCGAGTGCCGTGGAATAGCCGTCGCGGACGAGCACTCCGGTGATCTCGTTGGTTGCGCGGACGTAGGTGCCGTCGCCGACCCGGGGTTCGAGCAGGCCCGTGATGGTCAGTCCCCGCAGCGCTTCGCGCACCGTGCCCCGGCTGACTCCCAATAGCTCGGCGAGTTCGAGTTCGCCAGGGATCTTCCGTCCGATAGCCCACTCGCCGGACGCGATCAGTTCGCGGAACTGTTCGGAGACCTGGGTGACGAGCGGGGTGTGTCGGACCGGCTCGCGCATCGGAAAGTGTCACCTCGGTCGTGTTGGGCGTTGTCTGCACCGTCGATTGTTCCATGCCTATGGCGGGTGCATGTGCGAGGTACTGTAAATGTCCTACATATGCACGACCGGCGAAGGGTGAGGTTGGATGAGTGCGAGCACGACGCAGACCATGGTTCGTGCCGGGGCGAAATGGACCCCGGCGGTCGTTGTGCTCGTGTTCCTGGTGGCGCTCAATCTCAGACCTCCGCTGACGTCGGTCGGCCCCCTGCTTCCGCAGATCGGCGCGGAGGAGGGCCTCAGCGGTGGAGTCCTCGGGCTGCTCGGAGCACTGCCGCTGTTGACCTTTGCGGTGATCTCTATCCTGGTCCACCGTTTCTCCCGGGCCCTCGGTCCGGAGCGGGCCGTGCTCTTCGCACTGCTCTTGCTGGTCGCAGGAATTCTGATCCGGTCGTACACCGACACCGTCGGACTGTGGATCGGGACGTTGGTCATCGGCGCAGCAATTGCCATCGGCAATGTGTTGGTACCGGCGATCGTGAAGCGTGATTACAGCTCCAAGGTGTCGCGTGCAACGAGCATCTACTCGGCCTGCATGGCCATCGGCGCCTCGGTCGCGTCCGCTATCGCAGTCCCACTCTCCGGTGCAGCCGGATGGCGCGGTTCACTGGCCTTCTGGGCGATTCCGGCGCTCATCGTCGCTCTGCTGTGGATCCCGCGCGCGCGTACGAGAGAACAGGTCGTCGAGCCGCCCGTCAGTGACGACTTCCCCGCAACCAGCGTGTGGAAGCAACCCACTGCATGGCTGGTGACGGCGTTCATGGGATTGCAGTCCTCGACCTTCTACTTCATGGTCACCTGGCTACCCACCATCGAGATCTCGACCGGCATCTCTGCGGAGCAGGCCGGTGTGCACCTGTTCCTGTACCAGATCGTGGGTATCGCGGCCGGACTGGCAATCCCCCGGCTCATGCGCCGGCCCGACAATCAGATCGCTGCGACCGTGACCGCCAGCGTCCCTATGCTCATCGGCGTACTCGGGATGATGTTCGTACCCGCCTTCAATGCCGTGTGGGCAGTGGTCGCGGGTATGGGAACCGGTGCCTCACTCGTCGTCGCGTTGTCGCTGATCGGTCTCCGTGGGCGAAGCCAGCACGAGACCACCCAGTTGTCCGGCATGGCACAGTCCGTCGGCTATCTTCTCGCCTCGGCCGGTCCGATCGGTGCGGGCTACCTCGCCGAAGGGACCGGAGGGTGGACGGTACCGCTACTTCTCATCGCGCTCCTCGCGACAGTCCAGCTCGTCGTCGCGGTCCCGGCCGGCCGGGGACGTGCGAAGCCGACCGCCGTGTGAGTGCAGCATTCACGCGGCTCAGGACATCGAGCGTATGCACGGCGTGATCGACGGCGACGGAGGCCGTCGCCAGATGGGTTGTGGCGTCAGGGGACGAACGCCTCGGTCGACACCGGGATGCTCGGGTGGTCGGTCCGCAGCGTGAGCTGAACCCGTCCCGGGCCCGTATTCACAAGCACATTCATCGGCCGGGTGCTCGTGTGGCTCGCCGGAATGAACTGACTCACCGAGCCGCTCCGGCCGGTGTCGAGGTTCCGCCAATCGACGATTGCGGTGACGTCGCAGGCCAGGATGGTCGGCGCCCACTCACCCAGAGGTGAGAAGCCCTGCGAGATGCGCAGGTCGATGGCATGGGTGGCACCGGGGAATGTGGAGTAGTGGTAGAGCGGGCCGTCGAACGCGGTCCCGGAAGCAACCATCATGCCTGCGCAGATGCCGTTGCCCAACGTCAACACCGGAGCCATCCCGACGTCGGTCATGGCGCAGGAGCGAGGGCCCACATTCGACCATCCGAGCTGGCATGGATCGGCAGCACTCGCCACGCCCGGTGCCGCAACGAACATCGCAGTGCCCAGGAACCCGGCAGCAGCAGCTGAAGTAATGCGATGTGGAATTTTCATGTCCAGAACATCGTGCGGAGAACGGAATTCATTACATCGGCAGCGGCCTGCTCGCGTCGCGAACGAATTCCTGTCGGTGGACGCACCTATGGTCGACCACCGAGAGACCGACGGCCCAACAGATCAGGAGGCAGCGATGGGGACATGGGGTTACGGACCGTTCGAGAACGATGGAGCAGGCGACCTGCTCGCGTCGCTTCGGGCGGGCGACTTCGACATCGACCAGTACAGCACTCACGTCGACGACGGATACCTGGAAGTGGACGACGCCCAAGCCGCCGTTGCAATGGGCGAGGTCCTCGCCGTGGCACACGGGCTCCGGCCGGCATGCTCGCAGCTCGACGGTATCGACGCCGCTGCGTTTGCTCGATCGTTGACGCCGGATCACCGCGCGTGGATTCTCGAGACACTCGCGCGCACGATCGCCGACAGCGACACGTCGGAGCTTCACGAACTGTGGGCAGAGAACGGTCCGGAGGACCTCGAGACGTGGCGGGCGCCGATCGTGAACAGGGTGGAGCGCCTCAGGGCGTTAGTTCAAGCCGAGTAGACCACCTCGTGGGGCGGTGGTTGTCGGTGGCACATGGCACGGTTGGCCCATGCTCGAGATGACCGCCGCAGCGGCCCGCCGCACCGCTGTTGCTGCCCAGGGTCTTGCAGACCGACGTCCAGCCGGGCCGGTCACTCGGCGGCACGTTCTCCGGGCCGTCGACCGAACAGCTCTCCTGCAGATCGACTCCGTCTCCGTGGCTGTTCGCGCGCACTACATGCCGGTGTTCAGCCGGATCGGTGCCTACGACCGCAGCCTCCTGGACGCCGCGGCATGGCGCCACAGTGCGCGCGCACCGCGAGCGCTAGTCGAATATTGGGCGCACGAAGCAGCGCTGATCCCGGTCGAAGACTGGCCGCTGATGCGGTGGCGGATGCAGCGTTACTCCGGGGGGCGATGGGCCGGTGAACGTCGCGTTCTCGAACGCAACCCCACCCTGGGCCGAGACCTCCTCGACGTGATCACCGCGGTCGGTGCCGCGTCGGCTGGCGAAATCGAGAAGCATCTCCAGGTCGAACCATCGGGCGGCCGCGGACCCTGGTGGGGACGCAGCGACGTCAAGGTGGTCTGCGAGCAACTCTTCGCAGCGGGCGAGTTGTCTGTGGACAGGCGAGTCGCGTTCAGCCGCTACTACGACCTCGCCGAACGGGTGCTGCCGGCCGACGTGCTCGCCGCACGAATCGACGAGGAGGACGCCGTCCGGGAGCTGCTTCGCAGGTCTGCGCGGGCGCTCGGTATTGCGACAGTCGCCGACCTGCGCGACTACTATCGGCTGTCTGCCGGCCAGACCCGCCCTGCCGTTGCAGATCTCGTCGACGAAGGCACCCTGGTCCCCGTCGCTGTCCGAGGTTGGAACGAGCCTGCCTACCTGTATGTGGGTATGCCCGTACCGCGTCGCGCCCGGGGTACCGCACTCCTGTGCCCGTTCGACCCGCTGGTCTTCCACCGGCCCCGTACCGAGCGAATCTTCGGCTTCCGGTACCGCCTCGAGATCTATACACCCGAGCACAAACGTGTGCACGGGTACTACGTCTACCCCTTCCTCCTGGACGGGGAACTTGTTGCGCGCGTGGACCTCAAAGCGGACAGAGCAAGAGATGCACTGTGCGTTCCGGGCGCTTTCGTCGAGGAGGGTGCGGACATCGGCGCTGTGGCAGAGGCACTTGCGGGCGAATTGCGGGTGATGGCCAACTGGCTCGGACTCTCCGATGTGGTGGTCGGCGCGCGTGGTGACCTGGCTGCGAAACTCGCGGCTCAGATGTGAGGTCCGTCGTCCGCTTGTCACTCGACCCGGCGCGCTCGCGAATTTCCCGTCACCGTGAGTGGAAGCGGTGACACCATCGTCGCTGGTGTTCTACCGATCTCGGTGAGAGTGCTCCATCGTTTCGCGGTGGAGATGAATCACCGTTACGCAGGGCGACGTTGAGACGTCACGTATTCGGCAATCACCGACAATGGGACGTCGCCCGCAGTCCCGCAGTAGTAGGAGCGGGACCATAAATGCCCGCCCCACAGGTACCGGGAAAGGTGCTCCGCGTGATCGCGCCGCAAGTGCCGCGATGACACGCCTTTGAGTGAATTCACCAGCTTCGACAGCTGCACGGTGGCGGGGAAGTCGACGAGCAGATGCACGTGGTCATCCTCGCCGTTGAACTCCCGCAGTTCGCAGCCGAAGTCCGCGCAGACTCTCCGCATGATCTTCTCGCAGTCCACCAAGATCGGTCCGGTGAACGCGCCCCGGCGGAACTTTGTGACGAACACCAAATGTGCATGACAATCCCAGACAGCATGTCTACCACGTCTGACAAGGTCGACATCAGTCATGACACCAATTCTATCGTGCTGGTGTGTTGAAGCGATACCGCTACCGCGCCTACCCCACAGGGGAGCAGCAGCACGCGCTGTCTCAACTGTTCGGGTGCTGCCGGGTCGTGTTCAACGATGCACTCGCCGCGAGGGAATCTGCCCGCAGGGCGGGCCGGCCGATCCCGAGCAAGAGTGAGTTGTCGGCGGCGCTGACCGCCGCGAAAACAACTCCCGAACGAGCGTGGCTCGCGGAGGTGTCGTCGGTGCCGTTGCAGCAGTCGCTGGCGGACCTGCACCGCGCGTACGCGAACTTCTTCGATTCTCGTACCGGCAAACGTAAAGGCCGCAAGGTCGGTGCGCCGCGGTTCAAGAAGCGGACACATCGCCAGTCTGCTCGTTTCACCCGTAACGCGGGTGTCGGTGTCCTCGAGCCGGGCGGTGGTAGCGGGTTTGTGCGGTTGCCGAAGATCGGGCGTGTGCGGTACGAGTCGTCGCGGCCGTTGCCGGCGGGCCCGTCGAGTGTGACGGTGATCCGGGAGGCCGACGGTCGGCACTATGTGTCGTTCGTGGTCGACGAGCCGGCGCGGGTGGTGGTTCCGGCTCCGCCGGCTCGGGCTGCCGGTGTGGATGTGGGGTTGACGGATCTGGCGGCGATCGTCTATGACGACGGTACTCGCGAGAAGGTCGACAATCCTCGCTGGTTGCGGTCGAAGGAGCGAGGATTGGCCCATGCGCAGCGGGCATACTCACGCACCATGAAGGGGTCGAGGAATCGGGACAAGGCGCGTCGGAGGGTGGCGGTGGCGCACCGGAAGGTGCGTGAGACGCGGTGGGATCATCACCACAAGCTGGCATTGAGGTTGGTCCGTGAGAACCAAGCGGTCGCGCTCGAGGGGTTGTCGGTGGCGGGTTTGGCGCGTACGAGGGTGGCGAAGTCGGTGCACGATGCCGGCTGGTCGACGCTCAGGCGGTTGATCGTGGAGAAAGCCGCCGGGTTCGGCGTGGTGGTGCACACGATCGGCCGGTGGGAACCGACGTCGCAGGTGTGTGCGGGGTGTGGGGTGCGGGACGGGGCGAAGCCGTTGGATGTGCGGGTGTGGGTGTGTGCTTCGTGTGGGTTGGTGTTGGATCGGGATTACAACGCTGCTGTGAATGTGTTGCTCGCCGCTGGGCTGGTGGAGAGGGTAAACGCTTGTGGAGGGAGCGTAAGCGTGTGCTTGCATGCGCGGACTCGGTGAAGCAGGAACCCGCTGAACAGACCGCACTATCTGGTGGGGGGGCTTCCCCCCAAGAAGTGGACACCAATTCCTATGCGGCGGAAGCCAGCATAGCGGATCGCTGCTCGAAATCGATCGGACAGATCTGACCGAGAGTCGAATGTCTCCTTCGCGTGTTGTAACGCGTGATCCAACGAAAGACAGCAGCACGCTCCTCACCCGCACCGTTCCAATGTTTCCGACCTTGCAGCGTCTCCCGTTTCAACGTCGCGTTCCACGATTCGGCGGCAGCGTTGTCCGCTGACGTTCCGACCGCACCCCGCGATCGGGTCACCCCTAGTTCACGGCACAGATCGGCGAAGTCCTTCGAAACGTACTGGCTCCGTTGTCGGAGTGAAAGATCGCACCGTCAAGCCCGGTGGCACCACGGGCGGCGGCCGCAGCCCGCAGCGCGTCGGTGACCAACTCGGTGCGCATGTGGTCCGCGATCGACCAGCCTGCCATCCGCTTCGAATGCAGGTCCAATACCGTTGCCAGATAGAGGAACTGTCCGTCGCCCACCGGAAGGTACGTAATGTCACCAACGTACTTGGTGTTCGGTGCGCTCGCGGTGAAGTCCCGCCGGATCAGATCCGGCACGGGGGTCGCGGAGGGGTCGGGGATCGTGGTGCGCACCGTCTTGCGCAGATGCACCCCGACGATCCCGTGCGCACGCATCACTCGCTCGACCCGTTTGTGGTTCACCTAGAAGCCGGCGTCTCGCAACTCGGCGGTCACCCGTGGGGACCCGTAGGTGTCGTCGGAGTCGGCGTGGATGACTCGGATCTGCTCGGCCAACTCCTGATCGGCGCGGGCGCGTTCGGCCCGCGCAGCCGCCGAGGTCCGCCACCGGTAGAAACCGGAGCGGGAGACCTCGAGGATCTGGCACAGCCACTTCACCGGGAAGGTGTTGCGGTGGTCGTCGACGAACTGGAAGCGGCTCACCAGTTGGTCTCGCCCGCGAAATATTTCGCGGCCTTACGCAGGATCTCCCGTTCGGTCTCGAGCTTCCGGATCTGGGTTCTGAGCTGCTTGTTCTCTTTCTCCAACACAGACTCGGACGATACCTCGCCCACCGATCCGGACGGCCGGGGGCGGTCGGCGACCGCGGACACACCGGTGCGTTTGCGTTCGGCGCGGACCCAGTTGCGCAGGGTCTCCCGGCTGACGCCCAGGTCGTTGCCGATGCCCTCGAAGGTGTGGCTCGGATCGGACAGGTACAGCGCGACGGCATCGGCCTTGAATTCCGCCGAGTACGCCTTCTTCGTCATCTGTGGCATCACTTTCTCTGGATCCTCACGATCCAGTGTTCACGATGTCCACACTCAAGGGGGAACCCCCGGGCTGCGTAGGGATCCTCCGTGTTCACGCGGGGGAGGAAGTCAAGTTCGGCGGACGGGTGTATCGACGAGCAGAGTAGGGCGCATGGATCTCGGATTGAGTGGCAAGCGGGCGATCGTGACGGGCGGTAGCCGGGGCATCGGGCGAGCGGTGGCGCGAGGTCTCGCACTGGAAGGTGTGGATGTCGTGCTTGCGGCTCGCAGCGCGGATACGCTTGCCGCGACTGCGAAGGAGTTGTCGCAGGAGACCGGACGTCGGGTGATCGGTGTTCCCACAGACACCGGCGACGAGGAGTCCGTGCGCGCTCTCGTGCAGACGGTGGTCGACGAACTCGGAGGCGTCGACATCCTTGTGAACTCTGCTGCAACGCCGTGGAGTTCGGGCAAGCCGCGTGATTTCGCGTCGACCACCGATGACCTCGTCCGCGAGGAGGTCGAGATCAAAGTCCTGGGATACCTGCGCACCGCGCGGGAGGTGGCCCCGCACTTCATCGAGCAGGGATGGGGGCGGATCATCAACATCAGCGGGCTTGGTGCACGACAATCGAATTCGATCGCACAGACCGTCCGCAACGTGAGCGTGGCCGCACTGACGAAGAACCTTGCCGACGAACTCGGACCGCACGGGATCAACGTAACGGTGGTCCATCCAGGTCTCACCCGGACCGAGCGTCTGACCGATCGGCTCGCTGCGCAGTCGGAGACCGAAGGAATCTCGGTGGCCGTACTCGAGGAGCGTCTTGTCACGAACTCGATCGGGCGGATCGTGGACGCGTCCGAGGTCGCCGACGTCGTGACGTTCCTCGCTTCCCCACGAGGTGTCGCGATCACCGGAGACGCCGTTGCCGCAGGTGGCGGTGTGCCGGGATTCGTCTACTACTGACACGCTGGGTGACCGCTACGGGACTACCGCTGCTGCCGGATGGAACCGAGTTCTGCGGCAGTGTCTTTGAGTTCACGGATGTAGTGCTCGCGTTCCTCCGGTGAAACGGCCGGGCAGAGTGGCCCTATCTGCAGCTCCCACAAGGCGCGTCCGGTGCTGTCGAAGACAGGTGCGGAGAGATAGCTGATGGGTAGGTCCTGAGCGCACGACAATGTGGCGCTGTCGTATAGGTGTCCGCCGACGGCGGTGATGGCCCCCTGCACGCGACCCCGTAGTGGTCTGCTCGCGGGGTCGTTCGGCAGGTGTGAAAGCACTTGCGTCAGTAGGTCGATCCGCTCGATATCTGCGGCGGCGGCTCCCCACACTCCGACACCGGACTCGATGATCTCCGCAAGCCCGTTCTCGAGTTGTGTTCGGCGGTCGACCGGAGCCGTGTCGAGCCAGCGCCGCTTCACTGTGGAATCGGCGAACGCGACAACCGTGGCACCACCGGGAGCCTGCATGGGCAGGGTCAAGCCCACCTCGATGCCTGCCGGGATGTGGCCGATGCCCTCGGTGATGGCGACGAAGGTCAGCTTCCCGTCTTCGACCAGGCTGAGGGCGACCCCGCAACCGACACGGCCGGCGAGGGCCTCGATGTGCGTGTCCAGCCCGTCCGGGACGGGCAGCGCGCGTCGTGCTTTCTCTGCGATGCCGGCCAAGGATGGGCCGAGGACGTAGCTCAGGTCCGGCAGACGACGGACCCAGCCGTGCTCGCGGAGTGCGGTCAAGATCGATCCGACGGTCGAGCGGCTCAGACCGAGCGCATCGGCGAGGTCGGCAGACGTCGCAGGCGCACTGCGCGCGAGCGTCTCGACGATCGAGACAGCCCTGTCGGTCGGAGGTGAGGGGCTGGTGCCCCGGGCCTTGTGCTCTGTCATCGAAACTCCTACTCTCGCACCAATACCAATATACGCATCGAGCGACACGAATATTCGTATTCAGTGCAGGATGACCTCGAGGAGTGCTGTGGCCACACCATCCGTTCTCGACAGCGTCGACATCGAGGGAGTGGACTTCGCATTCGAAGATCACCCCACCGTTCATGCGGTGCTTGCAGATCTCCGTGCGACCAAGCCCTACGCCGTGGTCCCGTTTGCGGGCGTTCGCGCAGTGTTGTTGCTGACCAACGACCTCGTGGCCGCGGCATTCAAGGACGAGGCGACCTTTCCCGCTTCTGCGATCTACCCGATGACCACCGGGCCGGTGCTGGGCAAGACTCTGCAGTGCATGGCAGGCGACGAGCACCGGAGGAACCGTGCGCTGATCTCGCCTCCCTTTCGTCGCAGGCAGGTGGCGGAGTACATCTCACCGTTGTTGACGCCACTCGCGCATGAACTGATCGACCGGTTCGCCGACCGCGGGAGCGTCGACCTCGTCGCCGAGTTCACGACCCGGTACCCGGTCCTGCTGATCAGCCGCTTGCTGGGGCTGCCGATCGAAGACGAATCGGCGGTGCACCGCTGGGCACACGACCTGTTCCACTTTCCTCTCGATCGGACTGCGGCGAGGCGGGCATCCGAGGAGTTCACCGGCTTTGTCAGGCCGATCATCGCCGAGCGCAGGCGCGGGCCCGGCGACGACCTGATCTCGACTCTGGTGACCGAAGACATCGAGGGTGAATCCCTCGACGACGAAGAGGTGTTGTCCTTCCTGCGCCTGCTGTTCCCCGCGGGCGCCGACACCACGATGTTGGCCCTCGGCAACACTCTCTCTGCGCTGCTCACGCACCCCGATCAGATGGAGATCCTGCGCTCGGATCTCGATGCCCACGCGATATGGGCGATCTGGGAAGGTCTGCGCTGGGAGCCACCCGTCGGATTGTTGCCGCGTGTGTGTCCCGAGGCGACGGTGTGGAACGGGATCGATATCCCGGCGGCGACTCCGATGATCTTCTCCATCAACGCAGCCCTGCGCGACCCCGCGGCATTCCCGGATCCGGATAGATTCGACATCACCCGCGGTAAGCAGGCCCAACTCGCTTTCGGGCAGGGCCCGCACAGTTGCGCCGGCAATTGGCTTGCGCTTGCGGAACTCGAGACAGCGCTGGTCGCGCTGCTGGAACGCCTGCCCGGGCTGCGGTTCCGTGACGGCGCCGCAAGCCGGGCGAGAGTCACCAGCCAGGTGGGTGTTGCACTCCGTGGGCCCAATGAGCTTGCCGTGGAGTGGGATCTGTAGCCGGGCGTCGATACACAACCTCTTACGCCCAGGAGGCGACCGCGAGCCGAGGGTACCGGTCAGAGAACACAGGACCTGTCAGCCGGCCAGATCGTCCGGCCCGATCGGATCCGCCTCCCATTCGGCAGCGCCGACGGCCGGACCGGCGTCGAGTCGCCGCAGTGTCCACGCCCCGATCACCAGCAAGAACACTGCACCCGCAACGATCGGCCAGCAGCTACTCCGCTTCCTCGTTGTCATCCCGAGATGATGGCACATCGTGAGCTCGCCCCTCGACCGGGAACGGTCGGAGCCGGCCTGATCACCATGGCTGTCGAAGATCGGAGATCATGTGCTCATGACGTCGACGCCCCTGCCCGGCCATCCGACACCAGAACCCTCGCGCCGGTACCTGCCGTGGATTGTCGCGGTGGCTGCTGTGGTGGTGATCGTGGATCAGCTCACCAAGTGGTGGGCGGAATCGACCTTGAGTGACGGCCGGGCGATACCGGTAATCGGTGAGTTCCTCCAGTGGAGACTCGTCTACAACCCGGGTGCCGCATTCGGGATCGGTGGGCAATTCACGTGGATTCTCACCGTGCTTGCCGCTGCCGCCGTCGTCGGACTCTGCATCTTTGCCACCCGCGTGTTCAACCCGTTCTGGGCGCTCGGAGTGGCAGTACTCCTCGGGGGAGCGATCAGTCATCTCGGCGACCGCGTATTCCGCACGCCCGGCTTCGCGCGAGGCCACGTGGTGGACTTCATCGACTACAACGGATTCTTCGTGGGTAACGTGGCAGACATCGCGCTCGTCGGAGGTGCGGGTCTGTTGATCGTGCTGACGCTGGTGGGCGTCGATGCACGGCCTCGGGCAGATGCGGCCGACCACACCGGCGACGAACCCCACGCGTGACCATCGGTCGCGATGGTAAGTGGTCTCCCTTGGGCCAGTGGGCCTACTGAAGGACATTGCCGATTCCGAGCCCGAGAGCGGCGGTCGCAGCACTGACGATGAGCATCCCGCCGCTGTGGACGAGCGCAGCACGCCAGCGTCCCACGTGCAGTAGCCGAATCGCCTCCACCGAGGCGGTACTGAACGTGGAATAGCCCCCGAGCAGGCCGACGCCCAGTACAGCGTAGATCTCGTCCCATGTGGGATGAACGAGTGCGTAACCTGTGAGCAGCCCGAGGAACAGACACGCTGACGCATTGACCACGACAGTGCCCAACGGCAGCGACCACTTGTTGTGGCGGTTGACTGCAGTGTCCACGAGAAACCGGGCTATACCGCCGAGTCCACCGGCAATGGCAGTCAGAGCGAGGATCATTCGCCTTCCTCCGCATGTCCTCGTCGTCGGCGCGAGAAGATCGCTGCGGCAACACCTACACCGGAGCTCGCGGCCACGATTCCCAGCGCGACACTGAGCACGGCATATGCGGCTGCGAGAGCGGAGTGTCCCGACTGGGCGAGTCGGTCGACTTCCACGACATAGGTGCTGTAGGTGGTGAACCCACCGATGAGCCCCGTGCCCACGCACAGTCGCACTGCCCTCCTCCAGTCGGTGTCGGCGCCTACGCGCGCGAGCGACTCCAACACCGCACCGAGAAGAAGACTGCCGATGATGTTGATAGCGAATGTCGCCCACGGCCATTCGCCGAGTTCTGCGGGGTAGGCGCGTTCGATCACGGCACGAAGGAGCGTTCCGAGGCCGGAGCCGAGCCCGACCATGGCCGCGAGAAAGACCGTCCCCCTTCGCCGGCCGGTGATATTCACCGGTCCCATGAGCTTGCGGTGGCCTTCCAGTCCACGACCGTCAGCGGAACGATCACCACCGGTCGATGCTGGTGGTGTGCAAGATGAACAGCGACCGAGTCTTCCGCGATCGCGCGGACGCGCTCGAGGCAATGCCCTGACAACGGGATCGGTCTTTCGACGGCGGGTTGTGGAGGAACGTGCGGCATTGTCGCCAACCTTCCTGCGGGCAGCGTGTGTCCTGCCCACTCGTGTGGGGCAGGAACCATCAGCCCGACAGGCGGTTAGGGTGCTCGTACACCCGGGCGGGATCCATCGCCGCTGCGAGTCTATCGTCCGACCGAAGGCCACCGACATACATGCCGGCTGACTGACGCGCTCGCGGCACGCCGGGGAATGAAGAAGGGCGCTCCCGCGAGTGGGAACGGCCCCCTGAGGTTCTCCCCGGAATGTGGACACCGAATTGGCGGGACACCGTTCCCGCTGGAAGGATGTCCGTATGCCCCCTCGTAAACGCCGGTCGTTCACTGCCGAGTACAAGGTCGAGGCTGCCCATCGGGTGATCGATTCCGGTCGCACCATCGCGGAGGTCGCCCGCGAACTGGGCTTGAACGAGAGCCTGCTGGGTGAATGGGTCAAAGTCGAGCGGCGCAGGATCGCCGCCGCCGACGCCCAGGGAGAAAAACCACTCGACGCTGCCGAACGTGCCGAGTTACTCCGATTACGAAGGCACGTAAGCGAACTCGAGAAGGACAACCAGTTCTTGGTAAAAGCTTCGGCGTACTTTGCCGCGATGCAGAGGAATCGACCCGGTTCGATCTGATGGTGAAGTACGCCTGCCCCGAGAGCATCGAGGAGACCGCAGGCACCGCCGCACCGGAAGGTGAGCGGTTTTCGATCAGGCGGATGGCGAGACTACTGAAAGTGTCCACGTCCGGCTACTACCAGCACGTCACACGCAGGGCTGCGGTGGTAGCGACGCCGCGGCAGCAACGGCGAGCCGACCTCGAAGTCAAGATCGTCGATATCCACAGGGAATCGAGGGGAACGTACGGCTCACCGCGGGTGACCGCCGAGCTGCGGGCACGCGGTGAGGTGGTCACGAAGAAGACGGTGGCCAAGATCATGGCGTCGGCGGGAATCGAAGGGATCAGTCCACGCACATTCAAGGTCAAGACGACGGTGGTCGATCCGCAGGCGTCGTTCCCGCCGGATCTGATCGAGCGGTGCTTCGACCAAGGCCGGCTCGATGCGGCGTGGTTCACCGACATCACTTACCTCACGTGCGGCGAGGGGGACATGTTCCTGTGCGCGATCCGTGATGGTCATTCCCGGAAAGTATTGGGATACAGCATCGCTGACCATATCGGTGCGGATATGGTGACAACCGCGATCGATCAGGCGGTGGCGACGCGTGGCGGGCTGTGCGACGGGACGATCCTGCATTCGGATCGAGGCGGTGAGTACACGGCGCACCTGACTGCGGTGGCGTGTGGCCGGTACGGGTTGCGTCGGTCGATGGGTGCGACCGGAATATGCCTGTTGACCGGCTAATCCACCAGATCGTTACCCACAGATCGACACGCCGACGCCGGAAATGCTTGACCACCATCGACGACAGCGTTACACCT
>NZ_SLVY01000014.1 GCF_004345605.1 Rhodococcus sp. SMB37
CGGGTAGTCGATCGTGGAAGCACACCGGATCCACGGTTTTCCACGTCCAATCCGAACTGCTCAGGCCAGCGCGTCACCCGCGCGAAAGATTGAGGTTAGCAGCCCTGCGGTCCATCACAGCGGCATCGCTTCGCGGCGGATGTCATCGTCCAGTCGGGGCTTCAGCCCGCCGTAGTCGATCAAGTCGATTTCTCGACCGAGGATATGCTCGATGAGCTGCTTGAAGCGGATGAACCCGAATGACGATGTCTTGTCGGGTGTTTCGACGATCAAATCGATGTCGGAGTCCTCCCGGGCCTCGTGTCGTGCGACCGAGCCGAAGACGGCGAGGCGCGTGTAGCCGTAGTCGGCGGCAAGGGTTTTCAAGATCGGTGTGGCGGCTTCGATCAGAACCTCGGGGTGTACGTCGTCGAGCTCAGGGGTGAACTTGAGTTGCTGGCTCACCGCAGGCTGGGAGATGCCGAGTGCTTGGGCGATCTGCCGCTGGCTCATGCCGGTGGCGACCATCGCCCGCAAAGCGAGTAGGCGGCGCAACCGCGCGACGTATTCGTCATGGCGGGCGTCGTGGTACACGGCCAGCAAGGTCATAAGGCTATCTTATCAGCATCCGACGATCTGCCTCGGCCGGCGGTGGTGTGACCGCGAAAAGAAGATCGCCTGGCTGCAGCTCCTTGCCCACCACCCGTATCCAACGCTGCTACTTCCACATGTTCCAGGTCGTCCGACGCCACCATCCTCGAGCCCGACTCGACGCCGGCCGCGAAATCCATACCCTCACCCGGGCTTTGATGAATATCCGCGACATCGACCAGGCCGTGCTGTGGCTGCAGGAGTACGCGGCGTGGGAGTCGCAATCAAAGATCTCTTCCGCACGCACCGGAGTCTGCCGCCCGAGCATGCGCGTCGGGCCGTGGAGTGGAAGCTCAACAGTCTCACCGCCGAACCGCGTGATCTGTGGGGTCTGGTCCGTCCCGAGCATTACGCACCGCCGCGTTCTCAACGCAACGACGACGTGGTGGACGAACCGATCGGGCCCACGATGGGCACCGACTTCAGTTGGAGGACGGCAACGGGGTTCAGCAGGGCTGGGCCGGTCGGTCACACCGTTGAGTCCGGTCGACACGCCGGTAGCCATACACACAATCTGGCCTATAACCCTATAACCCTATAACCCGCCATCGACCGCTGACAGCAAACTGGCCCGGACTCGAATGAGTCCGGGCCAGTGATGGTAGCGGGGACAGGATTTGAACCTGCGACCTCTGGGTTATGAGCCCAGCGAGCTACCGAGCTGCTCCACCCCGCGTTGCCTGACCTACAGTACACGATGTTTCGGGGTGCAATTACCAGGGTCCATGCTCGGACGTTGGGCCGATCCACCCCGAGAGGATGAAGCGGCCGACCGCGACGGCGGTGCACGCTGTCGGCATGGCCGCGACATCGAAACCCGCATCCGAGTCCATCGTCCGCCAGCAGAGGGAGATCCTCGACAGCCTGCCCTTCTCCGACACCCAGGATTTCGAGGACGCCACCCGCGGCCTCGTGGCCCGCCGGGAACCGAACGCGGTCACCGCGGAGGACGGCACGGTCCTGTGGGGCAACGACACGTACTCGTTCCTCGAGGGCGACGCCCCCGACACCGTGAACCCGAGCCTGTGGCGTCAGTCCAAGCTCAACGCGGTCAATGGGCTGTTCGAAGTGGTCCCCGGTATCTACCAGGTCCGTGGGATGGACCTGGCGAACGCCTCGTTCATCGAAGGCGACGAGGGCGTGATCGTCGTCGACACCCTGCTGTGCGCAGAGACCGGTCGCGCGGCGCTCGAGCTCTATCGTGAACACCGCGGTGACCGCCCGGTGAAGGCGATCGTCTACACCCATCCGCACGCCGATCATTTCGGCGGCGTCAAGGGCTTCGTGTCGCAGGAGGAGGTGGACGCCGGCAAGGTCAAGATCTTCGCACCGGAAGGATTCACCGAGCACGCGATCTCCGAGAACGTATTCGCGGGCACCGCGATGAACCGCCGCGCCGCATACATGTTCGGCGCCGCCCTCGCGCGCGGTCCGCAAGGCCAGGTCGGCGCCGGACTGGGGCAGACGCTGTCCACCGGTACCGTCACGCTCATCCCGCCGACAGACATCATCACCACCACCGGCCAGGAGGTGACCGTCGACGGCGTCCGGATGATCTTCCAGATGGCGCCCGAAACAGAGGCGCCGGCGGAGGTGTTGTTGTACTTCCCGGACTTCAAGGCACTGTGTTCGGCCGAAGACGCCACGCACACCTTCCACAACCTGCTCACCCTGCGCGGCGCGGTCGTCCGCGACCCGCACGGCTGGGCCGGCTACCTGACCGAGACCATCGACCTGTTCGGCGACGACGTCGAGGTCGTGTTCGCCTCCCACCATTGGCCGACGTGGGGTAACGAGCGGGTTGTCGACTTCCTGACCAGTCAGCGCGACCTGTACGCGTATGTGCACGACCAGACACTCCGCCTGATCAACAAGGGCTTTACCGGACCCGAGATCGCCGAACAGATCCAGCTGCCCCCGTCGCTCGAGAACACATGGAGCGCGCGCGGCTACTACGGCTCGGTCAGTCACAACGTCAAAGCGATCTACCAGCGCTACCTCGGCTGGTTCGACGGCAACCCGGCAAGCCTGTGGGAGCACACCCCTGTCGAGCAGTCGAAGCGCTACGTCGAGTTCATGGGCGGTGCGGACGCGGTCGTCACGAAGGCTCGCGAGTCGTTCGCTGCGGGTGACTACCGCTGGGTGGCGCAGGTGGTCAACCACGTGATCTTCAACCAACCCGACCATGCAGAGGCGAGGGAACTACTCGCCGACACTTATGAACAGCTCGGTTACGGCGCGGAGAACGGCACCTGGCGCAGCTGGTACCTCTCGGGCATGACCGAGCTGCGTGAGGGACAGTTCGGCACGCCGACCGAGACGAACGCACCCGACGTCATCGCGGAATTGACCCCGGACATGCTGTTCGATTCGATCGCGATCCAGGTCGACGGGCCGCGGGCGTGGGACGAAAAGCTGTCGATCGACGTCGTGCTCACCGACGTCGACGACCGGTACCGCCTGCGCCTCGCAAACGGTGCGCTGACCTACAGCACCCGTCCGCAGAAGGGCGCAGCGGACGCGACCTTGACCACCACCAAGGCAGCGCTGCCGGCGATCGCGCTGGGTGGACTGTCGGCCGACGGTCTCGCGAAGGCCGGCATCGAACTGGACGGCGATCCCTCGGTTCTCGAACGACTTGCGGCTGTCCTGGATCCGGGTAACAAGAACTTCGCGATCGTCACACCCTAGGAGTTCTGTTCTCGATCCGGTCCGATCCGAGGGTCTCGGAGTAGTACCCGCGGATATGGTCTTCGATTCGCCGGCGGGCGAGGTCCGCATCGCCGGCGCGCACCGCGTCGATCAGACCGCGGTGCTCGTGCCGCAGGCGTCCGCACGTCGTCGGCCAGATCGCGAGCGGTGCCCCGGCCAGGACGTATCCCTCGATGGATTCGCGTAGTCCTGCCATCATCGCCGCGATCACCTGGTTGCCTGCGGCGTCTGCCATTGCGATGTGGAACTGCGAGTCGAGCACCAGAAACTCGTTTGCTGCGAGCGCGGTGTCGTCCATCGCGTCGAGCAGCTCCTCCGCATTGCCCAGATCCGGTGTGGGGTTACGGGTGGCAAGCAACTGCATCACCTCGGTTTCGAGGACGAGGCGCGTCTGCACGACATCGGCGACCGGGAAATTCTGGGCCGCGACCTGCATCCGCATGAGCATCGTCATGCCGCCTGTGGGGCGCGACACGATCATCGCGCCGGAGGTGGGCCCCGATCCGGTCTGCGACTTGAGCAGGCCCAGCGCCTCCATCACGCGCAGCGCCTCCCGTACCGACGACCGCCCGACCCCGAGATCCGCGGCGAGTACACGTTCACCGGGCAGGCGCTGGCCCGGGGAGAGTTCCCCGGATACCAGCATCTGCTCGAGGTGGTTCAGTACGTGTTCCCACGCGCGTGGCTCGGACTGTGGCGACATGACTCGACAGCCTATGTGTCGGGGCAGGTCAGGGCAGCATCCAGGACAGCACCGGCGTCGACTGCAGGTACACCAGCACGCACAGGACCGCGAGCATGCCGATGCTGTACCAGACCACCTTGCGCAACAGTTCCGGCTCACTACCGGGCCGGTCGACGGCGGTGGCCGCGATGGTGAGGTTCTGCGGACTGATCAACTTGCCGACCACACCACCGGAGGTGTTCGCCGCAACCAGCAGCGTCGGATCGATACCGGCGGTCTGGCCCGCAGCCTGCTGCAGGCGAGCGAACAGCGCATTGGCCGAGGTGTCGGATCCGGTGACGGCGGTGCCCAGCCAGCCGAGAATCGGTGAGAACAGTGCGAAGATCGCCCCGGTTCCCGCGAGCCACGTGCCGATCGCGACGGTCTGCCCGGACTGGTTCATCACGTACGACAAGCCCAGCACCGTCGCGACGGTGGCGATAGCGAGGCGCATCTTCCATGCGGTGCTCCCCAGGGTGACCACGGCCAGACGACCGGTCATCGGGAACTTTCCGGCGTGGTTCCATATCGCGTAGACCACGGTGACGATGGCGCCCGAGAGGAGCAGGAGTGTGCCCGGAGTGGACAGCCACGGCAGCGTGTAGATCGCGCCCGTCGAGGCGGACCCGTCCTCGTTGAGGAGATTTCCGTACAGGCCGGGCCACTCGATCTTGATATCGGTGGAGGCCAGCCACTTCGGGATGTCGACTCCGAGGGTCCACAGCTTGGCAATGCCGAACACCACGATGACGAGCAGGTAGGGGAACAGGGCGAACATCGTGCGGGTGGGGCCGATGGCTTCGGCCGACGCCTGTGAGAGCTGGTCGTCAGGGGTGCGGGGACCCCAGAAGCGCAGCATGATCACTGCGGCGGCCAGGCCTACCAGCGAGGCGACGACGTCGGTCAGTTCGTACGAGAAGTGGCTCGAGCACCAGAATTGGGCGAGCGCGAACGCGGCGCCGGTGACCAGTGCGATCGGCCATACCTGGCGGAAGCCGCGGCGACCGTCCACGAGGAACAGCAGCAGCATCGGCACGAACAGCGCCAGTAGCGGGGTCTGACGTCCCACGACGGCGGCGATCTCGGTGGCGGGGATACCGGTGAGGTTGCCGGCGGTGGTGATCGGAATTGCCATGGCACCGAAGGCGACCGGTGCGGTGTTCGCGACCAGGACGGTGACGGCGGCGCGGATGGGGGGCATTCCGATCGCGATGAGCATGGCGCCTGTGATGGCCACGGGTGCACCGAATCCGGCGAGGGCCTCGAGCATGCCGCCGAAGCAGAACGCGATGAGCATCGCCTGCACACGCATGTCGCCGCGGCCGACCGAGTTGAACACCTGCCGGAGGTCTTCGAACCGGCCGCTGACGACGGTGAGTTCGTAGAACCAGATCGCGGTGACCACGATCCACATCACGGGGAACAGGCCGAACGCAATGCCTTGCAGGGCCGACAGTCCGGCGAGCGGTGCGGGCATTCCGAACCCGATCACCGCGATGAGGAGTGCAACCGCGAGCGCGCCGAGCCCGGAATACCAGGCCTTGAGTTTGAATCCGGCGAGCAGGACGAAGAACGTCAGCAGCGGCACCAGGCCGAGCAGCGCGGAGGCGGTGAGGCTACCGGCGACGGCGGTCGTCGACGGTGTGAAGGTCACCGCAAGCAGATCGGTTTCCACAAGGGGGCTCCTGAGGTCGCGGCCGCAGTGCGCGGCGACTGGCTATGTGGTCGGACCACGTGGTCAGACCACAGGGGAAGCTACACCATGATGCGGGTCACAATCGAGTCCCGATGCAGAATCGAGAAATTTCGAAATCTCGTGACGGGCTCCACGATCATCCGCTAGGGTGTGGTCAGACCACACAAGCCGATGCGGAGTTCCCCATGCGAGTCGCGCTGTTCGCCACGTGTCTGGGCGACACGTTGTTTCCGAATGCAGTCAAAGCCACCGCCCTCCTGCTGACCAGGCTCGGGCACGAAGTCGTCTTCCCCGACTCCCAGACGTGCTGCGGCCAGATGCACATCAACACCGGTTACCAGCCCGATGCGCTTCCCCTGGTCGAGAACTACGCGGGCACTTTCGGAGACACGTCCATCGATGCAGTCGTCGCGCCGTCCGGGTCCTGCGTCGGATCGGTGCGACACCAGCACGAGATCGTCGCGTCGCGATACGGCAGCGCGAGCCTGTGCGGTCGTGTGGACACGGTCAAAGCCAAGACGTACGAGCTGTCGGAGTTCCTCGTCGATGTCCTCGGCGTCACCGATGTCGGTGCTTACTTCCCGCATCGCGTGACGTACCACCCCACATGTCATTCGCTGCGGATGCTGCGTGTCGGCGACAAGCCCCTCCGGCTCCTGCGTGAGGTCCGGGAAATCGATCTCGTCGAGCTCCCCGAAGCCGACTCGTGCTGCGGCTTCGGTGGCACGTTTGCGATCAAGAATGCGGAGACCTCCACCGCAATGCTGGCCGACAAGATCCGCAACGTCTCGACCACGGGCGCCGAGTTCTGCAGCGCGAGCGATTCGTCCTGCCTGATGCACATCGGCGGTGGCATGTCGCGATTGCAGACGGGAACCCGCACCATCCATCTCGCCGAGATACTCTGCGCTACCGACTCGAAGGTGGTGCCGGCATGACATCCACCTCACTCGGACTCCCGTCGATACCGCCGCGCGGATTCGGCAATCTGCGCGGAACCGAGACGTTCCCGGCCGCGGCGCATCACGAGCTCGCGAACGGACAGCTGCGGCGCAACATCGGCAAAGCGACACACACCATCCGCGCCAAGCGACTCAACGTCACCGGTGAGATCCCCGACTGGGAACAGTTGCGCGACGCCGGTGCCGCTGTGAAAACCGATGTACTGAACCGGCTTCCCGAGTTGCTCGAGCAACTCGAAGCTGCGGTGATCGCGCGCGGCGGGGTCGTGCACTGGGCCGCGGACGCCGCCGAAGCCAACGCCATCGTGACGCGGCTCGTCCGCGAGACCGGATCCGACGAGGTCATCAAGGTCAAGTCGATGGCCACGCAGGAAATCGGCCTCAACGAGCACCTCGAGGACGAGGGAATCCACGCCTACGAGACCGACCTCGCCGAGCTCATCGTCCAGCTCGGACACGACAAGCCGTCGCACATCCTGGTGCCGGCCATCCACCGGAACCGCACCGAGATCCGCGAGATATTTCTGCGCGAGATGGCCGGCGTGGACCCGAATCTCGACGACAATCCCGCACATCTCGCCGAAGCGGCACGCAAGTTCCTCCGCCGGAAGTTCATGACCGTTCCGGTCGCCGTGTCCGGAGCGAACTTCGGGATCGCGGAGACCGGCACGCTCGCTGTCGTGGAGTCCGAAGGCAACGGTCGCATGTGCCTGACCCTGCCCGACACCCTGATCACCGTCATGGGTATCGAGAAGCTGCTGCCCACGTATCGCGATCTCGAAGTGTTCCTGCAGTTGCTGCCCCGGTCGTCCACGGGCGAGCGGATGAATCCCTACACCTCCATGTGGACGGGTGTCACTCCCGGCGACGGACCGCAGAACTTCCATCTCGTGCTTCTCGACAACGGCCGCACCGCGGCGCTCGCCGACCGCGTGGGACGCGAAGCACTGCACTGCATCCGGTGCTCGGCATGCCTGAACGTGTGCCCCGTGTACGAGCGCACCGGCGGGCATGCCTACGGATCGACGTACCCTGGCCCGATCGGTGCGGTGCTCAGCCCCCAATTGGCCGGCATGAGCGAACCCGGCGACCCGAACGCGACCCTGCCGTTCGCCTCGAGCCTGTGCGGCGCGTGCTTCGACGCATGTCCGGTGAAAATCGACATCCCTTCGCTCTTGGTCGAGCTGCGGCACCAGAAGGTCGAACATGCGAAGTTCGGGCCTGAGGCCGCGCTGATGAAGGCGGCTTCGGTGGCGATGTCGTCGTCTGCGCGTTGGACCGCGGCGCAGAAGGCTGCCGGCGCGTTGCGGATCGTCGCGGGAAAGAAGGGCAAGATCTCCAACCTTCCCGGACCACTCGCAGGATGGACGGCAGCTCGGGACATCCCGGCACCTCCGAAACAGACCTTCCGGCAATGGTGGCACTCCGACGAGGGCGCCGCGGCGATCGCGCAGGCGCGCGAGAACGGAGAGGCGTGATGACGTCGCGCGACACGATCCTGGGACGCATCCGCGACGCCGGGGTACTGGCGCCACCGATGCCAGTGGAGATTCCACGTGAATACCGCACCGGCCGAGTGCTTCCCGACGACGAACGCTACGAGCTGTTCGTCGATCGGCTCGTCGACTACAAGGCCCATGTGCATCGCAGCACGGTCGAGGAACTGCCCGCCACGATAGCGCGTGTGCTGAACGAACGAGGCGTCCGCCGGGTGGGGATACCTGCGGGGCTGGACGCTTCGTGGCTCTCCGAGTTCGACGGTGAGACCGTCGTCGACAGTGCCGACGTCCCGGCGCCGGAGCTCGAGAGTCTCGACGGTGTCGTGACCGCGTCGACGGTGTCGTGCGCCGAGACCGGCACGATCTTCCTCGACGGCCATTCCGATCAGGGCCGCCGGGCTCTGACGCTGGTGCCCGACCTACACGTGTGCGTGGTGCCGATGAGCAGCGTCGAGGTCGGGGTACCGGAGGCGCTGGCCAGGTTGGTGCCGGAGCGGCCCACCACCATGATCAGCGGGCCCTCGGCGACATCCGACATCGAACTCGAACGTGTCGAGGGAGTACACGGCCCGCGGACCCTCGACGTCGTGATCGTCTGACCGCAGGTCGGGGGAACACTGTGGTCAGGATCGATCGATCTGTAAGCGCGGTAGTTCGACACCGGGATGGCCGGGTGCATTCGGTGCGGTGCGAAGCCGCCACAGTCGCAGAGCGAGATGGGTGTCCAGACTTCCCGGTGCCCGACGCCAGCGGTCACCGAGAATCGTGTCGATGCGGTCGGAGCGTTGACGCACCGTGCTCACGTGGACATGGAGCGCGGCCGCGGTCCGCGCGAGATGACCGCCGTTCTCTAGATAGTGCCATGCCGTCGAACACAACTCGGTCCTCCGCTCCCGGTCGTACGAGATGATGGGGCCGAGGAAGCGTTCGATCAGATGATCCACCCATCGTTCGTCGCGCGCCCCGGTCACCGCGCCTGCCAGACCCAGGCCGACGACGTCGGAGGCCTCACCGGATCGTCCGAGTGCTCGCATTGCCGACACGACTGCGCGGGCTTCGTCGTGTGCAACCCGGATCTCGCCTAAGCACGACGCATGAGAGCTGCCGACGAGGACCGTTATTCCCACTGCACGTAGGGAATCGGAAATCGCCCGTCCTCGTCCAGGTCGCTCATCGGACGAACGAAGAACACAGATGTGCCCGGTGTGTACGGCGACGAGTGCGGGTGCACCGGCCACCACCGACTTGATCGCTGCGACTGCTGCCGATTGTCGTGTGCCCGTATTGCCTTCACACACATACAGGTCGAACTGCTCGCCTTCGCGGAAGCCGTATGACTCGAGTTTCGACGCGATCGCCGTTTCGCTGCGTCCGCTCATGTCCATCAGCAGTTCGATCATCTCGAACTGTTCCCGATTCCGGGATGTTTCCAAGGTTCGCTCGAACAGTCTGGCCGTGGAGACGAATACAGAGGCTCGAGAGAGTATCTCGCGCCGACCGGGGCCGTCCTCGGCGACGAGGGTGGCGAGATGTTCTTCACCGGCGGATGCTGCCATGACCAGAAGCGGGGTGCCGGCTGCGGCCACCAGCACTGCGGCCTGCTCACGGTGGGAGACAGCCACGGAGGTACGCGCGTCATCCCCGCGTAATCTCCGATCGGCGGCGACGGCAGAGCCGGCGACGAGGCGGCCGTCGGGATCGGCGATGCCCACCGGCGTGCCGAGGAACTCGCCGAGCACGTCGGCGATTCCTGCGAGCGTGCTCGTTCCCCGCAGTGCTGCCATCAGACGGTCGTCGAGGAGAAGCAGTGATTCGAGTTCGTGCTGTCGGCGTCCGGTCGACGACATCGTCCGGGAGAGCACCGTCCGCAGCCGCGATGCCTCGTTGCGGATGCGTAGGTGTTCGTAGGCGACTCCGGCCTGCGCTGCCAGATCGACAAGCGCGGCGACTGTTTCGTCCGGGAACGCGGTGCAGACCCGATGGGCGACGAGGAGCGCGGCCACGACACGTCCGCCGACCCGGACCGGGGCTCCGGCGATCGAACGAACACCTTCGCCCCGGACGATCGCGTCGATTCCCGGCAGGTGGTTCATGTCGGGGTCCGCGAGATAGTCACGGGTCTGTGTCGGTGCGTTTCCCGCGGCGACGGTCCCGAGGATTCCGGTGCCCAACGGCATCCGGATCGTGCGGTATTCCTCGGTCTCCACACCGACGGTCTCCGCGATGTGCGTCTCTCCGCTCTCGAGGTCGTTCACGCTGAGATACGCCATATCGACACCGAGAAGGGTGCGGGTGCGTCGCAGGATGCCCTGGAGAACCACCCCTCCGTCGCGGACGCTGGTGAGGTCCTCGGCGCACTCCCGCAGGACTCGGCGCACCTCGTCCGTCGTCGGGACGGCGAGAGCTGGGCTCGGGTCGGCGGGCTGTTCTCGGCTGGGTGTGTTCATCGATCCTCCACGCAAGAGTATGGCGCTCAATGTCACCTATGGCCCTTCAATATGTCACAGAGAGCCATATCTGCGATGGGCGAAATCGGTCATGGTGAAGGTCACCAAGAACACAAGGAGGTTGCCGTGGTCGACATGAAGGTGCACGTCCTCTCCACCGGCGTGATGGAGACGGATCTGACGTGGCTGCTGCTCCAGGGCGGTCACACGATCCGTGACCGGCACCACAAGAATGAGCCCGTGGTGTGGCGCGATTGCCCCACCCACGCCGTGCTCATCGAGCATCCAGACGGGAACATACTGTGGGACACCGGGGTTCCCCGAGACTGGGAGGAGCGCTGGGCGCCGACGGGTTTCCACGACTTCTTTCCGGTGCGCGAACCGGTCGACGGACCGGGGTACCTCGACACATCCCTCGCCCAGCTCGAGATGACGTCCGACGACGTCGACATCCTGCTCCTGTCGCACCTGCATTTCGATCACGCCGCGAACGCGAAGATGTTCACGAATCCGAAAACGCGGATCCTGGCGCAGGCCGACGAGATCGAAGGTGCGAATGCGATCACGGGCTATTCCAGCGGAGCGCACATCGTCAGCGACTACGACGGACTCGACCTCGAAGCGGTCCACGGCGACTCGGAGATCGTCCCTGGGGTGAGCGTGATTCACACCCCCGGGCACACCTGGGGCACCATGTCGTTGCAACTGGACTTGGAGAACGACGGCACGAAGATCTTCACGTCCGACGCCGTCTACCTCCAGGAGAGTTGGGGTCCGCCGGCGGTCGGCGCGGCGATCGTTTGGGACAACGTGCGCTGGCTCGAATCAGTGGAGAAGCTGCGAGGAATCGCCGACCGCACCGGTGCCGAAGTGATCTTCGGGCACGATGCCGAACAGCGGAAGAGTCTGCGGCTTGCGCCCGACGGATACTACAGCTAGGCGGGCCGAAATGATTCTCTACGACTTCGGCTGCGACAACGGACATTGCTTTGAAGCAGCTGTACCGAACATGAATTCGCCGGCTCCGTCGTGCATCGCATGTGGTGGTGCCACCCGGCGGCGACCCACACGTGTACGGATGGGTGCCGTCGCGTCGGCCGGTCCGAGCCGCGAGCAGATGCCGAACACATGGCGGAGTGTGCGCGGCGGCGACCGAGAGACGGTTGCCCACTGGCACACACTCGCCCGTCGGCGCGAGTCACTCGAGGAGCGGTATCCCGAACTTTCCGGCGATCGACGTCCCGTCCTTGCACACGAAGGCATCTTCGCCGACCGCCCGCTCCGTGCCGGTGACGACATCCAGGCATCGGTCGCGGATGCACTTGCGACGGGCGGTGGACACGCACACTCCCACGGAAGCTCGAAGAACACAGCGAAGGAAGGGGATACGGCGTGAAGATCGCCGGAGCAATACTCGAGGAGATCGGCCGGCCGAGACCGTACGCGGAATCCCGGCCCATCCGCATTGTGGAACTCGACATTGATCCTCCCGGACCGGGAGAGATCCTGGTGCGGATCGAGGCAGCGGGACTGTGCCATTCCGACCTGTCTGTTGTGGACGGCAACCGGGTCCGTCCCGTTCCGATGCTCCTCGGGCACGAAGCGGCCGGCCGTGTCGTCGAGACTGGCCCCGGTGTCAATGATCTGAGCCCGGGTCAGCGGGTCGTGATGGCGTTCCTGCCGCGGTGTGGAGAGTGCGCGAACTGTCGCACTGATGGGCGGCTGCCCTGCGCCCCGGGCTCGGCTGCGAACAACGCCGGAGAGCTCCTCGGTGGTGGCAGGCGGCTGCGCTGGGACGGTGAGGAGATCCACCATCACCTGGGTGTGTCCGGCTTCGCCGATCATGCCGTCGTCGATCGTCGTTCGGTTGTCCCCGTCGACGACGACATCCCGCCGCACGTCGCTGCAGTCTTGGGATGCGCTGTCCTCACTGGCGGCGGTGCCGTCATCAACGCGGGTGACCCCCGAGATGGTGACACCGTCGTCGTGGTCGGTCTCGGCGGTGTCGGCATGGCCGCGCTGATCACCGCGGTGTCGCTCGGGCGCGGTGCAGTCATCGGTGTCGACGCGGTCCCCGGCAAGCTCGAACGTGCCCGGCAACTCGGCGCAAGCGCGGTGTACACACCGCAGGAGGCGCTCGATGCGGGGATCAAGGCCCCCATCGTGGTTGAGGCTGCGGGTAACGCCCGCGCCTTCGAAACCGCGGTGCTGCTCACCGGCGCCGGCGGCAAGACGATCACGGTGGGTCTGCCCGCGCCCGATGCGCGGGCTACGATCGCGCCACTCGGGATCACCGCGGAAGCACGCACCATCATCGGAAGCTATCTCGGGTCCGCCGTGCCCGCTCGGGACATTCCGACCTTCGCCCGATTGTGGCGCGACGGAAAGCTTCCCGTCGAGCAACTGATCTCGTCGACAATCACGATCGACGACATCAACGAGGCTATGGACAACCTCGCCGACGGCAGCGCAGTCCGTCAGGTGATTCTGTTCGAGAAAGGACAAGAGCCATGATCATGGAGATCGAAAGATCTTTGCTGGCAACCTTACCCACCGGTCTCTACATCGACGGTCGGTGGCGCGATTCGTCCACCGGATCACGATTTGCCGTCGACGACCCAGCGACCGCCGAGGAACTGACGACCGTGGCTGATGCGTCCCCCGACGACGCGCGGGCAGCACTCGACGCCGCAGTCGCGGCGCAGGAGTCGTGGGCGGCGACACCGCCGCGGGTCCGAGGGGAACTGCTCCGGAAGGCATACGAGGCGGTCATCGCCCGCGTTGACGACTTTGCGTTGCTCATGACCCTCGAGATGGGGAAGGCGCTACCGGAGGCGCGAGGGGAGGTCGCCTACGGCGCGGAGTTCCTCCGCTGGTTCAGCGAGGAAGCGGTACGCATCGACGGCCGCTACACCACCGCACCCGACGGCGCGTCGCGTCTGCTCGTGTTGAAGAAGCCGGTCGGGCCGTGCCTGCTCATCACACCCTGGAACTTCCCGCTCGCGATGGCCACGCGCAAGATCGCACCGGCGCTGGCCGCGGGGTGCACCACGGTGGTGAAGCCGGCAGCACTCACGCCGCTGACGACATTGCTGTTCGCGCAGATCCTCGACGAGGTCGGCGTCCCGGCCGGGGTCGTCAACGTCGTCCCCACCTCCGGTGCGGGTGCCGCCACGGGACCGCTGATCGCGGATCCGCGATTGCGGAAACTGTCGTTCACTGGCTCGACGGAGGTCGGGCGGAAGCTGCTCGAACAGGCATCGACGAACGTGCTGCGCACCTCGATGGAACTAGGCGGCAACGCACCGTTCATCGTCTTCGAGGACGCTGACCTCGACGCGGCAATCGAGGGTGCGGTCGCCGCGAAACTGCGAAATGTCGGCGAGGCGTGTACCGCGGCGAACCGTTTCTATGTGCACGAGGACGTCGCCGACGAGTTCGCGCAGCGTCTGGCCGCCCGCTTCGAAGCAAAGCGTGTCGGTCGCGGGACCGAGGACGGCGTGGATCTGGGTCCGCTCATCGACGAGGCCGGCCGCGACAAGGTGACGGCTCTCGTCGACGATGCGGTCCGCCGCGGAGCCACCGTCGTCACCGGTGGTGCGGCGCTTCCCGGCGCCGGCTGGTTCTACCGGCCGACGGTGCTGGCCGGGGTGCCGGAGGACGCGGAGATACTGTCCGAGGAGATCTTCGGGCCGGTGGCGCCCATCACCACGTTCCGCTCCGAGGACGAGGCGGTGGCCCTGGCCAACGGCACCGACTTCGGCTTGATCTCGTACGTCTATACCCGGGACGCGGCGCGCATGTTGCGTATCCCGGAGCGGCTCGAATCTGGGATGCTGGGCATCAATTCGGGGGTGATCTCGAATCCAGCCGCACCGTTCGGTGGGGTGAAGCAGTCGGGTCTCGGTCGCGAAGGCGGACACGAAGGCATCGACGAATACCTGGAGACGATGTACGTCGGGATCGGCGGACTCTGACCGTCCGCGTCGGACCGTCGTGTGCGGGGCCGTGTCGAAGCGCACAACCCCGCACGCGATCATACGGTGGCGCCGAACTCGACCCCCGGCACCGAGAACCGCCACCCGCTCACCGGCCGGCACCCTGTCGCGGAGCACATCGAGGGCACGGTCCGCAGCCCCTCGATGTGGTGATCGTCTGAGCGCTCAGGACCGACCGATACGTAGGCGCAGCAGTTCGACGCCGTCGCCGTCCAATTCGTCGAGAACTGCGGCCCTGCCTACTATCGCCAGCGCGAGTGCCTCCCCGGGACCTTGCACGACGGGCCCGTCGCCGCGTTCCCACTCCAGGTCGGTCGCGACGAGCCGGAGTTCTCGGATATAGCGTCGGGGTCGGGCGAACGGATCCGGGTGATCGAGCACGAGCCGGAGCCGGTCGGGGTCGATCGTTCGCGGAAGCCCCAGCGGCCTGCGGATGTCCTGCTGGTGGACAAGATGATCGGCAAGACACAGACGCGGAAAGTATCGGGCCATCCAACTCGTGGAGATCGAGGCCGACAACCCGTCCACGAGCCGGTCGACGGGGACCTCGCGCGCTGCGACGACGTAGTGCTCATTGAGGCGATCGGCCGACGGATGGACGAGACCGGTGAGAGCGTATCGGTGTAGGGGCACCGAATCGATCGTCAGATGGCCCGCGACGTCGCGCACCGACCACCCGTCGCAGAGCGACGGCGCGTCCCACTGGGCGGGCGTCAGTGAACGTAGGAGTTCGACGAGTTCCGCGCGTTCGGCCACGATCTGTTCTCGGATGTCCACGTCACCACAGTACGACCGCTGCGGTGCCGTTCCGCCCGTGAATTCTCACAAGCGACGTACCCTGGACGTGGTGATCAGGTGCCGGTGGTGATCGTGTGACAAGGGCGCGGGTGGAGGACATTCACAAATTGGCGTCGGTCATGCCCGACGTCACGATCGAGGCCGGGCCCAAAGGCCACTCCGTGTATCAAGTGGGTCGTAAGTCGTTCGTCTTCTTCCGTACGCCACGTCCGGACGCGAAGGACCCCGACACCGGCGAGCGATACACCGATGTGGTGGTCTTCTGGGTGGCGTCCGAATCCGACAAGCTCGCACTGATCCAGGATCCCCACACGCCCTTCTTCACCACCCCGCATTTCGACGGTCACCCGTCGGTCCTCCTGCGCACGAGCCGGATCGGCGAGATCAGCCGTCAGGAGCTGGCCGAGGTGATCGAGGATGCCTGGTTGGCGCAGGCATCACCGCGCCGACGTCAACGGTGGCTCGCGGAACACGACATGTGACGACGCAAGACGCCGCACGGTCAGCCATTCTTCAGCCGCCATTCCGCGAGGTCGATTGTGCTCGAGATGGATTCGATGAGCGAAACGAGTCTCTCCTCGGGGCCCGGCGCGCTGAGTATCGCGTACCGGTCGGCCTCGCCCATCGGGATGTGCCGAGCAAGAGCAAAGAGCCGCGCGCCGGGATCGGTCGGAAGATCGTCCGGCGGGGGCGCCGCGCGCCCCTCGGTGAGTTTGTCGAGCAGACCGTAGAGCCTGCCCAGATACACGGTGAGTTCGCTCAGATCCACGGTGCCGGAGTCGGTGTCGGGCCACTCCTCTACCTCAGCGCGCGGATACGGATCGTCGGGAAGCCATCCGAGGATGCGAATACGTTCTTCCGCAATACATTCCAGAGTGTGACGTCCACCACCGAGCTCGTTGTCGACCATGATGCGAGCCACGGCGCCGACGTCGGTGCGCTGATCACCGCCACCTACCTCGTGCCCACGGGAGATGAGCACGACACCGAATCGCGGGCCGTCGGGTGAAGCCATACAGTCGCGGACCAGTTCTTGATACCTCGGCTCGAACACCCGCAGGGGAAGGTGGTCTCCGGGAAGCAGTGCCGTACCCAGTGGAAACATGGGGAGAGTCGGCATCAGGGCATCCTCAACCGTGGTGTCGGAGGTTCCGGGATCGGGTCGCCGCGTTCGATCTCGGTGAGCAGATGGTCGGCCCACGCGGAAAGCCCGTCGATGTCGAGACCGTGGGGTGGTTCGTCCTCGTAGTGACGTATTCGCGCCTGCCCCTGCTTCAGCACCGACGTGGCGCCTTTCACGTTGCCACGAAGCAGGTGGGTGAGCCCGACCGAGAGCTGTGCCAGACCCTGCCACAGGGGGCGCTCCTCGGGCTCGCAGGACTTCCAGACCGACTCGAACACCTCGTGGGCGTGGAATGGGTACCCGTGGTCGAAGAGGCGTTGACCTTCGGTGATCGCCTCGTCGGGGTCGAATTGCGCGTCCTCGGGAATTCCCTCGACCCCCTCCTCGCCGTAGGGAAGGGGGCGACCCAGTGCGTCGCGAGGTCGTGCGTTCTGCGGTTTCCCGTCCGAGGTCCGGTCCCGATCCGACATGGGTCCAGGTTAGTCCACCGTGTGTCCCCGGCGGCACCTTCACGCGGAGCGGGATCCCCCGATGGACGATTCGACGATCACGATCAGGGTGTCGGTGAGCAAGGTGTGGACTTGATCGCGGGTCAGTGATCGGCGTTCGATCCATTCCCGGCCGGTGGATTTGATCAGACCGCCGTAGGCACGAATCATCGGGTGGAGCGCGAGGGCCTCTTCCTCGGTGATGGCAGGTCCGAGCGCCTCGAGCAGGCGATCAGCGGCAAGGTCGTCCGCGTCGCTGAGGATCTTGCCGACGTCCGGGTCGCTTGCCATGCCGCCGCCGGCGACTGCGACGAGCCAGGTCTTGCCGTGTCGTTCGAGGATGCTCAGGAACCAGTCGATGAAGGCGTCCGCACGCTCGGCGAGGGTCCCGTCGGGGACGGTGACGCGATCCGGAGGTGGCACGGTGACCATCGCTTTGATGACCTCGAGATAGAGGTCGCGCTTGCCTCCGAAGTAATGGTTGATGAGTCCCCGCGCGACACCGGCTTCTTTCGCCAGTTCGGTGGCCGACACCGACGCGTAGGGGCGTTCGCCGAACAGTCGGATGGCGCAGTCGAGGATCTGGCGGCGACGTGCGTCGGGTTCGAGGCGCTGTCGCCGGGGTTCGGCCTCCAAGCTCATGGAAATACCCTCTCACTCCTGGTGGCCCCCGTTTCGCGTGGGCGAAATTCTGACCCGGGAATTGTTATTGACAGTGTGCCAACAAGCACATTACCTTGGGGGCACTCACGGGGACAGAAGCGAACCCGATCATCGCGCGACACCGGAGGCACCGTGTCCACAGCACTCATCACCACGCCCGAAGCGAGCGAGCCGGCTGCTGTTCGGGAACTCGCCCGCGACTTCTTCACCAAGGAAGTGGCGCCGCTCGAGTCGAAGTTCATCGAGCAGGGCTATCCCGACCGATCCGTCTACCGCAGGGCCGGCGACCTGGGGCTTCTGTGCATGTCCATCCCCGAGGAGTACGGCGGCGGCGGTGCCACCTTCGCCTACGAAGCGATCCTGTTCGAGGAGCAGATCCGCTCCGGTGACAGCGCGATGCAGCTCGGCGTGCACACCGGTATCGTTCCGCATTACATCCTCGCGTACGGCACCGAAGAGCAGAAACAGCGTTGGCTGCCGAAACTCGCGTCGGGGGAGTGGATCGGCGCCATCGCGATGACCGAGCCGGGAACCGGATCCGACCTGCAGGCCATCAGTACCCGCGCTGTCAAGTCCGGAGACGACTATCTCGTCTCCGGCGCAAAGACTTTCATTTCCAACGGCCGAAACTGCGACCTGCTGATCATCGCCGCGAAGACCGACCCCGAGGCCCGCGCGTCGGGCCTGTCGCTGCTCGTCGCCGAGGTATCCGACGACACACCGGGTTTCGAGCGCGGACGCGTGCTGGACAAGATCGGGCAGAAGGGCCAGGACACCGCCGAACTGTTCTTCGACGACCTGCGGATCCCGGCGGAGAACCTCCTCGGCCCCGACGAAGGCAGGGGATTCATCCAGCTGATGGAACAGCTCCCCAACGAACGCCTGATCTGCGCAGTGGCAAGTGTTGCGATGATGGAGTACGCCGTCGAGGTGACCACCGCATACACGAAGGAACGCAATATCTTCGGCAAGCCGCTCATGGACATGCAGAACACCCGCTTCGAGCTCGCCGAGTGCGCCACCGTCACCCGCATCGCACGGACCTTCGTCGACGACTGCATCGCCAAGTTCCTCCGAGGCGAACTCGACGTCCCCACCGCCGCGATGGCGAAGTACTGGACCAGCGACCAGCAGTGCGTGATCGTCGACCGCTGCCTGCAGCTGTTCGGTGGCTACGGGTACACGAACGAATTCCCGATCGCGCGCATGTTCACCGACAGTCGCGTACAGAAAATTTATGCCGGCGCCAACGAGGTCATGAAGGACATCATCGCCCGTTCGCTGTAAGACCCTCACCGTTCCCCGGACACCCTGGAGTTTCAATGTACCTGACCCAAGGCCTGCACCGTGCCCTGCAGCGCACTCCCGAGGCACCCGCCACCATCTACGGTGATCGCACACGCACGTTCCGCGAACATATCGATCGCATTGCTCGTCTCGCCGCCGGTCTGCACAGCCTCGGTGTGGTCTCCGGCGACCGCGTCGCGATGCTCTCGCTCAACAGCGACCGCTACGCCGAGTACCTTCTTGCGGTTCCGTGGGCCGATGCGGTTCTGAACCCGGTCAACATCCGGTGGAGCCCCGCCGAGATCGCATACTCGCTCAATGATTCCGGCACGAAGGTGCTCATCGTCGACGACGCGTTCACCGCGGCCGTTCCCGCTCTTCGCGGTGCCTGCCCCGACCTGACCACCATCGTGTACGCGGGGGAGAACGATGCCCCCGAAGGCACCGTGTCGTACGAAGAGCTGATCGCCACCCACGAACCGGTGGAGGACGCACGACGTTCCGGCGATGAGCTGGCCGGCATCTTCTACACCGGCGGAACCACCGGTTTCCCCAAGGGCGTGATGCTCAGCCACGCCAACATGGTGACCTCGGCAGCCGGAACGGTCGCCACCGGCGAGCTCCTGTCCGGTGATGCGCGTTTCCTGCACGCTGCGCCGATGTTCCACCTCGCAGACCTGGCCGCGTGGGCAGGCCAGGTCATGCTCGGCGGACCTCACATCATCGTGCCGTTCTTCGAACCGGTCGCGGTACTGAAGGCGATCGAGCAGTATCGCCCGACCGATGTCCTGCTGGTCCCGACCATGTTGCAGCTCCTCGTCGATCACCCCTCGGTGAGCGAATACGATCTGTCGGCGATGCAGCGGATCCTCTACGGCGGTTCGCCGATCGGTGAAGGTCTGGCCAATCGGATCCTGACGATGTTCCCGGGTGTGCGCATGACCCAGGCGTACGGCATGACCGAGGTCGCGCCCGTCGCGTCGCTGCTGCTCCCGGACGATCACAGGGGCGCCACACTGCGCTCGGGTGGACAGGCCGCACCGCACTCGGAACTGCGGATCGTCGACACCGGCGGCAACCCTGTTCCTACCGGTACCGTCGGCGAGATCTGTGTGCGTGGTGGACATGTCATGCAGGGCTACTGGAACAAGCCTGCCGAAACCGCAGCCGTCCTGCGCGACGGCTGGTACCACACCGGCGACGGCGGTTACCTCGACGAGAACGGATTCGTCTTCGTCGTCGACCGACTCAAGGACATGATCGTGACCGGGGGAGAGAACGTGTACTCCGCCGAGGTCGAGAGCGCCCTGAGCAAGCATCCGGCGGTCGCGCAGTCCGCGGTGATCGGGTTGCCGTCCGAGACCTGGGGAGAAACAGTGCACGCCGTCGTGATCCTGGCCGCGGGCGCCGAGGTCACTGCCGAAGAGTTGCAGGCATTCTGCAAGGAGCACATCGCCGGCTACAAGACACCACGCAGTGTCGAGTTCGTCGACGCCATCCCGATGTCCGGGGCAGGCAAGATCCTCAAGCGTGAGCTTCGGGAAGCCCTGGCCGAGCGGTCCTGATGAGCTCTGAAATCCAGGTATCCGACGAGGAGTTCCGCTCCCTCGATCCGGCGACGGACGAGGAAGTCGAGCGGTTCCGCATCCACGACGAGCACGCTGTACAGCTGCGGGTCGATCGCGCGCGGTCGGCGCTCCCGTGGTGGAAGCGCCAGGGTATGAGCGGCCGCGGCGCCCACCTGCGGCGGTGGCGGACGTGGATCTGGCGTAACGCCGACGAGGTCATCGACCTGATCCATCGGGAGAACGGCAAGCCGCGCGACGATGCCTTCATCGAAGTCGTTCTGGCCGTCGAACACATGCGCTGGGCGGAGGACAACGCCGCCCGCGCGCTGCGTCCGCCGAAGTCGGGCCCGGGGCTGCTCTTCGCGAATTACGCGACAGACGTGGAGTACACGCCGCTCGGGGTGGTCGGCATCATCTCACCGTGGAACTATCCGCTCTACGCTCCGAACAGTTCGGTCTCGTTCGCGCTCGCAGCGGGCAACACTGTGGTGCTGAAGCCGAGCGAGTACACGCCTGCGGTTGCGGCCTGGTACGTCGACGCGTTCTATCGGGCGAATCCAGCTGCGCCGTCGGGTGTTCTGGAGCTGACGACGGGTTTCGGGGAGACCGGCGCCCTGCTCTGCAACGCCGGCGTGGACAAGGTCGGGTTCACCGGGTCGACACGCACCGGCAAGAAGATCATGGCGCAATGCGCGCACACCCTCACACCGGTGCTGCTCGAGTGCGGCGGCAAGGACCCCGTCGTCGTGGCAGAGGACGCCGATGTGAAGGCCGCGGCGCGCGCCATCGCGTGGGGTGGATTCTCCAATGCCGGTCAGACCTGTGTGGGTGTCGAACGTGTCTATGTCGTCCGCGAGGTCAGAGACAGGTTCCTCGCGGAACTACGCGGTCAGCTCGATCAGGTGCGACCGGGCAGCGGTGACGACGCCACGTATGGGCCGATGACGATGCCCGCCCAGATCGACGTGGTGCGTCGCCACATTGCCGCTGCTGTGAAGGACGGTGGGCAGTTGCTGCTCGGAGGGCCCGAATCGGTGGGCGATCGGTACATCGAACCGGTCGTGATCCTCGACGCAGACGAGGACTCGGCCGCGGTCAGGGAGGAGACGTTCGGTCCGGTGGTGACGGTGCGGACGGTCACCGACGTCGACGAGGCCGTGGAGTTGGCAAATGCGAGCGACTTCGCGCTCGGTGCGTCGGTGTTCTCGCGTCGGCGCGGTGTCGAGATCGCTGAGCGGCTCCGCGCGGGCCAGGTCACGATCAACTCCGTCGTCGCGTTCGCGGGCATGGGCGCTGTCCCGATGGGCGGAGTCGGCGACAGTGGGTTCGGGCGCGTTCACGGGGTCGACGGGATGCGTGAATTCGTCTCTACCCGCAGTGTGGTGCGTCAGCGCTTTCCGCTACCCGGATTCGAGCTGATCGCGCTTCGCCGCAAGTCGTACGTGCTGCCGGTGCTGCGGCGCGTGCTGGGGCTGCGTCACGCCCGATGAGGTACCACGATCGAAAGCAGATGGGATTGCGCGAACGACACCAGTTCGTCGCGTGATCCGAGGGGTATCACTGCCTGCGGCGTGAGAACAACGGAATGAGCAACCCGAACGAGGACCTCGGCGCGCGCGGCGAGGTCCTCGATGGCGGGCATCAGTCCGGATTTCACGGCTTCGTCGAGTATGGCGGCGGCCGCGTGCGTGGCGTTCGTGAGGAGTGCGCCCCCATCGGTCGTCAATCGGGGTAGCGAACTCGCGGCCTCGAGGGTGAGCATCCGATTCCAGACGGGGTGTTCGCGCATGCGAATGACGGTGGTGGCGAAGACGTTGCCGATCATGTCGTCGATGGTCTCGGCGGCTCGGGCCGTGGCGACGACCTCGTCGATCAGACGCGCGGCGCTCCGGGTGGTCACGGCGTGCGCGATCTCGTCCCGACCGCCGATTCGTCGGTAGATCGTCACCCGCCCCACGCCGGCACGTCGAGCGATGTCGTTGATCGTCGTCAGTTTGACGCCGATTTCGCTGAACTGGGCCTCGGCCGCATCGAGGATCGACTCGATCTCCGGCGGGTTGGTGGCGCCGACGGTGGACGCGACATCGGCGGCGGGCGGCTGTTCGGCAGGCATCGTCCTAGGCTATCCCGATCTATCTTCCTGAAACATTGATACACGGTAAGTCCTAATGTATCTTCGCTGTATCTTCCAGTAACACGTAACAACCGAGGAGTCAGGCATGTCGTCACATCACGGCGCTCCGACGCCCTACAGCGAAGAGGCACTCGCGATCACCGCTCGCAACGTGCGCTTCGACTGGTCCGGGGTGCCACTGCAGTACGTCCCCGGCGACTCGTACGCGACGCAGTTCTGGAACGTCATGCACCTCGTACTCCCCGAGGGCGAGCGCGCCATGGCAGACGTCTTCGGCCGATCCCTGGAGTACATCGACGACCCGCGCCTGCACGAAGAGGTCGTCGGATTCGTCGGTCAGGAAGCCACGCACGCGAGCTCCCACGAGAGCTTCCGCACGTACCTCGCCGAACACGACGTCGACATCGCGCCCGTCCTCGAGCGCATCGGATACATCGTCGACCAGATCTTCGGCGACCACGGCCTCGAGGGCCGCGCGGGACGAATTTGGCTGCGCGAACGCCTCGGCATCTACGCCGCCGCCGAGCACTTCACTGCCGTCGTCGGCGAGTGGCTGATCGACAACGCCCCGTTCGACCGACGCGGTGTCGATCCGACGATGCTCGACCTGCTGCGCTGGCACGGAGCCGAGGAGATGGAACACCGCAACGTCGCGTACGACGCCTTCCAGTATGTCGACGGCAGCTACGCGCGCCGTGTGCGCACCGCGTTCATCGCGTTCGCGGGCCTCGCGATCCTGTGGTTCAGCACCACCGCCTACATGTACCGCATCGACACCACCGAAACCCGCCGCGTGTGGTGGCCCCTCGCCTACCGGCGCTCGGTGAAGGCATCGATGATCCCCACTCTGACCTTCCTCGCGAAGCAGATCCCGCCGTACCTGAAGCGCGACTTCCACCCCTCGCACATGGGCGACATCGACAAGGCCGTCCGCTACCTCGCCCAGTCTCCCGCAGCCCGGGAGGCCGCAGCATGAGCACCGTCACCGCACCGTCGCCGTTCCTCGGCGCGGTGATGCACGCGACCCAGGCCTACTCGAAGCTGTTCAGCGAGAGTCGCCTCGCCCCGATCCTGTCGCGACCCGCCCCCGTGCGGCACAGCGCCTACGACCGTGTGCTCCACGTCGAGACCCGCACCGTGGAAGCCGACGGAGTCGTCTCCCTGACACTGTCCTCACCCGACGGCGGACCGCTGCCCGCCTGGGTTCCCGGTGCGCACCTCGACGTCTTCCTGCCGTCGGGTCCACAACGTCAGTACTCCCTGTGCGGAGACCCCGAGGACCGGGCCCGCTACCGCATCGCCGTCCGCCGCATAGACGACGGCGTCGGTTCCGCCGAGATCCACGACGCGGTCGACGAAGGCAGCACACTCCGGGTCCGCGGCCCCCGCAACGCCTTTCCCCTCGCCGCCGCACCCTCGTACCTCTTCGTCGCCGCCGGGATCGGAATCACGCCGATCCTGCCGATGATCCGCAGTGTCGCCGGCACCGGGACTCCGTGGACGCTGCTCTACCTCGGCCGGTCCCGCGACACCATGCCGTTCCAGGGCGAACTGTCGGCACTCCCCGGTGGCGACGTCCTGATCCGGCCCGACGACGAATTCGGCATCACCCCGATCGCCGAGATCCTCGGCCACGCCCGGCCGAACGGCGCCATCTACCTGTGCGGTCCGGCGCCCCTCATCAAAGACGCATACCAGCAGGCTCCCCTCGTGGCACCGACCTGCTCGCTGCACACCGAACGATTCAGCCCGCCGCCCGTCGTCGGGGGCGAACCGTTCGCGCTGCGTCTCGCACGGACGGGAACCACCGTTGAGGTCGCTGCGGACGAGACCGCTCTCTCGGCGCTGCGGCGTGCCGTCCCGTCCGCGGCCTATTCATGCCGGCAAGGCTTCTGCGGAAGCTGCAAGGTGCGCGTGGTGTCCGGCGACGTCGACCATCGCGACACGCGTCTCCTCGATGAGGAGCGATCGGGATCGATGCTCCCGTGCGTGTCGCGCGCTGCCGGATCCACACTCGAAATCGACCTGTGAAACGAGTCGGACCATGACTGATACACATTTGCGCGTCGCCATCATCGGTGCCGGTTTCGGTGGCCTGGGGACGGCAATCAGGCTTCAGCAGGACGGAATCGACGACTTCGCGGTATTCGAACGCGCGGAAACTCTCGGCGGAACCTGGCAGGCCAACACCTACCCGGGCGCCCAGTGCGACATACCGTCGATCCTCTACTCCTTCTCGTTCGCGCCCAAACCCGACTGGAGCAGGCTCTACCCGCTGCAGGAAGAAATCCAGCAGTACCTCGAGGACTGCGCGGACAAGCACAACCTCCGCCCCCACCTGCATCTGGGGACCGAGATGGTCGAGGCAGCCTGGAACGATACGGCTCAGCACTGGCGCGTGGAGACCACCCGCGGGAACTACACCGCCGACATCCTCGTCGCCGCGATGGGCCCGTTCAGTGAACCTTCCGTGCCGAACCTTCCCGGCCTCGACTCGTTCGACGGTGCCACCTACCACTCGGCCGACTGGAACCACGAGCACGACATCGCCGGTCGACGCGTCGCAGTGGTCGGTACCGGAGCGTCTGCCGTGCAGTTCATTCCGCGCCTGCAACCGCAGGTCGAGCACATGACGGTGTTCCAGCGGACACCCACCTGGATCCTTCCGCACCCCGACCGCCCGGTCGCTCCCCGTGTGCAGCGGCTCTTCGCGAAGGTGCCGGCCACCCAGCGTGCCGCCCGCAAAGCCCTGGATCTCGTCCAGGAAGCCCTCGTGCCCGGGCTCGTCTACCGCCCCGGGTTGCTCAGCGGCGCTGCGGCACTCGGACGGTGGCACCTGCGCCGCCAGGTCGAGGACCGGGCATTGGTCGAGAAGCTCACCCCCACATACGCATTCGGATGCAAGCGGCCCACGTTCTCCAACAGGTACTACCCGGCCCTTGCGTCCGACAACGTCGATGTCGTCACCACCGGAATCGATCACGTCGAACGCGACGCGGTCGTGACCGTCGACGGCACCAGGCACGAGGTCGACACCATCGTGTTCGGCACCGGGTTCAAGCTCACGAACAACAGTGGCTTCTCCCGACTGCGCGGCCGCGACGGCCGCCTGCTGTCGGAGCAGTGGGCGGGCGGTGAGATGACCGCCTACCTGGGGACGACGATCGAGAACTTTCCCAATATGTTCATGCTGCTGGGTCCGAACTCCGTGGTCTACACCTCTCAGGTGGTCACCATCGAAACGCAGATCGACTACCTGCTCGCGGCTCTGCATGCCATGGGTGCCACGAACATCGACAGTGTCGAGGTGCGAGCCGATGTCCAGCAGGATTTCGTCGAGGACACCGACCGGCGCTTGGCCGGATCCGTGTGGAACTCCGGCGGATGCAGCAGCTACTACCTGAGCCCCTCGGGCCGCAATTTCACGTTCTGGCCCGGCTTCAACGCGTCGTTTCGCCGACGGATGTCGAAGTTCGACCTCGCCGACTACCGGCTCGGGAAGGTCCTGGCCCCTGCCGCGCATCCCGCATCGGAGGAAGCGTTGATATGACACGGTCTCTGAACCTTGCTGGAAGGGTCGCTCTCGTCACCGGCGCTGCCCAGGGCATCGGATTGTCCATGGCCCGCGAACTTCTCGGACGCGGTGCCCGCGTGGTGCTCGTCGACCGCGACGAGATCACGTTGAAGAGGGCGGCCGAGACGCTCGATGCGAACGCAACCTTCGTTGCGGTCGCCGACGTGACCGATCGCGACGCGATGGCCGACGTGCTCGCCCGCTCCTCGGAGGACTTCGGACCGATCGACGTGGTCGTCGCCAACGCCGGTATCACCCCGCTGCCCGCGACCATCCGCACCTCGAACCTTGCGGAGTTCGACCGCGTCATGGCGGTCAACCTCACCGGTGCGCTGAACACCATCCACCCGACACTCGACGGGATCGTCGAGCGCGGCGGGCACATCGTTGTTGTGTCTTCGGCCGCAGCGTTCAGCCCCGGGCTCGGTGGCTCCGCGTACATGGCGAGCAAGGCCGCCGTCGAACAGGTCGGGCGAGCCCTGCGCTTGGAACTGGCCCACACCGGCGCGACCGTCACGGTCGCTTACTACGGATTCGTCGACACGGAGTTGGCGCGCAACACCCTCGACCGGGATCCACTGGGAGCGCGAGTCGGTGAATTGCTGCCCTGGCCGATGAACAGGCGGGTCAGCCCCGAACGCGCTGCCGCCGTCACCGTGCGCGCAATCGAACGGCGAGCACCACGTGTTGTCACCCCGAGGCTGTGGGCTGTGTACTCGGCGCTGCGTGGGATCGTGAACCCGCTGATCGACGAGTGGATCGTGCGGAACCGCACGGTGCACACACTCGTCGACGACCTCGAGCGGCGAGAGCCGATCGATCCGTGACCGCGGGCATCTGTTCCCGCGCGCATCCCAGCCTTCGGCACGCGTTGTAACCGCCGCGGAAAGCCAGCCGGCGCGCGGGACGAGACCGGGGAAATGTGAGCTGTTGTTCTATCGACTTCCTTACGGAATGGTATACGGTATGGGTGTCCGGGCCCGCGCGGATGAGCGCGGGCCCGACGCTCCACCCGTAGCTTCGTCGCCATAACCAACCGGTATCCGGAGGTAGCATGAGCAACGTCTCCACTGCGTCGACTCGGCCGTACCACTCGCTGGACATCTCTGCGTCGTCGTTCTGGGACCAGGACTTCTTCGAGCGTGAGCGGACATTCGCGCAGTTGCGCGCAGTCGACGGGCTCACCTGGCACCGGCCGACGGAATCGCTCTTCCCGCACGAGGAGCAGGGGTATTGGGCCGTGACACGGCACGCCGATATCCGTTATGTGAGTGCCCATCCTGAACTGTTCTGCTCCTCGGCGGGTATCAGCATGGACCCGATGCCCGCCGAGATCCAGAAGGGGATCAGTTTCTTCCTCACCATGGATCCGCCGGAACACACCCGCTATCGGCGATTGATCAGCATGGCGTTCACGCCCAAACAGGTGCGCACGATAGAAGAGCAGATCATCGCGAACGCTGCGGCGATCGTCGACGAATTCCTCAGCGAACTGGGCTCGGGTGAACCCGTCGACTTCGTCCAGTCGGTGTCCAAGAAACTACCGATGCGGACCGTGTCGCAGATGATCGGGATCGATCCGGCGAACCACGAAGCGGTCGCCTACGCCGCGGAAGCGCTCTTCAGCACCAGCGACGACGAATACGCAAGCATCGAAGAGCGCGCAACACACATGATGACCCAGCTCGGTGTGCTTACGCAGACGGGCGTCGAGCTCGCGCGCACACGCAGGGCCGATCCGCAGGGCGACCTGATGACCAACATCGTGCAGGCCGAAGTCGATGGCCACCGCCTCACCGACGACGAGGCCGGATCGTTCATGGTCCTTCTGGCGTCGGCCGGCAACGACACCACCAAACAGGCGACCTCACACGCATTCAAAGCGCTGACCGACAATCCCGAACAGATCTCGTGGCTGCTCGACGACTGGGACGAGCGCGGCCCGGAGGCCGTCGACGAGTTCGTCAGATGGTCGACCCCGGTTATCGAGTTCGCGCGGCATGCGGTGGTCGACACCGAGGTGTCGGGTACTCCGATCAAAGCCGGCGAGAAGCTCGTACTGTTCTATTGCTCCGGCAACTTCGACGCCGACGTCTTCGCCCGTCCCCTCGAGTTCGATGTGGGGCGAACACCCAACCCGCACGTCGGATTCGGTGGCGGCGGCCCGCATTTCTGTCTCGGCAAGCAGCTGGCCGTCCTGGAGCTGAAGCACCTCTTTCGAGAGCTCCTGTCACGGCTCCCGAAGGTCGAGGTATCCGACCCCGAATACGTGCACAGCGATTTCGTTCACGGCATCAAGAGGATGTCGGTCAGAAGACTCTGACCCTTGGTCGATCGGCTTCGACAAACCGGAGTGGAGCACAGCCACTCCCTGATCACACGAGGTTCACCCATGCCGCAACCTGTCATCGTCGGTGCGGTCCGCACCCCGATCGCACGTTCCTTCAAAGGTTCTCTGGTCAACACGTCGGCGGAGGAACTGGCAACCGCCGTCCTCCCGGAAGTGATTCGCAGATCCGGCCTCGATGCCGCAGACATCGACGACATCATCCTGGCCGAATCCAACTACGGCGGTGGCGACCTCGCTCGGCACGCAGCGGTCGCTGCTGGGCTGGAAAACGTTCCGGGACAGGCCGTCAACCGTCACTGCGCGGGCAGCCTGACCGCGATCGGAAACGCCTCCGCGCAGATCGTCTCCGGCATGGAACGCGCCCTCATCGCTGGAGGTGTCCAGTCGCTGTCGACGGGCCCGCTGATGAAGTGGCGGGTTCCGACACGTAGGGGCAGCAGCGTCGACGGACGCGCCGAGAGCGCAGCATACGTCGAACCGTGGATTCCGCCGAGTCACCCGGAGACTCCCGCCGCACCGGTCCTCGACATGGCGGTCACGGTGGGCTGGAACACCGCAAAGTCCGTGGGGATCTCCCGCGAGGACATGGATGCGTGGGCAGCCCGGTCGCATCAGCGAGCCGTGGCGGCGATCGACGCCGGAAAGTTCGTCGACGAGATCCTGCCGCTGAAGGTCGCAGGTGCCGACGGTTCGCTCGTCGACTTCACCATGGACGAGCATCCCCGCCGCGATACGACAGCCGAACGGCTCGCCGCCCTGCCTGTCCTACATCCGGAGATCGAGGGGTTCTCGGTGACTGCGGGCAACAGCAGTGGCATCAACGACGCCGCGGCCGTCATCGCTCTTGCGAGCAACGAGTTCGCGCGCGACAAGGGACTGAAGGCCCTCGGGACCGTGAAGGCATGGGCAGCATCCGCAGTGCCGCCGCGCGACTGCGGACTCGGCGCAGTGGCGGTGATCGGCAAGGTCCTCGACCGCGCCGGGCTGGCCGCATCCGACGTCGACCTGTGGGAGATCAACGAGGCATTCGCCTCCGTCCCGATTGCTGCGTGTCGCGAGTTCGGCATCGACGAAGACATCGTGAATGTGTCGGGAAGCGGTTGCAGCCTGGGACATCCGATCTCGGCATCGGGTGCACGCATGGTGACGACGATGGTCTACGAACTGGCGCGCCGCGGCGGAGGAATCGGCGTCGCAGCGATGTGCGCCGGGGGCGGCCAAGGCGGCGCCGTGGTATTCGAAGTCGAAGGCTGAGAGGAGCCGCAATGTCCGACGAAGTACTGCTCGAACGCCGAGGGCGAATTCTGATCATCACGATCAACCGCCCGGAGGCACGTAACGCAGTGAACCGGGCGGTGAGCCAGCAGCTGGCCGACGCGATGGACGAGCTGGACGGAAACCCTGAACTTTCCGTCGGTATCGTCACTGGTACCGGTGGAAACTTCAGCGCCGGAATGGATCTGAAGGCGTTCGCGGCGGGTGAGATTGCCGCTGTCGAAGGTCGTGGCCTCGGGTTCACCGAGAAACCTCCGAAGAAGCCGTTGATTGCAGCCGTCGAAGGTAATGCCCTGGCCGGGGGAACCGAGATCGTTCTCGCCACCGACCTGGTCGTCGCGTCGACGAGCGCGAAGTTCGGTCTACCGGAGGTCAAACGAGGTCTTGTCGCCGGCGGTGGCGGTCTCCTGCGGCTACCCGACAGAATCCCATACCAGAAGGCCGTCGAGCTGGCCCTGACCGGCGACACGTTCAGCGCGGAGGAGGGCGCCGGCTACGGGTTCGTCAACGTCGTCGCGGAACCGGGACAGGCCCTGGACGAGGCAATTCGCCTGGCCGAACGCATCACCGAGAACGGACCGCTGGCCGTGGCCGCAACCAAACAGATCCTTGCCGAGTCGCGGAGCTGGTCGGACGAGGAGAAGTGGAAGAAGCAACTCGATCTCCTCATCCCGGTCTTCATGTCGAAGGACGCCGCCGAGGGCGCGAAGGCCTTCGCGGAGAAGCGGAAGCCGAACTGGACCGGCAGCTGACACCGGGCGCGAACCAACCGAACAACAGGAGGGGAACACATGTCTTTCGAAGGTGAAGTCGTACTGGTCACCGGTGGTGCCGGGGGTCTGGGGGCGGCGACGGTGCGGAAGCTGCACGCCGAGGGGGCTGCGGTGGTGATCGCCGACATCGCCGATGAGCAGGCACAGAAGTTGGCCGACGAGCTCGGCAACAAGGCCGTGTACGTACGGACCGACGTGCTCGACGACGACTCCGTGGAGGCGACGCTGGCGAAGGCCGATGAACTGGGCACACTCAGGTACGCGGTCATCGCCCACGGCGGTATCGGGGTGCTGGAGAAGGTGGTCAATCGCGACGGCACCCCGCATTCGCGCAAAGGGTTCACCGACACGATTTCGCTCTACCTCACTGGCACGTACAACGTGCTTCGCCTGGCGGCAGCCAAGATCGCGAAGCTGGAGCCCAAACCGAACGGTGAACGGGGCGCCATTGTCATGACCAGCTCCATCGCCGGTTTCGAAGGGCAGATGGGGCAGTCCGCGTACTCGGCGGCGAAGGCCGGTGTCATCGGTCTGACCTTGACCGGTGCCCGTGATCTGAGCTCGGTCGGTATCCGGCTCAACTCCATCGCACCGGGCACCATGCGCACGCCGCTGCTCGAGCTGATCGGCGAGGAAGGACTCGAGAAGTTCGCCAAGAACATCCCGTTCCCGAAGCGTCTCGGTACACCCGACGAGTACGCGTTCCTCGCCCAGCATCTGCTGGAGAACTCGTACATCAACGGTGAGGTCGTGCGTCTGGACGGGGCGCAACGGTTCCAGACTCGCTGAGTCGACGAACGGACCCGGGAGGGAGGGCGGCCGTCGCGTATCGGTGACGCCCGCCCTCCCGTCAGGTATACCGGTTCACCGATACCTGGTCGGCGGGCCGATGCCGGCCGAGCATACTGTGCAGCGTTCGGCCCGCGATCAGCCCCAACATGAGCATCAGGACCGCGCCGATCGTGGCGTATCCCGGGATGTCGGCGAGCTCGTCCGGCACCACCGATAGCACCAGCAAGAAGATCCCGATCGAGAAGAACGGCGCGCCGGTGAACCACACGAGTGTGGCGGCGAGTGTGGTTCCGCGTCGTTGCGCGTAGGCCACGGCGGGGACCACCGCCACGGCGGCAACGATCACGACCGTCTCGGCGACACCCGTACCGCCGATTCCTGACTCGACGAACCCCACGATCTTCAGTGTGATGACAATACACGCGACACTCGCGGCGACGAGCAGTACGAGGTCGTCACGGATCTGCGCTGTACAGGTGCAGTTGTCGTGGTCATGGTTCGACGTTCCCCCGTCCTCGATCGAGCCACCTCCCCGGAAGAGACCTTCGTCTTCCCCTTTGCGGGGGAGGCACACCACGCATGCACACTCCGTCACGGTGATGACCAGGTCTCGGTTGAACTCCGCCATGGCGACACGCTGGATATCGTCATCCGAAACCGAATTGCCGAACCTACGATGTCACCTTGCCGCGGAATGGGATTGACGACAATGCGTGCCCGAATCGACCGTGTAGACGGCGTCCTGGTTGTCGGCGAGAAGGACGGATGGTGGACGGTGCAGGTTCGGTTCCCGATGGAGCGGTCGTGATCAAGGTCGCAGTGGTGGACGACGGCCCTTTGGTTCTCGACGGCCTCACCACGATCCTCGGTGCCATCGCAGATATCGAGGTCATCGCGACCGCCACCGACGGGGGCCGCCGCGACCGACCTCGTCGAACGACACGGTGGGGATCTCGATGTGCTGTTGCTCGATGTGCGCATGCCCCATATGGACTGGTTTACCCCGAATCGGAGCTGCTCTTCGATCACCGCGAGGCAGGGGCTCTTGAACTGCACGTCCTCGGACAGCAGCCCAGTGGTGCCGACGGCGATGTGAATCTCCCCCGAGGTGACACTTGCGAGAGCTTCACGTCGGGCCTTCGGCTTGTTCTTGCCCGGGACGAGGACTGCACGCAGGCCGAGCTTCTCTCAGGTTTCGGCAATTTCTTCGTAGTGCTGCTGGACGAGCACACCGATGGGTGCCATGAGGGCTGCCTGGTGGCCGCCTTCGATGGCCTGCAATATCGCGTAAATCGCCACCTTGGTTTCCCCGGAGCCGACGTCGCCCGGTGTTCCCGGTGCGATCGGTGCGTTCCTCGGACCTCGCGGTCGGCGGCGGCCTTGCGGTCGCGTCGCTCGATGCGGCGCAGCCGCTCTGCAGGAGCCGCTTCATCGGAGCCGACGCACGCAGATCCTCGGCGATCTCCTTGAGCACCCGGTTCTGGGCACCGGTCATCGGCTACGGCAGCGAATCCAGCCACGGCCGGGTCAGTCGGCCGGTCGGGGCGTGCACGACCGCGGGCAATGTGAGGGCGGCGTGGCGCTGCACCCCCATCGCCAACTGTATCCGCAGCAACTCGTCGTAAGCGAGCCGGTCCCGACCCGAGGTGGCGTCGGCGGCGTTGTCCGGGACGTGCACGGCACGCAGCGCATCGAGCGCGGCCCGGTGCAGCGTCCAAGTCGAAACCTGATGCTTGTCGGACTGCGGGTACACCGGCACGAACGGGACGGTCGCATCCCGCATCGGCGCGATCAGCGCACCGCCCATCTGGATGAACCCTTCCCCTTCGGTGACGTCACCCCACATCAACACGAGGTCGTCACGCCGGAAGCGTTGCGCCAGCCAGGGCTGCTGAAACTGCATCGACCTGACACGGTAGCTGCCAGAGCCGATCTCGATGCGCGCGTACTTCTTTCCCCAGTCGGCTTTGGTGGACAGCACCTTTCCGACGGTGGCGACGTTCTTCATCCCAGGCCGCAAGGCTGACATGGGGGGTGATCTCGGATCGATCAATGTAGCGCAGCGGCACCCGCATCATCAGGTCGTAGACGGTGGCGATCCCGGCGGCGGTGAGGCGTTCGGGTTCCTTGTCTCCGACGCCGGCGTCGTCGCAGATACCGGCGAGGTCGTCGATCGGGACGCCGCGGAGGCCGTCGAGGGTGCCTTCGAATTCGAGTGGCGGCTTGTGGGAGGACTGACCGAGGACGGCTGCGGCCGACAGGGTCGGGATGGTGGGGATCTCGACGTCGTGGCGTGGCCGGTCCATTCGGGCCGCGTGCTGGGGTTTCGGTGTCCCTTGGCGGAAGACCGGATCAGTGGCAGGGGCGGCGGGGCCGGTACCGAATCCGGTCTGCGTCGCGGCCTGCTGCGACGCACGCAGCGCCGGGTCGAGCGGGACCCGGGCAGGGCCGGTACCGAAACCGTGCCGAGGCGCGGCCGCCGTCGGGGGTTCCGCCTGCCGCGGTCCGGGACCGACGATCTGGGTGAGATCAAACCCGAGAGCGCCGAGCTGGTCAGCGAACGCGGGCAACTGAGCTCGAACGCGCTCCACAGCAGGGTGCCAGTGCGCCGATCGTGCAGCCGCCGACAGAATCGCGGTCGCCGAACCCGACTCGTGGAGCGCAATCACCGCGGCCCGCAATGCATCGACCTGCTCGACTGCCGTCACCTCACCTCGCCCTTCCCTGTCCGACCGACTCGGACAGCTCGCACCTGCGCCGCATCTTTCCTGCACACACAGACAACCTCCGCTGTGCGCTGCACTCGGCACGGTACCGACCCGCTTCACCAGTCGATCGGTGGCTGAAACACCCTCTGCCTGTGCTCGATACCGTCGCTTCACACCACATGAAGACCCGGGGTCACTGTCTGTGACCCACCGCCCGCGCGGCCATCCCGCCGCGCCCGATCCCCGCAGGAGGGCCTCATGTCCGTTTCCATTTCCGCTGCTTCGCAGTCGTTTCCGCCCGGCATCCGCGGCTGGGAGCACATTCCGTTCGGCTTTCGCCGATGGAATACCAGCATGTACGCGCACGCGTGATCGGCCGGTGCAACCAGCCACTCGACCCGGTCTTGAACCGATCCGGGTGTTCGACAGCCAGTCTCCGTATGCGGCTGGGAAGATGCAGTTCGCTTCCTCAGCCCGGCACAACGACTCCCGATGCACTGTCCAAGGACTCGTCGGACAATGCAGCCAGTAGTGCACGGATGTTCGGGCTGGTGTCGGAGCTGCATCGCCACACTGCATATACCTCCCGCTTGGGCGGTCGATGCAGTGCACGGCGAACGAGACCTGGACCGAGTGGCGGTCGAGCCAAGTGCGGAATCAGCGCAAGTAGGTCCTCGGTCGCGGCCAATGCGAGTTGTGTCGAGAAGTCGTCGATCTGGTGACGGACGTCGGGCACATTGCGTTCTTCGGCGAATAGCCGCTGGAACCACTGATGACACACAGTGCCGTGAGGGCTGGCCACCCAAGCGTGTCCAGCTAGCTCAGCGGCGGTGAGAGGACTCTCGCTGGCGGCAAGTGGATGCGTCCGGCGCATCACCACATCGCCGAAGTCCGCGTGCACAAGCCGCTGCTTGAGCGACTCGGGCAGCGAGTTGGCCATTCCGTCGGCGTCGTGGACCAATGCAACGTCGGCTTTGCCTGAATCGACGCAGTACACGGCTTCCTGCGGGTCCTGCTCGGTGATGCAAACCTGCATGTCGGAATACCGCATGGCCAGAGCCGCGACCGCGGGAGTCAGAAGCCCTCTTACGGCCGTGGAGAACGCGACGACCTTCAACCGACCACGAGGGACGCCGCCCGCGATCGACCGAGCTGCCCCCGCACATCGCTCCAAGGCCTGGAATACCTCTGGTGCGTTGTCAACGATTACTTGCCCCGCCGGAGTCAGCACCACCTTGCGACCCGCCGGTGCCACCAATGCGACGCCGATCTGTCGTTCAAGCCGCTTGATCTGCTGCGACACAGCAGAGGCCGTGAACCCCAACTGCTCGGCCGCCTGTCCGACCGTCCCCAACTCTGCAACAGCGCGCAACGCACGTAGCCCCCCCACGTCGATCATGAACGCAGACTACACAATCACCGGAAACAACTTTTGCTGGACCTTTACCTTCGTGGTCCGCAGGATTCATGCCATGTCCGATTTACGGCAGCCTGCTGAAGAGCTTTTCGGTACGAACCTCGTCGCGATGGCGACCCCGATGCGTCCGGGAGGCGACCTCAGCGTGTCCGACGTGGGTTCGCTCGTCGACCACCTGCTTGCCAAGGGATGTGACGGCATAGTCGTTGCCGGCACCACAGGTGAGTCGCCCACCCTGACCGAAGCTGAAACCACCGCGCTCGTACAGGTAGTCAAGGGTCGTGCCGGAAACCGCGCCAAGGTGATCGTCGGGGTCGGTACCTACGACACCGCAGCCACCGTACGCCGCGCCCAGGATGCCGAAGGCGCGGGCGCCGATGCCCTGCTTCTGGTATGCCCGTACTACTCACTACCCACTCAGGCGGGAGTGATCGCACACGGGCTCACCGTCGCCGACGCCACCGCGCTGCCTGTAATGCTCTATGACGTCCCCGCCCGTACCGGCACACCGATGGACACGACCAGCATCGTCGAGCTGGCCGCTCACCCGAACATCCGCGCGATCAAGGACGCCAAGGGAGACCTGTTGGAGGCGATGTCCATCATGGAACGGACCTCGTTGGCCTACTACTGCGGCATCGACGAGCTCAACCTCGCCTATTTGGCATGCGGGGCCGCAGGGGTGCTCAGCGTGGTCGGCAATGTCGCTGCCGACCGCACCGCCGCTCTGATCGCCGCCGTTCGCGTCGGCGACCTCGAATCTGCACGCAAGATCCAGACGTCGCTGCTTGGCCTCACCGACGCGATCATGCGCACATCCCAGGGCGCCATCATGATCAAGGCGGCGCTGGCCCAGCTAGGCATAATCACCCACCCCACAGTTCGGCTTCCACTGGTGGAGTCGCCAACGGCTGATCTGGACAAGCTGAATGCTGCGCTCACACCACTCGCGATTTGCGCCTAAAAGAGAGTTCTTACAGAGTGATACACGATCAGTGGATCAAGTTTCTGACCCGATGGAACGACGGGCAAGTCTCGTCCGACGAGCTCACCGAATGGCAGACTGCTGCACTGCAAACAGTCCTCGACCGTGTCTCGGACAAGTCGCCGTTCTACCGCGAGCGCATGAGCCGGCAGCGGGTGATTGTGCGGGGCGTGCACGCCCCGCGAACTTCGCGTTCTCGAAGCGCTCGTGCAAGGGGATGAGAACCGTGAGATCGCCGAAGCGCTCCACGTCACCCGCGAGACGGTCAAGACGCATGTGTCGTCGGTCCTCGCCAAGTTCGGTGCGCGGAACCGCACTCACGCGGCGGTTCTGGCGCTCGACGCCGGTCTCGTCACCTGGTGAGTGGCGGGACTACTCGGTCCCGAGGGACGCAGCTTGTGCTCGCGCCCACCGGTAGTCGGCCTTGCCGACGGGGCTTCGCTGAATCGCTTCGGTGAAGATCACCGACTTCGGAAGCTTGTACCGAGCAACCGACTTCGCTGCGTGGTCCACCAGTTCGCCGGCGTTCACTTTATGGCCCGGGAGTAGTTGAACGATCGCGACGACTGCCTCACCCCACGTGTCGCTCGGGCGGCCGGCAACGAGAACATCGGCGATGGCGGGGTGCGAACCGATCGCCATCTCCACTTCTTCGACGAAGATCTTCTCCCCGCCGGAGTTGATGGTCACCGAGTCGCGGCCGAGCAGGTGGATCGATCCGTCGTCGAGTCGTTGCGCTCGATCGCCCGGCAGGACGAATCGCTCGCCCCCGACGACGGGGAAGGTTGCGGCGGTCTTCTTTGCGTCACCCTTGTAGCCGAGCGGGACGTGTCCGCGTTGCGCGAGCCAACCCAGGTCGTGGTGCCCCGGTTCGGCGAGTCCGTCGAGGTCCTCGGTGAGGACGCATGTGTTCGACCCGGGAGTGAATCGACCGGTCGAGACGGAGCCTGCGCTGGAGACATGCGTCATCTGCGTTCCGGTCTCGGAGGAACCGGCCCCGTCGATCACCACCGCCTTGGGGACGAGGTCCAGAAGTCGCTGCTTGACCGTGGGCGACAGGATCGCACCACCGTTGGCCAGGATCGACAGCGACGACAGGTCGGCATCGGTCTTCTCGAACTCGGCGGCGAGGGGTCGCGCGATGGCGTCGCCGACCATCATCAACGCGGTGGGGCGTTCGGCCTCGATCGTCTGTGCCACTGCCTCCGGATCCAATCGGTCGACCACAGGGGAGAACACCAGGGTCTGTCCGGTGAGGATGCCGGTCAGTGACGCCCACTGAGCCGCGCCGTGGATCAAGGGGGGAAGCACGAACATCGTGAATCCGGCATTGTCGGCCGCGGTCGACGCCACTTGGTCGGGAGAGGTGATGCACTCCCCGGTGTACACGTTCCGACCACCGCAGGATGCCATGTAGATATCGTGCTGACGCCACAGCACGCCCTTGGGCATACCGGTGGTGCCCCCGGTGTAGAGAATGTAGAGATCGTCCGGTGACTGTGCGGCAGGCGCTGGGGCCGGGGAGGTTTCGGCAAGCACGGTTTCGTAGTCGACCGCACCGGGGAGCAGAGGGTTGCCCGAGTCGTCGGCGATCTGGATCAGCACCTCGATGTGGGGAAGCGCTGGTAGCACCTGTGCCAGTTGCGGTGCGAACGCCGCGTGGTAGACGATCGCGCTCGCTTCCGCATCGGAGAGAAGATATTCGAGCTCCTTCTCCACATAGCGGTAGTTGACGTTGAACGGTGCGACGCGGGCGCGGAAAGCGCCGAGCATCGACTCGAGGTATTCGTTGCCGTTGTACGCGTAGATGCCGAGGGTGTCTTGGCCGATCTCGTGTCCGTCGAGCCCGTCGCGTTCGGTGCGGGCACCGAGCCCACGAGATGTCAGATAAGCGGCGAGCCGGCGAGAACGATCGGCCAGCATGGCCTGCGTGATCCGCCGGTCGCGGAAGACGACGACTTCTCTGTCCGGAATGGACGACGCGACAGCGTCCACGAGTTCCGGGATCGTGAACTCCCTGGTGACTGCCGCGGGCCCTGCGGTGAGATCGGTCAAGGTGACTCCTGTGGGATCAGCTAACCCGTCACATGAACTATTCGACAAACTGTAATGTATACGGCAACTCTTGCGATAGGGTTCGGGTCTGGCAATGTGCAGTCGAACGGGGGATGGCGATGAGCATGGTCGAGAACGTCGGCGTCACCACACTGAACGAACCGGACGGGGAGTTGTCGCGCATCCTCGCGCTGCAGCGGAGAGCATTTCTCGCCGATGGTTTTCCCTCCGCGGAGAGGCGACGTCACCGCATCGACCGACTTGTCGCGCTCATGCTCGACAACGCCGATGCGCTCGTCGACGCCCTGGTGTCGGACTTCGGTAGTAAGTCTCGGATCGGCACGATGTCGATGGAATTCGTCGGCATCATCGACGCGATCGAGCACACCCGTGCGCACGTGGCGAAGTGGATGAGAACGACGCCGCTGATGCGCGCGTGCAGACTCGCAGGGTTGCGGGCCGAGGTGGTGCCGTCGCCACTCGGGGTGGTTGGGATCATCGGGCCCTGGAACTTCCCGCTGCATCTGGTGATCATGCCCGCGGCAGCAGCGTTTGCGGCGGGAAACCGGGTGATGATCAAGATGTCGGAAATCACCCCTGCGACATCGGACCTGTTCGCCTCCCTCGCTCAGAAGTATTTCGACGAGGCGGAACTGGCGGTCGTGACCGGCGGAGCCGACGTGGGTGCCGCATTCTCGGCTCTCCCGCTCGACCATCTGTTCTTCACCGGTTCGCCAGGTGTCGGGAAGCGAATCCAGGCTGCGGCGGCGCAGAACCTGGTGCCCGTCACGCTCGAACTCGGTGGAAAGAATCCGGCCGTGGTGGGGCCACGCGCTGGCATCGAACGCGCGGCCGAACGCGTGGCTCTGGGACGGATGGTCAACGGCGGCCAGGTCTGCATCTGTCCCGACTACGTGATGGTGCACGAGACCGATGCCGAAAGATTCTCTGCTGCAGTGCTGTCCACGTGGAGAAAGCGATTCCCCACTATGGTTGCCAACCCGGAGTATCCCTCGTGCGTCGACACCGCGAACTACGACCGAGTGGTGAGCTTGATCGACGACGCGCGTTCCCGCGGTGCACACGTGCAGGCGGTCGCGCCCAGCGGCGAGCAGCTTCCCGATCCGGAAACGCGAAAGGTTCCCCCCACTCTCGTTTCGAACGTCTCCGACGACATGCGCATCACGCACGAGGAGATCTTCGGCCCGGCACTCATGCTCGTCGCCTATCGCGATCTCTCCGACGTTGTCGACTACGTGAACGCGCGCCCTTCGCCGCTGGTCGCCTACTGGTTCGGGCCGGACGACGACGACTTCCGCCGGTTCGTTCGCAGCACCCGCACCGGTGGGGTTGCGCGAAACGAGTTCGGAATTCACATGCTTCCGGCGTCTGCCCCGTTCGGTGGAGTCGGGAACAGCGGCATGGGCGCTTACCATGGCAAGGCGGGTTTCGACACGTTCAGCCATCGCCGATCCGTCGTGGGCACCGATCTTCCGTTCATGCTTGCGACGTCGAGTGCTGTCCCGCCGTTCGGGCGGGTGCCCCGCCTGATCGTCGATCTGACGATGCGGCGCGCTCGCCGACGGACCGCCCACCGCCTGCGGGATTAGATACTGTATAGACAACAGTAAGTGTGTGGCCTAGTGTTCGACGTGAGGAAATCTGCGCGCCCGCCGTGTGCCGAAACTTCGACCGGAGGTGAACGACGATGACCGTCGTGCCCGAGAAATCAACCCGCAGCGACGAAGTCGTGTACAACCGGCCTGTCGATTGCGACAACCACTACTACGAGAAGATCGACGCCTTCACCCGGTACCTCGACCCCGCTTTCAAGGATCGCGGTGTCGAAGTGATCAAGCGCGGCAAACACACCGAATTGCTCGCCGGGGGAAAACTTCTCGAGTTCGTTCCGAATCCGACATTCGACCCGGTGATCGTCCCGGGTGCTCTGGATCTGTTGTTCCGGGGACAGATTCCGGAGGGAGTCGATCCACGAAGCCTGATGAAGGTGGAGCCGCTCAACCCCGCGTACCAGGATCACGACGTCCGACTCGAGATGATCGAGCAGCAGGAGATGTCGGGGGTGATCCTCCTTCCGACACTTGCGTGTGGAGTCGAAGAGGCACTCAAAGAAGACATCCCGGCCACGATGGCGAGTGTCACGGCATTCAACACGTGGTTGGACGAGGACTGGGGATACAACTACAAGGGCCGCATCTTCTCGGCGCCGATGCTGGCGCTCGCCGACCCGGATGAAGCGGTCGCAGAGATCGACCGACTCCTCGAACGCGACGTCAAGCTGGTCTACGTCCGTCCCGCGCCCGTACCAGCCGGGCACGGGACCTCCAGATCGCTCGGCGACATGAGGTACGACACCGTGTGGGCGAAGCTGGAGGAATCAGGCATCCCGGTTGCGTTCCATCTCAGCGACAGCGGATACAACGGCTCGATCGCACGTGCCTGGGGTGCACCGGCACGATTCGTACCCTTCAAGACGTCGAACCCGCTCGCGAACATCGTCGTCTCCGATCGTGCGATCCACGACACGATGGCGAGTCTGATCCTCGGCGGCGTGTTCACGCGTCACCCGAAGTTACGTGTCGCCAGCATCGAGAACGGTTCGGACTGGGTGCAATTGCTGGTCAAACGACTGAAGAAGCAGGCGAATCAGACGCCATGGGCATTCGCCGAGCCGCCCGTCGACACGATCCGCCGGCACCTGTGGGTGGCGCCGTACTACGAGGACGACGTCCGCGCGCTGGCCGACCTCGTCGGATCCGATCGCGTCCTGTTCGGCTCCGACTGGCCACATGGTGAAGGCCTCGAGAAGCCGACGGATTTCGTCAAGGAACTCGGCGACTTCGACGAGGGTGAGAAAGACCGGATCATGCGCACCAACGTGCTGGATTACCTGGGGATCCCTCCCGGTTGCTGAATGCCGCATGGGTGCACTCGTCTCACCAGGCGAGTGCACCCACGCGAATCCTGTGTCCGCAGACGTCTACTTTGCGCGCGACGAGCGCGTCGTGGCCTTCTTTGCCTTGCTTTTCGCTGCGGGCTCCTCCTGCTCGAGGAGGCGGCTGGTGTGTTCGAGGATGCAATTGAGCCCGTACTCGAAGTTGTAGTCGTCCGGTACGCCGCCCACTCGCCCCCGACCTGCAGCTTCCGCGAGAAGCGGGGTGCTCTCCGGCGTGACGACCAGGTTCTCGTAGTACGCCTGCGACGTCGGGTCGTATTTCTTGCCGCGTTCCTGCAGTCGCGCGAGCACGACCGAACCCCGGACGTGCAGCTGAACGGCGGAGTATGCGTCGAAGGCGTCGTCGAGCGACAGACCGCCCTTGACGAGGTCGTCGATGATGTGCTCGATCTCGCGTGCGCCGAGGGTGGCGTTCTTGGGGCTGAGTGACGACCTGATCAGGATCAGGTCGCACAGGATCGGGTTTGCCAGGAATGCGCGCCGCGCCGCGTGTGCGTGGTTGTAGAGGCGTTCGCGCCAGTCCGAGCCGGAATCGCCCATCACGGCCTCGACCTGCATCTGCGCGAGGGCGCGATCCGTCATCGCGTTGAGCAGTTCGTCCTTCTTGCGGAAGTACCAGTAGATGCTCGTGACACCGACGCCGAGGTGTTTGGCGAGTTGCGGCATGCTCAGGTTGTCGACCGGGACGTCCTCGGCGAGTTCGAACGCGCCGGCGATGATGTCCTCGGGATTGATGGATCCGCGCTCACGACGTTCGCGCTTCTGAGGCTCTTCTTTACGCGCCATTGCTCTCCGACTTCCGTCCACAGTTCATCCGTCAGGACGGCAGCACAGGCGTGAAGCGGCCCGTGCGGTGGTACGGACTGCCGGTGGCACTGAGTGCTGCCGACCATTTCGGCTCACTGTAGCGCATACCGGAACGTTGCCGGGATGTGCCGTCACTCGGCGATGCTGAGTGCAGCGGACGGGCAATTGCTCACCGCAGTACGCAGATCGGCTTCGCTGCATCTCACCGCAGCGGCGTCGTCGATGACGACGTACCCTCCGTCGCCGACCTCGAAAACATCGGGTGCGGTCGCTTCACACAGGCCGTGGCCCACACACCTGTCACCATCGACAACAACGCGCATCGTCTCGCTCCTTGCTCGGCTACTCGGATCCGGCAACTGGGGCTCGGAAGTCAATAGGCCATGAAGAGGATCTCGTCCCGGCTGTAATCATGGTCGGGATGACGTTCGCCGAGATGGTGCCGGACCTTCTCGACGAGGTCGTCCTCGTCGGTGCCGCGTAGGTATTCGCCGCACGGGCAAGTCAATCGCTTCTTCATGATGTTCCTTCCATTGTGGTCGAATGGATTTGGCGGGCAAGCAGGTCGCGAAGTCGGGCCGTGTCGACCTTCCCTGTGCCACCACGCGGAATTCTCTCGTCGGACTCGAGCACGAGCCATACCGTGGGGACCTTGAACGAACTCAGCAGTTCTTTTGCTGCCGAGCGTAGTTCGACAGGGTCGAATGCGCGTGAGCAGATCACCGCGGCGCTCACCCGTGGTCCCGCATCGCCGTCGACTTGCGTGACGAAGGCGTTCTCGACTCCGTCGATCGTCTTCAACGCCGCCTGCACCTCGCTCGGATACACGGTGGCTCCGTTGACCTTGAACATGTCGTCGATCCGACCCCGATGGAAGAGGAACCCTGCGTCGTCGAGATACCCGAGATCGCCTGTGGGGTAGAAACCGTCGGGTGTGAACACGTCTTCCCGGCTGCGGCCGCAGATGCCTTGCATGACATGGGGTCCCCGAACCTCGATCTGGCCTTGCATGCCGCAAGAGAGTGGGCTGCCCGTCTCGATATCGGTGATGCGGACTTCCATGCCGTCGAACGGGGTGCCGCAGCTTCCCCAGGATTCCCGAGGCATCGGAGTGTCCAACCGGTAGCCCGAGTACGGCCCGAATGTCTCGGTCATGCCGAACAGGTTCGCGCGCGAGCCCGGTTCGCCGCGCTCCGCGGCAGGCATCAGCGCGGGGAGGCTGCCCGGCTGCAGCGACGACAGGTCGACGTCCGTCGATCCGGACCTGCGTGCCAGTGCTTCGGCCTGGTCGGGCCAGCCGCGGAACAACGTCACTTTCTCGGCTTCGAGGAGTTGCAGCGTCGTGTCGGGCGCCGGGATTTCCTCGGTGACCAGGGTGGCGCCCGCGATCAGGGCCGACAGGATTCCCGCACCGAAACCCCCGACCCAGAAGAACGGCATCGGCAGGTAGAGCCGGCTGTCGGAGGTGATGCACCGCGCGGCCAGACCGGAGGCAACGGCCGCCAGCGCGCCGCCGTGCGAGTGCAGGACGCCCTTCGGTGGTCCGCTGCTGCCCGACGTGAAGATGATGACCATGGTGTCGGACGGTGACACGGCGTCTTCCAGCGCGGCGGCAACCGCTCGAGTCCGGGCAGTGGGCTCCGCACCGGTTACTTCCTCGACGCCCCAGGTTCTTCGCAGGGACGGCAGGCCGGGGTGGAGAATGTCGCCCGGTTCGAGTGCGGGTTCGCCGATCGTGGTTGCCAGAGCATCGAGGTATCGGTGCCCCCGGAATTCGTCGGCGCTGATGAGATGACCGATCGACGCAGCGTGGATCTGTGCGCGGAGTTCGGCGCCCGAAAGCAAGGTACTCAGCGGAACGAGCACCGCACCGATCCGGGTGATCGCCACGGCGATCTGCACCCACCCGGTGTTGTTCGGCATGATCAGCCCCACCCGGGTGCCTGCGGTGACTCCGCCGTCGACGAGCGTCGCGGCGATGCGGCGGCTGGATGCGTCGAGCTCGCGGTAGCCGACTCGGGTGGCGGGGTCGACGACCATGTCCTTAGTCGGCGTCGCGTCCGCTCGTGCGCGGATCAGTGCCGCCATCGTGGTCGGAGACGGAAGGTCGGAAGGCTTGTTCAGCCTGCTCCGGACGGCCCTCAGATCCGCCTTGCCGGACGGCGTGCGAGGGATGGAGTCGACGACGGCGATCTCGGTCGGGATTTCGTAACGAGCAAGATGCGTCGACAGGTATTCGGCGAGTTCGCCGGGCGTGGCACGCGCATCGGCGCGACATTCGACCATTGCCACGGGTGTTTCACCCAATCGGGCATCGGGACGCCCGACCACTGCCGCGTTCTCCACCGCGGGATGGGTTTCGAGAGCCACCCGGATGTCGTCGGGCATGATCTTGAATCCGCCCCGGATGATCGCTTGGTCGGCGCGACCGTGGATCCAGACGAACCCGTCGGCGTCGATCCGCGCAAGATCAGTGGTCCGCATCCAGCCCGCCATCGGCCCACGCTGCGCGGGCTTGACCTCGAGGAGACCGACCGTATCGGTGTCGACCTCGTGCCCGGACTCGTCGACTACGCGGAGTAGCGAACCCGGCTCGGCGCGCCCCACACTGCCCCGTTTACTGGACCAGCACTTGCGGTGGTCGGCGAGGTTCCATCCGGCGACACCACCGCCGAATTCTGTTGCAGCATAAGATGTGAGAACCGGAATGCCGAACTTGTCGGTGAACGCGTCGGCGTCTTCGGCCGAGAGTGGTGCGGTGCCGGAGGTGACAACGCGCAGACTCGAGAGGTCGTCGCGGGTCAGATCGGAGTGCAGCACCATGCGGAGCGCCGTCGGCACCAGGGATGCGGCGCGGGGACGGTGACGCCGGATCGCATCGGCCCACGTGGCGAGTTCGAAACGCGGCAACAACACGTAGGGTCGCGCAGCGACGATGCACTGCAGCGTCCGGTACACCCCGCCGATATGGACCAGGGGTGCGTTGACGATCGCGACACCGGAACTGAGGCGTTCGGGCGTCGAGCCCTTCCCGATGGGGCCCAGCACGCTGTGGGCGAGCATGTCGTAGGTGAGTTCGACGCGCTTGGGGGGCCCGGTCGTTCCGCTGGTCAGCATCAGGACCGCGGTTCCGGAGCGGTTGTCGGACGGCACCGGGGGCCCTCCGGCAGTGGCCACCTGGGGTTCGTCGGAGATGTCCGCGACTGCGACGGTGGTTGTGGCGGGCGGCCGTCCGACGAGGGTGTCGAGGTCGGCGGATTCTCCGATGACGACGCGAAGGTTCAGTGCGGCGAGGTCGGCTCGTGTGCGTGCGTCGCCCCTGGATGGATTGATGACGACGAGGCATCGTCCGGAGAGCAGCACTCCGAGAAGGACAGCGACGTGTACAGGTCGGTTGTGGAGCAGCACTCCGATTCCCGTTCCTTCGTCGGGCCCGTGCTGCCTGCAGATCGTGTTGATGCGGTCGGCGCAGCGGGCGATCTGCGCCCAGGTCGTCCATTCACCCTCGTACTCGATCGCACCGGCGTCGGGATCGATGCCGACCACCGCTTCGATCCGGTGTGCGAGGCGGTGGTCGGTGACGGATTCGGTGAGCACGCTGTGGTTCGTCATCGGATCCTCGGGCGTATCGTGTCGTGGGCGGGTTGGGCGCTAGGCGCGGCGAGTTCGTCCTTCGCGATCGGGTTCCCGAGCCGCGTGTAGATCAAGCCCTGATCCATCGCGGCTCGATAGGGTTTGTCGAGGGATTCCCAGATCGCCTTCACCGTCCCCTGGGTTGCGGTCGGAGGTTTCGCGGCAATCTGGACGGCGATCTCGTGTGCTCGTATCCAGAGTTGTTCGCGCGAGCTGATTTCGGTGACGAGCCCTATGCGGAGGGCAGTGTCGGCGCTCACGCGTTCGTCGTTGCCCATCAGTGCGATCCGCAGACTCTCTCCGAGGCCGACACGGCGCATCAGCCCGACAGGCTCGAGGGCGGAGACCAAACCGGCCGAGACGTGCGAGTCGAAGAAGGTCGCATCCGTGGAGCAGATCACCACATCGGATTCGTTGACGAAGTACAGCGCGCCCGCCGTGCACATTCCATGGATTGCGCACACCACGGGCTTCCACATCTTCTGCCACTTGGGGCTGAGGAGCTCGCCGGGATCCTCGTGGTTCCAGATGTTGTCCGGCTGACCGTAGACGGACTTGATGTCGAGGCCGGTACTGAAGGCGCGGTCGCCTGCGGCGCGAAGCACCACAGCGTGCACCCGCTCGTCGAATTTGACGAGGCTCCATGCCTCCCGCATTTCGTTGCACATGGTCCGATCGAACGCGTTCAACCGGTCCGGCCGATTCAGAGTGATCGTGGCGACGTGGTGGTCGGCATCGACGTCGAGGAGGATCGTCTCGAACTCGGGAATCGCCGACTCGTCGACGGCCGTCGGTAATGCCATTGCGGGTCTCCGATTCTCGGTGATGTCGGTTGTGGGCTATCGGCCGCGGAACTCGGGTTCGGTGCGTTCCTTGAATGCGCGCAGTCCTTCTTTGAAATCCTCGGTTCGACACGCTAATTCAAGGGAATAGAGCTCCTGGTTCATGGCGTCGGTCAACGATGCCGTGTGACTGCGATTGATGGCCTGCTTGGCCAGGCCGAGGGCGACGGTGGGGCCGGATGCGAGCCGATCCAGTAGTTGGGCGGCGACGGCATCGAGATCGGGTTCGGGTGTGGAGCGGTAGATCAGCCCCCAGTTGCACGCGTCGGGTGCTCCGATCTTCTCTCCGAGCATCAGCATCTGTTTTGCCCGTGCCGTTCCTGCGAGTCGGGGGACGAGCCAGGTGGCCCCGGAGTCGGGGCTGAACCCGCGCGTGATGAACGGCTCCCAGAACACTGCGTCGTCGGCGGCGACCGTGAAGTCGGCCGCGAATGCGAGGTTGCAGCCCAGGCCCACGGCCCATCCGCGGACGGTGCAGACTACGGGAAGGTGGAGGTCGTGGATCAGTTCGACGATGCGATGAGCCTGGTGGGGGACGCGACGCACCAGGTTTCCGGCGCGCGGCCGCGATGCATCGTTGCGGTTCGTCGCGACCCAGTCGGCACCGCCGCAGAAGTTCTCACCGGCGCCCATGATGTGCACCGCGCGAAGTGAATCATCGTGTGCCGCATCGGTGAGTTCACGGATGAGGGTCTGGACCATCGCGGAACTCAGTGAATTGAGTGCCTCGGTGCGGTCGAGGGTGAGCCGCAGGATCGGTCCGTCGCGCTCGACACGCACCGCTTCGGATCGTCTGCGCGAACCGTGGTCGTTGCTCACCGTGGTAACCACCCCTCACAACCTATACTGTTACATATACGGTATGTAGTACCGTTGCGTTCTACACAAGTTAGCAAGGAACCCGGGCCGACGGAACCGGGACGGCCGAAAGAGGCGCGATGACCAGCTACGAGGTGGAACCGACGACGTCCCGCCCCGACGGGCGTTATGTTCCGGGGCGGTTCGGCGAGGCGCCACTGCCGCAGACCCGACATGCTGCGAGCGCACTCCGCCGGCTCACAGGGCTGCTGCTCTCACTCGAACACGAACACGAGGTCGTCGACGAGATGCTCACCCGCTTCGCGGAATGGGAGCAGATTCTGGCAGCAGCCGTGCCTGCCGATCTTCGGCTCCGGCGCGCAGACGACACCAGTGGCGACCGGCGCGTGTACCTCGACCATGCCATCGACATCGGAGCATTCAACCCGGCCTTCCCCGACTACGAACTCCGGACGTTCGACGCCGACACCGCGTCCGGCACGGTGAACTTCCCCCTGGTGTACGAGGGGCCACCCGGGCTGGTTCACGGTGGTTTTCTCGCCGTGTTCTTCGATTGCATGATCCAGCACCACAATTGCGAGGTCGGGATCGCGGGGAAGACACGTCTGCTCAGTATTCGCTATCGGCGACCCACCCCGTTGCTCACCACGCTGGATTTCGATGTCGTCCGACGGACGACGGAACGCGGCCTGGTATCCGAAGCGCGCCTCGTGCGGGACGGCGAAGTGTTGTGTATCGCCGAGCTCGACTGCGTCGCCATGCAGATCGACCAGCTGGAGACCACGGCATTCGGCCACCGCCGATGACGCACTTTCGGCTGTATCCCGCGGCAGGAAACACCATTCGGAAGGACTACAGATGACCGAGGCCAGTGCGTCCGACGGCAGGGTGTTGTTCGAGATCGACCGCGATACCCGAATCGCGACGATCACCCTGAACAATCCGTCGCAGCGAAACTCCTACGATCAGGCGATGCGCGACGAACTCGCGCGATACCTGGACATCGTGGTCGATGACGACGACCTCACCGTCGTGCTGCTGCGGGGAGCGGAAGGCGTGTTCAGCACCGGAGCGAACATGAACAACGCCTACGGCTGGTACGGCGAGGGCCGAGGCGGCAACGGTGACAATCCGGCGCCGGAGAAGCGCAGGCCGAGTCAACGACGCCGATTGACCGTGGACCGCAAAACCTTCGGTTTCTATCACGAATTCCTGGGATTTCCGAAGGTCACCGTCGGCGAGATCAGCGGATTCGCATTGGGCGGCGGCTTCGAGATGGCCCTGATGACCGACATCTCCGTCATCGCGCGCGACACACGAATCGGCATGCCCGCGACCCGTTTTCTCGGTCCGGCGCTCGGAAGCCTGCACATGTTCTTCCACCGCCTGGGGCCCGTCCTGGCGAGGCAATTGCTCCTCACCGGCGACATCGTCACCGCCGAATCCGTCGAGCACCGTGGTGTGTTCACCGAAACCTGCGAATCCGCGCACGTGACGGCGCGCGCACGGTATTGGGCCGAGAAGGCCGCGAAGATGCCGGCCGACGGGGTCGTCATCGCCAAGGAAGCGTTCCGATTGGTCGAGCAGAGCCAGGCGTACCAGGGAGAAGAGGTCGCGAGCTACCTCTTCCACGCATTCGGCACCAATCTCCAGTTCTCCTCCGGCGAATTCAATTTCGTGAAGACACGTGCCCAGCACGGGACGAAGCACGCCTTCCGTCTCCGTGACGAGCACTTCCACGTCCCCGAGCCGGACCTGACGTGAGTTCCCCACAGGAGGATGCCGTGACCCACACGAAGCTCGTCTTCGACCCGTTCTCGCAAGAATTCTTCGACGGTCCATACGACATCTACACCAGGATGCGCGACGAGGCACCCGTCTACTACAGCGAGGAATACGACTTCTATGCATTGAGCCGGTACGAGGACGTCGCTCCGGCATATCGAGATTTCGAAACCTATTCCTCGGCACGAGGACTCGATCTGGCCACCGTGCGCAAAGGCGAGATCTCCTCGTTCAAGTCGATCATCGTCCTCGACCCACCCGAGCACCGGCACATGCGACGACTCGTGAGCAAGGTGTTCACGCCCCGAGCGATCAACGACCTGCGCGAGATGGTCGACGCACAGATCGTCCGTTTTCTCGACCGCGTGGACCCCGCGGGTTTCGATATGGTCCAGGATTTCTCGGCATACTTCCCGATGGAGATCATCTCGGAGATGCTCGGTGTTCCAGAGGAGTACCGGACTCGGCTGCGTCTGTGGACCGATGCGTCGCTGCACCGTGAGATCGGGCAGATCGAGATGGATGAGGCCGGAACCGACGCGGTCGTCGAAGCGATGCGGTTCTACTACGGGCTCGTCAAAGAGCGTCGTGATAATCCCCAGGACGACATGATCAGCAAGCTCATCGAGGCCGAGATCGAACGCGACGACGATCAGCCGCCGGCACTGACCACAATGGAGATCGCGATGTTCGCGTCGTTGCTCGGCGGCGCCGGAGCCGAGACCGTAGCCAAGCTGGTCGGCGGAGCGCCGGTGACGTTCGCGCGATTCCCGGATCAGTGGGCCAAGTTGCGGGAGGATCGCTCGCTCATTCCGGATGCGGTCGAAGAACTGCTGCGTTTCGAATCCCCGAATCAGTACAACGTGCGGTACTCCATGCGCGACGTCGAACTGCACGGGGTGACCATTCCCGCAGGCAAGCCGGTGTTCTTGATGCTGGGTGCGGCGAATAGGGACCCTGCTGCCTTCGACGAACCGGATGTCTTCGACATCGAGCGGGATCGTGCGGGCCGGCAGAGCCTCGCTTTCGGGCTCGGGATCCACAGCTGTCTCGGTGCGGCACTTGCGCGGATGGAAAGCGCACTGGCCCTCGGTCATCTACTCGATTTCATGCCCGAGTTCGAGGTCGATTTCGACAACTGCACCCGTGTGAGTATGCAGAATGTGGCGGGTTACGAGAGCGTGCCGGTCAGGGTTCGCACCAGGTTGCACTGACGCCGGGTGGCGATCACACCGTAAATAGACAGAAGCAACCTTCCGGAAAGGTTGTTTCTGTCTATTCGTGCCGCGGCGGTGTTCGATCGCTTCTATGTGGACACAACGGTTGCGCCCGCGGTCCCCGGCGCACCGTAGAGCAATGCGAATCCCGCTTTCGGATTCCCTGGTACCTGCCGTGGTCCGGCGTCGCCGCGCAGCTGAAGCACGAGTTCGTGGAGTTGCCGCAGCCCCGAGGCGCCGATCGGCTCGCCATTGGCGATCAATCCGCCGTCGGTGTTGACGGGGAGACTTCCCCCGATCTCGGTGGCGCCGTCCGCGATCAGCTTCTCCTGGTCGCCGTCGGCGCAGAATCCGGCTTCCGCCATGTGGATCACCTCGGCACCGGCGTCGGTGTCCTGGAGTTGGACCACATCGATGTCCTGGGGCGAGATGCCTGCAGCCTCGAAGGCGGCGCGCGAGGCGAACACAGACGGTGACGGGACTTCGTCGACCGGCGCGTAGGTGGTGTTGACCTCGTAGGCGCCGTAGGTGCGTGTGCGGACCTCTACCGAACGGACATGGACCGGCTTGGACGTGAAGCGGTGGGCGATGTCGGCTCGGCACATGATGACCGCGGCCGCGCCTTCATCCGGGGCACAGAACATGTAGTGCGTCAGTGGGTAGTTGAGCATCGGGGAGTCGAGAATCTGCTGTTCCGAGATGGGCTTGCGCCTGAACGCATTCGGATTGTTCACGCCGTTCCGGTAGTTCTTCGCGGCGACCTTCGCCAAGGTCCGGACGGAGATGTCGTGGTCGTGCAGGTAGCGGTTTGCCTTCATTCCGAAAAACTGCGTGGTGAGGTACTGGCCGTTCTCTCCGTACCAGGAGGGCATTCCGACCAGTGTCGGATCCACGGTGAATGCGCCGCGAGGGTGCTTGTCGAGACCGATGGCGATACCGACGTCGTACTTGCCGAGCCTGATTGCATCCGCGCATGCCTCGGTTGCGCTTGCGGCCGTGGCGCAGGCGTTGAACACGTTGGTGAACGGTATTCCGGTGAGCCCCATCAGGCCTACGATCGCGTCGGGATTCGCGATCTCCCAGCTGCCTCCGACGGCGAACTGGATGTCGTTCCATTCGAGGCCGGCATCGGCGAGCGCGGCGCGGATGGCGTCGGTGCCCATCTGCATCGCCGTCTTGTCGAACCGGCCGAAGGGATGCATGCCCACGCCGATGATCGCTACCTCATTCATTCGATGCCCCCTTCGGATCGACCGGCCGAAATGCGAAAGTGAGGACTTCGTCGCCCTTCTCGTCGTGACCGAGCGGGATCATCGTCAACTCGACATCCATGCCGAACTCCAGGTTCGACGGACTGTTCTCCGTGAGGCGCCCCTCCACTCGGACCACGTCGCCCAACTGCACGAGGCCGACGCCGAACGGTACGAACGTCTCGGGGGTTTCGTCCCCGAGATACGGCGCGCCGGGGAGGAAGCCCTGCGTGGTCCAGGCGACGAGGGTTCCGGTGCGAGGGAGCGCGACGTCGGTCATCTGTTCGCGGCTGCACCGAGGGCACAGCGGCTGCACTGGGAAGACCGTCGCCTCGCAGTGGTCGCATGTACTTGCGAGGAGGTGCGGCCGGGCGTCGGGCCAGGTCGATAATTCTGGGGCGATAGCTCTCTGCATGGATCGTCCTCAGGTCGTCGGGACTGGGAAGAGACTTGTCCGGGACACTCTCAACTCTTGCGGTAGATCATACCGATAGGTATACAGTAGTAGCGGTTATCACGCGAGAGGCCACGCAGTCGTCCGAACGGAGATCATATGCCGCGCAAAGTCATCGACTGCCTGCTCAACGTCCACTTCGGGGAGGCGGACTCGCAACCGAAATGGATGACATCGGTCCGCGACAACTACTTCAAGGGACCCAAGTCGATGTTCGATCCCGTCGACATGTCGGAGCTGCTCGACGAGATGGACGAGATGGGCGTGCAGAAGGCCATCCTGATGGACTCCATCGCGACACCCCGGCTCACCGCGCGGAAATTCGCCGAAGCCCACCCGGAACGGTTCTCCCTAGCAATGGGCGTCGGGCCCTTGTTCCGCCCGATGAAGATGGTGCGGGAACTCGCCGCAATCACGCACGACCTGCCGGTCCGCTACGCGGCGATCGGCCCCAGCTTCTGGGGCGACGGCGACTATCCGCCGAGTCACGCCCTGTACTACCCGCTGTACACGAAATGCGCCGAAATGGGCCTGCCGCTGTGCATGAACACCGGCATCCCCGGTCCGGCGCTCCCCGGCGAAGTGCAGAATCCGCTCCACCTCGACAAGGTGTGCGTGCGCTTCCCGGAACTGAAACTCTGCATGATGCACGGAGCGGATCCGTGGTGGGACGTCGCGATCCGAATGTTGCTCCGGTTCCCGAATTTGCGGCTCATGACGTCGGCGTGGTCGCCGAAACGACTGCCAGAAAGCTTGTTGCACTTCATGCGCACGCGCGGACAGAACAAAGTGATCTTCGCGTCCGACTGGCCGGTGCTCACGCAGCGCCGCATCGTCCCCGAAGCAACGTCGCTCGAGCTGCCCGAGACTGCGCTCGACAATTTCCTGTTCGGCAATGCCGAGGAGTTCTTCTTCGGCGACCGGCAGCCCCTCAGCTGATCTCCAGACGACAACTCGAGGAGTAGAGATGGATCGGTACGAGCTGCGGCGCGAGGATTACAGCCTGAGCGAAGACCAACTGGATCTGCAGAACGCGTACGCGAAATTCTTCGAAACCCACTGCACGATCGAGACTGTGCACGCCAACGAGGCCGACGGATTCGACCGTGCCCTGTGGGAGAGGCTCTGCGCGACCGGCGCGACGACGATGGCTCTTCCGGAAGAAGCCGGCGGCGACGGAGCGACGCTGGTCGATCTGACCCTTGTCGCCGAGGAAGTGGGCAGATATCTGGCTCCGGTCCCGTGGATTGATCATGTCTGTGCTGCAAGGCTTCTCGCTCGGTTGGACATCGATGAACTCGGTGTGATCGCGTCGGGTAAGCACATCGTCGGACTCGACCCGCACCTCGGTGACCGGACGGGCCGACGGCTGACCCCCACCGCATCGATCGCCGACGACCTCATCGTGCGCGACGGCGACGACGTCGTACTCCTCACCTTCGACCCGGCCCCGGAGCGCGTCGAAAACCTCGGTAAGCTGCCGATGGCGTGGGTCGACCCCGCCGACGCACCGCACCGGACGGTTCTGGCGAGTGGCCCCACCGCCATCGCAGAGTGGGGCCGCGCTCTCGACGAATGGCGCCTGCTGACCGCATCGGCCCTGGTGGGTCTTGTGGAACAGACCATGCGCATCGCCGCCGAATTCGCGAAGACCCGTTACACGCTGGGCGTTCCCATCTCCTCGCTGCAGGGCATCTCGCATCCGCTGGCGAACATGGCCATCGTCGTGGAAGGCGGACGAGCACTGGCACGTAAGGCCGCCTGGTTCCTGGAGAACGAGCCGGACGTTCGGCCGGAACTGCCGGGCGCGGCCTTCGTCTTCATGGCGGAAGAGGCACCGCGGGCCGCGACGATGGCCGTTCAGGTCCAGGGTGGTCTGGGGGTGTCGACAGAGGCCGCGGCGAGTTCGTATCTGGTACGGGCTCGCGGGTGGCCGCTGGCCGGCGGCGACCTGTCCGACACCACGCGACACGTGGCTCGGGTGGTGGCACAGAAGCGGTCCGCGAGTGCCGATGCGGCGCTGGCTGCGGTATAGAGGAGACGAACATGGATTTCTCACGAGTGGAACTGGCCGCAGACGAACAGGCGTTCCTTGACGAGATTCGCACGTTTCTCGACAAGCACGTCACCGACGAAGTGCGCAGACGTGATCGAGAGACCGGCGACAACTTCGACGAGGGCGTCCACCTCGCGATGGGAGAGACCGGGTACCTCGAACGCGAGTACCGCAAGCCGGAGGACGGCGGCTTCTCCCGCGTCGAGAGCCGCATCTGGGCCCTCGAACGTCGACGTGTGCACGCCCCATGGGTGACGTGGGGAACCACCATCCTGGTCTCACATTCCGTCGAGGCATACGGTTCCCCGGAGTTACGTGCCGAAGTGATGCCCGGAGTGTTCAGCGGCCACGTGCGCATGTGCCTCGGATACACCGAGCCCGACGGCGGTTCGGATATCGCGACGTCCAAGACCAAAGCGGTGCGCGACGGCGACGACTGGGTGATCAACGGTGCCAAGATGTTCACGACCGGCGCGCACAACTGCCGGTACGTCTTTCTCATCACCAACACCGATTCGAACGCGGAGCGGAAACACAAGAGGCTGACCATGTTCCTCGTTCCGCTCGATACTGCTGGTATCGAGATCCGGGGCCTGCGGACGGTGGATGGCGACCGCACCAACATCGTCTACTACAACGATGTGCGCATCTCCGACAAGTACCGGCTCGGGGACGTCAACGGAGGGTGGGCGGTGTTGCGCGGGCCGCTCGATGCGGAGCACGGGGTCGTCGACGCGGCCACCGACGGTCTCGACGACATCGCGATCCTCCAGCACCAGGGCATGTTCATGGGCACGGCGGTCGACAAGGTCGCGGCCATCGTGGGGCGGCCGGGGAACGACGGGCAGAGCCGAATCGACGACGGTGCCGTTGCCGACCGCCTGGGCAGGTCCGTCGCCCGGATCGAGATGGCGCTCAGTACGCCCAACATGTACGGCCGTGTCGCGATCGCCCAGACGATGCGCGACGTCGCACCCGAACTCATGGACATCCTGGGATCCGCGTCTGTGCTGCCGACAGATGCCGATGGGGCGATCGACGAGGGAGCGAGCGAGTACCTGTATCGGTGGGCGCCGCTGTGCGGAATCTACGGCGGCACACTGGAAGTGTTTCGCAACATGATCGCGCAGTATGTGCTCGGCTTGGGTCGACCGGTGTACGCGCCGGTCAAGAGCTGAAAGCCCGGCTACGGCACAACGCCGGCGCGGCCGATGCGGCCACGCCGGCGTTCTACTGTCGGTTTACAGGACGGCTCCGGCGACCTTCGCCGCGATGATGTCGTCCCAGGTCATCCCCAACTCTTCGAGGATCTGGTCGGTGTGTTCGCCGTGTTCGGGTGAGCGTCCTGGTTTCGCGGGGGTCTCGTCGAACTGGATCGGGGCTGCGACCGTCTTGAACACTTCACCGTCCTCATCGGCGACGCTCATCAAATAGCCGTTGGCGACGGCCTGCTGGTCGTCGAGCACCTCGGCAGGGGTCGCGAGCGGCGCCCACACACCTGGCTCGTCGGCGAGGATTTTCTGCCACTCGGCAAGATCGCGGTCGGCGAAGATCGCCCGAAGAATGGTCGTCGCTTCGTCTTTGTTGGCGACGAGATTGGCGAGTGGGGTGAATCGTTCGTCGACTGCGAGTTCGGGATGCCCGATCCGTTCGCAGAATCCGTGCCAGAAGCGGTCGGCCTGCAGGAACACGAGTTGGAGCCACCGGCCGTCGCGGGTCTTGTAGCGATTCACCACAGGATTCGGAGCTTCCCCCTGGGAGTAGGCCGGGATGCGGTCGATTCCGTAGTAGTCGGCCGCGCAGATGTCAGGTGCCACGGCCCACATTCCTTGGGCAAGAAGCGATCCGTCGACCGTGCGTGCCACTCCGGTCCGTTCCCGATGGAAGAGTGCTGCGACGATGCCGCCAGCGAGGGTGCTGCCGCCCTGCAGGTCGCCGAATGCGGGGCCCTGCGCGAACGGAAACTCCTGACCGTCCGGTGTGAGTGCATAGGCAACGCCTCCGCGTGCCGTGTACCCGGAGGCGTCGAACCCGCCCTTGTCGCGGTCGGGGCCGAGCGGGCCCTGGCCGCTTCCGCGCGCGATGATCACGTTCGGGTTGAACGAACGGAGGGTCTCGACCGAGAGATCGGCGCGTTCGAGCGCGCCGGGGAGCCAGTTGGTCAGGAGGACATCGGCCTTCGCGATGAGCTTGGCGAAGATCTCGCGCCCCTCCGGTGTCTTGATGTCGATTGCGATGCTGCGTTTTCCGTGGTTTCCGATCTCCATCATGAAGTTGGCCTTCACCCGGGATTCCGCGGGATCGAGACCGCCGACCGTCAGGTAGCGGCATGGGTCGCCGCCCCGGGTGTCTTCGATCTTGATGACGTCGGCGCCCCAGTCGCGGAGTACGACGCCGGCGCTCGGCACATACGTCCAGGAGGCGAGTTCCACCACAGTGACACCGTTGAGGAGATCGGACATCGACGTTCCCTTCTCGCAAAGTCGGGCTGTACAGCTTCCCGGAAGATTACTGTATAGATTACAGTTAGTCATCCGGTTCCGGTTGAGGAGGATGCATGAGTGAGGTCGACAGCCCCGAGATCACGAGCGTGGAATTGGGGCGGCGCGTCGCGCAGCGGGCGGAGATCCGATTGCTCATCGACGGAGTGCTGACCGAGGCGACGAACGGTGCGACGTATCGAAATCTCAGTCCCGCCACCGGACTCGTACTCGGCGACGCCGCCGCGGCGACCGCACACGACATGAACCGAGCGATCGGCGCGGCACGTCGCGCATTCGATGAGACCGCATGGTCGACCGACCGCGCCCTGCGACGGCGCTGCCTCGAGCAACTCCAGACCGCGATCGAGGCAGAGAAGGAAGACCTGCGAGACGAACTCGTGGCCGAGGTCGGATGCCCGGTGATGGCCACGGCCGATGCGCAACTGGACTGGCCGCTGTCGGAATCCCTCCGCTACCCGGCAGCGTTGATCGATGAGTTCGAATGGGAGCGGATCCTCGACGGCGGGGGTCTGTTCGGGCAGCGAAACATCCGCACCGTGGTCAAGGAAGCGGTGGGGGTGGTTGCGGCGATCACGCCGTCGAACTATCCGATCGAGGTGATCCTCAACAAGATGGGCCCGGCTCTCGCCGCAGGAAATACCGTGGTTCTCAAACCGGATCCGAACACGCCGTGGAACGCGGCACGCCTCGGCAGGCTCGTCGCAGAAAAGACCGACATCCCAGCCGGGGTGTTCAACGTGGTGACCACCCCCGACAACGACGTTGCAGGTCTGCTCGCCGACGACCCGCGCGTCGACCTGCTTTCCTTCACTGGATCCACCGCGGTCGGCCGCGCCTTGATGCGCCGAGCAGCCGACACGATGAAGCGGACGTTCCTGGAACTCGGGGGAAAATCGGCTCTCATCGTCACCGACGGCGCCGACCTGTCGAAGGCGATCATGGCGACGATCGGCGCGTGCTCCCATGCGGGTCAGGCTTGCGCGGTCAACACCCGAATCCTCGTGCACGAGTCGCTGTTCGATGATCTGTCGGCCGGAGCGGCCGAGGCATACCGGCAGCTTCCGGTCGGCGACCCGGCGGCAGCAGGGACATTCGTCGGCCCACTCATCAGCGACGCCCAGAAACAGAAGGTGCTCGGCATGCTCGAGCAGGCGCGCATCGACGGTGCGCAGTTCCTCGTCGGTGGAGGCGAGGTGGACGGCCTGGACGAGCATCTGCGCGGCGGCCACTTTGTGGCGCCGACCCTTGTGACAGGCGTCGACAACAGCGAGGCTATCGCGCAGGACGAGATCTTCGGGCCGGTCGCAATCCTGATTCCCTTCGCCACCGACGACGAGGCGATCAGGCTCGCCAACGACAGTCCGTTCGGCCTTGCCGGTGCAGTCATGACGGACTCGTTCGAACGAGGCGAGGCCATCGCACGTCGCGTGCGCACCGGCGCAATCGGTATCAACGGTGGCAGTTTCTACGGCGCCGACGCACCTTTCGGTGGCTTCAAGAACAGCGGTATCGGGAGGCAGTGCGGGATGGAAGGTTTCGAACAGTACCTCGAAACCAAGACCCTCGCCGCGCGGGTTCCCCGACGTGCATGAAGACGATTCACGTATCGGCGACGAAAGGTACACGGATGGGCAAGCTCGACAGTAAGGTCGCACTGGTCTCGGGAGCAGCACGCGGACAAGGGAGGTCGCATGCGCTCCACCTCGCGGCCGAGGGCGCGAGCATCATCGCCCTCGACCTCTGCGCCGACCTCGAGGGCAACACCTACCCGCTGGCGAGACGGGAGGATCTGGAGGAGACGGCCCGCCTCGTCGAGAAGGAGGGAGTTCGTGTCCACACCGTGGTCGCCGATGTACGTGAACGCCGCGACGTGTGGAACGCGATCGCCGGCGGAGTGAGCGAACTCGGCGGACTCCACATCGTCGTTGCCAACGCGGGAATCTGCCCGATGGGTGACGGGCAGACATTGCAGTCCTGGTCCGACACGATCGACACCGATCTGGCCGGGGTGTTCAACGTCGTCCAGGGCAGCATCCCGCACCTCGGCGCGGGGGCGTCGATCATCGCGACCGGTTCCCTGGCCGCTCAACTGGGCAGCGCGACCAACCAGGGACCGGGCGGCTCGGCGTACAGCCTCGCGAAGCAGATGGTGGCGCGCTACGTCAACGATCTCGCAGTGCAGCTGGCGAAGAAGGACATCCGCATCAACGCTGTGCACCCGACGAACGTGAACACCGACATGCTCCACAACGAGGGGATGTACCGGGTGTTCCGACCCGATCTCGAGCATCCGACGAGGGAAGAAGCCGAGATGGCATTCCCGGCCATGCAGGCGATGCGCGTGCCGTACATCGAGCCGTCGGACGTCTCCGAGGCAGTTCTGTTCCTCGCGAGCGACGCATCGCGTTTCATCACCGGCACGCAGCTGCGGATCGACGCGGGTGGCTATGTGAAGTCCGTGCCCTGGAAGGGATGAATACCACCATGACCGACATCATCGGATTTCTCGGAGCCGGCCAGATGGGTGAGCCCATGGTCCGCAGACTCCTCGGCGCGGGGCACGACGTCCGCATCTACGCCCGCAGGGAAGAGGTGCGCATGCGTCTCGGCGTTGCGGGTGCGTACCTCGCCGACTCGGTCGCGGATGTGGCTCGGCAGGCCGACATTCTCGTTGTGTGCCTGTTCTCGGATGCGCAGTTGACGGAACTGGCCGCGGGGCCGGACGGTTTCATGGCGAACGCGAAGGACAGCGCGGTCGTCGTGTCGCACACGACGGGCACCGTCGGCACTCTCGAGAAGATCCGCGCCGACCACCCCGGCGGGCCGGTACTCGTCGATGCGCCGGTGAGCGGATCGGCAGAGGACATTGCCGCGGGCAAACTGACCGTGCTCATGGGCGGGGAGAATGCGGTGCTGGATCGCGTGGTAGCGGCGGTGGGCGCATATGCCGATCCGATCATCAGGACCGGTCGATTCGGCAGCGCACTGAACTTGAAGTTGGTCAACAATCTGCTCTTCGCGGCGAACGCTCAACTTGCCGCGGCAGCAGTAGAACTCGGCGACCGTCTCGGTATCGGAAGTCGTGAGCTACTCGCCGCGATTGCGTTGTGCAGCGGCAGAAGCCATGCCCTCGCGTCGATCGGAAAGGTCGGCGGTGTCGAGACGTTCGACGAGTTCGCGTCACCGTTCCTGCGGAAAGATGTCGCCGCATGTACCGCGGCAGCCGAGGATGCAGGCGTCGATCTGGGCTGGCTTGCTTCTGTGGTGGCAGGTGGTCCCATTGCCGGACTCGTCGCCCACTCACAGGGGTGAGCCGGCGTCGCGAGACGCGTCACCGCTCCACATCGAGAGGATGTTGTCGGTGGTGGTGATGGTCGCGAGCACGCTCAACGTGTGGTCGATCATCGACCGTGCATGCGGGTCAACACCAAGTCGGACGGTGCCGGCCCGAGTTCCGGCAGAAGGGAGGCTCCCGAGCTCCCCGGGGCCATGGAGGTGGTGTGGCGTCCGATCGCGAAGAGCTTTGCGTTGTCGTTCGAGCCCTGATTGTCGTCACGACGGTGTACCAGGCAATGCACCACACGAACACCCGCGTCGCGGGCGACGGGAAGCAGGCGGCCGATGTTGGGGAGGGCATGACGTCTCGCCTCGTGTGCGAGTTCTGCCATGCCTGAATCCGGACCGACGACGGCGCCCTGCAGTTCCTGCGTGACGATTGCCGTGCGGTCCGGATTCAGAAGGTCTTTCAGCGTCGGCGCGCTCACGCGCGGGTCTCGTAGAACTGCGTCGCCCACCGACGCATCGCCATGTACGGCTTGGCGTCGACGCGACCGAGCGGGGGATTCTCGACGTAGACCTGATGGCGCCAGATGCCGAGGTCTTCGAAGACGGTGTGGAGGAATCGACGCTCGACCTTCTCCTGAACGTCCTTCGGTGGAACGTCGGAGTCGTGACCGTCGTTGCGAGGCCACCAGATCGAATAGAAGAGGTCGGAATGCCCGTCGTCGACGGGGGTGCAGGCGAAGATCAGCCGGTAGTTCTGGGCACCTTCGAACGCGCTCATCGCGTATCCCAGACCGGAGAAGTGGCTATGAATGCGAAGCGCCATCTTATCGGGATCGTCGCTGGTCTCATCGGGCCAGCCGGTGAGGAACTGCCACTCGTTGTCGACGGCTTCCCATCCTAGCGACACTGGAGTCACACTGGCGCCGTGCACATATCGGAAATGGGCGCTGTCCGGTCCGTTCTCGGCCACGATCTGTGGATGCACCGGCTCGTACTCCGCGCGGCGTGAGAACTCCGGATAGATGCGGTAGTAGTTGTCTGGGCCGGCGGTGATTTCGGGGAACTTGGTGAACGGATCGGGCAGTTCCCACTGTGGAGGTTTCCCGGCCGGCTGATGCCACATGTACACGATTCCGTGCTGCTCCCGAATGGGATAGACCCGCAGCTTCAATGCCTTGTTGGGGCGGTCGGGGTCGTACGGAATGTAGCGGTTGCTCCCGTCCGGCCCCCACCGCCAACCATGGAACGGACATTCGATGCAGTCGCCCACCACTTTTCCGCCGTGTCCGAGGTGCGCGCCGAGATGACGGCAGTGCCCGGTCATGACGTGCAGTTCATCGGCATCGTCGCGGTAGGCGACGAGTTCCTCCCCGAAGTAGTGCAGGGCACGGCTCTGCCCGGCTTCGAATTCGCCCGACCAGCCGATCACGAACCAGCCCGTGACCTTCCACGTGAACGGTACTTCCAACGGATACTCCTGATTTCGGGTCGGTTGAGTTCAGCTCGAGCGTTGCATCTGGGAGGCTGCGCTGATCTGCTGCTCCCAGGCCGCGAGTTTCTCTTCGGCGCTCGTCTGATGATGACTCAACGCACGGATACTCACATCGTGACCTTCCGCTGCGGCCCGTAGTGCTCCCACTGTGGCCTGCTCGCGGCGGACATGTGCGAACGGGTCGAAGGAGTACCATCGCATCGCGTTCAGGTGGGTCATCTTGTCTATCTCCCCGTCGGGAACGTGGTCGTCGGCGAAGACGCTGCTCAGTTCCTCGGGCGCACCTGGCCACATCGAATCACTGTGCGGATAGTCCATTTCCCACGCGATGTTGTCGATACCGATGTCGTGGCGAAGTTTGACGCCGAGCGGGTCGCTGATGAAGCACGTGAGGAAATACTCTCGGAACACTTCGCTGGGGAGCTTTCCTTCGAAGTCCTGCAGCGTCCAGGTCGAATGCATCTCGAAGGTGCGGTCGACGCGTTCGAGGAAATACGGGATCCAGCCCGTACCACCTTCGGAGAGCGCGATTTTGAGGTCTTTGTATTCCTTGACCGGGCGCGACCACAGAAGATCTGCGGCGGCGTTCACGATGTTCATCGGCTGGAGCGTGATCATGACATCGGGCGGCGAATCCGTCGAGGGGATCGAGAGCTTGCCCGAGGATCCGATGTGGATCGACAGCACCATATCGGTGTCGACGAGAGCCTTCCACAACGGATTCCAGTATTCGTCATGGAAGCTCGGGTATCCGAGCGCGGCCGGATTCTCGGTGAAGGTGAGGGAGTGCACCCCCTTCTTCGCGAGGCGCCGGACCTCCTGAGCGCACAGTTCGGCATCCCAGATCACCGGTAGGCCCATCGGGATGAATCGGCCGGGGTATGCACCACACCACTCTTCGAGGTGCCAGTCGTTGTAGGCCTGGACGAGTGCGAGCGAGAATTCGGAGTCCTCGGTCGCGAACAGACGAGCGGCGAAGCCGGGGAACGACGGGAAGTTCATCTGCGCCAGAACACCGCCCGCATTCATATCTTTGACGCGTTCGTGGACGTCGTAACAGCCCGGTCGGATCTCGTCGAGCCCTTCGGGTTCGAGGCCGTATTCCTCCTTCGGACGACCGGCTACTGCGTTCAGAGCAACGTTGGGAATGATCCTGTCGCGGAACTTCCACATGTCTGCGCCGTTCTCCATGTGCACCAGGCGCGGTGCGTCGTCCACGTACTTCTTGGGGAGGTGGTTGACGAACATATCGGGTGGTTCGATGATGTGGTCGTCGACGCTGACCAGGATCATGTCGTTCTTGTCCATGCTCGTTCCTTCCGAGGGCCGTGCGCGAGGTCTTGAGTTTCGTAGGCGACTACCTTGCTGTGGCGAGCGTCGGCGGATCGGCAGCATCCGGATCCGGGTTCGCGATAGAGAGGCCCATGAAGCGGCGAGCGTTGTCGCCCATGAAATCCCACGTCCGCCGGCGATCCATTCCTTCCGCGTACTTCCAATACCCCTTGGGTTCGGGAAGGCCTTCGGGATGCGGGTAGTCGGATCCGAACATGACCTTGTCCCAGCCGACCATGTCGACGACATCTGCCACCGACCCTTCCCAGAAGGGGCTGACCCAGACGTTGCGACGGAATACCTCGAGCGGATCTTCCGGGAAGTTCTGCGGCATCTTCTTCGTCAGATCCTCGAGGTCGTGGAACAGCGGCCGGATCCACGAGCTTCCGTTCTCCACGCTGGCGATCCGCAGCTTCGGGAAGCGCGTGAGGGTTCCGTGGCAGATCAGGCTGCCGAGCATGTCGGAGATCTCCCGGTGCCCGAGAGCAAGCCAGCGAAATGCGCTCATGGCCATGAAGCTCTGGGTGTTCGGGGGCTCCCACTTGTTGACGTATTCGTCGAGTGGCGGCTGGCTCGCGTGAAGCGCGATCGGGAGGCCGGCCACTTCCACGTCATGCCAGAAGGGGTCGAACTCGGGGAGTGCGGGAGAGCGCCAGCCGTGGAGACCTCTGACCGGAGCGGGCTTGATCAGCGCGACCTTCGCCCCGTTCTCGACGAGGTATGCGAGTTCGCGTCGGGCGCCGTCCACCTCGGCGCAGTTGATCACTGGAGTGGTGAACACTCTGCCGTGGTGGTCGAAGCCCCAGTGCTCGAGCATCCACCGGTTCAAGGCGTGAACGATTGCGAGTGTCAGTTCCGGATCGTCGGCGGACGAATGTTCGACGAGGCTGGCGAGAGTGGGGAAGACCAGTGATTCCCGCACTCCCTGCCGGTCCATCTCGGCGAGTCGTTCGTCCGGACCGCGAGTGGCGGGTGGGCAGTCGATGGCGGACCCTTGCATTTCGCGGAGTGTGAGTCCGTCGACGTTCTCGCCGGCGAAGAACTTCTCGTGGGCGCCCGGTGCTGCGACCCGGTCGAAGGTGGGGTTCGGGATGAAGTCGGTGATCTTACCGTTGATGGCGAGGCGCGTGCGACGACCGATCTGTACGTACTGGACGGCGTTCGTGTACTTGTCGGGGAGGTACCTCGTGAGGGCTTCGGACGTCTCGTACATGTGTGTGTCGGCATCGAAGATCGGTGCACCGTCGGACGTTGTCATGCGCAGTCTCCTTCGTGCCGCTCGTGAATTCGAGCCTCGCAGCGCGCAACGGTTATGTCAACAGTCGGCATTACGGTAACTTGGGGTCATGATGTCGAAAGTGCCTCCCGGTTACGAGGACCTTCTCGAACGGCCGATCGTCGGTGTGCTCGGTACTGTCAGTCCCGATGGGTCGCCGAGTCTGTCTCCGATGCGATTTATCTGGGATGGTGCACATCTGAGGGTGAGCCACACTATTCCTCGCAAGAAGTTCGTGAGTCTTCAAGCGAATCCCAACTACTCGTTCCTGATCACCGACCCGGACGAGCCCGCGCGGTGCCTCGAGGTACGCGGTTGGCTGGTGACAGTGCAGGGCGACCACGACGGCTCGTTCTACCTGTCGCTGGGGAAACGCTACGGGCAACCCGACCTGCAACCGCCCGACGATGTCGACGACCGCGTTGTGATGATCCTCGACGCCACCCGTTTCACAGCGAAATGAATCGACAGGAGGCCTGCCGCGATCATCGATTCGGCGACGCGGGGACCGCGCCCCAGTCTTTCTGTGAAATGAGCACTCTTGCAGCGTGGTCGAGGATGCAGTCCAGTCCGTACTCGAAGTTCCGGTCGTTGGGTTCGCCGCTCTGCAGGCCACTCTCGCTCGCCTCTGCAAGCAGGGGAGTGGTCTCAGGGGAGATCGACAAGATCTCGTAATACGCACCCGAGGGTTCCTCGGACTGCCGGTTCTTCTCCTGGAGTCGTTGGAGGACAACCATGCCGTGCACGTGCAATTGCACGGCAGAGTAGATGTTCACCGCGTCGGCCAGGGTGAAGCCGGATTCGACGAGGCTGGTGATCACGTTCTCATTGTGCAGCGCGCCGAGCCGAGCTGCATTGGAGCTCAAGGATGGGCGGATCAGAACGAGGTCGCACAGGATCGGTCGGTCGAGGATCGTGCGACGAACAGTTCGTGCGTGGGCACGCAGCGTGTCGCGCCAATTCGAGGCCTCGACGAGAGGCATGGACCGCATGGAGTCGCGCAGTACGCGGTCGGCCATCGCGGTGAGAAGGTCGTCCTTCTTGCGGAAGTACCAGTAGATGCTGGTCACGCCGATGTCGAGGTATCGTGCCAGCATTGGCATGCTCAGATTGTCGACGGTGACCTCCTCGGCGAGTTCGAATGCGCCCCTGAGGATGTCATCGGGATTGAGGGACCCTCGCTCGAGCCGGGTTCGCTTCGCCATGTCGGGTACCGCCTTACAGGTTACGTCCGGGATGCTCGGGCGAGCCGTCTCCCCATGTTCTCTACTGTAGATATGCTTACCGTATAAGATACGGTATCTGCATAAGTTACGGCGTATCGGTAGATGAGGGGCACGATGGATCTCGGACTCGGCGGTGCTGCAGCGGTTGTCGTGGGTGGCAGCCGTGGGATGGGATTTGCGTCCGCGCAATGCCTTGCGCAGGAGGGTGCGCGCGTTGCGGTCGCCGGCCGGTCGCGTGCCGATGTCGAGCGTGCCGCAGCGAACTTGTCCGAATGCGGGAGCCCAGATGCGGTCGGGCTCGTGGCCGACGTACGTGATGGGCAGGCCGTGATCGGCCTCTTCGATGAGCTCGGAAAGCGTTGGGGCGGTGAACTCAACGTGCTGGTCAACACCGTGGGGCCGAATGCGCAGGGGGCATTCGACGTCCTGACCGACGACCAATGGCACGACGCCGTCGAGGACGGCGTGATGTCGATGGTGCGCTGTGTCAGATCCGCCCTCCCGCTCCTGCGTTCCGCAAAGTGGGCGCGCGTCGTCAACTTTTCTGCGCAATCCACTCAGAGACAGAGCGTTCCGCTCGTCGCCTACACTGCAGCGAAGGCAATGTTGACCAGTGCGTCGAAGAATCTGTCGCAGCTGCTGGCGCCCGAAGAGATTCTGGTCAACGTCGTCTCACCCGGAACGATCGTGACGCCGTCGCTGAGGGAATGGGCGAGGTCGGTGGGTGTCGAATCGACCGATCCGTACGCCCTGATGGATGCTATAGGAACACATTTCGGACACCCGTCGCAGATGCCACGGGCGGGTCTGCCGGACGAAGTGGGCCCGTTGGTGGCGTTCCTCGTCTCGCAGCGCAACTCGTACATCACCGGAGCAAATATCAACATCGACGGTGGGTCCGACTTCACCTGAGCGCTTATCTGCACTGCCATATCGGCGCACGCTTCTCGACGAATGCGCGCGGGCCCTCGAGTGCGTCTTCCGTGCGCGTCACCCGCTCGCGGAACGACTCGGCCAGTATCTCGGCCTCGTGCAACGGCATGTCCAGGCCCTTGATGATGGCCAGGCGAGTTCCCCGAACTGCCAGTGGTGCATTGGAGTTGACGATGTCGGCGATCTCGTGTGCCCGTTCGAGCAACAGGTCGTGTTCGACGATCTCCGTGATCATCCCCAGTTCGTATGCGCGCTGGGCGCTCATTCGTTCATGCTTTCCCATCAGAGCCATGCGCAGTGCCACGTTCCGCGGGAGCACCCGAGCGGCACGCACCACCTCACGTCCTGCGACGAGGCCGATGCTGACGTGCGGATCGAAGAAGGTTGCCATCTCGGAGGCGATGACGATATCGCCGGTGGTGACCCAGTCCATGCCTGCGCCGCAGCAGATCCCGTTGACAGCAACGACGATCGGTTTCGTCATCGAACGAAACGGGGGGGTGCCTTCTTGCGGTGCCTCCCACTGGTCGTAGGTCGACAGGTACGGCCGTTCGTTGACGACTTTCCCATCGCCCGGAATCTCCTTGACGTCGGCGCCCGTGCAGAATGCCCGACCATTGGCGGTGACGACGAGAGTCCAGACCTTGTCGTCGTTCTCGGCCTCGGCATACGCGGCACGCAACTCGGTGATCATGTGCGGGCTCAGGGCATTGAGCGCCTCGGGCCGGTCGAGAGTGAGGGTCGCGGTGTGGCCGTCGACGGCATATTCGATGGTCTCGAACGTCACTGTTCTTCCTTCTGCAACGAGGTCGGGGTCCGGTCATTCACCGTGCGGCTGCGGCACGGGTGTAGTCGGGGTCGCGCTTGTCCGAGAATGCGGCGAAGGCCTCCAGTATGTCGGGGCCCTGGAGGTTCGCCGCCTGCGCCTGTGATTCGTACTCGAGTGCTTCGGTCAGCGACCGGTCGAGTCCGCGGTTGAGCAGGTCCTTGGTCTGTGCGAGCGCGAGCGGCGGCCCGGAGGCGAGCCGCTCCGCGATGCCGTGGGTGAACTCGTCGAGCGAGACCGGAGCAGTCACCCATGTGACGAGACCGAGCGACTGCGCTTCGTCCGCTCCGATCATGTCGGCCAGCAGCGCCAGCCGCTTGGCTTGCTGCAGCCCGACGAGCCGCGGGAGCAGCCACGACCCGCCCGTGTCCAGCGACAACGCACGGCGCGCGAAGATCTGGCAGAACCGCGCATCCGACGCGGCCACCACCAGGTCGCAGGCAAGGGCGAGATTCCAGCCCGCCCCGGCCGCGACCCCGCTCACCTTCGCGACGGTCGGTACCGGAAGCTCCTGGAGCAGCCGGATGGTGTCGTTGATGGTGCTGATCAGGTCGGACGGGTCGGGGAATTCGTCCATTCCCGCGGTGTCGGCGATGTCGGCGCCGCTGCAGAACGTGGCGCCCGCGCCGGTGAGGACCACCGCGCGCACCCCGTTGTCGACGGTCGCGTCGAGAAGGCGATCTCGGAGGCGCGCCCACATCTCGGGCGTGATCGCATTCTTCCGTTCGGGGCGGTTGAGTGTGAGCGTCAGGATGCCGGCGTGCAGATCGGCGAGCAGTGGCCCGTCGGGGCTCACGGCGTTGTCGGGCATGGTCACCTCGGGGTGTCGAAGGGTGGTCAGAGCTGGATCGGTGCACCGACGGTGAGCGGCGCGACGAAACCGCCGTCGACGTGGATGTCCTGACCGTTCACCCACCCGGCGTCAGGCGATCCGAGGAACGCGATGACCGGCACGACGTCGGCGACCGTGGCATGCCGGCCGATGAGCGCTTTCACCCCGTCGAGGACGTCCTTACCCATCGATTCCTCGAAGTCGCCGAGGATCGGGGTCTCGGTCGGTCCGGGGCTCACCGTGTTCACTCGGACGCCGTACTTCTGCCATGCGGAGGGCGCAAGGCGCTTCGAATAGATGATCGCGGCCTGTTTCGACGTGCTGTACACGGGATAGTTCGGGTCTTGTTCGGCCTGCCAGCGTTCGACGGTGTCGCCGTCGGTTGCCTCGAGGAGACCGGCGAGGTCGTTCTGGCGCTCCTGCCATCCGAGGGCTGCCACCGACGCGACGGTGACGACGGACCCGCCTTGGCGCAGCAGAGGCAGCATGCCTTCGACGAACAGCCGCATGCCGAGGTAGTTGACCTTCAGGACGTCGGCGGCGGGTGCGGTTCCGGGCACCCCGGCGACGTAGGCGAGCAGATCCCAGTCTCCCCCGATCGAGCCGAGAAGCTTGTTGATCTGCGTGGCATCGCGCAAGTCGCACTGTGCGTGCGCCGATGCTTCGGCACGATCCGGGTGGAGGTCGACGGCGAGTACGTGGTCGCCTTGTTCGTGGAAGTGGGCGGCGGTCGCGGCACCGATTCCCGACCCCGCTCCGACGACGACGATCTTGCGCTGATCAGTTGCCATGTGGCCTCGCGCCTTTCCGGGATCACCCCGACGAAAGCTATATAGAATGCTTGACAGTAAGGCACACTATAAATCACTCTGGGGCGAGAAGACCAGGGCTCGGGGTCTGCGACGCCGGACCGAAAGCGTCGCCGGAATACGCGGGAACGGAGTGTCGTTCGTGAACCAGCGAATCGTCGGAGAGGGTGCCGAGGTCTTGGCGACCCCGACTGCGTACAAGGACGAAGACCACCTGCATTCGGTGCTGACGGAGGCACGCACAACGGCACCGGTGGTTCGGGTGGAGGTGCCGTCCTATCAGCCGTTCTGGGCACTCCTCAAGCACGCCGACATCATGGCCGTCGAACGCGAGAACACGCTCTTCACCAACTGGCCCCGCCCGGTGCTCATGACGGCGGAGTCCGACGAGATGCAGGCCGCGGTCGGTGTTCGCACCCTCATTCACCTCGACGGTGCGCAGCATCGCGTGCTTCGCTCGATCGCAACCGACTGGTTTCGCCCGAAGGCTATGAAAGCCATCGAGGTTCGAATCGAGGAGCTCGCGAAGTCTCATGTCGATCGGATGCTCGCGGCCGGAGACGAGTGCGACTTCGTGCCCGAGGTCGCGGTGAACTTCCCTCTCTACGTCATCATGTCGCTGCTCGGCGTACCCGAATCCGATTTCCCTCGAATGCTGCGTCTCACGCAGGAGCTCGTGGGTAGCGACGACGACGAAATGAAACGAAGCGAGCCCGCCGACGAAACCATGAACGCACTCCTCGAGATGTTCGAGTACTTCAGCGCGCTCACGGCATCCCGCCGTGAGAACCCCACCGACGACATGGCGTCGGCGATCGCCAACGCGCGAATCGACGGCGAACCCCTCTCCGATATCGAGACCATGTCGTACTACACGATTATCGCGACCGCCGGCCACGACACGACCAGCAGTTCCATCGCAGGCGGGCTTCGTGCACTGATCGACCATCCCGATCAACGCCGAGCGCTGAGCACCGATCTCGACATGCTGCCGCACGCGGTGGAGGAGATGATCCGCTGGGTCACTCCCGTCAAGGCGTTCATGCGTACCGCCGCCGAAGACCGCGAGATCTGTGGTGTGCGCATCGCGGCCGGGGATTCCCTCCTGCTGTCCTATGCGTCGGCCAACCGCGACGAAGACGTCTTCGACGACCCCTTCACCTTCGACATCCGCCGCGACCCCAACAACCATGTCGCGTTCGGGTTCGGCGTGCACTTCTGTCTGGGCGCGGGCCTGGCACGGATGGAGATGAAGAAGTTCTTCGCCGAACTGTTGCCGCGCCTGGGCACGATCGAACTCGCCGGTGAACCCGAACTCACCGCAACCACTTTCGTCGGCGGGCTCAAGCACCTGCCGATCCGCTACTCGACGGCCACATGACGACCTCCGAAGGACCTCACATGACACAGGCGCGGATCTGGGACGACACCCTCGACGACCTCTCCCGCCGCCGGACCCACGCGCACGGGATGGGTGGCCCAGAACGAGTGGCGAAGCATCGCGGCAAAGGCAAACTCGATGCGCGAGCGCGAATCGATCACCTGCTCGACAAAGGCAGTTTCCACGAGTTCGGCACGCTGGTCGGTGGGGAGATTGCCGCCGACGCCATTGTCGCCGGTTCGGGACTCATCCACGGAATGCCGGTGATGGTCGGGGCCGAGGACTTCACCACGCTCGCGGGCACGATCTCGCCGGGCAGCAACTCCAAACGCTACCGGCTCGCCGAACTCGCTGTCCGCAACAAGGTCCCGCTCATCATGCTCCTCGAAGGGGCCGGGTTCCGCCCCACCGGAGATCACTACGGCAGAACCCCGACCGATCTGCTCGCACAGGCGCAGTGCTCGGGGAAGGTGCCGGTGGTCACCGCAGTGCTCGGTGCCTCTGCCGGGCACGGCGCGCTCATTGCACCGGTCTCGGACTTCGCCATCATGAGCCGGCAGGGCGCGATATTCACCGCCGGTCCGCCGGTCGTGAAAGTGTCCACCGGAGAGGATGTCTCCAAGGAGAATCTCGGCGGACCCGACGTCGCCATCGCAAGCGGACTGATCCACAACGTGGCCGACACCGATGAAGAAGTCCTCGACGAGATCCGCCGCTACCTGTCGTACTTCCCACCGAGCGCGTGGTCGTACCCCATCGCGACCGAGCCCGACGAGTTCTCCGAGCCCCGCGACACCCCCGAGCTTCTCGACATCATCTCCCGCGACAACCGCAGCACCTACGACATGAGATCCGTGATCGACACGGTCGTCGACACGAAGGACTGGTTCGAGGTGCAACCCGACTTCGGGCGGGCAATCATCTGCGGGTTGGCGCACTTGGGAGGTCACCCGGTGGCGGTTGTCGCGAATCAGCCGCAGGTGATCGCCGGGTCGATCGACTCCGACGCGGCCGACAAAGCAGCCCATTTCATCTCGGTCGCCGACGCGTTCCACCTGCCGCTCGTGTTCCTCGCCGACAATCCGGGGATGCTGCCGGGCAGTGAATCCGAACGCGATGGCGTGCTCCGCAGTGGGGCCAGGATGTTCGTCGCGCAGACCACCGCGACGACGATGAAAATGCATGTGACGCTGCGGAAAGCGTACGGTTTCGGGTCCATGGTGATGTCGCTGATCGGGTTCGACGGGCAGGTCGCCGCGTACGCCTACCCCGGCGCGACGATGGGTGCGATGAGCGCTGATGCCCTCAGCGGTGCGTCGAATGCGGACGACGGCCTCGCGGCGTCACTTCGAGAAATGGAGCTCGAGGCGTCGTACCGTTCCGCTGAACACATGGGTTTCGACGAACTCATCAGTCCCGAAGAAACCCGCAATGCCCTGCTCACATCGTTGCAGCGGGGAATCTATGCACGACAAGCAGTAGCGGAGCCGGTGAGCCGCTGTGCGATCGTCCCCTGAGTCCGCTGATCCACCGATTTTCGCTGATAGACACTGCCACTGATAGACACTGCCACAGGAGAGATGCGTTGAACGAATGGACTCTCGGCGAAGTGTTCGACGCCGTCGCAGATGCAGTACCCGAACGAATCATGACCGTCTGCGGTGATCGCAGGAGCACCTTCGGTGAATCCGCGGTGCGCACGCGGCGGTTCGCGAACTTCCTCGCCGAACGCGGGTTCGGAGCCCATACGGAAAGGGAGGGGCTCGAGCGGTGGGAGTGCGGTCAGGATCGCGTCGCCATGCTCATGTACAACGATCTGTACCCCGATGTGCTGATCGGATGTCTCGAGGCGCGCGTCGTACCGGTCAACATCAATCCGCGCTACACGCCCCAGGAGATCCGCAGCCTCCTCGAATACATTGCGCCACGAGGAATCGTCTATCACCGGTCGTTCGGTCAGGTGGTATCCGAGGTCGTCAGCGGCAGCGCAGAGCTGAAGGACAGCGTGGAGTTGCTGGTGTCCGTCGACGACGGCACCGGTATTTCCGAACTGGACGGGACCGTGTCGTTCGATGAGGCGGTTGCGCAAGGTGATCCGGAGAAGTTGATCAAGGGATCACCCGACGACTTGATGATGATGTGCACCGGCGGCACCACGGGACGCCCCAAGGCTGTGCTGTGGCGGCAGGGCGACGCGTACGTCTCCTCCATGAACGGCTCCGACCACGAGTCCGACGAACCGATACGGACGCTCACCGCGTTGACGGGACAGAGCTGGTTCGCGGTGTCGCCCCTGTCGCACGCAGCGGGTACGTGGACGGCGTTCTCGGGTCTGCTGGCAGGCCAGACAGTCGTGCTCTACGACGATCGAAGTGCTTTCGATGCGCAGACAGCCCTGGAAATCGTCGAGAAGGAGCAAGTGTTGCTGATGACCATCGTCGGCGACGCCTATGCCGGACCACTTGTCGACGAGATGCGCAAGCGCCGACACAACTTCGATTCGTTGGTGGTCATTGCGAGCGGTGGAGCGGCAACGAATGCTGTCCATCGGAGAGCGTTCCTCGAACTGCTACCGCACGCGACGATCGTGGAAGGGTACGGATCGACCGAGACCGGTGGCATGGGATTCGGACGAAGCAGCCGCGGTGCCGAGGTCGATACGTTCGCCCCGATGCCCGGGGGCGCTGCCGTGTCACACGACCGCACCCGGCTCCTGAAACCGGGTGATGACGAGATCGGATGGGCCGCCCGGGCCGGTCGCGTCCCCCTCGGGTACTTCCGCGACCGGCAGGCCACCGAGAACACCTTCCCCGTGGTCGACGGTCAGCGGATGGCGATACCGGGCGACCGCGTGAGGATCGCGGACGACGGGTCACTCCGCCTGCTCGGCAGGGACTCTCTCGTGATCAATACCGGCGGTGAGAAGGTCTTCGTCGAAGAGGTCGAGGAAGTGCTGCGCGCGCATCCGACAGTGATCGACGCCCTGGTGGTCGGTCGCGCCAGCGAACGCTGGGGACAGGAAGTTGTCGCCCTGGTGCATGCGGTAGACGAGGCGCAGTGCTCCACCGAGGACTTGAAGAGTGCATGCGGAGAATCGTTGGCGAGGTACAAGATCCCGAAGCAATTCATGTTCGTCCCCGCGATACGCCGCCTCGGCAACGGAAAGCCCGACTACCGATGGGCAGCGCGACAGGTGCAGGTCGAGGGAACAGTGGTGTCATGAGCGCACCCACCACACGCCTGGCACCATCGATCTCACCCGAGACGGAATTCTTCTGGACATCCGGTGCCGACGGCTGCCTGCGAATTCAGGAATGCCGCTCCTGCTCGGCGCTGATCCATCCACCGCGCCCCGCCTGTCGCTATTGCCACGGCAGCGAGATGGGTGTGCGCGTCGTTTCCGGCTTTGCGACGCTCATCGGCTTCACCGTCAACCACAGGTTCGCTCCGCCGGGAATGCCGCCGCCGTACATCGTCGCGCAGGTGGCGCTCGAGGACGATCCACGCGTGCGCCTCACGACCAACGCGGTCGAATGTGCGGCCGACGACCTCGCACTCGGTCTGCGGATGGAAGTGGTCTTCGAGAAGGCAGAAGAGGTGTGGCTTCCGCTGTTCCGTCCGGCTGAACCTGGAGCGGTGACGGAACTGCCGGCCGACGAACCGGACGCCGCCGCGATCCGCCGCAGTGTGCGACCCATGGCGAGTACGGACAAGTTCGAGGACAAGGTGGCGCTCACCGGAATCGGTATGTCGCGCATCGGCCGTCGTTTCATGGTCGATCCGTTGTCGTTGACCATCGACGCCTGCCGCGCCGCGATCGACGACGCGGGTCTCACCGTCGACGACATCGACGGACTGTCCACCTATCCGGGTGCTGGGTCTCTCGGGCCATTCACCGAAGGCGGAATCACGGCGGTCGAATCGACACTCGGACTGGAACCCACCTGGCACAACGGCGCCGCGGAGACGTTCGGTCCTGGTGGATCGGTGATCGCAGCGATGCTCGCGGTGGCATCGGGCCTCGCGCGGCATGTCTTGTGTTTCCGGACTGTGTGGGAATCGACTTACAGCGAACTCGTGCGTACGGGTCGCACGGCGCCGGGCGGAGCACTGTCGGACGAGTGGTTCGCACCGTTCGGCGCGGTATCGGCCGCACACCTGCTGGCCCAGACCGCGCAGCGCCATTTCCATCGATACGGGACAGATCGCGAAACGCTCGGCTGGATAGCGCTCAATCAACGTGCGAATGCCGCCCGGACTGCAGAGGCGATCTACCGCGATCCCCTCACGATGGACGAGTACCTGGGTGCCCGCCCGATCACGACACCGTTCGGTCTCTACGACTGCGACGTGCCGTGCGACGGTGCGGTTGCGGTCATCGTGTCGGCCCGCGACACCGCGCGCGACCTCGCGCAACCGCCGGTGTTCGTCGAAGCGGTCGGTACCCAGATACTCGAGCGGCTCGACTGGGACCAGAGCACCCTCACCCACGAACCTCAGGTCCTCGGACAGGCCGCGCACCTGTGGAGTCGCACCACGCTGCGCCCCGACGACGTCGACGTCGCCGAACTCTACGACGGATTCACCTTCAACTGCCTGTCGTGGATCGAAGCACTGGGCTTCTGCGATATCGGAGACGCAAAGGACTTCCTCGACAAGGGAACGAACATTGCGCTCGACGGAAGGCTGCCGTTGAACACCCACGGAGGTCAGCTCTCGCATGGACGCACCCACGGGATGGGACTCGTGCACGAGGCGATCACTCAGATGCGCGGACACGGCGGGGAACGTCAGGTGCGCGACGCACGTATCGCTGTGGTCAGCAGCGGCGGGCTCACACCGAGCGGTGTCATGTTGTTGAGGGCCGGCCGATGAACGCTGCAGACGTCGGAGAGCTCGACGACACCGTGGCCGCTCACACCGTAGAAGTCCACGGGGTGCAGACCTCGGCATTGTGCTCGTACGTGGAGCGACCACGCGCAGTCATCGTCGCGTTGCACGGCGGCGCCACAACCTCTCGATACTTCGATCTGGAGGGACGCCCCGAACTGTCGCTGCTCCGCACGGCGGCGACGCTCGGCTACACCGTCCTCGCGATCGACCGCCCGGGCTACGCAGATTCGTTCGAATGCCAGGAACGGTTCGACGATCCCGCCACCCGCGTCGACGCTGCGTACGGTGCTGTGGACGCGCTGCTCGAGGGTTGTTCACGCGGAGCCGGTGTCTTCCTTCTTGCTCACTCGGCGGGCTGCGACCTCGGTCTCCGGATGGCCGCGGATCCGCGGGGTGCCTCGTTGCTCGGTGTCGAACTCGCGGGCACCGGCACACGCAAGCAACGCGAGGCGCTCGAGATCATCAAGCGGATGCGGACCACGCGCAACCGGGGAGCCATCCGGGATCTGCTGTGGTACCCGGAGGAGCTGTACCCGCCGGAGGTGCGTGGCGGTCGCAGCCTCACGTGCATCACCCCTCGATACGAGGCGGTGGTCGCAGCCGAATGGCCGAGGGACTTCATGCGTCTCGCTCCCGAGGTCCGCATTCCGGTTCGCTACACCTATGCCGAGCACGAAAAGGTATGGGAGACCGACGATGATCTGCGGGCCGAGATCAAGGCTGCGTTCCTCGCGGCTCCGCGGTTCGTCGAACATCGGCAGACAGGCAGCGGACACAACATGAGTGTGGGGTTCGCGGCGGCCGAGTATCACCGTGGCGTGGTGGCGTTCGTCGAAGCGTGTGCAGCACGCGGGTAGCGCCCGTCACCAGGGTGTCGGTGCGTCCTGTCGTCGGCGGGCGCGCGCCCGGCCGATCCGGCGGGTGAGTTCGTCGCGCAGAATATCGTTGGTAGCGGGCAGCACTCGCGTGTCTGCGCCCGGCATGAACATGTAGCGACCGTCGTCGACGACATCGAACCAGCCGATGTCGGCTTCCGTGGTGAAGCGGCCGTGAGCATTCGGGGCGAGCAGCCGGATGCTGCCCGCACCGGAACGGTCGCGGAGAAGGAGGCGGCGCAGCGCCCGCGGTTCGCTCTCGCCGATCTGCTCCCTCACGGATGTGGTGCCGCTGGGTTCGGTGAGTTCGCGCATCGACGCGGCTCGAGCCTGCTCACGTCCGCGTGGCGCATCCGGGATCTGTGCGACGACGGCACGGGGAAGCGCATCCGACTGGACAGGAGTGATCTGGATGTCGCCGGAGACGTGCTGGCGTGCGACGACGGCGAATGCGCCTTCAGCTCCGCCACGCACTCGTATGTCTGCATTCCCTGCGGTGCCGTACACCTCGACGGCTATCTCGCCCGCGTGCAGGATGCGGATCGCGTGCTCGAGGCGCGGATCGGCCAGTTCCCGACGCCACTCGTGAGCGGCGTGCAGGTTGGCGTCGTGTTCGTCCTCCCACATCGACGTCGATCGATAGCGCAGGGGGAACGGAAACTCGTCGCTCCCCGCCGTGGTCCACAGCGACAGGAAACGGTCGGGCGTGATATTCCATGTCAAAGCGGGTCAACTCCTAGGACGGGCGGGGCGGTGTCGGGGAGCGACCCGATCAGTTCGTTTCCGTGATCGTTCGTGACGAGATAACTCGCGACCCTTTGTTCATCTTCGTTGCCGCGCTGCTGACCACCCATCATGCCGGGATACATTCCCATCGGACGCATCGAACCGGCGCGCGCAGCGGCTCCTCCCTGTTGGGACGCGGCAGGTGTCGGGGCGGCAGCCGCGCCGACGCCGCCGACAGCGCCCGGTCCGAGCGCGGAGCCACCGCCACTACCAGCGCCACCTCCGGCCGTGCCGCCACCGCCGTAGCCTCCGCTTCCGGGTATGCCCGAGCCGGTGGTCGAAGAACCATACGGTTGACCTGTCGCGCTGCCGGGGAGGGTTGATGTCGGGGCCGTCGAGGTCGGTGACGTGCGGGCCGATTCCGATCCCGGCGAGCCCGCCCGCTCGGATTCCGCAGACTGCGCCTGTCCGTTCTGAGACCGATTGGTCTCGGAACTGTCGGTCGTATTGCTGCCATCCACTGCGGTCGCTGCAGATCCGGACGGCTGACTGCCCCCTGCCCCGCTCCCATTCGAGACTGCCGCTGCGCTGTTGCCGCCGCCGGATGCGAACGGGCTCGCGAACCCCGAGGGGGTCGTGCTTGCGGCGCCGGCACTGGTGGAGTCCTGGGGTGGGGGTAGTACCGGTACCGCAGATCCGGAATCGCGGTAGTACGGCTTGTAGAGCGATTCCATGACTCGGACCGCCTGCTGCCGTGCAGCCTCTTCCTGCCGCTCTCTGTCGGCCGCGGCGACGGGACTGATCACGTCCATCGGCAACGGGACGGAGATCGACGGGGGAGTGACCGACGACTTCACTCGAGCACCGACGTCCGCCGCGATCTGGAGTTTCTCCGACACCGCGAGCGACGCATCGCTCAGCCGCTGCGCGGAGGTACCGAACAGCTCCGTCGCCGACGATGCGGCGTCCGCGGCGTCGCCTTCCCAATGTTGGGCGATCTTGTCGCGGATCATGGCGGTGGCCACGGAGACCGTGAAGCTGAATACCGTTCCGAGGTTTCTCCATTCACTCGCGAGTGTGGTCATCGCGAGCGGGCTGATCGTCTGACTGAGCTGATAGATCGCCTCGTGTTCCATGCCGTGGAAATTCTCGAACTGCGCGATGTAGTCGGGGTCGACGCCGCTGTCCACCCGCCCGGCCAATTCGTCGTGGCGGGCTTGGCGACGCGCGACCGACTCCGGTGGCACGGACCCCAGCAACGGGGTGAGGAGTTCGTGGATCGGGTTGTCGGTGTCGGACATCGTCACAACTCCTGGTCGATGGTGGCGAGCCGGCGGGCCCAGTCGAACTCTGCGTCGAGGAAGGCCTCGCCGCCGGAGGCGAAGGCGTCGCGGAGGTGGGTGAAGGCGACGATGTACTGCTCGACGCGCTCCTTGGCCGATTCGGGGGTGCCTGAACCCTTGCGCGAGAAGCCGGCGGCGAGTTGCTGGGCTGACTCGAATTCGCCGAATCCATGAGCTTCGCCGAGATTTCGTGTGATGTCCGATGCCCTGTCGAGCTCTTTGAGCACGGCGTCGCAGATGGCGAGGATCTCGTCGATCACATGTGGTTCGAGGCGGACGAACTCGCTCACTGCGGCCTCTTTCCGGGATTGTTCTCGATGAACGGCTCGAACAACGCGACCGCGTCGGTCAGACCACCGCAACGCTCGTCGTACGTGAGCGTGCGGGTGTGGTCGGCGTGATACGAGCGGCTGAAGATGACGATGCCGAAGTCGGTCTGTACTGCGATCGCGCATGTGTTGTCCGGCGTCGGGTTGTATTCAAGCAGCGCACGACGCCCGTTGACCGTCGTTTCGCTGGCGATGGCCGCATCCTTGGCGAGTTCTTCGTCGAGGGTGACGTTCCCGGCGAGGATGCCGAGCCCGTAGGAGCGGATCACTCCGGGGATCGCGACCGGAGCGCGATAATTGCACCCGATGAAGGTGTAGTGCTCCATCGGATAGTCAGCCGAGTCCTCGGTGCGCGGGTCATAGCCGGCTTCGACGAGGACGTCGTCGGGGATGTCGAGGCAGGGGTCGAAGGTGATGTCGGGTCGGCCCGACTCGTCGGTGAGGCGTGGTGCGCGGGTCGTCGGCGTCGTCGTGGTCTCTTCCACGGCGACCGCGGTCGCGTCGCTCGCGGTGGTGCAGCCGCTGAGTACGACACCCGCGGTGATTGCGGCCGCCCCCACTGTTGCCGCACTGAAAAGACGTGGATACGTCATTGCCAAGGATCCCCCCGATCCGTCCGGTCGGGCAGATATTAACGCAGATCCGGACACGCGTCCGAGCCAGCGCCGACGTTGCGAAACTTTCCCCCAGTCGCGCGGGTTTCCGTTGCCTCACGACCCACGGCAACCCGGACGACGCGAGCAAAGCGTGCGGAGCAGTGGGATCTGTATCACAATCGGCTGTCCACCCATCCGGCAGACAATTGGGTGACCACCGATCACGGCACCTTGTGCCCCGACTCTCAGAGGAAGTGCGGCTCGTGAGTACTCCCACCTCGACCGACAGCCCGGAATCCGCCGAGAAGTATCTTGCCGAAGCGGTGACGGCCGCGGCGCAGGTCGCCGACATTCCCGACTCGGTGACGCCGCGCCCGATCAACCGTGTCGCGGTGATCGGTGCAGGCACCATGGGCTCCGGAATTGCCATGGCGTTCGCCAACGGAGGCGTGTCGGTCGCGTTGATCGAGCAGAGCTCCGAGGCGCTGGACCGGGGGATCAACACGGTTCGCAAGAACTACGAGTCGTCCGCCGCGAAGGGCAAGATCACCGCTGAACAGGCTCAGGAGCGCGTGGCGCTGATCGAACCGCACCTCGACTTCGCGGCCGCCTCCGACGCGGATCTCGTCATCGAAGCCGTCTTCGAGGACATGGGCGTCAAGAAGGAGGTGTTCGGCAAGCTCGACGCACTGTGCAAGCCGGGGGCGATTCTTGCGTCGAACACCTCCCGTCTCGACCTCGACGAGATCGCGCGCAGCACGTCCCGCCCGCACGAGGTGATCGGGCTGCATTTCTTCAGCCCGGCTCACGTGATGAAGCTCGTCGAGGTCGTGCGCGGCGACGCCACCGCCGACGATGTCGTGGTCACCTCGATGACGCTTGCGCAGACGATCGGTAAGGTCCCGGTGCTCGCGAAGGTCTGCGAAGGATTCATCGGCAACCGAATGCTCACCCCGTACCGTCGTGAGGCCGATTTCCTGCTCGAGGAAGGCGCGACCCCGCAGCAGGTCGATGCAGCGCTGAAGGCTTTCGGGCTCGCGATGGGGCCGTTCGCCATGGCGGACCTGGCCGGCAACGACATCTCGTGGGCCGCGCGTAAGCGACTCGCCCCGACGCGGCCGAAGGATCTCCGTTACTCGCGGGTGGCCGATACTCTCTGCGAGGCAGGACGCTTCGGGCAGAAGACCGGATCCGGTTATTACACGTACGAGCAGGGGAGTCGCACACCGATTCCCGACCCGGCTGTCGAAGAGATCATCCGCACGTGCGCTGCGGAGGACGGTATCGAACGTCGCACGATCACCGACGAGGAGATCGTCGACCGCTGCATCCTCGCGTTGGTGAACGAAGGTGCTGCGTTGCTCGGTGAAGGTATCGCCCAGCGGGCATCCGACATCGACGTGGTCTACACCAACGGATACGGATTCCCCAAGCATCGCGGCGGCCCGATGCATTATGCCCAGACAGTCGGTCTCGACGTCGTGCTGCAGAAGATCCGTGAATTCGAGAAGGTCCACGGTCGGGTGTGGGCTCCGGCGCCGTTGCTCGTGGACCGCGTCGAAGGTGGTCATTCGACCTGCTCCGCTTAGGCGTTCGAGATGACTGTGGGTGTACCGAAATTTCGGTACACCCACAGCCATCTCGCGCTTCTACTGCATCTCGATGCAGCCGGACAGTTCACACTCCCCGCACAGTGGGTTTGACAGGAAGCTCGAAGCCGCCGTGGCTGCGGCAGTCACGATCATCTCGCATTCGGTCGCCGCACCCTCGTCGGCGTCGGCCTCGGTACGTTGACGTTCGTCGCGCTCGTCAACTTCTTCTAGGGATACACCGAACCCGCAGTCCGTAGACTGGCAGCACGCGGGCGCCGCACGAGAGCCCGGCGCCCGACTCCCCGCCGGGAGGGGCCATGCGCACACGGACACGGGCGACGATCGTTGTCGCGGTGGCATTGTTGGTGCTGCTTGCCTTCGTGCCTCCGATCGTGCGCGCGTACACGGATTGGCTGTGGTTCGGCGAGGTCGGATACCGAGGGGTTTGGATCCGAGTGTTCCTCACCCGGTGGGTGGTGTTCCTCGTCGTCAGCGCGCTGGTCGGGGGTGCGATCTTCGCCGGGATGGCGGCGGCGTTCAGGACCAGACCTCTGTGGATGCCGTCGCGCGGCGACCCCCTCGAACCGTATCGCCGGGTAGCGCTGCAGCGGGTCCGAGTGTTCGGTATCGGTATCCCGGTGGTGATCGGGATGCTGGCAGGGCTGATCGCACAAAGCAATTGGGCAACCGTCCAGTTGTTCCTGCATGGGGCAGCGTTCGGCACCGTCGATCCGGAATTCGGGCTCGACGTCGGCTTCTTCGTATTCGATCTGCCGTTCTACCGGTGGGTGCTGGGCTGGCTGTTCGTCGCGGTGTTCTTGGCGGGAATCGCGAATGTCACCACGAACTACCTGTTCGGTGGGATCACCGTCGGCGGCAAGTTACGCAATGTGTTCTCCTCGCCTGCGCTGATCCAGGTGGCGGTGCTGGCCGGGGTTTTCGTGTTGCTCAAAGCCGTTGCGTACTGGTTCGACCGCTACGCCCTGGTGTCGTCGGGGCATCGTGAGCCTGCCTTCGCCGGCGCGGGTTACACCGACATCAATGCGGTCCTTCCCGCAAAGTTCATCCTCTGCGCCATCGCGTTGTTGTGCGCGGTGGCGTGTTTCGCGGTGATCAAACTTCGGGACCTGCGTATCCCGGTGCTGGCACTGGCGTTGCTGTTCCTGTCGTCGATCCTGGTCGGGGGCGCCTGGCCGCTGGTGGTCGAACAGCTCTCGGTGCGGCCGAACGCCGCAGTGCGCGAAGCCCCGTACATCGAACGTGGTATCGACGCCACGCGGCAGGCCTATCGCGTCGGGGACGACACCGTCGAATACGTCCCGTACCGGGGTGTCGGTACCACGCCGCCCCAGGACGTCCTGCCCGACGTCACGACCATCGCCAATATCCGGTTGCTCGACCCCGACGTGCTGTCGCGCACGTTCACGCAGCAACAGCAGTTGAAGAACTTCTACGAGTTCCCCCGCGACCTCGACCTCGACCGCTACCGGATCGACGGGGAAATGCGGGACTTCGTGGTGGGAGTGCGTGAACTCTCGCCCGAGCGACTCACCGGCAACCAGACCCATTGGGTCAACAGGCATACCGTCTACACCCACGGCAACGGGTTCGTCGCGGCCCCGGCCAACCGCGTCAACGCGGCGGTGCGGGATGCGACGGATGGCGCGTCGAGCAGCGACAGCGGATACCCGCTGTACACGGTGAGCGACATTGCGACGCACGGTACCGAGCAGTTGATTCCGGTCGAGCAGCCCCGCGTGTACTTCGGTGAGGTGCTCGGACAGTCCGGGCAGGAGTACGTGATCGTGGGCGGCGAACCCGGTGAGGCGCCGCGTGAGTACGACACCGACACCTCGTCGTACACCTACGACGGTGAGGGCGGTGTCTCCATCGGGAACTGGTTCAACCGGCTCGCGTTCTCGGCTCGCTACGGCGAACGCAACATCATCTTCTCCAACGAGATCGGCTCGGAATCGAAGATCCTGTTCCACCGCGATCCCGCAGAACGGGTGCACATGGTGGCACCCTGGCTCGAGACGGACACGAATCCGTATCCGGCGGTGGTGGACGGGCGGATCGTATGGATCGTCGACGGATATACCACGGCCGACGGGTATCCGTATTCGCAGCGCAGTGCGCTTCCCGAGCCGGATGCGCTGCGGCCGCAGGCGATCAACTACATGCGGAACTCGGTGAAGGCCACCGTTGATGCCTACGACGGCACCATCACTCTCTACGAGGTCGACTCCGCCGACCCGGTGTTGCAGACGTGGATGAGCGTGTTCCCCGGCACCGTCCTACCCGAGAGCGAGGTGCCCGACGATCTGCGCGCCCACTTCCGTTATCCGGAAGATCTGTTCCGGGTCCAGCGGGATATTCTGGCCCGGTATCACGTCGATGATCCGGTGGAGTTCTTCACCACCAACGCATTCTGGTCGGTGCCGAGCGATCCCACCGTCGACACGAATCCGAATCAGCCGCCGTACTACGTGCTCGTCGGCGACGAGGAGACCTCGCAGCCGTCGTTCCGGCTGACGGGAGCGATGGTCGGATTCCATCGAGAATTCTTGTCCGCCTACATTTCTGCGCGCTCCGACCCGGATGGGTACGGGAAGATCACGGTGCTCGAACTGCCGACCGACAGTCTCACCCAGGGGCCGCAGCAGACGCAGAACTCGATGATCTCGGATACGCGTGTCGCGTCGGAGCGCACTCTGCTCGAACGATCGAACCGCATCCACTACGGCAATCTGCTGACACTGCCGATCGCCGACGGCGGGTTGCTCTACGTCGAACCGCTGTACACCGAGCGGATGTCCGCGGCGACCGACGGATCGACCTTCCCGCAGTTGGCGCGGGTACTGGTGAGTTACCGCGACCCGCAGACCGGCGGTGTCCTCGTCGGGTATGCCCCGACGTTGGCGGAAGCACTCGATCAGGTGCTCGGTCGCGGTGCGGGGAGCGCAGCGACACCACCGGGCGGAGATGCCGCGACCGTGCCCGAGGAAGCGCCACCGCCGGCAGAGGGGCCCACGCCCGCTGAAACCCCGGAAGCAGCCGCGGCCGCGCAGAACCTGCAGGCCGCCCTCGAAGAGTTGCGATCAGCGCAGCGGAACGGCGACTTCCGCACATTGGGTGCTGCACTCGATCGGCTGCAGTCCGCGGTGGACGCGTATGTCGCCGTGACCGGAGGTCAGTGAACCGCCCCGACCAGCCGCAATGCGAGGTCGGCGTAGAGGGAGCTGAGGGTGTCGGGCTCGTGGTATCGACCGGCCGGATACCAGCGGCAGATGTCGACGCACAGTGACATGAGGGCGAGGGTGACGCCCTCGGCGTCGGGCACCGTGAACTCACCCGAGGCGATACCGAGGTCGACGACGTCGCGCACCACCCGGGTGGTGTCCCGCCGCAGACCGGTGATGACGCGGTAGTGGTCGGGCTCGAGTGCGGTCAGTTCGTACTGGATGACGCGGGCGCGTCGATGATTCTGGGCCTGCCACTGCGCGAAGCGCCGGATGATCGACGTGAGGCGCGTCGTGGCGTCGGCGTCGGGCAGGTCGGCGTCGTGTACCACCCGCAGCGCGAAGGCGTGACCCTCGTACGCGATGGCGTAGAGGAGCTCTTCCTTCGACTTGTAGTGCGGATACATCGCGGCCGGGCTCATGTCGAGGCGCGCCGCGATCTGCCGCGTGGTGGTGCTGCCGTAGCCGTTCTCCGCGAACGCTTCGATCGCGGCCTCCCGCATGCGCGCGGCGGCCTTGGAGTTGCTGATCACGGTGTTCTCGGGTGCGCTCACGGTGGGTCCGGCCTCCTTTCACTTTCTGGTTGACAAGCAAACCACAGCGTCGTTTAATAAGCGAGCGCTTAGAATCTAAGCACATGCTTATCCATGAGGAGCAGTTGAATGCGACGCACCCTGTACGGCCCCGACCACGAAGCGTTCCGCGAGTCCGTTCGTGAGTTCGTGAATCGGTTCGTACTTTCCCGTGCCGAGGAGCTCATCGAGCGCCACGAGATCCCGCGCGACATCTGGATCGAGGCCGGTAAGGCCGGCATCCTCGGGCTCGAGATTCCCGAGCGTTTCGGTGGCAGCGAGGCCGGTGACTACCGATTCAATGCGGTCGTCGCCGAGGAGATGGCCCGCGCGAACATGGCGCTGTCGTCGTCGATCGGTATCCACTCCGACATCACCGTTCCGTACATCGTGCATCTCGGTAACGACGAGCAGCGCGAGCGCTGGCTCCCCAAGTGCGCAACCGGTGAGCTGATCTGCGCGATCGGAATGACCGAACCGTCCGGTGGATCGGACCTCGCGAACCTGAAGACTACTGCGGTACGCGACGGCGACGACTGGATCCTCAACGGTGCGAAGACGTTCATCACCAACGGCTACAACTGCGATCTCGTGGTCGTGGCAGCCCGCACCGATCCGAGCAAGGGTGCGAAGGGTATCTCGCTGCTCGTCGTCGAGCGCGGGATGGCGGGCTTCGAGAACGGCCGCAAGCTCGACAAGGTGGGCCAGCCCGAAGCCGACACCGCCGAGTTGTTCTTCGAGAACGTGCGTGTCCCGCACGCCAACATGCTCGGTGAGGAGGGCATGGGCTTCATCTCGATGATGAAGCTGCTGCCGCAGGAACGCCTCGGTTCGGCCGTCAACAACGTGCACCACGCCAAGCAGATCCTGCTCGAGACCATCGAGTACGCGAAGGAGCGCAAGGCGTTCGGCAAGGCCATCGGCACCATGCAGTACAACAAGTTCCTGCTCGCCGAGCTCGTGACGAAGATCGAGGTCGCGGAGGCGTACGTCGACCAGGCGGTCGAGGCGCATGCCGATGGTGAGCTGAGCGCGGTCGACGCCGCGAAGGCGAAGTGGTGGAGCGCACAATCCCAGTCAGAGGTACTGGATGCGTGCGTGCAGATCCACGGCGGCTACGGTTTCATGAACGAATACCGTGTGGCCCGCGCCTGGAAGGACGCCCGCGTGACGAAGATCTGGGCAGGGACGAACGAGATCATGAAGGAACTGATCGGCCGCGACCTGGGCCTGTAGCCCCGGTTACGACAACCAACGAGGAGCATGTAATGCCCGAAGCTGTGATTGTGTCCGCTGTCCGCTCGCCTATCGGGCGCGCCATGAAGGGCTCGCTCAAGACCGTCCGCCCGGACGATCTGGCGACGCAGATGGTGGCTGCCGCACTGGCGAAGGTCCCCGAGCTCGACCCCACCGAGATCGACGACCTCATGCTCGGCTGCGGTCAGCCGGCCGGTCAGTCGGGCTTCAACATCGCTCGCGTTGTTGCCGTGCAGCTGGGCTACGACTACCTGCCCGGCGTGACCGTCAACCGGTACTGTTCCTCGTCGCTGCAGACCACTCGCATGGCGCTGCACGCCATCAAGGCCGGCGAGGGTGACGTGTTCATCTCGGCGGGTGTCGAGTCCGTGTCGAGCTTCGTCACCGGCAATGCCGACGGCCTGCCCGATACGAAGAACCCGCTCTTCGACGATGCGCAGGCGCGCAGTGCCAAGCTCGCCGAGGGTGGCACCGCGTGGACCGACCCGCGCGCCGAGGGGCTGATCCCCGACGTCTACCTCGCCATGGGGCAGACCGCTGAGAACGTCGCCTCCTTCACCGGCATCTCCCGTGAGGATCAGGATCGCTGGGGCGTCCGCTCGCACAACCGCGCCGAGGAAGCCATCAAGTCGGGCTTCTTCGAGCGGGAGATCACCCCGGTCACGCTCGCTGACGGCACTGTCGTGTCCACCGATGACGGCCCGCGTCCCGGTACCACGTACGAGGCCGTCAGCCAGCTCAAGCCGGTGTTCCGTCCCGACGGCACCGTCACCGCCGGCAACGCGTGCCCGCTCAACGACGGTGCTGCCGCTCTCGTGATCATGTCCGACACCAAGGCCAAGGCTCTCGGCCTGACGCCGCTCGCGCGCATCGTATCGACCGGCGTGTCGGGTCTGTCGCCCGAGATCATGGGCCTGGGCCCGATCGAGGCCGTCAAGAAGGCCCTGGGTCGCGCGAACATGGGTGTCTCCGACATCGACCTGTTCGAGATCAACGAGGCGTTCGCCGTGCAGGTGCTCGGTTCCGCTCGTGAGCTCGGAATCGAAGAGGAGAAGCTCAACGTGTCCGGCGGCGCGATCGCGCTCGGCCACCCGTTCGGCATGACGGGGGCGCGCATCACGAATACGCTTCTGAACAACCTTCGGACCCACGACAAGCAGTTCGGTGTCGAGACCATGTGTGTCGGCGGCGGCCAGGGTATGGCGATGGTGCTCGAGCGCCTGAACTGATCCTATAGGTTCGGGCTAAGTCACCGTTAGGCCGCATGTCTGAAAAGGCATGCGGCCTAACGCGTTTCGGGAGTCTTTCTTTTGTAATCGGACCGTCCATGGGCTATACAGTGTTGTAGTCCCCGTCATATGAGGAGATCGCTGCATGTCCGTACTCGACAGGTTCCGCCTCGACGACCGCGTCGCGATCGTCACGGGCGCTTCGTCCGGGCTCGGTGTCGCCTTCGCGCAGGCCCTCGCAGAAGCAGGAGCCGATGTGGTGCTCGCGGCGCGCCGCGTCGACCGGCTCGAGCAGACCGCAGAACTCGTCCGCGCGGCGGGACGACGGGCCGTCACCGTCGAAACCGACATCGCCGATCCCGATCAGGCGCAGCACATGGTCGATGTGGCAGTCGAACAACTCGGCAGGGTCGACATCCTCATCAACAACGCCGGGATCGGCACCGCGGTGCCGGCAACCAAGGAAACCCCCGACGAGTTCCGGCGGGTCATCGACATCAACCTGAACGGATCGTACTGGGCGGCGCAGGCGGCCGGTCGCGTCATGCAGCCCGGTAGCTCGATCCTCAACATCTCGTCGGTCCTCGGCCTGACCACCGCGCGTCTGCCGCAGGCCGCGTACGCAGCGAGCAAGGCCGCGATCATCGGGCTCACCCGAGACCTTGCTCAGCAGTGGGGTGCGCGCAAGGGCATTCGCGTCAATGCCCTCGCACCCGGCTTCTTCGAAACCGAGATGACCGACGAATACCTGCCCGGCTATCTCGACAGCATGAAACCGCGCATCGTCCTGGGCCGCACCGGCGACCCGGCAGAAATCGCCGCCACCGCAGTGTGGTTGGTATCCGAGGCGGCCGGGTATGTCACCGGCCAGACCATCGCGGTCGACGGTGGCCTCACCATCAACTGACCGCACCACTTCACGGAGGTTTTCAGTGAGCTCAACTGTCCGCACCGCCATCGTCACCGGAGCCGCACGCGGTATCGGTGCCGCCGTCGCCAAGCGTCTGGCCGCCGACGGCATGCAGGTCGCCGTCCTCGACCTCGACGCTGCTGCCTGCGCCGACACCGTGTCCGTCATCGAGGCTGCGGGCGGCAAGGCGCTCGCCGTGGGCGCGAACGTCGCCGATGAGGCCTCCGTGGCTGCCGCTGTGGAGAAGGTCGCCGAGGAGCTGGGTGATCCCACGGTGCTGATCAACAATGCGGGCATCACGCGCGACAACCTGCTGTTCAAGATGACGGTCGACGACTGGGATGCCGTCATGAGCGTCCATCTGCGCGGTGCCTTCCTCATGGCACGCGCCACCCAGAAGTACATGGTGGACAACAAGTTCGGCCGCATCGTCAACCTGTCGAGCACGTCGGCGCAGGGCAACCGCGGCCAGGTCAACTATTCCGCAGCCAAGGCCGGCATGCAGGGCTTCACCAAGACCCTCTCCATCGAACTCGGCAAGTTCGGCGTCACCGCCAACGCGATCGCCCCGGGCTTCATTGCGACCGAGATGACGGCCGCGACCGCCGAGCGCGTCGGCGCGTCGTTCGAGGACTACAAGGCTGCTGCCGCGTCGCAGATCCCGGTCGCCCGTGTCGGTGAGCCCGAGGACATCGCGCACACCGCGTCGTTCCTCGCATCCGAGGGCGCCGGCTTCGTGTCGGGTCAGGTCATCTACGTGGCGGGTGGTCCGAAGGACTGAGCTGGTTCGACTCGCGGCGCCGCGGTCCCGGAAGGGGCCGCGGCGCCGCTTCGTGTGCGGGGGAAGTCTCAACGCAAGCCTTGATCGGTACTTGACGTCACTTATACCGTTCGGTCTACTATGTGTGACGCATGTACACATATACATTCCCCGCCGAATACTGAGGTGACTGCCATGACCACCACTGCACTGTCCGAGGATGCGTCTCCGCCGGGAGGTGCTCCGCCGCAAGCCATGACGAACCTGCGGCGCGGGGCGATCCTGGTCGTCGTCTGCCTGGCGGAACTGCTGGTGCTGCTCGACAACACCGTCGTCAATGTGGCGTTGCCGTCGATGGGTGTGAGCCTGGGAGCCGGGTTCTCCGGCCTGCAATGGATCGTCGACGCCTACACCCTGACCTTCGCCGGACTGCTGTTGGCCTGCGGACACCTCGGCGATCGGTTCGGACGTCGGCGCGTGATGCTGATCGGACTGGCCGGCGTCGCAGTGATGTCGGTCGGCGGCGCATTGGCCACGAGCGTCGGTATGGTCGTCGCTGCCCGCGCCGCGATGGGTGTGTTCGCTGCGGCCGTGTTCCCCGCGACCCTGGCGCTGGTCACCATCACATTCACCACGCCGAAGGGACGCGCGGCGGCGATCGCGGTGTGGACCGCGATGGCCGGTTTCGCAGTGGCCATCGGACCGACTGCCGGCGGATGGCTGCTCACGCACTTCTCCTGGCACTCGGTGTTCTGGATGAATGTTCCGATCGCCCTCGCGATCCTCGTCGCGGCCCGGTTCGTGCTCCCGGAGTCGCGCACGAATGCGCATGGCAGGCTCGACATTCTCGGCCTCGTACTGTCATTCGCCGGAATCATCACCCTCGTCTGGGCGATCGTCGAGGGACCCCGCCACGGATGGGTCTCCCCGACGACCATCGGGGCGTTCGTATTCGGAGCGGCCATGATCGCAGTGTTCGTGTGGCGCGAAACCCGAGTCAGCAACCCGGTGCTCGATGTGAGGCTCTTCCGCAACCGGCGGTTCTCACTTCCAGCATTGTCGATCGCCGTCGCCTACTTCTCGATGTTCGGGTTCCTGTTCCTGATCACCCAGTATTTCCAGGGCATCCAGGAATATTCCCCGCTCGAATTCGGGATCCGCTCGCTGCCGTTCGCCGCCGCCGTGCTCATCGCGGCACCGGCCGCGACCATGCTCGCTCAGCGCGTCGGTACAACGGCGGTGCTGGTCGGCGGATTCGTCATCCTCGCAACGGGAATGGGGATCGCCGGTCAGGTCTCCGTCGAATCTCCGTACGTAGGAATCGTGCTGATCTCGATGATCCTGATGGGCCTGGGGTTGGCAATCGTGCAGGGGCCGGCCACCGAATCGATCATGGGATCGGTGGATCTCGAGGAGGCCGGCGTGGGTTCGGCAGTCAACGACACCACACGTGAAGTCGGCGGCGCATTGGGCGTTGCAGTGTTGGGATCGATCGTGGCGTCGGCGTACACGGACAGGGTGGCTCCCCTCGTCGACACGATCCCGGATTCCATGATGGACCCACAGCAGAAGGATTTCGCACGCCAGTCCGTCCTGACCGTCCTGGAGATCCGCAAGCACGACGTCCCGACGATGTTCTCCGACAGCAAGGACCACCTCATCTTCACGATGAAGGCAGCAGCGCTCGACGGGTTCCAGGTCGCGTCATACGCGACAGTGGGTCTGGCGATCGCCTGCGCTATCGCAGTGGCCGCGCTCCTACCGTGGAAGCGTCCGGAGAACGGATCGGTGCTGCTCGGCTGGATGCAGTCTCCCTCATCGGACGAGACGCCCACTACAGGAACCTGAAACAATCGGGCCCATGACGGGATCCGTACGGGAGCGTTTGATCAGCAGCGCCGTCGAGCTGGTGCAGCGCCACGGCGTCGCGGGCACGTCCGTGGCCGATCTGCTCGAGCGCAGCGGGGTTGCGCGCCGGTCGGTATATCTGCACTTCCCCGGCGGAAAGAACGAGCTGATCACCGCATCCGTCGAGGAATCCGGAAGCACCATCGGAGCGATGATCGAGCGGCTCGTCACGACTCAGTCGCCGCCCGAATCGTTGAGCGCGTTCATCGAGTTCTGGAAGCACCTGCTCACCGGCTCGGACTTCGAAGCGGGATGTCCCATCGCGGCCGCCGCCTACGGTGGTCAGGACGCTCCCGAGGCACGTGAACAGGCACACCGAGTGTTCGCGCACTGGCAGGATCTCCTCGTCCCGCGCCTCACCGCGTACGGCATCGACGAAGCGGACGCATGCGCCGTGGCGACCACGACGATCGCCGCCATCGAGGGTGCGGTGATGCTGTGCCTCGCCGCCGGCGACACCGCACCACTCGACCGTGTCCATTCACAGCTGCAGAGACTGCTGCCGCCGCAGACCGGTTGACGGCAGTCTCGGAGCACGACCTCGGTCGGCGCCGATGCCTCGATGCAGGGCCCGACGTCGAGCAGCGGCCTGGTCACGGGACCTGCTGGAGACCCCCGCTGCCGATCCGACGCCAGATCTCTGCGGCGGCAGTCTGCGCGGACGACATCATGCGCTTGTCACGGACCCGGTCGGCCGGACCGAACACCGACAGGGCCGCGGCGTCGGTGCCGCCGATCCGCCCGATGGGCACGGCGACGCAACTGAAGCCCTTCAAACACCGTTCCGGGTCGTAGGCCAGGCGCAGTTCACGGATGCGCGAGATCTCGGGGGTGTCCACGTCGGCGGAATCGTCGATCGCGAGCAGTGCCTTACCGATCGTCGACGTCGCGACGGGAAGCCGGTCGCCGACGCGGGACCGCACGAGCGGGGCCGACTCACCGCCGATCTTCTCGAGGTAGACGGCCTCGGACCCGTCTCGGATTCCGAGGTGGACGACGCATCCGGTCGCCCGATGCAGGCGACGCAAGGTGGGCAGAGCAGCGCGACGCAGGGCATTCTGCTGCGCGGCCGCCGCGCCCAGCTCGATCATCCGCATGCCCAGCTGGTAATCCATACCCTCGCGATACACCCAGCGCAGTGCCACCAACTGCTCCAACGCGCGGTGCACCGAGGTGCGCGGGAGCCCGGTGGCAGCGACGACCTGCGACAGGTTCAGCCGGTCTGCGCCCTCGAACACGTCGAGGATCACTGCCGCGCGTTGCAGACTTCCGGTCGGCCCCTCCATCTGGTCTCCTTCTCATCCCCGCACATGGGTAACACACCGTCGCGTGCGTGGAGGCCAATTCTTCCGGCCACCGGAATCACCACTGTCGCCCAGATATGGCGTGCGGTGTACTTCGTCCATGTCGAATCCCTCATGTATGACTCCCGGCGCGATGTTGGCAGGTCGTCGCGCTGTGGTGACCGGTGGCGCCGCAGGTATCGGCGCTGCGATCGCGAGGTCGTTCGCCGCTCACGGAGCCGACGTACTCGTCGCAGACATCGAACCGGTCGGTTCGCTCGAGTTCGACCCCGCAGCGGGCGGGGCGATCAACGCCGTCGAATGGGATGTGTGCTCGGCGGAGTGTCCTCCCGAACTCGTCGAGCATCGGCCGGACGTGCTGGTCAACAATGTCGGCCACTACCTGCAGCCGCCCCACGCGTTCGCGACCAATGCGCCGTCGCTGTGGGACGGGCTTCACGAGGTCAATTTCGCTCACGTGCTGCGTCTGACGCAGGCGCTGCTCCCGGGAATGACCGAACGTGGTCACGGCTCGATCATCAACCTGACCACGGTCGAATCCCACCGGGCGATTCCCGGGCACACCGTGTACTCCGCGTACAAGGCCGCGCTGACGCAGTTCACCCGGTCGCTGGCTGCGGAGGTCGGCCCCGCCGGCATCCGGGTCAACGCTGTGGCTCCGGATCTCGTCGAGTCGGTGCAGGTGCCCTACACGACGCTCGTGCCGGTAGAAGACGTGCCGTTGTGGCCGAATTGGTCGCCGCTCGGCGGTCCCGGGCAGCCCGAGGACGTTGCGGGCGCTGCGTTGTTCCTCGCCTCCGACCTGTCCCGGTTCGTCACCGGCGGCACCATCCACGTCGACGGCGGCACACATTCCTCCGGCGGGTGGGTGCCGCGCAACTCCGGTGGCTGGACCAACCGTCCCCGCAATCCCTGATCCACGATCTGAAAGAGACATCATGAAGATTCTCGTTATCGGCGGTACCGGCATGATCGGCGCGCATGCCGCACTCGAACTGCGTGAACACGGCGACGACGTCACGGTCGCGGGACGCGGTCCGCTTCCCGGCGATTCACTCGTCGCCGATTTTCCGCTGCTGACCGGTGACTACACGGTGCCGACCTTCACTCGCGAGCAATTGTCGGGTTTCGAGGCCATCGTCTTCGCCGCCGGCCAGGACCCCCGACACAAGACACCCGAGGACGACGACGCTGTGTTCTGGGAGACCACACAGAGCGTCGGTGTGCCACGCTTCGCCCAGCTCGCCAAGGACGCTGGTGTGGGCCGCTTCGTGCAGGTGGGAAGCTACTACCACCAGGTGCGTCCGGAGATCGCGGAGGTCAACCCGTACGTCGCGGCCCGCAAGGCAGCCGACGAAGGTGCTCGTGCGCTCGCCGACGAGTCGTTCAACGTCTGCACGCTCAATCCGCCGTCGATCCTCGGTGTGGTGCCGGGCGCCTCCACCCGCCGCTACCGGAAGATGGTCTCGTGGGCCGCGGGCAACGAACCTCGGATCCCCGATTTCGCCCCGCCCGGCGGCACGAACTACCTGTCGGCCCGCTCACTCGCTCAGGCTATCCGCGGCGCCGTGCACCACGGTGAGTCGGGGAAGGCTTATCTCATCGGCGACGAAAACCTCACGTATCAGCGGTTCTTCCAGATGATGGTCGATGCAGCGGGCGGTAATCGCCAGATCACGGTGAAGGACGAGTCGCACCCGTTGCTCTCGGATGCGGCGATCGTCCAAGGGCGCGGCAACACGCTCGCGTACGAGCCGGATGCGGACGAGACGCGGCTGCTGGGCTACGACCGCAGCGACTGCACGCGAGCGGTGGAAGCCCTTGTCGAGGCCGTCGTCGCGGCCACCACGCGTAACTGACCAAAGAGCCAGGAGAACGAAGTGAGCTCATCGAAAGAGGTTGTCGTCGACCGCAGTCAGCTGCGCAGGGTAGCGCTGTCGAGTCTGCTCGGCACCGTACTGGAGTATTACGACTTCCTCCTCTACGGCACCATGGCTGCGTTGGTGTTCGGTGAGTTGTTCTTCCCTTCCTCGAACCCAGCGCTCTCCACGATCGCCGCATTCGGCACTCTCGCAGCCGGTTACGCCGCGCGTCCATTGGGCGGCGTGATCTTCGGCCACTTCGGTGATCGTCTCGGCCGCAAGACCATGTTGATCGTGACGATGGTGGTGATGGGTGCAGCGAGCTTCATCATCGGACTGCTTCCTACCTACGAGGCGATCGGAGTTCTCGCCCCGGTGCTGCTCGTGACGCTCCGCATCGTGCAGGGATTCGCGATCGGTGGCGAGTGGGGCGGCGCAGCGCTCATGGTGATCGAGCATGCGGAGCCCGAGCGTCGCGGACGGTGGGCAGGCATCATGCAGCTCGGCTCCCCGATAGGGTTCCTGCTCGCGACGGTGGTCGTCATGGTGGTCAGCCTTCTTCCGGACGAGAGCCTGTACTCGTGGGGCTGGCGAGTGCCCTTCTTGCTCAGTGCGCTGCTCGTCGTGGTCGGTCTCTACATGCGGTTGGGTGTCGTGGAGAGCCCCGTGTTCCAGGAAGCGGTGGACAACGACGACGCACAGGTGGAAGCGAAGACACCGCTTCTGCGAGTGCTCCGGCATCCTCGCGCGCTGATCCTCGCGTGCGCAGCGGGAATCGGGCCGTTCGCGTTGACCGCGCTCGCAACATCCCACATCATCGCCTACGCCAAGGGGATCGGGTACGACCAATCCGACGTGATGCGTGCGTTGGTCATCATCGCGATGCTGTCGCTGATCACGATCCCGTTCTTCTCAGCGCTGTCGGACCGGGTGGGGCGACGTGGTGTGGCCCTGGCGGGTGCGATCGGTGCGGTGGTGTTCGCGTTACCCATGTATGCGCTCGTCGACACCGTGTCGGCACTGTGGCTGACCGTGGCGCTGCTGATTGCGCAGGTGGTCCAGAACCTGATGTATGCGCCTCTCGCGCCGCTGCTTTCGGAGATGTTCGGTACCGAGACCCGCTATACGGGTGTGTCACTCGGATATCAGATGGCGAGTCTGATCGGAGCAGGATTCACCCCGCTGATCGCGAGCAGCCTGCTCGCGGCGACCGGAGGGTCGAGCCTGCCGCTGAGCTGCATCATCGTGGTCACGGCCCTCATCACGGGCGTCGCGGTCTGGCGGATCGTCGAAACACGTGGACGCGATCTGACCACCGGATTCGATGAGTCCTCGCCGGGTCGCATCGAGCAGTCCGAACCTGACGCGGGAGTGCGAGTGGAATGACACGTGTGTTCCCCGTAATTCGGTGCCGTCCAGTGAGACCGTGGAACCTCGGATCGTAGTTTCCGCGATATCAAGAAGACGTTCGGTCGGACTACTGCGAGGAGGACTGCAATGGGCAACCCGGTGATCGTCGATGCCGCGAGGTCCCCGATCGGCCGACGCGGCGGAGCATTGTCCGGGCTGCACGCCGCGGAACTGCTCGGGGCAGTCCAGAAGGGCGTGCTGGAGCGTCTGAACCTCGATTCGGCAGTCATCGAGCAGGTGATCGGTGGGTGCGTCACACAGGCGGGCGAGCAGGCGTCGAATGTCAGCCGCAATGCGTGGCTGCACGCCGGGCTGTCGGAGCGGACCGGTGTGACGACCATCGACGCGCAGTGCGGATCCGGTCAGCAGTCGGTGCATCTGATCGCCGCCCAGATCGCGGCAGGTGTGATCGATGCGGGGATGGCATGCGGAGTCGAGGCGATGTCGCGGGTGCCGTTGCTGTCCAACATCGCCGGCGACTTCGGTAGCCCGAAGCCTCCGGACTGGAGTGTCGACATCCCGGCCCAGTTCGATGGCGCCGATCGCATTGCCCGGCGCCGCGGATTCACGCGTAACGACCTCGACGCGTTCGGGTTGCGGTCGCAGGAGCGCGCAGCGGCCGCATGGGCGGCCGGCCGCTTCGACGCGTCGATCGTGCCGGTGAAGACTCCCGGCGCGGAGGGCGAGGCCTCTACCGTCGTGTCGCGTGACGAAGGCCTGCGGGACAGCTCGATGGAGGCCCTGGCGCGCTTGAATCCGGTGCTCGAGGGCGGCCTGCACACGGCAGGTACGTCGTCCCAGATCTCCGATGGCGCAGCCGCACTCGTCGTCATGGATCAGGCACACGCGGAGGTGATCGGACTGCGTCCGCGAGCGCGGATCGTCGCGCAGTGCCTAATCGGTGCCGAGACGCACTACCTGCTCGACGGCCCCGTGCAAGCCACTGAGTACCTGCTCGAGCGTGCCGGCATGTCGATCGGCGACATCGACCTCTTCGAGGTCAACGAAGCGTTTGCGGCGGTGCCGATGTCGATGGCCCGCGTGCACGGCGTCGATGAGGACCGCCTGAACGTCAACGGCGGCGCGGTTGCGCTCGGTCATCCCGTCGGCTCGTCCGGTGTCCGGCTGATCGGTGCGGTGATCGACGAGCTCGAGCGTCGCGATGCCGAACGTGCCCTCGTCGTGGTCTGCGCCGGTGGCGCGATGGCGACCGGGGCGATCGTCGAACGAATCTGAGTGCCGTGCAGGTCATTCAGCCCCCGGCGCGTGAGGCCATGCCGTCGAAGAACAGAGACATGCAGTACTCGGAGAGTTCTGCGAGAGTGTAGTCGTCGTCGGGCTTCGGCCAGTAGACGGTGAACCACACGGAATCTCGAAGGAATCGGTGGAACACCCTGGTGGGAATGTCCTTCCGGAGAACTCCCGCGTCCGTCCCCGCCTCGATCGCATGGAGCCAGATCTTCTGGATCGAGTCTGCGAGGAGGCGGGCCTCGGCGAAGCCTTCGAGGTTGCGCGACTGGCCGAATTCCGATTGGTAGACCTTCGTCGCGTCGCTGCGGGCAGCGTCGGTCGCAAGGGAGACATCGATGATTGCCTACACACGGGCCCTGGGTTCGAGATCTTCCGCCCTCGCGGCCCGGTAGTCTCCGACAAATATCCGGTCACCAGTTCGGTGACGATGGCGCTCTTGGACCGGAAGTAGTGGTAGAGCGCGCCCGCATTCAATCCGACGGCATCGCCGTCCGACCGCCCAAGCAGCTGGAGGACTTCCACACCGCGTGGCTGTGCTACCCCGTGACAATCAGTGAGGATGCAGGGTTCGAGCGTTCGGACTTGCAGGAGTTCCTCGAGGGCGCCGGCATCGACACCCGCACCGTGTGGAGCGGCAACGTCACCCGCCACCCGATGATGCGCAACATCGAGTATCGAGTGCCGGAGGCCGGTCTACCGGCTGCTGACGAGGTCTTCGTCCGCCCCTTTCTGGCTGCGTCGTCCCCAAAAAACTGGGACCGGGTTTCATCTCTGAGTGGGATTCTGGCTTAACCAACGCGAATCAGGCGCTAACCTGACCTTCAGAATATAGAACCGTGTTTCATATATGCATCGACCGTGATTCGGGTAGATCTCGCACAGGAGCAGCTTGTGACATTCGAAACGCCTTACGTCCTCATTTCCGCCGACAGCCATGCCGGCGCCGATCACTCCACGTACCGCGAGTATCTCGAGCCCAAGTGGCACGAGGAGTTCGACGCGTGGCGCGGCGAGTACAAGAACCCGTACCGCGACCTGGTCGACGACGGCCGGAACCGGAACTGGGACAACGATCGGCGCATGCGCGAGACGCTCGGCGACGGCACCGTCGGTGAAGTGTTGTTCCCGAACACCGTTCCGCCGTTCTTCCCGAGCGCGGCAGTGCTCGCCGGGCCGCCGCGTGCCGAGGATTTCGAGAGGCGTCTCGCCGGGGTTCGTGCACACAACCGATGGCTCGCGGACTTCTGCAATGACGCGCCTGCGCAGCGGGCCGGTGTCGGGCAGATCTTCCTCAACGACGTCGACGAGGCGATCTCGGATGTGAAGTGGATCAAGGAGCACGGCCTGCGAGGAGGTGTGCTGCTGCCGAACCTGGCACCGGACATCAAGTGGGTCAAGCCACTCTACGATCCTGTGTACGACCGGCTCTGGGAGGTCTGCGAAGACCTCGGTATCCCGGTCAACTGTCACGCCGGCACCGGCCTACCCGATTACGGCCGCTACAAGACGTCCTCGCTGCTCTACATCAACGAGGTCGGGTTCTATTCGATGCGTCCGCTGGTGCAGATGATCCTTTCGGGTGTCTTCGAACGGTTCCCGAAGCTGAAGTTCGCCGTCTCCGAGCAAGGCTGCTCATGGGCTCCGGATCTGATGCGTCAACTCGACACCGTGGATCTGCGGGTCAAGCGCACCGGGCGGATCGGTGAGCTGTTCTACAGCGAGGACGAGCAGCTGCCGTTGCGGCCGAGCGAGTACTTCCGTCGCAACGTGTGGGTCGGCGCGACGATGCCGTCCGCGCAGGACATGGCGGTGCGAGGGACGCTCGGTGAGGGAAAGTTCATGTGGGGCAGTGACTACCCGCACAACGAGGGCACCTATCCGTTCACCCGCGAGTGCATCCGTCAGGTCATGCACGACGTCGACGAGGCAGAGCTGCGGAAGCTGTTCGCAGCGAACGCGGCCGAACTGTACGACTTCGATCTCGACGCACTTGCTCCGCTGGCCGCGGAGTACGGCCCCACACCGTCCGAGGTCGCGCAACCGCTGACCGAACTGCCCGAGAACCCGAACGACGTGCTGATGCGGGAGTCCTTCGCCAAGCAGCTCGAACAGGAGCTGAACGCATGACTCCGTACTCGGGAACTCCGATCATCGACACGCACATCGGATTTCGAGAGTCCGGATACGACGAGTACACCTTCATCACCAGGCAGACGAAGGACAGTCAGAGTCGTGACGAGTTCACGATGCCCGCGCAGTACATGTTCAAGGACGTGCCGAGCGATCTGGCCACCGATGACCCGGTGTCGGTGACGCTGCGGGAGATGGACAAGCACGGCATCGAGATAGGAATGGTCAGCGTTGCCAAGGAGTCCGGGCAGCGGGCGGTCCGTACGTTTCCGGACCGGTTCGTTCCGCAGGGCTCGGCTGTCGACCCCAACGACATCATGGGCACCTCGAAGCGAATGACACGCGAGTACGAGGAGTTCGGGATCCGCTCCGTGAGTTCGTTCGCTGCCGGCACGTTTCCGCAGGTGGCTCTCAATGCGCCGCAGATGTACCCGATCTACGCGAAGTGTGTCGAACTGGACATCCCGATCTTCGCGTGTGCCGGCATCGCCGGGCCCCGGCTGAAATCTGCGGTGCAGCACGTCGAACTGATCGACGACGTGATGTTCGATTTCCCTGACCTGGTGTTCGTCACCAGGCACGGCTGTGAGCCATGGGAAGACCTGGCGATCAAGCTGATGATCAAGTGGCCCAACCTGTACTACTCGACATCGGCCTTCGCTCCGAAGCACTACCCGAAGGCGATTGTCGACTACGCGAACACGCGCGGCGCGGACAAGATCATCTACGCGGGCTATTTCCCTGCCGGACTGAGCCTGGACCGAATCTTCGGCGACATGCCGAACGTGCCGTTCAAGGACCACGTATGGCCGAAATTTCTGCACGACAACGCCAGCAGGGTCCTCAAGTTGAAGGGATGATCGGACATGTCGATCGGTATCGGAGCGGATCACGATGCTCTTGCAGACTCGTTCGCTCGGTTCGCTGCGCGGAACGCACCCGTCGAACGGACCCGCGATCAGTTCGACCGGCTGGGACGAGGCGACCGCCCCGCCTTCTGGGAACAGCTGGTGAGCCTGGGAATCCCGTCGCTGCATATTCCCGAGGAATACGGCGGGGCCGGTGCGGGTCTGCTCGAACTCGCAGTGGCGCTCGAACAGTCCGGACACGGATTGATCCCGGGTCCGCTGCTACCCACGGTCGGCGCAAGCGCCGTGATTGCTTCCCACGGCACCGATGCGGCGCGCGCAACGTTACTTCCGCGACTGGCGACCGGGACGACGGGCGCTCTGTGTCTCGAACCGGGCACTGTCGCTCTCGATGGTGACGGAGGCGAGGTGATCGCCACCGGAACGACGGCCCCGGCGCTCGGTGCGCTCGGAGCGGATGTCCTCGTTCTGGTAGGAACATGCCGGGACACGCCGGTCTGGTTCGTCGTATCCGCAAGTGATGCGGGAGTCGAGGTCCTCGGTGAACAAGGCGTCGACCTGACCCGCGACATCGGTCGGGTGAGACTGTCCGAGACGCGGATCCCAGCGGAGAATGTCCTCGGCGCCACGGCCGACGAGATCGCTGCGCTCACCGTGGTGCTGTTCTGCGCCGAGGCAGTCGGTGTGGCGCGTTGGGCGCAGGAGACCGGCCTCGCGTACGCGAAGATCCGGGAGCAGTTCGGACGGCCGATCGGATCCTTCCAGTCGATCAAGCACAAGTGTGCACAGTTGCTCATTCGCGTCGAGACGATGGCCGGCTCCGTGTGGGACGCAGCCCTGGCCGCGGACAGCGGTGACCGGCAGCAACTCGCGCTCGCCGCGGCACGTGCCGCGACAGTGGTCCGTCGTGAGGCCGTCGATGTGGTGCTCGACGCGCTCACCGTGCTCGGTGGTATCGGCAACACCTGGGAACACGACATCCATCTGTACTGGCGTCGCGCAGTCGGTCTGCTCGCGCTCGGCGGTTCACAGGACGTGTGGGCCCGTCGCGCGGGCGAACTCGCCCTGAGCGTCGAGCGCGAATCGACACTCGGCGTCCCGGACCGCCCCGACTTCCGGACCGGTGTCACCGCGACGATCGGCGAGGCCGCCTCGCTCGGCGCTGTGGAGGCCCGGGCGTTTCTGGCCGACCACGGTCTGGTCTCACCGCACTACCCCGCCCCGTACGGGCTGGGCGCCGACACGGCCGGCCAGCTGATCATCGCGGAGGAGTTCGAGCGTGCGGGTATGACACCGCCCAGCACAGTGATCGGAGAATGGGCGCTGCCCTCGATCCTGCAGTACGGGACCGAGGCGCAGTGCGAACGCCTCATCGCACGGACGCTGCGAGGCGAGATCATCTGGTGCCAGCTGTTTTCAGAGCCCGGTGCGGGGTCCGACCTCGCGTCGTTGACTACCTTCGCCACCAAGGTGGACGGTGGTTGGCGCATCGACGGCAGAAAGGTATGGAATTCCAAGGCGTATGAGGCGCACTGGGGGATCTGTCTGGCCCGTACGGATCGGGACGCCCCCAAGCACCGCGGCATCAGCTACTTCCTCGTCGACATGTCGACACCCGGTGTCGACGTCCGGCCGCTACGGGAAGCCAACGGCGACAGCATGTTCAACGAGGTCGTCCTGGACGGGGTGTTCGTGCCGGATGCCGATCTCGTAGGTGCACCCGGTGAGGGCTGGAAGGTGGCGCGGACGACGCTGACGAACGAGCGGGTCTCGATGGGGCGAACGCCCGTCGTGGGCCGCGACCGATTCGATCCGGTGGAGATCGTACGGGCACTCGACCCGGTGACCCGGCAGGATGCGATCCCCGCGCTCGGTCGGCTCACATCCATGACCGGAGCACTCGACGCACTCGCGCACCGCAATGTACTCGTACGCCTGTCCGGCGGAGCTCCCGGTGTGGAAGCCAGCGTCCTCAAGGCAGCGTCTGCGCAACACATCACGAACGTGGCGGCGCAGGTGCTCGAATGGTTCGGTTCGGAGGCCGCCGTCGGCAGCCTGGAGCAGAACGTCGTCGGGGGCGGCCGGGCCGCCAAGGCATATCTGTCGACGCCGTCGTTGCTGATCGGTGGTGGCACCCTCGAAATCCAGCTCAATGTCATCTCCGAGCAGATCCTGGGGCTGCCGCGGGAGTCGCGATGAACGCGAGGATTCTGGACGGCCGTACCGCAATCGTCACCGGTGCAAATGAAGGGCTCGGTCGTGCGGAGGCAGTCGCCCTCGCCGTGGCCGGTGCCGACCTCGTGATCAACGCACGGAGTGCGCGGCTCGTCGGCGTCGCAATCGAGGAGTTCGGCAGACTCGACATCCTCGTGAACAACGCCGGTATCATTCGGGATCGCATGGTGTTCAACATGTCGGCGGAGGAATGGGACGATGTCCTCCGGGTGCGGCGAACTACGCGGCGTCGAAGGCCGGGGTCGTCGCGCTCACGATGTCGACGGCACGGGGCTGCGAAAGCTTCGGCGTGCGCGCCAACGCACTGTGCCCCCGTGCCCGGACTTCGATGACCAGGGAGGTGTTCGGACCGGCTCCGCACTCGGGAGACGACCCGCTCTCTGCCGCGCACGTGACACCGCTCGTCGTCTATCTCGCTTCTCCTGCGGCCGAGGCGATCACCGGGCGTGTCCTGAGTGTGTACGGTGACCGGATCGATGTGATGTCCGCTCCCGCGGTGGAAGCGAGCCTGAGAACCCCACACGGCGGGAGCACGAAGAACTGCCCGAGCTCCTCGGCGGGTACTTCGGTTCGTCCTCGTCTGTGGCGGAGCCCGAAGCGACTAGAATGCCGTCGTGACCGACTCCTTGGCCGTGCCGATGAGCCCCGACGACATGACCGAGGGGCAGCGTCGCCGTCGGCGGCAGCTGACCACCGCGGTGATCGAGATGCTCGCGGAGACGGGTCCGGACGGGATCCAGATGCGGGAGGTGTCGGAGCGGTCGGGGGTGGCGATGGGAACCCTGTACCGGTACTTCCCGGCAAAAGAGCACCTCCTCGCTGCGGCCATGGTCGCCTGGAACGACATTCTCGCCGAGCGTCTCGAGGACGAACGCCGCTCCGGGCGCCGGAGCGGCGTTCACGGGTCGGTCCTCGAGCGGGTAGTCGATTTCTATACGCGACAGATGAAGGCATTTCAGCGGGGCCCCCACTTCGCGCGACTCGAGGTCGAGTTGCAGACTTCCGGTGATCCCTACGTCCGGGACACGCTCGACGAGCGTTCTGCTGCCAATCGGACGGCCCTGTTCGGGGTGATGGACGGTGTTCCCGCCGAACGTGCTCGGCTCGCGTCGCTGGCGATCGGCAGCACGATGCTCAACTCGCTGATCTTGTGGACCACCGGAAGGATCGCATTTCCGGAGGCATTGCGAAACGTCCAGGATGTGGCACGGCTGGTTCTGACCGACTGCATGTGAGGGGTGAGTGACGCTTAGCGCGTCGGATCCGCTGCGAGTGCCGTCCAGTGAGACTTGCGCCACAACGCTCTCGTTCGTCCGGTACCAAGGACAGGTCCGACCATCGCCGGGTGGTCGGACGTCGGATGTTCGGCCTCTTGTAGGACCGTCGAATGCGTTGCTGGAGAAGGAGTGGTGGATGTCCGATCCTCGTCTCGCGCCCGACGCGCACGCGGACCCCGTTGCACGGCTCACCGCGCCGGGCGCGCCCTTCGAGATCGTCGAGGAGCAGGTTCGCGGAGTGCAGATGCCGGTGTTCGGCACCAGATACCGGTCGCTGAGCGCGCTACTCGCAGACTCGGCGCGCTACGGTGATGCCGAGTACCTGGTCTGCGAGGATCTCAGGCTGACATTCACCGAGCACCTCGGGAGGGTCGCGTCACTTGCGCAGGAGTTGCGCTCGCGCTACGGCGTGGGCCGCGGCGACAGGGTGGCGATCCTCTCTGCCAACAATGCCGAATGGATCATGACGTTCTGGGCTGCGACGTCACTAGGCGCAATCGCTGTGGGGATGAACTCGCTGTGGTCTGCCCGCGAGATCGAGTACGGAATCGAGCTTTCCGGCCCGAAGGTGATCGTGACGGATGCCGGGCGACGAGCCTTCCTCGGGTCCTCTGATGTCGGCGTTTTGTCGGTGGAGCACGATGTGCCGCATCTGGGATCCGTCCACCCGCACGCAGAGTTGCCCGACGTGGAAATCGACGAAGACGATCCCGCGGTCATCCTGTTCACCAGCGGCACCACGGGACGCGCCAAGGGCGCCACACATTCACACCGGAACATGATCGCGGCGGTGGATTTCCACCGATTCAACGACGCGCTCGCCGGCGAACTGGGTCAGGCACCGAACAGGCGGCGGTTTCTGCTGGCCACACCGTTGTTCCATATTGCGGCGTTGCACAATCTTGCGGTGCCACGCCTCGCTTTCGGTGACACCGCCGTGATCAGCGCCGGCCGGTTCGACATCGATCGGGTGCTCCGGCTGATCGAGAAGGAGCAGCTCACCAACTGGGGTGCGGTTCCGACCATGATGACTCGCTTGATCGAGCATGGGGATCTGTCCCGCTACGACCTGTCGTCGCTGAAGGCGGTCTCGATAAGCTCTGCTCCGTCCACACCGGCGCTCCGGGCGAAGCTGAAGGAAATCCTTCCGTCTGCGGAGCGCACACTCGGTACCAGCTATGGGTCGACGGAGTCGTCCTCTGCTGCCACGCTCGCGACCGCAGCGGACCTCGCCGAGAGGCCCGATACCGTGGGCCGGCCCGTCCTCACGACGAGTATCGAGATTCGCGACGAGACCGGATTCGCAGTCCCGGACGGTGTCGAGGGCGAGATCTACCTGCGTGGGCCGCTGATGATGCTCGGCTACTGGAACAACCCGGAGGCGAATGCCGCAACCATCGTCGAGGGCGGTTGGATGCGGACCGGGGATCTGGGCACGATGGAGGACGGCTACCTCCGGATCAGCAGTCGGCGTTCCGATCTGATTCTTCGCGGCGGTGAGAACGTGTATCCGGCAGAGGTCGAGGCAGTCATCGACGAGCACCCGGCAGTGCGTGAATGCATCGTTGTGGGAGCCGACCATCACGACTACGGCGAAGAGGTCTGCGCGGTGGTCGTGGTGTTTCCGGGCAGCGAAGTGACGGATCTGGAGATGTCCGGCTACGCGGCCGAGCGGATTGCTCGATACAAGGTACCGACCAGGTGGATCTTCCGGACGGATGACCTGCCGCGCAACGCGACAGGCAAGGTCAAGCGGGTGGATGTTCGAGCTTCCCTGCAGTAGTGACAGTTTCGTGGCAATTCGCCGCTTGCCCCGGTGCGTACAGCACTCCCCGTGAACGGCCATCCGGATCGCGGGTACTCGAGAGGACACATATGAGGCACAGTTGGATTCGAATGACGCGCTTGATGGCTGCTTCTGCCGTCGGCTCCCTGGCGCTGGTGGCATGTGGCGGCGGGGGCGTGTCCTCGACCACTGCCGATGGCCCCACCGGCGCGCCCGACAGCGCCGCCGTCCTGCGGGTCACTGCGAGCGCGCCCACTCGCAATCTCGACCCGTACCTGCAGACCAGCTACGGCGGATGGGGTTACATCACAACGGTGTTCGATCGGTTGACGGTGGTCGACGGTGACGGCGCCTTGCAGCCTGCTCTTGCCGAATCCTGGGAGTTCGCGCCGGACGGCTCGTATCTCGAGCTGAAGTTGCGGACGGATGTCACCTTCCATGACGGTGCGCCGTTCGATGCTGCCGCCGTGGCCGCGAACATCGAGCGCGGAAAATCTCTGGAAGGCAGCACCGTCACGGCTGCGCTGAGCGACATCACCGGCGTCGACATCGTCGACGACCACACGGTCCGTCTGCTGCTCGTGCCGGGAACCGGTGTGGAACTTCCGGGTGTGTTCACCACGAATGTCGGAATGATGGTCAGTCCGAAGGCAATCGAATCCGGCATGGATCTGCGCAACGATCCCGGCGCCAGCGGGTCGGGCGCATACCTCGTCAGCGAGTACATCCCGGAGGAGTCGTTGTCGCTGACACGCGCTGACGGCGGGAACTGGGACCCCGAAGCCGGCAAGGTCCAGGCCATCGAGTTCGAGACGATCTCGGATGCCAGTACCCGCATGAACGGCATCAAGACGGGTGCGACGGACCTGACATGGGTCAGTTCCGCCAACGAGGTCGTCGAAGCGCAGGGGCTGGGCCGCTCGGGAGCGTTCGCCGTCGACGAGGTCCAGTTCCGGAACGTTCTCGGGCTCTACATGCGCGCACAAGGTGATCTCACGAAGCCCGAGGTGCGCCAGGCGGTGGCAACCGCAATCGATCCGGACGCGATCAGCGCATTGTTCTCGGGCACGTGCACACCGAGCCGTCAGTTGTATCCGGCCGGAAGCTGGTCGGTGGACGACTCGTACGAGTACCCGTACACGTATGACGTGGAGAAGGCCAGGAGCCTCGTCGAGGCAGCCGGTGGTGCCGAGATCGCCCTGACGTTCGCCTCCGGCACCAACACCGAGAAGACCGCGAATGTCATCCAGTCCCTGCTCGACGATGCCGGGATCACTGCCGAACTCAATCCTGTTCCGAACGTTCAGAACGAACCTCGGTACATTGCAGGCGATTTCCAGTCGATGGTTGCGAACAGCCTCAGCCCGAAGGTCGATCCCGCGGAGACGGCCAACACCTTCGTTACGGGCCCGTACGACCTGTCGAACGGCAATGCGGCGATCAAGGATCTTGCAGACAGAGCCGCGGACCCGTCGCTCGCCGACGAGGAGCGTGCGCCCCTGTATCAGCAGATCTGGGATCTCACGTTGCAGGAGGCGATGTTCGTGCCGATCTGCAACCAGACCAATGCGGCAGTGTCCACAGACAAGGTCACCGGCGTCGACGACATGCCCTGGGCCGATCTGGGAATCTTCGACGTTCGCCATATCGGGATAACCGAGTAGACCACGCGGACACCGACTTACCGATACGTGAGGAGGTTCGACGATGCTGCTGTACGCCGGTCGACGACTGCTTGCAGCGATTCCGCTGCTGCTGATCGTGCCGTTGCTGATATTCCTGTTGATCGACCTGGCCCCGGGCGACCCCGCAGTGATCCTCGCAGGCGAGAACCCGAGCCCGGAGCGACTCGACGAACTGCGGGCAACCCTGAACCTGGACCAGAACGTGTTCGTCCGCTATCTGGACTGGGTCGGGGGCGTGCTCCGCGGCGACCTCGGGACATCCCTCCTGTCCGATCAGTCGGTCGGTGAACTGCTCCTGCGACGGATGGCGACGACCCTGTCGCTGGTGGCGTTCGCCATGGTGCTGGCCGTGGTGATCGGGGTGGTACTCGGGGTGCTGGCGTCGCTGCGTCCGGGCGGCGTGCTCGATCGTGCGATCAATGTCGTGGCCTCTGTCGCGATCGCCATCCCCGCATTCTGGTTCGGGCTCGTGCTGGTCTCGGTGTTCGCGGTGTCGAATCAGATCTTCCCGGCGTTCGGCTACGTGCCGCTTGCGGACGGTGTGGTGCCGTGGTTCCAGCACCTGGTATTGCCGGGTGTGGCGCTGGCCCTGCTTCCGGCGGCAGAGGTGACGGTGCAATTGCGTTCCGCGCTCGGGCAGGTGATGAGCAGCGACTACGTTCTCAACGCCAAGGCCCGGGGGCTCGCACCGGCGAGTATCGTCCTCAAACACGGCCTCAAGAACGCGTGCATTCCGGTGGTCACGGTTCTCGGTTTCCGCGTCGCGGAGGTCCTCGGCGGTGCCGTGACGATCGAGATCATCTACAACATGCCGGGAATGGGCAGTCTCGCCGTCAACAGTGTGCAGAACCACGATGTTCCGGTACTGCTCGGATTCGTCCTGTTCACCACATGCGTCGTCGTGATCGTCAATCTGCTCGTCGACGTCTCGTACGGCTACTTCAACCCGAAGGTGCGCGCATGACATCGACGCTGTCCGACACCGTGAACGTCGAGCATTCGGCGGGGATGCTCGGCCGCATAGCAGGATTCGTCCGACGACGACCGGTGACTGTGATTGCGGGTACTTTCGTGCTCCTGCTCGTGGTTCTCGCTGTCTTCGCGCCCGTCGTGGCACCGTACGATCCCTACGCACAGGAGGTCGTCGACCGTCTTCAACCGCCGTCGTCTGCGCATTGGCTGGGTACCGACGACTACGGCCGGGACGTGTTGAGCCGGCTGATCTTCGGTGTCCGCATCTCGCTGCAGGCATCGCTGCAGGCCGTTGTGCTGGCGCTCGTCCTCGGGCTTCCGCTGGGTGTGGTCGCCGGGTATCGCGGTAGCTGGGTGGACACCGTCCTCACACGCATCATGGACGCGTTGATGAGCGCTCCGTCGCTCGTCCTGGCGATCACGATCGTCGCGGTTCTCGGGTCGGGTATCACCAATGCGATGCTCGCAGTGGGCTTGGTGATGGCGCCCCGATTCTTCCGGGTGGCGCGGGCCTCGACGATGGATGTGCGGGGAGACACCTATATCGAAGCGTCGATTGCATTGGGATGCAGTACCTTCCGAACCATCGCTCGACATATCCTCCCGAACGTGATGCCGCCGATCGTGCTGGTGATCTCCGTGTCGCTCGGTACTGCGGTCGCGGCTGAAGCGAGCCTGAGCTTCCTGGGGCTCGGTGCGGCGCCGCCGGCCGCGAGCTGGGGAGCGATGCTCAGCACTGCCGCGTCGAACATGCAGCTCGCCCCGTACCTGGTGTGGCCACCCGGCGTGATGATCTTCCTGACCGTGCTCGCGTTCACCTATCTCGGCGACGGAGTTCGCCGCGCTCTGACGAGGAGTCGACATGGCGGCAACTGACACACTCACCCATCTCGAGAAGACCTCGTCGGACTCCACCTCACCGTTGGTTCGGGTGCGCGACCTGACGGTCCAGTTCCGCGCCGGACGCAAGGAGTGGGTGACTGCCGTGCAGGGCGTGTCGTTCGACGTCGCGGCCGGTGAATCGGTCGCTCTGGTCGGTGAGTCCGGATCCGGTAAGACCGTGTCTTCTCTCGCAGTGATGGGCCTGACCGGAGACACCGGCGGTAGAATTTCCCGCGGCAGTGTGGAATTCGAAGGTCGTGACCTGGTGTCGGCCCCTCATGCGGAGTGGCGGGCGTTGCGTGGCACCGGGATGGGCATGATCTTCCAGCAACCCATTCGCAGTCTCAATCCCGCCTACACGGTCGGCGACCAGATCGCAGAGTCGGTCCGCAAGCACCTCGGTCTCGATCGCAAGGCTGCAATGGCTCGCGCAGTCGAGATGCTCGACATGGTGCAGATTCCGCGTGCCGCGGATCGGGTGCGCGAATATCCGCACGCGTTCAGCGGTGGGATGTGTCAGCGTGTGATGATCGCGATGGTCATGGCCTGCAACCCGCGGTTGCTGATCGCGGACGAGCCGACGACGGCGTTGGACGTGACGGTGCAGAAGACGATCCTGCAATTGTTGCAGGACCTGCAGGAACAGACCGGAGTGGCATTGTTGTTCGTCACGCACGACCTCGGTGTCGTGGCGGAACTGTGCCGGCGAGTGGTGGTCATGTATGCGGGGGAGGTCATCGAGGACGGCATGGTCGAGGACGTCTTCTTCACCCCGCAGCATCCGTACACGTCGGGACTACTGTCGTCGATCCCGCGACCCGGCATGACCGCCGGGCGACGGCTGGCTTCGATTCCCGGGCGCATTCCTGCCGCGGGGGAATGGCCTGCCGGCTGCCACTTCCACGACCGCTGCACCCATGCCCGGGCGGGGCTCTGCGACCGCATCCACCCGACGTTGGACGAGACTACATCCGGTCGTTCCGCACGCTGCCTGCGCGTGACCGACCTGGAACTGCAAGGAGTGACGGGATCATGAGCCTGCTCGAGGTAGCGAACCTGACGAAGTCGTTCCCGACCGGGCGGAACCTGCTGGGCCGCCGCACCGGCTGGACGCACGCCGTGAGCGACGTATCCTTCACTCTCGATGCCGGCGAATGCTTGGCTGTTGTAGGCGAATCCGGTGCGGGCAAGTCCACGGTCGGGCGCATGGTGCTTCGATTGGTCGAATCGGACTCGGGTACCGTCATGTTCGACGGGGAAGATGTGCTCGCTGCCAAACCTGCACGGCTGCGCGAGATGCGGCGCGGCATGCAGATGATCTTCCAGGATCCGCACAGTTCTCTGGATCCGCGGATGACGGTGCTCGACGCGGTCGTGGAGCCACTCATCGTTCATACCGATATGGACCGCCCGGCTCGTCGGCGTCGCGCCGAAGAACTCTTGGACAAGGTGAGTATCGGCGCGCGCTATCTCGGTAGGTATCCGGCCGAGCTGTCCGGAGGACAGCTTCAACGGGTGGCGATAGCCCGGGCGTTGACCCTCCAACCGAAAATGATCGTGTGCGACGAACCCGTCGCCGCCCTCGACGTCTCAGTGCGTGCCCAGGTGCTCAATCTGTTGCGCGACCTACAGGAAGAACTCGGGCTCGCCTACCTGTTCGTGTGCCACGACCTGGCTCTCATCGAGGTCATCGCCGATCGCGTGCTGGTGATGAAGTCGGGCAGCGTCGTGGAATCGGGGACGGTCGAGCAGATCTACACGAGACCCTGTGAGGACTACACGCGCGAACTGCTCGACGCGATTCCTGTCCCGGTCCCACGCACGACGCGCAAGGCCTGAGTTCGGTTACAGTGCGGCACCCAGCTTTGCGTGAGGTGATTGCCTGGCGCTCTTGGACTGTCGATGTGCGTCCGGGTGAAGCGCCCGCGAGATGCGGCGCGTCGCAGAAAAGACCATCGGGGCGATATTCGACAGCTCTACTGTGCCGACGCAGGAGACCGAGATCGCGCCTTCGACACCATCGGGTCCGGTGATCGGCGCTGCGACAGAGCTGATTGCCATATGACATGCGCGGCGGGGAATCACGTCGAGACCGTGGCGTTGGCGTATCCGGTTCAGGCGTGTGTGGAGGTCGTCGAGATCGGTCCGCGGGTATCCGCGCGGACCCGATCTCATCAATGAATCGACCTTCTCGGGCTCGAGTCCGGCGAGGAGTACCCGTCCGCTGATGGTGCTTTCGGCGGGTAGGTGTGTCGCGACCTGTGAAGGAATGGCCGCGCTCGCGGCACCTCCGATCCGATCGAGGAAATAGATGGAGGAGCCTTCGAGGACCGTCAGGTGGACGACTCCCTGGGTGCTGGCGTGGAGTTCGTTGAGTATTCCTGACGCTGCTCCCCGCAGCCGGGAGTAGTCCTTGGTCCGGTTCATGGTGAACATCCGTGGTCCCGGCTGGTAGCCGCGTGAATGGTGCTCGATCCAGCCCTGATCGATGAGCTGAGCGAGGAGTCGGAAGACTGTGGAGCGAGGCAACCCGGTGATCTCGGTGATCTCCTCGAGGTACATCCGCTCCGGTCCGGCGGCGATCGCGTCGAGGATGAGCGTGAATCGTTCCACCACACCTGGTCGCTGTTCGCTGGGTGTGGACGGCGAATTCGATTCGTTTCGCGTCAATGTCATTGAATGACCTCCTTCGCGGCACTATACCAAGCAATTGCTTGGTAGTTCTACCTGCTAATGATAGGAGGTGGACCTGCTCGTGTGCGGCGCCAGGCCGTTCAGTAATGAATCCACGACGTCGACGATCAGCTCGTTGTTCAGTGGGTCGATAGTCTTGTTGTTGGCCATGACGAAGATGCCCTGCAGTGTTGCGAAGAAGACGGTTCCGATGGTTCGGGCATCACCGGACAGCTCATTTTTCGACAGGCCGATGTCGATCAGAACGGCAACGGGTGCGAAGCTCGCGGCACGTGCGTGCCGCAGTTCATCGGTGACGTCCTCCCGCCGGTAGCGGGACATCAGCTCAACCAGTGCGGGGTTCTCGGTCGAGAACCGGACAAAGGCCACCGCGACGTCGTGCAGGGTGGGCACGAAACCGCGGTCGCCGAGTGCGGCCGCAGTCTCCAGTCTGGTGCCCAATCGGCGAAATCCTTCGACGGCAAGGGCTTCGAGCAGGGCCGCTTTGTCGGCGAAATGCCGACTCGGCGCGCCGTGGCTGACACCGACCGCGCGCGCGAGCTCGCGTAGCGACAGTCCGGCTTCCCCAGATGTCTGCAACAACTCTTCGGCTTTGGTGAGGAGTGCCGCGCGGAGATCCCCATGGTGATAGCCCTTGCCCATAGGGGCGAACCCTAGCAAACGACCGGCAATGTAGTCATTGACAACATTGGATGGTCACCCCTAAGGTTTCGATGAACGAGGAAGGGTGCGTTCATGATCACAACAGCAGCGTTGCCATCGATCGGCGTTGAGGTTCAAGGAGTCTCGGATTCCGGATTCACCTCCCGCGACACGGCGTCGCAGACCTTGGAGCTACTCGCTCGTCACGGGGTCGTGGTCTTCAGGCGGGCAGACATCTCCGATGCAGACCTGGTCGTATTCAGTCGAATGCTCGGCGATGTGGTGGTCGCTCCCATCGGCGGGCACCCGGAGTTCCCTGAGATCTCCCCGGTCTCCCTCGACCTCACTAGGAGCGAGTTGGCGCGGGCCCGCCGCAGCACGATCTTCTGGCATGTCGACGGAGTCACCGATGATATCCCGCAGAAGGCCACGCTGTTGACCGCGCGCGAAGTCGTCGACGGTGAGGGTGATACCGAATTCGCGAATACCTATGCTGCTTACGACGCGCTTCCGGAGGGCCGGAAAGCCGAATTCGCGGGCTACCGAGTGATCCACAGTATGGCTGCGGCTCAGGCATTGACCCATCCCGATGCGACTCGGAAGCAGAAGGATGCATGGGATCGTCTACCTACGCGGGAGCATCCACTGGTGTGGGAGCATCGGGACGGCAGGCGCTCACTGCTGATCGGGGCGACGGCCGGGCAGGTTGTGGGGATGAGTCCGGAAGACGGGCGCGCGCTTCTCGATGACGTCCTGGAATGGGCAACGCAACCCCAATTCGTGCTTCGTCATCGATGGCAGGTGGGCGATCTCGTAATATGGGACAACACAGGTCTTCTGCATCGAGCGCTCCCGTACGAACCCACCTCACGTCGTCTGATGCATCGCACCACCTTGGCGGGCGACGAGTCGGTCGCATAGCCGGGAAGCAGTTCCGACGTCGCACATCCGCAAACCCTACGAATCCGAGGACGAACCGACATGGCACGAATCGAACCGCTCACTCTGCGTGAGTTCCCCAAGGAAATGCGCGCGGCGCTGGCTGCGATGACCCCTCCGAATCCACGACATGCGCAACCGTCCACCGAGGGGCGTCCCAAGGCGCTCAACACGTTGGGAACGTTTGCCCATCACCCGGAATTGGCCAAGGCGTACTTCACTTTCAACGGTCATCTTCTGATGGCGACCACATTGTCGGAACGCCAGCGTGAGCTTCTCGTGCTTCGGGTTTCCGTTGTGCGTGATTCGGGATACGAATGGATTCAGCATGTGTTCATGGCACGCGACGCCGGTCTCGACGACGAGGAGATCAGCCGGGTCACATTCGGCCCGACAGCACCGTTCTGGGACGAGCTCGACGCAGCGATACTGCGGTCCGTCGACGAACTCATCGTCGACGGCGAGATCAGCGCATCCACGTGGAAGGTCCTGGCCGCGCATCTCGACGTCCAGCAGATTCTCGACCTGATCTTCACGGTAGGCAGCTACGACCTGTTGGCACGGATGTTCAGATCGTTCGAACTCGAGATCGACCAGGACATCAAGGATCTGGTGGCAGAACGAGCTGCGAAGGCAGAAACCGCGTAACGGTACCCGCCTTCATCTCTGCAGGTACTTCAGCACCGCCAGCACTCGTCGGTGCCCGTCCATTTCGGGTGGCAGATCGAGCTTGATGAGAATCGAGCGCACATGTTTCGCGACCGCGGCGTCGGTGACCACCAGTTTCGATGCGATCGTCGCGTTCGAATCGCCCTCCGCCATCAGTGCCAGCACCTCGAGCTCACGGCCGCTCAACCGCGACAGTGGGTTCCGGTTCGTGGCAAGGAGTGTGCGGACCACTTCGGGATCCACCACCGTGCCGCCCTCCGCGACACGTTCGACATCGGATACGAACTGCTCGACTTCGCCGACGCGATCTTTGAGCAGGTAGCCCACGCCGCCGGTGTCGAAGTCGATGAGTTCCGCCGCATAGGTGGGCTGGATGTATTGGCTGAGGACGAGCACGGGTAGGTCAGGATGAGTGCGGCGCAGAGTAATTGCGGCGAGTAGACCTTCATCGGTATGGGTCGGAGGCATCCTTACATCGGTGATCGCGATATCGGGCGTGTGGACTGCGACCGCCTCGAGGAGCGCGTCGGCGTCGGTCACGGCAGACACCACGTCGTGCCCGAATCGCCCGAGGATGCCCACGACCCCTTCGCGGACGAGAAGGGAATCCTCGGCGAACACTATGCGGAGTGCCGGCATGGAATCTCCATTCGAAGTCGGGTGCCCCCGCCGATCGGACTGTCCAGCACAATCGTGCCGTCGAGTACGGCGAGACGGTGACCGAGACCGGTGAGTCCGGTGCCGTGTGCCGGGTCGGCGCCGCCGAAACCGTCGTCGATCACTTCGAGAATCAACGTCGAGTCGGTCAACTGTCCTTCGACGCGAACGTACGAAGCATCGGCATGTCTCGCGACGTTCGCGAGCGCCTCGCACACCGCGAAATATGCGGTGGATTCGACGTCCGCGGACATTCGGGGTACGTCCAACCGCACCTCCACGGGTGTCGGTGAGCGGGCCGCGACGTCGTCGATCGCGGCGGGGAGTCCGCGCTCGGCCAGGACCTGCGGATGGATGCCGCGAATGAGGTCGCGCAGATCCTCCAACGCCAGCCGCGCCTGTTGCTGCGCCTCGCCGACACGTTCGGCGGCCGGGGAGTCGGCGGGTAGATCGAGCTTCGCCATGCCGAGCGACATCGACAAGGCGACAAGTCGTTGCTGTGCTCCGTCGTGCAGATCCCGTTCGATCCGGCGACGTTCCGCGTCGAACGCTGCCGCGAGCGCACTGCGCGACAGGGTCACCTCGTTGAGCATGCGGTCGAGTTCCGCGTCGCGCGGAGAGAGCACGGCGCGCGCGATCTCGGCGCGACCCGCCGCCCACGCAGCGATGATGTAGGCAGCGATCGGCAGGAACAGGAGCGACGCGAGCACGAAGATCACCCGATAGTGCGTCGGCACACCGGGTTCGGTCAGCGACATCTCCACGCCGAAGAACACCGTTCCCAGGCAGAGGAGCAGTACCACGGTATCGATCCAGCACAGGATCGACGCATTGATGACGGCATAGCCCAGCTCCCGCCACGTGACGCGCTCCCGTAGCCGAACCCGGAGCCACGCGCGCAGGCCCCGCTCCGTAACTCGGATGTGCGGATCGAAGGTCGGCTCCTCATCCACCAAACGCAACCGCGCGCGTTCCCACCGGGCGATCGGGATACCCATGAGCAGCGATGCCGCGAGTAGGACGAGACCCACCACGTAGATCGACAGCACTATCGCCAGCGCAACCGCCGCAGCGGTCAACGCGCCCAGCGCGGCTCCTGTCGCGAGGTAGACGATGGCGCGCCACGGCCACCACGACAGCAGGAACCGTCTCGGCGATCGTGGCACCGCGGCGCGAAGCGTAGAGGGTTCCACGTCCAAGCACGTTATCGCGTTCGGGAGGGCGCCACAGTAGTGCTGGCGCTACTCGGAAGAGTCACCCCTGCGTGACCGACACGATAACCGGAAACCGGTTGGGTCGAGCCCATGACGACAACGATTCGAACCACGACGCGAGGGCATGTCGCACTGCGCAGCGTCTCCCGTGAATATGGACTCGGCGATCATATGGTGACCGCACTCGACGATGTCTCGGTCGAATTCGCACCGGGAACCTTCACGGCGATTATGGGACCGTCCGGTTCGGGCAAGTCCACGCTCATGCACTGCGCCGCCGGCCTCGATCGCCCCGACGCGGGATCGGTGTTCATCGGCGAGATCGACATGACGCAGCTCGGAGAGAAGGAGCTGACGAAGTTTCGACGTCGGCACATCGGGTTCGTATTCCAGGCGTTCAACCTTGTGCCGTCGCTCACCGCCGCGCAAAATGTGGCACTGCCGCTGAGGTTGGACGGCAAGCGGCCGGAGAAGACGGAAGTGGCCGCGGCGCTGGCCCTCGTCGGACTGAGCGACCGAGCCGCGCACCTCCCGTCGGAACTGTCGGGTGGCCAGCAGCAACGTGTCGCGATTGCGCGTGCCCTGATCTCGAATCCTTCGGTCCTGTTCGCCGACGAGCCGACAGGAGCGCTCGATATCACGTCGTCGCGCACTGTGCTCGAGGAACTTCGACGGCTGGTCGACAAGCATCGTCAGACGGTCGTGACGGTGACGCACGACCCGGTGGTGGCAGCATCCGCCGATCGAGTGCTGTTCCTCGCCGACGGCAGGGTCGTCGATGAGTTCAGCTCGAGAACGCCCGCTCAGCGGATCGCCGCGCGCATGACCGAATGGGAGGCGTGATGTTCTCGCTCGCAGTGTCTTCGGCGCGACATCAGTGGCGGAATCTGCTCGGCAGCGCGGTCGCGCTCGCCTGCGGTATCGGTCTGCTCTCGGCTACGTTGCTGGTCATCGTGTCTGCGCAGCCGCGCCCACCGGCTCAGTACGCCGACGCGGACATCGTCGTTGCGTCCGAGGTGCTGGGCGAGACCTACAACTCCACACCGGTACGCAAGCCGTGGGACGAGTCGACGGAGAACAGCGTGGTCGCCCGGCTCGGGCAGGTCGACGGCGTTGCTTCGGTGGTTCCGAGTTCGGTGTTCCCCGCGCAGCTCGTCGAGGGTGATCGAGTACTCACCCCGACCGATCGGGATGACCCACTGGGACACAATATTTCGTCATCGACTCTGGGTGGAAATCGGATCATTGCCGGATCGCCCCCGGTCGAGGCCGGTCAGATCGTCGCGCCGGAATCCAGCGGGCTCGTGGTCGGGGATTCGACCGCACTCGTCACCGCTGCGGGCCGAACGGACGTCATTGTGGCGGGTCTGGCGCAGGGTCGTTCCGTCTACGTCGACGACGCGACCGCGCGGACACTGTCGGGGGGCGCCACCACCATCGGAGTGATTCTCGACGAAGGTGCCGACACCGACTCGGTGCGCGCAGAATTCGCGGCGATCGTCGGAGCGTCCGGGGACGTCCTCACCGGCGATGATCTGGTGGCGATCGAATCGTCGGCGGATCGCGGCGCCCGTAATATCGGGTCGCAGCTGCTCGGCGCGATGGGGCTGCTCGCTGCGACGATCACGGTGTTTATCGTGGCGACCACATTCGCATTCACTGTGACGCAGCGTCGGCGAGAGCTCGGTCTGCTGCGGGCAGTCGGAGCCACACCAGGGCAGGTACGACGGATGCTCCTGGCGGAAGCCGTCGTCATCGGTGCGGTGTCGAGTGTTGTCGGGTCCATGCTGGGGTGTGCGTCGGCGCCGATGCTCGGTGGATGGATGCGCGACGCCGGGATGCTGCCGGCAGGCTGGGAGCTGTCGATCACCGCGATGCCGGTCCTGGCGTCGGTGGTGACCGGCCTGGTAGTTGCAGTGACGGGCGTATGGTTCGCGTCGCGCCGAGCCACGCAGGTACAGCCGATGGAATCGTTGCGGGAAGCGCAGGCCGAGCGGTCCCCGATGACGAGGGCACGGTGGATCGCAGGCGGAATCGGCGTTGTCGCAGCATTCGGGTTCGCTGCGGCCGGCGCGACGAGTGGTAGCGGTGGGTCGACGGCGTCGTTCGCGGTTGCCGCGGTGATGTCGGCAATCGTCGGTGCCACGGCACTCGGACCGGTGTATCTGCCGAGGTTGATCCGGGTGTTCGTGCGGGGTTCGAGTCCGACCGCGGAACTGGTGCGCGCGGAGTCGTCGCATGGTGTGCGGCGCGTGTCGTCGGTGTTGTCGCCGATCCTCGTTCTCGTCGGATTCGCGGTGATGTTGACCGGCTTGATCGACACGATGGACAAGGCCTTCGGCGAGACGGCATCAGCGGCGGTTCCGTCGGAGTTGGTCGTGTCGCCGGGCGAGGGTACTCCGGCGCTTTCGCTCGATGTCGTCGACACCGTGCGGTCGTATGGAGGGTCTGTTGTCGCGCCGGTCGCGACCATGCTCGTGTATGGCGAGAGGGCACTGGACGTGTGGGGGATCGACACGGCGGCTCTCTCGTCGATGGGGTTGACCACCGACGAAGGCTCGGTCGACCGTCTCGCGCCCGGCACTGCCGTCCTGGATGCGGACGCGGCGTCCCGGCTGGGTGTGGGAGTCGGCGCGGCGGTACCGACGGTATTTCCCGACGGCGCACAGGAACTGCTCGAGGTGGTGGCCGTGGTATCGGGAGGGCCGGTATTCTCGTACGTCGATACGCAGACGGCGTTGGCTCACGACCGGGTCGCGATGACCCCGCTGTTGTACGTGGACGGCGTCGAACACGCGGCCCTGACGGACGCGTTGGCCGGTACGGGTGCGCGGGTGGAGACACCGGAACAGTACGAGAGCGCGGGCAACGCCGAGGATGCGCGGCTCCTGGGGTTGTTCGAACTCGCGCTCGTGGGGCTGTCCCTCGGCTTCGCTGCACTGGCTGTCGCAAACACGATGCTCATGGCCACATCCGACCGGCGCCCCGCCTTCACGCTGTTACATCGGATCGGCGCGACGCGTCGTCAGATCCTCGGGGTCGTGGCGGCAGAGGCTGCGGTGGTGGCAGTGATCAGTGCCGTCCTCGGAGCTGTCCTGGCATGGCCGGCGCTGGCCGGTGTCGCAGCGGGATTGGCCGACGACCTCGGTACTTCCGTGTCGCTGGAAGTGCGATGGAGTGCCGTGGCCGGGGTCGGGGCGGTGTCGTTGGTAATCGCACTGGGATCCGCCCTGCTTCCGGCGGCAAGGCTGATTCGATCCGCCGGAGCGGCCCGATGAGTCCGCACCGGCCCCGCCGAGTCGAAGTGCTCCGGCCGAATACCTCGCGTTTCCGGTTCGTTCTTGCGGGTATCCGCTTGGTATTGCCCGAAGGAGGTTGCAATGAGTACCAACGGCTGGATCGGACTGATCATCATCGCACTCGTGGTAGTGCTGTTGCTCATCGGACTGGTGTGGGCACTGAGGCGTCGGGGCGCCGTGAAACGGCAGGAGGAGGCTGCGCACATCCGTGAGCGAGTGACGGAGAAGCAGCCGGTCGTCGAACAACGTGCCGTGGTGGCCGAGCAGACCGAAGCGGAAGCGCGACGGGCAGCAGCCGACGCGGATGCCAAGGCCGCAGAAGCAGAACGTCTGGGCAACCGTGCGGAGAATCAGCGCGTCGCGGCTGATCGCTCCCGTGCTGAATTGAATGAGGACGTGGCGCGCGCGAACAAGCTCGATCCGTCGGTCCGCGACGGCAACAGCGTCGGCCGGACCGATCCATCCGACCCAGATGCCGGATTGCCGCCTCGGCGCTGAATGGTTCCGCCTGCGCAGCAGGACACCACGAACGCTCCAGCTAGCGTGAAGGCGGTCACACGCACTCGCCTTCCGGGTCTGTGAACTGCCGTTATCCCAGGCTTGTGCGAGCCTGTCGGCGCTCGATACCGACGGCGACTTTCGAAACCCAGGTCGAGGACACCGACGGCGACGGCCGGATCGATCTGATCGCAACCGACGCGGACGGTGACGGTGAAGTGGATGCGGTCGTCGACCTGCACAGCGGCGCGGTCGACTACGACGGTGATGCGGATCTCGCGCGCTGTCAACCGAGTTGAGTCGCCGGTCGGAGCAGGATCTCGTTGAGGACCAGATGACGGGGGCGGCTGAGGGCGAATGAGATGACCTCGGCGACTGCGTCTTCCCGCGCGCATCCCTGCTTCGCGCATCGGCGGCGGTCGTTGCCGGAGACTGGCCGGCGCGCGGGAAGGAGTGTGGGGCCAGGTCGACTCTCCTTGTCGGCATGGGAGACGCGCAACAGTTCGGATCGAGTGGCAGAGGCATTACCTCCGGAGGCGAGCAGGCCGAGTCGCTGGCAGTATCACTGTTGCTCGGGCTGCTTGCCGTGAAATCACCTCCCTTGTATGGCTTCCAACTTGTGATCGACCTGACCGGTCTCCGGTTCGTTTGTCGTGCCACGTGTGAGAGTCACCAAGCTGAGGAGGGCTATCGCGCCGGCAACGACCATCACTATCGCCATCGGTATGGCGCTACCTTCGCCGGCGAGCCCCACCAACGGTGAAGCGAGGGCGGCCAAGGTGAACTGAAGTGCGCCCAGGATCGCGGACCCTGTTCCGGCGTACTTCTTGGCCTGCTCTGTGGCCAATGCCGCGGCATTGCCGAAGACGAAGCCCAGCGGCGAGATGGCCAGGAAGAGCAGGACGAGTGTGGGCACAAGTGATGTATCGGCGAGCGACACGACCGCCAGCAGAGCGGCACTGGACACCAGAAGTCCGGAGACCCCGACGTACGTCATCCGCAGCGGCCCCACGGAACCCGCCAACCGCACCGCGACGATGCTGGTGATGGTCAGGCCCAGGGCGTTGAGGGCAAAGATCAGTGAGTAGGCGGTAGTGCCGAGTCCGAGGATGTTCTGGATCACGAATGGCGAGGCAGCGATGTAGCCGAACATGGCGGCCATCGAGAACGCGAAGGCGGAGGTAAATCCGAGGTATCGCTTGTTGCGGAGAACGCGCCCGGCGTTGGAGAAGAGTTCGCTGACGCCTCCCTTGCTGCGAAGTTCCTGTGGCAAGCACTCTTTCAGGATGAAGAACGAACCGATCAACATGATCAGGTTCAAAACTGCCAACACCCAGAACACTCCGCGCCAACCGGCGAAAGCGATGACTCCGCCGCCTGCCAGCGGCGCGAGAACCGGTGCGATGCCACTCACCGCCATCATGATGGAGAACAGCTTCGCGGCCTGCGCTCCGTGAGCCGTATCGGAGATCACGGCGCGTGCCAGTACGACACCGGCAGCACCTGCGAAACCTTGCACGAATCGCATGCCGATGAGGAATTCGACATTGGGTGCGACGGCGCAGAGCGCGCTGGCGATCGTGCAGGCGAAGACGCCGATCAGTAGCGGCTTACGTCGGCCGAACTGATCCGACAGCGGCCCGATGACGAGATGGCCCACGGCCATGCCGAGCATGAACGCGGTGAGCGTCAGCTGAACAGTGGCGGCGCCGGTGTCGAGGTCCACCATCATCTGGGGAAAAGCCGGCAAGTACATGTCGATGGCAAAGGGGCCCTGGGCGCTCAGAAGCGCCAACATGGCTATCAGGGAAGCGGTGGTCGTCGAAGACTTGTTCACGGCGAGAAGAGACTCTCTTTCGAATCGATAGGTTTGTTATGTTCACATATGTATGTCTCCATGTCAAAATGGTGGGATGGACAAGGCGTATGAGACGGCGAAGACCCTTATGGAATTGGCCTGGTGGGTTCAGCGGAAGGGGCCCATCCGGTCGGGGCTCGAGCCACTACCGGCTGCTGAGCGCGCAGTGCTTCGATATCTGGAGCACCACGATGGAGCCGGCGTCACCGAAGTAGGGTCGGCGTTGAATATGAAGACGTCCAATGTTTCGGCCGTGGTCCGTGCCCTGAGCGAGCGTGGGCTGGTCGAGAAGTCCTCGGACCCTCGAGACAAGCGGAAGTCGTTGCTTCATCGTACGGATCTCGCCCGAGCGAACAAGGGGCGGATCGACGCGGCGGTAACCGGCGCGCTGGAAGAGGTGCTGGGAGAACTTTCTCCTGAGCATCGAGAATCCCTGTTCGACTCCCTCGAAGCTCTGAGTGAGGTTGCTTCACGACTTCGGCCCTACGGGTAGGGCGCACGAGATACCGCCGCAGACGTGTTCGTGTCAGCTACCGCGCCGCCCTGAGGTCATGGACGGGGCCCCGACGTCTCGAGTTGCCAACCCGACGCCTCGTCACGCTGACGCCAGAACTCTGCGAACCGGCCTCCGGCGGCAAGTAGATCGTCGACGGTGCCCTCCTCGACAACTCGGCCCTGCTCGAGGAACACGACGCGGTCGGCGGTGCGAATACTCGCCAGACGATGCGCGACGATCACGCGGGTGCGCGGGGTGGGGTCGTCCGTGAGGGCCTGCACGATCGCGGTTTCGTTTTCGGTGTCCAGTGCGCTGGTCGCTTCGTCGATGAGCAGGAGCGGTGCGGGTTTGAGGAGGGCGCGCGCGATGGACACGCGTTGCTTCTCACCGCCCGACAGTGCGGCGCCGCCCTCGCCGACGCGAGTATTCCACCCGTCGGGGGAACGTGCGATCACTTCGTCGACCCGCGCGAGTGTGGCAGCGGCGGTGAGCGCGGCGTCGTCGGAATTCGGATCGCCGACACGGATGTTCTCGCGGATCGTTCCGTCGAACAGATAGGGGTGTTGGAAAACCATCCCGGCCAGCGCGCGTCGCGAGATCGGATCCAGGGTCTCGGCGTCGACACCGTCGACGAGTATCCGTCCGGTGCGCGGTTCGTGTAGACCGGCGAGAAGCGTGAGAATAGTGCTCTTGCCGGAGCCGGACGGGCCGACGATCGCGGTGGTGGTGCCGGCCTCGAAGGTGAGGTCGACACCGTCGAGCACGGGCGGCTCCCCGACGTTGTACCAGAACCGTATGTCCTGCAGCACGATTCGGGGCGTCCTGCCGGTGAGGGCGCAGGTGCCGTCGTTGTTCGTGACGGGGGCGTCGAGGACGGCACGGATGCGGCGCAGAGTGGTCAAAGACGATTCGACACCACCGGCGATATCGCTCAGTGTGGTGAACGGGTCGAGGTAGCGGACGATGACGACGATGAAGGCGACCGCCTCGGTCACGTCGAGGTCTCCGCGCACTGTCAGCACCGCGACCGCACCGGCCAGGATCGCGAGCGCGAGTTGAGTTGCGAGGCTGAAGATGAGCTGTCCCGGAACCTGCATGAGCAACAGTCGCACCGTGGCCGAATGCTGACGGTCCAGCGCCTCGCCTACGTGACTGCGGCTGGGCTCGGTGCGTCGAGCAGCGCGCAGTGCAGGCTGGGTACGCGCGAATTCGACGATCCGTTCGGTGAGTGCAGCATTGGCATCAGAAGCGACGCGGTCGGCGCCGCGGCCGAGCCGGGCCGAGAGCAGGAAGGCGCCCAGCAAGATAGGCACACCGGCGAGCGCAGCAACACCGAGAACCCAGCTGATCGGCAGCAACGCAATCGCGATCGCAAGTGGCAGCAGAATGGCGCTGAGGATCGGAGTCACCAGATACACGATGAGGCCGACGAGGTCCGGCCCGGTGGCCGCGATGGCCTGCCGGTTGGTTGCGGTGTTCTCACCGGTGAACCACGTCAGCCGGATTCGTGCGGTGCGCTCGGCTATTTCGTTCTGGGCGTGGTTGAGCAGCCCGAAGCCGAGGTTGAATCCGAGCAGGGACACGAACATATCGACGATCCAGCCCGCGATCGTGACACCGGTGAGCGCGCCCAGCCACGGCCACGCATCGGACGGCGTGGTACCGAACAGAGCGCCGACGAGCGGCACCATCAGCACCACACCGGCAGCGCGAAGCGCGACGCTGACGACGGTGAGAAACACATGGGAGGCGACAGTGCGGCGGCTGCCGGGCGGCAGCAGTACGAGCAGTGTGCGGATCATCGGCTCGGCTCCTGGTCTGCGTCGGCGTGGACAAGTTCGTTCGACGTGAAGGATCCTGCATCCCACATCTTCTTGTAGCGGCCATCGGTGGCGAGTAGCTCGCTGTGGGTGCCGGATTCGGCGATATGGCCGTGGTCGAGCACCACGATCCGGTCGACGTCGACGATGGTGTGCAACCGGTGTGCGATCACCAGCACGGTGCGGCCGGCGGTGAGCCGGCTCAAGGCCTGCTGGACGAAGTACTCCGATTCGGGATCGGCGAAGGCCGTCGCTTCGTCGAGGACGAGGATCGGGGTGTCGGCCAAGATGGCGCGCGCGATCGTGATGCGTTGCCGTTCACCTCCGGACAACTGTGGATTCGTGTCGAGCACGGTGTTGTACCCGTCGGGTAGCTGCAGGATCCGGTCGTGGATGTATGCGGCGCGTGCGGCAGCTTCCACCTGGTCGTCGGTAGCGTCCGGTACGGCGAGCGCAATGTTCTCGCGCACGGTGCCCTGCACGAGTTGAGTGTCCTGGAAGACGAATCCGACCTGCCGATAGAGCGCATCGGCGTCGAGTTCGCGGATGTCGCGGCCGAAGACGCGGATAGTGCCCTCGTCGACGTCGTGGAATCGAGCCAGCAGAGACGCCAGCGTGGACTTGCCGGAACCGGAGTGACCGACGAGCGCGGTGATCGTCCCGGTATCTGCGGTGAGAGAGATGTCGTCGATCACGGGTGCGCCGAGCCGGTACGAGAACCGGACACGGTCGAAATCGACGGCAGCGGTGGAAGGCCGCGACGTTGCGGGGCTCTTCTCCTGGGGGCCGAGTTCGGGTTCGTCGAGGACGACGCCGATCCTGCGCGCCGCGAGCATCCCGTCACGCAGGCCGCCGACACCGTATCCGAGTCCGAGTAGCCGGGCACCGAACGTGGTGCCCAGGAACAGGAACGGAAGCAGCGTGGTGGGCTCCATACTGCCCGAGGTGATGAGCGCGGTACCGGCTGCCGTGATGAGCAGCAGGAAGGTGGCGGGCCTCGTCGCCAGGTCCATGAGTGACTTCTTGCCACTGAACGGGCGTTGCCAGCCGTCGAGGAACTCGATGTACTCCCACAGTCTCGCACGGAACGTGGATGCGGCTGCTCCGCCGAACACGCGAATCACCGGTTGTCCCTCGAGGTAGGCGCCTGCTTCGGAACCCATACGGTCGGCCCAGCGCATCGCCTGCGCAGTCTTGTTTCCGGACTGAACGAGCATCACCGTCATCGTCACGATGTAGACGAGGATCGGCACGAACATCAGAAGTGCCAGACGCCAATCCACTGCGAAAAGATAGATCAGCACCGCAACAGGGGCGATCACCGCGGCGACCGCATCGGTCACTGCGTGGGTCACGAGATAGTGCAGCGACAGCGTATCGTCCTGCACGAGCCGTTTCACCTGCCCCGAGTCGCGGGCCGTGAACCAGCCGAGCGGCAGTTTGGCGAGTTTACCCAGAAGTTGTTGACGCAAATCGCGTTCGAATCGAGCATCGACACTGTGCAGCCACAAGGTGAGGGCGGCCGCGAGCACTGTGCCGATGCCCATCAACCAGACCGCCCAGAGCCCGATGGTCCACAGTTCGGATTCGGTTGCGCCGTCCAGCATTCGTCGTGCCAGCTCGGTCAGTAGGACGAACGGTGCGAGCTGGATCAAGGTGATGAGCGCCTGCAGGATTCCGGCGACGATGAGAGTGCCCCGCAGCGGAGCGATCAATTTTCCTGCCGCATCCGCGTTCCACGAGCCTCGATTGCTTCGAACCGGCTCGGGTGTCGGTGTCTCGTCGAGCTGCGTGGGTTCGGGTTCGGCCGGCTCGGTGGAGCGGTAAGTGCCCATGGCTCGACCGTGGAACCAGTATGCCTGGGCGTGTATCTCGGACTTCGGAAATCCGAAATCGTCACGTAGCCGTGCCCGGACATGTTTGAGCGCCTTCGATTCAGGACCCGCCCACACCGTCCAATTCGACCAGTCGCGGTCTTCGATGGCCGCAGCCAGCGAAGTGGGTCCCTGCCGGGGAATCCAATGCTTGTGCATCAGACGATGATCGGGCATCGGAATGCGCAGATCGTCTTCGTCATGCTGTTCGAGGTACAACTCGATCGCGACGTCGTCGGGTAGGGCGCGGATGATGCTGCTGATCGCGGGAATCGACGCGGAGTCGCCGATCAGCAGATAGCCGGCGGGAAGCTCGTCGGGGACGTCGAAAGGTTTCGACCCGAACGACGTGATGCTGACGGCGTCGCCAGGTACCGCACGTTTCGCCCACGCAGATGCCGGCCCGGCCGGCTCGTGCAGGACGAAGTCCACGGCGAAGTGTCCGGTATCGGGATCGGACTCGGTGAACGTGTATGCGCGCTGGTGTTCTGTATCGGGATCGTCGGGATCGGGCACCCAGAACCGAAGCCATGCCGTCGGTGCTGGATCGACCTCATCGAACAACGTCTCGGATGTCATCCGTACGCGCACGAAATGCGGAGCGAGTTGTTCGGTACCTGTGACGACGGCGCTGTGGTCGCGGGCTCCGAACCCGCGCATCACCGCCCCCTGGAATCCCCGTTTGGCCATCAGATCCCCATTCCGGTGGTCGCCAGATCGGCGATCACCTGCTCCAGCGGTCGACCCGGTGGGGCGACCGACACGAGACCTCGGATTGTTGCTGTAAGAACGAGTTTCACGTATTCCCCGTGTTCGAAATTGGGTAGCTCGCGGTGGGTCTCGCCCAAGTCGGCGTCAACGGCCAGTTGGTTCGTGACGTCGCGTCGTTGATCCTCGAGACCGTCCGACCTGGCGTTCTGGTTGTCCTCGGCCACCGAGTAGTTGATGGAGTTTCCCGCGACTGCGCTGGACAGGGCGATGGCCACATCGGGTGCGTACCCACGCCGTCCCAACGCGACGACCTCATGGGTCATCAGCCGGCGACCCGCTTCTCCGCGTGGGAAGAGGGTCTGCATGTAGGTGCCGAGCCCGGGGTGGGCGAGGACGAACGCCCTGAGCTGCATCCCGAACGACAGCAGATGTCGGGTCGGGTCGTGTTCGGGATTGTCGTGCAGGACGAGGTCGTCCAACAAGCTCTCTCCGACGACCCGTTCGAGCCCCCAGCGGCCGTCGACGTGCCGGTACAGGGCGGTGGTGGATACTCCGAGTTCCGCTGCGACCGCGCTCAGGCTCAGGTGGCGCATGCCGAGTTCACGACCGACGCGGACGATGTCGTCGACGTCGATCCTGCGCATACGTTTAACCGGCTGAGCCACTCGCTCATCGCCCCGATCCCTTAAGTTGAACCCCATAACTTAGGGCAGTCTAAGTTCCTCTCCGGTTCGTGACAAGAGCTTGGAACGGACGCGGTACACGTCGGCATCTGGTTCAGTCGATTGCGGCCAGGCGCTGGACGGACAGGGGGAGCGGGGCATCGTCGGATATCCACGGCGCCGGAACGGGTGTCTCGGCGACGGTGCGTAGCGGTACCACTCCGGACCACGGGCCGGGGGTGTCCGTTCTCGTAGGTGGTGCATCCCGCACCTTCGCCGTCCACTGCCCGGGCAGGATGGGCAGAGCCAGTGCCGCAGTCGCCGCGAGTTGCTTGGACGTCGGGGCAGGCACTTCGCTGCTCCGTCCAGGAATCAGCCTGTCGGACAGTATGTTCAGGGCCTCGAGTGCCTCTGCGGCGCCGAGTCGTCCGACGGTACCGCGGACCACGGCCGACCGGTAGTTGGCCGACGAGTGATACAGATCTTCGGCGACGACGATTCCGTCGAGCAGCATCACGCTCACCGCGACGGGTGCCCCGGCCATGACGTGACGCAGTGCGCCGGCCCCCGTGGAACCGTGCAGGAGGATTCGATCCCCGTCACGGGCGTAGAGCATCGGCACCAGCCATGGTCGCCCGTCGAGCACAGTGGCGAATGTGCAGGTCGAGGCGGAATCGAGGACGCGGTCGAGATCCTCCCGATCGGTGCGGGCGCGTTCGGGGTAGCGAGTGACTGTATCCATGATGGCAACCCTGCCGGTTATCCGGACCGGAGAACAGATCCAGAATCGGGTCGGCTTTGGAGACCAGTATCTTGGACGATGTGCCCCGTGTTGCGACTCCTGTGAATCTCCCGTTGACGGTGCCCTCCGGCAGCGCACCGCTCCGGCACCGCATTGCAGAAGCGATCGTCGAACAGATCCGGCTCGGTCGCCTCGGGATCGGCGACGCTCTGCCGTCGTCTCGGATGCTTGCCGCCGAGTTGAGGGTGGCGCGCGGCGGAGTCGTCGAGGCGTACGACGAACTGGCCGCGTCCGGCTTCGTCGTCGCTGTGCCCGGTTCGGCAACCCGTATCGCCCCCGGCGCCGACGTGGCGGCCCGCGCGCACGCACAGTCCCATTCCGTCGAACCCGCTACGGTCGTGCCGCCGCGGCAGCGAACCCGGGTGGAGCCTGCCGTCGCCGACCTTCGCCCCGGGCGACCGGACACTTCTCTCATTGCCGAATCCGCGTGGCGCAGCGCGTGGCGTCGTGTCGCGAGCGCGGCTCCGGCGGCGGGAGGATCCGACTTGGCGGCCCACCCCGAACTGCGGTCTGCCCTCGCTGTGCATCTGCGACGCACTCGCGGAATCGACGTTGTGCCAGAAGAGCTGGTGATCTTACCCGGAGTTGCTGCGGCCATGCGTGTCCTTGCTGTGGCGGCCGAACTCGATGGACGCGACGTCGCCTTCGAAGATCCCGGATATCACCGGGCTCACCGTGCACTGGTCACCGAGGGAGCCCGCATCCGGCCTGTCCCCGTCGACAGCGACGGACTGCCACCACATCTGCTCGTGGACACCGATGCGGCTGTGTATTGCACTCCGGCGCACCAGTACCCGATGGGCGCACGAATGCCGGTCGCGCGCCGCGCCGAACTCGTCGCACGGGCGAACGCGGTGGGCATGCTGGTGATCGAAGACGACTACGACGGCGAGTTCCGGTACGACGTGTCGGCGCTTCCCGCATTGCGCAGCATCGACGGTGGACGCGACTGTGTCGCTTACATCGGCACCGCATCGAAGATCTTGTCGCCGGCGCTGCGACTCGCTTGGCTGATCCCGCCGGATCCATTGCGCGCCCGCATCGGCGACGCTCTTGCAGAATGTGGAGAGACGGCCAACGCGATATCCGCACTCGCGCTCGCCACGTTGATCGACAATGGCTCCCTGACAAGGCATCTCGCTCGGACTGCCCGCACTTATCGGGCGCGCCGCGCAGCGTTCGTCGACGCGCTGCGACTGCAACTCGCTGATCTCGAGGGGGTTCAGGTGGTGGGAATCGAGGCAGGTCTGCACGTGGTGCTGAGCCTGCCCGCCGGTATCGACGACACTGCGGTCGTGGCGGCGGCCGAACAATGCGGTGTCCGGACCACCCCGGTGTCGGCGCAGCTCTCGGGTGATCGTGGGCCACGAGGTCTGGTATGCGGCTATGCGTGCCTGCCGGAATCCGCGGCGGGAGAGGTGGCCGGGGTGATCGCAGACGCGGTGCGGCAGGTTGTTTCTTGATCGGCGGGCCGATCACGTGGACCGGAGCCCCGCCCGCAGTCGCGCCAGCGCGCGATGCTGGCCCAGAAGTACCGCGGCGACTGTCGTTCCCATGATGTCGGCAGTCTCCTGAGTAGACAGGCCGCGCCGCAACCGCAAGTCCAGGATCGTGCGCTGCCGGTCGCTGAGCGACGCAACGAGTTCGCCGATCGTGCGACGTGCGCGTAGTGCCGCGAGGGCCGTGATGTGGTCTTCGGTGGTGACTGGATGCATGACGGTGACGGGTACCTCGGATCGACGGATGTGTGTGCCACCCGGAGATCAGGGAGGGTCCGGGCGACTTTCCCAGTGGGCCACGAGGAGTTCCGGGCCAGCTGTGAAGAACTCGAGAATCGCCAGGTATCGAGCTCGGTGATTCACAGCAGACTGGGACTTTGCTCGAAGAGCGCTTGCAGGTTGCACGACGACCATGAACTCGAACAGGCAACGGGCACAGCTCAACGTGGCATGCCCAGACCCATCGGTTGCGTTGTAGGACAGGAGATAACATGCGTTCGAAGGTTTTCGCAGGACTCGTAGGTGCTGCAGTGGTGTCGGCAGCCGTGTTCGGCGCCGGGACGGCATCCGCGTCGACCGTTCCGAATGTTGTGGGAATGAACGAGACGGACGCGTACGCAACATTGGACGCCGCAGGCGCACCACATTCGATCATCAGCAGGGCCGGCAGCGCCTCACGGGATGCGTGCACCGTCACCGAACAGAGAGACCTGGGTTATCACACTGAAGCTGCGGGGGAGTGGAACAGCAGCACTCACTCGTACTACAGCAGCGATACCGAGGTGTGGGACGGCATCGGAGTTGTCCTGATCTGCCAGTGATCCCCAACCGCCGATTGCACCTCACCCCCACCGCTGGCGCGGAGCGCTCACTCATGTGGTCGCATCGCAATGAGGAAGGGCGTCAAACCCCGCTGGTAGAACCGACGAGGACTTGACCGATATCGAGGTGCTGGAGGTGGCACCGAACACGTTCGGCGAAGTCTGGTGCGCCTGCCGATTTCAATCTTTCGGGAAGCGAGCTTCTGATCTCCCTGGCGTGGTAGTAACGGAGTTGCTCCGCGATGACGGTTCGGACGATCTGCGGTCCGGAATCATCTATGAGTAAGAAAAATTCGTCGCAGGTGTAAATCTCGTACGGAAGGTCATCCGTTTCGGGGAGGCCCTTGGGGTCGTGCGTCAAAATGATGTCTGCCTGCGCATGGAGGGCTGCGCAATGAACATGAGCGTCACGATGTCGGGATAGTGGCCGTCCGGGTTGATCGTGAAATTGCGTACACGACCGCTGGCGAATGTGTCCTCGAGATTGCGCCGAACACCGCCGCATTGGGCATCGTCGAGAAACGGATTCTTCTTACGGAGGTGGTACTGGAACTCCACCATGATGTCGTCCGTCCACATCACTTCGAACATCGTCTGGCCGGACCTCAAATAGAGCAGCGCAAGCCAGTCGCGAAGTGTCCGTGAAAAGCACATTCGCATCGACCAGAACATTTGTCCCCTGCCCCCATGTCATACGGAGGATGGTACAAGCTGTCGGGGGCGCATGTTCTGGTCGATCGAGTTGGTTGTGTCAGTCCTCGATGCCGAGCTCGTCTTCGAGTGCGCGCAAGCGCTCGAAGGCATCGCTTTGCCGGCTTTGTTGGGCGTCCCTGTAAGAGAGGACATCCTTGCTGAACAGGCGCGTATGCGACCCGCGTTTGTGTGCGGCCAGTGCTTCGTCTCGCACGAGTTTCATCAGTGTGGGACGAGATATCCCCAGCATTTTCGCGGCGGTCGTGGTGGTGACTTCGGTGGGAATGCTACCCACCGTCACTGTTCCTCCGCGGCTGACTATGTCGAGCAGTTGGTTGAATATTCCAGCCAGCTCGGTGGGGAGTAGGAGAGGCTCTGTGTCCGATGTTGCGAGCGTGATCGTGTATCCGTCTTCGCTGTTCGATGTGCCGCGAGTCGCGTGGATCCGTTCGTTGAAGGCGCGAGCCTGCTCGACCTCGTCTGAGGTCAAGGATAGGACGGTCCTGTCTTCTCGGGCGATGTGCTCCGTGCTCACGGACTCGGCCTCCTCACCTCTATTGCTGATCCAATGTCACCACCGTAGCTAGTTGCAGAGTGTGGTTCGTCGATCGATGCCGCAATGTTGTTCGCGATCTTTGTCGCCACTGCCGGTGACACTTTCGCGTTGTGGCATCGACGCGCTGCCACGGCGAGACGATGCGCGGCTTCGTTGAGTGGGTGCCCATCGTGGGTTCGGACGCCTCGGAGGCTGGTGACCATCTGCGAAAGGCGATCGGTCGCCGTGCTTATGTGTTCCTCGCCGATCACACCGCGAAACACTGATCGGAGCATCCGGTCCTCGCGGTCGATACCGGCCCGGACGGGATCTACCGCGGATTCGCCTGAACTCGGTGAGGTGGTTTGGATACCCGTTCCAGGGTTGCTCAGCCGGCAGGCACCAGTTCTGGATCGTCGACAGGGGAGGGGGTCGCACCGCGTTCACGCACAACCGCAATTGCGGTGAGCAGCACGCCGGCTGCAGTCCACCCGGCAAGCACGGCCCACGGGAAGGCTTTGCTCGCGTCGGGGAAGTACGAGAGTTCCTTCAGCAGTGTCGCGCCCGCGCCCGGCGGGAACCACTGCCCGATCGCACCCCACGGTGACAGCAGGAATTCGACGGGCATCGTGGCAGCCGAGATCGGGTTGGCGACGAGCATGATCAGTACGGCGCCGACGCCGATGCCGGGAGTCCCGATCAGGCTGCGCAACCCGACGATGGGCGCGGTGATCGCCACCAGCGCCAGCCCGATCGCGGCGGCGTTCGTCCAGTAGCTGCCCTGCAGCGCTCCGAACATGCCTTGCAGGATGCTGCCGAGCAGCAGTCCGCCGAACACCCCGTAGGCCACCAATGCCACGATGCGGTGAGCCGATCGTCGAACCCCGAACGAAATGAGCACGGCCCCGGCAATACCACCGAGAACGAGGGGGAACGCGGCAACGCTCAGCTTCGCGCCGCGCGGGTCCGACTCGGAGAACGGCACGACATCGGTTACCACGACTTCGGCGTGCGGGATCGTGAACGGCGTCGACGCGGCGGCCGGATCGGCCGAGCGTTGCGCGATCGCGGCTTCGGTGGCCATCCGCATCTGAGCGTCGATCTGCTGCTGCATCCCGTCCGCGACACCCTGAAGCATCTGTGCAACTTGGGCATTCGCTGCTGTTGCGACGAGAACCTCGGGCGCTTCGGTGGGGTTGTCGCCCAGGACGATCGCGCCGTAGATCTCGCGTCGTTCGATAGCGGCGACCGCTGCGTCGCGGTCGTCCTCTCGAGTGAGGAGCAGCGCGTCACCCGACTGAGTCTCGAGCATCCCGGTGGTCTGCGCGACCGATGTGTCGGGGCCCACAACACCGACGGGCAGACCGTGCGGTTCGGAGGTGACGGCCGGCCACGCGAAGGCGAGGAGGACGACGCCGACGATGGCGGCTGCGCCAGCCGCGAGGGCGACGGCGCGTGCGATCGGCGGCATGCCGGTCGCCGGTGGGGTGGCAGTCATGGGTTCTCTCCTAAAACGAATATTCGTTCTTTATAGTGGGGTCGGTTAGAGTTACTTGTCAACAACGTGGCTGTGAGCAGGAGGAACGTGGTGCCGAGGGTGAGTGACGCGCATCGTGTCGCGCGAAGGGCAGAGATCATCGGCGCGGCTCTGCGATGCTTCACCCGCGCGGGCTACCAACGCACATCGATGGCCGACATCATCACCGAATCCGGGTTGTCGGCCGGCGCCATCTACAGCTACTTCAGTGGCAAGCAACAGTTGCTCGTCGCAGTCGCCGACCACGTCCTCGGCGATCGGCAGACCGCGTTGGCGACCGGCGGCGCGCTCGAGGGAGCACAGAGCCCCGGGGGCATTGCCGCGAACATCATGAGGACTCTCGCCGAGAACTTGCGCAGCATCGCGGGAGAGGGTTACAGCAAGGCGATCCTGCAGGTGTGGGCCGAAGCCACCATCGACCCCGAGATCCGCGAACTCGCCCACTCCGTCCTCGGCCGGCTTCTCGGCGCGGTCACCGACGCGCTCGTGGCGTGCGCGGAATCCGATCCGGATGTTCTCCCTGCCGGCGAGGCCGACGCTCGCGCTTGGGCCGTCGGGTACGCGCCGGTGGTTCTCGGAGTAGTCCAGGGCTTCATTGTGCAGCAGTCCCTGCTCGATGACTTCGACGTCGACGCATACATCGCCACGGCAGTGGGTACGTTGTGAAGCGGCCCGGATCGCCCTGGTAGGTGCGAACATAGGGCGCCCTGCGGGCGGCTGCGCCTGACCGATCGGAGACCCTACGGGTCCCTGTACTTGCCTTCGGCCCCTTCCCCAACGCTGCCCGGTCGCCATGCCCCGATAGACCGTCTCGGCCAGCGCATCTGGCCCCACGTCGCTGGTGACGTGCGGCTTGCGCTGAACCCGAACGCTCGTGTCGACCCGCGCGATCGGGTGCTCCACCACCAGCAGTGGAGACGAAGGATACTGGTGCCCAGTCGGTTTCGAGCCCCTGGCTTCGATGCAGGGTGCTCGCAGCGTCGATGCGCTGACGTCGGACCTCGGGGGATGAGCGACGTTGACCGGCGTGCCTTGGTTACCGAAACGGCCCTTGCGTACGCCGATGCTGAGAAACGACTCGAGCCCCTCGACGACACCGCATCATGCGGGGGCGAGGGGCCGGGAGGCTACGACGTCGGGAGTGGGTCCGGCGGGGTGAATGAGTGGCGACCGCGGATCGCGGCCGGTCGCTGGTGCACGCCTCTGAGGGGCGTATGGATAGACTCCACCGTACGGTGCATGACAGGTCCTTTGTCGTGTGCCCAGACCCCGGTGTGGTGTTGGCGCACCTGCCGGGGTCGACCTATTTCAAGGTCAGTTCAGGGATGGTCCCACGAGTCACGGTCGCCGTCAACTCGCACGGGTGTTCTACCAGCCCACGATGTCGGCGGTGTCCTGAGTGGACACGCCGTGCCGCGCTCGAAGATTCTCGGAGGACTCGTAGCTCACCCGTCGGGATTCGCTCCAGAGCGGCGGATCATGACGATCAGCGCATCACACGCCCTGTTGCCTCAGCGGAGGTGATCCGGTAGTCCGTGAGCGGGAAGGCTGCGGCCTCTTCGAATGCGTTCGCGGTCGACGTGGGCCGGAGCAACGCGGCCTCGCCGTGCTGGTTGAAGTAGTAGCTGCGGGAGGTGCTGCAACTGCCCCGGTAGAACACCGAGTCGTCGAGGTTGTCGGTCATCCGGTCGAGGAAACGGGTATTGGCGTCTTCGGTCACCTCGAACACGTCGGCACCCCGGTTGCGCATCGCACCGAAGAGGCGTGACATATGGGCCATCTGCGACTCGATGGTGGTGAAATACGACAGGCCGCTGTACGAGTAGGGGCTGGCCAGGGTGAGGAAGTTCGGGAACTGCGGCACCGTGACGCCCTCGTATGCCTGGAATCGGTTGTCGCGCCACCATTTGCCGAGGTTACGTCCTTCGCGTCCGATGATCTCGATCGCGGGGAAGTTGGCATCCCACAGGCTGAATCCGGTCGCCAGAATCAGGGTGTCGACCTCGGTCTTGCGGCCGTCTGCGGTGACGATGCCGTCGGCCTCGACCCGTACGATCGAGGTCGTTTCCAGGTCGACGTTGTCGCGGGTGAACGTGCGGTAGTAGCTGTTGGAGAACGTCGGTCGCTTGCAGCCGAAGTCGTAGTCGGGCGTGAGCTTGCGGCGCAGCGACCGATCGCGGACCTGGGTGCGGAGAAACAGCCGGGATGCCGCCGCGGCGCCCTTGTTCAGCAACTTGGCCTGCCGATAGTGCAGTACCGCGCTCACCATGATGCCTTCGAGCAGTCCGTCGCTGACTGCGCGGGCGACGCGCTGCGTGGCGGGCCTCCGTGCGAAGAGGCGCTGCACGACCTTCGGAATGGGTGCGTCGAGCTTCGGCACCACCCAGATCGGGGTGCGTTGGTAGACGGTGAGCGCGGCGGCTTCGCGTGCCACTTCGGGGATCAGCTGCACAGCGGTGGCGCCGGTACCGATGATCGCGGCGCGTGTGTCGCGCAGATCGATGGTGTCGTCCCAGGCGGTGGTGTGCAGGACGTGTCCGGCGAAGGTGTCGATGCCGTCGATGTCGGGCATTTTCGGCTGAGACAGGAACCCGGTTGCGGTGAGCAGGTAGCGGGCGGTGACCGGGTCGCCGCCGTCGATCGACACTGTCCATCGGTGCGCGTCGTCGTCCCACTGGGCGCCGGTGACGGCTCTGCCGAACCGCATGTGGCGGCGGAGATCGTATTTGTCGGCGACGTGCTCGGCGTAGCGTTTGAGTTCGGTGCCCGGCGCGAAGAGACGTGACCAGTACGGATTCGGTTCGAACGAGTACGAGTAGGTGACCGACGCGATGTCCACGGCGAGGCCGGGGTAGCGGTTGACGTGCCACGTTCCGCCGAGATCGTCTTCGCGCTCGAGGATGAGGAGGTTGTCGAACCCGAGGCGGTTCAGGGCGATGGCCGCACCCATGCCGCCGAATCCGGCTCCGACGATCACTGCGTCGAACTGTGTGCTCGAATTCATCACTCCACCCTCGCCAGATTATATGTCACCGCAAGTATCATATACTTTGCGGTCGTTGGCCACCCCCGCCGCGGTTCCGAAGGAAGCGTTGCGAACGGCGTAGGCTGCTGCGATCGCATTGTGCTGGAGCCGATATCGCTCATTGGTTTTGCTGATTGATCGGATCGGTGATGGGTCTTTGCGTCGTGTGCCGCGCAATGTTGGACTGCGGAAGTCCTCAGTTTCGCGAACTCGGATCCGTCATCGATGCCGGGTACCTCGATTGGAGCACTGCCGATGCGCATCGGAACGATGATCACCTACAGCGGTGGGTTCACCGAGACCGTCGCCGAGGTCGCCGACCTCGAGCGTGCCGGGCTCGACATCATCTTCATGGCGGAGGCGTACTCGTTCGATGCCGTCAGCCAGCTCGGCTATCTCGCGGCGAAGACTTCGCGGGTGCAGCTCGCATCCGGGATCTTCCAGATCTACACCCGGACCCCGTCGCTGATGGCGATGACCGCTGCCGGGCTCGACTACGTGTCGGACGGCCGGTTCGTGCTCGGGATCGGTGCGTCGGGGCCGCAGGTGATCGAGGGTTTCCACGGAGTTCCGTACGACTCCCCGCTGGGCCGCACCCGCGAACTCGTCGACATCTGCCGGCAGGTGTGGCGACGTGAACCGGTGCGCCACGATGGGAAGCACTACCAGATTCCGCTGCCCGTGGAGAAGGGCACCGGCCTCGGTAAACCGCTGAAGCTCATCAATCATCCGGTACGCGAACGTATCCCGATCATCATCGCTGCGCTCGGACCGAAGAACGTCGCACTGACCGCGGAGATCGCAGAAGGGTGGCAGCCGATCTTCTACCATCCCGAACGTGCGAAAGACGCGTGGGGCGACGCACTCGCGAAAGGTAAGACTGCGCGCGACCCGTCCCTCGGTGAACTCGAGGTCTACGCCGGTCCGGCCCTCGCGATCGGAGACGACGTCGACCACCTTCTCGACACCGTCAAACCGCACCTGGCGCTGTACATCGGTGGCATGGGTGCGCGCGGCAAGAACTTCTACAACGATCTGGCGTGCCGATACGGATACGAAGCGGAAGCCAAGACCATCCAGGACCTGTACCTGGACGGCAAGAAGAACGAGGCCGCTGCCGCCGTACCCGACGAGCTGGTGCGGGCGATCTCACTGATCGGCCCCGAAGGGTACGTCAGGGAGCGGGTCTCCGCGTTCAAGGAATCAGGTGCGACGACATTGAACGTCAAAGCTCTCGCCCCTGACTCATCGGGGCGTGTCGCGCAGATCGAGAGGCTTCGCGCCATCGTGGATGCGTAACGGTCGGGTGCCCTGATACGAACAAAGCTCATGAGACAGACGTGCGCTGTCGTGATCGCGTTTGTTCTGAAGGAGCACCATGAGGTTCGTCGTGCCTTACCTGCGGGTTCTGGCGGGAATGTTCGCCGGTGTCACGATGTGGCTGGCGATTGTCGAGATCGTCAACGGCAACGTCCCGGAGGCGCTCATCCAGTTGCTGTTCACGGTCGGACTCGGATATCTGGCTGTCGGTAAGCCCCTCCGGGACCGGCGGGCGAGGATCAAGGCTGAGGAGGATGCCCTCGCAGCCCGCGCCGAAGCGGGGCATCGCGCATTCCTCGCCGGCGACCCGTCGGCCGCGTTCGCACCCCCGCCGGAGCCACCGAAACCTCAGAAGATCCGCCGCGGCGTCGTGATCGCGGCAATGATCGCCGCCGCCTTCGTGCTCATCGGGATCATCGGCGATCTCTCGGATGGACTCGACGCGCCGTCCGACGACAACGCCACTACTACACCGCAGACCTCCACGCAGGCCACGGCAACACCGACCGTGCCTGTCGCGACGAGCGCCGCGACCACCGCTGCGGCCGTGACGCCCGCGGCCGTAGCCGTGCCGACACCGTCGTCCAAGGCGGCGAGCGCCCAGTCGGCAGCGATCATGCCGAACGTGGTGTGCATGGATCTGCAGGCAGCACAGGACACGATTCAGGCTGCGGGCGTGTTCTATTCGAGAAGTGTCGATGCCACGGGAGAGGGTCGCGCTCAGGTGTGGGATCGCAACTGGGTGGTCGTGGAGCAGTCGCCGTCTGCCGGCGCGGTGATCGGTGAGGGCGACGCGGTGCTGTCCGTCGTCAAGGAAGACGAGCCCAGCGGTTGCTACTGAGCGAACCTCATCTCTGCGTTGCAAGCCTTGATGACCCGCTCGCGTATCAGCATACGTACGACGAAGGGTTCGAGCCTCCGTGTGGACTTGTGTCTGCTATCGGGGCAAGAACCCACACTATCGAGTGAGCAGGTCGGCGATCATCCGGTGCCCCTCGGCTTCGTATGCGTAGTCGCCGACCTGAAAAGCCCATACGGCCGTTGCCACCGCCGCACGAATACGTTGCCGGAACCACGCTTCCGGTTCGCGCGGGTCGCTGCCGTAGCCGTCCAGGAACGCGTCCTCGGATCCTGCGACGCTGAGGAACTCGCGCGCGGCGAGTCGTTCGAAGTCCTCTGCGGCGTGTCGCAGGTCTGCGCGCCCGAAGTCGATCACCCTGACGGCGTTGTCGCTGTCGATGAGCCAGTTGCGGGTGTGCCAGTCACCGTGAGTGGGTACCAACGTCGTGGTTGGTGTGGACCAGGATCGAATCATCGCGCGTAGTTGCTCGACGAGGTCGGGTTCGACGCGATGCGGTCCGTCGAGCCAACGCAGCGACTTGTCGTTGGCCCGCTCCTCGTAGTGTTCATCCTCCACTCTGTACTGCGCATGAAACACCGCGAGCAGTCGTCCCGCCTGCTGGTATGTGTCCGGATCCGACATTGCGGGGTGATCCTGGACGAGTCGTCCAGGGAGGTATTCGGTCACGATCAGCTTGGCGTCGCGATCGGAGTGGAACATCCGTGCGGCGTGGCCCGTGGCGACCCACGGACCCGTCCACATCTCGTGTGCGCGAATTTCGCGGGCGATGTGGTGGTCGGATGCGCCGCCTGCTTTGACGACGAGTTGTCCGTCGGGGGAGTCGATGTGCAGGACGGTGGTCTCGACAAGATTCCAGCTCATGTCGGAGAGGACGTCGAACCTCGGGAACCGATGCTGGAGTGCTTCCTGTTGGTACGGGGTCAGGCGATGGAGAGCGGAGGACACGGGTGTAGACCATACGGAATCGGGCGCCCGCGAACGCGCGACACGGATCGACTCGTTCTCGATGACCTCGACGTTGCGGCCGGGTCGCGACAAATCGAAGAACCGTATCTGCGTGAAGACTGATAGATGCAAACCGCGAATGCTGATCTATCATTCCATTCATGACGCGTTTGCGAAGTTGCGTGACGGCGACTCTGGTCGCCGCCTTGCTTGCCCTGACGGGGGCGTGCTCCTCGTCGAGCGGCGATACCGACACTGCACCCGTTGCCGCGACGACAGATGTGTCCTCGTCGCCTGCGACGACGACCGCAGCGGTTCCTGCAGGATCGGTCCGACTCGGCGGCGCAGTCGAGAATCCGACGACTCTGTCCGGTGATCAACTCCGCGCCTACCCCGTGCAGACACAGGCAGTGACGTTCGACAGCAGCAAGGGCGCCCAGTCGCACACCTATGACGGGGCCGCGCTCTCGGACATCCTCACCGCTGCGGTTCTCACCGGCGATGCCGAGGCGCACAATCCCGACCTGACCTTTGCGATCCTCGCGACCGGCTCGGACGGTTATCAGGCCACCGTGTCGTTCGGTGAACTCTCACCGAACTTCGGCGCCACGCCGATCCTCGTTGCCTACACCGAAGACGGCCAACCCTTGGATGCACCGCGATTGGTGGTGCCAGGGGATGTGAAGGGCGGGCGCTACGTCAGCGACTTGACCGATCTCGAGGTGATCGACCTCAGAAACAACTGAGCGACCACGTATTTGTCCGCGCGTGACCAGGCTTCTCACAGGCGGAAGAATCCCCCTGTTACAACATCGACCACTACAGGAGACCTTCGGTGAACAGTCTTTACGGCAGAGCTGCCGCGGTATTGGCAGCAGCGACACTGGTCCTTGCGGGGTGTTCGAGCTCGGATTCGAGCGATACCTCCGCTACCACCGGAACAGCCGACTCGGCGTCGGAGATCAGCGGCGACATCACCGTCTTCGCCGCCGCATCATTGACAGCGACGTTCACCGAACTCGGCGAAATGTTCGAAGTTGCCTACCCCGGCACGAGCGTGTCGTTCAACTTCGCCGGATCCTCGGACCTCGTCGCCCAGTTGACCCAAGGCGCGCCTGGCGATGTCTTCGCTTCCGCGGACACAACCAACATGACCAAAGCAGTGGACGCCGAGCTGATCGCCGGTGAACCGACGAACTTCGCGACCAACACCCTCACGATCGTTACCCCGCCCGGAAATCCGAAGAACATCACTTCTTTCGCCGATCTCGCAAACCCCGACAACCTCGTCGTCATCTGCGCACCGCAGGTGCCGTGCGGCGCAGCGACGGCGAAGGTCGAAGAGGCCACGGGGGTCGATATTGCACCGGTCAGTGAAGAATCTGCCGTCACCGATGTACTCGGCAAGGTCATCTCGGGTCAGGCCGACGCAGGCCTGGTCTATGTCACCGATGCCGCCGGTGCGGGGGACCAGGTCGTGACCGTGGGATTCCCCGAGTCATCGGAAGCCGTCAACACGTACCCGATCGCGGTGCTGAGTGATTCCGCGAATACCGCCGCGGCCGAGGCGTTCGAAGAACTCGTCACGAGTCCCGAAGGCCGGCAGGTACTCAGCGCTGCAGGCTTCGAGGCGCCCTGACGCGGTCGCTGCAATACGGCCCCGCAGTTACCTCGACGGCCTGTGATCGGCCGCTTCCCACTCCCTGTCCCATTGCGCCATCCTTCGTCGTAGGCCGATCCGGTGCACGACGTACAACACGGTGACGGCGGTTCCCGCGGAGAGGAACCACACCGTGACCGCGAGCGCGACGCCGTCGAGTCCGGCATGAGTCCCGGACTGCGGCGCGGTCGTGGGCAGCGCGTCGGCGTCGACCCACACGGTGATTTCCTGACCGGCCGTCGCGCCGGCGGGAGTCTGCAGTGGCCCGGTGTGTTCGACGCCGTCGACGGACCAGTGGGCGGTGGCGTAGTCACTCGCGCGCGGGATTCGCGGATCGCCGTCGGGGTCGGCGGGGCGGGAATCTTCGAGGAGGACCGCGACCACCCGCTGCCGGGTGTCGCGCTCGCTCTGGGCCCGTTCGCTCGAATTGGCGTAATACACGGTGCCGATCGCCGCGGCGACCGGGATCATCAGCAGTACGAATGTCAGGGTCACTGCGACAGCTACGATTTCGAGTCGATGGAATCCGCCCATCAGCGGGTTGCGGCTCCACGGTGCGCCTCGCCACAGCCGGAGCATGAGGCCTACCTGTGCACTCGTCACGATATCGCCGGCCCTTCGTGCCTCGGGGATCTGTCGAATCTTGGCAGTCGCCGGACACTGGTCGTCCAGGACATTCACAAATTATCGTCTTGTCACTCGCACACTTGTGTGGGAATCGACCCGGGCGGTGCGGGGGACTTGGTAGACCTTTGTAAGCGGGCTGTCTCGTTTACCCTGCCGTCACAGCGTCCTTACCGGATAATCCCTTCTCGTGAGTGTCGGCGAATTCGAAGTAACCGCGGAGCGAGACCCGGTTCCTGCGGTGCGTGCGTTGGTAGTGGCGGCGATCACTGCTGCCATCATGGTGTTGTCGAGTCCGGCATTGGGCTCGGCGGATCCACAGATCCGATATGTCGCCCTCGGTGATTCGCGTGCGGCCGGACCGTATCTCGACGCCGGGGCGCTTGCGGACGGGTGCTCTCGGTCGAATCTGGGCTATCCGTCGGTTGTGGCGCAGGTGCTGCGCCCGCAATCGTTCACGAACGTCTCGTGCACGGGCGCACGCACCGATCACATCACGTCGGTGCCGCAACCGACTCAGGCCGGTCCCGTGCCACCTCAGGTCGAGGCACTCGCGCCGGACACAACCCTGGTCACTCTCAGCATCGGTGGAAATGACATCAGCTGGTCCAGATTGGTTTCCGCGTGCTACACCAGCGCCCCCTTGGTCGATGCGCGCTGCCGCACCGATCCGGCGGTGGCGTCGCGAATGGACGGCGCCCTCGGCGCCCTCGGCGCGAAGGTGACCTCGACCCTCGGAGTGATCTCCGGGAGAGCACCGAATGCGCGAGTTCTCCTCGTCGGTCACGGCGGCATCTTCGGCGCCCGCGGATGCTGGCCCAACATCCCCACCAGCGACGCCGACGCCGCCTTCGTCAGCGGATTCTTCACCAGAATGAACCGGGTGCTGGCCGGCGCGGCAGCGACCTCCGGGGCCGAGTTCGTCGATGTCACCGTCGGAGCAGAAGGCCACGACGCATGTGCGCTGCCGGGTAACAACTTCTTCGAGGGACGGCACTCGCTGTCGCTTGCACGGCAGTTGCATCCCACCGAAGCCGGGATGCGGCACATGGCACGACGCGTGGTGGATGTGCTTCAACGGGCCGGGTGACCCGGCTCGGGCAAGCGCTACGGCCCATAGGTGAACTACGGCCGGACGAGCACCTTGAGCGCTGTGCGGGAGTCCATCAGCCGATAGGCCTCGGCGACGTCGTCGAGAGTGGTCTCGGAGTCGAACACCAGGCCCGGGTCGATTTCCCCGCTGAGCACCTGCGGGATCGCTGCTTCGATGTACGCGCGAACGGGGGCCGGCCCGCCGTTGAGCGTGACGTTCTTACCGAACAGCGACCCGAAACCGACGGGCGCATCCTCGTATTGCGGTACCCCGACTCGGGATATGACGCCACCGGGACGCACGACCCCATAGGCCTGTTCGTAGGCGGGCATGTGTCCGACGGCCTCGAGTACGACGTGGGAGCCCTCGCCACCGGTGAGCTCGAGCACCTTTGCGATGCCCTCTTCGCCGCGCTCGGCGACCACGTCGGTGGCGCCGAAATGACGGCCGAGGCCGGTGCGGTCGACGTGGCGACCCATGAGGATGATCTTGTCTGCACCCATCTGCTTCGACGCAAGCACCGCGGACAGGCCCACTGCGCCGTCGCCGATGACGGTGACTGTCTTGCCCGGGCCGACGTTGCCCATGTGCGCGGCGTGGTATCCGGTGAGATAGACGTCGGACAGGGCGAGTAGCGACGGGAGTAGTTTCTCGTCGACGTCGCCTGGGATAGGGACGAGAGTGCCCGAGGCCTGCGGTACGCGGACCTTCTCGGCCTGCGCTCCACCGACACCGCCCGCGCCGTACCAGCCGCCGTGCTTGCACGCGGTGTGGAAACCCTCCCGGCAGAACTTGCAGGTGTTGTCGGAGAAGGCGAATGGTGAGATCACCAGGTCGCCGACCTTCAGCCCGGTCACCTCGGACCCGAGTTCCTCGACGACGCCGATGAACTCGTGTCCCATCGGAACGCCCTCGTCGCCCGTGGGCATCGAGTGGTAGGGGTGCAGATCGGATCCGCACACGCAGGCCAGAGTGATTCGGACGAGTGCGTCGGTCGGCTGCGCGATCGTGGGGTCGGGGACTTCCTCGATTCGCACGTCGCCGGCGCCGTACATGAATGTTGCTCGCATGAAGAAGAATTCCTGCCTGTGTAGTCGGGTTGATCAGGCTTCGGGAATCGCTCTTCCGAAGGATTCGAGGGTGATGGCCTCGGGTTCCGGGCCGCCGCGCACGCCGGTGTCGAGAGCGTCGATCGATGCCAGTTCGGCGTCGGTGAGCTCGAAGTCGGTGACAGCGAAGTTCTCGGCGATGCGGCTCGGGGTGACAGACTTGGGGATCGCGGACCGGCCCTGCTGCAGGTGCCAGCGCAGCATCACCTGGGCGGCGGTCTTGTTGTGTGCGTCGCCGATCGCGCGGATGGTCGGGTCGTCGAGGGTGCTGCTGTTCTTCCCGTCGCGGTAGAACGTGATGCCACCGATCGGCGACCAGGCCTGGGTGAGGATTCCGTGTGCCTTGTCTGCGGCGAGCACTGCGGGCTGCTGGAAGTACGGATGTACCTCGATCTGGTTGACGGCGGGTGTCACGGTGGCGGTTTCGAGCAAGTGGTCGAGATGCTCGACCATGAAGTTGCTGACGCCGATAGCGCGGACCTTGCCGTCGGTGAGCAGCGTTTCGAGTGCGCGGTAGGCCTCGCGCGTGAGGTCGAACCGCGAGGGGAGTGCCTGGTGAAGGATCAGCAGATCGAGTTGATCGACGCCGAGTTTGCCCACGGCCTTGTCGAAGGCGTGCAAGGTGGCGTCGTAGCCGTAGTCGCTGATCCAGACTTTGGTCTCGATGAAGATGTCGGCGCGGTCCAGCTCGGATCGGCGAATCGCCTCGCCGACCTCCCTTTCGTTGCCGTAGGCGGCCGCGGTATCGATGTGCCGGTAACCGGTCTGCAGCGCGGCCTCGACGGCGGCGATGGTCTCGGCCGGAGGCGTCTGGAATACACCGAAGCCGAGTGCGGGCATGGTGACCCCATTGTTGAGCGTCAGGTCAGGAAGCGTGTTCGCAGGCATGGCCACCACGATAAGAGCGATTCGCAGAGCGTGGGAGGGTCTGACGGAACCCCCATTCGCCTGCCTGGGCTGTGCTGGGAGTAATACCAGTACCTCCCACGCGCAGCCTTCCGGACGTACCGTCGATGACATGGACCTCAAGGCAGAGACGGCGGAGTTCCTCGCCTCGCGACGTGCCCGGATCACTCCGGACGAGGCGGGGTTGCCCGCATACGGAGGGAGTAAACGGCGGGTGCCTGGACTGCGACGCGAAGAGGTGGCGATGCTCGCCGGGGTGAGCGTCGACTATTACACCCGCCTCGAACGGGGAAACCTCAACGGTGTATCCGAATCGGTACTCGAGGCGCTGGCTGAGGCGCTGCAACTCGACGAAGCCGAGCGCGCTCACCTGTTCGACCTCGCTCGCGCGGCGAACGCTTCCGGTGTAGCGCGGTCGAGGGCCCGTCGTGCATCGCCTGCGAGTGTTCGCCCGGCTGTGCAGCGCATCCTCGACTCGATGGAGAGCGCGCCCGCTCTGGTGCGCAACGGTCGGCTCGATGTCCTGGCGACGAACCTCACGGCCAGGGCCTTGTATTCGCCGATGTACGATTCGCCGGAGCGAATCGCGAACAAACCGGTGAACTCTGCCCGATTCCACTTCCTCGATCTCGATGCCGCGCAGCAGTATTGGGGAGACAGGTGGGAGAAGATCGCCCACGATGCCGTCGCAATACTGCGAGCCGAGGCCGGGAAGAATCCCTATGACTCTGCGCTCATCGCTTTGGTCGGCGAACTGTCCACGCGTAGTGAGGATTTCCGTCGGATGTGGGCCTCTCACGACGTGCGTCTCCATCGCAGCGGCACCAAGGTCTTCCATCATCCGGTGGTAGGCCGACTCGAACTTGCATACGAGGCACTGGAGCTTCCTGCCGATACCGGATTGCAGCTCAACGTGTATACCGCTGTGCCGGGTTCGCCGTCCGACGACGGACTCAAGCTGCTCACCTCGTGGGCGGCCACGACTCCGGCCACGACTCCGGCTGCGCCCGAACCGTCGGCAGAGGTCACTCGATCTCGGAAGGACCTGTGACGGACAAGCTCGACGACGTAGCTTGCATAGCTCGCATATCAGGCATATCGGCGTGAATTGTGCCTCATAGGTCCGTCTGGATTGGCGCACCTGTCCGGCTCCTTCCTAGCCTGGGTGGTTGTGTCGAACGGAACGGGATCGCAGCAGGTGGTGGGCGCCGACCTGCCTATTCCCGCTCCGGCTGCCCCTTGGTCGGCGATGCTGGCGGTGCCGCGTCACGGACGCCGGTGGCCCGGCGTCGCGCGGGCGGCGCTGACGGTCGCATTGCCCGGGCTCGTGGGTGTCGCGGCGGGGTTCGGATCGGTTGCCGCCATCGCCACCCTCGGCGCGTTCGCTGTGGTCTACGGCGAGGGGAGGCCCTACCGGGTGCGCTGGCGGGTGGTCGCGATAATCGGGGCGGTGCTCGTCGCCTTGGCGGGCGTCGGCGCCGTCGTCGGGTCGGAGGTCCACCGAGCTGTGGTCGCGGGAGGCTCGCAGTGTGGTCGATGGCGGTGGTCTTGACCATGACCGTGGTGGTCGCATCATGCGCGTTCGTCGTCGACGCGCTACGACTCGGCGCGCCCGGCGCATTCCTTCTGCTGTTCACCTTGGAAATTGCCTCCGTCCTGCCCGCGGCCGGAGCCTCGGTTGTGTCGATCGTGGCGTGGACGGCGATCGGTGCGGGCACTGCGCTCATCATCGCCATGTCCGGTGTCCTGGCTCGGCCCCGCACCCCGGAACACATGATGGTCGGTGCTGCGATCACCGCCGTGGATGCGATGGCCGCGGACAATTCGCCGGCCCACCGCCGCACCGCTATGCACGACCTGCATGCGGCGTGGCAATGCCTGCATGATGCGGGCATCGCCGATTCCGGGCATCCGCTGGCACGGACGCTGTATGAGGCTCACGTGCGTTGCGTTGCCGTCGTGGGCGGTCGCGACCGCGGTGAGGCCGGGCCCGCGGACGATCTGCGTCCGGAAGTGCCGCTGCGTCGGCCGTCGGTGCGTTACCGCCTCTCTCGCGCGGCGCACCTGCGAGCTCGGTCGACGACCATCGTGGTGCGGTTGCTCGTGGCCTGCCCGGTGGCCGGGGCGATCGCAGTGGCACTGGGAGTGGGTAGAGCGGATTGGGCGGTGATCACGGCCGCGATGATTCTGCATCAGGGACCGGACAGGATCCTCGGCACCTACCGAGCGGCCCACCGGTTCGTCGGCACCGTGCTCGGTCTCGCATTGCTGTCCGGTCTGGTGTTCTTCGAACTCCAGGGTGCCGCTCTCGTCGTGGTGCTGGCGTTGATGATGGCGGGGACCGAGAGTTTCCTGGTGCGGAACTACGGACTCGCGATGGTGTTCATCACTCCGCTTGCGGTGATCCTCGGGTCGCTCGGAACCATGGCTGACCTGACCACGGTCGCCCGAGACCGCTTCCTCGAAACCATCGTGGGTGTGGCTGTCGCGTTGGTCGTCATGTGGTGTGTGCTGCCCCGCGCTCATCGCCGGACTCTCACGTTTGCGGACGGCCGTATCCGCGACGCCATCTCGCGGATCAACCATGCGACCGACGGCAGAGAACTCTCCGAGCTTCGTCGCGATCTCGAATTCGACCTGCATGCCTCTACCGCGGCGGCCATCACGGCCGCGCACAGCGACCCCGCCTGGGCTCGCGACCACTGGCCGGAGCACCGTCGTCTGCACGAACTCGGCTACCGGATCCTGGCGTCGCCCGATTCGAAGTCCTGATCAGGAACCGAGCAGCTCCTGGAGATCGTCGAGCACGAGCATGGCGCCGGTCGGGCCGAGTCCGAGGAACCAGGTTTCATCGCTGACCCGTTCCACTCGTCCGTCCTGGACTGCCTCGATCTGGTTCCAGAGAGGTCCGGCTACGACCGCGGCTTCGCCGGTGTCCTCGGGTCGGCCGTAACTGGTGTAGAAAATCCGGTCGCCTGCAGCTTCCGTGATGGTTTCGGGACTGATCTCGACTGCCAGTTCCTCGATGTCCTGGATTTCGGGCCGGGGGAGCCCGACGTCCTGCAGGATCACACCGATGAACGACAGGTTCCCGTAGAGCCGGAGCCGTCCCGACATGAATCGGACGAGGGAGATCGTCGGAGACCCGTCGATAGACGCGCGCACTTCGTCGGCGCGTGCCTGGTACTCGTTCAGGGTCTCTACTGCGGCGTTCTCTTCTCCCAGAGCGTCGCCGACGAGGAGGAAGTTCTCCTTCCATGGAAATCCGGGCCTGATACTGAAAACCGTCGGCGCGATCTCCGAGAGCTGAGGATAGAGGGTGTCCGCTCGGAGCTTGCTGCCGAGAATCAGATCGGGTTGGAGCGCGCTGATCGCTTCGAGATTGAGGTTGTTGACCGTTCCGACGTCGGTGATGCCGTCGAGTTCATCGGCAAGGTAGGACGGTTGCCCCGACGCGCTTTCCGGGCTGGCCAAGCCGACCGGAGTGACGCCGAGCGACAGGACGTCGTCGAGTTCGCCGCTGTCGAGCACGACCACTCGTTCCGGCTTGCTGCCGATGACGGTGTCGCCGAGAGCGTGTGCGACGGTGCGCGGGAACACTCCGGGCTCGGCGTCGCTGCCCAGCTTCGCCGTTTCGGTGTCGGCGGTGCTGAACTGGGCCCCACCGGTCGCGACATCGGCGTTGCCCGCGCCTTGACTCGGCGTGTCTGTTGTACCGCAGGCGGCAAGGAAGACGGTCGCAAGGGCTGCGACGCCGACGCGTGACCAGATTCTCGACATGAAGGTGAGGCTAACTTGTCGGTGTTCGGTGACCATGCGGTGCCCCTGACCAATTTCCCGGGTGAGGGAACCAAACCGCCCTTCGATGCATCCAAGTATGTGACGGGGGAGCTTGCCTCCGTGCACACAGCGAAATCGCAAACGGAGGAAGAATGACCCAGCAGTTCCAGCAGCATGGCTTCCAGCACAGCGCGGCGCCGGAATATTCACGGCCGCCGTTGCCTGCGCAGAACACGGGCTGGGCGGTTGCCGCGATGCTCTTCTTCTGGCCGCTCGCGTTCTCGGCCTTCAGCAACTCGGCCAAGGTTTTCCCGCTGTGGATGATGGGCGACTACGAAGGTGCGCATCGCGCGTCGGCGCAGGCGAAGAAGCTCGGCAAGATCTCACTGATCATCTGGGCGGTCTTCATGGTTCTGCTCGTCGTCCTGTACGTTGTCGTTTTTGCGGTGGCTATGGCCAGTGTCGAGGCGGTGACCGACTACCCGTCCTATCGCTGAGTGATGGGGATCGGCCGCTCGGGCCGGCTGTTCGGTGCGGACGGAAATGTGGTGCGACAGAACAGCCATGGTGAACAATCCGAGGGCAAGATTTGGGAGCGCACCGAAACCGGACGTGGCGAAGTTCGCCAACGCATTGAGCGCGGTGAAGATCAGTGCGGCGGTCCGAACAGTGCGCAGGGCCCGCAGTGAGTCCCCGCGGTGGACGGCGATCATCGCAGGAAGGGCCATCAACAGCGTGATCGACGCGCTCACGAACAGGATTCCGCCGGTGATCCCCATCCTGTCGATCTCGATCCGAACGTCGTCGGTGTCGACATGCACGCCACCGGATACGAGCTGTACGACACCGAACACCACGCCGGCCGCCGCGGCCAGGACCATGAGCCACCCGAGGATCGGAACCCATCGGGGACTTCGGAAGAAACCGGGGATGAGACCTACTGCGAATCGTTTACCGGACTCGATGCGGTCGTCGCGGTGACCCGCGGAGTCGAGAATCATACGTATCCCGTCGACTGCGCGAGGGGCGCTGCCGAGTTTCTGTGCTTCGTCGAGCATGCGTGCGGCGGCCTCGCGTCGGTGCGGAGGGATCCCACCCGCGAGGCCGTCCGCGGCGATGGCCGCAGCGTTCGCGAGATACTCGGCTGCCGTGGGAGGCCGGGCGATGCGAATGAGCCGATTCGCCACCAGGACGAGGACGATGAGCACGTACATGATCTCCGCGGACGGACCGTAGAAGTAGTCGTTGTCCTTGGTGACGAACTTGCCGATCTCGTCGAGGAACAGGCCGAATCCGATGCCGCCGACCACCACCGCGAGCACCCGCGGCCCGAAACCGAGGAACAACCAACCGATCAGAAGGGCCGCCATCATCGCGGCCCCGCCGTAGAGGGCGTGCGCAATATGCAGTGTCGCCCCGCCCACTTGGGGATAGCCGGTCAGCGCCAGATACAGCCGAGTGACCAGGATCGTGATGATGGCAATGACCAAGAACGCTTCGGCATACGAACTGCCGTAGGCGGTGCGCAGTACATGCCGCTTCGGGCTATCGGATCTGATGACCACAGTGTGTGATTCAACAGGACAGACAACGCTTCAGCCGGCGAATCGCTGCCGGTAGGCCGTAGGGGTGGTGGCGAAGGCGGACACGAAGTTCTGCCGGAAGGTCACGGTGCTCCCGAATCCACACGTGGACGCGATGGCGTCGATACCCCAGTCGGTCGTTTCGAGCAGGACACGTGACTCGTGTAGTCGACGCCCGACAACCCACTGCGCTGGTGTGGTGCCCGTGGCTTCCTGAAAGTGCCGTACGAAGCTGCGTCGGCTCATCCGGGCGTGCTCGGCGAGTCGCTCGACGGTGAGTGGTTCGTCGAGATGTGCTTGCGCCCAGTCCATCGTGTCGGTGATGGCGGGGTCGCTGGTGGGTCTGTGGATGGGACGCTCGATGTACTGGGCCTGACCGCCTTCGCGATGCGGAGCGACGACAAGACTGCGAGCAACCTTGGTGGCGATCGCCGATCCGAGGTGCTTACGCACCAGATGCAGACACGCGTCGATCGCTGAAGCAGTGCCGGCCGACGTGAGGACATCGCCGTGGTCGATGTACAGCACCGACGAATCGACTTCTGTTCCCGGGTGCCGCGCGGCGAGTTCGGGCATCATATCCCAGTGGGTGACCGCTGCGCGGCCGTCGAGGAGCCCGGCGCCGGTGACGGCGAATGCGCCGAGGCACAGTCCGGCCACCATCGCGCCGCGCGCGTGTGCGCCCTGAAGCAGTGTCGTCAGCGAGTCGTCGACGGGTGTCAACGTCTGGGGCCAGGACGGAATGACGACGATGTCGGCCCAGTCGACCGTTTCCGGTCCTGCGATGCCGGCGATCGGATATCCCTCGACGGCGCGGATCGACCCGGGACGGTCCGACCAGAGGCGGGTCTCCCAGTCTGATGCGAGGTCGAGCCGTCCGAGTTCACCGAACACCATCAGCGGCGCCGCGAGATGGAACATGGTGATGCCGTCGAACGCGTAGATCGCAATTTTCACGGGTTGGCCCAATCTCATCGAAAGTCGGCATTTGTGCCACTCGTCGTAAGGGTAGCGCTGCCGAACAATCGAAGTCACAGGTGAGCACATCCGGAGCGCACCAACAGATATGAGGAGCAACTCGTGACCACGCCCCGCCGCGCCCTTGTCGTCGTCGATGTCCAGCAGGAGTACTTCGACGGACCTCTCGAAATCCAGCATCCGCCGCGCGACGAATCGCTGGCCAACATCGTCGCTGCGATGGACACCGCAACTGCACACGACGTGCCCGTCATCATCGTTCAGCACCGTATGCCCGAAGGGGCTCCCGTGTTCATCGAAGGCACGAAGGGATGGTCACTTCATCCCGCGATCGAACAACGCGTCGACCCGGCGTGGAAGCGTGTCGGCAAGAACTACGGAAGCGTGTTCGCCGGGACGGACGTGGCCGAGTGGCTGCGCGCACACGGCGTCGACACGATCACCATCGTCGGATACATGACCAACAACTGCGATCTCGCCACCGCCGTGGAGGCCGAGGGATTGGGCTTCGCGACGGAGATCCTCTCCGACGCGACCGGTGCGATTCATCTGGCCAACGAGGCCGGAAGCGTGTCCGCGGAGTCTCTTCACACGACGCTGATGGTGTTGTTGCAGTCGAATTTCGCCGCGGTGGCCACGACCGGGGAATGGTCGAAGGCGGTGCAGTCCTACGCGGCCCTGCCCAAGAGCAACATCGTCGAGTCTGCGCTGCAAGGACGTTCAGCGGTCTCCGCCTGAAGGTCACTCCACCTCGGCGAGCCCGTACTCGGGCCGACCGGCCGGCACATACGAGCAGATGCTGACGCCCGACTTCGTGGTGCGGGACTCGACGAGCGTCAGTGCGGTGTCGATCCCTCGGTCGAAAAGTCGCCGGCCCTGCCCTACGACGACCGGGAAGGTGAGCAACCGGTATTCGTCCACCAGGTCGTGGTCGTGAAGGACGCGGACGAGTTCGATGCTTCCGTGCACCTGTAGTTCGCGACCGGGTTGCTTCTTCAGTGTGGCCACTGCAGACGGGATGTCGTGGTTGAGCACGGTCGTCGGACCCCACGGCGGCTCGGTGAGCGTGCGCGACGCGACGTACTTGGGGAGGGTGTTGAGCGCGTGGGCGATCGGGTCCTCGGGATCGGTCGAGTCGGGCCACGACGCGGCGAAGATGTCGAACGTCTTCCGCCCGAGCAGAAACGCGTCGACCTGCGCGAACACTTCGTCGATGAATTCGCCGGTATCCTCGTCGAACAGTGGAACGACCCAGCCGCCCCGGGTGAAGCCTCCGCTGAGGTCTTCCTCGGGGCCGCCGGGCCCTTGTGCCACTCCGTCGACCGATACGAATGTCGTCACTGTGAGTTTCATGGTCTCCTCTTCCGGAAGGTGTCCCGAAGGTAGACCCGGGAGCTACTGGAAACTCATCGCCTTGACCTTGCGACGGTGGAGAACGGTGCACGTACCGGCGATGGCGGCGGTGAGCGCGCCGGTCGCGAACAATTGCGTGCGGGCGGCGCTGTCGAACAGGGCCAGCACCACGATGCCGGCGAGCAGACCGAGCGTCGCATACGACAGATACGGGAAGCCCCACATCTTCAGCGGCAGTGTGCCCTCGGTGCCGTTGCGCCGAGCTCGGCGTCGCAACACCATGTGCGACACGGCGACGAACGTCCACAGCACCAGAATCGTGGAGCCGACTGCGTTGAGCAGCAGCGGCAGCACCTTGTCGGGGTAGGCGTAGTTCAGTCCGACGGTGACGAATCCGAACGCCACCGACGCGAGCACCGCATTGCGGGGGACGCCGTTCTTCGAGGTGCGCCCGAATGCGGGATGCGCCGAGCCCCGGTGCGACAGCGAGAAGATCATCCGCGACGCACTGAACAGCATCGCGTTGAGCGACGACAGCAGTGCCACCACCACGATCACCGTCATCACCGCGGCCGCACCCGGTACCGCGCCGGCCTGCAGCACTGCGACGAACGGCCCGGTCGCGAGGTCTTCCGACGTCCACGGCAGGATTGTCACCATCACCAGCACGGAACCGATGTAGAACACCAGGATCCGCCAGACGAGGGTGCGCACGGCGCGGCCGACATTGCGTCGCGGATCGGACGTTTCGGCAGCGGCGATCGCGATGATCTCGGTGCCGCCGAATGCGAAGATCACGATCAGCAGGCCGGCAGCGATACCCGCGATCCCGGTGGGCGCGAAACCGCCGTGAGCCGTGAGATTGGCGAACCCGGTGGTGTCGAAGGTGGGCATCCAGCCCGCGATCATGGCAACCCCGATCGCGAGGAATGCGACGATCGCCGTGATCTTGATCGCGGCGAACCAGAATTCGACCTCACCGAACCGCTTGACACCCACGAGGTTCACGCCGGTGAGGACGACCATGTAGAACAGCGCCGACGCCCACTGCGGTATCCCCGGCAGCGCCACCGCGGTGATCGCTGCTGCGCCTGTCGCTTCGGCGGCGATCACGATGATGACCTGAATCCAGTACAGCCAGCCGATGGTGCGCCCCGCGACCGGGCCCAGCGCTGCTTCGGTGTGCGTGGAGAATGCGCCGCTCGCCGGATTCGCCGCCGCCATCTCGCCCATCATCCGCATGATGAACACCACGAGCACGGCCGCGACCAGGAACGAGATCAGGATCGCCGGGCCGGCGACCGCGATGCCCGCGCCGGAGCCGACGAACAGACCCGCTCCGATCGCGCCGCCGAGGCTCATCATCACGAGCTGGCGAGGCTTCATCGCGCGGTGTAGTCCCGCGGGTTCGGCGGTGGCGGCCGGTGCGGCGACCAGGGTGTCAGTCATCGATACGCTCCCCTGCAGGGACGAGCTGGTCGAGGGCGATCTCGAACGCCGTCGCAGCGAGGCCGGTGCGCTCGGGTGAGCGGCCGTGGCAGCGTCGCAGCGCGGTCGCGATGGTGTCGGAGACATCGCCGAAGATCGCGGCGTCGGACACTTCCACTTCACCCTCCATGAGCTGGGCGAATGCACGGGCCATGCCGCAGTTGGCGATGAAATCCGGGATGACGGCAACAGACTTGTCGGCGTGTTCGTATGTCGGGCCGTAGAAGATCTCGTCGTCGGCGAACGGAACATTGGCACCGCTCGCGATCACCTCGAGTCCTGCAGTGACCATCCGGTCGACCTGCTCGCGGGTGACGAGACGGCTTGCAGCGCAGGGGAGGAAGATCTCGGCGCCGAGATCCCAGATCTGCTCGTTCACCTCGGCGAAGGGCAGCATGCGGTCGCTGCGCAAGGCGTTGCCGTTGCGGGTGAGCAACAAGGTGCGGATCTCGTCGAGCGACAGGCCCTCGGGCTCGAGGATGCCACCGTCGCGGTCGATGATGCCCACGATCCGGGCACCGGCCTGCGCGAGATAGTAGGCAGCTGCGGCGCCCACGTTGCCCCACCCCTGGACGATGACGCGCTTTCCTTCGAGACCTTCTCCGGGGTAGAGGCTTCGGTGATGGCGCACCGATTCCGCGACGCCCCATCCGGTGATCAGGTCGGCGACGGTGTATTTCGAGTCGAGGGCCGGAGTGAACCGCGAATCCTCGACCACTTTCGCGACGCCGAGTCGTAGCTGGCCGACGCGCTGGATGCGCTGGCGCTCGTCGTTGCCGAAATGTCCTGTGACGACACCTTCCTGAGGATGCCACAGGCCGTTGGCCTCGGTGATCGGGACGACCTCGGCCATCTCGTCGACATTGAGATCGCCGCCGGTGCCGTAGTAGGCGCGCAGCAGCGGTGCGACAGCGGCGAACCAGCGGCGGAGGACCTCGTCCTTGCGAGGGTCGGACGGATCGAAGTCGATGCCGGACTTGGCGCCGCCGATCGCCGGTCCTGACACCGTGAACTTGATTTCCATGGTCTTCGCGAGGGATTCGACTTCGCGGCGGTCCAGTCCACGCCGCATGCGGGTACCGCCGCCGGCCGCTCCGCCGCGCAAGGAGTTGATGACGACCCAGCCGCGTGCGGTGGTGTCGGTGTCGTGCCATTCGAAGACGATCTCGGGGGCCTTGTCTTCGAATTTCGTCAGCAGGTTCTTCATGGGAGAGAACTGTGACGGCAGTAACAATCTGCCCGCAACTGCGGTTCAGGCAACTGTGCACGCTGCGGAGGTTCGGTTGAGTACTGGAGTAATTTTCTGTGCAATTCGTCCAGTTGCGTAGGTTCCCGCTGGTGGATCGGGTCAACGACGATATGCGGGGGCCTTCGCCGATCGTTCGGGTTCGAGGGTCCGGAGCAGCGGCATCGCGCGGTAGTGCACCACTTCGGACAGCACCATGACGCTCGTCGATCGGGCGACGATCGACGAGCGGTTCAATTCGATGAGGGTCTGCTGTAGCCCGATGTGTGAATCGGCACCGATGCGGCACAGGATGTCGCCGGCGCCGGTCGTGGCGAAAGCTTCGAGCACACCGGGGATCGCCTCGAGCACGTCGGTGACTGCTTCGAGTGCGCCTTGAACGATTTCCATCGTCACGAATGCTTGGACCTCGAAACCTGCTGCAGACAAGTTGATCCGGGGTTCATAGCCGGCGATGACGCCGGTGTCCTCGAGACGTCTGAGGCGTGCCGACACCGTGGCGCGTGCGACCGTCAGGCGCCGCGACAGTTCGAGTGCACCGACCTTCGGATCGGTGTGCAGTGCCTCGAGGAGCGCGAAATCCAACTCGTCCAGTTGTACGGGCTCACGCATGGCGGGTCCTTCCCATCGAGCCGCAAATTCTAGACCGATTGTATAGCTGAATGGCGCCACTCCTGTGGATTCGAGCCAAACCGACCAGTTGGGAAAGGCGACGTTGCGCGACGACATTCCATGGGCTTTTCCTGGTGATACACGACACATCGACCGGTGCCGCGGACAGCGGCAGGAGGTTCACGACATGACGCTCGAATACACCCTCACCGACAGCGAGAAACTCGCCCACCTCGACGCCGACGAACTGCATCGTCTCGTCGGACTCGTCGAATACGACAGTGAGAGTGACCCGTTCCCGGTGAGTGGCTGGGACGCGGTGGTGTGGGTGGTCGGCAACGCGACCCAGACCGCCCACTACTTCCAGTCCGTCTACGGAATGGAACTCGTCGCGTATTCCGGCCCGAACACCGGAAATCGAGACCATCACGCGTACGTATTGCGCAGCGGTGCTGTACGATTCGTGATCAAGGGTGCGGTCGACCCGAACAGTGCGCTGATCGAGCATCACCGACTCCACGGTGACGGCGTCGTCGACATCGCACTGCAAGTGCCCGACGTCGACAAGTGCATCGAGCATGCCCGCCTGCAGGGCGCGACGATCATCGAAGAACCCCGCGACATCGCGGACGAGCACGGCACTGTGCGTACCGCGGCCATCGCGACGTACGGCGACACCCGGCACACGCTCGTCGACCGGTCGCGCTACAACGGGCCTTACCTGCCCGGATACGTCGAGCGCACGTCCACCTTCCGTAAACGTGACGGTGCTCCGAAGCGGCTGTTCCAGGCCCTCGACCACGTGGTCGGCAACGTCGAACTCGGCCGGATGGACGAGTGGGTCGGTTTCTACAACCGCGTCATGGGGTTCACGAACATGGCCGAATTCGTCGGCGACGACATCGCCACCGACTATTCGGCGCTCATGAGCAAGGTGGTGTGCAACGGCAATCACCGCGTGAAGTTCCCGCTCAACGAGCCGGCGATCGCCAAGAAGCGGTCGCAGATCGACGAGTATCTCGACTTCTATCAGGGTCCGGGAGCGCAGCATCTTGCGTTGGCCACCAACGACATTCTCACCACGGTCGATCAGTTGCGAGATGAGGGCGTCGAATTTCTCGCCACCCCCGACGCGTACTACGAGGATCCTGAACTGCGTGCGCGCATCGGTGAGGTGCGCGTGCCGATCGAGGAGCTCAAGAAGCGGGGGATCCTCGTCGACCGCGACGAAGACGGCTATCTGCTGCAGATCTTCACCAAGCCGATCGGTGACCGTCCGACCGTGTTCTTCGAACTGATCGAGCGCCACGGATCGCTCGGTTTCGGGAAGGGCAACTTCAAGGCTCTCTTCGAAGCGATCGAGCGGGAGCAGGCTGCGCGCGGCAATTTCTGATCGCGCGATGAGTTCCTCGCGTCGGACGGGTCTGCCCTGGCAGAAACTCCGAGTGAAGGGACCGACCGATGCCGAAGTCTGCACACCCCTATGTTGCTGGGGAACGGCGGGATCTCCTCGAGGTGCTCGACCGGCTCGACGAGCGGCAGTGGGATGTCGCGTCGTTGTGCGAGGGGTGGAGGATCCGAGAGGTGCTCGCGCACACCACCACAGCGTTTCGCTACAGCATTCCGAGACTTGCGCTCGCCATGGTGAAGGCGCGGGGCGACATCAACCGCGCGTCCGACGCGTGCGCCCGCGCCGACACGCGCGCATTGTCCGACGCGGAGCTGCTCGACAGTCTGCGGACGAATATCGAGCATCCGTGGCATCCGCCGGGTGATGGACCGGAAGGGACGCTGTTCCACGAAGTGGTCCATGGCCTCGACATGACCGTCGCGCTCGGGATCGACCGCACCGTGCCGCGCGAGCGAATCGAAATGATGATCGGATCATTGCAGCCCAAGGCCATCGACTTCTTCGGTGCCGACCTGACCGGTGTTCGTCTGCAGGCCGATGATCACGACTGGTCGTACGGCACCGGTTCCACCGTCACCGGATCGGCGCAGCATCTCCTGCTGGTTTTGGCCGGCCGGACCCTGCCACCGGGTCTGTTGTCGGGAGAGCAGAGCGGGCGGTTCACCGCAGGGGCGTGAACCGCCCGCTAGGATTCAGGCGAGCTGCGTGAGTTGGACGCGCAGCGCCTGCTCGGTCTGTCGTACGGCCGTGCCCACGATCGGCTCGATGAGCTTGCCGAGGGCACGGCCGGCGAGTCCTCCGGGAAGTTCGTAACCGAAGACGACGTCCAGGCGTGCCTGCCGGTCGTCGAGTTCGGTGAACCTCCACGACGATGACGTCCGGAACCCCGAGATCGACGACAACACGATCGCCTTGCGGTGTTCCCACTCGACGATCTCGACGCGGGAATCGAGGTTCTTCGGGCCGACCCGCATGGTGGCATCGAACGTCGCGCCGAGTCCCTGGATCTGTGCTCCGACCGGCTCGAATCGGACGACGCCGAACATCCAGTCGGGGACGGTGCGGTGGTCGTCGATGTAGTCGAACGCGACGTCGACGGGAACCTCCGCGACGGCGGTGTGGTGGACCTCGATCATGGCGGGTGGGTTCCCTTTCAAGATTTGTTCCTGTTACGAACAGTAGCTGTTACCTTTCGGCGCGGGAAGGGATGCGCACGAATTTTTCCCCGAAATGTCGGAAAACCTGTTTCACTCTCCGATGGATCACGTGGTTCCCATCACTCAGGAGGCTCGGTGAAGGTAAAAGCGGCAGTCATCAAGGGCGTAAACCAGCCGTGGGAGATCGAAGAGATCGATCTCGGCGACCCGGTGGCGGGTGAAGTGCAGGTCAAGCTCGCGGCGTCGGGTCTGTGCCACTCCGACGAGCATCTGCGGACCGGGGCCTCACCGCTTCCGTCGTTCCCTGCGCTCGGCGGTCACGAGGGGGCCGGCGTTGTCACCAAGGTCGGACCGGGCGTGACCAGCGTGGAGGAGGGCGATCATGTCGTTCTCGCGTTCATCCCGGCATGCGGGCGGTGTCGCTCGTGCGCGAAGGGGTTGCAGAACATCTGCGACGAGGGTGCCGGACTCCTCACCGGAAAGGCGATTTCCGACAAAACCAATCGTGTGACGCTGGGCGGCGAGCCGGTCATCCAGATGTGCCTGCTCGGCACCTTCGCCCCGTACGTCACGGTCAACGAGGCCTCGGTCATCAAGATCGAGAAGGACATCCCTCTCGATAAGGCGGCGCTTCTCGGCTGCGGCGTTGCGACCGGCTGGGGATCGGCTACGGCGATCGGCGGAACCAAGGTCGGTGACGCGGTGGTGGTCATCGGCGTCGGTGGCGTCGGTATCAATTCCGTGCAGGGTGCTGCCCACGCGGGTGCGCGCTTCGTGATCGCGATCGACCCCGTCGAATTCAAGCGGGACAAGGCGAAGGAGTTCGGCGCGACACACACGTTCGCGTCGCTCGAGGAAGCTGCGCCCGTGATCGGTGAAATCACTTGGGGTGCAATGGCTGACGTCACGATCATCACCGTCGGTGAAATCCACGGCGACATGATCGCGCCGGCGCTCGCGGTGACGGCGAAAGGTGGCCAGGTGGTGGTCGTCGGTATGGGCGACGCGCGGGATACCGAGGTCACCATGAGCCTGTTCGAGCTCACGCTGTTGCAGAAGCGGGTGCAGGGCGCGATCTTCGGCGGTGTCGGGCCGCGTTCGCAGATCCCGAAGCTGCTCGAGCTGTACCGCAACGACCAGCTCGAACTCGACGGTCTCGTCACCAAGACCTACAAACTCGAAGACATCAACGAGGGTTATGCCGACATGCTTGCCGGCAAGAACCTGCGCGGTGTCATCGTCTACGGCGACGACGACTACTGAGTCCGTGGGGACGGCCGTCCTTTACCGTGATGTCCATGGACACGCGTGAGGATCAGGTCTCCGGCGACACCGGGTCGTGGCGACACTACGGCCCGGTGTCATTGCCGAAACCCCTCGCTGCGGCACTCGACGCGTTCGCCGAGCGAGGCTACGACGGCACGTCGATCCGGGAGGTCGCCGCGCGCGCGGGACTCTCGGTCCCCGGTCTCTACCATCATTACCCGTCCAAGCAGGCGCTCCTGGTGTCGCTGACGACGGCCGTCATGAACGAACTGCTGGACCGCAGTCGGCGCGCCCTCGCGGAAGCCGGCCCGAGCCCCTCCGAGCGGTTCGACGCGGTGGTGGAGTCGCTGCTGCGGTTCCACATGTTCCGCCGCGACCAGGCCTTCGTGGCCTCCACCGAGATGCGCAGCATGGAGCCGGAGAGTCGCGAGACGTACGTCGCGCTGCGCGACGAACAGCAGCGCATGATCGACGAGATCATCGAGGCCGGGGTCGAGTCGGGCGAGTTCACCACGCCGTTTCCCAAGGACGCGGGGCGTGCGGTGGCCACCATGTGTATCGGGGTGGCCGATTGGTATCGCCCGGATGGCACGCTCACGCCCGATGAACTCGTCGAGCGGAATCTCGCGATTGCACGCAGCGCAGTGGGGGCGCGCTGAGTCCTGGATCCTTGACCGGACCGATGCCGGTGTGTCACCGTATCCAGAACCGAGCGATCGATCGGTCGGTGTGGAGAGGGAGTGATCATGGCAGTCGATCTGTCGTATTCGGATCAGGTAACCGGCCTGGTCGCAAAGACCGAATCGTTCATCCGCGACCACGTGTTGCCCATCGAGGATGCACACGGCGGTGACATCACTGCCGCCGGCGGCGACACCGTCCGAGCCGACCTGCAGAAGGCCGCGAAGGACGCCGGTGTCTTCGCGCCCCACGCTCCCATCGAGTACGGCGGACACGGCCTCGGTATGTCCGACCGCGCACCCGTCTTCGAAGCGGCCGGCTACTCGCTCTTCGGCCCCACCGCGCTGAACATCGCCGCACCCGACGAAGGCAACGTGCACATGCTCGCGCACATCGCCAGCGACGAGCAGAGACAGCAATTCCTCGCACCGCTCGCAGCCGGTGACGTGCGTTCCGCGTTCGCGATGACCGAACCCGCCCCCGGTGCCGGAGCCGACCCCAACGCGCTCAACACGCTCGCCGAGAAGGTGTCGGGTGGCTGGAAAATCAACGGCCGCAAGCACTTCATCACCGGAGCCGATGGAGCCGGATTCTTCATCATCATGGCTCGCACCTCCGGTGAGCCCGGTCAGCGCGGAGGGGCCACCATGTTCCTCGCGCCCGCCGATACCGAAGGACTGACGGTCGGCCGGCACATCGCCACCCTCGACAAGTCGATGCTCGGCGGTCATTGCGAGGTGGACTTCGAGGATCTGTTCGTACCGGACTCCGCTGTCCTCGGTGAGGTCGACCAAGGCTTCGCCTATGCGCAGGTCCGCCTGGGCCCCGCCCGCATGACCCACGTGATGCGCTGGCTCGGTGCGGCCCGCCGCGGCCACGACATCGCCGTCGGTTACGTCGCCGAGCGTGAAGGTTTCGGATCGAAGCTCGGCGATCTCGGAATGATACAGATGATGGTCGCCGACAACGAGATCGACATCGCCGCTACCCGCACCCTGCTCACACAGGCCTGCTGGGAGCTCGATCAGGGTTCGCACGCCGCCAACGCCACGTCCATCGCCAAGACGTTCGCCTCCGAGGCGATCTTCCGGATCGTCGACCGGTCGGTGCAGATGTGCGGTGGCCTCGGTGTGTCCGAAGACCTTCCGCTCGCACGTCTCTCGCGTGAGGTGCGTCCGTTCCGCGTCTACGACGGACCGTCCGAGGTGCACCGCTGGGCCATCGCCAAGCGCACCGTCGGTGCCGCTCGTAAAGCTGCTGCAGCGAAGGCGGACCGGTCGTGACCGTAGTCGAGCACGAGGGTCTGGATCTTCCTGCTCTCCAGCGTTTCCTGTCGGAATCCGGAGTCGGTCTCGACGGTGAGCTCCGCGCGGAACTCATCTCCGGCGGCAAATCGAACCTCACCTACGGGATCTTCGACGACACGTCGAATTGGGTTCTCCGCCGTCCCCCCACCGCGGGCCTGACACCGTCCGCACACGATGTGGCCCGAGAATTCCGCATCACCTCGGCGTTGCAGGACAGCGGAGTCCCGGTCGCGCGGACGGTCGCGCTGTGCGAGGACGACGCGGTGATGGGCGCGCCCTTCACCGTCGTCGAGCACATCGACGGCCGCGTCATCCGCAGCAAGGACGATCTCGATGCGCTGACCGACGACGAGATCACGGGCTGCACCGACGAACTCGTTCGCATCATTGCTGCGCTGCACGACGTCGACTTCGTCGCGGTGGGTCTCGGCGAACTCGGTCGCCCCGACGGGTATGTCACACGGCAGGTGAAGCTGTGGGCCGGCCAGTGGGGCCGCGTCAAGACCCGGGAACTTCCCGACCTCGACCGCCTCCATGTGACACTCGCCGACGCGATCCCCGAATCGCCCGCGCCGTCGATCGTGCACGGCGACTACCGGATCGACAACACCATCCTCGATAAGAATAATGCGAGAAAGGTTGCCGCAGTGGTGGATTGGGAACTATCCACACTCGGTGATCCGCTCACCGATCTCGCGCTGATGTGCGTCTACCGGCACCCGGCGCTCGACGATGTGCTCGGCTTCCCTGCCGCGTGGACGAGCTCCCGGCTGCCGGCCGACAACGACCTCGTTCAACGCTACGCCGTGGCCTCTGGTCGCGAGATCGCACACTGGGACTTCTACCTGGGTCTCGCGTATTTCAAACTCGCCGTGATCGCCGAAGGGATCAACCACCGGTGGCGCGTCGGCGCAACCATCGGTGAGGGTTTCGACAAAGCAGGAGAAGCGGTTCCGGCGCTCGTCGCAGCCGGACTGGATGCAGTGAAGGGAGCGGCCTCGTGACTGCGAGTGCACTTGTCACCGGAGCTTCGCGCGGCATCGGGTTCGGTGTCGCGCTCAGGCTCGCCGAACAGGGCTACGCCCTCACGATCTCGGCGCGCGGCGAGGAGAGGCTAGAGAAGGCCGCCGCACAACTGCGCGAGGCGGGTGCCTCGGAGGTGCGCGCGGTCGCTGCGGATCTCGCCGATCCCGAAGCGGCAGCACGGGTGGTGGGCGCGCACGAAGAATCGTTCGGTACGATGCGTGCGTTGATCCTCAACGCCGGCGTCGGCACCGCGGGTGCGATCGCGGACTTCCCGGCGCGCCGCTTCGACAAGACGCTCGCGGTGAACCTTGCTGCACCGTTCGCGCTGCTCCAGGCTTCGCTGCCGTTGCTGCGGACAGCCGCTGCAGCCGATCCTGCCCGGGGTGCGAAGGTGGTGGCGTTGTCGTCCATCACCGGTGTCTATGCCGAAGCCGGACTCGCTGCTTACGGGGCAACGAAGGCCGCGCTGATCTCCCTGGTCGAGACCCTCAATCTCGAGGAATCCGGCAACGGGGTCTCCGCCTCGGCGATCGCGCCGGCCTACGTCGACACCGACATGTCCGACTGGATCAAGGAGAAGATCCCCGCCGAGTCGATGCTCGAGGTGAACGACGTCGTCGAATTGGTCGACGCGCTGCTCAAGTTGTCGTCGCGGGCGGTGCTGCCGCGGCTGGTGCTCAGCCGCGCGGGATCGAGTCTGTACGAGGCTTGATGATGCTGCCTTGATCGGCCGAATGTCACCTTCATTCCGTTCGACTGTATGAAGGTGACATTCGGCCGATCGGGGTTGGTCAGTCGCCGTTTTCCTTCTCCTCGCCTCGACGTCGTAGGAAGCCGAAGCCGGGTACTCCCGTGATGGCCTGGCGCACGTCCTGGGCGACGCCGAGCAGTTCGTGAAGCTCGGGCCCGACGGATTCGAGGGTCGCGAGGATAGGCATGAGCCCGACCATGCGTTCGGACAGTTCCGGGAACTGGTCGAGCATCAGGATCGCCGCATGGACTTCCTCGGGTGACAGTTCGTCGAGGAACTGCGACGCCAAGGGCGCTGCCTGCGTGGCGAGCGGTGCGTAGGTGTCGAGGAGCTCCCCCGCGACAGCGGTGCTGGTGCCCGCAGACTCGACGACCTGCTTGGCTCGTGCCGCCGCATCGGCGGCCTCCCCGACAACCTGCGTCGTCGATTCGATCACCGCGGCAGCGTGGGCGACAGCTGCGGCGGCGTCGGTGACGACATCGTCCACTCGCGCGACGAGTTTTTCGGCGGTGTCGAGCAGGGCTTCGACACGGGCAGGAACAGTTGCCGCGAACACGACGGTGGCGACCGTGCGTTCGGCGAAGGTGCGGGCCACACCGGTGATCGGTCCGAGGAGGGGCAGGTCTGGCAGCAAGATCATTCGACAATAGTGCAGGAACGGGCAACCTCACGTTTCCACCGACCCGTGCGTCTACCTCGTGAAGACCTTGCACCGGATGGAAGGATCGAAGCCGTGACCGCATCACGCACCCACACCGTGATCGACTCGCCGATCGGCGAGCTGACCCTCGTGAACACCGACGGCATGCTGTCGGGCCTGTACATGTCCGATCACCATCCGGCGCCCGACGCCACTACCTTCGGGCCACAGACGTCCGAGGGGTTCGACGAGGCCGGCGGCCAACTACGCGAGTACTTCGATGGCACGCGGACGACGTTCACGTTCCCGATAGCGCCGGTCGGCACGGAGTTCCAGCGCACCGTGTGGACGGCCCTCCGGGCGATCGAATACGGAACCACGTCGACGTATGGGGAAGTCGCGGCATCGATCGGCCGGCCCACCGCGGTTCGGGCGGTCGCGGCGGCCAACGCACGGAATCCGCTGAGCATCATCGTTCCGTGTCATCGCGTCATCGGTAGTAGCGGGCGGCTCACCGGGTACGCCGGGGGAGTCGAACGCAAACAGTTCCTGCTCGAACAAGAGGCGCGGATCGCCCATGCCCCCACACCGGCCTGATGCGCACCTGCCACCGTTCGAGCAGGTCGTCGCCGACCACGGCCCGACGGTGCTCCGGGTATGCCGCGCCATGCTCAGCGCTGCCGACGCCGACGACGCGTGGTCGGAGACGTTCCTCGCTGCTCTGCGGGCCTATCCGGATCTGAAGCCGGGTGCCAACATCGAGGCGTGGCTCGTGACCATCGCGCATCGCAAGGCCATCGACGTCCACCGCGTGCACGGGCGAACACCGATACCCACGGAGGCGCTGCCCGAGCGCGCATCGACCACCGACCTCCCCGGCACCGGCGACGACGAACTGTGGGGCGAGGTCGCGGCACTGCCGTTCACCCAGCGGGCCGCGCTCGTCTACCACTACCTCGGCGGATTGCCGTACGCGGAGATCGGTGAACTCCTCGGCAACACCGCAGAAGCCGCGCGCCGCGCCGCCTCCGACGGACGTGCAGCGCTACGTCGTCGCTACAGCACAGAGACAGGGAGCGTGAAATGACCTTTCCGATGCCACCGGTCTCGACGCCCGACCTCGCATGGCTACATCAGCGGCTCACGATCGATGCCGAAGCTGCCGGCCTCCTCGACGTCGCGTACCGAATCCTCGACACCCCCGTCGGACCGCTGCTGCTCGCAGCAACCGAGGCGGGACTCGTGAGGGTGGCGTATGTCGCCGACAGCCTGGACGATGTGCTCGACGAACTCGCCACGCGGATCAGCCCTCGGATCCTCGAAGCCCCGGCACGCCTCGACACCGCGGCAGCTCAGCTCGACGAGTACTTCGAGGGTGCTCGGACGTCGTTCGATCTGCCTCTCGATCTCAGGCTCGCGACCGGGTTCCGTCGCGACGTGATCACGCACCTACCCGACATTGCTTACGGGCACACGGCCAGTTACGCAGAGGTCGCGGAGGCGGCAGGCAGCCCCAGGGCGGTGCGCGCTGTGGGTACGGCGTGCGCAAAAAACCCTCTGCCGGTGGTCATTCCCTGCCATCGGGTGGTGCGCAGCGACGGTGGGATCGGACAGTATGCGGGGGGAGTCGACGCGAAACGGATCCTGCTGAGTCTCGAGACCGCGGCATGACCACCCTGCGATTGCCGTTGACACCGCCGTTCGCTGCGCAGGCGATGCTCGACGCGCTGCGGAGTCACACCGTCGCAGGACACGAACGGCACAACGCTCGGACTCGCACCCACAGCCGTGCGGTCCGGGGTCGTGGAGGTCCCGCGGTCGTGTCGGTGACGTTCGAGAACGATCCGGAAGCCGCGCACATCACTGCGCGGATCGATGCTACCGATGGTCGAGATGTTCCCGAACTCGAACGGTGTATCACCGCCTGGCTCGACCTCGACGCGGAACCGGCCGCGATCGACGCCGTGCTGGGCACAGACCCGTTGCTCGCGCCGTTCGTGTCGGCGAGGCCAGGTCTGCGCGTGCTCGGTGCCACCGACTGGTTCGCCACCGCCGCGCAGACAGTGCTCGGACAACAGGTGAGCCTTGCGGCGGCCTCGACGTTCACATCGAGACTCGTTGCAGCATATGGTGAACCCGCGCCAGACGGTTTGCGGTGTTTCCCCACGCCGCAGCGTCTCGCGGCTGCGGATCCGGACGAACTGAAGGCGACGGTACGGGTCACGGGTGCGCGCTCCCGCACGGTGCACGCACTCGCGACCGCCGCGGCCGACGGGCTCGACGCGACGCCGACCGCCGACTTCCGAACAGAACTGCTGGCCCTGCCGGGAATCGGACCGTGGACCATCGACTACCTGTCGTTGCGTGCACTCGGCGATCGCGACGCGTATCCCTCCGGCGACCTGGTGCTGCGCCGAGCGTTGGGAGGCATCACCGCCGGTGAGGCGACCACGCGCGCCGAAGCTTGGCGGCCGTGGCGCGCCTACGCCGTGTCGCACCTGTGGACGCACGCGGCCTATACGCCGTCTCCCGCATCCTCGTCCCCGGCAGCGGCCTCGTCGTCCGACTCGTCCGCGTAACAGGCGCGGACCGACGTCGACATGGGAAACCGGACTTCCGTCGCGCCGAACATCAACCGAGTTGCAGCCTCGACCGACGCCTCGATGTGCGCGGCCGCGGCATCGGCATTCCGGGTGTGTACCACCACCTCATCGTGCTGGAAGAACACCAGTTCGCCGTCCTGGCCGTCCGGTGCCGTCGCGAGCCGGCGACGAAGCTCGGCCAGCGCGCACAACGCCCATTCCGCGGCCGTGGCCTGGACGACGAAATTGCGGGTGAATCGTCCGCGGGCGCGCACGTCCCCGTGCAAGAGAAATTCAGGTTCGGGTTTGGGACAGGCACGCCCGAGCCATGAATGCACCACTTCCCCGCGCTCTCCGGCGCGGGCTGCACGTGCGACGAATTCGACTGCGTCGGGAAAACTCCTCCGCAGCACCGTCAGCAGCGCACGGGAATCACCGGACGTCGCGCCGTACAGCACACCGAGCACCGCGACCTTCGCTTTCGCTCGGTCACCACCGAATGCTGCCGCCGCGACCGGTGCGTACAGGTCGTCGCTTCCTGCGGCCGCGACCATGCGGGGATCTCCCGACATGGCGGCGAGGATACGAGGTTCGAGCTGCCCGGCGTCGGCGATGACGAAGGTGTGACCGGGGTCGGCGAGCACGCTCGACCGCAACGCTTTCGGGATCTGCAGGGCACCGCCGCCGCGGCTCGCCCACCTCCCCGAGACGACCGCACCCGGCACGTAGACGGGGCGGAAGCGGTTGTCGTGCACCCATGTGTCGAGCCAGCTCCAACCGTTGGTGCTGTACAGCTTCGACAGGTCGCGGTGCCTCAACAACAACGGCACCGCGGGATGGTCGAGTTCGCGCAGCACGTGCTTGCGTGTCGACGACAGTTCGATGCCCTCGCGGCGGAACGCGTCGAGCACCTCGACGTGCGATGCCGGGTTCACGGGCCGGCCGAACACGGCCTGAATCTCTGCGATCACCTCGGCGATCCGAGAAGGTGGTTCGTAGCCGAGGGGACGCCGGCCGAGGGTGCGCTCCAGCAAGTCGCGGTGCACGTCGGCGGAGAACGGCAACCCCCCGAACGCCATTTCGGCCGCGGCGAGTGTCCCCGCAGATTCGGCTGCCACGAGCAGATCGAGACGGCGATCGGTGGCCGTGCGACGACGTTGCTCGGCGAATCGCTCGATCACGGTGGCGATGTCGACGCCGGGCGCCGCGTCGAACAGCCCCGGGCGTTCGTCCACCGGTTCCTCGACGGGATCGGGCGGGATCCCGTCGCGCGTGTTCAGGATTGCGGCGGTGGTCGCCAGATCATGGCACCGCTGCACCCGCACACCAGCGCGCAACAAATCCGGGTACACGGTTGCGGTGGAGGTCCACACCCATCGTGGGTTGTGCGAGGATTCGAGCTCCGACACGGTCGCGGCGAGATCGCGATGCTCGCGGATGTCGCCCACCGGGACGCCGGCGTCGTCGATCAAGGCGATGCTGCCGCCACGCACGCCTCTGCTCTCAGAGGGGTGGGGAACAACGACGGCACGCATCGGTTCAGGGTACGGTCAGCGAGGAATCCCGGCGCTTCAGGTCCGGTAGGAATCTCACCGACCGGTCAAGTCCGACCGGCTGTCACCAGCGATCGGCTACGCTGACCGCCTTTGGACTGCAAACCGGTATCCACACCTCAGGGGGTTCCGCTTTGTCCGATCGGAACAGTAGGGGTGATGATGCCCCGGTCGATCCCGTCCGTTTGTCCAGTGGCAGTAGTCGACTGGATGCTTCGACAGGCACCGCACCTACGACGGACCCCGCCCCGACTCGCTCGGCCGCGACCCGGTTCTTCGAGTTCCCCCTGGTGTGGGGTTCGATCGGAATCGTCGGCGTCGCCGGGGTGTCGGCGCTGACTGCACAGGGCGTGGCACTGCCGATTGTGGGTGCGGCGGCTGCGGTGGCGGTCTATTGGCTGGTCATGCGGTTCGTCGCCCATCGGGATGCCCCGGAGATCAGGCGTGCACACGCCGGGCGGCTGGCTCTGTTGGGTGGTGCGATCGGTTTCGGGTTCATCGCTGTGTCGATGCTTGCCGTGATCACCGAGTTCACCTTCACCGGCTCCTCCGGGAACGTCTTCCGCATCATCGCAGGCATTGTCGCGGTCTCGATCGGTGCGGCTGTCACCGAGGAACTGATCTTCCGCGGCCTTGCGTTGCAGGCCCTGGAGCGGCTCTGCGGCAGCTGGGCGGCCCTGGCGATCACTGCGTTGCTGTTCGGGGGCTTGCACCTGGCCAACCCCGGCGCCACGCTGTGGAGTTCGTTCGCGATCGCCGTCGAGGCGGGTGTCCTACTCGGCGCCGCGTTCCTGTGGAAGCGCAGCATCTGGTTGGTCGTCGGTCTGCACTTCGCTTGGAACACCACTATCGGGCTGATCGGCATCCCCGTCTCCGGTCACGCATCGTCCGGCCTGCTGATCACCACCCCGACAGGGCCGACCCTGGTCACAGGCGGCGACTTCGGTCTGGAGGCCTCGATCGTTCCCGTCGTGGTCAGCTTGCTCTTGGCCATCCCCATGCTCATTGCCGCCCACCGGCGCGGCAACATTGTGCCCCTTTCGTCGTAACCAGCGCGTGCGGTAGTCCGTTCAGGGCCCGGTAGGCGACTCTCCGCGGTCGGAGACGGACGCTGTGTCGAGCGCCAGCAATTCGGTGGAGCGGTGGAATCCCCGACGGTCGTACATCCACGTCACGATCGCCCCGAGAGCCACGCCGACACCGAGCCCGACGAGCGTCATCGCGACTCCGTGCGTCAGTCCTGCAGCGCTGTGGCCGTCGAAGTAGAGGATCGCGCGCGTGGCGATGTAGATCTGGTGCATCGGCTCGAATGTGGACAGCCACTCGAACATCTTGGGCATCGCCTCGATCGGGACAGTGCCACCGGACGACGGCAGCCCGAGCACGATGAAGATGAACAGGTTCACGAGCAGGCCTGCGGATCCGAACACGGACATCACCGACACCGAGGTGATGCCGACCGCGCTGATCGCGAGTGCCCCGTATTCCCACATCAGCAGGGCGCGCGGAACGGGCATCCCGAGGGCTGTGCCGATCCACAGATACAGCGCCGACACGATCAACGACAGGACGACGATGATTCCCCACTTGATGAACAACACCGTCAAACGGGACATGCGGGTGGTCTCTCTGTTGATGTAGAGCGGCCCGTATTCGGTGGGGATGAACCCGAGAGCGGTGTCGACGAGGGTGTTGACGATCGTGGCGCCGGTGAATCCCGCGAGGATCAGCAGCAGCGTGAAGTAGAACGCGGACAGGCCGGCGCCGGTGCCGTCGGGCAGCGGCTTGTGTTCGACGTCCAGGACGTTGATCGGGTCCTGGAGGGTGAGCAGGCTTCCGCCCGACAACTGCAGGTCTGGTGCGGTCTCTGCGAGGGTGTTCGTGACCTGGGTGGTGAGCTGTTCCCCGACCGTGTCGTTGACCTGGGTCATGGCGGTGTCGCTGATCATGCCGACGATGCCGGTCGCGAACGTTCCGGTCCGGGGATTCGAGTAGACCGTGATGATCGGCTTTTCGATGTCGCCGGGTACGACGCTGCCTTGCGCCAGAATCGAGGTGCGTTTGGTGAAGTCGCTGGGGATCACGATCGCGCCGTACAACGATCCGGTGTCGAGACCGGAGTTGGCCGCGGAGATACCCATCTCCTGCATGTCGATCTCTGCCGGATCGATACCGTCCAGGATTGCGGCGGTGATCTCGTTTCCGAGGTTCCGCGGTTCGTCGTCGCCGGGCATGACGTCACCGACGTCCTGGTTGACGATCGCCATGGGGAATTCGCGAAGGTTGTCCGCCGGACTGACCATGCTCGCGAGATAGAAGTACCCGAGCGCAGACATCACTGCAGTTACGACGACGAGCGGCGCGAGCCAGAATCGAGGCCCCCGCAGCGTCTTGCGGTGGGGATCGGTCGCGGTACCTGTTGAACTCACCCATTGATTGTGCACACGGGTGTGCGAAATTGTGCCAGATGGGCGGGACCAAGTGCTCGAGCGCACGGCGACCGGACGGTTGGGGTGGGGCTCACGTCGGTCGGTCAAGTAGACCGACGGAACTGCTGTAGATCTGGGCGCTTGCCGCCTCGGCGCACGCCTCCGTACCTGCGCCTGTTGCAATAGTGTGTTACACACACTATTGTGCGACATGTGATCGACCCCGAGATCTCCGCCGGCCACAGTCAAGAAGTGCGACGAGGTTCCGTCGTCGTCGCGAGTCTTCTGATGCTGCGCACCCCCGGGTACGGCTACGGCCTGCTCGAAGCGCTGGCCGCTGCAGGCGTCGCCGTCGACGCCAACACGCTCTATCCGCTGCTGCGGCGCCTCGAGAAGCAGGGCCTTCTCGTCAGCGAGTGGAACACCGATGAGGCACGTCCACGCAAGTTCTATCGGACCTCCGAGGCCGGTGAAGCGCTCGCGGCGTCGCTGCTCGACGAATGGATTGTGCTCGGGCGCAATCTGCAGACCATCGAATCCGGTACGGAAGGCGCGCCATGACACTCACCGACCGTTATGTCGCTACGACCCTGCGGAGGATTCCGGCAGGAAAACGTGACGACATCGACCGCGAGCTCCGAGGCTCGATCGCAGATGCGGTCGAGGCTCGCGTCGACGCCGGCGTCGACGCGGCCGTCGCCGAAACCGAGGTGCTCACCGAGCTCGGCGACCCCGACCGGCTCGCCGCGGAATACGCCGCGAGACCGCTGTATCTGATCGGGCCCGGTCTCTATCTCGACTGGCGTCGGCTGCTCTCGGTTCTGCTGTGGATCGCGCCGCTTCCCGGGGCTGTGGTGCTGGTCCTCGACCTCCTCGACGACGCGTCTCCCGGAGAGGCGATCGCGTCAGGTCTCTGGACGACCGCGATGGTGGCGCTGCAGATCGTGTTCTGGACGACCTTGGTCTTCGGTGTCTTGGAGCGTAACGGGCATCGACGCGGGAACCTCACCGGGGAATGGACGGTGGAGAGGTTGCCGGAGACAGATCCGAACAGTCGGGTGTCGCTCGGCGACACGGCCTGGACGATCGCATTTCTTGTAGTCGGGATCGCGGCAGTGGTTCTGCAGCGCAACTTCTCCGCCTACCGGTATGCCGACGGAGCCTCGATCCCCATCCTTGATCCCGACCTGTGGTCGTTCTGGCTGCCCGCCCTCATCGTCGTGCTGGCACTCAGCGCTGTGTTCGAGATCGTCAAGTATGTCGTCGGGCACTGGACCACCGCGCTCGCTGTCATCAACACCGTGCTCAACCTGCTGTTCACCATCCCGCTGGTCTGGCTGGCGTCGGTCGACCGGCTGTTCGAGCCCGACTACTTCGAGGCGGCGTTCGGCGACACCGGCGACTCGATGCGCGCAGCGAACACCATCGTCATCGTCGTTGCAATCGGGGTGGCGGTGTGGGAGATCGGCGAAGGTTGGTGGAAGGTGCTGCGCTCTCGCTGAACGCTCATTCCTCGACGGCAGGGACGACGGTCGCGGGATCATCGTCGGTGGCTGCTGCGAGTGAGGGGAGCACCGCGTCGATCAGGTACGGCAGACTGAGCGGGCTCGCGAAACCGAGCGCCGCAGGAGCGGTGGTGCCGAACTCCCCGAGGTAGACGGTGCGGTCGGAACTCACCACGTCCAACGATTGGAAGAGTTCGTCGTCTGCCAGCGTTTCGGCCGTCGCACCCACGACGACGAGGTTCTCCTGGTCGAGCAGGTCGTAGCGTTCGGGGCCGACTTCGCCGGTGACCGCCGGGGTCGCGAAACCGAGGTCGGAGAAGAACCGATTGCGCGGGTCCCCGGCCTCCAGGATGTAGAACGATCCGTCGTCCATGCGCAGCGCAACGGCGGTGGTACGGCCCTCGAACTGCGGATTCGCCTCGATCGCGTCTCTGAAATCCTGTTCGACGTCGGCGCGGAGTTGCTCAGCCCCTCCACGCGCGCCCATCGCGTCGCCGATCGCTGCGAGTTGTTCCTGCCACGACGGAGTGGAGGTACCGTCGCCGGCCTCGAGATCGCCCACCATCGGTGCGATCCGGGAGAGCGTGTCGTACTGGTCCGGTTCGAGCACCGAATAGGTGCCGAGGATCAGGTCGGGTTCGAGCGCAGCCACCTGCTCGGCGTTCACCTCGAGCCCACCGACCTCGGGAATCTCCTGCCCGTCGAGCTGCTCCTGAGCCCACGGGCGGTTCCGGTAGTCGAATCCCATGTATTCGCGGGTGCCCACGGGAATCCGGCCGAGTGCGAGGACGAAGTCCTGGTCGTTGAAGCCCACCGTCACGATCCGTTCGGGCTGTTCTTCGATGGTGACGGTGCCGTATGTGTCGGTGACCTCGACAGGGAAGGCGCCCTCCGCGCCATCGCCCGACTCGGGGCCGGTGGAATCGTCCGAGGTTCCGCAGGCGGTCAGGATCAGTGCAGCGGCGGTGGTGAGTACGAGTGCGACACGCATGCGCGATATCCCTTCGTCCGCAGATCGCGCCATCATTCCGGATAGGGGCAGCGTACTCACTTCGTGTCTCAGTGCAGCAGATCTCCGAGAGATCTCGCTGCCGCCGCCACTGCAGCACCGATCCGTGCTTCGTCGGTGGCATCGAAGACCGAGACACCTACCGCTGCCTGTGCCCCGCCGACGCGGCGGGGCACACCGGCGGAGATACCGATGGTGGTGGAGACGACCTCGCCCGCAGATATCGCGTATCCGAGTCGACGTGCTCGATCCACTTCGGGACGCTCGTCGGCTGTCGGCGGCAGCGTCGACAGAATGGCCAGGCCCGCGGAGCCGCGATTGACCGGATGGACCTGTCCGGGACGAAAAGCGATGTGGACCTGCGATCGTCGCGGTTCGATCACCATCATCGCTCGGACGGCGGTATCCGATTCGCGGACGACGAGGTGGGCGGTCGCTTCCACGGTGTCGGCGAGATCTTCGAGGATCGGGCGCGCGAGCGTGCGCAGATCCTGTTCGACCGATTCCGACAGAGTGACGAGTCCGGCTCCGAGCGAGATCCGCTTGTACTCGTCGCGGCGGCACAAGCGGTGCGCTTCGAGGGTTCGGATCAGCCGATGGGCCACCGTCCGGTGCACGCCGATGCATTCGGCAATCTCACTGACGGACAACCCGTTCGGGTGCGCAGCCAGTAGCTCGAGGATCTCGAGACCGTTGTGAAGTGTCTTCGACATGCCCGAATCCGGCTCGATCCGCGCCATGTCGAACGCCCGCATAGGCGCAGCCTCATCCTGCGTTTGGGTCATCTCGCCCCGTACCTCCTTGACGTCTGTGAACTGTAACACCTAGCATTATCGTTAATCGCACGGATAGTGCGATTATCGCACACATACGAATGGGTTTCCACGACATGACACGCATTGACAACGGTGTCGACGCGGCGCTGCTCGCGCAGGTCCATCAGCTCTACGGACTGCAGAGCCACCTCATCGACGGTGGCTCCGCGCGGGCATGGGCGGAGACGTTCACGCCCGACGGTGAGTTCTGCTCACCCAGCTATCCGGCGCCCGTCTCCGGCACCGACGACCTCGAGGCTTTCGCCGTGCGGTTCTACACCGGCGCGCACGATGCCGACGAGGTCCACCGTCACGTCGTCACCAACGTGGCCGTCGGCAGAGTCGACGACGACACCCTGCGTGTCCGGGCGTATCTGCAGATCGTGGCCACCGCCCGCAGCGGCGACTCGCGCCTCGTCCGATTCACCACGATCGACGACCGCGTCGTCCGGCACGGCGACACGTGGCTCGTCGACCGCCGCACCGTCGCTCGCGACGACGCATGAACGCTGCGTTGTTGTAACCCGATTTGTTTCGTACTTACGGAGGAATTTCCACGATGACCACTGATACCCAGAACCCGGGTCGTACCGTCACCTCGCAGATCATCGCGCAGTACCCGGAGATGGCCGGCAAGGTCGCCGTCGTCACCGGAGCCGCACGCGGAATGGGGGCACAGTTCGCCCGTGGTCTCGCCTCGCGCGGCGTCAACGTCGTCGGTGGCGACATCAACGACGTCCAGATGAAGGAGACCGCCGAGCAGATCAACGCCGAGCTCGCAGCCGAGTCCCTCGCCGAGACTCCCGGCATCGTGGTCGGCGCGCGTATCGACGTCACCGATCCTGCCGAGCACGAGGCGCTCGCCCAGGTCGCGCTGCAGGAGTTCGGCTGGATCGACTTCTGGATCAACAACGCCGGCATCTTCCCGTTCGCGCTCGCCGACGAGATCTCGAAGGAGCAGATCGCAGCCACGCTCGACGTCAACGTCGAGGGTGTCCTCTTCGGTGCGCAGGCCGCAGCACGGCACATGCAGCCGGGCAGCGCGATCGTCAACATGTCGTCGGTGTCGGCGCTGCGCGTGCGCAAGGGGCGCGGTGCCTACTGCGCGTCGAAGGCTGCCGTCGCGCATCTCACCGAGTCTCTCGCAGTCGAATTCGGCGACAAGGGAATTCGTGTCAACTCGATCGCGCCCGGTTACATCGACACCGAGATGACCCGCTGGGTGCAGGAGGATCCGGCAGCGCTGAAGCACGCACTCGACGTCGTGCCGCTGCACCGCCTGGGCTCGCCGGAAGAGGTCTTCGGTCCGCTCCTGTTCCTCCTGTCAGACAGTGCCCGCTACGTCACGGGACACTCGATCGCGGTCGACGGTGGCTCACGCCATGTCTGATCCGGTCCTGGAAACCGTGACGTACCCGTCGGTCGTTCTCGTCACGGGCGCGGCTGTGGGTATGGGCGCCAACCACTCTCGTGTGCTCGCGGCCCGCGGTGCTCATGTGTGCCTGGCCGACGTGGCAGATGCCTCCGCGGTCGTCGAGGAGATCGAAGCTGCGGGGGGTTCCGCGTCGGCCTACACGCTCGACGTCGCCGACTCGGCGTCGTGGACCCGGGTGGTGGACGAGATCAGTTCTCGGCATGGGACACTCGACGGACTGGTCAACAACGCCGGGATCTCGCGGCGGCTCGAGTTCATGGACACCCCGGACGACGTCTGGGAAGCCACGATGCGTATCAATCTGTTCGGTCCCTTCTATGGCATGAAAGCCGTTGCGCCCCTCATGCGCGACAGCGGCGGCGGCTCCATCGTCAACATCTCCTCGATCTCCGGGCAGATCGGCTACTTCTCTCCGGCCTACTCGTCGAGCAAGTGGGGAGTGCGGGGCCTGTCGAAATCGGCAGCAGGCAATTTCGCGAAGTGGGGAATCCGAGTCAACTCGGTGCACCCCGGGCTGGTCGGCACCTCGCTGCTGGGAGGCGCGGACGCATTCGTCGGTGCCGCTCTCGAGAGCGTTCCGGTCGGGCGGATGGCGACGGTCGACGAGATCACCGACGCCGTGATGTTCCTGCTCTCGGATCGGTCCACGTACATGACCGGCAGTGAGGTCACCGTCGACGGCGGGATGACCTCCAACGGCCTCTACCACCGCATCATCGCGGAGACGGGAGATCAACTGTCATGAGCGACGACATCATCGACGTCGTGGTGATCGGTGGCGGCGGCGCGGGCCTCGCTGCGGCGGTCTCTGCCGCCGAAGCCGGCGCGAGCGTTCTGCTGTTCGAGTCCGAAACCGAACTGGGCGGATCGACGCAACTGTCGGCCGGGCTGTTCACCGCTGCGGGAACGAGCGTGCAGGCCGGACTCGGTATCGAGGACACCGCCGACAAGTTCTTCCAGCACTACATGGACCTCAACCACTGGATCCTGAACCCGGGCCTGGTCCGGGCGTTCTGCGAGAACGCCGGCCCGACCCTCGATTGGCTCCTCGAACTGGGTGTGGAGATCCCGGCGCGTCAGTCGTCGAATGCTCACATGCCCGGTTTGTGCCAGGCCGGGGTCGAGGACGTGTGGCGCGGCCATGTGCCGAAGGATCAGGGATACGGGCTCGTGCAGACCCTCGACCGGGCCCGCCGCGCCCACGGCGTCGAGGCGATCCTCGCCACCCGGGTGCAGCGCCTGCTCGTCGAGGACGGTCGGGTCGTCGGTGTCGTGGCGGACGATATCGAGGTCCGTGCACACACCGTTGTCGTGGCGTCCGGAGGATTCGCACAGAGCCCTGAACTGCTCGAGCAGTACTACCCGTACCCTCTCGCCGCGGGTGATTCGTTGTTCGTCGTCGCCGCACCCGGTAGCCGCGGTGATCATCTCCGGTTCGGTGAGCAGATCGGGTCCGCGGTCGTCGGCAAGGACTGGGGCCTGACCATGCCCACTGCCTACTTCCAGCGCTACCACCACTGGCAGGCGGGGTTCCCGCCCAAATCGCGGATCTACATCAACAAGGCCGGTCGCCGGTTCATGGACGAGGATGCCTCGTACGCCGTGTCGGGTGGTCTCATGGACGCGCAGGACGGGCCCGTGTGGGCGATCTTCGATGACAAGGCGCGTACGGAGCTCCCCGCGGGTTACGCCGACTGGGACGCCGAGCGCGTCGCGGCGGAAGCCGACGCGGGGCGTACTGTGCGCGCAGATACCCTCGTCGAACTCGCAGGGCTGATAGGCGTGACCGTGCCCGCGCTGGTGGCCACCGTGACCCGGTGGAACTCCCAGCTCCCGAACGGTGTCGACGACGATTTCCTGCGCCACCGCACCCTTGCGAACAAGGGCTCGACCTCCGATCCCGACCCCGTCGCGCAGGGACCGTTCTACGCGGTGCGTATGCTGCCCGCCGAACTGGTCTGTACGCACGCGGGACTCGAGATCAATCAGAACGCCGAAGTTCTCGACACGATCGGGAACGTCGTCCCCGGCCTGTATGCGGCCGGAGAAGCGGGAGCCGGGATCCTCGGCCTCCGCTATGTGGGTGGCGGAAACGCCGTCGCCAACGCATTGACCATGGGGCGCATCGCCGGCCGCAACGCGGCACGGGCGTCCTCCGTCGGCTCCACGCAGCCGTCTGAACTCGGGACAGCCGGCGTCTGACGCCCGCCTGTCCCCTCGAACCACTAAGGACACACCATGCTTGGATCCGACGCGGCAACGGCCGCGGAAAGGCCGCCGCACGCAGACCCCGCACCGAAGAAACAGTCGACGGCCACGGTCATCCGCGCGGCGGTCGTGGGTACCGTCGTCGAGTACTACGACTTCGGAATCTACGGCTACATGGCAACGATGGTTGCCACGCTGTTCTTCGTCTCGGAGAACGACACGGCCGCTCTGCTGGGGACCTTCGCGGCCTTCGCGGTGGCCTTCTTCCTGCGGGTGCCCGGCGGCATCGTCTTCGGTCACATCGGCGACAGATACGGACGTAAGACCGCGCTGTCCTGGACCATCCTGCTGATGGTGGTGGCGACGGCGGCCATGGGTCTGATGCCCACCTACGCCACCCTCGGCGTGTGGGCGACCGTCCTGCTCGTGCTGGCCCGCTGTCTGCAGGGCTTCGCAGCAGGCGGTGAACTCGGAGGTGCCAACGCGTTCGTGTCCGAATCCGCACCGGCACGGTGGCGTGCGACGCAGACCTCGATGGTCAACTCCGGCACGTACCTGGGTTCGCTGGTGGCATCGCTCGTCGCACTCGGTATCACGTCGACCTTCTCGGAGGAGCAGATCCTCGAGTGGGCTTGGCGCATCCCGTTCCTGCTCAGCGTCGTGATCGGTGTCATCGGCGTCTGGATCCGTAACCACCTCGAAGACACCCCGCAGTTCGAGGAGATGGCGGAGAAGGGCGAAACGAAGAAGTTGCCCGTCGTGGAACTCCTGAAGACCTCCGGCGGAAGCGTCCTCAAGATCATCATGCTCGGGGCGCTCATCGTCGGCGGTTATTACGTCGCGTCGGTCTACGCGGCGACGTACTTGCAGACCGAGGGTGGACAGACGTCGTCGGCGGCGTTCCTGTCGACGTCGCTCGCGCTGGTCCTGGGCGTGATCACCCTGCCGATCTCCGGCTACATGGCCGACAAGTACGGACGTAAGCCGGTGTTGTTCGCCGGTAGCCTCGCTGCGGCGGTGCTCGGCGTCCCGATGTTCATGTTGATGGCGGGCGGAACCCTGTGGCAGGCCGTTCTCGGTCAGTCGGTGTTGTTCATCTGTGTGTCGGTCGTCAACGGCGCCTCCTTCGTCGTCTATGTCGAGATGCTGAAGGCATCGGTGCGGTACAGCGGCATCGCACTCGGTAACAACGTCACGAACATGTGCCTGGGCGGCACCGCACCCTTCATCGCCACGTGGCTGATCGATGTCACCGGGAACTCGTTGGCTCCGGCCGGGTACTTCGTGTTCACAGCGTTACTGACCTTGGGAGCGGTGTTCCTCATCGAGGAGACCAAGGGCATCGAATTGCCGACCGACTGACGTCGGACATGTCTCGAGCGAACGCCGGCACCCGATGTGGGTGTCGGCGTTCGTTGTTCAGCGGATGATAAATGTATGAACAAGTACGCGGTCTGCGGTACTGTGGCCGCATGTCCGCACCTCGCGACCTCGACTACTGGTCCTTTGTCGAACTCGCGCAGGAGCGTCTGAACAGCAAGTTCGGCGACCATCACCGCAGCGCGACCGAAGTGTTGCTCACGTTGAACCGGGCGTCGGACATCGTCACCTACGACCTCGAATCGAGCGTGCACCGCCCGCGCGGGCGCTCGTGGTCGGCGTATCGCCTGATGTTCGTGATCTGGCTGGCCGGTCCCATCGAACCGAACGTGGCGGCGAGGCTGACCGGGATGAGTCGTGCGGCCGTGTCGAATCTCGCGAAACCGCTGGTCGAAGCCAATATTCTGGAGAAGACCCCCGTCAGCCACGATGCCCGCTCGGTGCAGCTGTCGCTGACGGAGGCCGGCGAGAAGGAAATCGTCGAGGCCTTCGGTGCGCAGAACGAGCGCGAACTCGCGTGGGTGGATGTTCTCAGCGACGCTGAGCAGCAGATTCTCGTGATACTGCTGAACAAGCTCATCACCAACCGCAGCCAGTTCGACGTGCGCGGACGCAACTGATTCATGGCAATTTCAACCCTGTGGTTGCGCGCACGCTCTCGAATTAGTTAATGTATTTACTAATCCCGGCGGCGACAGAGACCCCGCGCAGACCGATTCACCATTTCCGAGGAGCTGAACCATGGCGTTCTACCGACAGCTCGGCGTTATCCCGCCCAAGCGTCACACCCAGCACCGCGACGACAACGGCAACCTCTACTACGAGGAGCTGATGGGTGAGGAAGGTTTCTCGTCGGACTCCGCGCTGCTGTACCACAAGTACATCCCGTCGGCGATCGTCGACGCCACCGAGTGGACGGTCCCGGACCAGGTCACGACGCCGAACCATCCGCTCGAGCCGCGGCACCTGAAGCTGCACGACCTTTTCCCGGAGAGCGTCTGGAACGACACCGACGTCGTCACCGGCCGCCGCATGATCCTCGGCAACCCCGACGTGCGCATCTCGTACGCCGTGTCCAAGAAACCGTCGCCGCTCTACCGCAATGTGGTGGGTGACGAAATGGTCTACGTCGAGTCGGGTACCGCGAACGTCGAAACCGTGTTCGGCACGCTCGAGGCCAAGCCCGGCGACTACGTGCTGCTGCCCATGGCCACCACACACCGCTGGGTGCCGACGGGCGACGAGCCGCTGCGCGCCTACACGATCGAGGCGAACAGCCACATCGTGCCGCCGAAGCGCTATCTGTCGAAGTTCGGCCAGTTCCTCGAGAACGCCCCCTTCTGCGAACGCGACCTGCACGGCCCCACCGAGCCGCTGATCGTCGAGGAGGAGAACGTCGAGGTGCTCGTCAAGCACCGCACCTCCCACGGCATCGTCGGTACCCGCTACCTCATGCCGAACCATCCGTTCGACGTCGTCGGGTGGGACGGCTGCCTGTACCCGTACACGTTCTCGATCCACGACTACGAGCCGATCACCGGCCGAGTGCACCAGCCGCCGCCGGCGCACCAGTCGTTCGAGGGCAACAACTTCGTGATCTGTAACTTCGTGCCCCGCAAGGTGGATTACCACCCGCTGTCGATCCCGGTGCCGTACTACCACTCGAACGTCGACTCCGACGAGGTCATGTTCTACGTGGGTGGCGACTACGAGGCCCGTAAGGGCTCGGGTATCGGACAGGGCTCCATCTCGGTCCATCCCGGCGGCCACGCTCACGGCCCGCAGCCCGGAGCGTACGAACGCAGTATCGGCGCCGAGTTCTTCGACGAACTCGCCGTCATGGTCGACACCTTCCGCCCGCTCGAACTCGGCGAAGGCGCCCTCGCGTGCGAGGACGCCGCATATGCCGGAAGCTGGAACCGCAACAGGGAGGCATCCAAGTGACAACCTTCGGCCCTCTGCTCACGCAGTTGTGTGACGACGCCGCGCTCTTCCCTCCTGGAAATGCGCCGATCGCGGATGCGGTCCCTGCGCACGCCGTCCACACCGCTGCCGATCACGCGCCGCTCGTCGGGTCGTTCGTGTTCCCGGCAGGCCGTCTCGGTGAGCTCGCCGAACTGCTCGCGCAGGAGCCGTATACCGGTGAGCTCGAGCTGAGCCTGACGGTGCCCACCGGCACCGATGCGGTCGCACCTGCGCTGGCGAAGGCCGCGACACTCGATTCCGTGTCCGTCACCGCTCTCGAGATCGCCGTCCCCGCAGAGCAGACCGTCGACGAACTCTTTGCCGCGCTCGGCGAGATCTCTTCGGCCAAACCGGAGCTCAGCGTGTTCGTCGAAGTACCCCGCGACGAGCGTCGCCCGGAGATCCTGGCTCGCCTCGCACAGACCCCGTACTCGGCGAAGTTCCGCACCGGAGGCATCGTCGCCGAGGCCTATCCGGACGAAGCCGAACTCGCCGACGCAATCCGCACCGTCGTGACGGCGGGTGTGCCCTTCAAGGCTACGGCCGGACTGCATCACGCGGTCCGCAACACCGACCCCGAGACAGGATTCGAGCAACACGGCTTCCTGAACATCCTCGACGCGGTCGCGGTGACACTCGACGGCGGCGACAACGCCGCCATCGCTGAGGCACTCGCCGACCGCGACGGTGCCGCTCTCGCGTCACGTTTGAAGGATCTGTCCGACGAGCGCGCCGCCGAGGTACGCAGCATGTTCCGCTCGTACGGCACCTGCAGTATCGCCGATCCGCTCACCGACCTGCTCGACCTCGGGCTCGCTCCGTCGTCCGTATCCCCGATCAGCGAAGGAACACTCTCATGACCACCATTGCCATCCCCGAGGGTTCACTCTTCGGAACGGACAACCTCCCGTACGGCATCTTCTCCACCGCCGACACCGAGCCTCGTGTCGGTGTGCGCGTGGGTGATTCGGTCCTCGACCTGAGCCGCCTGTTCGAAGATGACGTCGTGTTCGCCGAGCCGAGTCTCAACGCCTTCATGGCGCAGGGCCGTGCCCGCTGGGACGAGGTGCGCGCCACCATCAAAGAGACGATCGCCGGTGATGTGGCCGACGATGCTGTCTTCCCGATCGGCGACGTCACGCTGCACCTGCCGATCGAGGTCGCCGACTACGTCGACTTCTACGCATCGGAGAACCATGCGTCGAACCTGGGCCGGTTGTTCCGCCCCCAGAACCCCGACCCGCTCATGCCGAACTGGAAGCACCTGCCCGTCGGTTACCACGGACGCTCGTCGACCGTCATCACCTCGGGTGTCGCCATCGTCCGTCCGTGCGGTCAGCGCAAGGGACCGAACGACGAAGCGCCGGTGTACGGCCCGTCGATCCGGCTCGACATCGAGGCGGAGATGGGCTTCATCGTCGGGGCGGGGTCGAAGATGGGGGAGCAGATTGCTCCCGACGAGTTCGCCGATCACTGCTTCGGCGCCGTGATCCTCAACGACTGGTCGGCCCGCGACATCCAGGCCTGGGAGTACGTGCCGCTCGGACCGAATCTCGGCAAGTCGTTCGCGACGTCGATCTCGCCGTGGGTCGTGCCGATCGCCGCGCTCGAGGCCGCGCGCATCGACACCCCGGTTCAGGACCCCGAACCGCTCCCGTACCTGTTGGGTGAGGAGAAGTGGGGCCTGGACATCGATCTCGCGGTGGAGTGGAACGGCCACATCGTCTCGCGCCCGCCGTATGCCCAGATGTACTGGTCGCCCGCGCAGATGCTGGCGCACACTGCGGTCAATGGCGCCGCGACTCGCACCGGCGACCTGTTCGGCTCCGGCACCATCTCCGGCACGGAGAAGGACCAGCGCGGCGCCTTCATCGAACTCACCTGGGGCGGAGCAGAACCCGTCCAGGTCGGTGACGAGACTCGCACCTTCCTCGAGGACGGCGACGAGATCTCCATCTCCGCTACCGCTCCGGGCCCGAACGGCTCGCGTATCGGTTTCGGTGAGGTGCGCAACCGCATCCTGCCCGCCACGGGAGACGCCAAGTGAGCAAGGTCTTCGCTACGGCGGCCGACGCGGTTGCGGACATTCCGTCGGGTGCGCTGCTCGCCGTCGGTGGTTTCGGGCTGTGCGGTATTCCCGACGAGTTGATCGCAGCGATCGCAGCCGGCAACGCCACCGATTTCGAGGTGTTCTCCAACAACTGCGGTGTCGACGGGCACGGCCTGGGGATCCTTCTCGGTGAGAAGCGAATCCGCCGGGTCACTGCGTCCTACGTGGGTGAGAACAAGGAGTTCGCGCGGCAGTATCTCTCGGGTGAGCTGGAGGTGGAGTTGACGCCGCAGGGCACCCTCGCGGAGAAGCTCCGTGCCGGTGGTGCCGGTATTCCGGCGTTCTTCACCCCTGCCGGGGTCGGTACTCCGATTTCG
>NZ_SLVY01000015.1 GCF_004345605.1 Rhodococcus sp. SMB37
TTCATGAGGTTTTTCGGGAAGTGTTTTTCGAAGATGTCGCGGGGTTCGACCACGTGGTCGTCGATGCTGACCATCACCATGTCATCGATATTCATCGGAATCCTCTCGTGCGCGTGCGGGACGAGACGCCGCAGTAGCGCGGGCAGACGGCATTCGGGCGGGCTGAGAATTCGGTGGTACCGGAGTCGCGCCACAGTTTCCGACGGACCCGACTCGAGGGACGAGTGGATCGATAGGTCGCACCGTTCGGTATGTGACGAGAATCGCCTTTCTTCTTTTGGAGAAGACTAATCTCATCGAGTTGTCCCCGCAAGATCGGATGGCTCGTCGGCGCTGCCGGACGGGGGGTTGATGACGCTGAAAAGACAAGTGTTCTTGACATTATATGTCAAGGGTGCTTGTCTTTGTGGTGTGACGAGCACGTTGAGGGACAACCGGGTCCGCGAGTTTCGCAAGCGGGCGAGGCTCACTCAGGCCGAGCTCGGCGCGCAAGTAGGCGTCAGTCGGCAGAGCATCGTGTCGACGGAGAAGGGCGACTATGCGCCCAGCGTCTACCTCGCATTGCGGCTCGCGCGGAGCCTCGGCTCCACCGTCGAAGAATTGTTCCCCCTGACCGAGGAGGGCCGGTAATGGCCGTGTTCATGAAAGCTGCTCGCTTCATCGGCGATCTGGACGACGAGTTCTACCACGACGAACGTCAGCGCGACGTGTGGAACGAGGCCTCCGCGGTGGGATTCCAACTCGCCCAATGGTCCGCCCTCGTCGGCGCAGCCCTTCTGCCTTGGATCGCCGGACGTATCGGTGCGCAGATCTCGATCGGCGTTCTCGCCGTGTGGTTCGTCATCTCGATGGTGACAATTACGTATGCACGCGCCGCACACGTCGATCTGTACTCGACCGCGAAGACGTGGCGCCCACGGACCATCCTGGCCGGTGTCGTCTACCTCGCCGGGATCGCCGGAATCTACGCGCAACTGTCCACCCCCATCGATCAGGATGTCGCCACGTGGGCGGGATTGATCGTCGGCGGGCTCGTCGGGGGAGGCGCCGCGACGGGAGGCGTCGTGTGGTACCAACGTCGCGAGCGTCGTCGCAGGGAAGAGGAGGACGCTCGCGATCTGGCGGACCTCTAAGCGAGCGGAGCAGGCGGTCGGAGCCTGCCCAGCGCAGCTACCGGGAACTCGGTGAACAAACTGTCGAGCCGCACTTGCCCCGAGACCTCCCGCCCCGTCAGCCGGTCGATCCAGTCACCCGGAGGCAGCGCGAGCACCGAATCGGCCCATCCGTCCACACCGAGCGAGACCGTGTGTCGCGAGGCCACTGCCACCACATCGACCTCGTCGACCCGCGGACCACGGCCGTAGGCGAGCACATGGTGTGCCGCAGTACCGGAGGCACGCAGAGGCACGTAGGCGCCACCGACGAAACTGGCCGGCCGCTCACGACGCAGTCGCAGCGCGGCCCGGACGACCGCAAATTTCGGCGGCACCTCGTCCGTGTGCAGCAGGCGTCGCCGAACCGAGTAATCGACGGTCCGACGGTTGTCTGGATCGACCAGCGAATCGTCCCACAGTTCGGTGCCCTGATAGACGTCCGGGATCCCCGGGCCGAGAAGCTGGAGAAGCTTCTGGCCCAGCGCATCCGATGAAAAATGTGGTTCGAGGCCGGTGACGAACTCGGACATCCCTGCACCGCACGGGCCGTCGCACACGGAGTCGAGCCAGGCCAGGACAGAACCCTCGAACTCGACGTCCACGTCGGTCCACGACGTACGGGTGCCGTTTTCCCGCACCGCCTTCCTGGCGTAGTCCTGCAGACGAATTCGCAGTGCGTCGGTGACGACGCCGTCGACGGGCCAGACTCCGAACAGTGTCTGCCAGAGGAACGCCCCGATCGCCGGATCGGGGCTCGGCGCCGCCGTCTCCCATTCCGTCACGCAGTCGGCCCACAGTCGTGGCACCTGCGACAGCACTCCGATTCGCGCACGGACATCTTCGCTGCGCTTGGTGTCGTGCGTGGACAACGTGGTCATCGTCCGCGGCCACGAGCGTGCACGCTGCGCCCACGCGAGGTGGAATTCACTCGGACCGAGACCGAAGCGTCCGGGGTTTCCGCCGACCTCCTGCAGGGAGATCAGGCGGGCCGCGCGATAGAACAGGCAGTCCTCCACGGTCTTCGCGGTCGCGGCACCGCACACCTGCCCGAACCGCGCCACGGTCTCGGGGTCCGTGGCCAGCGCCTGTACCAACACCTCGAGGGCGGGCACCAATGCTGGGTCGCTGCGTCCCACCCGACCGACGATGCGCGGCAGCATCGTGCTCAGCGGTGCGTAGTCGGCTCGGTATACCGGTACCTGTGTGACGACCGCGACCACTGCGTCGCGCACTGCGGCGTCGGTGAGTGCAGGATCGGTGACCATGGTCTCGCCGGTCGAGTGCCGGATCCTGCGTACGAGACGCCGAATCTCCGCCGCGAGTCCCGTCTCGAGCACCTGCCGTCCAAGCAGATGTTCCTGTTCGTGCAGCCATTCCGCGGCGCCGTCGGCGCCGGTGAATGTGCGCGAGAGCGCGTTCAGTTCGTCCTCGCCGCGCGGATCGAGGAACACCGCGGAGAGTTCGTTGAGGGCGTCATAGCCGGTGGTGCCATCCACCGGGAGTGTCGCGTCGAGGGGTTCGCCGTCGGCGAGGACCTTCTCCACCACGAGCCATCGGTCGGAGCCGATCAGATCGCGCAGTCGCCCGAGATAGTCCGAGGGATCGGCAAGACCGTCCGGGTGATCGACTCGAATACCGTCGACCAGATCGTCCGTGATCCACGACGCGACCTGGGCATGCGCCGCATCGAACACGTGGGGATCCTCCACCCGGACGGCCGCAAGGTCGCTGACAGTGAAGAACCTCCGGTACCCGATCAGGCCCGAATCCCACGGCACCAACCGATACGTCTGCCGATCATGGATCTCGGCAGCAGTGCCGGTATCGGTGCCCGGTGCGATGGGAAACCGTTTGTCGTAGTAGGCGATCATCGGTTCCGGGCCGGATCGGTCGACGGTGAACTCGCCCGCGTCGTCACCCGAAGCCAATACGGGAAGCGCGATCTTTCCGTCCGCCCCGTTGTCGGCCGCGGTATAGAAGTCGAAGAAGTCCGCGTACTCGGACTCGCGGCCGCGGCGGAGGGCGTCCCACCACCACGCGTTCTGACGTGGATCGGCGACCCCGACATGGTTGGGGACGATGTCGATGACCAACCCCATCCCGCGTGCGCGTGCGGCCTCCGCCAATCCTTCGAGCCCGGAACGTCCGCCGAGCCCGGCCGAGACCGTGCTCGGGTCCACCACGTCGTATCCGTGACTGGACCCGTCCACCGCGGTGAGCACCGGCGACAGGTACAAGTGTGAGACGCCGAGTGCGTCGAGGTAGTCGACCAGATCCACCGCATCGGCGAAGGTGAACGCGTCGGGGCGCATCTGCAGACGGTAGGTCGCTGTCACCGGGACGGGGACCACCGCGCCACTGCTCACCGGACCGGTATTCACACCGATGGCGTTCATACCGTCTTCCTCAAGACCAGCACCGAACGGGCCTGCACGGTCACCGACTCCCCGGCCGAGACCGTGTTCGGGGCGCATCGACCGTCCGCGATATCGGTGTCGAGGGTGAGTGTCCATTCCAGAGCGTGTGGACCGTCCGGGGTGACGAAGTCGATCGCTTCGTCATGGGCGTTGAAACACAGGAGGAACGAGTCGTCGACGACCCGCTGACCCCGTTGGTCGGGTTCCGGTATGCCTTCGCCGTTGAGGAGAACGGACAGGGATCGTCCGAATCCGCTGTCCCAGTCCTCCGGTGTCATCTCGTCGCCACCCGGGGTGAGCCACGCGATGTCGCGGGATTGGTCGCCGCTGCGGATCGGGCGGCCTTCGAAGAACCGGCGACGCCGGAAGACCGGATGTTCCGTGCGCAGCGCGATGACGTTGCGGGTGAACTCCAGCAGGTCGGCATTCGTCTCGGCGAGTGTCCAGTCCATCCAGGACAATTCGTTGTCCTGGCAGTACACGTTGTTGTTGCCGTTCTGGGTGCGGCCGATCTCGTCGCCGTGCGCGATCATCGGGGTGCCCTGCGACAACATCAATGTCGCGAGGATGTTGCGTCGCTGGCGCCCGCGGAGCTCGCGGATGTCGGGATCGTCCGTCGGCCCTTCCACACCGCAGTTCCACGAGCGGTTGTGCGACTCGCCGTCACGGTTCTCCTCGCCGTTCGCCTCGTTGTGTTTCTCGTTGTATGACACGAGATCTGCGAGTGTGAATCCGTCGTGTGCCGTGACGAAGTTGATCGACGCGCTCGGCCGTCGTCCGGTGTCCTCGTAGAGGTCGGAAGAACCGGTGAGGCGCGACGCGAACTCTCCGAGTGTGGCCGGCTCACCGCGCCAGTAGTCGCGGACCGTGTCGCGGTACTTGCCGTTCCACTCGGTCCACAACCCGGGGAAGTTGCCCACCTGATAGCCCCCTTCGCCGACGTCCCACGGCTCGGCGATGAGCTTGACCTGCGACACCACCGGATCCTGCTGGACCAGGTCGAAGAAGGCGGACAACCGGTCGACGTCGTGCAACTCGCGGGCGAGGGTCGATGCGAGATCGAACCGGAATCCGTCGACGTGCATTTCGGTGACCCAGTATCGAAGGGAGTCCATGATCAGCTGGAGAGTGTGGGGGTTCCGCGCGTTGAGACTGTTGCCGGTGCCCGTGTAGTCCATGTAATGGGCCTTGTCGTCTTCGACAAGCCGGTAGTAGGCGGCATTGTCGATGCCGCGGAACGAGATGGTCGGGCCGAGGTGGTTGCCTTCGGCGGTGTGGTTGTAGACGACGTCGAGAATGACCTCGATCCCTGCTTCGTGGAACGTGCGCACCATCGCCTTGAACTCGGCGACCACCCCGCTCGGTTTCGACGCCGACGAGTACGCGGTGTGCGGAGCAAAGAACCCGAAGGTGTTGTACCCCCAATAATTGCTGAGCCCGCGATCTTGCAGCGTCTGGTCGTTCATGAACTGGTGCACCGGCATCAGTTCGATCGCGGTGACGCCGAGCAGGAGCAGGTGCTCGATGACGGCCGGGTGCGCGAGGCCGGCGTATGTTCCTCGCAGGTAGTCGGGCACATCGGGGTGGGTGGCGGTCATGCCTTTGACGTGGGCTTCGTAGATGACCGTCTGATGGTAGGGGCGCCGCGGGTGCCGGTCGGATGCCCAGTCGAAGAACGGGTTGATCACGACGGTGGTCATCGTGTGCCCGAGTGAATCGAGACGGGGAAGTTCGTCGGCCGACTCCTGTTCGTTCCCCTTGTCCTCGTTCCCCCGGTCCTCGGGTTCGTCCGTCGGTGCGTCATCGTCGGTTCCAGTGGAGGAGTCCGCCGCTTCGACGAACTCGGGCGCCGGTTCGGAGTCAGGAACAGGGTCTCGGCCTTCGCTGTCAGGATCGGGCAACGCGTACGAGTACAGCGACGGGTCGCCGTCGAAACCGCCGTCGAATGCCTTGCCGTAGGGGTCGAGAAGCAGCTTGCTCGGGTCGCATCGATGTCCCTCGGCGGGGTCGAACGGGCCGTACACGCGGTATCCGTAGCGCTGGCCCGGTGAGACTGTCGGGAGGTACGCGTGCCACACGTATCCGTCGACCTCGTCGAGCGTGACCCGTGTCTCGTATCCGTCACGGTCGATCAGACACAGTTCCACCTTCTCGGCTACCTCAGAGAAGAGGGAGAAGTTGGTGCCGGCGCCGTCGTAGGTGGCTCCCAGCGGGTAGGGGTGGCCGGGCCACACAGGAATGGGCTCCACCGCGTCCCGGGTCGTGTTGCTGTCGCTGGGCTCCATGGATCCTCAGCGTAACGGCAGAGGATGCGGCTCTCTCGCCGGAGCGAGTTCGCTCACCACCATCCGGTCGCGGGACCGAGTTGACGGCCCAGGTCGGGGGTCAACGTCCGGACGTACGTCGTCGTGAGGTGGTCGTCGTCACGGTAGACCAGCACATTGCCCTCGATGACTCGACACACGTCCTGTCGGCACAACGAATCGGTCATATCCAGCAGCGTCACCGACGGAAGGTGCGCGGCAGACGCCAGGGCCGGGTCGACCGGATCGAGCGCGGCAGCGCGATCGACGCCGCACGACTCCGCGGTGCCGCCCGAAGCCAGACAGTCCGAGGCGTTGTACTGGACTTCGTTGTCGATGAGCCACGGATTGTCGCGGATCGCAACCACCGGGATGCCGTAGTCGGCGAGCGTCTCCCACAGCTCGATGTACCAGAACGGCGTGAAATCGCCCGGTCCTTCACCCGGGTCCTTCGTCCTGGTCGAGGTGGTGAACAGCACGTCGGGCGGATACGCCGCGAGTTCGGCAAGCACCTTCACGGACCAGGAGTCGCACTCGATCGTCGGCGAGTCGTCGGTCAGTTCAGCGTTGGGGTCGGACAACGGGCACCCGACCTTGAGATAGGTGTCGAGGCGGAAGCCGTGCTCGCGGCCGAGCGCGTCGAGAGCGGCGAGCCAATGCTCGGAATGTGAACCTCCGGCGAGCACCATGCGGCGCGTCGACATCGGGTCGCCGTAGACGCAGGTCAAGGCTTCACGGTTGGTGTGCTGGGCGATGCAGCCGTCGATGGTTGCGGGCGGAAGGTCGTCGGCGGCCACGATCAGGGGTGGGTACACGGGCTGGCGCTCGACCTCGGGCAGTCCGATCGCTGCTGCGCCCGGGTAGAGATCCGGGTCAGGCCTGGCCGAGTGGGAGAAGTGACTCACCGTGCGATCGACGTGGGCGATCCACCCTGTCGTACTCGCGATGAGCGCCACACCGGTCAGCGCGAGCCCCGCGACGAGGGTGGTGCGCCACAGTCCCGGGACCGACCGCCGAATCGGGGTCTCGATGAACCGGGTGGTGGCCTCGGCGAGGACGAGGGAGATACCGATCACGACGACCCCGCCGGCGAATCCCACCGACGGTCGATCCCGCAACATCAGGTAACCGATCAGCACGGGCCAGTGCCACAGGTACAGCGCATACGCGATGCTTCCCAGCCGGATGAGTGGCGCTGACGACAGGAATCTCGCCGTGGGGGTGTCGGGTCCGGTGACGCCGGGGGTGGCTCCTGCAACAACCAATGCCATTGCCGCCCCCACCGGGACCAACGCCCACGGTCCCGGAAAGAGGGCATTGCCGTTGAGAGCGAACCCGCACGCGAAGAGGATCGCCAGGCTCACGATTCCCAGCCCGGACCGAACGAGTTTCGGTGCCCGCAGCCACGGCGAGATGCACACCAGGACCGCGCCGAGCGTCAGTTCCCACACTCGCGCCGCGCTGTCGTAGTACAGCCACGATTGCGGCGTGGTGGAGAACGATGCATACGCCAGCGACGCGACGGTGATCAACGAGAGAAGTACGGTCAGTGGCACGCGGACGGGGATCTGCGCCCGGCGCAGCAACCATGCCGAGGCGAACACCACGATCAGTGCCGCGAGATAGAACTGTCCTTGTACTGCGATCGACCACAGGTGCTGCAGGGGGCTGACCATGGGATCGGCGGCGAGGTAGTCGGCCGCGGTGCGCGCGAGCTCCCAGTTCTGCACGAACAGCAGCGACGCGCGTGTCTGTTCTGCGACCCGATCCCATTGAGGGAACGGAAGCAGGACGAGTGCGGCGATCGTTGTGCCCGCGAGGACGAGAACGAGTGGTGCGAGGAGTCGGCGTCCGACCCGCTTCAGCACCGGCCACGGGTCGAGGGGCGCCCCTGATTCCGCGACCCGGAGCAAGGAGCCGACGAAGAAGAAGCCGGACAGCGCGAGAAACACGTCGACGCCGCCGGACACGCGTCCGAACCAGACGTGGAAGACCACCACCAAGGCGATGGCGAGTCCGCGGACTCCGTCGAGATCGGAGCGATAGCCAGGACGAGCAGAGGCCGGGACTGCAGTGGTGCTCGCGGCTGAGGGCGACGTATGGACGGACATGAAGCTGGCAGTACCCCTGGTGCGTGCGGGCTCGGCGGCCGACATCCGCCGAGCTGTTCGTGTGAGGAAGCTTCACATGAACTCAGGCAGACTACGGGGTGGCGCTCCGTGATCACCAACCGCTTACAGTCGGGTGCGTGTCATCCACCACCTCTTCTGCTGCCCGTATCTCGTCTCTCGACGCAGCGCACCTGTGGCATCCGTACGGTGCGTTCCCTCCGTCGACCGAACCGCTCGTGGTCGACCATGCCCATGGTACGCGGCTCGTGCTGGCCGACGGTCGTGAGCTCGTCGACGGCATGAGCTCCTGGTGGGCGGCGGTGCACGGCTACCGACACCCGGTGCTCGACCGCGCCGTCACCGAGCAGCTGTCCAAGATGAGCCACGTCATGTTCGGTGGGCTGACACATGCGCCCGCGGCGCGTCTGGCCGAACTGCTGGTGGATATCACGCCGGAGGGGCTCGACAAGGTGTTCCTCGCGGACTCGGGCTCTGTGTCGGTCGAGGTCGCAATCAAGATCGCGTTGCAGTATCAGCGGGCAGTCGGGAAACCGGAGCGGCACCGCCTGCTCACATGGCGTGGCGGCTACCACGGCGACACGTTCGCACCGATGAGCGTGTGCGACCCCGACGGCGGGATGCATTCGCTGTGGACGGATGTGCTCGCGCAGCAGGTGTTCGCCCCCGCGCCACCGGCCGGGTTCGACTCGGACTACGTGGAGGCATTCGAAGCAATCCTCACCGAGCGCACCGACGAACTCGCCGCAGTGATCGTCGAACCGGTCGTGCAGGGTGCCGGCGGGATGCGGTTCCACGCTCCCGCTTACCTGCGCGAACTGCGCCGCATGTGCGACGAACACGGACTGCTGCTGATCTTCGACGAGATCGCCACCGGATTCGGCCGCACCGGGGAGCTGTTCGCTGCGGACCACGCGGGTGTGGCGCCGGACATCCTGTGCGTCGGTAAGGCGCTCACCGGTGGGTATCTGACCCTCGCCGCGGTCCTGTGCACGTCGGAAATCGCCGAGACGATCAGTGCGGGCGAAGGCGGCGGAGTGATGCACGGCCCGACCTTCATGGGCAACCCACTCGCGTGCGCCGTGGCGGTCGCATCCATCGAACTGTTGCTCTCACGTGACTGGCGCGCCGAGGTCGCGGCGCTCACCTCGGGACTCGAAGCCGGCCTCGCACCGGCGCGGGACATACCCGGGGTCGTCGACGTCCGGGTGCTCGGGGGAATCGGCGTCCTGGAGCTCGCCGAGCCCGTGAACATGCGCGCTGCGACCGATGCGGCGGTCGGTGCCGGGGTGTGGCTGCGGCCGTTCCGCAACCTCGTTTACGCGATGCCGCCGTATGTGTGCACAGCCGACGATGTCACGCGGATCTGCGGGGGCATGGTTGCGGCGGCCCGGAGCGGACGCTGACCCACCAGGCCTCGAACGACCTCTTCTCGACTGCTTGAACGGTGTTCAAGTATGGTTCCGACCATGACTGCATCCGCTGCGCTCGCGTGGCTCGACCTCGCCGCCGACACCCGGCGTCGCGCGGGCCTGCACCGAGACCTGATTCCGCGCACCCCGTCGACGCCGATCCTCGACCTCGCATCCAACGACTATCTCGGACTGGTCCGTCACCCTGAGGTGCTCGCCGGCGCCACTGCGTCGCTGCGTCGCTGGGGTGGCGGCGCCACCGGATCCAGACTGGTCACCGGAACCACCGCCGAACACGAACTGCTCGAACGTGAATTCGCCGAATTCGTCGGCGCCGACACCGGCCTGGTGTTCTCCAGCGGCTACGCCGCCAACCTCGGTGCGGTCACCGCGCTCGCGGGGCGCGACGCTCTCGTCGTATCCGACGCCGGCAGCCACGCCTCGCTGGTCGATGCGTGCCGGCTGTCGCGTTCTCGCATCCACGTGGCTCCGCACAACGATGTCGACGCTGTGGCCACCGCTCTCGCCACGCGCACCGAATCCCGCGCCCTCGTCCTCACCGACTCGGTGTTCAGCGCAGAGGGAGATCTCGCACCGCTGCTCTCGTTGCACCAGGTGTGCCGCGAACACGGTGCGATGCTGCTCGTCGACGAGGCTCACGGTGTCGGGGTTCGCGGTGCAGGGGGGCGCGGACTCGTCCACGAAGTGGGCCTCGCCGGCGAGCCGGACGTGATCGTCACCGCAACACTGTCGAAATCCCTGGCCTCACAGGGCGGCATCGTGCTCGCCGATGCCCGAGTGCGGGAGCATCTCATCGACACCGCACGCACCTTCATCTTCGACACCGGTCTCGCACCCGCCGCCGTCGGCGCCGCACGGGGTGCGCTGAAAGTACTTCGCGCGGAGCCCGAACGTGCGGGGGCGGTTCTCGACCGAGCGCGCCACCTCGCCGCGACGACGTCCGCGGCGACCCCCGAATCGGCTGTCGTATCGGTGATTCTCGGCGACCCCCACGTCGCGGTCGGAGCCGCCCGCGAATGCCGCGAGCGCGGCCTGCACGTCGGCTGCTTCCGTCCGCCGTCGGTGCCTGACGGAACGTCGCGGCTGAGATTGACCGCACGGGCCGACCTCACCGCCGAAGATCTCGAGCTGATCGACCGGGTGCTCACCGATGTCCTGGTGGGAGCACGTTCGTGAGCGTGGTGTGTGTGACGGGTACCTCGACCGATGTCGGGAAGACCGTGGCGACCGCCGCGCTGGCCTCGCTCGCGCTGGCGTCGGGCAAGACCGTGGCGGTGTGCAAACCCGCGCAGACAGGTGTGGCAGACGGGCACCCCGGAGATCTGCACGAGATCGAGCGGCTCACCGGGTCGTGCGTCGATGTCCTCGAGCTCGCCCGCTACCCGGACCCGCTCGCGCCCGACACCGCCGCGCGCCGAAGCGGTCGCCCGCTCCTCGAACTCGCCGGGGTCGTGCGTGCCATCAGGGATCTCGACGCGACCCACGACCTCACCCTCGTCGAAGGAGCCGGGGGCGTGCTCGTGCGACTCGGCGCCGACGGATTCACCCTCGCAGACGTCGCGGCCGCGCTGAACGCACCCACGGTGATCGTGGTGGCGTCAGGCCTCGGCACCCTCAATCACACCGCGCTCACCGCCTCGGCACTGCGTGCGGCCGGTGTGGACTGCGCCGGTGTGATCGTGGGATCGTGGCCGGACGAACCGGATCTTGCGGAACGCTGCAATCTCGATGACCTGCCCGACGTCGCGGGGATTCCGGTGCTCGGCCGCATCCCGGCAGGCAGCGGCGCGCTCACGCAGGACGAGTTCCACACCGGCGCGCGGACATGGTTGCCGGACTTCGAACCTCGGACTCACGGTCCGGTTCATTCCGGCTTGTGCGCAAGAACACGGAAGCAATTGCCGCCCAGACCGGTTCGATCGACGCTGTCGATCACGAAGCCCGTGTCCTCGAGGTAGGGGACAGGGTTTCGCACGAGATGATCGGCCATGAGTCTCAGAGTCAGTGGCTCGATCGCGCGCATGAACCAGGTCAGGACCGGATTGGTGGAGGGTCCGTGCTCGACGAGCACGAATCGTCCTCCCGGTACGAGGACCCGCATGGCTTCGGCGCTGGCCGCTGCGGGATCGGGGATCGTGCAATAGGACAGGGTCGAGACGACGGTGTCGACGGATTCGGCCGCGAGATCCAACGCCTGGACGTCCCCGCGTCGTACCTCGCAGTGCGTGAGCCGGTGATCGGCGATGCGCTGCTGTGCGTGCGCGAGCATGCCCGCGGACAGGTCGATCCCGGTCACCGCAGTCACGTCGGGTCCGTACAGCGGAAGATTCAGCCCGGTACCGACTGCGATCTCGAGGACGCGACCCGACGCGTGCCCGATGGCCCACCGGCGTGGATTTCCGAGTAGCCGCCGCTCCGAGAATCGGATCTGCCTGTCGTATTGCGCTGCCGTGGAATCGAAGACCTCGGTGATGCGGGCGTTGTCGGGTCGAGCCACGGATCCTCCACTCGGTGGCGCGAAACCACGCTCGGTGACAGCGAATCTGTCGTACTGTGAATGGTGTCACATCGTGTCGGCCGGCGTCGACGTGCCGACCGCTGGGTTCGGAGGTACGGATGTCCACCGAAATGCAAGAACTGCAACGGACCATCGGTCATCTGCGTCAATGCGTCGGATCGTTGCGTTCACGCTACGGCGACGCTGTCGCCGTGCAGCGGTTGGCGAACGATCTCGAACGGCTCGATATCGACGCCCACGACCTCGCCGAGCGTCCGCCGGCCGAGACTCACGTGTACTCGGGTGAACGAATCCCGGTTCCCAACGAGCCGTACGACGACTCGATGTTCCGCGGAGTGGACATGGACGACGAGGGCCTCGGCGGTCTCCACGGAGATCGGTGAGCGCCCCCGCGGCGAGCGGTGTGCGGTCCGCGACCCGCGCGCGGATCGCAGCCCGAACGCTGCGTACCGACCGATGGTGGCAGACACCGCTGCTGACGGTCGTCGGTCTTCTCGCCTTTCTCGTCTACGCCACCATCCGCTCGTTCGTCCGTTCGTCCTATTACGTCGAGGACTACCACTACCTGACGCCGTTCTACTCGCCGTGTGTGAGTGAATCGTGCGTCGAGGGGGCCCGGCATTTCGGCACCTGGGTCGGAGAGCTCCCGATGTGGATGCCCCTCGCGTTCCTGTCGTTGCCGTTTCTGCTCGGTTTCCGGCTGACCTGCTATTACTACCGCAAGGCTTACTACAGGTCGTTCTGGCTGGCACCTGCCGCATGTGCGGTTGCCGAACCGCACGCCCGCTACACGGGCGAGACACGACTTCCGCTGATCCTGCAGAACGCCCACCGGTACTTCTTCTACGCGGGATTCGTCATCTCGCTGATCAACACGTACGACATGGTCGTCGCGTTCCAGAGTCCGAGTGGGTTCGGGTTCGGTCTCGGAAACGTGATCCTGCTGGTCAACGTGATTCTCCTGTGGGGGTACACGCTGTCGTGTCACTCGTGTCGGCACGTCACCGGAGGGCGTCTCAAACACTTCTCGAAACATCCTGTGCGGTACAGGATCTGGACGTTCATCTCGAAGATCAACACCCGGCATATGCAGTTCGCGTGGATCACGCTGGGCACCCTGGTGATCACGGACTTCTACATCATGCTCGTGGCCAGCGGAACCATCTCGGACCTGCGGTTCGTCGGCTGACCACTCGTCGGACACACACGTAATGAGGCAGGGGAGGGTACGGATGGTGGAAGTCGAACGGCACAGGGTCGACGTGGTGGTGATCGGGGCCGGCGGAGCCGGACTACGCGCGGTCATCGAAGCCCGTCAACGCGGGCTTTCCGTCGCTGTGGTGTGCAAGTCGCTGTTCGGCAAGGCCCACACCGTCATGGCAGAGGGCGGATGTGCGGCCGCGATGGGCAACGCCAACCCGCACGACTCGTGGCAGGTGCACTTTCAGGACACGATGCGCGGTGGCAAGTTCCTCAACAACTGGCGAATGGCCGAACTGCACGCGCGAGAAGCTCCCGACCGGGTGTGGGAACTGGAAACCTACGGTGCGTTGTTCGACCGCACGCCCGACGGGCGCATCAGCCAGCGTAACTTCGGTGGGCACACCTACCCACGCCTCGCGCACGTCGGCGATCGCACCGGCCTCGAACTGATTCGCACCATGCAGCAGAAGATCGTGTCGTTGCAGCAGGAGGATCACGCCGAGTACGGCGACTACGAGGCCCGCGTGAAGGTCTACGCCGAATGTACGATCACCGAGCTGCTGAAGGATCCCGAGGGGCGCATCGCCGGAGCCTTCGGATACTGGCGCGAGTCCGGGCGGTTCGTGTTGTTCGAGGCTCCCGCTGTCGTCGTGGCAACCGGCGGTATCGGCAAGTCCTGGAAGGTGACGTCCAACTCGTGGGAGTACACGGGCGACGGGCACGCACTCGCGCTTCGAGCGGGCGCGGCACTGATCAACATGGAGTTCGTCCAGTTCCATCCCACCGGCATGATCTGGCCACCCAGCGTGAAGGGGATTCTCGTCACCGAAGGCGTGCGCGGAGACGGCGGGGTCCTGAAGAACACCGACGGGGATCGCTTCATGTTCTCGTACATCCCGCCGGTGTTCAAAGGCCAGTACGCCGAAACGGAGGAAGAAGCCGACCGCTGGTACGACGATCAGGAGAACAATCGCCGCACACCCGACCTGCTGCCGCGCGACGAGGTGGCCCGCGCCATCAACTCCGAGGTCAAGGAAGGGCGGGGGACACCCCACGGCGGGGTCTTCCTCGACATCGCATCCCGGATGCCCGCGACCGAGATCATGCGGCGATTGCCATCGATGCACCACCAGTTCAAAGAACTCGCCGACGTCGACATCACCGCCGAGCCGATGGAGGTCGGACCCACCTGCCACTATGTCATGGGTGGGATCGAGGTCGATCCCGATACCGGTGCCGCATCAGTGCCGGGTCTGTTCGCCGCCGGGGAGTGTTCCGGAGGAATGCACGGGTCGAACCGGCTCGGCGGCAACTCGCTGTCGGACCTGTTGGTGTTCGGCCGGCGCGCGGGCCTCGGCGCAGCCGATTACGTGCTGGGGCTGAATGCGCGGCCGGCAGTCAGGGCCGCCGATGTCGAGGCGGCGTCGCGCGTCGCATTGTCTCCCTTCGGCGCGGCCGACGACGTGCTCGATGATTCCGGCGCAGTCGAGAATCCGTACACCCTGCACACCGAGTTGCAGCAGTCGATGCACGACCTCGTTGGCATCATCCGCCGCGCCGACGAGATCGAGCGCGCACTGGACGAACTGCAGACGCTGCGCGCACGGATTCGCCACGTCGCGGTGGAGGGACATCGGCAGTTCAATCCCGGCTGGCACCTCGCGGTCGACCTGCGCAACATGCTTCTGGTGTGCGAATGTGTGGCCGAATCTGCCTTGCAGCGCACCGAAAGTCGCGGTGGCCACACCCGCGACGACCATCCGTCGATGGACCCGCAGTGGCGTCGCACTCTCCTGGTGTGCCGCACGAACGGCGGCGACCCCGCGATTCCCGACGTATCGGTGACCGCACAGCGGCAGGAGCCGATGCGCCCGGACCTGCTCGCACTGTTCGACATCGACGAACTCGGCAAGTACTACACCGACGAGGAGCTCGCGGACCATCCGGGACGGAAGGGCTGACATGGGTTATCAAGCGGCGTTCAGGATCTGGCGCGGGGATGTCGACGGCGGCGACCTGCAGGACTACACCGTCGAGGTGAACGAGGGCGAGGTCGTGCTCGACATCCTGCACCGACTCCAAGCCACACAGACCCCGGACCTTGCGGTGCGGTGGAACTGTAAGGCCGGTAAGTGCGGATCGTGTTCGGCCGAGGTCAACGGTCGGCCCCGGCTCACCTGCATGACCCGCATGTCGGTGTTCGATCCGGACGAGACGGTGACCGTGACCCCGATGCGGACCTTCCCGATCATCCGCGACCTCGTGACCGACGTGTCGTTCAACTACGCGAAAGCCAGGCAGATCCCTTCGTTCACCCCGCCGGCGGATCTGGCACCGGGGGACTACCGAATGCAGCAGATCGATGTGCAGCGGTCCCAGGAATTCCGCAAATGCATCGAATGTTTCCTGTGCCAGAACGTGTGCCATGTCGTGCGTGACCACGAGGAGAACAAGGAAGCGTTCGCAGGCCCACGCTTCTTCATCCGCCTCGCTGAACTCGAGATGCATCCGCTCGATGTGGCCGACCGCCGGGATGCCGCACAGGACGAGGACGGGCTCGGGCTGTGCAACATCACCAAGTGCTGCACCGAGGTGTGTCCGGAGAACATCCACATCACCGACAACGCGATCATCCCGATGAAGGAACGCGTTGCGGGTCGCCGCTACGATCCGATTGTGTGGTTGGGTAACAAACTCTTCCGCCGCTGACGGTGCTGGGCGACCTGCCCCCCGGACCGTTGGGTATCGTCCGGGGCGGAGGTGGCGCCCGTGGAGGCAAACAGGATCGACGATCTCGTCCGCGAGAGGATCGACACGATCGAACAACTCGAGGCAGCGGTCGGCGAACCGTTCCCGGCGATGAAAGAGAAGACGACGCCGTTCACGACACCGTTGATGCGCGAATTCATTGCGCAGGCGCGGTTCTTCGTACTCGCAACATCCGATGCGGCCGGAAACTGCGACAGCTCACCACGCGGAGACCTGGTCAGCACGGTGCTCTTCCCCGACGAGAAGACTCTGATCCTGCCGGATCGCCCCGGGAACCGTCGCGCAGACTCGTACCGGAACATCCTCGAGAATCCCCATGTCGGAATTCTGTTCATCGTGCCGGGCAACGAAGAGGTCGTGCGCGTCAACGGTACGGCGTCGTTGTCCACCGACCCGGAACTTCTCGCCGAATTGGCGATGTCCGGCAAACCTGCCCAGCTCGCGGTGATCGTGCGGGTCGACGAAGCCTACCTCCACTGCGCACGGGCGTTGCTGCGCGCGAAGGTGTGGGAGCCGTCGACGTGGCCTGATCAGGACTCCGTCCCAGCGATCCGCGACATGGTCGCGCAGCAGCACCACCTCGACGTCTCCCAACTCGAACCTGCCCGCCAGGAGTCGTACCGCGAGTTCCTGTACTGACGCCCCCGCGTCAGGCGGTGACGCGTTCCGATATCTGCGGCAGGAGTTCCTCGAGGGCGAACGGGATCGACAGCGCCGAGTTCAGCGATATGGCATTGGCGACGTCGGAGCCGCTGTCGAGCACGAGTGCTCGTCCATCGCTCACCGCGGGAATCTGCTGGTACAGCGGATTGTCGGTCACCTCCGCGGAGTCGACGTAGATCGGCATCACGATCAGCAGATCGGCGTCGAGCATGCCCAGATTCTCATCCGAGATCGGGACGAAGAAGTTCTCGGTCGCGGTGGCCTCGACCTCCGGATTGTTCACGAACCCGAGGTCTTGCATGAACTGCACGCGGGCGTCGCGGGAGACGTAGGCACCCCACCCGTCCGCGGTGTACGACGCCACCGTCACCGTCTTGCCCGCGAACTCCGGGTGATCGGCCGCGGCCTGTGCGAACTGCGCGTCGATGCTGCTCACCACGTCCTCGCCCATCTCGGGGACACCGAGTGCGGTCGCGACCATCGTGATCTGGTCGTCGCGCGGTGTCAGGTACGCCGTCGCACCTTCCGGTGGGCCGACCGTCGGGGCGATCTGGGAGAGTGTGTCGTATCGTGCTTGCTCTCCCGAGCTTGCCGTGTCGAGAATCAGATCCGGCGCGAGCGCCGCGATCTGCTCGAACGACGGTTCCATGGTGCCGATGATTTCCGGTGACTCGGTGTACAGCCCCTGGGCCCAGGGGCCGATGCCGTCGCCACCGAACCCGAGCCAGTCGCTCGCCGCCACGGGTCGCACGCCGAGCGCGAGCGCGGTCTCCGCGTCGCCCCATCCGAGCGCGGCTACCCGCTCGGGTGCGGACTCGACGGTGACCTCACCGAACATGGTGTCGACGGTGGCGGGAAACGCGCCGTCCCCGGTGGCTCCGGTATCGCCGGAGGGTTCGTCGCTGCCGGAACCACAGCCGGCCACGACCAGAGCCGCGGCGGCGATGAAGGCCGCACTTCGAAGGTTCACAGGTGTCCTCGTTCCGTCGACCGAAGCCGGAGTCAGCTAGGTCAGGACATCCTAACTCTGCGATCGGCATCGTTGGGGATGGTCAGAGAGACTGCGCCCACCTGCCGATGTCGCCGCGTTCGAGCGACAGCGCCAACAACTCCGGGAACCTGTCGGGTGTGCAGGCAAACGCCGGGATACCGAGGCCTGCCAGCGCCGCCGCGTTGTCACGGTCGAACGACGGTGCACCCTCGTCGGACAACGCGAGCAGCACCACCACTTGAACACCCGCGTCCTTCATCGCGGCCATCCGCGTGAGCATCTCCGCGCGGATACCACCCTCGTACAGGTCGGAGATGAGAACGAACATGGACTCGGTGGGGCGCGTGATGAGCGACTGGCTGTACGCGATCGCCCGATTGATGTCGGTACCGCCGCCGAGCTGGGTCCCGAACAGGACATCGACCGGATCGGCCAGCTTGTCGGTCAGATCCACCACGGCCGTGTCGAACACGACCAATGATGTCCGCAGCGCCCGCATCGACGCAAGCACCGCGCCGAACACCGACGCGTACACCACACTCGACGCCATCGACCCCGACTGGTCGATCGCCAGCACCACGTCGCGTTGCACGGCCTGCGACCGTCGTCCGTAGCCGATGAGACGCTGCGGCACCACCGTCCTGTGCTCCGGCAGGTAGTGAGCAAGGTTCGCGCGGATCGTTCGGTTCCAGTCGATGTCGCGCAGCTTCGGATTCGATGTACGTGCCGAGCGGTTCAATGCTCCGGTCACCGCGGCACGGGTGTGCTGGGCGATGCGCTCCTCGACCGCGCGGACGACCTTCTCCACCACCATCCGCGCGGTGGCCTTCGTGGTCTCGGGCATCACCCGATTGAGGCTGAGCAGCGTTCCCACGAGATGGACATCCGGTTCGACGGCATCGAGCATCTCGGGTTCGAGGAGCAGCTGGGTCAAGCCGAGTCGATTCATCGCGTCGTGCTGCATCACCTGCACGACAGAAGTGGGGAAGTAGGTGCGGATATCGCCGAGCCAGCGCGCGACACGCGGTGCCGACGAACCGAGACCCGCACTCCGCGGGCCACTTCCTTCGGCGGAGTCGGGACGGTCGTAGAGCGCGGCGAGAGCGCCGTCCATCGCGGCATCGCTCGACGACCCGAGGGCGCAGGTCGACTCCTGCGCGGCTTGGCCGAGGAGCAGGCGCCAGCGGCGCATTCGCTCCTGATCTGTTGTCCAAGCATCTTCCGTCAGCGCTGCATCTTCCGGTATCACCGCGTCGGACTGTTCGATGGCATTCGATGGCGTCGTCATGCTCGCACTCCCAGTATCAGCGCCGTGGCGGCTGTGGCACGCCGGCCGCGTTCGACATCGACGTGGGTGACGGTACGGACCGTCGCACCGCCACGGAGGATGGCGCCGAGCGTTGCCCGTTCGGTCGCCTCGAAGCCCCCGAATGTTCGGCGCAGCACCGGGAGGACGTCGACGAAGTCCTGCCCGTGCAGCCCCGATACCCAGCGGTCGATCAGCGTCAGCAGTGCCCGATCGTGGATGAGCAACAGCGCGCCGTCGCCGACGAATCCGTCGATCCAGCGTGCCTTCGCAGCGGGTTCGCTGCCGATCGACAACGCGCGGGACACGCGCACCGCGGTTTCCTGTTCGTCGATGCGCCCCATGTCGCGGAGTAGACGCACTGTCCGGCCGGTGAGGATGCCGTCGACCCCGTCGCGATCGGCGATGACGGTGAGGGTGTCGAGCCATCTCTGTGTGGACGCGGTGTCGTCGCGCAGTGCGAGTGCTGCGTGGACGGCATCGACCTCGCGGCGGAGTGTGTCGGCCGCTTCGGTGTCGAGACCGGTCATCGCAGCGGGCAGGCCCGCACAGATCCGCACGAGGAGGGCGTCGGCCACGTGCGCGAGCGACGACAGGTCGGTGCCGCGCACATCGCCGTACCGCAGGGTGCGGATCAATGTGGGCAGCGCCGCCATCAGGTGAGCGACGTCGTGATCGAGCGCGGCGGCGGTGTCGATCGACCGGAGCAGGTCGGGTATCGCGTCGCGGAGATCGGCGAGCAGCGCCTCTTCGAGGAGATCCACCACGTGCGCCAGGGTGGCGTCGCGATCGTCTGCACGGTCGAGGACGAGCGCATGGGCGGCGGATTCGACGGTGGTGCCCCAGCGGGACGCCTCCACGAGCGACACCGACAACTCGGGTTCCCACTGCAGAGCCCAGGTCTCCCGGAACGTTCCCGTCGACCGCACATCGCTGGTACGCGGTACGCCCCAGGAGATCCCGAGCACCCTCAGGCGATGCAGCAGCCGTGAGCGCCCCAGATCGATCTGCTTACGCAGGTCGAGATCGAGGACTTTGTTCTGCGCAGAGCGCTTGAGCCGCAGTGTCTTCGACGTGGCCTGCAGATCGGCGTCGAGCGGCACCGTGGGAGTGTCGTCGGGGACCCTGCCGAGGGCCTGTCCGACGACGAGTGTGCGAGTGACGAACTCGAGGAGCACGTCGTCGCCGTCGCACAGCACCGCACGGGTGGCCTCGGTGACCTCGGCGAGGCCGGCCAGCGGTCGATTGCGCAACGCGGCCAGGGTGTCGGCGAGCCGGGTCGCTTCGATGACGTGAGCGCTCGATACCGGAAGGTCGTGTTCTCGCAGTGTCCGCGCGACCCGGGTGAGCCACCGCGTGATCGTGTCCTGCTGCTGGGCGAACAGATGGTGATACCAGCCGGGGGAGGTGATGCCCGCGCCGTAACCCGAGGCAGACGCCAACCGCGAATGAGTCCACGGAACCCACGTCATCGACGTCTTGACCTTGGGAACGCCCTTGAGCAGCCGCGCATCCGGCGCGGCCGGGCCGAGTTCGCCCGTCAGCGCGGGAGCGTGCATCGCACCGCACACCACCGCGATCTTCAGCGCGCCGGCCTTGATGGTGGCACGCAGCATCTGACGCATGTGCGCTTCGCGCCGCGCAGTGTGGTCGTCGAGCTCGGTGTCTTCGCGGAGCGCGGCCATAGCCTCCGTGATGGCGTCGAAATCGGTCAGGTGGTCGTGGTCGTCATCCGGTGTCCCGGACTCGACGACCGTGTCCCACCACTGTTCGAAGTCGTCGTACCCGCCGGCGGCGGCGAGCGCGACGAGCGGATCCGGCCGATCCTGCGCGGGTTCCCTGTCGGCGGCCAGTTGCTGCGCTGCGGGCAGGTCGCAGAACCGCACATCGGCGTCGTGCAGGATTGCCCAGCGCAGCGCCTGCCATTCCGGAGAGAACGCGGCGAACGGCCAGAACGCCGAGATCCCGGGCTCCCCGGTGGCATAGGCCAGCAGCGCCACCGGGGGTTGCAGATCGTCGGAGGCAGCCAATGCGACGAGCGGGTCGGCGTCGGACGGCCCCTCGATGAGAACGGTATCGGGTTCGAACTCGGCGAGGGCGCGCAACACTGCGCGGGCGGAACCAGGGCCGTGATGTCGGATTCCGAACACCCGTACCCGAACGGACTCCGTCACCCGGTGACCTCCCGGCAGGCACGGTAGAAGTCGGCCCAGTCCTCGCGCTCACGGACCACGGCCTCGAGGTATTCGATCCACACCTGCCGGTCGGCGGTCGGGTCCTTCACGACTGCACCGAGGATCCCCGCCGCGACATCGGACGAGCGCAGCACACCGTCGCCGAAGTGCGCCGACAGTGCCAGGCCGTTGGTGACCACCGAGATCGCCTCGGCCGTGGACAGCGTGCCCGACGGAGACTTGAGCTTGGTCCGTCCGTCGGTGCTCACGCCCGACCGCAGCTCCCGGAAGACCGTCACGACGCGGCGGATCTCCTCTGCGGCGGCCGGTACCCGGGGAAGCTCGAGCGCCGTTCCGAGTTGCTCCACCCGCCGTGCGACGATCGCGACCTCGTCCTCTTCGCTACCGGGCAACGGCAGGACGACGGTATTGAAGCGCCGGCGCAATGCGGACGACAGATCGTTGACTCCGCGGTCGCGGTCGTTGGCGGTCGCGATGACATTGAATCCCTTCGCAGCCTGTACCTCCATGTTCAGCTCGGGTACCGGCAAGGTCTTCTCCGACAGCACGGTGATCAGCGCGTCCTGCACATCTGCCGGGATGCGGGTGAGCTCCTCGACGCGCGCAATCGCGCCGTCGCGCATCGCGGTCATGATCGGTGACGGCACGAGCGCTGCGGGTGAGGGTCCCTCGGCGAGCAAGCGCGCATAGTTCCAGCCATACCGGATCGCCTCTTCCGCGGTGCCCGCGGTGCCCTGCACGAGCCGGGTCGACGACCCGGAGACCGCAGCCGCGAGATGTTCCGAGACCCAGGTCTTCGCCGTGCCGGGAACACCGAGCAGCAGCAACGCGCGATCGGTCGCGAGGGTCGCCACCGCGACCTCCATGAGGCGTCGCGGCCCGACGTACTTCGGCGAGATCACCGTGCCGTCGGAGAGTTCGCCTCCGAGCAGATAGGTCACGACCGCCCACGGGGACAGCCGCCACGACGGTGGGCGCGGACGGTCGTCGAGCAGGGCGAGCGCGGCGAGCTCGTCTGCGTACTGCTGTTCCGCGTGGGGGCGCAGCAGTGTCTGCTCGTCGATGACGTTGTCGGTCAACTCAACTCCTCGTGAAGGGTACGGCGTTGGCTCAGGATGTCTGCGGCGGTGGCGAAGCGGTTCAGCCGGTCGAGATCGTCGGTGCGGGTGGCGGCGTCGGCGAACAGGTCACCCACCTCGTACGGTGCGCGGTGCGCGAGCAGGGTGGTCAGCGAACGGAATGTGGTCGACTTCGGTGCCGCGGCGGTGTAGAGCGCCGCGAGTACCTTCTCTGCAACATCGACCGGCCACGGCGCAGGGAGTGCGTCGAGCAGGATCGTGTCGAGCAATTGGGTACCCGACGCTCCCCGCAGGTGCTCGATGAGGATGGAATGCGGGAGTGCCCCGGCGACGAGTTCGTCGACCTTCCCGTCGCGGCGGAGCATCGCGCTCGCCCACTTCTCGTCGACGTGGTCGGCGGTGGCGGTTTCCCAACCGGTGTGCACGGCATCGCGTAGTTCGTCGGCGACCTGCAATGCGAGGACGTCCTCGGGAGATCGGTCGGGCCCGCACCACGCAGCGAGCGGAGCGGAGGCCGCGAGCGACCATGTGCGGTGTACATCGACTGTGCCCAGCCTGCTCGGACCTCGCACATCGAGGCCGTCTCGCACTGCGTCGGCGTCCAACGTGTCGGGCAGCGAGATGACCAGGGTGGATCCGTCCACCCGTGTCCAGTCGTGCACCCGCTGAGCCATACGGCGGCCGAATGCGGAGTCGGGGAGTCGGCGCAGGAACCGGATGGCGACCTCGCGGACTCTGCCGCTGCGATCGTCCAGGGCACGTTCGAGCAGTTCTTCGTCGTGGCCGCCGAGTCCGGGGAAGAGTGCTTCGAGCAGGGTGAGGCGTGTCGCCGCATTCTCTGATTTCCACACCGTTGCCAGCCGCGCGGACGCGGCGGCGGGATCTGCTGTACGCAGGTTCTGGAACCACGCGCGTCGTCGGGCCGGTGTGCCGTGCAGCCACGTGTCGTCGTCGTTCAGGTCGGGTTCGACCAGCGGCGCCCACGCCGGATTCTGCGCCGCGACCCATCGGCCACGCGGGCCGGCAAGTGCGATCAGTGCCGAGCGGTGGGTGCTCCCCGCCGCCGACGCCCTGTCCAGCAGATCCACGATGAGCTCGGCCGGAGCCTTGAAGCGTGCTGCGGCACTGAACCATTCGTCGAGTAGGTCGGACCTGACGGTGAGGAGGCCGCGTAGTCTCTGCGTCGCGGCGGGAGGGAGCTCGGGTCGGGGATCGTCGGGGGCAGCGGCGGGTCGAGGGCGTGGGGTCGGGAGAGCTCCGCCCGTGAGGAAGACCGATTCGAGTGCTGCCGCGGCGAGTAGTCGGTGCTCGGCGGTGCCGATCGCCGATTCGGCAGCGTCGGCGGTGTGCAAGGAATCGAACGTCGGTGTCGCGCGCGCTGTACCGAGAAGGGCTGCAGTGGTGAGTGTTTCGATACCGGTATTGCTCACAGGGATGACCCTTCGGCGGTGGTGGACAGGTCGGTGCCGGTGAACATCGCGGCGGGGATGAGGCTGCGGCCGTCCCAGTCGCCGCATACTGTCAATGGACGACCGCCCGCGACCGCGAGCAGTCGCCACCGGTCGTTGTCGTCGCCTCCGAGTGGCAGTGCCCGACCGTGCTCGTCGACGAGATGCCAGCCGTCGTCGGCGCGGGTGGGGGTCACCGCGTCGAGAAGCATGGGCCACGACCGGGTCCACGGGTCGGCGGCGAGTACATCGGCGTAATCGGCCAGTGCTCCGTCGAGGTCGGTCCCCGGCGACGAGGAGATCAGCGCCGGAGGGCCGTGCTGGGTTCCGAGCTGCGCGCGCAGGGGTGCGGCGGCCGGATAGAAGTGCAGGTCGCAGTCGACCGCCGTGCCGACCGTCGGTGCTGCATCGGGGAACCGCTGCGTGCCGTGGGTGAAGTCGAGCAGGATCGCCCAGCGCCCGCTGGTACGTCCGCGCAGCCATACCTTCCTGGTGTACACGCGGTTGTCTTCGGTGACGCGGGTGGCGAGCACCTGCCAGTGATCGCGGACGGCGGGTTCGCGCCGGACGTCGTCGGCCTTCGTCGGGAAGCCGAGATGGGTGTGCACGGACCGGGCGAGCGACTCGGGAAGCGAGGTCACCTCGCGGTACGCGCGGATAAGCAGGTAGATGCGGCTGTAGTCGGACAGAAGCTTTGTGGGCCAGTCTGTTCCGGAGGCTGCTACCCCTGGGAGTGCGCGCAGCATCGAGGCGACGCCGGGCGCCTGCGCGTCGATCATGCGTGATGCCACCGCATCGTAGGTGCTGTAGTCGTGGGAGGTCGACCCGAGCCCGCTGCGGACCCGGTCGGTGAGCCAGCGTTCGAGATCGTCGAGCCCCGCGGCGACACGTTCGGCGCGCCGTTGTGCCGTCGCAGGGTCGGGAGTCTTCGCCGAGGGGCGGGTCTCGATGGCCGTGTCGTCGGTCGCTGCGGCGGACTTCTCGGCCCGGCTGTCGAGCCACTCGGCGGAGAATCCGGGTTCGGTGCCCGCCGGAATGTTCCCCGCCACCCAGAGCGTCAGCAGGCTCAGTGCGTGCTTGCACGGGAACTTGCGGCTCGGGCACGAGCAGCGGAATGCGGGGCCGGTGAGATCCACCGTGGTGGCGTAGGGCTTCGACCCGCTGCCCCGGCACAGTCCCCAGATCGAGCGCTCGGAAGAACCGGTGTCGGACCACGCCGACGAGAGCCGATGTGCCGCCGACATCGACGCCTGATCCGGCGCTGCTGCGGTGATCTGTTCGAGGGTCCAGGGGGTTGTCACGGTGAAGGAACGTACGGCAGCACTCTGACAGATTCGTAAACGATCAGGACGATACGTGTTCGGTGAGGCGGCGGCGGATCCCGTCGACGAGCAGCGTCAAGCCGAAGTCGAATCGGATGGCGGGATCGCCGTCCAGCAGGTCGTCGTCCGACGTCGCGACGTTCTCGGTTGCGGTACCGGGGGAGATCGGTGAGCGGGTGAGTGCCCCGACTTCGGCGAGTTGAAGACGTGACTGCTCGTCGACGGTGTGGCCGAGAACATAGTGCAGTAGCGCGTAACCGGTGAGTTCGGCGTGTGCGCGGGACAGTCCCGCGCGCAGTGCGGCCGTGACGAAACTGTCGCGGGCGGGGGAGGTCGTCAGGCGCGAGGCGTAGGTTGCGGCGACCAGTTCGGCGCCGTCGCGGTGGGCGAGCAGAGCGCCGCGGAAACGGTAGGCGAGTTCGTTGAGTGCGGCGTCCCACGTGTCGGCGGAAGGTGTTGCATCGACGCCGTCGAGGATACGGTCGGCCATCGCACCGAGCAGGGTCTGTTTGTTGGGGAAGTGCCAGTAGAGCGCGCCGGGCTGCACGCCGAGTGAGGTCGCGAGTTTGCGCATGGTCAGGTCGCCCAGACCGTACTCGTCGAGTATCGCCATGGCGCCGTCGAGGACATCGCCGCGTCGTAGCTGCACCGGTGTCTGCTCCCTGTCTCGTAGTTGCTCTGCGTTGACACTATCGGACCTCGACTCTAACCTGAACACTGTTCAAGTGAACGGTGTTCAAGTTCCGAGACCCAGGAGTTCGCAGTGACCCACGCCCCCGCCCGAGTCGACATCCTCGAACTCGCACGTGACCAAGTGCTCCGGCGTGGTCGAGGACTCGACCGTGCACAGACACTCGAAGTCCTGCGCCTGCCCGACGGCCGGCTCGAGGAGCTGCTCTCGCTCGCGCACGAGGTGCGGATGGCATGGTGCGGACCCGAAGTGGAGGTCGAGGGCATCATCAGCCTCAAGACCGGCGGGTGCCCTGAGGACTGCCACTTCTGCTCCCAGTCCGGACTGTTCGCCTCGCCCGTCCGATCGGCGTGGCTCGACATCCCCGCCCTGGTCGAGGCTGCCAAGCAGACTGCGAAGACCGGAGCGACCGAATTCTGCATCGTGGCGGCGGTCCGCGGTCCCGATGCCCGGCTGATGGCGCAGGTCGCGGCGGGTGTCGAGGCCATCCGCGGCGAGGTCGACATCCAGGTCGCGTGCTCACTGGGCATGCTCACCCGGGACCAGGTCGACCAGCTCGCCGCACTCGGTGTGCATCGCTACAACCACAACCTCGAGACCGCGAGATCCTTCTTTCCCAATGTCGTCACGACACACACGTGGGAGGAGCGGTGGGAGACACTGAGCATGGTCCGCGAAGCCGGCATGGAGGTGTGCTGCGGTGGAATCCTCGGAATGGGAGAAACCCTCGAACAGCGCGCCGAATTCGCCGCCGACCTCGCCGCGCTCGAACCCGACGAGGTCCCCCTCAACTTCCTCAACCCGAGGCCCGGAACCCCGTTCGGCGATCTCGAAGTCCTTCCCGCGTCGGAGGCACTCAAGGCCGTTGCGGCGTTCCGTCTCGCCTTGCCTCGCACGATTCTCCGCTTCGCCGGAGGGCGAGAGATCACTCTCGGCGACCTCGGTGCGAAGCAGGGCATCCTCGGTGGAATCAACGCCGTGATCGTCGGGAACTACCTGACCACGCTGGGGCGGCGCGCCGAGACCGATCTCGACCTGCTCGACGAACTGAAGATGCCCATCAAAGCGCTCGGCGAGAGCATCTGAGCATGTTCGATCCCTTCACCGGTGCCGCCGGCGGCACCGCGGAACTCCCCGTGGCCGCCCGGCTGGGCCTCGAACCGCCCCGCTACTGCACCCGGTGTGGACGGCGGATGATCGTGCAGATCGCCCCGGATGGATGGTGGGCCCGGTGTTCACGACACGGGACGATCGACTCCTGGCGCGACGACCAGCGCTGAGGGCACCGTCGCCGGCCGCACCACGATCGCGCACGGGCCCGGCACGAGTTCACGCCCGATCTGCGACCCGGGACCGCAGCGCTGCCAGCAGGTCGGACTCGTCCCGGCTTCCGCGCGGGCCGAGCCCTTCCGGTGCTGTCATCCGGTCCGCATCCGAGCGAGTCCATTCCCGGACTGCCCACCGTTCAGTGATCGCCCAGCGTCCGTCCCGCCGGTCCATCAGATCGATGAATCGCGCGCCACTGGTGAAATCGTCGCGATCGGGGTGCCCCCAATGTGTGTTGGTGGAGTAGGCCTCGCTGATCGCGAATTCGCCGAACAGTTCGACGAGATGGTTGCCGACGTGGTGCATCGTGCCGCCGAGCAACTCGAGTCTCGGCTTTACCCAGGCGATGTACTCGTCGACGTTGCCATCGAAACCGGTGTGGTGGTCGATACCGTCCGGGTGATAGCAGTCGCGCACCAGAGCGAAGTCGAGTCGGTCGATGCCGCGGCAGTACCGCAACACCACCTCCCGGATCTCCTGCTTGTCGAGCAGATCCTGTAACGCTCGCGACATGTCGGTCACGGTCTGTCCTCCTCGAGTCCGACCATCCAGTCGAGCAGTGACTGAACGCGGTCGGATGTGATGTCGAATGCCGTCGGTCGGAACACCACAACGGTCGCGCCGTGCGCGTGCCACTCGCGGGCCCGATCCGCGGCGGCCGACAGATCGACTGCGCCGCAACGGTCGCGGATCGGTGTCACCGACACCTGGATCCTGATGGAGTTGGGGGTCGCGACCCTGCTCCGAGAAGCATTGCCGGAGCAGGGCGACAGCCTCGGGAAAGGTCGTCATGTCGGTCGGGTTGACCGTCCAGCCGTCTGCCACCCGGGCGATCCGTTCGAAGTTGCGCCGGCTCGGGCCGAACCCGAACAACACCGGCACGCGAGGTTGCACCGGTAGCGGGTACGAGTGGAAATCTTCGAACGAATAGCCGCGTCCTGTGAACGCGGCCGGTGGCGGCTTCCACAGTTCCCGGCACGCCGCGACGGTCTGCTCCATGCGGCCAGGTCCAGCACCGACCGGATCCGTCCGTCGTAGAGCGCCTCCGCGCCGAGGATGTTGATCCCGACTTCCAACCTGCTCACCGCGCGTGCATCCCATGCGTCCCGTGGCCGAGATCGATGCCATGCCTCAATGGATCGGTGGAGATGTCCAATGGCGGAACCCTTCTCGCGTACTCGGATTTCCGCGAAGGATCACACGGGTGTAGTTCCGCACGGAAGCCACTTCCACTGAACGGGACCGGCCCGGATCCCGTTCCGTGGGCTGGCTAGCGTGCGGTGTCCACGGGGTATCCACGGTGAACGGGACCGTAGCCCGAGAACCCGCTGGTGGTGCGTCACGACTGCCGCACCACACAAGCCGAACGCAGGAGTGAAGTTGGAACGCGCGACGATCGCCGAGATGTTGCTCGACCGGCTCGGGGACGAACATCTCGGCACCCGGACCGGGGAACGGGACTGGACGTGGGACGAGACCGTTCGTGAAAGCGCGGCGCGCGGCGCGTTGGCTGCCTCGCTGCGAAAGGAAGGACCGTTCCACATCGGGGTGCTGCTCGAGAACGTCCCCGAATTCTTGTTCTGGCTCGGTGGTGCAGCACTGAGCGGTGCAACGATCGTGGGGATCAACCCGACGCGTCGCGGCGCGGAACTCGAAGCCGAGATCCGCTACGTGGATTGCCAGCTCATCGTGACCGACATCGACGGGATGGCGAAACTGTGGGGCCTCGACCTCGGCCTCACCGAGGACCGATTCGTCCTCGTCGACGATCCGGCTTATGCCGAGACCGTTGCAGCGCACTGGGTCGACCAGCCGGCCGTGGACCCGTCGATCGACGAGTCGTCTCTGTTCCTGCTCCTGTTCACGTCGGGTACGACGGGCATGTCGAAGGCGGTGCGCTGCAGCCAGGGCCGGCTTGCTCGGCTGGCGTATGCGAACTCCGCGAAATACGGTCATGTGCGCGAGGACGTCGACTATTGCTGCATGCCGCTGTTCCACGGCAATGCGCTCATGGCGCTGTGGGCGCCCGCACTGGCGAATGGCGCCACCATCTGCCTGCCGCACGCGCGCAAGTTCTCGGCATCGGGATTCCTGCCCGACGTGAAGTATTTCGGTGCAACGTTCTTCACGTACGTCGGCAAGGCGCTGTCGTATCTGATGGCGACCGAGGAACGTCCCGACGATATCGACAACACCCTCGTGCGTGGATTCGGCACCGAGGCGTCCCCCGAGGACAAGGCCGAGTTCGTCCGCCGATTCGGCGCGCAGCTGTACGAGGGCTACGGCTCTTCCGAGGGCGCCGGTTCGGTGAGGCTCGACCCGGACGCGCCCGAGGGGGCGCTCGGCCGACCCGCGCACGACGATGTCGCTGTGGTCGACCCGGATACCCGTGCCGAATGTGTCCGCGCGAAGCTCGACGAGCACGGCCGCGTCCTGAATCCGGACGAGGCGATCGGCGAGATGATCGACAAGGGTGGCGCGAAGCGGTTCGAGGGGTACTACAAGAACGAGCAGGCCGTCGCCGACCGGATCAGACACGGCTGGTACTGGACCGGCGACCTCGGCTACCTCGACGAGGCGGGCTTCATCTACTTCGCCGGCCGGAAGGGCGATTGGATCCGCGTCGACGGGGAGAACACTTCCGCGTTGATGATCGAACGGATCGTGCGTCGGCATCCGAAGGTGATCGCGACCGGTGTGTATGCGGTGCCGGACCCCCGCTCCGGCGATCAGGTGATGGCCGCGATCGAGGTCGCAGACCCCACGGATTTCGATCCGGTCGAGTTCGCCGAGTTCCTCGCCGACCAGGACGATCTCGGTACCAAATCCGCGCCCCGGCTGCTGCGCGTGTCGACAGATCTTCCGGTGACCGGATCGAACAAGGTGCTCAAGAGGGAACTGCAGGCACGCGCATGGCGGTGCGACGAACCTGTGTACCGCTGGGAAGGACGAGGCGAGCCCGACTACGTCCTGATGTCGGATGAGGACAAGGACGAGCTCGAAGCGCAGTTCGCTGCGTCCGGGCGGCAGCGGTTCCTCAACGGCTGACAGACACGGCTACGGGTGGACGGCCGGTCTCAGAGGCCGGGCACGGTGACGGCATGGTCCTCGATGTAATCGACGACGAGTTCTCGTCGCGAGATCTTCCAAACCCCGTCCACCCGCCGGTAGTCGTCCCGGTATCGGATGGCAATCGCGTTGTCGCGCATGCCGTCACGACCGCGATACAGATGGTGTGCCAGGCAGTAGACCCATCCCGCGGCGTTGTCGCCGTCCACATCGAGAACCTGCTGGTGCACGGCGTGATGGGTGGAATGCAGGTGTGCGGTGCCGCCGAGCACGACCGCGACGATCGCCTCGGCACCTACCGTGATCACATTCTCGGTGCCGCGGGTCACTGCGGGAGGCTGGACGAACTCGGCGTCCGCGGTGAACAAGGAGGCCAGAGCGGCACTGTTTCGATCATCGACCGCCACTGCATAGCGGCCGGCCAGATCCGACGGGGTGTTCATGGCGACGAGTATGCAGTCATCGGGTCTACCGCCGGCTACCGAACCCGCTCAGCGGAATCTACCGCTCAGTGAGACCGGACGGGACCTGATGCGGATACCTCTTTAGCGTCCGAGTTCCGCGGATGGCGATGAATGGGAGAGCACCGATGGAGTTGAGAGAGTCGCCGGCGCAGCTGGAGTTGCGACGGGAATTGCGCGCGTATTTCGCGGGCCTGCTGCCCGAGGAGAAGCGGCGCAAGGCCGGTGAGCAGGGTGTGGGCGGCGAGTACTTCCGCGAGGTCGTCAGTCTGCTGGGTCGGGACGGCTGGCTGGGTATCGGCTGGCCCGAAGAATACGGCGGGCAGGGCCGTTCCATCGAGGAACAGTTCGTGTTCTTCGACGAGGTGCAGCGCGCGGGTCTCCCGTTCCCGTTCGTCACCGTCAACACGGTCGGCCCGACACTGATGAAGTACGGCACCGACGAGCAGAAGAAGCGCTTCCTGCCGGGCATCCTGGCCGGCGACATCGTCTTCGCGATCGGCTACACCGAGCCCGAAGCCGGCACCGACCTCGCCTCGCTCGAGACCCGCGCCGTCTCCGACGGCGACGAGTGGGTCATCGACGGCAACAAAATCTTCACCTCCGGCGCCAATACCGCCGACTACGTGTGGCTCGCATGCCGTACCGATCCCGAGGCACCCAAGCACAAAGGCATCTCCATCCTCGTGGTGCCGACCGACGACCCGGGCTTCTCGTGGTCGCCGATCAACACCGTCGGCGGTCTCCAAACCACATCGACGTACTACAGCAGTGTCCGCGTGCCGCAGAGAGACGTGATCGGTGACATCAACGGCGGTTGGCAACTGATCGCCGCGCAGCTCAACCATGAGCGCATCGGCCTCGCCGCGATCGGCGGCCGCACCTACGGACTGTGGCACCAGACCCTCGACTGGGCCAAGGACAACGGCGCCATCGAAATCCCCTGGGTACAGCAGGAATTCGCGCGCACACACGCGAAACTCGAGGCGATGCGTCTCCTGAACTGGAAGATGACCGCGGCCGTGGCAGCGGACACACTCTCCGGCGCGGATGCGGGCGCTACCAAGGTGTACGGCACCGAGACGCACATCGACGTCTACCGCACGCTGCTCGCGATCCTCGGGGCGGCCGGACGGATCCGGCCGGAATCGCCGGGCGCACTGCTGGCCGGTCAGATCGAACAGATCTCCCGTCAGGGCATGGTCAACACGTTCGGTGGCGGTGTCAACGAGGTGCTGCGCGACATGGTCGGCACGATGGGTCTCGGGCTCGTGCGTGAGAAGAGGAGCAAATGAGCGAATCCCTCACCGAACTCGCGGTGTACGAGGGGCAGACCCTGACTCCCACCATATGGGGACCGGACGCGGTCAACACCCCGATGATCCGGCACTGGATCGAGACGATGGGCGACACGAACCCCATCTACCTCGACGACGACGCCGCCCGCGCCACCGGACGCGACGGGGCAGTCGCACCCGCGCTGATGACCCAGGTGTGGACCATGCGCACCTTCACCGACAAGATGGCAGACAACGCACCCTCGCAGGTGTGGACCGATCTGATCGCCACGCTCGACAATGCGGGTTTCACCTCCGTCGTCGCGACCGACTCGGATTTCGAGTTCTTCGCGGAACTACGACCCGGCGACCGGGTCTCGCTCACCGAGGTGATCGAGGACATCTCCGAGCAGAAATCCACCGGCCTCGGCATCGGCCATTTCGTGACGACGCTGAAGACCTACCGGAACGGTGACGGCGAGGTCGTCGCGACCCAGCGCTGGCGCACCCTGCGGTTCAAGCCGAAGACCGAGAAGGCAGCGGCCGCCGAGCCGTCCCAGGGTTTGCGCCCGCGCCCGGCGCTCAACGCGGACAACGCCTTCTGGTTCGAAGCCGCGAAGGAGCATCGTCTGGTGATCCAACGGTGTACCGCCTGCCGGACGCTGCGCCACCCGACGGGCCCGATGTGCGGTACCTGTCGTTCACTCGGATGGGACACCGTCGACGCGTCGGGTCGCGGCGTCGTCTACAGCTTTGTCGTCAACCATCATCCGCAGATCCCCGGCTTCGAGTATCCGCTCGTCGTGGCAACCATCGAACTCGACGAGGGCACCCGTCTGATCGCGAACATGACCGGTGTGACGCCGGACGAGGTCGAGATCGGCATGCCTGTGGAACTGGACTGGATAGACGCCGACCCGGATCTGACGCTGCCCGCGTTCCGTCCGGCCGCACGGGAGGAGTACTGATGGATTTCGACTTCAGCGAAGAGCAAGAGACGATTCGCGGCCTCGCCCGTGACGTTTTCACCGGCTGCGCGGACATCGACCGGGTCAAGCAGGTCGAACGGAGTGACGAGCGTATCGATCGTGAGCTGTGGCGCGAACTCGTCAACACGGGTCTGCTCGGTATCGCGCTGCCCGAAGATCTCGGCGGCGGTGGGCTCGGCTTGGCCGAACTGTATGTTCTGCTCGAACAACAGGGACGCTACGTCGCGCCGGTGCCGATTTGGCAGTCGGTTCTCGCAGCTCTCGCGGTCGCCGAGTTCGGCACCGACGCCCAGCGCACCGCGCTGGTCCCCGGTGTCGCCGACGGCAGCAGCTTCCTGACGATCGGCCTCGAGGAATTCGGTCCGTTCGTCGAGGGAGACCCGCAGACCACGGCCGCCGAAGCCGATGGCCGGTGGATCCTGACCGGTGCCAAGGCCGTCGTCCCGATCACGCACGTCGCCGACCGTGTGATCGTCTCTGCAACCACGCCCACCGGCGCTGCGTTGTTCGTCGTCGACCCGTCTGCCCCGGGTGTGTCGGTGGAGCAGACACAGTCCACTAATTGGGAGATCTGCGGCAACCTCGTGTTGGATCGGGCTCCTGCGGAGCTGCTCGGTCCCGCCGACGGTAGCACCGCGCAATGGTTGCTCGACCGGGTCGAGCTCGCGCTCGCCGCACTTGCGCTCGGTGTCGGCTCCGGAGCCGTCGCGCAGGCCGTCGCATACCTCAACGGCCGCTACCAGTTCGGACGCCCGCTCGCGACCTTCCAGGCCGTCAACCACCAGCTGGCCGACTGCTACATCGATCTCGAGGCGATGCGTGTGACGCTGTGGCAGGCCGCGTGGTTGCTCGCCGAGGGACACGAGCCCGGTACGTCGGTGCTCGTCGCCAAGTGGTGGGCCACCGATGGTGGGCAGCGCGTGGTGCACCGAACCACCCACGTCCATGGCGGTATGGGTGTCGACACCGACTATCCGGTGCACCGGCACCTGCTGTGGGGAAAGCAGATCGGTGCCACTCTCGGCGGCTCGGCGTCCGATCTGGCGCGCCTGGGTGCGCAGCTCGCGGCCGGTGTCGAGGTGGTCGCATGACCGCCACCGTCACTGTCACAGGCCGTGGCTACGACGACATTGCGGTCGGCGAGGTGTTGCCGGAGCTCCCGATTCCGCTGACCCGCACGCTGATCGTCGCCACCGCGATCGCGACCCGCGACTTCCAGGACGTCCATCACGATCCCGAGTTGGCGCGCGAGCGCGGCTCGAAAGACGTCTTCATGAACATCCTCACCAGCAACGGGCTGGCCGGCCGCTTCGTGACGGACTGGGCGGGTCCCCGCGCGACGGTACGCCGCGTGAAGATCCGCCTCGGCGCCCCGAACTACCCGGGCGACACCATGACCATGACCGGCGAGGTCGTCTCGAAGGACAACGGTCTCGTGGAGGTGAAGGTCCAGGGCGCGAACAGCCTCGGCAACCACCTCGCGGGTTCGGTGACCGTCGCCTACCTCGCGAGCGAAGGGAAGGAAGCCTGATGGCCGTCAGCCCGCTCTCGGGTGCCGCTGCGATCGTCGGTATCGGCGCGACCGAGTTCTCGAAGAAATCCGGTCGCTCGGAATTGCAGCTCGCGTGCGAGGCCGTCACTGCTGCGCTCGCCGACGCCGGGATCGACCCGTCCGAGGTCGACGGCCTGACGACCTTCACGATGGAGACCAACGGCGAGATCCTCGTCGCTCGCAATTGCGGCCTCGGTGAGCTGAAGTTCTTCTCCCGTATCGGCTACGGCGGTGGCGCGGCGTGTGCGTCGGTGCAGCAGGCGGCGATGGCCGTGGCGACCGGTGTTGCGGACGTCGTGGTGGTCTACCGGGCGTTCAACGAACGCTCCGGGATGCGCTTCGGCGCGGGCCAGCACGACCGTCCGATGGATTCGACCGCGGACCGTGCCGCGTATGCGTGGCTGACCCCGCAGGGCCTGGCGACCCCCGCTCAGTGGGTCGCGATGTTCGCCCGGCGGTACATGCACCAGTTCGGAGCGACGAGCGAGGATTTCGGCCGGGTCGCCGTTGTGGCGCGAAAGCATGCCGCGAACAATCCGGCCGCGTGGTTCTACGGCAAGCCGATCACGCTGGAAGACCACCAGAACTCGCGGTGGATCGCAGAGCCGCTGCACCTGCTGGACTGCTGCCAGGAGACCGACGGCGGGCAGGCGCTCGTCATCGTCTCCGCCGAGCGTGCCGAGGATCTGCGCAACACGCCCGCGATCATCAAGGGTGCGGCGCAGGGCAGCGGCAAGGATCAGCACATGATGGCGAGCTACTACCGGCCTGACATCACCGGCATTCCGGAGATGGGTCTGGTCGGCCGCCAGCTCTACGCGCAGGCCGGACTGACACCGGACGACATCGATGCTGCGATCCTCTACGACCACTTCACGCCACTGGTGCTTCCGCAGCTCGAAGAACTCGGTTTCTGTGGTGTGGGTGAGGCCAAGGACTTCATCCGCGAGGGCAATCTGGAGATCGGTGGACGGCTGCCGAGCAATACGCACGGCGGTCAGGTGGGCGAGGCATACCTCCATGGAGTCAACGGCATCGCAGAGGCGGTGCGGTTGCTGCGGGGCACGTCCACCAACCAGCCGGCACGCGTCGAGAACGTGATCGTCACCGCGGGAACCGCGGTTCCCACGAGTGGGCTGGTTCTCGGCGCAGTCTGATCCGGACCAGCGCCGGAACGGCAGTCCCCGCGGGGCCCGACGTCAGTGGGTCGCCGCGGGGACTGCCGTACCGTTCCTACGCCTCGACGGCGTTCGACAAAGAAGTCAGGCGGTCGGTTTCGAGGTCGGTGAGAACCAGCCTCGTCGAGTCGAGCAGCGCCGGAAGCTGCTCGATGCGGCTGGCGCTCGCGATCGGCGCGACGATGCCGGGACGCTGTGACAGCCACGAGAGTGCCACCGTGGGGATCTCGACGGCGTGGGCGGTCGCGATCTCGGCGAGTGCGTCGATCACCGTGAGGCCGGCCTCGGAGAAGTACTGCGAGGCCATCCGTCCGCGAACCCCGGCGTCGAGATCCTCCGACGTCCGGTACTTGCCGGTGAGGAACCCCGCGGCGAGTCCGTAGTACGGCAGGACACCCAGGTCGTGCTCGGCAACGAGCGGGGCGTACTCCTGTTCGTACTCCGCGCGATGCACCAGGTTGTAGTGCGGCTGCAGCGACACGGGCCGCGCGTAACCGCCCTCGTCTGCAATCGCGAGCCACTCGGCGACCCGCGCGGGGGAGTAGTTCGACAGGCCGACATAACGGACCTTGCCGCTTCGGACGAGTGCGTCGAACGCCGCGACGGTCTCGTCCAGTGGCGTCTCGGGGTCGTCCGAGTGCGCGAAGTACAGGTCGATGTGATCGGACTGCAGACGCTTGAGAGACGCGTCGGCGGCGGCTGCGACATTCTCCGGCGCCAGGCCCCTGAAATCGGGGTGATGGGCGACCTTGGTCGCTACCATCATCTCGGAACCGATGCCGCGAGCGGCCTTCCAGTTTCCGAGGATGGTCTCGGATTCGCCGCCGGAGTTGCCTGGGACGAAGGCGGAGTACGAGTCGGCGGTGTCGACGAAATTACCGCCTGCGGCCATGAACGCGTCGAGGATCTCGAACGAGGCGGTCTCATCCGCCGTCCAGCCGAGCGTGTTGCCGCCCAATGCCAGAGGGTGGATATCGAGCTCGGAATTTCCGATTGTTGCCACTGCGCTCCCGTCGTCGGCATGATGTTCCACGCGCACCTTACTCCCGGAGGGCCCGAATGCCCCCTCGGTCATCCCGGTGGCCGCAGCGCCGCGAATTCGTCTGTAACCCGCAGGCGGGAGTCGGTGAATCGATACAGTGCGGGTGGCCGGCCCCCGCTCTTTCCCGACGGTGCTGTGGTGCCGGTTCGGGTGAGGACCTCCCGCCGGGCGAGTACGCGTTGAAGGTTTGTGGCATCGACCTGGTAACCGAGTGCAGCGCAATAGATCTCGCGCAGGGTGGACATCGAGAACTCGGAGGGGGTGAGTGCGTATGCAATGTTGGTGTACGACAGTTTCGCGGCGAGACGGGCGTGTGCGTTGGCGACCATGATCCTGTGATCGAACGACATCTCGGGCAGATCTGCTACCGGATGCCACGTCGTGTCGTCGGGCAGTTGCGGATCGGACGTGATCGGCACCAGGCCGAGATAGGTCGACGCGATGGTGCGGGCTCCGGGTACCCGATCCGGGGCGGAGAACACCGAGAGCTGCTCGAGGTGCGCCACTTCGCGCACGTCCACCTTCTCGGCGAGCTGGCGTCGCGCGGAGGATGTGAGGTCCTCGTCGTCGCGGAGTCGGCCGCCGGGCAGGGACCAGGTCCCCGCCTGGGGGTCGAGTGCGCGTTGCCATAGCAGCACGCCGAGTTCGGGAGCATCTCGGGGGGCATTCGAGGTGTCGGAGAAGTGGCGAACCTGGAACACCACGATGAGTACTTCGTGACCGGTGTTACTATATGGCATGTTTTCGACCCTAAGTCGAAAACCCCGAGAACGGAAATCCGAGCACAGCCCGCCCGGATTGCACTCCACGAAGGAGCAATGCCATGACCACGACCGAGTGGGCGGGAACCGCCGCAATCGTCGACGGACCGGGTGGCTACTCCGGCATCGAGGCGACGCCGGAGTGGGCCGACGAAGTTCGCAGGCTTGCCCGCGAGCAGAACGCGACACTGCTCGCGCACAACTACCAGCTACCTGCCATTCAGGACATCGCCGACCACGTCGGAGACTCCCTGGCACTGTCGCGCATCGCCGCGGAGGCCGAAGAGAGCACCATCGTGTTCTGCGGGGTGCACTTCATGGCGGAAACTGCCAAGATCCTCAGCCCGGACAAAACCGTGCTGATCCCCGACGAGCGTGCGGGGTGCTCACTGGCGGATTCCATCAACGCGGATCAGCTGCGTGAGTGGAAGGCGGACCACCCCGACGCCGTCGTCGTGTCGTACGTCAACACCACAGCCGAGGTGAAGGGCCTGACGGATATCTGCTGCACGTCGTCGAACGCCGTCGACGTCGTCGCCTCCATCGACCCCGACCGCGAGGTGCTGTTCCTTCCCGACCAGTTCCTCGGCGCACACGTCAAGCGCGTCACCGGCCGCGACAACATCCACATCTGGGCCGGTGAATGCCACGTGCACGCGGGTATCAACGGCGACGAGCTCGCCGCGCAGGCCCGCTCGCACCCCGACGCCGACCTGTTCGTCCATCCCGAATGCGGTTGTGCCACGTCGGCGCTCTACCTCGCCGGTGAGGGATTTGTTCCCGACGACAAGGTCAAGATCCTCTCGACCGGCGGCATGATCGATGCTGCGCGCGCGACCGGCGCCAAGCAGGTGCTGGTGGCCACCGAGGTCGGGATGCTGCACCAGCTGCGCAAGGCCGCGCCGGGTATCGACTTCCAGCCGGTCAACGACCGCGCGTCGTGCCCCTACATGAAGATGATCACCCCGGCCGCGCTGCTGCGCTGCCTCCGTGAGCGCAAGGACGAGGTCCACGTCGACCCGCAGGTCGCGGAGCGGGCCCGGCTGTCGGTGCAGCGGATGATCTCCATCGGCAATCCGGGTAGCGGCGAGTGACGCCCACCGTGGGCGTCGGGGTGAGCTGGGAGGCGCACACCGACCTCGTCGTGGTCGGCGGCGGTGTCGCCGGTCTCACGGCAGCACGTGCCGCGTCGCTACGGGGCCTGCGGGTGCTCACGGTGAGCAAGGGCGGTCCCGCGGACACCGCGACGCAGTATGCGCAAGGTGGCATCGCTGTGGTCGCGCCGACGGGCGACAGCGTCGAATCCCACGTCGCTGACACGCTCGCGGCGGGTGGCGGGCTCTGCGACGAGGATGCCGTCCGATCGATCGTGGCTGCAGGACCGGCCGCGATCGCAGCCTTGACCGATCTCGGAGCGGTCTTCGATCGCGGGCGCGACGGCGTTGTGGCCCGGACCCGCGAAGGCGGGCACAGCACCCGCCGGATCATCCATTCCGGTGGCGATGCCACCGGCGCCGAGGTGCAGCGTGCACTCGGAGCAGCCGGACTCCCGGTGCTCTTCGGTGCGGCGGTGGCGAGGGTCCTCACCGACGAGCACGGCGTCACCGGGGTACTCGTCCTCGACGAGCGGGGATTCGGCGTGGTCCACGCCCCCGCGGTCCTGCTTGCGACGGGCGGGCTCGGGCAGCTGTACGCGTGCAGCACCAACCCCGCCGGGGCCACCGCGGACGGCATCGCCCTCGCACTGCACGCCGGTGCTGTGGTCTCGGACATCGAGTTCGTACAGTTCCACCCCACAGTGCTGTTCGCTGCCGGGAGCGTCGGGCGACGTCCGCTCATCAGCGAGGCCGTCCGCGGCGAGGGCGCAACTCTGGTGGATTCACGCGGCCGGTCCGTCACCGACGGAGTGCACCCGCTCGGTGATCTCGCGCCCCGCGATGTGGTGTCCCGAGCGATCGCCGAACGCCTCGCCGCACTCGGTGACGACCACGTGTTCCTCGACGCCCGACACCTCGAGGGTTTCGTGGAGCGTTTCCCGACCATCACCGGGTCCTGTGCGGAGGCCGGGCTCGATCCCGCGAGGGATCTGCTGCCGGTCGCGCCGGCTGCGCACTATTCGTGCGGCGGTGTCGTCACCGATGTGCACGGCCGAACCGAGATTCCCGGCCTGTACGCGGCGGGTGAGGTCGCGTGCACCGGACTCCACGGCGCCAATCGCCTCGCATCCAACAGCTTGCTCGAAGGCCTTGTGGTGGGGGAGCGGGCCGGCATCGCGGCGGCCGCCGAACGCGGCGGTCTGCGCGTCGAAGCGCTCGACGCGACCGTTCCGGTGCTTCCGCGCCTCGACCGCACGGAACTGCAGCACGCGATGACCCGCGACGCGCTCGTCGTCCGCGACGAGACCGGTCTCCTCACCGCAGGCACGACCCTGTCGGGCGCGACGCCACAGTCGTGCGACAGCGTCACCGACCTCGAGGATGCCGCCCTCACCCTCGCGGCCCGAGTTCTCGTAGGTGCGGCCGTGCGCCGCACCGAATCCCGCGGATGCCACACCCGGCGGGACCATCCCACCCCGGATCCCGACCAGGCGCATTCCCTCGATCAGCGTCTCGGTGACGACGGAGAACTCGTCGTGATCACACCTCAACTCACAGGAGCGAACTGACATGGCCACCGTGCTGCCCGCCGGACTCGACGTCGACGAGACCCGCGCTCTCGTGCGACAGGCTCTCGACGAGGACCTGCGGTACGGGCCCGACGCCACCACCGACGCGACGGTGCCCGCAGACGCCGTTGCCACCGCGACGATGGCTCCGCGGCAGGCAGGCACCGTCGCGGGACTGGACGTGGCGTTGCTCGTGCTCGACGAGGTACTCGGTACCGGCCATTACACGGTGCTCGGACGGATCGAGGACGGACATCGGGTGGTGTCCGGCGAACCCGTCCTCACGCTCGAGGCGCCCACCCGCGGCCTGCTCACCGCCGAACGCACCATGCTCAACCTCGTGTGTCACCTGTCGGGGATCGCCACCACCACGTCGCACTGGGTCGATGCGGTCGCGGGCACGGAGACGAAGATCCGCGACAGCCGCAAGACCCTCCCCGGCATGCGGGCACTGCAGAAATACGCTGTGCGCGTCGGCGGCGGTGTCAACCATCGCATGGGGCTCGGCGACGAAGCGCTCATCAAGGACAACCACGTTGCCGCCGCCGGGTCGGTGGTCGCTGCGCTGCGCGCGGTGCGCACGCACGCCCCGGACATCGCGTGCGAGGTCGAGGTCGACAGTCTCGAGCAGTTCGACGAGGTCCTGGCCGAGGACGTGGAATTGATCCTGCTCGACAACTTCCCGCTGTGGCAGACCCAGATCGCAGTGCAGCGCCGTAACACCCACGCGCCCGAGACACGGCTGGAATCGTCGGGTGGTCTCACTCTCGAGGTGGCGGCGGACTACGCGCGCACCGGCGTCGACTACCTCGCCGTCGGCGCTCTGACCCACTCGGTCACCGTGCTCGACCTCGGCCTGGACATGTAGAAGCGTCGGACATGGAGAAGCACAGGTGTGAGGGCCGGGACGCGTAGGTTCCGGTGGCGAAGCGGGAGACCATGACGTAGAACTACCAGTAGCCCTCGCGTGACCGCAGTCACGGGAGGTATCGGCGGGTCAGGGGGCTCGCCGCGAAGGGGAACAGAAGGACGACACATGCGGCTGCCGATGTCACCGACGGATTCGATGTTCTTGCTCGGTGAGACCCGCGAGCATCCGATGCATGTCGGCGGTCTCGTCATGTTCGAACCGCCGGAGGGACGCACGGCGAGCGATCTGCGGCAGATGTTCGTCGACGCGATCGCCCGCAGCGACGGTGAGGATGCTGCACCGTTGTGGCGCAAGCGTGCCGTGCGTTCGCTGGCCACCTTCGGCCAGTGGGCGTGGGAGGACGATCCGTCGTTCGATCTCGAGTACCACGTGCGATTCACGGCGCTGCCGCACCCGGGATCCACCACCGAATTGCGCGAACTGGTCTCACGCCTGCACGCGCCGCTGCTCGACCGCACCCGTGCCCTGTGGGAGATGTACCTGATCGAGGGACTCGCCGACGGCAGGTACGGGCTCTACATGAAGATGCATCACGCCCTCGCCGACGGTGTGGGTGCGATGCGGCTGCTCCGCCGCGCGCTGAGTTCGGACCCCGACGAGACGGGAATGCCGGCGCCGTGGGCGGTCCCCGACACCTCGGATCCGCAGCGCTCCGTCGTCGGTACCGCCATCGAGATGCCGAGCACTGCAATGCGCGCTGCCCGCGGGGTGATCTCGGAAGCACTCGGTCTCGTGCCCGCGATAATCGGGACTGTCGACCGTGCCATGCACGATCGGGGCGGGTCGTTGTCGCTCGCGGCGCCGCAGACGATTCTCAACGTGCCTATCGCGGGCTCACGGCGGTTCGCGGCGCGCGCCTGGCGGCTCGAACGTCTCCGGATGGTCGCCAAGGCATCCGATTCGACTCTCAACGACGTGGTGCTCGCGATGTGTTCGGGTGCGCTGCGCGCGTTCCTGGCCGAACGGGATTCACTTCCCGACGAGTCGCTGGTCGCGATGGTGCCCGTCGCCTTGCGGAACGGCAAGGACAGCGGGAACGACCTCGGTGTCCTGATGTGCTCGCTCGGCACCGATCGGCCCGAGACGGTCCAGCGGCTCGCCGGGGTACGCGCCTCGATGTCGGAGGGGAAGAAGTCGATGAGTGGGATGTCGACTGTGTCCCGCCTGGCGGCCAGCGCAGTCGGAGTGGCTCCGTTGGCGTTGGGTGTGCTGACCGGGAACCGTGTGCTGTCGCGTCCTGGGTTCAACGTCATCATCTCGAACGTGCCCGGCCCCGACACCCCGCTCTATTGGAACGGTGCCCGCGTGGACGCGGTGTATCCGCTCTCGGTTCCGCTCGACGGGCAGGCCCTGAACATCACGTGCACCAGTACCGACGATCGGATTGCGTTCGGGCTCACCGCATGTCGGCGCACCGTTCCGAATCTTGGAACGCTGCTGGATCATCTCGATGCCGAACTCGTCGCGCTCGAACATGCCGTCGGGATCTCGCTCGAAGCGGACGTTGCCGAGGTCGGGGGCTGACCCGGCCTCACGCGCAGCAATTCGGGTCGAGCACCACGCGGAGTGCGTCCAGAGATTCGGCTCTGGCGCGGTGGTAGACGTTCATCCCGCGACGCTCGGAGACGACCATGCCGGTCTTCCTGAGCTGGCTCAGGTGGTGACTGACCGTCGATTCCGCGAGGTCCACTCCGGTGGCGAGATCGCAGGTGCAGACTTCGCCCGCGTCGGCGGTGAGCAGGATCGACACGAGCTTGATCCGAGTGGGATCGGCGAGGGCTTTCAGTCGTAGCGCGAGTTGGAGGGCCGCCTCGTCGCTGATCTGTCCGGCGGAGACCGGTGTGCAGCAGATGGGTGCGCTGACATCGACAACGGGCAGTGCTTTCGGCATGAGGCCCACTCTACGCATGGTTCTTGACTTATATCGAAAAGCGGCGCACTCTGACCTCGACGGAGAATTCGATATATGTAGAAAGGTGATAGTCATGTCCCGCGTCCAACTCGCACTCAACGTCGACGACCTGCAGAAGGCAGTTGTCTTCTACTCGAAACTGTTCGACGTCGAACCCACGAAAGTGAAGCCGGGATACGCGAACTTTGCGATCGCCGAACCTCCCCTCAAGCTGGTGCTGCTCGAGAACCCCGGCAAGGGTGGCACGATCAACCACCTCGGCGTCGAGGTGGAGTCGAGCACGAAGGTCCACGAGGAGATCGCGCGGCTTACCGGTGAGGGACTGTTCACCGACAAGGAGATCGGCACCACCTGCTGCTTTGCCACCCAGGACAAGGTATGGGTCACCGGGCCGGCGGGCGAGAAATGGGAGGTGTACACGGTATTGGCCGACTCCGACACATTCGGGACGAGCCCGCAACACCTCGACGACCCGGCCGCGGCAGGCGGTGGCGACTGCTGCGCATCCAGCGTGGACGAGCCCGGCGCGTCCTGCTGTTGACACCACAACGACGGACGAACGAGGCCCGGCCTGCATGGCCGGGCCTCGGGCATGGTGGAACAAGGATCAGGCGTCGCCGTGTTCCATCGGGTGTGTCGTTGTGTTCCTCATCTTTGGTCGCCGCTCTGAATGCAGGTGCGGCAACTCAGGCGCGGATGAGGTCTTCGGGTTCGTCACCCGTGGTCGCAGTCTCGTCCGGTCGATCGGCGTCATGACCCGCGAGTGCGCCGACACCGCGCAGACCGAACCAACTCAGAAGTGCGGCAACCAGTGCCGCCACGGAGACTACGACGAAGGCCTGGGCGAACCCTTGTCCGAGCGCCTCGAGTGCGAGCGGTCGAGCGGCCGAGCCGGGCGCACCCGTCGGGAGGCTGTTCACAGCGATCGGGCCCCCCGCCTGGGCTGTCGCGCGGGCCGATTCGAGCTCGCCCGAGGGTAAGGTCGAACCAGTCAGTGCCGATCCGAGGGCGTTGCCGGCGGTGCTGAGCGCGACGGCGCCCACCAGTACCGGGCCGAGTGCGAAGCCGAGATCGCGGAGCAGATTCGTTGCAGCGCTGGCAGTTCCCGTCAGGTTCCGTGGTACGGAGTTGACCGCACTCGACGTCATCGGCGACAGCGTCAAGGCGAAACCGATACCGACGAGCAGCGACGGCAGAATGAATCCGCTGACGGATCGGTTCGTCACGTCGTTGTTCGATGCCAGCAACCCACCCGCGGCCATGGTGAGGAATCCTGCTGTGAGTAGCCCTCTCGCGGCGAACCGGTTCTGCAGGCGCGAGATCAGCGGGATCATCGCAAAGGCCGGTCCCTGGAGCAGTAGGAACAGCAGGCCGGTGTAGAGGGGATTCTGATGCTGGACCGGGCCGAGCCACATGCTCGTCGCGAAGCATGCCCCGAGAAATGCGAACATGCCGATGACGGCCACCGCAGACGAGATGGTGAACTCCCGGATACGGAAGAGCCTGAGATCCAGTAGTGGTGAGGGAACACGTATTTCGATGACCACGAACGCGATGAGGAACGTGACACCGACGATCAGCGCCCCCATCACGCGGGTGGAACTCCATCCTTCTTCAGGGCCCTGGACAAGTCCGAACAGTACGAGAATCAGGCCGAGTGCGAAGGTGATCTGTCCCCATAGGTCCGGGCGGCGCCCCTGCTGGCGTTCGGAGTCCTGGGATTTCCACAGGGCCACGGCCAACACGGCCAGTCCCGACACGGCCACCACGACGTACGCGCCACGCCACCAGCCGAAGTCGGCGAGGATACCTCCGAGTAGCGGCGATGCTGCGGAACCGGCGGAGAGGAAGCCCGCCCACATCGCGATACCGCGGATGCGTTCCCGGCTCGTTTCGGCAACCGACGCGACGAGGGCGAGTGATGCGGGGAAGACTGCACCCGCGCCGAGGCCGTTGATCGCAGAGCCGACCCACATCCACTCCACAGTCGGCGACACCGCGCACACGAGCGAGCCGATCATGACGACCCCCGCACCGCCGATCACCAATGAGCGGTGCCCGTACTTGTCGCCGAGGACGCCGAAGGTCAGTTCGAACACGACCACGGGAATCATGAAAGCTGCGGTGATCCACGTCAGTTGCGACCCGACGGTGCCGAACGTCTCCTGGAATACGCCGTTGAGCGCGCCGGGAAGTGCATTTGCAATCTGCGCAACCATCACTGCCAGCGAGGCTGCGGCCAACGTGCCGCGAATGCTGCGTGGGACCCGGCGTGTCAATGGAGTTCGACTCGGTGGGCGCGTGGGTGATGTGTCGTTGATGCCGGGGTGCATGGGCGGGACTCCTTGAGCATGCGAGGGCGGTATCTGCTGTGATCCGCGCGACAAATATTGCACTCGCATTACAGTGCGTCAAGTGAATGGTTTGTTCGTGAAGTAAGAGTCCGCAATGTTCGAGGAGGGAGGAACGTCCTCGTGTCGCGGGGACGTGCTGACCCGAGGGGGCGGTCACCCGGAACCGTCGGACCGTCTACGAGAACCGGGTCTCGGCGATGATCGTCCGGTAGGTCTCGACGGCATCGGTCGGCCGTCGAGTGAGGTTCGAATCGGTCTGCACATCGACGCTGTACAGGCCGAATCGAGCTGTGTAGTCGCCCCACTCGTAGTTGTCGGTGAGGGACCAGTAGTTGTATCCGAACACCGGGGCGCCGTCGGCGATCGCGCGGCCCATTGCGTCGACATGCTCGCGCAGGTGCCGCGACCGGGTCCAGCCGTCGGCGCGCGGAGCCTCGTCGGCTGTGGCCATGCCGTTCTCCACTACGTAGAGGGGAACGCCCGGGTATCGATCGGCATAGTCCATCAGAGCGTCGTACATCCCCTGAGGGTGCGGCACGATCGACGCGTAATCGCCGACGGTGGCATGGATCGCCGTCGGATTCTGCAAGGTCACTCCGTAGTAGAAGTCGACGCCGACGTAGTCGAGGCCGGTGCGGACCCGGTCGAGAAACCAGGTGTCGAGATATGGCTGCGCGCCGGGGATGTATGCGGCGTTCGAGGTCACCCGAGCGTCCGGATCGGCACGGTGGATGGCCTGGTACGCGCCGTGATGGGCCTCGACCAGCCGATCGAACATGGCCGGCACCTCGGCCGGTGCGAGTCCGCCGTTCGTCACCTCTTGCCACACATATTGACTGGGTTCGTTGAACGTCACCCACAGGGCGTCCGCGTCGGCGTAGCGCTCGGCGACAGTCTCGGCATGCACGAGCCAGGAGCGCACCGTGTCGGGGTCGGACCAGCCACCACGGTCGGCGATCCAGCCCGGATACACCCAGTGATCGAGTGTGAGCATCGGCGTCATGCCATGGGCACGGATCTCTCTCACGACGTCGTCGTAATAGTCGAGTTCGGAGTCGTCCCATCCGTATGGAGTGGGCTGGATCCGCGCCCACTCCACGGAGATCCGGTAGACGTCGACTCCGAGCTCCGCAGCATGGGTGATGTCCTCGCGGTAGCGGTGCCTGAAGTCGACGGACGACCCGATCGGTTCGTGGTGTGGTTCGTTCGAGTATCGCAGCCAGTTGCTGTCGGGTGACGATCCCTCGGACTGGAAGCCGGAACTCGCCACACCCCAGAGGAATTCGTGCGGCTGCGCGTGAGCGGGTGGCGCATGGGGGATACCGAGTGCTGCGGTGAGAACGAGCACCGTGAGGAACGCTCTCATCGCAGCCTCACGAGATCGCGGCGAGCGATCGAGCGAACGGGGTCCACACGTCGGTCAGGGCTTTGCGCCCGATGAACAACCCGATGTGGCCCGTGTCGGCGATCGTCGCCACGATCTCCGGGGGCGGGGTGGACACGTGATCCGCCAGCGTCGTCACCTGCGTGGGCGTCGCGATCATGTCCGACCTGCCGGCGATCAGATGCAACGGGCAAGTGATCTTGGACAGGTCGACGACAGCGCCTTCGGCTTCGAGGGTGCCGGCGACGAGCTCGTTGCGGACGACCAGGTGCCGGATGATCCACTCACGGAACGCGGCGGGAATCTCCTGCCGCCAGGTGAACCAGCGCCGCTCGGCTTCCATGCGGGACACCTCGTCCGGGTCGTCGAGGGCGCCGAGCAGGGCCATCGCCCGTTCGATCTCGCCGATCGGGTCGGTGGACGGCAGACCTGACGCCCGCGCGGTGTCGTAGAAAAGGTCGACCACCGAGGTCGCCGCGCCTGTCGGTGCATGCGCCAGTGCCGCGAGGGCGGGTTGCTCGGCATGGAAATCGATGGGGGTGCCGGCCACGGTGAGTGTGTGCACGGTTTCGGGATGTAGCGCAGTGTAGATCGTGCCCAGCCATCCACCCTGGCTGTCGCCCACGATGTTCACCCGACCGCCGAGATGAGCGACGGCGTCTGCGATCACGGCGAGATGTTCGTCGATCGAGGCCGAGTCGGTAGTGGCTCTCGCGGGAGTCCAGTCGAGGCAATGCAGCCGGGTGAGACCTCCTGCTCGCAGCGCGTCGACCTGGCTGCGGCCGGGGGAGTGATCGACGATGCACGAGTGGGTGCCGGCTTGGGGGGGAAGCAGGAGGGTGGGCACCGATTCGCGGTCGGCGGCGTCGGGTGCACTGCAGTCGCGAAGGTTCGCGAGTGGCCATCGGTGGGGGACCGGCCACGCGTGCGCCCAGGCCGGTGGCGTGGTGTCGGTCAGGACCCCGTAGTAGCGGCCGATGTCCGAAGCGATGGTCCAGGGTGTGGGGCCACGGCGCGCAAGGCCGAGGAGGTACGAGCTCCAACCGGCGATCGCCGCGACCCCGAGTCGAATCGGGGTCGCGGCGATCTGGGTATGCGTCACCGGAGTCATGTACCGCACCGTAGAGCGCCGATCGGGCGCACGGGCGCGATTGCGGTTCGCAAGTGGGATCGTGTCCTACTTGAGAAGGTCGCGTGCCGTGGTGGTGACAGTGCTGGTGAGCTCGCGAGCGAAGGAGACCTGCGCCTTGGCGATGTCGGCGACCCACTCGACGGGGGTGGCCTCGGCGAACTTCTCCTGCAGGTCCAGGATGCTGCCGACGGCCTTCTCGTAGGTGTCGACACCGAGGTTGCCGCTCTGCTTGGCAGCCTCGACGAACTTGGCGTTGAACTCGTTGACGCGCTCGGTGGTCTCGTCGACGGTCTTGGTGAGGTCGGCGGCGGCCTTTTCGGCAGCGGCGGTGGCGCTCGCCGTGAGCTTCTCGGCGGTCTTCTGAGCGGTCGCGGTGGCGTCGGCTGCGGCCTTGGTGGCAGCGTCGGAAGCCTTGGCGGCTGCGTCGGAAGCCTTGGCGGCGGTCTCGGTGGCCTTGGGGGCGGTGGTCTTGGCGGGAGCAGTCATGGGTTTCCCTTCGTTGAGCGCGGGTATGGAGCGCTGTATGAGGTCGGTACGCCGCGAACGGCGTTGTTAGCAGGTTAGCAAAATGAATGCTAACGCGCAACCTCTCAGCTGAAGACGTAGGTCCCGGGGGCATCGCCGAGAACGGGATGGTCCTTGCTGCCCATCGGTGGAGGTGAGGTCAGGGCGCCCGCGCGCTTCGTCGACCACACCGTCCAGTCCTCCCACCACGACGCGGCCGCGTGGCGGGTGGCCTTCTCGTGCCACGACTTCGGATCGGAGGGAAGTTCGGTCGGTTCGTCGTCGGGGCCGCCGATTGCTTCGAACCAGGCCTTCGGATTCGGCGGATTGACCGCGCCGGCAACGTGTCCGCCGCTCGTGAGTACATACCGCACGTCGCCGCCCAGCAGGTTCACTGCCTTGTACGACGACGTCCACGGCACGATATGGTCGTTGATCGCACCCACGATGTAGGTGTCGCAGGTGACGTCCGCCAGATCGAGCGCCGATCCGTCCAGCTCGTACTTCTTCTCGGCGAGTTCGTTGCGCCCGTAGAGGGTTCGCAGGTAATGCGAGTGCATCGCAGCCGGCATCCGGGTGCTGTCCTCGTTCCATGCCAGGATGTCGAACGCAGCCGGCTTCTCGCCCTTCATCCACCGCGATACCCAGTAGTTGAAGATCAGGTCCTTCGCGCGGATCATGTCGAAGGTGCCGCCCATCTCCGACCCGGACAAGAATCCCTGCCTGCTCATGCGGAATTCCACCCTGTCGAGAGTCGCGGGGTCGGTCAGCAGAGCCAGTTCGCCGACCTCGCTGTAATCGAGGAGCGTGTTGAGCATGGTGAACGCGCTGATCCGCTCGTCACCGATTGCGCCCATCTTCGCCGCGGCCATCGCGGCCACCGCGCCGCCGAGACAGATCGAGAGCACCTCGATGCGCGAGGTGCCGGTGATCTCCTCGACCACATCCAGGGCGGTGGCGATGCCCAGCCGGTAGTAGTCGTCCATCGTGATGTCCTGCATCGTCTCGTCCGGGTTGCGGTACGAGATCATGAACACCGTGCGATTTCGCTGGATCGCCCACTCCGCCAGGCTCCGGCCCGGGGCCAGATCGAGGATGTAGTACTTGTTGATCCACGGCGGTGCTGCCAGGATCGGGATCTCGTGGACCTTCTCGGTTTGCGGTGCGTACTGGATCACCTCGATCAGATCGTTGCGGAACACGACCTTGCCCGGGGTGGCCGCCATGTTCTCGCCGAGGGTGAACGCCTCACGGTCCACCTTCAGCGGAATTCCCTTGCGGTGCACCAGATCATCCACGGCGAACTTCGCCCCGCGGAACAGGCTTGCGCCACCGGTGTCGAGTGCGCGCACGAGCACACCTGGATTGATCAGGAAGTTCGACGGTGCAAGCGCATCGAACATCAGGTTTGCGAACTGGCGGGCCTTGGCATCGGCCAGTGAATCGCCCTCACCCGCATCGACGAGCTCGTCGACGTACTCGCGGGTGGCGAGGTAGCTCTGCAGCAACGAGAAGTACGCGGGATTCTCTTTCCATGCCGCATCGGAGAACCGTCGATCCTTCGGATCGGGCGGCACCGGGGCCTGGGGCTCGCTCGCGTTCCACACACGGGTCGCCGCCGCCGGAATGTGCGCAAGACGGTTGGCGTACTCCGTGGTCGCTTCGGCGATCGCACGCGGATTCTTCGCGGCGCGGCCGGCGACGGACGCCACCGCCGGACCCCATCCGATGGGGTCGAGCGACGACGAGATCTTCTTCTGCAGGTTGTTGAGCACCGGGGCAACTCCAGAACTGGGTCGGTTGGTTACCTCGAGGCTGACATCTCCGCAGCGGGCGCGCACCTTACCGCAAGGTACATGCCGAGTGCACGTTGGGTTGTGCGCGAACTGAACCTTCCTGACCTGCTTCCCAACCGTGATTAAAGGCCCTGACCTGCGTAGATGTGAATCTCCTCACTCCGCGTCGGAAATGGGGGGTCCGCCACCACGTCGGCGCTTTGCAACAGTGACCTCCCGGAAAGCCTCGTACATCTCCTCCAGAGACCGCCGCTGGGCATTCGTCAGATCCGGATCCTCGCGAAGAGCCTTGGTCACCGCCGATTCCCCGTCGGTCTCCGGTGTCACCTGCGACACCAGCGCGTCCGCCGACACGTGCAATTGCTCCGCAATCGCATGGAGGACTCGATCGCTCGGCGCCCGCAGATTCCGCTCGATCTGCGACAGATACGGATTCGAGATGCCCACCATCGACGCCAGCTGGCGCATCGGGAGTTCCGCGAGCTCACGCTGACGTCGGATGAGTTCGCCCAGAGTCGTCGGCCGCTCGTCGTCCTGCTTCATGAGGCCAGCATAGGGTCGGTGCCGACCCTGATCGGCCCGTCCGGTGAGACGGCGGTGAGAACGACACCGCCCGGGCGCACCCGCGTGTGGTCAACCATCCACTATCGCGGATAATGGGGAGCGTTCCCTGATCAGCGAGAGAGGACAACTCATGCTTGCCCGCACCGACCTGCGCGGTCGTACTCCCACCACTGCGGAGCTGAGGGGCGCACTGCCCCGCGGCGGAGTGGACGTGGACGCGGTGCTGCATCACGTTCGTCCCGTCGTCGACGACATCCGCGACCGCGGTGCCGAGGCCGCGCTCGACTACTGCGAGAAGTTCGACGGCGTCCGTCCCGGCAGCGTTCGAGTCCCGGCCGCCGAACTCGAACGAGCCCTCGCCGAGATCGACCCCGCCGTACGCGCAGCCCTCGAGGTCGCCATCGAACGCACCCGCAAGGTGCACGCCGACCAGCGACGCACCGACACCGTGACCGAGGTGGTGTCCGGCGGCACCGTCACCGAACGCTGGGTGCCGGTCGACCGGGTAGGACTGTACGTCCCGGGCGGGAACGCCGTCTACCCGTCCTCCGTCGTCATGAACGTCGTCCCGGCGCAGGCCGCGGGCGTCGAGTCGCTCGTGATCGCCTCGCCGCCGCAGAAGGACTTCGGCGGCCTGCCGCACCCGACCATCCTCGCGGCCGCCGCACTGCTCGGCGTCGACGAGGTGTGGGCGGTCGGCGGCGGTCAGGGCATCGCGCTGCTGTCCTACGGCGGCACCGACACCGACGGCGGCGAACTCGCGCCCGTCGACATGATCACCGGCCCCGGCAACATCTACGTCACCGCCGCCAAGCGGCTGTGCCGCTCCGTGGTCGGCATCGATGCCGAGGCGGGCCCCACCGAGATCGCGATCCTCGCCGACCACACGGCCGACGCCGTGCACGTCGCAGCCGACATGATCAGCCAGGCCGAACACGACGTCATGGCCGCGTCCGTCCTCGTGACCACGAGCCCCGAACTCGCCGACGCTGTCGACATCGCGCTCGCCGCACAGCTCGAACTCACCAAACACCGCGAACGCGTCGCCACCGCACTGTCCGGAAGCCAGTCCGGCACCGTGCTGGTCGACGACATCGCTCAGGGCCTGAACGTGGTCAACGCCTACGCGGCCGAACACCTCGAGATCCAGACGGAGAACGCGTCGGACGTCGCCGCACGGGTTCGGGCGGCCGGAGCGATCTTCGTCGGTCCGTGGGCTCCGGTCTCACTCGGCGACTACTGCGCCGGCTCGAATCACGTACTCCCCACCGCGGGCTGCGCGCGGCACCAGTCCGGGCTCAGCGTGCAGACGTTCCTGCGAGGAATCCACGTCGTCGAGTACAACGAGGCAGCGCTGAAGGATGTGTCCGGCCACGTGATCACCCTCGCGAACGCCGAGGATCTGCCCGCACACGGCGAAGCCGTGCGACTGCGTTTCGAGGCTCTCAAGTGAGCGCGGCGATCCCGGGCGGCGCAATCACACTCGACGATCTGCCGCTGCGCGAGAACCTGCGAGGTAAATCGCCCTACGGCGCTCCGCAACTGACGGTGCCGGTCCAGCTCAACACGAACGAGAATCCGCACCCGCCGACGAAAGCACTCGTCGATGACGTCGCAGAATCGGTTCGTGAGGCAGCGACACAACTGCACCGCTATCCCGACCGCGACGCCGTCGCCCTGCGCACCGATCTCGCCGCGTACCTGACTCGGCAGACCGGTGTCGCGGTTGGGCTCGAGAATGTCTGGGCGGCAAACGGATCCAATGAGGTGTTGCAGCAGATTCTGCAGGCATTCGGCGGACCAGACCGCAGCGCAATGGGTTTCGTGCCCTCGTACTCGATGCACCCGATCATCGCCGACGGAACACAGACCGAGTGGTGGCCCACCTACCGGCGCGACGACTTCACCCTCGACATCGAAGCCTCCGTCGCCGCGATCCGCGACCGGCAGCCCGACGTCGTGTTCGTCACGAGCCCCAACAATCCGACGGGCCACAGCATCCCGCTCGACGAGCTGCGCCCGATCCTCGACGCCGCTCCGGGCATCGTGATCGTCGACGAGGCATACGCCGAGTTCTCTGCTGTGCCGAGTGCGCTGGCGCTGATCGACGAGTACCCGGCGAAGATCATCGTTTCCCGCACCATGAGCAAGGCCTTTGCATTCGCCGGTGGTCGGCTCGGCTACCTCGCCGCGGCCCCGGCGGTGATCGATGCGCTGCTGTTGGTTCGTCTGCCGTACCACCTGTCGGTGATCACGCAGGCCGCCGCCCGCGCAGCACTGCGGCACGCCGACGCCACGCTCGGCTCGGTTGCCGAACTCGCCGCGCAACGCGACCGCGTCGCCGCCGAACTGTCCCGGTTCGGATACGAAGTGATCCCGTCGGACTCCAACTTCATCCTGTTCGGGCGCTTCGCAGACGCCGCCGCCACATGGCAGCGGTACCTCGACCACGGCGTCCTGATCCGGGACGTCGGCATCCCGGGGTACTTGCGCACCACGATCGGACTCGCACACGAGAACGACGAACTTCTGCGGGTCAGTGAGATACTCGCCGCAACCGAAATCGAGGCAACCTGATGAGCGACCGCATCGCCAAGGTCGAACGCACCACGAAAGAATCGAGCATCACCGTCGAGGTGAACCTCGACGGCAGCGGACGCACCGATATCGCGACGGGAATTCCGTTCTACGACCACATGCTCACCGCGCTCGGTCAGCATGGCTCGTTCGACCTGACCGTGCACGCCCAGGGCGACGTCGAGATCGAAGCGCACCACACCGTCGAGGACACGGCGATCGTCCTGGGGCAGGCGTTCAACGAGGCGCTCGGCGACAAGCGGGGCATACGCCGATTCGGCGACTGCTTCATTCCGATGGACGAGACCCTTGCGCACGCGTCCGTCGACGTCTCCGGACGACCGTACTGCGTGTTCACCGGCGAACCCGACTACATGGTGCATTCGGTGATCGGCGGCTACCCGGGCGTGCCCTACTCGACCGTCATCAACCGGCACGTGTTCGAATCCTTCGCATTCCATGCGCGCATCGCACTACACGTGCGCGTGCTCTACGGCCGCGATCCGCATCACATCACCGAGGCCGAGTTCAAGGCTGTCGCACGCGCACTGCGTGAGGCCGTCGAACCGGACCCACGCGTGACCGGTGTGCCGTCGACCAAGGGCAGTCTGTAAGCAATGGATGTTCTCCTCACCTACGCCTGTTTCATCGTTGCGGGGATCACGGCCGGCGGCACCTGGTCGATGTGGAAGTCCCGGAATCTGCTGTTCGCGGGAGTTCTCCTTGCGATCACGGTGCTCGCCGTGTTCGCGGGTGTGCTCAGGTTGATCTGACGTGACACAGGACAGTCCGGCACTGCTCAGAGTGCGCGGGCTCCCCGCGGCATGGGTGCTGGCCGCTGCAGCGTTCGGCGGATTCTCGCTGCTGCTGCCCGTCGTACCCTGGGCCATCGCCGAAGCCGGCGGATCCGACACGCTCGCCGGGTCGGTGACGGCGGTGTTCATGCTCACCACGGTTCTCACTCAGATCGCCATGCCTCGACTGATGCGGACGTACGGTCACCGTGCCACGCTCATCGCCGGCTGCCTGCTGCTCGGTCCGCCGTCGTTGCTGTTCCTCCTGTCGGTGGCTCCGGCCGCCGTCCTCGGGATCTCCGCGGTGCGTGGGATCGGATTCGGCATGATCACCGTCGCTGCGTCCGCACTCGTGGGCGAACTCGCACCTCCACGCCTGCTGGGCCGGGCGACGGGCGCGCTCGGCGTCGGGATCGCCGCGTCCCAGATGATCGGCCTGCCCGCCGGGCTGGCGATCGCCGAACGCTTCTCTACCACACCGGTGTTCATCCTCGGCGCGATCGTCACTTCGGCTGCTCTCGTCGCGGCGTTCCGGCTGCCGCAGACACCGAAGCGCGCTGCCGCGCCGAGCGGCCGCATCCCGCTGCGGGTGCTGCTGTTCCCCATGGTGGCGGTCGGAGCGGGAGCCATTGCCTACGGTGGACTGACTTCGCTCCTGCGTATTGCGGTCGCCGATCTCCCCGTCCCGACCGCGCTGGCCGTGCTCAGCGCGTCCACGCTCGTCGGACGTTTCGGGGCGGGTGCCCTCGCCGACCGCTTCGGTGCGGGCAGGATGCTGCCCGTCGGCCTCGGTCTCGCCGCGGTGGCGATGGTGCCGTTCGCTCTCGTCGCCGACGGCCGAGCCGGCGCGGGTGCCCTGATCGGAGCCTCGGTGTGCTTCGGGCTCGGCTTCGGCATCGTGCAGAACGAGGCACTGCTCGTCGCGTTCCGGCGCGCCGGATCCGAGCACATCGGATCCGCGAGTGCCGCATGGAACATCGGCTTCGACGCCGGCACCGGCGCCGGATCCTTCGCACTCGGCGCAGTGGCCGCCGCATCCGGATACCCGGCGGCCTTCGCGGTCGCCGCGCTGCTGGTCCCCACACTTCCATTGCTCGCGCGGCTCGCCGGCCCGTCCGAACGTCCCCGTCCCTCCACATAGAATCGACAACATGAGCGCAACCACGGTGGCCGTCCTCGACTACGGCTCGGGAAATCTCCACTCCGCGACCCGGGCGCTGGCCCGCACCGGCGCACAGGTCGAGGTCACCTCCGACCCCGAGGTCGCGCTCGCTGCGGACGGCCTCGTCGTCCCCGGTGTCGGCGCATTCGACGCATGCATGCGAGGCCTACGCGGTGTGGGCGGCGAGAAGATCATCGGTACCCGACTCGCCGGAGGGCGCCCGGTGCTCGGCATCTGCGTCGGCATGCAGATCCTGTTCGAGAAGGGCGTCGAACACGGAATCGAGACCGAAGGCTGCGGCGAGTGGCCCGGCACCGTCGACCGCCTCGACGCGCCCGTCCTGCCCCACATGGGCTGGAACACCGTGGAGGCGGCGAAGGACTCGGTCCTGTTCGCCGGAATGGACGACGACACACGTTTCTACTTCGTCCACACCTACGCGGCGCAGACCTGGGAACTGCCCGAACCCGAACGGATCGCCCCACCGCGACTGACCTGGGCCGAGCACGGCAGCAGGTTCCTCGCCGCAGTCGAGAACGGTCCGCTCTCGGCGACGCAGTTCCACCCCGAGAAGTCCGGTGACGCCGGTGCCGTCCTGTTGCGGAACTGGGTGGGCTCCTTGTGAGCACCCCCGACGAGGGCACCCGGCCCGATGAGCCGACCGGCGACCTGTCGATCGGCAAACTTGCGATGTCGGCGCTCGGTGCCGCCGCGGCGGTGCTGCTCGTTGCCACCCTCGTCATCGTGGTGCTGAAGCCGGAACCGGTGCTCGGTCTGATCGTGGCTCTCGGCGGAGTGATCGGCGCGATTACCGTGATGGGGATCGTGTCGAAGCGGATGACGCGGAAAGCGTTCGGGCCGGAGAAAAAATAGGACGGGCACTGGGCAATTCCCACTGCTACGTCCTTGCCTCTTCAATATATATCCCACCCGGGGGCTTGCGGCAAGACCCCGGGTATCCCTCAGAATCATCCTCCTGGCCGGATCCGTGCACGTCACGGTTGTGCCCGGCCGGGAGAGGGGCGGAAATTTTCATGACGTTCGACGAGACTCACACGACACGACAGAGCCGACAGGAACAGCAGCGTCGACGGGAACAGCAGGACCACGAGAAGGAACTGCAGTCCGAACAGCGCTACGTGGCACGGCTCCACGCGCAGCTCGATTCGGAACGGGCCGTGGCGAAGGCACGGTACGAGGCGGCGCTACACGAGCACGGGCAGTCGCCCATGGAACGCGACGTCGAGGTGCGTTCGCAGGCCCGGGCGATCGCACGATTGGACGTGGCAGACGCCGGACTGTGCTTCGGACGGCTGGACGCAGCGTCGGGTGAGCGCTCGTACATCGGAAGGATCGGGCTCCTCGACGAGGCGAACGACTACGAGTCGCGGCTGCTCGACTGGCGGGCGCCGGCTGCGCGACCGTTCTACGGCGCAACCGCGGCGAATCCCGAGGGCATGCGTCGACGCCGCCAGTTCCACACCCGTGCACGGGAGATCGTCGATTTCACCGACGAACCACTCGGGCGTCCGTCGGACGACGACACCGGAGACTCGGCGCTGCTTGCCGCGGTCACCGCGCCGCGCGGCGACGGCATGCGCGACATCGTGGCGACGATCCAGGCCGAACAGGATGAGATCATCCGACTCGACCACCCGGGCGTGCTCGTGATCGAGGGAGGGCCAGGTACAGGCAAGACGGTGGTGGCGCTGCACCGTGTGGCCTACCTGCTCTACACCCAGCGTGAACGGATGGAACGCCACGGCGTGCTCGTCGTCGGACCCAACTCGGAGTTCCTGCGGCACATCGGGCGCGTGCTGCCGTCGCTCGGCGAGACCGACGTGGTGTTCACGACCACAGGAGGCCTGGTTCCCGGACTGCACGTCACCGCAGAGGACGCGCCGGACGTGGCGCGGCTCAAGGGATCGTCGACAATTCTCGACGTGCTCGCCGCAGCGATCGCCGACAGGCAACGGCAACCGCACGACCCGATCATGATCGAGTTGACCGATGTCACGGTACGGATCGACGCCGAGACCGCCGAATGGGCGATCGCCGAAGCGCGGGCGAGCGGCTTGCCGCACAACGAGGCCCGTGTGGTTTTCGCGGACATCGTCACGTGGGTGCTCACCGAACGGGCCATCGCACGGATCGGCCGCGGATGGCTGGATCGGTCCGACAAGCAGGCATGGGAGGACATGCGCTCGGAGCTGATCTCCGAACTCGAAGAGCACGAACGGTTTACGGCCGCGTTGGACGAACTCTGGCCGATCATGACGCCGGAGGAGTTGTTGGCGCAGCTCTACACGTCGGAGGCGCGGCTGCGAGGAGCCGGTGCCGATCGGGCGCTGTGGCGCGCGGACGGCCACGCGTGGACGGTCTCCGACGTGCCGCTGCTCGACGAACTCGTCGACCTCCTCGGACGCACCGGCCCCGTCGACGACACCGCTGAACGCGAACTCGCGGCCGAGGCCGACTACGCAGCGGGAGTGCTGGACGTCCTGGTGAACCGTGAAGACCACATGGACGACGAGGACCACCTGTTCGCGCAGGATATGCTCTACGGCTCCGATCTGGCGGGGCGCTTCACCGAGCGCGACACCCGCGACCTCGCCGAACGCGCTGCAGCGGATCGGGAATGGACCTATCGGCACGTCGTCGTCGACGAAGCTCAGGAACTGTCCGAGATGGACTGGAGAGTGCTGATGCGCCGTTGTCCGGGACGATCCTTCACAATCGTAGGTGATCTTGCTCAGCGTCGATCGGCGGCGGGAGCGACGTCGTGGGGCGAGATGCTCGAGCCGTACGTCCCCGGACGGTGGGTGTACCGATCGTTGACCGTGAACTACCGGACACCCGCCGAGATCATGGCCGTCGCCGCGAGTGTGCTCGCCGAGTTCGCACCCGGCATCGCACCGCCGGAATCGGTCCGCGCCTCGGGTTCGGCGCCCTGGTCCAGGTTCGTGAGCCGGGACGAATCACGGCTCGCTGTAGAAGAATTCGTCAGGGACGAAGCCCTCATGGAAGGGACGAGCATCGTGATCGGCCCGCCGGACGTCCCCGGCGCGGTACTGCCCTCAGAGACCAAGGGCCTCGAATTCGACGCGGTCCTCGTCGTCGAACCCGAACGGATCCTCGCCGAGGGACCGCGCGGGGCAGCGGAGTTGTATGTTGCGCTGACCCGTGCCACCCAGCGTCTCGGTGTCCTGCACCGCGCACCGTTGCCGGAGATCCTGTCCGGTCTCACGGCCAGAACCCCGCTCACGCGGTGAACCGGGACCGAGGCGTGGGTCAGGGCCGAAACCTGACCTGGGCCTGGGTTTTTCCGAGGACGGTGCGGCCCTCGTAGCTCACCGTGATGTCGATCCGCGCCGTGTGTCCATCGGGGTCGAGTCGGGCGACCTTGGCGGAGATCGACAGGGTCGCGCCGTCGACCGGGTCGACGACCACAGGTCGCGTGAACCGTGTCTCGTACGAGATCACCGCAGTGGGATCGCCGATCCAGTCCACCACGACCTGCAGTGCCAGGGCTGCGGTGAGCATCCCGTGCGCGAGCACCCCGGGGAGGCCGACCTCGGCGGCGGTGACGTCGTTGTAGTGGATCGGATTCAGATCGACCGACGCGCCCGCATAGCGCACCAGGTCGTCGCGGGTGATCTTCGGTTCGGCCTTGGCAACGACGGCACCGACCTCGAGGTCGCCGAACGTGCGGCCGGCGGGAAGGCTCATGCGTCACCTCGATGCAGGAAGCTCGAGGTCACCGTCGCGACCAGCGCGCCGGTCTCGTCGCAGACGTCGCAGATCGTCGAGAGGAACGAATTGCCCGCGCGCTCGGACACGTCGACGATGGTCAACGTGGTCGACAGGTCGTCGCCTGCGACGATGGGCCGACGGTATTCGATCTTCTCCGAACCGTGGACTACCCGGTGCAGCTCGATGCCGGTGCCGGGGGACTCCATCAGCTGGGTCACGGCCGGACCCAGCACCACGGTGCTGAAGGTCGGTGGTGCGACCACATCGGCGAACCCGGCGGCGCGGGATGCCTCGACGTCGTGATGGAGCGGGTTCGTCGAGCGCACGGCGCGGGCGAATTCACGGATCTTCTCGCGGCCGACGAGATAGTTCGTCGGTGGGAAGACCCGACCTGCGAGATCAGGGTTCAGTGGTGCCATCCGCCGAGCTTATCGGGCCGCGAGGCCGGGGCGGTGCCGGAATCGTCCGTTGCGGCCGACAATCGCTGCGCGAACAGCCGGCAGGAGCGTAGAAGTGCCTCGCTGCCATCGATCCTGAAGTCGGCATCGACGAAGGCGAGAATGAGGACGAGCCATTGCCACGAGTCAACATCGAGGCCTACAGCGGTGCGATCGTCGTTCGCCGAGCGGATCCGGGCTTCCTGGAACTTCAGTGCGTCGACGACGTGCTCGACCGGCGCGTCGACCAGCAGATCCACCGGTTCCTTGCCACGGCGGAGGTTCCGGCGAAGGTATTCCGACGCCGAGTCGGCCGGCAGATCCCGTACCGGGTAGCGGTGTCCGGTACGGACCGGTTCGTGCACGCGGTCGACCCGGAAGACGCGCCAGTCCTTGCGCCGGGTGTCCCAGCCCATCAGATACCAGCGCAGGAGATGGTGGATCTGACGGTACGGGTCGACGCGTCGCTCGGTGGTGTTCCCCGCTGCGTCGACATAGCGGAAGGTGATCGTCTCCCGGTGCGTGATGGCCTCGGCGATGGTGCTCAGGTGCTGTGCGGTCACCGTCGGTGCCTGCTGGGGGCTGGTCTCCAGTCCGGCACGGATCGCGGTGAGCAGCGGGCGGAGTCGAGTGGGAAGGAACTGGTCGAGTTTGCCGTACGCGCGGGTCGCGGCATCGTCGATGCCGTTTGGCGCGGCATCGACGATGCCACCTTCCGCGGGCCCCACAGCGGCGAGTGCGGCGAGTGCCAGCAGTGTGGCGACGGCCTCGTCGTCGTCGAGAACGAGCGGTGGCATCGTTCGCCCGGCGGCGAGTCGGTAGAAACCGCCGGGACCGGGCTGTGTCTCGACCGGGTACCCGTACCCGCGAAGACGGTCGACGTCGCGCCGCACCGTCCGCGGACTGACTTCGAGCCGGCGTGCGAGTTCGTCGCCGCCGATCGCGCGACCGGTCTGCAGGAGAGACAGCAGCGCGAGCATCCGTTCCGTCACATCGGCCATGTCCCGATTCTTCCCGAAAATGCGGTCAGGATCCGGCCGCATCCGGTCGTACCGTCGACCTATGGCACCAACGCGACACATCACCGTCCGCCGGGCACACACCAACAACCTGGCCGACCTCGACCTCGACATCCCGCGGCACCGGCTGGTCGTCGTCGTCGGGGTGTCCGGCTCGGGCAAATCGTCGCTGGTGTTCGACACGATCGCCGCCGAGGCGGGGCACCAGCTGGGCGAGACGTTCCCGCCGTTCACCAGGAACCGACTGCCGAAATGGAGCCGGCCCGACGCCGAACACATCGCGGGTCTGACCCCTGTCATCGTCATCGATCAGCGCAGGATCGGCGGAAACGCCCGTTCGACCGTCGGCACTATCACCGATACCTGGACCTACCTGCGATTGCTGTACTCACGCATCGGGACACCGCACGTGGGCGAATCGAATTGCTTCTCGTTCAACGACCCCGCGGGAATGTGCCCCACCTGCTCGGGACTGGGGGAAGTCGTCGCCAGTGCGGTCGAACGCTTCCTGGACCTCGACAAGTCGCTCGCCGACGGCGGCATCGTGCTCCCGGGCTTCGGCCACGGCGGGTACTGGTACTCGTTGTACGCCGATATCGGCACGTTCGACGCTCGAACCCCGCTCCGGCAGTGGAGCGAGGCCGAACGCAACGCACTCTTGTACGGCGGTGAGGCCGGGGCGAAGCTGGGTCGCAGGACGCCGAAGGAGTACGAGGGCGTCGTCCCGCGATTCGAACGCATCTACCTGCACACCTCCGACAATCTGTCCGAACGCAAACAGGACACCATCCGCCGCTTCACGAGATCGCAGACCTGTCCCGAATGCGACGGCGACCGGCTGAACAAGGCCGCCCGCACCGCGGTCTTGCTCGGCCGCACCCCCGGCGAGATGTCCCGTCTCGAGGTCGCCGAACTCCTCGACCTCGTCCGCACCATCGATTCCGCCCACGTCGCGCCGGTGGCCACCGCGCTGACAGAACGGCTCGACGCCATGGTGAAGATCGGACTCGGGTACCTGACGCTCGCCCGCCCGACCACGAGCCTGTCCGGCGGCGAATCCCAGCGCATCAAGACGGTCCGACACCTCGGATCGAGCCTGACCGAGATGACCTACGTGGTCGACGAACCGACGGTGGGGCTGCACCCGAGCGATGTCGAGTCGATGGTCGAACTGCTCGAACACCTCTGCAGCAGTGGTAACAGCGTGCTGGTCGTCGAACACGATCCCGCGGTGATGGCCCGGGCGGACGAGGTGATCGAGATCGGTCCGGGCGCCGGCGCGGCCGGTGGCCGACTCGTGTTCCAAGGGACATTCGACGACCTGCGCCGCGCCGACACTCCGACCGGACATGCCTTGCGTCGACGAGCACTGCCCGAGCGTGCACCACGGCCCGCGACCGGGTCCCTCACCGTCGCCGACGCACGACGCAACAATCTGCAGCATCTCACCGTGCAGATCCCCAGAGGCGTGATGACCGTGCTCACCGGCGTTGCGGGATCCGGGAAGTCCAGTCTTGCTACGGAACTCGTCGACCAACACGAGGCAATCGTGATCGACCAGAAGCCTGTGAGCACCAACCGGCGTTCCACCCCGATCACCTACACCGGCATTGCACCCGCGATCCGGAGACTGTTCGCGCGCCGCAACGATGTGCCCGCGAGTCTGTTCAGTGCCAACTCCGACGGCGGGTGCCCAGACTGCAAGGGCACCGGCGTGACCTACACCGATCTCGCGTTCATGGAGGGCCAGGAAGTCGTGTGCGAGACATGCCACGGACGTCGATTCACACCCGAGGTCCTCGCGCACACAGTCGACGGGCTGTCCATCGCGGACGTGGACGATCTGACCGTCGAGCAGGCCGTTGCCCGGTTGCCCGACAAGGGCATCGCCCGTGCGATGGAACAGCTCGCGGCGGTCGGCCTGGGCTATCTGCGCCTGGGGCAGTCGTTGAGCACGCTCTCGGGAGGAGAATGCCAACGAGTCAAGATCGCCAAGGAACTGCGGGAGGTGGAACAGACCACCACCTATGTCCTCGACGAACCGACCACCGGGCTGCACATGGGCGACATCGACGCCTTGCTGCACGTTCTCGACAGGCTCGTCGAGTTGGGGAACGATGTGGTGGTCATCGAGCACAACCTCGATGTCATCCGCCGCGCTGACTGGCTGATCGACCTCGGCCCCGGGCCCGGCCGACACGGTGGGACGGTCCTGTTCGAGGGACACGTGGCCGACTACACCGGATACGACACACCCACGTGTCGTGCACTGGCGGACGCCCCTGAGTGAGCACCGGCGTGCCCGCGTCGATGACGCCGGGCCCGGTGGCGGTCCCCCGTGGCTCGATCCCGCCGAGTCGCTTTCGAGGTTCGATACGACAGGCACTACTGTAGGCGCAGTGAGCCTGGTCCTTTTGCCTGCAGTCGACGTTGCCAACGGTGAAGCAGTTCGCCTCGTCCAGGGAGAGGCGGGCAGCGAAACCGGCTACGGTTCTCCGCGCGACGCCGCCTTCGAATGGCAGAACGCCGGTGCCGAATGGGTGCACATGGTCGATCTCGACGCGGCGTTCGGTCGCGGCGACAACCGTGAACTCATCGCGCAGGTCGTCGGCGAACTCGACGTGAAGGTCGAACTCTCCGGTGGCATCCGCGACGACGCCACCCTCGCAGCGGCCCTCGCGACCGGCTGCGCGCGGGTGAACCTCGGCACCGCCGCCATCGAGAATCCCGAGTGGTGTGCACGGGTCATCGGCGAGCACGGCGACCGCATCGCCGTCGGCCTCGACGTCAAGCTCATGGACGGCGAATGGCGTCTCCGTGGGCGCGGATGGGTGTCCGACGGCGGCGACCTGTGGGAGACACTCGAGAGGCTCAACAGCGAGGGCTGTTCCCGATACGTCGTCACGGACGTGACCAAGGACGGCACCCTCAGCGGCCCCAACCTCGATCTGCTCGGCTCGGTGTGCAACGCCACCGACGCTCCCGTCGTTGCCTCCGGCGGCGTCTCGACCGTCGACGATCTGCGTGCGATCGCCACCCTCGTCGACGAAGGTATCGAGGGCGCGATCATCGGCAAAGCGCTCTACGCGGGCCGCTTCACCTTGCCCGAAGCGCTCGACGCGGTCTCGCGCTGACGTCGATGGCCGCGAACACGGACCGCGAACACCTCCTTGCTGTGGCGAGCGAGGTGCTCGACGGTGTGTCCGAACGTTTCGTCACCGGCCATGGAGCGCCGCGGTCGGTGGACAAGGGGCGCAACGACTTCGCCACCGAACTCGATCTCGAACTCGAACGCCGCATCAGCGGCGAGCTCGCCGAGCGCACGGGTATCGCTGTGCACGGCGAGGAGTTCGGAGGACCGTCTGCGAGCAGCGGGACAGTGTGGCTGCTCGACCCCATCGACGGCACCGTCAACTACTCGGCCGGACTGCCCACTGCGGGGATCCTGCTGTCGCTCGTCGAGGACGGCGAGCCGGTAGTGGGCTTGACGTGGATGCCACTGATCGGCCACAGGTTCTCCGCGGTGGTCGACGGTCCGCTGCTGTTCAACGGTGAGCCCCGCAAGCAGCTCGAGCCTCAGCGGCTCGAAGACCACATGATCGCCGTCGGCAGTTTCGACGTCGACAGTCGCGGTCACGTTCCCGGACGCACCCGGCTGTCCGTCATCACCGAACTGAGCCGGCGGGTCGCGCGGCTGCGCATGCACGGCTCGACGGGTATCGATCTGGCCTACACGGCGTCGGGTGCGCTCGGCGGCGCGGTCGTGTTCGGTCACCACCCGTGGGACAATGCAGCCGGGGTGGCCCTCGTCCGTGCGGCAGGCGGGATCGCCACCGACTTCGAGGGCGAGCCCTGGCGGATCGGATGCGGATCCGTGCTGGCCGCAGCGCCCGGTATCCACGACGAAATATCGGACATTCTGAGATCCGTGAGGACGGAGTCTCGTTCAGAAGGAGAATCCCAATGACGCTCGCCGTGCGAGTGATCCCCTGCCTCGATGTCGACGCCGGACGGGTCGTCAAGGGAGTCAACTTCGAGAACCTCCGCGATGCCGGCGACCCCGTCGAACTCGCCGCCCTCTACGACGCCCAGGGCGCCGACGAACTGACCTTCCTCGATGTCACCGCCTCGAGCGGTGATCGTGGCACGATGCTCGACGTCGTCACCCGCACCGCCGAGCAGGTCTTCATTCCGCTCACGGTCGGCGGCGGTGTCCGCACGGTCGACGACGTCGACCGGCTGCTGCGGGCGGGTGCCGACAAGGTCTCGGTGAACACCGCGGCGATCGCGCGCCCGGAAGTGCTGCGCGAGATGTCCGAGCGATTCGGCTCCCAGTGCATCGTGCTGTCCGTCGACGCCCGCACCGTTCCGGACGGTCAGGAACCCACCCCGTCGGGCTGGGAGGTCACCACCCATGGTGGTCGCCGCGGGACGGGTATCGATGCGGTGGAGTGGGCTCGGCGCGGTGAGGAACTGGGAGTGGGGGAGATCCTGCTCAACTCGATGGACGCCGATGGGACCAAGGCAGGGTTCGATCTGAAGATCATCGAATCCGTGCGCGCCGCGGTCCACGTCCCCGTCATCGCCTCCGGCGGCGCAGGCGCAGTGGAGCACTTCGCACCGGCCGTGCAAGCGGGTGCGGACGCGGTGCTCGCGGCGAGCGTGTTCCACTTCCGTGAACTCACGATCGGGCAGGTGAAGGACGCGATGCGTGCGGAAGGAATTGTGGTCCGATGAGTAGCTCCCTGAACCCGGAGATCGCGGCCAGGCTCAAGCGTAACGAGGACGGTCTGTTCGCCGCCGTCGTGCAGGAGAAGTCCACCGGGGCGGTCCTGATGATGGCGTGGATGGACGACGAGGCGCTCGCGCGGACGCTCGCCACCCGCAAGGCCACATACTTCTCGCGGTCCCGCAACCAGTACTGGGTCAAAGGCGAGACGTCGGGGCATACCCAGTACGTGCACGAGGTGCGGCTGGATTGTGACGGCGACACCGTGTTGCTCGTCGTCGATCAGGTCGGTGCGGCATGTCACACGGGTACGCACACGTGTTTCGACACCGACGTGCTCCTTTAGACCCTCCTGTTTCAGAAGGTGGTTTCGTGCCCGCTGGGGGGCGGGAGCGAGACCATGTCATCCCACCATCGTGACGTGTCATGGAATCGCGAACTTGATCTGTGCGATGTGACACAGAATCGTCTCGAACTGCGTCTCTGAGGGTCCACACGACGTCCGTTTTCTCGTGAGGCGGACCCGAGGCGGGATGTGCTGGCGCCACCCCCGGCGGGCGAGACCGATCGAGTTGTCGGCAGAGGTCGACGGCCGCCGAATTATGTTGCGGCGCAAGTGATGACTCCAGATCGTTCGGCTGGAGGCGCGCCCGGAGCGGGTGCGCCCGGTCGGTTCGCGGTGTGGCGCTCGCGTGGCGTCGTCGAATGTTCCTGCCGCGCCGGATCGACCGAGATGAGACGTGGTTCACGTCTACGCCGTCCACGTGGCGTCGGGCACGATCGCTTGAAGGTGCCCGACCTGCGGCGTTACCTGGTTGTGACCTCAAGGCCGCCGAATTGTGATCCGTCAGGGATGGACGACTTCCTTCGGTGCACGTGCGCGGCCGCCATCCCCCGGAGGCCGAACCGAATTCGGTCGAATTTTGGAGCACGACCAATGTCTCTTTCACATTCGCGCCATTTTCGTGTCGCGATCGCAGCTGCGGCCCTGATCGGCACGGCAAGCACCGCCGTCCTAGGACTCGGTACGTCCGACGCCAATGCCGATTCGGTGACCTCGGCGCCCACTCGGTACGAGGAGCCCGGCAATTTGCTCGAGGTGCTGGAGGTCCCTGCCTTTGCCGGGGGCGAGTGGGCCGGCCCCGGAGCCTCCCTGTCGTCGGCCTCCCCGTCGTCCGTTCCTGCCGAGTCCTCGGACGACTCCGACGATGCACCGGAGGCTACCTCGGCCGATTCCGCGGATCAGGCGCCTGCGCCACCTGCTGTCACCTCGGACGATCTCAGGCGGATCGTGCCGGGAATCCCGGCCGAGAGGATCGACCAGTACATTGCTCCGCTGAACGACGCGATGGTGCACAACGGCATAGACACGCCGATCCGTCAGGCGGCGTTCATCGCGCAGCTCGCCGTCGAGTCCGACTCCTTCCGGACCTTCGAGGAGTATGCGTCCGGTCGCGCCTACGAGGGCAGGGCCGATCTCGGCAACACCCAGCCCGGAGACGGAGAACGCTACAAGGGGCGCGGCGCGATCCAGGTCACCGGTCGTCACAATTACGAGGAGTTGAGCCAGCACACGGGGGTGGACTTCGTTGCGAACCCGGAGTTGCTCGCCGCGCCGGAGAACGCCTTCGCCAGTGCTGCCTGGTATTGGACGGCGCGTGACCTCAACAAGGTTGCAGACACGGCGGGAATCGTGCGGGTGTCGGAACTCGTCAACGGCGGTCACCACGCCCTCACTCGTCGAATCGCCGACTTCGAGCGGGGCCTCGACGTGCTGCTCGCGCCGTAGGCGCGAGCAGAGGGGTGCGGATCGACGCGAATCCCGACACGGCGATCGCCAATGCGACGTCACCGCTTCGCCTGCACTGTGATTACAGTGCGTCCATGCCTCTTATCCAGATCAGTCAGACGCCCGGACTCACGAGTGAGCAGAAGGCCGAGGTGATTGCCGCGGTGACCCGCGCGTATGCCGAGGCCGCCGGCAAGAGCGAGTCGTCGGTGTGGGTGACTCTTACCGAGGTGCCGCGTGAGAATTGGGGTGTCGGCGGGACTCCACTGGGGTGAACGGGGCCGGGACGCCGCTGGGTTCAGTGCGGACAGTGGTCAGAATGATCGGACCATGGTGAGTTGGTGCACCCGGGCACCTTCGTAGCGAAGTCCGGGAACCGGTGGAGTGCTGCCGTGCGGTGCGAACCCCATTCGCTCGAAGAATCTTGCTGCCCTGGCATTTTCGACCAGTGTCTGTAGGTGGCAACCCGGCACCTGTTCCGAGCGTAGGTGTTCGAACCAGGCGTCCATCAGTCCGGCGGCGGCTCCGGTGCCCCGCGCCTCCGGCGCGACGTTGATGTGCAGGTGCGCAGGCCACCGTGGATCGTGGATCTCGCCTGCCGTCGGTGTCCGGCAGATTGCTGCTGCGGCCGCGTCGAGCATGCTGCGGCCGAAGAATGTGACGGCCTGCCTGCTGCGAAACGGCCGGTACCGACGGAGGGCGTCGGTGATGAGTGTGTCCTCGCTCGGAAACGCCTCGGTGTCGATGCATCCGGTGAGGTATCCGACGAGTGCTCCGTCGTGCTCGGCCACGAACAGTGATGCGGGTTCGAGGTCCATGTACGGATCGAGGTAGACCGCCGCTTCGGAATCGGTGTGCCCCCACAGTGATTCGGTGGGGGTTCCTTGCCCCGCGCGTGCGAACAGGACACGCAGGCCGGTTCGGTCGTTCTCGCTGAATGTCCGAATTTGCATTCGGTCAAGCTACCGCAGGTCTCACGCTTTGCCGGTGCCTTCGGCGATGCCTTTGTCGAGTTGGGTCAGCAGGGCGGTTCCGACGGTCTCGAGGGTGCTCACCTGTTCGTTGTCGAGACCGTCGAAGACGAGCCGCCGCACCGTGTCGACGTGTGCGGGTGCGGTTTCGACGACTTTGGCGTATCCGTCGTCGGTGAGGACGGCATACGACCCACGGCTGTGCGGGATGGCTTCGCGACAGACCCAGCCGCGTTTGGCGAGTCGGGTGATGACGTGTGAGAGCCGGGACAGCGACGCGTTGGCTTCCGCGGCGAGTGTGGACAATTGTAGGCGACGGTCCGGGGCCTCCGACAGGACGGCGAGGACGAAATACTCGAAGTGGGTGAGGTCGGCGTCGCGCTGCATCTGGGTGTCGAGGGCCGCCGGTAACCGCGTGATCACGGCCACGAGCGAACGCCAGGCTTTTTGTTGTCGGTCGTCGAGCCACCGGGGATCGTCGCTGCTCATCGTCGAATAGGCCTCTCTTCGAGTCATCGTGATCTGTCCAGCCTGCCAAACCGGACGGTTGTGTCCCGCGGTGGGAATGGAATCGGTTCGGGGGATGTTCCCTGTACGATACTTGAAGCTTCAATAGTAGGAGTTCTTGTGAACGCGATGCCCGCCCTCTTCGTCAGCCACGGCGCCCCGCCCCTCGTCGACAGCGAGTTGTGGGTATCCCAGTTGGAGGCGTGGTCGTCGAACCTTCCGCGCCCTACCGCGATCCTGATCGTGTCCGCGCACTGGGAATCGGCGCCGCTCACCATCGGTGCGACCACCACCGGAACCCCTCTCGTGTACGACTTCGGTGGGTTCCCGCGCCGCTTCTACGAAGTCACCTACGAGTCACCGGGCGCACCCGAACTGGCTCGCAAGGTCGCCGCGCTCATGCCCGACGACGAGCCGGTGGTGCAGCAACCCCACCGTGGTCTCGACCACGGTGCCTACGTCCCCCTCACCGTGATGTATCCCGGCGCAGATATTCCCGTGCTGCAGATCTCGCTGCCCAGCCTCGACCCGCAGCGTCTGTTGGCACTGGGGGAGCGGCTACGCCCGCTGCGCGACGAGGGTGTGCTGATCATCGGGTCGGGGTTCACCACCCACGGTCTGCCGTTCCTGAGGGACATGCGCCCAGAGGCACCCGCGCCGGGCTGGTCGGCAGAGTTCGACCACTGGACCGCCGAAGAACTGGCCGCCGGAGACATCGATTCGTTGCTCGACTTCCAGCGTCGTGCACCCGGGATGCCGTATGCACACCCCTCCACCGAACACTTCGCGCCGCTGTTCGTCACGCTCGGCGCGTCCGGCGACCCAGGGCAACGACCCGACCAGGTCATCGATGGTTTCTGGCTGGGTTTGGCGAAGCGCTCGTTCCAGGTCGCGTAGAGCGGCCGACGCGCCGCAACGACCCGCGGCGCAGCCCGTTGTCATGGTGCCTGGGATGATGGGCGCATGTCCGGCGAGCCCACCACCATTCCCGCAGCCACCACGACCACGTCGGCCGGGGGGTGGTCCGATACGACGACCTCCCGTGCGCAGTTCAGGCTCCTCGCGGCCGAGCACCGCGTGGTCCCGGTGACCCGCAAGGTGCTCGCCGACGCGGAGACCCCGCTGTCGGCCTACCGGAAGCTCGCGGCCGACCGGCCTGGCACATTCCTGCTCGAATCCGCCGAGAACGGCCGGTCGTGGTCGCGTTGGTCGTTCATCGGTGTGGGGAGCCCCGCAGCGCTGACCGTCGTCGATGGTGAGGCTGCATGGTTCGGTCACGTACCCAGCGGTGCGCCGTCGGGAGGTGATCCGATCGAGGTTCTCCACGAGACCCTCTCGTTGTTGCACACCGATCGCATCCACGGTCTGCCGCCGCTCACCGGCGGCATGGTCGGGTATCTCGGATACGACATCGTCCGGCATCTCGAGAAGCTGCCTTCGCTGGCTGCCGACGATCTGCAGATCCCCGAAATGGTCATGCTGCTCGCGACCGATCTCGCCGCGGTCGACCACCACGAGGGCACGATCTGGCTGATTGCGAACGCGGTCAACTGGGACGGCTCGGACGAGCGCGTAGACGAGGCGTACGACGACGCCGTCGCGCGACTCGACCGCATGACCGCAGACCTGGCCGCTCCCGCGCCGTCGACCGTCACCACCTTCTCGAAGCCGGAGCCCGACTATCGGCGTCAGCGCACCACCGAGTCGTTCTGCACCGACGTGCGCAAACTCATCGGCGACATCGAAGCGGGCGAGGCATTCCAGGTGGTGCTCTCGCAGCGATTCGAAATGGATTGTGAAGCAGAACCGTTCGACGTGTACCGGATGCTGCGTGCATCGAACCCGAGCCCGTACATGTTCCTGGTGCACGTCCCCGATGCCGACGGCGGGACGGCGTTCTCGATTGTCGGGTCCAGTCCCGAAGCGCTCGTGACGGTCGCCGACGGTGTTGCCACCACTCACCCCATCGCAGGCACCCGCTGGCGTGGTAGGGACGAAGAGGAAGATGTGCTCCTCGAGAAGGACCTCATTGCCGACGAGAAGGAGAACGCCGAGCACCTCATGCTCGTCGATCTCGGTCGCAACGATCTGGGACGTGTGTGTGAGCCCGGCACCGTCAAGGTGCACGATTACCGGCACATCGAGCGCTACAGCCACGTCATGCATCTCGTGTCGACCGTTACCGGGCACCTTGCCGACGGCAAGCACGCCCTCGATGCCGTGACCGCGTGCTTCCCGGCGGGCACCCTGTCGGGCGCACCCAAGGTACGCGCGATGGAATTGATCGAGGAGCTCGAACCGACCCGCCGCGGGATCTACGGCGGGATCGTCGGTTACCTCGACTTCGCAGGTGACGCAGACACCGCGATCGCGATCCGCTCGGCCCTCGTCAAGGACGGGGTGGCCTACGTGCAGGCGGGTGCAGGCGTGGTGGCCGATTCGGCTCCGGAGGCCGAGGACACGGAGGCACGGAACAAGGCGATGTCCGCGCTCGCCGCGGTCGCGGCGGCAGCCACCCTGGCCCCGTTCGGAGGGGACGACGAGTGACGGACCCGGAACCTGTGCAGCCGGAGAACGCTCAGCCGGAACCCGACGCCGAACGCTCGACCCGGCCGGTCCGGCGGCGCTCGACCGCGCTTGCCGCGGTGCTCCTCGTCGTCGCGGCCGCAGCCCTGTGGGCATCGAGCCGCATGACCTGGGTGCAGGTGGACTCGGCCGACGGGCTCGGCACCGACCGGATCACCGACCTGGACGGCGGCACCTGGGCTGCCGCGACCACGCCACTTGCCCTGGCACTGCTCGCCGCGGTGGCCGCGGCGTTTGCGGTGCGTGGTCGCGCGGTGCGTGTCGTGGCCGGCGCGGTAGCGCTCGTGGGGGTGGCGGCGGCGATTCCGGTGGTGCAGTTGTTCACCTCCGGGGTGGATCCGGTTACCGCCGGGCAGGTTGCCGGGTTGCCGGACCGTGCCGCCGTGGTGGCCACCGAGGTCTTCCCGGTGCCCGCGGTCATCGCCGGTGTCGGTGCGTGTGTGGCACTAGCCGCGGCCGTCGCGCTATGGCGCACACCGAGTGCGCAGGCAGGCCTGTCCTCGAAGTACGACGCTCCCGCTGCGCGCCGCGAGGCCGCTGCGCGCAGCGCCGAAACGGACGAGCCGATGACCGAGCGGACCCTGTGGGACAGCATCGATGCCGGGCACGATCCGACCATCGCCACCGCCGACGACGATGCGGATAACGACCCCGATACGAATTCGGGCGAATCGGGGACCCGCCGCTGAGCGGCGTCGCGAGGCGGACTAGGCTGGGCAGTACTTCCGATGAAGTTGATCACATCGGGATTGACATGGGGCGAAAGGACTCGAGCCACGATGACAGTTCTCGACTCGATTCTCGAAGGAGTGCGCGCAGACGTCGCCGCTCGGGAGGCGGTCGTCGACTTCGCTTCCGTCAAGGCTGCCGCGGCTGCCGCGCCCTCGCCGATCGACGCCAAGGCGGCGTTGCTCGAACCGGGGATTGCCGTGATCGCCGAGGTGAAGCGCGCGAGCCCGTCGAAGGGTGCGCTCGCCGATATCGGCGACCCGGCCGAGCTCGCCAAGGCGTACGAGGCAGGCGGTGCCCGTGCGATCAGCGTGCTCACGGAGGAACGGCGATTCCGCGGAAGTCTTGCCGATCTCGACGCGGTGCGTCGTGCTGTGCGTATTCCTGTGCTGCGCAAGGATTTCGTGGTCGGCCCGTATCAGATCCATGAGGCTCGCGCGCACGGCGCCGACATCGTGCTGCTGATCGTCGCTGCTCTCGAGCAGACGGTGCTGCATTCGCTCATCGAGCGCGTCGAGTCTCTCGGCATGACCGCGCTCGTCGAGGCACACACGGAGGAGGAGGCCGACCGCGCCCTCGAGGCCGGCGCCAGCGTCATCGGAATCAACGCGCGAAATCTCAAGACCCTCGAGGTCGACAAGAACACCTTCGGCCGCATCGCGCCGGGACTGCCCTCCGATGTCCTCAAGATCGCCGAGTCCGGCGTTCGGGGACCGGCCGACCTGCTTGCGTACGCGGGAGCAGGAGCCGACGCCGTGCTCGTCGGCGAAGGCCTGGTCACCAGCGGTGATCCACGTCAGGCCGTCGCGGAACTCGTCACGGTGGGCACCCACCCGTCGTGCCCGAAGCCTGCGCGCTGAGGGCCGACTCCGCCCGAGCCTCGTACCTGGGAGCGGACCGCACAACCCGCCGGTGAACATGCACCACCGGTGGGGCAGACTGGACGTGTGACTGCAGACGATCCCGCACTGTCCGCCAAAGGTCGCGGACTTCCCCTGATGAGCGAAGCCGTCTCGACTTCGACCGCGCATGAACCCGATGCCGGAGGACATTTCGGTGTATTCGGCGGACGCTACGTTCCCGAAGCGCTGATGGCGGTCATCGAGGAGGTCACCGCAGCATTCGAGAAGGAACGCACCGATCCGGGGTTCCTCGCCGAACTCGACCGGCTTCAGCGCGATTACACCGGGCGCCCGTCGCCCGTCTACGAGGCAGCCCGCCTGAGCGAGCACGCCGGGGGAGCCCGCATCCTGCTCAAGCGGGAGGACCTCAACCACACCGGCTCACACAAGATCAACAATGTGCTGGGCCAGGCCTTGCTCGCGAAGCGCATGGGCAAGACCCGTGTCATCGCCGAGACCGGAGCGGGCCAGCACGGCGTCGCGACCGCCACCGCGTGCGCACTGCTGGGGCTCGAATGCCGTGTGTACATGGGCGAGGTCGACACCGAACGTCAGGCACTCAACGTCGCCCGTATGCGGTTGCTCGGCGCCGAGGTGATTGCTGCGAAGACCGGCTCGCGCACTCTCAAGGATGCGATCAACGAGGCGATGCGCGACTGGGTCACCAACGCCGACAACACCTACTACTGTTTCGGCACCGCGGCCGGACCGCACCCGTTCCCCGCAATGGTCCGCGATTTCCAGCGCATCATCGGGCTCGAGGCGCGCGCGCAGGTCCGCGAGCTGACCGGCCGTCTGCCCGACGCTGTCGTCGCGTGCGTCGGCGGCGGCTCCAACGCGATCGGAATCTTCCACCCCTTCATCGACGACGCGTCGGTCAAGCTCGTCGGCTTCGAAGCCGGCGGCGACGGGGTCGAGACCGGTCGTCACGCCGCGACCATCGGCGGCGGTACCCATGGAGCGCTGCACGGCGCGTATTCGTACCTGTTGCAGGACGAGGACGGTCAGACCATCGAATCGCACTCGATCTCGGCGGGCCTCGACTATCCCGGCGTGGGCCCTGAGCATTCGTGGCTGAACGACATCGGGCGCGCCGAGTACCGCGCGATCACCGACACCGAAGCAATGAACGCGTTCGAATTGCTGTGCCGCACCGAGGGGATCATCCCTGCGATCGAGTCCGCGCACGCCGTCGCGGGTGCACTGAAGCTGGGCCCCGAACTCGGCGAGGGCGCGATCGTCCTCGTGAACCTGTCCGGCCGCGGCGACAAGGACGTCGATACCGCAGCCAAGTGGTTCGGATACCTCCCCGCCGACAACGAGACCAGCACCGAAGGAGCAGCGCAGTGAGTGCCCCGCACGAACGCCTCACCGAGATCTTCGCAACCTGCCGCGCCGAGAAGCGTGCTGCACTCGTCGGTTATCTGCCCGTCGGATACCCCACGGTCGACAAGTCGATCGAGGCCATGACCACCCTAGTCGAGGCAGGGTGCGACCTCATCGAGGTCGGCATTCCGTACAGCGATCCGGTGATGGACGGCACCACCATCCAGGAGGCGGCGTTCGAAGCGATCGCCAACGGCGTGCGGGTACGCGACGTGTTCACGGCAGTCGAAGCCATCAGTGCAGCCGGTGGTGCAGCAGTCGTCATGACCTACTGGAACCTGGTGTTGAAGTACGGCGTGGAGAACTTCGCCCGCGACCTCGCGGCCGCGGGTGGACTCGGCATCATCACCCCGGACCTGATCCCGGACGAGGCCGCCGACTGGATCGCTGCATCCGACAAGTACGGACTCGGACGCACCTTCCTCGTCTCGCCGTCGTCGACGAACGAGCGTCTGGTGAACACCCTCGAACAGTGCCGCGGCTTCGTCTACGCCACCTCCACGATGGGTGTGACCGGTGCGCGCAACGCCGTCGACAATCGTGCACCCGAACTCGTCGCCCGGGTGCGTGCGCACTCGGACATCCCGGTCGGTGTCGGCCTCGGTGTCCGCAACGGCGCTCAGGCAGCGGAGATCGCCGGCTACGCGGACGGCGTCATCGTGGGTTCGGCACTCGTCACCGCTGTCGCTCAGGGGCCTGACGCGCTGCTGGCCCTGACACAGGATCTCGCGAAGGGCGTGCGCTCCGCTACCGTGGCGTCGTGACTTCGACCGCAGCAGTCCTGGCTTATCTGCCCAGCCCACCGCAAGGCGTCTGGTATGTGGGACCGTTGGCCCTCCGTGCATACGCACTCTGCATCATCGTCGGCATCGTCGTCGCGATCTGGTGGGGAGATCGCCGCTGGGTCGCCCGAGGTGGGCGGGCAGGCACCGTCCTCGACATCGCCGTGTGGGCGGTGCCGTTCGGTCTCGTCGGTGGGCGCCTCTACCACGTGGCGACCGACTGGCAGAAGTACTTCGGTGAGGGCGGCGACCCCATCGATGCCCTGAAGATCTGGGAGGGTGGCCTCGGGATCTGGGGCGCTGTGGCGTTCGGCGCGCTCGGCGCCTGGATCGGCTGCCGTCGACGGGGGATCCCGCTGCCGGCGTTCGGTGACGCTCTCGCACCCGCGATTCTTCTCGCGCAGGCCATCGGCCGGCTCGGGAACTGGTTCAACCAGGAACTCTACGGCCGTGAAACCACGGTGCCGTGGGGCCTCGAGATCTACGAGCGCACCGACGATGCCGGCCGGAGCGCACCGGGGCTGATCGACGGCGTCTCGACCGGTGAGGTCGCGTTCGTCGTCCACCCGACGTTCCTCTACGAACTGCTGTGGAACGTGGCGGTCGTCGTTCTGCTGGTGCTCATCGATCGCAAGTTCGCGATCGGTCACGGCCGGCTCTTCGCTCTCTACGTGGCCGGGTATTGCGCCGGCCGATTCTGGATCGAACTCATGCGAGCCGACACCGCAACCGAGATCGCAGGCATCCGCATCAACACCTTCACCTCCGGCATCGTGTTCGTGCTCGCCGTCGGATACGTGATATTTGCGCGTAAGGGCAGGGAAGCGCCCGAGACACTCGACCCCGGTGCATCGAGAGTCGAGGGTGCCGCGACGGACACCGCGGCAGCCGTTGACACGGACACCGGTGCCGAGGAAGTCGGCGGGCAGACGGAGTCGACGAAGAGTGACGACACACCGGATCCGAAGGAGTCCGATTCCGCCGGTAAGGTCGGAAACGGTACGCCCGGCACCAGCAAGGGGGAGAAGTAGTGACCACACCCGATCCCGGTAATTCGGACAAGCAGGACGACACGTCGGGGCGCGATCCCGTCGACAAGCCGGATCTTCGTAAGAAGACCGATTCTGCAGGACAGTCGTCGCCCACGGAGAACGCTGCCGAGGCAACCCACGAATTCGGCCGGACTTTCGATTACGACGCGACAGCGCAGGCATCGCTGTCCGAGCAACCCCCCACTCAGGAATCGCTCGGGGGATCCGGCGGTACGCCGGGGCCGGGTTGGGACACCTACTCGGGCGTGGGCAACGGACCGGGCTGGGGCACCACCCCGAGTTACCCGCCGCCGACGGAGAACCCGCAGTCCGACTACCCGGCACCCGGAAGCGCAGAGTTCGGCGCGGCCGCACCTCACTCGTATCCGGGCGGCCCGCAACCGGGGTTCACTCCGCCGCAGTACGGCATGCCGGGCCCGATCTACGGCACACCCGATCCGCAGTACCCGATCGGTGGCACGCCCGGGTCTTCGATGCCGAACCCGCCGGGCGCGCCCCAGGACCCGTACGGCAATCCACAGCCGTACGGTGCGTACGGTCCGCCGCCCGGATATCACGGGGTTCCGGTCGGATTCGTCGACCCGTCTGCGCCCTATGGTCGCGATCCCTATACGGGCGAGCCGTTCTCCGACAAATCCAAGGTCACGGCGGGTCTCCTCGAGATTCTGCTCGGCGCGTTCGGTGCCGGTCGTTTCTATCTCGATCAGCCCGGAATCGCGATCGCTCAGATCGCTGTCACGTGGCTGACCTGCGGCGTCGGCGGAATCTGGCCGCTGATCGACGGCATCCTGATGCTCACCGGAAAGGTTCGCGACAACCATGGGCGTCCGCTACAACCTTAGTGGAACGGCTACCGGCCGGTAACCGATGCGAAATGGTGGCGCAGGGTCGAGGGGACTAGGCTCGTCTCGTGACCCGACGCACCAAGATTGTTTGCACCATGGGCCCTGCGACAGCCGATCCCGATGTTCTACGAGAACTCGTCGATGCCGGCATGAACGTGGCCCGACTCAACTTCAGCCACGGAGAATATTCAGAACACGAGGGCCACTTCAACCGCGTCCGCGCGGCCGCCGAGGCCACCGGCAACGCAGTGGGTATCCTCGCTGACCTGCAAGGACCGAAGATCCGGCTCGGGCGTTTCGCCGAGGGACGCACCGTGTGGGAGAACGGCGAGGTCGTGCGCATCACCGTCGACGATGTCGAGGGCACGCACGATCGGGTGTCGACCACCTACAAGCAACTCGCGGAGGATGCCGCCGCGGGCGACCGGCTTCTCGTCGATGACGGCAAGGTCGGCCTCGTCGTTGAATCCGTCGAAGGCAACGACGTGGTCTGCCGTGTCACGGAAGGCGGACCGGTCAGCAACAACAAGGGCGTGTCCCTTCCGGGGATGAATGTGTCCGTTCCTGCTCTGTCGGAGAAGGACATTGCAGACCTCGAATTCGCACTGCGTCTGGGAGTCGACTTCATCGCTCTCTCGTTCGTCCGGTCCCCGGCCGACATCGAACTCGTCCACGAGGTCATGGACCGGGTCGGGCTTCGCCTCCCGGTCATCGCCAAACTCGAGAAGCCGGAAGCGATCGAGAACCTCGAGGCCGTCGTCCTGGCGTTCGACGCGGTGATGGTGGCGCGCGGTGACCTCGGTGTGGAACTTCCCCTCGAGGAGGTGCCGCTCGTGCAGAAGCGCGCGATCCAGATCGCGCGCGAGAACGCCAAGCCGGTCATCGTTGCGACACAGATGCTCGAGTCGATGATCGAGAATTCGCGGCCGACCCGCGCGGAGGCGTCGGATGTCGCCAACGCGGTGCTCGACGGCGCCGACGCGGTGATGCTCTCCGGTGAGACATCCGTCGGCAAGTTCCCGATCGAGACTGTCAAAACGATGGCGCGGATCGTCTCCGCCGTCGAATCGGACTCGACGGATGTGCCGGCACTGACGCACGTGCCACGCACCAAGCGCGGCGTGATCTCCTATGCCGCGCGTGACATCGGCGAGCGCCTCGATGCGAAGGCACTGGTGGCCTTCACACAGTCGGGCGACACCGTTCGCCGCCTCGCGCGACTGCACACCCGGCTGCCCCTGCTGGCGTTCACGCCGGTCCCGCACATCCGCAACCAGCTCGCACTGACATGGGGCACCGAGACGTTCTCGGTCGAACCGGTGGACACCACCGATCAGATGGTCGAACAGGTCGACCTCGCGTTGCTCTCGCTCGGCCGGTACCAGCGCGGCGACCTCGTCGTCATCGTCGCCGGTGCGCCTCCGGGACGATCCGGGTCGACGAACCTCATCCACGTGCACCGACTGGGGGAGAAGGACACTCGGTGACAGACCGCGAGTCCACGGGGAACACTTCCCGCGATCTCGATGTGCTCCTCGGTCTGCTCGATCTCGAGCAGACCGAGGAGCACATCTTCGTGGGGCAGCACCCGCAACAGACCGGGGCTCGTACGTTCGGCGGCCAACTGGTCTCGCAGGGCCTCGTCGCTGCCGGGCGCACGGTGGGGGATCGGCCGGTGCATGCCGTCAACGCCCACTTCATCCGGGGCGGCGACGTCAAAGAACCGATCGAATATCACGTCACCACGCATCGTGACGGCCGCGATTTCGCCAACCGTATGGTCACTGCCATGCAGGACGGCCGCGAACTGTGCGCGATGCTCGTGGCGTTCCAGCGATGGGGTAAGGGCCTCGAGCATTCGGTCGAGGTGCCCGAAGTTCCGATGCCGGAAGCACTTCCACCGATCGGCGATCGGCTTCGCGGGTTCGAGGAGCAGCTGCCGCACTTCGTCGGTGCGCTCAAACCCATCGACATGCGATACGCGAACGACCCCGCGTGGGTGCTCAAGGGAACCGGCGAACGCTTGAACCACAACCGGGTGTGGATGCGCTCCGACGGCGACCTCCCCGACGATCCGATGCTCCATGTCGCGACGCTCGCCTACGGATCCGACACCACGGTGCTCGATTCGATTCTGACGACGCACGGTCTCTCGTGGGGTCTGGACCGCATCGTTGCCGCCACGGTCAACCATTCGATCTGGTTCCACCGACCGCTGCGCTTCGACGATTGGCACCTGTACGCCACGGAGTCTCCTGTGGCTGCGGGTTCGCGGGGGATGGCGACGGGTCGTTACTTCACCCTCGAAGGTGAGCTGGTGGCGACGGTGGTGCAGGAAGGGCTCGTGCGGCACTTCCCGCGTCGCTCCTGATCTCCGTCGCTGATCCGGGTCAGCCCCCGGAGATCGCGTCGAGGGCCGAGGTGAGTCGGCGCATCGAGTCGAGGGCCGCATCGAGCTCGTCCCGGCCCATCGCTTCGACAAGTCGTGCGGCGGCGGCGGCGTGTGTGGGTTCCAGCGCCGAGACGGCATCGAGGCCGGCCTGTGTCGGCGCGACGAGTTTCGCGCGGCGATGTGACGGGTTGGGCCGGTATTCCGCCATCCCGCGCGTCACGAGCAGGTCGGCGATCCGCTGCACACTCTGTCGTGTGGTTCCCATCTCGCGTGCGATGGAAGCGACGGGCAACGGTTCGCGCAGGACCGCTCCGAGTACCTGCCACCACGCGGCGGTCAGTCCGACGGGGCGTGCCAGCATCTCGGCAAGCGCCAGGAACTGACCGTTGAGACGGAAGGTGGTGAGCGCGACACCGCTGAGCAAGTCTTGATCGGTGTGGTCCTGCGTGGTCACTGCTGCTGTTCCATCAGCGTGTAGAAGCCTGCGGGGTTGCGGTCCGCGTACAGCGCGAACCATGCGTCGAGGACCTCCGGTTCGTAGAGGTCGAGTCGTTCGAAGATGGCGTGCGCGAAGTGGATCGGTGCAATTCCGGTGGCCGTGATCAGCGCTCCGTCCGTCACTGCCGGCTCGTCGCGGTACAGGGCGCTGCCCGCGTAGCCGACTTCGTCGAGGAACTCTGCCGCGTTACTGGTGTGAGCGCGCTCGTCGAGAAGCCCGGCGGCAGCCAGGGCGCCGGTGGCGCCGCAGATCGCGGCGACCGGGACGTCGGCGTCGAGGAAGTCGCGGGCCTTGTCGGTGAACGAGGTGAAGCCATCGGTGTTCCAGATTTCGTTGCCCGGGAGGATCAGCATGGCGCTGTCGCCCGGTCGGATTTCATCGAGGGTCAGATCCGGAACGATCCGCAGGCCGCCTTTCGTCGTGACCGGATCGCGTGTCGCGCCGACCGTGGCCACCGTGAAGGATCCCGGTCGCTTCTGGAATTCGGGATCGTTGATTCCGGCCACTGCGTATCCGTACTCCCAGTCGGCGAGAGTGTCGTAGAGCGCGAGGTGAACTGTCTGTGGTGCGTCGAAATCAGACATGACAGCAGCCTGTCAAAAAGGCAGCATGTTGTCAATATGAGTCATGGTGAACGAGACAATTTGCCCTCGAGTTGTTCCTCGGATTAGCCTTGACCACCATGTTCGGCAATGATCTCGCGCAGTTCGTGAGCGCACGCAGGGTAGGCGTCCATGCCTCCGTGTGTTGTTGTCGCAGTCTCTGATGGTGCCTCCCGGGGCGATTCCCCGGATCTCCTCGACGTTCCGGTTCCGCCCGCAGTCTCCGTGCCCGCAGTCGTCCACGGAATGAACCCGCTGCCGAACCCGTTCCTGCATGCGACGGCACGTCGCGTCCAGAAAGGATCCATCTCATGCCCGACTCGGCAACATTGCCCATCATCGATCTCGCAGACCTCGACCGGGGCGACGACGCGCGCAAGGCGCTCCTCGACCGCCTGCGGACGGTCACGCACGAGATCGGATTCTTCCACCTCGCCGGCCACGGCATCGAGGAGTCGAGCGCGCGCCGCCTGATCGCGTCCTCACGCGAATTCTTCGCGCTGCCCGAGGTCGACAAGCTCGAGATCGAGAACTCGTACTCGCCGCACTTTCGCGGTTACACCCGCGTGGGCGGCGAACACACCCAGGGATACATCGACTGGCGGGAGCAGCTCGACATCGGGCCGGAGCGTGAGGCGGTCACGGACATCGATCCGACGCGCCCATGGGAAGTGCTGCACGGGCCCAACCAGTGGCCGTCACAGGTGCCACGCCTGCGCGAAGAGTCCCTCGACTGGATCACCCGTTGCAGTGAAGTCGGGATGCGCCTGCTTCGTGCCTGGGCCGAATCACTCGGAGCCCCAGCCGTTTTCTTCGACGATGCGTTCGCCGAACCCGATCCGCTCCTCAAGATCGCCCGGTATCCCGGTCACGATGGGGCAGTCACGAATCAGGGGGTCGGTAGCCACAAGGACGTCGGTGCGCTCACCCTCCTGTATCCCGAACCCGGCAGCGGTGGATTCCAGGTCGAACGCGACGGAGCCTGGCTCGACGTCGATCCGCTGCCCGGGCACTTCATCGTCAACATCGGCGAACTCCTCGAATTCGCCACCGGCGGCTATCTCAAGGCAACCGTGCATCGGGTACTGCCCCCGCCGGCAGGGTCCGACCGGGTGTCACTGCCGTTCTTCCTCAACCCGGGTCTCGACAAGGCGCTGCCCACTGTCGAGCTCCCCGACGACCTGGCCGCTGCCGCAAAAGGCGTGGGCACCGACGTCCACGGCGGTACCTTGCATTCTGTGTACGGACTCAACGCCCTGAAGTCGCGACTGCGGGCACATCCCAACGTCACGGACCGCTATCACACAGATCTGGCGCGGTCGTTCGACAGGTGATCCATCGCCGGCTCCACCCGGTACCGCGCCGCGGACCGGTCTCCACCACGGAAGGTAGAAACGATGTTCCTGCGTCGCACCGCCGCCGCTTCGGCAGCTGTTGTCCTCGGTCTCGGCCTGGCAGCCTGTGGGTCGTCGGGAGGTGACGAGAACACCCTGGTCATCTCTGCATCCTCCACACCGCACGTCGAGATCCTCGAGCAGGTCGTGAGCACCGGTGCGCTCGGCGACTACTCGCTCGATATTCGCGAGGTCACCGGTGAGATCGACCCCAACGAGCTGCTCGCCGCCGGCGATGTCGACGCCAACTTCTTCCAGCACGAGCCGTACCTCGTGGATTGGCAGAAGCAGAACGGAGTCGACAACCTCGTCGCCGTCGCCGACGTGCACCTCGAGCCGATCAGCCTCTACTCGAACAAGGTCACCTCGCTCGACGAGATCGCCGACGGCGACTCGATCGCGGTCCCGCGCGACACCACGAACTATGCGCGTGCGCTGTACCTGCTCGAATCCGCGGGGCTGATCACGATGGACGTGCCGTTCACCGAAGCCGATCTGTCGGTGGTCACCGAAGCGAACATCACGGAGAACCCGAAGAACCTCGAGTTCATCCAGATCGAGCGCCCGCAGCTCGCGCGTCAGCTCGACGACCCACAGGTCACCGCCGCGGTGATCAACTCAAACTACGCACTCGAGGCCGGGCTCACTCCGGCGGACGATTCCATCTTCACCGAAGAAGTCGAGGGCAACCCGTTCTCCAACCTCCTCGTGGTGCGCGCGGAGAACGAGAATGATCCGATCGTGGTCGCGCTCGCCGAGGCGCTCGAGTCCCCCGAGACTGCCGCATGGATCGAGGAGACCTACTCGGGCTCCGTGGTTCCGGTGCACCCGGCGAACTGATGATTGTCGTCGACACTCTCGTCAAGACCTTCCCCGGCGCCGGTGGCGCCGGGGAAGTCATGGCACTCCAGGGTATCGATCTCGAGATCGCGGATGGGGAGATCTTCGGGATAGTCGGCCCTTCCGGCTCGGGGAAGTCCACTCTGCTGCGCTGCCTCAATCTCCTCGAAGAACCCACGTCCGGCCGGATCCTGCTCGGCGGCGACGACCTGTCGAAGTTGTCGGGCTCCGAGCTCCGGTCGGCGAGGCGCCGCATCGGGACGGTCTTCCAGCAATTCAATCTGTTGCACTCGCGCACCGTGGTCGGCAACATCGAGTTTCCGCTCGAGGTCGGGGGTGTCGGCAAGGCCGCACGACGGTCACGTGCGAAGGCGCTGATCGATCTCGTCGGGCTCACGGGCAAGGAGAAGTCCTACCCGTCGCAACTGTCCGGGGGACAGCAGCAACGCGTCGGCATCGCCCGCGCCCTTGCCGCCGAACCCGATGTGTTGTTGTGCGACGAAGCGACCAGCGCCCTCGATCCCGACACCACCGACCAGATCCTCGATCTCGTCGTGGAGGTCAACCGCCGCCTCGGTGTCACCGTCGTGATCATCACCCACGAACTCGGTGTGCTGAGGCGTGTCTGTACGTCCGCGGCCCGGCTCGAGGCCGGTCGCATCGTCGAAACGGGTCGCATCACGGATCTCGTCGCACACCCCGGCTCGGCGCTCGGCGCGGCGATCGTGCCGGTGGGCGACGATCCGTCGGCCGGGGCGATCAGCGACACCGCGCTCGTCACCGCGATCGGCGACTACGCACACGGGCCATGGCTCTCGGAGATGATCCGGGAGCTCGATGCCGATATTGCTGTCGTCGGTGGTCGTGTCGAGAAGGTGGGCGATGTGACGGTCGGCCGCCTGCGTCTGCGCTTCGCTGCCGGAGCCGATCGTGACCGCATCGCGCGGTTCGTCGACGAGCGTGAACACCTGACCCTGTCGTGGGGGACCGACACCGACCTCGAGGGGTTGTCCGAATGAACAAGACCGCCTGGTACGAGGTCTTTCCCGAAGTCTGGGTCGCGACACTCGAGACCCTCTACATGGTCGGGGTCTCGTTCGTGCTCACCGTGATCGGCGGAATACTCGTCGGGATCATCCTGCAGATCACAGGGCCGAGCGGCCTGTGGCCCCAGCGTCTGATCAACGGCGTACTCGGCGTGATCGTCAACCTCTTCCGTTCGCTGCCCTTCCTCATCCTGCTCATCGCGCTGATCGGCGTGACGCGGTTCATCGTGGGCACGGCAATCGGCCCCACCGCCGCGATCGTGCCGCTCACCATCGGCGCGATCCCGTTCTTCGCACGCATTGTCGAGTCCGCGTTACGGGAAGTGCCACGTGGACGTGTGGAAGCCGCGGAGGCAATGGGCGCGACGAACATCCAGATCGTGCGTAAAGTGCTGTTGCCCGAAGCGACGACCGCACTCGTGGCCGGTGCGACGCTGACGCTCGTGCTTCTCGTCGGTTACTCGGCCATGGCCGGCGTGATCGGGGCCGGTGGCCTCGGCGACTTCGCGCTCGTCTACGGATACCAGCGCTTCAACACCCCGGTTCTGCTCGTCGCTGTGGTCGTGCTCATCGTGATGGTGCAGATCATGCAGTCGATCGGCGACACGATCATCAAGCGGATGGCGCACCGACGTTGACAGTCCGATGAACGGTACCCGGATGAACGACAGTCGGATGAACACTGCACACAGGCAAGGTGATTCCCGGATCCGATTCGACTGGGGATTGCGGGGCGCCGCGGCAATCGCCGAGGGCGCGGATGTTGCGGTCGTGGTGGACGTTCTCTCGTTCACCACGACGCTGTCCGTCGCGCTCGACGAAGGCATCGACGTCCTGCCCTATCGGTGGCGGGATGACACCGCAGAGGCCTACGCGGCCGCACACGACGCGGTGCTCGCGGGGGGGCGGCAGGAGATGACGCCGGGCGCAGTGAGCCTGTCACCCGGCACGATCCGGTCCGCGCGCACTGTCGAGCGGCTGGTCCTTCCCTCACCGAACGGGTCGTCGATCGCGTATGACCTGGATTCGCGGGCCTCGACGTGTCTCGGAGCGTCGCTACGGAACTTCCATGCCGTGGGCGAGTGGATCGCCCGGCACCATCCGACCGCGGTGGTCGCCGTTGTTGCGGCGGGGGAGAAATGGCCGGACGGGTCCTTGCGGCCGGCAGTGGAAGACTTGTGGGGCGCGGGTGCGGTGATCGCCGAGTTGGTGGGCGCACACGGTTTCGGGTCGTTGTCGCCCGAAGCTGAGCAGGCGCGCGCTGCGTGGGATGTGGTCGCCGGTCGAGTCACGAGTGTCCTGCAGGACTGTGCTTCGGGTCGCGAGCTTGCCCAGATCGGATTCGCCCGCGACGTGGAGATCGCGTCCGAGGTGCGGAGCAGCGACTGCGTTCCGGTCCTTGTTGATCACCGGTTCGTCGACGCCGACTCGCCTTCTTTCGCGGACGGCTCGTGACCGCACTATCTTCGGCGCAAGCCCGGTCGTTCACGGCCGGGGACAGCCGATCCCTAGAGCGGTGTGTGTCGGTGGTCGCTTGTATGGTGCGGGCGTGCAACTTCGATACCGCTACCGCGTGTATCCGACGCCCGGCCAGCAGGACATGCTGGTCCGGTCGTTCGGATGCGCGCGGGTGGTGTTCAACGATGCGTTGCGCGCCCGGCAGGACGCGTATGCGGCGGGGGCGAAAATCTCGGACACCGCCGTGCAGAAACAGGTGGTCACCGACGCGAAGAAGACTCCGCAGCGGGAATGGCTGGCCGAGGTGGCGTCGGTGGTGTTGGTCCAAGCCTGTCAGGACGCGCGTCGCGCGTATCGGAACTGGTTCGATTCACTGTCCGGGAAGCGGAAGGGCCGCAGGGTCGGGGCTCCGCGGTTCCGGTCTCGCAAGGACACTCGGCAGTCGATCCGGCTCACTCGGAACGGGTTCGGTATCCGGGACAACGGGAAGTTGTATATCGCGAAGGTCGGCGAACTGAAAGTCGCCTGGTCACGGGAGTTGCCGTCGGAGCCGAGCAGCGTCACGGTCGTGAAGGATTCGGCGGGCCGCTATTTCGCGTCGTTCGTGGTGGAGACCACCGATGTGCCGTTGCCGGAGTGCGATGCGGAGGTGGGGATCGATCTGGGTTTGACGACGTTTGCGGTCCTCTCGGATGGGAAGGTGATCGAGTCGCCGAGGTTCTTCCGCCAGGCCGAACGCAGACTCCGCAAGGCGCAGCAGAATCTGTCTCGCAAGGCGAAGGGCAGCAGGAATCGGGCCAAGGCACGTACCCGCGCGGCGAAGGCTCACGCGAGGGTGGCCGATGCCCGCAAAGATTGGGCGCACAAGCAATCCACGGCGATCGTCCGCGAGAACCAAGCGGTGTATGTCGAGGATTTGTGTGTCGTGGGGTTGGCGCGGACGCGGTTGGCGAAGTCGGTGCACGATGCCGGGTGGGGGATGTTCACTCGGTTGCTCGAGGAGAAGGCCGCCCGCTATGGGCGGGTCTTCCAGCGGGTGGACCGCTGGTTCCCGTCGTCGCGGTTGTGCTCGGTATGCGGCGTCTCGGACGGTCCGAAACCGTTGTCGGTGCGGGTGTGGACCTGTCAGGGGTGTGGTGTGGTCCACGACCGGGATCTGAATGCAGCACGAAATATCCTCGCCGCTGGACGGGCGGAGAGGCGAAACGCCTGCGGAGAGACGGTAAGTCTCTCCGCCTAGCGAGGAGCGCGACTCGATGAAACAGGAACCCACCGAAAGCGCCCAGCGGGCGCTGGTAGGAATCTCGGTCGTTCACGGCCGGGAGGACGTCAACGTCCGCTGATCACCACATCACCACATCAGGGTTTCGTCGCCCACGCGCACTCTGCCGAAGAAGCGTGTGCCTATGTCGGAGCCGTCGTGATTGTATCCGTTCATGAGGTCGGCGAGGTCGTCGAGGAGTGCTCGGAGCGCCGAACTCGGGGTGTCGATTCCGAATTCCGACACCCATCCCCAATCCTGCGGGACATTCTCCAAGGTGATCACGACCTCGGAATCATGGGGTGTCCGCACGGTATAGGTGATGTAGGGTCTCGAGACCCGTGGCCAAATCTCATCCGAGATGGCCACTCGGTGGCCAGTTGGCCATTTGGGTGAGACTGCCTTCGGCGTGGCTGCGTCGCGGAGCCGCGTAACGGGTGGATGATCCAACGAGTTACTTCCGAAGCGGGGAGATGCCGCGATGGGGAACGCTACGGTGGTCGGATCATCGAAATCGCTTGCCGGTTTGGTGGATCTGCGTACGACGTTGCTCGCCCGCCGCCGTGCAGTGGACGGTGCCGAGGAGATCCGACCGCTGGCTGAGGTCGCGGTCGATGACATTGTCGCCTCCGCGCCGTGGCGGACCTTCCGCTGGCATGGAGGTCAGCAGCACTATTCGGGTACCTATTGGGCGGCGACCGAGTCCGATCATGTGATCTACGAATCGCGGCTGGAGCTGGCAAGGCTGCTGTTCGCGGACTTCGATGTGGGGGTGCAGCGCATTGCCGCGCAGCCGTTTCTGCTGCGGTGCCCTGTCGACGGCAAGGAACGCCGGCACATTCCGGACTACCTACTGCTGTCAAACGCTGGACCGGTGATCGTGGATGTGAAACCTCGCCGGCGGTTGGAGTCGAAGAGTGTGGCGTTCACGTTCGAGTGGACCAGGTCGGTGGTGACCGAGCGGGGATGGCGGTACGAGGTGTGGAGCGAGCCGCCACCGATCGAGCTGGAGAATGTGCGGTTCCTCGCCGGCTATCGGCGGGCGTGGTTGTTCGATCCAGATGTACTCGACGCGGTGAGAAGTGCAGCGCGGGAGGGGATCACGCTCGGACAATCGCTGTCTGCGGTGCCTGCCTATCCGGAACCGTCGATACGAGCGGCGCTGCTGCATCTGCTGTGGCGGCAGGAGTTCAGTGTGGACATGACCCAGAGGTTGACCGCCGCCAGCGTGGTGCGGACCGCGCCATGAGTGGAGCAGCGGCGCGGGTCGGTGTCGGGACTCGGTTCATGTACGACGGTGAGATCGTCGAGGTGATCGAGATGATCGCAACCGCCGTGGGCAATGAGGTCGTGCTCAGAACCAAGACGAACGGTCAGATCCGCCGCGTCGCCATCAGAGAGCTGCTGACCTCAGAGAGTGCGCGTGTGATCCCCGAGGAGTCCGGGCCGTCCTCCGATGACCCCGGCGAGTTGTCTTCCGTCGTGACGGCGATGCTGACCGAACCCGACCGCATCCAGCTGCTCGAACGGGCTGAGCATGTGCGCGAGGTCCTGACCGGGTACAGGTCGGGTAGCGAGCAGTTGCCGGCGGCGGGCGAACCGCGCGGCGAGTACGGCCCGGCGGTGCCGTTGACGAGGCGGTATGCGGCCAAGGCCGCGGAGCTCGGGATCGGGGTGCGGACACTGCGGCGCTGGGTCGGTGACTATCGCCGCGGCGGTGAGGCCGGCCTCGCCTCGGGCAGAGCGGCCGGGAATAGGCCGTTGGAGCAGCGCGACCAGCGCTGGGTCGAGACGGCGTTGGAGGTGATGGTCGAGCACACCGCTCAGTCGCGGCTGTCGCGGACGATGGTGATCGAACGAACGAACGCCCGGGTGATCGCGCGGTTCAGGGCAGGCGTGGTGCGGCTGCCGTCGCGGGCGACGGCGTTTCGCATACTCGAGGACTTGGAGCGGCGGCACCCGACGTTCCGGTTGAGCACCACACGCAACCGCGACATCGCGACCCGACCGGACGGGCCGTACGGGAAGCTGCGCCCGACCCGGCCAGGTGAGTACCTGTTGATGGACGCGACACGGCTGGACGTGTTCGCGCTGGATCCGGTGACACTGCGGTGGGTGCAGGCCGAGCTCACGGTCGGGATGGACTGGTACACCCGCTGCATCGTCGGTATCCGGCTCACCCCGGTGTCGACGAAGGCAGTGGATGCCGCCGCCACGTTGTATCAGGCGTTCCGGCCGCGCCCGGCGGGCAAGGACTGGCCCGCGCATGCGGTGTGGCCCGAACACGGGATTCCACGGTCGCTGCTGGTCGACGCCTCGGCGATCGACGGGCCGATGGCCGGGGCGGCGAGTCCGGCACTGGCGCCGGAGACCATCGTGATCGACCACGGAAAGATCTACGTCTCCGAGCATCTGACCAGTGTGTGTCAACGGATGGGGATCTCGATCCAGCCGGCCCGGTTGCGGACCGGCCGCGACAAGGGGCCGGTGGAGCGGTTCTTCCGCACCCTCCGGGAGGACCTGCTGCAGGCCTTGCCCGGCTACAAGGGCCCGGATGTGCACTCGCGGGGAGTGGCGCCGGAGTCGGAGGCGTTCTTCTACCTCGACGAGTTGGAGGCGATCATCCGGGAGTGGGTGGCGGTGGTGTATCACCACCGGCCGCACGAGAGCCTGCTCGATCCGCATCTGCCGTCGGTGAAGATGTCGCCAGCGGTGATGTTCGAGCACGGTATCGCCCGCGCCGGCTACATCGAGGTGCCCCGCGATCCGGACCTGGGGTACGAGTTCCTGAAGGTGCAGTGGCGCACCCTCCAGCATTACGGGTTCGAGGTGCACGGTCGCCGCTACCACGGCGAGCTGCCACCGGGATGCCGCGACGGCGCCAGCCCGTACCCGGACCGAGGCAAAGGCAGGGGCCGGTGGTGGCCACTGCACGTCGACCCGGACGACATCACCCGGATCTACCTGCGGGATCCGACCTCACGGCGGTGGTACCCGCTCGAATGGGAGCACGCCCGGTCGATGCAGATTCCGCTCAGCGAGGACGCATTGGCGTTCGCCCGCAGGCTGGCGCGAGCGAAGTGCACCTACCCCGACGACCGGATCGCGGTCGCCGACCTGCTCGAGCGATGGAACCTCGGCCTCGGATCGAGCATGACCGAACGGCGCATGGCCCTGCGTATGGCACGCGAGGACGCGGCGCTCGACCTCGACCTCGACCCGGACGGACCGACAGACCCGACCGGACCGCCATCGGTGACGCGTCACGGCACGTCGGCGCCGGTCGACGCCGCGCAGACCAGCGAGGACATCGGTGATGACGACGCCGAGGACGAACCGGACCGGCCCGACGACGGCGACTTCTACGCCGATGCGCTGGAGTACCTGTGACCATCGCCCTGATCCGGCAGCGTCTGCAGGACTACGCGCCGCTGGGCAACGTGGCGCTCTCCCGCAAGGAGGGGTGGCGCGAGTTCGCCGACGCCCCTTCCCTGGTCGCGCCGCAGGTGCTGACCCACACGCAACTGCGCGCGCTCAGCGCGGACGATGCCGAGGTCTACAACCATTTCCGGCAGCTGTGGCACGCGAACCTGGGCCCGATCCGGACCCCACAACTGACCGCGCTGCACGAGCAGCTCTCGACCGTGGTCGACAGCAACCTCCAGTTCGGCGACAAGGCCAAGGGCGCGGTCGCGATCGACGCGTACCCCGGCCTGGGCAAGACGACGTCGGTGTTGGCGTTCGCCAAGGCGTTCCACCGCCGTGAGATCCGGATCAAGGGCACCCACACCCGCGAGGGGCACCAGCGGTGGCCGGTGTGCCGGGTCGGGTTGACCGGCAACACCGGGCTCAAGGAGTTCAACCGGGCGATGCTCGAGTTCTACGCCCACCCCGGGACCACCCGCGGCACCAGCGCCGACCTGTCCCGCCGCACCCTGGACTGTGTGACCTCCTGCGAGACACGGCTTTTGGTAATCGATGATCTGCATTTCCTGAGATTGCACGCCACCAGCGGGGTGGAGATCAGCAACCACTTCAAGTACGTCGCCAACGAGTTCCCGGTCACCGTGGTGTTCATCGGGGTCAAGCTCGCCGACCGTGGCCTGTTCGCCGAGGCGCAGACGGCGCGGCGCACCACGCTGGTGGGGATGCGGCCGTTCGTCATCGACACCGACACCGGCCGCCGCGAGTGGCGGACGATGCTGTTGGCGATCGAGCAGGGGCTGGTGCTGGCCGAGAAATATCCCGGCATGCTCGCCGACGATCTGTCGGACTATCTGTTCGCCCGCAGTACCGGCCACATCGGGTCGCTGATGGTGCTGATCAACCGCGGCTGCCATCGCGCGGTCGCCGGCGGCCGGGAACGCCTCGATACCGGCGTGTTGGACGCAGTGAGCAACGACGAGGACGCCGAGACCGCGCGGCGAGAACTGCAGGCTGCGATCGAGGCGCGGCGCATCACCACCCGGCCGCCCCGCCGCCGATGACCGAGGTGCGGTCCCTGCCGATCCGGGTGGCCCCGCTGCCCGGAGAGGCGATCGATTCCTGGCTCGAGGCCATCGCGCACCGCACCGGCACGACATTCGGTGACCTGGACACGGCCCTGCGCCCCGACGACAGCACTGCCGCAGACAGGGGTCGGCGCCCGAGCAGGTGGCCGATGCACCTGCGCCCGAACGACGTGGACACCATCGCCACGGCGGCGGACCTGCCCACTACCACCGTCGAGGCGATGACGCTGGCCCGCTACGACGGCATCGCCCTGTCGCTCGCCGACGGGAAGGGGCGATCCGCCGTGGGGTGGCCCTGGGGCCGCGGGCGCCGATCCCGGTACTGCCCGCACTGCCTGGCCGAGTCCGGCGGACGGTGGCACCTGCAGTGGCGGCTGGGGTGCGTGTTCGCCTGCCTCGACCACCACTGCCTGCTGGCGGACACCTGCCCGGACTGCGGAAGCTTCCAACGGCGTAGCCGTCCCCTCCGCGGACTGGTTCCGAGTCCGGGCCACTGCGCCCACCGGAGCGCGGACACCGCTCGCCCACCGGGGTTCGCCCGGTGCGGAGCAGACCTGACCTCGGCGCCGGTACTGCGGCTGCGCCCGGATCACCCGGCGATACGGGCGCAGCACCGGGTGCTCGAGGCCCTCACCTGCGGCCAGGGCACGTTCGGGGTGTACGCCGACCACCCCCATCCGGCCCGCGCGGTGCTGGCCGATCTGCACGCCCTCGCCTCCCGCGTCCTCGCCTACGGCCCCGCCGAAGCGATCGCCGAGCGGGTTCCCGCCGACCTCGCCGACGCGCTCACCCGGATTCGGTCCTCCGCATCCGCCGTACCGGTACGAAGATCGGAGCTGTCGAGGGCCGGTGGGGCGACCGCGCCGGCCGTCGCGGTGACCGCGACCGCGGCCGTGCTGGAGCGGCCCGACATCGCCGAAGCCGGCGAGGCGTTGCGGTGGCTGGTGCACGGCGGTCGGCGTCTGGGCCGGCAGGTCGACGCCGGAACCATCTGCGACTGGGGCAGCGACACCAGCACGACCTTGGCGGCCATCCAGCTCGCCGCGTTGCGGCCACTGTTCGTCCGCGCCGTCGATCAGCTGCGGTATCGCAGCGCCGCCGCGGTTCCGAGCTACCCGTCGGCAAGCGCCACCGCCGTGGACGACGCCGCCCGCCGCATCCCGTCCCTGCTGTGGCCGCAATGGTCGCTGCAGTGCACGGTGCCGCCGTGCAGCTCGACGCAGGTCCGACCGGCCCTGTCGGCGGCGCTGATGCTGGTGGGCACCACCCTGACCGTCGGCGAGGCCGCCGACCGCCTGGGATCTGCGGTCCGAGCGGGCGGAATCACCCGCACGCTGGCCTCCCTGCGGAACTCTCCACACTGGGGCGACACCCTGACCGCGCTGACCCGACTGGCGGACCACCTGGGCACCGAGGCGCCCCCGATCGACTACGACCGGCGCCGCCGCCTGGACTACCGAGCCCTGCTGCCCGACGCACTCTGGGACGAGATCTGCCGCCGAACCGGCACACCGCCCGGCGCCGGCCAGAAGGTAGACCTCGTCCGCTGCCTGCTATTCGAACGACTCAGCGGGCTCCCCGCGTCCCGGTCCCGTTCCTCGCGGCCGGTTACGACGTCCGCGCGAGATTGTCCGAGTTCCCGCGCGAACTCACCCCCGCACTGGCCGCGCTGCTCGACGAGGCGGCCCGCGGGTTCCTCGACGACCAGGGACTCGGCGCAGAACCGGTGTCGTGGCATCCCCCACCGCATCTGCTCGACGGGCTCGGTCTGCCCGGCCCCGATCCCGCCGCAGTGAACCTCGTCGACCTGCATGGTCTGACTCGCCGCGACCACATCGCGCTCTCGGAGATCGCGCGGCAACTGGGCACCACCGTCGAGGTGATCCGCTATCTCCTCGAACACCACCCCGCTCCCGCATCGTCCACTGTCGCACAGCGGTCCGGGCGACGCGCCGCCCGGCACACGGCCGAGGAAGCGATGAGTCGTTCGCAGTTCATCGACCTGTATGTCGTGCAGCGCCGCACCCTCGCCGACATCGGCGCGCTGCTCGGCGTCAGCAGGAAGGCGGCGGGTCGACTGGCCCGGCAGCACGGCATCACACCCCACACCGGTGGGCCCCCGGTCGATCCGGCCTGGCTCTACGACCAGTACGTCACACCCCACACCCGTGGACCCCCGATCGATCCGGAGTGGTTCCACGACCAGTACGTCAATCAGCGGCGAACCTTGCGGGAACTGGGACACGAGGTGGGCCGCGATGTCTCCCGGATGAGCCGGATCGCGAAAAGGTACGGCATCCCGATACGTACACCGAGCGAGGCGTGCCGTAGGCACAACTGAGCGAGGCACACCGATGGGCAACTTCCGTCGATCGTGACGCACGGACCGGGTCTTCGAACTACACGGAAATCACCGGGCATGCCCCCAGCCGCCGAGCACCCCCGGCCCGCAGCATGGGCACCCGATCCCGCTGGACGATAAGCGAAATTCGACGAAGGCAGGGATCGACCCCTACCGGGACCATCGATACCTCTCGCATCAGGCCGGCACTCCCGCGGAATTTGCCGGGATCATGGGCAGAGGCGCCGGCATCCATCAGTTCCTCGTCACACTGAAGGTGCCGACCATCACGATCATCCCCGCCACTGATGCGGGCCATCTCAGCAGCACTGAACCTGACGCTCCCCACACTCGGGGTCGTCATCCAGCGAGACGGTCAACAGACGGTTGCTGGCGACTCGCCGGGATAGCTCAACGGAACCAAGACCTTAAAGAATCAAAGCAGATTTCTAACAAGCTAACTTTCTATCGACATTTGTGCGGGCATCCGAGGCGCGTGCGATCAGTGCTGTGCCCCGATTTTCTCAAGGACTACTAGAGCGGACCCTCTACACGACACCCGATCACCCTATCGTCGCAATGTCGAGAACAAGGCTCGATGGATGGTCCAGTACCTTCGCACGGAAGGGTGGCCTGTCGCCTTGCACCCCGATGAACGACTGAGTAATTCCACCGACCACAGACTGAACGATTCCGCCCGCGCCTGCGCTCGGTCTCAAATACAGACGAGACACAATTGCGGCGTCCGGTTCCACAAGCGGGTTCGATACGCCATACGAGACTGCCTGTTCATCCACTTCGATGGAAGTACCCATCATGTCGACTTGAATAATGGAAGGAGAATTTATCTCTAACGGAAAACCGCCTCCAAACGGAACCGCCTCACTGACGTACTCGGCCTTCCATGCGATGGTACCGACGCCATCGAACTCATACACGATGCGGTCAAATTCGGGATTCGTCTCGATCCGAATATCCACCACGATCGGCCCTGAGGCTTGGGGCGGTGAGCCCTCATCCCGGGGAATTGAATTCTCCTCGGTCGGTGGCGTCGATGGAGGGGTCCCCACTTCTATTTGGCCAGTCTGGGTATCGGCAGAATTCGAAGGGGCTTCCGATCCTGGAACATTATCATTCCCGCACCCGAAAGACGTCATAAATACCGCTGCTGTGATTCCCAATAATCTCAGCGACATCGCCGATGCCTGCAATAGAAACCTACTCTCAGCCTGTCGATTCAAATACCAATCATTCGCAGAGCCAACACCATCCGACAGTTTGCGCATCGAATCCCAGGTCCGGATTAGACGACAAGCCCCATACTGTACGCAAGGATCCTGAGCAATTTCCTGACCAGAAATCGATGGGTCCAACGTTATTAACTACCGAGCGGACAGAAATGACAGTTGGGCCACAATACGCCTGTGCGTTGACGGTGAAATCTCGGCGTGCGCCCGTGTAATTTGGCCCAGACCACGTGCATATCGTAGCGATTCCGCACGCTGGAGGTTGAGCATTGGCCGGCGCACCCAATGGTGAGACAGCACTTGCTGCCGCGAATCCAAACATCAAGGCGGCGACTCCGGCGAACCGTTTGACGGACTTGGATAGATGATTCATTCAACCCACCCCACCTAGTTGTTATGACCTGCGGATAATAATCCGCAGTTGAAGTGATGCTACTGAGAGATATGCGATTGAGTCGGTCATTTCGGGCAGGTAGCCTCGTCAAAACGTAGCAGGGTGCTGGTAGTGGCGGCGACAGAATCGGCGGATTACCAGGCCAGGCCTTCGCAGCCACCGCCGACGCGGATCCACGTCTGACTGCGCTGACCTGCATACTCGCCCAATACCCCACCCTACTTACCCGGCATCCTCACATCGATCGGTCGATCGCCATCACCGTGGGGAACCGCCGCAGCATCATTCATTCTCGGCTTCAGAGCGCTACGAGACTTGTCGATCCAGGCCCGCCCAACCGCGAGAAATCGCGTTCCTGTTCCCTGTCATCATCGACGGGACGATCCTGCAAGCGAAGATGGGTGTGGTCACCCGCCGACACGACCGCCGGGCACGCGCGCTTCGAAATGTTCCTGAAGAAATGCCATAGCATTGAGACAAATCGCGGAGGCCACACCATGAGACAACGGGCGAACGTGCAGATCGCAGCGTCCCGAAATGTCACCGGCCGCGAGACCCTACAGGTGACGTCGGCAGGCGCATCTGCAATCGGGTCGTGCACGGCGGGTCGGGACGGCTGTGTCGACGGTGCGAATACGACGCGCGCGAAAGCGATGTCCTCGCGGATCATCTCCGCGATACGCGACAGGTTCGAGTGTCGGCCGACACGGTGGTGCCGGGCACCGTACGTCCGGTCTCCGGAGTGCCGAGGGCTGCGTGACGCGGTCAGGGTCCTGTCGAGCATGCGCTGTGCTGCGGCGCGTTCACCGTCACCGGTGCCGGGGTGGTCGATCAGCGCCCGCAGACGCATGATCCGAAGGGTCACGTTGCCTGCCATGCACGCACACTAGCGCTTTCCGTCGATGGCCCATAGACGTACCACCCGCACAACGGACGAGAAGTGGGTTGCGACAATGGCTGCCATGAGCAGTTCCAGCGGGGCGGACGGCACCGGCGTCAGGTCGTGGTTCGTCGAACGATTCGCCGACTACTGGCAGACGGGTGGAGCATCGAGGATCGAAGGGCGCATCGCGGGTTACCTGCTCGTCGACGAATCGGGCGGGGTGAGCGCCGACGAGCTCGCCCGCGTTCTGGGCACGAGCCGGGGTTCGGTATCGACCTACACTCGCCGACTCGTCGCCCGCGGGTTCGTGCAGCGGGTCCGGCGTGCGGGGGAGCGTGCCCACTATTTCGTCATGGCCGACGATGTATGGGGCGGCTTTCTCGACATCGAGGAGGAGTACTTGCGTAGCCAACGGGCCCTCGCCGAGGAAGCACTCGCGCGGGTGGACCCGGAATCGGCAGCGCATGTCCGGGTCGAGAACATGCGCGACTACATGGGCTGGCTGCTGGACAACCGGAAACTCGGCGCCGAGTGGAAGCGGTTCAAGACCGCACGCGACGACGAACGAGGGTGAGGGCGGACACTCGTCCGCCCCCACCCTCTCGGTGTGTGCCCGCCGTTTACCGATCGAGCTTCGAGATCGCTTCGTCGATCATCGGGACATAGCGGTCGAGCGCCCACGGCACCGTGAGCGGGTTGATGATCGACGACCCGGTGACGAACGGCTGCTCTTCGGGAGCCACGATCGAACCCCGCGAGATCGCCGGGATCTGCTGGTAGACCGGCTGTGCCTCGATCTCGGCGCGATTGGCGGGATCGCTGTAGAAGGTGAAGATCAGGTCGGAGTCGGCGAGTAGATGCGCGTTCTCGAGTCCGATGACCGACGAGTCGGTGCCCTCGGTCTCCTCGAGGGTGTCGACGACCGGGTCGACGGTGAGTCCGAGTCCGCGGACCATCGCGACACGCTGCTCGTTCGCGAGGAACACGCCGAGGGTCGCGGGGCCGGTGTTGTAGATGTACGAGAAACTCACGTCCTGGTATTCAGGATGCTCGGCGGCCGCATTCGCGAAAGTGTCGTCGATCTCGGTGATGAGATCGAGGGCCTCGTCGTGCTTGCCCATCGCGGTGCCGATCGTCTCGATCTGCTGCTGCCAGGTGATGGTCCACGGCAGTTCCGGGTAGGCGACGGTCGGCGCGATTCCTTCGAGCATGTCGTACTGCTCTTGGGTGACTCCGGACCACGGAGCGAGGATCAGATCGGGTTCCAGCGTCGCGATCGCTTCGATATCGACCTCGGTTCCACCGGTGAACTGGGCGGGCAGTTCTTCGCCGCGCTCGGTGAGTTCTTCGTGGATCCACGGCAGATAGCCGGTCTCGTCGCTGCCCCATGAGTACTCTTCGATGCCCACCGGAACAGTGCCGAGTGCGATCACGGTCTCCGCGGATCCCATTCCGAGCGTGACGATGCGTTCGGGTTCCTCGGTGATCTCGGCGGTGCCCAGGGCATGCTCGATGGTCACCGGCTCGAAGTCGCCGGACGCGGCGGTGTCGGATCCGCTGTCACTGCTCGAACATGCCCCGAGCAGGAGCGCACCGGCCGCGACCATCGCGATGAGCTGGGGCCGGCGCAGGGCACGGCCGAGTCTGTTGTGCATGGATGCCTTTCGACGGGGCGGGGCGAGGGGACGTCCCAACCGAACTGTTGGGTCAGCCTAGCCTTACCTGGGCACTGGTTTCAAAAATTCTGAAACTTCTGGCGGTGGAAGAATCCTCGGTGTCGCCGTCACCTAGGGTGAACCCCGGCGGAAACGGGAGGTGCCGGTGGACACGCAGATGCAGGCGTCGCACGGAAGCGCGCTGCTGTGGCGGACACTGCGGCGACACCGCGGAAGCATGACCGTCGCCGTGGTGCTGTGCGGTCTGCACCAGTTGTTCGAGGCGCTCGTCCCGGTCGCGATCGGAGCGATCGTCGCGAACGCCATCGCCCCGGGCGATCGGACAGCGCTGGTGGCCTGGCTCGCCGCCCTCGCGCTGCTGTTCATCGCCCTCACCTATTCCTGGCGTCTCGGCGCACGCCTCGTCGTCGCAGCGATGGAAGGGGAAGGGCACAGCCTCCGCGTCGAAGTCACCGACACCCTCCTGCGTCCACGTGGCGTCCGCACCGACATGCGCGCGGGGGAACTGCTTTCCGTCGCGACCTCCGACGCCGATCGCACTACCTGGATTCTCGACCTCGTCGCGCGGGCCGTCGCGAGCGCGGTCGCGGTGATCGCGACGGCGGTGATCCTGTTCGTGATCGATGTTCCGCTCGGTCTCGGCGTTCTCGTCGGAACAGCAGGGCTATTTGCAGCGCTGCACTTCGCGGCCCCGGTCATTGCGCACCGAACCGCCGAGCAACAGGCTCGCATCGGGACCGCGTCGGGCGTCGCGACAGATCTCGTCACAGGGCTGCGTCCGCTGCGCGGTATCGGTGGTGAGGCCGCAGCAGGGGAGCGTTTCCGCGCAGTCAGCGCCGACGCCCTGACCGCCACGCTCAGCGCTGCGAAGGTCCGCTCGCTGTTCGCGGGTGTCTCGACCACCTCGAGCGCGTTGCTCGCAGTGGCGATCGCAGGCTGGGCGGGTTGGCTGGCACTCAGCGGACGAATCGGTCTCGCCGAGGTCATCACGGTGGTGGGTCTTGCTCAATTCCTGATCGAACCACTCACCACTCTGGCGCGGGTCCCTGCCGTCGTCGCGGCGTCACGAGGGTCGGCGGATCGGGTGGCGCGCGTCCTCGACAGCGCTCCGCTGCTGGATCCCGGACGTGACGACGTGACTCACCGCGACCAGGGGCCGGTACTCGAACTGGCCGATCTGCGGTACCGAACACTCGACGGGCTCGACCTCGCCGTCGCGCGCGGCGAGTTCGTCGGAATCGTGGCATACCGACCGGAGGACGCGGATGCGGTGTTCGCGCTGCTGTCGTCGCAGGTTCCTGCCGGCGACTACACCGGCTCGTTCACTGTCGGATCGGTGCTCGCCCGCGACCTTCCGATCGAGCTGGCCCGCACCCTGATCCTCGCCGAACCGCACGACACCTTCCTGTTCGCGGGCACCCTGGGGTCCAACATCACCGCGGGACGTGGCCCTGCCGCGTCGATCGACCTCGAACGTGCACTCGAGGCGTCCGCCGCCCGCGATGTCGTAGACCTGCATCCTGCGGGTCTCGATCACCCGGTCGGTGACGACGGCACCACACTGTCCGGTGGCCAGCGGCAGCGCATCGCATTGGCGCGGGCCCTCGTGGCGGATCCACCGGTGCTCGTCCTGCACGATCCCACCACTGCGGTCGACTCGGTCACCGAACTGAACATCGCGGAGGGGCTCCTCGAACTCCGGCACGGAACCGACCCGCGCACCACGATCGTGCTCACCTCGAGTCCCGCGCTTCTTGCCGCCGCCGACCGCGTCATCGTGATCGACGACGGTCGCGTCATCGCCGCCGAGACCCACCATCGGCTCGCCGAGACCGACGCGGTGTACCAGACAGTGGTCGTGCGATGACCGACCTGAACTCGGCCACCGAGCGTCAGTTGCTGCCGGTCGCCACAGCCGGCGAATCATGGGCATGGCTCGGCCGCGCGGTCCGCACGAGATCGGTCGTCGCAGCAGCGGGGGTCGTCACGGCAGCGCTGGGCGCCGCGGCCACTGTGCTGCCCGTCTACATGTTCGGGGTCCTCATCGACCGCGTTCGTGAGTCGGCACCGATCTCCGCACTCGGCGGGATCGTCGCGATCATCGCCGTCGCCGCTATCGCGGCGGGCGTGTTCACCGGCCTTGCCGGATACTTCGTCGCGGTACTGGGATCCACGGTGCTCGCCCGTCTCCGTGAAGCGGCCGTCGTGCGCACCCTGCGGCTACCGATGCGCACGGTCGAGCAGGCAGGTAAGGGCGACGTGCTCGCCCGGGTCGGCGATGACGTCGCAGTGATCGACAAGGCGGTCTCCGAGGCCGTCCCCCCGGTGATCTCCGCACTGTTCCTCGTCGCGGTGAGCCTGACCACTATGGTCGGAATCGATTGGCGTCTAGGACTCGCCGGTGCGATCGCCGTCCCCATGTACACCCTGGCGCTGCGCTGGTACCTGCCTCGGTCCGCGCCCCGATACGCTGCGCAGCGCGTGGCGATGGGAGCGCGATCCCAGGCCCTGATCAGCAGCATCCAAGGGCAGCGCACCGTGCGGGCCTACGGGACCGAAGCCGTACACCGCGACCTCGTGGACCAGGCATCCGACCGCGCACGGCTGCTCGGTATCGACGTGTTCGGGATCTTCGCACGGTTCGCGAGCCGCGGGAACCGCGCCGAGTACGTGAGTCTGGCCTGCATCCTGGCCGCGGGATTCGTTCTCGTCGACAACGGTTCGGTCTCGGTCGGTCAGGTCACCGCCGCAGCGCTGTTGTTCCACCAGTTGTTCAATCCCATTGCCGCGATCCTCTTCACCTTCGACGAAGTGCAATCGGCGGGCGCGAGCCTGGCGCGGCTGGTCGGCGTCGTCTCGATCCAGGACCCGCCGCCGCCGGCCGACCTTCGCACGCCCTCGGATTCCGGCCTACAGCTGAGCGGCATCCGCCACGGTTACGACGGGCACGAGGTGCTCCACGGCATCGACCTGATGATCGCCCCCGGCGAGCGGATTGCGCTCGTCGGCCCGACAGGGTCGGGTAAGAGCACACTGGCGTCGATCGCAGCCGGCAGCATCATCCCGGATTCCGGCGAGGTGCTCCTGGGCGGCGTGCCGCTCGCCGAACTCACGGGAACGATCCGCGACCACCTCGTGATCGTGACCCAGGAGGTGCACACCTTCGCAGGCACACTGCGCGACGACCTGCGACTCGCGGCGCCGCACGCCGACGATCGGGCCGTCGAACTCGCGCTCGCCTCGGTGGGTGCGACCGGCTGGGTCCGTGCGCTGCCCGCCGGTGTCGACACGGTGGTGGGCGAGGGCGGTCATCGGCTCACCGCCGCACAAGCGCAGCAACTCGCACTCGCGCGCGTCCTACTCGTAGACCCCGCGGTCGTTGTGCTCGACGAGGCGACCGCCGAAGCCGGAAGTGCCGGGGCCAGGGATCTCGAGAGTGCGGCTGCCGCCGCGGTGGCCGCCCGGACCTCGCTGGTGGTGGCGCACCGTCTCACCCAGGCGGCCACCGCGGACAGGATCGTCGTACTCGAGCACGGTCTGGTCTGCGAGTCGGGAACCCACGAGGCGTTGGTTGCTGCGGGAGGGCGGTACGCCAGGCTTTGGGCCACTTGGTCGGGGGACAGCGCGGTCGGTGACAGTGTTCGTGAGGACGAGGGCGAGGGCGGCGCTGAGTGAGGTGGGCCGGTCCCGAGATGCAACAGCTTGGTGACGCACCACAGCTCGGTTGCGAGATATTCATCACATTTGGTAGTGTTTCGTTATCCGCTACGCTGCCGGCCCGGGCGTGGCGGGTGAAGAGCGGAACTTTCGGTCCATTCGGATACCGCGATCGTGCATCTCGATGATTTCGATCTCTCGACGAAGCGCGGTCGAGTCCGCTCCGGGGAGGGAACGGGAGGGAATCATGGGCGAACATCGCGCCGAGTCGGGGGAGCGGTCGTCACAGGGCAGGGCGTTGGCAATCCTCGTTCTGTCAGCAGCACTCATCATCGGAACCACGGTGGTCATGGTCACCGGGTCGGTCGTGTCGGGAGTTCTCTACGGCGCGCTCACAGGCGTATGCGTCATCGTGGCGCACCTGATGATCACGCCGGGGCCGGCAGCAGGCCGGTTTCATACCGCAGGCGAACGAGTCCGGAGTCTGCGCCGAGCGCATCCGCGGGGAGCGGTCGGCGTCCGGGAGGGCGGCAAACACTCCGTCGCCTAGCGGAACCGCAGCGAGGCAGGAGAGCCACGGCAACGCGGCACCACTCGTGTTCATCGACGCCGGGTTCCTGCTGGGTCGGTGTGTCCGCATGGCCTCGCTTACGCTCTTGAGCCATGAGCAATGGGGACCGGTCGCTGGCGATCGATTTCGGCACGTCGAACACCGCTGCGGCCGTGACCGATCCACGGACGGGCATCCACACTCTTTCGTTGACGCATCACGGCAACCTCATGTCGTCGTCGGTCTTCGTCCGGTCGGTACCGGTTCGGTCGCTCGACGACATCCTTGTCGGTGATGCCGCGGTCAATGCCGCCGATTCGGATCCGAGTGCCTTCGTTCCGTCACCGAAACGGCTCGTGAGCATGCCCGCCGTGTCGGTCCACGGCACACCCGTGCCTCGCACAGCCCTGTTCGCGGCCGTGATCGGCAACGTCTACCAACGCGCACTGCGGCACAACAACAACGCGCCGCCGTCCCGCGTCGTACTCACCCACCCCGAAGGATGGTCGGCGGACCTGGTCGCTGTGTTGACCGACGCAGCCGCGCAGGTCGGCATCGATCCGTCCACAGTCGTGACAGTGTCCGAACCGCGCGCCGCCGCGCACTTCTACTCCCATAACACCCCCGTCACGGCAGGATCGGCTATTGCTGTGTTCGACTTCGGCGGCGGCACCGTCGACGTAGCGATCCTGCGCAGCACCCCCGACGACGAATTCGAAGTCGTCACCGCTGTCGGCGACAACGGACTCGGCGGTAAGAACTTCGACGCGCTCGTCCGCGGCTGGGCAGAAACCCAGCTCGCAGATCTCAACCCCGAACTCGCCGAGTACCTGCGGGGATCCGGCCCCGATCAGTTGCAGGCGCGTCGGGCACTCGAGGAGTCCGCGCGGCGGGCCAAGGAGGTGCTGTCCGATGCGCCCTCCGCGACGGTCACGGCCGCCGGTGGTCCGTGGCGCGAGAACCTACTCCTGACCCGCGACGAGTTCGAAGACCTCATCGCCCCGCAGATCGAGCAGGCAGCAGCGCTGGTCCGTACCGCACTGACCCAGGGCCGCGTTCCTCAGGATCGGCTGCAGGCGATCTATCTCACCGGCGGATCGTCACGGATCCCGCTGGTGCACAGTGTGCTCGGGCGGGTCGGCCCCGTCGCGACCCTCGACGATCCCAAGACCGTCGTCGTGCGAGGGGCACTCATCGCGACCGCTCGCTCGGGACGGCCCGCGGCCGCACCCACCGTGCCGGTGCGTGCACCTCGGCCGGCCGATACGTCGAACCGAGGCCGCGTCTCCGGCCGAACTCTCACCGTGCTCGGTGCGGTACTGGCGGTGATCGCTGCCGCCATCGGTGTCGTGGTGTACTGGCCTGATTTCAGGTCCGGCGAGGGCACCACGGCGAGTGGAGGGCCAGCACCGTCGCCGACGGAGAACGACGTGTTCACCGTCGCTGCCGGCGGGTGGTTCACGTGCGCTGATTCTCTCGGTGACGTCAGCTGCTGGGGACTCAACTCCTCCGGCCAACTCGGAGACGGAACCACCGATTCCCGATATTCACCTGTCTCGGTCGAACTCCCCGGACCCGCCTCCGCACTCGGCACGGGTCGCGAGCACACCTGCGCGTCACTCGACGACGGCGAGACCTACTGCTGGGGATACAACACGTTCGGTCAGCTCGGGACCGGCACCACCGACCCGAGTGCAGAACCGGTGCGGATCGACATGCCCGCCGCTGTCTCCGCGCTGAGCGCAGGGGAAGACCACACGTGTGCCTTGACCGAAGGCGGAGAAGGCTACTGCTGGGGCCGCAACACCAACGGCCAGATCGGCGAGGAGGGGACGGACCTGATCGAATCGCCCTACCGCATCGACCTGCCCACCATGACGTCGCTGGCAGCGGGTGGTAACCACACGTGCGCGTCCACCGTCATCGGCGATGTCTTCTGCTGGGGCGCGAATACGTCCGGCCAACTCGGCCGCGGATACACCAACGACTCGGACGTCGCGATCGCCGACCCGCTGCAAGTCGAACTCCCCGGACGTGCCGCGTTCGTCGCGGCGGGGCGCGGACACACCTGCGCCGCCCTCGAAGACGCCCGGACATACTGCTGGGGTGACAACGGCTGGGGCCAGCTCGGGGACGGCACCAGCGATTCGCACCCCGAACCCGTGCAGACCTCGATGGCCGGTCGAGTAGTCGCTCTGTCTGCCTCGCTGCGGCACACCTGCGCGCTGACGGAGGACGGCGTCGTCTCCTGCTGGGGTACGGCGGACTGGGGTCAGCACACCAGCGCGCCCGGCACCCTGTCGACCGCAGCATCCCGGGTGACACTGCCGGCAGCGGCCACGACCATCACGACCGGTGCCGTTCATACCTGCGCGACCACGGTCGACGAGGAGGTGTTCTGTTGGGGAGAGAACGGAAACGGGGAACTGGGCAACGAATCGACGACGGCGAGTGCGGTACCGGTGCGGGTCCCGGTCTGACCACGTGAAGCACCGGGCCACTGCGAGGCTTCCCCCAATTGCGTGGGTCACGACCCGGGCAACGTGAGGGAAGTTCCGTGCGGGGTGTAGTACTAGTCTCCTGAATCATGAGTGATGACCGATGGTGGCTCGCGATCGATTTCGGGACGTCGAACACAGCCGCCGCACACACCCGGACAGGCGACGGTTCGATCCATCCGGTGTCGCTCACCCATCGGTCGAACCTGCTGCCCTCGGCGGTGTTCGTACGCGCAGACGGCGAGATTCTCACCGGCGACGCCGCCCAGAATGCGGCAGATCACCACCCGGAGGGCTTCGTACCCGCGCCCAAGCGACTGATCTCGCAGCCGTTCATCCGGACCGGCAGTGTGGATCTGACACCGTCACTGATGATCGCAGCCGTGTTGCGTAGTGTGATACGCCGGGCGGCGGTACTGCACGACGACGTGCCGCCCGAGCGTGTAGTGCTCACCCATCCCGAAGCGTGGTCACACGCCACCGTCGCGGTGCTGGTCGACGCGGCCTCGCGTGCGGGAATCGATCCGTCCACGATCACCACCGTGTCGGAACCCCGCGCGGCGGCCTACTACTACACCCGCACCGCTCCGCTGCAGCCCGGTACTGCTCTCGCCGTGTTCGACTTCGGCGGCGGAACCGCCGACGTCGCGGTACTGCGGATCGCGGACTCCGGGGTGTTCGACGTCGTGGCCGCGCGGGGCGACAACGCTCTCGGAGGCAAGAACTTCGACGCACTCATCCGGCGCTGGGCCCTCGACCACGTGACCGACCGCGACCCCGTATTACGCGCCGAATTCGCCGACGGGGCGCCCGGAAGTATCGAGGCGATCCGTGCGCTCGACGAGGCCGCCCGCGGCGCCAAGGAAGTGCTCTCCGAGACACCCTCGGCAACGGTCGCGGTCATAGGGTCAGGATCCCGGACGACTCTGTCGCTGACCCGGCCGGAATTCGATTCGCTGATCACCCCGCAGGTCGAGTCGGCGGCGGACCTGGTCCGAGACGCGCTCGCCGATTCCCGTATCGCGCCGGGTTCCCTGCACGCCCTCTACCTGACCGGCGGATCGTCGCGGATTCCGCTTGTGCACCAGGAATTGTCGCGAGTGGCGCGGGTCGCGACCCTCGATGACCCCAAGATGGTGGTGGCGCAGGGTGCCCTGATCGCTGCGCGGCACACATTCGCGTCGGACCGGAATCCTGTAAAAGACCAGAACCCGGGTGAAGCCCCGAACCGTGTCGCCGCCCGCCAGTCCACGAATCCCGCGGCGGGTGCGAACGTCCCGGAGCGCTCGTCCGGAGCTTCCACGAGCAACACTCGCCGAGGCGCGATCGCGGGCGCGGTCACCGCGCTCGTCGCCGTCGGTGTCGTGGTCGCGTGGGTCGGTACGCGAGGCGATTCGGTCGATCCGCAGACGTTTGCCGGTCCGTCGGCCGGCGTCGGCACAGTGACGGTCGCCCAGGAAACCAGGACCACGGGCGCCCCCATGACGACACCGGTGACGACCACCAGCACTACACCCGCGACCACCTACGCCACGACGACACGGACCCCCAGCACGAGAACGCCAGGGGGAGTTGTCACGGTGGCCAACGCGGACGCGCAGGGATTCGTCGACGAGGTGGGTCCGCGGTGCAACGCGGACAACGAGGCGCTCGGTATCGCACGCACCACGGACTCGCTCATCGTCGTGTGCAGGACCGGTGTCGACCGCCTCTACTACAAGGGAATCAGGGTCGAGGACGGATCCGGCATCGAGATCGACGACCCGATCGTGGTCGCGGACGGATTCCAGGTCACCAATGCCGGAGTGACCTACCGGTTCGACGACAGTGCCCTGCTCATCACGGAAGGGGGAACGGAACTGGCGCGAGAACCCATGCTCGAATTCTGGTCGGCATACAACTGAGCAGACCGACAGGTTCGGTGCGACACGCCGCACGAGTCCGTCCGAACGGTCCGGTGACGTCCGCGAGGATCTAGCATCGGGCGCGTGAGTGATGCTACGAGCCGTCCCGCAACTCTGAAGGTCCTGGTGTACAGCGACGACGTTACTGTGCGCGACCGTGTGCAGGCCGCACTGGGCACGGCGCTGCACCCGGACCTCCCGCCGATCGAGTACGTCGAGGTGGCCACGGCAGCCGTAGTCCTCTCGCACCTCGACGCCGGTGGGATCGATCTGGTGATCCTGGACGGAGAGACCGCGCCCGCCGGCGGGTTGGGAATTGCCAAGCAGCTCAAGGATGAAATCGACCCGTGCCCGCCCGTCGTCGTCATCATCGGACGTCCCGACGACACGTGGCTCGCAACGTGGTCGCGGGCCGAGGCCGTCGTCTCCCACCCGATCGACCCGATGAAGCTCGGCCGCGAAGTCGTCCGGCTCCTGCTGCCCGGCACCGATCCGGCACCTGCACGCTGACCCGATCGGCCCTTGTCGGGGCGCGAAGACTACTCCTCGCGAGGAGCTCGAACAGGTGGACACGCCGCGCCGAAGAATGCGTGTCGAATCCTGGACAAGTCCGGCGCCATCGGCACTAGTGTGTGTGCCGTGGCTCACAGGATGTCCGATTGTCCGTCAGCCGCACGACCGGGGATCGAAGTTCGGAACCGGAGGTGCCGATGAACGTCTACGTGCCGATTCTGGTGCTCGGCGCAGTTGCGCTCGCGTTCGCTCTCTTCTCCGTGGTGGTGGCGAGTATCGCCGGCCCGAGTCGCTACAACCGGGCGAAGCTCGACGCCTACGAGTGCGGCATCGACCCGACGCCGCAGCCCACCGGTGGCGGCAGATTTCCGGTCAAGTACTACCTGACGGCGATGCTGTTCATCATCTTCGACATCGAAATCGTCTTCCTGTACCCGTGGGCGATCCATTTCGATGCACTCGGGGTGTTCGGTCTGCTCGCCATGGGCCTGTTCATGTTCAACGTGTTCGTCGCCTACGCCTATGAGTGGAGGCGGGGTGGCCTGACATGGGATTGACCGGATGAGCTCCGAAAAGGGCCTCATCAAATCGATTGCGCCCGAATAAGATCCCCAACCTTGTCGAAGGTGGTAAGAGTCGGATATGGGTCTCGAAGAGAAGGTCCCGAGCGGATTTCTGCTCAGCACGGTCGAAGTGCTCGCCGGCTTCGCCCGTAAAGGGTCGCTGTGGCCCGCCTCGTTCGGTCTCGCGTGCTGCGCCATCGAGATGATGTCGACTGCGGGGGGACGCTTCGACATCGCCCGATTCGGTATGGAGGCCTTCCGAGCTTCGCCACGGCAGGCCGACGTGATGATCGTTGCCGGACGTGTCAGCCAGAAGATGGCGCCGGCGCTCCGTCAGGTCTACGACCAGATGGTCGAACCGAAATGGGTCCTGTCGATGGGGGTGTGTGCATCGTCCGGGGGAATGTTCAACAACTACGCGATCGTGCAGGGCGTCGACCACGTGGTGCCGGTCGACATATACCTGCCCGGATGCCCACCGCGTCCCGAGATGCTGATCAACGCGATCCTCGCGCTGCACGACAAGATCCAGCACATGCCGCTCGGGGCCAACCGGGAGGACGCGGTCCGCGCGGCCGAGCAGGCAGCCCTCGCCCAGCGCCCGCTCATCGAGCTGAAGGTGCCGCGCCGATGACCGACGACCCCACACCCGATCCGGTCCCCGCGGAAGTCATTGCCCAGCGCCGCGGGATGTTCGGCATCCGCGGCAGCGGGGACACCAGTGGCTATGGCCGGCTCGTGCGCCGGATCGCCCTGCCGGGCAGCAGTCCGAGACCGTTCGGAGGTTACCTCGATGACCTCGCAGATACCTTCGAGGATGCCGTGAACGATGCGGGGTCCGGCGGATTCGAGGCCGCCGTGGAGAAGCTCGTCGTGTTCCGGGGAGAGATGTCGGTGCACGTGCGCCGCGAGCATCTCGCTTCGATCGCCCGCACCCTGCGCGACCATCCCGCACTGCGATTCGAACTGTGCCTCGGCGTCAGCGGCGTGCACTACCCCGAGGACACCGGCCGCGAACTGCACGCGGTGTATCCGCTGATGTCGATCACCCACAACCGTCGCATCCTCGTCGAGGTCACCGCGCCCGACGCCGATCCTCACATTCCGTCGCTCCACACCGTCTACCCGACAACGGACTGGCACGAACGCGAGACATACGACTTCTTCGGTCTCGTCTTCGACGGGCATCCGTCCCTCACCCGGATCCAGATGCCCGACGACTGGAACGGCCACCCGCAACGCAAGGACTACCCGCTCGGCGGAATCCCCGTCGAGTACAAGGGCGCACAGATTCCGCCACCGGACGAGCGGAGGGCCTACAGTTGACGAACGGGGCTGCGATGGAGTCGGATACAGGCACGACCGTCTACGACGCGGTGGGCCAGGACTGGGACGAGATCAGCGCTGCGGCACGTGTTGCCGGCGAAGACCACATCGTGGTCAACATGGGCCCGCAGCACCCGTCCACCCACGGCGTGCTGCGCCTGATACTCGAGATCGACGGTGAGATGGTGACCGAAGCCCGGTGCGGAATCGGCTATCTGCACACCGGAATCGAGAAGAATCTCGAATACCGCAACTGGACGCAGGGCGTCACATTCGTGACTCGAATGGACTATCTGGCGCCGTTTTTCAACGAAACCGCGTACTGCCTGGGCGTCGAGAGACTTCTCGGGATCACCGACCTGATCCCCGAACGTGCGTCGATCATCCGCGTGATGCTCATGGAGCTCAACCGTATCTCGTCTCACCTGGTGGCCCTCGCGACCGGCGGCATGGAACTCGGCGCCACCACGCCGATGCTGTTCGGTTTCCGTGAACGCGAACTCGTCCTCGAGGTGTTCGAGATCGTCACCGGTCTGCGCATGAACCACGCCTACATCAGGCCCGGCGGGCTCGTGCAGGATCTCCCACCCGAGGCCGTGCCCAAGATCCGCGACCTGCTGAAGCTCATGCCCAGCCGCCTGCGCGACATGGAGCTGCTGCTCAACGACAACCCGATCTGGAAGGCGCGGACCGAGGGAATCGGATACCTCGACCTCACCGGGTGTATGGCGCTCGGAGTCACCGGGCCGATTCTGCGCGCCACCGGGCTGCCGCAAGATCTGCGCCGGGCACAACCGTACTGCGGATACGAGAACTACGAATTCGACGTCGTCACCCACACCGGAAACGATTGCTACGGCCGCTATCTGATCCGAGTGAACGAAATGTGGGAGTCGCTGAAAATCGTCGAACAATGCCTCGACCGGTTGCAGCCCGGCCCGGTGATGGTGCAGGACAGGAAGATCGCGTGGCCGGCGCAGCTGGCGCTCGGCCCCGACGGCCTCGGTAACTCGCTCGAGCACATTCGCACCATCATGGGTACCTCGATGGAGGATCTCATCCATCATTTCAAGCTCGTCACCGAAGGTATCCGGGTTCCTGCCGGTCAGGTGTACGTCGCGGTCGAGTCACCCCGTGGCGAACTCGGAGTGCACATGGTCAGCGACGGCGGTACCCGCCCCTATCGAGTGCACTACCGCGACCCGTCGTTCACGAATCTGCAGGCAGTCGCCGCGATGTGCGAGGGCGGCATGATCTCCGACGTGATCGCCGCGGTCGCGAGCATCGACCCGGTGATGGGGGGAGTCGACCGATGAACACCGAACCCAGCGTGCCGGTGGTACCCGGACCGAGACCGGCCGAGCCGGTGTTCGTTCCGCTGGGACCGCGGCCGGAGGAAGACACCCAGCTCGTGCGGCCCGGCGGTCGCCGTAGTTACCCCGATGATGTCCGCGCTCGCCTCGACGCCGACGCCGCGCAGATCATCGCCCGGTATCCGCAGAGCAGGTCGGCGCTGTTGCCGTTGCTGCATCTCGTCCAGTCAGAGGACAGCTACATCACCCCGGCGGGTATCGAATTCTGCGCCGGCCAGCTCGGGCTGACCGGGGCGGAGGTGGCCGCGGTCTCCACGTTCTACACGATGTACCGCCGATCCCCGACAGGGACCTACCACGTCGGTGTGTGCACCAACGCGCTGTGCGCGACCATGGGCGGCGACGACATCTACGCCACGCTCTGCAGCCGGCTCGGTGTGGACAACGGCGGCACCACACCCGACGGCGCACTCACGATCGAACACATCGAATGCAACGCAGCATGCGACTACGCGCCGGTGATGACCGTCAATTGGGAACTGTTCGACAATCGCACCGTCGACTCCGCGACGGCCCTCGTCGACGATCTGCTGGCCGGGTCACCACCGGACCCCACTCGCGGCGCGCCGTTACGCACCTTCCGCGACACCGCGCGCCTCCTCGCCGGATTCCCCGACAACCGTCCCGGGGCGCTCGACGCCGGGGGTAGCGCCGGCCCGGCGTCGCTCGTCGGCCTGCACCTCGCTCGCGACAGGCACATGCAGGCGCCGCCCGTGACGGACGACCCCGTCGTGCATGACGAACCACTCGACTCCACCCTGACACCCGTTCTCACCGAGCACTGGGACGACGACCGGTCCTGGACTCTCGAGGCGTATCGGCGCCACCGCGGATACGACGCACTGCAGATCGCACTGCGCAAGGATCCCGATGAGATCATCGACGATGTCAAACAATCCGGCCTGCGTGGACGAGGTGGGGCCGGATTCTCCACCGGCACCAAATGGTCGTTCATTCCCCAGGGCGACGGAAAACCGCACTACCTTGTCGTGAATGCGGACGAATCGGAACCGGGCACCTGCAAGGACATGCCGCTGATGCTCGCGACCCCTCACACGCTCGTCGAAGGGGTCATCATCTCGGCGTACGCGATCCGCGCACAGCACGCCTTCATCTATCTGCGCGGTGAGGCAGTACCGGTGCTGCGCCGACTGCAGGCTGCCGTCGCCGAAGCCTACGACGCGGGATATCTCGGCCGAGACATCCTCGGATCCGGATTCGACCTCGAACTTGTGGTGCATGCCGGTGCCGGTGCGTACATCTGCGGAGAGGAGACGGCCCTGCTCGATTCCCTCGAAGGACGCCGCGGCCAGCCACGCCTGCGGCCACCGTTCCCCGCCGTCGCCGGCCTGTATGCGTGCCCGACCGTGGTCAACAACGTCGAATCCATCGCGAACGTGCCGTCGATCATCCGCAACGGCGTCGAGTGGTATCGCTCGATGGGCACCGAGAAATCCCCCGGCTACGCGTTGTTCTCCTTGTCGGGTCATGTGAACAACCCCGGCCAGTACGAGGCTCCGCTCGGCATCACCCTGCGCGAACTTCTCGACCTCGCCGGTGGTGTGCGTCCGGGGCACCACCTCAAATTCTGGACACCCGGGGGCTCGTCGACGCCGATCTTCACCGATGAACACCTCGATGTCCCACTCGACTACGAGAACGTAGGGGCCGCCGGGTCGATGCTCGGCACCCGCGCACTGCAGATCTTCGACGACACCACGTGCGTTGTCCGCACCGTGCTGCGGTGGACGGAGTTCTACGCGCACGAATCGTGCGGAAAATGCACTCCGTGCCGCGAGGGCACGTTCTGGCTCGAGCAGATCCTGCACCGACTCGAGCGCGGAGACGGCACCGAGGCAGATCTCGAGAAGCTGCTCGACATCGCCGACAACATCCTCGGCCGCGCCTTCTGTGCACTCGGCGACGGCGCCACGAGCCCGATCACCTCATCGCTCGCCTACTTCCGCGACGAGTACATCGCGCATTTCGAGCACGGGGGGTGCCCGTTCGACCCGGCCCTGGCAGCTCTGTCCGATGTGCACGCGACCGGAAGGGAGTACTCATGACCGCCGCCGCACAGACAGGTTCCGGCGACACGGCCCCCGTCGACCTGGTTACCGTCTCCATCGACGACACCGACGTGTCCGTCCCCAAGGGAACATTGGTGATCAGGGCCGCCGAGCTCATCGGCATCCAGATCCCGCGGTTCTGCGACCACCCGCTCCTGGACCCGGTCGGGGCATGCCGGCAATGTCTCGTCGACGTAGAGGGACAACGCAAGCCGCTCGCCTCGTGCACCACGGTCGTCACCGACGGAATGGTCGTGCGTACACAGGCCACGTCACCCGTCGCCGACAAAGCACAGCAGGGCGTGATGGAGCTCCTGCTGATCAACCACCCCCTCGACTGCCCGGTGTGCGACAAAGGTGGTGAATGCCCGCTGCAGAACCAGGCGATGTCCAACGGCCGACCCCAAACCCGCTTCGACGACGTCAAACGCACCTATCCCAAACCGATCGCCATCTCGGCGCAGGTCCTCCTCGACCGGGAACGTTGCGTGCTGTGTGCCCGCTGCACCCGCTTCTCCGACCAGATCGCCGGCGACCGTTTCATAGACATGCTCGACCGCGGTGCTCTGCAACAGGTCGGTATCTACACCGAGGAACCGTTCGAATCGTATTTCTCGGGTAACACCGTGCAGGTGTGCCCCGTCGGAGCGCTCACCAGCAGTGCGTACCGATTCCGGGCACGGCCGTTCGATCTCGTCTCGACCCCGAGCGTGTGCGAACACTGCGCCGGAGGCTGCGCGCAACGCACCGACCACCGTCGTGGATCCGTGATGCGCCGTCTCGCGGGCGACGACCCCGAGGTCAATGAGGAGTGGAACTGCGACAAGGGACGATGGGCGTTCACCTACGTCACCGAACCGGACCGTCTCACAGGGCCGATGATCCGCGATTCGGCGGGGATGCTGGTCCCTGCGTCGTGGCCCGCGGCGCTCACCGTCGCCGCCAGGGCTCTTGCTGCCGCCCGCGGCCACACGGGTGTGCTGACCGGCGGACGCCTCACCTGGGAAGAGTCCTATGCGTACGCGAAATTCGCGCGAACTGTGCTCGGCACCAACGACATCGACTTCCGTGCCCGCGCACACACTTCGGAGGAGACCGAGTTCCTCGGTCGCCGGATCGCAGGAACACGGATGTCCGTGACCTACGCCGACCTCGAGAAGGCGCCGGTCGTACTCCTCGCCGGCCTCGAACCGGAAGAGGAATCGCCCCTGATCTTCCTGCGCTTGCGCAAGGCGGTCCGAAAGCAGCGCGCAGCGGTGGTGTCGGTGGCGTCGTACGCAAGCCGAGGGCTGCAGAAGATGTCCGGAACGCTCCTCGATTGTGTTCCCGGTGACGAAGCCCGGGTGCTCGACGATCTGCGCTCCGGTGGATATCCGGAACTCGACGGGCAGCTGCGGGGGGACGGCGCGATCATCCTGGTGGGGGAGCGGCTCGCCACAGCATCCGGTGCGCTGGCCGCCGTCGCGCGTCTCGCCGACGAGACCGGTGCGCGCCTCGCGTGGGTGCCCCGCCGCGCGGGCGACCGAGGTGCGCTGGAAGCCGGTGCCTTCCCGACGCTCCTCCCCGGAGGCCGCGCGGTCACCGATCCCGATGCGCGGCGTGAGGTCGAATCCTTGTGGGGCTCAGATTCCGGCACACGATCGATACCTGAGAAGCCGGGCCGCGACACCGCGGGAATCCTCGCCGCCGCGGCATCCGGGGACCTCTCCGCACTGGTGGTCGCCGGCGTCGACGTCACCGACCTACCCGACCCGCATGCCGCCCGCGACTCGATCGACTCCGCAGGGTTCGTGGTGAGCCTCGAGATCCGCCGCACCGACATCACCGACCGGGCCGATGTCGTCTTCCCGGTCGCCCCCGTCGTCGAGAAATCCGGGACCTTCCTCGACTGGGAAGGACGCGAGCGACCGTTCCCGGTCGCGCTGCCCGACACCGGGGCATTGTCCGATCTGCGCATCCTCGACGCACTTGCCGAGGCCATGGATATCCCGATCCGCCTTCCCGACGTGGCAGCGGCCAGAGCCGAACTCGTCGAACTGGGACAACAGCGTGGTACCGGCCTCGAGTTCCCCGCGGCGTCGCCGGGAGCGACGCCGAAACCTGTTTTGGGTGAGGCGGTTCTGTCGACCTGGCGGATGCTCCTCGACGCCGGACGCATGCAGGACGGAGAACCGCACCTCGCCGGGACCGCGCGGGCGCCCGTCGCACGCCTGTCCGCCGCGACCGCTGACGAGATCGGCGTGCGCGAGGGCGACCCGCTGACGGTGTCGACGGGGCACGGTGAGATCACCCTTCCGTTGGTGATCGACACACTCCCGGATCGCGTCGTGTGGATTCCCCTCGACTCTGAGGGGTCGGAAGTACACGAACACCTCGCCGTCGACGCGGGAGCGATCGTGCGGATCCGCGCCGCCGCGGCCGTCGGTGAGGAGGCGCAGCCATGACCGTCGGAGCATCCAGCGCCGTCGGGACCCCCACCGCCGTCAGCGCGCGCAACGTCGATCTGTCGATGTTCGGCACCGATCCGTGGTGGCTCGTGATCGCGAAGGCCATCGTGATCTTCGCGTTCCTCGTCCTGACCACGCTCGTGCTGATCCTCGCCGAACGCAAGGTCATGGCGTGGATGCAGATGCGCGTCGGACCCGACCGGGTGGGGCCCAAGGGCCTGCTCCAAACCGTCGCCGACGGTATCAAACTCGGTCTCAAGGAAGGCATCACACCCACCGGTGTAGACAAGCCGATCTACCTGCTGGCACCCGTCATTGCGACCGCGCCCGCATTCATGGCCTTCGCCGTGATCCCGTTCGGACCAGTGGTGTCGGTCTTCGGGCAACCCACCCCACTGCAGTTGACCGATCTTCCCGTCGCCGTGCTCTACATTCTCGCGGTCACCTCCGTGGGGGTCTACGGCATCGTCCTTGCAGGTTGGGCGTCCGGATCCACCTATCCGCTCCTCGGTGGGCTGCGTTCGACGGCGCAGGTGATCTCCTACGAAATCGCGATGGGACTGACCTTCGCGGCAGTGTTCCTGCTGTCCGGCACGATGTCGACCTCGGGCATCGTCGCCGCGCAGGACGGACTGTGGTTCGTCGTGCTGCTGGTTCCGTCGTTCCTGATCTATTCGGTGTCGATGGTCGGTGAAACCAACCGTGCACCATTCGATCTCCCCGAAGCCGAAGGAGAACTCGTCGGCGGTTTCCACACCGAGTACTCGTCGCTGCGTTTTGCGATGTTCATGCTCGCCGAGTACGTGAACATGATCACCGTCTCCGCGCTGTTGACCACGATGTTCCTGGGCGGCTGGCACGCGCCGTGGCCGTTCAACATGGGCGGCTGGGCGAATGCCGGTTGGTGGCCGGTGCTGTGGTTCGTCCTCAAGGTGTGGGGTGTGCTGTTCGTCTTCGTGTGGCTGCGCAGCACGCTTCCCCGCCTCCGATACGACCAGTTCATGGCGTTGGGATGGAAACTGCTCATCCCGATCGCCGTGGTCTGGGTGATGGTCGTTGCCGTCGTGAGGCAACTCGCCGGCGACGAGGTGCTCCCGCAATCGGTGACCCTCGTCGTCGCCGGCGTGGTCCTCACCGCGATGGTGTTCGTCTATCTGATGATCCGCTCCCGCCGCCGTGATCGAGATCGCCTCGCGCCGCCCCCACCCGCCGCGGCCGATTTCGATCCGATGGCCGGAGGATTCCCGGTTCCGCCGATGCCGGCCCCATCCGCGCAAGCCACATCCAAGGAGGCGAGCGATGCCCGAAAAATCGATGTCTGAACTGTTGGGTCCGCTGGCAGGTTTCGGTGTAACCCTGTCGACGATGTTCAAGAAGCCGAACACCGAGTTCTATCCCGAGGTGAAAACACCCACCGCACCCCGCTATCACGGTCGGCACCAACTCAACCGCTATGCCGATGGACTCGAAAAATGCATCGGCTGCGAGTTGTGTGCCTGGGCGTGCCCCGCCGACGCGATCTTCGTCGAGGGCGCCGACAACACCGATACCGAACGCTACTCGCCGGGCGAAAGGTACGGCCGGGACTACCAGATCAACTACCTTCGCTGCATCGGGTGCGGCTTGTGCATCGAAGCGTGCCCGACGCGCGCGCTGACCATGATCAACGACTACGAGATGGTCGACGACAACCGCACCGACCTCATCTACACGAAGGACCGGCTGCTCGCGCCACTCGAACCCGGAATGCAGACCCCACCGCATCCGATGGCACCGGGAACGACCGACGACGACTACTACCGCGGCACCGTGCCGGCGCCCGACGCTCCCCGAAGCGGAGCCGGCAGCGACGAAGAGCAGGCGTCGTGACCGCCGCCGTGCTCGCGGCCGACGCGACGTCGACCGGTGAAGCGGTGCAGTTCTGGATTCTCGGCACCGTCGCGGTGATCGGGGCGCTCGGTGTCGTGGGAGCAGCGAAAGCGGTCTATTCCGCGATCTTCCTCGCCATGACCATGATCGTGCTCGCCATCTTCTACATCGCGCAGGGTGCGCTGTTCCTCGGCGTCGTCCAGGTGGTTGTCTACACGGGCGCCGTCATGATGCTGTTCCTGTTCGTGCTCATGCTGGTCGGCATCGACTCGTCCGACTCGCTCGTGGAGACCCTCCGGGCGCAACGCGTGCTCGCCATCGTGGTCGGACTCGGATTCGGGATCCTGCTCATCGGCGGTCTCGGTAATGCTGCGACCACCGCAGTAATCGGTCTCGACGACGCGAACGCGGCGGGCAACGTCGAAGCGCTCGCCGAACTCCTCTTCCTCGACTACGTGTGGGCCTTCGAACTCACCGGCGCGCTCCTGATCACCGCAACGGTCGGCGCGATGGTGCTCGCACACCGCGAACGCGTCAGGCCTCGGGAAACGCAACGGGAACTCGCAGAGCGCCGGTTCCGGGAGGGCGGTCGGGTCACACCGCTGCCCTCGCCCGGCGTATATGCACGGCACAACTCGGCCGACGTCCCGGCCTTGTTACCCGACGGTTCCTTCTCCGACGAGTCCGTCGGCCCACTGCTTCAACGGATCGGCCGCGACTGGGGGCCTACGGATCTGGGAGTTCCCGGTCCGGCGGAGCCTCGTGATGCGGAAGGCGCGAAGGCGGACGGCCCGGCGCAGACGACCACGGGGAAGGGGGATCGGGTGTGAACCCGGAGAACTACCTGTATCTGTCGGCACTGCTGTTCACGATCGGTGCATCCGGAGTGTTGCTGAGGCGCAACGCTATTGTCGTGTTCATGAGCATCGAGTTGATGCTCAACGCCGCCAATCTGGCATTCGTCACGTTCGCCCGGATGCACGGGAACCTGCACGGCCAGGTTTTTGCGTTCTTCACGATGGTCGTCGCCGCCGCAGAAGTGGTGGTGGGACTTGCGATCATCGTCACGATCTTCCGGAGCCGCCGTTCGGCGTCCGTCGACAACGCCAACCTCCTCAAGTACTGACCGTCAGGACGGTGAGTGTGACCGCGACAGCGTGTGAAGCAGCAACAACCGAAGTAGCCACAACCGAAGCAGTGACAGCCTACGAATCGGTAGCGGACCCCGCGATGGTGAGAGGACGTGCGTCATGAGCTCGTCGATCTCCTCGATCATCTGGCTGATTCCGGCGCTTCCGCTCGCCGGTGCGGTGGTGCTGCTGCTGGCCGGGCGACGAAGCGATCCGTGGGGGCATCTGCTCGGATGCGCCACGGCGATCGCTTCGTTCGTGCTCGGACTCGTCGCCTTCGCCGATATGCTCGGCGCCGCCACCGCCGAAAGGACGGTGCAGGAGACCCTGTTCGTGTGGGTGCCCGTCGAGAGCCTGCAGGTCGACTTCGGGCTGCAGCTCGATCAGCTGTCGATGTGCTTCGTCCTGTTGATCACGGGGGTCGGCTCGCTGATCCATCTCTACTCGATCGGCTACATGGCGCACGACGCCGCCCGTCGTCGCTTCTTCGCCTACCTGAACCTGTTCCTCGCCGCGATGCTGCTCCTCGTGCTTGCCGACAACTTCCTCGGCCTCTATCTCGGCTGGGAAGGCGTCGGATTGGCGTCGTACCTACTCATCGGGTTCTGGCAGCACAAACCCACCGCTGCGACCGCCGCGAAGAAGGCGTTCGTCGTCAACCGAGTGGGCGACATCGGTCTACTCGTCGCCCTCATGGTCATGTTCACGACCTTCGGCACGCTGTCGTACGACGAGGTGTTCGCCGCAGTGCCCGCGGCGGGCGAAGGCACGACCACCGCACTCGGGTTGGCGCTGCTGCTCGCCGCATGCGCGAAATCCGCGCAGCTGCCGCTCCAGTCGTGGCTCGGCGACGCGATGGAAGGCCCCACACCGGTGTCGGCGCTCATCCACGCCGCGACGATGGTCACTGCAGGGGTCTACCTCATCACCCGCGCGCATGCGATCTTCGACGCAGCACCCGTGGCGCAGCTCGCCGTCGTCATCGTGGGCACCGCGACGCTCCTGTTCGGTGCGATCATCGGCTGCGCGAAGGACGACATCAAGAAGGCGCTCGCCGCGTCGACCATGAGTCAGATCGGGTACATGGTCCTCGCAGCAGGCCTCGGTCCAGCCGGCTATGCCTTCGCGATCCTGCACCTGCTCACCCATGGATTCTTCAAGGCCGGGCTCTTCCTCGGCGCCGGATCGGTGATGCACGGGATGAACGACGAGACCGACATGCGACGCTACGGCGGCCTGCGCGCATTCATGCCCCTCACCTTCATCACGTTCGGGCTCGGGTATCTCGCGATCATCGGTATCCCACCGTTCGCGGGTTTCTTCTCCAAGGACAAGATCATCGAAGTGGCATTCGCCGAGCCCGGCGCGAAAGGCGTGACCCTCGGCGTTGCCACACTGCTCGGCGCCGGCCTGACCGCCTTCTACATGAGCCGCGTGATGATCATGACGTTCTTCGGGGAGCGTCGCTGGCGCGGCGATGCCGATCCCCACGAATCCCCGGGCATCATGGTGTGGCCGATGATCCTGCTTGCGGTGGGCTCCGTCGCCGCCGGTGGGCTGCTCGTTCTCGGTGGTTCGCTGCAGCATTGGCTCGAACCGGTCGTCGGATCCGTGCATCACGAAGGTGGCCTCCCGGTGTGGCTGATCACGCTCATGACGCTCGCGGTGGTCCTGGTGGGTGTCGGGTTCGCCTACCGCGAGTACGCGACCCGGGAGATCCCCGGCACGGCTCCCGATGATGTGTCGGCGCTGACCGTCGCCGCGCGCAACGATCTCTACGGCGATGCATTCGACGAGGCCGTGTTCATGCGTCCCGGTCAGGGGATGGTGCGCACGCTTGTCGCAGTCGAGAACACCGGTGTGAACGGCGTCGTCTCCGGAGTTTCGGGTGTTGTCGGGGCGCTGTCGAGCTCGCTGCGACGCCTGCAGACCGGCTTCGTCCGGTCGTATGCCCTGTACATGTTCGCCGGTGCGGCCGTTGTGGTCGCAGCGCTGATGCTGGTGCGGTTGTGAGGGGGTGAGCCGAGCATGAACGAATTTCCGTGGTTGACGATCCTGTGGGTGCTCCCGGTTGTCGGTGCCGTCGTCGTTCTCGCGTTGCCGGCGCGGATGCGGACCCTCGCCAAGAGCGTCGCCGTCGTCGCCGGGCTGCTGACCCTCGCGGTTGCGGTGGTGCTCGCGGCGTTGTTCGAACCCGGTGGCGAGCAGTTCCAGTTCGTCGAATCGCACACGTGGATCCCCGCGTTCGGCGCCGGCTACACGCTCGGCGTCGACGGCATCGCGCTGGTACTCGTGCTGTTGACCGCGGTGCTGGTACCGCTGCTCCTCGTCGCCGGATGGCACGACGACCGGCATGCCATAGCGGAAGCCGCCCCCGCTTCCCGCCCCCGCGCCGCGCACACCTACACAGCGTTGATCCTGCTCGTCGAGGCGATGGTGCTCATCTCCTTCGTCTCCCTCGACATCCTTCTGTTCTACGTCTTCTTCGAAGCGATGCTCATCCCGATGTACTTCCTCATCGGCGGGTTCGGTGGTCGCGGCAGTGAACGGGCCCAACGCTCCAGAGCCGCGGTGAAGTTCCTGATCTACAACCTGTTCGGCGGTCTGATCATGCTGGCCGCGGTCATCGGCCTGTATGTGGTCACAGCGCAGGCCGGGCTGGGGGAGTCGGGCACCGTCGGCACGTTCGACTTCCGGCGCATCGTCGAAGCAGCATCGTCGGGTGAGCTCGGCGCGACCCCCGCCGTCCTCAACGCGCTGTTCCTCGGTTTCATGTTCGCGTTCGCCGTCAAGGCCCCGCTGTGGCCGCTGCACAGCTGGCTTCCCGACGCGGCGGTGCAGACCACTCCCGTATCCGCGGTGCTGATGATGGCGGTGGTCGACAAGGTCGGCACATTCGGGATGCTGCGGTACTGCCTGCAACTGTTCCCCGACGCCTCGGTCTTCTTCGCACCGCTTGTCGTGACGCTGTCGGTGATCGGCATCGTCTACGGCGCGATGCTCGCGATCGGGCAGACCGACGTGATGCGACTGATCGCGTACACCTCCATCTCGCACTTCGGGTTCATCATTCTGGGGATCTTCGCGATGACCAGTCAGGGCCAGGCCGGGTCGACGCTGTACATGGTCAACCACGGCATTTCCACCGCCGCGCTGTTCCTGATTGCCGGGTTCCTGGTGTCGCGGCGGGGATCCCGGGCGATCGCCGCGTACGGCGGAGTCCAGAAGATCGCACCGATCCTCGCCGGCACGTTCCTCATCGCGGGGCTCGCCACGCTCTCACTACCGGGCCTCGCGCCGTTCGTCAGCGAATTCCTCGTCTTCGTCGGCACCTACCCGCGGTATCAGGTCGCAGCGATCATCGCGACCATCGCGCTTGTCCTGTCCGCGCTCTACGTGCTGTGGCTCTACCAGCGCATGATGGGCGGACCGGTACGCACAGACCACGGATTGGCACCGAGCGATCCTCCGGACGAGGGGTCGGGCGAGGGGCACGGAACCTCGATCACCGATCTCGTCCCCCGCGAAATCCTCGTGGTCGCACCGTTGATCGCCCTGCTGATCGTCCTCGGGGTCTATCCGAAACCGATGCTGGACGTGATCACTCCCGCTGTGGACCACACCCTCATCACCGTCGGCGAAGAGGATCCCACACCACGCGTCCCAGCCGAGACACCGGTCGCCGACGGTGACACCGCCGTCGGCTCCGGAGGAGGTGCCCACAGATGAAGAATCTGGACAGCAATGTCGTTCTTGCGCAGGCGCTTCCCGCACCCGACATCGACTACGGTGTGCTCAGCCCGATGCTCATCGTGTTCGGGGTCGCGGTGGTGGGTGTCATCGTCGAGGCGTTCGCACCCGCCCGCGCCCGCTACGTGAGTCACCTCGTGCTGGCCTTCGCGGGCCTGATCGCGGCGCTCGTGGCGGTCATCCTGCTCGCGGGAACCGAGACCACCACCGCCGCCGGCGCGGTCGTGATCGACGGCCCGGCCCTCTACCTGCAGGGCGCGATATTGGTCGTATCGATCCTCGCGGTCGCGCTCATCGCCGAACGCGGTGTCGAGGGTGCACGAACGACGGTGGATGCCGCGGCGGCCTTGGATACCGCAGGAGCCGCAGTCGGTACGGGATCGACCCGGACGAGAACCGACGCGTTCGCTCCGCAGGCTGCGGCGGTACCCGGAAGCGCCGCCGAACGTGAAGCCACCGATGCGGGTATCACACGCACCGAAGTGTTCCCGCTGGCGTTGTTCGCAGTCGGTGGCATGATGCTCTTCCCCGCGTCCGATGACCTGTTGACGATGTTCATTGCACTCGAAGTGCTCTCCCTGCCGCTGTATCTGCTGTGTGGGCTGTCGCGTCGACGTCGTTTGCTGTCGCAGGAGGCGGCACTCAAGTACTTCCTCCTCGGCGCGTTTTCGTCGGCGTTCTTCCTCTACGGTGTCGCGTTGCTCTACGGCTACGCGGGAACCATCTCGCTGGCGGGTATCGCCGACACTGTGGAGTCCGGTGGCGGCAGCGACATCACCGCCCTGATCGGTGTCGGTCTACTGTCCGTGGGCCTGCTGTTCAAAATCGGTGCGGTGCCGTTCCATTCGTGGACACCCGACGTCTATCAAGGCGCACCCACCGCGGTGACCGCGTTCATGGCCGCGGCGACGAAGATCGCGGCGTTCGGAGCGCTGCTCCGCGTGCTCTACGTCGCGGTGCCGGGACTGAGCGACGAGTGGCGCCCGATCCTCTGGGCAGTGGCCATCGCCACCATGCTGGTCGGCGCCGTCCTCGCGGTGACACAGACGGACGTCAAACGAATGCTGGCGTATTCGGCGATCAGCCATACCGGCTTCGTGCTCACCGGTGTCGTCGCCGCCAATGAGCAGGGCATCTCGTCGACGCTGTTCTATCTGGTCGTCTACGGGATCGGCACCATCGGAGTGTTCGCGGTGGTCACCCTGATCCGCGACCCCGACGGCGAAGCCTGGGACCTGTCGCGCTGGGAGGGAGTGGGACGTCGTTCACCGGTGCTGGGAGGCATCTTCGCACTGTTTCTGCTGTCGATGGCGGGGATCCCGCTCACCGGCGGATTCATCGCAAAGCTGAGCGTGTTCAGCGCCGCGATCTCGGGCGGTGCGGTGCCGCTGGTGATCGTCGGCGTGGTCGCGAGCGCGATCGCCGCCTACTTCTATGTGCGGGTGATCGTGCTCATGTTCTTCCGCGATCCACCGTCCGATGCGCCCGCGATCGTGCTGCCGAGCGTGCTCACAACGGTCACTATCGCGGTGACCGCCGTGATCACGCTGCTGCTCGGTATCGTGCCGCAACCGTTGCTCGATCTGGCCGGGCAGGCAGCCGTCTTCCTGTCCTGAGCGGTCCGGCCACGTGACAGATCGGTCCGAGGACTCCTCGCGGTCCTGCGTCAGCCGCTCGACACGCGCGAGATCGGAGCTCGGTGGGCAGGACGGAGTGAGACCAGGTGTGGCGCAGCCGGTCACGCTGCAGACGTCATTCTTCGCGGCCGAGTGGATTCCGATACACGGTGGAGCAGCCGCTCTCGCGTACGAGAACATCGTCGAATGCAGCGATCAGTCCGTCCGGGAACCACCGCGCGCCATGATCGCTGCTGGTCGCGACGACGGTGAGGTTGCGGGTTCGTGCCGTGGTCACCAGTCTGGTCAGACGCTCACGGTCGGGGAGATCCAACTTCGCGATCGTCGTGGAGAGTCCTGCGAGGAGCAGTAGTCGTTGGGGCCCGGCGCCTGCTGAGTCCAACTCGGCGAGCATACGACCGATCTCATCCGGGGTAGCTGCCCAGGATGAGACCCCGTCTCCTGCGTCGCGATACCCGGCGAGCCAGTGGTGGCGATGATGCGGATCGGCGACGAACAACTCGTGGGTGCGTCTGGACAGGACGCCCGTTGCCATGAGGGTGAGCGGCAGATTGGGGAAGTTCTCCGTGTCGCGTTGGTGCACGAGGAGGTTGCGTCCGGCAGTCACTGTCCACGCCACGGTGTTGCCCTCGCCGTCGCGCCCGAACGGGATGACGAGACTGTCCGCCCGATCCTGTGAGCGGCACACCGTGTTGATCCGGGCGTTGTCGGCGCGGGGCCGGCCGGAATGCGACCGAACCGCGTTTGAACAGCTTCGATGCGTGGGCGGGATGACGGGATGCGCCATGTCGTGGTCCGTTCCATGTCGGCGATGTCCGAATCTGTGTTCGATACCGCAGTCAGGCTAACCGTCGCCACCGACATGCAGGTGCGCCAGGCTCGAGGGCGGATTCCAGCGATCGTCGCAACACTCATGGTTCGGCAGAAGTATGGCCGTCCCGGTGCTACGGCCAAGGAGATCGCCCGCTTCGCGGGTGTCGCACCCACCGCCGCCTATCGGATGCTCAACCTGCTTGCCGCAGAGGGTTTCCTGGTGCCGAGGTGGTCGGGGGCCTGTGTCTGCAGGGCTCGCCGCTTCGGGTATCGCCGTCGGATTTCGAGCAGTTGCGGTTTCTCTACGAGGGGTCTCGTAGGCTCACCGGCCTGCGGTAGGTGCGACCCGTGAGTTCCGGCGTGTCGGCGACGTGTGTGCGCGATGCTCGGCGAAGGTGAGGTGTGGCAGCGTGGATCAAGGTCGTACTGCTCATTGTCGGCGGCTACACAGCGGCGGTCGTCCTCGGAGCTCCCACCGTCGACACCTATCCGATGGCGACAGGATTCGGCCCCGCGCCCGTGATGGCATCCGCGATCGCTGCCTCGGCAACCGGGGCGATCGTGGCGGCCCTGGTCGCGGCAGGAACTCGTCAGCGGTCTCTAGTGATCGCGGCAGTCCTGGCGGGTGCGCTCCTCGTGGCAATGGTGGCCTTGCCGGGCGCGTGGCGGTACGACACGTACATCTCGGCGGTCGGCGCCGGCTCGCTGCTCGGCGGCCTCGTGGTCATGTGTATCGGACCGCGACGAGTGCAGCTGCAGGCGGTGCTGGCCGCTGCGGGCGTTGCGGGCCTGCTGACTGCCGAACCGATCGCGGAGTTCCGGAACTTCGCCTCGGCACCGAGACGGTACGCGGACTACGTGGACGTCGGTTCCCCACCTGTCAACACCGTGTGGTTGCTTCTGGCGGTCGTCACGTTGGTTGCAGGGGCATCGATGTGGGTGATCGGCCGTGGCGATACGGCACCGATCGGTGAACGGAGGGGAAGCGGGCGAGAGGTGCTGGTCGGCATCGGCATTCCGGCGGTCGGGATGGGGCTGCACTGGTCGTTCGAGCGTGCCGTGATGTCGTCACGTGCGGAAACGCAGGAAGCGGGCAGATGGCTCCTGGGGGTCGTGGCGGTGGTGCTCGTGATCGCTGCTGCGTTGTGGTTGCGCGGGCGCACGGGAACGGTTCTTCTGGCGGCGATGGTACTGGCCGTGGTCGGGCGCGAGGCGGTCTCGTGGTCTCCCACGGTGTGGCCGCTGCTCCTGGTTCCGGTCGTCCTCGCCGGCGTCGGTGCCTGGCTCGGCCACCGTTCGCCCCGACCGCTGGTAGGTGTCGGTGTACTGGCGCTGATCGCAGCAACGGGGGTCGTCGCCGGTCGACCATGGGACGACATGAGCATTGCAGCGAATCTGTTCATGGTGCCACTTGCGGCTGCCTACACGATCGCCGCATCTCTGCCGTCCACCCCGCCGGTGGTGGCGACGTCGATGACGCTGCCGGCCGCGCTGGCGTTACCTCTTGTCGCGCAGTACGGGTGGACCGCCCACACCCCGCTCACGAGCGAGTCGGTCGGGTGGTCGTCGAACTCCTGGACGTGGATGTCCTCGGCCGTATCGGTGGCGGCGGTGGTGGCAATCGGGAGCGCGATGGCGTGGATTCGGTACCGCAGGCCGACCGATGTGCGCCGGCCGACGTGACGGAGTGACGAGCAGGACGATGCACGAAACTGCGATTGTTCGGCGGTGGTGCCCCCGGTGAGACTCGAACTCACACTGGACGGGTTTTGAATCCGTTTCCTCTGCCAATTGGGATACGGGGGCGTGGTGCGGAGACCACTGTAAGGGATGGATGGACCGAGCGTGAACACCGGTACCCTTCTAACGTTCGATTCCCTCACGAGGGCATCCGCAGCGAGATGGGAAGGGCCCGCCATGACAGCCGTGCCGCAAAACGACAACGCCGGGGCGAAGCGAGTCGTCGTCGCCGAAGACGAGGCGTTGATCAGGCTCGATCTGGTCGAAATGCTGCGCGAAGAGGGGTACGACGTGGTCGGCGAGGCCGGCGACGGGCAACGCGCGGTGGAGCTCGCCGAAGAGTTGGGACCCGACCTCGTGATCATGGATGTGAAGATGCCGCGCCGAGACGGAATCGACGCCGCATCGGAGATTGCGCAGAAGCGCATCGCCCCTGTGGTTATTCTCACAGCGTTCAGTCAGCGTGAACTCGTCGAACGTGCACGCGACGCAGGAGCCATGGCGTACCTGGTCAAGCCGTTCTCGAAGAGCGATCTGGTCCCGGCCATCGAGGTGGCGGTGAGCCGGTTCACCGAGGTCCGCGAACTCGAACGTGAGGTCCAGGGGCTGTCCGAGCGGTTCGAGACCCGCAAGCTCGTCGACCGGGCAAAGGGAACGTTGATGGACAAGCATGCGATGACCGAACCGGAGGCCTTCCGCTGGATTCAGCGTGCGGCAATGGACCGGCGGACCACGATGAAGCAAGTCGCCGAGGTGATCATCGAGACACTGGGGGAGACCGCCGGCTGACCATCACCGGGGTCCGATCGCCCAAGTTCGTCGGGGTTGTCGTGGACGTCGTACCCGGTCCCTAGACTGACACCCGTGACCCGTGCATCCGCTTCGCCCTCGACCACCCCGGCCGCCGACGACCGTCCGACCCTTCTGCTCCTCGACGGACATTCGCTGGCATTCCGCGCGTTCTACGCGCTCCCGGCCGAGAACTTCAGAACTACCAGCGGACAGACCACCAATGCGGTCTACGGGTTCACCTCGATGCTGATCAACCTTCTGCGCGACGAGAAGCCCACACATGTGGCAGCGGCGTTCGACGTGAGCCGCAAGACATTCCGCGCTGAAATGTATGCCCCCTACAAGGCGCAGCGCAGCGCAGCTCCGGACGAGTTCAAGGGACAGATCGATGTCACCAAAGAGGTGCTCGGCGCCATGGGCATCCCGGTCATGGCCGAGGAAGGGTACGAGGCCGACGACATCATCGCGACCCTCACTACCCAGGCCACGGCACTCGGCTACAAGGTGCTCGTCGTCACCGGCGACCGCGATGCACTGCAGTTGGTCACCGACGACGTCACTGTGCTCTACCCGAAGCGGGGCGTCTCCGAGCTGACGCGTTTCACCCCTGAGGCCGTGGAGGAGAAGTACGGGCTCACCCCGGCGCAGTACCCGGACTTCGCCGCGCTCCGCGGCGACCCGAGCGACAATCTCCCGGGCATCCCGGGTGTCGGTGAGAAGACCGCCACCAAGTGGATCCGCGAATTCGGCAGCCTCACCGAACTGGTCGATCGGGTCGACGAAGTGCGCGGCAAGACCGGCGACGCGCTGCGCGAGAACCTGTCGAACGTGCTCATGAACCGCCAGCTCACCGAGATGGTGCGGGAAGTGCCGCTGCCGTACGCGCCGGAGGCGCTGGCGCTGGCCCCGTGGGACCGCGACAAGATCCACCGGCTTTTCGACGACCTCGAATTCAAGGTCCTGCGCGATCGACTCTTCGAGACCCTCGCGTCCGCGGAACCCGAAGCCGACGAAGGATTCGAGGTGCGCGGCGGCATCGTCGAACCGGGTGCGCTCACCGCCTGGCTCGCCGAGCACGCGGTGTCCGGGCAGCGGCACGGCCTGTCCGTCGCCGGCCCCGGCACTCCGTACGGCGGGGAGGCCACAGCTGTCGCGATCGCGGCTGCCGACGGCGAGGGCGCGTACGTCACGACGGTGTCGCTGACCCCCGAGGACGACACCGCGCTTGCCACGTGGCTCGCCGACCCCACCGTGGAAAAGACTCTGCACGAGGCGAAGTCGGCGATGCACGCGCTGGGCGGTCGCGGTTGGAACCTTGCCGGCGTCACCAGCGATACGGCACTGGCGGCCTATCTCGTGCGCCCCGGACAGCGCAGCTTCAAACTCGACGACCTGTCGCTGCGCTACCTCAAGCGCGAACTGCGCGTCGAAGACACCGGCGCCCAGCAACTGTCGCTGCTCGACGACGAGGACGCCACCGACCAGAAGGCCGCCGAAGGTGAGATCCTGCGGGCACGCGCCGTCGTCGATCTCGCTGCGGCTCTCGACTCCGAACTCGTCGACATCGAGTCGGTGCAACTGCTCACGGACATGGAGTTGCCACTGCTCGAGGTGCTGGCCGCACTCGAATCCACTGGCATCGCCGTCGATTCCGAGCACCTGCACGACCTGCAGGCGGGCTTCGCCGCCGACGTCGCTGCCGCAGCGAACGCCGCATACGAGGTGATCGGTAAGCAGATCAACCTCGGCTCACCGAAGCAGCTGCAGGTGGTGCTGTTCGACGAACTCGAGATGCCGAAGACCAAGAAGACGAAGACCGGCTACACCACCGACGCCGATGCTCTGCAGAACCTGTTCGAGAAGACCGGGCACCCGTTCCTCGAACATCTGCTGGCACACCGCGAATCAACCAAGATGAAGACGACCGTCGACGGTCTCATCAAGTCGGTGGCCGACGACGGTCGCATTCACACCACGTTCAATCAGACGGTCGCGGCGACTGGACGATTGTCGTCCACCGAACCGAACTTGCAGAATATCCCGGTGCGCACCGACGCCGGCCGTCAGATCCGCAATGGCTTCGTCGTCGGCACCGGATACGACCTGCTCCTGACCGCCGACTACAGCCAGATCGAGATGCGCATCATGGCGCACCTGTCCGGCGACGAAGGTCTGATCGAGGCGTTCAACACGGGTGAGGACCTGCACAGTTTCGTCGGTGCCCGCGCATTCGGCGTACCGATCGAAGAGGTCACCCCCGAGCTGCGTCGACGGGTCAAGGCGATGTCGTACGGTCTGGCGTACGGTCTGAGCGCCTACGGTCTCGCGCAGCAGCTGAAGATCTCCACGGACGAGGCCCGCGAGCAGATGGAGGCATACTTCACCCGCTTCGGTGGCGTGCGCGACTACCTGCACAACGTCGTCGAGGAGGCCCGCAAGGTCGGCTACACCTCCACGCTCTACGGGCGTCGGCGCTACCTGCCGGACCTGACGAGCGACAATCGGCAGCGTCGTGAGGTCGCCGAGCGTGCCGCGCTCAACGCGCCGATCCAGGGCACGGCGGCCGACATCATCAAGGTCGCGATGATCGACGTGCAGAAAGCGCTCGGCGATGCCGGACTGCGGTCGCGGATGCTGCTGCAAGTCCACGACGAACTGGTCCTCGAGGTCACCACCGACGAGCGTGAGCGTGTCGAGGAGCTCGTCCGCGACAAGATGGATTCGGTGATCGATCTGTCGGTGCCGCTGGAGGTGTCCGTCGGCTACGGCCGTAGCTGGGACGCCGCCGCCCACTGACAGCCGACGCGGCTCGATCCCCGGAAAAGGAATCGAGCCGCGCTGTGGTCGGTCGGGTCAGCCCTGGGCGTTCGACGCTTCGTCGATCTGCTTGCGCACGTCGTCCATGTCGAGAGCCTTGACCTGCGAGACGAGGTCTTCGAGCGCGGCCGGCGGCAGCGCGCCTGCCTGGTTGTAGACCAGGATGCCTTCGCGGAAGGCCATGATCGTCGGGATCGAGCGAATGTTGGCGGCTGCCGCGATCGACTGCTCGGCCTCGGTGTCGACCTTCGCATGCACGACGTCGGGATGCTGCTCGGATGACGATTCGAAGGTGGGTGCGAACTGCTTGCAGGGGCCGCACCAATCGGCCCAGAAGTCGACGAGCACGATGTCGTTGTTGGTGACGACCTCGTCGAAGGTCTGCTGGGTGAGAGCTTGGGTTGCCACGGTGGTCCTTTCGGTTCGGTCGTGTCGACGGGTGCAACAGCGAGCCGCCCCCATTTCTTCCGCCACGCTACGCGAGACAGGCCGTACAGGGGCCGCTGTTCCGCGGTCTCGTCACTCGACCAGGGTCGGCTCCGCGGAGCGGAAGGTCCGGCGGTACGCCTGGGGCGTGGTACGCCGCAGGCGCAGGAAATGCTGCCTGAGCACCGGCGCGGTCCCGAATCCGACACGGTCCGCGACCACGTCGATGGGTAGATCGGTGTTCTCGAGCAGGTGCTGCGCCGCGAGCACCCGTTGGTCGCGGATCCACCGCGCCGGTGTCGTGCCGGTTTCCTCCGCGAACCGTCGTGCGAAGGTCCGCGACGACATGTGTGCCTGCTCCGCGAGGACGGTCACCGACAGGTCGCGGTGCAGATTCTCGGTGATCCAGTCGAGCAGCGGGGCGATCGAATCGTCGGTGCACTCGGGAAGCGGTGTGGCCACGTACTGCGCCTGCCCGCCGTCGCGGTGTGGTGGAACGACCATGCCCCGCGCGATCGTGTTGGCGACCTGCGCACCCTGTGCGGTCCGCACGATATGCAGGCACAGATCGACGCTCGCGGCGGTGCCCGCGCTCGTCAACACCGGATGGTCGTCGACATAGAGCACATCGCGATCGACCCGGGCCGACGGGTACATCGCGGCGAGACGGCCTGCGTATCGCCAATGAGTGGTGCAGCGTCGGGCGTCGAGAATGCCGGCCGCGGCGAGGACGAATGCGCCCGTGCACAGGCTCGCGACCGGAACGCCACGGTCGACTGCGGCCCGCAGTTTCTCGAACAGCGGCTCGAGGACGCCGAGATCGGTGTTGCCGCTGCGTACGAATTCTGGATCGGTCAGTGAGCCTGCTCCGGTGCCGCCGGGCGGAACGATGATCAGGTCGGCATCGTCGAGGCGGTCGAGGTCGTACGGCACATCTATGGAGTAGCCGTACCTCGTGGCGATGGGCTCGGGACTGCCTGCGACGAGCGTGAAGTCATAGGCAGGCAGGCCATCGGCCGCGAGGTCGCTGCCGAAGACCTCGCAGGCGACGCCGAGTTCGAACACTTCGATGCGCGGGAGGAGGGGGACAACCACGTTGCGGAGCATGCAACTCAGTCTCCTCGCCGAGTGGCAGAAGATCGAGAATCTACGGTGATTCTGCCACCGAGACTGTTCGTGGTGTCAGATGAGCAGCCATTCCTGTTTCGCGGTGCCGTCCCACCGCCGAATGTGATGCGCGGTACCTGCCGGGTCACCGGGCGTGTGGTGAGCGGCGATCGTCGCGGCGCCGATCCGGTCGGCGGGGACCCGCCGCGCCAGAGTCACGTGCGGAGTCCATTCACCCGGGCGGAGGTGCGCCGGAATCCCGGGACACTGCGAGAACGCGGCGAAAATCCGGGCCTGCAGTTCCAGTAGCGGCGCAGAGGGTACGACGAGTCGCGCCACCGTCGCGTGGCGCCCCCCGAAGAGGACCACACCACCGAGGCGCATCGGTATCTCGACGGTCGAGATAGCTTCACGCGCAGCTTCCTCCACGTCCGGTGGGATCGATTCCGCCACGAACAGCGTGATGTGTGGCCGATTCGATTCGGTCCGGATCCGGGTCTGACTGTCGATACCGGCTGCGCGCAGGCTCTCCCACTGCTCGCGGATGTGACCGTCGAGCCGATCATCGAGTAGTAATTCCACCGACTGCACCATGATGCGCAATGATGGCGCGGTGACCCACGAGACTGCAACGGCGACCCATGAGACTGAACTCTCGCAGCCTCAGCGCATCGGCCTGATCGAAGGTGACGGCATCGGTCACGAGATCGTTCCCGCAACACGCCGCGTCGTCGACGCGGCGATCGCGGCGACAGGTGGGCCGGGACTCGAATGGGTGCCTCTGCCGCTCGGCGCCGACGCCATCGGCACCTACGGCACTCCTGTGCCGGAGTCGACGCTCGATGCACTCGCGGGCCTCGACGGCTGGATTCTCGGGCCACACGACAGCGCGTCGTACCCGGAGCCGTTTCGTGCGGCGCTGACACCGGGCGGACAGATCCGCAAACATTTCGACCTGTACGCGAACATCCGTCCCGCACGGGCACTGCCGGGCACCCGCGCGATGGCTCCCGACATGGATCTGGTCGTCGTCCGTGAGAACACCGAAGGATTTTACGCCGACCGCAACATGGCGGTCGGTAGCGGTGAATTCATGCCGACTCCCGACGTTGCCCTCGCTGTCGGGGTCATCACCCGTGCCGCGTGCGAACGCATCGCACATACCGCCTTCGATCTCGCCTCACGTCGCCGCAAGCGCGTCACCATCGTGCACAAGGCGAATGTGCTGTCGAAGACGACCGGTTTGTTCAGGGACGTATGCCGCGAGATCGGAACCTTGTATCCGAGCGTGGACGTCGACGACGAGCACGTCGACGCGATGGCCGCCCTGCTCGTGCGTCGCGGCGGTGATTTCGACGTCATCGTGACCGAGAATCTGTTCGGAGACATCCTGTCGGATCTCGCCGGCGAGCTCTCCGGCTCGCTCGGAAGTGCGCCATCGATCAATGCGTCCGCGAGGAAGACGATGGCGCAGGCGGTCCACGGCGCCGCACCCGACATCGCCGGACTCGGCCGTGCCAACCCGACCGCCCTCCTTCTGTCCTCGGCGATGCTCCTCGACCGCCTCTCCGTCAAAGGGGACCCGTTCCTCGGCGGTGCGGCGCGAGCCCTCGAGCGGGCAGTGGCCGAGACGATCGGGGACGGTATCGCCACCGCAGATCTCGGTGGGAGCGCATCAACTAGCGAGTTCACCGCTGCGGTGGTCGACCGGATCACCGCCGCGTGACCATACAGCTGTGGCGAGAGCGTCTTCACCCGGTTTGGTCCAGAGCAGCGGACCGCACAGATCTGCAGACAGACAGGCACCTCCGGTCTAAGGTTCGACTGTGGATGGACCAGCTCACTCCCGTCCGCTGCGGCCTCGGCTCGTGGGTGCTGTAGCCGCAGTGCTGCTCATCCTCGCGATGGTGACAGGCTGCGTGGTCAACACCGAATCCACCGTGCCCCCTGGCGACCGGGTACGCGCGGAGCGCGTCGATGCACTCGCTGCTCAACTCCCGCCGGCAGCGACGTCGGCAGGCCTGCTGAAGGTCGGCACGAATGTGCCCTACGCCCCCAACGAATTCAAGGACGACGACGGCACGATCGTCGGATTCGCTGTCGAACTCGTGCAGGCGCTCGGCGACGTGCTCGGCATCGACGCGGTGTTCTACGAGGCCGACTTCGACCGGATCATCCCCGCCGTCCAGTCCGGCACTTTCGATCTCGGTTCGTCCTCGTTCACCGACACGCTGGAGCGCGAACAGTCCGTCGACTTCGTCACCTACTTCAGCGCGGGAATACAGTGGGCGCAGCGCGTCGGCGAATCGGTCGACCCCGACAACGCATGCGGACTGCGAGTGGCGGTACAGACCACGACCATCGAGGACATCGACGAGGTTCCGGCAAAGAGTCAGACCTGCGTGGATGCGGGACTTCCCCCGATCGAGAAGATCAAGTACGACAGCCAGGACGAAGCAGCCAACGCGCTGATCCTCGGCCGGGTCGACGCGCTGTCCGCCGATTCTCCGGTCACCGCTTACGTGATCGAACGCAGCGAAGGTCGTCTCGAATCCGCCGGCCCGCTGTTCGACGCCGCACCGTACGGTTTCGTCGTCGGCAAGGGCGCTCCTATCGGTCCGGTCCTGCAGCAGGCGATGCAGTACCTGATCGACTCGGGGACATACCAGCAGATCGCCGACCGCTGGGGTGTGACAGAGGGAACGATCACCGAGTCGCAGATCAACGCGGCGACGAGCTGAGGAAGGGCCCCGATGAGCGAGAACACGCATTCCGGCGCAGCCGAGACCGAACCGGAACCGATTCAAGCCGTGCCGCTGCGTCGTCCCGGCCGGTGGATCGCGGGGGCCATCGTGGTGATCGCGTTGGTGCTGATCGTGTGGGGCGCAGCCACCAATGAGGCCTACCGCTGGGACATCTACGGCCAGTACCTGTTCGATCGGCGCATCAGTGAGGCGGCATGGAACACGGTGCAGTTGACCGTGCTCGCCATGCTCATCGCTGTAGTGCTCGGAGTGGTCCTCGCGGTGATGCGCCTGTCGCCGAATCCGGTGCTCAAATCCGTGGCGTGGGTGTACCTGTGGGTCTTCCGCGGCACCCCCGTGTACGTCCAGCTCGTGCTGTGGGGACTGTTCCCGTCGATCTACAAGCAGCTCGACATCGGAATCCCGTTCGTGCACCAGTTCTTCCACATCGATCTGCAGTCGCTCAATGCGGCGTTCCTGTTCGCAGTGATCGGACTGGCCCTCAACGAGGCCGCGTACATGGCCGAGATCGTCCGCGCCGGAATCGGATCGGTGCCCGATGGTCAGATCGAAGCCTCCACCGCGCTGGGAATGTCGTGGGCGCAGACGATCCGGCGGACGGTGCTCCCGCAAGCCATGCGCGTGATCATCCCGCCGACCGGCAACGAACTCATCAGCATGCTCAAGACGACCTCGCTGGTTGCGGCCGTGCCGTACACCGCTGAGCTGTACGCCCGTGCACGCGATATCGCCGGCTCGAACTTCCAGCCGATCCCGCTGTTCCTCGTCGCCGCGACCTGGTACCTGGCGATCACGAGCATTTTGATGGTGGGCCAGTACTTCGTCGAGAAGCACTATTCGAAGGGCATGACCAGACACTTGACGGCACGCCAGTTGCAAGCACTCGCCGATGCCGAAGGCAAGGCCGTCGTCATCCAACCGACACCGCCGACAGACCCCACCATCCCCGGAGGTGAGCGCAAATGACCGCACCAGGCCAACCGACCGAGCCGGACGACGCGCCCATGGTGCGGGCCGACCGGGTATGCAAGAACTACGGCGCCGTCAAAGTGCTCAAGGGCATCTCACTCGAGGTACAGCGCGGGCACGTCGCGTGCCTGATCGGCCCGTCCGGCTCCGGCAAATCGACGTTTCTGCGGTGTATCAACCATCTCGAACGCGTCGACGCGGGACGTCTCTACGTCGACGGGACACTCGTCGGCTACGCCGAACGCGGCGGCAAACTCCACGAACTGCATCCGCGCACGGCAGCGAAACAACGCCGCGAGATCGGGATGGTCTTCCAGCACTTCAACCTGTTCCCACATCGGACCGTGGTCGCCAATGTCATCGAAGCGCCGATCCTGGTGAAGAAGATGCGTCGCAGCGAGGCCACCGAGATGGCCCGCGACCTCTTGGCGAAGGTGGGGTTGGGCAACAAGGCCGATGCGTATCCGGCCCAGCTGTCGGGCGGGCAGCAGCAGCGCGTGGCCATCGCACGGGCGCTGGCGATGGAACCGAAACTCATGTTGTTCGACGAGCCCACCTCGGCGTTGGACCCCGAACTCGTGGGGGAGGTGCTCTCCGTGATGCGCGACCTCGCCGACGGCGGAATGACCATGGTGGTCGTCACCCACGAGATGGGGTTCGCGCGGGAGGTCGCCGATCAGCTGGTGTTCATGGACGGCGGAGTCGTCGTCGAGGCGGGGTCGCCCCGGGATGTGCTCAGCAATCCGCAGCAGGAGCGGACCCGCGAATTTCTCGCCCGTGTGCTGGGCTGACGACGAATAGTGTGGATCAGAGCCCGGAATCCGGGTTCGAATCCACACTGTTCGCGATGCGGGCGCAGAAAATCGCGGTGCCAGGGAAGATCTCACCTCGCAGTGGGCTCCACTGACCCCACTCCCGGTCGAGATGCTCGGGCCAGTCGGGTTCGACGATGTCGTAGACCTCGAAGCCCGCCGCGACGAGTTCCCGTACCCGGTCGCCGATGGTGCGGTGATGCTCGACGTAGGTGGCCACTCCGTCGTCGTCGACCTCGACATACGGGGTGCGGTCGAAATAGGGGAACATCGCGACCAGTCCGCGCTCGCCCGGATCGTCGGGGAATATCCACCGCATCGGGTGGTTGACCGAGAACACCCACCGTCCACCGGGACGCAGCACCCGTCCGACCTCACGCATCACCTGCGCCGAATCGGCGACGAACGGGACGGCACCGAATGCCGAGCACGCGATATCGAAACTGTTGTCGGCGAACGGCAGATTCTCCGCGCCGGCCTGCACCAGAGGCACGCGCGGTCCACCCCGGTCCATCGCGTCGACGCCCCGCGAGAGCATGCCCATCGACAGATCGAGCCCGACGGCGCGGGCACCCTCTCCTGCGAGCCAGCGTGCGCACGGCGCAGACCCGCAACCCAGTTCGAGGATGTCCTTACCGCGGACGTCACCGAGGAGATGGACGTCGCCTTCGTGCAGGCCTTCCGGACACCAGACGAACTCGCCCGCGACCGAATCCACTCCGAGGAATTCACCGTGGGTGCGGTGGTAGTCGCCGGCGTCGGCGTCCCACCACGTGCGGCTTGCGTGTTCACTGTCGCGACTGCCCACGCCTGCTCGACCGGCCTTCGACGTGCCGAGCAGGGCATTGGCGGTGGCGTGACGAGGATCGGGCGGCAGCGGCGCGTCGGACATGGAAACAGCGTAGGACGTGCGGTACAGGCGGTTCTCGGCCGGGACACGTCGGCGGAAGGCGTTGACGCGAATGTGTGATCTCGAACATACTCACCGCGGGGTCCGGGCATCGATGTCCGGTGGCAGAGGGGGAATGTCGTGTGGGGGATTGTGTCGACTCGCTGTGGCTACGCCGCGATGGTCGTGGCGGTGGCGATTCTGGTGACGGCGGGGATCGCTGCGGCGGGTCCACCGCCGCAGGACTCGTCCGGCGTGGTCCACGAAGCCGGTGAGGTCGGGCGGCATGCGGCTGCGCGCGCCGAATGCGGGCCCGGTTCGCGGCCCGAGTCCGGGCTGCAGGGCGACGTGCCGGCAGCCGACCGCGACAGCGGGCGCAGCGCCGAGGGCTACGAATGCAATATGACCCGGCTCGGCGGGTTCGCGGGCGACGGCGCGGGCATCGTCTCGGCGAGCCACGACCATTGCGCCTATATGGGAAGTCTGTTCCCGGGCAGTCTCGTCGGACCGGAAACGGGCGTCCAGGTTGTCGATGCTTCGGATCCAGCCCATCCGACGCCGACCGTGACGCTGACCGAACCGGCGATGCTCGCCGGCACCTGGGAGAGTCTGAAGGTACATTCCGGCCGAAAGCTGTTGGTGGGAACCGGTGTCCCGGCGCTGTTCGGTGCGGGGCTGCTCTCGGTGTACGACATCTCCGACTGTGCCCACCCGCGATTGCTCAACCCCGGTGCGGGCACCGACCCGCGTATGCCGCTTCCGGTCACCGCGCACGAAGGCGGATTCTCGCCGGATGGCCTCACCTACTGGTCGTCCGGTACCGAAGGGGTGCTCAGCGCTGTCGACCTGACCGACCCGGCGCAACCGACGGTCATCTGGCAAGGCTGGATGGGGATGTCCGCCCACGGGTTCGGGATCTCACCCGACGGCAACCGGCTGTACCTGTCCAACAATTTCGGCGGCCTGACGGTTCTCGACACCAGCGCCGTGCAAGATCGTGACGTAGGCGCACAGGTGCGGCAGGTCGCCTCGATGTCGTGGACGGACGGCTGGGCTACCCAGCACAGCGTCCCCGTCACGTACGACGGGCATCCCTACCTGTTCACGGTCGACGAAGGCGGGTCGGGTGGGATCAAGCTCATCGACGTCGCGGACGAGACGAATCCGGCGATCGTGAATTCGATCAAACTCGAGATCAATCTGCCGGAGAACATCGACAGTCAGGTCGCGTCGGGAATGGGAGGATCGGCCTTCGCCTACGAATCGCACTACTGCTCGGCGGACCGGCCGGTGGATCCCACAGCCCTGGCCTGCGGGTGGGTGTCCTCCGGGGTCCGGGTCTTCGATATCAGTGACCCGTTCGACGTGAAGGAAATCGCCTATTACAACCCGCCGGCCCAGACCTCCCGCAACCTCGAGCTGCCGAACTCGCCGCACGCAATGGCGTCTGTGATCGGCGTTCCGATTCTCAGTGCGCCGGCGGTGTTGCAGGCCGTGATCGGCGGGCAGTTCGACCTCGACGAGGCAGGATCGCCCCGCAGCGGCATGGTGGTCGCCGGCGACCTGTCGAGCGACTGGTGCTTCTCGCCGCCGGAATGGCGCGGCAACGACCTGTGGGTCAGTTGTTCGGACAACGGTTTCATGACACTGCGTCTGAGCGAGGACGTCTACACCCCACCGGCCGACCAGCGGTCGACGATCGGATCATGAGCGGAGCGGCCGGTACCACCGGGGCGCCGAACATCATGATCCGGGTGCTGGCCTTGGCGTCGCTGTCGGTGCTGCTGTTGGTGGTCGGTGCGGCGTTGCGGCCGCTGGTGGATCCGCCGACGGCGAGTCGCCCGGTGTTGACCGACGTCGAGGTCGGGTTCGTGCAGGACATGGCGGCCCATCATCAGCAGGCGCTGCAGATGACGGCGCGTCTGTCTCCGGAGCTCGATCCCGCCGTCCTCGCGTTCGCCGATCGGATCGATGCCGCGCAGCGGATCGAACTCGGGACTCTGCTCGGTTGGCTGACCCTGGCGGGAGCGGCTCCGACCAATCCCGACCCGATGTGGTGGCACCGCCCCGCGCACGCGAACGAGCACGGAGTCGCGCTCGGCCGAGATGTCGAGGTGCCTATGCGAGGGATGGCCACAGTCGCCGAGCTCGATGCTCTCTCGACAGCGCCGGGACCCGACGCCGAGGTGCTGTTCCTGCAGTTGATGAAGCGGCATCACGACGGTGGAGTGGCGATGGCACGGGCGGCGGATCTTCTGCTCGACGACGGGCCGGTGAAGCGGTCGGCGCGCGCGATGATGCAGGAGCAGAGCAAGGAATCGGGTCTGATGACGATGATGCTCGCCGAACGTGAGGTGGTTCCTGCCGGGTGAGTTTGCCGGGGTCATACCGGACCGCGTAGCCTAGGGCACGCGAGTGTCCCGAGTTCTGCCCCTCACCGGTCCGTCCGAGGGTCCTCGTGGTGGAACGCGCGCGATGTGCACGTCTGCGCCGGTCCGCCTGCCCGAAAGCGTTAATCAACCGACTATCAACCCGTCCGGAGCAACTCAAACACATGGCCTCCACCACCGTCACCTCGCCGCAGGTAGCCGTCAACGACATCGGCTCCGCCGAGGATTTCCTCGCCGCCATCGACGCCACGATCAAGTACTTCAACGATGGCGACATCGTCGAAGGCACCATCGTCAAGGTCGATCGTGATGAGGTGCTGCTCGACATCGGTTACAAGACCGAAGGCGTCATCCCGTCCCGCGAGCTCTCGATCAAGCACGATGTCGACCCCAATGAGGTCGTGTCGGTGGGCGACGAGGTCGAGGCCCTGGTCCTCACCAAGGAGGACAAGGAAGGCCGCCTGATCCTGTCCAAGAAGCGTGCGCAGTACGAGCGCGCCTGGGGCACGATCGAGGAGCTCAAGGAGAAGGACGAGGCCGTCAAGGGCACCGTCATCGAGGTCGTCAAGGGCGGCCTGATCCTCGACATCGGCCTGCGTGGCTTCCTGCCCGCGTCGCTCGTCGAGATGCGTCGCGTCCGCGACCTCCAGCCGTACGTCGGCAAGGAGATCGAGGCCAAGATCATCGAGCTCGACAAGAACCGCAACAACGTGGTCCTGTCGCGCCGTGCATGGCTCGAGCAGACCCAGTCCGAGGTCCGCAGCGAGTTCCTGCACCAGCTCCAGAAGGGCCAGGTCCGCAAGGGCGTCGTGTCCTCCATTGTCAACTTCGGCGCCTTCGTCGATCTCGGCGGTGTCGACGGCCTCGTACACGTCTCCGAGCTGTCCTGGAAGCACATCGACCACCCGTCCGAGGTTGTCGAGGTCGGCACCGAGGTCACCGTCGAGGTTCTCGACGTCGATCTCGACCGCGAGCGCGTGTCCCTCTCGCTCAAGGCGACGCAGGAAGATCCGTGGCGTCAGTTCGCCCGTACCCACGCGATCGGCCAGATCGTTCCGGGCAAGGTCACCAAGCTGGTGCCGTTCGGTGCGTTCGTGCGCGTCGAAGAGGGTATCGAGGGCCTCGTCCACATCTCCGAGCTGGCCGAGCGCCACGTCGAGGTCCCGGACCAGGTTGTCGCAGTCGGCGACGACGCGATGGTCAAGGTCATCGACATCGACCTCGAGCGCCGTCGTATCTCGCTGTCGCTGAAGCAGGCGAACGAGGACTACACCGCAGAGTTCGATCCGTCGAAGTACGGCATGGCCGACAGCTACGACGAGCAGGGCAACTACATCTTCCCCGAGGGCTTCGATCCCGAGACCAACGAATGGCTCGAGGGCTTCGAGAAGCAGCGTGAGGAGTGGGAGTCCCGCTACGCGGAGGCCGAGCGTCGTCACAAGATGCACACCGCTCAGATCGAGAAGATGGCTGCTGACGAGGCTGCCGAGGCTGCTGCCGGCGTGTCCAGCAGCAACTACTCTTCGGATTCGGCTCCCGAGTCCAGCGAGGTCGAGACCACCGGTGGCGGCTCGCTCGCCAGCGATGCTCAGCTCGCTGCACTGCGCGAGAAGCTGTCGGGCAACGCCTGATAGAGCGCTTATACGGAAGACCCCGCACCGCGTCCGGTGCGGGGTCTTCCGCATTTCGCGGATCGTTCGGGGCATTGCCGTAGGGCTGTGGGGAGTGATCGGGTCGAACGACCGACGGCCCCTCCTGGGAGGGGCCGGGTCGTGTCGTGTTCGGAATCCGTGGTGGTACGGACGCTTTCCGGGGTGGTCAGCCCACAGCGGGCGTGGCCCATTGCGTCGGCAGTCCGGCTGCGCGCTTACGGATGGCGGCCTGGCTGTGGCGTGCATTACTCAGGAGCATCGTGAACCAACTGCGTCGGTGCTCCGAGAGTGCGGCGGCCACCTCGGGGATGAGGATGCAGTGAACACCGTTTTCCATGCCGAGGCGATGCCGACCGGGTGATGATTGGGAGGATCGCATTCTTGCCTTCTCGAGTGGACTGGACTCCGTGGTCGGACGCTTCTGAACGACGATATCCGACCGAGAGACTCGAATGCCGCATTTGACGCAGGTGAGAGGCGTGTTTCACTCGTGGCCAGAGACTTGCGATCGGCCTGTGACCCGCTCGTGACCGCGATGTGACTGCCGCGGCCCGAGTTTCGAGACCGGGGTCGATGATGCAAGACTGGGCGGCGTGTTGCGAATGGGGTTGACCGGAGGCATCGGCGCGGGGAAGTCGACCGTGGCGAAAGAGCTTGTCGAACTCGGGGCGGTTCTCGTCGACGCCGACGTGATTGCGCGGGAGATCGTGGCGCCGGGATCGGAGGGGCTAGCGGAACTGGTCGGCGCGTTCGGCGACGATATCCTGCATCCCGACGGCTCACTGAATCGTCCGGTGCTCGCCGAGAAGGCATTCGTGACCGACGAAGCGCGCGGCGTGCTCAACGCGATCACTCATCCCCGGGTCGGTCGTCGCACCGCCGAACTCGTCGAGGCAGCCGCAGACGATGCGATTCTCGTGCAGGACATTCCGCTGCTCGTCGAAGGCTCCATGGCCCCGGCATTCCATCTCGTCGCGGTCGTGCACGCCGGCGAAGAGGAACGCCTGCGCCGGCTCGTGGAGCTGCGGGGGATGCCCGAGTCCGACGCAAAGGCCCGGATCCGTGCGCAGGCCACCGAGGAGCAGCGTCGTGAAGTCGCCGACGTGTGGCTCGACAACACCGGTGAGCCCGTTGCCGTTGTCGAGGCCGTCCGGCAGTTGTGGGAACAGCGACTGGTGCCGTTCGAGCAGAACATCCGTACTCGCACGGCGGTGCACGCCGACCCGGTTCTCGGACCGGCCCAGCCTCGATGGGATGAGCAGGCTCAGCGTCTCGTGGCGCGACTTGCGCTCGCATGCGGCGGACATGCGGTGCGCATCGATCATGTGGGATCGACGGCCGTGCCCGGACTCGACGCGGTGGACATGCTCGATCTCCAGGTCACCGTCTCCGATCTTGCGGCCGCCGATGCGCTCCTCGAGCCGCTCGCAGCGGCTGGGTTCCCCCGGATCGAGCAGGTCGACCACGACATCCCGAAGCCGTCCTATGGAGTGGGCGGCGAGACCGACCCTGCGGTGTGGTCGATGAGGCTGCACGGCAGTGCCGACCCCGGTCGCCCCGCGCGGGTGGCGCTGCGGGTCGATGGGTGGCCCGGACAACAATTCTCTCTGCTCCTGCGCGATTGGCTGCGGGCCGACGCGGACGCGGTTGAGGAATTCGCGGTGGTCAAGCGCGCCGCTGCTCGGTCGGCGTCCGATGAGACCGATCCGCTGCGTGCTGCGTCGGTGTACCGAGAGGCCAAGGCGCCCTGGTTCGACCGGGCCTACCATCGAGCGTGGGACTGGGCGGAAGCGACCGGCCGGTCGATCTAGGCTCTCCTGCCCTGCGGCCAGGCGGGTTGTTGCTCCTGGTGAGCTCTGTCGCGAGACCGTGGGAATACCTCGGCGCGGCAGTCCGTTAATATAGTTGACTATTCAACAACATGACGGAGGTTCGGACGTGCAATTCGGCATTTTCACCATCGGAGATGTGACCCGCGATCCCACGACGGGGCGCATTCCCACGGAACACGACCGCATCGTCGCCATGACGAAGATCGCCCTCGCGGCAGAAGAGGTCGGGCTCGACGTCTTCGCCACCGGAGAGCACCACAATCCGCCGTTCGTGCCGTCATCGCCGACGACGATGCTCGGCTGGATCGCCGCCAAGACCGAGAACCTCATCCTCTCGACAGCGACGACACTGATCACGACCAACGATCCGGTCAAGATCGCCGAAGACTTCGCGATGCTGCAGCACCTCTCCGGCGGCCGCGTCGATCTGATGATGGGCCGTGGCAATACCGGACCGGTCTACCCATGGTTCGGCAAGGACATCCGTCAGGGCATCCCGCTGGCAATCGAGAACTACCACCTGCTGCGCCGCCTGTGGCGTGAGAAGGTCGTGGACTGGGAAGGGAAGTTCCGCACCCCGCTGCACGGATACACCTCCACTCCGATGCCCTTGGACGAGACCCCGCCGTTCGTCTGGCACGGGTCGATCCGTTCTCCCGAGATCGCCGAACAGGCCGCCTTCTACGGTGACGGGTTCTTCCACAACAACATCTTCTGGAACAGGGAACACATCCAGCAGATGATCACGCTCTACCGCAACCGGTTCGAGGAGTACGGGCACGGCGCCGCGGATCAGGCCATTGTCGGGCTCGGCGGGCAGGTCTTCATGGCCGACACGGAAGCCGAGGCCAAACGCCGGTTCCGGCCATACTTCGACAACGCACCTGTGTACGGGCACGGACCGTCGCTCGAGGAGTTCGGGGCGATGACCCCCTTGACGGTAGGCACTCCCGAGCAGGTCATCGAGCGCACCCTCGGCTTCGCGGACTACGCCGGGGACTATCAGCGCCAGCTCTTCCTCGTGGACCATGCAGGTCTGCCGCTCGATGTCGTTCTCGAACAGATCGAGATACTCGGTCGTGAGGTCGTGCCCGTGCTTCGCGCCGAGTTCGAGCGTCGTCGTCCCGCGCACGTACCGTCGGATCCGCCGACCCACACCTCGCTGGTGGCGGAGGGACCGGACTCGCCGCATCGACTCGTCGTGCCGGCCACGATCGACACAGAGGCCGTGGGAGCATCGAGATGAACCGCCGCCTGATCGTCGTCACCGGAGGACTGTCGCAACCGTCGTCCACGCGACTGCTGTCCGATCGGATCGCCGATGCGGTGATCGCTGCGATCGGAGCGCGCTGTGAGGCAGTCGACGTCGAGGTCGTGGAACTACGCGAACTCGCCGGTGATCTCGCGACCATCATGACCACGCAGATTCCGACGCCCGCACTGGCGGAGGTCCGCGAGCGAGTGTCGCGGGCGGACGGGTTGATCGCAGTGACACCCGTGTTCACGGCGAGTTACAGCGGGCTGTTCAAGATGTTCTTCGACGCCCTCGACACCGATGCCCTGCGCGGCATGCCGACGATCATCGCTGCCACCGCGGGGTCAGCACGCCACTCACTCGTACTCGACCACGCGATGCGCCCGTTGTTCGCGTTCCTGAGCGCGGTCGTTGTGCCCACGGGAATCTTCGCTGCCACCGAAGACTTCGGGGGTGTGGAGAGCACAGGCGAGGAAGGGCTGTCCGGACGTATCCGCCGCGCAGCCGACGAGCTCGCGGCGCTCATGGTGGCCGAGACGGTAGGTGTGGACGGATTCGTCCCCACGAGTACGACCCGGCCACGGAGATCCGGCAACACCGTGCCCGGTGTGTCGTCGGGAACCGGTGGCTCCGCGTTCGAGGTGCTGCTGCAGCCCCATCTGAAGTGACCGCATGGAGTGCTCGGTGCAGATCGGCCCGTAGGACGACGAATATGTCGCTCCTGCGGGCCGATTCGTATGCCGCGAGTGCGGGTCAGATGAGATCTTCGCCATTTCGGCGGGCTTCGAGCCACTCCTTGATGAAGCCGCGGCCGAGGACGAACAACACGAGCGCCACCAGCGCAGGCCAGATCAGAACGTAGAGGGTCAGGGCAAGGGTGTTCATGCGCGGTCCTTCGTCAGAGTCGGGTCGTTGTCGGAATCTCCGTCCGGGTCGCTCTCGACCGGGTCGAAATCACCGACGCGCTGCGCGATCACGTCGAAGTCGAACTCTTCCTTGCTGTTCACCGACATCGCCCAGCACACCACTGTGCTCACCGCGTACGCCACCAGCGACGCGCTGAGGACGGCGTAATCGTGCAGGAAGCCGATCGAGAACGGAGCCGCGATCAGTGCCGCCGCGACCGCGACGATCCGCGCGATACGCAGTCCGAAGAACCCGAACGCCATCAACCCGGCGATCACACCGACACCGACTACCGAGACGACATCGACGAGGTAGCCGACCATGCCGTCCATCGAGAACCAACCGAATCGCACCGGCAGGAACAGGGCGAGTGCGAGCAGCACCGACGTGGTGAACGCCTTGTTGGTGACCTTGCGCCAGTAGAAGCTGGCGATCACGGGGAAGACCAGCGCACCCCACAGCGCGCCGACGAACACCAGCAGATCGAGGATGTTCAAGCGCATACTGGCGAATCCGACTGCCGCCGCGGTGGCGAGCACCATGGTGGCTCGGCCCACGAACAGCATGCGCTTGGGGTCTGCGTGTTCCTTGCCGCCTGCGATGTTCTGGCCGTAGATGTCGGCCATCACGATCGACGACAGGGCAGCGAGATCGGAGTCCGCCGTGGACGACAGCGCGCCGATGATCATGACGAAGAACAGGACCACCAGGACCGCCGGCAGGTATGACGCCACCATCTGCGGAATGATGTTGTTGACGTCCCCGTCCATCGGGTCGATTCCGAGGTACAGCGCGAGCACGCCGAACATACCGACGCCGATGACCGTCGCGCCGTATCCGACGGTCGCCGTGATGAATGTCGGTTTGATGAGATCCTCACGCACCGCGAACAGGCGCTGGGCGATCGTCTGGTTGCCGATCGCGTAGGCCAGGACCGCCGCGATGTACGGCGCGCCCTGATTGAGGAATGCGTCGCTCGAGAAGAAGTTGCTCTGCTGCTCGGTGAGGTTGCTCGCGCCGGTGTCGAAGGCGTCGGGGAAGCCGGTGATGAAGAAGACGGCCGGGATGATGACCACGACCGCGCCGAGCATGGCGACCACCTGGACGAAGTCGGTGAGCACCGACGCCCGGAATCCGGACCACAGCGTGTACAGGAGTACGCCGGCGGCGACGAACACCACACCTTGCACGAAGGAGAACGGTGAGAGCATCGAGATGAGTACGCCGCCCGCGATGAAGTTCGACATCAGGCTGATGAGGCTGCCGACCACATTCGATCCGGCGAGCATCAACTGGCTCGACGCGCCGTGCCGCGCGTACATGACCTCGGCGAGGGTGTGCGCCTTGGGTGCAACCGCGCGAATCCGCTTGCCGAAGGGGTAGATGAACAGAATCATCAACGCACCCCAGAGCCCGTAGTGGATGGGGCCGGAAATGCCGTAGGTATATCCCGAGGTTGCGGATGCATAGAGCGAGGACGCCCAGATCCACGTTGCAGTCATACTTGCTGCTGAGACACCGAACCCGATTTTGTTTCCGGCGGTCATGTACCCGTCGGCATTTTCGTTCTTCTTGCCGATCCGGGTCGAAATGAGAAATGTTCCACCATAGAATAAAACAAGCAACAGAACAACTGTCACGGCACTGAACTGAACGAGCTCGGTGCTGTCCAATGCAACCTCCTTCGTATTCGTGTGGTTCCCGGCGCCGGGCGCAGCGCGACACGAATTCGGTTTCGGCTGTGACGACCGGTGGGCGGGCGGGTAAACCCGAGCGACTCGGCACTGCGACGCTGCAGCCGGTCGTTCCGGACACGTGGGTACACGTATCCTGCTGGTCAACGCCCATTTGTGGGCGCACGTCGGCGGGGCAGCAGCGGCGCTGCTGCGCGCTCACGACGGTGTTCGGGCGCCAAGTATATCGGCAGGGAGGGGTTTCCTCGTCCTGCCGACATCCATTACCCTCCGGACCGCTGGTCCGGAGTTGCTTTCATGTGTAATGCAAATGCTCGCCGACCGCGAAACAGTAACATACCGTGAGTACGGGTAATTACATGGGTGGCGCCGGAGGCGCAGAATTATGCGATATCCAGGATTTTTTCGACGTGGTCAACCCGATATCTCCGCAGGAAATGCGAGCGAATCGTTCGTCGTCCGTCCCGAATTGTCTCAACGCCATTCGACGGGAAAACCCTGGGACGCGAGCCAAGCGTCGAGGTCGTGACTGTGGGAGGCGATTCCGTCGACCGCAGTGAGGGCGGTGGCCACCGCCCGTTCCGCGTCGTCGGTATCGAGCACCCCGGCAGCCACCGCTGCGAACAACTCGTCGATGTCCTCGACTCGGGTGCCGCGGCCCGTCGAGACCACCAGGTCGAGGTAGTGATCGCGAGAGTGCCATATGTCGCCGTCGCGCCAGAAGATCCCGACGTCGACGTAGCGGTCCTGGTCGCGTTCGTGTCCCGGCCGGAAGTGGAAGATCGATGCGCGCAGATGAAGGGACGGCAGCAACCAGGATTCGAGGTAGTCGAACTGGGGATGATCTGCGGGCCGGCCCATGTACAGACCCCACGGGAGCACTCGGAAGTGCTCGACCGGTCGCACCATTCCCTTCGGATCCGTGTTGGTCCGGGCGGTCACGTCGAATCGTTCCACCTTGATCGGATGAAGACGGTGCGGCATGAGGGCACGCTACCGCGATCCAGTGCTGCGAGTACCGAGACGGTCGGCTCGGAGGAGCGGGGGATTTCGGTGGCAGCGCCTACCCTGGATCGCATGGCGTTCGCAAGCGAGCATCCGGTTGTTGCCCATTCCGAGTTCCGCCCGGTCGGTGAGATCGAGCGCACCGACGCACGCTTCGAAGTCGTCAGCGAGTTCGAACCCGCGGGCGATCAGCCCGCCGCCATCGACGAACTCGAGCGCCGCCTGAAGTCTGGCGAGAAGGACACCGTCCTGCTCGGTGCCACCGGCACCGGTAAGTCCGCGACCACCGCGTGGCTGATCGAGCGGGTCCAGCGACCCACGCTGGTGATGGCACCGAACAAAACCCTCGCCGCGCAGCTTGCCAACGAGTTGCGCGAGATGCTTCCCAACAACGCCGTCGAATACTTCGTCTCCTACTACGACTATTACCAACCCGAGGCATACATCGCGCAGACCGACACCTACATCGAGAAGGACTCGTCCATCAACGACGATGTCGAGAGACTGCGGCACTCCGCCACCTCTGCCCTGCTTTCACGTCGCGACGTCGTGGTCGTCGCATCCGTCTCGTGCATCTACGGACTCGGCACACCGCAGTCCTATCTCGACCGATCGGTGCAACTGGAGGTCGGCGTCGAAGTGCCACGCGACGCTCTTCTACGCCTGCTGGTCGACGTGCAATACACCCGCAACGACATGGCCTTCACACGTGGCTCTTTCCGCGTGAAGGGCGATACCGTCGACATCATCCCTGCATACGAGGAACTCGCCGTCCGCATCGAGTTCTTCGGCGACGAGATCGACGCCCTCTACTATCTGCATCCACTCACCGGCGACGTGATTCGCAAGGTCGACTCGCTGCGCATCTTTCCGGCAACGCACTACGTGGCGGGTCCCGAACGTATGGAACGCGCCGTGAACTCGATCGAATCGGAACTCGAGGAACGCCTCGCCGATCTCGAGAACCGCGGAAAGCTCCTCGAGGCGCAACGGCTTCGGATGCGCACCCAATACGATCTCGAGATGATCCGTCAGGTGGGCTTCTGTTCGGGCATCGAGAACTATTCGAGGCATATCGACGGGCGCGGGGCCGGATCGGCGCCCGCCACACTCATCGACTACTTCCCGGAAGACTTCCTGCTCGTCATCGACGAGTCCCACGTGACAGTGCCGCAGATCGGCGCGATGTACGAGGGCGACATGTCGCGCAAGCGGAACCTCGTCGAATTCGGCTTCCGGCTGCCGTCGGCCGTCGACAACCGTCCCCTGACCTGGGAAGAATTCTCCGGCCGGATCGGTCAGACCGTGTATCTGTCGGCGACCCCCGGCGACTACGAACTCGGGCAGGCCGGCGGCGAGTTCGTCGAACAGGTCATCCGGCCCACCGGGCTCGTCGACCCGAAGGTCGTCGTCAAACCCACGAAGGGGCAGATCGACGATCTGCTCCACGAGATCCGCGGGCGGGTCGAGCGCGACGAACGCGTTCTCGTGACCACTTTGACGAAGAAGATGGCCGAGGACCTCACCGACTACCTTCTCGAACTCGGGGTCCGCGTTCGGTACCTGCACTCCGATATCGACACCCTGCGCCGCGTCGAACTGCTCCGTCAGCTTCGTCTCGGGGAGTACGACGTCCTCATCGGTATCAACCTCCTGCGTGAGGGTCTCGACCTCCCCGAGGTGTCGCTTGTAGCGATCCTCGATGCCGACAAGGAAGGGTTCCTGCGCTCGACCCGGTCGTTGATCCAGACGATCGGTCGTGCGGCCCGCAACGTCTCCGGCGAAGTCCACATGTACGCCGACAAGATCACCGACTCGATGGCACGCGCCATCGAGGAGACCGAACGTCGCCGTGAGAAGCAGATCGCGTACAACGTCGAGCGTGGAATCGACCCGCAGCCGCTGCGCAAGAAGATCGCGGACATCCTCGACCAGGTCTACGAGGAGGCCGAGGACTCGGAGAAGATCGAGGTGGGCGGTTCGGGTCGCAACGCGAGCCGCGGGCGTCGAGCCCAGGGCGAATCCGGTCGGGGCGGTAGTGCAGGTGTCGTCGAGGGACGCGACCCGAAATCGATGCCCCGCGCGGAACTCGCCGACCTCGTACAGCAACTGACCGATCAGATGATGCAGGCCGCCCGCGACCTGCAGTTCGAACTCGCCGCGCGCCTGCGTGACGAGATCTCGGATCTGAAGAAGGAGCTGCGCGGTATGGACGCCGCCGGGCTCCAGTAGGCGGATTCAGGATCGGGTGCCGCAGGGCCTGGTCGTGTCCGCACACACACGCCTGATGTCGCCCTGCGGTTGCCGTAATGTCCCCGTACATGGATTCCGCTGCCGCCGGTCGCGCCGCCCGCGCCCTCGATCTACTTCATTCCTTCACGTATTTCGCTCCGGAAGTGCATTCGGAACTGGGGGAACTCGGTCTCGAGGGCGCCGCGATGAAGTACGTCGCGTCGCGGGTCGCGCCGATGGGCAAGGTCGGGCCAGGCGTCGCGACCGCGACGTTCTACAACTTCGCGCCGCGTCTGATCGAGGCGGCATTGCCTGCCGCGTGGGAGATCGCCACACCCTCTGAAGTGTATGAGGCTCGCGTCCGTGGAGTCGATGCGGCGATGACTCGGTGGCTCGGAGCAGACGTCATTGCTTCACCGGAGATGGCGGAGGCTGCGGAACTGGCCGCGACCGTCGCACGGTCGATTCCTGGCGTCGACGGTCGGGCACTCTTTGCGGGATACACCGATCAACCGTGGCCCGAGGCGCCACACCTGGTTTTCTGGCACGCATTGACCCTTCTCCGCGAATACCGCGGGGACGGGCACGTCGCAGCGTTGCAGGGTGCCGGCCTCTCGGGGCTCGATGCGCTCGTCACGCACACCGCGAGCAGGATCGGGTTCAGCGCGGAATTCGCGAAGGCGAACAGGGGTTGGACCACCGACGAATGGGACGAGGCCGAGACCGCATTGCGCGCGGGAGGGCTGATCAACCGTGCCGGCGAACTGACCGGCGACGGATTCGAAGTGCGCGAACTGGTCGAGGATCTCACCGACGATCTCGCAGTCGGGCCGTGGGCTGCGGCAGGGGAGGAGACGGTCGAGAGGCTGCTCGACCTCGCAGTGCCGTGGCGCGACACGCTCGCCGACGGTGGACCACTCCCCGGCAGGATGTTCGGACCGCGTTTCGGTGACGCGAGGTAACACACACAGTGGTGGTCGATGAGGTGTCCACCCCAAACGTCCCATCAGTACCGCCGCGACCGCTAGTGTCTTTGCCAGCATCAGGTGTGGGGGATCGCCTGTTCGATCCGTCGCCACCGATCGGCCACCGCGCCGACACATCATCGATGGAGGACTGAATGACCGCTTACCGGACCATTGTCGTCGGCACCGACGGCTCGGAGTCGTCGTACCGCGCCGTGGAGAAGGCTGCCGCACTCGCCTCGGACGCCGGTGCCAAACTGGTGATCGCGTGCGCGTACTACCCGGCGGATGCCCGCGACACCGCCCAGGCGGCCGACGTCCTCCGCGACGAGGCATACCAGGTCACGGGGTCGGCGCCGACCTACGACATCCTCCGTACCGCCCGGGAGAAGGCGACCGTGGCGGGCGCGAAGGACATCGTCGAGCGTCCCATCGTGGGTGCTCCCGTCGATTCCCTGCTGACTCTCATCGGAGAGGTCGAGGCAGACCTCGTCGTCATCGGCAATCGCGGACTCAACACCCTGACCGGCCGGCTCCTCGGGTCGGTGCCGTCGGACGTGGCCCGCAAGTCCACCTCCGACGTGCTGATCGTGCACACGGTGCGCTGAGTCAGCAGAACTCCTCGCGTGCGACCACGATGAAATGCCGGGCGGCATCGTCGCCCGGCATCATCGTGTCCGAGACCGTCGTGGCGTACGCCGCGATCGGCCGGACCGCCTCGATCATCTCCTCCTCCTGAGCACCGGCCGCCAGTCGGCTGCACAGGCCCCGACCCACCGCGAGCAGTGTCTCGTCGGGCACCCCCGCAGCCAACCCCGAGTCGGCCAACGCGTTCTTGAATCGCATCGCGTGCGAATCGAGCAACGGCGCCTTCTGCTCCGGGCGAGCAGTCGTCGAGGTCGTCGCCGCGACCATCGACTGTTCCACGGTGGCGGTGCCGGAGGCACACGACCCCGCCGCGGCGACGGCCCCGACCAGCACCATCGTTCGCACTGCCCGACGGCCGGACCTCCGGCTGGGCAACCACCCGCGGGTCAGCACGGCGCCGGATTCCCCGTCGCTTCGCTCGCCCCGAGCGGGGTCGCAAGTCCCCTGAGTACCTGCGGAAGCGGTGCGGTGTGGAGGACGCAGAGGCGCTGGGTCGCGCGCGTCAACGCCACATACAGGTCGTTGAGTCCGCGCGGCGACGCTTCCCGGATCTCCTCCGGTTCGACGAGCACCACTGAATCGAACTCGAGTCCCTTCACGTCCTTGACGGTCGTCACCCGCACCGATTCCGATTCCAGATGCGCCCATTCGTGCACCAGGCGCGGTGGAACGATCACCGCGGTGAGGCCTGGGCCGATCTCGGCATCGACGACCTCACGGACCGCATCGACGAGCTGATCGTCATCGATCTGTCGCGCCCACGGCTCGAAACCGGAGTCGCGCACCGAGCGAGGTGGCACCTGCTCGGGATCGATCTCGGCGAGCACATCGTGCGCGATCCTCATGATCTCGGCGGGCGTCCTATAGTTGACCGTCAGTTCTGCCTTGCGCCAACGGTTCTTCACGTACGGCTCGAGGATCCGTTGCCACGACGAGGTTCCGGCAGGGGCACCCGTTTGCGCAGTGTCTCCCACCAGGGTCATCCACCGGTTCGGGATCCGGCGCATCAGCATGCGCCACGCCATGTCCGACAGCTCCTGCGCCTCATCGACGATCATGTGCCCGTACGTCCAAGTACGGTCACCTGCAGCCCGTTCGGCCGTGGTCCGGTACTGCTTCATGTCCTGCCGCTCGGCGAGTTGCGACGCATCGATCAGGTCGTACGCCATCAACAGCTCGGGATCGAGGTCGTCTTCCAGATCCTGCGGTGCGGATCCGGTGAGGATGTCCAGGGCGCCCTGGGCATCGGCGATCTGCTTGCGCCACCGCTTGGCGGCACCTTCGCGTTCTGCCGCGTCGTCGATGCCCAGCAGCTCGGCGAGCTCGTCGAGCAATGGTGCATCCGCGGCGCTGAAACCGGCGTGCGGGCCTGGTCGATGCAGGGTGTCGATCTGGCCGTCGGTGAGGTTCGGTGCTGCGGTTGCCAGGCGCTCTTTCGACGCCAGCAGATCCGACAGCACCCGCTGCGGTGACAGCGTGGGCCACAACGAGTCGATCGCGGCCACGATGTCGGCATCCGCCCGCATCTCCGAGCGGATGTCGTCGATGTCGTCGCGGCTCAGGAGATTTCCGCCGTTGACGAGATCGGCGCCGATGATCTCCGCCATCTGGTCGGCAAGCGCTTCGATGACACCGGACACGAAGATCGGCCGTGCCAGGTTGTGCGGGCGACGTGACGACCGCGCGCGGCCACGGGCGCGGGTGACCATCTTGCGGTCGAGCGTGAGCCGGTAGGTGTCGAAGGCGATGGGCACCGGCTTCGACGGCACCTCCTGGCGGTCGCGCACCGCCTTCTTCAAGATGTCCACCATGCCGAGGGACCCCTTGATCTCACCGGCCTCGAAGTCGTCGTCGAGCGTGGCAGTCACTCCAGGGTAGAGATCGCCGACAGTGGACAGCAGCACGCCCGTTTCACCCAGCGACGGCAGCACCTGGCCGATGTAGTCGAGGAACGTCGAGTTGGGTCCGACGATGAGCACGCCGCTCTTCGCCAGTTGTTTGCGATAGGTGTAGAGCAGATAGGCGGCTCGGTGCAGAGCGACCGCGGTCTTGCCGGTGCCGGGTCCGCCCTGCACCACGAGCACGCTCTTGTGCTCGGAGCGGATGATCGCGTCCTGCTCCGACTGGATCGTCGCGACGATGTCGTGCATCTGCCCGGTGCGGGCTGCATTGAGGGCGTCGAGGAGCGCGGACTCTCCGGCGACGCCCCCTGCGGAGCCGACGTTCGCGTGCTCCCGTGCGGTGTCGAGGTCGAGATACTCGTCGTTGAGGGCCGTCACGGTGCGGTTACGGCTGCGGATATGGCGGCGTAGCACCACTCCGTCGGGTGCTGCGGGTGTGGCCAGATAGAACGGCCGGGCGAGGGGAGCACGCCAGTCGAGCAGCAGCGATTCGTAGTCGTTGTCCTCGTCGAGGATGCCGATGCGTCCGATGTACCGGGCCTCAGTGCGGTTGCCGTCGGTGTCCGGGTCGTCGGTGTGTTCGGTTTCACGGACGTCGTCACGGACATCGACGCGGCCGAAGCACAGTCCGTGTTCGGCCGCGTCGTACTTGGCGAGGTCCTCGGTGTACATCTGGGTGAACGATTCGCGTTCGCTGCGTGCCTGGGGCGTGCCGCCCGTTTCCAGCAGTACCCGCTTCAAGCGCGTCTGGGTGTACTCACGCAGTTCGTCGAGGTGCGTATACAGCGTCGACAGGTAGCGCTGCTCGTGCTCGAGGTCGGGATGGGGCGCGCCATCATCCGGCACATGAACTCCTCGGGTTGGAACGATTCGAACGCGCAGGCACGTCGAGGAAAGTGTCCAAGGAGTCTAGTTCGGCCGGGGCCGCTGTGCAGAAATCAGGCGCATCCGCCGATGTGTCCGATAAGACCCGGGCCCCTACCGGAGCTTCTTCTCGAGTTCCTTCTCGGCCTTCGCCCGTGCCTTCGCCGCCTTCTTCCCAGCTTTCTCCGCGCGTGCCCGGGCCTGCTGCGCGTTCTCGAGTGCCTTCGCATTCAGTTCCGAGGACCGTTCTTCGGCCAGGTGTGCCAGCTCGGTCCCTCGATCAAGGGTGGTCTCCCACCACTTCGAGCCGCGTCGACGCGCAACCTCGGCGTACTCGGGGGCGCGGTTCCGGGCACGTTCGAGGAGTTCGGTGCTGCGTTCCTTTGCGGTGTCCGTGAGTTCGGGGGCGTGCTCCTTGGCTGCGTCGAGCAACTCGGTGCCGCGGTCGCGCGCGACCGCGGCCAGTTCGGGTCCGCGTTCACGGGCGACCTCGAGGATCTCCGTGCCGCGGTCGCGTGCGACCTCGGCGAATTCGGGTGCCCGTTCCTTGGCCTTCCCGAGAAGGGTGCTGCCCTGCTGGCTTGCCTCGTCGGTGAGGGATTTCACGCGTTCGGAGACGGTGTGCAGGGCGTCGCCGGTCGCGTGATCCGACGTCGATCCGGGCAAGGCTGCCACCACGGCTTCCTGTGCGTGGCGTGCCGCGCGTCGGCCTCGCCATCCGAGGGACGGCTTGCCTTCGGTGTCGACGGATGCGAGCAGTAATCCGCCGAGCAGTCCGACATTCTTGAGGAACTGTGTGCGGTGCTGGGCGCGCGCGGCGGGATCGTCGTAGTTCCAGAAGTCGTGGCCGGCCACGGTGGTCGGTACCACCGTCCCGGCCAGTGCGAGGGCCGAGATCCGCGGCCATTTACCGATCGCAAGAAGCGCGCCGGCACCGACCTGCACTGCGGCGTTGATCTGCACCAGCGTCTCCGGATTGCTGGGTAGCCGGTCGGTGACCGAATCGGGTGCGACGCCGATCATCTGGTCCAACCCGGTCTGGGCCGCGGCGGCCTTGGGCGCGGGATTTCGCAGGGCGTCGATTCCCCCTGCGATGAAGATGGACGCGAGCATCGGACGAGCAATCCTTCGGACGATCATGTGCAGCCTCTTTCTCCGCTGTCGCTGTGTGTTCAGACCCTGCCACGTGTACCCGAATCGGACCCGAAATATGCGAGATCTTCGCGCAGACTTGATCAGGAAGAGAATTCGGGCGAGACGGAACTCATCGATATACCGAAGGTCTTCCTTCCGTCGAGCTGTTCTCAGGAACTCCGGCCGGACCGCCGCGTATCGCCCCCGCGAGTCCTCTCGCACGCATCAGCGCCGCTCACCGAAGCCCGGACGGCCGCTTTGTTCACCGACGGAGGCGGACCCGGGAGAGCCCCACCTCCGTCGACGTGAACAGCTACCAGCCCCGGAATCGCTCAGGTGTGAACCGGATCGGCACCGCGTAGTCGGCGCGGAAGCTTTCCGGGGTCATGCCGAGGGACTCGATATCGCGGTCGTACTTGGCGACGAAGCGGTCCCACTCGGCAGCATCGACGGCAGTATCGGCTTCAGCACTGGCGGTGAACACCGCCACCTGGCCGCCATGGGTGTCGCTGTTGAGATTCAAGCTCACACGCGGTTGACCAGCGATGTTGCGCAGCTTGGCTGTGCCGGGCTGAGAGAACATCAGGACGGTGCCGTCGGACCAGAGGAACCAGACCGGCGTCGGTACCGGGGACCCGTGTTGATCGACGGTGGTGAGCCAGACGACTCGCTCCCCGTCGAGGCGGTCGGTGACGGACGTGGGAATGGACGGTGTCGCAGTCCGGGGCATGGTGCTGTCCTTTCGTCGAGGCAGTGCCGTGAGGTGCAACACAGGCGACGGCCCCGATCTTCCGGAATGCGGTGTCCCTCTACCGTGGCTCGGACGAACTCGTGGTGTGTGCAGTCATCTCGTGGGGGTACTCGGCCGAGCGCTGCTGGAATGCGGTGATACTCGGATTCCGGATCACCCCGTCGCGGATCTCGATCGCACGCGCGATGGTCTGATCGTCGAGCCAGGCATCCGGCCCGTAGAGAACTGTCCGTATGTGGGGGAGCAGCGCCTCACTGATTTCCCAGGTCGCGGAATTCCACAGATACGACGGACTGTGGTCGACGGCGTAGTAGTGAACGTGATTGCCGACCATGAATGTCGGTTCGGTGAAAGACGTGGGCCGCGCCCAGCTGAAACCCATGCCGGCATCACAGGAAACATCGACGATCAAGCTGCCCGACCTGAAGGCCGGCAGATCGTCCTCGACCAGGAACATCAGCGGGTCGGCGGTGTCCTGTAATACGCAGTTCACGACGATGTCGTTCTCCGCAAGGTATGGGGCCAAGGGCACCTTACCGTCATCGGTGAGCGCGTAACTTCGATGCGGATCGGTGGCGTCGTGCTCGAATCGGACGATTCGCGCCGAGTGGATCGGAGATCCGACCGCGGCCACATCGCGGTTGGTGAGCACCCGGACGTCGTCGACTCCGTGCGCGTTCAGTGCGGTGATCGCGCCACGCGCGGTCGCGCCGAACCCGATCACCACCGCACGTAGCCGCCGTCCGTAGTCGCCGGTGGTGCCGATCGTCTGCAGGGCGTGTATCACCGAGCTGTAACCGGCGAGCTCATTGTTCTTGTGGAACACATGCAGCCCGAAACTTCCGTCGCTGCGCCAGTGGTTCATCGCTTCGAACGCGATGAGAGTCAGGCGGCGATCGATCGCCAGTTGCGTCACTTCGGCGTCCTGGACACAGTGCGGCCACCCCCACACCGTGTGCCCCTCGCGGAACTCCTCGAGGTCACTTGCCTGGAGCTTGGGGAGAGCGATCACATCGCACTCGGCGATCAGTCGGTCTCGGGAGCGGAAGCCCGCGATGAACGGTTCCAGCTCGGAATCGGACACGCCGAACGGCTCACCGTACCCCGGCTCGAGGAAGATGTGCCCGCGCAGATCGTCGTCGATCCGATGGAAGTGACCTGGATGGATCGGCAGACGGCGCTCGTTCTTCTTCCGAGAATGCGCCAAGACACCGAGATCAAGCATATGTAGTTGTGCTCCTGCAGGATTGGGGGACAGTGGGCGGGCCGCGTCAGCGCTTCTTGACGTGGGCGACGATCTCGGGGTCCGCGTTGGTGCCTGTTCGGGACTTCTTGTCGGCGCGCTTTTCCTTCAGCGACTTGCCGGACTTCTTGGACATGGAACTACGAGGAGATTTGTCGGCCATGCTGCCACCCTCAATTGAGGACCTGAACGGTCCTGATGCCCTGACAGTACGGCATCCTCGGCGTGATTCACGCCTCACCTCGTGTAGGGGCCTCTCGGCATCACCAGCCGCGCTCGCGCCACTCCTGAAGATGTGGACGCTCGGCACCGAGCGTGGTGTCCTTGCCGTGGCCGGGATAGATCACCGTCTCGTCACTGAACCGCCCGAAGAGCTTCGTCTCGACGTCATCGAGCAACGATGTGAACTTCTCGTTGTCCGCGGTCTTTCCGATACCGCCGGGAAACAGGCAGTCACCGGTGAAGACATGGTGCTGTCCGGTGCCGTCCTCCTCGAGCACGAGGGCGATCGAGCCGGGGGTGTGCCCGGACAGGTGCAGGACCTCGAGGCTCAGCTCGCCGATCCGGACGGTGTCGCCTTCTTCGAGAAGGTGCTGCGGGGTCACGGGCAAAGGTTCGGCGTCGAGCGGATGCGCGGCGGTCGGTGCCTCGGTCGCGGCAGCGACCTGCTCGAGTCCCTGCCAGTGGTCCCAGTGCTGGTGTGTGGTGACGATGAGCTCGAGGTTCGGCGCGTGCTCGGCGAGATAGGGCACGAGCAGGTCCGGTTCGTTGGCCGCGTCGATGAACAGCGACTTGCCCGTCGCCGTGTCGGTGATGAGGTAAGTGTTGTTGTCCATCTGGCCGACCGAGAGCTTGACGATGGTGGCGCCGGGAATCGTGCGGCGCTGCGCGGGACCGCCGGGGGAGACCGCGCCGGTGTAGTGGTCGTCGATGATGAGGGGCTGCTGCGTCATGTGCCGCACGTTACCGCTGTGGCGCATCGTCCGAGGTGGAGTGGCCGCAGACCGGAACGTGTCGGTGGGCGCGCCTACGATGGGCCAGGGCCCGAATGAGGCCTTGTCGACTAGGAAGGAACTGGCGTGGCGGATCGCCTGATCGTACGAGGGGCGCGCGAGCACAACTTGCGCGGTGTCGACCTGGATTTGCCGCGCGACAGTCTGATCGTGTTCACCGGCCTCTCCGGGTCCGGCAAGTCGAGCCTCGCGTTCGACACGATCTTCGCCGAAGGTCAGCGGCGCTACGTCGAGTCACTGTCTGCCTACGCACGGCAGTTCCTCGGCCAGATGGACAAGCCCGATGTCGACTTCATCGAGGGCCTGTCCCCTGCGGTCTCGATCGACCAGAAATCGACGAACCGGAACCCGCGTTCGACCGTCGGCACCATCACCGAGGTCTACGACTATCTCCGACTGCTGTATGCGCGTGCCGGCGCACCGCACTGCCCGGTCTGCGGCGAGAAGATCGCACGGCAGTCACCGCAGCAGATCGTCGACCAGGTCCTCGAAATGGATGAGGGCCTCCGCTTCCAGATCCTCGCCCCCGTGGTGCGGACCAGGAAAGGCGAGTTCGTCGACTTGTTCGAGCACCTCACCGTGCAGGGGTACTCCCGCGTCCGGGTGGACGGGGTGGTGTACCCACTCTCCGAGCCGCCGAAGCTCAAGAAGCAGGAGAAGCACGACATCGAGGTGGTCGTCGACCGCCTCGCCGTGAAGTCCGCCGCCAAGCAGCGCCTCACCGATTCCGTCGAGACTGCGCTTCGCCTCGCCGAAGGCATCGTCGTACTCGACTTCGTCGACCGCGACGAGAACGCCCCCGATCGCGAACGCCGATTCTCCGAAACCCTGGCCTGCCCGAACGCGCACCCGCTCGCGATCGACGACCTCGAGCCGCGCTCGTTCTCCTTCAACTCGCCGTACGGTGCGTGCCCCGACTGCGCCGGTCTCGGCGTGCGCAAAGAGGTCGACACCGATCTGGTGGTGCCCGACCCCGACCGAAGCCTGGCCGAGGGCGCAATCGCGCCGTGGTCGATGGGGCAGAGCTCCGAATACTTCACCCGGCTGCTGACCGGGTTGGCCGGCGTCATGGGCTTCGACATCGATACCCCGTGGAAGAAGCTGCCTGCGAAGGTCCGTAAGGCCGTGCTCGAGGGCAGCACCGAACAGGTGCACGTCCGCTACAAGAACCGCTACGGTCGGGTCCGCTCCTACTACGCGGAGTTCGAGGGCGTCATGCCGTTCTTGCATCGCCGCATGGAACAGACCGAGTCGGAGCAGATGAAGGAACGCTACGACGGGTACATGCGCGACATTCCGTGCCCGACGTGCAATGGCACCCGACTGCGCCCCGAGATCCTGGCGGTCACGATCACCGCGGGTGACCGCGGCGCAAAGTCGATCGCCGAGGTGTGCGAGTTGTCGATCGCCGAGTGCGCCGACTTCCTGAACAGCCTCACTCTCGGCCCCCGCGAAGCGGCGATCGCCGGTCAGGTCCTCAAGGAAGTGCAGGCACGGCTCGGCTTCCTGCTCGACGTGGGCCTCGATTACCTCACCCTCGCTCGCGCCGCCGCCACCCTGTCCGGTGGTGAAGCCCAACGTATCCGCCTCGCAACCCAGATCGGCTCCGGGCTCGTCGGTGTCCTCTACGTGCTCGACGAGCCGTCGATCGGTCTGCACCAGCGCGACAACCGCCGGTTGATCGACACCCTCACCCGGCTGCGCGATCTCGGCAATACGCTGATCGTCGTCGAACACGACGAGGACACCATCCGTGCGTCGGACTGGGTGGTCGACATCGGCCCCCGCGCCGGAGAGCACGGCGGGCATGTGGTCCACAGCGGCACCTACAAAGGGCTCCTCGACAATTCGGAATCGATCACCGGTGCGTTCCTGTCGGGTCGCGAGACGATCCCGGTCCCACTCGTGCGCCGACCCGTCGATCCGAAACGCCAGGTCACCGTGATCGGTGCCCGGGAGAACAACCTCCGCGGAATCGACGTCGCATTCCCTCTCGGGGTGCTCACCTGCGTGACCGGAGTGTCGGGCTCAGGCAAGTCGACCCTCGTCAACGAGATCCTCGCGACCGTGATGGCCAACAAGCTCAACCGCGCGCGGCAGGTGCCCGGCCGGCACACCCGCATCAACGGTCTCGATCAGCTCGACAAGCTTGTGCAGGTCGATCAGTCACCGATCGGACGGACACCGCGGTCGAACCCTGCGACCTACACCGGGGTGTTCGACAAGATCCGCACCCTCTTCGCCGCGACCACCGAGGCCAAAGTCCGCGGCTACCAGCCGGGACGTTTCTCGTTCAACGTCAAGGGCGGCCGCTGCGAAGCATGCTCGGGCGACGGCACCCTCAAGATCGAGATGAACTTTCTGCCCGACGTGTACGTGCCGTGCGAGGTGTGCCACGGTGCCCGGTACAACCGGGAGACACTCGAGGTGCATTACAAGGGCAAGACGATCGCCGAGGTGCTCGACATGTCGATCGAAGAGGCCGCCGAGTTCTTCGAGCCGGTCACCTCGATCCACCGATACCTCGCGACCCTCGTCGAGGTGGGTCTCGGTTACGTCCGCCTGGGTCAGCCTGCAACGACGTTGTCCGGCGGTGAGGCGCAGCGCGTCAAGCTCGCCGCCGAACTGCAGAAGCGTTCCAACGGACGTACCGCCTACATTCTCGATGAACCGACGACCGGTCTGCATTTCGACGACATCCGGAAGTTGCTCGGGGTCATCAACGGGCTCGTCGACAAGGGCAACACGGTCATCGTCATCGAACACAATCTCGATGTGATCAAGACGTCGGATTGGATCATCGACATGGGCCCGGAAGGTGGCTCGGGCGGTGGCACCGTGGTTGCGGAAGGCACCCCGGAGGACATCGCGGCGGTCGAGCGCAGCTACACCGGTCGGTTCCTTGCGGAATCTCTCGCCGAGTCCGCTCCGGCCCCGCAGAAGAAGGCCGCTCGTCCCGCCCGCAAGCGTGCGCCCCGGAAGAAGGCCGCTGCCGGCTGAGCCGGCGGGACGAACACGCGCCGAACGTCAGTAGACAGGACCGGTGTATTTCTCGCCGGGGCCCTGACCGGGTGAATCCGGCACCGAGGATGCTTCCCGGAATGCCTTCTGAAGCGCCTGCAGGCCCTCACGGATCGGGCCGGCGTGTGGGCCGAGGTACTCCACCGAGGCGGTCACCAGCCCGGCGAGAGCGGTGATCACTCGGCGCGCCTCGTCGAGGTCGAGGCGGTCGCTCGCGTCGGGATTGTCGTCGGCCAGGCCAAGCTTCTCCGCAGCGGAACTCATCAGCATCACCGCAGCGCGGCTGATCACCTCGACTGCAGGGATGTCGGCGAGGTCGCGGACATCCGCGGGCTGGTCGGTGTGGTCGGGGGTATCGGTCATGTCCTCGAGGATCCCACCAGGGGCACGGTGCTCGGTTCCCGGGTGTGCGCTCCGACGTCCGATTGGGTGCCGACGTGCATCTCTTGCTAAACTGGATCTCACGACCGCCCTCGTGTACTCACGTGGGCAGCAAGTGGAGTCCGACTCCCACCTCTGGCCGGGTAGTTCAACGGCGCAGTGGTCCGGTCCTTCGAACGCTCCGGCGTACGAAGAGTTCATACCCATAAGGGTGTGGAACGTGGTTGCGGTAATAGCGCGGCGCGTCGACCGGTCGGTACGGACCCCGCGAGGTATAAGCACCGCAGCGGGGTTTTTTCGTCGAGGAATCGCCGGGCCCCGCGTGCTGCGGTGCGGTCAGAAGAGACCACACCGCATTTCTACCTAGGAGGCCCCATCAGCGCTGAGACCCGCATCAACGAACGCATCCGTGTTCCCGAGGTCCGGCTCGTCGGACCGGGTGGTGAGCAGGTCGGAATCGTGCGTGTCGAAGATGCACTCCGCCTGGCCATCGAAGCCGACCTCGACCTCGTCGAGGTGGCCCCCGACGCCCGCCCGCCGGTCTGCAAGATCATGGACTACGGCAAGTTCAAGTACGAAGCCGCGCAGAAGGCGCGCGAATCGCGCAAGAACCAGCAGCTGACCGTGATCAAGGAGCAGAAGCTCCGCCCCAAGATCGACGACCACGACTACGAGACCAAGAAGAAGAACGTCGTTCGCTTCCTCGAGGCCGGCTCGAAGGTCAAAGTGACCATCATGTTCCGTGGTCGTGAGCAGTCGCGGCCCGAACTCGGATTCCGTCTGTTGCAGCGTCTCGGCGCCGATGTCGCCGACCTGGGATTCATCGAGACGTCTGCGAAGCAGGACGGCCGCAACATGACGATGGTCCTGGCCCCACACAAGGGCGCGAAGACCCGCGCCAAGGCTCAGGAAGCTGCGCACGCCGCTCCGGCCAAGTCTTCCCGGCCTGCCCCCGCAGCACCTGCAGAACCCGCCGCGCCTGCGGCGCCGGAGCAGCAGGATCAGCCGGGAGAGGCACAGACCAGCTAGCCGCTCCGGCAGCACATCCGGTGCTGCGCGCGAGCACCGCACCGATGTATCCACGACAAGAACTGAGGACTCCATGCCCAAGTCGAAGACCCACAGCGGCACCGCGAAGCGTTTCAAGGTGTCCGGTAGCGGAAAGATCCTGCGCCAGAAGGCCGGTCGCCGCCACCTGCTCGAGCACAAGTCCTCGCGCGTGACGCGCCGCCTCGACGGCACCGCTGTCGTCGCGCCCGCCGACGCACCGCGCATCAAGCGCCTGCTCGACATCTGAGCCTTCCCGACCGACCATCCTGGGGGCCGAGTACCAGCCCCCCGAACCTGACAGGACATATCAGTGGCACGCGTGAAGAGGGCCGTCAACGCCCAGAAGAAGCGCCGTTCGATTCTCGAGGCCTCCAAGGGCTACCGCGGGCAGCGCTCGCGTCTGTACCGCAAGGCCAAGGAACAGCAGCTTCACTCGCTGACCTACGCCTACCGCGACCGTCGTGCACGCAAGGGCGACTTCCGCAAGCTGTGGATCACGCGCATCAACGCTGCGGCTCGCGCGAACGACATCACCTACAACCGGTTCATCCAGGGCCTCAAAGCTGCAGGTGTCGAGGTCGACCGCAAGAACCTCGCGGAAATCGCCGTCTCCGACGCCGAGGCATTCGCCGGCCTGGTCGCCGTCGCGAAGGCTGCGCTGCCGGCCGACGTCAACGCTCCTGCTGCCTGAGCGCGACGCTGAACGAGAATCCAGCACCGGAACGGCCCGTGGACCCGCTCACCGAGCGCACCCCACGGGTCGTTTCTGCTGTCAAACTGCTCCGTGCCGCAGAGCGGCGCAAAACCGGACGCTTCCTCGCGGAAGGTGAGAACTCGGTCACCGAGGCACTCGAGACCGGCGTCGTCCACGACGTGTTCGTGACCGAAGCTGCCGCCGAGCGTTACCGAGACCTCGTCACCATCGCGCAGGGCAGCGGCATCCGCGTCGGCATCGTCACCGACCGTGCCGCCGAGCGGTTGTCCGACACCGTCTCCCCGCCCGGTCTCGTCGCGGTGTGCAACACCCTCGACGTGCCTCTCGACTCGGCACTCGACTCCGGGTCACGGCTACTCGCGATCCCTGTCGAGATGGGGGAGCCCGGTAACGCAGGAACCCTCATCCGCGTCGCCGACGCCGTCGGGGCCGACGCGGTGATCCTCGCGGGCGACAGCGTCGACCCCCACAATGGGAAGTGCGTGCGTTCGTCCGCCGGCAGCGTGTTCCACCTGCCCGTCGTGCGGGAACGCGACACCACTCGCGTGCTCGACGCCGTGACCGCCGGTGGCATCCTCATCCTCGCAACCGCGGCCGACGGTGAGGTCGACCTCGACGAGGCCGACGAACTGCTCGCCGGTCCCACCGCCTGGCTGTTCGGCAGCGAGGCCCACGGACTACCCCCCGAGGTGGCCGCCCGCGCCGACCACCGGATACGGATCCCGATCCGCGGTCGTGCCGAATCCCTCAACCTGGCGACAGCCGCTGCGATCTGCATGTACGCAAGTGCCAGGGTGCAACACCGGTCCGCTGAGCGCCTAACCTAGGATTTCTATGGTGCGGCCTCGCTGCACCGGCTTCACCCACCAACGAAGAACCGTTCGCCCGAAGAAGGAGTTGCACCGGTCGTGGCCAAGAAAGAGGGCGGCACCCCGCCGGAAGTCGATCCCCAAGCGCTGACCGAGGACGCACTCGCTGCGGCAGAGAAAGCAGCCCTCGAAGGATTCGGCGCGGCCCGCGACCTCGACGAACTCGCCCAGGCGAAGATCGCTCACCTCGGGGACAAGGCACCCATCTCGCTTGCGAAGCGGGCCCTCGGCTCCCTACCCGGCCCAGAACGCGCCGACGCAGGAAAACGCGTCAACGCACACCGCACCGCAGTGCAGGCCGCCTTCGACGCGCGCCGCGAAGAACTGCAGACACAGCGCGACGCCGCGGTCCTCGTCGCCGAATCGATCGACGTGACCCTCCCCGCGACCCGCCGCCCGCTCGGCGCGCGGCACCCCATCACCATCATCTCCGAGCAGGTCTCCGACGTGTTCGTCGCGATGGGCTGGGAGATCGCGGAGGGACCGGAAGTCGAAACCGAGCACTACAACTTCGATGCCCTGAACTTCCTGCCCGACCACCCGGCCCGGACGATGCAGGACACTTTCCATATCGCGCCCGAGGGATCCCGCCAGGTGCTGCGCACGCACACCTCTCCGGTGCAGGTCCGCACGATGCTCAGCCGCGACATCCCGATCTACGTGGTGTGCCCAGGCCGAACCTTCCGCACCGACGAACTCGATTCCACGCACACCCCGGTGTTCTCGCAGATCGAGGGACTCGCGGTCGACAAGGGCCTGACCATGGCGCATCTCAAGGGCACCCTCGACGCTTTCGCCCGCGCCCTCTTCGGCCCCGAGACCACGACCCGGATGCGGCCGAACTACTTCCCGTTCACCGAACCTTCCGCCGAGGTCGACGTGTGGTTCCCGAACAAGAAGGGCGGCGCAGGCTGGGTCGAATGGGGCGGCTGCGGCATGGTCAACCCCAACGTGCTCCGCGCGAGCGGCATCGATCCCGACGTGTACGGCGGATTCGCGTTCGGCATGGGCCTCGAACGCACACTGCAGTTCCGCAACGGCATCTCCGACATGCGCGACATCGTCGAAGGCGACATCCGCTTCACCCTGCCCTTCGGGGTGCAGGGCTGACGCCCTGACCCGTGCCCTTCGGGGTGCAGGGCTGACGCCCTGGACCGTTGACCGACGGGATCCGGCGCCGACGCTCCGACCCGAGACCGACATCGAACGAGAAAGCTGAGCTCAAGTGCGAGTAGCGCAATCCTGGCTGGCGGAAATCCTGCAGCGCGCCACCCCCGAGTGGAACGTCACCCCGGAGGAACTCGACGCGGGCTTCGTGAGGGTCGGTCTCGAGGTCGAGGACATCGAGACCCTCGAGCGCGTCGATCATCTCGTCGTCGGCCGTGTCGAACAGATCACCGAGCTCGAGGGCTTCAAGAAGCCCATCCGGTTCTGCCAGGTCGATGTGGGAGAGGACGCGCCCCGCGGCATCGTGTGCGGTGCCCGCAACTTCGCCGAAGGCGACCTCATCGTGGCTGCATTGCCCGGTGCAGTGCTGCCCGGAGGTTTCGCCATCGCGTCGCGAAAGACGTACGGGCAGGTCTCCGACGGCATGATCTGCTCGGTCGCCGAACTCGGTATCGGCAAGGACCATTCCGGCATCCTCGTCCTGGAACCCGGCTCCGGTGAGCCCGGCGACGACGCGAACGACCTGCTCGGGCTCGGCGACACCGTCATCGAACTCAACATCACCCCGGATCGCGGCTACTGCTTCTCGCTGCGCGGTCTGACCCGCGAGCTCGCCTGTGGTTTCGACCTCGAGTTCATCGACCCGGCACATGTCCCGTCGCTGCCGTCCGATGGTGGGGAGAGCTACCCGATCCGCCTCGAACCGGAGGCCGGCGCGACGCGATTCGCGGCGCGGAAGGTCACGGGTATCGACCCGACCGCGGTCACGCCGTGGTGGATGCAGCGTCGCCTGCACACCGCCGGGGTCCGCCCGATCTCACCGGCCGTCGACGTCACCAACTACGTGATGCTCGAATTGGGCCAGCCGCTGCACGCGTTCGACGCTGCCACCCTGCAGGGTGAGATCGTGATCCGTCGCGCCGCAGTGGGGGAGAAGCTCGTCACGCTCGACGGTGTGGAACGCGACCTCGATCCCGAGGACGTCGTCATCACCGACGACAGCGGTGTCATCTCCCTGGCCGGAATCATGGGCGGCGCCACCACCGAGGTCGGCGACGGCACCACCGAGATCCTCCTCGAGGCAGCCACTTGGGATCCGCTCGCGGTGTTCCGCGGCAATCGCCGACACAAGCTCAGCAGCGAGGCCGGTAAACGATTCGAACGTACCGTCGATCCCGAGGTTGCGCTCGCGGCGCTCGATCGCGCGGCATCGCTGCTCGCATCGATCGCCGGCGGACGAGTCGAGCCGACCCTGACCGACATCTCGGTACCCACCGAGACCGTCTCGGTCCACATGGACATCGACCTGCCCGACCGCACCGCGGGTGTCACCTACGCGAACGGCACCGCCGCGCGCCGTCTCACCCAGATCGGCTGCGCGGTCGAGGTCGGTGTCGGTGACGACGGGCACGGTCAGCTCGTCGTCACACCCCCGTCGTGGCGTCCGGATCTGCGCCAGCCCGCGGATCTGGTCGAGGAGGTCCTCCGTCTCGAGGGCCTCGAGCAGATCCCCTCGGTCGTCCCGGCCGCGCCGGCCGGACGTGGACTGACCCCGAGTCAGCGTCGCCGTCGTTCGGTGGGCCGCGCGCTCGCCTCCGACGGCTACATCGAGGTCCTCGCCCCGGTGTTCCTGCCCGCCGGCGTGTTCGACACGTGGGCGCTCGACGCCGACGACCCGCGCCGCACCACCACCAAGGTCCTCAACCCGCTCGAGGCGGATCGACCGGAGTTGGCGACGACGCTGCTGCCGGGACTGCTCGAAGTGCTCTCCCGCAACATTTCGCGCGGACAGCGCGACGTCGCGCTCTTCTCGGTCGCGCAGGTCGTTCATCCCGGTTCCGAGACCACCTCGGTCGCGGCGCTGCCCGTCGACCGGCGCCCCACCGACGATGAGATCGCCCTCCTCGAACGGTCCCTGCCCGAGCAGCCCGTGCACATCGGCGGTGTCCTGTCGGGCCTGCGGGAACCCGCCGGCCCCTGGGGGCCGGGCCGGGCCGCTGAGGCGGCCGACGCGTTCGCCGCAGCCGAGACCGTCGCCCGGGCCGCGGGTGTGCAGCTCGAGCGTCGCGCGGCGCAGTACCTGCCGTGGCACCCGGGCCGCTGTGCCGCGCTGCTGGTCGACGGTGTCGTCGTCGGACATGCCGGTGAGCTCCACCCGGCCGTTGTCGAACGCGCCGGACTGCCCGCGCGGACATGCGCCTTCGAACTGAACCTCGATGCGCTGCCGATCGTGGAGCTGCTGCCCGCTCCGGTCGTGTCGCCGTTCCCGGCGGTCCTGCAGGATGTCGCGGTCGTGGTGTCGGACGAGGTGCCGGCCGCGCGGGTGGAAGCGGCCCTGCGTAGCGGTGGCGGCGAGTTGCTCGAGGACATCCGTCTGTTCGATGTCTTCACGGGTTCCCAGGTGGGCGAGGGGCGCAAGTCGCTCGCGTTCGCGCTGCGGTTCCGTGCGTACGACCGCACCCTCACCGAGGACGAGGCGAGCGCGGCTCGCGACAGCGCAGTCGCTGCGGCCTCGGCCGCCGTGGGAGCGGAACTTCGGGCGTGACGCGGCAGCGTCAGGTGGATGTGCGACGTAGCCTGGGAAGATGAGCACGCATGAATCGTCTCCCGGGCGGGTACCGGATCCCGACAAGCCGGAGGAACCCGCACCGGACGTGACCCCCGCCGGACCGGACACGCCGTCGGTGCCCGACGTGCCGCCCGGCCCATCGATACCCGACGTCCCACCGATCGATCCGGAGCCGACGCCCGATCCCGACATCACACCCAGCGGGACTCGGGCACCGACGATCGAGGAGATCACCGGATACACCGAAGGTGGAGTGCCGACCTTCGACTCGGTGCGCGACAAGATCGAGCGGCGAGCGGGGACAGCGATCGGTATGGAGGAACTGGCCCACGAGAGTGCGGCCGGTCGGACCCTCGACGAGAAGTACGAGGATCGGAAGAAGGCCGCGGCCGACAAACTCGACGAGATCCGGCGGGCCCTGAAGAACACCTGAGCCTGATCCCACCCCCGGTGATGAAATAAGTTGCACAACGGTGCATAATCAATCGCATGGGTAACTCACCGGCATTCACAGCGACACCGCAGTCGCCTCTCCGGGTCGCGGTCGCGGGCGCCAGCGGCTACGCGGGCGGCGAGGTCCTGCGCCTGCTCCTCACGCACCCCGCCTATCTGGACGGCTCCCTGGTCATCGGCGCACTCACTGCAGGCGGCAACGCCGGCGCCACCCTGCGCGAGTTCCACCCGCACCTGCACCCCCTCGCGGAACGAGTGCTCGCGCCGACCGACCTCGACTCCCTCGCCGGGCACGACGTGGTCTTCCTCGCGTTGCCGCACGGACACTCCGCTGCACTCGCCGAGCAGCTCCCCGACACCACCGTCGTGATCGACTGCGGCGCAGACTTCCGGCTCGAGGACGCCGACGACTGGCAGCGCTGGTACGGCACCGACCACGCCGGCACCTGGCCATACGGGCTTCCGGAACTCACCGGAAAGCGGGAGCAACTCACCGGTGCCACCCGCATCGCGGTTCCCGGCTGCTACCCGACGTCCGCGACTCTCGCGCTGGCGCCGGCCGTCGCAGCGGGGATCGTCGAGCCTACGGTCCAGATCGTCGCGGTCTCCGGCACCTCCGGCGCCGGCAAGTCCCCGCGGGTCGACCTGCTCGGTTCCGAGGTGATGGGCTCGGCCCGCGCCTACGGCGTCGCGGGCGCACATCGGCACACCCCCGAGATCAAACAGAACCTGTCCGCGCTCGCGGGCACACCCGTGACCGTCTCGTTCACACCCGTGCTGGCGCCGATGCCCCGCGGCATCCTGGCGACGTGCACAGCACCGACCACCGCGTCGGTAGCAGAGGTGCGCGCCGTCTACGAGAAGGCCTACGCCGACGAACCGTTCGTGCATCTGCTTCCGGAAGGAGCGCTGCCTGCGACCGGCGCCGTAGTCGGATCCAACGCCGTACAGATCGCCGTCACCGTCGACACCGACGCCGGACTACTGATCGCAATCGCCGCGATCGACAACCTCACCAAGGGCACCGCGGGTGGCGCCGTCCAGTCCATGAACCTCGCCGTCGGTCTCGCCGAGACCGCAGGCCTGCCCACCGTGGGAGTGGCACCGTGACCGACAACACCGACAAGCACGCCGAGCACGTATACGCCGATGCCGTCGAGATCGCCGGGGGCCGGCTGATCCGCGCCCAGGGCGTGACCTCGCCCGCCGGATTCCGGGGCGCCGGGATCCGGGCCGGTATCAAGGCCAGCGGAAACCCCGACCTCGCGCTCGTCGTCAACGAAGGCCCCGACCTCGCTGCCGCCGGTGTGTTCACCACCAACAAGGTCAAGGCCGCACCGGTCCTGTGGTCGCAACAGGTGCTGGCCTCGCACGCCCTGCGTGCCGTGGTCCTCAATTCCGGGGGCGCCAACGCATGCACCGGCCCCGGCGGTTTCCAGGACACCCACGCGACCGCTGAGGCCCTCGCCGCCGCGCTCAGCAATTGGGGCACCGACACCGGCGCCGGTGAGGTTGCCGTGTGTTCCACCGGTCTGATCGGTGACCGCCTGCCCATGGACAAGGTCCTCGCCGGTGTCGAGGAGATCGTGCACGAACTGGCCGGCGGAATCTCCGGTGGAACCGATGCCGCCTACGCGATCATGACCACCGATACCGTCCCCAAGCAGGTCGCGTTGCACCACGCCGACAAGTGGAACGTCGGCGGGATGGGCAAGGGCGCCGGCATGCTCGCCCCCGCGCTGGCCACGATGCTCGTCGTCCTCACCACCGACGCCGTCGCGACCGCCGAACAACTCGACGAAGCGCTGCGCGGAGCGACCCGCATGACGTTCGACCGGCTCGACATCGACGGTGCCACCAGTACCAACGACACGGTTCTGCTCCTCGCGTCCGGCGCCAGCGGCGTCACCCCGAGCCAGGACGAGCTCAACGCCGCCGTCCTCGCCGTGTGCGACGATCTTGCAGCGCAGATGATGGCCGACGCCGAAGGCGTCACCAAGCGTGTCACTGTCACGGTGCGCGGTGCCGCCTCCGAATCCCACGCACTGATCGGTGCCCGCACAGTCGCCCGCGACAGCCTCGTCAAGACCGCGCTGTTCGGCTCCGACCCCAACTGGGGTCGCGTCCTCGCTGCGATCGGTATCGCCCCCATCGAGCTCGACCCCGACAAGATCTCGGTGACGTTCAACGGAAGCCCGGTGTGCATCGACGGTGTCGGCGCACCCGGTGCCCGCGAGGTGGACCTGTCCGGCATCGACATCGCATTGGAGATCGACCTCGGTGTCGGCGACGCCGAAGTGTCCATCCGCACCACGGACCTCTCCCATGCCTACGTCGAGGAGAACTCGGCCTACTCGTCCTGATCGGGCGGCCCCCACCTTCCCGGTCGATACAGGAGAACCTCATGACCGACGACCTCATCGCGAGTCTGACCTCGCACCAGAAGGCGTTCGTGCTCGCTGAAGCCCTGCCGTGGCTGCAGAAGTTCCGCGACAAGATCGTCGTCGTCAAGTACGGCGGCAACGCCATGACCGACGACATCCTCAAGGCTGCGTTCGCCGCCGACATGGCGTTCCTGCGCACGGTCGGCATCCACCCCGTCGTGGTGCACGGCGGTGGCCCGCAGATCAACGCCATGCTGAAGCGGCTCGGCATGGAAGGCGAGTTCCGTGGCGGCTTCCGCGTGACCACACCCGAGGTCATGGATGTCGTACGCATGGTGCTGTTCGGACAGGTCGGCCGCGAACTCGTCGGCCTGATCAACAGCCACGGGCCGTTCGCGGTCGGGATCTCCGGTGAAGACGCGCAACTGTTCACCGCAACCCGTCGCACCGTCGTCGTCGACGGAAGCGACACCGACATCGGACTCGTCGGTGACGTCACCACTGTCGACCCCGCAGCGGTGCTCGACCTCATAGCGGCGGGCCGCATCCCCGTGGTATCGACGATTGCGCCCGACGCCGACGGCGTCGTGCACAACATCAACGCCGACACCGCCGCCGCGGCCCTCGCCGAGGCGCTCGGCGCGGAGAAACTCGTCGTCCTCACCGACGTCGAAGGTCTCTACACCGACTGGCCCGACCGCAGCTCGCTCACCTCGTCGATCGACACTGCCGCGCTCGAGACGCTCCTGCCGTCACTCGACTCCGGCATGGTCCCCAAGATGGAGGCGTGCCTGCGCGCCGTGCAGGGCGGAGTTCCCACAGCGCACGTCATCGACGGACGCCAGCCGCACTCCGTGCTGCTCGAACTGTTCACCGAAGAAGGCATCGGCACCATGGTGGTGCCGGCCCCCGACAAGGAAGGCGCCGCATGACCGGCACGTCCGAGCTCCAGCAGCGCTGGTCCGGCTCACTCATGAACAACTACGGCGTACCCAAGGTCGCACTGGTCGCCGGTAACGGTGCCGTTCTCACCGACGCCGACGGCAGGCAGTATCTCGATCTGCTCGGCGGAATCGCGGTCAACAGCCTCGGTCACCGCCATCCGGCTGTCATCGAGGCTGTGACCGGGCAGCTCAACCAGCTCGGGCATGTGTCGAACCTGTATGCGTCGCAGCCGGTGCTCGACCTCGCCGAGCAACTCCTCGGACTCTGGGGGCATCCGGGCCGGGCGTTCTTCTGCAACTCCGGCACCGAAGCCAACGAAGCCGCGTTCAAGATCGCGCGGCTCACCGGCCGCCCCAAGATCATCGCCGCCGAGAAGGCATTCCACGGCCGCACCATGGGCGCCCTCGCACTCACGGGCCAACCGGACAAGCGCGCACCGTTCGAACCGATGCCCGCAGGCGTCGAATTCGTCCCGTACGGCGATCTCGACGCGCTCGCCGCTGCGATCGACGACACCACCGCCGCTGTATTCCTCGAACCGATCATGGGCGAGTCCGGTGTCGTCGTACCGCCCGAGGGATACCTTGCCGGCGCACGTCGCCTCACCTCCGAACACGGCGCGCTGCTCGTGCTCGACGAGGTGCAGACCGGTGTCGCCCGCACCGGTACCTTCTTCGCGCACCAGGCGGCGGGCATCGTTCCCGACGTGATGACCCTCGCCAAGGGACTCGGCGGTGGCATGCCCATCGGTGCGGTCCTCGCGACCGGACCCGCTGCAGACCTGCTCACGCCCGGCAAGCACGGCACAACCTTCGGTGGCAATCCTGTGTGCGCGGCTGCCGCGCTCGCGGTGCTGCGCACGATCGACGAGCAGAACTTGCTCGACCACGTCGATTCGGTGGGCAAGACCCTCTCCGCCGGAATCGAAGAACTCGGTCACCCACTCGTGGAACACGTGCGCGGTTCGGGCCTACTCCTCGGTGTGGTGCTCACCGACACGAAGGCCGCTGCCGTCGAAACCTCCGCGCGCGACGCAGGATTCCTGGTCAACGCGGCCGCACCCGACGTGATCCGGCTCGCGCCCCCGCTCATCCTCACCGAGGAGCAGGCGAACGGGTTCGTCACTGCGCTTCCGGAGATTCTCGACGCCGCATCCCGGGAAGGGAACCAGTGAAGATGGTCAGGCATTTCGTCCGCGACGACGACCTCACGCCGACGGAACAGAACGAAGTCCTCGAACTCGCCGCAGAGCTGAAGAAGAACCCGCTCTCGCGTCGCCCCCTCGAAGGCCCGTACAGCGTCGCTGTCCTGTTCGACAAGACGTCCACGCGGACCCGCTTCTCGTTCGATGCGGGCATCGCACAACTCGGAGGGCACGCGATCGTCGTCGATGCCGGCGCCACCCAGATCGGCAAGGGCGAAACCCTCGACGACACAGCCCGCATGTTCTCCCGCTTCACGAAGGCGGTGGTGTGGCGCACGTACGGACAGGACCGCGTCGAGACGCTCGCGGCCCACTCCGAGGTACCTGTGGTCAACGCGCTCACCGACACGTTCCACCCCTGTCAGGTCCTCGCAGACCTGCAGACCATTCGCGAGAACAAGGGCAGCACTGCCGGCCTGCACATGACGTACTTCGGTGACGGTGCCAACAACATGGCGCACTCGCTGATGCTCGGAGGCGTCACCGCCGGTATGCACATCACGATCGCGACACCGGACGGGTTCGTACCGGATCCTGAGGTCGTCGAGGCCACCCGCGTTCGCGCCGAGCAGACCGGCGGAAGCATCACCATCATCGGTGACCCCCGGGCCGCGGCGGAGGGCGCCGACGTCCTCGTCACCGACACGTGGGTGTCCATGGGACAGGAGAACGACGGCCTCGACCGCGAAGCGGTGTTCCGGCCGTTCCAGCTGAACGACGAGATCGTCGCATTGTCGAAATCCGATTCGATCGTGCTGCATTGCCTTCCTGCCTACCGCGGCAAAGAGATCACCGCCGAGGTCATCGACGGCCCCCGTGCGGTGGTGTGGGACGAGGCCGAGAACCGTCTGCACGCGCAGAAGGCTCTGCTCGTGTGGCTGCTCGAACAGAGTCGGAGCTGACGATGAGCACCGTGCACGGCCGAGACGACATCGCGGTGAGTGCCCCGACGCGAGCCGCCCGGCAGGCACGCATCATTGCGCTGCTGGCCACCCGCGCGGTGCGTAGTCATACCGAGCTCGCGACCCTGCTCGCCGATGAGGGCATCGAAGTCTCGACCGCCACATTGTCCCGCGACCTCGAGGAGCTCGGAGCCGTCAAGCTCCGGGCGGCCGACGGGGGAGCGGGCGTGTATGTGGTCCCGGAGGACGGTAGTCCGGTACGCGGGGTCACCGGCGGCACCGACCGCCTGTCGAAACTCCTCGGTGAGCTTCTGGTCTCGACCGACTCGAGTGGCAACATCGCGGTGTTGCGGACCCCACCCGGGGCAGCGCACTATCTGGCCAGTGCACTCGATCGTGCATCATTACCGGAAGTGGTCGGGACGATCGCGGGAGACGACACCATCGCGGTGATCGCTCGCGAACCGACTACGGGAGCCGACCTGGCTGCGAAAATCGAATCACTCGCCTGACCTACCACTGATAGACGTACGTCGAAAACAAGAAGGAGCACAATCACCATGGCCGATCGCGTCGTACTCGCCTACTCGGGCGGGCTGGACACCTCCGTTGCCATCAGCTGGATCGGCAAGGAGACCGGCAAGGAGGTCGTCGCCGTCGCCATCGACCTCGGCCAGGGCGGCGAGGACATGGAGGTCGTGCGTCAACGCGCCCTCGACTGCGGTGCCGTCGAATCCGTCGTCGTCGACGCCAAGGACGAGTTCGCGACCGAATACTGCCTACCCACCGTGCAGGCCAACGCCCTCTACATGGACCGGTATCCACTGGTCTCCGCGATCAGCCGCCCGCTGATCGTGAAGCACATCGTGCAGGCCGCTCGCGAGCATGGGGGCACCATCGTCTCCCACGGCTGCACCGGCAAGGGCAACGACCAGGTCCGCTTCGAGGTCGGCTTCGGCGCTCTCGCCCCCGACCTGCAGGTCATCGCACCCGTCCGCGACTACGCCTGGACCCGCGAGAAGGCCATCGCCTTCGCAGGCGAGCACGGCCTGCCGATCAACGTGACGAAGAAGTCGCCGTTCTCCATCGATCAGAACGTGTGGGGACGTGCCGTCGAGACCGGCTTCCTCGAGGACCTGTGGAACGCTCCCACCAAGGACGTCTACGACTACACCGAGGACCCCACCCTCAACTGGCAGGCGCCCGACGAAGTCATCATCAGCTTCGAGGGAGGACGCCCCGTCGCCATCGACGGCAAGCACGTCACCGTGCTCGAAGCGATCCAGCAGCTCAACAAGCGCGCCGGTGCTCAGGGCGTGGGCCGCCTCGACATGGTCGAGGACCGCCTCGTCGGCATCAAGAGCCGCGAGATCTACGAGGCCCCTGGTGCCATCGCGCTGATCACCGCCCACCAGGAACTCGAGCACGTCACCCTGGAACGCGAGCTCGGCCGCTACAAGCGCCGCGTCGAAGAGCGCTGGAGCGAGCTGGTCTACGACGGCCTGTGGTTCTCCCCGCTCAAGTACGCGCTCGACGCATTCGTCGAGAAGACCCAGGAACGGGTCACCGGCGATATCCGCATGGTCATGCACGGTGGCCACATCTCGGTCAACGGCCGCCGCAGCCCCGAGTCGCTGTACGACTTCAACCTCGCCACCTACGACGAGGGCGACAGTTTCGATCAGTCGAATGCCAAGGGCTTCGTGCAGATCCACGGCCTCTCGTCGAAGGTTGCGGCCAAGCGGGACCTGGGACTGTAAGCGATGACCCAGGCTCACGGCACCAACGAAGGTGCCCTGTGGGGCGGCAGGTTCGAATCCGGACCTGCCGCCGCCATGGCGGCTCTGAGCAAGTCCACGCACTTCGACTGGGTGCTCGCCCCGTACGACGTGCGCGCGTCGCAGGCCCACGCGAAGGTCCTCCATGGTGCGGGGCTGCTGACCGACGCCGATCTCGCGACGATGCTCGACGGTCTCGAACGGCTCGCCGCGGACGTCGCGTCCGGCGCGTTCACCCCGGCCGTATCCGATGAGGACGTGCACGGTGCGCTCGAACGCGCTCTCATCGAGCGGGTCGGCCCGGAGGTCGGAGGACGGTTGCGGGCGGGCCGGTCGCGCAACGACCAGGTCGCCACACTGTTTCGTATGTGGCTCCGCGACGCCGCACGGCGCATCGCCGACGGAGTACTCGACGTCGCCGACGCCATCGCCGGCCAGGCTGCGGCCCATCCGGACGCCATCATGCCCGGTAAAACGCATCTGCAGGCGGCGCAGCCCGTGCTCCTCGCGCATCACCTGCTTGCACACGCGCATCCGCTGCTGCGCGACGTCGACCGCCTGCGTGACTTCGACAAGCGTGCGGCCGTGTCGCCCTACGGCTCGGGTGCACTCGCAGGGTCTTCGCTCGGACTCGACCCCGACGCGATTGCAGCGGATCTCGGATTCGACTCGGCCGCGAACAACTCGATCGATGCGACCAGTTCGCGCGACTTCGCAGCCGAGGCTGCGTTCGTGTTCGCGCAGATCGCTGTCGACCTGTCGCGCATGGCAGAGGAGGTGATCCTCTGGAGCACACCCGAATTCGGTTACGCCACACTCGCCGATGCGTGGTCCACGGGATCGTCGATCATGCCGCAGAAGAAGAACCCCGACGTCTCCGAACTCACCCGGGGCAAGGCCGGTCGCCTGATCGGCAATCTCACCGGGCTGCTGGCCACGCTCAAGGCGCAGCCGCTCGCATACAACCGGGATCTGCAGGAAGACAAGGAACCGGTCTTCGATTCGGTTGCGCAGCTCGAGTTGTTGCTGCCGGCGATCACCGGGCTCATCGCGACACTGACGTTCCACACCGACCGCATGGCAGAACTCGCACCGGCCGGTTTCACCCTCGCCACCGACATCGCAGAATGGATGGTCCGTCAGGGCGTGCCTTTCCGTGTCGCACACGAAGCGGCCGGGGCGTGCGTTCGAGCCGCGGAAGGGCGCGGTGTCGGGCTCGACGAGTTGACCGACGACGAACTCGCCGCGGTCGATCCCGCGCTCACTTCCCAGGTCCGCGAGGTGCTCACGGTCCAAGGGTCGGTCGCCTCGCGGAACGCGCGTGGTGGCACGGCGGGGGTTCGGGTCGCCGAGCAGCTCGACGGAGTACGCGAAGTAGTGCAGGACCTGCGTTCGTGGGTGCGTTCCTGACAGAGTGAAGAGTTCGGGACACGACTTGCACTGTCGGGAGACACTCACCGACGCGACACCGACAGCCGCCCGCCGTGTGGCAGGCTGAGAGCCGTGACCGGGTGTGCCGGAACGCCGGATGGAGGGGGCGGTAGGTGGAGCTGAGCGGTAACGCTGTGATCGGATCCCTGCGGCGTGTGGTCGCGACGGCGCAGAACGGTCTCGAGGTGGTGCGATTCGGCGGCCTGGAATCAGGGGCGACACCGTCCCCGTTCCAGGTCGTCGTCCGCACCCCGATGTACCGACTGCGGCGATATTTCCCCGAGTCCGACACGGCTGCCTCAGGAATCCCGATCGTATTGGTGCCGCCGATGATGATGTCGGCCGACGTGTACGACGTCACCCCGGAAACGGGCGCTGTCGGATTGCTGCACTCGATGGGCCTCGACCCCTGGGTCGTCGACTTCGGGTCACCGGATCAGGAAGAGGGCGGGTGGGGGCGGACCCTCACCGATCACATCGTTGCCCTCGACGAGATCATCGACCGAGTTCACGACTACACCGGCCGCGCCGTCCATCTGTCGGGGTACTCGCAGGGCGGCATGTTCTGCTACCAAGCGGCGGCCTATCGACGGAGTCGTGGCATCGCCAGTCTGGTGACGTTCGGGAGCCCCGTCGACACTCTGGCTGCGCTTCCGTTCGGTATCCCTGATGCAGTTGCCGTCCGATCGGCCGATTTCCTCGCCGACCACGTGTTCAACCGCCTTGCGATCTCGGGCTGGATGGCGCGCGCGGGCTTCCAGTTCCTGGATCCGGTCAAGAGCGTGCGCTCGCGCATCGACTTCCTCCTACAGTTGCACGACCGTGAGGCACTGCTGCCGCGCGAGCCTCAGCGCAGGTTCCTGGACACCGAAGGCTGGGTTGCGTGGTCCGGCCCGGCGGTGGCCGAACTACTACGACAGTTCATCGCACACAACCGGATGATGAGCGGCGGGTTCGTGATCAACGACCGCGCCGTCAGCCTCGTGGAGATCACCTGCCCGGTTCTCGCGTTCGTGGGCGAGGTCGACGACATAGGCCAGCCACTCGCCGTGCGCGGTATTCGCAAAGCTGCACCTCGTGCCGAGGTGTACGAATACTCACTGCGCGCGGGTCACTTCGGGCTTGTGGTGGGATCCGTTGCTGCACAACAGACATGGCCCGCCGTCAGTGAATGGGTGCAGTGGCGTGACGGTCAGGGGGACCGACCGGTCGGCGTGGCACCGATGAAGACGCCGGACCCGCACGGTGAAGGTGAGACCGGTGTGACGATCGGCAATCGCATCACCCATACCGCCACGACCATCGCTGAGGTCGGCACCGAAGTCGTCGGGGGTCTTGCCGGACTCGCGGCCGGCGCGGTGCGTGGAGCCCGTGAACTGTCGGGCGAGGCGGTACGTGCCCTGCCGCGGCTCGCGCGGTTGGGGCAACTCCAATCGCATACGCGTGTCTCCGTAGGAAGTCTTCTCGCGGAACAGGCCCGCAAGGCGTCGCATCGCGATTGCTTCATCTACGACGACCGGGTGTATACGTACGAGGTCGTCGACACGAGGATCGACAGCATCGTCCTCGGACTCATCGGCTGCGGCATCCGCCCGGCCATGCACGTCGGTGTCCTGATGGGAACCCGACCAAGCGCGATGGCCGCCGTTGCAGCGGTGTCGCGGCTCGGAGGCGTGTCGGTGATGCTGTCCGAGGGGCCTGATCTCGCCGAAGCCATCAGGCTCGGTGCCGTGGAGACGATCGTCGCCGACCCGGAGCGCCTCGACCGTGCAGCTGCAACCGGTCTTCCTGTGCTCGTCCTGGGCGGTGGAAACCTTCGTGAACTCGATGTCCCTCCGGGAGCAGAGGTGGTCGACCTCGAACGTTTCGACGTGTCGACCGTCGAGTTACCGGGCTGGTACGTCCCGAACCCCGGTCTCGCCCGCGAGCTGGCTTTCGTGTTGTTCACAGGAAGCGGCGACACGCTCGAGATGAAGCGGATCACGAACCACAGGTGGGCGCTGTCGGCCTTCGGAACCGCTACCGCGGCGTCACTCGATCGTGGCGATACGATGTATTGCCTTGCGCCTCTGCATCATTCGTCCGGACTCCTGGTCGGGCTCGGAGGCGCGCTCGCGGGTGGTGCGCGGATCGCCTTGTCTCGGGAGTTGGACCCCACGCGCTTCCGCGAGGAGATTCATCGGTACGGCGTGACGGTGGTGACCTATACATGGTCGATGCTGCGTTCGATCCTCGACAGCTCCTCCTCGCATGCCGACGACATCCATCCCATCCGGCTGTTCCTCGGCTCCGGCATGACGCCCGGCCTGTGGCGACGCACCATGGAGCGCTTCGAGCCTGCCCGAGTACTCGAGTTCTACGCCTCGACCGAGGGCGACATCGTGCTCGCGAACGTCTCAGGGGCGAAGGTCGGCTCGAAGGGGCGGCCGTTGCCGGGGAGCGCCGACGTCCGACTGGCTGCCTACGATCCGGTGTCCGGTCGACTCCTCGAAGACGACCGTGGATTCGTGCGGGAATGTGATCCCGACGAGGTCGGGCTGCTGCTCGGCCGACGGGGTCACTCCGCCGAGGCGATCACCGGTGTCATGCGCGGCCTTTTCGAACCGGGCGACGCCTGGGTACCCACGGAGAATCTGTTCCGTCGCGATACCGACGGCGACTTCTGGCTTCTCGACAACAAACGTTCCGTCACCGTGACACAGCATGGCCCGGTCTATGCGCAGCCGGTCGTCGACGTCCTCGGCAACCTCCCCCGGGTCGACCTCGCCGTGTCGTACGGCGTCACCGTCGGTCACCGTCACATCGCGGTGGCAGCGGTCACGCTCCGTGAGAATCGTGCGCCGACCGCCGCCGAGATCACCGTGGCGTTCGATGCCCTGCCCGTCGGTGAGCGTCCCGACCTGGTACATGTGGTCGCCGAGATTCCCCTGGGTCCGTCGTATCGCCCGATCACCGAGGTTCTGCGTGCGCGAGGGCTACCTGCGCCCAGCGTCCGGTCCTGGTACGCAGACCCGGCAACGGGGATGTACCGTCGGTTTACCAAGGCGGTGTCGACCAAGTGGACGTCGGGCACGGGCCGGACCTGTCCGCCGGCGCGGTAACCTGAGCGCGTTCACCATCAGCTCGTCGAGAGGACATCCGTGGCCGTCGATCCCACACTGTTGAGCATCCTGGCCTGCCCACAGGACAAGGGGCCGCTTCTCCTCGTCGACGACACGGTTCTGTACAACCCCAGGCTGCACCGCGCGTATCCCATCGAGAACGGAATCCCGGTTCTGCTCGTCGACGACGCACGTGACGTCTCTGACGGCGAGCACGAGGATTTCGTCTCGCGCGGGGCCGCCGGATGGGCCACGAGCTGACCTCGGATCGTCTTTCGGCACTCGATCCGGTTGCTGCAGCGCGCGTCTTACTGGCTGCTCATATCAGCGTCGGTGAGGTGACGCTGCGTATCACCGAGGTCGAGGCGTACGGCGGACCTGAAGATGGTCCGTGGCCGGACCCGGCCGCACACTCGTACCGTGGTCCGACCGGCCGCAACCGGGTCATGTTCGGACCGGCCGGCCACCTGTACGTCTATCGCAGCTACGGAATCCACCACTGCGCGAACGTCTCGGTCGGTCCCCCCGGCGTAGCCTCCGTGGTGTTGTTGCGCGGTGCCGAAGTGATCACCGGTGAATCGGCAGTGCGGACCCGGCGGACACCCGGCACCCCCGTGGAGAATCTCGCGCGCGGCCCCGGCAATCTTGCGGAGGCACTGGGTCTGACTCTCGACGACAACGGTCTCGACGTCTTCGCACCGGACGCGCGGGTATCGGTCACCCTCTCCGAGGTGAAATCACAGGTGGCGACCGGTCCGAGAGTGGGGATCAGTGTCGCTGCCGACCGGCCGTGGCGGTTGTGGATCCCCGGTCGGATCGGTGTCTCCGCATACCGAAGGAGCCCACGCGCTCCGATGCTCTGAACCGTAATGGGATGATCGAACGGTGACTGAGCAAATTCTGGACGAACTGACCTGGCGCGGGCTCATTGCCCAATCGACCGATCTCGACGCACTCCGACGGGACCTCGATGCAGGTCCGATCACGCTCTATGCCGGATTCGACCCCACCGGGCCGAGTCTGCACGCAGGTCACCTCGTACCGCTGCTCGCGCTCAAGCGTTTCCAGCGCGCAGGCCACCGGCCGATCGTGCTCGCCGGCGGTGCTACCGGCATGATCGGCGATCCGCGCGACGTGGGAGAGCGGACGATGCAGTCTTCCGACACCGTTGCCGATTGGTCAGAGCGCATCCGCGGTCAACTCGAGCGATTCGTCGACTTCGGCGACCCGGACACCGGCGCAGTCGTGGTGAACAACCTCGACTGGACGGGTCAGCTCGGTGTCGTCGATTTCCTGCGGGACATCGGTAAGCACTTCTCGGTCAACGTCATGCTCGCGCGCGACACCGTCAAACGCCGGCTCGAGGGCGACGGTATCTCGTACACCGAGTTCAGTTACATGCTGCTGCAGGCCAACGACTACGTGGAACTTCGCCGCAAGTACGGGTGTGCGCTCCAGGTCGGTGGCTCCGATCAGTGGGGCAACATCATCGCCGGTGTCGAACTGAACCGACGCACCGACGGGGCCTCGGTGCATGCCCTGACCGTTCCGCTCGTGACCTCCTCGGACGGCAAGAAGTTCGGGAAGTCGACCGGCGGCGGAAGCCTGTGGCTCGACCCGGAGATGACGAGTCCGTACGCGTGGTACCAGTACTTCGTCAACGCGGCAGACGCCGACGTGATCAAGTACCTGCGGTGGTTCACGTTCCTGTCGCGGGAGGAACTGGCGGAGCTCGAAACCGCAACTGCCGAACGTCCGCACGCACGCGAGGCACAGAAGCGTCTCGCAGCGGAGATGACGACCCTTGTCCACGGTGAAGCGAATACCCGTGCCGTCGAGCACGCGAGCCTCGCGTTGTTCGGGCGCGGCGAACTCGCGGAGCTCGACGAAGGAACGCTTGCTGCGGCGTTGACCGAGGCGGCGGTTTCGGAGGTGCGTGACGGCGATCCGAACACCATCGTCGACCTTCTCGTCGCGACGGAGCTGTGTGAGAGCAAGGGTGCGGCGCGGCGGACGGTCAAGGAAGGTGGTGCGTCAGTCAACAACGTCCGAGTCTCGAGCGAAGATTGGACGCCGTCGGAGAATGATCTGCTCCACGGCCAGTGGATGGTTGTTCGTCGCGGTAAACGGAACTTCGCCGGCGTGCGCATCGTGAAGGACTGACACGAGGGTGACGCCACCGCTGTCGGGGGTCTGACCAGGCGATTTGACGCTCTGTTGGCGGTGGCGTAACTTTGTTGTCGTTCGAGCGACAGGGACACCAACCCGAGCCGAGAGGGTCGGGTATATGGTAGTGTTCAGTTCGCAAGGATTATCACAGCGAGAATTCGAACCGGGTTTGCGCCCGACAAGAATTTATGTGATAGGTTGGAACGGTTGCCCCGGAGCGGTTCGGAAGTATTTTCGAACGGCGACGGCGTGTGCGTGTTCTTTGAGAACTCAACAGTGTGCCGATGAATGTCAGTGCCAATATTTTTTGGTGCGACCCCCACATTTTTGTGGGTGGTTGTTTG
>NZ_SLVY01000016.1 GCF_004345605.1 Rhodococcus sp. SMB37
TATCGCTGCGGCCTGCCGACGGTATCAACTCTGCATTCAGGATGCGATAGAACTGGTTCTCACCAGCGGAAAGACGACTTTGACGTGACCCTGGGTGCCGGTTTATGCGACATCGCAGGCCAAAGAGATCTCCGTTGCGTTGCTCGACAGCGTTTTGGGGTTGCCGGTGGAGGTACTGTCCTTCTTTTCCTATAACAGCCCGCAACCGATCGTGGCCACGGCCGGGTGCCGCCCTGGTCAGAACGGCACTGGGAGTGTGACCGGTGGGTCGTTCACCCTTCTAGGTTCTCCATTCTCCATTCCTGCACCGAACTCGCAGGAGTCTGTCACCACATCATTTGCGTTGGCCAGCTACACCGCTACCGTGAAATCCGTTCAGGTCAGCACGGAGAATCGAGCGACGTCTCAGTTGTGGCTCGAAGTCTTCACACCTGGCATTATCAATGTGCTTCTGCCATGGAAATTGAACATGCTTGTCGCCCACGCCGAATGTGGAATCGGTATCGACACCCCACCTCCACCGGGTCTGCAGACGGCAGGAGTGGCGCTGCAGGCAGACACGCTCGCTGCTCGTCTCACCGAACCCGAGAACGATCCGAACATCGAGACGTGCATCGAGGCTGCTCCGGATGAGGCCCGCGCAGATAGTGCGGACTCACCTGACCAGATGCTGCCCGCCGACGACGAGACCCCACCTTCAGGTGAGGAGGAAGCGGCCGGTCCCGTATCCGAAACCGATCTTGCCCAGCGTCCGGAGCAATCTGCGGAAGATCCAGCGCCTGTCGCTACGCCCTGTGCTGATGAAACCCAGACGGTGCTCGACGTTCTCGCGGAGGAATCCGTAGCGCCCGAGGAAGACATCGCCGACCAAGTGGGCGGACAGGAACCGTCCACCTCCGCGCAGGGCACGCAGACCTCGCCGACCACCACTACGCCGACATCACCGGCCAGTGAAGCGGCCGCGGACACGACCACGGATGCCACCGCCGCCGAGGAGTCCCCGGAACAAACCACACCTACCGATTCACCGACACCTGATCCACCGGCAGCTTCACCGACAGCCACGACCACCCCTGCGTCGCCGAACGACACCGCCCCGGCTCCAGCGCCGGCGCCTGGGCCGACCGAGCCCACCTACGTCGGAGTCGGGCAACCATTCACGCTCGTTGCCACCGACGGCACCGAACTCGGTACCGCGACGGTCACGGCAGTGCGCAACGATCCCGGGTGTGGAATCGCTGTGCAGATGAGCATTCGCACTTCATCGCAGACCGACGAGCCACGATGGAACACGCTCACATCCAATGATTTCCGGGCGGTTCTCTCCGACGGCAGCACTGCGGCCATCGGACCTGCGACAGGAGGGTGCGATCCCACACGCGCCGCTCTACCTCAGGTGCTCGAACCGGCTTCGAGCTACGCCGGGTGGATCACATTCAGCTCCTCTCCAGTTGCTTCCGCCGTGATGCTGCGACCGGAAGGCACTGCAGGCTGGATCTTCACGGTTCCCGCCGCACCGCCGTCCGAAGCTGCACCCGCTCCGACCCCAACCCCGCCCGGCCCTGCCGTGGTTCCACAGGAGTCGACGACCGACGATCCGTCCACCACGTCGAGCACCTCGGATGCCACGCCCGCCTCGCCGGACAGCCCGAGCCCGGAGCCCGAGGTCGAGGTCGAGTAATGGCACTCCAGCAACGGTGATGAGCCGAAGCGAAGACGGAACGATCTCGATGTGCGGGTGATATCGCAGACGGTCCGAGGTCAACGACGACTGGATACACGGGCGGCTGGCCGCGCATGACCACTACCCGGAGATGCGGTCGACGGAGTGCAAAATGCATACGGCAGCCGCGGTTCTCGTGAAGCATTCGACGTTCTGGCGTAGGTGGGTTTGGCGGATGGCGCACGTGTCTTTCGCCGACACGAGCAGCGGACCGCTCTGCCGAGATCGTCGTCGGGCAGCCACCCGTACTCGTCGCACTGACCGCAGGTGGGTGGAAGCTTCGGCTGTGGTGGTCTGAGCTCCTGCCAGATCGAGATCCAGGCCGCTGCCGAGCGGGCAGGGTCGTTCGGACGATGCCGTTCGAGCGCGGCCCGCACGAGTGCGTCGATGCCGTGGACGTCGACCGCGTGGGCGATCAGCGTGGCTTTCTCGGCGGTGAGGGTGTCGAACCGTGCGGTGAGACCGGCCCGGCGGCACGCCGTGGCCAGGTCGTCGATGTGAGGATGCTGCTGCTGCGCTGCGGGCGCCGTTCTTGCGGGAGGCTCCGTACGCGACGGTGCGGCAGGTTTATCTCTTGGTTCAAGGACGGTTCGGGTGACATGAGCGTCACCCCGTTCGTGCTCTGCTGTCACCCCGTCGGGTACTCGCATGTCACCCCGTGACTTCGGCCGGGGCGACGGGGCGTCGCCCCGCGGCATGCAGAGGTTGTAGCAGATGGGACGACGATCCTCGCGCGAGATCGTTGCCGCGACCCGTTCCTGATCGCCGCGGGTGATGAGTTCGAGTTCGACGAGTGTGCTGAGGCAGCGCTGCACTTGGCGTTCGCTCATCCGGGCGTAGCGGGCCAGGGTCCGCACCGACGGGTAGGCGTCATCGCCGTTCCGGGAAGCGTGATTGGCCAAACCCAAGAGCACCAACGTCAGTGCCGGCGCCGACGGCATGCCGGGCGGTGTGGGGGAGGGGATGGCTGCGTGTTCGAGAGTCCAGGTGATCGCTTCGATACTCACGATGTCACCTGCACATAGGTATGCTGAGGCACGTTCGACACCGTTTCAGTCGGACATCCGGCCCGTCGCGATGCCAGTCGCGGCGGGCCATCTGTTTTCAGTTGTTCGCACACGCGTTCGTCGCGTGTGGTTGATCATCTTGGCACCGGAGTTGGCGGGCGTCAACGATTTGTGCGACGCGATGGTCTCGCCCAGGTCGTGCTGATGTTGGTGAATTAGCAATACCGTATGACGGTGGCCGATCATCGTTGGTCGGCCACCGTTTCGATAACTTGGCGTCTGTTAGCTGTTACGCGTTATCTCCCAGTTCGAGACGCTTGATAAGCCACTTGCGAAGCGCCGGTCCGTACTCATCACCGTTCAACGCGGTGTCGACGGCGGCGCGCAGGTAGCCGCCAGGGTTACCGAGGTCGTGTCGCGTTCCGCGATGAACCACCACGTGAACGGGGTGGCCCTGCTTGATCAGAAGGGCGATTGCGTCTGTCAGCTGCAATTCGCCGCCGGCTCCGGGTTCAATGCGACGAAGCGCATCGAAAATCTGGCGGTCGAGGATATATCGGCCGGCAGCGGCGAGTGTGGATGGTGCATCGGCAAGTTGAGGCTTCTCTACCATGCCAAGAACCTTCATCACATCTGGTTGAGAGACGCCCGGGACCTCTTCGACATGAAAGACACCGTAGGAGCTCACCTGCGACTTCGGGACGTCGACCGCGCACAGCACCGTTCCGCCGTGTTCGGCACGAACCTGCGACATTGTTTGCAGAATTCCCGAGGGCTGGACGAGGTCGTCAGGAAGGAGCACAGCGATGGCGTCTTCGTCATCGCCGAGCGACTGCTCAGCGCAGCCGACCGCGTGGCCGAGGCCCAACGGGCGATTCTGAATCACGGCCTCCACATCGATCAGGCTCGATGACTTACGGACTTTCTCAAGCAACGTGTGCTTGCCCTTGGCCGCGAGGTGGCTCTCAAGGGCGAGGTCCTTGATGAAGTGCGAGACAACTCCGTCCTTACCCGCGGTGGTGACGATGAGCAGACGCGAAGCACCTGAATCGGCCGCCTCCCCAGCGGCCAACTCGATGCCCGGAGTGTCGACTACCGGCAAGAGTTCCTTCGGTACGGTCTTGGTGGCCGGAAGGAAGCGTGTTCCCATCCCTGCCGCCGGTACTACCGCGGTGCGGAATGCAGTATGCGTCCTTGCTTTTCCCTCCAATGTGGAACCTCGCCTCCCCAGTCGAGTTTGCGAACGTTGTCCGATGTCGAATGCTTGATCCTCGGAGTTCAATTCGTAGAAAATGTGATTTGTATCTCATTGTCTGGATGTTTATTCCCGTGCGCTCGATTGTGGTCGGCGGCGACGAATGGAGTCTATGGTCAAATGTCGAGCCGCGCGACCTGGAGTGGGAAGCGAAAAGCGTGGGCGGCCAGGGGTATTTCATGAAGCAGGGGCCCGAGGCATAGATGCTGTATCGCGGGGTACCACGAAGATGCTGCGGCGGAGGGGTTTACGCGCCCACTTGAGCTGGACACACGTTCAGGCTGCTGAGGATGGTAAGTAACGTTACAGTCTCGTTCGTAGATGTTCTGCGTAGGTCTGTGCGGAATACTTGCGCCGGGTGGCATCGGGAAGTGCCGTCGCGGCGGGCGTTCAGCGCGTGCTATGTGACCGGGGAGGGTTACGAGGGCGGGCCGATCTGCCTTTAAGAGAAGAGCATGTCTCGGGGAGGAGACAACGATGAGGGTTGGTGCGCGGTGACTGCCGTCGGGGAGAAGCGAAACCCGGCTACCGAAGACGGTGTCGTCAGTTTTGAGGCGAAGGGCGTCGTGGGGCGGTCAGACGCCAGTGGCACGAGATGGGCATGGCAGACGTCGTACGGGCGTCATCTGTTCTGGACAGACACAGTAATAGTGGTCCTGGCAGTGTTATTGGCGCACATCGTCCGATTCGGACATGAGAATCTGTTGACGATGGACCCGGTCAGCACGCTCAACTACACACTGATTTCCGCAGGTTTAGCTGTTGCCTGGATGGTGAACCTGCGGTTATTCCGTACTCGGTCGCGTCGGGTTATTGGTGCTGGCTACGACGAGTATCAACGCGTTGTATCGAGCACGCTTCGACTGTTCGGCTTCATTGCGATACTGGCGCTCGTGTTCCAGGTGGAACTTGCGCGTGGATATCTGGCGATTGCCTTGCCCGTCGGCTTGTTGGGGTTGCTGCTCAGTCGCTGGGTATGGCGCAAGGTGGTCGCTCAGAAGCGTCGCAGAGGCGAGTATACGACGTCCGTTCTGGTCGTCGGCGGCGCACGCGCCGTGCGGCACTTGAGTAGTACGTTTGAGCGCAAGTTCACTGACGGCTATCGCGTTGTGGGCGTCTGTGTTCCGGCATATTCGGGATCAGTTGGAGACGAGATCGATGTCGACGGTCGACCCGTACCAATACTCGGTGATGAACATTCAATCATCAAGTCGCTAAGTGCATCAGGCGCAGATACTGTCGCAGTTGCCGCCACTGAGACCCTCGGGCCTGAGGGCATCAAGGATCTGGTGTGGCAGCTCGATCCGCTCGACGCGGATCTCGTCGTCGCGACCGGTGTAGTCGATGTCGCGGGGCCGCGCCTGGAGATGCGGCCGGTCGCGGGTCTGCCGTTGATCCACGTGGAGAAGCCGAGCTATCACGGGGCGAAGCGCAGCGGTAAACGTGTGTTCGATCTGGTGTTCTCGGCGTTGGCGTTAGTCGCGCTGGCTCCGGTGTTCGCGGTGGTTGCAGTCCTGATCAAGCTCGACAACAAGGGCCCGGTGTTCTACAAAGCTGAGCGGATCGGTCTCGACGGTGAGCCGTTCGGGATGATCAAGTTCCGGTCGATGGTCACGAAGGCTGACGCGATGGTCGAATCGTTGCTGGTGCAGAACGAGGGCGCGGGCGTGCTGTTCAAGATGCGTGATGATCCGCGTGTGACCAGGGTGGGCAAGGTGCTACGCCGGTACAGTATCGACGAGCTGCCGCAGTTCATCAATGTGCTACGCGGTGAGATGAGTGTCGTCGGTCCGCGCCCGCCTTTGCGTCGTGAGGTGGAAAACTACGACGGTCGCGTCAAGCGTCGCCTGTTGGTGCGTCCCGGCGTGACCGGGCTTTGGCAGGTCAGTGGTCGTTCGGATCTGTCGTGGGACGAATCGGTGCGGCTCGATCTGTCGTATGTGGAGAATTGGTCAATGATTTCCGATGTACTGATCATCGGGAAGACCGTCAAGGCCGTCGTTGCGAGTGACGGCGCGTACTGATCGTAGATCTGATGTTTCCATCGTTGAATAGCTTGAACTTTTGTTGCGATGTAAAGCTGGGGGCGGAGCGTGCTCAAACGTGTAGAAGTGCTGGAAATCTATTCAGTCCGAGCGATCGCGTGTCTCATGGTTGTCGCCCTGCACTCGATCGAAGCGGTCCTCAATATCAGGGCATCGACTGAAGGTGGTCTGGGCTATGATATCGCGTTGCTCTTGAAAACTGGAACGCCGATATTTGTCATGATATCCGCGTTTGTTTTGGCGGTCTCGTATTCGAGTAGTGGAGCGCCCAGAGGTTTACTCCGCAAGCGCTTGGAAGTTTTGTTGCCGCCCTTTGTGGTGTTCGGTTTCTTCTATACCTTCTTGGACTGGTATATATACGAACTTAATCTGGTTGAAGCTAGCTGGGAGTTGGCGAAGAATCTCTTCTTCGCGGATTTCCATGGATACTTCATCCTGATCGTAATTCAATTTGTGGCCTTGTTTCCTATGTACAGACGGTTGGCGAACCGCTACAGCGCAGTTGCGCTGCTGGCTGCCAGTGCCCTTATTAGTGTTGTGTGGGTAAGTTTCTTTAACTTCGGCCCAATGCCTAGTGATGAAGAAAATATGCGGCTGTACGTAAGATCGTCGTGGATCCCGTTCCCTGGGTGGCTTCTATACTTCGCGGTGGCGTACCACTTAGGTGCCGCGGTGCGCTCGACTCAAGATATGGCTAGGAAGTATACGGTGCTCGTGGCCACGACAGCCTTGATCGTTGGCGCGGCGCTCGTGGGGGCCTACGAACTCGGACTCAACGATGTCCACAGTTCTAAACGACCCGAAATGTTACTGCTGGTACCGCTTGTATTTGTTATAGTGTTCGGCCTTGCAGGGCGAGCTAAAACAGTTCCGACTCTGGTAGCTTGGCTCTCCAAGTACTCTTTCGGTATCTACCTGATGCACTTCTTCTGGATCGCTGTTGCTGAAAAGACCCTGCGTCCGGTAGCAGAGCACCTTCCTGCATGGATTTTCGCAATGATTCTGTTCTTGGTGGGGGTAAGCTTCTCTGCCGTTAGCGTACAGATAATTCAGCGGTTGCCATTTGGGAAGTACATTGTCGGGCCAGTCGGGCGGTCGCCGCGACGAATGACGGATGAGGGTGCTCCTTCTGAGAAGGATTACCGTCGTGCCCGACTGGGAGATATCAGAGTTTCAGACTCCCCCTAGCTGCGATCTTTCTTGAGCCTGGCGTGCCGGCCTGAGCCGTTCGGATTGGATGTGGAGACCGCAGATCCGGTGTGTGCCCACGATCGACTACCCGACACAGTCGGATCACGTCGAGGTCCACGGCCTCGAACTGAGTGTCCTTTCGTCTCGATGAAGAAGATACGTGCAGGTCACGAAGGTTCAGGCAATGCTGCAAGCCGGTTCAGACCGGCCACGAGAACATCGACACCAGGAGCCGTCGCGGCCAGCCGCAGACGAACACGGCGGGCATGCCGGGCGATCTTGCCGGCGATTGACAGTAACTGCAACCGAAACCACAACCGAAACCGCAACCGTTTCGGTTCCCACGCCGCGCCGAGACCTCGGTGAAGGCGAGCATCTGCATCCACGCGGTCAGCTCGCACGCCAGTTGCACGAGTGCGAGCCGGATCCGGTTCTGATCGAACCCGTGCAACAGAAGATTCTGTAACCCAGTCACTTTCGCTGTCCGTATTCGGTCCTCACACCGAGCTCGACGGCGGTGCCGCAACTCGAGATCGGGGCGTTGGCCGCGGCGGGTGTTGGTCACGAACGCGGTCAACCGCAGCCCGTCGCGGTCGGTGAACCGCAATTGTGCACCCGGATGAGGCCCCTCTGTCCTCACGATCACGCGCATCCCGTTCGGCCACGTCGATAGGTCGAGCAGCTGGTGATCTCGGTGGCCCAGGCGCCAGCGCGGACCTGCCCGTCCGAGTCGTAGGCGGGGGTCCATGCCTGCTCGGGGACCAGATCGATTGCTTCGGCGTGGGCGCCGGTCAATCCGAATCCGACGGAGTAGGAGAGTCTGCGTTTGGTCAGGTACTCGATCAGGTGGTGGGTGCCGCCGGCGCCGTCGATGCGGACCAGTACCTTCTTCCCGACCCGATATCCCGAGTCGAACGGTAACTGCGTCAGGGCGTCCTGCACGACGGTGATGTGGTCGGCGGCGGTGTTCGAGCCGGCGTTCTCCGGGCGCAGCAGCATCGCAGCAGGTTCTCCGGTGCCGTGCTCACCGTGGTCGACGAATGCACAGAGGGGATGAAACCCGTAGCCGCGTTTGAAGTTCGGGGCAGCAGATGCCTTGTCGGAGTGGGCGGTGACGAGGGTGGCATCGATGTCGATGACCAGCGGCTTGCGTTCGTCGATGGCGTGATGTGACGGTGTTGGTTTGGGCGGTCGGTGCCGGTCGAGCACCAGGCCAAGGGCGTGGCCGTCGATGCGGCCGATCACTGCCGGATCGTGGCCTCGCCTGAAATTTGGAATCGGACCCTGCACCGCTGCAGTATTTTCGGGGGAACTCCTGCAGCCTAGTCGGCGATGGTGTGCTACGGGTGGACTCCGCTGGAAACGCACACAGCGCCACCGCGATCAGTGACGGTAATCGGAATGGCGACCGCGCCTTGGCGCGCGGATCGGGCACCCTTTCGAGCGCGGTGAGCAGATCCAGCATCTGTGTGTCGCTCTGGCTACGTCCCCACCTCATCGGATCAGCTGGTCAAGACAGGGGCCGATCGGAGGCACTGTCCCGGCGGGCAGGGCTGACTCCTCGTGGACGATCGGGATGCGTAAGCCACACCATGATCGATCCCAGTCCTCATGTCCTCCACCGGTTCTCTCGGCACCTCGAATTCCCAGGTCATGAGTTTGTTCATCAACAACAACGGCGCCCTGGTATCGGATGTGACGTGGAGATTGAACCTTCACGCATTGGCACGACAGAGCGACGTTCCAGCGGCTGCCCATCGATGACGCCAATCAGAAGCGCCGAGAGGGCTTTTTAGGGTTGGATGAGCTGCTCGGTTCGGCTGTAGGCGACTTCGGTCGCGTCCTTGTGCGGCCGCCACCACGCCTCGTTCGCGCGGTACCAGTCGATGGTCGCCTGCAGGCCGGAGCGGAAATCCTGGTAGACGGGCTGCCAGCCGAGTTCCGTCCTCAGCCGGGTCGCGTCGATCGCGTAGCGCAGGTCATGACCCGGCCGGTCGGTGACGAAATCGAAGTCGCTCGGATCCTTGCCGCACAGCTCGAGAACGGTCTCGACGACCGTCCGGTTGTCCGTTTCACCGTCGGCGCCTATGAGATAGGTCTCGCCGATCGTGCCCTTGTCGATGATCGTCCACACCGCACGGTTGTGGTCGTCGACGTGGATCCAGTCGCGCACATTGGTGCCGCTGCCGTACAGCTTGGGCCGGACCCCGAGCAGGACGTTCGTGATCTGGCGGGGAATGAACTTCTCCACGTGCTGGTACGGACCGTAGTTGTTCGAGCAGTTCGAGATCGTGGCGCGGACTCCGAACGAACGGACCCAGGCACGGACGAGCAGGTCGGAGCCCGCTTTGGTGGACGAGTACGGGCTCGACGGGTTGTAGGCGGTGGCCTCGGTGAACTTCGCCGGATCGTCGAGCGCGAGGTCGCCGTACACCTCGTCGGTGGAGATGTGGTGGTACCGCACGTCGTATTTACGGACGGCTTCGAGCAGCGCGAACGTGCCGATGAGGTTGGTCTGCACGAACGGCGACGGGTCGTGCAGGGAGTTGTCGTTGTGGGACTCGGCGGCGAAGTGCACCACGAGGTCGGTGTCGGCGACGAGCCGGTCGACGAGGGCGGTGTCGGCGACGTCGCCGTGGACGAAGGTGATCTTGTCCTTCACCGGGTCCAGGGAATCGAGGTTGCCGGCGTAGGTGAGCTTGTCGAGGACGGTGACGGCCACGTCGGGGCGTTCGGCGACGGTCTGGTGGACGAAGTTCGCGCCGATGAATCCGGCACCGCCAGTGACGAGTACTCGCATGACAAGAAACCTCCAAGATCGCGTCTGAACTCGCCAGTAGCGACTGATGATGAAAGACTATGCCCCATGCGTGGAATCATTCTCGCTGGGGGCACGGGGTCGCGGCTTCATCCGATCACTCTTGGCCCCAGTAAGCAACTTGTACCTGTCTACGACAAGCCGATGATCTACTACCCGCTCTCGACACTGATGCTCGCGGGCATTCGGGACATCCTTCTGATCACCACACCTCATGATGCAGACCAGTTTCGACGTTTGCTCGGCGACGGATCGCAGCTCGGTATCAATCTCACCTACACAGTCCAGGAGAAGCCCGACGGGCTGGCGCAGGCATTCGTGCTGGGCGCCGATCACGTGGGAACCGAATCAGCTGCGCTGGTGCTGGGCGACAACATCTTCTACGGACCTCGGATCGGTTCTCAACTGAATCGATTCGATCAACTTGAAGGTGGTGCGGTCTTCGCCTACCGGGTCTCGGACCCGTCGGCATACGGGGTGGTCGAGTTCGATTCCGCGGGACGTGCATTGTCGTTGGAGGAGAAGCCCGTCGACCCGAAGTCGCATTATGCGGTGCCGGGCCTGTACTTCTACGACAACGACGTCATCGACATTGCACGGTCGCTGAAACCGTCCGCGCGTGGGGAATACGAGATCACCGACGTCAATCGCGCGTACCTCGAGGCAGGAAGACTCCAGGTCGAGGTACTGCCGCGCGGTACCGCATGGCTCGATACCGGCACGTTCGATTCGCTACTCGACGCGTCGAATTTCGTGCGCACCATCGAGCAACGCCAAGGCCTGAAGATCGGTGTGCCCGAGGAAGTTGCATGGCGCCGCGGATTCATCACCGACGACGAGTTGGCCGCTCTGGCGCATCCGTTGGTGAAGTCGGGCTACGGCACATATCTGCTGGACATGCTTGATCAGGGAAGGGATCTCTAAGCGATATGGATTATCGAGAGTTGAAGATCGCGGGAGCGTGGGAGATCACGCCGAAGCAGTTCGGTGACGACCGAGGTGTATTCCTCGAGTGGTTCAAGCAGGCCACGTTCACGGAGGCGACGGGCCGGGAACTCGACCTCGCCCAGGCCAATTGCTCGGTGTCGGCGGCGGGAGTGCTGCGCGGAATCCACTATGCAGATGTCCCGCCGGGGCAGGCGAAGTACGTGACCTGCGTGTCGGGGTCGGTGCTGGATGTCGTCGTCGATCTGCGGGTGGGGTCGCCGACGTTCGGGCAGTGGGATTCGGTGTTGCTCGACACCGTGGCTCGTCGTGCGATCTTCCTGTCCGAGGGGTTGGGGCACGGATTCCTGGCGTTGGAAGACAATTCGACGGTGGTGTATCTGTGCTCGACGGGCTACGACCCGGAGCGTGAGCACGAGGTTCACCCGCTGGATCCGGAGATCGGGATCGAGTGGCCGACGGTCGGGCCTGATGGCAGCCCGCTCGAGTACGAGCTGTCGGCTAAGGACCGGGCTGCACCTAGCCTGCACGAAGCGAAGCTTGGATGTCGACTACCGGCCTAGATCTCGGTATCGGAAGGCCGGCCAATAATTCAGACACACAGGATAATTCGTACCCTGTCTTGTGGTTCGTTAGGTGGGGTCGGCTATAGCGCGGCAACAGTGCAAACGCTATGCACGCTCAATCACTGTGATATTAACCACTAAAGATCCGGGTCTGCATCAAAAAGTACCCGATAGTAACTTACCTCACGGGCGTAATGTCCGAGTTGACCTGGCATTTCGTAGTGGCCCATTGGGGAGCGGGGGTGCGCGCGGGCGAGTGTGCAAGGCTCTCGATGAAACCTGAATGACCCATTCGAGATGCGCAGAGCGGCCCGGTGCTTCAGCATTGCAGGGTAAGAAGGCTCGCGAACGCTGGCGTGCGTCACTTGGGAGGGTGGCGGCAGGTCTGCCTCGCGCGTCGTGGTTGTGCGGAGTCGGAGGTGCGCGCCTCTAATCTGCGTTCACTGGGGAGGCAGTCAGCGGATGGATGGCGCTGTCAATGATAGAGGGAGTCCGGGCCTTAAGGCCGATGCGACCCATTCAGATTCGTTAGGGCAGCCGTGCCGAGGGACGCGCTGCGCCCGCCCACTGGGGTTTGGTTGACGCCGTATGAACCGATTGGGACGCGTCGGGTGGACACTCTACGACTACACAGCTTCAACCGGTATAGAGAATTGCGGAGCCCACGAGTAGGGGTGCCGGGTGGAGGCCGCGACTCTTGCTGAGTTCCGATGACGTAGATCTCGGCCTCGGGTTTGGCACTCAACCGTTCCGCGAAGAGGTTCGGTCTTTCAGGCGATGTATGCATCTGAAGACCGCAAACTATCGCTTCATATCGAGTCAAGCGCGCTAGACACGAAAACCAGAAAACCACGCCGGCGCGAAAGATGCTGGCCTGCTACAGAAGGAGTCGCGGTGCCAGGAAAAGGCAAGGTTGTTGTTGTTGGCCAAGGCTACGTTGGACTGCCGGTCGCAATGAGGGCGCAGGAAGTTGGCTACGACGTCGTCGGGATCGATCTGGACGAAATTAAGGTGACTTCGCTTGAGAGTGGCCATTCGTATGTCAGTGATATCTCTGATGAAGAGCTTCAGTCCGCATTGAAGGGTGGACGTTACAAAGCTTCGTCTTCATATGATGCCGCCGCGGAGTTTGACGTTGCAGTTCTAACCGTTCCCACGCCTCTCAGAGAGAGTCTGCCTGACCTGTCCTTCATCGAATCGGCAGCGATATCGATCGCTTCCATGATGAAACAGGGCTCCCTCGTGATTCTAGAATCGACGACCTACCCGGGCACCACTGAAGAGTTGTTGGTTCCACTACTCGAACAGAATAGCGGAATGGCGGCAGGAAGCGATTTTTATGTTGGATACTCTCCGGAACGCATCGACCCCGGAAACAATAAATGGGGTTTGATGGAGACCCCCAAGGTGGTTTCGGGGGTTGGGGACAAAGCGCTCGCCAAGGTAAGAGAGTTCTACGGAGACCTTGTTCTCACCGTAGTTCCCGTTAGCTCGCCGAAAGAAGCGGAACTCGCAAAGCTCATCGAGAATACCTTTCGTCACGTAAATATTGCGCTGGTCAACGAGATCGCGGTGTTTGCGAATCAACTTGGGGTTGACGCGTGGGAAGCTATTGAAGCTGCTAATACCAAGCCTTTCGGATTCATGAAGTTCACGCCAGGTCCTGGAGTAGGTGGCCATTGTCTCCCTGTCGACCCGAGTTACCTGTCGTGGCAGGTCAGAAGGAAGCTTGGCAAGAGCTTCCGGTTTGTAGAACTCGCAAATGACATCAATGATCATATGCCCGATTATGTAGTCCAGCGTCTGATGGCAATGCTAAACCGGGTTGGAAAGGCCATCAGCGGATCGAAGATCTTGATCGTAGGTGTGGCCTACAAGGAGAATACTGGCGATATCCGCGAGGCTCCCTCGATCCGCATCATCGACCTGCTCAGAGACTTCGGTGCGGATGTCTCCGCAGTTGATCCATATGTCGAGAGACGGCAGTGGCCATCCGAGGCGACTGAAGTTTCCGTGAATGAGATCAACGTAGATAACTTCGATGCAGCTGTAGTCGTCACCTACCACCGTGAGTTTGAATCAATCAATTTCGAGAAATCAAGCATTCCGGTCCTTGATACGCGCCGAGCAGTGAAATCGAAATTCACCGAATACCTGTAACCCCAATCATCTCGATAGGAATCAGGATGATCGCTATCAAGGAAGGCGGTTCGAGGTGAAACAGAGCGTAATAAACATCTACCCCATGCATGGATACTACAAATCACTTCTCACTGGTTTCCGTACTCGCGATGGCCACATCATGGAATGGTTGGCAAGCGAGGGCGCCAACGGGTGTGAGAATGTGGATGTATATTCACGTGCTGAGCCCGTGGGCTATAGAAGGTGGAAGTTACGTGGAACGACAGACAAACCACTCGCCAACACTCGCGACCTCACCCCAGACGTGCTGTGGCCACCGAATCCACGCGACCCGAAAAATTGGTGGGTCACTTCTGCACGCTTTTATAAGTCCCCACAACACGATGGGCCGTCCATCGTGTGGAATCCTATGACTGCGCTCTCCCCGAGCCTGCGCAATTACTGGGAGAACTCGACGACTCCCTTGCACTTAGACCTACTCGATGATTGGTCCGTGCATCACGATTTCGTTTCAATTAGAGATCGAGTGAATGAGGCCTACCGGATAATTTTGGGTTTGGCTACGTCTGTGACGGCAAACTCGGAAGGCACAATAGCGCTCGCGAATCGATTCGGACGCACCGACGCCGTGTTGCTGCCAAACGGTTGCGACCCGGAGAAGTTCTCCACAATATCTCAGGCGAGTGGAGATACTACGGTCGGATATATTGGCAAAATTGGTGAGCGACTCGATGTGGACATGATCCGGGACGTCTGCGAGAGTCTACCTAATGTCAAATTCGTATTCGCTGGGCCCGTGTTGGGGACTCGCGTAGGTCGCGAATTGTCGAGAATCCCCAACATCGATATGCTCGGAGACGTTCGCTATCCTGAGATCCCAGAGTTGCTGAGCAGATTTGACATTGGATGGGTGCCGCATGGCGTTGAGAAGGGTCAAGTGGGTGGTGACGCCATCAAAATATACGAGTATCGGGCAGCCGGGCTCCAAGTAGTCACCACGCCAATCATCGGTACTCGTGAACGTCCAATGGACGGAGTGCATGTTGCGTCAGCGGCAGAGCATAGCGCCATCATCAGTAGTCTTGTTGGCAAGGAAGGGCGTGTGGCTCGAGATCTTTCGCCGTTACCGCGTGAGCTGACATGGGAGTATAAGACCGGTGTCATCGTGCAAATGTTGAAATCCGGTGCCGTAGAAAATGACGAGTAAGAGTCGGGCGAAACTGGCGAGTGTCAGTAACAAGCTTTTCAAACCGCTCCTCATTGGGCAGTGTTTGACGGTTCTCGTTGCGTTCTTGCAGATGCTCGTATTCTCGAGGTACATGCCTGTTTCTGACTTTGCTATCTTCGGTTTCACGACTGCTATCTGGGCTATGGGGGTAGCGTTCACGGGAAGTTCTATTGGGACTCGGGTGATGCGTGACCTGGTTGATGGGGCATCTCGGATATTGCTCGGCCAGCGTGAACTGTTTAGTTGCGGTTTAACCGTCGCTCTTGCATCGATCGTATCCTTCTTATACACCGGTGACGCCCTGATTACTTCGCTAATCGGCCTTTCCCTACTCGCATCAATTGGTGCCGAGGTCGCGAGTTACGTGTCGCTGGGAAGAGGCAAAAAATGGACATATGCCTGCAGCCTCGTAATCCGAAATCTGGGCGGACTGGTATTCGGTGGAGTAGTTCTCATCGACGAAGGCCAGACCGTTTCGATTCAAATGGTTCTTGCAGGGATGATCGTATCTAGTGTTGTCGCGGTTGGTATACAGGTCCGAGAAGCGCCAAAGATAGTTCGTATGTCAAATCTTTCGGCGGTTGGTTTTGTCGGAGCCACTAATCTCGTTCTATGGGTTATTGCAGCTGGCGATAGAGTCATTTTGGGTTTCACGGTTGATGCAACCCAGCTTGCAACCTATTCCCTTATCTATGGGCTGGCCGACCGGGCCTTCAGAGTCACAAATTCGACATACGTTTCGTCGACGATGCCGGTGGTTCTTGCTGGCGGGGCGCAGAGGTGGGCGAAACAATATCGACTCGTGGTTACAATCCTTGGTATTACCATCGCGATGCTTTCACCTGTGATGGTTGACTGGATTTCCGGGGGGCGATATTCGGTCGATCTGGGGCTACCAATTGTGCTCGTCGGTGCACTCGCCTTCTACGCCTTATCGGGACCGGACTATGTGGAGTGCGTCCGCTTAAACAAGGTGCGTGAGTTGTTTGTTCCGATCGCAGTTACTGCTGCCGCTTCCTACATATTGTTGTGGTTCCTATCTCCCCATGTAGGTTATTACGGCGCAGCATTTTGTAAGCTGGTTTGTTACGCAGTCTGGTTCTTCCTTACCATCTACGTAGTCCGGAAGTGGCGGGAGGTTGGAATTGAAGAATCTAGTCGAACTAGATAATTCTCTATGGTTGACCGGATCGGTGGCGGTGGTCGCCGCTTTCCTTGCGGCACCATTTGGTGCTGGTGTTGGGGCTGTAAGCATCGGACTTCTGCTGCTCGCTCTAGGCGCGGCGATATTCAGCGGGCAGCGAGCGTATTCCACCGTTGTGCTCCCGCCTGCGTTCTTTGTCTGCGGTTACTGGGCGGTGTTGATTTTCCACCCGAACATTCCAACCACAATTACTGGGATGTTGGGCTGGACCAAATCGGTCATGATTGTCGTCAGCATTCTCTTGGGAGCTGTTTGGCTTCAGTCCCGCGTGAAGGCGACTAGGTTTCTGATATGGCTCCTGAATGTGGCGTGCTTGGGATCGATTGTACTTCACCTATGGTTTCCTCAAATCGAGAGTTCAGTGGTTCGTTCCGCCGACATGTATACGGGCATGTTTGGTGGGGAAACGAGAATGCAAGGGATATTTGCGGGTCCGTTCCATATGGCTCTCGCGGGCAGTTTTTTATTTCTGTATGGAATCTTTTCGGTCGTAGATAGGGGCCAACGGCGAATCGCGATTGCATCCATCGCGATCGGAATCGTCTCGTTGCATCTCAGCATGGTCCGAACTGGCTACGTCATTATTCTAGTTGGGCTGCTAGTCGGATTATTGTTCAAACCTCTTCGTCGGCGGCTTGTTGGATATTTGCGGCCAGCAGGTCTGATCGCAATTATTGGCGTAATTCTCGTGGAATTGATATTCCACCCCATTCAGACTGCGTTCTTCGAGAACGAGGTTGTCGAATCTATCTTTGGTCTATCGACTGACAGCAGATTCGAAGGCCGGATTTTCACGTGGTCACATGCATGGGAGATGTTTCTGAATTCCCCGGTCTTTGGTTACGGCTCGGGTAGCTCTGGGGATACTTTGAGTGTGGAGTTTGTTACCGGGAACCACGTGACTTCGCACAATGCCGTTCTGAAGTATCTTGTCGAGGGCGGTGTGATTGGTCTAATCCTAGTCGGGTGGCTGGTGGTCGTTCTCTTCAAGGCTATTCGTGATGCCGGCCATATGTCCCCGGAAGTCATTGCTGCCACGATATGTTTAGTTGGTTTCGGTCTTGTCGGATCGACGGTGGAGTCAATGCCTGTAATCCTTGTGCTCGGAGTCTTGTTGGGTCTTGCGACCCAAAAAGGCGGGGATTGTGACTTCGGCGAGCAGACGGCTGATCGGAAGGCCCGAGAATGCGGGGACATGGAGATCCAGAACGAGGCAGGCGCCGAGCGGTGAGGCTCGGTAAATAGCTCTCAGTGTTGACGCGCCCATTGGTACCGGCCAGTTATATGGTGTTATGTGTGAGCGATGATTCTGACGACGATGGCGAGTATGGTGTTTCGTCGTGCAGGGTAATTGGATCCGGTGCATACTAGACCAGTGATCGACAAGATTATTGTTGCGTACAATACGCAGAATGTGTTGGCCGGCTGTATTGAGTCACTCAGTGACGATGGCAACATCTACGTTGTCAACAACTCACCAGAGGCCCCGCTTGGTATTGAATCTTCCGCTCGAGTTACCGTGCTGGAACCTGGTGAAAACCTGGGGTTCGGGCGAGGTGTGAATTATGCGTCTGAGCGGGTGAAAACCGAATACGTAGCGATTGTGAACCCAGATCTCGTTGTCGACCGGGGTACGCTCGAGTTGTGTGTCCAGAAGCTTGACGAGTCGCCCAATGTGGCTTTGCTATCGCCTCGGGTTTATGTCAATGGATCCTTGTTCCCAACATCTGAACATGAGGTTTCGTTGCCCCGCTACCTTGCACACTCACTTGGGTTCGGGGATAGGTTTGGAGTTGCGCGTTCAGTGAAGGCGCATCGACAAACGCATAAGACGGACGCGGTTAACGGCGCCTTCATGGTTGCTCGGCGCGAAGCGCTTGATCAGGTCATGTGGTTTGACAAGTCGATTTTTCTATTCGGCGAGGAAATCGACTTGTGTCGTAGGCTGCGGCGGCGTGGTTGGTCGGTTCTCTATTTGGCTGCTGGGCATGTTGATCATCTGGATGGTTATTCGTCAGGCGAGGCAAAGTTCGATGTCAGGGCCCTCCGGCGGCAAGCACGTGTAGAGCAGCTTCGTCGTGCACGAGGTCCAGTGCAGGCTCGCATTTACGAGGCGATCTTGAAAATTGCAGCAAAGGGCGCTTCCGTGCCTCCAGGATGAGCATCATTCTGTGTTGACGTATAAAGACTCAGGACCTGATTGACCTGTTGTCATCGGCGCATGGTATCCAGATAGCCTGACCTATGGAATCTTGCTGCATGAATTTTCTAGAACAGGATGGGTCCGAATGGTCGGTCTCGCTTCGATGCTCAATGAGATGGGGGAGACACTATGCGGGCACCGGCAGAATTGGCTGCTGTCTCCTACCGTTGACTGAACCCTCCCGGCAGCACGTGAATCTCAGATTGCCTATCTACGGACATTCACAACTGTGACGCTCGAATTCGTGCGGGCGTCACAGTTGTTTTGATTTATTCACGTCGCGGAATCTGGTTCTATTGTCGCGAGGTTTTAGAACTCGACTCTGCGGGGTCCACTTGTGCTACTTAGTGGAATATTCACCCGACTGGACAAGTTCTAAAAGCGCACTATTATAGCTCTGGCATACGCCAGCCCACGTGTAGTCGGTTGATTGCCGTTGCTTTCCGTTGGTGCTGAGATGCCTCTGTAGTCCAGGGTTTGATAGGACCTTGCAAACAGTACGCGCGATATCGTCCGGGTTCGGCGATACAAACAGACCTTCCGCGCCAAGTACTTCACGATTGAATACAGTATCGCGTGCGACTACCGGAGATCCACACGCCATTGCTTGGATCAGTGCTGGGTTCGTACCGCCAACGCTATGGCCGTGGAAATATGCCCCGGCGTTCTGCCAGAGTGAAAATAGCTTCTGATCGTCATTTAAATGGCCGTACCAGTGAATTCGATCGGAGCTCTCCGAGAGTGCCTTTGCTTGTTGGTCAAATTCTCCTCCGTAACCAGAGGAACCGACTATCGCGACGTCCCATCGGGCGCTGATTTCTTGGGCGGCCACGAAGAACTCCTGCACAGTATTTTCCGGGACAAAACGAGCTACCATGAGTGCGTATTTTCCGCGTTTAAGGTTGTCTACGGGTTGAAGTTGACCCGGTTCGACTGCGCCGTAGGGAATGAATTTACCTGATCTTCGAAAATCTGATCTCCACCTATCGCCGATGGCCCGGGAATCAAATATGAGCTCGTCGGCGAACCTAGCTGTCAGATTTGCGCCTGCCTTGAACGCGGCTTTTGCTTTCCTTCCCCACTTTGCTCTCTCCCATTCGATTCCATCGACGTTGACTATGGTGGGGATGCCGCGTGCTTTCAGGATGGGGAGCCAAAATCCGTTGGCGACATTCATGATGAGTGCGACGTCGGGATGTTGTGAGGCAGTATGGAAGCTCGATGTTAATCCGTAGGAAAGGGTGCTTAGCGATTTGCTCTCGATTCCTCGCGTGGTAATTCTGTGTACGCGAGGATCGAGTCCGGGGTCGTTCGGGTTGGTGGCGCCTTCTCGTCCGTAGACAGAGACATTCCATCCTTCGTTGACGAGATATGGGGATAGCTCGCGGATTAGGGTTTCGAAACCGCCGTAATAGCTGGGGTACCCACGTGTACCGAGTATGGCGACGGACTTAGTCAATTTAGTATCCTTACAAGCACGGTGAATGTTGAGTGGAGAAGCGGACGAGGGGTCCCTGAGCCAGGGTTAGCCAGCTGACGAAACGATTCTGAAGGTCCCGATCGTTGCATTGGGACTCCAGAGTTTCGTTCACTGTGGATGTGGGTGAAAGGCGGGGGCCATCATGAGGGCATCGGATCTCCTATTCTACGGTGACGGACTTCGCGAGGTTTCGGGGCTTGTCCACGTCGTAACCACGCGACTGCGCGACCTCCGCAGCGAACACCTGCAGCGGCACCGTCGACAACAACGGCTGCAGCAACGACGGCGACGCCGGGATCTCCACGAGGTGATCCGCGAACGGACGTACCGTCTCGTCCCCCTCCTCGGCGATCACCACGGTCACCGCACCGCGCGCCTGGATCTCACGGATGTTGCTGAGCAACTTGCTATGCAGTAGTCCCGAAGATTTGGCAGAGGGCATGACGACGATGACGGGCAATCCGTCCTCGATCAACGCAATCGGCCCGTGCTTGAGCTCACCCGCCGCAAAACCCTCCGCGTGCATGTACGCCAGCTCCTTGAGCTTGAGCGCACCCTCGAGCGCCACCGGGTACCCCACATGCCGGCCGAGGAACAACACCGCAGGCGACGCCGCCAACTCCCGCGCCAGCTCCCGCACCGGCTCCATCCCGAGCAGCAACTGCGCGATCTTCGCGGGCATCGCCTCGAGATCCTGATACTCGCGCGCCACCTCATCGGGATACTTGGTGCCCCGCGCCTGCGCCAACGCCAACCCCACCAGCAGGTTCGCCGCCATCTGAGCCAGGAACGCCTTCGTCGACGCCACCCCGATCTCCGGGCCCGTCCGCGTGTACAACACCGCGTCCGCCTCACGCGGGATCTGCGCGCCGTTGGTGTTGCACACCGCAAGCACCCGCGCCTTCTGATCCTTCGCGTGCCGCACTGCTTCGAGCGTGTCCGCGGTCTCCCCCGACTGAGAGATCGCCACCACCAGCGTCGACCGGTCCAGCACCGGATCCCGATACCGGAACTCCGAAGCCAGCTCGACCTCCACCGGCAATCGCGTCCAATGCTCGATCGCGTACTTCGCCACCAGACCCGAGTGATACGAACTGCCACACGCGACGACGAACACCTTGTCGATGTCGCGCAGCTCCTGATCCGACAGGCGCTGCTCGTCGAGCACGATCCGGCCGTCCACGAAATGCCCGCGCAACGTGTCGGCGACCGCGGTGGGCTGCTCCTCGATCTCCTTGAGCATGAAGTAGTCGTGACCGCCCTTCTCCGCGGCCGCAAGATCCCAGTCGATGGTGAACGGCTGCGTCGGCACATCGGTGTTGCCGTCGAAGTCGGTGACCTCGTACGAATCCTTCGTGATCACCACGACCTGGTCCTGGCCGAGTTCGACGGCGTTGCGGGTGAACTCGATGAACGCCGCCACGTCCGAGGCGATGAACATCTCACCGTCGCCGACACCGACGACCAGCGGCGTCGAGCGGCGGGCCGCGATGATCGTGCCGGGGTGATCGGCATGCACGAAGACCAGCGTGAACGCACCTTCGAGACGGCGCAGCACACTGCGGGCGCTCTCGACGAAATCACCGGCCGTCGGGCCCTCGGCGTAGGCGCGGGCCACCAGGTGCACCGCCACTTCGGTGTCGGTGTCGGATTCCAGCTCGACGCCGGCGTCTTCGAGTTCGGCACGCAACGGCGCGAAGTTCTCGATGATGCCGTTGTGGACCACCGCCATCCGGCCGCTGGCATCGCGATGCGGGTGCGCGTTGCGGTCGGTCGGGCGCCCGTGTGTCGCCCACCGCGTGTGTCCCATCCCGGCCGTGCCGTCGAATCGGTCCTCGCCGATCTCGGCGAGTTCGGCTTCGAGGTTGGCGAGCCGACCGGCCTTGCGTTCGACAGCGAGGCCACCCTCGCCGTCGAGGACGGCGATACCGGCCGAGTCGTAGCCTCGGTACTCCATCCGCTGCAATGCATTTACGGTGACCGTGAGGCAATCTCGGAATCCTACATACGCCACGATTCCGCACATGAAGAAAGAGTATCGAATGGTAACGGTGTCCGCATTTCGGGCGAAGTTTAGCTACTGCATTCCGGGACGTTGATCGATACCGTCGGTGAATCCACCAAGGGCTGCACGGGGACTCGCGCAGATCCACTTGCTGTTGGCTCAGAAAGTGTATAGACGATTTCAACCGTCTCTCCCTGAGGGATTGGAACCTGAGCATTGAACATGGGATGACCCAATTCGGAGCTGTTGAATACGAAGCCAGACGTACCGTTGACAGTCGTCTTCTTCAGCTTGGCTCCTTGTGTAGTGAGGAGCGCGACATCTGCGAGGTTGGTTCCGACGGGTGCGCCGATCGGGTTGTCGAACATGCCAGCAACGTAGGTCGTGTAATCGCCCTGGGGGAGATTGTTCGTCAGACGAACTGTGACAGTTGAATCGCGCGTCTCTCCCTCGCACGATCCCGCGGAGTATTCGATCTCTCGTTCAAGGTAGTAGTCCAACTTATTGCCGCCGAGGTTGTTGATGACAACACCGGCGTACGGGGCAGGATCGTCGGGGACGACGTGACCCAGTGCAGTGCCGGCAAGCACTTCTTGTTCCTCCGGATCCGAACTCCAGACCGCGAGCCGGCCCTCGCTTGCTGCACGCCCAAGTGCTTCCAGCAGAGCTTGGGGCCTCGAGATGCTACCGGTCAGCTTCTCCACCACCGTCTTGGCCACCATCTCCAGATACGCCTTGCGTGCAGCCTGATCGTCGCCGAATCGGGAATATGCCGTCGATTCGGTCAATTCGACCACGTTGTCGGCAGTGATCTTTTCGCCGGTCGGGAGCGTCACATCGCCGACAACTTCGAGCACGTAGCTCAACGCAACTGGGTCTGTCGCAATTGCGCCGTCCACTCGTTCGCCGGTCTCCTGCTCCCACATCGACTGCCAGATCTGACCGGCATACGGGAAATGGGAACTGACATTGCTATTGCGGAAGTCCTGAGTGGCGCGGCTGTGGCCGTATGCCTGCTTGAAGTCGGGTCCGAGGTCGAGGGGTTGGTAGTCGAACTTCAATTCTCGGTTGCTGGCAACCTCGTTCATTCTCACCGCGCCGTCGTCGGCCTCGGCCACCGCGAAGCCGCCCAACAGTCCGCCTGTGCCGCGCGCTTCGGCGTTGGTCTGGAATCCGATGAAGTAGCTGCGCGGCCCATCGGCGCCCAACATTGCGGGCGCGATCTGAGCTGCCGTCGACGTATTGTTCAGCAGGCCAGACAATTCGGACACTTGGTCCTGCAGATCCAGCCGCGCATCGTTGAGCAAGCCGATGTATGTGCCGTCGACTTCTTGGGCTTGCGCATCGAGATCTGTGATGGCCGCAGCCGTCGTTTCCAATACCGGCGCGGCGTCGCGAAGGGCGGCGAGGTTGATCCGTGCGCCGTCGAGAATCAACTGATCGGGGGAGACCGCGCTGCCGGCGTCGACTGCAGGAAGCAGAACATCTGCTGTGAGACCGGTCACAATGGTGGTCATTTGGCGCGTGGAATCGAACGGGCTGCCCAACCATGGAACCGCGCCTGCCGCGCGCCACGGGAACGAATCAACCGAACCCTGCGCCTCTCGGGCGTAGCGATCGGCATCGCCGGCTGCGCGCGTTGCGGCCTCGGTATCACCAGACAGCAACGCATCTTTCGCCTGCATGGCGAAATCCTGCGCCTTTTCCAGGTTCGACTTCGCTTGCAGCCCCTCGTATCCCAGCCAACCGGCGAATCCGACCACCGCGAGAACGCCGACACCGCAGCCGATCTGTATGCGTCGGCGCTTCTTGTTTCGCGCTGCGACCTCCTCGTCTGACAAGCGCCGACGTACCTTGCGTCGACGTTCGCCGGACGAATCTGACTCACCGGTAACATTGTTCACGCGGTCTGTGCCCCCTTCATGTTTTCTCGCCGAGACGATAACCGAGATCGAGTTGGCCGTCCGTTCAAGTGGTGAGCTTCCATAACCCCGGATACACTTTGTTCCGTTGATCGTGGCAACGGTGTTGGGAGGCATCAGCTGCGGTTCGTCGGGGCGGTTCACAGCGTAGCTATCACGCCTCGAGTATGTGTTTTGTCGGGTGAGGCGAGGGAGCGTGGTGCATTTACTTCCGCTGTCCCCAAGCCAGCGGGGGCTGTGGTACGCCCAGGTGTTGAACCCGGGCGTACCTTTTATTACTGCCCAGTACTTGGAGTTTCGGGGCAGTCTCGATCATGGTCTCGTCACCGAGGCAATGCTGCAGGCTGCGCGCGATGTGGAATCGGGCTTTCTCTTTCTCGCTGACGGAGACGGCGTTCCCGAGCAATTCGTCGATATCGAATATGTCGATGATGTCCCATATGTCGATTGTCGAGGGTTCGATGATCCGGAAGCCGCTGCGCATCGTTGGATGACTGCGCGCTTCTCGGCGCCACTCGATCCCCTTCGCGACCGCCTTATTGCCAGCACCCTGCTGCACGTGGCCGACGAGCGATATTTCCTGTCGAGCTACGTCCACCACATTGCCCTCGACGGCCACGGGGCCATGATCCTGTTGAGCCGGGCCGCGGAGCTGTACTCGGCGTGGATCGCAGGCGAAGAGACTCCGCCGGTCACGTCACTGCCGATCGAGAAGATCCTCGACTTCGAAACCGCGTATGTGGGATCGAAGCGACAGGCCGGTGACCGCGAACATTGGGCCCAGCGTCTGGCAGATCTGCCCGAGCCGCTCTCTCTGATCGGCGACGTCGCGCCCCCTACGGTCCCGGCGCGGCGATCAGGAACTGCTGTCACCTCCGGGCTTGCCGAAGCGATCACAGCACGGGCGCAGGAAGTGAATGCCACCGAGGTGCCGATCGTGCTCGCAGGGTTCGCTGCGTTCTTGGCTCGTACTCGAAGCACCACCGATGTAGTGCTGTCGCTTCCCGTATCGGCGCGCACCACCGCTGCGCTGAGACGTTCCGCGGGCGTCATATCCAACGTGGTGCCGCTACGCGTACACCTCGATCTGTCGGCGCCGGGGACCGATCTGATTCGTAGCGTTCAGGTGGAGATGAACGGTGCGCTGCGTCATCAGCGGTACTCCTACGCCGACATGCTCGCCGACCTCCGCGCACTCGGCCGCGAACACACCGAGACGCGCAACGCCTTCGGGCCGGTCGTCAACATCATGAATTTCCATCAGCCGATCGTCTACGGCGACGTACCGGCCGATTACCACGTGCAGTCCACCGGGCCGGTCGACGACCTGTCGATGAATGTGTATGCGGGGATTCCGGGGAAGACCCTCCGCGTCGACTTCGAAGCCAACCCCAACCTGTACACACAGGACTACCTCGATTTCCTGCACCGCAGGTTCCTCGACTTCCTCCTTGAGTTCGTCAGCGACCCATCGGCACCGGTGGGAGATCTGCCGTTCGCCACCGCCGACGAACTCGACGGCTTCACCCCTGCGCGTGGCAGTGAGGCACCCGCCCCGCAGGTGTTGCCTGATCTCCTCACTGCACACTGCGACACCGACCGCATCGCCGTACACGACCGCGACCGCTCGCTCACCTACCGCGACCTCGACGCCCTCTCCGACGAACTCGCCCACCGCCTCGTCGCTGCCGGTGCCGGCCCCGAGGATCGAGTCGCGGTGTTGCTGCCGCGCTCGATCGACTCCGTGATCGCGTTGTGGGCCGTCGCGAAAACCGGTGCCGCCTACACCCCCATCGACCCGGAACTCCCGGACATCCGCCTCACCGAACTGCTTGCCGACGTGCAGGTTGCCGTCGCGGGAGAGCGGTCGCTTCCTGCACACGTCGTGCCGGTCGCGCCCGCCGCACAGCGTGAGACGTCCGAGAAGTTCACCGCCGAGCACCGGCTGCGCCTACTGCACTTCGACAACCCCGCGTGGGTGATCCACACCTCCGGCTCCACCGGCACCCCGAAGGCCGTCGCCGTCGGACACCGCGGCCTCGCCGCGCTGGTGGCCACCCTGCGCGACCGCTACAGCGCCGACGCCGACTCGCGTGTGCTGCACCTCGCCGCACCCAGCTTCGACGCGTCGCTGCAAGAACTACTGCTGGCATTCGACGCAGGCGCCACCGTCGTCCTCTGCCCACCCGACGCTGTCGGCGGTCCCGCCCTCGCGACACTGCTGCGCACCGAACGCGTCACCCACGCGATCACCGCACCCGCCGTCCTCGCCGTCACCCCCGAACACGGGTTGCCCGATCTGACGATGCTCGACGCCGGCGGCGAATCGTTGCCGCAGGCCGTCGCCGACCGCTGGTCGCCAGGCCACACCATGCTCAACGCATACGGACCGACGGAAACCACAGTCCTCGCGACGCTCAGCGCGCCACTGGAACCCGGCGCCGGTGTCCCCATCGGGCGACCCATCGACGGCATGACCGCCGTCGTCCTCGACTCCCGCCTGCACCCTGTGCCCGTCGGAGTGTCCGGCGAGCTGTACCTCGGGGGAGACGCCGTGGCCCGCGGCTACCTCGGTGCACCTGCACTCACCGCCGAGCGGTTCGTCGCATCCCCGTTCGGCGGTCGTATGTACCGGACGGGCGACGTGGTGCGCTGGCACTCCGACGGACAACTCGTCTTCCTCGGCCGCGCCGATCAGCAGGTGAAGATCCGCGGTCGCCGGATCGAACTCGGTGAAATCGAAGCGGCACTCACCTCGTTCGACGCCGTGCGTGCCGCCACCGTTGTGGTGCGCGGCGAGCACCTCGCCGCCTACGTGGTGGGCGACGTCGACGTTGCCGACCTCACCATCCACCTCGCCGAACAACTGCCCGGCTATCTGCGGCCCACGTCGATCACCGTGCTCGACGCCCTGCCACTCACCCCGGGCGGCAAGATCGACCACCGTGAACTGCCCGCCCCCGCGGTCGCCTCTACCGGGTCGAGGCCGCTGAACGGCCCCACCGAACTACTTGTGGCCGAACTGTTCACCGACCTCACCGCAGCCGACAATGTGGGCGGTGACGCCGACTTCTTCGCACTCGGCGGCCACTCACTCGGCGCCGCGCAGCTCGCCGCGCGCCTGGGCGCCGCACTCGGGCGCGACGTGCAGCTCCGCGACGTGTTCGAGCACCCAACCGTCACCCGGCTCGCGGCCGCAGCCGAGGCACGCCCGCTCGCTACGTCGGGTCCGGTCGCGCTGGCCGACACCGGACCGGCCCCGCTCGCCCCGGCCCAGCAGCGACTGCTGCTCCTCGCCCGCGCGCACGGCGACCCCGCCGCCTACCACCTGCCGTTCGCCCTCCACCTCGACGGCGCACTCGACGTACCTGCACTGCAGGCCGCGATCACCGATGTGCTCGGCCGCCACGACATCCTTCGCACCGTCTTCTCGATCACGAGCGACGGACCGGTACAAGAGGTGCTCGGGATCGACGCTGCCGTCCCGGCATTCGACCGTGAGGCGATCGATGAGGCGGCTGTCGATGCGGTGATCGGCGAGTGGGTGGCAGCCCCGTTCGACCTCACCGCCGAGATCCCGTTCCGCGTCCGGCTGTTCTGCGTGGCCGAGGATCGGCACGTGCTTGCGGTGGTCGCCCACCACATCGCGCTCGACGGCGCCTCGTTCGTGCCGCTGACCACCGACGTCGCCGTCGCCTACGCCGCGCGCGTCGACGGGCAGGCACCCGCGTGGGAGCCGCTGCCGCTGCAGTACCGCGACTACGCCCGCTGGCACCGCGACCGGCTCGGCAACGCCGCCGACCCCGCGAGCCCCGCCGGCCGCGAACTCGCCTATTGGACCACCACCCTCGGCGGGCTCGACGCCGCAGCGCCCCTGCCCACCGACCGCCCCCGCAACGGCGGGTTCGGCCCGGCCTCCGCGGTGGAGTTCACGGTGCCCGCAGACCAGGTCGACGCCCTGCGCTCGGTCGCCGCCGCCCACGACGCCACCGTGTTCATGGCCGTGCACGCCGCCGTCGCGGTGTGGTTGTCGGCGTGGACGTCCGGCCGCGACATCGCGATCGGCACCGGCACGGCCGGCCGCGACCACCCCGACCTCGACGCCCTCGTCGGCATGTTCGTCGGTACCGTCGCACTCCGCCTCGACGTCGACCCCGCCGCCCCCTTCACCTCGCTACTCGCCGCCGCCCGGAGCGTCGACCTCGACGCATTCGCGCACGCCACCGTGCCGTTCGAGCAGGTCGTCGACGTACTCGGGTTCAGCCCCTTCAGCGTGATGCTCGCCTACGACAACGTCGACGTCCCCGACCTCGAACTTCCGGGCCTCACGGTGCGGCCGCAGGAAATCGGCTCGGCACGAGCACGGTTCGACCTCGAGATCTCGATACGCGCCATGCGCGACGGATCTTTGACGGGCCGCCTCGTCTACGACACGACCTTGTTCGACCACACCACCATCGCCGCATGGTCTCAGCGTCTGGGCACGGTGCTCGAGCACGTCGCACAGCACCCCGCCGAGCCGGTGAGCGACGTCGACCTCGGCGCCGTGCCGGTGACAGTCGCCGAACCCGGACCCGAAGCCACCTTCGCGGAGATCATCGAACGATCCGCGGCGCGGGTCGTCGAGCCCGGTGGCGAGCCGATCCACATCGCGACTGCCGCCCGGCCGCTGGCGTGGTCGCTGCTCGGCAGGGGAGTGGGAGCCGAAGACCGTGTCGCGGTGATGTTGCCGCGCGGGGCGTCGTCGGTGATCGCGGCTGCCGCCGTGACACTCACCGGCGCGGCGTTCGTACCCGTCGATCCCGGCCAGCCCGCCGCTCGTATCAACGCGCTGCTCACCGACTCCGGCGTCGCGTACGCCATCGCAGGGCCCGACGTGCCTGTGCCGTCCGGTGTGGAGATCGTGCCGTTCATTCTCGACGGCGACACCCGTGAGATCACCGACGGCGACCGCACGCGTCCGGTGCATCTCGACAACCTCGCCTACCTCGTTTACACCTCCGGGTCGACGGGTAAGCCGAAGGGCGTGGCGGTCGCGCACCGCGGACTCGGGCCGCTCGCACAGTCGTTCGTCGACCATTTCGCACTCCACGACGATGCCCGCGTGCTGCACTTCGCGAACCCCGCTTTCGACGGCGCCGTGCTCGAGCAGGTGATGGCCCTGACCGCGGGCGGGACCCTCGTGGTGGCGCCGCCCGAGCTGTTCGGCGGCGACGAACTGCTCGAGCTGCTTCGTCGCGAACGCATCACGCACTGGTTCACCACGCCGTCGGTGCCCACCCAGTTTGACCCTGCGGGACTCGACGACCTCGAAGTCCTCGCGGTGGGCGGCGAGATGTGGCCTGCCGAGACCGCGGCACGGTGGTCGCCGGGCCGAACCATGCTGAATGTGTACGGGCCCACCGAAACCACGGTGATCGCCACCTCCAGCACACCGCTGCACCCGGGCGAGAAGCTCACCATCGGCACCGGGCTCGTCGGTGTCACCGCCGCGGTGCTCGATCATCGCCTGCAACGCGTGCCCGACGGCGTGATCGGCGAGCTCTACCTCATGGGTCAGGGCGTGGCCCGCGGCTACCTCGGCGCCCCCGCCCTCAGCGCCGAGCGTTTCGTCGCCGATCCTTTCGGGGGCGGACGCATGTACCGCACGGGCGACCTCGTGCGCTGGACCCGCGACCACGCCCTCGAATTCGTGGGCCGCGCCGACCACCAGGTCAAGATCCGCGGGTTCCGAATCGAACTCGGCGAGATCGACACCGTCCTGCACGAGCATCCGGGTGTGCGCACCGCCGTGACGCTCGTCCGAGACAGTGCGCTCGCCGCCTACGTGCACAGCCCCGACACCGAACTCGACGGGCGCGAGATCCGCGACTGGCTTGCCTCGCGCCTGCCGCGACACATGATGCCCGCCACCGTCACCGTGCTCGACGCGATGCCGCTCACCAGCACCGGCAAGATCGACCGCGCTGCACTGCCCGACCCCGCGGGTGACTCCACCGCCGACCGCGGGTTCCGGAGCGTCACCGAAGAACTCGTCGCTGGGATCGTCGCCGATGTGCTGGGCGTGCCCGTCGTTTCGGGCGATGACGACTTCTTCGCGATCGGCGGCAATTCGCTGCTCGCCACCACGCTTGCTGCCCGCCTCGGTGCGGTCGCCGCTCGGCGCGTGGGTGTGCGCGACGTGTTCGAGAATCCCACCGTCGCCGACCTCGCACGCGTGGTCGGATCCTCCGACGCGGTTGCCGCCATCCCGCTCGTTCATGACGAAGGCACCGCCGACACACCACTTGCGCCCGCACAGCAACGCGTGTGGCTCGTCAACCGGTTCGATGTCGCGGCCGACACGGACGGCGGCGACCACATCGCGTTCGCCGTGGATCTCCCGTCCGACACGGATCTCGACGCCCTGCGCGCCGCGTTCTCGGACGTCATCACCCGGCACGAGACGCTGCGCACCATCTACCCCGACAGCGGCGACGGCCCGCGTCAGCACCTGCTCGATACCGTGGAACTCGACCTCGAGCCGGTCGAGGCACCCGTAGACCTCGACGATCGGATGGGCGAGTTCGCTCGCGCACGTTACGATCTCACGGTGGACGCGCCGGTCCGCGCCGCGCTCTACCGCACCACCGACGGGTTCACGCTCGCTGTGGTGCTCCACCACATCGCAGCCGACGGTCTGTCGCTGCTCCCACTCGGTCGCGACGCCGCGACCGCATATGCTGATCGTCGAGCCGGCGAGACCCCCGACCTCGCCGGCTCGACGGTCACCTACCGCGACTACGCGCGGTGGCACGCAGCTGTTCTCGGCGACGAGACCGTCCCCGGCAGCCTCGCCGCGACGCAGCTGGCGCACTGGAAGGAGACGCTCGCCGGCGCCCCGCCGCTGCTCGAGCTGCCCGCCGACCACCCGCGCAGCAACATCACCACCGGCGCGGCCGGGCAGGTCGGGTTCACGGTGCCTGCCGAATTGCATGCCGCGATCGACAAACTGGCCCGCGCCAACGACGTCACCCCGTTCATGGTGATACACGCTGCGTTTGCGACGCTGCTGCATTCGCTCGCCGCCACCGACGACATCGTTATCGGCACCCCCGTCTCCGGTCGTACCGAGGCCGCGCTCGACGACATGGTGGGCATGTTCGTCGGCACCGTCCCGCTGCGGCTGTCGGTGCGGCCGCGGGACAGCTTCACCGACCTGCTCGCCGAGGCGCGCCGCGCCGATCTCGACGCGTTCGCCCACGCCGACGTCCCCTTCGACCGCATCGTCGACGCGGTGGGCGCGAGCACCAGCGGGCATCACCCGGTGTTCCAGGTGATCCTCGCCTACGAGAGCTTCGGCATCGACACCTTCGCGGTACCCGGCACGACGGTGCGTGAGCTGCCGTCCGGTGCTGCGCGTGTGGACCTCGAACTGGGCATCCGCGATCACCGCACCGCCGCGGGTACCCCGGCGGGTCTCACCGGGACCTTCCGCTTTCCTGCGGAAATGTTCGACACAGCCACCGTGGTGGAGTGGCGTAAGTGGCTTGTGGGTATCCTCGATTCGGTTACCGCAGACCCGGCTCTGCCCGTCGGCGGTATCCCACTGCGTGGCGCCGACCACACCCCCGTCGGCGTCACGCTCCCCCCGGTGGCCACCTCGCCCATCGACCTCCTCGCTGCCCGCGTCGCCGACGACGCCGAAGCCGTCGCGCTGTCCGATGCCGGTGAGAGCCTCACTTACGGACAGCTGTGGTCGCGCTCCGGCGGACTGGCCGCGCTGCTGCACGAGCGGGGGGTCGGCACCGACGACGTGGTGGCCGTGGCGTTGCCGCGCTCGCTCGATCTCGTCGTCACGCTCCTCGCCGTCGCACGAGCGGGGGCGACGTACCTGCCGGTGGACGTCACCCACCCACCGGCGCGCCTACAGGCGTTGTTTGCCGACGCATCGCCGTCGATTGTGCTCGCCCACAGTGGCTTCGACTCGTCCGTGCCTGCTCTGCACATCGACGACCCCGAGGTCGCCGCCCGCATCGAGGACGGCGCCGACTTCGACACGCCGATCCCCACCGACAGCGGCGCCTACCTGATCTACACGTCGGGTTCCACGGGCACCCCGAAGGGTGTGCTCGTCACCCACCGCAACCTCGCGACGCTGCTCGCCGCCACCACGTTCGACCTCGGCTGCGTCCCCGGCGATGTGTGGTCGCTGTTCCACTCGCCGGCCTTCGACTTCTCGGTGTGGGAGATGTGGGGCGCACTCACCACGGGCGCGCGCCTCGTCGTGGTCGATCACCACACTGTCCGCGATCCCGCAGCATTCGCCGAACTCCTCGGCCGCGAGCACGTCACGGTCCTGAACCAGACACCGCGCGCCTTCTACCAGCTCGCAGAACTTGACGCGCAACTGCCCGACCTGCGGCTCGTCGTCTTCGGCGGCGAAGCGCTCGACCCGACCCGTGTGACACCGTGGGCGCGGCGGCACCCGCACGTCCACGTGGTCAACATGTTCGGTATCACCGAGACCACGGTGCACGTCACCGCCGGCGAAGCCACCGCCACCGGCATCGGTACCCCGATCCCGGGGATGGGCGTCGAGGTCCTCGACGTGTCGCTGCGGCCGGCGCTCCCCGGCGCGATCGGCGAAATGTATGTCACCGGAGATCAGCTGGCCCGCGGTTACCGCGACCGGCCCGGCCTCACGGCGGTCCGGTTCGTCGCCGCAGCCGGTGGTGCCCGCCGCTATCGCACCGGTGATCTCGCCCGCCGCGACCGCTCCGGCGGATTGCGTTATCTGGGCCGCGCCGACCATCAGATCGAACTGCGCGGCTATCGCATCGAACCCGGCGAGATCGAAGCCGCTCTCCTTTCATGCGACGGCGTCACCCAGGCCGCGGTGCTGCTGCGCGACGACCGGCTCGTCGCCTACCTCGTGGGCGGCGACAGCACTGCTGCGCTGGACGAACTGCGCCGCACCCTGCCCGACTACCTCGTGCCCGCGGCCGCCGTGTCGCTGGACGAATTGCCGCGCACCGCGAACGGCAAGCTCGACCGCGACGCCCTGCCGGCTCCCGAGATCACGAGCGCCGGGGGAGCAGCGCCGCACGGGCCCGTCGAAGAACTCGTCGCCGAGGTCGTCGCCGGTCTGCTCGGCGTCGATGCAGACCACGGTGCCGCACAAGTCTCCGCGACCGACGACTTCTTCCACCTCGGCGGCAACTCGCTGCTCGCCACCCGCCTCGCCGGGCGCCTCACCGACATCACCGATGTCGACGTCACCGTCCGCGACATCTTCGACGCGCGCACCGTCACCGGGCTCGCCGCGATCATCTCGGAGCGCACCGGAGCCGGACGCTCGCGTCCGCAACTGGTGGCGGGTGACGGCCCCGCTCCGATGTCCGCTGCGCAGCAGCGACTGTGGTTCGTCAACCGCTTCGACCCGGCCTCGCCCGGCTACAACCTTCCGTTCGCGGTGCAACTCGACGGCGACCTCGACGTCGACGCTCTCGCCGCCGCCCTGAGCGATCTCGTCGAGCGGCACCACACGCTGCGCACCGTGTATCCCACGGCAACCGAGCAGGTGCTGCTGCCCGCCGAACCCGTCGTACTCGACCCGATCGCCGTCCCTGACGACGCACTCGACGAGTTCGTCACCGAATTCGCCTCTACCGGATTCGATCTCACCGTCGACCGCCCGCTGCGCACCCGTCTGTACCGGACGGCTCCCGAGCGGCACGTGCTCGTGGTGGTGCTGCACCATATCGCCGCCGACGGATGGTCGCTCACCCCGCTGCTGCGCGACGTCGCCGTCGCCTACGAAGCCCGCCACGCGGGCTCGTCGCCGACGTGGTCGCCGCTGCCCGTGCAGTACAGCGACTACGCACGACGCCAACGCGCGATGGCCGACGACCAGCTCCCGTTCTGGCTCGATGCCCTCGCCGACCTGCCGGAGGAAACCACGCTGCCGGGCGATCGTCCGCGTCCGTCGGAGCCCACCGGACGCGGCGCCGCGCACGTGGTGTCTCTCGACGCCGAACTCGTCGACGGCCTGCAGAACCTCGCCCGCACCGGACACGCAACGCTGTTCATGGTGTTGCACGCCGCGCTTGCGACCCTGCTGCAGCGACACGGCGCCGGCCACGACATCCCCATCGGCACCGTCGTCTCCGGCCGCGGCGAACCGCAACTCGACGACCTCGTCGGCATGTTCGTCGGCACCCACGTGCTGCGCACCGACGTGAACCCCGACGCGACGTTCACCGACTTCCTCGAGCAGGTGCGCGGACGCGACGTCGCCGCGTACATGCATCCCGACGCGCCGTTCGAGACGCTCGTCGAGCACCTCAACCCGGTGCGCAGCGCGGCGCGTCACCCGCTGTTCCAGGTGTCGCTGTCGCTGAACCGGCCCGTCGTCGACACCGCCGCGCTGCCCGGCATGGACGTGTCGGTGCGGCCCGTCGACACCCGCTACACGCAGCTCGACCTGCAGGTCACCGCGACCCCGACCGGAACCGGCCTCGACCTCGAATTCTTCTACAGCACAGACCTGTACGACGAGGCGACCATCGCCGCTGCCGCAGGCCGGTACTCCGCGATCCTCCGCGCCGCGGTCACCGACCCGCAGATCCGACTCGGCGACATCGACCTCATCGACCGACAGAACCCCGTCGTGGAAGGCCGCTTCGCCGCGTCGACCCGGTCGCTGCGGCAGCGTCTCGCCGCCGGCGCCGACTTCGGCGGCGACAACCTGGCCGTGCGCGACGGCGATCGCGAACTGACGTACCCCGAACTCGTCTTCTACGCCGATGATCTCGCCGCGCGCCTGCAGGACGCCGGTGTGCGCCCCGGCGATGCGGTGGCGTGTGCCGTACCGCGGTCGCTGGAGTCGGTGCTCGCGGTGTGGGGCATCGTCCGCGCCGGGGCCGCCCCGATGCTCGTCGACCCCGCCCAGCCCACCGCGCGCCTCGCCGCGATGCTCGACGGCGTCACCGTCGGTGTGGGCGAGGACGACGCCCTGCCCGGCGCGGTGACGTGGGTGCCGGTCGACAACGGCACCGACTTCGATCCCGTCCCGGTGTTCGAGCCGGCACCCGATTCGCCCGCGTACTACGTGTTCACCTCCGGCACGTCCGGTAACCCCAAGGGCGTCACCATCACCCAGCGCGGCGTCAGCGCATTCGCCGACGATATCGCCCAGGATCTCGCCGCCGCGCCCGGCGACCGCGTGCTGCATGTGGCCGCACCCAGCTTCGACGCGGCGATGCTCGAGATCCTCACCGCCGGGATCGCCGGTGCCACACTGGTCGTGGCCGACACCGACAGCTACGGTGGCGCCGCCCTCGCCGACCTCCTCGAACGCGATGCCATCACCCACGCGGTGATGACGCCGTCCACCCTCGCGACCGTGCCGCCCCGCCACCTGCCGCACCTGCGGGTGCTCATGCTGGGCGGCGACCGGCTCACGTCCGCGCTCGTCGACCGCTGGTCGCCGGGACGCACCCTGATCAACAGCTACGGCCCCGCCGAAACCACCATGTTCGTCACCAACTCGCAGCCGCTGCATCCGGGCGACGACATCGTGATCGGCACACCTGTGCGCGCGTCGTCGGTGGTGGTGCTCGACGACCGGTTGCAGCCCGTGCCTGTGGGCGTGATCGGCGAACTGTATGTGGGCGGTGGACGTCTCGCCACCGGCTACCGCGGTGCCCCGTCCCGCACCGCCGAACGCTTCATCGCCGCACCCGACGGCACCCGCCGCTATCGCACCGGCGATCTCGTGCGGTGGCGGCGCGACGGCACCCTCGAATTCCACGGTCGCAGCGACAGCCAGTTCAAGCTGCGCGGTGTGCGTATCGAGCCCGGCGAGATCGATGCGGCACTGTCGGCGCAGGACGGTATCGATCGTTCTGTCACGTTGCTGTGCAACGGGATTCTCACGTCGTATGTGACACCCGCCGAGGTGGATGTCGACGAGGTTCGCCGCGACCTGCGCGGCGTGCTGCCCGCGCATCTGGTGCCCACCGCGATCGTGCCGCTCGGCACGATCCCGCTCACCGCACACGGCAAGATCGACGTCGCGGCGCTGCCTGCGTTGCCGGCATCGGGATCGTCCGAACCGGTGACCCTCACCGAGATGACGGTGGCGAGGATCCTCGGCGACCTGCTCGTGCGGGACACAGTGGGCCGCGACGACGACTTCTTTGCCGTCGGCGGTAACTCGCTGCTTGCGACCGTGCTCGTCGGACGCCTGCGCGATGAGACCGGCGTGAACGTGTCGCTGCGGACGCTGTTCACCCACTCGACCGTCGACGCGCTCGCCGCGGTGATCGACGCCGGTGGGTCCGTGCGTGAGGACGGGCCGGTCGCGGTGTCGCCGCGACCCGGGCGCATTCCACTCAGCCGCGCCCAGCGTCGCCTGTGGGGCCTGGGCACCCTCACGCCCGAGGCGTATCGCCTGCACAGCACCGTGCAGCTACGCGGCCCGCTCGACGTACCCGCCCTCGAAGATGCGCTCGACGACGTGACGCAGCGCCACGAGATCCTGCGCACCGACTATGCCGTCGACGGCGACGGGGTGCACCAGGTGGTGACCGGCCGGGGGCGGTGGTCGAGCCGGCTCGAACCTGTCGCCGAGAACCTGCACGTGCTGCACCTCGACGTCGACCACTCCATCGCCGACGGCGCCTCGCTGCGCCCGCTGCTGCGCGATCTCACCGTCGCCTATCTCGCACGTCTCGCAGGGGAGGCCCCGGGGTGGCAGCCGTTGCCGCTGCAGTACGCCGACTACGCACTGTGGGAGCAGGAGCGCGGTGTTCCGGAAGCCGATGTGGTGCACTGGAAGCGCGCACTCGACGGTCTCGCCGTCACCGAATTGCCCGTCGATCACACCGGCGCCGAGGCCGTGGCACAGCGTCTCGACTTCGAGATTCCCACCGGCGTACGGGAGCGGGTCGCGGATCTCGCGCGTGAGCACGGCGCCACCGAATTCATGGTGCTGCACGCCGCGCTGTCGGTGCTGCTCGCCCGCCTCGGCGCGCACGACGACATTGCCATCGCCGCGGTCACGGGTGGACGCCACTGGGCGCAGCTCGAAGATCTCGTCGGGCCGTTCCTCGACACGCTCGTGCTGCGGGCACGCGTCGAATCCGACATGCCGTTCGCCGGTCTGCTCACCCAGGTGCGTGACTTCGACGTCGCCGCGTTCGACCACACCGCCATGCCGTTCGAACAGGTCGTCGCCGACATCCACGGGACCCCGCAGGTGGCGCTGGCGTTGCAGGACTTCGGCCTGGAGCCGCTGCGGGTGAGCGAGCTGACGATCGAGACACAGGAAAGCGTCGACGACACACCGAAATTCGACCTGCAGTTCTCGTTGGGGGCTTCGTCCGGCGGCTACGCGGGGACGTTGTTGTTCGACGCGTCCCGCTTCACCGAGCCCAGCGCCGCGCGACTTGCCGAGCGGTTCGTGACGATCCTCGACGCCCTCACCGCCGCACCCGACGCCGCGGTGGGAGAGGTCGAATTCGCGCCGGTGGCCGCGCCTCTCGTCGGCGGCAGCCCCGCGACGATACGCACCCTGCCGGAACTGCTGCGCGCCACCGCCGCGGCGCATCCCGATCGTGAAGCGCTGCGCGGCGACGGCGTCTCGCTCACCTACCGCGAACTCGAAGAACAGTCCGACGCCCTCGCAGACGAACTGCGCTCGTCCGGAGCGGGACCGGGCCGGGTCGTGCCCATCGACCTGCCCCGCAGCGTCGACTACATCCGCATGCTGTGGGCCGTCACGAAGACCGGTGCGGCGTTCACGTCGTCTGCCGGCATGGACTCCACCGGTGTGGAGGTGCAGTGCCCGCCCGACGTCGCCTACGTCGTCGCCACGTCCGGTTCCACCGGCACCCCCAAGCGCGTCGCCGTCACGCACCGCGGACTCGCGCCGCTCGCCGCGGAGGTGGGGCCTCGTTACCGAGTGGGCCCAGGTGACCGTGTACTACAAGGTTATTCGCCGGCCTTCGACGCAGCGCTGCTCGAACTGCTCCTCGCGCACACGACCGGGGCGACGCTGGTGGTCGCACCTCCCGATGTGTATGCGGGGGCAGATCTGCACCACCTGCTCGTCGACGAGCACATCACCCACTACCTGTCGACGCCCACCGTGCTCGGCACCCTCGACCCCGACGGGCTACCGGATCTGCGCGTGGTCGCGTCGGGCGGCGAATCGCTCTCGCCCGCGCTGGCCGCGCGGTGGGCTGCCGGCCGCACGATGCTCGACGCTTACGGGCCCAGCGAAGCGACGATCGTCTCGACCCTCGTCGAGATCACCGGCGACACCCCGGCCGGTATCGGAAGCCCGGTGCCGGGCACCGTCGCTCACGTCCTCGACGCCCGGCTGCGTCCGGTACCCGACGGCGCCGTCGGCGAGCTCTACCTCGCCGGTGAAGGATTGGCTGCCGGATACCTCGACGAGCCTGTGCTCACCGCCGAGCGTTTCGTCGCGGCGGCGGACGGCACTCGCGTGTACCGCACGGGCGATCTCGTGCACCGCACCGGGGAGTCACTTGCCTACCGGGGCCGAACCGACCGTCAGCTCAAGGTGCGTGGCGTGCGCATCGAACCCGGCGAGCTCGAGGCGTCGCTGCTCGCGCAACCCGACGTGCGGCATGCCGCGGTCCTCGCGCTCGGCGGCTCGCTCGTGGCATTCGTCGCGGGCCGTGAGCTGACCGCGCAGAACGTGCAGGCGTCGCTGTCGCTGGTGGTGCCGCCACAGCGCATGCCCGGTCGCGTGCGCGTGGTGGACGCACTGCCGCTCACCCCCAACGGCAAACTCGACGTCTCGGCGCTCGAAGCGTTCGATGCCGCGCAGCCGTTCGACGATGTGGTGGTCGACGATCGTCCACTCACCGACGCCGAAGACCTCGTGGTCACCGTCGCCGAACACGTCCTCGGCGCGCGGCCGTCCGCGCACCGCGGGTTCTTCGCGGCGGGCGGCGACTCGCTGTCGGCCGTCGTGTTCGCCGCGCGCCTCACCGATGCCTTCGAGGTGGACGTGCCGGTGCGGTCGGTGCTGCACGCACCGACACTCGCGGCGCTGGCCCACCGCATCGGAGGGGAGCGAGGTGACGAGGACGTCCGAATCCCACTGCGGCACTACGATACCGACGTCTCTGTGCCGCTCGCTCCCGCGCAGCGACGACTGTGGCTGCTGAACCGCGTCGACCCCGACACGGCGGCGTATGTCGTGCCGGTCGTCCTCTCGCTCACCGGTGAACTCGATGTGGACGCGTTGGCTGCGGCGGTGAGCGACGTGATCGATCGCCATCGGATCCTGCGCACCGCACACACCGACGCCGGTCAGGTACTTCTCGATCCGCCTGTACTCGAACATCTCTCGCGTACCGATGTCGATGCGGCGATCGCCGAGACCGTGGCTGACCCGTTCGACCTCGTCACCGAGGCGCCACTCCGGATCCGGCTGCTCGACGTCGAGCCCGGCAAGTGGATCCTCGCCGCCGCCGTACACCACATGGCGTTCGACGGCGGCTCCGTCGGCCCATTGCTCGACGACCTGTCGCGTGCCTACACCGCCCGACTTTCCGGTGACACACCGCAGTTCGCGGAGCTGACCGTGACCTACAGCGACTACGCGCGCTGGCAGCACGACCTGCTCGGCGACCCCACCGACCCGACGTCGCTCGCCGCGCGGCAGCTCGACTACTGGGCGACGATCTTGAGCGGCGCCCCCGACGGCCCGCTGCCGCTGCCCACCGACCGGCCGCGACCCACACGCCCGACGCATCGTGGTGAGCAGACCGTCGTCCACCTCGACGCAGACCTGCAACGCCGGCTCCGCGAAGCGGCACGCAACCACGACGTGACCGTGTTCATGCTGGCCCACGCTGTGCTCGTCGCGCTGCTCGCACGGCGCAGCGGCCGCGACGACATCACCGTCGGCACCGCAGTGGCCGGGCGCGGCGACCCGCAGCTCGAGCGCCTCGTCGGTATGTTCGTCGGCACCGTGCCGCTGCGCACCGTCATCGACCCCGCCCGCCCGTTCGACGCACTGCTGCGCGACATCCGCGCCGCCGACCTCGGCGCGTTCGCGCACGCCGACGTGCCGTTCGAAGAGGTGGTCGCGAAGGTCGCGCCGACGCGGGAGCAGGCCTACCACCCGCTGTTCCAGGTATTGCTCACCCACCGTGCGGTGGCCGGCGAGACGCTGCCGCACCTGCCCGGACTGCAGATCACCGAGGCCGACGTCGGTGCACCGCCCGCACAGTTCGATCTCGTGCTCGAGATCGTCGAACGGGGCGACCACAGTGATATCGACCGCAAGGGCATCGACCTGCGTCTCGTGCACGCCGTCGACCTCTTCGACACCGCCACCGCGGAGTCGCTGCTCGCGGACTACGTGTCGCTGCTCGGTGATGCCGTGGACCGCCCGCAACTGCCCGTCGGCGACCTCGCCGTCCCCGCACCCGCACCGTTGTCCACGCCCGCCGTCGAACCCCGCACCCTGGTGGAGCTGCTCGAGGGCGCCGTCGCAGAGCACCCCGGTGCGATCGCCGTGCAGGCGGGACGTGTCGCGTGGACGTACTCCGGGCTCTCTGCCCGCGCCGACGAGATCGCCGCCGACCTCGCCCGACGCGGTGTGGGCCCCGGCTCCGTCGTCGCGATTTCGTCTCCGCGCGATCAGCATTGGCCGCTCGCGGTGTGGGCCGTCGCCAAGAGCGGCGCCGCGTGGGTGTCGGTGGATCCGGCGCAGCCCGCCGCGCGCATCGACGCAATCCTGCGCGACTGCGGCGCCGTCTTCGGACTCACCGTCGGTGAGGACGGACCCGGCAACATCGCCTGGCTCGACCTCACCGCCGACCGCGACGACGTGCTTGTGCCCGCAGCACCGGCCGTGCGCGTCGACGACGTCGCCTACGTGATCTACACATCCGGCACGACGGGCACCCCGAAGGGCGTCGAGGTGACGCACCGCGGACTCACCGCCCTCGTCGACCTGCAGCGCGAACGCCTCGACGCCGCGCCCGGCGTGCGGGTGCTGCAGGCGGCGTCGCACACCTTCGACGCCGCGGTGTTCGAACTGCTCACTGCGCACGTGCACGGCGGCACACTGGTAGTGGCGCCCGAGCACACCTTCGCGGGAGAGCCGCTGCAGCAGTTGATCATCGACGGGCGCATCACCCACGCCAACCTCACACCGACCGTGTTGGCGACCCTGTCGCCGGATGTGGCGCCGATGACCGTCGTCGCCGCGGGTGAATCGCTTTCTGCTGCGCTTGCCGGCAAGTGGAGTGCGCACCGGTTGTTCAACGGATACGGCCCCACCGAGCTGACCGTCGGCGTCTCTGTGGGTGGACCACTGCTCGGTGATGCGAAACCCGGCATCGGAGTTCCGGTCGCGGGTGCTACCGTCCACGTCCTCGACGCGCGGCTGCACCCGGTTCCCGTCGGCGCGGTGGGGGAGCTGTATGTGAGCGGAAGCGGACTCGCCCGCGGATATCGCAACCGACGCGGCGATACCGCAATACGATTCGTGGCCGATCCGTTCGGTGCACCCGGCGACCGGTTGTATCGCACGGGCGACCTGGTGCGGATCGATGCGTACGGAGAACTCGACCACGTGGGCCGCGCCGACGACCAGGTGCAGATCCACGGCATCCGCGTCGAACCCGCCGAGGTCGACGCCGTGCTCCTCTCCGACCCGCAGGTCGGCGCAGCCATCACCGTCCCCAGCTCCGCCGCCGCCGGCTCTTCCGGCGACACCGTCCTCGCTTCCTACGTTCAGGGCACGGCGACGGTCGCAAGCCTGCGACGACGCGTCGCTGCCCAGCTCCCGCGCCACCTGCGGCCCGCGAGCATCACCGTCGTCGACGCCATGCCGTTCACGTCGTCGGGGAAGATCGATCGCGCAGCACTGCCGACACCTGCCCCGGCCGGAGCCGAGTTCGTGCCGCCGCAGGGACCGATCGCGCAGACCGTCGCCGCGGTCTTCGCCCGGAATCTCGACGTACCTGTCGAGAGCGTCTCTGCCGACCACGGTTTCTTCGATCTCGGCGGGAGTTCCATCACCGCTGTTGCGGTGGCCGGCGATCTGCGCGCCGAACTCGATCGGGACATTCCACTCGAATGGCTCTTCACCGCAACGACAGTCGACGAACTCGCCCACCACATCGAGCACGGCGGTGCGACACCCGATCCGCTCGGGACGGTCGTCGAACTCGCTGCCGGCGACACCGGTCCGCCGCTGTTCTGCATCCACCCCATCAGCGGGCTCTCGTGGACCTACCGCGGTCTCGCCGATCACCTGGGCGGCCGCTCGCTTTACGGAGTGCAGGCCACCGGATCGGGTGACATGCCCCACAGCATTTCCGAATTCGCCGCGCGGTATATCGACGCCATCCGTAATATTCGGCCCGATGGTCCCTATCACCTGCTCGGATGGTCGGTCGGTGGCACCATCGCTCACGAAATGGCTGTGCAGCTACGGGAGAGCGGCGACCAGGTGGGGGTGCTTGCACTGCTCGACACCCTGACCCCGGAAACCCTTCCGCTCGGAGAAACCTCTGAGCCGGAACCCGACGTCGACACCCCCCAAGTCGATATCTCAGCACTCGATATCGCAGCGCTGCCCGACGAACTCGTGGGCGACGCGCTCCGCCGCATCGACGCAGCAGCAGATGCCATCGAAGCGGCCGCGCTGCGGCACACGCCACGTACCTACGAGGGCGACATCGATTTGTTCGTCGCCACCCCAGATCTTGACCGGCACCCGGATCTCGCTGCCACCTGGCAGCGATACGTGCACGGTCTCGTCGTCGAACACCCGGTGCCGTACACGCACTCGGAGTTGACCGGCGCGGATGCTCTGCGTTCGTTCGGTCCGGTTCTCGCCGGTGCGCTGGCGGATCGCGACGACTGTCCTACCGTGCCCGTTGGGTGCGCAGTAACCGCAATGAGGGAGACGCCCTGATGGAAGTACACGATTACCTGCGAATTCTGCAGGCGAGGTGGAAGATCGTCGCGGTCACGACGGTGGTCGCCGTTCTCGCCGCGCTCGGTGCGTCACTGCTCACCACGCCGCAGTACGAAGCGAAGACGCGGATGTTCGTGTCGACGTCGTCGGGCGGATCGGTGCAGGAGATCTACCAGGGCAACCTGTTCTCGCAGCAGCGTGTCGCGTCGTACACCAAGCTGCTGACGGGTACGAACCTCGCCGAGCGCACCATCGACACGCTCGGATTCACCGACGTGACACCCAACGAACTGGCCTCGAAGGTCACTGCGGCGTCGGCCCCCGACACGGTCCTGATCGACATGGCCGTGACCGACCCGTCGCCCGAGCGGGCGCGCGACATCGCCAACGCGATGTCCGACGAGTTCGTCGTCATGGTCCGTGAGCTCGAAACCCCCGAGAACGGCGGTCCTCCCACGGCGCGCGTCGTGGTGGAAACCCACGCCTCGACCCCGTCGGCACCGGTGACACCCAAGACCACGCGCAACGTTGCGCTCGGTCTGGCCGTCGGCGTTCTGCTCGGCATCGCCCTCGCGGTGCTGCGCGATCGCCTCGACAACACCGTCAAGGACCGCGAGACCATCGAAGAGATCGCCGGAGCCGGTGTGGTCGGTGTGATCCCGATGGACAAGGCGCGACAGGAGACGCCGCCCATCTCGTTCGTCGACGCCAACAGCGGTGACGCCGAGGCCTACCGCGAAATGCGCACCAACCTGCAGTTCCTCGAAGTCGACCACCCGCCGCGCGCGATCGTGGTCACCAGCGCACTGCCCACCGAAGGCAAGACGACCACCGCGATCAACATTGCGCTGGTGCTCACCGAGGCCGGGCACACCGTCGCACTCGTCGAGGGCGATCTGCGTCGTCCGCGTGTGTCGAAGTACCTCGGTGTGATGGGCGGAGCCGGTCTGTCGACCGTGCTCGCGAACCAGGCGTCGATCGCCGACGTCATGCAGACCACCAAGTACGACGGCCTGTGGGTGCTCGGTGCGGGCGCGTTGCCGCCGAACCCGTCCGAGCTGCTGGGCTCCGAGCACGCCCGCCATGTGCTCGAAGATCTGCGGTCGCGGTTCGATTACGTCATCATCGATGCGCCGCCGCTGCTGCCCGTCACCGACGCAGCCGTGCTCAGCACCATCACCGACGGCGCGCTGCTCATCGCGCGTTACGGCAAGACCACCAAGGAACAGCTCTCCCGCGCGGTCGGCAATCTGCGTTCGGTCAACGCGACCGTGCTGGGCACGATCCTCAACATGACCCCGTCGAAGGGTCGTGGCGGATCGTACGAGTACCGCTACTACTACGAGACGGACAAGCCGGCTGCCGGCGCTGCCAAGGCTGCGCCTGCCACACCGGTTGCGGCGCAGCCCGCTCCCGTCGCCCAGCGAGTCGTGAATCCGCCGGTTCCCCGGAGTCCACAGGGCCCCGAGCAGGATCAGCATGCGACGCCCGATCAGACGCAGGCGATGCAGTACCGCACCAGCGGCGACTATCCGCGCAGCAGTGGTGATGGCAGCGACTATCCGCGCAGCAGTGGTGATGGCAGCGACTATCCGCGCAGCAATGGTCACTCCTGGCGGGTATCCGAGTTCCCGCAGGCACCGTCACGCCACAGCGACGAGCAGTACCCGCCGCAGGCGTACTCGGCCGTGCAGGGCTACGGACCCAACAACGGTCATGCATCCGAGAATCAGGTATCGCGGCCGGTGATCCAAGCACCGCGACGCCCGGTGGACGACTCAGACCCGGATTCGGGCAAGCAGGGGTAGCAACAGATCGGCAATCTCCGAACCGACCGCGACGAACGTCTCCTCGTCCTGGCCCATCGGATCGGTGATGTCTTCCGGCCCGGGCTCAGCAGTGTGCTGAGCCCGGGCCGCTGCCAATTCTGCGACGGTGGTTGCGCCACTCGCCTCCATGAGACGGGCCGCTTCCTTCAGGGTGAACGTCACGCGCATCATGCGCGGTGCCACCTCGACGACCTTGTTGCGCTGCCGTTCGCTCATGGTGATGACCATGTCGGAATCTTCCGCGAGCTGCGGTGAGATGCGCTGTGCGGTGAACCCCTCGGGGTCTCCACCGAGTTGCTGCAGCACCAGCGCTGCCGTGGGCTCCATCCCGTGCCCGACCATTGCGCGGGTACCACCGCTGTGTGCGGTGAGATCGGTCCGGCCGGCCTCGGCCGCGTATGCGGAGGTCAGACGTTCAGCGGTTGGCGAGCGGCAAACGTTTCCGGTGCACACAAAGAAGATCCGCATTGGGCGATCGTAGGGGACGCTGCCTGACATGTCGGCTGTGGGACACCGCGATGTGGCGTTGCAAACATGTTGTATTTCGCCCGGTCTGCACTGCCGGTGAAAGAAACTCCAGGTGAGCGACGGGACGTGTCCGTTTCGTGACAGGAGTGTTGTCGTTTCGTCCGGTAAGGGTGTTTGGCAGGCCTCCCGTTTTCGCGCACACTGTGCTCATGTGGTGGTGGATCGCAGTGGGACTGATGGCCTGGCTGACAGTGTCGGCCGCCATTGCGTTCGCTGTGGGGGCGTTCCTGCGGGTGGCGGAGCGAGAAGAACAGCTCGTCGAATTGCAGCGTGAGCAACGCGATCACGCGCAGCCACCCCTCCTGAACTGACCGACCGCATCGATAATGGGACATTCCGGTTCTTCCCGGCGTGCAATGCCCCTTCGTCGCGACACGGCTCGTTACCTGCGATAACGTGCAGACGAAGCTGCGCCTGACAGAGGTGGGTTTCGCGTGCCGCTCACGACGCGGGCGCACCAGAAAATTTCGGGGAGGAAATTTATGAATTCTGTCGCGAAGAAAGCTGCCCTCACTGCTGCCGGTGCCGCTGCGTTGGCGTTCGCCGTCCCGGGTGTCGCATCCGCTGCCGGCCCGAACGTCTCCGCGTCCGCGGACGACACCTCGATCACGGTCGACTTCGACCTGCCGCAGGACTCCGTCGAACTCGGCGCCACCTGCGTCACCTATGTCCTCGAGCCGGGCACCGTCGACACCGCGACCCCGTCGGGCCGCATCGACAACCAGCCCGCCGGTACCAAGTTCTCGGTGAGGAACACCGAGACGTCGTCGGCCACCTACGTCAAGGACGGCGCGCCCGCTCAGACCGGTGCTCGCGCGCTGACGCCGGGCACGTACGACGTCTACTGGGGTTGCCAGGACGCCGCGGGCACCACCTACGACAACATCTTCGACGCATCGGGCCGCCCGTTCGCGAAGGAACCCATCACGGTGACCGTCGGTGGCGGCGAGGCCGCGCCTGCCGAGGGTGCACCCGCCGAGTCCGCTCCGGCCGCGCCCGCTGAGGGTGCTCCGGCACAGGCGGGGCCCGTCTCCGACGAGCCGGTGACGACGCCGGAGCCGCCGCTGGAAGAACTGCCGATCGATCCGATCCAGTGGTTCCTCGACTTCATTCGAGACCTGCTCGCACCTCAGTCCTCGCAGCCGTGAGGTGAACTCGTAGTCCCGGCGGTGCCCTCCTCTACGGGCGCTGCCGGGCCGCTACGAGGCGGTTTGGCAGAGCTCTGATTCCAGGGCTATAGTGACGACGGTCACTCACAAGGGGTGGATGTGACCTGCGTCCGCCGGGCAAACCGGCGTCGAGTGCGACGAGGATTGACTTGAGCACCTGCATTACCGATTCGACGTTCGACAGCTCCGCCGCACCGGGGAGCACCGAGTGGATCAAAGCCCACCTCGCGCGGATGGATGAAGACGTTCAGGGCGACGACAGGGCAGTAGACCGACGCAACTGACATCATCCGCGTGCTGCGAAGTCAGCCGCGCGTTGTCTGCAGCGCGCGGCTGTCCGCAGCGGAAGCGTTCGGAGGCTCGATGACCGGTGTCCCCGGTTTCGACGATCTCGATGTAGATGAGCTGTCGGCCCGCGCGGGAGCGAAATGGGCGCAAGCGACAGCAGAAGGGTTGATCCCGTCCTGGGTCGCCGACATGGACTTCCCCGTAGCCCCGGAGATCCGGCGCGCGCTACACGACCGGATCGACAGCAGCGACCTCGGATACCCCGACTGGTTCCGCGGCACACCGCTGCGTACAGAATTCTCCCGGCGCATGGCCGCGCGATACGGGTGGGAACCCGATCCGGAAGCGGTCCGTGAGCAGACCGACCTCATTCAGGCATTGCAGATCATCCTGCATCTCGCCACCACCCGCGGCGACGCCGTCGCGATCCAGACCCCGAACTACCCGCCGTTCCTCTCCACGCTGAGGCGAATGGGATTGCAGCAGATCGACTTTCCGTTCGTCGACACCGGCCACAGGTGGGAACTCGACTTCGATACCTTCGAGCAGTCGGTCGCGCGGTATCGTCCCCGGGTTCTGGTGCTGGTGAACCCGCACAACCCGACCGGACGCGTGCACACCCGCGACGAACTCGAGCGCATCGCCGACATCGCCGAGCGATTCGACATCCTCGTCGTCAGCGACGAGATCCACGCCGAGTTGACCTACGAGCCGCACCGGCACATTCCCTTCGCATCACTCGGCAGTGCGGCCGCGGCACGCACGGTGACCATCACGTCGGCGAGCAAGGCCTTCAATCTGGCCGGACTGCGCTGCGCCGTGGTGCATTACGGACCATCTGGTCTGTTGTCGCGACGCGACGGAGAACCGTTCGATCTGTACGGGACGGTGTCGGTGCCGGGAGTGGTGGCGACACTGGCCGCCTGGCAGGACGGCGACGCATGGCAGACCGACCTGCTGCGGGTGCTGGAACGCAATCGCAGACGCGTGCACGAGGTGCTACGAGCCGAGGTTCCCGCTGCACGACATCATGTGCCCGAAGCAACGTACCTGTCGTGGATCGACACCGGCCCACTCGGAATCGACGACCCCGTGACCCGCATAGGTGAGCGCGGCGTCCTCGTCGAAGGAGGTTCACGGTTCGGGCTCGATTCCCGAAACCACGTGCGGATCAACTTCGCAACGTCGGACGCGCTGCTCGGGAGGATCCTCGACGGTGTGGTCGCCGGACTGTCGACAGGCGGGCGCAGGAAAGCCCCGCCGGCGAATTGAGGGGGGAGGAGCCAGCGGGGCTCTGCGCTGCATCTCCTGTGTCGGGGAGGACTTCAGGGAGATACGGCCACCCGAAGTGGCCGTTGGCAAGTCTAAGTGAGCCTGGATGATTCGTCCAGAACCGATACCGAATGGTGATGTAACGCCGAGATTCGGGGAAGTTCATGCGCTAATCGCCGACGCGGACGGGCACTGCACGAGAGTCGTCGGGATGCCGGTGGGTGGGCCCGTTCGTGTGGCGCCGACGCCGGCGACGCCTGTTCCGGACGCTGTACCAGTAGCCCCACACGGCGATGCACAGTCCTACAGCCGACAGCAGATCCGATTCGGTGAGTCCGTGATCGGGCGTGACCACATAGAGGACACGGCCTTCGATCGGCCCGTTGAGGAGAACCCACAAGCAGGACGCGACGGCAGCGGCGAGGCTCGACAGCAGATGCGGGCGGGCAAGACACCACGTGGACGCCGCGAAGAGCGAACACATGGCGACGAGTGAATAGAACTCGACGTTCTCCATGTGCGGTCACCATCCTTCGCGCTGCGTACCCGAACCACTGTACTCAGCGCGACGCCGCGCTTGCCGTAGCTGCGCGGGTGTTCTGGGTTACTCTCAGCCGCCCCGGACGCCGGTGCGCTCGCGCTGCTCACGCATCCACTTCGGCGCGATGAAGACGCCCTCGGCCTCCACACACACTCCCTCCGGACCGGAGATGGTTCCCGTCGCGAACGCCTTGGCGCCCTCGATCCGATCGAGCTGCGCCTCGCAGCGCAGATCGCCGAGCGGGGTGGGACGCCGATACTTCACGGTGAGCGTGCCCGTCATTCCCGGAGCGCCTGCGTGGCGGGCTGTGTCTCCGAGGAGTTGATCGAGCACCAAGGCGGAGACTCCACCGTGCGCGAACCCGGCGGGCCCCTCGTAGCCGGCGTGGAGATGGAAGTCGGCCCACACCCGACCGTCGTCCTCGAACTGGAAGTCCAGCGGCGGCGCGATCGGGTTGCGCAGTCCGATCGCGGCGTTTCCCCACGTCCTGAAGGTGCCGGAATCGTTGAAGCGCGTCCCGTACGGACCGGTTTCCCGATCCTGTTCGAGGACCGACTTGGCGTCGGAGAGGTGTTTGCGGGCAGCGAGGATGTCGTCGTCGCCGCCACGAGACTGGATCGACAGCACGATGAGGTCGCGCAGATCCTGGGCAAGCGGCTGGTAGCGCGCTGCCTGAGCTGCGATTTCTTCGTCCGACAACCCATCGTTGACGTACAGCCGGAAGGTGTCGAGCGAGTCCATCATCGTCGAGTATCTCCAATTTCGCGCAAAATCATCCCTCCCATCCGAACAGGGACCGTGTGCCCTTGTCAAAAGGAGTAGCCGCTGATCGGGATTGCTATCGCCAGCGAGCGGGAGCATCGGAGTCGGCTTCGAGGGGGCGTTGATAGGACAGATCGGACGTGTCGCGGGTGCCCTTGAGGAAGGCCTGTTTCGTGAAGAAGGGCGACTGCAGAAGCGATGCGTCGGCCGAGGCAGTCCACTCCACCGTCGACCTGCGCACCGCGATCCGCCAGGTGCCGTCGCGCTTCTCGAGCCGGTCGATGTAGCGACCGCTCATCAATTGCACTGTGGACGAACCCTTTCCGAGCAGTCCGACGATGGCATAGCTCTCGCAGTGTGCGGTGTCGCCGTCGATCTCGCACGTGTGGGTGGTGATGTTGTGGGTGTGGGCGTCTGCCGTCGCGGCATGGGTGGAGTTGGCCCAGCCCGCGTAGTCCGGTCCGCTGTTGATGGTCGCGCCGTGCTCGTCGACGCCGTCGTCATGGTAGGTACCACCGAGAAGGTCGGTGTCGTGTCGGTCACATCCGCGTGCATGGTTCGCGATGCAGTCCAGAATCGCCGTCCTGTCCATCAGGTACTGCACGTTGCGTTCGAGATCGGTCAGGTCGGTCATGCGACGGCTTCCTCGCCGACGAGTGTGGTGCGGTGCAGAAGCCGAGGTGACGTGGCCGAATACGGCACCGCGCGGTGCAGCATGCCCGTGTTGTCCCACAGCACGAGGTCGCCGGGCTGCCAGTGATGGCGCAGTGAGAATCGCGGCTGCGTCGACCATGCGAGGAGGCGTCCGATCAGGCCTTTGCCCTGCTCTTCGGGCCAGCCGACGACGTGCGAGGCGGTGGCGCCGATCAGCAGTGACTTGCGGCCGCTGCGCCGTGTCCACACCAGCGGATGCTCACGCTCGGGCACCCGAGCCCACGCGGCCTCCTGCTTCTCCGTCGGATCGGGGTTGGCCAGCCGCTGGGCCGTGGCGAAGCTGTGCACCACGCGGAGCGTCTCGAACTCGGCCTTGTCCTGGTCGGAGAGGGCTTCGTACGACGCGTAGGTGTTCGCGAACTCGGTGTCGCCGCCCTCGTCGGACACCTGCAGCGCGGTCAGCAGCGTGCCCTTCTGGGGGACCTCATCGGTGGCGCCGTCGATATGCCAGTGGAAGGTGCCGGTGTTGTACGCCGCGAGGACCGTCTTGGCGGGATCGAGGCTGATAGCGGACACCTCGGGGTGGTCTTCCTGGCCGCCCATCGGCGGAACGACGACCTCACCGAGCATGCGGCTCAGTTCGACGAGATCGCGGTCGCTGATCTTTGCTTCGCGGAACACGACGACGCCGTATTCGTCGACCAGTTCTCGGCAGCGCGCGGCGGCCCCCGGGTCGTTGAGCGTGTGGCCTGCGACGCCGGTGATCTCTGCGCCGATTTCTTCCGAGATGGGGGTGATGTCGGGAAACAAGGTGCGGCCTCCGGGTCGACAAGAAGTGGATACTGTTTTTCTGAGAGTACTATTCTCATTCAGTATAGGTAAGGTTCTCATAGGAGGTTCTAGTGCGTATCGGGTTGACGGGCGGCGCATCGACCACCGACAAGATCGTGCGACAGGCGCAGAAAGCGGAGGCCGACGGCTTCACGTCGCTCTGGTACGCGAGCACGGTCGCGGGCGATCCACTCACTGCGCTCGCCGTCGCGGGTCGTGAGACCTCGTCGATCGAACTGGGCACCGCGGTGCTGCAGACCTACCCCGTCCACCCGCTGTTGCAGGCGAACCGTGTCGCAGCGGTGGCGGAAGCGATGGGGCGTCCCGGTTTCACCCTGGGCCTCGGACCGTCGCACGAGAGTCTCGTGCGCGACGTCTACGGCATGTCGTACGACCGGCCCGGTCGCAACACCGAGGAATACGTCCGCATCGTCACCGCGCTTCTGCGCGGCGAGGACGTCGACTTCCAGGGCGGCGAGTGGAGTACCCGGAGCGAGGGTCGGATGACGCCTGTCGCGCATGAGGTACCCGTGTTGCTGTCGGCGATGTCGCCTCGGATGCTGCGTGTCGCAGGGCAATACGCCGACGGCACGGTGCTGTGGATGGCGTCGGCGAAGGTGGTCGAATCCGTCATCTCACCCGCAATCCGCACTGCGGCGGAGAAAGCGGGCCGCCCGTCGCCGCGCATCGTCGCGGGGCTACCCGTTGCGGTGCACGACGATGCCGACGAAGCACGCGCAGCGGTCGCTGCGACCGCCACCATGTACGCCGGAATGCCGAACTATCAGCGTGTCCTCGAGGTCGGGGGAGCGAGCACCCCCGCCGACGTCGCGATCGTCGGCACCGAAGAGTCCGTCCGCGCCCAACTGCAGAACCTGCTCGACGCCGGCGCCACCGACGTCTGGGCCGCGATCTTCCCCGTCGGCGACGACGTGCGCGGCTCGGTCCAGCGGACGCGGAGCTTCTTGAGTTCCCTCACTACCCGGTAGGCGCTTCCCGCGCGGAAATTGGCTTCGCACACCTGTAAAGAAGGCTGTGGGAAGCGAATTGCGTCGCGGGAGTTATCCACAGCTGTCAGAACCATCCACAGATCTGCGGAAATCCCTGCACTGGGCAGGATCCCGATGTCTCGCGGTGACACTCTCGGCGTCATGACCTCACCGAAACCCTTCCGCCGCAGCGACGCACTCAGCTCAGGTCTGAGCGATTCCGAGATCCGTCGTGCGCTCCGGACCGGCGAACTGGAGCGCCTCGCTCCCGGAATCTATCTGGATGGCCCAACGGCCGAGGGCCTCGACGCGACCGAACGACATCGAATCCGGGCGCGGACCACGGGGGAAGGACTGCCTGACGGGTCCGCGATCAGCCATGTGTCTGCCGCAGTTCTGCACGGACTGACATTGTGGCGCCCCGACCTGAGCCGTGTCCACGTGAGCCGTGACGGGACATCCGGTGGCCGTCGCGGCACCGGCCGTCATCTGCACGTGGTGCACCTCGGCGCCGGCGACGTCGTCGAGGTCGACGGAGTGCCGTGTACGTCCATCGCGCGGACGGTCGCGGACCTTGCCTGCACGGCACCGATCGACGAGGTCGTGATTGCCGGGGATTCGGCATTGGCGAGAAACCCGTCGCTGAGGGCGGCACTGGCTGAGACCTTCGAGTCCCTCGGCCGACGGCAAGGTATCGCCGCAGCGCGACGGGTCATCGCGTTTCTCGACGGACGTAGCGAAAGCCCCGGTGAGTCGCTGAGCCGGTTGCGGATGGAACAGATCGGGCTGCCCGCCCCCTCGTTGCAGGAGGTTGTGCACACTCCGGAGGGCGAGTTCGTTGCCCGCACCGACTTCTACTGGAAGGAGCATCGGATCGTCGGCGAATTCGACGGTATGGGCAAGTACGGCAGTGCCAGCCCCGACGTCTTTCGTCGGGAGAAGCTTCGGGAGGACGCGCTACGCGATCTGGGTTTCCACGTGATCCGCTGGACGTGGGCGGAACTGTCCCGATTCGACGTCGTTCGCGCCCGCTTCGAGCGGGCGATTGTGCGAGCGAGGCGTCACTAGCGATCATCCCTCCTTCCCGCGTACGGCCCAGCTTTCCGCTTCGGTGATTGCCGTTGTCTGAAACTGGCAGGCGCGCGGGAAGGAGTGCGGCCTCCGCCCCGATACCTCGTCAAACGAGGGTGGCGCTCGTCGGGTTACCGCGTGGGGCGCTGAAGGGTGATCGTCAGCAGCGTGAGCAGCTTGTCTTCGTTGCCGGAATCGACGAGTGCGACCTTGATCACCGAGTGGTCGTCGGCGTCGCGCACCACCGTGCCGTGCGACCGCGCCGGGCCCTTTTTCACCTGTGCGAGGTAGTGGACCTGGACGTCGGTGGCGACGAGACCGGGACGCATCGCATGTGCGGCAGCCTCGGCGAGCAGAGCCTGCGCGCCGCCCTGGATGGTGCCGATGGAATTGGCGACGAAAGCGGTGAGATCGAGTTCGAACTCCCCGTTGGCGGCGTCGACCTCGCGAAGATTCAGGCGCGAGAAGACGTCGTCGTCGATGGGGACGGGTGGGTATTCGCGAATCGTCCCGACCCACTGCTCGGGGGTGTACGACGCGACATCGCCGTGGGTCGCGGCGGAGCGGGGGAGACGCACGAACGTCACGAGTCCGCGTGCGGCGAGGGTGAGACCGCCCGTGCCCGGGGTGTCGATCGAGTTCGCGATCTCACGGAGATCGGTGACGCCGTGCGTGTCGTACACGTCGACCTCCACCAGGATTGTCTTCTTCCCGACGCGGACCAGCTCGGCGTCGATCGCGACCGGGCCGGGTCGCAGGAAGCCGGCGGCGTGGATCGACAGATCCTGCGTCGCGGTCCAGTCGGGGGAGCCCACGACCAGCGCCGGGGAGGACGCGACGATGTCGACGAGGGTCGTGAGGAAGCCGAGTGACGCTGTGCCCGCGGAGGTGCACAGCTTCTCGGTGACGGTCGCGCCCATGATTGCGCGGTCCCTCGAGACCTGCAGCGACTTGATGCCGAAATCCGAGGTGAAAGTGTTGTCAGCGGACACGTCCATCCCTCCCTTTGTGGAAATGTCATTCTCAATCATGGAAATGACTCTTCCATAAAATCGGGCGGAGCGGGAGAGCTACGTTCAGCCGCGGTGACCCGACCCGTCCCCCGCCAACCGGATGTAGAGGAGCTTGTCGCGTGCGGACAAGGCGCTGACCTCGGGCGATCCCACCCGGAACAGGCTTCCGTTGCGCTCGACGCCCAACACGATCTGACCCAGATGTCGCGGGTCCTGACCGACCTCCTCGAGGTCCACGGCTCGCTCGGCGATGGTGAAGCCCTCCTCCGGAGTGAGGATGTCCTCGATCATGTCGACCACGCGCGGTGAGCTTCGTGCGGCACCGAGGAGCCGCCCGGCGGTCTCCGACGAGACCACCACCGAGTCGGCGCCGGAGCGACGCAGCAGATGCGCATTCTCCGATTCGCGGATCGAGACGACGATCTTCGCGTTCGGATTGATCTCGCGGGCGGCGAGGGTGATGAGCACGGCGGTGTCGTCGCGGTTCGCCGCCACGATCACCGACGCCGCGCGCTGCACCCCCGCGACACGCAGCACGTCCTGTTTGGTGGCCGAGCCGTGCACGGTCACCAGGCCCTGCCCGGCCGCACTCTCGAGGACGACGGGGTCGGTGTCGACCACCACGATCTGTGACGGCGGCACCTCGTCGCCGAGCAACGCGTCGACGGCGGAGCGGCCCTTGGTGCCATATCCGAGGACGACGGTGTGGTCGCGGACCCGGCGTCGCCAATTCTGGATTCGGAACGTCTGACGTGACGTCTCGGTCAGGGCGCCCAGCGTCGTACCGACCAGCACGATGAGGAAGAAGACGCGCAGCGGCGTGATGACGAGGACGTTCATCAGTCGCGCGGACGGGGTGATCGGGGTGATGTCGCCGTAGCCGGTCGTCGAGAGCGACACCGACGCGTAGTAGAAGCAGTCGAGCAGCGACAGCTCGTTGTCCTGGGCATCCCGGTAGCCGTCGCGGTCGATGTAGACGAGCGCCACCATCACCAGCAGGGCCGCCAGGGCGTAGCCGATGCGACGCACGATCGCGCGCGCCGGGCTCGTCGATGTCTGGGGAACTTTCAGCACACCGACGAGGGCGAAGTCGGGGCGCTCCGTGAGCTGATCGGACCGGCTGAACCGGGCTCGCAACCTATCGGGCATTACGTCACTCTTGCACGCGAGAGGTCGCTCCGTCGAAGTATCAGGTGACGACGATCTCGCGGAGATCGGTTCGGGTGGTGCGGTAGATCTCCACGAGGTCGGCGTCCTCGCCGCGTTCGATGCGCCGGACCCAGGTGTCGAACGCGATGCGCGAGGCCACACCGGCCGATTCGACGAGTAGCCGCGCGAACGATTCGGAGCGGAGTCCGCGCAGGCGCTCGGCGACGCTCGTGGTGATGCGGCACATGGCCAGGGCGTCGGCGGCGAACGCGGCAGCACGCAAGTGGTCGTCGGACGCGATGAGCCGGCGGGTGCGCAGGATGCGATCCCGTGTGTCCTCGGAGCTCGTCACGAGTCGCTGCAGTGAACGCTCGTAGAAGGCTTCGATGCCGGGGAGGTTGATGTCTTCCTGCGGAATCGACTCGAGCCACTCGACGATTTCGGTTTCGAGTTCGCGGTCCGGGCCCCACACCGATTCCTCTTTGGTGGCGAAGCATCGGAAGAATGTGCTCGAAGACACACCTGCCGCACGGGCGATCTCTTCGACGGTCGTCGCAGCGAATCCCTGGAGTTCGAACAGCTCCAGGGCGGCCCTCGAAATCTCGAGGCGCGTCTCCTGCCTGCGTCGTTCCCGCAGGTCCGGGACGCGTGGCTGGGTTTTCTGGGTCATCGGTGGGGTTCCTTTCACCTCGGACCGCAACGTTGAGAGTCCGCGTCAATCTAGCAGTGAAAATCAAGTTGACAGTCACTTCCAAGCCGGGCGAGACTTTCAGGGTTGTCGCAGTCGCGATCGATATACCCATTCAGGTTCAGGAAGTAATCGGATATGCAGTCACCTCAGTTGGAAGGCCAGGCCGACGTCGGTCGCGAGGCCGATCTGGAGCCGGGCAGCAAGGTGCTGATCGGTGTCCTCGTCGTCGCGGCATTCGTCATGATCCTGAACGAGACGATCATGAGCGTCGCGCTGCCGCCGTTGATGGTCGATCTCGACATCACCGCGAGCACCGCCCAGTGGCTCACCACCGGCTTCATGCTCACCATGGCCGTCGTCATCCCGATCACCGGCTATCTGTTCGAGCGGTTCACGCTCCGCCAGGTGTTCATCGCGGCGATGGGCGTGTTCAGTCTCGGCACGCTGCTGGCGGCGTCCGCACCGGGATTCGAACTGCTCCTCGCCGGTCGTGTAACGCAGGCCGCAGGCACCGCCATCATGCTTCCGTTGCTGATGACGACTGTGCTGCGCGTGGTGCCCGCCCACAAGCGCGGCGGCATGATGGGCATCATCTCCATCGTCATCTCCGTGGCCCCCGCCATCGGCCCCACCATCTCCGGCATCATCCTCGACGCCCTCGACTGGCGCTGGATGTTCTGGATCGTCCTGCCCATCGCACTCATCGCGTTCGCTATCGGTGTCGTGCTGGTCAAGAACGTCACCGAGACGAAGAAGGTCCCGCTCGACGTCGTGTCGGTCATCCTGTCCGTCTTCGCGTTCGGCGGCATCGTCTACGGACTGAGCAGCATCGGTCATTCGGCGGAGGAGTCGAGTATCCCGGTGTGGGTGCCGCTCGTCGTCGGTGTGGGTGCGTTGGTCGTGTTCGTACTGCGTCAGCTGTCCCGGCAGAAGGATGGACGCGCCCTCCTCGACATGCGCCCGTTCGGGTACCCGGTGTTCAGCATCGGTTTGAGCATGGTGGTCGTCAGCATGATGGCGTTGTTCGGTGCGTTGATCCTGCTGCCGCTGTACCTGCAGAACGTGCGCGGCCTCGACACCCTCGAGACCGGTCTGCTGCTGCTCCCGGGTGGCTTGGCGATGGGTCTGCTGTCGCCGTTCGTCGGACGCATCTACGACCGCATCGGTGCGCGCCCCCTCGTCATCCCGGGTGCTGCCGTCGTCAGTGCCTCGCTGTGGTTGATGACCCTCCTCGACGCGGAGTCGTCGACGCCGATGATCGTCTGCGTCCACGTGATGCTGATGCTGGGCCTGGCATCGGTGATGACGCCGCTGATGACATCGTCGCTCGGAGCGGTGCCGGCCGAGCTGTATTCGCACGGCAGCGCGATCTTCAACACCGTCCAGCAGCTTGCGGGTGCTGCGGGTACGGCGCTGTTCATCACGGTCATGACCGTGACTGCCACATCCGCCGCATCCGACGGTGCGAGCGAGCTCGCTGCGAATCAGGACGGTATCCACATGGCGTTCCTGTGCGGTGGCGTCGTGTCGCTGCTGGCGGTGGTCGCGGCGTTCTTCATCCGGAAGCCTGCGGCGGCGCTGGCCGAAGCGAAGTAAGCAGGGCAGAAGTAAACCTCGCAGGGCCGGTGGCGTACCACTGGCCCTGCGAGGTTCTTGTTTGTGCTGCCGGCTTCGACAGTCCCGCGTTCAGATGTCGAGGAAGACGGTCTCGCGTCCGCCGTCCGGGGTGTCCTGCAACCGGATATCCAAGGTATAGACGGGCTTTCCGTCGCGTTCGCTGCGCTTGGCGATCAGCGTATCGCGGCGCACCTCCCACTCGATCGAACTCAGCAGCGGGTCGGCGGCGTTGGCGTCGGTCTCGTCGTCGAAGTAGAGCCGCGTGTGCAGGCCGACGTTGATGCCGCGCGCGAACAACACCATCAGCACGTGCGGGGCCTGGGTCCTGCCGTTGTTTCCGGGCACGGCGCCGGGCTTGATGGTCTCGAACGTGTAGACGCCTGTGTCGAAGTCGCCACCGGTACGACCCCACCCGCGGAACGACGGATCGACGTCCTTGTCCTGGTTGTCGCCGGGGTGGGCGTACTTGCCGTCGGCATTGGCCTGCCAGATCTCGATGAGCACGTCGCGGACCGGGGTGCCGGACCCGTCGAATACGCGTCCTTCGAGGGTGATTCGCTCGCCGCGCGTGTCGTCGGTGACGAGCACGTTGCCGAAGTTGTTCTCGAAGATGTCGAATCCGGCCTGCTGCGGCGCAAGACCGATGTGCACGTACGGACCACCCGTCTGCGAGGGGGTCTCAGGGCGACGCTGCACCATGGGCAGCGGTGTGAGCGGCTGGTTCATGGTGGCTCCCTATGCGTTCTCGAAGAAGGTGGCGCGGCGGCCCCGCAGCGTGATGTCGAACCGGTAGGCGCGGGCGTCGAACGGGGCGTCGTTCGCGGTGTCGGCCTGGGCGATCAGGCTGCGCACCTGGTCGCGGGAGGGGATGGTCGCGGCGATGGGGCACTGCTCGATCAGCGGGTCGCCCTCGAAATACGACTGCGTGATCAGACGCTGCGCCCAGCCGTCCCCCATGATCGAGAAGTGGATGTGCGCGGGACGCCACGCGTTGGTGCTGTTGCCCCACGGGTACGGGCCCGGCTTGATGGTGCGGAAGAAGTAGTAGCCGTTGTCGTCGGTGAGCATCCGGCCGCAACCGCCGAAATTCGGGTCGATCGGCGCGAGATGGTACGAGTCCTTCTTGTGCCGGTAGCGGCCACCGGCGTTGGCCTGCCATGCTTCGACGAACGCGCCTTTCACGGGATTTCCGAACTCGTCGCGGACGTAGCCGTGCATGATGATCCGCTCGCCGATCGGCAGACCGCCGTGCGCGAAGTTGAGGATCAGGTCGTTGTCGAGTTCGCCGAGCTCGCGTGCGGTGATCAGTGGAGCGGTCTTCTCCGACACCGTGTTCCGTGGTGAGATGAGCGCGTTGCGCGGGGAACGCAGGACCGACGTGCGGTACCCCGGCGTGAGTGCCGGGGGATGCTGCGTGTGGTCGCGTTCGACGAACTCGCCGTATGCGCTTCTTCCAGCGATGCTCATGAAGCCGCTCCTGTCGTGGGCTGTGGGTTACATCTACGCTATGTGTGCCGAACCCTCATGTAAATTGACGATTCGGGCCAAGTTGCATAACTTCTGGTAATGGACCTTCACGGCCGTATCCGGTTACGGCACCTGACCTGCTTCGTCGCGGTCGCGCACGAACGCCACGTCGGTCGCGCTGCCGAACGGCTGCACCTGAGCCAGCCTGCCGTCACCAAGACCATCAACGAACTCGAGCTCCTCGCCGGGATGAAACTGCTGGACAGAGGCCGTCACGGCGCTGTCCCCACCGCCGCCGGTGAACGCTTCCTCGACCACGCCGAACGCGTCGTCCAGGCCTTCGACACCGCCGTCGCGGGACTGGCGGGCGCCGGCGAATCCGAGCACGCGACCGTGCGCATCGGAGCGTTGCCATCGGCCGCGTCGGTGCTGCTCCCCGAGGTGCTCGGAGAGCTGCGCGCGCAACACCCCGAGCTCGACGTCCGCCTCCGCACCGCCACCAACACCGAACTGCTCGCGGCACTGCGGGCCGGCGACGTGGACGTGATGATCGGGCGGATGAGCGACCCCGACACCATGGCCGGTCTGTCGTTCGAGCTGCTCTATGCCGAGGCGCTCGCATTCGTGGTCCGCCCCGGCCATCCGCTGGCGGGCACGCGGGCGACGTTCCCCGCGATGTGCGAATACCCGCTGGTCGTCGGGGCGGCCGGCACCGTTCCGCGACACCACACCGACGTGCTCCTGCGCCGACACGGCCTCGAATTACCTCCGGGCACCGTCGAGACCCTCGACGTCGCGGTCGCCGCCGCCTACGCGCGCGAATCCGATGCCGTATGGGTGGCCCCCGAGCGCGTCCCCGGGCGGGACATCGCCGACGGGAGGCTCACTCGGCTGCCCGTCGACACCGTCGGCACGGCCGAAACGATCGGCGTGATCCGCTCGGCTGCGGCGGCGTCCGCTATCGTCGACGACGTTGCTGCGCTGTTGCGCCGAGCCGGCCATGGCACAGTCAGTGCGTGAAACCGCGCTCTGGCGCAGCTTTTCCGAGTGAACCCGATCCGATCCCGAGGTCTCCGATGTCACACCCCCACCAGGAATCCACCCGCGGGCCGTTGTTCGATCCTGTCTTCGGGGCCGACGACATGGCACCCGAGGTGTCGGACCGCGCGTGGATCGGAGCGCTGCTCGAGGTCGAGGCCGCGATCACCGCCGGCGCCGTCGGGATCGGGCGTGCGACCGAAGCGGACGCCGCTGCCGTGGCCGTTGCCGCCACCGAACTCGCCCGCGACCTCGACCCTGCCGAACTCGGTGCCCTTGCCGTGGCAGGTGGGAATCCCGTCATCCCGCTCGTGAAGCTGCTCCGCGATCGCGCCGCCGCCCCCGCGACCGCCGTGCACGTCGGCGCAACCAGCCAGGACGTCATGGACACCGCGCTGGTGCTCCTCGCGCGTCGTGCCGGACGACGCATCCTCGACCACCTCGCCGCGGCCGCCGACGCTGCTGCAGATCTCGCCCGAGCACATCGCGCGACACCGATGATCGCGCGCACCCTCGGCCAGCAAGCCCTTCCCACCACGTTCGGCGCTCTCGCCGCCGGGTGGCTCACCGGACTCGACGACGCCCGCATCGAACTCGACCGCGCCCTCTCGGCGCTGCCCGTGCAGTACGGAGGTGCCGCCGGCACCCTCGCCGCCGTCGCACCCGACGGGATGTACTTCGCCGACGACCTCGCCGACCGCCTCGGACTCGCGCGCGCCACCATCCCGTGGCACACCGTGCGCACGCCGATGACGCGGCTCGCCGCGGCGCTCGGTGTCGCGGCCGGCGCAGTGTCCAAACCCGCGACCGACGTGGTGCTCATGGCCATGACCGAGATAGGTGAAGTCTCCGAAGACTCACCGGGCGGTTCATCGGCCATGCCGCACAAGCGAAATCCCGTGGCCGCCATCGCGGCGAGGGCTGCCGCGCGTCGGGTGCCGGGGCTCGTCGCGACCGTGTTGTCGTCGGCCGACCACGAATTCGCCCGCGCCGCGGGGTCGTGGCATGCGGAGTGGGAGGTCGTTGCGGATCTGCTTCGTCTCACCGGTGGTGCTGCACAACGGCTTTCCGTGAGTCTCAGTGGACTGCACGTGCACGTCGATGCTCTCGACCGCAACCTCGGGCTCACCGGGGGCGCGGTGCTGGCCGAGAAGGTGGCGAGCGCACTGTCGCGACACGTCGACGATGCGCGAGCCGTCGTCACCGACGCCGCTGTCTCCGGAATCCCGCTCGACGCAGACCCGCGCATCACCGCGCACCTGTCGGCCGATGACTTGGCCGAACTCCTCGATCCCACCCGCTATCTCGGGCACGCCGCCGATCTGGTCGACCGTGCCCTCGCCCGACACGGAGGACTGTGATGACATCACTCGCCTACGAACGACACGGTGATCCCGCCGCCCCGTCGGTACTGCTACTGGGGTCGCTCGGTTCCGACCGGAGGATGTGGTCGCCACAGATCGTGGCATTGTCGCCGATCGCCGACGTCATCGCGGTCGACCATCGTGGGCACGGTGAATCTGATTCTGCTGCGGGTGCCTACACGGTGGCCGAACTCGCCGGAGATGTTCTGACACTGCTCGACGAGCTGGGGGTCGACGCGGTGCACGTCGTCGGCCTGTCACTAGGTGGTGCGGTCGGGCAGTGGCTTGCCGCCCATCGCCCGGAGCGGGTGCGGTCGCTGACCTTGCTGTGCACGGCCGCGGTGTTCGAGCCGGCTCAGCAGTGGCGTGACCGCGCGGAGACGGTGCTCGCCGACGGGGCGGGTTCGTTTGCCGAGCAGATCGTAGGACGCTGGTTCACGGCCGATCTGGCGGAACGCGACCCCGAGCTGGTCCAGCGGCACGTCGCGATGGTGTCGGCGACGTCGGACGACGGGTACGCCGGCTGCTGCCACGCCCTGGCCGGGTTCGACGGACGCGCCGACCTCGCGCGAATCGTCGCCCCCACGCTCGTGATCGCGGGTGCGCAGGATCCGGCGACCCCGCCGGACGTCATGCGTGAACTCGCCGACGGTATCGCCGATGCCGACTTCCACGTCCTCGACCCGGGCGCCCATCTGGTGAACGTCGAGCAGGCGGGCCGTGTGACAGCTCTGATCCGCGCGCATATCACGAGTTCGGAGCAGGTGGGTGCGTATCGTTCTGCAGCTGTCGAGGTGGGTATGCGAATGCGACGTTCGGTGCTCGGTGACGCGCACGTGGACCGTGCGATGTCGCAGGCCACGGCGTTCACGGAGCCGTTCCAGGACTTCATCACCCGCACGGCGTGGGGCGACATCTGGGCGCGCCCCGGACTCGACCATCACACCCGACGGCTGCTTACCCTCGCGATCCTCACCGCAGTCGGCAACGAGCACGAACTCGACATGCACATCCGTGCGGCACTGCGAGCGGGCGTGGATCCCGACGAACTCATCGAGGTCTTCCTCCACACCGCTGTCTATGCGGGCGTGCCCAACAGCAACCGCGCCTTTGCGATGGGGAAGCAGGCGTTGGCGGATCTCGAATCCGCCGGGAAGTAAGCAACACAAATGTGAGGTTCGCACACCCTGTGGTCGACAAACGGGTGTGCGAACCTCACATCAGGTGTGCAGACCTCAGCGAGCCAACACTGTGCGCAGCACCGCCGCGAAGCCCTCCGGGTCGCCGGGCACGCCGTATCCGTCGCCGGTGAACCCGGCGTGCCCGCCGGGGAACATCGTGAGTTCGACGCCGAGTCGCTTCGCGACCTCCGCTGCCGCGCGAGCGGAGACCTCACCCGTCGACTCCGTGCCCGCCCCGATCACGACGCGGGTCGACGCCTTTGCGAGGGCGTCGAAGTCGGGTTCGTATCCGGTACAGGACTGCAGGTTCTGGCTGAGCAGGGCGTCGTCGCGGGTGCCGTCGTCGTCGGTGGGCATCCCGAACATCGACGGGTCGGGCGCGGGCACGGCGAGGTAGGAGGGCTCCAGCGGCTCCGTCTGCGTCAGCATCATGATGAACTTCGCCATCGCCGGACCCATGCCGCTGCGCTGGTAGGTGGCGTCGATGTCGTCGACCACCGCCTTGATGACTGCGGAGTCGGGCAGCAGCGGGCAGGTGGGCGGTTCGTGCGCGATCAGTGTCCGGACCTGCTCGGGATGTTTCGCGACCAACGCTAGGCTGTTCACCGCGCCGCCGCTGCTGCCGAACAGGTCGACCGGGCCGACGCCGAGTGCCTCGATGAGGCGGTGCAGGTCGTCGGCGTGGAGGTCGGGCGTCGAAAGGCCGGGGGTGTCGCGGGGGCTGCGCATCACGCCGCGAGGGTCGTAGGTGACGACGGGGCGGTCGACGACCTGCGCCGCGAGCGCTGCGAATCCTCCCGCATCCATCGGCGACCCCACGATCAGCAGTGGGGTGCCGGACTTCAGGTCGCCGCGGATGTCGTAGGTGAGGGTGGCGCCGGGAACGTCCAGGGTGGCGGTGGTGACGGGGCGATCGATTGTGGTCATGCCGTGACAGACCGGGGTCGACGACAGAACTCATCGGTCCGGTCCGAGACTGCCCGATCGCGGGTATCGGCCCGCCGATGGCCGATCCCGTGGATACTCGACAAGGACCCCAGTGTTCCGCATCGGAAGGGACGAGCTTGTGACCAGATCCGACAAGGTGGAAATCGATCCGGCGCTGACCGATCTGTACAAGGACCTTCACAGACATCCGGAACTCGGATTCCAGGAACATCGCACCTCTGCCATCGTGGCCGAGCGATTGAATGCTCTCGGGTTCGAGGTCACCACCGGTGTCGGGAAGACCGGAGTGGTCGGGGTGTTGAAGAATGGCGCCGGACCGACCGCATTGCTTCGCGCCGACATGGATGCCCTCCCTGTCAAGGAGGACACCGGCCTCGACTACGCCAGTACCGCTACCGCCGTGGACGAACACGGCGAGACGAAGCCGGTGGCGCACGCGTGCGGTCACGACATGCACATGACGTGCCTGCTCGGCGCAGCGCAGATTCTCTCCACTGATACTGCGAGTTGGTCGGGCACACTGCTCCTCGTCTTCCAACCGGCCGAAGAGTTGGGTGCGGGAGCCCAAGCCATGGTCGACGACGGGCTGTTCGACAGGTTCCCCAAACCGGATGTGGTGCTCGGTCAGCATGTGGCGCCGCTTCCGGCAGGCAAGATCGCCGGACATCCCGGTCTCTCGTATGCGGGGTCGGACTCGCTGCGCGTGCGTGTGATCGGCCGAGGTGCGCACGGGTCGATGCCGGAAGCATCCATCGACCCGATCGTCATTGCGGCCGAGGTCGTATTGCGTCTGCAGACGATCATCTCGCGCGAGATCCCGAGCACGGCGACCGCGGTGCTCACGGTCGGTTCCATTCACGCGGGAGATGCGGCCAACGTCATTCCCGGTGAGGTCGTGCTGCAGCTGAACATCCGCAGCTACGACGCGAAGATACGGCAGAAGATCCTCGACAGCGTCGATCGCATTGTTCGAGGTGAGGCTGCGACGGCAGGCGCCCCGGAAGAACCCGAAATCACCTCGATCGAACGTTTCCCGGTGGTCACGAACGATCCCTCCGCGTTGGGCAAGACTCTGGAGGCGTTCGCCACGTGGTTGGGGGAGGACAAGATCCTCGATCCCGGAGCGGGTGCAGGCAGTGAGGACGTCGGAGTCCTCGCCACGAGTGCTGGTGCGCCCCTGGCATATTGGCTGCTCGGAGGCGCGGATCCTTCGGTGTTCACCACGGGCGACATGACGGATCCTGCGCTGCTGAAGGTGCCTTCGAATCACTCGCCGCACTATGCGCCGGTCATCGAACCGACGATGACGATCGGGGTCACGGCATTGGTCACCGCAGCGCGAACGTGGTTGCCGGTGGCGTAGCGGATTGCCGGAGCCTCTGCGCTCAGGGGCGAAACTCATCACAACCGCCCTTTCGGGTTCTACAACAGTCCATATGGACTGTTACCGTGGTGCGCGTGACCGAAGAACAGACCCTGACACCGCGCGCCGGGCGTCGCGAATGGTCGGCCCTCACGGTCCTCGTCCTCGTCGTCGTGTTGATCGCGGTCGACAACACTGTGCTCTACCTGGCTGTGCCGTCGATGGCCGTCGACATCGCCCCGAGCTCGACCCAATTGTTGTGGATCGGCGACATCTACTCGTTCGTGCTGGCGGGCCTGCTCATCACGATGGGCAACCTGGCCGATCGCATCGGCCGCAAACGGTTGCTGCTCATCGGTGCCGGAGGGTTCGGTGTCGCATCGGTGATCGCAGCGTTCGCCCCGAACCCCGAGATCCTCATCGCTGCGCGCGTCCTGCTGGGCGTGGCGGGGGCGACGTTGATGCCCTCGACGCTGGCGATCATCCGCGCTACCTTCCTCGACGCGACACAACGCACCACGGCGATCGCAATCTGGGCGATGGGCGCCACCGCAGGTGCCGCGGTCGGTCCGCTCGTCGGCGGGGTCCTGCTCGAGAACTTCTGGTGGGGCTCGGTGTTCCTGATCAATGTGCCGGTGATGGTGATCGTGCTTGTCGCCGGACCGATCCTGCTGTCGGAGTCGCGCGGTAGCTCTGCTCAGACGATCGACGTGATCTCGGCATTGTTGTCGATCCTCGCCATCGTCCCGGTGGTGTACGCCGTGAAGCACTGGGCCGGTGGCGGGCTGGACTGGAGTGTTCCGGCCACCGCAGCGTTCGGCATGATCATGGGATACCTCTTCGTGCGTAGGCAGACGCGACTGCCGAATCCGTTGCTAGACCTCTTCCTGTTCCGAATGCCCGCCTTCTCGGGCGCCGTGGCCGCCAACGGCCTGGCGATCTTTGCGTTCCTCGGGTTGCTGTACTTCTTCTCGCAGTACCTGCAGCTGGTCCGCGAATACGGCCCGCTGAAGGCCGGTGTGGCGGAACTGCCGTCGACGATTGCGTCGATGGTCGTCATTCTGTTCGTCGGTGCTCTCGTGGCACGCATGGGGGCGGGGCGCTCGATCGGGCTCGGTCTGACGCTGGGTGCAATCGGGCTCGCCGGGATCGGTATGACCGTCTCGATGTCCGCCTATTGGGGCCTCGGTATCTCGCTGGTGCTTCTCGGCCTCGGTATCGGCATCGCGATGACATTGTCGACCGATGCCGTGGTCTCCGCCGTCCCCACGGAACGCGCCGGAGCTGCGTCGTCCATTGCGGAAACCGCCTACGAACTCGGAGGGGCATTGGGTATTGCCGTGCTCGGATCTGTCCATCTGGCGATGTACCAGTCGCATCTGGACCTGCCCGCCGGCACCGATCCGTCCGACGCCACGATCGCCGAGAGCTCGCTGGCCTCGACCGTCGCCGATGTTGCTGATCCGGTCGTGGTCGACCATGCCCAGTCCGCCTTCGTGTCGGCGGTGCAGACCACCTCGTTCGTTGCCGCGGTGATCCTTGCCGTCTCGGCTGTGGTGGCCTGGCGCGTGATCCCGTCGCCGCGGGATGCCACAGTAGGTACCCATGAAGCGCACTGATCAGGTCGTCACCCGCGATAAGGAACGCACGCGCCGAGCGATCCTCGAATCTGCCCAGCAGATGTTCTCGGAGCGTGGGTCGAAGGTCAGTCTCGCCGACATCGCCGTTGCAGCGGGTGTCACCAAGGGTGGTCTCATGCACCACTTTCCGAACCGTGAAGCACTGATCTACGGAGTCATCGAACACTGCATCACGAGGATGTGGGAAGAGATCCACGCTCACATCGACCTGTCGGAGAACAGGCCCGGGAAGTTCACGCGGGGATACGTGCGCGCCCTCACCGGCGGCAGTGCCTATCTCATGGACACCTTCAATCCCGGGACACTGCTCGCGACGCTCGGGAATCCGCCCGGCATCGAGGCGCTGTATGCCCGCGATGCCGAGAATCTGAGCGCCGCTTTCGCGGCGGACGGCCTGCCCTGGTCGCGTGTGCTGATGATCCGGTTCGCGGCGGAGGGGCTCGCACTCTCGGCGCCGAGCCCGTACCTGACGAGCGACGACCTCGAACTTGCGCGCGCGGAACTGCTGGCCCTCACCGAGGAGCACTAGCGCTCCGGATGTAAGCAGGGCAAATGTAGACCTCGCAGGGCTGGTGGTTGACCACTGGCCCTGCGAGGTTCCTGTTTCGTCTGCCTACTTCGGTGCGCCGGTTCGACGAACAGTGCTAGCGGACGACCCTCGCCCAGATACTCGTCCAGGTCCGAGTGTGCGACACCGTCGTTTGCTCGAGCCGCACCTGCTTGCCGCCGGGATAGGAGAACAGGGGTGTGCCGTCGCCGAGGAAGATCGGCACGATGTTCGCCATCACCTCGTCGAGTTCGCCGATCTCGAGACATTGGCGTGCGACGTCGGCGCCGAGGATGCCGACGTACTTGTCGCCGGCCGCGGCCTTGGCGGCTGCGAGTCCGGATTCGAGATCGTGGACGACGGTCACTCCCGGCTCCGGCGTGATCGACGGATGGTGGGTGAGCAGAAAGTAGGGGCCGTCCCAGGTCCCGCCGAAGGCGCCCTCGTTCTCGGTGCCGCGGTTGGGGTCGTCCCCTCGGTGGGTGCGATTGCCGACCAGTAGCGCACCGATATCGGCCGCGAGTTCGTCGGTCTCCTCGTCGGGTTCGAAGAACGGCTTCATCCACGACATGTCGCCGCCCGGTCCGGCGATGAAACCGTCCAGCGACATAGTCGCCGAGTACAACACCTTGGCCATGGTTCTCCCTCGTCGAGTGGACGTTGTCCCCAGTATCGACTTCAGGAGCGGGTAATAATCATCGTCCTGGCCTCATACACCTAGGCATTCTGCGCGCGACCCCGCCCGATCACCTCCGCACGCCGATCCGCGACCCGGTCGGGAGTGAACGTCTCCAACCACGCCCGCGACGTCTGCTTCTCGGCCTGCAGGGCCGGGCCGACGATGTGCTCCTCGGCCCGGCGGTACGACGCGAGCAGCGTGCGCACGCCGGGCTGATCGTTGCCGGCGATCGTTTCCGCAAGCGCGAGTGCGGTGTTCATGAGGGCGTCGTGCTCGACGACCTCGGTGACCAGACCGGCTCGCAGTGCTGCTTCGGCATCGACGAAGTTCCCCGACAAGCTCATGCGCCGCGCGAACCCGCGTCCCACCGCTGCGGGCAGCCGCGACGTGAGGCCCCACCCGGGGAGTACACCGACGCGGGCGTGAGTGTCGGCGAATCGTGCTCGCTCCGAGGCGATGAGGATGTCGCACGCGAGTGCGAGTTCGAGGCCGCCGGTGATCGCGGCGCCGTTGATCGCGCCGATGATCGGCTTCGACAGCGGCAGCCACGGATGCCCGACGGGAATGCTCTCGTCCTCGACCTTCAGGAGGGTGTTGCCACCCGATCCGAGTTCCTGCAGATCGAGGCCCGCGCAGAAGGCGGGGTCGGAGCCAGTGAGGATGACGACGCTGGTCTGCTCGTCGGCGTCCGCGGCGGCGAGCTCCGCGCGAAGTGTGTCGATGAGAGCCGAGCTGAGTGCGTTGCGCTGCTGCGGGCGGTTGAACGTGAGAACTCGGACGGGTCCGCGCTGGTCGACGAGCAGGATCGATTCCGTCACGAATTCTCCTCAGTGTTCTCGGGTGCGAGCCGTTCTCCGGCGTGAGCCGAACTCTGTCTACCCGACTCGTGGCGTTCGGCGCCATCGGGTCCGGGCAGCTCGCGCAGCACCTCCAACACCCGGTGGACGGCGGGTGCGAGGTTGTCCCGTCGCCACGCGAGCGCGATCGGGAGCACCGGGCCGCCGTCGAGTGGGATGTAGTGCACGCCGTCCACGGTGATGTGCGCGGTCGACGCGACGACGACCGCAATCCCGACACCCGCGCCGACGAGCGCCAGAAGGCTGTACGGATCGGGGGCTTCGCGGGCGATGGTCGGTGCGAAACCCGCCGACGCGCACACAGTGAAGGTGGCATCGCGCACGAGTGAGCCGTGCGCGGCGGGATAGACCACCAGCCGCTCACCTGCGAGATCGGTGGGTTCGAGGGTGCCGCGCTCGGCGAGTCGATGCCCGGTCGGTACCGCGACCATCAGGGATTCGTGTCGCACGGTCTCGGTGGCGAAGTCGTCGGAGACGGGAAGTCCGACGATGCCCATGTCGAGCAGTCCTTGGGCGACGAGATCGAGTACCTCCCCCGAATAGGTCTGCGGGCGTAGATCGAGTTCGATGCCGGGATGGCGATCTGCGAGCGCGCGGGTCAGTTCGGACAGCACGGTGTAGCCGCTCGCGCCGCCGAATCCGACGCTGACCACTCCGGTCTCTCCCGCTGCCGTCGACCGCACGACCGCGCGTGCCACTTGGACCTGTGCGGCGATCACCCGCGCGGGGGCCAATAGCGCGGTGCCTGCGGCGGTGAGCTGCACCGATCTGGTGGTGCGCTCGAACAATCGGGCGCCGAGCTCGCGTTCGAGGGCGCGGATCATCTGGCTGAGTGGCGACTGTGCGATGTGCAGTCGTTCTGCGGCGCGTCCGAAATGCAGTTCCTCGGCGACCGCGAGGAATGCCTGCAGATGACGGAATTCCATATTGCCCTCAACTCAGTGGAATATCCACATAATCATGTCGGATTAGGTCTTGGACTTTACACGGTGGGCCACCGATAGTGATACACGCCTCATTCATTCGCGGACATGGCCCGCACGACACGCCCCGGAGTGCATCGTGAATCCAACCCCAGAGCACACCGCGCACGACACCAAGGCTGCGCGCCGCGCCGGCGTCACCGCCTTCGTCGGCACCACGATCGAGTGGTTCGACTTCTACATCTACGGCACGGCGTCCGCACTGGTGCTGGGCAAGCTGTTCTTCCCCGACGTCTCCCCGGCAATCGGCACGCTGGCCGCATTCGCGACATTCGCCGTCGGGTTCATCGCACGACCACTTGGCGGCATCGTCTTCGGACACTTCGGCGACAAGTTCGGACGTAAGAACGCCGTCATCACCACCCTCGCGATCATGGGCATCGGAACCGTCGGTGTGGGCCTGCTGCCGACCTACGCCCAGATCGGTATCTGGGCGCCCATCCTCCTGGTCCTGTTGCGCGTACTGCAGGGCATCGCGATGGGCGGGGAATGGGGAGGTGCCGTCCTCATCGCCACGGAATTTGCCCCACCACGCAAGAAAGTGCTCTACGGCGCGTTCGCGCAGCAAGGTTCGCCTGTGGGCAATCTCCTTGCGACAGTGGCCTTCCTCGGCCTGACCGCGATGTCCGATGCCGCCTTCGAAGGCTGGGGTTGGCGAATCCCGTTCGTTGCCTCCGCCGCACTGGTCGTCGTGGCCCTCTACATCCGGCTGCGGATCCAGGAAACCCCCGAGATGAAGGCGGCAGTCGAGTCCCAGGAGAAGAAGCGGCTTCCGCTCGCGGAGGTACTCAGCACGCACAAGACGGTCTTGCTGCTCGGCGTCGGTGCGGTGGTCGCAGGTGTGGCGATCACCTACGTCAAAACGACCTTCGCGCTGGCCTGGGCCACGACGGATCTCGGATTCGACCGAGGCGACTTCCTGCTCGTCATCACAGTTGCGCTGGTCGCGCAGGTCATCGTGCAGCCGTTCGGTGCCATCCTCGCAACCAGGATCGATGTGCGTCGAGCAGTGCTGTGGATGCTGATCCCCGAACTCGTCGTCCTGCCGCTGATGTTCGTACTCATCCAGACCGGCTCGCTCACCTGGGCGATCATCGGCATGGTCCTCGCGACGGCGCCGCACGCGATGTACTACGCGGCGCTGGCCGGCATCCTCGCGCAGGTGTTCCCCACCCACATTCGTTACACGGGGATCTCGCTGTCGTACCAGCTGTCGACGGCGATCTTCGCGGGCACCGCTCCGATGGTCAGCCAATTCCTGCTCAATCGCACCGGCTCGATCTGGCCCGTCGTCGGACTCGGGCTCGGATACGTCCTGCTCTCGATGATCTGCATGACCGCGCTTCTGCGTCGATCGGCCACCGCCTCCGGTGGCGACGCCGAGCCTGCGGACCCCGCACCCGCCCGCGCCCCCGCTGCCACGCACTGACTTCCGCCGAGAACACACTGCCGAAAGGACGACAATGAACTACGCACACGAGGACCCCGCACTCCGGGCAGTGCTGGACCGGTGGATCGACGAACCCGACCGCGAACTCACCGAGCGTCTCCTCGACCGCTTGGGTGCCGACGCCGCACAGCGACTCGACGGCCTCGCCGCCACCGCGAACGCGAACCCCCCGACCCTGCGCCAGTACGACTGCGATGGCGAGCGCATCGACACCATCGACTACCACCCCGCATATCTGGATCTGTGCCGCGCCGCGTACTCGGAATACGGGCTCTCCGCCCTGTCGCATCGCCCCGTCCACGGCTGGACCGACGTGCCGCCGCACCTCGTCAAGTACCTTGCGTCGTACCTGTTCGTGCAGGCCGAGTTCGGGCTGGCCTGCCCGGTGTCGATGACCGACGCCGCCGCCCGCACGCTGCGCATGTTCGGCGATCCCGACGTGTTCGGCCCTTACATCGACGGGCTGACATCGACCGATCCGGCCGCCGCGCTGACCGGCGCGATGTTCATGACCGAGACGCAGGCCGGAACCGATATCGCGCAGACCGAGACCCGCGCCGAGCGCGACGGCACCGGATGGCGCCTGACGGGACGCAAATGGTTCGCATCCAACCCCGACGCCGACGTCATCGTCACACTCGCCCGTTTCCCGGGCGGCGCCGGGAACTCCACCCGCGGTGTGGGAATGTTCATGGTGCCCAAGCGACTTCCCGACGGGACCCGAAACTCGTACACGATCGACCGTCTCAAGGACAAACTCGGCACCCGCTCGATGCCCAGCGGCGAAGTCACACTGCACGGCGCCTACGCGCTGCAGGTCGGCGAACTCGACCGCGGCTTCCGGCAGATGACAGAGATGCTCAACACCTCCCGGCTCTCCAACGCGATGCGCTCGAGCGCACTCATGCGCCGCGCCGTGCGGGACGCGGTGGCGCACACACGGGTTCGCGAAGTATTCGGAAAGTCCCTGTTCGACCAGCCGCTCATGCGCGCGACACTGCTGCCGCTCGCCCTCGACGCCGAGGCAGCGCTCACGCTCGTCGCGTACAGCGGAGCCACCCTCGACCGCGCCGATCGCGGCGACGACGTCGCCCGCAGCATCGTCCGGATCCTCACCCCCGTCGCGAAGCACTACATATGCAAGCGGGCACGCACCGTCACCGGCGAGGCGATGGAGGTACGCGGCGGCAGCGGCTACATCGAGGACCGGGTGTTCGCGCGGCTCGTCCGCGACTCGCACCTCGGATCGATCTGGGAGGGCTCGAGCAACGTCATCGCCCTCGACGTGCTGCGTTCCATGCGTAAGAACGGCGCGCACCGCGACCTGGCGGCCGCAATGCGGACGATGCTCGACGCAGCCTCCGAGGAATGCGCGCCGGCCGTCGCCGACCTGCGCGAACGGTGGGATGTGATCGAAGAGCGCGGCGAGGAACTGCTCGCCGGCGACGACGTGCGCGCCCAGACCTTGTGCGCCGCCTACACCGACGACCTGGCCCGCGCGGTGATGGCCACCCTGCTCGTCGACCTCGCGTCGCACAGCGCCGAGCACGGTCGCGGGCACCGGTCGCTGCTCGTCGCCAACGCCTATCTCACCGGGCTCCGCGGCGAACCGAACGCCGTTGCGCTCGCACACCTCGACGTCGTCGTCGACGGCACCCACATCGACCCGTCCCTCGCGCACGCCGCGGCACCGGACACACTGGCAGGAGCCCTGAAATGACCGAGAACCCGATCACCGGACCCGCCCCGCTCACCGGCGTCAAAGTTGTGGATCTGTCGAAGATCCTCGCCGGGCCCTACGCGACGATGTCGTTCGCCGATCTCGGTGCCGAGGTCACCAAGGTCGAGCACCCCGAAGGCGGCGATCCGACGCGGATGTGGGGCCCGCCCTTCGTCGGCGACGACGCCACCTACTATCTCGCGGTCAACCGCGGCAAGAAGTCGGTGACCCTCGACCTGAAATCGGAGGAAGGGCAGCGGATCGTCCACCGGATGCTCGAGGACGCCGACGTCGTCGTCGAGAACTTCAAGCCGGGCAGCGGACTGCAGAGGATCTTCGACTACCGCGCACTGTCGGAACGGCATCCGCACCTCGTCGTCCTGCACATTTCCGCGTTCGGCGACGAAGGGCCCCTGTCCGACCAGCCGGGCTACGACATGGTCGCCCAGGCAGCGGGCGGGCTGATGTCGCTGACCGGCGAACCCGGCGGCGCACCCATGAAGTCCGGTTACGCGATGGGTGACCTCGGTGCGGCGCTGTTCGGTGTGATCGGTGTGCTCGCGGCGCTGGTCGAACGCGGCCGAACCGGACGCGGGCAGTACGTCACCACCTCGCTGTTCGAATGCCAGCTCGCGATGCACGTCAACTGGGCTACCAACTATTTCGCAACGAAGAAGCGCCCGCACGCTCTCGGCTCAGCGCATCCCAATCTCGCTCCCTACCAGGCATATCCGGCCAGCGACGGCTACTTCGTCGTCGCGGTCGGCAACGATTCTCTGTGGGACGACCTGTGCAAGGCGATGGGTCGCGCCGAACTCGCGACCGACCCACGGTTCCTCCGCAACCGAGACCGCATCGAGCACCGGGACGATCTCGAACAGGTGCTCACCGAGGTGTTCGCCGCGAACACCGTCGAGTACTGGTGCCGGGTGCTCGAGGAACACGCTGTGCCTGTCTCACCGATCCGGCACCTCGACGAGATCTACGACGACCCGCACACCGCCGCGATCGGCATGATCGGCACCGTCGATCACGCGTCGGGTCCGCTCGAACAGATCGCGTTCCCCGTCAACTTCGGCGGAGTGCGACCCAGGCTGCGCTCGGCGCCACCGGCGCACGGCGAGCACACCGACGACGTGCTGGAGAAGTACCGCGCCGTCTCCGTCTGACATTTGTCACGGTGATCTTGTGACAGCCGGGGATCGCGTCGCGCCCCGTGAACCACAAGACTTCCGATCATGGAACACACAGAGGTCGCAGCCATCGAGCTGCTCGACGTCGTCAAGAGTTTCCGACCCCGAGGCGGCGACGAGGTGCGCGCCGTCGACCACCTCGACCTGACCGTGCAGCGCGGCGAAGTCGTCGCGCTGCTCGGCCCCAACGGCGCCGGGAAGACCACCACCCTCGACATGGTGCTGGGCTTCACCGAACCCACCGCGGGGGTGGTGTCGGTGTTCGGGAAACCGCCACGACACGCCATCGCCGCAGGCCAGGTATCTGCGGTGCTCCAGACCGGTGGGCTGCTGCGCGACCTCACCGTCCGCGAGACCGTTCAGATGATCGCGTCTACGTTTCCCGAGCACCGCGACGTCGACGAGGTCCTCGAACGGGCCGGGGTCACCGCACTCGCGGGCCGGATGGTGTCGAAATGCTCCGGTGGTGAACAGCAGCGGCTGCGTTTCGCCCTTGCGCTGCTACCCGACCCCGACCTGATCGTCCTCGACGAACCGACCGCAGGGATGGACGTCGGAGCCCGCCGCGACTTCTGGTCGACCATGCACGCCGAGGCCGACGCCGGACGCACCGTCGTCTTCGCCACCCACTACCTCGAAGAAGCCGACTCCTTCGCCGACCGCATCGTCATGATCGCCGACGGACGCGTCGTCGCCGACGGTCCGACATCCGAGATCCGTGCGTTCGCTGCGGGACGGATCGTCGCCGCCGACATCGGCCACGGACACGAAGACACGGTGCGCGCGGCGCTGGCGTCGCGCCCCGGTGTCGCCGACATCTCCGTGATGGGCAACCGGATCGAGATCAGGGCAACGGATTCCGACGAGGTGGCCCGCACACTACTCGTCGACCTCGGTGCCACAAATCTCGAAATCACCGGTGGTTCACTCGAAACCGCGTTCCTCACACTCACCGAGAAGGTGTCGGCATGACCACTACATTCATCCGCCTCGAATTGCGCCGCAAGTTCCGCGATTACGTGAGCGTCTTCTTCATCGCGATCCTGCCCGCATTCTTCTACATCATCTTCGGTGCGTCGCAGTCGTACGCATCCGAGTCGGCCGGCCACGGCAACGTCGCCATGTACATCATGATTTCGATGGCCGCGTACGGCGCCGTCACCGCGACCACCGGCATCGGCGGGATGGCCGCGGTCGAGCGCATGCAGGGATGGGGACGTCAACTCGGTCTGACGCCGCTGACAGACGCCGGGTTCGTCGCGATGAAGGCGACCGTCGCGCTGGTGTTCGCCGCGATCCCCATCGCTCTGATCTTCATCCTCGGTGTGTTCACAGGAGCGTCGGGGGAGTGGAGCGCCTGGATTCTGAGCTCGATCGCCGTGCTCGTCGGAGCGGCCGTGTTCTCCGTCTACGGACTGATGTTCGGCCTGGCATTCCGATCGGAGGCCGCTGTCGGCGCCGCGAGCGGCAGCCTGGTGGTCCTCGCGTTCCTCGGCAACATCTTCATCCCGCTGTCGGGCACCATGCTTGCCATCGCGAAGTTCACCCCGCTCTACGGCTACGTGGCACTCGCCCGGTATCCGCTGACCGAAGGCGTCCTGATCGACAGCAGCGGCAACCCCCTGCCTGCCGAGCCGCTGTGGGTACCGATGCTTAACTTGTCGGTGTGGGCAGTGATCTTCGTGATTCTCTCGACATACCTGGTGAAGCGAGGGCGGGGACGGCAGTGACAGGGGGATGACAGTGACAGGCAAGCGACCGACAGACCCCCCAGGGGAAGACCCGTGGATCCGGTTCGGATGGTTCATGGCAACCGTCTGGCTCCTGTTCCTGATCTACCCGCTGGCCGAGGTGCTGACCACGGGATCGGCACTCGGCAAGACCCTCGGCACGGTCGGTATCGCCGCATTCGCAGTCGTCTACGTCCACGGATTTCGTGCGCTCTACAAGGAGCTTGCGCCCTCACGGATCGCGGCGATCCACCTGCCGCTGCTCGTCCTCTTGATCTGCGCAGTGGGCCTGCACATCGGTCCGGGTGCACTGGGCATGGGTGCGTTCGTCGTGTCATTTGCGATGTTCACGCTGACGTTCGTGCCCAGGATGATCGTCCTCGCTGTCGTCACCACCGCATGCCTTCTGGTGCCGTGGTTCAACGGCACCCTTCGTGACGACTTCTTCTACACGCTGATCGTGGTGCTGGTGGGCGCGATCACCGCGGTGATCCGCACCGTCGGGGACCGCGACGACGAATACAACGCACTGCGCAACGAACTCGTGATCGCCGACGAGCGCGACCGGGTCGCCCGCGACGTGCACGACGTCCTCGGACACAGCCTCACCGCGGTCACCGTGAAAGCGGAACTCGCCGAACGCCTCATCGACATCGACCCGGAACGCGCCAAAGCGGAACTCGCCGCGATCCGCGCGCTCACCCGCGAAGCCCTGGGCGAAGTGCGGGCCACCGTCACCGGGCTGCGTGTCGCGCGGCTCGCCGACGAACTCGACCGCGCTCGCACCGCACTCGACGACGCCGGCATCCGCGTCGAACTGCGCGGCGACGCGTCGGTCGTCGACCCCCGATACCGTCTCGTGCTCGGCTGGGTGCTGCGGGAAGCGGTCACCAACGTGGTCCGGCACAGCAACGCCCTCACCTGCGTGATCGACCTCGGCGGAGAATCGTTGAACGTCGTCGACGACGGTGTGGGCATCGACGGCAGCCGCGACGGCAACGGCCTGCGAGGGCTCCGCGACCGGGTTCGTTCGACCGGGGGGAAATTCACACTCGGCGCAGGGCCCGACGGCGCAGGCACAGACCTGAAAGTGGTGTTCGGATGATTCGCGTATTGCTGGCCGACGACCAGGCCCTCGTCCGCGGTGCGCTGGCAGCGTTGCTCGGCCTCGAAGGCGACCTCGACGTCGTCGCCGAAGTGGGGCGAGGCGACGAAGTTCTCGACGCGGCACGGTCGAGCAACGCCGAGGTGTGCCTGCTCGACATCGAAATGCCGGGACTCGACGGTATCGAGGTGGCCGGGAAACTCGCCCGCGAGCTCCCCGACGTGCGGTCGCTGATCGTCACCACCTTCGGCCGCCCCGGCTACCTGCGCTCCGCGCTCGAAGCGGGTGCGTCGGGGTTCGTCGTCAAAGACACCCCCGCCACCGAACTCGCCGAAGCGGTGAGGCGAGTTCGGCGAGGCGAACGTGTCGTGGATCCGGCTCTGGCCGCCGAGTCCATCGCCGGAGGCAACAATCCTCTCACCGACCGCGAGCGGGACGTGCTGCGCGCGGCGTTGGACGGTGTGCCCGTCGCCGCCATCGCATCCGCTGTGCACTTGTCGCAGGGGACGGTGCGCAACTACCTGTCGTCGGCGATCGGGAAGACAGGAACGGCGACGAGGGTCGAAGCGGCCCGTCGAGCCCAGCAGAACGGGTGGATCTGAGCCGGATCGCTAGGTGTTGCGTCCGCCGTTGACGCCGATGATCTGGCCGGTGATGTAGCTCGCGCCGTCGCTGGCGAGGAACGAGGTGGTCGCGGCGATGTCCTCCGCCGTCCCGACACGGCCCACCGGTGTGCGCGCGATCTGGTCTTCCACCGAGATCAGGCCCTGACCTGCGTGGTCGCGCATCATCGGGGTGTCGATGAATCCCGGCGGAATCGTGTTGACGGTGATGCCGTGCTTCGAGAATTCGAGCGCGAGCGACTTCGTCAGGCCGATCACCGCCGACTTCGAGGACACGTACGCCGACATTCCCGCCACACCGCTGTGTGCACTCGACGACGAGATATTGACGATTCGGCCCCACCCGGTGTCGATCATGTGCGGCAGCACAGCCTGGCAGCAGTCGAACGTACCCGTGAGGTTGACGGCGTGCACCGTGTCCCATACCTCGCGGGTGACCTCGAGGGCCGGGCCGGCGATGGTGACGCCTGCGCTGTTGACGAGGATCTGGGGGACGCCCAGCCGGGTCTTCACCTCATCGACACCGGCGTCGATGGCGGCGCGGTCGGTCACATCGACCGGCACCCCGATGGCGGTTCCGCCCTCTGACTCGATCTGCGCGGCAGCCGCTTTCGCGCTGTCGCCGTCGCGGTCGAACAGGGCCACCGGGTTGCCGTCGGCGGCGAGCCGGCGACCGATGGCCAGTCCGATGCCGGAGCCTCCGCCGGTGACGATTGCTATCCGGGACTTCTGTGATGCAGTCATGTTCCCACTTTCGCTGAGTTCTCGCGTGATTGAATCCGTCGGTGTAGCAGGATGTTCAAAGCAGCCTGGCGGCGTTCTCTCCCTCCCAGATCGCATTGAAGATCCGCCGCGGGGCGTGCGCGTCGCCGACGAGATGGACATCGATGGCGCTACCTTCGAGGTCGCGGGCCAGCTGGTCGTCGGCGGCGTTGCCGTCGATCAGCACCACGGCGTCGATGTCCGTCAGCGTCGAGGTCTCGGAGGTGAACACGTCGGTGAGGGTGACGGTGTCGCCGTCGATCGCCGCGACCTCCACGTGCGGAGTGAACGTGACCCCGGCACGACGCAATCGGCCGAACGCGAAGGGCAGGTCGTGGGCGTCGGCGAAGGCGTGCCCGAGCTGTGGATACTGCGAAACGATGTGCACGGGGTGACGCCGCGCCACCAGGTACTCGGCGGTGATGAAGGCATGCCGGTCGCCGGTGTCGTCGGCGACGAGGATGCGGCGGGGGAGTTCGGCGCGACCGCTCAGAACCTCCTCCGGCGTGTACACATTCCACTGGTCCGATCCGGGCAGCGAACCGCCACTCCACAGGTCGGGGCGACGCGCGGTCCACCCGTGCCGCACGGGCGACGACCCGGTCGCGATCACCGCGGCGTCGAATCTGCCCGTGAGCTCCTTCGCTGTCACGCGGTGACCGAGCTCGATCTTGACGCCTGCATCGTCGAGCTGCGTTGCGAGCCAGTCGGTGACTCCCGACCATTCCCGATACGGCTCGGCGGCGGCGATCCACCGTACCTGCCCACCGAGTTCGGAATCCTGCTCGAAAAGGGTGACCACATGACCCAATTCGTGGGCTGTCAACGCGGCGCGCAATCCTGCCGGGCCACCGCCCACGACCGCGACGGTGCGGCGCGACCTCGAGCGGGTGTCGTCGCCGTCGAACTCCCTCTCGCGACCCACTTTCGGATTGTGGATGCACGAGAGCGGACCGCGCGCGAACGACGCGACGCACCAGTTCGATCCGATGCACGGGCGGATCGAATCCGGTTCGCCTCGCTGGGCTTTCGCCGGCCACATCGGGTCGGCGATGAGCTGACGGGCCATGCCGACGAACTGCGCCTGGCCGGTGGCGAGAACGTCCTCTGCCATCTCGGGGGTGGTGATGCGCCCGACGGCCATCACGGGCACCGAGACAGCGCGGGTGATGGCCGCGGTATCGGCGAGTTCGTATCCGGCGGGGCGCGCCGTCGACGTTCCGTAGATCTGCATGCGGTCCAGATACGTGCCCTGGCTGGTCGAGATGTAGTCGATGCCGTCGCCATCGATGACTTCCGCGATCCGGACCCAGTCGGCGTTGGTGAGGCCGCCTGGCATGCCGCCGTCGTTGCTGTTGATCCGGATGCCGAGAATCCGATCCTCGGGTACAACGCGCCGGACCTCGTCGACGATCCGCCGCACGATCCGAATCCGGTTCCCGAAGGAACCTCCATATTCGTCGCGACGGTGATTGGTTGCCGGCGAAAGGAATTGACCCAGAAGGTAACCGTGAGCGAGGCCGTGCACCTCGATCCCGTCGACGCCGCCCTCGATCGCGTACTTCGCGGCCCGTGCATAATGCTCCACCAGTTCATCGATCTCGCGGTGGTTCATCTCGTGCGGGATCTCGCGGTAGACGGTGTCGGGTATCGCGCTCGGCGCCCACGTCGGCAGGCGCGAGATGATGCCGTCGGTCTGGCGTCCCCGATGCCAGAGTTGCGCCAGCAGCAGTGTTCCGTGCGGGTGGACCGCGTCGGCGACCTTCCGGTAGCTGTCGACGACGGCCTCGTCGTAGGCGTGGATCACACCGCGCCGGGGCTGGGTTGTCGGGTGTACGGCCATCGCTTCCATGGTGATCACACCGACACCGCCGCGGGCGCGTGTCGCGTAGTAGTCGGCGCTCGCATCGGCGAACGTGCCGTCGGTGGAGAACTCGGTGGCGTGGGCCGTCATCCAGATACGGTTGCGGGCCGTGCGCGGCCCGAGCGCGATCGGGGAGAACAGGGTGGGGTAGGCGTGCATGGTCAGTGCAGCTCCAGTAGCTGCCCGTAACCCTCGACGCGATCGGTGATCCCGTTGCTGCGCAGCGCATGCCAGTAAGTAGCGGTGTTCACGGCGATCACCGGGAGACCGAGTCGTTGTTCGGCCTCGGCGGCGTAGCGGCCGGCGCACATGTTGGCGCCGAACTGGACGATCGCGCGCGGGCGGGTCGCGGCGAGATCGATGAATCCGCGTTCGACGGTCTCCCTCGCGATGTGTGCGATGCCCACCGCGCTGGGGGCGCGCAGGTGGATGGCGTCGTGCAGCTGGTAGCCGCAGGTCTCGACGAACGTCTTCAGGTGGCCTTCGGACACCGGCTGGTAGGGGGTGAGCAGTGCGATGGGTCCGTCGTCGACCCCGACGGCGCTCAGCGCGGCAGGGATCGCTTCGCCGGCGTGGATGAGACGCAGGTCGTCGCCGAACTTGTCGCGGAGTCGCTGCTGGATCGCTTCGCCGGCCTTCGGGTCGCCGTAGACCGATTCGATCGAGACGCCTAGGACGACGCAGTCGGGTTTGCAGGTCAGGACACGTTCCACGGCGTCGTCGACCCCGCGGTCGATGTCGCGGACGAGTTCCTCGAAGTCGTCGTCGTCGGAGGTGACGCGGTCGGGGATGTGGATGCGGCCGATGTGGTTGGTGACACCGCGGGGGCGCATGTCGTCGTATTCGGGTTGGACGATGGTGTTCACCGAGGGCGTGACCACTCCGAGTTTGAGTCTGTAGCCCAGCGCGTCGGTCATCCCGATCTCCCGTATGTCGTCGAATGAGCGCCTACCGCACGTGCCGCCCATTCCTGCATACACTCCCGAGGTCTATCCTCGCAAGGATTGAATGTATAGATGAAAACCCTTATATTGCAAAAAGTTCCCTTCACGATGCTGGTATCCGAGCTGTGCGATGGAAGGTGAGTTCCCGATGGCCACGCTGACCGCGCGCCGATTGACCGACACTGTGGGGGCCGAGCTCGTCGATGTCGACGTGCACCGGCTCCTCCACGACGACGACCTGCCGCGCGAGTGCGCGGAGGCCCTCGAGCAGTACGGTGTGCTGCTCCTGCGAGGGCTTCCCATCGACGACGACGTGCAGGTCGAGTTCTGCCGCAGGCTCGGGGAGGTGGTGCAGTTTCCCAAGTACGAGAACCCGAACGTCATGGTGATCAGCTTCGACCCGGCGAATCCCAACGTGAACTACTTCCCGAGCAACGACCACTGGCATTTCGACGGGTCGATGGACGATATACCCGCGAAGGCCGTCACCCTGAGCGCGCGCGTCCTCGCGAGCGACGGGGGAGAGACCGAATTCGCGAGTACCTACGCTGCCTACGACGCCCTCTCCGACGACGAGAAGGAGCACTTCGCGGAACTGCAGGTGGTGCACACGTTCGAGGCGATCCAACGCCTCAGCTATCCGAACCCGACGCCGGAACAGCTCGAGGACTGGGCGAAGTGGCCGCAGCGCGAACATCCGCTGGTCTGGGAGCACCGTTCGGGCAGGCGGTCGCTGGTGTTCGGACACAGCGCCTCTCACATCGTGGGGATGGATTTCGACGAGGGGCGGGCACTGCTCGACGATCTGATCGGTCGCGCCACCAGTCCTGAGCGCGTGCTGCGGCACGAGTGGCAGGTGGGTGACCTCGTCATCTGGGACAACCTCGGACTGCTGCATCGCGCCTGCCCGTTCGACCGCTCCGAAGCACGTCGTATGCATCGCACGACCCTGGCCGGCGACGAGCCCATCACGAGCCTGCGCCAGGCGACGGTTGGGGCCTGAGATGCAACTCGACGGCAGAACCGCTGTGGTCACGGGTGCCGGTTCCGGGATCGGCAAGTCGATCGCGCACAGATTTGCTGCGGAGGGCGCGAACGTGGTGTGCGTGAGCGTCACCGGACGCGCCATCGACGTGGCCGACGAGATCGGCGACAACGCCATCGGAATCAAGGCGGACATCAGCAGCGAACCAGACGTCGTGCGCATGATCGCGACGACGGAGGACGTGTTCGGCCGGGTCGATGTGCTGGTGAACAATGCCGGGTTCGGCGGGCCGATGAAGCCGCTCCACGAGCAGTCGCTCGACGACTGGGATCAGGTCCACGATGTGAACCTGCGCGGTGCGTTCCTGTGCATGAAGTACGGGATCCGGTCGATGCTGAACACCGGTGGCGGTTCCATCGTCAACATCTCTTCGATGACCGCGATGGTCGGATTCAAACACCACGGCGTGTACGGGGCGGCGAAGGCAGGCGTCAACCAGCTGACCAAGACCGCTGCGCTCGACTATGCGGACGAGAACATCCGGGTCAACGCGGTATGCCCGGGAACCGTGTGGACCGGTCTCGTGGCTCTCTCGAAAGACCATCCGACGCCCCCGCCGGGCGTCAACCGGGTGCCCGGAATCCCGATGGACCGCTGGGGCGAACCCGACGAGATTGCCTCGGCCGCTTTGTTCTTCGCGAGCGACTGCTCGTCGTACGTCACCGGCGTTCTGATGCCGGCCGACGGCGGGTACTCGGTCGGATTCTCCGGCATGGGCGCCGAGAAACCGGGTCGGCACACGGCTTGACCTGCGGTCAGGACGGGGGACGACGCACCGGCCCGAACCCGGCCAGCGCACGCAACCGCACCCAGTCGACAGGAGGCGGCGACGGCCGGGTGCCCGGACGCTCCCGAGGCACCCGCACCCGTAGCGCGCCGGGTTCGATCGTGCATCGCACCGGGGTGGTCAGCAGGAGAGATTCGCCGTCCACCCCCACCGAGATCTCGGGGGCGTCGGCATCGATGATCGCCTCGGGTGTCTCGTGCTGGGTCAGGCCACGCGCGTGGGTTCGTCGCAGCAGCGAGACGGCCTGACCGGTACCGGTGACCGACACCGTCACGACGCCGAGCAGACCCCGGTCGAGCCGATCCCTACGATTCATACCCGCGAGGTCGCTTCCGCCGTATCGGTTATTGCTCACCAGTACCGCCTGCGGGGAGCGGACGGTGATGTCGCCGATCTGCGCGACCAGGTTCGGACCGGACTGTCCGGCAAGCAGATCCGGAAGCATCTTCAGCACTGTCCGGGTCTTGTCGTCACGGTAGGCGGGGCTGCGCACCACCTCTGCGTACACACCGAACGACGCGTTGTTGACGAACGCCCGCCCGTTGATCCGCCCGAGATCGATACGGATGTCGACACCGTCGCGGAGTGCATCGAGGCACCGCGCGGGATCGTCGCGATCGAGCCCGAGATCCATCGCGAAGTGATTGCGTGTGCCCGCGCTGATCACCATGAACGGCACCCGGGTTTCGGCGGCGATCGCAGCGACACGTGCCTGCGTCCCGTCGCCGCCGGCCACGCCGAGCAGATCCGCGCCGTCCAAGACCGCCCGGCGGGCGAGTTCGTCGATGTCGGCGAAGTTCGTCTCGTCGAGCAGAACTACTTCGGCACCGAGCTTTTCGGCCTTGTGCTGCAGATCGAATCTCGCGACCTTCCCGCCCCCGGATCGCGGATTCATGATGAGGAACGGGCGACTCGGTGGTGTCGTGGGAATCTCCAGCATCACCTCGGCAGATTTCCTGCGCCGCAACGCCGCGCGACCACAGACCGTCGCGAGGATAGCGAGGATCAGCGACGCGATCACCACCGCGAGCAGATGGGCCCGCACGAAGAACACGAACACCGTCAGCGGCGCCAGCACCGCCACGGCAAGCGCTGCCCAGCGCAGGGGGGCACGGCCGGCGAGAAACCAGTACAGGGCAGCCACGCAGACCACCACGCCGCCGACCCCGATGAGGAGTATCCCCATCGTGCTCAGAAGCCCGGCGAACAGCAGGGGAACGACGACGGTGAGCAGCGCGAAGGCGAAGGCGGCGCGCGCCCACCAGCGTCGGCCGGGTGTGGCGTCCTCGACGGTCAGAGCTTCGGGCATGCCGGTCCACCTCTCGAACGCGGGTGATCTCACGGTAGTTACCCGAATCCTGGGTTACGTCGGAATTGCGCCGTTCTCCCGTCGAATGTTCCACGAAGGCGCACACTGAAACCTGTCCTATCCCTTTCGAGACGGGAACAGTCATGTCCCACGATCCGGATACCAAGCAGGCTGTCGCCAAGGGAACCGCGTTCGGCGCAGCAATTCTCCTCGTCACCGTCGGTGTCCTGCAGATCTTCCAGGGCATCGCGGCGATTGCCAAGGACGAGGTGTTCGTCACCGGCATCGAGTACATCTACAAGTTCGATTTCACCACGTGGGGATGGATCCACCTGATCCTCGGCATCCTCGTCACGTTGACCGGCCTGGTTCTGTTCACAGGCGCTACCTGGGCGAGGTTCGCGGCGATCTGCATCCTCGCGCTCTCGATCGTCGCCAACTTCCTGTGGCTGCCGTACTACCCGTGGTGGTCGATCCTGATCATCGCTGTCGACATCGTCGTCATCTGGGCGATCGTGACGTGGAATCCCGAGCGGGTCTGATGGAAGCGAGTGGCGATGTCCGCGTCCGGTGTGATTGCGCATCCGACCCGTGAACAACGAGCGGAGCGTGGTCGCGCGGCTCGGAATGTGACGCCGCTGGAGGCGCTCGCCGAAGTCGACACGGGTTCGGCGCGCGACCCGATCGGGTTGCTCGAGCAGCAGGCGAAGTCGCGGGTGCCGGAACTCGTGCCGGTGCGGTACGGGCGGATGTCGTCGTCGCCCTTCCCGTTCTATCGGGGCGCGGCACTGGTGATGGCCGACGACCTGTCGCGTACCCCGAACTCCGGTCTGTACACGCAGTTGTGCGGCGACGCGCATCTGAGTAATTTCGGGATCTTCGCGACCCCGGAACGCAAGCTGGCGTTCGACGTCAACGATTTCGACGAGACCTACCCCGGCCCGTTCGAATGGGACGTCAAGCGGTTGGTGGCGAGCCTGGCCGTAGCGGGGCTGGAGAACGGGTACAGCGGCAAGCAGGTCAAACGGATCACGCGGGCGTGCGCGGCGGAGTACCGGGAGACGATGCTCGTCCAGGCGGAGCGCGGCAATCTTGCGGTGTGGTATTCGCACATCGAGCCGACGACCGAACTCGTCGAGCTGCGAAACGAACTCGATGCGACGATGAGGAAACGTACCCGCAAGATGCTCGAGAAGTCGAAGACCCGCGACAGCGTGCAGGCGTTGAGCAAACTTACCGAGGTCGTGAACGGAAAGCGGAAGATCATCCACAATCCGCCGCTGGTGGTCCCGTTGGAGGAAGCACTGGCCGTGGGCGACACGGCGATGTTGTACGAGGAGCTTCATCGCCGCATGCGTGCGTACCGGTCGACGCTGCAGTGGGACCGTCGGGTCCTGCTCGAAGGGTTCGAATTCGTGCAGGCGGCGCGCAAGGTGGTCGGGGTGGGGAGCGTCGGCACCCGAGCATTCATCTTCCTGCTGCTCGGTGCCGACGACGAAGACCCGCTGTTCCTGCAGGCGAAGGAAGCGCAGAAGTCGGTGCTGTCCGGATACGTCGAGGGGCCGACGTTCCAGAACGAAGGGGAGCGGGTCGTCAACGGTCAGCGGTTGATGCAGGCGACGAGCGACATCTTCCTCGGCTGGGAACAAGGGCTCGGCGTCGACGGCGTTCGGCGCGACTTCTACCTGAGACAATTGCGCGACGGCAAGGGATCAGCGGCGATCGAGGTGATGTCGCCGGCGGGGATGACACTGTACGGACGGCTGTGCGGCCGGACGCTGGCCTATGCGCATGCCCGCGGTGGCGACCGCATCGCCATAGCCGAGTACCTCGGATCGGGCACTGAATTCGACGAATCGATGATGGCCTTCGCGAAGACGTACGCAGCGCGCAACGTCAAGGACCACGCGCTGCTGGTCGACGCGATCGATCAGGGGAGGATCACCGCCATGCCCGGCGTCTGACGCGCCGGCTTCCCGCGTCCTTGTCGGCTATCCGCGCGTGCGATCGTGGGTGTCGGAAGCTGGTGTGCGCGCGGGAAGGTCACCAGGGGAACCGGGACGTTGCTCATCCGCACGAATGGGGCGCGCGAAACACAGTGACGCAACGAATCCGACGACCAGCACCACGGCGGGCAGCAGAATCGACTGGGCCATCGCCGAGCTGAAACCCTCGCGGACGAATTCGGGTATCTCGCCGGACATGCCCTCCATGCCCCCGCCCTCGCCGGACAACCCGTTGGCAGCCAGGCGTGCGGTGATGAGCGCACCGATGGCCGCGCTGCCGAGGACTGCACCGACCTGCCGGGTGGTGTTGTAGATGCCGGACCCCGCGCCCGCCTGATGCGGCGGCAGATTGCGCGTCGCGGTCGCGGCGAGCGGCGACCAGATGAAGGCGTTGGCGATGCCCGTCAGCGAGATCGGCAGCAGCAGTTCCCAGATCGCGACGTCGGGTGTCATCACCAGTGCCAGCCACGCCAGCGAGACTGCGAGCATCAGGAATCCGGGTGCCGCGATGTAACGCGGATGGGTGCGGTCCACCAACTTGCCGACGAACGGGGCGAGCACACCGGACAATACGGCCATCGGCACCATCAGCAGAGCGGACCCGGTCGGGGACAGCCCACGCACACTCTGCGCGTAGAACATCAGTGGGAGCATCATCGAGGTGATCGAGAAGCCCATCGACGTGATCGCGATGTTGGCCATCGAGAAGTTGCGGTCGCGGAAGAGGACGAGGGGCAGCAGCGGCTCGTCCTTGTTGCGCGACTGGTTCCAGACGAACAGTGCGAGCAACAGGAGTCCGGACCCGATCATCAGCCAGATCCGCAGCGACCAGTCGTAGGTGTTGCCTTCCTGCAGACCGAACACCAGAAGGAACATGCCCGCGGCGCTCAGGACGACTCCGGGAATGTCGAACTTGTGCGGGTGTGTCTCGAGGGCAGGGACGTACCGCATCGCGGCGAGGAACGCGATGACACCGACGGGCACGTTGACGATGAAGATCCACTCCCATCCGAGTCCGTCGACGAGAATGCCACCGGCCAGCGGGCCGACGAGTGTCGCGACACCGGCGGTCGCGCCCCACAGTCCCATCGCGGTGCCGCGCTTGTCGGGCGGGAAGGTACGGGTGATGACGGCCATGGTCTGCGGGGTCATCATGGCTGCGCCGAAGCCCTGGAACACTCGCGCGAGGATCAGCATCTCGATGCTGCCGGACAGACCGCACCACAGTGACGCCACCGTGAACAGGGCGAGACCTGTCAGATACAGCTTCTTCGGACCGTACCGGTCGCCGAGGCGCCCGGTGATGAGCAGCGGCACCGCATACGCCAGGAGGTAGGCGCTGGTGACCCAGACGACGCTGTTGATGTCGGCGGAGAAGGCTTCGAGGATGGCCGGGTTGGCGACCGCAACGATGGTGGTGTCGACGAGGATCATGAAGAAGCCCAGGCACAACGCCCACAGTGCAGGCCAGGGCCTGGCGTAGGTGTGCTGCTGGCTCGTATCGGTCACGTGCTGTTCCTCACCGTTCGTCTCGTATCGGCCACCCGCGAGCAAGGAAGTCGTCCGAAACGATCAACGGCACCCGGCCACGGAGGCCCAGACGAATCAAGTTACACCCACCGTCGGACAACATTCCGGCGCTCGTACGAGAGGGGTTCCTACTCCGGATCCTCGAAGGGGCACCGGCGCACGGCTGTTTCAGGCGGGGATGTACATCGGCCGTTCGCTCGGTGCTTCTCACGGTTTGCCCGTCGCTCACATTCACTGCGTAGTAAGTCGGGTATGCGCTGCGCAGTGTTCGGAACAGGGTATCTGGGAGCCACGCACGCGGCCTGCATGGCCGAACTCGGGCACGACGTGCTCGGAGTCGACGTCGATGCCGGCAAGATTGCGAAGCTCGAAGCAGGCGAGGTGCCGTTCTACGAGCCGGGCCTGGCCGAGATCCTCCGCCGGAACCTCGGGGCCGGTCGTCTCGCCTTCACCACCTCCTACGAGGACGCGGCAGCATTCGCCGACGTCCACTTCATCTGCGTCGGCACCCCGCAGAAGCAGGGCGAGTACGCGGCGGATCTGTCGCATGTCAACGCCGTCGTCGATGCACTGAGTCCGCTCTTGACCGAGCCCGCGCTGATCGTCGGCAAATCGACGGTGCCCGTCGGGACTGCGGTCGACCTCGCCGAGCGGGTCCGCGCCGCCGCACCGGCCGATGTCGAGCTCGTGTGGAATCCCGAGTTCCTGCGCGAAGGCTTCGCGGTGCAGGACACCCTGTCGCCGGATCGTCTCGTGTGCGGAGTGGAGCGCAAGGGAGAAGGATGCGGCGAAGCGATCCTGCGCGACGTGTACGCGGAGCTGATCGACCGCGGCGTGCCCTTCCTCGTTACCGAGCTCGCAACCGCGGAGCTCGCGAAGTCGTCGGCGAATGCCTTTCTTGCCACGAAGATCTCGTTCATCAACGCGATCGCCGAAGTCTGCGAGGTCTCCGGCGCAGATGCCGTGGAACTCGCCGACATCCTCGGTCATGACGACCGGATCGGCCGGCGTTTCCTGAGTAGTGGCCTGGGATTCGGTGGTGGCTGCCTGCCGAAGGACATCCGTGCTCTCATGGCCCGTGCCGGTGAGCTGGGCGCCAACCAGGCGCTGCACTTCCTGCGTGAGGTCGACAGCATCAACATGCGTCGCCGGACACGGATGGTGGAACTGACGCGGCAGGCGTGCGGCGGTTCGGTCCTCGGTGCACGAATAGCGGTGCTCGGAGCCGCGTTCAAACCGGGCTCCGACGACGTCCGCGATTCCCCGGCACTCAACGTTGCAGGGCAACTGCAACTCGAGGGCGCAGCGGTGACGGTGTTCGACCCGCAAGCGATGGACAACGCACGGCGCGTGTTCCCGACCCTCGGATACGCGACGAGCGGGATCGAGGCCTGCACTCGGGCGGACGCGGTGCTCGTGCTCACCGAGTGGCCCGAATTCCGTGATCTCGACGCGACGGCGATCGCGTCTGTCGTCAACACTCGCGCGGTGCTCGACGGCCGGGCGTGCCTCGACCGCGAGGCGTGGGAAAGTGCCGGATGGACCTATTCGAGGCTGGGTGTCGCGGTGTAGTGGTCACGTCACGTAACTGTCATGCGAGGTTCGGCGTGGCGACCTGGGGGATACCGACCCGAATGATATGGAAAATCCCATTGGGTACCATCGATCCGGTGCGAGGTGCCGGGGGTGGCTGACAGCCGGCGCGACAACGACTGTCGAAGGCGGCTGATGAGTTCGGTTCTCGGGGTGACCGTGGGGGAGAGCGCCGTCCGGATTGTGCGTCCGATCGACCGGACCGCGCCGTCGGCGGGATTCCAATTCCAGGTGGTCGAGACGGGCCAGGACCAGCCCGCTCAGCTCGCTGCCCGCACGCTGGGCGTGTTGAGCCAGACCGGTATCGCCGGTGAGCCGATCGACGCGGTGGGCATCGTCTACCGCGATGAAGCCCAGGCAGAGCGCATTCGCGCGGCGATGGCCGTCGAGCATCTGGACAATTTCACGCTCGTCTCCGAGCCCGAAGCGGCGCTCGCGTATCTGCAGTCGACCGGTGAGCTGGGCAGCGACACCGCCGTGTTCTACGACCTCGGCGACTCGGGTCTCACCGTCACCGTCGTCGACCTCGATCTTCGCGAGGTCCTCGCCGAACGCACCGACACCGTCGGTGGTCGCATCTTCGATCAGGTGATCCGTGAGCACCAGCTCGACACCAACGGAGTGTGGCGACCCGACGACCCGGCGGCCGACGACGAACTGTCGGCGCAGTGCCGGGAGGCGAAGGAGCAGTTGTCGGAGACCGACAGTGTCGCCGTCCCCGGTGCCGCCGGCGTCGTGTTGATGTCGCGCGACACGTTCGATCCCCTCATTGCGCAATGCGTCGAGTCGTCGGCGCAGTTCGTCCACCACGTCATCGCGCGGTCCGGTCGCAATCCGGAAGCGGTGGTCCTCCTGGGCGGAGGCGCCCACATCCCGCTCGTGCAGGAAGTGCTGCGCTCGTGGATCGGGCTTCCGCTGGTCGTGCCCCACGAGCCCGAACTCGTGCTCGCCAAGGGCGGCGCGATCCTCGCAGGGAAGCCGAAGTCCTCGCAGCCGGTGAGCTCCCTGACTCGCATCGTTCCGCCCACGGTGGACATGTCGGCGGTCACCGAGCAGATCCCGGTGGTCACCGTGCCGGTGACTGCGTCGGCCGAGCCGGAACCTGCCGGTTCCACGGTGAAGAAGTCGTGGATCGGCGCGCTGACCCAGAGGGGACCGGAGGTGAGCGGCAAGCAGATCTCCGGTGCCGGTCTCGCCGGAACCGCGCTGGCCGTGGTCGCGGTGATCGGTGTGGGTCTGGGTGCAGGTAACAGCCTGTTCTCCGGTTCTTCCGGCGACGATGGAACCAGCCCCACCGAGACGTTCGTGACACCCACGACGTCGCGCACCGTCCCGCGCCCGCAGCCTGCTGTTGCGCCGGCGACCGTGACCACCACTCCTCCTGTCACCACGACCGTGACGCAGGAGGCGCCGCGTCCGGTTCCTCCGTCTCCGGAGCCTGCGCCGCCACCGCCGCCGCAACTGATCCCGGGTGTCGAGCTCCCCGTCATCCAGCTTCCGACCATCGAGCTGCCTCCGCTCCCGCAGATCCAGCTGCCCGGGCTCTGAGGGTTTCCTCCGCTTGTGCAGGTTTCCTCAGGTCGTGCGCGTGAGGCAACCTGCACAAGCGGACGAAAGTTGTTACGTCAGCGAGAGTGACGGCCGGCGGGAGCGGCCGGGGCGCCGGTGCGCGCGAGCACCGCGGCGATTGCCGTGGTGAGCGGCACCGACAGCGTCAACGCGATACCGCCGACGCACGCGCGGACCACCTCGATGGCGACGGCATCGCCGGTGATCACATCCGACACCGACCTGCCCGCGACGGAGAACAACAGCAGCAGCGGCAGCGCACCGCCGGCGTAGGCGAGGACGAGGGTGTAGACGGTGCTGGCGATGTGATCGCGGCCCACACGCATCGCCGAGACGAAGATCTCCCGCCGAGACGCGCGCGGGTCGAGGCCTGCGAGCTCGAACGCCGACGACGCCTGGGTGATCGTCACGTCGTTGAGCACACCGAGCGAACCGATGATGAAACCGGCGAGCAGCAGTCCTGTGATCGACACCTGCTCGATATAGAGCTGTACGTCGGTGTTCTGTTCCTCCGACAGGCCCGTCAGATGCGTCATTTCGATCGCGACGTACGACAGCACTGCCGCCAGGGCCATCGACGCGAGGGTGCCGAGGAGCGCGGAACTCGTCCGCAGGTTGACGCCGTGTGCGAGATAGAGCACCGCGTAGAGGATCAGCGACCCACCGACCAGCGCGACCGGGACGGCAGGCTGTCCGTCGAGCAACGCGGGGAGCATGAACAGCACGAGCACACCGAACGCCACACCGAGGCCGATCAGCGCCCGCAGGCCGCGCCACCGGGCGACTGCGACGACGACGATCGCGAACGCCGCGACGATCAGGGTGAGCGGCAGTCCGCGGGCGAAGTCGTAGAACGAGTACACCGTCGCGCCGGACGGATCGGTCTGGCGTACCAGACGGATCGAATCGCCGGTGTGCAGTTCGGGTTGGCCAGGGCCCGGAATGACTTCGAGCAGAGTGCGGGTACCAGTGTTGGGGCCCGACTCGATATCGATGACACTGCGTTCGCATTCGAACGATTCGGTCGACGGGGGAGCAGGTTCACCCGTGAACACCCTGCCCATCGAGGCACTTCCACACCACCCGGTGTTCTGCTCGACGACGGTGCCGGCCTCGGTGACAACGGCGCCGCCGTCGGAAGTCTGGAACGGTGCGGGAATGTCGACGGATTGCTCGCTCGGCCACAGCATCGCTGTGCCCACGAGCACAACCGCGCCGATTGCGACGAGGAGGCCGACGACGATTCTGGCGGCGAGAGGGGCGAGGGGAGCCGGGCCCTCGAAGTGGCCGTGTCCGTGCCCGTGTCCGTGACTCACCGCAACAGGCTAGCCATAGATCGGTGGGAGTTTCGCGGTGGGGGAGAAAGGGCTGGTGGTGGCGGGGAGCAGGGGGTGTCCCCGCCACCTTCACCTGGCTTCGCACAGGGGGGGATGGCGTGAGCCAGGGAGCCCGGCACTCGAGGTGCCGGACACCAAGTTACTTGTAGTTTCACCAATCCGGGAAGCAGATCGGGGTGTGGGTCTGATCACTCTCGGACAAATCCCCCATGTCGACCTAGAGGTGACCTGCTCCGACCTGGTACTTTCCGAACCACGACTGTCCAGATCTCCGTTTGGCAACGATTCCTACTGCTTGTAGCTGGACAGGAAGTTGCCGAACCGCTCGATCGCCACCGCGAGATCGCGTGCCCACGGCAACGTGACGACGCGCAGATGGTCGTGGTTCGGCCAGTTGAAGCCCGTGCCCTGCACCATGAGGATCTTCTCCTGTAGCAGCAGATCCTGGACGAGTTTTTCGTCGTCGTGGATCTCGTACACCTCGGGATCGAGCCTCGGGAACGCGTACAGCGCGCCGCGCGGTTTGATGCAGCTGACGCCGGGGATCGCGTTGAGACGCTCCCACGCGACGTCGCGCTGCTCGAGGAGGCGCCCGCCGGGAAGCACCAGGTCGTCGATGCTCTGGTAGCCACCGAGCGCCACCTGGATCGCGTGCTGTGCCGGGACATTGGGGCACAGTCGCGTGGAGGCGAGCAGGTCGATGCCCTCGAGGAACCCGGACGCGTGCTCCTTCGGGCCGGTGATGACCATCCAGCCCGACCGGTACCCGGCGACGCGGTAGGCCTTCGACAGGCCGTTGAACGTCAGGCACAGCAGGTCGGGGGCCAGCGTCGCCAGGGAGATGTGCTTGGCGTCGTCGTAGAGGATCTTGTCGTAGATCTCGTCGGCGAGCAGCAGCAGCTGGTGCTTGCGGGCGAGTGCGACCAGCCGGGCGAGGATCTCCGCCGAGTACACCGCGCCGGTCGGGTTGTTCGGGTTGATGACGAGAAGCGCCTTGGTCTTCTCGGTGATCTTGGACTCGATGTCGTCGATGTCCGGGTTCCAGTCGTTCGTCTCGTCGCACAGGTAGTGGACGGGCGTACCGCCGGCCAGGGACGTCATCGCCGTCCACAACGGGTAGTCGGGCGCGGGAATGAGGACTTCGTCGCCGTCGTCGAGCAGTGCCTGCATCGTCATGGTGATGAGCTCGGACACGCCGTTGCCCAGGTAGACGTCGTTGATGTCGAACTTGGGGAAGCCCGGCACCAGCTCGTAGCGGGTGACGATCGCGCGGCGCGCGGAGGCGATCCCGCGCGATTCGGAGTAGCCCTGCGCGTGCGGGAGCGATGCAATCATGTCCTGCACGATCGTGTCGGGGGCTTCGAATCCGAACGGTGCGGGGTTGCCGATGTTCAGCTTGAGGATGCGGTGACCTTCGGCTTCGAGGCGCGCGGCGTGGGCGTGTACCGGCCCACGAATCTCGTACAGCACGTTCTGGAGCTTCGACGACTGCTCGAGTGTGCGTGTCATTCGATGGTGAAGTTGGCCCTGATCCTCGTTGTTCACGGGGACCATCGTGCCACTGTCGAGCAAACGGTTTTCACCCGGTTTTTCGCGACACGCAAAATTTGTCGAAACTCAGGGGCGACGTTTGTCCGTATCAGTGCAATGATTGGGGCTCCATGCAAGATCTGCTTCATCGGGGTGATGAAGCGGGACGATTTAGGAGTACTCGGAATGGCGCAGGGAACAGTCAAGTGGTTCAACGCAGAGAAGGGGTTCGGCTTCATCGAGCAGGACGGCGGCGGAGCTGACGTCTTCGTGCACTACTCCGAGATCCAGGGCTCGGGCTTCAAGAGCCTCGATGAGGGCGCACGCGTCGAGTTCGAGATCGGACAGGGACAGAAGGGGCCGCAGGCTCAGGGCGTCCGCGTCATCTGACTCGACCCACAGCTTTTCTGCCGGCGGCGTTGCATCGTGAGATGCGGCGCCGCCGTCGTGTAGGCCGAGGTGGGGCCGCCGTGTGCGTTGGGGCACAAACCCGCATGAGGTTGCTGCAGGTGAGGCGAGCTTCGGTAACATCTATCCGCGTCGGGGGGTCACAGAGGCCAGTTGGTTTCTGTGGGCAAGCAAATCGTGCTCGGGGGATTCTCCCGAGTGGCATGGAGCGGGTTGATCGTGTCGGTAATTCGGGGAGGAAACTCTGCTGCGCAAGACTTGCAGCAGGGGACGAGTCGGCGCCAGTGGCGAGATCCCAAGAGATACATGTGGCTGTACGGTCTGGCGATCCCACTGAGTCCATTTCTGGCGTGGCTCCTGGTCCACTATCTGCATCTCGGCGTCTTCTGGGCGACCGGCGCCATCATGATCGCCGTCATCTGCCCGCTGGTGGACCGCTTCACGAGGCTCGATACCAGTAATCCGCCCGAAGAGGTCATGCAGGATCTCGAAAACGACAAGTACTACCGGCGCTGCACATATGTTTACCTGCCGCTGCAGTACGCGGGGCTGGTATTCGGCTGTTGGATGTGGGTGTCGCAGCCCATGGGCTGGGCCGAACACTTCGCGTTGGCCGCGACACTCGGCATCGTCGGTGGAGTCGGAATCAACGCGGCACACGAGATGGGCCACAAGCGAACGAAGATCGAACGACGACTCGCGAAGGTAGCCCTCGCCCAGTCGTTCTACGGTCATTTCTACGTCGAGCACAATTTCGGACACCACATCCGTGTTGCAACCCCGGAGGATCCCGCGACCGCGCGGTTCGGTGAGAGCTATTGGAAGTTCCTACCGCGGTCCGTCGTGGGGAGCCTGACGTCTGCGTGGAAGTACGAGAAGGCACGACTCGCCCGACGGGGCGTGTCGATGTGGAATCCGAAACACAACAACATCCTGAGCGCGTGGCTGATGAGCGTGCTGCTGTACGCGGCCCTCATCGCCGCGTTCGGGTGGCAGATCGCACCGTGGCTCGTGGTGCAGGCCGTCATGGCGATCATGTTCCTCGAGGGGGCCAACTACCTCGAGCACTACGGGCTGCTGCGACGCAAGCGTGACGACGGGAAATACGTGCGGGTGGCTCCCGAGCACAGCTGGAACAGCAACCACGTGTGCTCGAACCTGTTTCTGTACAACCTCCAGCGGCACAGCGACCACCACGCCAACCCGATGCGTCGCTACCAGACGTTGCGGTCCATGGGTGACGCGCCGCAGCTTCCCGCGGGGTATGCCGTGCTCATCATCCTGGCGTTGTTCCCGCCGCTGTGGCGTCGGGTCATCGATCCGAAGCTTCTCGAGCACTACGGTTACGATCTGAGTCGTATCAATACGGATCCGGATAAAGTGGATGCACTGGTTGCGCGGTACGGACAGCCCGGTAATCCTGTAACAGGAAGATGAGTTTGCGATAACGATCGCGTCGCAGCTCGGGGGAACGCGCGGGTGGGAGGCTAGTGTCGGCGGTTTTCGGGTCTGATGGACATCACGAGGGCAATGCCTCGCTCGAGGGATTCCCTCTCTCCACTGCCCAACGTGGCATCTGGTTCGCGCAACATCTACTCGGCGATGTGCCGCTGACGATTGCCCAGTACCTCGACGTCCACGGCGACTTCGAGCCCGAGATCTTCGCCGACGCCGGCGCAGAGGCCGCTCGCGAGATCGGCACGGGCATGCTGCGGCTCGACGAGGTCGACGGCGAGCCGCTCCAAGTGATCGACGACACCCTCCACGACCGGGCCACGATCATCGATCTGCGCGGTGACGGCGACCCTGAAGCGGCCGCGATCGCATGGATCCGCGCCGAGTGGGTCGCGCCACTCGACATGCTCCGCGACCGGCTCATCGTGTGCGCTGTCCTCCGTGTCGCCGACCAGCGTCATTTCATCTACACCCGCATCCATCACATCGCCCTCGACGGCTTCGGCGCGATGACCTTCAGCAACCGCACTGCGGAGCGGTACACCGCGGCGGTCGAAGGTCGCGACCCCAAACCCTTCGGGGTGAGCGCGCTGCCCGACATCGTCGAGGACGAAGCCCGCTACCGCGCGTCCACTCGGTTCGATTCCGACCGCAGCCACTGGGCCGAGCGGATCCGCAACCTTCCGCACCCCATCAGCCTCGCCGGACGCGCGGCTCCCGTCGGGTCGCATCCGGTGCGGTGGAGTGCGCCGCTGTCCGACCATGTGGCCGAGGCCGTCGACCGATTGCTCGTCGAACACGAATACACCACCTTCGCGACGGTGGTCGTCGCCGCGTTCGGGGCGTTCCTGTCGCGAGTGACCGGCGAACGCGAAGTGGTGCTGAGCCTGCCCGTCTCCGCGCGCACCACCGCGAAACTGCGTCGCTCCGGCGGCATGGTCTCCAATGTCGTCCCGATCCGGATGACGGTGGGGCCCGACGACACCGCTGCCGACCTCATGCGACGCGTTCAGCTCGAACTGACCGGGGCATTGCGCCACCAGCGGTACCGGCACGAGGACATGCGCCGCGACACGGGCTACGGCAGCGCCGATCGCGGATTCTTCGGACCGGCCGTGAACATCATGATGTTCCAGGGACAGGTCCGTCTCGGCGACGCCATCGGCACGCTGCATGTGCTCAGCACCGGGCCCGTCGAGGACCTCTCGGTCAACATCTATCCGAGCGACGCCGACAACCCCGCCCACATCGACTTCGAGGCCAACCCGAACCTGTATTCGCGGGCGGAGCTGCGGTCGCATCACGCACGGTTCGTGGAGTTCCTCGACGGCTTCGTTTCGACCGCCGGGCCGGTGGGTGCACTCGATGTGCTGCACGACGACGAACGCGCCGCGCTCGTCCCCGCGCACGGGCCGGTCGCTCGGCCGGTACGGCAACTGCGCGACCTGCTCGCCGACGGGGTCGCGTGCAATCCCGACGGACCTGCGATCCTCGACGGTGCCAGAACGCTGACGTATTGCGAGCTCGACGACCGCGCCGAGCGGCTCGCCGGTGTACTGAGCGCTGCCGGTGCCCGGCCGGAGGAATTCGTCGCGCTGAGCATGGACCGCAGCGCCGAGGCCATCATCGCGATGTGGGCGGTGGCGAAGACCGGGGCCGCGTTCGTACCGATCGATCCGGCACTGCCCGCCGAACGCGTCGCCTACATGGTGCGCGATTCCGGTGTGCGGCTGGGACTTACCGTACATGCGCGAATCGATGAGCTGCCGGAGGGGCCGCGCTGGATCGCTGTCGACGATCCGATCACGGCCGATCGGTCCGTCGAGTCGTTCGCTCCGCCTTCGCTGCGCCCCGACCACGCGGCCTACATGATCTACACCTCCGGTTCGACGGGAACACCGAAGGGTGTCGTCGTCACTCACACCGGGCTCGCGACGTTCGCCGCCGAAGCGAGGCCCGAGCTGGGCCTGACGTCGCAGTCGCGCATGCTGCGGTTCTCGTCCGCGAGTTTCGATGCCTCGATCTTCGAGATGCTGCAGGCGTTCAGCGCGGGTGCCTCGATGGTGGTGGCCCCGGCCGACGTGATCGGCGGGGACGCCCTCGCCGAGGTGCTGCGTCGTCACCGCGTCACGCACATCGTGTCGGCGCCGACGGTGCTCACCACCGTCGACCCCACGGGCCTCGACGATCTCGAAGCCGTCGTGGTGGGAGGCGACGTGTGCACCCCCGACCTCGTCGCCCGGTTCGGCGACACGTGCCGTTTCGTCAACAGCTACGGGCCTACCGAGACCACCATCGTCGTCTCCGCCGGCGACCCGTTGACCCTCGGCGCACCGATCACGATCGGTAGCCCGATCGACGGGGTGACGGCCGTGGTCCTCGACCGCAGGCTCAGGCCGGTCCCCGTCGGATTCGTCGGCGAGCTCTACATCGGCGGTGCCGGACTCGCGCGCGGCTATCTGAATCGTCCAGGGCAGACCGCGGACCGGTTCGTGGCGAATCCGTTCGACCCCGGCACCCGGCTGTATCGCACGGGTGACGAGGTGCGCTGGACAGCCGATCACGAACTCGACTTCGTGGGACGCTCCGACTTTCAGGTCAAGATCCGCGGGTTCCGCATCGAACTCGGCGAGATCGACTCGGCGCTGCTCGCGCTCGACGGGGTCGACTACGCGGTCACCGTCGTCCACGACACGGGGCACTCCGTCGTTCCCGTCTCGTATGTGGTGATGGAGACCGGCGCAGTGTTCGACGCCGAGGCCTTGACTCGCGGAGTGGAACGTACCCTGCCGTCGCACATGGTGCCCGCGTCCGTCGTCGAACTCGACGACGTACCTGTCACTCTCGCAGGCAAACTCGACCGTGCCGCGTTGCCCGCGCCGCGGTTCGCGTCGGCCGAGTTCCGCGCTCCCGTCACCGACACCGAACGCGTGCTGGTCGAGGTTGCACAGGGACTGCTCGACGTCGAACGCGTGGGCGCCGACGACTCGCTGTTCGCGCTCGGCGCCGACAGCATCGTCGCGATGCAGTTCGCTGCTCGCGCGAAGGATGCCGGCCTGTACATCACGGCGCGACAGATCTTCGAACACAAGACGATTGCGGCACTCGCCCGAGTTGCGACCGCGGTCTCCGAGAACCCGGTCCTCAGCGAACTCGACGGTGGTGGCGTGGGCCCGGTGCCCCTCACTCCGATCGTGCACGAGATGCTCGGCCGCGGCGACTATTCGACGTTCGCGCAGGCAGTGCTGGTGACGACCCCCGTCGACCTGACCCACGATCAGCTGACCGCCGCGCTCACCGTCGTGGAGGCGCAGCATCCCATCTTGCGCTCGACCTTCACCGGCGACGCGTGGCAGGTCTGGGCGGAGAGTCCCGCCGGTGCGGTGGCGATCGAGCGGATCACCGTCCCGGACGCCGCGTCGGTCGACGACCTCGTCGACTCGCACTGCGACTCGGCCGCACAGCGTCTCGACCCTACTGCGGGCGAGATGCTGCAGTGCGTGTGGTTCGACGCCGCCGAAGGTCACGGCCGGCTGCTGCTCGTGGCGCACCACCTCGTCGTCGACGGTGTGTCGTGGCGCGTGCTGCTGCCGGACCTCGCTCGAGCGTGGATGCAGATCGTCGCGAATATCGAATCTGTGCCGGACGAATCAGTGCCCGCCGAGGTCGGAACGTCCTATCGCCGGTGGGCGCACGCGTTGCACTCGGATGCCCGCGATGGCGTACACGCCGACGAGCTCGGATTCTGGCAGCGCACCCTCGATGCAGTGACGCCGCTTCCGGGTATCGGTGAACTCGACCCGCGGGTGGACACGCTCGCGACCACCGAGCGCGTACGAGTGGACCTCGACTCCGCGACCACCGCCGCAGTGCTCACACGATTGCCCGAGGTGTTCCGTTCGGGCACGGCCGACGGGCTCATCGCCGCGCTTGCGCTGGCTCTGTCGAGGCATGACCGCGCAGTGCCGATCATGCTCGAAGGCCACGGCCGAGATCACGAGGGCGCCGACCTCGCGCGCACCGTCGGCTGGTTCACCAGTGTTTATCCGGTTCGTCCCGCAGTGCCCGAGTCGATCGACCTCGACGACGCATTCGCGGGCGGTCCCGCCGCGGGAGCGGTGCTCAAAGCCATCAAGGAGGAGCTGGCCGCAGTCCCGAATCACGGTGCGGGATACGGCATCCTCCGCCATCTCGACGACGAGGCGCGCCCCGTCCTCGCCGCATCGGGTGTCCCGCAGATCGGGTTCAACTACCTCGGACGCCTGACCTCCGGGCACATTCCCGAGGAGATCCGAGACATCGGCTGGGTGCCCGCGGAGGTCGACCTCGACCCGACACGCACCTCCGGGCTCGCGGTGTCCTCGGCCGTCGACATCAACGCCATGGTGGTGGACGGCCCCGACGGTCCTCATCTGACCGCGACGTTCGCGTACGCGCCGCGGGTGGTGTCGGCAGACTTCGTCACCGACCTCGCGACACGCTGGCACACCGCTCTCGCAGCCCTCGCCGCACACGTGGATGGGCCCGACGCGGGTGGTCTCACTCCTTCCGATGTGCCGCTGGTGTCGGTGAGTCAGAGTCAGATTGCACGGTGGGAATCCGAATACTCCGGTGTGCAGGACATCTGGCCGCTTCCGCCGCTGCAGTCGGGCCTGCTGTTCCACTCGCAGCTCGCTGTGGGGTCGCACGACGTCTATGTCGCTCAGCTCACGCTGAACCTCACCGGCAGCATCGACGCGGCACGGTTGCGTGCCTCGATCGAGACCGTGGTCGCCCGGCACGCAAACCTGCGCACCGCGTTCGTCCACGACGACACCGGGGTGCCCGCCCAGGTCGTGCTCGACCACGTCGACGTTCCGTGGCGCGAGATGTCGGTGGAGCCGGAGGATCTTGCGGACGTGCTCGATTCGGAGCGTACTTCGCCGTTCGACACCGCACGTCCGCCGCTGTTGCGGGCCGTTCTCGTGCGTACCGATGCAGACGCGGTGCTGGTGCTGACCAACCACCACCTCGTCCTCGACGGCTGGTCGATGCCCCTGCTCGTGCGAGAAGTGCTCTCCTGCTACGTCTCACCCGACGCGCTCGTCGAACCAGTGCCCTATCGCGACTATCTCCGGTGGTGGAGCGTCCAGGACCGCGACCGGTCGCTGCAGGCATGGGGCGACGCGCTGTCCGGGCTCACCGAACCCACGCTCGTCGCCCCGCATGCCGGGGAAGTGCTCGACGTCGATCCCGAGCAGATCGACGTCGAAATGCCCGCGTGGCTGCGCACGGGCCTCGTAGACCGCCGCGACACCGACGTCACCGTCAACACCCTGGTGCAGACGGCGTGGGCGCTCGTTCTCGGGCGCATGCTCGGTCGCGACGACGTCGTGTTCGGCGCCACCGTGTCGGGTCGCCCCGCCGAGCTGCCCGGCGTCGAGTACATGCTCGGCCTGTTCATCAATACCCTGCCCGTGCGGGTCCGGCTCGACGAGTCCGACACCGTCGTCGGCCTGCTCCGGCGCGTGCAGGACGACCAGGTCGCGATGCTCGAGCATCACCACATCGGGCTCAGCGAGATCCAGGGTCGCGTCGGCGCCGGAACTCTCTTCGACACGCTGACCGTCTTCGAGTCGTACCCCGTCGACCGTGCCGGATTCGACGAGACCACCGATCTCGCCGGGATGCACGTGACGGACATCGGTGCCCGCGACGCCACGCACTACCCGATCACCGTGATGGCGATCCTCGAACCCATCCTGCGGTTGAGTGTGCGTTTCCGCACCGACCTGTTCGACCGCGCCGCCGTCGAGCGGATCGTGCAGCGACTGCTCGGTGTACTCGAAACGTTTGTCGCGCATCCCGACACGCATGTCGGCGACGTCGAGGTGTTCGTACCCGGTGAACTCGACGTGATCGCGAACTTCGAGCGCGGCGAGAACGTCGCGCTGCCCGCGAAGACCCTTCCCGATCTGCTCGGGGAGCAGTCGGCACGCACGCCCGACGACACCGCGGTCGTCGTCGACGGCGGCGGCGCGTTGACCTACGCATCGTTCGCGGGACGCGTGAATCGGGTCGCGCGGTCGCTGATCGCCGACGGGATCGGCTCCGGCGACCTCGTGGCAGTCGCGATGCCGCGGTCGCTCGAGCAGCTCGTCGCGATACATGCCATCGTCACCGCCGGCGCGGCCTATGTGCCCATCGATCCTGATCAGTCCGAGCAGCGCACCGCGCACGTCCTCGACACGGCGCGTCCCGCATTGGTGCTCGACGCGCTGCCCGATGCTCTGTCGTTCTCCGACAGCGCGGTCACGGACACCGATCGTCGCAGGCCCCTGCATTCCGGCGACCTCGCGTACGTGCTGTTCACCTCCGGCTCCACCGGGCGGCCCAAGGGCGTCGCGATCTCGCATCGCAGCATCGTCAACCGGCTGCAGTGGATGCAGGGCCGGTACCCGCTGACGGGTGACGACGTCGTCCTGCAGAAGACCCCGGCGACCTTCGACGTGTCGGTGTGGGAGTTGTTCTGGCCGTTGCTGACCGGCGCCGCGATGGTGCTCGCGACTCCGGACGGGCACCGCGACCCCCGCTATCTGTCGCGTGTGATCCACGAACGTCAGGTCACCACCGCGCATTTCGTTCCGTCGATGCTCGATGTCTTCTTCGCGGAAGGCGACGTGTCGCGGTGTGCCGCTCTGCGGCAGATCTTCACCAGCGGTGAGGCGCTGACCGCGGCGAGCGTGTCGCGGGTGGCCGAGACACTCGGCGTGCCCGTGCACAACCTGTACGGACCGACCGAAGCGGCCGTCGACGTCACCGCCCACGCGACAGTGCCCGGCGAGACCCCGGTGCCCATCGGTACACCCGTATGGAACACGTCTGTGCGGGTGCTCGACGGGCGTCTGCGCCCCGTGCCCATCGGGGTCGAAGGCGAGCTCTATCTCGGCGGTGTACAACTCGCGAACGGCTACTACGGTGCAGCGCGACTGACAGCGGAACGATTCGTCGCCGACCCCGCGGGCAATGGGCGCCTGTACCGTACGGGCGACCTGGTCCGGTGGCGCGCCGACGGCGCACTCGAATACGTCGGCCGCAGCGACTTCCAGATCAAGCTCCGAGGTCAGCGCATCGAACTCGGTGAGATCGAAGCCGTACTGCTCGAGCACGACACCGTGACCCAGGCCGTCGTGGTGCTGCATCGCGACGACACCGCCGGCGAACACCTCGTCGCGTACGTGGTCGGCGACGGCGACGCGGCTCTCGCGCACGCCGAGTCGCGACTCCCACGGCACATGGTCCCGACCCTGGCCGTGTCCCTCGCCGCGATGCCGGTCACCGCGAACGGAAAACTCGACCGAAAGGCCCTGCCGGACCCCGAGTTCGGATCCGCCGAACACGTGACACCGGCGTCGGGCACCGAACACCTCGTCGCCGGGGTGATCGCCGAACTCGTCGGCCACGACCGGGTCGGAGCGACGACGAGCTTCTTCGACCTCGGAGGCAACTCGCTCACCGCGACCCGCCTCCTCGCCCGACTCGACGACCACTTCGGTACGCGCCTGCAGGTGCGCGACCTGTTCGACAATCCCACGGTCACCGGACTGGCGCAGATCATCGACGGCAGCCGGGAAGACAGGCGACCGCAGCTGACCGCGCAACCGCGCCCCCAGCGCATCCCGCTGTCGCCCGCGCAGGCGCGCATGTGGTTCGTCAACCGTTTCGACCCCACCTCCGGCGCCTACAACGTCGCGGTCGCACTGCGGCTCACCGGTGCACTCGACGAGGAGGCGTTGCACGCTGCCGTGATCGACATCGTCGGACGCCACGAGACGCTGCGCACCCGCTACCCGGACTCCGGAGACGGCCCGTACCAGCAGGTTCTGTCCATCGCCGAGGCCGGTCGGGCTCCGGCGATCGAACCGCTCGACGGTCTGCTCGAGGAGCGGCTGCGCGCGGTGGTGGGACGCGGCTTCGACGTCACCCTCGCGCCGCCCGTCGCGTTGACGGTGCTGCGGGAGAGTAGCGCTGAGGGCGCAATCGTGGACAGTCACGTGCTCGTGCTGGTGGTGCACCACATCGCGATCGACGGCTGGTCCATGCAGGCCCTCGCCCGCGATCTCGTCGCCGCGTACGGAACCCGTGTCCTCGGCAACGCCCCCACCTGGGAACCGCTGCCCGTCCAATACGCAGACTTCGCGGTGTGGCAGAACGCCCTGCTCGGCAGCGTCGACGACCCCGACTCACTCGGTGCCCGTCAACTCGACTTCTGGCGGGACACCCTCGCCGGTGCGCCCGAGGTGTCCGACGTCCCCACCGACCGTCGCCGTCCCGCCGTGCCGTCGTTCCGCGGCGGCACTGTCTCGGCCGAACTCGACCCTCGGCTGTACTCGCAGCTCGAGGAACTCGCACGGGACAGCGGTGCGTCGCTGTTCATGGTGCTGCACGCCGCCCTCGCAGCGCTGCTGGCCCGGCTGAGCAGCACCGACGACGTCACCATCGGCACACCGGTCGCCGGTCGCGGACAGTCGAACCTCGACGACGTCATCGGCATGTTCGTCAACACACTCCCGTTGCGTGTGTCGGTGGCGTCCGGCGAGTCGTTCACCGAGGTGCTCGCGCGGGTGCGCGACGTCGACCTCGCCGCCTACGCGCATTCCGACCTGCCGTTCGAGCGGCTCGCGGACGCACTCGGCACGTCGCGGGCCACCTCGCACAACCCGGTGTTCCAGACCGTCCTCGCGCTCGAGGTTCCCCGTCCGACGTCCGTGTCGCTGCCGGGTCTCGAAATCGATGTGCTTCCCGTCGATTTCGGTATCGCCAAGTTCGATCTCGAATTCGCCGTCACCGAGCACGACGACCACGCGACCGTCGCATTGACGTTCGCGCGCGACCTGTTCGACGACGACACCGCCGTCGCGATGCTCGAGCGATACGTGCGAGTGCTCTCCGGTGCCGCGACCGATCCGTCGGCGGCAGTGGGTGACGTCGATCTACTGACGGACGACGAACGTATCGCGCTCCTGCGGGCGCCGGAGGACCCCCCGTACCTGTCACTGCCCGGATTGTTCGCCGACGCCGCCTCCGACCCCGAGGCTCTCGCGCTCGTCTCCGGCTCCGTGGCCTTGACCTACGGCGAGCTGGACCGGCGTTCGAACATCCTCGCCGGCAACCTCATCGACGCCGGGGCAGTGCCCGGATCGGTCGTGGCGGTGGCGGTACCGCGATCGGTGGACTCGGTGATCGCGTTGTGGGCCGTCGCCAAGACCGGCGCCACGTTCCTGCCCGTCGATCCCCGCTATCCCGCGGCGCGCATCGAACACATGCTCACCGACTCCGGTGCGCGCCTCGGTGTTGCCGACTCGACGTTGCCCGGCGACATCACCTGGGTGTCGCCGCATACCGGCGCTGACGACAGGCCGATCACCGATCGCGTGCCGTGTCCGGACGCCGCCGCCTACCTCATCTACACCTCCGGGTCCACGGGCGTGCCCAAGGGCGTCGTCGTCACACACCGCGGACTCGGCGCATTCGTCGCAGAACAGCAGCGCCACTACCGCGTACGGCCCGGCGACCGGGTCGCGGCGTTCGCGTCGCCGAGTTTCGATGCGTCGCTGCTCGAGATCTTCATGGCCGTAGGCGGGAGAGCAACCCTCCAGTTGATCCCGACCGATGTGTACGGCGGCACCGAACTCGAGGAACACCTCGCGTCGGTGACACACCTGTTCCTCACCCCGGTTGCCCTCGCGTCCCTGAATCCCGAACGGCTCGAACAGATCAGAGTAGTCGTCGTCGGCGGCGAGGCATGCGAGCCGTCGCTGGTCGAACGGTGGGCGCCGGGACGCGAGATGTTCAACGCCTACGGCCCGACCGAGTCGACCATCATGGCCACCCACTTCGGGCCGATGACGACGGGCGAGCCCGTGCGGATCGGCCGACCCGTGATCGGCACCGGCGCAGTAGTGCTCGACGAGCGTCTGCGTCCCGTTCCCGACGGGGTCCCGGGCGAGCTGTACGTGTACGGCGCCGGACTCGCCCGCGGCTACCACGACCAGACGTCGCTCAGCGCATCCCGATTCGTCGCGAACCCGCTGCACGGCGGGCTCATGTACCGCACCGGCGACCTCGTCCGGTGGGTCGACGGCCACCTCGACTACCTGGGGCGCACCGACTTCCAGGTCAAGGTGCGCGGTCACCGGATCGAGGTGTCGGAGATCGACGCTGTGCTCGCCGGTCATCCCGGTGTCGATGCGGCGGTGACCGTGCCGCACGAGGCGACCGGCACTCTCGTGTCGTACGTGACCGGCACAGTCGATCCGGCCGAACTGTCCGTGCACGCCGCGCAGGTGCTGCCCGGGTACATGGTGCCGTCGTCGATCACCGTCCTCGACGTCTTCCCGCGCACCGGCGCCGGCAAGATCGACACCCGCGCCCTCCCCGAGCCTGTTTTCGCGGCAACAGAATTCGTCGAGCCACGCGGAGTGGACGAGCGGCGCGTTGCCGACGTATTCGCCGAGGTCCTCGGCATCGACCGGGTGGGTGCGCACGACGACTTCTTCGCGCTCGGCGGCAACTCGCTGTCGGCGACGCGGGTGATCGCGCGGCTCGACTCGTCGCTCGGGGTCCGTGCGTTGTTCGAGAACCCGACGGTCGCGGCGCTGGCAGTCGCGGCCCGCGGCAGCGCGACGGGGGACCGTCCTGCTCTGGTCGCGGGTCCGCGACCCGAGCGCATCCCACTCTCGCCCGCGCAGCAGAGAATGTGGTTGATCAACCGGTTCGACCCCGCATCGCCGGTCTACAACATCCCCGTCGCGGTGCGCCTGTCCGGGCACCTCGACGTCGACGCACTACAGGCAGCGGTCGACGACGTCGTGCAGCGGCACGAGACCCTCCGCACCATTTTCCCCATGGCCGAATGTCACCTTCGGTCAGTCCAACTGACCGAAGGTGACATTCGGCCATCAGCGCCGGAGGCGCTACCGCACCAGGTGGTGGTCGACGCCGCACCGCTCGATCTCACCCCGCGTGTCGTCACCGCCGACACTCTGTACGACGAGATCGTCGCCGTCGCCGGTCGTGGGTTCGACGTCACCGTCGAGACTCCCGCCCGCGGAGCGCTGCTCCAGCTCACAGGCGACGAGCACGTCCTCGTCGTCGTGGTTCACCACATCGCCGCAGACGGCGCCTCGACGATGCCGCTCTCCCGCGACATTCTCGTCGCCTACCAGGCGCGACTGTCCGGATCGGAACCAGCGTGGGCGCCGCTCGCCGTGCAGTACGCCGATTACGCGGTGTGGCAACGCGCTCTGCTGGGCGATCACTCGGATCCCGCGTCGATCGCGGCGCGTCAGCTCGCGTACTGGACCGAGACGCTCGCGGACAAGCCTGCGGTGCTCGATCTGCCCGCCGACCGCCCGCGACCGGCAGTCGCCTCACAGCGCGGCGCCCGCACCGAATTCCGCATCGACCCCGGCACCGTGCGCGCGCTCGACGACCTCGCCCGGAGCCACGGCGCGACCCGCTTCATGGTCCTGCACGCGGCGCTCGCCGTGCTGCTCGGCAGGCTCGGATCCAGCGACGACGTCAGCGTGGGCACGCCCATCGCCGGTCGCGGGGAGGCCGCGCTCGACGATCTTGTGGGCATGTTCGTCAACACCCTCGTGTTGCGCACCCGGATCGATCCGGGCACCGGATTCGCCGAGTTCCTCGAACAAGTCCGCGACATCGACCTCGCCGCATTCGGTCATGCCGACGTGCCGTTCGAGGAGATCGTCGACGCCGTCGACCCCGTCCGCTCGCAAGCACACGCACCGCTGTTCCAAGTGTCGCTGTCGCTGCAGAACCAGGGCACCGGAACCCTCGAGCTGCCCGGCCTCGCGGTGGAACCCCTCGAGCCCGGCATCGACGTCGCCAAGGTCGATCTCGAGTTCACCCTCCGTGACCACGACGGTGGACTCGCTATGTCGCTCACCTACGCGACCGATCTGTTCGACTCCTCGACCGCCGCAACCCTCACGGACCGGTGGGGACGACTGCTTCGCGCGATCGCGTCCGACCCGACGCTCACCGTGGGCGACCTGCCGCTACTCGACGACGCCGAGACCGTCCAGGCCCTCGCGCACGCGATTCCCGCTGCACTGCCGGTGCGGTTGCTGCCCGACATCTTCGCCGCCGGTGTCGCTGCGAACCCCTACGGTATTGCCGCGACCGACGGGACCCGCACGCTCACCTACACCGAACTCGACCGCGCCTCCACCCAGCTCGCTCACAAGCTGCTCGGACGCGGTGTCGCTCCGGAAACTGTGGTGGCACTGTCGTTCCCACGATCGATCGATGCGATCGTCGCACTGTGGGCGGTCGTGAAGACCGGCGCCGTGTTCGTGCCGATCGACCCTGCGTTGCCGGCGGCGCGCATCGAGTACCTGCTGTCGGATTCGGGTGCGAGCGTCGGGATCGGCACCGGCCCCTCCGATGTGCAGTGGCTGTCGGTCGAGGCCGACGACCAGCCCGATACTCCACTCTCGCCGCCGATCACGGCGTCATCCGCGGCGTACATGATCTATACGTCGGGTTCCACCGGCACTCCCAAGGGTGTCGTCGTCACTCACCGCGGGCTCGCGGCATTCACCGCGGAGCACCGATCGGAACTGGGCCTGGGCACGACCTCGCGGATGCTGCGGTTCTCGTCGTCGAGCTTCGACGCGTCGGTGTTCGAACAGATCGCCGCGTTCTCCGCCGGCGCCACCATGGTGGTCGCGCCTCCGGACATCGTCGGCGGAGCCGAGCTCACCGATCTGCTGAGACGCGAACGCGTCACCCACATCCTCTCCGCGCCCGCCGCACTCGGCACGCTGACCACCGGCGGTTTCCCCGACCTCGACGCCGTGGTCGTGGGCGGAGACGTGTGTCCTCCCGAACTCGTCGAACGATTCGGCCCGACCTGCCGGTTCGTCAACAGCTACGGCCCCACCGAAACCACCATCATCATCACCGCCACTGAACCGCTGACGCCGGGCGACGCCATCACCATCGGCACACCCATCGAGGGTTCCGGTGCCGTGGTGCTCGACCACCGGCTGAAGCCCGTCACCGACGGCGTCATCGGTGAGCTGTACCTGTCGGGTGCCGGTCTTGCACGCGGCTACCACCGGCGCCCCGCCCAGACCGCGTCCCGATTCGTCGCGAACCCGTTCACCGGCGACCTCATGTATCGCACGGGCGACCTCGTGCGACGCACCACCACCGGTGAACTCGACTTCGTCGGCCGCAGCGACGCGCAGGTCCAGGTCCGTGGTCTGCGCATCGAACTCGGTGAGATCGAAGCCGCCCTCACCCGCGGCGACGACGTCGCGCAGGGGATCGTCGTCGTGCATTCGGACCCGCACACCGGCGACCGCGTCATCGGATACGCGGTGCCGGCGGCGGGAGCCACCGTCGATCCCCAGCAGATCCGCGACCGGCTCGCAGACGAACTCCCGGCGTACATGGTGCCCGCGCAGATCCTTGTCCTCGACGCTCTGCCGATCACCGCGCACGGCAAGCTGGACCGCAAGGCCCTGCCCGTCCCCGGGTTCGAAACGCGTGTATTCCGGGTACCCGAGGGCCCCGTCGAACAGATCGTCGCCGCGGTCTACGCCGACCTGCTCGGCACCGACCGCGTGGGCCTCGACGACGACTTCTTCGAACTCGGCGGCAACTCGCTCAGCGCCACCCAGCTCGTCGCGCGACTCGGCGCTGCCCTCGATACCACCGTCCCGGTGCGGGCCGTGTTCGAGAACCCGACGGTGAGCGCGCTCGCCGTGGTGATCGCCCACACCGCAGGGGAGGGGTCACGGCCGGCGCTGGTGAAATACGATCGGCCCGAACATATCCCGCTGTCGCTCGCGCAGCAGCGGATGTGGTTCTTCAACCGGTTCGATCCCGGATCCGCCGCGTTCAACATTCCGATCGTGCTGCGGCTGACCGGCGCTCTCGACGAACCGGCGCTGCGGGCGGCGTTGGTCGACGTTCTCGAACGCCACGAATCTCTCCGCACCGTGTACCCGGACACGGACACCGGGCCGACTCAGGTGATCGTGCCGTCGGATCAGGCAGTCACCGAATTCGTGACGGTCGACGTCACCGCGGAGGTTGCCGACTCGATCCTCGTCGAATTCGCTTCCCGCGGATTCGATCTCAGCATCGACGCCCCGGTGCGCGCGCGGCTGTTCAGGATCTCCGCCGACGAGCATGTGCTTGCCGTCGTCGCCCATCACATAGCCAGCGACGGCGGATCGCAGGCCCCGATGTCACGCGATCTCGTCACCGCATATCTGGCGCGCTCGGACGGTGACGCCCCAGGCTGGGCGCCGCTGCCCGTACAGTACGCCGATTACGCACTGTGGCAGAAGGAGCTGCTCGGAAGCGAGGACGACTCGTCGTCCCTCATCGCGCGGCAGCTCGCCTACTGGACCGATGCCCTCGCCGATCTCCCTGACCTCGTCGACATGCCCACCGATCATCCGCGTCCGGCCGTGCAATCGTCGCGCGGAGCCACCGTCGAGTTCTCACTCGACGTCGAACTCGCCGACCGAATCGAACGGTTCACCCGCGAACGCGGAGTCACGTTGTTCATGCTCGCGCACGCCGCTGTCGCCGTACTGCTCGCCCGGTGGTCCGGCAGCACCGACATTGCGATCGGCACGCAGGTCGCCGGTCGCGGCGAACCCGCTCTCGACGATCTTGTCGGGATGTTCGGCAATACTCTCGTGCTGCGCCTGCAGGTCGATCCCGCCACCACGTTCGACGATGTTCTCGCACAGGCCCGCGACGTCGACCTCGCCGCATTTTCACACCCCGACGTTCCCGTCGAACGACTCGTCGAACTCCTCGACCCGGCACGGTCGACCGCGTATTCCGCGCTGTTCCAGACGTTGCTCGTCGTGCACAACTTCACCCGCTCCGAGGTGTCGCTGCCCGGATTGACCGTTGCACCGGTGGAACCCGGCGCGGTCGGCGCGAAACTCGATCTCGAAATCCACCTCGGGGAAAGCGTGGATGCGGACGGACAGCGCACCGGGGTCGACGGGTCCATCACCTACGCGACCGACCTGTTCACCGACCACACCGTCGGCCGGCTGTCCGAACACCTCGTGACCCTGCTCGATGCCGCGACCCGAGACTCTCGTGCGGTGGTCGGGGACATCGACCTGCGCGGGCCCGACGAACGCGCCTTCGTGCACGCCGTCAACGACACCGCGGCCGAGGTCGACCGCGAGACCCTGCTCACCCGCTTCTTCGCACAGTCAGCGAGCACACCGGATGCGGCCGGACTCGTGTTCGACGGCGGAGTGGTGACCTACGGGCAGTTCGCGTCGCGCATCAACCGGCTCGCGCGGCACCTCGTGGGTGCCGGTGTCGGGCCCGATACGCTCGTCGGGATCTATGCCGCGCGCTCGGTCGAGATGATGGTCGCGATCTACGCGACGCTGCAGGCCGGCGGCGCCTACGTGCCGCTCGACCCCGAACATCCCGCAGACCGCACCGCGTACGTGCTCGCCACCGCGAAGCCGGTGCTCGTGCTCACCACCTCGGGGGAACGGTCCACGCTTCCGGGTGAACACCGGGTCGTGGAGGTCGACGCCTCGCTGCCCGACCTGGCCGATGCGCCCCTCACCGACGCCGACAGACTCGCACCCCTGCGTGGCGGCAACATCGCGTATGTCATCTTCACGTCCGGATCCACCGGGCGACCCAAAGGTGTCGCTGTCGAACACCGCGCCGTGGCCAATCAGATCGCGTGGATGCGGGAACGCTACGACCTGGGCCCCGGCGACGCCGCGATGCACAAGACGCCGATCACGTTCGACGCATCGGTGTGGGAACTGTTCTACCCCCTGCAGGTGGGCGCGCGACTCGTCATCGCCATCCCCGGCGGCCACCGCGACCCCGCCTACCTTGCGCAACTGTCGCGTGACGAGGACGTGAGCATCCTCGAATTCGTGCCGTCGATGCTCGCGGTGTTCCTGGCCGACCCGGACCTCGAACTACCCGGGTCGGTGAGGTACCTGTCGGTCGGCGGCGAAGCCCTGCCTGCCGACCTCGCCGCCGCGGTCGCGGCCCGCTCCGATGCAGTCCTCGACAACACATACGGCCCCACCGAAGCCACCGTGACCTCGACGGTGCTGCGCAGCGACGGCAACTACCGCGGCGCGGTGCCGATCGGACGCCCCATCCGGAACACCACCGCCCACGTCCTCGACGCGCGGTTGCACCCGGCACCGGTGGGCATCCCCGGCGAGCTGTACCTCGGCGGACTCCAACTGGCGCGCGGGTATCATGGCCGCCCCGATCTCACGGCCGAACGATTCGTGGCCACTCCGAGTGGTGAACGCCTGTACCGCACCGGTGACCGTGTGCGGCTGCTTTCCGACGGCACCCTGGATTTCCTCGGCCGCACCGACTTCCAGGTCAAGATCCGAGGCCTACGCATCGAACTCGGTGAGATCGAATCCGCGATCGCTGCCCTCGGCGAGGTGGCACGCGTCGTGGTCGTGGCGCACAACAGCAACCACGGACCTCAACTCGTCGCGTACGTCGTGCCGACCGAGGGTGCCGAAGTGGACAGCGACAAGGTTCGTGGTGCCGCCGGCCGGACGTTGCCGCGCTACATGGTCCCCGACGCAGTGATGATGCTCGACGCATTGCCGCTCAACGCATCCGGCAAACTCGACCGACGCGCCCTGCCGGAACCCGAAGTGGCCGTCCGCGCATTCCGTGCACCTCGCAGCGACGTCGAACATGCGGTGGCCGCAGCGATCGTATCGGTGCTCGACGTCGAACGTGCCGGCCTGGACGACAACTTCTTCGCACTCGGTGGAAACTCGCTCGTCGCGACACGTGTGGTGTCGCGGATCGGTGCGGCACTCGGAGTCGACCTGCCGCTGCGCACTCTCTTCGAGCACCCCACCGTCGAAGCCCTCGCCACGGCGGTGGCGGATCTCGCTACGAATGGTGCACGACTCCCGCTCGTCGCGAAGGAACGTCCGGAACTTGTGCCGCTGTCGTTCGCGCAGCAGCGGATGTGGTTCTTGAACCGCTTCGTTCCGGATTCGGCCGCCTACAACATCCCGATCGCGGTGAGGTTGTCAGGCGCCGTCGATGTCGATGCGCTCAACGCGGCGGTCGCCGACCTGATCGACCGCCACGAAATCCTGCGAACCGTTTACCCCGAGCTCGACGGCACCGCCCACCAGCGTGTCCTGCCGCCACGCGAGGTCACCCTCGATCTCACTCGGGTTCCGGCATCCGACGACGACGTGGTCTCGTTGGCAACTGAATTCATCACGTTTGCGTTCGACGTGACCCGCGACGTCCCGGTGCGCGCACGGCTGTTCCACCTCGGCGGCAGTGAACACGTGTTGGTCTTCGTCGTGCACCACATCTCGGGCGACGGGTTCTCGATGGCGCCGCTGATGCGCGACGTGATGGTCGCGTACACCGCCCGTACCGCCGGTGAACGCCCGGCGTGGACACCACTCGCCGTGCAGTACGCCGATTACGCGCTCTGGCAGCGCGAGCTCCTCGGTTCCGAAGACGATGCCTCGAGCCTCGTGTCGCGACAGATCGCCTACTGGTCCGAGACGCTGGCCGGAGCGCCCGTGGAACTCGATCTGCCTACCGACCGTCCGCGCGCCGCCGTCCGCACACAGCACGGGGCGCTTCACCGGATCACGATCGACCGCGACCTGTATACCCGACTAGAAGGTATTGCTCGAGAACATCATTCGACTCTTTTTATGGTCATCCATGCGGCTTTCGCGGTGTTGCTCTCTACATTGTCCGGCAGCCGCGACGTCGCCGTCGGCACTCCCGTCGCAGGGCGTGGTGAGGCGGCGCTCGACGACCTGATCGGGATGTTCGTCAACACGCTGGTGCTGCGCACCGACGTCGACCCAGACCGGTCGTTCAGCGAGTTCCTCGACTCCGTCCGCACCACCGACCTCGCCGCGTTCGCGCACGCCGATGTCCCGTTCGAAAGCCTCGTCGACGTCCTCGCACCGGTCCGATCGCAATCTCGGACCCCGCTGTTCGAGGTCATGCTCGTCCTGCAGAACATGCAGCACGCCGCATTCGAACTCGACGACGTACGGATGAGCGCCCTCGACATCGACTTCGCCGAGGCACGTTTCGATCTGCAGCTCACGTTGGGCGAAACCTACGACGGCGCCGGCGACATCACCGGAATGGTCGCCGAATTCACCTACGCAACAGCACTGTTCGATGCCCCCACCATCGAGACGATCGCCGGCCGCTTCGAACGCGTACTGCGGACCGTGGTGGACGAGCCCGAACGCCGACTTTCGACCATCGACGTGCTCGAGCCCACCGAGCGCGCGGAGCTGCTCACCACCTGGACCGGCACCGCGCCGCAGGGGACCCTGCCGAGCCTGTTCGACGCGCAGGTGCAGCGGACGCCGGACGCGATCGCGGTGGTGGCCGACGACGTCACCCTCACCTACCGTGAGTTCGATGCGCGCGTGAACCGCCTGGCGCGTCACCTGATCTCGTTGGGCGTCGGACCCGAGACCCACGTCGCGTTGGCGATGGCGCGGTCGCTGCACCAGCTGGTCGCGATGTACGCGATCGTCAAGGCCGGTGGCGCTTACGTCCCGATCGACCCGGACCTGCCCGACGAGCGCAACGAGTACGTGCTCGAGATGACAGCACCCGTTCTCCTCGTAGCGACCTCGGACGAGGCGCTCACCGCGCGCAGCAACGCCCCGCTGCTGCTCGTCGACAGGGTCGAACTGACGGATCTGGCCGACACGACGGTGACGGATGCGGAGCGGATCGGTGCGCTGCGTCCGGAGAACACCGCGTGGGTGATCTTCACGTCGGGCTCCACCGGCAAGCCCAAGGGTGTGTCGGTTCCGCATGGGCAGGCCGCGGTCGCGATCGACTGGCGTCAGCAGCGGTACCGACTCGGGGTCGGCGACACCGTCCTCCAGAAGACCGCGTTCACGTTCGACGCGTCGGGTCGCGAATTCTGGTGGCCGCTCACTGCCGGTGCGCGCCTCGTCGTCGCCTCACCGGACGGGCACCGCGACCCGTCCTACCTCGCCGCAGCCATCGAAGAACACGGCGTGACCTCGGCGTACTTCGTTCCGTCGGTGCTCAGCGAGGTAGTGGCGATGGCGCGCGTGGGGCAACTGGACTCGCTGCGCCAGGTGTACTGCTCGGGTGAGGTCCTGACTCCGCGTCTCGCGCAGGCCGTGCATGCGGCGAGCGGGGCGGAGGTGTCCAACGAATACGGGCCGACCGAGTTCACGCTCTCGATCACCCGCCATGTCGCGTCCGACACAGGCGTGCCGTCGCTGCCCGTCGGCGTTCCGCAGGGCGACGCGGGTGCGTACGTCCTCGACACCAGGCTTCAGCCCGTTCCGCGCGGTACCGCGGGCGAGTTGTATCTCGCGGGACAGCAGCTCGGTCGCGGCTACGTGTCGCGGTCGGAACTGACCGCAGAGCGGTTCGTCGCAGACCCCTACGGACCCACCGGAACCCGGATGTACCGCACGGGCGACCTCGTGCGGTGGAACAGTGCCGGCGAACTCGAATACATGGGCCGCACCGACTTCCAGGTCAAGCTACGCGGTCTGCGTATCGAACTCGGCGAAGTGGAAGCCGCGTTCGGTGCGCACCCCGCGGTGCGTCAGGTCGTCGTGGTGCTGAGGAAGGATCCGCACGTCGGCGACAGCCTCGCCGCATATCTCGTCGCGCACGACGCCGCAGTCCTCGACGTCGACGACGTGAAGAATGCGGTGGCACAGCGTGTCCCGTCGTACATGGTGCCGTCGACCGTGATGGTGCTCGAGCGGATGCCGCTCAATCCTTCAGGCAAGGTCGACCGCAAGTCGCTGCCCGATCCCGTGTTCGAAGAACGTGAATTCCGCGCACCGGTGACGCATGTCGAGCAGACCGTCGCGTCCGTATTCGCCGAGGTCCTCGGTGTCGAGCGTGTCGGGCTGGATGACGACTTCTTCGCGCTCGGCGGCAACTCCCTCGTCGCGACTCGCATCGCCGCCCGCATCGGAGCAGCGCTGCGCACCACCGTGCCGGTTCGTGCGATCTTCGAGGCGCCCACGGTGGTGGGCCTGGCCGCCGAAGTGTTCCGGTACGGATCCGCCGACCGCCCGGCCCTCGTGCCGCAGGAACGCCCCGAGCGGATCCCGTTGTCGCTCGCGCAACAGCGGATGTGGTTCCTCAACCGATTCGATCCCGAATCCGCGACCTACAACATCCCGGCGGCGATCAGGCTCACGGGCGACCTGGACGTCGAGGCGCTGCGCGGCGCAGTCGGCGACCTCCTCGCACGCCACGAAATCCTGCGAACCGTTTATCCCGAGATCGACGGTGCCGGAGTACAGGTCATCAGGCCTGTCTCCGAGGTCACCCTCGATCTCATCGAGGAGGACGTCGAACCGGGCAGTGCGGTCGAGGTCGTCACGGGGGTAATCCGATCGGGTTTCGACGTGACCGCGGAAGTACCGGTACGTGCACGTCTTCTTCGTGTCGGCGAGCGCGAGTTCATTCTCGTCGTCGTCGTGCACCACATCGCTGCCGACGGCTTCTCGATCGGACCGATGCTCCGGGACGTGATGGTCGCGTACGCGGCCAGGTCGACCGGGGAAGCCCCTGCCTGGGCGCTGCTCGACGTGCAGTACGCCGACTACAGCCTCTGGCAACGCGACATACTGGGCTCCGAAGACGACCCGAAGAGCGTGATCTCGAGGCAGATCGATTACTGGGTCCACGCCCTCGACGATGTCCCCGACGTCCTCGAACTGCCGGCCGATCGTGCGCGACCGGCTGTGGCCTCCTACCGCGGCGCCACCCACCGCATGCAACTCGACGCCTCGACGCACCGGAGCCTGCTCGATCTGGCCCGTAGCCGGAACGCGACGCTGTTCATGGTGCTGCACAGCGCCCTGAGCGCAGAACTCGCGTGGCTGGGTGCCACCGACGACATCGCGATAGGAACCCCCGTAGCCGGGCGCGGCGACCAAGCGCTCGACGACCTGATCGGCATGTTCGTCAACACCCTCGTGCTCCGCACCCGGGTCGATCCCGAGGAGCCGTTCTCGGCGTTGCTGTCGCGTTCCCGAGACATCGCCCTCGGCGCCTTCGCGCACGCGGACGTGCCGTTCGAGCGACTCGTCGAGGTCCTCGACCCGCCGCGGTCACAGGCACGGAACCCGCTGTTCCAGGTGATGCTCACCCTCCAGAACATGGAGCGCAGCCACTTCGAACTCGGCGACGTCCGGATCGAGGTGATCGAGGCCGATCTCGGCGAAGCCAAGGTCGACCTGCAGGTCACCGTGTTCGAACAGTTCGACGACGACGGCGCACCCGCCGGCATCGACGCGGCGTGGACGTATGCGACCGACCTGTTCGACGACGCGACCGTCGTTTCGTTCGCAGCGCGCTTCACGCGGTTGCTGGGCGCGACCGTCGCAGATCCGGACCTGCGCGTCGCTGCGCTGCCGTTGCTCGACGACGTCGAGCGGACCCGGGTCCTGGCGCTCGGTGTTGGGCCGGAACTCGTTGTACACAGGGGGATCACCGATCCGAATTCCGAGCCGACCGCAGTCACTTCGGCCGACATATCATTGACCCGTCGTGAATTCGACGAACGTGTCGCGGGGCTGGCTCGTGAACTGATCGCACGTGGCGTCGGGCCGGAGACACGTGTCGCGGTGTACATGGAGCGCAGCATCGACCTGCTCGTCGCCATCCACGCCATTCTTCAGGCCGGTGGCGCGTACGTCCCGCTCGACCCCGATCACCCGGCCGAGCGTGTCTCTCACATCATCGAGACTGCGAAGCCTGTTCTCGCGCTGGTCAGTTCCTCTGGCGTTGTCCTTCCCGTCTCGACGCTCGATGTCAATTCGGTGGGTGCATCGAACGGCACGTCACCGATCTCAGACGACGAGCGGCTCGCACCGCTACGCGCCGGCCACACCGCGTATGTGCTGTTCACCTCGGGATCGACGGGCCGGCCGAAGGGCGTCGCCGTCACACATCGCGCGCTGGGCACTCAGCTCGACTGGATGCAGCACACGCTCGAGCTGACCTGCGACGACGTGATTCTGTGGAAGACACCCGTGACATTCGACGCGTCGGTGTGGGAGTTACTGCTGCCCATGCGTCTCGGCGCGCGCCTCGTCGTCGCCGCCCCCGATGGCCACACCGATCCGGCTTACCTCGCGTCGGTGATCGCCTCGGAGAAGGCCACGGTTGCCCAGTTCGTGCCGTCGGTGCTCGATCTCGTGCTCGACGAGGATCCCGGATCGTCGCTGCAACATGTGTTCTCGGGCGGCGAAGCGCTTCGGTCCGCTACCGCCGAACGCGTGTGCGATGTGCTCGGCGCACAGATCCACAACCTGTACGGGCCGACGGAAACCACGATGCAGGTCGCTCACCGTACCGGCGCATCCGCTTCGGGCCCGAGTATTCCGATCGGCAGGCCGGTAGCGAGTACGACTTTGCTGGTGCTCGACACGCGACTGCAGCCGGTTCCGGTGGGTGTGCGCGGCGAACTCTACGTCGCGGGAGCCCAGGTTGCTCGCGGATACGAGAACGCCCCCGGCCAGACGGGGTCGCGCTTCGTCGCCGACCCGTATTCGGCGAGCGGTGCACGGATGTACCGCACCGGCGACGTCGTGCGCTGGACGTCCGTGGGCGAACTCGAGTACCTGGGCCGCAGCGACCATCAGATCAAACTGCGGGGCCTGCGCATCGAGATCGGCGAGATCGAGTCGGTGCTCCAATCGATGGACACCGTCGTCGCGGCGGCGGTCGCAGTGGTGTCGGATCGGCTCGTCGGCTACGTGGTTCCCGCTGCCGGTGCGCACGTGGACCTCGAGTCCGTTCGTCACGCCGCGGCAGAGCAGTTGCCGTCGTACATGATTCCCGATGCCATCATCGTGCTCGATGCGATGCCGCTCAACACCTCCGGCAAGCTCGACCGCAGGGCACTTCCGGAACCGGTGTTCGAGGCACGGGAGTTCCGGGCGCCGACGACGACGACCGAAGAGATCGTGGCGGGGGTGTTCGGTGCCGTGTTGGGCGTCGAGCGTGTCGGTCTCGACGATGGGTTCTTCGAACTCGGTGGCAACTCCCTCAACGCGACCCGAGTTGCGTCGCGAGTCGGTGCGGCAGTGGATGCGCGGGTTCCGGTGCGAATGCTGTTCGAGTCGCCGACCGTGGCCGCGCTCGCTGCCGCCGTCGACGAGCTTGCCGGCTCCGGTGGCGTGAGTCCACTCGAGCCGCAGCCGCGGGTGGGGCAGATTCCGTTGTCGCTGGCGCAGACCCGGATGTGGTTCCTCAACCGTTTCGATCCGGAGTCCGCGGTGAACAACATCCCGGCTGCGATACGGTTGTCGGGACATCTCGATGTCGAGGCGCTGCGGTCTGCGGTCGCGGACCTGGTGTCGCGCCACGAGGTGTTGCGGACGGTGTATCCGGAGGTCGGCGGTGTCGGCTACCAGGTTGTGTTGTCGGCCTCTGAGGCTTCGGCTCTGCTGTCGGTCGAAACGGTCTCTGAAGATAAGGTGTTCGACGCTGCAGCAGTGTCGGTGGGTGTCGGTTTCGACGTGACGGCGGAGCCGCCGGTGCGGGTGCGGTTGCTGCAGGTGTCCGATACCGAGCATGTCTTGGTTGTGGTTGTGCACCACATCGCTGCCGACGGTTTCTCGATGGGTCCGTTGTCGCGTGATGTGATGCTGGCGTATGCAGCGCGAGCCCAGGGTGAGGCGCCCTCGTGGGAGCCGCTCGAGGTGCAATACGCAGATTACGCGTTGTGGCAGCGTCAGGTCCTCGGCTCTGAATCGGATCCGGCGTCGGTGCTGTCGCGTCAGCTGGCCTACTGGTCCGAGGCGTTGACCGGCATACCCGATGTGCTGGGTCTTCCTGCGGACCGCCCACGCCCGGCGGTTGCGTCGTATGGTGGTGCGTCGCATGAGTTCAGACTCGATGCGCAGCTGAAGTCGGGTACCGAGTCGCTCGCGCGAGAACACGGCGTCACGCCGTTCATGGTGATCCACGGTGTTCTTGCGGTGGTTCTCGCGCGGTTGTCGGGGACCGATGACATCGCGATCGGTACTCCGGTGGCGGGTCGTGGTGAGCGGGCACTCGATGATCTGATCGGGATGTTCGTCAATACATTGGTGTTGCGCACTCGGATCGATGCGGGTGAGTCGTTCGAGGGTCTGTTGTCGCGGGTCAGGGATGTGGATCTCGGTGCGTTCGGGCATGCGGATGTGCCGTTCGAGCGTTTGGTGGAGGTGCTCGATCCGGTTCGGTCGACTGCGTGGAATCCGTTGTTCCAGGTGATGTTGACGTTGCAGAACTTTGCGCCGTCGGAGTTCGAGTTGCCGGGGTTGACGTTGTCGGCGGTCGAGGCTGATCTGCAGCTCGCGAAGTTCGATCTTCAGGTGACGATGTCGGAGCTGCCCAACGACGGCGGATATGCTGTCTCGTTCACGTACGCGACGGATCTGTTCGATGAGTCGACGATTGTGTCTGCCGCCGAACGCTTCGTTCGAGTGTTGACGACTGTGGTCGAAGAGCCGCAGGTGATTGTCGGTGATGTCGATTTCCTGACCACGGACGAACGTGCTCGATCGCTGAAATCTGGTAGGGGACAGCTTGTCCCTGCGTCCGGGTTCACTGTTCCGGATCTCCTCAGGCAAGGCGGTGAGCGTTCACGCGATGCGGTGGCGATTGTCGGCGCCGACTCGATGCTGACGTACGGGGAATTCGGAGACCGGGTAGCGGTTCTTGCGCGTCATCTGATTTCGTGTGGTGTCGGGCCCGATACTCGTGTGGCGGTGGCGATGAGCCGTTCCGTCGAGATGGTTGTCGCGATCCATGCGGTGCTCGCTGCGGGTGGTGCGTATGTACCGATCGATCCGGAGCAGCCGGACGAACGTATCGCGTACGTACTCGACATCGCAGACCCACTACTCGTGTTGAGTGCGTCGGGTGAGGTCATCGATACCGATCGCACTGTGGTGTTCACCGACACTCTGGACGTGTCGGACCAGCCGACCGCAGTGGTGACCGACGCCGATCGTCTTGCGCCGCTGCGTCCAGAGAATGCTGCGTATGTGTTGTTCACATCGGGTTCGACGGGCCGACCGAAGGGCGTGACGGTGTCCCACCGCGCTGTGGTGAACCAGCTGTCGTGGATGCAGTCGAAATTCGGTGTGGATGCGTCGGATTCGGTGTTCTTGAAGACGCCGGCGACGTTCGATGCGTCGGCGTGGGAGTTGTTGTTGCCGTTCGTGTCCGGTGCGAGGATGGTGGTTGCTGGCCCGGATGGTCATCGTGATCCGGTGTATCTGGCGGGTGTGTTGGTCTCGGGTGAGGTGAGTGTCGCGCAGTTCGTGCCGTCGGTGCTCGATGCGGTGCTCGATGAGCTCGATGGACCTGCGGGTGCGTTGCGGTTGGTGTTCTCCGGTGGTGAGGCGTTGTCGGGTGCGACTGCGCGGCGGGTTCGGAGCTTGTGCGGGGCGGATGTCCACAACCTGTACGGCCCGACCGAAGTGACGATGCAGGCGACGCATCGTGTGGCCGACGAAGTAGCCGGTACTCAGGTGCCGATCGGTACGACCGTGTGGAACACCGATGCGTGGGTGCTCGACGTTCGGATGCAGCCGGTCCCGATCGGGGTGGTCGGTGAGTTGTATCTGTCGGGTGATCAGTTGGCGCGGGGATATGCGGGTCGTGCGCAGTTGACGGCGGATCGGTTCGTGGCGAATCCGTTCGGTGGTGTTGGTGAGCGGATGTATCGCACGGGGGATCTCGTGCGGTGGAATCGTGCGGGTGAGCTCGAGTATGTGGGTCGTAATGATCAGCAGGTGAAGTTGCGTGGGCAGCGGATCGAGCTCGGTGAGATCGAGTCCGTGTTGCGCGGCGTTGAGGGCGTCGTCGCGGGTGCGGTTGCGGTGTGGGCGGATCAGCTGGTCGGCTATGTGGTGCTTGTCGACGATATTTCAACGTCGGATGTGCGTGCCGCGATGGGGGAGGTGCTGCCGTCGTACATGGTGCCGTCGGCGTTTGTGGTGCTCGAGGCGTTGCCGTTGAATGTGAACGGTAAGTTGGATCGGAAGGCGTTGCCGGAGCCGGTGTTCGAGGTCCGTGAGTTCCGGGCGCCGGTGACGACGGCCGAGCAGGCTGTGGCGTCGGTGCTTGCAGAGGTGCTGGGCATCGAACAGGTCGGCCTGGACGACGACTTCTTCGCGCTCGGCGGCACCTCCCTCGTCGCGACGAAACTCGTCTCGCGTCTGCGTACAGAGTTGGACACCCAGGTGCCCTTGCAGTGGCTGTTCCGGGAGTCGACCGTCGAAGGCCTCGCTCGATTGGTCTCCGAGGGCTCCGATGTGAGTATGTCGGACGCGCTCCGCCCGGTGCTGCAGCTGCGCGCGCAGGGCTCCGGCACACCGCTGTTCTGCGTGCATCCGATCGTCGGGTTGTCGTGGTGCTACACCGGCTTGTCGCAGCAGCTCGACACCGATGTCTACGGCCTGCAGACGCCGGCCGGGACCGAAGCCGACTTCGCGCCTGCCACCCTCGACGATCTCGCCAAGCGGTACGTCGAGGAGCTTCGCCGCGTTCAGCCGCACGGACCGTACCGCTTGCTCGGCTGGTCGCTGGGCGGTGTGATAGCCCATGCGATGGCGGTGCAGCTGCAGGCCGCGGGTGAATCGGTGGACCATCTCGTGATGCTCGACTGCTTCGTGAACGGGTCGTCCGAGCCTTCGACCGACGAGCGGACAGCAGTGTCCATTGCCGATCTGCTCGCGGGGTTCGGCTTCGACGGGGACGAGCCGCAGGATGTAGCCGGGCTCATCTCGGCCGTCGCAGAGCTGACCGGCAATTCGGTCGACGACACCGAAGCGATGGTGCAGCGACTGATCGCCACCGCAGAGCACAACTCGACGCTGCTCAGCAGGCACCGTCCGGGAGTGTTCGACGGCGACGTCGTGTACTTCACGGCCTCTGCCGACGGTCGAAGCGGAGTCGCAGGCTGGACCGACGCCGTCACGGGCGAAATCCATGATCATCCAGTGCCCGTGACACATTGGCACATGACTTCACCCGAGGCTCTTGCTGTCGTCGGACCGACGGTGCGTAGAGTCATCGAACCGTCATCACCGACCACCGACAACTGACAGGGCCGGAACCGCCAAATGACCAAGTACGTCCTGCGTGGAGCCGCGTTGTGCGCCGCGGTCGTGTTCACCTTCGCGGTGCCTGCCGTGCCCGCTGTCGCGGCCCCCGCGCCTCACGTGGATCGCATCGAGCAGGTCGACGACCGTAACTCGGACATGTATGTGTACTCGCCGTCGATGGGCAGGAACATACCCCTGCAGGTCATCGAGCCTGCAGATACTTCTGTTCCGCGCCCGACGCTGTACCTGCTCAACGGGGCCGGCGGCGGCGAGGACGGCGCGAACTGGCTCAACCAGACCAAGATCCTCGACTTCCTCGCAGACAAGAACGTCAACGTCGTGATCCCGGCCGAGGGAATGTTCACCTACTACACCGACTGGATCGAAGAAGATCCGGTCGTCGGAGTGGCCAAGTGGCAGACGTTCCTGACGGAGGAGTTGCCCCCGGTGATCGACGACGCTCTGGGCGCCACGGGTGTCAATGCGATCGCGGGCCTGTCGATGGCGGCGACGTCGGTGCTCTCTCTGGCGATCCATGCTCCGGATCTCTACCGCGGCGTCGCGTCGTACAGCGGGTGCGCGCAGACCAGCGATCCGCTCGGCCAGGCCTACCTGCGGTCGGTGATCGAGGGCATGGGGGAGACCGACGCGACCAACATGTGGGGCCCGTACGACGGTGACGGCTGGGTGGAGAACGACCCTACGGTCAACGCCGAAGGCCTGCGCGGTCTCTCGCTGTACATCTCGAACGGAACAGGTCTGCCCGGGCCGTACGAGGATCCGGCACTTCCGCGGACGCCGCAGGCACCGCCGCTGCTCGACCAGGTTGTCGTGGGCGGCGTCATCGAAGCCGCTACCAACATCTGCACCCACCGACTCCAGGAGCGGTTGGGGGAACTCGACATACCCGCGACGTTCCACTTCCGGGCCGAGGGCACCCACTCGTGGGGCTATTGGGAGGACGAGCTTCAGCGTTCCTGGCCGCAGCTCGCTGAGTCGATGGGGCTGTGATCGTCCAGCGCGCCCAGCACGAGCTCGGCGGCGGCCGGGTCGGCCAATAGACCGAGGTGCCCTGCGGTGCTCGACGGACATACGTCCTGCAGCACGATGTTCGTGACGTTCGGTGCCTCCGCGTACCCGCTGGTGTAGGGCACGACGGTCTGGTCGTGGCTGGTGAGGATATTGGTGTAGTCGATGGACGGCTCGAAGATCCCCGTGTTCCGGAGTCGTTCCAGGAACGGCGAACCCGGCAACATGTCGACGCACGCCGCGCACACTGCTTCCAACGCGGGGCGGACCGCGTCCGGTGTCTGCGACCCGAATGCGTCGGTGCCGTGCCACAGGGGTGCCAACGACACGTAGTCGTCGACCTTGTCGGCGCCGCCCTGGAACTGCACCCACTGCGACGGGACGAGTGTGCCTTGCGAGTGGCCGACGACATCCACCTTTGCGGCGCCCGTCCGGGCGAGCACTTCGTCGACGAATGCTGCCATCTCGTGCGCAGCCGCGTCGATGGGGCCGAGCCCGCCGACGGCATCGATCGGCCACGGACCACCGACATCGCCGTACGTGAAGCTGACGACGCAGCGGCCCTCGTTCGCAAGGAGCGGTGCAAGGGTCTGCCAGCCGATCTGTTTGTTTCCACTCGTGTTGTGCACGAGAACGACGGGTTCCTGCGCGGACGTGCACGGTACGTTCGCTCCCGCGGGTGAGCCACCTGGGTTCGTCAGTTCGACAACGACCCCGTTGTGGTAGTCGTACGGCACGGGACGCGAATCCTGAGCGAGTGCGGTAGGCGTGATCACGAGGGCGATCGCCGTCGCTCCGAGAATAGGTAGGGCACGAGACAACACAGACGACCATCCTAATTCCGTTCCTCCGCATGGGGGCTGTACGGAAGTTGTCCACAGGGACGGCATTCGTACACAGAATCTGCGATTTCCTGGAACGGGGCTGGTGCCGGGCGAACTGGTAGACGACGCTGCATCGTGTGGGGGACGACAAGATCATTCGACGATGCGAGGCGCGTGCACGTGGTGTCACCGACTCCGAAGTCCGGCGACTGGTACGAACAGGAGTATGGACTCGATTGGGCTCGGGTGTGTATATCCCGTCCGGCATCTACGCAGCCGCAGATGAGCGAGATCGGCATGTCTACCGCGCGAGGGCGGCGATGGAGAACTTCCGAGACGGCACCGCTCTGAGTCACGTGTCGGCGGCGGTACTGCACGGACTGGAGACGTGGCAGATTCCGCTCGATGCCGTCCACGCGACTCGCAATCGCTCCGGTGGAAGTCGACAGGGGTCCGGTTGCGTGCTGCACTCGTCGAAGTTCACCGAGGACGAGGTGATGTCCAGGGACGGCGTGCGTGTGCTTTCCGTCGAACGGACGATCGCCGATCTCTCGTCGACGCTGTCGTTCGAGCAGGCTGTTGTGGTGGGGGACCGGGCCCTGAGGATCGGCGTCACCACGCTCGACGAACTGAATCGAGCTATCGAGCGCATGGGCCGGCATCCGGGCCATGCGAAGGCGGCGCGAGCTGTCCGTTTCATGAGCGACCGCAGCGACAGCGTCGGCGAATCTCGCAGTCGAATCCTGATGATCGGTGCGCAGTTGCCCATCCCCGAAGAACAGCCTGATGTGTTCGATGCGAATGGTCGCTGGTTGGCTCGCGTCGACTTTCTACTTCCTGAGCACGGAGTGATCGGCGAGTTCGACGGGCGGATCAAGTACCGGCGTGACGGTGTCGCTACCAGGGATGCAGAGGACGTCGTCTTCCAGGAGAAGCTGCGCGAGGATCGGCTGCGGCATGCGGGATGGGTCGTCGTGCGGTGGACGTGGGCAGATTTGCAGACGCCGGACACACTCGTCGCTCGAATTCACGAGGGGATCGCCCTGGCTGCGAGGGGGAACGGTCCGATGGGGACCTTCGAAACCCGGAAGCTAGCAGGGCAAATGTAAAGCAAGCAGCCCTGGTGGATGACCACCAGGGCTGCTTGCTTTGTACTAGGCCTGCTTACTTGCGGCCGGGAGGCTTGGGGCCACCCTTGATCTGCAGTCCGCCGGGCTTCGCCTGAGGCGGAGCCGGCGCTTCCGACGCGGGCTCGGCGGCGACGGGCTCAGGTGCACCTTCCGGCTCGGAAGTCGGCTCCGCTGCAGGCGTCGGCGCTGCGGCCGGTGCTGCCTTCTTCGGGCCAGCCCCCTTCAGTCCGCTCTTGAGCTGCAGTCCGCCCGGCTTCGCCTTCGGGATCGCAGTCTCCTTCGGGGTCTCTGCAGCGGGTGCGGCCTCGGTGGGAGCCTCGGCCTCAGGAGCGTCCTCGGGTGCAGGCGCTGCAGCCTTCGGAGCTGCCTTCTTCGCGCCGGGGCCCTTGAGCCCGCTCTTGAGCTGCAGACCACCGGGCTTGGCGGTCGGAGGTGCCGACTCGGCTGCGGGTGCAGCAGCTTCGGGAGCTGCAGCTTCCGAAGCTGCCGGTGCCGCTGCCTTCTTGGCGCCGGGGCCCTTGAGTCCGCCCTTCATCTGCAGGCCGCCGGGCTTGGCCTTCGGGACGGCCGGTGCTTCGGTCGGAGCGGCCTCGGCTGCGGGAGCCGCTGCGGCCGGTGCCGCCGCCTTCTTGGCGCCGGGGCCCTTGAGCCCGCCCTTCATCTGCAGGCCGCCGGGCTTCGCCTTCGGAGCTTCCGCTGCCTCGGCCGCAGGTGTCGCTGCGGCAGTGGGCGCGGCTGCCTTCTTGGCGCCGGGGCCCTTGAGTCCGCCCTTCATCTGCAGTCCACCGGCCTTCGGAATACCCGTCGTCTTGGGGGCTGCCGGTGCTTCAGCGGCCTCCACAACCTCCTCGACACGTTCTTCCTCGACGGCCTCGGCAACAGCCTCGACCTCGACCGGAGTTTTCGGCTCCTGGATCACCTTGAGGTTCTCCGTGAGCGTCTCCGGCTCGACCCGCGAGATGGATTCGAGCATCAGCTGTGCGACGTCGACGACCTCGACGCCTTCGCCCTTGCCCTCTTCCTGACGTGCGGTGACACCGTCTGTGAGCATGACGCGGCAGAACGGGCAGCCGGTCGCGATTTTCTTGGGATCGGTGCTCAGTGCCTCGTCGACGCGGTCGACGTTGATGCGCTTACCGATGCGCTCTTCCATCCACATGCGGGCGCCACCGGCACCACAACACATGGACCGCTCGCCGTGGCGAGGCATCTCGACGAGCTTCGCGCCTGATGCAGCCATGAGCTCACGCGGCGCGTTGTACACCTTGTTGTGGCGGCCGAGGAAGCACGGGTCGTGGTAGGTGACGTCCTCACCGACCGACGTGACCTGGATCAGCTTCTTCGCCCGCACCAGGCGGTTGAGCAGCTGGGTGTGGTGGACGACTTCGTAGTTGCCGCCGACCTCCGGGTACTCGTTGTTCAGCGCGTTGAAGCAGTGCGCGCAGGTTACGACGATCTTGCGCTTGCTCTGCTCGACACCCTCGAACACGCCGTCGAGGACCTCGATGTTCTGCTGCGCGAGCTGTTGGAACAGGAACTCGTTGCCCGCGCGGCGAGCCGAGTCGCCGGTGCAGGTCTCGTCGGCACCGAGGACCATGAACTTGGTCCCGGCGGTGGCGAGCAACTCGGCGACGGCCTTCGTCGTCTTCTTGGCGCGGTCCTCGTAGGCTCCGGCGCAGCCGACCCAGAAGAGGTACTCGTAGCCGTCGAAGCTGTCGGCGTCCTGACCGAACACGGGGATCTCGAAGTCCATCTCGTTGATCCAGTTGAGACGGTCCTTGGAGTTCTGGCCCCAGGGGTTGCCCTTGTTCTCGAGATTCTTGAACAGACCAGCGAGCTCGGACGGGAAGTCCGACTCGATGAGGACCTGGTAGCGACGCATGTCGATGATGTGGTCGACGTGCTCGATATCCACCGGGCACTGCTCGACGCATGCGCCACAGTTGGTGCAGCTCCACAGTGTCTCGGCGTCGATGACGGGGGTGAGCTCGCCGGCCTCGACGAGTTCGGCCGATTCGCCGACGAGCTTGCGTCCCGCTTCAGCACGTGCTGCTTCGGGGATCTTGGCGAGTGCGGCTTCGTTGACGTTGCCTTCGCCGTCGACGAGACCGACCTCGTCGCCGCCCATGTCCGTGCGGCCACCGGCCAGCAAGTACGGGGCCTTGGCGTTGCCGTGGTCGCGCAGCGACATGATGAGCAGCTTCGGCGACAGCGGCTTACCGGTGTTCCAGGCGGGGCACTGCGACTGGCAGCGGCCGCACTCGGTGCAGGTGCTGAAGTCCAGCCAGCCCTTCCACGAGAAGTCCTCGATGCGACCGGCGCCGAACGTGTCGGTGTCGGGATCGGCGTCTTCCATGTCGACAGGCTTGCCCTTCGACATCATGGGCTTCGCGGCACCGAGAGCGACGCCGCCGTCGTCCTCACGCTTGAAGTAGATGTTGAAGAACGCAGCGAAACGGTGCCATGCGACGCCCCACGTGATGTTGCGGCCGACGACGTAGAGCCAGATCATGCCCGACATCAGCTTCACGAACGCGAAGATGGCGACCATCGTGGTGCTCGCGGGCAGCAGCTTGGCGAGGTTCATCGTGAAGAAATCGGTCGACATGTGGCCGCCGCCGTAGGTGGCGATCTTGCCGGCCTTCACGAAGATCATGCCCAGGCCCTCGATGAGGACGACGGCTTCGACGAAGTACGCGGCCTTGAAATCGGAACCGGTGAAGCGCGAGAGCCCCGCGGGCTTACGCGGGTGGTTCAGCTGGCGGATGATGATCAGCGCGACGATGCCGATCACCGTGCCGAGGCCGAGGATCTCGTCGATGAAGTGGTAGACGCCGGTGCCGCCGATGAGGGGCCAGTGGAACTCGGGGTTGAAGGTCTGTCCGTATGCCTCGAACCAGACGATGGCTCCGAGGAGGAAACCGACCATGACGAGCCAGTGAGCCCAGCCGACGGTCCGGAACTTGTTCATTCTCGTGTGGGCGAGGAACTCGACGACCATCTGCTTGAAGCGCGGGAAGAACGGACGCCAGCGATCCGGGGCCGGTTGGCCGATCCGGATCGCGCTGACCATCTTCCACGCGCCGCCGATGAAGGAGTACCAACACACGAGGCTGAGCAGCACGCCGATCGTGCCCAACGTGATCGTCAGGGCATTCATACGTGGCCTTTCGTGTCGGGGGCAGACAGCCCGCCTGGTATAAGCCTCCGCATCGTAACGCACGCTAAGTTACCCGCTGGTAACTAGGTGGAAATTACTCGCGAGTAACTAGGTGCTGCGGTGCTGAGGGCTGGTGCGGCAGTCACCGTATAGTCGGGCAATTCGCCAATTCGAGCCAGGATGCCCTAACTGCAATTCGTTGAATGTGTGACTTGGTGGCGCTTCAGGACACGATTCGGCATCTATCGGGCCTTACCGGGATAACAAATTGCTGTGAGGTCGGTTATGCTTCTGATCCGGATGTGACTTTCGGACAAATGGAATGTCGTCGGGGGTTCGGAAGTCGCACGCGTACTAGGGAAAATTGGGGGCGTCCTCGGGGCGTGCGCCATGTCACAGAACGGAAACACATGAAGCTCAGGAAGCTTGCCGCCGTGGCGACGATGACCATCGCCGCTATGGGAATCGCGGCCGGAACCTCCTACGCGGCCCCGGCGGCCCCGGACGAGATCAACTACGAGTCGAAGGTCGACGGCGATTCCGTCGTCACCGTCATCGACGCCGGTGCATTCCAGGTCTCGGGCGACGGCCAGAGCGTCGAACTGCAGGACAACGCTGGCAACACCGTCGTCAGCCTGCCGCTCGCGGTTCAGCTCGGCGATATCCAGCTGCCGTTCGAGCGTGAGATCAGCGAAGACGGCAAGACCCTGACACTGACGCCGGTCACCGACCTCTCGCAGGCAACTCCGGTTGCTCCCGAGGACAAGGTTGCCCAGGGGATCACGCCGGTTGCACTCAAGGTCACCGACGTTGCGTCGCCCGATGAGAACCTCAAGGCCCAGCAGAACTTCGCGTCGCAGCTCGGTATCGCGACTGCCGTCGGTGGTCTCGTGGGCGGCATCCTCGGTTGCGTTATCGGTCTGGCTGCGGCCGGTGTCGGCTGCATCGCCGGCTTCCCGATCGGTACGGTCATCGGCACCATTGTCGTTGGTGGTCCGACCCTCGCCATCGCAGGCGTCAGCCTGATCCAGACACTTCTGGCTCCTCCGGGAACCACGCAGTTCGCAAACTGATACGCATGTAGTCGAGGCCCCGCCATCCACTGGATGGCGGGGCCTCTCGCTGTTCGACGTCAGCTCACCAGAGCAGTTGGATCAAGAGATTGATCGCGCTCGCCAATACATCAGCGCTTCCCGTAACCGATCCGAACATCTGTACGTCCTCTCTGTAATTCGCCGCCGATGAGCGGAACCATTCCCGTCATCGTTCGTTTCGCGGCCGAACGAGATTTCAGGAGCGTATCCCGCTTCGATCTTGATGCCGCGTCGACACTCCGCACCCCATTCGACGTCGCATCCCGTCCCGGTTCCCACCACGGCTCGGAAGAGGCGAAGCGGGACGCAGGCGCGGAAAAGTGGCGGCAGAATGCAACAGTGCCCGCCTTCCGTGTGGAAGGCGGGCACTGGTTGGTCACGCAGTTGCTTCCGAGGATTAGCCGGTGCGGATCGTCAGGCCCGGGTTCTCGGCGAGGATCGAGTTGATCGGCGTCGCGAACAGTTCGGGGGATTCGCCCAGCAGACCGCTGACGAGGGTTGCGATCTCGCACATGCCGTACTGGCCGACGTTCGAGGCGCTCGAGATGCCCATGGCGAGTGTGCCGGTGACGAGCGTGCCGCCGCTGTCGCCCTGGAGGGCGCACAGGTTGGTCGAGAAGCCGTTCTGCAGGACGCGGTGACCGATCTCGACGTTCTGGCTCGTCGCGGTCACGAGGCCGCAGCTGTAGCCGGTACGCAGGCCGGACTTGCAGACGGGCGTTCCGACGATCGGATCGGCGGTGCCGGTGATCGGCAGGGGAGCGGCACCCGGCACGCGGACACCGTTGTTCTCGAACCGGCCTTCGGCCTCACCGGTGGGGCGGATGATCGCGTAGTCGCTGTCGTCCAGGCTGGTCTTCTCGAACTTGCCGAGGTGCTGACCGAGGGCCTCACCGTTCAACTGGTACACATCTGACGCCCACTGGGTGCCGGCCTGAGCGCGGTTCGGGTCGCAGTGTCCGGCGGTGATATTGACGGGCCCGCGGCGGTCTTCGGCGTTGAAACCGAGCGAGCAGCGCAGACCCGTTCCTTGTCCGAGCGATGCGTAGGCGTCGCCACCGAGCAGGGCGTCGGGTGCGGCCGTGTCCGCGACGGGATGCAGGTCTGCGGCAGGCTGCGGAGTGAGGTCGGTGGGAGCGAACAGCACTCGCACACCTGAGAGGAACTCGGGCAGTTCCAATCCGGCGACATTCTCGGCGCGCACGATGACGTCGTTGTTGATGACGTCGATGGCGACACCGCGAACCACATCGGCGACGGCCGGCGGCTGCGTCTCGAGCCAGTCGTTGAGTGCCTTCAATTCGTCGTTGAGGGCGTTCTCGCTGTCCTCGGTCCGCTGCACCGCGAAGCCTGCGTCCTCGGCGGAGGTGCGGGCCTCGTCGAACTGCTCACCTTCCGCGAGTCCGACGGTGGGGGTGCCGTGGTCGTCGAGCCACACACCGGCGAACACGGCCGCGAACTGCTCGCGTGCCGTCTCTGCGAACTGTGCGAGATCCTGGCTGCGCGCGGCGTCCTGAAGGAACCTCTCAGGGCTGATCTGAAGGTCTCGATCCAACGCTTCGACGAGTTCGGCGGGCAGGTCCGTGGTCTGGACGGGAGCCGGGTCGGCCTGGGCCACCAGCGCTGCGGGTCCGATGAGGAGCGCAGCGGCTGAGCCGAGGACGGCTGCCCGACGTGCGAAGGAGCGTCGCATGGATACCTTTCTCAGTGACCTCCACGTGTGACGTGGAGATGCCGATCGGAGCGGATCGGCGACACGATCATATGGGTTGAAACCGGTAACCGAGCCGGACTTACTGGTTACCAGTGTGTCGCGTGTGACTTCTGGGATTACTCGGGCGCGGATTCCGTGCGCACACGAGTTCCGGTGGCGTCGGCGATGTCGCCGACCGAGATCCCGAGGCTCGACGTCCCGCCCGTGGTGGCGAGCACGAGGTTGGCCTCGACGCAGTCGGGTGCGCCCGCACTGTTCGAACCCGAGATCACGCCGAGCGCGAGAGTGCCCGTGACGATAGCGCCGCCACTGTCGCCCGACAGGGTGCATGCGGTGGTCGCGAATCCGCGAATGGTGCTCGCGCTGCCGTTGGCGTAGACGAGCTGGGTCTCGACGTGGTCGGCTGCAACCACACCGCACGTGAACGACGAGGACTGTCCCGACTTGCACACGGGAGCACCCACCACGGGACGTGCGGTACCGGTGACCGTCAGGGTCGATCCGTTTCCGCCACGCACCGTCGGGCGGTCGAGGCCTGCGTCGACGCCCGCATCGTTGAGCGAGATGATGCCGTAGTCGAGGCTGCTGTCGGTGCCTGCCGTCGAGTTCGTGAACGAGCCGATCTGCACGCTCTCGTCGATGTTCCCGCGGTTGGGCAGGTACACGGTGGATCCGCCGTCTTCGCGGGCCACCGCGTCGCAGTGGCCGGCAGTGATGTTGACGGGGTCGCCGTTCGCGTCGACGCCGTTGAACCCGAACGAGCAGATGCCGATGCGCTCGAGCGGCGTGTCGCGCACGTCGCCATCGGCGGTGATGTAAGTGTCGCCGCCGAGCGGGGCCGGGTCGTTGGACGGCATGCCGGGCGACAGCTGCACCTGGATGTTCGCGATGAGCGACGGCAGGTTCAGTGCGCGACCGAGGGGCGAGTTGACGATGTCGACAACGATCTGGTTGTTGAGTACATCGATCGACGTGTTGTTGACCTGCGACGACACTTCGCGCGGAAGTGCAGCGACCCAGCGGTTGAGTTCTGCGAGGGCCTGCTCGAGACCGTCGGCCGAGATGGGTGCGACCGTGGCCTGGTAGCCGTCCTGCTCGGCCTGGCGTGCTGCGTCACGGTTGGTGACGGCGACGACCGGCTTCCCGTCGTCGCTCATCCATGCGCCGGCGAAGTCGGAAGGGCGCTCGGCGCGGAAGTCGCGCGCGTAGGTGTTCAGCTCCTGGGCGCGGGCTGCGCGCTCGAGGTACTGCTCAGGGGTGAGTCCGAGATCTCGCTGCACGGCCTCGACGAGTTCCGCCGGAAGCTCGGGTGTCTCCGCGGGAGCGGCGTTCGCGGTTGAGGTCAGCGGTCCGACCAGCAGCACCGCTGAAGCCACAATTGTGGCGGCACGACGGATGGTGGTACGGACTGCGGCGCGCGACGCCGGCGAGTGACGCATGAAGGCCCTTCATAATTGGTCGATCTTGTGTCTGAACTGGTGTTTTGCTAATTCTGACCGTGAGGTCCGTGTGGTCCTGGGATAGCGTACGGCACCGGCGGTTGATCTTGAATAGGCCGGAAGTACCGATTCGGCTATACCGCCCCGGAGGTTGTAGTGGTGGTCTCCGAAGAGGGGGCTGCGGATGTGGTTTCCGGGTCCTCGGGCTCCACCGGCTCTTCCGGTTCTTCGGGCGATGTCGTCGGTGCCGGTGAAGACTGTGACGACGAACTGGAGCCGCCGCCACCCGAACCACTGCTCGGCTCGTTCGGCGGGTTCCGGCGCGACCAACCGGTGCTGCTGCTCGTCGGCGCCGTGGTCGTCGACGTGTTCTCTTTCGGGGTCGTCGAAGACTCTCTGTTCGAGGTCTCCGTCTCGTATTGCGTCTGCGGGACGTCCGTGGCCACGTACCCGGGCGCCGTGTACTCGGCCTCCTCGATTTCGGCGGTCGTCGAGGTCTCGGCGGTATCCGAGGTCGTGGGTGTCGCCGACGTCGATCGCGGCTGGGGCTGCGTGGCGGTCGGGATGATTGCGCTCGGCACGGTAGTCGCAGGCGGGTTCGCGCTCGCGGTGGAGGTGTCGCGCAGTGTGAAGACGAGGACGCCGACGCCGACTATCAACACGACTGCCGCGGCTGCGGCCCAGACGCCGATCTTCGGCTTCTTACCTGGATCATCCGTGTCGGATTCCGGATCTGTCGGCTTGGTCGGACCCACCTTGCCTGATGTTGTCGCGTTCGCAGGGGCAGTGTCCCTGCCGGCAGCTGCCGGGGTGGCTGCGGAGACAGTGGTAGGCGTGATCTTGGCGATTACCGCGGTGGTCTCCGGATCCAGGCCGGCGCGCTTCGGGCCGGTCGGACGAGTGGCGGGAAGCACCTGTGTGGATCCGAGGAGATCCACCGACCCAGCGGCGGCAGCGAGCGCAGCTCCACGAACCATCGTCTGGTGGGGGTCGGGTGCAAGTGCACATCGCACGCCGAGACCGGCCTTGATGGACTGGGTGACGATCTGCGCGGCGCTGGTGTCGACGGTTTCGTCGAGGGTCACGACGATCGCGTCGAGATTGGTCACGAGCCAGCCGAACGCTCCGAGCGCCGCCGACAATTGCGCGGACACGGACGGGGCATCACCTTCGGCGAAGCGGAAGGCCTTCCCCGCGACGACCCCGGAGCGGACGAGCGTGACGGTCGATCCGTGCGGGTCGATGTGGTACACCGCGACGAGCCTGCCGGTCTGGTGTGCCACCTGCGACTCGAACCACGCGGCGGCGGCTTCGGCGTCGGAAATGAGGGACACGTGTCGCAGGCCCACGTAGTCGAGGGCGTTGCGAAGCAGCGCGACGGTCGACGGCGGCCAGTCGGTGGGGTGGGAGGCGACGACGGTGTAATTCTCGTCGCCGATCATGGTCCCGGCGTCGGCGATGAGGCATTCCATCGCGGTTGCGACGAGATCCTCCGCGCGGGACAGGGCACCGTCGTTGGCTCGGACGCCGTTGGATCGTCCCAGTCGGTCGACGAAGTCGGTGAACGAACTGGTGTTGCCGTCGACGACGTGGTGTTCGCCCAGTGTGGCAGTGCCGTCGGAGTGTAGGTGCACTGCGGTGCGCCGCTCGATGGGTTCCGGGTCGGGTCGTCCGGGAGAGGGGGACGTCACGGCAACCGATGACACAGTGGTGCCGACCCTCAGGCCTACGCCTACGGACATGCCGAGTTTCCCCCATTCGTACAGGACGTGTCTCGATGTCGATTTCCGGCATCGCACCCGGAGACCGAGCGAGACGATCGTTCCTGGTTTTCGCAGAAATGTACAGAAGATTGCCCATTTTGTGGTAGGCCCGACGGGGATATCCAGGCGATTCTGGGCTTGATCCTCACGGGACGTGAGGTCCTAGCGTCGATCGTGCCGGCGCAGAGAGCGCCGGTGGAAGTGGGTGAACGATGCCGACGACACATTCCGGCCGGCAATGGAAGGTCGGTCGCCTGGCGGCCGAGACCGGTCTGACGGTACGGACGCTGCATCACTACGACGACATCGGTCTGGTGCGTCCGTCGGGACGTACCTCGGCGGGGCACCGGTTGTACGAGGACCGGGACGTGCACCGGCTGTATCAGGTGCTTGCTCTGCGCCAGCTGGGTTTGTCGCTCGATGCCATCGCCGCGGTCACGGACGGAGGTGTGTCGCTGTCGGAGATCCTCGACGCGCACCGCGCCTATCTGGACGAGCAACTCGCCGCGACGCGGATGCTGCGCGCGCACGTCGAGATGCTCGGCCGGAAGGTACGCACGTCGCCCGAAACCTCGGTCGCCGACTTCCTCGATGTGATCAGAGGAGTGATCGACGTGGACGACACGATCAAACAGTACTTCGACGAATCCCAGCTCGCCGATCTTGCAGAGCGGCGCGCAGAGCTGGGTGAGGAGACGATCGCGGCGGTGGAAACGTCGTGGAAGGTTCTCATCCCACGCGTGGATGCCGCATTGAACGCGGGGATGGACCCGACGTGCGCCGAAGCGCAGGAGATGGCGGCGCAGTGGATGGGGCTGCTCGAACAGTTCCACGGTGGTGACGACGGGCTGCGCGACAGCCTCTACCGCATGCACACCGACAATGCGCAACGGATCGAACAGGAGTTCTGCGGGCCGAGTCCCGAGCAGATCGAGTTCATCATGAAGGCGAACGAGGCTCGGTCCTCATAGAAGCGGAGCAACGGACAGATACAACCTTCGCAACGGTCTGTGTCTGTCCGTTGCTGTTGTCACAACCGTCGGCGTGCCCTGCTTGCTGCGTCGACGAGGCGTGCGCGCACCGCATCGAACTCGAACAACTCCCGCCACGTCCACCGCACCACCTCGTAGCCGAGCGTTCGGATCGCGTCCTCCCGGAGCTTCTCGCGATGGACCGCCTCAGCGGTCGCGCCGGGTTCGTCGGAGCCGTATTTGCCGCGCCCGTCCCGCAGTCACTGTTCCGGGCAACGAGGGTCCAGATCGATGTCCCACAGGTCGAATCCGTGTAGGACGGCAGCCGAGACGTGGCTGATGGCTTCGTCGTCGGACAAAATGCCCCGGAGCGCCGACAGGCGAGCAGGTCGGATCGGAGCTTCAGTTGCGGTTCGGTCATGCCCGTCAGCGTCGCGGCATGCTGCGACGACATCGGGCGGATCTGTGGCCGCAGGACTGTATCTGTGGACAACCGGGGCGCCTGTGGACAACGACGATTGCAGCGCCTCCGGACAGATGCCGCGCTGTGGAAACGGTGTACGTGTCCGTTTCACTTGAATCCGTGTGTGATCTGAATCATGTCCGGAACATTTTCTCCATGCTTGCCGTTGGACCCATCAGACAACTTGAGCGTATTAGACTCAACTTGCTTGACTTGCAGGGTCCTGCGGGTGCAAAGTCGAGTCGACCGCGCTCAGTGTGAGTCGGACAGGCTCAGGTTGAGCAAGGAACATTCTCGAAGCATTTGGAGGAAATCATGGCTCGTGCGGTCGGTATCGACCTCGGGACCACCAACTCGGTCGTCTCCGTTCTGGAGGGCGGCGAACCCGTTGTGGTCGCCAACGCTGAAGGTTCACGCACCACCCCGTCGGTTGTTGCGTTCGCCAAGAACGGCGAAGTTCTGGTGGGCCAGCCCGCCAAGAACCAGGCGGTCACCAACGTCGACCGCACGATCCGCTCGGTCAAGCGCCACATCGGCACCGACTGGACCGTCGCGATCGACGACAAGAAGTACACCTCGCAGGAGATCAGCGCTCGTACGCTGATGAAGCTCAAGCGCGACGCCGAGGCGTACCTGGGTGAGGACATCACCGACGCGGTCATCACGGTCCCCGCGTACTTCAACGACTCTCAGCGTCAGGCTACGAAGGAAGCCGGCACGATCGCCGGCCTCAACGTCCTGCGCATCGTCAACGAGCCCACCGCGGCCGCGCTCGCATACGGCCTCGACAAGGGTGAGAAGGAACAGACCATCCTCGTCTTCGACCTCGGTGGCGGCACGTTCGACGTGTCCCTCCTCGAGATCGGCGACGGCGTCGTCGAGGTGCGTGCCACCTCCGGCGACAACCACCTCGGTGGCGACGACTGGGACGAGCGCGTCGTGAGCTGGCTCGTCGACAAGTTCAAGTCGCAGCACGGCGTGGACCTGACCAAGGACAAGATGGCCCTGCAGCGTCTGCGTGAGGCTGCGGAGAAGGCGAAGATCGAGCTGTCGAGCTCGCAGTCGACGTCCATCAATCTGCCGTACATCACGGTCGACGCAGACAAGAACCCGCTCTTCCTCGACGAGCAGCTGACCCGCTCGGAGTTCCAGAAGATCACCAACGATCTCCTCGAGCGCACCCGTGCACCGTTCCAGCAGGTCGTCAAGGACGCAGGCATCGCTGTCGGCGACATCGACCACGTCGTGCTCGTCGGTGGTTCCACCCGTATGCCCGCCGTCACCGACCTGGTGCGCGAGCTCACCGGTGGCCGCGAACCCAACAAGGGTGTCAACCCCGACGAGGTCGTCGCTGTGGGCGCAGCCCTGCAGGCCGGCGTGCTCAAGGGTGAGGTCAAGGACGTCCTCCTGCTCGACGTCACCCCGCTGTCGCTGGGTATCGAGACCAAGGGCGGCGTGATGACCAAGCTCATCGAGCGCAACACGACGATCCCGACCAAGCGGTCCGAGACCTTCACCACGGCCGACGACAACCAGCCGTCCGTGCAGATCCAGGTCTTCCAGGGCGAGCGCGAGATCGCAGCGCACAACAAGCTGCTCGGTTCGTTCGAGCTCGGCGGTATCGCACCGGCTCCGCGCGGTGTCCCGCAGATCGAGGTGACCTTCGACATCGACGCCAACGGCATCGTGCACGTCACCGCCCGCGACAAGGGCACCGGCAAGGAGAACACGATCAAGATCCAGGACGGCTCCGGCCTGTCCCAGGAAGAGATCGACCGGATGGTCAAGGACGCCGAGGCTCACGCCGAGGAAGACAAGACCCGTCGCGAGGAGGCCGAGGTTCGTAACCAGGCCGAGTCGCTCGTGCACCAGACCGAGAAGTTCATCAAGGACAACGAGGAGAAGGTGCCGGCCGACGTCAAGGAGAAGGTCGAGGCTGCCATCAAGGAAGCCAACGACGCTCTCGCCGGATCCGACATCGCCGCGGTGAAGGCTGCCGTCGAGAAGCTCGCGACCGAGTCGCAGGCTCTCGGCCAGGCCATCTACGAGGCGCAGGGCGCCGAGGGTGCGGCAGCCGGTGACGGCGCAGCCGCCGGTGCCGACGACGTCGTCGACGCCGAGGTTGTCGACGAGCCCAACGACACGGAGAAGAAGTGACTTCGGGTACCCCAGAGCAGGAGCCGGTAACCGTCACCGACAAGCGACGGATCGACCCGGAAACCTTCGAGGTTCGCGACACCGAGCCTCTCGAAGGCGACGTGGTGGAGCCTGCTCCTGACTCGGAGGGTGACGCAGAAGTGGCCGCCGAGGGATCGGTGGAGGCGCCGGAATCGGACGAACTCGCCGAGCGCACTGCAGATCTGCAGCGCGTCACAGCCGAGTACGCCAACTACCGGCGCCGGTCCGACGCCCAGCGCACCGCAGCGGTGGAGGAAGCCAAGGCCTCGGTCGCGGCGAAGTTCCTCGACGTCCTCGACGACCTCGACCGTGCGCGAGCACACGGAGATCTCGAGTCGGGCCCGCTGAAGGCCATGTCCGACAAGTTGACCACCGTGTTCGACTCGCTCGGGTTGGCCGGATTCGGAGTCGAGGGCGACCCCTTCGACCCCGAACTCCACGAAGCGGTCCAGATGGAGGGTGACGGAAACCATCCCGTTCTCGGGACAGTCCTGCGCAAGGGCTACCGCTACAACGAGCGGATCCTGCGACACGCGATGGTGACCGTGACCGACGGAGATCCGTCGGACACACCGCAAGACAAGCCGTCGGACGAGTCCGGCGCAGAGTAAGAACAACAACAACGGAAGGAGGAGGCGCCCAGTGAGCCAACGGGAGTGGATCGAGAAGGACTTCTACAAGGATCTGGGCGTTTCCTCGTCCGCATCGGCCGACGAGATCAAGAAGGCCTACCGCAAGCTGGCACGGGACCTGCATCCCGACGCCAATCCCGGCGACACCGCCGCCGAGGAACGTTTCAAGGCGGTCAGCGAAGCAAACGCCGTGCTGTCCGACCCTGCCAAGCGCAAGGAATACGACGAGACCCGTCGCCTGTTCGCCTCCGGGGGTTTCCCCGGCGGTGGCAGCGGCTTCCAGCCCGGCAGCGGCGGATTCTCCGGGGGAAGCACCTTCGACCTCGGCGACCTTTTCGGTGGAGGCGCAGCCGGCGACGGCGGCCTCGGCGACCTCTTCGGCGGCGTGTTCAATCGCGGCGGGGGCACCGGTGGGGCCACCCGGTCGCGTCCGCGTCGCGGCGCCGACGTCGAAACCGAAACCACACTCGACTTCCGTGACGCCGTTCTGGGCGTCACCGTTCCGCTGCGCATGACCAGCCCCGCGCCGTGCACCACGTGTCACGGCAGCGGCGCCGAACCGGGCACCAGCCCGCGTGTCTGCCCGCGCTGCAACGGAAGTGGCATCGTCTCGCGCAACCAGGGCGCGTTCGGTTTCTCGGAGCCGTGCGACGACTGCCGCGGCAGCGGCTCGATCATCGACAACCCGTGCCACGACTGCCACGGATCCGGAGTGCAGAACCGCACGCGCACCATCACGGTCCGCGTTCCCGCCGGCGTGAAGGACGGATCCAAGATCCGTCTCGCCGGGCAGGGCGAGGCCGGACTGCGCGGCGCGCCGTCGGGCGACCTGTTCGTGACGGTGCATGTGCGTTCCGACAAGGTGTTCGGTCGCGAAGGCGACGACCTGACCCTCGTGCTTCCGGTCAGCTACGGCGAACTCGTGTTGGGCGGCACCGTATCGGTGCCGACGCTGGAAGGACGTGTCGGGCTGAAGATTCCGTCGGGCACCGCCGACGGCCGGGTCATGCGTGTCCGCGGCCGTGGTGTCGCGAAGCGTGGCGGCGGCTCGGGCGATCTGCTGGTGACCCTCAAAGTGGCCATCCCGCAGAACCTCGACGACAAGGCGACCGAGGCGCTGCGCGCATATCTTCAGGCCGAAGAGGCCGGTGGATTCGATCCGCGTGAAGGATGGGCAGGTGCACGATGAGCGAGACGCCAGGTTTCCGCAACTCACCCGACCCGGATGCACGTGTCTACGTCATCTCGGTCGCGGCCGAGCTCGCGGGGATGCACGCGCAGACGCTGCGTAACTACGACCGGCTCGGACTGGTGACCCCGCACCGCACCAGCGGTGGCGGTCGCCGGTACTCGCCGCGCGACGTCGAACTACTCCGCGAGGTGCAGCGGCTGTCGCAGGACGAGGGTGTCAGCCTCGCCGGCATCAAGCGGATCATCGAACTGACCAACCAGGTCGAGGCGCTGCAGCAGCGGGTCTCGGAGATGTCGGTGGAGATCGCCCAGTTGCGTTCGGCCCGGCGCGACCTGGTTCCCATCCCGCGCAGCAATGCGCTGGTGGTGTGGAAGCCGCGCGGTAAGCGCGACAACTGACGGGTTCATCGCCTCCCTCGGTGACCTCCCGATCAGCGGAATTCCACGACCGGAGAGCCTTCCGCACGGGCACACTGTGGCGTGTTCCACAGGACCGAAGCAGCGGAAGGCATCAAGCATGGTGGATTGGGCCGAAGAATGCGACGTACTCGTCGTCGGATCGGGAGCCGGAGGGTGCTGCGGCGCCTACACGGCAGCACGTGAGGGACTCTCCGTCACACTCGTCGAAGCCTCCGAGTACTTCGGCGGCACCACCTCGTACTCCGGTGGCGGCGGCGTCTGGTTCCCGACCAACGCGGTACTGAAGCGTGCCGGTGACGACGACACCATCGAGGACGCACTCGAGTACTACCATGCCGTCGTCGGTGACCGCACTCCCCGAGAGTTGCAGGAAGCCTACGTGCGCGGCGGTGCGCCCCTGATCGACTATCTCGAGTCCGACGAAGATCTCGCGTTCGTGCCGTACCCGTGGCCCGACTACTTCGGTAAGGCGCCCAAGGCGCGCGCGGGCGGACGCCATATCGTGCCGACGCCGCTGCCGATCGCCGACGACCCCGAACTCAACGAGTCGATCCGCGGTCCGCTCGGACGCGAACGCACGGGCGACGCGCTGCCCGACACGCTCATCGGTGGTCGCGCCCTCGTCGGCCGGTTCCTCATCGCGCTGCGTAAGTACCCCAACGTGCAGTTGCACCGCAATACACCGCTCGAAGAGCTCGTCGTCGAAGACGGCGTCGTGGTCGGAGCGATCGTGTCGAACGGACAGGAGCGCCGCGCGATCCGTGCCCGCAAGGGAATCGTCCTCGCGGCCGGCGGCTTCGATCAGAACGACGAGATGCGCAGCAAATACGGTGTTCCCGGCGCCGCACGCGATTCGATGGGTCCGTGGTCCAATCTCGGCAAGGCACACCAGGCCGGTATTGCCGTCGGTGCCGACGTCGACCTGATGGGCGAAGCCTGGTGGTCGCCCGGCCTGACCCATCCGGACGGCCGCTCCGCGTTCGCACTGTGCTTCACGGCCGGCATCTTCGTCGACCAGGACGGTCACCGCTTCACGAACGAGTACGCGCCCTACGACCGTCTCGGTCGCGAGATCATCGACCGCATGAACGCCGGGAAGATGACGCTGCCGTTCTGGATGATCTACGACGACAGCAAGGGCCAGGTGCCCCCGGTCGGTGCGACGAACGTTCCGTTCTCGCCGACCGAGGAGTACGTCGAGAAGGGCCTGTGGAAGTCCGCCGACACTCTCGCAGGACTCGCCGAGCAGATCGGTGTACCGGCAGCTGCTCTCGAAGCGACGGTCGCGCGGTTCAACGAATTCGTGTCCGAGGGCGTCGACAAGGACTTCGGTCGCGGCGACGAGCCCTACGACCTTGCCTTCACCGGTGGGGGTTCGGCGCTGGTTCCGATCGAGAAGGGGCCGTTCCATGCCGCACAGTTCGGGATCTCGGATCTCGGCACCAAGGGCGGTCTGAAGACCGATACCGTCGGCCGCGTCCTCGACACCGCGGGCAAGCCGATCGCCGGCCTGTACGCGGCCGGGAACACGATGGCTGCGCCGAGCGGCACCGTCTACCCGGGCGGTGGCAACCCGATCGGTACGAGCGCACTGTTTGCGCACCTGGCCGTCAAGGATGCCGCGACACGCTGACCAGGTTCCGCCGAAAGTACACGGGCCGAACGCTACTCACGCTCAGTGGGGGGCGTTCGGCCCGTGTCGTTTCAGGGGCGGGAGTGTTTCAGGGATGAGCGACCGTGTAGGTCACCTTCATGAACGGGAAGCCCGTCTCCACATGGGACGCGATGGAATAGCCGTGCCGGTTGGCGCCATCGATTCGCGTGCCGTCCGCATTCGCTGGACCGGTGCCGTAATTGTTCGACATCAGCGCTACCTGCCCGTCGCCCGGCATCGTGTAGGTCACTTGGATTCCGAGCCCGCGCCGGTCGGTTGCGACAGCGCTGATCGTCTCGGTCGCGTGCGCTGCGATCACTGTGGCAGGTTTGTCGACCCACTGCCCGTAGGCGTTGCTGTCGCCGGCGTAGATCATCGGTGCGTCACTGTTGTTCGTGACGGTCATGGTGATGGTGGGGCCGTCGTCGGGAAGTCCGTCGGCGCCTGCCGTGACGGGTGCGGCGAGGGTCGCGGTGGCGAACACAGCGGCGATGACACGGGTGCGAAGTCTCATGGTGCTCCTGCGGTTGTCTCGGTGCCTGCTGCCGGCGACCGGCCGGCCGACAAAGTGTACCCGCGAGTAGATTTCTGCGGGGTCACCTTCCCATTCCCGATTCCCACCCCTGATAGCCGAATGTCACCTTCGGCAACTCGAGGTGTATGAAGGTGACATTCGGCCGATCCGATCCAAGGGTCAGGCGGGGACCAGCCCGCTGACCTGTGCCACCAGTTCGAGCGACCGCAGCCACGCCTCGCGACCCGGCGCCGACGACACGACGATCAGCTCGTCCGCCTGCGCACGTTCGGTGAACGCGTCCAGATAGGTGCGCACCTCGTCGGCGGTGCCGACGGCGGTGTAACGCAGCATCGTGAGTACCTGCATTCCGGCGGGGGAGTCGAGGAGCATGTCGATCTCTTCGTCGGTGAACGTCCTGCCGCGCCCGACCATCTGCACGACACGCTGACGCTTGGTCTTCTCGAACAGGTCGGCGGCCTCGGCGGTGGTATCCGCCGCGATCACACCGACGCCGGCGATGACGTGCGGCTCGGGGTGTTGTTCCGACGGCTGGTACTCGTTCCGGTACAGCTGCACTGCTTCTTCGAGTGCCTGCGGCGCGAAGTGCGAGGCGAACGCGTACGGCAACCCGAGGAGCGCGGCGAGCTTCGCGCCGAACAGGGACGATCCGAGAATGTAGAGCGGCACGTCCGTGCCCTTACCGGGGACCGCGTCGACGCCGGGGATGCGGGAATCACCACGCAGATACGCCTGGAGCTCCAGCACGTCCTGCGGGAAGCTGTCGGCCGACGACGGGTCGCGGCGTAGGGCCCGCATGGTCTTCTGGTCGCTGCCGGGTGCGCGACCGACACCGAGATCGATTCGACCCGGGTGCAGTGTCGCCAGGGTGCCGAACTGTTCGGCGATGGTGAGCGGTGAATGGTTGGGGAGCATGATGCCGCCTGCGCCGAGACGGATCGTCGAGGTGTGCGCGGCGACGTGCGCGATCAGCACACTGGTCGCCGACGACGCGATGGTCGGCATGTTGTGGTGCTCGGCGTACCAGATCCGCCGGTAGCCCCACTTCTCCGCGAGCTTCGCCATCTTCACGCTCGCCTCGAAACTGTCGCGTGCAGTTTCGCCCTTGCCGATGTGTGCCAGATCGAGAATGGAGAGGGGAACCGTCACCGAGAGATCCTTCGAGTCGGGGCCCGGCACCGGCCGCCGGGCACACCTTCGGTGCAACCCGTTCCCGGCGACCGCTATTCCGCCTCGAGGTCACATGTTCTCGAACGTGCCGTAACTGCCGCGGTAGAACAACAGCGGGCTGTTCGGATCCAGGGTGGTCAATCCGGTGACGCGGGCAACGACGATGGTGTGGTCGCCGGCGTCGTGCTCGGCCTCGATGGTCGCTTCCACGCGTGCGAGTGCGCCGTCGATGGCAGGCGCACCGTTGTCGCCGGGTGACCAGCGCACACCGCGGAACTTGTTTCCGCCGCTCGTTGCGAACGCCCCGCACAGCGTGCGCTGGCTCTCGGCGAGCACATTGATCGCGAGCGTGCCCACCTCACGGATCTTGGGCCAGGTCGTCGACGTGCGAGCAGGGCAGAACGACACCAGCGGCGGCTCCAGCGACACCGACGTGAAGGACTGGCATGCGAAGCCCAGCGGCTCGTCACCGTCGAGTGCGGTGATCACGGTGACTCCCGTGCAGAAGTTGCCCATCACATCGCGCATCGTGCGTGGATCCAGCACTGCATGTTCCGCGGTCATACTCAGCTCCGTTTCCGAGATCGTCGTTCCTCCAGTGTCCGGTACTCGATCCACAACCGTGGACAGGGCTCCCGATCAGTGGTCGAACACGGTGCGAAACACCGGTCTCTCGCTCAACGGGAAACTGTATCCGTGCGGGGATCGGACCGTCGTAGCGTCGCGCGCATGTCCACAACCGAGAGCATCCCCTCAGCCGATACCGTCCGCGCCACCGTCACCGCGTACATGGCCGCATTGGAGTCGGGTTCGTCGACGACCATTGCCGCGCTGTATGCCGACGATGCGACCCTCGAGGACCCGGTCGGCAGCGAGCCGAAGGTCGGCCGTGAGGCGATCACGACGTTCTACAGCGCACTCGACGGTACTTCGCAGAAGACGGAACTGCTCGCGGTGAAGATCAGCGGGGCGAACGCCGCATTCCATTTCCGCGTCACCACCCCGGTGGGCGGCACCACCTACGAGGTCGAGCCGATCGATGTGATGACCTTCGACGGCGAAGGCCGCATCACCTCGATGCGCGCGTTCTGGTCGCCCGCCGATATGCGTCAGCTCTGATGTCGGGCACCGAACTGACGCTCACGCCGGCCGAGCAGGCACTGGCCATCGAGGAGATCAAGCGATTGTTCGCGGCTCGGCTCCGGGTGATGGACACCAAGCAGTGGGAGCTCTACCCGACGCTGCACACCGAAGACGTCGTCAGTGAGACATTCCGGCTCGAGGGCGGCGACCACAGCCACCTGCCGCCGGCGGAGCGTCCCGGTGCGGTCGTGGGCAGCGAGCCGCTGAAGAACATGATCCGGGAATTCCTCGACGGCGCGGTCACCGTCACCTCGGCCCATCACGGGCACAACCCGGAGATCACCCTCACCTCCGACACCACCGCCACTGGCATCTGGGCGATGGAGGACGTGCTGTGGTGGACCAACGGTGATGTGGAGGAACACCTGCACGGCTGGGGGCACTATCACGAACAATACCGACGTGTCGACGGGAAATGGCTGATCAGCTACCGCAACCTCACGAGACTGCGGGTCGATCACACGCCGGAGTTCTACAACTATCGCGGCTAGCGGCGGCGAGTACGAATCCCGTTGGGCGGGACGGAGCGCATCCGAGTTTTCGGCAGCGACCTACCGTCCCGGTGACACCGAAAATTGAAGGAGAATCCTCGATGGCGAAACGCGCAGTACCGCCCCTGACTCCCGCCCACGACACCACCGTGGACCTGCTCGTGATCGGCTCGGGTACGGGCATGGCTGCGGCGTTGAGCGCGAAGGAACTCGGTCTGTCCTCGCTCATCATCGAGAAGACGAAATACGTGGGCGGCTCCACGGCCCGGTCGGGTGGTGCGTTCTGGATGCCGGCCAACCCGGTCCTGAAGCAGGCACGGACCGGCGATACGGAAGAGCGCGGCCGCACCTATGTGCGCGCGGTGGTCGACGGCACCGCACCGGTCGAGCGCGGCGACGCTTTCGTCGACAACGGTGCCGAGACCGTGGCGATGCTGCAGCGCACCACGCCGATGAAATTCTTCTGGGCGGAGGGCTACTCCGACTACCACCCCGAGAAGCCGGGCGGTGCCGCCGTCGGTCGTACGTGTGAGTGCCGTCCGTTCAATCTCTCCCAGCTCGGTGAGGAGCGGGGCCGGCTGCGTCCCGGCCTGATGGACGCCGGTCTGCCGATGCCCACCACGGGTGCCGACTACAAGTGGATGAACCTGATGGTGCGTACTCCCGTCAAGGGTTTCTCACGGATCTTCCGTCGCCTCGCGCAGGGTGTCGCGGGTCTCGCGATCAAGCGGGAGTACGTCGCGGGTGGTCAGGCGATCGCGGCGGGCCTGTTCGCGGGTGTGCTGAACGCGAAGATCCCGGTGTGGACCGAGACGTCGCTCGTGCGGCTCCTCGAGGATGGCGGCCGTGTCACCGGTGCGGTGCTCGAGCAGAACGGCCGCGAGGTGACGGTGACCGCGCGTCGCGGCGTCGTGCTTGCGGCCGGCGGGTTCGACCACGACATGGCATGGCGTCACAAGTTCCAGTCGGAGTCGCTCGCCGAGGGTGAGAGCCTCGGCGCCGAAGGCAACACCGGTGATGCGATCAAGATTGCGCAGGAGATCGGTGCGGGCGTCGACCTGATGGATCAGGCCTGGTGGTTCCCCGCCGTCGCACCGACGAAGGCCGGACGGGCGCCCCTGGTGATGCTCGCCGAGCGGTCGCTGCCGGGTTCGTTCATCGTCGACCAGACCGGTCGCCGCTTCACGAACGAATCGTCGGACTACATGTCCTTCGGCCAGCTCGTTCTCGAGCGTGAGCGCACGGGTGATCCGGTCGAGTCCATGTGGATCGTGTTCGACCAGAAGTACCGCAACAGTTACATGTTCGCGGCCGGACTGTTCCCGCGTCAGCCCATTCCGGGCTCCTGGTACAAGGCCGGTATCGCGCATCAGGGTGCGTCGGCGACCGAGCTCGCGGAGTCGATGGGTGTGCCCGTCGACGCGTTCACCGAGCAGTTCCGCCGGTTCAACGATGACGCTGCAGCCGGTACGGACTCCGAGTTCTCCCGCGGCGGAAGCGCGTACGACCGGTACTACGGCGATCCGACGGTGGAGCCCAACCCGAACCTGCGGCCGCTCGATCAGGGCCCGTACTTCGCGGTGAAGATGACGCTCAGCGATCTCGGCACCTGCGGTGGTCTGCGCGCCGACGAGCGTGGCCGCGTGCTGCGTGAAGACGGCGATGTCATCGACGGCCTGTACGCCGTCGGCAACACCGCCGCCAACGCGTTCGGCGACAAGTATCCGGGTGCGGGCGCCACGATCGGTCAAGGTCTCGTGTACGGCTACATCGCCGCCCACGACGCCGCGAACTCGACCGTCTCGTCGTGACAGTAACGAACATGGACCGGGTCGCCATCGCGGACAGCCTGTTCGCGCTGGCGACCTGTCTCGACGACAAGGACTGGGCGACGCTTGCCGCGTCGCTCACCGATGACACCCGTTCGTACGGGTGCGTCGGCGTCGCGGACACCGTTGCACGCGTTCGGTACTGCCTCGACGCGTGCGGTGCCACTCAGCACGTGATCGGTAACGTCCGGATCGACCAGGGCGAATCGGATGCGGTGGTGCGAAGCAGCTTCCGGGCGTTCCACACCGGGATCGGCGACCTCACCGGCGTCACCTACGAATGCATGGGCGACTACGACGACCGATGGCGCCGCACCTCCGACGGGTGGCGGCTTGCGGCGCGGACCGTCAGGATCCGCGCCGAACTGGGCGACCGCCGCGTCATCGGCATGTAGACCGCCGGCCTCGGGAAAGCGGTCAGTACGGGTCGAAACGGATGTTCTCGATCGGGGTGCCCGATTCGGTCAACCGTTGCACCGTCGTCTGCACCATCGCGCCCGGCCCGCACACGAGTACCTGGTGATCGCCGAACGCCCCGTAGGACGTGACGATCTCGTCGAGGCTGCCCTCGAGCAGGTCGTCGGGGTCGGCGCCGATGGCGCCGACCCGCGAGAGAATGCGCTGGTGCCACGGGTCGGGTACCGAAGGGTCTTCCACCGATTCGACGACGGGGACCACGGTGAGCCACGGCAATGCCTCGCCCAGCAACGCAAGCATGTCGGCCGCATACAGATCGCGCGGCGTGCGCGCACCGATGAACAGGAATGTGCGAGGAGGGCTCTCGCGGCGTGCGGCGTCGAGGACGAGCGCGCGCATCGGCGCGAGGCCGGTGCCGGCCGCGACCATGATGGCGATGCGTCCGGTGTCGTCGAGGTGGAGGTCGCCGCCGCGCGGTGAGGTGATGGTCCATACGTCGCCGGGCTGGGTGTCGGAGACGATGGCGCCGCTGACCCAGCCGCCGGGGACGGTGCGCACGTGGAATTCGAGCTTGCCGTCCATCGACGGTGGCAGCGCGGGGGAGAGGCGCCGCGGCAGATTCGGGCGCTGGGGGACCGTCACGTCGACGTACTGACCCGCGCGGAACGGGACGATGCCCTCGGTGCATTCGAGGCGGATGACAGCGAGATCGTGGCGGAGCCGGTGGTGCTCGACGACGGTCGCCGACACGGCGATCTCTGTTTCGGACGCTGGCGACGTGGCCGACTGCATGTAGGAATCCTCTTGGGTGGTGGGCGCGCGATGGTGCTGAGGGCTCGGTGCTGCCATGAACTCTAGGCCAGAATTCGGACATGTCACAGAATGGAACATGTTTCAGTTTTGGGGCTCGAGCGGTTATCGTGACGGTCAGCATGTGATGGTCGCCATAACGACCTGTCTCGGCCATCGCACCGCCGCCGCCACGATCGGAAGGATGCCGATGACTGAGAACTCCGTAGAGTCCCGGGAGTACGCAGAGCTGCATCGCCCCGTCTACAACCCGGATCTGCTCATCACCGCACTCGACCGCAGCGCCGACCGCCCCGCACTGCACCTGGGCGACGTCGTCCTCACAGGCGCCGAGATGCGCGCGGCCATCAGCCGCTACCAGCAGGCGCTCGCGTCGGTCGGGGTCGGGCAGGGCTCGTCGGTCGCGGTGCTGTCGAAGAATCGTCCCGAGGTCCTCATCAACATGGGCGCGACGATGATCGCCGGGTGCCGCAACAGCGCCCTCAACCCCATGGGGTCGCTCGACGACCACCTGTACATCACCGCCGATGCCGAGATCGAGACCCTGGTATTCGATCCCGTGCACTTCGAGGAGCGCGCCGCAGAACTGAAGGCGCAGGTGCCGACGCTGAAGAATCTGTTCTCGCTCGGTCCCTCGGAGATCGCCACCGACATTCTCGCCCTCGCCGACACCTTCGCCGAGCAGCGACTCGTCGCAGCGCATGTCGATGCCGAGGACACCTCGTCGATGGTCTACACCGGTGGCACCACTGGAAAGCCCAAGGGCGTGATGGGCTCGTTCCGCTCCGGTGTCGCACTTCCGCAGATCCAGATGTCCGAGTGGCAGTGGCCGGACCAGCCCCGATTCCTGATCTGCACGCCTCTCTCCCACGCGGGCGCCGCATTCTTCATTCCCACGCTGCTGCGCGGCGGCTGCCTCTACGTGCTGCCCTACTTCGAACCGGGACTCGTCCTCGAAGCGATCGAGAAGCACCGCATCGACGCCACGATGCTCGTCCCGACGATGATCTACATGCTGCTCGACCACCCCGACTTCGACGCCCGCGACCTGTCGAGCCTGCAGACCCTCTTCTACGGCGCCTCCGCCATGTCGCCGGCACGGCTGCGCGAAGGCATCGAGCGTCTCGGTCAGGTCTTCTTCCAGTTCTACGGCCAGTCGGAATGCGGCATGAGCATCGCGGTGCTGCGCAAGGAAGAGCACCTCGCCGACGACCCCGAACGCCTCGCCTCGTGCGGCCGCCCGGTGCCGTGGCTCGACGTGCGCCTGCTCGACGACGACCTGCGGGAGGTGCCCCAGGGTGAACTCGGCGAGATCTGCGTGCGGGGACCGCTGGTGATGAAGGGCTACTGGAACAAGCCCGAGGAGACCGCCGAGGCGCTGCGCGGGGGATGGCTGCACACCGGCGATGTCGCCCGCGCCGACAAACACGGATTCCTCACCATCGTCGACCGCAAGAAGGACATGATCGTCACGGGCGGATTCAATGTGTTCCCCCGCGAGATCGAGGACGTCATCTCGGCGCATCCCGCGGTCGCAGCGGTCGCGGTCGTGGGTGTTCCCGATCAGAAGTGGGGCGAAGCCGTGAAGGCGTGCGTCGTGCTGCGCGACGGGCAGGACGTGCCGGCCGACGAACTCGTCGAGAAGGTGCGCGCGGCGAAGGGCTCCGTGCACGCACCGAAGTCGGTGGACTTCCTCGAATCGCTGCCGCTGACGCCGCTGGGCAAGCTCGACAAGAAGACGCTGCGCGCGTCGTACCGATAGTTCACGCACGAAGGTTGTGCGAGGAAACGCCTTTCCCCGGTCCGTGTGGTGACATCGGTCACGTGGCAAGCGAAGTCCGTCGACCCGAGTGACGATTATTGCCGGTGGTCGGGGGATTTCGAATCACCCTGAATCACCGCTGTGTATCGACCAGCGGCGCACGGCATCAACCATCAGAGGGGGAATGAATGGGTTCCATCGCATCGCTGCTCACCGACGTGCTCGTGGGTGTCGTCCTGGAGCTGATCTCGTCGGGATCCGCTGAGTAGGTCCTGCGCGGGATTGTTCGATCGGGATCTGGTCGGCGGCGTGATGGGTGCCGCCGACGTCGACAGACTGGTGGACACACGCCGGAGATCCCGGACGGTTCTCGGTGGCCACGCCGCACAGCCGGCCGCCGAGAACCATCCTGCATGCTCGTTTCTGCTGGTAAAACGCCCGAAGTCGGGTCGTCGTGGGGGCGGCAGGCCTACCGTTGGATCATGTTGTCTGCACAGAACGTCGAGGTTGTGCGCGCGACGCTTCCCGTCGTCGGGGCCGCCATCGACGACATCACTCCCATCTTCTACCGTCGGATGTTCGCCGCGCATCCCGAGCTCGAGCGAGATCTGTTCAACCGCGGAAATCAGGCGCAGGGTGATCAGCAGCGTGCCCTCGCCGGCGCGATCGCCGCGTACGCGACCCTGCTGGTCTCCGAGAACGTCGCCGAGCCCGACGATCTGCTCTCCCGGATCGCGAACAAACACGCGTCGCTGGGCATCATCGCCGAACAATACGACATCGTTCACAAGCACCTGTTCGACGCGATCGTCGAGGTGCTCGGAGACGCCGTCACCGCAGAGATCGGGGCGGCGTGGGACGAGGTCTACCAGGAGATGGCGGCGGCGCTCGTCTCGATGGAGAACGAGTTGTACCGGGAATCAGGAGTCGAACCCGGGAAGGTGTGGCAGCAGCTCGTCGTCCGGCAGCGAACCCAGGAATCGCCCGACACGGTGTCGTTCGCATTGGCGCTCCCCGACGATTCCGCATTGCCGTTCGCGCGCCCGGGCCAGTACGTGTCGGTGGCCGTGCGGCTTCCGGACGGCGCTCAGCAGATCCGGCAGTACAGTCTCACTCGCGCGCCGCAGCGCGAGTACTGGGGAATCACGGTCAAGGCGATCCCTGAGACGCGGCCGGAGGACGGTCGCGTCATCCCCGAGGGCGAGGTGTCGAATCATCTGCACCGCAATCTGTTCGACGGCGACAAACTGAAGGTGTCGCGGGCGTACGGCGATCTCCTGCTCGATGACACCGACGCTCCGCTGCTGTTCATCTCCGCGGGGATCGGCTGCACTCCGATCATCGGTTTCCTGCACTACCTCAGCCGCACCGAGTCCGACCGGTATGTCACCGTGCTCCACGCCGACCGCGCGCCGTCGAGGCACGCCCACCGGCGGGAGCTGTCCGAACTCGTCGAGCGACTGCCAGGCGCCCACCTCCACCACTGGTACGAGGACCTGGGGGTGCGGCCCGCGACCGACACGACCCGCTCCGGCAGGATCGATCTGAGCGAGGTCGAGATCAAGCCCGGCACCCAGGTCTACCTGTGTGGTCCATTGCCCTTCATGGAGATCGTGCGCGGGGCATTGGTCGAGCGCGGCGTTTCGGAGCGCAACATCCACTACGAGGTGTTCGGGCCCGACAAGTGGCTGCCCAGTTGATACTTCGGAGAGTTGCAAGATCAAGTCCCGGTGAGTAATACGGCTCACAAAGTCCAGGAAATGTTGCCTTACTCTCGCAGGTCCTATCGACCCCCGAGAAGGGAACCGTTCCTCGATGCACCTCACCCGCCCCGCAGTCATCGCAGCGGTCGCCGTCACGACCACCCTCGTCGTCGGATGCGGCAGTAGTCCCGACGAGAGCGTGGACACGACTTCGGAATCCGCCGCTCCCGCGACCGCGTCCCCCGCGGCGTCGGTCCAGGGAGAGCCGCTGCGGATCCTGCTGACCGACGACGACGGATGGGACGCTCCGGGAATCACCGCCACGTACGACGCGCTGATTGCTGCCGGGCACGACGTGACGATGGTGGCCCCCGCCCACAATCAGAGCGGACAATCCGCCGCGTTCGATTTCACGGGCAAACTCGAGGTTGTCCACCCCGGCGGAGATCCGAAGATCTACTCGGTCGATTCCACGCCGGTGGGCTCGGTGATGTTCGGCCTCAACGAGGTGTTCAAGGGGGAGAAGCCGGATCTCGTGGTGTCCGGCACCAACGTCGGATCCAACGTCGGGTTCGACACGAACTATTCGGGCACGGTCGGAGCGGCGATCGTCGCGAGCGGTGCCTATGGAGTTCCGGCGATCGCGATCAGCACCGATACCAGCTATCGCGAGTCCGAGGTCGTGCCGGCCTACGCGCAGACGGCAGATCTGTTGGTGGAGATCCTCGACAGGCGTATCCCGGCGATGGGCGAGGGAACGATCCTCAATATCAACTATCCGTTGCTGAAGGACGGAGATACCGAAGCGAAGGGCCTGAAGTACACACCGATGTCGTCGGCGTCGGCTGCGGCCTTCGGATACGAGCAGATCGACGAAACTACCTTCGAGATCGTGCCCGGGCGCGCCGAGGCTCAGCCGGAATCCGGCACCGACTCCGCCGAGCTGAACGCCGGGTACGTCACATTCACGCTCCTGAACGCCGACCGATCGGTTCCGGAGTCGGACGCGTCCGTCGTCGAGGACCTCATCGCTTCGCTGAGCTGAGAGCGCGCCCGATATGCCTGATCTACCGAGGGAGAACGTCGCCTGACATACTGCCTCGCATGGCGAACGGGGATCCCCAGCGGGTAGAAGTGCGAGTGCCGGTGCAGAGCGCGGACGAGGCTCTCTTCGGATCGGCATTCAGCGGAGAAGGCGCACTGCGGCCGGTGGAACCGGTGCCGCCGATCTGCTCACGACACGGAGACCCCGAGTCCGATCGGGTGCGGGTGACGGTCAGGTCGGATCGCTCGCAGCCGCAGCACAGTGAGAGCCGGCTGGGTTCGGTGCTCGCCTCGGCCTACACGGTGCAGGTGGCGGCAGTGGAATGGCCTGTCTGTGCGCGTTGTGTCACAGCGCGTCTGCGCTGGCAGATCGCTGCGGCGGCGCTGTTCACCGCGCTTGCGGTTCTGTTCCTCGGGCTGGTGTTCGCGCTGCTGCAGGGTGCGCCTCGTCCCTACGGGATCGCGCTGCTCGTGGTGTTCGCGGTGTCGTTCGTCCCGCTCTATGTCGCGCTGCGGATGATCGAGCACCGCCGGGCCGGCGTAGGGGTGACTCTCGCCGAAGACGGTTCGGCGCTGGTAGTGCACGACGCGCACCCGGACTTCGCGCGCGCCGTGACGTTGCGGGCGTGATCAGAGCGGGTCGAAGCTGATGTTCTGCCGCGGTGTGCCCGCGGCAGACAAGGCGTACAGCGTCGTGCGGATCATCGACGGCGACCCGGCGATCTGGATCTGGTGATCGGACCACGATCCGAAACTCGCGACGACCTTACCCAGCTTCCCCTGGATCGGCTCCTGCAGACCCCGGGGGGTCTCGCGTAAGGGGACCGGATGCCAGTACGGGTTCTCGAGTTCCTCGGTGACGGGGGTGATCGTGAGCCACGGATTGGTCATGGCGATCTGCCACAACGTTTCCAGATCGTAGAGATCGCACGGGTAGTTTCCGCCGTAGAACAGATGGGTGCGCGGATTCGTGCCGCGCATCGCCATCTCCATGATCTGGGCGCGCAGCGGCGCCAGACCGGTGCCCGACGCGATCATCAGCACATCCTGGCCGCTGTCCCGATCCACCTGTAAACCCCCGAGCGGCGGACCGATGGTCCACCGATCGCCGACCACGACCTCGCTGACGAGCCCTCCGCTGACCCATCCCGTCGACACTCGTCGGACGTGGAATTCGATCTGCCCCTGGGGGTTCGGGGGAATCGCCGCGGACAGGTACCGCCACATCTGGGGACGCTGCGGGATCTGGACGCTCATGTACTGGCCCGCGTGATATGGGATGGGCGTGTCGGTTTCGAGCCGGATGATCGCGAGGTCGGCAAGCACGCGTTCGTGGCCGACGACGGTAGCGCCCCATGCTGCCGGCAGATCGTCCTCGGCTGCGGCGACGGCCATCGTCTCGGTGAAGTGCGAGATCACCTCGGCCCAGGTGCGTTCGAGTGCTGCGGTCCACAGGATCAGCGGCGTGCACTCGCGCACCGCCACGAGCAGTGCGTGCCCAGCGGCGCGGAAGTGCTCGGGCCGTACTCCGTACTTGCGGTGATCGCGTGCCAATTGGCCGAGGAAAGCGTCCAGGCCGTCGACGTCGGTGAGTTTGTCGACCGCCCATCCGACCGCGGTCGTGAACCGCTGCCGCATGTTCTCCATACCGGCAGGGAACAGCTCGCGGGTCCCCGACGTCTCGCTCCAGAGTGCGGTGTAGAACGCCGTGGCGAACCGCTCCGGCCCGGTCGGGGTTGCGGTGATCGATGCGAAGCTGAGTTGCACTCGGGCGATGGCGAACGCCTCCACGCCATCCTCCCACGTAATGCGCTGATTCGGACGCCGCCACTGTAGTCGTTTCCTTGTGGGTCGGCCACATGCGCTCTGCGGGCATGCGAGCGAGCGTTGAATGGTGTGAGGTGACTCACATGTAGATTGAAAGTTGAGTGGAACAAACTCAACTTTGGGCTCGTTGAATCAACCGAGTGCCCGCGGACCGGAGTCTGCGGGTACAGAATTGATACAGACTCACTCGAGAACGGAAGGAGCCCGTAGTGGACTCGTTCAATCCCACGACGAAAACCCAGGCGGCGTTGACGGCGGCACTGCAGTCGGCATCCGCTGCGGGCAACCCGGACATCCGTCCCGCGCACCTGCTCGTTGCACTGCTCGACCAGACCGACGGCATCGCCGGCCCGCTGCTCAAGGCGGTCGGCGTCGACCCCGCCCAGATCAGGAGCGAAGCGCACGAGCTCGTCGACAAGCTGCCCACCGCGACCGGCGCGACCACCACACCGCAGCTCGGCCGTGAAGCGATCGCCGCGCTGTCCGGGGCGCAGAAGCTCGCCACCGAACTCGACGACGAATTCGTCTCGACAGAGCACGTCCTCGTGGGACTTGCGAGTGGCGACTCCGACGTCGCGACGCTCCTCGCGGGAAAGGGGGCCACCCCCGAGGCTCTGCGTGAGGCCTTCACGACGGTGCGTGGCACCGGCCGCGTCACCAGCGCCGACCCGGAAGGCACCTTCCAAGCTCTCGAGAAGTACTCGACCGACCTCACCGCGCGTGCCCGCGAAGGCAAACTCGACCCGGTCATCGGCCGCGACAACGAGATCCGTCGCGTCGTACAGGTCCTGTCGCGCCGCACCAAGAACAACCCCGTGCTCATCGGTGAACCCGGCGTCGGCAAGACCGCGATCGTCGAAGGCCTTGCGCAGCGCGTCGTCGCAGGAGACGTCCCCGAATCGCTCCGCGGCAAGTCCGTCATCTCCCTCGACCTCGGTTCGATGGTCGCGGGCGCGAAATACCGCGGCGAATTCGAAGAACGCCTCAAGGCCGTGCTCGACGAGATCAAGGCATCCGCCGGGCAGATCATCACGTTCATCGACGAACTGCACACCATCGTCGGCGCCGGCGCGACAGGCGAGTCGGCGATGGACGCGGGCAACATGATCAAGCCGATGCTCGCGCGCGGTGAACTCCGACTGGTCGGCGCCACCACCCTCGACGAGTACCGCAAGTACATCGAGAAGGACGCCGCCCTCGAACGCCGCTTCCAGCAGGTGCTCGTCGGTGAGCCGAGTGTCGAGGACACCGTCGGCATCCTGCGTGGGCTCAAGGAGCGTTACGAGGTGCACCACGGTGTGCGCATCACCGACTCCGCGCTGGTGTCCGCCGCGACCCTGTCCGACCGCTACATCACGTCGCGGTTCCTCCCCGACAAGGCCATCGACCTCGTCGACGAGGCCGCGTCGCGGCTGCGGATGGAGATCGACTCGCGACCCGAGGAGATCGACACCGTCGAACGCATCGTCCGTCGCCTCGAGATCGAGGAGATGGCGTTGCAGAAGGAAACCGACGCTGCGTCGAAGGATCGGCTCGACAAGCTGCGCGGCGAACTCGCGGACGAACGTGAGAAGCTCAGTCAGCTCACCGCGCGTTGGCAGAACGAGAAGACCGCGATCGACTCCGTCCGAGAGGTCAAAGAACAACTCGAAGCGCTGCGTGGTGAAGAGGAACGTGCCGAACGTGACGGCGACCTCGGCAAGGCCGCGGAGTTGCGCTACGGCCGCATTCCCGAGCTGGAGAAGAAGCTCGAGGCTGCAGCGAAGGCATCGGGCGCCGCATCCGACGGCGATGTGATGCTCAAGGAGGAAGTCGGCCCGGACGACGTCGCAGAGGTCGTCGCCGCATGGACGGGCATCCCCGCCGGTCGCATGCTCGAAGGTGAAACCGAGAAGCTCCTGCGGATGGAAGACGAGATCGGCAACCGCGTCGTCGGCCAGGCCGAGGCCGTGCAGGCCGTCTCGGATGCGGTCCGCCGCTCTCGGGCCGGTGTCGCCGACCCGAACCGTCCCACCGGATCGTTCCTGTTCCTCGGACCCACCGGCGTCGGCAAGACCGAGCTCGCCAAGGCGCTCGCCGACTTCTTGTTCGACGACGAACGCGCCATGGTGCGGATCGACATGTCGGAGTACAGCGAGAAGCACAGCGTCGCGCGGCTCGTCGGTGCGCCTCCCGGCTACGTCGGCTACGACGCCGGCGGTCAGCTCACCGAAGCGGTGCGTCGTCGCCCGTACACGGTGGTGTTGTTCGACGAGGTTGAGAAGGCACACCCCGACGTGTTCGACACGCTGCTGCAGGTGCTCGACGACGGGCGCCTGACCGACGGCCAGGGCCGCACGGTCGACTTCCGCAACACCATCCTGATCCTCACCTCGAACCTCGGTGCGGGTGGCGACAAGGACCACGTGATGGCGGCGGTGCGCATGGCGTTCAAGCCGGAGTTCATCAACCGGCTCGACGACGTCGTGATCTTCGACCCGCTGTCCGAAGAGCAGCTCGAGAAGATCGTCGACATCCAGATCGACCAGTTGGCGAAGCGCCTCGAGGCACGACGGCTCACACTCGACGTCGACGGAGCGGCCCGGATGTGGCTCGCGGTGCGTGGCTACGACCCGCAATACGGTGCGCGTCCGCTGCGCCGCCTCATCCAGCAGGCGATCGGCGACCAGCTCGCCAAGAAGCTGCTGGCGGGGGAGATCCGCGACGGCGACACCGTGAAGGTCGGGGTGAGCGACAACGCCGACGGCCTGGTCCTCGGCGTCTGACACCAGTGCGGGGCCGGTCCCGGCGGCAACAGCCACCGGGACCGGCCCCGCATCGGTACCTTGGGAGGGGCTATGACCAATCCGAACGATCCGCGCACACCGCAGGAACGTGCCTATCCGCACGACGAGCCGGGTGACGACGAGACGCGCGTACTGCACACCGACGATCCGACGGAGGCGTACGGCCGGCCGGTGACGAACCCGACCCTCGCGTACCCGCAGTACGATCCGCGCTTCGATTCGGCAGCGCCGCCCCCGAACCCCACCCAACAGCTCGGCGAACCCCTGGGGCAATACCCGCAGGGCCGGCAGCCGGCCGCGCAGTATCCGACGGCCCAGTATCCGACCGTCCAGGACTCGCAGGCTCAGTACCCGCAGGGGCAGTACCCGACGGCCGGCTACCCCGGCGGTGGGTATCAGCCGCCCGGCCCGCCCCCGCCCGGATACGGAGAGCCCGGATACGGGCAGCCCGCCGAGCCCGAAAAGAAGCCACGCGGTCCACGCTGGGGTGTCCTCGCCCTCGCGGTGATCGTGCTCATTGCTCTCGGCGGGATCGTCGGCTACCTCCTCAGTGGAAGCGGCGACGAGCCCGACAGCAGCGCGACAGGGCCGACTACGACGCAGGCCCTGCCACCGGCGCCCACGACGACACCGTCGCCCGTTCCCGCACCCGGCGGCGCTGCGCCGGACCTTCCGCTCGACGAGCTTCCCGGCGGGCTCGGAGAGGTCCTCGGCCAGACCGGTGCCGTCGTGGGATCGATCACGGCAAACGACGGCACCAGCATCACCCTCAGCGGTATCGGTGGGTCGCTCACCACGGTGCTGTTCACGCCGGAAACCCAGATCATCACGTTGAGGGGGTCGTCTCCGGAGGCGCTCGAGATCGGCGCGACCGTCGTCGCGACCGGCAGCCCCGTCGAGAACGGACAGATGACCGCCGAGACCGTCATCAGCGCGTCGCTCCCGTCGTTCGGCAGCCCGGGCAACTGAAGACGCTAGGCTGATCCCGATGACATTCATGTGGTTCGGTCTGGCGGTGATCGCGCTCCTCGGCGCGCTCGCTCTCCTGTACGTCGACCGCACGCGGAGGGAACAGTCCGGGCGTGTGCGGGAGATCTGGGCGCGCGCCCAGGGGTACAAGTACACCGACTCCGACGAGCGGCTGCCGTCCAACTGGCATCGCGCGGCGTTGGCGAAGCAGGAATATCTGGGCGCGATCGACGTCGTGCGCGGGGTCCGTCGGGGCGAGGAATTCATCCTGTTCGACATCGAGGAAACTGCCACGATCGTCGCGGTGCGCCGCAAGGTCGGGTCCGACGTCGACATCGACCTGCGTCTCAAGTCGACGCCTCCGCCGAAGGATTCCGACATGAATCTGCTCGGGTCGATCGGCCCGCGCATCGTGTTCTCCACCGACCTCGAGATCGCCCGTCGCGTGTGCGACCAGCGTATGGTCTCGTTCACCCAGTCGATCCCGGAGCACGTCCAGATGCTGTGGAGTGAGGGTCCGTGGACGCTCGGTTCGATCCCGGTGGGAAGCAACGGGCGCGAATGGGATGCGGCAATCGAGGCCGTTGCGCGCCTGTCGGGAATCCTGCACGTCCTCCCGCCCGTCGTCGATCCCGACAACGTCGATCGCAGCTTCCACGATCCGGGACGCCCCTCCGCTCATCGCTGAGCCCCGCTCGTCAGGTCACGGTACGGATACACCCGGGCTGACACGCCGGATCCTTCGTCGTGCGAACCGATCGGGGTCTGTACATTTCTCGCCGTGACACCTGTGGCTCTGGTGATTGTTGTGGCAGTGGTGGCCGTTGCGCTGCTCTGGATACGGCTGGGGATGCGCCGATTGCGGACGCTTCGTACCCGACGCAGAGACGGCCTGCATCTGCTGCTGAACGAACTCGATGATCGCTACGATCTGATCCCCGCGCTCATCGCGGCATCGGCGGGCGCCGGTGTCGAACGCAGCCGGATCAGCCCGGTCGTGGGAGCACGATCCCTCGCCATCGCGATGCGCGACCAGCGCCTCGACCTCCCCGAACGTGCGGCGACCGAGAACGCGCTGTCGGCCGCACTGCACGAGCTCATCGGGGTCCTCGACGGAGTCAACCACTGGCCGTTCATCCGCGTCGCCCGCGAACTGCAGACCCGCGAGCAGCGCATTGCGGGCGCGGTCCGCGTCCACAACGATCTCGCGGACAAGCTCAACTCCCAGGTGTCGAGCTTCCCGACGTCGTTGTTCGCGAAGCTGGCCGGAGTGCGGGCTGTCGCAGTGTTCGAGGTTCCGGCAGGTCTGGCGACAGAGACGGTGACCGAGACGACGCCGGTGACCGAGCAACAGACCGAAGCGCAGGCGCCCACCTCGGACAAGACCGACGAGAAGGATTCGGGGACCGTCGCCGCCTGAGGCCTCACCGACAGCGACTAGGCTCGTTTCGCACCGGTTCCGCCGCCGGTGGTGAACGAGACGACGGTGAGGATATGCGATGAGCGACCGCGACGAACTGGCTGCACTGGTACGTGAGCTGGCAATAGTGCACGGCAAGGTGACGTTGTCGTCGGGCAAGGAAGCCGACTACTACGTCGATCTGCGTCGCGCGACCCTGCATCACCGCGCAGCACCGCTCATCGGCTCGCTTCTGCGCGAACTCGTCTCCGACTGGGACTTCGATGCGGTAGGTGGCCTCACCATGGGCGCCGACCCCGTCGCGATGGCCGTCATGCACGCGCCCGGACGCCCGATCGACGCCTTCGTCGTCCGCAAGGCCGCCAAGGCCCACGGCATGCAGCGTCAGATCGAGGGCCCCGACGTCGTCGGTAAGCGAGTGCTCGTCGTCGAGGACACGACCACCACCGGGAACTCGCCGCTCACCGCAGTCAAGGCACTGCGCGACGCGGGGGCGATCGTCGTGGGTGTGGCAACGGTCGTCGACCGCGCCACCGGAGCCGACGAGGTCATCGCTGCGGAAGGCGTCGAGTACCGGTCGCTGCTGGGCCTCTCCGACCTGGGCCTCGACAACTCCTGACACCGTGACGCCACGGATGCGGCAGACCGTCACGCAACTTGCCGACGGTCGCGAGCTGATCTTCTTCGACGACACCGAACCGTACGTCGGGGGAGCGGCCACCCGTGCCGCACACGACCGTCGTGAACTTCCGACGGTCGTGGCAACGTCGGAGGTTCGCATCGACCCGCTCACCGGGGATCCGGTGACGTTCGCCGCACACCGCATGGACCGCACGTTCCTGCCCTCGATCGCGGAGTGCCCACTCTGCCCGACCCGCCCCGGCGCCTCCACCGAAATCCCTGCAGACGACTACGACGTAGCGGTCTTCGAGAACCGATTCCCGGCGCTCTCCTCGGGCGACGGCTCGACGGGAGGCCGCTGCGAAGTGGTGTCCTTCACCGCAGACCACGACGCCCGCTTCGCAGATCTCCCCGTGACACGTGCCCGCACCGTCATCGATGTCCTCGCGTCCCGTACTGCGGCGTTGTCGTCGCTGCCGGGCGTGCAGCAGGTGTTCTGCTTCGAGAACCGCGGTGTCGAAATCGGTGTGACACTGGAACACCCGCACGGTCAGATCTACGCCTACCCGTTCCTCCCGCCGCGGACGCAGACGTTGCTCGACCGCGCCCGCGACCATCACGAACGAACGGGACGGTCGCTCCAACGCGACATCCTCGATGCCGAACGTCATACCGGAACCCGCGTCGTGTGGTCGGGCGAATGGTGGACCGCGTACGTCCCCACCGCGGCGCGGTGGCCGATCGAGGTGCACCTCGCACCGCATCGCGACGTCCCCGATCTCACCGCGCTCGTCGACGCAGAGCGCGACGAACTCGCTCTCGCCTACCGCGGCCTGCTCGGACGTGTCGATCGGTTCTTCGACGGACTCGACCGCGTCCCCTACATCGCTGCATGGCACCAGGCCCCCGTCGGGGACGGACGCGAGCACGGCCGGTTGTTCTGCCAGATCTTCTCGCTGCGTCGTGCCCCCGACAAGCTCAAATACCTGGCGGGCTCCGAATCGGCGATGGGCGCGTGGATCAGCGACACCACACCCGAGCGTATCGCCGAGCGGCTACGCGAGCTCGCGCCGTGACGGTGCCGGACGGCGCGGCCCGCGCGGTGTGCGACGGCGCGTCGCGCGCGTTCACCGCGGCGTTCGGCGGCGACCCCGACGGCATCTGGTGTGCACCCGGTCGCGTCAACCTGATCGGGGAGCACGTCGACTACGCAGGCGGCTTGTGCCTGCCGATGGCGATTCCCCAGGTAACGGCAGCCGCGGTGCGCCGTCGTACCGATGGGCGGCTCCGCCTGCACAGCACAGGATTCGACGCCGTCGACGTGGAACTGGGCGAACGTGTCGAGGGATGGGGTGCATACGTCGCCGGTGTGGTCTGGGCGCTCGACCCACCCGATTTCCACGGAGCCGACATCGCGATCGCGTCGGAGGTTCCCGTCGGTGCGGGACTGTCATCGTCCGCTGCGCTCGAGGCGTCCGTGGCACTGGCGCTCGCCAACCTGTGCGGCCTGCCTGTCGACGACAACGGACGGAATGTCCTCGCCCGGGTGTGCGTGCGTGCGGAGAACGACTACGTGGGGGCGCCCACCGGCGGCATGGACCAGCAGATCGCCCTGCGCGGCAGGGCCGGCCACGCGTTGCTCCTGGACTGCGCCGACGGGCACGTCGAACACATCCCCGTCGACACCGCGGCAGCAAGGCTCACGGTGCTGGTCGTCGACACCGGGACAGGGCACCGCCTCGTCGACGGACAGTACGGGTCGCGGCGAGCCGCTGTCGAGGAAGCGGCGCGCCTGCTGGGCGAGCCCCTGCGCGAAGTGGAATCCGTTTCGGCACTGGATAACCCGATGCTGCGGCGCCGCGCGCGACACGTGGCGACCGAGATCGGACGCGTCCGCGTTGCCGCCGACGCACTGCGCTCCGGTCGCGTGCGCGAACTCGGCCCGCTGCTCGACGCGTCGCATCGGTCTCTGCGCGACGATTTCGAGGTCAGCTGCGCCGAACTGGACAGCGCTGTCGATGCTGCGACGGCGGCCGGTGCGCTCGGAGCGCGTATGGTCGGGGGAGGCTTCGGAGGTTCGGCAATTGCGTTGTGCGAGAACGACGACGTGCCGAGGATCGAAACGTCCGTGACCGCGGCGGCCGCGGCCCGGGGCTTTCCGTCGCCGGTGTTTCTGCACGCCACTCCGTCCCATGGTGCGCGCCGCTGTTGACCCGCAACCCGGGTACTGTGCGCGCATGGGTTGGTTCACTGGGAACAAGTGGGGCGTCGAGCACGCCGTGTTCGTGGCCGCGAGCGCGGCGACGGTGGTCGGCGGTGTACTCGGCAACGAGTCGGTGCAGAAGGTCGCGAAGCCGCTGATCGCGCCATCGCTCGCCGTTCGGGTGTTGCGCCGCTCCCATGACCTCGACCGCGCCGACACCGCGCTGCTCCTCGCGGGCCTGACCGCCGCGACGGTGGGTGACATGTTCATGATCGACCCCGACGATGACAGTCGGATCCTGCGCGGGGCAGGATCTTTCGCGGTGATGCAGACGTCGTATTCGACGTTGCTCGCTCGGCACGGCGCGCGCCCGACCCGTACCTCGGTGCTGCAGCGTGTGCCCGCGGTGTTGGGAGCTGCCGGTCTGCTCGGGTCGCGGAGCCGCTCGGTCGCGGCGCCGCTCACCGCGTACGGCACCCTGCTGGCAACCACCGCGACACTCGCCGCCGACCCTTCCCTCGCTCCCGTGGCGAAGACTTCCGGTGGTCTCGTGCTTCCGAACGCCGACCGGCGCAGCTGGCTCGGCCTCGGGGGGCTCGTGTTCACCCTGTCCGACGGCACCATCGTCGGAAGACGGGCCCTGCTGAAGAACAAGTCCGCGCGGGCAGCGGCGGAAGGATTCGTGCTCGCCACCTATGCGGGCGCGCAGCTGCTTCTCGTCGAGGGGATCCTTGCGCTCGCCCGACGGAGATGACCCGTCAGGGGAAGATCAGGATCCGGGTGCGGTCGTCGGGGTCGACGAGCACTGAGACCACCTGGCCGGCCACCAGTCGCGACAGGTCGCTGCGTCCGGCCTCGAATACCACCCTGCCGCTGTACGGCTCGGATCCGGGCACCATCAGATCCAGATCCAGTTCGGTTCGCTGCACGTCGCCGATCACGCGGCCGAGCGGTGTAGCGGCGCGGATCGTCGCCCAGCCTTCGAGGCCGTCGCGTTCGATCTTGCGGTCTTCGCGGGTGGTGCGATCGGCGATCAACATGCCCAGACCGAGCACTGCGCCGTAGAGGCAGACCAGGAACATCACCTGGAATCCTTCGGTGCCTTCGGCGGAGTCCGGGTAGAAGAGGTTCAGCCAGAGTGACAGCAGAATCAGGTATCCGGTCGTGATGAACGCGACCGTGCGCAGGATGCGCTTGTGCTTCATGGGTCCTCCGTCTCCCAGCGTAGCGCGTGTCTGCGCTGCGGCCGCTGGTCGATAGAGTGGCATTTTCTGTGTTCGTCGGAGGGAACGGTGTGAACGTGCGTGTGTCGTGGTCTGCGGTTGTGTTGGGAGCTGTACTGGTGCTGAGCGGGTGCGGGGGGTCCGGAGACGAACCGGATGTCGCGGCACAGGAGACCACTACAACTACCACTACCGCGACGTCCGGCGTGACCGCTGCACCGACCACGACCGAAGCCACCACGGAGGCACCGACCTCCGAGCCCACGCCCGCAGAGACGACGACCGAGCCGGCTCCCGAGGTGCCGCCGACATTGGAGGCCGTCGCGTTCGAGCAGGGCGAGTCGTACTACTTCACCACCCCCGACGGCGCATTCGCGTGTGGCATCGTGCAGCTTCCGGGCCGCACCGAAGCGGGTTGCGAGGGCGTCACCGACCCGGTGCCGCCGCAGCCCGAGAGTTGCGTAGTCAACTGGGGCCACGGGATGCGCGTCGTCGACAGCGGTCCCGGTGAGTTCCTGTGCTCGGGTGGCCCCGTCTATCTGCCCGTCGAGGGTTCTGCGGAGGTGCTGCCCGCGGGGTCGCCACTCTCGCAGCTCGGGTACACGTGCGAGACCACCGAGGCCGACGTGACGTGCACCAACGACAGCACCGGACACGGCTTCACCGTCGCATCCGGTTCGAACGAGACGTTCTGACGGTGTCGGGCGAGATAAGGCCGGACCAAGAAGGACCGGGCCGGGAGCAGGACCCGCTCGCAGTCCCCGGACCCACCGAATGGGGCGAACATCCGCACGGCATGGGGCCGTGGACCGACGAGTTCGGGACACCCCCACCGACCGACCCGAAGTACGATCCCGAACTGCTCGAACACGGTGACCGACGCAACGTCGTCGACGCCTACCGGTACTGGACGCGCGATGCGATCGTCGCCGACATCGACACTCGCCGGCATCCGCTGCACGTGGCGATCGAGAACTTCGCGCACGATGCCAACATCGGCACCGTCGTGCGCACCGCCAATGCGTTCGCGGTCGCCGCCGTCCACATCGTGGGCCGACGGCGCTGGAACCGACGCGGTGCCATGGTCACCGATCGTTACCAACACCTGCAGCATCACACCGACGTCGATGAGCTCATCCGTTGGGCCGCAGAGCACGATCTGACCATCGTCGCCGTCGACAACACCCCCGGCTCCGTGCCGCTCGAGACGGCAGAACTGCCCCGAAACTGCCTGCTGTTGTTCGGGCAGGAAGGGCCGGGCGTGACCGAGCGGGCACGCGAGGTGGCGGCCATGACGGTATCGATCGCACAGTTCGGCTCGACCCGCTCCATCAACGCAGGTGTCGCGGCAGGAATCGCGATGCACGCCTGGATCGGCCAACACGCCGACCTCGACGACGCCTGGTAGTAACGCCCGCTCGAACTGCGTGGATGTATCAGCGCGGGCCGTGTGGCCACGCCGCTGCTGTGGGACGAGGAAGATTACTGCATGCCAGAAATGTGGGCCGACCGGGCGGATGCAGCCGAGGCTGCCGTCGTGGCCAGACACGTGCGTCGACTCTGGGGACTACCCGGCACGGAACTCGGTGTCGTCGGCTGGCCGGCGACGAGACGCGAGCGCATCTTCGGTTCGTGGCACTACTGGTGGCAGGCGCACCTGATCGACCTCGCCGTCGACGCGGCGGAGCGGCAGGCGAAGGCCGGCGACGGCAGTGCGCGCAACCGCCGCCGTGTGGTGCAGCTGACGCGTACTCACCGTATCCGCAACATCACCGGCTGGACCAACAACTACTTCGACGACATGGCCTGGCTCGGTCTGGCGCTCGATCGCGCCCAGCGTCACCTGCGTGTTGACCGCAGCGCTGCGATCACGACCCTCGTCGGTGAACTGCACGATGCGTGGCAACCGGAACATGGCGGGGGGATCCCGTGGCGTCGCGGAGACTCCTTCTTCAACACTCCGGCCAACGGTCCGGCAGCGCTGCTGCTCGCGCGGTCGGGCAAGCTCGAGCGCGCGCAGGAGATGGCCGATTGGATCCACGAACGTCTCGTCGATCCGGACACCGGACTCGTCTTCGACGGCATCCGCCACGGTGTACTCGAGCGCGCCGTCTACACGTACTGCCAGGGCGTGGTGCTCGGACTCGAGACCGAACTCGCGACCCGATGCGACGATCCACGTCATCGCACGCGGGTGCATGCACTCGTCGACGCCGTCGACAACGAACTCACCGAACGCAGCATCATCACCGGTGGCGGGGGAGGCGACGGTGGCCTGTTCAACGGCATCCTCGCGCGCCACCTCGCGATGGTCGCGACCACCCTGCCGGTCCAGGACTCCGACGATGTGCGAGCACGCGCTACGGCCCGCCGCATCGTGCTGGCTTCGGCCGACGGGGCGTGGGAGAGCCGCCTGCAGATCGAAGGGCTGCCGTTGTTCGGGAGAGACTGGACCCAGCCCGCGAGACTCCCCGGCTCGTCGGGCACGGTCGCGCAGTTCACCGCAGGCACGGTGCGCGCGTCGTCGATCGCGGAACGCGACCTGTCGGTGCAGCTCGGTGGGTGGATGCTCATGGAAGCCGCACACGCGGTGGTGGCGTCTCCCTGAACCTGCGTGTTATCGCCGGTTGTTCGGATCCGGGTTGAACGCCGGGATCGGCGTGGTCGGGGCCGCGGTCTGTGCCGACGACTGGCTCGGGATCGGGGTGGTCGGAGTGTGGTCGGCGCTCGACGGGGCAGTGGAAGATTCGGTCTGCTCCGACGCGGCCTCGTCCGACGCGGTGTTCTCGGCCCCGGCGTTCTTACGCGACGCCAGGAAACGCTTGCCGACCTCGCTGATGATCGGGAGCACCGACACGAACACGATCAGCAGGAAGATGTAGTCGACGTTCTCCGCGATGAACGAGATCTGCCCCAGCAGGTAACCGAGCAGTGTGACGCCCGCACCCCACACGATGCCGCCGATCACGTTGTAGATGATGAACACGCGGTACGGCATCTTCGCCGCGCCCGCCACGAGCGGCGCATAGGTGCGGACGATGGGAACGAACCGGGCAAGGAAGATCATCGCGGGACCGTGCCGCAGGAAGAATCGGTGCGATTCGTCTATGTACTTCTTCTTGAACAGCTTCGCGTCGTCGTCCTTGAACAACTTCGCGCCGCCCTTGGTGCCGATGAAGTATCCCACTTGATCGCCGAGAATCGCCGCGATCGGGATCGTCACCATGAGCACCCACAGCGGCGCGAACGGCTCGACCTCCGCCGATTTCGACGCGGCGATCAGGCCCGCGGTGAACAGCAGCGAATCGCCGGGAAGCAGCGGGAACAGCAGACCCGACTCGATGAACACCACCAGGAGCAGACCGACGAGCATCCAGGTGCCGAACGAGTTCAGCAGGTTCACGGGGTCGAGGAAGCCCGGCAGCAGGGCCAAATTGGTCACAGATTCCGAGGCTTCGACAAAATTCACGATCTCCAGAGTACCGACGTGCACGAGCGCCCTCGAATCGTGATGATCCGGCGGGGTCAGCGGCCCGAGTATCCAACCGTCGTCCCTATTGACATACTGCAAGGACAAAGGGCACCTGCCACACCCGAGCGGGTAGCCGATCCACTCTCATCTGGAGGACAGCCGCTGTGCCTATCGCGACTCCCGAGGTCTACGCCGAGATGATTGCCCGCGCCAAGGAGCACTCCTTCGCATTCCCGGCCATCAACTGCACCTCGTCCGAAACCATCAACGCTGCGATCAAGGGCTTTGCGGACGCCGGCAGCGACGGCATCATCCAGTTCTCGACCGGTGGCGCGGAGTTCGGTTCGGGCCTCGGTGTCAAGGACATGGTGACCGGCGCGGTCGCGCTCGCCGAGTTCGCGCACGTCATCGCTGAGAAGTACGACGTGACGATTGCGCTGCACACCGACCACTGCCCCAAGGACAAGCTCGACGGCTTCGTCCGCCCGCTCATCGCGATCTCGAAGGAGCGCGTCGACGCCGGCAAGAACCCCCTGTTCCAGTCGCACATGTGGGACGGCTCTGCCACCCCGCTCGACGAGAACCTCGAGATCGCTCAGCAGCTCCTCGCCGATGCAGCGGCCGCGAAGATCATCCTCGAGATCGAGATCGGTGTTGTGGGCGGTGAAGAGGACGGCGTCGAGAACGCCATCAACGACAAGCTCTACACCACCGTCGAGGACTTCGAGAAGACCGTCGACGCGCTCGGTGCAGGCGAGAAGGGCCAGTACCTCCTCGCCGCGACCTTCGGTAACGTGCACGGCGTATACAAGCCGGGCAACGTCAAGCTCAAGCCGGAAATCCTCGACCAAGGCCAGAAGGCCGCGTCGAAGAAGCTGGGCCTCGCGGACGGCTCGAAGCCGTTCGACCTCGTCTTCCACGGTGGCTCGGGCTCGCTGAAGTCGGAGATCGACGAGGCACTGAGCTACGGCGTCGTGAAGATGAACGTCGACACCGACACCCAGTACGCGTTCACCCGCCCGATCGCGGCACACATGTTCAGCAACTACGACGGTGTGCTCAAGGTCGACGGCGAGGTCGGAAACAAGAAGGTCTACGACCCGCGCAGCTACCTGAAGAAGGCCGAGGCGTCGATGACCGCTCGCGTGATCGAGGCGTGCAACGACCTCAAGTCCGCGGGCCGCTCGGTGTCTGCCAAGTAGTCGGTAGTACCGAAGAAGGGGCGCTGGCTCGAGCCGGCGCCCCTTCTTCGTATGGGTCTGTGCAGCTATTCGCTGCACACCTTCCAGTCGTCGCCCTGGAGCGCGAGGTCGAACGTGCGAGCCGTGACATCCGAGGGGTCTCCCGTCGGATGAGCCGTGACCTCGGCGATCGCAGTGTCGTCGGTAATCTGCACCTTGTCGATACTCGACACGACCGGCACGGAACCCTGTTCCACCGCCAGCGCGTGAATGCTGTCGAACTCCTCGGGTGCGACCGTCGCATAGAACTCCGCCAGCCCGCCGCACGTCGAATTCTGCAGTGTCTCGAGGTCACCCGCGCTCAGCGCCTGCACGAACTCGTCGATGCTCGCGCGGATGTGAGAGTCGGGGGAGCTGTTCTCCCGGTACTGCAGGAACGCGATGACAGCAACGACGGCGATCACCACGACAGCGGCGGCACCGGCGACGACCATCCACCCCGCGCGCCCCTTGCGCGGGGACGGAGGAATCCGAGTCGGGGCCGGTGTGGGCTGGAACGGTGCAGGCTCCGACCTCGGCGGCTCGGGCACGCGCGGCACGATGCGCTGCGGCTCCGCTTTCGGAGCGTGGCTCCGGACGGGGATCTGAGTCGTGGGTGCCTCGGACGGATCCGATGCCGGTGGCTCGGGCTGCTGAGTCTTGTCCGGCTGCTCGGTCTTCTCGACGGTCGGCATGGCGACCGTCTTCGCCTCGGCAGGATCAGGTTGGGTGGCTTCGCCGGCCTTCGCCGAGGGGTCCGGCGCACTGTCCTCGGACTCGATATCTTCCCGATCGGCAGCAACAACGACCGTGTCATCTTCGGGTGCGGTGTCGTCTTTTGCCGTGGAGTCGATCTCTTCCGGCGTGTCGTCCGACGGCGTTTCGTCTGCGGTGTCCTCGGATTCGGGCGGGTCTTCGACTACGGCGGTGTCCTCGACTTCCGCCTCGGTGGTGGCCTCGACCCCGTCTGTGTCCTCGACTTCGCTCTCGGTCGTTGCACCGTCGTGTGCCTCGTCATCCGAGGACTTCCTCTCTGGTGCCCCAGGTGCTTCCTCCGACGTGTCGACGTCGTCGGGCGTGTCGGCCGGTCCGGTCTCCGAAATCTCGCCTGCGGATGATTCCGTCGAGTCTTCGGTCGGGTCTTCGTTCTTCGGGTCCGGCACGTGCTGCACCTCGTTCGGCTGGTGGGTGTTTATGCCGGGAGCCTATCGAGGCTCGGCGCGCGAAGGGCAGAATGGGCGCCATGACCTCATTCGGTGACCTGCTCGGACCCCAGCCCACCCTCCTCCCCGGCGACGACGAAGTGGAATCGGATCTGCTCAACCACAAGAACCCGGCGGAGGTCGCGGCCGAGCATCCGACCGCATCGATCGCATGGGCGTACCTTGCGGAAGCAGCCCTCGACTCCGGCGAGACGATCGCCGCGTACGCGTATGCGCGCACCGGTTACCACCGTGGCCTCGACCAGCTGCGGCGCAACGGGTGGAAGGGCTTCGGTCCGGTGCCCTACAGCCATGAGCCCAACCGGGGTTTCCTGCGCTGCGTAGCCGTGCTCGCGCGGGCAGCGAAGGCGATCGGCGAAGCAGACGAGCACGCACGGTGCCTCGATCTGCTCGAGGATTGCGATCCCCGCGCGGCCGAGGAACTTGGCGTCGAGTAGGTCGTTACCCACCCGCGACGACTTCCGCAAGAAATTGCGGAAGTCGTCGCTGCGACTCCGCTCGTCCGCGCTGCCGATCGTGCAATGCGCGCTCGCTGCCGGTATCGCCTGGTGGGTTGCGACGACACTGATCGGCCACCCGCAGCCGTTCTTCGCGCCGATCGCCGCGGTGGTGTCTCTGGGGTTGTCCCTCGGGGCGCGACTGCGCCGCTCGGTCGAGCTCGTGTGCGGCGTGACCGTCGGAATCGGTATCGGGGACCTGATCGTGTCGCAGATCGGCAGCGGCCCCTGGCAGATTGCCTTGGTCGTGGCGATCGCCATGGCATCGGCAGTAGCGCTCAACAGTGGGCCGATCTTCTCGATGCAGGCCGGCAACTCGGCCGTCCTGGTGGCAACCCTGATCCCTCCCGGCGGCACGGGTGGCATCGACCGGATGGTCGACGCCCTCGTCGGAGGCCTGGTGGGGATCGCCGTGGTCGCGCTGATTCCCACCCACCCCGTGCGTCGCGCGAGGAAGAACGCCGCGGACATCCTCAAGACCGCCGCCGAAGTTCTGCGGAATGTGGAGACCGGCCTGGTCGAGAACAATCCGAAACCCATCGAGACTGCACTGCGACAGGCCCGCGACACACAATCCGCGATCGACTCCATGCGGAGCAACCTTCAGGGCGGCCACGAGGTCAGCCGGATCTCACCGCTCTACTGGAACAGTCGTCCGCGACTCGCGCGGCTGACTGCCGCGGCCGACCCCATCGACAACGCAATGCGCAACATCCGTGTCCTCGCGCGGCGGTCGTTGACCTTGGTCCGTGATGACGAGATCCTCGATTCTCGGTTCGTCGTCATGGTCGATGAACTTGCTGATGCGGTCGAGGTGCTACGCCAGATGATGCTCGCCGAACCCGGCGATCAACCCGATTCGGCGGAGGCCGCCCGTGTGTTGCGCAGCGTGGCCAGGAAGATGAGCCCGGAACTGATCGAGGGCGCCGGGGTGTCGGCGACGGTGGTGTTCGCGCAGATGAGATCTCTGCTCGTCGACCTGTTGCAAACAGCAGGACTCAAACGCATCTCGGCACTCGCGACGCTGCCGCCCACGGTCGAGAACCCCGCTTACCCGCCGGAGAAGTAGGCGGTGTCGGCGGGGTTCTCGGAGCACACCCGATCTACGCGGTCTGCGCGGCGCGCTGCCGCAGTTTCGAGAGTCTGTCGGCAGGAGCGTGGCGAGGACAGCTCATGCACTTGTTCTCGCCGGTCGCGACGTAGATCAGGCAGCACGACCCTCGCCTGACGAACCGTTCGGAACGACCTCCGCTGTCGACGTCCACGAATCTCGGCGTCAACATCGGTGCGACGGCCAGTGACTCGGAGAGCTCACACGCCCCCTCGACCCTGTCGAGTTGCCGGCCGACCGTGAGGGCCCGGCCCGCGACGGAGTCCGTCGCGATCGCCCACAGCGCACGGGGTGAGGCGCCCGACACCGTGGCCAGCGCCGAGATCACAGATGTGTGCGCAGCCGCGAGTGCCTCCGCATAGACCTCGGCGCCGTGCACGATCCGCGACGAACGTACCGCGGCGAGATACCCGTTCTCACGCAGTGCGCAGCGCAGACGGTCCGGGTCCGGGTCGGGCGCACTGCCCTCGGTCAGCAGCATCGCGACGCTTCCGGCTACCAGCGTGGAACTCGCCGAATACCACCACAGCGTGCCGTTGACGCGGGCATCATCGCAGCCCCACCGCACTCCGGTGTCGGCAACACGCTCGGCGAGCCACTCAGGGTCGGTGAGGAGCGAGCCGGGGAACTCGTCGAATCCTGCGAGATCCACGGTGTGCGCGAAATCGCCGAGCACCAACCGAATCCGGCGGTACGCGGCCTCGATGTCGAACAGCCTGCTGTCACGCAGCCGCCCGTCACTCATGGACGAGGCCCAGCAGGTCGAGGACACGCCGGCCTTCGACGGAGCGCAGAACACCCCGCACACCGAACACGTCGCCGAGCAACTCGGGTGTGAGCACGTTCTCGGGCGTGCCGACATCGATCACGTGCCCGGAGTCCAGTACGGCCATGCGGTCGCAGTACTCTGCCGCGAGGCGCATGTCGTGCAGTGTCACCAACACGGCGAGCCCATCGGCTGCCAGTTCGCGCAGCATCTCGAGCACACCGAGCTGGTGACGAAGATCGAGGTGATTGGTCGGTTCGTCGAGCAGGAGTACCTCGGGCTCCTGCGCGAGCGCACGCGCAATCGACACCCGTTGACGTTCACCGCCGGACAACGTCGCAACGTCCCGGTCGGCGTGCGCGGTGAGCGATACCCGGGCCAGAACCGACTCGACCACGGCGTCGTCCTCGGACCGGAACGGCTCGAACCATCCGCGCTGCACGGACCGGCCGAGCCGGACGGATTCGCGCACCGTCACCCCACCGAATGCCACGGGTTCCTGTGAGCTGACACCGATGGTGCGCGCCACGTCTCTTCGACGCATCGAGTGGATGTGGTCGTTTTCCAGCAGGATCGCCCCGCCGCTCACCGACAACGCCCGATAGCAGGTACGCAGGAGTGTGGTCTTGCCGCTGCCGTTGGGGCCGACGAGCGCGAGCACTTCTCCGGGCGCGACATCGAGGTCGACGCCCCACAGGACCTGCCGATCTCCGAGCCGGGCCTCGACGGCGAACGCCCGGAGCCGGGTCACGAGGCTGCCCGCCCGTATCGGCGCCACAGCATGGCGATGAAGATCGGCCCACCCACGAGTCCGGTGACGACCCCGATGGGGAGTTCGGTGGTGTTGCTCACCGACCGGGCGATGATGTCGGCGAGTACGAGCGCCAGTGCGCCGAGCACTGCAGCAGTCGGGATGAGGCGTGCCGCGTTGCGGCCCACGAGATAACCGGCGACGTGCGGGACGAGCAGGCCGACGAACCCGATAGTGCCGGACACCGCGACGGCCGCGGCCGCGAGGAGCGACACGGCGAGGAGGATCAGTACACGGAAGCGAGGAACGTTGATTCCCAGTGCGGTGGCTCCGTCGTCGCCGGTGAGAAGCAGATTGAGCTGACGACTGCACAGGATCACCGCTGCACCCACGACGACGAGGACGACCGTCGGCGAGATCAGAGTCGTCCAGGTGGCGTCTCCGAAACCTCCGGCAAGCCACTGCATCACGGTGCCGAGTTGGTGGACGTCGCCGACCACGAGCAGGACGAAGGTGATCAGCGACGAGAACACCATCGACAGTGCGACGCCGACCAGGACGATGGCGGTGACCGAATGCGCGCGCACAGTCACCACGATGGTGGCGGCGAGAGGGATGAGCGCTCCGATGAATGCCGCGAAGGGCAACGTGAAGATCCCGAGAGCACCGGCACCGAGCCCGAGGACCGTCACCGTGGCCACACCGAAGCCGGCTCCCGACGAGACACCCAACAGGTAGGGGTCGGCGAGTGGGTTACGGGTCGCCGCCTGAGCCACGGCACCCGCGATCGCGAGCGCAGCCCCCACCACGGCGGCGGTCAACGCGCGGGGGAGGCGCGATTCGAAGACGATCGCGTCGCGGGTTGCGCTCCACCACGGATTTCCCAGCATTGCCTCGAACGGTGTGGGGGCGAGTCGGTGGCCGACGATCGCCCACACGTCGCCGAGCGGAATGGTGACGGTGCCGAGCGACACGGCAGCCACGATGGCGAAGGCCAGTGCGACCACGAGTGCCGTGAGGACCGACCACAGTGAGCGCCGGCCGGGCGCGCGCTTCTCGACCGGCGTCGGCGTCGGTGTGGTATGCGCCCGCGCCTCGATCACGGCACTCATACGTCGAAGGCCTCGGGGTGCAACCCGTGCGCAATGGTCTCCACGGAGGTGACCATGCGGGAGCTTTCGAAGAAATCATCGAGGGGGACCACGATGAATCGATCGTTCTGCACCGCGGGCGTGGTCATCATGATGGGGTGGTTCTTCAGGAACTCGATCTTGTCGTCGGCGCTGGTGGAACCGTAATCGAGGACCACGATCGCCTCGGGCTGCCGTTCGCCGACCACTTCCCAGCTGGTTTCGAAGTAGGGTTTGGGTCCTTCGGACGTGAGGTTCTCGGCTCCCGCGTATTCGCCGATCAGGTTGCCGATGCCGACGCCGCCGACCGACAGCGGCTCAGCTTCACCGGAGTCGTAGAAGAACGTGCGGACCGGTTGTGCACCTGCGGACTCCAGGCGTTCGCGGACCGCATCGAGTTCGGTAGTGATGCGCTCGGTGAGCGCGGCAGCGTCCTCCTCGGCTCCGAGGACCGAGCCGAGCTGCGCGAAGTCGTTCTCGAGCAGTTCGATGTCGGGGAAGCCGGCGCCGCAGTATTCGGAGAACAAGAACGTGCCGATGCCCGCGGCTTCGAGACTGTCGCGGCCGAATCCGTTCTTCTCGTCGAACGCACTGCGCATGCCGCCGACGATCAGGTCGGGTTCGAGGTCGAGGACCTGTTCGGACGTCGGGTATTCCTTGGCGAGCGACGGGATCTCGGCGAACTGTTCGGCGGTCTCCGGCAGCGGATCGGATTGCTCGCCGTATCCCATGCCGACGATCCGGTCGCCCACACCCATCTGGATGAGTGTTTCGGTGACGTGGTCGTTCATGGAGATGATGCGCTGCGGAGGAGCGTCGAAGGTGGCGGTGCGTTCGCAGTTGGTGATGGTCACCGGTTCCGCGAAGGACACGGCCTCGGCGGTATCGGTAGTGGCGGTACCGCGGGAACACCCGGCCAGCAGCACTGCTGCGGCGGTGAGAGAGGTGAACGCGACGATGTGACGGCGTGCTGGACGGACATGGAGGAGCATGGGACCTCGTGCTCTGCTGGGGTGGACTGAAGCAGATGTCCACCACGGCAGCGTTCGTCCCGGATCGCGGGTGCACGAGCTGCCCTACTGGACTCCGTCTCGCAGACCACGGCGAATGTCGGAGTCGCAGACGCCCACGCAGGTATTCGGGCTCACCGTCGAATCGGACGGTCCACCGTTGCGGGTCAGCGCCGGAATTCGACCGGACTTCCCCTGCTGAGGGCATCAGCAACGCTGGCGTCATTATGCACATGGGGTTGGGGCGACATGTGGTCGGGGACGTAGCCGTTGAATACATGCGCATTTGTGCATACGATGACCCGGACCTGGAAGGAGGCTCATGAGTTCGGGTCACGGACATTCACACGGCATAGGCCACGGCCATGGGCAGGACGCAGGACCGTCGGATCGCACCATCCGGAGGATGGGTATCTCCCTGGCGGTTCTCGGAGTGTTTCTCCTCCTCGAAGCCGGTGTCGGCGTGTGGATCGGATCGCTTGCGCTGCTCGCGGATGCCGGGCACATGCTCACCGACGTCGTGGGCGTATCGATGGGCATGGTGGCGCTCGTACTCGCCCGTCGCGGCAGCGCCGCGGCGGCCCGCACGTTCGGTTGGCATCGGGCCGAAGTCCTCACCGCGATGGCCAACGCGGTTCTGCTGCTCGGCGTCGCGGCATGGGTGATGTACGAAGCGATCAACCGCATCGGCGACACCCCCGAGATCCCCGGGGCTCCGCTGATTCTCACCGCGCTGGCCGGACTCGCCGCGAACATCGTCGTCATGTTGCTCCTGCGCGCCGACGCCAAGGGAAGCCTCGCGGTGCGCGGGGCCTACATGGAAGTGCTCGCCGATGCGCTCGGCTCCGTCGGGGTCCTCGTCGCCGGTGTGCTCGTCCTCGCGTTCGGGTGGAGTTTCGCCGACGTCATCGTCGGTGTGCTGATCTCCCTGTGGGTCGTGCCGCGTGCGGTCCGCCTCGCGGCCGAATCGCTCCGCATCCTGACGCAGGCGTCGCCGAGTCATCTCGACGTCGACGCCGTCCGAGCCGATCTCGCTGCGCTGCCCGGCGTGTCCGGCGTTCACGATCTGCACGTGTGGACCCTGACCACGGGAATGGACGTGGCGACCGTGCACCTCGTGAGCGACCACGACGCGAACTGGGTGCTGGACTCGGCGCGCACCACATTGTCGTCGCACGGTCTCGACCATGCGACCGTGCAGGTGGAACGAACGGTCGACGGGCGCAAATGCGAGGAGGACGTGACGTGGTGAACCTCAGCCCGGACGCAGCGTCCAACGTCCACCTCGTCCGCTGAACCGCGTCACACTCAGCGGACGGACGTCGGCCCTCCAGAACGCCGAGGCCGGCGCTCCGAGCGCGCACACCACCGCTGCTTTGACGACCGCCGGATGCGTGACGACCCCGATTCGCTCGGGTGACTCGTCGATGGTGTCCAGCCAGGCTCCGACGCGCGCGATCAGGTCGACGATCGACTCGCCGCCGTGCGGTGTGGACGCGGGATCGGTCAGCCACGCTGCAAGTTCGACTTCCGCGACGCTGTCCATCGGCATACCGGACCAATTCGCGTAATCGAGGTCGCGCAGTGCGGGTTCGACGGTCGCCGACCAGCCCAGCGTCGCTGCGGTGTCGACGGAGCGGACCTCAGGAGCCGTCAGCGCGCGATCGATCACCGGCGGTGCGACACGTTCGAGTTCGCGTCGCCCGCGCTCGGAGATCGGGTCGTCGGCCGGGAATCGCACATGCTGTTGCGCGTGGGTGGAGGCGTGGGAGATCAGGAACAGGCGGGGCACGGGCACAGTGTCCCTCGAGGTGCAGGGTTCTCCGCTTGACACCGACTGACCTGCGGTGCCAAAGTTCGTCGGTACGCATGTGCCGAGGTGCAGGGAATCCGGTGAGAATCCGGGACGGTCGCGCCACTGTGGACCTGAGATCGCAGATCTCCGGAAGTCAGAAAACTCCCACGGCACGTGGCCTTTCGGATGGGACGCGTAATCCCAGGAGGTTGTCATGGCGGTAGTCCATACACCCGACGACTCACTCGGCTCGGCCGCGCTCGCCGTAGCGGTGGCTGCAACGGTGATCCTCGCCTTCGTCGTGCTCTATCTGGTCGGATTCGATCAGGGAGCGATATCTCGCACCGGCATGTTCATGCACGAACTGATGCACGACGGTCGACATCTGCTGGGCCTCCCGTGTCACTGAGCGAAACCCGGCCGACGTCGCCGGGTGGGCAAGCCAACTTGTCCGGAAGTTTCGTCCAATTGTTGCTGCGTGGCCTCCTCGCCGGTCTGCTCGCCGGTCTGTTGGCCGGTGCGGTGGCGTTCGTCGTCGGGGAACCCCACATCGACTCCGCCATCGCGATCGAAGAGGCCGCAGCCGAAGCGACCGATCATGATCACGGTGCTGCAGCGGGCGTCGAAGCACACAGCCACGGCGACGATGCCGAGGTGAGCCGGACCGGCCAGAAGGCCGGCCTGTTCCTCGCGACCAGCCTTGCCGGTCTTGCTCTCGGTGCGCTGTACGCCGCGGTGCTCCACTTCGCGCGTCGCTACACCGATTTGCCTGGCTGGAAGCTGGCATTGACCGGTGCCGGTGCGGCGTGGCTGGCGATCGACGCGGTTCCGTTCTTCAAGTACCCGGCGAACCCGCCGGCGGTCGGCGATCCCGACACCATCAACGAACGCACTCTGTGGTGGTTCGCCGCCGTCGTGCTCGGTTTGGTCGCCATCGCGGTGGCGGTCGCGGTCGCGAAGACCCTTGCGAACCAGGATCTGCACACCGTCCGCATCGTCGGACCGCTGATCGCGTTCCTCGTCGTGGTAGGCCTGGGCTATCTCGTCATGCCGACCATCGACGAAGTGAGTGACGATTTCCCGGCAAGCCTGCTGTGGCAGTTCCGTGTCGCCTCGTTCACCGTTCAGGTCACCCTGTGGGCGGCGCTCGGATTCATCTTCGCGCTTCTCACCGAACGTGCGGCGCGCGTTCGGGCCGTAGCCTGACGACGTGGGCGAAGGCATTCTCGTTGCCGGAACGACCTCGGACGCAGGAAAGTCCGTGGTCGTCACCGGTATCTGCAGAGCACTGTCGCGACGTGGTCTGACGGTCGCGCCGTTCAAGGCGCAGAACATGTCGAACAATTCGATGGTCGCAGTCGATGCCGCGACCGGTGACGGGGTGGAGATCGGGCGCGCCCAGTGGATCCAGTCCGTCGCCGCGCGTGCCGTACCGGAATCCGCGATGAATCCGGTGCTGCTCAAGCCGGGCAGTGACCGGCGCAGCCACGTCGTCGTGCGCGGTCGTCCTGCCGGAACTCTCGAGGCCGGTGAGTTCGCGGGTGGGCGGAAGCACCTCGCGGAGGCGGCGTTCGCCGCATTCGACGACTTGCGCAGCCGTTTCGACGTCGTGGTGTGCGAAGGTGCGGGAAGTGCCGCCGAGATCAACCTGCGCGCACACGATTACGTCAACATGGGCCTCGCGCAGCACGGGGGACTGCCCGCGATCGTCGTGGGCGACATCGACCGCGGCGGCGTATTCGCGTCGATGTACGGCACGCTTGCCCTGCTCGATGCCGCCGATCAGCAGTTGATCCGCGGGTTCGTGATCAACAAGTTCCGCGGCGATGTGGGTTTGCTGAAACCGGGCCTCGATTCGCTGTACGAACTCACCGGACGCCCCGTTCTCGGCGTTCTGCCGTGGCAACGCGACCTGTGGCTCGATTCCGAGGACTCGCTCGCCCTCACCTCGCGACCCGCACACGGCGCCGACGGTGCCCTCACCATCGCGGTGGTGATGGTGCCCCGTGTCAGCAACTTCACCGACGTCGACGCGCTCTGCCTCGAACCCGATGTGCGGGTCCGTTTCGTCGACGATCCGCGGGCTCTTGCGGATGCCGACATCGTGATCCTGCCGGGCACCCGAGCCACCCTCGCCGACCTCGAGTGGCTGCGGTCGCGCGGCCTCGACGGCGCCATCGTCGATCACGCCCGTGCGGGTGGCGCAGTGTTGGGGATCTGCGGCGGATTCCAGATGCTCGGACGCGAGATCACCGACCCCCACGGAGTCGAGGGACACCCCGGCGCGTCGGCGCGGGGACTCGGGCTGCTCGACGTCCGAACGGAATTCGGGCCGGACAAAGTACTGCGGCTGCCTTCGGGCACCGCGCTGGGTGCGCCTGCATCCGGCTACGAGATCCATCACGGGAGAGTGGAAGTCAGCGACGCCGACGAGTTTCTCGGTGGAGCGCGCAGCGGCAACGTGTTCGGGACGATGTGGCACGGCAGCCTCGAAGGAGACCGACTGCGGGTCGCGTGGTTGCGCGAGGTCGCAGCGGCGGCGGGGCGTGAGATCCGCACGGGAACGGTGAGCTTCGCGTCGGCGCGTGACGAACGGATCGAACTCCTCGCCGACATGATCGACGAGCATCTCGACGTCGATGCACTGCTTTCGATGCTGACGGACGCGACGGTGTTGCCGACCCTGTCAGGAGCGCTGCGATGACCGTGCTCATCCTCGGGGGCACCGGGGAAGCGCGGGCGCTCGCAGGAGCCCTGCACGACCAGGGAGTGGATCTCGTGTCGTCGCTCGCCGGCCGTGTCCGGAATCCGCGACTGCCGGTGGGACCGGTCCGTATCGGAGGTTTCGGAGGTGTCGACGGGCTCGCGAACTATCTGCGCGACAACGGCATCGATGCGGTCGTGGACGCGACGCACCCGTTTGCCGCGGGAATCAGCGCCAACGCGGCAGCAGCCTGTGCGCATCGACATGTTCCACTCCTGCGGTTGCAACGCCCCGGGTGGACGGACGACGGCCCATGGATCTGGGTTGACGGCCACGACGCCGCTGCTACGGAAGCCGCGACCGGCGAGGGCATCTTTCTCAGTACGGGACGTCAGACGCTGGGCCGTTTCGTCGGTCCGCTCGGTGGACATCGGGTGACGGTGCGGGTGGTCGAGCCGCTCGACCATGAGGTTCCGGCGTCCTGGACGGTGGTGCAGGCCCGTGGCCCGTACACCGTCGAAGGGGAGCGCAAGCTGATGCGGGACAACGGGGTCGACACCCTCGTCACAAAGGATTCGGGTGGGGAACTCACCCGGGCGAAGCTCGCTGCCGCCGGTGAACTCGGGGTGCGGGTCATCGTGGTGCGCCGCCCCGCAGCACCGGCCGGGGTCGCTTCGGTGGCGTCGGTCGCCGATGCCGTCGACTGGGCGCTCAGATCTGCGGCCCCTCCGATCTGAGGTCGTCGACCTTCTTCATAGCCTCTCGCAGTTCGGTAAGCCATTCGTCGGTGTGTTGTCCGGCGAGTCGAACCGTCCACTTGAGCGCGTCGGAGCGTGATCGAGCTACCCCGGCGTCGACGAGAGTGTCGAGGACCTTGCGCTCGGGTTGACGCAGTCGCGTCATGACAGGCACCGCGAGATGGGTGAACAGGACGTCACGGCCGCCGAGCGTGACACCCCACGCGACCTTGCGACCGTAGCGGGCCTCGGCTTCGTCGGCGATGCGCATCCGTTCGGGGCGGGTGCTTTCCCGGAACCGGGAGATGCGTCCTTCGACGGCTGCGTCGGAGGCGTCGTCGGGTGCGGGAAGTTCGCCGGTCACGATGATTTCTTCGCGGTCGACCTCCACCGTGGCAGGCCCGGTGAACCAGTCGTCGGGTAGGCGACCGGAGAACCATTCCTCGGCATCGCCGGCATCGGGCACGTCTGCCTGTTGCCAGCCCCCGGGGCGGCCGAAGCCATGTGAGTGTATGCGTGGATTTCGCATGATCGTCCTCCTCGGACGCATTCACGTGCATTTTTGCACTGATTACAGTGTTGCACTGTAATGGGATCGGCGCCACGTTGCTGGTCGAGTGTGCAGTTCTCCACATAACGACCTGCTTGGATTCAGAAGGCCAATGCAACACCCCTGGATGAAGGGGTGCAGTCGTGGCGAGAAGGATTCCGTGGGAGACACGGGCAGCCGCGTACCGA
>NZ_SLVY01000017.1 GCF_004345605.1 Rhodococcus sp. SMB37
TGTCCCTGACCTTGCGGTCCGGGTCGGTGTCCGTGTCGCTCTGACCTGGAATAAGTTACGCGACGGTTCGCGAGAACACCAAATCGCCAGGTCAACGAGGCATTCCTGCTATCAGGGCACCCAGTATTTCTCCGCGAGGGCCTGTACGACGGCGTCGTCCTCCTCTGCGCCGTCGAGCAACATCAGATCGTGGTTCAGGTCCATGGCCCTGGGGTCGTCTCCTTCGGCGTCCCCGATGGGCCGGCCACCGTCTTCGATGCGCTGCCGGAGGATCTTGTCGCGCACCCGTTCCTTCAACGACTCGCTCATGTATCGAGCATGAGCTGTGCACTGCAGCTTGTCGAGAGACGCCGTGGCTTGCCGTACAGGTGCCGGCGCCTCCGGATGCGGATCCTGCTCAGCGATCGTCGCGGTTGCGGAAGACGCGGATCGCCATCGGAAGCACTACCGCCAGTGCGCCGAGGATCAGGATGAGGGAGAACAGTTCGATCAGCATGGTTCCCATGATCCACGCATATCCGGAGATGTCCCGGGAACGACGAAGGCCCCGTCCCTGGTGGGACGGGGCCTTCGTCACTGAGCTGCCTGAGAGAATCGAACTCTCGACCTTTTCATTACGAGTGAAATGCTCTACCGACTGAGCTAAGGCAGCGCGCCTTGCGGCGTCCGAAGTCTAGCCGAACCCCCCCTGCCCGATGCAAACCGGCAGGGGGATCACCGGAACGCGGCGCTCAGACGGGCGGCCATGGCGGCCAGCGCGAAGCGTGGTTTGACGTTCTGTGTGAGCGCCTCACGGCAGTCGAGGATCGCTTCGATGCAGTCGAGGAGCCCTTCCGGCCTCGTTCGGGATGCGAGGTCGCGGGCACGGTCCGCCATGTCGGGGTGGTTGGGCGTCGCAGCCGCACCCATCGAATGAGCGAGCGCGTCCCGGTACAATCCGGCCAGGTCGATGAGGGCGCGGTCCATGATGTCGCGCTCGGTGCGGGTCTTGCGCGATTTCTGGGTGCGTTCGAGTTCCTTGAGTACTCCCGCCGAACCTCGTAGCGCACCGGCCGCGCCCTTACCGGTTCCGCCGGCACCGAGCGCCGTCCTGAGTTCTTCGGTTTCCCGTTCGTCCCGGTCTGCGCTGATCTCCTTCGCCTCGGTCTCCGCACTCTTACCGAGTTCGTCCGCGGCGGTATAGGTGGTGGCGGGTCGCAGTACAGCGCCGGCAACATCGAGCGCACGTTTGCGGTTGTCGCGAGCAGCCGGATCTGTGGCGAGACGTCGAGCACGACCCACATGGCCACCACTGACCGACGCGGCCCACTGCGCGGCATCTGCAGCGATACCGTCCACGTCGCGAAGGACCTGGGCGATCGAGTCGACGCTCGGGGTGATCAGCCCGACGTGGCGGCACCGCGACCGCAGGGTCACCGAGATGTCCTCAGGATCGACCGACGGCGCGCACAGCAGGAACACCGTGCGCTGCGGCGGCTCCTCGACGACCTTGAGCAGCGCGTTCGCGGCGCCTTCCGTAAGACGGTCGGCGTCTTCGATGACGACGACCTGCCAACGCCCGGTACTCGGCCGCCGCGCCGCGACCTGCACGATCTCGCGCATCGCCTTGACGCTGATCGTCAGGCCTTCGGGAACGACGCGTCGGACATCGCCGTGAGTGCCCGCCATCGTGGTGGTGCACGCGTGGCAGCGACCGCACCCGGGGCTTGCGTCGTCGGTGCACTGCAGTGCCGCTGCGAAGCACAGGGCCGCAATGGAGCGACCTGATCCGGGCGGGCCCGTGAACAGCCAGGAGTGGGTCATCGCAGAACCGGAGGCGCCGGTACGGGCGGCCACGGCCGCACCGACGAGGTCGGTCTCGACATCGTGTTGACCGACGAGACGATCGAAGACTCCGGGCATGGGGCTCAGCGTAGCGATCGGCACCGACGACCTCGGTCCGGGCGGATCAGTCGGTCGTCTCCTCGGTGGCGGTCTTCTTCGCCGCGGTCTTCTTCGCCGCGGTCTTCTTGGCTGCGGTCTTCTTCGCCGCCGTCTTCTTGGCCGGAGCCTTCTTCGCCGCCTTCTTGGTGGTCTTCTTCGCCGGTCCCCGGGCACGGCGATCCGCCAACAGCTCGGATGCGCGTTCGTCGGTGATCGTGCCGACCTCATCACCCTTGCGCAGGCTCGCGTTGGTCTCGCCGTCGGTGACGTACGGCCCGAAACGGCCGTCCTTGATGACCATCGGCTTCTCGCTGACCGGATCGACGCCGAGTTCACGTAGCGGAGGTACAGCAGCCGCCTGACGTCCGCGGCGCTTCGGCTCGGAGTAGATCTTCAGCGCTTCCTCGAGGGTGACGGTGAACATCTGTTCCTCGGTCGCCAGCGAACGCGAATCGGTGCCCTTCTTCAGATACGGACCGTAGCGACCGTTCTGCGCGGTGATTTCGTCGCCGGACTCCGGATCGACACCGACGACACGCGGCAGTGACAGCAACCGCAGGGCGTCGTCGAGCGTGACGGATGACAACTCCATCGTCTTGAGCAGCGACGCCGTGCGCGGCTTCGGGCCGGTGGCCTTCTTCGTCGCTTTCTTCGCCGGCGCCTTCTTGGCCGCCTTCTTCGCGGCCGTCTTGGTCGCGGTCTTCGTTGCGCCGCCACTCGTCAGCTCTTCGACCGGGACGGGGGTGACATCGGGCTCCGGCTCGGGCTCGGGCTTCGGCTCGGGCAGCAACTCGGTGACGTACGGACCGAAGCGACCCTCGCGGGCCACGATCTCGTGTCCGGTCGCCGGATCGACGCCGAGCACCCGGCCCTCCTGCGGGGTCGAGAAGAGCTTCTCTGCGTATTCCAGGGTCAGCTCGTCCGGCGGCAGATCCTCGGGCAGGTTCGCGCGCTGCGAGATGAGGTCGCCATCCGGGTTGTCGGGGTCGACGACCATCCGCTCGAGGTACGGGCCGAACCGGCCCACCCGCACGTGGATCTCGCGACCCTCCGCATCGTCGAACAACCTGATCGAGTTGATCTCGCGGGCATCGATGTCCTCGAGGTTCTGCCCGACCAGCTTCTTCAGGCCCCCCTTGCGTGCGACCGAGTCCTCATCGCCGTGCTCGCCACCGAAGTAGAACCGGGACAGCCACGCGCTGCGCTGCTCCTGACCGGCGGCGATCTCGTCGAGATCGTCCTCCATACCCGCGGTGAAGTCGTAGTCGACCAGCTGAGCGAAATGAGCCTCGAGCAGGCCGATCACCGCGAACGCCACCCACGACGGCACCAGCGCACTGCCACGCTTGTAGACATAGCCGCGGTCGAGAATCGTCTTGATGATCGACGCGTAGGTCGACGGACGCCCGATACCCAACTCTTCGAGGGTCTTGATCAGGCTCGCTTCGGTGAACCGGGCGGGCGGATTGGTCGAGTGCCCATCCGGATCGAGTTTCGTCGCGGTCACCGCCGCACCCTCGCTGAGGTTGGGCAGACGCGACTCTGCGTCGTCCGACTGACCGCCGGCCTCTTCGTCGACGCTTTCGACGTAGGCCTTGAGGAAGCCCGCGAACGTGATCGTGCGACCCGACGACGAGAAGGTGCACACTTCGCCGGTCCCGGCGGTGCCCGCGATGCGGAGCGTGAGAGTGGTACCGCGAGCGTCGGCCATCTGCGACGCGACCGTACGCTGCCAGATCAGCTCGTACAGCTTGAACTCGTCGGTGTCGAGGCGCGCATGCAGTTCGCCCGGAGTCGCGAAGACGTCGCCGGCGGGCCGGATCGCCTCGTGCGCTTCCTGCGCGTTCTTGACCTTGCGGGTGTACTGACGGGGCGTCGCGTGCACGTATTCCGCGCCGTACAGCTGTGTGGCCTGCGAGCGGGCCGCGGCGATCGCCGACTCGGACAGCGTCGTCGAGTCGGTACGCATATAGGTGATGTAGCCGTTCTCGTACAACCGCTGCGCGATGCGCATCGTGCGTTCGGACGAGAACCGGAGCTTGCGGCCGGCCTCCTGCTGGAGCGTGGAGGTCATGAACGGTGCGTAGGGCTTGCGCGTATACGGCTTGCTCTCCGCCGACGACACCGTCAGCGCGACACCGGACAGTGCGTCGGCGAGTCGACGGGCGTATGCCTCGTCGAGCACGACGACACCGTCGGTCTTCAGAGCGCCGTCGGGGCCGAAGTCGCGACCTGCAGCGACGCGGGAACCGTCGACGTTGACGAGGCGCGCGCCGAACGAGCGGGGGCTCGCGTCGGCACCGGCGTCCATGGTCGCGGCGATGTCCCAGTACTCGGCGGACTTGAATGCCATGCGCTCGCGTTCGCGTCGCACGATGACACGGGTCGCGACCGACTGGACTCGGCCCGCCGACAGTCGCGGCATGACTTTCTTCCACAGCACCGGGCTGACCTCGTAGCCGTACAGGCGATCGAGGATGCGTCGGGTTTCCTGCGCGTCGACCAGATCGTTGTCGAGCTCGCGGGTGTTCTCCGCCGCTGCGCGGATCGCGGGTTCGGTGATCTCGTGGAAGACCATCCGGCGGACCGGCACCTTCGGCTTGAGCGTCTCGAGGAGGTGCCACGCGATGGCTTCGCCCTCGCGGTCGGGGTCGGTGGCGAGGTAGAGCTCGTCGGCGTCCTTCAGGAGCGACTTGAGCTCGGTGACCTTCGACTTCTTCTCGGGGCTGACGACGTACAACGGCTCGAAGTCGTGATCGACATCGACGCCGAGCCGCGCCCACGACTCACCCTTGTACTTGGCCGGGACGTCCGCTGCGCCGCGTGGAAGGTCGCGGATGTGGCCGACGGAGGCTTCGACGACATAGTTGCGCCCCAGGTAGGGAGCGATCTTCTTCGCCTTGGTCGGAGATTCTACGATGACGAGTCGGCGCGTACCCGACGCGTTGTCCGACGTGCCTTTGTCCCGTGCTGCCACCGTGACGCCTGAACCTTCCCTTTTGCCGACATGTCCGTCTCTCGAAGACATGTATACCGACCCGTCTCCCCGACTCGGTCACACACAGGGTCGCACATAGTCGGTCGATCGCTCGTCACATGTGGTGCTCTCCGTGCTCGTGACGTGGCCAGATCGCGCGGGCCTCGGAGTGGTCGGGGGGCGCTCCGATACTCTCCTCGAGCCGCGCGATGCGGCGCGGTCCCGACACTCTCAGCCCAGGTGGGGCGCCATACGGACTGATCAAGGTGGGGGCGATTCCGGCCAGCATCAAAGCCTCGGAGAGTGCAACGTAGGTACCGGGCGCATCCGGATCGAGCCCGAGGACATACCTCTCGCCTTCGGCCTCCATCCGGCCCGCTGCCAGGAACCACGTCCTCAGCGCGCCGGCGTTCGGGACCCATCCGGCCGGGACGCTCTTGGTTCCGCCCCGCGACCACGCGGTCGCGAGTGGGACGAGATCCGGAACGTCGGCGGTGTGCACCCGCGGAGACCCGTCCGGTGCCGTACCGATCTCTGCGGTCAGCCCCGTCGCGACCATTCGGTCGGCGATCGCGGACGCGCGCCACGACTCATCGACCGTCACCGAAATCTGCGCCGAGTGGGCGGTATGCAACACGATCTGTCCCTGCGCCGCAAGCAACCCGCTCAGATCGGACAGTGCAGGCGGCGCGGTATCGGCGCCCAAGAAGGACAGTTGACTCACTGCTTCCTCCCTGTCTGTGGCCATTTCCGGTTGTCTTGCCCCGAAAGGCCATCGTCCCCCATCGCCGGTGGCGACAGGGGACGATGGAGTGAGGGCGATCGCCCTCAGAGGTGCTCGGTGGAGCGCGTCGGATCAGACGGCGCGCACACCGGTGGCCTGCGGGCCCTTGGTGCCCTGGCCCACCTCGAACTCGACGCGCTGGTTCTCCTCGAGGGTGCGGAAACCGGCACCCTGGATCTCGGAGTAGTGAACGAACACGTCGGCAGAGCCGTCCTCCGGAGCGATGAAGCCGAAGCCCTTCTCCGCGTTGAACCACTTCACAGTGCCCTGTGCCATGCTTTTCCTTCTCTTTCTAACACCGGATTCGACGAGCCGCTGGGGACAGCGGACGCCAGGTCCCGATTCCGACCGCTGTACCTTTCGAATCCCCCGTTGGAAGAGCTAAAGCACACCGCTCGCAACCACGATCCTGCGAGCGTGCACTTTCTCAAGTCTACGAACACAGAAGCTGCGACCGCGTGCCAGTCAATCATGTTCTGGGCGGTCACAACAGTAGGTATGGCACAATCGCGCCAAAATTCTGATCTTGTAGGCCGCTCGGTAGCATTTACCTGCGGGTAGAGGTCTGCGGTCGATGCTACGCCGCACCCGCCCGCGCCGAATTCGATCCAGCGGAGCCGACGTGTGAACAGTTCATCACCTATCCACCCCGGTGGAACCACTGCCCCGGGCTACGGACAGGCGCTGCTCGACCGACTGCTCGCCGGCACACCATCGAACGAACACCCACTCACCCACATCGCCGAACTACCCACCCGGAAGGCACGACACGCCCGCTGGCCGGACTGGGCCGCCGGATCCGTGGTCGACGCTCTCCGCGGACAAGGCGTGTCGGAGCCCTGGTGTCATCAGATCCACGCCTCGGATCTCGCGGTCGCAGGCAACAACGTCGTGGTGTCCACCGGTACCGCGTCGGGCAAATCCGTCGCCTACCAGCTTCCGGTGCTCACGGCACTCGCGTCCGACCTGCAGGCCACCGCGCTGTATCTATCCCCCACGAAGGCGCTCGGCGCCGACCAATTGCGCGCGGTGACAGAACTGACCGGGGCGACGCCCGACCTGTCGACCGTCCATCCATGTGCGTACGACGGCGACACCTCCACGGAACTGCGCCGATGGGCGCGTAGCCATTCTCGGTGGATCTTCACCAACCCCGACATGCTGCACCTGGCGATCCTGCCCGGCCACGCACGCTGGGCGCGGCTGTTGCGTCGGCTGCGTTACGTCGTGATCGACGAGTGCCATTCGTACCGGGGAGTCTTCGGGTCGCACGTCGCGCTGATCATCAGGCGGTTGCGTCGCCTCGCGCACCATTACGGCGCCGACCCGGTGTTCATCCTGGCCTCCGCCACCACCGCCGATCCGGGAGCCGCCGCCTCGCGGTTGATCGGAGCGCCGTGCGCGGAGGTGACCGAGGACGGCTCGCCCCACGGTCCGCGCACCGTCGCGTTGTGGGAACCACCGCTGCTGCGGGAAGTCACCGGCGAGCACGGTGCGCCCGTGCGCCGGGCTGCCGGTACCGAGGCCGCTCGGCTGCTCGCCGACCTCGTCGTCGAAGGCGCGCGCACGCTGGCATTCGTCCGTTCACGTCACGGCGCGGAACTCACCGCGATGGGCACACGGCGTCTGCTCGCCGAATCGGCGCCCGACCTCGTGGACCGTGTCGCGACCTATCGCGCCGGGTATCTCGCGGAGGACCGTCGCGATCTCGAGGCGGCCCTGTCCGACGGCCGGTTGCTCGGTGTCGCGAGCACGAACGCGCTCGAACTCGGTGTCGACATCGCAGGTCTCGACGCCGTGGTCGTCGCCGGGTTCCCTGGTTCGGTCGCGTCGTTCTGGCAGCAGGGCGGTCGGGCCGGACGGCGTGGTCAGGGTTCGCTCGTCGTTCTCGTCGCGCGCGACGATCCACTCGACACCTATCTCGTGCACCACCCGCAGGCGCTGCTCGACAGGCCGGTCGAGGCGACCGTGACCGACCCGGCGAATCCGTACGTACTCGGACCGCAGCTGTTGTGCGCCGCATCGGAGTTGCCGCTCTCGCACGCGGAGGTCGACGGATTCGACGTGCACGACCTGCTCACCGACCTGGCGAAGCAGGGTCTGATCCGTCGGCGCCCGCACGGTTGGTTCGTCACACCGGACACCCACCCGCACGCCGAAGTCGACATCCGCGGCGGCATCGGCCATCAGGTCGCGATCGTCGAGGCCGACACAGGCCGGATGCTCGGCACCGTCGAAGCCGGGCGTGCACCCGCGACCGTCCACCCCGGTGCAGTGCATCTCCACCAGGGCGAGACCTTCGTCGTCGACGAACTGCACCTCGACGACGGCGTCGCATTCGTGCACGCCGAGAATCCGGAGTGGTCGACGTCGGTGCGGGAGGTCACCGACATCCGAGTCGTCGCTGTGGAGGAGACCCGGACGTACGGGCCTGTCACCGTGCGCATGGCGGCAGTCGAGGTGACCGGGCAGGTGGTCGCCTATCTCCGGCGTCTCCCCTCCGGAGAGGTGCTCGACCAGATCGAGTTGGATATGCCGGCGCAGTCCCTGCCCACTCGCGCCGTGCTGTACACCGTCACACCGGAGCTGCTCGACCGGATCGGGTTGACGCCCGAGCGTGTTCCGGGCGCTCTGCATGCCGCCGAGCACGCCGCCATCGGATTGCTCCCTCTCGTCGCGACGTGCGATCGCGGCGATATCGGTGGCGTGTCGACCGACCTGCACGCCGACACCGGATTGCCCACCGTCTTCGTCTACGACGGGCATCCGGGCGGCGCCGGTTTCGCCGAACGTGGATTCTCACGGATCATCCAGTGGCTCAACGCTACCCGCGATGCAGTGCAGGCATGCGAATGCCTCGACGGCTGCCCGTCGTGCGTGCATTCCCCCAAGTGCGGGAACGGCAATGATCCGCTCGACAAGGCCGGGGCGATCACGCTGCTGTCCGCGATTCTGGACGGGATCGACAGTTCACCGTAACGACCGAACGAGAGCCACTGCTCATTCGTGCGCCCCGTGTCGCCGGACGCGCTCGGCCGTGGAATCGGATTCGGCCGACGGTGCATCGAGCTCGGGTGCCGCAGGACCGGCCCGGGCGATCGCCGACGCTTCCCGGTCGCCGAACACCGGCGACACCGGAGCATGGGTCTCCACAACCGCGTCCCACCCGTCTATCCGGCAACTCCGCACGCCCACATCCATGCGGTCGGCCACGGTCTGCGCCACCACACAGGCCTCGACGGATCCACGGTCGAGTGACGACGCGACGGCCAGCGCCGCCAGGTCAGCCGCGGCCTGCAGGCGGTGACGGACCACCACGACCGCTCCGACGTGCAGAACGGTCGCGGTGATCGTGATGAGCGCGGCCATGATGCAGCACCCGAGGATGCTCGCGCTGCCGCGCTCGTCGCGCAGGTCCAACCGATTGACGTCCTCCCTGCCATGAACAACCGGGATTCCTCCTGCAGCACTACGCGCCACTCCGGTGGGTTCCTGTTTCACAGGGACTTACCTCCCGCTAAACGGCAGGATTTACAGTCCCTCCGCAGGCGTTCAACCACTCGGCCCGCCCGGCCGCGTGGATGTTCTTCGCAGCGTTGAGGTCGCGGTCGTGGACCACCCCACACGCCGCGCACTGCCACTCCCGAATCGAAAGCGGCTTCGGGCCGTCCTTCATCCCGCACACCGAGCACAACTGACTCGACGGGAACCAGCGGTCCACCTTGACGAAGGTCCGCCCGTACCGGGCGGCCTTCTCCTCCACCATGCGGGTGAACATCGCCCACCCGGCATCGTGCACCGACTTCGCCAACCGTGTCCGCGCCAACCCGGTGACACACAAATCCTCGACGAACACCGCTTGATTCTCGCGGATGATCACCGTGGACTGCTTGTGCGCCCAATCCTTGCGGGCATCGGCCACCGTGGCATGGGCCTTCGCGACACGCATACGTGCCTTCGCCCGATTCCTGCTGCCCTTGTCCTTGTGGGACAGGGCTTGCTGCGCCTTCTTCAACCGCCGTTCGGCCTGGCGGAGGAACTTCGGGGACTCGATGACCTCCCCGTCCGAGAGCACCGCGAACGTCGTCAAACCCAGATCGATCCCCACCTCCGCGCCGCACTCCGGCAACGCCACGTCGGTCGTCTCCACCACGAACGACGCGAAATAACGTCCGGCCGCGTCCTTGATGATCGACACACTCGACGGCTCCGACGGCAACTCCCGCGACCACGCCACCGTCACCTCGCCGACCTTCGCGATATACAACTTCCCGTTCGGGCGCAGCGAGAACCCGTTGCGGGTCAGCCGGATCGCCTGCCGGTTGTCCTTGCGGGACCGGAACCGCGGCGCCCCGACCTTGCGGCCCTTCCGCTTCCCCGACATCGAGTCGAACCAGTTGCGGTAGGCCACTGCCGAGTCGCGCACCGACTGCACCAGCGCTACCGACGCTACTTCGGCCAGCCACGCCCGTTGTGGGGTCTTCTTCGCCTCGGTGACCACCTGCTTCTGCACGTCGGTGTCCGAGAGCTTCACCCCGGCCGCGTACGCGTCCTGCCGGGCGCGCAGCGCATCGTTGAACACCACCCGTGCGCATCCGAACGACCGGGCCAGCATGTGCTGCTGCCCGGGCGTCGGGTAGACGCGGTACTGGTATCGGAGCTGCACACCCAGACCCTATTGGAGGCCACCGACACAATTGATGCGCCGACCCGGCCCTGAAGGACCGGGCTTGCGCGCTACGTTCTCCGGTCACGACACCTCCCCCGGTTCGCGGACCGCAACGGCGTCGGCCGTCAGGGTGATCATCGGGAACAGCCGCGCGTCGACGCTCACGGTCGCGACGACGAGATCGTCTTCCGCACCCACCTCGATGTGCGCACCGGAAGGTGCCACCCGGGCGGCCACCTCGACCGCCCGGGCCTCGTCGCCACGCGCCGCGAGCCGCGCCGCCTCACGCGCCGCGTCCTGACACTGCACCTGCTGCGAAATACACAGCACGGCACCGAGACACAATGTCAGAACTGTGATGAGCGAGGCGATCGCAAGCGCCGCTTCGACTGTCACGCCGCCCTCGTCCCGCGCAGCGACACGACGAGCACGAGCCCACACCGTCACACCGAGGTGTTGAGGGCTCGTTCGACGATGCCGGTCAGCGCCGACACGATTCCGTCTCCGGTCACGACCGTGTACAACACGGCCCCGAAGGCCGCCGCGGCAATGGTGCCGATGGCATACTCCGCCGTCGACATGCCGTCGTCGCCACCCGCCACCTTCACGACACGGCGGACGAACGACCCATCTTCTTCTGTGGATTCGGTGAACACGAGTTTCCCCTCTCTGCCGATGCGGACGGTCCGCGTCGACGTCACAACAGCCCTGACCCCAGGACACCCCGGGCCAGGCCGATCACCACCGGCACAATGCCCAAGCACACGAACGCCGGCAGGAAGCACAGGCCGAGCGGGCCGCTCACGAGCACACCTGCGCGTTCGATGTCGCCGGCGGCTTTGTCTTCGGCCTCGGTACGATGCCGCACGGCGAGTTCGGCCACGATGTCGGACAGTGGCGCACCGGATTTCGCCGATCTCCGGGCGGCGCGAGCGAAGTCTTCGAGCAGTGCGTCGCCGTCCGCAGACCACGCGGCGGCCGGATCGGCACCGAGCTTCAAGCGGTCGGCTCCTCGCCGAAGTGCCGCAGCGAGCGCGGCCGGCGCGGACTCCGCGACCACACCCGCCGCGGATGCTGCCGGCATCCCGGCCCGCAGGCACGCCGCGAAGAGATCGAACGCGGCGGCGATCGCATATGGATCCTGCGCGTCACCGGTCGCGATACTCGTCGTGGGGACGGATGATCCGTGCAAGGACTGCAACCTCCGTGTTCCCGGGTCCGGCACCGCAACCAGTGCGGCAGCAAGGCACAACGACGGCAGCAACATCGACCCGGTCACCGGCCGACTCTGTCGGCGATGCGGTCGGTCCACAGCAATCCGGCGCACACGAGCACCGTGCCGAGCACCAGCAGCACGGCACCGAGTCCGCCGCCGAGGAGCGTCGTCAGCGGCGCCGCTCCCATGAGCTGTCCCAGTGCCACTCCGAGCAATGGAAGCGCGGCGAGAACCGTCGCAGTGGCGCGGGCGCCGGCGAGACCGGCGTCGGTGCGCGTCCGGATACGCATACGGGCCGCGAGATCGGACCGGGCCGCCGACAACAGTTCCGCGAGCGCCAGTCCGTGGCGGTCGGAGACCGACCAGGCGTCGGCAACCCGGACGAGACTCTCGCCGATCCCCTCTTCCTCGAATTCGCTTGCTGCACCGCGTAACCCGTCAGACGCGGACCCGCCCAGCCGCGCCCGCGCCGCCGCGACCCGCAGCGAGTCCGAGGTCGGCCCGGTGGTTTCGCACGCGGCCGTGTCGCATGCGTCGGCGGGATGCGCGCCGACGTGCAGTTCCGCGATCACCATATCGAGGCCGGAGAGCAGGGTCCGACGGTCGGTGTCGAGACGCGCCGCCCGTTGGCGGCGACGCAGGCGGTACACGATCGTGGCCGCTGCGACCGCCACGGCGACGGCTGCGCCCACTCCGATGAGGATCGACCCGGCCGAGGCGGCGACCACCGCGCAGAGCACTCGGTTCGGTCGGCGCAACGTCGCCGGTGATGCGACTTCACGTCGTTCGAGTCTCCGGCGCGCGTCGGCACCAGGGGCAGCGAGGACGGCAGCCGCCAGGCACAGGGCTGATACGGTCACGACTCCTCCCTCGACCGCAGGATCCGTTCGAGCCTTTCCGAACGAGGCGCGGCACCGCCGGCATATGTCCACGCGGGCACCACCAGAACCCCGGCGATCTGGTCGCGTTCGACCACTCCGATCTCGACGAGCCTCCTGGATCCGTCGGGAGCCCGGTGGACGTGCAGGATCACCTGGACGGCGGCGGCGAGCTGACTGTGCAGTGCGGCGCGATCGAGTCCGCCGAGGGCTGCGAGCGCTTCGAGTCGGGCGGGCACTTCGTCGGGTGAGTTCGCGTGCACGGTGCCCGCGCCGCCGTCATGGCCTGTGTTCAACGCTGTCAGGAGATCGACCACCTCGGCGCCCCGCACCTCACCGACGACGATCCGGTCCGGCCGCATCCGCAATGCCTGACGCACGAGATCGCGCACGGTGACCTCCCCGACACCTTCGACGTTCGGTGCTCGGGCGACGAGACGCACCACATGTGGGTGATCGGGCACGAGTTCTGCGGCGTCCTCGACGCACACGATTCGTTCCGCGGGGTCGACCGCGCCGAGGAGCGCCGCCAAGAGCGTCGTCTTGCCCGCGCCGGTTCCGCCGACGACGAGGAAGGCCAGGCGCGCCGATACGATCCTGCGGAGCAACCGGTGGGCATCGGGATGCACCGCTCCGCGCTCGACCAACGCGTCGAGTCCCTGCGTCGCCGGCCTCAGCACGCGCAGTGACAGGCACGTTCCACCCTGGGCGACGGGGGCGAGTACTGCGTGCAGGCGGACACCGAACTCGCCGTGCCCAGGGAGGCGACCGTCGACCCACATCTGCGCATCGTCGAGTCGGCGCCCGGCGAACAATGCGAGACGCTGCGCGAGCCGCCGGACGGCGGCCTCGTCCGGAAAGGTCACCGGCGTGAGCGTCAGACCGCCACCACAGTCGACCCACACCCGGTCGGGGGCGGTGACCAGCACATCCGTCACTGTGGGGTCGGAGAGTAACGCTTCGAGTGGGCCGGCTCCCGTGAGCTCGGTCTGGAGATGGCGCAGAGCGACGAGAAGATCGGTGTCGCCGAGCACACCGCCGGCTTCGGCGCGCAGCGCGGTCGCGACCCGTGCGGGTGACAGATCACCAGGTTCGGCCGCGAGCCGATCGCGTACCCGGTCGAGCAGTTCGGCGTCGAGGACATCGTTCATGCGGCACCCCTCGGCCCGGCGTGAGCGGAGGAGTCGAAGACCTCGAAGGCAGCAACGACGAGCGGCGACCGCTGCCGAAGTCGCAGGCCGCCACGTTCGAGGGCCTCTGCGAGCCCGGGCTGAGGACGCATCGCGGCCAGCAGCGGCAGTCCCACCACTGCGGCGACGTCGGCTGCGCGCAAACCGCCGGGTGCGGGCCCCCGCACCACGACTCCCGCTGTGGCGGCGCGACCCGTGAGCCAGTCCGCCGTCCGGGCGGCAGCCAACGCGCCGCTCACCCGTGCCTGGGTGACGAGCACGGTGGTGTCGGCAGCAGCGATCGCGGCCTCGGCGACCTCGTCGAATGTACGGGCCACGTCGCAGACCACGGCCACGCCCGCACGGCGCGCTGCTTCGAGGACCGCGGTGAGCGGGGCCGCGCCGATACGCTCGGCACCCCGGTCGCCGGCGAGCACCCCCACTCCGGACAGCCATTCGGGTACGGCATCGCGCAAGGCCCGGGCAGAGACACTGCCCGAGTCGACCGTCAGGCCCGACCATCGGATACCTGCGCGTTCCTCGAGCCCAGTGAGGGTGTCCAGTCCCGCGCCGAAAGGGTCGGCGTCGACGAGAAGGACACCGGGTGCACCCCGGGCGGCAGCCGCCCACGCGAGTGCGGCAGCGAAGGTCGAGGCGCCTGCACCGCCACAGCCACCGACCACCGCGAACACCGTGCCTCCACCCGCTTCGGGTTCGGCCGCCGCACCGAGGACGGCGAGCAGTTCCACTTCGTCATCGGGAAGACCCAGCACGTGTTCGGCGCCCACCGTGGCCGCGGCCTGCCACTCGTCCAGGCCGGGTGCACCCGGGCAGACCAACACGATCCCTGATCTGCGGGGCAGCGCAGCAGCGCAGGAGAGCGCTTCGTCGCGGTCGACCACCACCAGGCCCGCATCCAGCCATGCGCGGCGCCGCGGTAGGACGGTCGGTTCGGCCAGTTGCCGGTCTGCTGCCGCTGCCACACGGCGCAGGCTTGCCAGGAGGGTCGCGTCGCCGATCAGTGCAAGGACGTCGTTCATGCCGCACAGCGTGCGGGCTCCGCGGCTGCCGCGGAAGGCCGATTCGCCGGTATCGCCGAATCTGTGGATGGATCAGGCGCCTGTGGACAACTCGTTGCTGCAGGAAGTCCGTGCGACTCGGCGCGGCACGCCGAGACGTCATCGGCGCAGGTAGGACAACCGCCCCGAACAAAAGGGACGACCCTCGCCAGGGGGGGAGGAGGCGAGGGCCGTCGGAGTTCAGCCCCGGGGGGTCGGGCTGAACACTGCCTGGATATCCAGACTGTCGCGATACTACACCTTCCATACTCGGTGTTTGCAAGTTCAAACATCCGCGTGGCGTGGCGCTCATCCGAGCCGCGGAAGTGGCACCGCGGGCCCTATGGTGGAGCACGTGACAGATGCGACCGCGGATCCCGCCGAGTCCGGTCGGATCGCCGCCTTCTTCGACCTCGACAAGACCGTGATCGCCAAATCGAGCGTCCTCGCATTCACCCGCCCGTTCTTCGAGCACGGCCTGCTCAGCCACCGCGCGGTGCTGGCGAGCACTTACGCGCAGCTGCTCTTCGTGCTGTCCACCGTCGACCAGGAGCGCGTCGACCGGATGCGCGAGCACATAGCGCAGATGTGCAAGGGCTGGGACGTGGAACAGATCCGCTCGATCGTGGACGAGACCCTCGACGAGATAGTCACGCCGTTGGTGTACGCGGAAGCCAAGGACCTGATCGCAGACCACCATGCCCGCGGCCACGACGTGGTGATCGTGTCGGCGTCGGGCGAAGAGGTCGTCACGCCGATCGCCCAGGCACTCGGTGCCTCGTACAGCGCTGCAAGTCGGATGAGGATCGTCCACGGGCGGTACGCCGGGGAACTCGAGTTCTACTGCTTCGGTGAGGCGAAGAGCACCGCGATCCGCGAGCTCGCAGTCAGCCACGGCTACGACCTGGCGCGTTGTTATGCGTACTCGGATTCTGCGACGGACGTGCCGATGCTGCAGGTGGTCGGCAAGCCGCGTGCGGTCAATCCCGACCGGGTGTTACGCCGTGTCGCGAATGAAAATGACTGGCCCATATTGACTTTCACCCGACCGGTACCGTTGTCGCGACGCGTCCGGCCGTCGGCGAAAGGGCTCCTCGGACTGGCCGTCGCAGGAGCCGCGGCGGCGTTGATCACCGGTGCCGCAGTCTACCTCGCCGGGCGCCGGCACGGCCCTGCGCAACACCTTCGCCTCACCCCACTCCCCGGCTGAATCTTTCCGAGCCAGGGGCTTGCCGACGCCGAAAGTACGGGGTACAAATGAGTTACGGAAGCACGGGAGGCCAAGAGCGAATCGGAAGAGAAGATTCGATCTCCCGCCCGCGTTTCCCAGCACGGACACCGAGTACCCACGCGGAGCCGATGCCACTATAAGGGCAGAAGCGTTGTGGGCCTGCGAGTTCCGAGTTCTCGAAGGCAAGACCCCCGCACCCGTTGCGGGGAGCGAACCGCCGACACCCGGATCATCGCCGAGGCCGTTGACACACAACCCACACCAGCACGCTTGGTAACCCGGAAGTTCCGTGCTAGCGGGTGGCGCACCGATCACGATCGGCGTGCCACCCGCTTTTGACTGTGCAGCCGAAAGGCAATGTACTGCAATTCATTCCAAGTTCGCGCGGTGGATCTCAGTTGCCGCCGAACGCCTCTGCGATCGACGTCGCCTCGCGAGCACCGGCCTCGAGCGCACCGCAGCAGAAGATCACCCAGCCACCGACGCCCACGTCGGTGCCCTGACCGAAGCCTGCGATTCCATCGCGGTATGCCTGGGCTCGCCGCATCCACGTCACTTCGGGTACTCCGAGGTTGTGGGTGTCGAGCCCGGAAGCCACACACACCAGCCGCGACGCTGCACGCGCCACGACGCCGTCGGCAACACCGAAGGGACTCAGTGAACAGAGCTCGCCGTGCACCACGGCCGCAAGCACCGGAGCAGGCACGGAACTTCCTCCCGTGACCAGTTGAGCGAGACCGTCGAGACGTTCCGCCACTCCCGGCTCCGACCGGGGCCGACCCAGCTGCTCCGGATCGTCCACCACATCGGCCGCGGCGAGCAGGTGGAGGCGGGCCAGCGCCTGCAGGGGCGCACGGCGCCACGTGGACACCTGATTTGCGAGCGCATCACCGTCGAGGGACTGCGCGACCCGCAACGCACCCGACAGCACCGGATCGCCTGTCTCTCCCGGGGGCGGAAGCTCCGTGGATCCACCGCCGATCGCTGCCGATGCTCGCGCGGCCCGCACCGAGGCCTCCGCCGCAGTGTTCGGCCAGCCGCGACGGTTCGTGCGATGACGGTGGACCTCGGCGAGGGCATCACGCGCGCGGTCTGCCGCGTCGCGCACGCCGGGGAGATCGAGAATGGGCTGAAGCGGATCGGTCACGGCCCGAACGGTACCGGCGTGAGCTGCGAACATCACCTACGGCCCGTCAATGGGCTCATCGAGGGGCCACTCGTCGCCGTTGCCGACCGCCCGTCGCGCGACAACGACCGATCAGCGCATGTGAGCAGGTTGCAGCGTCGTGCAACGGTGCGATCCGCGTCACAGGTGACTACGCTCACTGGGGTCCGAACTGTTTTGCCACGACCCGGAAAGAGGCCACCGCACCATGACGAGCGCAGCCCAGGACCACGACCAGCAGGCGTTCCCGCCGAGCGCCGAGTTCGCCGCCACCGCCAACGCAGGTCCCGAGTTGCAGGCCGCCGCCGACGCCGACCGGCTCGCGTTCTGGGATACCCAGGCCCAGCGTCTCGACTGGGCCACACCCTGGACACAGGTGCTCGACTGGTCCGATGCTCCCGTCGCGAAATGGTTCGTCGGAGGCTCCCTCAACGTCGCCTACAACTGCGTCGACCGTCACGTCGAAGCCGGCAACGGCGACCGCGTCGCGATCCACTTCGAAGGTGAACCCGGCGACTCCCGCTCTCTGACCTACAGCGATCTGCTCGCCGAGGTGTCGAAGGCCGCGAACACCTTCACCGACCTCGGTCTCGTCACCGGCGACCGCGTCGCGATCTACATGCCGATGATCCCCGAGGCGATCGTCACGATGCTCGCGTGCGCCCGACTGGGCCTCACGCACTCCGTCGTCTTCGCCGGCTTCTCCGCCACCGCTCTGCGCTCCCGCATCGACGACGCCGAAGCCAAGCTTCTCGTCACGGTCGACGGGCAGTGGCGCCGCGGGCAGGCAGCTCCGCTCAAGACCGCCGCCGACGAAGCGGTCGACGGCGCAGCGTCGATCCAGAACGTGCTCGTGGTCGAGCGCACCGGCATCGACGTCGGGTGGACTTCAGGGCGCGACCTCTGGTGGCACGAGACCGTCGAGAAGGCCTCCCCCGAACACACGCCCGAGGCGTTCGACGCCGAGCACCCCCTGTTCATCCTGTACACCTCCGGCACCACGGGGAAGCCCAAAGGCATCGTCCACACCTCCGGCGGCTACCTCACCCAGGCCTCCTACACGCACCATTACGTGTTCGACCACAAGCCGGGCAAGGACGTCTACTGGTGCACCGCCGACATCGGCTGGGTCACCGGACACTCCTACATCGTGTACGGGCCGCTCTCGAACGGCGCCACCCAGATCGTCTACGAAGGCACCCCCAACTCCCCCAACGAGCACCGCCACTTCGAGATCATCGAGAAGTACGGCGTCTCGATCTACTACACCGCTCCCACCCTGATCCGCACGTTCATGAAGTGGGGCCGTGAGATCCCCGACGCCCACGACCTGTCGTCGATCCGGCTGCTCGGCTCCGTCGGCGAGCCGATCAACCCCGAGGCGTGGCGCTGGTACCGCGAGGTCATCGGCGCAGGCAAGACTCCGATCGTCGATACCTGGTGGCAGACCGAGACCGGTGCGATCATGATTTCCCCACTGCCCGGCATCACCGCCACCAAACCCGGTTCCGCGATGGCACCACTGCCCGGGATCTCCGCGAAGATCGTCGACGACGCGGCCAACCCGCTCGGCGCCGGCGGCAACGGTTATCTGGTGCTCGACCAGCCGTGGCCGGCGATGCTCCGCGGGATCTGGGGCGATCCTCTGCGCTACCGCGAAACCTACTGGTCCCGTTACGAGGAGCAGGGCTGGTACTTCGCAGGCGACGGCGCCAAGTACGACGAGGACGGCGACCTGTGGGTCCTCGGACGTGTCGACGACGTCATGAACGTCTCCGGGCACCGCATCTCCACCTCCGAAGTCGAATCCGCTCTGGTCAGCCATCCCGCTGTCGCGGAATCCGCAGTGGTCGGCGCGGCCGACGACACAACCGGTCAGGGCATCGTCGCGTACGTGATCCTGCTCGAGCACGTCGAGAACACCGGCGACCAGCTCATCAAGGAACTGCGCGATCACGTCGCAGTCGAGATCTCCCCGATCGCGAAGCCGCGGCAGATCACGATCGTGCCCGAGCTGCCCAAGACCCGTTCCGGCAAGATCATGCGACGCTTGCTCCGCGACGTCGCCGAGGGTCGCGAACTCGGCGACACCTCGACACTGGTGGACCCCGCGGTGTTCGACGCGATCCGCAAGAAGTAAACCCGCTCGACGCGGCGCCCTCCCGGAATTCGTTCCCGGGAGGGCGCCGTGGCGTCATCAGGTTGAAGTACCGGAAGATTTCACAAAAGCCGCCGCCTTGCTATGTCACTCGTCGCCCCCACATCGGGATCGGCGCTACTGTTACGGCGTGGGCGAGCCCACCGCAAGCACGAACGAACCAACCTGAAGGGGTCGACTAGTGAGCGTCACGAACGGGAACCGGCCGGGAGACGGGGCGCCGAGCAGCATCTCGGGCATTCCGCTGACGGAGGTACACACCCCGACCTCGCGGGACGCGAGTATCGGCGAACTCGTCCGTGACGCGACCGCGCAGGTGTCCACGCTGTTCCGTGCCGAGGTCGAACTCGCGAAGGCCGAGGTCACCGGCGAGGTCAAGAAGGGCCTGCAGGGCAGTCTGTTCTTCATCCTCGCCCTCGCTGTACTCATCTTCAGCTCGTTCTTCTTCTTCTTCTTCCTCGCCGAACTGCTCGACGTGTGGGTTGCCCGCTGGCTGGCGTTCCTGATCGTCTTCCTGCTGATGGTGGTCGTGACCGCGATATTCGCGCTCATCGGTTACCTGCGGGTTCGCAAGCTACGGGCACCGAACAAGACCATCGACTCGCTCAAGCAGGCGAAGACGGTTCTGCCGCACTCCGGCGACGATGCCGATGCACATCGCCCGCAACACGCGGCTCGCTGACGCAATCACCACATTGACGCCACCGGATCCGTCCACGGTCCGTTACGACGGACCGTGGACCCATCGCGATATCCACGCCAACGGCATCCGACTGCACGCGGTCGAAGCCCACGGCACTGCGCCCGGCGCGCCGTTGGTGGTATTCGTTCATGGTTTCGGCGACCTGTGGTGGTCGTGGCGCCATCAGCTCACCGCTGTCGCCGACGCCGGATATCGTGCGGTCGCGATCGATCTACGTGGCTACGGCGACACCGACAAGCCACCCCGCGGTTACGACGGCTGGACCCTCGCGGCCGACGTCGCCGGACTCATCCGAGCGCTGGGACACACCGAGGCGATTCTCGTCGGCCACGCCGACGGGGGTCTCGTGTGCTGGGCCACCGCAGTTCTGCACCCTCAGCTCGTCCGCGCGATCACGGTCGTGGACTCCCCGCACCCGATTTCGCTCCGCGATGCTGCCATTCGCGATCGCGCTCAGCGCAAGGCACTGCTGCCCACCTTCCTCGCCTATCAGCTGCCGTGGCGACCCGAACAGCTCCTCGTGCGCGACGACGGCGCCGAGATCGAACGCCTCGTGCGGATCCGTTCGGGGAGCGACTGGCAGCACAGTGCGGAGTTCCCCGACGTCATCGACCGCTTGCGCTCAGCGGTCCGGATCCCGGGAGTAGCGCACTGCAGCCTCGAATACCAGCGGTGGGCCTTCCGCAGTCAGTGGCGACCCGACGGCCGCCGGTTCATGAAGGCCATGGATGTCACTCTGGCCGTTCCTGTCCTGCAGATGCACGGTGCGCTCGATCCGTACGTGATGGCAGCGACCCTGCGTCGCTGCGTGCGGCACGCACCCGGCCGGGTCATCAAGTTCATCGACGGAGCAGGTCACTACGCACACCAGGAGAAGCCCGACGACGTGACGGCAGCATTTCTGGACTTCGCTCGCACGCTCTAGATGTACCGGGCCATCAGACGATGCACGCCCCGGTTTCGACGGCGGCGACCATCGAGTCGGCCATCGCGAGCTGACGGCTCACCTCGGATGCGGTGAGCGCGAATCCGGTGTCGGTATCGTCGACGGCTGCACCGAACACCATGCCCAGGATCCGCCCCTGCGGGTCGACCAGCGGTCCACCGGAGTTACCCTGCTGGATCAGCCCGCGCAGTGTGTAGACCTCCCGCTCGACGGTGCCGCTGCGGTAGATGTCCGGTCCCTGCAGATCCAGGGTTTCGCGGATTCGGGCCGCGCTGGCGGTGTATGGCCCGCCACCCGGATACCCGAGGACGATGGCGTCGTCACCCGACTCCGCCGGGGTCGAGGAGAACGCGAGTGGCGGCGCAGTCAGACCCGGGACCGCGAGGATCGCCACGTCGACCGCCGGGTCGAACAGCACGACCTCCGCGTCGAGTGCACGCCCGTTGCTCTCGACGGTCACGGCCGCGGTGCCCGCGACGACGTGTGCATTCGTCATGACCCGCTCGGGCGACACCACGAAGCCCGATCCTTCGAGCGCCTTCTGGCAGCTCGGCGCAACACCGTTGATGCGCAGCACACTCGAATGCAACTGCTCAGGGATCGGCCCGTCGAGCAGTGTGCCGTCGGGAACGGCGACCTCGGCGATCGGGGTGCGACCGAACGGCCCGATCACCTCGGGGAGTCCCGAGGTGTCGAGAAGTGCCGAGAACTCGTTGGGGATCGCCCGCATCCAGTCGGTCGCGAGATTGTCGACCGTACCGAGCACCTTCGATCCGCGCACCGCCGCGGATATCTGCGGTTGTGCCGCGGACGTCAACGGGATAGCCAGCAACCACGCGGCGATGAGTACAGCCACAGATTGGAGCCCCGCGCCGATCACGCTGTCGACCGCGCGGGCGCTGGGGCTGTGCATGCTGCTGCGCGCGGCCCGGCCGAGCACCATGCCCGCGACCTCCCCGACCACCACCAGCACGATGATCAACACGATCCCCGCCAGTATCCGCAGCCGTCCCTCGTCGACATGGACGAGAACGTGCGGTGCGATGAGGATGCCGGCCACGGCACCCAACAGCACCCCGAGGAATGCCAGCGCGGACGCCACCGCCCCCTGCCGCAGGCCGGACGACGCCGCGATGATCACGACGAGGACGAGGACGAGGTCGAGCCAACCCGATCCGGTCATGCGTCGATCACCCCCGATTCGAGTTCGGCTTGCACCACTTCCAGATCACGGACGTCGCTGTGGTCCCATTCGATCTCCCACCCCGACACTGCGAACAGACCCGCGAGAACACCCGCGGTGAAACCCCACACGAGCATGCTGTCGACCTGGAATGCCGGGCCTCGATACCCCATCCGGTGGGAGACCTGGAATCTGTTGTCGGGATCGAGCAGATCGCGCAGAGGTACACGCACGACGCGAGCCGCTTCGGCGGGGTCGACCACCCCGACCGGGCTGGGCTTCTCCCAATACGCAACGACGGGGGTCACGTCGAACCCCGACGGCGGAATGAACAGTTCGGGAAGCACCGCCAGCGGTCGGACCCCGTGCGGGTCGACCCCGGTCTCCTCCTGCGCCTCACGCAGGGCTGTCGCGATGGGGCCGTCGTCCTCGGGGTCGGCGGCGCCACCGGGAAATGCGACCTGTCCGCTGTGCTGGCGCATAGTCGCGGCGCGCTGGGTGAGCAGGACCTCGGCGTCGGCCGGCAGACCACCGCGGGCAAGAGGGTCGGGCTCGGGCGATCCGCCGAACAGGACGAGCACCGACGCCGGGCGCGTGACCGTCCCGTGCGGAGCCTCTCGGTCCAGGACGGGATTGAGTCCGTGCGGATCGGTGGGCTCAACCGTGGCCACACGCCGCAGCCAATACGGCATCATGCGACAACCCCCAGATGTGTCTCGACAACCTCGGCCACCTCGTCTGCACTGCGGAACGGTTGGGGCAACACCTTGGCGACCGACCCGTCGGCGCGCACGAGCACCGTGACCGGCAATACCGCCGGCGCAGCCACCGCTGCTTGCACGCGTCCTGAGCCATCCTGCACACCGGGCAGCCGGACGTCGTACTGAGCGAGCCGGTCCAGCGCGTTCGCCTCGTTGGGATCGGTGTGCACGGTCACCACCGACACCGCGTCGCCCACACGCTGCGCGTACTCCTCGAGCACGGGAAGTTCTTCGGCACACGGAGCGCACCACCACGCCCAGAGGTTGACGACGGCGGGCCGCCCGGCGAGCCCGGCGGCGAGGTCGACGGCGCTACCGTCTCCCACGCACTCGAAGACCGATCCGACAAGCGGCCCCTCCGGAGGTGCGCCCGTCGGCGCCGGGCACGGCAGCAGGTCCGCTGCGACGCGCAGTGGGGCGAGCGCTTGCGCGTCGTCCTGGGGGCGACGGTCGACGGGTGCTGCGGAGGTCCCCGGACCGTCGGAGGGACTCGGGTCGGGGGTATCGCCGTCGCGGGGCCAGATGGCCACGATCAGCGCGATCACGACGACCAGCGCCGCCAGGCTCCAACGGCCTGCACTCGAAGGACGCACCACCCTCACCGCCCGGCGAGCTCGAGCAGATGCTCGGTCTCCGGTCCCTTCACGAGCCCCGCGGCGATCTGCGGGTCGGTGGGCCCGATCCCGTAGGACGGGCAGTCCTTCGCGAGCACGCACACTCCGCACGCCGGCTTACGTGCATGGCAGACCCGACGGCCGTGAAAGATCACCCGATGGGACAGCAGGGTCCATTCCTTACGCTCGATGAGCTCGCCGACCAGATGTTCGACCTTCACGGGGTCGGTTTCGTCGGTCCATTTCCACCGGTTCACGAGCCGCCCGAAGTGGGTGTCGACAGTGATTCCCGGCACATCGAAGGCGTTACCGAGGACCACATTCGCCGTTTTCCGGCCGATGCCCGGGAGCGTCACGAGGTCTTTCATCCGGCGCGGAACCTCACCGTCGAAACGCTCGAGCAACGCCTGGCCCAGGCCGATGAGCGAATTCGCCTTGTTGCGGTAGAAGCCGGTGGAGCGGATGTACTCCTCGAGTTCGGTGCGGTCGGCTTCCGCGTACGAGCGAGCGTCCGGGTAGCGCGCGAAGAGCGCCGGCGTGACCTGGTTGACTCGTACATCAGTGCACTGTGCGGACAGAATCGTCGCGACTGCGAGCTCGAGCGGAGTGGTGAAATCGAGCTCACAGTAGACATGCGGGAAGGCCTCGGCGAGGCGTCGGTTCATCCGCCGTGCGCGCCGGACCAGACCGAGGCGGGACTCGGGGCCCCGAGCCCGACGTGACCTGCGCGGGCCCCGTTCCGGGGCGCGAACGGGACTCGAATCGAGGCTCTCGGACGGGGTCGGTTGCACCTGGACCACTGTACGTAAGAGGTCCGACTCAATCCGGGGGCCGTGTCTGTTCTGAGATCTTGCCCGTGTTTACTTCCCGTCATGCAAGCTCTTGCTGTCGTACTTCTCCCAGTGCTGCTCATGCTGTTTGCACTCGCCATGGAAAGGGTCGAATCGCGATTGAGTCGATTGTCCGTTCGCCAGCAGGAGGTCGAAGAGTTCCTCGACCAGGCGGACCACGCCGACGTCGACGCACTCGCCCGCGAAGGATTCCCCGGCGCATTGGCCCGGTTCAACCGGCGCCGGAGGCGCAGCGACACCTCCGATTCCGTCGACACTCCGGATCTCCTGGACGCGAGCCGCGCGAGCTGACGCAGGTACCGGCCGGTAGCATTCGAGGGCGGGACCCGACATACACGGAAGGGTTCCGTGGTGTCGGTCACTCACACATGCGGCAGGCACAGTAGACTTGGCGTCCGTACGCCGGAATGGTGACCCTTGCCGGGATGCCTTGGACGTGCACACCCGCCAGTTGAAGTACAACAAGAATCATCCCAAAAGGAGCGCACGTGGACGAGGTCCTGGCCAGAGCAGGCATCTTCCAAGGAGTCGAGCCCTCTGCGGTTGCGGCGCTGATCAAGGAGCTGCAACCGGTCGATTTCCCGCGCGGCCACGTCATCTTCAACGAGGGCGAACCGGGCGACCGCCTGTACATCATCGTCTCCGGCAAGATCAAGCTCGGACGGCGCTCGCCGGACGGCCGCGAGAACCTGCTGACGATCATGGGCCCCTCCGACATGTTCGGTGAGCTGTCCATCTTCGACCCGGGTCCGCGCACATCCACCGCCACCACCGTCACCGAGGTGCGAGCGGTGAGCATGGACCGTGAAGCGCTCAAGGCGTGGATCGACCAGCGTCCCGAGATCGCGGAGCAGCTCCTGCGCGTGCTCGCCCGTCGTCTGCGTCGCACCAACAACAGCCTCGCCGACCTGATCTTCACCGACGTTCCCGGTCGTGTCGCCAAGGCGCTGCTGCAGCTCGCACAGCGCTTCGGCACCCAGGAAGCGGGTGCACTCCGCGTGACCCACGACCTGACCCAGGAAGAGATCGCTCAGCTCGTCGGCGCGTCCCGCGAGACGGTCAACAAGGCGCTTGCAGACTTCGCGCACCGCGGCTGGCTGCGGCTCGAAGGCAAGAGCGTGCTGATCTCGGACTCCGAGCGCCTGGCGCGTCGCGCCCGCTAGGGACGACCTCCGAGAGACTCCGCTTACGGTCGAGGCCGGGACACCATGGGGTGTCCCGGCCTCGACCGTTCGTTCTTACCCTGCGGGCTACCCGCGCAGATATGCCAGCTGTACGTTCACCGACTTCTCGGCCGCGCCCCACAGAGACTCGTCGACGTCGGCATACACGTGTTCCACCACCTGCCGTGCCGAGGCCTCGGGGCCGAGGGTGCGCAACGCACTGCGAACCTGGTCGAGCCGTTGCTCCCGGTGCGCCAGGTACCCCCGAGCGATCGTCTCGAGGTCGGGTAGTTCCGCACCGTGTCCGGGTAGCACCGTGTACCCCGAGCCGAGTTCTATGTACGACCGCAACGAACCCAGATAGTCGCCGAGGTCGCCGTCCGTGTCGTCGAGCACGGTCGTTCCCCGCCCGAGGATCGTGTCGGCGGTGAGGACGCTGCGATCGTCCTCGAGAACGAACGACAGCGAATCCGCCGTGTGCCCCGGTGTGGCGAGGACCCGAACGCGGAGTCCGCCGGCTTCGACGACGTCGCCGTCGGACAGCTCGGTACCGCCACCGTGCCGATGTTCGGGTGTCACGGCATGAACCGGGCTTCCGGTGAGCTCCGCAAGACGCTCACCGCCTTCGGTGTGGTCGAAGTGTCGATGACTGATGAGCGTCATCGCGACCGGGACCTGCGCGACACGCGCGAGGTGCGCCTCGTCGAGCGGGCCCGGGTCGATCACGATGCACTCGTCGCTGTCCGGTGCCCGCAGGATCCAGGTATTGGTGCCCTCGAGGGACATCACCGACGGATTCTCGGCGAGTAGCACCGCCGCGTTCTCGGTTACCTGTCGCAGTTGCCCGTAGGCAGGATGAACGAGCGCCATGATCAGCGCACCTCGACCATCAGCTCTACCTCGACGGACGCTGCGAGCGGAAGTTCGGCGACACCGACTGCGGATCTCGCGTGAGCACCGGCCTCGCCGAAGATCTCGCCCAGCAGTTCCGAGGCTCCGTTGACGACACCGGGTTGTCCGGTGAATCCGTCGGCCGAGGCCACGAATCCCACGACCTTGACGATGCGCACCACATTGTCGATACCCACGAGGGCATCGACGGCGGCCAGAGCGTTGAGCGCCGAGATGCGGGCAGCGTTCTTCGCGTCGTCGGCGGACACGTCGGAGCCGACCTTGCCGACGTACGCCAGGGTGCCGTCGACCATAGGAAGCTGGCCCGAGGTGTAGACAGTGCTCCCGCTGCGCAGGGCCGGCACATATGCGGCGACCGGCTCGGCGACCGGCGGCAGGGTGATCCCGAGTTCGGTCAGACGTGCGGTCCAGGTTTCTGCCATGGGGTCAGCTCTTCGGACGCTTGAGGTACGCGACGTGCTGTTCGCCGGTGGGTCCCTGCAGAACCGTCACCAGTTCCCACCCGTCGGAACCCCACGTGTCGAGGATCTGCTTGGTCGCGTGCGTGAGCAGGGGCACGGTTGCGTACTCCCACGTAGTCAATTCACTCATGACCTGACCCTATCCGGCGCCTTTCCCGCTTGACGACTTATAGGCTCGACACCGTGGCGACACAGACATCTCATTCCGGCACATGGCCGGCCAAGGCCGCGCGGGCACGACTGCACTTCGTGTCCGGCAAGGGGGGCACCGGAAAATCCACCGTCGCGGCGGCCATAGCGCTTGCCCTCGCGTCGGGGGGCCGGAAGGTTCTGCTCGTCGAGACCGAGGGCAGGCAGGGAATCGCGCAGCTGTTCGACGTGGCGCCGCTGCCTCCGGTGGAGACCAAGATCGCAACCGCCGAGGGGGGCGGAGTGGTCATGGCCCTCGCGATCGACATCGAAGCGGCGTTCCTGGAGTACCTCGACATGTTCTACAACCTCGGGTTCGCGGGCCGCGCGATGCGCAGGATCGGCGCGATCGAGTTCGCGACGACACTCGCCCCGGGACTCCGCGATGTGATTCTCACCGGAAAGATCAAGGAGACGGTGGTGCGCACCGACAAGTCCGGTGAGCGCCTGTACGACGCGATCGTGGTCGACGCTCCGCCCACCGGCCGGATCGGCAGCTTCCTCGACGTGACGAAGGCGATGGCCGACCTCGCGAAGTCGGGACCGATCCGCTCGCAGAGCGAAGGTGTCGTGCGGTTGCTGCATTCCGACGAGACTGTCGTGCACCTGGTCACGCTGCTCGAGGCACTGCCCGTGCAGGAGACGGCCGACGCAGTCGACGAACTCGAGGCCGCCGATCTGCGGATGGGCACGGTGATCGTCAACAGGACCGAACCCGAGCATCTGCCGGACACACTCGTCGACGACGTCGCCGACGGCCGCATCCCCGCCGGATCCATCCGGTCCGCGTTCGAACGGGTCGGGTTGACGCTCTCGGACGACGATTTCGCCGGACTGCTCACAGAGACCATCGAGCATGCCTCGATACTGCAGGCGCAGCAGGTCAGCGCCGCCCAACTCGACGACGTGAAGGTGGCACGGATGTCTTTACCACTGCTTGCGGACGGGGTCGACCTCGGCGGGCTCTACGAGCTTGCCGAGCTTCTCGCCGAGCAGGGTGTCCGATGACCGAGCGGACCGTGCGCACGGCACCGGTGCTCGATGTCGCGAAGATCCTCCACGATCCGACGTCGCGAGTGATCGTGTGCTGCGGGTCAGGGGGGGTCGGTAAGACGACGACGGCGGCATCGCTCGCGTTGCGTGCAGCGGAGCAGGGTCGCAAGGTCGTGGTGCTCACGATCGATCCGGCGAGACGGCTCGCCCAGGCGCTCGGTGTGCAGAAGCTCGACAATTCGCCGCAGAAGGTGCCGCTCGAGCCCGGCGCGACGGGCGAGTTGCACGCGATGATGCTGAACATGCGCCGCACGTTCGACGACATGGTGCTCGAGCATTCCACGCCGGAGAAGGCCCAGCAGATTCTCGACAACCCCTTCTATCAAACGGTGGCGTCGTCGTTCTCCGGTACGCAGGAGTACATGGCGATGGAGAAACTCGGCCAGCTCGCAGCGAGCGACGAGTGGGATCTCATCGTGGTGGACACCCCGCCGTCACGGAATGCCCTCGACTTCCTCGACGCACCGCAACGCCTCGGCGCTTTCCTCGACGGCCGGATGATCCGTATCTTCACTGCCCCGGGTCGTGGCCTCGGCCGGATCGTGACGGGTGCAATGGGCTTGGCATTGAAGGCGGTGTCGACGATCGTGGGTAGCCAGATGCTGTCGGATGCGTCCGCATTCGTGCAGTCGCTGGATTCGATGTTCGGCGGGTTCCGTGACCGCGCCAATCGCACCTATCAGCTCTTGCAGCAGCCCGGGACGCATTTCATGGTGGTCGCGGCCCCGGAACCGGATGCTCTGCGGGAGGCATCGTTCTTCGTGGAGCGATTGAGCGGCGACAAGATGCCGCTTGCGGGCCTTGTGCTCAACCGGACGCACCCCACGTTGTCGTCGCTGCCGGCCGACCATGCGTTGACCTCGGCCGATCTCCTGGCAGAACAAGGTGGTGAGGATGCGCCCGCCGCAGAGGCCGTGCTCCGCATCCACGCGCATCGCGCGGTGACGGCGAAGCGAGAAGTTCGCCTGCTGCGTGGATTCACCTCGGCGAATCCACGTGTGCCGGTCGTCGGAGTGCCGTCGTTGCCTTTCGAGGTGTCGGACCTCGAAGCGCTGCGGGCGGTGGGCGACCAGTTGACACGTCAGGCCTGAGTGTTCCGGGCGGCACGCACGACCTTCCCCGTCGTGCGTGCTCCGGCGTCGTCACACAGGCAGTGCTCTCACCCGGCTCGCGGCTCTCACAGACTCGCGGTCATACCGCGTTCTGGTGCTGCCGCTGCGCCTCGAAGAAGTCCGACCAGGACTCGACCTCCGGGTGCTGCTTGAGGAGTGCACGTCGCTGACGTTCGGTCATCCCTCCCCACACTCCGAACTCGACGCGGTTGTCGAGCGCGTCTGCGCCGCACTGCAGCATCACGGGGCAATGTCGGCAGATCACCGCCGCCTTCCGCTGCGCTGCACCTCGGACGAACAACTGATCGGGGTCTACCTCGCGGCATCGGGCCTTCGAAACCCAGGCGATGCGTGCTTCTTCTTCGTCGACGTCGAGCCTGGTCATAGGAGTGGTCAGGTGCATTCAGTTCCCCTTTGCTTCCCAAACTCCGGTGTGCGGAGTTCCCGAGGACGCACAATTTTGCACTTAGCATGAAAAAACTTGTACGTCTTCACTGTCGAGGTGTTACCTGTATCACACTGCTGTCTCAATCTAGGTAAACTGATGCCCGCGCGCAAGGCGAACGAAACCTTTTCTGGTACGCCCGTGCATAGCTGCACGTCGGACGGCGTTTCGACTCCCTGGAATCGTCGCCTGCTCCGATCGGCACGTAGGGTGTACCCGTGTCGATCCGAAGTACTGTGGCGAAACTTGCCGGTTGCACGGCCCTCGGCGGTGTCCTCGTGGCCGGAATGCTCTTTCCGGCTGCGGGCGGATTCGGGTACGTGTCGAATCGCGCCGCGGACACCGTGGACAACAGTTCCGCCGAACTCGTCGAAGGGATCGTTCCCGCCGTCACGACGATGGTCGACACCGCCGGCAACCCGATCGCGTGGCTGTACGACCAGCGACGCTTCGAGGTACCCAGCGACCAGATCTCCAACGAGATGAAGCTCGCGATCGTCTCGATCGAGGACAAGCGCTTCCCCGAGCACCAGGGCGTGGACTGGCAGGGCACCATCCGCGCCTTCCTCACCAACACCAGTAGCGGTCAGGTCGAGCAGGGTGCGTCCACGATCGACCAGCAGTACGTGAAGAACTACCTGCTGCACGTCGTGGCGAAGACCGACGCGGAACGCCGCGCGGCGATCGAGACCACACCGGCCCGCAAGATCCGTGAGATCCGGATGGCACTCACCCTCGACGAAGAGTTGTCGAAGGACGAGATTCTCACCCGCTACCTGAACCTGGTGCCATTCGGAAACGGCTCGTTCGGCATCCAGGACGCCGCCCAGACCTACTTCGGGATCGACGCGAAAGACCTGAACGTCACGCAATCAGCCATGCTCGCGGGCATGGTGCAGTCCAGCTCCGCGCTCAACCCGTACACAAACGCAGAGGGCGTGACCAACCGCCGAAACATCGTGCTCGACACGATGATCGACAACATTCCCGAGCGGGCCGAAGAGATCCGGGCAGCGAAGGCCGAACCGCTCGGTGTCCTCCCCGAGCCGAACACCCTGCCGCGCGGCTGCATCGCAGCGGGCGATCGCGGATTCTTCTGCGAGTACGCACTCCAGTACCTCGCGAACTCGGGTCTGTCACGAGAGCAGATCGACAAGGGCGGATACATGATCCGCACCACACTCGACCCCGAAGTGCAGAGTTCGACCAAAGCCGCGCTCGATCAATACACGAGCCCGACCGTCGACGACGTCGCAACGGTGATGAACGTGATCGAACCCGGCCAGGACTCCCATCGTGTCCTCGCCATGGGATCGAGCCGCACCTACGGCCTCGACGGCGACGCCTACGAAACAGTCCAGCCGCAGCCCTACTCGCTCGCCGGTCACGGCGCGGGATCGATTTTCAAGATCTTCACGGTCGCTGCGGCGATGGAGAAGGGCCTCGGCACCAGCGCCGTCCTCGACGTGCCCAGCCGCTACAACGCACAGGGCCTCGGTGACGGCGGTGCGCGTGGCTGCCCCGCCGGCTACTACTGCGTCGAGAACGCCGCGCCGTACCCGCCTGCGCTGTCGGTGACCGATGCACTCGCGCAGTCCCCGAACACCGCCTTCGTGAAGCTGATCGAGGCGACCGGCGTCGACTCCGTCGTCGACATGTCCGTCCGCCTGGGCATGCGTTCCTACTCACAGCCCAACACCTCGGGCTTCGGCGAGCAGTCGATGGCCGACATGCAGAAGAATCAGCACCTGGGCTCGTACACGCTCGGCCCTACATGGATCAACAACCTCGAATTGTCGAACGTGGCTGCCACCCTCGCCTCGCACGGCAAGTGGTGCCCCCCGACTCCGATCGACGGTGTATTCGATCGTGAGGGCAAGCCCGTACCGATCACGCAGCAGGCGTGCGAGCAGGCCGTCGAACCGGGCCTCGCCGACACCCTTGCGAACGCGATGAGCAAGGACACCGCAGGCGGAGGTACCGCTTCCGGAGCCGCGGGCAGCACCGGGTGGAACCTGCCGGTGGCAGCCAAGACCGGAACCACCGAGTCGCACATGTCGTCCGCATTCCTGGGCTTCACCAACCGGTACGCCGGATCCGTCTACACCTACGGCGACTCCCCCACCCCCGGCCAGATCTGCGCCAACCCCGTCCGCCCGTGCTACGACGGCAACCTGTTCGGCGGCACCGCCCCGGCACACACCTGGTTCACGGCCATGTCTCCGGTCGCCACTAAGTTCGGATCCGTCGAGCTTCCGCCGACCGACCCTCGTTACGTCCGCGGCGCAGGTAACGCTCAGGTTCCCGACGTCACGGGCCTGTCGCGCGATCGGGCCGTGCAACGCTTGCAGGACGCGGGGTTCTCGGTGTCGGAATCGACGACGAAGGCCGAGGAGCGGGCAGGCACGGTCACCGGAAGCTCACCGTCCGGCTCGGCGGTCCCCGGGTCCACGGTGACGATCTTCATCAGTGACGGATCGGTGCGTGCGGCACCGACAACGAGCGCGACGCCCGCACGTCCGAGCGGTAGCGAGGTTCCGGACACCACGGTGCCGTCGGCACCTGCCCCGGTCCCCGGACGACAAGAACCTGCTCAGACCGAGTCGGCGCCGCCCGACGACAGCGAGTCGGAGAGCCCGGCGGCCACGACGACACCGTCAGCGCCGGATCCGGACAACTGACAGACGGCTAGAGTCGCGACCGCACCGCCGCCGACAGGCGCTTTCCATCCGCCTTGCCCGCGGCGATCGCGGTCGCGACTTTCATGACCTGGCCCATGTTCTTCGGACCGGGACGCGCACCGAGCTCATCGGCGACCCTGCCGATGGCCGTGTCCACCACGTCGACGAGTTCCGCGTCGGTCAGCGGAGTCGGCAGATATTCGTCGATGATGCGGGCCTCAGCATGCTCCTTGGCTGCGAGTTCGCCACGCCCGTTCTCGGTGTAGACCTCAGCGGCCTCGCCGCGCTTCTTGGATTCCCGCGACAGAACCTTGATGACCTCGTCGTCGGAGAGCTCGCGCGCTTCCTTCCCCGAGACTTCCTCGGTCTGGATCGCGGCGAGCAACATCCGCAGCGTCGCCAAGCGCAGTTGGTCCTTGGCCTTCATCGCGGCAGTCATGTCTGCACGCAATGTGGATTTGAGTGAGGATGCTGTATCGGTCATACCCAGAACCTACGCCGGGAACCTCGAAGCACGTGCGCAGACGTGCAGCGGCGGTACGCTGAAGAAGTGCCTGACCTTTCTCCCCTCACACGTGTCGCCGCGAGTACCGCAGGAGCTGCCGTCCTCGGTCTCGGTTACGCAACGCTGATCGAACGCAACGCCTTCACGCTTCGGGAGGTCACCGTCCCGGTCCTCGCACCGGGTGCATCGACTCTCCGCGTGCTGCACATCAGCGACCTGCACATGATGCCGGGGCAGAAACGCAAGCAGAGCTGGATCAGGGAACTCGATCGCCTCGAACCCGATCTGGTGATCAACACGGGCGACAACCTGTCGCACCCGAAGTCGGTTCCCGCGGTCGTCCAGGCGCTCAGCGGCCTCCTGGCCCGGCCGGGCCTCTTCGTGTTCGGCAGCAACGACTACTTCGCGCCCGTCCTGAAGAATCCACTCGCCTACTTCGACAAGGACCACGACCGCGTGTACGGGCCGCCGCTTCCCTGGGGCGACCTGCGCGCAGCGTTCAACGAACGCGGCTGGCAGGACATGACGCACGTCCGCCGCGACATCGAGGTCGGCGGCGTGCGCATCTCGGTGGCCGGGGTCGACGATCCGCATCTCGAACGCGATCGCTACGAGACCATCGCCGGAGCGGCCGACAAGTCCGCAGATCTTCGCCTGGGACTGACCCACTCCCCCGAGCCGCGAGTGCTCGACCGTTTCGCCGACGACGGGTACGACCTCGTACTCGCCGGCCACACCCACGGCGGACAGCTGTGCCTGCCGTTCTTCGGTGCTCTGGTGACCAACTGCGGCATCGACCGGTCGCGAGTGAAGGGCCCGTCTCGGTGGGGCACCCATATGCAGTTGCACGTGTCGGCAGGAATGGGTACCTCCCCCTTCGCCCCTGCACGCTTCTGCTGCCGCCCGGAAGCCACTCTTCTGGCCTTGGTTCCGGCTCCGCGCGAGGAATCACGGAGGTCCGCGGGCAGCGCCGCGGAAAGCGCGGGGTCTCGTCGCTGACCATCGGGAACCTTGTCACTGACCAGCCGATTTAACCTTCATACGAGTCGTGTTGTAAGCTGACCGAGGTTCATCACGGGGTGTGGCGCAGCTTGGTAGCGCGCTTCGTTCGGGACGAAGAGGTCGTGGGTTCGAATCCCGCCACCCCGACTCGTGAAACGAGCCGATCAGGGCGCATTCTCCGGCTGGAGAATGCGCCCTGATCGCATTCACGCTCCGACATACTCCGCGAGATGCTCACCGGTGAGTGTCGACCGCGCGGCGACGAGATCCGACGGCTTCCCCTCGAAGACGATGCTGCCGCCATCGTGGCCTGCACCGGGACCGAGGTCGATGATCCAGTCGGCGTGCGCCATGACCGCCTGATGATGCTCGATGACGATGACGGACTTTCCGGAGTCGACGAGCCGGTCTAGCAGGCCGAGCAGATTCTCGACGTCGGCGAGGTGGAGGCCGGTGGTGGGCTCGTCCAGGATGTAGATCTCGCCCTTCTCCCCCATGTGGGTGGCGAGCTTCAGCCGCTGCCGTTCACCGCCGGAGAGCGTCGTCAGCGGCTGCCCGACCTTGATGTAACCGAGTCCGACGTCCACCAGGCGATCCAGGATCTTGTGGGCCGCCGGGATCTTCGAGTCCGCAGATCCGAAGAACTCCTCGGCCTCGGCGACAGACATCCGCAGGACCTCGCTGATGTCCTTGCCACCGAACTTGTATTCGAGCACCTCGGCCAGGAAACGCTTTCCGTCGCACACCTCGCAGGGGGTCGCGACTCCGGCCATCATCGCGAGGTCGGAGTAGACGACGCCCGCGCCGTTGCAGTTGGGGCACGCGCCTTCCGAATTCGCGCTGAACAGCGCCGGCTTGACCCCGTTGGCCTTCGCGAAGGCCTTTCGGATCGGGTCGAGCATGCCTGTGTACGTCGCAGGATTGCTACGCCGCGACCCCTTGATCGCTCCCTGGTCGATGGTGACCACGCCGTCGCGACCGGACACCGATCCGCCGATGAGCGAGCTCTTCCCCGACCCCGCGACACCGGTGAGCACCACCAGCACTCCGAGGGGGATGTCGACATCGACGTTGCGGAGGTTGTTGGTGTCGGCGCCGCGCACTTCGAGTGCGCCGGCGCCGTGGCGTACCGACGATTTCAGCGAGGCACGATCGTCGAGGTGTTTGCCGGTGAGGGTGTCGCTCTTCCGCAGGCCGTCGAAGGTGCCCTCGAACATCACCTTGCCGCCGTCGGTACCGGCGTGTGGACCGAGATCGACGACATGGTCGGCGATTGCCATGACCTCGGGCTTGTGTTCGACGACGAGCACGGTGTTGCCTTTGTCGCGTAGTTGCAGCAGGAGGTCGTTCATCCGCGCGATGTCGTGCGGATGCAGACCGATCGTCGGTTCGTCGAAGACGTAGGTGACGTCGGTGAGCGACGACCCGAGGTGGCGGATCAGCTTGGTCCTCTGTGCCTCACCACCGGAGAGTGTGCCGGCCGGGCGTTCGAGCGACAGGTATCCCAGACCGATGTCGACGAAGGATTCGAGATTCTGCCGCAGGTTGTCGAGTAGAGGCCCCAAGGACGGTTCGTCGAGATCTCGAACCCACTCGGCAAGGTCGCTGATCTGCATCGAGCACACGTCAGCGATGCTCAGTCCCTTGATCTTCGACGATCGCGCGTCCTCGGTGAGTCGCGTGCCGTCGCACTCGGGACAGGTCGAGAATGTGATCGCGCGGTCCACGAACGCACGAATGTGCGGCTGCATCGCTTCGCGGTCCTTGGACAGGAACGACTTCTGGATCTTCGGGATCAGTCCTTCGAAGGTCACGTTGACGCCCTCGACCTTGATCCTGGTCGGTTCCTTGTAGAGCAGATCGTTCAGCTGCTTCTTCGTGAACTTGGCGATCGGCTTGTCGGGATCGAAGAAACCACAGCCTCGGTAGATTCGCCCGTACCAGCCATCCATGCTGTAGCCGGGAATGGTCAGCGCACCTTCGTTGAGCGACTTGGTCTCGTCGTACAGCGCGGTCAGATCGAAGTCGGACACCGATCCCCGACCTTCACATCGCAGACACATCCCGCCGGTGATAGTGAAGGATCGGCGTTCCTTCACTGTCCGTCCCCCGCGCTCCATCGACACGGCTCCGGCACCGCTGATCGAAGCGACATTGAACGAAAAGGCTTGGGGGGAACCGATATGCGGCTTGCCCATCCGGCTGAAGAGGATGCGCAGCATGGCGTTGGCGTCGGTTGCGGTGCCGACGGTGGAGCGTGGATTGGCACCCATGCGTTCCTGATCGACGAGGATCGCCGTCGTCAGTCCGTCGAGCACGTCCACGTCGGGTCGGGCCATGCTCGGCATGAACCCCTGAACGAACGCGCTGTAGGTCTCGTTGATCAGCCGCTGCGACTCCGCGGCGATCGTGCCGAACACCAGCGAACTCTTGCCGGATCCGGAGACACCGGTGAACACCGTCAGCCGCCGCTTCCGGATCTCGATACTGACATCGCGAAGGTTGTTCACCCGTGCCCCGTGGACGAGGATCCTGTCGTGACTGTCGGCAGTATTCAGTTCACGCGACCGGGTGTTCGCCCTGGCGGACGGTGTCATCGGTGTCTCCGTTTCTCTGTCCGGAACCTCGCCCTGGAGGTCCGCAGTAATCGACCTGTTCGACTGTGCCACGCGGTTACTGCAGCGTCAGCCGGATCAACGGGTATTCACGATCGGACTTGCCCTGATACTTCGCAATTCGAGGCTGCTCGGCCGCCAGTCGCTGCCAGGCCTGTGCACGTTCGGTGCCGCGAAGTTCGTGTGCTGTCGCGGATACGGGTGCACGGCCTGGAAGTTCCACGGACACGCCGTCCGGGTGCGCCATCAGATTGGCGTGCCAGTCGGGGTTCACACTGCCGCCACCCGATGCGACGACGAGAACGGCATCGTCGCCGTCCGTCAACCGCATCAGCGGTGTTTCACGCCGTTGTCCGCTCCGGCGACCGATCGTGTGCAGGATCAGCATGTCCATGCCCATCGTCCGGCCCTTGCCCCGTCGGATCTTACGCATCGTTCGTGCGTTGGCTGTCCGCTGGAACCAGCGTGAGAGCGCCCCCGGCGTGCCGGGTGGTCGGGTGCGGTGTGCGTCCCGTCCGTCGTCCTGCCCCATCTCGACCTCCACTCGAAGTGTGAATACCGTGCAGCTCAGCTGGTTTGGTTGATCCGAATCAGATTGCCCGCGGGGTCGCGGAAGGCGCAGTCGCGCACGCCGTAATCCTGATCCATCGGTTCCTGAAGGACCTCGGCCCCGCCGGCCTCGAGACGCGCGAACAGCCCGTCCAGGTCGTCTGTGGCGAGAGTGACCGCACCGTAGTTGCCCTTCGCCATCAGCTCGAGGATCGTATTCCGCTCCTCGTCGCTGATGGTGGGGTCTGCCGCAGGCGGGTTCAGGACGATCGAGGTTTCAGGGTGGTTGGGAGGTCCGACGGTGATCCACCGCATGTTCTCGTAGCCGACGTCCTTGCGGACCTCGAATCCGAGGGTGTCGCGGTAGAACGCCAGGGACGCTTCCGGATCGGTGTGCGGGAGGAAGGTGTAATGAATGGTGATGTCCATGGCCGTAACGCTAGCGACGGCCGGACACCTGCGCTTCTCGATTCCTGACCGGTCTCGTGATCTGTTTCGCGACGCACGCCGGAATACCCTCCGTCCCGTATTCGGCCTTGTCTTTGTAGGCGCTCGGCGGCATGCCGACCAATTCGGTGAACCGCGTGCTGAATGTCCCCAGTGACGAGCAGCCCACTTCGAAACACACATCGGTGACGCTGAGGTCACCGCGGCGAAGAAGCGTCATCGCACGTTCGATCCGGCGGGTCATCAGGTACGAGTAGGGCGATTCGCCGTAGGCCTTCTTGAACTGGCGACTCAGATGCCCCGCCGACATGCCCACCCCGCGCGCGAGTGCGTCCACGTCGAGCGGCTGCGCGTACTCACGATCCATGCGGTCGCGGACACGGCGCAACAGCGTGAGGTCTCGGAGACGCTGAGCATCGCTGTTCGCCACGTGCGCGATCGTCCTCGGTCACCGTGGTGTTGTCCAGCGGTGACCGCACACGTCGGGGCAGGGTCAGCTCGATTTCCGCTCGATGAGCTCCACCGGGAGCCGCATGGACTCCACCTCACGTCCCTGTACGAGTTCGAGCAGGCTGCGCACCGCGGCCGCCCCGATCTCGTGGGCAGGTGAGCGGACCGTCGTCAGCGGGACGGGTAGTTGCTCGACGATCGGAATGTCGTTGTATCCCACGAGTGCGAGGTCGCCGGGGATCGCCAGCCCGAGATCGCGCGCGACTCCGAGGACACCGATCGCGATCGTGTCGCTGACCGCGAAGATCGCGCGGGGCCGATCCGGGCGATCCAGCAGTGCGCGCGCGGCCGCCACGCCCCCTGCCACGTCGAAGCCCGACCGCACGATCCGGTCGGGGCGCGGCGGGAACGATGCACGCGCGAGCGTGTCGACGAATCCCGCGCGGCGGTCTCGGGCCGTGCTCGCGTGGTCAGGGCCTGCGATGATCGCGACATCCGAGTATCCGCGGTCGAGCAGGTGTTGCGCGGCGAGGCACCCGCCGCGGTAGTCGTCGCCGACGACGAAGGGCAGTCCCGCGTCGGCGTGCCGGGTGACACACAGCAGCGGAAGCGGTCCGAGTGCGAGCGACTCGACGAACGGGCCACCGGGGATGTGCAGGCTGCTGAGCAGCAGGCCGTCGACCTGACGACCGACAAGTAACGAGATGGCGCGGCGTTGCGCGTCGAGGTCGTCGGGAGGACTCGACAGCAGCACCGAGTACCCGGCCCGCTCGGCCGCTTCCTCGATGCCCTGATAGGTCGTGGCGACGACGCCGTCGGTGAGCCTGGGCATCACCACACCGAGCGTGGTGGTCTTACGGGTGCGCAGGCTCGCTGCCCACAGATTCGGGCGGTAACCCAGTTCGTCCGCGACCTCGCGCACACGGAGAGCGGAGTCCGACCATCCGTCGACGGGTTCGGGCTGGCGGAGCACCCGCGATGCCGTCGAGACGTGCACACCGGCACGCTCGGCGATCTCCTTGAGAGTCGGCGCGCGGTCGGATCGGGCCATTCGGGCTCTCCTGCTCTGTCACATCGATGCCGGCGCCGGGTTGACGACCTGCATCACTCTCCCTAGTCTAGGTGATGCAAACGTTCTCGCAATCGTTCTCGCATACGATTGCACAAACGATTTTCCTCACCTCGGACCCGTCACCCAGGACCTCGGAGAACCACATGTCGAACACCCAGTCCCTGACCCAGCTCTTCGCCCTCGACTCGCTGCTGGAACCGGAAGAGATCGCAATCCGCGACACCGTGCGCAAGTTCGCGAACGACCGCATCCGCCCGCACATCGCCCAATGGTTCGAAGAGGCGAAACTCCCGGCCCGCGACCTCGCGAAGGAACTGGGCGCGCTCGGCGTTCTCGGCATGCACCTCGACGGCTACGGCTGCGCCGGCATGAGCGCGACCGCATACGGACTGGCCTGCCTCGAACTCGAAGCCGTCGACTCCGGTATCCGCAGCCTGGTCTCGGTGCAGGGCTCCCTCGCAATGTTCTCCATCCATCATTGGGGCAGCGAGGAGCAGAAGCAGGAATGGCTGCCGCGCATGGCCGCCGGCGAAGCGATCGGCTGCTTCGGCCTCACCGAACCCGACTTCGGCTCCAACCCTGCCGGGATGCGCACCAACGCAAAGCGCGACGGCGACGACTGGATCCTCAGCGGCACCAAGATGTGGATCACCAACGGATCGATCGCCGACGTCGCCGTGGTGTGGGCACAGACCGACCTCGACGAGGGCCCCAAGGGCATCCGCGGCTTCGTCGTCCCCACGGACACGCCAGGCTTCTCCGCGCCGGAGATCCACGCCAAGATGTCGCTCCGCGCCTCGGTGACCTCCGAACTCGTCCTCGACGGAGTGCGGCTGCCGTCCTCGGCGATGATGCCGCTCGCGAAGGGCCTGCGCGGCCCGCTGACCGCCCTCGGCGAAGCCCGCTTCGGCATCGCCTTCGGCGCCATGGGAGCGGCGCGTGATTGCCTCGAGACCGCCATCGACTACGCACAGTCGCGGATCGTGTTCGACAAGCCGCTCGCCGCGTTCCAGCTGACTCAGGCCAAGATCGCCGATATGGCGCTCGAGGTAGGCAAAGGACATCTCCTCGCCTACAACCTCGGCCGTATCAAGGACCGCGGCGAGATCACCCCCGAGCAGATCAGCACCGGCAAGCTCAACAGCGTCCGTGAGGCCATTGCAATCGCGCGCGAATGCCGCACGATCCTCGGCGCCAACGGCATCACCCTCGAATACCCGGTCATCCGGCATGCCAACAACCTCGAATCGGTGCTGACCTACGAGGGCACCTCCGAGATGCACCAGCTGTCCATCGGCAAGGTGCTGACGGGAGAGGCCGCATTCAGGTGACCACACAGACGGGTGGCGCCCTGGACGACCTGGTGATCGCCGACTTCGGCCGCGTCCTCGCCGGCCCGTACGCCACGATGATGCTCGCCGACCTCGGCGCCGAAGTGATCAAGGTCGAGCGCCCGGGTACCGGGGACGACACCCGCAGCTGGGGTCCGCCGTGGGTCGGCGAGGAATCGTCGTACTTCCTCGGAGTCAACCGGAACAAGAGATCGGCGGCTCTCGATCTGTCCTCGCGGGAGGGACTCGCCGAGGCCCGCCGCCTCGTCGAACGCGCCGACGTCATGGTCGAGAATTTCCTGCCGGGCACCATGGACCGCCTCGGCCTCGGCTACGAGCAGGTGCGCGAGATCAATCACGATATCGTGTACTGCTCGATCACCGGATTCGGCGGACACAACACTCTGCCCGGTTACGATCTGCTGATCCAAGCGGTCGGCGGCCTGATGAGCATCACGGGCCCCGACGCCGACACCCCCACCAAGGTCGGTGTCGCGGTCGTCGACGTCATCACCGGAATGCATGCGGCACTGGGCATCCTTGCGGCGCTGCGACACCGCGACCGCACCGGCCGGGGGCAGCGCGTCGAGGTCAACCTCCTGTCATCGCTCCTGTCGGCTCTGGCGAACCAGTCCTCCGGGTACGTGGCTGCGGGAGTCGTTCCCACCGCCATGGGCAACCGGCACCCCAGCATCGCGCCGTACGAACTGTTCACCACCGCAGACCGTCCGCTGGTGCTTGCCGTGGGCAACGACCGTCAGTTCGCCTCACTGTGCAGCGTGCTCGGTCTCGACGAACTCGCCTCCGACGAGCGGTACGCCACGAACGCGGCGCGCGTGGCCAACCGCGACGTGCTCGTGAAGGCGATCAACGAGGCCCTGTCCTCCGAGACCGCTGACACGTGGTTCGACGCGCTGACCGCGGAGCGGGTCCCCTGTGGCCCGCTCAATGACATAGCCGACGCGATCGCGCTGGCCGAACGGCTCGGGCTCACACCTGTTGTGGAGATCGACGACGAACGACGCGAGAGGCCCCTGCGACAGATCGCCAACCCGATCCGTCTCAGCGCCACACCCGCGACCTACCGGGCGGCGCCGCCGCGGCTCAGCGAACAGTAGGGATGCAGCGGACCTCACAAAGCACACTTTTCGCATCCGATGGCAGAGTGGTTGGTGCACGGACACCGACACGAAGGGCCACCATGGCGTTCTGGGATCAGCTCAAGGCGAAGACCACCGAACTGAGCGCGCAGCTCAAGACAAAGACGGATCAGTTCAAAAACAAGGAGTTTGCGAACGCCAGCATGGCGATGTGCGCGCTGATTGCGGCCGCCGACGGCAGCATCGACCCCTCCGAACGACAGAAGACAGCGGCGCTGATCATGAGCAACGACCTTCTGTCGGTGTTCCCGAAGGACGAGCTCCGCGAGAAGTTCGACTGGTACTGCAGCAAGCTCGAGTCCGATTTCGACTTCGGCAAGGTCGAAGCCACCGCCACGATCGCCAAGTTGAAGTCGAAACAGGATCAGGCCCGCGCGGTCATCCAGATCGGCATCATCATCGGGGGCGCCGACGGGCACTTCGACGACCACGAGAAGGCCGCCGTGCGCGGCGCCGCACATGCGGTCGGGATCAACCCCGCAGAGTTCGATCTCTGACATCGGATGCACGACAATGGAGCCGCGCACTCACTCGAGTGCGCGGCTCCACTTCTCGTCGACCTCGTTGCGGCGAAGGCGCTACCCGATCGGGCGGATCCAGGGGCCGGTGATCGCCAAGGTCATCCCCGGAGTCTGGATGTTGACGAACAGCGTCCGACCGTCGGCGCTGAATGCGGGACCGCAGAACTCGCTGTCGTTCAGCTCGTTTCGCGCCAGCGAGAACGGTGCACCGCTGGGGGTGACGCCGATCAGGTGGCTGACGCCGTCACCGTCCTCGGCGAGCACGAGTCCGCCGTGCGGGGACACGGTGATGTTGTCGGGGCCGTCGTAGTTGCCGGTGTCGACCGACGGATCCGGATTGACTCCGAACAACACCTTCAGCTCTGCGGTCTCGGATGCGGGATCATAGAACCACACCTGCCCGTCGTGCTCGGCGACGCTGCCGTCGTCGAAGCGCGCGTAGCTCGCGACGAAGTACGCGCCGCCGTCACCCCACCACGCGCCTTCGAGCTTGCGACTGCGCGTGACCTCGCCGTTCCCGAACTGCTCGCGGATGGGTTCGTCGTTCGCGTTCCGGTCGGGGACAGCGACCCACTGCACGGCGTAACGCGTTCCCGGCTCGGTGGCCTGCGACAGATCGGCGACGAAGGCTCCGTCCTGGAAGCAGCGCATCGCCTGCAGCCCACCGGCTGTGTCGCCCCCATCGGACTGCGCCAGCTCGCGCAGCGCTCCGTGACGGCCGACGAAACCCTGCGGCGGCACCCACCGGAAGAACAGTCCGTTGGGTTCGTCGGCGTCCTCGGTGAGGTAGATCGCGCTCGTTCCGGGATCGACGGCGACGGCCTCGTGTTCGAATCGTCCGAGGAACTTCAGCGGTACCGGGCTGGTGCCGACGTTCGCCTCCTGACTCGCGGGATCGACTTCGAAGACATAGCCGTGGTCGAAGGTGAGCCCGTTGTCGCCGGCGCGGTCGTCGGTCTCCTCACACGTCAACCACGTGCCCCACGGCGTGATTCCGCCCGCGCAGTTGTCGACGGTGCCGGCGAGGCTGACGTACTGGCCTTCACGCTGACCGTTCGGCGAGACGAGGATCGTGGTGGTACCGCCACGCGCACCGGGGTCGTATGTCACGCCGTCGACAGCGGGGACGGCGAACGGTTCGTCGCTCGCGTCGTCGCCGACCTCGTGGTTCGACACGACCGTGGCGCCGTTGCCTCGGGCGAACACACCCAGCGCGTCGGGGCTGCTCGGAACCGGGTTGCCGTCGTCGAGCAATGTTTCCCCCGACTTCGCGAGCACGGTGTACGAGAAACCGATCGGCAGCGCGAGCAACCCGTGGGGATCCGGAACGAGTGGGCCGTATCCGATCGCCCCGGGAGCCGCTGCCGCAGTGCCCGGCCGAACCAGCGCGTCGAGACTTCCGGCGAAAGCGATGCCGACACCGGCGAGTGCGGTGCGGCCGAGGAAACCTCGGCGATTCAGCGCGGAACTATTGGCTGCGGAACTCATTTTCCGATACCTCCATATGGGTCGAATACGTAACCCACGAGACGGTAGGGATCGCACTACCCGCGTTGATGGCGGTCCGGCGTCATCCTGATGAACTGCAACCGAATTCACCGTGCCGAGCACGTGGCATCGCATGCTCGGTACGGTGGAGTCCGTACCTCGGGGAAACCCCGTTCCGGCGTCAGATCAGCCTGTCGAGGAAACCGTTGCTGAACACGCGATGCGGATCGTATCGATCGAATGCCGCGCCCGCCGCGTCCCAGCCCTCACCGCCGCCCAGCCCGGTGCGATACATGGCCGGAACCGTGTCGCCGAGGAACTGCGGGTTCCGATAGCCCCCCTCGGAGTCGAACGCCCAGCCCTTGGACCACTCGGAGCGGAACGTCGCATAGTCACCGGAGTAGTTGGCGACCATCCACTCCTCCATCTGCTGGAAGAAGGCCGGCAGGCCTTCGGTACCGGGGAGCGACACCACGTTCAGCCAGATCGCGGTGTCCCAATCGGGGCGATCGGGTCGCGGTCGCACCGGAGACAGGTTCGGCGCACCGGCCGAGTCGACGAGCACCTCGCCCTGGTCGTCGACGGAGCACATCCGCACCTCGAACGGCCCGTTGACCGGATACAGCCCCTGCGACGCAAGCTCGCTCATCCGGCCGTGCAACCACGTCGTGAATTCGTTGATGACCCGTGCGATGTTCTCGCGCTTCGTCACCACGACGCCGCCACCCGCGATGACCCGGAGAGTGGTGGCCCGCAGATAGAACAGCAGGTCCTTCGACCAACCCCAGAGATCTTCGGTGCCGGTCGCTTTCAGGCCCGCCGCGACGGCACTGAACTGCGACGCACCGAACGCCGGGGTGATGGCCTGATTGCCGCTCACCACCTGACCGAGCGGAGTGGTGACCAGCTCGGGGATGCTGTCGGTGAAGAAGTAGTTGTAGGGGCCGTACACTTCGCGTGAGGCGGGCGGCTTCTCGGGGCTGACGGACCAGATCTTGAGCCACGGGGTTTCGGTGAACGGAAACCAGATCGCCTCGACACGTCCGGATTCCTCTGCGTAGCGCTCGAACGTCCGGCCCGGCGTTCCTGGCGGCGCGAACAGTTCCTGCCACGGCACGTCGGTGAAGCTCTGACACCGGAGCCGATAGTTCGCGCCGGCCATCAGCGTCACAGAGGTGACGAAGGTGCGACCGAGGTGGGTCAGCAGGGGCGTGATGTCGGCGTCGGAGCGGTGGAACTCGCGCAGTTCGTATTCCCCTGCGGCGTCGTTCCAGACCACCGCGGTGAGCGCGACGATGAGGTTCGACAGGGAACCGAAGGACTGTCCCGGGACAGCCTGCTCCCCCGCAGCCGGATAGGTCGCGCCGTGGGCTCCGATCGACAGGGCCCCCGCGATGGTGATGTCGCCTATCGCCGGTGAATTGGCCCAGCCGAGACCTTCGGCCTGGAGTGCCGAGAGGATCGATTCGAGACTTGCGCCGCCACCCGCAGTCACGGTGGCCGGAGAATCTCCTCCGTCGACGCTCACAGAGTTCAGATGCGTGATGGTGTCGATGAGCACGATCTTGTCGGCACTCTCGCCGGGCACGAGAGTGAGCGGGCTCCAACTGTGCATCGAGCCCCGCGGGCGGATGCGGTAGCCGTGGCTGCGTGCCCAGTTCGCGAGGCGTACGACGTCGCCGGGCTCGCGTGCGGTGGCTGTCCATACGGCATCGAACCGGATGGTCTTCGCCCAGTTCTCGAAGCGTTGCTGCGCGAGCGGGATGTCGGCGGGGAATTCCGGGGGCGCGGGGATGGTCGCGCTCGGGTCGCCGAGCGGGATCGCTCCCGCGGGCGTCCAGCTCAACCCTGCAAGCGCCGCGGCGCCCGCGGCGGCTCCGAGGAAACCACGTCGGCTGAGGGCAGCGCTCGAGGCTTGTTCGCTCACGTGGACGAGCTCCGTTCTGTGGGAAACCGGGACGGAGCAAAAATAGAACAAGTTTCTTTTCGATGCCAGTGGCTTCGAAATTCAGAACGAGAGACCGGACGCTTCGAGCGCTCCGAAGACGTAGCCCGGGACCCCGTCGACGGACCAGAGGGCAAATCCGATCGCGGCCAGAGTCATCGCCGGCCCGAGGAACACGACCTCGAACGGCCCACCCGCACGGATGGAGATCGCGCTCGGAAGTTTGAACTCCCACCATCGTTTGCCTTGCCACGGCACGAAGGGAGCGAGGAAGGGGATCCCCTCCTTGGTGATCGCATCACCAAGACAGTGGGTGACACACCCGAGAGCGACGGCGACCCCCAGGCCGGTCGATCCCACCTCCCCGGGGAACGCCGTCCACATCAGGACCGAGAGGATGGCAGTGACGACGGTGACGATGAACCACCCGTACTTCTTGGCCCAGGTGCCGAACAGTCCGCGCAGCGCGAGACCCAACGTGATGAACAGGACACCGATGATCGCGTTGCGGCCGAACTGTGCAACCAGCACCGACACCCCCGCACCCAGCAGAGCCGCGAACAACGCCGTGTGCGTCATGGTGCGGTGGCCACCGGTCCGCTTCCGATCCCTACGCCCACGTGTGACGTTGTAATACCCGGCCGAGACCGCGCCGACGCCCCGAGCGAACGTCTGACTCACCGGACCGAACGACCTCGCGACGGTCGATTGGGATGTGTCGAGATCGGGCAGCAGCGCCGATCCCGCACAGACACCCGCGAAGGCGAGAATCTCCGGTGTCGACGTCGGGCCACCCCATTCCCGTGGAAGCACGTCGGCGACCAGGAGCCCGACGAGCGCTCCGGATACCGCATGGGTAGGGCCCATTACCATGTCGGACACCACCTTTCGATCGAACGTCGTTGCCCGCCCCACATCGGAGAAGGTCGAATACCAACCTAGCAACCACAACCGACACACGAGTCACACGGACCACTCCGGAGACCCCCGAACAACGGAAGGCCGCCCACCGTGCCGGTGGGCGGCCTTCCGTGTGTCGTTCTGATCAGGCGAGCTGCGCTTGCCACATCCAGTGGAGCTGTTCGAGTCGAGCGGCCTGGCCGATCAGCAGATCCTGCGTGACCGGGTCGGCATCGCCGGTGGCCTCGATACCCTCACGCAACCGCGCGATGACAGCTGCGAGATTACCGACGATCGAAGCGACGACCTCGGTGTCCTTGCTCCAGCCGTCGCCGAAGCCCTTGGTGCCACTGTCGCGGGCAACCGTCGCCACTCGCCCGTCCGGGCTGACACCGATCGCGGTCAGCCGCTCGGCCACCTGATCGGTGAACTCGCGAGCAGTGGCGACGAGCTCGTCGAGGTCGAGATGGATGCTACGGAACTGGGACCCGACGACGTTCCAGTGCGCCTGCTTGCCGATCAGGCTCAGGTCGATCACATCGACGAGCACGTTCTGCAAGGCGTCTGCCGCAACCTTCCGGTTCTCGTCCGACAGCGTGCTGCTGATGGGGCTGTTCATCTTTCGCACTCCTCTCAATTTCGTAACTACCTTTGGGTTCAACTGTTTTCATGCCCGAATGTTTCCGGACCGCATCATTTTGTGGCCGACTCCACATCCGGATGAAGCCCCGGGTGTGTCACAGGATCGTGTCGGCAGGGCCGGCGACCGTGACCCGGCACCCGCCGCGAGGCATGATGGTTGTACGGTTCATCATCGACCGACCGAGGGGGTTAGCACGATGGACGCACAGTCTCTGATCGTCTGGGCATTGGCCGTTGCGATCTACTTGTGGGGCCTCGCCTGAAGCGTCGGGTACACCCGAGAGATCATTCGCCGCCGGACCGCACGCCTTCTTCGACCTTCTTCCCCAGATCGGCGTCGACATTGCGCCAGTATTCGAAGATGCGCTCGTACAAGGCCTCAGACGTACCGCCGAGGACGTGACCGACGATGTTGCCGGCCAAGCGCTCCCGCGCGGCGTCGTCCATGACCACCCGAACCAACACGCCCGCCTGACCGAAGTCGTCGTCCTCCGCGTGCTCGACGTATGCGGCTCGCACAGCTTCGGTACCGAAGCTCCACAGCCCCTCATCGCCTGCGCGCTCGGGGTCCGCATGCGGACCGCCGAAGCTGTTCGGTGCGTATACCGGCGTCGCGGGGTCGTTGAACGAGTACGCCATGCTGCCGTCCTGCGAGTACGACTCCACCTTGTTCTTCGGAGCATTGACCGGCAGCTGTGCGTGGTTGGCGCCGACACGATAGCGGTGTGCGTCCGCGTAGGAGAACACGCGACCGAGCAGCATCTTGTCGGGTGAGAATCCGATGCCCGGCACGATGTTCGACGGCGCGAACGCTGCCTGCTCGATCTCGGCGAAGAAGTTCCGCGGGTTGCGATTCAGGGTCCAGGTACCCACCTTGATCAGCGGGTAGTCCTTCTGCGACCAGACCTTGGTGAGGTCGAACGGATTGAAGCGATAGCCCTCGGCATCCACAACGGGCATCACCTGCACGTGCAGCGTCCAGCTGGGGAACTCACCCCGTTCGATCGCCTGGTACAGGTCGGCGCGATGGTAGTCGGGGTCGGTGCCTGCGAGCACATCGGCCTCCGCTGCGGTGAGGGTTTCGATGCCCTGGTCGGTCTTGAAATGATACTTGACCCAGAATCGCTGGCCCTCGGCGTTGATCCACTGGTAGGTGTGGGAGCCGAAGCCGTCCATGTGACGCCAGGTACGAGGAATGCCGCGGTCACCCATCAGCCAGGTCACCTGGTGCGCGGTTTCGGGACGCAGCGTCCAGAAATCCCACTGCATGGTGTGGTCGCGGAGGCCGGAGCCGGGCAGACGCTTCTGAGAATGGATGAAGTCGGGGAACTTGATCGGATCCTTGATGAAGAAGACCGGCGTGTTGTTACCGACGAGGTCGTAGTTGCCGTCCTCGGAGTAGAACCGCATCGCGAAGCCGCGCGGGTCGCGCCATGTGTCAGGACTTCCCTGCTCACCTGCGACAGTCGAAAAGCGCACCAGAGACTCGGTTTTCACACCTGGCTGGAACAGCTTCGCCTTCGTGTAGGCACTCACGTCCTCGGTCACGACGAGTTCGCCGAATGCGCCGCCACCCTTCGCGTGGACCACCCGCTCGGGGACACGCTCACGGTTGAAGTGTGCAAGCTTCTCGATGAGGTAATGGTCGTGCAGCAGGATCGGCCCCTGCGCGCCCGCGGTCAGCGAGGTGTCGTCACTGGCTACCGGGTTACCGGCGTTGTTGGTGGTGAAACGGGTGTTCGTCATGTGCGACCTCCGTATTGGCGATTACCCGTGAGACCGGGTACGACGCGTCGACACGGGTCGCCGGAGCGACACCGTGCATGAAGTGGATCTGGATATCGAAAGGGTTCAGCGGCAGGACTGGCACAGTCCCCAGAAGGTCACCTCGGCTTCGTCGACGACGAAGCCTCCGGGATCCGACGGAGTAAGGCAGGGTGCGGCACCGACAGTGCAGTCGACGTCGACGACGGTGCCGCAATTACGGCAGACCAGGTGGTGGTGATTGTCTCCGGTGCGGGTCTCGAACCGGGCCGGGGAGCCGGCCGGCTCGATCCGCCGGAGAAGTCCGGCACCCACGCAAGCCCTGAGTACGTCGTACACGGCCTGGGTCGATACCTTGCCGAGCTCGTCGCGCACAGCGGCGGCGACCTCATCGGCATCCGAATGCGGGTTCCGAGCAACCATATCGAGTACTGCAACACGCGGAGCCGTCACCCGGAGCCCCACGGAACGAAGCTGTTCCTTGGGGTCGAAGTGTGAGTCATCCGTTCGCTGCATGGCCTCAAGTATGCCGCTTTTCTGGAATTAGTCAAGAAAAGAAACCGTGTGGTGACGATCACCAGTTAGGGTGGGCAGCATCGCCACGGTCAGCGAAGGGACCAGAACATGCCCGATTTCGGCCAACATCTCCGGTTCGGAAGCTTCCTCACTCCGGCCGCCGCAGACCCGTCGACCGTCGTAGACCTGGCCGTCCGATCCGAACGCGCAGGTCTCGACCTGGTCACCATCCAGGACCATCCGTATCAATCCGGGTTTCTCGACACCTGGACACTGCTGACCTGGATCGCAGCGACGACCGAGACCGTCGCGGTGTCGCCGAACGTCGCCAACCTCCCACTGAGAGGGCCCGCGATCCTCGCACGTAGCGCCGCGTCGCTCGATCGACTCAGTGGCGGGCGCGTCGAACTCGGATTGGGCGCGGGCGCCTTCTGGGATGCCGTCGCCGCCAACGGAGGTCCACGACGCAGCGCCGGTGAATCGGTCGACGCCCTCGTCGAGGCCGTATCCGTGATCCGGGCGCTTTGGTCGGACGAACGCGGCACGGCACGCGTCGACGGTGAGCACTACAGCGTCTCCGGCGCCAAGCGCGGTCCGGCTCCGCTACACGACATCGGAATCTGGCTCGGCGCATACGGGAAACGGATGCTCGCCGTGACGGGACGCCACGCCGATGGTTGGCTACCCAGCGCCTTCAATGCCGGTCCCGACAAACTCGGTGCGATGAGCGAGCGTGTGGACGAGGCCGCACGCAAGGCGGGCCGCGACCCTGCCGCGATCCGCCGCTTGTACAACATCAGCGGCACCTTCACCGACTCGGCCGACGGTTCGTTCCTCAACGGGCCGCCGCGAGTGTGGGCCGAACAACTCGCCGATGTGGCACTGCTGCACGGCACCAGCACGTTCATCCTCGGCAGCGACTCCGCCGACGACCTCGAACGCTTCGCCGGAGAGGTCGCGCCACAGGTGCGCGACCTCGTCGACGCGGAGCGGAATGCGACCTGACGCGGTTCAGCGATTGCAGGGCGCGGTGGGCACCCATTCGAGGTGACGCCCTGACAGAAGGGGACGGCGCCGGACAATGCCGGACAATAGAGACAGCGGCGGGGCCGCCCGCGTGCGCAGACGGCCCCTACCGATGGAACAAACCTAGATGGGGCGTTCTCCCTTGAGCGCTGCAATCGCCTTCGCGACGCCCTCTCCGTAGGCGGGGTCGCACTGGGTGCAATTGTCGATGTGGCGCTGCACCACAATCTCTTCAGCGCCGTCGATCGCGCGGGCGGTGTTCTCGAACAATGCCTGCTTCTGCTCGTCACTCATGTTGTTGAACAACACGCGGGGCTGCGAGAAGTAGTTGTCGTCGTCCTCACGGAAGTTCCATGCATCGGCGACGTCGCCCACCGACTGCGGCGGATTGCGGTACTGCGCCTGTTCCTGCCACTTGCCGTAGCTGTTCGGCTCGTAGTGCAGCTTGCCGCCGTAATTCCCGTCGACTCGCATCGCGCCGTCGCGGTGGAAGCTGTTCACCCCGTTCTTCGCCGCGTTGACGGGGATCTGGAAGTGATTGACTCCCAGCCGGTACCGCTGCGCATCTCCGTACGAGAACAGGCGCCCCTGCAGCATCTTGTCGGGCGAGAAACTGATGCCCGGAACCACATGCGCTGGGTTGAAGGCGGCCTGCTCGACTTCTGCGAAGTAGTTGTCGGGGTTGCGGTTGAGCTCCCACTCGCCGACTTCGATGAGGGGGTAGTCGCCCTTCGGCCACACCTTCGTCAGGTCGAACGGATGGTAGGGCACCTTCGCGGCGTCGGCCTCCGGCATGATCTGGACGCACAACTTCCACTTCGGGAAGTCGCCGGCCTCGATCGCGTCGAAGAGATCGCGCTGATGGCTTTCCCGGTCGGTGCCGACGAGTTCGGCGGCCTCGGCGTCCGTGAGGTTCTTGATGCCCTGCTGGACACGGTGGTGGAACTTCACCCAGAACCGCTCGCCCTCGGCATTGATGAAACTGAATGTGTGCGATCCGAAACCGTGCATGTGCCGGTACGAGGAGGGGATGCCACGGTCGCTCATCACGATGGTGACCTGGTGCAGCGACTCCGGCAGGTTGGTCCAGAAATCCCAGTTGTTGTTGGGACTACGCAGATTGGTGCGCGGGTCGCGCTTGACGGCGTGGTTGAGGTCGGGGAACTTCAGCGGATCGCGGAAGAAGAAGACCGGGGTGTTGTTGCCGACGAGGTCCCAGTTTCCGTCCTCGGTGTAGAACTTGACCGCGAAGCCGCGAATGTCGCGCTCGGCATCGGCAGCACCGCGCTCGCCGGCGACAGTGGAGAACCGGGCGAACAGCTCGGTCTTCTTGCCGACTTCGGAGAAGATCTTGGCGGTGGTGTACTGCGAGATGTCGTTGGTGACAGTGAAGGTCCCGTACGCACCCGAACCCTTCGCGTGCATGCGGCGTTCGGGGATGACCTCACGGTCGAAGTGCGCGAGTTTTTCGAGGAACCAGACGTCCTGGAGAAGTTGCGGACCCCGTGGTCCAGCGGTGATGACGTTCTGATTGTCGGGGACGGGGGCGCCTGCGCCGGTCGTCAACTTGTCCTGGGTCATAAGTCGTCCCTCCGTAGGCATGCGTGGGTGTGCGTGCGTTGAGTCGAAGTTCGTATCCAGTTGTCGCTCTACCACTCCGGGCTGCGGAGCGGCGGGGATCCCTGGCGTTCCACAACGTGGGCTCATGTTGTGTTGCCAGTCACACTTCATCACCTTTTCTTGAATAGGTCAAGAAAACGAGGCACAAAGTCCCGATGTACCGGCGGGCAGAACCGGAACATCACGATTCAACGTACCCGGCACGGGACCGGTCGTCAGGGAAATACCATCCGAATCACCAGCCGCATGCATCACAGGAGAACCATGGCCATCCGATCACGCTCGCCCTTGCTCGTCGCTGCGGCATGCGTGCTCCTCGTAGCCACCTCCCCCGCCGCGCACGCAGGCGGAATGTCTGGAGTCGTCAGCGCCGACGAGGTTTCGGTCGGAGCCGGCAGCGCACATACCTATGTCGCGTTCGACGACGACCGCGCTCCGACCGCAGTCGGTGTCCGCCTCGACACCGCCGCCCTCGATGAACTTCCGATCGGGATGTTGCCGACCACCCAGGAGTACGTCCTGCCGCTACCCGAGCAAGCAGCGACGACCATCTTCGACCACGTGACCCTCGACTGGAATTCGCACGGCCACAACCCTGAGCACGGCTTCGACATCCCCCACATCGATGTGCACTTCTACTTGATCGACCCTGCAGCCAGAGAAGCGATCCATCCCCTGACGCCGGGCTACATCGAAGCGTCCACTCGACTCCCCGACCCCCGGTATCTACCGGACGGCTACGCAGCCGGCGACGATCCACTCCTGGGCACCGTTCCGGGCATGGGGCTGCATTGGCTCGACACCGGCGCACACGATCACCACTTCACCGAGACGGTGTTGCACGGGACGTGGGACGGTCAGGTCGTGTTCATCGAGCCGATGATGACCCGCGAGTGGCTCACGTCGAAGCCGGATCTGCACGAGGACCTGCCCCAACCCGCCGCCTACCAGCAGTCCGGCGCGTACCCCACGACCTACTCCGTCACCTGGGACGAGGCCGCGCAGGAGTATGTCATCGAACTCGGCGGGCTCACGCCGCGGGAACCGTCGTAGGTCTCAGCCCTGCACGACCTCGAGCCCTTGCGCACCCGCGTACGCCAGCGCCTGCCCGAAATCGATCTTCGCGCCGCGCAGGCTCGCAGAGACCCAGAGCATCGCGTCGACTCGCGCGCCGGTCAGGTCTGCTCCGTCGAGTCGCAACCCACCGGCACGCACACCGCTGAGGTCGGCGCCGACGAGCAGCGATTCACGCAGATCGGCCTCGACCAGGTTCGCCTCCCGCAATCTGCATCCGCTCAGGTCCGCCTTCCGCAGATCGACGCCACCGAGCGAGGTCAGGCTGAAGTCGACCTCGTCGAAGGTCATGGGTCGCATCCGGCAGTCGCGGAAAACCGAGCCGAGAAACGTCGAGTTCCGGAACGTGCTGTTGCGCAACTGCGTGTACTCGAACGTGCAGTTTCGGAAGGCCGCACCGGAATGCGTCGAGCCGGTGAGGTCCGCGCCGGTGAAGTCGCAGTCGGTGAACGTGACCGCTTCCGTCTCGAGTCCGGAGAGGTCCGCGTCATGGAAGGTGCAGCCCACATACTCCTGACGCCGCCACTGCCCACCCGGTAGACGCGCGTCGGAGTAGTCCTCCCCCACGATCGTGTCGGATGCTGTGTCGAAGGCCGGGTCGTTCATACACTCAGTGTTCACCATCAGGCCTCACGCGGATCTTCCGCATCGGCACCTCCGGCGCTACCGCGCGATGCGGGCCTGCCCGGTCGCCATCGAACCCGACGTGACGACGATTCCGTGATGGTCCCCGGCGCGAAGCCAGCGGCTCAGCGTCGGCCCCTCCGCATCCACCGTCACCCTCGCATACCGGAAACGGCCGCGAAGACGCGCGGATGCCCGGTACAGCTCTCCGCTCTCGCCCGGCTGCGCGAACGTCAGACCTCCGGCAATCGGCAGTTGCGGCCCCCGTGGGGATGTGCAGGTCCGCACCTTCCACCCCTCGCCGGTTGCGGTGAAGTCACCCAGGACGTCTCCGCCGAAGTCGGCGAGCACCTTCGGCAATCTCCAGTGCTCACGGCCACCGTGTACCGACGGTTCGGAATCGACTGCGATGAACGGCACCGCCATCGCAGGGATCAGCCTGCGGCGCAGCACCGGGCTGGCCAGGATCTCGCGATACGGACCTACCGGAGAATCCAGATAGTCGACCATCATCGCGAGCGTCATCGGCACGATCGGCCCGTCGGGCCCGTATTCACGAGCAGCGGGAGTGCTGCGGTGCCACCATAGGGTGGCGCGCACGTTCGCCGGCCACGGCGGTGGCGGCGACACCGGCCAGTCGGTGCGGTCGTCGGCGCTTTCAGGCACGCTCCACAGCATCGCCGGCCTCCTCATGTCGGATTGTGAACAGCGGTAGGCGCAGTGCCCCGGGCGCATCCGCGGGCACCGTCGGCCGTATCGGCGGTACCGGGTCCACCGCGACGTAGGGCGCTCCGACGCCAGGCCTCTGGTCGATCTCACCCTTGTTGGGCCACAACGCCATTGCCCGCTCGGCCTGCGCGGCGATGGTGAGGGACGGGTTGACGCCGAGATTCGCGGTCACGACCGAACCGTCGACCACATGAATACCCTCGTGACCGTATGCGCGAAGGTACGGGTCGACGACGCCGGTCTCGGGCGAGTCGCCGATCACGCAGCCGCCGAGAAAATGTGCGGTCATGGGGATGTTCGCCAGATCGAGGAGCGATCCCCCGGGGTCACCACCGATCTCGTCCCCCACTCTCCGGACCGCCTCGTGTCCGACGGGGATCCATTCGGGTGGCGGACTCCCCGGCCCCTGCTTGCTGGTGACGCCGTGCCCGAATGGACTCCGCCTGCTGGCGAGTTCGAGAGAATTGTCGTCGGTCTGCATCACCAGCGCGATGACGGTGCGTTCGGACCAGTGCCGCACCGACAGACTGCGCAGGAAGGCAAGTGGGTTACGGGCTGCGACACCTACGAACTTCGCCAATCTCGGAATCTTGCCGCCGCCGTCGACGAGCATCGCCTGCAGCAGCCCGATCGCGTTGCTGCCCTTACCGTATCGCACCGGTTCGATGTGGGTGTGATCGTCGGGGTGGAACGACGACGTGATCGCAACACCCTCGGTGTAGTCGACCTCGCGGTTCTGCGCCGTCGCGGCGAGCACCGCCTCCGAGTTGGTCCGGACGACGCGGCCGAGGCTCGGTGACAACCGCGGCAGGTCGCCGCTCTCGCGCATGGCGAGCAGCAATCGGGCGGTGCCGTACGTGCCGGCTGCGACGATCACCTCGTCTGCGGTGAACATCCTCCGCCGCTTGCGGATCCCGTTGGTGCTGCGCGCCTCGATCTCGTATCCGCCATCTGCTCGAGGTGTCACGCGGGTCGCGGTCGTCAGTGGATGGATTCGCGCACCCGCACGCTCGGCGAGATGGAGGTAGTTCTTGACGAGGGTATTCTTGGCACCCACACGGCATCCGGTCATGCAGCTGCCGCACTCGGTACATCCGGTGCGGTTCGGGCCCGCGCCTCCGAAGAACGGGTCGGATACGGTCCTGCCCGGTTCGTCGAAGAAGACACCGACCGGCGTGGGGCCGAAGGTGTCGCCCACGCCCATGTCGTCGGCGACCTTGCGCATCACCACATCGGCGGGGGTGATGCTGGGGTTCTTGCGCACCCCGAGCATGCGCGACGCCTGCTCGTAGTAGGGCGAGAGTTCGGCCTCCCAGTCGGTGATGTGGCCCCACTGGGGGTCCTGGAAGAACCGCGATGGCGGACGGTAGAGAGTGTTCGCGTAGTTGAGCGAGCCGCCTCCGACCCCCGCTCCGGCCATGACCAGCACGTCAGGAAGGAGGTGAATACGCTGCACGCCATAGCATCCGATTGCCGGAGCCCACAGGTACCTACGGAGTCTCCAGCTGGTCTTCGGGAGCTCGTCGTCGGCGAAGCGGCGACCGGCCTCGAGAACCCCGACCCGGTATCCCTTCTCGGTCAGGCGCAGGGCCGAGACGCTGCCACCGAATCCCGATCCGATGACGAGGACGTCGTAGTGGGTCATCCTCGTACTCCCGTGTTCGCGGCCCGCAGGTCGTAGTTCTCTGCATCGAACTCCTTGGTCCGATTGCGGTAGTGCCAGGTGAAGGTCGGCCACATCACCGAGTTCCGGCCGGTCCTGTCGAGATACCAACTACTGCAGCCACCGGTGTTCCAGACCGTACCGGCCAGCATCGGGTCGAGTTCCTCGGCGAAGCGACGCTGTGCGTCCGCTCTGACTTCCACCGCATCGAGACGACGGGTGCGCATGACCCGCAGGGCGGCTGCGATGTACGCGGCCTGGGACTCGAGCATGTACACGATCGAGCTGTGTCCGAGATTGGTGTTCGGGCCGTACATGAGGAACAGATTCGGGAACCCGTTGACGCTGATTCCCAGGTGCGCCGAGGGGCTTCCGTTCCATACTTCCGCGAGACTCCGCCCGTGCTCTCCTCGGACATGTTGTGCGATGGGAGGCTCGGACGGCGTGAATCCGGTTCCGAAGATGATCGTGTCGACCGGGTATTCGTTGCCGTCGGCGTCGACGACTCCGTTCTCGGTCACCGACGTCAGCGCCGACGACACGATCTCGACATCGCTGCGGGTGATTGCCGGGAACCAGTCGTTGGACAACAGGATTCGCTTGCAGGTGATGGCGAAGTCCGGCGTGAGCCGGTTCCGCAACTCCGGGTCGGGTACCTGCTTGCGCAGGAACGAACGGGCACGCTTCTCGAACAGCGGCAAGGCGTAGTTCCGTGCGAACGGTTTCGTCATTCCGACGACATACATTTCCTTCTGACCGTACACAGCACCGCGAACAGCCTTCTGGACGACGGGGAATCGGCGGTACAGCGATCGCACAGGCGAGGCAATTCCATGATCGCGCTTGGGCATCACCCACGAGGCGGTGCGCTGGAACAGCGTGAGGTGGTCGACCCTGCCGACGATCTCGGGAACGAACTGGATTGCCGATGCCCCAGTACCGATCACCGCGACCCGTGCGCCAGTCAGGTCATGACTGTGGTCCCACTCGGCGGAGTGGAACATGGTGCCGCTGAACAGTTCCAGACCCGGCACTTTAGGCAGGGTGGGTGTGGAGAGCGCGCCTGTCGCGGCGACGAGCACGTCGGCAGTGAGGTTGCCGCGCGAGGTCGACACCACCCACCGCGCGCGCTCTCCGTCCCACTGCGCATCGCGCAGTTCGCACCCGAACATCGTCCGCTCCGTGACGCCCTGTTCGCGGGCTACCCGTTGCAGGTACGCGTAGATCTCGGCCCGAGTGCCGTGCGCCCTCTTCCACTCGGATTCCGGAGCGAAGGAGAAGGAGTACAGCGCACTCGGAACATCGCATGCGGCACCGGGATACGTGTTCTCCCGCCAGGTTCCACCGACATCGTCGCCACGTTCGACGACGAGCACGTCGGCTGCGGGGTCGTCGCGCAGGAGGGTGACGGCCATGCCGATACCGCCGAACCCCGCGCCGACGATAAGGGTATGTACGTGCTGAGGGAGCGTCGCCCGACCCCCTGCATCACCGGGTGTCACTGCATCACCGGGTCTCATTGCATCACCAGAGCCTTCCATGCCGGGATCAGCCGCTCCCGGAACTCACGATCGGATTCGGGAGTGCGCATCAAGGCCGATACCGCCAGCCCCCGAGCCAGTTCGATACTGAGATCGATCGCCTCGGGACTCAGCCGATCACCCATGATTTCCATCAGTCCCACACGTAGCGCGTCGGATACCTTGCGCTCGAGTGGGATCATCGCGGCGTGCAACGCCGGATCAGTGCGCGCCGCGACCCACAGTTCGAGTGCGGCGTCGAACAGCGGCCCGGAGAACGCGTCCATCAGCGTCTCGATCCCCAGTTCGGGATCCGGTTCCGCTTCGAGGATTTCGACGAGACGCTTGTCGACGAGGTGCTCCACAGCAGCAACCACCAGGGATTCCTTGGTCGGGAAGTGGTGGAGCTGCGCACCGCGCGAGACCCCGGCCCGTTTGGCGATGCCGTGGGTGCTGGCGCCCGAGTACCCCACCTCGACGAGGGAGTCGACGGCCGCGTCGAGCAGCTTCGCGCGGGTTGCCGCGGTGCGTTGCGCTTGAGTTCGCGAACCCTGCGCCACAGTGTCGTGAATCACGCTACCGAGCGTAGCGCCAAAACAACAAACAGTCCAGACTGTTTTTATCTTCTACCTACGGTGCCGCAGGGTGGCGAGACCGATTCGATACCCAACCCGGGACCAAACGGTGGCACACGGAGCAGAATCGCTTACGCGCACTGCAATACCGAGTAGTAGGGAGTCCCCATGACGTCCACTGAAACCACCGGTACCCATGTCTCCACCCTCGCCGAACTCGCCGAATACGTGGGCAAGCCCCTCGGCCTCAGCTCCTGGATCACCGTCGGACAAGATCGGATCGACACCTTCGCCGACGCCACCGACGACCATCAGTGGATTCACATCGACCCCGAACGCGCGGCGAAGGAGAGCCCGTTCGGCGGACCGATCGCGCACGGCTATCTGACACTCTCGCTGATCATCCCGATGTGGTACGAGGTACTGAAGGTCGACAGCGTGACGCTGGCCCTGAACTACGGCCTCGACAAGGTCCGCTTCACCAACCCGGTACCGTCCGGTAGCCGAGTACGACTCGACGCAACCCTGAAATCACTCGAGGAACTCCCCGAAGGCGGCGTCCAGATCGTGATCGAGGGCATGATCGAACTCGAGGACAGTGAACGTCCCGCGGTGGTCGTCGAGGCGATCTATCGCATGTTCGAGTAGCAGCACCCCGCAGAACGAGCGAACGGCACCTTCGATCCGACCGATCGAAGGTGCCGTTGGCTACGAACAAGCAGGGGCGATCTACTTCGCCAGGAGTTCTGCGATCTGAATGGTGTTCAGCGCAGCACCCTTCCGGAGGTTGTCGCCCGACACGAACAGTGCGAGACCACGACCTTCGGGAGCGCCGGGATCCTGGCGGATACGACCCACCAGCGACACATCGTCGCCGGCAGCGGCGAGCGGCGTCGGCACATCGACCAGCTTGACCCCCGGAGCCGACGCGAGAACTTCCTGCGCGCGTGCGGGCGAGAGCGGACGCGCGAACTCCGCGTTGATCGACAGCGAGTGACCTGTGATGACAGGGACGCGCACGCACGTACCCGACACGAGCAGGTCGGGAAGACCGAGAATCTTGCGCGACTCGTTGCGCAGCTTCTGATCCTCATCGGTCTCGCCGGTGCCGTCGTCGACGATCGCCCCTGCCATCGGGAGAACGTTGAACGCGATCGGCGCGACGTACTTGTCGGGCGCCGGGAAATCGACGGCACTGCCATCGTGCACGAGCTTCTCGGCGTCGCCGATGACGGCACGCGCCTGGCCGAGGAGTTCCTCGACGCCGGCGATACCGCTACCCGACACGGCCTGGTAGCTCGAGATGACCAGACGCTGCAGGCCCGCCTCGTCGTGCAGAGCCTTGAGGACCGGCATCGCAGCCATGGTCGTGCAGTTCGGGTTGGCGATGATGCCCTTCGGCGGGTTCTTCGCCTCCTCAGGGTTGACCTCGCTCACCACGAGCGGAACCTCGGGGTCCTTGCGCCACGCCGAGGAGTTGTCGACGACGGTCGCGCCGGCAGCGGCGAACCGCGGAGCCTGCTCACGCGACAGGGTTGCGCCGGCAGAGAACAGGGCGATGTCGATGCCCTTCAGATCCGCGTCGGAGGTCGCGGCCGCATCCTCGACGACGATCTCCTGGCCGCGGAACGGGAGCTTCTTGCCTGCCGAGCGGGCCGATGCGAAGAACCGCACCTTGTCGGCCGGGAAGTTGCGCTCCTCGAGAAGGGTGCGCATGACGATGCCGACCTGTCCGGTCGCACCGACTACAGCGATGGTGATTGCCATGGTTTACCGTCCCGTCCCAGCATGCACGACGGCCTCTTCCGTGCCGCCGAGTTCGAACGCGGCGTGGAGTACCCGCACTGCGTCGTCGAGGTCGTTGTCGTCGACCAGCACCGAGATGCGGATCTCGGAGGTCGAGATGAGGTCGATGTTGATACCGGCATCCGCCAATGCCTCGCAGAACTTGGCGGTCACGCCGGGGTGGCTCTTCATGCCTGCACCGACGAGCGACACCTTGCCGATGTGGTCGTCGAACAGCACCTGCGTGAAGCCGATTTCGTCCTGACGCTTGCTGAGCAGCTCGACGGCGCGCGGGCCGTCGGAGGTCGGCAGCGTGAAAGTGATGTCGGTCTTGCCGGTGTCCACCTTGGAGACGTTCTGCAGCACCATGTCGATGTTGATCTCGGCGTCGGCGACAGCACGGAACACCTTCGCGGCGTAGCCGGGCGTGTCGGGCAGTCCGACAACAGTGATCTTCGATTCGCTGCGATCGTGTGCAACGCCGGTGATCAGGGCTTCTTCCACGGGAATGTCCTCCATCGATCCGGTCACGAGGGTGCCGGGCTTGGTGGTGTACGACGAACGAACGTGCACAGGCACGTTGTAGCGGCGGGCGTACTCGACGCAGCGCAGCATCAAGACCTTGGCCCCGCACGCGGCGAGTTCGAGCATCTCCTCGAAGGAGACCTTGTCGAGCCGCTGCGCATCCTTGACGATGCGCGGGTCGGCGGTGAACACGCCGTCGACGTCGGTGTAGATCTCGCAGACGTCCGCGTTCAGTGCGGCGGCGAGTGCGACAGCGGTCGTGTCCGACCCGCCGCGACCGAGCGTCGTGATGTCTTTGCTGTCCTGGCTGACGCCCTGGAATCCGGCGACGAGCACGATGCTGCCCTCGTCGAGCGCAGCACGCACACGACCGGGCGTCACGTCGATGATCTTGGCCTTGCCATGACTGCCGGTGGTGATGACACCTGCCTGCGAGCCGGTGAACGACCGGGCCTCGGCACCGAACGAGTGGATCGCCATCGCAACCAGGGCGTTGGAGATGCGCTCACCCGAGGTGAGGAGCATGTCCATCTCGCGGACCGGCGGCGCCGGACAAACCTGTTGAGCGAGGTCGAGGAGTTCATCGGTCGTGTCGCCCATAGCCGACACGACCACGACGACGTCGTTGCCCGCCTTCTTGGTCTCGACGATCCTTTCAGCGACGCGCCGGATCCGTTCGGCCGTCGCGACCGATGATCCTCCGTACTTCTGGACGACGAGTGCCACGCTGGCGAACCTCCGGGGTCTTGGGTACAAGTCCAGGAAGCAAGCTTACCGATGTCGACCGGCGGCGCGGGTCCCGCCCTATCCGGACACGGTCGTATGCAGAAGCATGACGTTGTAATCGCTCCAGCGTGAGGCTGTGAAATAGAGGTCGTCGCCGGTCGACCACGGGTGGATGAACGGGGCGTAGATCCCTCCGAGCCGATCCCGCGCCACGATTTGCCGCGGTTCGCTCCACGGGCCCTCGGGCGACGGGCTGGTTCGCAGGTCGATCCCGCCGGTCACGTCGTTGCCGTAGACCATGACGAACTGGTCACCGGTGAAGTGCACCGACAGCTCCCCGACCGTCCCCGGGATGATCGGAACCGCACGGTCGACGTCACCGGGAATCCAGCCGTCGGCGGTCCAGTATTCATATGCGGTGAGGTCGAGAATCCGATGCTCGGGAACACGGGAGAGGAATGCCGCGCCGAACCTCCCCTGCGGTGTCCCGAAGTCGTAGAGATAACCGTCGTGGCGCACGTACGCGTGCTGCTGGAAATTCGCGTTGCCCATCGACAACTGCTGGACACCCGGAATATCTAGGGGAACGTTCAGCCTCGCGGTGGCCGGGTCGACATGCCAGGTCTCGCCGTTGTCGACGGAGGTGCCGATCATGGAGGCGTTGGTCCACCATTCGCCGTGGTCTCCCCAGGCCCGCACCGACATGAAGTTGATGTACTGCACCCCGTCGACGGCGATCCCCGCAGTGGGAATCACGGTCTTCTCGATCCCTTCGATACCGAGCGCCCCCACGAGCTCGCGGGAGAAACCGGGAGCGTGGGCATCCACCGGCGAACCGGCATGGATGTCGCCGGGAACCGGATCGGGAACGTCGATCCCGTCGGTCAGGTCTGTGTCCGCACTGCGCATGAGGACGTTGTGCCGCCATTCCTCACCCGGGGCGGCGCAGTCTCCGAAGGTGTCGCCGAAGGCCATGAGGATTCTGCGATCCGGCTCGGCTGCACCGTTGTCCCACATGATGGCCAGGTCTGTGCCCGAGACGGAGAACCGCGCATCGGTCCGGTTGTCGCTGCGCGGCCCTGTGACCCACGCGACGGTCCGCGTAGGCCCGGGCCCCGGATCCGGGAGCAGGTCCTTCGGCGCATCGGGCAGGAAATCGAAACTGCCGCCGCTGCCGAGCCCGCTACTACTGGGACTTTCGTGGCCGCATGGCTCGGCACCGGCTTGCGCTGCAAGCGGCACCGTCCCAGCCAGCGCGAGGACAAGGGCGCAGCCCCCGACGGCTGCCGTCCTCAAAGACTGCATGAAACACACCCCTTGCCACTCGCCTGGTACCAGTGTGACTGGTGATACTCGAGTTCATCTCTGAGCACAATAAGGCGTCGAGGTGCGAACATGCGGGAAGCACTGATTGCGATCGGGTCACGAACGCGCCGCGTTCACACCCCACCTCCGGCGATGTCGATCTCGACGAGGCGTCGACGCAGCACTCGGGCGATCGATTCGTTGCTCGTCACGGCGAGCGCGGCACGATAGGCCTCGGCTGCCTCGCCGAATCGGCCGGCACGACGCAAAAGGTCGGCGCGAGCCGGCTCGTACAACCGGCGGAGCTCGGCTTTCTTCGGTACCGCAGCGAGCGCGTCGAGCCCCGCATCCCATCCATCACGGAACCCGAGCGCAACCGCCCGGTTGATCTCGACTACCGGTGAGTCGGTGAGCGCGACCAGGCAGTCGTAGGCTGCGGCGATCACCGACCAGTCCGTGCGCTCCCACGACGGCGCGGTGGCGTGCACTGCCGCAATGACCGCCTGAGGTAGGTACTGCCCCGTCGAACCGGAAGCGCGATCGAGCGCGGCCAACCCCCGAGCGATGAAGTCCGCATCCCACTGCATTCGATCCTGATCTTCGAGCGGCAGCAGTTCCCCACTGCCGTCACGACGCACACCGCGCCGGCTGTCCAGGAGCAGCATGAGCGCAAGCAGCGCCCACGCTTCGTCCTCGTCCGGCATGAGCATGCACATGAGGTGGCCGAGTCGGATCGCCTCGTCGCACAGGTCCGAACGAATCGGGGAATCCCCCGCCGTCGCTGAATAACCCTCCGTGAACACGAGGTAGATACACGCCAGCACTTGCGGGACACGTTCCGGCAGAAGATGTTCGGCAGGGAGCCGAAGCGGGATCCCCGCATCCCGGATCTTGGCCTTCGCGCGAGTGAGTCGCCTCGTCACAGTCGATTCGGACTTCAGGAATGCGCGCGCGATCTCGGTCGCCGTGAGGCCGCACACCAGCCGCAGGGTCAGCGCGACCTGCGCATCGCGTGCAAGGGCCGGATGACAGCAGGTGAAGAGCAAGCCGAGCTCTTCGTCGCGCACCGCACCGACTTCCGCGTCCCCCGAGCGCGGCAGCGGTGTGAGAGCGATCGCCGCGGATTCCTTCCCGCTGCGTGCGGCCTCCCGACGCAACCGATCCACTGCGCGGTTGCGGGCAACCGCGGTGATCCAGGCTCCCAGGCTCGAGGGGACGCCACGTTCCGGCCAACTCTTCCGACACGGTCCAGCTTTCCAGCGGCCACAGTTCGGTATAGCCCTCGTCCATACCGGGGATACGGCGCGTCAGGTCCAGCGCCGTATCGAGGTCGTCGGCCGCGAAGACGTAGAAACCACCGACCACCACCTCTGCCAGCTCGACGAAGGGGCCGTCCGTGATCAGCGGTGCACCATCCGATCCGCGGATGGTCACCGCATCCGCCGACGGATACAGAGCAGCCCCGCCCACGATCGCCGAGCCCGCGTATTTCCCGAACTCGTCGTGGAGTGCGACCTCCGCGTCGAATTCGTCGGTTCCGGGTACGACCTCCGGCCCGATCTCCGGACCCACCAACAGCGCGAGAAAGTCCATGATTGCCATCCTCTCGTGTCCGTGAGGAGCAGGAAAGCCCCTCACCATGACGACGAACGAGCGTGTGCCGATCGGACACCGCACCGCCTACGGACAGCCCCGCGGGCGGAGAGCGGTCTTGCGCGTTACACTGCTTGACATGCAGCGTGCGCTTCTTCTCGGCCGCCGCGGCGGGATTTGACCAGACCGGCCTCCCGTCGCGGGGTTTCGTCGCGCCGGTCGATATCCTGATCTGGACTCACAAGTCCCCTTTTTTCTTGGAGTACGTCATGTCACCCGCCGACGCTTTCACTTCCGGTTCGCGCAACATCACGCCGCCGACCAAGCCTGCTCCCGCCGACCAGGCACCGTGGAACAAGCAGAAGAACTCATCGATGCCCACCTACCGGTACCGGCCTTTCGCCGAAGAGGTGGAGCCCGTCTCGCTGCCCGACCGGACCTGGCCCGACAAGATCATCGACCGCGCCCCGGGTTGGTGCGCCGTCGATCTGCGCGACGGCAACCAGGCACTCATCGACCCGATGAGCCCGGCACGCAAGCGCCGCATGTTCGATCTGCTGGTCCGCATGGGCTACAAGGAGATCGAGGTCGGCTTCCCGTCCGCGAGCCAGACCGATTTCGATTTCGTCCGGGAGATCATCGAGGACAACGCCATCCCCGATGACGTCACCATCCAGGTGCTGACACAGTCGCGACCCGAGCTGATCACCCGCACCTTCGAAGCCTGCGCCGGCGCGCAGAACGTGATCGTGCATTTCTACAACTCGACGTCGATCCTGCAGCGCCGCGTCGTGTTCAAGGCCGACCAGGACACCGTCAAGAAGATCGCGACCGACGCGGCGGAACTGGTGATCGAGACGGCGAAGAACTATCCGGACACGAACTGGCGGTGGGAATACTCCCCCGAGTCGTACACCGGAACCGAACTGTCGTATGCCAAGGAGGTCTGCGACGCGGTCGTCGAGACCCTCGGCGGTACCCCCGAGAACCCGGTCATCATCAACCTGCCGGCCACCGTCGAGATGGCAACGCCGAACGTCTACGCCGACTCGATCGAGTGGATGCACCGGAATCTGGCCGAACGCGACTCGATCATCCTGTCGCTCCACCCGCACAACGACCGGGGCACCGGAGTTGCCGCGGCGGAGCTGGGCTACCAGGCCGGCGCCGACCGCATCGAGGGCTGCCTGTTCGGCAACGGTGAGCGCACCGGCAACGTGTGCCTGGTGACGCTGGGCCTGAACATGTTCAGCCGCGGCGTCGACCCGCAGATCGACTTCTCCGACATCGACGAGATCCGACGGACCGTCGAGTACTGCAACCAGCTGCCCGTCCCCGAGCGCCATCCTTACGGCGGCGACCTGGTCTACACCGCGTTCTCCGGCAGCCACCAGGACGCGATCAACAAGGGCATGGATGTCATGAAGGCGGACGCGGACGCCGCGGGCGCCGACGTCGACGACATCATCTGGGCGGTTCCGTACCTGCCGATCGACCCGAAGGACGTCGGTCGCAGCTACGAGGCCGTGATCCGCGTGAACTCGCAGTCCGGCAAGGGCGGCGTCGCGTACATCATGAAGCACGACCACGGGCTGAACATGCCGCGCCGACTGCAGGTCGAGTTCTCGCAGGCCGTACAGAAGGTCACCGACGGCGAAGGCGGCGAGGTCAGCCCGAAGGAGATGTGGGACATCTTCAACGAGGAGTACCTGGCCCCCATCACACCGCTCGAGCGCATCCGGCAGAAGGTGACCGCGGCCGAGACCGACGACGGCGAGGACACCGTGGTCGCCGTGCTGAAGGTCGACGGCGTCGAGAAGGAGATCACCGGATCCGGTAACGGACCGCTGGCAGCATTCGTCGACGGCCTGGAATCCCTCGGATACCAGGTGGCGGTTCGCGGCTATGCCGAGCACGCGATGTCCGCCGGTGACGACGCCAACGCCGCAGCCTTCGTCGAAGCCGACGTGACACGCCCCGACGGCACCACTGCGCTGGTGTGGGGTGCGGGTATCGCGCCGTCTATCACCGTCGCGTCGCTGCGCGCCGTCGTCTCGGCAGTCAATCGTGCCCACCGCTGACGCGATGTAGGTGAACCGCGCCCACCGCTGACGCGACAATCCCGACCGCACGAACGCGGCGGGCCCCGACCGGGGCCCGCCGCGTTCGTCTTCTGTGCCTCACAGGACCCAGAGTTCGCATTCCCCTGCAACAGGACAATCCCGGTTGTACTCTGCGGGTGGCATCTCGACTCGATCGCGTTCCGATTTTCCTGGGAACTGCGATACTCCGTCGATATCCGAATTCAGCTCGTGCACATGATGGTCCATTCGTAGACGGAGAGTTGCATGGAATTCTGGGACATCATCTGGTACATCATCGTTTGCTTCGCCTTCATCGCTTACCTGATCATGCTGTGGATGATCATCAGCGATCTGTTCCGGAATCGGGAACAGTCCGGATGGGTCAAGGCCATCTGGATCGTCTTCCTGTTCATCATCCCGTGGCTCACCGCCCTGGTGTACCTGATCGTGCACGGCGACGGAATGGCGAAGCGGTCGGCCCGCGAAGCGGCCGAGTTCAAGTCGGCACAGGACAACTACATTCGGGAAGTCGCAGGGGAGAAATCCGCCGCCGAGCACATCGCCGATGCGAAGGCACTGCTGGATTCAGGCACGATCACCGAGGACGAGTTCCAAGCCCTCAAAGCGAAGGCCCTGGCCTGATCCGTCCTGATCAGTCCTACTCTGCGCGATCGACCCGCGTCGCCGCGGTGCGGAATGCTTCGAGCACCGCGGCGATCGCGGGTCGTTCCGTCGCTCCGGGGCGCGTGACGAGGTCATAGATCCTCGCTGCGCGGACACCGGCCACCCGCACCCGCACCACCCGCGGATGCTGCACCGAGAACCTCGGCATCAGCGCGACACCGCGACCGGCGGCGACGAGCTCTTCGATCACGTGGAAATCGTTGATTCGGTGAACTACCCGGGGTTCCACACCGGTCACGGCGGCGACGGACAACAGCACGTCGTCCACCGGGAATCCTCCTCGCACACTGATCCAGTTCTCGTCGGCAAGCTCACCGAGCTGTGCTTCGCCGCGGCCCGTGAGACGGTGTCCGGGTGGGAGTACGAGGTCGATCGGCTCACGTAGCAACCCCGTCGTCGCGACACGAGGCCCGGCCAGAGTCGGGGCACGTTCATCCCTGTGGGTGAGAACCACGTCGTAGTCGGCCAGCAGTGGCGGCACCGCCGAGGCGGGCACGTCCTCGTCCTGGGCGTCGACGTCCACGCCACTGTTCGCCATGAGATCCAATACGGCGGGCAGCAGGAGTGCAGCGCCCGACGGAAACAACGCGACGCGCACGCGGCCACGCGGACGAGTCCGGTACGCGGCCATCTCCGCCTCGGCACGGTCGAGCGCGGCGATCACGTCGTCGGCGCACACGACGAGCGCCCGGCCCGCATCCGTGAAGCGCAGCCGACGACCCGACGGCTCCAACAGTGAGACACCCGCCTCGCGGCCAAGGAGCTTGAGCTGCTGGGATACCGCCGACGGGGTCATCGACAGCGCTTCAGCCGTCGCGGCAACGGTGCCTCGGTCGGCGAGTTCGCGCAGAATCCGCAACCGTGTCGCATCCATGAAGTAAATCTACATATCAGATTAAGAAAGTTCAGATTGTCGAAATTGTTGCCTTAGCGAACAATATGGGAGTGACCGCCCGCGCCCGACTCCTCGCCCTGACCGTCGTCCTCCTGTGGGGATGCAACTTCCTCGCGATCCGAGTCGGGATCGATCACTTCCCGCCGATCTTCTTCGCGGGTCTGCGGTTCCTCGTCATCGCCGTCCCCGTCGTGTTGTTCGTACCGCGACCCAAGGTGGAACTGCGCTGGCTTCTGCTCTACGGCCTGCCATTCGGATTCGCGCAGTTCGGATTCCTGTTCTGGGCGATGAATGCCGGGCTCGCGACGGGTCTTGCGTCGTTGGTCCTGCAGTCCTCCGCCCCGATGACCGTCGCACTCGGCGCGCTGCTGCTCGGGGAACGACTCGGGCGCATCCAGATCATCGGACTCCTCGTCGCAGTCGCCGGAATGCTGATCGTCGCAGTGGCGCAGGGTGGCAGCAGCATCGGACTCGTACCCCTTCTGCTCGGGCTGCTCGCCGGCCTCTCGTGGGCGATCGCCAACATCGCGACACGGAAGGCGAAATCCACCGAACCGATGAAACTGATGTCCTGGATGTGCGTGATCGCCACCGCCCCACTATTCGCGGTGTCGTGGATCGTCGAAGGTCCCACCACCGGCTGGGCGGCACTCGGGTCTGCTTTCTCCACCGGAGACGGACGCATCGCACTCGTCGGCCTCGCCTACACCGCCATCGCGGGCACCATCGTCGGCACCGGCATCTATGTCGCCCTCCTCGGTCGCTACCCGGCGGGCACCGTGGCCCCACTGTCGTTGATGGTGCCGATCGTCGGGTTCACGGTCGCGTGGGCCGCGCTCGGCGAGGTACCGACACCGCTGACACTCGCCGGCGGAGTCGCGGTGATCGCGGGGGCACTCGTCGCGCAGTCGGCGGGGCGTCGGGCGGCAAGTGCCGCCCGACCACTACGGCGTCTGCGGGGCCGGGGCGTAGTTCGGGCTACTCCAGGGGCCGAGGAGACGTGCCGGTGCGGAGCGTCGCTCGACGTGCCGGCACCGCCCGGGTGACGCGATCGGCAACTCCTCGTACCACCCGCCCGGCCGCCGCACGTGCACGTGTGCTTCCCCCGCGACGACTCCCGAAGGTTCGCGGCCGAGCAGCCGCGCCAGCACGTAGGTCGCGCTCAGGCTCGTCACGTCGCGGATGACTCCGAGCGGAAGCAGCGAACCGGTCTCGGCGAGAAGCTCCCGCTCACCCGCGCGCAGTACCAGCCGCAGGCCCGGGGCAATGCCCTGCACCGCCAGCGAGACCGCGATGTTATCACGATCGTCGGATCCGACCGCGGCCAGCGCACGGGCACGCTGCACTCCGATCCGCTCGAGCAGACCGCGGTCGCCGCCGTTGCCCAGCACCGCCGGGATGCCCATTTCCCGCACTTTCCCCAGGTGCTTCGCGTCGGTATCGCGTTCCACGCCGACCACCGGGATCCCCAGCTCGCGCAGCTCCCGGCACAACCGCAAACCAACCTGTCCGAGTCCGACGACGATCACGTGCCCCGACCGCGGCAGTGACCGCCGCCCCCACAGTGCCGTCAACCGGGGACCGAGGAGCCGGTCGACGACACCGGCTGTGAACATCGCGGTGAACACGATCGTCGCGAGCATCGCCGACGACGCGATCAGCCCGTACATCTCGTTCCCGTGCGGATCTGCCGCCGGGCCGACCGTCGTGACCACCCGCACCGCCTCGTGGAAGGCCTCGACAGCACCGTAGCCCTCACCGAACGTCAACCACGCCCAGTCCCCCAGCATCACGACGGCCAGACCGAACAGCCCGGCGATCAGAATCCGCGTCCCGGTCTCGTGTCCCCTCACCGCGGCCGTCAACTGCCCCGGCCTGCGCTTCCACCACGGCAGCCGCAGCACCGTGATCGGCACCTCGTCGAGCACGTCCCCGACCTTGCGGACCCCGCGCGGAACACGCCCGGTCGACGTCACCGCCAACAGATCCGGCGCCACGCACGGGCCCGCCAGCGACGCCGCAGCCAGATCCGCCGGGGAGGTCACGTCGCACTGCGGAAGGAAGCGCGCGAGCTGATCACCGATCGTGCCGTCGAAGATCGTCGCGACCATCGGCACCTCCGGATGCAGGTGCCCCGCAGCCAGCGCGTACCTCAGCGCCACGACATCGTCCTGCAACAGGATCGCGATGCCCGCGATCGGCTCGCCGGTGAGCAGGTCGTGAAGCTGTTCGTCGTCGGGTTCGGGCTCGTGCCGGACCGCGATGTCCTGGGCACGCAACGATGCACACACTCGGCGCGCCACCGTGGTGTCGCCGACGATCACGTAGGCACCCGCCCTGATTCCCGTCGTTTCGTTCTCGAGCACGGAACTCACCTCCGCCGGTCGCGTTCCCTCGATACCCTGTGTGTGCTTCCAGGGGAGCACGCCGGCCCCTGCACTGCACCTGTCCACCACCCCTCTGTGAGCGATTCCGGCCACCGGTCCGCTGTGTGACCGTGCGGACACCACTGCGGCTCCGCGACCGGAACGCGGCTGTGGAAAACTCGCCCGGGTGGGAACTAGCACTGGAATCACCACCCGCGGCAGGCTTGCACTGCGCGCGGCGAAAGCCGCTGCGTGGGCGTCACGCAAGGCCGGACGGGGTAACGGCTCGATGATCGGCGGGCTCATCGCCCTCCAGATCGATCCCGACCTGATGACGCAGCTCGGCCGCGGCCGCCGCACCGTGCTCGTCACCGGCACCAACGGCAAATCCACCACTACGCGGATGACCGCGGCGGCACTCGAGACCCTCGACGCCGTCGTGACCCAACCCGACGGCGCGAACATGGACGCCGGCATCGTCGCGACCCTCGCTGCGAACCGCACCGCGCGACTCGCCGCGATCGAGGTCGACGAACTGCACACCCCGCACGTCGCCGATGCGCTCGAGCCCGAAGCGATCGTGCTGCTCAACCTCACCCGAGATCAGCTGGACCGCGTCGGCGAGATCAACATGATCGAGCGCAAACTTCGCGCGGGGCTGCAGGGGCACACCAGCGCAACGATCATCGCCAACTGCGACGACGTGCTCGTCACCTCCGCTGCTTTCGACAACCCGAACGTCGTGTGGGTCGCGGCCGGAGCCGGGTGGGCCGGCGACTCCGTCAGCTGCCCCCGCACCGGCGAACCCATCGTGCGCGACGGCGACCACTGGTACAGCACGGGATCGGACTTCGCCCGCCCCACGCCCGACTGGTGGGTCGACGACGACAATCTCTACGGGCCCGACGGACTCGTCCTACCCCTGAAACTGACCTTGCCGGGCCGTGCGAACCGCGGCAATGCGGCACAGGCCGTGGCAGCCGCCGTCGCACTCGGCGCCGATCCGGCCGAGGCCGCGGCAGCAACGTCCGTGGTCGAAGAGGTCGCGGGACGCTACAAGACCGTTCAGGTGGGGCCTCATTCGGTGCACATGCTGCTGGCGAAGAACCCGGCCGGATGGCAGGAAGCACTGTCGATGATCGATCCGACCGTCGACGGCCTGGTGATCGCGGTCAACGGTCAGGTGCCGGACGGTGAAGACCTGTCGTGGCTGTGGGACGTGCGATTCGAGCACTTCGAGGGCGTCCAGGTGGTCGCCGCAGGTGAGCGCGGCACCGACCTGGCCGTGCGCCTGACGTACGCAGGAGTCGAGCACACACTCGTCGCGGATCCGCTGCGCGCCATCGCCTCGTGCCCTCCCGGACGCGTCGAGGTTCTCGCCAACTACACGGCGTTCCGGGATCTGAACACCGCGATCGTCAAGGGGGCTACGAATGTCTGAGTCGACCGTGCGGATCGGGCTCGTCCTGCCCGACGTCATGGGCACCTACGGCGACGGCGGCAACGCACTGGTGTTGCGCCAGCGCCTCCGCATGCGTGGCCGCGACGCGGAGATCATCGAACTCGGCCTGAGCGATCCCGTCCCCGACTCGCTCGACCTCTACACACTCGGCGGCGCCGAAGACGCAGCGCAGCGCCTCGCCACACGCCACCTCCAGCGCTACCCGGGCCTTCAGAAAGCGGCGGAACGCGGTGCACCAGTCCTGGCGATCTGTGCGGCCATCCAGGTGCTCGGACACTGGTACGAGACCTCGGCCGGCGAGCGAGTCGACGGCGTGGGCCTCCTCGACGCGACGACGTCGCCGCAGAAGACCCGCGCGATCGGCGAAATCGTCATCGCCCCGAGCATCTCGGGTCTCGCCCTTCCGGTATCCGGTTTCGAAAACCACCGAGGTGGAACGACTCTCGGATCCGATGCAAGACCCCTCGGGAAGGTGACCCGCGGCGTGGGCAACGGCGTCGGCGACGGAAACGAAGGCGCGGTGCAGGGTTCGGTCTACGGAACGTATCTGCACGGCCCCGTGCTGGCACGCAACCCCGAGTTCGCCGACCACCTGCTCGCTCGCGCACTGGGTGTCGAATCGCTGCCGCCGCTCGACCTTCCGGAAGTCGAACAACTCCGCCGGGAACGCCTGCGCACCTAAAGACTTCGGTCCTGAGCGATGTGGGCGAGAATCAGGTCGGCCAGCTTGTCCGGGGCCTCGTCGGGGATCCAGTGACTGACCCCGCCGAGCGTTTCGAGCCGGTAGGGCGCCGCGACGTACCGAGGGTTGGCGTCGACTGCGGCGCGCCCGATCGCGACATCGGCGTCGCTCCACACCATGAGGGTCGGCACCTCGACACGACCGAGACTCGAGCGTGGATCGGTCAGCGGCAGCGCGCGGTACCAGTTCAGCCCGCCACGGACCGCGGGGCGATCGCCCATACGCTCGACATCGCGCGCGGCGGCGAACGGCAGCTGGCCGGTCTTCCGCAGGACCGCGTTGCTCACCGCCGGGACGCTCAACAACCTCTCCGGGATCCACGGCAATTGGAACGCCAACATGTACCAGGACTTGAGCAGTTGCGTACTGGTGACCATCGACCGCAGGAACGCGGCGGGATGCGGCACGGACACTGCGGTCAGGGTGCGCACCGCACTCGGACGCCGCGCGGCCAACACCCATGCGACGGCTGCACCCCAATCGTGCCCGACGAGGTGGACGGGGCCGGCCCCGAGCTGTGCGATGAGGGCGTCGACGTCGTCGGCGAGGTGGAAGAGCCGGTAGTCGCGGCGACGCCGCGGACGGGCCCGCGGAGAGTAGCCGCGTTGGTCGGGTGCGATCGCGCGATACCCGGCCTCGTGCAGATTCGCTGCGACGCCGTCCCACGACCGTGCATCCTGCGGGAATCCGTGCAGGAGGACCACCGGTTCGCCGTCGATCGGGCCTTGGTCGCGCACGTCGAATGTGAGGCCGTCGCGCACGACGGTACCGATACGTTCCCCCACCGCTGCCTCCCCACCTGCCCCTGAGCAGGGGTTCGGCCCGTCGATTCGCTTTACGCGATCTCCGGGCCGGATCTCTGCTTCACGAGCCTCTGTCGTCCTCGGACGTCTGCTCGATTCGCACTTCCAATGTTAGATACATCACACATTGTTCGTCAAGGGCAGTATTCTGATGTCGGACTTCTGGCGCATCACGCAACGCATGATGCACAACGGCCGCGGACTCCCACCCGCACATTCTCGGCACGAACCGGTCGTCGACACGACCCCTCGACGGGGAGGACCCCCGATGATCCTCGAGCAGTACTACCTCCAATGTCTCTCCCATGCGTCGTACCTGATCGGCGACGACACCACCGGCCGCGCAATCGTGGTGGACCCCCGCCGCGACATCGGCGAATACCTGACCGACGCCGACCGCCTCGGCCTGAGCATCGAAGGCGTCGTCAACACCCATTTCCACGCCGACTTCGTATCCGGACACCTCGAACTCGGCGAGGCCACGGGTGCCTGGATCGGATTCGGTGAAGCGGCCGAAACCGAATACCCGATCCGCCGCCTCGCACACGGCGAGCACATCTCGCTCGGAGAAGTGGACCTGGAGATTCTGTCGACACCCGGTCACACGTGGGAATCGATCAGCATCCTGGCGCGCGAGAACCCGGATGCCGAACCCACCGCCGTCCTCACGGGAGATTCGATGTTCATCGGCGACGTCGGCCGCCCCGACCTGGCGAACCTCGGAGACGGTTCGACGGCGGATCTCGCCCACGCCATGTACCGCACGATCCACGACACCCTGCTGAAGCTCCCCGACGAGACCACCGTGATGCCCGCGCACGGCGCCGGATCGTCGTGTGGGAAGAACCTCTCGTCGGAACTCACCTCGACGATCGGCCGGCAGCGCCTCACCAACCCATCGGCGCAGCCGATGCCCGAAGACGAATTCGTCGCCCTGATCACCGAAGGACAGCCCGCCGCGCCCGGCTATTTCTCGACCGATGCCGAGATGAACAAGCACGTCCATCCGCTGCTCAGTTCCACACGTACCGTCCCGGAGCTCTCCCCCGCGGAGGTTCGGAAGCAATCGGACTCCGGCACATTGATTCTCGATGCCCGCGGTGTCGACGATTTCGCCGCCGGGCATCTACGCGGCTCCGTGAACGTGGGGTTCGACGGGCGCTTCGCCGAGACGAGCGGGATGGTCGCCGAGGTGGGCGAGCCGATCGTGCTGATCACGTACCCCGGCGAAGAACAGATGGCCGCGCTCCGGCTCGCCCGCATCGGTCAGGACAATGTGATCGGCTATCTCGGCGTCGACCACGACGGACGGTTCCCGACCGAACTCACCGACCTGGTCCGCACCGCTCATCGCATCGACGTCGACGAACTGCTGGAACTTCTCGCAGCCGACAGCGTCACGCTGCTCGACATCCGCAATCCCGGGGAACGCGCCGCCGGCGCCATCGCCGGATCCGTCACGGTTCCGCTCGCACAACTCCGGACCAGGCTCGATCAGGTGCCGACAGGAAAGCCGATCGTCGTGCACTGCGCCGGCGGATGGCGGTCGAGTGTCGCGGCATCACTGTTGCGCGCGAAAGGATTCCAGGACGTGACCGATCTGATCGGCGGATACGGCGCGTGGGTCGCTATGAAGGCCACAGCCTGATCCAGCGTCTCGGCTACGCCTCGGTTGCGTCGGCCAGGGTTGCGTTGGCCAGGATCCGGGACGGAACATGGTTCGCCCACCCGGAATCGGGCCAGTTGAACCATCCCGACGATGCGAAGGTCCCGCCGTCCGGGTGCAGTGTGGTGCCGGTGATGAACGACGACAGCTTCGACGCCAGGAACACCACACTGTTCGACACATCGGTGACGTGCCCGGCCCGACCCATCGGGATCGCGACGCGGACCCCTTCGGGCGTGGACAGGGACGAGTCGCCGCCGCCGAGCGAAGCGAGCTTGGGAGTCGGAACATAGTCGGGCGCAACATTGTTGACTCGGATTCCGTCGGGCGCGACCTCGATCGAGAGCGTTCGTGCGAACTGCTCGACAGCCGCCTTCGCAGCCGAGTAGACGGCGAAACCCGGTGCCGCGCGGTGCGCTTCGATGGTCGTGAGATTGATGATGCTTCCGCCGCGACCACCGGCCTGCATTCGAGGTACCGCGAGCGAACACGCGTGGAGCACATGCGAGAGGTTGGTGCGCAGGATCGCGTCCCATCCCTTCGCACCGGTGTCGACGAACTGTGCCCGGAACGTGCCGCCGACGATGTTGACAAGGGTGTCGACACGACCCCAACGCTCGTCGACCTGCTCGAACAGCGCTGTCAGCGCGTCGGGGTCGCGGGCGTCGCCCTGCGTGACGATATGGTCGACGCCCTGCTTGTCGAGCACATCGCGTAGTTCCTTCACCGCGGCATCGTCGAGGTCGATGACGGCGGGGCGTACTCCGTTCGCGGCGAGATCCTCCACGATGGCGGCACCGAGGCCTCCGGCACCGCCGGTGACCACTGCGACCGTCCCGTCGAGCCCCGCGCGCTGTTCGAACCAGCTCATGTCGCTCATCTGCTTCCGATGTAGGTGGCGCCGAAGGACTCGAGGAAATCTGTGGTGGCCGAGAGTCCATCTATGGGACACGACACCAGTACCCAATCGACGCCTGCCTTCTCGAGCTGGTCCAGCACGTCGCGATGGCGGTCGGTCTCGACGGACGACAACATGATTTCCTGGCTGTACGAGTAGACGACGTCGATGTGGTCGGTGCGGCCGACCGTGACCGCCTGCGCACGAAGTTCGGCGATATCACCGCCTAGCCGCTCCACCGGGCCGAGCGCCGCGGTGCGCGCCGTGGTACTCAGGGTCGCGCCGCCGGACATCGGCATCCAGCCCTGAGCGCGCTGGGCAACGCGTCGTCTGGTCAGTTTGGAGTTGCCTCCGATCCAGATCGGGATGGGATCCTGAACGGGGCGAGGACGGGCAATGATGTCCTGCGCACTGAAATGCCGCCCCTGATACGAGAAGGTTTCGCCGCTCCAGTGCAGCGGGAGCACGTCGAGCGCCTCGTCGAAGAGGGCGTTGCGCTCGTCGAAGTCGACGCCGAGTGCGTGGAATTCACGCTTCTGGTATCCGGTTCCGATGCCGAGCGTGAACCGTCCGCCGGACAGCTTGTCGAGTGTGGCGGCAGCCTTCGCGAGCAGGAACGGATTGCGGTAGGGAACCACTGCGAGATAGGTGAGCAGCCTCAGTCGCTCGGTCGCGGCGGCCACGTAACCGAGCGCGACGAACGAATCGAGGGTTTGATGCCCGCCGCGGTCGAGCCACTTCGCCCCCGGCGCCGGATGCTCGCTGAAAGAGAGCGCATCGAACCCGGCCCGCTCGGCCGCGACCGCGACGTCGCGCAGTGGACCCGGATCGAGAACATCGCCGTCGGAGCCGCTGATCTCGGGGTAATGGAAGATGAAGCGCATCGCCTGCCTCGTCGCACCTGAGAATCCGACCAGGATTCTGAATCGAGAAAATCATCCTTCCGATTCAAGATAGTCGCATTCTCGGATGATGCAACAGGCCCGCAGCGAGACCATTCCTCGGTTCGGTGTCGCTACTTCGCGTCGGCGCCGTCGAGCATCCACCGACCGTCGATGCGCTTCAAGGTGATGAGGAACCTCGTTGCGTCGGTTCGCCCCTCGGGGACGACGACGTTCTTGACGTCCTGATCGAGGAACACCAACACCGTGGCGGTCTCGCCGTCGAGCGTCTCGAGTCCGGCGTGCGAGACCGTCGCGACCGACGAACCCTGCCCGTTCTCGACGAGTCCGCGCAGGTCGCCCGCGACGCCCGAGTACTTCGCCGAGAACTCCTCGGTGGAAGCCGCGGTCACGGCCGCGAGCGAATCGTCGAACGACCGGTAGTCGTAGGTACCCAAGGTCGTCGCATACTCCCGAGCGGCGTCGACCGCCTCGGTACGCAACGAATCGGTCTGCTCTGCCTGCCACCAGCGGAATCCGAAGACGCCGGCGACGACCGCCAGCAGCACGATCACCGCGATGGCCACAGCCCGTCCGGTTCCGGAGCGGCGTGTGGGCCGCTGATCCGATTCGCCGGTCTCGGCACTCGCCGACGCCGACTCTTCGGTCGCGGCGTTCGCCGACTTTCGGGTCGGGTTCTCGTCGGTCATTGCCCGAGTCCTTCCAGGAGTTTCTGCCAGTAGTTCAGGGCCTCGACCCCGGTCGGGATCAGGAGCGGATCGTCCGCCATGTCGGGGCCCACCACGGTCCCAGGGGTGGTCTGTCCCTGCAGGCCCAGATCGTTCGGCCTCGGCGCGACCCGTGCGCCGCGTTGGGAGAGGTCCTCTCCCGGCGGGCAGTACAGCGTCCGGTTGGGCTCGCGCGGACTTTCGTCACCGACCATCATCCGCTGAGTGTCGTAAACACAGACCGGCCCCTGCGTCCCGACCAGAGAGAAGTCGGCGCGGTCGCCCTTGACGATGCCGGACAGGTCGGCGAGCGTTGCCGGCATCGCATCGAGGAGCGCGGAGGCCGCCGGCGCGCGAGGGCCGGCCACCTCCGCGATCGTGACGAGGTTCGTCATCAGTACGCCGAAGTTGTCCTTCGTGCCGGCGAACAATTCTTCGGTGCGTGCAAGCGCATCGGGCGACCGATCGAGCAGGTACACCAGCGATTCCTTGCTCCCGACAAGCTGGTCGGACACGTCCCGGAACGCACGCATCGAGCCCGGGAACCCCTCCGAATTGCGCGCGAGGGAGTCGACCAGGCCCAGGCCTTCGTCGAGCAGCGTCGCGATGGTCGGGGCGCGTTCAGCGACCATCGTCGACAGCGCGTCGGCGTTCTCGAGCAGTGCCTGCAGTTCCGGGCCGGTGTCGCGCAGCGCGGTACCCCAGGTGTCGCCCAGCGACACGATCGAATCGGCGTCGACACTCTCGATCAGCTCGGTCATGTGCACGAGCAACTCGTCGAGACGCATTCCCTGCATATCCTCCGGCACCTCGAGCGTGTCGCCGCTACGCAGATACGGCCCGTCCGCGGTCTCGGGCTCGATATCGAGGGCAAGGATGCCGATGGCCGTTGCAGTGGACACCCGGCCGACGCTACCGACCGGGATCTGCGTTCCGGGGTCGAGCGAGAGGTTCGCTGTCGACCCGACGCCGCCCGGGTTGATCGTGACCGACCCGACCGTCCCCACCGCCACACCGCGGTAGGTGACCGAGGTGCCCGGTCCGATGCTGCGTGCATCGGCCAGCTGCGCTGTCAGTTCGACGGCCCCGCCGAAGCTCTGCGGGCCGAGCACGTACCGGACGCCGAACGCGGTCGCGAAGACACCGACCAGCACGAACGCGACCAACTGGATGAGAACGGGGCGGGTCATCCGATTCCCCCCTGCAGCAGATCGGTCAGACTCGACGCGATGTCGGTCGGCGGCGACGGTGCGTCGGTCTCCGCGCCGGGCGGCACACCGCCGGTGACGAGCAGGTCGATCGCGGCAGGAATGTCGAAAGTGCCGTCGAACAGCAGATAGTCGCCCCGCACGGCCGAGTTGAAGCCGGTGATGAAGTCGTTGACGTTGACGAGCATCGACCCCACCGTCGTGTTGAAGTCGCGGATTCCTGCGGTGATCTCTGCGAGGTCGTCGATCGCGACACCGATCGTGGGTTCGTCGGCCATCACCGTGTCGATCGACGACACGGCTGTCGCCGTACTCGACACCAATGTCCGGAGGTCCTGTTGTTGTGCGGCGAGGAGCCCGATCAGGGCAGCGCTGTCGGCGATCCCGTTGTCGATCAGTTCCTGCTGCTGTGCGAGCCGCGCGGTCACCGAATCGACGGCCGCGAGCGTCCTTTCGAGGTACTCGGTGTTCTCGTCGGCCAGAGCCATCGTGGAGTCGAGTTCGGTGAGCATCGTGCGGATCGAGTCCCCTCGGTCGCCGAAGGCAGCATCGAGTTCGGTGGTGATGGTGCGGAGCTGGTCCAGCCCACTGCCGTTCACGACGTTGCCGAGCATCGCGAAGGTGCTCTCGATGTCGGGGCCGAGCTCGGTCCGGGTGATGGTGTCTCCGTCGGCGAGCAGTTCCTTCGATGCCTCGTCCGGTATGTCTATCCGAATGTACGGGCTGCCCAGGGCCGACGGCAGTCGTACGGATGCACCGACGTTCGCCGGCAGGTCCACGGACTCGGTCATGCTGAGTTCGACGAAGGCCTGCCGACCGTCTGTCGACATCGAGTGCACGCGGCCCACGATGGCCTGTCCGGCGCGGACCTCGGCACCGAGGTCGACGCGATCGGCGCTTGCGAAGATCGCGGTCACGGTGTAGGTGGAGCCGGGGCCGGTCCGGCCCATGGGCAGACTCTGGAAGCTCAGGCCGCAGCCGGACGTCAGCAGCCCGACCGCCGCGACCAGGACGACGACCGCGGTCTTACTCCGCATCATCGCGGACCTCCCTCGCCCAGCGCACGATCCAGCGACTCGGGCACGAGGTCCTCGAACGGGTCGGACAGGTCGAACGGCACCGTGATCGGATTCGTGAAGCCTGCACCGGTGCACAGCGGCAACGGTTCGCGGGCACACAACTCCTGCGCGCGCGGGAACTGGCTGATCTGCGTCGAGATGTTCAACCGGATCCGCCCACGCCCGTTCTCTCCGATCGCCTGGTCGATGTTCTGCATGGCGAGCGGCAGGACATCGAACAGTTCTGCGAGTCCCACCTCGTTCGCGGCGAAGGTATCGGTGAGGGCGCGGGCGTTCGCCATGATCTCTCGGGTGTCGCCACCGCGCTCGGCGAGGAGAGTGTCGAGCTGATCCAGGATCGTGGTCAGCTGCGTGATCGGCGCCGAGACATCGATATTCTGCCCCTGAAGTTCCTCACCGAGTTCGGCGACGCCGTCGACGAGTGCTTCGAGCGATCCCTCACGAGAGTTCACCGCGTGCACGGCCGCGCCGAGGGTGTCGATGAGTTCGCCTATGTCTTCCGACTTGGCGCCGACCACCGATGTCGCCTGGCTGAGCGCGATGATCGCCTGGTTCATCTGCTCACCGAGACCCTCTGTGGCGGCGGCGGACACATCCAGTGTGCGACCGAGGTCGCCGCCCTCCGGGCCCATCGCAGCGGCGAGAGTATCGATGCTCTCGAGCATCTCGTCCCAGTTGATCGGCGAATGGCTGCGTTCGATGGGAATCACGTTGCGGTCGCCGAATTGCGCTCCGTCGCGGTAGGCGGGGGCGAGTTCGACGAACCGGTCGCTGATGACGGACGGATTCATCACGAACGCTGAGACATCCTCGGGCAGTGCGATGTCGGACGGTACGCTCATCGTCACTTCGACGTACGTCCCGGCGGGACGGACTTCTTCGACGGTACCGACAGGAAGACCCAGCACCGCGACATGACTACCCGGGTAGATCCCGCTCACGGTGGCGAACTGTGCGGTGACGGTGCGGGTCCGGTCGGGACCCACGACGTACCACACGCCCGCAGCACACAACGCCAGCACCGCGACGATGGCACCACCGCGGATCGACCACGTCTTGACCACCGGATTCACTTGCAACCCTCCATCACTCCGATGGAGCACAAGAAATTGTCCGGAATCGGCCCGGCAGGTGCATGGACATCGACCCACGTCCCGTTACCCGCGGCATTGGTGGCTGCGCGCAGAGCCGACGGGAATTCGAGAAGGATACGGTCGATGTTGTCGGCGTTCGCCGCGAGCGTGTCGGTCACCGAACGCATGTTCACGAGCAGCGTGTTCAGGTCGTCGGAGTTGTCGGTCAGGAACGTCGCGGCCGACTCCGTGAGTGCGCGAAGATCCTCGACCACCTGGGAGAGCGCTTCCTTTCTGGCGGAGAGGATGCTCACCACCGCGGTCGAGTTCTCCACGAGCGCGGCAACGTCTTCGCTCTGCTCGGTGACGATCGATGTGAGTGATTTCGAGGCCTTCAGCAGGGACGTGATCCGTGCGTCGTTGCGAACCAGCATCTGCGAGGTCGCCTCCACCCCGGCGAGTGCGGAGGAGATCTGCTCCGAATCTGCGGGCATCGTGTCGGCGAGGGTCTGCATCATCGCCTCGATCCCCTCGACGTCGAGTCCGTCGGCCACGTGCTCGGCATCGGTGGCGAGCTCGTCGAGGCTGTAGGGCACACCGGTGCGCGCCAACGGAATCAGTCCGTCGTCGAGTTCTCCGGCTCCGGCGGGACTCACCGAAAGATACAACTTGCCGAGGACGGTCTCGAGCTTCACCTCTGCTGTGGTGCGGTCGCCGAGGTTCTGCGACCGATCCACTCGGAAGTCGACGATCACGCGATCGCCGGACAACTCCATCGACTCGACCCTTCCGGCCGGGACTCCGGCCACGTAGACGGGGTCGTTCGGCTTCAGACCGGCCGCATTGGCGAGTTCGGCGGTGTACGAGTTCGTGCGGAGCCAGTACATCACCGTCGGAGCTGCCAACGCCGCCAGCATGAGGACTGCGACCAACGCAATACCGGCGACTCCCAGCACCATCGGGTTCGCATTGCGGTCGTGCCGGCCCGAGAAGATCGCGGCAAACGTGTCACGAAGTGTGCGTCCGATACTCATCGGCACACCTCCGAATAGGTCGACCCGAAGATGTTCGCCTCGAAGTCGTTCGATTCGATCGTGAAGTTGCACATGTAGAGGTTGAGCCAGCCCCCGTAGTCGCCGATCCTGTTGATCTTGTAGCCGAGTTCCGGCAGCAGCGCCATCGATCGGTTGAACTCGTCGGTCTGCGGAATCCAGGCATCGGTCATGGCTCGCAGGTCGGTGACGGTGGTGTCGAGCGGCGCCATGGCACCGGACATCAGCACCGAGGTGGATCGCACCGCCGAGGAACCGCGGTCGATGAGGGTGGCGAGCTGGCCGGTGTCGCCCGCGAGCGCCTGCCCTACCACATTCATACCCGAGATGAGTTGCGATACTTCATCACTGCGGCGGTCGACCACCGTGGCGAGTTGTTCGAGGTTCACGATGACATCATTGAAGACCTGCTCCTGCTCGACGATGTCGGTGCTGACGGAAGCCACGTGCAGGAGCAGGGATTCGAGGGTCGCACCCTGCCCTTGGAACGCGTCGACGACCGAGGACGCCAATGAGTTCATTTGCGCCGGATCGATCGCTTCGAACAACGGCTTGAACCCGTTGAGCAGGGCCGTGAGGTCGACGGGAGGTGTGGTCTGTTCGATCGGGATCGTCGAGCCGGGTTCGAGCACCTGGCCGGATGCGCCTTCGGGCAGGCTCAGGGCGACGTACCGGACACCGATCATGTCGCCGTAGTTGATGTCGGCGAGTACGTCGGTGGTGAGTTCGTGACCGGACTCGATCTCGAATTCGACAGCAGCACGGTATGTTCCGTCCTCCTGCGGTTCGAACCTCACTTTCGACACCTGGCCGACACGCACGCCCGCAAGTGTGACGTCGCTGCCGGGGGTGAGGCCTTCGACGTTGGTGAACTCCGCGGCATAGTCGCTGGTGGGTCCGATGACGGGACGCTCGAGGGTGTTGCCGACGATGACCGCGGCAAGCACTCCGACCATGCACAACCCGGCGAGCTGGATCCCCGGACCGATATTCGACTTCACGGAATACTCACCGCCGCCCCTCGGACGAGCGGGCCCAGCAGGACCGAGGCCGCAGTGGACGGATCGCGTAGTAGCGCTGCAGGGTCGGCGGGGTCGACGCCGGCGGAGATCTGCTCGAGGAATCCGAGCGGCTCGCTCTCCTCGGCGGCCGACACGACCTGTCGGCGAGCGGTCGCCGAGGTCTGGACCGGGTCGCCGCAGTTCGATCCCTCCATGCCGGGGTATCGCGGACAATCCGCGCTGGTGTAGGGCATGGGGTCGGCCAGATCGGCGATGGCGGTGATATTGAAACGTCCGGTCGAGAACACTCGCGCGCCCGCTTCACCGAAGATTCCCAGGTACTTCAATGTCTCGTCGAGCCCCTCCGTGTTGCCGGCAAAAGCTCCGACGACCGGCGCTCCGTTGCGCACGACCGCAATCATATTGCCGGTGTTCGAGGAGAGGAGGTCGGCTCCCTGTGCTCCGAGTGCGGCACCGCCGGAGAGCAGACGGGCGATCCCGTCTTCGTTCGAGAGGGCGATCCGCGACAGTTCCGAGGCGTTCTGCATGACCGTGATGACATCGTCGGTGGCGGCGGACATCGATTCGGCCACGGCAGCCATCTGCGGCGCCGCTGCGATACCGGCGTCGACGAGCGGACCCAGGTCCTCGGTCAGCGCAGCCATCCGGTCGATCGTCGCGCCCAGGGATTCTCCGCGACCCTCCAGAGCCTGGCTCACGGCGTCGAGCGCGGTGGCCAGCTGCTCGGGACGCAACTGTTCGAGCAGGTCGGCGGCTCGATAGTAGAGATTGGCGAGCTGCACGGCCTCGTCCGACGTATCGACGGTGACCTCGTCGCCACCCGAGAGCCGCGGGCCGATCGCCGGATTCCCCGGCGGGACGAGTTCGATGAACACGTCGCCGAACAGCGTGCGCGGCACGATCCGCACCATGACGGACGCGGGGATCTCGGCGATCCGGTCCTGGCCCAGCTGCATGGTCAGGCGAGAGCTGGCGACCCCCGCGTCGATACCGACGACGGAACCGACATGTACCCCCTGGTACTGCACACCCGCGGCACCGTGGATCAGGCCCGCTTCGGCCGGCACCGTCGCCGTGACCCGCGGATCACGCGAGAGCGAACCCGCGCCCGAAGCCACGAGCAGCCCTCCGACCACGAGCAGGACGACGGACGCGACCGCACCGATGACGGCAAGGACGCCCTTGCTCGGCCCTTCGGTCCGGTTCTTGCGTCGCATCCCGGCCCTGCTCTCGGTTCTCGCTCGTTCGACGGTGGCAGTGGTAGTCACGACAGCCCGACCCCCGGGATCGTCGGAACCAGCCCCCACAACGCGAACGTCAGGACCACATCGGTGATCCCGATCGCGAGGATGCTCGTGCGCAATGCACGCCCGGCGGCGCGGCCGACACCCTCGGGCCCGCCGGAGGCGTAGAACCCGTACGAGCAGTGGACAATTGCGACGATTATCGCGAACACCACGGCCTTGGTGAGTGAGTACCACAGGTCGGTCGGCGACAATGCGAGATGGAAGTAGTAGTCGTAGGTACCCGCGGAGTTTCCTTGGAAGTTCACGATGACGAGGCGGGTCGCGACATAGGAACCCAGCAGACCCACCATGTAGATCGGGATGACACACACCGCGGCCGCAATGAGGCGGGTACTTGCAAGGAACGGAACCGATTTCACTGCCATTGCGTCGAGTGCGTCGATCTCGTCGGAGATTCTCATCGCGCCGAGCTGCGCGGTGAAGCCGGTACCGACCTTGGCGGCCAACGCGATCGATGCGACGACCGGAGCGAGTTCGCGGGTGTTGGCGATCGCGGAGAGCATCCCCGATAGCGAGGTCATGCCGATGAGTTCGAGGCCTCGCTGGGTTTCGACGCCCACCATCATGGCGGCGACAGCGGACATCGCGAGGACGATGCCGATCGTCCCGCCCCCGGCCAACAGCGACGCGTAACCGAAGCTGACTTCCCCGATGTGGCGTAGGACGTGCGAGAAATACCGGTGCAGCGCCGTGGGGATACCCGCTATCGCGCGAAAAGCGAAGACGACATGGCGGCCGACTTCGGCACATCCGTCGACGAGGGCGGTGACCGGCCGTCCTGCTGCCGAGCGCGCCCGGGTCGCGGTGGAATACGAGATCATCAGTACGTACCCACAGCCGGCACCATAACCGTGTACATCTGGGACAGCACAGTATTCACGACGAACACCATGATGAAGGCGAGAACCACGCCTTCGTTGACCGCGTCGGCGACACCACTCGGACCACCCTTGGCATGAAGCCCCTTGAACGATGCGATGAGAGCCGACGTGACCCCGAAGCAGGCCGACTTGACCATCGCCATGGCGAAGTCCGACAGCCGTCCGTACTCCGAGAGAGTGCGAAGGAACGCTCCACCGGACCCGTCGTTGAGATAGATCTCGTACAGATAGCAGGCGCCGATACCGACGACCGTGACGAGCGCACACAGGATCATCGACACGAGCACCGCCGCGATGAGCCGCGGCACGACGAGGCGCTCGATCACGTTGAGGCCCAATACCTCCATCGCGTCGATCTCTTCGCGGATAGTACGCGAACCGAGGTCGGCGCAGATCGCCGAACCACCGACCCCGGCGAGCATCAGCGCGACCACCAGTGCCGCAGCCTGCCCCACGACGACGAACGATACGATCGCGCCGGAATAGGCGCCGGCGCCGAGCTGTCCGGCGAGGGATCCCACCGACACGGCGATGAGCACGCCGATCGGCAGCATGAGCAGCAGTGACGGTCCACTGCATACCCTTGCTATGAACAGAGCCTGCGTGATCGTCTCCCCCAGAGACAATTTCCGCTGGACGACGACACGGAACGCGGCAACGAGCGTCTCGAGCGAGAAGCCGACCAACGCGCCGATCTGGATAGCCAGATCATGCGCCGGGCCTTTCGCCTTCGGTAGCTCGAATGCCACGTTCCCCACCCCTCGGTGCCGACTGTTCACATGCCGGGGCTCGACGGCCCGCGTCCGGTTCGCCCCCTGCGTTCGGAGCTCAGCCCTGCGTGACCGCGGACAGTCCGCCCCGCAGATCGCCCTTGACTACCTTGCCGCTGGCGTTGCGCGGCAACGCCTCCACGATCACGATCTCTTTCGGGTGCTTGTAGCGCGCGAGGTGCTCGTCGAAGTACGGCTGCAGCTCTTCGAGGGTGAGATCTCCGTGATCCGGCTTCGGCGCGATGACTGCGACAGGGACCTCGCCCCACTTCGCGTCGGGCCGGCCGATCACCGCTGCCTCCAGAATCGCGGGATGCCCGAAGAGGACGTTCTCGACCTCGGCGCAGTAGATGTTCTCGCCGCCCGAAATGATCATGTCCTTCTTGCGGTCGACGACGTAGACGAAGCCTTCGTCGTCGACGCGCACGAGATCGCCGGAATGGAACCATCCGCCGTGGAATGCATCCGCCGTGGCCGTCGGGTTGTTCCAGTAGTCGCGCATCATGGTCGGGCCGCGGTAGACGATCTCGCCGACCTCACCGGTGGTGACATCGTTCATCTCGTCGTCGACCACTCGCGCCTGGATTGTCGGGATGACGCGACCGACGGAACCGAGCTTGCGGATCGCGTCCGCGCCATCGAGCACGCACGTGATCGGCGACATCTCGGTCTGGCCGAACACTGCGACGTTGAATGCGTCCGGGAAGGTCTCGGCCATGGCGCGCAGAATGGTGTCGGAGCTCGGCGCGGCACCCCACGAGATGTTGCGCAGAGCGAGCTTGCGCGGGTTCGCCTGCTGTGCAGCGCACACGGCCTGCCATTGCACCGGCACGAGGAACAGGCTGGTAACCTGCTCGGCCTCGAGCACGTCGAGCAGCGCGCCAGGGTCGAATGCGCCGACGGGGTGGATCACGGTGCTGCTGCCGAGCATGAGGCTCGGTGCGATCGAGCCGAGCGCAGCGATGTGGAACATCGGCGAAGCGCAGAAGCCGATGCCGGACTCGTCGAACTGCTGGAACGCCCGGATGCAGGTGAGCGCCTGAGCTTCCATGTTCGAGTGGGTGAGTACCGCACCCTTCGGCCGACCCGTGGTGCCCGAGGTGTACATGATCAGCGCCGGAGTGTCGTTCGGGATATCGATCTGCGGATGCGGATCGCCCTCTTCGGCCACGAGTGCGTCGTACGACACCGCGTCACCCTCAGGTTCTGCACCGATGGTGATCGCCAGGTCGATGCCCTCGGACTGAGCCCGGGCCGCGGCAGCAAGCGGCACGAGCGGGCCTTCGGCCACAATCGCCTTCGCACCGGAATCCGCCACGAGGAACGCGACCTCGGATGCGGTGAGACGAAAATTGACCGGTACTGCGATCGCTCCGATCGCGTTTGCTGCGAGGACGATCTCGACGTACTCGGGGCGGTTGAGCATCAGGATGATGATGCGATCGCCGAATCCGATGCCGCGACGTGACAGCGCATCCGCAAGTTTCTCGACGCGCTCGCCCAGCTGCGACCAGGTGATCGACTCGCCGAGGAAACGGAACGCGGTGCGGTCGGGCGTCATCAGCGCGTGACGCGCGACCTGGTTGTTCCAATTGGTGCTGCGGTAGCGGTGGGCATCCGAGACAGAGGGGGAAACCATCGACGGTCCTCTCGAGACAGGAAAGGTTCGGGACGAAGGGCGCGGCAATTGCCGGGTTCCGGTGTGATGCACCCTACAGGCAAACTCCGACTGTGACCAGAGCTTTGTTAACGGAGATTCTCATAGCAATCGACCGAGATCATCATCCGCCGACACGCAGCACACCTCCCGAAGAGATGCACGATAAATAGCCTGTGAACAGCTATTTGACGATCGGACGGAAACGCGTGGCGGGACCGTGCCCGCATCCGCTCCGTTCACGACATGTGCATGCGGCCTCTAGGCGAACTTGGGCCGTCGCTTCTGCAGCATGGCCATGGCACCCTCCGCAAAATCCGCGGAGGCGAGCAGTTCGATCTGACCTCTCTTCTCGAACGCCAGCGCATCCTCGAGAGCCGGCAGGGTCGCGTTGTTGAGCGCCTCCTTGGTGAGCGCCAGAGCCCGCCGGGGGCCGCTCGCCGTGCGGGCTGCCACTGCATCGACGTGCGCGGCGAGTTCGCTGTCCGGGAGGGTGCGAGCCACGAGACCGAAGCGGTCGGCGTCGGCCGCGAAGACACGTTCGCCGAGCAACGCCATCTCTGCCGCGCGGGCACGGCCGATGGCCGCCGGGATCAACAGGCTCGATCCACCGTCGGGCATGAGTCCGATGTTGGTGAAAGCCAGGAGGAAGTATGCCGTCTCGGCCGCGTATGTGAGATCGGCGGCCACCGCGATCGACACACCGACACCGGCGGCCGGCCCGTTCACTGCCGCGATGACGGGCACGGGCGAGTCGACGATCGCGCGAATCACCGAGTTAGCGGTGTCCATCACGACATTCGGATCTGCCGGGTGCGATCCGGCAGCCGCGAGGTCTGCTCCGGTGCAGAACGCGGCGCCCTCACCCGTGAGAACGACGGTGCGTACCTGCTCGTCCCTCCCGGCCGCGGTCACCGCGTCACCCAATGCACCCATCGTCTCGAGATCGAGCGCGTTCATCCGCTTCGGACGGTTGATCGTGAGGCGGAGAATTCCACCCTCGAGCGTCGAACGCAGCCCTTCCACGGCGACTCCTTCCGTCGTCTCCGTCATGCTCGCACTCCGGCCTTCGCAGCAACGATGCCGTTCAGGCGTCCGGTGATGATCTCCTCGGCTTCGGAGATCATTCGGTCGACCAGTTCGGCCACCGTCGGGATGTCGTCGATCAGCCCCTGGCTCTGCCCGGACGTCCAGATGCCCGCGTCGATATCGCCTTCTTCGAAGACGGTGCGACCACGCGCGCCGGCGACGAGGTGCGCGATGTCGGCGAACTCGGCACCGCGGGACTCGATTTCGACGACCTCTGTGCTCACCGCGTTCGCCGCGACACGTGCCGTGTTGCGGAGCGTGCGGAAGATCAGCTTCGTGTCGAGCTCACTGTTCGCCACGATCTGTTCCTTGACCCGCTGCGCCACAGGCGACTCGACGGTGCACATGAATCGGGTGCCCATGTTCACGCCGTCGGCGCCGAGAGCGAGCGCGGCGACGAGACCGCGTGAATCGGCGATACCACCGGACGCAATCACCGGAATCCGGAGCTTGCGGGTGGCGGCGGGAATGAGGACCAGACCGGGAACGTCGTCCTCGCCGGGATGCCCGGCACACTCGAAGCCGTCGATGCTCACGGCATCGACTCCCACTCGCTCTGCTTTGAGGGCGTGCCGAACACTCGTGCACTTGTGGATGACCTTGATCCCCGCATCCTTGAAGAAGGGCAGATGATCGACCGGGTTGGAACCTGCAGTCTCGACGATCTTGACGCCCGACTCGATGATCGCGGCGCGATACTCCGCGTACGGCGGCGGTGTGATCGACGGCAGGATGGTGAGGTTGATACCGAACGGCTTGTCGGTCATCTCCCGGCACCGGGCGATCTCGCGAACCAGGTCTTCCGGTGTGGGTTGCGTCAGTGCGGTGATGAAGCCCAGCGCGCCGGCGTCGGCCACAGCGGCGACCAGTTCGGCACGACCGACCCACATCATGCCGCCCTGGACGACGGGATGCTCGACCCCGAACGCCTCGGTGAATCGGGTCCTCAAGTGTCCTCCTCGAATCGGCGCAGGACGCTGCACTACGCCCCCACGTCACCGTCCTTCCAAAGTGAACAGGAAGAATCGGTGTTAACTTTGATGGTCGTCGCAGAATTTGTCAATACACTGTGTTCTGCGGTTTTGATGTGAATTCGATGCCGCATTCACGTTCCGATTCAGAGGTTTCAGCTGTTACCTTTAGAGTTGGGTGACTCTCCGCGATCGGTCGCGGGTCCGACACAATCGACGAGGAGTTCAGGGTGGCCGAACACGCGCAGGTCGGGGCGCGCGCACGAGCGAACCCCGGCAGGAAGACCACGGCCGGCAACACCACGGCGGTGCGCCGCCGCCCCAAGAACCGCAAGGCGCAGATCGCGGCCGTCGCTGCCGAGGCGTTCAGCGAGCGTGGCTACCACGGTGTGAGCATCGACGAGATCGCAAAGACCGTCGGAATCTCCGGGCCGGCCCTCTACCGCCATTTCCCGAACAAGTACGCACTGTTCCTGCATGCGGTCAACGAGCTGGCCGACTCGCTCGGAGCGGCCGTCGACGAGTTCGACGCCGTCGACAACACCGACCCGAGCGACACCCTCGACCGTCTACTGTCTGCGACTATCCGCACCACCATCGCCAACCGCCGGACCGGTGGCCTGTACCGCTGGGAACGCCGCTACCTGTCGAAGGACGACGGCCTGCAGGTTCGCGACAAGATGGTCGCGATCAATCGGCGCCTCGCACACCTCGCCGCACAGCTGCGCCCCGATCTCACCGACTCCGACGACGTCGTGCTCAGCACCGCGCTGCTGAGCACGATCGGTTCGATCACCACGCACCGCGCTCCACTGTCGAACCGTCGACTCCAGCAGCTCCTGCTCGACGCGTGCCACTCGATCCTCGCGACACCGCTCGTCCCCGTCGATTCGGATTCCGAGGAACCACAGGCCAAATCCGGCCTCGCGACATCCAACAAGCGTGAAGTGTTACTGCACGAGGCGGTTCTGCTGTTCGACGCACGCGGCTATCACGATGTGAGCATCGAGGAGATCGGCGCTGCCGCGGGCATCAACGCCTCGGGCGTGTACCGGCACTTCCCGAGCAAGGCCGATCTGCTCGCCGCAGCCTTCCACCGCGCGGGCGACCGCGTGGCGATGTCCGTGGAATCAGCCCTGACCGGATCGTCCACCCCCGACCAGGCCCTCGAGCATCTCGTGGACGTGTTCGTTCGGTTGGCGTTCGACCACAGTGAGCTGATGTCGGTCTATTTCGCCGAGATCGGCAACCTCCCGAAGGCCCATCGCAGCGACCTCCGCAACATCCAGCGCCTGAACATCGAGGAGTGGGCACGCATCGTCGCAGAATTGCGCGCCGATCTCTCCGCCGTCGAATGCCGTTTCCTCGTCCACGCTGCGCTCATCCTCTCGCTCGACGTCGGGCAGGTGATGCACTTCCGGCGAACGGAATCCAACCAGCGTCGAGTGCAGCAATTGATGCTGGCGGTGCTCGTGGGCAACCGCGGCGTTCCGGTCGAGGAAGTGTCCTCATGACCCGCGTCGCGCGCGCAGCCGTGTTGCGCGAACACGGAGCTCCCCTGCGGATCGAATCCGTTGTCGTCCCTGAGCTTCGGCCCGACGAGATCCTTGTGAGGATCCGCGGCGTCGGGATCTGCCACACCGATCTCACCGCAGCGGCCGGCGGAGTTCCGATTCCGCTTCCTGCCGTTCTGGGCCATGAGGGGTCCGGGGTTGTCGCGGAGGTCGGATCGAGCGTCGTCGGCCTGCGTGTGGGTGATTCGGTGGTCATCGGCTTCGATTCGTGCCGTACGTGCCGCAACTGTCGTCGCGGCCGTCCCGCCTACTGCACCCGATTCGCTCCGCTGAACTATTCGGGTACACGACCCGACGGCACCTCGGTGTTCCACGACGGATCCGGCAAGCCGGTTCACGGCAACTGGTTCGGTCAGTCTTCGTTCTCATCACTGGTGGTCGCCACCGATCGGAACGTCGTTCGGCTCCCCGAGGGAGTTCCCGTCGAGCTCGCCGGGCCTCTCGGGTGTGGACTCGCCACCGGAGCCGGCACAGTCCTCCGGGTGCTTCGGCCCGAACCTGGTTCGTCGATAGCCGTATTCGGTCTCGGCGCGGTGGGGATGGCGGCGATCATGGCGGCGAAGATCGCCCGCTGCGACACCATCATCGGCATCGACCCGAACCCTCGTCGCCATGCGCTGGCACTCGATCTCGGCGCGACGGAGGTAGTGTCTCCCGACGGCGTCGACGAGATCGGTCGCCATGTGCGCCGGGCAACCGGCGGCGGGGTCGACTACGCGGTGGAATCGGTGGGGTCCGAAGCAGTGATCCGCCAGGCGATGTCGTCACTCACGAGCCCCGGAGTGTGCGCGACCCTCGGTTTACGCGGCGGACGGAACCCCATCACGATCGATCAGACACATCTGCTGAGTGGTCGCACCTTGACCGGAGTCATCGAGGGCGACGCCGACCCGCACATCTTCCTCCCCGAACTTGCCGCATTCTGGCGCGACGGCCGTTTCCCGGTCGAGAAGATCACCAGCACATTCCCTTTCGAGAAGCTCGACGACGCCTTCACCGCAGTGACCGCAGGTGAGGTCGTCAAGGCCGTACTCACCTTCGACTGACAGGAACCGACATGGACGTCGTCCAGGAGCTTGCAGCACTGCGTACCCGTACCGACCGGATCGATCCTCGCGAGCTCGACGCCCTCTGGGAACGACTCGAGCCCGCACGAATCGACGACCTGGTCGGATATCGCTGGAAGGGATTCAGTTTCGACACCGGCCATCGCACCCACCAGATGCTCGGCGGCGCCCGCTGGTACGGGAAGTCCTTCGTCTCGGTCTCCGAGGTACAGCCTCTCGTGTGCCGGGGCGAGGACGGGGAGTTGTTCTCCGACAAGAAGACCGGTCGTGGCGAGGCAAGCCTGTGGGACGTCGTCTTTCGGGGCGAGGTGACCGCTACGATGGTTTACGACGGGATGCCGGTGTTCGACCACTTCAAGAAGGTCGACGACGATACCGTGATCGGCGTGATGAACGGCAAGGGCAGTCTCGTCTTCGACGACGGCGAGCATTACTGGTTCGGACTCGAACGCGACGTCGCACTCTGACGCTTCCTGCAGATAGCCGAATGTCACCTTCGGCCAGGTAGATTGACTGAAGGTGACATTCGGCCACAACGGGGCGTCAGATGAGGTGCTTGTTCCCTGCCATGCGGCGCCGCATGTCGCGCAGGTAGAACGTGGAGGACAGCTGCCGAATCGGCCGCGGCACCTTCCGGTACACCGGGGGAACGACCTTCCAGAACAGATCGAACCGACGCTGGTCGCGGGGGCTCCACGGCAGGGAGAACTCGTCGCGCATGCGCTGCGGCAGAAGGCCGGTGGTCATGAAACGCTGCAGCGGCATGAGTAGCTTCACGGGCAGGGGCGAGTTCCCACCCCGGAGCAGACCGCGGGCGAAGGAACGAACCTTCTCGTCGACTTCCATCGTCGCGATCATGTTGTCCCAGTACGCGTCGAACTCCGCGCGGGTGGCCGGCCACATGTCTTCCTTGACCTGGAGCGCCGTGCCGTAGACCGCGGACTGTCGGTAGATCCACTCGAGGTCGGCGTCGGAGAGCTTGTGGAACATGCGCTCGTACATCTCGACGCCGTTGCGGTAGAGCGTTGACGCAACCCACAATTGGAGCTCAGGGTCGAACGCGTTGTAGGTCTCGGACCGCACCGGAACGTGGGCCCTGTTGACCATCCGGACGATCTGCTTTCGCTCCTCGGGGCTGCCGAGAGTAACCGCGTAGACATACGTCATCGTGGTGCGCAGTCGGTCGAGTGGACGCTGGAGAGTGGTGCTGTGGTCGGCCACGCCGTGTCCGGTACCTCGGTCGGCGAGTTGGAGCAGCACAGTCGATCCGGCCCCCAGGAGAAGCATCGATTCACCGACGAAGTCCGCGATGTCGACCGAACCCCGCTCGATCGGAGCGAGATCGGTGACGCCGCCCTCGACCACGCCGGGCTCGTTCACTTCCACTGGTGATGCCATGGGGTCGCCTCCTCGGCGAAAGTACGGATGCTGCACTGTCATCCAAATTGTGCACGACCGTAGTCAGATAGGCAAGGGGCCTTACTCACCGGTTTCCGGGCCGGCCTCGGCCACCTGAGTCCGGTGCGCCAGCAACCGGGCCGCGGCGTCCTCGAACTGCACGAGAGTCTCAGTGACGACCTCACCCCGGTCACCCGCACGCATCGCGGCAATGAGCCGCTCGTGCGACCGCACTGCAACGACACCCCACTGCCGATCCCGCGCGAACAGTCGATACGGCAGCGTGCGCGCGGCGGTATCGAGGAACCACGCGAGCTTCGGACTGTTCGCTATGCGGTTCACCTCGCGGTGAAAGCACCACTCGGCGTCGGCAATACGTTCGACGTCCGGCGCTCCGCTCGACGCCGCCGAACCATTCGACGCTGTCACGCGAACACGCAGACGCTCGTTGAGCTCCGCCAGAATCTCGAGGTCGCCGGCATCGGCATGGTCGGTTGCCCGCAGAGCAAGCTCGACCGCGAGTTGCCCCTGCAGCCAGAAGATGTCATCGATGTCCGATCCGCTCATCGGCGCCACCCGATACCCACGATTCGGCGCGGACTCGACCATCCCCTCGCCCCGAAGTGTGAGCAACGCCTCTCTCACCGGCGTGACACTGACTCCGAGTTCCGCTGCCGTCTCATCCAATCGAATGAATTCACCCGACCGGAACGAGCCCGACATGATGGCACTGCGCAGGTGGGAGGCCACCTCGTCCGAGAGCTGAGGGCGTCTACGCATACGGCACGGATCCGTGTGCAATGTATCGCGATCGGCAGCAACGGCATCGGTTGCGCGGGCCGGTAGGGCCATGTGCTTCTCCTGACGGTCCACAGGGCGAGCGGATCGGGCTTGTCCGTTCGGTACCAGGCGCATAGTGTGAGCTCCACTACAGCTAATCACATCAAATATATGTGATGTGATCCGTCAGAAAGCGTCAAAAGATGACACAAAAGAGCAGTACGACGGACTCGAACACCACTACCTCGAAGACCGGGGCCGAGTCGTCCGCCACCACCTTCGCCAGCCTCGACCCCCGCTCGGGTGACGTGATCGCCGAGTATCCGATCGCCGATCAGGCAGCGGTGGACGAGGCCGTCGACCGTGCTCGTATCGCCGCACGCTGGTGGGATGCACAGGGGTTCCGCGGGCGTCGCGAATGGCTCCTCGAATTCAAGAAGGCCGTCGCCCAGGATGCCGCCGCCCTTGCGACTCTGGTCTCACGCGAGACCGGCAAGCCGTACGGTGACGCGTTCCTCGAGGTCATGCTCGCGATCGAACACCTCGACTGGGCAGCGAAGAACGCGAAGAAGGTGCTCAAAGCCCGGAAGGTGCCCTCGGGAATCGCGAGTTTCAACCAGGCCGCAACGCTCGAGTACAAGGCTCTCGGCGTCGTCGGTGTCATCGGCCCGTGGAACTACCCCGTGTATACCCCGATGGGTTCGATCTCCTATGCCCTCGCCGCCGGCAACGCCATCGTCTTCAAGCCGAGCGAGCTGACACCGGGCGTCGGCAAGTGGCTCGAAGAGAAGTGGAACTCCATCGCACCGACCCAGCCCGTGTTCCAGGTCGTGACCGGCCTCGGCGAGACCGGGTCTGCGCTCACCCGCGCGGGCGTCGACAAGATCGCGTTCACCGGTTCCGGCCCGACGGCCCGCAAGGTGATGGCCGTGTGCGCCGAGTCCCTCACCCCGCTCGTCGCCGAGTGCGGCGGCAAGGACGCGATGATCGTCGCGGCCGATGCCGACATCGACAAGGCGGTGGACTTCGCAGCGTTCGGCGCGTTCGGCAATGCCGGGCAGACCTGTGCGGGCGTCGAGCGCATCTACGTCGTCGAGCCCGTCTACCAGGAGTTCCTCGACAAGCTGACGGCCATCGTGAAGCGTGCCAAGCCAGGTGGAAGCGACGAGTCGACCTACGGCCCGATGACGTTGCCCCGCCAAATCGATATCGTGCGCAGCCACATCGAGGATGCACTCGCGAGCGGCGGCACCGCGGTGGTCGGCGGCGCCGAGTCGGTGGGCGAACGCATCATCGAGCCCGTGATCCTCACGAACGTACCCGAGACCTCGCGCGCGGTGTGCGAGGAGACCTTCGGCCCCACCGTCGTCGTCAACAGGGTGCGCGACCTCGACGAGGCAGTCGACCGGGCCAACGGCACGTCGTACGGCCTCGGCGCATCGATCTTCATCGGCAACAAGACCAAGGGCCGTGAACTGGCCGAACGCCTCCGGAATGGCATGGTCTCGGTCAACTCGGTGCTCGGCTTCGCAGGAATCCCGTCGCTGCCGTTCGGCGGTATCGGCGAGTCCGGATTCGGCCGCATCCACGGCGCCGACGGCCTCCGGGAGTTCAGCCGACCCAAGTCGGTGACGGTCGAGAGGTTCAGCTCGCCGCTGAAGCTGATGAGCCTCGAGCGGCCCGAGCGCGACCTGAACCTGTCCGCGAAGATGCTGAAGTTCATGCACGGGAGGTAGACAGATGACCACCACAGGACCGCGGGCGAAGCGATCGCGTAAGCCGGCCGTCGTCGCGCCGCCCGAAGCGCGGATCGAGAAGGCCGGGACGTTCCCCGGACCGGATCGCGACCCTCATCCGAAGGCCGGACGAAACGGCTGGCTGAAGGTGATCGAGGACCTCGACCCGGTCACCCATCATCAGGACATCCTGCGGATCACCGCGGGATACGAGTTCCCGTGGGACTACCAGCGGTCGCTCGAGTTCGCGTTGTTCCGCACGTACTGTGTACCGACCATCTCCGAGTTGCTCGCCCGGACCGGCGAGTTCGAGCATCGGCCGCAGAAGCGCTACGACGACACCTCCCTGTTGATGGCCGAACTCATCGAGCACGGGTACGACGCCGAGCGTGGACGTGAATCGCTGCGCAACATCAACCGCATGCACGGCAAATACTCGATCGACAACGACGACATGCTGTACGTGCTGTCGACCTTCGTGTACGACCCGCTCGACTGGATCGACAACTACGGTTGGCGCCGCCTGCATCCGAAGGAGCGGCTCGCGTCGTTCTACTTCTACCGGCAGGTCGGCATCCGGATGGGGATCAAGGACATCCCGGAGTCGTTCCAGGAGTTCCATCGGTTCAAGCTCGAATACGAGCGGAAGATGTTCGACTACAGCGACGACAACCACGCCATCGGCACCTACACGCTCGGACTCTTCAAGTCGTGGTACCCGAAAGCACTCGGTCCCGGTGTCGAGAAGGTCGTGTATTCCCTGATCGACGACCGGATGGCGAGGGCGTTCGGTTTCCCCAAGGGGTCACCGCGCATGCGTGCAATGTCGGAGGGCGCTCTGCGGATGCGGTCCGCTCTTGTGCGCAGGCTCCCCAAACGCAGGGTGTCGGTGTCGGGAGGCAACGCCTCCAACCGCACGTATCCCGGTTACCCGCTGGGCTATCGTCCACGGGATCTCGGCGTCTGACACCGATCTCTGCCGCCGTACACCGAACAGGACGCTCCCGCGCGCAGGCTCATACGCCTGCGGGCCGGGGCATCCTCGACCCGACGGACGGCAGCGCGAACGCCGACACGAAGACGACGACAGCGCACGCGCCGCACACCAGATACACGATGACGAACCCGCTCGAGCCGATACCGCCCGCAACCATGTGCGCGGCGAGGACCGTCGCGACCACTGCGCTGCACACGGTGCTACCGACGGTCCGGAGCAGGACGTTGACACCGTTGGCGGCGGCGTTCTGCGAGAGCGGGACAGCGCCGAGCAGCAGGATCGGTAGCGTGCAGTAGACGAAGGTCGTTCCGATCGCGGCGATGAAGATGGCCGCCACGACCGTCCACAGCGGCTTGTCCGGGACCGCGTGCACGGAGTAACCCACGATCAGGAACGTCGCACCGATCATGATCGCGATCTTCGGGCCGAACCGGTCCGAGACGCGCGATGCCACGAGCGCGAAGATCATCATCGCGAAGCTCGCGGGCAACTGACATGCTGCCGCTTGCAGAATGGTCAGGCCGTATCCGGCGCCGCGTTCGGGCGGTGCCTGGAGCAGCTGCGTCGTGATGAGGGTGTTTCCGTAGAAGGCGAAGCCGACGAGCAGCGCGGACAGGTGCGGCGTCAGAACCGAACGCCGTGCGGACACCCGCAGGTCTACGAGCGGGTTCCGGTTGCGCAACTGCTGGAAACCCCAGATCGCGAACAGCAGGATCGAGCACACGAACATCGTCAGGACCGCGGCGCTCGTCCACCCCCACGCACTGCCCTGCGTGATCGGCACCAACAGGCAGATGAGCGCGCCGGTGAGCCCGGCGGCACCAGCAACATCGAAACGACCGCCGGTACGGGTACTCGACGGGCGGATGACGAACGACGCCGCAACGGTGACACCCAACCCGATCGCCGTGGTCACCCAGAACAGCAGATGCCAATCCGCGAACTGGACGATCGCGGCAGCGAATGGGATTCCCACGGCCGTACCGATACCGAGGGTGGAGCTGAGGATCGCAATGGAGCGATCGACGCGGTCACGCGGCATCACCTCGCGCAGGATCGCCATTCCGATCGGGAGCACCGCGGCACCCGCGCCCTGGAGTCCGCGGGCGAAGATGAGCAACCCGATGTTCGAGGTGAGTGCGCAGATCAGTGACCCGATGGTCATCAGTCCGAACGCGATGAGAAGCATCTGCTTCTTGCCGATCATGTCGGCGAGGCGCCCGAAGATGGGCGTCATCACGGCACCGACGAGAAGCGTGCTTGTGACCAGCCACGACACTGCGGTGGGCCCCGCACCGGTGAAACCGGGAAGGCTCGGCAGCAACGGCACGATGACGGTCTGCATGATCGCCTGGAATATCGCCCCCACTGCAAGGACGGGGAAGGCGAACTTCGACAGGTCTGGCCGGTCGGCCGATGCCGAGGCGCGCCCCTGCGCGGATACGGCACGGTGTTTTCCCGGAGCGTGCAGCCGCAGTGGGAACGAGACTGTCACGCGGCCCCCTCCGAGATAGGTAAATGGCTGTTCACCACCTTAGGTAAACAGCCATTTACCTCACAAGCGAAGTGGGGATTGTCTCAAAGCGTTCGGCCGTCGAGCAGCAACTGCACGAGGGGTGCATACAGCGCAACCACCTCGTCGACCGATCCCGCAGCCTTCTCCTGCATCATCCGGCGGCGCATGAATGCGACCCCGAGGAGCATCGAGAACACGAGTTCCGCACGGATCCGAGCGTCCGGCCCCCTCATCTGCGCCACCAGTGCGTCGATCATCTGCGACGAATAATTCTCACGGAGCTTGCGGTTGCTCTCCTCGCTGGATCCGCTCATGAACAGCAGAGCCATCGACAGCGGCTTGTGTCGCGCGGACTGCCTCGCGAAGATCGCAACCATGCGCTCCGCCAAGTTCTCGAACGGGCCCTCGTACAACAGCTCCGCCGCGGCCTTGAAGTCGACGAGCTCGTCGTACAGCTGCTCCTTCGACCCGAAGTACTTGATGATCAGCGGCGCGCTGACCCCGGCGTCCTCGGCGATGTCCTTGAGGGTGATCTCGCGATAGGGGCGCGTCGCGAAAGCGAGTCCGGCTGCATCCAAGATCAGCCGACGCGTCTCCTCCGACGTTCGCCGCCTCTTGTCCGGTGCGCTCGTGGCCGTTCCGGCTTCGTGCTCGGTCACATCGCCCGCCTTCCGGACAGCGCGCGACCGAGCGTCAATTCATCGGCGAACTCGAGGTCGCCGCCCATCGGCAGGCCCGATGCCAATCGGGTGACCGCCAGCCCCGGGAAGTCGCGCAACATCCGAACCAGATAGGTCGCCGTTGCCTCCCCTTCGGTGTTCGGGTCGGTCGCGATGATCACCTCGGCGACATCGACACCGTCCTCCTGATTGCCGATCCGGGTGAGCAGTTCGCGGATGTGCAACTGGTCGGGTCCGATACCGTTCAGCGGATCGAGCGCCCCACCGAGCACGTGGTACCGCCCCCGGAACTCACGGGTCCGCTCGATCGCCTGCACGTCCTTGGGCTCCTCGACCACACAGATCTGAGTGCGGTCGCGGCGCGAATCGGCGCAGATCCGGCACCGCTCCTGATCCGACACCGTGCCGCACACCTCGCAGAACTGCACCCCGTCGCGGACCCTCTGCAACGCGGCCTGCAGCCGGTCGATCTCCGGAGGCTCGACGGACAGCAGATGAAACGCGATCCGCTGAGCGCTCTTCGGACCGACACCCGGCAACTTGCCGAGTTCGTCGATGAGGTCCTGAACTGGTCCTTCGTACACGCGGACCTCTAGAAACCGGGCAGGCCGGGAATGCCGCCGCCGAGTCCACCCGCGAGCGGACCGAGCTTCTCGGAAGCGATTTCCTGAGCTTTCGCAGATGCGTCGGCCACCGCAGCGACGACGAGATCTTGCAGGGTCTCGATGTCCTCCGGGTCGACGACCTTCGGATCGATCCGGACAGCGACGACCTCTCCGGTGCCCTTCACGGTTGCGGTCACGAGGCCACCGCCGGCCTGGCCGGTGACCTCGGCCTGCGCCATCTCGTTCTGCGCGGTCATGAGCTGTTGCTGCATCTGCTGGGCTTGGGCGAGGAGTTGCTGCATGTCGGGCATACCACCGGGTTGCACGGGCACGTCCTTCCTGTGTTGGACCCTATGTTCTCGACCCGGCGTGTTCGACCGCGTGTGTTCGACAACAGAGGTATCGACTACCGAGGTTTCTGTCTACTCAGATCGTCTACCTGGCTTTTCGACTGCCAGGTTAGTCGCACGCCGGCCCGGCCGGCATGCACGCAACAGTCAGTCGACGGTGTTCTTCAGATTTTCGAGAACCTGCTGCTGGATCTTGCGCAGGCCGATCGGCGCGAACGTCTTCTCGAAGAACCCGCCGATGCCGCCCGCGCCGTTCCACTGGGTGAGGGACACGACCGTCGATCCGGTGCCGTTGGGGACCACACTCCACGTGGTGACGAGCGACGAGTTCGCGTCGGTCTCCGTGATCGTGGAGCCGGAGACCGTTACCTTCGCCTGCACGTCGCGCACCCGCTTCTCGGTGGCCTGGAGCAGCCAGTGCACGATCGTGCCGTCTCCCTGCCCACCGGAGATCACGCGGTAGTCCCGGTAGTGGTCGGAGAGGATGCGCGGGCGCACGGTCTCGTAGTCGGCAAGTGCCTCGAGCACCTTCTCCGGTGCCGCTGCCAACTGGATCGAGCTGCTTGCACTGACCTGTGCCACGGTGGACTCCTCTGTAACTGTCGATTCGATTCTCCGGTTCGAGCCGGTGCGGCTCGCCACGCTCCCTACATCCTGCCTGCCGGTATCAGGACGTGGGTGTCCGGCAGGGCTATTGTGGATTGGACCACTGGTGCGCTGCTGCAGGGGAGTCGAATGCTGAGAACGTCACGAAGTGTCGGGCCGTACGGAGACTCGATTCACCGCGAAGGTGTGCAACGTCTGCTGCACTCGTATCGCACCATCCCCGCCGATGCGCCGGTGCGACTCGCCAAGAAGACCTCGAACCTGTTCCGGGCCCGCGCCGAGATCGATTCGCCGGGCCTCGACGTGTCGGGGCTCGGTGGCGTCATCTCCGTCGACGAGCAGGCACGCACAGCCGATGTCGCCGGAATGTGCACGTACGAAGACCTCGTCGACGCGACACTCCCGTACGGACTCGCGCCACTGGTCGTGCCGCAGCTCAAGACGATCACCCTCGGCGGAGCAGTCACCGGACTCGGCATCGAATCCACCTCGTTCCGCAACGGATTACCGCACGAGGCGGTCCTCGAGATGGACATCCTCACCGGCAACGGCGAGATCATCACCGCCACACCGGACGGCGAACACGCCGACCTGTTCCGCGGCTTCCCGAACTCGTACGGCTCGCTGGGATATGCGACGCGGCTACGGATCGAACTCGAACCGGTGAAGCCGTTCGTCGCATTGCGCCACCTGCGGTTCACCTCGCTGGTCGACCTCCAGTCGACGCTCGACCGGATCACCGCCGAACGCGTGTACGCCGGAATCGCCGTGGACTACGTCGACGGAGTCGTGTTCTCGGCCGACGAAAGCTACCTCACTCTCGGCATCCAGACCGTCGAGGCCGGGCCGGTGTCCGACTACACCGACAGGAACATCTTCTACCAGTCGATCCGGCACCAGTCGGTCAACCATCCCAAGACCGACCGCCTCACCATCCGCGACTACCTGTGGCGCTGGGACACCGACTGGTTCTGGTGCTCCCGCGCCTTCGGAGCCCAAAATCCTCGTATCCGGAGGTTGTGGCCGAAGAAACTGCTGCGCAGCAGCTTCTACTGGAAGCTCATCGCGCTCGACCACAAGTACTCGATCGCGGATCGCATCGAGGCACGCAAGGGAAACCCACCGCGAGAACGCGTCGTCCAGGACATCGAGGTCCCCATCGAACGAACCCACGAGTTCATGCAGTGGTTCCTCGACGAGATTCCTATCGAGCCGATCTGGCTGTGCCCCCTGCGACTACGCGATCAGTCCGCGTCGTACGACCCCCGTCGCCCATGGCCGTTGTATCCACTCGAACCGAAACGCACCTACGTCAACATCGGTTTCTGGTCGTCGGTGCCGGTTGTCCGCGGCGAGGTCGAAGGCGCCGCAAACCGCCGCATCGAGCGTAAGGTGGCGGAACTCGACGGTCACAAGTCGCTGTATTCCGATTCTTACTACAGCCGTGACGAATTCGAGAAGCTCTACTACGGCGAGGGGGAATACCCCGCGCTCAAGGATAAATACGATCCCGGGTCCCGCTTGACGGACCTGTTCGCGAAGGCGGTGCAACGACATTGACCACATTCAAAGCGGAACCCTCCGGGCGCCAGACCGACAGACTCAACCTCGCTCAGATCGTCGAGATCGCAACAGGCGGTCAGATGCCGCTGCGGTTCAGCGCATACGACGGTTCGACGACGGGCCCCGCCGACGCCCAGTTCGGACTCAATCTGACGGCCCCCGAAGGCGCTACCTACATCGTCACCGCCCCGGGCGACCTCGGTATGGCGCGCGCGTACGTCTCGGGCACGCTCGAGGCCGAGGGGGTGCACCCCGCCGATCCGTACCCCTTGCTCAAGGCACTCGGCGGCGTGCACTTCGAGCGTCCGCCGGCACGGACTCTCGCGCAGATCGTGCGGTCACTGGGCCCCGACCTGATCAGGCCGATCGCCCCTCCGCCGCAGGAGCATCTCCCCCGCTGGCGCCGTGTCGCCGAAGGCTTTCGCCATTCGAAGGCACGCGACGCCGAGGTGATCCATCACCACTACGACGTATCGAACAAGTTCTACGAGTACGTTCTCGGTCCGTCCATGACGTACACGTGCGCGGTGTTCGAGTCGGAGAATCAAAGTCTCGAGGACGCCCAGGAGAACAAGTACCGCCTCGTCTTCGAGAAGCTTCGGTTGAAGCCCGGAGATCGCCTGCTCGACATCGGCTGCGGCTGGGGCGGCATGGTGCGCTACGCCGCCCGCCGGGGCGTGAAGGCCATCGGCGCGACCCTGTCGAAAGAACAGGCGGAGTGGGCGCAGAAGGCCATTGCCGAAGAAGGTCTCGGCGACCTCGCCGAGGTGCGGCACTCCGACTATCGCGACGTGTCGGAAACCGGGTTCGACGCGATCTCGTCGATCGGCCTGACCGAGCACATCGGCGCTGCGAACTACCCGTCGTACTTCCGGTTCCTGCACGACAAACTCCGCGTCGGCGGTCTGCTGCTCAATCACAGCATCACTCGCCCGCACAACCGCGGACGGATGAAGGCAGGCGGCTTCATCGACCGCTACGTATTCCCCGACGGGGAGCTCACCGGATCGGGTCGGCTCATCTCGGAGGCCCAGAACATCGGCTTCGAGGTGATGCACGAGGAGAACCTGCGCCAGCACTACGCCCTGACATTGAAGGCATGGTGCGAGAACCTCGAGGAGCACTGGGATTCAGCACTTTCCGAGGTCGACGAGGCAACTGCTCGTCTGTGGGGTCTGTACATGGCGGGGTCGCGGGTGGGCTTCGAGACCAATGGTGTCCAGCTCCACCAGATTCTCGGTGTGAAACTGGGTGAGGACCAGGCGCCCCAGGTCCCCTTACGTCCCTGGTGGGTCGCGTAGGCGGCTCCGCCACCCGTGCGCGGTCTTGGTAGTGGAAGCTACCAAAACCGCGCACAGCGGTCGCAGGGGTTCGGGACATGTCGCTCCCATCCCAAGCGGGTGAGCACAGTCGCCACTTCTCTCGCCACCTCGCACGGGGAGCGCGTGACTTCTTCGTACCCGAAGACCAGCCGCGCTCTGCCTGCCAACTCGGCCGCATTGTCGCGGCGACGGTCTCGGAAGGCGACCTCCCGCATCGAATGCACGCGGCGACCGTCCAGTCGAACGGTCAGCGGAAGGCCACTCCCGTCGTATACGCAATCCTCGTACAGCGTCCGGCCATCGACCACGATCGGCTCTTGTCGTGTGGCCGACGGCAGGCCGTGAGCTTTCTCGACGTCCACTGCGTAGTGATATTCGAGTACCGACTGGACACCATCTGCCAGCAACGCGACCGCACCTTCGAGCGCTCGCCGATACCGGTACGGCGGTCGCTCTTCGAGGCGCCTACGCACGTCGAGCAACCGGATGCTTCCGTTCGTGACCGTCGCGATCAACGAGAAGTACGCGTCGTGCGCGGTCGCCTGCGCCGTCGCGAGGTCGAGAGCCGTGTCGGCTTTCGTCGTGCACGGTGGGCGGCGGTCGACCGCGATGTGTGCGTGTGCTCGGGACCTGTGCACCACGACCCCGGGATGCACCACTGAATTCGGGTGCGGTACCGGAAGGTTCGATTTTGCTCCCGCTCGCCTGATCGTGGGTCTCTGCGATAGGGCCGATCGTCCCACCGGCACCGTGATATGCACCGGTTCGGTGTCGTCGATCGGACTCATCCCCCATTCTTCTGCAGCCGTTCGGTGACTGAGTATCGCCGCGTCACCTCCGTAGAGGAGGGCCGCCTCGAGGATCATGCTCCTCGTGAGCGGCCCGTTCGTCGCGGAATAGACTCCCTGCAGCACACGTTGCCAGCGTCCGGTGTCGAGCAGATGGCGGACGCGCCCGCGCCCGACGCCGAGGGAGGTGAGCCGCGTCTGCGTCACCAGTCCTGAGCGGTCGTCGAACAGTTCCTGCAGTTCTCGTGATTCCCCGTTGTCCCCCATGCAACGATGATGTAGCACCCACGCACGACAGGGGCCCTCGAACACGTTCGAGGGCCCCTGTCTGTGGATAAATCGTGCGTGGTTTCGGTAGTGCGTGCTACCAGAACCACGCACGGGCGCGCTAGCGCAGGCTCGCAGGCGGTGTGAAACGCTCGCCGTACTTGGCGGCGAGTTCCTCGGCCCGCTTCACGAAACCTTCCTTACCACCCGGGTATCCGACGATGTACTGCGCGACACCACCGGTCCAGGCCGGGAAGCCGATACCGAGGATCGAGCCGATGTTGGCGTCGGCGGTCGTGGTGAGCACGCCCTCGTCGAAGCATTTCTGGGTCTCGATGGCCTCGGCGAACAGCATGCGGTCGATCAGATCCTGCACCGGCACATCGAGGGTCGCCACGGTCTTGTAGTGATCGCGCACGCCCTGCCAGATGCCCAGACGCTTGCCGTTCTCGTCGTACTCGTAGAAACCGGCCTTCTCGAGACGACCCGGACGACCGGCCTCGACCATGAAGTCGACGACGTCGATCGCGGGGTGGCGAGTGGTGCCGAGCTTGGTGTCGCCCTGCGCCGCAGCCTCCGCGGTCTCCTTCGCAATCTTCTGCATGAGCTTCATGTTCAGCTCGTCGGTCAACTGCAGCGGCGGCGCCGGGTATCCCGCCTGCGAGCCGGCCTGCTCGATCGTCGCGGGCTCGATGCCCTCGCCGAGCATCGCGATGGCCTCGTTCACGAACGTGCCGATCACGCGCGAGGTGAAGAAGCCGCGGCTGTCGTTGACCACGATCGGGGTCTTGCGGATCGCGAGCGTGTAATCGAACACGCGGGCCAGCGCCTCATCGGAGGTCTTCTCACCCTTGATGATCTCGACCAGCGGCATCTTGTCGACCGGCGAGAAGAAGTGGATACCGATGAAGTCCTCGGGACGCTTCACGCCCGTCGCGAGACCCGTGATCGGCAGCGTCGACGTGTTGGAACCGAGCAGCGCGTCGGGCTCGACGACGTCTTCGATCTCCTGGAACACCTTGTGCTTGAGCTCGGTGTTCTCGAAGACGGCCTCGATGACGAAGTCGACGCCCGACAGATCTGCGGCGTCGGCGGTCGGGTGGATTCGATCCAGAAGCGCCTTCGACTTCTCCTCGGTGGTCTTGCCACGCGAGAGCGCCTTCTCCTCGATCTTGACCGAGTAGTTCTTGCCGCGCTCTGCGGCCTCGGCGGTGACGTCCTTGAGCACGACGTCGAACCCGGCCTTCGCCGACACGTATGCGATGCCGGCGCCCATCATGCCCGCACCGAGCACGCCGACCTTCTTGATCTCGCGCTTCGGCACATCCTTCGGACGCGACGCGCCCGAGCTGATGGACTGCATGTCGAAGAAGAACGCCTGAATCATGTTCTTCGCGACCTGGCCGGTGGCGAGCTCGGTGAAGTACCGAGACTCGATGGTCGACGCATTGTCGAAATCGACCTGCGCGCCTTCGACGGCTGCGGACATGATCGCACGCGGAGCCGGCATCGGGGCACCCTTGAGCTGCTTGCGCAGGTTTGCGGGGAAGGCCGGGAGGTTCGCCGCGAACGCAGGCGACGACGGGGTACCACCGGGGATCTTGTAGCCCTTGGTGTCCCACGGCTGCACGCCACCCTCGGGGTTGGCCTTGATCCAGGCCTTGGCGGCAGGGACGAGCTCCTCGATGCTGCCGACGACCTCGTGGACGAGACCGAGCTCCTTGGCCTTGACCGCGTTGTACTTGTTGCCCTGCAGCAGAACCGAGAGCAGAGCGGTCTGCAGGCCGAGCAGACGAACGGTGCGGGTGACACCTCCGCCTCCGGGCAGCAGACCGAGGCTCGCCTCGGGCAGGCCGATCTGGATGCCCTTGACATCGGCAGCAATACGGTGGTGGGTCGCGAGTGCGATCTCCAGGCCACCGCCGAGCGCTGCACCGTTGATGGCGGCCACGACCGGCTTACCGAGGGTTTCGAGGCGACGCAGGTCGGACTTGATGTCCTCGACCTCGTTGAACGCGGCTTGCGCGTCGCCGGGTCCGATCTCGATGATGTTGCGCAGGTCGCCGCCGGCGAAGAAGGTCTTCTTCGCAGAGGTGATGACGACACCGCTGAGGGAGTCCTTCTCGGCGACGAGACGATCGACGGTCGCCTTCATCGACGCCTTGTAGAGCGCGTTCATCGTGTTCGCGCCCTGGTTGGGGTCGTCGAGCGTGAGGACGACGATGCCGTCGGCGTCCTGATCCCAGGAAATCATGTTGTCGGTCACTGTATTTCGGATCCTTCCGGTATCAGACGCGCTCGATGATGGTGGCCACGCCCATGCCGCCACCGACGCAAAGGGTGAGCAGGGCACGACGCAGGCCGCGACGCTCGAGCTCGTCGACCATCGTGCCGAGGATCATGGCACCGGTCGCCCCGAGCGGGTGACCCATGGCGATGGCGCCACCATTGACGTTGAGCTTCTCGTCCGGGATGTTCAGGTCCTTCTGGAACTTCAGGACGACCGAGGCGAAGGCCTCGTTGATCTCGAACAGGTCGATGTCGTCGACCGTCAGGCCCGCGGTGGCGAGAACCTTCTTCGTCGCCGGCGTCGGGCCGGTGAGCATGATTGTCGAGTCGGCACCCGAGGTGGCGGTCGCGACGACGCGTGCACGCGGGGTCAGGCCGAGGTCGTTACCGACCTTCTCGGTGCCGACGAGTACCAGCGCGGCGCCGTCGACGATGCCCGAGCTGTTGCCGCCATGGTGGACGTGGTTGATCTTCTCCACGAAGTGGAACTTCTGCAGGGCAACGGCGTCGAATCCGCCGACCTCACCGACCGTGGCAAACGACGGCTTCAGGCCTGCCAGACCCGCGAGAGTCGTGTCGGGACGCATGTGCTCGTCCTGGTCGAGGATCGTCAGGCCGTTCTGGTCCTTCACGGGGACGACGGACTTGGCGAAGTATCCACCCGACCACGCAGCGGCGGCGAGCTGCTGCGAACGCAGAGCATAGGCGTCGACATCCTCGCGGGAGAAGCCCTCGATCGTCGCGATGAGATCGGCGCCGACACCCTGGGGCACGAAGTAGGTGTCGTAGTTGGTGGCCGGGTCCAGGCCCCACGGGCCGCCGTCGGAGCCCATCGGCACACGCGACATGGACTCGACGCCACCGGCGATGACGAGCTCGTCCCAGCCTGATCGCACCTTCTGTGCTGCGGTGTTCACAGCCTCGAGGCCGGACGCGCAGAAGCGATTGATCTGGATTCCGCCGACGGTGTCGGGCAGTCCGGCCGCGGTGGCGGCGGCGCGGGCCATGTCCGCGCCCTGGTCGCCCACCGGACCGACGATGCCGAGGATCAGGTCGGAGATGCGATCCTCGTCGAGATCGGGGAAGCGGACACGCAGCTCGTCGATCAGGCCGGTAACCAGGGAGATCGGCTTGACGGAGTGCAGCGAGCCGTTCTTCTTGCCGCGGCCGCGGGGGGTTCGGATGGCTTCATAGATGAATGCCTCGGTGGTCACAGTGCGCAGGTTCCTTCCCGTGCTGACGGTGTGGTGACGCGACATCACATGGGGACGTCCGCGCCCAACCTTCCGATTCCACCGTAAGAGCGCATCTCGGCCGCGATAAGGACCGAACCGATCGGGCTCCGTGACCGAACCGACCCGGGCGGAGGCGCTCCACTACACATTCTTCTGCGCTTCACGTCGCGTTGACCTGCCGAAATAGGAGAACTTGCGAGAATCTCGAGTTCGACGGGAACTTTTCGCCCCGCCCACGCCTCATATCACCGACACACACGAACGCCCCGTCACCGGCATCCGAACGTACCGATGGAAAGCGAGCACACCATGACCAGCGGATTCTTCTCCAACACCTCGGCCAACTCCGCCACCGAGTCCACCGACAGCACCCGCTCCGACGCCGGCTTCGGTGCCGCATCGTCCGCGGAGACCGCAGAGTCGACCGACAGCACCCGCTCGGACGCATCGTTCGGCTCGACCGCATCCTCCGCAGACTCCGCGGCCGCCGCGAGCGACCGCGCCGACTCGTCCTACGGCTCCAACTCCTCGTACGACAGCGACTCCTCGTTCGGATCGTCCTCGGCCAGCGACCAGGGCTCCGTGAGCTACGAGTCGTACGAGCGTTACGAGCGCTACGACTCGTCGGGGTCGAGCAGCTCCGACTCGTCGTACGGATCGGCTAGCGACAGCGGCTCGTCTGCCTCGGTCGGTGCGTCCTCCTCGGCGTCCGACTCGCGCAACAGCGCTTCGTCGTCCGACTCCGCCAACGCCGGAATCTCCTCCTCGGCCACTGATTCCACCGACCGCTCCGCATCGTTCGACACCGGTGTCGCCGGTTCGAACTCGTCGGCCTCCGACTCGAGCGAACGCGCCGCATCGTCCGGCTCGAGCGAGACGGGTGCGGTCACGTCGGGCAACTCCGGGTCCGCGACTTCCGGCGCATCCGGCTCCGAGCCGGTGGTCCTCGACGAGTACTCGGGCTCGGACGGCTCGCACTACGTCGACTACGACACCAACGGCGACGGCGTGGTGGATCTGACCACCGTCGACCTCGACGGCGACGGCCGCATCGATGCCAACATCACCGACAGCGACGGCGACGGCGTGCTCGACCAGATCTCGCTGGACACCGACGGCGACGGACTGGTCGACATCTCCGCAGTCGACTCCGATGGCGACGGCAGCCTCGATATCGCCGCGATCGATGCCGACGGAGACGGCGAGGTCGACGCCGTGGTCGATCTGCACACCGGTGCGGTGGACTACGACGGTGACGGTGTCGCCGACGACTACATCGATGTCAGCGAGTTCGACTCCGGCAGCAGCTCGGAGTACAACACCGACCTCGCCTGATCGCCCATGACGACCGATGATGCAGGTACGCCTCCGATCGCCGATCGGATCGACGACCTGATCACCGCGGCCGACGTGGCGGCAGAGGGCGACGAGCGCACCGACATCATCGACCGACTCGCCGGGTTGGGGGTCGACCGCGTGACCGCTCCGGCGGGCACGCCGTTCGACCCCACCCTCCACCGCGCGATCGAGGTGGTGCCCGCAACGTGCGAGACGGACGTGAACACGATCGAGGCGACCGTCCGAGCAGGCTGGCGACACCGCGGCCATATGATCCGCTACGTCGAAGTGAAGGTGCGTGTGCACCGATGATCATGAGGGAGAGTTACCGATGAGCTGGGTCCTAGCGGTCGACTTCGGCACGTCCAACACCGCCGCAGCGCACCGTATCGGACCCGACCGGGTCGAGACACTTCCGCTGACGCACACGGGCAACGCCCTGTCGTCGTCGGTATTCGTCGGTCAGAATGCGATGTCGACCGGGGATGTGGCGCTCAACCAGGCGTCGCTCGACCCCGCCGGATTCGTGGTCGCACCGAAGTCACTCGTGGTCGCAGGCTCGATCGTCGTCCGAGACCGGGAGGTTCCCGTCTCGTCGATCATCGCGGCCGTGCTGCGCACCGTGTACGGACAGGCACTCCAACGCCACAACAACGAACCGCCGGCGGAGGTCGTGCTCACACACCCCGAGGCATGGTCGTCACGAGAACTGTCGGTGCTGCGAGAGGCCGCGTCGATCGCAGGGCTCGGCGGGAGCGTCTCGCTGATCTCCGAGCCTCGCGCAGCGGCGTTCTACTACTCACGTCAGCACGACGCGAAAATCGTGAAGGGCTCGACGATCGCCGTGTTCGACTTCGGTGGCGGAACGCTCGACGTGGCCGTCCTCACCGCAACGAACGAGTGGACCTTCGAGGTTCTGCGTGCCGGTGGCGACAATGCACTCGGCGGCAAGAGCCTCGACGGTGCGATCGCACGGTGGGTCGAACAGCATCTGGCCGAGGAGAACCCGCAGCTCGCAGCGTGGCTGCGCACACCGGACGGTCTCGAGACCCGCCGGACCCTCGACGACCAGATCCGTAAGGCGAAGGAACTCCTCTCCGAAGCTCCGTCGGCAACGATCCGGGTCCGGGGCAACGGGTCGGACATGACCCTGACCCTCACCCGGGACGAATTCGAGCAGCTGATCGAACCGCAGATCACCCGTGCCGTCCACCTCGCCCGCGGAGTGTTGCGCGACGCCGGTATCGGTGGCGGCGGCCTGCAGGCGTTGTACCTGACCGGCGGATCGTCCCGAATCCCTTACGTGCACCGTAGGCTGGCCGAGCTCGGACCGATCGCCACACTCGACGACCCGAAAACCGTCGTAGCGAAGGGCGCCGCCGGGTTCGTCGCCGGTGGTCGTGTCACCGACCCGCCCGCGATGGTCGACACCGAGGTGCTCGAGCGGAGGCGTTCCCGGAACGCCACGTCGGCTCCCCCGCCGAGGGCTGCGGCGTTCGTCGAACCGAATACCTCTTCGTCGACGTCGACGCGCAACAACCGGAGGGTGATGGTGCTCGCCGGAGGAGCTGTGGCAGCCGTGCTCATCGCGGCGGCGGGCTTCTATTACGGAACCCAGGACGATGCCCAGGCCGCAGAAGCAACCGCGACAACCACCGAAGCCGCGGCCGCACCGGACAACGGCGGTAAACCGCCCGCCACGCCGGACTCGAGCTACGTCAGCGAGACCTACGACGACGTCACCGCGCTGCTTCCACGAAAGCTCATCGACGCGAGCAGCGAATGCAACAAATCGGGATTCAGTACCCAGGGAGCCCTGCAGGTGCGTTGCCTGGTCAATCCCGATTCCTCACTAGGAAAAGCGATCGGTATGGACCAGCACGACTACGAAGCGGTCACCGCGTGGCGCGACGACCAATACGCGCGCTCGAACTTCATACGCCTCCGCGACAGCAACGACGGCAACACCAAGATCGTCTCGTCGGACAACAACCGAATCATCGATCAGGGCCAGGACGGCACGTACTTCACCGCCATCGACCGATCGACGGGACTGCTCGTCCAGTTCTCTGCCGACTCCATCGAACAGGGAATGACACTCCTCACCGAAATCGGTTTCACCCCAGCCTGATCCATCCTGCCCCATCCTCACGACACCCTGCCGCGACTGCAGGACAAGGAGTATCACCCCAGCATGCGTACCTCACGCGTCTTTCTCGCCACCACGGCAGTCTCCCTCGCTCTGGCCGGCTGCAGCAGCACCGCCGACGGTGCTGCCATCGCCGAAGGCACCGCGACCGGAACCAACAGCTCCACAGGAACATTCGACAGCACCGCACTCGACAGTGGCGACTACAACGTCGAACCACGCGACTTCATGGCCGAAGGCCAGTCGGCCGGGGACTTCGGCCCCGCAGTCGAGGGTCAGCGCATGGCCGAGTTCGTGATCCACCCCTACGCCATCGACCCCACCCTCACGGACGGTGGCGGCATGGCAACGGGAGTCGGCGTCGGCGGAATCGGTAAGGTCCTGAGCGGTGGCGGTGCCGATGACGTGGCCAAATCATTCGGCGTCATCACCGGTTTCGGCAGCTTCAGCAGTACACCCGACGACTCCCGCCAGCTCGGTGTCGCTGTGTGGCGCTTCCCCGACGCGGACAGTGCCGCCCAGGCCGCTGCCGCCCTGCACGACAATGCACTTGCCCCGGACGACGTCGGATTGGCCTCGGGCCCACAGACACCGACATCGATTCCGCAGCTGCCCGATACACTCGCGACGACCTATCACTGGGACGGCATCGACACCGCAAGCATGTCGACCTTCACCGCGCGGGGACCGCACGTCGTCTACACCTACACCTCCGCCGACGACAACGACGTCGAGTGGAACTCCGACACCACGACGCGCGCCGTCGAAGCGCAACTTCCGCTGATCGAGCAGTTCCCGTTCTCACCGACCGACGAGATCGAGTCGCTCCCGGTGGATCTCGACAAGGTTCTCGCACGCGCGGTCGGTTTCACCGAGAACGAGTACGCCAGGAATTCCGACACGGCCGTCTACGGACCGCTCGGGTGGCTGCACTTCGATTCGCATCCCGCCGATACCGCCGAACTCTTCGAAGCCACGGGAACCGATCGCATTGCTCTGGCCAATTCGACCGTCTACCGCACCAGCGGGCCCGAGTCCGCCCGGGAATTGCGCGACGCGTTTCTCGAGCAGACCCTCGAAACATATCCCGATCTGGTCGATGAGCCTGCACCGCAGGATATTCCCGACACAGTCTGCAGGGCCGGTGACACCGCTCAGGGCAGGTTGATGGACTGCATGATGACATACGGTCCGTACGTCGCTCAGATCGTGGGACACCGGTCCGTCGGGAACACCGACCCCGATTCGGACACCCTGCGGACGGTGCCGCAGCGGGTGGCCGCCCAGTACAAGAAGTTCGTCCGGGCAGAGGAGATGGGGCTCGGCGAGAACTGAGCCGCAACCCGGCCCGGCATCTCCCGTCAGTTGGTGGGAGGGCCGGGCATACCGCTCGGCGGTGTTCCTCCCGGGGGCATTCCACCGGGCGGCATTCCACCGGGCGGCATTCCACCCGGCATGTTTCCGCCCGTGGGCTCCGTGGTCGTATCGACACCGACAGCAAGAACGACGTGGTATCCGTTGGTGATGTCGCCGGTGACCGTGCCGAGTTGGCTCGCACCGCCGTCGTCGCCGAAGACGTTGTCGGTCTCGAGGGTGAGCGCCGCCAGATTGGCAACCGACGCCTCATAACCCGGTGTGGCGTAGACCGCTTCGCTCACGTCCTGCGGGAGAGCCACCTGAGAGGTGGCGATGGCATTGGTCGAGTCGGTGATGGATGCCTCGTCCGGGTACACCTCGAAGTGGATGTGGGGCCACCGGCCGGGATAGGCCGCAGGGAAGATACTGGTGAACCGCACCTTTCCGTCAGCGTCCGCGATCTGCACGCCGCGCAGGTAGTTCTCCTCGGTGATGCCCTCCGAGTACAACGAGTAGCCGCCTTCGCGGTTGCAGTGCCACACGTACACCGCCGTCCCGACGAAGGGAACTCCTCCCGCCGCCAGGTCGGCGATGGACAACTCGAGCGTCATCGGGATCCCCTCGGCCGTCGCGGATGCGTCACCGAAGCTCGAACGGATGTCACTGCGCACGATCCCGCTCTGTTCGAGCACGTCCGGGCCGTTGGATCCGTCACCCGGGTAGGGCCCGGCCGTCTCGTCGGGGATCTCCGTGAGGCCGGAGGCCGCAGCCGTCGTCGACGTCGCGGATGCGGTAGTGCCGCTGTTCCCGCCCCCGCACGCAGCCAGGCCCACCGTTGCGGCACCCAACCCGAAGAACGTGAGCATCTTGCGTCGGCTCAGCAAGGTACCGACGTCGAACGCCAAGCCCTGGTCGACGATCTCGTCGTGTGGCCTGGGCAGGCTGCGCCCTTCGTATGTGTCCTGGTGGGTGTTCGAGGACTGTTTCCTCACCATGTCTCCTTCCCGTGCACCGACCGAGGGTCGCCGCAGATCACCACCCAGTCTGAGGCGGCACGCAGTGACTCCGCTGCGGTATTGCTGGGAGTTCGCTGTGAATCGCGGCTTCTCGCTCAGCGGGAGTGCCCGGCCCTGAACACGGCGACTCCCCACAGAATCGCCGGACAGGCACATCAGATCCCAAGGAGCCCCGAATGACCTCGATCGGCCACCCCGAATCCCACCGATTCGCAAACAAGGTCGTGTTCATCACCGGGGCAGCGCGCGGACAGGGTCGCGCCGAAGCAGTCCGGTTCGCGCAGGAAGGCGCCGACATCATCGCCGTCGACGCGTGCATCGAGTTCTCGTCGACCGCGTATGCCGGGGCCACGCGCGACGATCTCGACGAGACCGTCCGTCTGGTGGAGGCGACCGGGCGACGCATCGCCGCCACCGTCGCCGACGTGCGCGACTTCGATGCACTCTCGCAGGCTCTCGCAGCGGGGGTCGACGCATTCGGGCGGCTCGACGTCGTCATCGCCAACGCCGGCATCTGCTCGGGCGGGCTGTCGTGGGAGATCACCCTCGAACAGTGGAAAGAGACCGTCGATGTGAACCTGACCGGTGTGTTCCACACTGCGAAGGCCGCAGTACCTCACCTGCTCGCGACGGGCGACGGCGGCTCGATCGTGTTCACCAGCTCGGTGTCGGGAATCAAGGGCACCCCGTTCACGGGGCACTACGCCGCGACGAAGCACGGAATCGTCGGTCTCGCGAAGACCATGGCCAACGAGCTTGGCGAGCATCGCATCCGGGTCAACACCGTTCATCCCGCCGGGGTCGAGACAGGTATGACCGTCTCGGATCTGCATCCGCTGATCGCGGAATACGGCTCCACGCTCGGCCCTATCTACATGAATTCGCTGCCATATCAGATTCTTCAGGCCGACGACGTCGCCTCGGTGGTTGCGTGGGTCTGCTCCGACGAGGCCAAGTACATCACCGGTGCGCAGGTGCCGATCGATCTCGGCAACCTCATCCGCTGAATCGGCTGAGCGGAAGCTCACGCAGGTAGCGGAATGTTCTGCAGTCGCAGCTGACCGCGAGCGAGAACCTTGTCGGTCTCGGTATCGCTGATGATCACCTGCCACAGTTGCTGTGTGCGGCCCTGCTGGATCGGCTCGGCGACCACCGCTGCGCGGCATCCCTTGCTGGACCGGAGGAAGTCGGTGGCGTTGTGCACACCGACGGCGAATTGACCGCGGTCGACGACTGCGGCGCTGGCTCCGATGCTGCCCGCGCTCTCCACGATCGTGGCGTAGACACCGCCGTGCACGACGCCCCACGGGGTGAGGTGGTCTTCGCCGAGTTCGACGTATCCGGACACTCGCGTCGGTGTCGCCTCCTCGACGACGAATCCGCTCGCGGCGACGAATCGGCTCGCAGCCGCGAGCGATGCGTCCGGTACCGCCGCAGTTCCGTTGGTGTCCGACATGGGTTCTCCTCACTCCACCGCTGGCTTCTCAAATCACAGTTAGCCAGGAGTAGAGCTGCCTGTCAAGGACACACTCAGCTAGGCTCGTCGTATGCAGTGGCTCGACTACAGCACCGACAACTGCTCGGTTCAGCGAACGATGAACATCATCGGCGAGAAGTGGACGATGCTCGTCCTTCGCGAGGTCTTCAACGGCGTGCGGAGATTCGAGCAGATGCGCCGGCACACGGGCATCTCCGAACCGGTCCTGTCTGCGCGACTGCGCACTCTCGTCGACGCGGGCGTGCTCGACACCGTGCCCTACCAGGAGTCGGGACACCGGACCCGTCACGAATACCGGCTCACCGACAAGGGCCGGGATCTGTATCCGATCCTCATCGCGCTACTGCAGTGGGGCGACCGGTACTGCGCCGACCCGGAAGGGCCGGCCCTCACGGTGCGGCACCACGACTGTGGTGAGTCCATCGCGGCAGTCGTGCGCTGCGAGGCGGGCCATCGAGTCGAGCCGCGCGACGCGGACGTACTCCCCGGCCCCGGCGCGCAGCGAGCGGACTGACCGCTACTTCTCGTCGATCGGCCGAGCGCCCAGCACGTCCTTGAGCAATTCCATCGCCACTTCCTCGGGGTCGCGACGGGTCGACGGGTCTGCCGGCGTCGCGGCTTCGGCGAACATCTCGTCGACGTCCTCCTGCGAGATCGCCGACGGGTCCGGTGGCGGCGCATCGTAATTCGAATCCGGACCGGGGTCGTCGGGCAGATCTGGGCCGTCGGGCGGCGGAATGTCGTCGTACTCGGAACGCGACTGCGGCGCTGCACCCTCGCCGTTGCCGGGAGACGACGATGCATCCGGTGCGGGCGCCCGCTTGGCCTGGCTGGGCCGCGAGAACCGCGGCTGCCCGGTGGGGCGCGACTGTTTCGGTGCCGCAGCAGCTTTTGCCGATGCAGGTGCGGCAGACCCGTGGACACACGTGACCTCGAAATCGGCACCGAACAATTCGCGGAGCGCATCGGCGATCACGGTCGCGTTGCGCGGCTCGGCGAGTCGCTTGACCAGCGGCGCCGAATCGTGAACCAGGACAACCCGGGTGCCATCGACTTCGCGGACCGTGGCACCGGACAGCATGACCTCCACGGTCTTGCTGCGGGCACGCACCTTGGCACGAACCTCGGACCACACCCCACGGATCCCGGCGGCGTCGGGCCCCGACGCCGCGGCAGGTTCCGGCTCGGGCTCGGGCTCAGGAGCCACCGGCTCGGGCTCGGGTGTCGGCTCAGGCTCCAGGGCCACCGGCTCAGGCTCGGGAGCCGGTTGCGGCACCGCAGGTGGAGGAGGCGGCGTCTCAGCACGCGGCTCGGGAGCCCGAACAGGCTCCGGCGCCGGCGGCTCGGATTCCGGGGACGGCGGGACGGCCGCCTCGCTCGGTGCCGGATCGGCTGCACGGCGCTGGGACGGACGCTGGAAACGCGCTGCCGGTTCGTCGGGCGCGATCGGAGCGGCGGCAGGTTCCGGCGCTGCCGGAGCCGGAGCCGAGGCGGAACTCGCTGCCGCCACCGCTACGCCGTTCGCGGCCTGGCCCGGGACGAATCCCTGCTCGAGCCGCTCCAGCCGCTGGAGTACCGCGGATTCCGCGTCGGATGCCGAGGGGAGCAGCATCCGAGCGCACATCACCTCGAGCAACAGGCGCGGTGCCGTCGCGCCGCGCATCTCGCCGAGCCCGGCATGGATGATCTCCGCGTAGCGGGTGAGCGTGGCCGGGCCGAGCCGCGAGGCCTCGTCACGCATGCGCTCGAGCACATCGCCGGGAGCATCGACGAGTCCGCGGTCTGCGGCATCCGGCACGTTGCGCATGAGAATGAGGTCGCGGAGACGTTCCAGGAGGTCGATCGCGAAGCGACGCGGATCGTGTCCGGCGTCCATGACCTTCTCGATAGTGCCGAAGAGCGCGGCACCATCGCCGGCCGCCAGTGCGTCGACGGCTTCGTCGATCAGCGCGACATCGGTGACTCCGAGCAGCGACAGGGCGCGCGGATAGGTGACACCCTCGGGCCCCGCCCCCGCGAGGAGCTGGTCCATGACGGACAGCGAATCTCGGGGCGAACCGCCGCCGGCACGGATGACCAGCGGATACACCGTGTCCTCGACCGGCACGTTCTCCTGGACACAGATCTTCTCGAGAAGACCTCGCATCGTGGCGGGAGGGAGCAACCGGAACGGGTAGTGATGCGTTCGCGACCGAATGGTGGGGAGCACCTTCTCCGGTTCGGTGGTCGCGAACACGAAGATCAGGTGTTCCGGTGGCTCCTCCACGATCTTGAGCAGGGCGTTGAATCCCTGCGTGGTGACCATGTGTGCCTCGTCGATGATGAAGATCCGGTACCGGGACTCGGCCGGTGCATAGAACGCTCGATCGCGTAGCTCGCGGGTGTCGTCGACGCCGCCGTGGCTGGCCGCGTCGAGTTCGGTGACGTCGAGGTTGCCTCCCCCGCCGGGGCCGAGCGACACGCACGATCGGCACTCCCCACACGGCGTCGAGGTGGGGCCCTGTTCACAGTTGAGCGACCGGGCGAGGATGCGCGCCGACGACGTCTTACCGCAGCCGCGCGGACCCGAGAACAGATATGCGTGGTTGATACGCCCCGTGTCGAGAGCCGTACTGAGGGGCGCGGTGACATGCTCCTGCCCCACCACCTCGGCGAAGGTCGCGGGTCGATACTTCCGGTACAGGGCCACGCGCCGAGAGTACCGGCGCGCGCCGACAACATTCGAACGGCGCCTTTCTTGACAAACGATATATCGTGAAATATCGTGACTGCATCAACAACGATAAGGAGTTCGCACCATGCGAAACACACGACAGATGCGCGGCGGACGCCGCGCCCACGCCATCAATCAGTTCTTCACCGAGGGCCCGTTCCTGGGCGAAGATCCCCGACGCGGGGGGCCGTTCCCGGGCGACGACCCGCGACGCAGCGGCGGTCCCTTCGGTGACGGCCCGCACAGCAGAGGTCACCGCGGTGGCCCCATGCATCGCGGCGGACGCCGAGGACGCGCACAGCGAGGCGATGTCCGCGCGGCCGTCCTGCAACTGCTCGCCGACGAACCCATGCACGGGTACCAGTTGATGCAGGCGATCGCCGACCGCACCGGCGGAGCCTGGAAACCCAGCCCCGGAGCGATCTACCCGACCATCTCGCAGCTCGAGGACGAAGGACTCGTCCGCGTCGAGAAGGACGCCGGACGCAAACTGGTGTCACTGACCGACGAGGGGCGCGCCCACCTCGACGATCCCGCCAACGAGCAGACCGATCCGTTCGCAGGGCATTCCGCCGACGGAAACAGCACCGACCTGCGGGGAGCACTCCGCGACCTGCAGACCGCAGCACGTGTGGTCGCCGTCAGCGGCACCGACGCCCAGATCACCGCGGCACACAAGGTACTCGCCGAGGCACGCAAGTCGCTGTACCTGCTGCTCGCCGAGGACACCGATCCGGCACCCGACGCGACCGATCAGATCTGACGGCCGGTCACCGGTGGGCGAGGGCCTCACGCGCCAGCCCCACCCGCGATCGAAGCCCGAGTTTCGCGAGCGCGTGCGACACGTGGGTCTGCACCGTCCTCGGTGACACCCGGAGCCGCGCCGCGATCTGCGGACCGGTCAACCCCTCCCCGACCAGGATCGCGACCCGTCTCTCCGCCGCCGTCAACGACTCCCAGCCGGTCTGCGCGGTTCTGCGCGACCCGACGGCGCCGAGCGACACACCGCACTCACGCACTCTGCTCGCGATCCGATCCGCGACGGTGCGCGCTCCGAGGTGTACCGCAAGGTCGTGAGCACGACGAGCATGGACATGCGCCTGCTCGCGCTTCGCCGAAGCTGCCGCAGCACACGCCGCCTCTTCCAGCGCCGCCAACTCCGCAACGGCGTCGCCCCCCGCAGCGAATGTGTCGGCGACCTCGGCCAGACCCACAGGGTCCTCTTTGCTCAATGCCTCGACGAACTCGACGGCCGGCGCGATCGCCGGCGACCGGGTCGACCGCATCTCCTGGAAAACTTCGTAGACCTGCGCGCACAGGCCCCGGTCAAAGGTCTGCACGGCAATCCGGGCGATGTGCGGACCGAATCGGAGCGCCCACACCAGCCGCCCGCCATCCACCGCAAGACGCCACGCCTGTGCGGCGCTCTCTCCGGCTCGCTCGTGTTCGCCGAGCGCACTCCACAATTCCGCACGGACGTAGTCGATATCGGGAAGCCCGAACATCCGTGGACTGTTCTCCGCCTCCCACATCTGCAATCGTCGCTCGGCGGATTCGAGATCGCCCCGGTGCACATCGACCAGCGCAGCGGTCGCCACAGCCCACGATGTCCAACCGGAATCCGTCTGTGCGGCAACGACGAGCGCATCGTCGCACGCGGCAACCGCCTCGTCCCACCGCCCCAGCGTGAACAGAGTCGACGCCGTGACCGAGTGGTGTAGCGGCAGCAGCCACATCTCTGCCATCGTGTGTGCGCGGCGCGGCACAGGCGTCCGTCGCGCCAACGCCACGATCGGCCCGTGCGCGTAGAGCGCTGCCCACATCGCCCACGCTCCGGCCACAGACGTCTCGCGATCGAGCACGCCGTGTCCGCTCGCCGCCTGTTCCCCGCGTTCGAACCATTCGAGCCCGAGGGTGGCGTCCCCGGAAAGCACTGCGTGGACTCCCGGCACGATCGTGTCGAGGCCGAAGTCTGCCAACTCCTGGTCGGCGGCCGGTGGAACCGGCGCGTCGCCCGGAAGCGGCCCGACGCCCCCGATCAGAGCCAGCCACTCGCGGTATTGCTCGAACCACCCGTGTGCCTCCGGCGGCAACGGCAATCGGAGCAGCTCGTCGATCGAGGCTCGGGCACGAGGCACGTCGCCGAGCACAGTGCGGGACGTCAACGACACCACCAGGGCGAATGTGCGTTCGTCACGTTCGGTCTCGAGCACACCGTCGGCGAGTTCTGCTGCCGCACGGAATCGGCCGGACTCCGCGAGCACGGCGGCACGCGCAAGGGGCGGGTTGCCGCGAACGGTGGCCGCCAATTCACCGGAATCGAAGACCCCGAATACCTGTACCGAACTGGGCTGACGACTCGGCACGAATGTGCCGGGTGCGTCGGCCCGTTCGCGATGAGCCGACAACCGTGCGGCGGGCCCACCACCTCGGGCCAGTGCTTCCGCGACGGCGTGATGCAGCAGTCTGCGCATGCCGGGTGCAACGGTGTCGTACGCGATCTGCCGATAGGCGGGTGCGACGAAGTCGAGATCGCCGTCGTCCGACCAACGCAACACTCCCGCGTCGACGGCGGCGGCGACCGCACCCGCGCACCGGGCCGGTGCCTCCCCACCGATGTCCGCGAGTTCCTCGACGCCCATCGGACCGTCCGCAACAGCCAACACCTGCACGAGGTCACGCACCCGTGGCGAGAGGCGTGAGAGGTGGGATCGGATACTCCGCCCGAGCTGGCCGGACAGTTCCGCATCGGTTCCGCGAAGTGTGATGAGGCCGGATCCGGTGTCGACGGCGGTGTGCTCGCGGCGCGCGAGCAGGTCGAGCAGCTGCCCGACGTGGAGCGGATTGCCACCGGCCTGGCCGAGATACCGGATCAGGTCGGGAGCGGGATCGCCACCGAGATGCCGGCGAACGACGGCGGCCACCTCGTCGGAGTCCAGCGGAGTGAGCTCGACCGTCCGTGCGTGAGGTTGCGCGGCGAACATCGTCAGCGCCGCCCGTTCCGGCACCCGGCGGTACGCGAGCATCACCGCGAGCGGCAGTCGAGCCGAGACCGCACTGATCCTGTGCAGCAGAGTCAAGGACTCGCCGTCGGCGAGATGCGCGTCGTCGACGACGAGCACGACGGGGCCGTCGGCGTAGAGGCTGTCGATGTCGTATCTGCCGATCTCGCGGTCCGGTGTCACACCGGTACACCTCGCGAACAGGCGACCGGCAACGGAGAACGGGACAGGTGAATCCACTTCGTCCGCCGTGGTTGCAACGACACGGATATCGTCCAGCGAGTCGGCGACCTCGCGCAAGACAGTGGTCTTGCCCAGTCCGACCGAACCGATCAGTGCGATCGCGCCGTGTTCGGTACACCGGACGTATCGGCGGACGTCGGCCGTGAGGGCTCGGACCAGACCGCCGCGATGTGTCCGACCTTCCGCCATGAGGTCAAGATTAGGTCGGTTATGTCCGTTCGGACGCCGATACGGCAGAACCACCTACGTCGTTCGACGGATGTCTGGGGCACGTCGAGGCGCGACGATGGGTACATCGCACACATGCTTTCGGCGCAATCGACGCCGGACCGGACCCTCAGGACCGACTATGACCTACAGAAGGATTCTCCTCGGGTGCGCGGCGGCCGCGACCGTCGTCCCCCTCGTATCGGCCGGCATCGCGAATGCGATGGGAGGGAACGACCCTCGGGACGTGTACATCAACTCGGACCAGAATTCGATCACCGCACACATCGGCCAGGATCAGGGCATCACCGATTGCAAGCTGGTGGCACAGGGCCCGGCGTCCTCGGACATCCACGAGACGGAGTGGACGAGCGATGAGTGGATCACCCTCTGGGTCCCGGAGAACAGGTATACCGCGACGGTGCTGTGCAGGTGGGACGCGACCGGCCCCGACGGGTGGATCGTCCGTCAGGAAGCGGTGAACACCCCTCCCCTGCTGCACGAGAGCGCGATCGACCTCATCGAGAGAGGCTTCGCCTGAGGATTCCCCCGCCAGCGCCGATCGGCGGCATCGCCCCCGACTCCGAGCGAACGGGCCTCGAACCCCGACCGGATGTCCGTTCGCTCGGAACCCACCGTGTTCCGTACCGCCTCCAGGAACGACCAGAGAAGAGCAGATCATGACAACGTTCCGGAAGATTCTCGGATACTCGGTCGCGACGGTCGCGACCGTTCCTCTCGTGCTCGCCGGGTCCGGCGTCGCACAGGCAATGGGGCCACAGCTGCCGGGCTCCGTGTACTTCACCAGCACGTCGAACTCGATCACCGCCCACATCGATGCGAGCCGTGGCATCACCTGGTGCGCGCTGTTCCCCGACAGCGGGAATCTCGGCCCGATACCGGCCTCGGAATGGACAGACGCCCCGACGATCACCATGTATGTGGAACCGGGCACCTACACGGTCGCCTTGTACTGCGACCCGGACATGACCAACGTCAAGCAGGAGCAGGTGAACGTGCCACCTTCACTGATCGACCAGTTGATCGACCTGCTGGAAACCGGTTCGAGCTGAGCCGACGTTCTCAGGGTGTATCGACGAGGGTGAAGCCCGCGCCGACTCCTCCCTGCGCGTCGATCTCCTCGACGATCCGATCCGCCCGCTGGTAGGCCGCGAGCCCTCGGCCGGTCGGTCGGTACCCGACGGAGAGCCCGATCCACTCGCCGGTGTCGGCCCGGGCCAACGGGCCTCCCGAATCCCCCGGCTTCATCAGCAGTGCGGACGACATCAGGTTCGAGTCGACGAGCACGTCACCGGAGGTACAGGCCACCCCGTTGGTACGGCCCGCGGCGCACTGCACTCCGACGGCGCTGCCACCAGGTTGCAGCGATCCGATGGATTCGAGGACGACTCGCTCTCCACGGTCGTTCGGCAGCGAGGTGTTCGAGCCGCGTACCTTCGTCTCGTCGAGCAGGAGGACGGCGTAGTCGGGTGCTTCGTCGGTGGGGAAGCCGATGGGGTCCACCGAGCCGGTGCTCGCGACATCGGTCTCGATGCCCACCGGTCCGCGGTGCTGCTCACCGACCTTCCAGATCTGCGACGAACCGTCCTGGCGGCAATGACCGGCGGTGATGGCCACAAGCCGGTGCGCGTCGTCGCGACCCACGGCGGCGACGGAACACCAGCCGGGCACCGGCTCTGCGGAGAACGTGATCCCATCGCCCGGCCGAAGGACGACGCGGTCGTCTCCCCCTCCGGCGGCGGCGATCCCCGGCGTGGCCAGTACAAACGCAAAAGTTGCAGCCGACAGCGCGAAGCCGCGCCTCACTTCTTTCCGGCCTTGGCAGCGGCTTTCTCCGCCTTCTTGAATTCTCGTACCTCGTGCAGCGACTGCGAATCGACGACATCGGCGATCGAACGGCGGGCACCCTCGTCGCCGTACGCCCCCGCGGCCTCGCGCCAGCCCTCGGGCTGCACACCCCGTTGCTTCCCGAGCAGTGCGAGGAAGATCCGAGCCTTCTGGGCGCCGTACCCGGGCAGCGCCTCGAGCCGCTTCAGCACTTCCTTGCCGTCGGGGTCGCCCGCCGTCCAGATCGAGGCGGTGTCGCCGTCGTAGTCTTCGATGATCGCGGCGCACAGTGCCTGGATGCGCTGGCCCATCGATTTCGGGAACCGGTGCACCGCGGGTGGCCGAGAACACACCTCGATGAACTCGTCGGGGTCCGCTTCCGCGATCCGGTGCACGTCGAGTCCGCCGAGCCGATCAGCGATCTTCTTCGGGCCCGCAAACGCCGTCTCCATCGGTACCTGCTGGTCGAGCAGCATTCCGATCAGGAGCGCGAGCGGACTCTCGGAAAGCAATGCGTCTGCATCCGGATCCCCGACCAGGTTCAGCGTCGTTGCCATGGGTCGATCATGCACCCAGCGTCACTGTCGCCGCCACAGGACGACCCCCAGGATCACCGTCGCTGTGAGCGCAATCGAGGCGGTCAGTGCATACATCCAGTGTGGGAAGAGCGTCGGCTCCGATGTGCCCGGTACCGCCGCGAGAGCAGCGAACAAGGCGACGACGGCGATCGCGCCACCGGCCGCGGACCATCCCCGCGCGAGCCGGGAATGATGCGCGCCGCGCAGTTCGGCGCTGCGCAACACTGCGCGCTCGATCACCTCGACCGCGCCCTCGAGCTCGGCATCGAGGTCGGCGATCTCGTCGGCGACCCTGCGGACCAGCAAGGACCTCAATTGTGTCGGCTGTGTCCACGAGTGGAACCGGTCGTTGTGGAGCGAGGCCTTACGCAACAGCGCCCGCTCCATCTTCCGGGCCTGCATGGCGGCGATGTCGTCGAGCGCCTCGACCAGGCGGTCGCCGGTGAGATCGTCGTGGTTGCGGAGGTGGTCGAGAACGCGCCAGAAGTCGGTCGAGCAGTGTGCGCGCATCGCTACCCACGGAAGCAATTCGAAGATCATCTCGCTTGTGCCGTGGCCGACGTAGTCGCTCCCCACCGGGGTTGCTTCGAGATCCAGCAGCACCGCGCCGCAGTCCTCCCGCACCGCGACCGCTGCACCGGGCTGCACGGGTCGTTCCACGAGCGGGACCCGATCCCAGTTCCACAGCACGCCCCACATCTGCGCTGTAGCTCTGGCCTGCGAGTCGGTACGGCGCCCGTCGACGAGTTCACGCACGCGGTCACCGCCGCTCGATACCACCTCCACTATCAAGGCCTCGACGATCTCCTGGTCGCCCACGCCGCGATGTCGATGCACGACGAGATCGCTCAGAGGGCTGTACGTGGTCGGGGCGGGCATCCGCCGGTTCAGGCCGGGGAACAGGTCGTTGAGGCATGCGGCGCTGGTCAACGAGAACGGCGCAAGGAATTCGTCGACCGCAGGACGAAAGCCGGCGCCGTCGCGGTCCTGCAGCGGGTCGGCGCGCCAGTCGATCAGCGGAGACTTGTCGTCACTCAGAGATTCCAAGGCGAGGACGAGGCCGTGCCCGGGGATCTCCCACAGCGACAGACACGTCGCGGGCGAGCCGACGAACGGATGTGCAGCACCGCTGCGCAATGCGCCCGTCGAAGAACCGAACGACAACGGCGCGCTCTCACGGTCGGTGATGTGCCGATACGCGAGCAGGCTGGCCGGGCGAACGCCGTGTTCGGTGCGCGGCAACGTGCCGATGCGAGCCGGAAGGAACGGCTCGAGTTCGTCCACCGCCGCAACCGGCGGTGGCGACACCGCCGCGGCCTCGATGTCGAGAGCCAGGAGAAACACCTTCAAAACACCGTGACAGCCCGTGACGGAACCGACGGCTGCTGCGCCGGCTCCGGATCGTACGAGAGCGCGGTCTTCCATCACACTCACCACTTCCGAACCCGCCGCGGGAATGCGGCGACCCTGACATCGGAGTATGGCACTTATTCACAGGAAAGCGAATCTGCCGATTTCAGGAGGTCAGGGCGATGCGTCCGAAGTTGTCCACCGTCGGTCCACTTGTTCTCCACAGGTTTGTCCACAGCTTGGGAGAACGTGTGACACCCGGGGCCAGTGCGTCCCGAGAGGTCAGTCTCCGAGCGACTTCTCCGTGGCGGCGAGAAGCACGCAGGTTGCGACACCGTCCATCGCTGTGGCGAGCTCGTCGAGCGACGGGAAGCTCGGAGCGAGGCGGATGTTCTTGTCGTCGGGATCGTTCTTGTGCGGGAAGGCCGATCCCGCGGCAGTCAGTGCGATCCCCGCATCCTTTGCGAGCGCGATGACCCGCTTGGCGGTGCCGTCGACGACATCGAGACTGATGAAGTAGCCGCCCTTCGGCTCCGTCCACGACGCGACCTTCGACGCGCCCAACCGGTCTTCGAGGATCTTGCGGACCAGCGCGAACTTCGGAGCGAGGATGTCGCGGTGCTTCGCCATATGTGCGCGCACGCCGTCGGCATCGCCGAAGAAGCGCAGGTGGCGCAACTGGTTGATCTTGTCTGGTCCGATCGTCTTGATCCCGAGCAGCTTCTGGTACCAGTCGAGGTTCGCGGTGGAGCTACCGAAGAAGCTCACACCCGATCCCGCGAACGTGATCTTGGACGTCGAGGCGAGAGCGAACACTCGATTCGCGTTCCCGGCCTCGGCGGCGAGACTCAGGATGTCGATCGCCGGGGCGACCTCGCCGAGAATCGGGTGCACCGCGTACGCGTTGTCCCAGAAGATCCGGAAGTCCGGAGCCGCGGTCGGCATCGACACCAGCGCGCGAGCGACGTCTTCGCTGTAGACCGCCCCGGTCGGGTTCGAGTACGTCGGAACCGTCCACATGCCCTTGATCTGCGGGTCGTTCGCGACAAGCTCGGCGATCGCCTGGACGTCGGGGCCGTCGTCGTTCAGGTGGACCGGGATCATCTCGATGCCGTACGACTCGGTGATCGCGAAATGACGGTCGTAGCCGGGTGCCGGGCACAGGAACTTCACGACCGGCTCCTGCGACCACGGACGCGGCGAATCGACTGTGCCGTGCAGCAGCGACCATGTGATGAGGTCGTGCATGATCTCGAGACTCGCGTTGTTCCCGGCGAGCAGGTTGTCGACGGGGATGGCGAGCAATTCGGCGAAGACCGCGCGCAGCTCGGGCAGGCCCTTCAGCCCGCCGTAGTTGCGGCAGTCGGTGCCTGAGGCATCCCGGTAATCGTCCGCACCCGGCAGCGACAGCAGCTCCGCGGAGAGGTCCAGCTGCTCGGGGGACGGCTTGCCACGGGTCAGATCCAGCGTCAGCTTCTCGGTCTTCAACCGCTCGTAATTCGCGGATTGGCGCTCGTGCTCTGCAACGAGTTCCTCATGGCTCATCAACCCGATCTGGGTCTGCGTGGGCATGCGGAGAGACCTTTCACCGTGCACGGTGACACGGGCATCGGCGGAAAATAAGGGGACCCCGCGCACCCGGCAGAGCCCGTTGACCCTTGCTGCCTTCCGGCCCTGGGGGAGTTCACAGGATGCGCGCCGCGCGGGATCCATCGGCAAGTCTAGAGGACTCTCCGCACGGGTGCGCACCACCCCCTCCAGGGGCCTCTCGATTCGTGTTTCGACCTGCCCGTTTGGGAAGTCCGCGGGTTGATTCGGTATGCTTCCCCACGGAGGATTCGCCTAGTGGCCTATGGCGCTCGCCTGGAACGCGGGTTGGGTTAACGCCCTCAGGGGTTCAAATCCCCTATCCTCCGCCAACGGAAATGCCCGTGACCAGCAAGAATTGCTGGTCACGGGCATTTTTCGTTCTAGGTCATTTCACAAGACTTCACGCAGAATCCGTGTCATCGTTTGTCTCAGATCACCGCACATTGGACACTGGAACAACCCCGGGTGGTGACTCGGGATACACCTGTGGATCGGCGGCGGCGCCGTCGGGATCGAAGGAGTTCGTCGAAGATCGTGCTCAGCGACCACAACGAAACGATCCGCTACCAGGCCGATTCATTGCAGGCGGCCCAATGGCGCGAGATGCTGGACAGGGAAATCGACGAGGTTTCGGCCGCGATCGAGAACGTCGAGAAGCGCGCGCTCGCCGAACACCGTGCCGGCGCCGTCGACCGCGCACGCCGGTTCGATGGCGACAGCGAGAAGCTACGGACCGAACTGACGGATCTACACCGGATGCGACGCAACCTCACCGACCGATTCGCCTGACCCGATATCACGCCGTCCGGCGGGTCTGCCGGATACCGACGAGCAGACCCACAACGCACGTCACCAACGCAGCTACGACACCCTTCAGTACGTCGGCGTCGGTGAACGAGCCACCGAGCAGTGCGCGTTCCGCGTCGACGATGTACGTCAACGGGTTGGCGAGTGCGACTGTCCGCATCCAGGCGGGTCCTGTATCGAGCGGGAGCATCATTCCGGACAGAATCAGTAGTGGGAAGATCAGGGTCTGCTGCACCGTCCAGAACAACCATTCGCGGTTCTGTGCCGCCAACGCGAGCGCACACGACAACGCACCGATCCCGATCCCGAAGACACCGAGAATCACCAGGCCGGCCAGCAGGTGCAGCGGATGCAGAACGAACCCGAACGGTACGCACACGATCGTGATGAGCAGACCCTGCACCACGAGCGGCGCGAACTCCTTGAGTGCTCGGCCGACCAGTAGCGACGAGCGGCTCAGCGGTGTCGCCAGAACCCGTTCGTACGACCCGGTCATGAGCTCGTACAGCAGATTCGAGCCGGTCATCGACGTGCCGAACAACGCGATCATCACGATGACGCCCGGAACGAACCACTGGAGTGTCTCTGCGGTCGATCCTCCGCCGAGCGTGCCGGCGAGCAGCGGCCCGAACAGCGCGAGGAACACCAGCGGTTGGAGCAGCGAGAAGATCAGACTGAACGGATCCCTGAGCAGCAGCAGGATCTCTCGGATGAATACCGCAGAGGTGTCGGCGACGAACTTCGCGATGCCCGTCCGTTCGGAATTCTGCATGTCCGTCGTGGTAGGCGCGACGGTGTTGTCGGTGCTCACGCCCATCACGCGACCTCCTCTCGCAGGCTGCGACCGGTGAGATTGAGGAACACGTCGTCGAGACTTGCCTGCGTGAGCGATGCCGACTGCACGGTCCACCCAGCGAGCCGCAGCGCCTCGAGCGCAATGGGTAATCGCTCGGCTCCATAGGTGGTGGCGATGGTGACCGTAGCGGTGTCGGCCCCGTCGGGCGCAGGCGTCACCTCGACTTCCCCGATGTCGGGCGGAAGGCACTTCCTGATCCGATCGGGTACTGCCGCAAGGGAATCCGGTCGGTCGATCGCCACGGATGCGGTGATGACGTCGTCCGCGTAGTCCCGCTCGAGATCGGCCGGGGGTGCGTCGGCGACGACGCGACCGTGGTCGATGACGACCACCCGTTCGGCCATCTTGTCGGCCTCTTCGAGGTAGTGCGTAGTGAGCACGATGGTCATTCCGGTGCGCTCACGAAGCGCCGAGATGTGTTCCCACAGGTTGGCTCGGCTGTGCGGGTCGAGACCGGTGGAGGGTTCGTCGAGGAAGAGAAGCGGCGGGTGGTTCATGAGCCCGAGCGCGACGTCGAGGCGCCGTTTCTGTCCACCGGACAGCGACGAGATGCCTCGCTTCTCGAGTCCGCCGAGCTCGAGAGCATCGATGAGATCCGCTGCGCGACGTCGATATTCGCGGCCCGGAAGTCCGTAGAATCTCCCCTGGTTGTGCAGCTCGTCGCGCACCTTGTAGGAATAGCCACCTCCGTTGCCCTGACCGATGTAGCCGATGCGCGAACGCACGAGCGATGGCTCGCGGACCACGTCGAAGCCGGCCACCTCGGCGGTGCCGGAGGTGGGAGTGAGCAGGCTGGTGAGCATTCGCATGGTGGTGGATTTCCCGGCGCCGTTCGGGCCGAGGAATGCGACCAGCTCCCCCTCTGCGACGTCGATATCGACGTTTTCGACGGCCCGGATCGTGTCACCTTTTCGATGGAAGGTCTTGGTCAGACCGCGTGCTCGGATCACAGGATCCCCTTTTCGTACGACGTACTGAAATGAGCGGGACCAGATTATCATACGATGTACGGGAATAGCGCCCACGGAAGGAATTCGCGTGACGATCGATAAGCAGGACGGCCCCTACGAGGTTGTACGCAACCCGGATGTCACGCGACGGCTCACCTTGCTCTGGGACCCGCCCGAACCGAAGACCCGCGGACGCAGAGCCACCCTGACACGCGAAGATGTCGTCGCCGCGGCTGTCGCTCTCGCCGACGAGGGCGGGCTCGATGCGCTTTCGATGCGGCGGGTCGCGTCGGCCCTGAACGTCGGCGCCATGTCTCTCTACACATACGTGCCCGGCCGCACCGAACTGATCGACCTCATGATCGACCGCGTCTACGCCGAGATGGATCTACCCGGGGCAGGCACGCAGTGGAGGCCGGCACTCGCGCAGTACGCCCGCGAGCACTGGACGCTCTATCAACGTCACCCGTGGATCCTGCAGACCAACATGTGGCGGGCACCCCTGGCTCCGCATGTCCTCGACGCACAGGAAGCCGGACTACGCACCCTCGTCGACGCCGGACCCACTGAACGTCAGGTGGTCGAAATCCTGGGAGTCGTCGACAATTTCGTACAGGGACAAGCCCGCACGGTGATCGCCGAGGACCGCGAGAAGGAGAGCACGGGCCTCGACAACGACGCGTACTGGACGTCGATGAGCAGCTTCTGGGTGGATTTCTTCGACGTCGAACGGTTCCCCACGATGACCCGCATCTGGAACGCGGGCGCGTTCGACGAACCGCAGGGCACGTTCGAATCGAGCCTCGAACGCCTGCTCGATTCGATCGAGCTCACCATCGAGCGGGCACGCGCCGGTTCCTGACGCCTACTCGCAGGCCACGCCGTCGCCGTCGCCGTCCATCTTCGGCCGGTACCCGGGCTCACCCACATACAACGGCGCAGCCCCCGCCGCGCGGGCGGCGGCACAGTTCTCGTAGTACACCGAACCTGGATCGGCCTCGACGACCGGAACGGGTTCCGCGGTGGGCTGGGGTTGGACCCGCTGGGGTGCTGCAGTGGTCGCGGCGGGTACCGGCTGCGGCGCTGGGAGAATCGTGGTCGTGGTCGGAACCCCCACGGACTCCGACTGCTGCGCGACAGGCGCCGACCCGCCGCACGAGGTGAGAACCCGCACCATCGCGTCATGTTCGGCCTGCGTCACCCACAGGTTGTAGGCGGCCTTCACCTGCACCTGGCGTGCCACATACGTGCAGCGGTAGGGGCGGTCGGGTGGCAGCCAGGTCGCGGCGTCACCGTCGCCCTTCTGCTGGTTGGTGGGTCCGTCGACCGCCTGGAGGTTCCTCGGATCGTTCGAGAAGTCGGCTCGGGCCTGCGCATCGAGTTGCTGCGCGCCCTTCTGCCACGCGTCCGACAGCGCGACGACATGATCGATCTGCACCGCCGTGGAGGTGTCCTGGCCCCGAGTGAACGCGATGGTCGTGCCGGTGTACGTGTCGTGCAAGGTGCCGGACAGGACGACGCAGTCGCGGGTCCCCTCCTTGTAGACGATATCGACGAGGTCCCGGGCCAGGATGTCGTTGCGGGTGTCGCAGCCGTTGTGGCCGCCCGCAACCGAGACGTCGTCACTCCATGCCTGGCCGAACAGGCCGCGGTCGTAGCCGGTCTTCGGTGCACGGCCCTTGATCGGCAGCGTCGAGAGTTGTGCGAGCGCGGCCCCCGCTTCCCCCGTGACCTCGATGTCCGCCGGGATCTCGGCGACGGGCGCGGCCGCAGGCGACGACGGCGCGACAGTCGCCGCTGTGGGAGTGGTCGTCCGCTCGACGCTCGAGGTTGCGGTGCTCGCTGCGCGGTCGATGTCCGGTGCGACGTCGGTGGCCGCCTCGGTGCAGCCGGCGACGAGCACCACCGCGGCGGCGATCCCCGCAACCCAGCGGGCGCGCGAACGAATGGGGACTGTGACGTGCAATGGGGACAACGGAGCACTCCTGTGCGCGCGAACAAACCACTGCCAGCGGTATCGCCGCACCATGCCCGTTTCGTTACATTCACTACCCAACCGCCCAGGTTGTCGGCGCACCTATCATTTGTCCGTGGTCGGATACAGCAGGAAACTCCATGCACTCGCGGTTGTACTGGCCTCACTTGCCGGATTCGTCGACGCCCTCGGCTTCATCACGCTCGGCGGAGTCTTCGTGTCTTTCATGAGCGGGAACTCCACCCGGCTGAGTGTCGGAATCGCCGAAGGAGCGTGGCAACACGTAGGCCTCGTTGGAGGTGTCATCGCGCTGTTCGTCGTCGGGGTGATACTCGGCGGGGTCGTCGCGGAACTCACCGATCACGACCGACGCACGAGGAAGAGCTCGGTGCTCGCCCTGGTCACCGGACTGCTTCTGATCGGCTCGATCGGTGTCCTCGCCGGATGGGTCCCGCTTGCCGTCATCGCAATGACGTTGGCCATGGGCGCCGAAAACTCCGTTTTCCGGCGCAACGGCGAGGTCAGTATCGCTTTGACCTACATGACCGGCGCGCTCGTCAAGATCGGTCAACGCATCGCCGCCGCGTTCTTCGGCGGCCCCCGATGGAGTTGGCTCCCCTATTTCGCCCTGTGGGCAGGACTGGTCGGCGGAGCGGTCCTCGGAGCACTCGCACACCGCGTGCTCGGTCTGCACGCACTGTGGATCGCCACCGCCGTGTCCGCCGCGCTCACCGTCGGCGTCCGCTATCTGCCCTACCGGCCGTGAGCCGGGCCGGTCAGACTCCCATCTTCGCCATCCTGTCGAGCCACGCCCGCGCATCGTCGGGGAGGTTTCCGCATTTCTCGGCATGCGCGCACCACCGCTTGGTGGCAGCGAGGAAGTTCATCGGGTTGTAGGCGTCCTCCTGGTAGGACCACAACCCGTCGCCGGCATAGTGAAGGATCGTGATGTTCGGGGCGTTGTGCTCGGTGCCGTCGCCCGGGTCCTCCATCGGGTTCTGCACTTCGCAGATCACCCAACCGCGTTCCTCGTCGATCACGTACCAGGACGGCGGAAACGACGTCATGCGGCTGCCGGGAAATGCCGACATCGTCCGCGTCACCCATTTCCTGATGGCTTCACGTCCGTTCATCGTCCCGTACGCGTGCTCGACGTAGCGGGCATCCTCCGTGAACTGATCGGCATAGCAATTCCAGTCGCGAGTCCGTGTCGCCCGCACGACTGCGTCCCGGTAGTTCTCGTACGCCTTCTCGAGCTCGTCCTTGCTCCACCCCATCGCACTGCCCTCCGCGTCGTCGTGCGTGTTCCGGCCACCCGCCGGTCGCGGTCGTGTGCACGTCGTCACCCGTGACATCAGGAGACCCACACGCTCCGCTACGGTTCTCCCATGCGCGCCCGCCCCTACGCAACCACCAGCCCCACCAGGCTCGCTGCGGCACTGCTCGAGGTCGCCGCACGCAGCGGTCTCGAATCGGCGAGCGTGCGAGAGGTCGCAAGCCAGGCGGGTGTGTCGATCGGCGCTGTCCAGCACCATTTTCCGACCAAGGACGAGATGCTCGCGTACTCGTTCCGGGCCCTCGCCGACCGGGTGCTCACGCGGCTGGCCACCGTCGACCCCGACATCGACCCCACCCGCACACTGTTCGCCGCACTGAGCCAGTTGCTGCCACTCGACGACCAACGCGGCAGCGAGGCGCATGTGATGGCCGCGTTTGCAGTGCGCGCCGCAACGTCGCCGTCGTTGAGTTCGATCCGCAGTTCTGTCCTCTTCACGATCCGCACGGGGCTCGCGATCGTCCTGATCCGCATGGGCACTCCCGATCCGGAGACGCGCGCCGCCCTGCTCGTCGCGGCCGTCAACGGCCTGGCGTTGGACGCGACGTCGAGCCCGGATCTGTACCCGCGTGAGTACCTCACCCATGCGCTGCACACCCAGATCCATCTGATGCTCGACACCCCGAACTGACACACGCCCTGCCCGATAGGGTGCACGAGTGTCACATTCGGCCGACAACGGCGCGGGCCGGTTCGCGCCCAGCCCGTCTGGCGACCTGCATCTCGGTAATCTCCGCACCGCAGTCCTGGCGTGGTTGTTCGCCCGATCCACGAACCGCCGATTCCTGGTGCGCGTCGAGGATCTCGATCGGGTACGTCCCGGTGCCGAACAGTCCCAGCTCGACGATCTCGCTGCGCTCGGTCTCGACTGGGACGGCAAGGTCGTCCACCAATCCCGTCGCCTGCGCCTGTACGACCAGGCGATCGCGCGTCTCGAGCGCGCCGGTCTGACGTACGAGTGCTACTGCACCAGGCGCGAGATACAACAGGCCACATCGGCTCCGCATGCCCCGGCAGGCGCATACCCGGGCACGTGCCGACACCTCACCGAAGCCGAACGCACAGCGAAACGCGACAACGGCCGCCCACCGGCGATCCGACTGCGATCGGGAGAGGCGAACTACACGATCCACGACGTCTTACACGGTGACTTCACCGGAATCGTCGACGACCTGGTGTTGCGCCGTGGGGACGGAAAACCCGCCTACAACCTTGCGGTGGTGGTCGACGACGCAGACCAAGGTATCGACCAGGTGGTGCGCGGCGATGATCTGCTGGCTTCCGCACCTCGCCAGGGGTATCTCGCTTCCTTGCTGGAGCTTCCGATACCCCGCTACGCGCATGTCCCCCTCGCGTTGAACGACGAAGGGAAACGCCTGGCCAAGCGGGACGGCGCCGTCACACTCGCCGACCGGATCGCGCTCGGGGAGACGCCCGCCGACGTGCTCACGACGATCGCGGTGTCGCTGAATCTGGCCGATCCCGGCGAACCGGTCACGTTGCCTCTGTTGCTCGACCGATGGGATCCGAAGCGCCTTCCGAGAGATCCCTGGGTGTACCGACTTCTGTAAATACAAGATCGGAAGGGATGCATCGGGGATGGAACCGCCGTAGCCTCACGGTGAAACCGAAAATTCGTGCTCCATCCCATCCTCGAGAGGATCCGATGACGACCGGCGGTTACGACCCGAACAAGGACCCGCAGAACCACGGCGGCGATCCCAATCCGGAATGGCCGGGAAATCCACCCGGCGGTGCCACCCCTCCTCCCGGCGGATATCCCCCACCCCCACAGGGCGGCGGTTTCCCGCCACCTCCGGGCGGAAATTACCCGCCCCCACCAGGAAGCTATCCCCCGCCGCCGCCCGGTGACCATCCTGGCGGAGCCTTCGGCGGCGGTTTCGGACCGGGACCCGCTCAGCTGAGTGTGGGTGACGCGATCTCCTACGGCTGGCGCAAGTTCAGTCAGAACCCCGGCGTGTGGATCATCGTGATGCTGGTGGCCTTCGTCATCCAGGCTGTGCTCAGCTGGATCTTCAACGGGGGCAGTTTCTCCTACTCGTTCGACGACGGTGCAAGTGCATTCGGCGTCTGGTCGATCATCGGCAACATCGTGACCGCCGTGGTCGGCTACATCATCCAGGCGGCGTTCGTGCGTGGCGCGCTGAGCGAGGTCGACGGCCGCAAGCCCGCCTTCGGAACCTTCCTGCAGGTGGGCGCGGTCGGCGCGGTGATCCTTGCCGGCCTGCTCGTCGGCATCGCGACCTCGATCGGTCTGGTCCTGTGCATCCTGCCCGGACTCGTCATCGCGTTCCTGACCTGGTGGACGATGCAGTTCGTCGTCGACCGCAACCAGGACGCGATCACGGCCATCAAGTCGAGCTACAAGGCGGTCACGTCGAACGCAGGGACCCTGATCCTGCTCGCGCTGGCGCTCGTCGGCATCAACATCGTCGGCGCGCTGTTGTGCGGCCTGGGTTTGCTCGTCAGTGTTCCGGTCTCGATCATCGCCTCGACCTACGCCTACCGAATCACCACCGGAGGCCCTGTCGCTCCCTGAGCCACCGCATCGTTGCGCCCCGTAGTAGCTGCGCCACCGTATAGCTGTCCGTCACCGGAACGTTGTACGGTGGCGCAACTGCATCTTGATCACAAAAGGGAGTTATATGACATCCGGTGGATACCCACCCCCGCAGCCCAACCCGCAGAATCCGGGCTCGTACCCGGGCGGCGCTCCGCAGTACGGCAATCAGCCGGGCTTCGGACAGCAGCCGGCGGATTACACCCAACAGTTCTCCGGACCGATCGACGGCTACCCGTCGGACGGCGGCGGCCAGTACGGAGCCCCTCAGTACGGAGCCCCTCAGTACGGCGCACCCCAGCAGGGCGGCGGTCAGTACGGCAGCCCCCAGGGCAACCAGTTCGGTGCACAGCAGCAGGGCGGTCCCCAGTACGGCGCTCCGCAATACGGACAGGCCCCCGGCGGCCAGCAGTTCGGCGGGGCGCCCGGCTACCCGTCGCCGACCCCCGGATTCGGTCCGTCGCAGCCGGGTGAGCTACTCCCGCGCCTCGGCGCCCGCATCATCGACGGGTTGATCGTCGGCATTCCGATGGGCATCCTCACCGCGATCGTCACCTTCGGCAGCGGCAGCGGGTTCATGTCCCTGCTCATGTCGATCCTGACGGGTCTCGTCGCCTTCGGGTACTGGACCTACCTCGAATCGTCGCAGGGCGCCACCTTCGGCAAGAAGCTGCTCGGACTGTCCGTGGTCGGCCCGGCCGGCGGACATCCGACGCTCGAAGAGGCAGCCAAGCGCAATGCGTTCGTCGCGCTCCAGGTACTGACCGGAATCCCGATCCTGGGATGGCTGGCAAGCCTCGCGTCGCTGGCCGCATACATCGGCATTGCCGTCACCATCGAGAAGGATGGCACCAAGCAGGGCTTCCACGACAAGTTCGCGGGTGGCACCCGAGTCGTCAAGTCCTGACACTCATCGCCAGCGCAGCGGGCTCCGTCCATCGAGGGCGGGGCCCGCTGTCGTTGTCGGCGGGTTCGCGATCGATCAGCCCGGATGCTTGGATGGCCAGGTGACAAACGCAGCCGACCGCACGAAATCCGTATCCGAGCAGGTGGCCTTCGCCCGAGTGGGGCACAGCTTCTACCCCGGGATCCTGGTGCTGTTCACCACGGTGCTGATCATCTCCAACATCACCGCGACGAAAGGCGTCGCGTTCCTCGGCGACTCCGAACTCGCGGTCGGACCGTTGCAGATCCTGCCGATCATCACCGACGGCGGGTTCTTCCTGTTCCCGCTGGCGTACATCCTCGGCGACGTGCTCAGCGAGGTGTACGGTTTCGCCGCGACCCGGCGCGCGGTGCTCTTCGGGTTCGGCGCAGTGGGGCTCTCTGCACTGTGTTTCTGGATCACGTGGTCACTGCCCGCGGCCGAGTTCTATGAGCACCAGGAGTCGTTCGAAGCCGTACTCGGAGTGGTGCCGCGCATGCTTCTCGCAGGCCTGGCCGGGTATGTGGTCGGCCAGTTGCTCAACTCGTACGTGCTCGTGTGGATCAAGAAGCGCACGAAGGAGAAGCACCTGTGGGCACGCCTGATCGGGTCGACGGTCGTCGGTGAGTTCGCCGACACGCTGATTTTCTGCGCGATCGCGGCCGGCGCGATCGGCATCTCGACGTGGTCGGATTTCGCTAACTACGTGGTGGTCGGGTTCCTGTGGAAGACACTCGTCGAGATCGTCGTCCTGCCCCTCACGTACCGCGTCATCGCGTACGTGAAGAAGCACGAGCCGAGTTACGGTGCCCGTTTGGAGGCATAGAACCGGCCCAGTGTCTCGGCCTTGTGCTCAGCGAACCGGCCGTCGTCGATGCTGCGGCGGATGTCGTCGACGAGGCGCACCGTGTACCGCTCGTTGTGGATCGTGCACAGCGTGGACGCGAGCATCTCCTTCGCCTTGAACAGGTGGTGGATGTACGCGCGTGTGTAGTTCGCGCACGTGTAGCAGTCACAGTTCTCGTCGATCGGCGTGAAATCTCGACGGAAACGGCTCGTGTTGATGTTGAAACGTCCGTCGGGGGTGTAGATCGCGGCATTGCGCGCGACCCGTGACGGGTTGACACAGTCGAACGTGTCGGCGCCGTGTTCGACTGCTACGAACATGTCGTCGGGCTCGCTGATCCCGAGCATGTGCCGCGGCTTGTGTTCCGGAAGTTCCTCGCTGCACCAGCGCACGATCGTGCCCAGGTTCTGCTTCTCGAGTGCCCCACCGATGCCGTAGCCGTCGAACCCGCGACCCGTCTCACCGTGAATCGATTCGAGACCACGACACGCCTGCCTGCGCAGGTCCTCGTACTGCGCGCCCTGCACTACACCGAACAACGCCTGGTACGGGCGGTGGGTGCGCTGCGCAGTGAGCTTCTCGTGCTCTGCGATGCAGCGCACCGCCCACGCCTGCGTGCGCCGCAGCGACTCCTCCTGATACCCGCGGGTGTTCATCAGGGTCGTCAGCTCGTCGAACGCAAACATGATGTCGGCACCCAGCTGATGCTGGATTCGCATCGACACCTCCGGGGTGAAGCGGTGCTTCGACCCGTCGAGGTGCGACTTGAACGTCACGCCGTCGTCGTCGACCTTCGCGAGCCGTTCCTTGCCCTTGGCGATGACGTCGTCGTTCTGGACGCCCACCGACTCCATGGCGATGACCTTCTTGAACCCCACACCGAGCGACATCACCTGGAATCCGCCGCTGTCGGTGAAGGTCGGACCGGGCCAGTTCATGAACTTGCCGAGCCCACCGGCCTCGTCGACGATGTCCGAGCCGGGCTGCAGATACAGGTGGTAGGCGTTCGCGAGTACCGCCTGTGCCCCCAGATCGGCCATCGACTCGGGCAGCACCGCCTTGACCGTCGCCTTCGTGCCGACCGCCACGAACGCCGGCGTGCGAATGTCGCCGTGCGGGGTGTGGATGGTGCCTGTGCGCCCCAACCCGTTGTCGAGACGGGTCCCGATGGTGAAGAACGGGTCGTTCGGGGTGGGCACGGTGGTGTCGGTAGCGCTGGGGTCGGTCACGTCGTCATCCAATCATGACGGCGGAGGACCGCGGCTGTCGTATGCCCACGGTTCAGGGCAGCCGCACCGCGACAGCAAAGATCGCCACACCCGCCAGCGCCAACACCACGCCGACGGCCGCGGGAGCCGTGTATCCGAAACCTGCCGCGATGACGACACCGCCGATCCACGCACCGAACGCGTTCGCGAGGTTGAACGCCGCGTGGTGGAGCGACGCCGCGAGTGTCTGCGCGTCCTCCGCGACATCCATCAACCGGACCTGCAGGCCCGGCCCCACCGCGGCGCAGCCCGCGCCGAGCAGGAACACCAGCAGTAGCGCCGTATACGGGTTGTGCACCGCGACGATGAACACCGCCAGCAGCACAGCGAGCGACGTCACCGTCGTGAAGATCCCCGGCACCAGAGTGCGGTCGGCGAGCCGACCGCCGACGAAGTTTCCGACGACCATGCCGATGCCGAACAGCATCAGCGCGACCGGGACCAGCGACTTCGACAGCCCTGCGACGTCGGTCAAGGTGGTGCTGATGTAGGTGTAGACCGCGAACACACCGCCGAAGCCGATGACCGCCACCGCGAGCGTCAGCCACACCTGCTTGCGCCTCAGAGCTCCGAGTTCGATCCGCACGCTGGTGGTGGGGATCGACAGGGACGGCACCCACGCGACGATCGCGGCGACCGTCACCACGCCGATCACTGCGACCAGGACGAATGCAGAACGCCAGCCCAGCGCCATTCCCAGCCACGATGCCGCCGGCACCCCGACGACGTTGGCCACCGACAACCCCATCATCACCAGCGACACCGCCCGAGCACGCTGACCCGGCCCCGCGAGATGCGCAGCCACGAGCGCCGCGACACCGAAGTACGCGCCATGTGGCAGCCCGGCGAGGAACCGGGACGCGATGAGAAGCTCGTAGTTCGGTGCCAGCACGGTCGCCGCGTTGCCGAGGGTGAATGCCACCATGAGTGCGATCAGCAACGTTTTGCGCGGCAGCTTCGCGCCGATCACTGCGATCAGCGGAGCACCGACGACGACACCGGCCGCATACGCCGACACCACGTGCCCGGCGGTGGGTTCGGAGATGCCGAGCCCGGAGGCGATGTCGGGCAGCAGACCCATCGCCACGAATTCGGTCGTTCCGATGCCGAACCCGCCGAGCGCGAGCGCCCACATCACCAGCGCCCGCCCCGGGTACGCGGTAGTCGCGCTGTCGGCCTCGACGGAGGTCGTGGGCGCAGGATCGAGTGGACGGTCGGAAGCCGTGGTGGTCATGCAGGTGGAACCTTCGATTGAGCGAGTGACAGAAAACGGCCCGTCCGCGGATCGGGCAAGCTTCCATTGTCCTGCGCCGGCGCCCCGACGACGATTCGAGACGGCGTGAGTTACGCCATGCGGTGCACCATCGATCCGGGCACTACCAATCCGCGCCGGCTCGCTCCGAAGCGAGCAGCCGGAGCGTGCCGTCGTCGATCCGATACCGGCTCATCGTCGACAGCGACGGCGCGTACACGTGGACGCTGACGGCGGGGGCGTCCGACTCGTTCGTCACCTCGTGAATGTGGTGGGCACCGAAACCACGCACCTCACCGGATCGAATTTCGTTCCGCGACAACGACACCTGAGATCCTGGCAGGATCGCGTCGACCGGCGCGTGCACGGTGGTCTCGGTGAGTACGCCCTGCGCCACCGCGAGGGCACCCGCGCTGCCGCCATGATCGTGGATCTCGGTGCACTGACCGGGGAGCCATGTGAGCAACCACACCTCGAGGTTGTCGACGACGGTCAGCCGGGTGTACCAGCGCTCCTGCGCGTCGAATCGAACGACCGGTAGCCATCGGTCGGGATCGCGTGCGATCTGCAGCGCGAGGGAGGTGAGATCGAGGTCGGCACGGATGGGCAGGTCTGGCTGAGTGAGCATTGCGAACTTCCCGAAATCGGGGCACAGATGTGCCCGGGCGGAGCAGAGGGGAGGAGAGGGCGATTTCAGTGACAACAGTGCAGACGCGCGTCGTCGGCACGGGCCGAGGCCGTGCGGAGACCGCGATGCTGCGCAGTGGTCGGAATTCTCACGACGACCATGTCACCCGCTCCGGAACCGCAGGTCAAGAGTTCGGATCAATGCAATTCGAAAAGAATCGTGCCGGGTTGCCTGTGCGCAATCGCACGCCGGCAGAACCACCGAGCGCGAGAGGTACAGCGTAGGGACGATCAGACCCGAGCAACACCCGGTCCTCGCCCAGACTGGCCATCACAGTTGCGACGATCTCCCTCCCGTACGACGATGTCTCCACGTACACACCCGGCGCGGGCACACCCGCGGGCCCGCCGCGGACGGCCATCCGATCGGCGTGCAGCGGGGCCAGGCCCGCGAGCATGGCGAAAAGCACCCGTACCCTCGGGAATCGGCGGGCACCGAACTCGTGCCATCCGAACCACGCGGTGTGCATCTGGCCGACGTAGGACACCATCGCCGGCCACCACGCCGGCGCACCGGGCGCCGCAGCCGGACCCGGGTGGACGAACAGCGGTGCACCCGCGCGTTCGAGTTCCTCCAGCAACGGCGCACACCGGTCGAGCCCCGCCGGATCGGCCAGCGCGGTGGCCGGTATCTGCAGGCCGACGCACCCGGCCTCGAGCACGTCGCGCAACATCCGGGGGTCGGGCTCGTCGATATTCGCGGCGGCCCACACCCCGAACGGTGCCGGTAGCGCCAGCGCACCTTCGTGGTAGGCGTCGAGGAGCGGCCCGGACTCGTCCGCAGGCAGTGTCTCGATTCCGAGTGCGCTCGACATCGACACCAAGGCGAGGTCGATTCCGTCTCGGACGGCAAGGGCAGCCCTCGCGGGGACCGAATGGTCGGCGGGATCGACCTGATACGGAGGCTCGCCGGACAGATGCAATGTCCAGCCGTCGAGACAGGGCGGGTTGCTGCGGTCGCGGAGAGCGTCGACGAACGACGAGGGCCACAGGTGCTGGTGTACGTCGACGCGCGGTCGTCGCTTCATGTGGTCCAGCGTTGCCTCCCCACTGTCTCGAGTCAACACTGTCCCGAGTCAACCGTTCAGGTCAGGACGGGCGCCTCCACTCGCGCCGACCTCCGAGCCTCGACTCGCCGGGCCACGATCTTGCCGATCTCGTCGACCCACAGCACCGTGGATCCGACCGCAACTGCGAGCGCCCATTGTTGCGACGTCAGTGAGGTGGTGTCGAAGAATCCCTGCAGCACACTCATCTGCACCGCGCAGACCTGCAGCACGATGACCGCGACGATCGCAATCCAGATCGTGTGATTGGTCAACGTCCTCATCGAGAACACCGAACCGAGGTCCGATCGCACGTTGAAAAGATTGAACACCTGGTAGAAGACGAACGTCGTGAACGCGAGGGTGGTCGCGAACAATGGATCGGAGGCACTGTCGGGGAACAACTTCGGACCGTAGTACAGGACTGCGATCGTTCCTACCGTCATCAGCACACCGAGCCCGAGGATCCGCTGCACACGATCCCGGGTTAGCAGCGCCTCCTTCACCGGTCGCGGTGGCCGCTTCATGGCATCCGGGTCGGTGGGGTCGACTCCGAGCGCGAGCGCGGGTGGTCCGTCCATGATGATGTTCACCCACAGGATCTGCAGGGCGGTGAACGGTGCCCCGCCTGCCAGCCCGAGCACACCGGCGGTGAGGAAGATCAGCACGAACCCCCATGCGGTGGTGAGCTGGAACTTCACGAACTTGACGATGTTGTCGTAGATCCCGCGGCCCTCCGACACCGCCGCGACGATGGTCGCGAAGTTGTCGTCGGTGAGGATCATGTTCGCAGCGCCCTTGGAGACGTCGGTGCCGGTGATGCCCATGGCGACCCCGATGTCGGACTGTTCGAGTGCGGGTGCGTCGTTGACACCGTCGCCGGTCATCGCGACGATCTGACCGTCGGACTGCAGCGCCTTGACGAACCGTATCTTGTGTTCGGGTGCTACTCGGGCGAGGACTCCGAATTGTGCTGCTTGCTCCCGAAATTCGTCTTCACCGAGGGAATCGAGGTCGGCGCCGGCCGCGGCCTTGCCGTGGATGCCCAGTTCGTCCGCGATCGCCGACGCAGTGACCAGGTGGTCCCCCGTGATCATGTGCACTGCGATACCCGCGCCGTGCGCCACCTCGATGGCATCCTTCGCTTCGGGGCGTGGAGGGTCGACGATGCCGACGATCGCGTACACGATCAGGTCGGATACCTTGTCCTGCAGTGCATCCGCATCTCCACGGGGCACCGCGTCGAGTGCGCGGCCGGCGATCATGAGGGTACGCAGCCCCTCGGACGCAAGGTCGTCGACGGCCCGGCGGATCCGAGTGCGCGCAGCGTCGTCGATCCGGATCGGGCCGTCCTCACCGAGAGTGGTCGACGCACGGTCCAGCAGCACGCCCGGGGCACCCTTCGCGAAGCACCGGTAGCCGCCGCCCGGGAGGGCGTGGAACGTCGCCATGTACTTGTAGTCCGAGTCGAACGGCACCTCCTCGATCCGGGCCAGAGCAGCACGGCTGCCCTCGACGTCGATGCCGCCCTTCTCTGCCAGCACCACGAGCGCGCCCTCGGTGGGGTCGCCCACGAGGGTGCCATCGCGCACGGTCGCGTCGTTGCACATGGCCATGCCCAGTAGCGCGTCGGTGAGATCGGGTGCGGGCATGCCGTCGCCGACGAGGATCTTGCCGTCGGTTCCGTAACCGGTGCCGGTGACGCGGAAGTTGCGCCCGTGCACCAGCAGCCGCCGCACCGTCATCTCGTTGAGGGTCAGCGTCCCGGTCTTGTCGGTCGCGATGTGAGTGGTGCTTCCGAGAGTTTCGACGGCCGCGAGTTGTTTGACGATCGCGCCGCGCGCCGCGAGCCGCGACGCACCCATCGCAAGGGTGAATGCGACGACCGCGGTGAGCCCTTCGGGGATGGTCGCGACCGCGAGCGACACGGCGGTGACGAGGAGTTCGGACCACGCCTGTCCGCGCAGCAGTCCGAGGACGAACACGAGCGCGACCGTGATGATCGCAATGATGGTGAGGGTCTGTGCGAGCTGGCCGATGCGACGCTGCAGCGGGGTCTGTTCCACACCGGCTGCACCGAGGAGCGCGGCGATCGCACCCATCTCGGTGCGCATTCCGGTGTCGGTGACGATCATCGAGGCGCGTCCGCGGGTCACCTCGGTGTTCATGAACAACATGTCGTGGCGGTCGCCGAGTGGAGCGTGCGGATCGTCGACAGGATCGACGGTCTTGTCGACGGGCTGCGATTCGCCGGTGAGTGCAGCCTCGGCCACCTGGAGTCGCACGGCGGCGACGAGGCGGCCGTCGGCGGGCACCGAGTCGCCGGCCTCGAGCTGGACGACGTCGCCGGGGACGAGATCGGCGCGGGGCAGTTCGACACCGCGACCGTCGCGCAGGACCCGCGTGGTCGACACCGACATCTGTTTCAGTGCCTGCAGGCTGTTCTCGGCTCGGGCTTCCTGCACGTAGTTGAGGACGGTGTTGAGGACGATGACCGCGAAGATGACGACGGGGGTTTCCCACTCCCGCGACACGGTCGCGCTGACGACGGCCGCGACGACGAGAACGAGCGTCATCTTGTCGGCGAGCAACGACAGCATCTTCCGCCATGCGGGGATGCTCTTCGCCTCGTCGAGGACGTTGGGTCCGTACTCCGAGCGGCGGCGCTCCACCTCACCTGCGGTCAGGCCCCGATCCGGGGCGACGTCGAAGGCGTCGGCGACGTCGTCTGCGGGGCGGGTGTGCCACCCCGGCAGGATCTCGACTGGCATCGATACTCCGATCCACGTGCGCGGGTGGGTCGTTCTCACCGTAACGGCAGGTGGTACTCCTGCGCCGGGCGTACGTTCGTGATGTGCTGGAGGGGAAGCACCGAAGTTCGAGGAGGAGCACCGATGAGCGAGTTCCCGAAATCCGATCGGCCCGTCGTTCGCCTGTCCGAGGAACAGGCCTGGGAGCGGCTCGCGTCCGCGAAGGTGGGACGCCTCGTCACCGTCGTGGGTGATCGCCCCGAGATCTATCCCGTCAACTATGTGGTGACGGACGGCAAGGTTTACTTCCGCACCGGAGAGGGCAGCAAACTGTCCGAACTGGCCGTCCATCCGAACGTCGCGTTCCAAGTCGATCACATCCACGAGGACACCGCGTGGAGCATCGTCGTACACGGCACCGCGCATGTGCTGCGGAGCTTCGACGATGCCGCGAAGATCGACGCGCTGGGCCTGGCCCCGTGGGTTCCGACACCGAAGTTCGACTACGTCGAGATCCGGGCAACGGAAATCACCGGACTGCAGTACAACCTCGTCAAGAACTGACACGACGGTGGTCTCGGCGCAGTCGCATCGGCTGCTCATGCGGTTCATGTGGTTGTCGGTCGCGGCGGCGCTGGCGACGATGGCCCTGAAATCGCTCGCTGCGTGGTTGACGGGATCGGTCGGTCTGCTCTCCGATGCCCTGGAGTCCGGCGTCAATCTGGTGGCGGCGATCGTGGGTCTGCTCGCGTTGCGTCTGGCGGCGAAACCGGCCGACTTCAACCACGATTTCGGCCACGGCAAGGCCGAATACCTGTCGGCCGCCGTCGAGGGCACGATGATCTTCGCCGCTGCGACCGCAATCTTGTGGACGTCGGTCGACCGACTGCTGTCACCGCAGCCGGTCGAGGAGGCCGGTCTCGGTCTCGCGCTGTCGGCCGGGTCGTCCATGATCAACCTCGCGGTCGGGATGATGCTGATCCGCGAGGGCAGGAAACACCGGTCGATCACCCTGGTGGCCGACGGCAAACACCTGCTCACCGACGTGTGGACGTCGGCCGGGGTGCTGGCGGGTGTCGCACTGGTCGCGATATCCGGGTGGGACGTGCTCGATCCGATCGTGGCGATCGTGGTGGCGCTGAACATCCTGCGTATCGGGTACGGACTGGTGAAACAGTCCGTCGTGGGCATGCTCGATGCCGTGCTCCCCACCGAGGATGTCGCCGTGGTGAACTCGGTGCTCGACCGGTACCGCGCATCGGAGCCGGTGGAGTTCCTACCGCCGCGCACGCGTCAGTCCGGACGTCAGCGTTTCGTGTATCTGACGGTGCGGGCACCGGGCGACTGGTCGGTGCGCGCGGGACACGATCTGCTCGACCGGCTCGAAGCCGATCTTCGGGACGCGTTGCCAGGGGTGACGGTGTTCACCCACCTCGAGCCCCTCGGCTACCAGAAGCGCGGCACTGCACCGAGCGCGTAACGCGGCCGTCAGGAGGACACCACGAGTCCGGCGCCGAGGCCGAGCATCAGGACCGCGACGCCACCGTCGAGAATCCGCCAGGATCCGGGCTCGGCGAACCAGTTGCGCAGATAACGCGCGCCGTATCCGAGGGCGACGAACCACACGGCGCTCGCAGCGATGGCACCCGCACCGAACCACCAGCGACCCGGATTTCCGTAGTGGTTGTCGACGGATCCGAGCATGAGCACGGTGTCGAGATAGGTGTGCGGATTGACCCAGGTCAACGCCAGACAGGTCAGTAGCGCTGCGCCGATGGTGACGGCGCCGCCGGGCGCCGCGGACAACGCCGACGGGCGCAGTGCACCTCCGAGGAGCTCGGATCGATGCGATATCACGCGATGGCCAGTGTCGACTTCGCCGAGCGATGGTTTCCCGACGGCATGTCCGCGGAGGAACTGCAGAAGGCACCGATGCTGACCTTCGACCGCAAGGACGATATGCAGGATCGATTCCTGCGCAACGAACCCGTCGCCGGATCACGGCACCCCGCAACTACGTTCCTGGGGCACTCGAATTCGTCGATGCCGCACGCCTCGGACTCGGCTGGGGCATGCTTCCTGATCCGATGCTCACCGACAGCACCGATCTCGTGAGTCTCGCCCCCTGCCACCCGCTCGACGTCCCGCTGTACTGGCAGCGCTGGAGACTGGACTCCCCGTGCTCGACGCCCTCACCGCGGCGGTCCGTCGCACGGCGCGGGAAGTGTTACGTCAGCCGTAGGATTCGAATACACACGATTCCGGGGAGGCGAACGACGTGGCGAACCAGCCCGACGAACATGATCTGCGATTGAGCGACGACGAACGGCTGCACGCCTTGAACGTCATCAGTGAGCACTTCGCGGCAGGGCGGCTGGATACCGACGAGTTCTACGAGCGTTCCGGCGAGATCGCGGCTGCCCGCGCGCTCGACCCCCTCCGTAATGCATTTCGCGGACTCCCGGGAGGCGCACCGTTGGAAGTGGTCGACAACCGGATCCGGAAGGTATCGACCGAGATCGCCGAAACCACGCCCGTCGGCGCTTCGTCACGCAGCGCCGAGACAGAACTGTCGTCACTGCTCCGGCGAGGAAATCTGGTCGAATCCCTCGACTGGGTGATCATCGGCATCACCCTCGTGACGTTCCTCGTGCTGAACAATGTGTTCGATTGGGACCACGCCTGGCTGGTCTGGCCCAGCCTGATCGTGACCCTGGGTCTGCCGCGATTGATCTTCAACTACAGCGACTCCGACGAGGAGCTCTACGAAGAGTTGAAGGAATCCGAGAACGAAGAGCGAAAGAAGCGATTGAAGCAGGCTGCGGACCGGATCAAGCAGCTCGAGAGCAACGACCGCGACACCTGATGGTCAGTCGACGAGTGCCTTGAACTGCGCCTCGTAGAGCCGCGAGTACGCGCCGCCCCTCTGGAGCAGCTCCTCGTGGGCCCCCTGCTCGACGATCCGCCCGTCCTCCATCACCACGATCCGATCGGCGTCACGGATCGTCGACAACCGGTGCGCGATCACGAAACTGGTGCGGTCGTCGCGCAACCGTGCGGTGGCCTGCTGCACGAGGAGTTCGGTGCGGGTGTCGACCGAGCTCGTGGCCTCGTCGAGGATCAGGATCGACGGCTTCGACACGAATGCGCGGGCGATCGTGATGAGCTGCCGCTCACCGGCGCTGAGGCTTCCGGTCTCCTCGTCGACGATGGTGTCGTAACCGTCGGGCAGGGCCCGCACGAACCGGTCGACGTAGCTCATCCGCGCGGCCGACATGATCTGGTTCTCGGTCGCGTAGGGGTTACCGTATGCGATGTTCTCGCGGATCGTGCCGCCGAACAGCCAGGTGTCCTGCAGCACGATGCCGATACGGGATCGCAGTTCCTCCCGCAGCATTCCGGTGACATCGACACCGTCGACGAGGATCCGGCCCGAATCCACCTCGTAGAAACGCAGGATCAGATTCACGAGAGTGGTCTTGCCGGCCCCGGTGGGTCCGACGATCGCGATCATCTGGCCGGGTTCGGCGCGCAACGTCAAGTTCTCGATGAGCGGACGTTCCGGGGTGTACGAGAACGACACATCCTCGAACTCGACGAGGCCGTGCCTGCTCCACGGCATCGTGGGGGCCGCGGGTTCAGGATCCTGCTCCTCTTCGTCGAGGACCGCGAACACGCGGGTGGCGGATGCCGCGGCCGACTGCAGCAGATTGATCATCGCGCCGATCTGCGCGAGCGGCTGCGACAGCTGCCGCGAATACTGGATCATCGCCTGGATCTCGCCGAGCGTCGAGGTGCCCGACGCCACACGCAGACCACCGATCACCGCCACGACGACGTATCCGATGTTGCTGAGGAACGTCACGAGCGGCATCACCAGACCCGACACGAACTGCGCCCGGTACGCGGCCTGGAACAGCGAATCGTTGGTCTCGGTGAACCGACGCTCGATCTCCGCGGTCCGGCCGTATGCGGTGATGAGCTCGTGCCCGGTGAACGACTCCTCGATCTGCCCGTTGAGCGTGCCCGTCGCATCCCATTGCGCCGCGAAATGCTTCCGCGCACGCCTCGCCACGAGGAACGTCACCACGGCCGCGGCAGGGACGAGCAGCAGCGCGATCACGGCGAGCAGCGGGGAGATCCAGAACATCATCACCACGAGCCCGAGCAGCGTGAACACCGCCAGCACCAGCTGGCTGATGGACTCCTGCATACCCGTCGACACGTTGTCGATGTCGTTGGTGACACGGCTGAGCAGATCACCGCGCGAATGTGTGTCGAAATAGCGCAACGGCAGGCGGTGGATCTTCCGTTCGACGCTCGCGCGCATGTCCCGCACGGTGCGCTGCACGATCTCGTTGAGTCCGTACGCGGCAACCCAGATCAGCGCGGACGACAACAGATAGAGAGCGAGAACGATGACGAGGGTCCGCCCCAGGCTCGTGAAATCGATGCCCGCTCCGGGGATCACGTTCATTCCGGCGACCATGTCGGCGAACTGATCGCGGCCCTCCGCGCGTAGCTGCGCGATCGCGGCGTCCTTCGACAGCCCGGCCGGGAGCTGCATCCCGACCACACCGTTGAAGATGATGTCGGTGCCCCGGCCGAGTACGAGCGGTGCGATCGACGAGCTCACGACACCGAGCAACGCCGCGATCATCACCGAGTACACGACGTACCGATGCGGGTGCAACAGACCGAGAATGCGAATGATCACGCGCAGCCGCGACTGCGGGACGGCCTGTTGTTCGGCCGCGGCGGGCGTCGTCATACAGCGGCCATTCTCTGCGATTCGACGATCTCGGCGTACGTCGGGGAACGGCCGAGAAGCCCGAGATGGGTTCCGGACGCGACCATGGCGCCTCCGTCGAGGACGACGATGCGATCCGCGTCCTGCACGGTCGAGACGCGCTGAGCGACGATGAAGACGCACGCGTTGCGCGTTTCCGGTTCCAGCGCCGCGCGCAGGCGGGCGTCGGTCGCCGGGTCGAGCGCCGAGAACGCATCGTCGAAAAGGTAGATGGACGGCTTACGGACCAGCGCGCGGGCGATCGCGAGTCGCTGTCGCTGTCCGCCCGAAACGGTGGTGCCGCCCTGCGACAGCACCGATTCGAGCCTGTCCGGCATGGCATGGACGAAGTCGGCGGCCTGGGACACCTCGAGTGCGTGCCACAGTTCGTCGTCGCTCGCGTCGGCGCGGCCGTAGCGAAGATTGTCGGCGATCGTGCCCGAGAACAGATATGCCTTCTGCGGGACGACGGAGATCCGCGACCGCAGCACCTCCGGGTCGAGGCGCCTGACGTCGACACCTGCCACCAGCACCTGCCCGTCGGTGACGTCGATGAGTCGCGGGATCAATCGCATCAATGTGCTCTTGCCCGACCCGGTACCGCCGATGATCGCGGTGGTGGTGCCGGGCTCCGCGCGGAAGCTGATGTCGCGCAGCACGGGCGCGTCGGCGCCCGGGTAGGAGAATCCGGCACCCCGCAGTTCGACATCGATGTGGGTGCCGAGTTCGCGCACCGGTTCGGCCGGCGCTGCGACGGTCGGTTCGGTGTCGAGGACCTCGAGGATGCGCCCGGCGCACACGCTTGCGCGCGGCATCATCATCGCGATGAACGACGACATGAGGACCGCCATGAGGATCTGCGCGACGTAGGTGATCATCGCGGTGATGGAGCCGACCTGCATGGCGCCGGAGTCGATCCGGGCACCGCCGACCCACACCACGGCGACGGTGCTGACGTTCGCGATGAGCAGCACTGCGGGATACAGCACGGAGTTGACGCGGCCGACGCGCAGCGCCGTCGCGGTCAGATCGTCGTTGGCGCGGTCGAAGCGGGCCTTCTCGGTGTCGTCGCGGACGAAGGCCCGCACGACACGGATCCCGCTGACCTGTTCTCGCAGCACCCGATTGACCCCGTCGAGTCGTATCTGCATGACCCGGAAGCCCGGCAACATCAGTGCGATGAGCACGACCATCGTCAGGATCAGTGCCGGTACTGCAACCGCGAGCACCAGGGAAGCGCCGACGTCTTCGCGTAACGCCATGATGATGCCGCCGACACCCATGATCGGCGACATCACCACGATGGTGCAGGTCATCAGGACCAGCATTTGAACCTGCTGCACGTCGTTGGTGTTGCGGGTGATCAGCGACGGTGCCCCGAAGGTCCCGAATTCGCGGGCGGAGAACCCGCCGACCCGTTGCACGAGCGCCAGCCGGACGTCTCGTCCGAACGACATGGCGGCTCGCGCAGCGAAGTACACGGCACCCATGGAGCAGGCGACCTCGACCGCGCTGATCCCCAGCATGAGGAGCCCGGTACGCAGGATGTAGTCGATGTCACCGACCGCCACCCCCTGATCGATCAGGTCGGCGTTCAGGCTCGGCAACAGCAGCATGCCCGTGGTGGCCGCGAGCTGCAGCACGACCACAGCTATGAGCGAACCCTTGTAGCGCACGAGAAAGCGCCGTAACAGCCGAACCAACATGGGCAATACGCTACCTGCGTCTCCGGACGAACCTCGCGACACTCACACCCGGGTGGATTCCGGGGTCGCTGCGGTCGCTTCCAGCTCACGAGTGAGCTTCTCCCCCTCGACGTCGACGTTGGGCAGGATCTTGTCGAGCCACTTCGGAAGCCACCACGCCTTGTCGCCGAGCAGCGCCATCACCGACGGGATGATCACCATGCGGACGATGAACGCGTCGAAGAAGACTGCGGCGGCGAGCGCAAAGCCGATGGACTTGATCAGCGAATCCGGTTCGGCGATGAACGCGGCGAACACCGAGATCATGATGACGGCGGCGGCGCTCACCACGCGGGCGCCGTGCGCGAAGCCACTGCGCACCGCGTCCGTGGCGGACGCACCGTGCACGTATTCCTCGCGCATGCGGGTCACCAGGAACACCTGGTAATCCATGGCCAGACCGAACACCACACCGATGAGGATGATCGGCATGAAGCTCACGATGGGCTGCGGGTTCGAGATGAGCCCACCCCAGCCTTCCTGGAAGACCGCCACGGTCGCACCGAAGGTCGCCAGGACGCTCAGCAGGAAGCCGAGTGTCGCGGTGAGCGGCACCAGGATCGAGCGGAACACGAGCATGAGCAAGAGGAACGCGAGACCCACGACCACCGCGAGATACGGGACGAGCGCGCTCTGCAGGCTCTCCGACACGTCGCCTTCCAGCGCGGTCTGGCCCGTCACGCCGTACGAAAGCCCGTACTCGCCGTTCAGCGCGGCCTCGTCGGCACGGATCTCCGAGACGAGATCCATCGTCGCGGGATCGGTCGGGCCACTGCGCGGGGTGATGAGGATCTGCGCGGTGTCGCCGTCCTCGTTCACACCGACCACCTGAGCGTTGACGACCTCTTCGTGCTCGTACAGCGATCCGAGGACGGCGGCGAATGCGGCATCGGCCGGAACATTCGCGTCGCGGGCGTCTGCGACGACCACCAGCGGGCCGTTGCGACCCGGCCCGAATCCTTCGTCGATCAGGTCGTAGGCCTGGCGTGCGCTGGTGGCAGGGTCGCCCGTCGCCTCGGTGGGCAGGGCCAGACGCAGACCGGTCGCCGGAAGTGCGAGAACACCGAGGAGGACGACACCGGCAATGAGCGGGATCAGCGGGCGACGCGTGATGGCGCCGATGAACTTCTTTGCAGCGCCGGGCTCACCACCTTCGGGGTCGCGTGAGCTCAGTCCGGGAATGCGGCCCGCGAATGCCTTCTCACCGAAGAGGCCGAGCACGGCCGGCAACAGCGAGATCGCGATGAGCACTGCCATGAGCACGGTGAAGGCGGCCGCGTAACCCATCACGGACAGGAACGGGATGCCGACGACGCTCAATGCCATGAGCGCGATGATGACCGTCAGGCCCGCGAACACGACGGCGGAACCCGCCGTGCCCACGGCGCGACCTGCGGCCTCGGCACGGTCGGATGTCTCGAGCAGTTCGTGCCGGAAGCGGGAGACGATGAACAGTGAGTAGTCGATCGCGACGGCAAGACCGATCATGATCGCGAGCGTCGGTGTCATCGAGCTCAGGTCGAAGAAGCCGGTGGCGATGGTGATGCCCATGCTTCCGATACCGACACCGACGAGGGCGGTGATCAGCGGCAGACCTGCTGCGACGAGCGAGCCGAAGGTGAGAGTGAGGACGATCGCGGCGATACCGATGCCGATGAGTTCGGCGGTGCCGCCGGGCATCGCCATATCGGCTGCGGCGGTGCCGCTGACCTGCACGGTCAAACCGGCGTCGCGGCCGATGTCTGCGGCAGCGGCAATCTGGTCGCGCATGGCCTGATCGACGTCGGTCACCTCGCCCTCGAAGGGCACGGTGACGAACCCGACGGTGCGGTCGGCGCTGAGCGGCGACAGAGCCTGCGCATCGGCGAGCGCGGCCTCTTCGGGTGTGCCCTGCTGCGCGGCGAGCCCGATCATCTGTTCGGTGAGCCCGGCATCGGCAATGACAGGGTTGACGAGGGCCCCGGCCTGTTCTTCGGGCGAGGCGGTTGCCGGATCGACCTTGGCGGGGGCGGAGACCGTGTCGATTCCACGGATCGCCGCGAGCACCTCGTCGACAGCGGCCGTGTTCTCGGGATCGTCGAGTGTCTGCCCGTCCGGCGCCGCGAAGACGTACCGTGCGCTGAGCGCGTTCATCGGGTCTTCGGCCGTCGGGAATCGTTCGGCCATCAGGTCCTGCGCATTCTGCGCGGGGGTGCCGGGAAGGCTGAAGGAGTCCGTCGTCGGACCGGACAGGGTCGCGGCCCCGACTCCGAAGAGGACGAGCAATGCGATCCAGAAGGACAGGACTGCGCCCTTACGCCGGTAGGCGAACTTGCCTATCCGGTAGAGGTAGGTCGCCACGGCAGGCACCCTTTCTGTGGTCGAACGTGTTCGTGATCGTGGTCGAACGTGGTCGTGGGGCCGGGGGTTACGCGAATCCCCGTCGCAGCAGCGCGAAGGCTTCACGGATGAGGTGTTCGGGTGACGATGCGGAATTCGTCATGGACATTTCGACGGCCGATTTGATCGCTCCCAAACCGACGTAGTGCACCAGGTTGGGGTAGATGTCCGTGGCCGGGTCGGTGCCCGTTCGTTCGGCGATGGCGTCGACGAGCAGCTGCGACGAGCGCTTCGCCACCTCGATGTGCCGGGATTCGTTCGCGGACCCCTCCTCGACGAACGCGACGCACGTGCTGATGTCGTCGAACGACCACTGCGGGTCGGTCACGAGCCCGACGGCGCATTCTTCGAGCGAACCCATGATGGGCTCGCCCGCGGGGCGGTGCCGCAGAAGGTCGATCCAGGTTTCGATCAGACCCTCGAAGTGCACGAGGACCGCTTCTTCCTTGCTCGCGAAGTAATTGTGGAAGGTGCGGGTCGAGACGCCCGCCCGGGCGGCGATCGCATCGGCAGTGACCTCGTGGAGGCCGTGCTCGCGCGCGAGTTCCGCAGCCGCGTCCGCGAGGGCTGCGCGGGTGGCGGCCTTCTTGCGGTCACGCAATCCGAGTTGAGAGCTCACTCCGACAACGGTACAGATTTTGCAGAGCTGTGTAACTTTGCAGAGCTCTGCAATATTTATGGGATAGGCCACACCCGATCAGCGCGGGTAACGCAGCTCACACGCCGCGGCGCTCCCATGCGCCCGGATCGGCGGTCAGGTCACGGACGAACTGCGACAGGTCGTCCGCAACGATGTCCGCGAGCGTCACATCCTCGAGCACCGCGCGAAGATTCACCCGCACCGCGATCCACACGTCACGCAATCGCTCGGCCGCCCCCGTGTACTCCACACTCTCGGGTCGCTCCCCGCGCACCGACGCGAGTGGCCCTTCCACCGTGCGAATGATGTCGGCAATGGAAATCTCGTCGGCCGGTCGCGCCAGCCAGTAGCCACCGTCGGGGCCACGCCGGCTGCGGACGAGACCACCCCGGCGAAGATCGGCGAGCACGGCCTCGAGGAATTTGTGCGGGATCGACTGCGCTGTCGCCAGCATTTCCGCCTTGGCAGGGCCGTCACCGCATGCAGCGAGTTCCAGGAGCGTCCGCACCGCGTAATCGACCCTTGCACTGATATGCACTTCGGTGCCTCCTCCGACATTTCCGGCCGACCAATTCCTACCAAACAGGGGAGAAATCGGCACCGTCGATCACCGATAGTGACGGGCACCATAGGCGCACGTACACTCGACGATCGTTCACGTACCAGTTCGGAGGTCCCGCGATGTGGGAGACGCTGCGATCAGTGGGGTTCACTGCTCGAACCGTTGCATGATCCCGTCGCCCTCGCGATTCCGGCGTTTGCACTGTTCCTGATCCTCGAGTGGGTCGCGGCCCGCATGCTCGAACGCGTCGAGCCGGCGCCCGACGGCCGCGTGCACCCTCCGCGCGGCGGGTACGAGATGCGCGATGCACACGCGAGCCACGTTCAAGGCCGAAGAGCAACGACCCGTCTACGGACTGACCACGCCCGTCGGCACCTTCGACATCTGGGATCTACAGACCCACGAGTACAAGGCGATCGCCCGCGACTGGCGGTCGGTGGCGTCCTGGCGCGACAAACTCGGGTACGCGTTCGGCCCGCCCGGTTGGGCCCCGGTGAAGTCCGAGACGGAACCGGTCAGCCCATCTCGAGGGTGATCAAGAAGTCCACGCTCCCGGCCTCGTCGACGGCGACGAACCCGAGGTTCGGCGGCTGGATCCCCCAGTCCGACCACGTCGTGGGGATGCTGCCCGACGCCACGATGCTCTCGCCGCTACGCAGGACGTCGACCTCGACTGTTGCGGGTCGTTCTTCGCCGCGCAGCGTCAGGACGCCCGTCGCGGGCACCGTCGCGAGCGTGCCGTCGGTGGGCAACGACGACAGATCCACGGGTTCGGTCAACGTGAATGTCGCGGTCGGATGGTTCGCGGTGTCCATGACCATGCCTCGGAACTGACCGTCACGCTGGGAGCTGTCGGTGGCGATCCCGTCGACCTGGACGGTGACGTCGGCGGCGATCAGCGATTGGTCGGCGATGGTCGCGGTGCCGGACACCTGGTCGGTGCTCCCCACCACGGTGACGTCGGCGCCGCGCAGGATCTCGTGCACGGTGTAGCCCGCCGCGGTCCGGTTGGGGTCGGCGCCCGGGGTCACGGCCCACTCGCCGTCGAGCTCACCGGTTGCAGCCTGAGCGCCGGATGTCGATACCGAGGCGGCGGGTGCGTCGTCCTCGGCGATGAAGGTGCCGTATACCCATGGCGCGACGAAGAAGCCCAGGAGCGCGACAACGACGATGGCAACGATCGTCCACCCGATTTTTCGCATGCACCGAGGATAGTTGTCGTTTCAAGCTCAGTGGGAGCTACGCTCCGAAGAATTCTCTGAGAATTCGCGTACCCGAGTTATCGGGCGACAACTTGCGCTGCGACCGCGGCGCCCACCCACCGACGCAGATAACCACGCATCTCGTCGTCGCTGCGCGGTGGATTTCCGGGAGAGACGAAGAACGACTGCATCGTGCGCAGGAGATATTCGACGAGTTCACCGAGTGACGCGTCGTCGTACCCGTAGTTCTCCCACTCGACATCGAACCGCCTGATCATCGTCATACCGAAGGCCTGCGCCTCGTCGGATGTCATGTTCTCGGGGTGGACGTTCGCGTACGAACTCGACAGCAGGAGACCGAGGTGCGGAGTGCGGCGCACTTCCGCGAGGGTGAAGACGACGGCTTCGACGGTCGCGTCGACGGGATCGACGATACCGGCGACGTGGCCGGTCAGGCGGTCGAGGAATCCGGCGACCGAGGCGATGGCGGCGGCCTTCATCAGCGCATCCGCGCTGGGGAAATACCGGTAGACCGTCTGCCGGATCACGCCCAGCGATTCCGCGACCTCGGCAATGCTGATCGCCGCACCGGTCTGCGCGATGAGATCGACCGCGGTGTCGACGATGCGCCGAGTTGCCTCCTCGTCGGTCCCCGGCGGACTCCCACCCCACCCTCGCCTACGTGCCACACCCGCCTCCTGGAATGAGGGGCCGAGATTATCACGCAGCCCAATCCGGGAGTCGGTATGCCAGGACATCTACACGAAAGTCATCATACATACAGAGACCAAGACGTATGATGTAACCCAATTGCGGGTCCTACCTGCACTGACTGCATCGGACAACCCCGAGAACGAGGTATGCGACATGACAAACCTGCACGTCCGCAAGATGCGTTTCGCATTCGAGGACTACGACGTGCCGTTCCTGTGGAACCCCGAGAATCCTGCGTTCTCGAGCATGGCCAACGCCGTCTCGTTCCTCGCCGTCGGATTCGAGAAGATGATCGTCCAGATGATCACCGAGGCGAAGCCGCAGTTCGCCGACGACACGGTCGCCGAAGAAGCCGACGCGTTCATGCGCCAGGAGGGGCAGCACTCCACTGCGCATCGCCAGCACGTCCGAGCCCTGATCAAGAGGTACCCGGGCCTGCAGGAGACCCTCGACGACGTGATCGGCGCCTACGACAAGCTCACCGCCGAGACATCGCTGAAGTACCGCCTGGCCTACACCGCAGACCTCGAAGCGACCTTCACACCCGTCTTCAAGCTCATGCTCGACAACGACGCGTCGCTGTTCCGCCCCGGCGACGACCGCGTCGCTTCCCTGTTCATCTGGCATTTCGTCGAGGAGGTCGAGCACCGCAGCTCCGCACTGATCATCTTCGACTCCGTCATCGGCAGCGACGTCTACCGCATGCGTGTGGCGGCCTCGGTGTTCAAGCACGTGCTCGACGTCATCCGGATCGCGTGCGCAGGCTTCAACAAGCACGTCCCCATCGAAGACCGCAAGATCGACGCTCTGTCGATGTTCGCGTCGTATCGGCGTAAGCAGAAACTGCTCGAGGTGATTCCGGGCCTGCAGGCCGCGAATGCCGGGCCGATGCCGCGTGCCTTCGACGACCTCGGACTCAAGGAGCAGCTGATCGCACTGCGGGGCATCATCCGCAGCCAGATGCCGAAGCACAACCCCGAACACGAGGACCTCCCCGAACTGGCCGGCGTGTGGTTCGAGCGCTTCGACGCCGGCTACGACGTCACGAAGTGGTACACCGCGGAAACCGCTGCACCGGGGGTCAATTGATGTCGGATCTGTGTTCGCCCACCTTCGAGGACCTCGCGACGAGGCTCGGATTCTCCTGCGACGAGGCCGGTGGACTCCTCGAGTTCCGCAATCCGGCGGCGTTGGAGAACTGGACGCTTCCCGTCCTCGAACTGACGATCACCGTCGGCGCTGTCCTCGCCCTCGTGTACGCCGTTCTCCGACTGCGTCGGCACGGTGATCCCACCAATCTGGTGCTGTGGTTCGGCGCGTGCGCATATCTGTTCATCATCGAACCGCCCCTGTACTTCCCGGCCGCGTTCGGAATCGAACAGCACGTCGACACGATGTTCGCGCACAACGTGTTCACGGTCGAATTCATGTGGGGCAGACTGCCGCTCTACATCGTCGCGATCTATCCCCTGCTCGCGACACTGTCATTCGAGATCGTGCGGATGCTCGGTGTGTTCCGCAAGTACGGCGTGCTCCTCGGCGCAGTGTGTGTGGGATTCGTCCATCACGCCTTCTACGAGATCTTCGACCACCTCGGCCCGCAATTGCGCTGGTGGGAGTGGTCGCTCGAGAATCCGATCAACCAACCGTTCTTCGACTCCGTCCCGCTGCCGAGCGTCGTGGTGTTCGCGGCGCTGTGGCCGATGTCCCTGGCACTGTGTGTGCAGTTCTTCGTCGGTCGGCACATCGACCGAGGCGAGAGTTTCTCCGGGCTCCAATTGGTTTGGCGCACAATCGTGATCGGTGTACTCGCCTCCGTGGGCACGTTCGTCCTCCCCCTTCCCGCGACCATTATCGGGATGGGAAGCACGACGGTGCGCGGATTCATGTACGCACTCGAACTCGTCGTCCTGTGTGTGGTTGCGGCGTGGGTGCTCGCTCGCCAGTGGTCGCGTTTGCGCCGCGGCGAATCCGACACTCCCACCTACACGAACGTGTTCGTCCAGCGGTTCTCGCTGGTGTACCTCGGCGTGTTGGCCGTCCTCTGGATATCCGCATTGCCCGACTACTTCTCGGCGGTCGACGGCGTCACAGACAACGGCGATCCCCTCGGCAGCCTCTGGTATGTCGTGGCCTGCTTCGTCGTGGCCATCGCGTGTGTCGTCGCGACCTTCACGGTTCCCCGGGCAGCATCCTCAGCCGATACCTCGGCAGTCGGAGTTCGGGAAACATCGTCATCGTGAGGTGGGCACGCGAGGTGTGAGCATCCGCGCCGCCAGCAGCGCAGAGACCACCATCAGCACCATTCCGATTCCGGACGTGATGGTCACGCCGCTGTCGAACGCCTCTCCCGCGGCTCCGAGCAGAGCAGTCGCCTGTTCCGCGGGCAAGGCGTCGGCAACGGCGTGGGCGCCACCCAAGGTTTCGCGAGCAGCGGCGGCGGCTTCCGGGCCGACCCCGGCCGGAACCCGCAGATTCGCACCGTAGGAGGCGGTGAGGATCGAGCCGAGCACTGCCGTTCCCAGCACAGCGCCCATCTCGTACGCCGTCTCGGACACCGCCGACGCCGCACCGGCCTTCTCCGGCGGCACGCTCGAGACGATCAGGTCGTTCGACAACGTCTCGGCAGCGCCGATCCCTGCTCCGAGCACCGCGAACGCCACGATGATCGGGGTCACGGCCGTCGGCGACGCGAGCATCAACACGAGCGCGTATCCGAGCGCCGACAGCAACAGCGCCGACACGATGATCGTCGACGGTCGGACCCATCGCACCAGCGAGACCACCGCCAGGCCCGCCACTACCATCGCACCCAGTCCAGGGACCAGGCTCATCCCGGCCTGCATGGGGCTCTGTCCGATCACCAGCTGGAGATGCTGCGAAACGAAGAACAGGAACCCGACGAGGGAGACCACCGAGAGCAGGTTCACCAGGACTGCGCCGCTGAACGTGGGCACCCGGAACAGCCGCACGTCGAGCATGGGATCCGGCCGACGTAACTGGCGGCGCACGAACGATACGAGCGACACGATCCCGACAACGGTGAGCACAGCCGTAGCGACGACGGATTTGCCGTTGGCGAGATTCTTGATGGCGAACACCAGCGGTGCAAGCGCGAGCATCGACAGCGCAATGCTCACCACGTCGATACGCCCGGGCGCCGGGTCCCTGGATTCCGGCACGAAGATCGGGCCGAGGATGAGTAGCGGGATCAGCACCGGCACCGCGAGCAGGAACACCGATCCCCACCACGCGTGTTCGAGGAGGAAGCCACCGACGATGGGACCGAGCGCAGCACCCGCCGCGAAACACGATGCCCACACCGCAATCGCGAGCCGACGCTGCGCCGCGTCGAGGAAGATATTGCGCAGTAACGACAGTGTCGACGGCATCAGCATGGCCCCGAAGAAGCCCAGTGCCGCACGCGACGCGATCAGAGCTTCCGCCGACGGAGCATAGGCCGCAATCACAGAGACCGCTGCGAACCCGGTTGCGCCGATCAGCAGCAGGCGCCGTCGTCCGATGCGGTCGCCGAAGCTGCCCATCGAGACGAGCAGGCCCGCCAGAATCAACGGGTAGATGTCGATGATCCACAGCTGCTGCGCACCGCTGGGCCGCAGCGCGGCGGAGATCTCGGGTAGCGCGAACGCAAGGACAGTGTTGTCGATCGAGACCAGCAGCACCGGGAGCATGAGGACCGCGAGGGCCACCCACTCACGTGGGCCGGCCTTCGGAACGGTGGTGGTCGCGTCCGGTTGCGAGACAGGCGTGATCGACACGGTTATCGGGCTTTCGGGAGAGTTGGGATCGAACCCGCGTTACTATACCAGCTGGACGGTAAAGTAACGTACGTCGTATCATCGGGCCGTGCCACCCCCTCCCGCCGCCCGCGCCAAACTGCTCGACGCCTTCGTGACAATCCTGCTCGAGCATGGTGAACGCGCCGCCACCCTGGACGCCGTCGCCGCAGCGGCGGGCGTATCGAAGGGCGGCCTGCTCTACCACTTCCCTTCCAAGGACGCCCTCGTCGAGGGCCTTGCCGACCACGTCGAAGGACTCGCCGCGGCGGATGCCGACCTCATGCGGGACGCCCCCGAGAGGCCGGCCGCGTACTACATCCGCACGTCCGTGTACGCCGGCACCCCGCTCGACCGCGCGATCATCGCCACCACCCGACTGAGCCAGAACGCGATCCCACGCGCCCGTCTCGCACTCCAGAGAATTCATCGAGGCTGGATGGATGTTCTCGTCGATGAGATCAGCGACCCCGCCGTCGCCCGCGCGATCATGCTCATGGGCGACGGTCTCTACTACAACGCGGCGATGTCCGGCGAGACGAGCGATACCCCACCCGAGGACGTCGACGAATTGCTCGACGTGGTCGGGCGCCTGATCGAAGGCCGCTGACCGAGAGGCAATCAAACCTGGCGGGCGTACATACGCGCACTGGATGGGCAGCCGCGCGTTGTCGACAGCGAGCGGCTGCCATTTTCGTTCGCGTGTATCCGCGGTAGGCATCAGAAACGAGTGACGCCCCCGAACCGAAGTTCGGGGGCGTCACTCTTGGCGGTGGCGGTGGGATTTGAACCCACGGACGGGGGTTACCCGTCACACGCTTTCGAGGCGTGCTCCTTAGGCCGCTCGGACACGCCACCGCTAGCAGACTTTACCGGATCGGGCCGCTGTCTCGAAATCGCCTGGTCACAACGCGGACGGGGGGATGCGCTGGTCGCGGAAGAACTCTTCGAGCACCGCCGCGCACTCGCCCTCGAGCACACCCCCTCGAACCTGGGGTCGATGGGTGAGCCTGCGGTCGCGCACGACGTCCCACAGCGACCCCACAGCGCCGGTCTTGGGCTCCCACGCACCGAACACCACCCGCGAGACCCGGGCGAGCACGAGCGCCCCCGCACACATCGTGCACGGCTCCAGCGTCACCGCGAGCGTCGTTCCCTCGAGTCGCCAGCCGTCTCCGTACACCTGAGCGGCAGCTCGCAGCGCAAGTACCTCGGCGTGAGCGGTCGGATCGCCGATGGCCTCACGTGAGTTGGCAGCACGAGCCAGCTCCGTGCCGTCCGACGCGAAAACCGCCGCACCCACCGGGACGTCTCCGGCGGGCGCGGCGGCCGCTGCTTCCAACGCGACCCGGATCAGCTCTTCGTCGTCGCGCAGACCCATCTAGTTCATCTTGTCGAGCGTCGAGCTCAACACGTCATCGAATCCGAGTCGCTGCGCGATCTCGTCGATCTGCTCGTCGGGATACAGGTCCGTCTCCGACAGGATCACCGTCAGCACCGGCTCCGGCAGACCCATGTCGGCAAGGATCGCGACATCACCTTCTTCCCACGGCTCCACATCGTCGAGCTCGTCGGGATCGATATCCGGGATGTCGATGTTCAGCGCCTCGAGGACATCGGCTGCGATGTCGTAGTCCACCGCCATCGTCGCATCCGACAACAGCAATTGAGTGCCCGCCGGTGCAGGGCGCACGATGACGAAGAACTCGTCGTCCACATTGAGCAGACCGAACACTGCTCCGGAGCTCCGGAGCTCCCGCAATTCCGTCACCGCAGCGTCGAGGCTCGTCAATGCTGATGCTGACAGTGCACGGCACTTCCAGCGTCCGTCCTCGCGCGTCACTGCAACGGCAAAACCTTCGAAGTCCTCTGTCGAACTCACCGCGGGGCTCTTGTCCCCGACACGCTGTGCAGCCATGCGCGCAACGGTAGTCTGCCCGGTCCCACGAATGAAGCCCACCGGTGAATATGCCAATCTGAAGCGGTGTCCACACCTGCCGCCGCGCCCCCCATCTGTGTACTCGGTCTCGGTCTGATCGGCGGATCCGTCCTCCGGGCCGCGACGGCGACGGGCCGTCAAGCCTGGGGATACAACCGGTCGGCACACGCGGTGGAGGCCGCCGTCGCGGACGGGTTCGACGCATCCACCGACCTCGCAGCCACACTGGCGCGTGCGGACGAAGCTCGAGCGTTGGTGGTGCTCGCCGTGCCGGTGCCCGCCGTCGACTCGATTCTGGCGGCGATCGCCGAGCACGCACCGAACGTGGCGCTCACCGATGTCGTGAGCGTGAAGGGCCGGATCGCCGACGCGGTCGCAGCGCATGGCCTGTCGGCCCGCTTCGTCGGCGGACATCCGATGGCCGGGACCGCTGAGTCCGGGTGGGAAGCCGGATCTGCCGATCTCTTCCGCGATGCCGTGTGGGTCGTCACCGTCGACGACGGCAGCGACCCCGACGTGTGGCAGCAAGTTGCGCAGCTTGCCCTCGACTGCGGTTCGGTCGTCGTCCCCGCCGAGTCCCGCGAACACGATTCCGCGGTCGCGCGGATCTCCCATCTGCCACACATCCTCGCCGAAGCCCTCGCGCTCTCCGGGGCCGGCGGCGGCGACCTGGCGCTCGGGCTCGCAGCCGGCTCGTTCCGGGACGGCACGCGCGTCGCGGCGACCTCACCCGGCCTCGTCGACGCGATGTGCGAGGGCAACGCGACCGCGCTGCTCGAGGCCCTCGACGAGACCCTCGACGTCCTGCGTGCAGCACGCGAGCAACTCGCAGACGGCAGCACCGGCGACCTCACACGCAGCGGTCACGACGCCCGCACCCGCTACGAACAGCGCCAGCGCCATCCGATCACCGGGATCGTCCCCGGCGACGACAATTGGATCGAACTCCTCAGGGATGCCGGACGACACGGAGGTGTGTGGACGTGACGAACCTTCGCGACACCGCGGCCGCCCTCACCACCGGAAAACTCACCGCAACCGAGCACGTCCGCCAGGTCCTCGCAGATCTCGACGCGCTGGACGGCACCCCCTGGGCCAACATCGTGGCCGCCCGCGACGACGCTGCGGCCCTCGAGTGCGCAGCGCGCGCCGACGCCGAGATCGCCGCGGGCAACTGGATCGGCCCGCTGCACGGCGTCGCGATCGCGATCAAGGACAACATCGACGTCGCGGGCCTCCCGACCCGCTGCGGAAGCAACGTGTTCGGCGACGCACCCACCGCCGACCGGGACGCCCGCATCGTCGAGAAGCTGCGTGAGGCCGGTGCGATCATCGTCGCGAAGACGCACCTGCACGAGTTCGCATACGGACCGACGGGCCTCGTCAACGCCTCGGGTCCGGCTGCTCATCCACACGATCCCGCTCTCATCAGCGGCGGCTCGTCGTCCGGTTCCGCGGTGCTCGTCGCGAAGGGCATCGTGCCGGTCGCGGTGGGCACCGACACCGGCTGCAGCGTCCGCACACCCGCAGCACTGTGCGGCATCGCCGGATTCAAGCCGAGCAGCGGCGCACTCCCCGTCGACGGCGTCTTTCCGCTGTCCACGACCTTCGACCACGTCGGCCTGCTCACCACCGACAGCCTCGATGCGGCACTCGCCTGGGGCGCAATGCCCGGTGTCGCGCATCTACGTTCCCCTGTGTCGGGTCTGAGGGTCGGCAGGCTCCGCGGCGGAATCTGGGACCTCACCGACCCCGCGTTCGAGGCTGCAGCAGACTTCGCGTGCCGAACCCTCACAGATCTCGGTGCCGAGGTAGTCGATGTCGTACTTCCCGAAACCGACGATCTGCTCGGCGTGTATCCGATCATCACCGGATCCGAGGCGTACGAGACGCACCGCGACAGGTTCGAGGCCGACCCGGGGCTCTACCAGCCGCCCACGGCGGCACTCCTGGAGGCACAGAGGGATCGACCCGCCCATGAGTACCTCCGGGCGCTACGGACCGCTCAGAAGCTCCGACACGACGTCCTCGAGCGGTTGCGACGCACCGAGAACCTCGATGCCTTGCTCACCGCCACCACGAGCATCCGATCCGCAAGCCTGAACAGCGACCCGGCAGAGCTGAGAGCACCCCTGCTTCAACGGTGCATTCCATTCAGTGTGCTCGGCGTACCTGCGATCTCGGTGCCCGCGCCCGGTGACGCCGGCATCGGGCTGCAGATCGTCGGGCTCACCGGCGGCACCGCCGGCCACGGAAGCCATCCAGCAGAGTCCGCGGCGCTCGCGGTCGCGCTGGCAGTGGAGGGTGTCGGCGAAAGCTAGATCCGTTCGGCCAACCCACGGTAGGTGACGACGAAACCGTCTTCGTCGACCGTCACGGAGGACGACGACACCGGCGACAGGACATGGATCCCGTCCGCCGCGCTGCTGTAGATCACCAGGGCTTCCTGCACCGTCAGGTCCAGCAGACTGACGTACACGACGGGAACTTCGAGTTCGTCTGCGCCCTCCTGCAAGCGGTAGCGCCGGATCGGCAGCGCGTTGAAGAACGGGCTGAGGATCACGTCGACGTCGAGCGCCCCACCGAAGGATGCTCGCTGGTGGTGGGTTCCGCTGTCGACCATCCAGATGCCCTCGCCGGAACGGCTGATCGACATGTGCCGCTCACCGGCCGCCATCGTGGTGCGCACCGACAACCGGCGCGTGACTCCGTCTTCGTCGGTCACGAGGTCGTAGGAGGCGCTGAACGCCGGATGCTCGGAGCACTCGGCTCCGACGATACGACCGGTCGCTTTGATGCGCTGGCCGCTCAACTGCACACGTACCGATTCCATCCGGGGCGCGTCCAGCGACCGCCAGGTCAGGAGCGCGGGCCAGTTGGACGCTGGGGTTGCCGCAGGGGAAACGGCATCAGAGTCTGGGCTGCTCACGGTCTATACCGTATGCGACAAGTCACCGACGAGGAGCATCGGTGCCGGTATTGAAGACCCTTCGGTGCGGAGATGTCTCACAGCGCCGATCCGACCCTCGTGAGAAGAGCTGGCTGCACTGCCTCTACCTGCATCGATGCATCTCCACTTCCGATCGCCCCACCCACCGATCCCCCTCGTTGTCAGTGCGGATGCTCATCGCGTAACGAAGATCGAAAACTGTACGACGCAGCCGCCGCGGAATCGGTTCCTCGGCCCTATATTGGCCTAGAGTCGCTTCATGCGCACCGTGTGGACAGTTCCTCTGAACATCGCCCAGACATTGCTGGAGTCTCCAGAGATCCAGATGTTCCTGACCAGCAATGAGCTGCCGGACACCGCGGACGATCCACGGCAGAGACTCTCCGAGTTCACGCTCGCGCTGGGCGCACTGGCACGCAACAGCGGACGCACATTCGGTTCGGTCGACGCCGCGAATCGTGAGCTGTTCGGGGGCTCTGCTGGCGCAGTCCCCGTATCTCTCCGCCTGACGGTTCTGCGCGCCATCGTCACCAATGTCGACGACCGGACACCGACACCCGGACCGCTCCAGAAGAACGTGATCGATCAGCTCGGCGCGTATGTCTACGCGATCGTGGACTCCCGTGATCGCAGCATCCTCTACGTCGGAACCGGTCGAGCCAATCGCATCTTCACCCTCACCTGGACGGCGCTCGGTGAGACTCACAAGCTCGAGGAGTCGAAGGAGAAGGCGCCCGTCGCGACACTCGAGACCGAGGCGGCGATCCGTCGCATCAAGGCGGTGTATGCCTCCGGCTACTCCGTCGAACACTTCATCATCGCCGACGCGCTGCACCCCGCGAAAGATCCCGAGCACACGGCCGGCGAGGTCGCGCAGGCAGTCATCAGCTCGCTCGGACTGCTCGAACCGCATCGCGGTGAACCGGTACTCACGAACCTGGCGGGCACCAACGAGGAGTCGGAGGCCGACCGCACCGCAATCCCGATCTCGGAGATCGTGCGTCAGTACTCAGCGCAGGCCGCCCCGGAACCGCCCACACCGTGCGTGGTTCTGCGTATCAACGAAGCGAAGAAGGCGTCGACAGAGGCTGTGCGCGAACTCGCATCACGCCCCTGGCCGGCCGGGACGGCAGCAAGAGGCATCGACGGACTGCCGATCATCGTGGTCGCCGACAACATTGTGCGCGGCGTGTATCGCGCCACAGGCTGGGAAGCAGGTGCCCGCACCGAGGAGAACGGCGGCACAATCCTCTACCGGTTCCGTGGAGAAGCCGACCCAGAACTCGAAAAGGCCTTCGTCAATACGCGTCTGACCCCGGATCGTCTGGGACTCAAGCGCTGGCCGACGAGTGGTTGGGCCCCACGACTCACACGTGCACTTCCGAAGCCCGGAGGCCATCCGGTTTCGAAGCCGGCACCGCGACCGAAAGCACCCCGGTCGTAGACAGAATCGATAAAAAGAAATGGGGGCGGGGCCGGAATAATTCCCGGCCCCGCCCCCATTTCATTGCCCACAATTACAGGCACAGAAAACGCGTTTGGGGCCCACACAAAAGTGTGAGCCCCAAACGCAAACGGGTGTTCGGCGGCGTCCTACTCTCCCACACCCTGTCGAGTGCAGTACCATCGGCGCAGACAGGCTTAGCTTCCGGGTTC
>NZ_SLVY01000018.1 GCF_004345605.1 Rhodococcus sp. SMB37
TGTCCCCATGCCCGCTCCACCGGCCCGGACAGCACCTCGAATAAAGCGAAAACCCCAGTTCACAGGGTCGCTAATCAACAACTACGGCGCCCTGCAGCCACTCACCGCAGCGTTCGTACAATCCCGTCGCAGACAGAACGGCCAGCGTGTCGCGACATACTCCGGGTGGTACGACTCTCCTACCGGTGAGCGGGTTGACGCCTCCGTCCGCGAGGGTCGCGCCCATGACCGCGAGGTCCCGTGCATCGACTTTCAGAGAACACTGCTTCGTGTACACATCGACGACCTCGTCCGGGTCCAGTTCGACGCGCCCGTAGCTTGCGAGTAGCTGGGCGATGGCACGGTTGCGCTGATTCGATTCGGATTCGGACCGATAGACGGCGGCGTCGAGTTCCAGTGGCCGCCCCGCGAACTCGGACAAGCCCATCTGGACGGCCTCCCATCGCTCGTCTGCAGAGGCACCCGGTACGAGGGCCGTCGTCGCAATCGCCCCCGCATTGACCATGGGGTTCATCGGGTGTCCGTCGTTGAGTTCGATGGCGATGACCGAGTTGAAGGCAGCCCCGGAGTTGTTCACCCCCACACGTTCACGGACCAGTTCGTGACCGAGTTCTTGACATGCCAGGGCGTAGACGAACGCCTTGGAGATCGACTGGATCGAGAACTCGATCTGCGTATCACCGGACGAATGAACACCGCCGTCCGTACCCACCACACACGCGCCGAACTGCTCAGGATCGGCCGCGGCAAGTGCCGGAATGTAATCGGCCACCGCGCCGTCGCCGACAGAACGATACCGTCGATACGCAGCCTCGACGAGTGCATCCACCTCGTTCCATTCGGGTAGGTCGCCGGTGGATACTTCCTGGGACACGTCCCCGAGCCAGAGCTCCACGACAAACCTCCCCGACCATCTTGCGGCACACGCGTTCTTGGGGGACTGTAAACGAATCGAGTGCGACTCGGAGCAAATGCGTCGATCTTGGTCAGGAACCCGGGAGTTCAGTACACGTCACGCACATAACGCTTCTGCGTGACCAGTCCGTCGACGTAGGCCGCGGACTGATCCTGATCCATCCGGCCGTGGGCCTGCACCACCTCACGCAGAGCCAGGTCCACGTCCTTCGCCATCCTCGCTGCGTCGCCGCACACGTAGAAGTGCGCACCCTCCTCGAGCCAGCGCCACAGACGCGCACCGTGTTCGCGCATGCGGTCCTGCACGTAGATCTTCAGTCGCTGATCCCGGGAGAAGGCGAGGTCGAGTTCGGTGAGGAACCCGTCCGAATGCATCGCCTCGATCTCGTCCCGGTACAGGTAATCGGTGTCGATTCGCTGATCGCCGAAGAACAACCAGTTGCGGCCCGTGTGTCCCGACTCCCGTCGATCGTGGAGGAACGCGCGGAACGGTGCGATCCCCGTACCCGGACCCACCATGATCATCGGTGTATCCGGCGACGACGGTGGCCGGAAATGGTTGCTGCGCTGCACGAAGATCGGAATGTCGGCGCCCTTGCTGTGGTCGGCGAGGAAACTCGAACACACCCCGGCGCGGCCTCGACCGTCGTTGTTGTACCGCACCACCGACACAGTCAGCTGCACTTCCCGAGGATCGATCTTCGGGCTCGACGAAATCGAGTACATGCGTGGCTGGAGTCGTTCGAGCAGGGGCAACCATTCGTCCAGCGGTGCCTTGAACGGATATTCGGCAAGGATGTCCATGGCCTGCTTTCCCCACAGCCACCGCTGCAGCTCGAGCTTGTTGCCGGGCCGGAGGCGCTTTGCGAGTTCGGCACTGCCGGTCTGCTGCTGCACGAACTTCAGCAGGTCCGGTGTCACCCTGGTGATGTCGAGATGCCGTGTCGCGGCCTCGCGAAGCGGGATCGTCGGAAGACCGGGGATCTCGGTGGGCGCCTCCGCGTCGAGCACGGTCACCTGGAGCCATTCGTCCACGGTGTCCGGCCGGTTGGTGGGCACCACGCCGAGCGAATCACCCGCGCTGTATTCGAAGGCCGGATCGAATAGTTCGAACCCGAACTGACGCACCTCCTTCGACGAGCCGGCACCGCTGAGACACACATTGCGGGTGAGCCGCGTGATCAGCGGAGACTTCCGCGAGTAGGACGGGACGACCGGCGCGGAGGCGACCGCGGGTCGCGCAGGTCCGGTAGCACCACCGAAGTGCGACTCGATCTCACCGAGCCACTGCACCGACTGTTCCTCGAAGTCGGGTTCGCACTCCACGCGGGAGACGAGAGCAGTTGCGCCGAGCTCGGTCAGTCGCTCGTCGAGTTTTCTGCCGAAGCCGCAGAAGTCGTCGAAACTCGAATCACCGAATGCGAGAACCGCATATCGCAGCTCTGTGAGATCAGGAGCACTGTCTCCGGACAATGCCGCGAAGAAGGTGCCACCGTTGTCCGGGGCGTCACCGTCGCCGAAGGTACTCGCAACGACAAGAAGATTCGTAGCATCGGCCAGACCGGCGACACCCAGCTCGTTCAACGACATCGACCGCACTGCGCAGCCCGCTGCTCGCAGCCGCTCGGCGCACTCTCCGGCAAATTCTTCGGCGTTGCCGGTCTGGGACGCCCACGCGACCACGACCGGCACACCGTCGGATTCGGCAGCAGGATCGGCGGACTCGGGTCCTCGCGAGTAGACCCCCGCCAGCAGTCCTTCGATCCAGGCGCGCTTCGGAAGTGAGAACGGCGCCGACGCCGGGAGCACCGGAACACCGCCGAGATCGCTAGAGCGGATCCCGGCGAGCATGCCGGACAGGTAGATTCGTTCGGTCTCGTCGAGTACAGGTGCCTCGATGTCGCCGAGGCCGATCACCGACGCGACACGACCGGCGGGGTCGTCGATCACCGGTTCCGGCGTCTCCACCTTCATCAACGCGACCGCGCACACCTTGAACTCGGGTTGGTGCGACACGGGATCGGTCGCGTCGTTGGTGACGGCGTTGATGGTGAAGTCTTCGCCGAACTTGTCGTTCCAGTGGAACGGCGCGAAACAGTTGCCCGGGCTCACTCGGTCGGTGACCACCGCGGGGAGCACCGCACGACCGCGACGCGAGGTGATCTCGACGCGATCGCCGTCGGCGATCGCCAGTCGCTGCGCGTCGTCCGGGTTGACCTCGACGAATGGACCGGGCTCGAGCTTGTTGAGCTTGGCGACCCTGCCCGTCTTGGTCAGGGTGTGCCATTGGTGCTGCACCCGTCCGGTGTTGAGGACCAGCGGGAAGTCGTCGTCGGGGAGTTCGGCGGCGGGCACGTGCGGGCGCGGGAAGAAGCGGGCCCGTCCGTCGGGAGTGGCGAACACGAAACGCGGGGCAGTGCCGTCGTCACGGACCAACCGGGGGCGGGCGATGCCGTCGTTGAGATAACGGATGGGATTGCGGCTGCCTGATCCGGGCGGGCACGGCCATTGCACCGGCGACTCACGCAACCGGTCGTAGGTCACTCCCCGCAGGTCGTACCCGGTGTCCGGATTCGCGAACCCGGTGATCTCCTCGAAGATCTCGTCGGCGCTCGAATAGTCGAAGGCACTGCCGAATCCCATCGCGGTGGCCACTCGGGCGATGATCTCCCAGTCGGGCATCGCGTCGCCGACCGGGTCGACGGCCTGTCCGATGAGATTCAGGGTTCGATCGGAACCGATCGTCACGTACTCGGATTCGGACCACAATGCGCCGGGCAGGAGGACATCTGCGTGGTCGGCGGTCTCCGTCTCGGCGAAACTGTCCTGGACGATGACGAGTTCGGCCTTCTCGAGACCCTCGAGAACGGTCTTACGGTTGGCGACGGTCGCGACGGGGTTGGTGCAGATGATCCAGCAGGCCTTGATCTCACCGGCGGCCATCTTCTCGAACATGTCGATCGTGCCGGTACCCACCTCGGTGCGCAGTGTGCCGCGCGGAACACCCCACCGGTCTTCGACGAACACGCGATCCGCCTCCGACAGCACACTGCGCTGCCCGGGCAGACCCGGTCCCATATAACCCATTTCGCGTCCGCCCATGGCATTGGGCTGGCCGGTGAGAGAGAACGGGCCGCTACCGGTCCGGCAGATCGCCCCGGTCGCGAGGTGGAGGTTGCAGATCGCGTTGGTGTTCCACGTGCCGTGGGTGCTCTGGTTGAGGCCCATGGTCCAGCAGCTCATCCAATTGCCGGCCTCGCCGATCCACTGCGCCGCAGTCCGGATGTCGTCTTCGTCGATTCCGGTGATCCGAGCGACCACGTCCGGTGGGTAGTCGGCGAGGAACTCCTCCATCGCGTCCCAGCCGTCGGTGTGCTCGTCGATGAAGTCGCGATCCGCGTGACCGCTTTCGACGATGAGACGCAGCAGGCCGTTGAGGAGAGCGAGATCGGTTCCGGGGGAGATCCGCAGAAACAGGTCGGCCTTGTCGGCGGTCGCGGTGCGGCGAGGGTCGACGACGATCAGTTTCGCTCCGGCTTTGACTCGATCCATCATCCGCAGAAACAGGATCGGGTGGCAGTCGGCCATGTTGGAGCCGGTCACGAAGAACACGTCGGCGTGGTCGAAGTCCTCGTACGAGCCGGGCGGGCCGTCCGATCCCAACGACTGCTTGTATCCGGTGCCGGCGCCGGCCATGCACAACCGCGAGTTCGATTCGATCCCGTTGGTGCCGATGAACCCCTTTGCGAGTTTGTTGGCCAGGTACTGCGACTCGAGAGACATCTGGCCCGACACGTAGAGTGCGACGGCGTCCGGCCCGTGTTCGTCGATGATGGCGTTCAGACGGCGCGCGGTGTCCGAGATCGCGGTCTCGAGTGCGACCGGGACCTGATCGACGCCGCGTTCCGGGCGCACGCGCGCGGTCTCGAGTCGGCCGCCCCCGGCGAGCATCGCGGCGCTGGTCGCGCCTTTCGTGCACAGACGCCCCCGATTGGTGGGATGCTCCTTGTCGCCGTATGCATCGAGGACGCGACGAGTTCCGGTGCTCGGATCGACGCCGACCTCGAGGACCATCCCGCATCCCACGCCGCAATACGAGCAGGCGGTTCTCACCAATGCGCTCGCGTCCTGCATTCCCAGCTCCTGCCCGGGCCGTCTCGTGAATGGCCCGGTATCCATGCTGCGGACACGGTGTTGCGGCAGGATCAAACGCGGTGAGCAGACTGTGACATCTGCCTCACGGAGCCTCGAGGCCAGTGTGAGGAGACGGAAACACTCACGCCTTCGGCTGCTGGTCCCACCATTTCAGGAGTTCGGCCTCGGCCTCGTCCCGCTCGAGCGGCCCGCGATCGAGGCGTAGGTCCTTGAGGAACTTCCACGCCTTCCCGACCTGCGGGCCTGCGGGTATCCCGAGCAGTTCCATGATCGCGTTGCCGTCGAGATCGGGACGAACCCGCGCGAGGTCTTCCTGTTCGGCGATCACTGCGATGCGATGTTCGAGATCGTCATAGGTGGCCTGCAGCGACGCAGCACGCCGCTTGTTGCGGGTGGTGCAGTCGGCGCGCACGAGCTTGTGGAGCTTGGGAAGAAGGTGTCCGGCGTCGTGCACGTAGCGCCGCACCGCCGAGTCCGTCCACTGCCCCTTGCCGTACCCGTGGAACCTCAGATGCAGGAACACCAGCTGACCGACGTCCTCGATCATCTGCTTGGAGTACTTCAATGCCCGCATCCGCTTGCGAACGAGCTTCGCACCGACCACCTCATGGTGGTGGAAGCTCACGCCGCCCCCCGCCTCGTTGCGCTTGGTTCCCGGTTTGCCGATGTCGTGCAGGAGCGCTGCCCAGCGCAGCACCAGATCGGGATCACCGTCCTCGAGATCGATCGCCTGTTTCAGGACGGTGAGCGAATGCCAGTACACGTCCTTGTGCTGGTGGTGTTCGTCGATCTCGAGTTTCATCGCCGGGATCTCCGGAAGCACCCGCTGCGCGAGTCCCGTTTCGACCATGACGTCGATGCCCTCGATGGGGTAGGCGCCGAGAATCAGTTTGTCGAGTTCGGCCTGGACGCGTTCGGCGCTGATCCGCAGGATCTCGTCGGCCATCTCGACGATCGCCGTGTGCACCCGCTCGGTGAGGGTGAACCCGAGCTGCGACACGAACCGCGCGCCGCGCAGCATCCGCAACGGGTCGTCGTGGAAGGAATCCTCGGGCCGCGCCGGAGTGTCGAGCACTCCCGCGACCAGCGCGTCCATCCCACCGAGAGGGTCGACGAACTCGCCGGCGCCGTCGGGGCCGACCCGGACGGCCATCGCGTTGACGGTGAAGTCACGGCGCACCAGGTCGTCCTCGAGCCGGGTGCCGTACTCGACGATGGGATGGCGGGTGACGCGGTCGTACGCGTCGCTGCGGAACGTGGTGATCTCGATCTGTTCGGGGCCCTTCGACGCGCTCACCGTGCCGAAGTCGATGCCAGTGTCCCACTGGTGGTCGGCCCATCCGCGAAGAAGTTCCTGTACGAGCTCGGGGTGGGCGTCGGTCGTGAAGTCGAGGTCGGTGCCCAATCTCCCCAGCACGGCGTCGCGGACACTGCCGCCCACCAGGTACAGCTCGTACCCCGCCTCGGCGAATCGCGCCCCGAGCGGCGCCAGGACATCCGAAAGTGCGCGCAGCGTCGAGTCGGCGCCGGCGAGCAGTCGGGCGCGGCGATCGGCGTCCGTGGTGGGAGAGTTCACGCCTTCGAACTTTACCGAGCTGCCCATCCTCGTGGTCGGACAGGCACCGACGTGTGGCTGAACCGGCCGTGTGTGTAGTTGAACCGGCACAGTGGCCGTTACAACTACTATCGATCAGGTGTCGCCCGCAGAACGTGCCAACCGCAACCGCCGCAATCCGCGGCGGCGCGGTTCGGGCGGCAAATCACCCGTGCGCGGCGGGTCGGCCGCGACACCGCACACCCGCATGCGCACCGTGCGCGAGACGTCCGCCGGCGGTCTCGTCGTCGACGGACTGGGCGGCCCACCCGATCAGCTGTGCGCTGCGCTGATCGGTCGCACCGACCGCCGCGGCCGACTGCTGTGGTCCCTGCCGAAAGGCCACATAGAGAAGGGCGAGACGGCAGAAGAGACCGCGATGCGCGAGGTCCACGAGGAAACCGGTGTGCGCAGCAAGGTCCTCGCCGAACTCGGCAGCATCGACTACTGGTTCGTGACCGAGGGACGCCGCGTCCACAAGACCGTCCACCACTATCTCCTCCGTTACCTCGGCGGTGAGCTCTCCGACGCCGACATCGAGGTCACCGAGGTGGCCTGGGTGCCGCTCACCGAGTTGCGGGCACGGCTCGCCTACGCGGACGAACGCAAACTCGCCGACGTCGCGGATCAGCTCATCGCCGACATCGACCCCGCTTGGCTGAAAGACGCCGACGATCCGGGGGCCGCGCTCGGATGACGGTGGTGCTTTCTCGGACCGGCGCCGCGGTCCTCGCTGTGTTCGCGCTGGTCCTCGTAGCTCTGGGCGGGCCGATTCCGGGTTCCGCAACTGCGCAGACGACCGACGAACCGCAGTTCCTCCGGCTCGACATCGACGAGGTCACCCCGTCGACGGTGTCGCTGACCAGCGGTCCCGTCGTGACGGTCACCGGCACTGTCACCAACATCGGCGATCGCGACGTCGAGGACGTCTGGGTGCGTCTGCAGCGCGCGCAGGCCATCGCGGATTCTGCGACCCTCCGCAGCGCATTGACCTTGGATCAGGCCGGATTCGACACGGTCGGAGAGTTCGAGGTGGTCAGCGATCGACTCGGCCAGGGGGAGAGGGAGAAATTCACTCTCGAACTGCCGCTGCGCTCCGATCTCGTCCCGTCGCTGAACATCACCGCTCCGGGTGTGTACCCGTTGCTCGTCAATGTCAACGGTGTCCCCGAGTACGGCGGACAGGCGCGCCTCGATGACGCCCGGTTCCTGCTTCCTGTCCTCGGGGTGCCCGCCGCCGACGAGGTCAGCACCGACGGGAGCACCGACACGAGCGGACCGACCTCGCTCGGGGAGACGTCTGCAGAGGCCGGGGGGAAGGATTTCCCCGCGGTGCCGCCCGAACGGTCGACTCCTGTCCCGACGACCGTTCTGTGGCCGCTCGCCGATCGGCCACGGATAGCTGCGGGAGTGCCCGGATCGGCGACCGAACCGGTCCGTCTCGTCGACGACGACCTTGCGACCTCCCTCGCCGAAGGTGGTCGTCTCGACGGTCTGCTCCGTGTCGCGGAAAATGCCGTGGCGAACGAGGAGCAGGTCGCGGACGCGATGTGTCTCGCGATCGACCCGGATCTGCTGGTCACGGTCGCGAACATGACCCGCGACTATCTGGTGGTGGCCGATCCGGCCGATCCGACCGGCGACGCGCACCCCGGCACGGGCACCGACGCGGCGATCGCGTGGCTCGAGCGGCTGCGGGCCCTGTCCGCACAGTTGTGCACGACCTCCGTTCCGTATGCGCAGGTAGATCTGACGGCGCTCGCCGAGACCGGCAGCGCATCACTGATCGAATCCGCACTCGACTCACCCACCGAGATCATCGATTCGACGCTGGGCATCTCCTCTGTGGACTCGGTGATCTGGCCCGACTCCGGCGTGCTCACCGAGAAAGCCGGCGCGATGATCGCGGCGGACGGGCCGGTGACCGCGTTACTCGCAGACGATGCCGTGCAGAAGGCGGATCCCAGCTCCGCGGTTGTCCGGATCAGCGGTGTGGACGGCCTGACAGCGGGCCTGTTCGACAGCGCCACGGGTGCCGCGCTGGCTGCGATGGGGGACGAACCGCAGACTCCGTCGTACGTACCCGATTCGTCGCGCTACACCCTCACCGACGATTCGACGACCGCCCGGCTCCAGGACGCGCTCGGAGCCATCGCCTGGCCTGCCCTGAATTCTTCGTCGGAATCGGCACCGTCTGCCGGACCGGATTCGGTGGTGCTCGCGCCACCACAGGTGTGGTCGGCATCCGCCGACGATGCTGCTCGGACCCTGTCCATGGTGTCGACGCTGATGAAATCGGGACTCGCGACGGTGCAGCCGTTCCAGGAGATGGTCGCCGCCGCCGCGGCGACCGGCAGCGCCCCGGTCGCGTCACTGCTGACGTATCCGGAGCAGGCGATCACCGATGGTGCGCCCGCGCCGGTGGTCCACGAGGCATCGGCGCAGATGCCTCGTCTCGACGGGCTCGAAGAGGCCTTCGTCGAAGATCCGCAGGCCCAGCTGACCCCGAGTGCATACACCGCGCCGCTGCGGAACGACATGCTGCGCGCGATGACGCTGGCCGGACGACGCGGCACCGATCCGGACGCGGCCGCTGCAGAGGCCGAACAGCGAGCGACCCAGGCCCGTGAGGCCATCGATCGGATGTTCGAGTCGGTCACGGTGCTCGCACCGGGCGGTGTCTTCACCCTCACGTCGGAACAGAGCCCGTTGCTGCTCGTAGCCCGCAACGATCTGCCCGTGGGTATCACCGTCCGGCTGCACGTCGACGTGCCCAGCGCAATGGACATCACCGACATCGGACCCACGCAACTTCCGCCGAGAGGTAGCCGCACACTGACCGTGCCTGCCGAGATCAGCGACTCGAGGAAGATCGAGGTCGAGTTCGCGCTCACGACCGAGTCCGGTCTGCCACTCGGCAGCCCCACGCAGGTCACGGTACGTTCCAATGCGTACGGCCAGGTTCTCGCCATCGTCACAGGCTGTGCGGGGGCACTCCTGTTGTTCCTGGCGGGGCGGCGACTTCTGCACCGTTTCCGGGGGGAGCCGGATCCGGCCGATGAAGGATATGGAGAGAGATGACCGGGAACCCCACCCGTACCGGTACCGGGGGCGCCACCGGTCACAGTGAGTCTCAGGGACCGACGGGGCCTCGAGGACCGACGACGTCGCCGGACATCACCGGATCGGCTCGGTCCGGCAAGGCCCAGAGCCTGCTCGCGGCGACCGGGTCGATCGCGATCGCCACCTTGATCAGCCGCATCACGGGCTTCCTCAAGCAGCTCCTCATCCTCACCCTGCTGGGCGCGGGGGTCGCGAGCTCGTTCACGGTTGCGCACCAGATCCCGAACATGATCTCCGAGCTCGTGCTCGGTGCCGTGCTCACCTCGATCGTGGTGCCGGTCCTCGTCCGAGCCGAACGGCAGGACCCCGACGGCGGTGAGGCCTTCATCCGGAGGCTGTTCACCGCGGCGCTCTTGCTTCTCGGCACCGCGACGGTGCTCGCCGTCGCAGCCGCCCCGCTTCTGACGACACACGTCTTCCTCGACGATTCGGGTGAGGTTTCGACGTCGCTGACCACGGCGCTGTCGTATCTGCTGTTGCCTGCCATCGTCTTCTACGGCATGTCGGGCCTGTTCACGGGAATTCTCAACACCCGGCAGGTGTTCAAGCCCGGCGCGTGGGCGCCGGTATGCAACAACGTCGTCGTGCTCTGTGTGCTGGTCCTGTACTACCTGATGCCCGGCGACATCACCCTCGACCCGGTGCGGATGAGCGACCCGAAACTGTTGGTCCTCGGGATCGGTGTGCTCCTCGGCGTGGTCACCCAGGCGCTGTGCCTCGTCCCCGCTCTACGGCGGGAAGGTATCAACCTCAAACCCCTGTGGGGACTCGACGACCGGCTCCGCCAATTCGGCGGCATGGCTGCGGCGATCATCATGTACGTGCTGATCAGCCAGGCCGGCATGGTCTTCGCGACCCGGGTGTCGTCGGGAGCCGACGAGGCCGGTCCGGCCATCTACAACAATGCGTGGCTGCTTCTGCAGCTGCCGTACGGCGTGCTGGGCGTCACCGTACTCACCGCGATCATGCCGCGATTGAGTCGAAATGCCGCCGACGGCGACACGCCCGCCGTCGTCGACGATCTTTCCGTCGCGACCCGCCTGACGATGATCTCGCTGATCCCCATCGTCACCTTCCTCACGATCGCCGGTCCGCAGATCGGCGCCGCCCTGTACGGCTACGGCAATTTCGGCGGTGCGAACGCCGAGCTGCTCGGGCAGGCGGTGAGCTGGTCTGCGTTCACACTCATCCCCTATTCACTCGTGCTGATCCACCTCCGGGTGTTCTACGCGAGAGAGCAGGCGTGGACACCCACGTGGATCATTCTGGGGATCACCGCTGTCAAGATCGGGTTGTCCGCGTTGGCGCCCCTCATCGCGAGCGACGGCAGCCAGGTCGTCGTGCTCCTCGGCGTCGCGACAGGTGTGGCGTTCACGGTCGGCGCGTTCATCGGGGGATTCCTGCTGCATCGCACCCTCGGCGACCTGCAGATGGCGAATGTCGGACGGACGGTCTGGCATGTGGTGTTCGCGTCGGCAACCGCTGCTGGGGTGGTGCTGCTCGCCGACAGGTTGTTGCAGCTCGACGCGCTGAGTGAGCGGTTCGGCGGTCTCGGTTCCTTCGTGCGGGTCGGGATCACCGGGGTCCTCATGATCCTGGTCGCCCTCGTCGGCATGTGGTTGCTGAAGGTTCCGGAGATCCTCTCGATCGAAGCCATGATCCGACGCAAGGTGAGTGCGCTGCGCGGGGTCGCACCGGACGACACGCCGGGATCCGCCGGCTCCGGCGCCGATCCGAGGACACCGCCACCGACCGGACCGCTGCCCGCTCCTCGACGCTACGACTACCCCGAAACCGACTTGGAGCGCACGGTTGTGCTGCCACGTATCGACTACGGGGAGTACGGAGTCGGGCCGTACGACGCCATCACAGAGGTCATTCCTGCGATTCGGGACTTGCCCCGTCCCGACGATCACCGGGCACAACTCCCGTACCCTGGTCAACAGATTCGACCCGGGCGGCGTGGACCGCGATACTTCGTGGCTCCCGGCGATCCCCGTCTCCGTACAGAGGGCGGACGAGTCGACAACGAAGGAGTAAGGGTGAGCGACGACCACGCTGCCGGCAAGTCCGCGCTCGATTCAGCGAACCGGACCAACGCCGGCCCCGCTGCCGAAGGCACGAAGGCCACCGCCGGCGAGGTGGGAGCAGCGAACCGTCCCCCCGCACCCGGGGCAAAGAACCCCGATGCCGCTCCGCCGCGCGATCCGCACACCGACACGGGCGTCATCCCGATCGGTTCGCCGCAGCTGCCGCCCGTCCGCGTGTCGGGCAACGCGCCTCGTCGCACGATGCGCGGACCTGATCTCATCGCGGGCGCGTCGGTCGCCGGAGGCCGCTATCGGCTGCTCGCGCCTCATGGGGGAGCACGCGGACTGCGATTCTGGCAGGCGCTCGACGTCAAGCTCGACCGTGAAGTGGCTCTGACATTCGTCGACGCCGACCAACGGGCTTCGGATACCACCGGGCCCGACTCTCCACAGGCCGTGCTGTCGCGCTCGCTGCGACTCGGACGCATCAACTCACCCGGTCTCGCGCGTGTGCTCGACGTCGTGCGTGGTAGCTCGGGCGGCATCGTGGTCGCCGAGTGGACACCGGGCCGGTCCCTGAAGGAGATGTCGACCACCGATCCGTCGCCGATCGGCGCGGCTCGTGCCGTGCGGGCACTCGCCGCGGCCGCTGAGTCCACCCACCGAGGTGGAAGCGCGTTGTCGATCGATCACCCCGACCGGATCCGCATCAGCGTCGCGGGCGACGCGGTGCTCGCGTTCCCGGCCACCTTCTCGGACGCCGACGCGATCTCCGACGTCCACGGGCTCGGCGCAACACTGTACGGGTTGATCACCGGTCGCTGGCCGCTCGACGAACCCGGTATCCCGGGTGTCCCCAAGGCGGCTCCGCCCCGCAGTGGCGGCACCGTCGGTGGAATGCCGATCGCCGAGCGCGGTCCCGACGGTGTTCCCGTCGAGCCTCGTGCGATCCGTCCGGACGTTCCGTTCGAGATCTCCGCGGTCGCGGTGCGTGCGTTGTCCACCGACGGCGGCATTCGGACGGCGGCGACGGTGCAGCACATCCTCGACCAGGCGTCGGTGGTCGATCAGAAGACCGACATGATGCCCGCGTTGCGGCTCGGACAGCGCACGGCAGCATCCGAGACCCACGCCCTCGCCGACCCGGAAGCGCTCGCGCAGAAGAAGAAGCATTCCGAGCGGATGCTCATGGCGCTCGTCGGCCTCGGCATCGTCACCGTGATCATCCTCGCGTTGATCGGCTGGTGGATCACCAATCTTCTTGCAGGCGACAGCAGCGACGCGCCTTTGACCAGCCAGGATTTCGGGCTCACACCGACATCCGAAGCTCCGGTGACGCCGGGCGAGGGCGAAGGGACCGACGGAGCCGGCGGGGCCGTGGCTCCGGTGGCCACCGGACCCGTCTCCGCGACGGCGGTCGAGGTGTTCTCACCGCAGGGGACCCCCGATTCTCCGGCGACCGCGTCGCAGGCCATCGACGGCGATCCGAGCACCGAATGGAGCACCGACGCCTATTTCGATCCCTTCCCGTCGTTGAAGAACGGTGTGGGCCTGCTGGTCACGCTCGCCGACACATCCACGTTGTCGTCGGTGACCGTCACCACCGATTCGCCCGGCACGGTGCTCGAGGTGCGCAGTGCACCGTCGGCTCAGTCTTCTCTCGATCAGACCCAGGTGATCGGTTCTGCCACACTGGGTTCGGGGGAGACCGAGATTCCGGTCGAGGCCGATGGGGGCACATCGCATGTGTTGCTGTGGATCACTGATCTGAGCACCAGCGGCGGCGGCCACAAGAGTTCGATCTCCGAGGTGACCTTCACCGCTGCGCAGTAGGACCCCGCACCGCGGGGAATCATCCGACAAATCGGATACCATCCGCGCGTGCGAATTTTCGGGGGGATCGCAAAACTCGCTGTGCCCGACATCGGAAAGATGTCGGACGCAGAGTTGCTGTCGGCGCATGTCGGAGGGGACCGGGATGCGTTCGGGACATTGGTGTCGCGGCATCGCGACCATCTGTGGCACGTGGCCAAGCGCACGAGCTATTCGGACGAGGATGCAGCCGACGCGCTGCAGGACGCAATGCTCTCGGCCCACCGGATGGCCGCCACGTACCGGAACGACGCCGCAGTGCTCAGCTGGCTGCACTCCATCGTCGTCAACGCGTGCCTGGATCGCATCCGCCGCAACCGAGTACGTCCGATCGCTGCCCGCTACCCCGATGACGTCGAACAGATCCGCGACGAACACGATCGGATTTCCGATCTCGAGCTCACCCTCGATGTCGGGGCTGCGTTGTTCGCGCTCCCACCCGATCAGCGCGCCGCAGTGGTGGCCGTCGATATCGAAGGTTGTTCGGTGAAGGAAGCGGCCCGTAGACTCGGTGTTCCCGAGGGCACGATCAAGAGCCGATGCGCACGTGGCCGCAAGAAACTTGCCTTCGTTCTCGACGACCTTCGATTCAGGGGGAACCGATCGTGAACCGCGTACGTCCTACTCTGGTGAGGGCCCCCGAGTCGCCGAGGAGAACCGCGCATGAACGAGGACGAGTTTCCACGTCCGCCGTACTCCGACGATCTACTCGCTGATCTCCACGCGGGGGCGCTGGACGACGAGCTCGCCCAGCGGCTGTGGCCGCTCGTGCGGCAAGACCACCACGCCATGGCTGTGATCGACCGGCTCGACGCCGTGAAGGCTCGACTACACGCGTGGGGTGAGGAACCCGCCACCGAACCCATACCTCCCGATGTCGCAGCGCGTCTCGACGCGACGCTGCACGGCCTCGCACAGCACCACGGGGAATCACGCCGCAACAGACGGATCCTTGCCGTCGCGGGTATCGGTGCCGCGGCGGCCCTCGCGGTCGTGTTCGCTCTCGTCCTCCGCGGCGTCGGTGCCGCCGACGACACCGTCGGACCTCCGCTCGCATCCGGCGTCCCACCCTCGCAGGATGATTCCCTCCCTGGACAGAACGTGCTCACCCCGGCGTCCCTGCGAGAACTCGTCGGCGCTACCGGACTCGGCCCGCTGTCCGAGGAAGAACGGTTGCGAGGTTGCCTGTCGGCGAACGGATTCCAACCGGACAGCCCGATTCTCGGGTCGCGGGAGATCCGAGTGGGCAACTCCGATGCCGTCGCGATCCTGCTCGGCGGACCGCAGGCCCCGCAGATCACGGCGCTCGTGGTGGGCACTCGGTGCGGGGCAAACGATCCCGCAACGATCCAGGTCGAGGTTCTGGGGTGATGCCGGTCGGTCAGCCTTCGGCCGCGGGGAGCAGCAACTCGAGGATTCTCGCGCGTAACTCCGGGGTGTCGTCCTCGGCGGCGATCAGCCCCGCGAAGAGCGCCGAGCCGGCAGCCATGACCAGGACCGCGCGCGCATCGATTTCGGAATCGTGATCGGTCTCGCCGGCGAACAGGGCCGTGCTCGGTCCGCTGAACGTGCGCCACAGCGTGTTCCGGAGATCGTCGTGGTCCCGCAATGCGGCGAGCAGGCCCGGTAGGGCAGCACGCACCTCCGGGCGTGAGAAGAGTTCCACACTGCCGGTGACGACCCATTCGATCCAGCCGCGACGATCGATGCCTGTGTACGGCTCGAGATCGGGTGCGGATCCGAGCAGCGCGTGGAGAACGAGGTGCGCCTTGGTGGGCCAGCGGCGCGTCAAGGTCGCCCGGCCGACACCGGCGCGCGCGGCGAGTGCACGCATACTCATCCCGTCCCAGCCGACCTCGATGAGCATCTCGCGGGCAGCGGCCAGCACTTCGGCATCGATTCGGGGGTCGCGGGGGCGCCCGGGAGCAACATCGGACATACAGCCTGTATTTCTCTTCGGACGGATCATGGCGTCAGCGGTGCCGCACGCGCTATAGTCGGATCTTAATTACGGTACCACTGGCATCGAAAGTAGGGGTATGACTTCGCCGCGACCCACAGTCTTCGAGCCTGCCCGGCTCGGACCGCTCACCCTTCGCAACCGAATCATCAAGGCCGCCACGTTCGAAGGCGTCATGCCTCGCGGAGCAGTCAGCGATGAACTCGTCGGGTTCCACGCCGAAGTCGCGCGCGGCGGAACAGCGTTGACCACTGTCGCCTATTGCTCGGTGTCCGAAAGCGGCCGCGTTCACCGCGACACTCTCGTTCTCGACAGCGCATCCGTTCCCGGCCTGCGACGTCTCACCGATGCCGTGCACGCCGAGGGAGCGCTTGCGTCCGCACAGATCGGTCACGCCGGCCTCGTCGCCAACCAGATATCGAACGGCATGAGCACCATCGCTCCGTCGACACGCATCAGCGCACCCGCAATGGGGCTCGTCCGCGGCGCGTCGCTCCAACAGCTCGACGACATCGTCGAGTCCTACGCATCCGCGGCCCGCAACGCGGTCGACGCCGGATTCGACGCCATCGAGGTCCACCTCGGACACAACTATCTCCTGAGCTCCTTCATGAGCCCGAACCTCAACAAGCGCAAGGACCATTACGGCGGCAGCATCGCCAACCGCACCGCATATCCGCGCAGAGTGCTCGAGGCAGTACGACGCGCGGTGGGGGACAAGACAGCCGTCATCGCGAAGTTCAACATGACCGACGGCGTCCCCCAGGGGTTGTGGCTCGACGAATCGCTGCCGATGGCACAGCTCATCGAAGCCGACGGCCACATCGACGCGATGCAGCTCACGGGCGGCAGCTCACTCCTGAACGGCATGTACTTCTTCCGCGGCGACGTTCCGATGAAGGAGTTCGTCGCATCGCAGGCCAAGGTCGTCGGATGGGGACTGAAGCTCTACGGTCCGAAGATCTTTCCGAAGCTTCCGTTCGAGGAGGCCTTCTTCCTGCCCATGGCCCGGCAGTTCCGGTCGGAACTGTCGCTGCCCCTGATCCTGCTCGGCGGCATCAACCGCCTCGACACGATGGAGACCGCGCTCGACGAAGGGTTCGAGTTCGTCGCGATGGGCCGGGCACTGCTGCGCGACCCGGATGTCGTCAACAAGTTCCACAACGCCACCGCTCGCGAGGGGCTGTGCATCCACTGCAACAAGTGCATGCCGACCATCTACACCGGCACCCACTGCGTCATCCGGAGGACGTTGCAGGGGGTCCCGACAACCGTCTGACGTCCAACCCGATCCGATCGTGCCTCCCGGGGTCGCCTCGGGGGTCGTCCGCACCGACTGTGGCGTGAGGCACGGCGAGCAGGGAACAACACCGTTTACCCTGGTGTTGATACTTGAAGCTCGGCCGTGGCCTCACCTGCACGGACGACCGTGGGCGCTGACTGCGTCCCCACCCACAGCACACGACCCCGGAAGGCTCGCATGACGACTTCGCCCACGATCCACGACCTCATCATCGTCGGCTCGGGACCGGCCGGATACACCGCGTCGATCTACGCGGCGCGTGCCGAACTCTCCCCGCTCGTGTTCGAAGGAACCCAGTTCGGTGGCGAACTCATGACCACCACCGAGGTCGAGAACTTCCCGGGCTTCCGCGAGGGCATCATGGGCCCCGAGCTGATGGACCAGATGCGAGAACAGGCTCTCCGTTTCGGTGCCGACATCCGCACCGAGGACGTCGAGGAAATGAACCTGACGGGCCCGATCAAGACCGTCGTCGCGAACGGCGAGACCTACAACGCCCGCGCCGTCATCCTCGCGATGGGCGCCGAGCCGCGCTACCTCGGCGTGCCGGGGGAGGAGAAACTTCTCGGCCGCGGTGTCTCCGCGTGTGCCACATGCGACGGATTCTTCTTCCGAGATCAGGACATCGCCGTAGTCGGTGGCGGCGACTCCGCGATGGAAGAGGCCACGTTCCTCACCCGCTTCGCGCGCAGCGTCACGCTCATCCACCGCCGCGAAGAATTCCGTGCTTCGAAGATCATGCTCGAGCGTGCACGCGCGAACGAGAAGATCCGATTCCTCACCAACGCGGCTGTCGCCGAGGTCCAGGGTGAAAACAGCGTCACCAACCTCGTCATCGAGGACACCGTGACGGGTGAGCGCAGCGATCTCGCCGTGACCGGTCTGTTCGTCGCAGTCGGTCACGATCCGCGGAGCTCTCTGGTCGCAGGTCAGGTCGATCTCGACGACGAGGGCTACGTTTCGGTCTCCGCGCCCGGCACCGCGACATCCGTCCCCGGTGTCTTCGCTGCGGGCGACCTCGTCGACCACACCTACCGCCAGGCGATCACCGCCGCGGGTACGGGCTGCTCCGCCTCCATCGACGCTGAACGCTGGCTCGTCGCCAACCGCGAGGTATCTGAGCCGGTCGCTGTCGAAGCCTGATCGCCGCCGCCTGAGCGTCCCCCCTCGATTCCCACCCCCATCACTGCGCAGGAGAACAACATGACAAACACCGTCAACATCACCGACTCGTCGTTCGTCGAAGACGTACTGCAGGCAGACAAGCCTGTGCTCGTCGATTTCTGGGCGACGTGGTGCGGCCCCTGCAAGATGGTTGCCCCGGTTCTCGAGGAAATCGCAGGTGAGCACGGCGAGAAGCTGACCGTCGCCAAGCTCGATATCGACGCCAACCCGTCTGCGGCTCGCGACTACCAGGTGATGTCGATCCCCACCATGATCCTGTTCTCCGGTGGCAAGCCCGTGAAGACCATCGTCGGCGCGAAGGGAAAGGCGGCGTTGCTCCGGGAGCTCGACGAGGTCCTGTAGTAACGTCCCAGGATCGACCGTGCGCCCGTGAGCATCGATCTCGGGCGCATCTGAGACAATTCCGTTCGATGCTGCCCCGCGCGTGCTGGGCACTCCGGTCAGCACGGAAAGGCCCCCGACACATGCGCCCTCTTCGTCACGGCGACCACGGTCCTGCTGTCGCAGAGATCCGGAACACACTGGCCGGATTAGGGTTTCTCCACGGAGGATCAGAAGCCACCGACGAGTGGGTCGGCTCCGACGTCGTCTTCGATCACGAGCTCGACGGTGCTGTGCGCGCCTTCCAGCAACAGCGTGGTCTGCTCGTCGACGGCATCGTCGGTCCCGCAACGTATCGGTCGCTGAAAGAAGCGTCGTACCGTCTCGGTGCCCGCACCCTGATCTATCAGTTGTCCGCGCCCCTGTACGGGGACGATGTGGCGGCGTTGCAGACCCGTCTGCAGGATCTCGGGTTCTACGTGGATCGGGTCGACGGGTATTTCGGCCCCCGAACACACGCCGGACTGAGCTCCTTCCAGAAGGAGATCGGCCTGGCCCCCGACGGAATATGCGGGCCCGAGACCCTGCGGGCACTCGAGCTACTCGGCACTCGCGTCTCCGGTGGATCGCCGCATGCCATCAGTGAGGAAGAGATCGTCCGACGGTCCGGGCCTCAGCTCAGCGGCAAGCGGATCGTCATCGACCCGGGCCTCGGGGGCAATCACCACGGGATCGTTCTCCGCAGCCCGCACGGCACCATCTCCGAGGCCGACATCCTGTGGGATCTCGCCCGCCGACTCGAGGGACGCATGGCGGCGACCGGAATGGAGACATTTCTGTCGCGGCCGTACCACGCGAACCCCACCGACATCGAGCGCGCCGGTACCTCCAACGCGTTCGGCGCCGACCTGATGATCTCGCTGCGCTGCGATGCGAGTTCGAACCCGATGGCAAGCGGAATTGCCAGCTTCCACTACGGCAATTCGCACGGCTCGGAGTCGATGATCGGGCAGGTCCTCACCGGGTACATCCAGCGTGAGATAGTCGCGCGCACACCCCTCCAGGACTGCCGCAGCCACGGACGGACCTGGGATCTCCTGCGCCTGACCAACATGCCGACAATTCAGATCGATCTCGGCTACCTCACCAACGCACACGACGCCATGGTGCTTGCCGACCCGCGCCATCGCGATACGATCGCCGAGGCAGTACTCATTGCCGTCAAGCGTCTGTATCTGCTCGGTCAAGACGACCAGCCGACCGGGACGTACACCTTCGCCGAGTTGCTTGCCGAAGAGCTGTCGATCACCGAGACGCGCTGAGTCTCACTCGACAGGAACGGGCACCCTCGGTGAGGGTGCCCGTTCCTGTCGATCTGGTGCGGAAAAGCTACTGCACTCCCACCGTCGTCCGGCCGGCGAAATCCTCGACGGTGATCGACGCGGCCTCGATCAGTCGATCCAACGCAGCCTCGACCTCTTCCTTCCACCCGTGATCACGGTCGAGTTCGAGCCGCAGGCGCGGGAACCGATGGTGCGGCGCGACCACGTCGAACCCCATGTCTTCGAGGAAATCGGCGGAGATCATGCACTCGTGAGGGGAGCACGCGTTCGCCGCCGTCGCGGAGGGAGTGTCACCGACTGCATCGGCCTCGGCATCCGCTCGAATTCCGAACGCTTCGAGCGCACGCACGTTCCGCCGTACGAGATCGTCTACGACGGCACGAATGAGGTCGGTGCCCACCTCGAACCCCTCGGCGTGCGGTTCGATCCGCATGGTCGTCAGGAGGATCGCGTCGGCACTCACGGGCGAGGTCGGGAACAGCTGCGCCCGGGGCACCATATTGGGCGGGGCGTAGAACGCGCACGCGGCAACCTTCTCGCCGACCGTCGCTATCTGCGCGCACGACCCCCACTGCAACATGACAGTCGACAGCCACGCTTCCTTCTCGAACTCGGGGTCCGCGAATCCACGCGCCTCGTCAACGGTGTCGGGGTCCATCTCCCAGAACACGCACCGCCGGGAGTGCCGCGGCAACCGATCGATACCACTCAACAAGAGCGGCGTGACTCGTGTCGACACGAGATTCCTTCGCCTCCACCTCTGGTCTAGACAGTCGTCCTGCTCCGGTGGGGAGTCAAGAGGGGTTCTGCTGGGTGCCCAACTTCTGCGATTCCATCAGAGTCACGATGCGCTCGAGATCGTCGACCGAGCCGAACTCCACAACGATCTTGCCTTTCCTCTTGCCGAGGCTGACGGTGACGCGGGTGTCGAACGACGACGACAGACGTTCGGCGACATCCTGCAAGCCCGGCATCTGGATCGGCTTCCGCCGCGCGGGAGCCGCTACGTCGGGTGTGCCGGAACGATTCGCGAGAACGACGGCTTCCTCTGTGGCGCGTACCGACATGCCCTCCGCCACAATTCGAGCGGCAAGCACCTCTTGGGCGTCCGCTCCGGCTTCGAGAGAAAGCAGCGCACGAGCATGGCCGGCCGAGAGCACACCCGCCGCGACACGTCGCTGGACGGCGATCGGGAGTTTGAGGAGCCGGATCATGTTCGTGACCACCGGACGCGAGCGACCGATGCGTGCGGCGAGTTCCTCGTGAGTGACTTCGAACTCCTCGAGCAACTGTTGATACGCGGCGGCCTCTTCGAGCGGGTTGAGCTGCACACGGTGGATGTTCTCGAGGAGCGCGTCGCGGAGGAGCGCGTGGTCCTCGGTATCGCGGACGATCGCGGCGATTGTCGGCAGCTCGGCCTGCTGAGCGGCACGCCAACGCCGCTCGCCCATGATGAGCTGGAACCGGTCGCCGTCGATCCGACGCACGACGATCGGCTGCATGAGCCCGAACTCGCGAATCGAGTGCACGAGCTCGCCCAGTGCTTCTTCGTCGAAGACCTGCCGCGGTTGCTTCGGATTCTGCTCGATGCGGTCGATCGGGATCTCGAGGTACACCGCCCCGGTGGGGGAGGGGAGGGGTTCGTTCGTGTCCGACTTCTCCGACGCTGTCGTCTCCGTACCCGAAGTGGTCGATTCGGGGTCGGTCGATTCTGCAATTCCGTTCGGGGCCTGCTTGCCGTCGCCGATGATCACATCGGCCGCTGCGGTCCCGAGGCCGGACGGCGAGATCTTCATGCCGGAGGTTCCGCCTGGCCGTCGCGTGAGCGTCGTCTTGATCAGTGGTGACTTTCTCGCGGAAGCGGGCGCAGTTACCCCCTCAGCGTCGGACTGCGCCGAGGTGTCCGTCTTCGTTGCGGCACCCGTAGCTGCTGCAGCATCGTCGGGTGTCTCGACAGGCGGGCCCGTCGGGATCAATGCCGCCAAACCTCGCCCGAGTCCACCCTTACGTGTCGCGCTCATCGGTTCCCCTGATTGTCCTGAAGCCCACGTGCCGCCAATTCACGCCCTGCGTCGAGATAACTCATTGCACCGCGCGAACCTGGATCGTAGTCGAGAACCGTCGTCCCGTACCCGGGAGCCTCGGAGACTTTCACGCTGCGTGGTATCACCGATCGGAGGACTGCGTCGCCGAAGTGCTGACGGACCTCGGCCGCGACCTGATCCGCGAGCTTGGTTCGGCCGTCGTACATCGTCAGGAGAACGGTCGACACATGCAGCGCAGGGTTGAGGTGCGACTGGACGAGCTCAATATTGCGGAGAAGCTGGCCGACACCTTCGAGTGCGTAGTACTCGCACTGGATGGGAATGAGGACTTCCTTCGCAGCGACGAGTGCGTTCACCGTGAGCAGTCCCAGCGACGGCGGGCAGTCGATGATGATGTAGTCGTAGTCGCGGTCGCCGAGGGCTTCCTTGGTAACTGCGTTTCGGAGCCTGTTCTCGCGGGCCACCATCGAGACGAGTTCGATCTCGGCACCCGCAAGATCGATCGTCGCCGGGATGCAGAAGAGTCGTTCACTGTGCGGACTCTGCTGCACCGCCTCCGCGGCAGCTACCTCACCCAGCAGGATCTCGTAACTCGACGCGATGCCGGAGTGGTGCGGCACTCCCAATGCCGTACTCGCGTTGCCCTGGGGATCGAGGTCGATGACGAGGACGGTGAGTCCTTGGACCGCGAGGGCAGCGGCGAGGTTGACGGCGGTAGTGGTCTTGCCGACTCCGCCCTTCTGGTTCGCAATCGTGAGGACGCGGCGTTCGCGCGGCTTGGGGAGCGCATTCGCCTCACTCGGGTGCAGAACCTGACTCGCGCGATGAGCAGCCGCACCGATCGGGGTATCCATCGACGGGAAGCTGTCGACGGGAACCGGAAAGAAATCGTCTTCGCTTACGGCCTCGGTTTCACGTGAAACAGCGGATTCAGATCCACCCGACATAGAACGCTCCTTAAACGTAGACCCGCTCGGTTCGCACGCTACATCCTTCACGCGTCCGATACTCACTATGCACGGCGGTGACAGACGACGACGTGGACTCGCAAGGGTGATGCTCGAGCTGGGATCCATGAACGTGCGCCCCTTACACGTCTCGCGTATCCACTTCTCCGCTCGCGAACAAGTATGTCAAAAGAATTCTCGGAGGCACCGTCGACACCTCGTAGGTTCACGTTTCACGTGAAACACGGACCCGATTGTTTCACGTGAAACGTGAACGAAGAGGGCCGTCGCGCTGCTTCGTTTCACGTGAAACATCACCCCGCGAGACCTGGCCGGGCGGGATCCGATCTGATCGCAATTCGACGCAGCGGACGGACGAAACTTATTGCAACGCAACACTATTTGAATCAATTATCCCGAACAGGGTTATTCGGCAACGTATTTCATCGAATTGCAACAATCCGACGAGACGTGGGCACTGCAACCGTCACTGTGACGAAACCACCTTGGGTATCCCGTCGCCCGCCTGCAAGGCCGATTTTCTTCACAATCGGACTCGAGTACCACCGCATTCGACTCCTGCGATTCCCTTCCCACTCGAGCGCAAAGAAAAACCCCTCCACTCCGACGGGGAAGGGGAGGGGCTCGGTCACACGTTTCACGTGAAACTGCTCATCGCTTGCGACGTCGCTGCGGCTTCGCAATCCGTTCGGCTTTCACCACGAGTGTTGGAACCTCGAGAAGATCGGCACCGCACTCGAGCACCTCGAGGTTGCCTGCGCCGAGCTTTGCGAGCTCGGCGCGATCGCGATCGATTTCTTCGGCAGCGGAACTTCCCTTGAGTGCGAGCATTCGCCCACCCTCATGGATGAGCGGCAGCGACCACTTGGCGAGTTTGGCGAGAGGAGCCACCGCCCGCGAGGTCACTACATCGGCGCCGCCCGCTTCCTGAACCACACCGGGCTGCTCGGCACGGCCGCGCACCACGAGCACGTTCCCCAGTCCGTGTGTCTCGACGAACTCCGCGAGATACACCGAACGTCGCAGCAACGGCTCGACAAGTGTGACTCGAAGATCGGGGCGGGCGATGGCGAGCGGAATCCCCGGAAGGCCGGCGCCACTTCCGACATCGACAACCCGCTCGTCCTCTTCGATCAACTCACCGAGCACGCCGCAGTTGAGGATGTGCCGCTCCCATAACCGCGGTACCTCGCGGGGCCCGATGAGTCCGCGTTCGACGCCGTCCGTCGACAACGACTCGTGGTAGCGCTGCGCAAGGTCGAATCGGTTGCCGAAGACACGGTGAGCAATTGCGAGAAGGTCGGACTCTTCGTGTTCCACGTGAAACATCCTCTCCCGTAGACAGGTAGTGCAACAAACGGTGGTCCAACCCGTGGCGCCTACCGATGAAAAAGAGGAGCCCGGGCCGGCCCGGGCTCCTCTTCGATCAGCTGTTGATCAGTCTCGGATGATGACGACTCGCCGATTTGGCTCAGCGCCTTCACTCTCGCTGGACACGCCGTCGATCTGGGCGACGGCGTCGTGAACGATCTTGCGCTCGAACGGCGTCATGGGGGTCAACTCCTCGCGCTCACCCGAGTCGAGAACCCGCTTCGCGGCCGACGTTCCGAGAGCACTCAGTTCCGAACGCTTACCTGCGCGCCAGCCGGCAACATCGAGCATCAGCTTGCTGCGTTCGCCGGTGGCCTGCTGCACTGCCAGTCGCGTGAGTTCCTGGAGCGCGTCCAGAACCTCGCCGCTCCGCCCCACCAGTTTGGACAGATCCTTGCCACCGTCGATGCTGACCACAGCACGGTCACCCTCGACGTCCAGGTCGATGTCGCCATCGAAGTCGAGTACGTCCAGCAACTGTTCGAGGTAGTCGCCGGCGATCTCGCCCTCTTCGATCAGATCATCGTCATCGTCCGCGTCGAGTTCTGCGTCCCGCGGCTCGGTAATCACCTCGAGGTCCTCCTGTGCCTTGTCCAGGTCACTGGCCATATTCAGCTCTCTTCTACTTCGGTCAGCGCCGCTTGCGCTTGGAGTTCTTGGGGCGGCTGCCGGGCTTCGGTGTACTCGGACCGGAAGCCTTCCCGGTGCCCTGGGCATCCGACTTCTTCAGCGACACATCTCCGGTCTGCGCCGTGGTGTCGTCATTCGAGGAATCCTCGGACGCAGGTTCGGCATCCGCGCCTGCAGCAGCTGCGGCGCCGCCCTTCTTCTTGTTCTTCGTCGGGCGTGCCCCCGGCTTGGGTGCGTTCTCGTTCCGGCGTGCGAGTGCTGCCTGACGCTTCTCTTCTTCCTCATGATCGATCTTGCGGAAGACGAGGTGCTGCTGACCGTAGGTCCAGACGTTGTTGCTCACCCAGTACAGAAGGATCGCGATGGGAAGGAACGGGCCGCCGACCATCACGCCGAGTGGGAACACATACAGCGCGAGTTTGTTCATGATTGCGGCCTGAGGAGCAGCCGCAGCCTGTGCGCTCTGCCTCGCCACCGATGCACGTGAGTTGAAGTGCGTGGCGATACCCGCGATCACCATGAGCGGGATGGCCACCACCGCGATATCCAACCGCGACGGCAGGTCACCACCGTCGACGGTGAAGGCCTGAAGCGATTCCATCGGCTGGGTGATCCACGACGAGATCGGCGCATTGAAGATACGGGCGCTGAGGAACGACTGGACGTCGTCCGGGCTGAAAGCGTAGTTGCCGAGCTGCGCGTTCTCCTCGGGTGTCAGACCGAGCTGACCGAACCCCGTCCCCGTCCGGTTGAACGAGCGCAGCACGTGGAAGAGACCGATGAACACCGGTACCTGCAGCAACATCGGCAGGCAACCCATCAGCGGGTTGAAGCCGTGCTCCTTCTGCAGCTTCTGCATCTCGGTTGCTTGCCGCTGACGATCGTTCGAGTACTTCTTCTGCAGCGCCTTGATCTGCGGCTGCAGTTCCTGCATCTGGCGCGTCGTGCGCACCTGCTTCACGAACGGCTTGTACAGGATGGCGCGGAGTGTGAAGACGAGGAACACCACGGACAGGGTCCACGTGAGCCCACTGTCGGGCGCCAACACAAACGAGAAGGCTTTGTGCCAGACCCAGAGGATCCAGGACACGGGATAGTAGATGAAGTCGAGCACGGCTCTAGGTACTCCTCTGGTCGTCCATGATCGCCACGCAGCGGCGTCGGTCTCAGGTCTTGAAGTCGCCGCTCAGGTACCCGCTGGGGAATGTCGGTGTCGGCGCTCCGGCACCGGATCCCAACCACCAGGGTGCCAGGGTCCACATTTGAGCAGTCTCACAGCCGTCAGAACCGAACCGACGACGACACCCCGCGTCCGAAGCGCATCCACTGCGTATTCGCTGCACGTAGGAAAGAATCGGCAGGTCGGCATCCGGGTGGGCGACACGTAGACGCGATAGAGCTCGATACAGAAGATCAATGCCCGAGACGGCGCAGTGCGGACAGACCGCAGCGCAACACTCCACCCGGGTGAGCTCACTGCCGCCCCTCGCTCTCGAGAACCCCGAGCCGCGTCAATCCGGAGCGGACCTGCCGCTCGAGATCGCAGGATTCGGCGGTGGCTGCTCCCGGCAGCGCACGCAACACCACATCGGTACCTTCAGGAATCGACTCGACGAGCTCGACGCAGATATGACGAAGCCGGCGCGCGACTCGATGTCGAATCACCGCCGGCCCGACAGCCTTGCTCACGACGAGTCCGAAACGAGGACCGTCGACACCACTCACCACGAAATCCGGCTGCTCCCGCTGTAAGGCGTGGACAACCAGATCTCGGCGCCCCTGACGACGACCACGACGAACGGCTTCGGAGAAGTCCGAACGGCGCCGCAATCGATACGGCTCAGGTAACACCCCGAGCTCCCGGTAACGGGATCAGGCGGTGAGGGAAGCGCGGCCCTTGCGGCGACGCGCTGTCACGATGGCGCGGCCCGCACGGGTCCGCATCCGGAGACGGAAGCCGTGAACGCGCGCGCGGCGTCGGTTGTTCGGCTGGAACGTCCGCTTGCCCTTGGCCACGGTCAACACTCCTCGATAATCTGCGGCACCAGGAGGCGCCATTGGTCCAACGTTTACGGAATTTCGCATGACCCGCGCGCTGTGACACAGCACGGACCAGCCACTGCAGTACGAGTGACTGTTCGAGGCTACTCGGGTCCGGGCGCGAAATCAAACCGCGACGGTGCGGATCGCGCAACCCGACACGCCGATCCGAATTTCACCGATCCGCCCCGAGATCCCACGTGACTACCGTCACTGTGCGGTACGCTGCCCACATGGCGTCGAGGGGGATCGCTGCCACCCGGCTATCGTGTGCCACGCTGGGTTCACGAGTAGCCACCGCAGCCGGCTTTCGCCGATGACATATGCGGTTGCACTCTGCACACAACTCGAGCATTCATCCCCAGCCCGACCGGGCGGTTTCCCCTGGTTGTCCACACCTGTGGATAATCATGTGGAAATCCGGTCGACTCTGTGGGAGGAAGCTTCGTGAACGACGAGCCTAACGCGCTTGCCGATGTGTGGGCGGACGTCGTTTCCGAGCTCACCGTGGACAACGGTGGATTGTCGAAGAGCCAGAAAGCATGGCTCAACCTCGTCAAACCCATCACCTTGGCCCAGGGATTCGCACTGCTCTCGGTGCCGTCCACCCTGGCGCAGCAATCGATCGAGCGTGATCTCCGCGAGCCCATCCTTCGGGTACTCAACCGCAACCTCGGGCAGGGTGTGGAAGGACTCGGAGTCCGCGTCGAACCCCGCGAACGGATCGACGACCCCGCCGAGGATCCCTACGCCGAGCCCCGCGACACACTGCCTCTGGAGGGACTTCCGGCGGAACCCACCTCGCGTGAGGCAAAACACCGCGAAACTGCACGTCGCGACACAGAACCGAGGGAACGGCGCACGACCCGCGACGCAATGCCGCCCGGCGACGTCAGGGGTCCCTACCATCGCCGTTTCGGACCTGGATACGACCACGAGCCTCTCGAACCCGACCACGGGGATGTCGACGAGGTCGACGACGATCACGAGGCACTCACCGCGGTGCGCGAGTCCTGGCCGTCGTACTTCACACAGCCGCCGCCGCCCGAAACACCGGCGATCGGCAGCAGCAGCCTCAACGCGAAGTACACGTTCGACACCTTCGTCATCGGTGCGTCGAACCGCTTTGCGCACGCTGCCGCCGTGGCGATCGCAGAAGCGCCGGCCCGCGCCTACAACCCCCTCTTCATCTGGGGTGCGTCCGGCCTCGGCAAGACACATCTCCTGCACGCCGCGGGGCATTATGCACAGCGACTCTTCCCCGGGATGAGGGTGAAGTACGTCTCGACGGAAGAGTTCACGAACGATTTCATCAACAGCCTGCGCGACGACCGAAAGGTCGCGTTCAAACGTCGATACCGCGAGACAGACATCCTCCTCGTCGACGACATCCAGTTCATCGAAGGCAAGGAAGGCATCCAGGAGGAGTTCTTCCACACGTTCAACACTCTCCACAATGCGAACAAGCAGATCGTCGTTTCCTCGGACCGTCCGCCCAAGCAGCTGGCCACGCTCGAGGAACGGCTGCGGACCCGGTTCGAGTGGGGTCTGATCACCGACGTCCAGCCGCCCGAACTCGAGACGCGCATCGCGATCCTCAGCAAGAAGGCGCGGATGGACGGGCTCGACGTGCCCCACGATGTCCTCGAGCTCATCGCCAGCCGGATCGAACGCAACATCCGTGAACTCGAGGGTGCACTCATCCGGGTCACGGCGTTCGCCTCCCTCAACAGGCAGCCACTCGACCTGACCCTCGCCGAGGTGGTGCTGCGCGACCTGATGCCCGATTCGACAGCACTCGAGATCAACGCCTCGACGATCATGGCGGTGTGCGCCGAGTACTTCGGTATCTCGATCGACGACCTGTGCGGACCGGGCAAAGCACGCCCATTGGCCCAGGCCAGGCAGATCGCCATGTATCTGTGCCGTGAGCTCACCGACCTGTCGCTGCCGAAGATAGGCCAGACGTTCGGACGCGACCACACAACAGTCATGTACGCGGACAAGAAGATTCGCAAGGAGATGGCCGAACGACGCAAGATCTACGACCAGGTGCAGGAGCTCACGGCCCGCATCAAGCAGCGCTCGAAGCGGTAGCAAGTCACACTGCAGGACCACTCACGAATCGGGAGCGTCGCCACGACGCTCCCGATTTTTTCTGTCCACAGACTGTGCGTAACCCATCGATTTCGTCCCGGATCTCGAGAAAGAAGGCACACTCACACTTGTGGACAACGGTGTGCAGAACGTGGAATCTTTGTGGACGAACGGTGGACAGAACTAGAACAGTCTCGAGGAGTCCACATCCATCCTCGAGAATTCCTCGAGTTCATCCTCGAGTCGGACGGCTCGAGAAGGCCGCGTCACCAGCCTAGACGGTCGTTCGTCCACAGATTCCACAGGACCTATTACTACTTCTGTGAATTCTTCTCAGAAATACTCTTTCAAAACAGGTGTGTGGATCCCTCGAGTCCACAGGCCCTCGAGAGTCGCGTCGTCGCAACGGCGTCCGGCTTTCCAAGCAGGGCTCGAGCGCCTACCGTGGAGCCGCATCCCCGACGCCGAGCAGTGGAGTCGGGACCGTGTGTCAGACTCGTAAGACTTGTCGATGACCACGATCGAGAGAGGATCCCCCGGGGCGATGGAGCTTGGAAGCATGAAGTTTCGTGTTGCTCGCGAGGACTTCGCCGACTCTGTCGCATGGGTGGCACGGAGCCTCCCGTCGCGCCCACCGGTTCCGGTGCTCGGTGGAGTCCTGCTCGGAGCCGATGAGCAAGGCCTGACCGTCTCGGGCTTCGACTACGAGGTCTCGGCGCAGGTACACGTCCCGGCAGAAGTGATCACCCCGGGCAAGGTGCTCGTATCGGGCAAGCTGCTCGCAGATATCACCCGCTCGCTCCCCAACAAGCCCGTGGATGTCGTCCTCGATGGCACCCGCGTGCTCATCACCTGCGGTAGCGCGAAGTTCTCCCTGCCGACGATGCCGGTCGAGGACTACCCACAGCTCCCCGAGCTTCCGCAGCAGACGGGTGCCCTGTCCGGCGATCTGTTCGCCGAGGCGATCGGCCAGGTTGCGGTCGCCGCAGGCAAGGACGACACGCTTCCGATGCTCACCGGTATCCGCGTCGAGATCGAGGGCACCGACATGGTGCTCGCGGCCACCGACCGTTTCCGCCTCGCGGTGCGCAAGCTCGAGTGGATGCCCACCGGCGACAGCACCAGCTCAGCTGTGCTGGTACCGGCCAAGACGCTTTCCGAAGCCGCGAAAACTGTTGGTGGAGCATCTAGTCCGGTGGTGCAGCTGGCACTCGGTAGTGGCTCGTCGGTCGGTGCCGAAGGACTGCTCGGCATCGTCGCGGACGGACGTCGCACCACCACACGTCTCCTCGACGCCGAATTCCCCAAGTTCCGTCAGCTGCTCCCCAACGAGCACACCGCGATGGCCACGGTCGAGATCGCACCGCTGGTCGAGGCGATCAAACGTGTCGCTCTCGTCGCCGAACGCGGAGCCCAGGTCCGACTCGAGTTCAACGAGGGCAGTGTGCTGCTCTCGGCCGGCGGCGACGACGCGGGACGCGCCGAGGAATCACATCCGGCCGAATTCCACGGCGAACCGATGGTCATCGCGTTCAATCCGGGATACCTGCTCGACGGTCTGACGTCGCTGCACACCGACAAGGTGTCGTTCGGGTTCACCACCTCCAGCCGTCCGGCCGTGCTGCGGCCGGCCACCGACGAGGAGCCGGTGCCCGACGAGTCGGGCACGTTCGCTGCCCCCGACAGCGCCTACACCTACCTCTTGATGCCGGTGCGCCTGCCGGGCTGACCGGCGAGCAGAAAGTGGACGGACCGTGTACGTTCGCACCTTCGCGCTGCGCGATTTCCGGTCATGGGAGACCGCGTCGGTCGATTTGACTCCGGGCCCAACGGTTTTCGTCGGGCCCAACGGACACGGCAAGACCAATCTCATCGAGGCGCTCGGGTACCTGTCGGGTCTGTCATCGCATCGCGTGGCGTCCGATTCTCCTCTCCTTCGCGCCGGGACCCCACGAGCGTTCGTCGGTGCAGTGGTCGTCAACGGCGGCCGTGAACTAGGAATCGACATCGAGATCAACGACGGAAAGGTCAATCGGGCGCGGATCAACCAGTCGCCCGCCAGGCGACCGAGGGAGATCGTCGGGATCCTCCGGACGGTGTTGTTCGCGCCCGAGGATCTCTCGCTCGTCCGCGGCGACCCTGGGGACCGTCGGCGGTTCCTCGACGAACTGCTGACCACCCGTTTCCCCCGCCTCGGGGGTGTGCGCGCGGACTATGACAAGGTTCTGCGACAGCGCTCGGCGTTGCTCAAGACGGCCGGTGGTGCACTGCGCCGGGGCGCTCGATCGAGTGATGGTGCGAGTGCGCTGGCGACCCTCGACGTGTGGGACGGACATCTCGCGGCGCACGGGTCGGAGTTGCTGGCCGCACGGATCGCACTCCTGCACGACCTCGCGCCTCATGTGGTCGAGTCCTACCGGTCTATCGCACCGGAATCGCGTCCGGCGGTCCTGCGCTATCGGAGCAGTCTCGGCGATCCGCTTCCGGCAGAATTCGCCGATCCCTCGCGGGTGCCCCAACACGACGACCGTGAACTGATCGAGGCCGCGTTCTTGCAGAGGCTCTCGGAGATGCGTTCCAAGGAAATCGAACGGGGAGTGTGCCTGGTCGGTCCTCATCGCGACGACCTCGAATTGATCCTCGGCGATCAGCCTGCGAAAGGATATGCGAGCCACGGGGAATCCTGGTCGTTCGCTCTGTCGCTGCGACTCGGTGCGTTCGCTCTGCTCCGGTCGGACGGTACGGATCCGGTGCTCATGCTCGACGACGTGTTCGCAGAGTTGGACCGTCGTCGACGCGCCGCACTCGCGTCGGTCGCGGCGACGGCGGAGCAGGTCCTCATCACCGCGGCCGTACCCGAGGACGTGCCTTCCGAGCTGACGGGTGCGCGGTTCCCGGTGCATGCCGAGGACACCGAACGTGGCCGTATCTCTGTGCTGGGTGCGGCAGCGCGAGGAGAATCGGTCGAGGAGGTATCCGATGACGGACGATGACACCGCCGGCTCGAAGGACAACGGAGCGGAACCGGAGCTCCGCGGAGTGGACCTGGCACGTCGCGCGCTCGAGGAAGCTCGAGCGGCGGCGAAGGCCAGCGGTAAATCGGTCGGCCAGGGGCGCGCCTCGAGCGGCCGGGTGCGGCCACGTCGCCGCAAGCGGGGATGGTCCGGACCCGGACCCGACGACCGCGATCCTCAGAGGCTGGGCGCGTTGACCGGTGCGATCTCGAAGCAACGTGGCTGGTCCGCACATGTGTCGGAAGGCACGGTGCTGGGTAGTTGGGCGCGGGTCGTGGGCGAAGACATCGCCTCACATGCGCAACCCACGACACTTCGCGACGGGATCCTCCATGTCTCGGCAGAGTCGACCGCATGGGCAACGCAGCTGCGGATGATCCAATCGCAGATTCTTGCGAAGGTTGCGGCGTCCGTGGGGCACGGTGTGGTCAAGGAACTTCGGATCACCGGTCCCGCTGCGCCGAGCTGGCGTAAGGGTGAACGACACATCCGCGGTCGCGGCCCCCGCGACACCTACGGCTAGACCCCGGGCCCGATCCCCGTTCGAGCGCCGAAAATGCGGCGATGTAGGAATTCACTTTCGCCGGTGCGCGCCGGGCCGACTGTGGGGACGTGAGCGGTGCGGCAACCGCACTCTGTGTCGCCGGGGGCATATGGGCTCATGCCAAGTAGAATGGACAGGAATGCGCCGCGCGCATGTGTGCGAGGCCGAGGCGGAAAAGGAGAGCTACCCACCCGTGGCTGCCGAGAAGTCGAACAAGAACAAAAGTGACTACGGTGCGTCTTCCATCACCGTCCTCGAGGGCCTCGAGGCGGTTCGTAAGCGTCCTGGTATGTACATCGGCTCTACGGGAGAGCGTGGTCTTCACCACCTCATCTGGGAGGTCGTCGACAACTCGGTCGACGAGGCGATGGCGGGGTACGCCACCAAGGTGGAGGTGACCCTGCTCGCGAACGGTGGTGTCGAGGTCGTCGACGACGGCCGTGGCATCCCGGTCGGTATGCACGCGTCGGGTGTGCCCACGGTCGAGGTCGTGCTCACCCAGCTCCACGCAGGCGGCAAGTTCGACTCCGACGCGTACGCGGTGTCCGGCGGTCTGCACGGTGTCGGTATTTCGGTCGTCAACGCCCTCTCCACCAAGCTCGAGGTGGAGATCGATGTCGACGGCCACCACTGGGAACAGACCTATACGAACTCGAAGCCCGGTGAGCTGGTCAAGGGCGAGGCAACCAAACGCACCGGAACGACGGTGCGGTTCTTCGCCGACGACGACATCTTCGAATCCACGCAGTACAACTTCGAGACCGTTTCGCGGCGCCTGCAGGAGATGGCGTTCCTCAACAAGGGTCTGACCATCACGCTCACCGACGAGCGGGTTCTTCCCGAAGAGGTCACCGACGAGATCGTCGCGGAGACTGCCGAAGCGCCGAAGACTGCCGAGGACGAGGCTGCCGAGGCCTCCGAACCCCCGGTACACAAGATCAAGACTCGCGTCTACCACTACCCGGGTGGTCTCGAGGACTACGTCCGTCACATCAACCGCACCAAGACGCCGATCCACAACTCCGTGGTGGGGTTCACCGCCAAGGGTACCGGTCACGAGCTCGAGCTCGCGATGCAGTGGAACTCGGGTTACTCCGAGTCCGTCCACACCTTTGCCAACACCATCAACACCCACGAGGGCGGCACGCACGAGGAAGGTTTCCGTGCGGCGCTCACGAGCGTGGTCAACCGGTACGCGAAAGAGAAGAAGCTCCTCAAGGACAAGGACCCGAACCTCACCGGTGACGACATCCGTGAGGGTCTGGCCGCGATCATCTCGGTGAAGGTCGCCGAGCCGCAGTTCGAGGGGCAGACGAAGACGAAGCTCGGCAATACCGAGGTCAAGTCGTTCGTGCAGAAGGCGTGCAACGAGCACATCTCGCACTGGCTCGAGGCAAATCCGGCCGACGCGAAGACGATCGTGACCAAGGCCGTGTCGTCGGCGCAGGCCCGTGTCGCAGCGCGCAAGGCACGCGAGTTGGTGCGCCGCAAGAGTGCTACCGACATCGGCGGCCTGCCGGGCAAGCTCGCGGACTGCCGGTCGAAGGACCCGAGCAAGTGCGAGATCTACATCGTGGAGGGCGACTCCGCCGGTGGTTCGGCGAAGTCGGGCCGCGACTCGATGTACCAGGCGATCCTGCCGCTGCGCGGAAAGATCATCAATGTCGAGAAGGCGCGTATCGACCGTGTGCTGAAGAACGCCGAAGTCCAGTCGATCATCACGGCGTTCGGCACAGGTATCCACGAAGAGTTCGACATCGCCAAGCTGCGCTACCACAAGATCGTGCTGATGGCCGACGCTGACGTCGACGGACAGCACATCGCGACGTTGCTGCTCACGCTGCTGTTCCGTTTCATGCGTCCACTCGTCGAGCACGGCCACGTGTACCTGGCACAGCCGCCGCTGTACAAGCTCAAGTGGCAGCGTGCAGAGGCCGAGTTCGCCTACTCGGACCGTGAGCGCGACGTTCTTCTCGAGTCGGGCCTCGCGGCAGGCAAGAAGATCAACAAGGACGACGGGATCCAGCGTTACAAGGGCCTCGGCGAGATGAACGCCAAGGAACTGTGGGAGACGACGATGGATCCGAGCGTGCGCATCCTGCGTCAGGTCACCCTCGACGACGCCGCTGCGGCCGACGAGTTGTTCAGCGTGCTCATGGGTGAGGATGTCGAGGCCCGGCGTAGCTTCATCACTCGCAATGCGAAGGATGTGCGCTTCCTCGACGTCTGATCCTGCGGAGATGTGAAGTCGGGGCAGACTGCCCCGACTCCGGCGTGTCGTGCCGGTAGGGCCTGCGATGTGTGATATTTCATGTCGCAGGCCCTACTGATACTCTCATTTCGGACTAATGCCGCTTACATTCAGCGGTTACTCATGAGTACACTCCTATCGGCCATCCGTATGCATGGCCGCCGAACAGGGCCATGAAGGGAATCACCCGGCGTATGTGGAAACCCGTCTTCCATATCCCCTGTATGTCCCGATATGGTGCCCTCACCCAGAAACGTCTCGTTCGACTGCATTCCAGCGGAAATCATGCTCACCGGTCGAGTGGGTTGGTCGTGAATGCTCGTCGCGCGGCGCGAACGGGTTGGAAGGAGAGCTGTAATCCATGAGTGACGAGTCACCGCGCCGGCAGCGGTGGTGGAATATCGAGGGGTGGGGACTTCGCAGGAAGGTCACTGCCGTTCTCGCCGTTCCGGTAACAGTGGCGATGGTCCTCGGTGGACTCCGCGTCGAAGCGGAACTCAGCAATGCGGTCCATTTTTCGTCCGCCGCTGACCAAGTCGTGGGTGTGCCCGACATCGTCGACTTCTCGACTGCTTTCGCAACTTCCACCGCGACCAATGCCTCCGGCACCGCCCGGCCGGACGACCTCGAGCTCCTGCGGGAATCGTTCGAGAAGATCAAGCCGCTCGCCGAGAACCCCGAGTTGGATCCCGCTGTCACCTCCGACCTCACCCAGACGATCGCCGCCGCAGAGACCCTCTACGGGCAGATGCAGGCCGGCCCCGTGCCGGTTGCGCAGATCGCCACGGTCTACAACGAGGTGCGCGACAACCTCAACCGCATCGTCGAGGCGATTCTCGACCAGATCGACGACCCGGACGTTCTCGATCACGGAACACGCCTGATCAACGCGTGGTACTCGCAGCGCTATCTGTTCGGTCAGGTGCTCGGCATCATCGAGATCCTCGAGAATCCGACGACTTCCGGCACCGCTCTCGTCACCGCATCCGGCGGCGAACTCGCGATGCTCGACCTCCTTGCCCGTTCCTTCCCTCTTGCCGACGCGCAGATCGCAGACCTGCGCAGCGGTATCGACCAGCGCACCGCGATGGTGGAAGCTGCAGGTCAGGGACCGCTTCCGGTGATGGATCTGCGGGAATCGATGCTCCACAGCGTCGATGTCTACGCCAACATCATCAACGAAGCCTCACAAGCGATCACCACGACTGTCGTCGACCGCGCGGCGGAGACTCGTTCCGCCGCACTCCGAGATACTGCGTTCGTGCTCGCCGCGCTGCTCGTAGCCCTCGTCCTCGCGTTGCTCGTGTCGCGATCGCTGGTCGGCCCGATCCGTCGCCTGCGGTACGGCACCCTCAAGGTTGCGCGTCAGGAACTGCCCGAAGCCATCGACCGGATCAAGGTCGGCGACAGCATCGAGGACATCGAGTTCACTCGGGTTCCGGTGCACACGACCGAAGAGATCGGTCAGCTTGCCCGCGCCGTCGACGACATGCACGGACAGGCTCTGCGTCTCGCCGGCGAGCAGGCCCACCTCCGCTTGCAGATCAGCGACATGTTCGAGACCCTCGCACGTCGAAGCAAGTCGCTCGTCGAACAACAGCTCGGACTCATCGAGCGACTCGAGTACGAAGAGAAGGACCCGTCCCGTCTCGAGAGCTTGTTCAAGCTCGATCACCTTGCAGCACGTATGCGCCGTAACGGAGACAACCTCCTGATTCTCTCCGGTACACGTATGCGCCGTGGCGAGTCTGCTCCGGTTCAGCTCGGCGACATCCTGCGTGCAGCGATGTCCGAGGTCGAGGATTACCAGCGAGTCGAAATCGGTTCCACTCCCGACGGTGCGCTCAGCGGTGCTGTCGCGACGGACATCGTCCACCTGCTCGCGGAGCTGGTCGACAATGCGCTGCGTGCTTCCCCGCCGGACAGCACCGTCACGTTCAGTTTCGCGCGTGCCGTCGATGGTGGCCTGCTCGTCGAGATCGCCGACCGCGGTATCGGTATCCCGTCCGACGAACTCGAGTTGATCAACGATCGTCTCCGCCAGGGTGGCGAGGTGGGTCCGGACACCGCTCGCCACATGGGTCTGTTCGTGACCTCACGTCTCGCAGATCGGCACGGGCTCACCGTGCGCCTGCGGCCGACGTTCGACACCGCGCGTAATCCCGGTATCACCGCAAGCGTCCATATTCCGGACGTCCTGCTCATGTCGCCGCTGGCGCTGTCTCAGCCGGGTCCCGTCGTCGTCGATGGTGAGGCGGAGGAGATCTCCGTCGCCCAGCAACAGGAACTTACTCTGCCCGCGGGCGCGGGCAAGGAAACGGATCTCGACCACTCGCAGCCGATTCCGGAGTACCTTCCGGTGCGGGCCGGCTCGCGTCAGGAATCCCGCGTCGACGACCAGCCCACGGAGATCCGTCGTCCGGACACTGCCACGGCAGGGTTCCAGCAGTCGGAGCCGATCTATCGGGAACAGCAATCCGAGCCGGTGTACCGAGAACAGCCGCAGCTTCAGCCGCAGGCGTTCCATTCTGCTCCGCCCGCCCATTCTGCTCCGCCCGCCCATTCTGCTCCGCCCGCTCCGCCTCGACAGCAGCCGTCGCGCGAGCAGGTGCCGACAGGTCTGCCGCAGCGTCAGCCGGGTCTGCCGCAGCGTCAGCCGGGCTCTACGCCGGGTCTGCCGCAGCGTCAGCCCGGTTCGACGCCGGGTCTGCCGCAACGTAGCCCCGGCTCGACCGAGGGTCTGCCTCAGCCGGACGGACAGCAGGCTCCCCGCCGGATCCAGCCCGATGCCGCGGCAGCATTGGCCTCGGCACTTCCTTCGCGTGCCAACCGCACACCTGTGGATCCGAATGCAGAGAACGGGCGCCGCGAGGACCTCGAGCGTGAGCATCAGGTTCAGCAAGCGCAGGGCGCGTCGACGCAGTTCGGTGCGCCGGAGCAGGAATCGCCGCGTCACGAGGCCCCGGTTCAGGAAGCTCAGAACCAGGATGAGAAGAACGGGGAATCGTCGAGCCACGCAGCTCACGCTCTGGCGACCCCGCCGGCTCGTGAGTCGGGTCTGCCTCAGCGTCGTCCCATGCAGGACCCCGCACCGGAGAACCGCTCCTTCGATCAGGGGCGGCCGGCAGCGTCGGGCCCCGGTCTGCCGCAGCGTCGCCCGGGTGCAACCCCCGGTGTTCCAGTGCGGGCAGTGAGGCCGCCTCAGGATGCGGATGCGGATGCGCCAGAGCCGGGCCTGCCTCAGCGCAACCCCGGATCCACGCCGGGTCTGCCTCAGCGTCAGCCCGGTTCCACGCCGGGTCTGCCGCCGCAGAACCAGGGTGGGCAGGCAGAGTCGAGCGGTCGTGCTGCACAGCCGACCCGCAGCGAACAGGATGCGCGACCGGCACAGGTCACCTCCTCCGGTCTGCCTCAGCGTCAGCCCGGTGCAACACCGGGAGTGGCACCTCTTCAGGCAGGTCCACCGCCCAGTAGCGAGAATCGCCGTGGCGGAGCCTTCGGTCTGCCTCGTCGGCAGCCGGGTTCTTCGCCGCGGATCCCGCAATCCGCGGCCAGGCCGGCAAGTATCGCCGACGGTGGTTCGGTGTCGGAGAAGACCGATGCGCAGAATGCTGCTCGGCATCGTTACCGCACGAACTCCGCGAAGACCGCGTCGTTCTTCCAGCCCCGTCCGGATGCAGGTTCGCTGAAACCGCACTCCGCGGCCGGCAACCCGATCTTCTCCGACATGATGTCGGACTGGCTCGTCGATCCGACGAACCTGCCCGAGGATCGGCGGAAGCGCGAGTGGCATTCGGCTGCAGACTCGGGATGGCAGGCCGCGCAGCGTGCAGCGGAAATCCCGGTGGAGGAACACACCACTTCCGGTCTTCCCCGCCGGGCACCGGGCGAACGTCTGGTCCCGGGTGCCGTGCGCCAACCTGTGACCGCAGAACAGCGCGCACTCCGACGTCGTGACCCGGAATCCATCCGGGCCAATCTCAGTCGCCACCAGCAGGGAGTCCGCAATGGGCGTGCTTCGGCGACGACAAGTAATCGCGAGAACAATGAACAGGGAGTTCGATGAACATTGATCATGGATCCGATGTAGCTCGTCCATTGGACTGGTTGGTTTCCAACTTTGCGCGCGAAGTCCCCGGTGTCTCGCATGCGGTCCTCGTGTCGGCCGACGGCCTCCTCATGGCTGCCAGCGCACATCTTCCGGTCGACCGTGCCGAGCAGCTCGCTGCGGTGACGTCCGGATTAGCGAGCCTCTCCAACGGGGTTTCGCAGTTGTTCGACGGTGGCGGAGTGTTGCAGTCCGTCGTCGAGATGCAGCACGGTTATCTGCTGCTCATGAGCGTCGGTGACGGTTCGCATCTCGCTGCGCTCACTGCTTCGGAATGCGATATCGGACAGGTCGGCTACGAGATGGCGCTCCTGGTCGACCGCGTGGGTGCGTCGGTCGAGGCGACGCCTCGGGTCGGCCAGAGGTCCTGACGTCGAGGTGGCCATGGAACCGCGCAAGCCGGAGTCGGTGCCGGACCAGCCGAGTCTGGTCCGGCCGTACTCGCTGACTTCGGGACGCACCAGTCCTGCGGTCGAATTGGCGTTGGAAGCCCTGATCCAGGCAATTCCGGGCACCGACAGCCGGGCCCGGGATCTGGACAACATCAACGCCACGATCTTGGAACTGTGCAAGGAGTCCCCGTCGGTCGCCGAGATCGCTGCGAGGGTGGGTGTGCCGCTCGGAGTTGCACGCGTGCTCGTCGCCGACCTCGTCGAAGCCGGGCATGTACAGATCCTGGCCACGCTGAAAGACGATTCGAGCGACGCGGAGCGTCGTGAGCTGATTGAAAGGGTCCTCAGTGGACTTCGCGAACTCTAACGCTACGAAGCGCGTGACCTCGACCAAGATCGTGATCGCCGGCGGATTCGGTGTCGGCAAGACCACGCTGGTAGGGGCCGTGTCGGAGATTGTTCCACTCCGCACGGAAGCGCTTGTCACGAACGCCAGCGATGGCGTCGACAACCTTGCGGCAACGCCGCAGAAGTCGACGACGACCGTGGCCATGGACTTCGGCCGAATCAGTTTGGCCGAGGATCTCGTGCTCTACCTCTTCGGCACGCCGGGTCAGCATCGGTTCTGGTTCATGTGGGACGACCTCATCCGAGGTGCCATCGGTGCGATCGTGCTGATCGATACCCGACGACTGGACGAGAGCTTTGCCGCTGTCGATTTCTTCGAAGCGCGCAATCTTCCGTTCATCGTCGCGATCAACGAGTTCGACGATGCACCGCGGTACCCGCTCGAAGACATCCGGCAGGCCATGGCCATTTCTCCCGAGGTGCCGATCGTATCGATCGACGCTCGCTCGCGTGAATCGGCGAAACAGGCACTTGTCACCGTCACCGAATACGCACTTCGGAAGTTGCATCAGCCTGTGGCCCAGTAAGAGATCGGGTCCGTGGCCGTTCACCATGGGGAATCGGTGACGGCGGGGCTCCCATCACCTCGGCAAACGGGGCGTTCGTCGGAGTGGCGAGTGCGCGCACCGCGCGCACTGCGTCAACCGACGGAGTCCGTGTGTGATGGTCGATCACTGCTGCGCCACGGCCGCTGATCGGTAGGTCACACTGCCGGTAGCGGCGTCGGTTCGGTCTCGTGAAGGGACTTCTCGTTCAAGAGATTTCGATGTTCGTGACATAGTGGTTCGTCGGCAACGGGGGTCTTGCCGAAAATTCGATCCATGTAACACGAGGGGGCGTGCTGGCGCTCCGGGGGGAACGTATGTCGCACGAACTTCACCACTTCTCCATGGGGATGTGGGTCTTCTTTCTGGCTTGGCTCACCTCGATCGTGGGGTGCTACATCGGCCTGACCTGCGCGCGCCGCGCGAGGCAGGCCACTGTGCGCCGGGAGAAGCGACGCTGGACCGCGTTGGCGAGCGTCGCGACCGGCGGGATCGGTGTCTGGCTGATGCATTTCACCGGCATGATCGGATTCGAGATTCCGGGCGCCATCGTCCGTTTCAACATCTGGCTGACCTTGCTGTCGGTTGTGCTCGCGGTCGGTGCCACCTGGTTCGGACTTTCTGTCGTCGACGTCGACGAGCCGTGGATGCAGTGGGTGCCCGATGGGCTGAGGCTGCCGCTCGGTGGTGTGATCATGGGCCTCGGTGTGGGCGCGATGCACTACAGCGGGATGGCCGCGATTCGTGTCGCGGGAACGCTCGATCAGGCGGTGCCCTACGTACTTGCTTCGTTGGCGATCGGCATCATGGCCGCCTTCACCGCTCTGTGGCTCAGCCTCGAGGTGGATCGGCGCGCGGTGCGCTTCCCTGCTGCGGTGCTGATGGGATGTGCGGTCGTCGCGCTGCATTACACGGGTATGGCGGGTATTTCCGTGGTCCTGGACCCGTTGGCGGAGTTGCCCGAGGGGATGACCGCGGTGGCGTTGCTGTTCCCGGGCTTCGTGGTCGGCGTGATCGCACTTGCGATCACGGTGGTGCTGTTGATGGCGGCGCCGAGCGATCAGGATCTCCAGCACGAGTACGAGATCGCGGACTGGATCGACGACGTTCGTTAGGACACCGGTTCGGGGAAAGTGCCTGTCCTTGGCAGCACTAGCTGACCTGCACCTATAGACTCGGGTGGTTGCGAGACGTTCGTCGGGCCCCAGCTCGGATCGGACGTTCGAGCCGAGTAGAAGAAGGAGCTCATGACCGACACCACGTTGCCGCCGGAGGGTGCGGGGCACGACCGCATCGAGCCCGTCGACATCCAGCAGGAGATGCAGAACAGCTACATCGATTACGCGATGAGCGTGATCGTGGGCCGAGCCCTCCCCGATGTGCGTGACGGTCTCAAGCCCGTGCACCGACGCGTGCTGTACGCGATGTTCGACAACGGCTTCCGCCCCGAGCGCGGCTATGTGAAGTCTGCGCGTGCGGTCGCAGAGACGATGGGCAACTACCACCCGCACGGCGACTCTTCGATCTACGACACCCTGGTGCGTCTCGCCCAGCCGTGGTCGATGCGGTACCCGCTCGTCGACGGGCAGGGAAACTTCGGTTCCCGCGGAAACGACGGTGCTGCCGCCATGCGGTACACAGAGTGCCGTCTGACTCCGCTCGCCATGGAGATGTTGCGGGAAATCGACCACGAGACGGTCGATTTCCAGCCGAACTACGACGGTCGTACCCAGGAACCGACGGTTCTCCCCAGCCGTATCCCCAACCTGTTGATCAATGGTTCGGGCGGTATCGCGGTCGGTATGGCCACCAACATTCCGCCGCACAACCTCAACGAGGTAGCCGAGGCGGTCTACTGGGCGCTCGAGAACTTCGAGGCCGACGAGGAAGCCACGCTCGCGGCGGTCATGGAGCGCATCAAGGGCCCCGATTTCCCGACCTCAGGGCTGATCACCGGCTCGCAGGGCATCCACGATGCCTACACGACCGGGCGTGGTTCGGTGAAGATGCGCGGCGTCGTGGAGATCGAAGAGGACTCCAAGGGTCGGTCGTTCATCGTCATCACCGAGTTGCCGTACATGGTCAACCCGGACAACCTGATCACGTCGATCGCGGAGCAGGTGCGCGACGCGAAGATCGCGGGCATCTCCGATATCCACGACGAGTCGTCCGACCGCATCGGCATGCGCATCGTCGTCACGGTCCGCCGCGACGCCGTCGCCAAGGTCGTGCTGAACAACCTCTACAAGCACACGCAGCTGCAGACGAGCTTCGGATGCAACATGCTGTCGATCGTCGACGGAGTGCCACGCACGCTGCGCCTCGACCAGATGATCCGGCTGTATGTCACCCACCAGATCGAGGTCATCGTCCGCCGGACGCGGTACCTGCTGCGCAAGGCCGAAGAGCGGGCCCATATCCTGCGCGGTCTGGTCAAGGCCCTCGACGCCCTCGACGAGGTCATCAGGTTGATCCGCGCGTCGCAGACCGTGGACATCGCCCGCGCAGGCCTCATGGAGTTGCTCGACGTCGACGAGATCCAGGCGGACGCCATCCTGGCGATGCAGTTGCGCCGGCTCGCGGCCCTGGAACGGCAGAAGATCGTCGACGACCTCGCCGAGATCGAACGCGAGATCGAAGACTACAAGGACATCCTCGCCAAGCCCGAGCGGCAGCGCGCAATCGTCCGCGACGAACTGAAAGAGATCGTCGAGAAGTACGGCGATGAGCGTCGCACGCGCATCGTTCCCGCCGACGGCGACGTCACCGACGAGGATCTGATCGCCCGCGAGGACGTGGTCGTCACGATCACCGAGACCGGCTACGCCAAGCGGACCCGCACCGACCTGTACCGGTCGCAGAAGCGTGGTGGCAAGGGTGTCAAGGGTGCCGACCTCAAGCAGGACGACATCGTCAAGCACTTCTTCGTGACGTCGACGCACGACTGGCTGCTGTTCTTCACGACGAAGGGCCGCGTCTACCGCGCGAAGGCGTACGAGCTTCCCGAAGCGAACCGCACGGCTCGTGGCCAGCACGTCGCGAACCTGCTGGCATTCCAGCCGGACGAGCGGATCCAGGGCGTCATCCGGCTCAAGACATACGAGGACGCGCCCTACTTGGTGCTCGCCACCCGCAACGGCCTGGTGAAGAAGTCGCGTCTGTCGGACTTCGATTCGAACCGGTCGGGCGGCATCGTCGCGATCAACCTGCGTGACGAGGACGAGCTGGTCGGCGCCGTGCTGTGTTCTGCCGACGACGACCTGCTGCTGGTGTCGGAGCTGGGTCAGTCCATCCGTTTCTCGGCGACCGACGAGGCGTTGCGTCCGATGGGTCGCGCGACGTCCGGCGTCCAGGGCATGCGGTTCAACGGCGAGGACAAACTGCTGTCGCTGAATGTGGTGAAGGAGGGCACGTACCTGCTGGTTGCGACGTCCGGTGGCTATGCGAAGCGCACGCCGATGGAGGACTATCCGGTTCAGGGTCGCGGCGGTAAGGGTGTTCTGACCATCCAGTACGACAAGCGACGTGGCACCCTGGTCGGTGCACTGATCGTCGAGGACGATGACGAGTTGTACGCGATCACGTCCGGCGGCGGTGTCATTCGTACTGCTGCCAAGCAGGTGCGCAAGGCAGGCCGACAGACCAAGGGTGTGCGTTTGATGAACCTGGGCGACGGCGACACGTTGCTTGCGATTGCACGCAACGCCGACGAGCCTGAGGAGATCGACGCATCCGAATCGAAGGAGTCGTAAGTGAGCACTCCCCAGGGGCCGAACGGATCCGACCAGGGAAAATCCGCCCGGAAGCCCGAGGATCGGAACGGACGCGAGGTGGAAACCGATCCGAGCGGCCCGGCCGCTGAGAAACAGGCGCCCGAGCAGGCGAAACCTGCCGGTGAAGCCCGCAGGGAAGCCGGTGGCAGATTCCAAGAACCAGCCGGCCCAGAACTCGTCCGAGTCGACGGAGTCTGCTTCGAACCCGGGTAAGGGCGATCCGGCTCCCGCCGAGGGGCAGGCGACGCGGCCGGTGCAGCGTTCGAACCCGACGGCGCGTCCGTCGGGCCAGACACCGCCGTGGCAGCGTGGACAGCAGCAACCGGCCGGCGACAAGCAGGGTGCTGCGCAGCAGAGCACCCCGCAGCAGAACACCCCACAGACGAATCTCCCCGGAGTCGGACCTGGCCTGGGGAAGGCTGCGAATCGTCCGTCAGGAGCCTCTCAGCGTCCCGCAACGGGGCCCCAGCCTGTCGCGGGTAAGCCTGCCGCGAAGAACAACCCTCCCGCGAAGAGCAGCTCCGCGCCGACACGCCCCGTCGTCACGGGTACAGCGGCCGCATCCATGACCGGAGGCGCGCAGGGATCCGATCGTGCCGCAGTGAAGGCGAAGTCTGCGGTCATCGACGGCCCGACCAGGCACATCGAGCGCAAGGACCTGGCGAAGGACCTGCCGGACCTGTCGACTGTCAAGCATCCGACTCCGACGGCAGCGGTCGCGGTGGAAACCCCGCATGCGAGCCCCGTAGCCGTGGCACCTACCGCAGGTGCCGCGCTCAGGGCGACCGTGCAGCTGCGCCGCATCGATCCGTGGTCGATGCTGAAGGTGTCCGCTCTGATCTCCCTGTCGCTGTTCTTCGTGTGGATGATCGCGGTGGGCCTGCTGTACGGTGTGCTGGCGGGCATGGGCGTGTGGGACCGGTTGAACAGCGCCTTCACCGACCTCGTCTCGGAGTCGGGTAGTGACGGACTCATCACTGTCGGTCAGGTGTTCGGCTACGCGACGGTGATCGGCCTCGCCAACATGGTGCTGATGACCGCCCTTGCAACGCTCGGTGCGTTCATCTACAACCTCTGCAGCGATCTCGTCGGCGGAGTCCAGGTCACCTTGGCCGATCCGGACTGATCTGCAGGAATGCTGCCCCATCGAGGCGATTTTGTTCTTCGAGTGTCGGTGGGGTAGTGTTCCATCTCGGTTCGAGGGCCTATAGCTCAGGCGGTTAGAGCGCTTCGCTGATAACGAAGAGGTCGGAGGTTCAAGTCCTCCTAGGCCCACTCCCCGTGCCGAAAGGGCAGCAGAATGAAGGTTCTCATTGCGGTGGGAACGGCAGTTCTGGTGGTCTTCGGACTCACCCGGATTCTCCGGAGTGAGGATGAATGGCACGAGGTACCCAGCCGGTAATTCGGCGAACGGGGCCTTAGCTCAGTTGGTAGAGCGCTGCCTTTGCAAGGCAGATGTCAGGAGTTCGAATCTCCTAGGCTCCACAGTTGAAGGGCGCTTCCGATTTCTCGGAAGCGCCCTTCAGTCGTTCTGGGTTTCAGATCAGGACCGCAGCAGCCGGGCGATGGCGTCCGTCGCTTCCTTGATCTTCGCGTCCGCTTCCGGTCCGCCGGCGACCGCGGCGTCGACGACGCAGTGACTGATGTGGTCTTCGAGCAGACCCATCGCGACGGCCTGCAGAGCCTTGGTCATCGCCGAGACCTGCGTGAGGATGTCGATGCAGTACTTCTCGTCTTCGACCATTCGCTGCAGCCCTCGGGCCTGGCCTTCGATGCGCTTGAGTCGCTTGAGATAGGCATCCTTCTCGGTGATGTATCCGTGTCCCGTGTGCCCATGGCAGTCGGCCGCAGGAACATCGGGTGGTGTGGCCGCGGGGGTTGGGGTGGCCATTGTGTCCTCCTGGAATCCGGCTGTCATGTGGCGCATCGTCGATTATGCCTATCGTGCGGACGAGCGGAATCGACGAAGCCGCAGACTGTTGCTGACCACGAACACCGACGAGAAAGCCATAGCGGCGCCGGCGATCATGGGGTTGAGCAGACCCATCGCCGCCAACGGCAGCGCGGCGACGTTGTAGGCGAAGGCCCAGAACAGGTTGCCCTTGATTGTGTCGAGGGTGCGACGGGAGAGTCTGATCGCATCCGCAGCGGCGCGCAGGTCACCTCGCACAAGTGTCAGATCGCTCGCTTCGATCGCGACATCGGTGCCGGTGCCCATCGCCAGCCCGAGGTCGGCCTGGGCAAGTGCGGCGGCGTCGTTGATCCCGTCACCGACCATGGCGACCACCTTGCCCTGATCCTGCAGACGCTTGACGACGTCGACCTTCTCGGAGGGCAGAACCTCGGCGATCACCTCGTCGATCCCCACCTGACCTGCGATCGTCGTGGCAGCTGCGGTGTTGTCGCCGGTGAGCATGATCGGTGTCAGCCCGAGATCCCGCAGCTGGGTGATCGCCTCGGCGGAGGTGGATTTGACGGTGTCGGCGACCATCAGGACCGCACGTGCTTGACCATCCCAGCCGACCGCGACGGCGGTCCTGCCTTCGGCTTCGGCGGCCTTCATGGCGTCGTCGAGTTCGGTGGGCAGGTGCTGGGAGGAATCGGCGAGCAGCCGTGTACGCCCTACGAGCACTGCATGATCGTCCACGGTGCCCTGCACGCCGAGTCCCGCGAGGTTCGCGAACTGTTCCACCGTCGGCAGGTCGCCCACCTTGTCGCGGGCGCCCTTGGCGATTGCCTGTGCGATGGGGTGTTCGGAGGAATCCTCCAGGGCTCCTGCCAGACGCAGCACCTCGCCGGTGTCCTCGCCGTCGGCGACGATCACCTCGACCAGAATCATCTTGCCGGCGGTGATGGTGCCGGTCTTGTCGAGGACGACGGTGTCGACGCGGCGGGTCGATTCGAGGACTTCGGGGCCCTTGATCAGGATGCCGAGCTGGGCCCCGCGACCGGTGCCGACCATCAGCGCGGTCGGTGTCGCCAGCCCGAGCGCACACGGGCACGCGATGATGAGCACGGCGACCGCGGCGGTGAATGCGGCCGCGACCGAGCCGCCGGTACCGAGCCAGAACCCGAGGGTGCCGACCGACAGGGCGATCACGATCGGGACGAAAACTCCGGAGATTCTGTCGGCCAGCCGTTGCGCCTGGGCCTTGCCGGTCTGGGCGTCCTCGACGAGCTTGGCCATCTGCGCGAGCTGCGTGTCCGATCCGACGCGGTTGGCCCGTACGACGATGCGTCCTCCCACGTTGACGGTGGCGCCGATGACCTGGTCGTCCGGTCCGATCTCGACCGGCACCGATTCGCCGGTGACCATCGAGGCATCCACTGCGGAGGAGCCGTCGACGACGATGCCGTCGGTGGCGACCTTCTCGCCGGGCCGGACCACGAATTCGTCTCCGACAGCCAATTCCTCGACCGGTATCCGTTGCTCGGCTCCGTCGCGGAGCACCGAGACCTCCTTGGCACCGAGCTCGAGCAGTGCACGCAGCGCGGCTCCGGCGCTGCGCTTGGATCGGGCCTCGAAGTATCGTCCCGCGAGGATGAAGGTCGTGACCCCGGCGGCGGCTTCGAGGTAGATGTTTCCCGAGCCGTCGGTGCGGGCGATGGTGAACTCGAACGGGTGCGTCATGCCGGTGATTCCGGCCGTGCCCCAGAACAGGGCGTAGATCGACCAGCCGAATGCGGCAAGGGTGCCGACGGAGACGAGTGTGTCCATGGTGGCGGCGCCGTGCCGGAGGTTCGTGAAGGCGGCCTTGTGGAACGGCCAGGCACCCCAGACGACGACCGGAGCGGCGAGGGTCAGCGAGAGCCACTGCCAGTTCGGGAACTGGAGGGCTGGAGCCATGGCCATCGCGATCACCGGGATGCTCAGGACCAGTGAGATCAGCAGTCGCTGCCGCAATGCGGCGGTCGGGTCCGGTTCTTCGGCGGGTTCGGATCCGGCGCCGGTGGGAGGCGCGGGAAGAGATGCGGAGTAGCCGGCTTCCTCGACGGTGGCGACTACGTCGGCGGGCGACACTTCGCCGACGTAGTCGACGCGTGCCTTCTCGGTGGCGTAGTTGACGGTCGCTGTGACGCCATCGAGCTTGTTGAGTTTGCGCTCGATCCGGTTGGCGCAGGACGCGCAGGTCATACCACCGATGTCGAGTTCGATCCGACCGTCTGCCGGGCGGGTGATGGAGTTCATTCGGGTCCTCCCGTCGGGTGTGGTGGTCAGTGTCCGTGCCTGTCGGGCGCAGGAGTGGTGTCGGTACCGGTTGACGGCGCGGGCCCGGCGGTCAGAGTGAATTCGGCGGTCCGCACTACTCCGTCGTGTCGGAAGTCCAGGAACAGTCGGTAGTCGCCGGCGCTGGGGGTTGTGACGGAGAAGTCGATTCCCGGTCCGGCGGGAGTGATCCCGTCACCGGGATGTCCGTTCGGGTGCACGTGAAGATAGCCGAGGTCGGTTGCCCGCAGCGCTACGAGATGTCCGTAGGCGCCGAGGTAGGGCTGCAGGTCGGTGACCGGGTGCTCGTCTCGCAATACCGTCGCGGTCATAGTGGAGGCCTGGTCGGGGACGAGGACTCCGTCGAGTGTGACGGTGTAGCCGTCGACCGTGGTGGTCGCGGTAGGCGGAGGCAGTGGACGGGGATCGAAGTGTCCGGCCACCTGTAGGTCGGCGCCCAGCGTCAGGGGCTTGCCGCCCTCAGGGGTGAAGTCGGCGAAGAGTCGATATGTCCCTGCCTCATCGAGGTCGAGCGGCACGGTCCAGGTTCCGGTGTCGTCGAGGACCGGGTGTACGTGTGCGTACTCGGTCAGGTCGCGTCGTACCGCGATCAGGTGGAGTTGCTTGTCGTGACTTTCGATGTACCGGGTGACCGGCTGTCCGTCGGAATCAAGGATGTGGAAGTGCACCGGGACCTGTGTGCCCGCGTCGACATCGGCCGTGTCCAGGGCGAAGGTGTAACCGTTGTCGGTGGCCGTCAGTCCTGCAGGGCTCCCTCCGGCGACCGACGCGTCTCTCTCGGGTACAACCCCGTCTCCGGGGGTGTCGGGTGTGGTGTTCTCGGGACCGACCAGAGCGCCGGCCCCGACGGCAAGGGTGAAGACTGCGGCCAGGCCGAGAACGAATCCGGCGACCTTCGTCGATGTTTTCATCGGAGGCTCTCCTGTCCGAGTCCGAATGGGTGATTCAGTCGGCGATCTTGTAGCCGGCCTCGTCGACGGCTGCTGTTATCGATGCGCTGTCGATCTCGGTGTTCGACTCGATGTCGACGCGTCCGCTTTCGAAGTCGACGTTCACTCCGGTGACGCCGGGGATCTCGCTGATTTCTTCACGGACCGACGACGCGCAGTGTCCGCAGGTCATTCCGGTCACGGTGATGGTGGTGGTGCTCATGAGTTCCTCTTTCTCGATCGCTGCACGTCAGGTGTTCCGCAGATCAATATACCGATACCCCCCATAGGTATCAACCATTGGTGAGGAGTGGACCGCTCGGTGACCGCGTGGTATCTCGAGGGCGAAAACTTTGGAGAATCTTCTGTAGACGATGTCGAGATCGCACGAACAGTTCCGTCCCAGGTGTGGATGCGGCCACGCGGGCTGCACAGAACCGAGGAGACCACGATGGCGAAGTACCTGCTGCTCAAGCACTACCGAGGCGCACCCGAGTCCGTGAACAACGTCCCGATGGATCAGTGGACCCCGCAGGAGGTCGACGACCACATGAAGTACATGCAGGATTTCGCGGCGAAACTAGAGAAGACCGGCGAATTCGTCGACGGCCAAGCCCTCGCCCCCGAGGGCACATTCGTCCGATACGACGGGGAAGGACGACCACCGGCCACCGACGGGCCCTTCGCGGAGACGAAGGATCTCATCGCCGGGTGGATGGTGATCGACGTCGACTCCTACGAGCGCGCCGTCGCCCTCGCCGGTGAGTTGTCGGCGGCGCCCGGCGCCGGAGGCAGGCCGATCCACGAGTGGCTCGAACTGCGTCCGTTCCTCACCGCACCTCCGACGATCACCGAGTGACATGGACGAACTGCTGCTGAGGGAGCTGACTCCCGCAGTGATCGGCGTCCTCGTGCATCGCGGAGTCGACTTCGCGACAGCCGAGGACGCCGTGCAGGAGGCGCTCATCGAGGCGACCCGGACCTGGCCGGATCGTCCACCGGTGGATCCGAAGGGGTGGCTGGTCGCGGTGGCCTGGCGAAAGTTCCTCGACATGTACCGCTCCGAGATGGCGCGGAGGGATCGCGAGCAGCGAGTCGAGATCGAGCCCCCACCCGGTGAGACCGAGACCGCCGACGACACGCTGCACCTGTTCCTGCTGTGTGCTCATCCATCACTGACCCCGACGTCGGCGGTGGCGCTCACGCTGCGCGCCATCGGAGGTCTGACGACCAAGCAGATCGCGTCGGCCTACCTCGTCCCCGAAGCGACGATGGCACAGCGGATCAGCCGTGCCAAGAAGACCGTCAGCGGTGTGCGATTCGAGGAATCGGGCGATCTGGCAACGGTGCGGCGCGTGCTCTACCTGGTCTTCAACGAGGGCTACACGGGAGATGTGGATCTGGCTGCCGAAGCGATCCGGCTCACTCGGCAGCTTGCGGACATGAGCGATGAGGAGGAGACCGCCGGGCTGCTGGCGTTGATGCTGCTGCACCATGCCCGGCGTTCCGCGCGCACACGCGAGGATGGGAGTCTGGTCCCGCTCGCGGAGCAGGATCGCTCGCGATGGGACACCTCACTCATCGCCGAAGGGGTCGAGATTCTGCAGGCTGCGTTGGCTCGGGACCGGCTCGGCGAGTTCCAGGCCCAGGCTGCCATCGCTGCCCTGCACGCCGACGCGGTGCGTGTCGAAGAAACCGATTGGGTGCAGATCGTCGGTTGGTACGACGAGCTCCTCCGGCTCACCGGAAGCCCGGTCGTGGCACTCAACCGTGCCGTCGCGGTCGGTGAGGCCGACGGTCCGGTGGCGGGCCTCGCGGCCTTGACCGCGGTGGATCCCGGTCTGCCGCGATACAGCGCGGCAACAGCGCATCTCCACGAGAAGGCAGGTGATCTCGAGGACGCCGCGCGGATGTATACCGAAGCGGCTCGGTCCGCCCCCAATCTGGCCGAACGTCACCATCTCGTGAAGCAGGCGGCAAGGGTGAGTCAGCTGCTGCAGGGGTAATTGCATGTTTCACGTGAAACGGCGCCCATGTACGACAGTTCGTAGTACCGACGTACCCTGGGTTCATGTCCACCGAACGAAGGCTCGTGGCGCATCTGCGCGGCGGCTTCGTCGGGGGCACTTCCGGTGCAGTGAGCATCGCTGCACACGCGGCGGGCGGGGGAGCGACACCAGGTCAGAGTTCGGCGGTGCTACTCCTTCTGGCGGCTGTCGCCATCGGAGCAGTCGCGGCAGGAACTCGACTTCCCGTGATCGCGGTCCTCGCTGCGGGCCAGATCCTCGGCCACATCGCACTTGCTCTCGAGTTCGAGCACATGCACGCGCCGAGTCCCGCCATGGTCGCCGCGCACCTTGCGGCGGTGGGCGTCGCCGCCTTGTTGATCACCGGCGCCGAGCGGGGCTGCAGCATCGCCCTGGCGGCACTGCATCGCCTCGTCCCACGCGCTTACAACGCCCCGCCCGTACGTTCTCACGTCACCCCGTGCGTCGCGCACCGCCCGCACTCACGTCGTGTGCTTCTCCCCGCTGCCGGACTCGGCACGCGAGGTCCACCGGTCGTCGTGGCCTGATCTCGACCTCGTTCACGAGTCCTTCCCGGGATCGCCGCTGCGCGGCGATCGGCGCCGCCGCATGCCCGGAAACAGCATGGAGAACCACAGTGATCAAGACTTTCAGCACACCGCTACTGCTCACCGCAGCCGCGGTTCTCGTCGCGGGATGCAGTACCGACAGCAACGGCACCGCCGCCGCAGACTCGCTCGTCGTCTCGTCTTCCTGGGCGAAGGCAGCCGACTCCGGCATGACCGCCGCGTTCGCGGAACTCGAGAACACCGGCGACGAAGACCTGCGCATCGTGTCGGCGACGAGCCCCGGCGCGGGTAGCACCGAACTGCACGAGATGGTCGCCGGCGACGGCGGCACGATGGTGATGCGCGAATCCGAATCGGGGTTCGTCGTCGAGGCCGGCAGTGTGCACAGCCTGGCGCCCGGAGGCGACCACCTCATGCTCATGGACCTGACCGGACCGATTGTCCCCGGAGCGGACGTGAGCTTCACCCTCACCTTCGACGACGGTTCCACGAAGGACTTCACAGCGCAGGTCCGGGACTTCGCGGGTGCACAGGAGGAATACGCCCCGGGTCACGGAGGTGGGGAAGGAGGCGACCACAGTGGCTGACTTCAGTCGTCGTCGCCTCCTGGGCGGTGGTGCCGCAGTACTGGGTGCGGTCGGTCTCGGTGCGGCGGGCGCGGGAGTCGCCGTTGCAACGCGGGTACCCGAGCGGATGGGCGCGAACACCGTCGAACCCCACGGTGTGCACCAGGCGGGAATCGACACCGAGCCGCAGACCTTCGCCACGTTCGTCGCACTCGACCTGAGACCGGATGTCGATCGAGTCGGTTTGATCGGTGTCATGAAGGTGTGGGCCGAGGACACGCGCCGACTCACCCAGGGAGTACCTGCACTGGGCGACACCGAACCCGAGCTGGCGGTGGACCCCGCGCGGCTCACCATCACAGTCGGTTACGGAAGTGCCGCGTTCGATGCCTCGGCCTCGGCCGCTGCGCGACCGACGTGGCTTCGGCCGCTGCCGTCGTTCGACATCGACAGGCTCGAGGACCGATGGTCAGGAGGTGATCTGCTGCTGCAGGTGTGTGCCGATGACCCGGTGACGGTGTCGCATGCGGTGCGCACGCTCACCAAGAGCGTGCGGTCGCGTGCGTCGGTGAGGTGGGTGCAGCGTGGCTTCCGGCATGCGGTGGGCACCCGGCCCGACGGACTGACGATGCGCAACCTCATGGGCCAGGTCGACGGCACCGTCAATCCGCAACCGGCGACCCCGGCTTTCGATCGCCAGGTCTGGAATGCGGGCGAGCCGGCGTGGCTGGCCGGCGGGACATCACTTGTACTGCGTCGCATCCGCATGGAGCTCGATACGTGGGATGAGCTCGACCGTCCAGCGAAAGACCTCGTGATGGGGCGCAGACAATCGGACGGCTCACCGCTGACCGGCACCGCCGAGCACGACGACGCCGACTTCGAGATGGTCGACGACCACGGGATTCCGGTGATCCCACCGGAGTCGCATGTCGCTCGGGCCCGGCCGGGCAGTGCGGACGAACAGTTCCTCCGCCGCGCCTACAACTACGACGACGACGGTGCAGGTCTGCTGTTCGCCGCGTATCAGGGCGACGTGGATCGACAGTTCGTTCCCGTGCAGACGCGGCTCGCGGAGCACGACGCACTCAACACCTGGACCACTCCGGTCGGATCGGCGGTCTTCCTCATACCGCCTGGATATGGGCCCGATGGGTATCCGGGGGATGCGCTCTTGGAGAACTGACCGAATGTGTGACTCCAGCCCCGCGCAGGGTTAGCCTGATTGATGTGACGTGGATAACACAGGAACGTCAGGGGTTTGCGTCGCTGCGGGAAGGCGGCCTCAACTGGGACGCCTTCCCGCTTCGGCTCTTCTCGAAGGGCAACGCCAAGTTCTGGGATCCTCACGACCTCGACTTCTCACGCGACGCCGTGGACTGGGCGGATCTGAACTCGGAGCAACAGCGCAGCTCGACGTTCCTCGTTGCGCAGTTCGTTGCCGGTGAGGAGGCCGTCACCCAGGACATCCAGCCGTTCCTGCGTGCGATGGCGGCCGAGGGCAGGATCGGCGACGAGATGTACCTGACGCAGTTCTGTTTCGAGGAAGCCAAACACATGCAGGTGTTCCGGCTGTGGATGGACGAAGTGGGCCTCACGTCGGATCTGCATCCGTATGTGGCGGACAATCCGTACTACCGCCAACTCTTCTACGAAGAACTACCGCACTCGCTCCAGGTGCTCGACTCCGATCCGTCGCCCGCGAACCAGGTGCGGGCGAGCGTCACCTACAACCACGTGATCGAAGGCAGTCTCGCCCTCACCGGCTATTACGCCTGGCAGAAGGTGTGCACGACACGGGGAATCCTGCCGGGCATGCAGGAATTGGTGCAGCGCATCGGCGACGACGAACGCCGTCATATGGCGTGGGGGACATTCACGTGCCGACGACACGTCGCGGCCGACGATTCGAACTGGAACGTGGTGCAGGAGCGGATGAACGAGCTGCTTCCCATGGCCCTCGGGATGATCGGGTGGGTCAACGATCAGTTCGACGAACAGCCCTACGGACTCGATCCCGAGGAGTTCGTCGCCTATGCGGCGGACAGGGCACAACGTCGTCTGGGGGCGATCGAATCCGCCCGTGGGCGGCCCGTCCAGGAGATCGATCTCGACTACACACCGGAGGTTCTCGAGGAGAAGTTCGGTGCGGAGGACGCAGCGGAACTCGCGTCGATCACCGGGAAGGACACGGCCGAGTAGTCGGAAACCAGGTGGTCAGATCATGAAGGCAAGCACGATGATCACGACGATCAGCGCACCGATCCCGGCCAGCGCGTACGTGGCCGCCGAGACCTTCGGGCCGACGGGTGGCTGCGGGATGTCCGCGCCACTCAACGCTTCTTGATCTTCGTCCACCATCTCGGGGGCCGAGGCGCCTCCGGTCGAGGATTTTCCGTCCGGATGCGAATCGGTGGTGGAGGCAATTGCCACAGGTGGATCTTCCTCCGAATCGGACTCGCCTTCGCGCAGGCGCGCGAAGCCTCCGGTGAGGACGTCTGTTCGGTCGTACGACGGCGGTAGACCGATGCGTGCCTTCTTCTCTCGCGCGGGCGTGAAGCCCGTTGCCAGGATCGCGGCGCCGAGTGCAGCGGTCTGCTCGGGTCCGGGGCCGACCAGGCTCCGAACCATCAGTTTGGTCGCGAGGCTGTTCGCGATGTCCTGAATGTGCGACCGGTCGCGTGCGATGAGCCCGTCGCCCATGACCACGACGGCATCGAGGTTGTGTGGCATCCATCCGAACGCCCCGAGCGCCGTCGCGAGTTGAGCAGCCGGGGAGGGCGCACCCTTGGCGGCGACACGGAAGGCTTTTCCCGCGGGCACACCGGAACGAACCAGCGTGACCGTCGATCCGGCGTCGTCCACGTGATAGACACCGATGAGCAGACCTGGGGTTTCGGAGATTTCCGAGGCGTACCACGTCGCAGCGCCCTGGGCGTCGGAGACGAGGTCGACGTGCCGCAATTCTGCGTAGTCGAGCGCGGCGCGGAGCACCGAAACCCTCGCCGGATCCCAATGCGACGGGTAGGTGGCGGTGTAGCCGGGGTGGGTGTCGTGGTCCATGCCCCCGAAGGTGGGGAGCGGGTGACATTCGTTGAGGAGACAGTGAACCGCGGTCGCCATGGCGTCCTCGGCGCGGTAGACGCGGCCGTCGCTCGCGGCAATTCCCCCGGGATCTCCCACACGGGACAGGAACCCGGAGAGTGTGCGTGCCTCGTCGATCGTGCGTGTGGAACCGCCGAGCTGTGAGTTGCCGTCGTGGTCGATGTGCAGGACCGTGTCGCGGGCGATGACAACGGGATCCGGGGTGCCGGGCTCGTTGGACGCCACCACGGCTGTGGAGACAATCCTGCCTATCCGAAGCCCTACCCCGATTGCCATTCAAACCCTCCCTGTAACGATTCGCTTACATCATGCCCCCAAACACTTCCGGGAGGGCGTGGCACGCCGTAGTGGGGATCACCGTAACCCGCGCCTGCCTCCTGCATCCGCTTACACTCCAGCAATGAGATCGCACGATGGGGTATCGGCTGTCGGATCGTTCAGGGAGATGGTTCTTCGCCGTGCATTTCACCCCGTCGGACTTGCGGTCGCGCTGTTCTTCTTCGCCCAGTCGATGACGCCGTCGCTGCTGCCGCGCGTGTGGTACCTGCAGGGCGTTGCCACGGGGATCTCGGTGGCCACAGGTTACGGACTCGGATGCCTCGTCGCCTGGATTCTGCGTAGGTGCGGTGTGCAGCCGCGGTGGTCCGCAACGACACGTCGATACGGATGGTGGGTGCTGGCCGCCGTCGCGGTCGTCGTGATTCCGGCCTTCCTCGTTCTCGGCTCGTGGTGGCAGCAGATCGTCCGCGAATTGGTCGGTCTCGAACGACTCGAACGCCTTCTGTACCTGCCTGTTCTGCCCGTCGCTGTGGTGGTGGCACTCGTGTTGATCGCACTGGCACGCGTACTGCGGTTCGGGGTGGTGTGGCTGTCCGCGTTCTCCGCACGATTCATGCCCGACGGGGTCGCGAAGGTCGCCGCGATCGTCGTCGTCGTGGTATTGCTCGTCGTGGTTTTCGACCACGGTCTGTACCGAGGAATCCTCTCGGTCGCAGAGAGTTCCGCAGCTGCATCCGATCACGGGACGGCAGACGGAGTGAATCGACCGGACGCACCCGAGCGGTCTGGTTCACCCGACTCGTTCGAAGACTGGGACACACTGGGACGCGAGGGACGAACTTTCGTCGCCGGCGGCCCCACTGCCGACGAGATCGCCGACGCCACCGGCGAACCCGCGCTGACACCGATCCGCGCGTATGTAGGTAAGGAATCCGCCGACACGGTCGCGGAGGGTGCCGAGAAAGTGGTCGCGGAGCTGGACCGCACGGGTGCGTTCGACCGGTCGGTGGTGGCGGTGGTGACCACCACCGGACGAGGCTGGGTCAATGAGAATGTCGCAGGTGCACTCGAATTCGTGAGCGGTGGTGATTCGGCGATTGCGGCCATGCAGTATTCGTTCCTGCCGAGCCCGTTGGCATTCCTTGCTGACCGGGAAACTCCAGAGGATGCCGGACGCGCGTTGTTCGACGCGGTGTACGAGCGGTGGGACGACCTGCCCGAGGATACTCGCCCGAAGCTCGTCGTCTTCGGTGAGAGTCTCGGATCATACGGAGGTCAAGCGGCTTTCGCCTCCGGCGATGCGATCGTCGAACTCACCGACGGTGCGTTGCTCGTGGGCACCCCGAACTTCGCGGAGCCGTGGGGGAGGATCGCCGAGGGGCGCGATGAAGGTTCCTTCGAGCGTCTTCCTGTCGTCGACGGCGGCCGGAACATCCGGTTCGCGTCCGTTCCGGACGACGCAGATCTTCCCGCCGAGTGGGAGTTTCCGCGTGTGGTGTTCTGGCAGCATGCGAGTGACCCGATCACGTGGTGGTCGTTCGACCTGATCCTGCACAAGCCGGACTGGTTGCGGGAACCGCTCGGCCCAGACGTGGATCCCGGGATGCGCTGGATCCCGTTCGTGACGTTCTGGCAGGTGACGCTGGACATGGTCTTCTCCGCAGAGGTGCCCGACGGACACGGTCATTCGTATGGTGTGGACGCAGTCGATCTGTGGGCGGACATTCTGCCTCCGCCGGGGTGGAGCAGTGACGACACCATACGGGTGCAGGAAGCTCTTTCCGGCAGGTCACAGAACGCGGATCTGCAAGCTACTGCCGAGTAGATACATGTTACATTGCGTACCGCCGTGATGGGCGGCACACATTTCGAGGCACGACCTGTCCGAGACACGGACTTTTCGAGACACGGAGGAATTCATGGCGGGTCGCACCCGGCGATGGGGGATGACGGCGGGTTTGGCGTCCGCGACGCTGATGGCCGGATTGTTGGTCACCCCGGCGACCGCGAACGCAGAAGGAGACTTCTACCAGCCGCCGGAGGTGCTCGGGGGAGCACCGGGCGACCTCATTCGCACCGAATCATCCGATCTCGCGATCCGCGTGCCCACGCCCGATGGCGTGTTCCCTGCTCAGGGGACACGGCTGCTCTACCGCAGCAACGACGCCAACGGCGACGCGAACGCCGTGAGCGGCACCTACCTCGAACCTTCCATGGCGTGGAACGGGCCGGGTGAGCGACCGCTGATCGCGCTGGCACCCGGAACACAGGGCCAGGGCGACCAGTGCGCACCGTCCAAGGCTCTCAACCACGTGGTGCAGTACACGCCGCCACTCGATCTCTTCACCGAATACGAACTGATCTCGATCAACGCGATGCTGCTGCAGGGCATCGCCGTGGTGATCACCGACTACGACGGTCTGGGCACACCCGGGCACCACACGTACGTCAACCGCGCGGCCGAAGCCCACGCGGTGCTCGATTCCGTCCGCGCCGCCCAGAATCTGCCCGAGGCCTCCATCTCGGAAGACGGCCCGGTGGGACTCTTCGGCTACTCGCAGGGTGGTGGCGCTGTATCGGCTGCGGCCGAGCTGGCACCCAGCTACGCCCCCGAACTCGATCTGAAGGGTGCATACGCTGGTGCTCCGCCGGCAGACCTGGTCGCGACGCTCGATCAGATCGACGGCACCGCCCTCACGGGCGCCATCGGTTACACCACCAACGGTCTGGTGGAGGCCTACCCGAAGCTGGCGGACGTCATCGACGCCGAGATCAACGATCGTGGTCGCGAGATGCTCGCGGCGGTAGCGAATCAGTGCTTGCCCGAGACCCTGTTCCGTTTCGGTTTCCAGCAAACCAGCGACTACACGCGCACGGGCGAACCGCTCGGCGTGGTGATCGGGCGGATCCCGGAGGTCCAGGAGGCCATCGCAGAACAGCGAATCGGCTTGCGGGCGCCCCAGATTCCGGTCCTGGTGCAGCACGGCACTCAGGACGACACCGTGCCGTACGGCCAGGGTCGGCAGATGGCGTTGGATTGGTGCGCCCAGGGCGCTACGGTGCAGTTCTCCCCGAACAACACTCCGCCGATCCTTCCCGGATTCATCGTCAACCATGCGCTGCCCATGCTCGGTGGAATGCCCGAGGCCGTGGCGTACATGAATGATCGCTTCGCGGACAAGCCCGCACCGTCCAATTGCGGCGCGTTCTGATCCCGGCACAACCGTAGGATTCGGCCCACACTCCGCGAGTGTGGGCCGAATTCTGTTCGGCTAAGCGGGATTCTGTGTCAGGCCGAACCGGCGCGCCAGGTTCTCGTCCGACGACGGCCCAGGTGCCCAGTCGGAGATCCACGGGCCCGTGCCCTCACTCTGATCGAGGACGCCGTTCTCGAGCCACGTGTAGCGACCCTCGAGCACACCGTGGGTGAGCGCGACGTCGGCGTCGTCGGTGTTGGTCCACAACCCGTCGAAGAGTGCCTCGACACGAATGCGCGCCTGGTCGCAGAACGTATCGGCCAGCACGAAGGCATCGTCGGCGCCGGGATGCCCGTCGGCGCGTTGCCGCTCGGCACGGACGCAGCACGCCGCCATCGCGAACAGTTCGGCACCGATGTCGACTATGCGTCCCAAGAAGTTCTGTCGCTTCTCGAGCCCGGCCTGCCAGCGGGCCATCCCGTAGAACGTCGACCGTGCGAGCTTCCGAGAGGAACGTTCCACGTACCTGAGATGGGCAGCCAAAGCACCGAATTCGGCGTAGGACTTCGGGAGCTGCCCCTTGCCGGTCACCAGCTTGGGGAGCCACTTGGCGTAGAAACCACTCGCCTTCGCTGCGGCTTTCGCCTTCGCTTCGACGGAAGCCTTCGGGTCGGCGAGATCACCCGCGGCCTTCAAGTGCGCGTCGACCGCCTCTCGCGCGACGAGCAGCCGCATGATCTCGCTCGACCCTTCGAAGATCCTGTTGATACGCAGATCACGCACCAATTGCTCTGTCGGCACGGCACGTTCGCCGCGCGCCGCAAGCGACTGCGCGGTCTCGTATCCGCGACCGCCGCGGATCTGTACGAGCTCGTCGGCAATGATGCACGCCATTTCGCTGCACCACAGTTTCGCGAGCGCGGCCTCGATGCGGATGTCGTTGCGCTTCTCGTCGCACATCTGTCCGGAGAGCTCCACGACGGACTCGAGCGCGTAGGTCGTGGCGGCGATGAACGAGATCTTCGAGGCCACCGCCGCGTGTTCACCGACGGGCCTTCCCCACTGGACCCTCACCGACGACCACTCGCGGGCGATCTTGAGCGACCACTTTCCCGCCCCCGCACACATCGCGGGAATCGCGAGGCGACCGGCGTTGAGGGTGGTCAGCGCGATCTTGAGGCCGTCGCCTTCACGTCCGATGAGATTCCGGGCGGGAACACGCACCTTGTACATGCGTGTGACGCCGTTCTCGATGCCCTTCAACCCCATGAACGAGTTGCGCCGCTCCACCGTGATGCCCGGAGCGTCTGCTTCGACGACGAACGCCGAAATGCCGCCCCGGTGGCCGTCGCTGCGGGGGACGCGGGCCATCACGACGAGCAATTCGGCGACGACCCCGTTGGTGGTCCACAGCTTGACGCCGTCGAGTTCGTACGCATCGCCGTCGTCGATCGGGGTTGCCGTCGAGGCGAGCCGTGCGGGGTCGGAGCCGACGTCCGGTTCGGTGAGCAGGAACGCAGAGATCGCGCCCTTCGCGCATCGCGGAAGGAATTCACGTTTCTGCTCGTCGGTGCCGGCGAGCGCGAGAGGCTCGGGCACGCCGATGGACTGGTGGGCCGACAACAACGCGCCGATACTCGGATGCACGCTCGCCACCAGCGTCAATGCGCGGTTGTAGGCCACCTGAGATAGCCCGAGTCCGCCGTATTCCGGGTTGATCTTCATGCCGAAGCATCCGAGATCGGTGAGGCCGGCGACGTAGTCGTCGGGGATCTTCGCGTCGCGTTCGATGACGCCGCCGTCCATCGTCCGGCACAGGTTCCGAAGTTTCGTGAGGAATTCTTCGGTACGGGCGTCTTCGTCCGGAGTGGGTCGCGGGAACGGGTGGACGAGGTCGAGGGTGAGCCGTCCGAGGAACAACTCCTTCGCGAACGAGGGCTTGTCCCAGTCGGCTTCACGTGATTCTTCGGCAACTGCGCGCGCTTGTTCTTCGGTGACGTGCGCGGATCCGGTCATGATGCGCCTCCATCGGAGAGTGTCTACCCGCGAGTATCCACTCTTCTGTGGTAGGCGTCATACACTTGAACGGATTCGATACCGACCGGTAACTCCGACGGTCCCGCACGCGGGGGACACCCGGGGTCCCCCTTCAGCGGGATGTGCAACGACCAGGCGTTTCGTAGCGTCGAATCCATGATCGATGTACAGAACCTGACGAAACGGTTCGGCGACACGACGGCGGTGGAGAACCTGTCATTCGAGGTCGGGCCAGGCCGCGTGACCGGCTTTCTGGGCCCGAACGGTGCCGGGAAGACGACCACGATGAGGATCGTGCTCGGTCTCGATTCCCCGACCTCGGGGGCGGCCACGGTCGCGGGTAGTGCCTACCGGGACCTCCACGATCCGATGTGCACGGTCGGAGCCCTGCTCACCGCCGGACACGTCCACCCCGGACGCAGCGCACGCGACCATCTGCGGATGCTCGCCGCGGTCGGAGGGATCGGCGACGCCCGCGTCGATGCCGTCCTCTCGACAGTCGGGCTCGCCGATGCCGCCTCACGGCGGACCGGTGCATTCTCGCTCGGCATGTTGCAGCGACTCGGCATCGCCGCCGCGCTGCTGGGGGACCCACCGATCCTGATTCTCGACGAACCTGTCAACGGCCTCGACACCGACGGCATCCGCTGGGTGCGGTCGCTGTTGAGGACATTCGCGGACGAGGGCCGCACGGTATTGCTGTCCTCCCACGTCATGAGCGAAATGGAACTCATTGCAGACCATCTCGTCGTCATCGGTGCCGGACGGTTACTCGCCGACGAACCTCTACTCGACTTCATCGATCGGCACAGCGGCCATTCGGTGCGGGTGGCGTCGGCCGCCGATGCGGCATTGGGTGCTCGGTTGCGTGAGCGGGGCGCTCACGTCGACGTCGACGGCGGGGGACTGCTCGTGCGCGGACTCGACGCGCGCACGATCGGTGGCGTCAGCGTGAGTGCGGAAATACCGCTCACCGAACTGATTCCGATCCGAAGGACCCTCGAGGACGTCTACACCGGACTCGTCGAAGAGCACGGCCGTCACCGTGCGAACACGGAGGTGCACTGATGTCGGCACGCAACATGATCCGATCAGAGCTCATCAAGATCCGGACGGTTCGGAACCTGCGATGGCTGCCCATCGCCGCGGCACTCCTCGTCCCGGTGATGGCGGTGTTCGTCGGACTCACCGGAAGCCTGAACGCCGACGACACGATCCTCAGCGGGGCACTCACCGGTGCGATCCTCGGAATGGCCGCGCTGGGCGTGTGGGGCGCGCTCGTGATCACGAGCGAATACTCGTCCGGCACGCTCACTCCGATCCTGGTCGCGGCGCCCGCGCGGCACACGGTCCTTGCCGCCAAGGCCGTGGTCGTTGCGATGGTCGCGTTCGTGGCTGCGCTGCTCTCGTGCACGGTCGCTCTCGGTCTCGGTCTGCTCACCTTGGACACGAACGTCTTCGCTCTCGGGCAACCCATGCCGGCCTTGCTCGGCATCGCCGTGGCGTTCGCGGCCGTCGCGGTGCTCGGAACGGTGTGCGGCACGGCGGTTCGTTCCTCGGCCGGCGCGGTGGTGGTGGTCGTCGGGATCCTGATCCTGCCGGAACTGTTCGGGCCCCTTCTCGGCGGTCTGCAGCCCTGGGTGACGGGTGCGGCACCGTCCGCCGTATTGATCAAGCTGTCGCAGAGTGCCGACGCGGCACCGGAACTGATGGGATCGTTGGGAGGGTGGCCGTCCCTGCTGATCCTGCTCGGATACACGGCCGTGGCGTGCGTGGTCGCGGCGGTGCTGTTCGACACGCGCGACACGTGATCGTTCGCTCACGCTGGATGATCGTGGTGGTTCCGGGCGCCGCGACCTTCCTGTTCGTCGTGGTCCTCCACACCCTCACCTCGGATACGACGATGCCGGACCGCTCCGCGGCCATCTTCGCCCTCCTGCAGGCGGCGGCGCTGGTGTCGACCGCATTCCGTCCGTGGGCAGGGTGGGGTCTGTCGTTCGCCGCGACCCTCGGCGCGACGGTCGTCGTCGGTGACGGGTTGTGGGTCGACGCGATGATCAACAGTCACTTCGTGGTCCTCGCTGCCGCTGGGCTGCGGATCCGTCCACGATCGGCCGTCGCAATGTGGTGTGCACTCGCTGTCGCGACCGTTGTACTCGCGGTGATCGGCGGCGCTGCAGGAGAAGCGGTGGAGACGCTGGTCCTCGCAGCCGTCGTTCTCATCGCCGCAGGTGCGATCCGTGCCGCGGTGCATGCGCGCCGCACACTCGCCGTCGAACGCGATGCAGCCGAACACGATCGAGAGCGCGCTGCGGTGTTGTCGGAACGCGCACGGATCGCGCGGGAGTTGCACGATGTGGTGGCCCACCACATGTCGGTCGTCGCAATCCAGGCGCAGGCCGCCCGATACCGGGTTACCGATCCACCACCCGAGCTGACCGACGGGCTCGACGCAATCCACTCGAGCGCAACCGAGGCGTTGACGGAGATGCGCCGGATCCTGGGTGTGCTGCGGTCGGGGGCCGACGAGATGACACCGTCGCCGCGCCTCGCGGATCTGCCGCGGCTGCTCGACGGGGTCCGTGACGGCGGGGTCGACGTGCGCGACCGGGTCGACGGTGACGTCCGGGAACTCCCGGCCGGCGTCGAACTCTCTGCCTACCGGATCGTGCAGGAGGCGGTGAGCAACGCCGTTCGACACGCGCCGGGCGCACCGATCGATGTGCATCTCGCCTACGGATCCGACGGCCTGCGCCTCCGAATCCGCAACGGGCCCGCCCGCGAACCGGTTCGGGACCTTGCGGGGGCCGGGCAGGGGATGATCGGGATGCGCGAGCGGGTCGCTGCACTCGGCGGCCGGCTCGAGACCGGTCCCGAACCGGAAGGCGGGTTCGTCGTCGAGACCGTCCTGCCCGTTGCGGAAGGAGTGCGATGACTCGCAACACGACGACTACGGTGCGCGTCGTCATCGCCGACGACCAGCGCATGGTCCGGGAAGGGCTGTCCGTCGTGCTCGGCGCGCAAGCCGGGATCGTGGTCGTCGGTGAGGCCGCGAACGGGGTCGAGGCCGCGGCCACGGTGGCGGCACTCGAGCCGGATGTCGTGCTGATGGATATCCGGATGCCGGAGATGGACGGCCTCGCCGCGACCCGTCGCGTGTGCGCCGACGTCCCCACCACGAAAGTCCTCATGCTGACCACATACGACCTGGACGAATACGTGTATCAGGCGTTGCAGGCGGGAGCGAGCGGATTCCTGCTCAAAGACGCGTCCGCCGCGACACTCGCCGACGCGGTGCGCATCGTTGCAGCGGGCGACGCACTTCTCGCGCCGAGCGTCACCCGGCGCCTACTGGGCGAGTTCGCCCGACTACCCCGCGACACACAGCGCGTGCCCACCTCGCCGGAACTGACGCCGCGCGAGAACGAGGTGCTCGTGTTGCTGGCGCGTGGCCTGTCGAACGCCGAGATCGCCGCGGGGTTGTTCATCGGTGAGCAGACGGTCAAGACCCACGTGGGCCGCATCTTCGACAAGCTGGCACTGCGTGACCGAACGCAAGCGGTGATCTACGCGTACGAGAACGGAATCGTCGCGCCCGGGGACCGGTGATCAAGGGGGCTTCGCAGCGCTTCAGGGGCGAGGGGGCGCGAGGGTCGCGGTCAGTCCGGCGAACAGGATGTCGAGCCCCCGCTCGAGTTCTGCCGCACCGTCGTACGAGGCAAGAACCGGTGCGAGACCGCGCAACAGGGGGAAGTCGCCGATCGGAAGTCGGTGCAGTCCCAGGCGCAGCACGTCGTCGGATTCTTCGGGTCGCTCGACCAGTTCTTGCAGTTCGTCGAGGACGTGGCCATGCAGGAACCCGAACAGTGCTCGATAGACGTGCAGGGCGTCCGACGAGCCGAAACCCGCACGGGTGAGCAGCCTCAGAATGTCCTCGAGCGGACGTAGTGTGCCCAGTGGACGCAGTCCGAGCGGCGTCGCCAAGGGCCGGGTGACCAACAGCGGAACCACGTGCGGATGGTCGAGCGCCAGCCGGCGGAAGTCGCGCGCGACCTCGCGGAGCTGTGCCACCCAGTCGCCGTCCGTCGAGCCGACAGTGAGCTGATCGAGGACGATTTCGGCGACTCCGTCCAGGACGGCGGCCTTGCTCGGTGCGTGCCGGTACAACGTCATCGGATCGCGACCCAGGACCTTTCCGAGACGTCGCATCGAGAACCCGTTGATTCCGTCGTGATCGATGATTTCGAGTGCGCGCGAAAGAATCAGCTCTCTGGTGACCGGTCCGTTGTCAGGAGGGCTGTCGGGGTCGGCCGTGCGACGCGCGGGTGTCCTCGCCATGACACGCTCTCCCTTCGCTCCCTTCTCCACTGTAGACCCCAACCGTAGGTCTACACCGTTGACATACGGTGGCATTCGGCGTTGACTGGTGTCACTACCAGGCCTTGGAGGCCGGCATGATCATCATCTTCGGACTCATTCTTCTGCTGGCTGCCGTCGTCATCGGAACCACGGGTGTACTGAGCAACAGCGGAGTCGCACACACATTGACCGACGATTTCGCGGTGTTCGGTTACCACGTCACCGGCTCCACCGGTGCGTTGTTCCTCTACGGCATCGTCGTCGGCGCTGTCGGTCTGCTCGGCTTGAGCGTGCTGCTGGCCGGCGCACGACGCACCTCCCGGCGCGGCCGCGCGGCCCGCCACGATCTGAAGGAAGCACGCCATGAAACCGATGTGGTGAGCCGAGACCGCGATCATCTCGCCGCCCAGCGTGAGAGCGGGAGCGACGATCCCGACCGGGGCGAAACCACACCGCAGAGCGTCGCACGCAGCCAGGCGGTCACGACACGACGCGACTGGAGACATCCGTTCGGCCACCGCACCGGTGGCGTCACCTCCTGACCGGCGGCCCCGGAACCGAGTGTTCGGCCGGGTCTGTCACCAAACAGACTGCATTCCAACGTAATATGATATGAAACTAGGTCTTCGTCATGATCATTCTCGGTATCATCCTCGCCATCGTCGGCGTCGTCATCAGTGTCCCCATCCTGCTGTACCTCGGTATCGCGCTCATCGTGATCGGTGTGGCGCTTGCGCTCATGGGAATGGCCGGTCACGCGGTGGCGGGCCGCAATCACTACTACTGATTACTACATCGGCCGAACCGGACGCCCCGAACCACGCTCGCCTTGCGGGGAACCGGATGTCCGAACCGGAAGCGATCGTCATGGCTATCACCGACATCGAGGAATACGCCCACCTCACGCGGGAGGATGTCGAGGCACTCAGCGACGAACTGGACCGCATCCGCCGCGAGGTCACTGCCTCGTTCGGAAAAACAGACAGTACCTATATTCGTCGCACCATTGCCTTTCAGAGAATTCTGGACATCTCGGCACGGTTCGTGATCATCGGCAGCAGGTCCACGGCCGCATGGGCCCTCGGGACGACCGCCCTTGCGGTGGCCAAGAGCGTGGAGAACATGGAGATCGGGCACAACGTGTCCCACGGCCAGTGGGACTGGATGAACGACCCGGAAATCCACTCGAGCAGCTGGGAGTGGGATCAGGTGGGGCCGTCCCCCCAATGGAGGTACGCGCACAATTACCGCCACCACAAGTACACCAATGTGGTCGGTATGGACGAGGACGTCGGGTTCGGAGTCATGCGAGTGACCCGTGACCAGGAATGGCGACCGATCCACCTGATCCAACCGCTGCAGAATCTCCTGCTCGCCGCAACTTTCGAGTGGGGGATCGCTCTACACGACCTGCAACCGCCGGAGCCGGCGGACCGAGACCGGCGAGGCTTGCGGCCGCCGGTCCGGGCGCTGCTCGGCAAGATCGGTCGTCAGGCAGGCAAGGACTATCTGCTCTTCCCTGCGCTGAGCGGACGCCGATGGCGTCGAACCCTGAAGGCGAATCTCCTCGCCAATCTGCTGCGAAACGTGTGGGCATACATGGTGATCTTCTGCGGTCACTTCCCCGACGGAGCCGAGAAGTTCACCCTCGAAGAACTCGAGAACGAGACCCGAGCGGAATGGTATCTGCGGCAGATGCTCGGGACTGCGAACTTTCGGGCCGGGAAGGTGATGGCCTTCCTGTCCGGTAACCTCTGCTATCAGATCGAGCACCACCTGTTTCCCGATCTGCCCAGCAATCGGTATGCAGAGATATCCACTCGCGTGCGGGAACTGTGCGTGAAGTACGAGCTGCCGTACACCACCGGTTCGCTTGCGCACCAGTATTTCTTGTCGATGCGGACCATCCACAAGCTCGCGCTGCCCGATCGTTTCCTGCTAGCGACCTCCGACGACGCGCCCGAGACCTCCTCGGAGAGAAAGTTCCGCACGTCCGCCGCCGTACAGCTCACTGCGGCGAACCCCGACCGGACGATCGGCCTCGTCACCGCGCTACAGGCCCTGCGCACTTCCCGGCGCACCCGCCGGTGGAACCTTCTACCACCGTGCACACCGGAAGGGGTCGTGCATCATGGCTGACATCTCGTCCAGGACGCCCATCGACGGAACGGCGTCGTATGCCAACTCTTCTTCCACCGCAGGCCGACTCGCTCAGAACAGTGTGTTCGAACGCTTCGCACGCGCCGGCTTCGTCATGAGTGGCATCGTCCATCTGCTGATCGGGTACATCGCCATTCGGCTCGCCCTCGGTGGCGCTTCCGGTACCGCCGACCAATCCGGGGCCATGACCGAAGTTGCCGCCGAACCGGGCGGGTCGTGGCCTTGTGGTTCGGGGTCGTCGCCTTTGCCATCGTGGGGCTCTGGCGGCTCGCCGAAGCTGCTCTGGGCAGTTCCTCACGGCCTTCGCCATGGCCCGATCCGCCAAGATGTGACCGGTGCGACCCTCGTGGATCAGTTGCCGGTGGGCTCGTTGTCGGCGACGACCGGCTGCAACCGCGGCGGCTCCGGGGCCACGGGAGGGAAAGACGGGCGACGACTGCGGTAGAAGACGACGCCGCCGAGGACGACGGCGCCGAGAATACCGGTGATGAGCAGTGCCTTCCGTCCGCCACGCGACTTCGGATCGGCCTTCTTCACGGTGCCCTTGTCGGCCAGTGCCTTCTCCGTGGCCGCCTTGATCAGCGGAGATGCCTCTTCCCGTGCGCGACGTGCGCGAGCAGCGAGTTCCTTGGATGCCTCGACACCCTTGCGGGCGACGACGAGGCCGGCTGCTGCCGACCCCTGAGCCAACGCCACGGCACCGTCGCCGGCGACCCGCAGTGCGCCTCCGAGATTGGTGGTGTCGTCTATCGGACGTACGAGGTCGCGGACAGACTCGGGGAGGGCACTACCGGAAAGGGACTCGCTCACACTCGTCATGGCTCCACATTGCCACACCGGTTCATCCTTCCGGCAGAAGCTCGTCAGGCGTATCACAGTCGGAGGAGTGCCGCGGCTGACGACACAGGGATGGCAACATGGGGGTGTGACTTCACCCAACCAGACAGCAACCGCCACTCTTCACACCAACCGTGGAGACATCGTCATCTCCCTGTTCGGTAACCATGCGCCGAAGACGGTCGAGAACTTCGTCGGCCTGGCCGACGGCTCGAAGGAGTACAAGACTCAGAACGCGAAGGGCGAGGCCACCGGCCCGTTCTACGACGGTGCGATCTTCCACCGGATCATCGACGGCTTCATGATCCAGGGCGGCGACCCGACCGGCACCGGTCGCGGCGGCCCGGGCTACCAGTTCGGCGACGAGTTCCATCCGGAGCTGCAGTTCGACCGTCCGTACCTCCTCGCCATGGCCAATGCGGGGCCGGGCACCAACGGCTCGCAGTTCTTCATCACGCTCGGCCCGACCCCGCACCTGAATCGTCGCCACACCATCTTCGGTGAGGTCGTCGATGCGGAGTCCAAGAAGGTCGTCGATGCCATCGGCTCCGCCGCGACCGATCGCGGCGACCGCCCGACCGACGACGTCGTGATCAACAGCATCACCATCGCCTGAGTCGGAAACCCTGAGTCAGAATCACAGTCTGAGAGAGAAACCATGACGAACCCCGGCTGGGGCCCGGCGGCCGAGGGGGGCGGCCCCGCGTCCCAGCCGCGGTGCGTCCGTCACCCCGACCGCACTACACTGCTCGCGTGCACGCGGTGTGGACGACCGTTCTGCCCCGAGTGTCTGCGCCCCGCATCGGTAGGGCATCAGTGCGTCGACTGTGTCGCCACTGCACAGCGTTCCACCCCGCAGGCCCGGACGGTTGCCGGTGCGCCGGTGCGAACCGACCGCCCGACTCCTCTGGTCACGTACATCCTCATCGCGCTCAACGTCGTGATCTTCGGGATCACCGCCGCGCAGTCCGGCAGCGTGATGAACAACGAGCAGGCGTCGCGCCTGTTCTTCGATTGGGCGCTGTGGCCGCCCATGATCGCTGCCAACGGTGACTACATCCGTGTTGTCGGCAGCGGGTTCCTGCACTACGGCCTGATGCATCTCGCCGTCAACATGTTCGCGTTGTGGATCATCGGCCGCGACACCGAACTGGTGCTGGGCCGTGCCCGCTATCTCGCGGTGTATGCGGTATCGATCGTTGGTGGTTCCGCGGCGGTGATGTTCCTGCAGCCCGATGCAGTCACTGTCGGAGCGTCGGGTGCCGTGTTCGGTCTGCTCGGCGCCCAGGCCATCATCCTGCTGCGGTTGCGTCGTAGCCCCGCGCCGGTCCTCGCCGTGGTCGCGCTCAATATCTTCATCAGCATCACGATCCCCGGCATCTCCCTGTGGGGACACCTCGGCGGCCTGGTCGCGGGCGCCGCGTCGACGGCTGCCCTGCTCTACGCGCCGCAGTACCTCGGCGCCGGCACCGACCGGAACAAGATCGTCCGCACGGGATGGATCGCGCTCGCCGCGGTGGCGGTGGTGTCGCTCGTGCTGGTGTTGCTCGCCGTGCTGCGTCTACGCTCTCAGTTGGGAGTGTGATCGGGCGCCAGACCATGCACCGCAAGTGCGTCGTACACGTCGCGCGGGTCGGTGCCCAGATCCCAGCGTCCGAAGATCATCAGCCGTTCGTCGCCGGTACCGGGTTCGAGCGTGTCGATTTCGAGCATCGGCACCCGCCGCCCGAGCCGGGGGTATTCGACGATGCGCACGCGGTGCAACTGCGAGCGTGGGAATTCGCGACGACCGGTCAGTCGGGTGGTCGCGATTCCCGATGCCGGTCCGTCGGCGTCACCGAGAACCTGGAGCCGGGGACGCTGACGGACCGCCGAGAGCGCCATCGAAAGAACGAGTAGCGCAGCGAATCCGATCAGAAGCCGACCCACCGCATCGGGAACTGCGAACACCGCGGCCACCGCGAGGACGACTCCACCGCCCGCGAGAGCCGCGACGGCGACGGGCGGCGTCGACCATTCGAGTGGGGATCGAGCGGTCATGCCGCTACTTCCGCAGAGTTGTGCACAGGGTTCTCCACAGGTGGGGATGAATCACATGAGTGTAATCCGGCGGCGTCGGTGGTCGTCAACGCCACTTCATCGTCATGATCAGACCCGCCACCATGAAGCCGAACCCGATGAGGAAGTTGTATGCACCCAGGCTGTTCATGAAGGGAATGTGCTCTGCGGCGAGGTAGTACACGATCAGCCACAGCAGTCCGATGATCATGAGGCCGAGCATCACCGAGACGTAGATGCTGCTCGACGGTGCAGCCTTCACCTTCACCGGTGTCCGGCTGACCGACCTTCCGACCGCGTCGTCCTTCTTCTTCCTGACCTTCGACTTGGGCATGGTGTCCTCGCTGGTACGACTCCGCCTCCTGCAGGCCGGCAGAGTAGGTTGGGCATCTACCTGTGCTGTACACGCTAACGCAGTAGCCGAAATGGAGGTTCGACGTGTCGAACGGTCGGCTCTCCCCTCTGGCCTGGGGATCCGCGACACTCGTCGTGTGCCTGGTCGCGGGGCTGCTGCTGGGTACCACCCGCGGTGTGTCCGACGGTACCGAACTGCGCGCGAGTGACTCGCCGCGCCTGTCCGACCTCGTGCGCGTGGCGCAGTCCGAGTCGGACGATCTCGCCGCGACCCGCGACGCGCTGACCATGCAGGTGGCGCAGCTCCAGAGCGGTGCGGCCACCAACGACGACGAGGTCGCCGCCGTGCTCGACCAGCTCACCGCACTCGAGGATCCGGCAGGCCTGACCGAACGACAGGGCGCCGGTGTCACCGTTACGTTGACCGATGCACCGCGCGATGACGACGGCCGCTATCCGACAGACGCCTCGCCCGACGACCTCGTCGTGCACCAGCAGGATGTGCAGAGCGTACTCAACGCGATGTGGGCGGGCGGCGCCGAAGCCATCTCGATGCAGGATCAGCGGATCGTCGCGACGTCGGCGCCCCGTTGCATCGGAAACACCCTCCTCCTGCACGGACGTACCTATTCACCGCCATACGTCATCACGGCACTGGGAGATCCCGCGAAGATCGCGGAGTCGCTCGACGCCGAACCCGGAGTACGCGTCTACAAGCAGTACTCCACGCGCTACGGCCTGGGTTTCCTGCAGCAGGCCGGTTCCGATCTCACCGTCCCCGCCTACACCGGCGGAGCCGCAGCACGATAGCTCGGTGAGTACTCTTCTCACCATGCGCATTCTCGTCGTCGACAACTACGACAGCTTCGTGTTCAACCTCGTGCAGTACCTCGGTCAGCTCGGGACACGCGTGGAAGTGTGGCGCAACGACGACGAGAGGCTCACCGCGCCCGGCGCACTCGAGCAGGTCGTCGATGAGTTCGACGGCATCCTGCTCAGCCCCGGCCCCGGCACCCCCGAACGCGCCGGTGTCAGCATCGACCTCGTCAAGGCCTGCGCCGCCGCACGTACACCGCTGCTCGGCGTGTGCCTCGGCCACCAGTCGATCGGTGTCGCATTCGGCGGAACCGTCGATCGTGCGCCGGAACTCCTGCACGGCAAGACCAGCCTCGTGCACCACGACGGCACCGGCGTCCTGGCCGGTCTGCCCCGCCCGTTCACCGCAACCCGTTACCACTCGCTGACCGTGTTCCCGGAAACGATGCCCGACGAACTCGTCGTCACCGGGCAGACCGACAGCGGTGTGATCATGGCGCTGCGGCACGCGGAACTGCCCATCCACGGTGTGCAGTTCCATCCCGAATCGGTGCTCACCCAGGGTGGTCATCGCATGCTGGCGAACTGGCTCGCGGTGTGCGGTCGGGCGCCGGAGGAATCGCTGGTCGCGCAGCTCGAAGGCGAAATGGCCCGGGCGCTCGACGGCGGTGCCGCCTGACGCCCGGGCCACTACAGGGGCGCCTGACCACGCCGCTCACGCACCGCGGCGGCCCCTCCGATGGAGTAAGGCCGCCGCGGCAGTGACTTCGAGCGCTGTGTCAGCGGATACCGAGTACTCCCACGCCGACACTTACGGTGTCGGTCTTGGAGATCTCCGAACCGGGAGGCTGCTGCTGGGTGATGATCGTGCCCACGAGACCGGCGTCGAGAGTGGCCTCACGTGTCTGCACGAGCTGCGCGGCCGAGCCGGTCCAGCCGGCCGCACGGAGCGCCGACAAAGCCTGTGACACAGAGCGGTTGGTCAGCACGGGCATCTCGATCCGGTCGCCGTTGGAAACCTGGATCGTGACGGTGCCTCCCCGATCGGTCGTGGCGCCGCCGGAAGGACTGGTCGACACCACGGTGCCGGCCTCCTCGCCCGACTCGACCTGCTCGACGACGACCTCGAATCCGGCGCCCTCGATGTTCCCGCGCGCGACCTCTTCTGCCTGGCCCACGACGTTCGGGACACGGACCTGCTCGGGTCCGGAGCCGAGCGTGATGGTCACCGTGGACGCACGATCGATGTTTGCGCCGGCCGACGGGTTCTGCTCGACGACGGTGTCGATCTCGTCCTCGTCGGACGGTGCTCGCAGCACGTTCGGGTCGAGACGCAGGCCGACCGAGTCGAGTTGCTGGGCGGCCCTCTCCTGCGAGAGTCCGTCGAGCCGCGGGATCTGCACCTGTTCGGGTCCACTCGAGACCTCGATGGTGACCGTCGATCCCTCGTCGGCCTGGCTACCCGGCACAGGTCGGGTGTTGACCACGTTGCCCTCGGCCACCACCGAGTCGGGCTTCTCCTGCAGGGCCACCCGGAAGCCGCTGTCCTGGAGCTGACTCTCGGCCTCGCTCGCCGCGAGATTGCGGACGTCCGGGATCGCGACCTGTGCCGTGGTGGACCCCGGGCCCAACGACCACAGGAACACACCGACGATGCCCACGACGATCACGGCCGCGACACCGAGCAGGATCTTGCGGAGCGCCGAACCGCCGTCGCCTCCGGAGTCGTCGCCGGTGGCGACGCCCCCCGCGGCGCCGGCTGCGGCAGCGGGACGGTAGTGCCGGCCGGTGTTCTGCTCGACCGAGTCGATCAAAGTGGTGCGGTCTTCATCGGTCATGACCATCGGTGCGCTGGGACGCTGGCCACTGAGCACCCGGATAAGGTCGCTGCGCATCTCTGCCGCGGACTGGTAGCGATTGGCGGGGTTCTTCGCCATCGCCTTGAGGATCACCGAATCCAGCTCGGGGGGTACCTGCCTGTTCACCGACGACGGCAGCGGCGGATCCTCACGAACATGCTGGTAGGCGACCGCGACCGGAGAATCGCCTTTGAACGGGGGCTCTCCGGTCATGATCTCGAACAGCACGCAGCCCACCGAGTAGACGTCGGAGCGCGCATCGACCTGCTCGCCCCGCGCCTGCTCGGGCGACAAGTACTGAGCAGTGCCGATCACGGCAGCGGTCTGCGTCATCGGGCTCGACGCGTCGGAGATCGCGCGGGCGATGCCGAAGTCCATGACCTTGACCGCGCCGGCCTTGTTGATCATGACGTTGGCGGGTTTGACGTCGCGGTGCACGATCCCGTTGCGGTGACTGAAGTCGAGCGCCGCGCACACGTCGGCGATCACCTCCATCGCCCGCTTCGGCGCCATCGGTCCCTCGCTGCGCACGATGTCGCGCAACGTGTCGCCCTCGACGAACTCCATGACGATGTATGGGATCGGGCCGGCTTCTGTTTCGGCTTCACCTGTGTCGTACACGGCAACGATCGCCGGATGGTTCAGTGCTGCCGCGTTCTGGGCCTCGCGGCGGAACCGCAGGTAGAACGTAGGGTCGCGCGCGAGGTCGGCGCGCAGAACCTTGATCGCCACGTCACGGCCGAGCCGTAGATCCCGTGCCAGATGCACCTCGGACATGCCACCGAAGCCGAGAATCTCACCCAGCTCATAGCGTGAGGAGAGCTTGCGCGGTGTGGTCATGACGTTCCTTGTGTGTCCGGCGGTCCGTTGTTCGTACCGTTGCTGGCTGCGGGTTGGTCGCCTCCCGTACCGCCGTCGCCGGTTCCCTCACCCGAAGCGTCGCCCGGAGGCTCCTCTCCTTCTTCGACGGGTTGCGTCGTGGTGGCGGTCGTGGTTGTCGGTGTCGCGGTGGTTGTGGTGGGCGCAGGTGTCGTGGTGGTCGGAACCTCCACGGTGGTGGTCGGTTCGACCGTGGTCGGAACCTCGACCGTGGTGGTCGGTTCGAATGTGGGCGGCTCTGTCGGGACAGGTAGCGGAGCGGTCCATTCCGACGTCGTGGTCTGCGGGGGACGTGTCGTGGTGGGTTGCTGCGTCGTCGTGGTGATCTGTGTGGTCGGCGACGGTCCGGTGTCGGGTTCGTCCTCACCGTTGGTGAGCAGAACGACGCCCAGAGTGACGAGTGCAAGCACGATCGCCACACCCGCAGCCCATGCGAGCGCGGTGGGGCTCGGTCCCTTCCGGTCGTCGTCACCTCCACCTTGCGCCGCAGCCGCACCGCCGTAGGGCGGGCCGGTCGTCGGTGGTTGCGAAGATCCGGTGTACGGCGCCTGTGTGTAGGCGGTGGGTGCGTACTGCTGCGTCTGTTGGGACTGCGTCTGCTGCGACGACTGCATCGGCACCGTCGTCGTCGCCCCAGGGACACCCGGAGGAAGCACCCGGTTCGCACTCGTCACCGGCGGCACGTTCCCCGGGGGCGGCGCGGGCCGGCCCGACCGCACGGCCGACACGGCATCGGCGAACTCGCCACCGCTCGAGTACCGGTACTTCGGATCTTTCGTCATCGCGATGTCGATGAGGTCGTGGACCTCGTGCGGGAGTTCGGCGGGCAGCGGCGCAGGAGTTTCCTGCACATGCTTCATCGCGACCGTCACGACGCTCTCCCCGAGGAATGGGCGCCGACCGGACAACACCTCGTAGCCGACGGCACCGAGCGAATACACATCGCTCGCCGACGTCGCCTCCTGGCCGAGGGCCTGCTCCGGCGCGATGTACTGCGCGGTCCCCATGACCATCCCGGTGCGCGTGACAGGCGACGCGTCGACGGCCTTCGCGATACCGAAGTCGGTGATCTTCACCTGACCGGTCGGGGTGATCATGATGTTGCCGGGTTTGACGTCGCGATGCACGACACCCGCATTGTGCGCGGCCTGAAGAGCCCGGCCGGTCTGTTCGAGCATGTCGAGGGCCTGCGGCAACGACAAACGGCCGACACGCGAGAGGACTGCGTTGAGCGGCTCGCCGTGTACCAGTTCCATCACCAGGTAGGCGACGGACTGCCCCTCCTCGTCCGTCGTCTCGCCGTAGTCGAACACACCGGCGATACCCGGGTGGTTGAGTTGCGCCGTGGTGCGCGCCTCGAACCGGAATCGGGTCAGGAAGTCCTGGTCGTGGGACAACTCTGCCTTGAGGACCTTCACTGCGACACGACGGTCGAGCCGTGTGTCCAGGCCCTCCCAGACCTGTCCCATGCCGCCCGTGGCGATGAGTCGCGTGAGGTGATATCGGTCGGCGACCATGGCGCCGCTGTACAAAGCCATGTCAGCCTCCCTGCATTCCGGCCGAAATCACGGCCCGTCCGATAGGCGCAGCCACTGAGCCGCCGGTCGCGGCAAGGGCACGGTCGCCACCGTCCTCGACGATCACGGCCACCGCCACTGTGGGCTGCTGAGCGGGTGCGAACCCGATATACAGCGTGTGGGGCGGAGTGTTACGTGGGTCGCTGCCGTGCTCGGCGGTGCCGGTCTTCGACGCGATCTGAACACCGGGAATTGCACCCTGTCCACCCGACCATTCTTCGGAGCCGATCATCAGATCGGTCAGTGTTGCCGCGACCGAGGGGTCGATGGCCTGCCCGAGGGATTCGGGTTTTGTTTCCGCGAGGAGTGCGAGATCGGGCCCCTCCAGACGTTCGACGAGATACGGCTTCATACGCACACCGCCGTTGGCGACGGTCGCGGCGATCACGGCGTTCTGCAACGGAGTCAATGCGACGTCACGCTGGCCGATGGTGGACTGTCCGAGCGCTGCACCGTCCGAGATCGGCCCGAGGGTGCTCTCCGCGACCGGCAGCGGAATGTCGATGGTCTCGCCGATACCCAGAGCTTCCGCCTGGTCGACGAGAGCCTCGCGACCGGTGTTGATGCCCATCTCGACGAACGCGGTGTTGCACGAGCGTGCGAACGCTTCGCGCAGCGACACCGTGGGGGCGTCGCCGCAGGCCGCGCCGCCGTAGTTCTCGAGAGTCGTCGTGCTGTCGGGGAGCGTGATGTTCGGCGCAGCAGTGAGCTGATCGTCCGGGGTGACGCCCGAGCCGAGAGCAGCGGCCGTCGTGACCACCTTGAACGTCGAACCCGGCGGGTAGGTCTGGGAGATCGCGCGATTGAGCATCGGCTTGTCGGGGTCGGAGTTCAGTTCGTCCCACGCCGCCGACGTCGCGGCACCGTCGTGGCCGGACAACCGGTTCGGGTCGTAGCTCGGCGTGCTCACCATCGCGAGGATCTTGCCGGTCGAAGGCTCGATGGCCACCACCGACCCGGTGTATCCCTTGGAGGTCAGTTCGTCGTACGCGACCTGCTGCATGGCCGGATCGATCGTCGAAACCACATTGCCGCCGCGCGGGTTGCGTCCCGATACGAGATCGAACAGCCGACGTCCGAACAGCAGGTTGTCGGAGCCGTTGAGCAGCTCGTCCTCGCTGCGCTCGAGGCCCGTGCTGCCGTACTGCATCGAGTAGAACCCGGTGACCGGCGCATAGGCGAGCGGACTCATCGGCTGCGCGGGTGTCGACGGGTATTCACGCAGGTACTTGTAGCGGCTGTCGGTCGGGATCGACACGGCCAGTGCCTGCCCGGCAGCGGAGATCTGGCCGCGCTGACGCGAGTACTCGTCGAGCAGCACCCGCGAGTTACGCGGGTCGGTGCGCAGATTGTCTGCCTTGATGACCTGCACGTAGGTGGCGTTGGCGAGCAGGGCGACGACCATGAACATCACGGCCATCGCGACTTTGCGGAGCGGCGTGTTCATTCGCGCCCCATCATTTCCGTCTGAGCTTCCGCGATGGGAGTCACCGGTTTCTTACGCGGTTGGACGGGTTCGCGTGCGGAGTGCGAGATCTTCATGAGCAGAGCGAGCAGTAAGTAGTTCGCGAGCAGCGACGACCCGCCGTACGACACGAACGGCGTGGTCAGGCCCGTGAGGGGGATCAGTTTGGTGACTCCGCCGACCACAACGAACAACTGGACGGCGAGGGTGAACGACAGACCGGCGGCGAGCAGTTTGCCGAAACTGTCGCGCACTGCGAGGGCAGTGCGCAAACCACGGATGACCAGGATGAGGAACAGCAACAGGATCGCGGCGAGCCCGATCAGGCCCAGTTCCTCACCGATCGCGGCGATGATGAAGTCGGTCTTTGCGAACGGCACCTGAGCGGGCCGTCCGCTGCCGAGACCTGTGCCGGCGACACCGCCGGTGGCAAGGCCGAACAGCGACTGCGAAATCTGATAGCCCGTGTTGCTGTAGTCGGCGAGCGGGTCGGCCCATGTCAGGACACGGACCCGGACGTGGCCGAACATCTGGTACGCGAAGACGAATCCGATCGCGAGTAGCGAGAACCCGATGATCAGCCAGCCCACGCGTTCCGTCGCGATGTAGAGCATCACGAGAACGGTGGTGAACAGCAGCAGTGACGTGCCGAGGTCCTTCTCGAACACCATGACGCCGATGGAGATGATCCACGCGGCGAGGATCGGACCGAGATCGCGCGCACGGGGGAAATCCATGCCGAGGAAATGTTTGCCGGCCGTGGTGAACAGATCACGTTTCGCCACGAGCACGGACGCGAAGAAGATGATGAGCAGGATCTTGGCGAATTCACCCGGCTGGATGCTGAATCCGGGGAGCCTGATCCAGATCTTGGCGCCGTTGACCTCGGAGAACTGCGACGGCAGCAACGCCGGGATCGCGAGGGCAACCAGCCCGATCAGCCCGAGGGTGTAGCTGAAGCGGGCAAGCAGCCGATAGTCATGGAGGAACACGAGAACAGCGATGAACAGGGCTATGCCGATCGCAGTCCACAGCACCTGCTGGTTCGCGTCGGGCGACGGCATCGACAGGCCCATGTAGCGCGCGTTCTCCTGGTCGGCGAGGTCGAGCCGATGGATCAGCACGAGGCCGAGGCCGTTGAGCAACGCGACGATCGGCAACAGCAGCGGATCGGCGTACTTGGCGTACCGCCTCACCGCCAGGTGCGCGAGGAGGAACAATCCGGCGTACGTGAGACCGTACTTCGCGAGGTCGAACGTGAGCGCCTGCTCGAGGGAGGCCTCGACGAGCATCATCGACACCGTCGTGATGGCGATCGCGACGAGCAGCAGTCCCAGTTCGGTGTTGCGCTTCGTGGATTGAGGAGGGGCCGGAGCGAAACCACCGGGGGGGCTCGGAAAAGCCCCCGCGCCATGGGTCACCGACATCAGGCGCCCACCCTGCAGTTCTGCCCGGGGATCTGGGGTGCGGGCGCCGGTTCCGGTGCCGCCAACGATTCGGTTCCACCGTTTCCGGGTGTCGGCTCGCCAGGTGCGGGCGCTGCCTCGCTCGGAGCGGGTTCGGCGGGTGCCGATTCTGCTGTCGGGGCCGGTGTCTCGCCGGGCGCGGGCGCGCCTGGCGTGGGTTCGCCGGGCGCAGGTGGTACGGGCGCGGGGGTCGGGGCAGGCTCGGACTCCTCGACCTTGCACACCGGAAGCAGGTCCTGTTCGGCGAGGCGCGCCATCTGGACGTTCGCCTCGTCGAGTGTCCCGGAGGGAAGCCCGGCACGAACCTGTTCGCGCGCAGCGGGCTGAAGGTCGTCGACCATCATCACGCGGCACTGGGCGTCGCCCGGATCGACAAGGGTCAGCTCGCCGTCGTCGGTGACGCACCCGATCCGTGCCGGTTCCTGCAGTGAGTAACCGAACACGTTGCCGGGAAGTCCGCGCAGCACGGTGACACGGGCATCGTCGGCGCTGACGTAATAGTTGTTTCGGATCATCTGCCGACCGAAGAAGCCGCCGGCGGCGATCAGGCCGAGCACCACGAGCGCGATGAGCGGAGCCCACCAGCGGCTACGACGCTTCTTCGGCTCTTCGGGGGCTTTGTTGATGACGCGCTTGGGTGTGGCGCGCGGCGGTCGCATCGCGGCAGCGCGACCGGCGGCGGTGTTCGGGCGGGGAGCGTCGTCCTCGTCCTCACCCGACGCTGCTCCGGCGACGATGGGGTTGCTCTGCCCGTAGTCGAGGTCGATGACGTCGGCGACGACCACGGTGATGTTGTCGGGTCCGCCGCTGCGCAACGCAAGCTCGATGAGCCGGTCGGCGCACTCGTCGTGGCTGCCCTCGCCCAGGGTGTTGGCGATCGTCTCGTCGCTCACCACATCGGAGAGACCGTCGGAACAGATCAGGTAGCGATCGCCGGCGCGCGCTTCGCGCACTGTCAGCGTCGGCTCCACCTCTGCGCCCGTGAGAGCGCGCATGATCAGCGAACGCTGCGGGTGCGTGTGCGCCTGCTCCGCGGTGATGCGGCCCTCGTCTACGAGCGACTGCACGAATGTGTCGTCGCGGGTGATCTGGGTGAGCTGGTTGTCGCGCAGCAGGTAGGCGCGGGAGTCGCCGATATGGGCCAGGCCCAGTTTGCTGCCGGCGAAGAGGATGGCGGTGAGCGTGGTGCCCATACCGTCGAGTTCGGGTTCTTCCTCGACCTGATCGGCGATCGCTGCGTTGCCTTCGCGCACCGCGTCGTCGAGCTTGCCGAGGAGATCTCCACCCGGCTCGTCGTCGTCGAGATGCGCGAGCGCGGCGATCATCAGTTGCGAGGCAACCTCGCCGGCGGCGTGGCCACCCATTCCGTCGGCCAGCGCCAGCAGTCGCGCGCCGGCGTAGACGGAGTCTTCGTTGTTGGAGCGAACGAGGCCTCGGTCGCTGCGGGCAGCGTAGCGCAGTACAAGTGTCACGGGCGGAGCTCGATCACAGTCTTACCCACGCGCACAGGAGTGCCCAGGGGTACGCGGACAGCAGTGGTGACTTTCGCTCGGTCCAAGTACGTTCCGTTCGTCGAGCCGAGGTCTTCGACGTACCAGTCGGAGCCCCGCGGAGAGAGTCGCGCATGTCGAGTGGACGCGTAATCGTCGGTGAGTACGAGTGTCGAATCGTCGGCGCGGCCGATCATCACCGGCTGGGTACTGAGCGTGATCCGGGTACCTGCGAGTGCACCCTGTGTCACGACCAGATACTTGGCGGTCTTGTTGCGGCCGAGCGACGGCAACACCGACTGCTTGGGGGAGTAGCGCGGTAGCGGTCGCGCAGAACCGGCATAGATGTCCGAACGCAATGCACGCAGCACTGCCCACACGAACAGCCACAGCAGCAGAAGGAAACCTGCCCGGCTCAGCTGCAGAATCAGCCCCTGCACGGCATGTCCTCCTTCGGCATGTGCGACCGGTGCGCGGTCGTCCGGTTCGGTGCGGTCACTCACAATACGGACATCGACCGACTCCATGCAGAGTCAGATCCGCAGCTCGCGCTTCGGACGAGTTCTGCGGATCCGGTGAGCCGGTTTTCCCGCTGGTCAGAGGATGCGGACCAGGATTTCCGAGTGGCCTGCGCGGATCACATCGCCGTCGGCGAGCTGCCAGTCCTGAACCGAGGCACTGTTCACGGTAGTGCCGTTGGTCGAACCGAGATCGGAGAGCATCGCGACCTGGCCGTCCCAGCGGATGTCGATGTGGCGGCGCGACACACCTGTGTCGGGGAGGCGGAACTGAGCGTCCTGCCCGCGACCGATGATGTTGCTGCCCTCGCGGAGCTGGTAGTAGCGGCCGCTGCCGTCCTCGAGCTGCAGAGTCGCCGTCAGAACACGTCCGGCCGCGGCCGGGGGCTGCTGGTAGCCGCCACCCGCATATGCCTGCTGCTGGTAGCCCTGATCGGGCTGCTGGTAACCGGGGTCTGCGTAACCCTGATCCGCGTAACCCTGCTGGCCGTACGCCTGCTGCTGGTAGCCGGGATCGGCGTAACCCTGATCCGCGTAGCCCTGGTCGTAGCCGGCACCTGCCGCGCCCGCTGCGTACCCCTGCTGCTGGTAGCCGGGGTCTGCGTAGCCTTGGTCGGCGTAGCCCTGCTGGCCGTAGTCCTGGCTGTAGGCCTGCTGGCCGTATGCCTGGTCCTGGCCGTAGGCCTGTTCCTGCGGGTAGCCGCCCTGGTCCTGCTGGTAGCCCTGGGCGCCGTAACCCTGCTGGTCGTATCCCGGCTGCTGGTAGCTCTGCTGGTCATAGGCCTGCTGGTCGTAACCCTGGGCACCGTAGGCCTGCTGGTCGTAACCGGCCTGATCTTCGTACCCGCCGCCCTGGGGGGCGTAACCACCGTTGTAGCCCTGTGCGTAGCGCTGATCCTGGCCGCCGTGCGCGTGACCGTTTCGTGCGTACTGTGCTTCCGCCTCGGCGGGGTCACGGCTTGGTTCGTAGCCGGGGTTCTGCGTCATGGAGCCAACTCCTGGTTCGGGGGTCACTGTTGGACGGTTCTGCGGGGTCCGCTGTGACGGGGCGTGCGTCTGTGGACGCCCTGCCTCAGGGTCGACAGAGCCGTGTGTTCGGAACTGCCCGGTGTGCAATGCCGAAGACGACTCGAATACAACCTGGATCTCACCGTATGTCTGCCATCCCTGTTCGCGAATGAAGTCCTCAAGGTGACGCGCGAACGCCTTCACAGTCAAGTCCCGATCCGCCGCCAAGGCCTCGTGATCGGAGTCACTGATGGTGATGACGTACTTGTTCGGGGCCAATATGTGGCCACGGTCAAGGTGCTGGACGCCGTCGGTTGCCTCCTGCTGGAGCGCAGCTTCGACTTCCTGGGGGACGACACCGCCACCGAAGACGCGGGCGAACGCGTCGCCGATTGCAGCCTGGAGCTTCCGCTCGAAGCGTTGGGCGATACCCATGACGACCCCCTTTCCGGTGACAGCGTGTCGTGGGTGCAGATCTCGCTACTGCATGGTATCTACTTTTGCTCGGATTCGACCGGGCGGATTACCGCGCGTGTTCAACTTGACACGTTTCAGGCCTCGATCGGTCCCGGAAAACCTCCCTGACCTGGTGAATCGGTGATCGGGTATGCCTTGTGTTACTGTTTTCTGCGTTGCTCGGGCGAGTGGCGGAATGGCAGACGCGCTGGCTTCAGGTGCCAGTGTCCTTCGGGACGTGGGGGTTCAAGTCCCCCTTCGCCCACAGAAGGCAATTCGATGAATTGCAATAAACGAGGTCACGAACTCGAAAGAGTGCGTGACCTCGTTTTGTCGGCCGAGTGTCGTATCTATCGCGAAGCGCACGCTCCGGACAGATTCAACTGGTCGTGAGCGTTGTACCTGACTGGAAGTGCAGCGGAAGTCCGACTGTCCTCACATTGCTTCAGCCGCGCCGCGGACGACCGTCGAGAGGCTCGATGCGCTCGTGACCGCAGATGCAGAACGTCCCCGGACATGGCGGCGGATCGTCCGCCGTTGACCAGGTCATACATGGATGAGGCCCGGCGCGACGGAGAACGGTTCGACGGCTCGAGCGACTGCTCATCTCATCCCGCGCGCTCCGCGAGATTCAGGCCGACGATGAGCACCACCGCTATCGTCGTGGCACCGAGTAGCGGCCACACCCACATCATCACCCGACGTTGCGCGGCAGTGACGACTCCCACGACGGTGCCGACGACAGCGACGGCGATGCCACCCCATGTGACTGCGAACGCAGCGGTGAGATAGCCCTCTTGGCAACCGGCCGGGCCGCACGAATCCATCCCCATCGGGAAGAGCAGGGACAGGAAGAACGCAACAGCGGCGAAAACGATCGTCACGATGATGAACAGAGCGGTCACGACGGCATCGATCGTGCGGCGGGTGGACCGTTGTGGGCCTTCGCCGGCACGGTCGTGGCTCATCGAGGTCATGGATTCATTGTTGGGCGCCGTCGACAAGGTGTCCTGAGTGGCTCTACTCGAGTCCGTGTCGATGATCCCGTGCCCTGGACCGTTGCCGATGGTTGCACGATCATGGCAGAAGCAACCGGATCCATCGACGTGGTTGCGCGCGCAGCAGGTGCTGCGCCGGCCTCTCGAATGAAGGGACACGGACTGTGGTGAACGACGCGGATCTCGAGCACCTGTATCGGTGCATCGAACTCGCTGAGGAAGCGCTGCTCGCAGGTGACGAGCCATTCGGATCGGTACTCGTCGATGCAGAAGGCCGAGCCCTGGCGGAGGATCGCAACCGAATCGCCGGCGGTGACCGCACTCGTCATCCCGAATTCGCACTGGCCAGGTGGGCGGCCGAGAACATGACGCCCGACAACCGCGCGGGCGCAACCGTCTACACGTCGGGAGAGCACTGCCCCATGTGTGCAGCTGCGCACGGATGGGTCGGTCTCGGCAGAATCGTCTACGCCGCTTCCTCTCAGCAGCTCACCGGATGGCTCGAGGAAATGGGAGTGCCGGCGGGGCCGGTGCGGCCTCTTTCCGTCCGAGACGTTGCTCCCGGAGTCATCGTGGAAGGTCCGGCGCCGGAATTGGAGCACACGATCCGTCGGTTGCATCGCCGATGCCACCTCGGTGAGTGAGCGACGTCGAGCTGCAGAGAAGCTCAGGGGGCGACGGGATAGTGGCTGGTGATCGCCACTCGATTCCACGCGTTCATCACGATTGCCAGCCAGCTCACTGCCGATGCTTGTTCTGCGGTCATGGATCCGTCGTCCCAGGCATCCGATTCCGGAACCGTCAGCCGGGTGACCTGCTCGGCAAGAGCGAGCGCGGCCCGCTCCTGAGCGGTGAAGTACTGCGACTCCCACCAAGCAGCGACCACGGCCAGCCGGTCGGTCGTCTCACCCTTGGCGAGTGCGTCGCGTGTGTGCATCCGTAAGCAGAATGCGCAACCGTTGATCTGCGATATCCGGATCTTGACCAGTTCGGCCAGGAGCGGATCCAGATCCGCTTCCTTCACTGCGGCTTCGACCTGCTCATTCAGACTCGCCAGTTGCTTGTACGCAGCAGGATGTTGCTTGCTGAGATTCACGTCGCTCATCTGTCGTCCTCGAGGTTGTGCTGCGCCGAGAATGATGCCCGGATCTGCCGACCACCACCGTAGTGAATCGTCGGTGCGTCGTGCGGTGATCAGGCATCGAAGTTGTACTCGAGGCGAGTGAAAGTGTTTCGGTACACGCTCGGAAAGTGCAGGATGGCGGGTGCCCTCGTCTTTCTAACGGTGGCACCCCAAGGATTGGAAGGTGACTATGTCGATCGCCGTCGTGGCGGGCAATCCCAAGCCCGGCTCCCGAACTCTCGACGCCGGAACCCGGCTTGCGACCGCGTTGACCGGCCGGGAACCCGACCACGTGATCGATGTGATCAGCCTCGGCGCAGGTCTCCTCGGGTGGGGTGACGACGACGTCGCCGCCGCGGTGTCGACCGTCGCCGAGGCCGACCTGGTGGTGTTCGCCAGCCCGACGTTCAAAGCCGCTTACACCGGCGTGCTGAAACTGTTCCTCGATCAATTCGCCACCGGCGACGGACTGCGCGACGTGGTCGCGGTGCCGCTCATGCTGGGTGCTGGTCCGGCGCATGCACTGGCGCCCGACCTGCTGCTCAAGCCGGTATTGGTGGAACTGGGCGCGACGACGCCGGCGCCGGGCCTGTACCTCCTCGACTCGACCTATACGACGGACACCGTCATCGCCGATTACGCCGAGCGCTGGTCGCCGGTGTTGGCTGCAGCAACCAGGACGGAGGCAGCGTGAGCGCGCTCGACGGCACGGTACTGCGCGAGGCCTTCGCCCACGTCCCATCAGGCGTGGTCGCGATCTGCGCCGATGTGGACGGCGAACGCGTCGGGATGGCCGCGAGCACGTTCGTGCCGGTGTCGCTCGACCCGCCGCTCGTCTCGTTCTGTGTGCAGCACAGCTCGACAACTTGGCCGCGTTTGTCCGTTCTTCCACACCTGGGGATAAGTGTGTTGAGCGATGTGCACGACGGTGCCGCCAGGGCCCTCGCCTCGAAGAACGGCGACCGGTTCGCCGGTCTCGACACCGAGACCCGAAATGGGGGAGCACTGTTCGTTTCGGGGACGAGTGTGCGGATGGATGTGACCGTCGAGCAGGAAGTTCCGGCGGGTGACCACGCGATCGTGGTGCTGCGAATCAACGAACTCCTCACCGACTGCGATGTCGAACCGATCGTGTTCCACCGCAGTTCGTTCCGTCGCTTGATCGCGGCCTGACCGGTCTGGACGGCTCTCCGTAGAGGGTGACGAGCCCGATCGGCTCTACCGTGCGCCATTTCGGGGCCTGGTCCAGCGCTGCATATCGGATAAGGAGTCGGTGCCCGGAGAACACCGCGCGCCGGATCTCGGCCGCGACAGAGTCGGGTGTCTCGTCAGTGACCGCTCGGCGCGAGAGGAGGTCGGTCTCCGGATCGATGAGCAGTCGCTGGACTCCTTCGGTCGCGATTGCCTGTTGGCTCTCGGGTAGTGCGTCGATCACTTTGAGCATGGCGGACGCCAGCGCCGAACCGAGTCCGAATACTTGTGCGCCGCGTCGGGATCCGGACACCAGTAGGGCAAGCGCCTCGTCGTTGTTGAGTCCGGTGAGCTCGGTTCGGAAGCCGGGCAACAGCGCGAATCCGCCGTTCCGGCCGCGTTCGGCGTAGGTGGGGACGCCGGCGGTGGACAGCGTGCCTGCGCAGCAGCAGGACCAGCGATACCAACCTGTCGGCGCGCATACGCGAAAGCTACCGGAATATACGACACAAAGTGTCGTAAATATTTGGGAGGCTTGGACCGTCACAGTGGCTTCCGCGCTGCTGGACGCTCGCACTGTCGAATCGAATGGAACTGATGTGGCAATGGAACGTATTGCGGTGAACCCGGTGAAGTGGTCGATGGAGATGGGTTTCAATCAGGGTGAGATCGTCTCCGGACACACTCGGACGCTGTACTGCTCAGGGCAGACTGCGACGAATGGTGACGGTGAGCCCCAGCATGACGGCGACATGGCGGCACAGTTGACGCTGAGTCTCGACAACCTGGAGGCCGTGCTCGGCGAGGGCGGTATGTCCCTTGCGAACCTCGTCCGGCTCAACGTCTACACCACCGACATCGACCTGCTCTTTCCCCACTACGGCCTACTGACCTCGCGGCTGGGCGCCGCCGGGGTGGCGCCGACCAGCACGTTGCTCGGAGTGACACGGCTGGCGATCCCCAGTTTGCTGGTCGAACTGGAGGGGACCGCGGTCGGGTGACCGGCGGGTAGAGGCAGGAGTCAGCGGGATGCTCGGAGCGAGGAGTCCAGGGCGGTCATGAGGTGCGCAGCGCGGCTCCTGCCTGTCGGCGCGGCGGGATACCGGCACAGCACGTCGATCAACACCGGAGTTGCTCGTGCACGCGCCCGCTCGATCATCTCGTCCCCGAGGGCAGGGTCGTCACCGGATTCGATCTCGGCGATACGCGCCACGTTGGCTGCCGCACGAAGGATGTGCCCGACCTGGTGGGCCTTGGCGATCGGGTGCAGATAGGCAGCCGAGGCGGCGTCGCCTGCGGCTTGTGCCGCCAGACGGGTGACCTCGGTGGGAGCGTCGCCGGCCGCGCGGTGCGCGTCCATCGAGGTGACTCGCTGGAGCTTGGTCCGGCGCGCACCGTGGATGAACTCCCAAGCGGCATCCAGTGCGGCACGCGGTCGGGGATCGTCAGGTGTGGTGGACTCGAACAGGGGGAGAACCTCCTGCGCGGACTCGGCGACGTAGCGGGCCACTACGCGCAGTTCCTCGTGCGTCAGTTCGAAGTCGCCGGTCACGGACGTCATGGCCAGATCCTCTCATTGGCGAAGTGGCCCGATCGGCATCGCGGCGCCGCCGACCGACCCACAATGGGTGGCAGCACGTCCGTCGCCGACGAAGGGATGTCCAAGTGGACCGGTTCGAGCTTCCGCACACGGTGCGTCGATCGTCGAAGGAGGTGCAGGAGTTGTACGGCACTGCATACGAGGCCGCGGCCGAGCGGGTCGGCGAGGGCGAGGACGCCGAGCGCGCCGCGTACGGGGCGGTCAAGGAGAAGTACGAGCTCGAGAACGACCATTGGGTGCCGAAGCAGGATTGATGCTCGGCGGCAGCTGATGGTGGCTGCGACCTCTGATGTGATCAGAAGCCCTGAAATCCTCGTTCGAGCGCGTCGAGTGCTTGCGCCACTGTGCGGGAGAGTTGCTGCTCGACGTCGAGGGGCCGGTCTCGGTCGATGAGCCCTTGTTGCACGATGTTGTGCCGGAGCATGAGGATTCCCACCAACATCGCGGCCCATGCCACCGAACCGCTCGCGGTTGCCAGCGGTTCGATCCACGACTGCAGGATGGCGGCGCGTCGGGTCGTCAGGGTGGGGGAGTTACGTTCACATTCGGCCCAGACTCGCATCGCCTCCCATTGGGCGGTATCGAGATCGGACCATGGGCAGGGACCGGCCAGGATCGGGCCGTCGAGAATGATCGGGTAGAGCACGGCGGTCGGCGATTCGGAGTCCCGGTGGGACAGCGCGCTCTGGAGGGCCTCGAGGATCGCCGGCTCAGCGTCGAAGAACAGGTCTTCCTTCGCGCCGAAATAGTTCGTGACTGTCTTGACGGAGACATCGGCTGCCTCCGCCACCTGAGCGAGTGTCACCTTCTCGAATCCGTCGCGTTCGAACAGGCGCGTCGCCCGATCGGAGATTCGTTGCCGAGTTTCCGCGCGCTTGCGCTCCCTCATGCTTACCATGGTGGAAATAATACTACGGTGGTACTTTTCTTGGGCGCTACTCTCGTGCACTTCACCGACAGGGCTGAAGCCGGACTGCGTACAGAAGGATCGACTACAGAAAGATCGACATGAATCATCCACGCTCCCGGCTCGTACGGACGGAATTCGCTTCGTCTGCGGTCGGCGACACCGTCGAATACCGGGTGCTCCTCCCACCCGACTGGGTCCGGTCCGAGCCTGTTCCGCTGATAGTGCACCTGCACGGCGCGATGTCGTCGTCTGCTTCGCTGGAACTGGCGAGGCCGTTCTACGACGAACTCTGGGCCGACGGAGATATTCCGCGGGCGATCGTGGCGTGTCCGAGTACACCGACAGTCGGCGGCTTCTATATCAACGGGCCCCGACAGGCCTGGGAGACAATGATTTCCGAGGAGTTCCCGCAGCACGTCGCGGTCGTCTACGGCCATGCGGATGTGGTTGCGATGCTGGGCGCATCCATGGGCGGCTACGGTGCGCTCAAAGCCGCGTTCTCCACGCCGGATCGTTTCGCGGCGGTCGCCGCTATCTCACCCGCGGTCTTTCCGGGAGAGACCCCCGATGACGTTCCCTCACGGAACATCCCCTCCGTTCTCGGCGAGCTCCATCGCGCCATGTCGGAGGCGACCGGCGACCCGGCAGTCTATGCCTCGAACTCGGTGTACGGACGTGCCAGGACACACGCCGACGAGATCCGTGACGCCTCGCTCCCACTACTCGTCGACTGTGGTGCGCTCGACGAATTCCTCCTGCACGAAGGCGCCGAGTACCTCCACCGCGTCCTCGACGAGCTCGACATCGCTCACGAATATCGACTTGTCACAGGGGCCGGACATCTCGGACCCGCCGCTGACGAACGAACACGGGACGCGATCCGATTCATCGGAAGCGCCCTCGACGAGCGTGAATGAAACTGATCAGTGTGGATATCCGCGGTGTACGGTGCGCGCGAGGATTCCGAGGGTCGCCTTCAACGATCCTTCTGCGATGACCGGAAAGATCCCTGCCTCACGCCACTTCGGGTCGATATTCGACCAGTCGTAGTACGAGGTCACGAGGGAACCACCGTCCACCGGTTCGATCCGATAACCGTAGACGTGGCCGATCTGCGGACGAATGGTTCCCAGGATGGTCCAGGCAATTTCACGGTCCGGAACAAAAGTCTCGATCGTCACCGTCACGTCGTACTCGCCCAAGGGAATGTCGCCGAGAGCTTCACGGTCCATGTGTACGACGAAGCTGTCGCCGACCGAATTCACCACGTCGCCGTCTGCATCCATCAGCATTCCGGATCCGTCGATGGCAACGTGGCCCTGAGGGTCACGGAGCACCGAGAATATCGATGCGGGATCGGCTTTGATGGTGCGCTGCACTTCGATGCGCTCAGTCGACATTCGACGATGTTGTCAGATGATCGGTGTTTGTGCACCTATGGCATGTACGAGCGACCGATTCGGTGAGGTGCTGTCTCGACGATCGACTTTCGATCCGGCGAAGCAGAACCCTGTTGTAACGACAGTGGCGCGTGAAGTCTGATCACGACTTCGTCCGCAGATCGAAGGAACCCGCCGTGACCGTGACCGAGCACGACTCCACCTCGAGCATCGACAGCTCCTCCGTCGACCCCGCCGGCGCTCACGCCGGTATCCGGCACGGGGCGGTGAGCGCTCGCGAAGGGGCGTTCGTCCGTCGGTTCGGCGTACGCGACGACGACGGCCCGTGGAACGACACCCTCGCCGTCCAATTCGATCATCGATCGGTGCGCCGGTTCACCGAGCAACCGATCGACGAGGACATCGTCCGCACTCTGGTGGCGGCCGCGTCGTCGGCGCCCACATCGAGCAATCTGCAACTGTGGTCGGTGGTAGCTGTGACCGACCGCGAGCGCGTCGGTCGACTCGCCGCCCTTGCCGGCGATCAGGACGCCGTGCGTCATGCCCCGCTGTTCCTGGTGTGGCTGGCCGACTTTGCCCGAGCCGAGCGGATCGTCACGGCACGGGGACTCGATCTGCACAACGCCGACTATGCCGAGTCGACTCTGCTCGGGGTGATCGATGCGACCCTCGCGGCGCAGAATGCCGTGGTTGCAGCGGAATCCCTCGGTTTGGGAACGGTGTTCATCGGTGGCATACGGAACGATCCGGAGACAGTGGCAGAGATCCTCGGCCTGCCGCCGCGTGTGTTCCCGGTGGTGGGGCTATCCGTGGGATGGCCTGATCCGGACGAGACCGCGGAGGTGAAGCCGCGGCTCGGATTCGACGTCGTCTGCCATCGGGAGGGCTATCGGATCGACGAGCAGGACCACGGAATCGCCGAGTACGACGTGCGGGCCGAGGGCTTCTACCGTTCGCAGGGACTTGTCGGAAGCTGGACGGGAAGAATCGTTTCCCGGCTGACCGATCCCGCGGCCTTCGGTCCACGGCGCGGGATTCGGCAGGCGCTTGCCTCCCGAGGATTCCCCTTCACCTGAGACGGGCAGGCCGGTGGTGCGACCGCACCCGCGGAGTTTGCAAGCCCTTGTAATCAAGCCGATTTCAATGGTCGTCGCCCCTCGTCTCCGCGTTCTACATTCGACGAACACATGACCCGGAGTTGAACTTCCGGGGCCTGATTCACAGTCACGAGGGAGTTCCCATGCCGCGCAACAACTCGCGACGCCGGTGGTCCGGCGCAGCGATCGGGGAGGGCTGAGCGATGGCGACGATCCTCGACAGGACACGGAAGTCGGATGTGGGAGCGCCGACGACTGTTGACGCGGAGTCCACGCTCATCGATCCGACAGCGCTGAGCAGGAAGACCCAGAGCTCATCCCGCGTGCCGCGATCAGTGCAGCGCATGATCGGTCCAGCCCTGATCATCGTGATCTGGCAGCTCGTGGTGAGCACCGGGTTGTTCAACGAGAACACCCTCCCCCGGCCGTTGTCGGTGCTGTCGGCAGCATGGCGTCTGATCGCGAACGGCGAACTGCAGGAACATATGTCCATCAGTCTGCTGCGGGTGGGCTACGGCTTGCTGTTCGGAATCGTGCTCGGGCTGGTCCTCGCGTTGATCTCCGGATTGTCGCGCGTCGGTGAGAACTTCGTCGATGCCAACATGGAGGTCCTGAGGGCCGTCCCGAACTTCGCTCTCGTTCCCCTGCTCATCGTGTGGTTCGGTATCAGCGAGACCCCGAAGGTCCTGCTCATCACCCTCGCGGTTGCTGTCTCGATCTACATCAACACCTTCTCGGCAATTCGCAGCGTCGATGCCGGACTGGTGGAGGCTGCACGATCCTTCGGTGTGCAGCGTGCCGAACTGATCCGCCGGGTGATTCTGCCCGGTGCACTCCCCGGATTCCTGATCGGGCTGCGGCTGGCGCTGACCGGCGCGTGGCTGTCGCTGATCTTCGCGGAAACGATCAACGCGAAACGCGGTCTCGGTCGCATGATGAGCGACGCCCGCGAGTACTTCCAACTCGACGTGGTCTTCGTGCTCATCGCGGTCTATGCGATCCTCGGCCTGATCTCGATCTTCATCGTCCGAGCACTCGAAACGCGCCTGCTCACGTGGAGGAGGTCGTTCGATGGGAACTGACCTGATCGAACCGACCAGGACGAATCCGGTGGTCGTCGCACGTGGGGTGCGACGTGTGTTCGGTGAGCAGGTGGTGCTCGACGGTCTCGACCTCGACATCGCCCCCGGAGAATTCGTTGCGTTGCTCGGCCGGAGCGGATCCGGTAAGTCGACCTTCCTGCGGGCCCTGGGTGCGCTGGACGCCGAAGTGGAGGGACACCTCCGTGTTCCGGCCCAGCAGGCGATCGTCTTTCAGGATCCACGCCTGCTGCCGTGGCAGAAGGTGCTGACCAATGTCAATATCGGTCGCCCCGACAACGCGCAGACCCGCGCGGATGCCCTCGCCGCGCTCGACGAGGTTCAGCTCGCAAGCAAGGCCAAGGCCTGGCCGCGCACGCTTTCGGGAGGTGAGGCGCAGCGTGTGGCACTCGCACGGGCCCTCGTCCGAGAACCCGAGCTGCTCCTGCTCGATGAGCCGTTCGGTGCTCTCGACGCGCTCACCCGTATCAAGATGCACGGGCTTCTCCAGCAGCTCGTGGCCAAATACCGCCCTGCCGTGCTGCTGGTCACCCATGACGTCGACGAAGCAATTCTCTTGGCAGATCGCGTGATCGTATTGACCGATGGCGCGATCTCGCTGTCATCACCGGTCGAGATACCGAAGCCCCGCTCCCGCGATTCGCGGGAATTCAACGAGCTGCGGCGACAGTTGCTCACCGAGCTCGGCGTGGGCGACGAACCGGACGCGCAATGATCCGCCGGCTCTTCGCTGTGGGTGCACAGCACAACCACCACGGTTCGACGACGAAGGAACAGGCTGTGCCGAATACAGAAGGATCACGGTGGCTTCTGCTGCCCGCATTGGCGATAGCGTTCGCGGTCTCCGGATGTGGGCTGTCCGGGGCCGACGGGCAGGATGCACTCGCCGAGGCGACCATCGCCCACAGCAGCGATGACATTCCGGAGGGAACCTCTCTCGTCGTCGCCGAGCAGAATGCGAGCCGGTCTCTGCCGCTGCAGCTTTCAGGTGCCACCGAGGAACTTCCGTACTCGCTCGAATTTGCCGACTTCAGCGGCGGACCCGCGGTCATCGAAGCTCTCCGTTCCGGTGCTGCTGACATCGGAGCGATCGGCGAGGCCCCCATTCCGCTCGCAGTTGCCAGTGGCGTCACCGACATCGTCGCCATCGGTCTCGAAGCGAATCCAGGAAGCAGCGGCGGGTACTTCCTCGCCACACAGCCCGGAAGTGGAATCGAGACCGTCGCCGATCTGAAGGACAAGAAGGTCGCGTATCCACCGGGTACCGGACGGCACATGATCGTGGCCGGTCTCCTCGCTCGGGCCGGGCTCGATCCGAAGACGGACATCGAGGCCGTCGAGCTCGCGGGTGCCGAGGTCGCGCCGACGTTCGCGTCGGGTGCCGTCGACGCCGCGATCCTCACCGGCGTCCAGTACTACAAGGTGGGTTCGCCGCCGATCATCGGCGACGGAACCGGAATCAACACCGGAATCAACACGCTGATCGTCCGCAGGGAGACACTCGAGGATCCTGCGAAGGCCGCAGCCATCGGCGATTTCGTCGGACGTTCCGTCGCAGCAAACAACTGGATCACCGCTCATCCCGACGAATGGGTCGATGCGTACTACGTGGGAACCCAGGGCATGACGCCGGAGGACGGGAAGTCGTTGCTCGACCACATCGGTACCGGGAAGTACTACCCGATCGACGAGAAGTCGACCGCGCTGTTCCAGACGGTCGCCGACGGACTACTCGAGACCGGAACCATGGCCACCGCGGTCGATATCCGATCCTATGTCGACGGCCGCTACAACGACATCGTCGACGCACAGAACAACGCGGATGGATCCGAGCCGCAACCGTTGCCGTGATGCTCTGTGAACCAGATGTTCTGAAGTACCTGAAGTTCTCACAGCCCAGATAATTCCGATGAAGGGAAGTTCACCATGACCCAGGCCGCCACCAGACTCGACGTCATTCCCCAGTCCGGATACGCCGGTGCAGAGATTCGGGGTATCGACCTGACTCGCGAACTCACCGATGACGAGATCACCACCGTGCGTGACGCCTTGCTGAAGTGGAAGGTGGTGTTCTTCCGAGAGCAGTTCCTCGATCACGACCAGCACCTGCGGTTCGCGTCCTATTTCGGTAATCCGACCCCGGCTCACCCGTTGTTCGATTCGATCCCGGACGAGAACTACCCCACCATCTACCCGATCTTCCGCGATCGGTTCAAAGCTCGGGTCGCGAAGAGCAACGGCTACGACAAGGTGCGCTGGCACGCGGATGTGACTGCCGCGATCAATCCGCCGTTCGCATCGATTCTGCGTGCCGAGGAACTGCCCCCCTACGGTGGTGACACGCAATGGTCCAACGCCGTCGCGGCGTACAACGGTCTGTCGGCTCCGGTGCAACGATTGGTCGACGAACTACGTGCGGTGCACCAGTTCACGCCGGGTGCCGGGTCGAAGCCCACCGAGGACTATCTCCGCCGTGTCGAGCGTCGCCCGCTGGTGACCGAGCATCCGGTGGTGCGTGTGCACCCGGAGACCGGGGAGAAGGCGCTGTACGTCAATCCCGGTTTCACCCAGCACATCACCGGCGTCTCTGCGCACGAGAGCCGTCGTCTGCTCGGATTGTTCTACGAAGAGTTGGGCCGCCCCGAATACACCGTGCGGTTCAAGTGGGAGCCGGGCTCGATTGCATTTTGGGACAACCGTTCCGCTGTGCATCTGGCGCCGTCGGATCTCACGACAGAACACGACCGTCGGCTCTACCGCATCACTCTCGAGGGTGATGTGCCGGTCGGGCCCGACGGAGTCGAGTCCGTTGCACTCGAGGGTGACCCTTTCAACGCTGTCTGATCCAGTATTAGGAGTTCGATGTTCGCCCGCATGCGGGAGACGGAACCCTCTGCGGGCCTACGTCCATACTTCACGTCCCTGTTCATACCGTCCGCGATCTTCGGCCTCGGTACTGGCGCTGGGGCACCCATGATGGCTCTGCTCGCCCGGGAGCTGGGTGCCTCGGTGCCTGTCGCGGGCATCATCGTCGCGTTGCTGGCACTCGGTGCGGTGCTCGGCGACCTGCCATCGGGAACCTTGGTCGGGCGTTTCGGTGAGGTGCGCGCGATCGTCGTAGGATCGTCGCTCGGTGCGGTGGGCGTGATCATTTCGCTGGCGGCCCCCAACCCGGCGATCCTGGCGGTCGGTGCAGTGCTCACCGGATTCGCATTCGCTGTGTGGGGGCTGGCCCGCCAGAGTTACCTGGCCGGTGCTCTGCCGGTGCACATGCGAGCCCGGGGTATCTCCGCGAATGCGGCAATGCACAGGGCGGGAGTGCTGGTCGGACCGTTCGTCGGCGCGATCGCTGTCCATCAGTTCGGTATTCGCGGCGGACTGATGGTCGAACTCGTGGCGATCATCGTCGCGGGAGCGCTCATTGCTCGGACGACGGTTCCGGAACCGCAACGTTCCGAGGGCGGAGACGTGGGGGTCCTTGCCGTCGCGAAGTCTCACCATGTCGTGCTCCTGACGCTGGGAGCGGGGTCGATGCTCGTGGGGGCCTCGCGTGCGTCGCGTGAAGCGGTGCTACCCCTGTGGGCCGAGCACATCGGGATCGCGCCGGCCACGGTGTCCCTGGTGTTCGGAATCAGTGGTGCGGTGGATCTGCTGCTCGCCTACCCGGCGGGAGTCATCATGGACAAATTCGGCCGCCGCGTGACAGCGGTACCGGCTCTGCTGCTGTTCGGGATCGCGTTTCTGATCCTTCCGCTGATCCATGAATTGTGGTGGCTCGTCGTCGTCGCGATGCTGCTCGGTGCAGCCAACGGGTGGAGCAACGGGGTCGTCATGACGCTCGGTGCCGATGTCTCACCGCCGGATCGCCGCGCGGAATTCCTCGGCGCGTGGCGACTGACCCATGACGTCGGATCGTTCACCGGTCCGCTGTTGGTCGGTGTGGTTGCGGCGGCATCTCTTGCGGCGGGGGCTGTGGCGATCGGTGTGTTGTCCATCGCGGGCAGCGCCGTGATGTGGCGGTATATCCCGCGATACGTGCCCAGCCCGAAGGCACATCGACAATCCGTGAGCGCGGGCCTCGAGTCATAGGCACGTGTTCCCATTCGTCCAATCCGAATGCGGACGGACTGCGATGCTACGACGATGATCAAGAGAATCATTTCGTATGCCGACGGGCACGATCTTGCTGCGTCCAGGACCTTCTACGTCGAGGTCTTCGGGCTCGATGTAGCGATGGACGATCCGGTACTGGGTCTACAGTCCTCGGACGATCCCAGCGCGCAGGTCTTGATCCCGCCACATGGGATGGAGAACCCGGTGCCGCGCTTCGGGATCGATGTCGGGACGCCGGCCGCAGTCGACGCTGCCCACGCCGAAGCGATACGCAGAGGCTCGCCTGTGGTCTATCCGCTCACCGACGAACCATGGGGTGTACGACGGTTCTTCGTGGAGGATCCGAGTGGCACAGTGATCAACGTGCTCGCACATCTGTCCTGATCTGCCGGATGTCCTGATCTGCCGGATAGGGTGAGGCCATGAGCGCCATCCCCAGCCACTGGATTCCGCACCATCGTGAAGACGGGGAGGTCATCGGTTGGATCGACCTGGAATCCCAGGAACCAGACCTCATTCCGATCGATCGGTTGGGCCGGCCCCTCCCGTCGGTCTCCGATTGGAATGCAGCCGAGGAGGTGCTCGACGATGTGGGCCTGCGCTTCCTCATGAACCGATTCCACTACCGCGGGCACACGGTGCGGATCAGGCATCTCTACGAGGACCGCGTCATCGTCACTACCGCGGTGTCCGACGCGATCGGCGATGTCGGGCAGGAGTTCACGCTTCCCTTCCCCGCTGGCACCGATCTCACCGAGGTTCGAACGCGCTGACCGATCGGGCGGATCACTGGGTAGGCGGCAAACCCAGTGCATCGGCGAGGAGCGGCCACGACTGGTAGAAGGCGTCCTGCCAGTATCCCCACGAATGGGTCCCTCGGGGCCGCAGGTCGAACGTCGCGGGGATATCGAGTTCGTTCAGGCGGTTCTGCAGGTTCGTCGTGCACCAGTGCACCGCGGCCTCGATCACTCCGCCGACCACGACCTGGTTCGCCAACGCCAGCGCCTGATCCTCGAAGCTCGCATCCGGTTCCACGACCGTGAACTCGTTGCCGAGGGTTTCGTGCGGGCCGGGCAGGCCGGTGGCGTCGGAGATGAACAGCTTGGTTCCGCGTAGGCCTTCGGCGTTGACCACGGGATCGTTCTCCACCCACGCCGGATCGTCGTCCTCGCCGTACATGTTCCGGACGTCGCCGCCGCCCCAGGTTTCGACGACGAGCTTGACGAATTCCTTGCCGATCGGATCGGAGGTCTGTGCGCAGCCGCTGTAACCGGCCGCCGCGGAATAGAAACCGGGCTCGGCGATCGCATATTGGAGCACTGCGGTCGCCGTCATCGAATTCGCTGCGATGGCCTGGACACCGTTGGTGCCCAGCGCGCCATCGACCAGCGGCGGAAGCTCTTCGAGGAAGAACGTCTGCCATTTGTTGAGACCGAGATTCGGGTCTTCGCGTTTCCAGTCGGTGTAGTACGAGAACGCGCCGCCGATGGGCATCACCACGTTGACATCTTGTGTCTTCAGGAAATCGCCGACGTCGGTGTTGGCCCACCACGTTGCGGCATCGGTACCACCGCCGGCGCCGTTGACCAGGTACAACACAGGCCGAGGCGCAGACGCATCGCGTGGACGCTGGACTCGGACCGTGATGTCTTCGTCCATCGCTGCGGAGTGGACCTGCAGGGTCAGGAACTGTCCGTCGATCTCGCTCGAGACGATCCGGGAACCATTCGGCGACACCGGGTCCGCAAGCAGGGATTGTGCCGCGACGATAGGGTCGTTCGGCACCTGATCCTGTGCGAACGCGATACCGGTACCGGCGGTGGCCGCAAGCATCGTCGCGACTGCTCCTGCGACCACGGTGGCCCTGATTCGCCTTGCCGATATCGACCGCATCTCGGTCCTTCCCCAATTGCTTCAGCCGGTGAGCCCGACACCGACAAGAACGAGCGACCCGACGGACGATACCGTACGCACGATATTGAATGTGTTCCAGCGGGGATGGAATTCAGCGAATCCGATGCGCTTGGAATCGAGCGAATTGTTCAACGGAACGTTGACGATGACGGTAACGACAAGCGAGCCGGCCAAGCTGACCGCTGCCGCGGCGAAGAACCACAGCGCGGACGACCCCTCTGCGAAGAACCCGGATACGAGGGCCAGGATCGGAGCACCGAAGAACGGTATGAACAGCCATGGGGTGAGGATCTTTCGATTCATGCTCCGCATGGCAATATCGGCTGCGTCGGCGTCGATCGCTTTGAGCCCGGGGATCACCGACATCGAGAACGAGTAGTACATGCCGGCGAGAGTTCCGTGTAGGACGAGTGTGATGAGACCGAGTATCGACATGTAGGCATGATGCTCCTGTCGACCCGCGATGACTTTCGGGGACTCGGGCAGTCTCACTCTGTGCCATCAACGACGAATCGTGGAGAACCCGAATGAGCCAACTGCTGAGAGTCCAGAATTTCACCGTGTCGAGCGACGGCATCGCCGCAGGTGAGAACCAAAGTTTCGAGAGCCCGTTCGGGCTCGACCACGGCGAGATGCTCGAGTGGGCCGGTGCCACGGCGAGCTGGCCCAATCGAACCGAGCCGGGTGGAAGTCGCGGCCTCGACGACTACTTCACACGCGACTTCGCGCACAACATCGGTGCTGAGATCATGGGACGCAACAAGTTCGGTCCGCAACGCGGTCCCTGGGCTGATCACGAGTGGCTCGGATGGTGGGGCGACGAACCGCCGTTCCATACGCCGGTGTTCGTGATGACCCACTACGAGCGCCCGTCGTTCACCCTCGGAGATACCACGTTCCACTTCGTCGACGGCGACCCGGCCACGGTCCTCGAGCAGGCAAAGAAAGCCGCGGACGGCAAGGATGTCCGGCTGGGCGGCGGGGTCACCACCGTCAAGGAATTCCTCGACGCGGATCTCGTCGACACCCTGCATGTGGTGGTGTCGCCCGTGACCTTCGGTAATGGCCTCCGGCTCTGGGGGTCGCCCGACGAGTTACTCGACCGATTCCACTTCGACGTGGTGCCCAGTCCGAGCGGCGTCACCCACCACTTGTTCTGGAGGAAGTGACGGCGGCGCCCTACCGTGAGGCTGCCTGCCGCGAGACCGAGCGATCGGGGAGTCTCCTGCGGATCGCGTAGCCGGCCACGATCAATGCGATGAGCTCCGGTCCGGTGTGGACCGCGAAGACTCCGAGCAGACTCGGGCCACCCCAGTCGTCGCGGTAACTCGCCGGATCGTGGTAGTCGATGATGAAGAATTCGGCGCCGCGACAACTCAGGGAAACCCCGGATCTTCGGCTCAGGTGGCAACGTCACTCGGCGCGCGGCCGCGGAAGGTGCCGGTTCTCGTTGCGTTTCCGCTGATCGGGACCAGAATTGCGGCCCTGTTCCGGTGCTCAGTTCGCGTCAGCGGATTCAGTGAGTAACTCGTCCAGGTCATCGAGAACCGTGAGCCCGCCGAGTGGGCCGACACCGGTGATCCAGTACGACATGTCGACGACGTGCATGTTCGGGAACAGCTCTCGATCGGTCACGACCGGAGGAACCGATGTGGGATCGTCAGGTGTCCCGCTGGTGACCAGCACGATATCGGCACGCGCTTCGGTGGCGTGCTCGTACGACACGTCGACCGAGATCGAGTTCTCCCAATCGCGAGGCGGGATGGTGAATCCGGCACATTCGAGGGCGCTGCCGGCGAAGGAGACGGGGCCGTAGAGCGTGAGCTGTTCGTCGCGGGGCCGGATCAGCTGTGCCGTCTTACCTTCGGTGCTGTGTTCGGTCGAGACTTCGTCGCAGCGGTCGGTGTAGTTGTCGAGCAATGCCTGCGCATCATCGCTGCGACCGAGTGCGTCGGCGACGAAGCGGACGTTGTCCTGCCACGGGTCGGATTGCGACGCCATGAAGACGGTCGGCGCGATGGCGGCGAACTGTTCGTACATCTCGCCGTGCCGAGTCTGGGTACCGATGATCAAGTCGGGGTCGAGTGCGGCGATCTTCTCGAGGTTCGGCTCCGCAACAGTTCCGGCGAGCTCGACTGTCGAGGCCTTATCGCCCAGGTAAGCGGGCACACCGGTCGACTCGCTGAGAACAGCTGCGCCGACAGGGACGACCCCGAGCGCGATGGATGTGTCGAGTTGAACGGGTTCGAGGACTACCACGCGCTGCGGATCGCCCGGCACCTCTGTGGTGCCCCGAGCGTGCTCGACCATGCGCGACGCTGACGTCTGGTCGGCGGATTCGTCGGTGTCGCTACCGCACGCGGACAACGCGAGGGCACAGACGACGGCTCCCGCCACCAAGCGCCCGACTCGTCGTGTGTTCTGTTTCATCCGTGCTCCTCGATCCATCACCGGATGCGGAGCATGTTCGGGTGCACCGCGACCGGGATGTACTGTTTGGGTTTGGTGAGCCTAACTTACTTAGCGAAGAGGATCTGTGACACCCCACAGTGGTACCCCGGCCATCGAGAATCACCAGACGAGCCGACGGTGCGATGCGTGCACGCGACGATCGTCGGAGGTCGGCGAATCGATGCTGGCACGCGCGGGTCACGCACAACTGTGGGTGTTGATCGAGCATCCGGGCCCGTGGCCGAAGTCGGCACCGGGTGCTGTTCTGCCGGACGCACTCGTCCGACGGATCGAATCGGCGGGCGGGCCTGTCCGCCTGGCGCTGATCCGTCGCCCACGTGACCGCAACGTGGTGGAGCCGCGGTGGATCCTCGCGTGGTCCGATGGTGTGCGGCAATGGATGCGGGAGGGCACCGTCGCTGGTTATGGGGACCTTGTGAACCTGCCGTTCGAGTCGAGCGCCCGCGGTGAGGAACCGGACGTCGGTGTTGCACGGCACAGCCAGATCTTCGCGGTGTGCACGCACGGGAAGAAGGATGCCTGCTGCGCCGAGCTCGGCCGACCCATCGTGAACGCACTGGCCGCCGTCGACGGCGCCGACGTATGGGAGTGCACGCACATCGGAGGAGATCGATTCGCAGCAAACATGATTGCGCTCCCGGCCGGTCTGTACTTCAGCCGGTTGGGTCCGGAATCTGCGGTGGTCACCGCCCGGGAGGTACTCTCCGGCCGCGTGCCGCTCGGACATCTGCGTGGTCGAGCTGCGTTGTCACCGTCGGCGCAGGTCGCCGAGCACATCCTCCGCGAAAGAACGGGCCTCGATGCAATCGATGCGATCGAGCAGGTATGTGAGACAACCACACCGGACGGCTCCGTGGCCGTCGACATGCGCATCGCCGGACGGGACTATCGGGTGCTGGTCCGGCAGGGCCCACCGGAGCCGGCCTTCCGACACGGGTGTGTCGCCGAGACGGCCGTGACCTGGCACCGCTGGATCATCGACAGTGTCGACGAGCGGTCGATCGCTGACAGGTAGCAGACCGAGGGCAGGCCGACGACTTCCTGCGAACCGGACCGGACGCACAGCCGATCACGCACCATTGTTCTGTGACCACACCCCACGAGGGCAGTCCCACCCGAGCACCGCTGGTCCTGGCATCGCTGATCCTCGTCGCAGCGGTGGCGAACCTCAATCTCGCCGTCGCGAACGTCGCACTGCCCGACATCGGGAAGGCGTTCGACGCGACTCAGACGAGTTTGAATCTCATCGCGGTCGGGTATTCGCTCGGTCTGGCGGCGTCCGTGCTCTACCTCGGCGCCATCGGCGACCGCTACGGCCGCAAGACCATGCTGATGCTGGGCATGGCGCTCTCGGTCCCCGCGTCGCTCGTCGCAGGGTTCGCACCGAACGAGGAGATCCTGTTCCTCGCACGGGTGGTCGGGGGGATCTCTGCCGGCCTGGCCTACCCGACGACGTTGGCGCTGATCACCGCGTTGTGGTCCGGTGCCGCGCGCACCCGTGCAATCGCATTGTGGTCGGCGATCGGAGGCGGACTCACCGCTCTCGGGCCGCTGGTCGCCGGGTCGCTGTTGGAGGGATTCTTCTGGGGGTCCGTCTTCCTCGTGACGATTCCGCTGGCGCTTCTGGCGCTCGGGCTGACGGTGGTGTTCGTGCCGAGTCATGTCAACGAGTCCACCGATCCTGTCGATCATCTCGGCGGGATCGTGTCGGTGGTGCTGGTCGGGTCGCTCGTCGTCGGAATCAACTTCGCGCCGGTCGACGGCATGACGACGGTCGCGGTATCCGCGTTGGTGCTCGCCGCCGCGGCGTGTGTCCTGTTCGTGCTTCGGCAACGACGTGCGCGGAACCCGCTGTTCGATCTGCAGGTCGCGCGTCGCCGGATCTTCTGGGTCGCGGCAGTTGCGGGCATCATCGTGTTCGGCACGCTGATGGGGACGATGTACATCAGTCAGCAGTATCTGCAGAACGTGCTCGGTTACTCGACCCTGGCGGCAGGCTCGGCGGCACTGCCTGCCGCGGTGGTGATGGTGCTGGTTGCGCCGCAGTCGGCGAAACTCGTCGAGTCGCACGGAGCACGGTTCACATTGTTGTCGGGATACGTCGCGATCGTGTTGGGGCTGGTGGTGGCGTTGACGATGTGGGACGAGGACGCCCACTACTGGGTGATCGCGCTCGGTTTCATGTTCCTCGGCGCCGGCGTCGGCCTGGCGGGGACTCCGGCATCGCATTCGCTGACGGGTTCGGTTCCGGTGTCGCGGGCCGGAATGGCGTCGGGTACCGCGGATCTGCAACGCGACCTGGGCGGCGCGATCGTGCAGTCGATTCTCGGCGCACTGCTCACCGCCGGGTACACGGCATCGTTGGCGGCCTCGGTCGCCGCGAGTCCGCAGGCGGCCTCCGTCAGCGAACAGACGCAGGCGGCTCTCGAGAAGTCGTTCGCCGGCGCAGCGAACATCGCGCAGCAGTATCCGCAGTACGCGCAGCAGATCATCGCGGCGGCACGCGCGGCGTTCCTCGACGGCGATTCGCGCGCCTACGCTGCGGCGATCGGGATCGTCGTGATAGGTGCGGCGCTGGTGTTCTTCGTTTTCCCGAAGCGGGAGGCCGAGCGCGAGTTGCTGGCCCGCTATGCCGCCGAGGACTCGAAGTAGGGTGCGCGTCGCGTGGTGACGAAAGTGGCATGTGTGAATCCGCTGTCGGATGGGTACTCGGCATCAGTGCTGTTGAGGTCCGGCCCGGGGTTGCCCGGTGCCGGACGTCGACTGCCTCCACATACGAGAAAGGATCTGTAACCATGCTCGGACTGGGAATCCTCGGCTGGATCATCATCGGCGGTCTGGCCGGTTGGATCGGCAGCAAGATCATGGGGACCGACGCGCAGCAAGGCATTCTTCTCAACATTGTCGTGGGCATCGTCGGAGGGTTGCTCGGAGGATTCTTGTTGAGGCTGTTCGGAGTCGATGTCGAGGGTGGCGGGCTGATCTTCAGCTTCCTGACGTGCCTGCTCGGAGCAGTGATCTTGCTGTTCGTCGTCAAGGCTGTCACCGGGCGTGGTGCCCGTCGTTGACAGTGAATGCACACTGATCTGCCGCTGATGCGGTGCTCGCGATAGCAATTGCCGCGGCCGACTCGAAGTCGGCCGCGGCAATTCTCGTTCGTGCCCAGCACAGGGATGCGCCCGGGCTATCCTCGCGTGCATGGCAGGAACCGACGTCGACGAGATATACCAGGCCGTGGTGGCGATCGCGGACGAGTCGCTGGCTCACATGCAGAAGATCCTGTCACAGATGAGCTGTCAGCAAGCGAACACCGTTCCTGCGTTACCCGGTGCCAACAGTGCGTATGCCATCGTCACCCACTGTGTCGGTATGACCGACTATTGGGGCGGATCAGTGATCGCCGGCCTGCGCATCCCACGCGACCGAGACTCAGAGTTCGAGGCGCACGGCGACCCGCGAGACCTGTGTGACGAGGTCGAACGGCTGCGTCGACGATTCCCCGGCTGGGTGAGAGTCGCATTGACCGAAGGTATCCGCGATCGCACCGCCGTAGGAACTACGCGAAGCAACGCACAGACTGCCAGTCCGACGTGGGTTCTATTGCATATCGTGCGTGAGCTGTCCCAGCACCTCGGGCAACTCGAGATCACGCGCGATCTGTTGGTCGCGAACGGTCATTGACGATCGGTAGTCACTCGCTGTTGGCGTCGTATGCTTCGCGATGGGCGTGCACTTCGTCCATGTTCGCTTCGGCCCAATCCTTGATACCACGGATCACCTGGTGCAGCGACAAGCCGAGGTCGGTCAGCTCGTAACTGACGGTGACCGGCACGGTAGGCGTCACAGTGCGGGTGATCATGCCGTCGCGTTCGAGGGATCGTAACGTCTGGGTGAGCATCTTCTGGCTGACTCCGGCCAGCCTGCGCGACAATTCGGAGTACCGCATCGCGCGCGGATCACCAGCACATTTGCCGGGCCCGTGCGGGCCGTCGCTGCCGAGCGCAGCCATGATCAGCGCGACCCACTTGTTGGAGATCCGGTCGAGCAATTGGCGGCTGGGGCATTGCGCGAGGAATGCGTCGTACTCCTGGTGCTCCCGTGCTCGCTTCTGTGCGGCGGTCATCGTCGGCATCGAACGCTCTTTTCTTCCGAGGAGAGTTACGCACTTCGAAGTACGTACTTCCCGTTGGAGAGTTACCCCTCAATAGTGAAGTGGTATCCCATTCAGCACAAGACTTCAGGAGCAGACGATGCACACCTCTACTTTTCGCGCAGCCGTTGTCCGGGCCCCGAACGGCCCCGACTCGATCGAGATCGTCGACGTTGCCGCCGTCGATCCCGGGCCCGGCCAGGTCCTGGTTCGGGTGGCCGGAGCGACGGTCAATCCCGTGGACCTCGCGGTCGCGAGCGGCTTCTTCCATACGGCAGGCATGATCGATCAGCCCGAACGCACCGGCCTGGGCATGGATTTCGCCGGAACCGTCCTCGCGGCCGGACCGGGAGTGGACCTGGCCGTCGGCGACCGTGTCGCGGGAGCGGTCATCGGATTCGACCGCGACTTCGGTACCTACGCCGAGCAACTCGTCGTGTCGGCAGCCGACCTTGCCGTGGTGCCCGACGATCTGGATCTGGTCGAGGCAGCAACGGTGCCGATCAACGCACTGGCAGCAGCCCAGATCGTCGACCTGCTCGGAAACGCACCTGCCGGCGCCGACCGATTGCTGGTTACGGGGGCGGCCGGGGCGGTCGGCGCGTACCTCCTGTCGCTCGCACGTGACCGCGGCTGGCAGGTGACCGGTCTGGCCAGAGCCGAGGACGAGCAGTTCGTGCGCGGCCTCGGCGCCGACTTCATCACGCACGCCGAGCCGGGTTGGGACGCCCTCGCCGACGCTGCAGCCCTACAGGAGCGGGCGATGCCCCTGATCCGCGACGGTGGGGCGTTCGTCGGTGTCCGGCCGAACGCCGAACCGCCCACGGAGCGCGGCATCACCACGACCGCGGTGGACACGACACCGGACGGACCTCGACTCGCCGAATTGCTCGCCCGCACCGTTTCGGGTGAACTACCGGCCCGCGTACACGCGGTGGTGCCGTTGGAGCAGACCGCCGACGCGCACCGGACCGTGGCGAAGGGTGGCGTGCGCGGTCGATACGTGATCCGGCCCTGAATTCTTGGCAGTGCTGTCACATTTCCGATGTCGCCGGTGTCTTCATGTCGAAGCCACTTTGATCGGAGGAACCATGACCACCAGGATCCCGGCGGCAGAGATGACCGGACTCTACGGCGGACTCGTCGAACGCATGGCACGACGCATGGTCGGCAACGTGCCCGACGGTGTAGCCGTGCTGTGGCACAACAAGAAGGTGATGAACTTCAGCCTCGGTGTCGGTCGCAAGGTGAAGAAATGGGACCGCTGCGACGAGAACCTGAAGGCCTTCGCCAACATGGCGGTGGCAGCGTTCGTCGGATGCGAATTCTGCCTCGATTACGGATATTTCGAGGCGCACAACAAGGGTCTCGATGTGAGGAAGGCGCGTGAGGTCCCGCGGTGGCGCGAGTCCGACGCGTTCACATCGCTCGAACGCGACGTGATGGAGTACGCCGAGGCGATGAGCTCCACTCCGCCGACGGTCACCGACGAGTTGTCGGCCCGGCTGCTCGACGCACTGGGACCGGCGGCGCTGGTCGAGTTGACGGCACACATCGCGTTCTCGAACTTCGCGACCCGTTCCAACATCGCACTAGGAGTGAGATCGGAGGAGTATGCGGCGAGCTGCGATCTGGCCCCGCTCGCCGTAGCGTCGAAGTCATGACCGACGATCCGTTCGTCACCCATCGCAGCCTGCTCTTCACGGTCGCGTACGAGATGCTCGGCTCCGCTGCCGACGCCGAGGACGTGGTCCAGGAAACATGGCTGCGGTGGAACGCGGCAGACCGCACCGAGGTGCGGGACACCCGGCCCTATCTGGTTCGGATCGTGACGCGGTTGTCGCTCAACCAGTTGCGGGCGTCGGCCCGGAGGCGCGAAGAGTACGTCGGGGAATGGTTACCGGAGCCCTTGCTCACGACTCCCGATGTCGCCGACGACGTCGAACTCGCCGAGAGCGTCTCGATCGCGATGCTCACCGTGCTGGAGACACTCGCCCCTGCGGAACGTGCCGTGTTCGTGTTGCGGGAGGTGTTCGAAACGCCGTACGAGGAGATCGCCGCGGCGGTGGAGAAGACTCCGGAATCGGTCCGGCAGATCGCTCACCGTGCCCGCAGACATGTCGCCGCGCGACGACCACGGATGGACGTCGATCCCGTCGAGCAATCCGCGGTGGTCGACAAGTTCCTGGCAGCGGTCACCACCGGTGACCTGCAGACCTTGCTGGACGTCCTCGCCCCCGATGTAGTGGCCGTCGCCGACGGCGGTGGGCTGGCGCCTGCGTCGAGGAAGCCGATCGTCGGAGCCGACCGGTTGGCGTCGCTGCTGGTCCGGTACGTGAACGTTCGAGGATTTGCGGTGACGACGGCCAGGATCAACGGGATGCCGGGTGCACGACTCTCCGCGGACGGCGGCACCGTGGCGGTGAGCATCGTGGTGGAGGGCGGCAGGATCACGCACCTCTACGGGATCGCCAACCCCCACAAGCTGGGGCGGATGGACGAGGCTGTCGACCTGCAGCGCTGAAGCCCCGCGGGAACGGTCGGCGCGAGACGGAGATAGACTGCGCGGTATGTTCTTCGGCACCCGCAACGGCGTCGAGGTCCTCCTGTTCGTCCTGTCGTGGGCCGCTGCAGTCTTCTTCACCATCGACCTCGCCTCGGCCGGCAACACGTCGGCGCTGTTGACGGGGCTTCTCGTCGCGGTCGCCGCGGTAGCAGTGCTGGTACTTGCCTGGCGCGCGGACGACCTGCTGTTCGGCCTCGGTCGCACCACACGCGGTCCGACCGACGAAGAGAATCGCCGGCACGGCGAACTTCGACGTCATTCACACCCGGACACCGCCGGCAAACCACGACCTCGAGCGCCCGGTCCCCACGCGGGGACCGGATCGACTGCTGCGCTCTGACCGATCGGTCCCCGCTTCCTCGCACTCATCGTTGGTTTACGAGGAATTCGGGAGATCCCCATGCCGTCACACAACCATGTCGTGTCCGTGCGCGACGCCGAACGCCACTTCGGTGGTCTACGCGTCTTCACCGAACTGAGTTTCGACGTCGCAGCGGGGCAATGCTGCGCGATTGTCGGCGCCAACGGCGCGGGCAAATCCACACTGCTGCGATGCGTGGTCGGTGCCGAGCGGCTCGACCACGGCAGCATCACCGTCGACGGCGACCCTGTCGACGAGTCCTCTCCGGGTTTTCGGGCTGCGGTAGCCGCGGTCGTCGGCGATGTCGCGGTGTTTGCGCATCTCACTGCGCACGAGCATCTGCAACTTGTCGCCACCGCCCACGGCGTACCGGATCCGTACGGGCAGGCGTCGCGGGCGCTGGAGGATGTCGGTCTCCTCGATGCGGCCGACCAACTGCCTGTCACGATGTCGAGTGGTCAACGACGTCGACTCGGCCTGGCATCGGCATTCGTTCGGCCTCGTCGACTATTGGCGCTCGACGAGCCCGAACAGCACCTCGACGTCGGCGGACGGACCTGGCTGGCCGATGCGATTCGCAACGAGAAACGCGTGGGTACCACGGTGCTGCTGGTGTCCCACGACGCTGCGCTCGTGGATTCCGTTGCAGACCTGACGGTGGACGCAGACTCATGGCGCTGACGGACATTCCGGGACCTATCCCGTCGGTGCGCGTTGTGCAGGCCGTGCGGCGCGGGTTCGAGCGCACACACATCCCGCGAACCCACCGCGAAGGCCTGATCGTTGTGTCGGTTCTGGGGCTGTACGTGTGCGGGGGCCTCGTGTGGTGGCTGGCGACACGCCCCCCGACCGCCCTCGCCGAGTCGATCCTCTTTGCAGGAGAAGGCTGGAATCCGACGTGGGGCTGGGCGGTCTTCGCGATTCTCACGTCGCTGTCCACACTCGCGGCTCGTTCGCTCGGACCTGTCACCACCGTGGGCAACACAGCATGGTGGGTGTTGTCCACACCGGTCGATCGCGGCGGCCTACTGCGGGCTCGGCTGCTCGCAGCGCTGAGTATCGGCGCGCTGGTCGGTGCAGTTGAGGGGCGACTCGCTGCGTTCATCGGAGCGCTCGAAGGCTGGCTCCCGTTCACGGTATTCGGGATGGGTATCGGGATCGGTGTAGTTGCCTTCGCGGTACTCGCTCAATGCAGGGTGTTGCCGGTATGGACGCTTCGCGCCACGGCCGGGGTGTTCGCGGTTCTCGGGGGTGCGGCAGCGGCACTCGCCATTGCGGGGGTGACCGTACCGATGACCACGACGTGGATTCCGGTTGTCGTTGTCGGAGTGCTGGTTGTATCGGCCGGCGCGGCGGCGGTGAGTTGTTGTGGCCGCATCGGTCTCGCCGACATGACGGTGGGATCCGATATGACTGCCGCAGCGAGCACATCGATCACGGCACTGGATCTGTCGGTGCTGACCGGGGTCGCTGAGCAGAGGGCGTGGAGGAAGGTGGCTCGCCGTCCTTCGCGTGCACTACCGACGAGCCGCACGCGGGCGTTGATCTGTAGTGATGTGCTTCGACTTCGTCGCCGTCCGTCGTCGCTTCTCCACGTTGCAGGCGCGGTGTTCGCGGGCTGGGTTCTGGCTGCGGTGCTGTCGCCGACCGCTGCGGCCATTGCTCATCTCGCACTTGTGTTCGCGGTGACAGTGGCTTTCAGCGGTGGACTGCGGGACCTGTCTGCCAACAGCGGGTTACGTGCGACGCTCGGTGCTCACGATCGGGTATTGCGTGTGCCCCTGATGGCTGTGCCGGCCATTGTTGCTGCTGCAACGACCGTTCTCACTGCGCCGCTGGTGGCAGCAGATCTCCTGGTCATGCCCCTCGTCCTGGTGGGGGCGTGCGCCGCTGCCTATCGGGTTCGTACGCATCCCTACACCGACTACGACGGTCTGATCCTCGACACTGCTGTGGGACAGATTCCCGTCGACCTGATCCGGCAACGGATGCGTGGACCCGACGTACTTGCCGTCACCGCACTACTTCTCCTGCTGGTGAGCTGAATGAGGCCGCCCGCGGGTGCGGGCGGCCTCACCTCCGGTCCTGATCAGGCTCGGGACACGACGTCGATGGTGCCCTGGCAGACCGCGTTCTGGGTGTTGATGAACCACCATCCCCCACCGGTCTGCACGGTCACGGTGAAGTCGACCGTTCCCGTCCCGGGGAAGGTGCGATTGATCGGGATGCCGGGGTTCTGATTCCACGCTGCCTGATCGCTGACACTGCGTCCGGACTCGCCGGTTGTCGTGTTGGTCCAGTCGACCAGTACCTGCGTCCCATACCAGTTGGGTCCGATGCTCGGGATGAGGCCACCCGGGGGGTAAGGCAGGTCGTTTCCGCCGCTGAGCAGGAGTGCCGGTTCCAGCACGTCACCACCCGGAGGAATCGATTCGCCGGACCCCGCGCGAATGTTCCATGTGAACGACGGTGCCCAAGGGAGTGGGTTCGCGCTCGTGCATGTCATATCCGTGGAAGTCGGTGCAGCAGTCGCCACACCACCTCCAGCGGCGACCATCGCCGCACCCATTCCGATTGCGGCGAGTGCAGAAGCCCCCGTGCGGCGCATCGTTCGTTTACTCATGAACACTCCTCCGATTCGGTGATACCTCGATACCTGTGCGTTCTGTCTATCGGAGTCAGGCTACGATTTGTCACATATCTCCGGACGAATGTGTATATGTCACAACCGACATTAGGTCGACCAGACCTGACATGCCAACAAACGCAAGGATATTCGCATGGATCTTCTTCGTGACGTTGTCGTACTTCTCCATATTGTCGGATTTGCAGCCACATTCGGTGCGTGGGTGAGCGAGTCGGTGGCTCGCCGGTTCCGCATGACCCGCGTGATGGATTACGGATTGCTGCTGTCGCTCGTCACCGGACTCGCGCTGGCAGCGCCGTGGCCTGCGGGAATCGAACTCGACTACACGAAGCTCGGCGTCAAACTCGTGGTCCTCGTGATACTCGGGGGTGTGATCGGGATGGGGAGTGCGCGGCAACGGCGATCGGGTGAGCCGGCGCCGCGTCCACTGTTCTACGCGGTCGGCGTCCTGTCGCTATTGAATGCGGGCATCGCTGTGATCTGGTGACCCACCTGGCCGATGAGCGGGACGAAGGGTGTTTTCTGAAACACGTTCTATGTCAGGATGGCGCAGCGGGCACGACCGGTGTCCGTCGTACATCCGTCGGAAGGACCAGACATGCCGACCGTGGAAGACCGCCTCGCACGTCTCGAGGCGCTCGAGGAGATCCGGATGCTCAAGCACCGGTACTTCCGCGCATGCGATGCCAAGGATCCCGAGGCGATGCGCGCATGCTTCATCGCGAAGGGCGCCGACATCTATTACGGGGCCGCGCTCGGCAGCTTCGACGACGCCGACGGACTCGTCGACATCTACTCCAGAATCGCCCTGCAACGCGTCGACGACCGGTATGTCATCCTCGACATGCACCACGGCATGCATCCGAGCATTTCCATCACAGGGCCCGGCACCGCCACGGGCGCGTGGACGCTGCGGTTCCGTCAGGTGGACCTCAATGCCGGCACCGAGCGGGTCACCGCACTCGACTACGACGACGACTATGTCATCGAAGACGGTCGGTGGAAAATCTCCAGGTGCCACGTGAAAGTGCTGTGGTCGATCGAGCGAACCCTGACCGACGACGTGAAAGTGGTGCAGTGACATGGCAGAACAGAAGATCGCTCTCGTCACCGGTGCGAGCCGCAGCGTCGGCAAGGGAATCGCCTGCGCACTCGGATCGGACGGATGGACGGTCTATGTCACGGGCCGGGGGCCGGTCGGAGACGGCGGACCACTCGACCAGACCGCTGCGACGGTCACCGAACGCGGCGGCTGCGGCATCGCTGTGCAATGCGATCACCGCGACGATAAGCAGATCCACGAACTCTTCACCCGTATCGCCGACGAGCAGAGCGGCCGAATCGACCTGCTGGTGAACAACGTGTGGGCGAGTCCGAAAGGATTCGCCGGCTTCACCGATCCGTTCTGGAAACGCCCTGTCGATGACTGGGACAGCCTCATCGGCGTGGGTTTACGAGCCCACTACGTCGCCTCGGTCGAGGCTGCCCAGCTCATGGTGCCGCAGGGAAGCGGGATGATGGTCAACATCTCGTCGTTCGGCACGCGCGGGTACCTGCACTCGGTGTTGTACGGGATGTCCAAGGCGGGCCTGGACAAGATGGCCGCCGACATGGCCGTCGACCTGCGCGACACGGGCGTGACGGCGCTGTCGCTGTGGCCGGGACTCGTGAAGAACGAGGCCATGCTGGCCCGCGGACTCGACAACTTCCAGGGCTTTCCGCTCGCTAATGCCGAGACCCCCGAGTTCATCGGACGTGTTGTCGTCGCATTGGCCGGTGACCCGAATGTGCACGAACGCAGTGGTTCCACGCTGATCACCGCGGAAGCAGCACTCGACTACGGAGTAGTGGATGTCGAAGGGAATCAACCGGATTCGCACAGGGCTCTGTTCGGTGGTGGTCCCGTGTTCGGGCGATGAACAGAACTCCGCATCCCGTCTCCGCCGAAATCCACACCGCGCAGGTGCAGCGAGTGGATCTGATGATCGCGATGTTCGAACGCGACACCGTCAAAGACCACGGTTACCGCAGCCCCGCACACTGGCTCGCCGCCGCAACCAACCTCGAGATCGGCGAATGCCACCGCATCGAATCACTCGCGAAGCTCCTCCGGCTCGAACCGGAAGTCCGCGACGCCTACGCATCCGGGCTACTCGATGCAGACAAAGCCCGCCAGATCGCCTACTTCTGCCAACACTACCCACGCACCATGAACCCGTGCGACTTCGAGAAAGCCCGCACCATCCTCATCGACCACGCCAGAAAGACCGTCGCCACCAAAGCCACCGTGCGAGCCCTGATCCGCCGCCTCGAACACCTCTACAGCACCGGCGACGGACCACCACCCGGTGAAGACACCACGCGCAACGAACTGTTCGTCTCCACCACCCTGCACGGCAGGGTCGTCATCAAGGAGACTTCGACGCCGTCACCGGAGCACGCCTCCGGCACCTGCTCTCACCACTGTCGGCACCGAGGCCCGAAACGAACGGCATCACAGACGACCGGCCTCCCTTCAGACGCACCGCCGACGCCTTCGAGCAACTCCTGCAGTGCGTCGAAGCCGCCGGACTCGCCCCCGTCGAAGGCGGTGTGAAACCACACGTGACGGTGACAGCCTCCATCAAAGACCTCACGAACAACGCCGCCGTGAAGGAACTGTTCGCCCACAGTCCCGAACACGGGTACGCGACCGAACCGTGGGCCGGACCGTTGTCGATCGACGCTGCCAGGATGCTCGCCTGCGATTGCCAGGTCACTCGGATCCTGCTCGACGAACACGGCGTGCCGCTGGCACACGGACGGACGCACCGTTCGGCGACGGTCGCGCAACGCCGCGCCCTCACAGTGCGAGACGGCGGATGCTCCTTTCCCGAGTGTTCGACACCACCGGCGTGGGCAGATGCCCACCACATTGACCACTGGGTCGACGGTGGTGACACCGACCTCGACAACCTCGTGCTGCTCTGCGGACACCACCACCGGTTGATGCATCACACCGACTGGGAAGTCGAGATGACCGAATACCGTCGGCCGCAGTTCATTCCACCCGAGAGTGTGGATCTGTTCCGGAAGCCGATACCAGGGAACAGGCCGGAGTTGGTCGCCTAGTTCCAGTAGTGCGGCCGGCCGTCGGACGTTTCGGCGGTTGTTGGTATCGGTGCGACGTTCGAGCAGTCCCTTGTCTTCGAGCCGGCTGAGCCGATTGGTCACCGCCGCCCCCCGTCATCCGAGGGCGATTGCTGCGGATGGTGTTCCCTGCGATGTGCCTGCGATCGGCCGGTGACAAGATCGTCAACTAGTGGTTGACGATCAAGCTTCGTCAACCTACGGTTGACGTATGACTGAACCAACGCGTAGCACCCACCCGGTTCGCCTCGACGACCTCATCGAAGCGATCAAGAAAGTCCACCCCGACGCCCTCGACCAACTCCAGGACGCCATGGTCGCCGCCGACCACCTCGGAGACGTGGCCGATCACCTCATCGGCCACTTCGTCGACCAGGCCAGACGCTCCGGCGCATCGTGGTCGGAGATCGGTCAACGTATGGGAGTGTCCAAACAGGCTGCTCAGAAGCGGTTCGTATCGAAGGCCGACAACGACCTCGATCCGAACGAGGGATTCAACCGCTTCACCCCACGCGCGAAGAACGTTGTGATGGCGTCGATGAACGAGGCGCGTGCGGCGGGCAATGCGGAGATAGCGCCCGGACACCTCGTACTGGGGCTGCTGGCGGATCCCGCTGGGCTTGCCTCCCGCGCACTCGTCGCACAGGGAATCACGCTCGACGATCTGCGGCGTGCTGTCCATGCTGCCCTGCCGGAACAGGCGACGGGAGAACTCCCGGAGCTCATACCGTATGACGCGCAGGCAAGGAAGGCTCTCGAACTGACCTTCCGCGAGGCGTTGCGACTCGGGCACAACTACATCGGCACCGAACACATCCTGCTGGCGCTCCTCGAACTGGAGGACGGCACGGGACCATTGTCGTCGGCCGGCGTCGACAAATCGAAGGTCGAAGCGAACGTCACCGAAGCGCTCGCGGCAATCGAGGCAGCTCAGGAGAACTGAACGACTGCGTTGTCGCTGCTCAGAAGTTGCTCGGTGCCTTCCCCGACAGTTGTGCGTGCGCCGGACCGTCCGGCGCACGCACAACTCGAGGAGACAGGCCATGCGTAAGTTCGACATCGACACCATCTCGGCAGACGGCACAGTGCTCGACGAATCACGACTTGCTCGGATTCTGGGTGGCCGAGGGGTCATCCGTGATGACAAGGGGCGGACCGGCTGCATTCCAGATCTGGATGGTTCCATCCGCGCAGACGATCCGATCGTGGGTTGAGCCCGAGCCACGCCGAGATGTATCTCTGTGCCAGTGACAGAGTCGGCGCTTATCGCTTGCTCAGAGTCTGCACAGCCGGCCTCGTGACGATATCCGTGCTGCCGGAAGGTCCGGCACGGAACACGCGAAGGAGAGCTGAATGAGCAAGTTCACGATCGACACGATTTCCGCGATGGGCGTCGAACTGGACGAGTCCCGACTGGCCCGCGTGGCGGGTGGCAAGGCGAAGGCCAAGGAAAAGTGCGAGATCATCATCAACACGGAGACCTGCCAACCTGAGGGGCCCGATGTCATCGTCCAGGGCTAGTTGACGGATGGTCGGCTGCTCTGTGCCGTCTTCCGTTTTACGGGAGATCGCGTCGGATCGTGGCCCGGGGCGTGGTCTTGCGCCCCGGGCAGTCCCCGGAGGTCTTCGTAGTGACTCATGTCCTTGTTCTCACCTGTCCCGGTGATGTGCACGCGGATGCCGTCATCGAGCGGTTGGTCCAGCGCCGGGCGGGATACGCAGTTTTCGATCCAGGTGAATTCCCCGTCAACGCAGCGCTTTCAGTATCGTATTCCCGATCCGGATCAATCGAACGTACACTCTCGAACTCTGCGGGCGGACTTGATCTCGATGCTGTTGACAGCATCTGGTTTCGGCGACCCAACCTGCCCGGTCCGGATCCTGAGATCGACGATCCCGTTTCGCGAGAATGTATCCGGGACGAGACCCGTACGTTCTCCTCCTACGTTTGGGACAGTCTGGATTGTCTCGCAGTGCCGGGAACGATGCGGGCGATACGGTATGCATCGCACAAGCCTGCTCAGCTGGCGCTCGCGGGTGTACTCGGTTTCGCTGTTCCCCCAACCCTCATCACCTCCGATCCGCAGGCGTTCATGGATTTCTGGGATCGCCATGGCGGGCAGATCATCACGAAACCGCTCGAAAACCCTTCGATCGGAGTGCGTGGACGGATGTTCGCCCGATACTCCGAGACCCCCGCGACCATGGACCTCGCTGCGGCAGATGCCATCCGATTCTGTCCGGTGATTGCGCAGGCGTATGTACCCAAGCTCGTCGAATTGCGGGTGACGGTTGTCGGTGATCGCGCGTTTGCGGTCGAAATCGACAGCCAGCGAAGCAATCACGCGCGACGTGACTGGCGCAAGTACGATTCCACGCCGGGCCTGTATGCAGTCCACTCCCTGCCGGACGACATGGCCGAACGCTGCGTCCGGCTCGTGTCCGAGTTCGACCTGAATTACGGTGCCATGGATCTCATCCTCACGCCTGACGGAGATTACGTCTTCCTCGAGATCAACCCGGCCGGCCAATGGCTGTGGCTCGAATCAGCAACAGGTATCCCGATTGCGGACGCCGTCGCAGATCTGTTGCTCTCTGCCGCGGACCGATCACCACAATCGTTGACGAACGGAGCTTTTCGATGACCCTCATCACGTCGCAGCGACACCACACTCTCGATGCGAGTCTGCTGTCCGACCTTCTGGACATGATCCGCCTGGAGAACAGTGCATCCAGCGACGTGCACGCCGACTCATCGGAAACCCTCCGCGTCCTACGCGAGAACAATCCCGAACTCCGGATGCGGCTCGTGCGACACATCGAGCCTTTCGACGGGTCGACACAGAGTGCACTACTCGTCACCGATGCGGACGGATGCGTGACGACACTGTCGTGGTCTCCACCCTCTTTCCTGCCGTGGCCACTTCGTGGTGCGCGGCGCGTCGGTGAATCAGCGCTCTTATCGGTGGACGGAGAGACCCTCACGGTCGGCGACGCCATCCTGCATCTCGACGGGATGTGGGATCGTCCCGACCTCCTCACCGGGCTCATCGATGCCTGCACGATCCGCATTGCGCTCGAAGAAGACCCCGTCGAGCTGACCGACGCGCAAGTGCAGGTGGCGATCGATGGCTTCCGCCGGGCACGAGGCCTGCTCACCCGCGACGCGACCGAATCCTGGATGGTTCGAAATCATTTGAGCCCGACCATGTTCGAGAGAACTGTGCGGCAAGAGGCAGAACTAGCGGTGCTCCGCAGGCGCATCGTCGGCGACCGTGCCTCGGTGTGGCTCCGGGAGCACCCCGCTGCGCTCGACCGCGCACGCATCGCCCGGGTGGTGTTCCCGAGCCGTGCGGAAGCATCCGAGTTCGCGATGCGGGTCGCCGACGTTCACAGCTATGACGCCGACGACGCGATTCGCTACTTCACCGGCGAGGCCGGTCTTGCTGTGGCCGCGGACCGTGGCCAGGTGGCGTTCTGCGAGATCGGGCGCGGTGACCTCGACGGTGATCTCGCGAACCTGGTCCTCGCCTCGAAGCCGGGAACCGTAATGGCTGCGCGCGTGAGCCACGACGGATGGGAAGTCGTGCAGGTTCTCGCCGTACATCGCGCACCGATCGATGCCTCGGCCCTGCGGATCGCCGAGCAGTACGTGTTCGACGAGTGGCTCGCCGAACGAAGGCGTGCCGCGCGGGTCGAGTGGTTCTGGGGTGAGGCCGAGAATACCGATCGAGTCGCGGCATCGTGACACGCAGGGTCCGCCTACGGCATCAGTCGGGAATGTCGGACTGCGGCGCAGCGTGTCTGGCCATGATTCTCGACTACTACGGTGCGCCGAGGACGGTGAACGACGTGGCCGACGACCTTGCGGTGGGCCGCGACGGGACGACGGCACTCGCGCTGGTCCAGGCAGCCCGAGGCTACGGACTGGAGGTGCGGGCATTCGGACGGCCCGCAGAATCGATCGTCGGCGGCCACACCATGCTGCCCGCACTCGTGCACTGGGAACACAATCATTTCGTCGTCGTCGACCGCGTCACGGCACGCCACGTGCTGGTGGTGGACCCGAGCCGGGGTCGACAGCGCCTGACACACGACGACTTCGCGGAGCGGTACTCGGGCGTGGTGCTCGAATTCGCGGCGGGCGACGTGGCGGGGAAGAACCAACCGGCACGTCCTCGAGATACCCGCTGGCGACGAGAATTCCTCTCACTCGTCTGGCGGAACAACCGCGCTTCGTTGGCCGCGACACTGTGCGCGTCGGTGGTCTTGCAGGTCGTCGGCGTCGTGATTCCGCTGCTCACTGCGGTGTTCGTCGACAAGGTCATTCCCGAATCCGACCTCCGGCTTCTGAGCCTGCTTGCTGTGGCGTTGGCCGGTATCGCGTTCGTGGTGCTGGCGGTGGGGGCGTTGCGCACCATCGTCATCGCACTGATGCGTCGCCGTGTCGATGCTGCACTCAGCGGATACTCGGTCGAGCGACTGTTCTCGCTGCCCTTCGCCTATTTCATGCGAAGGGGCACGAATGACGTTGCGCAGCGCGTCGGAGGTATCGGCACCATCCGAGATCTGCTCACCGAGAGGGTCGTGTCCGCTCTGATCGACGGTCCACTCGCGATCGCCTACATCGCGATCGTGATGTGGTGGGCGCCAGGTGTCGGTGCGGGTCTGCTTGTGCTCACGGTGGTGCAGGCGCTTCTGATCTGGGTGGTGCATCGACGCGTGGTCGATCTGAAGCAGCGTGAGGCCGCCACCGCCGCTGAAGCCGAAGGCCTGCTCATCGAAAACATTCGCGGTATCGAAACGGTGAAGGCCTCCGGAACCGAGGCTGCGGTGATCGCGCGATGGACGGCACGGTTCGAGCAGGCGCTCTCCGTCTCGGTCCGGAGCTCCCTCGTGTCCGGTCTGGTCGATGCGGCGCAGGCTTCGTTACGTGCGGCTGCGCCGGCCGTGCTGCTGTTCGTCGGCGCAATCCATGTGCTGGACGGTCGACTGTCGCTCGGGCAACTCATTGCGGTGAACGGGATGGCCGTGGCTGCAATGGGTTTCGTCACGTCGCTCCTCACGCTCGTGCAATACCTGCAGTCTGCCGCGGCATACGCGCGGCGTCTCCGGGACATCCTCGAATCCGCTCCCGAACAGCAGGGGCTCGAAGTCTCTACCGCGCCGACACTGTCGGGTGCGATCAGCCTCCGCGATGTCGGATTCCGGTACAGTCCGAGATCCCCATGGGTGCTGCGCGGAATCGATTGCGAGATTCCGGCGGGGGCCACGGTCGCGCTCGTGGGGCGGTCCGGTTCAGGGAAGAGCACGCTCGCGCGTCTGCTGCTCGGGTTGTATATCCCCGACGAAGGCACGGTTCTCTACGACGGCCTCGACGCGCAGCGCCTCGAGGCCCGGTCGTTGCGCGCACAGTTCGGTGTCGTCACGCAGGACTCCACGTTGTTCACCGGCAGCGTCGCCGAAAACATTGCCACCGGGAATCCCGACGCGCCGTTCGAAGACATCGTGCGGGCCGCGTCCCTCGCGCAGATCCACGAGGACATTGCTGACCTGCCGATGGGTTACGACACCGTCCTTCGTGAAGGCGGCGGTCTCTCCGGTGGCCAGCGGCAGAGGGTGACCATCGCCCGCGCGCTCCTGACCCGGCCTCGGGTGCTGTTGTTTGATGAGGCGACGAGCGCTCTCGATTCGGTGACCGAAGCCGCCGTCGTCGCGGGAATCGGGCGGTTACGCCAAACCCGTATCGTCATTGCACATCGCCTGTCCACGGTGCGCACCGCAGATCTGATCTTGGTGCTGGAAGACGGTCGCGTCGTCGAATCCGGCACATACGCCGAGCTGCTGATGCAGAAGGGTATTTTTGCGGATCTGTGCGCCGAATCAGCGCGGTAACCTCGACGTCGACAGTCCCCGGGGAGGGGCCGTGACGAGTCGGGGGTGTGGTCCATGGGCACACGCGTCGGTGGTGCAGAACTCCCGGATGCGCAGATCACAGTGGGGGTTCTCGGGCCTGTCACGGCGCTCCGCGCCGGTGTTCCCATCGACCTCGGCGGACCACGTCAACGCGCCTTGCTTGCTGCACTTGCTGTGGCGTATCCGCACTCGGTGAGCGCGGATCAGCTTCTTGCCGATGTGTGGAACGACGTGCTGGAACCGACGGTCAACGCTTTGCACTTTGCTGTGTCGAAACTGCGTCGCCACCTCGATCCACAGCGTAACCGCGGGCAGGGAGGCCCGGTTGTGCGCAGCGGGTCCCATTATGCGTTGCGGATCACCGAACTCGACTCGGCCCGATTCGATGCTCTCATCAGGACGGCCCATGAGGTTCGCGCGACGGAGACACCCACAGCCCCGGACGATGCCGCGGCGCTTCTGAACGAGGCGCTCGGGCTGTGGCGAGGCGAACCGTTCCAGGACGTCGCGCACCTCGCTTGTGTGGCCCCCGAGCGGACACGATTGGACGGGCTGTATCGCGACGCATCGAGTGCGCTCGTCGATATCGATCTTGCTCGCGGACGCACGCGCGAGGCACTGCACGCCGCGGAGTCACTTGTCGAGCGGTATCCTCTCGACGAGCGCGCGTGGGAACTGTTGGCGCTCTCGATGTATCGAAGTGGACGCCAGGCCGACGCGCTTGCCGCGATTCGGCGCGTTCGGCAGATATTGATGGACGAACTCGGTGTAGATCCCGGTGCCGCGATACAGGAGCTCGAGCAACGGATTCTCACGCACGAGGTTGCGCCGCTGCCGCCGGACGAACCTGCGCCTCCGGTGCTGCCGGCATGTCGTACTCGGCTGATCGGAAGGACGGCGGACCTGGCGACAGTGTCCGATCTGCTGGACAGTCATGCGCTGGTGACCCTGTTCGGCCCCGGCGGCGTGGGGAAGACGCGGCTTGCGCTCGAGGTGGCGCGAAGCCACCGAACCGGGGAAAATGCCTGGTTCGTCGATCTCGCGGGTGTGGCAGAAGGGTCGTCGATCACGGCGCCGGTTGCCCAGGCCCTGGGCCTGCCGGGTGTGGGGACGGTCGAGGAGCTTGCCGCTCTTATCGGCGGACGTGGGATGTTCCTCATCCTCGACAACTGCGAACATCTCGTCGTTGCGGTGGCGCACCTCGTCGCGGTGCTGCTGGAACGCTGCCGTCGTGTCCGTATGCTGGCCACGAGCCGAGAGCTGTTGGACGTCGACAGCGAAGTCGGATACGAAATCAGGCCGCTCGAACTGGCCTCCGCTGTCGAGCTGTTCGCTGATCGTGCCGTTCGCTTCGACCCCGGTTGGTCGCCGGCGACGGCAGATTCCACATCAGTGCATCGGATTTGTGAAGACCTGGACGGACTTCCGCTCGCGCTCGAGCTTGCCGCCGCACAACTGTGTGTGTTGTCCGAGAGTCAGATCGCGGACGGACTTGCGGATCGGTTCACGATGCTCAACGCAGGACCGCGTTTCGCCGGGGCGCGCCAACGACGTCTCATCGATACCGTCGACTGGAGTTACCGAATGCTCGACGCGCCGTCGTCGTGGGCGTTGCGGGCCATCTCGGTCTTTGCGGGAAGCTTCGACATCCACGGCGTCGCTGCCGTGCTCGGTGTAGACGACCCGATTCGCGTGGTCGACACTGTGCGAGTGTTGGTGCGTCGCTCGTTGCTGTCGGTTGTACCCGATACCACGCCCAGACGATACGTGATGCTGCAGACCATCAAACACTTTGCTGCACAACAACGTACACCTGATGAGGAGATGCGCGTTGTGGCCGCGTACCGCAATCGAGTCTTCCGGAGGGCGGTCGCTCTGACGGCCGAACTCCGGGGGCCCGGTGCGCGGGATGCGGTGTCCGAGCTGGCCGCCGACCGGGCGGAGCATCGAGCGGTGCTGGCCGCTGCGCTCGAAAGCGGCGACCCGCACTATGTTCTCGAACTGTCCGGTGCTCTGTATTGGTTCTGGTACCGCAAGGCAAACGTGTCGGAAGGGCTGGGTTTTCTGAGCGCCGCGATCGACGGAGTCGAACAGCATCCGATCGCCCCCAAGCCGGAGCACCTCGGCAGGGCGCTGTTGGGGATGGCGCTTCTCACCGACCTCACCGGCGACTCCGAGACCGCGCAGCGTCACAGCGACCGCGCCCGTGAGGTGCTGCTCGACAGCGGCGATGCTGCAGACATCGCCTATGCGGACTCACTGCGGGCCTACTACCGCACCGTGTGCGGTGATCACGACGGCGCGGTGGACATCGTGCAGCGAAGTCTCATCGATGCACGCCGTCTCGGCGTCGACTGGATCGAAGCCTCCCTCCTCATGGTCATGGGAATCGCTCAGCGCAGCAGCGGAGACATGGAGGCGGCAGCGACCCTGCGGAAGTCCGTCGAAGTCGGTCGCCGTTGCGGATATCAGTGGGTGCCGATCTGCTCGTTGTGGGCGCTGGCGAAGATCGCGGCGGACTCCCGCGACCACGAAGAAGGGCTCGCACTTGCGCGCGAGATCCTCCCGATTCTCGAATTCGACAGCGAAGTGACCGGGTGGATCGTCACGATGCACACTGCGGCGGCCGCGCTCGCGCAAGCGGGACGCACTGCCGACGCAGCACGCGTGTTGGGGGCGGTTCGCGTGCACGCTGAGCGCGTAGGGGTGCAGATCGATCTTCTCGATCCGTACAGCGCGGAGGAGGACGCGGCGATGACCGCGGCGTCGCGCACCGGCAACTTCGACGCGTACTGCGACGAGGGTGCCACCATGACCCGTGAGGAAGTCGGCGCTTTGCTGACGACCTCTCGGTTCGGCATGCGATGCTGACGATCGGACGGCCCGAACATGAGGAGAGTGAATGAATCCCGTTGTGGAGACCACACGCGGACGGGTGCGCGGAGCTGTCGTGGGCGGTACTGCGATCTTCAAGGGCATCCCGTATGCGGCTGCACCGTTCGGTGACCTCAGGTTCGCGGCACCTGAACCCGCACCGAAATGGGACGACGTGCGAGATGCGGCCGAATTCGGCCCCACCGCACCCAAGGCGGCCTACGGTGCGCCGTTCGACAGGTTCTTCGAAGATCCGGCGATTCCCGGTGAGAACCCACTGAACCTGAACGTGTGGACGCCCGGTGTCGATGCGTCGTTGCCGGTGCTCGTCTGGATCCACGGCGGCGCGTTCGTTCGTGGCAGCAGTGCGGTGCCACTGTACGACGGCGCGAACTTCGCCCGCGACGGCGTCGTCTTCGTCAGCATCAACTACCGGCTCGGCGCCGAAGGCTTCGCCCTTCTGTCCGGCGCACCTGCCAATCGCGGGCTGCTCGATCAGGTGGCTGCGCTCGAGTGGGTTCGCGACAACATCGCCGCGTTCGGCGGTAACCCCGAGGCCGTGACAATCGTCGGTGAATCCGCGGGCGGGATGAGCGTCGGATCGCTACTGGCGATGCCCTCTGCAGAAGGCCTGTTCCGTCGTGCGATTGCGCAGAGTGGAGCCGGGCATTCGGTGATGTCGGCGGACACAGCGCGAAAGGTGTCGGGGGCGTTGGCGGAAGCGCTCGACGTCGAACCCACCCGCGCAGGCCTCTCGACGATCGATCGCGACAAACTTGTCGAGGCTCAGGAGGCGTTGGTCGCGCGGATCCGCGGCGAGTCGGATCCGGCGGTGTGGGGTGAGATTCCGACTCACGCGATGGCCTTCGAACCGTGCATCGATGGCACAGTGCTGCCGGAGCTGCCCATCGATCGGATCGCTGCTGGGGTGTCGTCCGATGTCGACGTTCTCGTCGGCCACAACGGTGACGAGATGACGCTGTTCCTGGTGCCCACCGGAATTGCCGACGCGGTCGACGACACGATGCTCCCCGCACTCGCAGCGTCCTATGGTCTTACGGAATCCGCGGCCCTCGACACCTACCGCGCGGCCCGACCGGAAGCGACGCCCGGTGAGGTGCTCATGCATGTGGTGCGCGACTGGATGTATCGGATTCCGGTCGTCCGCGTCGCCGAGGCGCGCTCTGCGTTCGACGCTGCCACGTACGTGTATCGCTTCGATTGGAAGTCGCCCGAGTGCGACGGCCGGCTCGGCGCGACGCACGCGCTGGACATCGGGTTCGTGTTCGACAATCTCCGTGTCTCGGGAAACAGCGCGTTGGCGGGTCCGAATCCTCCGCAGGATCTGGCCCAGCGGATGCATCAGGCCTGGGTGACGTTTGTGACGACAGGCGCCCCGGGGTGGGCGCCGTACGGATCTGCGCGCACCGAGATGGTCTTCGGTGATACATGCGCGACTGCCGACGACGTGGAGCCGGATCTGCGTGCGCTGTGGGATGGGATCCGCTGACTACGTTTGATCTCGGAGCAGTCGGGTAGCCAACTGGAAGGTCACCGTCCACGCTCACGAATCGGAGACAACACATGTCCGGCGATATCCCCAAGGTCCCAGGTACTCCTTCGTCGATCGAGCCGAGCGTCGACGAGCCCACGGCTCCGGTGGATCCACCCGAGGCCAAACCCGACCAGTCGGAGCCCGCCGGTGTGACCGCCGCCGGTGCCCCCGTCGACGCGGCACGCACGCGTGCGCAGCAGAGCCGGTTTCTGACCACTGCTCAGGGAGCCCGTCTCACCGATACGGACCATTCACTCAAGGCAGGCGAGCGTGGTCCCACCTTGCTGCAAGACCATCATCTCCGTGAGAAGATCACGCACTTCGATCACGAGCGAATCCCCGAGCGCGTCGTTCATGCGCGCGGTGCTGCAGCGCACGGAGTGTTCCGCGGGAACGGCGCCGCGACGAGCCTCACCCGTGCCGGGTTCCTCGCCAAGGGCGTGGAGACCCCGGTCTTCGTGCGCTTCTCGACGGTGCTCGGTTCGCGTGGCTCCGCCGACGCGGTGCGCGACACTCGCGGATTCGCAACCAAGTTCTACACCGACGAAGGTGTTTTCGATCTTGTGGGAAACAACATCCCGGTGTTTTTCATTCAAGATGCCATCAAGTTCCCCGACATCATCCATGCGGGTAAGCCTCATCCCGATCGGGAGATCCCTCAGGCCCAGAGCGCCCACGACACATTCTGGGATTTCGTCACACTCCATACCGAAGCGGCCGCGCACACGATGTGGAACATGTCCGACCGGGGTATACCGCGGTCGTTCCGCATGATGGAAGGCTTCGGGATCCACACGTTCCGCCTCATCAACGGAGACGGTGAATCGTCACTGGTCAAATTCCACTGGAAGCCGCGCCTCGGGGTGCACTCGCTGGTATGGGAGGAGGCCCAGTTGGTCAACGGCTTCGATCCGGACTTTCATCGGCGCGACCTTGCGGACGCGATCGAAGCCGGCGCATATCCGGAATGGGATCTCGGTGTTCAGGTGTTTCCGGACACTCCCGAGCAGATGTTCGAGGGCATCGATCTTCTCGATCCCACCAAGATCGTTCCGGAGGAGCTCGCACCGGTGCAGATCATCGGCAGCATGGTGCTCAACGCGAATCCCAGTAACTTCTTTCGCCGAGACCGAGCAGGTCGCGTTCCACCCCGGACATCTGGTTTCCGGAATCGATGTGACCGACGACCCACTGCTTCAAGGCCGCCTGTTTTCCTACCTCGATACACAGATCACGCGGCTCGGTGGACCCAACTTCGCGCAGATCCCGATCAACCGCACTCATGCTCCCGTCAACGACATGTTGCGCGACGGCTTCCATCAGCACGCCGTACACACCGGAGTGGCGCCGTACCGGCCGAACTCGCTCGACGCCGGATGCCCGTTCGCAGCGGCGCTCGAGGACGGCGCGTTCATCGACTTTCCTCATGAACTTCCCGCCGCGAAGAAGGAGCGCGCGGCGGCGCGTTCGTTCGATGATCACTTCTCGCAGGTGCGCTTGTTCTACGTGAGTCTTTCCGAGGTCGAGAAGCAGCACGTCGCGAGCGCCTACACGTTCGAGCTCGGGAAATGCTACGAGCAGGCCATCAAGGAACGCGGTCTGCAGGAGCTTGCGAACATCGACGCTGATCTGTGTGCAACAGTGGCGGCCGGTCTGGGCCTCGATGCTCCGGAACCCACTGTGCAGCTAGGTAATCCGACGCCGAGTCCGGCGCTGTCGCAGGTCGGTTCGACATGGCCGGTAGACGGGCGTGTCGTCGGTATCGTCGCCGATGACGCCACCGACATCGGTGAACTGCAGGCAGCGATCCAAGCGCTCGACGCCGCCGGTGTGGTCCCACTCGTCATTGCACCGCATGGCGGAACGCTCGGTGCCGGTGCGGTGCCCGTGTCGCGCACACTCCTGACCGCGAGGTCGGTGGAGTTCGATGCCGTGCTCTTCGCGGCGGCGCCCGAAGATCAGCGCGTGACTGTTCTCGTCGATGAGGCGTTCAGGCATCAGAAGGCGCTCGGCGCCTGGGGAAGCGGAACAGCCGCATTGAGGGACACCACGGCGCCCGGGGTCGCGACAGGGGACGAACCGCAGGAGCTGGTTTCTCAACTGCTCGAACTCCTGGGTTCGCACCGGGCTTGGGAGCGCGAGACCGTGTGACGGACTGCACCGCAACCTGTCCGGTGCAGCGACTTCGAGGTGCCCATGAGTGCCGACGATCAGATCTTCGCGGCTCGGCGTCGAGCGCAGGGATACGCACTTGTTGTCGCGTTCGTCTTCCTGATCATCGGCGTCCTCGGCTTCGTGCCCGGCTTGACTTCGAACTACAGCACGATTCTGCGGGCGGGAACGGACTCCCACGCCTATCTGCTGGGGTTCTTCCAGGTCTCGCTGGTCCACAACGCCGTCCATCTCGCGTTCGGCGTGGCCGGTGTGTTCGCGGCGCGTCGATTGCTCTGGTCACGCGCTTACCTTGCGGGCGGGGGAAGCCTCTATCTGGGGTTGGCCGTGTACGGCATGCTCATCGACCATCACAGCGCCGCCAACATCCTGCCGGTCAACAACGCCGACAACTGGCTGCATGTGACGCTCGGCGTCGTGATGCTTCTCCTCGCCGTGGACCCTCGCGGAGGACAACGCCCGCTCCTGCCGGGGAAGCGACCACCGAGAAGCAGGTGGCACCGTGTCCGGCGTCCGCGAGAGCCGTGAAACCGGTGGTGGAGTCGGGCGGGCGTCGTCGGCTGTTTGCGGCAGGGAAGCGTTGGGTAATTCGTTCAGGAGATGGTGGCGCCGGACCGGTGCCGTTACGGAGGAGGAACCGATAGATGGCCGATGCGCGCGTGATCTTCTACAAGCCACTCGCTCTTGCAGCAAGTGTCGGCGGAGGCCTGCTCGCAGGTGCGGTCTTCAGCCAGGTATGGAAACGGCTCGGTAAGGGTGCCGAGAAGCCTGAACCCCAGGATCTGTCGCAGAGCACCCGCGACGTGCTCGTCGCGGCGGCAGTGCAGGGGTTGATCTTCGGAATCGTGAAGGCCGGTGTGGACCGCGCCACCGCGAGTGGCTTCAAGAAGGTGACGCACGTGTCGCCGGAGTGACGGCCGATCGCGGGTCACATTCGAGGATCCGCTGACCCCACGATTCGTGTGACGGAGTTCACCGGAATGCGGGCTTACAAAGTTGGGGCGCCCCAAGTTATCCTTTCGTTACCTCTGGCCGCAGCTGATATTCTCGCTGCGGCCAGTTGTTATTCACGGGTAGTTCACCTGACCCTGGAACTGCTGGTCAGGGAGTTTTCGGTTCCGGACATGATGCGACGGACCCTGGGGTCCTCGGCGAGTTCCGCTCTGATGTTCCGTGCCCTCTCATTCGCGTCCGCATAGGCAGAGGCGTGCGCGCTCGCGATGCGGTCGGCGAGGACGCGGGGCGACAGGTCGTACGCGTGGGGAGGGACCTGGAGTCCCACGATCCGTCCGGTGGGTGACACGGTCATCACGATCCCGTGCGACGTTCCGCAACCTCTGATCATGTCGATCTCGTCCTGGATCCTGCGGACCTTCGACGAGAACTCTTCGGTTCGAGTCACGACGTTCTCCTTCGGTTCACCAGCCGGGGTAGGCCGGCAGGGTCTTGGGTGGGATGGGGGAGCGGATGGTTTCGGAGCCTTCGGCGGGGACATTGGGTTCGATGCTGCGCCCCCAGTCTTCGCAGCGGTGCATGGTTTCGCCGAGGTCGGCGCCGAAGGTGATGGTCCAGCCGGTATCAGTGAAGAGGTCTTCGGTGGGAGCGGACCATTGGTGTTCGGATACTGGCAGGCCTGGTGGCTCTGGAAATGGCCCGGTGTTGTGTACGGTCGGCCAGAAGTCTTCGGGGTCGAGTCTTGGGTTGTCGGGGGTGTAGACGATGTGGTCGAACTGGATGTACTCCTCACTCCCGGACCCGTTGGTGATGCGGTACGTCCCGTCGGCTTCACGGATCGCGAAGTGTGAAGGCTGGCTACATACAGTTGCTTTGAAGCCGATGTCGGTCTCGGTGATCTGGAGGATGTGCGATCGCATGGTGCCAGCGAGTGATCTGTCCCAGCGTGTGTTGATTTGGGAGGCGAACTCAGGATCGAGTACTTTCGCAAATCCAGGGTAGGTCGCGTCCATGCCCCCGTAGTGCGCGATGATCATGGACTCGTGTGCGGCGCGGACGAGTTGGCCACGTTCGTCGAGTAGATCGATACCGTTTTCAGCGGACCATGCATAGGTGGCGTTGCGAACCTGTGCTGGCGGGCGGTACTGCGCCGGTTCGACGGGTTCGGGTGTGGTGGGTTCGGCTGGTTCTGCGGTGCACCCGGCCATGGTCAGCATTGCGGTGGTGACAAGTGTTATGTAGGTGAGGTTTCTGGCATTCATCTGGAACCCTCGTCCCAGCCGGGGTAGGCGGGCAGCGTGTCGGGCGGGATGCGGGAGAGGACGCGTTCTGAGCCCTCGTCGGGGACATTGGGTTCGATGCTGCGTCCCCAGGTTTGGCAGCGGTGCATGGTTTCGCCGAGGTCGGCGCCGAAGGTGATGGTCCAGCCGGTACCGGTGAAGAGGTCTTCGGTAGGGGCGGACCATTGGTGTTCGGATGCAGGGGAGTCCTCTGGGGCGGGAAAGGGACCAGCATATTGTGTTGTCGGCCATAGTATTTCCGGATCGATCGGCGGGGTTTCGACTGTGTGGTCGAACTGGACGTACTCTTCCCTCCCGGAGAAGTTGGTGATGCGGTATGTGCCGTCGGCTTCCTTGATTGCGAAGTGAGACGCTTGGCTGCATACAGTTGCCTTGAATCCAGTGTCTGTCTCGACAATTTGCATGATGTGCGATCGCATGGTGCCCGCAAGTGATCGATCCCAGCGCGTATCGACACGGGAGGCGTACTCGGCGGCAAGGGCTTCGCTGAATCCAGGGTAGGTCGTGTCGATGCCACCGTAGTGGGCAATGATCATGGATTCGTATGCGGCGCGGATCAGGCGTCCACGGTCGTCGAACAAGTCGATTCCGGGTTCGGCGGACCATGTATAGGTGGCGTTGCGAACCTGTGCTGGGGGTCGGTACTGCGAGGGTTCGATCGCTGTGGGTGTTGCCGGGGTCGGTTCTTCTAGAAAGCCGTGTGAGCAGGAGGTGAGCACAAAGGTACTCGAGACCAGAGCAATAGAACGAAGTATCTGTACGGCGCTGATATTCACTACGAGTAGTCCCATCGCCCGCCGCCGTATGCGACCGTATTGCCGAGGAGTACCTCCCGGAAACCGGCTTCGCCATCTCTTTGGTCGGCGTACACGATGTTGCGGAGATCTGCTTCACCAGCCGCAGCAACAAGAAGATAATGGTTCATGAGCTCTCTGGATATCCCGGCGTTGGCTAGCGCCAGGGGAGCGTGGTTTGTCAATGTCCCATCTTCAATTCTGTCGCGAGGGGCAAGTTCTCGATTCTCCAGCAGTTCGGATGGAAGTGTTGTTTCTTCGATAGCTCCGGAATCGCTTAGAGCGCTGAGCATGTTGTAGGTCATCGTGTTCTGTGCGCGCGTGTCGGTCAGATACATCGATGTATCGACACCGTCGATTCCCGATGGCCTCCCCACGTATTGTCCTTCGGCATTGATGATTTCGGAGTCCGCAAGAACCCCGACCGAGTAGACGATCGGCCCGGTTGCCATACCGCCGGGAAGTGCTGCGACCATACCGGTGACAAGAGTCTGCGCGACCGCGAAAGCATCGGAACGGTATTGGTTCCGCGTGTCGATCGCGGCCTGTTCGGTCATCCTCTCGTTCTCGTACGCACTGCTCAAACCGACCTCGACGAGACTCTGCAACCGGCCCGAATACGTTCCGTAGGTGTATTTCCCCTCACCTCCCAGTTGATCCAGCGCGAACCGACGATCGAAGTCGGTGGCCTGCGCGAGCGCTGCGCCGTTGATGAGCGCCCCAGCCGAAGGATCGGTGTCGAGGAGAGTGAACACGCGGGTCGCCGGGACAGGGCCGAGGTCGCCGAAACCGTGAGTGGGTGTGGCGTCTTCGTCTGCCCCGACCATGTCGGAAGCGTACGGTGCGAGCGCTTCCGAGAATGACTGGACTGCCAGAGGGTTGACCTCTCCGAGGGTTCGATCGGAGAGATGCCCATCGGGCTCGGGCATGTGGAGGAAGCGGTCGAAGTTGTTGCCGCCGTCCCAGGCCGATTCGGGTGACGACAACACTTCGGCCAGACCGAACGCCGCCTGTCCGGCTCGCTGCGCGCGTGCAATGTCGGCGGGGTCGGATGGATCTGACGGTATCGCGTCTGCAGCGATCCAGTCGGTGAGACCTGCCAGGGTCGCGCCTTCGTCCTCCCACTCGCGGGTCAGCAGGGGCACGAGCACTTCGTCGCGGTCGAAGTCCGAAGGAGTGCCGTCGACATCGGTACCCGTCAACAGGTGGTGCGAGGCATCGGGATTGCGCGTGCCGATGTCGAGGAAAGTCCGGGCGGTCTCGTCGTAGTACGACGGATCCGGGGTGGGGACCAAGTGTGGGTCGGCGTAGGTGGGCACGCCCGCCAAGTATCCCGCGACCCGATTCAGCTCGATCCCCATCTCGGTGCCGGGCCGATACTCGGGATTCGCCTCGCCGAGTACGGCCCCGAGCGCATCGAGACGGTCGAGTCGGACGCCCGAACCGGGTTCACGAGGCCCGGGTTCGTATCCGTAGTGGATGGTGTCGCGGATGTCCTGCGGCACCCGCTCCCAGCTGCCGCCGTAGTCGGGGTTCGACAATGTGAGCAGACCGTTGCCCACTGCGTCGGCCCAATCTGCCGCATTCGGATCGCCGTCAGCCTCCCATCCCTTGAAAGTCGCGAACAGTTCCGTCAACTCGTCCTGTCCGAGTCCGTTGTAGAAGGCGTCCAGGTATTCGATGCTCACACCGCGGTCGGCGGACAAGGCCCGTCCGATGCGTTCGAGGTCGGAATCGCGGGCGCGGCCGGACGAGACGAGTGCGGCGTCCGCGTCGCCGTCCGGCCCGCCCGTCGTCCACAGGCCCTGAGTCCGGAAGTCTCCTCCGAATGTCGACAGCCGGATGGTGATCTGGTCGATCGTGTCGGCTGCGCTGCTGTCCAGCTGCTCGAAGGTACTCAGCGCAGACTTCAACTGCACCTCGAATGTGGCGGCCTCCTCGTCGAGGCACGCCTGCGCGACGACGTCGGTGCGTGGGTCTCCCGAGTCGCACCGGGGTGGGATGACACTGCCGTCGTCGTGGACGGTGAACCCGGCGCCGATCGCGTTGTCGGCGATACGGACCACGGTGTCTCGCGCGGGGACCAGTGCGGCCGACGCGGCACGAAGTGCCTCGACCTGTTCGGCGACCGCGTTGTCGATTCCACGGCCGACGACCCGATCGCTCCACGCGCGCGCCGCTGCGGCCGCGGCAGCATCGCCCTGCCACGTGCTGAACGTGTGGTCGACGTGGCGGTCGACCTGGTCGGTTGCCTTGCCGAACGCGCTGTTGGTGGTTTCGACACCGTCGGCTGCTGATGCAAGCGCCGCGGGGTCGAGTGCTCGGATCTGCGAGAGCGTCGACATCTACGACACCGTGCTTTCAGAGGTCCCCGTGCTCTCGAAGCTGCTTCCCACTGCATCGACCTGCCGCCTGAATTCGTCCTCTGCGGTCTCGTAGTTCATCGCGCCGGCGGATGTTGCTTCGGCCATGCGGTGCAGGCAGACGGACATGGCGTGGTAGGCGGTGCGCAGCGGAGCTTCGGCGCGCGTGAGAGCGCCACCGACCGCTGACGACGTCATGGTTGTGGCCGCCGCCGCGAGCGGAGCCTCCGGCTTCAGCTCGCCGATGAGTTCGGCTTCCGACGTCAATGCCGACGCCAGGGCTCTCAGTGCGTCGATGTCGACCTGCAACCACGTCATCCGCAACCAGCTCCTGATCTTGAAACAGTCCCATCAGGATTGGACGCAGCAGATGTCCGATCGGTTCCATCGGATCTCAGGCGAATCTGACGGCGGTACCGATCACGGCGTTGCGCACAGCGGTGAGCCGGGACGCCGTGGCCACCCGCGCGACCATCCGCGACGCACGAACCAGCCGTTGTGTGCGACGACGTCGTGCGCGGTCGTAGAGGCGAAGCGCCTCGCTCACCGGATGCTCGGTCAGCAACGTGGCGAGTGTCGCGCCGTCGACCATCGCTTCGCACGCGCCCCGCCCGAGGTTGGGTGTCATCGCGTGTGCTGCGTCGCCGATCAGTGCGGTGTTGCCCCGTACGTACGACGGCAGGGCCGGTGACTCGTACAGATCGTGATACAGAACGTCCGCGGGATCGAGCCTGTCGAGGACGTCGCCCACGCCGCGGTGCCAGTGGCCGAAGCGTGCGCGCAGCTCGTCGACCGTGCCTGCTCCACCCGCGGGCGTGCGGACTGCCGCGAACCAGTTGGTGAGGTCGCCGTCGCGCGGGGTGATCCCGAAGAGTGCGCCCGGACCCCAGGTCTCGCTCATCGCGGTGGTGGCTCCGGGAACCCATCCGCGCCATGCCGCATATCCGGAGTGCACAGGGCGGTACGAGGGGCCGAAAATCTGGTCTCGGACTGTGCTGCCGATGCCGTCGGCGCCGATCGTGACGTCGTAGCCGGTGAGGTCGGCGAGTTCGGGAGCGGCACTCCCGAACCGGACGGTGTCGGGCGGGAGGCCCCCGATCAGGAGCCCGAGCAGGACGGGACGTGACAGCAGGATCGCCGGCGTTCGGATGTCGCTGAAGCGTCCGAGCACCCTACCGTCCCATCTCACGAGTGCGCCGGATTTCTGCAGAACACCGAGGCGCTGCGCTTGTCCGCCCAGGCCGGCGTGTTCGAGTGCCTCGAGGGCTTCGGGCCACAGTCCCAGTGCGGTGCCGGTGGTGGGCGGCGCTGCGGCCCGTTCGAAGACGTCGACGTGCCAGCCGCGGGTGGCGAGGGCGTTCGCTGTGGTGAGCCCGCCGATTCCTGCGCCGAGCACTGCGGCTTTTCCTGCATATTCGGTGGCCATGCCTGCAAGATACTACGGATGTAGTGCCGTGTCACTACATCCGTAGTCCGGGTCGTAGGATCATGCCGTGACCGACAAACGCACCACCGTGCTCGACGCAGCGATCGAACTGCTCGGAACAGAAGGCCTGCGCGCACTCACACACCGGCGCGTCGACTCGATCGCCGACGTTCCGGCAGGGTCGACGTCGAATTACTTCCGCACGCGTCACGCGTTGGTCGAAGGAGTCCTCGATCGCCTTCTCGAACGCGACCGGGCCGACGTGGCGGCGCTTGCCGGCGCCGCATCGGCAGCGCCGCGCGACGAACGCGAGCTCGTGGATCTGTTGTGCGGATACGTGCTGTTCGCGACCGACAGCGACGCGGTGCGGACCCGGGCGCGCTTCGCGATGTTCGTCGAGGCCATGGCCGTGCCGGAACTTCGCGCCGCGGTGGAGATCAGACGCAGCGAGCTGAGGACGTGGGGCGCGACGATGCTGGCAGATCTCGGAGCGGACGGCCCAGGCGAATCCGACGCCGGTGCGCGGCTTCTCGTCGACTATCTCGACGGGGTGATCTTGCATCGGCTGACGTCCGGAAGCGACCCGGACCCGAGGGAGGGGATTCGCCGCATCGTCGAAGCCGTGCTGCGTCCGCAGCACGCGCGGTGACGCCGCCGCTACGGGCCTGTTACCGGCATATTTCCGCTGCTCACGTGCAAAGTAGGGCAGCCTTGCTTGCGTAACCCCCGGTGGCCTGGCATATCGTTTGTTGCGAGGCGGTGGGCCCACGATGTCCCACCGATCGTCAGGTTCGATCCCGCGCTGCCGAAAAAGGCACCCGCACCGTCGCGGATGGGCGGATACTGACGAGGACAAGGTATCGGCGCACCCGGGTCGGTACCCATCTACAGCAGTAGATGGCCATCAGTGTTGCTGGTCGTCAGTTGCCATCACCGCAACGAAGGCTAGGTATGACTCATCTTCCCGGGCCTCGAGGGCTCTACCACCCGGCAAACGAGCACGACTCCTGTGGCGTCGCGTTTGTCGTGGACATGCATGGTCGACGCAGCCGCGACATCGTCGAGAAGGCGATCACCGCGCTGGTCAATCTCGAACACCGCGGCGCTGCGGGCGCAGAACAGAACACCGGCGACGGCGCCGGCATCCTCATCCAGGTCCCCGACGCATACTTCCGCGCGGTCGTGGACTTCGCCCTGCCCGCCGCCGGCGCCTACGCCACCGGCATGGCCTTCCTGCCCCAGGGCTCGGACGCAGCCGACGAGGCGCAGGCAGCGGTGAATCGGATCGTGGAGGAAGAGGGCCTCGAGGTCCTCGGATGGCGCGAGGTGCCGATCGACACCTCCGATCTCGGCTCGATGGCCAAGGACGCCATGCCGACGTTCCGCCAGATCTTCGTTGCGTCGGGCGCGCGGGCCCTCACGGGCCTGGACCTCGAGCGACGTGCCTACGTCGTGCGCAAGCGCACCGAACACGAACTCGGCAGCGGCGGAGCCGGCCAGGACGGCCCCGGTAGCGAGACCGTGTACTTCCCGAGCCTGTCGGCGACGACGTTCGTCTACAAGGGCATGCTCACGACGCCCCAGCTCAAGGGCTTCTTCCGCGACCTGCAGGACGAGCGTGTCGAGTCGGCGCTGGGCCTCGTGCACTCGCGTTTCTCCACCAACACGTTCCCGTCGTGGCCGCTCGCGCATCCGTTCCGCCGGGTCGCACACAACGGTGAGATCAACACGGTCATCGGCAACTCGAACTGGATGCGCGCCCGCGAGGCGCTCATCGACACCGACGTGTTCGGCGGACGCGGCAAGCTCGAGAAGATCTTCCCCGTCGTCACCCCGGACGCATCCGACACCGCACGTTTCGACGAGGTGCTCGAGCTGCTGCACCTCGGTGGCCGCAGCCTGCCGCACGCCGTGCTCATGATGATCCCCGAGGCGTGGGAGCGGAACGAGGCGATGGATCCCGCCCGCCGCGCGTTCTACGAGTACCACTCGGCACTCATGGAGCCGTGGGACGGACCCGCATCGGTGTGCTTCACCGATGGCACGGTCATCGGTGCCGTCCTCGACCGCAACGGCCTGCGCCCGTCGCGCGCGTGGGTCACCGACGACGGTCTGGTCGTCATGGCCTCCGAGGTCGGTGTGCTCGACATCCCGGCCGAGAAGATCATCAGCAAGCGTCGCCTCCAGCCGGGGCGTATGTTCCTCGTCGACACCGCCAAGGGGCGGATCGTCGAGGACGAGGAGATCAAGTCGGAGCTCGCTGCCGAGCATCCGTACGAGGAGTGGATCGAGAAGGGTGTTTCCCGTCTCGAGGACCTCCCGCCGTCCCACTACACCTACATGTCGCACGAGCGTGTCGTACTGCGCCAGCAGGTGTTCGGATACACCCGCGAAGAAGTGGATCTGCTGATCAAGCCGATGGCAGCGACCGGCGGTGAGGCGCTCGGCTCGATGGGCACCGACACTCCCATCGCAGTGCTCTCGTCGCGTCCGCGGACGTTGTTCGATTTCTTCTCGCAGCTCTTCGCCCAGGTCACCAACCCGCCGCTCGACGCCATCCGCGAGGAGATCGTCACAAGCCTCGGCGGCATGCTCGGTCCCGAGGGTGACGTGCTGCGGCCCACCGCGGAGTCGTGCCGCCAGATCCTGCTGTCGGCGCCGGTCATCGACAACGACGACCTGCAGAAGCTCATCCACGTCAACGACAAGAAGCAGTACCCGGGGTTCAACAGCGTGATCGTGCGCGGTCTCTATCCCGTCGCGGAGGGTGCGAAGGGCCTGCACACCGCGCTCGAGAGCATCCGCGAGCAGGTATCGCAGGCGATCGACAAGGGCGCGCGCCTGATCGTGCTGTCCGACCGCGAGTCCGACGAGAAGCTCGCCCCGATCCCATCGTTGCTGCTCACCTCCGCGGTGCACCACCACCTCGTGCGCGAGAAGACCCGTACCAAGGTGGGGCTGCTCGTCGAGGCCGGTGACGCCCGCGAGGTGCACCACATTGCCGCCCTGTGCGGGTTCGGTGCGGCCGTGGTCAACCCGTACATGGCGTTCGAGAGCATCGACGAGCTGCTCCAGAACGGTGACCTGCCCGACGGCATGACCCTCGACAAGGCCATCGCCAACTACATCAAGGCAGCGTCCAAGGGCGTGCTCAAGGTCATGTCCAAGATGGGCATCTCCACGCTCGCGTCCTACACCGGCGCGCAGCTGTTCCAGGTCATCGGCCTGTCGCAGGAGCTCGTCGACGAGTACTTCACCGGACTGCAGAGCCAGCTCGGCGGTGTCGGCCTCGAGGAAATCGCGGCGGATGTCGCTGCGCGGCACCGGATGGCGTTCCTCGATCGCCCGTCCGAGCATGCGCACCGTGAGCTCGAAGTGGGCGGCGAGTACCAGTGGCGTCGCGAGGGCGAGTACCACCTGTTCAATCCGGACACGGTCTTCAAGCTCCAGCACGCCACGCGCACGGGCCAGTACAAGATCTTCAAGGAGTACACGAAGCTCGTCGACGACCAGTCGGAGCGGCTCGCGTCGCTGCGTGGACTCTTCGAGTTCAAGACGGGCCTGCGCCCGTCGGTTCCGATCGACGAGGTCGAGCCTGCCAGCGAGATCGTCAAGCGGTTCTCCACGGGCGCGATGAGCTACGGCTCGATCTCGGCGGAGGCTCACGAGACCCTCGCGATCGCCATGAACCGCCTCGGTGGGCGCTCCAACTCCGGTGAGGGCGGCGAGCATCCCTCGCGCTTCACTCCGGACGAGAACGGCGATTTCCGTCGCTCGGCGATCAAGCAGGTCGCGTCCGGCCGCTTCGGTGTGTCGTCGCACTACCTGTCGAACTGCACCGACATCCAGATCAAGATGGCGCAGGGTGCCAAGCCCGGTGAGGGTGGTCAGCTGCCGCCGCACAAGGTGTACCCGTGGGTCGCCGAGGTGCGTGGTTCGACGCCGGGCGTCGGCCTCATCTCGCCGCCGCCGCACCACGACATCTACTCGATCGAGGATCTCGCGCAGCTGATCCACGACCTGAAGAACGCGAACCCGCAGGCTCGCATTCACGTCAAGCTCGTCTCCGAGCTCGGTGTGGGCACGGTCGCGGCGGGTGTCTCGAAGGCACACGCCGACGTCGTGCTCATCTCGGGCCACGACGGCGGCACGGGTGCGTCGCCGCTGACATCACTCAAGCATGCGGGTGCACCGTGGGAGATCGGTCTCGCCGAGACCCAGCAGACCCTGATGCTCAACGGTCTGCGCGACCGCATCGTCGTGCAGGTCGACGGTCAGATGAAGACGGGTCGCGACGTGATGGTCGCGGCGCTGCTCGGTGGCGAGGAGTTCGGATTCGCGACCGCGCCGCTCGTCGTGTCGGGCTGCATCATGATGCGCGTATGCCACCTGGACACGTGCCCGGTGGGTGTGGCGACGCAGAACCCGGTGCTGCGCAAGCGGTTCACGGGCAAGCCGGAATTCGTCGAGAACTTCATGCTGTTCATCGCCGAGGAGGTGCGCGAGTACCTTGCCGAGCTCGGCTTCCGCAGCCTCGACGAGGCCATCGGTGAGGTCGAATGCCTCGACACCGCCAAGGCCGTCGACCACTACCGTGCATCGAAGCTCGATCTGTCACCGCTGCTCGAGAAGGTGACGTCGCCGATCTTCACCGATCAGGACATGCACTGCACGAAGGAGCAGTACCACGCGCTCGACAAGGCTCTCGACAACGAGCTGATCGTCAAGGCGCAGGCCGCTCTGGAGTCGGGTACCCCGGTGTCGATCGCCACCACCGTCACCAACGTCAACCGCACGGTGGGCACGATGCTCGGACACGAGCTCACCAAGCGTTACGGCGCGGAGGGGCTGCCGGACAACACGATCGACATCACCCTGACCGGCTCGGCAGGTAACAGCTTCGGTGCGTATGTCCCCAAGGGCATCACGCTGAATCTGTTCGGCGATGCCAACGACTTCGTCGGCAAGGGCTTGTCGGGTGGCCGCATCGTGGTGCGTCCGCCGGAGAACGTGGCGCCCGGATTCGTCGCCGAGGACAACATCATCGCCGGCAACGTGATCCTGTTCGGCGCGACCGGTGGTGAAGCACTCATCCGCGGTATCGCCGGTGAGCGCTTCGCGGTGCGTAACTCGGGAGCCACCGCTGTCGTCGAGGGCGTCGGCGACCACGGTTGCGAGTACATGACGGGTGGCAAGGTCGTCATCCTCGGCAGGACAGGACGCAACTTCGGCGCAGGTATGTCGGGTGGTGTCGCGTTCGTGTACAACCCGGACAAGGAATTCGAAGACAACCTGAACACCGAGCTGGTCGATCTCGAAGACCTCGAAGGCGAGGACTTCGTCTGGCTCAAGGGTGCCGTCGAGCGACATCGTGACGAGACGGGCTCCGAGGTTGCAGCCCGTATTCTGGCCGACTGGTCACAGCAGGTCGGCCACTTCGCGAAGGTGATGCCTCGCGATTACAAGAAGGTTCTCATGGCTATCAAGGACGCCACCATTCGTGGTGCGAACGTTGACGAAGCGATCATGGAGGCGGCTCGTGGCTGATCCGAACGGCTTCCTGAAGCACGGTTCTCGCGAAACACCGGTCCGTCGTCCGGTTCCCCTTCGGCTGCTCGACTGGAAGGAGGTCTACGAGCCGTTCCCGCTCGAGTCCCTCCAGATCCAGGCGAGCCGCTGCATGGACTGTGGAATCCCTTTCTGCCACAACGGTTGTCCTCTCGGGAATCTGATCCCCGAGTGGAACGACCTCGCCTACAAGGGCAAGTGGGACGACGGCATCGAACGGCTCCACGCCACGAACAACTTCCCGGAGTTCACGGGCCGGTTGTGCCCCGCGCCATGTGAGGCGTCGTGCGTGCTGGGCATCAACCAGGACCCCGTCACCATCAAGCAGGTCGAGGTCGAGCTCGTCGAGAAGGCATTCGACGAGGGCAAGGTCACCCCGATTCCGCCGTCGAAGCTCACCGGACGCAAGGTCGCGGTCGTGGGCTCCGGCCCGGCCGGACTTGCTGCAGCGCAGCAGCTCACCCGCGCCGGCCACAGCGTCACGGTATTCGAGCGTGCCGACCGCATCGGTGGTCTGCTTCGCTACGGCATCCCCGAGTTCAAGATGGAGAAGCGGTTCATCGATCGCCGTCTCGCACAGATGGAGGCCGAGGGCACCGTCTTCCGCACCGGCGTGAACGTGGGCGTCGACATCACCGCCGACGAGTTGCGTGAACAGTTCGACGCAGTCGTCCTTGCCGGCGGTGCCACTGTTGCACGCGACCTGCCCATCCCGGGACGCGAACTCGACGGCATCCACCAGGCGATGGAGTTCCTGCCCATCGCGAACCGCGTCCAGCTCGGCGACCTGCCCGCACCCACCATCACGGCAACGGGCAAGAAGGTCGTCATCATCGGCGGCGGCGACACCGGCGCCGACTGCCTGGGTACCTCGCACCGGCAGGGTGCCGAGCGCGTGCACCAGTTCGAGATCATGCCGCGCCCGCCGGAGGAGCGCGCCGACTCGACCCCGTGGCCGACCTACCCGCTCATGTACCGGGTGTCGTCCGCGCACGAGGAAGGCGGCGAGCGGGTCTTCTCGGTCAACACCGAGCAGTTCGTCGGTAAGGACGGCAAGGTCACCGCACTGAAGGCACACGAAGTGCAGATGGTCAACGGCAAGTTCGAGAAGGTCGAGGGCAGCGACTTCGAGCTCGAGGCGGACCTCGTGCTGCTCGCGATGGGCTTCACCGGCGCCGAGAAGCCCGGACTGCTCACCGATCTGGGTGTGGACTTCGATCAGCGCGGCAACGTCGCCCGCTCGTCGGAGTGGAACACCAACGTCGACGGTGTGTTCGTCGCCGGCGACATGGGTCGCGGTCAGTCGCTGATCGTGTGGGCCATCGCGGAAGGCCGCTCGTGCGCGGCTGCGGTCGACCAGTACCTCGAGGGAGCAACGGCGCTTCCCGTTCCGATCACCACGCGGACAGTGCCGCAGCGCTGACTCGCTCACACAGGGCCGCCCACCGGACGCCGGTGGGCGGCCCGGTGTGTTCCGGCGCCGCCCCGGTGCCCGAGCAGTTATCGTTCTGCGCATGACTGCATCACGGAGTGTCACCGCCCGGGCACTGGCGGTGGTCGCGGTCGGTGCCGGCGCTACCGCGATGGCCGTGCTGGCGGCACCGACGGCGGCGGCCGACCCACTGAGCGAATGCGTCCGCAACGGCGGTGGCACCGTCTCGGTGGACGGGGCCGCCCCGGTGGCACCGATTTTCGGCTTCGACGGTCTGCAACTGCTCGGTGTCGACGGTGGCAGCGGCAACTCCTGCATCACCAACGTCGGGCCGGGCGCTGTGCATGTCACTCACCCGGAGGGGCGCGAACCGGGCCGCAACTACCTGGCGGATGCTCCGCTCGAGATGCGTGTCGACGGTGGCCTCGGCAATATCGCGGTCACGAACCTCGGGACAGGCGCCGTCACCGTCCATCGCGACTCGGTCACCCCGCAGCCGCAGCAGACGTCGAGCGCACCCGAGGCGATGCCGCAACTCGAACTCGACGCGGGCAGCGACGGTGTGTTCGTCACCAACATCGGCACGGGCTCCGTCGAGGTGCGCGACTGGGACCATGCGGCTGGGCCGCTGCCGGCCGAGATCCCTGCTCCGCCCGGCATGGTGGTCACCGACCCGATCACCGGCAACGTCTACGTCACCAACTTGTTCGGTCCGGCGGTGACCGTGGTGGATCGAGCGGGAGGGCCGGTCTCGCGGGTCGTCGAGAAACCCGATCCGGTCACCTCCCTCGATCACGGAACCAGCAATGTGTTCGTCACCAACATCGGCGGCGGAGCCGTCACCGTGGTGCGTGGATAGAACTTTTCTGCCCTGAGGATCGGGGACTCATATCACGCCGTGTTCACGAATGTGTCATATTCGTAATGGACACTGTGGGCGTGGCGTGACATGACAACGAGGCCGGGGGATTTCGGATGCGTTTCGGTAAGGCATCGACGATGTGGGCGGCGGCTGCCGCCGTGGTGGGTTCGATCGTGGCAGCTCCTGCAGCGCAGGCAGATCCGGGTGGCTGCCCGACGTTGAATGTGATCGCGGTGCCCGGAACGTGGGAAACGTCGAGCACCCCGGACCCGGAGCGTGGTAACGGCATGCTGGCTCAGGTCACGTCCGGATTACCGGCCGGTGCCCGAGTCGACTACGTGCAATACCCGGCCACCGCGTTCCCGTGGGAAGGCGACATGTACGGGGTCTCCCGAAACCGGGCCGTCGACAACGCCCGCGACCTGATCGCCCGCACCGCAGCGCACTGCCCGGGCACTGACTTCGCGCTTGTCGGCTACAGCCAGGGCGCCGACGCTGCGGGCGATCTCGCTGCCGAGATCGGTACCGGGCTCGGCGTGGTCCCGCCGCACCGACTCACCGCGGTCGGCCTGATCTCCGATCCACGTCGCTCCGAAACCGACGCGCTCGTCGGGCCTCCCGTGCCCGGCAATGGTGCCGGCGGATCCCGTGTCGGCGGATTCGGATTCGTGAGCCCCGACGTCCGTACCATCTGCGCCGTCGGCGACCTGTACTGCTCGACGCCCCGCGAGGATTACGTGACGCGCCTCGCCGGGTTCCTGGCGATCACCGCGGGAACGAGCCCCGACGCATTCGAGCATTATCGAGACGAGGCCACCATCCTCTACAACGACATCATGTCGGCCGGTGGGGTGCCCACGCTGCAGTTGCAGATCAGCCCCGAGGCGAACGTCGAACGCGAGACGCAGATCCGCGAGTTCTACGGGTCGCAGATCCACCAGGATTACTCGAACTACGCGGTCGACGACCGCGGCACGACGGCAACGGTCTGGCTCAACAACTGGCTCGCGTCGAAGGTGTGACGCGGGCTCTGCGGCCATCAATCGAGATCGAAACGCGATCCCACTCGCACTACGCGGGGAGCCAAGCGGCTCAGCCACTTCCTGGCCTTCGCACCCGGAGCAACGGTGACGATGGGCCGATTGTGGCGCACTGCGGAGACGATCGCATCGGCCACACGCTCGGGTTCGACGTGCAGTCTGCGGTAGATCGACTGCGCGCGCTCGCGGCGAGCGGCGCGCTTCTCCTTGCTGGGAGCGACGTATTCGGTGTTCCGGGTCAGATTCGTGTTCACCAGGTCCGGGCACACCACGGTGACACCGATGCCGTGCTCGATCAGCTCGGCGCGTAGACATTCCGAAAGCATGAAAACTGCGGCTTTGCTCGTCGAGTAGGCGGTCAGGTTCCGCTGCGTCATGAACGCTGCTGCCGACGACACGTTTACGATGTGTCCCCCGGTACCCCGTTCGACCATCTGTGTGGTGAACGAGCGGCACCCGTACACCGCGCCCCAGAAGTTGGTGTTCATGACATCTTCGAAGACCGACTGCGGTGTGTCGACGAAGGCGCCGATGACTCCGAAGCCCGCGTTGTTGACGAGCACGTCGGGAATTCCGTGCCGTGACCGGACAGTCTTCGCGAACTCACGGACCTGCGCCTCGTCTGCGACATCGAGCTCGTAGGCATGTGCGCCGCCGCCGCCGAAGACGGCGGTCGAACCACCTGCAGAGTCGGGATTGTCGATCAGATGCACTGTTTCGAGCGCACCGTCGAGATCTTTGTCCGCCACCACAACGATCGCGCCCGCGGCCGAGAAAGCGCGAGCGGAAGCGCGACCGATTCCGCTTGCACCGCCGGTGACCACGACCAGCGTGCCGGTCAGGTCGTGGAGGCGGGCGCGGATAGCGGTTCCGGCTCGCCATCGTCGGATCTGCGCGTACCGAGAGGGCATGTCTTCCATCCAACACGACGAAACGGCATGTGTCCGGCTCACCGTGCCCACACCACAGTGCTCACACGACGGTGATCGAGCGGGTGTGCCATCCGCTGGCGCCATCGGGGATCGGCTCGACGCGCAGTTCGGTCTGGACCTCGCCGCCTCGATCGGTCGCCCGTATTTGAAGAGTGTGCGTGCCGGGCACGGCCTGCCACCTCCAATGCCATTGACGCCAGGTGTCGACGGAGTATTCCTCGGCTAGGGTCGCGTCGTCCCACGGGCCTCCGTCTACCCGCACTTCGACCCGGGCGATACCGCGGTGCTGGGCCCATGCCGTACCCGCGACCAGGACCTCACCTGCGGTGACACGTGCGAACGGCGCCGGAACATCGATCCGGGATGCTGTCTTGATCGGTGCCTGCTCGGCCCAACCGCGACGCGTCCAATACGCCTGTGCCCGGTCGAACCGTGTCACCTCCCAGTCCACGACCCACTTTGTGGCCGAGACGAATCCGTACAGTCCGGGGACCACCTGCCGGACCGGGTAGCCGTGCTCGAACGGTAGCGGCTCGCCGTTCATCGCCACCGCGAGCAGTGCGTCCCGGCCGTCACGCACGAGTGCTGTCGGCGTGCCCACGGTGAATCCGTCGACACTGGTCGACAACAACATGTCGGCGTCGGGCGAGATGCCCACCTCGTCGAGTAGGTCCTTGATCGGGTAGCCGATCCACGTGGCGGTGCCTGCGAGAGACCCGCCGACCTCGTTGGACACGCAGGTCAAAGTGATGGTCCGTTCGACGGGTGTGCGAGCCGTGAGATCGTCCCAGCTCAAGGTGATCTCCCGGTCGACCATGCCGTGTATCCGCAGTGCCCAGTCGTCGGTGGTGAGCATCGGCACCTGTAGAGCGGTATCGATGCGGTAGAAGGTGTTGTTGCCGGTGATGAACGGTGTCGCGCCGGGGACTGCGATCTCGGAGCCGGGTGCGACCGCCGGCGCACGATCGGCCGTCTTCACGAGTGGTGCAACGAAGGCCATGCGGTTGCGGACTGCACCGGCGATCGAGCCCGCGAGGTGACGGCCTGCCACACCGGCGGACACTGCGACGGCAGCAGCGGCGCCTGCCAGCACGAGAAATCGTCGGCGGGGAATCCCTGAGCCTGCGTGTGTCGCATGGTCGATCCCGAGTGCGCACCGAGTGAGAATGGTCAAGGTTGCGAGGCCTGCGGCAACACCCACGATCGTCGGAACGGCGTCGACGACGGTCGCACCGGGCCGGGTCGTGGCTGCATACACCCCGACGAGGCCGAGGCCCACGAGAACGAGACTGCCGTAGGGGCGCCCGGGCCGCTCGACGACCCCGGCGAGCGCGGCGAACACCGCGATCAGGATGCTCATCCCGATGAACAGCGCCGCCTTGTCGTTGGTGCCGAAGGCGGTGATCGCGATTTCACGCGCCCACGAAGGACTTCGGTCGACGGTCGTGGATCCGACTGCGAAGAACGGGGACGCGGACGATCCGAACGGCACCGCTACGAGTTCGCCCACTCCCAGGGTGACCGCGGCGGCCAGTATCCCGGCGAGCGCCCGCGCTGCGAGCACGGGCCGCGCATGCGGTCTGCGATTCCCCGTTTCCGAGTCGCCCGCGTGCGTGCTCTCCTCGTTCGTCGTCATGCACCCGTCCTTCCGTCATGTCGGGGAGGACTTCGGTACCGAACATGAAGCGGATGGGTGAGCCGGTGTGGCAGTGGACGACGCGGCTTCCGATATCAGCCGAGATACACGAAGTGCGACGGGCCTCCACCCGGCTCCGCGGAACCGGTGACCGCGGGGAAGTTGAACGGGAGTGCGGTGAGCTTGTGCGGATTTCCGTTCTGGTCGGCCTGCCAGCACTCGAGGAGCACACCGTGGAATTGCGTACATTCGATTCGCGTCGACTCACCGAACGGTGAGGTGAGACGGTTTTTCGCGACCAGCGGATTCCAGAATTCGCCGTCGCTCGGAACGAGGAAGTCGGGCTGTACGACGACGGTCACCGCGCCGTTGTCGGAGGGCCACTCGTCGGCAGCTGCGGTGCCTGCGGTGCCGAGCACCGCAGCGCCGGCCAGAGCAACTATGGACACTGTTCGGCTGAAGGTGCGCATGGTCCCTCAGCGTAGGAGCTGCGCTCGGCCGGTGTACCGGTTTCACACGCGCAATGTGTCGCGCACATGCCCGGTCTCGTTGATCGACGCAACCCGCCGCCGACCCGCACGGGAGACGAGAAGGCGCGTGACCGATGCGTATTCGATCGGGAATGCCAGCGGCAGCTCGAGCCCGAGGAGGTCTTGCAGCACGATGTTGATGACACCGCCGTGCGCGACGACCACCGCGGTCTCCTCATGCGCACACGAGGAAACGACCTGCTCGACCGACGTGAGCACCCGAGTGCGGAAAAGTTCCGCATCGACGAAATCGGGAAGGTGGCCAGCGAGGATGCGCTGATAGGCGTCGGATCCGAGTTCTTTCGCGGTTTCGAACGGAATGTAGTGATCGAGCTCGTAGTCGTACTCCGCGAGGCCCGCGATCTGCTCGACCGGCAGCGTCAGCCGGTCGGCGAGCGGCTGGGCTGTTTGGAGGGCTCGCAGCTGCGGGCTCGAGAACAACAGCGCGATCCGGTAGGGCGCGAGTGCTTCCACCAGCCGTCCGGCCTGGACCAGACCCTGTTCGGTCAGGGACGGATCAGCGCGCCCCAGGTTCACGCGGGCGTATTCCGGTTGGGCATGGCGGATCAGAAGAAGTTGCACGGAAACACCATGTCACGCGACTGGGCCTGGGCATGCTCGACCCCGGTTTCACGTGAAACTCAGTGGGGGCTACGAGCGTCATTGACCGGCCGGTATGCGCTCCTGCGGGGCCTCATCCCACTGGGGCAACCTTCTTGGCCGTTCGATGAGGGCGGTGGGAGTGGCGTCGTGTACCTCAGCGAGCAGCGTCGCCGGAAAGTAGACGGATGACGTCACCCCTGGATTTGTCTGGGAATCGAAGGTCGGGCGAAGACGGACCGAAAGTCCGTTACGCGCGGCCAGCCGCCCCACCACGAACAGGCCCATCTGGCGAGGCGCATTGACATCGACCCCGTCGCCGTCGGTGAGACGGGAATTGATCTTGTCGAGCGCATCGCGTGGGATACCGATCCCGACGTCGGCGATATCGAGGAGGAGCCCGCCCCCCACGGCCGGCGAGAACTCGACCCGGACCGAACTGTTCGGGGGCGACGCGCGCAGCGCATTGTCGACGAGCTCGGCGATCAGGTGCACGACGTCGTCGACGGCTGATCCGAGCAGATATCCGTGCGGAGTGCTCCCGATCCGGACACGCTGATAGCTCTCCACCTGGGACACCGCGCCATGCAACACGTCCGACAGCGGTGTCGGTGAGGTGCGGGTGATCGGCCGAGTGCCCGCCAGCACAAGCAGAGATTCGCCCGTGCGACGCATTCTCGTGGCGAGGTGATCGAGCGAGAACAGACTCTGGAGCCGTGCCGGGTCCTTCTCCTGGTATTCGAGGGAGTCGATGAGCGAGAGCTGCTGTTCCACCAGAGTCTTGTTGCGTCGCGCCAGCGTTTCGAACATGACATTCACCTGCTTACGGAGGTGGGCTTGCTCGCCGGCCAGTCTGAGTGCCTCGGTGTTCATCGAGTCCACAGCTCTCGCGAGTTCACCGATCTCCTCGTCGGTGTCGATGCCGATCGGGGCAAGGCGGACGCTCTCGACTTCGGCCCCGTCCTTGACAGCTGCGATGGCCGCGGGCAGTTCGGTATTCGCCGCCGCGAGCGTGCTGTCGCGGAGGCGGCGCATAGGAACCGAGAGGGACCGGGCAACGAGTAGTGCGATGACGAGGGCAAGCACGAGGATTGCGCCCACTACGACCGCGTCACGGATCGCGGCGGTGCGCGCGTCGGATGCGAGCCGATCGAGCGTGAGGGTGATCTCCCGGGTGGCGCTTTCGATGGCGGCGCTGTAGGGCTCGGAGGCCGCGATCATCGCGTAACCCAGTTGCTCACCGAATTCGGGAGTGGGCTCCAGGGTTCGGACGAGGGCACGCCGGCCCTCGATGTCGGCGAGCATGCCGTCGATCTGCCCGGTGTCGAGGCGGGAACCGAGAAGCAGACGGAGCGTCGCTTCCTCGTTGTTCATTGCGCTCTGGGCGACCACCTGCGCGGCCTCAGGGTTGGTGCCCAGAAAGCGGAACGATTCCATCTGTGCGAGCAGGTTGCTCTGGGCATCCCAGACGTTGAGCAAGTTGGTGGCGTCCACCAGCGCCTCGTTGCCTTCGAGGAGGTCGAACACGACGCGGATGATGTTCCGGCAGCGCGTCAGGAAGTCGGTGGTGGTGCGGCGCAGTTCGTCGGGGGCGATCTGCGCATTGACCGCGGCGAGGTACAGCGTCTCGCCATCCGCCAGCACCAAGTCGATGTCCTGCGCGATATTCGGATCGAGATCGCTTCTCGCCGAAACCCGTTCGGCGAAAGCCATCGACCGTTCGATGTCGTCCGTCGACATGTACTCGGCGGGCAGCCCGAGCGATGCCGTCGTCGCCACACTGAGTACGGCACGCGAGAAATCGAGCATTGCGGGGGCCACCGCGATCTGGTCGGCGAGCGTCGCGGCGCGCTGAGCATCCTCGAGTTGGGAGGACACACGGAACCCTCCGAGTACGCTAGCGGCGAGCAATGGGACTGCGAGGACGACACCGAGCTTGTATCCCAACCGCCAATTGCGCGGCTGAGCCCCCCGGATACTGCGCTGGCTCATGGTTCGAGTTGTTCCCTCCGCGAATGAATTCCGACGAAGCAAATACTTCTGCTCTTCACCCCAGCGCATCGTTCTACATGAGATATGTGATCTTGTACACCCTCCGTGCACCACTTACAGTTGGCCGCCTGTGGTGCAGGTGCGGGTCACAGGACGAACGTCGCGGCTTTTTGGCGGGAACGCTCCCGTTTCACGTGAAACACGGGGTACTTCAGCGACCACCCTGCATGTACGGTGCCGCGTCGTCTTCTCGGGAGAGTCGACGCGGACGTTCGGTGACCGCAGTCGTACTCGGTGCCTGGATTTCGGCGAGCAAGGACGAGGGAAAGTAGACCGATGCGGTCACACCGGCATTGGTGTCCGAGTCGAACGTGGGGCGGAGCCTGACGTTCATGCCGTTGCGCGCGGCGAGACGGCCCACTACGAACAGGCCCATCTGTCGGGGCGCGTTGACATCGGCCTCGTCGCCGTCGGACAGACGGCTGTTGATCTGAGCGAGTGCGTCGCGCGGGATGCCGATTCCGACATCGGCGATCTCGAGGAGAAGCCCGCCGCCTTCGGCAGAGGCGAACTCGAGACGGACCGGGCTGTTGGGAGGTGATGCTCGCAGAGCGTTGTCGACGAGTTCCGCGATCAGGTGCACGACATCGTCGATGGCGCTTCCGAGGAGATATCCGTGCGGGGTGCGTCCGATGTGGACCCGCTGGTAGTTCTCGACCTGGGAGACCGCGCCCCGCAACACGTCGGTGAGCGGCGCCGGGGATGTGCGGGTGCGAGGCCGGGTGCCCGCGAGCACGAGTAACGACTCGCCGGTGCGACGCATGCGCGCTGCAAGATGGTCGAGGGAGAACAGGCTTTGCAGGCGGGCGGGATCCTTCTCCTGGTATTCGAGCGAATCGATGAGCGAGAGCTGCTGTTCGACAAGAGTCTTGTTTCGTCGTGCGAGGGTTTCGAACATGACGTTCACCTGCTGTCGCAGGTGTGCCTGCTCGCCTGCGAGCCGGAGAGCTTCGTTCTTCATCGAATCCACCGCTCGCGACACCTGGCCGATCTCCTCGGTGGTCTCGATGCCGATCGGTGCGAGGCGGACGCTCTCGACGTCGGCGCCGTCTTTCACTGCGGCGATTGCGTTGGGGAGTTCGGTCTCGGCAGCGGCCAGGGTTTCCTTGCGGAGCCGGCGGAGTGGGAGGCCAAGAGATCGCGCGACGAGCAGGCCGAGTCCGAGCGCGACCACGAGTAGCGTGCCGATCAGGATCGAGTCGCGGATGGCGTCGGATCGGGCGTCGGAGGTGAGGCGGTCGAGTGTCGTCGTGATCTGATCGCTTGCATAGACGATGCTGTCGGCGTACGGCGCAGAAGCCGCCACCATCGAACCGCGTAGTTGCTCACCGAATTGGCGGGTGGGTGTGTAGTTCTGGATCAGCGCACGGCGTGCTGCGATGTCGCCGAGCATTCCTTCGATCTGGCCGGTATCGAGCCGCGACCCCAGGAGGAGCCGCAGGGTCGACTCCTCGTTGTCGATGGCCTTCAATGCAGCGGCCTGTGCCGCATCGGGATTGGTTGCAAGCATGCCGAGCGTTTCCATCTGGCTGAGCAGGTTGAGCTGTGCGTCCCACACAGTGATCAGGTTGGAGGCGTCGACGAGTGCGTCGTTGTCTTCGAGGAGGTCGAAGATGTCGCGGAAGATGTTCTTGCATCTGACCAGGAAATCGGTGGTGCGCCGCTCCCGTTCCTCCGCAGCCATGCCCGAATTCATCACGCCGTCGTGAAGAATCGCACCGTCGGTGAGGAGTGCGTCGAGTTCTTTGTGGATGGCTGGGCCGAGTCCGCTCTCGTCTGCCGTGTCGACCACCTGTCGCATCGTTGTGGTGACGTCTTCCGAGGTAGCCAGCGTCGGTGGAATTCCGAGGCCGGTCACGGTCACCATGCTCACGAGTGCGGTCGAGTACTCGAGCAGTGCCGGTGCGACGGCGATCTGGCCGGACAGGGCATCGTACCGGCTCGACTCCTCGAGCTGAGTGCTGATGCGGAGACCGCCGAGCAGCATCGCTGCGAGGAGAGGCACGGCGACGACGACACCGAGTTTGTATCTCAGCCGCCAGTTGCCGAGCTGGAAGATGCTGCTGCGGCGGAGTTTCACGCTCGGTTTTCCTTCCACACAGGGCTATTTCGGCGCGTGAGAAAGTGCGCTGGAATACGTTCTACCCCTCGAGGGTGATCTTGTACAAATCTCCACCCAAAGTTCGGGTAAAAGCCCGAAGTGTGATCTGCCTGCTGTGAAGGGTGTCAACCGTCCGGTGCAGGGAAAATGTGTATTCGACGTCAGCTTTGCGAATGCCGCGGCTTTACGAACGGGAATGCGAGTGATTCGCGGATACTCCCACCGAGGATCAACATCACGATCCGGTCGACGCCCATACCGAGACCACCCGTCGGCGGCATCGCGTACTCGAGTGCGTGCAGGAAATCGTCGTCGAGCTCCATCGCTTCCTCGTCGCCGCCCGCGGCGAGAAGCGACTGCTCGGTGAGCCGCGCCCGCTGATCGATCGGATCGGTCAGTTCGCTGTAGGCGGTGCCGAGTTCGACACCCCATGCGACCAGGTCCCACTTCGCCGCGACACCACGTTTGCGCGGGTGCGGTCTGGTCAGCGGTGAGACGGATGTGGGGAAGTCGGTGTAGAACGTGGGAAATTCGGTACGGGATTCAACGAGGTGCTCGTAGAGTTCTTGCGCCGTGGCACCCGCATCCCAGGCCGGGTCGTAAGCGATCGAGCGCTCGTCGCACATCCGGCGCAGGACCTCGACCGGAGTTTCGGCGTCGACGAACGTGCCCAGGGCCTCGGACAACGCGTCGTGGAAGGTCTTGATCGGCCACTCACCCGAAATGTCGATCTCCACCGGCGTGCCGTGGTCGTCACGGCGAACGATGATCTCGCGTCCGTGCGCGGCGACCGCTGCCCGCTGGATCAGGGTGCGGGCGAGTGTGAGCATTTTTTCGTAGTCGCTGTGCGCCTCGTATGCCTCGAGGATCGTGAATTCCGGATTATGCTTGAAATCTGTACCTTCGTTGCGGAATACGCGTCCGATCTCGAACACTTTCTCCATTCCGGCCACGCACAGGCGTTTGAGATACAACTCGGGTGCGATCCGCAGATACAGGTCGGTGTCGTAGGCGTTGATGTGCGTGGTGAACGGCGCGGCATTGGCCCCGCCGTGTACGGACTGCAGGATCGGTGTCTCGACCTCGAGATACCCGACGCCCTGAAGTTGGTCGCGCAGGGACCGCACCACGGCACTGCGGGCAGCCAGTAGCCGCTGTGCGTTGCGGTCGATCGCCAGATCCACGTACCGCTGGCGAACTTTCGCCTCCGGATCGACAAGACCGCGCCACTTGTCGGGCAGCGGATGCAGACACTTACCGTTGATTCGCCACGAGTCGGCCAGCAAGGAGACCTCCCCGGTGCGACTGCGACCCATCTCGCCGGAGACTTCAACGAGATCGCCGAGGTCGAACAGGAATTGGCGGCCACCGACACGTTCGCGATCGACGAGGATCTGCACATCACCGGACCAGTCACGCACGACGGCGAACAGGACTCCGCCGAAATCGCGGATCCGTAATATCCGGCCGGCTACCTGGACCGGCCCCCCGCGGATCGTCTCGCGGGCTTCGGCAACGGTATGGGTCGGTGCGTCGGCGACCGGATACGGGTCGACGCCGTACTCGACGATCCTCTCCAACGTATTCATCCGTACGCGGTCCTGCTCAGGACCTCGGCGATTACCGCCGGAGTGTGCCGATCGCGAGGGGGCAGAGTCGGCCTCCGAGGCACTTCCGTCGTCGGGCACCGCATCGGGATCGACCGGCAGCATCGAATGGGTACCGGTGTGCTTCAAAAGTTTCCGGCGACCGAAACTGGGCACCGTGAGAAAGCCCTCGGCAACCGACGAAGCCAGTGCGATACGCGGAATCTCGCGGTTGTCGCGAAAACAGAGGAAACGCGGCACCCATTCGGGGTGGTACTTGACATTGGATCGGTAGAGAGCTTCGAGTTGCCACCACCGGGAGAAGAACAGCAGGATCGATCGCCACAACCGCATGATCGGTCCGGCCCCGATGCGAGAGCCCTCTTCGAACGCGGAGCGGAAGACCGCGAAGTTCAGTGAGATTCGTTCGATTCCGAAAAGTGATGCGTGGGTGGCGAGCTCGGTGACCATGAACTCGACGACACCGTTCGGTGCCGCCGGGTCACGACGCATCAGATCGAGCGACACGCTGTTCTCACCCCAGGGCGCGAGTGACAGCATCGCGACCGGTGTGCCGTCGACGATCGCCTCGACGAGAAGACAGTTCGCGTCGAGTGGATCGCCCAGCCGGCCGAGTGCCATCGAGAATCCGCGTTCGGTGTCGGTGTCGCGCCAGGCGTCGGCGAGCCGGATCACATTGGCCATCTCGCCGGTGCCGACATCGAAGTGTCGTCGAATCCGTACGGACACACCGTGCTTGCGTGCCCGGTTGACGGCCTGTCGCACCGGCTTCATGTCGTGGCCGGTGAGGGAGAATCCCTGTGTGTGTAATACCGCCTCGTCGCCGAGCTGCAGGACCGACAGTCCGGCACGGTGATACGCCCGGGCGCCCTCTTCGCTCGCGCCCATCACGGCAGGTGTCCATCCGTACGCGCGGGCAAGGCCCAGCCATTCGTCGATCGCGTGCGGCCACGCCTCGGGATCACCCACAGGATCGCCCGAGGCAAGGCACACACCGATCTCGACGCGATAGGTGACGGCAGCCTTACCACTCGGTGCGAACACCACCGCCTTGTCGCGTCGCGTTGCGAAGTAGCCGAGCGAGTCGTTGCCATGCTGATCGAGCAGTCGCCGGATTGCGGATTCGTCTGTCCCGGTGAGCGCATTCGACGAGCGTTGGGATCGGAACAGGACGAACAGTGCGGCAAGCAACGCGAGTGCGCCGAGGAACCCGAGGGTGGTGCTGACGAGCCAGTGCGTGTGCCCACTGAACTGGTCGTTGTCGATGAAGGTCAAGGCGGTGACGCGATTGACTGCCCACCACAAGCGGTCCTCGGGAGGCAGAGTTCCGGGAAATAGTTCGACGAGCCCCCAGCCGATCAATGTCGCGGTGACGAGTCCTCCCACGAGGACCACCAACGACCACGGAATGGACCCCGGCCGCACGCGCGTGTCGAATTCGCCGAACGAGAGCAGCAGTACGCCCACGAGCAGCAGGTGCACGATCAAAGCGCCGAGGTGGCTCGGATCGCGGTCCACGATCGCGAGCATCAGATTCGTGAGCGCGAACCCGCCGAGGTAGATCGTGAGGATCCACCAGGCGATGCGCTTGCGCCCCGCGATCGCGGCGGCGAGCACCGCGACGACGAGCGCGAACGACAGACTCGTATCGGGGGCGTCGAAGTAGTACTCGTCGATGTACTCGCGCGGCGTGTGAAGCCAGACGCGCAATGTGGGCGACAGCGACCACAACGCGACGACGCCCGCATACACGGCGAGCGCCACTCCGAAGAAGTGTGGAACCGCCGTCATGCGGGCGTGGAAGCGTGTGGGCGCTGTGGGAGACGGAACCGTCACCGGGGACGGTGGATCCGGCCTCGCGGTGAGATCCGCAGACATGTCCCGACCGTATCGTTGTCGGGCCTCCGTTGCGAACGGTACGCGCTAGGACATTGCCTTCGTGTCGGTCTCGGCCGCGGTATCGGGCTCGCTACGCGACAGTGCGCTGGGCCACCAGACCTTGCGGCCGATGTCGATCGTCAGTGCCGGGACCACCAGCGACCGCACCAGAAGCGCATCGAGCAGTACGCCGAACGCGACGATGAACGCGAGTTGCGCAAGGAACAGCAACGGAATCACCGCCAGCGCCGAGAACGTGGCGGCAAGCACGATTCCCGCCGACGTGATCACCCCGCCGGTGACCGTGAGCGCACGGAGAGTGCCGGTGCGCGTGCCCACCTTCTTCGTTTCCTCGCGCACCCGGGTCATGAGGAAGATGTTGTAGTCGACGCCGAGCGCAACGAGGAACACGAATGCGAAGAGCGGCACCACCGGATCCGAGCCGGGGAAGTTGAACACGTGGTTGAACAGCAGCGACGACACACCGAGAGTGGCCGCGAACGACACGATGACGGTGAGCATCAGCAGAATCGGCGCGACGATCGCCCGCAGCAGCACGATGAGTACCAGCAGTACCACGAGCGCGACGACCGGGATGATCAGTGTGCGGTCGCGGGTAGCGGTGTCCTTGGTATCGAGATCGACCGCGGTGGGCCCGCCGACGAGAGCGTCGGAGCCCGGCACCGCGTGCACGGCTTCGCGGATGCGTTCGACTGTGGCCTCGGCCTCGAGCGAGTCGGCCGCGTCGGACAGGGTGGCCTGGAGAGCGATCTGCCCGTCGACGACGGTGGGGGCACCGTCCGGGCCGGTGACAGGTTCGACGGTGGTGACGCCCTCGATCCGGGCGGCGTCGGTCACTGCGTCGCGTGACGGTTCGTTTGCGATGATCACGGTCGGCGAACCGCTGCCTGCGTCGAAGTGCTCACCGAGGATCTGCTGTCCGGACTTGGAATCGGTCTGCAGGAGGAACAGATCGGACGAGGCCACACCGGCAGCCTTGAATTGCGGCAGCAGCAGCGCGAAGGCGACGAGTACGAGACTGCACACGATCCAGATGGGTCGCGGTTTCGATCCCACCCACTGGGCGATTCGGTTCCAGAAGCGGTGCGCCTGTTCGAGGTTGTCGCTGTCGAAATTCGGTTCGTACCGCGGCCGGGTGGGCCAGAAGGCGACTCGCCCGAGTAGGACGAGGGCGGCGGGCAGGAAGGTCATTGAGGCGACGAACGACGCGGCAATACCGATCGCGGCGACCGGTCCGAGACCGCGGTTGGAGTTCAGATCGGACAGCAGCAAGCAGAGCACACCGAGGATGACGGTGCCCGCCGATGCTGCGATGGGTTCGAGCGAGGCGCGCCACGCTGTGCGCATGGCAGCGTACTTGTCTTCCTGGATGCGCAATTCTTCTCTGAAGCGGGCGACGAGCAGCAACGCATAGTCGGTGGCTGCACCGAATACCAGGATGAACATGATGCCCTGGCTCTGCCCGTTGAGCGCGATCGTGCCTGCGTCGGCGAGCAGGTAGACGAGCGCACTGGCGAGCGCGAGTGCGAACACGGCCGAGATGATGACGACGAACGGAAGAATCGGGCTGCGGTAGACGACGATCAGGATGAGCAGCACCACACCGCCCGCGACGAGCAGCAGCAATCCGTCGATCCCGGCGAACGCAGCCGAGAGATCCGCCGCCTGACCCGCGGGTCCGGTCACGTGGACGGTCAGGCCTTGCGGTGCGCCTTCGAGCGCGGTACGCAGCTCTTCGACGGCATCCTTGACCTCGACGTTGCTGTCGATCGGGACGATCATCTGCACTGCCTGCCCGTCCTCGGAGGGGATGGGCGGCGGTCCCGCCGATTCCGTGGCGAGGAAGGCGATGTCGTCCTGGGTGATCCCGCCGTCGCGCTCGGCGACGACAATCGCCGGAATAGCGTCGCTGTCGCGGAACTCGGCGTAGATCTCGTCGGCGCGGGTCGATTCCGCCGAGGCGGGCAGGAAGGAACTCGCGTCGGTCGAGGCGACTTCGCTGAGTTTGCCTGCGAACGGCCCGCCGCCGCCCGCGATTCCGAGCCATACCAGAAGGAGCACGGCGGGTATCAGCCATCGCAGACGAGAACGGTGGGGTTTCGATGTCGTCGTGGTGCTCAAGAGCTCCTCCTGGTCGGGCCGGCACGGAACGTGCAGGCACCATGTTGCCTCGAGTGTGTCGGTCGCTCAGGATTCGGAGTAACAGGCCACCCGGATGGGCGCACACCAGCGTGGGAGGGTTTCGTCGGTGAGCGCGTCTGATCAGGCGGTGGCTGCTCCTGCAGAGTTACTGATCGACCGGATGACGCCGACGAGGCGTTTCGTCTGCTCGGGTGCGAACAGTTGGGTCGGCCCCTGCGGCGCGGTATCGGTGAACGGCGCTTCGAACAGCAGCTTCGGATCCATTTCTCCGTGCCGGGTGAGGTGACTGATCACAAGGTTGACGAAGTCGATCTGGCTGGACGAGGCGGTCCGCTCACCGAGGAACTCCGCGAAAGCTTCCTGCACGGCCTGCTGGTCGAGCCCGACCAGGGAGCGGATGAATCGCCCGAGCCCCTGTGCGTTTGCGATGGCCCGTTCCATGTCTTCGGAGTCGCCGGCGCCGCTGCGCGCCAGCAGGTCTTCGAGGGATTCCAGGTCTGCCGCGGTCAGTGACTTCCCGGAACGCAGCTTCTGCAGGGCGAGGTTGTCGGGCTGGCGGCGCAGGTAGTCGCGCACCTTCGCGGTGTAGCGCTCGACGTCGGTACCGGACCGCATCTCCGGCATGTCCCTTTCGACGACCTCGCCGCGGGTATCGGTGAAGTCGGTGTAGACGATGGCGCGCTTCTTCTTCGCCAGCAGCCCGACGACCGATCGCAGTTCCCGTCGCGCGTGTTCGAGCATCTCCGGGGTGACGTCCAGCCACCATTCGTCGCCCGCGACTTCGCGGAGCAGTTCCTCTTTGGCCTTGACCTTCGGGATCGCCAGCCCTTCCTCGAGCAGCCCGTCGGCGACACCGCGGATGGTGCCTTCGTGTTTCGGAAGGGTGCCGTCGTCGATGATGACAGCGAGCTGCCCTCGCAGGACGACGAGATCGAACCGCTTGGCCATCTCGTCGCTGTCGCGCACGGTGGTAGGCAGCCCGGCGAGTGCCTCGACGATCTCGGCGGCCTGCTGCTCTGTCAGTGAGTCCCAGGCAGCGCGGTCGGTGTACTTCTCGACCTCACGACGACGGGTGCGGACGATGAAGTTGTCGAGCCGCATACCGGCGACCTGGGTGTGCAGTGTGTCCGCGGTTGCCTTGCGCAGCTCGGTCGCCCCGCCGGAACGGTCCAGTGCAGCAACGAGTTCGGTGCGAACGGTGAACAGCCGCTGCGACAGCGAGGGTGAGAGCGCGCCCTCGGAGGCGTCCGGGTGCTGATCGAAATAGTCGAAGTTGCCGCACACGTCGAAGATGAAGAAGTCCGTCTTGTCTTGGCCGGGACCGTACAAGTCGGGTCGCAGCCGGGTGCCGCGGCCGACCATCTGCCAGAACTTCGACTTCGACCGCACGGGTTTGAAGAACACCAGGTTCACGACTTCGGGGACGTCGATGCCGGTGTCGAGCATGTCGACGGAGATCGCGATGTGCGGTTCCTGGTCGGGCTGGGAGAACTTGTCGATGAGGTCTTGACCGTACGTCACCGAGTGGGTGATGACGCGCGCAAACGAGCCCTTGAACTCGGGGTAGTTGGCGTCGAACCGATCCGCGATGAACTGGGCGTGCCGCTCGTTCTTCGCGAAGACGATGGTCTTGCCGAGCCTGTCGCCACCCGCGACGCGGTGGCCGTGCGTCATGACCGTTTCGAGGACCTTGTCGACGGTGTCGATGTTGAACAGCCACTTGTTGACGGCCTCGGCCTGGACGACATCGGGGATCTCGTCGTCGGGGACGTCGTCGCCCCAGTCGATCCCCTCGTACCGCTTCTTCTCCTCGTCGGTGAGGTCGGCGTAGCGGATTCCCTGCAGCGGGAACGTGAGTGGCACCGTCACCGCGCGCGGCGGTACGAGGAACCTGTCGTTGATTGCCTGGTCGAGCGAGTAGTCGTCGGTGGGGACGCCGGTTTCGAGGTGGAACAGCTGATAGGTGTTGTAGTCCACCTCGTCCTTGGGGGTGGCGGTGAGGCCGAGCAGCAGCGAGTCGAAGTAGCCGAAGATGTGCCGGTACTTCTGGTACACGGAGCGGTGCGCCTCGTCGATGACGACGAGGTCGAAGTAGCCGGGGCCGAACCGTTTGGCACCACTGTCGGTTTCGTCGATGAGTCCCATCATCGTGGGATAGGTGGAAACGTAGACGCGGCCCTCGGTGTTCTTGTCGGTGAGCAGGTTCACCGGCGACGAATCGGGTAGATGCGTCTTGAAGGCGGCGACGGCCTGCTTGACGAGGGCCTTGCGGTCGGCGAGGAACAGCACCCGCTTGACCCAGTTGGCGCGCATCAGCATGTCGGCAAGAGCGACGACGGTACGGGTCTTTCCGGAACCCGTGGCCATGACCAGCAATGCGGCCCGCTGGTTCTCGTGCTCGAACCGTTCGGCGACAGCGCGGATGGCCTTCTCCTGGTACGGCCGACCGGCGATTTTCTGCGGTACCGGAATGTCGGCCAGCGGCCTCATCGACGATCGTCGAGCGACGAGCAGTTCGAGTTCGTCGCGGGTGTGGAAGCCGGCGACCTGCCGCACCGGATAGCGTAGGTCGTCCCAGAAGTGGTGTTCGAAACCGTTGGTGTAATAGATGACCGGGCGGTGCCCCGTCATCTGTTCGAGGCAGTCGGCGTACAGCTTCGCCTGTTGCTTCCCGGCGAACGGATCCACGGACGTCCGTTTCGCCTCAACCACGGCGAGCGGGCGCCCGTCGGCGCTCCACAGCACATAGTCGGCGAATCCGCTCTTGCCGTCGGGCATTCCGGTGACCGGGTATTCGCGGTCTCGCGGCTGGTCGAGCAGCCACCCGGATTCGCGGAGCATCAGGTCGACGAGGTCGCGGCGGGTCTGCGCTTCGTCGTAGTCGTGGGTGTCGGGTGCGACGGCACTGGCCTGGTGGGCCGCCTCGATCTGGGCGCGCAGCTCCGCGATGAGCTGCTCGAGGCTCGCTTTCTCCAGCTCTGCCGTCTCGGCGGCCTCGTCGCGGGCCTGGACCTGCGCGATGAGGTCCTGCTTCTCGGCCTCGGACTGCTCGAGCTGCGCGTCTTTGGTGGCCAACTCGGCTTCGAGTTTGCCGAGCTGCGCGACGGTCTTCGCCACGACAGCCCCGCCGCCGGGCTTGGGCAGCCGCGCCGGATCGAACTGCTGCTGCGGCGACGGCTTGCTCGACGGCTGCGTCGCATAGTTGCGGGCCAGCCAGGACAGGATGTGGAACAGTTCCGCGAGCGCCTTCGTGCCGGCGTCCTTCGGGACGGACCTGGTCTCGTGGACCGCGGTGTTGCCGAGTCGGCGGATGAGGTCCATCTTCGCGACGAGGGAGTGCCCGACGACGGCGACGAACTTGCCGTCGTGCAGCCGGGCCGCGAGGTCGGACTTGTACGGCTCCGCCAGGTTCTGGGTGCGGTAGATCCATTTGACGGTGTGTTCGACGACACGGCGGGCGTAGAAGCAGGTGGTGCGCGGGTCGAAGAGCGCGTCGCGTTCGGCCTTCTTGGCCTCGGCATGCAGCTGCGGCCATTCGGCCTGTAGGAAGTCGAAGTTCCCCACCATGGGCCGTGGTCCTCTCTTGGCTCGTGTGCGCGCCCGCGCAGTGACGTTTCGTTCTGCGCTCGATCTTGGCACAGGCATCCGAATTTCTCGGAGCCGACGAACACTACGGACCGGGTCCGACACGAACGCCGGGGCCGAATGTCGACAACCTTCAATGGCGGCCGTCGCGCATTAAAGATTGAGATACTAAACTTTGATTGCAACGGGCAAAATGAAAGGATTCGCATAGTGGCCGAGCTGTATCGCGCGTACTGGGAGCCGGATCCCGGTTCCGGTCTGGTTGCGCGCGATCGCCGCGGCGGTCACTACGATCGCTACCTTCCCGATCTGGTGACGGACCGACCACTGACCGTGCCTCCAGGCGTTGCGGTGCGCGCCGCGTCCGCAGAGCGTGATATCAGGCAACTCGGGACAGGTCCCGGTTCGGGCGGCCTGCAGTCGATCGCTCGATTTCTGCTGCGGTCGGAGGCTATCGCCAGCTCGATGATCGAGGGGATCGCCCCTTCACCTCAGCAGGTCGCCCTCGCTGAATTGGCGCAGGACGAGGACATCCGCGGGTTCAGCGACCAGGCGCGCCTCGTGGCCAACAACATCTCGGTCCTCCGGCACGCGTCGAGCAGTCTGGTCGACACCGACGCCGTCACCGTGGATGACATCGTCATGCTGCACGCAGCACTACTGCCCGATGAACGGCATCACGGCCTCCGGCAGGTTCAGAACTGGATCGGAGGCTCGAATTGGCATCCGCTCGAGGCGGATTTCGTCCCGCCCTCGCCCGAGGATGTCGGACCGCTGATGACCGACCTCGTCGACTATCTCAACGGATCCCTACACGGACCGCTGATTCAAGCCGGGATCGTGCACGCCCAGTTCGAAACGATCCATCCGTTCACCGACGGCAACGGTAGGGTCGGGCGCGCGTTGATCCACACCGTTCTTGCCAGGCGCGGTCTGGCACCGGAAGCGGTGCTCCCGATCAGTCTCGTGCTGTCGACTCTCAGCGACCGCTACGTCGACGGGTTGAGCGCCTACCGGTATGTGGGCAACCCGGTCGATCCCGACGCCGTCGCTGGCGTGAACGATTGGCTCTCGACGTTTATCGAGTCCGCTGTCATCGCATCGGAGCACGCGCAACGCTTGGCACGGGACATCGACGAGCTGGCGCTCGAGTGGGTTGGCCGCCTTGCCGGCCACCGCGAGGCGCAAGGGCTTCGAGGGGAGCCCCGCGCAGGGTCCGCGACAGCACGCATCCTTCCGGTGCTCGCCGAGGCGCCGATCATGACCGCGCGCACTGTGCAACGGATCCTCAGGGTGTCGTTCCCCGCAGCGCGAGCCGCGCTCGACGAACTCGCGGACGCTGGAATTCTGTCCCGTAAAAGCGTCGAACGCGGCACCACAGGGTACGTCGCACGCGAGGTCCTCGACCTGATCGGGCTCACCGAACGCCGGCTCGCGAGTACGCGTTTCGATACGAGAGTCTCGGCGCCGAGCGCTCGCGCGCCTGCCGTTCCGCCACCGCGGCGGCGCTGATCGACTGTTTCCGAGAGACGTGTGTCGGTATCAAGGATGTGGCGGGCCGTTGTCATCACTCCGGGTGGCGCCGGATGTATCTCTCCGGCGCGGCCGTTCCCGACGGTATCGGTGCCGGGCGAGGGCGCCGGCGACGAAATGATCCAGGTGGTGCCGGTGATTGACCCGGGGGCGCCGGTCGGGGTCGATGTGAGGTGGCGCGATCCATTCGATGCGGCCCGGATTTGCAGCATCAGGCGGTGCGACGCGGGTTTCCCATCCGCCGGGGCCATCGTGAACGAGGGCATGGCAGCTGTCGCAGGCGAGATCCTCGTTGGTGATGTCGGTGGCGCCGCCGTACTTCCACTCGGTCACGTGGTGCACGGCTGTGAGGGAGGCAGGAGCATCGCAACCGGGGCGTGTGCACCCGCGAGACGCTGCGATGAGGGCAAGTCGCTGATCCACCGAGGCGAGGCGCCGGGCGCGACCGAGGTGAAGGGGGCGGCCGTTGTGGTCGAAAATGGCGAGCACCGGGTGGGCGTTCTGCGCCATGCGCAGTGCATCCCTGATGGGAACGATGCCGCCGGTGGCGGTGGTTGCCACGCCGGACGCCTTCTCGAGTTGGTGTACCGACATGGTGAGGATCGCCGTTACCGGGAGGCCGCGATGACTGCCCAGCACACCAGACGAGAGCATCTGCCGCAGTGCGAATTTGAGAGCGTCGTGGTTGCGTTGGACCGCTGTGCGGGTGTCGCGGGCGGCGGCCTTCGCCATCGCCGTACGGTCCAGATTCGGGGAATCGGCATCCCCGGAGGGTGATTCGGGGTCGTCGGGGTTATTCATGCCGGGGCGGGCGAGTTTGGCGAGCACCGGTTCGAGGAGTGCCCGCGTCTCCGGATCCAGCAGTCCGGATATCGGAGTCATGAGGTCGGTGCCTTGCTTGCCGAGCCGCAGGCCGCGGCGACGCTTGCGTTCGCGTTCGTCGGGGGCGTTGCCGTCGGGGTTGAGGTGGGCGAGCAGGTGGATGCCGATCTTGGTGACGTCTTCTGGGGTGGTGGAGCGAGCGGTGTCGGCGAGGATCTGCTCTGCGGCGTCGATTTCGTCGCGGGTGGTGCTGCTCGGGAGCTGCCGCATGGTTCTGGCGATGGCGGCAATGTGGTCGGGGCCGATGGCGCCTTCGCGGCTCGCCGACGCGGTGGCGGGCAGGGTGGCGTCCATCGGCTCGCCGCTGAGGGTGTGCCACGTGCCGGTCTTGTTGGCGCCCTTCACGCGTCTTGCGGCGTCGGCTCCCGAGATGCGGAGAGTGGAGACGAGGAAGTCGTTGATGGAGCGGCAGGCGAGGTGCGCGGGGATGGACCGTTCGACGGATTGGACGACGAGCCGGTGCCCGACGGCGGCGGCCTTCCTCAGAGAGACCTCCATCCGTTGCAGCGCTTCGACGACATCGGCTTCGGACAGGCCCGTCAGTGGTTCGGCGAGGAGACCCTCGACGGCGGCGTCGAGGACGGCCAGGTGGTGTCCCACCTGGCCGAGCGCGTCGACACCCTCATTCGAAAGCATGTTCTAAGTGTAGCCGGACCCTCCGACAAGAAATGGAAATCGGCAAGAGGTGGAAATCCGCGCGGTGCTTCCGATCTGGAGAACACTTTTGTGTTGACGCTCGTCGTCGCGCATGGGACCATCCCTGAACCGGCCTGAAACCAGGTCGACCCCGGAGGGTGCGGGAACACCCAACCGGGGTCTGGGCACACGACAGAACGGAACTGTCATGCACCGTAGGGTGGAGTCTATCCACACGCCCCCAGGGGGCGCTTCTGATGGTTCGGTCTTCGATACCGACCCTCTTTTTCTCACCCCGCCGGGGTCTTCGCTGACGTCCTGACTTCCCGAGCCTCTCGACACATCCGTCGAGGGGCTCGAGGTGTTTGTGCTGCGACGTGTGCGCGGGCCGGTCCGGTAGCCGCGACACGTCGGAGCATTCGTCGCTCGCCTCCCAGAGTCCGACGTCAGCGCAACGACGCTGCGCGCAGGGGTGCCATTCCCGTGCGTGAAACCGACTGGGCACCAGTATCCTTCGTCTCCGCAGCTGGTGGTGGAGCACCCGATCGCGCGGGTCGACACAACCGACCGGGTCCAGTACAAGCCGCACGTCACTTCCGACGTGGGGCCAGAAGTGCTGGCCGAGATGGTCTATCGGGGTATGGCGACCGGGCAGCTGTGGGGAAGGGGCCGAAGGCAAGCTCAGCGGCCCGCAGGGTCTCCGTACGGTTGGGCGCAGCCGCCCGCAGGGCGTCGTCTGGCCAGGCCACCGAGTCCGGGCAGAACCCCATCGAGTTCCCGGCCGAGAGTTGAGGAGTGGCAGCCCCGCTTACTGCGGGACCGGACTCCACCCCCTGGACTGGTCTCGTGCACATCCGCAGGGGGATCGAAATCAAGGCAGGAGTGCTCGAGTGTGGATTAATGTGCCTTCACGCGACCTGAACCCAGGCGCGGATCGCTTCTCGAATCGCCTCCGACCTGGACACATGCTCCTTCTCTGCCCGCGCGTTCAGTGCCTGCAGCAACGCTTCGTCCATGCGGACCGGGACCACTGTTGCGGGGCCGTCTCCGATGGTCGGGCGACCACGCTTACGTAAGGTGGGGACGTCGTAGCCTGCCTCGGCTTCGTCGGCCCAGCCTTCGATCATCTCGTCGGTGACGGGGGTTCCGTCGATCGTCTCACCGGCCATACGCAATAGCGTAATACGAAATGGGGTTGGCCTGAACTCGCACGTAGAAGGCCAATACGCCAACATCCCGCCACAATGCTTTGCGGGTATCGAGCCACGAGCGCCGCACCGACAGCTACTGGTCCGGTCGTAAGTCGACCCAGCTCGCTCGGAGGTACTACTGACGGCGGCGGTAGCGCGGCGCGTGCTGCCTGAGGTGGTGTGCGTGCGTTTGCAGCGATTGTCAGGCGTCGGTGGCTCGCCCGAGGACATGCGCCGCGAACGCACGGTTGTGGTGCTGCGCGTACGGGCCGCGACCCTTGCCGACGAGCAGCTCGGCTAGGGGGCGGATCGCGGTGGCGAGAGGCAGGCCGAAGAACTGTTCGTCGGCCCCATCGTCGGACAGGAACCAGTCGATGACGGCACCGTCGCCGTCCGCCGACGCCATCCCGGTGCGATGGAAACGCAGCAGAGGGAGGCTGTCCTCCAATTGCTCGACGGTCTTCGAAGTGGCGGCACCGAGAGCGGACTCCGACACATACAGGACGATGCGGTAGTCCACGATGTCGCTTCCCTCGAGGTAACGCTCGACATACAGCACTTCCATCGGCCCGACGTACAGCGTGAAGAGACGCTGCATCTTGGCGGTCTTGTTCGTGGTCGGGAGCGCGCTCAGCGTCCACCGGTCCACTTCCGCGCCGGCCGGGTCGTCGAAGGCGTCGGTGAGGTAGTCGGCGACGAGGTCGACGGCAGGATCGAAGAACGGGTCCCGTTGCAGTTCGGCGAAGTTCTCGTCGCTGGCGGAAGGGTGGAGTGTTTTCACGGGTGTCCTCGGTTCATTCGAAGTAGTCTTCGTCGACTTCGACGACGGTGAAGGTCTGTCGAGTCTGGACGGCGACGCCGTACCGGATCATCAAGTCCGCGAGACGCTGCCCGTCGATGAGGATGATGCGAGTGCCGATGCTCTGCGCGTACTCGCGGGCGCCGACGGTGAAGGAGCTGGTGGTGATGAAGACGCCGCGGGCGGCGCCGACGCCGTGCAGGGCACCGACGAACGCCTGAATCTCGGGTCTGCCGACTGTGGGGGTACCGCCCTGCACGGAGTGCTCGGGGGATTTTCGGCGGCGTAGCGCTTGGCCTGCACGTAGATGCGTTCGAGTCCGAGCGGGTCCTGGTCGATGACACCATCTACACCGCCATCGCCCGAGCCGCCGATGCGGGCTGCCCGGCCTTCGGTACCGCCGTATCCCATAGCGACGAGTACGTCGAGCACCGACTGCTCCAGGAACTCAGGGGCCTGATTGCGGAGCCGGTCGAGAAGGTCGGCTGCGACCTCGGCGTGCAGGCGACCGACACCGCCTTCGATCTGCTCGAGTGGCTCGATTTCCTCCTCGACCGTCACGTGTGAGTCCTGTGGGACATCGATCGTCGAGGCTGTACGTGCCGGGGCGTAGTCCTGGTATTCGGGGAGTGTTGTCAGAATTTTCTCGGTGATCCCGTTGGGGTGTTCCGCGAGCAGGCTGCGCCCGGCATCGGTGATGACGAAGGTTGCGCGGGCCGGCTTGTCGACAAGCTTTGCGGGGTAGAGCCCACTGAGCGCCCATCCGATCCGATTGTCGGCGCGCCGCTGTCCCGACGGAAGCATCTCCGCCCGCTGCTCGGCAGTCAATCCGAGATGGTCCTCCACCGCTGTATGCAGGTCTCGCTTTCGCCAGACCTGTGCATCCATAAGTACTTCCAGCACAGGGGTGAGAAAGCCGGACCATACCGGCATCTCCGATACCGGCGCGGTCATAGCTCACCTCGGAAGGCGCGGGATTGGAGGGATGCGAAGAGAGCGTCGAGCTCGGCGAGCGCGGTGCGGTGCCGAGCTTTGTTGGATTCAACGGCCGCCACCCGCTGCTCGAATTGCATCTGCGTCGCAGACGGCGCTTTCGGAATCCGAATCGCCTGAACCTCACGAGCATTGATGTTCGCCATGCCGACGATGCTTTTGCACATTCCTCTCAGAACCGCTTTTCCATAGCGGGAGTTCAGGAATGCTGAAATGTAGTCGGGTGAGTTTCCCTCCGATGCACGCAACCGGACGAGATAGCCGGCGTACGCCATCGGCTGGGCGCCACGATAGACAGCCGTCTTCCCGACCAGTTCGGCGCTGTTGGTGCGATTGAACAGAACATCCCCAGGGTGCCGTAGTTGTTGACTTCCGGGGCTGCGGCCTGGAGTTTCATGCGCTCAAGACCAGGTCGACCGCGTGATGAGGGTTGGCCGCCAGTCG
>NZ_SLVY01000019.1 GCF_004345605.1 Rhodococcus sp. SMB37
GGAATCAGTCTTCTTCCCTGCCATTGTTCAATGATCAAGTAGCACGGCATCAATCACGCGCAGCGACACACCCTATTACCGAAGCATCTTTAGGTTAGGTTTGCCAATGCTATTTATGAATGGCGTTCACTTTAGGATGTACGACTGCAGGACGCAAGGGTGAAGTTCATGCACATCCATTGCGCGGCAACGCACTGACATCCGGTCCCGGCAACAATGACGCACCGGCTGTGATGCGCGATCGCGCACACCACAGCCGGGTCGATCGAACTATGCGACAGCGACCTCGTTCGGCTGGTCCGGGAGCTCGGTGGATTTCACGATCACACCGCTCGTGAGATCGACGGCGTGAATGGTGTTGCTCGCAGGCTCGGTGACGTATCCGATATCGCCGTCGACCACGAGGGCCGGGTGCGGGTTCTGCCAATCGTCCGGCCCTTCCCACGGTGCGATCACGGGGTACTGGCCCCTCATCTCGCCTGTGGCCGGGTCCATGACATAGATGGATCCGTCGGTTGCGAGAACGTAGGCCTGGTCGTTCGGTCCGCGAGCGATGCCGCGCCAGGTGTACTCGATACCGTCGGGCAACTCGATCGCTTCGTACGTGTGCGCTTCGGTGTCGATCAAGGTCACCATGTTCAACAGGTAGCCCTCGGCGTCGGGGTCGTTCTTGTAGTCGCCGACGATGAGCGGGCTCGTTTCCGATACGTAGGCGTTGCCCATCCGTCCGTATTCGTCAGGAGCGGTGAGCTTCTCGAACGCGCCGTCATCGTAGAGAAGAGCCCCGTCCTCGCAACCGAAGACCACAGCCTCATCGGCTGCTGTTCCTTCCCCGTGGACGCCCGGGCATTCCTCGCTTCGCGCCACCTCGTTCGACTCCGTGTCGAGTGCCCGCACGCCGGTACGGCCGTCGGCGTTGCCGATGGTCGTGAGAAGCGTGCCGTCCTCGAGGACGATCGACACCCCGTGGTGGGCCTCATCGCCGGGGACCATCCGGGTCGAAGGCAACTCGTCGTTGTTCGTCAGCAGCGCGTCGGTGTCGAACACGACGGTGTTGCTGGTGCCGTCGTCGTAGAGGACGGTCTTGCCATGGTGGCGGACGACGTGCGCCGGAGTCTCGGCCTCGAAGACGAGATCGGTCAGTTCCGGTGTGGCGGTGTCGAGTACCTGGAAACCGCCGGTGGTCGTCACGAGAAGATGGCGGCCGTCGCCGACTGCATTGAGCCGGGTGAACTCTTCGGAGTCGAACTCGCCGAGAATCTCGAGGGTGTCCCCATCGAGTACTACCAGCCCGTTCTCGATCGCGACCGCAATGCCTCCATCGGTCGAGGCGTCAGCGGAGGGCGAAACGGTGGTCGGGTCGGTTACCGTCTGCTCATCCGAGCCGCTACATGCGGTGGCCAGCAATGCGGCGCCGACTGCAGCCGCAATTGCTCCTTTTCCGGGCACATGTCGTAGTCTCATCGATCTTCCTCTCGGTATACGGTTATCAGGGAGATAGCCCGGCGGTGATGCGCTCGGTGTTGGCGCGCATCATCTCCAGGTAGGTTTCGGCGCCTTGTCCGGGTTCGGTGAGCGACTCCGTGAACAGTTCGATCACGTCCACGTCGACGCCGGCTTCGTCGGCGAGGACCTGGACCAGGCGGTCGGGTTGTGACGATTCGGCGAAGATCGCCGGTACACCGGATTCGACGATGGCGGAAGAAAGTTCGCGCAGGTCGCTCGCGCTGGGCGACGCGAGCGTGGTACCCCCGGGGATGATCGCGCCCACAACACGGAAGTCGAATCGTTGAGCGAGATAACCGAAAACGTGGTGATTGGTCACCAGATTGCGCCGGTCTTCGGAAACGGAATCGAACGCCGCGATCATTTCCATGTCGAGTTCTTCGAGTTCCGCGCGGTAACGTTCGGCGTTCTCGTCGATCATCTCCTTGTCGATGCCGTCGATCGATACGAGCGCGGTTTCGAGTGCGTCCACAACGTCGCGCATGCGCGCAGGGTCGGTCCAGAAGTGCGGATCGGGTGTACTTCCATTCTCCTCGGAGTACGCCAGAACGTCGATGGTGTTACCTGCGACGAACGTGTCCGCGCCCGCATCGGCTGCGCGATCGAGGTGCTGCTGCAGCCCTTCTTCGAGGCCGAGCCCATTCGATACCACCAGATCGGCTCGACTCAGAAGGGTTGCTTCCTGTGCTGAGATCTCGAAGGAGTGGGGATCGGCATTGGGTTTCATGAGCGTGGTGACCTCGGCGGCATCACCCACAATGTTCTCCACGACGTCCCCGAGAATGTTGGTGGTCACGACGACCGTCGGCCGGTCCTCGTTCTCGCTTGCGCTTCCGCAGCCTGCGAGAGCGAGCATCCCTGCCAACGCCGCACCGACCAGACGGGTTCGTCGCATCATCGCCCCGTCTCCGCGAAGAAGGTCGGCGTGGTGGGCGTTTCGAGCATGCGGGCAAGCCGTGCGTTGTCGGCGTAAGCGATCTCGTAGACGACGCCTTCTGCCGGAGCGTTGAGATATGCACGCTGCCGGTCGACGGTCAGTTCGATGCTGTCGAGCAGTGCAGGATCTGCGAGGCTCCGAGCCAACAGTGGCTCGGTAGCTGCGACTTCATCACCCGAGCTGCCGTCGTAGACCCGAACGCGGCCACTTCGATCGAGGGCGACAATATGCTCGCCCGCATCATCTGCGGCCGACACTCGCAGGAGTGGCTCGGTGGTCGGGATCAGCTGCCAGGTGCGGGCACGGGTGTCCAGTAGCCAGATGCCGTCGTCGCCGGCCCGTGCGGCGACACTCGGGCGCCCTTTGCGATTGTCGAACTCCACCGCGGGCTGCGTGTGGGTCCCTTCCGGATAGGGGAGGTGCTCGAAGGTCACTTCACCGTCTCCCGCTGTCGCGAGTAGAGCGCCGGTGGCGCAACCGATCACGACTCCGACTCGGGTGGTGATGGTGCCCTGTGCGTCGGGGCATTCGACGCTCGACCCGTCGACGGGTGTCCCATCGGCGCGGTGGAAACGTACCTCCGTGGCCTGTCCTCGATCTCCTGCATGGGTGACCAGGGCCCCGCCTCCGAGGGGGACGGCAAGTCCTGAATGTTGTCCTGTTTCGATCCGGAACAGTTCGCGTATTTCCCCTTGCGAGAGGGCTTCGTTGTCCAACAGCACCGCCTCACCGGTGAGCGGGAAGAAGAGGCCGGTCCCGCCGATGGTCGAGGTGTTCGATGTCGAAACTGTCGCTGCGCCTTCGCCGGTGACCTTGCCGAGCAACTTCGGGTCCGCTCGGTAGTAGTGGAAGTGGTCGACGTGGTCCCAGGTCCACACACCGCTGTCGACGATGTCGACTCCCTGTGGCGTCGTCGAAAACAGGTATCGTCCGTCGGTTGCCACTGCGGACGGTGCGGAGATGGTGCCCAGCTCTGTGGTGGTGTCGTCGAGAAGATCGAGCATGCCAACGGCGCCCGCGGCGTCGATGCTCACCAGGTGCAGTGGTGGCTCGGCTACCTCTTCTGCTCCTGTGATCGCGCCGTGGCCGTCACCAGTGGGTTGACTGTCTTCCGGTATCGGAGGGGTCGAACCGGCTGTCTGTGTGGTGCAGGAAGACAGCGCGATAGCTGTGGTCGCGGCAAGTGCGGTCAGAATCCCGCGTCGTAACATCATCTGCTTTCTGATCGAGAAGTGTTCAGGTCAACGGGCTTCGGAGCGGATCGAGACCGGCGGTTCGTCTCCGGTATGCGTGAACTCCCCGGCCGCGTGCACGTCGCGGTCGTGGCGAGTGCGGAAGCGCTTGTGTGTGTTGCGAGTGATCGCGGACGCCAGGGCCAGCGAGACGGCGCAGAACGCGATCGAGGCGCCGGCCGCGGTTCCGGCGTGCCATGAGGCGAGGAGGCCGGAGGTGACGGCCGCGAACCCGAACGCCGTGGCGAGGAGCATCGTCGAGGGAATGCGTCCGGTCCACTGGTGCGCTGCGACGACCGGGCCGAGCAGCAGGGCCACAACGAGGAGCGTTCCGACCGCCTGGTACGACGCGACCACGGCGAGGGTGACAAGTGCAACCAGCATCACCTGTGCGAGCCGCGGGCGGAGACCGAGGGTGTGGGCGATGCGAGGGTCGAACGCGGAGGCGACGAAGGAACGGTGGAACGTGGTTGCAATACTGAGCGTAATCATGAGTGCGCATGCGAGGGTGACGATCTCCACAGCCCGGATTGCGAGAATGTCGCCGAACAGGATGGTCGTCGCATCGGTGGCGAAGCTACGCGAATGGGAGACGACGATGATGCCACTCGACAGCATCGCGACGAACAGTAGGCCGATGGTCGTGTCATACGACAGGCGGCCTCGCCGTTGCAGGGCGCCGATCGCTGCGCTCATGGCTCCGGCGCTGATCGCTCCGCCCGCCAGCACCGGCAGGCCCAGAACTGTAGCCAAGGCAACCCCGGGCAGCATTCCGTGGCCGATCGCTTCACCGAGAAAGGCCATGCCGCGGATGACGACCCAGGTGCCTACGACACCGCAGATGGCTGCGACGAGGGTACCGCCCAAAAGGGCGCGGACCATGAAGTCGGTGGTGAAGGGATCGCTCAGCCAGGACACGAGGCATGAGCGTAACTAGTAATGACAACGATTACCAATTGCTATAGTCGCATGAATGAATACTTCGACCTCTGCGTTGACAGCTCGATCCCTGAGCTACGCCTACGACGGGCGGGACGTCCTGCACGATGTCTCCGTGACGCTCCCTCGTGGAACTGTGACCGCAATCGCCGGACCCAACGGTTCAGGTAAGTCGACATTCGTCGAGTTGCTTGCGGGAGTTCGAACTCCACGTTGCGGAGAGATCTCACGATGCGGCGCGGTGGCGCTGGTCGTCCAACGGCCATCCGTCCCCGACACCCTGCCGGTGACCGTCTTCGATGTCGTCACCATGGGAACCTGGGCGCGACGACTGGGCCGCCGGAGTACTCGCAACGTGGTCGCCGAGGCGATCGAGAAAGTGGACCTCATCGGATTCGAGAAGCAGCCACTCGCCGCACTCTCCGGCGGGCAACGGCAGCGCGCCCTCCTCGCCCAGGGGATCGTGCAAGAGGCACCGATCCTGCTTCTCGACGAACCCGCTGCCGGGCTGGATTCGGCCAGTCGCCGACGCACGCGCGAGATCCTCGCCGAGTATGCGACTCGTTGGGGAGCGGCAGTTGCATGCGTAACCCACGATGACGAATCCATCGCGGCCGCAGATCGCGTGCTTCGGCTCGAATCAGGACGCGTAGTGGTGACTTGAAAGCGAGTGGTCGGTCTTCGCACTTGATGTTCGACGCCCTGGTTGTGCGCGCCCGTCAGGGTTGGTAGTCGGGGTATTTCGTGTGCAGTTCGAGATAGCCGGCGACGTTCGCCTCGAGCCAGTCGTCGCCGTCGCCGGGGGTTCGGCCGTCGCAGACCGCATCGCCTTCGATGCAGACTCGTTGGACGGGGATCTCACCGAATTCGCTGCGCGCGCCGCCGAGCGTCACGCCGGGGACGATGGGGCCGGGGAACAACGTCTCGACGCCCCGGGTGTCTCGGGGATCCGAGTACAGGATGCCGCTGATCCGGGCGGGTGGGACGGATCCGTCCTCCGCGATCTCGGCGAGGACGTCGCCGGCGATGGAGGCGCCCTGCGAGTAGCCGAGAATCAACAGATCAGTGTCGGGGCAGGTGCTGTGCCGGGCGGCGATGGTCTCGCGGAGACGCTCATGCCCGATCTGCTTGGACCTGTCGTAGGCGATGGCGCCGTCGTCGTCCAAGCCGTCGCCGTCGTCGTGCGAACCGGTACTGGGCATCGGTACGACCACCGCGGGGTAACGGATGTGTTCGACAACGGTGCCCGGGCCACGATGACGGTCGGAGATCTCTGCGAGTGGCGAATCCGGGTCGATCGAGTCCGGAGTGCTGAAGCCCTTGGTGCCGTCGACCGCGAGGACGTAGCGGTCGGGGCACGGACTCGTATCGTCGGCAGCAGCGGTGGGGGCGGTGACCAGCACGGCGCCTGCGGTGGTGATCAGTCCGGCGGCGAGCATGCAGAAAAGACGAGTGTGGGTACGAGTGGTCCGGGGCATGCGCGGTTCTCCTGGTCGGCCCCCGACAGGCGATGATCGAAGTCGATACTAGCGAACTCCCGGTCCGCGAGCCTGTCTACTTTGTCGCTTTCGGAGTGAAGGTGATCACAGTGCGCCAGGCGGTAGCCCCGTCATCCGCAGGGTGAGGTTGAGCCGGCCCTGCGTCATTCCGAGTTCGGGCGGGCAGGTGTCCGGAACTATCGACGGCACACCGTGATACGCAAACCTCGACGGTCCGCCGAACACGAAGAGATCCCCGGACTCGAGCCGTATGTCGGTGTAGGGCATGCCTCGCGTCTCGCAGTTTCCGAATCGGAAGACGCATGCGTCGCCGAGGCTCAGCGACACGATCGGCTCGGCGACGCGTTCGTCCTTGTCCTGATGCATTCCCATCCGGGAGTCGGCGTCGTAGAAGTTGATCAGGGCCGTGTCCGGTTCGTAGTCGTCGGCCGGGTGGGAGTACGTGTCGGCGACCGCTCTGCGGCCGAGGTCGGCGAGCCAGCGGGGTAGAGGTGCAACAGGTGCGTCGTCGACATCCACCGCCCTGCGCGTGTAGCGGTACGGAGACCAATGCCACCCCAGGCAGACGGTCTGCACCGACATCACCCCGCCTCCGGGGAGCGCGGTGTGTCGCATGGGCGCGGGGCCGCGCGCCCAGTCGCGGCACGCGTCGACCAGCCGTCGCTGCATCTCGCGGTCGAGCCACGCGGGCACATGCACCGCCCCGGGCGCGACCTCGTGACGTGCGCGGGGAAGCGGTAGCGGTTCGTTCACGGTCGCGGCTCCTCGATGTGCTCGTCGTCCACGGTGGTCAGCGGTCACGTGCCGATCACGTATAAATACAGAATGCCGAGCTCCGACACCGATGACACCTTCGACGACTCTCCTCCGTCGATGGCGCCGTCGTCGTTGCTGCGGGATCTACCGGTCACCGAGCGGGGGTTGCGGACGCGGTCGTCGTTGATCGCCGCTGCTCGGACGGTGTTCGAGAGCACCGGTTACCTCGATACCCGGCTCGTCGACATCACGAAGCATGCGAAGTGTTCGGCCGGCACGTTCTACACGTACTTCTCGAGTAAGGAAGAGATCTTCGCGGCGGTGCTGGAACTGGCGCAGGAGGACATGCTGCATCCGGGCATGCCGCGCGTGGCAGACGAGGACGATCCGGCCGCGGTCGTGGAGGCGAGCAACCGGGCGTATCTCGAGGCGTATCGGCGCAACGCAAAGCTGATGGGGCTGCTCGAGCAGGTCTCGCACATCGATCCGGTTATCCGCGAACTGCGTCAGAAGCGGGGCGACGCCTTCATTCGCCGCAACGCCCGCAGCATCGCGCATCTCCAGGACCGCGGTCTGGCCGATCGCGAAGTCGACGCGTTGCTGGCGTCGAGGGCGCTGTCGGGCATGATCAGCCGGCTTGCCTTCTCGCACTTCGTCGTCAACGAGGACGAGTCCGTGGACATGGACGCGCTCGTGTACACCGCGACCCGGCTGTGGGTCAATGCGCTGCGGATACCGCAGGGAACCTGACCCGTCCCGGGTGCTCGGTCGTCGTACGATGCGGGCATGACGACGACTCGCATCGCCGCCCTCGCTCTCCTTGCAGCCGCGGCCTGCGTTGCCTGTAGCCAGCAAGAAGTCACCGTGACCCGCAACGGCACCACCGTCTCGACGGTGGCAGATCCCGACGCGGCGGAGGGTATCGACCCGTGTGCCGCACTATCCCGCGAGACTCTCGACCTGTTGGGAGCGGGGGAGGCGATGCCGCGCGAGTTGTCGGCCGAGCCGGGATGCGAGTGGTCCGGGGTGAACTCGTACATCACGCCCTCGGCGACGTTGTGGGTGTCCGGGAGATCCGAGCCCGAGAATGTCTGGGAGACCACAACCGTCGCGGGTGTCGAGGTCGAGATCTGGACCCTCACCCCGGAGATGGGTAGGTACATCGCCCGTTTCGACGACCTCACGTTGTCGCTGAACTATCTGCGCGCACGAAGTGAGGTTCCCGCGGGCGAGGCCTTGGACCTGCTGATGGCCGACGTGCTTCGCGCGTACGGACGCGCCGAGACGTAGGAGTCCTCCGCGGGTCGTGCGGCATTGCGGACCCGTGCGACCGCGACAGTTGAAGTTGACGCCGTATTCAACTTATAGTGCGGGGACGAGGAGCACGGCTGTCGGGAGGCAAAGTGGACGTTGCAGGGAAAGTCGCCATCGTGACCGGCGGGGGGAGCGGGATCGGTGACGCCCTTGCTGCCTGCCTCGCACACGCGGGAGCCCGTGTCGTGGTGGTCGACCTCGACGCTTCCGCTGCCGAGAAGACGGTCGCGCGCATCCTGGCGGAACACCCCGACAGTGCCGTCGCCGCCGGTGCCGATGCATCCGATGCCACCGCGATCGCGCGGGTCATCGAGATCGCCGAAACCCGCTTCGGGCCGGTCGATCTGTACTTCGCGAACGCCGGAATCACCGGCATGCACGGACTCGACCTCGACGACGCCCAGTGGGAGAGCATCTTCGACGTCAACCTCCGGGCGCACATCCGCGCCGCGAAATTTCTCGTCCCGGGATGGGTCGAGCGTGGTGAAGGGTACTTCGTGAGCACCGCGTCCGCGGCAGGTCTACTCACCCAGATCGGTGCGGCAGGATATTCCGTCACCAAGCACGCCGCCGTCGGATTCGCAGAATGGCTGTCGGTGACCTACGGCGACCAGGGCGTCCGCGTCAGCTGTATCTGCCCGATGGGTGTCAACACGCCATTGCTGTACGCAGGCAGCAACTCCGGAGAGTCGCTCGGAGACCTCGGCACCCGAGCCGTGACGTCCTCCGCGGCCGTGCTGGAACCCGCCGACGTCGCCGAGATCGTGCTCGACGGAATCCGGGAAGAGCAGTTCCTGATTCTTCCGCACCCGGAGGTACTCCAGATGTACCGGAACAAGGGTGCCGATTACGACCGGTGGTTGCGCGGAATGCGGCGCTACCAGCGATCTCTGATGTCCGAGTCCTGATCAACTCTTCGAGGAGCTTGTCGTGTCTTTGTTCGACCTGTCACCGCGCGCCGAAAAATATCGGGCGGACCTGCTGGATTTCATGGATTCCCACGTCTACCCGGCCGAGGCCGTCTATCACCGCCAGATGGAGGAAGCGGGAGATCCGCACTTCCACCCGCCCATCATGGAGGAACTCAAGGCGGAAGCGCGTTCGCGCGGTTTGTGGAACCTTTTCCATCCGCATCCGGAGTGGGGCCCGGGGCTCACCAATCTCGAGTATGCGCCCCTCGCGGAGATCATGGGCCGGAGCCCATTGGCGTCGGAGGCCTGCAACTGCGCCGCACCGGACACCGGCAACATGGAGGTGTTCACACTATTCGGAACAGAGGAACACAAAGAGAAGTACCTGAAGCCGTTGCTCGACGGCACTATTCGCTCGGCCTTCGCGATGACCGAGCCCGACGTCGCGAGTTCGGATGCCACCAACATCGAGATGTCGATGGTTCGTGACGGCGACGACTACATCCTCAATGGGCGTAAGTGGTTCGCATCCAACGCGATGCACAAGAACTGCAAGGTGCTCATCGTGATGGGCAAGACCGACCCCACCGCGGCCCCTCACAGGCAGCAGTCGATGATGGTCGTCCCCATCGACGCCCCCGGTGTCACCGTGGTGCGCAACCTGCCGGTCTTCGGCTACCACGACCGCGAAGGCCACGCCGAGATCCTGTTCGAGGATGTGCGCGTGCCGTCGAAGGATGTTCTCGCGGGTGAGGGCGAAGGCTTCGCGATCAGCCAGGCGCGTCTCGGGCCCGGGCGCATCCACCACTGCATGCGCGCGATCGGCGTGTCCGAACGCGCCCTCGAACTGCTGTGCCGACGTGCACAATCGCGCGTCACATTCGGCAGGCCCGTCGCTGACAACGCCAACATCCAGGACTGGATCGCCGAGGCCCGCATCGAGATCGAGATGATCCGCCTTCTCACCCTCAAGACCGCGTATCTGATGGATACCGTCGGCAACAAGGAGGCGCGCACCGAGATCGCGGCGATCAAGGTCGCCGGACCGAATATTGCACTGAAGATCGTCGACCGGGCGATCCAGGTCCACGGTGGTGGCGGAGTCACCGACGACTTCCCACTCGCCATGGCGTACGCGCATCTGCGCACACTGCGTTTGGCCGACGGTCCCGACGAGGTGCACAAGCGCGCGATCGCCAAGCAGGAACTGCGCAAGTACCGAGACCTACGGCCTACGTCATGACGGGGTTCGATCTGACGGGCAAGACCGCGATCGTCACCGGCGGCTCCCGCGGTATCGGACTGGAGACTGCCCGCGGTCTCGCACAGGCGGGAGCGAATGTCGTCGTGACCTCACGCAGCCAGGAATCGGCGGATGCCGCCGCGGCCGACATCGGCCCGGCTGCACTCGGTGTGGGAGCACATGCCGTCGACGAGGACGCTGCGCGGAGTTGCATTGCCCTGACTCTCGAGAAGTTCGGCCGCATAGACATTCTCGTCAACAACGCAGGCACCAATCCGTCGTACGGCCCACTGATCGAGCAGGACCATGCGCGGTTCGCGAAGACATTCGACGTGAACGTGTGGGGTCCGGTGTTGTGGTCGTCGTTGGTGGTGAAAGCGTGGATGGGTGATCACGGCGGCAGCATCGTCAACACCGCGTCGATCGGTGGCATGAAGTTCGAAGCGAACATCGGGGTGTACAACGCGTCGAAGGCCGCGCTGATCCACCTCACCAAACAGCTCGCGCTCGAGTTGTCGCCGATGGTCCGCGTCAATGCCGTGGCACCCGGTGTCGTGAGAACCAAGCTGGCCGAAGCACTGTGGAAGGACCACGAGCCCCGGGTCGCGGCCTCCACCCCGCTCGGGCGCATCGGTGAACCTATCGACGTCGCCTCGGCTGTGCATTATCTCGTCTCCGATGCAGCGCAGTGGATCACCGGTGAGGTGATGGTGATCGACGGTGGCCGGTTGCTCGGCAACGCGCAGTCGTTCCGGCAGGGAAGTGCACACGATGTCTGACACCGCGGTGGTCGGGATCGCGACCGAAGCGGTCACGGCGTGGGTCGCCGGCATCGTGCCGGAGTTCGCGGGGCCGCTGACGTTCGAGCGGATCGGGCTGGGGCAATCCAACCTGACCTACCTGATCAGCGACGCATCCGGCCGGCGGTGGGTGCTGCGCCGGCCGCCCCTGGGTGCGCTGCTCGCCTCCGCACACGATGTTGCGCGGGAAGCCCGGATCCTCTCGGCCCTCGAGCGCTCGGCCGTTCCGGTACCGCGCGTGCTTGCGGTGACCGACGACCCGTCGGTCACCGATGCGCCGCTCGTCCTGATGGAATTCGTCGACGGGCTCGTCGTCGATCGGATGACCGTGGCCGAGAAACTCACGCCCGGGCAGCGACGCGCGATCGGGATCCGGCTGCCGCGAACACTCGCGGCGATCCACGCCGTCGACCTTGCCGAGGTGGGACTGGCGGATCTCGCGAGCCACAAGCCCTACGCCCAGCGCCAGCTCACCCGGTGGTCGGGTCAATGGGAACGCTCCAAGACGCGGGAGATACCCGATCTCGACGATCTCACTCGACGGTTGCTGGCCAACATCCCGGAGCAGCGGGAAGTAACACTCGTGCACGGCGACTTCCACCTGCGAAACCTCATCACCGCACCGGAGAACGGTGATGTGCGAGCTGTCCTCGACTGGGAGTTGTCCACGCTCGGAGAACCCTTGGCGGACATGGGAAGCACGCTCGCATATTGGAGCGAACCGGGCGAGCGCACCTCGGGGGATTTCCCGGCAACCCAGCTCGACGGCTTCCCGAACCGCGCCGAACTCGTGGAGATGTATCTTGCCGAGACCGGCCGGGACCCAGCCGCACTGAAATTCTGGCATGCGCTCGGTCTGTGGAAAGTAGCCATCATCGCCGAAGGTGTGATGAGACGCGCCCGCGACGACCCGCGCAACAAGGCAGCCGCCAGCACACCGACCGTGGAGCGCATCGACGCACTCGTCGGCGCCGCCCGGGCGGTGGCCGCCGATGCCGGAATCTGACCGACCGACACCACTGAACTGAAGGCTGTGATTGCGTGAAAGCATGGCGTGTACACGAACTCGGTGAGCCTCGAGATGTGCTCCGATTCGAGGAGATCGACGACCCGGTGGCCGGGCCAGGGCAGTTGCTCGTCCGTACCCTGGCGGCGCCCGCGAACTTCCCCGACGTGCTGTTGTGCCGGGGAAAGTACCAGGTGAGGCCTTCGCTGCCCTTCACCCCGGGCGTCGAACTGTGCGGCGAGGTCGTCTCCGTCGGAGAGGGCGTCACCCGTTTCTCCTTGGGCGACAGGGTGATCGGAAATCCGAATCTGCCTCTCGGCGCGTTCGCCGAGCGCACCCTGATGGACGAGGCAAACGCCTTCGCTGCGCCGGCGTCGCTTGACGATGCCGAGGCATCCGCGCTGTTCATCGGCTATCAGACCGCGTGGTTCGCGTTGCATCGCCGAACGCAACTGCTCGAGGGGGAGACCCTTCTCGTGCACGCTGCTGCGGGAGGTGTCGGCAGCGCTGCAGTACAGCTCGGGAAGGCGGCCGGTGCGCGCGTCATCGGTGTGGTGGGCGGACCGGAGAAGGCCGAGTACTGCACGCGACTCGGTGCTGATCTTGTGATCGACCGGCACACGGACGATTTCGTGCCTCTGGTCAAGGAGTTCACCGGCGGCAAGGGCGCGGACGTCGTGTTCGATCCCGTAGGCGGCGATGCCTACGCCGGGTCGACGAAATGCATCGCGTTCGAGGGGCGGATCGTGATCATCGGGTTCGCGGGCGGAACAATCCCTACCCCGGGCCTCAATCACGCACTGATCAAGAATTATTCGATCATCGGACTGCACTGGGGTCTCTACAAGGAGTACAACCGCTCGGTGATCGAAGAATGCCACACCGAACTCGCAGCACTCGCGGCGTCGGGGGCGATCGCTCCTCTCGTCAGCGAGCGGTTGTCGCTGCCGGAGGTCGCGGACGGAATTGCGCGGCTGGGTGAGGGAACGACCGTGGGCAGGGTCGTATTCGTGCCGTAGCCGCACGCCACGATGCAGGATCGGCCGACGGTTCGAGACCGTCGGCCGATTCTGTCTGCTCGTCAGTTCTTGGCGTACTTGATTCCGAGCGTGAGCGCGATCGTGATGGCGCACATGACCACGAGCAATGCACAGACGGCACCGAGAGCGGCCACCGTCGGGGTCGACGTCCCGGGGACCACCAGGGTGGCGAGCAGGACGGTCGTGATCGACGTTCCGACCGCCATCGCCGCGGTGCGCACGACCGACTGGCTTCCGGTGATTTCGCTGGTGTTGTGCTCGGGTACGAACTCGACCAGCAGGTTCGGCAGAGCGGTATAGGCGAAGGCGGTCGCGATGGACACGGTGACGACCAGCGCGGTCATACCGACCACGGAACCACGGAATACGAAGAATGCGGCACACGCGATCATGAACAGAGTGGTGCCGAGCAGCAACGATGCCCGCGCGCCGACTGCCGCAGCAATCTTGCCTGCGAGTGGGGTGAAGAGCATTCCGATCATCGCGCCGATGAACGAGAGCATCCCGGCGTGGGTCGCCGTGAGACCGAGCCCGAACGGCGCCGTGGTCGGGGTCTGCATGATGATCGGGATGAGCATGGTCGTCACGCCGATCGGGCCGATACCCAGCGCGATCGTGGCGAGCATGGTGAACGAGACGTTGCGTTCGGCGAGCAGGCGAAGGTTGATGATCGGGGACTCGCGGCTCAGTTCCCAGCGCACCCACCAGGTGAAGATCGCGATTCCGGCCACAAGGAGACCGAGCACTCGGGTATCGCCCCAGCCCCAGGACTTGCCCTGGGTGAGGGCCAGCAGGATGGCGGTCACCGAGATCGCGAGGCCGACCGCGCCGACGAAGTCGACCTGCTGACGTTCGGTATCGCGGTGACGCCACGGCAGCACGGCTTCGACGAGGACGACGCACCCGATGGCATAGACGGCGGTGACGACGAACATGTACCGCCAGTCGCCGAGATCGATGAGCACGCCTGCCACCAGGAGCGAGGCGGCACCGGCTGCTACTGCGGACCCGGCGATCAGCGCGATCGCCATCGGCACCTTCTTCGCCGGGAGGTGTTCACGGGCGAGTCCGATACACAGCGGCAGAATCGCACCCGCGACACCCTGGATCGCGCGTCCGATGATGATCGCCCAGAGTGAGCCGAAGGCCATGCTGATGATGGATCCGACCGCTGCGCAGATCAGGACGACGATCAGGACGCGTTCTCGGCCGTACATGTCGCCGAGGCGGCCGCACACCGCGGCCGAGGCTGCGGCCACCAGCAGGAAGGCCGTCACCGTCCATCCGACCGATGCTGCGTTCGTGTCGAAGACCTGTGTGAAGGTCGGGAGCGCGGCGTACATCATCGATGTCTCGAATGCACTGATGATCTCCACGGCGATCAGCACGGACACGATCAACCAGACCGGCCTGGTTCGTTCGTATCGCCGTTGTGCGCGTGTCGACCGGGGCCGGTCGGGTATCACCGATGTACTCATGCGAGCTCCTGAATTCCGTGAGGCTTCGAGGAAGCACGGTATGGTTGTGCGCGTGGTCACATCGGCTGGATACCGGTGAGTGGGACGTTCGGCCGGGTCTATGTCAGGTCTGTGTCCGCGACCTGTCGTCCACTGTGATCGCCCTGGTCAGTGACTCGGCAGCGAATCGGGTGAGTTCTGTGTGGTCGAGATCGGCTGCCCAGTTGTGGACGATGGTGTCGGCTACACCCTGGAGGGCGGACAGAACGAAGGGGAGCATCGACGGGTCGTCCCGGAGGACGCGGCCTTCGGCTTCCGCGGCTTCTGTGAGTGCGGCATGGAGTTCGGTGTTGTACTCCCGCGCGGTCCGCCGCACCTCTCGTACCGACTCGCGTTCGGCGCGGTTGTCGCCTTCGATGTCGCGCCAGGTGGCGGTGAAGCGGCCGACTCGGCCCCACTGACGCGTCGACTCGGGGAGGACCGCCGCCAGCAGGGCGGCGACTCCCCGGTCGCGGGGAATAGTTGCTACGAACGAACGGGACTCGATCTGGCTCTCGTTGAGCAGTGAGGTGAAGATGTCCTGTTTGTCGGTGAAGTACTGGTAGATCAGTCCGACGCTGGTTCCGGAGCGTTTCGCGACCGAGCGGATCGTCAGCGCTGCGTACCCGCCCTCGTCGAGCAGGGCTGCGGCCGCATCGAGTGTGCGGCGACGCCGGGCCTCCGCGTCTCCGTAAATCGATCTCTTGCTCGATTCGCCCATCGTCCCACCGTAGCCGGGGTGTCGTAATTGCCGATGCCCGCATCGGCGTGGCGCTGCCGAATGAGATCGAACATTGTTCGAAATAGGATTGAACAATGTTCGTTCTGTGGTTAGAGTCTCATTCATGGACCACGGCGCCGTCTCGGCGACACAATCGATTCATCCCTCCCGGAGCGCCGGCGATGCGCTCGCTGCCTCTGAATTAGCCACTGCAGCAGGGGAATTGCTCCTCGGCCTCCGGCGCGATACCGAGGTTGCGGACGCGGACCCGGATCAGCTCCGGCGGATGGGAGACCTGCGGAGTCACGACTACCTCACCCTCGCACTGGCGGAGAGGTTTCCCGACGACTCGGTGCTCTCGGAAGAGGGTGCCGATGATCATGCGCGGCTCCGAGCGGATCGCGTCTGGATCGTCGACCCGCTCGACGGCACCCGCGAGTTCGGCGAGCACGGCCGCACCGACTGGGCCGTGCACGTCGCCCTTGTCGAGAACGGACTGCTGACGGTCGGAGCGGTCGCGATGCCCGCCCTCGGGGTCACCTACTCGACGGGTGATACTCCCGCGACCCTCTCGCCGTTACCGCGAACTCCTCGCGTGGCCGTGTCCCGCACCCGCAAACCGGAACCCGTCCTCGCCCTCGCGCGCGCGCTCGGTGGGGAACTCGTGGAGATGGGATCGGCCGGCGCGAAAGCCATGGCCGTCGTGCGCGGCGAGGTCGATATCTATGCCCATACCGGAGGCCAGTTCGAGTGGGATTCGGCGGCACCCGTAGCGGTTGCTCGCGCCGCAGGCCTGCACGTCTCACGGATCGACGGCTCCGAACCCCGCTACAACCAGAAGGACCCCTGGATGCCCGACATGTTGATCTGCCGCCCCGAACTGGCCGGCAAAGCACTGGAGGTGCTCGGACGATGAGCAGTCCCACTATCGGTAAGAACCTGACACACCTGGAGCGTCTCGAGGCCGAGAGCATCCACATCATGCGGGAAGCGGTCGCCGAGAGCGAGAACCCCGTGATGCTGTACTCGGTCGGCAAGGACAGCGCCGTGATGCTGCACCTCGCCCGCAAGGCGTTCTACCCGTCGCGCCCGCCCTTCCCGCTGCTCCACGTCGACACCACGTGGAAGTTTCGCGAGATGTACAAGCTGCGTGACGAGACCGCTGCCGCAGGAGATCTCGACCTGGTCGTCTACCAGAACCCGGAATGTGTCGAGAAGGGCATCAACCCGTTCACGCACGGATCGGCGACCCACACCGACATGTGGAAGACCGAAGGTCTCAAGCAAGCCCTCGACCTCCACAAGTTCGACGCCGCATTCGGTGGAGCCCGCCGCGACGAAGAGAAGTCCCGCGCCAAGGAGCGCGTCTTCTCGATCCGCTCCGCCGAGCACCGCTGGGATCCGAAACAGCAGCGGCCCGAACTGTGGCGAATGTACAACGTCCGCAAATCGCCCGGTGAGTCCCTGCGGGTGTTCCCCCTGTCGAACTGGACCGAACTCGATGTGTGGGAATACATCAGACAGGAGAACATTCCGATCGTTCCGCTCTATTTCGCGGCGAAGCGACCCGTCGTCGAGCGCGACGGCACCCTGATCATGGTCGACGACGACCGGATGCCGCTGCTGCCCGGGGAGGTTCCCGAGCTGAAGAGCGTGCGCTTCCGCACCCTCGGTTGTTACCCGCTCACCGGCGCCGTCGAATCCACGGCCGAGACGTTGACCGACATCATCCAGGAAATGTTGCTGACCACTACCTCCGAGCGCCAGGGTCGCGTGATCGACCACGACTCCAGCGCCTCGATGGAGAAGAAGAAGCAGGAAGGGTACTTCTGATGACTCAGCCTTCGGAGCTGATCACCGACGACATCGAGCAGTACCTCGCGCGGCACGCGAACAAGTCCATGCTCCGCTTCATCACGTGCGGTAGCGTCGACGACGGCAAGTCCACCCTGATCGGCCGCCTGCTCTACGAGTCGAAACTGGTCTTCGAGGATCAGCTTTCCGCACTCGAAGCGGACTCACGCAAGGTCGGCACCCAGGGCGAGGGCCTCGACTTCGCGTTACTCGTCGACGGCTTGGCCGCCGAACGCGAACAGGGCATCACCATCGACGTCGCATACCGGTACTTCTCGACCGAACAGCGCAAGTTCGTCGTCGCGGACACCCCGGGCCACGAGCAATACACCCGCAACATGGTGACCGGGGCTTCCACCGCCGACCTCGCAGTCATCCTCATCGACGCCCGCAAGGGTGTGCTCACCCAGACCCGTCGGCACTCGTACCTCGTCTCACTCCTCGGCATCCGCCACGTGGTGATCGCCGTCAACAAACTCGACCTGGTCGACTACTCACAGGAGGTCTTCGACGACATCGTCGCCGAATACACGAGTTTCGCGAACGAGATCGGGCTCGGAGGCGTCGTCGCGATTCCCATGTCGGCGTACGTCGGTGACAACCTCACCGAACGCAGCTCCAACACACCCTGGTATCAGGGGCCGACGCTGATCGAGCATCTCGAGGACGTCGAGATCGACGACGACTTGCGCAATGGCCCGTTCCGTATGCCGGTGCAGTGGGTCAACCGTCCCAACCTGGACTTCCGCGGCTTCTCCGGCCAGATCGTCGGCGGAACTGTTCGACCGGGCGACCGGTTGCGAGTTCTCCCCAGCGGCAAGGAATCCGCTGTCGCGCGGATCGTCACCATGGACGGAGACCTCGACGAGGCCGTCGCCGGTCAGTCGGTCACCATCACCCTCGCTGACGAGATCGACGTCAGCCGGGGAGATGTGCTTGCCGGAGCGGAGGCGCTGCCCGGTGTGGCCGACCAGTTCGAGGCGCACGTGGTGTGGATGGGCGAACACGAAATGCTGCCCGAGCGTCCCTATGTGTGTCAGATCGGGACGATGACCGTGCAGGCCCGCATCACCAAACCCAAGCACAAGGTCAACGTCAATACCCTCGAGAAGACCGCGACGAACACACTTGCGCTCAATGAGATCGGTGTGTGCAACATCAGCTTCGATCGGCCGGTGCCGTTCGACGCCTACGCTGCGAACCGCGATACCGGCGGATTCATCCTGATCGACCGGCTCACCAACACCACGGTCGGTGCCGGCATGATCGCGCATTCGCTGCGACGGTCCGACAACATCCATTGGCAGGCCGTGGACGTAGACGGTGATGCACGCAGGGCGCTCAACGGTCACGGTTCACACGTGCTGTGGTTCACCGGCCTGTCCGGATCGGGCAAGTCGACCATCGCCAACGATCTCGAGCGCAAGTTGTATGCGTTGGGCTGCCACACCTATCTCCTCGACGGCGACAACATCCGGCATGGACTCGGCCGCGACCTCGGATTCACCGAGGCCGACCGGGTGGAGAACATCAGACGTGTCACCGAGGTGGCCCGGCTGATGGCGGATGCCGGCCTGATTGTCCTGGCGTCGTTCATCTCTCCGTTCCGTGCTGACCGCGACGCGGCACGCGAAGTGATCGGCCCGGACCAGTTCTGCGAGGTGTTTGTCGACACCCCGATCGAGGTCGCCGAACAGCGAGACCCCAAGGGCCTCTACAAGAAGGCGCGCCGCGGCGATCTGACGAACTTCACCGGAGTCGACTCCCCGTACGAGCCGCCGGAAAATCCCGAACTGCGAATCCGCACGACCACGACCACGCCCGAGGAAGCAAGCGGGCTGGTAGTCGAATTCCTGCGCGACCGCGGCATCATCGCCTGACCACTTTCGTCGAGTAAGTCGTTCATCACCAGAAGGAGGGCCCTGTGCCCAGTCGTGACGAAATCTGCTCCGTCATCGAATCGTATGTGAAGCATCTGAGCAATCATGAGGTGGATCAACTCGTGTCGCTCTTCGCGGCCGATGCCGTCCAGCACGAGCCGCTGGGCATGAATACCTACCGGGGGATCGAGGAAATCCGGGAGTTCGACACCGAGTGCGCGAAGGTGGAGTTCTCGGTGACGCGATACTCGCCCATCACGGTCTTCGGCCGGTACGCCGCCACACAGTTGAGGATCCAGCGCGAGGGGATGCGCGAGTTCCTCGCCACCGACCTGTTCGAGTTCGACGACGAGTGCCGGATCGTCTCGCTCAGCGTCGTGATCGATATCGAAGCCCACGCGGATCAGGCCGGATCGCGGTGACGAGAGCCGCGATCCGGCCTGCTCAGACGACCCCCCGACTGCTCGATAACAAGATCGTGGTGGTCTCGGGCGTGGGGCCGGGGCTGGGCCGATCCGTTGCGATCCGTGCCGCAGAGGCAGGCGCACGGGTCGTGCTGGCAGCGCGTACTGCCTCGCGGCTCGACGCTGTCGCGGAGGAGATTCGGGCAGGCGGCGGCACCGCTTTGTGTGTGCCCACCGACCTCACCGACGGGGAGTCGGTGCAGTCTCTCGCGTCGAGCGCGCTCGAAGAGTTCGGCCGGATCGATGCGGTGGTTCACAACGCGTTCGTCGTGCCCGCGCATGGCGGGCTGCTCGACGCCGCGCTCGACGACATCCGGCAGGGCGTGGACATCAACGTGCTGGCCTCGCTCGCTCTCACGAAGGCGCTGGCCCCGGCGCTCGTGGAGTCGCAGGGTTCGGTCGTGATGATCAATTCGATGGTGATCCGGAACCGATTGCCGAACTTCGGTGCCTATCGGGTGATGAAATCGGGCCTCCTGGCGATCGCCAGGAGCCTGTCGGTCGAGCTCGGACCGAAGGGCGTCCGGGTGAATTCGGTGGCTCCGGGGTACATCTGGGCCGATTCGGTGAAGCGGATGTTCGAACGGCAGGCGGAGCAGCGTGGTGTCGATCCGGACGTGATCTACGCCGAGGTCGCGGCAGGCACCGATCTGCGCCGGCTGCCCGAGCCCGACGACATCGCGAACGCGGTCGTGTTCCTCGCCTCCGATTTCGCGCGGGCGATCACCGGGCAGTGCCTGGATGTCGACTGCGGTCACACCCACCACTGAGACATTCTCGCAAGGACATTCTCGCAAGGAGTATGGATGACACACGATTACGACGGCATCGGTTCCATCGAGGACCTGCACCAGGCCGCGCGTGAGGCTGCCGGATACAGCGACTTCGGCAGCGACGACTACCTCGAAGGGCTGCAGGTTCTTCTCGACTCCTTCGAACGCGAGGCCGATCTCACCCCACAGGGGCGGATGATCGCCCGCAAGATGATCGTCAGTGCACTCTCGGGTCGCCTGACCAGCGAAGCCGGATTCTCCCGCTACCCCGCACACGTCGACGTCGCGGTCGAGCGACCTGTCTTCGTGTGCGGCCTGACGCGGACGGGGAGCACTGCGCTGCACCGGCTGCTCAGCGCGGACCCGGCGCATCAGGGCGTCGAGATGTGGCTTGCTGAATCACCACAGCCTCGCCCCGCTCGCGAGACATGGTCGGAGAACGCGGATTTCCTCCGGTCGGATGCCTTCTACCGGGCCCGCCAGGAGAATGAGGCGGATCTCATGAAGGTGCATTTCATGGGAGCGGAAGAAGTCGAGGAATGCTGGCGGCTGCTACAGCAGACGATGCTCTCGATTTCCTTCGAGTGCGTGTCGTACATACCGTCCTACTCGACGTGGTTGGCCGAGCAGGACTGGACTGAGACCTACGCGAGGCACAAGAAGAATCTGCAGCTGATCGGGATGAACGACCCGGGGCGTCGGTGGGTGCTCAAGAGCCCCAGCCATGTGTTCGCGATCGACGCGATCATGCGCGCCTACCCGGACGCATTGATCGTGCGCACATTCCGCGATTCACACACGTCTATGGCGTCCACCTTCAGCCTCGCCGAGCAGGGCAAGCACGACATGTCGGATGCGTTCGACCGCGAGACCATCGGGCGTACTCAACTCGAGTTGTGGGCGCGGGGTAACCGGGAGTTCAACGAGGCTCGCGCCCGCTACGACGCGGAACAGTTCATCGATGTCGACTACCGGGATTTCGTCGCAGACCCGACCGGCACGGTCGAGAAGATCTACGCGCAGTTTGCGATGCCGTTCACGGACGCCACACGTGCTGCGGTGGAGGCGTCGCATCAGGGCAGCCTCGCCGAGCATCGTCGCCCGTCGCACGTCTACTCGCTCGAAGACTTCGGGATCACGGCCTCCGACGTCGACCGGGCATTCGCCGCCACCGCCTGAAGCGGACCTCGGAACACCGACCGAAGAACAGGACCATCATATGAACGCGACCTGGGAGAAGTTCTGCGCCGATCTTCTCGAGACCGGCAACATCCTGCAGGACGAGATCGTCCCGCAGGACTCGACGACCCAAGCCGAAGGTGTCCGCTACCTGAGCCGGCTGCTGCGCTACGCCACCATCAACTGCGTCGAATACACCGATCCACGGTGGCCACAGTTCACCTCGGCGCCGAACCCGAACATGATGACGAAGATCGGTGCCGACAACCCCGACAACCTGTACATGCGCGCGAACATTTCCGGTAGGTACACCTACCGGATCACGGGCACGCGGGGGACCGTGCCGCTCGTGACGTTCGGGTCGCGGGTCAACCGGTACCACATCGACGGCACCATGCTGCAGACCGGCGACCTGCACGGCCACGATCTCGACGTCGACGAACACGGGCGGTTCACGTTCATCGCGAGCGTCGACGCACCCGCAGAAGGGTCGTGGCTGCCGCTCGCCGCGGACAGTAACCTCATCTCGGTTCGGCAGACGTACCGGGACCGGCGCAGCGAGGTTCCCGCCGAGCTGTCCATCGAATGCCTGAACCCCGACGGTGAATTCGTCCCGTTGAGCTCGGAAGAGATGTCCGGCCGCCTCGGAAAGGCCATCGGCATGGTCCGCGGCACCGCGAACACTTTCCTGGAATGGTCGCGCGAGTTCCAGGGGCAGCCCAACGAGATCTTCGACCGCGGACAGGAAACGTTCCAGAACGCCGGTGGTGATCCCACGATCTTCTACCTGCACGGCTACTGGAAACTCGCCGCCGACGAAGCCTGGGTGATCGAGACCGAGGTGCCGAACTGCGAGTACTTCAACTTCGTGCTGCAGAACTTCTGGGTCGAGTCGCTCGACTACAACCGGACCAACATCTACATCAACAACCACACGGCGAAGCTGAACGACGACGGCACGTTGACGATCGTCGTCGCCGCGAAGGATCCCGGATTCGGCAATTGGATCGATACCGATTCGCACACCGAGGGCACGTGGGCGATGCGCTGGATCAAGGCCGATTCGCATCCGATCCCGGCGTCGCGGGTCGTGAAGTTGTGAGCTCAGTGCCCATGAAGAGATCAGGGCCCATGAAATGGGCACTGCCCGCCGCGATGATCGAGGCGCGCGACCTGCCGGAGTTCGCCCGGGTCGCCGACGAATGCGGCTACGACGCGATTGCATTGCCCGACTCGGTATTCTATCCCGAGACGGTGTCGGCCGACTACCCGTATTCACCCGACGGTAAGCGGATGTGGGCCCCGGAGACGCCGATGCCGGACCCGTTCATCGCGATGACCGCGATGGCTGCTGTCACGCAGCGAGTGCGGTTCTACACCAATGTGCTGAAGCTGCCGCTGCGCGATCCACTGCTCACCGCGAAGCAGGTGGCGACAATGGCGGTGATGTCGCAGAACCGCATCGCGGTCGGCGTCGGACTGTCGTGGATTCCCGAGGAATTCGAGTTCACCGGTACCGAGATGCGCACTCGCGGTGCGCGCACCGACGAAGCCATCGCGATCGTCAAGGCGGTGTGTTCCGGCGAGGGGCCGCAATGGGTCGAATTCCACGGTAAGCATTACGATTTCGATCGTCTGATGATCAGTCCGGCGCCTGACCGGCCCGTCCCGATCTACGGCGGCGGTCACAGCGAAGCGGGTCTGCGGCGCGCGGCGCGGCTCGGAGACGGCTGGATCTCGGTCAATACGGATACCGAAGCGCTGGCATCGGCGATCACACGACTGACGGAGCTCCGTTCCGAATTCGGCCGTGCCGATGTGCCGTTCGAGATCGATGTGTCGCCGACAGACGTCTCCGATGTCGAGGGATACCGACGCCTGGCCGATATCGGGGTCACTCGCGTGCGGGTGGCGCCCTGGCGGATGTACGGCGTGGATCCGTCGGATCCGCAAGCCAGGCTCGACGCGATCCGACGGTTCGCCGACGACGTGATCGGTGTTCAGTAGGCGCCGACGCGGGCGATGAACGCGTCCAGATTGGACCGGACGCGCTCGATCCGGCCGTCGAGTGGGGAGTCGTCGCGGTACAGACGGCCCCCACTCGGCGTCTTCTTGCGGCGTGCGTAGAGCGAGCAGCCGAGGTCGGCGCACATGTAGGTGCCGACCGTATTGCCCCGGCGTCCGGCGTCGCCGGTCTTGCTCGCCGCCATGAGGTGCACTCCGCCGTTGGGGTGCGTGGTCTGGCAGATCGAGCACATCTGCGCGGGGCGGCGGCCACCGGACTCGTGTCGCAGTGCGACCCCGACGATGCGGTCGCCCTGCTCGGCCACCACGTAGCAGCGGCCGGGATACGACGGGTCGGTCCAGCCGAGGAAATCGAGGTCGTCCCAGGGCAGACCGTCCAGGTCGGCGGGGACGGACAGGCGCTTCGCGTCACCTTTCGAGCAATTGATGAACGACGACCTGATGTCGCGTTCGCTGACCGGCAGCATGGATGCGCCTTCCTTCTCGACTGCGTTCGACGTTCGCCGACGCTACGGACCTTCGTTCGCTGAGGCAACAGAATTTCCGTCGCGGGACTCCCGGTCGTGACCGTCGGCGTCGTGACCGTCGGCGAGTTTGCGGAGCAGGCGGGCGAGCTCTGCGCGTTCGGCGGCGTCGAGCCGGGTGAACACTTCGGCCGCGTCGGCGTCGCGTGCGGCGTCGAGCTCGGTCAGTAGGCGTCGCCCGTCAGAAGTGAGTTGTACGCACACCGCGCGCCGGTCGGCCGGGTCGGGTAGTCGCTCGGTCAGACCGCGGGACTCGAGCCGGTCGACGACTTCCGTGACCGACCGCGGCACGATGCGCAGCGACTTCGCGACGACCCCCAACCGGGCCGGTTCGTCTGCGTTGCCGATCACCCGCAGCGCCCGGTGTTCGTGCGGGGACAGCTCCCAGGGCCGGATTCTCTCGTGCCACCGTTTTCGCAGCGTACGGGTGGTGGCCATGAGAAGGTCGCGGAGTGTGGCGGGGGAGTCCGACATGACGTTCACCATACCTCAGTTGACTGTTACCTCTTAATGAGGCAACCTCACTAAGTACGAACGAATCATGAATCGAGGTGGTGCGCACATGATGCAGCCCCCACCCGGCCAGGGCGGCGGCAGAGGCCGCGGATCCAAGGTCGACCCCAAAGACATCGAACAGCTGAAGGAATCACCCGTCAGCCTGCGGCGCATCGGCGCCCTGTTCGCCCCCTACCGCTGGCAGATCACCGTCGTCGTTGCGCTCATCGTCGCGTCGTCGGTCATCTCGCTCGCGAACCCCTTCCTCGTCCGCGCCGTCATCGACGACGCGATCCCGCACCAGAACGTGAGCCTGCTGCTGTGGGTGGTGGGCGGCATGCTCGCCGTCACCGTCGTCAGCTCCCTGCTCGGCGTCGCTCAGACGTGGATTTCCACGACCGTCGGGCAGCGGATCATGCACGATCTGCGAACTCGCGTGTTCTCGCACCTGCAACGGCAGTCGTTGAGCTTCTTCACCCGGACTCGCGGTGGTGAGATCCAGTCGCGGCTGACCAACGACATCGGTGGAATGCAGTCGGTGGTGACCTCCACGGCGACGTCCATCGCCTCCAACGTCACCACCGTGGTCGGTACCGCCGTCGCGATGACGATCCTCAGCTGGCGACTGGCGCTACTGTCGCTGATCGTGCTGCCGCCTGCCATCTGGCTCACGCGCCGTGTCGCGATGATGCGACGCGTGATCACCGCTCGCCAGCAGCGCCGCATGGCCGATATGCAAACGCAGATCGAAGAGGGGCTGTCCGTCAGCGGAGTGCTGCTCGTCAAGACTCTCGGCACCGGGCCCGCACTGTCCGGTAAGTTCGCGCAGACCTCCGACGAGCTCGCAGATCTCGAACTGCACGCGCAGCTGTCCGGACGCTGGCGCATGGCCACCATGAACATCGTCTTCTCCGCGATCCCCGCGGTGCTCTATCTCGTCGCCGGCCTGCCCGCTACCTCCGGCGGCATGACGATCGGTACCCTCGTCGCCTTCACCGGCCTGCAGGCGACCCTGTTCCGGCCGCTGATGAGCCTGCTCGACGTCGGAATCACCGTCACCAGTTCGCTCGCGCTGTTCAGCCGGATCTTCGAATACCTGGACCTCACCGTCGAGATCGACGACCCGGAGAGACCGGTCCACGTCGACCGCGAACGGGTCGCGGGTGCAGTGCGATTCGAGAACGTCGACTTCCGGTACGACGGCGCGCACCGCCTCGCACTCGACGACGTCACCCTCGACGTGCCTGCCGGTGCTCAGATTGCCCTCGTCGGCGAGACCGGTTCGGGCAAAACCACACTCGGCGGTCTCGTCGCGCGGTTGTACGATCCGACATCGGGGCGCGTCACGATCGATGGTGTAGATCTGCGCGACATGTCGCTCGCCGATGTCGCCGCGCTCGTCGGTGTGGTCTCGCAGGAGACCTACCTTCTCCACGCGACGGTGCGTGAGAATCTGCGCTACGCGAAGGCCGACGCGACCGACGTGGAAATCGAGGACGCCGCCCGCGCCGCGCGTATCCACGACCTGATCGTGTCGCTGCCCGAGGGTTACGACACCGTCGTCGGAGCACGGGGCCACCGCTTCTCCGGTGGTGAGAAGCAGCGGCTCGCCATTGCGCGGACGTTGCTGCGCGACCCGCGGATCCTGGTGCTCGACGAGGCCACCAGCGCATTGGACAACGAAACCGAACGCCTGGTGCAGCAGGCGATCGACACCGCGCGACACGGCCGTACGACGATCACCATCGCGCACCGCCTCTCGACGGTCCGCGACGCCGATGAGATCGTCGTACTCGATCAGGGCAGAATCGCCGAACGAGGTAGCCACGACACGCTTGTCGCGCTCGGCGGCCGGTACGCGGCACTCGCTGCCCGAGTCGAACAACCCGTCGCCGCGTGAGATGAACTCGCGCGCGGACTTTCGCTTCCCGCCGCCACGATCGTGGATGTGGGAAGCGAGAATCCGCGCGGGAAGCTCAGCGTGGATCAGGCTCTCAGCGTCGCGCCACCGTCGACGTACAGGGTCTGCATGGTGATGTGCCGTGCACGCGGCGAGAGCAGGAACTCGATCGACTCGGCGATGTCGACCGGTTCTGCGATGCGTCCCAGCGGGATGCCGACCTTGAACTGCGCGAGGTCGCCCGTGATGGCGCCACGTGCTCCGTCATCGTCGTCGGGGTCGGCCCACAGCGTCCGCTGCATTGCGGTGTCGGTGGAACCGGGTGCGACGATGTTGGCGCGGATCCCGTATTGCGCGAGTTCGAGGCCGAGAATCCGTACGAGCATCGTCGCGGCAGCCTTCGACGACCCGTAGGCTCCCATACCCATGCGGGGCACACCAGCAGAATTCGAGCCGACCACCACGATGGATCCGGACCTGCGGTCGCGCATGGTGCGTCCGACGGCCCGCAGCACCGAGACGAGTCCGGTGACGTTGATGTCGTGGATGCGTTGCCATTCGTCCGGATCGCAGTCGAGGATCGAGGCGACGGAGAACACTCCGGCGACGTGGGCGAGGCCCTCGATCGGGCCGTGGGTGCTCTCGATGTCGGCGATCACGGTGTCCACGGCGTCGCGGTCGCGAATATCGAGTTGGTAGGAGGGAGCAGGGCTCTCCAGCATTGCTGCCGTCTCGTGCACTCCGTCGAGATCACGATCGGCGAGGACGACGCGATGCCCCGAGGCTGCGAGTGTCAGGGCGGTTGCCCGCCCGATGCCCTGGGCTGCGCCGACGACGAGAGTGACCGGCGCGGTCACCGTCGAACTCCGAGGGCATCGAGGACGGTTCCGAATTTCACTGTGGTCTCGGCCAATTCGTCGGACGGATCGGAGTCGGCGACGATGCCTCCGCCGGCGTGGGCGGTGAGGGTCGTGCCGTCGGGTTCGAGGATCGCGCAGCGGATGGTGACCATCCATTCGCCGTCGCCGTTCTCGTCGCACCAGCCGAGTGCTCCCGCGTAGAAGCCGCGGTCTCCTTCGAGTTCGTGAATCAGATCGCGGGCGGCCTCGGTGGGGGTACCGCAGATTGCGGGTGTCGGATGGACGGCAAGTGCCAGGTCGAGGGCGGTCACCGACGGGTCGCGAAGTCTGCCCGACACCGGCGTTCCCAGATGCCATAGCTGCCGAGTGTTGGTGAGGGAAGGGTGATTCGGAATGTCCAGTTCCGAGCACAGCGGCTCGAGCGATGCCCGCAGGGAATCGATCACGTGGGCGTGTTCACCCAGGTTCTTGGCGGATGCGCGAAGTTCCTCGGCGGTGGCGCGGTCGAGTTCGGGGTCCGAACTCCGGGGTGCGGAACCGGCGAGCGGATGAGCGGTGACGAGGTCGCCACGTCGGCGGATGAGTACCTCGGGGCTTGCCCCCACCAGGTGACGTCCGGACCACTGCGCGCCGGCCGCGCTGAGATCGACGGAGAAACCGTTGCCGACGGTGTCGTGGGACACCAGAGCGGCAAGAAGTGCTTCGGGATCGATGCGGCTCGCGGCCTCGAGAGTGAGGGCTCGGGCGAGGACGACTTTCTCCAGCGTGTTGTCGTCGGCGCGGAGCAGGCCCAGCGCCGTGGTCACGCGGTCGACGTGTTCTTCCTCTGCAGGCATGACTCCGGAGATCCGGATCGTCGGTAGCGCAGGTGTTTCTGTGGTGAATACGGTGGCGGTGTGGTCGAGAACCTCGGGCGCGGTGAGCGCTGCCGGGTGGTCGGGGGCGAAGGGCAGTGCTCCGACCACGGCGCGAACCCGTCCGGTGCGCAGTGCGGAGGCGGCGTCGGCGGCGGAGTCGAAGCGGTCGTGAACACCGTGGGCGAGCACGGTGCCGTGAGGACGGGACAGCGCGAACGGAGGGGGCCCGGTCCGTCCGGCCCGGTCGGTTGCGGTAGCGACGGCGACCGGTGCTTGCATGCTCACACCTTTCGGTTGCGGCTGATCGGTCGCGGCGGCTGCGTACGACCGGTGACGAAGATATACGGTTAGCCTTACCTTTGCGAGCGCTTCGGGGCGCGTCACGTGGCCGGGTGGATCGGATCCCCGAAAATTTCGGACGAAACAGGATGAATGGGGCGCTTGGTCTGGCCAATCCTTTCGGTTAGCCTAACCAATCGTGACCGGGGCAACGCGCCACGGTGTGTAAGAACATGTAGGAGAAACACGATGCGGGTTCTGGAACGGAGCCGGGCGCGCAGCGCCGCAGTGCTCGGCGCGGCGGCCTTGTTGACTGTCGGACTGGTGGGATGCTCGAGCGACGGTGACAGCGACAATGCCGATGGGGGTGCTGACACCGCTGCCTCCTCGGAGACACGGACGTTCGAGGCGCAGAACGGTTCCATCGAGATCCCGGCCGACCCGCAGCGTATCGTCGCCTGCGGCTACGCGGTGCTCCCGCTGATCCAGGCGGACGCCAACCTCGCTGCAGTGTGCGAGTGGACGCGCGAGACCGAGAACATGGACGAGGAGACGCTCGCCGCATACGAGGAGCTGCCGAAGGTCGCTCCCGACATGTCGGTCGCCGACCTCAACTACGAGGCAATCACCATGGCAGAGCCCGACCTCATCATCATGGGTGTTCCCGCGATGGTCCAGGAGCAGCTCGACATGGCCACGCTGGAATCGCTTGCACCCGTGGTGTTCCTCGGCCCCACCATTCCGAGCGAATGGCGCGAACTCGGCGAGCAGTACGCCGATGCGGCGAACGTCAGTGACACCTACGGCGGTTTCAAGGAGGAGTACGACGCGCGCGCTGCGGAACTCGCCGACAAGTATGCCGACACGCTCGGCGCCCTGACATTCGCCGGCGTATGCAGCGAGTGTGGAACGAACCCCGGCGAGTACATGCGCGAATACGGGTCGTCCTACACCACGAACCTGCTCGGCGACCTCGGCTTCACATTCCCCGGAGAGCCGGTCGACCCCGAGGACTCGCATGGGGAGTATCTCTCGTTCGAGCAGCTGCCGGAGAACCTCGGAGACGTCGATGTGATCGTCTACGGCGTCGAAGCGGATGGCTCGGTCACCCCGGAACTGCAGGAACTGTTCGATTCACCGCTGTGGCAGGAACTGCCCGCAGTCAAGGCCGGTAACCTCGTCGCCGTCGAGCATGCCAATGCGGCAACCTACGAAACAGCGCTTCTCGCACTCGATTCCATCGACGCAGCGCTAGAGAAGCTGCCCGCCAACCAGTCGCAGTAATACTGCCTCGTAGCGGGTGTGAACCTGCGGCACCGCACGCCCGAACGGCCCCCGCGCCCGGGGGCCGTGTGCGTGCCCGAACGAATGTTCGCGTATCAGGGGCGCAGAGCGTTCTTGGTGGTGCGTGCCCACGACTCGATAGCCGAGTAGCTGTCGCCGACACCCTGTGTGTAGGCCACGAGAGCTCCGTACAGGTGCGCTCCTTCGGTGGCCAGTTCGATTGTGCTGACCCAGTGGGATGCGCGCGCCATCACGGCCGCGGAGATGTCGAGGCGATCGCGTGTCTCCCTCGAAACCGAGGTGAACGACTCGTCCGCGATCTGGAACGTCTCCTTGACGCCGCGCCAGTAATACTCCGCGTCCATTGCCGCGCGCAGTGATTCGTAGTCGGTCGTGTCCTGCATCGCCGTGGCATTCCGCAGTTCGTTCGACGCCTGGCCGGACGAGCCGAGGGGGATGTACGTGATGTCGTCGGTGGATCTGTTGTCGCCGCGTCTGGTCCTCACCGGAGAGATGGTGCCCCATCGTGCGGCAGAACGAAACAAGCGGTTCCGTTACGATCACGACACGGTCGCGGAGTTGTCTCGAATGGGGTTCGGCGCACCTGTCGCCGCGGGTCGTGCTCGTCCTGATTCGTCATCGTCCCCAGCACGCCAGGGGAACCTGATCCGATTCGGCCGGGTCAGCTTTCAGCTGCGTCGGCGTTCCTGGCCCGGCCTGTTCGGTATCAGGGCGACGCAGGCCGAGAGCACGAGCGCGCACACCAGAACGGCTGTGAACACAGGGGAGACGGACGACGCGAGTTGTCCGGCGTCCGGGGTGGCCCCGTCGACCACACCGGAGCGAGTCAGTGCGGCGTTCGCGAGTGCGCCGAACACGGCCACGCCCACAGCACTGCCGATCGAACGAGCGAATGCGTTCGCTCCGGTCACGACTCCACGTTCCGACCATTCCACGCTGGACTGGGCGGCGATGAGCGACGGACTCGCGATCAGGCCCATGCCCAGGCCGATGACGACACAGCACCCCGCGACCTGCCACGGCGTCGAATCCGGTCCGGTCTGCGTCAGGAGGGCCGTGCCGGTCAGGAGCGGGACCGCACCGATGAGGCCGGTGGTGCGGAACCCGAGGCGCAGGTACAAGCGCCCCGACTGGGATGCGGCTACCGGCCAGCCGAGCGTCATCGCCGCCAACGTGAATCCAGCGACCAGCGCGGTCGTGCCCAGCGAGCCCTGCACGAACGACGGCACGTACGACGTCAGGCCCAACACCACCGCACCGACCAGGCACGACACCGCGCTGGTGGTGATCAGGACCCTGCGGGTCAGCACCCAGATCGGCAGGATCGGCTCGGGCACCCGGGTCTCGATCACGACGAACAGCACGAACAGCACCGCACCGGCCGTGAAGATTGCAATGCTCGTCGTCGACGTCCATGCCCACGCCTGTCCGCCTTCGAGCAGCCCGAGGATCACCAGCGCTGCACCCACGGCGAGTGCGGAGGCGCCGGCCCAGTCGATGGACCGTCGCGGGCCGTTCGGCTTCGACTCGTGGAAATTGCGCACGAGCACCCACGCCGCAATTGCGCAGAGGAGCACGTTCACCGGGACCTCGCCAGGATGCCCCGCCGCTCACGGCAGGCAGGAATGGCGTTCGACATGTCGGACCCTTCTGTTGTCATGAGGAGATGAGGACCGCGTACAAGGCCCGGGCCTACCCGGACCCCGAACAGGCGACGCTGCTGCGCCGCACGTTCGGCTGCGTGCGCGTGGTGTGGAACAAGACCCTCGCCGACCGGCAACGCCGGTACACCACCGAGCAGAAATCGACCTCGTACAAGGACACCGACGCCGCACTGTCCGAGTGGAAGAAAACCGAGGAGCTTGCGTTCCTCGGCGAGGTGTCCTCGGTGCCGCTTCAGCAGACGCTGCGCCACCAGCACGCCGCGTTCCAGTCGTTCTTCAAGGGCGTCGCCAAGTACCCACGGTTCAAGAACCGGCATTCTCGCCAGTCCGCGCACTACACCCGCTCGGCGTTCCGCATCAAACCGGACGGGTTGTGGCTGGCGAAGACCACCGCGCCGATGAAGGTGGCGTGGTCCTGGCCGGACATCGACCTTGCCACGCTCGACCCGACAATGGTGATCGTCTCCCGCGAGGCGGACGGCCGGTGGTTCGTGACGTTCGCCGTCGACACGACCGACCCCGCGCCGCCACCAGAGGCGCCTGGCGCGGATGCAGAAGGGATCGAACAACCGCGCCAGACAACGTTCGAGGGTGGCACGCAAGCACTCCCGTGTCCGCGATGCCCGCCGTGACTTCCTCCACAAGACCAGCACGGATCTCGTGGCGCGGTTCGACACCATCGCCGTCGAAGACCTCGCCCCGCGCAACATGGTCCGCAACCGCCGGTTGGCGAAGTCGATCAGCGAATGCGGGTGGGGTGAGTTCCGGTCGATGCTCGAGTACAAGGCGGAGCGGGCCGGTCGCCGGTTCGTGGTGATCGACCGCTGGTTTCCCAGCTCGAAGACGTGCAGCGTGTGCGGGCATCTGCTCGCTGTGCTGTCCCTCGGGACACGCCGCTGGTCGTGTCCCGACTGCGGTACCCGGCATGACCGGGACGTCAATGCCGCGAAGAACATCCTTGTCGCCGCCGGGCCGGTGGAGACACGAAACGCCTGTGGAGGCGATGTCAGACGGTACGGGTCTTCCCGTCCGCACTCGCCGGTGAAACAGGAACTCCCGGATGTGAGTCCGAGAATCCCCGTCTTTCAGGGCGGGGAGTAGTCAACCAGAAGATCCACCGCCACGACAGGAAGTCCGAGAACACACCACCGATTGTGGGGCCCACGATCGACGACATCCCCCACACACTGGCCAGGTAACCCTGCGCCTTCGCGCGCTCCGCGACCGTGTAGATGTCGCCCGCGATGGTCTGGGCCATCGGCAGCACCGCGCCCGCCCCGATCCCCTGCAAGGCGCGGAAGGCGATCAGTGCCGGCATGCTCCACGCCATCGCGCACAGCACCGAACCCGCCGCGAACATGCCGATACCGAACAGCAGGACCGGCGTGCGCCCGAATATGTCGGACAGCTTTCCGTACACGGGCACGAGGACGGCCTGAGTGAGTAGATAGCTCGAGAACAGCCAGGGGAACTGGGTGAATCCGCCGAGGTCACCGACGATTGTCGGTATCGCGGTTGCCAGGATCGTACTTTCGAGCGCCACCAGCGCGGTCGCGAGCATCAGGGCGATCAGGATCGGTCCTCGCTCCGACCGGAAGCCGACGTCCACGCGGTCCGACACGGCCCTCACACCTCCCATTGGTTCTGCCGCGTCGTCGTCCGGGGGAGCGATCTTCGTGGCCTCTTCCGTCGATTGTGGTCGATGGGATATCCGCCACGGCGTGCGGTACGCGTCGGTGTGGACCACTAGGGTGTCACCGTGCGTCCTTCACTCGAGTCCTACTCACACCTGGCAGGCGGCAAGGTCCGCGACCTCTACATCGTCGACGACGGGCACCTGCTGCTCGTGGCCAGCGACCGGATCTCGGCCTACGACCACGTCCTGGAGACCCCGATCCCCGACAAGGGGCGGGTTCTCACCGCGATGAGCGTGTTCTTCTTCGACCTTCTCGACGCGAACAACCACCTCGCCGGTGAACCCGACGACGAGCGGATTCCCGCCGAGGTCCTCGGACGCGCGCTGATCGTCAAGCGCCTCGAGATGGTGCCGGTGGAATGTGTGGCCCGCGGCTACCTCACCGGCTCCGGTCTCGCCGACTACCAGGCCACCGGCTCGGTGTGCGGCGTGCAACTGCCGGAGGGGCTGGTGGAGGCATCCAGGCTTCCCGAGCCGATCTTCACGCCCGCGACGAAGGCCGCACTCGGTGATCACGACGAGAACGTCAGCTTCGAGCAGGTCGCAGAGAAGATCGGGCTGAACCTAGCGATGCAGCTGCGTCAGGACACCCTCGACATCTACGACCGCGCCTCGATCTACGCGTACGAGCGCGGCATCATGCTCGCCGATACCAAGTTCGAATTCGGTCTCGACAAGGCCGGCAATCTCGTGCTGGCCGACGAGGTGCTCACCCCCGATTCGTCGCGCTACTGGGATCTGGCCGAGTACGAAGAAGGCAAGGTACAGCCGAGCTTCGACAAGCAGATCGTCCGCAACTGGTTGACCAGCGCCGAATCCGGATGGGACCGTGCAACCGACACCCAGCCTCCGGCGTTGCCGCAGCACATCGTCGACAAGACTCGTGCGCGCTACATCGAAGCTTACGAGCGCATTTCCGGACTGTCCTTCGACGATTGGATCGGCTGACCACGATGACCTCCCCGACCCCGCCCGTTGCCACGAAGGTTCCCCGAGAGCGCATCCATCACGGCCACACGTTCGTCGACGACTACGAGTGGCTGCGCGACAAGGACAACCCGGAGGTGATCGCGTACCTCGAAGCCGAGAATGCGTACACCGAAGCACAGACTGCGCATCTGGCACCGGTGCGGGAGGCGATCTTCGAGGAGATCAAGTCGCGGACGCAGGAGACCGATATGTCGGTCCCCACCCGCATGGGCGAGTGGTGGTACTACGCCCGCACGGTCGAGGGTAAGCAGTACGGAATCCAGTGCCGGTGCCCGATCACCGACCCGGACGACTGGACTCCGCCGGAGATCACGGCGGGCACCGAACTGCCCGGCGAGCAGGTACTGCTCGACGGCAACGTGGAGTCCGAGGGGCACGACTTCTTCTCCGTCGGCGCGTTCTCACTCAGCCACGACGGCACGCTGCTCGCGTACTCGACCGACGTGGTGGGCGACGAACGGTACACGCTGAAGTTCAAGGACCTCACCACCGGTGAACTCCTCGCCGACGAGATCCCCGGCACCGCACCCGGTGCCACGTGGGCGCTCGACCACAGCCACATCTTCTATCAGACGGTCGACGAATCCTGGCGCCCCGACACCGTGTGGCGGCACCGGCTCGGGACCGCCGTCGACGACGATGTGAAGGTCTTCCACGAGCCCGACGAGCGGTACTGGGTGTCGATCGGTGCCACGCGCAGCGAGAAGTACCTGATGATCTGGGTGGGATCGAAGATCACCACCGAGGGATGGGTTCTCGACTCCGACAATCCCACAGGTGAGTTCCGTGTTCTGCTGCCGCGGCGTGAAGGTGTCGAATACGGCGCCGAGCACGCCGTGGTCGGAGGCCAGGACCGGTTCCTGGTGTTGCACAACGATGTCGACCCGGACACCGGCGAGAAGGCGGAGAACTTCGTCCTCGCGGAAGCTCCCGTCGATGATCCGTCGGCGCTGCGCACCCTGATCGAACACCGCAAGGACGTCCGCCTCGAAGATGTCGAGGCGTTCGAAGGCCACCTCGTACTGAGCTACCGCCGCGAAGCGCTCACCCGGCTCGCGGTGTGGCCGCTCACCGACGACGGATACGGCGACCTCCACGAACTCGAATTCGACGAAGAACTGTTCGCCGTCGGACCGGGCGGCAATCCCGAGTGGAAGCAGCCCGTGCTGCGACTCGGGTTCACCTCGTTCATCACCCCGACCCGCGTCTACGAGTACGTCGTGGGCACCGGCGAGCTGCTGCTGCGCAAGTCGCAGCCTGTGCTCGGCGACTTCGATCCGTCGCGCTACGAGCAGCGACGTGAGTGGGCGACGGCCGACGACGGCACGAAGATCCCGGTCTCGATAGTCGCGAAGAAGGGCACACCTGCGAACGCCCCGACCCTGCTGTACGGGTACGGCTCGTACGAGGCCAGCATCGACCCGGGTTTCTCGGTCGCGCGACTGTCGTTGCTCGACCGCGGCATGGTGTTCGCGGTCGCGCATGTGCGCGGTGGTGGCGAGATGGGCCGGCACTGGTACGAGAACGGCAAGTCGCTCACGAAGAAGAACACCTTCACCGACTTCGTCGCGTGCGCGCGGCACCTCGTCGACACCGGCGTGACGAGCCCCGGTCGGCTCGTTGCCGACGGTGGCAGCGCGGGCGGACTGCTCATGGGCGCGGTCGTGAACATGGCACCGGAGCTGTTCACGGGCGTCCTCGCCAACGTGCCGTTCGTCGACCCCCTCACCTCGATCCTCGACCCGTCGCTGCCGCTGACGGTGATCGAGTGGGACGAGTGGGGTAATCCCCTCGCGAACCCGGAGGTGTACGAGTACATGCGCTCGTACAGCCCCTACGAGAACGTCGAGGCGAAGGACTATCCGGCGATCCTCGCCATCACGAGCATCAACGACACCCGTGTGCTGTACGTCGAACCCGCCAAGTGGGTCGCGAAGCTGCGCGCGACGAAGACGGGCGATTCGGCGTTGCTGCTCAAGACCGAGATGAGTGCCGGCCACGGCGGTGTGTCGGGCCGGTACGAGAAGTGGCGCGAGGTGGCATTCGAGTTCGCGTGGGTGCTCGACATTTCCGGCGCCCTTCGCGCGTGAGAGGGTTCCTGCGGCAGACCTGCAGGTGACGCAGTCTCGGTAGAATGCCGACGAGGTGCACGATGCCCTCCGGATGTACGCCCGTCAGGGCGCCCATCCGGAGGGCATCATCCGTTTCCGGCGGCGGCGCGACGCGCCATGCCCCGGCCTAGGCCTGTACTGATAGACCCTAGGTAGGTTAGGCTCCCATTACTGATACCGGGTGAGGGGCGGATTGTGTCTACGGAGCGTGTCCAGGTTCTGTGTCGAGTTTCTGGCTCATGTTGTGCCATTGACGGATTCGCGTACGAGGACGCCCGTGGATCTGCACTCCACCTGCTAGGAGCCCACTTCCGCGCGCGAACGAACGCCGGGGACGGGTCATCCGCAGTGCTCGGCACCGTGCTGACCCAGTGCTCGGCACCGTGCTGACCCACTGACGTACCGACCGCTCGGAGCCGCCGCGACATCGGTAGCTCCGCCATGGGCCAGGAGAGCCGAGTACATGCGACTGCCAGTTTTCTTCGAAGCGCCTGCGACACCGCTGCGCACCAAGCACATAGAAGTCACGGAATCCACGACTCCGCGAGAGCTGACGCTGCGAACGATGTTCGCTGCGAAGAAGTACACGGTTCCCGGTGGTCTTCTGCTGATCATCCACCAGCTCTGCGGGGCGCTGGTTCCGGTCATCATGGGCGTGGCCATCGACCGTGCGATCAGCCCGAACGACGCGGGTCAGCTGGTGCTGTGGGTCGCCGTGCTCGCCGTCGATTTCGCCCTCGTGTCGTTCACCTTCCGGTTCGGATCCCGCATCGGATTTCTCGGGATGCAGTCGATTCAGCACCAGGTGCGAACGAGGATCACCGATCGGATCCTCGATGCGCGGGGATTGGGTGGTCCGCGACGCCAGCCCGGAATGCTGTTGAGCATTGCGACATCCGACGCACGTCAGCTCGCCATGGCCGTCGCGATCGTCGTGTATCCCCTGGGCGAATTCGCTGCCGTGGTCTTCTCGGCGTTGATTCTGCTCTTCATCTCGTGGCCGCTCGGACTGGCGATCCTGGTGGCGGCGCCGCTGATGCTGTGGGTCATGGACCGTGCAGGTTCGCCGCTGCGCAGACGAAGCATGCAGGAACAGCAGGTGGCAGGGGAGGCGGCAGGAACTGCAGCGGACCTCGTGGGTGGCTTCAGGATCGTCAAGGGACTGGGCGCGGAACACGAGGCGGGACGCCGGTACCTGGATGCCAGCGAACGCGCGCTGCAGGGCACGCTCAAGGCCAATGTCGCGCGTGCGGGATACCTGGGGTCGATGGAGATCGTCTCCGGACTGTTCATCGCCGGAGTCGCGATCGCTGCCGGATTGATGGCGGTCGGCGGTGAGCTCACCATCGGCCAGCTCATCACCGTTGTCGCAGTGACCCAGTTCGTGATGGGACCCCTGCAAGCATTCGCGGCGAACTTCGGCGCCATCTGGGCCCAGGCGTTGGCCTCTGCGGAACGCGTCCTCACGGTGCTGCAGGCCCCGTACTCGAACGAAGACGCCGCCGACGCGCCTCCCCGGAACGGCTTCGAACTGCGATTCGACGGTGTTGCGTGCGGTACCGCGGCCGATGTCGATCGCCGCATCCCCGAAGGGGATTTCGTCGCTGTCGAAACCGATGCGGCCACCACCTCTGCGTTCGCCGACATGCTTGCCGGGCGGGTGAATCCGGACGTCGGCGCAATCACCGTCGGTGGAGTGGATGCCCGCGATATACCCCATGTCTCGCGCCCCCGAACCCTGCTCGTCGCCCCGCACGAGAGCGACCTGTTCGAGGGAACGATCGGGGAGAACATCGCCGCAACCGACGGTGTCACCGACGACGCCGTGACCCGCGCTGTCTTCGCAGCAGCCTGCGACGATGTGCTGGCTACACTTCCCGACGGACTGGCCACCGATGTCGGAGAGGCCGGTCGGCTGCTGTCCGGCGGGCAGCGGCAGCGCGTGTCGCTGGCACGGGCACTCGCCGCGAACCCGGACATCCTGGTCCTGCTCGACCCGACGACGGCCGTCGACTCGGTGACGGAAGCGACCGTCGCCGGGCGCATCGCGGCTGCGCGGGCCGGAAAGACCACTATCGTGTTCACCTCGTCGCCGGCGTTGTTGGCGGCAGCATCGAGCGTGTGGCGTATCGACGCCGCCTCCGGGGAGATGAGCACCGATAACGATTCGACGCTGATGGAGCCTTCGCGATGACCACCCAGTCGATTTCCGAATCAGCGAAATTTCCGATCGCCGACGCGAGATCCGTGTGGCACGAGGTCCGTCGCGCACTGCACGGACAGGGCACCCGCCTGATCACGGTCGTGGCGACCATGGTCGTCGGAGCCGCGCTCGGCCTCGTTCCGCCGTGGGCTCTCGGCCGCATGGTCGACGCCGTCATCGACGGAAACGGTACGGGCCGGATCTGGCTGCTGGGCGTGGCCATGATCGGCGCGGCACTTGTTTTCGCCGGATTCACGGCACTGGGAGTCATTCTGTCTTCCAGGCTCTTCGAGACGATTCTGGCGCGACTGCGTGAGCGGATGTTCACGACGAGCCTCTCGTTGCCTCTCGAACGTGTCGAGGCGGCGGGTAGCGGCGATCTCGTATCGCGGGCCACGGACGACGTCGAAGAAGTGTCCCGAGCGATCAGTACGGTTGTGCCGGCGCTGTCGACCTCGTTGTTCACGGTGCTGCTCACCGCCGTGGGACTGACCGCGCTGGACTGGCGATTCCTCGCGGTGCTCGTGGTGGCCCTGCCGATCTATGTGTTCGCGGTCCGCTGGTACCTGCGCAAGGCGCCGGCGATCTACGCGGCCGAGCGGGCGGCGATGGGGCTTCGAGCACAGCAGGTTCTGGGCGGGGTGCGGGGGCTCCGCACTGTGCACGCGTACGACCTGTCGCCGCGACTGGCAGACCGCATCGGATCCCACTCGTGGGAAGTCGTGCGCTGGTCGATGCGTGCACGCATCGTGCAGAACAGGTTCTACGGACGGCTCAATTCCGGCCAGTTCATCGTCATGGCAGGCCTGCTCGTCGCCGGATACCTCCTGGTGGGTTCCGATGCACTGACGGTGGGGGCGACGACGACGGCAATGCTGCTGTTCCTCAGGTTGTTTGCGCCGATCGACGACCTCCTCCTCGTCATCGACGAGTTGCAGTCGGCGCTCGCATCGCTCGCACGGATCGTCGGTGTGATCGAGGTCCGTGCCGCAGAGGAGAGCGAAGGAGAGAGCGGTGACGATCGGACTGCCGAATCTCGGACGCCCGGTCTGCCGTCGCGGGGCGCGCTCGCAGTTCGGAACGTGACGTTCGGCTACGCGCCCGGACGAGACGTCATCCGCGGCATCGACCTCGATGTCGCACCCGGCGAAATCGTCGCCGTCGTGGGATCGTCGGGCGCGGGTAAGTCGACGCTGGCGGCACTGCTCGCCGGCGTCCGGACCCCCGATTCGGGCGCCATCCGGTTCGGCGGCGTCGACATCGTGGATGTACCGGAAACCGAGCGCGCGCAGCGGATCACTCTGGTCACACAGGAGGTGCATGTCTTCGCCGGATCGTTGCGTGACGATCTGGCCCTGGCCGATCCGGGGGTCGACGACGCCGCCATGGAGGCGGCGTTGCGGACCGTGCTCGCCGGTGACTGGTTCGATCTGCTTCCCGACGGACTCGACACCGTCGTCGGGGATGCCGGCCATCAGCTCACGCCCATGCAGGCCCAGCAACTCGCCTTGGCACGACTGGTGCTTGCAGACCCGCCGATGGTGATTCTCGACGAGGCCACGGCCGATGCCGGCAGCGCCGGCGCATCGCTGCTCGAGCGTGCCGCTCGCGCGGCGCTCGACGGACGCAGCGCCCTCGTCGTCGCACACCGCTTGGGGCAGACCCGAGATGCGGACCGAATTCTGTTGATGGAGAACGGAAAGATTGCGGAGCAGGGTACTCACGAGCAATTGATCGCACGCGGCGGCCGCTACTGCGAACTGTGGGATGCATGGAGCATGCATCGGCAGTGACCGTGCGCGCGGTACAGGACTTTCAGGCACAGCGGGGCAGAGCCGAACCTCCCGCTGAAGACCGAAGCGAGAGGGATGCAATGGCAATACCGAGAATTTCCGTTCACACGAAGCCCGTGCACGACGGGACGAGCCCACCTCTCTCTCCGCTTCGGCTCGACGGAGTGGTGGACTATCCAGCAGAATTCGCCGCACAGTACCGCGAGAAGGGGTACTGGATCGGGCAGACACATTCGGCGCTCCTCGACAGTGCTGTGTCGGCCCATCCGGATCGGCCGGCGGTAGTGGATCCGCGGCGCACAGTGACCTACGCCGAACTCTCGGAACGAGTGCAGGTCATCGCGGGCGCATTCGCCGCCGAGGGACTCGGCCGCGGCGACCGCGTGATCGTCCATATGCCGAACACCGTCGAGTACGTCGAGGTCGTGTTCGCGCTGTTCGAGATCGGTGCCTTGCCGGTGTTCGCCCTGGCTGCGCACCGCTCCGCAGAGATCCACCAGTTCTGCACCGCGGCAACGGCCCGCGGGTATGTCACCGTCGACAAGTTCGGTCTCACCTCGTACGGGGACCTCGCGACCGAGATCGATACCGATTTCCCCGAGGTCTCGACCTTCGTGATTCCGGTCGGAGACGAATCCTGGGCAGCGGGCCGGCCCTTGCCTCGGGTCGACCGCTCGCTGCCCTCGGACGTGGCGTTCCTCCAGCTCTCGGGCGGTACCACCGGCACCCCGAAACTGATCCCGCGCACTCACGACGACTACCTGTACTCGGTGCGGGAGAGCGCGCGCATCTGCCACATCGACAGCTCCTCGGTGATGCTCGCGGTCTTGCCGATCTCGCACAACTTCACGATGAGCTCGCCGGGTCTGCTGGGAATGATCGCCGTCGGTGGTTGTGTGGTGATGGCCCCGGATCCCAGCCCGGACACCTGCCTGCGACTGATCGAAGAACACGCGGTGACCCACGCGGCGCTCGTACCGCCGGTACTGATCGCGTGGCTGAACTCGTCGGCTCTCGCCGATCGCGACATCTCCTCCCTCGAATCGGTCTGGGTGGGCGGCGCGAAACTCCCGGAGGAAGCGGCGCGCCGCGTCGCCCCGGAACTCGGATGCACTCTGACCCAGGTGTTCGGCATGGCCGAAGGGCTGGTCAACTACACGCGCATCGGTGACGACGACGCGACCATCACCACCACACAGGGACGTCCCATCTCGCCCGACGACGAGGTGCGGGTCGTCGACGACGCCGGCGTGCCGGTGGCCGACGGGTTGGCGGGTCACCTGCAGACGCGCGGTCCGTACACGATCCGGGGCTACTACCGGGCGCCGGAACACAACCGGAAGGCGTTCACGGCCGACGGGTTCTACGCGACCGGCGACATCGTGGTCCGGGACCCACGCGGGTACCTCACGGTCGTGGGCCGAAGCAAGGACCAGATCAATCGCGGAGGCGAGAAGATCGCGCCGGCGATGGTGGAGAACCACCTGCTGGCACACCACGAGATCCATGACGTATCCGTCGTGGGTATTCCGGACGACGCTCTGGGAGAACGTATCTGTGCGTACGTGATCCGGCGCGATCCCGAGTCCGGGACGCCCACGGCGTCGCAGCTGCGCGCGTTCCTCCGCACCGAACGGCAGGTGGCTGCGTACACGATCCCGGATCGATTCGAATTCGTCACCGAATTTCCGACCACCTCGGTCGGCAAGATCGACAAGAAGAGCCAGGGGTCATGACACTCACTGAAGGGCACGCCGCCACGACCGTTTCCCCCACGCTGCTGCCGCTGACCGGAGCGCAGCTGGGAATCTGGAACGCGCAACGACTCGAACCGGATTCCCCGTACTACCTCGTGGGTGAGGTACTCGAGATCGACGGCTCCGCGGCGGGGGTGGAAATCGATCTGGCGGTGCTCATCGCGGAGATCTCGGCGACCGTCACCGAGGCCGAGACGATGAGATTGCGATTCGTCGAGACCGAAGACGGACCCCGCCAGTGGATCGCCCCCGGCGAGGCGCTGTCGATCCCCGTCCTCGACCTCGGCGACGAGGAGAATCCACACGCCGCAGCAGACGAGGCAGTCACCCGGATCCGCACCGAAGCCGCCCGCGCAGCCCGCGACATGGAGGACCGGGAACTCTTCACCTACACCCTGCTCCGGTTGTCGTCGACGCAGGTGTGGTGTGTTCAGCTGTACCACCACCTGATCGTCGACGGTTACTCCGCGGCGATGATCTCCCGTCGGTTGGCGACGCGCTACACCGCTGCGATGACCGGAAAGCGTCTCCGCCCGAATACCTTCGGCTCGATCGCCGATGTCGTCACCGAGGATGTGGAGTACCGGAACTCCGAGCAGGCGGCGCTGGACCGTGCCTATTGGACGGCGCGCCTCGATCCGCTGCCCGAGTTGCACGGCCGCCGCGGCGGCGCCGACCTCGGATCGGCTGCGCAGACGCATTCCGCGCGCGCGATCCTGGATGCCGACGTCAGGAAGCGGCTCGAGCAGATCGCCGGCGAGTGCGGATGCACGTGGGCCGACCTGCTTATCGGCGCCTACGCGGGATTCGTTGCACGACTGCACGGAACCACCGACGTCGTGCTGGCGTTGCCCATCATGGTGCGCACCACGCGCACCGCGCTCACGACTCCGTCGATGGCCGTCAACGTGCTACCACTGCGCGTCTCGGTGTCGCTCTCCGATGACATCTCGGCGCTGGGATCGACGGTCGCGACGGCGCTGGGTGAGCTGCGCGAGCACCAGCGTTATCGCGGTGAGGACCTCGTACGTGACCTGGCCGCACCCGGAGCGGGTGCCGTGCTGCACGGTGTCGGGATCAACCTCAAGGCATTCGATTTCGACCTCGACTTCGCCGGGGCCGTCGGAACCTTGCGCAACGTCGCGGGTGGCCCGCCGGAAGAACTGGGACTGACGGCCACACCCATCGACGGTGGGCGAATGATGCTCGGGTTCGAGGTCGACGCCCGCACTGTGTCGGCGGCCGAGGTCGACGCTAGGGTCGAGGGGCTGGCCACGCTCGTGCGTGCGCTGTCTTCACCCGATCACCCGCCGCTCGGCCGGGTGGATCTGAGCGGACGAGGACCCGCCGACGGGTGGAGTCCGGCCGCGCTGCCGGGTGCGGGGTCGCGATCGGTCGCCGACATGTTCGCGGACATGGTGGCTCTCCACGCCGGCGACGTCGTGCTGACCGACTCCGAAACATCCCTGACTGCGCTGCAACTCGCGGAGCGGAGCTACCGGCTCGCTCGGCTGATCCGATCTCGCGGGGTCGGGTCGGACGACATCGTGGCGATCGCGCTTCCGCGGACCTCCGACATCGTGGCATGCATCTTCGCGGTCTGGGAGGCCGGTGCCGCCTACGTGGTGCTCGACCCGGCGTACCCGACGGAGCGTCTCGACGGCCTGGTCGATCTTGCACGCCCGTCGTTGCTGCTCTGCAACGATGAGCCCCCGGTCACCAATGCGGAATGCGACATCGTGCGACTCGGATCGGCGCCGATCGAGTCCGAGCTCGCCGCACTCGCCGGCGACCGGTTGAGTGCCGACGAACTGGCGACCACTCCCAACCCCCACGACATGGCCTACGTCCTGTTCACCTCGGGCTCGACGGGCACCCCCAAGGGCGTGGTCGTCCGCTCGGGCGGCCTCGCGCATCTTGTTCATCGACAGCGCGGCACCGTGTACGCCGACGCGCGTGCACGCGCCGGTGGACGGCAATTGCACGTCGCCCACACCACCTCGTTCGCATTCGACGCTTCTCTCGATCCGCTGTTGTGGATCATCGACGGACATCGAATCCATCTCTACGGCAGCGATATCCAGCGCGACGCCGATATGCAGATCCAGAAGTTCACGGACGACGCGATCGACGTCGTCGACACGACCCCGTCCATGGCAGCGTTTCTCGTCGAGGCGGGACTGATCTCGACGTCCTCCGAGAACACGCGACACTCCGTCGGCACGATCGTCGTCGGTGGTGAAGCACTGCCCTCTGCGCTGGCCGAACAGCTCGGGCGGAGTCCGGTCCGGGTCTACAACATGTACGGGCCCACCGAGGCCACCGTGGACGCGATCGCGGCCGAGGTCACCGGCTCCGATGTGCACATCGGTACGCCGCTGGAAGGTACCGCGGCGTACCTCCTCGACGCGGCACTGCAGCCCGTCCTCGAGGGGGAGACCGGTGAGCTGTATCTGGCCGGACCTCAACTCGCCCGTGGCTACCTCGGGCGTCCCGGTGCTACGGCCGACCGTTTCGTCGCAGATCCGTTCGGCGCAGTTCGTTCCGGTGCGGGGGGCGGTCGGATGTACCGCACCGGAGATCTCGCACGCTGGAATCCGGAGACCGGTTTCGAATACCGTGGTCGTGCCGACGACCAGGTGAAGATCCGAGGCCACCGCGTCGAACTGCGCGAGGTGGAAAACGCGTTGTCGCAGTGCCGTTCCGTATCCGCTGCGGTCGCGGTGGTCGTCGGATCCGGACTGTCGGCGAAGCTCATCGGCTACGTGACGTCCGACGATGACGTACTGGCGGGCGACGACATCCGGCGTGAGCTGCTGTCCCGGGTGCCGGATCACCTGGTTCCCTCCGCCGTCATCGTTCTCGACGAGATGCCGGTGACGGTCAACGGCAAGATCGATCGCAAGCGACTGCCGGATCCGCTCGGCTCCGGTGCTGCGAGCGGCGGAGAGAACCGCAAACCCGGCACGTCTGCGGAATACGCCCTGTGCGCCGTCATCGGCGAGGTGCTGGGTGTCGCAGAGGTATCGCTGGACGCAGACCTCTTCACACTCGGCGGCGACAGTATCGGTGCGATCAGCATCAGCAGCCGTCTGCGCACCCACGGCCTCGTGCTCACTCCCAAGGAACTGCTGTCCGGTCGCGATCTGGCGACCCTCGCGCAGATCGGTCGCGAGTTGGTCGACGATGCCACGGAGATCACGGACGACACCGGAATCGGGTCGGCGCCGACCACACCGATCATGCGCAACATTCTGCGCGTCGACACCGTCGACGACGTGGCCTCGTACGCGCAGTGGACCGCAGTGGAGCTCGACGGCGACATCGACCGTGACGCGCTGGTCGCGGGCGCACAGACCCTGCTGGATCGGCACCCGGCGCTGCGGATGATCGTCCGTGACGGTGACACCGCGGACATCCCGGCCCCGACCGACGTGGCCGTGCAGATCGCGGAACGCGGACCGGTCTCCGCGGACGACTTCACTCGTGAGGTGGCATCGTGGGTACGTGAGGCTGCAGCCGGACTGTCACCAACTATCGGAGACCTGCTGCGTTTGATCATCGTTCGCATGTCCGACGGCAGCGATCGCGTGCTGACGGTGGTGCATCACTTCGCTGTCGACGCCGTGTCCTGGAACGTCCTGATGGCCGACCTGGTAGCGGCGTGCGGTGGTCGGGCACTCCCGCCCACCACCGGTGAGTCGTGGCGTCATCGTGCGGCCGAGTTGGCTTCCCTCGGTGCGGTGCACCGATACGTCGACGAACTGGATGCGTGGCGTGCGGTCCTCGGGTCGGGATCGCGGGTGCTCGTCGAATCCGATCTGCGTCGCGGAATCGACACCCACTCGACGACGACAGTGACGCGAACGGACACCTCGCCCGCAGTCACCGCCGCCGTCCTCGACAACCTGTGCTCCAAGTATCGCGCACGCCCCGACGAGGTACTGCTCGCGGCACTGACCGTCGCGATGCGTGCGTACCGCGGAACGTCGACCGGTGACTTCCCGGTTCTGATGGAGGGGCACGGCCGCGACGCAGACGCGGGCGTCGAGCGTGGATCGACCGTCGGCTGGTTCACCACGGAATATCCGGTCTCGGTGCCCGCCGAGATCATCGACTCGGACGAGCGTCTGGCCGAAGCGACGGGTGGCGGGCACGTGCTCGCCGAGATCCTCCACGAGATCAAAGCGCGTCGGCGGGCGTTCCGCGACAACGGAATCGGATACGGGGTGCTGCGATTCCTGGACGAGGCCGGTGAACCGCTCACGACACTTCCGGCCCCTCAGATCGTGCTCAACTACCTCGGTAAACCCGCGGCTCTGTCGGGCGACGGGTGGCGCACGGTCGGAGACGACGGATTCGGAGTGGTGGAGCCGGACGGACGAACGCTCACGGAAGTGTTGGCGATCAACGCGTTCGTGCACGACGGCCCCGACGGTCCGGCGCTGTCGATCGAATGGACAGCCGCAGGCGAACTGCTCGACGCGGTATCCGTCACCGCACTCCAGGACCACTTCGGCCGAGCGCTGGAAAGCCTGGCGGCGCACGCGGCGTTGCACCCCGGTGGCCTGAGCGCGGCCGACTGCGACGACGTCGCCGTAACTCAGAGTCAGATCTCCGCTCTGGAGTCCGTGACCGGACCGTTGGCCGAGATCCTGCCGCTCTCGCCGCTGCAGGAAGGTCTGCTCGCGCATGCGGCGCGCTTCACCGATCACGACCCGTACGTCCTGACGGCGGTCGTCGATCTCGCCGGCGAACTCGACGTCGACCGGTTGCGATCCGCTTTCACGGCCGTCGTCGCCCGGCATCGGAATCTGTCGGCCGGCTTCCATTTCGAAGGTGTGGACGAGCCTGCGGCGACGATCCCGCGGGTCGTCGATATTCCGTGGCGTGTCTCCGATCTCGGTCATCTTCCCCCGGCTGCGGCAGCCGCCGCGGCGGCAGAGGCACACCGCAGTGCCGCAGGCCGGGTATTCGACGTCAGGCGTGGTCCGCTGCTAGCGGCACATGTGCTCCGGCTTCCCGGGGCGCGGACACAACTGATCCTCAATGCGCACCATCTCGTGACCGACGGATGGTCGACCCCGATCGTGTTGCGCGAACTGGTCCACCTCTACAACCAGGGCGCCACCGGCCTGCCGATTGCCCCGGACTACGCCGACTTCCTGCGGTGGCTTGCCCGCCTGGACAGGGACGCACTGCACGCAGCGTGGCGTCGGCGTCTGGAAGGCCTGACGGAGCCGACCCTGGTTGCCCGAGGGGAGGGTACCGCGGAGCACCCCGTGGCAACCGAGATCACGGTCGACGACGCGCTCGGTGCGCGGCTCGCGGAGGCAGCGCGCGAGAACGGGCTGACCGTCAATACCTTCGTGCAGGGGGCGTGGAGTGCCGTGCTGTCTGCGCTCGTCGGGCGCGGCGATGTGGTCTTCGGTACTACGGTGTCCGGTCGACCCGCAGATCTCGCGCGGGTCGAAACGATGGTGGGTCTGTTCAGCAACACCGTGCCGGTCCGCATGCGCATGGACGATCGCCCGCTGCGGGAAGTGTTGCAGGACAGTCAGCGTGAACAGTACGACCTCGGCGACGCCGAGCACCTGCCGCTGTCCGAGATCGAGACCTGCAGCACTGTGCGAGGGAGAACCGGTCTGTTCGACACCCTGGTGGTGTTCGAGAACTATCCCGCGAGGTTCGGTGCGGACTCTGCGGACTCCGGCGATTCGACCCACATCATCGGGATCGGCAACATCAGCACGACGCAGTACCCGTTGTCGCTGCTGGCGCCCCCCGGCGACCGCTTCCGGCTGGTCGTCGACCACGACCCGGTGGTCGTGGACGGGCGAACGGCGGAGATGGTCGCGGCGGCGCTTCCGATCGTGATCGCCGAGATGATCGAGGACCTGGATCGTCCGGCGGCCGAGTTCGTGCCGGACACGATCGAGATGCTGCCGGCACGGAGCATCGCCCCGCGCGTGCCTGCGGCCACGGTGGTTTCGGGTGCGCCGCACGTCGTGGACACTGTCACGGCGCGGTTGGGTGAGGTCCTCGAGACCGCGTTGCTACCGGACGACGACTTCTTCGATCGCGGTGGGCACTCGCTGGTGGCGATGCGCGCGGTGAGCAGTCTGCGACGGCACGGCATCGTCGTCACGGTCGCCGACATCTTCGCGGCGCGCACGCCCCGGGCGCTTGCGGCCCGCGCGCAGACCGTCGACGCTCTCGAGGTGCCGGATGCACCCGCACAGGAAGCGCCCTCCGGTGAGCCGGTTCTGTCGTCCGCGCAGGAACGTCTGTGGATCGTGCAGCGGCTGGACAGCGTATCCCGAGCTCACGACGTTCCCATCGTCCTCGAGCTGTCCGATGCTCTCGACACGCAGGCCCTGAACGCGGCATGGCGAGATCTGCTGGAGCACCACGTGATTCTCCGTACCTGCTATCCCGCCGGGGACAACGGTGAACCCCGAGTTCACGTGCTGCCGGAGAGTGCGATTCCCGAACTGCGCGACCGCAGCACGGGCCTCGACCTCGACACCGCTGTGCGCCTCGAAATCCAGGACCCGGAGTCGGCATTCGACATCGAGTCCGACGTGCCTGCACGTGCAGCCCAGCTCCGGGGTCCCGGATGGGTGGCCCTCGTGATCGTGATCCACCACATCGCCGTGGACGGTGCATCGGTGCCCGTGCTTCTCGACGCTCTGGCCCTGGCATATCGCGAACGGCTGGCGGGGAGAACCCCGCAACTGCCCCCTGCTGCACCCGCTTTCGACGAATTCGCCGCGGCAGACCGGACACGGACGAGGTCTGCAGAGGCAGACCGTGCGCTGCAGTACTGGTCTGCACAGCTCACCGCCCTGCCGTCCGAACTCGAACTACCGACTGATCGGCCACGCCCGCGACAGTCGACGTATCGATCCGTCGAAGCTTCACGCCGGCTCGACGAGACGACGACCAGCGGTATGCAGCGTGCTGCAGTGCATCACGGGGTATCGGCACTGATGCTGCTCGAGGCCGCGGTCGCGTTGACGTGGCAGCGGTTCGGAGCAGGCACCGACATTCCTCTGGGCACGACGGTCTCGGATCGGGAACTCCTCGAGGACGGACGATTCCGCGACACTGTCGGGTACCTGGTGAACACGACCGTGCACCGGATCGATCTGAGCGGAAACCCGACACCCGGACAGGTCATCGACCGGGTGCGCACCGCCGGGCTCGGCGCATTGGAGCATCAGCACGTGCCGTTCGATCGTGTCGTCGACGCGATCGCACCGGAGCGTGCGGCCGGACGCCACCCGCTGTTCCAGACGATGGTCGGGCACGAGGTCCTCGGCGCACCGATCGCGCTGGGAGATGTCACCGCAACTCCCGTCGAGCCGATCGATCCACCGGCGCGCATGGACGTCGCCGTCTGGCTCCGTGAGCGCGATGCTCAGGCCGAGATCCGTCTGGGAGCGGCGGCCGACCTGTTCGATGACGACACGGTCGCCCATATGCTCGACGAGCTGATCCTCACGCTCACCCACATCATCGAGCAGCCGGACCGGCCCATCGCACAACTCGATCGCATCGTCGCCGAGAACGGACCGACGCGCGACGTGACTCCACGCACGGTGGTCGAGCGGTTCCTGCACCAGGTCAGCGAGCGACCCGAGGCCACAGCCATCGTCGCGGACGGGCAGGAGACGAGCTATCGCGACGCGGGAGTTCGTGTGGACGCGGTAGCACGCGAATTGACCTCACACGGGGTGCGGTCCGGAACCGTCGTCGGTGTCGCGGTCGGCAGGGGCGGGGACCTTCCCGTGGCACTGCTCGCGGTACTCCGGTGCGGTGCCACCTATCTGCCGCTGGACGTCGACTACCCCCGTGATCGCGTGCGGTACATGATCGACGACGCACGGCCGGTCTGTGTCCTGACATCGGACGCCACGGTCGACGACGTCGCATGGATGGACCTACCGACGGTGCGGGTGGACGCCGCAGTTGCCGACTCGCATGCGGATACAGCACTGCCGGAGGTGCCCGTCGCCGACGACGGGTTGGCCTATATCATCCACACCTCGGGGACGACCGGAAAACCCAAGGGTGTCATGGTGACCTCGTCCAATCTCGCGGCCTTCGCGGATGCCGTGAGCACGCTGGGATGGGTCCGCCCGGACGATCGCGTGGTCGCGGTGACCACGGTGTCGTTCGACATCGCGGTGCTCGAACTGCTGTGCCCGCTGGCGGTCGGCGCGTCCGTCGTGGTGGCTCCGCGCGCGTCGGTGATCGACCCGGAGAAGCTCGCTGCGCTGATCACGACCACCGGCGCCACGGTCGTGCAGGCGACCCCCTCGCTGTGGCGACTGCTCCTGACCGTGCCCTCGGTGCGCGTGACGCGTGCTCTGGTCGGCGGTGAGGCAGTACCCGCAGAACTGGCGGAGCAGCTGACCACCGTGAGCGACGAGGTCTGGAATGTGTACGGCCCCACGGAAGCCACGGTGTGGGCGACGGCGGATCGGCTCACGAAGGACGCGCCGGTCACGATCGGTGAACCCTGGATCGATGTGCAGGCCCGCATCCTCGACGACCTCCTCCGCGAGGTTCCGGAAGGGGCGTTCGGCGAGCTGTACCTGGGTGGCGCACAGATCGCGCGCGGCTACCTGAATCGACCGGCGCTGACCGCAGCCCGCTTCGTCGCCGATCCTCGGCGGCCGGGGGAGCGCCTGTACCGGACCGGCGACGCGGTACGCACACGCCGCGGCCGGATCGAATACCTGCGACGCACGGACGACCAGGTCAAGGTGCGCGGATTCCGGATCGAGCTCGGCGAAGTAGAGACCGCGTTGCGGGCGCTGCCCGGCGTCGGAGACGCGGCAGCGAAGGTCGCTGCGATCGCGGACGGAAGCGCCAGACTCTTCGGGTATGTCGTCGTCGCCGACGGTGCGACGACCGATCCCGCCCGGATGCGTCAGTCACTCGCAGAGGTGCTACCGGATCAGTTCGTTCCCCAGTCGATCACCGTTGTCGAGACACTGCCCCGCACATTGAACGGCAAGCTCGACCGTGCGGCCCTACCATCTCCGATGGCGCCGGCGTCGGTGAGCAGTGCGCTCGCGGCCACCGCTGAACAGGTACCGGCATCGGTTGCCTCCGATCTCGCTGCTGCAGCGGAAGAAGTGCTCGGAACCGAGATCGACCTGCAGTCGAACTTCTTCGCGCTCGGCGGTGACAGCATTGCCGCGGTCCGGTTCGTCTCGTCCGCGTCCGGGCGCGGTGTGCGCATCGCGGTCGCCGATGTGTTCGAGTGCGACACGCTCGCAGAATTGGCCGACCGTGCCGTACGGATGGTGACCGGAGAGGACGGGGCGCACGAGCGTTCCGAACTCGTCGAGATGGACTCCGCCGCACGAGCACTCGTGGAGACCCAGTATCCGGGATGGCAGCAGGTGCTGCCGCTGACACCGCTGCAACGGGGCATGTACTTCCAATCCGTCACCGGCGGACGAGGTGCCACGGACAGCTACCACGTACAGCACCGCTTCACGTTCCCGCAGCCCGTCGACCGTCGGGCGCTGGCAGCTGCCCTCGTCGCGATCGTTCGGCGGTACCCGAACCTCGGTGCCGCGTTCACACATTCGATGTTCCCGGAACCGGTCGCGATCCTTGCGCCGGTGTCGCTCACGGTCGAAGAACAGTCGGTCGACTCGCCCGCAGACTTCGATTCCGTTGCCGCGGACGAGTTCGCACGACCCTTCGAGCTCGACCGCGCGCCGTTGGTGCGCGCGGTCCTGGCGACCGGACCCGATTCGGCAGAGCACCTGGTGCTGACCCAGCATCACCTGCTGTCGGACGCGTGGTCCCAGGGAGTGCTCTTCACCGAGCTGTTCACTCTCTACGGCGTCGCGAAGATGCTGGTCGGGTTGCATCAGGAGGGCGGTGAGGGCGATCGGGAGGTGACGGCGGCGTTGCAGCGCGTGCTGCTTCCTGCAGCCGACTTCACCGATCACCTGCGCTATCTGGCCGACCGCGACACCGTGGTTGCGGCGAAGGCGTGGGCACTGAACCTGGCCGACCTCGGCGAGCCGACATTGGTGGCACCGAACGCGGACCCCGGCACGATGTCTCTGCCGAGCCGCGTCACGGCCGGGCTCGACGACTCGGTACGTGACGAGATCGTGGCGGTCGCAGCGGAGCACGGCGTGACCGTGTCGACCGTGATGTCGCTCGCGTGGGCGCTCACGTTGCGCCGGTTCACCGGCCGCGACGACGTGGTCTTCGGGTCCACCGTGTCGGGTCGCGACCCGCTCGTACCCGACGTCGATCGCATGGTCGGGCTGACACTGAACACCGTGCCCGTCCGGGTGCGGCTGCGCTCGGCGTCGACCCTGTCGGACATGCTGCGCCAGTTGTTCGTCGAACAGAGCGGTCTGATCGAGCACCAGCACGCCGGGCTGGGCGAGATCGCCCGGGCCGCCGGTTTCGGGGTGCTGTTCGACACGTTGCTGGTGTTCCGCAATGTCGGTGGGGACGCGGCGCGATTCGGTGTGTTCGAACGCGCAGGGATCATCGCTGCAGACGCGACGGACGCCACCCACTATGCGATCACCGTCGATGTCGACCCCCGGAGTCGAAGCGGCGCGATGGAGGTGACCATCGAGAACCGCCCCGATCTCGTCGACGACGAGACCGCCGCGTCGCTTCTCGAGATCATGACCGGCATGCTCGTCGAGATCGCAGGACTTCGGGCGCGGGGCCGGGTCACGGTGGCCGAATCCGGTCGCGGACACGGCGAACTCGAACGCACCGCACTGACGGCGCCCCGCGTGGCGATTCCGCTGCCCGGCGCCGTGGAGGGAAGTATCGACACCCTCCTGTGCGAACGTGCTGCCTCCACCCCCGATGCACCCGCATTGACCTGTGGTACCGAGACGTTGACCGCTCGGGAATTCGACGACCGCGTGACCGCGCTGGCGCGGTACCTGGCTGCGTCCGGTGTGGGCGCAGGCGATCTGGTCGCACTGATGCTGCCGCGAATCGCCGATCACGTGGTGGCGATCTTCGCGGTGATGCGCACCGGCGCCGCGTACCTGCCGCTCGACCTCGAGCATCCGGGTTCGCGACTGCGGGAGATCGTGCTCGACAGCGGCGCCCGCACTGTGATCACGGCCGATGCGCGGACCGAGCGGGTGGCAGAGGTGGCTTCCGGTCTGCCAGGGGTTTCCGTCGTCGATCTCGCAGAGCCCGCGGTGGCCGAGGTGCTGTCGGGGGCTCGTCCCGCACCGAATGTGCCGATGCACCGCATCGGTGGACCCATCCATCCGGACCAGCCCGCCTACGTCATCTACACGTCGGGATCGACGGGTAAACCCAAGGGCGTCCAGGTCGGTCATCGTGGTCTGACGACGATGTACCACAATCACCGTGACGAGATCTTCCGCGGGACAGAGCAGCTCGTCGACGGCCGGCAGTTGCGCATCGCGCACACCGTGTCGTTCTCCTTCGACATGTCGTGGGAAGAGCTGTTCTGGTTGCTGGCAGGCCATCACGTGCATGTCATCGACGAGGCGGCGAGAGCCGATCCGCGCACGCTGGTCCAGCATTATCGAACTGTCGGAATCGACGTCGTGAACGTGACACCGTCGTATGCACGGGAACTGATCGCTGCCGGTCTGCTCGACGACGAGCGGGCTCCGAAGCTGGTGATGCTCGGCGGCGAGGCCGTTCCGCAGGAATTGTGGACCCGGTTGCGTGAGCAGGACGGAATCGACGGCTACGACCTCTACGGACCGACCGAATTCACCATCAATGCGATGGGATCGGCCGTCGCGGACAGTGAAAGTCCCTGCCTCGGTCGGCCGATCCGCAATGCCTGCGCACGTGTCCTCGATTCCGGGCTGCGCCCGGTCGCCGTCGGAGCGGTCGGTGAACTCTACATGTCCGGTGACGGTGTCGCGCACGGGTATCGAGGCCGGCACGGACAGACGGCATCGGTGTTCGTCGCTGATCCGTTCGCAGCCGGAGAGCGGATGTATCGCACCGGCGACCTCGTGCGGTACCTCGCCGGCGGCCGCGTGGAGTACCTGGGACGGGTCGATCGCCAAGTCAAGATTCGCGGCATCAGAATCGAACTCGGCGAAGTCGAGTCGGCGCTCGAAGCGTTGCCCGGTGTGACGCGAGCCGCCGCAACGGTCCGATCGAACGGCCCTGTGGCGCGGCTGATCGGCTACGTCGTGGGTGAGGGGGCCGACTCGGAGAGCGACCTGCGCGCACAGCTGCGTGAGATCGTCCCCGCGCATCTCGTGCCCGCGCAGATCGTGCGAGTGGACACCATCCCGCTCACGGTCAACGGCAAGCTGGACCGCGCGGCGCTGCCGGAGCCGCCGCGTCGCAACGTCGCTGATTCGCTGCGCACGCCGACCCAGTGGACGGTGGCCGCCATCTTCTGCGAGCTGCTCGGATTGGACGAAGTGGGAGCCGACGACGGCTTCGCCGACTGCGGGGGCGACTCGCTGGCGGCCATGCGGATGGTTTCTCGGCTCGAGCGCGACACGTCCGTTCGAGTGGACGTCCGGGAGCTCCTCGAGCGTCAGTCGGTTGCGTCGGTCGCGGAACTCATCGACTCCCGGCGTGACGGCGGTGTCGACGAGGTACCGGACGATGTGATCCGATTCGGACGGGACGGAACAGGTGAGCCGTTGTTCTGCATCCATCCGGCCGGGGGCTACGCCTGGCAGTTCGCATCACTGGCGTCGATGCTCGATCGCCCGGTCGTCGGGCTGCAACTTCCCCAGGGAGATCGTCCGGGTACCTTCGACGAGCTCGTCGAACATCACGTCCGTGCGGTACGTCGTGAACAACCGCGAGGGCCGTACCGCCTGCTCGGATACTCGTTCGGCGGAACGCTCGCTCACGCGATGGCCGCGATGTTGACGGAGGCGGGCGAGACGATCGCCTTCGTCGGCCTCGTGGACAGCGAGCCGCTGGATGGGCGAAACTCCGACGTTCCGGCAGCACCGGCACGTGAGCTTCCGGCGGAGTTGGCAGACGACATCGCCGCGAACTTCACTTACACATCGTTGCTCCTGAGGACTGCGAAGGCACCCGGATACTCGGGCATCGTCACGTTGTTCGAGGCGCAGCGCGGAAAGCCGTCCGATGGCTTCGCCGACCGGTGGCGACGGATTCACGGCGGCGAGCTCGTCGTTCACGTGGTGGACGAGGACCACGACGGCATCGTGTCGGAGACCGGATGGCGGCAGATTCTGCCGGCGCTCGAGTAGGTCCACCACGTCGAGGTTCAGCAAGTTGAGGTTCGGCTCGGCGCCGGTGGGTGCGGAGAAGAAAACTGATTCGAAATCGGAAGGACGACACTGTGCTCACTCGTGAGACCGTCATCGGAGACATCGCGACGGCCCTGGATCAGCCGCCCGAGTACATCAGCGACGAGCTGAATCTGCTCGACGAGGGGCTGGATTCCATTCGGATCATGGGGCTTGTGGAGCGATGGCGGTCTGCGGGCGTTCCGGACATCGATTTCCCGACGCTCGCCGCCGATCCGACCGTGGCACACTGGGTTGCCGTCGCGCTCGGCGAGTACTGATTTTCGAAAGAAAGGTCTATCGATGGCTGGGACCGCCCGTGAAGTCGAGGTATTTCCGATCTGTATCCGAGAGGTGGACGTCCTCCGAGTCGAGGATGTCACTCCCGGCATGCGCCGGGTGACGGTCGGTGGTCCGTCGATGGACAGTCATGTTCGAGACGGTGTTCAGTTGCCTGCGGTGCGGACCAGCGGTTTCGACGACGACGTCAAGCTGTTGCCGGTCGACCCCCGGACCGGAGAACTGCCGTTCGAGGTGCCGCGAAATTCCGACAGCGGCGCTGTCGAATGGCCGTCGGGATCGTTCCAGTACGCCCGGACCTACACGGTTCGTTCCTTCGACGAGGACACGCGCGAGATGGCGATCGATTTCGCCATGCACGAGGGTGGATTGGCCTCCGACTGGGCGAATCGCGTGCAACCGGGGGAGACGGTCCTCATGGCAGGGCCGAAGCACTCGGCCGGTCTCCCCGCCGGCGTCGACTGGATGCTGATCGCCGGTGACGAGACGGCGCTGCCCGCGATCGCGCACTGCCTCGAGCAACTCCCCTCGGATCTGCCCGCGACGGTGGTGATCGAGGTTGCCGAGCCGTCGCATCGACAGGAGCTGAAATGCGAGTCGCCCCTGGACGTGACGTGGCTGTTCCGCTCCGAGAACGACGGTGAGTCGCGGTTGGTCGAGACGGTGAAGGCAGCGCAGTGGAGGCCGGGGCAGCCGTACCTGTGGGTCGCGGGCGAGACTCTGACGATCAAGCCGCTGCGGCGCTGGGCGAAGCTGGACAAGGAGATCGCCAAGCAATTCGTGGAGATCGCTGGGTACTGGCGTCACCGCGAGGTCGCGCAGACAGGACCGGCGTCACCGGTCGCTGCTGACGTCGAGATCGACCCGGACGAGCAGCTGCACGAGATGTCGGAGTTGCTGCCCCCGTTGGCGATCAGGACGGCGGTCACCGTCGGGTTGTTCGAGGCGATCGACGGCGGTGCCGACACGGCGGAGACGGTCGCCGCCGAGTGCAGGACCCACCCCGGTGCAACCGCGAAACTGCTGCGCCACCTCGTGCTGATGGACCTGGTCTCGGTGGACGAGGGGCGCTTCGCGCTCACCGAGATGGGGTCGATCCTGGCCGATCAGGACGCGTTCGCCAGTCAGGCTCTGCACTTCGACAAGATTCACACCCGCCTCGACATGGCGTTCCTCGGACTGCTCGAATCGGTTCGGACAGGAGCGCCCGCGGCAGGACACAGCTTCGCGGACAAGCAGAAGGATCCCGGGTTCGTGGACGGCTTCCACGAGGAGGTCGCCTTCGGATCCGTCTACCGCGCGCCGGCACTGCCCGATGCCGTCGATCTCGACGGCGTACGTACCGTCGCGATCTACGGAGAGGGCGCCGGGGTGTACGCCGACAACCTCGCCCGGGTGCTGCCGGACCTCGAGATCTCCCTGGTGGGGCTCCCGGCGCAGAACACCAGGAATCTGGGTGATGTTGCGGAGTCGCGCCGGGACCGGATCAGGCGTATCGACGGGAGCGAGTTCACCGCCCTCGCAGCACCCGTCGACCTGGCCGTTGCGGTCGAGATGGTCGACTGCCATCCGGATGCTGACGCGCGAATGCTGATCGGGGCGCTCGGTGCATCCGCGCGTCGGGTCGTGCTGGTGACCGATCTGCTCGACCCGGAGACCACCGACGACCACGACACCGAGGCCGACCTCCTGAAATTGTGTCTCCACGGATCGGGTCAGCGCACCGAGGCCGAGCTGTCCGCTCTGATATCGAAATCAGGCTGTGGAACACCGCGCTTCGGAGCGATCGGCTGGGGATCGACGGTCGTGGAGTTCACCGGTACTCACTGACAGGGTGCGTCACGTTCGTCGGGCGTAGCGCACCTGCGGACGACCGGCCTTGCCGTATTCGGTGAGTCGCACGAGCGCGCCGTCGTCGGCAAGACGTTCGAGATAACGCCACGCCGTCACCCGCGACACCCCGATCCCTTCACCTACCTGTGCGGCGGTGCACGGCTCGTCGACCTCTCGGAGGAAGCCGACGATCCGGTCGAGTGTCGCGGGGGCGATGCCCTTCGGGCTCGACGCGCGTGTGTCGGATGTTCGCAATGCCGCCATCGCGCGATCGATCTCGTGTTGTCCGGCGGCTCTACCCGCGCTGTCGAGTGCCTCGCGGTACGACACGTAGCGTTCGAGCTTGTCGCGAAGCGCTGCGAAGGTGAACGGCTTGAGCAGATACAGCACGATTCCGCGGGCGACGGCGGTGCGCACCACCTCGAGTTCGCGCGCCGAGGTCACGGCGATGATGTCGGGACTTGGGTGGAACACGCTGAGCGCGGCCGCGATATCGAGTCCGCTGGTGTCGGGCAGTCCGATGTCGAGGAGTACGAGGTCGATCGGTTCACCCGCGTGAGCGGCCGCGGCAACCGTGCGCAACGCGTCCTGCCCTGTATGTGCGACACCGGAAACCGTGAATTCCGGTAATCTGCCCAGATATTCGCGGTGCGCGTCCGCGATGAGAGGTTCATCTTCGACGATGAGTACACGAATCATGATTCGGTACCGTCCCTTCCGGGCCCCATCGGGATCTCGACGACGACCATCGAAGCGAGTGACGACTCGGTGTGCACCGTGCCGCGGTACCGGTTCACGACCTGGCTGACAAGCGCCAGCCCGAGACCGTGATGATCGGACTTCGTGGAGTATCCGCGCTGTGTCGCGTGGGCGAGTGTCTCCGCGGTCATCCCCGGTCCGCTGTCTGCCACTTCCACGACCATCGTCGACCCCTCCTGCCGTATTGCGACTTCGACCCACGGGTCGTCGGAAGCGCGTGACGCATCGATGGCGTTGTCGACGAGATTGCCGACGAGGGTGACGAGATCCCCGGTGCTCATCGGCGGGGTGGACTCGAGCGCGGTGTCCTCGGTGACGGTCAGCGCGACACCGCGGGTCGAGGCGTCGCTGGACTTTCCGAGCAGCAGCGCAACCAGAGCAGGTTCACGGACCGCTGTGGTGAGGCGATCCATCAGCGACTGCGACAACGCCAGCTCGTGGGTAGCGAACGAGACCGCCTCGTCGGTGCGACCCAACTCCACCATCGTGACGATCGTGTGCAGCCGGTTCGCCGATTCGTGCGCCTGGGTTCGCAGGGACTCCGCGAACCCCCGCACAGAATCGAGTTCGCCCAGGACGTTCTGCAGTTCGGTGTGGTCGCGGAGCGTGACCACGGCGCCCAGTCGTCGTCCTTCCCAGAGCACTGCGTCACTGTTGACCACGAGCACCCGGTTTCCGGTCACATGCATTTCGTCGCGCACGTCGTCGCCCCGGCGGGCAAGCTCCCGGAGGGTTTCGGGGAGGTCGTCGAATCGTGCGGCGCGGTCGGAAGGAACTTCGAGCAGGCGGCGGGCTTCGTCGTTGATCACGTCGATCCGCGGTTGGGAGGAAGCGTCGGTACCGAACACCAGCAGACCTTCGCCGATGGAGTGGAGGACGGCGTCGTGGTGCTCGTAGAGCAGACGTAGCTGCCGGGGGTCGAGTCCCAGCGTCTGCCTCCGCAACCGGCGAGCGATGAGATAGGCACCCGCCGCGCTGACCGCGACCCCGGCCGCAACCACACCGATGATGGTCGGAAGACCGTCCAGGAAGCCCTGCCAGATCCGCTGCCGGGTCACTCCGACGGACACGAAGCCGACGAGTTCTTCATCCTGACCGTAGACCGGCGCGACCGCACGGATGGACGGGCCGAGCGACCCGGTGTACGTCTCGGCGAAGGTCTCGCCCGCGCGTGCCGACTCGGTGTTCCCTGTGAACGGGCGTCCGATCTCCTCCGGAGTCGGGTGCGTGAGCCGGATCGCGTCCTCGGTCATCACCACCACGAAGTCGACGCCGGTCGCGGCGCGCACTTCCTCGGCCCGCTCTTGCAGCGTCCCCACGGGGTCACCGGCGGAGATGCCCTCTGCGACCTCGGGAAACCGCGCGATGGTATCGGCGATCTCGATCACTTCTCTGCTCGTTGCCCGGTCCGCCTCACGGCGTTCGTCGACGATGAACAGGGCTCCGGCCGCCACGACCATCACAGTGAACACCACCAGCTGCAGGATCAGCAGCTGTCGGGCGACGCTGAGTGGGCGGTGCTGTCGGGGTTCCGGCATATGTCCTCGCGCATTCGACGTGCATGAACTCAATGCACGCAATCTTCTCCCGCGGCTTTCCGGGTACCACCATTTTCCAGGGTGGACGTGACTCCGGTCACCAGACGCGAAGGGCGCACAATGAGCATCAGTAAGAGCGGTTCCACACGCCGCGACCGTACCCACTGGCTGTATATCGGCGTCATCGTCGCGGTGGTCGCCGGGGTGGTCGTCGGATGGTTGGCCCCGGAAACGGGTAAGTCGCTCGGTGTCCTCGGCACCATGTTCGTCGATCTCATCAAGATGATGATCAGCCCGGTCATCTTCTGCACGATCGTGCTCGGCATCGGATCGGTGCGCGCCGCGGCCAGCGTCGGACGCATCGGCGGTCTCGCCCTGATCTACTTCATCGGAATGTCGACGGTCGCTCTCGCGATCGGTCTCGGCGTCGGCAACCTTCTCGATCCGGGTTCGGGTCTGACGCTGGACCCGGAGACCACAGGCTCGGGTGCCGCACTCGCCGAGCAGGCGCACGCCGCGGGCGGCACCGCCGATTTCATCGCCTCGATCATCCCCACGTCGCTGCTGTCCGCTCTCACCGCCGGTAGCGTGTTGCAGACCCTGTTCGTGGCGTTGCTCGTCGGATTCGCGATCCAGGGCATCGGGAAGTCCGGAGAGCCGATTCTGCGCGGTGTCGCGCATGTCCAGAAGCTCGTGTTCAAGATCCTGACGATGATCTTGTGGCTCGCCCCGATCGGCGCGTTCGGTGCGATCGCGAACGTGGTCGGTCAGACAGGCCTGAACGCGGTGGTGCAGCTGGGCGCTCTGATGCTTGCCTTCTACCTCACGTGCCTGGTGTTCGTGTTCGGTGTGCTCGGCTCGCTGCTCAAGGCCGTCGCCGGAGTCTCTGTCTTCAAGCTCGTCCGGTACCTCGCCCGCGAGTATCTGCTGATCTTCGCGACTTCGTCGTCGGAGTCCGCTCTGCCTCGTCTGATCGCCAAGATGGAGCACCTCGGTGTCGAGCGCACGACGGTCGGTGTCGTGGTGCCCACGGGCTACTCGTTCAACCTCGACGGCACCGCCATCTATCTGACGATGGCTGCGCTGTTCGTCGCCGACGCCATGGGCAGTCCGCTCATGTTGTCGGAGCAGGTGTCGCTGCTTGTGTTCATGGTCATCGCGTCGAAGGGTGCTGCGGGAGTCACCGGCGCCGGTCTCGCGACATTGGCGGGCGGCCTGCAGAGTCACCGGCCGGATCTGCTCGACGGTGTCGGGCTGATCGTGGGTGTCGACCGATTCATGTCGGAGGCGCGCGCCGTCACCAACTTCTCCGGCAACGCCGTCGCGACGCTGCTGATCGGCACGTGGACTCGCTCGGTCGACCGCGAGCGCGTCGATGAGGTGCTGTCGGGCCGGGTGCCGTTCGACGAGAGCATGCTCGGTGACGACGACATGCCGGAACCTCCCAAGGAACCGTCGCGGCTCGAGAAAGTCTCTGCTGTTGGGCCGTAGTGCCGTAGTCAGGGTGAATTCACGCTCCGCCGCACGAGTGGCGGGTTGGTAGAGACCTGTCGGTATGCCCGCCCGGTCAGCAAGTCAGTCGTCGGTAGCGGTGTTGCCATTCGCGTTGCGAGACTTGGACAACGATTCCATAAGACCGCGCATGGCACGCATATCGGAGCGTAGCTCGTCCAGTTCGGAGCGGAGGTCGTCCACTGTGTCGATGGGTGGTTCGGCGGGCGCCGGTTCGCGCTTCACCTTCGTCGGCGACGGGGGCGGCGTCACGGTGGTTGATTCGGTTCGTGCCGGGGCGAACCCGTCGAAGAAAACCGATGTGACAGTGGCGGTTATCGATTCGATGTCGGCGGCGAGGGTGTCTCGGTGCCATCTGACCGACTGGAAAACGCACTCTCGCATCATCCGCTGGAACTCGAATACGTCTATACCGGAATTGAATTCACCATTGCGTACTCCTTCATCGACAACGTCGAACCATGCCCGGTGCGAGGATTCGACGGAACCGGCGATCTCCGTGTACTCGGGGAGCGCACCGAGGTTCTCGATCTCGTTCTGATAGATCTCTGTGGCGTAGGGATGCTGGTCTGCGACTTCGAGTGAGACTCGGACCATGAGCCCGAGACGATGGCGGGCCGTCTCGGGCTCGGCCCGGACGCTCTCGTAGTTGCATACCAGGTCCGTCAGGAAACTCCTCAGGATCTCGGAAACGATGGCATCCTTGGAACTGAAGTAGTGGTACAGCGTCCCGGAATTCAGCCCGACCGCGTCGGCGATCTCGCGGATTGTGGTGGCTGACATTCCTCGTTCGGAAAAAAGCCGAGCCGATTCGGCCAGGATCTTCTGACGCCGACTGGCTGTCACTGTTCACCTCTCGTGTTCGGGTCTGACGATCTGTGCATGCGCCGCCGCATTCGAGGCTATCAGCAGGTCAGGGCTGTTTACCTGAGCCACGTCAATGCGCTCTTCGCTCGTTGTGGCCACGTTTGCCGAGCATGCGACCCAGGTGGGGTCGAGTTGCTACCGGTAGGGGTGTGATGCGGGGAACTGCCTTCTCACGAGTCGAACCATGTCCAGTTCCAAGGCTCGATGTTGCGTAGTACCCCGGCGAACAAGAGTTCGAAGCCTTGTTCGAGCGGTTTCGGCTCGAGCTCGATCCCGCGCCGTGCCCGATCGGCCAGATACAGGGCTGGGTCTCCGTCGAGAAACACCATCACGATCCGCACCTGACCCGATGAAGTGCGGTCGTCCTCTGCGAACGTGACCCCGTCGTCCGAATCGCGTCCCACGTCGAGTGTGGTGCTGTAGCTCGAGAAGGTCCACACCCCGGCGACCTCCTCGCATTCCAGCAGGGCCGGTATTACTTCGCGGTCCTGCCTGGCAAAGAACTGCTCGCTCACACTGCCGTTGGGGTCCTGGACCCGAGTCGCGACCAGCGAGATTCCCCGGTTCGGACGCATCGGCAGCGCGTCCGCGCTGACCAGGCAACGCGGGCTCACGTAGCCCTTGACCGGCATGAAGGTGCCCATCACCAGACGCCGACTGAGGCGGACATCGGGTCGCCGTCCCATTTGGAACGTCCGGACCGCGAGGTCTTGCCATTGGGCGAGGCTCTCGTCGACGGGGTCCCGGAACCAGTAACTGTTGACGTAGTGCACTCCGTCGAGCGCTTCGCAGGTCCGGGTGGATTCTGCGCAGTCCGGGCTGTGCACCCACCGCTCGCCGTGGACGACACCGTCCAGAGCCAGATTTTCGGGCCGATGGTCGAGCTGGTGCCAAGCGTTGTACTCCGCGTGCGAAGTCGGGTCTACCACCTGGGTGAACGAGAAGAACACCTTGCGGCCTAGCATTGTGCTGCCTCGGCGAGTGCCGGCGCGACCCGGGTGAATAGCAGTTCCACGTGGCGGTCGACCAGCGCGTCGGGCATCCCCGGGAGCCCGGCCCACAGATAGACGTGCTCCACTGGCATGGAATGAGTTCGGAGACGGATCTCATGGGCCGCCACCTCGGGTGTGGCGACGGTCAGCCCCGGCATCGCCCCCGTCAGATCGAATTCGGCGATCAACTCGATCTCCAGATCGGTGGCGCTGCGCACATCACCACGCCTGCTCGCATATGTTGCCTGTTGGTGTGCGAAATGCGGGATCAGTCGTCTTGTAGTCGCCTCGGGATCATCGGCCACAATGATGTTGAGCATGCCACCGCGGCGGGCCGCGCCCGCGCCGTGGCCGCCCTCCTCGAGACCGGTGAGGTACGGCGCCGACAGAGCCGGGTCGAGCGAGAGTAGTCCGGCTCCGAGACGTCCGGCCCGGGCGGCGCCGCGGGGCCCCTGATATCCGAGCCACATCGGCACCGGTGCCTGCGCCGGTCCCGGCGTGACACCGCCATCCGACAGTAGATTCCGCACCGCGGCGAACACTGTGTCGGTGACGTCGTAGCGGGTGCGAAAGTCCGATCCGAATGCGTCGAATTCCTCTGAGGACCACCCGGCGCCGAGCCCGAGTTCGAGTCGCCCGCCCGAGACCAGGTCTACGAGCGCGGCCTCTTCCGCGATGTGGACGGGATGGCGGTGGGGCGCGAGCAGGACGGCCGTGCCGATCCTGATGCGCTCGGTTCGGGCGGCGATCGCGGCGGCGAGGGTGAGCGGTTGCGGTAGGTAGCCGTCCTCGAAGAAGTGGTGCTCTGTCAGCCACACCGAATTTGCGCCGAGTTGCTCGGCCCAGGCAACCCGATCGAGCATCGCACCGTAGTGCTCAGCGCGGGGGCGTTCCCATCGGGTCGGGTTGCGCATGTCGAGGAAGAGTCCGAGCTTCACGAAAAGCGGTGTCCTGTCCGTCGGTGTGGTCGAATGAATGAAGTGGCTGGGCTCAGTCAGCGGCGGGAGGGGCAGGGCCATCGAAGGCACGATCTCTGCGGCGGCGTTGTCGCCTGAATCGGCGGCGCCGCACACGTCGACATCCGCGCAGTCGCGCGCGTCCTCGATGTCGGCCCCTCTACCGATCTCGGTTTCGAAGGTGGTTTGCCACTGGGTGAGCTGCTCGGAGGTCCAGCCGAACTGTGTGCGTTCGTCGAGCAGGCGATCGGCGACCCTTGCAACCATCGCCACCCGCGGTGCGCGTCTCGACTCGACCTCCCCGAGAATGTCTGCGGGGGCCAACGGCCGTGTCTTTGTGCGGTAGTGCGCCCAGGTGGCCTCGAGAGCGTCGGATTCGGCACAGTCCCTGAGCAGTTCGGACCAGTAGTACTCGCCGAATCCGTCCGGGGGCGCGTACTGTTCGATTCCGGACCGGATCCGAAGGATTTCCCGGCACGTAAAGACGTCGACGGTCTTGACCCTGGTCACGACGCGATCACATTCGGTGATGCGGCCGTTACGGATTCGAGCGCCACCCGGCGGATATCGCGCCTGCCGAACTTGCCGCCCGACGAGCGCGGAGCAGCTGGTCGACGGCCGGATGTGTTCAGCCTTCCGTCCGATGTCTCGGAGCGCTCGGGAGTGGCAACGGCTTGTACCTGCACGATCTCGTGCAGCGGGTCGATGCCCCACCAACCCGACTCGACGTACTGCCGTGCAGTCGCCGCGTCGATCGAACTCATGGACTGGTTCCTCCTGTGCGGGGGTGGCGGGTGTGCGGAGTTACTCGGACTGCGGGTCCCCGGAGACCTCTTTCGACCACACCAGGTCCTGATCCCCCCACGTGCGCGGTGGGCGGGAGAAGACCTCCTCGAGCATCGGCATGAAGAACTCGAGGGGTTCGGTGTCGTAGTCGGGGTCGAACGACTCCTGGTCCCATGCTCCGCAGAAGTGGGCGCAGGTGTCGAAGTAGGGGGAGTCTCGATACCGGTCACGACTGTCGGTCGGAATCCCGAGCTTGTCGCCGTAATGGTAGGTCTGGAAGACACCGTGGTGTTTGACGATCCACACCGCCTCGTCGTCGAGCACCGGCCGCAGGATCGCGGCAGCGACCTCGCTGTGATTGTCCGGGCAGAGATCGTCGCCGATGTCGTGTAGGAGGGCGGCCACCACGAGATCGACGCGGGCACCCTCCCGGTGTGCACGGGTCGCGGACTGCAACGAGTGCTCGTAGCGATCGACGCGGTAACCGAAGGTGTAGCCCTTCATCGACTCGAGCAGACGCACAACCGTCGCGAGCCAGTGGTCGCGACGATGGACCGCGGCCTCGTCCCGGATCAGTTCCATCTCCGCGGCGGTGGCGTCGTCCATCCGGGAGAATTCGACGGTACGGGTGTTGTCAACCATGTCAGCTTCTTTCGGTCTCGGTCTCGGTCTCGTTGGTCGATGCGTCGGGCCGGGCAGTCAGCCCGGGCTGACACTGGTTTCGCTCGGTGTGTCCGTCACCGCGGTGAGGGCGAGGCCTTTGGTCTCCTGGGTGAAGTAGGCGGCGGCGGCAACAGCCAGTGCGAGCACGATGACGTACCAGGTGAACAGGTCCGGCGTACCGCGGGAGGTCAGCCACGAATTGAGGTACGGCGCGGTACCTCCGAAGATCGCAGCCGCGAGCGACACCGCGATTCCCGTACCTGCGGCGCGGGACTTCGTGGAGAACAATTCGGCGAACCAGGCGACCTGTGTACTGGCCGCGAGCGCCTGGATGACGAGCGCCAGGGACATCGCCACGACCAGGGTGAGAGCCGAACCGTCGAGCATGCCCGACAGGGGGAAGGCGAGCAAGGCCACCAGCAGTCCCCACGCGATGTTGTTGGGACGACGTCCGAATCGGTCGGCGAGGAGTGCCGCGAGTGGGAGAGCGAGGATGAAGACGATGTTGGCGACCACGCCGGCCCACATCGCAAGTTTGTCGTTCACGTGGTGGAAGCTGATGGCGTACGCGGGAGCGTTGACCGACCAGGTGTACGAGAAGACCGATGTGCCGCCGACGAGGAGAACGACGCGCAGGATCGAGGTCCGCTGCGCCCAGATGTCGCGGAGCGCGGAGCGTGCCGACGACGGTGTCCCGGTGCTCGCGGCCTGGTCGGCGAAAGCTGCGGATTCCTCGAGGCCGCGACGCAGGTAGAGCGCGAAGAATCCGAGCGCACCGCCGATCAGGAACGGGATGCGCCAGCCCCAGTCGGCCATCGCCTGGGAGTCGATCGCGGTACGCATCACCGCGCCGAGGAGGGTGGCGAGCACCGTTCCTCCGACGGTGGACATGATGACCGTGGTACCCCACAGTGCGCGGTTGTCGGGCCGCGCCACCTCGGCGATATAGGTGTATGACCCGCCCTGCTCACCGCCGTGTGCTACGCCCTGGATGCAGCGGACGACGAGCAGCCACAGCGACGCGAACACGCCGATCCGCTCGTAGGTGGGCGCGATCGCGATCAGGACACTCGATGCTGCGACCAGTGTCATGGTCAGCACCATGACGAATTTCCGTCCGCGCCGATCGGCGACCAACCCGAAGATCAGGCCGCCGATCGGGCGCATGACGAACCCGACCGCGAACACCGCCATCGTCGACAACAGGTTCGACACCTCGTTGGTCGAGTGAAAGAACTGGTTGGAGAAGTAGACCGCGAAAATCGCGAACACGGTCCAGTCGAACCACTCCAACGTGTTTCCCATATTGACGGCCAGAATCATCCGAGCCCGGCCCTTGACCCGGGATCGGATCGCCGGCGTCGGACTCTCCGCAGGATCGTTCTGTGTTGGTGAGGCGGTCATGCCGGTTCTCCTTGTCGGGAGGGGTGCGGTGGGGCAGTGGGAAGGGCGGAGCAGTCTCAGCGCTGGACGGTTGTTGGAGGGGACCCGGTGCCGTCGTGTGAGGTTCCTCGGTTTTCTGCTCCTGCCCGATTCGGAATCGGGACGAGGGGCACGAGAACACGGAGGACTGCGCGCTGTATGGCGAGCATCACAAATTTAGGGCGATCCGCAAAATATGTCAATCAAGCGTTTGGCTGGCTATGGCGGGACGTGGGATGCGCGATGTGCATCTCTGACGACTCGGGCTGCACGGTATGTGTGCAGATCGGGGGACCTGGGGGCCGGTCGGTGGTCGCGGGTGCGGGGCTGGGTGCTGTTCGTCGACGGCGTGGGGTTCCCCGGTGCGAGGGCTTACATCAGTATCTTTTGTAAGATAGAGTTCCGACACGTCCGAATCTGTGACCCCAATCTCACCCCATGGAGGCGCTGTGACCGTGTACGACGAATCGACGGCCATTGAAGGTGGTCCGGATTCGATGGGTGAGTGGCGACCGCGTGCCACGCCTCCGATCGGGGTCGATCTCAACAACGAGCAGAAACTCGCCTGCGCGTTCCGGATTCTGGCGCGCGACGGCTTCAGTGAAAACATGGCCGGCCACATCACCTGGGCCGATCGGGACGACGACAGCCTCCTGATCAACCCGTGGGGGCTGTGGTGGGACGAGGTCGCGGCTTCCGATGTGTGCCGTGTGGACGCGAACGGTGCTGTGATCGAGGGCAAGTGGGATGTCACGCCCGCTTACCACATCCACACCGAACTGCACCGGCGTCGTCCGGACGCCCGGGTGGTCATCCACAACCACCCGTACTACGTGACCGTGCTGGCCGCTGTCGGTGTTCTGCCGATGATCGCGCACCAGACCGGCAGTCTGTACGACGACGACCTGTCCCTGGTCGACGAGTACGACGGTGAGATCAACGACGCCGAGCTCGGTCGGGGTCTCGCCGACCAGATCGGCGACCGCAACAACGTCATCCTCGCCAGCCACGGCATCATCACCACCGCCGACACGATCGAACTCGCGGTCTACCGCGCAGCCTCGATCGACCGGTTCTGCCGGCTGGCGTACGACATCCTGCTGCTCGGCAAGGACCCACTGCCGATCGAGAAGAGCATTCGAGTCGCGATGCAGAAGGCGCTCGTCGAGCGAGCGGCCGGTGTCTACTGGGCCGGCGCCGTGCGCAAGCTGCTCCGGACCGACCTCGACGTTCTCGACTGAAGACTTCCATACCCCAAAATTTGCGGCTGCGTAGGTAACGCAGCCGGATTCGCCGACCCCCGACAATTGAGGAGCGTGCGAGATGGCCAATCTCGACGAACTGATCCACAACACCGACTTCACCCAGAACGTCAAGGGAAAGGTGACCTTCCTGCCCGAACCGGAGAGGGCGCACCGGCCTTTCCCCTTCATCTCCGTCGATGATCACATCGTCGAGCCCAAGGACGCGTTCGAAGGTCGTCTGCCGGCGAAGCTCGCCGACCGAGCACCCAAGGTCATCCACCGCGACGGCGCGGATATCTGGGTGTACGACGGTAAGGAGATCCCGAACGTCGGCTTCAATGCGGTCGTCGGACGCCCGGTCGACGAGTGGGGTTTCGACCCGCAGCGCTTCGAGGATATGCGCCGTGGTTCGTGGGACATCCACCACCGTGTCAAGGACATGAACCTCTCGGGTGTGTATGCGTCCCTGAACTTCCCGTCGTTCCTCCCCGGATTCGCCGGCCAGCGTCTACAGCTGAGCACCAATGACCAGGAACTGGCGCTTGCTGCGACGCGCGCCTACAACGACTGGCACCTCGAGGGATGGGCGGGCCCGTATCCGGACCGGATCATCCCCTGCCAGATCCCGTATTTCCTCGACCCCGAGATCGGTGCGCAGGAGATCTACCGCAACGCCGAGCGGGGCTTCAAGGCGGTGACCTTCTCCGAGGGTCCCCACGCCCTCGGGCTGCCGTCCGTGCACTCGGGTCACTGGGACCCGATCATGCGGGCGTGCGAGGAGACCGAGACCGTCATCAACCTGCACATCGGCTCGTCCAGCACGTCGCCGAGTACATCGGAGGACGCTCCGCCTGATGTGTCCGGCACGTTGTTCTTCGGCTATGCCATGTTCGCGACCGTCGACTGGTTGTTCTCGAAGATCCCGGTGCGCTTCCCGAATATCAAGATCGTAATGTCGGAAGGTGGAATCGGTTGGGTTCCTGCACTTCTCGACCGTCTCGATCACATGAACACCTACTCGTCGATGTACGGCACATGGGAAGGCATCGACATCTCCCCAGCGGACGTGCTGAAGCGGAACTTCTGGTTCTGCGCCGTGGAGGATCCGTCGACGATGGTTCTGCGTGACCGGATCGGGATCGACCACATCCTGCTGGAGGAGGACTACCCGCACAGCGACAGCCTGTGGCCCCGGACCATGGAGGTCGTCAGTGAGTCCATGAAGGGACTCTCTGCCGACGAGCTACGCAAGATCACATGGGAGAACGCATCCAAGCTGTACCGGCATCCAGTGCCGCAGAGCGTGATCGACGATCCGAACAGCTTCTGACCGAGTGCTGGGCGGGTCCGGCCTTCCGGTCGGGCCCGCTCAGCCGAAGAACAGGCGGTCCCGCGCGACCGCGGGATCGAGCGAGACCGCAGGTCGGTCCGGGTCGTGCGGATAGGTTTGTACATCTCGGAGATGCCGGGCCGCGATCACCCGCGCCGATGCGGCGTCGCCGTCCTCGATGCACTGCAGGATCTGGCCGTGTACGGCCAGCGCCTGGGTCCGTTCTGCCGGCGGAATCCGTTCCGGGTCCGCTCGCTCGCTTGCCCAATCCGTGACGTGGCTCGACCACAGGGCCTCGAGGGCTCCAGCCAGCACGATCAACGACCGGTTTCCGCACAGCTTCACCACGGATTCGTGAAACCGTCGCGAGAGTGCGGTCGCGGCAACAAGATCGTCGACTTTCGACAGTGATTCCTCGTGCAGGGCGCGCAGAACCGGAACCACCTCGGTGGCACGGTCTCCGCGTTCCGCGCACAGCGCCGCGCACATCGGCTCGACCTCGTGCAGCGCGCGACCGACGTCGTCGATGTCCGTTCCCGACATCGCGAGCACCATCGAGAGGCTGTAGGCAACGTTTCCGGGGGTGGGCCGGTGCACGACGGCTCCGCCCCGGTTACCGCGGCGGACACGGACGAGACCCTCGGCCTCGAGAATGCGCAGGGCCTCACGTAGGGACTGGACGTTGACCGGGTACTGCTCGCGCAGTTCGGCTTCCTTCGGCAGGAGGTCGCCCTCGTTCAGATCGCCGCGCAAGATCCGCTCGCGGATCTGGTCTGCCACCATCTCGGCGAGTCGCCGCCAGCGCAGGCTGCCCGGGTCGGAGACTGGCGACTTCCGGTCTTGTGCGTGTGCGGGCACTGCCGCCGCATCCTTCCGATCTCGGGAGTCCATGAGTATAAAGTTACCAAATTTACTGAACTTGGCCTGCAACCTATCGAGCCGTTTCCGCGGGTCGGAAGCGAATCACCCTAGCGTCCATAGCGGCAGTTCGTCGCGGCACACCCGTGCGACATTGGCCGCAGTCATCTTGTACATACGTCGACGGGCCGTCGAACTACCACCGGCGACATGCGGGCTCAGCAGGACATTGTCCAGCTCGAACAGCGCACTGTCGGACTCGAGCGGTTCGCGCGCAAAGACATCCAGCGCGGCCCCGGCCACGGATCCGGAGCGAATTGCAGCGGCGAGCGCAGCCTCGTCGACGACCGGACCGCGAGCAACGTTGACCACCAAGGATTCCGGTGGTAGCAGCGCCAGCTCCGGTGCGGCGATCAACCTGTGGGTCTGTGCGGTGAGCGGGACTGCGACCACGAGCACGTCCGAGCGCGCGAGGAGGTCATCGAGCGGCCGGTGTCGCAGCGGAGAACCAGGGTCGGGGTGCCGCGAGGTGTATACGACGTCACATCCGAATGCCTGGAAGAGCGCGCCGCAGCGCCGGTTGATGTCGCCGAAGCCGACGAGCCCGACCCGGCGTTCGCCGAGGTCACGACACTCGCGTTGCAGGATCGACGCCTGCGGCCACCGTCCGGCACGCATCTCGGCGTCGGACCACCTGATCGAACGACACAGGTCGGCTGTTGCCGCGACCACCCACTCCGCGACCGAAGCGGCGTTACCACCGGGTGTATTGGCAACGGGTACACCGACTTCGGTCCAGGAATCGACGTCGATGAAGGAGATGCCGACGCCGGGCTGCTGGATCAGCTGCAGGTGTCCGCCCACCGCGGCCTCGGCGGCACCGAGCGGCAGCTGCCCACTCCAGTCCGCAACGACGATGTCGGCGTCCGGCAGCAGGGCCCGCACTTCCTCCGCGGTCCGGACGGCGGGTACGAGAACGGAGCCGGCATCGCCGACGGCGGTCCGCACCGCCCGCTCGACCGCCGGATCCTCCATGAGAATCAGGACCCGGTGGGGCGGGCGGTGCGGGCTGTGCCGGTGCGGCGCAGGGATCAGGCCGTCGATGGTTCACCGGTTCTTCCGGGCAGTCGTGTTGCCGCCAGGCCACCGAGCACTGCGCATGTGGCGATCAACGCGTACGCCCACTGGAACCCGATGCCCTCGTACACCGGCCTTCCGCCGGCCATCGCCTGAATGTTCGCATTGAGCACCACGAACACCACGGTTGTGCCGATACCTGCCATCAGGGTGCGGCTCACCTCGGTGAGGCTGGCGCTGACCACCTGATGGTCAGGCGGCACCGCCGCGATGACGAGATTCGGTATCGCGGCGCCGGCCAGTCCAACACCGAGATGGGCCAGTGCGGTCGCGGTGAGCACGAGCAGTTCGTCGCCGCGTCCGAGGCCCATCGTCAGCGCGCCGACCGCGATGGCGACGGCCGCCGCTACCATGTGCACCTTCGCTCCGTGTCGCCGCACGGTGAGTCCGACGATCAGTCCGCCGCCGACGATGCCGATTCCGTTGATCACGCCGAAGATCGCGAACTCACTGGCCGTCATGCCGAATCCGTAGTCGCCGCCGGCCTCGCGAGGCGTCATGGCCATGATCGCGAGGATCGAGCTGGTCGTGGTGCCGACGCCGTACACCAGGCCCGACGCGAGCACCGTGTACAGCAGCGCCGGACGTCGCAGTTTCCGCAGATCGACCAGCGGTTCGGGGGCGTGGCCCGCCTGCACGATCCAGGCCGCGAACAGCGCGCACCCCACCGCCAGCAGACCGAGAGTTCCGGCGCTGGTCCAGCCCCACTGCGGCGCCGAGCTCACCGCGACCAGGACGGCCGCGACCGAGCTGCCCAGCAGGAGCGCACCCATCAAGTCGGGACGCGAATCCGAGGACCGCACCGGGGATTCCGGCACCATGAGCAGAGCGGCGCCCGCCAGTACCGCCGTGAGGACGGTGACGAACCAGAAGGCGCCCGAAACACCGTGATTGTCGATGAGCCAGCCCGCGAGGAACGGCTGCAGCACGACGACGATACCGGTACCGGTCACGGTGACACTGACCGCGAACGGCACGATCTTCTCGGGGAAGACGTCTCGGATCAGCGAATAGCAGAGGAACGCGACCGAGAAGATCGCACCCTGCAGCGCGCGGCCGAGCAGGAACATCGGGAAACTCGACGCGACCGCGGACAGCAGGGAGCCGACGACGGTGATCGCGAGCACGACCATCAACAGGCGCTTCTTGCCGTACATGTCGGCGAGTTTGCCCACCAACGGCATCGCGATGCTCGCGGTGAGGAACGCGATCGTCATGGTCCAGCCGGCCTGAGTGGTCGCGTACTCGGCCGAGATGGTAGGCAACGCGGTACCCGCGAGGACCGCGGACACCGGGATGATCTCACTGACGAGGATCAGGACGATCAGGATCGTGACGAGCCGTGGCGTCCACCGGTGAGGGTCCTCCGCGACGGCGGCGGTGCCGCCCACCGGCACTCCGCCGTCGACGGTGCCTGTCACTGCGGGAGTCCCTTCGCTCCGGCCGGCGGCGGCGTGTACCGGTGGCCCCACACCGCGCCCTCGGTGATCCGGTAGGTGGGGGCCGCGTCTTCGATTCGTTCACCACCCCATCCGATCTCGGTGGCGTGACCGTCGGGGGAATAGGTGTAGAACGAGAGCATCCGGTCGTTGGTATGCTTGCCCAGCGACTGCATCATCGGGACTTCGAGATCGTGGGCGCGATCGAGAGCCTTGCCCATGTCGTCGAGGTCGACGGTCTCCACCATGAAGTGGAGCAGCGCAGGGCCCGCAGCAGGATTGAGTCCTAGCGTGTGCTGGCGAGCGTTGCAGCCGAGGAAGTAACTGGTGCCGCCGGGCAACGCGAGCGAGTTGCGTTCGGCGAATCCCAGTACCCCTACGTAGAATTCGTAGGTCGCTTCGGTGTCGACACAATTGAGGATGACGTGTCCCATGCCCTGATCGCCCGTGACGAAGCCGGACAGGTGCGGAAGCTCCACACGCCGGTGGCTCAGCACCGGCCCGTAGAAGAGTTCCACCCGATTGCCGGACGGATCGTCGAACGCGGCGAAGCCCGTGACCTGCCGCAGGGCGCACTCCTCGGCGGTGCCGGCGCGGGTCTCGATGCCCGCGGACTCGACACGGGATACCAGGTCTTTCAGATCGGAACGGTTCAGGACCTCGAAGCCGACGGCGTCCAGTCCTGGTACGGCAGACTCGGTGACTACCAGTCGCGGCGGGTAGTGGTCCATGCGGTAGTGCAGTGAGTCCGGCAACGGGCCGTCGACCGGCATCATGCCGATGAAATCGCGGACGAAGGGATTCCACCGCTCCGCCGACTCGACGTTGAGGCGTAGGTATCCCAGGGAAAGGACAGGCATTGCGTACTCCTCGAATTCAGTAGAGGTTGCCGGGTTCGCCGGTGAGCAGGTACCGGCCGTACTCGAAATTGACGATGTCCGGCAGGTTGATGGCATGATGCTGGCCGGCATGGACGTCGCGCCAGACCGATTGCAGGGCACTCGACAGCGCGATCGACCGTGGCCCACCCACCTGGTATGCCTTGTCCGCAGCCGAGACCGCCAGTCCGACGGCCGCGATGTGATCGCGTTTGGTGCGCTGACGCATCGTCATCGTGACCGGCTCGCCGCGCTCGACAGCACCGAAGGCGTCGGCGAGGTCGGCCTGCAGGGTCCGGTACGCGGTGTCGACCTCGAAGTCTGCCACGGTCAGGCGTGCCAGCGTGGCCGCGTGCGGCATCTTGGACGCGTCGACCGCCAAGCGAGACTTGTGAATCGAGACCGCTTCGTCGATCACCCGGCGGGCCATGCCGATCAACGGCACCGCGACGGCATTGACGAACAGGGTGTACCAGGGCAGCCGGAAGAGTCCGGTGGTGTTCACCTCGTTTCCGGGATAGCGCTGCGAATAGAGATCGACGACGTCGTGCGTGCGATGTTCGGGCACGAATGCGCCGTCGACGACGATGTCGTTGCTGCCGGTACCGGCGAGGCCGGACATGAACCAGACGTCGTCGATCGTGTAGTCGGCGCGGGGCAGCAGCAGATGGATGTGCTGCCCGGTGCGCTGCCCCTGCTCGTCGGTGACCATTGCGCCCAGGAAGACCCAGTCGCAGTGGTCACTGCCCGACGAGAATCCCCACCGTCCGGTCAGTTCGTAGCCGCCCGGCACAATTTTGGCGGTGCCGGCCGGACTGTAGGACGAACTGATCCACGCGTCGGGATTCTCTCCCCACACGTCCTTCTGGGCTCGATCCGGGAACAGGCCCAGGTGCCAGGAGTGGACGCCGACGACACCGGTGACCCAGCCCGCAGAGCTCGACAGCCGCGCGAGCTCGTACATCGCGGTGTTGAAGACACCCGGATCGGCCTCGAACCCTCCGTAACGCTTGGGTTGGATGAGTCGCATGATGCCCGCGTCTCGCAGGATCTTCGCGGTGTCCGCCGAGAGTCGGCGCTCTTCGGTACATTCGGTTTCGAGTGCCTTCAGGCGGTCGCCTGCAGCGAGGGCGGTGTCCAGTGCGTCGTGCCGGAACTTCATGTGGGAAAACTCCTTCGGTGCCAGAGGGGGAATCAGCGGGTGAGGAAATCGGTCGTGAGCGACTCGAAGTCGTGCTTGCGTTCGACTTGGGCCCAGTGCCCGCATTCGCCGAGAATGTGCAGGTCCGCCTTGGGCATGCGGCGAAGCGCGAACAGGGCGCCGTCCGGGGGTAGCATGCGGTCGTCGCGGCCCCAGGTGACCAGGGTCCGGTGCGGGATCTCGTCGGTGCGTGCCCACAACGGCGCCTTGCCGGGCAGGGCCAGCGACGCCATGACCGCGCGCATCCGCTCGATGGCCCGGGGCGCGGTGGCGTTGTTCCAGCGTTCCTCGAGCAACTGAGGTGTGATCGTCGCCGGGTCGTAGACCATTGAGTCCACCCAGGCCTCGAGCGCTTCGCGGCTGGGGTCGACGAGAAACGCGTTCAAACGCCGGGCGCCCTCGCTCATCATCGGTCCGAGCAGCGGTGCGTACAGGCCGCCGGGACCCATCAACACCAGTCGCTCGACGCGTTCGGGTGCGATCGCCGCCGTTTCGAGCGCGACCCATCCGCCCATGGAATTGCCGAGAACGTGGGCCTTTTCGATGCCGAGGTCGTCGAGCAGCGTGACCATCGACTCCGCGGCGAGTTCGGGGTACGGACGGTCGTACTCGATATCCGGGCTCGCACCGAAACCGGGCATGTCGACAACGATGGTGCGGAAATTACGCGCGAAAACCGGCAGGTTCTTCGAGAAATTTGACCAGCCGGAGACTCCTGGCCCCGACCCGTGCAGCAGTACGAGGGGATGACCTTCACCGGCCTCGTGGAAGTGCAGCTTGTCGGTGGCCGACGGTCCGTGCGTCGTGGCGTCGTAGTCGAGGGTTTCCATGCGATCCGATCTCTCTGTTGCGGCGAGTGCATTTCGTCCCGACGAAGCCGGGGCCGAGGTCCACGAGGAAGTGGGCTCGGTCTCAGCCGGCCAGGCCGTGTGAGGCGAGTCACGTACGAGGGGTACGGTAACGGCTGTTGCCGCCCCGATCAAGCGAACGGTTGATATTTCCCAATCAATTGATTGATCAACCGCTGTTTTGGCGCTACCGTATGTGTTCGGGCCGTCTGTGATGGCCGACACGATCATGAATTCGGGCCCGGGAGGCAGTGATGGACATCGCGGCGGCTGCACGCTACAGGCAGGCCGGCTGGTGGGGTACGCGTTCGCTCGGTGAGGTCGTCGCCGACCACGCGAGGAGGATTCCCGCGGCGCCGGCGTTTGTCGCCGGCACGGACCGGACGAGCTGGCTTGACTACGACACCTATGCCGACACCATCGCGGCGGCACTGGTGGGCGCAGGAATCGAGCCCGGGGGTCGCGTCGGGGTGCTCCTCCCGGACACTGCGGATGTGCATGCCGCGTTGGTGGGGACCGAGCGAGCCGGTCTCGTGGCGATGGGCATCGGCGCACGTGCCGGCGACGCCGAGATCACGCACCTGCTCGGTCGTTCCGGTGCGGTCGCGCTGATCACGAGGGCGGATGACCGGGGCCGCGACATCGAGCAACTCGGGCAACTCGTGCACGCGGCCGGGCTGCCCGTTCGCGCGCACCTCGTCGTCGGGGCCGGGCGGGTGCAGGCGCTCCGTCGGCTCGACGCCGGACGCTGGCGTGAGGTCCCGGTCGAGTTCGCCCCGGACGACCTGGTGCGTCCGCGCGCCCTCGGTCCGGACGAGGTCTCGATGCTGAATTCCACTTCGGGGACCACCGGCCTGCCCAAGTGTGTGGTGCAGTTCCAGAACCGCTGGATGCACTTCTCCCAACTGGCTGTCGAAGCCGGCGAACTCGGCCACGACGAGGTATTCCTCGCGGCGGTCCCGGCCCCCTTCGGCTTCGGACTGTGGACGAGCCACTTCGCACCGGCGATGCTCGGGGCGCCCGCCGTGCTGCTGCCCCGCTTCACCGCCGACGAGATGGTGCGGAAGATCGCAGAGGAGCGGGCGACTGTCCTGTTCTGTGTCAGTACGCAATTCCGCATGCTGCTCGCCTCGGATCTGGCGGAACAGGTCGATCTGTCGTCCTTGAAAGTCATGTTCACCGGCGGCGAAGCGGTGCCGTACCGGGACGCCGCGAGGTTCGAGGACCGGACCGGCGCCACCGTGCTGCAGTTCTTCGGATCCAACGAGAGCGGCGCGTTCAGCTACACGACGACGAAGGACCCACGGGAGAAGCGGCTGACGACCGCGGGCCGGATGGTGCCCTCGATGACCGTCCGGCTGTACGACGACGAGGGACGGGACATCACCGCAAGTGGCGGGCCGGGGCAGCCTGGCGGCACGGGACCGCTCCTGAGCATGGGGTACTACGACGACCCGGCGGCCAACGACGCGCTCTACGCACCGGACGGCGCGCTGCTCATGGGAGATCTGGTCACCATCGACGACGGCGGCTACCTCACCGTCGTGGGCCGCAAGGCCGAGATCATCATCCGAGGGGGGAAGAACATCTCGGCCGCCCACGTGGAGCGAGAGGTCGAAACCCATCCGGATGTCGAAATGTCGGTGGCCGTAGGACTTCCGGACCACGTCTTCGGCGAGCGGGTCTGCGTCGCCGTCAGCGGAAGTTCCGCTGCCCGGCTGACACTGCCCGGTCTGGCCGCGCATCTGATCGAGCACGGGATGACCAAGGAGTATCTGCCCGAGTACCTGCTCGTAGTCGACGAGCTGCCCCGGTCCTCAGGAGGCAAACTGGCCAAGGGACAGGTCCGGGACCTGGCTCTGGCGGCGCTTGCCGCGGGTGAGCTCGAGGTCGCGGCCGGTGTCGGTCTCCTCGATCCGGTAGGGCGAGGGGCGCAGGGATGAGTTCGGCCGCCACCGCGCGTGGTGGTGTCGTGTCGTTCCGCGGTCGCCGATCGGCGACCGGCGCCCACATACCGGTGTCGGCGATCGGTCGCCGTGTGAGCTCGGCCCGCTGAGAGGGAATATCGTTGTTCCAGTGCTGCTGCGCCGGTAGGAAGGCAGCACGCCCGCGGGTCCCGATTCTGTATCCGCCAGTGAAAAGGAGGTCCGCGTGACCGAGATCGACCAGCCGAACCGTGTGGTCGGCTTCACCAGAATGGACGAGTCCACCAAGGAGGACATCGCACTCATCTTCACCGAGTCGAAGAAGTTCCTCAACGATCGCCTGGTCGACACCATGGTCGACCTGCTCGACTCGCTCAAAGGGCCGACGCTCGGCTACCAGGTCGACCGTTACGAGCACTCGCTGCAGACCGCGTCGAGGGCGTACCGTGAAGGGGCCAGAACCGATCTGATCGTCGCCGCGCTGCTGCACGACGTCGGCGACGCGATGGCGCCGGCGAACCACGCGGAGCTGGCGGCGTCGATCGTCCGTCCATACTTGGATGCGGAATCGACATGGGTTGTGCAACACCACGGAATCTTCCAGGGTTACCACTACTGGGACCGGCTCGGCCTCGATACCGATGCACGCGAAAAATTCCGCGGTTCACCGTATTTCGACACCTGCGCCCACTTCTGTGCCGAGTGGGACCAGGTGTCCTTCGACCCAGGCTACGAGACCTTGCCGATCGATCACTTCGTGCCGATGTTGCGTGAGGTGTTCACCCGTTCGGCGTCAGGGTTCGGCTCGGACTGATCCTGATCGACACCCGCGCATTGCCGTTGCTCGGCTACCGGAAGACGGTGGTTCTACGCGCCTGAGGGAGCAGTGTAGATGGGCACGCTAACTTGGTCGTATGACCACGCCTCTGCAGAACATCGCAATCAACACCCTCTCGGGTGAACCCACCAGCCTCGGCGCGTACGACGGCCACGCGCTGCTCGTCGTCAACGTTGCTTCCAAGTGCGGTCTGACACCGCAATACACCGTGCTCGAGCAGCTCGCGACCGAGTACGCCGATCGCGGCCTGTTTGTCATCGGCGTCCCGTGCAACCAGTTCATGGGTCAGGAACCGGGCACAGCCGAGGAGATCCAGGAGTTCTGCTCCACCACCTACGGGGTCACGTTCCCGCTGCTCGAGAAGATCGAGGTCAACGGCGAGAACCGGCACCCGCTGTACGCTGAGCTCACGAAGCAGGCCGACGCGAGCGGTGAAGCCGGCGACATCCAGTGGAACTTCGAGAAGTTCCTGATCGCGCCCGACGGGACCGTCGTGAACCGTTTCCGTCCCCGCACCGAGCCCGACGCACCCGAAGTGATCGACGCGCTCGAAGAGATCCTTCCGGCCTGATCCCGATCGACACAGCACGAGAACAGAGCACCAGAGATATGTTTTCCACCGACGCGCGCGACGCGTTGTACGACATCATCCGCATGCGCCGCGACGTGCGCGCCGAATTCAGCGGTGACGTGATTCCGGAGGACGTGCTGTGGCGCGTCCTCGGGGCCGCGCACCACGCACCGAGCGTCGGCAACACGCAGCCCTGGGACTTCGTGGTTGTGCAGGACACGCAGCGCCTCGAGCAGTTCGCCGCGCATGTGGCCGGGTGCCGCCAGGCCTTCGCCGACTCGTTGCCGGAGGACCGCAAGGGCACCTTCGACCCGATCAAGGTCGAGGGCATCGTCGAATCGGGCACGGGCATCGTCGTCACCTACGACCCGGAGCGCGGCGGCAAGCACATCCTCGGCCGCCACACGATCGACGAATCAGGCCTGTTCTCTGCGGTGCTCGCGATCCAGAATCTCTGGCTTGCCGCGACCGCGGAGGGACTCGGTGTCGGCTGGGTGTCGTTCTACGACGAGCCCTTTCTCGCCGACTTCGTCGGTGTGTCCGGCCCGGTGCGCCCCATCGCGTGGCTGTGCGTCGGGCCGGTGACCGCATTGCAGGAGGTCCCCGATCTGGAACGGTTCGGATGGCGTACCGGGCGCCCGCTCACCGACGCCGTGCACCGTGACACGGTCGCCGGCACCGCACTCGAACAGGACACCGCCGACGCCTGACATCCCGATACGCAGGCGGCCGCCGACATCCCATGTCGGCGGCCGCCTGCGTATATCCGGACCTGTCAGAGTTCGGTAGCGACCTTCCACGCCGTGTGGATGGCGCCTTCGATGTAGTCGACGCTGCCTGCGTCGCCGACGACCCGCACGTCGAGACCGGAGTCCGCGAGCTGGTCGGCCAACGGTGCCGCAGCAGAGACACCGGACGCGACGATCACCATGCTCGCGCGAGCAGATTTCGTCTCGCCGTCGACGGTGAACTCCACGGTCTTCGGGGTGATCCGCTCCACGGTGGCGTTGCGGTGCACCTGCACACCGATTTCACGAGCGTGCTTCGCGGCGGTCCACCTGCGCGGCATGGCCATCGGAACGCCGAGCTGCTGACCTTCGGCGAGCAGCGTCACGCGGCTACCGCGTTCGGCCATGAACTCTGCCAGCTCGAGTCCGACGAGCGAGCCGCCGATCACGACGACGTCCTTGGCCATCGGCAGGAACTTCAGGAACCGGGTGCTGAGGCTGCGGATCCGTTCGGCGCTGGTGGTGATGCCTGCCAGTTTGCCGAGCTTGCCCATGATGCGTAGGAACAGTGCCTGGTCGGAGACGTCGCCCGTGCCTGTCATGAGCGCACGCATGCTGTCGCCGGTGTGCACGTGCGGCAGGTCGCCGCCGGGAACGGTCGGACGCTCTCGCACTGCGCCGGTCGCGACGATCACCACATCCGGGTTCAGCGCACGCACGGATGCCGCGGTCGCCTCCGTGTTCAGGCGCACGTCGATGCCGAGCCGGGTGACTTCCTGGGCCTGCCACTTCAGCATGCGTCCGTTGTCGGGGGTGGTCAGGCTGGAGAACCACATCGTGCCGCCCAGTCGGTCTGCCTTGTCGAGGACCGTCACGCGGTGTCCGCGTTCGGTGGCGACCCGTGCCGCCTCGAGACCGCCCGGTCCGGCGCCGATGACCACGACGTGCTTGGACGTGGCGCTCCGGACGAACGGCATCAACGTTTCGTTGCCGAGCGTGGGGTTGACGGCGCAGATCGGTGTGGCATCCCAGAAGTTCTCCTGGACGCACACGTAGCAGTTGATACACGGGCGGATCTGCTCGGTGCGGCCCGTCTCGAGCTTGTTCACGAGCTGCGGGTCGGCGAGCAACTGGCGGCCCATCGCAACGAAATCGGTGTGACCCTCGGCGATCATCTTCTCGCCGACCTCGGGCAGCATGCGTCCGACCGTGATGACCGGGATCGACACCCCACGTTTGATGACCGACGCGTTGTCCGTGTAGAAACCGACCTTGTTCGGCAGCGGGCCGTCGGTGAAGTTCGCGAACGCGTTGAGTGCGGTGCCCGTGACGTGAATGGCGTCCGCGCCTGCCTGCTCGAACATGACGGCGGCGGCGGCGGATTCCTCGATGGTGAGACCGTCGGTTTCGCCGTACTCCTGTCCGGCCAGACGCACGATGACGGCGAGGTCGTCGCCGACCTCGGCCTTGACCGCGCGGATCACCTCGACCGTCAGCCGTGCCCGATTCTCCAGCGACCCGCCGTACTCGTCGGTGCGCTGGTTCGAGTATCGGCTCAGGAAACCCCCGAGAACGTAGTTGTGGGCGACGTGGATCTCGACCGCATCGCCACCGGCGGTCCTCACGCGTCCCGCAGCCTCGGCGAACATGCGAACCAGCCACTCCAGGTCTTCCGTGGTGGCTTCGTGATACGTGGCCTTCTTGCCGCCGGAGATGGCAGCCATCTTCTTCAGCTCTTCGGGGGTGTTGTCGATGAACGCGCTCATGTCGCTCGGCGGCTTCGGCGTGCTGGGAACCAGCTGGGGCCGATCCTGAATTGTGTCGATACGTGCGACCTTGCCGTGGTGCGTCATCTGTACACACAGCTTGCTGCCGGCCTCGTGAACTGCGTCGGCGAGCGCTTTGATTCCGGGGATGAACCGGTCCTCGGACAGTCCGGGCTCTTTCATGCTGGTACAGCCCGCGGGGTACGCAACGGCGCAGCACCCGGTGATGATCAGCCCGGTTCCCCCGGCGGCGCGAGCGACGAAATGATCGATGTCGCCCTGCTCGATCTCGCCGTCCTCGCAGAGGTTCATGTCCATCGCGGGTAGTACCACCCGGTTGTCGAGCGACATGGGGCCGATGGTGCCGGGGGAGAGCAAGCTGGGGTACGTCTGAAGCCGGTTCGTCACGGAAAGAAGCTATTCCCAGGACAGGAACCCCGGGGCGCCCGGTCTCGATGAACGAGATGTCGATCACTCACCGCCGGAGCGGCGATACGGGTACGCTTCTGAACCCGCCTGCGGGGTGTCCGTTCAGTGTGCCGACCGGCGAGTACATGTTGTGCCGGTTTTCAAGCCCCCGACGGTTTCCGTTCACTCCTGTGGTGCATCGTGGCAGGCATGAGCGGACAGCTGATCGTGTCGGTATCGGGGATCCGTGACGCCACACGCGACGACGTCGACGAATTCGCGCGGGAGATGGACGCACGCGGCGTCCCGCTGTCGCTGTTCGTGGCGCCGAGGCTCAAGGACCACTACCGGCTGATCAATGATCCGGAGACCCAGGAGTGGCTGCTCGAACGTCGTGAGGGCGGCGACGCGATCGTGCTGCACGGCTACGACCAGGCCGCCACCAAACGTCGTCGCGCCGAGTTCGCGTCGCTACCCGAACACGAAGCCCGTCTGCGTCTGCTCGCAGCCGATCGTGTGCTCGAGGAGACCGGACTGCGCACCCGGCTGTTCGCACCGCCGCGCTGGCTCGCGTCGCCCGGTGCGCTCGCCGCGCTCCCACAGACCGGCTTCCGGCTGATGGCCGACATCGCGGGCATCCGCGATCTCGAACGCGACACCGTCGTCAAATCCCGCGTCTACGGGATCGGGGACGGTGCGAAGACCGAACCGTGGTGGTGTCGCGCCATGGTGATCGGGGCGGGGCGCGTCGCCCGTCGTGGTGAGCTGCTGCGTGTCGCGATCTCGGGTGCGCATCTTGCGAAGCCCGGTCCCCGGCAGGCGATGCTCGACGCGGTCGACATCGCGCTGCATCACGGGGCCGAGCCCAGCGTCTACCGTTGGCAGCGCACTGTATTCGATCGAAGCGTGGCCTGAATCACCGTGTCGAGGCCTGGACCTCTCCCGTTCCGCGCTACTGCTCGGTAATGTTCACGGGCATGGAAGCAGACGTGATCGTGGTGGGGGCGGGGCTTGCAGGGTTGGTGGCCACGGGGGAGTTGATCGACGCCGGCCGCACGGTCGTTCTCGTCGACCAGGAGAACTCGAACAACCTTGGTGGCCAAGCATTCTGGTCTTTCGGAGGCCTGTTCTTCGTGGACAGCCCGGATCAGCGGCGACTCGGGATCAAGGACTCGTACGAACTCGCCCTCCAGGATTGGATGGGCACCGCCGGCTTCGATCGTGACGACGAGGACCGCTGGCCGCGCCGCTGGGCACAGGCCTACGTCGAGTTCGCGGCAGGGGAGAAGTACGCCTGGCTGCGGGAACGAGGTCTGAAGATCTTCCCGATGGTCAACTGGGCCGAACGCGGCGGCTACGACGCCGGGGGTCACGGCAATTCCGTTCCGCGCTTCCACATCACGTGGGGAACCGGTCCCGCACTCGTCGAGATGTTCGCGCGCAAGGTCCGTGACGGTGTCGCCCGCGGACTGGTGACGCTGAAGCACCGCCACCAGGTGGACGAGCTGGTCGTGACGGGCGGCGCGGTCACCGGCGTGCGCGGTACCGTCCTCGAACCGACCACCGCCGCGCGCGGAGTGAAGTCGTCGCGGACCGCCGTCGGCGACTTCGAATTCTCCGCGGGAGCCGTCATCGTCACGTCCGGCGGCATCGGAGGCAACTACGATCTCGTGAAGAAGAACTGGCCGACACGGCTGGGGGAGCCGCCGAAGCACATGCTCACCGGAGTGCCCGCGCATGTCGACGGCAGAATGCTCGAGATCACCGAGAACGCCGGCGGCAACGTCGTGAACCGCGACCGCATGTGGCACTACACCGAGGGCATCACCAACTACGACCCCGTGTGGCCCAACCACGGCATCCGCATCCTGCCCGGGCCGTCGTCGCTGTGGCTCGACGCCACCGGCAAGCGACTCCCGGTGCCGCTGTTCCCCGGGTTCGACACCCTCGGCACGCTCGAGCACATCGTGAGCACCGGTCATGACCACACGTGGTTCGTGCTCGATCAGAAGATCATCGAGAAGGAATTCGGGCTCTCCGGCTCGGAACAGAACCCCGACCTGACCGGCCGTGACATCCGTCTGCTCCTGCAGCGCGTCAAATCCGGCGCCCCCGGCCCGGTGGAGGCCTTCAAGGAACGCGGCGTCGACTTCGTGGTGCGCGACAACCTCGCCGATCTCGTCGCAGGCATGAACGAACTCAGCCCCGACGCGCCGCTGGACTACGCGACGGTCCGGTCGACGGTCGAGGCCCGCGACCGCGAGATCGCCAACAAGTACACGAAGGACCTGCAGGTCGCGGCGTTGCGTGCGGCCCGCGCCTACAAACCGGACCGCATCGCGCGGATCGCGGCGCCGCACCGGATTCTCGACCCCAAGGCCGGCCCGCTGATCGCCGTCAAACTGCACCTGCTCACCCGCAAGACACTCGGCGGACTCGAAACCGACCTGTCGTCGCGGGTCCTCAAAGCCGACGGATCGGCGTTCGAGGGTCTGTTCGCTGCGGGCGAGGTCGCGGGCTTCGGTGGCGGAGGCGTCCACGGCTATCGGGCGCTCGAAGGTACGTTCCTCGGCGGCTGCATCTTCTCGGGTCGGGCGGCGGGTCGCGCCGCCCGGTGATCAGACCTCTTCGTCGTCCTCGTGCTTCAGCACCCGGAACTCGGTGCCCTCGGGCGCCATCTCGGAGTACCGGCCGTAGAAGATCCCGTTGGCCTGGTCGGTGATGATGCCCTGGTGGATCGGCACCGCAACCCGAGGATTGACCGCCCGCAGGTAGTCGACGGATTCCCAGATCTTCAGCCAGGGAGCGGCCGACGGCAGCGCGAGCACGTCGACCTTCTCGTGCGGGATGTAGAGCGAATCACCCGGATGAAGCAGACGAGCCGGGTTCTCGTCGTCGCCGACGAGGTAGGCGGTGTTGTCGATCACGGGCAGCTCGGGGTGGATCACCGCGTGGCGTCCACCGGTGCCGCGGACGGTGAGGGTGCCGACGGAGAACGTGTCGCCGGGACGCACCGCCGACCACTCGCCGTCGAGCATCGACGCCGACTGTGGATCCGAGAACAGCGCGGCGCCGGGATTCGCCTCGAGCAGCGCGGGAAGTCGCGCCGGATCGGCGTGGTCGGGATGCTGGTGGGTGACGAGGATGGCGTCGAGCCCGGTGATCCCCTCGAACCCGTGCGAGAAATTGCCCGGGTCGAACAGGATCGTCGTGCCGTTGTGTTCGAGCAGGATGCAGGAGTGTCCGAAGTGCGTGAGTCGCATGGATCCGAGTATGCCGGGCTCGACCGTTCCGCGTGGGCCGGTAAACTCCAGCGTGTCCGGTGTCCGTCTCCGGGCGCCAGCACTACTACCGAGGAGCAGCACGTGGCGCGTGTCGTCGTCGAAGTCATGCCCAAGACCGAGATTCTCGACCCCCAGGGCCAGGCCATTGTCGGGGCGCTGTCGCGGCTGGGCTTCGCGGGCGTGACCGACGTCCGTCAGGGAAAGCGGTTCGAGCTGGAGATCGACGGCAGCGTCGACGACGCCGAGCTCGAGAAGATCGCCGAGGGTCTCCTTGCGAACACCGTGATCGAGGACTGGACGGTCCGTCGGATCGACGGTGAGGCATGAGCGCCCGCATCGGAGTCATCACGTTCCCGGGAACGCTCGACGACGTCGATGCATCCCGCGCCGTGAAGCTCGCCGGTGGTGAGGCCGTGAGCCTGTGGCACGGCGACGCCGACCTGAAGAATGTCGACGCGGTCATCGTGCCCGGCGGATTCTCCTATGGCGACTACCTGCGCTGCGGCGCGATCGCCCGCTTCGCTCCGGTGATGGGCAAGGTCGTCGAGGCAGCGCAGGGCGGCATGCCCGTCCTCGGCATCTGCAATGGCTTCCAGGTGCTGTGCGAGGCCGGTCTGCTGCCGGGCGCACTGACCCGCAACGCCGGTCTGCACTTCGTGTGCCGCGACGAGTGGCTGAAGGTCGAGGCCACCGACACCGCGTGGACGTCGCGCTACGAGTCCGGCGCCGAGATCCTCGTGCCGCTCAAGTCGGGTGAGGGCCGCTACCAGGCCTCCGAACAGGTGCTCGACGAGCTCGAAGGTGAGGGGCGTGTCGTGTTCCGTTACGCGGGCGACAACCCGAACGGTTCGCAGCGCGGCATTGCCGGCATCTCGTCGGCGAACGGCCGCGTCGTCGGTCTCATGCCGCACCCGGAGCACGCCACCGAGGCACTCACCGGTCCCAGCGACGACGGGCTCGGCATGTTCTACAGCGTTCTCGACGCCGTTGTGAACGCCTGAATTCTGGCAAGACAAGACCCCGCTGTTCATCTGGGCAGCGGGGTCTTGCATTCGGAAACAGAACGAGGGACCTCGTCGCCGTCCCGATCGGCTTCGAGGTCCCTCGCTCGGTTACACCCGGAATTCAACCCCCCGATCGAGTCCCGAGCCGGAGCCATCCCCATCCCCCTCCAATGGCGCCGAGCTCAAGTGTGCCGGACTCGGTCGATCTTGTCCTGAGTAGGAATACGCAAAATTTGGGTATCCACAGTCGGGCCGCTCGGACGTACGCTGTAGCGCATTGTTCGCGATCCCACTGACGAAGGACCGGCACATGGCATTTCCCGATACGGCACCCCTCGATCCCGCTGCCGCGAATCCCACAGCGTCGAGCGAAGCGCCTGTGCCCGAAGAATCTTCGGTGGAACGCATGCTGCGCATCTTCGATGTGACGCCGACCGGGGAGAACAGCTTCACCGGCGAGAGCGACGGCGGAGGGCGACGCGTCGTCGACGGCACTCAACTGCTCGCCCAATCGATCGTTGCGGTGGCGAAACGATTTCCGGACAAGGAGATCCGATCTGCGCGAGCGATCTTCTCGCGCGCGGTCGATGCGGACGAGCCGGTCGATTTCGACATCGATGTCGTTCACGCGGGACGCACCGTGGTCAGCGCGAACGTGGCCGTCTGCCAGAACGGCCGACGGCACGCGATGGTGTCGATTCTCGCGGACCTCCCCACCCCGGATGTGATCCGCCATCACGCACCACGGCCCGACGTCGCCCCGCCCGGCGAAGCACATCGGAACGAAATGCCCATGACCGGACGGGAGCTCAGGGTCGTCGATGTCGTCGACGTCCGCAGCCCCGAGGAGGTCGGGCCGCCCGAACTCCATGCCTGGCTGCATTACGACCCGATCCCGACGCGTACCGACCTGGCCAAGGCGCTCATTGCACACTTCACCGGGCACCTGTCGGTCTCCGCGACCATGCGGGCACACGACGGGGTCGGAACGAGCCAGGCACACCGGACGATATCGACCGGGATCATGACGGTGTCGGTCGCGTTCCACGAGCCCGTCCGATGGGACGGATGGCTGCTCTACTCGCACGAAAGCACGCAGGTGGGAGCCGGGATGTCGTACGTGCGAGGACAGGTGCACACCGAAAGCGGGGAACTGCTCGCCTCGTTCACCCAGGAAGCGATGATCCGGCCGTTGCAGGCCGACCATTCCGCGATACCCGCAAGCGCGCGGTTGTGAGACCGCAGGAACACAGCACAGGAGAGTGCCGATGAGTGTGCACGACGCCGAGCCACGCCCTCAGAGCAGCATGGGCTTCGCGGCCAGGCCGGACTACCGGGTCGATATCCATGCCCGTCGCAACGTTGTCCGCGCGACCCTGGGCGGGGTGCTCCTTGCCGAGACCACAGCTTCCCTGCTGGTCGACGAGCAGGACCACGGCCTGGTGTTCTACTTCCCACGCGCGGACGTCGCGGTGGAGCTGACACCGGCCGCGGACGCCGGGTCGCGGTGCCCGTTCAAGGGCGAGGCCACGTATTGGCGTTTCGACGGGGACGGCGAGCAGCCGCTGTGCTGGAGCTATGAGGAGCCGTGGGAGCAGGTCGCCCGGATACGCGGCTTCGTGGCGTTCTACCAGGACACCGTAACCGTGAGTGTGGGGCAGGCCCATCCTGCGGTGTCGGGGCGCTGAGCTCAGCAGCGAGTGCGAAGATGCTGGTATGCCTTCGATCACGCATGCCGATGCCCAGGGTCTGTGTAATTTCGTCGACCTGTCGCCCTCACCGTTCCATGTGTGCGCGACCGTTGCGGCCACGCTGACCGACAACGGGTTCACCGAACTCGACGAGACCACCGGCTGGCCGGCCGATCCGGGCAGGTACTACGTGATCCGAGGTGGCTCGCTCATCGCGTGGAGCACCGAAGGTGACGACACGAGTCCGGCCCGGCCGTTCCGCATCGTCGGGGGACACACCGACAGCCCGAATCTGCGGGTCAAGCAGCACCCGGATCTCGCGTCGGCGGGGTGGCAGCTCGTCGGTCTCGAACCGTACGGCGGGGCGTGGCTCAATTCGTGGCTCGACCGGGACCTCGGGGTATCCGGACGGTTCACTGTCCGTTCCGGGCACACCACAGAGGACGTGCTCGTGCGAGTCGACAAGCCCGTGCTGCGCGTGCCGCAGCTCGCGATCCACCTGTCGGAGGACAGGAAGGGCGTGCAACTCGACCCGCAGCGCCACGTCAACGGTGTGTGGGGGATCGGCCGCGAACCGCGGTCGTTCATCGAGTACCTCGCGGAGCAGACGGGTATCGACGCCTCTGCGGTCCTCGGCTGGGAGCTCATGACCCACGACCTCGCGCCGAGTTCGCTCGTCGGCGCCGAGGGAGATCTCGTCAGCGCACCGCGACTGGACAACCAGGCCACGTGTTATGCGGGCCAACAGGCGCTTCTCGCCGCAACCGGGCACGTCGCCGAGCACGCGGGGCCGATGCCGGTGCTGGCCCTGTTCGACCATGAAGAAGTCGGCAGTATGTCCGACCGCGGGGCGTTCTCCGATCTGCTCAACACCGTCCTGGAGCGCATCGTGTTGGTGCGCGGCGGTGGGCGCGACGAGTTCCTCCGCGCTCTGGCGGGGTCGATCGTCGCGTCCGGCGACATGGCCCACGCGACGCATCCGAACTATCCGGACCGGCACGAACCCGCTCACCGGATCGCGGTGGGAGGCGGTCCGGTCCTCAAGGTCAACCAGAATCTGCGGTACGCGACGGACGCGGAGGGTGCCGGTGCATTCGCCCTCGCCTGCGAGCAGGCCGGTGTCCCCCTGCAGCGGTACGTCCACCGGGCGGATCTGCCGTGCGGTTCGACGATCGGTCCGATCACCGCGTCCCGGACCGGCCTGACCACCGTCGACGTCGGGGCGCCGCAGCTTGCGATGCATTCGTCGCGGGAGTTGATGGGTGCTGCGGATGTGACGACGTATGCGGATGCGCTTGCCGCGTTTCTCACACCGCGCTTGTCGCATTCCTGAGACCGGCGCGCCGGCCGATGCGAGACTGAGGTCGTCCAGTCCGGTTCGCGATCGGGGGTGTCGAGGTGAGTGTTCCGTCCTTCCCCGATCACCTGCTGAGCCTCGACGAGTGGGCGCGGCTCCCCGAGTACGACCGCTTCCACGTGGAGCTCTGCGAGGGCGTTCTGGTCGCGTCGCCGCGACCCGGGTCGGCGCACAACCACGCGGCGCTTGCGCTGGCGTTGCAGCTCGACGACCAGCTCCCCGGCAATCTGTGTGTGCTCGGTGGGGTGGAGGTCCTGGTGATGCCGGAGCCGCTCACGGTGCGCGTGCCCGATGCCATTGTGGTCGATAGGGCTCTCGTCGATGCGGATCCCGATCGAGCTCCGTCCTCCGAGGTGCGGCTGGTGCTCGAGGTCACCGTCGACGGCACCGCCCGCACCGACCGCGTCACGAAGTTCTCGGAGTATGCGGAGGCCGGGATTCCGCAATACTGGATCGTCGATCTCACCGGTCCGCCAGTGATTGCGGTGTTCACACTCGACTCCGGTTGGTATCGGTACGACGGTGAACACAGCGGCGCACCGACGCTGACCGCAGCGGGGAACGAGGTCACCGTGGACCTCCGCGGACTCGCCGAACAGGGCGCTTCCGCACCTGCCGATCAGAGGGCTGCTGCACCTGCCGGACGCAGTGGGAACGGGCCTCCGGACAATGGCCGTGCAGTGGCCGCAGACACTGCCACGGCACCGGAAGCGCCGGAGGGGCCCACCCCCCGATAGACTGACTCCCGGCAGTGCCCGCCCGGCCTGCTGTTTTCGATCCCAGAGTGAAGGGACCCGACGCCCAGTGTCATCGCACGTGGATACCGTCACCCACGCCGCCGAAACCCCCGATGTCGCTCAGCCCTATCGGGAGCTGGGGCTGAAGGAAGACGAGTACACCCGCATCACGGAGATCCTGGGGCGCCGCCCCACGGACGCCGAGTTGGCGATGTACTCGGTGATGTGGTCCGAACACTGCTCGTACAAATCGTCGAAGGTGCACCTGAAGTACTTCGGTGAGACCACCACCGACGAGATGCGTTCGTCGATGCTTGCCGGCATCGGTGAGAACGCCGGCGTCGTCGACATCGGCGACGGCTGGGCCGTCACCTTCAAAGTCGAATCCCACAACCACCCCTCCTACGTCGAGCCCTACCAGGGTGCGGCGACGGGTGTCGGCGGCATCGTCCGCGACATCATGGCGATGGGTGCACGCCCGATCGCGGTGATGGACCAGCTGCGCTTCGGCGCGGCCGACCACCCCGACACGCGGCGTGTCGTCGACGGTGTCGTGCGTGGCGTCGGCGGTTATGGAAACTCCCTCGGCCTGCCCAATGTGGGCGGCGAGACCGTGTTCGACTCGTCCTACCAGGGCAACCCGCTCGTCAACGCCCTGTGCGCCGGCGCGATGCGCGTCGAGGATCTGCACCTGGCGTTCGCGTCCGGCACCGGTAACCGGATCATCCTGTTCGGTGCCCGCACCGGCCTCGACGGCATCGGTGGCGTATCCGTTCTCGCGTCCGAGACCTTCGACGACAGCGAGGGCGGGGGCCGCCCGAAGAAGTTGCCGAGCGTTCAGGTCGGCGACCCGTTCACCGAGAAGGTGCTCATCGAGTGCTGCCTCGACCTCTACCGCGAGAAGCTCGTCGTCGGGATCCAGGATCTCGGCGGTGCCGGGCTGTCCTGCGCGACGTCCGAGCTCGCCGCTGCCGGTGACGGCGGCATGCACATCAACCTCGAGCGTGTTCCGACGCGCGCGACGGGCATGACCCCGGCCGAGGTGCTCTCCTCGGAGTCGCAGGAGCGCATGTGCGCGGTCGTGGCGCCCGAGAACGTCGACGCGTTCATGGCCGTGTGCAAGAAGTGGGATGTGCTCGCCACCGACATCGGTGAGGTCACCGACGGTGAGCGTCTCGTCATCACGTGGCACGGCGAGACCGTCGTCGACGTGCCGCCGCGCACGGTCGCGCACGAGGGCCCGGTCTACGAGCGTCCCGTGCAGCGCCCCGACACCCAGGACGCGCTCATCGCCGACACCACCGCGAAGCTGAAGCGTCCCGAAACGGACGACGAACTGAAGGCCACGCTGCTGAAGCTGCTCGCGTCGCCGGCGCTGTGTAGCCGCAAGTGGATCACCGAGCAGTACGACCGGTACGTGCGTGGCAACACTGTCCTCGCCGAGCACGCCGACGCCGGCGTGGTCCGTATCGACGAGGAGACCGGTCGCGGTATCGCGCTGGCGACCGATGCGTCGGGCCGCTACACGCAACTCGACCCGTACGCAGGGGCGCAGCTCGCGCTCGCCGAGGCATACCGCAACGTCGCCACCACCGGTGCTACGCCGAAGGCCGTGTCCAACTGCCTGAACTTCGGGTCGCCGGAGGATCCGGGCGTGATGTGGCAGTTCCAGCAGGCCGTGCGTGGCCTCGCCGACGGCTGCGCGCAGCTGGGTATCCCGGTCACGGGCGGCAACGTCAGCTTCTACAACCAGACCGGTTCCACACCGATCCTGCCGACGCCCGTCGTCGCGGTCCTCGGTGTGATCGACGATGTGCACCGACGCATCCCCACCGGCCTCGGACTCGAGCCCGGCGAGACGCTGATCCTGCTGGGGGAGACCCGCGACGAGTTCGACGGATCCATCTGGGCGCAGGTGGAGCACGACCACCTCGGCGGTGTGCCGCCGAAGGTCGACCTCGAGCGCGAGCGTCTGCTGTCGGAGATCCTCCTCGCCGGGTCGCGTGACGGACTGATCTCCGCCGCCCACGACCTGTCCGAGGGCGGGCTCGCCCAGGCTGTCGTCGAAGCCGCACTCGCGGGAGAGACGGGATGCCGGATTCTGCTGCCCGAGGATGCGGATCCGTTCGTGACGCTGTTCTCGGAATCCGCGGGCCGGGTGCTCGTCGCCGTCCCACGTACCGAGGAGTCCCGGTTCACCGGTATGTGCACGGCGCGCAACCTGCCGTGGGTCCGGATCGGCGTCGTCGACGAGGGATCGGACTCGGTCGAAGTCCAGGGGCACTTCTCCGTGCCCATGAGCGAACTCCGCGAGGTCTACGAAGGCACCTTGCCGGCGCTGTTCGGGTAACCGAATGGCGGCTGCCCAGGTCGACAGGCTGGCAGCGATAGAAGCCCGTCAGGGGCAGATCATCGCTGCAGTCACCGATTTCGGTGAACGCCACCCCCTCACCGCTCGGGTGTTGGGGTGGCTCAGCCTCGATACGACCGGGATAGCATTCGCCGCTCTCTTCTTCTGCTGGTCACTGTCGCCGTCGCTGCTGCCGCGCGACTGGCTGTTCCAAGGCATCATCGGCGGGATCAACGCCGCGATCGGGTACGGGCTGGGCTGCGTCGTGGGCTGGGCCGTCACCCGATTCGTGCTCAGGGGCAGATCGTGGTGGCCTCTGCCGTTGCCCGTCGAACGAGCGATCATGGTGGCGGTGCCCGTCGCCGGAGTTCTCGCTGCGCTGGTCGCGCTCGTGCTCGCAGCCGGTCAGCAACGGCAGCTTGCCGCACTCATGAATGCCGAGGGCACCACGACGTCCGGCTACCTGCGAACATGCCTGCTGAGCCTGGCCGTTGCCGCGCTGTTGATCTCGCTGTGGCGCGGACTGCGTGACATCGGCCGCTGGATCGCCGGGCAACTCATTCGCCGCACACGGATGCCGGTGGGCCTCGCGCGAACCCTCGCGGTGATGCTGGTCGTACTCGCAACCTTCATGCTCATCGACGGTGTGCTTCTTCGTGTCGCCTACGCGATCACGAACTCGGCATTCAGCCTCCAGGACGACACCACCCGGCCAGGTGCGCTACAGCCGCTGGACCCTTCGAAATCCGGAAGCCCCGAATCCTTCGCGCCGTGGGAGACCCTGGGTTTCGAGGGCCGGAACTTCGTGTCGCGGGGGCTGGACGCCGACGAACTCACCGCGATCAACGGCGAGCCCGCGCAGGAGCCGATTCGCGTCTACGTCGGGCTCGGCACTGCCGAAACACCCGAGGAACGTGTGGATCTCGTCGTCGACGAGCTCGAGCGGACCGGCGCGTTCGACCGCTCCGTGCTGGCGCTCATCCCCACGACGGGGACCGGCTGGGTCAATCCCACGGCCGCGCAGGCGATGGAACTCGTGCACAACGGCGATGTCGCGATGGTCGCGTGGCAGTACTCGTTCCTGCCGAGCTGGATCTCGTTCCTCGCCGACAAGGAGAAGGCCGCGGCTGCGGGCGAGATGTTGATCGACCGCGTGCACCAGCGGTGGCTCGAGCTCCCCGAGGACCAGCGACCCGAACTGTTCGTCTACGGCGAGAGCCTCGGAACCCAGTCGGGTGAGGGTGCTTTCGACAGTCTTGCCGACATCCGGGAGACGGTCGACGGTGTGCTGTGGGTCGGACCGCCGAATTCGAATCGGCTGTGGGGTCAGCTCGTCGAGCGCCGAGATCCGGGCAGTACCGAGGTCGAGCCGGTGTATGCCGATGGTCTCGTCGTACGGTTCGCGGACAGTCGGCAGGAGATCGGTGTTCCCGACACTCCGTGGTTGTCGCCACGTGTGCTGTACATCCAGCACGCGTCGGATCCCGTTGTGTGGTGGTCGCCGGAACTGCTGTTCACACGGCCCGATTGGTTGTCGGAGCCGCCGGGGCCGGACCGGCTGCCGCAGATGCGGTGGTTCCCGTTCGTCACGTTCTGGCAGGTCTCCGCCGATCTGACGAATGCAGCGGGGGTGCCGGACGGGCACGGGCACAACTACGGCACCACCGTGCTCGACGGATGGGTGGCGGTGACGCAACCCGAAGGGTGGACCGACACCGACACGGAACGGGTCCGGATCGCGTTGGAGGCGCTGCGCAAGACCCAGGGGCCGGAGAAGTGAGGGTCGGGTCGTGGCGCGGACCGGTCGCCGCGGCCGCTGCGGTCGCGCTCGGTGCGGTTCTTCCCGCAGCCCCCGTCGGTCCGCGTGGCCGCGCGCTGCTCGCCGTCGGCGCCGGGATCGGCGCCGTGGCGCTGACCCGCGCGTCGGGTCTCGATCGACACGCTTTGGGCCTCGATGTGTCGCGGTTGCGTGCCGGTCTGCGCTGGGGGGCGGTTGCGGCGGGCACGATCGGGGCCGGCTACGTCGTCGCGCTGGCCGTTCCGGCGCTGCGCGCCCACTTCGTCGATGGCGACCGAGGCCGGCGCGAGGATTTCTACGAATGGATCGGACTGCACATTCCGGTCGGCACCGTCCTCGCCGAGGAACTGCTCTTCCGCGGTGCGTTGACGGCCCTCGTCGGGCCCCTTCCGCAGGCGGTGGCCTTCGGACTGTGGCATGTGCGTCCTGCGATCGTGGCCGGCGACAACATTGCGACCACAGTGGCCGTCACAGGCTTGTCGGGCCTGGCATTCGCCTGGTTGCGCAGGGGAAGCGGCAGCGTGCTCGCTCCGGCCCTGGCTCATCTCGCGGTCAACGTCGGGGGAGCGATCGCGGTACGGGTTGCTACGGCCCGGACCGCGTCCGAACGGGTGTAGTCGGCGAATTACGCTGGGTTGCCATGGCACCGCGCAAGACCGTCGATCCCGCTGAACTCCGTGCGGCCCTCCTCCGGGTCGGGCCGTGGGTGTCGGGCGGCAGTGACGAGAAACCCGCGAGGGCCGACCTCGCGGCGGCAGTGAGGCTCAGCGCACGGACGCTCGAGCAGATCGCGCCCGGTTCCAGTGTCGAGGTGCGGGTGCCACCGTTCGTGGCGGTGCAATGCATCGAAGGCCCCCGGCACACGCGTGGGACGCCCCCCAACGTCGTGGAGACGGACCCCCGTACGTGGCTGCGCCTCGTGGTGGGACTCGAGGTGTTCGACGATGTGGTCGATACCGGCGGCGTGGACGCGTCGGGCACCCGTACGGGCGAAATCGCGCACTGGCTTCCCCTGCTGCGCCTCTGATCCGGGAGCCCGTTCGGGCGTGTGGTCGGGGACGTCCCGGACGGCACGTAGAATGAAGATGCCCCGATTTTGTCCAGCCCCAGGGAGCACCCCGGTGACCAGTGCCGATCTGTCGGTTCACACACGCAATCTTCTCGCCTCAGACGAACCCGAGAACGAGCCGCGCGAAGAGTGCGGAGTCTTCGGAGTGTGGGCTCCCGGCGAGGACGTGGCGAAACTCACGTATTACGGGTTGTACGCTCTTCAGCACCGAGGCCAAGAGGCCGCGGGCATCGCTGTCTCCGACGGTTCGCAGGTGCTCGTATTCAAGGATCTCGGCCTGGTGAGCCAGGTATTCGACGAGCAGACGCTCGCCGCGATGCCCGGCCACATCGCCGTCGGCCACTGCCGCTATTCGACGACGGGGTCGACGACATGGGAGAACGCGCAGCCGATCTTCCGCACGACCGCGGCCGGCACCGGCATCGCCCTCGGCCACAACGGCAACCTCGTCAACACTGCCGAACTTGCGCAGAAGGCTCGGGAGCTGGGCGCGCTCGACCAGAATCGTCCGGGCGCCGCGTCCTCCGATTCCGATCTCGTCGGTGCGCTCCTCGCCCATGCGGCGGCGGACAACACGATCGAGGGCGCCGCAATGAAGCTGCTGCCGACGCTTCGTGGCGCGTTCTGCCTGACGTTCATGGACGAACACACCCTCTACGCGGCTCGCGACCCCTGGGGCATTCGTCCGCTGTGCCTGGGCCGCCTCGATCGTGGCTGGGTGGTCGCCAGCGAAACCGCGGCGCTCGACATCGTCGGTGCGTCCTTCGTTCGCGACATCGAGCCCGGTGAGCTGCTCGCCATCGATTCCGACGGTGTCCGGTCGTCCCGTTTCGCGGCGCCCGAGCCGAAGGGTTGCGTCTTCGAATACGTGTACCTGGCACGCCCCGACTCGACGATCGGTGGACGTTCGGTGCATGCGACCCGCGTCGAGATCGGCCGGCGCCTCGCGAAGGAACACCCGATCGACGCGGATCTCGTGATTCCGGTTCCCGAATCCGGCACTCCCGCTGCGGTCGGTTACGCCCAGGGCTCGGGCCTGCCGTACGGGCAGGGTCTGATGAAGAACGCCTACGTGGGCCGCACCTTCATCCAGCCGAGCCAGACGATCCGTCAGCTCGGTATTCGGCTCAAGCTGAATCCTCTGCGCGAGGTCATCCGCGGCAAGCGTCTCGTCGTCGTCGACGACTCGATCGTGCGTGGCAACACCCAGCGTGCACTGATCCGCATGCTGCGTGAGGCCGGTGCGCTCGAGATCCACGTCCGGATCGCGTCGGCCCCTGTGAAGTGGCCCTGCTTCTACGGCATCGACTTCGCGTCGCCCACCGAGCTCATCGCCAACGGTGGCGGTCACCGGGACACGAATGTCGACGAGCACGACTACGACGAGATGGTCGAGATGGTGCGCCGGTCGATCGGTGCCGACTCGCTCGGCTACATCTCGATCGACGGCATGATCGGCGCCACCGAGCAGCCGTCCTCGCGCCTGTGCGCGGCGTGCTTCGATGGGCAGTACCCGATTGCGCTGCCCACCGAGTACGCGATCGGCAAGAACGTCCTCGAAGGTGTCGTCGATGCGGAATCGGTCACTCCGACCGTCCTGGACAACGCCAACGCGGATGTTCTGAGCCGCCCGTAGATCCGGTTCCGGTACCGTGAGTGCGCGGTCGGCTCTCTCGGGCCCGCTTTCGCATGCGTTCCGACGGACACCGACCACCCTGCATTTCGGTCACGAACGTGCCGTCACGCAACCGACAACCCTATTCACAACTCGAAGCTGGAGCCGACAACCCATGACCGAGGAGACAACCCCCGGAGCTTCCTACGCAGCGGCAGGCGTGGACATCGAGGCGGGCGACAAGGCCGTCGAACTGTTCGCTCCGCACGCGAAGAGGGCCACACGACCGGAGGTGCTCGGAGGTCTCGGGGGCTTCGCGGGCCTGTTCGCACTCAAGGGCGACTACAAGGAGCCGCTGCTTGCCGCGTCCACCGACGGCGTCGGTACGAAGCTCGCGGTGGCGCAAGCACTGGACAAGCACGACACCGTCGGTCTCGACCTGGTGGCCATGGTCGTCGACGATCTGGTCGTGTGCGGTGCCGAGCCGCTGTTCCTGCAGGACTACATCGCTGTCGGGCGCGTCGTGCCCGAGCGTGTCGCCGAGATCGTCTCCGGCATCGCCGAGGGCTGTGTCCAGGCCGGCTGTGCCCTCCTCGGAGGCGAGACCGCGGAACACCCGGGCGTGATGGCCGACGGCGACTACGACCTGTCTGCGACCGGTGTCGGTGTGGTGGAGGCCGAGAAGCTCCTCGGACCCGACCGTGTCCGCCCGGGCGACGTCGTGATCGCGATGCGCTCGTCGGGACTGCACTCCAACGGATACTCCCTCGCGCGCAAGGTGCTGCTCGAGATCGGCAAGATGAGCCTGACGGCCCATGTCGACGAGTTCAGCCGCACACTCGGTGAGGAACTGCTCGAGCCGACGCGGATCTACGCGAAGGACTGCCTGGCTCTTGCCGCTGAGACCGAGGTGCGCACCTTCTGCCACGTCACCGGTGGCGGGCTTGCTGCCAACCTGGGACGCGTGATGCCGAAGGGCCTCGTCGCGGAACTCGACCGCACCACGTGGAGCCCGGCACCCGTGTTCGGCCTCATCGCTCAGCGCGGTCGGGTCGAGCGTGCTGAGATGGAGAAGACCTTCAACATGGGCGTCGGAATGGTCGCGATCGTCGCGCCCGAGGACGTCGACCGCGCCCTTGCGGTGCTCACGGCTCGGCACATCGAGAGCTGGACTCTCGGGACTGTCCGCAAGGCGCAGGACGCCGATGGTGAGCGTGCGCTGCTTCTGGGCGATCACCCGCGCTTCTGATTCTCACGGGACCGACCGGAAATTCGCAAGAGGTCGGGGTGCTGCGTGTACGCAGCACCCCGACCTTTGCCATGTTGTGAAGATGTGGCTGTCGCTACCTGATTGTGGGATCGACCCGGACAACCGAAAGCCGGCGAGTGTCGTGGACACTCGCCGGATCTTGCGGAACTACCGTTGTGCCGGCACTTCCGACCCGACTACACCACCAGCGGAGGGGGAGCCGATGATTCGGCTCCCCCTCCGCTGGTGGTACACGTCTGGTCAGCGGCGCCAGTCGTCCTCGTGGTCGTCGTCCCAACCGGAGGAACCCTGGTCGGCGAAGACCTCGTCCCTGTGCGAGTTCGTTGCACCGCCCGCCAACTCTCGTTGAAGGCTCTCGAAGTCGGTGGACGGCGAGCTGTACTTGAGTTGCCTTGCAACCTTGGTCTGCTTTGCCTTAGCTCGGCCGCGGCCCATGGCCAACCCCCTCGCGCTTTGACGGGGCGGCCTGGGGAATTTGGCGGCCCCGGTGTGTTGAGTATTTTCCTGTGCCCCACTTTAGCCTGGAAAACTCAGTTCCGCTCCCACCCACCCGGCCAGGCCGGTGTCCGTTACATCTCATTCACACCCGACCTGCGGTAATACAGTTTTCACATGTGTGAAGATGCGGCTCAGAACACCTCCGGTACGGCCCGTACGGTGCCCACACGTACGCCACCGCCGAGCACGGGTTGTGAGGCGAGCGCCGCGAGGTCCTCGTCGGCAGTGACTCCGAGCCGGGTGAGGACCGCAGCGGTGAGGGGGAGCCGGGCACGCTCGTGACCATCATCGATCTTGAACGCGAAGGCCGATCCATCCGGGAGTGCGCCCGCATGGATGCCGTCGGCTCCGGCCTTGCTCATCAGTCCCGGAACGGCCTGCATCAGCCGCAGATCGTCCTTGCCCGATCCCGAGATGAGGAACGGATGCTCGCGGATCGCATCGGCGACGGCGCGTTCGGGCGTGTCGGGATCAGCGGTCGCCAGCCGGGAGTACGCGCGGGCCAGGTTGATCAACGGCACCGGGACGATGGGAAGTCCGCATCCGTCGATACCGAGATCCGTCTCCTCGATGTCGCCCGTGAGATCGAGGATCGTCTCCACCACCGCCTGCTGCAGCGGGTGGCCGGCGTCGAGGTAGTTGTCGACAGGCCATTCGTTCGCGGCGCAGGTCGCGAGCATCGCGGCATGCTTGCCCGAACAATTCATGTAGGTGGGACGAGGGGCACGACCCGCCGCGAGTACCTCTGCGCGGGCAAGTTCGTTGCCGGGCAGATCCGCTGGACACTGCAGTGCGCCTTCCTCGAAGCCGGAGTAGGCGAGCAGCTCCTCGACGAGTTCGATGTGGTCCGATTCGCCTTCGTGCGAAGCCGTCGCGATGGCGAGTTCGGCGGTGTTGCGTGGGGTGAAGCCCAGCCGCAGCATCGCGGTCGCCTGCAACGGCTTGTTCGACGAGCGCGGGTAGACGGGGGTGTGGACCTCGCCCAGCGAGACGATCACCTCACCGCGCGGATCCAGGATCACCAGGGATCCCCGATGTATGCACTCCCGGAATCCGGAGCGCACCACTTCGACCAGTTCGACGCTCAATATTCCACCCGTACCTCTCGTCCTGCGACACGTTTCCGGGCCTTGGCCACGACGCTCGGCGACAGATCGTTCTGCTGTTCGAGCATCACTGCGATCCGCTCGGGATCGCGTCCGGTGAACAGATCCCGCACGGTGACCCCGTGCTCGGGCACGCCCTCGACGACGATCCGGTCGCCCGCCTGCACCGGTCCTTCGACGATCACCTTCAGATAGACGCCGGTGTCACCGCGGGCCGCGAACCGCTTGACCCACCCCGGTTCGCCCGACCACACGCCGAACGTGCCGCAGGGCGTGCGGGGGCCTGTCACTTCGAGCAGGAGACCGGCGTCGCCCACCCGCCACCGCTCGCCGATGACCGCGTCGCTGGTGGCGATGCCGCTCGTCCGCAGGTTCTCCCCGAACCATCCGGCGGGAAGGTCGCGGCCGAGGTCGCCGGCCCAGCGCCGGGCCTCGTCGTCGTCGTACACGTAGACGGCCTTGAAACGTCCACCGTGGTGCTCGGTGTCGCATTGACGGTCGCCGTCCAGGCCGAGACGACCGACATGGACGTGACTCTCCACGGGGCGCTTGTCGATCCCGGTGACGGGGACGCGGCGCGTGCCGCTGGCCCGGATCTCGTGCACCACACACACGGCGTCGACCCGGCCGGGATCGGGTGCCGAACTCACCGGCCGCGCAATCGGTCGACCGCGAGGCGGCCGGCCTGGACCGTATCGTCGACCGGCACCGAATCCGGGTCGATCGCTGCCGCGCAGGGGCCGACGACGAGTGAAGTGTCCGGCGCGATGTTCCGCTTGACGAGGGCCAATGCGATCGGACCCAGCTCGTAGTGATCGACGACGGTGCCGAGCCGCCCGACCGACCGACCTCCGGCGGTGATCGCCTCACCGGGTTCGGGGCGACCGTCGGCCGAGCCGTCGAGGTGCAGCAGCACCAGGTGCCGTGGGGGTTTACCGAGATTGTGCACGCGGGCCACGGTCTCCTGGCCGCGATAGCAACCCTTGTCGAGGTGTACGGCGCCTGCCTCTGCGGGGCTGCCGATCCACCGCGCCTCATGCGGGATGGTGCGGTCGTCGGTGTCGAGACCGACCCGTGGCCGGGCGTCGGCGACGCGCAGTGCCTCGAACGCCCAGATCCCGGCTGCGCGGGCTCCGGCCGTGGTGAGCGCAGCGAAGGTCTCGGCGAGCTTCTCGCCCGGCACGAGGAGATCGTAGGAGTGCTCGGTGGGCCACGGCATTCGCCGCACGAATCCACCGCCGGGGAGCGGGACGGCCGCATACGTCTCGGTGGGTAAGGCCTCGAGGCCCAGTGCGGCGAGGATCGGCGCACCGCCGGCATCGGGACCCAGCAGCGTCAGCACCGCGAGTTCGTTACCGTCGCGCGGCTCGGCCTTGGCCCAGAACACCATCTTGGCGAGGAACCCGAGGAGTTCGGGGCCGCGGTCGTGTTCGGTGTCGATCCATGTGACGCCGTCGAGGTCGGTCTGCACGAAGTGGTGCTCGACGCGCCCGTTCAAGTCGAGACTGAGGTTCTCTGCGGAGGCGCCGTCGGGCAGTGACTGCACGTGCTGGCTGGAAATCGTGTGCAGCCAGCTCAGGCGCTCGTCGCCGGGGATCGCGATGACGAAGCGGTTGGAGCGGTCGACGACGGCGACGGAGGTGATGGCGGCGCGCTGTTCGCCCAGTGGGTCCCCGTAGTGCCATGGCAGGCCCTCATCGGGACTTCCGGGCGGTGACGCGACGGCATCGGGGAAGGTGAGCAACGGGCTCTCGGACACGATCGGAAACTCGGCCACGACACCAGTCTATGGGGAAGCGATCGGCGGGGGAGTAATGGATAGGGTGGGCGGCATGGCTGATCGGGTGCTGGTGACGCTGGATGGCGAGGTGAGGGATGCTGATGCGCCCCTGCTGCACGCCGACGATTCCGGAGTGCTGCGAGGGGATGGTGTCTTCGAGACGCTGCTGGTGAGAGGTGGTAAAGCTCGCGCGATCGAGCTGCATCTTGCACGGCTCGCTTCGTCGGCATCCGCGGCGGATCTACCCGCTCCCGAGCTCGACGACTGGCGACTGGCGATCGACCTCGCCGTCGAGCAGTGGGGAGACACGCGCGAAGGCGCACTTCGTCTCGTGTACACCCGAGGCAGAGAATTCGGCGAGGCACCCACCGCGTTTCTGCTGGTGACGCCGGTGGCCGAGCGCGTGAACGCCGCGCGGCGCGACGGAGTCTCCGTGGTGTCGCTCGAGCGCGGATTCTCCGTGGACCTGGCGCAGAAGGCGCCGTGGCAACTCCTCGGCGCGAAGACCCTTTCTTATGCGACCAACATGGCCGCGCTGCGGCACGCGGAGTCCGTCGGGGCCGACGACGTGATCTACACGAGCAGCGAGGGCCATGTCCTCGAGGGCCCGCGGTCGACGGTGGTGATCGCGCGCGGTCGAGCCTTGCTCACCACACCCCCGGAGCAGGGCATCCTGCCGGGCACCACCCAGCAGGCACTGTTCGACGCGGCACGCGGTCACGACTTCACAGTGCGCTATGAGGCATTGCGGCCCGCCGACCTCATCGTCGCCGACGGTGTGTGGCTGTTGTCGAGTGTGGCGCTCGCCGTGCGCGTGCACACGCTCGACGGCCACTCGCTGGCCACCGACGCGCTCGACGGGGAGATCGAGAAGTTGGTCGACAAGGCGATCGACACCGCACGCTGATACTCGAGTGAGCTCGGCCTCGGCTGTGGCCGCGGTGTGGTTGTGGCCACCGATGGTGGGCGACACCGACATTTTCTACTACCGTTCGTAGTAACAAGCCGTGGTGCATGTGCGGCCGCGGTCTTGTGCGCAGAATCCGACGTGGGCCCCCGCGTTCGGACTTCATCCAGGTACTGGGCTCCACCTGTACTGGTTCGACTCGGAGTGGCAATGGACGTGCTCGACCTGTCCCGATGGCAATTCGGGATCACGACGGTATATCACTTCATTCTTGTTCCGTTGACCATCGGGCTCGCTCCCATGATCGCGATCATGCAGACGATGTGGGTGGTCACGAAGAAGGATCACTGGTATCGGCTCACCAAGTTCTTCGGGAAGATGTTTCTGATCAACTTCGCACTCGGTGTGGCCACCGGAATTGTGCAGGAATTCCAGTTCGGCATGAACTGGAGTGAGTACTCGCGCTTCGTCGGCGACGTGTTCGGTGCGCCGCTCGCGCTCGAAGGCCTCGTCGCCTTCTTCATGGAATCCACCTTCCTGGGACTGTGGATCTTCGGCTGGAGTCGCCTGCCGAAGCTCGTACACCTCGCGACCATCTGGCTCGTCGCCATCGGCGTCAACGCCTCCGCGTACTTCATCATCGCGGCCAACTCGTTCATGCAGCACCCGGTGGGTGCCGTGTACAACCCGGAGACCGGTCGCGCAGAGCTGACGAGCATCTGGGAACTGCTCACCAACAACACCGCGCTCGCGGCGTTCCCGCATGCCGTGGCAGGCGGCTTCCTCACCGCGTCGACCTTCGTCGCCGGTATCGGAGGCTGGTGGATGGTGCGGAACATGCGACGCGCCAAGAAGCTCCGCGAGTCCGAAGGTGCCGAGTTCGACGTGCTCGAAGCCGAGCGGCTCGAATCGGATTCGCGGATGATGTTCCGCCCCGCGACCCGGCTGGGCCTGCTCATCATGATCGTCTCGGGTATCGGCCTGTTCGTGACAGGCGATGTCCAGGCCAAGCTCATGTTCGAGCAGCAGCCCATGAAGATGGCCTCGGCGGAATCGTTGTGCCATACCGAAACCGACCCGAACTTCTCGATCCTCACCATCGGTACCCACAACGACTGCGACGGCGTGATCCACGTTCTCGAAGTGCCGTTCGTGCTGCCGTACCTCGCCCAGGGCGAGTTCACCGGAGTGACGCTGCAGGGTGTCGAAGACCTGCAGGCCCAGTACGAAGAGCAGTTCGGCCCAGGCAATTACAAGCCCAACTTGTTCGTCACCTACTGGTCGTTCCGCGCGATGATCGGCCTCGCGGCGGGATCCGCAGCACTGGCGCTCGCCGGCCTGTGGGTCACCCGACGCGGCCGGGTGCCCGATCAGAAGTGGTTCGGTTGGCTCAGCATCGCGGCGATTCCCACACCGTTCCTCGCGAACAGTGCAGGCTGGATCTTCACCGAAATGGGCCGCCAGCCCTGGGTGGTCCACCCGAACCCGACCGGTGTCGACATGATCCGGCTCACCGTCGAACAGGGTGTGTCGGACCACGCTCCCGCGACCGTGATCACCTCGCTCGTCGCGTTCACCCTGGTCTACGCCGGCCTCGGTGTCGTGTGGTTCTGGCTCATCCGCAAGTACGCGATGGAAGGCCCGCTGGAGCACGACGCGCAGCCACCCGGCGAACACGACGACGAGTCCGACGACAACGGGCAGCCGAAACAGCTGTCCTTCGCGTACTAGGAGACGGTCATGGGGCTTCAAGAAGTCTGGTTCATCCTGATCGCCGTACTGTTCACCGGATACTTCGTCCTCGAGGGATTCGATTTCGGTGTGGGCATGCACATGCCGGTACTCGGGCGAGGCAGGGACGAGACCGCCGACACCCGTCGGCGCGTGCTGCTCAACACCATCGGGCCCGTGTGGGACGGAAACGAGGTGTGGCTGATCACCGCCGGCGGCGCGTTGTTCGCCGCGTTCCCCGAGTGGTACGCGACCCTGTTCTCAGGGTTCTACCTCCCGCTACTACTGGTCCTGCTCGCGCTCATCGTCCGCGTGTGCGCCATCGAATGGCGCGGCAAGATCGACGATCCGACGTGGCGCCGCCGCTGCGACTGGGGCATCATCTTCGGGTCATGGGTGCCCGCGGTGCTGTGGGGCGTGGCATTTGCGAACATCATCCGCGGTGTCGCAATCGACGAGAACAAGCAGTTCGTCGGGGGATTCTTCGATCTGCTCAACCCTTACGCGCTGCTCGGCGGCGTCACGACCGCACTCGTGTTTGCGCTGCACGGGGCAGTGTTCATCGCTCTGAAGACCGCGGGTGACGTGCACGAGGACGCGGTGAAGCTGGCCCGGCGGCTGGCGATCCCGGCCATCCCGGTCGCGGGTGGGTTCGTACTGTGGACCCAGCTGGCCTACGGCAAGGACTGGACGTGGATCCTCGTGGCCGTCGCGGCGCTGTCGCTGTTGGTGGTCGTCGCACTCACTGCCGCCGAACGTGAGGGCTGGGCATTCGCGTTCACCACCGTCGCGATCATCGCGACCATCGTCCTGCTGTTCGCGTCGCTGTTCCCGAACGTCATGCCGTCCACCCTGGATCCGGCATGGTCGCTGACGATCGAGAACGCGTCGTCGAGCCCGTACACCCTGAAGGTCATGACCTGGGCTGCGGCGATCATGACCCCGATCGTCCTGATCTATCAGGGCTGGACGTACTGGGTTTTCCGCCAACGGATCTCGACCGGCCAGATTCCCAAGTCCATCGGGCTGACAATCGGATCGAAGTGACCGTCGAGTCCGCTGCTGTCCCCGCCGACGTGCGTGCACGCCGGCGGGGACCGATCGACCCGCGGCTGTGGCGTCACTCCGCGGCGGCGCGCGGGTACCTCATCCTCACTGTGGTCACGTCGCTCGTCGATGTGGTGATGGTGATCGTGACCGCGCTCATGATCGGCACGGTCCTTGCCGGGATCATCACCACCGACGCTCGGTCGCTCGGGGACTGGACCACCGAACTCGGCGTCCTCACCGTGGCCATCGTCGTGCGGGTCGCTGTGACCTGGCTGCATGCGCGGTACGCGCACCGGTCCGCAACGCGTGTGATCGCCGAACTCGAACACGAAGTCCTCGATGCCGCGTCGGGTCTGCCGCCCCGCGAACTCGATCCGCGCCGCGACGAGATCGCCACGGTGCTCACCCGCGGACTCGACGGACTCGGCGACTACCTCACCGGCTACATCCCGGCACTGCTCCTGGCCGTCACGCTCACCCCGATCACGGTCGTCGTCATCGCCACGCAAGACCTCACATCCGCGATCATCGTCGTGGTCACGCTACCGCTGATCCCGATATTCATGATCCTCATCGGATTCCTCACCAAAGGGAAAGCCGACCGCACCCTGTCGGCGATGACCACGCTGTCGTCGCAACTGCTCGACCTGGTCGCGGGGCTGCCGACCCTGCGCGCACTGGGCCGTGAACGCGGACCGGAAGCCCGTGTCCGCGAACTCGGTGACGATCATCGCCGCACCACGATGTCGGCGCTCCGCGTCGCGTTCCTGTCGGGCACCGTGCTCGAATTCCTCGCTACCCTCTCGGTCGCGCTCGTCGCGGTGGCCATCGGCATGCGCCTCGTCACCGGTGGGATGCCCCTCGAGGCAGGCATCATCGCACTGGTCCTCGCCCCGGAGGCCTACCGGCCACTTCGCACGGTGGGCAGTAAGTTCCATGCCGCCGAGGACGGGATGGCCGCCGCAGACAGGGCATTCGCGATCCTCGACAGCGCGGGGACCGGTGCGACCCGACCCGGATCGGCAGCATCGAGCGAGCGTCCCGGTCGGAGCCGCGAGGTCGCACCGGAGTTGGTGTTCGACGGGCTGAGTGTCGGGAGCCGCGACGGATACGCCCCGCACCGACTCGACGCGATCTGCCGACCCGGCGAGATCACCGCCCTTTCCGGACCCAACGGCAGCGGCAAGTCGACCGCACTGCTCGCGCTCCTCGGCCTCGCCGAACCGGCGGAAGGACACGTCACCGTCGACGGCATCCCGGCGGAAGGCACCGATCAATGGTGGGAGCGGGTCGCCTGGCTGCCGCAGCGACCCGTGCTGCTCCCCGGAACCCTCGCCGGCAACCTGTGGCTCACCGGCGTCGACCCCGCGAACCCCGAACTCGACGACATCTGCGCGGCCACGGGATTCGACGCCGTTCTCGCCGAACTTCCGGATCGGTGGAACACCGTCGTCGGTGCCGACGGAACCGGTCTGTCGCTGGGCCAGAGGCAACGGCTGGCACTCACCCGAACTCTGGCGTCACCGCGAGAAGTCCTGCTGCTCGACGAACCCACCGCGCACCTCGACGACGCCACCGAAGCTACCGTCCTGGACGCCCTTCGCGCTCGTGCACGGGCAGGCCGCACCGTCGTGATCGTCGCGCACCGACCGTCCCTGCTCGCGATCGCGGACCGGGTGGTCGCGGTGGAAGGTGGTGTCCGATGAGTGGTCATTTCCTGCGCAGGGCCATGGCGCTGCTCGAGCTCGAACCTCGCCGCGTGATCATCGCTGTGGTCGCGGGTGTCGCGACGCTCGGTAGCGCACTGCTGCTCGCGGGCATCTCGGCGTGGCTCATCGTGCGCGCGTGGGAGATGCCGCCGGTCCTCGATCTGACCGTCGCGGTCGTCGCGGTGCGTGCACTGGGTATCTCGCGCGGACTCTTCCGGTACTTCGAGCGGCTCGCCACACATGACACCGCGCTGCGCGGCATGACATCGGCGCGATCGCGGCTCTACGAGCGCCTCGCGGAGGGGGATCCCGCTGCTTCCGCAGGGCTGCGACGCGGGGATCTGCTCTCACGCACCGGCTCCGATGTCGACGCACTCGGCGACGTCGTGGTGCGTGCCCTCGTGCCCATCGCCGTCGCGGTCGTACTGAGTCTCGCCGCCGTGATCACGGTCGGGGTGATCGTCCCTGCCGCCGGCGCCGTTCTCGCCATCGCTCTGCTGCTGGCGGGCGTCGTCGCACCGTGGCTGTCGGCGTCCGCCGCGGCCCGTGCAGAGGCCGACGGTGATGCCGCCCGGACCCGCTTCGGCGAGGACGCCGTGACCGCACTCGATCACGCCGCAGAACTACGTGTCGCGGGGCGTTTGACCTCCGTGACGGACCGTGCGCGGGCCGCGAATCTCGAATCGGTGCGTGCCACCGACCGTTCGGCCGTCCCTGCCGCATTCGCGGATGCGGCAGCACCTCTCGCGGTGGGGGCGAGTGTGCTCGGGGCTCTCCTGATCGGTGTCACCGCATTCGGATCGGATGCTGCGACGATGAGCCCTACGACGCTCGGCATCCTCGTGTTGCTGCCGTTGTCCGCGTTCGAAGCCACCGCGGCGCTCCCTGCTGCGGCGCAGACCCTGACCCGCGCTCGACTCGCGGCCCGGCGCATCGTCGACCTACTCGACCGTGCAGATCGCCCCGTGCCCCACGGCACCGCATCCGCGGACGGCCCCGGCAGACTCCGTGCCGACGGGTTGCGCAGCGGATGGCCGGGTGGCGTGTGCACCCGACCCGTCGACCTGGACGCTGCGCCTGGTTCGCGGGTCGCGATCGTCGGAAGCAGCGGTAGCGGCAAGACCACCACGGTGATGACACTGGCCGGGTTGCTGGCACCGGCAGGTGGTTCGGTCACCCTCGACGGTGTGGATCTCGCGGAGATCGATCAGGCTGCTCTCCGCCGACGTGTTGCATTCTTCGCCGAGGACGCCCACATCTTCGACACCTCGATCCTCGAGAATCTGCGCGTTGCCCGGGGAACCGTCGACGAGTCCGAGGCGCGGGCTGCGCTCGCGTCGGTCGGTCTGGGGGAGTGGGTCGACGCACTACCGAACGGTGTCGACACGGTGCTGGCCTCCGGCGCCCGCGACATCTCGGGTGGCCAGCGACGCCGGTTGCTCCTGGCACGAGCGATCCTGTCGCCGGCGGAGATATTGCTGCTCGACGAACCGGCCGAGCACCTCGATGCCGAGGATGCCGCGCATCTGCAGCGGCAACTCCTCGATTCCGGTTCGGGACTCGTCGATCCTGCCCGTACGGTCGTCGTGGTCACGCACAGCCTGCCCGCGGGCACCGCCGCTGACCTGGTGGTACGCATCGAGAAAAATGCGTTGCCGACGCCGTGATCCGCGCGTACTTTCTCAGGTACACGAGAAAGGAGGTGGTCTGGAAGTGATTGATATTCGGACGCGTGAGGTGACCATCCGCTAGCAGTGTGACGACGGAATTCACCCGCCGCACGCGGTAGGCGAATCCCAGGTGGTCACCCGGCCCCCGAGCACCGGTCTGTCCGGACCGGATCCGACATTCGCGGAGGAATTCCGTGGAGAGTCGGCGGCTCGGGGGTCGTTCTTGTGTGCTCGACACCGTAAATGTGAGGAAACCGTCGCGTGCACATATGGGTGAATCGGGTATGGCGGCCGAGCCGGTGGGGTACATGTAGCGGATGCCGATCTTGCAGCGCGCTCATGACGCCCTCCGGCTGCGGACATCGCCGGGCATCTTCTTCGCGTCGGCGGCGGTGGCGATCTTGTTCGTCGTCGTGACGATCGCTTTCACCGACGCCGTCGACCAGATCTTCAGCACCGCGTCGACCTGGATCATGACCAACCTGGGCTGGTTCTACATCCTAGGCGTCACGACCTTTCTCCTCTTTCTGGTGGGGATTGCGCTCACCCGATACGGCCGGGTCCGGCTCGGTGGCGACGACGAGCGGCCCGAGCATTCGAACATCACCTGGTTCTCGATGCTCTTCGCCGCAGGCATCGGTACGATCCTGATGTTCTGGGCTGTTGCCGAGCCGATCTCGCATTTCGCGAACCCGCCGATGTAGGATGTCGAGCCCCGTTCGGTCGAGGCCGCTCAGGAAGCGATGGGCTTCGCCCTCTATCACTTCGGCCTGCACACCTGGACGATCTTTGCGTTGCCGGGTCTGTGTTTCGGATACTTCATCTACAAGCGGCACCTGCCGCCCCGGGTGAGTTCGATCTTCGCGCCGATTCTCGGCGTCCGTATCTACGGCCCGATCGGCCACGCCATCGATGTCCTCGCGATCCTCGGCACGGTGTTCGGTGTCGCGACATCGGTGGGTCTCGGAACACTGCAGATCAACGCCGGTCTCGCGCAGCTGTTCGACCTCGAAGAGTCCGGATTCATCCAGATCGGGCTGATCGCGATCGTGACAGTGATGGCGGGTATCTCGGTGGCACTCGGACTCGACAAAGGCATCAAGCGGTTGTCGAATCTCAACATCGGTATGGCCGTGGGTCTTCTGGTGTTCGTGCTGGTCACCGGGCCGAGCCTGTTTCTGCTCAAAGGCATGATCGAATCGGTCGGAATCTATGCGGAGGCCCTGCCGCGGCTCGCATTCTGGAACGACACCTTCGCGAGCTCCGGCTGGCAGAACACGTGGACGGTGTTCTACTGGGCGTGGACCATCACGTGGTCGCCGTTCGTCGGAATCTTCATCGCCCGGATCTCGCGCGGCCGCACGATCCGAGAATTCGTCGGTGGCGTGCTCGGATTACCCGTGCTGTTCTCGGTGATCTGGTTCAGCATCTTCGGCATGGGATCGTTCGACATCGAGCTCAACGGCGAAGGTGGGCTCGTCGAGCGCGTCGTTGGCGACGGCGACATCCCCGGTGCACTTTTCGAGTTCCTCGGGCATTTCCCGTTCACGGGATTCGTCTCGTTCATCGCCATTGTGCTCGTGGTGATCTTCTTCGTCACGTCGGTGGATTCGACCGCGATGGTGCTCGACATGATGGCGTCCGGGCACGAGGAGAAGGCACCGATCCATCAACGTCTCTTCTGGGCGATCCTGATGGGTCTGGTCGCGTCGACCATGCTCGTCGCGACCGGCAAGGACGGCCTCGACGCGCTGCAACAGCTGATCACGGTGGTCGGTCTGCCGTTCTTCGTGATGGGTTTCGTGATGATGTACAGCTTGGTGCGGGGAATCCGCGAAGACCTCGGTGAGCGCCCGGAACCGGTCACCCGTCAGTGGCCTCAGGTGCATACAGCCGAAGCTCTTGCTGCGGCCGAGGAATTGCCCGCACCCGAAGTCGTGGTGGTCACGCACGCGATCCCGGAGGTGGGATCGGGCACTACCGACGACGAGGACCACGACAGCAACGCCGGGGACCGCAAGGGACCGGAGTCCGGTGCCGAAGACCCGTCGGAGACGAGGTGATCGTCAGCCGACGTAGCGGGACAACCGCGCTGACATGCGCGGGACCAGTTCGCCGTCGGCGATGACGCGTTCTTCGACGTAGGCGAGGTCCCCGCCTTCGACGATGCCGTAGAGCCGCTTGGCTCCTCCCACGTCCTCGCCGGACTTCGTACGGATCACCACGTCCGTCGCGAGCTCCCACGACGACTGGGTCAGGGCCGTTCCGTAGTACAGCTCGACGACACCGGCGCTGTGGGTGAGGAGCAGCTCGACGGTTTCCGGGTCCTCGCTGCCGGCGGCGTCGGTACCCGACACACGCCAGAAGCCGCTCTCTCGACGGTCCGGTGCACTGAATTCGCCGGCGTCGTCGAGACGCCACGAACGTGCTTCCCACGCTAGGTAATCAGCGCCGCTGTGCGTGACGACGATCTGCTGACCGAAGCGGTAGTCGCCCGTCTCGGGATCGTGTCCCTCACCCTCGCCGCGCCACACACCCACCAGCGGCAGTAACGCGAGCATCGCCGGGTCGAGATCGGGGCCGAACCTCAGGTTCGCGGTGTCTTCCGGGCCGGGCAGGCCAGGTAGAGCCGAGATGTTGCGCTCGGCTGTGGCAGCCGCGCGCTTCTCGGCCTCCGCGATCGCGTCGTTACCGCTGCGGCGTGAGTCGTCCGATTCCGCAGTCACTAGTCTTGAGTGACCAGGCGGTAGATCGTGTACAGCGCAAACCAGGTGATGAGCAACGCTGCGAGGACCAGGAGAACTTCGAAGAAAATGACCACGCGGCCATCTTAGACCTCGGCAGGAATACCCGCCGACGACGGGTCCGGGTTGTGCAGGAGCGAACCGGCATTCACGATGTCATGGAACGCAGAAAGGGCCTGAGTCCGGTGTGATTCCGGACCCAGGCCCTCGCTGACCGGGGGGATACTACTTCGCGACGGTGACGTCGACGTTGTGCACGCCGGCTGCAGTCGGGCTCACTGTCGCGGTGCCGTTGCCCGTGCTGGACAGCGCGCGGATCTTCCAGTCGCCGGGCGCGGCGAAGAACCGGAAGTCACCGGTCGCCGACGCAACGACCTCGGCGGTGAATTCATCGCCACCGTCGAGCAGGCGGACGAAGGCGCCACCGACGGGCTGTCCGTCGGCTGCGAGAACACGGCCGGTGATGACCGTTTCCTTCTCGGTGTCGACGTTCGACGGAAGAGTCTGGGACTGGACGGGTGCTCCACACATGTTCTTATGCTCCCAATTCGATCGGTGCGCCGACGAGTGAGCCGTACTCGACCCAGCTGCCGTCGTAGTTCTTGACATTCTTCTTGCCGAGGATCTCCTGCAGCACGAACCAGGTGTGGCTCGAGCGCTCGCCGATGCGGCAGTACGCGATGGTTTCCTTGCTGTCGTCGAAGCCCTTCTCCGAGTAGAGAGCGGTGAGGTCCTCGTCGGACTTGAAGGTGCCGTCCTCATTGGCGGTGGTGCTCCACGGGATGTTGATCGCCCCGGGAACGTGTCCGCGCTGCTGGGCCTGCTCCTGCGGGAGGTGCGCGGGAGCGAGGATCTTGCCGGAGAACTCGTCGGGCGAACGCACGTCGACGAGGTTCTTGCTGCCGATGGCGTCGATGACCTCGTCACGGAACGCACGGATCGACGTGTCGGGCGCGGAGGCCTTGTACTCGGTGGCCGGGCGGGTGACCTCGTCCTTCGACAGCGGGCGACCGTCGAGTTCCCACTTCTTACGGCCACCGTCGATGAGCTTGACGTCCTGGTGACCGTACAGCTTGAAGTACCAGTAGGCGTACGCCGCGAACCAGTTGTTGTTGCCGCCGTAGAGCACGACGGTGTCGTCGTTCGCGACACCCTTCGCAGACAGCAGAGCGGAGAACTGCTCCTGGTTCAGGAAGTCGCGGCGGACCGCGTCCTGAAGATCCTTGCGCCAGTCGAGGCGGATCGCGCCCTCGATGTGACCGCCTTCGTAGGCGGAGGTGTCTTCGTCGACCTCGATGAAGACGGTCTTCGGCGCTTGCAGGTTCTTCTCGGCCCAGTCGGCGGAGACCAGAACATCGGAGCGAGCCATGGTTGTTCCTTTCGTGATGAATCTGAAGGACTTGTGGGTGGAACTGCAGTGTGGGTGGAACAGCAACTCAGGTCGTCTGAGGCCGCAACCGGATGATCAGCGGGTAGATGCGGCAGCCGAGACACACCCCGAACGCGGCATTCAGCAGGGCTGCGAACAGAGCGAACCCTGCGGCGACGATGCCGAGCGTGACGGCGCCGGTGAGCAATGCGACGGTGCCGATCAGGGCGAAGACGAATCCGACCCCCTGCGCGAACCGCAACGGTGGGGTGGGCTCGGTCTCGGACGGTGGCCCGAGGCGGGGGGCGACCACGGTGGCGAAGAGTGCGCCGTACGGGCTGCGTCGCGGGCCGAGTGCCGCGCCGAGGGCGAACACGACGGTCTGAGCGGCGAGCAGGATACCGGCCACGGACGGCGTGAACGAGGCGATCACGAGGACCGCGACGAGAACCGCTGTGGTGATCCAGGCCGCGAACCGAGGTCCGCGAACGTCTACCTGGGCAGCAGACGAGGTGGTGAGAGACATGTATGTACTCCTGCATGATCGATATCGCTGGGGCGAGTCGAATCGCGGTAGGTCGACCGCGTGTGGATCAGCAGGTACAACAAGAGCCGCCGAGGCGGCACAGGTCGACTGTGCGGCGTCGGGTGAGCATCAGCTCTTGGCAGGTGAGCACGTGTCGCAGTCTAACCGAGAAACCGGCATAAGGAAGGGGCGGGTGCCGGTCGGCGTCACAGCGCGGCCAGCGCTTGCCTCAGGTCGTTCGCCGTCGGAACCCCGGAGACTCGGAAGCGCTGGCGTCCGTTGCCGTCGAACAACAACGTCGTGGGAAGTGAGAGTACGCCGAGTTCTGTGGCCAGCGAGGAATTTTCATCGAGATCGAGTTCGATGTCGTGAACCGGTGTCCCGGCGTCGCCGGGGTTCTCCACCACCGCGGACACTACCCGGCGCACTGCAGCGCACGGCCCGCACCACGGAGCGGAGAAATGCAGTATCACCGGCTCACCTGCGCCGACTCCGACTCTGCCGAGTTCCGGGCTCGCCACCGAGGGGCCACCGTCCGGTTGCTCCCTCAGCCGGCCGGACTGCGCGCGAAGCACCACGCCTACGACGCACGCCGCGACGACCACGACCGCAAGGACGGCCAGCGCGATCACGAGGGGCGCTGCACTTCCGCGAGGTCGATGGTCACGTTGTGTGCCTCGCCTTCGATGACGATCCGCGAGCCACGTGCCTCCACCGAGGTGGGATACACGCCGAACGGCAGATCCTGCGGCTCGATCGTGGCGGTGAACAGTCCCAGCACCAGAGGCTTCAACGGTTCGGGAACCGTGAAGTCGGCATGTCCCTCAGGGCCGAAGTACAGGTCCGACGCGACGATCTGTACCTGGTCGCCGTCCAGCACCAGGTCTGCCTGGACACTGACCCGCGCCGAGAGCGGACCGACGGGCACAGTGCCGGTGAGCACGACACCGCCGGCTGTGGTCGGACCGGATCCGCCCGATCCGCCCGTGCCGTCGGACTTGCTGTCCGGCGGCGCAGAAATCTGCAGGTCGGGGATGTCGAGCGCCTGACCGAGTTCGGTGGCGTCGATCATGACGCGGCCGAACAGCAGGTCGACCGGTACCGACCGGATCGATCCGTCGAGGAGTTCGGATGCTTCTGCGTGGGCTCCCACCAGGTTCGCTTCGACCGTGATGTCGCCGAGCATGTCGGTGGGGACCCGATCCGCGGTGATCTCGACGTTCTCGTAGTGCCCGTTGCGTGCCTGCAGGAGAAACGGGAATCCGTGGATCGTCACCGCGGGATCGGACTGGAGGGCTCCACCCTCACGCAGCGCCCGTGACAGCCGGTACTCGGACCAGGCCGCCGCTCCGAAATCGACCAGTAGAGCGAGGCCGACGAGGACGACGAGGCCGTAAATGAGTTTGCGCACGCCGACCATTGTGACGGAGCGTACCGCGCCGCCTTCTGCCAGCTAACACGCCGGTAACAAATGGGGGGTTAATCTGTAGCACGTCGTTCATCCGGAACGGTCCACCCAGGCAGTGCGAAGAAACGGAGGCCCGGTGGAACTTCTCCTTCTGACCTCCGATCCGAATCCTGATGCCGTGCTGCCGTCGCTGTCGCTGCTGGCACATTCGGTGCGGCCGGTCCCGACCGAGGTGTCGTCGTTGCTCGAGGCAGCAACCGCAGATGTCGCGATCGTCGACGCGCGGACGGATCTCGCCGCAGCGCGCGGATTGTGTCGCCTGCTCGGGGGAGCGGGATCGGCCATCCCCGTCGTCGCTGTTCTCACCGAAGGCGGGCTCGTCGCGGTCAACCCCGAGTGGGCGCTCGACGACATCCTGCTCACCGGCACGGGACCCGCGGAACTCGACGCCCGGTTGCGGCTGCTCCTGGCGCGCTCCGGTGGAGCGGTCGGCACCGAGACGTCCGGGCGGATCACGCTCGGCGAACTCACCATCGACGAGGACACATATACGGCGAGGTTGCGCGGAAAACCGCTCGACCTGACGTACAAGGAATTCGAACTTCTCAAGTATCTCGCTCAGCACGCCGGCCGGGTCTTCACCCGCGCGCAGTTGCTGCAGGAAGTGTGGGGCTACGACTTCTTCGGCGGCACCCGCACCGTCGACGTGCACGTGCGACGACTCCGCGCGAAGCTCGGCCCCGAACACGAAGCCCTCATCGGCACCGTCCGTAATGTCGGCTACAAGGCGGTCAGGCCGAGCAGCCGCACCAAGGGCGGTCACACCGTCGGGCACCCCGAGGACGAGTTCGCGGAGTAGTGGCTACCCTCGGGTGCATGAAGCCCGGGCACCACGAGCGCGAAGAGCTCCCATTGCAGCAGTTCGTCGACCGTCCGACCACGGAGCACGCCGCCGAGGTGCAGGCACTTCTCGACCGCGCGACCGCGCACGACGGTACCGCTCCGGTGTCGGAGCAGGCGGTCCACTCCCTGACTCGCGACACCGATGCGCGGCACCTGATCGCCGTCGTGGACGGTGCGGTCGCCGGGTATGCGAATCTCACGCCCGCGCACGGTGAGCATCCGTCGATGTCCGAGGTCGTCGTGGATCCGGCCCAGCGAGGCCGCGGGCTCGGTAGCGAGCTCGTCGGTGCAGCACTGACCGAAGGCGGCACCGACGCGCGGGTGTGGGCGCACGGCGACCTTCCCGCGGCCCGGGCTGTCGCCGCGAAACTCGACCTGTCGGGTGTGCGCGAACTACTTCAGCTGAGACGGTCGCTCGATCTCGCACTCCCCGAGCTCGAAGTTCCCGATTCGGTGGAGTTGCGCACGTATCGAGGGCCCTCGGACGATCCGGAGCTCGTCCGGGTCAACGCATCCGCCTTCGAATGGCACCCGGAACAGGGGCGTATGACAGCGAGCGATGTGGCCGACCGTCGCGCCGAGTCGTGGTTCGATCCCGAGGGGCTGTTCCTCGCATTCGACGCCGCCGATCCTGATCGTCTCCTGGGCTTCCACTGGACGAAGGTGCACCCGGCGGGGCCGACGGAACCGTCGCTCGGCGAGGTCTACGTGGTCGGTATCGATCCGGAGGCGCAGGGCCGGGGTCTCGGCCGGCTCCTCACCCTCGCCGGACTGCATCATCTGCGCGAGCGCGGATTGCCCACTGTTCTGCTCTATGTCGAGGGTGACAACACGGCCGCGCTCAACACCTACGGCAAGCTCGGGTTCGAGCGGTTTCATGTGGATGTCGCATACGCGAAGTGAACATCTCCCGACGACACGTTGTTGTCCGGTGAAGTTCGGGTGATCGTCGCAACACCAATAGCGCCTGTATCCGGCGTGTTCATCTCCTGTTAACCAGCGAGGAAGTATCCGTCCACCGGATCCGCCTACCTTCTGCATACGGGTCGGACGCTGTCGGCTCGGCGCCGGGGTCCTCCCGCGTCTCGAAGTCGCCACCCAGCCTTGTGTGGCGGAAGCGATATTCCTGAAGGAGTACAGGTGAACCTGAAGCGCAATGGTGCTCTGCTCGGCCTGTTTGCGGCCGGCGCCCTCACGCTCGCGGCCTGCGGTAGCGACAACAACGCGGGCTCCGTCGAGGTCGACGCCGACGCGTCGGGCGCGACCTGCGAGGGTAAGGAGAACCTCTCCGGGGCGGGGTCGTCTGCGCAGAAGAACGCGATGGACAACTTCGTGTCGACCTACATCGCCGTCTGTAACGAGAAGGGCTCCACGGTCAACGTGGCGTACAACCCGTCGGGTTCCGGTGACGGCCGCACGCAGTTCATCGCAAGCCAGATCGATTTCGCAGGCTCCGACTCTGCTATCGAGGACGAGCAGGCAGCGCTGGCTGCCGAGCGTTGCGCGGGCAACCCGGCCTGGAACCTGCCGCTCGTGTTCGGCCCGGTCGCGCTTGCCTACAACCTCGACGGCGTCGACAATCTCGTCGTCAACGGTGAGGTCGCCGCCAAGATCTTCAACGGCCAGATCACCACGTGGAACGATCCGGCGCTCGCCGCGCTCAACGAGGGTGTCGAACTGCCCGATAGCCCGATCACCGCGATCGTCCGTTCGGATTCGTCGGGTACCACCGACAACTTCCAGCAGTATCTCGAAGCAGCGTCCAACGGTGCATGGACCACCGGTGCAGGCTCCGATTTCACCGGCGGTATCGGTGAAGGTGCGAAGGGCTCTGCCGGTGTCGCCCAGGCTGTTTCGGGTTCCCCCGGATCGATCACCTACGTCGAGTTGTCGTTCGCCGAGCAGAACGGGCTCAGCATCGCTTCGATCGACACCGGCAACGGCCCGGTCGAGCTGACCGCCGAGACCGCCGCTGCGGCCATCGACGGTGCCGAGTTCGCCAGCGCCGGCGGCGGCGATCTGACCCTCGACCTCACGTCGATCTTCGACACCGACGCCGAAGGTGCGTACCCGCTGGTGCTCGCCACCTACGAGGTCGTCTGCTCGGGCGGCTACGACGCCGACACGTCGGCAGCGGTCAAGTCGTTCCTGACCAGCGCGGCCAACGAAGGCCAGGATGGCCTCGAGGAGATCGGCTATGTCCCGCTGCCCGATTCCTTCAAGACCCAGCTGACCGAGTCGATCGACGCCATCGCCTGATCGTCTGCACCGGCGGACCGCCCGTTCCTGAAATCCACAACGAGATAGATTGCGAGTTCACATGAGTGACGCGCCGAGCACCTCGGCTACTCGCGCCGCCGGTCCCGACCCGGCCGGGTCAGGACCGGGCGGTCCGCACGGCAGTACAGGTCCGCACGGCAGTACACCGGAGGCCAAGATTACTTCCCCACAGAGCAAGAAGAAGACCGTCGTTCGGCCAGGCGACCGGATCTTCAGTTCGTTGGCTTCCGGGTCTGCCGTCCTGATCTCGGTGATCATCGCCGCGATCGCGGTGTTCCTCGTCTGGCGTGCAGTGCCCGCGCTGCAACGCAACACCGTCAACTTCCTCACCAGCCGCGAGTGGGTCACTCAGGACATCGAGGCGATGGCCTTCGGCGTCCTCGACCTGTTCCAGGTCACCGTCCTCGTGTCGGTGTTCGCGCTGGTACTCGCGATGCCGGTGGCCCTCGGTATCGCGATCTTCCTGACCTCGTACTGTCCCGCGCGGGTCAAGAAGACGCTTGCGTACGTGATCGACCTGCTCGCTGCGGTGCCGTCGATCGTCTACGGCCTGTGGGGCATGCTCATCCTCGCGCCCTTCCTGCGACCGGTCGCAGAGTTCCTCAACACCAACCTCGGCTGGTTCCCGCTGTTCGCGACGGGCAGCGGTTCGATTGTGGGCGGCGGAACGATCTTCACCGCGGGCATCGTGCTCGCCGTGATGATCCTGCCCACCATCGCCGCCGTGAGCCGTGAGGTGTTCGTCCAGACGCCCACCGCGCACATCGAGGCGGCGCTCGCACTCGGCGCGACCCGCTGGGAAGTCGTGAAGACGACGGTCATCCCGTTCGGTAAGTCGGGCTACGTCAGCGGTTCCATGCTCGGTCTCGGACGAGCACTCGGCGAGACCATGGCCCTCTACCTCATCCTGCGGACTACCTCCGACGCGTTCTCCTGGTCGCTGTTCGACGGTGGCGCCACCATCGCATCGAAGATCGCCCTCGGTTACGCCGAGTTCAACAACAACATCCAGGCAGGCGCCTACATCGCGGCAGGTCTCGTGCTCTTCGTCCTGACCTTCGTCGTCAACGCCGCAGCCCGCATGATCGTCGCCGGAAAGAAGGACTGACGCCATGACGACGACAACCCTCAAATCGCCGGTCAAGGCACCGACATTCCAGCGGGTCAGCGGTGCACGTCGCACCAAGGACGTCGCGGCGACTGTGCTCGTCACCTTCTCGGTGCTCGTTGCTCTCGTGCCGTTGGCCTGGGTGCTCTTCACTGTGATCGCCAAGGGCCTGCCCGCACTGCTTTCCCCGACCTGGTTCACCAACTCGCTGAGCGGGCTGACCGCTTCGTCCATGGGTGGCGGTGTCTACCACGCGATCATCGGCACCCTCCTGCAGGGATTGGTATGTGCGGTCATCTCGATCCCGCTCGGTGTATTCGTCGCGATCTATCTAGTCGAGTACGCAGGCAAGTCGAAGCTCGGCCGCATCACGACGTTCATGGTCGACATCCTCAGCGGTGTTCCGTCCATCGTCGCCGCGCTGTTCATCTACGCGCTGTGGGTGGCGACCTTCGGCATGCCGAAGTCCGCATTCGCAGTGTCCCTGGCGCTGGTGCTTCTCATGGTGCCGGTCGTGGTGCGCAGCACCGAGGAAATGTTGCGGATCGTTCCGCAGGACCTCCGCGAGGCGTCGTACGCACTCGGTGTCCCGAAGTGGAAGACGATCGCCCGGATCGTGCTCCCGACCTCGCTCGCCGGCATCATCACCGGCATCATGCTCGCACTCGCTCGTGTGATGGGTGAGACCGCGCCGCTGCTGATCCTCGTGGGCTACGCACCGTTCATCAACTTCAACCTGTTCGGTGGCGAGATGGCCACACTGCCGGGTCTAATGGTCGCCGAGATGAACAACCCCACCGAAGCTGGTTCGATGCGCATCTGGGGTGCTGCATTGACCCTGATCCTCATCATCGCGATCCTCAACATCGCCGCCAAGCTGATCGGCCGCCTGTCGCAGGTCGGCTCCAAGTAGACGAGCCGGCGATGACCACATACTTCGAATTCGATACACCATTAGGGAGCCGGTAATGGCCAAGCGTCTGGATCTCAAGGACGTCAACATCTTCTACGGCAAGTTCCACGCGGTGTCCGACGTGACGCTCTCGGTGCCTCCCCGCAACGTCACGGCGTTCATCGGCCCGTCCGGCTGCGGTAAGTCCACCGTGCTCCGCTCCCTCAACCGCATGCACGAGGTGACCCCCGGCGCCTACGTCGAAGGGTCGGTGCTCCTCGACGGCGAGGACATCTACGACGCGTCCGTCGATCCCGTGGGTGTGCGCAAGACCATCGGCATGGTGTTCCAGCGGCCGAACCCCTTCCCGACGATGTCGATTCGCGACAACGTCGTTGCGGGCCTGAAGCTGCAGGGCATGCGCGACAAGAAGAAGCTCGACGAGGTCGCCGAGAAGTCGCTGCGTGGCGCGAACCTCTGGACGGAGGTCAAGGATCGCCTCGACAAGCCCGGCGGCGGTCTGTCCGGTGGTCAGCAGCAGCGTCTGTGTATCGCCCGCGCGATCGCGGTGCAGCCCGACGTGCTGCTCATGGACGAGCCGTGCTCCGCGCTCGACCCCATCTCGACGCTTGCAATCGAGGATCTGATCACGGAGCTGAAGCAGGAGTTCACGATTGTCATCGTCACGCACAACATGCAGCAGGCAGCCCGCGTGAGCGACCAGACGGCGTTCTTCAATCTCGAGGCCACCGGTAGGCCCGGCAAGCTGATCGAGATCGACGACACCGAGAAGATCTTCTCGAACCCGACGCAGAAAGCCACCGAGGACTACATTTCGGGCCGATTCGGCTGAGTCTTACTCGGCCACAGCATGACTGGCCGCAGCACGAATAGGAGAGCCCCGACCGGATCATCCGGTCGGGGCTCTGCGCGTGTGGCGCAGGCGAACTCAGGACTCGGGGTACACAGTGAGCTTGTCGACGCGCTGCTGCATGGTGTGGAAGTCCTCGAGGGTGGGCAGCTTGCCCGTCACCAGGAAGATCACGCGGCGACCCACCTCGACGGCGTGGTCGGCGAACCGCTCGTAGAAGCGTCCCAGGAGGGTGACGTCGACGGCCGCGGCCACGCCGTGCTTCCATTCGCGGTCCATGAGCACCGTGAACAGGTGGCGGTGGAGATCGTCCATCGCCTCGTCCTCCTCGTGGAGGCGTGCTGCGCGCTCGGGGTCGCGGGTCTCGAGGATCTCGCGGGTCGCGGCACCGAGGGACACGGCGATCCGGCCCATCTCCGCGAAGTACCCACTGACCTCGTCGGGCAGCACGTGATTGGGATGACGCCGGCGTGTGGCCTTTGCGATGTGCAGAGCAAGCGCACCCATGCGATCGATGTCCGCGACGATCTGGATGCCGCTCACCACCGCGCGCAGGTCGCCCGCGACCGGGCCCTGCAGGGCGAGAAGCGCGAAGGCCTTCTCTTCGCACACGGCACCGAGTTCGGTGATCTTGTCGTGCTCTTCGATCACCGTCTCCGCAAGGGGGAGGTCGGCCTGGAGCAAGGCTTGGGTGGCCCGTTCCATCGCCACTCCGGCGAGTCCGGCCATTTCGCCGAGTAGCCCGGTGAGTTCATCCATCTGTTCGTTGTAAGCGACGCGCATAACGTCACACCATACGGCCTCCAACGGTCCGTATCACGATCAAGGAGTGAACCGGAGGTGAACGACTCAGCGGCGTTCGACGCTCTCAGCTGCAGGGATCGGCGCCGGCGTTGGTCACGGTGAGGTCGTCCGGGAGCTGGACGGCGCCTTCGTCGTGGGCCTCTTCGATCGTGACCGGCCCGAGTGGGCTCCCCGCCGGGGTGGGGTACGTCAGGGCGCCGTCGAATTCAGGCCCGAGGACGACTTCGACCACATTACCCAACGACGAATCCGAGGCGCGCTGCAGTACTGCGCCCGGGAAGGCCGAGGCCACCGTCATTGCCTCGGCCTCCATGCCGGGTGCGAATCGCACGACGGTCTGTGAGCTGATGCCCGTATAGTTCCCTACGTCGTAGATGGGGAATCCGTATGAGGCGAGCTCGTCCGAGGTCCCGGCAGCGAGACCGGACACCCCCGACGCGTTCGATACCTGGACCGACACCCAGGACGGATCGAGCGCGGGCAGTGAGGGGGAGACCACCGGATCGGCAGCCGGGTCGGCCTCGTCGGGTGTCTCGCGCCTCTCCCCGGGGAGAGGCTGGTCGTCGATGATCGCGGTGAAGATGGCTTCGATGTCGTCGAGCCGGGGAATCTCGTTGCCCCACTCTGTGGTACCGGCAGTGGGCACGGTCAGGAATGTGACGGCCCCGGCATCGACGTTCTGCAGCGACCGCCCGAGCTTCACCAGCGAATCGGCGTTGACGTTCTCGACGAACGTCGCGCGAGTGAAGGCGCCGATGAGCCCGTTCAGCTTCCCTGGGTCGAGCAGAACCTTGTTCGACAGCGCGGACCGCAGCAGCGACGACAGGAACTTCTGCTGGCGGTTGATCCGCGAATAGTCGCTGTTGATCTCGGATTCGACCTTGCGCGCACGAACGTAGTCGAGAGCTCGTCGACCGTCGAGAAGATGGGTGCCCGCTATGTCGATGATCGTGCCGAGCTCACCGTCCACCAACGGAGTAGGGGTGCAGACCTCGACACCGCCGACCTCGTCGACCATCGATTCGAAGCCGGCGAAATCGATACCGACGAAGTGGCCGATCTTCAGACCCGACATCTTCTGGATCGTCTTGACCAGGCATTTCGGACCGCCGAGTGCGTACACGGCGTTGAGTTTGTCGCCTTCGGCAGCGGGATAGATCTCGGAGCTGTAGTCGCCGGTCTCGCTGTCCCACGCGAGACACACCGGCCGCTCGACGTCGAGATCCCGGGGGAACGACACCGCGACCACGCGACTGCGATCGGCAGGAATGTTGACCAGGATCGCGACGTCGGCGCGAGCGCCCTCGGCGTCCTCGACGCTGCCGGCACCCACCTCACCGCTGGCGCCGGCACGCGTATCGGTACCGACGATGAGGTAGGTCTCGTCGCCGGTCTGCCCGATGGGGTCGACGATGTCGTCGGACTCTGTGTCGAGAGCTGCGATCTGAGAGAACCCGGCCTCTGTCGCGCGGAGATAACTCCAGACCGATCCGGTGCCGACGAGGGCGAGGACGGAGACGAGCGAGACCGCGACACGTGCGGCGAGCCGCAATTTCCGTTGCTTGCGTTTCTTGCTCAGCGCCAGCCGGCTCAGACCGTCGCTGCCCACCGCCTGCGGTATCGCCGTCGGTTCGTCGTCGACGTTGTCGGGCTCGGTGTCCGGTCGTGCCGGGTCGTCGACGGCGGGCACCGGGGTTGCGCGTGTCGGGCCGCGCCCTTGGGGCGGGGCCGCAGGTGGATGAGCAGGGGGAAGCGCCGATGCCGCGGTCAGGGGAGGCGAACTCGGCCGCTGCGGAGATGCCTGCGGCGGCGGTACCGGAGCCTCCGGGTGCTTTCGGGGCTGCGAGGGGCGCGGGGGCTGGGATGCCCGCGGAGGCTGGGGCCTCGGTGGGGGAGCCTGCGGCGGCGTCGGGGGAGGCTGCGGCGTTCGGAACGCGGGAGGAGTATCAGGAACCCGAGGTGCGGCGGACGGTCGTGACACTTCGGGAGGTAGCGATGCGGTGGGAGGTGGCGATGCTGCGCGAGACGGGGTGGACGGCGATGACGGAGTGGAGGGGGGCGAGTTCTTCTCGCGGTCCACCTTGTTCATCAGCTCCGCGACGGTGAGCTGCTTCGACTTGTCCGCGGAGTCGTTGCGCCTGCTGCGCCCGGACTCGCTGCGACGGCTGTCGGAGCGAGAACTGGCACTTCGTCCGCTCTCCGAGCGTGCACTGTCCGCTTCTGCACCGTCCGGCCGGTCCCGGCGGATTCGGCCGGAGCGTGAGTCGCGAGTGGCGGGGTCGGCGATCGGCCGCTCCCAGGGGGCACGACTGTCGGGCGAACCCGGATCGTGCTCCTCACCCACAGATGCCCTGGCCTCTCCGCGTCGCGTTCCCGCACTCGTCGTGTTCGCCCTCGCTCAGAGCGACCTCGCCATGATACTGATTGCCGGGCAACCCACGAAGAGATGCGAGCTTTGTCTCGCCCACGAGAGCAATCAGCGCAGGTCACCCACCGGAGTGCATGATGTCCGCGCCCGCCGGGACGAGCGTGTCGTCGGGGTCGTCGAGCCATCCTTCGGGCAGTGCTACGGCGCTGGGGGAGCCTTGGCGGCCACGAGGGCCTTCGGCATCGGCCGGGAACGGGACGGTCGGGTCGAGCAGGCCGAGGAGACCGTCGAACTCGCTCAGCGACGACACCCGTGCCAGGCCACTCCGCACCTCCGAACCCGCAGGAAAGCCCCGCAGGTACCAGGCTATGTGCTTGCGGATCTCGCGCATGCCCTTGTCCTCGCCGTGGTGGGCGGCAAGGAGTGTGGCGTGACGGCGCATGATCACCGTGACCTCGCCCAGCGTCGGTGGGGTGGGAATGTCCCGGCCGTTCAGTGCCGCGCTCAACTCGGCGAACAACCAGGGGCGCCCCAGGCAACCTCGCCCGACGACGACACCATCGCATCCGGTCTGCGCCATCATCTTCTCGGCGTCCTCGGCATCGAAGATGTCGCCGTTGCCCAGGACCGGCACGTCCGTGACATGGTCTTTCAGGCGGGCGATCTCGTTCCAGGCCGCCGTGCCCGAGTATCGCTGAGCAGCAGTGCGGGCGTGCAGTGCCACGGCGGCAGCGCCCTCGCCGGCGGCGATCCGCCCCGCGTCGAGGTGGGTGTGGTGCTCGTCGTCGATGCCGATCCGGAACTTGACCGTGACCGGGATGTTCGTGCCTTCGGTAGCGCGCACCGCAGCCGCCACGATCTGTCCGAACAGGCGACGCTTGTAGGGCAGAGCCGACCCACCGCCCTTACGGGTGACCTTGGGGACGGGGCACCCGAAGTTCATGTCGATGTGGTCTGCGAGGTCCTCGTCGACGATCATCTTCGCTGCGGCGTACGTCGTGTCGGGATCGACCGTGTACAGCTGCAGCGAACGGGGTGTCTCGGTGGGGCCGAAGGTGGTCATGTGCATCGTGACCGGGTGACGTTCGACGAGGGCGCGCGCAGTCACCATCTCGCATACATACAGCCCCGATGTGCTGCCGGCCCGTTCGAGCTCGAGGTCGCGGCACAGAGTGCGGAATGCGATGTTCGTCACCCCGGCCATCGGAGCCAGCACGACAGGGCTGTCCAATTCGAGCGAGCCGATCTTCAGGGCAGACATGAGAACCTCGAGAAAGCGTTGTGGTGCAAAAGAATACGAGTAAGTTCCTGCGGAGGCAGGTCGAACAACTGTGCCCGGCACCGAAGACGGTACCGGGCACAGGATAACCGCTGGTGGGGGTGGAGCCCGAATCGGTCGAACCCGGGCCGGACCCCGCGAGCAGGGTCAGGAGACGGCTGCGGCGCGCTCGCGCTTGGCCGCTTCGCGGGCGAGCGAACGGTCGCGCATCTCCTCGAACTTCACGGCCTGCTTCTCGAGATCTTCGAGGAAGGTGCCGAGCTCGTCGAGGGTCTGCGCGCCGGCGCTGCCGAAGTCGCGGTCGAACAACTTCCACTTGCGCAGAACAGGCATCACGACGTCGTCGAGGTGCTGGCGAAGATCGTAGATGCCGTGCTTGGCCATCAGGACGCCGTTGCGACGGAAGTTCGGCATGCCCGCACCCGGCATCTGGAAGTTTCGCAGGACCTCGGTGATCGCTTCGAGTGTCTGGACCGGAGCGACATCGAGGGCGGCCTCGCAGATGTTGCGGTAGAAGATCATGTGCAGGTTCTCGTCGGCAGCGATGCGCTGGAGCATCTTGTCGGCGATCGGCTCGTTGCAGGCGTGGCCGGTGTTCCGGTGAGAGACGCGCGTCGCGAGTTCCTGGAACGTGACGTACGCAACCGACCTCAGCATGCCGGTGTCGTTGGGCGACGCGAAGCCGTTCGTCATGTGCTCCATGCGGGCGTTCTCGAGGGCCACCGGATCGACACCACGCGTGACGACGAGGTAATCGCGCATCACGATGCCGTGACGGTTCTCCTCCGCAGTCCACCGACCGACCCACGTGCCCCACGCGCCGTCGCGCGAGAAGTTGACGGCGATCTCACGGTGGTAGGAGGGCAGGTTGTCCTCGGTGAGCAGGTTGGTGATCATCGCGGCCTTGGCGACCTCACCGAGTCGCGACTGCTCGGGATCCCAGTCGCTGCCGCCCATGGCGGCGAAGTTGCGACCCTCGTCCCACGGCACGTAGTCGTGGGGATGCCAATCCTTCGTCATCGAGAGGTGTCGATTGACGTTCGCCTCGGCCACGGGCTCCAGCTCACGCAGTAGCTCCAGTTGAGTCAGGACTCGCGTCATGTATCAATACCCCTGTCCGTGTGATGTCGTTTCGGTGGTGAAGCCTACGGGACCGTAGGTTCGTGCCCGTCGAAGTCTGTCGTCGCGCACCGGAACCTGGCAACTGATCGGAATCACAATGTTGCCCGTCACAAAACGTCCGTGGCTACGGTACCGGGTCATCGCTGTGTACCGTCGGAAGTCCCTGAATCGAAAACGGCCCCGGTGGGTTCCGAGGCCGCGTCCGTACCGGAGTCGGATTGCGCTGATCAGCGCTTTCCGCTGCCGAGCAGGCCACCTAGCAGCCCGCCGAGTCCGCCGGAATTTCCGCCGAGGACACCACCGAGTATGTCGCCGAGTCCACCGCCGGTGTTACCCGAGCTGCCCGCAGCGTTCTTCAGGAGTCCGCCGAGCAGGTCGCCGAGGCCGCCCTGGTTGCCCGCGCTCGCCGTCGTCGAGGCGGGAGCGGAGCCACCGGTGATCTGCTTCGCGAGGTATGACAGCACGATCGGTGCCAGGATCGGCAGCAGCTGCGCCATGAGGTCCTTGCCACCGGAACCGTTGACAGAACCCAGAGTGCTGATGACCTGGTCCTTGTGGTCGCCGAACACGTTGGCAACGATCTTGTTGCCGTCCGCGGTATCGACCTTTGCGACGTCGACTCCGCCGTCGAGGATCGTCGAACCCGAGTGCTTGTTCACGGCCGACATCAGCGATGCAGCTCCTGCTGCGTCCTGAGCGTTCGCATCCAGGCCGCCGACCAGGGTCGGGAGGGCCGCGCGGACCGCGGTCTCCGCCGTTGCGGAATCGACGCCGAGCTTCTGCGCCACCTGATCGATCGGTACCTGGGAGATCAGTTCGTCAAGGCTTGCCATGTGGACCCTCGTCTGGTCATGGGCGCCCCACCCGAGAGACGCCGGTGCGGTGAGCGTATCGACCGCGTCACAGTCGGCCTCATGCTGGTTGCCTGGACGGTCGTCGTAGCGAAACGAGGCAGCACATCAGACCGACGAGGGTGCCGCTGACCAGTAGTACGAACCCGTTCTGATTGGTCAGGGCCGTGCTGTGGTTCTCCGCCAGATAGTCGCCGTGCGACTGGAAGATGCGCACCGCAGCCGCCACACACACGGACAGAGCGAGGATGACGCCGGCCCAGCCGGTGACCACCGAATCGAACAGCGCGGCGATCAGCAGCAGTACCGATGCTGCGGCGAGCGGAACCGCAAGAGCCTCGTACAGTGGCAGATCCGCAACGGCGAGACTCGTGGGATCGCCGCTCGGATATCCGTCGCGGAGTCCCGAGAGGGGGATTTCGGTGGAGCGAACCCCTCCGACCATGGGCAGGACGGTGCCGATACCCAATGCCACTGCGGCCAGGAACAGGCCCAGATCCACGAAACTGCGCATGTGCCTCCCCACCCGATTCGATTCGCGCGTGCTCACACTATCCATAGCGGGCCGAGGAAGGCGGGGCGAAACGCGAGGACATGGAATTGAATCCACTATGTCCGGGTGGACCGTAGGCTGGGCCCATGTCTGACGCCAGGACATCGTCCGAGATCGCGCGAGCGGGAATGAAGCCGTGGCTCAAGAAGACCATCGCGGTGGTCGTGACCCTGCTCGTGCTCGTCATCACCTACTTCGTGCTCGCTGCGTTCCTGCCTCGGTGGTGGGCGCAACGTATCGCCGGCCTCGCCGAGGGGGGATTCTCCCGCGGGATTCTCTGGGGGCTGGTGTTCGGGATCCTGTGCACTGCGATCCCACTCGTCCTACTCGTGTGGGTATGGCAGGTGCGCGGATGGAAGTTCGGTCGCGGTGTCCAGATTGCGCTCACCGTCGTTGCGCTCGTTGTGGCGATACCGAACCTGATGACGCTCAGCGTCGTACTCGGCGGTGGGAACGCAGCACACGCCGGCGAACGGATCATGGATGTCGACGCGCCCGGATTCCGAGGAGCCTCGCTGGTCGGAGCGATCATCGGCGTGCTGGTGTTCGTCCTCCTCGTCGTCGCGGTCGTCCGATATCGGAAGCGAGGGAAGGACCTGCGCGCTGCGCGCGCCGACCTCGAGCGGAAGGCCGCGGACGCCGACGGGCGCGGCACCGATCGGGCGGGTGGTGCCGGCGTTGCGGAAGGGCTGTCACCGGAGGATCCGTCCCGGGGACCGGTCGACCGCTGACCGCACTATCTTCGGCGCAAGCCCGGTCGTTCACGGCCGGGATAGCTCGATCCCTCGAGCGGTGTGTGTCGGTGGTCGCTTGTATGGTGCGGGCGTGCAACTCCGATACCGCTACCGCGTGTATCCGACGCCGGGTTAGCAAGACATGCTGGCCCGGTCGTTCGGATGCGCACGGGTGGTGTTCAACGATGCACTGCGCGCTCGGCAGGACGCGTATGCGGCGGGGGTGAGGGTCTCGGACACCGACGTGCAACGGTGGGTGGTCACGCACGCGAAGATGCGGCCGGAGCGGGCATG
>NZ_SLVY01000020.1 GCF_004345605.1 Rhodococcus sp. SMB37
TGGATGGTGCCCGGCAAGATGGTCAAGGGTATGGGTGGTGCGATGGACCTCGTCCATGGTGCTCGTAAGGTGATCGTGTTGATGGAGCACACCGATAAGTCGGGTGATCCGAAGATCGTGGAGAAGTGTTCGCTTCCGTTGACGGGTGAGGGTGTGGTGCAGCGGATCGTCACGAATCTTGCTGTCATCGATGTCACCGACGATGGTCTGGCCTTGCGTGAGTGCGCGCCGGGCGTGACCGAGGAGCAGGTCCGCGCAGCAACAGGAGCGCCACTGGCTTGATGGCCGGACCACGCAACGATACCCGGGACCCACAAGGTCCCGGGTATCGTTGTATCTGTAGTCATTCGATCGAAAGAATATCTCCCACAGAACAATCGAGGACTCTACATAGTGCTGTCAGGGTGGAGAACCGGATGGCGCGGGCGCGACCGTTCTTCAACACCGACAGGTTCACGACGCTCACCCCCACCTCTTCGGCCAACTGCGCCAACGTCATACCTCGATCGGCCAGCAAGGTGTCGAGGTGGCAGCGAACGGCATGTTCGGTTTCGGGAGGCATCAGATGAGGCCTTCGTTGTCCCGAGCCATGCGGCTTCCGATGCGCAGCGCGACCGCGACCGCCGACAGTGCCATGCAGAACACATAGCCATACCAGAATTCGGGACCGAGCGTCGCGGTGTCCATCATCTCGCGAGCCTCCACGTCGCGAAGCAGCATGTTGGTGCCGAGTGTTCGGGGGAACTGCGGAACGAGGATGGTCGCGACCGCGACGATGGAGGAGACCGCGACGAGACGCACCGCGAGGCGGTCGAACAGGTGGCCGCGGGCGAATCGCACGACCATCCAGGTCAGCAGCGCCAGTACCACCAGATAGCCGAAGGTCTGCAGTGTGTCGGCGCTACGGAGGAATCCGACAGTGACGGGGGAGAGCTGGTCTGTCGCCACGTCGATGGTGGAGGGCGACCCCAGTTGCATCGCCACGCCGTCGAGTGACGTGAGTGCCTGGGGCTGATCGAATTCGACGCGTGCTGTGACGATCCCGTCGCTCAGCTCGCGGAGGAGTCCGGCGACGTACGTGTAGAGAACGACACCGCCGGTGAGGGCGAAGACCGCGATCGACGCCCACAGATCGCGGCGTTCCTTCTTCGACGTGTCGGTCGGTGTGATCGGTCCGGTGTCGGTGGTGTCCATGTCTGCTCCCGCGCCTCGTAAAGGCCCATATCGATTATCGATGCATCGATAATCGTTATACACATCGACAAACGATATGTCTAGTGTTGGATGTCGAAACCGCAGCCGCTTCGGACGGATACTGCCTGCCGACGGGTTGCCTCTGTCTCCCAAGTGCGCGCCGGGGGTCAGGCGTTCGAAATTGCGACCGGGTCGCCGCAGTGGATGGTCCCCGGCGCACTGACCTGCGCATACACACCGACGCACGGTGCTTCCTTGCCGCCCTCGCGGGTCAGTACGCGATTGCGCGACATGACGGTACGCAACATCTCGCGCCGAGCCGGGATCTCCTGATGGTCGAGCGTCACCATCACACACCGATCGGTGCGCTTGTTCGGTTCGATGACAACGTCGCCGAGCCCGAGCCGAACACCCAACCAGTCGTTCTCGACGAAACCGTCCGTGCCCTCGGTGTCGACGACGATCGTCGGCCGGAATCGGCGCACCGCGACCTCGATCGGATCGCCCGTGTCCAGCGCATTCACCGACGACGAGGTGACCACATGCAGGGGAGCCGCGTCGTACGAGCGGGCCTTGGCTTCGAGCCGGACGGCGTGCCCCGTCAGATCCGACAACATCTCGTCGACGCCGCTGTCGTCGCCGCGCATCACGGTGCCGTCGGGGAACGTCAATTCCAGCGCCGCCGGGTCCCGCGGGTCGGCCTCGTCCGTCAGGCGCGCACCGCACGTCAGCAGAACACCGAACCGACGGAACTTCTTCGCGGTTGCCACGGTGCCCGATTCTGCATCGACGACCGCCCACACGTGGTCGCCTCGGAGACCGTCGGATTCGATCGTCGCGGACTGCAGCCGCTCACCTCCGAAGGACTTGACCGGATACCGCCACAGTTGACCGATATGCACAACGAGCCAGCATACGGATGCTGTGTGACCTGTGGGGATCTGCTCTAATGTGACGGCCATGACCGACAAGACACGACGGTGGGGACTCACGGTTCCCCTCGACGGCATCCCCCTGGCCGATCAGCGCAGCATCATCGAAGAGCTTCCCGACCTCGGCTACACCGACGTGTGGTCGTCCGAAGCCAATGTGGCCGACGCCTTCACCCCGCTCGCACTCGCGAGCGTGTGGGCGCCCACGCTGCGGCTCGGCACCGCGATCGTTCCCGTTTATACCCGCGGCCCGGCCACACTCGCCATGTCCGCCGCGACCCTCGCATCCGCTGCTCCGGGCCGTTTCGTGCTCGGTGTGGGTACGTCGTCCAACGTCATCGTCGAGAAGTGGAACGGTATTCCCTTCGACGAGCCGTACAAGCGCGCCCGCGACACGCTGCGTTTCCTGAAGTCGGCGTTGGCCGGTGAGAAGGTGACCCAGGAGTACGACACCTTCTCGGTCGACGGTTTTCGCGCCGGGATGGTCGCGGATCCCGCTCCGCCCGTGCTGCTCGCGGCCCTGCGACCCGGGATGCTGCGACTCGCCGGCAAGGAAGCCGACGGGGCAATCGTCAACTGGTTGTCGGCCGACGACGTCCGCACCGTTGCGCCGTACGTCCACGAGGGCGGTGAAGGGAAGGACATCGTCGCGCGGATCTTCGTGCTCCCCGGATACGACACCGACACCGCCCGAGCCATGGGCCGGCGCATGATCGCCGCGTACATGAACGTGCCCGTCTACCGCGCCTTCCACGAGTTCCTCGGACGGTCCGACGAGTTCGCCGGCATGTGGCGGCTGTGGGCGGAGGGCGATCGCAAGGCCGCGCTCGAGGCGATTCCCGACCATGTCGTAGACGAACTCATCGTGCACGGACACCCCGACGCGTGCCGCGAACACGTCGAACGTTACGTAGAGGCGGGAGTCACCACCCCCGCGATGCTGCTCGTCGCAGACGGCGATCCGGCACCGATGATCCGGGCGCTCGCACCACGCTGAGGTCCTGGGCGTCACGATTCGGTAGCGACAGTTAACGGAAGGGAACGAGGACACGAATAATCGAGCAGGTCGCTCGAGGAGTTGTTCATGTTCGATTCACCTTCCAGGTTCACCGTCGCCGCCGACGACGGTGTGCCACTTGTCGCATACGTGGACGGTCCGGCCGATGCCGAGCTCACCGTCGTGTTCGTGCACGGCCACTGTCAGGACTCGGCGTGCTGGACCGGCGTCGGCGAGCGACTGGGCGCGCCTGCGGTCCGAACCGTGCGCTACGACCAGCGCGGACACGGCAGTTCCGGCATCGGTGATGTCGAGTCGTTCACGTTCGACCAGCTGGCCCGCGACCTCGACTCCGTCCTTCGCACGCTCGTGCCTCGCGGCCCGGTGGTGCTGGCCGGTTACTCGATGGGCGGCATGGTGTCGCTGGCATATGCACGACTCCAGCCTGCGACGATCGGGACTCGGATCGTGGGATTCGCGCTGGTGTCGACGGCCGCGGGCGGGCTCGCCGACGACGGGGTCGGCCGGTATCTGAGACATCCCGCCACGTCATTCCTGCACCGCGCGGTGGCACGGGCACCGCGGACCATGGAGCGCTCGAAGCGAGCCGGCGGCGCTGTGTGCACGATGCTCGGACGACGACGCTCCGAGGACTCTTGGCTGCGCATGCTCGGCATGGTGCTCGCGAACGAGACATCCGTCGTCACCTGGTCGCGGCTGCTGGCGGCGTTCGCGGTGCTCGATGAATACGACGCGATCGGGGCACTCGCGGCGGTTCCCGTCGTGGTGGCAGCGGGAACGGCCGACCGTTTCGTGCCGATCACCCACTCGGAAGCGATCGTTTCGCACCTCCCCGGCGCCGAACTGGTCCGGATTCCCGGCGCAGGACACCGCGTGCTCTCCGAGAGCGCGGACGCGGTCGCGAGAGCACTCGGCCGGTTGCTCACACGTGTGCGCGACGGTGCTCTCGCCCCGGCGGGTTGATCCGGACAAGGCGACCGAAGATCAGCGCCGCACACATCAGCGCCGCGGCAGCGGCGAAACACGCCCCGAATCCGATGTGCGGAGCGGCGAGCGCGATGACGAACGGCACCGCGAAGCCGAGATAGATCAGGCAGTAGAAGACTGCCACGCTCTGGGCCAACTCGTCGGCAGGTGCGATGTGTTCCACGGCGACGAGGCCCGAGATGAGCAGGATGCCGTAGCCCGCGCCGAGGAGAACAGCTGCGGCGAGGATCACCACGACCGACCACGGCCCGTCTGCGTATGCGGTACCGGCGCCCGCGGCGAATCCCAGGACGCCGATCCCGACACCGATTCGCACACCGAGGGTCTCGTCATGCCGGGCCATGCGCCGTGCCCACGGCTGGATCAGGGCGCCGGTGAGCAAGGTCAGCGCAGCGATCGTGCCGGTGAATGCGATGGACAACTCGCTCACGCTGTCGGACACGAGCGGCGGAAGCGTCACAAATGAGACTGTGGCGCAACCGAACACCCACGGGGCCCACGGCACCACACCCCACCGGAACCGCGGGTTCGACAAGATGGACAGCCGCCACGAACCCTGCACGGTTCGGGGCATGTGGCCATCGGGCACCGGCCACACCAGCACCAGAGCCACTGCCATCAGCGCGATGTGCACGACATAGGTCAGCACCTCGGGTGCCGGCAGCCACTGTGCGATGAGCCCGGCGAACAGCGCTCCGCATCCGAATCCCGCCGACAGCGACACCGCCGCGCGCCGCGCACCCACGCCGGGGCCCGCGTCGACGCTCAGTTCCTTCATCCAGGCGGTGCCCGCGCCGAACGCCATCCCCGATGCAAGGCCGGCGAGGACCCGGCCCAGATACAGCAACAGTGGCAACTCGGCGCCGAGAAGCAGTACCACCGACGACACGATGCTCACCGGGACCATCGCGAGGATCACCGGACGCCGGCCGATCCGATCGGCGACCCGGCCGAAGTACAGCAGCGCGGGAATCAGTCCCAGGATGTAGGAGCCGAGCATGGCGGTGAATGACCCGCTACCGAGACCGAGATGCTCGCGGTAGACGAGTTGCATGGGGGCGAACTGATTGGCGCCCCAGCTCACCGCGAAGACAGCGAACGACAGACGGGCCCACGGCGCAAACATGGACCGATCCTGTCAGGTGCGCCCACACATCGACGTATCAACTCTTCACAGCCTGGCGTTCGCGATCCTGTGGACACTGAACGTTGGCGAGCCCGCCGACTCACACCTAGCGTTCACGTCCATCGGAACGAAGGAGGACGCGTGGAGACGAACGGTCGTGTGAGGACGGGTACCTGGGTCGGCGCGGACGCACACGCGATTGCGCGTGCGGTGCACCGGCGAGAAGTCTCGGCGCGCGCGGTCGTGGAGGAGCACCTCGCGCACATCGGTGACAGAAATCCGCAGCTGAACGCGATCGTCACCGTCGCGACCGAGCAGTCCCGTCGCGACGCGGACGTGCTCGACGACCGGCTCGCGTGCGGCGAGCCACCGGGTCCGCTGGCCGGGGTCCCGTTCACCGTGAAGGATCTCGTCACCACGGCCGGGGTTCGCACCACGGCCGGGTCGCGGGCTCTCGCCGATAATGTGCCCGGCGTCGACGCACCTGCGGTGGCGGCGATGAAGGCGGCGGGGGCGATCCTGATCGGGAAGACCAACACACCGGAGTTCGGCACGTCCGGTCTCACCGACAACGAACTCTTCGGACCGACAGTGAACCCGCTCGGAACACCTGACCTGCCACGGTCGCCCGGAGGGTCGAGTGGCGGTGAGGCGGCAGCCATCGCATCGGGCATGAGCGTGCTCGGACTCGGCACGGATTTCGGCGGGTCTGTGCGCTGGCCGGCGCACTGCACAGGCCTCGCGTCGATCCGCCCCACGATCGGCCGGGTCTGCGCCGACGGTCAGTATCCCGGGCTTGTCGCCGGTGATCACCTGCTGGCGAATCCCGTCACCGTGCACGGCGCGCTCCAGACCATCGGTCCGATGGCGCGCAGCCTCGACGAGGCTGTCCTCGTCCTGCGGGTGGTCTCGGAGCCGCACATCGCGTGGATGGACCCGGCCGGTGTCGACGTCGACCGCCTGGACATCACGTGGGCGCCCGGTGAAGGAACAGTGCCGGTCGCGGCGGACATCGTCGCGGCCGTGACGGAGGTGGCGGGCAGGCTCGGTGCGCGCCGCTACGGAGGGTCCGCGCTCGCTCAGGGAAACGACTTGTTCGGACGGCTGCGGGCAACTCAGACGCACGCCGACATCACCGCGTCGGCCGCGCCGGACACGTTCGGCGCGAGCATCCGGCAGATGCTGTCCGCGGCACGCGCCGAGTCCAGTGCCGAGGTCGAGGAGCTGTGGGCCACCCGCGCTCGGTTCGTGCAGCGGTTGCTCGCCGAGATGGGGGATCTTCTGGTGCTTCCGGTTGCGTCCATCGGCGCTCCGCTTCTCGGGCGCGATCGGTTCGACGTGGATGGTCGTTCCCTCACTTGGCAGGAGGTGTTGGCGAGTTGCCGCACTATCAGTGTCGCGGGATTTCCGTCGGTGGTGGTGCCGGTGGGAGAGACGGGCGACGGCATGCCGATCGGCGTGCAGCTCGTCGCCCGTCCGTTCCACGAACACGTCGCGCTGTCGGTGGCAGCGCGGCTGTGCCGAGTCGCCCGGGTCAGATGACGCCCGCCCGGTGCAATCCGTCGAGTTCGGCTTCGCCGACACCGAATTCGGCGAGTACGGCGTCGGTGTCCTGGCCGAGGACCATCGGCGGCGCATTCCGGATCGGCAGTGTTTCGGAATCGACCCAGAACGGCCCGCGCAACAGCGGCAGGTCCTTCCCGTCGGGGGTAGTTAACTTTTGCACCATGTCCAGCGCCTGCACCTGTGGATCGGCGAAGGCCTGGTCGATCGAATGAACTGGACCGCACGGAATTCCGGCCGAACGCATCGCTGTCACCCATTCGGCCGCCGACCTGTGTGACAGCAGTTCGAGGAGTTCCTTGGTGAGCGTGTCGCGGTGTTCGAGGCGGGATACGCCGGTGGCGTAGTCGGGTCGCTTCGCAAGGTCGGGGTCACCGAGGACGACGCACAGTGCTTCCCAGTGCTTGTCGGAACCGGTCGCGATGATGATCGGGCAGTCGGCGGTGTCGAAGCAGCCGTACGGGGTGATGGTCGGGTGGGTGTTGCCGTTGGGTTCGGAAACCCTTCCCGTGCTGAGATAGTCCTGCGCTTGGAAAGTCATGATCGACAAGGCCGATTCGATCAGTGATGTCTGTACGTGATGGCCCTCACCGTCGCGCGAGCGGGCGACGAGTGCGGCGGTGATGCCGAGTGCCGCATAGATTCCCGAGACCGTGTCGATGATGGGCACGCCGACGCGCATGGGTGTGTCGTCGCCGCCGCCGGTCACGGACATGAGTCCGGACATACCTTGCGCGACCTGGTCGAGGCCCGGTGCGAATCGGTCGGGTCCGGTGGGGCCGAAGCCGCTGACGCTCATCACGATCACGCCGGGGTTGTCGCGCCGTAGTGAGTCCTGGTCGAGTCCCATTGCGGCGAGTACACCGGGCCGGAAGTTCTCGACGATCACGTCCACCTCGGAAGCCATACGGCGCAGTAGTTTCCGCCCTTCGTCAGTGCGCATATCGAGCGCGACGGACCGTTTGCTCCGGTTCACCGATGCGAAGTACAGGCTGTCGGATCCGTCGAACGGAGGCCACTGGCGCGAGCTGTCGCCCCGGCCGATGGATTCGACCTTGATGATATCGGCGCCGAAGTCGGCGAGCAGTGAGGTGCACAGGGGGCCGGCGAGGGCTCGGGACAGATCGAGAACGCGGACACCGTGGAGTAGTGGTTTCATCGTCACGACGATGGTCCAGTGGGGTACCACACCGCGACGGCGACAATGTACAAGCGGGTGCCCATGATTTCGGCGCATTCTGTGGCTGGTGCTCCCGAGGCGCACGTCTGACGTCGAGTGTCGACCATCCCTGTGAGTGTCGGTGTTGACGGCGCTGTCTCGGGAATCTATGGTCATGAGTCTCGCGCCCGGCGGGACGAACGACTGGCAGGTGAACGGGTGTTGCTGTGACGGTGCGGAAGATGAAAGCCTCCCCGAAAGCCGACTCGGGTTGCACCCATCACGCGATCGTCGCCCCGACTCCGTTCGCCGATGTCGTTGCGTCGGGACTTCTGGATGCGCCGACGGTGATCGCGGGCGACGTGGCCACTGCCCGTGACGTCACCGGCATCGCCGTGATGATGCTTCCGGAGATAGGCCCGTGGTTACGTCCGAACCAGCTTCTCGTCACCTCGACCACCGTGCTCCGACGCCTCGCAGGAACGATCGGCGAATTCACGGCGCGGTTGGCTCGGAACGAGATCGCCGGTCTCGTCGTGCGGCTCGACGAAGACTGCGCGCTTCCGGACGGCATCGCGGACGCTGTCGCCTTTCCGATCGTGACGACCCCCGGCGACATCGTTGCCGACCACGAGCTCGCACGCGGTCTCGCGGAGATGGCGAAAACACAGGTCGACTCGGTCTTGAGAGCCGATCATCTACGCCGTGGGTTGCTCGAGATCGTGATGGCGGGCGGGGGACACAAGGCACTCGCCGACGGTGTCGCGCAGAGCCTCGGCGGAGCAGTGCTCATCACCACCCCGGACGGCCGGCAGACCTGCCGTTCAGGAACAGACGCGGACTTCTGCTGGCTGGCGTCGACTGCGGCGCTCGACCCGACGGGCCGGGTCCGCACCGATTCCCTCGACGGCGGGCTCGGGTTGCATCGTTTCGACGACGAGTACGTGGCGATCGCAGCGATCTCGGCGAACGGCATCGACCATGGCCGACTCGTACTGTTCTCTCCGGGGCGCACTCTCACGAGTGCTGACCTGTACCTCGTCGAGCAGGCCGCGACGGTGTGTGCGCTCGTGGTGAGTAGGGAACTGGCAGTGTCGGCGGTCGAGGAGAAGCACCGCGCCAACTTCGTCCGCGACCTGTTGCGCGGGCGCGGTGGCGATCCCGAGCAGGTCATCGTGCATGCGCAGATGTTCGGTTGGAATCTCGACCGGCCCATGGTGGTCGTTGCGGTCGAGCCGGACGTCGTCGACGACGATGCGCCGCCTGCGCCCGCGCGCCTGCCTGTCGTCGAGCGGCAGGCGAGGGCGTTCGTCGGTGCCGTTGCGGGGCGTGACCCCGGAGCCGCCGTGACAGCGCTCGCGACCGAGATCGTGATCATCATGGGCGAGGGGAGCGACACCATGACACTCGTGCACGAACTCGTCGCACAGGTGCGAGGTGCCGGGGGCGGTGGACGCCGTCCGTTCGGAGTGGGGGTGTCGCGGGCGGCGTCCTCGACGGCCGACCTTCCGGCGCTCTACAACCAGGCCAGAACCGCACTCGAAGTGGGGCGCAAGATATCCGGGACATGGGCGGTCACGCACTTCGACGATCTCGGTGTGTACCGGCTGCTCAGTCTCGTCGAGGACCCCGATGAACTCGAGTCGTTCGCGAGGGAGACGCTCAAGGAGCTCACCGACGACACCGCGGAAGCCCAGGACATGCGACGCACCCTCGAAGTGCTGCTCGCGACGAACATCAACATCGCAGAAACCGCGCGCCAGTTACATTTTCATTACAACACGTTGCGATACCGGGTCGCGAAGCTCGAGAAGATGCTCGGCCTGTTCACCGCGCATCCAGAGTTGCGTCTCGACCTCTCACTCGCTCTCAAGATCATCGCCATGCGCGGGATCAATTCCTAATATTGCCAATATCTGCCCTCCCGCACTGGCAGATTGTTCCCACCCTGGAACGCCCCCTCTCAATTAACGTTTCCGCCTATCCGGGTGCATGTGTGAGCGGCAACACAACCGTAACAATCCACGTCGACTCTCTTGGCACCACACTCTCTGCCTGAAAGGTCCGCCATGGCCATATGGACGTTGCACGGAGACGGAAAGACCATCGCACCGGGGGAGGTGGTCGCGCCGAACGAACGGTTGACCTGGGGCCGCACCATCGGACTCGGTGGTCAGCACGTGGTGTCGATGTTCGGGGCCACCTTCGTCTTCCCGATCATCATGGGGCTCAATCCCCAGCTTGCGGTGATGCTTTCAGGATTCTGCACGCTGTTCTTCCTGCTCGTCGTCAAAGGGCGGATCCCCAGCTATCTCGGAACCTCGGCGGCATTCGTCGGTGGCATTGCCGCAATCCACGCGCAGGGCGGTACCAGCGCCGAGGTGACGGGCGCGATCATGGTGTCGGGCCTCGTCCTTGCGGCCATCGGCGTGGCGATCCATTTCCTCGGTGGGTCGGTGGTCTTCAAGGTGCTGCCACCCGTCGTGACGGGTGCGGTCGTCATGCTGATCGGATTCAATCTCGCCCCCGTGGTGGCCGGAACCTACTGGCCGCAGGATCAGTGGGTAGCGCTGATCGTCATGGTGGTGCTCGTCGTCTCCAGCGTCGTACTCCGCGGATTCCTCGGCCGGGTCGCGATCTTCCTGTCGCTGCTGTTCGGCTACGCGCTCTCGTGGGTCCTCGACCTGGTCACCGGACCGATCACGTCGTACGACGCCACCGCCGGTGCCGTCACCGAGCATTTCCGCGTCGACTGGGATGGTGTGGCGTCGGCGTCGTGGGTCGGCCTGCCGCCGTTCACCGACGAGGCGAACGGAATCGTCGGCATCCATGCGCCGTCGTTCAGTCTCACGTTCATCGTGCTCGTGCTCCCCGGCGTGATCGCCCTCATCGCGGAGAACGCCGGTCACGTCAAGGCCGTCGCCGAGATCACCAAGACCGACCTCGACCCGATGATGGGACGCGCCCTCGCGGCGGATGGCCTCGCCACCGCGATGGCGACAGGTGTCGGTGGTTCACCCACCACCACGTACGCGGAGAACATCGGCGTCATGGCAGCGACGAAGGTGTACTCGACCGCGGCGTACGCCGCCGCCGGTGTGATAGCGATGCTGCTCGGCTTCTCCCCGAAGTTCGGTGCTGTCATCTCCGCCACTCCCGGAGGTGTGCTCGGTGGAATCACCGTCGTCCTCTACGGAATCATCGGCCTGCTCGGTGCCAAGATCTGGAAGGAGAACGGAGTCGATTTCGGCAACCCGCTCAACCTCATGCCGGTCGCGGCGGGCCTGATCATCGCGATCGGCGACACCTCGCTGCGCTTCACCGACACCTTCTCGCTCAGTGGCATCGCGCTCGGCACCATCGTCGTCATCGTTCTCTACCACGTGTGTCGAGTGATCGCCCCGAAGGACGATGCAGGCCCCGTCGGCGGTGGTGACGACGCGGATCGCGAACCCGACACCGACCCCGACGGGGGAGCCACCCGGGAGCGGGTGGAACAGCCGGCGTGACGCCGATTACTTTTGACAGAGAATAGACGTGAGCGTTGTCACTTCTTCACCAATCAACGATTGCACGATGCGGGCAGGATCTACTGAATGAAACCGTCGCCACTCACCTATCACCGGCCCCGGTCGATCGACGAGGCCTGCGAGATGCTTGCGCGGGTCACCCCTGAGGGCAAGGTGCTCTCCGGTGGTCAGTCGCTGGTACCGCTGCTGTCGATGCGGCTCGCCGCGCCGGCACACGTCGTGGACATCGGATCGATACCGCGGTTCGACGCAGTGACGGCGTCGCCGGAGCTGGGGGTCACCTTCGATGCCCTGGTCACGCACAGCGCACTGGAAGCAGACGCATCGGCGGCGACGGTGCAGCCGCTCCTGGGCCGGGCGCTGAGCCTGGTGGCGCACCCGACCATTCGCAACCGCGGCACCACGGTGGGGTCGATCGTCCACGCCGACCCCTCCGCGGAGATGCCCGCCGTGCTGGCATTGCTCGGTGGCACACTCACGGCGCGATCGGTGCGTGGGGTACGGGAGATCAGGGCCGACGAGTTGTTCGCCGGTCCGCTCGAATCCACCCTCGGGCCCGACGAGATCGCGACGAGTGTCACGGTGCCACCGGCCCGGCCTGGTGTCGGCACCGCAATCGACGAAATCGCCCGCCGTCACGGCGATTACGCACTCGTGGGTGTGGTAGCACAGGTGGAGGTCGAGGACGGCTTCGTCGTGGGCGCTCGGGTGACCTACGTGTCCGCCGGTGAGCTCGGGCAGGTCGTCGATTACAGCGACACCCTGCGCGGAGCATCGGCAACCGACGACCGCGACCCCCTGTGGCAGCAACTCGCGGAGATTGCCCGCGAGAACGTCGAGACCGACGCCGATATCCACGCCACCGCCCGCTACCGGTCGCAATTGGTCGCGGCACTGACAGGGCGAGTCGGGTTCGCCGCCGCACGGGACGCCGCCCACGACGGGACGCGGAAGCCGATGCCGATGCCGACAGGAGGAAGATCATGACGAGCACGATGCCGCGAGGCGGAAGGGGGCGCGCACCGGCTCGCACCCTCGACGAGCAGGTGAACGACCTGGAGGCCCAGACCGGCGAGCAGCACGTGGCGGTGACCTTCACGTTGAATGCGGTCACGCAGACGGTCGTGCTGCCGTCCCGAACGCTCGCCTCGGACGCGATCCGGCACCATCTGCGCCAGACCGGCACCCATGTCGGATGCGAGCACGGTGTGTGCGGTGCATGCACAGTGCTGCTCGACGGCAAACCTGTCCGATCCTGCCTGGTCCTCGCCGCGAGTCTCGAAGGACGTTCGGTGACGACGGTCGAGGGTCTCGTCGAACCCGACGGCACACTGCACCCCGTGCAGCAGGCCTTCGTGGACTGTCACGGTCTGCAATGCGGTTTCTGCACACCGGGTTTCGTCACGACGATCGCCGCCTATCTGGAGGAGAATCCCTCGCCCACCCGTGAAGAAGCGACCGAGGCGATTGCGGGCAACCTCTGCCGGTGCACGGGGTACCAGAACATCCGCGCCGCAGTCCTCCGTGCCGCCGAGATCACCCGGGAACGCGCAGGGGGATCACCGCTCGGACCCGACGACGAAGCGGCGCGCGCCTCGCTCGACGGCAAAGTCCGCGGCACCACCCGCCCGGTGGATGGAAAGGCGGGACCCGCATGAGCGCCACCACTTCCCATGTTGCGAGCACCGCAGCGGACCTCCTGGCCGGCAAGGACGGCAAGTCGTTCGGAAAGCCCATCCCACGTAGTGAGGACCGCCGTCTTCTGAGTGGCCAGGGCCGCTACCTCGACGACCTGGGGCAGGGCGCGCTCATCGCGGCGTTCGTCCGGTCACCGCACGCCCACGCCCGCATCACCGGCATCGATATCGACGCCGCCCTCGACGTGGCCGGTGTCCACGCGATCTACACGTACGACGATCTCGTGGACGACACCCCGGAGATGGCGGAAAATCTGCCACTGCTGATTCCGCATCCTGCCATCACCGCTCCCCGCAACGGGTATCCGCTCGCGAAAGACGAAGTGAACCACGTCGGTGAAGCCATCGCGATGGTCGTCGCCGACAACCGGTACATCGCGGAGGACGCATGCGCCCTCATCGACGTCACCTACGAGACGCTGCCCGAGGTGGTGGGCATCGACGTGTCCCGCCGGGCCGAGTACAGCGTCCACCCCGATGTGCCCGACAACGTCGCCGCACACCTGCAGCACGGTTTCGGGGACGTCGACGCCGAACTCGCGGCTGCGCCACACCGCCTCACGCTGAATCTGGAGATCGAGCGGTCGGCGTCGATGCCGATGGAGGGCAAGGGCGTCTACGCGCGCTGGGACGACGACGAGAAGGCCCTCACGTTCTGGACCTCCACGCAGACCTCCACCTCCGCGCGTGCCGCGATCGCCGCGAGGCTCGGTTTGGCGCACAACAAGGTGCACTGCATAGCCCCCGACGTCGGCGGCGGCTTCGGTGTGAAGATCGTGCACCCGTGGCCCGAAGAAGTGATGGTGACGTGGGCAGCTCGCAGGCTCGGGCAGGCCGGCATCTCCGACGAGGTCAAATGGGTCGAAGACCGGCGTGAACACTTCATCTCGAGCGCGCACGAACGCGGGCAGGTTCACGAGGTGACCATCGGGTTCGACGACGAGGGCCGGCTTCTGGCCTTCGACTTCTCCCTCTGGCACGACAACGGCGCCTACCTGCCGTACGGCATCATTGTCATCCTCAACACCTCCACTCAGGTTCTCGGCCCGTACAAGCCGAAATCGTTCCGGGTGGACGCCTATTCGCTGTACACCAACACTGTCATCGTCACGCCCTACCGTGGCGCGGGCCGGCCGCAGGGGGTGTTCGCGATGGAACGGTCGATGGACGCGATCGCGAAGTACCTCGGCAAGGACGTCATCGCGGTAAGGGAGGCGAACCTCATCCGGCCCGAGGAGATGCCGTACGACTTCCATCTCACCTTCCAGGACGGCCGCCCGCTCATCTACGACACCGGCGACTACCAGGCCGGCATCGACAAGCTCAAGAAACTCATCGACTGGGACGGCTTCGCCGAGTACAAGAAACAGGCGAAGGCCGACGGACGTACCGTCGGCATCGGTATCGGCGCGTACGTCGAAGGCACCGGACCCGGCCCGTACGAAGGTGCGCACGTGCTCGTCGAGACCTCCGGAAAGATCAAGGCGGCAACCGGCCTGACGACCCAGGGCCAGGGGCATCAGACGTCGTTCGCGCAGATCGTCGCCGACGATCTCGGGGTCCCGGTGTCCGATGTCGAGATCGTCACCGGCGACACCCGCCGGTTCGGCTACGCCGTGGGCACCTTCGCCTCGCGCGGCGCGGTCATGTCCGGATCGGCCTTCCACGTCGCGGCACAGATGGTGGCGGAGAAGGCGAAGAAGATCGCCGCCGAACACCTGCACGTCGACCCGGCAACCTTGGAACTGCGCGGCGGACACGTCTGTGTCGCCGGCACCGAACCCGGCGCGGAGGGGACGTCGATTCCGCTCGGAGTGGTCGCCGTGCTCTCCAACCCGCTGCGGTACGCGTTCGACGATGCATCCCGTCAAGCAACCGGGTTCGCCAAGGCCGACACCGACATGACGGTGCCACCCGTCCCCGAAGGGGAGCAGCCGGGACTCGAGGCCACCGGCTACTACTCGCCGCCCACATCGACGTTCGCGTCCGGTGTCCATGCGGCAATCGTCGAAACCGACCCCGTCACTGCGGAGATCCACGTGCGGAAGTACGCGGTGGTGCACGATTGCGGCAACGTGATCAACCCGCGGATCGTCGAAGGTCAGGTGATGGGCGCGGTGGCCCAGGGCATCGGGGGTGCGCTGTACGAGCGGATCGTCTACGACGAGCACGGTCAGATGCTCAACGCGTCGTACATGGACTTCCTGATGCCGTTCGTCACCGAGATGCCCGACTCCCTCGAGATGGATCACACGGTGACCCCGTCCGCACTCAACCCCCTCGGCATGAAGGGCGCCGGCGAGGCGGGCGTGATACCGACGTCGGCCGTCATCGCCGCCGCGATCGAGGACGCGGAGGGCATCCCGATCACGTCCATGCCGATTTCCCCCTCGGAGTTGTTCGAGCTGCGTCTGACCCACGCGGCGACCCGGAGCAAGGAGAACCAATGAGAATCGCCGGTACTGCACAACTGCTGGCACCGCCGGAAGTCGTGTACGACAGCCTGCAGGACGGTCGTGTCCTCGCGGCCACCATCCCGGGTGTGCAGTCGCTCGAACAGATCAGCGACAACCACTACAAGCTGTCGATCACCGCGGGCGTCGCGTCGATCAAGGGCACCTACGACGGCGAAGTACTTCTGTCCCAGCAGAATCGGCCGGACTCGTTCGTGATGACCGCATCGGGCTCGGGCGCGCCGGGAACGGTCAAGGCCGACGTGACGGTCCGGCTCGAAGAACGTGACGGTGGCACGGTCCTGAGTTATGACGCCGACGCGGTCGTGGGCGGCATGGTCGGTGGCGTGGGCCAGCGGATGATCACCGGTGTCGCGAAGAAGATGGCCGGTGTGTTCTTCAACGGTATCGACGGGGTGATCGCGAACGGAATCCCGGAAGCCGTAACCCAAGAGACAGCTCCTGCGGAGACGATTCCGGCCGCGGTTCCCGACGTGGCCGGGGCGTCGACGAGGCAGCCCCCAGCGGTTGCCGTGCCTGCGTGCACCGGCGGCGGTACGTCGGTCGTCACAGTGCTCACGTCCGTGGGGGTCGGTGCCGGCATCGCTCTCGCCGGTGTCGTCGTGGGCGCGATTCTCGCGCGCAGATAGCGGCCGGCGGGCACGAATACGACGACACCCTGGGTCTGTGGACCTGGGGTGTCGTCGCATCTGCGGCGGGAGGTGCACGACCCCCCAACCTGCGGCGGTGAGTTCGGCGATATGTGACAAAGAATCGGCGTCGCGCAGCGGGTGGAATATCACCAAGCGTCAGGTAGGAACCGGCGAAACGAACCCAGGAGGAAGTGTGGGATCCAGGAAGATTCGGGTCGGTATCGACACCGGCGGAACATTCACCGACATCGTGGCCGTGGACGACGAGTCCGGTGCGATCGTCACGACGAAGACCCCGTCCACCCCGTCGGACCCGGCGGTGGGCTTCCTCGCCGGCGTCGAGAAGGTGCTCGCGAAGCTCGGCGAGACCGGCGATGCGATCGGGGCCGTCAGTCACGGCACCACTGTTGCGACCAACAAACTGCTCGAAGGCAAGGTCGGACACCTCGGATTCATCACCACCGAGGGCTACGAGCACGTCCTCGAGATCGCGCGTCAGTCCGTTCCGGACGGCTACGGCAACTCCTACTTCTGGGTCAAGCCCGACCGCATCGTCCCGGCCGACCGGGTCTGCACGGTGGGTGGACGACTCAACTTCGAGGGCAAAGAGATTCGCCCGCTGAACGAGGACGACGTCCGTGCGGCAGCGAAGTTCTTCCGGGAGAGCGAGGTGCGCACCATCGGTGTGTGCCTGATGCACTCCTACGCGAACCAGGACCACGAGCGCCGTGTCCGCGACATCCTGCTCGCCGAATACCCCGACGCGACCGTGAGTATCTCCAGTGAGGTGCTGCGCGAGTACCGCGAGTACGAGCGATCCATCACGACACTCGTCGACGCCTCGGTCAAACCCAACATCCGCAGCTACGTGAGCAACATTGCGAACCGTCTGCGAGAGTTCTCCTCGCTCGAGGGCGAATCGCGCGACATCCCGTTCTACGTGATGAAGTCGAACGGCGGCGTGCTGTCGGCGAAAGAGGTTGTCAACCAGCCGATCACGACGGTCCTGTCCGGGCCTGCGGCAGGTGCGCTCGGTGCCGCTCTGATCGCGGGTGTCGCAGGGGTCGACCAGGTGCTCACGTGTGACGGCGGCGGTACTTCGACCGACGTCACCGTGGTAGTCGGCGGCGAACCGGCGCTCACCACCGAGGGCCGAGTGGGCATGTACCCGTCGAAGATCCCGATGATCGATGTGGTCACCGTCGGAGCCGGCGGCGGCTCGATCGCGTGGATGACTCCGGAGGGCACCCTCCGTGTCGGCCCGCAATCGGCCGGCGCCGACCCCGGTCCACTGTGCTACGGCAAGGGCGGCAACGAGCCGACCATCACCGACGCCCACGTGTTGCTCGGCCGCATCCCGCCGCACCTGCTCGGTGGTGAGATCCCCCTCGACACCGAACTCGCCCGTAAGGGTGTCGAAGAACTCGCCCGCCGACTGGGTCTCGAGTTCGAAGCGTGCGGCACGGGCATCCTCGAAGTCTCGGCGTGGAACCAGGCGAATGCGTTGCGGCAGGTCACCGTCAAACGAGGTCTCGACGTCCGCGACTTCACACTCGTCACCTTCGGGGGCTCCGGTTCGCTGCTCGCGTGCCGCCTCATCGACATCCTCGGTCTCAAGGATGTGCTCGTGCCGTCGAACCCCGGCAACGTCTCGGCGTTCGGCCTGCTCACCGTCGACGTCCGCAACGATTACGTGCAGACACACGTGAGCCGGCACGACCGGCTGCAGGTAGCGGAGCTGCAGTCCGGGCTGGACGCGCTGGCCGTGGAGGCCGAGCACGCGCTCGCCGACGAAGGGTTCGCTCCCGACGAGCGGCGTTACGCGCGGTCCGCCGATCTGCGGTATCTCGGACAGGCCTTCGAAGTACGGGTTCCGCTCGGCGACGGGCCGGTCACCCAGGAACTGATGGACGAGGCCGCCGCGCGATTCCACGAGGCCCACCGCGAACTCTACGGCTACGACTTCTGCGGCGACCCGCATCAGCATGTGGAATGGGTCAACCTCCGCGTGAGCGGTATCGGACCGATCAAGCGTCCGGAACTGAAGGAGATCGCCGCGGGCCGCGGCGCCGACGTCGCTGTGACCGGCACCCGCGAGGCGTACTTCGACGAGTGGGTCACCACCCGCGTGTACGATCGCGCCCTGCTCGGTGCCGGCGACGAGTTGGACGGTCCCGCCGTGATCGAGGAGTTCAGCTCCACCATTCCCGTCCATCCCGGATTCCGCGCGCACATCGATGCGTTCGGAAACATCCGCATCACCAAGACGTCCGACACGAACGGAGCGAACCGATGACCGCGATCCTCGATTCCGCCGCAGCGCAGGCGGCGAAACCCTATCGGCTGACCGACGCCGACGGTGCCTCACCCGATCCGGTACTCGTGGAGATCGTCGCCGGCTACCTCGCAAGTGTCGAGATGGAAGTGGAGACCTCCATCTCGCGGACCTCGCGATCGCCGATGATCCGAGACGCTCACGACTTCCGTGCGGGAATCCACGACCGGAATCTCCGGAAGCTCACGGGCCGTTCGTATTCGGCTCTCGTGCACCCGGTGGCGCGGGACTTCCCGCTCGACACCATGAAACCCGGCGACGTGTTCTTCCACAACGACGTCTACCTGTCCGAAGGCGGCATCGGGCACCTGCCCGACCTGTGTGTCACCGTGCCGGTGTTCGCGACCCGCCCCGGTGAAACCGAGCCGAAGGTAGTGGCATTCGTGCAGGCGTTCGGTCACCACGATGATATCGGTGGTTGCTGCCCGGGATCGATGCCGTCGGGTGCCACCACGGTCTTCGAGGAGGGCCTGATGGTTCCGCCGATCAAGTTGTGGGACCAGGGTGTTCCCAACGAGGCGGCGCTGCGTATCATGACCCGCAATTCACGGACACCCGACGCGCTGGCCGCAGACCTCGACGCCGAATGCTCGGCGTGCCTCATGGGTGCGCGGCGCCTCACGGAACTGTTCGAGCGGTATGGCGTGGAGACCGTCGAGTCCTGCTTCGACGCGATGATGGATGCCACGACGGAGACCTACCGACGCGAGATCCTCAGCAAGATCCCGAAGGGTGAGTACACCTGGGAGGACTACGCCGAACACGACGGCGTGGACGAACCCATGCTGCACGTCCAGCGGATCACCCTGACGAAGACGGGCCCCGAAGACGAGGGTGGGGAACGCCTGATCCTCGACTTCACCGGCACCGGGCCCCAGGCGAAGGGGCCGATCAACCACTGCGGTGACTACGCCGACGGCAACTTCCTCATCAAGTGGCTCGCTCCGATCCTCCGCAACCTGGCCGACACTCCGGAACGCATGGCCGAACTCGACGTCAACGAGGGTGTCGTGCCGTTGATCGAGATGAAGTTCCCCGAGAAGGGCACGCTCATCACGCCGATCTTCCCGGCGCCCACCAACGCCCGCACGTTCGTGATCCTGCGCCTGCTCGGTGTGCTGGCCGGTGTGGTCGCGAAGGCCGTCGACGGCAACATGCCCGCCGACCAGGAGACGATCCGCTACACCGGTGTGTACGGCGAGGACTTCGAAGGCCACTCGTACCTCATGCGTGAGGTGCTGGGCGGCGGCTCCGGCGGACGTAACTATGCGGACGGCGAGGACACCATCCATGTGGTGCCCGACTCCCGCAATCTGCCGACGGAGTTCACCGAGAGCCGATTCCCGTTCATCGTCGAAAAGCTCGGTTTGGCTATCGATTCCGGCGGAGCCGGACGGTATCGCGGTGGTCTGGGATACGAGAAGCACATCCGGATGCTCAAGGACGCGCACTTCATGTCCATCGCCGACCGTTCCATCCTCGCGTGCTGGGGCGTCAAGGGCGGTAAGGCCGGGCGTTCGTTCTCCGTCGTGCTGAATCCGGGCACGTCCGAGGAGCGCGAATTCGAGGCACTCACCGACGCCGAACCCATCAAGGCCGGCGAAGTGGTGCGAATCCGCACGACCGGTGGTGGCGGCTGGGGTGACCCGCTGGATCGGCCGGTTGACGAGGTCGTTCGGGATATCCTGTGGCGCAAGGTGTCCGTCGAGGGTGCACGCGACGATTACGGTGTCGTCCTGAAAGACGGCTCCGTGGACAGCCCGGCTGCGGACACCGAGGCAACCGAAGCGTTGCGTGCCCGGATGCGATCGGGTCGCGCCGCGGAAGAGCCGTTCTTCGATCGTGGCCCCGGATACGAAAGGCTCTCCGGAGGAGCGAAGTTCGCCGAGTACGACTTCGTTGGGAACTGAGAGCGTGGCTTCGGCACCTGCCTCCGGCGTCGATCTCGCAGTGATCGGCGCCGCAGGGAAGACGGGAACCGCACTCGTGTCGGCTCTCGAGGGGCGGTCGTCCGTCCGCCGGGTGGTGCATACCGCCCGGCGGACGGGCGATCGGGCCGTCGATCTCGAGACCGGCGCCGGTCTGATCGACGCACTGTCGGGATGTCGGGGCGTCTACTTCATCGCACCCAACGTGCACCCCGACGAGCCGGCATTGCTGCGGCGGGTTCTGGTCGCTGCCGTGGAGGCGGGTGTCGACCACGTCGTCTACCACTCCGTTGCGTGGCCGTATACACCCGAGATGCCCCACCATCTCGACAAGGCGCGTTGCGAGGACATGCTGCACACGTTCGGCGGTGTGCAGTGGACGGTGTTGCAACCCTGTGTGTACGCGGAGAACTTCGGTGATGTACTCGACGGGTCGGTGGACACCCTCGAGGTGCCGTACGACCTCGACGCGCCGTTCTCGTTCGTTGCGCTCGCCGATGTCGCCGAAGCGGCGGCGCGCGTCCTGGTCGAGGGCGCTGCCGTCCATCACGGCGCCACCTACGAACTCGGCGGACCCGAAGCGATAGGTGTCCGGCAGCTGTGTGAGCAGGCCGTCCGCCCGGTGAATCCGACCCGCATCTCGGTCGCCGAATGGGAGGAACGGCACGCGCAGTCGCTGAGCGGTGACGCCCGCGCGCGTCTCGCAGCGATGTTCGATTTCTACGACCGCCACGGGTTCGCTGCCGGGAGTGCGCAGTTACGCGGGCTCCTGGGGCGTGCGCCCCTCGGCGTTGCCGAGCTGGTCCGTGCGATGTGAGGTCCTTCTCCGCTCGCGTCGTGTAGGAAAGTGCTGTGACGGATCACCACGCGAACGGCCGCTCTGCCGATGAGACCCTGCCCGCGTCCGTGCTGATCGCGGTCGACGAACCGACCGCTATCGGTGTGCTCACCCTCAACCGTCCGGAGCAGCGGAATCCGCTGTCGGTGGCAGTCATGCGCGAGGTCACGCTCGGGCTGAAGACGTTGTCGGCCGAACCCGCAGTTCGGGTGATCGTGATCCGCGCCGAGGGGCCGGTGTTCTCCGCCGGACACAATCTGCGGGAGATGATCGGTCGCACCCTCGAGGAAGAGCGGGCCGTCTTCGATACGTGCACCGAGATGATGCAGACGGTGCAGTCGGTCCCGCAACCGGTGATCGCCTCGGTACAGGGCACGGCGGTCGCGGCCGGATGCCAGTTGGTCGCGTCCTGCGATCTCGCGGTGGCGTCGTCGACCGCGGTGTTCGGTACTCCGGGTGTCAAGATCGGTCTGTTCTGCTCGACACCGATGGTTGCGGTGAGCCGCGCGATCGGACGCAAGCGCGCACTGCAGATGCTGCTCACCGGCGATACGATCGACGCACACACCGCCGCGGACTGGGGTCTGGTGAACTTCGTCGTCGACCCGGAAGGGCTGGAGACCGCGACGACGGAGCTGGCCTCGAAGATCGTCGGCGCCTCTCCCGCGACGTTGAAGATCGGCAAGGAAGCGTTCTACCGACAGATCGACCTTCCTCAGGATCAGGCGTACGAGGCGATGGGCGAGACGATGGCCCAGAACGCGATGATCTGCGATGCACAGGAAGGCATGACGGCCTTCGTGGAGAAGCGGGCGCCGGTGTGGCAGGACCGTTGAGGGACTTCCGCCCCCGATCGACAGTTGGGTCTGGACCGATTGTTGGACGTCCTATAACCTCGTCGATATGAGCCCCGATCCCCGCTCGAGCACCGTCGATGCCATCGTCCGACGCTCTGCCGGACGCTTCCCTGATCGTGTCGCGCTGCGGTTCGAGGACCGCACGGTCACTTACCGTGAACTCGACGATGCGGTGTCGCGTGCTGCTGCACACCTCCTGTCGCTCGGGCTCGGCTCGGGAGATCGCGTCGCCGCATACGGCACCAACTCCGACGCCTACGTCATCGGCTACCTCGCCGCCGCCCGCGCGGGCTTGGTACACGTACCCATCAACTACGCGTTGCGCGGCGAGGAACTGAGCTACCTGCTCGGGCAGTCGGGTGCGCGGGCGGTACTCGTCGACCCTGCCCTGCAGGAGAACGTCGATCAGGTGTTCCCGGACGTACCCGCCCAGATCTCCCTGCCTCTGCGCGACACGGACGACTCGCTGCTCGCACTCGCCTCCGCCGGGGATGTCCCCGTCGCCCCGGCGGACGTGGCCGACACCGATCTCGTGCAGCTGCTCTACACATCCGGCACCACGTCGAAGCCCAAGGGCGCCATGATGACCCATCGTGCGCTTGTGTTCGAGTACACGTCGTCGATCGTCGCGCTCGACCTCGCACCCGACGACAACCCGCTCATCTGCATGCCGCTGTACCACTCGGCGGCCATGCATGTGTTCATGCTCCCGTACCTGGCGATCGGGGCGACGATCCGCCTGCTGCCTGCACCCGACATCCCGGCGATCCTGCGCATGGTCGAGGAGGAGTCGGTCGGGTCGCTCTTCCTCGCACCGACGGTGTGGGTGCCGCTCGCCAACCACCCGGATCTGGATACCCGCGACCTGTCGTCGCTGCGCAAGGCCCAGTACGGTGCGTCGATCATGCCGGTCACGGTGCTGAACCGGCTACGCGAACGTTATCCGGACCTGGCCTTCTACAACTGCTTCGGGCAGTCGGAGATCGGTCCGCTCGCGTGCGTACTGCGACCTGAGGATCACGAGGCGCGGCCGTCGTCGTGCGGCAAGGCGATCCTGTTCGTCGAAACCCGGGTCGTCGACACCGACGGCAACGATGTGCCCGACGGTGAACCCGGCGAGGTGCTGTACCGGTCGCCGCAGCTGTGTCTCGGCTACTGGGAGAATCCGGAGGCCACCGAGGAAGCGTTCCGCGACGGCTGGTTCCGCTCGGGCGACCTCGTCACGCGCGACACCGAGGGCTACATCACGGTTGTCGACCGCATCAAGGACGTCGTCAACACCGGGGGCATCCTGGTGGCGTCCCGCGAGGTGGAGGACGCACTCTATCTGCACAGCGCGGTCGCCGAGGTCGCAGTGATCGGCACCCCGGACGAGAAATGGATCGAGGCCGTCACCGCGGTCGTCGTGCTCAAGGACGGGCAGTCCGCCACCGAGCGTGAGCTCATCGACCACGTCAAGCAGAACCTCGCTCCCTTCAAGGTGCCCAAGGCGGTGCGATTCGTCGACACCCTGCCGCGGAACCAGAGCGGCAAGCTACTCAAGCGTGAGCTGCGTTCGTAATAGTCCACCGCCCTTGCCTGATTGGCCGAATGCCACCTTCGGTCACTTCAACTGACCGAAGGTGACATTCGGCCACAAAGATCGGAACAGTCCATGGTGAACAAGCATGTGCCCGCGTGGTACGACGACGAAGTGAGCGCCGTCCACGAACTCGCGAGCGACTTCTTCGCACGCGAGGTCATGGGACACGCCGAGAAGTGGGACGCACAGCGTCGTATCGATCGCGAGGTGTGGTCGAAGGCCGGCGAGCTCGGCCTGCTGCTGTGCTCGGTCCCCGAGGAATATGGCGGCGGGGGAGGGACATTCGCGCACGACCTCGCGGTGTTCGAAGCGCAGGGCTACTCCGGCGACCTCGCATTCGGCGTTTCGGTGCACAGTGGCATCGTCGCGCACTACATCCTCGAGTACGGCACCGAAGAACAGAAGAGGGCGTGGCTGCCGGGGATGGCCACCGGCGAGATCCTCGGCGCGATCGGCATGACAGAGCCGACCGCCGGATCCGACCTCAAGGCGATCAAGACCAGCGCGATCCGCGACGGCGACCATTACGTGGTCAACGGCAGCAAGACGTTCATCACGAACGGTTCGTCGGCCGACGTGATCGTCCTCGCCGTCAAGACGGATCCGAAGGCCGGTGCCAAGGGCGTGTCGTTGCTGATCGTCGATCTACGCGACGCCCCCGGATTTTCGGTGGGCCGGGTGCTCGACAAGGTCGGCCAGCATGCGGCCGACACCTCCGAGTTGTCGTTCGTCGACGTCCGCGTGCCGGTATCGAACCTGCTCGGGGAATCCGAAGGTCTCGGATTCGGTCAGCTCATGGCGCAGCTCGTGCAGGAGCGACTCATCATCGGCGCGCAGGCCGCGGGCGCGATGGAACGCGCGGTCGAGGAGACCGTCCGCTACACCAAGTCGCGGGAGGCTTTCGGGCACAGCCTGTTCGAGTTTCAGAACACCGCATTCGAACTCGCCGAGTGTCAGACCATCGCGCGTACCAGCCGCGTGTTCCTCGACTACTGCATCGAGAAGCACCTGCGAGGAGAGCTGGACGCGTCCGACGCCGCAATGGTCAAGTACTGGCTGACCGACAAGCAGTGCGAAGTGATCGACCGATGCGTGCAGTTGCACGGCGGCTACGGGTACATGCGCGAGTACCTGATCGCGCGGATGTACGAGGACGCACGGGTTCAGCGGATCTACGCCGGCGCGAACGAAGTGATGAAATCCCTTATCGCACGGTCATTGTAGGGATTCGGGGAGTTACCCGTCCACGAACACATTCGGCTGGTCGTCGTGGACACCGGTGAACATTTCGATCGGGGTCAGGGGTCGCGAGGCAGCCGTGGGCATGATCCCCTCGCGGTGAGCGAGGTGGGTCATGCTCTCGAGTTGCCCGGAGTAGTCGGTGGGCTGATCGAGCATCCAGAGGATGCCCTCTGCTGCTTCGGAGCTCGGTGCGAAGCCGCTGTGGTCGACGTCCGGAAGGTTGGCCAGCGTGCCTTCCGATGCGACCGGGGAGTCGATGCGGAAGCAGTTTGCCGCGATGTTATCTGCCGCGAGCTGGCGGGCGAGATCGACTGTCATCCGCTCGAGACCTACCTTGGCGATCCCGTAGGACATCAGTCCCGGTACCGGTTTGAGGGCTGCCAGTGAGGACACGTTGAGAATGCGGCCCTCTCCGGCTGCACGCAGGTGCGGGACGGCGTGGCGGATTGCGATCAGTGGGGCGTCGAGGTCGATCGCCATCACGAGGTCGTGCCGACGCAACGGGATGTCGATGTCGCCGACGAACGTGACGCCTGCATTGTTGACGAGGACATCGAGCCGCCCGAGTTCGGCAACGGTCTGCTCGACCATGGCACCGACCTGCTCGCGGTCCGACAGGTCCACCGGCACGGCAATCGCTGTGCCTCCTCGCGCTCGGATCGTTTCGACGATGTCGTCGAGTGTGCCGGGGGTGCGGCGGGGGTTGTCTCGCGTGGACCGGGCGGCGCAGGCCACCGCGTAGCCGGCATCGGCCAGTGCGAGGGCTGCGGCCGCTCCGACGCCTCGGCTGGCTCCGGTAACGAGTGCAACCTGGCCAAGAACAGCATTCTCCATATTCAGAACTATACTTCTGGAGGCTGATGAATCAAGGTCGCCGGCTTCCCTGGCCGGTCGAGGCCGAAATCGATGAAGAAGGTGGAGCCCCCGATGCGCATCGAACAAGGACAAGTCGCCGTGATCACCGGCGGGGCGAGTGGGATCGGGTACGGCCTCGCGGAGGCCCTCGTGTCCCGAGGTGTCTCGGTGGTGATCTCCGATATTCGATCGGACGGTCTGGCGGAAGCGGAATCCTCCCTACAGAGCATGGGCGGTGAGGTCACGGCCGTGCTCGCGGATGTCGCTGACGAGTCCTCCGTTCGTGCGCTCGCCGAGCGGACGATGGAGGTGTACGGACGCGTCGACCTCGTCTGCAACAACGCGGGAACAGTGTGCCCGGCGGCGCCACTGTGGGAGCAGAGCGCGCAGACGTGGCAGCGGATGATCGACGTCAAGGTGCGCGGTGTGATCCACGGAATCACGGCTTTCGCACCACTGCTCCTCGAACGGGGCACGGGCCATTTCCTCAACACCGCGTCGTCGGGTGGTCTTGCTCCGCTCTCCGGGCGCACGCCCTACACCGTGACGATGCACGCGGTCGTCGGATTGACCGAAACCCTCGATATCGAGCTGAAGGAGGCCGCTCCCGGGCTGGGCGCGACGGTGCTGTGTCCGGGCCTCGTCGACACTGCGCTCGGGGCGAACTCCGCTGCGCTCGGCGCGATCTCGTTACCCACCGGCGGTGCGCAGCGATCCATGCGCAGTATCGGCGGAGGCAATGTCCTCACACCTCGCGAAGTCGCGGAGTCTGCTCTCGCGGCGATCGAGGCGGGACGCGTTCATGTGGCGCCGGGAATCGGCGTCGTGGAACGGGCACGTCGTCGAGTCGACGAGTTGCTTGCCGACATCACCGCCGACTGATCGATTACCAGGGGCGGCTCGTGGTGAGGTATTCGGCCATCTTCTGACTCTGCTGACGGTGCGCGCGGCGGGTCTCGGCGCGTTCGTCGCCGAACCTGTTGAGCTGCAGCTCCTCGTCGGACTCCGGCAGTACCGGTGGCACCTGGGCGGGTAGGCCGGCGTCGTCGATCGCGACGAACGTCAGGAAGGCGATCCGGCGATCAGCGCTGCGGAGGTCTTCCGCGTCGCTCATCGGCTTCCCGCCGAACAACGTGTTGTGATCGTTGACGTCATTGGGAAAAACCCTGTTGGTCTTGATGACTCGTGATTCTCGGCATGGTTTGGCCTGCACGCGTGGTCCTTTCGTAGGCGGTGCTCCGGGATCTCCGGTTGTCTGCACCTCTCGAGCCTACGACCACGGAGGTCGCATCGTTACCGGTCGGTGCGGGAGTGATGCCCCACAAGCTTGGTCAACATCGCAGTGAATTGCGCACGTTCGTCCGCATCCAGTGGCGCGAACGCCACGTCCTGCACCGCGGTGAGCGTGAGCTCGAGGTCGAACAGCCGGTTCCGTCCTCGGCGGGTGAGGCTGATGATGTTCCGGCGCCGGTCGCTCGGGTCGGGAGCGCGTTCGACGAAGTGCCGATCGACGAGTGCGTCGACGACGGACACCACGTCGCTGCGATCCAGACCGCATCGGCGTCCCAGATCGACCTGGCTGGACGGCCCGTACTCGTCGAGCGCGGCGAGCACTCGGTAATGGTGTCCGCGAGCATCGGAGGCGTCGAGGCGGTCGAACACGACGCGGTGGATGTGAAGCGCGGCTTGGCTCAGCAGGAAGCTGGGGAGATGCTCGAGTCGGGCCGGACCGGTCGGGGCATCGATGGCGGGCATGCGACGGAGTCTACGTTCGGCGATGCCTGGGACGAAAGTTCCATGAGGCGCGTCCCTGTCACCGTCCGCGGTGGTCGGTGATGGGCGTGCGCGGCCCGCGTTTCGGCACTCGGGAATACCCACCGGATGCGGCGATCAAGCGCACCGCCCGATAGCGATGAGGACGTAGTGGTTCGAGGTACTCGACCATGCCTTCGTCGTCGAGCGGTCCGCCGAGCAGCGACCAGCCGACGACGTTCGCCAGGTGAAAGTCGCCCACCGACAGTGCGTCGGCGTCGCCGAACGCGCGCTGCGCGACCTCGGCGGCGGTCCACACTCCGATCCCCGGCAGGGTCCTCAGTTTCCGCTGGGCTTCGTCCGGGGGGTCGTCGCACAGGCGCTCGAGACGGTCGGCGAGCTGCGCGCACCGCACGATCGTGCGCGCCCGGGCCGGGTCGACGTTCGCCTTGTGGAACTCCCACGACGGGATTCGCCGCCACACCTGGGCGCCCGGCGGAACACACATACCTGTCGGTGCGGGGCCCGGGGCGGGTTCGCCGAAACGGGTGACGAGGCGGCGCCACGATGCGAACGCCGCGACGCCGTGCACCCGTTGTTCGAGGACGGCCGGGACGAGCGACTCGAAGACGCGTCCGGTGCGTGTGATCCGCAGTGCAGGGAAGCGCCGGTGGGCCTCGACGAGCGCGGGATGTTCGGGTGCGAAGCCGGACGGGTCGTCATGAGCACCGAGTAGTGCGTGGAGCTGTTCGTGCAGTTCTGCCGAACCGGGGCCCCACAGTTGTGCGCGTGCTCCGTTCGGACCGTCCTGGGTCAGGCGGTACGTCACCGGACCTGACTCCATCCGAGACACCCGCCACACCGCAGCGCCGTCGGTGCGGTGACATGGATCCCACGCGCCACGCTGGAGAGGCAGTAGCGTCGACATGAGGTCGACGGGCCATGGCACTCTTATACGGGTGTCCGTGGTGAACGTGGACGTGGGCACCGAATCACCGTACGCCCGTGAACGAAACTCGGGTTTAGACGGTGTCGGACGGAAAGGCTATGGTTCGCGACATGATCATCGTGAGCACCGACGGATCCTGTTTGCGCAATCCCGGTGGCGCCATCGGGTGGGCGTGGGTCAATCACGAAGGCCCCAGTGCATCGGGGGGTGAGCGCTCCGGTACCAATCAGATCGCGGAATTGCGGGCGCTGCTCGAAGCGCTTCGCGCACATCCCGGTTCCGACCCGATGATCATCGAATCCGATTCCCAGTACGCCATCAAGTGTGCGTCCGAGTGGCTGCCCGGCTGGAAACGCAAGGGCTGGAAGACGGCCTCGGGTGCCCCGGTGAAGAACCTCGATCTGGTTCGCGACATCGACCGCGAGATCGCCGAGCGCAAGGGGCCAGTGCGGTTCCGCTGGGTGCGTGGGCACGTCGGCAATCACTTCAACGAGGTCGCCGACAAGCTTGCCGGTGAGGCAGCACGCGAGGCCGCCGCCCGGCCGGGCCCCATCGAGGTCCCGAAGGTCGCGCCCGCAGCGGTCGAGCCCAAGAATGCCTCGCCCACCGCGGATGCCGAAATGACTCTGTTCTGAGTCCAGCGAACGCTCTGCTCAGTAGTAGACGGCGAGGCGGCCGTTCGGCCCGTCGACGCAGGTGACGGGGGTATCGAACACTCCGGTGAGGACCTCGTCCACCAGGATCTCGTCGGGGGTCCCGAACTCCACGACCTTGCCGTCCTTCATCGCGCAGATCCGGTCGGCGTAGTGGCCGGCGAAGTTGATGTCGTGGAGCACGATGACCACGGTGCGCCCGAGTTCGACGGCCACCTTGTGGAGATGCTGCATCATCTGGACCGAGTGCTTCATGTCGAGGTTGTTGAGCGGTTCGTCCAGCAGGATGTAGTCGGTGTCCTGGCACAGCACCATCGCCACGTAGGCGCGCTGCCGCTGCCCGCCCGAGAGCTGATCCAGGTAGCGGTGCTCGAGGTCGGTGAGGCCGAAGAACTCGATGGCCTGGGTGATGGCCTCCTCGTCCTTGCTGGTGAGACGGCCCTTCGAGTGCGGGAACCGGCCGAAACCGACGAGCTGCCGCACCGTCAACCGGGTCACGAAGTGGTTCTCCTGGCGAAGCACCGAGACGATCTTCGCGAGGTCCTTCGACTTGGTGCTCGAGACGTCGTAGCCGGCGATCTCGATGGTTCCGGCGTCGGCGCCGAGCAACCGGCCCACGATCGTCAGCATCGTCGACTTGCCCGCTCCGTTCGGTCCGACGAGGGCTGTGATACCGCCTGCGGGGATGGTCAGGTCGATCTCGCCGATCGTGACCGTGCTGCTGTACTCCTTACGGAGTCCCTTGATCTCGATCATAATCTGCCCTTCCGGAGGATCACGTAGAGGAAGGCTGTACCACCGACGGCCTCGATGATGATGGACACGGCACCCTCGGCGTAGAAGATGTTCTTCAGCACGAAGTAGGCGCCACCGAGGATGACGAATCCGGTCAGGATCGCCACCGGGAACACGAAGCGGTGGTCGTGTGTGTTCGCGAATTGGTAGGCCAGGGTCGCTACGAGGAAACCGAGGAAGGTCAGGGGGCCGACGAGAGCCGTGGTGGTGGCCATGAGGACCGACACCAGGAACAGGATGAGGATGATCTCGCGGCGATGGTTCATGCCGAGATTGGTCGTCACATCCTTGCCCAGTGCGACGATGTTGAGCCTGCGAGAACGCCACCACAGCGTGCCCGCTGCGGCGACGCAGAGCGGGATCGCCAGAGGTAGGTAGGACGCGTCCGCGTTGGACACCGAGCCGAACAGCTTGGCGGTGAGAATATCGAACTCGCTGGGCGTGAGCATGCGCTGCATGAACGTCGCGACGGAGCCGAGTCCGCCACCGAGCACGATGCCGACCAGCAACATCACCTGCAGGTTCGCGTACTTACCGGACAGCAACCACCCGTAGAGCATCAGCGCGAAGCCGACCATGAGCACCAGCATCAAGGCGAACTGCGGCACACCCTGGAGCGTCGTCACCCCGACGGCGCCGAGGAAGAAGACAGCAGCGGTCTGAATCGCGACGTAGAGTGCCTCGAACCCCATGATCGACGGCGTGATGATGCGGTTGTTCGTCGCGGATTGGAACGACACCGTCGCGACTGCCTGGCACACCACGACGAGCAGGATCACGACGAGATTGGTGGCGCGCATCCGGGTGATCCGCCAGTAACCCGCAGTCCCGAACTGGACCGGATTGTCCCAGGCCACCAATCCCACGGCGATCACGACGGAGAGGAGGGCGAGGACACCCACGAGGATCCAGTAGCGACGTTGTTGTCGCACGGTGGAGAAGGCTCCGGTACCTGTGTGTCGTTTCTGCACAGCCGGGGTGGGCGGTGTCACGACGGCCGCACCACGATCTGTTGTGACAGGCGCTTGTGTGTCAGGCATTGCGACGGCTCCGGAGAAGCAGGGCGATGAAGACGACGGAGCCGACGACGCCGAGGATCAGCGACACCGGGATCTCGAACGGCATGATGATCGTCCGGCCGATCAGGTCGCAGACGGTCACGATAGCGATGCCGAGCAGACACACCCACGGGAGGTTGCTGCGTAGGTCGTCGCCGCGGAACATCGACACGATGTTGGGGACGATCAGCCCGAGGAACGGGAGGGCGCCCACCACCACGGTGACGACGCCGGTGGCGACCGCGATGAGGCCGGTGCCCAGAAGGATGATGCGGTTGTAGTTCAGGCCGACGTTGGTGGCCACGTCCTCGCCGAGTCCGGCGACCGTGAACCGGTCGGCGACGATGAACACAAGGACCGCGACGACGGCGACCACCCAGAGAACTTCGTACTGGCCCTTGATGATCGACGTGAAACTCCCCGCGAACCAGATGCCCAGGCTCTGGAGTTTGTCGGTCGCGAGGGCGATGTATGTGGTGATGGAACCCACAACAGCGCCGAGCATGATGCCGACGATGGGAACGATCAGCGACGACGACAACTGCACCCGCCGCAGGAACAGGAAGAAGACCATCGTTCCGATGAAAGCGGCGACGATGGCGCCGATCATCCGGGGCATGAGACCCGCGGTGGGGAAGACGATGAGCATGATCAACAGGCCCAGGCTCGCCCACTCGGTGGTGCCGGTGGTGGTCGGTTCGACGAAGCGGTTCTGAGTGAGCAGCTGCATGACGAGGCCGGACATCGCCATCGCCGCACCGGCCAGTACCAGCGCTATCGTGCGGGGAATCCGGGTGATGCTGAACATCTCCCAGCCGAAGTCGCCGCCGAAGATGTCGAACACACCGGTGAACAGCGACGCGATCAGCAGGACGCCGACCCCGAGGAAGCCCAGGAGGAGTTTCCAGTCGAAGAGCGTGTCCCGAGTCCGGGCGAGTGGAGCTTGCGTGGTCATGTCGTTCTCTGCTCTGTAATCACGTCGGCCGTGTGCCTGGCCAGCGGGCCGGGCACACGGCGTTCGACGCTGTGACTCAGTTGTTCTCTGTGCTCGGTGCCGCGTTCTTCTCGAGCAGGTCCGCAAGCGAGTTGAAGAACTCCGTGTACGTCTGGATGCTCTCGTTGGTGTAGGTGTCGGCGGGCAGGTAGATGATGTTGCCTTCCTGGACCGCAGGCACGTTCTGCAGTGCGGGAGAGTTCTCGAGTACGGTCGCGGCGGGCTGGTAGCCGGCCTCATCCGAGGCGACAGCGGCGTCGCGATCCATGACGATGATCAGGCCCGGGTTGGAGGCGGCGATGGCCTCCACGGAGATGTCGTCGCCCTGGTGGTCGTCGGTTCCTTCAGGAACTTCGAGCGCAGCGGTGAGACCGAAGATGTCGAACATGGGACCGATGGTGCGGCCGGTGCTCGGGGCGACATAACCGATTTCGCCGCCGGAGACGATCAGGCCCATGACGCTCTGCTCGGGCGAGTAGGCGGCCTTGACCCGCGCGATCGACTCGTCGAACGCATCGCTCAGTGCCTGTGCCTCGTCCTGCTTCGAGAAGATCTCACCGAGGACCGTGACGCCGCGCTTGAGCTCGGTGTCGAACGCCTCATCGTCGCGAGGAGCAACCTCGACGATGGTCGCGTCCGGTGCGAGTTCCTGGAACTTCTCGCGGTACTGCCCGTAGCGGCCGCCGTTGATGATCAGGTCGGGTTCGACGGCGACAACGGCTTCGAGGTTGGGCTCCCGGTGCGAGCCGAGATCGATGATGCTCTCGTCCTCCGTGTAGGAGATCGTGTCCGGCATCAGGGTGACTGCGCCTGCGGTGAGAGGGATGCCCCACGTGTCGAGGGTCTCGAACGTGCTGTTGTCGGTAGCGACCACGGACTGCGGGGGCACAGTGACCGTCTGGGTGCCGAAGTTGTCCTCCACCGTGATGGTGGTTGCGGCATCGTCGGTGGTCTCGGTGGCGGGATCACTCGAACATGCAGTCAGGGCCAAGGCAGCCAGTGTGCCGAGGACGGCACCTCGGTACAGGCGGGATGCGTTCATCAAACTTCCTTGCTGCTTGCTTACAAAGGGTTGGGTAAGGCCTTTGGGACACCTTATAAAACGGTTAGCATAACCTAACCCGGAAACTTTGCTAGTCCGGCTTCGGATCCGTCCCTGAACTCGTGCTTTCGGCTGGCGGCGGGTGCACGGACGGAAGCCTCATCCACCGCGGTACGGTCGCTGAGTGAACGAAGTCGAGGAAATTGCGCAGTTCCGTCGGCGGCACGGCATCGATGAGCTCATCGATGTCCACACGCACTTCATGCCGAAGAACGTGATGGACAAGGTCTGGGAGTACTTCGACACGGCAGGACCGCTCGTCGGACGGACCTGGCCCATCACCTACCGGCACACCGAGGAGGAGCGCGTCGAGCGACTGCGCGCGTTCGGTGTCCGGTACTTCACGTCGATGCTCTACCCGCATCGGCCGGAGATGGCGGCGTGGCTCAATTCGTGGTCGGCCGATTTCGCCGCCCGCACCCCGGACTGCCTGCACACCGCGACGTTCTATCCCGAACCGGGCGCGGCCTCCTATGTCGCCGAGGCGATCTCGTCCGGTGCGGTCGTGTTCAAATCCCACATCCAGGTCGGCGACTACACGCCACTCGATCCGCAGTTGAAGGACGTGTGGGGACTGCTCGAGGACGAAGGGCTACCGATCGTGGTGCATTGCGGGTCGGGGCCGGCGCCCGGTACCCACACCGGACCGGGACCGATGGCCGAACTGATGCGCAGATACCCGAACCTGGCAGTGATCATCGCCCACATGGGGATGCCGGAGTACGAGGCATTTCTCGACCTCGCGGACGAATACTCGCGCGTGTATCTCGACACGACGATGGCGTTCACGGACTTCGTGGAAGCGGACATGCCGTTTCCGGAGGCGGCACTGCCCAGGCTCGATGCCCTGCGGTCGCGGATTCTTCTCGGCACCGACTTCCCCAATATCCCGTACGGCTACCTCCACCAACTCGAGGTGATCGAGCGGTTCGCGCCGGATTCCGCGTGGGTACGTCAGGTGTGCCACGACAACGCCGCCGCACTGTTCGGCCTGGGATAGCAGCGCCGCCCGATGCAACGGAAAAAGGCAGATACAGACCTTCCGGAGTTCTGTATCTGCCTTTTTCTCTTGTGAAGACGTTCGGCGGTGCGACCCGACCGGTGTCAGACGCTGAGGTCGCGCCGGATGATCTTTCCGGTTGCGTTACGCGGCAGCAGATCTTGTGTGACCCTCCAGGTCTTCGGGACCTTGAAGTAGGCCAGACGTTCCTTCAGGAAGTCCCGAAGATCGTCTTCGGAGGCATTGCTGCCTGCGTGAAGTACAACTACCGCACCGACCTCCTGCCCGAGGTCGTCGTCGTCGACACCGATGACTGCGCATTCCTGGACATCCGGATGCTCGTCGAGGGCCTGCTCGATCTCGGTCGGGTACACGTTCTCGCCGCCACGCAGGATCAGATCCGAGCGTCGGCCGGTCAACCGGAGTCTGCCGTTCTCCAGCGTTCCGAAGTCGCCGGTCCGCAGCCAGCCATCGGAAGTGATCGCACCGTCGGTCGCGGCGTCGTTGTCCCAGTAGCCGAGCATCACGAACGGGCTACGGACACAGATCTCACCCTCGACACCCTCGTCGACCTTCTCTCCGAACGGGTCGCGAATCTCCATGCTCACGGTGAGGATCGGACTGCCGAGCGTGCCGGGGAACGCTTCGATCTCGGGTGCGGTTGCCACCGCAATTGCGGTGCTGCACTCGGTCAGGCCGTAGCTGTCCACCAGTGCTTGCTGAGCGAAGGGGAACTTCTCCTGCAACCGCTTCTTGAAGGCAGGCGACGACGGCGCCGATGCCAGCGCGAATGCACTCAGTGACGACAGGTCGTACTTGTCGGTGTTCTCATGGTCGAGCATGCGTGACGCCATGGTCGGGACGGCGCCCCAGTTGGTGACGCGTTCGCGTTCGATCAAGGCGAAGACCTTGTCGACGTCGAAGGCGCCCTCGGTCATGACGAGAGCGCTACCCGTGGCGAGCCGGGGAACAGCGAGATTGTGGAGGCTCGCGATGTGGAACAGCGGCGACGTCAGAAGGTAGCGAAGGTCGCTCGGCGTGGAATCGTCGTACGGACGCCCGTACATGGCCGACATCATTGCATCGTTGAAACGGTGGTAGTCGATGACGGCGAGCAGATTCCGCTGGGAGTGCACGGCGCCCTTGGGCCGGCCGCTCGTGCCGCTGGTGAACAGGATGACGGCGGGATCGTCTTCGGCGACGTCGGCTGCCGGCAGTTCGGCGCCGGATGCCGCGGCGACGATGCGAGGCACATCCTCCTCCATCGAGAGCAGGTCGAACCCGGACACTTCCGCCTTGGTGAGCAACGCGGCGCGTTTCGCGTCGGCGACGATCACCTTCGGCTTCACGAGGTCGACACCGTAGGCGATCTCGGCGGGCACCCACCACGAGTTGAGTCCGACAGAGATCGCGCCGAGGGCCTGCGCCGCCCAGAACGCGACGATCCACTCGGGAGAATTGGCTCCGAGGAGTGCGACCCGATCGCCCTTGCCCACGCCGTAGTCGTCGCGCAGAGTTGTGGCCAGCGCAGCGACCGCGTCGGCGTGCTGCGCAAAGGTCATGCGTCGATCGGCCGTAACGATGTAGTCGCGGTCGCCCCACTCCTTCGACTTCGCGATCACATCGCTGACGCGCCGGTCGCGATTGACCATCACCGGGATGCGATTACCACGAACTTCCTCCACAGCAATCTCGAACCGTCCGCCCGGTCCTGTCAGCTGGGATACGACCTTCTGCAGCATCTGTTGGACGTCCGCTGGTGCTGTCACTTCGATCGCCTTTCGTTGGTGTCGCCGTGGGGGTTGAGCAACTTTGCCGGGCGACGATCTCACGCTCGGTGTCCAGTATGGCGTGATCGCTACCACTGACCGGGAGTGGGCTGTGGTGACGATCACTTCGGAGTCCCACTCACCGGGAGTCCGGGATGTCCGTTGCATGACGCTGGTTACTTTCGCCGCACCGACATGCCGCCGCGAGGTCCCGATCCTCGCCATTCTCGGCGCGCGCCCCGGACGAAGGAGCTCCACATCGTGAAACGAAGTACTGCGGCCAAACTGGTGGCCGGTTTGGCCGCCACCATGGCGGTGACCTCGGCCTGTGCGTCGGATCGAGGGACGGATCCGGCTGCTGCCGGCATGGCTCCTGTCGCTGCCGCGGAAGCGGCCGCCGCGCCGTCCGACGTGAAATTCGGAACTCTCGAGTCCCCCTGTGGTGCAGGAGATGCCGCCGGATCGACCGATCAGGGCGTCACCGACACGGAAATCCGTATCGGCTACGGCGACGACAGCGGCTACACCAAGAGCCCGGGCCTGAACAAGGAGATGGGCGACGCTGTTTCCGCGATGATCGACTGGTGCAACGAGCAGGGCGGCATCAACGGCCGGCGAATCGTGGGCACCTATTACGACGGCGCGATGACTCAGGCGAACGCCGTCATGCAGAACGCCTGCGGTGCCGAGTTCATGCTGGTCGGGCATGGTTTCGCGATGGATCAGACGTCCGAGCAGACCCGTGTCGCCTGCAACCTTGCGGCGGTCCCGGCGTTCACTGTCTCCCCGGATGCGGCGAACGGGCCGATGACCTTCCAAGGTGTGCCGTTCCCTGTGGACTTCGCCAACGGGTCGCAGTGGTTCCAGATGGCCGAAATGCACCCCGACATGCTGAACGACTTCGACGTCATCAACTCCACGATGCCGACGATCATCACCTCGACCACCAAGATCCGCTCGATCGCGGAGGCGGCGGGCTTCCGTCTGAAGGACTGCGGCGTGACCCTCAACTACGAGGGTGAGTCCAGCTACGTCCCGTTCGCCGAGAAGTACAAGGAATGCGGCGTCAAGGGCCTGTGGACGTCGAGGTCGCCGGTGCCCGCCGAGTTCAACTTCGTCAAGGCTCTCGACCAGGTCGGAATCGATCCTATTCTCATGGGTGAGGCCACCTGGTACGGCGACGCTGCTCGCGAGTGGAACGGCGCGAACGGTGGTCTGCTCGACAACCTCAATGCCGGTATGACCTTCCAGATGATCGAGTCCGCCGACACTGTTCCTGCTGTGAAGGACTACGTCGACATCATCAGTGAGAAGGGCGGTAAGACCGCGCTGCTCGGCATGCAGGCGACCTCGTCGTTCCTGCTGTGGGCGACCGCCGCGGAAGAATGCGGCTCGGACCTGACTCGCCAGTGCATGGTCGACGAACTGTCGAAGATCCACGAGTGGGACGGCGGCGGACTGCACGCGATGACCGATCCGGGTGCCAACATGCCGGCCAAGTGTGGCCTGGTCACCACGATGACAGGTGCGGAGTTCTCGCAGGCATTCCCTGCGGAGGCGGGCACGTTCAAGTGCGACGACCGTTACCTGGTTGCGACCGACGCGAGCACTTGGGGAACCGAGCTCGGCCCCGACCGCATCTCAACGAAGTACCTGAATCCCAACGTCATCAGGCCGGTTTCCTGATCCGATGACGACCGGTGCCGGCGGCGTACGCGCCGCCGGCACCGACGAGCAGAGGTTTTCGTATGGACACCTTCTTGACCTTCACAGTTCTGGGATTGGTGCTCGGATCGGTATATGCGATCGCAGCATCGGGCCTTGTTCTCACCTACAACACATCGGGCATCTTCAACTTCGCGCACGGCGCGCAGGCGATGCTCGGGGCCTTCGCCTATTGGCAGTTCAAAGTCGGCTGGGGCCTGTCCACGCCCGTGGCGCTACTCATCGTGCTCGGCCTCCTCGGCCCGCTCATGGGCCTCTTCCTCTACACGGTCATCATGCGCGGAATGCGTGACACGGCCGAGGTGACGAAGATCGTCGTCACCGTCTCGATCCTTCTCGGCATGGTCTCCATCTCGCACTGGTTCTGGCATCCGGAAGAACCGCGCACCATGGCGATGTTCTTCGGTGACCAGAGCGGAATCGAGATCCTCGGCGTCGGCATCCGCTACCACGAACTGATCTGCATCGCCGTCGCAATTCTCATCGCAGTGGGCATGCGCATCATGTTCACCCGCACCCGTACGGGCGTGGCGATGCGCGGCGTCGTCGACGATCCGGATCTGTTGCGGCTCAACGGACACGACCCGGACCGCCTCGCCGCGCTGTCGTGGGTGTTGGGATCGACTCTCGCGGTACTCGCCGGCATCCTGATCACCCCCATCAACGGCGGCACTCTCGAAGCGAACATGCTGACGCTGCTCGTCATCGACGCTTTCGCCGCCGCGATGTTCGGCCGCCTGCGCAGTATTCCTCGAACATTCGCCGGAGCGATCTTCCTGGGTCTGGCGGCCACCTACGTACTCGCGTACTTCCCGACCTCCTGGAACTGGACGTCGAATTTCCGTGTATCGCTGCCGATGATCGCGCTGTTCGTGGTGCTGATCGTGCTGCCTCAGGATCGCCTGCGCGGTGCGGTCACCCGAACCCGCGAGCGCTACCACGTGCCGTCGGTACGGAAGGCGGTGGCGTGGGCAGTGGCGCTGGTGATCATCGTCTACGCGATCCGCTTGCTCATGGTGACTTCGGCGGTGACGACGATGACGATCGGTATGACATTCGCGATCATCGCGCTGTCGTTGACGCTTCTTACCGGATACGCAGGCGAGATGAACCTTGCGCCGGTGTCGTTCGGCGCGATCTCCACGATCGTTGCGTTCCACTTCGGTATATCGGGTGCCGGACTCGCCGCCCACCTCAATTTGTGGGGCGTGGCGCTCGGCGTCGCCGCGGCGGCGGTGATCGGTGGTTTGATCGCGTTGCCTGCGCTGCGGCTCCGCGGCCTGTATCTGGCATTGGCGACCATGGCATTCGGTGTGTTCCTGTCGAACATGGTGCTGCGCGACACCACCCAGCGTGAACTCTTCGGTGTCCGGTTCTCGATCTTCACCGACGGCAACATCGCGATCCCGCCATTGAAGGTCGGACCACTCGATCTGCGCAACGAGACCGTGTTCCTCATGACCATGACGGTCCTCTTCGCCGTACTCGGCGTGGGTGTGATCGCCCTGCGCAACAGTGGCTACGGCCGGCGTCTGGCCGCGATGAAGGACAGCCCCGCGGCGTCCGCGATGCTCGGGCAGAGCCTCGTCCGGCTCAAACTCGGCGTCTTCGCGCTGTCGTCCGGCATCGCCGGACTCGGCGGTCTCTTCATGGCGAGCGCGATGGGATCGGTGTCGAACGAAAGCTTCTCGATCATGGTGAGCCTGTCGTTGTTGATGCTCACCGTCGTCGCGGGAATCGGCTACGTCTCGGGTGCATTGTTCGGCGGTCTGATGTCGGGTATCGGTTTCGCGGTCATCATGACCTCGTTCGCGAACCTGGCTGCGGCGCAACCTGGACATGCCGACATGTGGAACTTCCTGGGCAATGTCGCCGCGGTGAGCCCGGCACTGATCGGCATCGGTGTCGCAGCCAACCCCAGTGGCAGCGTCCACCAGGTCGTCGAAGGCTATCGTCACCTCGCGAACGCCAAGCCGGTGCTCATCGGCGGCGCGGCCGTGGTGCTCTTGTCCTACATCCTCGCGTTGGTGGGTGCCCTGGACAACTGGTGGTTCGCATCGATCACCATCGCGACGGTGTTCATGCTCCCGGTCGTCGGGCAATGGCTGATGCCCGAGGCGGTACTCGGCGCCGAGGAAGCGAAGCGGCGTGCTCCGCTGGTCCCGGAGCGGGTGGGTCTCGATGTTCCCTACAGCGATCAGGTGCGTGACGAGATCGACCGTGAACTCGGTATCGACGGGTACCTGGCGGCCTCTCCCACACGGAGCGACAAGGAGCTGGTCACCAATGGCTGACACGCCGATTCTCGAAACACGCGGTATCACAGTTCAGTTCGGCGGTCACAAGGCCGTGAAGGATGTGAGCATCGGAATCGCGGACGGCACCATCACCGGGCTGATCGGCCCGAACGGTGCTGGTAAGACCACGTTGTTCAACACCATCACCGGCCTACAGAAGCCGACCACCGGCAAGGTGTTCCTCGATGGCCGAGACATCACCTCGGCTCCGCCGTATAAGCGCGCCAGGCAGGGCCTTGCCCGCACCTTCCAGCGACTCGAACTGTTCGTGTCGCTGTCGGTGCGGGACAACCTGCGCGTGGCAGGCGACATCCACAACGCCAATACCCGGACGCGTATCGATGTGGAATCCGAGACGGACCGGCTTCTCGAGCTCACCGGACTTGCCGATATTGCAGACAAGGACGTCTCCGACATCCCCACCGGACGTGCTCGTGTGGTGGAGGTGGCGCGAGCGCTGATGACATCCCCACGGGTTCTGTTGCTCGACGAGCCCGCATCCGGCCAGACGGAGCAGGAAACAGAGCAGTTCGCCGGCCTGCTCACCAGCCTTGCAGAGCAAGGGCTTTCGATCTGCCTTGTCGAACACGACATTCCTCTGGTGATGAAGCTGTGCTCGACGATCCACGTGCTCGACTACGGCGCGATTCTGGCCAGCGGCGACCCGGACGAGATCAAGAACGATCAGGCAGTGATCAACGCGTACATCGGAACCGAGGAGGAGGCGGTATGAGCACTGAACCGTTGCTCGAACTCGTCGATGTGCGAGCGGCGTACGGATCGATCGAGGTTCTCCGCGGCGTCGACATAGTCGTGGAACCGGGAGCTGTCGTCGCGCTGCTAGGGCCCAACGGCGGTGGTAAGACGACAACGCTGAAGGTGTGTTCCGGAATTCATCCGGTGGGTTCGGGAGAGTTCCGGTTGGCTGGAAGCGTTGTCAACGGCGCGTCCGCGGCAGAATTGGCACGCCTGGGAGTCTGTTCGATCCCGGAAGGGCGAGGGGTCTTTCCGAACCTGACGGTGCGGGAGAACCTGTGGATCGCTACCGGAACCGGTGTTTCGCTCCCCGATCTCGAAGAGGTTGCGTACACCCGATTTCCGATTCTGGGTGAGCGGCGAACCCAGCTTGCGGGCTCGATGTCGGGTGGCGAGCAGCAGATGCTCGCTTTGTCGCGTGCGTTGGGAACCAACCCGACCGTGCTGCTGCTCGACGAACTGTCGATGGGCCTTGCCCCTCGAATCGTCTCGCAGATCTACGACATCGTCGGTGAGCTCGCAGCCGAGGGTGTTTCGATTCTCGTCGCGGAGCAGTTTGCGCGGGCAGTGCTTCCCATCGCGACCAGTGCCGCACTGATGCTGCAGGGTCGAGTGGTTCGCACCGGTGATCCGGCGGAGATCGAAGAAGCACTGTCTACCAGTTATCTAGGAGGATGACCATGACTCTCGTCGATGAACGGCGTGAACAGTTCAAGAAGGATGTTTCGTCGCTGGGTCTTGATTCGGCCGGCGCCGGATCAGGTGGGGCGAGGAGCAAGTACATCGGCTTGGCGCTGATGATCATCGGTGCGGTGGCCACTTTCATCGTGTACATCGCATCGCTGACGTTATCGGATTCGCGCGACCTGCTCTCGTACCAGCTGTTGAGCATCGGTTTCGTGACGATCACATTGATCGGAATGGCGGTGTATCTCGCGGCGGCGGTCACCCGCGTACTGAGCCTGTGGCTCGTCCGGCAGCTTCTCGAAAGCAACGCTCAGGCGGAGAGGATGGCGGAGGCGCTCGCGCCCAAGACATCTTGACGACGTGACGGCGAAGCCGGTCAGCCCGGGTCCTTGACATGTTGCGCTTCTGGTTCTGCAGCATCGTCGGGGGCGCCGGGCTTTTCGGATCTGTCCGGGTCGGACGTGTCGGGGTCCGACCCGGGTTCGGAGGCGTCGGACGAATCGCCGATCAGCGCGTCGACCCATCGCGTGGATTGGTCGATATCGATGAGCAGGGCCTTCACCAGCAGCGTCAACGGCACCGCCAGAAGTGCTCCGAGTGCCCCCAGTACCCACGACCAGAACACCAGTGACAGGAATGTCACTGTCACGCTCAACCCGACGGCGTCGCCGACGAACTTCGGTTGGATGATCGACTGGATCACGAAGTTGATGGCGCTGTAGACCACGATCACCCACACCATGAGGGCCGGTCCACCGTCGAGCAACGCCAGAATCGCGGGCGGTATGAGTCCGATGACAAAGCCGATATTCGGGATGTAGTTGGTGATGAACGACAGCAGCGCCCACAGGATGGGAAGTGGCACACCCAGCAGCCACAGCGCGGCACCGTCGAACACCGCCACGATGAGACCGAAGACCGTGGAGACGATCAGGTACTTACGTGTTCCGCCGACGAAAGCGGAAAGGGCGTAGGAGATATCAGGACGCATCCGGTCGACGATGCGCATGCGCTGCCCGAAGGTGCTGCCGTCGACCGCCATGAAGAGCAACAGCGCCAGGATGAAGACGAGGTTCGAGACCACGCCGAGTAGTCCGGCAAGAAGCCCGTCGAGGAAGCCTACGAGCTTCCCGAGATCGAGACTGCTCAGCGTGCTGGCGATGCGATCGTCGTCGATGCCGGCGCTGCTCAGCTGCGCACGAGCTCCGTCGAGCAGGTTGTTCATGCTGTCGGTGTACTGCGGGAGTTCTGTGGCCAATTGCGCGACCGAAAGCAGAAGTGCGCCGATCAAACCGAGCAGGATCGCGTAGACGGCTGCCAGGGCAGCGAGCATCCCCGCCCACGCCGGAATGCCGCGGCGCTGCGCCCATGTCTGAATCGGCTGCACCGCGATGGTGAGCATCAATGCCAGAAAGAGTGGGGCGAGCAGGCCGGAGAGCGCCCTTGCCCCGGCAACCGCAACGACGGTGGCTGCCAGGGCAAGGAGAACGATCAACCCCCGAGGAATCGTCCAGGGCAGCGGTGCCGATTCTGTGTTCACAGGTGTGTATCGGGAGCCCATCCGGATTCCTCCTGGTCGACGCTGTGTTATTCGGCGAAGACTTCGCGCAGGGCTGCTTCCTGATCATGGGAGAGGTTCGTCGAGATCAATTCGGCCTTCTGCCCCTTGAACTCGTCGTGAACTCGATCGAGGGTCGCGTCGGAGGTCAAGACGAACAGGGCAGACGTGCCCGGAGTGATCTTCTCCTTCAACTGCTTGATGAAGCTGTCGTCGATTCCGACATCGGTCAGAGAACCGCTCAGGGCTCCGATCCCAGCTCCGACTGCGGCACCGATGAGAGGAATGAAGAACAGGATGCCGAAGAGCAGTCCCCAGAAGGCACCGCCCAGAGCGCCGATCCCGGCGAGGTTGTTCAGCTGGCGTGTCTTCGGTTTCTTCGCGCCTTCGGCCCAACTGACCACGGCGGCGTCGTGCACGGTGATGAGTTCCTGACGCTGCAGGTCTTTCAACGTCTCGACGGCAGTGTCGGCGCCGGTTTCGGTATCGAACTTCCATACGGTCAGGGTTCCGGCCATGGATTTCCTCGATTCGGTGACGTGGTGATGCTGTCGAACTCGACGCTATGGTGCGGCCCGGTTTCGGGTCTTCATACGGCGAGGGTGAGATCCTGCGGGACTGGTCAGTCCGTGTCGGTAATCGGGTCTGCGCCGGCAACGGCGGCACGGACGGTCGGATAGACCGCGATCGGTGTGACCGCGGAATTCGAATGGTCCAGCACATCACCGAATTGACCGATGTCGCGTGCGATACGTAGCGTGATGCCATTGCCGGCGAGCGTGTCGCGTAGTTCGAAAAGCATCTGTGCGGCACTGACATCGATGAACGGGGACGTCTCCGCATCCAGGACGACGATCCGAGTCTCGGCGGTGCAGCGCGCCTCGATCTGCTGGTGCACGTAGTCGGAGTTCGCGAAATAGAGTCCGGACTCGACCCGGACCACGAGAACGTCGGACCTTTCGGCGGCAAGGTCGCTCGACGGGCGTGTTGTGACATCCACCCACCGGTCGCCCTCGCGAACCAGTGACGCAACGTGCGGTCGGGACGACCGGTACAGCAACAGCAACATCGACACCCCGATGCCGATGACGAGTCCGGGAAGCGTATCGAACAGCAGCACGCCGAGCATTGCCGCGATCGCCGCAGCGAAATCTTCTCGCGCAGCGACGCCGTAGATGCTGCCCAGCCGGTCGGTCCACACCCGGTAGAGGCGGCGCAGCGCAGCGAAATCGACCAGTTCGACGACCGCCGCAATCACGATGGCTGCGAGTGCGGCGTCCGGCAGCTGTTCGAACAGCCCGGTGAGGAACAGCAGCGTCAGGACCACCAGGGCGGCGACCACGAGGCCGCTGACCTGAGTTCGCGCTCCCGCGCCGCCATTGACAGCGGTCTTGGAGAGGCTGCCGTTGACGACCATGCCCGAGCTGAAACCGGATCCGAGGTTGGCGGCGCCGAGGCCCAGCAGTTCGCGGTTGGGATCGACGGTGTAGCCGTGCTTGACCGCGTACGTCTTCGCCGCGCCCAGGCCTTCGGCGAATCCGATCAGCAGAACACCGACGGCGGGCCCGAGGAGGTCGATGTAGTCGTGGAATCCGAGCCCGTCGGGTATGCCCAGTGTCGGCAGACCAGAATCGATGTGCCCGACGATGGCCACTCCTTTGTCGTCGAGACCGAAGACTGCTACCGCAAGGATGCCGACGGCCACCGCGACCAGCGCGCCGGGGACGAGTGGCAGCCATCGTTTGAAACCCAGGACGACGACGAGGCAGAGAGCGCCGACTCCCAGGGTGCGCCACTCGGTGTCGCCGAGACCTCGGACGACGCCCCACGCCTGGACGAAGAAGTTCCCTTCGGCCTTCTCGATTCCGAAGAGTTTCGGCACCTGCCCGATGATGATCGTCAACGCGAGTCCGACGATGAAGCCCTTGAGCACCGGTTCGGAGATGAACGACGCGACGAATCCGAGGCGGGCGAACCCGGCGATCAGACCTACGATTCCGGTGGCAATCGCCAACCCTGCCGACAACGCGATGAACTTGCCGTCGTCGGCGCCGGCGATCGGAGCGATGATCGCCGCCGACAGTGCTGCGGTGGCCGACATCGGGCCCACGACGAGATGCTTCGAACTGCCCGCTGCCGCATACAGAATCAGAGAGGGGATCGCCGCGTACAGGCCTACCACCGGAGGAACCCCCGCGATTGTCGCGTAGGCCAGTGCCTCCGGGACGAGGACCGCCCAGACCGTCAGGCCGGCGATGACGTCGGGGCGGATCCATGATCGGCGATAGCCCTGCAACGATCCGAACAGCAGCCAGGTGGGCGAGGTCTGCGGAGTCACTACACCCCACCGAGGCCCTTGCCGAGGACCACCGTACCCATGATCAGCAGGACGATCGCCATCACCATGTGGTTGTTCGCCTGAAGCCACGTCTTGGTGGCATCGAGTGGGCCGGCCAGCCGCTGTGCCGCCAACGCGTATCCGACGACCGGCACCAGGACCGAGCAGGCAGCCAGGACCGTGAAGACCAGCCACGTCACCACCGCACTACCAGCCGACAGTCCCGCGGTGCCGATGGCGACTCCCGCCGACACGCACAGCAGCAGGTTCTTGGGATTCACCGCAGACAAGAGGAGCCCGAGACCGGCGGCCTTGGCGAACGTGAACTCGTCGATGGCCCGCATCCACTTGGGCGGGGTGGTGTCCGCGCGGGATTGCCACTGCTTGACGGCAAGGACGATCAGGAGGATGCCGAGGACCACCTTGACCCAGCCGGTGGACGATCCGCCTTCGTCGTCCGGGGTGATCGAACCGGCCAGGAGAATGACGATACCGGTGACCACAAGGATCCCGGCAAGCCAGCCGAGACCGAACCCCGCGCTGGTCGCCCGTGCATTGCGCGACAACAACATCAGGATCACGGCCACGATGGGTATCGGTGATATCGCTACACCCACGGCCAAGGGAAGGACTTCTCCGATTGTGGCGCCCATGACGGTAAGTCAATCAGTGCTGTGACGCGGTCCGGATCACCTGTATCGGATGAATCTCATCCGAGGAGTTGCTTTTTGGCTGCAGCGAACTCGTCATCGGACAAGACACCGGCGGTGTGGAGTTCGCCGAGTTGCTTCAGCTTCGCGACCAGATCGTCCGACGATGCGGGCGGACCGGGAGGAGCCGGGGCAGGATAGTCCTGTGGTGGGGGAGGAGCCTGCTGCTCTGTGTAGGCCTGCTTCTCGGCTGCGCGCTGCTGACCGCGCCGGTTGATGGCGTTGGACGTGGCGGTGGCGGTGCCCGAGATGACTGCGGTGCGCGCGACGGTGCCGAGAAGACCCGGACGACCGACCCGTCCTCTGCGGAAGACCATGGGATTGCCTTTCTCTACGTTGCCGACAATGCGGCCTCGACCGCATCCCTCGGTACCTGGACATGCAGTTCGACCTCACCCCCGGCCTGCCGGACCTCGCCGGCCAGTCTGCGTGCCCACGTCTCTTCGTACACGATGACCACCGCCGACGTGCCGAGCTCCATCGATGAGCGGACGACGTCGAGGTCTTCATCGCTGACCAGACCGAGCGGGTCGACGGTGAGACCGTCGAGTCCGGTCTCGGAGAGTGGTTCGTCGATCTCGATCTGGGTGATCGAGCCGTCGTCGTCCTTGGCCAGATAGATGAGATCGAGCACCGTGGCATACCCACGGTCGACCACCTCCGCGAAGGCTGCGGTTACGGCTGGGTCGATCCGAGTTCCGGGGAATGACAGGACGACCATTTCGACGGGTCCGATGGCGGCTGGCTGCGTCATGTACTCGATCCTTTCCTTGATGTCCGGTTGTCCGCTTCACCTTTTTCGGATGAGGTTTCGCCCGCCGCGGGCAAAAACCCGAGGGTTGCGTGGTATCCGGGGATGCATGGGCGGATAGATCAGGCTGAGCGTCGAACCGAGCGTGAAGTAGCTTCGCAGCACACGGAAACCCAGGTACATCGGTATGTACTTGATCGAACTGGGACGCCAGATGAGACAGACGACGACGGTCATGATCATCGACATTCCGAGCAGGGTTGCGACGATGGGTTGCCATCGCATCGCGGTGAAAGTGGAGTGAAAGGCGACACCGGCGACTACGGCATACATGATCAATGGGGCCAGCATGGCGCGACGGGCCGCATTGACGAGGTTGAAGGGGAGAACGAAAGTACCGACCATGGTCTGCCGATCGAACAGCATCGCTCGGTTGCGCGCGGTGAGGTGATAAATGCTGCGAAACCATCGTGTGCGCTGTTCGAGAAGATGCGCGTAAGAAGCGGGGGTCTCGCTGTAGTACACAGCGTTCGGATCAGCGACGCTTCGATACCCGGCCGCGGTCAGGCGCATACAGATGTCGGTGTCTTCGCCGTTCATGCCTTGGACCATGCCGCCGACTTCGAGAAGCTGACTACGCCGGTAGACGGCGAACATACCCGGTATCCCCATCACCCCGTCGTATCCGTCAAGAGAGACCTGAAAGAAGCCGTGTCGCATATAGACCTCGATGAGGCGGCACTTGTCCATCCAGGTCTTCTCTTCCGCGGGCATCGGGATCCCGCCGACACAACCGACATCGGATTCGGCAAAGTGACGAATCGCGTGCTCCAGGCAACCCGGCCCGATCACGGTATCGGCATCGATGCGGACGATGAATTCCTCACGAATGGTGTCGATGCCCATGTTCAAGGCGATCGCCTTACCCGGGGTGGGGCAGTCCAGCACTTCGCCTGTGATGTGGCTGCAGTCCCGCAGGGCTTCCTCGGCGACTTCACGGGTGGTGTCGCTCGAAGCGTTGTCGACCACGTACAGGTGGATTCGCCCAGGATATGTGGCTGCCCCTTCGTCGACCGACGAGATGGTGGCGCCGATACTGTGTGCTTCGTTGTGTGCCGGCACCAGAATGGCCGCCGGTGGGGAGAAATGGAGTTCGCGGGATTTCCTGAGCGTGCGGAATCCCAGCACTGCGGTAGTGGAGGCGAGGATCTGCTGCATCAGGAACACTCCGGCGCCGATGCCACCCAGGATCGCCCAGTTCTTCAGAACGTCGACCACTCCGGACAGTACGTGGATCGCCAGCACTGCAACGGCGATCGAGATGATCAAACAGCACGCGAGTTTGAGGAACGAGGACAGCGGAATCCGAGCAGGCGCATCAGGTACCGGCCCTTGCGGGGGCAACTGAGCCTGCCGGATCAGCGTGTGCGGGAAGATGGCCAGCGCCGCGAGCCCTGAGATCATCTGCCCGGCGAACATCGAGATCGAGACGACGCCGACGTGCTGCAAGAAGCCACTGAGGGTGTCGACAACCAGGCAGAACACAGCAAACTTGCCCAGCAGACTCAACCCGATGAAGAGCCGACGCCAGCGATTGGAATACGCGAATAGTGCGTAGGTGAGAAAGAACAGGACGATGAACATGCGCAAGGGGAACTCGACGTTGCCGCGCCCTTCCGAGAACAACACCAGATCGCGGGGAACGTAGACAAGTCCGGAGTGGATCAGGAAGGTGCGCAGGCACATGACGAGAATCGACAGCCCGACCAGTGTCACGAGAAACCCGTTGGTACCACTGGCAGGTCGGTTGACCGCATAGTCGGCAGGAGCGCTGTCGACCGACCGGAAATGATCTGCAATGGCCGTGTGGTCACTGTCCCCGGTCGACGGTCGTCCCTCCGACACATGGGTCATCGTGGGAGATCCTGCCGCGGTGGCGTATCGGTCGCCACTGTACCGTCGCCGTTGATCGTGAAGCTGCCCTGCGGAGTGATCACCTGCGCTGTCTCGGGCCCGAAGTCGGGCAGTTCTGTCTGTCCGATAATGCCTCGAGACCGGATCATCACGCCGCCTGGCCCGCCGGCTCTGGTCACTGTCTCGACGATGAGCCCGTTGTCGAACGCAGGAATATCGAGAGCGGCGTTGTCCGAGCCGGCGACGATCCGGCCGTCGGTCAGGCCGACGAGCGGACTGACGTCGGGTACCGTGCCGACGAGAATGAACGGTTGACCGGCTGCCGGATCTTCGTTCCACCGGAAATCGGGATTCTCGTCGGCGGGCGTGAACTTGGTGAGCGTGGGGATGATCGCGTTGAGCTGTTCGATGACATTCTCGCCGGACTCGCCGGGAAGGTAGACGGAGAATCCGGGTGCCAGGGTCCGGGATACTGCGGTGAAGCCGGCTCCGGGGTCGGCACCCAGGTCGAGGGTGGAGTCGGCCTGTAATTGGATGGGGTAACTGGTCACTCGTACGTCGCAGCCGCCGAGATCGCGGTCGCGTTCGATCGACAGCGTCAGCGTGTTCTCGAGCAGTTGGCGCTCCGGCGGCAGCGGAACCGTCGCCCTTCCCGCGGTGTCGATGAGGTTTCGACTGGCGACCAGAGTTCCGTTGAGGTCGACGTTGAGAATCCATCTCAGGTCGTCGGGCGAAGCCGGGAACTGAAAGTTGGCAGAAACCGACTGCGGTAAACGGCCTTCCGGTAGGTCGGCGAGAGAGTAACCGACCCTCCAGCGACGGGTCTCGGTGATCTGCCCGACCGACGTGTCGGTACCCAGAGCTTCGAGGGGCACCCTATCGCCACCGAGAGGTGGAGTCGATATCGCTGTGGGATCTGCATCCGCACCATCGGCGGTTGTGACAGCGGGACTTGTGAGATAACGCGAGATCTGCCCACCGTCCGGTGTCGTGACACCCAACACGGGAGAGTCGGAGAGCCGGCCGACGACAATTCCTTCGGCCGCGTCGTCCGGCCCTGCCCACCCCTCTTCACGTAGGGCGCCGTCCGGACCGACCAGGATGGTGCTGCGTCCATCCGATTCGGGCACGTCCGACGCGAAGGTGACCTCGTGGCCTGCCCGGGTGAGCGCGATGCCCAATTGCGCGGCAGCAGTGCGCCATTTGACGTCCTGATCGGCCAGAACGATGGTCACGTTGCGATCCCACGACACCACCGCGTCACGCACCGTGTGGATCGGTTCGTCGAGCGCGGCCTCGACCGTCGAGTCGGGATCGAGGTGAATCTGCAGACCGGCGGAATGATCCGGAGTGCAGGTCTCGTCGTGTCGGGTGCCCTCGGCGCGGATCTGAACACGAACCTGGCCGTCGGCCGCGATCTGTTCGGGTACGTCGATGTAGGTCTCGATCTCGTTTTCTCCGGCTGCGAGCTTGTTGTTGAACACCTGCTGCCCGTCCATCGACACCGACAGGAACACAGTGCTGTTGTCAGGTATCTGCGAGGTACCTGCGAGATGGAGACGCGTCTGGCTGCGCCCCGAATCGGCGGGCAAGGTCACCAGATAGCTGGTCGAGGGCGAATCGTCGGTCAGCCACACGCCGTCGGCATGACCGGATCCGGCGAGAGTCTTGACGAAGTGGCGATCTGCCGGCACCTGCAAACTGTTCTCGTCCGCGTCACGAGTGAACCACGCTGGCCTGACCAGGAAGAATGCCAATAGGACCACCAGTGCCACCGCAAGTACCCACCACGCAGCCTTGGGAACCGTACGCCCTTTCTCACCGGTGAAGTACTCGGATCTCTCCGAGCCGCCCTTACCGGCCGGATCGGAGTCCGACCGGCCCGCGGCCGGTGTGCCCTCGTTGTGCTCGTCGTCGCTCAAGTGACCCGCCCCTTGCCGGTTGACCTACGGCGTTCGTCCCAGAACTACTTGGCTGATATGCGATTTCGGGCGATGCCGTCTGTATATCGTCGCGTGATCTGTAACCGCGCCATCAAGAGATTCGAATTCAGTGCGATCGTGTTCTAACCCCAATCCTCGCGAGTTGTCGTTGCGGGCCGACAGTTTATTCTCGTCCACCTCACGACGAGGGTTTGCGATCATTCAACTGTGAGCACGCTCAGCGGAGGCCTGCCGATTCCTGTTCCAGAAGGACGTGCAGGGGATGCGATCTCTCTCGACGCGATCCGCATACTTCTGAGCGATCTCGAGGGACTCCGTCAGCAGGCCGGTCGCGAGCTCGATCGGCCGCAGCCCGAGGCCCACGAGTTGGTCGTTTCGTACGTCGAGCTGGTTCTCGTCGGCTTCTGCGCGCGGATTGGACACGGTCCCGACCTCGGCGCCGAGGATATCGGCGACGAGGTGGGCCAGATCGGATACTCGGTGTGTCTCGGTCACCTGATTCATCACGCGTACTCGCCCCGACACCTCCGCACCCGATTCCACTGCGAGCTTGATGCAGCGCACCGTGTCGCGGATGTTGATGAAGGCGCGGGTCTGTCCGCCCGTCCCATGGACGGTCAGGGGATATCCGATCGCAGCTTCGACGAGGAACCGATTGAGAACGGTTCCGTAGTCTCCATCGTAGTCGAATCGATTGATGAGCCGGGGGTCGAGCGCGGTCTCGTCGGTCTGTGTGCCCCACACGATCCCCTGGTGGAGGTCGGTGATGCGGAGACCGTCGTTGTTCGCGTAGAACTGGAAGAGCAACTGATCCAACGATTTACTCAGGTGGTACACGCTGCCCGGCTGTGTGGGATACAGGATCTCCCTGCTGTGATTCCGGCCCGTGCGGTCGGGGTACGAGACGGTCAGATACCCCTCGGGAAGATCCATCGGCACCGATTCGTAGCCGTAGACCCCCATCGTGCCCAGATGCACGATATGGGTGTCGAGCCCGAGCTCCACCACGGCTGCGAGGAGATTGTGGGTGACGGCCACGTTGTTCTGGATGGTGTAGCGCTTGTGGGCTGGTGACTTCATCGAATAGGGCGCTGCACGCTGTTCGGCGAAATGCACCACGGCATCCGGTCGCTTCGTCGCGAGAAGCTCCGTCAACGACGAATAGTCCTCGGAAAGATCCATTTCCACGAAGTCGATCTCACTGCCTGTGACGTCCCTCCACGAGCGGAGGCGCTCGGGCAGTGGCCGTATGGGTGTCAGTGACCGAACCCTGAGTTCATCGTCGATGCGTCGCCGCACGAAGCTGTCGACGATCGTGACGTCGTGTCCGTGTGCGGAGAGATGAAGTGCGGTCGGCCAGCCGCAGAATCCGTCGCCGCCAAGGATGAGCAGGTTCATGGGTCGCCTCTGCCGGATAGTGAGTATGACGGCACGACCCCTGACGAGTGCACGAAACGTCAGGGGCCGTGCCGTGGTGTCTACGGTGTCACGATCGCGAAGTCCGGGTCCGGAGAATCGAGATATCCAACCAGCTCTGCCAACACGGCGACATTGCCGTCTGCCTCGACCGATCCGTCCTTGACCATGGCATTCAGATCCGCGCCGCCGAGCAGGGCTTCGTGCAGTTCTCGATTCGTGAGTGTGAAGGTGGCATCTGGCGCCGGGAGATCCGCGTCCCCGAGGTCGAAGTGGACGAGCAGCCCGTTTCGCAATTGAGCTCGATGGGTGATCGATTGATCGCTTACCCGCCAGTCGATCGTGATCTGCGCGTCCCATGCTCGGGGGCCGTCGACCCTCAAAGCGAGGGCGTCGAAGACCTGCTCGACGGTGAGTGCACCGGCAATGTCGGGGGATGCGGTCGACAGCGGTGTGCCGATGCCTCCGTTGCGGAGTTCGTACGCGCCCATCAGGAAGAAGTTCCTCCAGGTTCCGTTCTCGGAACCGTAGCCGAGTTGCTCGAGGGTGTCGGCCTGGAGCGCTTTCGCTTCGGTGTTGTCGGGATCGGCGAAGATGACGTAGTTCAGTACCTGTGCAACCCAGCGGAAATCGCCGTCATCGTACGAACCTCGTGCTTTCGCGATGACTTCCTGCGCGCCACCCATGAACTCGACGTGTCGCTTCGCGGATGCGACAGGCGGGTGCTCCCACAGGTTGGCCGGGTTGCCGTTGAACCAGCCCATGTAGCGCTGGTAGATCGCCTTGACGTTGTGGCTGACCGAGCCGTAGTAGCCGTGCGTATGCCAGGCCGTCTCGATGGCTGGGGGCAGGTCGATGTCCTCGGCGATCTCGATACCCACGGAACCTTTGTTCATGGCGCGGAGCGTCTGGTCGTGGAGGTAACCGTAGAGGTCGCGCTGCACCGACAGGAAGTCGGTGATGCGCTCGGTATCCCACGTCGGCCAGTGATGCGACGCGAACAGCACATCGGTGCGGGATGCGTAGCGGTTGATCGACTCTGTCAGGTACTTCGACCACACGTGCGGGTCGCGGACCAGCGCACCGCGCAGCGTAAGGAGGTTGTGCAGCGTGTGGGTCGCATTCTCGGCCATGCACAATGCACGTTTGTCGGGGAAGTAGAAGTTCATCTCCGCGGGGGCCTCGGTGCCCGGCGTGAGTTGGAATTCGACGCGCACCCCATCGATCACCTCGGATTGTCCGGTGTGATCGATGTGGACGGTCGGGGGGATGAGCGTCGGCGTGCCGGTGGAGTTCGTGGGTCCGAGACCAGCACCGATGGATCCCTGAGCGCCACGCGGAAGCGCTGCCCCGTACATGTACGCGGACCTCCGCGCCATCGCGGTCCCCGCGTACACGTTTTCGGCGACCGCATGTTCGACGAACCCGACCGGGGCCACCACGGGGCAGCGCCCCGCCTCGACATCTTCCTCGGTGGTGACACCTTTGACGCCACCGAAATGATCGATGTGGCAGTGCGAGTAGATCACGCCGGTGACGGGACGCTCTCCTCGGTTCGCGCGATACAGGCCCAGCCCTGCGGCGGCGGTTTCGGTGGAGATGAGCGGATCGATGATGATGACGCCGGTGTCGCCTTCGACGATGGTCATGTTCGACAGATCGAGTCCGCGGATCTGGTAGATACCCTCGGCGACCTCGTAGAGCCCCTGCATTGCGCAGAGCCTCGACTGGCGCCACAGACTCGGGTTGACGGTGGGCGGGCATTCTCCTTCGAGGAACGCGAAGGCATCGCTGTCCCACACGGTGTTCCCCGACGCATCCTTGACCACCCCGGGCTCCAGGGAGGCGATGAACCCGCGCTCGGCGTCGGAGAAGTCCTGATTATTCGAGAACGGTAGGGTCCGTTGTGCTTCCGAATTCTTGTTCGACACAGTGGTTGTGGCGTCCTGATGATGCGTCATGTATCGATCGTGCTGCCGTCTCCGTGCAGTGCCATCACCTAGAGCAGGTGAATTCGCCGTGGCCCCTCATCGACCGATAGGCCGGGAGATCGCTGCCGATCGCGCGACACCCGACAGGAGTGACACGATTGCGGTACCGACGACAAGGTAGAGCACGGCGCTGCATACCTTCGAGGCCAAGGTCGCGTCGAACATGAAGGGCCACAGCGCGACGGCGACGGTGGCGAGAGTACAGATCCAAGAGAAGAAGCTCGTGGCACTCGGTGTCGACACCATGAGCAGGTGGAGCAGGCCTGTCGCGACCAGTGCCGCAATGGCGGCGAGCACCGCAAGGTTGGCGGCCTGGGATCGCCCGAACAGTATTTCCGGGGTGATCACCGGGACGTCGAGCAGTTCACGGATGACGAGTAGTCCCACGACGGCCGCGAGAGCTGCGACGACGGCGGTAGCGAGGCCACCCGACCACAGCTTCTTTACGTCCACTGCGTTCGTCGTACGGTCCGGATTGTACTGGGACATTCAGCGAATCCTCTCTCGATCAGTCGGGAAGTCGGCTCATTTCGATGAGGGTGATCCCCAGCGCATCGAATCGTGCTAGTACCCCGCGTAACTCGGTCGGACTCGCGATCGAGCCGTAGAGCATGGTGTACGCACCGGGAATGTCGGACACGTTCAGTTCCGGAAACGCGGTGAGCGTGCGTTCGGACAGCGTGCCGGCGACGGTGAACGAATATCGCACGCCCTTCGGCCACGAATCTGGCTGCATCGCCGCTCCTCTCGTGGTGCACCCCACAATGTCGCGCCCGGCGTCGACTGCGCTTCACCCGTAAGTGGTGAACCTCGAGAGATCACCTGTCGCGGGCGATGTGAGATCCCGGGAGCCCGCGTGCAATGGAGCGTGACGGACCGTGCTCAGGTCCGAACCACACACGAAGGGAATCGACTATGTCTTCGTCCGATGGAGGCGTCAAACAAGGTTTCGCGGCCGGCACGTCGATCGCGGCTGCGCTCATCCTGCTCGTCGTCGGCGTGGTATCGATCCTGCAGGGGATCTCTGCTATCGCTACCGACGAACTGTTCGTGGTCGGCGCCGAGTACATATTCGAGTTGAACACGACGGCGTGGGGCTGGATCCATCTGATCGTCGGTATTCTCGTGGTGATCACCGCGTTTGCGCTGATGTCGGGGGCCACGTGGGCACGCTTCGCGGCGATAGTACTCGCCTGCCTGTCGATCATCGCCAATTTCTTGTGGCTTCCGTATTACCCGATGTGGTCGATCCTGATCATCGCCTTGGACATCGTCGTGATCTGGGCCGTGGCCACATGGGACCCCGATCGCTGAACTTCTGTCAGGCCTCTCGGGCTGACCGGTACGGCTGTACTACAGCAGGCCGGTCAGCCGAGCGGCTGTGATGGCATCTCCCCTCGACGACACTCCCAGTTTTCCGTACACGCCTCTCAGATGTGTCTTGATGGTGTTGACCGACAGCGCCAGAGCGTGCGCAATTTCCTGAGTGGTCTGCGGAGAAGGCAGCTGTTTGAGCACGCGCGCTTCGGCGGGCGTGAGAACGACGTTCGTCGAAGCATGGGGCGCGTCGGGGTGCGTCCGGATGCTCTCAACGAACGGATCCAGCCTGCCGAAGCGGCCACTGTGGGTGTCGAGCAGCGCCACCGCGTCACCGATGGTGAGGAACGGCCGGATCAGGTGCTCGGGTTCGGCGAGGGTGAGCGCGGTCTCGAGGTCGTCGTACGCCCCGAATTCGTGGTCGGACGCTGCACGGAGGACCGCTCGCAATACATGGGCTTCGACCTCGCAGACCCCGTGGTCGAGCCTATGGTCCAGGACGGAATCCAGCAGTTCCCGGGCACGTGCCGAGCGTCCACGAGCATGTTCGACAGTTGCAGCAGCAAGGTCGAAGTGGGGGCGCCGCCCCAGAACTCGTGTTGCCTCCTCGATGATCCGCTGGGCCTGATCGAGTTCGTGGACGGCCACGAGTACTCGGGTGGCGAATGGAATGATCGGCACGGACCTGGCACTCATCCGCGAGTCGGCCAGAGCGGTCAGCACCCCGTCGGCGATGTTGCGAGCAGCTGAGACCTTGTCGGTGGTCTGGTGGAAGGCAATGAGTTGCGACATCGCGTAGCTGTCCCACCCTGCGAGAGGCGACGACAGTCCATCGATGCCGACGGACATTCCGAGTGGCCGATCGATTCCTTCCGGCGGCCTGGTTCCGCGAAGAAAGTGATGGTAGCGGCACATCACTGCGCACCGGTCGGCATCGCCCGACCCCGACAGACCGACACTCCGCGCGTACTCGACACCGATGAGGGCGCGCGCACCCATCGCGGACACGTGCCCGCGAGCCCCTTCGTTCAGGGCGAGCAGCATGAGCGCCTCCAGATGAGGGCGAATGCTGCCGGCGTGCTCGGCCAGGCTGGCGGCGGCGCGGAGGCGATCATTCGTGCCTGGATCACCGCGCATCATTGCGCACTTCGACTGCTGGACCGCTACATAGGACTCGATATCGCGATGGGCCCCGGGTGCTACCGGCGCGGAGACCTCGACGACCTCGTCTCCGAGTGCGCTGCGGATGTCGATTTCGACGGCGTGATGGAAGCGGTCCAAGACTTCTGCGGGGCAGATGGCGGACGAGCGGACGGACGTGGCGTGGAGAAATGCGTCGGCTTCGACCGGGACGCCGAGAGCCAGCGCATGCACGCTACGTAGGAGATGGACGAAGGGGTCGTCCGCGATGTCGGTTGGTGCGGAATCCAGGGCCTTCAGAAATGCGGCACCGTGCGGTCCGAACACTGCTTTGGGCCCCAGGTCGAGGATGCATTTGGACAGCGCGTAGCGATCTTGCGCGGCGGTGACATATCGGATGGCCTGGACCGGTTCGTCGGCCCGGGAATACCAACCACCTGCCTTGAGTTCGAGCCTGCGGACCCCGTCACGGCCGAGCGTCCGGTCGAGTTCCGCTTTGAGGTGTGAACGCATCAGCGGGTGGTAGCTGTAGATTTCCGATCCGGCGCTTCCGGTGTGCGACATCGGAAAATTTGCGGCGAGGATCTCCGCGAGTATTCGTGCCGCCTCGGGGCCTGCGAGTTCGGTGGCGAGATCTACATCGAACGAATCGGCAACCGCTGTTCGCATCAGGAACTCGCGTTGCTCCGCGCTGATGGTGTCGAGTAGTTCTCCTACGAGGAAATCGGATATTGCCGGGTGATCCGATGCGGTGGCCGACTCCAGGACCTCTCTGCTGTCGCCGCGCGCCGACAACAGGAGCGCGATGAAGCGGACCATGGCGGCCCACCCACCGGTGAGTGCCACGACCGCATCGAGCTCGGCGTCCGTGACCACGACATGGCCCGCCGTGAGCGTACGGCGGGTCTCGTCGCGGTCGAACGCCAGGACGGCGTCATCGAGCCGTACAAGAGCTCCGGTCAGATCCAGCTGGTGCCACGGTATCGGCGGTGGAAATCTGGAGGTCAGCACCACGGTGGCGTGCTCGGGAAGTATCTCGAGAAGATGCGCCAACCCGGACAGCGTCAGCGGATCGTGGACGGCATGAGCGTTGTCGAGGACGAGCACGACCGGACCACCGATCTCGCCGAGCCACTGCGCGAATATCTCCGCCCGCGTCCTCGGTACCTGGTCGCCGTGGCAGGGTGGGCAATCGCCGAACGACCGGTGTAGTTCGTCCCAGAATGCTCGGGGATTGTTGTGTTCCTCGGAGATCGTCGCCCATGCGACCTGTGTCTGCGATGCAGGCAGATGAGAGCAGCGCAGCCATTCGGTCACTGCGACGGTCTTGCCGGTTCCGGCCATGCCGCACACGAGCACGACGCCCCCGCCGAGCGTCCGGGCCCGCTCGAAGTGGGCGCACAGTTGATGCCGGTGGACCGGCTCCGTTGCGAGCCGAGGTATCAATCGAACGCCTCGGCCCGCGGCTCCTGTAGAACTGTCGTCGCTGGTTGTGAGCAGCACCGCGGCTCCCATTCGAGAAACTGTCAGATTTCTTCTCCCAGGATCTGTCCCCGCGTCCGAATTTATCGCAGTCGAACCGATCTCGGGGGATGAACGGAATGAGTGCACGACCCAGCAAGGATCCACAACGATGACATTTCATCCTCGCCGGGTGAGCCGACGGGAGAGTCGCTCTCACTACGGTTGTGTGTGCCGCCTGACGGTGGGTGCAGGCCACGAGCCGAGGAGGGACAGTGCCGGCGAAGCAAGCCGGTCCGCGGCGTGCCCACACTTGGCGCGATGCCGTGGCCGGACTGGGCGGGGCAATCTCGTCGATCCCGGACGGGATGGCGTGTGGGTTGCTTGCAGGCGTCAATCCGGTCTACGGCCTCTATGCAAGTTCATCCGGTGCGTTCTTCGGAGGGCTCGCCACCGCTACCCCCCTGATGGTCGTGACCACGACGAGTGCGGCCGCCCTCGCAACGGGCTCGGCTCTGGAAAGTGTTCCCGCCCAGAACCGCGACTCGGCGCTGGTCCTCCTGACGATCCTCGGGGGCCTGCTCATGTGGGCAGCAGTGGCACTGCGCGTCGCTCGCTACGCACGCTTCATCTCGCATTCCGTGATGATCGGTTTCCTCACGGGGATCTCCGCGACGATCCTCATTTCGCAGGTCCCGACGATGATCGGCGTTTCCACGAGCGGGCCCTCAGCGTTCGCCAAGGCGCTCGACCTCGTGACGGAACTCGGACACATCGACCTCGCGTCGCTGGTGTGCGGCGTTCTTGCACTCACCGTGGTGGGCGTGATGGGCCGGACCCGTTTCGTCGCGCTCGGTGCGCTCGGGGCCATCGCGATTCCCAGTGTCATCGTCTTCTTCCCGTGGTTCGACGATGTCGCGCAGGTTCGAGAGACCGGTGACCTCCCGACAGGTCTTCCGATGCCCGAAATACCCGAACTGTCGTTGTTGAGTCCCGAATTGATCGCGGGCGCAGCATCTGTCGCGCTCATCGTGCTGGTTCAAGGCGTCGGCGTCCGCGAATCCGTACCGGAACCGAGCCGGAAACGGGATGCGGTCTCCCATGATTTCTCGGCGCAGGGGCTGGCCAATGTCGTGTCCGGCTTTTTTCAGGGGATGCCGGTCGGGGGCTCCGTGTCGGCGACCTCGCTCAATATCGCATTGGGGGCACGCACCAGGTGGGCCGCGGTGTTCCGCGGTGTATTCGTGCTCGTGCTCGTCCTTGCAGCAGGAGGATTGATCGGACGGGTTCCGATGCCTGCCCTGGCCGCGCTGCTGATCTACGCCGCCGTGATGTCGATCCGGCCGCGCGAGATCGTATCGGTGTTCCGCGCCGGCGGAATCGGGCGCGTGACCCTACTGATCACCGCGCTCGCGACCCTGCTGCTTCCCGTGGCGACGGCGGTGGGTGTCGGTGTCGTGTTGTCGCTGGTGCTACAGCTCAACAGGGACTCGATCGATATGCGCATCGTCGAGCTCGAACCGACCGACGACGGCGGGCTCCGCGAACTCGACCCACCCGTCGTGCTGCACTCGGATCACGTCACAGTGCTCGACGTCTACGGGAGTCTGCTCTACGCAGGGGCACACAACTTTGCCAACCAACTGCCGCACGCAACGGACAGGGTTGTGGTGGTGCTGCGACTGCGCGGACGCGTCACCGTCGGAGTCACGTTCATGAAAGCCCTGGTCGAGTATGCGAGGAGACTCGACGAGCGGGGCGGGCACATGTATGTCAGTGGTGTGGATCCGGTGTTGATGAGTAGGTATCGCGAGAAAGTCGGGCTTCCTCCGTGCATCACCGTGGTCGAGGCCGAATCCGTTCTGGGTCGCTCGACCCTGCATGCGTTCGACGAGGGCATGCGTTGGCTTGCCGCTCAGCAGGATTCACCTGACGAGGAGTGAACATGAGTGGTGTGGTGGTTCAGCTGATTCCACTCGCGCTCGGGATCATCATGAGCCCGCTGGCGATCATCGGTGTGGTTGCGGTCCTGCTGTCGGCACGAGCACGGCCGAACAGCCTTGCATTCCTTGCAGGGTGGGTACTCGGTGCGTGCTCCGCGGTCGGGGTGACATATCTGATCCTGAGCCGGCTCGCCGTGCACGAGCATCGTGATCCGCCGTTGTGGGTTCCCATCCTGCATCTGACTCTCGCTCTTGTCTTCGCGGTCGGTGCCGGAATAATGTTCGTTGCGTCGCAACGGATCAAGCAGATCAGTGCCGAACGTGCGGAAGGCGCCGAGCCGACGCCGGAACTCCCGACGATGTTCCGGGCGATCTCGGAATTCGGCCCGGGCAAGAGCTTCGGTCTCGGAGTCGGCCTGTTCGTGCTGAATCCCGTGGACCTGTCGTGTGCGGTTGCGGCTGCCCTCACCCTGAGGCTCAGTGGGCTGACGGGCAACGTCGTGTGGGTCACCGCCATTGCCTTCGTGATCGTGTCGGTGTCGTCTGTTGCCGTGCCCGTCCTGTTCCTCCTGATCCGCGGGGAGCGTGCGCAGAAGCCGCTGACCGACCTGCGAACCTGGATCGCAACGCACACGAAACTTCTCAACGTCGCCCTGCTCGTGCTGCTCGCGATAATGCAGTTCGGTAAGGCGCTGAACACCTTGTGAATTCGTCATCCGACAGAGCGGGGATCGGCCATGAGCATACTGGTTCCGGACAGTCAGCGGCGGACGCTCGACGAACTTGTCGATCGCCTCGATCTCAGCGCGGGAGAGTCTGCATCGAAACGCTCGGCCTTCTGGATCATGCTGACGTTGTCCGCGGTGATCGCAGCGTCGGGTGTCGCGGGCGATTCGACCGCGACGGTGATCGGCGCCATGATCGTTGCACCGCTGTCGGTGCCGATCCTCGGTGTGGGGCTCGGAGTCGCGTCGGGCCGTGGAGAGCTGATCGTGCGGAGCCTGCTGCTGGTTCTCGCGGGAATCGTGCTGGTGGTGGCAGTGGGATTCCTGGTGTCGCAGTTACTTCCCAATCCGACGAATGTGTTGTCGAACTCGCAGGTGGTCGGCCGAACGTCCCCGAAACTGATGGATCTCACCGCCGCGCTGGCAACCGGGTTGGTGGGCGTCGTTGCTATCACGCGGCGCGACGTCAGCGACGTGCTCCCGGGTGTGGCAATCGCGATCTCGTTGGTGCCGCCGCTTGCGGTGGTGGGCGTCTGTCTCGGGTCGGGGGCGCCGGGGCTCGCGTTCGGTGCGTTCGTGCTGTTTGCTTCCAACATGGTGGCCATGATCGTCACCGCGACAGTGGTGCTCGTCATCGTAGGGTTTGCCAGGGAAGCCGGGGCAGGTGAAGCTCGACGCGGCCGCGCGTACGCCGTCCTTGCCGTCGCCCTGATCATCGTCGCCGCACCGATGGTGGTGAATTCGCTGTCGTCGTTGTGGGCGGGCCAAATCGCGGAGGCCACCGGGACCTGGCTCGGGGACGACCCGAATTCTCAGGTCACCGACGTTTCCCTGCAGCAGAATACGGCGACGATTCATGTCCTGGCACCCGACGGGCTACCTCCGGTGGACGAACTCCAGCAGGCAGTGGACAACCTCGTCCCGTGGCATCTCGATGTCGTCGTCGTGCACACGGTCGGTGGCCGGGTCACGCAGTGAGAAATGGGCGGGGGGAGGGACGCTCGGCGCGTGCCCTCCCCGGCCCGTGTGCACGAGTCTGCCGGATCAGCTTCCTGCGGCCTCAAGACCGACGGTGATATCGGCGAGGATGTCGTCGATGTGCTCGATCCCGACGGCGAGGCGGACGAGTCCCGGAGTGACGCCGGCTGCCAGCTGTTCCTCGGCGGACAACTGCGAGTGTGTGGTGGACGCGGGATGGATCACCAATGAGCGCACGTCGCCGATGTTGGCCACGTGGCTGTGCAGGGTCAGCGCGTTGACGAACTTCTTACCGGCGTCGATGCCGCCTGCGAGTTCGAACACCACGATCGCGCCGGCACCCTTGGGAGCCAATTGCTGGGCGCGGTCGTACCAGGGCGACGACTTCAGGCCGGGATAGGCGACAGAGCTGACCTCGGGACGCTGCTCCAGGAACTCCGCGACCTTCTGAGTGTTGGCGACGTGGCGCTCCATTCGCAGGCTCAGGGTTTCGAGCCCCTGCGAGATGAGGAAGGCATTGAACGGTGACACCGCGGAGCCGAGGTCGCGCAGGAGTTGGACACGCGCCTTGAGGGCGAACGCGGGTGCGCCGAGGTCGGCGTAGACCACACCGTGGTAGCTGGGGTCGGGGGTGGTGAATCCCTCGTGGCGACCCTGTGTCCAGTCGAACGTGCCACCGTCGACGATGACGCCGGCGATCGCCGTGCCGTGTCCGCCGAGGTACTTGGTGGCCGAGTGGACGACGATATCGGCGCCGTGTTCGAGCGGGCGGATCAGGTACGGGGTGGCGACGGTGTTGTCGACGATCAGCGGCAGGCCGCTGTCATGTGCGACACCGGAGACGCCGGGGATGTCGAGGATGTGGTTCTTCGGGTTGGCGATGGTCTCGGCGAAGAACGCCCGGGTGTTGGGGCGGATGGCTGCGCGCCACTGCTCGAGATCGTCCGGATCCTCGACGAAGGTGGTCTCGATGCCGAGTTTGGTGAGCGTGTAGTGCAGCAGGTTGTAGGTGCCGCCGTACAGGTAGGGGCTCGCGACGACATGGTCGCCTGCCTGGGCGACGTTGAGGATCGCGAAGGTCTCGGCGGCCTGACCGGAGGAGAGCAGCAGCGCAGCGACGCCGCCTTCGAGGGCGGCGATGCGCTGTTCGACCGCATCCTGGGTGGGATTCATGATGCGGGTGTAGATGTTGCCGGTCTCGGCGAGACCGAACAGCGCGGCAGCGTGGTCGGTGTTGTCGAAGGTGTAGCTCGTGGTCTGGTAGATCGGAAGCGCCCGGGCTTTGGTGTCGCCACCTGCAGGCTGTCCTACGTGGATCTGCTTCGTCTCGAAGTTCCAGTCGGCGGCCGGATCGACAGCGTCGGGCGTGGTGTCACTCATGGGTTTCGGGCTCCGGTTTTCTCGGGTGGTTCTGAAGGCTCGTGATTTCAGAGAATGTGCCGACCTTACGGTCCGCAACCCTGCGCAGCGATCTTCGAGCCGGCCGGGTCGTGGGACCGGAGGGTGTGGGTGCGGGCGGTCAGCGGGCCTGGCACCCGCAGATACACAGTTTTCGGGCATGGACATGCGCCGACGGATGTCCCGGCGACTGTTCGTACGTCCTGCTCACGATCGTGACGATAGTCGTAATCGAGGACCTCTACCAGTGCGCAGGCAAATGCCCTGCGACGCGCCGATGTATTTGCATCCGTAGCGCACATACACTCTGTGTGCTCTACTTCTCGTCAGGGGGCGATCCTTGCGTCTATCGTGCAGTAACCAATTTCAGTTCTGCTCGTGTTCCGCACCCCACCACTAGCAATGGAGGGCACGTTGACTGTCATCGATTCGGAATTCGCGCAGGCCGACGCAACGATGCTGCGCACCCCACCACCCTCGATGGTCGAGCGGATGACACGCATCCTGGAGGCCTTCGACGCAAGCATTGCGCGGCTCACCCTCGAAGAGGTGACGTTCCGATCAGGACTTCCCCGATCGACCGTGCACCGAATCCTCGAACAGCTCGTCCGCCTCGACTGGCTCGAACACAGTGCACTCGGCTACGGGCTCGGCTCCCGCGCACTCGGCCTCGGTGGCGACATCGACCGCGACCGCCTCCGTGAATGCGCGGCACCGCACCTCCACGAACTGGCTATGCAAACCGGTGGTGTCGTGCATCTCGACGTTCTGGACGGGGGACAGGTGTACTGCCTCGACAAGGTCGGTGGCGCGGGCGCTGCCGGGCTGCCGACGCGGGTGGGTGGCCGTACGGCGGCATATGCCACAGCAGGCGGCAAGGCCATGCTCGCGACGCTCGACCCGGAACAGGTCGACAGCCTGTATCCCTCCCGGCTGGCCCCGGCCACGCACCACACGATCACCGACCGGGTGGTCCTCCACCAGGAGCTGAATCGGGTCCGTAAGCGCCACGGCATTGCGTTCGACCGCGAAGAATCGATCGTCGGAATCGGTAGTGTCGGCGCGCCCCTGCGCGGCACCGGCGGAATCGTCGCGAGTGTGTCGCTGGCCGGTGGCGTGCGCGCGATCCAGCTCGAATGGATGGCACCGTTGGTCGCCGACTTCGCCAGGAAGATCTCCAGCGCGCTCGCGTGCGGGGGCGAGGATCAGCGGACCAGGTGGGCGTAAGCGTCGCGGCGTTCGGCAGGCAGAATCGTATTGAGCACGAAACGGATCTGCAGGCGGATGTACTCGTCCAACGAGTAGAGAGCACCGAAGTGCCAATGCTTGAGCGCCCATCCGTGCGCAAGAAGCAGTAGGTCGAACACCATGAGGTCGACGTCGACGTCGTTCAGCAGGCCTGCGGCAATGCCGTCTTCGAGAACGTCACGCAGTGGCGCCGACGTCGACACCTCGAGTTCTTTGATGCGGTCGCGTCCGGCGCGATCGAGTGTGCGGCTTTCCCTGTAGGTCAACGTCACGGCATCGATGTTCTCGTCGACGATCTCGATGTACCGCCGCATGCCCGCGACGAGCCGCTCGACAGGGTCGGCGCCCGCGGTTTCCATGGCGGGAACCAGCTGGTCGCGGAACGATTCCAGAATGCTGATGATCGTCGCGAGGAGGACGTCCTCCTTGCCCCCGAAGTATTTGTAGATCAGACCGACGCTGACACCCGCTTCGTCGGCAAGCGCCTGCATCGACATCTGGTGGAACCCGGTCCGCTGCATGACCGTCGCGGCCGCGCGAAGAACCTGACGCCGCCGCGAATCCGTCCGTACCGCCCGCACCGCGTCGTCGACGGACAGTTCGTCCTGGTCGCTGGTCATGTCCTGCTCCTGTCGCGCCGCCGTCCTCGTCAGATCCCGAGATCCTTGGCCACGATCGTCTTCATGATCTCGGTGGTACCGCCGTAGATCGTCTGGATGCGGGCATCGACGAATGCCCGCGACACGGCGTACTCACGCATGTAACCGTAGCCGCCGTGCAATTGGAGGCATCGGTCGGCGACCCGCACCTGCAGTTCGGTGGTCCACCACTTGAGCCGCGCGGCGCGGGCGGCAGTGAGCCTGCCGTCGACGTGCTCGGCGATGCAGTCGTCGAGGAATGTGCGTGCGATATCGAGTTCGGTGGACAGTTCGGCCAGTACGAACTGGGTGTTCTGGAATCCGGACACCGAGGTGCCGAAGGCCTTGCGTTCCCGCACGTAGGCGAGTGTCGCCTCGAAGGTGCCTTCGGCTGCGGCGACGGCTCCCACCGCGAGCGACAAGCGTTCCTGAGGCAGGTTGTGGACGAGTTGGTAGAAACCCTGTCCCTCGTCGCCCAGGCGATTCGCGACGGGCACACGCATATCGGTGAACATCAACTCGCTGGTGTCCTGAGCGTGCAGGCCGATCTTCTCCAGGTTGCGACCGCGCGAGAAGCCGGGGGTGTCGGCCTCGACCACCAGCAACGTCAGGCCCTTGTGCGGGTCGTCGGAGGTGCGGGTCGCGACGACGAACAGGTCACCGTTCTGTCCGTTGGAGATGAACGTCTTCGAGCCGTTGACGATGTAGTGGTCGCCGTCGCGGACCGCCGACGTGCGGATGCCTGTCAGGTCGCTACCCGTTCCGGGTTCGGTCATCGCAATGCCGAGGACTGTCTCGCCGCTGACGACGCCCGGCAGCCAGCGTGCCTTCTGCTCGTCGGTGGTCATGTCGGTGAGATAGGGCAGCACTACATCGTTCTGCAGCGAGAACGCGATACCGGCAGCGGCATGACCGGCCCGGTTGATCTCGTCGATCAAGATGGCGTTGTACCGGAAGTCGTCGACACCCGGCCCGCCGTACTCGTCGGGGACCGAGAAGCCCAGCAGGCCGAGCTTGCCTGCCTCGGTGAACAGGGAGCGATCGAGGCAGCTCGCGCGCTCCCAGTCCTCGTGGACGGGTGTGATCTTCTCGCGTACGAAGCCTCGTGCGACCTCGCGGAACTGGAGATGTTCGGATTCGTGGATCAGTGCGGTGTTCATCGGATCATCCCGGTAGCGGTAGGGGCGGTGAAGTGGCCGTCGGTGAATTCGTTCGCTGCGGTCGCGGTTGCCTTGTAGTGCAGCTTCTTTCCCGTTGCCGAAACCGGGAGGGAATCGACGAACCGGTATGCTCGCGGCCGCTTGAACGAGGACAGTAGGTCGTGAGCGCGACAGTGCGCGTCGAGCGCCTCGACGGTCAGGTCGGGGTCGGACGCGACGACATAGGCGACGACGATGCGCCCCCACCGTTGGTCCGGCACACCGACGACCAATGAGTCCTGCACGCCCGGGTGCTGATTGAGTGCTTCTTCGACCTGGACGGGATGTACGTTCTCTCCGCCGGAGACGAGCATGTCGTCCTTGCGGCCGACGATCGTGACGAATTCGCCGGCATCCCAGGTCGCCAGGTCTCCGATGTGTAACCAGCCGTTCCGGAACTTGGCCTTCTCCTGGTCCGGAGAATCGAAGTAGGCGTTGGAACACTTCGGTGACCGGACGATGACCTCGCCTACCTCGTTGCCGTCGCGTGCGACCACGTCATCAGGATCGGCGAGTCGTTCCGGATACACGTGCACGACGCGAACGTCGTCGTCGGTGCAGGCGCGGCCCGCGGTCCCGGCGTGCTCGGGGAGATCGGACGGACGGAGGAAGGTGTTCCAGAACCCCTCGGTGCTGCCGTACCCGTTGAAGATTCGCGGATTGAGCACCTTCTGGTAGCGGAGCGCGGCGTCGCGCTCGAGGGGAGCACCCATAGTGACGATGCCGCGGAGTGTCGACAGGTCGCGGGCACGTTGCTCCTGCGCGGTGGCGAGCATCGCGAGGTTCGTGGGTGCGCCGATGAGGAAGGTCAGGCCCAGCTCCTCGACGAGATCGAGTACCCGATCGGGATCGAAGGTACGTAGCGGCACGACCTGCCCGCCGATGTAGAACGTCGGGTTCGGTCCACCGGAGTACAGGCCACCGCGGTGGAACCACGGGGTCATGTTCAGCGTCTTGTCTTCGGGGCCGAGGGGGAAGTGCATGATCACGTCGTGCGCGCTGAGGACCTCGATCATGCTGTTGAGAGGGACGCCCTTGGGCATGCCGGTGGTGCCCGACGTGTACAGGCGGGTGGTCTCGTCCCAGACGGTCCGGTGCAGCGGCGGCAAAGCGACCCGGTCGGCCGGGAGATCCTGATAGCGCATGGCGCTGGCACCCGGGACCGAGACGGTCTCGCCGTCGCCGACCGCGATCATCACACCGGGTGTATGCGACGAGTGTTCGAGTGCCCCCTGCACAGTCGCAGTGAGTTCGGTGTCGTAGACGAACGCCTTCGGTGTGCTGGTGTCGAGCACGAGCGCGGTCTCTCCCGCGGCCAGACGGAAATTGACGGGTGAGCCGACAGCGCCGACGGCCTGCACCGCGAGGTACAGCTCGGCGAACTCGATTCCGTTGAAGAGTTGGTATGCAACGACGTCGCCGCTCCGGACGCCTGCGTCGGCGAGGCCGGTTGCAATCCGGTCGACTCGTTCGCCGAGCTGCTTGTAGGTCCACTGCCGCCCGGAATCGGGGTCGGTGAGGGCGACCCGGTGCGCGTAACGCCCGGTGTTGCGCCGGAATCCGTTGAGATACGTGAAGTCGTTCTCGAAATACTCCCGGTAGGCCCGGGCGTTGTACGACGCGGTCATGGTTTCTCGTCCTGTCCTGGTGAGTGCGTGCTCAGCCGGCCATGGTGAGGCCGCCGCTGACGCTGATCACCTGTCCGGTGATGAACGATGCGGAGTCGGAAGCGAAGAACAGGACCGGGGCGGCAACCTCGTCGGGGCGGGCAAGCCGGCGGAATGGAATCGCCTTGATCAGTGCTGCTTTGAGCTTCTCGTCCTGTGACTGGAACAGCGGTGTGTCGGTGGGGCCGGGGCATACACAGTTGACGTTGATGCCGTGCCGTGCCATCTCTCGTGCAAGCGATTTGGTGAGTGCGATGACACCGCCCTTGGCGCCGGCGTAGATGGATTCACCAGAGCTGCCGACGCGACCGGCGTCGCTGGCCAGATTGATGACCCGCCCGCCGTTGCCGGCCTCGATGATGCCGGGCAGGAAGGCGCTGCAGATGTTCACCGGACCGAGGTAGTTGATCGCCACGACCTTCTGCGCGAATTCGGGGGTGGCATTGAGGAACTGGTCGGTCCGGTCCCATCCGGCAGCGTTGACGAGGACGTTGGGGACGCCGACCTGCGCGTGGGTGTGTTCGCGGAGGGCGTCCACCTGGGTGCGGTCGGAGATGTCGACGGGCAGCGCGGTGATCAGGTCCGGGTTCTCCTTCGCGGTGGCCTCGGCGGCCGCGAGATCGAGGTCGGCGGCGATCACCTTGTCGCCCCGAGCGGCAAAGGCCAGCGCAATGGATTTGCCGATGCCGGAACCGGCTCCCGTGACGAGTGCGATGTTGCTCATGTGAATGGTCCTCTCGGGGGTGAAGGAGACGGTCAGGCCTTGACGTACTTTGCGAACTCGGCGGGCCGCTTCTCGGCGAATGCCTTCGCGCCTTCGAGACCTTCGTCGGACTTGCCGAACAGGTCGAGTGCAGACATCGCGAGGTTGCTCAGACCGGCCTGGTGATCGGTGTCGGCGTTGAACGACTGCTTGAGGAACCGGATCGCGGTGGGGCTCTTCTCGGCGATTTCCGCGACGACGGCCTTGGCCTCGTCGAGCAACTTGTCCTGGGGGACCACCCAGTTCACGAGACCCCAGCGCTCGGCGGTGGGTGCGTCGTACTGGCGGCACAGGTACCAGATCTCGCGTGCGCGCTTCTCGCCGACGATGCGGGCGAGGAAGGCGGAGCCGAAGCCGGCATCGAACGATCCGACACGGGGCCCGGCCTGGCCGAACTTCGCGTTCTCGGAGGCGATGGTGAGGTCGCACAGGACGTGCAGGACATGCCCACCGCCCACGGCGATTCCGTTCACGGCAGCGATGACGGGTTTGGGGACGTCGCGGATGAGCTTGTGCAGGTTGCCGATCTCGAACATGCCGCTCTCGGTGGGGCCGTAGTCGCCGGTCTCGGCGCGTTGCTTGACGTCACCGCCGGTGCAGAATGCCTTCTCTCCGGCGCCGGTGAGGATGATCGCCGAGACGCGGGTGTCGGCCCACGCGGCGCGGAACGCCTTGATCAGTTCCTCGACGGTCTTGCCGCGGAAGGCGTTGTAACGCTCGGGGCGATTGATGGTGATGATCGCGGCGGCGCCGTCGATTTCGTAGGTGATGTCGTCGAAGTCGGCCATGGTGACTCCCTTGTCGAAGTGAGAGAATGAATACTCATTCATTGAGGCTGAAGGTACATTCATTAAAATTGAGTGTCAAGGGTCACAGTGCTCGATGGTGGCGTGCGCAGCCGAAACCGCCCCCGGACTGCGGTGGCGCCGGGGGCGGGGAGTGTGGGCTATCGGGACTTGTTACCGAGGATTGAGCGCCATGTAGCGCGCGGGTACCTCGCCCCCGCCGTGGACGGCGAGATCGGCGCCGTTGACGTAGGACGCAAGGGGCCCGGCCAGGTACAGGCACGCCCCCGCGATGTCGGAGGGCACGGCCATTCGCTGCATGGGCAGGGTCTTCGTCACCGCAGCGCCGCCGTCGTCACCGTAGACGTGAGCTGCGGCTTCGGTACGGATCAGGCCTGTCGTGATGTGATTGACCCGCACCATCGGCGCCCATTCGAGCGCGAGCGCCTTGGTGAGTGCGAGCAGGCCGGCCTTGGCTGCGGTGTATGCGGCGGTGCCAGGCTGGGGGTCGTGGGCCGACACACTGCCGATGTTGATGATCGAGCCGCCGGTGGGCTGGGCGCTCATGACGCGGTTCGCGGCCTGTGCTGCATAGAAGGGCGCAGAAAGGTTGAGGGAGAGGATCCGGTCGAAGAATCGTGTCGAGACCGTCGCGGCGTCCGCGTCGGGGGAGCCGCCCGCGTTGTTGACCAGTACGTCGAGACGACCGAATTCGGCGGCCGCCGAATCGACGACGGCCGCCGCCTGGTCGGCGTCACGGATGTCTGCGGCAAAGAACGACGCCGTGCGGCCGTCCGCTTCCGGGAGTGCCTCGGGCTCGGACCGCCCGCACACCAGGACATCGGCGCCTGCAGCGAGGAAGGTCTCGGCGATGGTGAAGCCGATGCCCTTCGTGCCGCCGGTGACGACGACTGCGTGTCCGGTGAAGTCGGCCGGGTTCGAGATGCTCATGGGATCGGAGAGTAACTGCGCGGCCGATCGTTCGGCCGCGCAGTTCCGCTCAGTGGGCCGTCTCGGTCAGAGCAGATGAACCTTCTTGTAGAGGATCTTCGACGGCCCGCCGACCAATCCGACGCTGTCGAGGAACGTCATGAGCTTGGCGCCGGACTTGCGCACCTTGTCGTGGTGGTGCTTGTTGCCCTTGGCTTCCGCGAGTGCGCGATCACGATCGAGGCCGGCGTTGGTGTACACGCGGGGATGAATCATGCTCTTGACGACGAAGTACACGACCACCGCGGTGTTGACGCGCTCGATCGCGAGACGCGCGCGGCTCGCGCCGGTAAGTCGCCGGGTGACCTCTTCGCGAGCAAACCGGATGTGCCGGGCTTCCTCGAGGACGTGGATCCTGCTCACGGCGCGGGTGACCGGTTGCACGCGCTCGTCGCGCATGAAATCGCGCTGCATCATGTCGAGGATCTCCTCGGCGGCCATCACCGAGGCGTAGGCGTTGGCGCCGCGGAAGTAGTGACCCCACAGCCGTCCCAGGTGATGGATGTACTTCGGGGGACCGTAGCCGGGCATTCCGAGGCGTTCGCCGGCCCGCGCGAACATCACGGAGTGACGGCACTCGTCGGCGACCTCGGTGAGCGCGAACTGCACATGGCTCGAGTGCTTGTTGCGGCCGTACACGTCGCGCAGCAACATCTGCATGAGCAGGATCTCGAACCACAGACCGACGCTCGAGACGCTGGCGGCTTCGTGCTTGGTCAGTTCGATGCGCTGTTCATCAGTGAGTTCGTCCCAGAGGACGGTGCCGTAGAGCGTGCTCCACTCCGGTGTCATGCCGAACTTGTCGTCGGGGATCGGTGCGTCCCAGTCGACCTCGATCACCGGGTCGTACGACTTGCGGGCGGACGATGCGAGCAGGCGCCGCGCAGTGTCCTCGCGGTCGGAGATCGGGAGTCCTGGAACGAAACCCTTGCTGTTCTCGCGGGTGAACGATGCGGTCATGCCTCCACCTTTAAGTGTGACGATGAGTAACTGTTAACTGAAGGCTACAGTGATCGCGCCCACGACACAATGCCCACCGCCGAATCGGCGATGGGCATTGTGGGTTCTGGAAGGGGGCCTCAGCTGCGCGGCGGCGCCCAGAAAGCCGCACCGACAGCACCGACCAGCAGAACCGCCGCGAGCGCAAATGATGCCTGCTGCATGCCTTCGAGGAATGCGTCCTGGGCGAGTGCGGCGAGTTGTTCGCCCTGCGGACCGGCCTGTTCTGCAACCTGCAGGGCAGCGGCGAGCGAATCCTCCACGGCTCCCCGCGCAGGTTCCGGGAGCATCTCCGCGGTCGGTGCGATCCGGTTCCCGTAGGCGGCGGCGAGGACGCTGCCCGCCGCGGCGACACCGATCGCCGCACCGATCTCGCGGGTCGCATCGTTCACGGCCGATGCGACACCCTGCTGGTCCTCCGGGGTGTTCGAGACGATCGCGTGAGTTCCGGGCGCGGTACAGAATCCGACGCCGACACCCGTTACCAGCATCGCCAGCGCGACATCGAGGTACGACGAGTCCGCGTCGAGCATGCCGAGGAAGATCAGCGACACCCCGATCAAGGCAAGGCCGACGCTCATGAGGATGCGCAGTCCGATCCATCGGAGCATCAGCGGTACCGCGACGGACATGATCATCACGAGGACGAAGATGGGAGTCATCGCGACGGACGACATCAGCGGTGAATAGCCTTGGACGAGCTGGAGATACTGCACCATCAGGAAGAACAGCCCGAACCCTGCGAGGAACTGCAGGTTCAGAGCGGCGGCGCCCACACCGAATTCGCGGTTGCCGAACAGTCGCATATCGAGCAACGGTTCGGCGGCCCGCAGTTCGGCGAACACGAACCCGACGGCGGCCGCGACGCCGACAGCGATGCAACCCAGTGTCACCGGGTCGAGCCAGCCTCGATGAGGCCCTTCCATCACGCCCAGGACGAACAGGCCGATTGCCGCGATCGCAAGGATGCTGCCGCCGATGTCGAAGCGCCCGGGATTCTCGGCCCGCGATGACGGGATCGTCAGTGACATCACGACCATGACGAGGGACGCGACAGCGAATCCACCGAAGATCAACTTCCACGAGGCGTATTCGAGGATGACTCCGGAGACGATCATGCCGACGACTGCCCCGGATCCGGCCACCCCGGCCCAGATCCCGATCGCTCGTGCTCGGTGCTCCGGCGAGAATCCCGTCGTGATCAGCGACAGCGTGGCCGGCATGACCAGAGCCGCTCCGACGCCGGCGATACCTCGCGACGCGATCAACCATGTCGGACCGTCGGTGATCAGCGGTAGCGCCGACCCGAGCCCGAAGATCACCAGACCGATGACGAGGACTCCGCGTCGACCGAACCGATCGCCCAGGGCGCCGCACGGGAGCAGTAGTGCCGCGAGCGCGAGTGTGTAACCGTCGACCACCCATGTCAGTTGACTCTGCGTTGCCCCGGTCTCGACGGCGATGTCGGGCAACGCGGTGTTGAGTGCCGCCATCGCCGCAATCACCGCGGACACCGAAGAACAGGCCACGACGAGCAGCCACAGCTGTGCACGCGTCATGCGAGCAGTGGGAATCTCGGACTTCGGAGGTGCTGATGCTTCGGACACGGTTGCCTTCCGAGCGTGACGGTGGGCTTGTGGAACTGCGCAGGAGTCGTGGAACCACAAACGAGACTGTCGGTATCGTAACGGAAACGATAGTTCCACAACCAGGCCCGGACGGAGACGAGAGAAACTGTGGATGTGAGCGCACGCGAAGATGTCCAGACATCCCGAGAACCCGATCCCCGGAAAGCGCGGTCGCGAGCACGGCTGCTCGATGCCGCCACCGAGTTGCTCGCCACGGGCGGCGCCGACGCCGTCACGATCGATGCCGTGACAACCCGGGCCGGGGTGGGTCGCGCGACGCTCTACCGGCATTTCGCGAACGGCACCGAGCTCGTGGCCGCCGCCTTCGCACGGTTGATCCCGCCGGCCCCGCCCGTGCCGGAGAACGCCGACCTGCGCGAACAGCTCGTCGAACTGCTCATCGGCCAGGCGCGGATCGTCGAGGAAGTACCCATTCCGCTCGCCGCGATGTGCTGGCTCGGGATGGGGCCGGAACTCGTCCACGCGAGCCGCCCGGCGGACCCGGAAGCGCAGGAACGCCCCGAACTACAGTCGCTGCGCGAGCAACTCGTCGAGCGCTACCGCTCGTCGTTCGACCGTGTGCTCGGCACGGAGTCCGCGCACGAGGACCTCGGCGAGTTCGACTACGACCTCGCTCTCATCCAGCTGGTCGGCCCGGTCGTGTTCAACCGGCTCGTCACCCTGCCGCCCATCGGCCGCGAGGTATGTGAACAGATCGTCGACGACTTCCTCGCGGCTCGTCGCGCGGCGAAGGATTAGGTGATACCGGGGTTCTGATCAGAGAGACCAGCGTCGTCGATCAGGCGCCCGCAGGACGAACGGCCGCGACCGGCGGAAGTCCTTGACCCTGAGCCTGCGCAGAGGCTGGATCCGGAACTCGTCCGGATCGAGCTCGGCGGCGAGCTTCTCGTCCACCAGGATCGAGCCGGGCCGGGCCGCGCCGGTGAGGCGGGCAGCGTTGTTGACGACGGAACCGAACAGGTCGCCGAAGCGTGCCAGCACCGGCCCCCACGCCAGGCCCACCCGGAGCTCCGGTGTGTCCTTGCTCGCGCCGAAGGTCTCCTGTAGTTCGAGCGCGATCCGCGCGCCGTCGGCCGGATCCTCCGCCGCGAACATCACTTCGTCGCCCACGGTCTTGATGACCCACCCGTGGTGTCCGGTGATGGCCGCGGTGACCTCGGATTCGAAGTACTCGAGCAGTTCGTTGAGTTCCCCCGCATCGATGCGACGGGTGAGCTGCGTGTAGCCGACCATGTCGGCGAATCCGACCACGACCTCGCGCAGAGGTGCGTCTCCCTCGGGGCGCCAGACGGAACGCTCCGTGGTACTGACGATGTGACGCCGCCAGATGTGGCTCTGCAGGGTTTCGGCCCGCATCGACAGCTGCTGCACGAGCGCATCGATGAGATCGGGCATCTCCTCGGCCGAGACATCGGAATGCTCCTCAACGAGGTTGTCGAAGAGATGGGTGTTGAACAGGGTCAGTTCCCATTCGGCCAGTCGTGAGATCGACTGGCCGAGCGACCGGGCCGCCGAGAGCTCGAGGTTCTCGTCGATCACGCCGCTACCGACGATCGCAGCGATATCCCGTAGCGCACCGACGTCGCCGTCGGTGAACATCTCCGCGTCGGGCTCGGGATCGACAGTGAATCCCAACGCCTGCCACAATCGTCGGACCCGCGCGGGGGACATGCCTGCCATCGTGGCGACCTCGTCGACCGTATAACGGCGTTCGCCCCCGAGCAGGCTGCGTTCGAGCTCCCTCTGAATGGCGGCAAGCATGTCGGGGCCGGGCTGCGGTCGTTGCTCCGGCGAGTTCACACCCGACATCCTTCCTTGTCGTGGTCCGGGGCACACGTCGGGTTCCGTTGTGACGAGGCGATCAGGATGCCTCTGGACGGACAGGGTGTCGTACAGATGTGCGAGAGTGGGCGCCGTCGATCGCACAGCAGAGCCGAGAAAGGACGTGGCATGCCGCCCCGTAGACGTGCGGACCATCTGACCGAGGATCAACTCACGGAATTGAGCTCCGCCCTCGCGGAAGGGCGCCGCGCCACGGTATATCTCGTCGAGGGGATTTCCAGTCTGGGGATCGAGCCGGGGACGTCGGCGCGAGTCATCTCGATCGAGGGGACCACGGTCACCGTCCGCCCCAAGGGTGTCAACGACGAGCTCCCCTTCGAAACCGACGAGTTGCGCTTCACCCGAGATGTGGCGACGAAGGCGTCGCCGAAAAAGGCCGCCGCGAAGGCGCCCGCTGCGACCAGGTCGCCCGCCCCGAAGCCTCCGGCGGCGCAGCCCCCCGCAGCAACAACTCCCCCTGCGAAAACTCCCCCTGCGAAAACCGAACCCACACCGCCCGCCTCCCGGCCGGCAGCCAAGGAGAAGACCACAGTGACCTCCACTCCTGCGAATCCGCCGTCTGCGGCCGGCGCCGAGCCGGCCAAGCCCAAGGCCCCGGCCAAACGAGGCGCCAAGAAGCCCGCAGCCATCAGCATCACCGTCACGATCGACCCCGAGAACGAATGGACGGTCGCTGTCGCACAGGGCACGCGGAAGATCGGTAAGCCCGCGGCGGTTGCACCCGATGCCGTCGAACGCGCCGTCAAGGAACTCGGCGACGAGACCGCGATCGATGCCGTGCACTCGGTGATCGACGAGGCACGCCGAACCGTGGAGGAACGCGTCGCGCAGTTGAGTCGCGAACTCGAGGAAGCCCGGAAAGCGCTCGAAAGTCTCGGTTCCAACCCCGCATAGTGCGTAAACCTCTAGTACGGTGACGGCGCTCTAGTACGCTGACCGCGGAGACGGTCGGGGCAGACCGCGTTGGAGGGGAATGATGTTCAAAAGACTTGCTGTGGTATTCGCAACCGCGATTGCCCTGGTCGGCAGCGGTGCGGCGGTAGCCACGGCTGCCCCTCCGGTCGTGCTCGGCGGTGGATCGGGTATCACGCTCGGTCACGGCGACGAGAATGTGTACGACTGCACGCTCACCACGATCGGACACGACGCGGCCGGTCGGCTCGTCGGACTCACGGCGGCGCACTGCGGCGAACCGGGCATGACGGTCAAGTCCGAGCAGGCCATCGATGCCGGAACACTGGGCCACATCGTGTCGACGAACGAGACCCTCGATTACGCGGTCATCGAGTTCTACGGCGACAGGGTCACCCCGGTCAACCGCATCGGCAACGTCACCATCACCGGGCTCGGTACCCCCGCCGGATTCCCGAACATCGCCTGCAAGGAAGGCCGCACCACCGGCAACACCTGCGGCATCGTGTGGGGCGACGTCTTCGGCGCTCAGGAGACATGGACTCAGGTCTGCGTCATCGAGGGCGATTCGGGTGCACCGCTCGTCGTCGGTACCACCCTGGTCGCGATGGTCAACGCCTACCTGCTGGCGCCGTGCGTCGGTCCCGAGGTCGGCACGAACATCGACGTGATCATGGCCGACATCGATGCGCGCGGTGGCGCCGGTGCGGGGTTCCGGCCGATCTGACCGGAGGAGTCACCCGCACACAGCGCCCTGTGATGCGGATCCGACGAGTTTCGTGTACTTCGCCAGTACACCCTTGGTGTAGCGCGGCGGCAGCGGCTTCCAGCCCTGTCGCCGCGTCGCTGTTTCGGCGTCGTCGACGAGGACATCGAGCAGCCCGTTCGCGACATCGAGCCTGATCCGGTCGCCGTCGCGGACGAACGCGATGGGGCCGCCGTCGACGGCCTCGGGCGCGACATGCCCGACGCACAGGCCGGTGGTGCCGCCGGAGAATCGTCCGTCGGTGAGCAGCAGGACGTCCTTGCCGAGGCCTGCGCCCTTGATGGCGCCGGTGATCGCGAGCATCTCGCGCATCCCCGGGCCACCCTTGGGGCCTTCGTACCGGATGACGACCACGTCGCCCGCGGTGATGGTGCCGTCCTCGAGGGCATCCATCGCCGCACGCTCGCGTTCGAAGACCCTCGCGGTGCCTTCGAAGACCGATTCGTCGAAGCCCGCCGACTTCACCACCGCGCCCCCCGGTGCGAGGGATCCACGCAGGATCGTGATGCCGCCGGTGGGATGGATCGGGTCGTTCAGAGCGCGCAACACCTTTCCATCGGGATCGGGCGGGGCGATCCCCGCAAGGTTCTCCGCGACGGTCGCGCCGGTGACGGTGAGGCAGTCGCCGTGCAGAAGACCGGCATCGAGCAGGGCTTTCATGATCACCGGAACTCCGCCGATGTGGTCGACGTCCTTCATGACGTGCCGACCGAACGGTTTGACGTCGGCGAGGTGCGGGACGCGTGCGCCGACCCTCACGAAGTCGTCGAGCGTGAGATCGACGTCGGCCTCGTGGGCGATCGCGAGCAGGTGCAGCACGGCATTGGTGGATCCGCCGAACGCCATCACCACCGCGATAGCGTTTTCGAAGGCTTCCTTGGTGAGGATGTCGGACGCGGTGATGCCGCGCCGCAGCATCTCCACGACGGCCTGTCCGCTGCGTCGTGCGAACCCGTCGCGACGGCGGTCGGTGGCCGGCGGTGACGCGCTGCCCGGAAGCGACATGCCGAGGGCTTCCGCGGCGCTGGCCATGGTGTTCGCCGTGTACATCCCGCCGCATGCGCCCTCGCCGGGACAGATCGCGCGCTCGATCGCGCCGAGATCCTCTTCGGACATCAACCCGCGCGCGCACGCACCGACCGCTTCGAACGCGTCGATGATCGTCACGTCGCGTTCAGTGCCGTCGGACAGTTTCGCGATGCCCGGGAGGATCGAACCTGCGTACAGGAACACCGAGGCGAGGTCGAGCCGCGCGGCAGCCATGAGCATTCCGGGCAGCGACTTGTCGCACCCGGCGAGCAGCACCGACCCGTCGAGACGCTCGGCCTGCATGACCGTCTCCACGCTGTCGGCAATCACCTCGCGGGAGACGAGGGAGAAATGCATTCCCTCGTGGCCCATCGAGATGCCGTCGGAGACAGAGATGGTTCCGAACTCGAGCGGATACCCGCCGGCCGCGTGCACCCCGTCCTTCACGGACTGCGCGAGACGGTCCAGCGACAGGTTGCAGGGTGTGATCTCGTTCCACGACGAGGCCACACCGATCTGCGGCTTGGCCCAGTCGTCGTCGCCCATCCCGACGGCGCGCAGCATCCCGCGCGATGCGGTCTTCTCCATACCGTCGGTGACGTCGCGGCTGCGGGGCTTGATGTCGGGGGAGCCGGAGGAAGACCGGTCGCTCATGGCGTTCTCTGCTTTCGGGAGGGGGTCACGGCTGTCGGGGATCGCGACCGGTGAGGGCGATCAACCGGTCTTGCACGGGAGCGTCGTCGGCTATCGGGACGGGAGGCGCGAACAATCCGCTCGACGCAAGCATGTCACGCTGCGGCTCGAGCTCGGACCACACCGCATCGACCAGGCTGGGGTTGAGCCGGTCGCCGCCACCGACGGCGCATGCCAGATCCCACGTGTGCACGGCGATGTCACCGACCTGCTGTTTGAGGTAGTCGAGGCAGCTGACGGTGCCGTACGACAGGTGCACGTTCGCGTCGAGCGGGGTGGTCTCCCACGCGGCGGTGGCTTTCTCCGCGTATCGGTGCCATTCTGCGGCGAGGTCGTCGCGGATCGGTTCGAGCGTGGCCTCTGCATCGGCGAGTGTGCGCCCTTCCAGGATCGGCGCGACCCACCGCTGTTCGTCGACCATGTGTCGTACGAGGTCGGAGACGGTCCACTCGGTGTCGGGGGTGGGAGCGGACCAGTCGGTGATTCGGGGGAGCCGCGCGTCGAATTCGCTCCGGGCGGTGCGCTGCATTTCGGTCCAGTCGATCGCCATGGATCCAGCCTAGGCGCGGCGGGGTTCGAATCACGGTGATTCTCGAACCTGCGCGGCGGGGCAATGTGCGGAAGGATCGGAGAGATTGTCGTGTTCCGTGTTCGTCTACTCGAGGAGAGTGCTCGATGCCCGTCCCCACCGTGGAGCTCGCACCCGGATTGACCGTCAGCGCCCAGGGCTACGGCGCCATGTCCGTTGCCCCGGTCTACGGGGCGGTCGATCTCGACGAGGCTCTCGCGACGCTGCACCACGCGGTCGACATCGGCGTCACCTTCATCGACACGGCCAACATCTACGGCAGCGGCACGAGTGAACAGGTCGTCGGGAAGCTGCTGTGTGATCGCCGCGACGAAGTGCAGCTGGCCACGAAGTTCGGTCTCGTCGGGGGTCTCGGGAAGGACAACCGGTCGATCAACGGACGCCCCGACTACGTGCACGAGGCCATCGACGAGTCACTGCAGCGGCTCGGTGTGGACGTGGTGGATCTGTATTACCTGCACCGCGTCGATCCCGAGGTTCCGGTCGAGGAGACCGTCGGAGCGATGGCCGAGCTGGTCAAGGCGGGGAAGGTGCGCCACCTCGGTCTCTCCGAGGCCACCGGCGAGGAGCTGCGGCGCGCGCACGCCGTGCACCCGATCGCCGCGATCCAGTCGGAGTGGAGCATCATCTCGCGCGATGTGGAACGCAACGTGGTGCCGACGGCTGCCGAGCTCGGGATCGGCTTCGTGCCGTTCTCGCCTGTCAGCCGCGGTTTGCTGACCGACGCGTTCGAGCCGGGACAGATCGGGGACGGTGACTTGCGGCACCGGTTCCCGCGATTTGCAGAAGGCGCGCTTCCCGCGAACCTGGAGCTGCGTGCGAAGGTGCGCGCCGTCGCCGATGAGGCCGACGCGACCGTCGCGCAGGTTGCTCTGGCGTGGCTCGATGCGAAGGCTCGCGCGTTCGGTCTGCCGTCGGTGTCGATCCCAGGTACCCGTTTCGCTGCGCGCGTCACCGAAAATGTGGGTGCACTCGACGTAACACTGTCGGACGGCCAGGTCGCGCGTCTCGACGCTCTTGCAGGTGAGGTGGTCGGTGAGCGGGCTTCGGACCCGACGTGGGTGTCGCTCGGACGCGAGTAGTTAACCGACCTAACGAACTCCGGCGTATCGTGTATATCCCATGAGGTCATGGCTGGTCTGGGGTGTCGGTGTCTTCGCCTACCTTGTCGCAGTCCTGCACCGCACGACATTCGGTGTTTCGGGCCTGGCCGCGACCGAGCGCTTCGACATCTCCCCGTCCGTGTTGTCCGGGTTCGTGGTGTTGCAGCTCATCGTCTACGCGGGCATGCAGATTCCCGCCGGAGTTCTGCTGGACCGATTCGGATCGCGCAAGATCATCGCGTTGGGTGCCGCCATCATGGCGGTCGCCCAGTTCGTGCTCGCTGTCACCGACTCGCTGCCCATCGCGTACGCCGGTCGTGTGTTCGTCGGGGTCGGTGACGCTCTCACGTTCATCTCGGTGCTGAGGCTGGTACCGGTGTGGTTCGCTCCCCGCCGGGTTCCGGTGGTGTCGCAGTTGACGGGCATCCTCGGGCAACTCGGACAGGTACTGTCGGCTGTTCCGTTCGTGCTCATCCTGTCCGGTCAGGGGTGGACCGCCGCCTATGCCAGCGCCGCGGCGTTGGGGGTCCTCGCCTGCGTCCTGGTGGTCGCGGTCGTACGGAACGCTCCGACCGGGGAACACCTGGAGGTCCCGGCCGCGGGACTGCGCAATGTGCTCGGTCAGATCGGCGGCGTGTGGCGTCGACCGGGTACACGGCTGGGGTTCTTCACCCACATGGGCACCCAGTTCTCGGTGACCACGTTCGCCTTGATGTGGGGTGTGCCGTACCTCGAATCCGCGCAGGGCCTGTCGGCCGCGGCAGCCGGCTCGATGCTCACGGTGTCGGTGGCCACCGCGATCGCGGCCGGCCCGATTCTCGGCATCCTCACCGGCCGCTTCCCGAATCACCGATCCTGGCTGGTGCTGTCGATCATCATCGCGTGCGCTACTGCGTGGACGGTCGTGCTCGCGTTGCCGGGACCGGCGCCGATCTGGCTGCTGGTGCTGCTCATCATCGTCATCTCTGTCGGCGGCCCGGGGTCGATGGTCGGATTCGACTATGCGCGCACCTTCAACCCGTCGACTGCGCTCGGCACCGCACAGGGCATCGTCAACATCGGAGGCTTCCTCGCGACGTTGCTGGTCGTCCAGACGATGGGTGTACTGCTCGACACGTTCGGCGGATACGGCTTCGATTCGTTCCGGGTCGCGTGGCTCGCGCAATACCCGATCTGGGTGCTCGCCCTCGTAGGTGTGCTGATCACCCGCAAGAAGGCGAGGCGTGAATCAGGTGTGTATCCGCGCACGTTGCGGCAGATATTGCGAGCGAGAACCGAGCCCCGCCGTGAGGAGCTGGCAGACTCGATAGCGGAACACATCGAGGAGGAACCGAGTGACAACGACGGTGGACGGTCCTGAACAGGGCGTGCCCCTACCCGACGAGCCGGAGGATGTCTCCGCTCGGCCGCCGGTATCGCTGCAGGACCTCAAGAGCGAGCTCACTCGGTTTCTCATGGTCTACAAGTTCGGTATCGACGAGATGATGACCAAGATCAACATCTTGCGTGACGAGTTCACCTACGCCCGCGACTACAACCCGATCGAGCACGTCAAGTCGCGACTCAAGTCGCCCGAGTCGATCATCGCGAAGGCACGCCGCAAGGGTGCTCCCCAGACGCTCGAAGGCGTGCGTGAGCACGTCCGCGATATCGCCGGCATCCGCATCACGTGCAGCTTCACCTCGGACGTCTACCGCATCATGGACATGATCACGCGACAAGGTGACGTCGGTGTGGTCGAGATCGAAGACTACATCGCCCGGCCCAAGCCGAACGGCTATCGCAGTGTCCACGTGATCGTCGAGATCCCCGTGTTCATGTCCGACCGCATGGAGTCGGTCTACGTCGAACTCCAGATCCGCACGGTCGCGATGGACTTCTGGGCAAGTCTCGAGCACAAGATCTACTACAAGCACGACCGCGCGGTGCCGGATGCACTGCGTGAGGAACTCCGCGTTGCTGCAGAAACCGCCCGCGACCTCGACGTGAAGATGGAGGCGCTGCACGACCGGGTGCATGGGCAGACCGACAGCTGATCAGTCCTCCGCCGATGAATCGTCCTCGGGGTCTTGCCGGTCGTCTCCACTGGTGACCGTCTCGAGCACCAGACCGTCAGGGCCGGTGTCGACTCGCACCGTGTCTCCCGCGCCGAGTGTTCCCGCAAGCAGCAGGTTCGACAGCCTGTTGTCGAGTTGCTTCTGGACGGTCCGCCGCAACGGGCGAGCACCGAACTCCGGTGCGAACCCTGTGTCCACCAGCCAGTCGACCGCGCTCTCGGTGATGTCCAGATCTACGTCTTGGGCTCGCAACCGCCGCCGGGTCCCGTCGAGGATCAGGTCGACTATCTCGCGCAGCTGTGCCTTGTCGAGCCGGTGGAACACCACCGTCTCATCGATGCGGTTGAGAAACTCGGGCCGGAAATGGGAGTGCAGTCGTTCCATCAGCTTCGGGGTGAGGGTCTCGATGTCTCCGCTGGTGTCGGCCAGGATGAGGTCGGACCCGATGTTGCTGGTGAGAATGACGATGGTGTTCTTGAAATCTACTGTGCGGCCTTGCGCGTCGGTGACATGGCCGTCGTCGAGGAGCTGAAGAAGCACGTTGAACACATCGGTGTGCGCCTTCTCGATCTCGTCGAACAGGACCACCGAGTACGGCTGACGGCGAACCTTGTCCGTGAGTTGCCCTGCCTCCTCGTACCCGACGTAGCCCGGGGGAGCCCCGACCAGACGGGAGACGGTGTGCTTCTCCTGGAATTCGCTCATATCGAAGCGAATCATCCGGTCCTCATCACCGAACACGGCCGCAGCAAGCGCCTTCGCGAGTTCGGTCTTGCCGACCCCGGTGGGGCCGAGGAACAGGAACGAGCCGATCGGCCTGTTCGGGTCGGACAAGCCTGAGCGCGCCCTGCGCACCGCTTCGGCCACTGCTGAGACTGCTTGTTCCTGCCCGACCACGCGAGCGTGGAGCACGTCCTCGAGGTCCAGGAGCCGTTGGCGTTCTTCTGCTGTCAGTTCGGAGACCGGGATGCCGGTCTGTCGCGAGATCACTTCGGCAATGTCGACGACCTCGACCTGCGGTGTCGACGCCGAGCCGCTCGATCCGACGCGCTCCTCGAGGGCAGCGATCTCGTCTTTCAACTCGCCGGCTTTGGCGTAGTCCTCGGCGGCAACCGCAGTGTCCTTCTCCCGCTCGAGTCGCGCCAGTTCTTCCTCTTGCGAACGGGTGTCCGCATCGGGCGTTTTGGTGCGCAGACGTACTCGAGCCCCGGCTTGATCGACCAGATCGATCGCTTTGTCGGGCATGAAGCGGTCGGTGATGTACCGGTCGGACAGTTCGGCTGCAGCCACCAGTGCTTCGTCGGTGTAGTGCACCTGATGGTGTTCCTCGTAGACGTCGATCAGTCCGCGCAGAATTTCGATGGTGTCGTCCACCGACGGCTCGGACACCATCACCGGCTGGAATCGCCGTTCGAGCGCCGCGTCCTTCTCGATGTAGCGGCGGTACTCGTCGATCGTGGTCGCGCCGACCGCGTGCAACTCTCCGCGCGCGAGGGCCGGCTTGAGGAGATTGCCGGCATCCATCGAGCCTTCGCCGCCACTGCCCGCGCCGACGATCGTGTGCAACTCGTCTATGAAGAGGATCAACTCGTCGGAATGTTCGCGAACCTCGTCGAGGATCTTCGTCAACCGCTCCTCGAACTCGCCGCGATACTTGCTCCCCGCGACCAGCGAACCGACGTCGAGAGCTACGACGCGTCGATCGGCCAGCGTCGACGGTACGTCTCCGTTGACGATTCGCTGCGCCAAACCCTCCACGATCGCGGTTTTGCCCACGCCGGGATCACCGATCAGGACCGGATTGTTCTTTCGCCGACGGGAGAGGATCTCGATGGTCTGCGCGATCTCGTCTGCGCGCCCGACCACAGGGTCCACGTTGCCCGCGCGAGCTTCTGCGGTCAGATCTCTGCCGTACTCGTCGAGTGTGGGCGTCGTGCTCTGTGATGTGTCGCGGCGACCGCCGGTATCGAGCTTGGCGCCCGCCAGCGCGTGAGCAGCCGGGTTCTCGCTGTTCGCGGCAATGCCGTAGAGGATGTGTTCGGGACCTATGTAGCTGATGCCGGACTGTCCGGCCTGCTGCTGGGCGACTCTCAGGGCACGTTTGGTCGCAGGACTGAGCGTGACCCGCTCACCGTCGCTGCCTTCGCCTTCGTCTCCGGCAAGGGAGCGCATCTGCTCTGCGACCGCATCGGGATCCAGACCCAGACCACTGATCACGCCGCGAGTCGGGTCGTTGAGTGTGGCGGCATACAGAAGATGTTCGGGGGTCAGCTCCGCACTGCCCCACTCCGTGGCTGCCTTCCTGGCCTCGGAGACCAATTGTTTCGCATCGTCGTTGAGCAACCGGCTCAGATCCACCCGTTGCACCTGCGGTTGACGGAGTCCGCCGGAGCTGAAGAATCGTTCGAAGATGTCGTCGAACGGGTCGCGAGAGAGCCAGCTGTCGGTCATTGTCGCTCCACGGGGTTGACTTGAGTACCGGTTTCCACAGGAGGTTCGGCATGCATCTACGTTGCGGCACAAATCATTTTCGGAGACGTGCTTCACCGGGATGCGTGTCGACCAATGAGTTAGATCGTAGCCTCCGAACCCACGATTTGTGTGCGGGTCGGCGGATCCGGGCGAGACCCGATTCACCACCGCGTCTCGACTCCACGCGCCGCTCGGAACCGATCGAACAGCGGCGCCGGCCGCAGAAGTTCGACGGAGTCGGGTCGGGCGACGAGGTGCCGGCCTTCCGTCCGGATGTGCAGGCGCCGGATCAATTCGACGAGCGCGTTGGGTTCGCTCACCAGCACGTACGCAGTGAGAATCTCGTACTCCTCGTCGAACGGCACGAGCTTCACGGTGGGTACCGGACCTGGCACGCGCAGTCGGATCATCGGGTAGTGGATGGTTGCACCCTTTGCGTGGACGGTGTACACGTCGGACACGACATCCTCGATGTCGTCCCACTTTACGAATGTGTCGTAAGTGCGAACACGGAGTCTGCGGATCGTCACGCGACGTCTGATTCCGTCCTCGTGCAATCTCACCGTGGTGCTGCGGATCCCCAGCGGGAGCAGTGCGATCACCAGTGTCGCGACGGCGGTCGAGGCGATGAACGGAACGTGCTCGGCCACTTCGTCGCGTGGGATAAATACTGCGTCTGCGTGTGCTGCCCAGGCGTAGATCATGACAGCGCCGACCGGTGTCACCAATGCTGCAATCAGGGCGGCCAGTAAGAGTGTTTTTCTCCCCGTGGGTATTTCGATGCAGGGGCCGTGTTCGATGTCCGCGTGCGTTGTAATGCGGCGGCTCAGTCCTATCGAGAAGAATCCGGAGGCCTCGATAAGCGAGTATGTCAGAAACACAAAGGCAATGGCGGCGAAGATGCCCAACCACCAGATTCCGATATCGTCGTCCGAGAGCATTTCGGGTAGATGGACGGCGATGAAGACGAAGCCGCACGCGGATGCCAAGCCCGCTGCAAGTCTGAAGGGGAGGAATCTCTGAGGCCAGTTGGGTATCGCCTTGGCCTCCGCGTGCACCATTTCTTGGTTGTCCATCTATCGATCCAATTCGGTGTGCGTATCCACAACCATCAACCCGCGGTGAATCGTCGATGCGTCGGAGGCGAGTGTCACATCGGGCTCAGCCCGTGTGGTAACGGTCAGCTGGGTGAGGTACCGGTCGTATTCGACATCGACGACGAGGAATCGAGTTGTTGCGTCGAACCAAGCATCGCCGACGTTGTAGATGCCTCGTGTGACAACCGAGCGATGGGAATCGAAGTTGTCGGTGTCGGAATGATATTCGGACCACCGGGGGAGTGAGCGGCATTCGGATGCGGCGGCATAGAGGAGTTCGTCGGTGGGGCGCCAGCGTGAGAGGCGGCCATGGAGTAGCACCGCGTTGGGTGTCCATCCGTCTTCTGTGTGTTCGGGCGCGACGAGGACCGCGTATGCGTGGGGGAACACTTCGTTGGGTACGGGGGTCCACCCGGCCGGAGTTGGGATCGTGACGTGCGGGTGTCCCGGTTCCTCGGGAGGGCAGGCGATGAGCTCGACTTCGTGACTTTCGAGGTATGTACGGAGGGTTTCTGGGGTCGGGTTCTGAGGGTTCACACCTTTCCCCCCTGGGTGCGTGCGGCGAGGAAGCGTTCGCGTAGCGGGGGTGGCCGCAGGAATTCAATCGAATCGCAATCGCTCAGAATGCTTCGCTTGTCGGGGTTCTCGTGGAAGAAGCGAAGCAATCTGTAGATGGTATTCGGTTCCCCGGTCAGGCGATAGACGGGAACTTCGAGGCTGCTCACTTTGTCTCCGGTTCGGGGATCAACGACCTCACCGTCGATTCTGATCACAGGGTGGCGTGTGGGGGAATTGCTGTTCGGCCCGGAATAGAGGGTCGGGGTGATCGATTCGATGTGATCCCACTCGATGACCTGCTCGGTTGTACTCGTGAAGAAGGGTATGTGGCGACGCACCACGAGATGAAGCCCGTTGGGGTAGATCCCGAGGAAAGTCGGCGTTCGGATGACCAGAGAGAGGATGAAAATGGCGAGTGAGAGTGTTCCGAGAACGGCCGCACCCACTGGTCCGCCGATGCGTAGGAACACCTCGTCGAGCAAGGTGAAGTCGCCCTGGTTCTGATGGGGCAGTAGCGCGGGGAGTGTGGCAATCGGGAGGCTGCACAGTAGGAGAATCACGAGCAGATCTCGTTTGTGAGGGATGTGGATGCCGTTTTCGTGCTCACTGTTCTGGTTTCGGGTCACGCGCCGGGACACAGTGAGGTGGCGGCACCCACCCCCTGAGAGCGCGATTCCAGCGGCCGTCGACATCAGGAGGGTGAAACCCGCGAATCCGACCGCGGTGTCGGGCTCGTTCCTCCGAACACCTTCCAACGCGAAGACGCTGAATACTGCCGCCAAAGGGAGTGAAACTGCGGCGGCGATGAGTTTCCCTCGCTCGAGGCGCTGCGGCCACGGCGCTTCGTAGGAGGAACGAATGTGGTCACTGAGCGAATACGATGGGTTTCGGGGCACCCTCACTCCTGAACTCGATGGGAACCCGATACAGGGATGCTGGTTCGACGCCGGACCCTGTGAAGAAGGGTCCCGACCCGAGGGAGGATGCTGAGCCGACCCCTGTGCGACCAAGGTTTCACGCTTCTCTCTTCAGGGTGCGAGCGATGCGAAAGCGTTCGAGTAGTGGAGGGGGCCTCAGGAGTTCGGCTGCGTTCGGCTCGCTGATGAGTTTCCGGTCGTCCGGGTTCTCGTGAAGGCGTTTCAGCAGTGCGAAGAGCGTGTTGGGTTCGGAGGTCAGAGCGTGGGCCATGAGTGCGATCTTGTACTCTCCGTCATGCGGCGTTCGCAGCTTCTTCGGGATGGCAGAAGACGTTTGTAGGTCGATGCCGGGGTGTTGAAACGAGTCGATGGTTCGCCCATCGATACGCGTAATGTCCTGCCATCTCACGAATACCTCGGATTCCTTGGTGGATAGCAGAATGCGTCGACGGGAGTAACGTTCGACGCCCTCGCCGTAAATACTTACGACGATGTCGACTCTGATCCACGAGGCGAACAGTGCGAGCGTGACCGCAACAGCCGCGAGCGTGGCCATGTAGATCGCCCCCGTACGAGAGTTTCGCCCATCCGGTAGCAGCGACTCGTCCACGCCTATGAACCAACCGACAGACGCGGCGACACCGTAGGCCGCGGCGGCGACGAGCAAGGCGATCAGGAGAGGGGCCAGCATGCGGCTCGTCGGAATTGATACTCCATTGCCATGGGTTGGGTCTTGAACTGGGCGAATCTTGCCCGACAGTCCTATGAGCCGAAATCCTGCCTCGCGCAGCATCGCAACGGTGAGCATCGCCATCATCGATGCGCCGCCACCGTATCCGATGGTGGCCAAAGGATACCCACTCCGCCAGCTTTCTGCGGCGGTCGAGAAGCCAAGTACCGTGATTGCCGACATTCCCACCGAGCCCATCAGCAAAGCCGGACGGAACGGTTGCGGCCATTCCGGGCGGCCGTACCCAGCGGGGGACTCTTCGGGTCCTGGTGGATTCGTGGCGTGGTTCAGTGCAGGCATGTCGGCTCTCCTTGGACAAACTTCCGTCGAAATTCGGTCAATGACTCAATCCCAGTTCTTCTGAAGGTATTTCGACGTCACCCATGTTGCTAACCCGCCGACTGCCGCACCGACGATGATTCCTACGGCGGTCCCTGCGCCAGGAACAATCATGGTTCCCAGAGTCCCACCGATTTTTGTGCCAAGGTATGTTCCTCCGAGGCCTGCGGCAGCGCCTGCACCCTCTGTCATCACAGCCTTGGTAGGATCCATGCCTCCTTCGATGTCGTTGTTGATCGCCGGTATCGTTCCAATCGCTGCGGCGAAGGGGCCGAGTCCCTTCGATACTCCGATCGCTACGTCGTCTCCCGCGGAGACGACTGCCCGCGTAAATGTCTTCTCGGTCACCTCGGACATGAGTCCGATCGTGGACGCGGCAACGGTGGCGGACACGTCCGGTACCCACGAGAACGTGCCATCGTCGGATCGGATGACTTCGCCCGGTGTTGCTGCCTTGGCGGCATCTTCCAGCACGGCGATTGTGTTGTTGATGCGACCCGTTACGTCGTTGGCGGCTGTCGTGGCTTGCTGGAGTGCGTCGACCAGCGCGACACTCAGTTCGGCGGCCTGGCGTTCGAGTTGGAGTGCTGCGGTGTCGTAGGTCGCGCCGGACGGCAGCAGTATGCGAAGTAGTGCGATCTGGCTCGCTGCGTCGACGATTCCGTTGTCGTGCACCGTAAACGATTGAGATTCGGCCGCCTGCACCAGCCCGGCCACGTGCATCCGGGCGCCTTCGATGATCGGCGCGCTGATGCGGTAGGCGTCGGCGACCTGCAGGAGCGCTCCGGCGATGGCGCTGCCGAGCGAGCGTTCGCGGACGACCCGGAGGGCGGCGGCGTTGGCGGCGTCGCCTTTCCACTGCTCGGCGAGGGCGTCCTGATCGTTGAGTAGGCCCTTCATACGGGCGTCGAGTTTGTCGACGAGCACATCGAGCTCGTCAGCGGTTGCGCGGAGGGCGTCAGGGTTCCAGGATTTGACGGCGGAGACGCCGGGACTCACCGGGGTAGGTCCATCGCCGTGAGTGCTGCGACGAAGTCGGTCTCGGCGATCTCGTAGTCGTCTGCCGCACCGTTCGAGATGTCGGTGACTTCGAGGAGACGCTGACGGATGTTGGCCAGTGCCTGTGCGGTTGCGAGGTGACCGCGCGCACCCGTGTCGCTGAAACCGGTTTCGGGGAGTGCTGATTGCGAGTATGCGTACGGAGCGCCGATATCCCATTCCCCGATGGCGTCGGCTACGCCACTGACGGATGCGGCGAACGCATGAAGTGCCTGCGGATCTACTTTCAACGTCACGACTGTCCCCCCGACAGAACCCCCCGATGTGTCCGGGCGTGACGATAGCAGAGCGGGTGGAGGGGCTTTCAGGTCCCGGTCGTGGATTGCCGCAACAGCTTCGGACAGGTGCAACTTTTCGTTCGGGTTGTATATGTCCGTGCAGGTGGGATCGACCGTGAGATATGAAGGAGTGGAACAAATGCGAGTCCTGCCGGTCCGGGAGTGGACCGACAGGACTCGACAGATATTGCTGGGACTACTTGTAGCTGTAGAAGCCCTCACCGGTCTTGCGGCCCAAACGGCCCGCTTCGACCATGCGACGCAGTAGCGCCGGCGGCGCATAGTTCGGCTGAGCGAACTCGTCGTACAGCGACTGTGCTGCGTTGAGCGCGATGTCGAGTCCGACGGTGTCGAGCAGCGTCAGCGGACCCATGGGGTAACCGCAGCCGCCCTTCATCGCGGCGTCGATGTCTTCCTTTGTTGCGTAACCCGACTCGAGCATCCGCACCGCGTCGCACAGGTACGGGATGAGCAGTGCGTTGACGATGAAGCCGGCGCGGTCGCCTGCGCGCACGGCGGTCTTGCCGAGGGTGTTCTTGGCGTACTCGAACACCGTGTCGGCGGCGGCCTCGTCGGTGGTGAGTGCCGAGATGATCTCGACGAGCGGCATCACCGGCACCGGGTTGAAGAAGTGGACGCCGACGACCTTGCCGGGACGCTGCGTCGCCTGCGCCATCTTGATCACGGGTATCGACGACGTGTTGGTTGCGAGGATTCCCTCGGGCTTGACGATCTTGTCGAGCTCCGCGAAGATCTCGACCTTCAGGGACTCGATCTCGGGTGCGGCCTCGATGACGAGGTCGCGGTCGGCGAACTCGCCCATATCGAGCGTGACCTTGATACGAGCGAGGATCGCGTCGGCGTCCTCCTGGGTGATCTTGCCGGACTTGACGCCGCGTCCGATCGACTTCGCGAGACGTTCGCGCGCGGCTTCGGCGAACTGCTCGGTCGTCTCCTTGACGAGCACGTCGCTACCGGCCTTCGCGCACACCTCTGCGATACCGGCACCCATGGTGCCGCCGCCGATGACGCCTACTTTTTCCACAGCCACTACGAAGACTCCTGATCAGTGTGATGTTCGAGCTGGTCCAAACCTAACCGACCTGTGTCAGCGAAGCAGAGCGCGCGACATGACGACGCGCTGGATCTGGTTGGTGCCCTCGTAGATCTGCGTGATCTTGGCATCGCGCATCATGCGCTCGACCGGGAAGTCCGTGGTGTAGCCGGCACCGCCGAACAGCTGAACGGCGTCGGTGGTGACCTCCATGGCGACATCGGACGCGAAGCACTTGGCGGCGGCCGAGATGAAGCCGAGGTTACCTTCGCCTCGCTCAGCGCGAGCTGCGGAGGTGTAGACCATCAGTCGGGCCGCCTCGACTTTCATGGCCATGTCGGCGAGCATGAACTGCACACCCTGGTTGTCGGAGATCGGGCGGCCGAACTGCTTGCGATCCTTGACATAGGCGATCGCGGCGTCGAGCGCACCCTGGGCGAGGCCGACTGCCTGCGCACCGATGGTGGGCCGGGTGTGGTCGAGGGTCGCGAGCGCCGTCTTGAAGCCGGTGCCCGGCTCGCCGACGATGCGGTCGCCGGGGATGCGGCAGTTCTCGAAGTACAGCTCGGCGGTGGGGGAGCCCTTGATGCCGAGCTTCTTCTCCTTGGGCCCGACCACGAAGCCCTCGTCGTCCTTGTGGACCATGAACGAGGAGATGCCGTTGGCGCCCTTGTCGGGATCGGTCACCGCCATGACCGTGTACCAGGTGGACTTGCCTCCGTTGGTGATCCAGCACTTGGAGCCGTTGAGGATCCAGTCGTCGCCGTCCGCCTTCGCGCGGGTGCGCATCGACGCGGCGTCGGAGCCGGCCTCACGCTCGGACAGCGCGTACGACGCCATCGCGCCGTTGACGATGTCCGGCAGGACCTTGGCCTTGAGTTCGTCGGAGCCGCGCAGGATCAGTCCCATGGTGCCGAGCTTGTTGACGGCCGGGATCAGCGACGAGGACCCGCACACGCGGGCGACTTCCTCGATCACGATGCACGCGGCGATGGAGTCTGCGCCCTGACCTTCGAATTGTTCGGGGACGTGGATGGCGTTGAAGCCGGACTTGTTGAGTGCGTCGAGCGCCTCCTGCGGGAAGCGGGAGTTCTCGTCGACATCCTTCGCGTGAGGCGCGATCTCCTTCTCGGAGAGTGCGCGGATCGCCTCGCGCAGCGCGTCGTGTTCTTCGCTGAGCTTGAACAGATCGAAATCGGCGTTGAGGGCCATGAGGTCGGAACTCCAATCGGCACGCGGTGCCATTCCAGAGGGTGGATCTGCGCCCACAATATCTGAGCTGAGGGGCGCAACGTCGCGGAATCATCCAATTCTAACCACGGCACTGAGTGCCAGGTCAATGGAGAAGCTGGCCCAGTGGAGCGGGAAGGTGCTATCCGCCGAGCGTGCGCCGCACTTCTTCGGCGACCTCGGCCGGCGACGTTCCCGCGGGATATGTCACCACCGTCACGGCACGTGGTGCCTCGGTGGTGGAGGGCGAGTCTGCACCCGGAACGACGCCGAACGTGCGCCTGATGTCGTACAACTCCCGATCGAGGACCTCCGCGGTCGCGGTGTCGTCGCCGCGAATCATCGCCCGCAACAGGAAATTGTGCGCCGAGGTCACCGCTGCGGCGAAGCTCACGATCCGGATGGGCTTCTCGCCCGGCACCGCCTGGCGCAGGAACTCTGTGAACAACCGCTCGTAGCGGTAGGTCGTCACGAGTTCGCGATCGCGCAGTGCGGGCACCCGTTGCACGACCCGGTACCGCCACACCGACAGGTCGCGCCGGTCGCGGAAGTAGCCGAACACGAGTTGCGCGGCGTCGCAGGCGGCAGCCCACGGGTCGTCGAAGTCGCGCGACAGGTATTCCGACACCTGTTCGAGCAGAGACTCGTGGTCGGCGAAAATCACGTCCTCTTTGGAGCGGAACTGCCGGAAGAACGTGCGACGCGAGACTCCCGCCGCCGCAGCGATCTGCTCGACGGTCGTCGATTCGTAGCCGTGCTGCGAGAACAGCCTGATTGCCTGGGTGACAACGTGCACCCGGAACTGGGCGGGATCAGGCCCCGCCGCCTCGGTGCGACGAGTGGGAACCGATCCATGCGTCATAGTGACCGAGTATCCAAGGTCCGCGCCCTCGCCACGTCAAGACCTCGGAGTTTCCGCCGCACGCAGTTCGAATTTGAGGATCTTGCCGGTCGAGGTGCGCGGCAGTTCGAGCGGAAAGACGATGTCGCGGGGGACCTTGTAGCCCGCCAGCAGGCTGCGGGTGTGGGCGATGAGGTCGTCCGCAGAGACCGACTGTTCCTTCTTCAGGATCACGAACGCCTTCGGCCGCTCACCCCACTTCTCGTCGGGAACACCGACCACGGCGACGTCGATCACCGCGGGATGCGCCATGATCGCCTGTTCCACCTCGACCGTCGAGATGTTCTCGCCGCCCGAGATGATGATGTCCTTGGCGCGGTCCTTGAGCTGGATGTATCCGTCGGGATGCATGACACCGAGGTCGCCGGTGTGGAACCAGCCGCCGGCGAACACCTCGGCGGTGGCATCGGGATCTTTGTAGTAACCGAGCATGACGTTGTTGCCGCGCAGCACGATCTCACCCATGGTCTCGGCGTCGGCGGGCACGTCGTTCATGCTGTCGTCGACGATCCGCGCTGTTTCGGCCTGCAGCATGCCGACACCCTGTCGCGACAACAGTGTGGCGCGTTCGTCGCCGGTCTTGTCGTCCCACGAGTCCTGATACTCGCAGATCGTGTACGGGCCGTACACCTCGGTCAGGCCGTAGACGTGCACGACCCTGATGCCCATCGATTCGAGCTGTGCGATCACCGTCGGCGACGGCGGCGCACCCGCGGTCGTGATGTGCAACGGCCGGTCGAGTGGGTGTGCCTGCTCGGCGTTCGCGATGGTCGAGCACACCGCGGGAGCCCCGCACAGGTTGGTCACGCCCAAGTTGTCGATGGCATCCCAGATCGCGTCGGCGCGTACCGCCCGCAGGCAGATGTGCGTGCCGCCCGCCGCGGTGACCGCCCACGGCGTGCACCAGCCGTTGCAATGGAACATCGGCAGCGTCCACAGGTATTTGCTCTGTCCGGTGAACCCGTTGTGGAAGGTCTCGCCGAGCGAGTTGAGGTAGGCGCCGCGGTGCGAATACATCACGCCCTTCGGCTTCCCTGTGGTGCCCGACGTGTAGTTGAGCGTGATGACGCCGAGTTCGTCGTCGACGCTCCACGGCAGCGGGCTGTCGTCGAGCGAATCGGCGAGCGCGAGGAACTCGTCGTAGCGCGCGGTGATCACACCGGCAGGAACCTCGGGTGCCGGCACCGTCGAATCCGGGATCTCGACGATATCGGTGAGCGTCGGGACATCGACGCCGGTGAGCGAGCCGACGAATTCGGAATCGACGAAGAGCAGCGACGCTTCCGCATGACCCAAGATGTAGTCGAGCTCCGGACCGGCGAGCCGGGAGTTCAACGCGATGAGCACCCCGCCGGCAAGCGGCACCGCGAAATGCGCGATGAGAGTCTCGGGCACGTTCGGTGTCAGGTAGGCCACCCGGTCGCCGGGCTTGATCCGGCTCTTCAGGACCCTGGCGAGACGTTGGGTCTCGTCGGCGAACTCCGCGTATGTGTACCGACGGTCGCCGTAGATGATGGCGGCGCGATCGGGAAACACCGCCGCCGAACGCTCGAGGAAGCGCAGCGGGCTGAGCTGGCTGTGGTTGGCGGGCGCGGCAGAACTGTCGAGTGCGGTGGACACGGAAACCTCCGGGGTCATCGGGAAAGTCGGCGTCGCGTGTGATCGTCGCAACACCGGATCCCGTCGAGGCTACGAATCACGGAATCGGCGCCGCTACCCTAGAAAGAGGGTGTTCGGAGGAGGAAAACCGACCAGTGAGTGCTGCGGACCGGGCCGATCTGCTTCGGCCGAGTGACGTCGACACGCTTCGCGCCGAATTGCGGTCGCTGAAGCAGGCGACGGACCTTCCCATTCTGTTCGGAGGCACCGTTCACGGCGCCGACCTGGTGTTGTCCGGGTACGTCGGAACTCGTGGACGCTTCCTCCGTAACCTCGTGATCAGTTCCGAACGGGGACTCGGTGGGCGGGCGATCGCAGAGCAGCGTCCGGGCTCGGTGGCCGACTACTTCACCTCCCCGCGCATCACCCACGACTACGACAGACCTGTCGCGGGTGAAGGGATCGAGTCGCTGCTGGCGGTACCTGTCGTAGTGCGCGGGCAGACCCGCGCCGCGATGTACGGCGGTCTCCGGACACCCAGATCCATCGGAGACGCCGTCACCGACCGACTCGTGCAGTCGGCCCGCGCGCTGGCGCGGGAGATCGAGATCCGTGACGAAGTCGATCGACGGGTGGCGCTGCTCGGCAACGTCGGAGAAGGCGTCGAGCCGGAACACGGTGACCGGCTACCGCGAACGGTGTCCGACACGATCACCGCAAGCTATCTGGAGCTGCGTGAGATTGCGGCCGCGGCCGACGACCCCGGCTTGGAATCGCGGCTGAAGGGGATCGAAGGCAAGTTGCGAGCTCTCGGCAGCGCGGGGATGCCGACACCGACCGTCCACCTGACCTCGCGCGAACAGGACGTGCTCGGGTATGTGGCCCTGGGCTGCCGCAACGCCGAGATCGCCGAGCGGCTGTCCTTGAGTCCGGAGACTGTGAAGAGCTACGTGCGCAACATTCTGGCCAAACTCGAGGTGCACGGTCGTCACGAAGCGGTCGTGGAGGCGCGTCGCCAGGGGCTGTTGCTCTGAAAACCAGGCAGTCCGTAAAACAGGCAGTCCGTCAGGCCGGTGCGGGGAGCTCGGCCTCCGGGCCGGGGACGCCACCGAGAGCCGCGACAAGGCGTTCGCGTGCGCGCCCGAGGTGATCGGTGAGGATCGAGACCGCCAGGTCGCCGTCTCCGGAGGCCACCGCATCGAGTATCCGACGGTGCTCGGCAGCGATACTCGCGGTGGTCAGCAGGTGCTGGCCCTGAACCTGGACCATGCACAATCGCACCTCGGAGACGAGGGAACCGAACATCCTGCTCGTCCGAGGGCTTCCCATGGCGTCCACCAGTGAGGTGTGGAAGCGCATGTCGGGTTCGACGACCGACAGCGGTGTGCAGTCGGTCATCGCGGAGATCTCGCCGTTGGCGGCGACAGCAGAGTCGGGAACGAATGAGCCCTGCGCCAAGTAGCGCAGTGCTGTGGATTCGAGGTGCGCGCGAGTGTTGTAGATGTCGCGGACGTCGGCGGGTCCCAGTTTCGGTACGCGGGCGGTTTTGTGGGCGCTGCGCTGGAGGAGCCCTTCGCCGACAAGTTTTTCTATGGCCGCTTTCGCCGTCGGCCGTGCCACTTCGTAGAGCCGCGCGACTTCGGCTTCGGTCAGTGTGTCGTCCCGTGCGAGCTCGCCGGAGAACAGCCGTCCCCGCAGTTCGTCGGTCAGGGCATCGACGATCGACAGAGTTCTGACCCGTCCCGCCATCTCCGGCTCCTTCGCTCCACTGTCGAATCGGTGCGCGATTCTTCCACGCCGCGCCAGTTGCATCCTTGACTGTCCAGTGTACTTGTCTGACAATATTCGAATGGCTGGTTCCGCGCACATCGAAGACCTGTTCAGCTCACTCGGCGACGCGCTCGTCACCGACCCGGATCGGATGCTCGCGTACCGCCGCGACCAGTCGCTGCTGACCGAGGCGGGAATGCCGCTGGCGCTCGTCCGGGCACGCGACACCGACGACGTGGTCGAAACGATGAAGTGGGCCCACCGATACGGTGTGCCCGTGGTGACGCGCGGCGCAGGAACAGGCCTGGCCGGGGCCGCGAACGCGCTCGATGGATGCATCGTGCTCAGCGTCGAGAAGCTGAACGAGATCCTTCACATCGATACGGCTGCGCGGACCGCGACGGTGCAGCCGGGCGTGATCAACGGCGACCTGGCGGCTGCGGTCGCCGAACACGGACTCTGGTACGTGCCCGACCCCGGAAGTCGCGCCATCTCGACCATCGGCGGCAACCTCGCAACCAACGCGGGCGGCACGTGCTGCGCGAAGTACGGAGTCACCGCCGACCACGTGGCCAGGATCAAAGCCGTACTCGCCGACGGGCGCATCATCCACACCGGCGCAGTGACCAGGAAGAATGTCGCCGGGCTCAACCTGACCCAGTTGCTCGTCGGGTCGGAGGGGACACTCGCCGTCATCGTCGAGGCCACCATGCGGCTCCGGGCGGCACCGACCGCGGCGTCGACGGTCGTCGCGGCATTCCCGTCGACGGCGCAGGCGATCGAAGCGGTGCTGGCCATCCGCGACCGCGCCGAACCCTGCCTGCTCGAACTGATGGACCGCACGACGATCACCGCAGTCAACGAGATGACGCACATGGGACTCGACGAATCAGCGGGCGCGCTCCTGCTCATTCAGTGCGACGGCAGAGAAGCCGGTGCCGAGGCCCAGACGTGTGCCACCGTGTGCACGGAGATCGGCGCAACCGAGGTGTACGACACCGACGACCCGGTCGAGGGTGAGGAGTTCATGCATGCGCGCCGGGTCGCGTTGACTGCCCTCGAACGCCAGGGCAGTACCTTGCTCGACGATCTCGCGGTTCCGGTTCCACGGTTGCCCGAGATGCTGTCGGCGATCGAGCGGATCGCTGAGAAACACGGCCTCGTGATCGGTACGTTCGGACATGCCGCAGACGGCAATCTGCACCCCACCATCGTGTTCGACGCAGCCGACGACGACCACACGCGCCGCGCACGGCTGGCATTCGACGACATGGTGGCGGAATGCCTGGAACTCGGTGGATCGATCAGCGGCGAGCACGGCATCGGAGTCCTCAAGGAGCCGTACCTCGAGCAGATGGTCGGATCGGTGGAGCGCGAACTGATGAGCAAGGTGAAGGCCGCGTTCGACCCCACCTCGATCCTCAACCCAGGACGAGGGATCTAGCCGGAAGACCCTACGTGCGACGAAACCGCTCGAAGAACGCGCGGGCCCGTCGCCGAAGTCGCGTCGTCCACGGCTCCGCGACGGTGCTCGCGGGGCGTTCGAGCACGTCGACGCTGGAGGCGCCGCGTAACGGCCAACCGCCGTCGACATCGGTGGAGTCGCGGCCGAGGCCTTCCAGATACACGGCGAAATTCCGTTGCCGCTCGGCGTGCCACGCGGCCTGATCGGCCATGATGTCGAGGTCTGCCAGCTGCGGAAAGCGAGCGACGAGCGCGCGCACGAGGTGACCGGCGGCGAGTGCATCGGCCTCGGCTTCGTGCGCGCACGACAACGTCACCCCGTATGCGTCGCACACCGCCGCGAGCGTGCGTTTTCCCGACCGTCCGCGGTCCATTTCCCGGTCGATGACGTACGGATCGGCGACGAGCCCGAACCCGAGGGCGGGTAGTCCGAGGCGCGTCCCTTCGGCGTCCATCACCGTCAAGTCGTAGCTCGCGTTGAATGCGACGACGATGTGCCCCCGGCGCCACGCCTCCAGCAGCGCCTCGCGGATCTCGAGATAGCCGGCCCGGTAGTCCATACCTTCGGCGCGGGCGCGTTCGTCGGTGATGCCGTGGATGGCGGTGGTCTCGGCGGGAATAGGGATGCCGGGATCGAGCAGCCACGTGCGGGAGTGGATGCGTTCCCCGTCGAACGTCGCGACACAGGCGCTGACGATGCGGGCCGTCCTCGGGTCGCGATCGGTCGTCTCTAGGTCGAACGCGCAAAGGGGTAGGTCGGGCCAGGGCGTCACAGGCAGTTCCCCTATCCGTTCGATGGACATGGTCGGTGGTTCATCCGGCATTGTGTCTGCCGGCACCGACAAGTCCGGCCGCGGTCGAGTCGGGACTGCTGGCGGACGACTCGGAACGAGTCTGTCGGGAACGACTCAGAACGAGTCTGCGCACACGACCATCTCGCGCTCCTCGTAGACGAAGCCGCTGTCGGAGATGGAGCAGTCGTTGACGTCGGTGGTGCCTTCGAGGATCTCGGTGACCTTCTCGCCCTCGATGGCTGTCTCCGAACAGTCGATCCGTTTCGGGTCTTCACCGCCGAGATCCATACAATCGTCGACCTGCCAGTCGATATCGAGGCACAGCGCGCCGAGCTCGTTGCCGCGGATGGACTCGTAGTAGGACTGGTCGGAATTGCACTCGTCGCTCGTCGTCACGATGTCGACGACGAGGTAGTTGGAGTCGTCGCTGCCGCAGGTTGCTTCTTCGATCGTGGCGTCGTCGACGGTGCCGCCGAGCAGGACGCAGTCGCCGATCTCGGCGTCGACCTCCAGATCGAGATCGGACGCAGACGGGCTGTCCGAGGTGGTCGGAGCCGAAGTTGTCGTGCGCGAGGAACTGGGCGAGGCCGACGATTCCGTCGCCGACGAGCCGGCTTCGGGCACGGCCCGGAGCTCCACATCGTCGGAACAGCCGGCGACCAACGACACTGCGGCAACGGCTGCGACAGCAAGACCGGCCGCACGGCGAAGAGTGATCATGGCTGCACAGAGTACGGAACTGGATTGTTCGCTTCGCGCGATGGTTGCTGAACACCCTCTCCGACCTCACGAAACAAGCATCGGTGTGATCGAGTTCATGGGCCTTATGTCGACGTTGTGAAATGGGTCGGTGAAAAGGCTGATCGGTTGCAACCAGCACGCGCAGCGCATCCGGATGCAACGATGAGAATCATGGATCTGCCCGTCGTACCGCCGATAGCGCCCATGCTGGCGAAGGCCTCATCGAAGGTGCCGGAACAACCGGATTCCGGTGCGGCGCAGTGGTCGTACGAGCCGAAGTGGGACGGCTTCCGCGCCATAGTGTTCCGTGATGCAGACGAGGTCGTGTTCGCATCGCGTGGTGGCAAGGACCTCGCCAGGTATTTCCCGGAGCTCGTCGAGCACGTGCGGGCCGAACTTCCCGAGCGTTGCGTGGTGGACGGAGAGATCGTCGTGCCGCGTGAACGCGATGGTCGTACACGGCTGGACTGGCAGGCGTTGTCGGAGCGGATCCATCCGGCGGCGAGCCGTGTCGCGATACTCGCGGAAGCGACTCCCTCACAATTCATCGGGTTCGACATGCTGGCTCTCGGCGACGACAACCTCATGGAGGAGCCGTTCGCCGGTCGTCGTGCGAGGTTGCAGCAGTCCGTCGGTGGCGGCCCGAGCTGCCATCTGACCGCCGCGACCACCGACGCGGCGACCGCGATGCGGTGGTTCGAGGAGTTCGAGGGCGCTGGTCTCGACGGCGTGGTCGCGAAGAAGCTCGACGGGATCTACCGCCCCGACAAACGCGACATGATCAAGCTCAAGCATGCACGCACCGCCGACTGCGTGCTCATCGGATACCGCAAACACAAGAGCATCGACGGGGTCGGCTCACTGTTGTTGGGGCTGTACGACGGTGACGAACTCGCGATGGTCGGCGGCGCATCCGCGTTTACCACGGTCAGGCGTCAGGAGTTGCTCGCCGAGCTGCAACCGCTGCGCGTGGGCGACGACGTGGTCGCCGACGGTGAACAGACGAGATGGCGTTCGGCGGCCGATCGCAGCTGGGTCCCGTTGCGTCCGGAACGGGTGCTCGAAGTCGCATACGACCAGATGGAGGGGACTCCGGAGACGGCGATGCGATTCCGGCATGCGGCCAGATTCCTCCGCTGGCGACCTGACCGCGACCCACAGAGCTGCACGTACGACCAACTCGAGGTGCCTGTGCGCTACGACCTTGCCGATGTACTGGACCGGACGGAGGATTGACGGTGGCGACAGCGAAACGATCACCCGCGGAAGAACTCGACGTCGACGGTGTGCCCGTGCGGCTGTCGAACCCCGACAAGATCTACTTCCCCAGGCTCGGTGCGGAGGGCGGCACCAAACGTCACCTCGTCGAGTACTACCGTGCGATCACGACGTCCGCGGGTGCACCGCTTCTCGATGCGCTCCGGGATCGCCCTACCCATCTCCAGCGTTTTCCCGATGGTGTCGAGGGTGAAGAGATCTATCAGAAACGCGCACCCGCGAAACGGCCCGACCATGTCGCGACGTGCGAGATCACCTTTCCGTCCGGTCGCAAGGCCGATGCGCTGCGCGTGCGTTCGGCGGCGGATGTGGTGTGGGCGGCCAACCTCGGATGTGTGACGTTCCATCCGTGGGCAGTGCGCTGCGGCGACACGGACAGGCCCGACGAACTCCGGATCGACCTCGACCCGCAGCCGGGGACGGATTTCGGTGACGCCCGCGCGGTCGCGCTCGATGTGGTGCGGCCGCTGCTCCACGAATTGGGGTTGACGGGTTTCCCGAAGACGTCCGGTGGCCGCGGAATCCACATCTATCTGCGGATCGTTCCGGAATGGGACTTCGTCGGGGTGCGCCGCGCCGGGATCGCGCTGATGCGGGAGGTGGCGCGACGCAGTGATGACCGCGCGACGACTGCCTGGTGGAAGGAAGAGCGCGGTGAGCGGATCTTCCTCGATTTCAATCAGAATGCGCGTGACAAGACCATCGCGTCGGCGTATTCGGTGCGGCGAACACCGATCGCGACGGTGTCGACACCGTTGAGCTGGGACGAACTCGCCAACGCCGAGCCGGACGATTTCACGATCGCGACGGTACCCGCATTACTGACTCGGCGACCCGATCCGATGTCCGGGCTCGACGATGCCGCGCATTCGATCGATGTTCTCCTCGAGATGGCAGACCGCGACGAGGCTGCCGGGCTCGGTGATCTGCCCTACCCGCCGAACCACCCCAAGATGCCGGGCGAACCGAAGCGAGTGCAACCCAGTCGTGACCGGGAGTTGAAGAGTGGGCAAAGCGGCGGGAACAACACCTGACCGAGACTGTGCTGTGACCGCGCTGTGGAGCATGACAGGACGAACCTCCCTAAACTGTTACCCGAAGGTAGTTCTTCTGACCGTTGGAGGGCCGCAGGTGTGACCTGGGCAAAGATGTCGGGCCGGGTGTCGGTGGTAGGCATGGCGCTGGCTGCGGCAATCGGTGGTGCTCTGCTGGCTGCGGCGCCGGCGCAATCGTTGACCTGCTCGGCCCCTCCCGGTGCCCCGATGGAATCCGTCGAGATCCTCGGGACCGAAGCATGTGGTGCGAACACCGAGGGGCCAGGAGGCGCATGGAGCCATGGGGGCGGCGGAGTGGGTTTCGCGGATTCCCGAGGGGATTCGAGGGTCGGAGCCGTCGGTCTCGACGGTGGTGTCGGAGCTGCCGAGAGTGCCGGAGGACTCCTTGCCGCCGTCGGCGTGGGCGCCGAGTCCCTCGCGCTCGGTGTGCTCGATCAGCCGGGTACCGCATTGGTAGCGACCGGTCCGAGGTCGCAGGCATTCATCGGTGACGCTACCGATCCGGTCCTGTGCGTGGGAGAGATGGCACTGGCGGCGAACCTCACGACCGGCCAGGGCTGCGTCGTGTACGGATCCTTCCAGTACGCGACAGCGCCGTAGTCCGAGAAACCCGTGGTCCGATAATTCCCGGACTGCCGACAATCTGTATGTAAGGCCTTCCCCGGACCCGTGTGGGCACGTAGCGTGTCGGAAACATCCGAGCGGAGGTACCGATGAGCGTCCGGGCGATCGACCGTGAGCAGGCTTCACGCGGGCACGGTGTCCGAGAACTGCCCCCGACCGCAATGCACGTCGACTCGAGGTTCCTACCGCTCGCCGACCGCTTCTTCGCCCTCTACAAGGAGCCGCAGCACGGCGGCGGAGCGCTCACCGCGTATCTGCACGGGGAGATGGTCCTCGACATCTGGGCAGGATGGGCCGATCGCAACCGGCGCTGGACCCGCGACACGATGACGCTGTCGTTCTCTACGGGCAAGGGCGTCGCCTCGACCGTCGTGCACAGACTCGCCGAGCGCGGCCTGATCGACTATTTCGCCCCCGTAGCGCAGTACTGGCCGGAGTTCGCGGCAGGCGGCAAGGACTCGATCACCGTCGCCGACGTGATGACCCACAGCGCCGGTCTGCACCGCGTACGCGGTCTCGTACCCGGCACTCACGGAATCCTCGACTACGACCGGACGGTCGCCGCGCTCGCCGCGGCACATCCCGACAAGCGTCGTCACCGCGGATCGGGCTATCACGCGGTCACCTACGGCTGGCTGGTCGCGGAGATCGCTGCGCGGGTCACCGGGAAGCCGTTCGTCGACGTGGTCGAAGAGGAGATTGCCCGGCCACTGGGCACCCGCGACTTCTGGTACCGGGTTCCCGCCGGCGACCGACACCGCATCGCACCGCTGTTTCCCCGGATCAGTCCGATGGGGCTGAACTGGGGTGTGAGCGCGGCGGTGCTGTCGAGGATCGGACCAACGCGCGGGCTCGCGGAGGCGGGGATGCCCGACGGATTCGACGACCTCGTCCGCGACCCGGCGGTGCACGATGCGGTGATGCCCGGCTGGAACGGCGTGTTCACGGCGCGTTCTCTCGCACGGATGTACGGGGCGATCGCGGCCGGGGGAGTACTCGACGGTCGGCGGTTCCTGGATCCCGGGACGATCGCCGAGATGAGCAGGGTGCGCCGTCGCAGCCACGACTACGTCCTCGGTGTCCCGATGGCGTGGCGACTCGGATACCACCAGCCCGTCTTCGCGAGCACCGAGCGGCCGCGGGGCGCACTCGGGCACTACGGAGTGGGTGGTTCGGGAGCGTTCGCCGACCTCGAGTCGGGTCTGTCGCTCGCGTTCACCACCAACCGGCTCGGCGCCGGTGCGATCCCGCTCGGCGATCTGCGCCTGGCCCGCCTCGGCGCGCAGGCACGCGACCTGGCAAGGAAAGCGTGAGTGCCCCTGCCTCGACGTGCGGCGGAGATTCCCGTTCCGGCACGAAGAGCAGGGCGAGGCGGGCAGTATCCGGAGCAGGGCATTCATGCTCTGTGCCGATTATGTGAGGAGCGCCGCCATGAGTCATGTGTACCGAGTGATCGAGGTCGTCGGATCGTCGACGGTCGGGGTGGACGACGCGATCGCCAAGGCTGTCGCGAGGGCCGGGGAGACGACGCGCCACCTGGAATGGTTCGAAGTCGTCAACACGCGCGGCCACATCGATGACGGTGCTGTCGCGCACACGCAAGTTACGCTCAAGATCGGATTCCGGATCGAGTCCGGCGACGAATTGTCCGAATAGCGCATTCTCGCCACCGGGAGCGGCCTGCTAAGATTTGGATAATATGATTCTCGACCAAATCTGTAACGTGTTATAGTCTGGGGTTCCGACGACCCCACCCGGCACTCTCAGGCAGGTAGCGAAGTGGCTTATGTGATCACCCAGGCATGTTGCAACGACGTCTCATGCGTCGAAGTCTGCCCGGTCAACTGCATACACCCGACACCCGACGAGGCGCCGTTCGCAACGACGGAGATGCTCTACATCGACCCGGAGACCTGCATCGACTGTGGTGCGTGTGTCGACGAATGCCCGGTCGACGCAATCTTCGCCGACAACGAGATCACTCCCGAGCAGGAGCCGTACCTCGAGATCAACGCCGCGTACTACGAGCGGTACCCGATCGGCCCCGACTGGCCGGAGTTGCGTAGCCGCAAGAAGATCCCGGCCGATCTCGGAACGCTGCGCGTCGCGATCGTCGGATCCGGTCCGGCCGCGTGCTACGCGGCGCAGGAACTCGTCTCGCATTCGAGCGTCCGGGTCGACATGTTCGACCGCTTGCCCACTCCGTACGGGCTGGTTCGTGCCGGTGTCGCGCCGGATCACCAGACCACCAAAGGTGTCGGCGACGTCTTCCGCAGCGCTATCGGTCACAAGAACACCCAGTGCTGGTTCAACGTCGAGGTCGGCACGCACATCACCCACGACGAACTCCTCGCGCACCACCACGCCGTGATCTACGCGGTCGGCGCATCGAGCGACCGCCAGCTCGGTGTGCCCGGCGAAGACCTCGTAGGGTCGCACGCCGCCACCGAGTTCGTCGCCTGGTACAACGGCCACCCCGACTACGCCGACCGGCAGTTCGACCTGTCCGGCGAACGCGCCGTGATCATCGGCAACGGCAACGTTGCACTCGATGTCGCACGCGCCTTGGTCATGAACCCCGATGACCTCGCTCGCACCGACATGGCCGAGCACGCCGTCGAGGCGCTGCGGAACTCGAACATCCGAGAGGTCGTCGTCGTCGGTCGTCGCGGCCCGATCCAGGCCGCGTACACCAACCCCGAACTGCTCGCTCTCGGGCAGCTCCACGGTATCGACGTCATCGTCGACCCGACCGAGATCGAACTGGATGCGGCCGGTCAGGCCGTCCTCGACGATCCCGAGGTCGAGCCTCGGATCGCTCTCAAGATGCGCCAGGTCGAGGGGTACGCACAGAACACCCCGAACCCCGACAACAAGCGCATCGTGCTGCGGTATCTCGCGTCGCCGGTCGAGATCGCGGGCGAGGGCGAGGTCGAGTCGATCACCCTCGAACGCAACGAACTCGTCGAGTCCGACGGCCGGCTGGACGCCCGCCCCACCGGCGAGACCGAAACACTCACGACCGGCCTCGTGCTCCGCTCGATCGGATACCGCGGCACACCCGTCGAGGGTCTCCCGTTCGACGAGAAGAAGGGTGTCATCCCGAACGAGTCGGGCAAGGTCGTCGACCTCGAAACCGGCAACCCCGTCCCGGGTGTCTACACAGCGGGCTGGATCAAGCGCGGCCCGAGCGGCGTGATCGGCACCAACAAGCAGTGCTCGGCCGAGACCGTCGCGCAAGTCGTCGAGGACTTCATCGCGGGTCGTCTCGCCGAACCTGTCGCGGATCGGGAGAAGCTCGACGCGCTGATCGCCGAGCGTCGCCCCGAGTACGTCGACTACAAGGGCTGGCAGGCCATCGACAAGCAGGAACGCGCACGCGGGAAGGCGTCCGGGCGGTCGCGCCTGAAGTTCGTCTCGATCGAGGAAATGCTCGCAGCGTCGAGGCCCGATGCCTGACACGCACGGTCTCGAATCGCACTGAATGAATGTGCCGTTCATCTCCTTCCCAAGTGTGAACGGCACATTCGCTCCGCTGCCCGAATTGCTCGACGCCGGGTCGGTGTGTGTAATGACCAGGTACGCCAGCGCCGCGGTCGGGGATGTGAAAACGCGACGCACCGTCGAACGATGGGTAATTTGTCGATGTCTGTGAAGCAGTCCATGCCCAAGAGTCGTCACCGTGCCACGCGCCGGGTCGGCCGCTTCGTCGCCGCTCTCACGGGTGCCGGCGCAGTCGCACTCGCGATGGCCGGCCCCGCGGCTGCCGCGCCGCTGTGGCCGGGCGGCCCGGAGGTACCGAGTGTCGAAGACCTGATCGAGGGTCTCGCACCGGCGATCCCGGGCGCACCGCAACTCCCGATCCCGCAGGCCCCTGAGCCGGCGGCACCGTTCTCGGATCCGGCCCTGAATCCGTCCTCAGGTGAAACGGTCGGCGTCGCGCAGCCCATCATCATCCGGTTCAACGAACCCGTCGGCGATCGCGCTGCCGCCGAACGTGCCATCAAGATCACTTCGGAGCCGGCCGTCGATGGCCACTTCTACTGGGCGTCGGACCAGCAGGTGCGGTGGAAGCCGTTCGAGTTCTGGCCCGCGCACACCACCGTCGACGTCCGGGCCGGCGGGGCGCATTCCTCGTTCACGATCGGCGATGCCCTCGTGACCGTGGCCGACGACAACACCAAGACGATCACCGTGACCCGAAACGGCGAGGTGGTCCGGACCATGCCGACCTCGTTCGGCAAGCCCGGCCACGAAACCCCGAACGGCACGTACATCGTCGGCGACAAGTTCCGCGACATGTACATGGACTCGTCGACGTACGGTGTGCCCGTCGACGACCCCGAGGGCTATCGCACCTACGTCGAGTACGCGACGCGGATGTCCAACAGCGGCATCTTCATCCACGCCGCCCCGTGGTCCGAATGGGCGCAGGGCAACACCAACACCAGCCATGGCTGCCTCAATGTGAGCACCGCCGACGGCCAGTGGTTCTACGAGAATGCCCGCAAGGGCGACCCGGTGATCGTGCAGAACACCGGCGGTGGCGTCCTCAACGGCTGGGACGGCCTCGGAGACTGGAACCTCTAGCGAGCGCCGAGTTTCGCCCCCTACCAGACCGAGCGAGTGAATCGGTTCGATCTTCCGAGACGAACGAGACATTCGCTCGGAAGGGTAGGGGGCGCCTTCTTTTCGTAACCACCTGTTCGTAGATGGCGGACAGACTGCCTCGGTGCCATCGAGTCCGGAACGAACACTGCCGCAGACGAGCCGCGGTCTACGCGGCCGTCCGTGGACCGACTACGCGCTGTTCGCGGTGCTCGTCGGACCCAACGTCGCGTTGCTGATCCTGTTCACCTATCGCCCCCTGGTGGACAACATCCGGCTCTCGTTCTTCGAGTGGAACATCTCCAGTCCCACTTCGACGTTCATCGGATTCGACAATTATCGTGAATGGTTCGGAAGATCCGATACCTGGCAGATCGTCGGAAACACACTCTTCTTCACTGCGGCCGCCGTCATCGGCTCGATGGTGATCGGGCTCGGCCTCGCTCTGCTCCTCGATCGGAAGCTGATCGGCCGCAATCTGGTCCGCTCCGCGCTGTTCGCGCCGTTCGTCATCTCGGGCGCCGCCGTCGGTGTCGCCTTCCAGTTCGTCTTCGATCCGAACTTCGGCCTCGTCCAGGACGTTCTGGCCCGGATCGGAATCGAATCGCCCAACTTCTACCAGGACCCGACCTGGGCGTTGGTGATGGTGACACTGACCTACCTGTGGAAGAACCTCGGCTACACGTTCGTCATCTATCTCGCCGCATTGCAGGGACTGCGCTCCGAACTGAGTGAGGCCGCAGCGATCGACGGGGCGTCCGGGTGGACCACGTTCCGCAGGGTCATCCTGCCTCAGCTTCGCCCGACCACATACTTCCTGTCGATCACGGTGTTGCTCAATTCGTTCCAGGTATTCGACATCATCAATGTGATGACGCGCGGCGGACCGCTCGGCACCGGTACCACCACCATGGTGTTCCAGATCTACGACGAGTCGTTCCGCAACTTCCGCGCCGGATACGGGGCAACCGTGGCCACCATCATGTTCCTGGTGCTGCTCGCGGTGACCGTCTACCAGGTCCGCATCATGGATCGAGGGGATCATAAGTGACCGCTCTCGCCGACCGTCCCACCACCTACGTCGAACCCGAGCCGGTGGACGCCGACACCCACGCGCGCCGCGAACGTCTCGTGAAGGTGTTCGGCTATGCCGCCATGCTGTGTGTCCTGATCATCGTGGGACTGCCTCTGTATTGGATCGTCATGACCTCCTTCAAGGAGCGCCCGGACATCTATACGATCCCGGTGACCTGGTGGCCGGCCGTGTTCCATCCCCAGAACTACTCCGAGGCCGTGCAGTCCGTGGAGTTCTTCGCGTTCCTCCGCAACTCGGTGATCATCACATCGATTCTCGCGGGCGTGAAATTCGTCCTCGGTGTGCTCAGCGCGTACGGGTTGGTATTTCTGCGTTTCCCCGGCAAGAACCTCGTGTTCCTGGGAATCATCGCGGCTCTGATGGTGCCCAACCAGATCACCGTCATCTCCAACTACGCGTTGGTCGCGGAATGGGGATGGCGCAATACCTTCCAGGGCATCATCGTTCCACTCGCGGGCGTCGCCTTCGGAACGTTCCTGATGCGAAACCACTTCCTGTCGATTCCGGCCGAGATCATCGAGGCCGCAAGGATGGATGGGGCCGGCCCGCTGCGGCTGCTGTGGCGGGTCGTGCTGCCGGTATCAGGCCCGACCATGGTGGCGTTCGCGATCATCACCGTGGTCAACGAGTGGAACGAGTACCTCTGGCCGTTCCTCATGGCGGACGACGCATCCGTAGCGCCGCTGCCTATCGGCCTGACGCTGCTCCAGAACAACGACGGCGTCACCAATTGGGGTCCGGTCATGGCGGGCACTGTGCTCGCGATGCTCCCGATCCTCGTGGTCTTTCTTCTCCTGCAACGACACATGATCAAGGGCCTCACCTCCGGTGCGGTCAAGGGCTGAACACTCAGGGAGCTGGTAATGGGTATCGACATCAGGAATTTGAACAGGCGCGGCTTCCTGGGGCTGACGGGTCTTGTCGCGACGAGCGCGGCGTTGGCCGCGTGCGCGGGAACCGGCGGCGGCTCGAGTGGTTCGTCCAGCGCATCGGGCTCGGGGGCGGCCGGTGACGCGACCACTGTCAACTTCTGGTCCAATCACCCCGGCAAGTCCATCGAGATCGAGAAGGAACTGATCAGCCGTTTCCAGGCGCAGAACCCTGAGTTGACGGTCAACCTGATCGATGGTGGCAAGAACTACGAAGAGGTGTCGCAGAAGTTCAACGCGGCACTGTCCGGTGGCGACCTGCCGGACGTCGTCGTCCTGTCCGACGTGTGGTGGTTCAACTATGCGATCACCGGCGCCATCGCACCGCTCGACGATCTGTTCTCGACTGTCGGCGTCGACACCGGCGACTACGTCGACTCACTCCTCGCCGACTATCTGTACGAGGGGAGCCATTTCGCGCTTCCCTACGCGCGGTCGACGCCGCTGTTCTACTACAACAAGGACGTGTGGACCCAGGCCGGGCTGCCCGACCGCGGCCCCGAGTCGTGGGCGGAGTTCGACGAGTGGGGACCTCGCATCCAGGAGGTCGTCGGCAGCGGAAAGTGGGCGCACGGCTGGGGCAATGCCGCGGACTACCTCGGCTGGACGTTCGAGGGTCCGATCTGGACCTTCGGCGGCGCTTACTCCGACGGTTGGGACCTGAAGTTCACGGATTCGAAGACCCTCGAGGCCGGCGCCTTCCTGAAGGACATGATCCACACCAAGAAATACGCGTCCGTCTCGAACGACATCGCCAACGACTTCTCGGCCGGTCTCCTCGCGTCCACGATCGCGTCCACCGGTGACCTGTCCGGCATCACCAGCAACGCGGCCTTCGAATTCGGCACCGCATTCCTGCCCGCACCCGACGGACCCGGCTGCCCGACCGGCGGTGCCGGCCTGGCGATCCCGTCAGGTATTTCCGACGAGCGCAAGGCCAATGCGCTGAAGTTCGTCGACTTCGTCACCAACGGCGACAACACGGCGTACTTCTCGCAGAACACCGGATACATGCCGGTCCGTAAGTCCGCGGTCGAGAACGACGAGATGAAGAAGTACCTCGACGAGAACCCCAACGCGCGCACCGCCGTCGACCAGCTCGCTGTCACTCGCTCGCAGGACTACGCCCGCGTGTTCGTTCCGGGTGCCGACCAGGTGATCGGAACCGGACTCGAGAAGATCGCGCTGCAGAACGCCGACGTTGCAATGACGTTCGCGGAGATCCAGGACCAGCTGCAGCAGATCATCGATCGTCAGATCACCCCCAACCTGTAAGCGCACAATTCACAGACAGAGGTACGAACCCAGTGGCCCAGATCAGTTTCCGGAACGTCACGCACCGCTATCCCGGTTCGGACCGCCCGGCAGTCGATTCGCTCGACCTCGAGATCACGGACGGCGAATTCCTGGTGCTGGTGGGTCCGTCCGGATGTGGGAAATCGACGAGTCTGCGCATGCTCGCCGGTCTCGAGGCGGTCGATTCAGGCCGCGTCGAGATCGGCGGGCGCGACGTGACGGGGTTGCCACCCAAGGCCCGGGATGTGGCGATGGTGTTCCAGAACTACGCGCTGTACCCGAACATGACGGTGGCGGAGAACATGGCGTTCGCGCTGCAGAACGCTGGAATGAAGAAGCCCGAGCGCACGGAGCGTGTGCTCGAGGCCGCGAAAATGCTCGAACTCGAACAGCTGCTCGATCGCAAACCGGGCAAGCTGTCGGGTGGTCAGCGTCAGCGAGTAGCCATGGGGAGGGCCATCGTTCGTCACCCGGCGGTGTTCTGCATGGACGAGCCGCTGTCGAATCTCGATGCGAAACTGCGGGTGAGTACCCGCGCCCAGATCGCCGAGCTGCAACGCCGACTGGAGACCACAACGGTGTACGTCACCCACGACCAGGTCGAGGCGATGACGATGGGCGATCGGGTCGCCGTGCTCGACGGCGGGCGGCTGCAGCAGGTCGCGGCGCCGCGCACGCTCTACGACGATCCCGTAAACACCTTCGTAGCGGGATTTGTCGGGTCTCCCGGAATGAACCTCATCGAGGTCCCGGTGGAGGAAGGGGCGGCGAAACTCGGTGCGCTGCAGGTTCCGGCACCCCGGTCGGTCGACTCTGGCCGCGTGATGCTGGGGGTGCGGCCGGAATCGTGGACCCCCGTCGGTGCGTGGCGGAAGGGGTCGTGGACATTGCGGACGGTGCTCGTCGAGGAACTGGGTGCCGAGTCGTTCGTCCACGCGGTAGCGGAAGACCTGACCGTCGGGGCGGGGAAGGTCGTCGTGCGATGGGATCGGCGGACTCCGATCACGAACGGTGAAGAGATCCACCTGATTCCGAAATCCGGTGAGGTCTTCTTCTTCTCGTCGGAAACCGGTCTGCGTATCAGGTCATGAAGAGGTGGGCACCTCCGCGATCGTCAAGTTGTCGCCGTAGAGGTCGCGTTGGTCGTCACCGAGCTCGGAGTCGGTGACGATCGTGCTCACCTCGTCGAGCGCAGCTACCTTCGCGAGTGCGCGTTGCCCGAACTTGGCGTGGTCGGCGACGACGACCGTGTGTGCGGCGGCGGCGATCAGGGCGCGTTTGATGGGAACTTCGAGGGTGTTGTTGTTGGTGATGCCGGCGGCCGGGTCGATCGCGTCGGCCCCGAGGAACGCCCAGTCGGCCGAATAATGCGACATGAACCGGACGGCATGGTCGCCGATGAGCGTGTAAACGGAGCCGAGCAGTTCACCCCCGGACACCAGCAGTCGCACATCGGGGAACGATGCGACGAACTTTGCGATGCGGAGATCGTTGGTGAGCACGGTCAGCGACGACTTCTCGCGCAGCGCGACAGCGACCTCGTATGTGGTGGAGCCGCTGTCGAGAACGACACTGTCGCCGTCGGACACGAGCGCGGCCGCGACCGACGCGATCGCCGATTTCTCGGCGCGGCGCACATCCTGTTTGAGTGCGTACGGGACTTCGAACGACGCGCCGTCGATTGCTCTTGCGCCGCCGTGGGTGCGTTCCACCTTGCCGTCCCGTGCCAGCGAATCGAGGTCGCGCCGGATGGTGGAGGTATCGACACCCAGCGCGGCCGACAACGTCTTCGCGTCGACATAACCGTCGGCGAGTACCCGAGTGAAGATCTCACGTCGTCGTGCGCTCGCGGACACGAATACTCCTCGGTTCGGTCGTCGGTGTGGGGTGCTCGAGGTGGGGTACTGCTGGATTGGTGACGACCATAGCGCACCGACACGCAGAATGCGCATAAATGTTGACACCTATGCGCGAAAGTGTGCATTATTTCTAGCAGAACGTGCGCGATCTCGCGCAGTGATCGCGAAGTTGGTCACGAAACCTGAAGTTTGCCGAGAATAGAAGTTTTGCCAAGAACGCTGGAACCGCCGAGGTTCCTTACGGACCTCGGTCGACCGCATACGACGTCGTCTTTCGGAGGTCACACACATGCTCAAGCTGGGTTACAAGGCATCGGCCGAGCAGTTCGGTCCGCGCGAACTGGTGGAGTTGGGGGTGCTCGCCGAGGCGCACGGGATGGATTCGGCGACGGTGTCGGATCATTTCCAGCCGTGGCGGCACAACGGTGGTCA
>NZ_SLVY01000021.1 GCF_004345605.1 Rhodococcus sp. SMB37
TGACCACCGTTGTGCCGCCACGGCTGGAAATGATCCGACACCGTCGCCGAATCCATCCCGTGCGCCTCGGCGAGCACCCCCAACTCCACCAGTTCACGCGGACCGAACTGCTCGGCCGATGCCTTGTATCCCAACTTGAGTTCCTGAGCCACCGGTGTCTCCCACCTTCGTCGTCTGCTGTTGCGTCGAGTATGCCCAGCGTCCGCACGGATGTCCGCCCACGAGCGGGAGGTCATGTGCAGAAGCTGGCGGAATCTCGCACACAACCTCCCGATCGATCAGAGCGAAGCCCCGGCTCGACGCAGCGCCTGCCCGACCCTGTCAACGAGGACCTCTGTTCGGCGATAGAACAGATCTGCCCCTACACGGATCACCGTCCACCCCATCTCTGGCAGCACCGTATATCGCTCGATGTCGCGCGTGCGCTGGCTCGGGTCCGTCCAATGATGCGCACCGTCGTACTCGACGAGAACACGCCATTGCCTCCACCCCAAGTCGGCGCGGGCGACGAAGCGGTCGCCGTCGAACACCTCGATCTGGGTTTCGGGCGTCGGAAATCCGGCACGGATGAGCAGCAGTCGCGTGTGAGTCTCGGGCGGTGAGGCAGCTCCACTGTCCACGAGTCCGAGGATGTGCTCCACCTGGGCCGCGCCACGAGCACCTCGGTGCAGAACCGCATGTGCCGTGATCTCCTGAACCTTCAGCCCGGTCGCGTGGCACAACGCATCGAGGATCTCTATGCGTCGGCCGACGTCGCCGCCACTTCGCGCGATGTCGAAGCCGGTACGAGCCGGCGTCGTCACCACCATCTCGTCGACGACGCAGGACTCCACATCCTGAGTTGTTCGAACGATGATTCCCGGCACCGCGCGTACATGACCGTCCCTGACGATCTCGGCCGAAGCGGACGGATCCAGCCATCGTGTTCCATGCACTCGTCGAAATCCATCATCAAACCAGAGTGCATTTGTTCGAGACGGGACGAAACGGGTTGCGCGCCAATGTGCATAAGGCTGAGAGTTGTCCACAGACGGCCCCCGGCTGTTGCGGATTCGAGCGGGAGGCTGTATGCGCCTTTCTGCGAGTGAGCCGCGCAGAGCCTCCCGGTCGTAGCGGATTAGACTCCCCTCGGTGACCCCGCTCGAACTGTTCCTCATCGCCCTGGCCGGGCTCGGGGCCGGTGCGATCAACTCGCTCGTCGGCTCCGGCACGCTCATCACATTCCCGACCTTGATCGCCTTCGGGGTCCCGCCCGTCACCGCGACGATGTCCAACGCGATCGGGTTGGTTGCGGGCGGCGTGTCGGGTACATGGGGTTACCGCAAGGAACTACGCGGACAGTGGCCGCGGCTGCGCTGGCAGATCCCTGCGTCCTTCGTAGGCGCGCTCCTCGGCGCGTGGTTGCTGCTGCACCTTCCCGAGACCGTGTTCGAAACGGTCGTCCCGGTTCTGCTGATCCTGGCGCTGCTACTCGTCGTATTCCAGCCGAAGATCCAGAAGTGGGTCCTGCAACGCACCGGGGACGACACCGACGGCGACCTCGGTCCGGTGCGCACGACTCTGCTGATCGTCGGCACCTTCGCGGTCGGCATCTACGGGGGCTACTTCACCGCAGCTCAAGGCATCCTGCTGATGGGACTGTTCGGCGCGTTGCTGCAGGATCACATCCAACGACAGAACGCAGCGAAGAACCTTCTGTCACTGATCGTCAACGTCGTCGCCGCGTCGGCGTACATCCTCGTCGCGTTCGACCGGATCAACTGGACCGTCGCCGCCCTCATCGCGGTGGGATCACTCATCGGCGGGTGGCTCGGCTCCCACTACGGCCGGCGGCTGTCGCCCGTCGCACTGCGCACGGTGATCGTCGTGGTCGGCCTGATCGGCCTGTATCGGCTGCTCGCCTGACGTTCCGATGAGAGACTGAGCGGGTGAGTTCGGATGATGACCCTGCCACCGCACCTGTCTGGAACTACCTCATGGACATGGACGGCGTCCTCGTACACGAGGACGCACTGATTCCCGGCGCCGACGCGCTCCTCGCGGAGCTCCGCGCGAACGAGATTCCGTTCATGGTGCTCACCAACAATTCGATCCGCACCCCGCGCGACCTGAGGGCGCGGCTCCTGAGAACGGGTCTCGATGTACCCGAAGATTCCATCTGGACGTCGGCCCTGGCCACCGCGACATTCCTCGCCAATCAACGTCCGGGCGGAAGCGCCTATGTCGTCGGCGAATCAGGCCTGACGACGGCGTTGCACGACATCGGTTATGTGCTGACCGACAGCGACCCCGACTACGTGGTGCTCGGCGAGACCCGAACGTACTCGTTCGAGGCGATCACCACCGCGATCCGGCTCGTCGAACGCGGTGCGCGGTTCATCGCGACCAACCCCGACCCGACCGGCCCGTCGCCCGAGGGGTCGCTGCCCGCGACCGGTTCGGTCGCTGCGCTGATCACCCGTGCCACCGGCCGCAACCCGTACTTCGTCGGTAAGCCGAACGCTCTGATGATGCGCTCGGCGCTGCGGGCGATCGGCGCGCACTCGGAACACACGCTCATGATCGGCGACCGCATGGACACCGATATCGTCTGCGGTCTCGAAGCCGGACTCCAGACGTTGCTCGTGCTCACCGGAATCAGCACTCGCGCATCGGTGGAGATGTATCCCTACCGCCCGACGCGGATCATCGACTCGGTCGCCGATCTGGTCGGTCGCACCGGAAACCCGTTCTGACGCGGCCGCGAACAGGTATCCGGCTCAAAACTTTTCACGCCGGCGCCAGGCAACCGAACGGCAACGTCAGCGAATGATCTTGCCGCGGCGGTACTCGTGACCACCCCACACGCCGGACTGCTTGCCCTCGGCGGCGTAAGTGCGGCAGGCATCGAGGATCGGGCAGCGGGCGCACACGCGGGCTGCGTGGTCGAAGTCCTCGCTCGGGTCCGGAAACCACCGATCGGGGTGTGCGTCACCGCGGCATGCGGCGACGTCCCAGTCGGGGGCGTCGTAGGTGGGAGCAAGCAGGTCTGCCAAAGTCATGGTCATCGGGTCTGTCTCCTTCCGGGCCGTCGCGGCACAGGTGTGTCCCACACAGGCAGCGGGGACGTCATGTCCTTCTGGGATTGCACATTCTCGAAGAGTGAACGGCCCGGGGTGTCACCGTGAGGAGACTGCGAACCCGGGGCGCACACACCCCGGGAATCGGGGTGTCAGCAGCTGAATCCGGTTGGTCGACCGGACTTTTCGACTTCATGGCCGAGGAGTCGGATCATCGATCGCGATCCATTCCACAGATATGGACTGGTACGCATCCGGGTCCTCCTCTCCATGTTCTGCCTGCTGGCACCGAGGATCCAGTGTGCCACGATTCGAGGCCGGAAACTAGGAAATGTGGCCCACGTCCAATTTGTGTGCGTCGCGTGTCAGCGCAGCGGCATCGGGATGCCCGCGACGACCAGCGTCACCGAATCCGATACGGACGCAACCGACGCGTTGAGCCGGCCGAGCAGATCACGGAACAATCGCCCGGAAGCGGTGGCCGGCACCACTCCGCTGCCCACCTCGTTGCTCACCGCAACGACGGGAACACGACACGCTTTCCACGCGTCGAGCAGTTCGTCGATGTCGCTGTCGACAGCCGCGACATCACCGCCGTTCCACACATCGTGCACGTCGAGTCGCGCTGTCAGCCACGTACCGAGGCAGTCGATCAGCAGCGGCTCGGTGGCCTCACGCAACACCTGGGCGACGTCGGCTGTTTCGATCGTCACCCACGTGTCGGGACGCCGCTCACGATGCAGCGCGACACGGCGTGCCCATTCCTCGTCCCCTTCGCGAGCGCCCCCGGTCGCGACGTACGTCACCGACTCGTATGCCGCGGACAGTTCCTCCGCGTGACGCGACTTACCCGAGCGAACCCCACCCAGCACGAGGGTCCGGGAACTCGACGATCCTGACGATCCGGATCCCATGTGCAGTACCTCCCCATCGGTTCCCGGACGGGCACCGCAATGCCGCAACCGTTCACGAAGCTGTGCGATCGGCGGGTTGTGATGTCCCAGATGCACCGCGACGACATCCGTCGAGTCGACCACGGCACCGCATCCGCGCAGAGCCCCGACGGTCTCCGCGAATCCGGGCAGACCCAGGTGTCCCGAAGACAGGTCGGTTCGGTCGCCGAACGTCTCCTCGAGGAAGACCGCATCGAACGCGGTGTCACGCACCGCCTCGAACCAGGACGCGGGCAGCGGCCCGGTGTCGCAGGCCCACAGGATCCGCGCTCTGTCGGGCCCCGTGACGTCGTACAGGACGGCATCTCCGTCGCGGAACACCCTGTGCTGCGCCGGCAGCGCTCGCACCGTGTACTCACCGACCGGCAGTTCGTCGCCCGCCGCCACCGGCACGAACCGGACCGGATCGTCGGGCCCGACCCACGGCCGGCACACGTCGAGGGCGTCTGCCGGGCCGATCACATCGAGGCTGTGCCCCGCGTCGACCCATGACCGGAACAGCAGAGCCTGCGGGCCCAGGTGATCAGCGTGCGCGTGGGTGAGCAGGATATGGCGCACATCCGCGAGGGTCCGGCCGAACCGTACCGCCGCGCGCGGCGCCTCCGGACCGCAGTCGAGCATCAGCACATCGTCGACCAACGCGGCCGTCTGACCGCGAATCGCGTTCCTGTCCGCTGCATCCACACAGGAACGGCACCGGCAGAAGGGGTTCGGCCATCCGTCTGCAGCACCGGTGCCCAGCAGCAGTACTTCCATCACGGCTCCTGTGATTCGACGGGTTCGGGCCGGTCACGCAAAGGCAGCACCGCGCGGCCGGCGGGACGATCGAGCACCTCGACGCGGGCACCGTAGATGTCGGCGATGCGCTCGACGGTGAGCACTTCCGCGGGCACTCCGTCGGCGACGATCCGCCCTCGGTCCAAGAGCACCAGCCGCTCGCCGTACTGACTCGCCGACGTCAGGTCGTGCATCGCCGCGATCACCGTCAACTCCCCTTCGCGGCGCATCGAGTCGACGAGGTCGAGCACCTGCTGCTGATGTCCGATGTCCAGGGCGCTAGTGGGCTCGTCCAGCAGCAGGACCTGCGGTTGCTGCGCGAGTGCTCGGGCCAGCACGACCCGTTGCAGTTCTCCACCCGACAGCGCGGTCGCGAGCCGCGACGCGAAGTCCTCGAGTTCGAGCCGCTTGATGACCCGCTCGACGATCTCGCGGTCGCGCGGGGTTTCACTCCCGAAGCGGGGGATGTGCGGAGTGCGGCCGAGATGGATCAGCTCACGCACGGTGACACCCTCGGGAACGATGGGTCGCTGGGGCATGAGTGCGAGCGCGCGCGCGATCGCGCGACGCCCCGAGCGGTGCGGTGTCACCCCCGCGACCTCGACGTCGCCGTCCGCCGACACCAGTCCCGCGAGGGCGTGCAGCAGCGTGGTCTTGCCCGATCCGTTGGGTCCCACGAGCGACACCCACTCCCCCGCACCGACGACGAGATCGACGTCGTGCAGCACCTGCACTCCTCCACGCTCCGCGCACAGGCCGCGGCAGGTCACCCCGTTCATGCCACACCTCGGCTCCGCCGCAGCACGACGAGGAAGAACGGCGCGCCGATCGCCGCGGTCACGACACCGATCGGCAGTTCGGCCGGGGACATCACGGTGCGGGCCAGGACGTCGGCGAGGACGAGGAACGCGGCGCCGACCATCAGCGACAACGGCAACAGCAGGCGATGCCCCGGACCGATCAGCAACCGCACGGCGTGGGGAATGACGATGCCGACGAACCCGATCAGGCCGCTGGCGGAGACGACGGCGGCGGTGCCGAGCGTCGCGATACACACGAGGATCAGCCGGACCCGAGCCGGGTTGATGCCGAGGCTAGAGGCTTCGACATCGCCGACCGACATGACGTCCAGGGTGCGTCGGTGCAGCATGATCACGACGACCGAGACGATGACGTACGGCAGCACGGTCCGCACATCGGACCAGCCGTCGGTGGCCAGGCGTCCGAGCATCCACGAATAGACCTGCCGCAGCGTGTCGTCGTGGAGCTGCATGAAGAAGGTCTGAATGGCGTTGGCGAACGCCGCGACCGCAACACCGGCGAGGATGATGATCACCTCGGTGCGGCTGCCCCCGACGGTGCGCCCGAGAGCGTAGGTCGCGCCGACCGCGAGCATCCCGCCCGCGAACGCGGCGACGGGGACCCCGGCGAATCCGGCCGCTCCACCCACGACTATCGCGAGTGTCGCGCCGAGACCCGCACCGCTCGACACGCCGAGGAGGTACGGGTCGGCGAGCGGATTACGGAAGACGCCCTGGTAGGCAGCGCCGGCGACCGCCAGCATCGCGCCCACGATCACGCCGAGCACCACCCGGGGCATGCGAATGTTCCACAGGATCGCCTGCTGTCTCGTTGTCAGACCCGACTCGACGTCGACGAACGGAACCTTGTCGAGCACATCGAGCAACACTCCCTGCGCGGTGAGCCCGGCGGGTCCGACGAGGATCCCGACGAGCATCGCCGCGAAGAGGGCGATCACCGCGCCACCCAGCACGAGTGCGCGGCGGCGCGAGGTGATCACGGTGCAGGCTGGCCCGCGGGGACGGCGACGACGATCGCGGCGATTTCACGCACGAGGTCGACGACGCGCGGACCCCACCGGCTCGCGATGTCCTCGTCGAGGACATGGACCTGTCCGTCGCGGACTGCGGTGAGTTCCGCCCAGCCAGCGCGTTCGCCGACCGTCTCGGGTGTGACACCGCAGCACTGCGAGTCGGCGAGGAAGATCAGATCGGGGTTCTGCTCGACGATGAACTCGGAGGACAGTTGCGGATAGCCGTCGCCGCCGGTCGCGATGGAAGTCAGGCCCAGCATCGAGTAGATCTGGCCGATGTAGGTGTCGTCGGTGACGCTGTAGTACGTGTTGTCGAGTTCGTGGTAGTACCGCAGCGGTGCCTCACGCTCGGGCACGGAAGCAACGATCTCGTCGATCTCCGTCTGCATCTGTGCGACGAGTTCGGCGGCGTCACCGACGTGGCCGGTCGCAGCACCGACCTGCTCGAGTTGGGCGTAGGTGTCGTCGAGGGTGACGGCTGCGGGCAGAATCAGGACGTCCACGCCGGCGTTCTCGAGTCCGGCGACGAGGTTGCCGTTGTCGTCGGTGGCGACGACGAGATCGGGGTCGTAGCCGAGAATGGCCTCGACGTTGGGGTTGTAGCCCGACAGATCGGTGACCGGGACTCCCTCGGGGTAATCGGACTGGTCGTCGACGGCGATCACCTGGTCGCCCGCACCGACGGCGTAGAGCATCTCGGTGGTGGTCGGACTCAGCGACACGATGGCCTGCGGGGTCTCGGATTCGGTGATCGCGGTGCGATCGGATGGCACCGTCGTGGTGCCGTCGGACGAGGCGTCGTCACCGCTGCTGCAACCGGCGATCACCAGTGCGAGGGCAGCGACACCGGCGGTGAGAAACCTGCGGGAAGTGGTGGGCACAGCCATCCTCCGTTGGCTCGGAGGACGAAAACAGCACGGCTGCAACGACGAGTTGCGGCACGACACCGTCCTTCGTCCGAGGACCAGTACGTGCCCGCGGCGCCGGCTGACCTGACTCACCGGCCGAATGCCGGGCTCACAGTTGCGGGACAGCGCCGGATTCTCACCGGCTTCACCGAAACGCTGCGGGTGCCCTGCCCGATTGGCAGAGCACCCGCAGCGTATCCCACGGTGTTTCCGGATCAGGCGAGCGCCTGCTCCAGGTCTTCGAGCAGATCCTCGGGATCTTCGAGCCCCACCGACAAGCGCACGACGCCGTCGGACAGGCCGATCGCGGCACGCCCTTCCGGGCCCATCGCCCGGTGAGTGGTGGTCGCGGGGTGGGTGATGAGCGACTTGGAGTCACCGAGGTTGTTGGAGATGTCGATGACGCGCAGCTTGTTCAGCAGCTCGAACGCCCGCTTCTTTCCTTCGCCCTCGGAGGCGGCGAGCTCGAAGGTGAGGATCGTGCCGCCACCGCTCATCTGGGACTTCGCCAGCTCGTGCTGTGGGTGCGACTCGAGGAACGGGTACTTGATCCAGCTCACCTCGGAGTGCGACTCCAGGAACTTGCCGATGCGCAACGTGGAATCGACCGCGGCACGCAACCGGACGGGCATCGTCTCGAGGCCCTTGAGCAGGGTCCACGCGTTGAACGGGCTCAGCGACGGACCGGTGTGGCGGATGAGGTTCTTGACGGGTCCGTCGATGTAGTCCTGGGGCCCGAGGATCGCTCCGCCGAGCACCCGGCCCTGGCCGTCGATGTGCTTGGTACCCGAGTACACGACGATGTCGGCGCCGAGGTCGAGGCTGCGCTGCAGCAACGGGGTGGCGAAGACGTTGTCCAGCACCACTTTTGCGCCTGCGGCGTGGGCCATCTCGGAGACTTTGCGCACGTCGACGAGAGTCTGCATCGGATTCGACGGGGTTTCGAAGAACACGGCGGTGGTGGGCACCGACAGCGCCTTCTCCCACTGGTCGAGGTCTTCTCCGTCGACGAACACCGTCTCCACACCCCACCGCGGCAGGATCTCGTTGCACACGACGAAGCACGAGCCGAAGAGACTGCGGGCCGCGACGAGACGGTCACCCCTGCCGAGCAGGGCGGCGAGCGCCGTGAACACCGCCGACATGCCCGAAGCCGTGGCGTACGCGCCTTCCGCTCCGTCGAGCAACCGCAGCCGCTCCTCGAACATCGTCACGGTGGGGTTGCCGTACCGGGAATAGACGAAGTGGTCGACCTCGCCGGTGAACGCCTGCTCGGCGGCCTCCGCCGACTCGTAGACGAACCCCGAGTTGAGGTAGAGCGCCTCGGACGTCTCCTCGAAACCGGATCGCATCACCCCGCCCCGTACACCGAGCGTGGCGGGACGCACGGAATCGGGAAGTGCCTTGCTGAACGCACCGCCCTGGGGAATTGCACTCACGACTGCCTCCACGGCAGGCCCGCGGCCCGCCAGCCCTGTCCGCCGCGATGCTTGTCGGCATCGAGCGGCCCTTCGAATCCTTCGAGAACGTTGTACGCAGGGGCCAGGCCCGCGGCCGTCGCAGCTTCGGCGGCGCCGATCGAACGCTGACCCGAGCGACACAGGAAGATCACCGGTCCGCCGCCGATCCCGGCGGCCTTCAGCTCGTCGACGAAGCGCTCGTTGGGGGCACCCGCGGGGTACGACACCCATTCGACGAACAGCGTGCGGCGCCCGATGGATGCGGTGTCGGGGACACCCACGTATTTCCATTCGGCGTCGGTGCGCACATCGACGAGCACGGCATCCTGATTTTCCTGCAGCAGCTCCCAGGCGTGCTGCGGCGTGATATCACCTGCGTAGCTCACGCGAATACCTTTTCACAGGTCAAGCGCGCGCGACTACGCGGGGAGGTGGATCAGGAGGATCGAGCCGGGCTGATCAGGCGGTGCAGACGCGCCACACGTCGTCGGCGAGGGTCAGGTTCCACGTCTCGGTCGTCGACTCACCGTCGATCACGGTGGTGACATCGACAGTGGCCTTGTCGCCGTCGATGACGATGTTGTCGGTGCGCTGCAGTTCGATGTCGCTGTCGACCCCGGCGAGCGGCCCCTCACCGCGGCGCAGTTCGCCGCAGCGGAGTATGACGAGGACATCCTCGTCGTCTGCGTTGACGGCCTTGACGTAGTCGCTGGTGGTGCGCGTGATCCGTTCGTTGTCGTCGAGGGACTCGCCTTCGGGCGAGAGCAACTGCGTGACGACGAGCACCAGCGCGAGGACGACGATCACGAGCACCGCGCCGATGAACGGCCAGGGTGTGCTGCTCGTGGGTCCGTCCGGTTCGAGACCGTCGGGTTCGGGATCGGGGTCACGCCGTTGTGCCATGCGGATGATCCTATCCTCGGCGGATCCACCCTCGGTCGGCTGCATTTGCGCCAATAAACCCTAGTGAGGTAGGAATTAACCATGGCCACCACTCCGCTCGTCCGACGCCTCGCCGTCGACCTGTGCCGCGTGAGTGCCCACATGTGTTGTCGCTGAAGCGATTCTCCCGACGTTTCCCGGAGTTCTCCTCCACCGTCATCCCGCGCGACCCTGCGCCCGCCCACTGAGGGCAGCCTTAATTTAAGCTGGATATGTCCGTCCGCACACCGAAGAGGTAGTTGATCCCCTGTGACTGATCAGAGCCGTCCCCTTCGCGTCGCGATAGTCGGTGCCGGCCCCGCCGGTATCTACGCCGCCGATGCACTCATGAAGTCCGACACTGCGCAGGATCCCGGGGTGAGCATCGACCTGTTCGAACGCATGCCGGCGCCGTTCGGCCTCATCCGCTACGGCGTGGCACCCGACCATCCGCGCATCAAGGGCATCATCACCGCGCTGCACAAGGTGCTCGACAAACCCAACGTGCGCCTGCTCGGCAACCTCGACTACGGCGTCGACATCACTCTCGACGACCTGTACCGCTTCTACGACGCGGTGATCTTCTCGACCGGCGCCAACGCCGACCGTGAACTGACGATCCCCGGCATCGAACTCGACGGCAGCTACGGCGCCGCCGACTTCGTGTCCTGGTACGACGGCCACCCCGATGTGCCGCGTACCTGGCCGCTCGAGGCCGAGAAGGTCGCGGTCCTCGGCGTCGGCAACGTCGCGCTCGACATCGCGCGCGTGCTCGCCAAGACCGGCGACGAACTGCTGCCCACCGAGATCCCGCCGAACGTCTACGAGGGCCTGAAGAACAACAAGGCCGTCGAGGTGCACGTCTTCGGGCGTCGCGGCCCGGCCCAGGCCAAGTTCACCCCGCTCGAGCTGCGCGAACTCGACCACTCGCCGACCATCGAGGTCATCGTCGACCCCGAGGACATCGACTACGACGCCGGCTCCGAGGCAGCGCGCCGCAACTCGAAGCAGGTCGACATGGTCGCCAACACCCTGCAGGACTGGGCCATCCGCGACGCAGGAAATCGTCCGCACAAGCTGTTCCTGCACTTCTTCGAGTCGCCCGCCGAGGTTCTCGGCGAGAACGGCAAGGTCGTCGGTCTGCGTACCGAGCGCACCGAACTCGACGGCACGGGCAACGTCCGCGGCACCGGCAAGACCCGCGACTGGGACGTGCAGGCCGTGTACCGCGCAGTGGGCTATCTGTCGCAGAACATCGCGAACCTGCCGTTCGACGAGCAGGCAGGCACCGTTCCCAACGAGGCCGGGCGTGTGCTCGCCGACGAGACCGTCGAAGGCCCCGACCGGTTCATGCCGCACACGTACGTCACCGGCTGGATCAAGCGCGGCCCGGTCGGCCTCATCGGCCACACCAAGGGCGATGCCAACGAGACCGTCGCGAACCTGCTCGAGGACCGCGCTGCAGGCCGTCTCAACACCCCGGAAGCCCCGGGAGTGGACGACATCGTGCAGTTCCTCGAGGAGAAGCAGCTGCCGTACACGACGTGGCAGGGCTGGTACCGCCTCGACGCGCACGAGCGCAGCCTCGGCGAAGCAGAGGGTCGCGAGCGCGTGAAGGTCGTCGAGCGCGAGGACATGTTCCGCGCCTCGGAACCCCACAAGTAACCACTACCACCTGCGGTTCTTCCGGCCGGATGCCACGTCGACGGATGTGGTATCCGGCCGGCCCCGTTTCAGGCGAACAGCACGGCACCGAACCACGCGCCGGCGGCTACGAGCCCACCGAGCAGTTCGACGAGCATCGACAGGCCCACGGCCTTCGTCGCTTCCACCGTCGAACGCCACGCATCCTTGTGCGTCCGATGCCGCTGGGCCTCCGACACATACATTCCGAGCAGGAATCCGAGAAACAGGCCGATCACCGGGATCACGAAGAACCCGACGATGCCGACCAACCCGCCGATGACCAGCGACCGGTTGGGCACTCCCGACCGCTGAAGCCGCTTACCGGGCCAGGTGTATTTGACGACCCCGGTGACCAGCAGCGCGACCGTCGTCACCGCGAACACCGCCCATGCGACGGTGCCGCCGGTCATGAACGCCCACACCGCGATCGCCGCGAAGATCAACAACACACCCGGCAGGATCGGCACGACGATGCCGACCAGCCCCACGAGGATCGCGAGACCGACGAGGAGTTCGGCCCCTGCACTCACGGCGCGACGGGGTGAACGAGGGACGCTGCGCGCGTCGCGCGTTCGCGGGCAGCGTCGACGTCCGGTCCGGTCGAGACGGCCACACCCATCCGGCGGCGCAGGAACGATTCGGGCTTCCCGAACAGGCGCACATCCGTCTCCGGTGTACGCAGGGCCTCGGCGACACCGTCGAACGCGATACCGGTCGCGTCGAGTCCGCCGTAGATCACGGCGGATGCACCCGGACGCAACTGCTCCACGTCCACCGGCAGCCCGAGAATCGCGCGGGCGTGCAGTTCGAACTCGGAGTAGCGCTGGCTCCCCATGGTGACCAGCCCGGTGTCGTGCGGGCGGGGGCTCACCTCGGAGAAGTAGACGTCGTCGCCCTTGACGAACAGTTCGACGCCGAACACTCCCCGGCCACCGAGCGCGCCGGTCACGGCCGCCGCGACCTCCCGCGACCGGGCGAGCGCGGCGTCGCTCATCGGCTGCGGTTGCCACGATTCGACGTAGTCGCCGTCGCGCTGCAGGTGACCGATCGGTTCACAGAAAAAGGTCTCGACCTCCCCCGATTCGCCGACTGCACGCACAGTGAGCTGTGTGATCTCGTAGTCGAAGTCGACGAACCCTTCCACGATGACGGTGCCGTGGTTGATGCGTCCCCCTGCCAGGGCGTATTCCCACGCGGCGTTCAGGTCGTCGGCCGAACGCACCGTCGACTGGCCTTTGCCGGACGACGACATGACCGGCTTGATCACGCACGGGAAGCCGATCGCCTCGGTGGCGGCTCGGACCTCGTCGAGGGAGTTCGCGAATCGGTAGGGCGACGTCGGCAGGCCCAGTTCCTCCGCTGCGAGCCGGCGGATGCCCTCCCGGTTCATCGTCAGCTGCGTGGCCCGCGCGGTGGGGATCACCTCGGCGAGGCCGCGCTGCTCCACGGTGGCGAGCGCGTCGGTGGCGATGGCTTCGATCTCGGGAACCACCAGATGGGGGCGTTCGGCCTCGATGACCGCGAGCACGGCTTCCGGGTCGCCCATGTCGATGACGTGGGCCCGGTGCGCGACCTGATGACCGGGTGCGTCGGCGTATCGGTCCACCGCGATCACCTCCACACCGAGGCGCTGCAATGCGATGGTCACCTCCTTGCCGAGCTCGCCCGACCCGAGCAGCAGGACACGGGTGGCAGAGAGAGACAGCGGAGTGCCGAGACGTGGAGAGATACGGGGACGCGATGAGACCATGGTGGGACTATATGTGGCAACCGTCGCCGTCCCGGAAGGAAGCGATGAGCAGTGCACCACAGTCGAGCAGGACAGGGCAGCGCACAATGATTGCGCGTCCCGATCACGCACGCGGCGATGTCCACCGCGCTCGTGCTGATGTCCACTGGTTCACGACACCCGGGGTCGATCCCGCCGACGAGGTGACCTGGCAGCGCCGCGACGCCCGCATCGTCCACCACGGCACCGGTGAGGTCGTCTTCGAGCAACCGGGCGTCGAGTTCCCGGAGTTCTGGTCTCAGAACGCCACCGATATCGTCACGCAGAAGTACTTCCGCGGGCAGATCGGCACCGCCACCCGCGAGCATTCGCTGCGTGATGTGGTCGCGCGCATCGTCGACACGATCACCGCGTGGGGCACCACCGACGGTCACCTCGACGACCCGTCCGCGTTCGCCGCCGAGCTGACACATCTGCTGCTGCATCAGAAGGCGTCGTTCAACAGCCCGGTGTGGTTCAACATCGGTGTGCCCGACACTCCGCAGCAGGCAAGCGCCTGTTTCATCCTGTCCGTCGACGACAGCATCGACTCGATCCTCGAGTGGTACCGGCAAGAAGCAGTGATCTTCAAGGGTGGCTCCGGGGCGGGCGTGAACCTCTCACGCATCCGATCGTCCGTCGAGCATCTCGGAGGAGGTGGCACGGCGTCCGGCCCGGTCAGCTTCATGCGCGGGGCCGACGCATCGGCGGGGACCATCAAGTCGGGCGGCAAGACCCGCCGCGCCGCGAAGATGGTGATCCTCGACGTCGCGCATCCCGACATCGAGGAGTTCGTCGACTGCAAGGCGATCGAGGAACGCAAGGCGCGAGTACTCGCGGACGCCGGGTTCGACATGGGGCTGAGTGGTTCCGACATCCATTCGGTGCAGTATCAGAATGCGAACAATTCGGTGCGGGTCACCGACGAGTTCATGCAGACCGTCGTCGACGACGCGCAGTGGCCGCTGCGCGCGGTGACGACCGGCGAGTCCGTCCGCACGGTCCGAGCGCGAGACCTCCTGCAGCGCATCGCTGCTGCCACATGGGAGTGCGCCGACCCGGGCATGCAGTACGACACCACGATCAACCGTTGGCACACCGCGGCGTCGACCGGCCGGATCAACGGATCCAACCCGTGCTCTGAATACATGCACCTCGACGATTCCGCATGCAACCTGTCGAGCCTGAATCTGCTGACATTCCTGCGGGAAGACGGCGTGTTCGACGTCGACGGATTCCGGCATGCCGTCGCGGTGATGCTCACCGCGCAGGAAATCCTCGTCGGTCGCGCCGACTACCCCACCGAGAAGATAGGTGAGACGTCCCGCCGGTTCCGGCAGCTCGGCCTCGGATACGCGAATCTCGGTGCGCTGCTGATGGCATCGGGGCTTCCGTACGACAGCGAGGCCGGCCGCGCCTGTGCCGCCGCGATCACCTCATTGATGACGGGGCACGCATACGAGGTGTCGGCGCGCCTCGCGGAACGACTGGGCCCGTTCGACGGGTACGCCGAGAACCGCGACTCGATGCTCGGCGTGCTCGCACGGCATCGCGGTGCGGTCGACGACGTCGATGTCGAACTCGCTCCGCCGGTCGTACTGGCGGCGGCCCGTGAGGCGTGGGATCGCGCGGTCACCGACGGCACCGAGCACGGTGTGCGGAACAGCCAGGTGACGGTGCTCGCTCCCACCGGCACGATCGGCCTGGCGATGGACTGCGACACCACCGGCATCGAGCCCGATCTGGCCCTGGTCAAGACGAAGAAACTCGTAGGCGGCGGCAGTCTGTCGATCGTCAACCGCAGTGTGCCGCGCGCGCTGTCACGGCTCGGATACGATCCCGCCGAGGTCGCCGATATCGTCGCCCACCTGGACCGGCAGCACACCCTCGCGGGCGCTCCGCATGTGCACGTCGAACATCACCCGGTGTTCGCAACATCGATGGGCAGCAATGTGATTGCGCCGCGAGGACATGTGACGATGATGGCGGCGGTACAGCCGTTCCTGTCGGGTGCGATCTCGAAGACGGTGAATCTTCCGGAGTCCGCAACCGTCGACGACATCGCAGACCTGTACGTAGACGCGTGGCGGCTGGGTCTGAAGGCGATCGCTGTCTACCGCGACAACTGCAAGCTCGGGCAACCACTGTCCACGTCGACGCCCCCGGCTCCGTCCGCCTCGGACATTGCTCCGGTTGCGACTGCCCGTCGGGAGCGTCTGCCGCGCACCCGCAATTCGCGCACGTTCGAGTTCCGGGTTGCCGACTGCAAGGGTTTCGTCACGGTCGGCGAATACGACGACGGGCGCCCCGGAGAGTTGTTCCTGCGCGTCTCGAAGCAGGGCTCCACCCTCGCCGGCATCATGGACGCGTTCTCCATGGCGGTCAGTTACGGCCTGCAATACGGGGTTCCGCTGCGGACGTTCGTGCGGGCGTTCACCAGCACGCGGTTCGAACCGGCGGGCATCACCGACGATCCGGATCTGCGGATCGCCTCGTCGATCCTCGACTACATATTCCGCAGGCTCGCGGTGGATTACCTCGAAATCGACGAGCGGATGGAACTCGGTGTGCGTACCGGTGGGGAACGGGCCGCGCAGGACGGACTCGCCCCCGATCTGCCGACCCCGGACGATGTCCATGCCACCGCCGACACCCGTCAGGGCCATGCGGCGTCGGGTCCGTCGCGATCCGGCTCCGGTTCGGACGCGCCGTACTGCATGCAATGCGGCGTGCAGATGCAGCGGTCGGGATCGTGTCACGCCTGCCCGTCATGTGGAAACACGAGTGGCTGCAGCTGATCTGCGCTCGTATCGCATACTGGCCGGATGAACTTGGGCGTCGATACAGAACTGACGTTGCTCGCGGCAGGGCTGATATTCCTGCTCGCTCTGGCGTTGGGTGTGTGGAAGTACCGGCAGATGGCGACGTCGGAGACGCATCTCGCGCACCCGTATGTGGACATCGCGCACCGCTCGGCGTTGATGTATGCGTTCGCGACGCTACTCATCGCTGTGTTCGTGGAGCTCAGCGCATGGCCGACATGGGTGAATCTGACGGCGGCCGCGGTGGTCGTGGTGTTCTTCGTCGGCGCGATCGCGAGTTACATCCTCCACGGCGTGCTGCGCGACACCACCAACCAGTTCGCACATCCTACTCGAGGGCTGGGTGTCGCGATGGCCGCGCTCATCGTCGGCGAGATGGGCGGGTTCGCGGTGCTGCTCGCCGGGTTCGTGAAGGGCAGCTTCCTGACGTAAGCGCTTTGTCGTTCGTGATTCTCGGTCAGACGTGATTCTCGATGAGCGAGAGCACGTTGCTGTGCGGGTCGCGGAACCACGCGACCCGCAGCCCGTCGGGCGCGGTCCATGCGTCGTGGTCGTCCTGATCCATGCCTGTGTACCGAATGAAGTCGACGCCCTTGGCCCGGAGTCGGTCGACGGTCTCGTCGAGGTCGAGCACCCGCCAGCCCAAGGCGGTGTATCCGGTCTCGCCGCGCGATTGCACGAGGGTGATCCGCACGGGGGCTCCTTCACCTCCGTCGATCACCAGCGTGAAATTGTCCCGATCGATCTTCCGGAAGCCGAGGGTATCGACATAGAACATTTCCGAGACATCGAGATCGGTGCTCGGCACGAAGCTCACGAGTTGGCCGCTGATCGTCATGGCACCCACTCTGCTCCGTACGCACCTCACTCGGCAACAGATCAGGTCACAATCGTGTTGACCTCGACCGCGTTGACCTACTCTGGGATGCATGAGCACCTCGGAGATCGCGACCGTTCTGGCCTGGCACGATGCCGTCAACAGTAACGACATCGACACTCTGGTGGAGTTGTCCAGCGACGACATCGTGTTGCCCACCGATGACGATGATCCCGACCAGGGCCTCGACGAATTGCGCGAGTGGGCTACCTCGTCGGGTGTCACGCTCGAGATGGGTCGCATGTTCGTGCACCACGGCATCGTCGTCGTCGAAGAGAAGTCCACGTGGGCATCCGACCCCGGCACCCCGGTCGAGGAGGCCATCGCATTCCGTGTGGTCGAGGACCAGGTTGTCACGGTCGTGCGCCACGGCAGTCTCCAGGACGCGTTCGAGGCGACCGGACTCGGCGAGGCCGACCTGTACGAGCAGTGACACAGCAATATGTTGAACGCTCGCTAAGGTACTCTCCGTTGCATAGTCCCTACGCACCGGAGTGAGGTTCGACGAGTGTCTGCTGAAGCAGTTGAGAAGAAGGGCCCCCTCGCGAGTATCCGCGTCGTCGAGTTCAAGGGGCTCGGCCCCGGACCCCACGCTGCGACGCTGCTCGCCGATCTCGGCGCCGACGTCGTGACGGTCCAGCGCCCAGGCGGGATCCCGCCGGAGGGCGCGCGCGACCCGATCCAGCGGAATCGCCGCATCATCGAGGCCGACCTCAAGAACCCCGACGACATCGAGAAGGTGCTCTCGCTGCTCGAGCGCGCCGACGTGCTCATCGAGGGCTTCCGCCCCGGAGTCACCGAGCGCATGGGTCTGGGCCCCGACGTGGTACTCGAACGCAACCCGCGCATCGTCTACGGCCGGATGACGGGCTGGGGTCAGGAAGGCCCGCTGGCGAACGCCGCCGGCCACGACATCAACTACATCTCCCTCACCGGTGTGCTGCACGCAATCGGTCGTAAGGGTGAACGTCCGGTGCCGCCGCTGAACATGGTGGGCGACTTCGGCGGCGGCTCGATGTTCCTGATCTTCGGTATCCTCTCCGCGCTCGTCGAGCGAGGTGTGTCCGGGAAGGGTCAGGTCGTCGACGCAGCGATGGTCGACGGCGCACTGGCGCTGTCGCACATGATGTGGGCGTTCCGCGGCCGCGGCGCGTGGTCCGACGAACGCGGCGTGAACATGCTCGACACCGGCGCCCCGTATTACGAGGTGTACGAGACCAAGGACGGCAAGTACATGGCTGTCGGCTCGATCGAGCCGCAGTTCTACGCGCTGCTGCTGAAGGGACTCGATCTCGACGCGGCCGAGCTGCCCACCCAGAACGATCCTGCGGCGTGGCCGGAGATGAAGAAGTTGTTCACGGAGAAGTTCCTGTCGAAGACGCGCGACGAGTGGTCGGCGATCTTCCTGGGCACCGACGCGTGTGTCTCCCCCGTTCTCACGTTCGCGGAGGCACCCGCGAACGAGCACATCGCGGCGCGCGGGTCGCTCATCGAGATCGAGGGCATCACCCAGCATGCTCCGGCTCCGCGGTTCTCCCGCACTCCGGCGGGCGAGCCGGCTGCGCCGGCGGGCGAGGCCACCGACATCACCACTCTGTGGGTCTGATCAGGAGCCTGTAGCGACGCGGTGCCGCATCGGATCATTTGTGATCTGGTGTGGCACCGTGTTTCTCGCATTCCTCGACGAGTTCGAGGGCACGCTGTGCGCGGTGCAGGAATCCGAGCTCCTGCAGAAATACGAACCACTCACTCGCCCACCGGTGGGCGAGCACGAGATGTTCCGGCGAGGGATCCGCGAGCAGCAACCGGATCGCGGTGTCCTCTTCGATCTGGGCGATGTGCAACGCAATTCCCGGTTCAGGACGCGGACGACCGTATTCGACCACCGGTCGCGGATGTGCGATCGGAAATCCGAGCCGGACACGTTCGTTCTCGACAGCCGCAGCGAGACGGTCCAGTTTCATCGCCTCGGCAGCGCGCGCACCGTCCTCCAATCGAGCCACCGCAATGTCATGCTCGCCACGCAGCGCCTTCACCCGTGCACCGACCACATATCGAGCGATCTTGAAATCCACGACGCCACCCTCGGCGCCCAGCTCGTAACCGTCGTCGAGTAGCCGTTCTGCCTCGTCGAGATCTCCCTGTTCGTACAGGAACTCCCCGAGCACCGATCCGGCGAGCAACGCCGACGACGAGTACGCACCGCTGCCGAGCCGCGACAATCGCCACGCCTCCCGCAGGAGTTCGCCTGCCGCATCGAGATCGAGTTGTTCGAGTGCGGCGAGTCCGAGGAGGGCGTTGCCGTGCATCAGGTTGTACGGCCCGGCGTTGAGATCGTGGTACGGAGCAGCGAGATCCTGCAATCTCCGTGCCTCGTCGAATTCACCGCGGTAGACAGCATCGAACGTCGCGGCGTTGAGGCCCGACGACACGACGATCGGTGCGAGTGTGTCCGCGCGCGCCAAGAGCCGCTCGGCGAGCCCGTCGGCCGGGCCGGTCCGGTCGCGGCGCACGTCGACGATGCGCCGCACCACTTCCACCTCGACGGCGACGTCGATGGCCTCGTCGCCGGTGATCTTGTCCGCATCGAGACCGCGTTCGACCATGGCGAGTGCGCGCTGGCCACGCGCGGTGTCGTGGATGACGACGCTTGCCCACGCCAAGGCCAGTTGCAGCCGTGGCCGCGCGGCCACGGCGCCGCGCGGCAGCTTCGCGGCCAACCCCAGCAGCGTGGTGGCACGGCCGTCGGCGAGCAGGTCCCGCGCGTGACGTTCGACGATGTCGACGGCGTAATCGTCGTCGGCCGCCGCGAGAGCATGGTCGACGGCTTCCAACGTCATCGCATGCTGTTCGAACCAATGCGCAGCGATCCGGTGGAGCCCTGGCATCCGTTCCGGGAAGTCGCGTTCGAGTCGCTGCCGCAGGAACTCGGCGAACAGCGGCTGGAACCGGAACCACCGGCCTTCCTCGTCGACGCGGTGCAGGAACAGGTCGCGGTCCTCGATGTCTTCGAGCATCGCCTGTCCGTGTCCGTGCCCGCTCAACGCCGAGGCCAGGCTCCCGCACGTCTGCTCCGTCACCGCCGCGGTGAGCAGGAAGTCGACGAGTTCCTCGTCGATCAAGCTCAGGACGTTCTCGGTGAGGAACTGTCCGATCCCGCGGTGCCGGCCCGACAGGTGTGCCACGAGATGCGCGGGATCGTCGTGTCCGTGCAGCGACACCGACGCCAGTTGCAGGGCGGCGGGCCAGCCTTCGGTGGCGGCGACGAGATCGGCGACGATGTCGTCGTCCAGCTCCGTACCGATGTGTCGTGCAAGGAATTTCTTGGTTTCGTCGATGTCGAAGGTGAGCATGCGGTGGTCGATCTCGACGAGCTCGTCGAGCACCCGCATGCGGCTCACGGGCAGTCCGGCACGGGTGCGTCCGACCACCATGACCTGGAGGTGATGGCACCCGTTGTCGAGCAGGAAGGCCAGGGCCGCGATCGTCGCCGGGTCGGTGACGCGATGCCAGTCGTCGATGATCACCACGAGCCGTTCTCCTGCGGAGTGGATCTCGTCGATCAGGGAAGTGAGGACGTAGCGTTCGGCGTCGTCGCCGTGTTCGTCGAGCGCCTGTCCCAGTTCCTGTGCAAGAGTCGGTCGCACCTGCCTGATGGCTTCGATGAGGTGCGCGAGGAACCACACGACGTTGTTGTCGTCGTGGTCGACGTTGAGCCACGCCACCGCAACGCCCTGATTGTCGAGCTGATAACGCCATTCGATGGCGAACATCGTCTTCCCGAAGCCGGGTGGCGCATGCACGACGATGAGCCTGCGGCGGTGCGACTCACTGAGCAGATTCAGCAGCGACCACCGTGCGACGAGTCGTTTGGACGGAACGGGTGGGCGGAATCTCGTCGCCGGCGCCGGCGGAGTGGTCGACCGGATGCTCGTGCGCCGCGTGCTCACCCGCCCGCCCGTGGCGGCCGTCGTTGCTGTGTGGCCCACAGCCGTGTCGGAGTCGTTCTCGGCTCCGGCGACCGCGAGATCGTCGACTCGTAACCCGTGGTCGGCCTGCACAGCACGCAGGATCTCGCCGAATTCGGCTGCGGTCTCCGGGCGGGAGTCGGGATCCACCGACATCGCCTGCTCGATCGCGGCACACAACTCGTCGGGCACTCCGTCGGCCCGCAGGTCGGGAATCGGCTGGGTCGTCAGGCGCACGAACTGCGCGACGACGCGCTCGCCGCTGCGGCGCTCGAACGCGGCATGGCCGGTGAGTGCGCAGAAGATCGTCGCCGCAAGGCTGTAGACATCGGACGAGGGGGTCGGGGGACGTCCGGAGAGCACTTCCGGGGCGGTGAACGCGGGCGACCCGGTGACTTCACCGGTCGCGGTTTCGAATCCCCCTCGTATCCGGGCGATCCCGAAATCCGTGAGCTGTGGTTCGCCGTATTCGGTGAGCAGGATGTTGGCGGGTTTGACGTCGCGGTGCGCGATGCCCAGCCGGTGGGCGGTCTCCAGGGCACCGGTCAGTTTGACGCCGAGTTGGAGCGCGTCGTGCCAGTGCAGCGGGCCTGACCGGCGGATCAGCGCGTCGAGCGAATCGCGGGGGTGATATTGCATCACCAGGAAGGGGCGTCCCGAATCGGTAGTGCCGATCTGCAGCACGTTGACGATGTTCGGGTGTCCCGAGAGCTGCCCCATCGCGCGCTGTTCGCGCAGGAAACGTTCGAGGTTGTCGACGTCCAGATCGGAAGTGAGGACCTTGACCGCCACGATCCGGTCCAGCGCGGCCTCCCGGCAGCGGTACACGATTCCGAACCCGCCGCGACCGATCTCCTTGGCCTCGACGAATCCGGCCGCAGCCAACTCCGCAGCGACGTCGGGTCCGGCGTCGCGCTGCGTCTGCAGCGGATCCTGCGCGGCCACGATCGACCCTCACTTCGTCGAGCACAGACCCTGTCCGAGTCCTGTGTCCACGATATCGCCGACGACCGACACTCCACGGCAGGTCGGCCGAGATAGATCCGGTCGGCCCCGGCCGACGTCGGCACCGCCGCGAAACACGACATCGGGTCAGACGACGAGCCTCGACTCCAGGTCGCCGCCCTGCGCCACCTGCGTGTACGCGTCGGCCACAGCCGAGACGGCCCCGCGCAGTGCATCGGGGCGTTGTGTGTACGGCAACCGCACGAATCGTTCGAATGCGCCTTGCACCCCGAAACGTGGCCCGGCCGCGAGCAATACACCGCGGCTGGGCGCAACGGCAGCGAGCGCGGTCGACACCGGCTCCCGCATCCGCACCCACAGCGACATCCCACCTTGCCCCGGGGTGTACTGCCACTCGGGCAGCTGGTCGGCGAGTGCCTCACACAACGCCTGCCGTTGCTCACGGAGTTGTGCGCGCCGCTGTTCGAGAAGGTCCTCGACATCCGAGAGCAGGTGCGCGGCCGCGAACTGTTCCATGACGGGCGTACCGAGGTCCACGCCCGACCGGGCTCCGGTCAGCCGGGCGATCAACTCGCGGTCGGCCCGGATCCAGCCCACACGCAATCCACCCCACAGGGATTTACCGGTCGATCCGATGGTCACCACCGAGGAGCCCGCGCGGAACGACGCGACCGGCGCGGGGGGCGGGGCGTCGAGCCACAGGTCCACCATCGTCTCGTCCACCACCAGAGTCATTCGGGCGTCGTACATGATGCGCGCGAGTTCGCCGCGACCGTCCGCGTCCAGACACAGACCGGTGGGGTTGTGGAAATCGGGGACGAGAAAAGCTGTGCGTGCGGCAGTCTGGCGCGCGGCACCGGCAAGCGCACCGAGATCCCACCCTCCGGACGACCCTGCCTCCGGACGGACCGCGACGGGGATCGGCCGGGCACCGTGCCGCCGGATCGCCTCGAGCGCATTGGGGTAGGTCGGATGGTCGACGATCACGCGGTCGCCCGGATCGGTGAGCACACCGAGCAGCAGCCTCATCGCGTGCTGCGCGCCGCTGGTGACCATGATCTGTTCAGGTGAGGTGGGTAGCCCGCGTTCGCGATACCGGCGCGCGACCACCTCGCGCAGGGCCATCACACCGATCGGTTCCATCCCGTGCGACGCCAGGTAGGTCGACATCGACCGCAAGGCCAGTTCGTACGCGGCCTCGATCTCTGCAGCCGGAGCCGGGAGCGACGCGTTGCTCATATCGATCGCGTCGTTTCCGAGCACCCCCGACTTGACCGCATCGCGACCGAGCGACCGGCCGGCCGGCATCGCGACGGTGCTGCGCGCACCTTGCCGGCTGCGTAGATAACCCTCGTCACGCAGCGCCGAATACGCCGAGGTGACGGTGGTGCGGCTCAGAGACAAGGCCGACGCGAGCTCACGCTCGCTCGGCAGTGCCACGCCTTGCGGGACACGGCCGTCGTGTACGAGGAGGCGGATGCCGTCGGCGAGGGCCCTGTACGCGGGGCGCACGTCACCGGTGTCCTGCCAGTTTCCGAGGTCGCGGACCAGCGAACCGGCCCCTATCGCGCGTGTGATCACCGGTCCAGTATCCCGCATAGTGGACTGCTCCACGACAGGCCAGTGGGGCTCCTCGGGATAGTCCCCGGACCGGCCCGTCGATGGGCCGGACATCCGGGGGTGCCGATCAGGCGGGTGGTGCGAGTACCTGCGTGAACAAGACAGCTCCGGTGGCATCGAGCAGCTCCACTCGCATTTCACGAGTATCGCCGTCGATGAAGACCTCACCGAAATGCTGGAAGCCCTCCATCGGCGACGCGTTGGCCTCCGGCGGCGCGTGCACGAACACCGCTTCGGGCCCGAAGGTACCGTCGAGGTCGTTGGGGCCGAAGCCTCCCGCATTGAGAGGCCCCGAGACGAATTCCCAGAACTCGTCGAAGTCGGTGAATGTCGCGCGGGCGGGTGAGTAGTGGTGCGCCGCCGTGTAGTGCACGTCGGCGGTCAGCCACACGGTTCCGGTGATGCCGCGAGCCTTGACAGCAGACAACACCTGGGCGATCTCGGATTCACGACCCGAGGGCATGCCGGGATCGCCGTTCGCGACACCCTCGAACGCGGTGTCGCCGTCGGGTACGACGAGACCGATCGGAAGGTCCGCGGCAATGATCTTCCAGGTGGCCGTGGAACTGCTCAGTTCGTCGATCAGCCAGCGGGTCTGTTCGGCACCGAGCACCTGCCCCGATGCACCGACGTTCGCGCCGTTGACGTCCTTGTAGGTGCGCATGTCGAGCACGAACACATCCAGCAATGGCCCGTACGGAATGGTGCGGTGGACACGCCCGTCGACGGCTTCGGCCGGATCGAGCGGGTTCCACTCGTGGAAGGCCTGGAAGGCGCGCGCCGCAAGCACATCCACGTTCTTCTCGCTGTATTGCTCGAGATCCAGGATCTCTCCCGGATACCAGTTGTTGACGGTTTCGTGGTCGTCCCACTGCACGATCTGCGCGACGGAGGAGTTGAACCGGAGATAATTCCCGTCCGTGAGGTTGTAGGCGTACTGGCCCCGGTATTCGTCGAGGGTCTGGGCGACGGCGCTCTTCGCTTCGGTGACCACGTTGCGCCAGATACGCCCATCCGGCAGTTCGACCGTCTCCTCCAGCGGGCCGTCTGCGTATACGACGTCGCCGGAGTGGAGGAACAGGTGCGGGTCGCGTGAGGCCATGGTGTCGAAGATCGTCATTCCGCCGAGGTCCGGGTTGATCCCGAAGCCCTGACCTGCGGTGTCGCCCGACCATTGCAGTCGGATGTCGCCGGGTGCGCTGGGTGCGGTGCGGAACATGCCGGTGACGGGTTCGGAGGTGGCTCCGTCCTCGGATTCCACGCTCACTCGGTAGTGCACCTGTTCGCCGGAGGGCAGGCCGGTGAGCCGCAGTCGACCGGTGCCGTCGGTGTCGGGGGTGAGCAGCCCGCCGACATGCCGGGTGGGATTCGTGAACGAGTCGGTGCTCGCGGTCTCCACGATCAAGGTGGCAGGACTGTCCGAGCGCGCCCAGATCAGAGCGCCGTCCCCGCGGACGTCACCGGCCGCGACGCCGTGAGTCAGTGTCGGGCGCTGTCGAACCAGCGCCGGAGAGGAGGCCGCCGCCGATCCGGATCCAGTGGACGAGCAGGCCGCTGCGGGAACCGCAAGCAGGCCGATGGCCGTGCTGCGGAGCAGGGCACGTCGGGACAGGTACACGTGTCTCTCCTCGGGACAATACGATAAGGCAACGGCGACGGTTCCCTGTCCATGCCAACGTGCGGTGAACACGACGTGATCCGCAAGGATCAAGATCAGGAATGATGCACTGTTCGATCCGACCGATCACCGCGTGGCATCTACCGACCCTGACCCACGACGGTCGAGGTCTGCTGCTGCGCTGCGCCGCCACCGAAGCCGTCCCCACCAGCGAACTGAGTGCCGCGACCGTGGCGGTGGGGGTGGACTGGTCACCGTCGACCCTCGGCGCCGCTGCGATCACCACCGACACCGACGACGGACTGGTCTCCGATTTTCAGGGTTACACCTACGACGATCGCGACCTCGGTATCAAACTGGCCCGGTTGCAGACCGAAGGTCAATTCCTGCATCGCAAGGCCGCCCGTCTGGCGCGGCTCGCGGAGAATGCACCACCCCAGCTCCGCAGCGAATTGGAAGCGAAGATCACGGTCCTCGCGTGCTCTCCTCGGGCGAGGTGCTGTGGTCCGCACCCGTGGTGGGAGTCTGGAGATCCGGACCACCGAGCATGCTCCGGTGCGCCAGTGTCGGGACAAGACCGGCCCGACACCCGGGAGGCCGCGGCATCGCCGTGTCCGCTGTAGTGTTCCCAGGCCGACCTCTGCTGAGGGGGTGAACAAGTCGAAGTCTCGTCCTGCACCTGAAGCGTCGGTGTGGGACACGGTCGAGCCCGCGATATCGCAGAATGCCTCGGGTAGCCGTGAGGAACGTGGAGCTGGACCGCCTGGCACGTAGGTGGCAGGAAGTATCAGATTTACGTAGACGCTCCGAAAGTTCAACCAGTGGATGATGCCCAGATACGAGCACACCGACGAAGAATTCGCGATGATCGTGGCCGGACTGAAGTATCGGATGGGCGTGCCATGGGAGCGCACCGTCACCGACGACGAACTGGCCCGTGTCTCGGCGCCGCTATCGGCCCCGTTCGGAGCTGAGACGATCACAACGATCCCGAGATCCAGGCAGCGCGCGTCCGCAAGCACATCCCGTCCGCCGACGTCGAGATTCAGCCGGAGGTGGGACACGACCTGCTGTGGGCGAATCCCGACCAGGTGATCCCGCGCTTCCTGAGCTTCGTCGAGAGATACGACCGGGTCGATGACCGACCGTGACTCCGCGCCTCCCTCGAAGATTCGTGCTCAGGCCGCCGTGAACTCGCCACCACCCGGCAGGTGCGGTGTCGCCGGCGCGATAGTGACCTCGACGCGTCCCGGCCCGGGGTCGAAATAGCGCACGGTACCCGCTTCCGGCCCATCCCAGCCGGACAGCGCCCAGTCGTCCGACCCGGAGGCGCCGGTATCGAGGTTGTGCCACGTGAACGTGCCGTCGACCAAGCAGACGGGTGTGACACCGACGAAGTTGCTCTCGAGCCGGACCACGTACGGCTGGGGGCCGTCCTCGGACGGGTACACCTCGACGTCGAGCCGGCCGATACATACAGCGATCGACCCGAGGGATCCGTGACCGATCGTGTAGGCAGGCGCCAGCTGTGTCGATTCCGGTTGAGCGTGCGCGGTGGCCTGCCCCGCCGCGATCAGTCCCGCGGCGGTGACGGCGACCATGAGAGCTCTCGAACGCGCCTTACGCGGCCCCGCTGCATTCACCTCTGCTGTACGAACCATGCGCTCCACTGTCGCGCGTCCGCCCGGGTCGCGTCCAGCATTCGGCGTTTCCGGGCAAATGCCCCGATCAGGCGAGAATGTCGCGCCGGACGATCGTTTCGTCGCGGCCCGGCCCGACACCGATGCACGAGATGAACGCGCCGGAGAGCTCTTCGAGGCGCAGCACGTAGTTCTGCGCGTTCTTGGGGAGCTCCTCGAAGGTGCGGGCGTGGGAGATGTCCTCCCACCATCCGGGCATCTCCTCGTAGATCGGCTTGGCGTGGTGGATGTCCGTCTGCGTCATCGGCATGTCGTCGACGCGCACACCGTCGACCTCGTAGCCGACGCAGATCGGCACGGTGTCGAGGCCGGACAGCACGTCCAGCTTGGTGAGGAAGTAGTCGGTGATGCCGTTGACACGCGTGGCGTAGCGGGCGATGACCGCGTCGAACCAGCCCGTCCGGCGGGCACGGCCGGTGGTCACGCCGACCTCGCCGCCCTGCTTGGCGAGGTACTCGCCGTGGTTGTCGAACAGCTCGGTCGGGAACGGACCGGAGCCGACGCGCGTGGTGTAGGCCTTGAGAATGCCCAGGACCGTGGTGATCTTCGTGGGTCCGATACCGGACCCCACGGCAGCACCGCCGGCGGTCGGGTTCGACGACGTCACGTACGGGTAGGTGCCGTGGTCGACGTCGAGCAGCGTGCCTTGCGAGCCCTCGAGCAGCACGGTGTCGCCGCGATCGAGCGCCTCGCCCAGCTGCAGACGCGTGTCGGCGATGCGGTGCTTGAATCCTTCGGCCTGGCCGAGGACCTCGTCGACGACCTGCTGTGGGTCCAGGGCCTTGCGGTTGTAGATCTTGACGAGCACCTGGTTCTTGTACTCGAGAGCCGCCTCGACCTTCTGGGTGAAGATCTTCTCGTCCAGGACGTCGGCGACACGGACGCCGACACGCGCAATCTTGTCCTGGTAGCACGGGCCGATACCACGGCCGGTGGTGCCGATCTTCTTCGCGCCGAGGAAACGTTCGGTGACCTTATCGATGGCCACGTGGTACGGCATGATCAGGTGCGCATCGGCCGACAGCAGCAGACGCGAGGTATCGACGTCGCGCTCTTCGAGGCCCGCGAGCTCTTCGAGCAGCACACCCGGGTCGACGACAACACCGTTTCCGATGACGTTCGTGACGCCCGGCGTGAGGATGCCCGACGGGATCAGGTGCAACGCGAACTTGTCGCCGTTCGGCAGCACGACGGTGTGGCCGGCGTTGTTTCCGCCCTGATAACGCACGACCCATTGCAGACGACCGCCGAACAGATCGGTTGCTTTGCCTTTGCCCTCATCGCCCCACTGGGCTCCGATCAGGACGATTGCCGGCATTTCGCGCTCCTCAGGCAGGGTTGTTCGTGCGGGCGGTCTCGCCTGCAGGGTCCTGCCCGGATCCGGGCAGCAGCCGGGACCACAGTGTAGTCCACCTTCGGCGAAGGTCCGGTTCCGGTATCCGAATGCTCGGTCCGGCCCGCCATGATCCGGGGTCCCCACGACCGGCACGGGTTCGGATTACAGTGGACGCTTGACCGACGGCCGCCCGATCGTGACCAGCAAGGAGATCAGTTGACCCCGGTAGTGCTCAGATGCGGCGATGTGCCACTCCCCTTGGCACTCACCTCTGTGACCGCGCTGTCGGCTCCTGCGATTCCCGAGAAGGACGACTTCGAGGATGTGTTCGCACACACCGAGTCGGTGGATGACCCACGACTGATCATTGTGGGCGACGACGCAGCGTTCGCGGCGACACTGACCCGGCTGATGCGCACCGACCGCCTCGCGACCGAGGTCGCGTTCGTCCCCGAGTCGCGCACACCCGCGACCGAGGCCTACGGGTTACGCACCGGATCGAAGGCCGCGTCCATCGCCCTCCAAGGTGAGGCGAAGTCGATCCCGCTCATCCGCGACGATGCCGGGGTGGCCCTCGTCGGACGCGCGCTCGTCCGCGGCGAGGAGAACTCGCTCGTGGGTGAGGCCTACGTCGACGACACCCGCTTGTTCTCGGGCACGGTGCCCGGCATCCGGATCGAGCCGACGCCACAGATGCCGGGACTACGCGCAGCCGTCGACAGGGCGCGATGGTTCGGCGGCTACAAGTGGCTCACGGGCAGGGCCGTGCAGCTCGGTTCTCCCTCCGCATTCCTCACCCGCGACGGTGTCCCGAATCCTCGCGCGCTCAAGCGGTCGACGTTCTACCGCCACGAGACGAAGTGGAAGCTGGTGCGCTGACACGCGTCGAGTTCTACACGCTCGCGAATCCCGGTAGCCGTGCGGCTTCGTCGATCACGGAGCAGTTCGAGGCATCTCGGTTACGGACTCGACTCGGTGTCCGTGCACATCCACGGGCGCATCGCCCGCAAGGTTGTCCGCCGCAACTCCCTGCTTTCAGACCCACGAACTCACGAACGAAGTGCCCCAGGAGCAGGCTTCGCTCGCCCGTTTCAGGGTGCACACGGACCACCGGGTGCTCTGTTTCGAACGTCACCTTCGCGAACCCACTGCGGAAGTCCTGCTTCGATTTCGGGTAGTTTCCGTTCAACTTCTCGGGTGCGAGTGCTGCGGCGTAGTCGAACCGGGTAGAATCGAGGCCTTCGGGATCCCGTCCGCGAACGTGACGTCGGTGTGCCAACCGCTCGCGGCTCCTTCGAGGACCAGGGTCTTGCTGTCGTCTGCGCCCAGGAGCGGGTGGTCGGTGGTCGGAATGCCGATGCGCGCACCGAACTCGTATTGGATCTCGTCCGTCAGATGGTGCCGGCCTCGGAGGAGATGTCTTCGGACAGCGTGACACGTCGATGACGGCCGCGAGATGGGCCGACCTTGCGGACCGCGGCTCCCCCGTTCGCGTGGATTTCCGACGCGGCGTCGACGGTCGTGTCGATCGCGATTCGAGGTTCCTTCCGTGTCGGTTCGTCAATCGACCTGCATTGCAACGCGGATGATGTCCTCCTCCATCACCGGCCTGCCTCGAGTCGCTTCGACGGTCACGCGATGGAGCACACCGTTCCATGCGAAGGGCGGTTCGTAGCCCTTACATACCGCCAGCCCCCTGTCGTGTCCGAGGATCAACGACGCACCGCCGTGCTGCCACGCGTGAGGCAACTCGTGGTTGCTGTCTGCGGCTCCGACGACGACATCATCGATGAGTGCTTCCACCCGCAGCGACCCGTTCGGCGCGAGCCGGAATGCGCACCCGAGGATGTGACGTCCCCCGCTGAGTGGACGGTTCGCGACCGCCCGGATCTCACCGCCCGGTGTCGCGGCGACCACGGTCAGGATGCCTCGGTCCACGAACCCGGCGAAACCTCCTGTCCAGTCACCGAGCGCGAACAGAACTCCCTCGGGTTCGCTGTCCGGCACGTCCACCTCTGCGAGGACCCTGCCACCGCCCGCCATCCGTGGCAATGAATCATCCGAGACCGGTCCGCCTTCCGGATACAACGTGAGGCTCGACGGAATCGGGTACTGACGCGACCTGATTGCCCCTGCCCGACCGCGCAGGCTGTCGGCGAGCGGAGTCACGTTGTTGCGGCCGGCCTCGATGAACCACTGCCGTTCGAGCGCGCGAACCACCTCGGAGTGCTGGTCGGTCGTGACCTTCCATCCGTCGGCGAAAATCGATCGGGACCCGAGCATCTCGAAGTACTGGGTCGATCGGGGCGACGGCGAGGCAGCATCTCCGAGTGACTGGAGCAGGTTTGCTCCGTCGACCGGGAGCTGGTCGACACCACCGACCGCATCCGGCATCGTCACACCGCACGCGTCGAGAATCGTGGGCAGGATGTCGATCGCATGGGCGAACTGATCACGAACCCCACCGACATCGCGGATTCCACTGGGCCAGTGCACGATCATGGGAACACGGGTGCCACCGAGCCAGGCGTATCGCTTCCACAGACGGAACGGTGTGTTGCCCGCCCACGCCCAACCCCAAGCGTAGTGCGGATATCCGTCGAGTCCACCCCAATCATCCAGGAGTGCCACGCTTTCCGAGACGTCGTCGCGAATGTTATGGGTGGAGGGGTGTTCGTTGTAAGTGCCGCCCACCTCACCCTCGGCGCTCGCACCGTTGTCCGACATCACGAAGATGAGTGTGTTGTCGAGGACGCCGAGCTTTTCGAGACTGTCGACGACCCTCCCGATCTGCGCATCGGTGTGGGTGAGGAATCCGGCGCAGACCTCGTGCATCCGCGCATAGACCCGGCGTTCCTCGTCGGTCAGGGAATCCCAGTCGGGCACCCACGACGGCCGCTCGGTCAGTGTCGTCCCCTGCGGCACGACCCCCGCCGCGAGCTGCCGCTCGAACACGGCCTCCCGCCACCTCTCTCATCCGCCGTCGAACTTTCCTGCGTAGGCATCCGCCCACGATCGCCGCACGAGTGCACGAGTGGGGGAACACAGTGCCGTCACATGAAAACGATTGAATCGCACTCCGTCCGAAGCGAGTCGATCGATGTTGGGTGTTGCGATGTCCGACCCGTAGCAACCTATCTGCCCGAATCCGAGGTCGTCGAGGATGTTCACCGACGGCACGCCGCTCGACGCTGCAGCAGTCCAGTTCAGCTGGGAGCGGCTCCGCGACCCGGCACTCGGATCCACTGCCATCCGCCAGGTTTCCCAGGTTGCAACCACCGAGGTGCTGGACGAGACCACACTGAAGGTCGTTCTCCACGACCCGAACCCCAGCTTTCCGCAGGGGATGCCGGCCACATCCATGAACTGGATCGCCTCACCGACCGCGCTCGGGAACGGCCGGACAGCATTCGACGAAGCACCTGTCGGTGCCGGACCGTTCGAACTCACGCGATGGATGCGGCAAGGCGCGATCGAACTCGAACGCAACCCCGATTATTGGGATGCGCCGAAACCCTACCTCGACGCGATCACGATCCGCGCGGTGGCGGACACCAACCAGCGGGTGAACGCAATCACCACCGGCGACGCCGACCTGTCCGCAGAATCGAATCCGTCGAGCGTCGTCAGAGCCCAGAGCCCAGAGCCCAGAGCTCAGGAGCACAGGTGTCCACCGTGTCCGCCGGCGGAGGGCAGTTCCTGGGAATGAACCTGCGGCGCGCCCCGTTCGACGACGAACGAGCGCGCCGGGCGGTAGCGCTGGCCGTGGACCGCGACATGATCAACACCATCGTGTTCAACGGTGACGGTGAGGTGCCGCAAACCCTGTTCCCGGACAACTCACCGTTCTATTCGGATATTCCGCTACCGCAGTAGGACAAGGCGGCCGCCCAGGCCTTGTTCGACGAGCTGGCCGCAGACGGTAAGCCCGTCGAGTTCACCTTCACCACCTATACCGGTGTCGACAACCAGTCCACCGCGGAAGCCCTGCAGGCGCAGCTCAACGCCCACGACAATGTCGAGGTCGACGTCGAGGTGGTGGACTTCCCCACGGGTGCCGCGAGGGCCGGTGCTCACGACTTCGACATGATGGTCTCGTCGGCGATCACCCAGGACCCGGATTACGCGCTCTGGACGGCGTTCCACTCCGAGTCGACCGGCAACTTCATGGGCGTCTCCGACCCACAACTCGACGACGCACTGGACGCCGGCAGAACAGCCGAGACCATCGACGAACGCACGCAGGCCTACGACGTCGTCCAGAGGCGGATCGCCGAACTCGACCCGGGCGTCTGGTACGTCCGATCGGCACCGTCCGTGATGATGGGCGAGAAAGTCCACGGTCTGCGTCTCTACACGCTGGGCTCCCCGCTGCCCGAGGAGCTGTGGATCGAGAACTGAGCCCGACCGAAACGACGTGTGGGGTGCCCGGCAGTCGCCGGGCACCCCACACGCCTCGTCGGCGGACCGCTACCGGGTCAGCCGATGTTCACGCCGTAATCCCGAGCGATGCCCGCGAGCCCGGATGCGTAACCCTGGCCGATGGCGCGGAACTTCCACTCGCTGCCATGCCGGTACAGCTCACCGAAGACCATCGCGGTCTCGGTCGAGGCGTCCTCGGTCAGGTCGTAGCGGGCGAGTTCGCGGTCGTTGGAACGGTCGACGACGCGGATGAATGCGTTACGCACCTGTCCGAACGACTGGCCACGCGCGTCGGCGTCGTGGATCGACACCGGGAACACCACCGACTGCACATCGGTAGGAAGTGCAACGAGATCGACGTTGATCGACTCGTCGTCGCCGTCACCCTCACCCGTGAGGTTGTCGCCGGTGTGCTCGACCGCACCGTCGGGAGAACGCAGGTTGTTGTAGAACACGAAGTGCTGGTCGGAGAGCACCTTGCCAGCGGCACCCGCAAGCAGTGCGCTGGCGTCGAGATCGAAGTCGTTTCCCGTCGTGGCCCGGACATCCCAGCCCAGTCCGATCGTCACCGCCGTGAGATTCGGCGCCTCCTTCGAAAGCGAGACGTTTCCACCCTTGGCCAAGCTGACACCCATACCGGTCCTTTCGATCGTTGTGGTCCCTCCACGATAACCATGAAGAACCCGGTCCGTATTGCCGTCTTGGTCCGTGTTAGGTTCCCGACGTCGTATGCGACGACACATGAGGAAGCCGGTGCGATTCCGGCGCGGTCCCGCCACTGTGACCGGGGAGCAACTCTCCCGGGAGCCAGATACTCACGTCGCCGCACTCACCTGGACGGGGCGGATCTCCCCGAGAAAGGGCGTCTTCGCCATGCGCGCTCGTGCCGTACCACTCAGATTGCTCAGCGCTGTGGCAGTCGCAGGTCTGGCCCTCGCCGGCTGTTCGACCGCCACCACCGATACCACCGACACTGCCGCCCCCGACGGTTGTATCACCGATTTCGATCCGAGCGTCGACTACTTCCCCGACAAGTCCGAGGTCGTCGACGCAGAGAATTTCTCGATCACCTACGAGAACAGTTACCAGGTGCTCACTGTCGACGAGCCGTACTCGGGTGCCGAACCGGAGTCGTACGTGCTGGTCAAGTGTGGCGCACCAGCACCGGAACTGTCGGACGATCTGGCCGATGCTCAGCAGATCTCGGTGCCGATCAGCAGCCTGTATTCGGGTTCGACGACACACCTGCCGCTCGTCGCCGAACTCGGCGTGCTCGACGTACTCACCGGCATGTCCAACGGATCCTATGTAAGCGACACCGCGGTCGTCGATCGGATCGCGTCCGGTGACGTCGCCGAATACGCGGCCGGCGGCACCATCGACACCGAGGCCGTCGTCGTCGCCGCACCCGACGTCGTGATGACCGGTGGCACCGACGACCCCGCATACGCGCAGCTGCGTGAAGCCGGGATCGGTGTGGTCGCGAACGCCGAGTGGCTCGAAGCGTCGCCGCTGGGTCGCGCCGAGTGGATCAAGGTGATGGCGGCACTGACCGGCACGGAAGTCCGCGCAGCCGAGGCCTACGACGGAATCCGCCGCGACTACCTGCAGGTCGCCGACAAGGCCGCGGGAGCGGAACCCGCACCGGTACTGCTCGGCGGGATGTCGCAGGGAACGTGGTACATGTCGTCGGGCGGCAGCTACATGGGCCGGCTGTTCAGCGATGCGGGGGCGACGTGGCCGTGGCAGGACGTCACCAGCACCGGGTCGCTGCCCCTCGACTTCGAGGCCGTGGTTGCGGAGGCCTCCGATGCACCGACCTGGCTCGTCGTCAACAGCTGGACCTCGATCGGCGACGCTCTGGCCGACGACGAACGCTACGGTGACCTCGCAGCGGTCGGCACCGGTCAGGTGTGGAACGCGAACAAGGCGCTCGGGCCGGGCGGTGGTAACGACTTCTACGAACGTGGGGTGCTGCGACCCGATCTGGTCCTGTCCGACCTGGTCGCGGTCCTGCATCCCGAGCTGCTGCCCGATCACGAGTTCACGTTCTATCAGCGTTTGCCGGCATGACCACCGTGCTCGACGCGGCGCCTGCAGTCACTGAGACCTCCGCTCCGCCGGTCCGTACCCGGCGCGTGGCGGTGGCGTTCGCCGCACTGATCGCAGCGCTCGTGGTCGCCACCGTGGTATCGGTGACAGTGGGGTCGGTCACGGTGCCACTCGACGAGACTCTGCGCGTCCTGCTCGGACAGGACGCGCAGAATCCCCGCTGGGACATGGTGATCCGCGACCTCCGGTTGCCTCGCACGCTCACCGCGATCGCGGTGGGTGCGGCGCTCGGCATCGCCGGCCTGCAGATGCAGACCCTGTTCCGCAACGCGCTCGCCGACCCGTACATCCTCGGCGCGAGCTCGGGTGCGAGTCTCGGTGTCGCGCTCGTCGTCGTGGCCGGCGGCGGCGGAGCCAGTGGATTCACAGCGAATCTGGCCGGGCTCGGCCGTACCGGAGTCGTCATCGCTGCCGCGCTCGGCGCGGCGGCCGTCTTGATGCTGATCGTGGTGCTGTCGCGGTGGGTACGTTCGGCGGTGACGCTGCTGCTCATCGGCGTGATGCTCGGATCGGCGACCACGGCCGCCGTCTCCGTGCTCCTTGTCTACGCCGACCCGCAGCGCGCTCAGCAGTTCCTCGTGTGGGGCCTGGGCAGTTTCACTGCGACCACGTGGTCGGACCTGAAGTTGCTGGTGCCCGTAGTGGTCGGCGGCACAGCCGTGGCGCTCCTGACGGTGCGGGCCCTCAACGCGCTGCTCCTCGGTGAAGGATATGCCCGGTCGATGGGCATCGATATCCGCGTCGTCCGGCTGACCACGGTGGTATCGGCCGCACTGCTCGCGGGCGTCACCACTGCCTTCTGCGGACCCATCGGCTTCCTCGGGCTCATCGTTCCGCACCTGTCGCGCATGGCATTCGGCACCTCCGATCATCGAGTGCTGCTGCCCGGAGTCGCGCTGTTCGGTGCCGTGGTGGCTCTGGTGTGCGGCGTGGTGAGTCAGATGCCCGGCACCGACACGGTGTTCCCACTCAATGCGGTGACCGCGCTCGTCGGCGCACCGGTCGTCATCGTTGTCCTCGTCCGCAGCCGGCGTGGAGCACTGGGGGCGGCATTGTGAACAGTGACGGTGCCGTGAACGGTGTGGAGCTGCGCGATGTGACGATCGGGTACACACGCCGCCGCGCGTTACGGAAGAGAGGCATCACCGAGATCGCGACCGGTCTCGACGCCGTCGCTCGCCCCGGTGAGCTCACCGCCCTGGTCGGCCCCAACGGTGCAGGGAAGTCGACATTGATCTGCACCCTGTGCGGCCTGCAACCGGCGCTGCGCGGACAGGTGCTGATCGACGGCGACGACGTGTCGTCGATTCGACCTGCAGACCTCGCGACCCGGATCTCCGTCGTCCTCACCGAACGCATCGATCCCGGCCTGCTGACGGTGCGCGAACTCGTCGCGCTCGGACGGACGCCGCACCTCTCCGCCGGCGCACGACTCTCACCGGAGGACAAGGCCGCGGTGGACTGGGCGCTCGACGCGGTCGGCGCGACAGAACTGGCGTCCCGGCAGTTCAGTGAGCTGTCCGACGGGCAGCGACAACGCACGCTCACCGCACGCGCCCTCGCACAGGACCCCTCGTTGCTGGTACTGGACGAGCCGACGTCGTTCCTCGATGTGCCGTCCCGAGTCGAACTCGTCGACGTGCTGCGGCGCCTCGCCGTCGAACAGAACCTCGCCGTGATCATGTCCACCCACGAGCTCGAGCTCGCGCTGCGTGTGTCGGACCGAATGTGGTTGCTCGACACCGACCGCACGCTGACGTGCGACTCCCCCGCAGCTCTGGCCGAGTCCGGTCGGATCGGGGCAGCATTCGATCGTGGACGGATGCGCTTCGACCCGCGCACACTGGTGTTCGACCTCGATCCGGAGGACAGCCGTGCCTGACGCTGCTGCAGTACTGGCGCGCATCGCCGCGCTGAGTCCCTACTTCTCGGTGAGCACCGGCCCTGTACCCGACGGCCTGTGGCGGCCGACATCTGCGCTGCGCGACAGCATGATTAGAGACACGCTGGTATCGGACACGGCACAGCGGATGGGAACCGGCGAGATGCGAGTGGCCGCGTCGACTCTGTTCTTCGGCTACGCCGCCAGGATGTGGTCGGTTGTGTTGGGATCGGTCGTCGACTCGGGCCGATGTGTTCGGCTCGCCCCGGACGCGTTGCTGTGGTGCAACGACGGGGGCCTGCGGTTGCACATCGTCGACCCAGAATTCGGGTCGGCTACCAGTGAAATTCTCGACGACCAGCTCGAACCGCTCATCGACGCGTGGAGCGACATCGTCGCGCCGGGTTTGATGTGGGGCAACTCCGCGTCCGCATTGATCGGGGCCGGACGCGTGATCGGTGATGCAGCGCAGGCGCACATCGACACCCTCTTGGGCGATCCACCACTGGTCGGCGCGATAGTCCGATCCACCGGTCGGCGTCGCAGTTGCTGCCTGTACTACCGCGTCCCGGGCGGCGGTGTGTGCGGCGATTGCGTCTTCGCCAGCCCACCGAAAGCATCGTCGAAGGAGATTCTGTGACAGCCACATTCGACCCCGAGATCGTCGACACAGAGGACGGTGGTCGCGAACAGCACTGGTCGCTTCCCACCGACGAGGACTCACTGCTGCGCCTGATCCGGCTACTGTTCGACGAGTACTGGAACGAGATGTGGTTCGGCCTGCTCATCGAAGGTTCGGCGCTCGAAGTCGCGGCACCCAATGCTCCGAAGAAGATCTCGATGTACGACGGGGATGTACGACGGGTATGCAACCGTCGACTTCGGTCGCTGGCATTTTCACCTGTGCATCGGCGAACACACCGCGAGCGGACCGGAGCTCGGCCGTATCCGTCGCTGCAGCCGGGCAGAGCTGTACCGCAGGATCGGTAAGGACGACGCACCGACGTCGTGGGGTGCGCGCCTGTTCAACGGCCGCGACGAACAGATGCTCACCGTCATGTTGCCCACCCCGTTCCTCACCAACATGCAGCAGCTGACGGACGAACCGGTATGGGCGCGCCTCGAGGCGTGGGACCGCATTCGGTCGGAGTTCCTCGGCCTGGATCCGGATCCCAGTGACCGAACAGGCAAAGGCTTTCGCCACTCCTGACCAGCACAACCGACGACCCTCTCCGACCAAAATGCAACGCGCACAGGTAGATACAACCCTACGGAACGGTTGTATCTACCTGGTTGCGTTGTAACTGTTGTTTCTGCATTGCCCGTCCGAACGAGGACGTGGCTATACTCCGGGATGCAGTTGGTTCGCCGTGCCGGTCGTGAGGAGCCCCGAAGACCGTGGCGGCGTCGACGTATCCCTCGATCGGGATGCGGAGAGGGAACCCGGTGAGAATCCGGGACTGTCCCGCAGCGGTATGCAGGAACGACCGCCGTCATCAGCACTGGGAATCATCCCGGGAAGCGACGGTCAGTAGGTACGGGCCCACCGGCCCGGGCGCTTGCAAGTCCGAATACCTGCCATCTGCGCCGGGCGCGCCGTGCCCGGCGGTGTGCCGCCTCGAGGACTGGGCGCGCGGACCCGCTGCGCTTTCGCTCCGACACAGTCGGAGACACCGGGGCTCGGTCGGATTCGCGCACTCGACGGGCGGTGGGCCATCCACGACCGACCACCGGAGTACCACCAGTGTCTACATCCTCTGCACCGGCTTTCCACGCCACCGTTCTCGGATCCGCACGGATCGGACCGAACCGCGAGCTCAAGAAAGCCGTCGAATCCTATTGGGCCGGAATGATCGATCGCGACGCACTGGAGAAGGTCGCTGCCGATCTGCGTGCCGGCACCTGGGCTGCGCAGCGCGACGCAGGGCTCGATTCGATTCCCGTCAATACATTCTCGTTCTACGACCACGTCCTCGACACCGCCGCGATGCTCGGAGCACTGCCGCCGCGGGTGTCGGGTATCGCCGACGACCTCGACCGCTATTTCGCGGCCGCGCGAGGCAATGACGACGTCGCACCGCTCGAGATGACGAAGTGGTTCGACACCAACTACCACTACCTCGTACCCGAAATCGGCCCGGACACGGTCTTCACGCTCGACGCGTCGAAGGTTCTCAGCGAGGTCGCCGAAGCCCGCGCGCTCGGTGTCCCGGCCCGACCGGTCGTGGTCGGCCCGCTGACGTTCCTGCTGCTGTCGAAGTCCGTCGACGGGCTGGGCCCGCTGCTCGACCGTGTCGGTGAGCTCGTCCCGCTCTATCAGGACCTGTTGTCGCAGCTCGCCGCCGTCGGGGTCGAGTGGGTGCAGCTCGACGAGCCCGCACTCGTCCGCGATCTCGACGACGCGACCGTCACCGCGGTCGAGCAGGTGTACGGCACGCTGTCGCAGGCACAGGACCGTCCCGCGATTCTCGTCGCCTCCTACTTCGGCAACCTCGGTCCTGCGCTCGGCGCACTCGCCCGCACCGGTGTCGAAGGCATCGCTGTCGACCTGGTCGCGGGTGATTCGGCCGACATCGCCGGACTGCCCGCTCTGGCGGACAAGATGATTGTGGCGGGCGTGGTGGACGGCCGCAATGTGTGGCGCACCGATCTGGAGAGGACACTGGCGACGCTCGCGACACTGCTCGGGTCCACAGGCTCGGTGGCTGTGTCGTCGTCGTGCTCTTTGCTGCACGTTCCGTACACGATCGAGGCAGAATCCGGCCTCGACGAGTCGCTGCGCACGTGGCTGGCATTCGGCACCGAGAAGGTCGCCGAGGTCGTCACCTTGTCGACGGCACTGCGCATCGGCCGCGACGCCGTTGCTTCCAAGCTCGCCGCGGCGCACGCGGCTGCCGATGTACGCGCGTCCGATCCTCGCCTGCGCAACGGCCAGGTGCGCGGCATGCTCGACTCGATCGCATCGAACCGCACTCGCACGTCGGCCGATCAGCGCCGCGAGATCCAGAGACAGCATCTCGATCTGCCTCTGCTGCCGACCACCACCATCGGCTCGTACCCGCAGACCACGCGCATCCGGGTGGCCCGGGCCGCGCTGCGCAAGGGTGAGATCGAACGCGCTGATTACGTGCAGCGGATGCGCGACGAGATCGCTGAAGTGGTGGCCCTCCAGGAGCAGCTCGGATTCGATGTGCTCGTGCACGGCGAGCCGGAGCGCAACGACATGGTGCAGTACTTCGCCGAGCAGCTGGACGGTTTCTTCGCGACCGAGAACGGCTGGGTCCAGTCGTACGGAAGCCGCTGTGTACGTCCGCCGATTCTCTACGGCGACGTCGCGCGGCCGAATGCCATGACCGTCGACTGGATCACTTACGCGCAGTCACTCACCGACAAGCCGGTCAAGGGCATGCTCACCGGTCCCGTGACCATCCTTGCGTGGTCCTTCGTCCGCGACGACCAGCCCCTCGCCGACACCGCAGATCAGATCGCCCTGGCCATCCGCAAGGAGACGGTGGATCTGCAGGCCTCAGGAGTCCGCATCATCCAGGTCGACGAACCCGCTCTGCGAGAACTGTTGCCGCTCCGCACCTCCGAGCAGACGGAGTACCTGAAGTGGGCCGTGGGGGCCTTCCGACTCGCGACGTCGGGCGTAGCCGACTCGACTCAGATCCACACCCATCTGTGCTACTCGGAATTCGGCGAGGTCATCGAGGCGATCGCCGAACTCGACGCCGACGTCACCTCCATCGAGGCTGCACGTTCGCACATGGAGGTTCTCGACGACCTCGATGCGGTCGGGTTCGACCTCGGCGTCGGTCCCGGCGTCTACGACATCCACTCACCGCGAGTTCCAGGCGAGGCCGAGATCGCCGAGTCTCTTCGCGAAGCGCTGCGCGCCGTTCCCGCCGAGCGCCTGTGGGTCAACCCGGACTGCGGACTCAAGACGCGCGGCACCGACGAGGTCACGGCGTCGTTGACGAACCTCGTCGCCGCGGCGGCAACGGTTCGATCCGAGGTCGACCGATAGCGATTCCCAGAAAGCACCCGATCACCATGACCACGAAACACATTCGCACCACGCACGCCGGGATCCTGCCTCGAACCGACGAGCTGGTGGCCGCCAACCGGGCACGCCGGGACTCCGCAGACGGCTTCAGGCTCGACACGACGAGCGAGTATTCGGAATGCCGCGAACGTCCGTCACGACCACGAATGGCGGGTGTGGGAGGACGTGACACTGCCCGATGGCAAGCAGATCGTGCCCGGCGTGATCAGCCACGCCACGAATGTGGTCGAGCACCCCGAACTCGTCGCCGACCGGATCGAGCGGTTCGCGAGCATCGTCGGCCCGAGAACGTAATCGCCTCGACCGACTGCGGTCTCGGCGGTCGCATCCACCCGAAGATCGCGTGGGCGAAGCTCGAATCACTCACCAAGGGCGCATAATTGGCTACCCAGCGTCTCTGGTAGTCGACGCTGAACCGCCGTGGTCCGGAAGAAATCCTGCCGGACCACGCCCGGCCCTCATTCGACGGCAAAGCGATCGACGAGCACCTCGATGCGACGTGCGGTGCCCTGCGGAGGAACCCTGCCCGTTCGGGTGAGCTCGACCAGACCGTGCACTGCAGCCCAGTAGACCTCGGCCAGCAGACCCGGTTCGACGGTTCCCGCGACCAGAGTCAACGTGTCGTGTAGGACTTGGAACGACTCACGCATCGGGGCCGGGGCCGCAGGGTCCGCGAAAGGCAGCCCGTTGTCGAGGTTGAACATCGAGTCGTATACGGCAGGGTGTCGCTCTCCGAACGCGATGTAGGCACTCGTGAGGGCAGCCACAGCGGCGCGTGGCGAGTGGGTTCCGGAGACCGCTCGGGACAACTCCAGGGTCATCTCGGAAAATCCGTCCAGTGCGACAGCCGCGATGATCTCGTCCTTGCCCCGAAAATGGCTGTAGAGCACAGGTTGGCTGTACTCGATCCGTTCCGCCAATCGCCGAGTGGTGACGGCGTCCCACCCTTCTGCCTCTGCCATCTCACGCGCTGCCACGATGATCGACCTGTGGCGGGAAGCCCGCTCACGCGCCTTGCGCTCCTGCACTGACATTCCATAATTCTAGCAGCGCTAGATCTTGGGTCGCCGAAATGTTATCGTCGATCCAATTTCTGGCACTGCTATATCTATGGAGGCTTCCATGCTGAATGCAGTTGCAGTCACCACGGTCGTGGTCTTCGGGATGTTGGTGGGAGTGGAATTCGCCATCGCAGTGTTCGTCAATCCGATTATGGATCGAATTCCTGACGATGCCGGTGTGGCTGCTCGCAGCGACGGCGCCCGGGTGCTCGGGCGCGTGATGCCGTTCTGGTACATCGGCACGCTCGCCTTTGCGATCCTGTGGACGATTCTGGGGTGGGGCGACACCACCGCGTGGATGACGCTGGGGGCGTCGGTGTTGTTGCTGGTCAGCGTCGTGATGTCGGTCCTGCTTCTCGTACCGATCAACAATCGCTCGATCCGATGGGCAGAAGAGGGAGCGCCGCCGGACTGGAAGGAGCAGGCTGACACCTGGGACCGCTACCACTATGTGCGGGTTGGCGTCATCGCGCTCGGCTTCATACTGTCGGCAGTGGGATTACTCCTGATCTGACCCGAAGGACGGCCATGAATAATTCGTCGCCGATAGTCGTCACGGGCGGCACCGGCACCGTCGGCCATCATGTCGTCGACCGCTTGCGCGATGCCGGGCGCCGGGTGCGTGTGGTCAGCCGTCACGACCGATCCGGCGACACGAAAACCGGACCCGAATGGGCAGTCGCCGATCTGGGCCGCGACGAAGGCATCGAGCGTGCGTTGGCGGGCGCCGACACCGTGGTGCACTGCGCGACCGGCTACTCCCGACGTGCGGATGTCCGCGCCGCTCGGCACCTCTTCTCGGCCGCGCGAGTCGCCGGAATCGAGCACGTCGTGCTCATCTCGATCGTCGGCGCGGACCGGATCCCCTTCGGTTACTACATGGGCAAAGTGGAGGTCGAACTACTGCTGGAACGATCCGGGCTCGGGTACAGCATCCTGCGCTCCACACAGTTCCACGAACTGGTCGCCGGCCTGTTCACCCGCCAGAGACGCCTACCCGTTCTTCTCACCCCGGATATCCGGATCCAGCCGATCGCTGCGACCGAAGTCGCCGACGAACTTGCCCGACTGGCAGCGGACCCGCCGGCCGGTCGGGTACCGGAGGTCGGTGGACCCGAGATCATCGACGCCCGCGATCTCGCCCGGACCTACGCCGCATCGATCGGTGCACGAAAGAGGATCTGGCCGATCCGGCTCCCCGGGCGCGCTTTTGCGGCGTTTCGTGCCGGCAACAACCTGACCCCGGAGCGGGCGGTCGGAGTCCAGACCTTCAGCGAGCACCTGGGGTAGCACGGTCGAGGACCTCGACCTGTCGTACTCGTCTTCGTCGGCGGGCAGTTCAGCGCCGCATCTGCTCCGCCTGTTCGAGAACGGCGAGCGCCAGCTTGACGTGGGCCGCGTCGACGAGCTGCCCGTCCACGCTGGTCGCGCCGAGACCGCGAGCTTCCGCCTCGCGATAGGCCTCGAGGTTCCGCTTCGCCTGGCGGATCTCTTCCTCGGTGGGCGAGTACACGTCATTGGCGATGTCGATCTGCGACGGGTGGATCGCCCACTTGCCGCTGAATCCCAAGGCCGACGCACGACGGGCCTCACGTTCGTAGCCGGTGGCATCCTTGAAATCGGGATACGGCGCGTCGATCGCGAGCAGGCCCCCGATCCGTGCAGCGGTAAGCACCTTCATGCGGGCGTAGTGCCAGAAGTCTCCCGGATACTCGTCGCGGGGCTTGAAGTTCGTGTCGACCCGTGCACCTTGCGACACCGACAGGTCGCCGGCACCGAAGATGAGTGCGTCGAGACGACCGCTTGACGTGGCGATCTCTTCCGCGTTCGCCACCCCCGCGACATCCTCGATGAGCACCTCGAGCCGAATACGTTTGGCCATCCCGAGTGTGTCCTCGACCTGCGTGAGCAGGGTGTCCACCCACCAGACATCCCGTGCGGCAGTCACCTTGGGCACGATGATCACGTCGAGGTTCTCACGGGCGCCAGTGAGCACCTCGACGACGTCCCCGTACGCCCAGCGGGTATCGATACCGTTCATACGGATCGCCCGGGCCGTGTGCCCCCAGTCGTACTCGTTGAGTGCGCGAACAGCCTTGCCGCGGGCTTCTTCCCGCTCAGCCGGGGCACAGGCGTCCTCGAGGTCGAGGAACACGAGGTCGGCGTCGGAGGCGGCGGCCTTCGCGAACATCCGTTCGTTCGACGCGGGTGTCGCGAGTTCCGACCGCCGGATCGGACGTGGCAGCGAGGTCATGAGGCGTTCCTTCCGGACATGATGATGTGTCGGTCGCACAGATCGGCGATCTGCGCGTCGGTGAGGCCGAGGACCTCGGTGAGGACTTCCGCGGTATGGGCCCCCAACGCGGGCCCCAGGCTGTCGATGATTCCGGCATTCCCCGAGAATCGCGGTACCGGAGCCTGAACGAGCATGCTCTCGAGATCCGGATCGTCGATCCTGACGAATACCTCACGGGCCTGCATCTGATCGTCGTCGACGAGTTGGGAGATGTCGTAGACGGGCGCCGCGGCAATCTCCCCCGCTTCGAACACGTCCATCGCGTCGTCGAGGGTGCGCTGCGCCACCCACTCTGCGACGATCTCGTCGACGTCGTCCAACCGCTTCAGGCGCCGCTGCGCATCCGAGAAATCCGGATCGTCGACGAGGTCATGGCGACCGATCGCCTTGAACACCCGCAACGCGATGCTCGGCGAACTGGCCGACATCGCGAGCCATTTGCCGTCCTTCGTCCGGTAGGTGTTGCGAGGTGCCGAGATACCCCACCGGTTTCCACTCCGGTGCGCGATCGCACCGGTCTGGTCGTAGGCGAGCAACGACTGCTCGAGCAGCCGCGCCAACGGGTCGACCAGGTTGACGTCGATCAGCTGACCGTCTGCGCCGTGGACGTCGCGGTGATACAGCGCCATCATGATCGAGTACGCGGCATTGAGTGAGGCGACGCCGTCGGCGAGCATGAAGGACGGTAGCGTGGGCGGTCCGTCCGATTCGCCTGTGGTGTGCGCGAATCCGCTCATCGCCTCGCCGAGAGTGCCAAAGCCCGGGCGCGGCGACTTGGGACCGGTGAGGCCGAATCCCGTGACATGCAGCATCACGATCTTGGGGTTGATCCTCCGGAGTGCGTCGTAGTCGAGGCCCCACCGAGTGAGAGTTTGCGGCCGGGTGTTCGCAACGACGACGTCGCATTCCGCCGCGAGACGTCGTACGAGCTCTTGACCATCGTCGGTGCGGAGATCGATCGTGATGGAGCGCTTGTTGCGTCCGATGCTCTTCCAGACGAGTCCGATCCCGTCCTTCTGCACACCCCACCCTCGGATCGGGTCGCCGCCCTGCGGCTGCTCGACCTTGATCACGTCGGCGCCGAACTCGCCGAGATACGTGGCCGCGAGCGGTCCGGCCGCCAGGGTTGCAAGATCGAGCACCCGGATACCGTGCAGCATGGTGCTACGCGACGGTTCTGGGTCAGGCATGCTCGACCACCCGGTCGTCGACAAGTTCGGTCTGCGCACCCGCAGTCATGAGGTTCTCTGGGCGCTCGAGGCCGAGGTTCTCACGCAGTGTGGAACCGGTATACTCCTCACGAACGAGCCCCCGAGCACGGAGTTCCGGCACGACGAGCCGCACGAAATCTTCGAATGCTCCGGGGAAATGGGTTGCGGCGATGACGAATCCGTCGCACGAACGCGACTGGAACCACTCCTCCATCTGCTCCGCGATCTGGGCACCGGTGCCCACGAAACGCGGACCTTGCAGCAGGGTGGCGCGGTGGTTGGCGAGGACGCGCAGCGTCAGTTCCTGGTCGCCGATGTGGCGCTTGACGCCCTGCACGAGGCCCCGGATGCCCGAAACACTCTCGATCAGCTCGTCGGTGACGACGTCGTCGAGGCCGTGACCCGCGAAATCGTGGTTGGTGACCTCGGACAACAGCGTCAGCGACGCTTGGGGGTGGACGAGATCGTGCAGGAAGATGCCTTCCTTCTGCTGCGCGATCTCCTCGGTCTCACCCGGGATGACGTAGACCATAGGAAGTACCCGCACGGAGTCCGTCGCCCGGCCGTACTCGGCGACGAGCGCCTTCTGATCGGCGTAGTGCTCTGCTGCGACGGCCTGGCTGGGGTCGCCTGTGAAGATCAGATCTGCCCACTTGGCGGCGAACTGACGGCCGCGGCCGGATTGCCCGGCCTGGATCAGCACAGGCCGGCCCTGCGGCGTTCGCGGCACGGTCAGCGGGCCTTGGACATCGAAGAATTCGCCGTGGTGATCGACCTCGTGGACCTTCTCCGCGTCGGCGAAGATGCCCGACTTCCGGTCGGCGACGATCGCATCGTCTTCCCACGAATCCCACAATTTTGCAACCACTTCCACGAATTCCTCGGCGCGGTCGTAGCGCTTGTCGTGATCGAAGTGCTTGTCCACACCGAAGTTGCGCGCCTCGGCGTCGTTCACCGAGGTGACGATATTCCAGGCGGCGCGTCCACCACTGAGATGATCGAGTGTCGCGAATGTCCTTGCGACATGGAACGGTTGGTAGTAGGTCGTGGAGTAGGTCGCTCCGAGGCCCAGATGCGTGGTCGCTGCCGCTGCAGCGCCGAGAATCGCGGTGAGGTCGAGCTTGATCGGCCGCGCGCCGTAGCGGACGGCGTCGGCGACGGAGTTGCCGTAGATGCCGGGCATTGCAAGCCGGTCATCGAAGAACATCAGGTCGAAGTTGCCTTCTTCGAGGACCCGCGCGATCCGCTGGTAGTAGGCCAGGCTCAAGTAGTCCTGCGCCGAATTCGGGTATCGCCATGACCCCGAGTACACGGACACGTTCGACGCCTGCATGAACGCCACGAGCGTCATCTGGTCGGTTCTGCGCTCTGCCATAGAAGGCTCCCTTGTCGGAAATAAACACATCTGAAGTCAACTGATATATTTAATGCTCGGTGATAGATTGTCAACACCGAAATGCGTGTCAGGAAAAGGGGTCGCGATGACGGAGACCGACCGGGGGCCGTGGATCGTCGGCGAGACGTCGGACGAGACATCGTCGAAGCAGACGGGCCGTGAACGCGTACGCGCAGCGCTACGGCATCGGATCCTGTCCGGGGACCTCTCCCCCAACGACCGCATCGACCTCGACGCCGTCGCCGAGGAGTTCGGCACCAGCCGCACTCCGGTGCGGGAGGCCTGCCTGGCGCTCGCGCAAGAGGGCCTGGTCCGCGTCGCACAACGCAGCGGCATCACCGTCATCGGAGTCTCCCCGGAGACGATCATCGAGAACTTCGCACTGATGGCAGCCTTGTCCGGGGTCGCATCGCAGTGGGCCGCGGGCCGGATCACCCACCAACAGCTGCTTCGCGTACGTGAGCTGCATCGCGAAATTCGTGTGGCCGCAGCATCCGGCGACGACATCGCCACCCTCAACTGGCTGTTCCACCGCGAGATCAACAAGTCGTGCGGGTCGACACGCCTGCAGGGCATGCTCAGCGACGCAGGACGCATGATCCCCCAGCGATACTTCGAACTCTTCCCCGAACGCGTTCCCTGCAGCCTCGACGAACACGACGCCCTCATCGGAGCACTCTCACGGGGCGACGGCGCCGAGGCCCGGCGTATCACCGAGCAGCACTTCGCCGGAGCATCGCAGATGCTGAGTACCTACATCGCCCAGGCCACCCGCAACGGCACCCCGCCCAGGTAGCTCCAGCTACTCCAGCCGCGAGTGGTCGCCGAGGCTGTGCCACCCGCGATCGTGGTAGACGAGCGGCACGCTGGAGCACCTACCCGGCCGCTCCTCATCTTCCTGCGCGTCGATATCCAGTGCCTCGACCACGATCACCCACGCGGAGCCCGCCTTCACGCGTTCCACGGTCCGGGCACGGATCCTGGTGGGAGCGTCGCGGAAGTACACCTCCCCGGTGGGCATCCTCTCCCAGAGGGCCGCATCGGCGAAACGGTCGATTCCACTGGTGGCGCCGAGTTTCGCCAGGTGCAACTGTTCCGCCGCGAGCAGGTGAACCACGACGGTGTCGGCCACAGTGACCGTCGACGAGCTCGACGAGGCGTCGGAGACGGAGAACATCAGCATCGGAGGGTCGGCGCTCACCGATGCCACCGAGGTGGCCGTGAGCGCCACCGGCCCGCCTCCCGAATCAGCGGTGACGAGTGCGACGCCTGCCGGGTGCCTGCGGAACACAGCGGTGAAACGGCTCGGGGTTGAAGTCGTGGGCACTCCCGTATATTACTCATAATCAGATACATCAGTACAGTCTCGATATACGAAAGGTGTCCTATGAGCACCCGCACCACCCGCCCGAGGCGCAGCACCCTCGCGGTACCCGGATCGAACCCCAAGATGATCGACAAGGCGCGCGGACTGCCTGTGGACGCGGTCTTCCTCGACCTCGAGGACGCGTGCGCACCGAACGCCAAGGCTGCCGGACGCGAGATCATCGTGAAGTCTCTCCTCGAGGGTGGGTTCGACGACAAGATCCGCACAGTCCGGGTCAACGACTGGACCACGCCCTGGACCTACCGCGACGTCGTCGACGTCGTCGAAGGCGCCGGCGCGCACCTGGACTGCATCATGCTACCCAAGGTGCAGGACGCCGCGCAGGTGCGCGCGCTCGACATGCTCCTGACGCAGATCGAGAAGTCGGCCGGGCTCGAGGTCGGCCAGATCGGAATCGAAGCCCAGATCGAAACCGCTTCGGGGCTCATCGCTTTGGATGCCATCGCGCAGGCGAGCACGCGAATCGAAACGCTCATCTTCGGACCCGCCGATTTCATGGCGTCGATCCACATGAAATCGCTCGTCGTGGGCGAGCAACCGCCCGGATACGACGTGGGCGATGCATACCACCACATTCTCATGTCGATCCTCATGGCAGCCCGCGCCCACGGCAAGCAGGCCATCGACGGCCCCTACCTCGCAATCAAGGACCTCGAGGGTCTCGGACGTGTTGCGGGCCGAGCCGCGGCACTCGGCTTCGACGGCAAATGGGTGCTCCACCCCACCCAGGTCGACGTGATCAACGAAGCCTTCAGCCCGGATCAGACCGATTACGACCACGCCGAGAACATCCTCGACGCCTACGAGTGGTGCACGTCCGAAGCCGGCGGGTCCCGCGGCGCGGCGATGCTCGGCGACGAGATGATCGACGAGGCCTCCCGCAAGATGGCGCTGGTCATCTCCGGTAAGGGCCGCGCGGCGGGCATGACACGAACCTCGGTGTGGCAACCTCCGGAATGACCCGAAGTGGCCCCCACCGGATCATCGGTGCGGGCCACTTCAGAAGCGCGCCCCGGGACAGGAGACGGGTGACGGAAACAGCCCGGGGCGCCGCTGAGGCGGGTGTCAGGCCACGACGGACCGTTGCGGAACACCCGTGTATTCACTGAGCGGACGGATCAGCGCGTTGGATTCACTCTGCTCGATGATGTGCGCCGTCCAGCCGCTGATACGGCTCATCACGAAGATGGGCGTGAACACCTCGATGTCGAATCCCATGAGGTAATACGCAGGGCCCGTGGGGAAGTCGAGGTTCGGCTTGATTCCGGTGGCGTCGACCATCGTCTTCTCGAGTATGTCGTACATCCGCACCCACTTGTCGCCGTCGGTGCGGGCAGCAACGTCGCGGAATGCGTGCCGCATCGTCGGAACGCGCGAATCACCGCTCTTGTAGACGCGATGGCCGAAGCCCATCACCTTGTCCTTGCGAGCGAGCTTGCCACGCATCCACTCCTCGGCACGCTCCGGTTCGCCGATCTCGAGCATGTCGTGCATGACAGCCTCGTTGGCGCCGCCGTGCAGGGGTCCCTTGAGTGCGCCGATCGCGGCGGTCACGGCGCTGTAGATGTCGGACATCGTCGAGGTCACCACACGGGCCGCGAACGTCGATGCGTTGAAACTGTGCTCCGCGTACAGGATCAGCGACACCTCGAACGCCTTGACGATCTCGGGTTCCGGCACAGATCCGAAGCACATGTTCAGGAAGTTCTCGGCGAACCCCAGCGAATGGTGCGGTGGGATCGGATCGAGGCCACGGCGACGGCGATGGTCCGCCGCGACGATCGTCGGCAGCACCGCCATCATGCGCAGCGACTTGGCGCGATTCGCGGTGGGAGTGCTGTCGGCCTCCGCCGGATCCTCGGCGCCGAGGTAGCTGATCGCGGTCCGCACCACGTCCATCGGGTGGCAGCTCTCCGGCAGCTTCGCGACGAGCGCGAGCAGCGACCGGTCGGCCCGACGTTCGGAACGTTCACGTTGCATGAACAACGTCAGTTCCGCATCGGTCGGTAACTCACCATTCCACAGTAGGTACGCCACCTGCTCGAAACTGCAGTGCGCGGCCAGATCCTGTACGGCGTAGCCGCGATATGTCAAGGAGTTCGTCTCGGGCACCACCTTGGAGATCGCGGTGGTGTCGACGACGACGCCGGCCAGACCCTTGTAGATCGTCGGAACAGCGGTGTCTGTCATCACTGCCTCCTGTCGAGGGTGAAATTGAATATCCCGGAATCGAATTCGTTGTAGCGCTCGTATTCGAGCACCTCGTACAACCGCGAGCGAGTCTGCATCTCGTCGAGCAGGTTCTCCTGCGTTCCCTCCTCATGGATGACCCGCAGTCCCTTCTCGATGGCACCCATGGCCAACCGCAGAGTGGTCACCGGGTAGATCACCGCGTTGTAGCCGATCTTCTCCAGAACCTGTGCGGGGATCAGCTGCGACTTGCCGAACTCGGTCATGTTCGCGAGCAACGGCACATCCACTGCGGCGCGGAACTTCTCGAAGTCCGCCGTGGTGTGGAGCGCCTCGGTGAAGATCAGGTCGGCGCCGGCCTCGGCGTAGGCCTTCACACGATCGATGGCGGAGGAGATCCCTTCGATACCCGCCGCGTCGGTGCGGGCGCAGATCACGAAGTTCGAGTCGCGGCGAGCCGATACCGCGGCGCGCAGACGACGCACCATCTCGTCGGTGCCGACGATGGCCTTGCCGTCGAGGTGACCGCACCGCTTCGGGTTGATCTGATCTTCGAGGTGCAGACCGGCGACACCGGCGTCTTCGAGCACGGTGACGGTGCGGGCAGCGCTCATGGGCTCACCGAAGCCGGTGTCGGCGTCCACGAGCACCGGCAGGTCGGTGACCCGCGCGATCTGCGCGCTGTGTGCGGTGACCTCGGTCAGCGTCGTCAACCCGATGTCCGGCAGCGCCAACCCTGCGGAAAAGGCTCCGCCGGAGATGTAAACGCCCTCGAAACCGATCTCCTGGACGAGCTTGGCCGTCAGCGGATTGATCGCGCCGGGAAGACGCGTGATGGTGCCCGATTCGAGGCCCTTCCGGAAGGCAATGCGCTTGTCCGCCGGAGTGGTGGAGGCAGCGATCAGTCCCGTCATCAGAACAGGCCCTTCGGCAGCTTCGGTGCCCGTGCGAGCACGTCGTCGGTGACGGTGAAGGTGAGACCACCCAGTTCACCGGCCTTCAGGTCGGCGACGCGCTGCGCGGTGTCGAGGAAGCGGTCCTGCTCGGACGGCTCGACGACACCCTCGGCGAGGATGCGGAACTTCTCGATGTATTGGTCGCGAGCGAACGGGCGCGCACCGAGCGGGTGGGCGTCCGCGATGGCGAGTTCGTCCACGATGACCTCGCCGTTCTTCAGCGTGACCTCGGCGCGGGCACCGAATGCCTTTTCTGCGGGGTCGGTGGAGTGGTACCGGCGCGTCCACTCCGGGTCCTCTGCGGTGGAGATCTTGTTCCAGAGCGCGATCGTGTCGGGGCGCTGCGCACGCTCGGGTGCGTAGGAACGTTCGTGGTGCCACACACCGTCCTGCAATGCGACCGCGAAAATGTACATCACGGAGTGGTCCAGGGTTTCGCGGGACGCGTGTGGGTCGAACTTCTGAGGATCGTTCGAGCCGGTACCGATCACGACATGGGTGTGATGGCTGGTGTGCAGAACAATCGACTCGATCTGTTCGAGGTCGCCGATGCGCTCTCGCATGCGGCGGGCGAGATCGATCGGAGCCTGGCTCTGGTACTCGGCCGAGTGTTCCTTGGTGTACGTGTCGAGGATCGCGCGCTTGGCCTCTCCGGGTGCCGGCAACGGCACGTCGTACTCGGCCTTCGGGCCGCCGAGCAGCCACGCGATCACACCGTCCTCACCCTCCCAGATGGGAGACGGGGCGCCCTCGCCGCGAAGGGCACGATCGACGGCCTCGACGGCCATCTTTCCCGCGAAAGCGGGAGCGTAGGCCTTCCAGCTGGAGATCTCGCCCTTGCGGGACTGACGCGTGGCCGTCGTCGTGTGCAGGGCCTGTCCGATGGCCTGGTACACGGTCTCGGTGTCGAGCCCGAGGAGTGTCCCGATGCCGGCGGCGGCGGACGGGCCGAGATGCGCGACGTGATCGATCTTGTGTTCGTGCAAGCAGATCGAACGGACCAGGTCGACCTGGATCTCGTAGCCGGTGGCGAGGCCTCGGATCAACTCGGCACCGCTGCGTCCGGCGTGCTGGGCCACCGCAAGGATCGGCGGGATGTTGTCGCCCGGATGGGAGTACTCGGCAGCGAGGAAGGTGTCGTGGAAGTCGAGCTCGCGCACCGCGACCCCGTTCGCCCACGCCGCCCACTCCGGCGAGTAGGTGCCGCCGACCCCGAACACCGTCGAACCCGGGGTGTACGGGTGCGTTCGGGCCTGGGCCCGCGCGTTCGACACGGGTCGGCGAGTCAGCGACGCGGCGGCGACCGCGGCGTTGTCGATGATGCGGTTGACGATCATGTCTGCGGTGTCGTCCGGAACCTCGACCGGGTCGGTCGCAACCTCCGCGATCCGCCACGCGAGGTGCTCTTCCTTCGGAAATTCTTCCGCGGACCGATGGGTGCGTACGAGATGTGTCTTCACTGGATCCTCCGAACGTCGGCGCTTCGGTTTGCACGCTACGCAGCGATTAGCAAAGTTGGAAATGCCTTGCAAATGCCTATTTTTGCGGAACACATCGAGCAAATTTGCGAAGATTGCGTAAGGCCAGGATGCTAGATTCGCACCCATGCAGAAGATGTATGCCGGGGCCCGTCTGCGCCGCCTGCGGGAGGAACGCGGGATGACCCAGACCGCGCTCGCAACCACGCTCGGGTTGTCCACCAGCTACGTCAACCAGCTCGAGAACGACCACCGTCCCCTCACCGTGCCGGTACTGCTGCGCTTGAACTCGATGTTCGACCTCGACATGGTGTTCTTCGCTGCCGACACCGACGCCCGTCTCCTCGCAGACCTCCAGGAGGTGCTCGCGGAGAACCCCGACACCACTGCGGTCTCCGCCTCCGAGATCGACGAACTGTTGTCGCGCACTCCGTTTGCGGCACGCGCACTGGTGTCGCTGCACCGCCGGCTGCGCGGCGCTACAGAACAGCTCGAGCAGTTCGCCCCGGGCGATCCGGGGGTCGTCGCCGACCACGCCACAACGACCCCCTACGAGGAGGTCCGCGACTTCTTCTACGACCGCCGCAACCATATCGCCGGACTCGACGATGCCGCCGAGGAACTGTTCACCAGCCGCGGACTGACGGTCGGCGGGCTCGATCTGCAGCTGAGCAGCCTGCTGCACGACGAACACGGCATCACTGTGACCATCCGCACCGACGAACCCGACCGCATCGGACCGAAACGGTCGTACGACCCGGTCGCGAAGGTCCTGACCCTCGCGCGACGCCTCACCCCAGGCCAACGCGCATTCCAGCTGGCGACGCAGCTCGCGTTCATCGCACACGCCGACACCATCGACGCGATCGTCGCAGACGCCGACACGTTGCCCGAACGCTCACGGGCCCTTGCTCGCGTCGGCCTGGCCAACTATTTCGCAGGCGCGCTGATCCTGCCGTACACCCAGTTCCTTCGCTCGGCCGAGGCGATGCGCTACGACATCGACCATCTCGGCGCGAAGTTCGAAGTGGGCTTCGAGACGGTGTGCCACCGGCTGTCGACCCTGCAACGTCCCGGACATCGCGGGGTGCCGTTCTTCTTCGTCCGCACCGATCGAGCCGGAAACATCTCGAAGAGGCAGTCCGCCACTGCATTCCATTTCTCACGGGTGGGTGGCAGCTGCCCGTTGTGGGTGGTGCACGAAGCCTTCACCTCCCCCGGGAGGATCCTGACCCAGGTATCGCAGATGCCCGACGGGCGAACCTACCTGTGGCTGGCCCGCACCACTCACGAAGGCATGCCTGGATATCTCGCGCCCAAGCGCGATTTCGCCGTGGGGCTCGGCTGCGACCTCGGCTACGCCGAGAAGCTCGTGTACTCACGCGGCCTGCGCCTCGACGATCCGGACACGACCGTACCTATCGGCGCAGGCTGCAAGGTGTGCGACCGCCCGTCGTGCACCCAACGTGCCTTCCCACATCTGGGCCGCATCATCCGAATCGACGAGAACAATGCGGGCCTCGCACCCTACTCCGCCGCGGAAAGCCAGTGAGATGCACGACGAACGACACCTCGACAGCGACATTCACTGGTGGGCACAGGCCGACTGCCGATTCTTCGGCCCGTCACCGTTCTTCGGACCGGACTCCGAAACCCCCACCGAGCGGCTCCGCCGCGAGAACCACGCCAAGCGGATCTGCGCCGGTTGCTCTGTCGCCGACGAGTGCCTTCGGTACGCGGTCGACATCGGCGAGCAGTTCGGGATCTGGGGTGGCACATCCGAACGGGAGAGAAGATCACTCACCCGTGCGTGATTCCAGCGTCCGGGACTACCACCGGAATCACGCACGGGCAGCAGGGCTGCGCAACCTGTGATAGCGAATCACAGGGACACCGTCGTCGACGGTCACCGTCGCGTGCACCCCGTACACCTGCTCGATCATCTCGGCGGTCAGCGCCTCGGACGGTGTGCCGTGCGCAACGATCCGGCCTTTCGAGAGCACCACGACCCGATCGCAGAACATCGCCGCGAGATTGAGATCGTGCAACGCCACGTAGCTGGTCACCGGAAGTGCCGCGACCCGTTCGAGAATGTCGAGCTGGTGCTGGATGTCGAGGTGGTTCGTCGGCTCGTCCAGCAGCAGTTCTTCGGGTTCCTGCGCGAGGGCCCGGGCGATCTGCGCTCGCTGACGTTCCCCACCCGACATCGAGCGCCACAACCGGTCGGCGAACTCGGCCATCCCCGTCACGGCAAGGGCACGGTCGATGGCGTCCGCTCCGCCGTCGTCGCGTCCGAACACATCGGCGTGCGGAATCCTGCCGAGTCGCACCACATCCCGCACCCGGATGTCGACCTCGGTGTGCGCGTGTTGCCCGACCATCGCAACCCGGCGCGCCAGATCACGGCGCCCGAGACTCCCGATGTCCTGTCCATCGAGAGCCACCGACCCCTCATCGGGACGATCGATGCCTGCGAGCAAGCGCAGGAGGGACGATTTACCCGACCCGTTCGGCCCCAACAGCCCGATCGTCTCGCCCTGCACAGGTTCGATCGTCACGTCGTCGATGACGAGATTCCCACCGCGGCTCCACCGCAGCGACTTTGCGGACAGTGTCACGGCGTACTCCTCGTACGGAACAGGATCAGCGCAAAGGCCGGCACGCCGATCAGAGCGGTCACCACACCCACCGGTACCTCCTGCGGTGCGAACACGGTGCGGGCCACCGCATCCACCCACACCATGAACACTGCACCCACCACGGCGGTGACGGGCACGAGATGACTGTGCCGGGGACCCACCAGGAATCGTGCCGCGTGTGGCAGGACGAGACCGACGAACCCGATTGCGCCCGCAGCGCTGACCAGCACGGCGGTGATCAGAGCGGTCACCAACAGGAACATCAGCCGGGTACGTCCCACCGAGATCCCGAGCGTCGCGGCGGTCGACGAACCGAATGTGAATGCGTCCAGAGAGGACGCCTTGACCAGACACACCACGATGCCCAGCGCACACACCGCGCCGCAGAGCGCCACATCGCTCCACGTAGCACCGGACAGCGACCCCAGCAACCAGAACAGCACCCCACGGGTGCGCTCCGCATCGGCGGACGAGATGACGATGAACGACGTCAACGCCGAGAACAGCTGGGTCCCTGCCACGCCCGCGAGCACCACGCGCGAAGTACCTCCGCCCGCGCCGGTCGCAAGCAACAGGACGAGCGCGAACGACACGAGCGCGCCCAGGAAGGCACCGCTCGACAACGACACGGCACCGCCACCGATGCCCAGCACCGCGATCATCACGGCACCGGTCGACGCACCCGACGAGATCCCCAGGACGAACGGATCCGCCAGCGGGTTGCGCAGCAGTGACTGCATGATCACGCCGCACACCGCGAGACCCGCGCCGCACACCGCGGCCAGCAGGGTCCGCGGCAGCCTCAGCTCCCAGACGATCCCCTCACGGATCGCGCTGACCGAGCTGTCTGCCAACCCCACCCGGTCGAAGATGACCGCGTAGACGTCCGACACAGAGAGTTCGGCCGGGCCGATCGTGACGGTCACTGCGATCGAGAACGCCAGTACCACCAGCCCGACCACGACGACGACCGCTGCGACCGGGGTACGTTCGGCAGGCGACCGGTACTTCGTCGCCGACACCATCAGCCCGCGAGATTCCACTCGCGCAGAGCGCCGGCCACCTTCTCGATGCCGTCGATCGTACGAATCGACGGGTTCATGTCGGCACCGTTGACGACGATGTACCGCTGGTTCTGCACAGCCGTCAGACGCTGGGTGACCGGATTCGATTCGAGGAATTCGATCTTGCTGTCCAGCGCGTCACCCGCGATGCTGCGCCGGCTCAGATCGCCGAGTACCAGTGCCGTGGGATCACGATCGAGGATCGACTCCCAGCTCACCTGCGGCCACTCGTTCGTGGTGTCGTCGAAGACGTTCTTCGCGCCGACGGAGTCGGTGATGATGCCCGACGAACCGCAGCAGCCCGCGACATACGGGGTGGCAGTGTCGGCGAACCAGTACGCAAGCGACACCCCGGATCCGTCGACATCACCCGCGGCGCTCTCATATCGCTGCTGAAGCTCGGCGACGAACCCTTCTCCACGCTCGGTGACGTCGAAGATCGCCGCGAGTTCGCGGATCTCCTTGTACACCGCGTCCATCGTCAGCGGCTCGGTCCGGTTGCCATCGGAGTTGACGCTGTTGTCGTCCTTGCCGTCGCAGTCGGTGGGCGACAGGTACGACGGGACCCCGAGCTGCTCGAACTGCTCCGATGTCGCGACTCCGCCCTCGCCGAGGGTGCCCCCGAAGGAGGCCGACACGAAGTCGGGTTCGGTGTCGAGCACGACCTCGAAGGAAGGATTATTGTCGGCGAGGCGCGGGACCTTCTCGTTCTCGGCTGCGAGGTTCTCGCGCACCGGGTCGGTCCAGGTCGCGGTGCCGACCATGCGGTCGGCAAGGCCGAGCGACAGCAGGATTTCCGTCGACCCCTGGTTGAGGGACACGGCCCGCTGCGGTGGGGCGTCGACAGTGATCTCTCGGCCACAGTTCTGGATGGTCAGCGGGTAGCTCGTCGATCCCGATGCGGCGCGGGCCGCCTGCTGATCAGTGGCGTCGGAGTCTGTGTCGCTCGACGAGCAGCCGGCAACGGTCATCGCCACGGCGACGAAGGCGACGCCTGCGCGCAGTACCCTGTGCCGCCGCTCACGGGCGGCGAAAATCGAAATACTCATGTCCATCCTCGTGGTATTGCTTCGGCCGACGCAGGTGTCCTGGCTCCCGGATCGACGCTTTCCCCCGGCCTTCCAGCCCGTGCGGGCCGTGACCATGAAATCGGGGGGCAGCTCCTCGGTGACAGTTGCGGGACAGCCCCGGATTCACACCGGTGTTCCCTACGTCGGTTCGAACAGTACAAGACCGGCCTCGGTACCCGAGCCATGGATCCCTCGTCCCACCTGGCCGCTCGTGGTCAGAGGACGGCTCATGACTCTTGCAGCAGCGAGGCGTACGACCGCAGCAGCTCCCAGAGGGCCGAATCTTTCACATCGAGCCTGCCGGTGCGCCCGGTGGCAGTCAGTGCACCGGCGAGCCGACCGTCGTTCGTACGCACCGGCACTGCGAGTGCGGTCCGCCCGATGCGGCTCTCGTCGACCTCGTATGCGGCATCCGAGTCCTGGACGTTCTGCAGTTCCGCTATCAATTCCGTCGGCTCGATCTTGGTGCGGTCGGTGATGCGGCGCAACGGCCCGTTCCCGATCAATTCGGGTCGCTGCGCCAGAAGCAGCTTCCCGATCGCCGACGCGTGCAGGTGTGTCGTCCACGTCGATTCACCGGACAGCTCATGGTCCGGATCGCGGTCCACCAGGTGCACTCGCCCACCACTGTAAGAGGCGAGGTAGATCCCGTACCGAGTCCGGGTTCGCAGTTCTTCGACGACAGGACCCGCGACGTCCTCAACTGGATCGGGCGCAGCCGACGCGAGTTCCCGGATACGACGTCCGAGAGCGAAACCCGACAGGTCCTCCACTCTCACGAGATACCCGTCGGCCACAAGGAGGTTGAGCAGCCGGTACGCGGTCGCAGGCGGAGTTCCGGTCAGTGTCGCAATGTCTCGTGCCGACGTACCCGCACCGAGGGAGGCGACGGCCTCCAACATCGCGAGGGCACGTTGAACGGCTCGCGGTTCGTGTCCTGCCGATCCGATACTCATCGGTGCTCCGCGCCCGGGTGGTCGACGCCGACGAGAGCAACGTCACCGCGCGCATTCTCGGCGAATACACCCGCGCCGGGAAGCACGTCCTCAGAGCCCGGGCTGTCGAAGATCCCGACAGCGGCAAGACTCGCCGGCCGGACCCTGCTCAGGTGCAGATACCAGAGAGTCGCCGCCATCGGGAAAGCACACACGGCGACGAGCGCACCGTACCGCCCGTCCAGTACGTGCCCGGCAACGATGAACCCGATCGCCGCGGCACCGGTACCAGCAGCGATGCCACCCGCCCAGGCGATGAGTACCGTCGACTCCCGGATCCGCGCGAGAAACGCCACCGCCGAGGCAGCTACCAGGACATAGGCGATGAGAAGCGCGATTCGTAGCGTGACGTTGAGCCAGTCCGGTCGGGGACCGAATACTGCAACGCTCAGCGCGATGGACGCGAGGACCGTCATGGCCGTGACGAGCGCGACCCACGGGGTCCGCAGTCTTCTGTGCACCGCCCCGAGCACACTCGGAAGGACTCCCTCGACGCCCATCGAGTACATCAATCTGGACGCCGCGTTCGACGAGGCCATCGCCGACGCGAGCCACGAACAACACATTCCGAGATGCAGCAGCGCCACAATCACGGGGCTCACACCGGTCGACGTGCCGTGCAGGTAAGCCCCGACCAGGGCGTCGGCGCGCCCGCTCCAGGCGGCCCAGCCGGCGAGTATGAACAACATTCCGCAGATGATCGGGGTTGCGAGCACAGTCCGCGTGACGGTGATCATCGGGCGGCGCGCCTCGGGCGCAATGAACGTCGCGCTTTCGAATCCGGCGAGTGCGAACACCGCAGCGAGTGCGACGGGAAGCCACATCCCGGTGCTGCCATCGGGAGCCGGTTGCACCGGCGACGAGTCCGCATCGGAGACCACCATCAGCCCGACGACGAAGATCAGCGAGCAGGCCTCGATCACGAGTATCGCGACTGCCGCGAACCGCACTCCACGCAACAACGCGACCAGAATCCCGGTCGCGATCACCAGGTACACCACCAGCGTTGCGGGGCCTCGAATCTCGACTCCGCACTGTTCTGCGACGGTGATCACCGCAAGCCCACCGGAATACAGGCTGAATGCACCGCTGACCAGGTACTTCATCGCCATCGCGATGCCCGTGGTCAAGGCTGCCCGCGTGCCGAGCCCTTTCGCGACGAAGGTGTAGAAGCCCCCGGACGCGACCATCCTCCGGGTGAACTGTGTGGTGCACCAGGCGATCATGGTGACGAAGACCGTCGCCACGACAGTGACGATCAGACCTGAGGCCAACGCGTGGTTGGTGTGCATGGCGACGGGCAGCAGCACCATCGAGGCCGCCGGCGCTGTGGTGGCAATGGATTGGCCCAGAACCTCCCAGCCCGACAGCTGTCTGCGGCCGAGCGCATGGAGCGGCGACACTGCTGCACGCCGCGGTTGCTGCGATGCGAACGACCGCGCGATCGCATCCGCCAATGCAGATGACTCGGTCATGGCACCTCCCCGTATCAGCGGCGAACTCGAATCCGGCTCGCAGAACCTAGCCACACCGTGTTTCCCGAACGTTTCAGATGTGAGTCGGACACACCACCCCGAGTGAGAAAGGTTTCGCTCGGTCACTCTCACTCTCCGCAGCGGAACCGTTGCCTCGACGTAGCGATCCGGACTCACCGTCGCTCCACGATTGCTCCCGAACAACCTCAGGGCGATGGGAGACACGAAGTGAGCGTCACCAGAAGATCATTCATGCGGGGACTCGGCATGACCGGCGGTGTCGGGCTGGCATACGGCGCGATGTCGACTCTCGGCCTCGCTCCGTCGGTGGCCGGCACCCCCAACCGGTTCCAGGCCCCCGCGATGGGCGACCTCATCGGAACGGCACCGGGAAACCACTCGGTGGTCATCCTCGGCGGTGGTCCCGCAGGTCTGTGCGCGGCCTACGAACTGGGTAAGGGCGGATACGACGTCACTGTCCTCGAGGCTCGCACCCGCCCGGGTGGACGCGTCTATTCGGTGCGCGGCGGCACCCGGGAGACCGAGATCGGTGGCGAAGAGCAGATCTGCACATTCGCAGACGGCCACTACTACAACCTCGGCGCCACCCGCATCCCGCAGAGCCACATCACGCTCGACTACTGCCACGAACTCGGCGTGGAAATCCAACCGTTCGGCAATCAGAACGCGAACACGCTGGTCAATTACCAGAGCAACACTCCGGTCTCCGGGCAGTCGGTCCAGTACCGCGCCGCGAAGGCCGACGTCTACGGCTACATGTCGGAACTGCTGCACAAAGCGACGTCGCGCGGCGCACTGGACGACGTGCTGTCCCCCGACGACAAGGACGCGCTCTCGGAGTTCCTCAGCGACTTCGGCGATCTGTCCGGCGACGGTCGTTACATCGGCTCGTCACGCCGTGGGTTCTCCGACGAGCCCGGTGCGGGTCTCGACTTCGGCACCCAGACCGAACCGTTCGCGATGACCGACGTGATCCGCTCAGGCCTCGGACGCAACTTCAGCTTCGAGTTCGGCTACGACCAGGCCACGATCATGATGACGCCGGTCGGCGGCATGGACCGCATCTACCACGCGTTCCAGGACAGGATCGGCACCGACAAGATCCACTTCGGTGCAGAGGTGATCTCGATGAAGAACGTCGCTGACGGTGTCACAGTGACCTACACGCAGGACGGCTCACGGAAGTCGATCACCGCCGACTACTGCATCTGCACGGTCCCGCCGAACCTGATCGGGCGCCTCGACAACAACCTGCCCGCCGATGTCCTGAACGCATTGACCGCGGCGGTCCCGTCGCCGGGCGGCAAACTCGGCATCGAGTACACCCGCCGTTGGTGGGAGACCGAAGACCGCATCTACGGCGGCGCGTCGAGCACCGACAAGGACATCACCCAGATCATGTTCCCGTACGACCACTACGGTTCGGACCGCGGTGTCGTCGTTGGCTACTACACCAGCGGAAGAAGCCACCTCGCCTTCGAATCCCTCACCCCCAAGCAGCGTTTGGACAAAGCCGTCGCCGAGGGAATGACAATCCACGGTGAGAAGTACGGCCGCGACATCGCGTCCTCGTTCTCCGGCAGCTGGCGTCGCATGAAGTACTCCGAGGGTGCCTGGGTGAGCTGGAAGGGCTCCACTTACGGGCACGATCCTGTCGCCACTCCCGAATACGAGCTGTTGCTGAAGCCTGTCGACCGCATCTACTTCGCCGGAGACCACCTCTCGAACGCGATCGCATGGCAGCACGGCGCATTCACTTCCGCCCGCGACGTCGTCACCGCGCTGCACCAGCGTGTCGCGGCGGCCTGACCACCAACTACTTCTCAGGAGAAGCCATGAAACGCACCACTGTCCGCACTGCAGCTCTGGCCGTAGGCCTCGCCACCACCGCAGTCGTGCTGACCGCCTGCTCCTCGGACACCGATGACGACGCCGCAGCGCCCAGCGCCCCGACCCCCGTCGCGGAAGCGGTGATCACACCCGGGGAGACGAATCCGATGATTGCGCAGGGCGTCACGATCAGTGCAGGCGCAACCGTCTACAAGACCAGCGGGCTCGGTCCGACGGTATCGAACACTTCTGCGCCACAGGGCAGTCCGGAGTCGTACGTCGCCTCGCAGTTCGCGGGCGGCGAGCTGCCGGAGGGCGTGACGGTCACCGAGGCCCAGGGAATCAACGTGCTCGAGAACATCCGTGCGAATCTGGAGACGCAGGGTCTGACCCTCGCCGACGTCACGACCATGCGGGTTTTCCTCGACAACCCGCCGGGTTCCGACGTCGCCGATTTCGGGGGATGGAACCGTGCCTACCGCCAGTTCTTCGCGAACACGAACCTCGAGACCGGCGAGACCGAACTCGTTCCGCTGGGGACCACCGAACCTGCAGCGCCGCTCGAGCGGAACGCAGCCCGTCCGACCCGCTTCGCGCTCGAGGTCGGCAGCCTCCCTGTTCCGGGCTGGCTCGTCGAGGTCGAGGTCGACGCGGTGTATCCCACGGATGAGGCGGTCGGCTGATGGGCGCGATGAGCCCGGCGCACTGGGCGATCGTCGCGGTGGTCCTGCTGGTTCTGTTCGGGTCCAAGAAACTGCCCGAAGCCGCCCGCGGGCTGGGCAGGTCGCTGCGGATCCTGAAGTCGGAAGTCGGCGAGATGCACGCGGACCGGCCCGCCGCGCTCGGTGCTCGAGATCAGGACCCGACACACGAGCCGGTGAACCATATGCGGGCCGCGAACACAACAGAGCACAATCCGTAGGATGCGGCGGCGCATCGGACGACGCCGGTGGACCGGCAGCGGGTCGGACCGTCAGCCGAAGGGTGTACCGCCCGTGACCGCGATGGTCTCACCGGTGATATAGCTCGATTCCTGGGACGCGAGGAAGACGTACGCGGGGGCGAGCTCGGCCGGTTGCCCCGGACGGCCGAGCGGGACGTCGGCACCGAAGTGCTCGTAGGCCTCACGGGTCATCGTCGCCGGAATCAAGGGAGTCCAGATCGGTCCGGGTGCGACCGCATTGACGCGTATCCCTCTCGCCGCGACGTCCCCCGCGAGGCCTCTGGTGAAGTTCACGATCCCGGCTTTGCTGGTCGCGTAGTCGAGCAGTCCGGGAGATGGGCTGGTGGCCTGGATCGACGTGGTGTTCACGATTGCGGAACCCGGAAGCATGTCGGCCACCGCGAACTTGCAGAGCCAGAACAGCGCATACAGGTTGGTCTTCATCACCCGATCGAACCGGTCGGTGGTCATGTCGGTGATACCACCCGGCTCCATATGCTGGTAGGCAGCATTGTTGACGAGAATGTCGATGCCGCCCAGTTCGGACACGGTGTTACGGATCAGGTCGCGGCAGAACTCCTCGGATCGGATATCGCCCGGTGCCGCCACTGCACGGCGTCCCGCATCCTCGATCAAGGCGACGGTGCGGCGTGCGTCGTCGTCTTCGTCGAGAAAACCCACAACGACGTCAGCGCCTTCTCGCGCGAACGCAACGGCCACGGCCCGCCCTATGCCCGAATCTGCGCCGGTCACGAGGGCACGCCTGCCGTCGAGGCGGCCACTGCCCCGATACGTGTGCTCCCCGTGGTCGGGCTCCGACACCATCTCGGAGGTGTGTCCCGGATACGGGATCTCCTCCTGTTCAGCGAGCGGTGGCGTCGGGTACTGCTCCCCGGGGTGCTGCATGCGGTGCTGATCTGACATCGGATCCTCCCGGACATCGCGTGTGTCGTCTTCGTACCCGGTCGGCCACGGCGCCACACACGGTTGGAAGCGGCAGCTCGGGGGTATGCAGGACAGGCACACCTCGACGAAAGGGCACCGACGTGAGCGCACACAAGGATCCGGAAACGGCCGGCACCGCGCGCGGCAAGGACGGTACACCGCCCGACGTGGTATCCGATCCCGCGCAGTCGACGGAGCAGGACTCCTCCGACTGGACGGATGAGGGCGGCGCAACGCCATCAGGACCTGCAACCGATACGGACAAGGACTGACGCCTCTACCCACCTGGGGTTTACCCTGGTAGTCGACACCTTCCACCGGGTCGAGCAGGGGCGGCCATAATGGCTTCTCGTGTGGTCGAACGAGGAGGCATACACGTGAGTGAGAACCTGTCGGCGTACCAGAGAGACTTCGCGCGGATCGAGAAGAGGATCGCCGGGGAGTTCGACCCAGGGCGACGGCGCTGGGTGCTCGCCGGGTGCATCGCATTGCTGATCGTCGGGCTTGTTCTTCCGCAGACGTCGTCGGCCTGGTCGTGGACAGTTCTCGCGGGCTGGTTCGGCGACAGTGCGGCGGTATCGATGCTGATGCGGGTCTTCTTGACGTTGACCGTGGTGTTCGGTGTGCTGGTCTCTTCCGCTGCGCTGTGCCTGCGACGCTGGCGGCTGGCGTCGGCGGCGATGCTCGGCTCCGGGCTCGCGTCGCTGTTCGGGTTGTTGGGCTACTGGTCGCAGGCAGGCATGATCGCCGACGGACCACATGCACCGGGCATCGGCATGATCCTGAACTGGCTCGTCATGATCGCGATGACCTCGCAGTGGCTACCGATCGTACTCAGCAAGTCCCCCACCGACACGCGGCCTCGCCCGACCCTGATCCGGTCTCACTGACCCCGATCTTTATGCGTGGCTGATTCTGCGCGGCGCAGCAGATAGGTGTCCATCACCCAGCCGCGCGCGGCCTTGGCCCGAGCCCGCGCAGAATCGATGGCGTCGAGCACGTCACCCAAGCGTCCCGCGACGGCCTCCTCGTCGCTCGTCCCCAGATTCGCTCCCCACCAGATGTCCCAGTCGCCGTCGAGGTCGCGGCAGGCGAGCTGCCCGTCCAGCATGACGACGATATTGTCGGCGCCCGACGCGACTTCCGTACCGAGGCGCCGGCCGGTGGTGATCGTGATCGGTCCGCCGATCCTGTTGAACACCAACCGATGTCGCGCGGCCAGAAGCTGGATGCTGCTCACGCCGGGAACGACATCGTAGTCGATGTCCAGTACACCGCGATCGCGGATGCGTTCGACGACTCGGATGGTGCTGTCGTACAGGCTCGGATCGCCCCACACCAAGAATCCGACCGTCTCGTCGTCGCGGACCTCCGCGTGCAGCACCGCCTCGTACGCCTGTGCCCGGGCCGCGTGCCAGTCACGCACCTCCGTCCCGTACTGCTCGGGTGCGCGGTCGCGCGGCGGGTCGGGCACCACGATGGTGCGATACCGCCCGGTGGTGTGACGACCGAGAATCTGTGCGCGCACCATCACGAGATCGTCCACACCGCGCTGCTTGTCGGCGACGAGGAACACGTCGACGCTCTCGAGCGCCTTGACGGCCGCGACTGTGAGATCGTCCGGACCACCCGGTCCGATCCCGATCAGCCGCAACCTCATCCGCGATCCTCGAGATCACCTTCGACGTCGAGGTAGGCCTGCTGCAGCGCCTTCAGGGTCTCCGGGTCGGGTTCCGCCCACAATCCACGATCGGCTGCTTCGGTGAGTCGTTCGACGATGCCGCGCAGCGCCCACGGGTTGGCCTCGCGCAGGAACTCCTGGTTCTCGGAGTCGAGTGCGTAGTTCTGCGCAAGCGACTCGTACATCCAGTCCTCGACAACGCCGGCGGTGGCGTCGTACCCGAACAGATAGTCGACGGTCGCGGCGAGTTCGAACGCACCCTTGTAGCCGTGTCGGCGCATCGCTGATATCCAGCGCGGGTTGACGACGCGTGCGCGGAACACACGCGCGGTCTCCTCGCTGAGCGAGCGGGTCCGCACGGTGTCGGGGATCGTCGAGTCCCCGATGTACGCCTTCGGATCGTTGCCCGTGAGTGCGCGCACCGTGGCGACCATGCCGCCGTGGTACTGGAAGTAGTCGTCGGAGTCGGCGATGTCGTGCTCGCGGGTGTCGGTGTTCTTGGCTGCCACCGCGATCCGACGGTAATTGGCACGCATGTCGTCGGCAGCGGCGACGCCGTGCAGGTTGCGCCCGTACGCGAATCCGCCCCACGCGGTGTACACCTCGGCGAGGTCGGCGTCGGTGCGCCAGTTTCCGGAATCGATGAGCTGAAGGATTCCGGCACCGTACGAACCCGGCTTGGATCCGAAGATGCGGCGCACCGCGCGGTCGGAGTCGCCGTGTTCGGCCTCGTCGCGCGTGGCGTGGGCGCGGACGTAGTTCAGCTCGTCGGGCTCGTCCAGCGCTGCGATCATGCGGATCGCGTCGTCGAGCATGCCGATCACGTGCGGGAATGCGTCGCGGAAGAATCCGGAGATGCGCACGGTGACGTCGATGCGCGGTCGGCCGAGTTCCTCGAGCGGCACGATGGTGAGTTCTCGGACGCGACGGGATTCGGGGTCCCACTCGGGGCGGACGCCGATGAGTGCGAGTACCTCGGCGATGTCGTCGCCTGCGGTGCGCATCGCGGAGGTGCCCCACACCGACAGACCGACGGACTGCGGGTACTCACCGGTGTCGGCGAGATACCGCTCGATCAGTGCATTCGCGAGCGCCACACCCGTGTCGTACGCGAGCCTGCTCGGCACGGCCTTGGGATCGACGGTGTAGAAGTTCCGGCCCGTGGGCAGCACGTTGACCAAACCGCGCAGAGGCGAACCCGACGGACCAGCGGGAACGTACCCGCCGTCGAGGGCATGCAGGACGGCATCGAGTTCGTCGGTGGTCTGTGCGAGGCGCGGAACCACCTGTTCGGCTGCGAAGGTCAGCACCCGCGACACCTCGCTGTCTGCGTGGCCGACTACCGATTCGACTGCGGCCGGGGCGGTATCGACATTCCAGCCGCCGTCTTCCATCGCCTGCACGAGCGCGCGGGCCTGGGCTTCGATCGCGTCGACCTCGGCCAGCGGCGCGTCGGTCTTCAGTCCGAGTGCGGTCCGCAGCCCGGGCACCGCGTGGCTCTTACCACCCCACACCTGTGCGGCGCGCAGGATCGACAGCACCAGGTTGACGCGTGCTTCGCCTTCGGGGGCGGCGCCGAGCACGTGCAACCCGTCGCGGATCTGAGCATCCTTGACCTCGCACAGCCAGCCGTCGACGTGCAGCAGGAAATCGTCGAACTCGGCGTCGTGCGGCCGGTCGTCGAGCCCGAGATCGTGGTCGAGTTTCGCGGCCTGGATCAGCGTCCAGATCTGCGCGCGGATCGCGGGCAGCTTCGCGGGGTCCATCGCCGCGATATTGGAGTACTCGTCGAGCAGCTGCTCGAGCCTCGCGATGTCGCCGTACGACTCCGCGCGGGCCATCGGCGGGATCAGGTGATCGACGATCGTGGCGTGTGCGCGGCGCTTGGCCTGCGCACCCTCGCCGGGATCGTTGACCAGGAACGGGTAGATCAGCGGCAGGTTCCCGATGGCGGCATCGGTCGCGCACGATGCGGACATCCCCGCATTCTTTCCGGGTAACCACTCCATCGAGCCGTGCTTGCCGAGATGGACGACGGCATCGGCACCGAAACCCTGCTCGACCCACCGGTACGCGGCGAGGTAATGGTGCGACGGTGCCATGTCGGGGTCGTGGTAGATCGCAACCGGGTTCTCGCCGAATCCGCGCGGCGGCTGGATCATGAGGACGACATTGCCGGCCTGCAGCGTGGCCAGGACGATCGCGTCCCCGTCGACGAACAACGAACCGGGCGCGGGCCCCCACGCCTCGGTCATCGCGTCGGTGAGCTCGGCGGGCAGGTCCTTCGTCCACTCCACGTAGTCGGATGTGGTGACTCGCACCGGATTACCGGCGAGCTGGTCGGCTGTGAGCCATTCCTCGTCCTGCCCACCTGCGTCGATCAGCGCGTGGATCAGGGTATTTCCGGCTTCTGTGTCGTCCTCGATGTCCATCCCGGGGAAGCCGGCGCCGAGGTCGTATCCGATGTCGCGCAGTGCTCGCAGCATCTTGATCGCCGACACGGGGGTATCGAGACCGACGGCATTGCCGACGCGTGAATGCTTGGTGGGATATGCCGACAGCATGATCGCGATGCGCCGGTCGGCGGGCGGGACATGCCGCAGCCGGGCGTGCGCGACCGCGATGCCCGCCACGCGACGGCATCGTTCCGGGTCGGTGACGTAGCGAGGCAGGCCGTCGGAGTCGAGTTCCTTGAACGAGAACGGCACCGTGATGATGCGGCCGTCGAATTCGGGAACCGCGATCTGGGTCGCGGAGTCGAGCGGGGACACACCGTCGTCGGAGTCCGCCCAGCTGTCGCGACTCCACGTCAGGCACAGAGCTTGCAGAATCGGAATATCGAGCGCGGCAAGGGCTCCCACATCCCACGCCTCGTCCTCACCGCCGGCGCTCACCGTGGCGGGCTTGGTGCCACCGGCGGCGAGGACGGTCACGACGAGCGCGTCGAGGCTGCCGAGTTCGGCGAGCAGGCCGTCGGAGGCGCCACGCAGCGAGGCGCAGTGCACGACCACTCCCTGGACCTTACCCGTCGCGTCGATCGCGTCGGCCAGATCATGCGCGAACTGCACGTTTCCGCTGGTGTGGTGGGCACGATAGAACAGCACCCCCACCCGCGGCAGCGACTCGTTGACCGGCGTCGGCCGGTCGAGTACACCCCATTCGGGCAGTTCGGCGGGTGGCTCGAAGCCTTCACCGCCGAGCAGCACGGTGTCCGACAGGAACGCGTGGAGCTGAGCAAGGTTGGCAGGGCCGCCGTGGGCGAGATAGCGATGCGCCTCGGCGGCGGTCCCGATCGGCACCGTCGAGTAGCTCATGAGCTCGGCATCCGGTGTCTGTTCACCACCAAGGACGACGACCGGAACACCCCGTCCGAGGACGGCGTCGAGCCCGTTCTGCCAGGACCTGGCAGAGCCGAGAATCCGTACGATGACCAGGTCGGCGCCGTCGAGGAGTCCGCCCAGATCTGCGTCCACGTCGAGGCGCGACGGGTTCCCGACCACCCAATCGGCGCCGCTCGAACGGGCCGACAACAGGTCGGTGTCCGATGTCGACAGCAAAGCGAGGCGCGTCACGACGCAACCCGAAACTCGAGGCACACGGCCATGTTCAGTCTCCAAAACCCTCGTGGACGTACTCATGCCGTGGCCGGTCTCCTGGCTGACGGATCATCGCTACTGCGCCGACCTTCCCGGACTGTCGTCCAGTGGTCTCCGTTCCGGCAGGCCGGTACGGACGAGGGCGAGCAACTACCCGCTCACAGTGGCGAGGGCCGCGCCGGTTTCTCACCGGCTTCCCGTAACCACGGCATCGCCAGCGTAGCGCACCATTTTCTGAGGATGTGCAACCATGTGGTCCCGTGGAGCACGTCTCGCCCGATCTTCCCCCCGACCGCTGCCCCGGGCTGCTGCGACCGCACCTCGCAGCAGACGGGGCGCTGGTGCGTCTGCGCGCCCCCGGGGGCCGTGTTCCGCCCGGCGGGCTCGGGCAACTCTCGGCCGCGTCGCAGGACTTCGCCGACGGCGACGTGCACCTCACATCACGAGGCAATCTGCAGGTCAGGGGAATTTCCCTCGACGAGTGCGGCAATATGCCCGCCGGTCTCGCCGACGCGATCACGGCCGCCGGATTCCTGCCGTCACCGACGCACGAACGAGTACGCAACGTAGTCGCATCGCCGTTGTCGGGGCTTGTCGGCGGGGTCGCCGACATCAGGCCACTGATCGGTGCGCTCGATACTGCGCTGTGCGCAGAACCGGCGCTCGCCGAGCTGCCCGGCCGGTTCCTGTTCGGTCTCGACGACGGCCGCGGCGACGTCGCCGGACTCCGCTGCGATCTCGCGTCTGTCGCCCTCGACGCCCGGACCATGCGAATCGTGATCGGTGAACTGGCCGGTCCGATCGTACCTATATCGCAGGTCATCGACACTCTGATCGACCTGGCGCTCGGATTCGTGCAGACACGCGGGACGCTCTGGCACGTGCGGCAGCTGCCCGGGCGCGGCGCCGAACTCGGGGGCGTCGGCCGGGCTCCCGCGCTCCCGTCGTATGCGATGCCCTACGGAGTGCTCGCCCGTACGGTGTCGGCGCTGGTCCCGCTGGGAATCCTGTCGCCGTCCATGGCTACGGCCCTGCCCGACGACGACGTGATCGTCACACCGTGGCGCGGCCTGGTACTCCCCTCCGGCGCCGATCCGGCCGCGTTGTCCGACGCCGGATTCGTGTTGTCGGACGACTCCGCGTGGCCCCGGGTCACCGCGTGCACCGGATCTCCCGGGTGTAGCCTCGCCCGAGGTGATACCCGGGCTCTGGCCCGTCGCACCGTCACTTCCGGCACCACAGCAGACCGCCTACATATCGTCGGCTGCGAACGCGCCTGCGGTGCACCGAATTCCCCGCACACCCTTGTTTTCGCCAGCCGCTCGACGTCACACAGGAGCTCGACGTGACCCTTCAGCCACCACCCCGCCGCTACGAGTACGAGACGGACGGCGCGCATATCTACGTCCGTTCGTTCGCGACGATCCGCGCCGAATCCGACCTCGCGGCGATCCCGGGCGATGCCGAGAAGGTCGCGGTGCGGATGATCCATGCGAGCGGCCAGACCGACCTGGCGAACGATCTGGTGATCCACCCCGATCTGGTGTCCGCGGCCCGCACGGCCCTGAACGCGGGCGCGCCGATCCTGGCCGATGCGAATATGGTCGCCGCCGGGGTCACCCGTAAACGGCTGCCGGCAGACAACGACGTGCTGTGCCTCCTCGGCGATCCTCGGGTGCCGGAACTCGCGCAGCAATGGAACACCACGCGCTCGGCCGCAGCCGTGTCGCTGTGGGCCGACCGGCTCGAGGGCGCGGTCGTCGCAATCGGCAACGCACCCACCGCACTGTTCCACCTGTTGGAGATGCTCGATGCCGGTGCACCGCGTCCGGCGGCGATCATCGGTGTGCCGGTGGGATTCATCGGAGCCGCCGAATCCAAGGAGGCCCTGATCGCACACGATCTGCAGATCCCCCATCTCGTGGTGCGGGGTCGCCGGGGCGGGTCGGCCATGGCGTCGTCGGCACTCAACGCACTGGCCCAGGAGGCGGAATGACCGGCAGGATCTACGGGGTCGGGCTCGGACCCGGCGACCCGGAACTCATCACCCGCAAGGCCGCCCGCCTGATCGCGGAGGCCGACGTGATCGCCTACCACTCGGGCACGCATGGCCGGTCGATCGCGCGCGGCATCGCTGCCGGACTGATCCCGGAGGGCGTGACGGAAGAGAAGCTGGTGTACCCCGTCACCGTCGGCACCACTGACCACCCCGGCGGATACGACGGGGCGATCGCCGACTTCTACGACGAGTGCGCTGCGCGTCTTGCCGCCCACCTCGACGCCGATCGCACCGTCGTCGTGCTGTGCGAAGGTGACCCGTTGTTCTACGGGTCGTACATGTACCTCCACGACCGGTTGTCGGAAGAGTATGTTGCCGAGGTGATCCCAGGGGTCACATCGTTCTCGGCGGCCGCAGCCGCGGCCGCCGAGCCCCTGGTGCGCCGCACCGATGTCCTCACCATCCTCCCGGGAACCCTTCCCGAGCCCGAATTGGCAAGGCGACTGGCCGATACCGACGGCGCGGTCATCATGAAACTGGGCCGCACCTTCGAATCGGTGCGAAGCGCCCTGGAGCAATCCGGACGACTCGACGGTGCCGTGTACGTCGAGCGTGCAACCATGGACGGGCAACGCATCGTCGCAGCTGCAGACGTGGATCCCGATACAGTTCCGTATTTTTCGGTGATCCTCGCAGCCGGCGACAAGGCTCCCCGCAACCGCGGAGTGACCGACCGATCCCGCCCCGTCACGCTCGAGGCCGAGACCTCGGTCGAGACACACGAATTGCTGGTGATCGGACTCGGCCCCGCCGACGACAGGTGGCTCACTCCCGAGGCATCGGCGGCTCTCGCGTCGGTCGATCATGTCGTCGGATACGGTCCGTACGTCGATCGGGTTCCCGTGCGCCCTGGCCTGCAACGACATTCGAGTGGAAACACCGTCGAGGTCGATCGCGCCAGGTTCGCGCTCGACCTGACACTGTCCGGCGAGAAGGTGGCCGTGGTGTCCGGCGGTGACGCCGGGGTGTTCGGGATGGCGTCGGCGGTGTTCGAGGCAGCGCAGGACGACATGTACGCGTCGGTGCCGATCCGCGTGTTGCCGGGAGTGTCGGCGGTGCAGGCCGTCGCGGCCCGCGCGGGTGCGCCCATCGGAGGCGATTTCGCAGTCATGAGCCTGTCTGACCGACTCAAGCCCTGGAGCGTGATCGAGAAGCGGCTCACTGCGATCGCGGAAGCCGATCTCGTGCTGGCGATCTACAATCCCGCGTCGCGGTCGCGCGCGACGCAGGTCGCCGACGCGCGATCACTGTTCCTGCAGCATCGGCCGGGCGACACCGTCGTCGTGATCGGGCGGGACGTGGGCAGGACGGGTGAGTCGCTCGAGGTCACCACCCTCGAGAAACTGGATCCCACGAGCATCGACATGAAGTGCCTGCTCATCATCGGTGCAGCAGGCACCTCCACGTTGCCGTCCGGCTCGGTGTGGACGTCGCGCTCGGTGGGAGCCTAGACACGTGTGTGTTCAACCCGATAGGTTTCGCGGTCGTGGCGTTCGGTCTTCTCGGTGAGATCGTCGGATTCGTCTTGCACATAAGCGGTTCCGGCGATCAGCATAATCAGGGCACCGGAGATCCACGAGGTCCACGCGGCGGCGTCACCAGCGTACTGGCCCACCCACGGCACGACGAACAGGACGAGGCCGACGACGGACAACGCCCAGTGGTCCTTCGTGGGATTGCGGGCGATGAGCGACCACAGTGCGTAGAGCGTCGCGAGGGCACCGAAGCCGAGAGTGAGCCCGGATCCGACCGGTGTGGTGTCTGCCCAGATCCCTGCAGACATGGTGACGAGGCCGAGGAGTGCAGCTGCTCCCCCGGCCAGTTTTCGGGTGTCGGTCATGACTGGATTCCTTCCGTGTGGTCGGCCCGTAACGAGGGAGGTTCGATACGCTACATGTAGTGTAGCTACACCTAGTGTAGCGTTCCTCGCGGCGGAAACATTCCCACGCCAGGAGACCGAACAAAGGAGCCGACGTGACAGCGACAGAAACTGGGTCCGTCGAGCAGCGCATCGCCGAGGCCGTCCGCGACCTCCTGCGTATCAAGGGCCCCACTGCCGTCACCATCGAAGGCGTCGCCAACCGCACGGGAATGGCGCGCACCACGATCTACCGTCGCTACCGCGACCGCGACGAGATGCTCACTGCAAGCCTCGAACCGATCGCTCGCCCCGAACCGCCGGCAGCCGACTCCACACCGCGCGAGGTCTTGACCTGGCTGGCGCACGAGTCCAGGAGGTCCATCGATATGGGCATCGGATTCGGCGGGTTTTCCGCCCTTCTCACCGATCCCGACCCCTCATTCACGCACCTGATCCGCGCGGTCCTCGTCCGGCACCGCGGCAACCTCTCGGCCGTCATCCACGACCACATCGCCCGGGGAACCGTGCGTGCCGACCTCGACCTCGATGCTTTCCTGGACTGCCTCGTGGGCGCCTATGCCGCCGAGCGCGCCCGCAGTCCCGAACTCGAATCGAACCGAGCGCAGCGGGTCGTCGACACCCTACTCCCGGCCTTCGCCGCTTCGATGTCGGCCGGGTAGCCCACCCGAGAGGCAAAAGCAGTCACAATCCGTCATCGTCGATGATCTTCTGCACGAGCGCACCGTACGCCTCGATCAACTTCGCGCTGTCGATCGCCTGGGGCGTCAGAATCTCGAAGGTGCGCAGGCCGCTCGCCAGGCCCAGCAGCAGCGTCACGACCATTCGGGCCCGGGTCTTTTCGGGCGTCTGTTCGCCGATCACCGCCGCGATGCGGGGCACCACTCGTTCTGTCATCTTCGCGCGGGCAATTTCGGGTTCCGGGGCTTCCTGTACGAGATACGGAGCCATCGCCCAGAATTCGTAGTCCCCCGAGTTCCGGCGTTCGACCACCGCCCGCACCAACCGATACCCCGGCAATTCCTCGGAAGGATCCGGATCGAGTCCCGGAGAGTCGGGCGCAGCAGCCTGGAAGAGCTCGGCCTTGCTGCCCGACAGCTTCATCACGAGGGCCGGCGAGACACCGGCCGCATCGGCAATATCCCTGATGGTCGTGCCGTTGAAGCCCCGCTCGGCGAACAACGGTCGCGCAGCGTCGAGGATGGTCTCGCGGGTGGTCCGTTCACTCATCGCAACCTCACGCCGCCTCGATTGCATCGACGACCGGCGTCGTGCGCACGGGCTGATGCTTCGGCAGGAGCACGGCGCACAGCGTAGCCACGAACGTGGACGAGCCCGCAATCACGAAGATCACAATGATGGCTCCGTGCGCCGGGAAGGTCGCGCCCGCCGCTTCGATAGTGATACTCGCGAGCAACGCAGCGACCACCGCGCTCATACTCGACATCCCGATGGTGCGCAGGAGGCTGTTGAGACCGTTCGCGGCGGCCGTGTCGGTGACAGGAACAGCACCCATGATCAGCGCCGGCAGGGTCGCGTAGGCCAAGGCGTTGCCGATGCTCACCATCGCCGCACCGATGACGATCAGGACGACGGTGTCGTCCCACGTGATGCGGAAGAGGTAGGCCGCGGTCATGACGAGGGTCCCGAGCGTGAGCGTGAAGCGCCCGCCGAACCGCATGGTGAGTCTCCCCGCTACCGGTGAGGTCAGGATCATCGCCACGCTACCGGGAATCATGCACAGCCCGGCGGTTGCCGCACTGAGCCCGAACCCGAAGCCGGTGATCTCGGGTAGCTGCAACTGTTGCGTGGTCGCCAGCAAGCTGGCATACGCGGAGAATCCGATGAAGAGGCCGGCGAGATTGGCGAGCAGCACCGTGCGCCGCGCCGACACGCGCAGGTCGACCATCGGGGCCTTCACTCGCAACTGATACGGCACGAAGACGCCCGCGATCACGATGGCTGCGACGAAGCACGCGACGGTCTGCGCACTCGACCAGCCCCACGCCGGACCCTTCGAGATCCCCAGAAGCAGAGCTGTCAGGGCGAGCGACAGCAACAGCGCACCGAGAATGTCGAAGCGGCCGCGGGTTCCCGTCGCGGAGGCGGGAACGACGAGCAGGATGCCCAGCGTGAGCAATGTGCCGACTGCCGCAGACACCCAGAAGACGGACGTCCAGCCGAAGTTGTCGTACAACGCGCCCGCCGCCGGCATGCCCAGTGCACCACCGATTCCCATCGTGGAGCTGGTGAGCGCCACAGCCCCGGCGACCTTCTCGCGAGGAAGCACATCGCGCAGGACTGCCATCGCCACCGGGATGAGCGACGACGAGAACCCCTGCAGGCCGCGTCCGATGAGAACGAACAGATAGTCGCCTCCGATCGCCGCGATCAGCGCACCGGCGACCATCATCGACAACGACAACACCATCATCCGGCGCTTGCCGTACATGTCGGCCATCCTGGAGACGATGGGCGTGGCCACCGCTCCGGTCAGCAAGGTGATGGTGATGAGCCAGCCGACATCACCCGCGGTGACATCGAGCAGCTCCGGGAGATCCGGCAGCAGGGGTACCACGAGAGTGGTCTGGAGAGCCACGACGAGACCCGCGACGCTCAACAGTGCCGTGATCACACCGCTGGACGCCGCACTTCGCGACGGGGTCGCTGTATCCATCCCGATCCTCCATCGCCACCTTCGGTGAACGTCGTTCACCCCACGCAGTGAACGACGTTCACCAGGTGACTGTCAACCACCCCGCACATCGCCGTTCTGCGACGTCACACGGCACACCCGGGCGCCGCACCTGCGAGAAGAACATGCTCTCCTCGAGAGAATGTGATTGACACCTCACTTCGGGGGGTGCTAGACACTTGCTCAGCATCCACCGAAGGCCGAGGTGAGAATTTCTGTGATGAGGCCCAGCATTTCCGCTTACGTCGGGACTCGCATCAAGCGAGTCGAAGACCCCCGACTCCTGACCGGCGCCGGCATGTTCGTCGACGACGTGACACGTCCCGGCATGCTCCACGCATGTTTCGTGCGCAGCCCGTTCGCCCGCGCCCGGATCGTCGACATCGACATCTCCGAGGCTCTCGCACTCGACGGGGTCCACGCGGTGTACGTCGCCGCCGACCTCGCACCCGGCATCCACGAGCAGACCTACGCGCTCGACGGGCCGTACATGCCGGCCCTGAATTGGCCCCCGCTCGCCGAGGACGAAGTGCGTTTCGTCGGCGATCCCGTCGCGCTGGTCGTGGCCGACGACCGGTACATCGCGGAGGACGCGGTCGAGCTCGTCGCCGTCGATTACGACCCGCTGACACCGGTTGTCGACTACACCGCCGCCGATCGGGCCGACGAACTGGTCCACGCCGCGCACCCCGCGAATATCGCCGCGGCCATGGGCGGTCCACTCCCCGACGAGCTGGCGAAGACGTTCGACGAGGCAGCCCACGTGGTCTCCCGGACCATCCATCAGCAGGCCTACATCGCGGTCCCCATGGAGACCCGCGGCCTCGTCGCCGAATGGTCGGCCGGCGAGATGACCGTCTGGGCCTCCACCCAATCCCCGCACGAGGTCCGCGGCTTCACCGCCCGGCTGCTCGGGCTCGACGAGCACAGCGTCCGGGTGATCATGCGCGACACCGGTGGCGGCTTCGGGCAGAAGGTCGTTCCGCAGCGCGAGGACATCGCCGTGCTGCTCGCCGCCAGAAAACTTCCGGCCGCGGTGAAATGGATCGAAGACCGACAGGAACACATGATGTCGGCCGGCATGGCCCGCCAGGAATGCGGCGACGCGCGTTTCGCGTTCGACGCCGACGGCAAGCTGCTCGGCGCCTCGATCGACCACGTCCAGAACGTGGGCGCCTACCCGATCCCGTCGCCGGTGACGTCCGGGGCGGTTGTCGGGATGCTGTTCCCCGGACCTTATCGAGTGCCCGCGGCCGCGTTCTCGATGAAGCTGACGTACACGAACACCGTCGGCCGGGTCGCGTATCGCGGGCCGTGGCAGTTCGAATCCCTGGCGCGCGAGATGCTGCTCGACGTCGCGGCACGTCAGATGGACATCGACCCCGTCGAACTCCGGCGACGCAACATGCTCAGCGCCTCAGATCTGCCGCTCGCCAACCCGCTGGGCATGCCGTACAACGACTCGACGCCGCTCGAGACGTTCGAGCACGCCCTGTCGATCCTCGACTACGACGCATTCCGGCGGGAGCAGGAACGCGCACGCACCGAAGGGCGCTACATCGGGGTCGGCACCTGCACCTACATCGAACCCACCACGGGTGCAACGCCGTTCCACGCCACAGAAGGTGCGACGATTCGCATCGAACCGTCGGGCAAGGTCAATGTCTACGTTGCCGGCGGGTCGTCGGGCAACAGTCTCGAAACCACCGCTGTGCAGCTCACCGCTGATGCGCTCGGCGTCGACATCGCCGATGTCCACACCATCCAGGGCGATACCGCGATCACCCCGTTCGGTGCCGGAACCGGTGGTAGCCGCTCCGGGTCGATGATTGCGGGAGCAGTCCGGGAAACGACGTCGGTGCTGCGCGACCGGATCCTTGCCATCGCCGCACACAAGCTCGAAGCCGCGGTCGAGGACATCGAGTTCGTGGATAGTCGCGCGACCGTCCGTGGTGTCCCGAGCGTCGGGATCACCCTGAAAGAGATCGCCGAGATCTCCTACTTCCAGGCCGAGACACTGCCGCCCGGAGTACCTCCGGGACTCGAATCCAGTGGCCGCTACCATTCGCCGTCCATGATGTTGTGGGCCAATGCCAGCCACGTCTGCACGTGCGAGGTCGACATCGAGACAGGGGCGGTGAAAATCCTCCGTTTCATCGTCGGTGAGGACTGCGGTCCGATGATCAATCCCGACATCGTCGAGGGCCAGATCTACGGTGGCACCGTCCAGGGAATCGGTGGCGCCCTCTACGAGCACCTCGCGTACGACGACGACGGCAACCCCGTGACCACCACGTTCATGGACTACCTGCTTCCCACCACCGACACCGTCCCCGACATCGAGATCGGGCACGTCGAATCCCCCAGCGCCGGACCCGGCGGCTACAAGGGTGTCGGTGAGGGCGGCGCGATCGGAGCGTCCCCGGCCGTGGTCAACGCGGTCGCCGATGCCTTGGCACCCTTCGGAGTGGAAGTGACCGGCTTGCCCCTGTCCCCCGCCACGATCATCAAGATGCTCGACGAGGTCCAGGCGGTGAAGGCATGAAGACCTCGGCCTTCGACTATCACGCACCCGGCACCGCTACCGACGCGGTCGCGCTCATCGCCGAATTGGGCGACGAAGCAAAGTTCATCGCGGGCGGGCAGAGTCTGATGCCGATGCTCAACCTGCGGCTCGCCGTGTTCGATCACCTCGTGGACCTGCGCAAACTCGCAGAACTGCGCGGCATCGAACAGCGCGGCGACGCGGTGTGGATCGGCGCAGGCACCACGCACTCGAAAGTCGGCCGCTCTACCGAACTGGCGACCGCGGTCCCACTGCTGTCCCGCGCGACACCGTTGATCGGACACTTCCAGATCCGCAACCGCGGCACCCTCGGAGGGTCGATTGCGCACGGCGACGGCGCAGCAGAATATCCCGCGGTCGCATTGGCCCTGGACGCCGAGATCGAAGCTTTGTCTCCACGAGGAAGCCGTACCATCGCCGCCTCGGAGTTCTTCACCGGGATGTGGACCACCGATCTCGAAGCCGACGAGCTGCTCACCGGCGTGAGGTTCCCGACGTGGAGCGGGCGCTCCGGGTTCGCGATCGAGGAATTCGCCCGACGCACCGGCGACTTCGCACTCGCCGGCGCAGCAATCGCGATCCGCCTCGATGCCGCGTCGACACTCGACCGATGCGCGATCACGCTGTTCGGTGTGGCCCCGACGCCGGTCCGCGTCACCGCGGTGGAGTCGGAACTTCTCGGCCGGACCATCCACGAGATCGACGCCGACGAGGTCGGCCGGAGCGCACTCGGTTCGCTCGACACGGTCTCCGACGACCTGCACGGCCCCGCCACCTACCGCCGGCGGGTGGGAGCGACGATCACAGCACGTGCGTGGCGTCGCGCCGTGGACGAGGCAACTGCCCGGGAGGGGTTCGAATGACCAATGTAGACATCGAAGTTCATGTCAACGGGAGCCCGCGTCGCCATTCGGTGCCACCACGACTGACTCTCGCCGACTACCTACGCGTCGACTGCGGCCTCACCGGAACACATCTCGGCTGCGAACACGGCGTGTGCGGTGCGTGCACGGTCCTGCTCGACGGCGAAGCCGTACGCGCGTGCCTCGTCTTCGCGGTGCAGGCCGACGGCGCCGAAGTCACCACCATCGAAGCAATGGCGTCCGAGGACGGCACACTGTCGCCGGTCCAGGCCGCATTCCGAGATCATCACGGTCTCCAATGCGGTTTCTGCACACCGGGGTTCATCGTCTCGGCCACGGCGTTCCTGGAGGAGAACCCGTCGCCGACAGACGGAGAGATTCGGGAAGCACTGTCCGGAAACATCTGCCGATGCACCGGATATCAGGGAATCATCGCGGCGGTGAAGGCTGCCGCGGCCACCACAACGAGCACAGGGGAATGACATGACGGGACGGGTCGAGGGCAAGGTCGCATTCATCACGGGCGCAGCACGTGGTCAAGGACGCAGTCACGCGGTCAGATTGGCGGAAGAAGGTGCCAATATCATCGCGGTCGACGTCTGTAAGCAGCTGGACGGGGTTCCGATCCCGATGTCGACTCCCGAGGATCTCGAGGAGACCGTGTCGCTGGTCGAGAAGGCGGGCGGCAAGATCTACGCCGCGCAGGCCGACGTCCGCGACATGGCCGCGATGCAGGCCATCGTCGACGACGGTGTCGCGCAGTTCGGTCGCCTCGACATCATCTGCGCCAATGCGGGTCTCGCGAGCTCGGGTGATCGTCTCGATGCCCTCGACGAAAAGGGCTGGCGCGACATGATCGACGTCAACCTCACCGGAGTATGGGCGACCACGCGTGTCTCGGTGCCGCACATGCGTGAAGCAGGCAACGGTGGCTCGATCATCCTCACCAGCTCGGTGGGTGGCCTGCGGGCTCTGCCGAGTGTCGGGCACTACGTCTCCGCCAAGCACGGCATGATCGGCATCATGCGCACCCTCGCCATGGAACTCGGCGAGGAGAGCATCCGCGTCAACGCCATCTGCCCGACGCAGGTGAGCACACCGATGCTTCTCAACGAGTCGACGTTCAAGATGTTCCGACCCGACCTCGAGAACCCGACCAAGGAGGATTTCGCGCCCCTGTCGCAGATGATGCACGTGCTGCCCACCCCGTGGGTCGACGCGATCGACATCAGCAACGCGGTGCTGTTCCTCGCGTCCGAGGAATCGCGGTTCATCACCGGCGTCTCGCTGCCGGTCGACGCCGGCGCGATGCTCAAATAGACCGGTCGCGCGCCGGATCGTAGAGATGTGAACACGCCACGTCGGGTGTGTCCCGGACCCCGAGGGCACGCCCGACGAGGATCACTGCGGTGTGCTTCAACCCCGCGACCTCGACCTTCTCTGCAATGTCGGCGAGTGTGCCGCGCAGCACGATCTGATTCGGGCGCGACGCGAACGCCACCACCGCCGCCGGACAGTCCGGGCCGTAGATCTCGGAGAGTTCGGCGGCGAGCACGCGTATCCGGGTGATGGCCAGGTGCAGCACCAGGCTCGCCTCGAGACCCGCGACGCGCGCGAGCGCTTCGGTGCCGGGCATCGACGTAGACCGCGCCTGCGTGCGCGTGAGCACCACGGTCTGAACGAGTTCCGGCACGGTCAGTTCCGCGCCGAGCGTCGCCGCGGCAGCAGCGTAGGCGGGGACGCCCGGCGTCACGTCCCACGCAACGCCTTCGGCGTCGAGGCGCCTGGTCTGTTCGGTCAGCGCCGAATACAACGACGGGTCGCCGGAGCACAACCGCACCGCATCGAGTCCGCGACGGTCTGCGTCGACGAGGTGTGCGGTGATCTGATCGAGGTCGAGATGCTGGGTGTCGATCAGTTCGGCGTCGCCCTTGCAGTGCGCAAGGATCTCGGCGTCGAGATACGTCCCCGCGTAGAGCACGACCGGGGCTGCGCGGAGCAGATCGACTGCCCGCAGCGTCAACAGATCTGCGGCACCAGGGCCGGATCCCACGAAATGTACTGTCATTTTTTACCTTTCGTGACACTCCATTGCACAACCGGTCGCAGCGACTGCCACCCGGTGAACGTTCCGATCGATGAGGCCTGTTCGACCGACAACCGTGACAGCTCGCCTCCGCACGTCTTCCACCATTGCACGAGCACGGCCTCGGTCTCGAGGGTCACCGAATGCACGACGAGGCGACCACCCGGCCGCAACGCATGCCAGCAGGTCTCGAGTACTCCGTCGCGACTTCCACCACCGCCGACGAAGATCGCGTCGGGGGCATTCAACCCGGAAAGCGACTCTGGTGCGGCACCTCTCACCACCGCCAGTGATGGCACACCGAGCCGGGCGGCGTTGCGCGCGATCGCGTCGGCCCGTGCCGGGTCCCTCTCTATCGCGATGGTGCGGCAACGCGGGTCGGTGCGGGCCCACTCGATACCGACAGAACCGGCACCGGCTCCCACGTCCCACAACAGCTCCCCCGGTCGCGGCGCAAGTGCACACACCGCGGCGGCCCGGACAGGTCGCTTGCTGAGCTGACCGTCGTTCTCGAAGCATTCGTCCGGGAGTCCGGGTGTCGTGGACAACCCTTCCGTCCCGACGCACTCGATGCACAGGAGACCGAGCTGCGGACCCGTGGTGTCCACGAGATCGCCCGCGGTGCCGTCGATTCGGTCCTCGTCACCTCCCAGGTCGGCGAGCACCGTCACCGCCGCATCGGCGAACCCCTCCCCCACGAGCAGCCGCGCGATCTCCGGAAGGCTCGACGAGTTCGAGGTCAGGACGATCAGCCGGCGACCTCGTGTCAGGTAGCGGCGCAGTGCGTCGACGTCGCGGCCGACGAGGGTGACCGTGTCGCATTCCTCGGCCGCCCACCCCATGCGAGCCCGGGCGAGGGCCACGGACGACACGGCGGGGATCACCTCGACTGCGTCGCGACCCAGGCGACGGATGAGGGTCGAGCCGATGCCCGATACCAAGGGGTCCCCGGACGCAAGCGCCACGACCCTGCCGGGGTGCCGGGCCAGCAGGTCGTCGAGACCGCTGAGCAGCGGGGACGGCCACGGCTCGCGGACCGCGTCGGTCGGCTGGATCATCGCGAGGTGCCGCTCGCCGCCGAGCAGGACATCGGCGGCGAGCACGTGCTCCCGGCCGGTCGCCGGCACGCTGCTCCAGCCGTCGGCGCCGATTCCGACGACGGTGATCCGTGAACCCATGGCCGTGAACGATAGCCCGTGGTCCGGGAGACGGGCGGGTGTGGATAGACTCGGCCGCGGCAAGACACATCGAAGGTGCCCTTCACAGGGATAATCGGGAAGCCGGTGAAAATCCGGCACAGGCCCGCTGCGGTGACCCGGGAGTCGTCGATCATGCGCGTGAGCGCAGCCACCGGACAGTTCCGGGAAGGCGATCGCACGACGCTCGACCGGGAAGTCCGAAGACCGGCCTTCGATCGGTTGCCGAAGTGGACATCCCAGCGGGAGCCTGTGGAGGTTGGAGTGCTCGTGTATCCGTTCAGCGCTGTCGTCGGTTCCGACGACCTGGCGCTGGCCCTGACTCTGTGCGCGGTGTCGCCGTCGATCGGCGGAGTGCTGGTGCGCGGTGAGAAGGGCACCGCCAAATCGACCATGGTACGTGCGCAAGCAGCGCTGTTGCCGCAGGTCGCGGAGGTCGAGAGCTGCCGGTTCGCGTGCGATCCGTCGTCCCCCGACCCGCACTGCCCCGACGGCCCGCATCCGCCCGACACCCCGTCGCACATCCGACCGGCACGGCTCGTGGAGTTCCCCGTCGGCGCGAGCGAAGACCGCGTCACCGGATCCCTGCACCTCGGCAAGGCCCTGTCGGCTCGCACCGCCGAATACGAGCCGGGCCTGCTTGCGCTCGCACACCGCGGAGTGCTGTACGTCGACGAGGTGAACCTGCTCCACGACCATCTCGTCGACCTGCTGCTCGATGCCGCAGCCATGGGGCGATCGACGGTGGAGCGAGACGGCGTGTCCGTGAGTCACGCCGCGACGTTCGTGCTGGTGGGAACCATGAACCCCGAGGAGGGCGAGCTCCGTCCGCAACTCCTCGACCGGTTCGGGCTCGCCGTCGACGTCGCAGCACCCCGCGACCCGCAGTTGCGCGTCGAGATCGTGCGCCGCCGCCTGGCATTCGACGCGGACCCCGACTCGTTCGTCGCGCAGTGGTCCGCGGCCGAGCAGGATCTGTCCCGGCGGATCGCATCGGCCCGCGAACGCGTGTCGACGGTGCGCCTGGGCGACGACGCTCTGGTGTCGATCGCCGAGATATGCGCGGCGTTCGACGTCGACGGCATGCGCGCCGATCTCGTCACCGCCAAGACCGCGGTCGCGCACGCGGCATGGGCCGGTCGTGACGAGGTGACCCGCGAGGACGTCGCGGTCGCCGCGAAACTCGCGCTGCCGCATCGGCGGCGCCGCAACCCGTTCGACAATCCCGATACCGATGACGATCTTCTCGACGAATTGCTGAATCGGCCCGATTCGCAGCCTGATCCCGACCTCGATCCCGACGACGACCCCGACGGTGGCGGCGCGCCCGACCCGGAAGACTCCCCGGCGGACTCACCGTCCGGCTCGAGCGCAAGCGTTCCGAACTCGGTGGATGCACCTGCCGATCCGTACCGGACACGACTGTTCTCCGTCGACCGCACCGGGCGTGGTGTCGCGGGCCGGCGATCGAAGGCGGCCACCACCATCGGGCGCACCGTCGGCGACCGCGCCGGCGACACCGGCGCGATCCACCTACCTGCGACGATCCGCGCCAGCGCGCTGACCTCACGCGGCTGGGACGTGCGACGCAAGGTCGTCGAGGGCCGGGAAGCGAACCTCGTGTTGCTGTGCGTCGACGCGTCCGGGTCGATGGCGGCCAAGCAACGGATGACACAGGTCAAGACAGCAATCCTGTCGCTGCTGCTCGATGCGTACCGCCGCCGCGACACGGTCGGGCTCGTGACCTTCCGCGGTGACAGCGCGACCGTCGCGCTACCCCCGACCAACTCTGTCGATGTCGCGGCGGCTCGCCTGCGGGAACTCCCGGCCGGGGGGCGCACGCCGCTCGCCGAAGGACTTGCCGAGGCCGCCGAGACGATCCGGCGGCATCGGCTCCGCGACCCGGACAGGCGGGCGCTGCTCGTCGTCGTCACCGACGGACGCGCGACTTCGGGCACCGACGCGCTCGCCCGTTCGCTCGAGGCCGCCGATGTCCTCGCTGCCCAGGGGGTCGCGGCGGTCGTCGTCGACTCCGAAACCGGTCGCTTCCGGATGGGACTCGCAGCCCAACTCGCCGACCGGCTCGGCGCCGAGTATGTACAAGTGGGCGAGGTTCACGCCGACGCCCTCACCTCGATCGTGCGTGGGAGAGCAGCCTGATGCCGAAGGGACAACCCGAGGTCGTACCCAACGACGGGCTCACCACCCGCCAGCGCCGCAATCGGCCGCTGCTGATGGTCAACACAGGCGACGGCAAGGGCAAGTCCACCGCCGCGTTCGGGTTGGCCTTGCGCGGCTGGAATCAGGGCTGGTCGGTCGCGGTGTTCCAGTTCGTGAAGTCGGCGAAGTGGCGGCTCGGCGAGCAGACGGCGTTCGAGACCCTCGGTGAGCTGCACGACGAGCGCGGCACCGGTGGCGCGATCGAATGGCACAAAATGGGTTCGGGCTGGTCGTGGTCGCGCAAGGAAGGCAGCGACGAGGACCACGCCGCCGATGCCCTCGCGGGGTGGCGCGAAATTCAGCGACGTCTCGCCGCCGAGCAACACGGCTTGTACGTGCTCGACGAGTTCACGTATCCGATCAACTGGGGTTGGATCGACGTCGACGAGGTCGTCGAGACGCTGACGTCGCGGACCGGACATCAACACGTGATGATCACCGGGCGCCGCGCCGACCCCAAACTGATCGAGGTCGCCGACCTGGTCACCGAGATGACGAAGATCAAGCACCCGATGGATGCGGGGCAAAAAGGCCAGAAGGGCATCGAATGGTAGCGGGTGCAGCGTGGTGACGATTCCGCGCTTCGTCGTTGCCGCACCGGCATCCGGGCACGGGAAGACCACCGTTGCAACAGGTCTCATGGCCGCGTTGCGTCGCCGCGGCCACACGGTGTCGGGGCACAAGATCGGCCCCGACTACATCGACCCCGGTTACCACGCACTCGCGACCGGCCGGCCCGGACGCAACCTCGATCCGCACCTCGTCGGCAACGACCTGGTTGCGCCCCTGTTCCTGCACGGCGCGACCGGCGCCGACATGGCGGTCGTCGAGGGCGTCATGGGCCTCTACGACGGGATGCTCGGCACCGACGGGTACGCATCCACCGCCCACGTCGCAGGACTGCTGGGCGCACCCGTGATTCTCGTCGTCGACATCTCACACGCGTCGCGATCCATCGCCGCGGTCGTCCACGGCATGGCGTCATACGATCGGGGTGTCCGCATCGCCGGTGTCATCCTGAACAAGGCCGGGTCGCCACGACATTCGGACGAGGTGATTGCCGCACTCGAATCCACCGGCATCCCCGTGCTCGGTGTACTGCAGCGCGACGACGGGATCTCCGCACCGTCGCGGCATCTGGGACTTGTGCCGGCACAGGAACGTGTCGAGGCCGCCGGGCAACTCGACCGGCTCGCGTCGCAGATCGCGGAACACCTGGACCTCGACGAGGTCGTGCGCATCGCCCGATCCGCACCCGACCTGACCGATTCACCGTGGGAGCCGCCCGCATCCGGCATCGACGGCCCCGTGATCGCCGTCGCAGGGGGACGAGCATTCACGTTCCGCTACACCGAGACCGAGGAGATCCTGCGCGCAGCCGGATGCCGGACGGTCACCTTCGACCCACTGCGCGACGAGACCCTGCCCGACGACACCGCCGGCATCTACCTCGGCGGAGGCTTCCCCGAGGTGCACGCGGCGGACATCTCGTCCAATGCTCCTTTGCGCGAACATCTTCGCGCTGCCATCGCGGGCGGGGTTCCCACCGTCGCCGAATGCGCCGGACTGCTGTATCTGTGCAGGGACGTCGACGGCGCCGACATGGTCGGTGCCCTGGACGCTTCCGCCCGCATGACGCCACGGCTCACACTCGGCTACCGCACTGCGATCGCACCCGCCGACGGCCTGCTCGGACCTGCCGGAACCCGGGTGACAGGTCACGAATTCCACCGCACCACCGTCGAACCCGGCCCCTCCCCCGCGTGGCTGCTGGACGGACGTCCCGATGGCTTCTCCACCGCGACACTGCACGCGTCGTACCTGCACACACATTGGGCCGGGCATCCGCAGCTCGCGGAGCGCTTCGTCACCGCTGCCCGCGTAACGACGCCGGTTGCGGCGCCACCTCGGATGCCGCGTGTCGCGGGTCCGGACCTGCATCATCACGGCGACCGCGACGCCACCGACGGTCTCGTCGACCTCGCGGTGAACGTGTCGCGGCGACCGCGCCCGAAGTGGCTCGACGAGACGCTGCGGTCATCGCTCGATGCACTCGACCGCTATCCCGATCCCAGCGCGGCACGCGCCGCGCTGGCCGGACGACATGAGCGCAGCCTCGACGAGGTGCTGCCCACCGCGGGCGGCGCCGAAGCGTTCACGTTGATCGCGCGTGCGCGACCCTGGCGGATGCCGGTGGTGGTCCACCCGCAGTTCACCGAACCCGAAGCAGCGCTCCTCGCTGCCGGCCACGAGGTGCGGCGCGTGCTGCTGCGCGTCGACGACGGGTTCCGGCTGGATACCGACGCGGTGCCCGACAACGCGGATCTCGTGATCGTCGGTAACCCCACCAATCCCACCTCCGTGCTGCACCCGGCGTCGACCCTGCGGTCGCTGGTGCGCCCGGGCCGGGTCGTGGTGATCGACGAGGCGTTCATGGATGCGATACCGGGGGAAACGGAATCGCTGTCGAACGAGAGCATCTCCGGATTGATCACGGTGCGGTCCTTGACGAAGACCTGGGCGATCCCGGGGGTGCGCGCAGGATACGTCGTCGGCGACCCCGAGGTCCTTGCCGATCTCGCGGAGCAGCAACCGCCGTGGTCGGTGTCGACACCCGCGGCCGCGGCGATGATCGCATGCGCCGCACCGAGAGCGACGGATGAGGCGACCGTGATCGCCGACGAGATCGCCACCGACCGGGCCGCGCTCGTGGATGCGCTCACCGGTCTCGGGCTCGAGGTCGCGGGAGACCCGGCCGCTCCGTTCGTTCTCGTCCGGGTCATACAGGGAACACGGGAGGCGTTGCGTTCGAAGGGGTTCGCGTTACGCCGCGGCGACACGTTCCCGGGTCTCGGCGACCAGTGGGTGCGGATCGCCGTCCGCGACCGCGCAGTGACCGACGCCTTGACGGATGCGTGGCGGTCGATCCTGTGAGAGTCCCGTCGAGAGCCGCAGGCCTGGCACTCGGATACGCGGCCGATCAGGTGTTCGGCGATCCCCGTCGCTGGCATCCGGTGAGCGGATTCGGCAGGCTCGCGCGCGCCACGGAGAAGATCCTCTACGCCGACAACCGCGCCGCCGGTGTGGTGTTCACGTCGGTGCTCGTCGGATCGGCAACTGCCCTCGGCGTGGTCGCCGACCGCGCCACCCGCGCGCGGCCCTGGCTGTGCACCGCCGTCACCGCCGGAGCAACATGGGTGGTTCTCGGTGGCCGCTCCCTGGGTCGTGAGGCCCGCACCCTCGACGCCCAACTCCGCGACGGCGATCTCGCGGCCGCGCGGGTGCAGGTGACACATCTGGTGGGACGCGATCCGTCGCGACTCGACGAGAACGGTATCGCCCGCGCCACCATCGAGTCGGTTGCGGAGAACACGTCGGACGCCGTTGTGGCACCGCTCTTCTGGGGTGCCCTGCTCGGGCCCGCCGGGCTCTTCGGATACCGCGCGGCGAACACCCTCGACGCCCGAGTCGGTCATCGCACCCCGCGCCTCGAGAAGTTCGGGTGGGCGTCGGCACGGTTCGACGATCTGCTCAATCTCGCGCCCGCGCGGTTGTCCGCGCTGCTCGCCGCCGGCGTAGGCCCCCGGCCCGGCGCTGCACTGCACGCGTGGCGACGGGATGCGCACAAGCATCCGAGCCCGAATGCCGGGCCGGTGGAGGCATCGTTCGCGGGAGCACTCGGTGTGCAGCTCGGTGGTGTCAACGTCTACGACGGCGGCACCGAAGACCGCGGCACGCTGGGCGACGGGCCGGCACCCATACCTGACGACATCGGTCCCACAGCACGGCTCGCTTCCCGGGTGGGGCTGGGTGCACTGGTAGTGGCCGCTCTCATCGCCTGTGCCACTCGTTGATTCGAGTTTACGGCAGTAACGGACAGCCACAACCGTTCGAAGCGGTTGTGGCTGTCCACGCGCTTTGCTTCTAGATCGCTGCGAGCGCGTCGGTGCGCTGCTGAATCCAGGTTCGCATCGAGTCGACGCTCGACTGCAGGCTTTCCGCGGTCAAACCGTCACTGGTCGGAACACCGGATGCAAGGCCGTCGAGGATCGAGAGGGCCAGGCCGCTACCGTACATCTGCTCGTACAGGTCCCAGTACGCGGCCTCGTAGACATCGGTGAACGCGTCGGAGTCCAGGAACCTGGACTTCAGAGTGTTCCCACCCATCGAGCGTCCCTCCCCACCGTCGCCGTTCGGCTGCGTCCGCCCCTCGGACGGTGTCGCTCCCTCAGGTGGCGCCATACCGGTCGCTGCAGCGCCGGGAGCGCCACCCTGACCGCGCCTGCCACCCGGCCCACCCATACCTCCACCCATGCTCACAGTGTCGCTCGGCCCTGCCGTCGTTCCGCCCTGCATCGCCATGTTGAGATCCCACGACACGACTGAAATCTTCTTCGTATCGAGGTCGTACCAGAGGTAGTAGTTCTGACCGGGGCCGGACATGTCGTCGCCGTTCACGAGCAGATTCTGCGTCGCGACGTACTGGGCGAACGAGTCGACGTCGACCCAGTCTGCGAGGTGTGCGTCGAACTCCTCGTCGCTCGCCGAGTCCATCCACTTCAGGAAGCTGATGATCGGCTGGACGTCGCCCGTGCCCTCGGCATTGATCTGCTCGAACTGGTCGGTGTAGTCTGCCTGGTCATCACCGACGTACGTGAAACTCGACGACGCATCGGCCTTGTACAGATACCCGTCCGAGTCGAACAGGGAGTTCGCGTACGACTCGTCGGGATGTTCGAGCAGCAGACGCGTGGCGGTCGCGCTGCCGTTGACGGAATACACCGTGTAGGCGTAACGCTGGGTCGGCTGGTCTGTCGCGTCTGTGAGCGACAACGCCATGGCCTCGTTGAGTACCGGGCTTCCGGGCCGCACCGACAACTGTGTCATACCTTGATACGCCCGGCCTTCGACATTCTTGGAGAAGTCGATGAGCAGCGGCAGCGACGTCGGATCGTCCGTCGAGATACTGGTACCACCCATCCCGGGCATGCCTTCACCCCCTGCGAACATCTCCGCAGGGTCGAAGCCCTCGGGAAGCTCGACATCGTCGGGTAGTTCGAAGCCCCCTGGTAGTTCTGAGCCCCCGGGCGGTCCGCCGCTGCCTTCGCCACCACCGGGGCCCTCGCCCATACCGCCCCGCAATGCGGAGAGCGTCGAGTTGCCCTTCAGTCGCACACCGACGTCGGTGATCACCGTGCCGTCGATGGTGACGTCGGCGGTGACCCACTCCTTCTCGCCGTCGTCGACGTACGCGTCGATCATGTCGTCGTACTCGACGTCGCTGATGTCGATCGACACCTCATGGTCGACGGACGTGTCGAACAGGTCGACGGTGCCCGCGATATTCTCGGTGATCTCGGATGCGATGACGGTGGGGTCACCGGTGATGTAGGGGCGGATGCGGCTGGTGCCGAACACCGTCCCGACGAGCGCGACGAAGGCAACCAGCGCTACGGCGATCGTCCAGTGTTGGCGAAGCGATGTCGGAATCCGGTGCCGCAACCGTTTTCGCGGTTCCGCGCTCGTGTGCTCGTCCATCAGATGTCCGTCTGGTCGTATCCGGTGAGGACGGTGACTCGTTGGCCGGCGTTGACCTCGTTCAATGCGGTGATCAGTTCACTGGATTGCTTGCCCTTCTTCAGAGTTGCCGTGTAGTACAGCTCGGTCAGGGCACCGCCGCGGACGGACTCGGTGGATACCAGTTCGAACTCGGAGCAGTACTTGATCAGTACATCGGAGACCATGTCGGTGTATCCGGACTCCGGCGGCACTTGGACCTTCACCACCTGCCGCTGTACGTCGAGCTTGAACCAGTTGAACTTGTTCATCAGCACGAGGACCAGGCATATCGCGATGGTCGCGGCGATCGCCAGAACGTAGAAGCGGGTGCCGGTGGTCATACCGATCGCCATCACCAGGAAGATGAACCCGACGTCGCGAGTTTCCTTGATGGCGTTCCGGAATCGGACCACCGACAACGCGCCGACGAGCGCGAACGCCCGAGCGATGTTCGAGCCGACGACGAGCATGATCAGCGCCACGACCATACCCACCATGACGAGGGTCTGCACGTAGGACTGGCTGTAGGAGACGTTCTTGTGGGTATAGCGGTAGACCCAGCCGATGATGGCCGAGAGAACGAACGACAGCGACAGCGACACGACGATGTCGAGTGTCGTGAACGTTCCACTGAGATCCTGAAGATCGAAATTCATCGAGTTGTCCTGTGTCTGTGAATCAATGAGCCGGGACGGCGCGGAAGATGTCGGTGGGTACGGATGCGTTGGCGTCATCGGACATCACCAGTGCGGGTGCACCCATTCGGGATCGAGGTGCGAGCCCGAATGCTTCGACGGATTGGCAGTACTTGGAAATCCGGTTCACCGACATGTCCAGCCGTGCCGTCATGTCCGTGACCCAGTAGGGAACACGCTCATTCGCCTTGATCTCGACGATCGCGAGCTTCGGCGGGATCGTGAAGCGGTTCTCTGCCGGCGAGGCGAAGTGGAAGTCGCGGTCGCGGCCGTGGATCCTGTGGTCGATCGTCACGCGCAACCCCAGATCGGCATCGGCGCCGACGAACGCTTCCCGCAGATACCCGGTGGTGACGATCGGCCGTAGATCGAGATTGCCGATCAACGAGGTCACCTCATTCACGAAGGGACGCTGCGACGGATCGCATTCGACGTCCTGACGGTCGTCGAGCCAGCTCCGCGCCTCCCCGTAGGGCAGGGCGATCCGGCGCTTCTGGGTCACCCGGTTGACGCGCTGCTTGATCTCGATCTGCACCGACGAGCCGTCGGTGCACTCGTGCGGCGAACCGTAGAGGCGCATCCGCAACTTCCGGCGGAACTTCAACCCCTCGATCTTCTCCCAGTAGAACCGCAAGCTCGAGGTGTCGTAGTAGATCGACGTCACCGGATAGCCGCCGCGCGGGGAAAACGGGTCGTTCTCCATACGTGCGGCCAGTTCGGCCCGTAGCTGTGGAACACGCAGTTCGTCGACGAGGTATTTGATCTCGTAGCGGTTGAACGAATGCAGCTTGCTCGCGGTCTGTTGGTAACCGCTCGGGCGAGTGGGAACGTCCTCAGCAGCCCCTTCGTCGCGGGGAGAGCCCCTGCGGAACCGGTCCGACACACTCATGGAACACCCTTCGTCGCCGCTGCACTTCCGTGAACAGAGCGAGTACAACAAGTGGCGCTCGAGGAACCTTGCGATGAATCTGGCAATTCCCTGGGAACGTACGCGCGGAAACCCGAGAGTGCAGTTTTGCATGCGACTTCCGAGAAAGCCCAGGGCGGATTCAGGACGCTAACGCAACACCCGCGATCAACTCCGCGAGCACGTTACATGGCTTCCTCCAGCCGAGTGTCTTCCGCGGCCGGATATT
>NZ_SLVY01000022.1 GCF_004345605.1 Rhodococcus sp. SMB37
CGACTGGCGGCCAACCCTCATCACGCGGTCGACCTGGTCTTGAGCGCATGAAACTCCAGGCCGCAGCCCCGGAAGTCAACAACTACGGCACCCTGTGAGTGGCTGTTCGAGATCGGATTGCCTGCCAAATCGGGTGTTTCGGGTGGCATCGTGTCGATTGCGCCGGGTAAGTGCGGAATCGGGGTGTTCTCACCGCTCCTGGACACTGCGGGAAACAGCATTCGAGGACAGCTCGCGACGGCTTATCTGTCGAGGGTTCTCGGACTGAACATCTTCGCTTCCGCTGCGCATTCTCGACAGAAGGGGCTCGTCTGATAAGTACAGGACAGGACACCGCGACGGTCGAACAGCGCAACTCGTGGCTACCGATGATCGGGTTGTTCCTCGGCCAGATCCTGATGTCGTTCAATGTGGCGGCATTGCCGGTGTCGATCGGCGGCATGGTCGACGATTTCGGTGCGCCGCCGACCGCGGTGAGCACTGCCATCGTCATGTACGGAATCGGTGTGGCCGCGCTGGTGATGCTCGGTGCGAAACTCGGCCAGCGTTTCGGGTGGGTTCTCGTGTTCCGCATCGTCGTCGTCGTGTTCGCGGGTTCGTCGTTGATGATGATCTTCGCGCCTACCGTCGAGTTCGTCATTGCAGCTCAGACTCTTGCCGGGGTGTCTGCGGCCATCATCGTGCCGGCACTGGTGGCGTTGATCGCGGAGAACTATCACGGAACCCAGCAGGCGACCGCCATCGGCTCGCTGGGGTCCGCCCGCGCGTTCTCCGGGATGAGTGCGTTCCTCATCGGCGGTGCGCTCGGCGCTACCGTCGGGTGGCGGCCGGTGTTCGCGATCGTCCTGGCGGTTGCAATTGCGGTGTTCGCCTTCAGTTTCACTCTTCGCTCGGACCGGGGTAACTCGTCGGTCGAGATCGATTTCGTTGCCGCGACCCTGATCGGCGTTGCGATCGTGGTGCTGACTCTGGGTTTCAACAATCTCAACGGTTGGGGATTACTCCTCGCACGTGACGGAGCGCCGTTCGATGTCGTCGGCCTGTCGCCGGCACCGATCCTCATCGTTCTCGGTGTCGTTCTCGGTCAGGCCTTCCTGGTCTGGACCAGGCGCAGGGTGCAGGTCGGCAAAGTTCCGCTGGTCAGTCTGTCGGTCCTCGGCTCATCCCGCGAGAGGGCAGCCCTCTACGCAATGTTCGTGGTGGTCGCGTTGGAAGCGGCGCTGAACTTCACCGTGCCGCTGTACATCCAGATCGTCCAGGGGCGATCGCCGTTCGACACCTCGCTGGCGATGATGCCGTTCAATCTGACGGTGTTCGTCACGGCCACCCTGATCATTCGCTTCTACAAGCGGTTCAGCCCCAGAGCCATCGGGATGTTCTCGTTCGTCCTGACTACGGTAGCCCTGGTCTGGCTTGCCTTCGTCGTGACGAACGACTGGGAAACCCTTCCCACGATCGCGGGTCTGATCGTCTTCGGTGTGGGCCAGGGTGCGTTGGTCACATTGGTGTTCAACGTGCTCGTGACCTCGGCGCCGAAGGAGTTGGCCGGGGACGTGGGCTCGATTCGAGGCACGACCCAGAATTTGGCCTCTGCTGTCGGTACCGCGGTTGCGGGAGCGATGCTGGTGACGATCCTCGGGCTCAATGTCGCTCAGTCGGTTGCCAACGATATCGAGATTCCGGAGTCCGTCGTCGCCGAGATCGACCTCGACGATGTCAACTTCGTGAGCAACGATCAGCTCCGCGAAGTGCTCAGCGCGACGAGTGCCTCACCGGCGGTGGTCGATGCGGCCGTGCAGATCAACACCGATGCACGATTGAGGGCCCTGAAGACCGGGCTGCTGATTCTCGCGGGGATCAGTGTCGTTGCGATCCTCCCGGCTTCGCGGCTTCCTGCGTACAAGCCGGACGAGATTCCCGACCCGAGCCCCGAATAGGCGGCCTGCGCGGCCGGGGTTCCAGCGCCCTTGTGATCGAAACTAAGCGGCAAGGTTATCGAAATGTGACATGAGGTAACGTCGCTTACGCCGCGTCGGGGACTTGGTGCGGTCTCGATCGGTCGGTACGGCACGTCCCATCCGGATCTGGGGCAACAGCCAGGCGTGCCGTACGGAGTTATGGATGTCGCACGAACTACACCATTTCACGATGGGTCTGTGGGTTTTCTTCCTGGCGTACGCGACCTCGGTCGTCGGATCGTATGTGGGCCTGTCCTGCGTTCGGCAGTCCTTCAAGGACGACGGCAAGAACGCCAGAATGCGGTGGCTCGCCACGGCGTCGCTCGCCATAGGTGGTGTCGGGATCTGGTTGATGCATTTCATCGGCATGATGGGATTTGCAGTGCCTGGCTCGACGATCCGGTATGCCTTCGCGCCGACGCTGTTCTCGGTCGTGCTCGCGATCGGCGCCACGCTGTTCGGGCTCTGGATCGTGGACTCACGCGCCGAGTGGAAAGCACGAGTGCCTCGTGGCATCCCGCTCACTGTCGGCGGACTGGTGATGGGCCTGGCCGTGAGTCTCATGCACTACAGCGGTATGGCCGCGATCCGGATCAAGGGCACGATCGAGCACGATCAGGCTTTCGTGATCGCCTCGATCGTCATCGGCGTCGTCGCGTCCACAGCCGCGCTGTGGCTGGCCGGTGTGGCGGAACGTCTTCCTGCCCGGGCTGCTGCGGCGCTGATCATGGGGTGCGCTGTGGTTGCCCTGCACTACACGGGTATGGCGGGCGTGAAGGCCACGATCGATCCGAGCGCCGCCGACCCCGAGGGACTGACCGTTCTGTCCGTGCTGTTCCCGGCCTTCGTTCTCGGCATCCTCGTGATCGCTCTACCCATCGTTGCGTTGCTGCTCGCCCCGAATCGTGAGGACCTTCGCCGTGAAGCCGCGGTCGCGCAGTGGGTGGACTCCAGCGATCCCGCGGACGTTCCTGTTCCGTCGGCCACGCCGCACGTCGCACCTCGGGACGAGTTCGGGACGTCGGTGCGTGTCACCGTCGTTCCGGAGTGGCCGTTACGGCGTCGCGCTGAAGATCTGAAGCAACGCGACCGCCGGTAGGGAGGCGGTCTCGGGCGTCTCTCACCATGACGTGGCACGTATAAGAGGTGACGGTGACCAGCTTGTTCATCCGAATATACGGAAGTATGGTCCATTTCATGACGAATGTGCGGATCAAAGACGCCGCCATGCTACTCGGGGTCAGCGACGACACGGTCCGCCGCTGGGTCGACCAGGGCGCGCTTTCAGCGGGCAAGGACGAAGCGGGACGCAAAGTGATCGAAGGCAGCGAGCTTGCTGCCTTCGCCCGAGCGCAGGCCGCTGCGGCGCCCGACCTTCTGGGTGTCGGCAGCTCGGCGCGCAATCGTCTCGTCGGTCTCGTCACCAGGGTCGTCTCCGACACAGTGATGTCGCAGGTGGAGATGCAGTGCGGCCCTCACCGGATCGTCTCGCTGATGAGCACCGAAGCCGTCGAAGAACTCGGTCTCGTACCGGGGAGCATCTCGGTCGCCGTCGTCAAATCCACCAATGTCATCGTCGAGACCCCCGGGGAGCACACATGAGAATTCGGGCCGTCGTGGTCGCGTCGGCGGCGATCGCGGCACCGTGAGCGCGGCGCACACATCGACGGGGATTCCCCGGTGGATGTACGTGCCCGCCGCGGTGGGGTTCGTCTTCATCGCGGTTCCGTTGGTGGCGATGCTGCTCACGGTCGACTGGGCGAACTATCCCGAGCTGATCACGTCCGAAGCGTCGCTCGATGCGCTCGAGCTCAGTCTGGTGACCGCGTCCCTCAGTACACTGCTGTGCGCAACTCTGGGGATACCCATGGCTCTGGTGCTGGCGCGCAGTAGTTTCCGAGGCCAGCAGGTGGTGCGCGCGCTGGTGCTCCTTCCACTCGTCCTGCCACCGGTGGTCGGGGGTATCGCCCTGCTCTACACCTACGGCCGACGCGGTCTGCTCGGCGAGCACCTCGAGGTGCTCGGCATCAGTATCGCGTTCTCCACCACCGCGGTGGTGGTGGCGCAGACCTTCGTGGCATTGCCGTTTCTCGTGATGAGCCTCGAAGGTGCCCTGCGCACAGCGGGGCACAGGTACGAGAACGTCGCAGCAACGCTCGGCGCCCGGCCCACCACCGTCTTCCGTCGCGTCACCCTGCCCCTCGTGCTGCCCGGACTCGCATCGGGCGCGGTCCTCGCATTTGCCCGCGCGCTCGGAGAATTCGGTGCGACCCTCACCTTCGCGGGCAGCTTGCAGGGCACCACACGCACGCTTCCCCTCGAGATCTATCTGCGACGCGAGACCGACCCCGATGCGGCGGTGGCGCTCTCGCTGCTGCTCATCGTCGTTGCACTGGTGATCGTCGTCGCCGTGCACTCGCGGCGCCCGAAAGGAGCGGATCAGTGAGCCGGCTGCAGGTGCAGGCGAGTGTCGACGAGCGTGACTTCATGGTCGATCTCGAAGTGGACGAGGGCAGCACGGTCGCGGTTCTGGGACCGAACGGAGCCGGAAAGTCCACGCTGCTCGGCGTGATCTCCGGCCTGCTCCGGCCCGACCGGGGTCGCGTCGAACTGGGCGACCGGGTCCTCATAGACACTGCATCGGGCGCCGCGATACCGCCCCACAAACGTTCGGTTGCGTTGCTTGCACAGCAGGCGCTTCTGTTTCCGCACCTGACAGCTCTGGACAATGTGGCGTTCGCGCCCCGCAGCGCAGGGAAGCGGCGTCGCGTTGCACGTGAGGTCGCGATGCGGTGGTTGAAGGCCGTCGACGCCGTCGAATTCGCTGACCGCACACCGCATCAACTGTCGGGTGGGCAGGCACAGCGCATCGCGGTCGCGCGGGCACTGGCGGCCGATCCGGAACTACTCCTGCTCGACGAACCGATGGCCGCACTCGATGTCGCCACGGCACCGGCCGTACGGTCGCTGCTGCGCAGGGTGCTTCGTGACGACGGTCGTACAGCGCTGATCGTCACCCACGACCCGCTCGATGTTCTGGCGCTCGCCGATCGTGTGATCGTCGTCGAGGGTGGACGGATCGTCGAGGACGGCCCCGTGCGACGTGTCCTGACCCGCCCGCGCAGCGCATTCGGCGCGCGGATCGCTGGAACGAACCTACTCGGGGGGATCGTCGAAGCCGGTGGTCTCGCTACGGAAGTCGGTGTCGTGCACGGACTTGTCGACGACGACTGCACCCCCGGTACCGCAGCGGCTGCTGTGTTTCTGCCGTCAGCGGTGGCCGTCTACACCGAGCCTCCGCACGGAAGCCCACGGAACGCGCTGTGCGTCGAGGTCGGTGAGCTCGAGGCCAGAGGCGCGACCGTGCTGGTGCGTGCGTCGGGCGGGTTGACAGCCGAGATCACGACGGCTGCGGCGGCCGAGCTGACACTCGAACCGGGTGCGACGGTGTGGTTCGTGGTCAAGGCGACCGAGATCCGGATCCACCGCGCTGCGTGATCAGCGCCCGGGGTCGATTCGGTAACGCCTGATCGCGAGCACCCCGATCACACCGAGGATGTAGACCGCTGCGCCGGCGACAGCGAGTGCGGGCGAGCGGCCGTCCGGCGCGACGACGAATGCCGCGACTGCGAGTGCGGCGAGGAACGCAATGTTGAAGACGGTGTCCTGCAATGCGAAGACCTGTCCGCGCCGTGCGTCGTCGATGTCTATCTGCATCGCGGCATCGCCGGTGAGCTTGATCGTCTGACCCGCGAGTCCGAGCAGGAACGCGGCGATGAGAAGCGGGCCCTGGGTCACGGTTGTGACGAACAGGGTTTGGACCACCGCCGCGACGATCAACCCGACGGTGACGGTGCGTGGCCGACCGAGTCGCGGGATGAGGAACGGCGCGACGATCGCTGCGATGAGCATGCCGATTGCGGTGGCCGCGACCGCCACACCGAATCCGGCGAACCCGCCGGGCAGTGACGTCTCATGTTCGGTGTCGCGGAGGACGAGCACCATGATCAGCGTGTCGATGCCGAAGACGATGCGGTGTGCACCGATTCCTATCATGGCGGCGGCGACACCGGGGGCTTCCCAGACCGCTGTTGCTCCCGTGCGCAGCCCGGCGACGATGGTGCGCACCACCGCCCGAGGTCGTGCGCCGTCCGGTCCCAGCGCCTGGTGTGCGAATCCTCCTGCCGCGACTGCTCCGATCACGGATCCGGACGCTCCGAGGGCGACGGCGATTCCGGAACCGAGGTCGCCGGTACCGACGAGAGCGATCGTCGTGACCGCGGCCCCGGCGCCGGCCGCCGACACCGCGGAACCTACCGTCGCTAGAACGGAATTGACCGGGACGAGCCAGGATTGGGCGACGACGTGCGGGAGCGATGCCGACACGCCGGCGAGAACGAATCGACTCACGCCGACGGCGGCGAGTGCGAGCAACATCAACGGGGTCTGCGGTCCCCCGGTGACGAGCACGGTTGCGGCCGCAAGAATGAACACGCCGCGGAGCGCGTTGGCCCATACCAGAACGAGGCGGCGGTCCCAGCGGTCGAGGAGCGCACCGGCGAACGGGCCGATCATCGAGTACGGGAGTAGCAGAACGGCGAATCCCGCGGCGATGGCCACGGGATCGGCGTGTCGTTCGGGATTGAACAGGATCGCGCCGCCGAGGGCGGCCTGGAACATACCGTCGCCGAACTGGCTCGAGAAGCGGACGATCGTCAGACGAGCGAGTCCCGGTGATCCGCGGAGGGCGGAGACCGTCGAATGCCACGCCTGCCGCTTCGAGTCCTGCACAATCTCCGAGACTATCTGTGTGGAAGGAGCCCTATCGGGTGCGGTCCTGCCACCAGCGGACGGTCGTGTCGGCGGCCTCCGAGATCGGTGTGGGCGACAACCCGAGGGCGGCCTCGGTGCGGCTCGAGTCCATGACGAACGGGTCGGTGAACATGTAGGTGGTCTCCGCGAGTTCACGCATACCGCTGTTGACGATCGCACCGGCACGCAGGATCCAGGTGGGGATGGTCCCCACCTTCGGGGCGGGCATTCCCGCGGCGGTGGCGAAGGCGGTTGCCATCTCGCGCTGTGTGACCGCCGGTGCGGTGGGTGCGTGCAGGACGCGGTTCCATACTTCGTCGTTGCCGGCGGCGGCGATCATCGCGGCTGCGAGATCGGGCACGTAGGTGAACGAGTGCGGTGTGTCCGCCGATCCGAGTACCCGTGACGTCTTCCCGGCGAGAACAACGGGGACCATGCGTTCGCCCGCATGGGCATTGAGGACATGGGGTCCGAAGAAATCCGATGCCACGACGCTGACCGTCGGTGTGGAGTGTGCGTCGCGGGCTTCGAGCAGGCGAGTGCGCACACCGAGTTTGCCGCGGGTTGCGTTGCGGGGTGAGTTCTCGGTCATGACCTCGTGCGGGGAGCTGTAGGAGTAGAGGCTCTCGGGGAACACGACGACCGCGCCGACGCGACCCGCAGCATCGAGCACGACCTGCTCGGCGGCGGGCAGTTCCTTCTCCCAGACCGCGGCGGAGTAGGTCGAGCCGTGGATGCACATGTAGAACGCAACGGCACTGTCGCCGTCGGGGCCGGTCAGTGCGTCGTCGAGGGCGCGGGGATCGTTGACGTCGATGCGCAGGCGCTCGATGCGGGGGTGGTCGGGTCCGCTCCCCGAGCGGGTGAGGACGCGGACGCGGTGTCCCTGTGCTGCGAGTTGTTCCGCGACGGTGGTGCCGACAGGTCCGGCGCCGGCGACTACGTGGAGTTTCGACATGGTGTCCGCCTTTCATGAAGTGTGAGCACTGCTCTCTATTCTGAATTCAGACTGCACCGCCGAGCGCGGTCATGTCAAGAGCAGTGCTCACATTTGTTGACAGTGCTCGCGGTAGTGGTCAGGCTGGAGACATGACGACACCTCGCGCAAAGGCGCGCGCCCGCACGATGGCCGACATCCTCCGGATCGGCCGCGACCACCTGGCGACCGAAGGCGCCGCCGCACTGTCCTTGCGAGCCGTCGCTCGCGACCTCGGCGTGGTGTCGTCCGCCGTGTACCGCTACGTCGCGAGCCGCGACGAGTTGCTCACTCTTCTGGTGATCGATGCGTACGACGAACTCGGAGACGCTGTCGACGCCGCAATCGCCGACGCGGAAGACTCGTCCGACCAGTTCCGTGCACTGGGCCGCGCGGTCCGCGGATGGGGGCTGCGAGAGCCGGCGCGTTACGCGCTGTTGTTCGGAAGCCCCGTCCCCGGCTACCAGGCGCCCGCCGAACGCACGACCGAACCCGGAACCCGGGTCGTAGTTCGTCTCGTCGGGATCCTGGCGGACGCGTATACCGCGGGTGCGTTGCGGTCGATCGAGACCGTTCCGGTCCCCGACTCGCTCTCGGCCGATCTCGCGCGCATCAGGAGTGGGTTCGACAGGGATCTACCCGACGCGGTCCTCGCTCGCGGGGTCCTGGTGTGGTCCGGGCTGTTCGGTGCGGTGAGTTTCGAGGTCTTCGGTCAGTACGGTCGCGACAACTTCACCGACGCGTCGGCGCTGTTCGAACATCACCTTGCGGTTCTCGCCGACACTGCAGGATTCGTGACCACAAACGCACAGCCGCGGTGAGAGAATGACGGAGTGGCGCAGCACCAGGACGACCCCGAGGATCGCACCGCACCGTCGACCCCCAAGGTCCGTGCGGGAAATCTGCTCGTCGCCGGCACCGCTCTCTCCGAAGCCACGTTCCGCCGCACCGTGATCTACATCATCGAACACAACGATTCCGGTAGCTTCGGCGTCGTACTCAATCGGATCAGCGACACCGCCGTCGGCGCGATGCTCCCCCGCTGGGCTCCACTGTCGACGTCGCCGGGAGCCCTGTACGTGGGTGGGCCGGTTCACCGGAATTCGGCGCTGTGCCTCGGCGCCGCGCGCGAGGGCGCCAAGGTCGACAACGTGAAGGGCGTCCGCCGGATCGCGGGCCGGGTCGTGCTGATCGACCTCGACACCGACCCCGCGACCCTCGTCGAGCACGTCGAAGGAGTGCGGATCTTCGCAGGCTACGCGGGGTGGAGTGCCGGTCAGCTCGACGGTGAACTCGGCAACGACGATTGGATGGTCGTCTCCGCCCTACCTCGCGACATCCTGGCTCCGGCCGGTATCGATCAGTGGGCGGCTGTGCTGCGCCGCCAGCCTCTCCCGACCGCGTTGCTGGCGACCCACCCGATCGAGGTCGAACGGAACTGACTCACCGGGGCATGCGCGGGCCCTCAGGACTGCCAGTCGACAGCCGCGGCCATCTCCAGCAGCCGTTGTCTGCGCGCGGGCGAAGTGGCACCGATCCAGGCGATCAGCCCGTACACGTGGGCGCGGAAGTCACGATGGCCGCTCCGGTTCTGAGATGCTGCGCCCTCCCGGATCGCGTTGTGCAGCAGCGCGCGCAGAGTGTCGTAGTCGGAGCGGGCGACCTGTGGCCGGTCGTTGACCACCAGGCCCGCGAGGCGTTGCCGCTGATGCCGGTGCATGATCCGAAGCTTGTCGGGATGTACGACGAATCCTTCCGCGGACACCACTCGAACCACCATCCACAGCGTTCGGTCGACGTCGAGTGTGTCCCCCGACAACGCCAGGTCGTCGCCGTATCGGGTGTAGCGCAGGTCGTTGCGCCGGGCATATCCGTCGAGACGTCGGTCCAGCGACCGCAACACCAGGTTCGCCAGGTGAGGTGATGTCGGTGCGCCCTGCGGCAAATGCCTGTCGCGCAGCAGAGCCGCGTGCGCTGAGGTGACACCGTGGAGCACATCGACCGGGGTCGTGGTCGTGCACAACTCGGCGAGCAGGCGAGCGATCCGCGGTGGGTAACCGGCGCGGTCGAACACTCCCCTGACACGACGGAGGGTGATCGTCTCGAAGCAGCGGCGCAGGTCGATGCGCAGCACCGTGCACCGGTCGGTGTGCGGCCAGGCGAACGCGGCAGGCGATGAGCCCGGAACGAACCCGCGAGCGGCCGGATGCGCGGGAATCTTTCCGACGAGTCGGTGGAGCAGACGTCGCTGTGTCTCGCGCATCCGGGGTTTCGGTGCTTCGATGACGCGGACGCCATCGCGTTTGGTGCGGTGCCAGATTCGGTAATGCCGAAGCGGTGGTCCGGCGGTGCGCAACCAGTTGCCGCGGTCGGCGAACCACTCGAGTTCGGGGACGGTGAGACCGAGCCAGTGCGCGCATTGCTCGACGGAGTAGAGATCGGGCAGACCGTCGAGCACGGACCCGGTCGACGTCGGCTCGTGCAATTCGATGTGTCGAGGCACTGCCGGCCTGGGAATCGTCCACGGTGCGAGTGCGTCGACCAGGGCCGCCGCGGGATGACGTGGCTCTGCCCGTGTCAGACGGAACAAGCGATGCGCTACATCGGGGGCGATCTCCCCGGGTAGGACCGAGTCGAGTGCCCGCAGCACTTCGGGCCATGTCCAGGCGGTGTAGATCCGTGAGAACACGGCTGCCGCCTCCGAAACCTCGACGGCGGGAAGTGACGGTTCGATCATCGGATGGGGAAGCGGTGCCTTTCAGGACGGGCGGCACGCGAGGTGACCTGAACCTCGTGGTCGCGGCGCCGTTCGGCACGCGCAGCGTGCGGTGCGGCGTCGGACGCAGGAACCAACTGTGAACTGTACCCAGGGGTTTCCCCTGAGACGGACCGAAACGATCCGCTCTCACCTCGCCTGCCGCCCATGGCCCCGATGTTGCCAGATCCGAGGAGGAAACGCCGGAGAAGCAGCGGGGGCGGGTGGAAGTAGAAGGATTATGCCCGTCGATCGGCGAGGGTGTTGATCGCGCCTGCCATCTCCTCGGCACGGTCGGTCGTAATCGTGAGTTCGTGACCTGATTCGGTGGTGATCACCAGCGCGGGACCGGTGTTCGTGACAAGCCCGTACCGGTTGGGTCGCTTGATCCGCATCCCCCATCCGCCCCAGTCCTGGAACGGGCGTGTCTCGGTGACCTTCGCGCCGATGATCTCGTCGAGGCCGTAGTCGAGGGCGGATGCGCCGAGGTTGCGCACCGACACTCCCTGCTCGTCCACTCGCACGGTGAATCGGAGCAGGCTCAGGATCAGGAAACACGACGGGATTGCGATGGCCATGGGCCACCAGCTCCCCATCAGGAGGCACACGATGGTCACGGGGACCAGTACGAGAAGTGCGAGCACCGCGGTGGTGGGCCGGCCGGTACCGACCTGGTCGACGATGGGCAGCTCGACGGAGCCGCGTGGCAGTGACGGATCGGGCGTGGTCGTTGCCGGCGGACGCTCCCGGTAATCACGGAGCAGGCTCGCGCCGAGCCATCCGACCGCGATGCCGAGACACATCCCCAGCCCGAGGGACCACGCGGGAAACGGCGCGTCCGACGAGTCGGACACGTCCAGCTGTGCGGTCAGGGTCGCGACATACAGCGTCGCCATCAGGAAGGTCACCGCAAGCCCGATCACCAGCATGTACCGGCGCATCATCAGCTGCGCTTGGGCGAGTGCAGCGATCGCGCAGCATCCGCCCCCGACCAGCGCTATCAGCAACGCCATCGTCCAGGCGCCGGTCATCGGGCTCGTGAACGCGTCGGGAGTCGAGCCGGACCAATGGGATGCCACCTCAGCGGGCAGCCTCGGCTCCCACGCGGCGGTGAGAATCAGAACGGCTAGTGCGCACAGCAGTGGGATCGCGAGACCGAACACGGCGCCTGCGGGGTCGATGGTGCGGCGGCTGGTCATGGCCACATGGTAGGGACAGCCGCAGGAGCGAAGCTCAGGCGGTCGGTTCGCACATTCCGCGCAGGCTGCACGACCCGCACGACGTACCGCAGCCGGCTTCCTCGGGCTTCGTGGCTTCGGCGACCCGCGCGGCGATGGACCCACCGGCGCCCGCGGTGAGCAGAGCCGCCACGACGGTGACGACCACGGCGACCACACCCCAGATCGTCGGCAGGGTCAGCGCTGCGACGCCACCGAAGACGCACAGCGCAGCTGCGCCGAGCATGCTGGGTGCGGCGATCTTGTTGGACATGGCGAAGGTGGCGTCGTCGCGGAGCGACTCCGGCGTGCGCACACCCGCCCAGCGGTTGCGCGGAAGCTTGCCGGTCAGCGCCGCGACACCGACCGCGCCGACGGCGAGGGCGATAAGGAAAAGCAGGATGGCGACGATCAGCACCCGATCAGGATACCGCCGCGTCCAGCCGCCCCACCCGTCGGGTATGTACACGTTCTACCCTGGTTGGAGCCCACAAACGCCGGCCGAGTAGATAGCGATCACCGTGACCCGTCCCCATCAGTCCTCCACACCGTCGTCCGACCCCACCCCGCAGCACCGCTACACCGCGGAACTCGCAGGGCAGATCGAGCAGCGCTGGCAGGAGCTGTGGCGCGAGCGCGGCACCTTCCACGCACCCAACCCGGTGGGCGACCTTGCCGGCGACGTGCCCGCCGACAAGTTGTTCGTGCAGGACATGTTCCCGTACCCGTCGGGCTCGGGCCTGCACGTCGGGCACCCCCTCGGATACATCGCGACCGACGTCTACGCCCGCTTCCATCGGATGCAGGGCCACAACGTGCTGCACACACTCGGCTACGACGCGTTCGGCCTGCCCGCCGAGCAGTACGCGGTGCAGACGGGCACCCACCCCCGCACCACCACCGAAGCCAACATCGTGAACATGAAGCGGCAGCTCGGACGTCTGGGACTCGGCCACGACGACCGCCGCTCCGTTGCGACCACCGATGTCGACTTCTATCACTGGACGCAGTGGATCTTCCTCACGATCTACAACGCGTGGTACGACACCGCAGCCGGTAAGGCTCGTCGGATCGCTGAACTCGAAGCTGAATTCACCGACGGCACGCGCACCCTCGACGACGGGCGCGACTGGGCATCGCTGTCGACGAGTGAGCGCGGCGCGGTACTCGACTCGTACCGACTTGTCTACCAGTCGAATTCGCTCGTCAACTGGTGCCCCGGGCTCGGAACCGTGCTGGCCAACGAAGAGGTCACGGCCGACGGCCGTTCGGAGCGCGGTAACTTTCCCGTGTTCCGGAAGAACCTGCGCCAGTGGATGATGCGGATCACTGCGTACTCCGATCGCCTCATCGACGACCTCGAGTACCTGGACTGGCCCGACAAGGTCAAGTCCATGCAGCGCAACTGGATCGGCCGCTCTCACGGCGCTCAGGTGGCGTTCGCAGTGGACGGCGCAGATGCCGCGGTCGAGGTCTTCACGACCCGCCCCGACACACTCTTCGGTGCCAGCTACGTCACCCTCGCTCCCGAGCATGAACTTGTCGACGAGATCGTCGCGTCGGAATGGCCGGCCGACGTCGACGCGCGGTGGACCGGTGGCGCTGCCGCTCCCGCCGACGCCGTCGCCGCGTACCGCGCCGCGATCGGCGCCAAATCCGACCTCGAGCGGCAGGAGTCGAAGGAGAAGACCGGTGTGTTCCTCGGCGCGTACGCCGTGAACCCGGTCAACGGGGAGAAGCTCCCGATCTTCATTGCCGACTACGTGCTCACCGGCTACGGCACCGGCGCGATCATGGCTGTTCCCGGCCACGACCAGCGCGACTGGGAATTCGCGACCGCGTTCGGCCTGCCCATCCGCGAGGTCATCTCCGGTGGAGACATCACGACCGAGGCGTACACCGGCGACGGCACTCTCGTGAACTCCGGTCAACTGGACGGGCTGAACATCGCCGACGCGAAGAAGACCATCATCGCGAAGCTCGAGGAAGACGGCACCGGTACCGGTACCGTCCAATTCAAGCTGCGCGACTGGCTCTTTGCACGCCAGCGTTACTGGGGCGAGCCGTTCCCGATCGTGTACGACGAGCAGGGTGAAGCTCACGCACTGCCCGATTCGATGCTGCCGGTGGAACTTCCCGAGGTCGAGGACTACGCACCGGTGTCGTTCGACCCGGACGATGCAGACTCCGAGCCGTCGCCCCCGCTTGCGAAGGCCTCCGACTGGGTGAACGTCGAACTCGATCTCGGAGATGGACTGCAGCATTACACCCGCGACACCAATGTGATGCCGCAGTGGGCGGGCAGTTCGTGGTACCAGCTGCGCTACATCGACCCGACGAACTCGGAAGAGTTCTGTGCCAAGGAGAACGAGGCCTACTGGACGGGTCCGCGCCCCGAACTCCACGGGCCGAACGACCCGGGCGGCGTCGACCTGTATGTCGGCGGTGTCGAGCATGCGGTACTGCACCTGCTCTACGCTCGCTTCTGGCACAAGGTGCTCTTCGACCTCGGCTACGTCACGTCGTCCGAGCCGTACCGCCGCCTGTTCAACCAGGGCTACATCCAGGCCTACGCCTACACCGATGCGCGTGGCGTGTACGTTCCCGCCGACGAAGTGGTCGAACGCGACGGCAAGTTCTTCCGGACGGGTCCCGACGGTGAGCAGGAAGTCGCCCGCGAATACGGAAAGATGGGCAAGTCGCTCAAGAATTCCGTTGCGCCCGACGAGATCTGCAACGACTACGGTGCCGACACCCTGCGCGTGTACGAGATGTCGATGGGTCCCCTCGACCAGTCACGTCCGTGGGCGACCAAGGACGTCGTCGGTGCGTCGCGGTTCCTGCAGCGCGCGTGGCGTCTGGTGGTCGACGAGGAGACCGGTGCTGTCCGCGTCACCGACGCAGAGCCGGACGACGACACCCTTCGCGCACTGAACAAGGCGGTCGCCGGCGTGACCGACGATTACACCCATCTGCGCGACAACACCGCGATCGCGAAACTGATCGAGTACACGAACCATCTGACGAAGCAGTACCCGTCGGGCGCGCCGCGCACCGCGGTCGAGCCGCTCGTGTTGATGATGGCTCCGGTCGCACCGCACCTCGCAGAGGAGTTGTGGTCGCGGCTCGGGAACTCGGAACCGCTTGCGCACGGGCCTTTCCCGACCGCCGACGAGAAGTGGCTGGTGGAGGATTCTGTCGAGTACCCGATCCAGGTCAACGGCAAGGTCCGTAGCCGCATCACCGTTCCGGCCGATGCGACGCCGGATGCGATCGAGGCCGCGGCGCTGGCCGATGCGAAGATCGTGGATCTGCTCGGTGGTGCCGCGCCGCGCAAGGTGATCGTGGTGCCCGGCAAGATGGTCAACATCGTGAAGTAGCTTTCGGACATACCCGAGGGAACGCACGCAGTCACCGCTGCCAGGGCACACGGGTGCCCTGGCAGCGGTGACTGTGTTCTTTACGTGTGGATCAGGACACCAGATCCGGCCGATTCCCCGGAATCGGTGTCCGGAACACGTCCACACTCGCGGGCGGAACGAACTGCGGCCGGCGGTGTTCGGTCATCTCGACTTCCCACTCGGTGTGATGCATCAACCGGTGATGATGTCTGCACAACAACACCACATTGTCGAGGTCGGTATCAGCGCCGTCGACCCAATGGTGAATGTGGTGGGCATCCGCCCAGGCCGGCGGTGTCGAACACCCGGGGAAGGCGCATCCACCGTCGCGGACGGTGAGAGCGCGTCGCTGTTCCCGACTGGCGGTGCGGCGGGTCCGCCCGTGTGCCAGCCGCACGGCCCACGGCTCGGTGGCCGACCTTCTCGCTGGCGTGGTCGATGAGGATGGTGCGGGCTTTGTCGAAGTCGCAGGGGTTCATGGTGCGGGGGTAGTGCTGGCAGAAGTAGGCGATCTGGCGGGCTTTCTCCGCATCGAGTAAGCCGGATGAATAGGCTGTGCGCACTTCCGGTTCGAGTCGCAGTAGGCGAGCCAGTGATTCGATGCGGTGACATTCATCGATCTCGAGGTGGGTCGCGGCACACAGCCAGTGTGCGGGGCTGCGGTAGCCGTGTTCTGTGACGGTGTCGCGTTCGTACATCGCGATCATCAGATCCATGCGGTGCACCTGGGCGGTGTGGATTTCGGCGGAGACGGCGAGTGTCTCGGCCATGAGTTGTGTGTCGTCGAATCTCCAGAGCTCCCCACCCATGATCGAATTGTATAGAACGCGTATTCGATATTGAAGGATTGCTGAAACATTTGTTCGATAGCTCGGAGTGGTCTGGCAGTGGCCTGCTTCTCGCGTTTGGTAGCTTGGCGGATGGATCTGCTCCTGCCGAGCGCCCGATCCCCCATTGGGAGGAAGTGACTTTCGCGCTGTGAACAAGCAACTCGTCGCCGGCCTTGCGTGCCTCACCGTGTGTGCGCTGAGCGCCTGCGGCACCGATTCCGGCAATGCCGAGACCGACGCGACACCCATGCCGTCGACTGCGATCGTTCCCTCGGAGGTGGTTCTGTCCGATGTCGATGCCCCGGCGGGCTACATCCACGCCGATGTGGCCGACACGCTCGACTCGGATATCGGTGAGGTGAGCAATGAGGAGGTGATCGCGATGTTCACCGAGATCAGCGACAGCACCGTCACCGATCCTGAGGCGTGCGGCGCACTCGTGCCCACCGCGGTGGACACTGTGTTGCGACTCAACGAGGATCGGGCAGGCACGGCCGTCTCCGAGTACGCCTCCGACGGCACCGAGGGAACCGACAGTGCCATCACCGTCGTGGCCACCACCAGCGACACCGGAGCTCGGGTGCCCGAGAGCCTAGACGAGTGCACGAGTTTCACCCGGACGAGCTCGTCCGGCGACACGGAAGCATCTGTCACCTACCGGGTCTCCCCACTGGACCTCGACGTTGAGGGAGCCGACGGTCTGATCGCTGCCCGCGCGGAGGCGGACCAGGGCGGGGCAGCAGAGTCCACGACCGTCGTCGCCGGAACGGTCGACGGCGTGTACTTCCAGATCAATGCCACGGGACCGATCGACGATCAGTTGGTCAGCGACCTGGCGGAAAAACAGATCGGCAAGATCGAAGGAGCCTGAGTAGCGCTGAACGAGCAGAGGTCTCGACAACTCCACACGAGTCTGGTATTTCTGGATACAGCGTCGCGTGTCGATGACGGACTGCGTCAGGCATGGAGGCGTCGAACCCTAAAGGGATTCCTTTTGACCATCTCGCTCAACCACACCATCGTCGCTGCCGAGGACAAACAGCATTCGGCGTATTTCCTGACAACCCTGTTCGGTCTCCCCGATCCGGTCCCGGCCGGGCACTTCTTGGCTGTTCAGCTCGCCAACGGCGTCACCCTCGACTTCGCCGAGCCACCGCCGCACGTCGACGTCTCACCTCAGCACTATGCGTTCCTGGTGTCGGAGGAGGACTTCGACAAGATCTACGGGCGCATCCTCGAGCAGAAACTCGAGCACTGGGCCGATCCCCGGCAGTCTGCGCACGGGATCAACCGAAACGACGGCGGGCGCGGAACCTACTTCCTCGACCCGTCCGGTCACTACCTCGAAATCATAACGCGGCCATACGGTTCGGGCGGGTAGTAGACCGCGTGATATGGGTGGCCCGGCCTATCCCACAGTGGCGGGGTGGGAGCGGGCGGCGAGGGCGCGGATGAAGCGGGCGATTTCGGCGGGCTTCTCTTCGGCCATGAAGTGGCCGGCCTCGATGGGCTCATACGTCAGGTCGGGCGCCCATACCCGCCAGAGCGCCGCGGCGTCGAACCCCAGTTGGGAGCCCCAGTCCTGGGAAATGACTCCGACGGGCATGGTGAGTTGCTTGCCTGCGTCGCGGTCCTCACGGTCCATGTCGAGGTCGATGCCCGCTGTGGCGCGGTAGTCGGCGACGATGGAGTCCACGGAATTCACCGAGCTGTCGACGTAGTGTCGGCGGACCTCGGGCGGGAACGTCGAACCATCGGTGTCCCAGTCGTCCAGGAACGAACCGAAGAACTCGGGTCCGACGGCGCGGATCATCTTCTCGGGGAGACCTGTGGGTTGTGCCATGAGGTAGAGGTGCCAGGCGACCTTGGCGTCGACGCCGTGCAGGACGTCCCAGGTGTCCGAAGTGGGCAGCACGTCGAGGATCCCGAGAAACTGCACCGACTCCGGATGGTCGAGTCCTGCGCGAACACCGACGAGGGCGCCTCGGTCATGGCCGATCAGGCCGAAACGGGCGTGGCCGAGCGCTTCGGCTATGCGCAGGATGTCTCGGGCCATTGTCCTCTTCGAGTAGGTCTGCCGGCCCTGTTCTGCCGGTTTGGCGCTCTCGCCGTACCCCCGAAGGTCAGGGATGATGACCGTGTGCTGTTCGGCGAGCTCATGTGCGACGTGGCGCCACATGTAGTGGGTCTGCGGGAATCCATGGAGGAGGACGATTGCGGGCCCGGTACCGGCCACGGCGACGTTGAGGTCGACTTCGCTGTCTCCGGGCAGCTTTCGGTATCGGAATCCATTGATGGTCAAGCGGTTCACGGGGTGTCCTTCACAGCGGTGTCGGTCGGTCGGGCAGTCGGATGGCCCGAGAAGATGCCCGCGGGAAGTGAATGTTCCGCGGAAGGTGTGGCACGTAACGCAGGGATCAGGACGGTGTCGACGAGGGCTTCGAGGTAGCGGTCGTCGATCTCCAGTCCGTTGAGTCGCCGAAGCAGGATCACGGCGCCGGCGACTTCTTCGAACGGGAACGGGTCGGTGCCCTCGTGCGGCAACTCACCACGACCGATGGCCGACCGAACGACGGTCTTCGGTAGCCGGGCCCCGGTCGGCCCCACGGATCGTTCGATTTCCTCGCAGAGTTCCGGATCCTCGAGGCCGGCTTGGAGCAGCAGCATCGCGGTCTGGCCATCTGCGGAGCGCATGGACTGTACGAGGCGGCGACACAGGGCGAGCAGGTCACCGCGCAAACTTCCGGTGTTGATTTCATCCGGCTCGTCGCGCCGTGAAGGACCTGCCTTCAGAGCGGCAACCACCATGTCTCTCTTGGACTTCCAGCGTCTGTAGAGAGTGGCCTTGGACGCGCCCGCCCGGCGGGCCACCTCTTCGAAAGTGACGCCGTCATAGCCGACTTCGGAGAGAAGCGAGATCGCGGCGGCGAGGATCTCCCTTTCTCGTTGATCATCACGCGGACGGCCCACGCGATGAGTGCGTGGCCGGCGCCCGTCGAACTCGTCCTTACTGGGATACGGCACGTTTCGTATCGTAACAGCACTTGCGGTGATCACCGCAACCTGCCACGACCCGGATCACCTCTTCCGCCGTCGATCAACGTGTTCGGTCGATATCGCTACCGAAGTTGCTCGTGCACGAAGTCGAGGACGTCGCCGAGCACTTGGTCGCGGTTCGTCTCGTTGAAAATCTCGTGTCGCGCACCGGGATACACCTTCGACGACGAACCGCGACCGGCGAATGTCGCCCAGCCGGTGGTGGTGCCGTCGATGGGGACGAGACTGTCGTCGCTGCCGTGCAGCCAGAGCGCGGGCACGGTGTCGACGGTCCCGGCGGCGGTGATGGTTTCGAGGCAGCCCTTCAGTGCTTCGACGGTGGGTCGCTTGAACGGTCCGTGCCACACGAGCGGATCGTCGACGTAGGCGCGTCCCACCTCGGGGTCGCGCGACAGCGTCGACGGATCGATCGGGGTATCGGGGATCTCCTCGGCGGCAAGAAGGGCGTCGACGGTGGCCCACTTGCCGAGCACCGGGCCGGACAGGACGACCGCGGCGAGTTCGTCGCCGTGGATCTGGGCGCAGCGGGCGGCGATCATGCCGCCCATCGAATGGCCTATGAGTACGACGGGGAGTCCGGGGTGTTCGCGTCGCGCAGTGACGTCGAGGAGTCGGAAGTCGTGGACGACGTCCTCGAAGTTCTCGACGAGGACCCGCTGCCCGTCGCTGAGGCCGTGCCCGATGTGGTCGACCGCGTAGACGACGGCGCCATCGGAGGTCAGGCGGGTCGCGACGTACCCGTATCTTCCGGAGTGCTCCCCGTAGCCGTGGCACAGCAGTGCGATGTAGCGGGGAGACTCGGGTTCCCAGCGCCGTGCCGCGAGCATGACCGAATGGCCGGCCAGGGTGAAGGCGGTGTCCTCGGTGGAGCCGGAACTGTCGGTGAAAGCATGGTCGGCGCTCATCAACTGCATTCCTGTCCTGGGAACGAATGGTGCGCACAGGATCGCACGTTCACCCTCTGGTCGAGGGCGGGATCGTGCACTACTCTGCAAAATAGAACACGTTCTAAGACTTGAAGGGGCACCATGGCACCGACCCGTGACGCGATCCGCGACACCGTCGAGAACTACGTCCGCGCGGTTGCGAAGGGCACCACCGATGACGTCCTCGCGCTCTACGCGCCGGGCGCGACCGTCGAAGATCCCGTCGGCACCCCCACGCGCACCACGGAGGCCGAGATCCGTGAGTTCTACAGCGTGATCGAACCGCTCGACCAAGACGGCGAGGTGCTGACCCTCAAGATCGCCGAGAACAATGCAGCCTTCCTGTTCCGTCTGGTCACGCACCTGGGCGAGCAGGACATGGTGATGGAGGTCGTCGATGTCATGACCTTCGATGACGACGCGAAGATCACCAGCATGAGGGCGTATTGGAGTCAGGACGACATGCGGACGGTACCCGCGACCTGATGCCGGTCCGGTCGGTCGAAGTCGATGGTTTCACGTGGAACATTCACGATGAGGGGGTAGGTCCCGCGGTCGTGATGTGCCACGGATTCCCCGGCCTCGGCTACAGCTACCGACACCAAGTGAAGACGCTCGCCGCGGCGGGCTACCGCGCGGTGGCGCCGGACATGCCCGGTTACGGACGCACCGATCGTCCGACGATCGTTGGGGAGTACACCAATGTCGCGGTCGCGGATCGGTTGAGGAGGCTTCTCGACGCACTCGGCATCCATCAGGCCGTGTTCGTCGGACACGACTTCGGTGCCCCTGTCGCGTGGACGATGGCCCTGCGGCATGCGGATCGAGTGGCCGGCCTGGTCCTGCTCGCGGTGCCGTACGCGCCGGATCGGCTGCCTGCGCGACCCACCGAGTTGTACGCCGCGATGGCCCGCAAGCATTTCCTGCACCTGCACTACTTTCAGCAGCCGGGCGTCGCCGAAGCCGAGCTCGATCCGCGCGCGGCGGAGTTCCTTCAGCGTGTGTTCTTCGCCCTCTCGGGCGGATACCGATACCTCGACATCTGGAACCATCCGTCGGAGGGGCGCGGCTACCTCGACGTGCTGCCGGTAGCGCCGGAGCTTCCGTGGGACTGGCTCAGTGCAGCGGAACTCGAGCACTACGCGAACGAATTCTCCCGCACCGGATTCGGCGGGGGCCTCTCGTGGTACCGCGCCTACGACGCGAATTGGGAGGCATCCGCGCGCTACGAGGGTGCGCACGTCGACGTACCGACATTGTTCGTCGCGGGCGCATCCGACCCCGTCATCACGATGTCCGGGCCGCACGCGCTCGAGCGGATGCGGCAGACCGTTCCCGATCTGCGGGGACTCCATTTGCTCGACGATGCCGGTCATTTCGTACAAATGGAGCGTCGACGCGAGGTCGACGACCTGTTGCTCGACTTCGTAGAAGACCTGTATCCACGCAAACGATCCGAATAACCCGGCGCGGCGGGGCCTGTCGTCCTAGGCTGACGAACGTGGCCACCGACACCGCAGTACGCGGATTCGGAATGGTGCTCGCCCTGACTGCGCTCGTGGCAGCTGCGTGTTCGTCCGGCGGTTCCGGTTCTCCGGATCCCGTGCGACTCGACATCGCGACCGCGCAGAGCGACCACCCCTGGACCGGACTTCTGCTGCCGGCCCAGGTTCCCGTCGCGGTCCCGCCGCCGCCCCGCGATGCCCTCGCGGAGTCCGGAGACCCGGTATCGCAGGACGGCACGCCCGCCGTCGCGGGCGACCGTGTCGCGCTCTACGGGGGAAGCCTCGACCGGGAACTGTGCGACCGGAACGAACTGGTCGCGACCCTTACGAGCGACACGGCCAAGGCGGCGGCCTGGAAGGCCAAGGTGGGTGCCGACGACATCCTCGAGTACACGAGCGCCCTTACCCCGGTTCTGCTCCGCGCGGATACCCGCGTCACCCGCTACGACTACATCGACGGCACGGCCCGACCCGTCCAGGCGGTGCTCGAGGCGGGGACCGTGGTGCTCGTCGACGACCGCGGGATGCCGCGTGTGCGGTGCGCGCGCGGCAACCCCCTGTCGCCACCCGTGCTGGCGAGGGACACCGACATCGAAGGAACCGAGTGGACGGGGTTCGATCCCGAAAGACTGTTCGTCGTGCAGGCTGCCGCCGATGCGCTGAACGAGTTGAAGGTCGTCGACATCACGACCGGTGACCTGCTCGCGGTACCGATCGGTGCGGGCCCGCTCTCTCCGGTTGCGCCGCCACCGAGCCCCTCCGAAACCCCCGAGCCTGCGGAGACATCCGACGCAGTCGAGCAGAACCCGGCCCCGGCTCCTGCCCCAGCGCCGCGGCCCCAGGTGCAGGCACCGCCCCCGGCTCCCGAGCCGCCTCCTCCGCCCCCTCCGGCACCTGAGCCGCCGCCTCCCCCACCCCCGGCACCCGAACCGGTACCGCAGATTCCGCCGCCGCCTCCCCCCGCGCCTGCTCCGGCACCGCCGCCGCCCCCACAGATCCGGATCAATGTGCCGGGTGGGCCTCCGGTGGTGATTCCCCTACCGTTCTGAGTGCGTGATCAGGCCCCGGGCGGTGACCACGGCCGCAGGATGATCTCGGCCGGATTGGCGTCGGCGGGTGTCTCGACGGCGTTCCGGACCGCACGCGCCACAGTCGACGCCTTCAAGAACCGTGAGGCGTCGTAGTCGTCGCCCTCGGTCGCGACGATCGCACGCTGCATGTCGGTGTCGATGCGACCGGGATGTACCGACGTCACCCGCAACGCCGGCTCTTCGAGGCGCAGCGCGTCGCCGAATGCGCGTAGCGCGAATTTGCTCGCGGCATAGGCTCCCCATCCGGGATTCGCGCGGATACCGGCTCCCGAATTGATCAGCACGACATGCCCGTTCGCGGACCGCAATGCCGGTATCAGCAGCTGCGTCAGGGCGACGACGGACAGGAGATTTGCGTCCATCATGTGCCGCCACTGCTCGACGTCACTGTCGGCGATGGTTCCGAGTTCGGCCGCGCCCGCGTTGTGGACGAGGACGTCGAGCCGCTCGATGCCGGCCGTCGCGGCAGTCAGCGCGTCGTGATCGAGCAGGTCGACGGGCCACCCGGTGGTGCCGGGGAGTTCGTCGGTGATCGCGGTGAGCGACTCGGGGAGGCGGCCGCCGAGGAGAAGATCGTGGGTGGGGGCGAGTTCGCGGGCGATCGCGGCGCCGAGGCCACGGCTCGCTCCGGTGATGAGAGCTGAAGGTCGCATCCGACCAGACTAGAACCGAATCGACCGGGTGGTCAGTGGGCGGCGAGGATCTCGGCGAGTGTGTCGTCGGGAGGCGTCGAGACCGCTGGGTCGCGGGGAAAGCGAAGTTCCAGGAACGCCTTCGGACGCGACAACACCCATTCGCGGAGGTGGCTACGGACCTGCGACACGGGTCGCGCTTGTCCGCCCGCCACGACACCTGTCGCGTCGATCCCCGCGCGCAGGCACAGCGCGACCGCACGCGACAGATGGAACCGCTGCGTCGCGATAGTGGCCTCTCGAACCCCGAATGTGCGCAGCGCTCGCTGCGCGGTGTCGAAGGTGTCGAGACCGTACGGGTCGGCGACGATGCGGTCGCGGTCCACGCCGTGCTCGACGAGGTAGTCGATCATCGCGGTGATCTCGTTGCCGGAGCGTCCCGCGGCGTCACCGGAGACGAGGACTGCCCGGGCACGTCCGTCCCGCACGAGCGACACCGCGACGTCGAGACGTCCACGCAGGAATCCGCCCGGTTTTCCGTCTCGCACCCGGGCACCGGGCACGATCACCACGGGAGCCGATGGTGCGTCGGCGAGGCTGTACATCCTGCCCCGCGCAGACGACGCGACCTGCGCAGACAGCCATGCGAATGCCGACCCGGTCGCGACGCATCCGGCGAGCAGCACCATCCGAGGTCTCGACATGCATTCCACATTACGGAGCACGACCTGCGCGGGCGCGTCCACAATGGGGGCATGGATCCGGTATCTGCACTTCGAGAGGTCGCGTTCTGGCTCGAGCGTCAGCACGCGTCGACCTACCGCGTGCAGGCGTACCGGAACGCAGCCGACGTGGTCGAGGGCCTGTCCGACATCGCTCGACAGAAACATCGTCGTGCCGACGACTGGACCGAACTCACCGGGGTCGGACCCAAGACCGCGGCCGTGATCCGGGAGGCCTTCGACGGAGTTCCCGAATACTTGCAGAGTGTGCGGGACGAGGCCGAACCGATCGGCCGTGGCGGGCGCGAGCTCCTCGAGGCGCTGAGGGGTGACCTGCATACCCATTCCGACTGGTCGGACGGCGGCAGCCCCATCGACGAGATGCAACGGACCGCCACGACGATGATCGGCCACGAGTACCTGGCCCTGACCGACCACTCCCCCCGTCTGACGGTCGCGAACGGGCTCAGCGCCGAACGTCTGCACACGCAGTTGTCCGTCGTCGCCGAACTCAACGAGAGCGCGCAGGGCACCAGGATCCTCACGGGTATCGAGGTGGACATCCTCGACGACGGGTCGCTGGACCAGGACGAGGGACTTCTCGCCGAACTCGACATCGTCGTCGCGAGCGTGCACTCGAAACTGCGGGACGATCGGTCGACGATGACGAAGCGGATGCTGCGGGCCGTCGAGAATCCGAATGTGGACGTCCTCGGGCACTGCACAGGCCGGCTCGTCACCGGCGGCCGCGGGCAGCGCCCGGAGTCGACGTTCGATGCCGACGCGGTGTTCACGGCGTGCCGCGACTACGACACCGCGGTCGAGATCAATTCGCGCCCCGAACGCCGCGATCCCCCGTCGCGACTGATCGATCTCGCACTGGATATCGGGTGCCTGTTCTCGATCGACACCGACGCCCACGCTCCGGGGCAGCTCGATTGGCTCGGCTTCGGGTGCGAACGCGCGGCCGAGCGTGGTGTGGAACCCGACGTGGTGATCAATACCTGGCCGATGGATGATCTGTCGGCATGGACGAGGCGGTAGGAGTGCGCGTGGAACATCTCGATGTGCTGGTCGTCGGTGCCGGACTGTCCGGCATCGGTGCCGGATGCCGGCTGCAGACTCAGTGTCCCGACCGTACCTACGCGATACTCGAGGCACGCGACAGTATCGGTGGTACGTGGGATCTGTTCCGTTACCCCGGAATTCGATCGGACAGCGACATGTATACGCTCGGATTCCCGTTCCGGCCGTGGCGCGGGGAGAAGTCGATCGCCGACGGCGCGAGCATCCTGCAGTATGTGCGCGACACCGCCGCGGAGTACGGCATCGATACCAGGATCCGATTCGGGCACCGCGTCGTCTCGGCGGCATGGTCGAGCACCGACGCGCGGTGGACGGTCCGAGTGGATGCGGGCGGTAACGAAACCGTACTGACCTGCGCCTTCTTGTATCTGTGCAGCGGGTACTACAGCTACGAATCCGGTTACCTGCCCGACATTCCCGGCCTCGACGATTTCGCCGGAATCGTCGTGCATCCCCAGTTCTGGCCCGACGACCTCGACTACGAGGGCAAGAAGATCGTGGTGGTCGGCAGTGGCGCCACCGCGGTGACCCTCGTGCCCTCGCTCGCGGAGAAGGCCGAGCACGTGACGATGCTGCAGCGCTCACCGTCGTACGTGATGTCGTTGCCGTCCCGCGATCCGATCGCGACACGAATCCGGAAATATTTGCCCGACAAGGTGTCCCACCGGGTGATCCGCGCGAAGAACACGGTGACCAATCTCGGCTTCTATCAACTGTGTCAGCGTCTTCCCGGGGTGGCGAAACCGGTTCTGCGCCGACTTGCGCAACGTCACCTGCGCGATGAGTCGACGGTGGATCCGCACTTCTCCCCGAGTTACCGGCCCTGGGATCAGCGCATGTGCCTGGTGCCCGACGCGGACCTGTTCAAGGCCCTCAACGCGGGTACCGCGGACATCGTGACCGACCACATCGACACCGTCACCGAGAAGGGCGTGCAGCTGAAGTCGGGCGACCATCTCGATGCCGAGATCCTCGTGACCGCGACCGGACTGCGCCTCGTACCCGCCGGCGGCGTCGAATTCACGATCGACGGTGAGACCGTGGATCTCGCCGACCGCTACACGTACCGCGGGATGATGCTCAGCGGCGTACCCAATCTCGCGCTGTGTCTCGGTTACACGAACGCGTCGTGGACGCTGCGCGCCGACCTGGCGTCGCTGTACGTGTGCCGCCTGCTCAACCACATGCGGCAGGGCGGGTATCGCGTCGCCCGTCCCGAATCGCATCACGACGCCTCACCGCAGCCGCTGCTGGGTTTGACATCGGGATACGTTGCCCGTTCGGAAAGCATTCTCCCGAAACAGGGTTCACGCAGCCCGTGGTTGATGCGGCAGAACTACCTGCTCGATCTACCCACTATGCGATTCGGCCGGATCGACGAGTCGATGGACTTCGCCTGAATCGGTACCGTCACCGCTTCTCGACGGTACCGTCGGGGTACTTCGCGAAGCGCCCGGCATCGGCCGCGTGGACGGGGTCGTTGCTCTCCCACGGCCAGCCACCGAAACCGGTGCGGCGGTAGTCGTCGAACGCCTGCTGGATGCCGGCTTCGTCATTGAGCACGAACGGGCCGTACGACGCGACGGGTTCGCCGATCGGGCGTCCCTGCAGCATCAGGATCTGCGTGGTGTCGCCGCCACCGGTGAGCGCGATGGGTACGGACGCATCGACAACGACGCCGTGTCCGGAATCCACCTGCCGATCTCCGATCTGCACCGGAGAACCGTTGTAGACGTAGAGAACTCGGTGGGTCCCCGATCCTGCTGCCGCAGGCAGTGCCCACTGTGCGCCGGCCGACAGGTCGATGTTCCAGATTGCCACGTCGGTGTCGGATCGTGACGCCCACGAGTGCGGCGGCGGTGCCGGTGCCGTCGCGTCGTCCAGTTTTCCGGCGAGCACCCGGACGGAGACCGTCCGATCGGCGTCATCGGTGAAGGTCCGCGTCGGCGTGTCCTCGTTCCACAGCATCGCGAAATGTGGGTCGGCGGTCTTCGACTCGGCGGGCAGATTCAGCCAGATCTGAAACAGCTCGAGGGGATTGTCGTCGTCCTGGTTCAACAGCGGAAACATCTCGCTGTGCACGACGCCGTTCCCGGCAGTGAGCCACTGGGTGTCGCCGCCGCCGAATCGGGCGGAGGCACCGACGGAGTCGGAGTGGTCGATGAAACCCGATCGCACGAATGTCACCGTTTCGAACCCGCGGTGCGGATGGCCCGGGAATCCTGGGACGGTGGTGCCGTGGTACATGTTCCACCCGGAAGGATTGCCGAAATCCTGCCCCAGCGGACGCCCGTCGAGCGACGCATCCGGTCCGAGATCGGCATTGCCTGCGGGATATGTGTCGACGTGGTGGGCGACGAAAAGGAACGGATCGATCGTCTGCCAGGGTGAACCCAGCTCGAATACCTGCCGGACGGGCGACTGTGTCGAGGTCATGCAGGTTTCAACGATTACGAGGGCTCGGGTGTTCCCGGCTGCGGCGCCCCGGTGGGTGCTCTGGTGGGCCGTCGGGGTGCTTCACTGTCGTCGAGAACCTTCGCACCTGCCGCGAACGTGCGGGTTTCCGCGGTGTGCCTGATCTGCGCCGGTACTGCACCACCGAGCAGGTCACGGATCAGGGCGTCGGACTCTCCGAGCGGCCGGTCGCTACCCGCGATGATGAGATTGCCGTAGCGCCGACCCTTGAGCATGGCCGGGTCCGCGATCATCGCGGTGTGCTCGAACACCGAGCCGATGGTCGCGGCCTCCCGCCGGGCGGTGGTCAGATCGCGGGTATCACCGCAGTTCACGACGTAGAGTCCACCGGGCGCCAGGACGCGTCGTGCGTGTCGCGTGAACTCGACGGTCGTCAGCGCGACCGGCGTCCTGTCGATCGCGAACACGTCGCGGATGATGACGTCGCGCGTCGCGTCGGTGAGCGAGGTGAGGACCGACCGCGCCTCACCCACCCGGATCCGCAGCAGCGGTGCGCGCGGTAGGTCGAACCACTTGCGCACCAGTTCGGCGAGGCGACCGTCGATCTCGACGACGACCTGCCGAGCTTCGGGATAGGTCGCGGCGAGATACCGCGCCATGGTGCACGCGCCTCCGCCGAGGTGCAGGGCCCGCAGCCGTGTGTCGCGGGAGAAGTGGCTGTGCACCAGCATCGTGATCCAGCGCATGTACTCGAACTCGAGCAGCGTCGGATCGTCCGGATCGATGTGGGAGCTCGGGACTCCGTTGACCTCGAGAATCCATCCCGAGTCGCGGTACGGGTCCTTGACCAGTTCACATGTGCCCGTATCGGTGTCGTACAACCCTGCGACCGGTTCATGGCTCGACACAGTCGGCTTGGCCCGGCCAGTCCTGCGTCTGCCCATGAGAGGAGCCTAGTACCGACACGGTGCCGCTCAGGCGCGCGCCCTGTCAGAGGTAGAGGTCGTCCTTCTTGATGAGGGAGGTGGCGATCACACTGATGACCGCTGTCGCGACGAGGTAACCGCATGCGAGCCACGGACTTCCCCCGCCGACGGCGATGAGTGCCGTCAGGATCATCGGGGTGATGCCGGAGAACTGGCAAACCACCGACAGTCCGGTGTAGCGGACCTCGGTCGGGTACAGGCTCGCGTACAGCGTGCCCTGCGCGCCGTAGAAGAGCGCATGGATGATGCCGAACACCACCACCATCGCCACGGGCAAGCACCCCGGAGACGGGGAGCAGTGCGGCCATGACGAGGGCGGACACCGTCACGACCAGCAGCACGGGCACGTTCTCGAAGGCGAGCTTGCTCGTCGCGTACGTGATCGCGAACACGCCCCACGTGTTGAACGCCGCGCCCTCGCCCCACCTCGACAACAGGCCGAGCACCGCGCTGCCCGTCCACGGAAAATGTCCTTCAACGGAGCCGACGACCTCGTCTCGAGATCGTGCACCATCTGGAACGCGGGTGTTTCGTCCACCTCGAGACGGACGACGAAGCCGACCACCACGAGCACCAGACTCAGCAGGAACGCGATCCGCCATCCGTATGCCAGGAACTGCGCGTCGTCGAAGAGCAACTGCAATGCTGCGAAGACGCCGGTACCGAGCGCGAGTCCCAGCGCGAGCCCGATCTGGGGGATGCTTCCGAACAGCCCCCGCTTGCGACCGATGCGGTCTCCGATATGTCCGAAGACGACACCGCCGATCGGACGGACCAGGAACCCGACCGCGAACGTGGCGAACGCCAGCATGGTGCCGACGAACGAACTCTGGTCGGGGAAGAACGGCTGGTTGAAGACCAGCGATGCGGCGGTTGCGTAGAGGAAGAAGTCGTACCACTCGACCGTGGTCCCCAGACGGCTCGCCGCGACGACGGTGCGCAGGCGCTTGCGCCGTTCGAGATCGGACTCGGGTTGTGCCGAGTGCCCGAGGGGCGCGGGGCTGGGGTGCGGCAGATCGGCGCGGCGGCAGAGGCCGTAGGTTTCGAATCCGTGCTCACCCCTACCGGTGCATGGTGCGAGGACGCGTGGCTGACCACGGCGATGATGATCGACACCACCGAGACACTGAAGTTCCTGGTGGCGCTCCGGCCCGGCCTGATCAGCCCCACACTGGCAGCGCAGATGGCCGCGACCTTCCAGTGGCAGTCGAAGGGCAGACTGCTGCTCAACGTCGTGACCGGAGGCGAGGACCACGAGCAGCGCGCCTACGGTGACGTCCTCGACAAGAACCAGCGCTACGCCCGCTGCGGCGAATACCTCGATGTTCTCCGCCGACTGTGGGCCGGCGACGGGCCCGTCGACTTCTCCGGCGAATACGTGCAGGTCGGGAATGCGCAGCTCCAGCGGCTCCCCGACCCCGTTCCTCCGCTCTTCTTCGGCGGGTCGTCCCCGGCTGCGGGGACCGTCGCCTCGCAGTTCGCCGACACGTACCTCACGTGGGGTGAACCCCCGAGCGCCGTCGCCGCGAAGATCGCCTGGATCCGCGACCTCGCCGAGGTCCAGGGACGCACCCTCGACTACGGCATCCGTCTCCACGTGATCAGTCGAGACACGTCGGAAGAGGCGTGGGCCGAGGCCGATCGACTGCTCTCCGCCCTCGACCCGGCGACCGTCGAGAATGCGCAGCGTGCCCTGGCACGTTCGGGTTCGGAGGGGCAGCGTCGGATGCTCGAGCTCCACGGCGGTGGCGGCGCCTACGCGCAGGGCCGTGATGCACGCACCCTCGAGGTGGCGCCGAACCTGTGGTCGGGTGTGGGTCTCGTTCGCGGCGGTGCGGGTACCGCACTGGTCGGCTCGCACGAAGAGGTCGCAGACCGCATCGCCGAATATGCCGCGCTCGGGCTCGATCACTTCGTGTTGTCCGGATACCCGCACCTCGAGGAAGCCTATCGATTCGGTGAGGGCGTGCGTCCGATTCTCGAGCGTCGTGGGTTGGTCACCCCGCGCAACCGCTCCGCCGCGGATCTGTCCGGTTCGACGGCGTTCCTCTCCGCTGCCCGGTAGCCCGTCCCAGCGAGTGGAGGGGTGCCACTGTGTCGTGAGTGTTACGGGTGGGGCGTCGGACGTGCATCTTCGCTGGGAAGCCGCAGAATGGGACGATGCCGGACCGCGGATTCACCCCCACCCAGCTCGCAGCCCGCGCTGCGTACCTTCTTCGCGGCAACGACCTGGGCACGATGACCAGTGCCGCTCCCAAGCTGTACCCGCACATGTGGAGCTGGGACGCAGCGTTCGTATCGATCGGATTGGCTCCGCTGAGTGTGGAGCGCGCTGTCGTCGAGCTCGACACTCTCCTGTCGGCGCAATGGTCGAACGGGATGATTCCGCACATCGTCTTCGCGGGCGGTGTCGACGGATACTTTCCCGGCCCGTCGCGGTGGGAAGTGAACCGGCTCGCGGCCCACGCCCCGCGGGAGGTGCAGACGTCGGGTATCACCCAGCCGCCGGTGCACGCGATCGCTGTCCAACGCATCCTCGACCATGCCCGTCGGCACGGCCGCAGCACCCGCGCGGTCGCCGACGAGTTCCTCGACCGGCGCTGGCCCGATCTGATGCGCTGGCATCGATGGCTGGCGCGGGCCAGGGACATCGGCGGCAACGGACGCATCGCGATCTTCCACGGTTGGGAATCGGGCATGGACAACTCGCCCCGGTGGGATACCGCCTACGCGAATGTCGCCGTCGACACAGTCCCGGATTTCCGACGCGAGGACCTCGCCCACGTCGCGGATCCGGGTGAGCGACCCAGCGACGTCGAGTACGCCCGCTACCTGTGGCTGCTCGAGGAGATGAAGGCCGCGCGGTACGAGGACGACGTGCTCGCCGAGACGATGAGCTTCGCGGTCGAGGACATCTTCGTCAGCGCCGTGTTCGCTTTGTCGTGCGAGGTGCTCGCCGAGATCGGGGAGGAGGAGTCGCGCCCCCATGCCGACGTGCGCGAACTGCACGAGTGGTCCGACCGATTCCGACGCGGCGTGCTCGACTCGACCGATGCGCGAACGGGTGCGGCGAAGGACTTCGACCTGAGATCAGGGAAGTGGGTGGCCACAGACACTCTCGCGATGTTCGCGCCGTTGCTCAGCGGCGGGTCGGACCGCAGGACCGAGCGGGCGCTGCTACGGACTTTCGAAGGCCCGAAGTTCTGCGGACACCCCGACCTGCGATACGCGGTGCCGCCGTCCACGTCACCGGTGTCGCTGGACTTCCGGTCGCGGGAGTACTGGCGGGGTCCGGTGTGGCCCGTCATGACATGGCTGTTCTCGTGGGTGTTCGCGCGCCGCGGCTGGGTCGAGCGCGCGAATACCCTGCGAGCAGAAGGGTTACGGCAGGCCAGTGGCGGCTCGTTCGCCGAGTACTACGAGCCGTTCACCGGCGAGCCTTTGGGAAGCATGCAGCAATCCTGGACTGCTGCAGCGGTTCTGGACTGGCTGGGTTAGCGGTCCTGGCGTGAAATGGCCGAATGTCACCTTCGGCAACTTGGAATGTACGAAGGTGACATTCGGCCATAGGGCGATAGGTGGTCAGACGCCGATCCGGCCGCCGTCGCTCTTCCATGCTGCGACCACGGACGGGCGCGGCTGCGAGTCACCACCGTCGGGCCAGTGCGATCCCGGGCTGTCCCACGATGCGTCGTCGGTCTCGCCCGGATGCTGGACGCACACGACGACGCGGTTGTCCTCGACGATCGGACCGCATGTCTCGGCACCGATCGGGACGGTGAGGAACTGCTTGGTCTCACCGCGGCGCGGTCCGTCGAGCACCACCGCGAACAGGCCGTCGTTGGATCCGAGTGCGTTTCCGTCGGTGGAGATCCACAGGTTGCCGTGCGGATCGAACGCGAGGTTGTCGGGGCACGAGATCGGACTGACCTGGGACTTGTCGAACCCACCGAAGTAGGTGTCGGCGGTGGACGGGTCGCCGCACACCAGCAGGAGATTCCACGTGAACGACGTACCGGCGTGGTCGTCGTCGATCTCGAGAACCTGACCGTTCTTGTTGTCGTTGCGCGGATTCGCTTCGTCGGCAGCAGCACCGCCGTCGACGCCGCGCTTGGTGTTGTTCGTCAGTGCGACGTAGACCTTGCCCGAGACCGGGTTGGCCTCGAAATCCTCGGGCCGATCCATCTTCGTCGCACCCACCTTGTCACCCGCGAGGCGAGTGAACACTGCGACCTCTTCGGCGCTCATACCTTCGACGAGGGACTCGGCCGTGCCGTCCTCGCCTGCGCGCAGCAGCGGGATCCAGGTGCCGGTTCCGGTGAATGCGCCGCCCTCGGGCAGGTCGCCGGAACCGTCGATCGCGTCGGGGTTGTCGCCCTCGAGCGCTGCGACGTAGAGGGTGCCCGCATCGAGCAGCGTCATGTTGTGTGCCGTTGCCGCGCGGGAGTTTCCATCCTGCATCTTGCGGGACGATACGAACTTGTACATGTAGTCGAAGCGTTCGTCGTCGCCGCTGTACGCCACGACCGTGCCGTCGTCGGTGACATGGATGTTCGCGGCCTCGTGCTTGAAACGGCCGAGCGCGGTGTGCTTGACGGGTGTCGAGGTGGCATCGAACGGGTCGATCTCGACGACCCAGCCGAACCTGTTGACCTCGTTGGGTTCTGCAGCGATGTCGAACCGGGGATCGAAACGCTCCCACTTCCGGTCGGACTCACCGCCTTCGATTCCGTAGCGGGCCAGACGCTCGGCGCCCGCCGCGTCCGTGACCGTCTCGGCGTTCGCGAAGTACTGGTTGAAATTCTCCTCGCCGGACAGCACGGTGCCCCACGGGGTGACCCCACCCGCACAGTTGTTGAACGTGCCGGCGACCCTCGTGCCGGTGGGATCCGCGGTGGTCTTCAGTAGGTCGCTGCCTGCTGCCGGGCCGGTGACGAGAAATTCGGTGGTGCCGGTGATCCGACGGTTGTACTCACCGAATTCGGGTGTGAGACGACCGGATCCGGACTCGCCCTTGACCTGCACAACCGAGAGGCCGTGGTTGGCGATGCCGATACGGACCTGTTCCTCTGTCGGGTTCTCTTCGTCGTACCCGGCGAACATGAAGGGCTCGGTGGTGTATTCGTGGTTGACCACGAGCAGGTACGTGTTCGGGACGCCGTCGACGGGCAGCAGCCCGGCGAAGTCGTTGTTGAATCCGAACTGCTTCTCCTGTGCGGCGGCAGTCTGATTGTCGATGTCGAATTCGGGGGCGTCCGGGAGGACCTTGTCTCCCCAGCGAATCACGACTTCCTGTTCGTACCCTTCGGGCACGGTCACTGCATCGTCGGTGTTGGGGGCAACGGCGACGAAGTCGGTTCCGGCCGGGCTGGGGCCGAGATCGACGGCGCCCTCTGCGGCTCCCCCCTCGGTGGTTGCGGCGGAGGAATCATCGGAACAAGCGGCGAGAACACCGCCGGCGCCGACCGCGAGGACAGCCATTGCGCCGCCGCGTAGTACTCCTCGGCGCGACATCGCGTGGCGCACAATGTCGCCGAAGTAGGCTCCACCGGAGGTGTTGGGCACGTCGTGCGAGCAGGCGTCGCCGCATTTGTACTTGCAGGTGATATTCGAGCGCGACGACTTGCCGTCGTGCATGACGATCAGTGGTAGTTCCTTGCGGGCCACGGGGCTGTCTCCCTCATCTCTAGGTACAACCGACGGACCGTAGAAGCTCGAAACGAGTCGAAGGCAACGAGAAGGTGAACGTGGGATGAGTGTTAGGAAGGTCACGGCCCGATGGACGGGCCGGTTGTGGTGTCGCTGTCGCTGTCGAGGTTCTCCCCGGGACGTAGATCGATGAACGGTTCGACCCGGTCGGTGATCGCGTTGTTGTACGCCTCGGGTGCCTGGATCGGATTCGCGTGACCGGTGTGGTCGATCTTCGCGACGAGCAGGGTGCCGTCGACTCCACCGGAGTGTTCGACGAGGGCCTGCTGTGTGTACTCGACGTCCACGACGTGGTCGTTCAGTGCGTGCCGTGGCCGCACGAACACGATCGCCGGCCGCACCTTGTCGTCCTGCTCGGCGGCGAGTGCTCGCAGGCTGTCGGACGCGCCGGATGCGACGATCGCCCGGAACTGCGATTCGATCAGGCCGTTGCTCGCGGCGTCGGTCGACAGGATCTTGTCCTTCAGGACCTCTTCGACGACATCGATGAAGTCGGAGCCGTCGATGCGTCGGTACCAGCGATCCGAGGGAAGGACGAACCTGTCCTGGCGTGCCGCGATCTCGATGACCATCCGCATGATCCGGCTTTCACGGGCGCCGGGGATCCAGCCGATCCAGCGGAGCAGCTCTTCGCCCGCATCGCGGCTGTCGGCGCGCACGGCGTGCAGGTCGATCGGCGTGCAGTCGAGGATCACCCCGAGCACCTCGAGCGGTGTGTCCTGATACAGATGCTCGGCGACCTCGAGCGCGATGATGCCGCCCATGCTGTGGCCGGTGAGGATCACCGAGTCGATGCCCAGGGTTTCGGCGCGTGCGGCGACGAGACGGCTCACGACGGCGGTGTCGAGGCCGGAGTTGTCGTACTCCACCGCCCAGACGTCCCCGAGGCCGCTCAGTGCGGGCAGGGCCCTCGCGGTGTCGGTGGCGTCGAGATTGCCGAGCCCGACGAGGTCGACGACTGCGGTATCACGGTCGTCGGGGTCCCGCGCGTCGTAGACCTGATGGATGCGCGGCTGCGTTTCGGCGAGTTGCTCCCGCATGGGTGCGACGTCGAAATGCCAGTACTGCGTGTAGAGGGCGACGAACGGCACCGTGGCGATCGCGGTGCGCGCGATGAACCGGCGCGCCCGGCCGAACCGGCGCCAGCTGTGACCTGTCCGCGTGTCGCGCAGGCGCCGCCGCCGGCGAGCGTTGTCCCAGTCGTCGGCGGTACACGGTGGAAGTGTCGGTACATCTGGCATGCACTTCCGATCGTACGAGGCGCGTGGGGACCGTCGGGGTCGTCGCTGTTCGGGTGTGGTGGAGACGGACGCGGCGCCCTATCCGGAGGCCTGCGGCCGCTCGGTACCGATCTGGCCGTCCTGTGCCCAGGCGTGGGCGGCGAAGGCTTCGACCGCGCCCACGACCGCATCGAAACGGGGTGAGTGGAACACGTCGAAGCCGTGGTGGGCTCCGGGCAGTTCGGCGTAGACCGTCCGGCATGAGGCTTCGCGCAGCCGCTTCGCGAATGCGCGGGCGATGGAGATGTGGACGAGGGAATCGCGGTCGCCGTGAACGATCATGATCGGGGGCGCATCCGCGCGGGCCTGAGCGAACGGGTCGGTGTCGTCGCCGCGACCGAAGTACGGTCCGTAGTAGCCGCCGATACCGACGACCGCCGATACCGAGGTGTCGACCTCCTCGAAGCCCGGCTGGTACTCCGACCTGCCCTGGGTGAAGCCGGCCATCGTCGACATATGGGCACCCGCGGAGGAGCCGGTCAGGACGATCCGCTCGGGGTCGGCGCCCCATTCGTGGCCGTGCTCGCGGACCCAGGCAATGACGCGCTTGGCGTCGATCAGGTGGTCCTCGAAACCGGCCTCGGGGCGCAGTCGGTAGTTCGCGCTGATGCACAGCCAACCTCGGGAGGCGAGGTGGTGGAGCATCGGCCGGGATTGGGTGTTCTTGCGGCCCATGGCGTAGTAGCCGCCGTGGAAGTGGATGAGGACGGGGGCGCCGGTGGGATGCGAGCGGTGCCGGTAGGCGTCCATCAGGTTGCGCTTGCCCGCCGGGCCGTAGGCGATATTCGCGGTCCGCTCCACCGATCGAGGTCGGAAAGGGAAGGGGTGTAATAGGATCCGCGTGTATGATACGCGGCGGGTCACGGTGATCGCGCCCATTGCGTCTTGGAGGATCCGCTGGGCGCGCACACTCTTCCAGGTGGTCGACGCCACGCAGGCCGTGGTGATGACGGCGGCGGCGATGGTGACAGGCGAGGTGAGGTCGCCCTCGGAGAAGGCGAGTGCTGTGCTGGCGGCCAAGAGTCCTATCGCGAGGAACGGCAGTTCGTTGATGGCCATGCACAGCAGGAAGACCACGGTGCCGACACGTTCGCCGAGACGCGGGACCGGCAGCGCGGGGATCGTGAGGAAGGCGAGCCCGATCAGGTAGCCGTAGGGGATGCTCATGCCGGTCAGTGTCATTCAGGCACAGCGGGTACCGCATCGGCCTCGAGGGCATGGGGTCTCCTGCCGCAGAGAGAGACGCCTCCTACTTTCGTAGGTGACGGACCCGATGCTCGCGCGGATAGCATCGCCCGGTGATGGAGCGCCGTAATCCCCGTCCTCGAGAACTGATCGGCATGGCCGCTGGAGTCGGCGTGCTGACCGCACTGACGCTGTGGTCGCTTCCCGATCCGGGGCCGCTGGACTTCGCTGTCGCGGTCCTCGGCCTGGCCGCGGCGATGCTGCAGCTGTGGCGGCCGGTGACCGGTGCGCTCGCTGCGACCGTACTTGCGGTGCTCTCGCCGGTCGCCACCACAGCGGCGACCGTGGGCGCGCTCCAGGTTGCCTGGCGCACGCGGTTTCGCACGGCTGTGGCCGTCGCGGTCGCCGGGATCGCGGCGCACCTGCTCCAATGGATCCGCTACCCCGATCCGGCTCTCGGGTTCGGCTGGTGGGTTGTGCTGGTGACGGTCGCCTACGCTGCGCTGTTGGGCTGGGGCACGCTTGCCCGTTCGCACCGCGAGTTGGTGATGTCGTTGCGCGAGCGCGCACGCCGCGCCGAGGCCGAGCAGGGCCGGCTCGTTGCCGAGGCCCGAGCGGCGGAGCGACGCGGCCTGGCCCGGGAGATGCACGATGTCCTCGCCAACCGCCTGTCGCTGGTTGCAACGCACGCCGGTGCGCTGGAGTTCCGGCCCGATGCGCCGCCCGAGAAGATCGCGCTGGCGGCCGGGGTGGTTCGCTCCGGGGTGCACCAGGCGTTGGAGGAGCTGCGGCAGGTGATCGTGCTACTGCGCGAAGACGATGCGGCAGCGTCGAGCGGCCCCGGCCCGACCGCGGCGGACCTCGATGTGCTGATCGAGGAGACCCGCGCGGCCGGCCAGCCGGTGACGCTGAGCGGAGGGTTCCCCGGCGACCTGCCGCCTTCGATGGGCCGCACCGTGTACCGCGTCGTCCAGGAAGGACTCACGAACGCACGCAAGCACGCCGCCGGGAACAAGGTCGAGGTGACTCTGGGCGGCTCGCCCGGGGCGGAGCTCGCGATCGAGATCCGGAACGCGCTACCCGCGCCCGGGACCACCCCGGCTGCGCCGGGCAGTGGGTTGGGCCTGGTCGGGCTCACCGAACGGGTCCGGCTCGCGGGAGGGCGGCTCGACCACGAGCGAATCGACGGCCGGTTCCACCTCAGCGCCCGGTTACCATGGCCGACGTGATCCGTGTGGTCCTCGTAGACGACGACGCCCTCGTGCGTGCCGGCCTCTCCATGATGCTCGACGGAGTCGGCGACATCGTCGTCGTCGGAGAGGCGGGAGACGGGGGTGAAGCCGTCACCGCCACCGACGCACACCGCCCCGATGTGGTGCTCATGGACCTTCAGATGCCTCATGTGGACGGCATCACCGCCACGGCGCTGTTGCGGGGACGGCCTCGGCCGCCCGAGGTCATCGTGCTGACGACCTTCGACACCGACGAGAACGTTCTGCACGCACTCCGCGCAGGGGCCGCCGGGTTCCTGCTCAAGGACACCCCACCGGCGCAGATCGCCGAGGCCGTCGCCCGGGTCGCCGCCGGGGACCCGATCCTGTCGCCGGCGATCACCCGGCGGCTGATGGACCGCACCGTCGTACAGGCGGGCACGTACGAGCGCGCACGCGCGGCGCTGGCCGTGCTGACGCCTCGTGAGCACGAGGTGGCGGTGCGGGTCGGGAACGGGGACACCAATGCCGAGATCGCAGCGGCACTGACCATGAACGTCACGACGGTGAAATCCCACGTGTCGAGCGTCCTCACCAAGCTTGCACTCGACAACAGGACACAGATCGCGCTGCTCGTCCACGACGCCGATCTGGTGTGAGACCGTCCCGGGTCCGAGGATGTTCGACCCCGCGCCCTAGGCGAGACCGGACAGGGGCGGCGGTGAATTCTCGTCGCGCCACCCGATCGCCTCGATCAGCGGTGCGAGGTCGTAGTCGGGCCCGCCGATACCGACGGTGAACAGGCTGATGCCTTCGTCGACGTAGGCCGCGGCGTGTTCGAGTCCTGGCCACGACGTCGACCGTTCGATCTCCGACGGGGAACGTCCCACATCTGTGCACCGCGCCTCGAGGATCTTCGACTTCTCCGTGTGGGTCTCGAATTCGCCGAAGCTGTGCCAGATATCGGCGTACTTCGCTACCAGGGGCAGCGTCTTCTTGGGTCCGCCACCGCCGATGAGCAGCGGAATGTGCCGGGTGGGTTGCGGGTTCAGCTTGCCGAGCCGTGAGGTGATGCGCGGGAGGTACTCGGCGAGCAGATCGAGCCGCGACCCCTTGGTCCCGAATTCGTAGCCGTACTCGTCGTAATCCTTCTCGAACCACCCGGAGCCGATACCGAGGATGAGGCGACCGCCGCTGATGTGGTCGACGGTGCGCGCCATGTCGGCCAGCAGGTCGGGGTTGCGGTAGCCGCCGCCGGTGACGAGCGCACCGATCTCGACGCGTTCGGTCTGCTCGGCCCACGCACCGAGCATCGTCCAGCATTCGAAGTGCGCACCGTCGGGGTCGCCGTACAGCGGATAGAAGTGGTCCCAGTTGAAGACGATGTCGGCGCCCGCGTCCTCGGCGCGCAGCACCGTGTCGCGGATGACGCCGTAGTCGGGTTGTTGCTGGGGCTGGAGTTGGAGTCCGATGCGAATGGAGCGAGTCATGCGTCAACCGTATTCGGATCGTGTTCGCGCCGCAGCCGGAATCCGCTGGGACGGTTCGCACGGCGTGTCGACAACGGCGATCACGTAGGTGCATGGTGGAGGACATGCGCGAGACGAAAGCCGTTGTGCCGCCCACCGGTATCCGACGTCGGCTCTTCCGCTCGCCGATCCGGTTGTACCGCTGGCACCTCGGTTTCCTGCTGGGCCGCCATTTCCTGCTTCTCGAACACCGTGGTCGCAAGACCCGGAAACCCCGGTATGTGGTGCTCGAGGTCGTCAACTACGACGACACGCGCGACGGTTTCGTCGTTGCGGCCGGGTTCGGGGCCACGTCCGACTGGTATCGCAATCTGCGGGCCGATCCTCATGTGCGCGTCGAGTCGCGACGTGAGCGGGCCGGGGTCACCGCGGAATTCCTCAAGCCCGAAGAAGGTGCGCGATTCTTCGTGCACTACGCGGACAAGCACCGCCGCATCGCGACGAGGTTGTCCGCGGCGATGGGCTTCGAGGTCGACGGCAGCGATTCCGACTTCCGGGAGGCGGGGAGCCGGATCCGGTTCGTCCGATTGCGGCGGGTGTGACGCCTGGCCGGATCACCGGGTGTCGAGTGCTGCGTACTGCAGGGTGAGTCCCGACAGAAAGGTCTCGAGCACCAGTTCGAAGCTGTCCTGGTCGATCTCGGCGGCGTACTCGCGGAGTCGATGCGCCTGCGACAGGTGCGGGTAGCGCTCGTTGTAGGTGTCGATGTCGTCGATGAATCCGCCGGCGAACGATGTGATCGCCGACCCGACGACGATGTATTTGATCGATGCCCCGATCATCGTGGCGGTCCGCGGTGGCCAGCCCGCGCGGGTGAGTCCGCCGTGAACGGCGTCGGCGCGGACGAGTGCGACGGGACGGTTGCTCGGGCCGGAGGCGAGGAACGGAACCATGTTGGGGTGTTCGGCCAGGGCGTCCCGGTAGGAGTGCGCCCAGGTGCGGAGGGCACCCTGCCAGTCGTCGCCGGCGAATCCGCTGACGTCGACGTTCTCGGCGATGGTGGCGGCGATGTCGTCGAGCAGTTCGTCCTTGTTGGCGTAGTGGCTGTACAGCGAGGGTGCGCGTACGTCGAGTTCGGTTGCGATCTTGCGCATCGACAGGGCGTCGAGTCCGTGCTCGTCGACGAGACGCAGCGTGGTGTGGCGGATGAGTTCCCGGCTCAGGATCGGGGTGCGCGGCCGTGCCATGTGCATCTCCTTTCGGCTGTCGTACTGGACAACCTTACAGTGTCAGGTTACCGTTCGGGAGTACAGATCAGCAGCCTTTCCGCTGGTCTCCCCACCGCACAACCGCGACAGAGGGCCACCCATGAATCTGAAACTCACCGCAGAGGAGCGCGCGTTCCGCGACGAACTGCGCACCTTCTACACCACGGAATTCCCCGCTGAGCTGCGCGAGAAGGTCGCGGCCGGAAAGTCCCTGGGCAAGGACGAATTCGTCCGCGCCCAGCAGCTACTCAACGCGCGCGGCCTGGCTGTCCCGAACTGGCCCGTAGAGTGGGGCGGTCAGGACTGGACTCCGGTGCAGCGCAACATCTGGCTCACCGAGATGCAGCTCGCGTCGGTTCCCGAACCCCTCCCGTTCAACACCTCGATGATCGGCCCGGTGCTCGCGCAGTTCGCGTCGCAGGAGATGAAGGAACGTTTCCTTCCTGCCACGGCGAACCTCGACATCTGGTGGTGCCAGGGATTCTCCGAGCCCGAGGCCGGATCCGACCTCGCCTCGCTCAAGACCCGCGCGGTGCGCGACGGCGCCGACTACATCGTCAACGGCCAGAAGACCTGGACGACGCTGGGACAGCACGCCGACTGGATCTTCTGTCTGGTCCGCACCAATCCCGATGTCAAGAAGCAGGCCGGCATCTCGATGCTGCTGATCGACATGTCGACCCCCGGCATCACCGTGCGCCCGATCAAGCTGATCGACGGCAGCTACGAGGTCAACGAAGTCTTCTTCGAAGACGTGCGGGTGCCGGCCGAGAATCTCGTCGGCGAGGAGAACGCCGGCTGGACGTACGCGAAGTTCCTGCTCGGAAACGAACGCATCGGCATCACCCGCGTCGGCGCCACCAAGGTGAAGCTGGCCCGCGCCAAGAGCTTCGCCGCCGAGACCCGGCTCGGCGAGGGCACGCTCCTCGAGGACCCGCTGTTCGCCGCCCGCCTCGCCGAACTCGAGAACGAGCTGATCGCTCTCGAGCTGACCCAGCTGCGTGTCGTCGCCAGCTCGTCCGACGGCAAGCCGAACCCGGCATCGTCGCTGCTCAAGATACGTGGCTCCGAACTTCAGCAGGCTGCCACCGAACTCCTTGTCGACATCGCCGGCCCGGATTCGCTCCCCACCGGTTCCGACGACATCGATTCGCCGGAGTGGGCACAGCTCACCACCGGGACCTACCTCAACAACCGCAAGGTGACCATCTACGGCGGGTCGAGCGAAGTGCAGCGTTCGATCATCGCTTCCTCGATTCTCGGACTGTGAGGCCCAGGACATGAACTTCGATCTCGATACCGAACAGGACCTGCTCCGCAAGACCGTCCGCGACCTGCTCGCCGATGCGTACGACGTGGAGACCCGCAACCGCGTCGCCGAGGGCGAGCTCGGCTGGAGCCGCGAGGTGTGGCAGCAGCTCGCAGACCTCGGTGTGCTCGGCCTGCCTTTGCCCGAGAAGCACGGCGGAATGGGAGCCGGACCCGTCGAGGTCATGGCCGTCGCGACCGAACTCGGCGCGGCCCTGGCTCCCGAACCGGTACTCGCTGCCGTGTACCTGCCGGGCGGACTGGTCGCGGAGGTCGGCAGCGACGACCAGCGCGACGACTTCCTGCCGCGCCTGTCCGAAGGTGCGCTGCTGATGGCCTTCGCGCACGACGAGCCGGGAACCCGCTGGCCGTCCGCGGCCGTGGCCACCACCGCCGTGCGCAGCGGCGACGAGTGGACCCTCACCGGCCGCAAAAATCCTGTGCTCCACGGTGATTGTGCCGAGACTCTGATCGTGTCGGCGCAGCTGCCCGACAGCGGCGTGGGCCTGTTCGTCGTCGCAGCCGAGGCCGACGGACTCACCCGCACGGCGTACCACACCAACGATGAGCGCCGCGGCGCGCAGATCGTGCTCGACGGCGTCGCAGCCACCCCGCTGGGTGACGCCACCGATGCGTCGGCCGCGATCGTCGCAGCGCAGGTCAGGGCGCAAGCGGTGCTGTGCGCCGAGGCGACCGGTGCGATCGATCGGGCGGTGCGCTCGACCGCGGATTACCTGAAGCAGCGCAAGCAGTTCGGTGTGCCGCTCGCGACGTTCCAGGCTCTGACGCACCGTGCCGCCGACATGTACGTGCAGTACGAACTGGCAGCCAGTATGAGCCTGTACGCGACCATGGCGCTGGCCGACGGCATCGTCGACCCGGTGATCGCGTCGCGTGCGAAGCTGCAGGTCGGGCGGTCGGCACGCAAGATCGGGCAGGATGCGGTGCAGATGCACGGCGGTATCGGCGTCACCGCCGAACACTCGATCGGGCACTACCTGAGCCGGCTCACCGCGATCGAGCACACCCTCGGCACGATGGACGACCACCTGCGCGTCCTCGCAGCAGGTGTCGGCGAGTACGGACGGGTCGAGGTCGCCGGTATGTGAGGCGAGCTCACTCGCGAACCGCAATACCCGACGCCCGTAACATGAACGCCGCCTCGGGCCCGATGATCTCGTCGACCAATGTCAGGAACCGGTCGACGAATGCGGGCCCGTGGGCGGGCTCGGTCGGATCGTCCGGGTCCTGCGGGTCGAGGTGGTGGGCCAGCTCGTGCAGCACCACGAGTTCGCGGAACGCCCAGGCCCGATTGTCGCGATGTACCGGTAGCGCGATGGTCGCACAGTCGTTTTCGTAGTGCGCCGCGGTATTTCCCGACCGGGCGCGGACTCGTACGGGTAGCGCGGCGCGCGGCCAGCGCTCGCGTACCCAGTTCAATGCGAGCACCTTGTCGACGTACTGCTGAGCAGACTCCAGCGACGCGAAACGACGTTCGACCGGGAGTGTGACGTGCGACCCGGCGACCTCGACGGTGCGCAGCCCGCGCTCATCGGCCAGGTCGAACATGCGTCGTACGAGAGATTCCGCCTCGTACACGGATGTTCTCTTCGTGTCACGGACCTTGGTCACCGTTCCAACCTCCTCGCGGCGGGTGGCAGTTCGGGTGAGCTGCCGAGTCGCGCGGTGCGCCCGGCGCGGTCGCCGGCTCTCTGCGCATCCGTGGACCGCGTCGCTACGCGGTTCCCACGCCAGCTTCCTCGCGCTTGCGAGGTCATGCGGTAGAAATCGCGCAACTCGAGTTCCTTGCCGCGCAGGACGAGAGCGGTTCCGGGCGTCGATTCCTCGGCTTCGCGTTCGGTGTCGTGTTTCGCCTCGGCGAGGCGCGTGCCGATCCGCGCGGCGAACGCCGACTGGAAGTTCAGGCGTGCGGTGACGCCCGCGACGGGTTTCCGCACCCGCGTGCGGACCTGCCGGCCCCCACGGCGTTCGACCACCGTCTGCACCGTCGTCTCGTCCTTGTAGGTGCCGGAGCGCAGGTAGGCGTCGGATGCGCGCACCATCTGCACCAGCAGCGACGAGTAGAGGGCCTCGCACACGTCGATGTCGCCGGTGAAGCCGTACGCGTAGATCACCGTGGAGGTGGCGGTGATGTCGCACTGCACGTCGTTGGCGGCCGCGATCGCCAGGAACAGCTGCGCATACGTGCGCAGCCCCTTCTTTCCGGCCTCCCCGATGGTGATGAGTCGTTGCACCGGTGTCGCACGGCGTTCCTTGGCGGTCGCATGGGTGCGGGCCACCGCGAGATCGACCGAGGCGGAGGTGGCGAGCCGCTGGGCGGCTGCGAGGAAGGCATCGGCCTCGTGCGGGTTGTCGGTCGACTCCGCCTGCCGCAACAGGCCGCCGATGCGGGTCAGCATCTTGTCCGAACTCACGCGTCGAGCGTAGAGGGTCCTGCCCTCGAAGATCCGGTCACCGATGAAGTGCACTTGATTGCATATGCACCTGGTTGCATAATGTCTGCATGGCACTCGAACACGCGCTGCTCGTCTCACTCGACGAGCACGCCGGATCCGGCTACGAGCTGGCTCGTCGCTTCGACAAATCCATCGGGTTCTTCCACAGCGCGACCCATCAGCAGATCTACCGGGTCCTGCGACGGATGGAGGAACGTGGCTGGGTGACCTGCGAGACCGTGCCGCAGGACGGCCGCCCCGACAAGAAGATCTACACCGTGGCCGCAGCCGGACACGCCGAACTCGACCGCTGGATCGCGCAGCCGTCGGAACCTGACCACCTGCGCAGCGAACTGGCCGTCAAGATCCGTGCCGCCCGGCCCGGCACCATGGTCGAGTTGCTCGCGGAGATCACCCGTCATCGCGACGCTCACGACGCTCGCCTCGACGTGTATCGGCTCATCGAGAAGCGGGACTTTCCGGCGCCGGCCTCGCTCACCGGTCCTGCCCCACTTACCGGTCCTGCGCTGCATCAGTACCTGGTGCTGCGTGGCGGAATCCGCGTCGAGGAAGGTTTCCGCGACTGGTGCCAGGACATGCTCGACGCTCTCACACCACCTTCCGGACAGGATCATCCGTGACAACAACAGACCCCTACCCCACCCTGCTGTCGCCGCTCGACCTGGGCTCGATCACCCTGCCGAACCGCGTGATCATGGGCTCGATGCACACCGGGCTCGAGGACCGCGCCAAGAACACCGGCCGACTCGCCGCCTACTTCGCCGAACGTGCCCGCGGCGGGGTCTCGCTCATCGTGACCGGCGGTTACGCACCGACCAGGACCGGATGGCTGTTGCCGTTCGGAGCCAAGCTCACCAACCGGATCGAGGCCCGGCGGCACCGCACGATCACCGATGCCGTGCACGCCGAAGGTGGCCGCATCGTGCTGCAGATCCTGCACGCGGGCCGGTACAGCTATTGGCCGCTGAGCGTGTCGGCATCGTCGATCAAGGCACCCATCAACCCGTTCCGCCCGAGGCGACTCACGTCATGGGGTGTGCGCAGACAGATCCGCGCATTCGTCCGGTGCGCCGGGCTCGCGCAGCAGGCGGGTTACGACGGAGTCGAAATCATGGGTGGTGAAGGGTATTTCATCAACCAGTTCCTGGCGGAACGCACCAACCGGCGCACCGACGAGTGGGGCGGCACACCCGAGAAGCGTCGCCGCCTGGCCGTGGAGATCGTCCGCGGAGTCCGCGAGGCCGTCGGCCCCGACTTCGTGATCTCCTTCCGGCTGTCGATGGCAGATCTCGTCGACCGAGGTCAGAGCTGGGACGAGATCGTCTCGGTCGCACAGGAAGTCGAGGCGGCCGGCGCCACGCTGCTGAACACCGACATCGGCTGGCACGAATCGCGGGTACCGACGATCGTCACTTCCGTGCCTCGCGCCGCATTCGTCGACTTCACCGCGAGACTCGCGAAGCATGTGAGCATTCCGGTCGCGGCATCCAACCGCATCAACATGCCCGAGACTGCGGAGGAGATTCTCGCCGACGGTCGCGCCGACCTGGTGTCGCTTGCGCGGCCGATGCTCGCCGACCCCGACTGGGTGCGCAAAGCCGCCGCGGGCGCACCGGATGAGATCAACACCTGTATCGCATGCAACCAGGCGTGTCTCGATCACGCATTCGTGAACAAACACGTCTCGTGCCTGCTCAACCCACGCGCCGGACGGGAAACCGAGTTGCTGCTCTCGCCCACGCGCCGCAGCAAATCTGTCGCGGTCGTCGGTGCCGGTCCCGCGGGCCTGTCGGCCGCGGTGAACCTCGCGCGGCGTGGCCATCGCGTCAGCCTGTTCGAGGCGGATGCGCAGATCGGTGGCCAGTTCGGCATTGCCCGTCTCATCCCGGGCAAGGAGGAATTCGCCGAGACCCTGCGGTATTACACGCGACAACTGGAGCTCACCGGCGTCGACGTCCGGTTGAATACGCGCGCAACGGTCGCCGACCTGACGAACGGATTCGACGAGGTCGTCGTCGCGACCGGTGTCACGCCGCGAGTACCGACCATCGACGGCATCGACCATCCCAGCGTGCTGACCTATGCGCAGGCCGTGCGCGGCGGTGCGCCGATCGGTGAGCGGGTTGCGGTGATCGGTGCGGGTGGCATCGGCGTCGACGTTTCCGAGTTCCTCACCCACACCACTTCCCCGGCGACGGATCTCGCCGAATGGAAACGCGAATGGGGTGTCAGTGACGACGAGGATGCGCCCGGAGCGTTGACCACTCCGCAGCCTTCGCCGTCGCCCCGCGAGGTCTACCTGCTGCAGCGCAGTCCGGCGCGGATCGGGGCGAAACTGGGCAAGACGAGCGGCTGGGTACATCGAGCCGCACTGAAGCACAAGGGTGTCCACGAGATCTCGGGCGTGAGCTACGAAAGGATCGACGACGACGGTCTGCACATCGCTCTCGGCAAGGACGGGGGCGAGCATCGGGTGCTGCCGGTCGACACGATCATCGTGTGCGCGGGACAGGAATCGGTTCGTGATCTCGTGGACGGGCTCACCCTCGCCGGGGTGGTGACGCACGTGATCGGCGGCGCCGACGTCGCGGCGGAACTGGACGCCAAACGTGCGATCGAGCAGGGCACCCGGCTCGCCGACCGGATCTGAGGCGATTCCGGGTCGAAACCCTGCGGAACCGTTCCCCGACCGCCAAGATCAGTGGAATGGACACCGCGGTCGAATTCGTCACCGACATCAACGACTGGTACTGGTACGCGGTCATCGCGCTTCTCGTGGGGTCCGGGCTGTACTACTCGTTCCGGTCACGGTTCATCCAGATCCGGCTGATCCCCGACATGCTGCGATCCATCGTGGAGAAGGCCGAGGACCTCCCCGACGGGGAGAAGGGGATCTCGGCGTTCCGGGCATTCTCCATTTCGGCGGCGTCGCGGGTGGGAACGGGCAACATCGCGGGCGTCGCGATCGCGATCAGTATCGGCGGCCCCGGCGCACTGTTCTGGATGTGGGCGATGGCGCTGGTCGGTGCCTCCACCGCCTTCGTCGAGTCGACTCTCGCGCAGCTGTACAAGGTGCGCGACAAGGGTGCGTTCCGGGGCGGCCCGGCCTACTACATGCAATACGGGCTCGGTAAACGGTGGATGGGCATGATCTTCGCGGTGATCATCACGATCACCTACGGATTCGTGTTCAACGCCGTGCAGACCAACTCGATCGTCGACGCGGTGTCGAGTTCGGTGGGTGAGAAGACGACTGGTCTGCAGGTCGGTATCGGCATCGGCGTGGCGATCCTCGTCGCCCTGGTCATCTTCGGTGGGGTGCGGCGGATCTCGAGTGTGTCGCAGGTGGTGGTGCCGGTCATGGCCATCGCCTACCTGATCATCGGAATCATCGTGGTGGTCCTCAACATCGGTGAGGTCCCCGGGATGTTCAAGTTGGTGTTCGAGAACGCCTTCGGCATCCGCGAGATCGCGGGAGGCGGGTTCGGTGCCGCGTTCATGTACGGCATCCGGCGCGGCCTGTTCTCGAACGAGGCAGGCATGGGGTCGGCCCCGAACGCCGGCGCGACCGCATCGGTGTCGCACCCGGTCAAACAGGGTCTCGTGCAGAGCCTCGGCGTCTACTTCGACACGTGGCTGGTGTGCTCGATCACCGGGTTCATCATCCTGTTGTCCGATCCGGAGTTCGGTTCGGGACTCGAGGGCGCTGCGTTGACCCAGAATGCGTTGGCGTTGCAGCTCGGCGATTGGACCGTGCACTTCTTCGCGGTCCTCATCTTTTTCCTGGCCTTCACCTCGGTCATCGGCAACTACTACTACAGCGAATCGAACATCGAGTTCCTCACCGGTTCGCGGAAGGCCCTGCCCTATCTGCGTTCGGCCGTGGTGGTGTGCGTGTTCCTCGGCGCGATCGGCTCGGTCCCGCTGGTGTGGGCGATCGCCGACCTCGCGATGGGCGTGATGGCGACGGTCAACCTCATCGCGCTGGTCCCGTTGTCGGGTATCGCGTACGCGTTGTTCCACAACTACAGCGCACAACGCAAGCAGGGACGCGACCCGGTCTTCCATCGTGGCGATGTGCCGGGGGTCCGTGGGATCCAGGTGTGGGGCGACGACGACGCGCCGGTGGCGGTGGACCACGAAGACGCACGGTAGATTCCGGTAGCGCACGAGCGTGTCCGCTTCGGAAAGGATCTGCGATGGCCTCGGTGACCTTCGACAAGACGACCTGTCTGTTCCCCGGCTCGAGTACACCTGCGGTCGACGCACTGGATCTCGAGATCGAGGACGGCGAGTTCCTTGTCCTGGTCGGGCCCTCCGGTTGCGGTAAGTCGACGTCGCTGCGGATGCTCGCAGGACTCGAACAGGTCCACAGTGGCCGCATCCTCATCGGAGCCGACGACGTCACCGCACAGGATCCCAAGGAACGCGACATCGCGATGGTGTTCCAGAACTACGCGCTGTACCCGCACATGTCGGTGGCCGAGAACATGGGATTCGCGCTCAAGCTCGCGAAGACCCCGAAACACCGGATCCGTGAGCGGGTCACCGAGGTCGCCAAGATGCTCGACCTCGAGCAGTACCTCGACCGCAAGCCGAAGGCCCTCTCCGGCGGTCAACGGCAGCGCGTCGCCATGGGGCGTGCGATCGTGCGGGAACCGCAGGTCTTCCTCATGGACGAGCCGCTGTCGAACCTCGACGCCAAACTGCGCGTACAGACCCGCACGCAGATCGCGCAGTTGCAGCGTCGTCTGAACACCACCACCGTCTACGTCACCCACGACCAGGTCGAGGCCATGACGATGGGCGACCGCGTCGCCGTGCTCGACAAGGGAATCCTGCAGCAGTGCGCGTCGCCGCGCGTGCTCTACAACCAGCCGGCCAATGTGTTCGTCGCCGGATTCATGGGCTCACCCGCAATGAATCTGTTCACCCTTCCTGTCGTCGAACGCGGAGTCATGGTGGGCGACGTCCACGTCCAGGTGCCCCGCGACATCCTCGGGCAGGTGACCGAGACGGAGGTGACGATCGGCATCCGGCCGGAGCACCTCGAGATCGCCACCGACGGGCTCCCCGTCGATGTGGATGTCCTCGAGGAATTGGGTTCGGACGCGTACGTGTACGGCAACGCCACGATCGGTGGAATCCGTCAGGAGATCGTTGCGCGCAGTGACTGGCGCACCCCACCGCAGAAGGGCGACCGCGTCCACCTGCGGTTCGACCCGAACCACGTGCACGTGTTCAAGACGTCGGATGGTCTTCGCATCGGCTGAACGGGTCGATTCGGGCCGCGTGTGGCGGCTGCGGTCCCCGACACAGAACCGATAAAGGATGGGCGGAATGCCGACTTTTCGGGGTGGCCCGTGCCACAGTAGTGGCCGGTGTCGGTGGCCCAGGGGTTACCGGCGAGTTGATTTTCCGATCTCACACGGGAGATGTACATGGCTTTGAACAAGAAGGCGATGCGCAGAGCTGTCATCGCCGCCTCCTCGGCGGCGCTGCTGGTTCTGACGGCATGTGGCTCCGACGACGGTGGCAGCGACACCGGCTCCGACACGGGCGCCGCCGCATCCGACGAGGGTCGCGGCCCGATCACCATCGTCGAGGGGCAGGACCCCTTGAACGCAGCGCTCGAGAACATCATCGCCGACTGGAACGCCGAGAACCCCGACGAGCAGGTCACCTTCAAGCCGCTCGCGCGCGAGGCCAACGACCAGTACGCCGATATCGCGCAGCGTATGCAGGCGCAGAGCGACGAGTACGACCTCGTCGCCGTCGACGTCACGAACACCGCCGAGTTCGCTGCCAACGGCTGGCTGCTGCCGCTCGAGGGTGACAACGCGATCGATACCGACGGCCTGCTGCCCGCGACCGTCGAATCCGGCACCTACAACGGCACGCTGTACGCAGCGCCGAAGAACACCAACGGTGCATTCCTGTACTACCGCACCGACCTCGTCGATCAGGCGCCCGCCACGTGGGACGAGCTGAAGGCGGAATGCCCGAAGGCAGAGGAAGCGGGTATCGCCTGCTACATCGGCCAGTTCAGCAACTACGAGGGACTGACGGTCAACGTCACCGAGATCGTCAACGCCTTCGGTGGCAGCTTCGTCGCCGAGGACGGCCTCACCCCGGCCATCGACGAGCAGACGGCCGAGGGCCTGCAGTTCATCGTCGATTCCTTCGAGGACGGCACGATCCCCGCTGCCGCACAGACCTACACCGAGGGTGAGTCGCAGACTGCTTTCGGCAACGGCGAAGCCCTGTTCATGCGTACGTGGCCCGGTTTCTACACCGACGGTGAAGAGACGTCGGTCGCCGGCAACTACGGCATCGCGGTGCTCCCGGGCGTCGACGGTCCGGGCGTGTCCACCCTCGGCGGCTACAACGTCGGCATCAGCGCGTTCACGGACGCTCCGGCGACGGCTCGCGACTTCCTCGAGTTCATGCAGACCCGTCAGTCGCAGGAGTACTACGCCGAGGTCGGTGGCGCACCGGTCCTCGCCGAGGTCTACGACGACCCGGAGATCCTCGAGCAGTACCCGTACTTCTCGACACTGAAGGAAGCTCTCGAGAGCGCGAAGCCGCGTCCGTCGTCGCCGTACTACTCGGCCGTGTCGAAGGCGATCTCCGACAACGCTTACGCTGCGATCCGGGGCGAGAAGCCCGTCCAGCAGGCCCTGGACGACACGCAGGCCGGCATCGAAACCGCCGGCAACTGATCCACTAGGAGCAGTAGATGGCAGAACCGCAGGTCGGAAAGCCCGCGGATCCGCCACACGACACCGCGGTCGGGACCGATGGTCCCGGCCGCGGACGTGTGGCCGGACGGCACCGCGCGCCCGCGCCGCCGCCGATGACGGCTCCGCCGGCCAAGGCCCGGCGGAAGGTGCCGGTGTGGATGTTCATCGCGCCGTCGATGATCGTCCTCGCGGTGATCATCCTGTACCCGCTCGGCAGAGCGGTCTGGATGTCGCTGCACGGCGACGCGAAGACGCTCGACCCCGATACGGGCCGGTTCGTCACGGGCGGGTTCGTGGGTATCGAGAACTACACCCGCTGGATCACCCAGACCTGCGGTACTGCCACCGGTTCGATCCCCTGCCCGCCGGGAACCCTCGGTTCTCAGTTCTGGCAGTCGATCTTCAACACCTTCTTCTTCACTGTCGTGACGGTGTCGATCGAGACAGTGATCGGTTTCGCGATGGCGCTCGTGATGGCCAAGTCGATCCGCGGCCGCGGTCTGCTGCGTGCGTCGGTTCTGGTGCCGTGGGCCATCCCCACCGCAGTGACCGCCAAGCTGTGGTTCTTCATCTTCGCCAACGACGGTATCGCCAACAAGATGCTCGGCACCGACATCCTGTGGACCGCCGATCCGTGGCCCGCCCGCTTCGCGATCATCGTCGCCGACGTGTGGAAGACCGCGCCGTTCATGGCGTTGCTCATCCTCGCGGGCCTGCAGATGATTCCGTCGGATGTGTACGAGGCGGCGAAGGTCGACGGCGCGAACGCCTGGCAGCGCTTCACCCAGATCACGTTGCCCCTCGTCAAGCCCGCGCTCATGGTCGCGATCCTGTTCCGCACCATGGACGCGCTGCGCATGTACGACCTGCCGGCCATCATGATGGGCTCCAACCCCGCGACCTCGACGATTTCCGTGCTGGTCGTCGACCAGATGCGTCAAGGCGCCAACTCGGCGTCCGCGTTGTCGACGATCACATTCCTCATCATCTTCGCGGTCGCCTTCATCCTGGTGCGGTTCCTCGGCGCCAATGCGGTCAGTACGCAGGAGAAGCAGCGTAAGGGAGACGTCGCATGACCGGCACTGTCACCGCCACCGAGACGTCTGCCGACGAGACCCCGCCGCCCGGCCCCAAGCGTGCGGGCAGGTTCCGGATGGGAACAATCGGCACCTACCTCGGGGTGGCGCTAATCATCGTCTGGGGGCTCGCCCCGTGCTACTGGATGGTCGTGACGGCGCTGCGCGATCCATCCGAGACGTTCAGCACGAGTCTGTGGCCGACGAATCCGACCCTGCAGAACTTCGCCGATGCGCTCGACCCCGACGCCAAGGTCAACTTCTCCCGTGCGCTGATGAACAGCGTCATCATCGCCGGGGCGACCACCGCGATCGCACTGCTCATCGGTGTGTTCACCGCGTACGCGCTGTCGCGTTTCGAGTTCCGGGGCAAGTACTTCGTCACCGGTATCATTCTCGGTGCCTCGATGTTCCCCGTCGTCGCACTCGTGACACCACTGTTCCAGTTGTTCACCGACATCGGCTGGATCGGCAGCTACCAGGCGCTGATCATTCCGAACATCTCGTTCGTGCTTCCGCTGACGGTGTACACGCTCACCTCGTTCTTCTCCGAATTGCCGTGGGAACTCGAGGAAGCTGCGCGCATGGACGGCGCGACCCGTGGGCAGGCGTTCCGCCTGATCATGCTGCCGCTTGCGGCGCCCGCGTTGTTCACCACCGCGATCCTCGCGTTCATCGCGACGGTCAACGAATACCTGCTCATGTCGCAGCTCTCGAGTGAACGGACGGCCCCGGTGACGGTGGCGATGGCGCGGTTCACCGGCACCGACCCGTATGTGACGCCGTATGCGTCGATCATGGCAGGTGGCACGCTGGTGATGGTGCCGCTGGTCGTGATGGTGCTGATCTTCCAGCGTCGGATCATCTCGGGTCTGACGGCGGGTGGCGTGAAGTCGTGAGTCGTCGACTCCCCCGCCGTCAGCGACTCGAGATGCTGCTCGGTGTCATCACGGTCTTTGCCGTGATGGCGGTGGTGGGGGCTGTCGCAGAAATGCTGTCACCGGAGCCCGGTATCGTGCCGTCACTGGTGCTGGCAGGGTTCGTGCTTGCGTGGTGGTTCACATACCGTGCGTGGCGCCGCACAGATTCGTCCTAGTGCTGCGTACGTCACTTCTGCGCGTGACTTCGTACCATGCTGTCGGCAGGATGGAAGAATCTGCCGAGTTCCCATCCTGGAGAAAGTGGTACGTGTGAGTCCCCCGAATCCGTCGACGTCCGCCAGTGGACGCAGTTCCGCTGATTCGAAGTCACGGCGGTGGCGAACCGTCCGATATGTCGTACTCGTGGTGGTGGCGCTGCTGATTCTCGCGCCGATCGGAGTGTTCGCCGGCGCGTACGTCTCGGCAGAGGTTCCCCGCCCGTCCGACCTGACGACCAACCAGATCGCTCGTATCTACGCTGCCGACGACACCACCGAGATCACCCGGGTGGTGCCGCCGGAGGGTAATCGCGTCGAGGTCGGTATCGACGAGGTCCCCGAACACGTCCGCAACGCAGTGCTCTCCGCCGAGGACCGCGACTTCTACAGCAATCCGGGTTTCTCGATCTCCGGATTCGTGCGCGCGGCCCGCGACAACGTCATGGGCAAGGACAGCGCCGGTGGCGGCTCCACGATCACCCAGCAGTACGTCAAGAACGTGCTCGTCGGCGCCGATCGCACCCTCACCCGCAAGATGAAGGAGCTGGTCATCTCCTCGAAGATGGCCCGGGAATGGTCGAAGGACGAGATCCTCGAGGCGTACCTGAACACCATCTACTTCGGCCGCGGCGCCTACGGTATCGCGGCCGCGTCGCAGGCGTATTTCGGCAAACAGGTCGGCGACCTGTCGGTCTCCGAGGGCGCGGTGCTCGCCGGTGTCATCCAGACGCCGTCGTCGCTCGATCCCGAATTCAATCGCCCCGCGATCGAGGCGCGCTGGAACTACGTCCTCGACGGCATGGTCGAGATGGGCGTGCTCAGCTCCGGTGACCGCATGGAAGCGGCCTTCCCGGAGACCGTCCCGTCGGATCAGTTGGCGCGAGCCAACGAGGCACCCGGCCCCGAAGGACTGATCCGGTCTCAGGTGCTGCGTGAGCTCTCCGCAGCCGGAGTCAGCGAGCAGGTGCTCAACACCGAGGGCCTGCGCATCGTCACCACGATCGATCCCGTGGCCCAGCAGGCCGCGGTCGACGCGGCGCGGGGCAACCTCGAGGGTGAACCCGAGGACCTGCGGACCGCCGTGGTGTCCGTCGACCCGCGCTCCGGTGCGGTGCGGGCGTACTACGGCGGTGAGGAGGGTGCGGGTTACGACTACGCCCAGGCGCCGCTGCAGACCGGTTCGTCGTTCAAGGCGTTCGGCCTGGTCGCGGCTTTGCGTGAGGGAATCGGTCTCGGTACCCGCTACGACAGCACGCCGCTGACCGTCGGCAACCTCGAGATCAACAACGTCGAAGGTGAGTCGTGTGGCAGGTGCACGATCGCGGAGGCGACGAAGCGGTCGCTGAACACCAGTTTCTACCGGCTGATGATGTCCATGGAGAACGGTCCTCAGAAGATCGCCGACGCAGCGCACGACGCGGGTATCCCCATGGAGATTCCCGGGGTCGAGGGCACCTCGCTCACCGAGGCCAACGGCATCCCCGAAGGTGGCATCGTGCTCGGCCAGTACCAGTCGCGCGTGATCGACATGGCGTCGGCGTATGCAACCCTCGCGGCGTCGGGCACCTTCCATCAGCCGTACTTCGTGCAGAAGGTCACCACTTCCGACGGTGAGGTCCTCCTCGACCGGCCGGCGTCGCCCGGCGAGGATCGCATCGACCCGGCAGTGGCCGACAACGTCACCCAGGCGCTGTTGCCGGTCGCGGCGTACTCGCGTGGCCACGCGCTCGCCGGCGGTCGGCCGTCTGCGGCAAAGACCGGCACCACCCAGCTCGGCGACACCGGCATGAACAAGGACGCGTGGATGGTCGGGTACACCCCGTCCCTCTCGACTGCTGTCTGGATCGGTACCTCGGATGCAGGGCCGATCACCAATCTGTGGGGTGGCTCCATATACGGCTCGAGCCTGCCTTCCGACATCTGGAAGGACACGATGGACGTCGCGCTCGAGGGCACCGATGTGGAGAGCTTCCCGTGGCCCGACCCGGTCGGTGGACAGGCGGGCGTGCCGGCCGACGCGGGCATCACCGCTCCGACGACCACCGGACGTCCGGTGCCCGGGTTCGAACTCCCCGGCCTGAGCGACTTGCCGCCGATCACGATCCCGGCGCCGCCGGTCGAGATTCCGCCGCAGGTTCAGTTGCCGCCGCAGATCGAGGTGTTCCCCGGCGTCACGATCCAGATCCCGGGGATGTGAGGTCGGGTCGTGCTGCGTGGTCGTCGAGCACGACGGTCCGCAGCACGGTGATGCTGTAGTCGACCACATCGTCGACCGAGGTGTCCGGGGCGGTGGTGCGGTCTACCGCAAGTGATTCGACCATCGACCACCAGCCGCGCAGTCTCATGGTGGTGAGCGGATCCGGTGCTGCTCCCGTGGCGGCCAGGATTCGCCCGACCATCGTGTTCCTGACCTCCTCGTGGATCTCGCGGATCTGCGGGTCGGCGCCGAACCCGCCGTGGAAGAACGCCTGATAATTGTCGCGGTGGCGGTCGACGAACGAGACGAATGCGCTCAGGCCCGCTCGAAGCGGGTCGGGATCGTCCGGGCTCGCTGCGGCCGCGCGCAACATACGGCGGGACGCGGCACCCACGACCGCGACGTAGAAGTCCTGCTTCGTGGGGAAATATCGGAAGAGCAGGCCACGTGAGATACCGGCGATCTCGGCGACACGGTCGATCGACAGTGCATGGATCGGCCGGATCGACAGCTCCTGAAGGCCTACCGCGACGAGTTGGCGTCGACGCTCCTCGGGTGGCAGCCGGCGTCTGACATCCGGGGCTTGTCGGGGAGTGCTCACCTCGATAGCCTAACTGAGCATTGCTCAATTGAGGACGGAGCCTTCATGGATTTCGGACAGTCCGCGCGGAGCCTCGACTATCTCGAGCGGCTGCGCAGCTTCATCGCCGCCGAAGTCGAACCCGTCGAACGGCACGTGCGTGCCGTGCGGAGCGAGGCGCTCGCCCAACGTCGCGACGACACCGGCAGCTGGTCCGTCTCGCCGGAATTCCGCGAACTGCAGCGCAAGGCCCGCGAGGCCGGACTGTGGAATCTCTTCCTCCCCGACCCGGACCTGGGTGCGGGCCTGTCCAACATCGACTACGCGCCGCTCGCCGAGGAGATGGGCCGGTCGATGTTCGCGTCGGCCGTGTTCAACTGCGATGCGCCCGACACCGGGAACATGGAGGTGCTCCACCACTACGGCAGCGCCGAACAGAAGGAACGGTGGCTGCGCCCGCTGCTCGACGGTGAGATCCGGTCGGCGTTCTGCATGACCGAACCCGACGTCGCCTCGTCGGATGCCACCAACATGGCCGCGACCGCCGTCGTCGACGGCGACGAGGTGGTCCTGAACGGACGCAAATGGTGGAGCACCGGTATCGGGCACCCCGACTGCAAGGTACTGATCTTCATGGGCCTGACCGACCCGAACGCGCACAAGTACCAGCAGCATTCGATGGTCCTCGTCCCGATCGACACACCCGGGGTGACGATCGAACGCATGCTCCCGGCGATGGGATATTTCGACGAACCCGGTGGGCACGGCGAGGTGTCGTTCACCGAGGTCAGGCTCCCCCTGGATGCGGTGATCGCCGGGCCGGGCCGCGGTTTCGAGATCGCTCAGGGTCGTCTCGGTCCGGGTCGCATCCATCACTGCATGCGCCTGGTCGGGCTCGCCGAGCACACACTCGAACTCGCATGCCGCCGCGGCCTCGACCGGACGGCCTTCGGCAAACCGATCGTCAACCTCGGCGGCAACCGTGAACGCATCGCCGATGCCCGCATCGCCATCAACCAGCTCCGACTGCTCGTCCTGCACGCCGCATGGCTGCTCGACACGCAGGGTCTGGCAGGTGCCCGATCCGCGGTCTCCGAGATCAAGGTCGCCGCACCGCGGGTCGCGCAACAGATCATCGATTTCGCGATCCAGATCCACGGTGGCGCAGGACTGTCCGACGACTTCCCGCTCGCCGGTGCCTGGACGGCAGCGCGGGCACTGCGCCTTGCGGACGGCCCCGACGAGGTGCATCAAGGCCTCGTGGCACGATTCGAACTCGGCAAATACAACTGAGATGGAGATACCGGAGTGAGCGAGCTTCCCGACAATGCACGTGTGGTCCGCGACGAGGACACGTTCGACGTTCGGGCCGTCGCAACGTGGCTCGGCGAGCACGCCGGCATCGCAGGGATTCCGGAGGTGCGTCAATTCTCGGGTGGCGCGTCCAATCTGACCTACCTGCTGCGCTATCCGGATCGAGATCTCGTGCTGCGCCGTCCGCCGGCCGGGGCGAAACCGTCGTCCGGGCACGACATGGCGCGTGAGTACCGCATCCAGTCGCTGCTCGCACCGGCCTATCCGCACGTGCCGGCCATGGTCGGCATGTGCACCGACCACAGCGTGCTCGGCAGCGATTTCTACGTCATGGAACGCGTGCCCGGCACGATCCTGCGGACCGACCCGCCGACCACTCTGGATCTGACGCCGGAACAGACCCGTGCCCTGTGCCTGCGGATCGTCGACCTGCTCGTCGAACTGCACGGTGTCGACCCCGAGACCTCCGGGCTGAACGAATTCAGCCGCGGCACCGGATACGTCGCGCGGCAGGTTGCGGGCTGGACCAAGCGCTACGCGAAGGTCCGGACCGACAACGTCCCCGATTTCGCGCGCGTAACCCGCTGGCTCGACGAGACACAGCCCGCCGACGTCGCGTCGACGGTCGTGCACGGAGATTTCCGGCTCGACAATGTGGTGCTCGACGCGGACGATCCGCTGCGGCCGGTTGCGGTGCTCGACTGGGAACTTGCGACGATCGGCGATCCGCTCATGGACCTGGGGTCGTCGCTCGCGTACTGGGTGCAGGCCGACGACGACCCGATGATGCTCGCCACCAAGCGGCAGCCGTCGGACCTGCCCGGCATGCTCACCCGCCGTGAGATCGTCGAGTACTACTCGAAGAAATCCGGGATGCCGGTGGACGACTGGGGATTCTACGAGGTCTTCGGCCTGTTCCGGCTCGCCGTGATCGCCCAGCAGATCTACTATCGTTATCACCACGGGCACACCACCAACCCCGCGTTCAAGGACTTCTGGGTGGTCGTCGGTTACCTCGACTCCCGGTGCAACGAACTCATCGACCAACTCGAGAAGGAGGGCCGATGAGTCGGCCACAGCGACGCAACATCCTCATCACCGGAGCGAGCTCCGGCCTGGGTGCCGGAATGGCCCGCGAATTCGCCGCACGGGGACGCAATCTCGCGCTCGCCGCTCGCCGGGTCGATCGCCTCGACACACTGCGGTCGGAACTGCTCGCCGAGCATCCGCATATCACGGTCGCTGTGCGGTCGCTGGACGTCAACCGGCACGACGACGTCTTCACCGTCTTCCGTGAGTTCGACGAGGAACTCGGCGGTCTCGACCGGGTGATCGTCAATGCGGGCCTCGGCAAAGGACAGCCGTTGGGCACGGGCTACTTCCACGCGAACGTGCAGACTGCACAGACCAATTTTCTCGGTGCCCTCGCCCAGAGTGAGGCGGCGCTCGAGCTCATGCGTCCGCGTAATGCGGGGCACGTCGTCCTGATCTCGTCGATGAGCGCATTGCGCGGGATGCCGCGCAACATGACGACCTACGGTGCGTCGAAAGCCGCGGTCGCGGCCCTCGGAGAGGGGATGCGATCGGACCTGGCGGGCACCGGGATCGACGTCAGCACCATCTTCCCCGGCTACATCCGGTCGGAGATCAACGAGAAGGTGAAGAAGGTCCCGTTCATCGTCGATACCGAAACCGGTTGTCGTGCACTGGCTGCGGCGATCGAGAAGGAGCCGGCCAAGGCATACGTGCCGGGGTGGCCGTGGATCCCGCTCGCATACGCAATGAAGGTGTTGCCGTTGTCGGTGGTACGGCGTATGACCTGACCATGAACGGAAAGAAGCTTCACATCGGCCTGTCGCTGTCACCGACGTGGTTGTCGGGCGATGCGTGGCGACGCCGCGACAGCCGTGTCGGCGAGATCTTCGACAGCGACCTCTACGTCGATCTCGCACGGCGCAGTGAGGACGCGAAACTCGATTTCGTCTTCAAACCGGACTCTCAATTCCTCGACCCGGTAGCGCTCTCCGGCGGGCCGGGATTCAGCAGCCTCGATCCCATGATCCTGCTGGCCACGCTTGCCCGAGAAACGAGCCGGATCGGTCTGGTCTCGACCGCGTCGACGACGTTCTTGCCGCCGTACGCGGTGGCGCGGCAATTGCAGTCGCTCAACCGGGTCAGCGGCGGGCGTGCGGGCTGGAACATCGTCACGTCCCTCGACGGGCAGGCCAACTTCGGGCTCGCCGACATGCCGAGCTCGCAGGAGCGGTACGCGCGTGCCGCCGAAGTCACCTCGGTCGTGCAGAAACTGTGGGCGAGTTATCCACACGACGCACTCCGGGTCGACCGCGACAACGGGGTGTACGCCGACCCGTCGGCAGTGGGGCCGGTCGACCACGTGGGCGAATTCCTCTCGGTGGCAGGTCCGCTCACCGTGCCGGAGCCGGCGTCGGGACAGATTCCGCTGTTCCAGGCCGGCTCCTCGCCCGAGGGAAGAGAATTTGCCGCCACGGTGGCCGACGCGGTGTTCGCAGCAACGCCGGATGTGGATGCGGGAATCGAACTGCGGAATGATCTGGGTGCACGAGCCGAACGGCTCGGCCGCACACCGGATTCGCTCGTGGTGATGCCCGGGCTGAGCATGTTCCTCGCGCCGACGTCGGCGCATGCCCGCGAGCTGCATCGCGAGACCCACGCTCGGATGAGTCGAGAGCGGAAGTTCACGTTCGTCGAGGCGACATTGGGCATCGACCTGCGAGGGCTCGACCCCGATGGACCGGTGCCGGTAGACGACCTCCCCGATCCGAATCGGCCGGTGCGCAGCAGAACCCACGCCGAACTGGTGCGTCGGATGGTGCTGCGCGACCGCCCGACCGTAGCGGAGTTGCTCGAACGGCCCGAGATCGTCGCGTCGGCGCACTGGGTCGTGGTGGGCACTGCGGACGACGCTGTTGCGCAGATCGTGGAGCGGGCGGAGAAGGGTGCGATGGATGGCTTCATCGCGCTGCCCGGCGGTTCGTGGGGTTCGTTGGGAATTTTCTTCGACGAAGTTGTTCCGAGACTCGTCGAGCGAGGTCTGTTCCGCGCCGAGTACAGCGGCACGACGCTCCGGGAGCACCTGACAACCCATAGAACAGCTGTGGCGGTGGGTGAGTCCGGAGACTCTCCCACCGCCACAGCGCGTTCGCAGTGCCGAGTTACTCGGCGCCGATGATGAAGGCCTCGAGCTCGGTGCGAGCCTTGTCGTCGGCCATCTGGACCGGCGGGGACTTCATCAGGTAAGCGGATGCCGGGAGAATCGGGCCACCGAGGCCGCGGTCCTTGGCGATCTTCGCGGCGCGGATCGCGTCGATGATGATGCCGGCGGAGTTCGGCGAGTCCCACACCTCGAGCTTGTACTCGAGGTTCAGCGGGGCGTCACCGAAGGCACGACCCTCGAGGCGGACGTATGCCCACTTGCGGTCGTCGAGCCACTGAACGTAGTCGGACGGGCCGATGTGGACGTCGCGATCGTGGACCTTGCCGGCCAGCGGGCCGTTGAGGTTCGACGTGACGGCCTGGGTCTTGGAGACCTTCTTGGACTCGAGACGCTCACGCTCGAGCATGTTCTTGAAGTCCATGTTGCCACCGACATTGAGCTGGTAGGTGCGGTCGAGCACGACGCCGCGATCCTCGAACAGCTTCGCCATCACGCGGTGTGTGATGGTGGCGCCGACCTGCGACTTGATGTCGTCGCCGACGATCGGGACACCGGCGTCGGTGAACTTCTTGGCCCACACCGGGTCAGAGGCGATGAACACCGGGAGAGCGTTGACGAACGCCACGCCCGCGTCGATGCAGCACTGGGCGTAGAACTTGTCGGCCTCGTCGGACCCGACGGGCAGGTACGACACGAGAACGTCGACCTCGGCGTCCTTGAGCGCCTGGACGATGTCGACGGGCTCGGCGTCGGACAACTCGATGGTCTCGGCGTAGTACTTGCCGATGCCATCGAGGGTGTGACCACGCTGGACGGTGACGCCGGTGGGCGGCACGTCCGTGATCTTGATGGTGTTGTTCTCGCTGGCGAGGATTGCTTCGGAGAGATCGAACCCGACCTTCTTGGCGTCGACGTCGAACGCGGCGACGAACTTGACGTCGCGCACGTGGTACTGACCGAATTCGACGTGCATCAGACCGGGGACGGTCGTGGTGGCGTCGGCGTCCTTGTAGTACTCGACGCCCTGAACCAGAGACGAGGCACAGTTCCCCACGCCCACAATGGCCACGCGCACCGAGGTGCTGTTCTCACCCATGGTCGGGTTCTCCTTCTTTTCTGCTTGCTGCTGACGACTGCTCGGCGGCGATGAGTTCGTTGAGCCAGCGGACTTCACGTTCGCTGGACTCGAGGCCGAGTTGGTGTAGCTGACGGGTATAGCGATCCAATGTGCCGCTCGCCCGCCCGATGGCGTCGCGAAGGCCTTCTCGGCGCTCCTCGACCTGGCGTCGCCTGCCTTCCAGAATCCGCATCCGCGCTTCCGCGGGTGTCCGGCTGAAAAAAGCGAGGTGAACGCCGAATCCGTCATCGGTGTAGTTCTGTGGGCCCGTGTCGGCCACCAGTTCGGTGAACCGTTCCCGGCCTACCGGGGTGAGCTGGTACACGCGACGAGCGCGCCGCTTCACCGGCCCGGGGACTCCGGCATCCTCTTCGGCGATGAGGCCATCGGCCTTCATCCGCCGCAATGTCGGATACAGCGACCCGTACGAGAAGGCGCGGAATGCGCCCAGAAGCCCGGTCAATCGCTTGCGGAGCTCGTAACCGTGCATGGGCGATTCGAGAAGCAGCCCGAGGATTGCCAGCTCGAGCAATGGGGCCACCTCCTACGTCCGTTCGAACCTGACCGACTGATGCGATGCAAAACTATATCGCACCGATATATAGAACCATACGCGTGTCCCGATAGGTGCACACGGAAGGCCCGCGATGGAAGGTGCGCGAGAACTAGAGGAGTCCGAGCACCACACCGGCAGTCGAGCCGAGGATCACGGCAGCGCCCACGACGATCCACCGCAGGGTCCAGGAGTCCGGTCCGGCAGAGCGAACGGCGCTGCCGCCGGGCGGTTGCAGGTCCTCCACGAGCGCGTCGAGGTCGGTGAGAGTGCAGGCGCCGTACGACTGTTCGATCCGATATTCGTGTTCCGTCGCGTCGATCTGCCCGTCCGCCGCGGCCGCGTCCAGCCACGTGCACGTCCGAGCGCGGTCCACGTCGCGTGCGCGAGCCGTCCTGTCGCCGCTCACGGTTCGAACCTCCGCACGGCGAGGACACGTCCGTCCGGTGTCAGGACCAGGTACCCGTTCTCCTGCGCGCGGTTCGACACGTAGATGCTCACGGTGGCTTCCCCGACGTCGATTCCCAGGCCCACATGGCTCACCGAGCCGTCCGGCACACCCACCGACTGGGGGGCCCCGGCCAAGTATCGAGCGAGCAGCGGGACATCCAGGGCGTCGAGATCGAACTCGGGTGTACCGACGGGTCGCGTCGTCGGGGAATGATCCGACTCGAAAGTGCCGCGATACGAATACGGCATGACGCGATCCGGCGAGTGCGGCACCGCACGCTCGATACTCGCGTACTCGTCGTGGAGTGTTGCCTCGTCGAGCAGCGTGTCGCCGAACCGGTCGCGGTAGTCGCGGCGGAACTGCTCGAGCCCCGCCGCCGTGACGAGGCTCGGGGCAGAGGCCGAGGCTGCGACCTCGGCCGGGGCCGCAGTCACCCGCGTGGTGTCGACGGCCGGGTCGGGCTGCACCATCAGGTACGACACAACACCGCTGACCAGTGCGAGCGTCACCACTCCGGCTGCGAACGCCCGAGCGGGAAGGCGCTCGATCATTCGTACGTCCGCAGGATCTCGCCGGCCGCGGTCGCTTTGACGTATCCGCTGCCGCGGGTGTCGTCGTCTACGTACACGTTCATCGTCACCATGCCGTCGTTGCGGACGAGCACGTGCGTCACGCTGCCGCCGGGCCGACCCAGCAGTTCCGGCGCACGGGCCACCAGATCGGAGAACGCCGCGACGTCGATCGTCGAAAGATCGAGATCGGAGTACGTGCTCATCCGATTGCTCGGGGGTGATCCCGATCGCTGGAATCCACCCCGATAGGTGTAGCCGACGACCCGATTCGACGACTCGCTCTCCGCGCGCTCCACGGTCGCGAAGTCCGGATACACCCCGAAGGTATGCACGACGGTATCGCCGAACGCGGCTCGGTAGTCGTCGACGACCCGTGCGAGCCCACCCGGCTCGAGTGGATCGACAACGTCGACGACGATCGGCTCGACACCGCCGTCGTCCTCACCGCCGTCGTCCTCGTCGACCGGGTCCGGAGCGACGGCGGGTGCTACCGCGACCGGCTCCCCCGGCGGCGGTGTACCCCGGTCGGGAAGCGCACCCCACACAACGGCACCGACAGCGACGATCGCCACACCCGCGACCACCGGCGCGATCCATCTACCGGACGCCTTTCCGGACCGGTCGTCCTCGGGTTCGGCGGGCGGTTGCAGGTCGCGAACGAGATCGGCGAGTTCCGGCAGCGTCTTCGCATTTTCGGCGCGTGCGACGAGGTCGCGCCACTCTTCGGTCGTGACCTGCCCTTCGGCGTAGGCGAGGTCGAGACGTGTGCGCGTCCGGGCGCGGTCGCTGTCGCGAGCTCGGGTCGGCGGCGATTGTCGGCGGGACACGTCAGAAGCGTAGTTCGTCCGGAATGGGCACGCCGTGTTCAGGACCGAGCGCACTCCGCGCCCACTTGCACTGGGGCCGCACGTACTCTGGATCCCGTGCAAACTCAGCGGCAGGTGGTGGACTACGCGTTGCAGCGACGGTCGCTGCTCGCCGAGGTCTACTCGGGCAGACGCGGCGTGACCGAGGTCTGCGATGCGAGTCCCTACCTGTTGCGAGCTGCAAAGTTCCACGGCAGGGGCAGCGACGTCGTGTGCCCCATCTGCCGCAGGGAGCAGCTGACCATTGTTTCGTGGGTCTTCGGCGACAAGCTCGGACCGGTTTCCGGCTCTGCGCGCACTCCCGAAGAGCTGACCCGCCTGGCATCCAGCCAGGAGGAATTCTCCGTCCACGTGGTCGAGGTATGCCGAACCTGCAGTTGGAACCACCTGGTGCAGTCGTACGTTCTCGGTGCGCAACCCGCGCCGAAACGACCCCGTCGTCGATCGACAGGTGCAAATCGACGTACCGCGAGCGAGTGAACGGGCGCCGGACGACGTGACATCGACGTGCCCGACGGTGTACACAGCTGCACAAGACCGAACGACCGAGTCGTCGACTACCTGTCCGAGGACGGAATCGAGGAGGCGGCGTAACGCGTCGCGCCGACATTTGGAGAAACGTACGTGAGTTCCACCGACAACGAACCCGAGGACAACCGGGCGGTTCCGCCCCAGCCGAACGGCCCTGCCGGCGTCCCGCCGCAGCGGCCGACACCGGATGGTGCACCCGCTCCGGGTCGTCCGCTGCCGCCCCCGCCGCGTCAGCAGGGGTCGGGGCAACCCCCGGGTCCAGGTGCACGTCCGCCGCTCCCCCCTCGAGGACAACCGCAGCAGCCACCCGGACGTGGCGGGCTCCCCCCGCAGCAGCCGGGGCCTCGCCCGGCAGGTCCCCAGCAACCGGGTCCTCAGCAAGGTCCGCCGCCGGGTCGTGGTGGACCGCCACCTCAGCAGGGCCGGCGACTGCCGCCGCAGGGGCAAGGACAGCCGATGCGACCCGGCACGGGCCCGGTTCCTCAGCAACAGCGTCCGCCGCAGATGTTCCCCGGCGCGCCCGCCGATCGTGCACAGGGCGCGCCCGCCGATCGCCGTGCGCCGGGTGCTGCGCCGGGAGCCGATCACACACGCCGGATGCAATCCGGTGCGCCGAACAGCCAGGAACAGGCGGCACTCAGGCAGCCCCCGCCGCGGGCAGCTGCTGCGTCTCGTCCGACCGGTGGTCCCCCCGCGGGCGGACCGCCGACGGCACCTCCCACGGGTGGACCCGGTGGCGGAGCCGGCGGTGGTGGCCGGAAGCGGGGCATTCCGTGGCGCATGATCCGGCGTATCGGCTACGTGGTGGTCGCCGCGGGCATTCTCGTTCCCGTCCTCGCGTTCATGCTCGCGTACGTCGCGCAGGATGTGCCGCGTCCCGGTGAGCTCGTCACCAACCAGGTGTCGACGATCTACAACGCCGACGGATCGAGCGTCATCACCAAGATCATCCCGCCTGAAGGTAACCGCCAGGAGGTGGACCTGCAGCAGATCCCCGAGCACGTTCGTAACGCCGTGCTCGCAGCTGAGGACCGTGATTTCTACAGCAACTCGGGCTTCTCGATCACGGGCTTCGCGCGCGCCGCGCGCGACAACATCCTCGGGCGTGAGAGCGCGGGCGGTGGCTCGACGATCACGCAGCAGTACGTCAAGAAGGCACTCGTCGGTGACGAGCGGAGTCTGACGCGTAAGGCCAAGGAACTCGTCCTCTCGGTGAAGATGGCAAACCAGTGGCCGAAGGACGAGATCCTCTCCGCCTACCTCAACACCATCTACTTCGGTCGAGGCGCGTACGGCATCTCGGCGGCCTCGAACGCCTACTTCGGTAAGCCGGTCAGCGATCTGACCGTGGAGGAGGGCGCAGTCCTCGCGTCGTCGATCCAGCTGCCGTCGCTGCTCGACCCGGAACAGAACCCCGAGGGCGCAGAGGCCCGCTGGAACTATGTGCTCGACGGCATGGTGTCCGCGGGCACTCTCAATGCAGAAGACCGTGCGACGAAGCAATACCCGGCGTACGTCCCGATCGCCGAGCTCGACTTCGGCGACCAGACGATGGGCCCGGAGGGTCTGATCAAGAACCAGGTGCTCGCGGAACTCTCCGCCGAAGGCATCGACGAGAACCTTCTCAACACCGCGGGTCTCGAGATCACCACCACGATCGACACCACGGCGCAGGCCGCTGCGGTCGATGCCGCGCAGTCGAACCTCGAAGGTGAGGACGAGAACCTGCGTACTGCAGTGGTGTCCGTCGATCCGCGCAGCGGCGCGGTGCGTGCGTACTACGGCGGTGACAGCGGTGTCGGATACGACTTCGCACAGGCAGGGTTGCAGACCGGCTCGTCCTTCAAGGTGTTCGGTCTGGCTGCCAACCTCGACCAGGGCAAGCCGTTGTCGACGACGTACGACAGTGGTCCGCTCACCGTCAACGGCATCGATATCAGCAACGTCGAAGGTGAGCAGTGTGGTGAGTGCACGATCGCCGAGGCGCTCAAGCGTTCGCTGAACACGAGCTTCTACCGGATGATGCTCGACATGGACGACGGCCCGCAGGCCATCGCCGACATGGCTCACACACTCGGTGTCGCGAAGGAACTGCCGGGCATCGGCGAGACCCTCACCGAGCCGGGCGGCGTGGGACCGAACTACGGCATCGTGCTCGGCCAATACCAGTCGCGGGTCCTCGACATGGCGTCGGCCTACGCGACGCTCGCCGCGTCGGGCATGCACTACGACCCGCACTTCGTGCAGAAGGTCGTCACCTCCGACGGCGAGGTGCTTCTCGACCGCGGCTCGCCGAGCGGCGAACAGGTGGTCGACGACGCCGTGGCCGACAACACCACCGCGGCCATGACGCCGATCGCTGCCCACTCGAACGGGCACGCCCTTGCCGGTGGCCGTCCGTCCGCCGCGAAAACCGGAACCGCCCAGCTCGGCGACACCGGGTCGAACAAGGATGCATGGATGGTCGGGTACACCCCGTCGCTCGCCACCGCGGTGTGGGTCGGCACCGAGCAGGGCGTAGCGATCGAGAACAGTTGGGGCGGCAAGATCTACGGATCCGGTCTGCCGTCGGACATCTGGAAGGACACGATGGACGGGGCGCTTCAGGGCACCGATGTGGAGTCCTTCCCCAAACCGGGCTCGATCGCCGGTGAGTCCGGTGTGCCGACCTGGTCGGCGAAGACGACGGCACCGGCGACCAGCGATCAGCCGTCGACGTCGCGAACGATCCCGACGTTGCCGGAGATTCCCGACATCACGACGCAGAACGTGGAGATCTTCCCGGGCGTGACGATCCCGATTCCGGGCGTGGCGCAGGCCCCGGCCACCACGACTCCGTCACGTGGATTGTCGAACGACGATTCGACCTCCGAAGAGGAGGAAACCGAGAGTGGGGGCTCGGGCGGCAGCGATCCCACCGTGCCGTCGGTTCCCACCACCACGAATCGGGTTCCCCAGTTCGATCAGCCGGGCGCGGCGAACGGCCAAGGGTACGGCGAGCTCCAGCCCGCCGGGTAACCTCTCGGCGTGACCGTCAACGAGGAGGCCGCGCACAGGGGACACGTCTCTCCCGAGCCTCTCGCCGACGACCGTCGTTCCGTGGACTGGCGCGACACCCCGGGTCGAACCGACCCGATGGTGTCGCGCCTTTCTGCAGTCGTCGGCGGGCCGGTCGGCCGGCACGCCATGCTGGGCCGCACTCGCTTCTTCACGCCGCTGCGGGCGATGCTGTTGCTCGCGGTGGTGTTCTTGGCGTTGGGGTGGTTCGGGAAGGCCGCGTGCATCCAGCAGGCGCCACTCGGCCCCGACGGTGCACCCGGGTTGGACTGGAGCAACAACCGCCAGTACGTGGCGATGTGCTATTCCGACATCGTTCCGCTCTACGGTGCGGAGCGTCTCAACGAGGGGGCGTTTCCGTACGCCACGTCGTGGGAGGAACCCGGCGCGGACGGGCAGACGCAGACCCGGTACATGGAGTACCCCGTCGTGGCGGGGCTCTACCAGTACATATCGATGCGTGTCGCGAAGGCCTGGGACTCGGTGTCGTGGTTGCCTGGTGGGCTCCAGGTGGCGATCTACTTCAACGTCGTCGCGTTGGTGCTCGCGTTCGCATGGCTCGCGACGGTGTGGGCCACCGCCATGTCAGCGGGGCGGCGAGTGTGGGATGCTGCGCTCGCCGCTGCCTCGCCGCTCGTTCTGGTCCATGCGTTCACGAACTTCGACGCCCTGGCCACGGCCTGCGCTGCGGGTGGTCTGCTCGCGTGGGCCCGCCGCCGCCCCGTGCTTGCGGGTGTGCTGCTGGGGATCGGTGCCGCGACGAAGCTGTATCCGCTCCTGCTGCTCGGCCCACTGCTGGTGTTGTGCCTGCGCACCGGGAAGATGCGGGCATTCTTCCGGACGCTCGGTGCCGCTGCGGGCACGTGGCTCGCGGTGAATCTGCCGATCATGCTGCTTTATCCGCAGGGGTGGTACGAGTTCTTCCGCTTGAATTCCGATCGCGGCGCCGATCCCGATTCGATCTACAACGTGCTGCGGTCGTTCGTCGGATGGCCCGACTGGTCACCGTCCACCCTGAACAGCGTGTCGTTGCTGTTGTTCGCGACCGCATGCGCCGCGATCGGATGGCTTGCGCTGACCGCGCCGCGGCGCCCACGACTGGCGCAGCTGTGTTTCCTGCTCGTGGCAGCTTTCCTCTTCACGAACAAGGTGTGGAGCCCACAGTATTCACTGTGGCTGGTCCCGCTGGCGGTGCTCGCGATACCGCACCGCAGGGTGCTGCTCGCCTGGATGACGGTCGATGCGCTCGTGTGGGTTCCGCGCATGTTCTATTACCTCGGCCCCGACAACAAGGGCGTGCCGGAGCAGTGGTTCACCGCGACGGTGTTGATCCGGGACATCGCGGTCCTGGCGTTGTGCGCGGTGGTGTTGTGGCAGATCCGGCGTCCGGTCGACGATCCCGTCCGGTACGGATTCATCGACGATCCGGTCGGTGGCGTTTTGGACCAGGCACCCGATGCGCACCCGCGGTGGCTACCGGGATGGTTGAAACCGGCGCACCAGCGTGCGGCACCGAAGGCGTCCCGACCGGTTTCTTTCGATTCGGTCTCGTTGGATCGGAGGACGGCAGAGGCGCCGAGGTCGTCCTAGTCTTGTAGCGGAGGGAGGGAAAATGACGACTGTGCGCGGCAACGGGGTACTCGGGCACTTCACGATGTGCGAGCTCGCCTGGTCGGTGGCTGCCGGCGACGCCGCTGCGATGCCTGCCCTCCTGCGACAGCTGTATCCCCAGGCCTCCGCCTATTGCCGTGCCCGCGCTCGCGACACCGGCGTCTCGTTCACCGAGGCCGACCGCCTCGCCCTCGAGGTGTGCCACGCGATCCTCGCCGAGGTGTCGTCGGTAGCGGGTGCCCAGCAGCCGTTCGCACGCCTTGCCTATGCGACCGCTGTCGACGCCGCAGACTCCCGATTCGCTCATCCCGTCGGCGGTGCCGGAACCCGCACCCAGCGGGAGATCCTCATTCTGCGCACGATCGTGGGTCTGGACCTCGAGCTGACTGCGATCGCAATGGGCATCAGCCCCCGGCGGGTACGCGCCGAGCAGCACGCGGCGCTGCGTTCGCTCCGCGCGGCCTGATCGGGTGATCGACGGCGAACACCGGTGGAGAGCAGCTATCCGGAATCTGCCCTTTCCCGGACGCTGTCGGTCTGGTTCGTCGCCGCGTGCGGCATCCTGATGTCGTTCGCCCGGTCAGGTTCGGGTGATCGGTGCGACGACATAGGTCTGGTCCAGGACCGCGTCGGCGGGTTCGTACATCCGCAGCACCGGCCGGAATTCGCCGGCAGGAGCAGGAAGCCAGTTCGCACGGGCGGTGGGATCGGCAGGGGCGGTGTGGCTGATCGTGAGGGTGAGCGCGCCGTCGTGGTCGTAGATGATGCCGGGAGTGCGGTCCCCGACGGAGTAGCGGTCGATGGGGTTGTCGACCAGGTAGAAGTCCGGTACCGAATACATGGTGATCGACCAGAACGCCCCGACGGGCGGGGTGGGGTCCAGGCGCAGGGTGTAGGTGTGGTCGCCGGTGAGTTGTTCACCTCGTTCGTCGAGGTAGGTCATGATGTAGGCGGCTTCGTAGGCGTGGTTGCCCCACAGCCCGCCCTTGGCTGCGGCGGCGCGTTCGATGATCCGTAGCTCGGGGTCGGCGATCTTGAATCGGGGGTCGTCGAGGGCTCCGACCTCGAAGTAGTCGCGGTTGTAGTCGAAGGCGTGCAGCGTGAGTTTCCATCCGTTGACCTGCGGACTGGACCCGTGGGTGAGTGCGGTGTCGAGGTTCTTCTCGCCGGCGCGCACCCCATCGCGTAAAGCGGTGGCCGTGTGGTCGTCCGGCGAGATGTATGGCGAGGCGCCGGTCTGGCCGATCCCGATCGGCGCGAGGGAGTCCTGTAGTTGCTGGTCGCGCGGTGCAGGCGGGAACGCCTGCGACCACAGCCGCAGCTTTTCCAGGAACAGCAGGTCCGCATCGACCGCAGAGTCCGGTGTAGGTAGGCCGACCGGGCGCGCGCGGGAGTCCAGCGGGGTGAGCGTGGTCGTGTCCTGTAAGGCGTGCACGGCAGGCAGGTCGGCGTCGTCGGCGCAGGCCCACCGGCCCACGATCGAGGCAATCGTGGTGGGGAAGGTGATCACGGTGGTACTGCCGGCGGCCTCGCCGGTCCAGTCGGGTGGGACGAGCAGGAAGTCTCCGGCGGCGGTGCCGGTGGCGCGGTGCCCGATGTAGGCGAAGTTGTCGGTCCAGGCATCGACGAATTGCAGCACGTAATAGCGGCCTGCGGTGTCGGGGACGTGTAGGGTCACAGGCCCGGCCGACAGGTCGATCTGCGCCATCGAGTACAGGGTGTCGTTGTTGATCGTGACGAAGGTATCGGCGGGCCCGGCCAGGGTCCGGGCGTGGGAGAAGGTGTTGAACGGCGCTGCAGGATTCGCACCGATCCCCTCGCGGACATATCGATCGACCTGGTCCAGGTTGAACACGAGTGGGAACCCGTAGATGTAGGCACGCGCCGCGACCTCGGATAGTTCCTTGTTGGTCATCGGCACGTCCTTGTCTCGTCGCCCGCCCGCCGATGCGATCCGTGAGCCGCCGACGTTGCCACCAGCATCGGCCACCACCAGGTGCTGACGCCTCACCCGAACCAGGTGATCCGGCAGCCCGGGCAGCCCTTCAGATTCGCAGTGCGGTGAACGGCGCGACCGGAATGTTGCGTACCACGAACCACACTGCGACCACTGCGACCACGATGTGCGGGGCCCACCGATATCGCTCCCACCGGGGCATGGGTGTGCCGCGAACACGGCTCACGGTCCACACCCCGAACACGGCGAGCAGTCCCACCGTCACGAGAACACCCAGTGCATTGAACTGAACTGCCACCGGAATATCAAGGTGCACAAGCGAATACAACATCCTCGACGCACCGCAGCCGGGGCAGAGGATCCCGAAGATCGTGTAGGTGGGGCACGGCGGGATGACCCCGCCCGGGGTGGTCGGGTCGGCCCACGCCACGAACGCGCACGCGCACGCTGCACCTGCCGCGACCGCGGCGGGAGCTTTCAGGTGTGCGAGGGTGCGTTCCATGAGGTCCTCAGTGCGTCGTGGCCACGACAGCGGCCCAGAAAGCGAAATAGGCCACGACGAGCGCGATCAGCCCGACAACCCAGATCACCGCCGACCAGATCGCCCAGGTCTTCGCCGAACGTGCGGCCCGGTGCGCGTCGTCGAAACGTCCCTGTGCCCATAGATTGTTGACCCGCGACGCCTTGACCAACGACACGATCCCGATCGGCATGCAGAACACCACGGTAGCGACGATGCCCCACACCAGGTTGTTCTCCGGTGGCCGGCCGTACGGATGGAACGGAGAACCGTAGGCGCCCGGCCCTGGTCCGGGTGGTGGGAACTGTCGATAGGCATTCATGTGCCGGTGCGCTCCTCGGGTCGCGGGTGTGCGGCGGGTTCGTCGCCTGTCATCGCGCATCCGCCGTACTGGTGAGTGGGCGATCGTGGCCGTCCTGCCTGCGCCTCTCCGGCGTGTGGCGCTCGGACGAGTTGACGAAGACGAAGAACAACACGACCAACAGTAGTGCGCGCCCCCAGACCCCGATGTGGACGAGAGTCAGCGGCAGTGCCGGGTCGATGTTGCCGGCGGTCGCGTCGAACCAGAGGAAGATCCCGATCCCCATCGACAGGTCGACGAGAAGATACGTTGCGATGAGTTGCCACGGGATGCGCAATAGCACGAACAGGGGCAGCAGCCACAACGTGTACTGGGGTGAATGCACTTTGTGGAGCAGCAGGAATCCGCACAGCACCGCGGCGGCCACCGGGAGCCACGGATAGGTGCCGTCGCGAAGGTAGCGGCGCCATCCGAGCCACATCGCGAGCGCGAACGCCGCGAGCATCAACATCGGCGACGCCAGCGCGACCACGTCGTTGTATTCGGAGGTGACGTCGTGCCCCTGGTAGTTGCCCATCAGTGGGCGCAGTCCCCAGTACCAGATCGAGTTGCTGGTCGCGTCCGCCTCTCGGTTCTGCTGGAACGTGAACGACGCGCGCCACCCTTCGAAACCGAGGATCGCGAACGGCAGGTTCACCGCGACGACCGTCGCGACAGCTGTGCCTGCCACGGCCAGTGCGCCGCCGAGGTCGCGTCGCCCGGTCGGCGCGGGGTCATCGCTGTCGGCGTCGCCGCCGGTGAAGATATAGGCGAGCAGTGGCAGCACGAAGAGCCCGGGATAGAGCTTGAGGCAGAACCCGACGGCGAGAAGCGCCGCGGCGATCATCCCGCGGGTACGAAGGGACCATCGCCGCGTACCCACGACCGTGATGGCCAGGACCGTCACCGCGACCACCGGAAGGTCCCAGTTCAAGAACGCATACAACACGAGCGGCGGTGTGGCCGACCACCAGAGGGCATGCCATCCCGCGATCCGTCCGAGAATCCACGCGGTGAGCAACCCGAACGGCGCGAGTAGCAGCGCTGAGTGCAGCAGGAAGTCGGCGTCGGTTTTCGCGAACAGTGCACCCACCCACATGAGGACGCCACCGAGCACGGGGTACTCGACGGTGCCGCCTGTGAGATTGCCCGCAGCGGTGATTCCGCCGTCGACGAACGGGAACTGATGGAGGTTGATCCCGCGTCCGAGCCACAGTTGCTGGATGTCGGAATAGCAGACGGCTGCGTCCTTGACCTCGTCGAATTGCATCGAGCGTCCGAAGAGATCGAAGGGCGGACCTGCGCAGCGGGCCTTGTTGAGGTAGCCGAGCAACAGCATCAGCGCGCACGTGACCACCGCGACGAGCGTGGGAAGTGATCGGCTCGTGCGCATGTCCTCACCCTAAGCCAATTTCGCTGGTCAAGCGGTGGTCATGTACCCTTCTTGGGTTGCTGACGCAACGACCCTCCTGTCACGGATCGTCCGTGACCGTTCACAGTCCATGGGAGGTGATGAGGTCTTATGCGTCATTACGAATTGATGATCATCCTGGACCCCAGCCTGGATGAGCGCACTGTCGCTCCCTCGCTGGAGACGTTCCTCAACGTGATCCGCCAAGAAGGCGGCAAGGTCGACAAGGTCGACGTGTGGGGTAAGCGTCGTCTCGCATACGAGATCGCCAAGAATGCCGAAGGCATCTACGCGGTGGTCGACATCAGCGCGACGCCCGCTGCCGTTGCAGAGCTGGATCGTCAGCTCGGCCTGAACGAGTCGGTGCTTCGCACCAAGGTTCTGCGCCTCGGAAAGTGAGCCTGTCGGCGCTTGGCCGTAGGCTCTGGCGCATCAGGACTCCACACACTGCAGGAGGAACCACATGGCAGGCGACACCGTCATCACCGTGGTCGGCAATCTGACCGCCGATCCAGAACTGCGTTTCACCCCGTCGGGTGCTGCGGTCGCGAACTTCACTGTCGCGTCCACGCCCCGGATGTTCGACCGTCAGTCCAATGAATGGAAGGACGGCGAGGCTCTCTTCTTGCGCTGCAACATCTGGCGTGAGGCAGCCGAGAACGTGGCCGAGAGCTTGACTCGAGGATCCCGCGTGATCGTGCAGGGCCGGCTCAAGCAGCGCAGCTACGAAACGCGTGAAGGCGAGAAGCGCACTGTCGTGGAGCTCGAGGTCGACGAGATCGGCCCCTCGCTCCGTTACGCCACGGCCAAGGTCACCAAGGCCGGTCGCGGCGGTGGCGGAGGCGGCTTCGGTGGTTCCTCCGGTGGATCGGGCGGTGGGCGCCCCAGTTCCAACGCCAACGTCGGTGGGGACGACCCGTGGAGCAATGCTCCTGCGGGTGGCTCCTTCGGTGGCGGCGGGGACGACGAGCCCCCGTTCTGATCCGACCTTCGATCGGAACATCTAAGTACGGAGAAAGACCATGCCTAAGTCGCCCGCGCGCGAGAAGGTTTTGAAGAAGAAGGTCTGCACCTTCTGCAAGGAAAAGAATGTGCAGATCAACTACAAGGACACCACGCTGCTGCGTAAGTACGTCAGCGATCGCGGCAAGATCCGCGCTCGCCGCGTCACCGGCAACTGCGTGCAGCACCAGCGCGATATCGCTGTTGCTGTGAAGAACTCCCGTGAGGTGGCTCTGCTTCCTTACGTCTCGACGACTCGCTAAGGAAAGGGGAAACACGATGAAGCTCATCCTCACCGCCGACGTGGACAACCTCGGTGCGCCTGGCGACACCGTTGAGGTCAAGGACGGTTACGGCCGCAACTACCTGCTGCCCCGCGGACTGGCCATTGTCGCCACCCGTGGCGCCGAGAAGCAGGTCGCGGGTATCCGCCGTGCACAGGAGGCCCGTGCAGTGCGCGGCCTCGAGCACGCGCAGGAGCTCAAGGCCGCCATCGAGGGCCTCGACAGCGTCTCGCTGGCAGTCAAGACCGCTGCAGACTCGGGCAAGCTGTTCGGCTCGGTCACCGCTGCCGACGTTGCCGGCGCGCTCAAGGCTTCCGGTGGCCCGGTTGTCGACAAGCGCATTGTCGTGCTGCCCAAGGCGCACATCAAGGCGACCGGCAAGCACGAGGTCGTCGTGAAGCTGCACCCGGATGTCACCGCGAAGTTCACGCTGAACGTCGTCGCTGCCTGATCCAGGTTTTCGAGGAGCCCCGCGCACATCGCGCGGGGCTCCTCGCCGTCTGTGCACAACATGTGGATGAAACTTGTGGAATTCATCTCGTATGTGATCCACAACATATCGTTTCTGGAACGAAACGACGGACACGCCCGGCCGTCGATATGGCCACGACACGCCGAAATTCTTTTGCTCCACAGTTGTGAAGAGCAATTTTTGCGCTCTGAACTGGGTAAATGCGCGATGTGACATGCGTTCTCCCCAGGTTATCCACAGAGGGTGCACAACGTAGTCCACGTGTTTCCACAGTTCATCCACAGATGTGTGCACAACCCGATTTGGTGAGCGGCATTTAGGTCCCTAACGTCGTGCACACGACTCCCACGGATATGTCGGTGGGGACGGGTAGAACGTGGATTGTGGGTCCGGGCCGCAGGGGCCGGAGCCGACTGCGGAAAGTCCGTCGGCCGGGCATGACCGTGCTTGGTTCGGGATTCGGAAGGGCGGTATCGCGTTGGCAGTTGTGGACGATCGAGGCCATTCCGAGTACTCCGGACCGCCCGACGAACCGGAAACCGATTTCGGGCGTCAGCCTCCCCACGACTATGTCGCGGAGCAGTCCGTGCTCGGCGGGATGCTGCTGAGCAAGGACGCCATCGCCGACGTCCTCGAGGTGCTCCACCCGGGCGACTTCTACAAGCCCGCGCACCAGTTCGTCTACGACTCGATCCTCGATCTCTACAGTCGAGGTGAGCCCGCCGACCCCGTCACGGTGTCGGCCGAACTCGATCGCAAGGGCGAACTCAAGCGCATCGGTGGCCCCGCCTACCTCGTCACGCTCACCCAGACGGTCCCCACCGCCGCGAACGCCGGCTACTACGCCGAGATCGTCTCCGAGAAGGCCATCCTGCGCCGCCTCGTCGAGGCGGGCACTCGCATCGTCCAGTACGGGTATGCGGGCTCCGAGGGGCAGGATGTCGCCGAGGTCGTCGATCGCGCCCAGGCCGAGATCTTCGATGTCTCCGAACGCCGCACCAGCGAGGATTTCGTTCCCCTCGAAGAACTGCTGCAGCCCACGATGGACGAGATCGACTCCATCGCCAGCCGCGGAGGCATCTCGGTCGGGGTACCCACCGGGTTCGCCGAGCTCGACGAACTCACCAACGGCCTGCACGCCGGGCAGATGATCATCATCGCTGCACGTCCCGGTGTCGGTAAGGCACTCGCACTCGATACTCCCCTGCCCACCCCCAGCGGGTGGACCACCATGGGCGAGGTCGCGGTCGGCGACGTACTGCTCGACGCCGACGGTGCGCCGACCTGCGTCGTCGCGGCCACCGAGGTCATGCACGGGCGCCCGTGCTTCGATGTCGTGTTCTCCGACGGCACGGTGCTCGTCGCCGACGCCCAGCATCAGTGGCGCACCTCCGACGGAGCTGTCCGTACCACCGTCGAGCTCGCTGCCACTCTCGACGACGATCACGCCGTCGTCAACGCTGCTCCCCTCCGGATGCCCGCTGCCGACCTGCCCGTTCCGCCGTTCACGCTCGGTGCATGGCTCGGTGGCCCGTCGTCCGATCCGCACGTCCACATGCGCGTCGAAGGCGAAGGCGGGTGCACCGAGGCGCTGATGGCGCTCGGTGCGCACATCCCCGCTGCGTATCTGCGGGCGTCGCAGGAACAGCGCCGCGACCTGCTGGCCGGGCTTCTCGACGCCGGGGGCACCATCGACGGCGACGGCACCATCCGATTCGCCTCGGACTGTGCACGTCTCGTCGACGATGTCGCCGAACTGATCGCGGGCCTGGGCCACACCTTCACCGTCGACGGGGGCGAGGTGGCGTTCGAGACCGACGACGACGTCTTCGTCCTGCCCAGCAAGGCTCTACTGCACAAGGAGTGCCGGGTTCCGGTGCCGGCCGAGCGGCGCATCGTCGCGGTGCGGCCGGTGAAGTCGGTGCCGGTGCGCTGCGTCGAGGTCGACGGCGATCACATGTACCTTGCGGGTCGTGCGATGGTGCCCACCCACAACTCGACGCTCAGCATGGACTTCATGCGGTCGTGCTCGATCAAGCACGGCATGGGTTCTGTCATCTTCTCCCTGGAAATGGGACGCACCGAGATCGTCATGCGACTGCTCTCCGCGGAAGCGAAGATCAAGCTCGGCGACATGCGATCCGGTCGCATGACCGACGACGACTGGACCCGCCTCGCGCGTCGCATGAGCGAGATCAGCGAAGCACCGCTGTACATCGACGACTCACCGAACCTGACCATGATGGAGATCCGCGCAAAAGCACGGCGGCTCAAGCAGAAACATGACATCAAGTTGATCGTCATCGACTACCTGCAGCTCATGACATCCGGCAAGAAGGTCGAGTCGCGTCAGCAGGAAGTCTCCGAGTTCTCGCGAAGCCTCAAGCTCCTCGCGAAGGAACTCGAAGTTCCTGTCATTGCGGTCTGTCAGCTCAACCGTGGTCCCGAGCAGCGAACCGACAAGAAGCCGCAGGTGTCCGACCTCCGTGAGTCGGGTTGCCTGCCTGCGTCCACCCGGATCCTGCGCGCGGATACCGGCGCGGAGGTCACTCTCGGGGAGCTTCTCGAGACCGGTGAGCAGCCGCTCGTGTGGTCGCTGGACGAGCGGATGCGCATGGTCGCACGGCCGATGACGAAGGTCTTCCCGAGCGGCCGCAAGGAAGTGTTCCGGCTGCGGCTCGCATCCGGACGTCAGGTGGAAGCGACGGCGAACCACCCGTTCCTCACCGTGGACGGTTGGATGTCTCTCGGCGAGTTGATGGTCGGCGGGCGTGTCGCGGTGCCGCGTGCTCTTCCCGCACCGATCGACATGGTCACCTCTACCGAAGACGAGATCGTCGGGCTCGCCCTCCAGGCTGTCGCCGATGCCGCGGTGCCGTCGCGTGCGTTCGCGTTGCCGAAGGATCAGGTCGCTGCGCTGCTCTGCCACGTGTGGGAAGACAGCGGCCTCCTCGCCTGGGACTTGGACGCGCAGCAGGCGATGATCCGGTACTCGACCGCCGACCGGCGATTCGTCGACGATCTGGCCGTCCTGTTGCTGCGGATCGGCGTGTTCTCACAGATCACCGAAACCGCGTCGGGCTACGACCTGCGCGTGACCGACCCGGACGGGCAGGCGGTGTTCCTGCACGACGTCGGTGCCCACGGCACGGCAGCGCAGTGGGTGCTGACGCAGCTCGGGCCCACGCTGACGCGGCGCAGCGCCGACGGTGTCACCCCCGAACTCGAGGCGTCGCTCGGAAGGCTCCTTGCGGTCGAGCGGTTCACGCCGAGCGAGCTCGTCGGTGCAGCGGCTTCGCGTTCCAGCCTGGCCGAGGTGGCCGGTGTGCTCGACGAGGCCGACATCGACATGGTCGCCACGAACAACGTGTACTGGGACGAGATCGCTTCCATCACGAGCCTCGGTGAGCAGGACGTCTTCGACGGAACTGTCCCGGGCACGCACAATTTCGTGGCCGACGGCGTCTCGGTGCACAACAGCCTCGAGCAGGACGCCGACATGGTGATCCTGCTGCACCGTCCCGACGCCTTCGAACGCGACGACCCGCGTGGCGGCGAGGCCGACTTGATTGTCGGCAAGCACCGTAACGGACCCACCGCGACCATCACGGTCGCGCACCAGCTGCATCTGTCTCGATTCGTGGACATGGCGCGCGGCTGAACCTTCCTCCGCTTGTTCGGGTTTCCGTTGGTCGTGAGGCAACGGGAAGCCGTAGTGCCGGAGGAAAGTTCACACGTGACTCCAGAAGCAACGGCGCGGCCAGCGCACCACTATGCTCGGCGAAATGCTCATCTGGATCAACGGGGCGTTCGGTGCAGGAAAGACGCAGACCGCGTTCGAGCTGAATCGACGCGCCCCGAGTTCGCACGTCGCTGATCCCGAACTCATCGGATTCGCGGTCCACAAAATGCTTCCCGCGTCTGCGCGAGGCGATTTCCAGGACCGCCCCCAGTGGCGATCGGCTGTCATCGCAACACTTGCCGACGCGATCGCTGCCCACGACGGTCCGGTCATCGTGCCCATGACGTTGGTGGAACCGGACTATTTCGACGAGATCATGGCAGGCCTGGCTGCCGAGGATGTCGAAGTCCGGCATTTCTCCCTCGTTGCATCACCCGAGACCCTCCGCCGCCGACTACAGGCCCGCACCGGTTACTGGCTTGGTCGTGCAGTCGGACGGGAGGAGACCTGGGCCATACAACAGATCCAGCGCTGCGTCACTGCGCTTGCCTCGGAACGATTCGCTGAACACGTCGACACCGACGGCCGCGCGATCGACGAGGTTGTCGAAGACATCGCGGCGCGAGCGGGCCTGGATCTCACCCACGACCGACTGCCGCCCGTCCGCCATCAGTTGCGGCGAGCGGTAGTCGGCGTCCGCCACATCAGGATGTGAGCAAGGGGCCCGGCGTCAGTCTTCCGCGATCTGGATGGCGATCCGTGGACAACTTCCCGCCGCCCTGCGCACAGCGTCCTGAAGCTCTGGTGCGGGGTTGTCATCGAGGATCGTCACGATGTCCTCGTCGCCGAGTCGAAACAACTCCGGGGCACTCGCTTCGCACAGGCCGTGTGCTTCACAGAGATCCGTATCCAGTGTGACCTTCATCTGCTCTCCCAGGGGCTGGTGTCGAGCCCGGCGCAGCCCCCGAGGGCTGCTGCGCCGGGTATTCCTACGTTTCGGTGATCAGCCGATCGGGTCGTACTTCAGGTGCAGGTTGTTCAACCCGCGCAGGAGGTAGGTGGGTTCCCAGGTGAACTTTCGATCGGACTCGGGTCCGTGCTCCGCGTCGTCGAGCTGGATGTCGTCCATGCGGTCGAGGAACCGCTCGATGCTGACCTTCGCTTCGACACGTGCCAGCGGACCGCCCGGGCAGGAGTGCACGCCGCGTCCGAAAGCAATATGCTCACGCAGGTTTTCGCGGTCGACGCGGAATTCTGCCGGGCATTCGAAGCGGTCCGGATCGCGGTTGATGGCGCCGGGAAGAATGGCGACCGGAGTGCCCGCGGGGAGATCGATGCCCCGCAGTGTGGTGTTCTTCAGCACCAGGCGGAAGTCCGTCTTCACGGGGCTCTCCACGCGGAGGGTTTCCTCGATGAACGCCGGGATGAGTTCGCGGTCGTCGCGCAGTTGCTTCTGGATGTCGGGTCGCTCGGCGAGGACCTGGATCGACGAACTGAGCAGTCGGGCAGTGGTTTCCTGTCCCGCGGCGAACAGGAACGTCGCCAAACGCACCACATCGATGACCTCGGGCAGGGTGCCGTCGGGGAAGGTGGCGGTCGCGAGGTCGGTCAGGACGTCGGCGCGGGGGCTCTTGCGACGGTCTTCGATGTAGCCGCTGAACTGGGCGTCGAGCCACTCGAGTGGATTGACCTGGAGCTCTTCGTTCTCGTCGAGAGTACGGGCGGTCGCGGTGAGCAGCTTGTCGCGGAATTGGTCGTGGTCTTCTTCCGGAACGCCGAGGAGGTCTGCAACGACGATCAGCGCGAACGGTTTCGCGTAGTCGTTGAGCAGTTCCATGCGGCCGCTCTCGAAGAAGGTGTCGATCTGCTTATCGGCGAGGCGCCACATGAACTCTTCGTTCTCCTTGAGCCGCTTCGGCGTCAGGAGTCGTTTGAGGAGGGCGCGCTGGGCCGTGTGCTCCGGCGGATCCATCGTGACCATGTGCTCGTTCAACGGCAGTTGGTCGCGGTGCGCGGCGAGTTGAGCAGTGATGTCATCGCCCGCGGGGGTGAACGGCAGTGGCGGGAACGGTCCGAGGAACGCGTTGGCCGACGAATACACCTCGTGGTTGCGGTACACCTCGACGGCTTCTTCGTAGCCGGTCACCGCGACCACTCCGTGGTGGGGCATATGGGTGACTGGGCACTTCGAACGAAGGTGCTCGAAATACGGGTAGGGATCTTCCACCAGGGATGCGTCGGTGAAGAAATCGATCTCGTCGAAACCGGTCAAGTCTGCCTCCTCTTCGGGGTGCGCAACGGCGTCGTCGCACACGGGATCTTGAAGCACGGCCTGGGGCGAACGGCTGGGCTGTGCCGTGCGGGAACCGGATATCCGATTGAGAGAATACGGTATTAATTCCCGCATGGGAAGAATTTCTCTCCCACATCCATCGAAACAACGGACATACAGGTCAGGGGCCTGGAACGGCGCGACGGGAGGAGGGGAATCCTGCGGCGGGGCCGGAGATCGTAGGCTTGCCGGGTGAGCAGCGAGGAGATGGTCCGCAGCGCGGGTACGCGCCGCCGCGGCCGGCCCAGCAAGATCAGCCGCGATCGGATCGTGGCCGCAGCACGATCGCTCGCCCCCGACACGCTCACGATGCAAGCCGTGGCAGACGAACTGGGTGTCGACCGGAAGGCCCTCAACTACTACGTCAGCGACCGGCAGGGCCTGCTCGAACTGGTGGCGCTGGATGTCTTCGAATCCGCGATCCGCGGCGTCGACACACCGGAAGGTCAGGACTGGCGCCAGGTGCTGCGGTCGTGCGCTCGAGCGATGAAGGAGGCGCTGACGGCGGCGGGCGTCCTCATCGTCTACATCCGATTCGACGGAATGACCGATCTCGGCGCTCTCACGACAGTGGAGCGGATCATGGAACGCCTGGTGCGCGCAGGATTCGACGCGGAGGAGGCGGGGCGTGTGATCACGCTCCTCGCCGTGATCGCGCACGCGGCGGCGCGCGAGGACATCGCCGCGGCGTCGGGAGCCACCGATCCGCAGGTCGACGATGTCGTCCGAACGGTGGAAGCCGGATCGCCGGAAGACCTTCCGCTGCTTCACGGGTTCGCATTGAGCCGTGAAGCGCAGTCCCGCGCAGTCGAGCAGTTCGAGTTCGAGCTGGATCTGATCGTCGACGGGCTGGACAGGCGTCTCGAACAGCGCAGCACCGGCTGAAGGCTGCCGCCGTCGGAACCCGTTGCGATACTCGATGCCATGGCCATGATCAAGACATATCGTCGTGATGACGACGGTGTATTGCACTACCGCGAGGCGTGGAGCGAGAAAAGTGGAGTGCGGACCCACATGGGCGCCGTGGGCACCAAGGGAAGGACACGTTTCCACTCGACACGCAGTCGGACATGGCCGGACAAACCCACAGCAACCGAGTTCCTCGACAATTTCACCGAGGAGAGCGCAGCAGACGGCTACTTCCCTGTCCCCGACGACGATCACGGCTGGCTGGTCCTCCAATGCTGGACGTTCACCGCCGATCTCTCGCACCCCGACGACCAGCGACTCTTCGAGCATGGGCAGGACGCGCTCGACGAGCACCTCGGTTGGCGCGGGGTGGGGCACTACGACGGCAACGACCTCGGCGGGAAGCCCCCTGCCGGATACGACCTCGACGGAACCGTGATGAACCTCTTCTGCAAGGTGGTGGACACCGGTCTCGGAGTGAAGGTGGTGCGAAGCTTCGCCCGGGCCTTCCATCTCACGCCCTACCATGTCATCGCCACGCGCGAACCGGGCGACGACAACGACTACGTATTGGCGTGGTCGCCCCGCAAGCGCGACAAGGACTTCGATCTGTTCCGCCTCTGACCGCACTATCTTCGGCGCAAGCCCGGTCGTTCACGGCCGGGATAGCTCGATCCCTCGAGCGGTGTGTGTCGGTGGTCGCTTGTATGGTGCG
>NZ_SLVY01000023.1 GCF_004345605.1 Rhodococcus sp. SMB37
GGAATCAGTCTTCTTCCCTGCCATTGTTCAATGATCAAGTAGCACGGCATCAATCACGCGCAGCGACACACCCTATTACCGAAGCATCTTTAGGTGTCAAGTTCGATCGCGACCACCTCGAACGCGAGGCCGACCGGATTCTGGGTGCGCCGCTGCGATCTCGGCTCGTGCTGCCCGACCAGATCGACCTTACCGGGTCGGCCGGTGATTGGCGCCGCCTGGTTGTCTCGTTGTCGGATCAGCTCGAAGGTGCGAGCTCGCTCACCAACCCCCTTGTGTCGCAGCAGCTTGCGGGTGCCGTCACCGCCGCATTCGTGCTGGCGGTGTCTCCTCCGTCCGAAGAGGCAGCACCGGCGCCGAGGCCGGGGATGGTGCGGCGGGTGCTCGATGCGTTGCACGACGACCCGTCACGCCCGTGGACCGCTGCGGACATGGCGGAGATCGCCGGCACCAGTGTGCGGCGGATGCAGGAGACGTTCGCGGACTATGTGGGAAGCAGCCCGTCCGCCACCTTGCTCGACATCAGGTTGGACCGCGCGCACACAGAACTCGCGGCCGGTGGCTCGGGCGTCACAGTGACCGACGTCGCGTTCCGGTGGGGTTTCAGCAGCCCTGCCCGATTTGCGGCGGCGTTCAGGAAGCGGTACGGAATCACACCGAGTCGAGCATTGCGCGACTCCTGACGGCAAGACTGCGTCGTGGACATTGCTGCGATGTCCGATTGGACGTACAATTTTCTGTACAATCAGGAGGTTGTCATGAGGACCATGAGTTACAGCGAGTCCCGCGCTCGCTACGCTGAAGTCTTGGATTCGGTGGTGAATGACCGCGAGGAAGTCGTGATCACTCGATCGGGGCACGAGCCGGTAGTGATCGTATCGCTGGCGGATTTCGAGTCGCTGCGCGAGACCGCCTACCTGATGCGTTCACCGACAAACGCGCGACGTCTGCTCGATGCAATGGAACGGCTCGAATCCGGGGAGGGTCAGCTGCACGAGTTGATCGACGGTGACGACTGACCATGCGGTTGGTGTGGGATGTCAACGCCTGGGAGGACTACCTGTGGTGGCAAGCGCAGGACCGTAAGGTGTTGAAGCGCATCAACTCTCTTGTTCAGGACATCCTACGCAACGGGAACGACGGCATCGGCAGACCGGAGCCGCTGAAGCACGACTTCGCCGGGTACTGGTCTCGGCGTATCACCGACGAACACCGTCTTGTCTACAAGGTCACCGACACGGAGATCCGCATCGCGGCCTGCCGGTATCACTACGGACGCTGACGCGTGCTATCCGACCCACATGGCCGGGGTCGGACGGTCGAAAGACAACTCGGGGTAGTCGTCGTCGGCCACCGCTGTCCGTAGCCGCCGCTCGACGAAGTCGTGGCCGTGCGCACGCATGTACTCGATGCACGACACCGTGTAGCCGAGGGAATCGGCGCGATCGGTGCCGGCCGGGCGGAACAGGTTGGGGAATCCGTGCGCTGTCACGGAAGCGGGATCGATCTCGTCCGTTTCGCGACCCTGCAGGTGGATCTTCCCGTCGTCGTCGATCACGAACTTCGTCCGCGCGATCACGATCCGACCTACGCGGATCTCCCAGCGATTGTTGATGTCGTCGTACGTGGCTGCCGTTGCGTCGACCACCTCGAGGACGGACAGATGCAGGTCGTCGCGGAGCCGGGTCGCTGCACGCTTCGACGCGAAGGAGTACCCGAGAACGACGGCATCGAACTCCGGGATGGGGGCAGGGGCACCAGAATTCGACGCTGCAGACATTTCGGGTACTCCTTCGCCGGTGGGTGGATCAGGAACCGCGCGCGGGCGGGTAAGGGTGGGGGTCGTCCGCCCGCGCGCGGTGGTAGGAGTGTTACTTCTTGTAGAAGGCACTCACGTCGGCGTTGCCGATGAGGTCGGGCACCGTCCAGCCGTCGAGGTCGTACTCGCTCATGAACTGCTCGGCGAAGCCCTTCATGGAGGCCACGTCACCGCGGGTCTCGGCGGCGAACAGCAGTTCGGCCTTGACGTTCTCGTGGTTGCCGGCGTAGTTCCGCTCGTACAGCTCGTGGCGGCCACCGAACTCGGATCCGATCGAATCCCACAGTGCCTTCATGACCTTGACACGATCGACGGCCTGGATGCCGTCGGATCCGCGAACGTACTTGTCCAGGTAGGGGCGTACCTCGGGGTTCTTGAAGTCGGCGGCGGACGACGGCAGGTAGATCAGGCCCGAGGCGACATCCTGCTCGATGATCTCCTTGATGCGAGGGTAGCCCTGCATCGCGAACATCCGGTACGTCAGGCCGTATTCGAGCTTCGGGATGACGGTGTCGCCGATCCACGGTTCGGGATTGTTGACCATGGAGTCGGTCAGCGACCAGAACAGGTTGCGCCAGCCGATGACCTCACCGACGCGGGTCTGTACTCCTCGGAATCCGCCGGCGCCGGTGGCGTCGAGGGCTTTCATGAGCAGGCCGGCGATGAAGTCGAGCTTCACCGCGAGGCGGGTGCAGCCCTGCAGGGTGAAGCGCTGCAGGAAACCGGAACCCGGCAGGAACTGGTTGATCTTCTCGACGTCCCCGTACATGAAGACGTTCTCCCACGGGACGAGGACCTTGTCGAAGATGAAGATGGCGTCGTTCTCGTCCATCCGGCTCGACAGCGGGTAGTCGAACGGCGAGCCGACGATGTTGGCATTCTCCGAGTAGGAGGCGCGGGAGATCAGCTTGATGCCGGGTGCATCCATCGGCACCGTGCAGATCAGCGCGAATTCCTTCTTTTTGATCGGCAGGCCGTAGTGAGCGATGAAGTTGTAGTTGGTGATGGCCGAGCCGGTCGCGACGACCTTCGCACCGGAGACGATGAGGCCGGCGTCGGTCTCCTTCTCCACCTTCATGAACACGTCGCCGACCTGGTCCGGGGGCAGCTGGCGATCGACAGGCGGGTTGATGATCGCATGGTTCCAGTACAGAACCTTCTCCTGCGATTCCCGGTACCAGCGCTTCGCGTTGTCCTGGAACGGGTTGTAGAACTCGTCGTTCGCGCCGAGGGTGCCGAGGAAAGAGGCCTTGTAGTCGGGGGAGCGGCCCATCCAGCCGTAGGTCAGACGTGCCCAGGTGGCGATGGCATCGCGGTCCTTGACCAGGTCGGCGGAGGATTTCGGGGTGCGGAAGAACGGCATCGTGACGCCGCCGTTGCCGGTGTCGGTCGGTGTGGTGAGCGCGTCGACATGCTCACCGGTATGCAGCGCGTCGTAGAGGCGCGCGGTCATCCGGATGGAGTTGCGGAACGCCGGGTGGTTCGTGAAATCCTTGACCTTCTCGCCGTGCAGGAAGATCTCGCGGCCGTCGTCGATCGACGCGATGTACTCGTCGCCGGTCATGGGGCGGGTTGCGAAATTCTTCGTCCGGTTCGCTTCGCACTCTGCGGCCACGTTGACCTTGGAGCGGTCGAGAGTGTCGGGGCGCGGTTCGGTGGTGGTCATGGAATTTCTCCTAGTCCGGTGGGGCAGGGATTCGCTGTGTCAGGTGTTGTCAGGCCGGGGATGTGGCCAGGTGAAGCGGGGTGAACTTGGTCTGGGCGTCGAACCATCCGCTGTGCGGATCGTCCAGGCTGCCGTTCCATGCCGCAGACGCGCTGGGAGCGCCGAGGTCGTGGAAGGTGCTGCGGAAGAAGAGGAGGGGATCGACGTCGCGGCTGGAGGCATCGACGATCTCGCCGATGTAGATGACGTGGTCGCCGCCGTCGTATTCGCGCCACGGGATACACGAGATCGTCGCGGCGGTGCCGGCGAGGACCGGGGCGGTGGGGCCGGCCTCCCATGTCGGCTCGGGCGACTGCGGCCTGCCCGCGAAGTGCATCGCGGTGTCGACCTGGTCGGAGGCGAGGACGTTCACGGCGAACGGTGCGCCCGACAGGAATCCGCATGCCTTCGAGGTGCGGGTCAAGGTGACCTGGCACAGTCGCGGCTCGAGCGACACTGCGGTGAACGCGGTGACGGTGGCGCCGTGCGGTTCGCCGTCCCGGTTGGCGCAGGTGATGACGGTGACGCCACTTGCGAACTGTCCGAAGATGTTTCGCAGGTCTCGCTGTTCCATGTCTGCGTCCTCCCTGTCCGGTTCGATCTGGTGTGACACAGACCATATGGACACCGACGGGGATGTGCGATCCAGTGAGCGCGGTCACTATCCACCTAACGCGGCGGGTAGGTATAAAGTCCTTGTTTGCCAGGGCGCGTGTCCCTGATCACACTGGAATCAAGGTCCCCGGTATCCGAAAAAGACGAGGTGGATCACAGATGGCAGAGGACTCGACTCGACACCCGTCCGACTGGGGCGAGGTGGAAGAGGTGGTGTCGCATGCGTACTTCTCGCATGACCTCACTCCCCTCGAGAAGGCCGAACCTCGCCTGAACCTGCGCACATTGCCTCTGGGGCCGATCCGGTTGGCCCGGATCGGCTGGGGTGCCGAGGCGTCGGTGCACAGTTCGCACCCGGGCGCCTATGCCGTGAACATTCCCCTGTCGGGCACGATCGAGTCGATCGCCAGTGGCGTCGAGGCCGAGTCCGGGGTGGGGCAGGCCACCGTGTTCGAGCCGGACATCGACGCGACGATCCGCCGGTGGAGCGGCGACTGCGAGATCGTCGGGGTCAAGCTCGAACGCGACTACCTGCACCGGGAGATGGCCCGCATCCTCGGGCGCCCCGACCTGCACCTTCCCCCTCAGGTCGACCTGTCGACCGACGCAGGTCAGAGCTGGATGGCGTTGCTGCGTTCCGTCATCGAGCAGCTCAAATCCGACGAATCCCTCTGGCATAACCCGTTGGTCGCCGATCAGCTCTCCGGTGCCCTGACCTCGTCGTTCATTCTCGCGGTGATGCCCGACGACGCCGATCCGACGGGAGGCGCGCGGCCCCGGATCATCAAGCGGGTCATCGACCGAGTGCACGACGATCCGTCGTTGCCCTGGACGTCGGCGGACATGGCCGAGGTGGCCGGGGTGAGCGTGCGTCGTCTGCAGGAGGGCTTCCGGGAGTACCTCGGTGTCTGCCCCCGCGACTACCTGCTCGATCTGCGGTTGTCGCGCATCCACGAGGAACTGTCTGCCGGATCCGGTAGGAATCTGTCAGTGACGGATGTGGCGTTGAAATGGGGAATCACGCACACCGGACGGTTCTCGGCAGCGTACAAACGCAAGTACGGAGTAGCGCCCTCCGCGACGCTGCGCTCCTGAACCGACGGGCGTCCGATCTGGGGGGACCGGCGTCAGCGGTGGCGGTAGCCGAGTTCTGCGCTCAACGTCTCAGCGCAGTCCACCACGCGTTTGGCACATAGATCCCGGAAGGAATCGAGGGTGTGGCGTCCCGTCGACGTCGAACACGCGAGCACGCCCACCGCATGGCCGGCGGGGTCGAACACGGGTGCCGCGAGCGAGATCAATCCGTCTTCGAGCTCGGCCGAGGCCATCGCGTAACCCTGGCTGCGGACCTCCGCAAGTTCGACGCGGAAGGCGTCGGCGTTGTCGATGGTGGTGGGGGTGAGTTTCTCGAAGCGGGTCTCCGCGATCACGGTGTCGACCTGCTCGCGTGGTGACCAGGCAAGCAGAGCCCGACCCATCGAGGTTGCGTACGCGGGTACACGGGTACCGACCGAGACGTTGATGCTCATGATCCGCCGCACCGGTACGCGGGCCGCGTACACGACTTCGGTCCCGTCGAGCACACCGAGCGACGCAGATTCGTGCGTATGGTCGGCGATCTCCACCAATTTGGGTAGAGCGGAATCCACAAGGGTGTGAGAGGACGTGTAGTGCTGCCCTATGCTCAGGACGCGCGGAGTCAGTGACCAGCGCGTTCCCGTCGAAGTAACGTAACCGAGCCGCTGCAGTGTCAGCAGGATTCGACGCACCGCAGGCCGCGACAGTTCGGTCTTGGTCGCAATCTCGGCCAACGTCGGTTTCGGATCCTTGTCGTCGAAGGCATGCAATACCGCAAAACCGCGCTCGATGCTCTGAACGAAATCGCGGTCGTTACTCGGGTTGTTGCCTAGGCCGGTGCTCGGCATCGCTTCTCCTACCTGCGGGACTTGTCGATGTTGCCTCATTCGGTGTTGACAAGCGATGTGACAACACGCACAGTATGTGGTGTACGCACTGCGATCCACAAGTACGCACAGCGTACTCTCCGGTAAGTCCACAGCCCTGGACCCGACCGGACCAGTGCATTTGCTACCTGCTTTCCACACCGTTCTCAGCCCCGACGAGGAGAGTCCATGACCACCACCGAGAACCCCACCGCTCACGGTTCCGGCAACGCCGCCACCGACAAGTTCAAGTCCGAGCGGGCCACGTCCGACACGTCCGTCGAGCGTGCGGCCGCGATCTACAAGGACGTGCTCGAGGCTCTCGCCGGCATCGTCCACAAGCACGAGGTGACGTACGACGAGTACCGGGTGCTCAAGCAGTGGATGATCGACGTCGGCGAGTACGGCGAGTGGCCGCTGTGGCTGGACGTCTTCCTCGAGCACGAGATCGAGGAAGTGCACTACAACCGCAAGCACTTCACCGGCACCAAGGGATCCATCGAAGGTCCCTACTACGTGCCGAACGCCCCGAAGCTGCCGTCGAAGTGCACCATGCCGATGCGCGAGAAGGACAAGGTTGCGCCTCCGCTGATCTTCAAGGGCAAGGTGACCGACCTCGAGGGCAACGGCATCTCCGGCGCCACAGTCGAACTGTGGCACGCGGACGAGGACGGCTTCTACTCGCAGTTCGCCCCCGGCATCCCCGAGTGGAACCTGCGCGGCACCATCGAGGTCGACGACGACGGCAATTACGAGATCACCACGCTCAAGCCGGCTCCGTACCAGATCCCGAACGACGGCCCGACCGGTTGGTTCATCAAGTCCTACGGTGGACACCCGTGGCGCCCCGCCCACCTGCACCTGCTGGTGTCGGCCCCGGGCAAGCGTGCCGTCACCACTCAGCTCTACTTCAAGGGCGGCGAGTGGGTCGACGACGACGTCGCGACCGCGACCAAGCCGGAGCTGATCCTTGATCCGGAGACGAACGCCGACGGCATCGCAGAGGTGACGTACAACTTCGCTCTCGATCCCGAAGCGTGATCCACATCTGACCTCGAATGCCGGTGTCCCACAGGGGCACCGGCATTCTCCACGAGTGCACCTGCACAGTATCGACCGTCACACCCAGAACTGATTGTGAGCTGACCGAAGATGTCCGACCCCGACCTGGCGATCGTCTCCGTCGAATCGACGATCGTCGACGTGCCCCTGATTCGTCCGCACAAGTTCGCGACCACGACATCGGAAGTGCAGCCGATCCTGTTCGTCGCCGTCACCACCGCCGGTGGTGTCACCGGCTACGGCGAAGGTGTCGTGCCCGGAGGCCCGTGGTGGGGAGGCGAATCCGTCGAGACGATGAAGCAGATCGTCGATCGGTACATCGGCCCGTACATCATCGGTCGCGGCGTCGACGAGATCAGCGGCGTCATGCTCGACATCGAACGGATCGTCGCGAACGCCCGTTTCGCGAAGGCCGCGGTCGACGTCGCCATGCACGACGCGTGGGGTCGCAGCCTCGGCATCCCGGTCGCGTCACTGCTCGGCGGCGCATTCCGCACCGGAGTCGACGTGCGCTGGGCGCTCGGCGCGGCACCTCTCGAAGAGATCGTCGACGAGGTCACCCACAAGATGGAGCAGCGCCTCAACTTCTCCTTCAAACTCAAGATGGGAGCACTCGATCCCGTCGTCGACACCGAGCGTGTCGTGAAGATCGTGGAAGCGTTCGACGGCAAGGTCGGATTCAGCATCGACGTCAACGCCCGCTGGGATCGTTTCACCGCCCTGCGACACGTTCCGCAGCTCGTCGACGGCGGCGTCGAACTCATCGAGCAGCCCACTCCGGCCGACCAGCTCGATGTCCTCGCCGAGATCAACCGCCGCGTCTCCGCGCCGGTCATGGCCGACGAATCCGTCCAGACCCCGCACGACGCATACGAGGTCGCCAAGCTCGCCGCGGCCGACGTCATCGCCCTCAAGACCACCAAATGCGGTGGCTTGCAGCGGAGCAAGGAGGTCGTCGCGGTTGCGAAGGCCGCCGGTCTGCGTTGTCACGGCGCGACGTCCATCGAAGGCCCCATCGGAACCGCCGCGTCCATCCACTTCGCATGCGCCGAGCCCGGGATCAACTACGGCACCGAGTTGTTCGGCCCGCAGCTGTTTGCGGTCGAGTTGCTGAAGACGCCGCTCGAGTACTCCGAAGGACAGGTGCACCTGCCCGAGGGTCCAGGCCTCGGCGTCGAGCTCGACATGGATGTCGTGAAGAAGTACGCCCGCGACTGACGTCGTACCCCACTTTACCGCCACAGTCGAAGGAGAAAACCCATGGCACTGTTCCACGTTCGGATGGATGTCAACATTCCGCGCGACCTCGATCCCGAGGTGCGCGCCGAGACCATCGCCAAGGAGAAGGCCTACAGTCAGGAACTCCAGCGGGCCGGTAAGTGGCCCGAGATCTGGCGCATCGTCGGAAAGTACAGCAATATCTCCATCTTCGACGTGGACTCGGCCGACGAGCTGCACGAGATCCTGTTCAACCTCCCGTTGTTCCCGTACATGGACATCGAGGTCATGGCGCTGACGAAGCACGGGTCGGACGTAAAGGACTGACTCGACCGCCGCGGTCGGAGTAGTGACGTCACCGCCCTGCGGCGATCCGGCGGGTCGGTTGTGATCGCTGTTTGATCGCAACGACAGTCTGGTAGTGATCGCGCACCGATGAGCCCGGAAGTGACCTGACCGATGTGAATCCGCATGCGTCGAGTGCATCTCGCAGAGTGTTCAGATCGAGAAGATAAGACGATCGCGCGAACCGGTAGTTTCGATGTCCCACGGTCATCGCGACATCCCAATGCCGGATGCGGGTCTCGTGGTCGGTGGAGATCTCTTCGATGACGGTTACCGGTCGTCCCGCAGGGCAGAACCCCTGATGCTCGAGAATAGAGGGGGAAGTGTCCGGCCGAGCTGACGGCAGATCCACCAGAAGTGCGCCGCCGGGACGGAGGGCGCCTGCCATACCTGCCACATGGGTGATCACGCGACCGGGGTCGAACTCGAGTGCTGTGTCGGAATCCCAAGTGTCGGCGTATGCGAGGGAGTTTCCGCGGCACATCACCATGTCGAACACCTCGGGAAACATCCGGCCGAGGTCTTCCCAACGAGCGCAGATCGCATCGTTGGAAAGCCCTGCCTCGATGCAGTTGTGTCGAAATCGGTCGAGCATCTCGGCGCTTCCGTCGGAACATACGAGGGAATAGCCTAATTCCAGGAGCCTGATGGTCCCGAACCCCGTTCCGACAGCGCAATCGAGGACAGATCCGTTCAATCCGATTGTGTCGAACGCCGCGATCGATTGCGCGACAAAGCGATTCTCGTCGGCGCAGACATTCAGATAGATATCGATGACCTCGGCCGGATGATCCACGGCGAATGTGTTTGTCACGAGCACCCCGACGCGGTGATCTGCCTGACCAACCTGCTTACAGCATCGCGGTCGATCTTGCTGTTGTGGCGAGGATCTGTCGGCAGCGCGCCCGGTAACCGTACCGGTGTGGGGTCGGGCAGATGCAAGCGCCGGGCGAGGATGGACATGGTGCCGATGTCGACGGCTGACGGATCCTCGTCATGAGGAAAGACATAGAAGAGTCGGTCCGCATCGGCATCGTAGACCACAGCACTGAGTGCAAACCCCGTCACCATGTTCCACATCTGCTCGAGTGCATCGGGGTGGATGGGTCCATGAGGGGAGTCGACCACATCCCTGTTCCTGCACAGGTACCAGACAAGCCCAGAGTCGTCGATGTATCCATGATCTCCAGTGCGGTGCCATATTTCACCCGTTGGAGAATCCCGCAACTTCGATGCGGCCACGGCATCGTCACGGCGATGATAGGTTCTGACCACCCGCGGTCCCGCAACGATGATCTCACCTGCGACGCCGGTGTCGAGACTTGCAGTTGTCACGTCGAAATTCGAGCCCTTCGACGACGGGGAGATGATGCGGACTTGCATTTCCTCGGCTGGACGACCGAGCGGTGTCCCCTTGCCGTTCCAGGTTTTCAACTGCGACAGGTATATGTGTTCGTCGGCGCCGACGACGGTGATCGGCATCAACGCTTCGGTGCTTGCATACGGGACGACCACGTCTGCCGGATCGAGTGCGGCGCGCATTCGTTCGATCAACCGGACGCCGATCGCTGAGCCGGCGGTCGCGGCCCGACGAAGAGTCGGAGCAGGCAGACCGTGGCGTTGTATATGGGTGACGAGGCGGTGCCATACGAGAGGTGAGGCGAAGAGATAGTCGCTGCCCGAGCCGGCCAGTTGGCGATAGAACGCGTCGATATCGAGATGAGCCGGCTGAGCGGTGGATAGGTCGGGTAATACGACTCGGCGACCGATCGCCAGAGATACCAAGGCCAGGTGAGGGAACAGACAGAATTCCGAGCGAATGTCATTGTCGCCGTAGTACCGCATCTGAGAGGAGAGCTCGCGGGAGGTCCAGGGTACTCCTTTGGGAATCCCTGTGGTGCCGCTGGTGTAGAGCATCAGGACGGTGTCGTTCACACTCCACGCGCGCTGTTCCCAGGGCTGTTCGTTGCTGGTAGAGGCGCTGTCGCCCGCGTCGAAGATGGTGTGGTCGGGTGGGCATATGGAGCCGCGGTACAGTCCTCGCGCCGGATCGGGAATCGACGATACCCATACTTCAGCATCGAGATCAGCCAAACAGGGGGCGAGTGACTCCAGAGGCTGATTGGGGTCGACGAATGCGGGAACAGCACCGAGTATTGCTGCGCCGTAACAGTATGCGATAAGTTCGGAGCCGAGCGGCAGCGTCATCACCACGTGTTGCCCTGGTCGTGCGCCGGAACGGTGCAGGTGCATCGCTGCCGATTCGGCGGCGAGCCACAGGTCTGAGAACGAGCGCTGCGTCGACGTCCGGAAGTCTGTTACCGCCGTGTGCTCGGGTCGGTTGTCGCGCTGTGCTCGTAGGCCGTCGACGAGGACATTTCCGTACGGCACAGATGATTCGGATGTATTCAAGTTTCCCCCCGCCCGCCGGCCCGGCGGGCTTGTCTTGACTGGCGCAGTGCCTGGGCAGATGCCGGGCTGCCTGCTGAGTCCAATTCCCCTGATAGTGACCTGGCGGGTTTCCCCCTCCCGCCGGTTTCCGGTCGATCTTGATTGATGCCCGAATGGTTGTCAAGCCGAACAGCCTGAGAGTGGGGATGGATAGGACGCCTTGCGGGCGGCTGCGCCAAACCGTACGGAGACCCTGCGGGTCCCTGTGCTTGCCTTCGGCCCCTTCCCCAACGCTGCCCGGTCGCCATACCCCGATAGACCGTCTCGGCCAACGCATCTGGCCCCACGTCGGAAGTGACGTGCGGCTTGCGCTGGACCCGGTCGTTCGTGTCGACCCTCGCGATCGGGTGCTCCACCGCCAGCAGTGGAGACGAAGGTACTGGCGCCCAGTCGGTTTCACGCACGGGAATGGCACCCTTGCGCGCAGCGTCGATGCACTGACGTCGGACCTCGGGTGATGAGCGACGAATGCCCGACGCGCCGCGGCTACCGGAACGGCCCGCGCACACGTCGAAGCGAAACATCTCGAGCCCCTCGACGGAGGTGTCGAGAGGCTCGTGAAGTCAGGACGTCAGTGAAGACCCCGGCGGGGTGAGAAGGCAGGGGTCGGCGTCGAAGGCCGAACCATGAGAAGCGCCCCCTGGGGGCGTGTGGATAGACTCCACCCTACGGTGCATGACAGTCCTATCTGTCTTGTGCCCAGACCCCGGTTCGGTGTTGGTAGCACCAGCCGGGGTCGACCTGTTTTCAGGTCGGTGCAGGGATAGTCCCACGTGCGACGATGCCCGTCAACTCGAACATTTGTTTGTTTGCGTAGGTATCCGCAGCACCAGTGTCAGCCGCTTGGAGGTGGGCACGCGGCGCGCCGGGCGAAGTAAGTGATTTCTGCGTCTGAACGGATCTGGCGAAGGAAGAGCGACGGACAGATACTGTCGTCTCATGTCGTGGTTCGCGCCACGAGCCACGGCGCGCGTGGGTGGCCTGCTGCCGAACGAGATGGAGATACCGTTATGAACGCCGGAACGCACATCGTGGTCGGGCTCGACGGGTCCGACACTTCATTGGGCGCTGCGAAGTGGGCCGTTGCGGTAGCCGAAAAGCTAGGTCAGCCACTGCACCTCGTACATTCCGCGCCGAGCCCTGCCCACGCGTCCGATGACGACTTATCGCAACAGTTGATCGACAGCCTCGCCGCTGAGGGAGCCGAGGTGCTCTCCTCTGCGGTCGCCGCCGTCCGCGAATGCGCGCCCGACAGTCGCCTGATGACGGTACTCGGCGACGAACCCGCTGCGACAGCGCTGCTCACTGCCGCGAAGGGCGCCACCATGGTTGTGCTCGGAGCGACGGGCCGAGGGACCGTCGAGCGTTGGTTGCTCGGATCGACCGCGGTGCGGGTGGTCAACCACGCTGAATGCCCTGTCGTCGTCTGGCGAGGCGACCCCGCCGATCCCGGGCCCGATACGGGCCCTTTCGTGGTCGGGCTCGACGGCAGCGTTACGTCTACCGCCGCCGCCGAGTTTGCGTTCACATTCGCCGACCTGCTCGGTGTACCCATCACCGCGGTTCGATCCTGGACCGACGAGTACGCGATCGGCGCCGCCAGACCCGAAACGCTGCGCCAGTCGGGTCCGACGTCGCTGCTCGTGGACTGGGATGCTGTCGCCCGCACGGAGGAGACAAGGCTTACCGAGATCCTTGCACCCTTCCGGCGTCGCTTCCCTGACGTGCCTGTAGATGCGGTGTCGGCCCGCGGTTCGGCACCGCGGGAACTGCTGCGAGCCCTCGACGACGCCCAATTGGCCGTCGTGGGGAGTCGCGGCCGCGGCCGCATCGCAGCGGCATTGCTCGGCTCGACAAGTCAGAACCTGCTGCATCGTGCGGACAGGACTGTCATCGTCTACCGCGATACGGGCGAAGTGTCCTGACCGCGTGGTGCAGGTCGTCAGCTACCTCCAGAACGGGCGGGTGCCTTCCGTCGCATACCCCACACGCCGATCACCGCAACTGCGACCACGCTGATGGCAGTGAACAACGGCAGTCCGATCGAGGTGATCAGCGGAACGGACAGTGCGGTGAGCAGCCCGCCGCCGAGAAACGGCTCGTACGGCAGCTGCTTGTACCCGTAGGCGTTCGCTGTGGCAGTCCGACGCTGGGGATCCACCATGTCGGCGAGCACGAAACCGGTGGCCACGTTGCCCTGGGATTGCCCGAAATCGGCGATCGCATGCTCGAACCAGTGCGTGCGGTGGAATCGTCGTCCCAGCCACACCAGAGACACCACGCTCCACCCGACCCCGATGAAGGTGAACACGACGATCGCTGGGATGTTGGATCCGATCGTTGCCAACGACATTGTGCCGATGGCACACACGAGCAGGATGTCGAGGGCAATCGAGGAGATTCCCTCCACGGCGCGCTTGTCGACCCGATGTGCGTGCCCGGTCTTGGTCACCAGCCACTGAACGAGGAACCCACCGATCACGGCGACCGGGAACAGCGGCATCTTGTCGAGAATGTCCGACCCCAGCGCTGAGACCAAGGCCCTCGCCGACCACAGGATTGCCACCGACAGGAGTATCGCGACACCGATCAGCGCGAACGCGAGTGTCGTCGGGTGGAGACCGGTGTCCGTGGACGGTTTCTCGTCGATCGGTGCGACGTGGATGTCGTCGACGTCGTAGCGCTCATCGGATCCGAACTGTTCGTCGCGCACCACCGTGACCTTCGGGCTGCGAACCGCCCACCGAACGAGCGCCGAGCCACCGACGATGCCCGTCACCATGCTGATCGTCGCCAGTCCCAGCCCGATGTCGACGAGTTCGGGGACCCCGGTGTCGTCGAAGAGCTGACCCATGCCGGCGATCGTTCCGTGACCGCCTGCGAACGACATTTCGAGTAGGGAGCCTGCCTCGGCGGGTAGCCCGAACACAGGCTGGAGCAGCACGATGACGGCCAGACCGCCGAGGGCGAACTGTCCGAACGACAGGAATGCGCCGAAGAGGGCGTGCGGCGCGGCGGCGTCCCACAATTGCCGAGGCTTCGGCAGCGTCTTTCCGATCATGATCGCGCCGAACACGACGTTGATCATCAGTCCGGGGATCACCCGCCAGACCTCCATGACGGATTCGGGGATCAGGCCGCTGGTGCCGGTGAGTTCGCCGAGCACCTGTGGGCCGAGCAGCAACACGGCGAACCCCGCGACGACACTCGCCGGTATGAAGAGCGCGCTGAGCGCGCGCACCCGACTTCGCACGAACCACGCGAACACCAGTACGGCACCGAGGACCACCAGCGACAACCCCACGATCTGTGCCTCGCTCAGCTGCTCGAACATTCCGTCCCCTCCCTGCGCGGCGCCGGCCATCGGCCATCGGCCATCGGAAATGACCGTACTGGGAGTCGGTCGTCGAGAGGGGATCAATGATGGTGCCGTGCAGATAGTTATCCGAGCGGGAGGGCTTGGGCCTGATAGGTGTCGTCGAGAGAGGTGCCGGCAGAGAAGGGAGCTGTCGAGCGAGTACTGACGGCATGCGGGCGCTCGGGCCATACTCGGGGTATGAGCCTGCCGCTGCGCGACGTGTACGACGAACCGACCCTCGCCGACCTCCTGCCGTCGGTGCTCGCCTCCGCGGGTGTTGCCGGCGAGATGAACCGCCTCGGACTTGCCGAGTGCTCCCGGACCGTCGTCCTGCTCGTCGACGGTATGGGGTGGGAACTGCTGCAACGGAACAAGAAGGCAGCACCGTTCCTCACCTCGGCACCCGGACACTCGATCCGCGCCGGGTTCCCCACCACAACGGCGGTGAGCATCGCGTCGCTCGGCACCGGCCTCCCGTCGGGTCGCCACGGGATCACCGGCTACCAGTCGTACGTCGACGAGATCGAAGCACCCGTCAACTGGTTGCGATGGACACTCGCGGGCACCGCCATCGACAAGCGCGACGAACTGGTTCCCGAGGACGTGCAACCGCATCCGACGGCGTTCGAGCGTGGCACTGATGCGGGGATCGCCGTCACCACCGTCGTGCCGAGGCATTTCGACGGCAGCGGCCTGACCCGCGCTGTTCTGCGCGGCGGCACGTTCGTCGGTGTCTCCGCCTACGGTGATCTACTCGCGCGCGTGGTGTCGGCGATCGGAGCCGACGAACGCAGCCTCGTCTACTGCTACCTCGGCGAGGTCGACACGCTCGGCCACGTGTACGGGCCGGAATCGGATGCGTGGCTCGCGCAGCTCACTGTCGTCGACCGGTTCGTCGAGCAACTCGCCGCGGCGCTGCCTCGCGACGCGCGACTGCTCGTCACCGCAGATCACGGCATGATCGATGCCTCCAGAGGGCGTCGCGTCGACTTCGACCACACTTCGGGACTGGGTGAGGACGTGAGCGTCATCGCCGGTGAACCTCGCTGCCGACACGTCTACACCGACAGCGTCGGCAAGGTGCTCGAACGCTGGCGGAACGAACTCGGCGACGACATGTGGGTCGGCACCCGCGACGACGTGCTCGCCGCCGGCTTGTTCGGCCCCGAACCCACGCCGTCGCTCGTCGGACGCATAGGCGACATCGTGGCGATCGGGAGGGGGGAATCGTCCGTCATCCGTACCGACGGTGAGCGAGTGATGTCGGAATTGCCCGGACAACATGGTGCACTCACCGACGACGAACTATTCGTGCCACTGCTGCGTCTTCAGTGACCAGCGGGGGTCTTCAGTGACCAGCGGGGGTCTTCAGTGAGAGCCGAGTGTGGTGAACCGCAAAACGGGTCGCGACGTGGGCAACGTCGCGTACCCGCAATCCGATTTGTCACATAGTGTGTGCACATGAGCTCCGGAGCTTCTGTGACCTGGCACGATCGGACGAGTCGGATCGCGCTGATCCTTCTCTGGGTCGTCCGGATCCTCGTCAAGCCGATTCTGAGCATCTGGCCGAGCAACGACTTCGGTATCGGCCTTCTCGGCCGGCTCTCGTGGGTGGTCGACAAGGTCACCCCCAGGCCCCGATCGGTGGAGATCGTCGACACCGATCTCGGCGGAGTGCCCGGTGAGTGCATCATCTCTCCCAAACCCGTCGACGATCCTCTCGAGGACGCCACCATCCTGTACTTCCACGGCGGCGGTTTCATCTTCTGCGGGCCGTCGACGCACCGGCAGCTGTGCGTGCAACTCGCGCTCGATTCGGGGGCGCCCGTGTACTCGATGGACTACCGGCAGGTCCCGGCGGTTCCCATTGCGGGATCGGTCCACGATGCAATGAACGCGTACACCGCTCTGCTCGAGACTGCCGTCGATCCCACCCGTATCATCGTGGGCGGCGACTCGGCCGGTGGGTATCTCGCCGTCAAGGTCGCGGAGATCGCCGCTCGTCGCGGCCTCCAGCGACCGGCCGCCGTCATCGGTTACTCGCCGCTGTTGAGCCTGGACCTCGACGACTCCGGTCACGATCTCGAGTACATGAAGAAGGATGCCTACCTGCCGATCGAGGCGCTCGAAAAGCTGCGCCCGCGCTGGCTGGCGGGTCAGGAAGCGATCGAGGGCGAGATGAACCCTGTCGACGCCGACCCCGACCTCTTCCCGCCGATGTTCCTGTGTGCAGCCGAATTCGAGCTGACCCGACCCGACGTCGAGGACATGACCGAGCGACTCACCGACGCGGGAAAGGCGGTGGAAACGCACCTGTGGCGCGAGCAGATCCACGCGTGGCCGGTCCTCGCGCGAGCGCTGCCCGAGGCGATGGAACTCATCGGGCTGAGTACCCGATTCGCGCGGCGTGCCGTCGTCGCAGTCGACGACGGTCGCGCCGCCTGATCCACTACAGGTTGGTGTTCGACGGGTCGGTCGAATCCGAAAGTCCCGCACCGTGGCCGCCGTTCTCGGCGCCGGACGGGCACTGTGCACCCGCCGTATAGGAGGTCATCGACAGCGATCCGTAGTCGACCCCGCCGACAAGCGTGTCGGGCTGCTCTCCGGATGCGGCGAGCAACCCGGCGAAGTGCAACATCGGCAGGAAATGGTCCGGCGTCGGAACAGCTTTCGCGTAATCGGGGTGCTCGTGCAGTGCAGGTGCATCGCCGGGCCGTTCGCGCAGCAGTTCGGCGGCTGCCTCGTCGAAACGCTGGGCCCAGTCGAACCCTTCGCCCGGCTTCGATGAATCCATACTGCGGAGATTGTGCACGATGTTGCCGCTGCCGACGATCAGCACACCGGCATCACGGAGCGATGCGAGCGAAGCCCCGAGTTCGACGTGATACTCGAGCGGCTTGTACGCGTTGAGGCTCAACTGCACCACCGGCACGTTCGCATCCGGGAACATGTGGGTGAGCACAGACCACGTGCCGTGATCGATGCCCCACGAATCGACATCGCCACCCACCCATTTCGGTCGGGCGAGATCTGCGATCTCCTCCGTCAGCTCGGGTAGACCGGGTGCCGGATACTCGACATCGAACAACTCCTGCGGGAAACCGAAGAAGTCGTGGATCGTGCGCGGCGACGGCATCGCGGTGACCGCCGTGGCATTGATGAACCAGTGCGCCGAAATGGACAGGATCGCACGCGGTGTCGGCACCGACTCCCCGAACGCGGCCCACGCCTGCGTGTACCGGTTCGATTCGAGTGCATTGAGCGGGCTGCCGTGGCCGACGAATGCGACGGGCATGCGTGTCGTCATGAACGTCACTCATCTTCCGGGGGCGATGTGAGGGCGCAACCAATCGACGAGATCGCCCAGTACCCTGTCGTTCTCGGGTTCGTTGAACACCTCGTGGAACAGCCCGTCGTACAGCTTCAGGGTCAGATCCTCCGAGCCTGCGCGGTCGGCAATCAGCTGCGAACCGGCCGGATCGGTGAGTGCGTCTGCCGTGCCGTGCTGGACCAGCACCGGCAACGTCAGGGACGGAAGCCGAGTCTCCACGCTCTCCTCGTTGACGATGAGGACACGCGCGACCCCGGCGGGAACCAACCCGTGGTGCACGAGCGGATCGGCCTGGTACGCCGCCACGACCGCCGGATCGCGCGACACAGCGTTGCTGTCGAGCTTCTGCACCGGCAGGTCGGGAAGGAAGCGGCCGATCATCTTGCCGATCTCCACGACGATGCCCGGAGTTCCGGACGTGACGATCACCGCAGGTCCGGACAGCGCGAGCGCGGTCAGACGATCCTGGTGGTCGAGTGCATACGCCAACGCGATGGCCCCACCCATCGAATGGCCGAGCAGGAAGACCGGCAGACCGGGATAGGCCTGCGTTGCGATATCGAACAGCGAGTCGAGGTCGTCGGTGAAATCCGACATCTCCCTCGCATGCAGCCGTTTGCCGCCCGACCGACCGTGGCCGCGATGATCGGGTGCGAACACGACCAGGCCCAGCTCGGTCAGGCGCTCAGCGACGTGGTCGTAGCGGCGCGCGTGCTCGCCGAGTCCGTGCGCGAGCACCAGTACCCCGGCGATCTCGGCGTTGTCGGGCGACCACAGGTCATACACGATCCGAGTGTCGTTGCCCCCGCTGAACGAGGACTCGGTGTGCTGCATGGGCATCTCCTACCGGGGGGTGGTCACGTGGCCGTCTCACGCATCCTTCCACGAGGACACCGTCCGGGCTTGTGGACTCGACGAGACCGGAGGAACCTCGGAAAGGGGACCTCATAGCGAGAGGGATCGTGATGGACACTGTCATCACCGAAATTGCTCCCGACGTGTACCGCCTGTCCACGTTCGTCGACGAGGCAAACCTGACGATGAACCAATTCCTGATAGGTGGCGACGAGCCGCTGTTGTTCCACACCGGGTATCGGTCGTTGTTCCCTTCTGTCTCCGATGCTGTCGCACGACTGATTCCGCTGAATCGGTTGCGGTGGATTACATTCGGTCACGTCGAGGCGGACGAATGCGGCTCGATGAACTCGTGGCTCGCCGTAGCGCCGGCTGCCGAAGTCGCGCACGGCGCGATGGCGTGCTTCGTTCAGGTCAACGACCTCGCCGACCGGCCGCCACGGCCCCTGCAGGACGGCGAGGTGCTGGACACAGGCCTGCGCCGAGTCCGCCACATCGACACGCCTCATGTGCCACACGGGTGGGACGCCGGAATGATGTTCGAGGAGACCACGTCGACGCTGCTGTGCGGCGACCTGTTCACAGCATTCGGCAGTTATTCGGCACGGACGGACAGCGAGATAGTAGGTCCCGCATTGGCAGCGGAAGATATGGGACACGCGACGTGCCTGACCCCCGAACTGGCCCCGACCATCCGTGCACTCGCCGACCTGCAGCCGCGCGTGCTCGCCCCGATGCATGCACCTGCGTACGAGGGTGATTGCCACGCAGCTCTCGGCGACCTCGCCGCGGCCTACGAAGAACGATTCACCGCTGCGCTCGAAGGCGTTCGCCCGACGGCGTGAACAAATGCGATTGACGTCGTCGCGGGGATCGGTATCCTGGACGACGTGATTCAAGCGCTTCTCTTCAACTGACGACACCGATCCGTACCTCGTGAGGTAGCCGAGGCGACGGGTCGAGCTGTGTCCACCGGTCTGTTCTCATGGCCGTTCGTCAGAAGCGCATGCCCCATCTGTCGTGGGCCGAGTGCGCCTCCCTGGAGGAACAATGACCACGATTACCCTGCCCCAACGCGCTCGAGCCCAACTCGGCGCTCACGACGTACACATTGCTCGCGGCGGTCGTCCCGTCCTGCAGGGTGTCGATCTTGCGGTGACACCCGGTTCGCGTATCGGGGTCGTCGGGGACAACGGCCGCGGTAAGTCCACGCTGGTCGACGTCCTTGCCGGTTATCTCGAACCCGACCGAGGCGAGGTGCGATGCTTCGGCTCGCTCGGTGTCGCCGAGCAGGAGATGACCGTCACCGAGGGACGTACCGTCGGTGACCTCATCGATCTCGAACTCGTCCACGTCCGTGAGGTGTTGCGACTGCTCGACGAGACCGTGGAGGCTCTTGCAGACGACCGACCCGGCGCGGCGGACGCGTATGCCGAGGCCCTGGATGCAGCCGAACAACTCGACGCGTGGGATGCCGACCGTCGCGTCGATACCGCGCTCGAAGCGCTCGGTGCGGTGACCGACAGGTCGCGGTTGCTCGCCGAGATGTCGGTGGGGCAGCGCTACCGCGTCCGATTGGCAGGTCTTCTCGGCGCAGAGCACGATTTCCTGCTCCTCGACGAACCGACCAACCACCTCGACGCGTCGGGGCTCGAGTATCTGACCGAACGGCTGCAGCAGACGCGCAGCGGTGTCGTCCTCGTCAGCCACGATCGTGCGTTGCTCACGGATGTGGCGACGTCGATCCTCGATTTGGATCCCAGCGTGGACGGCCGCCCCAGCCTGTACGGCGGCGGCTACGCCGGCTACCGCAAGGGGCGTGTCGCGGAGTACGAGCGGTGGGTCGACGAATACGCACGTCAACAGGCCGAGCATGCGCGTCTCGCTGTCGACCTCGAGGCAGCCCAGGACCGGCTCGTCACGGGGTGGCGGCCCGGCAAGGGCACCGGCAAGCATCAGCGCGCGACCCGTGCCCCGGCGCTGGTGCAGTCGGTGCACCGGCGACAGGACGCGCTCGACGAGCATGCGGTGACCACTCCGCCACCGCCTCTGCGGTTCTCGATGCCCGCACTCGGCGCTGAGCTCGACGGGATCGGTCACGACGTTCCTCTGATCCGAGCGGAGGACGTCACCGTATCGGGGCGCCTCACCACCCCGGTCTCGCTGGCCCTCGGTGCCCGCGCGCGGCTCGCCGTGACCGGGCCCAACGGGGCCGGGAAGTCGTCGTTTCTCGCCGTACTCGCCGGCGAATTGACACCCACGTCCGGAGACCTGGACATTGCGGAGCTCGTGCGGGTCGGACGTCTGGCCCAGGAGTCGCCCGCGCCCTCAGCGGCCCGCGTCCGGGACGTCTACGAGCGGCACGTCGGTGCGCTCGAATCCGCAGGCATCGTCCTGGGTGAGGAAGCGGTGGCGCTCGAGGATCTGGGTCTGTTCACCGAATATGATCTCGGTCAGCGAGTTCGGGACCTGTCGATGGGGCAGCAACGCAGGCTCGACCTCGCGATGGTGCTCGCAACCCGACCGCACGTGCTGCTGCTCGACGAGCCGACCAACCACCTGTCGATCACGCTGGTCGATGAGCTGACCGACGCGCTCGGCGCGACCGACGCGGTGGTCGTGCTCGCGACACACGACCGGCAGCTGCGGCGGGACATCGCCGACTGGCCGCACCTCGCCCTGTGACGTGATCAGAGACCCGAGTGGCGGAATCGGCCGATGCGGAGTTTCCGCGCAAACTGGGATTCGAGCGTAAGTTTACTTCTTCGGGGCGACGAGGCCGTGGGTGCGCAGCAGATCCTTCACACCGCCGCGCTCGTCCCGGACGTATGCCTTCGCGAGCAGGTCGTTGAACGAGTCGGACAGGCTCGGGTCGTTCTCGTCGACGGGGATCGTGAGCAGTTTGCCTGTTTCGGCGCTGATCAGCAGGTTGTTGGCAACGAACAGCGCGGTGCGCTTGTTGCCGTCCTCGAATGGCTGTGCCTTCGCCAGATCGACGAACAAGTCCAAGGCGTTCTCGCAGGCGTCTGTCCCGCGCAGCGTGTCGTCGAGGAGTTGCTGCAGACTTGCCTCGGTCATCGCCTCGGGAGTGTGGCGGCCGTACCTGGTCTGCACGCCGATCTGCTGAGCCTGCGTTCTGAGTTGTCCGGGGTGCAGCGCACCGCTGCGGATGATGTGGGCGTTCACTGCGCACACGAACGCTGCGGTGATCGGTTGCCGTCCATGGTCGATGACGAATTGTGCAACGTCGCGGAGGTCTTCGAGCAGTGCGAGGTCGGAGCGAGAGGTGATTCCGTCGAGGCTTCCGGAACGGAGGAAGTTCTCGGTGTCGAGGCGGCCGGTTGCCAGGCCGTCGAACACCTTGCCCGCGGAGTACACGACACCGGCGAGGTCGGTGATCCTGATCGTGGACACGGTGCGTTCCTTTTGACGAGCGGTGTGGTCGATGCTATCGAAGCGCCCGCAATCGCGTGATGCGGCACGTCGCGGTGCGGGATGTAATGCCGACCTACGACGTCGAGGAGATGTGATGCGGGTGAGACCCCAGGTACATCCCCTGGACCTGTGCGAAATTCGGCTTGCTGTCAACGGTCGTCAGCCGTACACCTGCGCGTAGAGATCTCGGATCTCCGCGTCGGTGGGGACCAGCGGATTGTTGTTCGGCGATCCGGACGCCAACGCCTGCTCGGCCATGAGTGGGATCAATTCGTCCCACTGAGTCTTGTCGATGCCGTAGGCCTTGGGTGTCGGGACCTGAACGTCGCGGCACAGTTCGCGTAGCGCTTCGACGAGGTTGTTCGCGGCGGCGGTGTCATTGTCGCCGGATGTCGCGACCCCGAGCGCGCGGGCGCAGTCGGCGTAGCGGCCTTCGGCGGCGCCCACGGAGAAGTCTGTGACCGTGGGGAAGAGCATCGCGTTGGACAACCCGTGGGCGACGTGGAAGTGTGCACCGATCGGGCGGCTCATGCCGTGCACGAGTGCCACCGACGAATTGGAGAACGCGATGCCGGCCTGGGTGGCTGCGAGCATCATCTGCTCACGGGCCTCGGCGTCGTTGCCGTCGGCATAGACCCGTCGCAGTACCTTGCCGATCGTGCCGATGGCGATGAGGGCGAGGCTGTCGGAGAACGGGTTTGCTTTGCGGCTGACGTACGCCTCGACGGCGTGGGTGAGGGCGTCGACGCCGGTGTCGGCGGTCAGTCGCGGCGGCATCGACAGTGTCAGTTCGTAGTCGATCACCGCTGCGACCGGAAGGAACGCCAGGCCGGGGCATAGCATCTTCTCGTCATTGGTGCTGTCGGTGATGACGGTGAACTGGGTTGCTTCCGAACCACTTCCGGCTGTGGTGGGTACGGCGATGATCGGGAGGGCAGGCCCGATGTTGTTGCGCGGGGCCTTGTACTCGCGCATCTGCCCGCCTTGCCGCCCGAGGATGCCGAGTGCCTTGGCTGTGTCCATCGGGCTGCCGCCACCGAACCCGATGACGGAATCGGCGTCGTGTTCGGCGAGTGCGGCGACACCCGCTTCGAGGGAGTCGGTGGTGGGGTCGGGCACGGCGTCTGCGAACAGGCGCGCGGTGGCGCCGGCAGCGTCGAGATTGTCGAGCATCGTCTGGGCCGCGCCGGTGCCGACCTGGAACGAATCGGTGACCACGAGTGGGCGGGACAGGCCGAGGCTCGAGACGACGTCGCCGATCTCGCGGACGGCTCCGCCACCGATGCGCATGATGCGCGGCAGTGCGATGGGTGCAGTCATGCTCGGATCATGTCACCCGAGCCCGGTCGAGTGTGCACTGGGACACACCTCGTGCACGGCTGGGACCGCACCCACGTCGGCGTCAGTAGAATCTGCCCGGATTATCGGAACTGCGTGGATTGGGGCGGTACAGCTGTGATGAAGAGACTTGTCTCCGCGTTGGGTGCACTGGCGCTGCTGCCCGCGCTCGCTGCGTGCGGATCGTCGGACGACACTGCCGACGCAGCGGAATCAGCACCCACGAGTGCAGTACAGGCGGACTCCGATCCCTCCGTGTTGACCCTGGACGAAGTGGAGTCGATGCTGGCGGCGTTGGAGGACATGACCGGAGCTTCGAGAAACGAGATTCGCATCTCGGCGATCTCGTACTCCCCGGCCGGAAGCCTCGCTGTCGATGCGCTCGACCCTGCTGCGCCGACGGAGTTCAACCAGTACATAGCGAACATCTACACCGACCGTCGCGAGATTCGGCCCTACGACTACGGCGGGGCGGACAAGTACGAGGCCCTCGAGGCAACGTTGTTCCCGGCAGGCGAGGTGACGCCCGAGATTGTTCACCGGGCGTGGGAAGACTCGTTCACGCGGGTGGAAGGTGATCCTGCGGAACTCGATGCGTCCGGACCGAGAGTGTCCCGGGACCGTTCAGGCGTCGTCGAGATTGCGATCGTCAACGGACCCGAACGCGACCGTCAGTCGGTGTACTACGACGCGCAAGGGAACTTCGTCGAAGTGTCCTGAATCCGTGGAGTCACAGAGCAGCGGGGCGTACGCAGTTCCTACGGTGCGTCGGCCCGTGCCGGCTCGGCAGTAGGAGCAGTGGATTCGGCCCGAGCGGGCTTCATGGCGAACAGCGCCACTGCGGCTAGCACGACGACTCCCGCGACAGCAAAGTACAACTGCTCCGGCGTCCACCCCGAGTCGAGAAGCACGCCGACCGCGGTGGGAGCGAGAATCGCTCCGGCCCGGCCGACGCCGATGGCCGCGCCGACGCCGGTGGTGCGCACCGTCGGTGCGTACAGCGACGGCGCCAGAGTGTAGAGGCCGGCGATGCAGCCGTTGATGAGGCCACCGATCACGATGCCGAGCGCGAACGCCACGGTCAATGTCGAGATGGAGACGATGAAAATGGCCATCGCCAGCGCAGAGGACAGCGTGAAGGTGATCAGGACGGCGCGGGTGGTCCACCGGCTTGCGAGCAATCCGAAGAGGATGGATCCGACGGTGCCGCCGAGCGTGAGCATCATTCCGGCGGTGGCGCTCTGGTCCTTCGTGAGTCCGGCGGTCTCGAGTAGCGACGGGGTCCACGAGTTGATGAAGTAGAAGCCGAACATCGTAGCGAAGAACGCTGCCCACAGCAGCATCGTGGGACGCATATTGCTGCCGGAGAACAGATCCGAGATGCGTCCTGCCTTTGCGGGCTCGGTGCCGGTGGGTGCGTCGAGCGACCCGACGGGTTCCTGTCCGATCCGCCGCGCGATGAGGTTGACGCGGTCCAGGTCCGACGCGCGGCCCCGGCTGGTCAGGAAGTCGAGCGACTCCGGCAGCAGGAGAGCGAGGATCGCCAGGACCACGCCGGTGAGGATCGCACCGACGACGAAGACGGAGCGCCAACCGTATTCGGCCTGCAGGCTCACCGCGGCAATGCCACCGAGGGTGGCGCCGACGCCGTAGCCGGCCGTGTAGATGCTGATCGCCAGGCCGCGCCAGCGGGCCGAGGAGTACTCGCTGGCGATGACGGTGGTGCAGGCGAGGATACCGCCGATGCCGAGGCCCGTGATGACCCGCCAGGTGCCGAGTTCCCACGCGGATCCGGCGGTGGCGGACAAAGCCATTCCGAGAGTGGCCATCGCCACCGACGCGAGGATGAGTGGGCGGCGGCCGATCCGGTCGGCGATCGGAGCAAGCCCCAACGCGCCCACGGCCATGCCGATCAGGCCTGCGCTGAGGAGAATTCCGATCTCGGCGCCGCCGAGTGCGAAGTCGGCGCCGATGCTCTTGGCGGTGAACGCCAGCGCCATCACGTCGAATCCGTCGAGAATGTTGAGGACGACACACAGGCCGACGATCAACCACTGGTAGGGGCGCATCGGGGAGGTGTCGATGCGGGCACGAAGGTCCATGGGATTCCTTCTGAAGGTCAGGGGATATCGAGGGTGATGACACCCGGAGCGGAGCGCGCGCCGGATTCGGACGGGCAGGGTGCAACGCGTGATACGCACGCGCAGATCTTGGTGGAATCGGTCTTCTGCGCTTCGCTGAAGAACACGTCGCGGTGATCGACCCGGCCATCCACCGAGGCGATACCGACCTGGCACAGGCCGCATTCACCCTTGCGGCAGTCGAACATCATGTCGACCCCGGCTCGTTCGAGGGCGTCGAGCATCGATTCGCCGGTACCGACCGTGGTCGTGAGACCCAGGCCGGGGACGGTGACGACGAATTCTTCGGCGTCGAACCATCCGCTGTTCCCGAAGGTTTCGTATCGCAGGTTCGGTGTGGGCAGCGCGCGGTCTGTCCATGACCGGCGCACGGCATCCATGAGGCGGATCGGTCCGCACATGTACAGCTCGGTTCGGGCGTCCACGCCGTCGACCAGGGTGGTCACGTCGAGGCCGGTTCCTTCGTCATCGATATGGACCTCGAGGCAATCACCGTGCAGTTTCTCGAGTTCGGGCAGGAACGCCATTGCCGAGCGGGTGCGGCCCACGTAGACGAACCGGTAGGCGGAGCCCATGCGGCGCAGGACAGCGCCCATCGCGCTCACCGCGGTGATGCCGATTCCTCCGGCAAGCAGGACGTAGCTCGGTGCACCGACCCGCAGAGGGAAGTTCTGCAGTGGGGCGGTGATGTCGAGTACGTCGTCGGGGCGTAGCGAATGCATGTATGCGGAGCCGCCGCGCGAAGTAGGGGACAGGTGGACACCGAGGGTGATGCCGTGCCCGTCGGCGCCACCACCGACCACGGAGTACGAGCGCACGTCCCCGGAGGGGAGACGCACGTCGACATGGGAGCCGGGCTCGGGACGTACGGGTGTGTCGGTGACGATGGTGATCTTCGCGATCGAATCGGCGGCCGTGTCGACGGCAGTGACGTGGCCACGCTGCCAGGTGATCTGCACAGTGCTCATGTCAGTGCACCCGCTCCGGGGTGGCCGAATCCGCGGCGAGGGTGCGTTCGGCTTCGATCATGCGCTGGATGAGTCGTCGGACCCACATGCCGCCGGCATCGATGTTGAGGTTGTAGAACTCGTGGCCGGGGTTCGCGTCGATCGCCTTCTGTTGCGCAATGAGCATCTCCTCGTCCTCCTCGAAGACGCCGTGCACACCGTTGCGCAACTGCGTGGTGATGAGCTGGCTGTCGAGTCGGTAATTGCGCATGAATGCCCAGAAGTACAGCGCGGTGCGCTCGTCGATCGGCGAGATCGTGTTCATGACGAAGCCGTTGACGCCCTGGCTACGGTCGCCTTCGGGTGCTCCGGTACCTGCTTCGGCGACGCCGACGTCGATGCGGATCGTCGACGGTGCCTGAAACTCGATGATCTGCCACCGGTCGACCTTGCCCTCGAAGCCGGGGAACTTGTCGCGCATGTTCTTCAGCCAGAACGGAGGTGCATCGATGTCGTGCATCCACCGCGTCACAGTGACGGTGTGGTCGTCGTGCGTGACGACGAAGTCGGATTCGCTCAGTTCGTCCTGCCCGATCGACGACGAATGCACGAACTCCTCATGCGTGAGATCCATGAGGTTGTCGAGTACCAGCTGGTAATTGGCCTGCACATCGATGGTGCGGCCGTCGCCGGCCCATTCGGGCGAGTCCATCTGGAACATGTCGGGGATCGTGTCGGGGTCCGCGAGCAGAGGGTCGCCCGGCCAGACCCAGACGAACCGGTGTCGTTCCACGACGGGGTACGACGCGACCATCGCCGACGGGTTGATCGTCTGCTGCGCGGGCATGTGCGTGCATCGGCCGGCCGAGTTGTACTGCAGTCCGTGGTACGGGCACTGGATGCCGTCAGGGCCGACGAGGGTGCCCATGGACAGCGGGGCGAGTCGGTGCCAGCAAGCGTCGGCGAGGGCGACGGGACGCCCCTCTTCGGTGCGGTAGAGCGCCAGCGGTTTACCGGCGATGGTGCGGGAGAGGATCTCGCGTCGGCCCACTTCGTGATCCCACGCTGCGACGTACCAGGTGTCGAGTGGGTAGGCCATGTTCTTTGCGGTTGCGCCGCCGGGTCCGAGGTCGGTCATCTGGGGTCCTTCGATCAATGGGCTGAAACTATCTATCTACATAGGTAGTTAGTGATCTGGCGCACACACTATCTATCGATATAGTGGTTTGGCAAGAGTGGAATACTCCCGCGAGGAAGGTGGTGGCCCATGAGTCTGCGTTACGCCCTGCTCGCCCTGCTCACGGCCGAGCCGCTGACCGGTTACGACGCCGCGAAACGCTTCGGCGGGTCGGTCGGGCATGTCTGGCACGCTCCCGACTCGCAGATTTATCCGGAACTCCGCCGCATGGAAAAAGAAGGGCTCATCGAAGGCGAACAGGTGCGCTGGGGGCCGAAGAGCACCAAGACCCGATACTCGATCACCGACTCGGGTGTTCTGGCATTCCGCGAGTGGATGGATTCCCCACTCGACTACGCGCCGGTCCGCGACGCCGCGCACATGCGAGCCGCGTACTTCGAATGGGCCGACCCCGACAGCGCCCGCGACTGCCTGCGCCGCCACATCGATCACTATGCCGACCAGATTGCGTGCTGGACCGTGGTGCGCGCTGCGATCGTCGATGCCACCAACGCCACCATCGCGGTCCGGTTGCGGAAGTATCCCGCTGAGGAGCACGAACGGATCGTCGCGTTCAAAGCGTTTGCGTATGACGGACTCATCGCGCGCGGTGAGGTCGAAATCGAATGGGCGCGGAAGGGGCTTGCACTCCTCGATAAGGTATCTCCCGAGAAGGGATGATGCGCAGGACTTCTCAGTGAGCTACTTCTCGGAAGTCATGATTCGAAGGCTCTCGAGCAGGCTGCCGACGTCGCGCGGGCGGTGCCACGGTCGCGCTGATCCGTGGGGCTGCTGCTACGACCTGCGAGAGCCACACACACGAGGGCAACAGCGGCGAGCACGGTCCAATTGATCACTTGCAGCGCCCAGTACGCGCCGGTGCCGAGCTCAGTGGACGGTGTGACGAGATTCGATGCTGCGAACACCAACGTCGTATTGATCAGTGCGTGCGCCCACGCGGCAGACCACATCGACCCCGACAGAAGTCGAGCCCCGGAAAGGATGCATCCGGCGATCACGAGGTTGATGCTCGTCGCGACGACCTCCCGCATGGACAGTCCCCCACCCGAAGCGAAGCCGAGTGTGAGCGGCAGGTGCCACAGCGACCACGCGAGGGCGATGACGATGCTTGCCTTCCACGGACCGAGCGGCGTGAGCGCTGTCTGCAGCGCACCGCGCCAGCCGATCTCTTCGCCCGTCGTCATGAGCATTGCGAGGAGGGCGTACGGCAGCACCAACGGCAGCAGGCCGAACGCCTCCGGTGTCGGCTGCCACGCGACGATCCCGACAGCGAGGGCGGTGGTTGTCGTCACGGCGGGCACCGCCACGAAAACCGCAAGCATCAGCCCTGCTGTGCGGAGGGTTCGTCCCGTCCGGAACGGACGAAGCGCGGCCCACTGAGTGAAGGGAACTCGCCGGCCGCTTGCGAACCATGCCGCGACAGCTGCCAGCGCCGGCGCCCACGACATCACGGGGACAACGGCATTGAACGCGTCCGGGGACGCACCCGTCAGCCACAACGGCGCCATGACGACGCCGGTGATCCCGGCGAGCACGAGCGTGAACCACAACACCGCGCGTCGGATCGACGGATTTGGGGAAACGGCCACCTGCTCGGCCCGGACCGGAATCGGCGAGTTCATCAACGTCTCCTCTGGTGGGCCGTCCGGCCCTCACCCCGAGTTTCGCCGCTCGGCACCCGTCGCCGGATCCCCCGGCCGGATGTCCCGCCTCACCCGGAAGGATGAGACCTGCCGGCGAGTCCGTGCTCGTAGGCGAAGATGACGGCGTGCACGCGGTCTCGCAGGCCCAGCTTCGCGAGCACAGCGCGAACATGTGTCTTGACGGTGTTCTCCGTCAGATGCAACGCCCTGCCGATCTCGACATTCGAACGTCCGGCGGCAAGTTGCGTGAACACGTCCGCCTCTCGCGCGGTCAACACCGCGATCGCTGACCGGTCGGGCACCGGTGCTTGCCGCAGATACTCGAGAACGGACCCGGTGACTCCCGGCGCGAGCGCGGAGCTTCCTGCCGCGACATCGCAGATCGCTTCGACGAGACGGCCCGGCGGAGTGTCCTTGGTGAGATACCCGCTGGCGCCTGCACGCACCGCACCGAGGACGAACTCGTCGAGGTCGAACGTCGTCAGGATCAGCACCCGTGTGGCCGGTGCCATCAGCACGATCTGCTCGGTGGCTCGGATGCCGTCCAGCCCAGGCATCCGAATATCCATGAGGGCCACGTCGATACGATGCGCGCGCACAGCGTCCACCGCCGCGGCACCGTCACCGACACCGGCAACCACATCGATGCGCGGATCTGCTCCGAGCACCGTCGCCAGGGAGTCACGCAACAGCACTTGGTCGTCGACGAGCAGAACCCGAACGGGGTGCGCGGTTGTCACAGGGCTTCCTCTACGGGGAATCGAGTACGGGGAATCGGGCGGTCAGAGTCCAGGATGGCCCGGTGGTGATGTCGAAACTACCGCCGGCCGCCGCGACCCGTTCCGAGATGCCGGTCAGGCCGGTCCCCGGCGGCCCGGTCCGGAGCGGACCTCGCCCGCCGTCGTCGCTGACCTGGACGGTGACGTGATCCAGATGCCAGTCGACGGTCACCTCGACGGACACCGGGGCCTCCAGGTGGCGGAATGCATTGGTGATGCCCTCCTGTACGAGCCGGACCAGAGCGACCTCGGTGTCGGCGGCGAGTGGTCGTCGCGTGCCGTTCTCGGTGAGGGACACATGATGCAGCGGCGTGGTGGCCCCGGCGACCAGGTCGTCGAGGGCATCGATGCCCGGCACAACATCCGAGGCGCCCGGTGGGCTCGCGTCGAGAACTCGCAGCATGCCGCGCAATCCTCGCAGCGCGCTACGCCCCGACTCGGCGAGCTGTGCAAGTGACTCGTCCGTATGCGCTTCGCCGGTGCCGACACGCGCGGCTTCTGCTTGCGCAACCATGAGCGTGATCGAATGCGCGATGACGTCGTGGAGGTCGCGTCTGATGTGTGCGCGCTCCGTCCGGCGCGCACGATCGAGTGCGGCCTGCGCGTCGGCTGCCGCACGTTCGTTCTGCATCCGTGCAGTCCATGCGACACCCCACGTCACCGTCGCCACCGCGATGAGCAGTGTGGCCTCGAAGGTCTGCATCCATGGGGGCAGTTCACCGTCGGCCCGCGACGCCCCGATCGCCTCTGCCACTGCGATTCCGGCCAATGCCACTGCCAACGCGATCCACGGCCACGGTGTCGGCGCATCGAAGACGACCCGCCACAGGACCAGCAGGAAGCACAGCGCGGACGGCAGCAGGATTCCGCTCGACCAACCCGGTACCGGCACGAATGCCAGCACCAACATTGCCGTGGAGGCGACAGCGAATGCGGCGACCGCGGATCGAGCGGTGAGGAAAACTGCACAGTGCAGGACGAGCGCGGCGGCGCCGATCACCGCGAGGTCGAGCGGGCTCGAGCCCGCCGCGTTCATCGCGACCATCAGCAACGCGGTGGTGGGTGCGAGGACCACGGCGGAGAGCAGCACCAGAAGTCGCCACTGCCGCGTGCCCTTGGGGTCGAACGTGGCAATGCGCACGGTCGACGAGTCTAGTGGGCATCGCGAGCCGGACAAGTGAACCGAAGCCCGATTGCGGGGATCGTGCCTCCTTGACGTGGTGCGTCGTCGAAACGAAGGCCTTGACCGGTCGGTGAGGTGAACTTACGTTTGCGTTCGGTGGCGTCGACTGAAGGAGCGAGCGGTGGCAACGACCGATTCGGAGGCGACGGGTACTGGCCGGTCGCACACTCTGGGCACTGCGGAGTGGGTCGAGACCCGCGACGGGCGGCGGCTCTTCAGCATGGTGCGCACAGCCCCTGACGGGACCGATGCACCGACGGTCGTGTTCGAAGCCGGTGCTGCCGCGGACAGGTCGAGTTGGGCACTCGTGCAGCCTCGGGTCGCGCGGTTGACACGCGCGATCGTGTACGACCGATCCGGACTCGGACGCTCACCCGTGGACCCGACGGGACGCACCATCGACCGCATGGCCGATGACCTGGGCGACCTGCTCGACCACTTCGGTCCCGGACCGTTCATCCTGGTCGGCTCCAGTGCAGGCGGGCCCATCATCAGGCTGGCTGCGTCGCGGCGCCCGGAGCGGATCGCCGGACTCGTACTCGTCGACCCGGCCGACGAATCCTCCGACCTCCTGCTGGGTAAGGGATTCCGGACGGTCGAGAAGATCTCGATTCCTGTCATGCTCCTGCTCTCCCGTCTGGGCGTACTGAAGTACTTCTTCCGTTTCCTCCTCGACGCGTGCCCATCCGATGTCCGCGCAGACATGGAGCGAGAAGCATTCGACCCCAGGGTATTCCGAACTCAACGAGAGCAGGCACGCACCTTCCTGGACGAGATCGCCGCGTGGCGCGACAACCCGCCCGCGCTCGGCGATATTCCCGTGACCGCGATTTCCGGAAGCCTTACCGGCGACGGCATGAATGCCGCTGCACGCGCATCCGCGAACGCGTCGCATGCCCATCGCGCCGCGCAGTCATCGCACGGTAGGCATGTGGTGGCCGAGAAGTCGAGCCACTACGTACCGATCACCGAACCCGAGATCATCGTCGACGAGATCGAGCGGCTGGGGCGGAACACCCCGGTGCGTGGATTCGGCTGAGTCAACTACCAGAACCACGCACCGGGGGCGCGTTGTCGGTCGCCGGCACGATCGAGTGCGCGAGAGCCTGGACGAGGAACTCGAGCTCGGGTGTCGGGACCGTTCCCGTGCGTACCACTCCACATACAGGCACCCGAAGCAGATGTCGTTTCTCACGCATGAACTTGAGCCCCTTGCTCGGAGTCTCGGCGGCGGTACTGGCGTAGAGCACCGTCCATGCACGCGGGTTGGTGAGGACTTCGAGGGTTGCCGTGTGATCGCTTGCGATCGACGGACCGAAGCGTGCACGTCTGCCCACCTCGACGAACGCGTCTTCGATGACACGGTGCAACAGAACCTGGCTGCTGCGAGGAGGGAGCAGTAGCGGGTAGTGCGCCAGCTCGCCCAGGTCGACGGTCGAGAACGCCGACAGCGGATGCTGGCTCGAGGTGACCACCACCAGATCCTCGATCCCGAGCCGCACGGTCTCGAGCCCCGGCCTGTCCACCTCTCCGCGGATGAGGGCGAGGTCGGCTTCGCCGGAGGCGACGGCGTTGACGCGGTCGGTGAAGTCCTTGATGACGAACTCGACGTCGATGTGGGGGTATCGCTCGCGGACCTGGGAGATCGCGTCGAGGCTCTGCGTCGCGAAGCTCATGTTCGCGGTGATCCGGATGCTGTCGCGGGGTTCGGTGGCCACTTCGAACGCGCGCGCTTCGAGGCCGAGTACTTCCGACGCGATCGGCATCAGCCGCAGGCCGGCGGCGGTGAGCTTGACCGATCGGGTGGACCGGTCGAACAAGCTCGTGCCCAGCTCATGCTCCAGCTTCGCGATCTGGTGGCTGATCGCGGACTGCGAGATGAAGCACCGCTGCGCTGCGCGGGAGAAGCTGGACTCCTCGCCGACAGCGAGGAAGTAGCGTAGTTGTCGGAAGTCCATCAAACCCCATTTATGAGCGAAACAGATAACAGTTTTTCGAATATCCCAGGTTACTGGATTCCAAGGGATGTAGATACCTAGGTTTGAAGTCATACAAGAACTTCAATGTGGAGGTATCGGCAGCATGGGTGGTGCAAACAAGGGAGAGACGACAGTCGTCGACCGGACCGAGGTAGTGATCGTCGGGTCCGGGTTCGGCGCCCTTGCCGTAGCGAAGAAGCTGGGCAAGGCAGGCACGCCGTTCGTTCTCATCTCGGAAACCACCGAGCACCTGTTCCAGCCCTTGCTGTACCAAGTGGCGACCGGCGTCATCTCACCCGGCGAGATTGCTCCCTCCGTTCGTGCCATCCTCGCGAAGTACCCGAGCGCCGACGTGCGACTCGGCCGCGTGGTCGACGTGAACCCCGACGACAACACCGTCGTGTACGAGGCGGCAGGCAAGCGCCACACCCTCGGCTACGAGCACCTGGTCGCCGCGACCGGCGCCCGGCAGGCCTACTTCGGCCGCGACGAGTTCGCCGACCTCACGTTCGCTCTCAAGACGGTCGACGACGCCGAACGCCTGCGTCGCCAGATCATCCGCTGCTTCGAGGAAGCACACATCACGACCGACCCCGAGCTCCGCAAGAACCTGCTCAGCTTCGTCGTCGTGGGCGCAGGCCCGACCGGCGTCGAACTGGCCGGGCAGATCAAGGAACTCGCCCAGCGCTACTTCGCAGAGTCGATCGGCAACATCAAGGGCGAGGACGTCACCGTCACCCTCGTCGAGGGCGCCGACAAGGTGCTCCCTCCCTTCGGCGGCAAGCTCAGCGAGTACTCGAAGGAATCGCTCGAAAAGGCCGGTGTCGACGTCGTTGTCAACACGATGGTCACCGACATCGACGAGCATGGTGCCACCTTGAAGACGGCGAACACCGACGAAACCCACCGCCTCACGGCCGAGACGATCATCTGGTCGGCCGGGATCCAGGCCAACGATTTCGCCGGCGTGCTTGCTGAACGCACGGGTTGCGAGACCGTCCGGGGCGGCCGACTTCTCGTCGACAACGACTTCACCGTCGGGCGCGCCGACAACATCTACGCCATCGGCGATATGGTCACGCTCGACAACCTGCCCGCGCAGTCGCCGTTCGCAATGCAGGGCGGCAGGCACGTCGCGAAGATGATCCTCGGCAAGGTGCCCGCGGGAACCGCGTTCCAGTACCGCGATAAGGGCAGCATGGCGATCATCAATCGCTTCCGCGCGATCACCCGCGTCGGCAAGATCGAACTCACCGGCTTTATCGCGTGGGTTCTATGGCTTGCTGTGCACCTGGTGTACCTCGTCGGGTTCCGCAACCGGTACATCGCGGTGATGTCGTGGTGCGGGTCGTTCCTCGGCCACCGTCGTCCGCACTTCTACTACGCGCAGGAACTCGAACCAGCAGCCCCTGCCGAAGAAGAGAAGCCTGCCGCCGCGCCGAAGGCGGACGCATCAAAGGCCGGTGCGTCCAAGACGGACGCGACCAAGAACCTGAGCAAACGGGCGAAGAAGAAGGCTGCGGCCGCCGCACGTGTACCCGTCCCGGTCTCGTAGGAGCCCGGTGCCTGAACGAAAGTTCCACGGACGAGGCCCGATCGCAGGCAGTTGTAAGGCTCAACGCAACGCTGCTGTTGGCCGGTGGTGATCAGATCACGCAGACGCTCGGCAGGGGTATCCCAGCCGAGCGTTTGTGTCCTCGGATCGGCACCAGATGGTGAATGCCCGACCAGGCTGAGGTCGCGAGCGCTGACGGCCCGGGCACGGCGGTGACAGGGTGGCGATCCGCGTCGCTGTGGCGCGGAACAACTCCAGCGCCTCTGGTCCGAGGACGCATTCTGGTTCCTCGGTGTGTCAGCTCGGGGCGGTCTCCGCTGGTTCTGCATGGTCGGAGACGGGGTGTCGCCGACACCATCTCTGCGCGCGAAATCACGCTCACCTCGGGGTTCACGAGGATAGGTGACTTAAATGTCACTTTTCGTCACCAACCCCGCACAGACCGTGAGTGACAAACCCCAGGTCGAAATAATGCGACCGATTTACCTGAGATGTAGGTTCTCGGATTCGGTGTCAGTTTCTCAATTTCATGTCAGTCGCCTGTCAGCGGCGTGTCGGTTTCTCAAATTCGTGTCAGTAGCGGGACCCTGAAAAAGTGCCCCGGACCAGCGAGGTTGAGGTCAGGTACGTGCAGGAATCAGGTGATCCTGTCGCGACGACCCTCGCTGCGGCAGATCCCTATCGGATGATCCTGGGCCTGCCGGTACGGAAAGTCCGCAGTCACCCCCATCAGCGCCACTATTCCGGGATGTTCTGGTCGGCCACCAACCGTGGCCACGTCCTCTACGAGAGCCGACTCGAACTGGACCGGTTGTGGCTGGCGGACTACGCACCGGAAGTGGTGCGGATCGCCGCACAGCCGATGTGGCTGTGCGGCCCGGACGGGAAGACCATGCGTCGGCATGCGCCCGATCTGCTGCTCCAACGCACAGACGGCGGATTCACGGTCGTCGACGTCAAACCCGCCGAGTTCGCCCGTCGCGACGCAGTTGCGCAGGTGTTCGCCTGGACCGAACGACTGTGTTCGAGTCGGGGCTGGTCGTATGAAGTGTGGACCGGTGCAAACCCAGTAGTGCTGGCGAACCTCCGAATCCTCGGGGGCGCTCGTCGTAGCGAGTGGATCGACCCCGCGGTGATGAGGGCACTCGACAGCGTCGCAGTGCCCGGGATGACCCTCGACGACCTCGCCGCATCGGTGAACAGGCCCGGCTAGCGAATCGCGGTGCTGGCGAAGCTGTGGTCCGGTCTGTGGTCGGTGGACCTGACGGTGCCGCTGTCCGGACAGTCGCAGGTGTCCGGTGTAAGGAGCACGCCGTGACCAACATCGTCGAACTACGTGCAGGAATCAAGGTCTGGCTCGACGGCTGCTCATGGGAAGTCGTGGCGCTGCAGGGACACGATGTCACCCTCCGGTCCGGAGAGCGGATGCAGCGTGTCGCGGTCACCGAGATCGCGGCACGGGGAACAGCGATCTCACCGCCGGACGACACCGCCTCCGCTGACCCTGCTGCCGTAGTGCTCTCCTCGCTGACCGCAACCCAGATTCAGGAACTGGAAACACGAGCCGAACACGTCCGCGGCATCCTGACCGAGGTTGCGACCTCCGGCGCCGAACTCGAATCGGTGTTGGCCACCAGAGCGGCGGAACTTCACGTCTCTGTGCGCACCCTGTACCGCTGGATCGCCGGATACCGCGCGGCAGGAGTTGCCGGACTCACGGACAGTCGGATCCGTAGCCGCTACGCCACCAGTGTCGATCACCGGTGGGACGCAGCATGTGTGCGGGTGCTCGATAGGTACGTCACCGTCTCGACCCCGACGATCGGCGCGGTCATCGATGCCGTTGCCAAGGACCTGGAAGCAGAATTCGGGCCGGGCATGGTGCCGTTGCCCTCCCTGAGCACGGCATACCGGCGGGTGAAGACATTGTCGAAGGGGCAGCACGCGTTCGGTAGCGCGAAAGGCCGGCGGTCGGTGGCGGACCGGCCCCGCGGTGTCCTCGGCCGACTGCGCGCGACCCGTCCGGGGGAGTACGTGGTGCTCGATACCACCGCGCTGGATGTGTTCGCGATGGAACCGGTCACCATGCGCTGGGTTGGGGTGGAGTTGACCGTGGCGATGGACCTGTTCACCCGCTGCATCCTCGGACTGCGCCTGACACCGCTATCGACGCGGTCCCAGGACGTGGCGAATGTGCTGTACCAGTGCATCACTCCCGCCCGCGACACCGACCCGACTGCGGATCAACTCTGGCCGTATCACGGGGTGCCGCGAAACCTGCTCGTCGGCACCGAGTCCCCGGACGGGATCTCCCAGCGACGCGTCGGGGATCTACCGGCATGTCTGCCCGAGGCGATCGTCGTCGATCACGGCAAGCAGTACCTGTCCTCTCATGTGATCGGAGTCTGCGCCCGACTGGGTATCACCGTTCAGCCGGCGATCCCGCACAAGCCCACCGACAAACCCACCGTCGAACGCTTCTTCCGCACCCTGCGCGAATCACTGCTACAGCACCTGCCCGCCTACAAGGGCCCGGACGTGTACTCACGGGGCAAAGACGTCGAAGACGCCGCGTTCTACTACGCCAGCGAACTCGAGCAGATCATCCGGGAATGGGTGGGCCGGGTCTATCACCACACCCGACATGACGGGCTGTGCGTGCCGGAACTGCCGCGGGTGGGGTTTTCGCCGAGCGAGATGTTCGAGATCGGGGTCGCCAAATCGGGTGGTCTGCTGTTGCCGGCGAATCCGGATCTGGCGTATGAGTTCCTCGATGTGCGTTGGCGTACGATCCAGCACTACGGCGTCGAGGTCGACGGACTGCGTTACGACGGATCCGGGCTCACCTTGTATCGCACCACCCGTTCGCCGTATGGCGGTGTGCACGCCGGCAAGTGGCCGATCTTCGTCGACAATCACGACATCCGGCACGCCTGGTTCCAGGACCCGGACAGCCACCGTTGGCATCAGTTGGTGTGGGAGCACGGCGCTTGCCTGAACCAGCCGTTCAGCAGGGACGCCGCCGACTACGCCAAACGCATCGCCGTGCGCGAGCATCGCCACTTCGATCCCGCCGCCGCGGTACGGGATCTGCTGCTCGCGTGGAGCCGAGACGACGTCGCGACACGCCGCGACCGCGCCCTGGCCCGCCGACTCAGTGCCCACCGCCCGCATCCGGAAACCGAAGGACAGCAGTCCGGTATCGACGACGAACGCGACACTGCGTCCGTGCCGGGCGTCGCCGAGCTGCTCGACGAACTCGCCACCAGTCGAACTCAACGGTTGGAGGTGGTCGACGACGTCGACGTATTCGACCGGTACTACGCGGAGCATCCCGACGAAGACGTGTTCGAGGTGTTCGACGAATGAACCCCTGGGCCACCTGGCTGGCAACGTATGGCACTGTCCGCTACCAGCTCTCCCGCAAACAGGGCTGGCACGCCTTCGTCACCGCCCCACCGCGTGAACCGTTCGAGGTCCTCTCCCGCACCGCGATGTCCCGACTGTCGCAGGAGGAGCTCGAGGACTACAACGAAGCCCGGATGGTGTGGAACGCGAACCTGCCGACGATCAAGACCAGCCAACTCGCCGCCGCCTACGGGATCTGCGATCAGGTGATGGCCTCGGCGTATCGGGACGGCGACAAGCTGCGCGGCTCGGTGGTCATCGACGCCGAACCCGGCCTCGGCAAGACCACCATCGCCACCCGCTATGCCCGCGACGTCCACCGGCGAGTTCTGCGCCGCGACGGACCCCTCACCGTGGAGGGGCATCAACGGTGGCCGGTGGCGTTCATCCCGCTCAGCGCCGGGGTCACCCTCAAAGGCCTCAATCAGCAGATCCTGCGGTTCTACGGCCATCCGGCCGTGGACCGTGCCTCCACCTCGAAACTCGGGGCCTTGGCGGTGGACTGTGTCACCTCCTGCGGTACCCGGTTGATCGTGCTCGACGATCTGCACTTCGTCGACTTCCGGCACCGCAACGGCCTGGAGGTATCGAACCATCTCAAGGGTTTGGCCAACGACATGGCCGCTACCTTCATTTACGTCGGGGTGAATCTGACCGCCAAACGCTTCTTCGACGAAGGCCTGCTCGGCGAGCACACCGTCTACGCCCAGACCAGCCGCCGCGCCACCCGCTGCCCGGTTGCCCCGTTCAGCATCGACACCGACACCGGGATGCGCGGCTGGCTCGCGCTGCTGCGCACCGCCGAAGAACACCTCACCCTCGCCGGCAGCCATGACGGGATGCTGTGCGAGCATGCTCGGCTGCTGCACCGCCGCACCCAGGGGCGGATCGCGTCGTTGACGAATCTGCTCGACCGGATCTCGTATCTCGCGATCGTCACCGGCGTCGAAGCCGTCACTGCTGAGTTGATTACGACCGCGACCGTCGACAATGCCAGCGAATCCGCCGCCCGCACCGGCTGATACCGGCTGGTCCCGCCCTGGCCGGCTCAGTGGTTGGGGAACCACTATGGCCACGATAAGAGTCGACCGGTGGCCGATCACCGTGCAACTACATCCCGCCGAGTATCTGCCGGGCTGGCTGATGCGCGTCGGCTGTCGCTACCAACTGACCCCGATCCAGATTTTGCGCGAGCTCCGTGTGCCGCGGAGCCCGACCGGATATCACCTCGTTCTCGAGCACCTGAGCCTGCACGCTCGGTGGATCGCCGCTCACCTCGGTGTCCCTGCCGGTGACCTGCGCGCCGCCCTGTGGGGCCGGCCGATCGATGCCGCCGCGGCACGGTACCTGGTGCACCACCGCCACATTCGGCCCGACCGGGGAGGATCGCGTTTCTGTGCCCGATGCCTGGCCGAACCCGATCCGTGGTGGCATGCAGGCTGGGCCAATCCGCTGCTGCCGCTCTGTGTACGCCACCAGGTGTATCTGCAGTCGACATGCGAAGGCTGCGGTCAGGTGCCGTGGACAGGAACGGCGTGGATGAGCGCTCTGGCCCCGCCGTGGCAGTGCCCGCAGCGCCATGCTCGCGAACCGCAACGCCCGGGGCGTGTGAGACCGTTCTGCCGATACGACCTGCGTGACGCTGCTGTCCTCGCTGCACCGGCGAAGCTGTGTCATGCCCAGCAGAATCTGATCGAGTTCGCTGCCCTCGCCGACCTTCAGCCGAGCCGACAGTTGCGCTACGGCACCACCGACATGCCCATCACCGAGGTGCTCGACGAGCTGTGCCGTCGATTCGTCGACACGATCGGCTCTCCCGTGCGAGGACCTGGCGACCGGCCTGGACAGTCTGAGCAAGGCGATCCTCCCGCGAGGCAGAACTGGCATGCGACCCGTTGGCCGTTCCAGGCTGGGAGCCAGCCGGCCAGTCTGTGAACGTCCCTTGAGTCGTGACGAGCCGGTCCGAGAATCCGCCAGCCGTCATCATTCGCGACCGTTGTCGGAGTCCGCACTGGCGGAGTAGAACGCGCGTTGTCCCGCTCCCTCCGCTTGATTAATCATGTTTCCTCAATATCATCGTTTTATGACGATGAATGAGCGAGCGACGACCTGCTTCGGTGAAAGTCTCGACTCTGCAGCAGCGTTGTTCCACAGTCTCTCCGACGGCACCCGCCTGGCCATCGTGCGCCGCCTCGCCGCCGGGGAATCCCGAGTAGCGGACCTGGTCGGCGAGCTGGGATTGGCGCAATCGACAGTGTCGGCGCACGTGGCATGCCTGCGGGACTGCGGCCTGGTGCAAGGCCGCCCGCAGGGCCGGCAGGTGTTCTACTCGCTGGCCCGACTGGAACTGCTCGACCTGCTGGCCTCGGCCGAAACCCTCCTGGCCGCCACGGGCAACGCCGTCGCGCTGTGCCCGAACTACGGCACCGACACCGACACGGGAGTGACGGCATGAGCGACGCCTGCGGATGCGGCCCCGACGAACCCCGCGTCGAGGGCGAAGACGACCAGGAGCCCGACAAGTGGTGGCAGGTCACCGAGATCCGGGCGGCCGCCGCCGCGGGTGTCCTGCTGATTGCGGCCCTGATCGTCCGCGTCACCGGTGGGCCCGACGCTCTCGGGACGGGCTTCGAGGCGGTGGCGCTGGTCGTCGCCGGCTACACCTTCGTCCCCTCGACCCTCAAGCGGCTGGCCCGCGGCAAGATCGGGGTCGGGACCCTGATGACGATCGCTGCCGTCGGCGCCGTGCTGCTCGGCGAGGTCGGCGAAGCCGCGATGCTCGCGTTCCTGTTCGCCATCAGTGAGGGTCTCGAAGAGTACGCGGTCACTCGCACCCGACGGGGCCTGCGCGCCCTGCTGAATCTGGTGCCGGACACTGCCACCGTCCTGCGCGGCGGCCGTGAACAGACCGTCGCCCCCGCGGAGTTGGGGCTCGGGGAGATCATGATCGTCAAACCCGGGGAGCGGCTCGCCACCGACGGCACCATCCGCACCGGGCGCACCGCCCTGGACACCTCCGCGATCACCGGGGAATCGGTGCCGGTCGAGGCCGGACCGGGCTCCGAGGTGTTCGCCGGGTCGATCAACGGCACCGGCGTGCTCGAGGTCGAGGTCACCGCCGGCGCGCAGGACAACTCGCTGGCCAAGATCGTGAAAATCGTGGAGGCCGAGCAATCCCGCAAGGGCGAGGCCCAGCGTCTGGCCGACAAGATCGCCAAGCCCCTGGTGCCGGGAGTGATGGTTGCCGCGGCGTTGATCGCCGCGATCGGCAGCGTATTCGGTGATCCGCTGGTGTGGATCGAACGCGCCCTCGTCGTGCTGGTCGCCGCGTCCCCGTGTGCGCTGGCCATCGCGATCCCGGTGACCGTGGTCGCCGCGATCGGCGCCGCCTCCAAGCTCGGCGTCCTGGTCAAGGGCGGGGCCGCCCTCGAAGCGTTGGGCCGTATCCGCACCGTCGCGCTGGACAAGACCGGCACCCTGACCCGCAACCGACCCGAGGTCATCGACGTCGCCACCACCGGCGACGCCACCCGCGCCGACGTCATGAACGTCGCCGCCGCACTCGAGGCCCGCAGCGAACACCCCCTCGCCACAGCGATCCTCGCCGCCGTCGACGACTACACACCAGCCGAGGACGTCGACGCGGTCCCCGGCGCCGGACTGACCGGACACCTCGACGGCACCCCCGCCCGTCTGGGCCGGCCGGGGTGGATCGACCCCGGCCCCCTCGCCGCCGATATCGAGCGGATGCAGCACGCCGGAGCCACCGCGGTGCTCATCGAACGCGGCGGCACCCTGATCGGGGCGATCGCGGTGCGCGACGAACTGCGTCCCGAGGCCCGCGACGTGGTTGCTGGGCTACGCCGCGACGGTTACACCGTGGCGATGCTCACCGGCGACAACGAGCGCACCGCACGCGCGTTGGCCGCCGACGTCGGTATCGACGAGGTGCACGCGGACCTGCGTCCGGAGGACAAGGCCCGCATCGTGCACACCCTCCGCAAGACGCGGCCGACGGCGATGGTCGGCGACGGTGTCAACGACGCCCCCGCCTTGGCGACCGCCGATCTGGGGATCGCGATGGGCGCGATGGGCACCGACGTGGCCATCGAGACCGCCGACGTCGCTTTGATGGGTGAGGACCTGCGGCACCTGCCGCAAGCCCTGCAGCATGCCCGGCGGTCACGGACGATCATGTTGCAGAACGTCGGCCTCTCGCTGGCGATCATCACCGTCCTGATGCCGCTGGCGCTGTTCGGGGTACTCGGCCTGGCGGCGGTTGTCCTGGTTCACGAGGTCGCCGAGATCATCGTGATCGCCAACGGGGTCCGCGCCGGACGCGCTCGCCCCCTGACAATCTCCGGATCGGCGGCACCTGCGTCGAATCCTGGGGTACGAGAATCCTTTTCTTCCTGAAGGGCCTTCCATGAGTCCAATGCCTGCAACTGTCCGAGCCTGGTATGCCGCGGAGATGACCGCCGCTCGACACACTCACACTGCAGCCGAGCGGTGGACCCATCTCGAACGCGCGCACATCCTGTCGCAGCCCTACCCGTGGCCGCACACTCGCAATCACCTCGCCATGCTCGGTCTCGCGGTGCGTCAACGCGACCGTCGCGAAGCCCTTGGGCAGATCATCCGGATCATGGTTGCTGCCCCCGGTTCCGCGCTCGGGGGTTACCCCGAAGGCAACACCGGCCGCGTCGCTGCAGGGTTGATGACCCCCATGCCGATTCCCGCCGATCTGACCGACGTCCTCACTGGCACAGCGTGATCCGAATCGTGGCTTCAGGCATGTCTCACACGAACGACATGAGTGGACGACCCGGCCCGGTGCTGGCGGATCAACGCACCGGTGCCGGATGCCGTTCGGCCAGCTGTCCCAACGCGGTGATTCCGACCGGTTCGCTGACGGCCAGCGGAATCACCGCGCACCGATTGGCGAGTTCGTCCCGGACCGTGTCGATCTGCTCGAGTTCGGCAACCGCTCGCTGCCGCAGCAGCGGCGCGGTGGGCGCCGCCGCGGCCAGGGAATTGTTGACCACCCACCCCCACGGCTCGATACCAGCGCGCCGCAGATCATCCTGCAAACCGGCCGCCTCGAGCACCGGGGTGGTCTCGGCAAGAGTGACCAGCACAATCTTGGTCTGCGCCGGGTCCTGCAGCCGCATCAGCGGGGTGATGAAGCGCCCGCCATCGCCCATCTGCCGGGCGATCTCCCGGTGATACGAGCCGGTCGCATCGAGCAACAGCAGAGTATGCCCGGTCGGGGCGGTATCGACGACGACGAACTTGCGGCGTGATTCGTGGATGACCTTCGAAAAGGCCTGGAACACCGCGACTTCCTCGGTGCACGGGGACTGCAGATCTTCGGCGAGGGTGGCGCGGCCGGCGTCGTCGAGTTCGGCGCCCTTGGTGGCCAGGACCCGGTTGCGGTAGGTCTCGCTCGCCTCGTGCGGATCGATGCGGGAGACCTCGAGGTGATCGAGTTCCCCGGCGAGAGTGTCGGTCAGATGTGCGGCGGGGTCGGTGGTGGTCAGGTGCACGTCATGACCACGGCGGGCCAGCGCCACCGCGATCGCGGCGGCAATGGTGGTCTTGCCGACTCCACCTTTGCCCATGCACATCACCAGCCCGTGGCCATCAGCCTCGATCGCATCGACCAGATCCGCCAGTGAAGCATCGGCGACCGCGGCGACACCCGGTTCGGTGTCGTCGACACTCACAGCGGTGGTGGTGGTGGTGGTGTCGAACAGGGTGCTCAAAGCATCGAGACCGACCATGTTGACCGGCTTGAGCTCCACCAGATCGGTGGGCAGCGCGACGATCGCGGCGCCGCGACCCGCCAATGCTGCCTGCTCACGCTGGTACACGGCGGTAGCCAGCGGGTCGGTGTCATCGGCCGGGTCGGGCAGCACGCCGTTGACGACCACATGCTGTCTCGTCATGCCGATCGCGGCGAGTTCGCTGTGGGTGCGGGCGATCTCGGCCAGAGCGGCACGGTTCGCGCGTGCCACGAGCACCAGGCGGGTACGGCCGGGATCCGACAACGCCTCGACCGCGCCGGCGTACATGGCTTTCTGCTTGTCGAGCCCGGCCAGCGGACCGAGGCAGGACGCGTCGCCCTTGCCGTGGTCGAGGAATTCGGTCCAGTTACCGGGCAGTTGCAGCAGCCGGATGGTATGGCCGGTGGGGGCGGTGTCGAACAGCACGTGATCGAACCCGGCGACCCGGTCGTCGGGATCGGTGAGCAGAGAAGTGAATTCGTCGAACGACGCGACTTCGGTGGTGCACGAGCCGGACAACTGCTCGGTGATCGACGCGATCTCCGCTGCGGGCAACAACCCGCGGACGGGACCGACGATGCGTTCGCGGTAGGCGGCGGCGGCCTCCTCGGGGTCGATCTCGAGCGCGCAGAGCCCCGCCGCCGCGGGGACCTCGGTGATCGTGTTGCCGATGCTCAGACCGAAGACCTGCCCGACATTGGAGGCGGGGTCGGTCGAGACGAGCAGCACCTTCTTTCCGGCCCGGGCCAGGCGCACCGCTGACGCGCACGCGATGGAGGTCTTACCGACCCCACCTTTACCGGTGAAGAACACGAACCGGGGCGGGTCGGTCAGAAACGTCGGGTCGGCGGCAGCCATGAAAGCAGGTACTCCTCGTCGGATGGGTATCGGCGGGCGGGGTGCGGATCTACATGGTCAGCAGCAGGTGGACTCGCCCGGGGTGCAGCAGGAGTCGCTGTCGTCCGCGAGCCCGAGCATGGTCACCCCGGACGGCGGCGCGGGTACCTCGAGGCCGGCCCAGGTGGCGAGCTCGGTGCGGGTCGGGTAGCGCCCGGTAGCGACGGTGACGTCGTCGACGAGCACGAGCGGCAGCCCGTCCGATCCGGCGAGTTCGAGGAATTTCTTGACGGTCTCGTTGTGGGCGAACGCGAGCGGGTCGTTGGCCAGGTTGTGGCGGGTGATGGCGGCGCCCTGCTCGGTCAGCGCGGCCATGTCGGCGGTGAAGGTGACCAGGTTCTGGTCGAGGTCCTCGCCGCACACGCCGGTGTTGCAGCACAGGGCCGGTTCGAAGACTGCGATGGTGCTCATAGGTATCAGGTATTCCTTCAGTGCTCGAGGGCGAACAGAGTTTCCGGGACGAACTCGGTTATCGGGCGTCGGCGTCGGAAAGCAGCCGGGTAGCGAGCTCCTCGACGCGGACAGCGATGTCATCGCGCACCAGGCGCATCCGCTCGATGCCGTCGATGCCGCGCTCGGACGGCTCATCGGTGTCCCAGTTCTCGACGACCACCCCGGCGGGCGCATCGACGTGGGCTTCGCCGCCGAGGGTGACCACCAGGTCGACTTCGGTGAGGAGTTGCGGATCGATCGGCTTGGGGCGCTCACCGTCGATGGAGGCGCCTACCTCGTGGAGGACCTGCACCGACAGAGCATTAAGGGACGCCCCTGGGGCGGTACCGGCCGAATGGACGGTGACGCGGTCGCCGGCTGTCTTGCGCATCAACGCTGCGGCCATCTGGGATTTTCCGCCGTTCTTCACACACACGAACAGCACCGAAGCAGTGGGCACGTGGAGGTCCCTTCCCGTTTGACGACTGGATTGATAACAGTCAATATAGACGCATGTCGAATCAGCTGTCGAGTGAGGCCGAACCGTGCTGCCCGCCGCTCGCCCGTGAGCCCCTGACCTCGGATTGGGCCACCGACCTGGCCCGCATGTTCAAGGCCCTCGGTGATCCGGTGCGGCTGCGCATGCTCAGCATGATCGCCAGCCACCAGGGCGGGGAGAGCTGTGTGTGCGACATCAGCCCCGCGTTCGACCTGTCGCAACCGACCATCTCGCACCACCTCAAGGTGCTGCGCGAAGCCGGACTTCTCGACTGTGAGCGCCGCGGCACCTGGGTGTACTACCGGGTGATCCCCGCCGCCCTCGAGCAACTGTCCGCGGTGCTCGCCACCGAATCCGGGGTCCTGCCCGGATCGGCCTGCACCTGCACCTGCGCCCCGACTGAAGCCCTTCAGGAGATCGTCTCGTGACCACCACTGAACACCGGTCCGTCGCCGGCAAGATGTCGGTCCTCGACCGGTTCCTGGCCGTGTGGATCGGCATCGCCATGGTCGCCGGTCTGCTGCTCGGCCGCCTCATTCCCGGGCTCGGGGACGCGTTGAGCGTCATCGAGATCGACAACATCTCTCTGCCGATCGCGCTCGGTCTGTTGATCATGATGTACCCGGTGCTTGCGAAGGTGCGCTACGACCGCCTCGACACCGTCACGGGCGATCGCAAGCTGTTGATCTCCTCGCTCATTCTCAACTGGGTGCTCGGCCCGGCGCTGATGTTCGCCCTCGCCTGGCTGCTGCTGCCCGACCTGCCCGAGTACCGCACCGGCCTGATCATCGTCGGCCTGGCTCGCTGCATCGCGATGGTCATCATCTGGAACGACCTCGCCTGCGGCGACCGCGAAGCCGCCGCAGTACTGGTTGCGATCAACTCGGTTTTCCAGGTGATCATGTTCGCTGTGCTCGGCTGGTTCTACCTGTCGATCCTGCCCGGCTGGCTCGGGCTCGAACAGACCACCCTCGATGTCTCCCCGTGGCAGATCGCCAAATCGGTGCTGATCTTCCTCGGTATCCCCCTCGTCGCCGGCTTCTTGACCCGCCATTTCGGTGAAAAAGCCAAGGGACGTGAGTGGTACGAGGACACGTTCTTGCCGAAGATCGGCCCGTGGGCGCTCTACGGGCTGCTGTTCACGATCGTGATCCTGTTCGCCCTGCAGGGCGAGCAGATCACCTCGCAGCCGTGGGACGTGGTGCGGATCGCGTTGCCGCTGCTCGCGTACTTCATCCTCATGTGGGGTGGTGGGTTCCTGTTCGGTGCGGCAGTGGGGCTCGGTTACGAGCGCACCACGACGCTGGCGTTCACCGCCGCCGGAAACAACTTCGAGCTCGCCATCGCGGTGGCGATCGGCACCTTCGGTGTCACCTCCGGCCAGGCTTTGGCCGGGGTGGTGGGTCCGCTCATCGAGGTGCCCGTCCTGGTTGCTCTGATCTACGTCTCGCTCGCCCTGCGTAAGCGTTTCACCAGTTCTCCCGCCCCCACTGTGTCGTAAGGATCGGCCACGTCAGGAGATGTCGATGTCCCAGCACGCTGCTCAGCCAGAATTACTGATGCCTCAGGCGGTGCTGCACCGCAGTGCCGAACATCTCGCCGAGAAGTACGCCGGGGTGTTCTCGGCGCAGACCGTCGAGCGGATGGTCTTCGAGTCGTATGCGGCGCACCGCCAAGATCCATACCCATTTGCCCTCGCTGGCCACCCGCTTCGCGGGCGAACGCCTCACTGCTCTGGCGCAGGCCGAGGGCGCTATACCGAAGGATGTGCCGGAGGTGCTGTTCGTGTGCGTGCGTAACAGCGGACGTTCGCAGATGGCCGCGGCACTGCTGGCTCATCACGGCGCGGGACGGGTGCACGTGCGCTCCGCCGGATCGGCTCCTGCAGCGGCGATTCATCCTGTCGTGGTCGAGGCGATGGCCGAGATCGGGCTCGATCTCGGCGGCGAATATCCCAAACCCCTGACCGACGATGTGGTGGCAGCCGCCGATGTGGTGATCACCATGGGGTGCGGTGATGCGTGCGCGGTGTATCCGGGTAAGCGCTACCTCGATTGGTCGTTGATCGATCCGGACGACGAGTCGCTGGGCACGGTGCGCGCCGTCCGCGACGATATCGACACTCGCGTGCGGGCTTTGCTGGCCGAACTCGACACCGTTTCTGCCTGAATTCTCTTCGAAAGGACGTCTGTTTTCATGACAACTGATTCCTCGACCGATCGCACACCCTCGGTGTTGTTCGTGTGTGTGCACAACGCGGGCCGTTCCCAGATGGCCGCGGGATTCCTCACTGCGCTGGCCGGCGACCGGGTCGAGGTCCGTTCCGCGGGCTCCGCTCCGGCCGAGCAGGTCAACCCGGCCGCGGTCGCGGCGATGGCCGAAGTCGGTATCGACATCTCCGCGCAGAACCCGAAGATCCTCACCATCGACGCGGTGCAGGCCTCCGATGTGGTGATCACCATGGGGTGCGGCGACACGTGCCCGGTGTTTCCGGGCACGTCGTATCGGGATTGGGTGCTCGAGGATCCGGCCGGGCAAGAGGTGGAGGCGGTGCGTCCGATCCGCGACGAGATCAAAGCCAAGGTCGAGGCGCTGATCGCCGAGCTCGTTCCAGACGGCGCCCAAGCCTGACAGGGGTGGGCGCCGATGACAACAAACATGACGGAGGCGTTCAGTCCCTCGAGTCGAGGGTCCGCGCTCGAAGGTCGTGAGTCCACGGATTGAGATGTGCCGGATACGGCAACACCGAAGCAGGCTCCGAGGTCAGACTGCAATGACGGGCAGTTCGATCGTAAAGCGTGCCCCACGGCCCGGCCCGTCACTGTGTGCTCGGATGCGCCCGTGGTGGGCTTCGACGAGGGCACGGGTGATGGTCAGGCCGATACCGCTGCCGCCGTGTCGGCGATCACGGGCTGTATCGGCGCGGTAGAACCGGTCGAAGAGGTGGTCGAGGTGCTCGGGAGCAATGCCCTCGCCGGTGTCGGCCACCGTGATCTCCACCCGATCGCGGTTCGCTCGTCTGCTGGTGACCGTGACCGTGCCGCCACAGGCGGTGTGGCGCAGGGCATTGTCGAGCAGATTGCCCAGGACCTGGCCGAGCCGGTCGGGGTCGACCGATACGACCAGGGAGTCGTCGAGACGGCTGTGCAATTCGACGCCTGTGTTCTCGTACCGTTCGCGCACCGCATCGACCGCGGCGGTGACCAAGACGCCGGTGGTGGTGGGCACCGGCCGGATGCGGGTGAGGTGTTCTTCGGCGCGCGAGACCGCGGTGATGTCCTGGGCGAGACGCCCCAGCCGGTGGGTGGCATCGCGCAAAACTTGTCGGGTGTCGTCGTCGAGGGTGCGGACGCCGTCGTCGAGGGCTTCGAGATAAGAGTCGAGGGTCGCAATCGGGGTGCGCATCTCGTGGCCGAGGTCGGTGAGCATCCGGCGGCGGGTACTTTCGGTGGCGTCGAGACGGCGGGCGAGTTCGTTAACGGTGACGGCGAGCTCGTCGAATTCGCGGCCGAGACCGGGGCTGGACACGCGAGTGTCGTACCGGCCGCCTGCGATCCGGGCGGTCGAGGTGGTCACCGCGGTCAACGAGCGTTGAACACGGCGGGTGATGTACCAGCTCACCGCCAATGCCAGCAGCACCGCGACCGCGACCGCCAGACCCCATGCAAGGACGATCGACCAGGCGAACGCCTCTTCGACGTGCGCGGCCTGACTCGAGTTGTGGTCGATGCCGGCCTGGCCGAGGTGATCATGGAAGATCCCGGGCGCGAGGGCGGAGGCGACGAGCCAGGCGCTGGCGGCGCAGCCGACCACCACCACGGTCAAGGCGAGGAACAGCCGGGTGCCGAAACTCGATCCCGCCAGTGCCTGCTGGGGCGATGCAGCTGAACCTCGTCTGCGGTGGGGGCGCCGGGCCGTCATTGTCCGGCGCCCATCTTGTAGCCGACCCCACGCACGGTGCGCACATAGCGGCCGCGGACAGCATCGTCGCCGAGTTTGCGGCGCAGATGACCGACGTGCACATCGACCAGATGCGCGTCGCCGGTCCAGCTCGGTCCCCACACCGCCTCGATCAGCTGAGCCCGGGTGAGCACCACGCCGGGATCGCGGGCCAGCGCGGCCAGGACGTCGAACTCGGTGCGGGTCAAGGCCACCGGCCTCCCGGCGACGGTGACTTCCCGGCCGTCGACATCGAGGGCCAGGTCCCCGGCGCGGCGGATCAGGCCGGTGGCGGCGGTCTCGGCCGGTCTGGGTGCGGCGACGTGGGCGCGGGGACGGCGCAGCATGGCCTGGATGCGGGCCATCAATTCGCGGGGGCTGAACGGTTTGCTCATGTAGTCATCTGCGCCGACGGACAGCCCGATGAGGGTGTCGATCTCTTCGGTGCGGGCGGTGAGCATCACGACATAGGCGTCGGAGAACGTCCGCAGTTGCCGGCACACCTCGACCCCGTCCAGATGGGGCAGGCCGAGATCGAGGACCACGACGTCGGGGTCGACCTGTCGGGCGAGGGTGACGGCGTCGGCGCCGTCACCGGTGATCGCGGTCTCGAACCCGTCGCGTTCGAGATACGAGCCGATCAGGTTCGCCAACGGTGCCTCGTCCTCGACGACCATCGCCCGCAACCCGGTCGACGGGCGCGGCGGCGCCGCAGAGTCGCTGGTCGCGGTGGGGGTGCGAGCGGAGGAGTCCATGGCGTCCATCTTCACCAGCGGACACCGCTGTCGACGAGGCGGTGTGGCTTCTTGAGCAAATCTTCATACGACCTCCACAGGAATCCACGGGTAGGCACACCAGGCTGGAAGCACGAACCGGTGAAAGGAGGCGACCATGATGGGCTGGGCAGGTGAGCTGACCTGGACCGGATGGATCGTCATGGCCGTGTGCATGTTCGCGTTCTGGGCGGTGGTGATCTATCTGATGGCCATGATGTTCCGCACCGACCGTGCGAACGGACCCGGCCGCACCAGCCAGGAGTCCGATCCGCTTCGGCTGCTCGAGACGCGTTTCGCCCGCGGTGACATCGACTCCGATGAATTCGTGGCCCGTCGGCAGGTGCTGATGCACCCCGGCGACACCACGAAGGTCGAGCACCGGCAGGGGCATGTTCATGGCTGAGCTGGTCCGTCGATCCTTCCTTCTCGGATCAATACTTGCCGGGGCCGGAGTCCTGATGGCCTGTTCCGGGTCGGGCTCACCGACCGGTGCCCCCGTGCAGGCCTCGTCGACTGCGGTGCGCCGTCTCGAACAGCAACGCCGCATCCCGGGTCAGCAGGTGGTCTCGGCGCGGTTGACGCCGCGTCCGGTCGAGGTGGACCTTGGCGGGCGCATCGTGTCGACCTGGGGGTACGACGAGCAGCTACCGGGGCCGCTGCTGCGAGCCCGCGCCGGGGATCTGCTGCGGGTGGAGGTGGACAACCAGCTGCCGGCGGAGACGAGTGTGCACTGGCACGGGCTGGCGTTGAGCAACGACATGGACGGTGTGCCCGGGCTGACCCAGGATCCGATCGTGGCCGGCGGCCGGTTCGCCTACGAGTTCACGGTCCCGGATCCGGGCACGTACTTCTACCACTCGCATTCGGGATTGCAGCTCGATCGCGGCCTGTACGGGCCGTTGGTCATCGACGATCCGAACGAGCCCGGCGACTACGACCACGAGTGGATCGTGGTGCTCGACGACTGGCTCGACGGCACCGGCCGCACCCCCGACGACGTGGCCCGCGACCTCGGCATCGGCGCCGCCACCGGTGCCAGTGGCGACGGCGGGATGGGCGGAATGGACCACGGCGCCATGGACATGGACGGAATGGACACGGGTGAGGAGACCATGCTCTCCCCGCTGCTCGGCGGCGCCGGAGACGTGAGCTACCCGCATTTCCTGGTCGGCGGGCGCGTCCCCGAGGACCCGATCGTGTTCACCGCGACACCCGGACAGCGGGCGCGGATCCGGTTCGTCAACGCCGGCGCCGACACTGCGTTCCGCGTCGCCCTCGGTGGGCACCGGATGACCGTCACCCACACCGACGGCTTCCCGGTCGTGCCGCAGGACACCGATGCGCTGCTGATCGGGATGGGCGAGCGTGTCGATGTGCTCGTCACTCTCGGCGACGGCGTGTTCCCGTTGTTCGCGCAGGCGGAAGGCAAGACCGGGCACGGGCAGGCCCTGGTGCGCACCGCCGTCGGCGAGTTGCCCGCACAGTCGCGACCCGGCGAGCTGGACCGGCAGGTACTACTGGGCACCGATCTGGCGCCTCGGGAGTATGTGCGTCTGGCCGAGAGGGAGCACGATGTGTATCACAGCGTGGATATGGGCGGGACCATGTCGCCGTACCGGTGGACTCTTAATGGCCGCGCTCATCCCGATATCCCACCGCTGAACGTGGCCGAAGGGCAGCGGGTGCGGATGCGGATGCGGAACATGTCGGACATGTTCCATCCGATGCATCTGCACGGACACACCTTCGCGCTCACCGACACCGGCCTGCGCAAGGACACTGTCACGATCGGGCCGATGCGCACCGTGGAGATCGAATTCGACACCGACAACCCGGGCCAGTGGGCGCTGCACTGCCACAACGCGTATCACCAGGAAGCCGGGATGATGACCACCGTGTCCTACCTGGCCTGATCCCCGCATGCGGACCGGCCGTGTCCGGACTTCGGTGCCATGGCGGTCTGTGACCGTTCGAGAAAGGACCACATCCCATGAACAACAAGAAGTTTCTCGCCGTCGGCGCCACCGCCCTGGCGGTGGTGTTCGCCGCGGCTGCGTGCAGCGACACCGGGACCGGCACCACCGTCGCGACCTCGCCGGCCACGACCTCGGCCACCGCCACCTCGGCAGCCGACGAGGCCGCGGCGCACAACGACGCCGACGTGATGTTCGCGCAGATGATGTTGCCGCACCACAGTCAGGCGATCGAGATGAGCGACATGCTGCTGGCCAAGCAGGACATTCCCGCGGACGTGACCGCCCTGGCCGAGCAGATCAAGGCCGCTCAAGGCCCGGAGATCGAGCAGCTCGAGTCCTGGCTCGAGCAGTGGGGTGAGCCCACCGCGATGCCCGAGACAGGCCACGACATGCCCGGCATGGACGAGGGCATGGACGGTATGGACGGTATGGAGGGGATGGAGGGGATGGAGATGGAAGGGATGATGAGCGAGGAGGACATGCAGGCGCTGTCCGAGGCACAGGGCGCCGACGCCGCTCGCCTGTTCCTCGAGCAGATGATCGCCCACCACGAAGGCGCAGTCGACATGGCGCAGACCGAGATCGAGGACGGACAGTTCCCCGACGCGGTAGAGATGGCCCGCACCATCGGCGACACGCAGCAGCAGGAGATCGAGACCATGCGGCAGCTGCTGACCACCCTGTAACCGGGCGCCGCCCGGTTCCTCTCGGCCCGTTCGCCATCCCAGGAGGCTTTCGATGTCGCACCCGCAGCACGGACACCCCCACCCGGACCCGTCGCCCGCCGGACACAATGACGGCGCCGAGGTCCAGAGCCCGCCACCCGACGAGCATGATGCGCACGCCGGGCACGGCGAGCACCTCGCCCACGTCGGTCACGACACCCACCCTGAGCACGACGCTCATGGCGGCCATGGTGGGCACGATCGGCATGCCGGGCACGGGGCACACGGGGAGATGTTCCGCCGCCGGTTCTGGGTGTCACTGGTGCTGGCGATACCGGTGGTGTTCTTCAGCCACATGGTCGCCGACCTGCTCGGCTACACCATGCCCGACTTCCCCGGCGCCATGTGGATTCCCCCGGTACTGGGCACGGTGATCTTCGTCTACGGCGGCACCCCGTTCCTCACCGGCGGCTGGGCCGAACTACGCTCTCGCCGGCCCGGGATGATGCTGCTGATCGCCATGGCGATCACCGTTGCGTTCCTCGCGTCCTGGGTCACCACCTTGGGTCTCGGCGGGTTCGACCTGGACTTCTGGTGGGAACTCGCGCTGCTGATCGTGATCATGCTGCTCGGGCACTGGCTCGAGATGCGCGCTCTCGGCTCGGCGTCGGGCGCCCTCGACGCGCTCGCGGCGATGCTGCCGGACACCGCAGAGAAGATCACCGATACCGGCACCGCCGACGTTCCCTTGTCGGAACTGGCGCTCGGGGATCTGGTACTCGTGCGGGCCGGGGCGCGGGTGCCCGCCGACGGCACCGTCACCGACGGCCGTGCCGAGGTCGACGAATCGATGATCACCGGCGAATCCAAGGCCGTCACCCGGCAGGTAGGCGACACCGTGGTCGCCGGCACCGTCGCGACCGACAGCGCCCTGCGGGTGCAGATCACCGCCGTCGGCGAGAACACGGCCCTGGCCGGTATCCAACGGATGGTCGCCGACGCCCAGGCCTCCTCGTCCCGTGCCCAGGCGCTGGCGGACAAAGCCGCAGCGTTCCTGTTCTACTTCGCCACCGTCGCCGGCATCCTCACCTTCACGATCTGGACACTGCTCGTCGGCAACGTCGACGAAGCGGTGGTCCGCACCGTCACTGTGCTCGTCATCGCCTGCCCCCACGCACTCGGGTTGGCGATCCCGCTGGTGATCGCGATCTCCACCGAACGCGCCGCCAGATCCGGGGTGCTGGTCAAAGACCGGCTCGCGCTCGAACGCATGCGCACCGTCGACGTGGTCCTGTTCGACAAGACCGGCACCCTGACCCAGGGCCGGCACCAGGTCACCGGCATCGCCACCGCCCACCAAGTCACCGACGAGCATCTGCTGGCGCTGGCGGCGGCGGCCGAAGCCGACAGCGAGCACCCCGTCGCCCGGGCCATTGTCGCCGCCGCCGACGATCGGGTGCCGGCCAGTAAGCGGATCGTCGCCACCGATTTCCGGTCGCTGCCCGGCCGCGGGGTGCGCGCGCTCGTCGACGGCGCCGAAATCACTGTCGGCGGCCCGGCGATGCTGGCCGATCTGCGGTTGTCGGTGCCCACCGACGTCACCGCCGTGACCCAGCAGTGGGTAGCGCGCGGGGCGTCGGTGCTGCACATCGCCGAAGGCGACCGCGTCCTCGGGGCCGTGGCGCTCGAGGACGCCGTGCGCGAGGAATCCCGTCAGGCCATCGACGCCCTGCACGCCCGCGGGGTGAAGGTCGCGATGATCACCGGCGATGCGCGGCAGGTCGCCGACGCGGTAGCCGCCGACCTCGGGATCGACGAGGTCTTCGCCGAGGTACTACCCGAACACAAGGACGCCAAGGTCACCGAGCTGCAGAATCGTGGGCACACGGTCGCGATGGTCGGCGACGGTGTCAACGACGCCCCGGCTCTGGCCCGGGCTGATGTCGGTGTCGCGATCGGCGCCGGCACCGACGTCGCCATCGAATCCGCCGGGGTCGTGCTGGCGGCGAACGATCCGCGGGCGGTGCTGTCGATCATCGCGCTCTCGCACGCCAGCTACCGCAAGATGTGGCAGAACCTGGTGTGGGCCACCGGCTACAACATCATCGCCGTGCCACTCGCCGCGGGTGTGCTCGCATTCGCCGGCGTCGCGATCTCCCCGGCGGTCGCCGCGATCCTCATGTCCGTCTCGACCATCGTCGTGGCGCTCAACGCCCAGCTGTTGCGGCGCCTCGACCTCGACCCCACCCGCCTGGCTCACACCTGAGCCGGCACCCGATCGATCCGAAACGAGTTTCTGCTTCTCATGTCGAGTTTTCCCCCGCGCCGGTGGGCGCGTGTCCTGGTGCCTGTTGCTGCGGTGGCTGTGCTCGCCGCTTGTGCGACCGGTGAACAATCCACCACGACCACCGAGTCGGGGGTCGCATCGGAGGTGCCTGGCACAGCGTTGGAACCGGCCCTGGATCATCTGCACGGTCTGCACCTCGATTCCGGCGGTGTGGTGCTGGCCGGTACCCACACCGGTCTCGTCGAGATCGCCGACAGCGGGCGCACCACCCGCGTCGGCGTATCCGACGACGACTTCATGGGACTGACCGGCGCTCCGGGAACTGACCGTCTCTTCGCGTCCGGGCATCCGGGACCGTCGAGTTCGGCGCCGAATCCGTTGGGGCTGATCGACAGCACCGATGGCGGCCGCACCTGGACGCCGACATCCTTGAGCAGCGAGGTGGATTTTCACGCTCTTGCTACGGACGGTGCGCTGTTGGTCGGCTTCGATGGCGTGACCGGATTGCTGATCTCCACCGACGGTGGCAGCAGCTGGACCGCGGGCGCTCCGGTGGCTGCGGCCGCGCTCGCCGTCACCGACGCCGGGGTGTGGGCGACCACCACCGCCGGACTCCAGCACAGCACCGACGCCGGACTCACCTTCACCGTGGTGCCCGACGCCCCACCGCTGGCGTTGCTGTCCGCCGCGCAGGACGGCTCAGTGTGGGGTATCGACACCGCCGGCACCGCGTGGCGCAGCCGCACCGGCCAGGCCTGGGAGCAGCACGCGGTGGTCGGGCCGGTCGAGGCAGTGCTCGCCGTCGACTTCGACACCGCCTACGCCGCGACCGCCCAGATGCTCTATCCGCTGAACTGACCCCGGAGGAGCACTGGTCCGGATCCTGCGGAACTGCAGAGGAATCCAGTGGTGACCACGCTGTCCAGCGTGGTCCTCTCCGATTCCGATGTGTCAGGCAGCGATCGGCAGCAACTGCGGCCCCGAGACTGCGCCCAGAGTGGACTCAATTCCTTTTCCGTTCAGTAAGCGATCGCGTGGCGGGTGTGCGGGATCGGACGCGCCGAGTGGGCTGCCCGTGACAAACGGGTACGGGGTATAGCAAGCCCAAGGGCAAAGTGGTGGCCGGGACACCGGTGTGTTCGGCGAACTGGGAGATCAGCATCGTGCTCACTCCTCGACGGTAAACCTTCGAGTCGACTCGAAGGTCAAGCCGATGCCAGGTCTACCGGTGTTCGGCGTGCCGCAGCACGGTGATCAGATCGGCGGTGCTCGGAGCACCGTCGAGCCCGTCGGCGGTGCGGTAGACGCGGCAGGTCAACCCGACGCCCTCGGTGAGGCCGAACGGATCGGTCCCGTCGATGCGGATGGTCGGGGATCCGGGGAAGGCGACGCGTTCGGCGGCCTCCGGGGTCTCGATACGGCGCAGCCGGATCGGGGTACCGGCGTTGCCGGTCGCTGCCAGGGCCTCGGCGAGGCGGTCTCGAGCCTCCTCCCAGTTCGGGCAGCCGTCGAAGTACAGCAGTTCGATGTCCATCTCCACCCGCGTCGCTCTCACTGGTTCTCGGTGGCGGGAACGGTCTCGGAGCGGCGTTCGAGCAGCACGGTGTCGCGCCAGATGCCGTCGAGCCGGCCGATGCGCTCGCGCACACCCACGGTGCGGAAACCCGCCGAATGGTGCAGCGCCAGGCTGGCCCGGTTCTCCGGGAAAATCGAGGTCTGCAGCGTCCACAATCCGCCCTGATCGGCGGCGATGACCTGGGTGCGCAGCAGGGCCTTGCCGACGCCGCGCCCGCGCATGCCGTCGCCGACATACACCGAATTTTCGGCCACCCCCCGATAGCACTCGCGGTTCGATACCGAGCTCGAGGCTGCCCAGCCGACGACCTGTCCGTCGATCTCGGCGACCCAGCGATGCTCGGGCAACCACTGGCTCTCGAGGTGGTCGCGGCTGGGGACTTCGGTGGTGAACGTCGCGGCGCCGGTGGCGATGCCGTCGGCGTAGATGCGGCGCACCGCCTCCCAGTCACCGCCCGCAAGTGGGCGCACGGCCACATCGGCCGGGACATCCTCGGGGCAGCACGGGCGGGCGGTGAGCACCCCCATGACCGCGTCGGCAGCACTGGGCAGGTCGCTGCAGCAGCTCGGGTTGACCCGCACCACGGTGCTGGTGCCCTGTTTGCCGGTGATGACGAAGCCGACGTCGGCGAGTTTGCGGACGTGATGGGAGATGGTGGGCTGGCCGATCCCGAGCCTGTCGGCGAGCTCGCCGACGGTGATGCCGGACGGATGGGCGGCGACGTGGTGCAGCAGCCGCACCCGCGTGGGTTCGGCCAGGCAGGCGAACCATCCGGCGTAGGTGGCCGCATCCTGCGGGCTCAGGGCGTCGAAGTCCACCTCCGCGCCAGGAGCGGTGATCGGTAAGCCGAGTGCTGTCATACCCCCACTGTATCGATCAGCATCGATGGTTGCATACATCGACGACCATCGATACTCTGACAGCAGCTTAGATCGATACCCATCGATGAAAGGATCTGTCATGAGCGAGTTGCCCATCGTCGTCGTCGGAGCCGGACCGATCGGCCTGGCCGCCGCCGCCCACCTGCGCGAACGCGGCCTCGAACCGCTGGTACTCGAACGCGGCGACGTCGTCGGAGCCGCCATCACGCAATGGCACAGCGTCCGCACCTTCTCCCGCTGGGCCGAACTGATCGACCCCGCCGCCCGCCGCCTCCTCGACACCACCGGCTGGAAGGCCCCCGACGACGACGCCTACCCCACCGGCCAGGACTGGACCGGGCAGTACCTGAGCCCGCTGGCCACCGCCCTCGGCGACGCGGTCCGCCTCGATCACGAGGTCGTCGGCATCGCCCGCCGCGGCCGCGACCGCATCGTCGACGCCGGCCGCGACACCGAACCACTGTCGGTGCACATCCGCCACCGCGACGGCACCGACACCCGCCTGCTCGCCCGCGCCGTCATCGATGCCTCCGGCACCTGGAGCACTCCCAACCCCCTCGGCGGCGAAGGCCTGCCCGCCCTCGGTGAACGCGCCGCAGCCGAGACCATCACCTACCGCGTCCCCGACCTGGGCGACGATGCGGTGCGCACCCGCTACGCCGGCCGCCACACCGTCATCGCCGGCAGCGGCCACTCGGCACTCAACGCAATCGTGGCGCTGGCCGAGCTCGCCCGCACCGCCTCCGGCACCCGCCTGACCTGGGCGGTGCGCCGCGGCGAGGTCGGCGCCGCGTTCGGCGGCGGCCAGGACGACCAACTGCCTGCCCGCGGCGCCCTGGGACTGCGCGCGAAAAAGGCCGTCGACGACGGGCTGCTCACCGTGGTCACCGGGTTCCGCACCGCCGCCGTCGAACCCGCCACCGACGGTCAGGTCGCGGTGGTCTCCGATACCGGAGCCCGCCTCGAGGCGGTGGACGAGATCATCGCCTCCACCGGCTTCCGGCCGGACCTGTCGTGGCTCTCGGAAATCCGTCTCGACCTCGACCCGGTGCTGCAGGCCCCGACCGCGCTCGCCCCGCTGATCGACCCGAACGTGCACTCGTGCGGGACCGTCTACCCGCACGGCGTCGCCGAGCTCACCCACCCCGAACCCGGCTTCTATGTGGTCGGGATGAAGAGCTACGGTCGGGCCCCGACGTTCCTGGCGATGACCGGCTACGAGCAGGTCCGCAGCATCGCCGCCGCCCTCGCCGGTGATCATGATGCCGCCGCCCGCGTCGAGCTGACCCTGCCCGAGACCGGAGTGTGCGGCGGCGCCGGAGTGTTCGACGACCCCGCCGCCGACACCGCCGACGCGGGTGGGTGCTGCGGCCCCGCGGAGCCGGCGTTGGTCACCCTCTCCGCCCGCGCCGGCGGATAACGCCGGTGACCGACACCTCGATCCGCCCGCAGCCCGGTGCCCTCACCGGGGCCGGGCTGCGGCGGGTGCTGGCGGTGCTGTGCCTGACCGAGATCACCAGCTGGGGCATCCTGTACTACGCGTTCCCGGTCCTGTCGGTCTCGATCTCTACCGAGACCGGCTGGTCGCCCACGGCGATCACCGCGGCGTTCTCGCTCGGTCAGCTCGCCACCGCGCTCGCGGGTATCCCGGTCGGGCGCATCCTCGACCGGGTCGGACCGCGCACGATCATGACCGCCGGCTCGGTCCTCGCCGTCCCCGCGCTGGTCCTGATCGCGCTCGCCCCCACGCTGCCGGTGTTCTACGCCGGGTGGCTGCTGGCCGGCACCGCGATGGGCGCGGTGCTCTACCCGCCGGCGTTCGCGGCGCTGACCCGCTGGTACGGCGACCGCTCCGTCCACGCCCTGATGATCCTGACCCTCGCCGCGGGGTTGGCCAGCACCATCTTCGCCCCGTTGACCTCGGTCGTGGATCAGCAGTCGGACTGGCGCACCACCTACCTGGTTCTGGCGGTGATCCTCGCCGCGATCACCATCCCCGGGCATTGGTGGGGACTATGCGGATCCTGGCCCGCCGCGACCCCGCCGGCGAACGGCGCGGACCTAGGGCACCGGGAGATCGCCCGCAGCCCCGCGTTCCTCGCGCTGGTGGGCGCGTTGGCTCTCGGTGCGTTCACCGCCTTCGCCGGGGTCTTCAATCTGGTGCCGTTGCTGCTCGAACAGGGCTTCTCCCCGTCGGTGGCGGCGGTGACGCTCGGGCTCGGCGGCGCCGGACAGGTCCTCGGCCGCCTCGGCTATCTGACCCTGGTCGCCCGTACCAGCGTCCGCAGCCGCATCGTGGTGATCCTGGCCGGGACTGCGGCAACCACCGCGCTGCTCGGGGCGGTGACCACGGCCGCGGCGTTGATCGGCGCGGCGATCGGCGCGGGACTGGTGCGCGGATTGTTCACCTTGATCCAGGCCACCGCCATCACCGACCGGTGGGGCTCGACCCACTACGGGCGGCTCGGGGGGCTGATGTCCGCCCCGATCGTCCTGGTCATGGCGTTGGCGCCGTGGGCGGGAACCGCCCTGGCCGGCGCGACCGGCAGCTACGCCACCGCTTACCTCGTCCTCGCAGTCGTTGCCGTGATCGCCGCGCTCCTCGCGGTCGCGTCCGTGCCGCGGCTGACCCCCACCGACACCCTCGAAGGAACACCATGACCGACTATGACGCTCTCGTCGTCGGCGGCGGCCAGTCCGGCCTCGCCGCCGCCCACGCCCTGTCTGCTCGAGGCCTGCGCACCGGACTGCTCGAAGCCGGCGACGAGCCGGTCGGGGCCTGGCCGCACTACTACGACAGCCTGACCCTGTTCTCCCCGGCGAAATACAGCGCCCTGCCCGGCCTGGCGTTTCCCGGCGATCCGGACCGCTATCCGCGGCGCGACGAGGTGATCGACTATCTGCGCCGCTACGCCGCCGGACTCGACGTCGACATTGTGACCGGCTCCCGCGTCGAGACCGTCACCTGCGAGCGGGGCGTCTACACCGCCCACACCGCTGTCGGCGGCAGTGTCACCGCGCCGATTCTGATCGCGGCCACCGGCTATCTCGGGTCCCCGAATATCCCACCGCTGCCGGGGCTGGACACGTTCGGCGGCACGGTGCTGCACACCGGCGACTACCGCGACCCCGCTGCACTCACGGGCCAGAACGTGGTGGTGGTCGGTGCCGGTAACTCGGCGGTGCAGATCGCCACCGAACTCGCCGAGGTCGCTACTGTGACTCTGGCCAGCCGCCGACCGCCGAAGTTCCTGCCGCAGCGGATCTTCGGCCGTGATGTGCACTTCTGGCTCACGGTCACCGGAGTCGACCGCGCCCCCTTGGGGCCGTGGCTGCCTGCGTCGCCGACCCAGCAGGTCCTCGATACCGGCCGCTACCGGCGTGCCCTGGCCAGCGGCAACCCGCAGCCGCGGCCGCTGTTCACCGGCCTCGACGACCGCCGGGTGTTCTGGCCCGACGGCGCCGCCACCACCGCCGACACCGTGCTGTTGGGTACCGGTTATCGCCCGCACCTGCCCTATCTGACCGGTCTCGGCGCTCTCGACGAGACGGGCCGGCCCCGGCACCGGCAGGGTCTCTCCACCACTCATCTGGGGCTGGGGTATGTCGGTCTCGAATGGCAGCGCAGCCTGTCGTCGGCGTCGTTGCGCGGGGTCGGCCGCGACGCCGGCCGGGTCGCCGATCGTGTGGTCGCCGCCGCCCGGTCCCGCCGCGCACTGCCTATCCGTCCCTGACCGGCGCTGCGTCCATAGATGTTCACGGAAACGGTGACACCATGGACGGCACACCGCCCGTCCCCTCGGGGGCGGGTTTACCTATCTCTCGTGCGATCCGTCGCCGATTCGAGACGGTGGGCGGCATGTCTGCCGCCGCATGCCCGCATCCGCGTTTACCATCTGTCTCAATGAGAACCCGCGTCGTCGAACGGGTTCCGGCCGACACGACCGCGGGAGCGGCGCTGATGGACATGGACGAACAGTTGCACCAGCTGGCGTGGCAACTCCAGCACAACGGACACGACTGGAGTGAAGTCGCCGCCGAGCTCGGCTGCGACGAAACCGTCGCCCGGGCCATGGCCGACCGATACCTCGCCGACTCCGAGACTCGAGCACAGAAGGACCAATTCTCGCTGTTCGATCTCTGAGCGGCGCACGTCATCCCGCGCTGCTGCTGTTACGCCAGCCGTCCGGCGGTCACGACACGGCGATCCGCGCCGCGCCACTGCGGCAGGTACGTCCGACGTGGCATCCGAGGGTCGACGGGGGCGCTATATCGATTCGCGACATGAGACTGAATTCGGCCGGCAGTTGTGGAGGCCGCCCGGGAGGGGGAAGTCTGGTATCGACGGCCATCGAGTGCCGTCGGCTCCCTGGACAGGTGGTGGATCATGGGCCATTCCGAGCGGGTGGACAGGGCCGCTATCGCCGGCGAGCTCGAACGCACCCGTGTGCATCTGCACCGGCTCCTCGCCGACGCTTCCGACACCTCGTTGCGGAGTCGATCGGCGGGGACGCGGTGGACCAACGAGCAACTGTTGTTCCACATGGTCTTCGGGTACATGGTGGTGGCGGCGCTGCTGCCCTTGGTGCGGATGGTCAGCCGGCTGCCCGCCGGAGTGGAGCGTCGATTCGCCCAGGTCCTCGATGCCGGTACGCGGCCTTTTGACGTGGTGAATTACTACGGTTCATGCGCTGCAGCCCTGGTGTTTGACCGGAACCGGATGGGCACGAAAGCCGACCGGGTCATCGGTGCGCTGAGCCGCCGACTGCAACGCGAATCGGAGCAGGCGTTGGGACGGGGAATGTTCTTCCCGGTGCGCTGGGACCCGTTCTTCACCGATTACATGACCATTGGTGAGCTGTACCGATATCCCGTCAGACATTTCGATTTCCACGAACGACAGCTCACTCTCGATCGTCCGCATTGAGTCAGAACTCAGGCTTCGAGGCAGCAGACTCTTCGATTCGGTTCTCGCGGCTTGGGCACAGGACCGAAACATCGTCCGGGATGCCTGAGGATTCCGACAAGATCGTGAGAATCCCTGACTGACACGAAATTGGAAAGCCGCAGGCCCGTGCGCCGCACTACTGACACCTCCGGCGGGAACCTACATGAGACTTCCCACTGGGATGTCAGTGCGGCGAACAGGGCTTTTCCCGAAGGGTGTCAGTGGGTTTTCCCACTTGATGTCAGTGAAGTCCCGTCCGAGCCTGATCCGGAATGCGCGCCGACCTGGGCCTTGCGAGCGAGCGGTGTCTGGTTCCTGGTCCGAGGGAGCAATGCTTCCGGTGACCGGCTCCCTCTCCCACCGGGAGTCTGATCGGTATTGCATGACTTCATGCGGCGAATCAGGGAGTAGAGGCATGCTCGGCAGATGACTTCACGAGGTGTTGTGCGTTTGTGGCATCGCGAGGACGGATGGGGTGTTCTCGAGTGCGCGGAGACTCCGGGCGGCTGCTGGGTGCACTTCAGCGAGGTCGAGGTCCCGGGCTTCCGCGCACTCGATCCGGGACAGCAGGTCGACTTCGAGTGGCAGCGGTCGAGTGGCCTAGTGGAGGGGTTGGTCTTCGTAGCTTCCCAAGTGCGCCCAGTTTCTGCCGAGTGACTGGACGAAAGCGGGGCGCCGACACCGGGAGTCAGGGAGCGTCCAGGGCGAGGTTGAGGATGCCGGTCCGGTAGAGCCAGCCATCGCGCCACCGGTGCAGGGCCGGGATCGTCAACCCGCACGTGGCTGCGGTGCGCCGCAGCCTGCCGGTCCTCCCGACTGCCTCGATGAACAGTGTGCCGGTGGGGTTGGTGCGCGTTCGTTGGAAGATGGCGGCGGCGTGCAGCAACGGTCGTGCCGGCTGGGGGATCACCCAGAGGCGCAGGTCGGTGGGGCGTGCAGCAGCGGATGCGCCGACGGTGATCAAGGTGTCCCCGGTCAGCGCGAGTCAGGGGGAGGGATCGGAGTTCTTCGAAGGTGGCGCCGGTGAACAGCAGAGTGGCCAGCGCGGCGGCATGTGCGGGGTTGGCGGCGTGTGCCCGGATCGCGGTGACGACTCGGTCGGTGATCGCGATGGTGCTCAATCCCGGACCGACCATGTGCGCCAGGTTCGGTGGCAGCGTCAGCGGCAGACCATGCTGCTCGAATGCGGCCTGGGCGCCGCGGAGCCGGGCGAGGGTGTGGTTGCGGCCGGGACTGTCGGCGACGAGGTCACCGAGGAACCGGTAGAGGCCGACGGCGGTGTGCCAGCGGCGGATTCGACGGAGGGGGATCGTGCCGTAGAGCGTGCGCAGGTGGGTGCGCGGTGCGGGCAGGTAGGCGAGCATCCGCTGCGGTAGGTCGGGAGCCGTGCCGCAACGGGTCAACCGGCGATCGGTCATTTCGGCGGCCTGGTGGTAGACCGCGGCGACGCGGGTGTAGTCGGCGTGCGGGAGTGCGGCGGCCGCGTCGGTGAGGAAGACGGCGGCGTCGCTGCCGGGCACTGCGGGCAGCTCAGCAGTGTCCGCCGGCGTCGGGGTGTCGCGGTGTGGGGGAGCCAGGCGACCGATGAGGGAAGCCAGGTCATCGGTGATGTGGAGGCGCACCCCGGCCGGCATCTCGAGGTGGGAGATGAGCGGGTCGCGGGAATGCCAGACGAGCACCAGGTGCACGCCGGTGTCGTGACGTAGCCGAAGCAGACGGGCGTGCTGCTCGGGCGACAGGTGATGGGCGCGCAACACGATCAGGTGCCGGATGCCGTCGCCGCGGACCCATGCGGTCACTGCCCGCCACGCCGAGTCCGGGCCAGTCGCTCCTTCTGCTCCGGCGCGGTCGAGCGAGTGCCCGAGCGTGAGCAGCAGGTCGTGGGCGAGTGTGGCCGCGGACGAGATCCCGTGGGTCGGGTGCAGGGTCACCACCGCGGACGCAGGGTCGTGGATTTCCAACAGGGTGTGGGTCAGGTGTGCGTCATCATCCGGGTCGAGGAGCACCGTGACCGAGGTGAGGGTGTCGTCGTCGGCCGAGAGTTCGGTGCCCGGCGGCAGCGCCGGGCGGTGAGGTCGTTGCGTCACCCGCTGCGGCCGGCCATTTTCGCGAACACCGAGCCGAGCACCTCACGGTCGACCTGGTCGCGGTCGAGGCGCTGCAGCGCACGGACGGTGTGCGCGGTGAGTTTGGCCCAGGACCGGAAGTTGCCGTGTCCGGCGTGCGCGTCGGGGAAGGAGAGGATGTCCGGATCGGTGTGCTCCCACACCGGGTGGAACGCCGGAATCACCCGGAGTATCTGCTCGGATTGCCGCGCCAGTAGGCCAGGCGTACCCGCAGGTCGTCGTCGAGCTGGAACCGGCGCCGCGGTACCGGCGCGGCCCCGGCTCGACGGGCGGCCAACCACCGCCATACCGTCCGCTCCGCGTTGGTGCGCTCAACCGGACATGATCGCTCGTGAGCTCACCGCGCTCATCGAGTGCGGCAAGCCGTTCTGCTGCGGCCTGGCGGAGTGCCCGCGCGTTCGCATTGACCACCAGCGGACCTTCCGGGCCTTGCTGGTTACCTGGACATTGCTATTCGAACACGACGAAGCGGGCACTGACATCGAAATGGGAATCGCTACTGACATTCCGGTGGGAATTCTCAGCTTCCGGATCTGGTGTCCTCGGCCTACCGTCGGACTCTCACACACCGTGACGAGACGAGCACACTGTTCGACATTGTGGAGAAACGAGTGCACTTCGTGCAGCCGGTGGAGTAGCCACCCCAGAAACAGAGCAGCCCCCGGCTGCCGTATCTACACCAAGGGCCAGACCGACTGTCGAGGCTTACGCCCGGAGGGCCGGTTCCTTGCTCACATTCAAGCTAACACACGTCGAGCGTGTACTCATCCCGCATGTCGGCCACGCCACCGGAGGAACTGATGGATACGCCGATCGGGCCTCGACTTCCTTGGATCTCGACTCCACCGATTCTCATCCAGCGTCAAGTGTCCCTCGTTTACCACGAGAGCGTGCTGCTTGACGATCGTCTTTCAGGACACCCGGAGCGCCACCCGATTCGGTCCGGAGTGGGACACTATGCACCGTTGTTCGGACAGTCCCTCTACCGCAGTTGCGTCTCCTCAAACCACATGGTGGTGAGCCTACGGTCATGGATCATGGACACGTCTCAGATCGCGCCACAGGCACGTCAGGTGGCCCGTGTTCGGCGAGGCTGCGCGTGGCGGACCGGCCAGTGTCGGGCGACTCGAACGCGGTTCCCGCAGGCATCGGTGCACCAGAGTCGCCGTTCGACATATGGAACGAAGTAGTGCAGGCACTCGGTGTTTGCACAGCGGCGGAGACCTAGTCGAGGAGGCGCGCTGAGTGCTACGGCTGCAGAGTCGATGACGGCCTGGCGAAAGGATTCGAACAGCGATGAGTTCGCACTGACGGTGATCTTTCCGGCAGCGAGATGGAATCGCGCTGGAGTGCGCTGCTGGTTCAGGTATCCCAAGCAGTGGACGGTCTCCTCTGTCGCTGCGGTTCCGGCGGTGTACACGTCGGCCAGGTGAGCAATTGCGTGTCTGGTATTGCGCAGCAGGAGGAGTCGCCGCGCGTCGACTCCCCATACACAGTCGGCTCTGCCAAGTTGAGTTCCCGCGGCCTCCAGCCACATCTGGGTACTACGGATATCAGAAAGTTGGTCGATCACGTTTCCCCGGAAGTTCGTTCGGGTGTTGATCAGGTTCACCGCCAGCGGTTGCTCGGAACACAGCGAGAGGTGAGCCGGTGCGGAATTTTTGGCCATGATCCCCCTTCCCCGCAAGAGACTAACGGGTGTCCCATTAGTCGTCTATTGGAGGTCAGCGGCGCCGCAGCCGAGTTATCGAGGGATTTCCGATGGCGCAGTTGAACGGAGCTGCCTAGTTTCCTGACGTGCCGATAACTCGGCGCCATTCATTCGCAATCAGGGGGAAATCCATGCCCAATATCGAGGTCATCAGCAACGTGTTCCGGTCAGGATTCGACCTGACAGAACTGGACTGGACGACATGGAGCGAGCCAGGTCGATCCGGGGTACAGCGTTACCCGTTGTGGGTACCCTCCGAGACGGAGGATTCCGTGGGGATGCTTGTGCGGTATCCGGCGGGCGCACACGGGGACTACCACGAGCACCTGGGGTACGAGCTCATGCTGGTTCTTCACGGAACCCTCGAACATAGCAATGGGCAGCGTTTCGTGACCGGCGATTTGATCGTCGAGGAGCCCGGCACCTTCCATCGGATGGCCACTGTCGAGGGCGCTACCATTCTTGCAATCCGCACCAAGCCAACGGACCCTAAGCCGGAGAAGGCCCCGGAGTTGCCGGCCACGATCCTCGAGGCACAGCGTTGAGCACGACCCAGACGGCAGTGGCCACCGTCCCCGACGACGTCAGCGGACAGCGGGGACGCATCGCCGTCGTCGGTGCCGGTCCGCGTGGAATATCGGTGGTTGAGCAGCTGATTATGCATGCTGATGAGTCGGTCAGGATCGACGTCTACGACTCTCGCTTGGTCGGAGCCGGCCGGATCTGGCACCCCGAGCAGAGCAAACACCTGCTGATGAACACCCACGCCGGTGAAGTATCGATCTTCGCCGGGCCGATGGATGACGGGCCGGCCCGCGCCGGGGCAGGTCCGTCGTTGCAGCAATGGCTCGTCCCTGACGACGGTGTGTACAGCGGTTATGCCCCACGCGCCGACTATGGGCGGTACCTACGGTTCGCCTTCGACTCTTTCGTCGAGAATGCACCGGACTTCGTCGAGATCACCGAACATCACGACACGGTCGTGGCGGTGCGGCGACATGGCGAGAACGCGTTCACTTTGCGCACTCGTTCCGGCCACGTCCGCGTCTACGATGCAGTCGTACTCGCCACCGGCCATCCCCAGCCAAAGGCGGCAGACTTCATCAGCACCCGGAAACCCGGATCCACTCGGATCTTGAGCGGCGACTCAGCAGCGGACCTGCCTCTCGACGAAATCAAGCCAGGCCAGGCAATCGCGACCATGGGAATGGGGCTTGCGTTTCATGACGTCGTGGCCCTACTCACCCAGGGGCGGGGTGGACTCTTCCGGACCGGATCAGATGGGGCACTTGAGTATGCACCCAGCGGGGAGGAGCCCGTCATCACCGGCGTCTCGCGATCGGGACTCCCGATCCCCAGTCGGGGCCGCAACCAGAAGCCTGGCGACTTCCGGTTCACTCCCCGACTCTGCACGGTCGAGAGAATGAGAGCCCTACGCGCCTGCGGCAGACAAGTCGACTTCACCCGCGAAGTCGGACCATGGATCCGGGCCGAAGCGGCAGTCACCTTCTGTCTGACGACGATTGCGCTGGGTTCTCAACCAGCGCGTGCAGGTGAGTTCATCGATCGGCTCGGCGGGATTGATGAGTCGGATCCCGCGGAGTCGTTGTATCGGATCGCCGCTGAATTCGGTGTGCGTGAGCGATTTCCTTCGATGAAGTCGCTGGCACGCCCCTTCGAGGGAATGCAGTTTTCCTCCCGAGGACAGTGGATGGACGCACTCGCCGCTCACCTCCAAGCCGACCTCGATCACGCACGCGAAGGAAACGTCACGAACCCGCTGAAAGCGGCCCTGGATACGCTCCGAGATCTGAGACCTTCCATCCGCGCGGTCGTCGACAACGGCGGACTGACGCCTGATAGTCACGAGCACGGATTCCTGGGTGAGTTCGTCCCCCAGTATTCCTTGCTTGTAGCTGGGCCACCTCCGCGGCGCATCGAGGAGTTGCTGGCGCTGATGCGCGCGCGAGTCGTCTCTATGGCCGGTCCGCAGGCCCGGATCGTCGAGGACGGACATGAACTCGCGGTGCAGTCTCCGGCGGTACCCGGCTCGGTCACGATCGAACGTGTCATCGACGCGCGGATCCCCCGATACGAAGCCGGTCGATGCAGTTCCCCGCTTTTCCCGCAATTGCTTGCCGACGGTCTTGTCCGGCGTTTCCGTCATGTCGGTGCCGAGGTATCGACCGAGACCGGTGCTTGTGAGACCGATCCCGACACCGCGGGTGCAATCGGAGCCGATGGCACGCCCGTGAGGGGACTGTTCCTGCTCGGGATCCCGACAGAGCGGCAACGCTGGTTCACACAGATCGGCAACGGGCGCCCTGGGGTGCGCAGTGGATTCACGGTCGACGCAGAGCGTGTCGCCCGTTCAGCGCTCGCAACCGTCGCTAAGGTGGTCCGCCCGTGAGCGCCCGCGGCAAAGTTGACGATAGATCCGTGCAGTCGTTCGCAGCGGCTCGCAGGACGCTCATGGCGAACTACGACCACCCGGAGCGACTCACAGACTTCTGCTTCCCGGAGGTGGTGAACTTCAACTGGGCACGCGACTGGTTCGACTTCTACGCCGCCTCCTGTAGTGACATCGCTGCCGCGGGACCGTCATTGTCCGGGACATGGCGGGAAGTGTCCTATCGATTGTTGAAATCGACCTCACAGGAGGTGTCCGCGGTCCTGCTGCGCGACGGTGTGTCCCCGGGTGATCGAATCATGATCGACATGACCGCCTCGGTCGATTTGTATGCCGTGCTGCTGGGCATCTTGCGGATCGGCGGGGTCGTGATCCCCGTTCATCACGGCTTGCATCCTGATGCTCTGGCCGAACGGCATGCAGTGGCACGGCCGAGCCGGGTGATCTCCGATCGGGGTGGGGGTCTGACCGGTGCGCTAGGTGCCGACACCCTGGTGCGGTGGCACGAGACGTCACGTCAGCTGCCTGATCTGGACCTGTCCGCGGATGCACCTGCATTCGGTTGCTTCACTTCCGGTACTACGGGGGCACCGAAGCTCGCGCTGCATAGCAACCGCTCGCACTCGGTAGCACATCTGGCAAGCCTTTACTGGAATCGTCTCGACGTCGGGCAGCGGCACTTGAACATCAGTAGCCCCGGCTGGGCGAAGTTCTTCTGGAGCTCGTTCCTTGTTCCGCTGACTGCGGGAGCCACAGTGGTCGTGCGGCCGGAGTGGCTCGGACCGGCGGAGTTCGAGGACTTCGTTGCCGAGCACGATGTCTCATCCGTGTGTGCGCCTGTGGTCTTCCTGCGGGAAACCTTGAGTCGAGCTAGCGGGTCGATCCGCCTGGATGATCTGACCTCGGTCGGCGAGATCGTGCCGGAGCGCCTTCGGCAGGATGCTCACCGTGCATGGGGCGTACGGCTACGAGAAGGGTTTGGTCAAACCGAGGCGACGGCAATGCTCGGTGAGCTTGCTGCGCGGCCAGGTCGGTGGAGTGTGTTGCCTGGCTACCGAATCGAGTTGGCCATGGCCGAGGGGGAACCTGCTCCGCGCCTGAACTTCGGTGCCCTCGCGGGCGGTTCGTTCCTCGGTTATCTCCGGGAAGATGGCACGCTCACACCGCCTGTACTGACACCGGCCGGTATGCAATGGACAGGTGACTACGCCACCGGCGCCCTGACGGATGGAACCCTGCGATTACTCGGACGCGGCGACGACGTTTTCCGCAGCAACGGGCACCTCGTCGCTCCCGCAGAGCTGGAAGTCCTGTTCGAGCGGCATCCGGCGGTTCGGTCGGCAGCGGTAGTGCCGGCCGAAACGACCGATCGTGGCCTGGTGCCCGTAGCGTTCGTAGTGGCGGACCACGGGTCCGAGGCATTCGACGACGCCGAGGTGTTGCGATGGGTCAACGAGCGATTGCCCGGCGAGGTGGATGTAGTGTCGCTGACCGTGATCGAACAACTCCCACGTTCGATCAACGGCAAGATCCAACGATCTCGTCTCTCCCAAGCGGCCTACCAGAAGTAGGAGGGATTTCGAGGCGTCGTTGATGCAGTTGCCGACGCTCCAATGTCGACCGCACGGCGGCGGTCCCGCTGTGTGCGGGATGAACACCCATCCCGGGGCCGTCGCCACGGTCGTTCTGGCGGCCCCAGCAGATGGGGGGAGGGTAGGGAACGGTAGTGGTGAGATTCTGCAGCGAGCTGAAGATCATCGATGATGGCTAATCCATTGACCGTGTTTTCCAAAGGTAGATTGGACCGACACGCGGCATCCCGCCGAAGGAGGACCGAGCATGCGGACGCAGTACGTTAAGAACGGCGTCCTGGTCAGGCCTCTCGAGAAGCCCGCCACGAACTTTCTCAGTACTCGTTTCTACGACGGTCGTCGAATTGTGGACGTGCTCGACTCCCGGGATGCTACTCAAGTCTGGATGCGCACCCTCTCCGAGGAGATCCGCTTTCCCCGCGTCCCGTTCATTCCGACTGATGAGCAGCTCGGGTGGCTCCGGCAACTGCGCTATACGATCGAATCGGTCTACCGCGACACCATTGACGGTGAGCTCGCCCCTGCTTCAGCGCACCTTCAAGGTGTACTCGACCGGGTCCGTATCCGTCCCGACATTGTCAGTGGCAAGGATTATCTGCAAGCCAGTTGGGGAGACACGTCGGGTGATCCCTTCGACGACCTGGCTGCAGAGATCGCGGTGACCGCCCTGATCGCGGTGACCGGATTCCCTGCCACTCTGCTACGCAGATGCGAGGCACCGCGCTGCGTGCTGTATTTCACCCGCTACAACCCCCGCCAACACTGGTGCAGTGACATCTGCGGCAATCGAGTACGCGTGGCCCGTTCCACGAGAGCCGACCGCACAGCTGGCGCAGGGAACGTTTCCTGAACCTCCCCGGGCGGCACACCGGGCACCATCGATGTCGGGCTTGTGACCACCCCTGCCGCTCCATGGAAGCGATGAAACGTCGCGTGTGACAACATTTCGCGTAATCGATCGCCCATCGACAGGATTGCAGCATTCACCCATGCGGTCGGCGACAGTCGAAACTCGGAGCCCGCACCCACTGTGGCGACCAAAGGCACAGTCGGCGCGGGCCGGATCGACAATGGGAACTCAGCTCGGCTGCATCGCCGGCTGACGTGCTGCTACTCGCTGCTCTCGAATGAACCAGGTCAGGACGGTCGACACGAGCAGTACCGCAGCACCGCTGAGGAAAGAGGTGCTGTAACTGCCAGTGGCATCATGGAGCACGCCACCGTTCAGCACACCGAGCGCAGCGAACAGTTGGTGGATCAGCCAGGTCGAGCCGAGAATCCCGCCCATGGCGGTCCCACCGAAACGATCCGCGATCAATCCCGTGGTCAGCGGGATCACGGGGAACGAGGACAGACCGAAAAGAACGACGGCAACTGTGAGGAGCTCTCCGGTGCCGGCGAAAGCCAGCACGAGGAAGCTCACGATGCGTACGAGATGCAATGCCAGCAGGGGGCGGCGCTTGCCCCATCGTTTGGCGGCCCATTGACCGGTAGCCCACATCGAGGCCGCGCTGCACACTGCGACGAGCGCCATCAGCCATCCGCCGGCAGAGGTCCCGAGCCCCAGCTCCACCGCGAGTTTGGGCATGTGGGTGGTGAACATGTAGAGCGAATAGCCGCATCCCGCGAAGCTGAGGCCGATCAGCCAGAACTGAGGATCTTTCAGTGCCTGGTGAAGGCTGGTTGCAGCGAGCGTCGGAGCGGGAGCCTTCTCCGTTTCCAATCCCACATCGCCGGGGTTGTTCCGGGCGCCGAACCAGATGGCCGGAACAACGATCGCGAGCATCACACAGCCGAGGAGCGCGAAGGCAGTTTTCCATCCGAACGCGGAGATCAGAACTCCCGCGAGCGGAAGAAGTAGTAGTTGGCCAGCGTTGATTCCCATCGAACTGATCGCCAGCGCCTGGGGGCGCCGGCGTACGTGCCATCGCGTCACGAGGACCGATGCGGGCATCGAGCTGCATCCGGCGAATCCGATCGCGACGATGATCCCGAAGAGCAGGACGAACTGCCAGAATTCGGTGATGGCCGCGAGAAGAAGGTAAGCCAGTCCCATCAGCGCGGCGCTGGCGGTCATCACCGTTCGTGGGCCAGACCGGTCGATGAGCCTTCCCATGACCGGCTGGGCCAGCCCCCACATGAGGGTGCTCGCTGCGACTGTGCCACTCGTGGCTGCGAGTGACCAACCGAAGTGCCCCATCAAGGGTGGGATGAATTGGCCGATCGCCAAATTCAGTCCGAAGGCGCCTGTCAACGATATGAACGCCACTGCGGTGATGCGTGTGCCCCAGCTGCTGCGCAGTACAGACCCGTCCATGAATCCCCCTAAGCTAATGGATGTGCGTTGTTTTGCCGTTAGTTAGGTATCGCAGCACGAGACCTAACGCAAGTCAAACGGAGATACCATTAGTTCCATGACGCGACAGCCCCCTTCCTCCCCGACTGCGCCACTGAGCGGAGAACCACTCGCCCTGGAATTGGTGAACACCACCTACATCGACGGAGGACTCCGCGGGCATCGTGTCGATGCACTGACCACCACGGACCAGCTCACTGCCTGGGTGACCGAACACGCCGGCCAGTTCAGCGGCGAACTACCCGCTGTTCTCGCGGAACAGGCCTGCACCCCCCGCACCCATGAACAGTTCCTCTCGCTGCGCGAGGCGCTGCGCAGCTGTCTGCATTCCGTGGCCGAGGACTCGGTGCCCAGCGGCGACTCCCTCGCGGCCATCAATGAGTTCAGTCGCTACAGCGCATCTCGCCTGGAAATCTCGCCCGGGAAGCCCGTGGTGGTGACGCGGCGGTGGCAGGTCGACGATCCGTGGCTGATCGCGCTCGGCGAGGTCGCGTCCGACGCGTGCCGTCTGCTGATGCCCGATCGGATCGGCCAGGTGCGGGCATGCCCAGCGCCTGGATGCATCCTCTTCTTCGTCAAGTCCCATCCCCGCCGGGAATGGTGTTCACCGGTGTGCGGGAATCGCGCCCGGGTCGCACGACATGCCCGTGCCGGTAGGCCGACGTCAGAGACGGCCTGATTCGCTCGTCGCAAGTCTCGCGCCAGCGACAACTCCGGGACAACGGCACCATCAGGTCCACCGACCACCCTGTGCCACAGCTCGCCAGCACCGCGATGCGCGAGCCGGTCGTGTTCACCGCCGCGGTGAGGTCATCGAGGGTCATCCCGGACACTGCGACGCTCTCGAGTGACGTCATCACCGCTGGGACGATCCATCCGCTGCGACACGCACCTCCGAGAACTCGCACCCGCGAACCGCAGTCTCGGGCCGGTCCGGAAGCCGCGTCGGCCAGGCGCCGCACCCGAACCACCCGCCGGTAGGCCCACCCGTAAGGTGGGCATCCGCGGCGACTCTGCCTGCAACGACGGGCGTCGTCGATGCAATACTGGCGCGGTGCCGGCCGTCCAGATCGTCCTCAGCGTCTTGACGCTGATCGCGGCCGGAACCAGTGCCTTGCTGGTGTGGCGTGCCAACACTCGCGCCACCGAGCAACGAGAGCAGCAGGCGCGGCGTGAGGAATGGTGGCGCCGGTTCCAGTACGCCACCGAACTCGCCCTCGATATCGACAACGCGCACCGGTCCAACATCGGTGTCCAGCTCGTCCGAGCGATGATCACCAGCTCCCTCACACCTGACTTGCACAGGTCGATGGGCATTTCCGGCTTCGGCTGGCGTTTGTGCTGGTAGTGGATTCGCGGGTCGGGGATATGGGGCACTAATCGGTCGGTAGGATCGCCGGTTGTGGCTGCCTATATCCGCAAGGTTCGGACCGCGTCGGGGGGCGACGGCGGTGCAGATCGCCGCGAAGGACGGGGGCCGCCACAAGATCCTTGAGCACCTCGGTTCCGCCCACACCGAGGGCGAGTTGGCGGCACTGTTGCAGGCGGCCCGGGAAAAGCTGCAGGCCGGCCAGCAGGAACTCGACCTCGACCTCGGCGGTGGTGGGGAACGCGGATCGGTGATCGCGACGAAACGGTCCCGCTGGCTGATCGAGGCGATCGAGACCGGATGGCGACGCCTGGGTCTCGATGCTGTCGACGACGACGCGTTCTTCCAGCTGGTCCTCGGTCGGCTCGTCGAGCCGACATCGATGAGCGACACCAGCCGGGTCGTCGCCGAGATCGGACTGACCCCGGCCCACCGCAACACCTACGCCAACGCATTGAAGCGTTGCGCCACAAGCGATTACCGAGACCGGGTCGCGAAGAAATGTTTCGAGCATGCCGCCGCGACCGGCGGATTGAGCTTGGTGCTCTACGACGTCACCACGCTGTACTTCGAGGCAGAGAAGGAAGACGACCTGCGCAAGGTCGGATATTCGAAGGAACGCAGGGTGGATCCGCAGATCGTGGTAGGCCTGCTCGTCGACCGTACCGGGTTCCCCCTCGAGATCGGCTGCTTCGAAGGGAACAAGGCAGAAACCCATACCATCGTCCCGATCGTCCGGCAGTTCCAGGCCCGCCACGACATCGAGGGCGTCGAGATGGTTGTCGCCGCCGACGCAGGCATGCTCTCCGCCGGCAATCTCAAGGACCTCGACGAGGCCGGACTCAAGTTCATCGTCGGGTCCCGCGTCACCAAAGCCCCCGCCGATCTCGCAAACCATTTCCATTGGAACGGAAATAGTTTCGCTGACGGACAGATAATCGATACGGTCACTCCCCGGCACGCGAAGAGCACCGTCAACAACGTCAACAAGCGCACCGAACCGGTCTGGGGCGCGGCCGGACATCCGAAGTCCTGGCGGGCGGTCTGGCAGTACTCGAAACGACGGGCGGTCCGCGACAATCAGACACTCAACGCCCAGGAGGCCCGGGCCAGGGAGGTCGTCGACGGCGGCACAGCTCCGAAGTCGACGCGGTTCGTCAAGACCACCGCGGGCGGCCGCACCCTCGACACCGCATCTCTCGATCGGGCCCGATCATTGGTCGGGTTGAAGGGCTACGTCACCAACATCCCCGCCACACTGATGGACCCGGGCGAGGTGATCGGCAAGTATCACGACCTTTGGCATGTCGAGCAGTCGTTCCGCATGTCGAAAACCGACCTACGGGCGCGGCCGATGTTCCACCACACCCGCGACGCGATCGAAGCCCACCTCACGGTCGTGTTCACCGCGCTCGCGGTCGCCCGCTACCTGCAGGCCGAGACCGGGGTCTCGATCGGGCGCATCGTGAAAACCCTGCGCCCGCTACAAGAAATCAGCCTGACCATCGCCGGCCACCCCCACACCGCCGCCGACCCGCTCACCGTCGAAGCCGCAGCCATCCTCACCTCGCTGGAACTACCGACACGTTGACCGGGGTACTAAAACTGTGCAAGTCAGGTCCAATCCCGGAAGAAGGCGATCATGCCGGCATCCCGGGCATATTCCACTTCTGCCTACTGCACGGTGGTAGCACCGGCTACACACCACGCCCTCCGGCCACCGCCGGTAGTGTCGAACCTGACGATCGCACCGGGCGCATATTGTCGCCGACATCTTTACTCCGCTGGACGAATCCGTGCCCGCTTCGGCCTGATGGTGCTGTTCAGGTCCACGACGCCACTGTCGCCGGCTGCCACCCGCTTACGGCTCGAGGCCGCCTCGATTCGGAACTGACAAAGATCCTCAACCGAGCATTCGAGCGCATCGCATATCGCGCCCAGCAGAGCGAGGGAGATTCGATCCGGTCGCTGGCCGAGCATTCGATACAGCTGAGACGGGGAGAGGTCGATTCCGCGCTCGATCAACAGCGGCATAATATCCGAAATATTGTTCAGACCCCTCGCTGCCATAATTTCCCGGAGGCGCCATGAGTATTCAACTCGTCTCTTCACGGTTCTGCCTCCTCGTTCCGACCCTGCCGGACTGCTCTTCCTGCAATTCGTTCCAAGGCGTTCTGAACGACACGTTTGCGGTAGTCGGATGATACATCCGTGTATATCGATGTCGTACTCGCATGTTCGTGCCCAACTTGCTCCTGGACAAATCGCGCCTCATAGCCATATTCAATGAGATGGCTCACGTAGGACCTGCGGAGGGAATGGAAGTCGACGCCCGATGCGAGGCCGAGTTCATTCCGGAACTGGTTGAATTTGTTGGACACCGAGCCCAGGGCGATGCGGTTGCTGCGTTCTGTGCACCAGAGCGCGGGGTTGTCCTCACCGGATATCTGGGGCTTGACATCTTCGATCCATTGGACAAGGCTCTCGACCGCCCAATCCATCTCCGGGGTGGTGAGCACACTTCGACGCTTCGGTGGGGAGCCTTTCATTGCCTTCCCGTAGCGCACGTATAACACCCCGTACTGGCCAAAAGAGGGAGCTTTAGGATTGAACCCGAAGTCGATCGTATCGAGCATGCGAACTTCGTTTCTGCGGAGCCCCCATGCATAGGAAACCTTGAGTAACACCGCATCTCTCAAGGCCGCGACGGATCCTTTCCTTCCCTCGGACAGTATGCGTTCGACACGGTTGTCCGCATGATCGAAAAGGTCCTGCACTTCATTCCATGTCAGGGCACGCTTCTTCGGCTGAGCAATCGCGTCCTGGGTGTGGCGAGCTGTATTCCATTCGTGGCAGACCTGGGTCGGGTGGGTTCCGAATCGGTCCTGGCATTCCTCCGGCCATCCGTAGGCCGGATCGACGAGGTAGGCCAGGAACGTCCGGAGCGCCAGTTGATAGCCCAGGAGCGTGCTCTGGGTCAAGCCGCGGATTGCCCGGAGTTCCGTGAAGAAGTCGTCGACATGGGCAGCGGACCACTCCCAAGGCTCGGCACCGGCAAAAGCATGAAATCGGCGAACGATCGCTTCGCGCGAATTGACAGTACCGAAACCGAGATTGCGACTGAGCTGCTGGTTTCGCCATCCGTCGAGCATGGCCTGAAAAACCTGCTCTTCAGGCCGTAACAGTGCCACGCCACCGGCAAGGTGCAGCGAAGCAGTGCCAGGCCCACGGCGATCCGAACGCCCCACGAAAACCTCCTCGCATCATCCGCGAGATATTCGCATAAACTGCGAATCTTGGTCAAGACCTCCAGGCCAGGAGAGTGCAGACGCGGGTCGCCGTCCCCGCGAGCATGCCCCTACGAGAGGGCGCAGCATCAGGCAAACGAGAGTCCCGCAGAACAACCCGGCCAACAAATCCGCTGCTCAGCGTCTACATGAGTGGTCAATCCAGACGGATCGTCGTGCCCCAAAATGGTGGAGTTCATGAATTCGCATGTTCTACGACTCGTGACCCTCCGACATGGATAATCGAGGTTATCCATCATCGACAGTCACGAGTCGCGGGGGATGCGACCCATGACGTCCGCCATCTTGGACGCAATGAGACGTGATCCCGCTGTGAGCCGAAGTGCCGGTGCCGACAGGTCGCCGAGTGCCCATCCGGCGTCTGAATCCGCACGCCGGCGTCGGCTGCACCACATGCGGCGCAGCGGTGCGGTGCTCGCGGGAACGGGAAGGTTGTGCGCACGGACCTTCAGGAGGCCCCGGCGGTGCGTCCACCGGAGACGGTCCCAGGAACCGCCGGCGTGCCGCTGCGCGCAGCCCGTTCGGGTGAGGCGATGATGCATCCGATGAACGAGCCCATCGCCGCAGGTTGACATAATCTAGCTTATCGGCATTTGACACTCACGAATCGTGAAACTTGTGAATCCCTGCTTTTCATCAAAACGGACTCGGGGCGTGCGACTCGAGCCGGCGCGGCAGGTGCCTCGCATCGGGGCTCCGCCGTGCTGGACGCACTGCCCGTTCGGGCTCTGCTCGCGGCTCAGCTGCCGTGAAGAGTGGTCCGGTCCTCGAGAAGGTTGGTGGTGGCCTGTGTCCGGGGTGGGTACGGGGGCAGGGCGCCGTAGTTGTTGATTAGCGACCCTGTGAACTGGGGTTTTCGCTTTATTCGAGGTGCTGTCCGGGCCGGTGGAGCGGGCATGGGGACAG
>NZ_SLVY01000024.1 GCF_004345605.1 Rhodococcus sp. SMB37
CACAATGCATCCGGAACCAAACGGAGAGACAGCTCATCTACCACGCGTTACATGATGCACCACAAACCACTTCATCCACGTGAGACACGCTCTAAAAGCATTTAAGGGAGCATAGGACCCACACAGAATAGGGGTATGCAAGTGCTTTATCTATGGCAGGTCACCTACACCGCAGAGGGCGCGAAAGGACTCCTGAGCGACGGCGGCAGTGCCCGTCGGGACGCGATCGTCGCGATGGTCGAAAGTGTCGGCGGCACCGTCGAATCCGTGCACTTCGCCTTGGGTGGGCACGACCTGTATGTGCTCGGTGAGGTGCCCGACGAGATCGCCGCCGCCACCCTCGAACTCCGCACCATCGCGTCGGGCGCCGCGCGGTCGAAACCGATCGCGCTGCTCACCCCCGAACAGGTCGACGAAGCCGCACGGCGGGACGCGTCCTATCGAGCGCCCGGTAGCTGACTCCCGAGTCCAGCGACCGAGCTGACCGGCCGCAATTTCCGAACGTCCACGCCGGTGGTCACATCGTCTCGGTGTTCGTGGCGAACACTCGCGCCACCTGTTGTTCGATGACCTGCGCGGCGGATCGGGGATCCTGCAACCCGTAACTCATCTGCAGGATGAGTCCCTCGACAGTTGCCAGCAGTCCCGATGCGTCGCGTCGGCATTCCACGGCGGTGCGCTGTGGGATCGCGGTGTGGATGCATTCGCAGATCGCGTCGGCGAGTTCGGTCGAACCGCGCGCCAGGTCGACTCCCAGATCCGGGTTGCGGGCGGCTCTCTGAACCAGAGCGAGCCACGCGAGGAGATGCGCGCGCCACAGGTCGTCGCCCGACGACTCGCTGCCGCCGACTTGTTCGGGAATACGGCCCGGCAGCATCTGCCGAAGCAGGATGACGACGTCGGCTCGGGGATCCTCACTTTCCCGCAGGGTGGTGAGTTGCTCCTGCAGATGGCCGGTGAGAATGTCGCGGACGGTACTCACTGCAACGTGGACCAATTCGTCGATCCCCGTGAAGAAATACTGAACCGAACCGAGTGAGAGCCCGGCCTCAGCGGCGACAGTACGCAGACTCACGACATCCCACCCGTCACGGTAGGCCACCCGCCACAGCGCCGCCACGATCTCACGTCGACGTTGTTCACGATCCACTCTCCGGGGCACGGTGTGACTCCTCTGCCTGCGGTGGCCTGGTTCTCATGGCGAAGAACTGCTCGACACTTGCTACGCTACGATAGTAATACAGTGACCTACCAAGAGCTGCGACCCACGAAGGTTTAGATGGACCCACTGGTTTCCACCGCATACGGACAACTCCGAGGACGACGAGACCGCAACGTCGATATCTACAAGGGGATTCGATATGCGCGCCCCCCGGTGGGCAACCTGCGATTTCGCGAGCCGCACGCGCCCTCGTCCTGGACGGGAGAGCGACAGGCCACCGACTTCGGTTCCGCGGTTCCACAGAGCGGACCGGCACGCGCCCCCGCATACGCCGATCAAGATTGGCTGACGCTCAACGTCTGGGCTCCCGCGACTGCGCGAGGCGATGCTCCTGTGCTCGTGTGGATCCACGGCGGTGCGTACATGGCCGGTTCGTCCGCGGACCCGATGTACGACGGCGCCGACCTGGCTCGCTCGGGTCTGGTGGTGGTCACGATCAACTATCGTGTCGGCGCCGAAGGATTCGCCCGCATCACCGGGGCACCGAACAACCGCGGCCTGCTCGATCAGATCGCCGCGCTCGAGTGGGTCCGCGACAACATCGAGGCCTTCGGCGGCAACTCACACCGCGTGACCATTGCGGGGCAATCGAGCGGCGCGGGATCGGTGGGAGCGCTGATGTGCATGCCGCGCGCCCGCGGACTCTTCCACCGGGCAATCGCACAGAGCTTTCCCGGCATGTACTGCACGGAGTCACTTGCCGCCGAAATCACCGAGCGACTGGCAACGCGACTGTCTGCGGCACCGACACGCGACTCGCTCGCTGCCATCGATCCGCAGACACTGGCCGACGAGACCGATCTGCTGATGGCGGAGATGCCCGAGCATGCCGCGCGATGGGGGCGGATCACCGGGATCGGCGCGCCGTTCTGCCCGATCGTCGATGGCAAGACGCTCCCCACCCACCCATGTGTGCCCAGCCCGGACCATCGAACCGACGTCGACCTGCTGGTGGGGCATACCCGCGACGAGTTCCGTCTGTTCATGGGCATGCTCGGTGACCTTCCGGTGACCGCGGAGATGGCCGACACCGCGATCAGCGCGCACGTGCCCGGCGTCGACCCGGTAGCCGCGTATCGCACCGGGTATCCGACATCGTCCGACCGTGAACTCTTCGAGATCGTCCACTCGGACGCACTGTTCCGCATGCCGGCGGTACAACTGGCCGAAACACACAGCGCTGCCGGCGGGGCCACCCACGTCTACGAGTTCTGCTGGGAGCCCGCCCTGCCCACGGGGGCATTCCACAGCCTCGACATTCCCGCCTTGTTCGGCACCCTGGATGCTCCCGCCGTACAGGCCGCGCTGGACGGACGGCCGGCAGTCGGCGCGGACATCGTCTGCGACGTCGTACGTCGATCGTGGATCGGGTTCGTAGCGGACGGTGATCCAGGCTGGGAGCCGTTCACTGGGAATGACCCTGCGACCCGGCTTCTCGACACGTCTCCGGCCACCGTCCCGTATCCCGAGCAGGTCTCGCGACGCATCTGGCAGGGGCATCCGGCGACACTGTTCGATCTCACCCTCACCGACGAGCAGTCACGCTGACCGCTCGCCGTCCGCGCAGCTTGCGCGGCGGGTGCCCATGCGGCAGGTCACCGATCTGCGGTGTGCGCGATATCGAGAATCTCGTCGGTGTGCTGCCCGTGCCGAGGCGCAGGCTGCGCGTCGGTGTAGCGACCGTTCCAGCGCAGTGGCGACCGTGCGGTCAGCACAGACCCGATTCCGGGTTGGTCGACGTACTGGACCACCGAGTCGGGCCGTGCCGCGAGGTCGGTCGCGACCTCGTCCATCGTCCGATACGGCGCCCACAGCACCCGCGTGCCCGCGAGATCCGCTTCGATCTGTTCGAGGGTCCGCGCAGAAAACCACGGTGCGAGAATCGCCGTGATCGCGTCGCGCGCCGCATAGCGGTCACCTTCGTTCTCGAAATCGAGACCGCGTTGCGCAGCGAGCGCCGTGAACACGTCAGCGGTACCGGTGACCTCGACGAGTGCCCGCCACTGCCCGCGCGTCAGGCCGACGATCATGACGTAGCGTCCGTCGGCAGTTGCGAATTCGGAACCGTAGCTGCCGTACAGCGCGTTGCCCTGCAACTCACGACCCGATCCTCGCGCCTGCGCCTCGGCCAGCCAGCCCATGCTCGCAACCGCGGAATTCGCAACGTCGTCGAGTGCAAGTTCGAGATACGCTCCCTCGCCGGTCTGTTCGCGGCGGCGGAGCGCGGTGACGATGCCGAGCGCCGCATGCACACCGGTGAGCAGATCCCACGCTGGCAGCACATGATTCACCGGGGTACCGAGACCGGTCGGGCCGGTCATCAGCGGAACCCCTGCCGCGGCGTTGACGGTGTAGTCGACCGCCGGGCTGCCGTCGGCGTTCCCCGCGATGTGCAGGTGGATCAGATCGGCGCGGTGCTCGGCGAGCGTGTCGTGGGCGAGCCACGGCGCGTGCGCGGCGTTCTCGAGGACGATCCCGGCATCGGCGATCAACTCGACGACCCGGGCACGTCCCTCCTCGCTGCGCAGGTCCACCGCGACCGAGCGTTTGGCCTGGTTGAGCCCGGTCCAGTACAGACTCGCACCCTCGTCGGTGAGCGGCCAGCGGCCGCCGTCGACCGCGCCGCCGATCGGGTCGACGCGGATCACGTCGGCACCGAGTTCGGCGAGCATCCGGCCTGCGGTGGGTCCGGCGACGAAGCTGGACAGATCGATGACGCGGATTCCGTCCAGCGGACGCCAGGTCACGCGACCCTCTCGAAGATCGCGGTCAGGCCCTGGCCACCGCCGATGCACATCGTCTCGAGGCCGTAACGGGCGCCGCGACGATCGAGTTCACGCAGCATCGTCGCGAGGATCCGCACGCCGGTTGCGCCGACGGGGTGTCCGAGGGAGATCCCGGACCCGTTGACGTTGGTGCGCTCGAAATCCGCTGCGGTGAACTTCCATTCGCGTGTCACGGCGAGGGCCTGCGCGGCGAATGCCTCGTTGAGTTCGATGAGGTCGATATCCGACAGGTTCAATCCTGCACGATCGAGTGCCTTCGCGGTGGACGGCACCGGGCCGATACCCATCTCCGCGGGGGCCACTCCGGCGGCCGCCCACGTGAGCAGTTTTCCGAGCGGGCGCAGGCCGAGCCGGTCCGCGGTCGCGCGGCTGGTCACGATGCAGGCTGCGGCACCGTCGTTCTGCCCGCTGGCGTTGCCGGCGGTGACGGTGGCGTCGGGATCCTGCTTGCCCATGATCGGGCGGAGTTTCGCGAGCGTCTCGACGGTGGTGTCGGCGCGCGGGTGCTCGTCACGGTCGATCGTCCTCGGGTCGCCCCTGTGTTGCGGCACCTGCACGGGCACGATCTCGTCGGCGAACTTGCCGGATTCGATCGCGGCGACCGCTCGCCGGTGCGACTCGACGGCGAGTTCGTCCTGCTCGAGGCGGGGAATGTCGTACTTCCGTCGCAAATTCTCAGCGGTTTCGAGCATGCCACCGGGCACCGGATAGTTCCGGCCGCCGGCGGTGACGCGGCCGCGTGCGAGGCGGTCGTGCAACGCGGCGGGCGCACCCTTGGCTCCCCAGCGCATCGATTCGGTGTAGTACTCGGAGCGGCTCATCGATTCGGCACCGCCGGCGATGACGATGTCGGCGACACCGGTCTGCACGCGCATCGCGGCATCGAGCACCGCCTGCAGACCCGAACCGCAACGACGGTCGAGTTGCAGACCGGGGACGGTGACGGGAAGGCCCGCGTCCAGCGCCGCGACACGGCCGATCGCGGGTGCCTCACCGTTGGGGTAGCACTGGCCGAAGATGACGTCGTCGATGCTCGAGGGGTCGATTGCCGTGCGCGACAGCAGCTCGGAGATGACCCGTGCGGCGAGATCGGTGGCAGGCACGTCGATGTACATGCCGCCGTAGCGGCCCACGGGCGTGCGCAGCGGCTCGCAGATGACCACATCGGTGGCGGAAGCGGGAGAAGCGGTGGAATCAGTCACGACGGTAATCCCTTTCACTGTCGGTCCAGTTCTGCGCCCATTCGCGCAGTTCTACGGCCCGGATCTTCGAGCCGTTGCCACCCACGGTGGTCGGCATGCGGTCGATGACATGGATGGCGGACGGCACCTTGAACGCCGCGAGTTCTTCCTTGCACCAAGACTTCAGGGTTTCGGCGTCGGTGTCGTCAGGTGCGTCGTCGGTGGGGACCACGAACCCGACGGCCTGCGTGTAGCCGCCGTCGCCGGTGATGCCGACGACCTTCACGATTCCCACACCCGGATGCTGAGCGAGGCGTCGTTCGATTTCGGCGGGGTCGACGAGGAACCCGCGTAGACGCAACACGTCGCCCATACGGCACACATACCGGTAGCCGCCGTCACCGAGTGCCACAGCCAGGTCGCCGCTGCGGAACCAGCCGTCCTTCGTGAAGGCGCGAGCTGCGGCCTCCGGGTTGCCGAGGTAGGCGTCGACGACGTTGGGTCCGCGGAACTGCAGTTCTCCCTGTTCACCATCGGCGATCGGGGTGTCCTCGAGCGGGTCCGCAACACGTAGCTCGATCGCGGAGTCCACCGCACGGCCACCACCGTTCCAGCGCACCGATTCCGGGTCGTCCGCGTTCCAGAGCATCGCGAGGGCGAACACCTCGGACGATCCGAACACCCCGGAGGTGTGCGTCCCGAACTCGTCGCGGGCCCACCGCGCGATCTCCTTGGACCGGCCGAGGAAGTCGGCGATACCGAGCCAGCGCAGCGACGACAGATCGGCGCGCTCGCCGGTGTGCCACTCGTCGTACAGGCGGCCGAACAGGTCGTCGGCACCTACTCCGTGTGTGACCTTCACCTGCTGCATGCGGCGCAGCACGGCTGCGGGATCGAACACCGTCTCCATGAGCAGCGCGCCACCACCGGCGATCATCGCCATCGCAGCGCTGAACCCGAACACACCCGAGACAGGAAGGACGCACAGCCCCACATCGCCGCCGCGCACCTGCATGATCGCGGCGTCGGCATGTCCGTGCCGCACGATGGCGCTGTGGCGGTGCGCGGCGAGCTTCGGGACACCGGTCGAGCCGGAGGTCGTGAACGCGACGGCGAGGAGATCCTGCGGGTCGTCGTCGATTCCGGCTGCGGTGAGCGTGACCCGGTCGGGCGTCTCGGGGGCCTCGACCGCGCCGGTGTCGCCGCTTCCGGCGACCCACGCTCCACTACCGAGGTCGAATTCACTTGCCGTCGCTTCGGTTTCGTCGGGTCCGCGAACCACAGCGATGGTCGGCGACGCCACATCGGGAACCGAGGCGGCGGCTTCGGTCAGACGGCCGAACAGATCCAGGCCGTGGAAGGCCGCGGGGACCGCGACCACCGCGGGTCGTGCGGCGGTGAGGATATGCGCGACCTCGCCGGTGTTGTATCGGGTATTGACGCCGATGACGTGGGCACCCACCGCGGCGGCGGCGAACTGCCAGACCAGGGCGTCGGACCAGTTCGGCAGCATCACGGCGAGACACTGCCCGGGTCGGACCCCGACAGCCTCGAGTTCTGCCCGCAGGGCCTCTGCGCGGTCGCGGATGTCGGACCTACCGCTCACGACGAGTTCACCCGCGACCACGTCGTACGTGAGTGGAACTGCTGGGTCGTCGTCGACGAGAGTGTCCAGCAGTGCGGACAGGGTCTCGGTTCGTGTCGTCACAGCGATATCTCCTCCGCCTGCACGGATGCCTTCAGTTCGCCGATCCATGTGTCGACGAGTGCGGCGAAATCGTCGATCTCCTCCATCGGATAGTGTCCGATGCCGTCCAGGGCCGTGAATCGTGCACGACCGGGCGCAATCTCGTTGACCATCTCGGCGACGCGGGCGATCTCGTCGACGACGATCCACGGATCGTCACGCCCCGCGACCACATGCAATGGTGCAGTGACCTGATCGAGGCGATCGCGGACGTCGTGGGTCCCCCAGCCGATCAGGTCGGACGACGAGATCTCCGGGTCTTCCCGCTTGTGCATGAGCGCCACGACGTGCGCCTTCGCTTCGGGCACGGAGCGTCCCACCGAGGCAAGAGTGCCCAGATAGGTGCGCTCGGCGCGGGCCGGGCCCGCGACGTCTTCGAGTTCGCGACGAAGTCCGTTCACGTTGACCCGGCCGGGTCCGGCTTCTGCTTCCATCGCAATTGCGCCGGACAGCGGCCGCCCGGGACGGGTCGCGAGTTCGAGGGTGAGCTTGCCGCCGATCGAGCACCCGATCACGTAGGGGCGCTCGATGCCGAGAGCGTCGAGGACGCTGCACAACCAGTCGCCGTAGTCGACGATGCTGGTCACCGGGCCACAGGGAGCGGGTTCTGAACGTCCGTGCCCCGGCAGGTCGGGCACGATCACCCGATAACCCAGGTTCGCGAGACTGCGTGCGACGTGCCGCCACTGCACGCCGCTCTGGCCTGCGGTATGGATACACAGGATCGCGGGCAATGCGGCGGGGTCGGTGTCGCGGTGGTCATTGTCATGACGGTCGGGAGTGACGATCTCGACGAATCCGAGTGCTCCCCCGATGTCGAGATACCGGGCCTCGATCATGAGTTGGCCTTCCGGGCGATGAGTCGCGCGTGCGCGATGATCGTATTGAGCGGCTTGGTCAGTCTCAGGTATTCGTATCCGTCTCCGCTGGAGGAGAACTCGCCGCTTATGGCGCGGCGCATGAAATCGTCGGTATCCGACAGGACGAGGTCGACCCAGGTGTGAGCAGGTGCAACGAACGTGAATGTGGCGCCGTGCGGGACACGTCGCGTCACATCGACGACAGTGCCCTTGTAGATGCGCAGGTGCAGTTCCCGATCGCCGCAGCGCAGTCCGATGGTGCCGTCCCACGTCGACAGGGAGGAGGTGAAACCGCGGTCGTCTTCGAGGCTGTCGCTCAGGAGGTTGCCCCATTCGACACTGCAGAAATCGAGCTCCGGAGTGGGCAGCACGGCCGCCGGATCGTCGAGACGCCATATCTCGGTGCCACTCTCACGGAGTACACCATCGATGCCACGCAAGGATACGTGTCGCTCGACGCGGTCGCCGGTGATGCGAGTGATCACCGTCCCGACGGACACGCTCTCGTTCTGTTCGACGAATCCTTCTGCATTCCATCGGGATCCGATGCGACATGCCCCCGGAACTGCAGGCACGGTCGCGGCTGCGACGGCAGCACCGGCCAGTGCGGAGCCGGCGGGCAGGACCACCCCCGCTGCAGCGAGGGCGTCGGCAACAACCTGCAGCGGTGTTGCTGTTCGGCTACCGACGGCGACCAGGCCGCGAGCGGCGTTGGTACTCATCACTTTTCCGGCCTTCCGAGCAGCTCATCGGAAATGATGCGCATCTGGATCTCGCTGGTACCCTCGAAGATCTTTGTCAGGCGAGCATCACGCCAGTGACGCTCGACCTGAAAATCGGTGGTGTACCCCGCGCCGCCGTGGATCTGCACGGCCTCGCTGGTGACCTGCTCGGCCATTTCGGTAGCGACGAGCTTGCACATCGACGCCTCGAGCGAGCAGCGACGACCGGTGTCGATATCGGTGGCCACCGAATACATCAACTGGCGTGCAGCCTCGATGTCGGTGGCCATCTTCGCGACCTTGAAGCGCAGATGCTGGAAATCGCCGATCGGCCGGCCGAACTGGCGGCGGGTGTGCATGTACTCGATGGAGTCCTCGAGCGCGGCGCGGGCAAGGCCGATCGCACGGGCAGCGGTGTGGGCCCGCCCCACCTCGAGACCGGATACTGCGAGGTAGAAGCCCTTGCCTTCTTCGCCGAGCATCTTCCCGGCGGGAATGCGGTAATTGTCGAACGACAACTCCCAGGTGCTCCAGCCGAAGTAGCCGATCTTTCGGACCTTCGTGCCCGAGATACCTTCAGGGAATCCCCCACGGTCCTTCTCGATGAGGAACGCGCTGATGCCGCGGTGAGGCTTGGCCGGGTCCTTGTTCGGATCGGTGCGGGCGAACAGCACCATGTAGTCGGCTTCGTCGGCGTAGGTGCACCACATCTTCGTGCCGTTCACCACCCATTCGTCACCGTCGCGCACCGCACGGCAGGAGATGTTGGCGACGTCGGAACCGGCTTCGGCCTCGGACAGCGCGTAGGCGCCGAGGTATTCACCGCGGGCGACCCGCGGGAGCAAGGCCTGCTCCTGCTCGGGCGTGAAACCGCCGCCCATGCCGTTGCCGCGGGCAAGGAGGCCCGACACGCTCATCCAGGCTCGGGAGAGTTCCTCGGCGACGAGGCAGTATTCGAAAACACCGAGCCCGAGACCACCGTATTCCTCGGGGATCATGATACCGAAGAAACCGATCTCGGCCATTTCCTTCTTGAGCGAGTCCGGGATGGTGCCCTGGACCGGGTCGAGTTCGTTCGCCACGGGCAGGACCCGGGTCATCGCGAAGTCGCGGGCCAGATCGCGGATCTCGAGCCGTTCCTCGGTGAGGTAGCGCGGCGAGTCGGTGCGGGGCTGAGACGGGCGGTGAGTCATGGGGGGTACTCCCTCTATGGACCGGAGTAGGTCATTAACGCTTGTTCACCCAGTAGACCATGACACCCATCACTCGTCAACGCCCGACCTCAGACTTTCCGGTATCCCACCAGGTTGAGCGCGTAGCGACCGTAGTCGTCGGCGACCTCCTGCGCCGTCAGTGGCCCGTCCGGACGGAACCACAGCGGAATCCCCGAGCACATCGTCAACACCGCCGTGACCGCCTGATGCACCCTCGGAAGATCGAATAATCCCTGTTCGACGCCTCTTTCTGCGATCTCGACGAACAGTTGCTCCTGCGCATCGCGCGACCCCACCACGCGCCTGCGATTCAGATCGTCGAGGTACCGCAACTCGGTGTTCGCGACGAGACAGGCACGCGGATTCCGCGCAGTGAACAGCGCATGCGCGACGACTGCCGCCCGCCATTGCTCGGCCGGGTCCGCACCCGCCTTCCGCAGCGCATTCCGGGTCGCAGTGAACTGCTCGTCGCTCGCGCGTCGCAGGATCTCCACCAGCAACTCGGACTTGTTCTCGAAATGGTTGTAGACGTTCGCAGCGCTACAACCTGCACTGTTCGCGATGTTTCGCACGGTTGCCCCGTGAAATCCGGATGCATAGAACTCGTCGAGAGCAGTTTCGAGAATCCGCTCACGAACGGACGGCAGGGCCGCAGTTGACCGCGTGTTCATCTTTCGAAGGGTAGAGGCACATGCCACTACCAGCAACAACGTCGCCCTTGACCGCCCAATTCGCGCTTGTTATGGTTCCCGTCACATGAACATACGTTAACCACAGCGTTCTCGGAGGCTTTCCCGTGACCAACCCCGAATCCGATCGCTCGCTCCTCGAGCGCATCGCACGTCTCGAAGACCTCGAGGCGATCCGCACGCTCGACGCCCGGTACTGCCGCCACCTCGACGACGGGAACTGGGATGCCCTGATGGACCTGTTCACCGACGACGGTGAATTCGACGGGCTGTCACACCCCAAGGGCAAGGACGAGATGAAGGAGTTCTTCGCCGGTCTCGCCGACGGCGGTCTCACCGCGTTCTGGCACTTCATCACGAATCTCGAGATCGACCTCGACGGAGACCGTGCCACGGTGCGCTCGTTCCTGTGGCAACCGTGTGTCACCGAAGGCACCGCGAGCATCGCCGCCGGCAGGTACACCGACGAGGTCGTCAAGGTCGACGGCCGCTGGCTCTACCGGGTCAAGCAGGTGCGCTTCCACTTCTTCGGCCCCCTCGAAGCCGGCTGGGACGAGAACCTCTTCGCGCTCGACACGGCACGCCGGGCGGCGGTGCGGGCATGAACGACACCGTTTCCGGCAGTAACCCAGTCTCCGACAAGGGCATCTTCGCCGCAGACGATCTGATCTGGTCGCGGATGCTGCAGCTACCCGAGGTCGCCGAACTGCGGCATCGACGCAAGATGGTCACCAACGCCCTCGGCGGCATCACCATCGCGTTGTTCACGAGCTTCCTCGTTGCCTGGATCGGATTCCCGGACCAGCTCGGTTCCACGTCCGTTCTGGGGATCCCGCTCTCGCTCTGGGTGGTTCTGAGCCAGTTTGCTGGAACCTGGGTTCTGGTTTGGGCGTATTTCCGACTGTCCCGCACATACATTCAACCCGCCGCCGACGTCGCGATCCGCGCTGTCGCCGATAACCGGCCCGACTCCGAGGAGGTCGTCGCATGACCGGCGACGCCGATTACCTGGCCATCGCAATCTGCAGTGCCGTCATCTCACTGACCCTGTGGGTGACGTTCGCGGCGTCTCGTCGCGCCAAGAGCGCCGACGGCTTCTTCGCGGCAGGTCGCTCGATCTCGAGTTGGCAGAACGGATTTGCCATCGCAGGTGAGTTCATCTCCGCCGGTAGCTTCCTCGGCACCACGGGTCTGATCTTCTCCAAGGGCGTCGACGGCACCGTCATCCTGTTCACGTCCGTCATCTCCTTCCTGCCGGTGCTGTTCCTGCTCGCGGAGAAGATGCGCAATCTCGGCAAGTACACTCTCGCCGACGTGCTCGTCTTCCGCACCGAATCCCGCAATGTGCGTGTCGTGGTGGCGCTCAGCACCATCGCGACCGGCACGTTCGTGTTGCTCGCCCAGCTCGTTGCCGCCGGCGTGCTGCTCGAATCGGTGTCCGGAATTCCGTTCTGGCTGTCGGTGATCGTGGCGGGTTCGCTCATGGGCATCTACGTATTCGTCGGCGGCATGCTCGCCACGACCTGGGTTCAGGTCATCAAGTCGTCGATCCTGTCGGCGCTCGCGCTCATCGTGTGCTTCGGAATTCTCGCGCAGTTCGGCTTCAGCTTCCCCAAGGTGCTCGGCGACGCCACCGACAACGCCGTTGCGGGCGAGGCGATCCTGTCGCCCGGCCTGATCTTCGGCGAGACCAGCGCAATCAATCTCGTCTCCTACGCCTTGGCGTTCGCGCTCGGCACCGCCGGCATGGCGCACATCCTCATCCGGTTCTTCACCGTCCCCGAGGCACAGACCGCACGACGCTCGCTCGGCTGGACTGTCGCGCTGTGCAGCATGTTCTACCTCATCGTCATCGTGATGGGTTTCGGCGCCGCGGCACTGCTCGGCCCGAACGGCACCGATCTCGTCGGCCCCGGCGGAAACCTCGCAGCCCCGGTCCTCGTCACCGAACTCGGCGGCGGCATCGGCACCACCGGCGGTTCGATCGCACTCGCGCTCGTCGCAGCGGTTGCCTTCGCATCCATCATCGCCGTCGTCGCAGGTGTGGTCATCTCCGCCGCAGGAACATTCGCACGCGACGTGTGGCCGGCCCTGACCCGCAAGGAACCCGTCGAGCACCTCGACGTCGCGGACCGGCACCGCGAGGAGAACGCGCAGGCTCGAATCGCGCGCTACGGTGCGGTCGCATTCAGCATCATTGCCATCGGCCTGACCATGCTGATCGGCGACGACACCAACATCACGTTCTTCATGGGCATGGCGTTCATGGTCGCCGGCAGCGCCCATCTCCCCGCCCTGGTCCTGAGCCTGAACTGGCGACGATTCAACAGCACGGGCGCGGTGTGGGGCGTGCTCACCGGCCTGGTCTCGACGGTCGTGAGCCTCATGTTCACCGAGGCACTGTGGATGGGCAGCGGACCCGCGCCCCTGACCATCCAGCTGCCGGTGATCTTCACGATGCCACTCGGCCTCGCCGCCTGCGTCATCGGCTCGCTCGTCGCCGAGAAGCGCCGCGGTCGCGGTCTCCACGACGACGAGAAGTTCGCCGAGATGCTGGTGCGCGCGGAGACCGGTATCGGCGCGGAGGTCGCGGGCGTGCACTGACGCCGACACACCCACTTCCCCGGCCCGATCAAGTGAAGATCAGTCGAAGGTCATGCCGGCATCAGCGCCGCGTTGCATGGTGGTGTTCGCACCGTCGAGCGACTCGCGAATGATGTCGGCATGACCACTGTGGTGGGCTGTTTCGCGGATGATGTGCAGCAACACCTTTCGCGCACTCCACCATTCCCGCTCCGGCGCCCACGGTGCGGTCGGGAGCGGAACCTGCAGGTCGAGGTCGAGACCTGCGACGAACTCCTCGGTCGCAGCCGCCACCTTCGCATACTCGTCCAGCAAGCCGGCGAGGGTCTCGTCGTCGCTCATGTAGTACGACACCATCGCCGAGTCCATATCGAAGACGGCGTTCTCGTCCAGTTCACGGATCCTGTCGATCCAGCCGCTCTCGGTGGCCGATACGTGCTTGATGAGTCCGCCCAGGGTGAGGTCGCTGGCGGTGCTTCGGGCGCGAGCGCCCGCGTCGTCGAGTCCGCGCACGGTGATGAGGAGCATGTCTCGTTGTTCCGCGAGCATGGCCAGAATATCGGCCGCTTCGACGGTCATGTTTTCGGTCATGCAGACAATGTAAGAACAATCGAGGACAGTTTCGGTCCGCAATCACAGGATCCGACAAAAATTACGCCGCGAACCCGACCGCGCCGATCACCGGGATGACCGTCATGAACACGATCGCAACAACGAACAGAGTGATCGTCACTTTCCTGTTCCACTTGGCCCTAGCCCCACTCGCGGCGGCAAGGAAGAACACGAAGCCGACACAGATCGAGCCGATACCGATGATCACGGGTGTTTCGAGCATGCACCCATCATCCCGTATACCCGGCGCACCGATGTCACCGGTTGAGCTGTGCTATCCGCCCGCTGAGTACTGTCGCGAACGACGTCCACACCGGGTAGGGAACCAAGACCGCACCGGCCACCGGATGAGCCTCAGCGGTTCGCCGGGCAAGATCGGCACTGCTGGCGGTGAGCAGCGCCGACACGACCGTGGCTGAAACGGGACGATGCCCCTTGAAGAAGACCCACGACCACGACCCGTTGAGCGCGAGGTTCGCGATGAGCGCGGTGATGTAACTCCGACGCCCATCGAGGTCACCTCGATCGGTCAACTCGTCGATCGCAACTGCCGACGTGGCTGCAATGTCGGCGTACAACGTGGTCCACACGACCGGAAACACCGACGCGGGCGGTTGAAAGCGTGGTGTGCGCAGTTTCCGGTACCACCGCGAATCCACGTCGCGCGACGCGATCGATCCCACGAGCGCAGTCGCCGTCGTCGCCGCCGCGGTTCCCAACACGGTCGTGAGTTTCATCCGGGTACGCCTCTCCTCGAAAGCAACGACAGGTTCGACTACCCGAGGCCGAGCTACCCGAAACACGTCCAATGCAACCAACAGGTTGCAATACGTCCGCCTGAATGCAATCATAGGGTTGCACTCAGCTCGGCAGGAATCGACGAGGAGGAATCATGACGAGCGAACTCGATCGCATCGAACGACAGATCACCATCGACGCCCCCGCCACACGAGTATGGGAGCTCGTGACCGAACCCGGGTGGTACATCAACGAGAAGCAGATCACCGAGCATCGGCTCGAACGCGACGGCGACCTCACCGTCGTCCACGACCCCGTCCACGGCGCCTTCACATTCCGCACCGTCGCACTGGATGAACCGATCTATGCGGCGTTCCGCTGGCTGTCCGACCACACAGACCCCGACAGCCCGTCCACGCTCGTCGAATTCCGACTCGACGCCGTCTCCGATACCTCCACCGTCCTGAGCGTGACGGAAACCGGATTCGATTCGCTCCCCGGTGACTCCGCGGAACGTCGTGCACAGTACGAGGGGCATGTCGAAGGCTGGGCCATCGAACTGGATCTCGCCAGGACTCACCTCGAGAAGGGGAAAACGGTTGCCACACACTGAGTCGAACCAGATATCCGACACCGCACGCGTGTTCGCAGCCCTGGCCGACGACACGCGGTGGCGGATCCTTCAGCGCCTCGGGCGATCCCCCGCGTCCGCGTCCGGCCTCGCATCCGAGTTCACGGTGTCGCGCCAGGCCATCGCCAAACACCTGGCAGTACTCGAAGCATCCGAGCTCGTGACATCCGAACGCGTCGGCCGTGAACTCCGTTTCGCCGCCGCCGGTTCCAGACTGAGCGCGGTGGGCCGGGCATTGGATGCTGTCGGCACAGGCTGGGATCGCAGGCTCGATGCCATCAAGGAGGCCGCCGAACACCCTCGTTGAGTTCGGAGTAGCGTGAGAAAACCGAACTTGTCGAGGGGGAACACATGTCGGAGTCGGGACTGACACAACTGGGCGACGGAGTGTGGGCGTTCCTGCGCCCGTCGGGCGGCTGGGGCGAGGCCAACACCGGGCTCGTCGTCGCACAGGGCACCGCGTCGCTCGTGGTGGATACCGTGTGGGACGTCGCGTGGGCGAAACGTGTCGCCGAAGTGCAGCAACCTCTCGTGGCCGACGCACCGATCACCGAGGCCGTCAATACACACTCCGACGGCGACCACTGGTGGGGCAACGACACCCTTCCCGCCGGCACACGCATCACGACCAGCGCGGCGGCACTGGGCGGAATGCACGAGGATCTGCCTCCGGCCGCGCTGACCGCGATGGCCACGACCGGTGAGTTGATCGGGCGGATGCCCGGGCCGATCGGCGCGGCCGGGGCCTACATGGCACGGGTACGGGCCGGCGCCCGGCTTCCGCGCCGGACCCCCCGTTTCCCGGATCACATCTTCGACGAGACCCACCGACTCACGATCGGCGACCGAACCGTCGAACTCGAACGGCTCGGACCGTGCCACACCGCGGGCGACCTCGTTGCGCACGTGCCCGACGCGGGCGTGGTCTTCGCCGGCGACATGCTGTTCATCGGGACGACACCCATCCTGTGGCACGGCCCGCTCGAGAACTGGATCGCGGCGCTCGATCGTCTGCTCGCATGGGACGCCGACGTCTACGTTCCGGGTCACGGACCACTGTGCGGCGCCGACGAGATCCGTGAACTACGCGCGTACTGGGTGTGGCTGCGCGAGGCCTCTCGCGCACGATACGACCTCGGAATCGGAGCCCGGCAGGCAGCACGAGAACTGGCTCGCAGCACCGAATTCGAGCGATGGCGCCACTGGAGCTCACCGGAGCGGATGGTGCTGAATCTGAGTACCCTGTTCGACCAGTGGCACGGCAACCCGCCCGGACCACCCACAGTGTTGCGCCGCGCCCGGGCGTTCGCCGACGCCGAAGCTCTTCTGCGCGAGGGCGTGTTCTAGGACAGATACTCCGGCGACGGCTGCGACTTGTGCGATCGATCCGACCCTACGGGCTGCTGACTCTGCACGTCCGGGCACGTGTGGTCCCGAGTACCCGCTGCCGCCAGCGAGATGACGACCGACTTGTACGTCGGACAATTACTGTGGAGCGCAGTCGAATCCAGCGGAACAAGCGTATTGGTCTCAGGATAGTAGGCAGCGGCCGATCCCCGCGGGACGTCGTATTCGACGATGCGGAAGTTCAGCGCGCATCGCACCCGCTCGTCGCCGCCCCAGAGAGTGAACAGATCGACCATGTCGCCGTCGTCGAACCCGAGCGCGGCGATGTCGTCGCGGTGCAGGAACACCACTCGTCGCCCACCCTCGATTCCCCGGTACCGATCGCTCAGCCCGTAGATCGTGGTGTTGAACTGGTCGTGACTGCGCAGGGTCTGCAACAACAGGTGCCCCTCGGGCACGTGCAGGATCTCGATGGGAGAGAGCGCGAATTCCCCCCGCCCCGACTCTGTCTGGAAGGTTCTGCTGTCGCGCGGCGGGTGCGGAAGGATGAATCCGCCGGGCCGTCGAACGTTGACCTCGTATCCTTCGCAACCGGCGACCACGCGGGAAATGTGGGTACGGATATTCGCATAGTCCTCGCGCATTGCGGTCCAGTCGATCCCATGTCTCTCACCCAGAGTCGCCTCCGCAATGCCCGTGAGGATCGCGACCTCCGACCGCAGATACTTGCTCGCAGGCGTCAACGGTCCGCGCGACGCGTGCACAGCGCAGGCCGTGTCCTCGACACTGACGAACTGCTCACCCGACGCCTGGATGTCCTTCTCCGTACGACCGAGCGTGGGCAGGATCAACGCGGTGTCGCCGCACACGAGGTGCGACCGGTTGATCTTCGTCGAGATGTGCACCGTCATGGACATACCCGCCAGCGCTTCGGCAGTGACCGCGGTGTCGGGTGCGGACTGCACGAAGTTGCCTCCGAGCCCCAGGAAGAACCGTGCCTTGCCGTCGCGCATGGCCCGAATGGAATCGACGGTATCCCAGCCGTTCTCACGTGGAGGGTCGAATCCGAACTCCCGCTCGATGGCGTCGAGGAAATGCTGCGGTGCCCGTTCCCAGATGCCCATCGTGCGGTCGCCCTGGACATTCGAATGTCCGCGCACCGGCATCACACCCGCGCCGCGTTTCCCGATGTTCCCCTGCGCCAGCGCGAGGTTGACCACTTCCTTGATGGTGGCCACCGCGTTGCGGTGCTGTGTCAGGCCCATCGCCCAGCAGAACACCGTGGCGTTCGAGTCCCGCAGCATCTGGGCTGCTTCGGTGATCTGCTCACGTGACAGGCCGGTCACCGAGGTCACGATGTCCCAATCGAGGGCCGCGACATGCTGCTTCCATTCGTCGAAACCGTGGGCATAACGGTCGATGAAGTCGTGGTCGAGCGCATCCCATTCGACCAGAAGTGCTCCGAATGCCTGCAGCAGCGCCAGATCACCGTTGATCGCGATCGGAAGGTGGAGATCCGACAGTTCGGTGCCGCGGCCCACCACGCCCCGAGGTGCCTGTGGGTTGTGGAAGTTCATCAGCCCGGCTTCTCGCAACGGGTTGATCGTGAGGATCTTTGCGCCGCGACGTTTCGCCGTCTCGAGTTCGGTGAGCATGCGTGGATGATTGGTGCCGGGATTCTGGCCTTGCAGAATGATGAGTTCGGCGTTGTGGATGTCGTCGAGGGTGACGCTTGCCTTGCCGATGCCGATGGATTCCTGCAGCGCGATGCTCGTCGATTCGTGGCACATGTTGGAACAGTCGGGCAGGTTGTTCGTGCCGAATGCGCGCGCGAACAACTGATAGACGAAGGCAGCCTCGTTCGATGCGCGACCCGACGTGTAGAAGATTGCCTCGTGCGGGCTGCCCAGCGAGGCCAGTTGCTCACCGATCAATGCGAATGCGTCATCCCAATCGATGGGCGTGTAGTGCGCAGCGCCGGGATTTTTGACCATCGGATGCGTGATGCGGCCCTGCTGCCCCAGCCACATCTCGCTGTGGCCAGCGAGATCGGCGATGCTGTGCCGCGCGAAGAACTCGGGAGTGGCCCGGTCGCGGGTCGCTTCCTCCGCGACCGCCTTGGCGCCGTTCTCGCAGAATTCCGCGATCTTGCGGTGGCCCGGGTCGGGGTCGGGCCACGCGCAGCTCATGCAGTCGAAGCCCTCGGCCTGATTCAGTTCACGCAGAGTCTCGGCGGTCCGCACGAGACCCATGTGTTCATAGGAACGCTTCAGCGCGACGGCGACACCGGGAACACCGGCCGCCCACTCCTTCGGCTCCCCGACTTTCAAGTCGCGTTCGTCGTAGTCGTCGCGCATCGATTGCTCCTCACCGGCCCGGCACACAGTCCCCAGACTGCGTACCCATGTGGCCGGTGAGGAAACATCACTCGGTCTTACTTACGGCCGGCCTGCCACTGCATGCCCCATCCGTAGGCGCGGACTACGCATTGGTGGTTCCTCGTCTTGACGATCGACACCCGGACTGTGGAGCCGTCCGGGGACCGGTAGGATTCCCGCCCGGGGAGTGCCGACAGGCACGGACAGACTATCCGGGGGGAATCTCATGGTCGTATCTCGACGTCTACGTGGTGCCGCAATCACAGTGGCGGTATCGGCCTCGCTTCTGGGCAGTGCATGCAGCACCGACGCCTTGTCCGGTCGGGCTGTCGGCATCGCTGGTGATACCCGACCGTCGCTCTCCTACGACGCCGCGACCACACCTCTCGCCAAGGTGCGCGCAGCCTTCACGATCAGCGGTACGTACACCGGTACCGTCCGCGCCGTACAGACTGTGCTCGGCTCGACCTCCGAGGCCATCGTGGACTACACCCGCAATGTCAACTACACCGAAGCGACCGAATCGCCGGTGGGTCCGTTCCGGGTGTTGTTCGATGACGGCGAACTGTTCGTCCAGTACCTGAATCCGTCCGACAGGTCTCCCTTCGAGCAGGCCGTCTGGTACAGAGTGGATCCCGACTCGGAAGCGGGCAGGATGCACCTGATGACCTTCGAGAACCAGGAACTCATCAACAAGATCCTCGCCTCGTCGCTCACCAGCGCTCAGGAAGTCGGCAACGAAACGATCTACGGAATCGACACCACCCGCTACGTCGCCATGCTGGATGTGGAGGCGTACTCAGACTCCTACATCGATGAGTTGTACCAGGACGTACCCGGCATCGAGGACGTACGCCGACAGGTCGTCGAGATGATGGATCCGACCGTGAACCTGTGGGTCGACGACGACGGGCGGATCATCGAGCAGCGGAACTCCGGAAACGACGCGACCTATGAATACGACGTCGAACTCACGTTGCCCGAATTCGATCGAAGCAGCGCACCACCGGCCCCGGTTTCATGACCGCAGGCGTGCGGACCCGAACGCCCGCCACAGCAACATTGCCCTGGCGGGCGGGAAACGGGTGAACGCGCCTACTTCCGGCCGGCCTGCCACTGCATGCCCCATCCGTACTGACGGTCGAGGTCGGACTGGCTGCCGTTGACGTACTCGACGAGACGCTGCACGGTCACGCCCTGCCCGGTGCTCTGCAGCATCGCGATGGCACAGATGCGCGCACCGTTGTTCGGCGAATCGAGACGCACCTCGATCTCCGGTCCCGACGGCTGGGTGAGGGTGACGACGCCGTCGACGGCAGCCCAGTTGGCAGCGCCCTCGTAGATCATGGCGAAGATCAGCACCCGCTTGATCAGCTCGGGGCGTTCGAGGTTGATGTGCATGTTCTCGCCGCCCTGAGCGGAACCGGTGCGATCGTCGCCGTCGAGGTGAATGTACGGCGGCGTGTTCAGCGACCCGAAGCTGTTTCCGAGCGCCTGGATGACGCCCTTCGAGCCGTCGGTCAGCTCGTACAGGCACCCGAGGTCCAGGTCGACTCCGCCGGCAGCGCCGGTGAGCTTGGCGAGGAATCCCTTCTTCTGTTCACCGCGCGACCAGTTGAGATTCACGCGTGTCACACCCTGGCCTGATCCGCCTTTGCTGAGGCTGACAGTGGGGGATTCCTTGGTGAGGTTGATCTTGCTGAGGTTGACTCCCCCGGATCCCTGCTCGGGCTTCTTGTTGTAGTCGATGGCCATGTGCGTGCCCCTTTCGATAGGTGTATCCCGGATATGCGGATGGGAGCCTCCGGCCCGAGAACAAGGTCGAAGGCTCCCATCGGTCAGCTCGGTCAGGCGGCTACTTCCGCCTTGGCTTCCTTGCGGTTGCGGTAGATGCTCGATGCGAACGCCGCACCGATCAGCGCGATGCCGACCAGGCCGGTGATGACCTCGGGGACGTGCGTGCCGATCGAGTACAGCAGGATCAGTGCGAGCGCACCGATCGCCCAGTGGGCACCGTGCTCGAGATACACGTAGTCGGCCAGCGTGCCCTTGCGCACCAGGAAGATGGTGATAGAACGCACGAACATCGCGCCGATGAAACCGAGACCCAAAGCGATGATGATCGGGTCGGACGTGATCGCGAAGGCGCCGATGACACCGTCGAACGAGAACGACGCGTCGAGGACCTCGAGGTAGAGGAACAGGAAGAATCCGGCCTTACCAGTGGCCTTGGCCAGGCCCGAGGGGCCGCCGCTGGGCTCTTCGCCTTCCTCCGGCATGTGGAACATCTCGCCGAGACCGTTGACCGCGATGTACGTGATCATGCCGAGCGCGCCGGCGATCATCACGGTCGACACCTTGTCGTCCGGGGCGATCACCGTGGCGGTGATGAGCAGCAGAACGATCGCGATGACGACCTCGAGCTGGTCGAGCTTGCCGGCCTTCGCCAGCGGACGCTCGAGCCATTCCAGCCACTTGATCTCACGCTCTTCGAGGATGAAGTGGAGGAACAGCATCAGCAGGAACATGCCACCGAACGCCGCAATCTGCGGATGCGCGTCGGTGATCAGCGTTTCGTAGCTCGGATCCCCGTTGGAGAAGTAGGCGGCGCCGTCCGGCGGTGGATTCAGTGCCAGGTCCAGTGCAGCGACCGGGCCGAGACCCGACGCAACCCACACGATGAGCAGGGGGAACACCAGGCGCATACCGAACACGGCGATGAGGATGCCGACGGTGAGGAAGATCTTCTGCCAGAACTCGCTCATCCGCTGCAGCACGGTCGCGTTGATGACCGCGTTGTCGAAGGAGAGCGACACCTCGAGGATGCCGAGGATCACGCAGAGGAAAAGTGCCTGAGGGCCGCCGTAGAGGAACGCGACGACCAGAGAAACGACGGTGACGGCGAACGACGCACCGAATATTCGCAGTACCACGAAGCGTGGCCTTTCTTTTCGAAGTCAGGTCTTTGCAGGGTGGTTACTGCAATACGACAGATGCGGATCCGGTCCCCGGCATCGAAGCCCAGGACCGGATCCGATCCGGATGGTTCTTAGACGTTGACGCCGTAGTCGCGGGCGATACCCGACAGACCCGAGGCGTAGCCCTGGCCGATCGCACGGAACTTCCACTCTGCGCCGTTGCGGTAGAGCTCACCGAACACCATGGCGGTCTCGGTGGAGGCATCCTCGCTCAGGTCGTAGCGGGCAAGCTCGGTGCCGTTGGCGCGGTCGACGACGCGGATGTATGCGTTGCGGACCTGACCGAACGACTGGCTGCGGGCGTCGCCGTCGTAGATCGACACGGGGAAGAAGATGGACTCGATGTTCGCCGGAACGGCAGCCAGGTCGACGTTGATGACCTCGTCGTCGCCTTCACCCTCGCCGGTCTTGTTGTCGCCGGTGTGCTCGATGGATCCGTCGGGCGACTTCATGTTGTTGAAGAAGATGAAGTGCTGGTCGGAGACGACCTTCTTGTCGGCACCGGTGGCGATGGCGCTCGCGTCGAGGTCGAAATCGGTGCCGGTGGTGGTGCGCACGTCCCAGCCGAGGCCGACTGCGACGGCAGTCAGGTTCGGGGCTTCCTTCGTCAGGGAGACGTTTCCACCCTTGGTCAAGCTGACGCCCATGCGGGGTCCTTTCGATCGGTCGTCGACGCACCAGGGAGGTACGTTCGGTTTTCGCGCGTGTTCCACCACAGTAATGGGTGGGAATGAAGTACGCTCCTGTCCACTATGCCCAGTGTTGCGGCCCGCGGTAGCGAACACTGAACGACCAGTACCATTCGGTCTTGTGGCGAGCCGATGGACGCGCCGCCTCTTCGGCGGCGGGCACTCCGAAGACCCCGCGGCTCGTCGTGCCCATGACGCGATGGTGGCCGCGTTCCTCGACATGGATCGACGTCAGTCGGTCGCCGAGGCGGGCGTTGCCGAATCTCATGAGCTCGCTCCAGAGCGGAATCTGCTCCGACAGTGGGAACCGATCCGGCAGACCTGCTATCGCGCAGCCGAGGGGTATCTGCAGCTCGCACACACCGAACCCGACCAGGAATTGGCGTCCACCGCCGACTACGAACAGGCCATTCGCCGAATAGGTGACGCAACAAGAATTCTCGATGAATTCTACGAGAACAACCGTGGGCACCTCGAACACATGTCCGCGCTCGCCCAGACGGTTCCTCAACTCGCACATCGAGTTCGGGCCGATGCCCACGTTGCACTCGAGGCACTGCAGGCTCCCGAACGTGCACCGTTCGCGCACTATCGGTCGGTACGCGCCGCCGTCGAAGCCCTCGAGATCGAACTGCGTTCCCTGGACTCCGCTCGCGGCACCGGCGCCTTGCGCACGGGAGCGCACAAGGTCGAGGAAGCCACGAAGGTTCTGCGGCAGGCCCTGACCGACGCACCTGGGCGCCAGAGTGAAGCGCGCAACACCGTGGCGTCGGTCACCACCCGACTCAACGCGGTGCGCACCAGAACAGAGGGCCTTCCCCCAGCTTTTTCGGCTTTGCTGCGTGAATTCAACGCCGCAAGCTCGGCCGACCTGTCCGGCAACGCACAACAGGCCGAGGTACTCCTCGAACGCGCCGGTGCACGCCTCGACGAAGCACGCCGAGCCGCGGACGACGCTCGGCCCGAGCTCGCACTCGATCTCGCCACGGAAGTCCGCATCGATCTCGCTGCCGCCGAGGAACTGGTCGATTCCGTCACCGAACGACTGGCGGCATTGCGTGCCGTCCGGAAGAATCCGGAGGCCAAGGTCGACGAAGTACGGTTCCGGCTGCGTGACGCGCAGCTCCTTGCCGTACAACGTGATCTGACTGCAGAGTGGGGGTCGGTTCTCGATGCCCAACTGGACCGAATCGACAGAGCCGTCGACGCGCTCACCGGAGTCCACCCGGACTACTGGGCCTACGTGCGCGATCTCGATGCGGTATCGGATTTCATCGCCGGGGTGGTGGATCGAATGAGAGGACGGGCCGACGGCCAATGACGGGGGCAACCTACACGAGGACGCAGACCATGCGTCACTTCCGGCACCTGGATCGAACCACGCTCGACAGGTTGTTCTTCCAGGTGCCGCAGCCGTTCGGGGACGGCGATGACCGCGATCGCCTCGCGGTCGCATTGGGTGCCACGCTGTATGTGCCCGCGACACGCGGCAACCTGACCGCGACGGTCCTGCGCCGGGCCGCCGAGGGCGTCACGTCGATGGTCCTCGATCTCGAAGACGCCGTCGCCGACGACGAAGTCGAGCAGGGCCTGAGCAACGCCGTCGCAACCCTCGACGAGCTCGCAGCACAGGGCGACGCCCCGATGCTCCTGTTCGTCCGCGTCCGAACCCCCGACGGCATCAACCGCATCGCGGCCGCCCTCGGCGAAGGTGTGCGGGTCCTCACCGGGTTCGTGCTGCCCAAGTTCACCTCCGGCTTCGGCCGCGAATTCCTCGACGCGGTCACCCGCGCATCCGAACTGCTCCGCAAGCACCTGTACGCGATGCCGGTCATCGAATCCGCCTCGGTCGTGCACCGCGAGACCCGCGACGAAGAACTGCGTGCCATCTCGCAGCTGCTCGCCGAATATCGACCCCATGTACTGGCCGTGCGGGTCGGCGCGACCGACATGTGCGCGACCTTCGGCATCCGGCGCGACCGCGACCTGACCATCTACGACGTGCGCGTCGTCGTCGACGTGATCGCCACCATCGTCAACTACCTCGGCCGCACCGACGGCACCGGATTTCTCATCACCGGCCCGGTCTGGGAGTACTTCGCCGACCACGAACGCATGTTCCGTCCGATGCTGCGCGCCACCCCGTTCGAGGAGCACGACGCCGTGCTGTTCCGACAGCAACTCGTCAGCCGCGACCTGGACGGGTTGTTACGCGAGATCGCACTCGACCGCGCCAACGGCATCCAGGGCAAGACCGTCATCCACCCGTCGCACGTCGCCGCAGTGCATGCGCTGTCTGCGGTGACCCACGAGGAGTACCACGACGCCGTGGACATTCTCGATGCCGACACCGGCGGGGTGCGCGCGTCCGGGTACGGAAACAAGATGAACGAACGCCGACCGCACCGCACGTGGGCACAACAGACCCTGGTGCGCGCGTCGGTGTTCGGGGTCACCAACAAGGGAGTCTCGTTCGTGGACCTGCTGACCGCTCTGGTGGTCCGGTGACCAACACGCTGCAGCCCATGTGGGCAACAGAGGAATTCGGGCTGGCCCTGCACCACGACACCACGTCGACGGGGTACACCGTGCCAGAGCTGGTCGAGCCCGGCCTGCGCCGCAATCCGCGGCGCGCGCACCTGCTGGTCTCGACGGTACTCGGCAAGCACCTGCCCACCGACCCCGCGACGGTGCTGGGCGCGGGCCACCGGCTCGGGCAGCTCGTCGCGGAGACACTCGGACCGGATGTCGCCGACGCGGTGATACTCGGGTTCGCAGAAACGGCAACGGGACTGGGACATTGCGTCGCCGATGCGATCGGGGCCGCCTGCTATCTGCACTCCACGCGGCGGCACGTCCCCGGCGCCGACGTCTTCGCCGGCTTCGAAGAAGGCCACTCGCACGCGACGTCGCACCTGCTGCAACCCACGTCGCCCGAACTCTTCGCGAACCCGGCGCCGCTGGTTCTCGTGGACGACGAGATCTCCACCGGCGCGACAGCGCTCGACGCGATCCGGGCACTGCACCGCCAGCAGCCGCGGGCGCACTACGTCGTGGCGTCCCTGGTCGATATGCGCTCGGACGAGTATCGACTCCTCACTGTTGCTGCCGCCACCGAACTCGGTGCCCGCATCGATCACGTGAGTCTTGCCGGTGGACACACGGAGATCCCCGACGGGCTGACCGAGCGCGTGACGGCGCTACCGGATCCGGAACTGAATCCGGTTTCGCCGCATCGGGGAGAAGCCCGCTTCGTGTCGTTGCCGTGGCCGGGTCATGTTCCCGACGGCGGACGCCACGGGGTACTGAACTCCGACGTCGCGGGATTCGATGCCGCCGTCGAGGCCGCCACCGACGCACTTGCGGGTGTACGCGATGCCACCCGTCCGGCCATCGTGATCGGTCACGAAGAGCTGATGTACCTACCGCTGCGGCTCGCGAACTCACTCGCCTCGCGTGGAACACCGACGCGGTTCCAGACGACAACCCGATCCCCGGCGTATGTCCTCGACGTTCCCGGGTACCCCCTCCGGCGTGGATTCACCTTTGCTGCACCGGAATACATCGCGTCCGATCTCGAGCCTGAGGCGCCCCGATTCCTGTACAACGCGCGGTGGGCCGGCGCCTGCTCGCGACCCGAACTGATCCTGGTGATCGACAGCCCGGCCGACACCGACCGCTTGCGTGCGCCCGGAGGTGTGCTCGACGTGCTCACGGCCGCGGGTGAGGATGTGCTCGTCGCCGTCGTGCCGTCCACGGACCCGCTGACGCTGCGCGAATCCAGGGCAGGCCGCCCCAGGGAGGAAAACAAGTGACCACACCGTTGACCGGACCCGATTTCGGGTCGTACGCAGCCGACGAAGTGCGCTGGCTCCTCAAAGACCTCTCGCACCTGGACCTAGAAGGCGGCATCGCCGAGCGCGAAGCACGGATCCAGGCCGGTCTCGCCCACTACGCCGAGTCACTCCCCGTCGAATACCAACCCGACGCCGCGTACCGGGAACTGTTCGACAAGGCCCTCGCTACTACCGCACCCCGCCTCGCGCAGGCCGTCGGCACCGTCACCGAACTGCTGCTTGCCGAACGCGGAACCGATCTCACGCTCGTATCGCTGGCCCGGGCCGGTACCCCGATCGGGATCCTGATCCGACGCTGGGCGCAGCAACACCACGACCTCGACCTCCCGCACTACGCGGTCTCGATCGTACGCGGACGTGGAATCGACAGGGCAGCACTCGATTACATAACGGAGCAGCACGACCCGAAGTCCGTGGTGTTCGTCGACGGCTGGACCGGCAAGGGCGCCATCGCACGGGAACTCGCGGCAGCGCTCGCCGAGTACGGCGCCTCCGGCGGCCCCACCCTGTCGAGCGATCTCGCAGTACTCGCCGACCCAGGACACTGTGTACGCACGTTCGGCACCCGCGACGATTTCCTCATCGCGTCGGCCTGCCTGAACTCGACCGTGTCCGGTCTTGTGTCGCGCACCGTGCTCAACGACGATTTCATCGCACCGGGCGAGTTCCACGGCGCCAAGTTCTACGTCGAACTCGCCGGCGACGACGTATCCGGAATCCTCCTCGACACCGTGACCGCCGAGTTCGGGGATCGCGGGGCCGCCGTTGCACAGGCCCGGACAATCCTCGACTCCGACCGCGAACCCACCTGGTCCGGTTGGGAATCGGTCGAGCGGATCCGCGCCCAGTTCGGTATCTCGAGCGTCAACTTCGTCAAGCCCGGCGTTGGTGAAACCACACGTGTGCTCCTGCGGCGCGTGCCGTGGAAGGTGCTCGTGCGCGACATCCATGCGGACGAACACACCCACATCCGGATGCTTGCTGCGGCTCGGGATGTACCCGTCGTGGAAGTACCCGACCTCGCCTATTCGTGCATGGGCCTGATCAAGGACATGCCTTGACGAACACCCCGAGCTCACCGGCCACCGCACTCATCGCCACCGACCTCGACCGCACCATGATCTACTCGCGCGGTGCGATGGGGGAGGACCGGTTCGCCGAGGGCGGGCTCCTGTGCGTCGAGTACTACGAGGGCGTGCCGCTGTCGTATGTGTCGGAGGCCGCGGCAATCAGGTTGCGCGGTCTCGCCTCTGCGCTTCCCGTGGTACCCACCACCACCCGCACACCTGCCCAGTTCAACCGGATCGATCTCCCCGGAGGGCCGTGGCCCTATGCGATCACAAGCAACGGGGGCGCGATCCTCGTCGACGGTGAAGCCGATGCGAGCTGGCGGCACAGCATCGACGACGCGGTGCGTGCGTCCTCCGCGAGCCTCGACGACGTCACCACCGAGCTGCGGCGACGCATCTCGGACGAGTGGGTGTCGAAGTTCCGGATCGCCGAGGACCTGTTCTGCTATCTCGTCGTCGATGCCGCCTCGCAGCCCCGCGGCTTCATGAGCGACTGGAGCGCATGGTGCACCGCACACGGCTGGAACGCCTCACAGCAGGGCCGCAAGATCTACACGATGCCCGATCCGGTGTGCAAGAGCCGCGCGGTCGCCGAGGTGCACCGACGGCTCACCGACGCGGGACTGCTCGCCCCTGGCTCCCCGGTGTTCGCAGCCGGCGACGGCGCACTCGACGCCGAGATGCTCGCCTCCGCCGACGCGGCCATCCGCCCGCGACACGGCGAACTCGAGTCCCTCGATTGGCAGCATCCGACGCTCACGATCACGGAACAGCAGGGCATCGCGGCGGGTGAAGAAATTCTCGACTGGTTCACCCGATCGGCCTCCGTGCCGGTGGCTTCGTAAAGTGATCCCAACCGTCCACCTACCGCCGACACAGTGAGGACCTCGATTTGTCCAGCTCGCTCGCCAAAGGCCAGAACGGCCCCCTCAGCGCAAACGACGTCGTCGTTTCCCTGGAACTGACGACACCGGCAGACCTGTCTGCGCTGTTGGTCAAGGCCGACGGCAAGGTCCGATCCGACGCCGACTTCGTGTTCTTCAATCAGCCCACGGGCCCCGGCGTGAACCTTGTGCCGGGCGCGCCCGGGCAGGCCGCGTCGCTGGCAGTGTCGCTGGGTGCGGTGCCGGCCGACATCGAGCAGGTCCGCGCAGTCATCACCCTCGACGACGCGTCGAGCAACTTCGGGCGCTTCGCTCCGCCCACGGCGCGGGTGTCCGACACGAACGGCACCGTGCTGTACGAGTACCGGATCGAGGGTCTGAGCAGCGAGTCCATCGTGATCGCCCTCGAGCTGTACCGCCGCCAGGGTTCGTGGAAGGTCCGCGCCGTAGGGCAGGGGTACGCGGGTGGGTTCGCGGCGCTCGTGACCGATCACGGCGTCTCCGTCGACGATGCGCCTGCACCGGCTGCTCCCGCCGCACCGCCGGCTCCGGCTCGGCCCGTTGCTCCGCCGCCCCCCGCGCAGCCTTTCAACCAGGCGCCCCCGCAGCAACAGTTCAACCAGGCACCTCCCGCGCCTGCGGGTCCTCCCGAGGTGAGCCTGACGAAGAGCCGCCCCGTCAGCCTGGTCAAGGGCCAGAAGGTCACGCTCCGCAAGGACGGCGGCGTCGCGCTGACGTTCCTGCGGATGGGCCTCGGCTGGGATCCCGTCGAGAAGCGGGGGCTGTTCGGCAACCGCGCACCGAACATCGACCTCGATGCGTCGGCGGTGATGTTCGCCGACCAGAACATCGTCGATGTCGCCTACTACGGACAGCTCACGTCGAAGGACGGGTCGATCCAGCACCAGGGCGACAACCTGACCGGTGAGGGCGCAGGTGATGACGAAGTGGTCCTCGTCGATCTCACTCGTATCCCCCCGCACATCAACACGGTGATGTTCATCGTCACCTCGTACAAGGGTCATACGTTCGAGCAGATCCAGAATGCGTTCTGCCGCCTCGTCGACGGCACCACCAACGACGAGCTTGCCCGCTACACGTTGCAGGGCGGCATGCCGTTCACCGGCATGGTCATGGCGAAGGTGTACCGCCAGGGCGGCGAATGGAAACTGCAGGCCATCGGTGAAGGAATCCAGGCCAAGCACCCGGGCGAGGCGGCGCCGCAGCTCGGCCGCTTCCTGGTCTCGTAACCGTGAACGGAGTGTTCTCTGCGGGGCAGAACGCTCCGCTGACAGCCCGGACCGTCCGCTTCACGGTCTCTGCCGCCGTTCCGGTCGACCTGTGTGCGTTCGTGGTCGACGACCGCCTGCAGGTCGCATCGTCGGACGATGTGGTGTTCTACAACCAGCCCCGGACGCAGGGCGTTCGACTCGACGGCAACGCGATCGTCGTCGAGGTGGACGCTCTGCGCGCGGGCGCTCGCGTGCTGTGCGCGGCGGGCACGGCTTCGCCCGTCGCTGTTTCCACGACGCTGACAGATCCTTCGGGTACGTCTCTCGCCACGTTCGAGATGGATCCGTCCGGTGCCGAAACGGCGCTGTTGTGCTGGGAGCTCTACCCGCACAATGGAAACTGGAAACTTCGGGCGCTCGGACAGGGCTACGCAGCTGGCCTCGGCGAGATGTTCATCGCGCACGGTATCGAAGTCGACGACGGCCCCGCGCCGGTGGAGCAACCATCGCAACCTGAACCCCAACCCTCCGCCGTCCCGAGCGGTGTCACACCGTCGTTCGAGTGGTTGTGGAAGATCTTCGAGGACGCCGCACGATCCGCCGCGGCCTACGTGTCGGCCCACGAGTACGCCCAGCACCGCCTCGACGACGAACTCTCCGCGGCCGTCGCCGATCCCGCGACCCGCACCGGTGCCGCAGCCGAAGCCGCACGCGCACTGGCACACCGGAGGTGTGCGGAATTGAACGCTGCCGCAGAGCAACGGCACCATGAGGACACCGCACGGCTCACCGACGAACTCCGTGCAATCGACGCCGCACTGCATGCGTCGTTGGCGTCGTGGGCATCTCCGGCCTGGAACACCCTGCGCACGCAGAGTGACGGAATCCGGGTCGGTGAGCTGTCGGCACCCGAACGCGGAAGTCTCCAGGTGCCGCTGTGTGTGCCGTTGCCGATGCGCCGGCCACTGTGGATCGACGGCGACGACTCAGCAACACAACAGGTTGTCACAGCACTCGCACTGCGTCTGCTCGCCGCACAGCCCGGTGCGCGTATCGACATCGTCGATACTGCCGGAGCTCTCTTAGAACTGCGGGCATTGACCGCTCCCGTACTCGCCGGTCCGCCCGTCCTCGACATCGGCGGTGTCGCATCCAAACTGAAAGGACTGGCCGACAGCGCCGATCTGGCGACCCTCGCGATGTCCACCGACCCGGCTGCGGCGCACGTGGAACCGCGTGTGCTCGTGCTCGCCGGCGTGCCCCACGGGTACAGCAGCGACGACCTCATGCAGGTCATCCGACTTACCCAACTCCCCGGTGCGCAGCATATTTCGATCGTGATCGCCGGCGCAGCCGACACGGTGGTCGAGGACCCGGCTTATCAGATACTGCTCGAGCAATCCCAGCATCTGCCGTCGAGCGCCGATGGGCATTTTGCGGACCCGTGGACCGGAAGCGACTGGACCTTCACGCCCGATGTTGTCCCCGTCGACGCGGTCCTGCTGCAGCGCGTGATCACCACGCTCGGGGCAGTCTGACCACCCCACCGGCAGATTCGGTCTCCGGTCACCCGCACGCAACCTGCTGTACGGCGGTGCGCAGTACGTGCGGCGTTGACTGACTTCATGACCGAGACGTTCCGGATCGCAGAGTATCCCCGCCCCACCCACACGCTCGTCCAGATCAGCGACACGCGCTTCACCGCGGGGTCCGCCCCGCTGCACGGGGTTGTGGATTGCGAGCAGAAACTGGCAGACGTCCTCGACACCGTCGCTGCCACGGGCGTACCCGTCGACACTCTGCTCATGACCGGCGATCTGACCGATGCCGGCGATCCCGGGGCGTACCGACGTCTGCGGGAACTGGTGGAGCCCGCCGCCGCTGCTCTCGGCGCGCCTGTCCTGTGGGCGATGGGCAACCACGACGACCGGGCCGCGTTCCGTGAGAACCTCCTCGATGAGGCACCCACGACCGAGCCGATCGATATCGTCCACGACGTGCACGGCCTGCGCGTGATCTGCCTGGATTCGAGCATCCCCGGCAAGTCTCGTGGCGAGGTGACCGCCGAGCAGGCGCAGTGGCTCGCCGGCGAGCTTTCGTCTCCCGCCGAGCACGGCACCCTCCTCGTGATCCACCATCCGCCGCTTCCCGTCACATCCGAACGCGCCGTGTTGTGGGAACTGTGCGAGCAGTGGCGGCTCGCCGATGCGGTCCGCGGCACGGATATGCGGACCATCGTGTCGGGCCACCTGCATTGCACAGTGTCCGGCATGTTCGCCGGGATCCCGGTGTCCACCGCAACTTCCGTCGCTTATTCGGGCGACCTGTCGGCACCTGCAGACGCTCAGCGCGGCGCTGACGGCGGTGGCGGGTACAACCTGATCCAGATCTACGACGAGACCGTCGTCCACACCGCGGTCCCGCTGCTGGGCACGTTCGCGACGGTCGGGCCGGTGTTCACCCGCAATGACATTGCGGCCGAATTGGAGCGCAAGGGTGTGCACACCCGCGAACGCGCATCTACCTAGAACACGACCCCGAAGCCTCGGATCATGCGGTAGACGAGCCCGTCGGGCGTGATGTGGTTCGGCGGGGCCCTCGCCGAGCCGGGAAATCTGTGGTTCGACTGGTCACGCAGTGTGGACGATCCGAGCGAGTTCGTTCTTGTGGAGGCGTTCCGCGACGGCGACGCCGGGGCCGCGCACGTCGGGTCCGATCATTTCAAGAAGGGACTCGAGGCGATGCGTCCGGCCCTGACCGAGACACCGCGCATCCTCAACATGGAGATCCCGGGTGTCGAGTGGGCACGTATGGGTGAGCTCGAGATCAGCTGAGAGGAACCGGAGGCGGTGCGTACCGCCGGGCGGCGGTACGCACTGTGTCATGGAACCGGTTCGAGCACCGCATCCATGGTTGCAGCCCCCGTATCGGGCACGCGAGCTTGATGCCAAGCCTCGATGGGGAACGAGATGTTGATCAACGAATAGCAGACGTGCAGCAGCCGGGTGGCGTCCTCGGGCAGGTTTTCGAGGTCGAACGTGTCGAGATACGCTGCGGCATCGGCGAGCCGGGGGAGCGCCGCATCGTAGAAAGCCTGCAGTTCGGGCATGGTGCTCTCGAGACGCCGGCCGTAGCGCTGTGCCTCGGTGGGCAGCGCCCAGTCGACCCACGGCTCGAGGTCGGAAAATTCTGCGGGAAGCAACTGTGTCATAACGTCTTTCACTTCCTATCCGGCCGAGCTGGTCGCGGGTTGGCGAGTCTCGACGTAGTCGTCGACGATGCGCTGTGCAGACGTGTGGAGGTGGCGCAGGAGGATCTCCTGATCGCACAGCGGGAATTCTTTCACCACACGGGTTTCGAGCATCTTCTGGGTCGCTTCGAGCGTGTTGGAATCCTGAAGTGCGAATTCCTTGAACGTGACGGCAGCGATCTCCTGACGCAAGCGGTCGGTGGCGTTGCGCGGCGGCGCCATGTACATCGTGCCTTCGAAAGTGTGGCGGTTGTACGCGGTCGGCCAGTAGTGGTAGGTCAGGAACCAACCCGGCTCCCACACGACGAGCATGAAGTTCGGGAAGAACACGTAGGAGTCGAGGCCCCACGAGGGATGTCGAGCAGGGTTGAGGCCGGTGGGGAGATCGGCGAGCCCGGGGATGTCGGGTTTGTCCCACGGCCCGAAGTTGCCGCTGCGCAGGATGCGTTCTGTGGGCTTGACCATCGATGGGTCCTTCGGGGGCGCCATCCCGCCCCACGACGACACCATTCCGTGCGGGCCGTCCACGTCGTAGTGCAGGGCTTCGAACCCGTAGCCCTGGAGTTTCTGCGCTTCCTCCGCCACGTACTGCTTCGAGTGGAGCACGGGAGCGTGGTAGAACTCGGCGAACGCGTCGATGTAGAGCTTCCAGTTGCTTCCCACATCCGACCGGTATGTGAACCGTTGGGTGAATTCGCCGAACGGGAACCCTTCGAGGCCGGCCGCGAACTTGCCCAGGCTCTCGCGTAGCGGGTTCGTGTTCGAGTTGTCGAGGTTGACGAAGATGAACCCTTCCCACACGTCGACCTGAATGGAGGTGAGGTCGGCGGTGGATGGGTCTTCACCGATCGGGAACTGGAAGGCCGATACCTTCCCGTCGGTGCCTTCGGTGACGAGGACGGTGACCTCTGCGATCACGATGTCCTGCGTGTAGCGGTGTTGGTCATTCCGAAGTTGGTTTGTACGACCGACATTGATCCACGAGCGCTTGAAAATTGCCTCGCGTTCGAGCTCGTAGTGTTCGGGGCTGATCGAGTCCTCGTACGACATCGGCGCAGTGTCGATGGCGTAGTGCTCGGTCCAGCTGCCTTCCTCGGGTTTCGGAAAGTGAGACATGTACAGATCCTTCCGACAGGTAGCGCTTGTGCAATGCAATCCCTCGGGCCACACCCGATAACATGACCGGTGGTCCAATTCGACTACAACCGAAGATATGGACCGCCGGTCAACTTGTCAACGGAGGGCTCTGCGATGCTGGACGAACAACCGAGAAAAGAGCGGAGCGACGCAGCGCGGAACCGTCGCGCAATCCTCGACGCCGCCGACGCCCTCCTCGCCGCCCACGGCTCCGAGCATGTGTCCATCGACCAGATCGCGGCAGCAGCAGGAGTCGGCAAAGGCACGATCTTCCACCGCTTCGGATCTCGCGCAGGTCTGATGAGAGAACTCGTGCGGGAACGCGCCCTGGCGCTCCGCGACGCCGTGACCGAAGGGGAGCCACCGCTCGGTCCGGGGGCACCCGCCCCCGAGCGGCTCCTTGCGTATTTCGACGCGATGTTCCAGCTCATCGTCGACAATGTCGAGCTCATGATCGCGTACGACAACTCCACCAGGGAAGTGCAGGAGGACGAGATCAATGTGTTCTGGGCGCGACACATCGCGACGCTTCTGGCGGAAACACGTCCTGACGTCGACGCGACCGTCCTCGGTCGCCTGCTCCTCGGCGCCCTCAACCCCGACGTGATCCTGCAACACATCCGGGCCGGTCAGACCGAACGGCTCGCCCACGCTGTGCACAGCCTCGTCGCGTCCGTCATCGGCGGCCCCCACACCACCGACCGACGCACATAGGTTTGCCCTATCGCTGGATGCGGCCGCAGGACTTTGTCGCCGCCGTCACACCCGTGATCGACTGGGATCCCCCGGACCGGTAGTCCGCGCGGACAGACGTCGATCAGGAGTGGCTTGTGAGCGAACTGCACCTTCCCAACCGCATTCGGCAGCTGGCGATCTCCCAGCCCTCGGCACCTGCAGTCACGGCAGAAGGCGCGACCCTCACCTACGCGGAGTTCGACACGTACACCAACAAAGTGGCCACGGCCCTCGCCGCACTGGCGTCGCCGTCGGGCCGGATCGGTGCGCTACTCCGTATGGGTCTGCCCGGCGCGGCGGCACTCGTCGGTTGCACGAAGGCCGGGCTCGTCTTCACCCCGATCAACTGGCGACTCACCCCTGACGAGATCGCATGGATCGCAACGGACGCGCAGATCGGCGTGCTCATCGTCGAGGCGGACTTCGCCGACGCTGCCCACGCCGTCGCCGCAGCACTGCCGGACGTGCGCATCATCGTCGTCGGTGATTCGGCTCCGGGCGGCGCCAATACATGGGGTCAGCTCGTCGCCTCGGGTACCGACACCGATCCGGGCCTGGGCGACGACCCCGAGACCGCACTCCTCCAGCTCTACACCTCCGGCACCACCGGCAAGCCGAAAGGTGTTGTGGCTGTCCATCGCAACATCTACAACACCCCCGAAGGCCTCGAGCTCTACGAGTTCGGGAACGAGTCGGTGTCGCTGGATGCGCTGCCCCTGTTCCACATCGCCGGCAGCGGATGGCTCAGTACGTCCCTGTCGGCCGGGCTGCACGTGATCCTGCTCGGCGAGATGCGCCCAGCACAGGTGGCAGCGGCCATCGCCGAGTACGGAGTCACCCATGCCTTCCTCGTGCCCTCCGCGATCGGGATGCTCCTCGAACTCCCCGACCTCGACGAGTACGACCTGTCCAGTCTCGAAATCATGGCCTACGGAGCGTCCCCGATCACTCCGGCGCTACTCGAGCGGACCATGGACACTCTGCATTGCAGGCTCGTGCAGCGCTACGGAATGACCGAGACGATGGGGGCACTCACCGCTCTGCGTGCCGACGACCATGACCCGCGTGGGCCGCGGACCCACCTGCTGCGGTCTGCGGGGACGCCACTTCCGGGTACCGAGGTACAGATCCGCGACATCGTCACCGGAGAAGTGCTGCCACAAGGAGAGACCGGCGAGATCGTGTCGCGGTCGCGCAACAACGTCACGGGGTACTGGCAGCGCGACGCCGAGACAGCCGCACTGTGCACCGACGACGGATTTCTGCGCACAGGCGACGCCGGGCACATCGACGAGAACGGCTACCTCTTCGTCACCGACCGCGTGAAGGACATGATCATCACCGGTGGGGAGAACGTGTACCCCGTCGAGGTCGAGGCCGCACTCGCCGAACACCCCGCCGTCGCGGAGGTCGCCGTGGTCGGTCTGCCCGACGAACGCTGGGGCGAGGCCGTCACCGCCGTAGTACGCCTGGTCGACGGCGTCGAAGTACCGACAGAACGCGAACTCGTCGCGTTCACGACCGAGCGGCTCGCGTCGTACAAGAAACCGCAACGCATCCACATCGTCGGGGAATTGCCGCGCAACGCGAGCGGCAAGATCCTCAAGCGCACCCTGCGCGACACCCTCGGGCATCGGGAGGGCTCGACACCATGATCATCACCGAAGACATCGGCATCGTCCAGCGAGAAGCGTGGGCAGCGAACCGACTACCTCCTGTCGAGGAGGTCCGGCCCGGGCTGTGGTCGATTCCCGTCCCGATGCCGCACAACCCCCTGCGCTACGTGCTCTGCTATGCGCTCGCTCTGGATACCGGGCTGGCGCTGATCGATCCCGGCATGGACACCGAGGAGTCCTGGCAAGCGCTCGTCGACGGCATCGCGTCGACGGGTCACCACGTCACCGATGTGCGGTACGCGGCCATCACCCATCTGCACCCCGACCACTTCGGCCTCGCCCCGCGACTGCGAGAGACCACGGGCGCCGCGATCGCAATGCACGCCGCCGAGGCGACCGCGCTCGGACACTTCACCCCGGCGGACGCCGCAGCCGACATCGAGGCGTGGCGGGTGGACCTGACGGACCTCGGCGCGCCACCCGAGGTCGTCGAGGCACCCCGCTTCGATCTCGTCCGCTTCCCTCCCGGCACCTCCGCCGACGTCGTCCTCGAGGGCGGCGACCGCCTCGATCTACCCGGATGGAACATCGAAGCGGTGTGGACCCCCGGGCACACACCGGGCCATCTCGCGTTCGTCGACCGCGACAACGACCTGCTGTTCAGCGGCGACCACATGCTCCCGCGCATCAGCCCCAACATCTCGTCGGGCCCGGGTGAACTCGACTCCCCGCTGAATCGCTACCTGTTGTCGCTGCACGCGACCACCATGCTGCCGGACTGCGAGGTGCTCCCCGCCCACGAGTACCGATTCCGTGGTGTCACCGACCGGGCACGAGAACTGATGGCACACCACGACGACCGCCTCGAAGAGATCCGTTGCGCCGTCGACGCACACCCCGAGTCGACGGCGTGGGAGATCACCACACGCATCACGTGGTCTCGGCCGATCGACGCGATGGATCCGAGGCTGCTCCGCCTCGCCGTCCGCGAGACACAGGCCCACCTCATCGTTCTTGCCGACAGAAATGTCATTCTCTCTGATGGAGGAACTCCTTCTCGATGGAGTCTCGCCACCCCCACCGCCGACCAGTAGCGAAGGAAAAGCTGACATGAGCGTTGTTCTCACCGAGTTCGCCGACGGCATCGCCGTCTTCACCCTCAATCGCCCCGAGGCCAAGAACGCCGTCACCCTCGAGGTGTCCGAGGCCCTCGCCGCCGCGATGGACGAATTCGAGGCACGCCCCGACCTGACCATCGGCATTCTCACCGGTGCCGGCGGAACTTTCTGCGCCGGCATGGATCTCAAGGCGTTCTCGCGCGGTGAACGTCCGTCGATCCCCGGCCGCGGATTCGGCGGAATCACCGAAGCTCCACCCACGAAGCCGCTGATCGCTGCGGTCGAAGGTTGGGCACTCGCCGGCGGTTGCGAACTTGCACTGTCCGCCGACCTGATCGTCGCGTCACGCGAAGCGAAGTTCGGCATTCCCGAGGTCAAGCGCGGCCTCGCTGCTGCAGCCGGCGGTCTACTGCGGCTGCCGAAGATCCTCCCGTACCCGCTGGCAATGGAGATGGCCATCACCGGCGACCCGCTCACCGCCGAGGTCGCCTTCCAGCACGGTCTCGTCAACCGGGTCACCGAGCCCGGCGAGGCGCTGACCGTCGCGAAGGAACTCGCCGCACGTGTCGCCGCCAACGGGCCGCTCGCAGTGAAGGCCACCAAGCAGGTCGTGGCGATGTCTGCGAAGTACACCGACCCCGACGCGTTCGTCGCGCAGCGCAAGTTCATCGACCCGGTGTTCGCGTCGAACGACGCCCAGGAAGGCGCGAAAGCATTCGCCGAGAAGCGTGCTCCCGTCTGGACCGGCGCGTAGCCGACTCCGGACACGACCGTGACCACCGTCCGAGGTACTGAGCCCTGGGACGGTGGACACGGTCGTTCATCAGCCGGTGACCGCGTGGGCAACCTCGTGGGCATCCCACAGACGCCGGTACACCGCACTCGACTCGAGTAGTTCGTCGTGCGTGCCCACTCCGTCGACGCCACCGCCGTCGAGAACGACGATGCGGTCCGCACCGCGGATCGTGTCGAGCCGATGCGCGACGACGAGTACCGTGCGTCCCGCCACGAGGTGCGACAACGCGACCTGGATACGACGTTCGGTGGCCGGGTCGATCGAGGCGACCGCTTCGTCGAGCAACAGGACGTCGGGGTCGCGCAGGAGCGCGCGAGCAATCGAAAGTCGCTGCCGCTGACCGCCGGACAGGTCGTCGCCGGCTTCCGCCAGCACGGCGTCCAGCCCGTCCGGTAGTGCTCGGACGAAGTCCGCGGCCTGCGCGGATTCGAGGGCCGACCACACCTGCTCGTCCGTCGCGTCGGGCGCACCGATCGTGAGGTTGGAGCGGATGGTATCGGGAAACAGGTAGACCTCTTGGTACACGGTCGTGACGGTGCGACGCAGATCGTCCTCGGTCACCTCGCGCAGGTCGGCTCCACCGATACGGATCGAACCCGAATCGACATCCCAGAACCGTGCGACGAGATCCGCGACCGTGGACTTGCCTGCGCCGGACGGCCCGACGAGAGCAGTCACCTTTCCCGATTCGGCCCGGAACGACACACCCCGCAGGGCTTCGTCGTCGTTGTAGGAGAACCGCACGTCGCGGAATTCGACGTCGGTGCCGGACATGGGTGTCGGTTCGGTGGGTTCTGGAAGTTCATCGATGTCCCACACGCCACCGAGTTGCTCGGCGATCCGATCCTGCTGATGCCGATACGTACTCAGCTCCAACAGTTCCTGCAGCGGCCGGTACAGATTGAGTGCGATCACCAGGAAGAGCAACAGTGTCGTCGCAGCGACCTCACCGCCGAGGAACAAGGAACTTCCGAGCCACAGGAGGGCGACGAAGCCGAGTTCCAGCACCACGGTCGCCACCGCAGTCAGCGGGCTCGTGCGCACCGCCATCCCCACGCTCGAACGACGCAGGCGCTCGACTGCGCTGCGATAGCGGACTGCCTGGGGTGCATCGGGGAACGCGCGCAGGACCGCGGCGCCGCGCACGAACTCGAGCAGTGCCGTGTTCGCTTCCCGGCGGGCATCGGTGACGTCGGTGCTGATCGCGCTCTGGGCCCGGTCTGCAACCACGAGCAGTCCGAGGAACACCGGGACACCGATCAACGCCGCAACAGCGAGTCTCCAGTCGAGGACGGCGAGCACGATCGTTGCGAGTACCGGTTGTACGACGGCGACCACGAGTTTGCCCGGCAGGTTGACGAAATCGACGAGGGCGAGATCGGAGACGACCAAGGTCGAGGTACGGCCCGCATCCATCCGGTCGAAGGCCCCGAGTGGCACGCGACGCAGCCGGTGCAGGACCGATCGTCGCAGGTCGGCGATCGCGCGTTGCGTCACCGGCCACCAGACCCGGGCGACATCCACACCGATGACGACACGCGCGATGAACAGAACGAGCAGAGCACTGCTGAGGGTGAGGACGTCGGAGGTCTCGACAGGTCCGTCGAGGGCTGTGAACAACGCGATGAACACCACGAGCATCGGGGCGCTCGTGAGTGCGCCTTCGAGAAGCACGCGCCAAAGGCCCCGCCGGAAGAAGGTCGAGCGGTGGTGGCCGAGCATTGCGAACCATTGCGCCACCGGACCTTTCGCAGCGAGATCCGCGACAGCGGGGGTGCGGTCCGCATCGCTGGAGTCCTGCTCCTCTGTATCAGCAGGCAGCACGGCAGACCGAGATGTATGCGCCGTCGGGTCGTCGTCGGCGTCGTCGGCCGGCTCCAGGCGCCATCCGTCGACTGCGCGATAGTCCTCCCACAGCGACCGGTAGCCCTCGCTCGAGGCAAGCAGTTCGGTGTGCGTGCCGGCAGCCGCGATGCGCCCCGCATCGAGGAGGAGGATGCGGTCGTATCCGGTGATCGACCCGAGGCGGTGCGCGACGGTGACGACCGTACGACCCTCGGCGAGGTCCGCCAGAGCGCGGACGACGGCCTGCTCGTTCTCCGCATCGAGGAACGCGGTGGCTTCGTCGAGAAGGACCACCGGGGCATCCTTCAAGAACGCACGAGCAATCGAAATGCGTTGACGCTGGCCACCGGAGAGCCGGCCACCGCCGGCTCCGAGTCGCGTGTCCCAACCGTCTTCGAGGTCGGGAAGAAACTCCGTCACGCGCGCGCGTCGGGCAGCCTCGTGCACTTCGTCGTCGGTGGCACCCGGCCTGGCCAATCGGATGTTCTCGGTCACGGTGTCGTCGAAGACGTAGTCGTCCTGCTGGACGAATGCCACGAGCCCGGCCAGTTCGATCGGGTCGATGTCTCGCAGGTCGACACCACCGAGTCGGACCTCGCCGCCGGTCACGTCGGCGAAACGGGCGAGCAACCGCAGGAGCGTCGTCTTGCCGGCGCCGCTGCCACCCACCAGGGCGACCGATGTTCCGGGTTCGATCGTGAGATCGATGCCGTCGAGGACCGTGTTGTCGCCGTAGGCGAAGCGGACGTCGGCGAGTTCGATTCGGCTGCCTTCCGGTGAGCGCGGGTGCTCGGCTCGTGGCAGATCTTCCTCCGCAAGAATCGCTCCGATGTTCTTCAGCCCCGCTTCCACCTGGTACTGCAGGACGGCCACGCTGAGTGTCAGGCTCATCAGAGGCTGCGCGAATCCCACACCGACCAGCAGGAAGAACACTAGTTCGGCGACGTCGAGCGATCCGGTGTGGACGAGATAGAGCCCGAGTGGGAGCAGGAACAGGACGCTGATCGACGCGAACGCTGTCGCGGAGACCGCCCCGACCCGGCCCCTGGACGTCTTGAGATTCTCGATCGCCTCGCTGTCGGTAACCGCGCGCTCGACGTCGACGAACGAACTCGTGGGCCGGACGAACCCGCGGATCACGCGGATCCCTCGGACAAATGAAACAACCGATACATTCAGGGCGGTGGCGATTTCGGATTCCCGGGGAGCGAGATCGGCGCTGCGCCCCACCGCCCAGGCAATACACGCGACGACGCACACGACGATCGCGACCGCCGCAAGTCCCATTCGCCAGTCGATCCAGAACATCACACCCAAAGTGGCGAGTGGGACGGCAATGGAGGAGGCAATATCCGGGATGGCATGCGACAACCCGAGCTCGAGCTGCTCGACATCATCCTGCACAACCTTCTTGAGCTCGCCGGCGCTGCGGGACCTGGCTCTCGCCAACGGCATCCGATCGATACGGTCGGCGAGTTCGAGTCGTAGGTCGGCCAGCGCACGGTACGCGGTCACGTGCGACAGCCAGTTCGCGACAGCTCGCAGAACAACTTTCGCGGCCACCCCCGCTGCTGCCAGCACCACCAGGCTCGTGATGCGGTCGGTGCGCGGCACTTCGGAAACGAAGAGATCCACTGCAACCAGATAGACCACCACGAAGGGAATCAGGCCCGCAAGCGCGCCGAGAATCGCGGCCAGCGCACTGAAGACCAGCGAAACTCTTCGGCGCACGAGTATTTCAGACACCGTAGGCCCGCGTCGTCCGGCCTCGAGCGGCGGCTCGACTGTCGTCGTACGACTGTTCATGATCATTAAGATAGCTTAGGCTCACCTCAAATGGGGATCGTGTTCGTTTCCCTCGCAATTACCGCCGATGTTTCTCGATAGCTTTCTGATGCCCGGAGACCTATGTCCACCTCACCTCTTCCCGTCACCGATCCCACCCCGGACCCGCCCTCGACCATGCCCAGGTCACAACGCTTGACGCTCGTGGCACTGCTGTACTGCACGCAGAACCTCTCGCTGGGCATGTTCACCTACGCGTTCCTCACCATCGCGCAGGCGAACGGTGTCTCCCTTGCTACCATCGGGGCTGCGACCGGGCTAGCGACTCTCCTCGTTCTCAAATTCCTCTGGGCGCCGCTCGTCGACCGATACGGCTCCTCACGGCTGGGCCACTACCGCGGCTGGCTGGTCGCGACACAATCACTGCTCGCCGTCGGCGCCGCATCGCTCGCTCTCCTCGACCCCGCGGAGGACTTCGCCATCGCGCTGGTCATCTACGCCGCGTTGTTCATCGTGGCCGGCACCCAGGACGTTGCCGCCGACGCCGCCACCACGCGGCTGCTCACGCCGTCCGACCGCGGGATCGGCAACGGCTTCCAATCCGCGGGCAGCTGCGTCGCCCAGATCGTCGGCGGCGGGCTCGTTCTCCTCGTGTACGGCGCTGCGGGCTGGGCCGCCGCCGCCCTCGTTCTCGCTGTATGGAGCGCCCTTCCGTTGCCCTTCGTCCTGGCCTGGAACGAGAAGACCACCACCGCCACCCAGCCACGACCACGCGTCACCCGCAAGACGATCACGCAGTTCTTCACGCGCCCGGGGGTCGCCCGGTGGGCCCTGCTCCTGTTACCCGTGTACACAGCCGGCGGGACGATCTCCTACAACCTGGTGCGCCCGATGCTCGTCGACGCCGGATGGTCCGAATCCGAGATCGGCACCGTCGTGGTGATCGCCGGCAGCGCCTTCGGCATCGTGTCGGGTGTCACCGCGGGAATGTTCATCCGACGACTCGGACGCCGACTGTCGCTGGTCGCGCTGGGCCTGACCCAGGTGGCGGCATGCCTGGGCACCGTCGCGCTCGCGCTCGGATCCGACGGCCGCACCGCTGTGATACTCGTCGTGGCATTGTCGAATATCGGTTTCGCGGCCTCGGGCGCGATCGTCTACACGATCTCGATGGACCTGGTGCGGCACGAATCCGCCGGCACCGACTTCACACTCTTCACGACCGTCTCGGGCATCGCGATGGCAGTAGCCGGTGGACTCGGCATCGCCGCTGCAGGTTCCGCCGGATTCGTTCCCGTCACGGTCTTCGCCGCACTCCTGGCAGCCGCCGGTGTGGTGGTGGTCGGCAGGGGAATCACACCCGTGCTCGCCGCCATGCCCTCCGAGGTCCCCTGACCGCTCACTCTCCAAGGACCAGTCACATGTTGCACAACGTCGGAAACACCACGTCACCATCCCTCCGGACAGTCCGCAGCACGCCTTCGGCCAGGCACCGGCTGGTGATGCTGCCGCACGCGGGTGGCGGAGCGTCGTACTACCGGCGACTCGCGACCGGCATCGCTACGGATGTGGACGTGATCGTCGTCCAGTACCCGGGCAGGGAAGACCGACTCGACGATTCACCGTCGGATTCTCTTATTGCACTCGCTGATTCGATCGCCCGGGAAATATCGGACACCGAGATGGACGCTCCGATCCTCTTCGGGCACAGCATGGGCGCGCTGGTTGCGTTCGAAGTCGCGCGGCGACTGGAGAGCGACGGGCGACCGGCATCGGCACCACATCACATCGTCCTGTCCGGCAGAGGGCCACAACCACCGTCGTCGACCGTCCACCTGTCCTCGGATGACGAACTCGTCCGCACCATCGAGGACCTCGGCGCTACTCCCGCGGGACTGCTGGACGACGCCGACATCCGCGCGATGCTCCTCGGACCGATCCGCGACGACTATCGATTGGTGGAAACCTATCGCCTCGAACCCGCCCCGTTGCTCGCCGCCGATATCACGACCTTCGCGGGCCTCGACGACCCCACGGTCGAGACCTCCGACGTCCGTGCGTGGCAGAAGATGACCCGGGGACGATACCGATCCGAGGTATTCCCGGGCGGACACTTCTTCCCGGCCGAGAACACCGGCACCTTCCACGCAGCACTCGACCGCGTCATGAGCCCCCGCGGGGCAGATTCATGACAAGCGATGCTGTGACCTCTGCAGGGACCGACCGGCAGGCACTGCTCGCCCGGTTGCTCACCTCGTCCACGCCTGTTCCCGCGGCGCGGGCCGACGGCCCTCGACACGTTCCGATCACCGGGCCTGTACCCGCATCCGGTGCGCAGGAAGCCCTGTGGTTCGTCGAACAACTGGACGAGTCCCCCCGCTACAACATGACGATGACCCTGCGGCTGGACGGTCGGCCGGACATCGGCGCGCTGCGCACGTGCGTGCAGGCACTCGTCGAACGTCATCCGGCGCTCCGCACCTCGTTCACCGTCATCGACGGGCACCTACACCAGATGGTCCACGACCACGTCACGCTTCCGTGGACCTGCGCGGACGCCGACACCGAAGATCTCGGATTCGTGACGGCACATGCCCTCAGACCCTTCGATCTCGAGTCAGGCCCCCTGGTCCGGGCCGGTCTGTGGCGGTTCCCCGACTCCTCGCACGTGCTGTCCTTGGTGGTGCATCACATGCGTGGGCGACGGCCGGTCGTTCGGCATCCTCCTGAACGAGATCGCGCAGCACTACACCTATCTGACGGCACAGACCGGCAGCGCTCCGGTGGCACCTGCACTGACGTTCACCGATTTCAGTCGAGATCTGCACGAGCGATTGTCCTCCGGGCTGGAAGCGCGCCAACGACGATGGTGGCAGGATCACCTCACCCCGACCCACTCCGGCACCACTCCACTACCCGACACCGGAATCATCGATCCCCAAGAGACCGGGGCATCGCATGCCGTGACGTGGGACCTGCCTTCAGGCACCGCGGATCTCGTCGAACGATTCGCGCGTTCTGCGCACACGACCCCGTTCACGGTGGTCATGGCGGCATTACAGGCGCTGCTGTGCCGCTACGGCAGTCCCGACCGGGTCACCGTCGGCACCGCGGTGGACGGGCGCGGTGGGCCGGCCTACGAACACGTGGTCGGATACTTCGTCAACACCGTGCTCGTGCGCCCCGACATCGCCCCGGACAGCTCGTTCACAGACCACGTCGCAGCCACGGCCCGCACCCACACCGATGCGCTCCGCCACTCAGACCTGCCTTTCGAGTCGGTCGTCGCTGCGGTGGCCCCGACCCGCGACGGAGTTCGCACGCCCCTGTGCAATGTGTACTTCGTACGCCAGGACGCGCCCGGCTCATTGCGATTCGGTGACGTGACGGCCCACCCAGTCGAACTGGGGGCATCTCCCGCCCAATTCGACCTCGTCGTCCACTGGGCAGACGGCGTGGATCAGGGCGCCGTGACCCTGGTCGCGGATGGATCGGTCCTCGACGAATCCACCGTGCTCGATATCGCGCGACACCTGTCGAACCTCCTTACGAACGCCGTGCGCAATCCCGGGACCCCACTGTCCGAACTCGTCATCGTCGACGACGTCGACCTCGACCGGATCCGGAACCTGACCGATCCCGCGTCGCGGCCATCTTCAATAGCCGGTGAACATGCCGGGATCACATCCGATTTCCGGCTCGTCGTCGCCGAACCCAACGGCATGGTGTGTCCGGTAGGTGTGGCCGGAGAGCTCTTCCTCGTTCCCGTTCGTTCCGTGCTCGGCAGCTGTGCTGCTCAAACGGTATGCCGACGCGCTCGAGGACGGCGACACGATCCATGCGGTGATCAAGGGCAGCGCCGTCAACAACGACGGCGCCGACAAGGTCGGGTTCACCGCCCCCAGCCCCCGAGGGCAGGCCGCAGTGATCGCCGAGGCGCTCGCCGTTGGGGAGGTCGACCCGAGCACCATCTCGTATGTCGAAACACACGGAACGGCAACCAGAGTCGGCGACTCTATCGAAGTGGAGGCGCTCGAGGAAGCACTCAGCGGTGCGGCACCGGGGTCCTGTCTGCTCGGTGCACTCAAGCCGGTGATCGGCCATACCGACACCGCCGCGGGAGCCAGCGCCCTGATCAAGGTACTGCTCGCGCTGAAACACGAGACGCTCCCGCCGGTCCCCGACTTCCGTGAGGCCGATCCGGCGATCGACTTCGAGTCGTCGGTGTGCCGGGTCAACGCCGGCGCCACGGCGTGGCCACGCACGCCCGGAAGTCCCAGACGTGCCGGCATCAGCGCCTTCAGTATCGGCGGCACGAACGCCCACGTCGTCGTGGAGGAACCCCCGGTTGCTCCGGCAGGTCGCCGAAAGGCGACCCCGGGCCCTCTTGTGCTGCCGCTGTCCGCCGCGACGCCGGCTGCGTTGAACACGCTGACAAACCGGCTCGCGGATGCGTTCGACGGAACCGACCTCGACCCCGCGGACGCCGCCACCACACTGAGCCTCGGCCGGGTTGAACTGGGCTTCCGGCGCCACGTGATCGTCGAACCGAGGGCCCACGCCGCCGAAGCGCTGCGGGCGTCGTCGACGAAGGCTGCGGTCCACGCAGCCGGAGGCGAAGACGTAGTGTTCGTCTTCCCGGGGCAAGGCAGCCAGTTCCCGGGAATGGGCTCGGACCTGTATCGAGACGTGCCCGCCTACGCCGCCGCGGTCGACCGCTGCGCCGAGAGGTTCGCGCCACTGATCGGTATCGACCTGCGTCAGTTCCTCACCGTCGAGACAACCGACGACAACGACGATCTCACCCGCCAACTTGCGCGCACGGACCTGACCCAGCCCGCACTGTTCACCGTCGAGTACGCCACCGTCATGGCACTGCAGGATCTGGGCATCATCCCGACGGTGCTGCTCGGGCACTCGATCGGCGAATTCGCAGCTGCCGTGGCGTCGGGGATCTTCGAGCTCGGCGATGCGATCACCGCCGTCGCCGCACGCGGCAGTCTCATGGCCTCGACCGCAGCGGGTGCGACGGCCGTCGTCCGGTGCACCGAGGACGACGTCCGATCCGCGCTCACCGGGACCGGCGCGTGCGTCGCCGCAGTCAACGGACCGAGGCAGGTGGTGGTGAGCGGAACGACCAACGACATCGCGACGGTCGTCGAGCGCCTGCGGGAGGACAACCGGAGCGTCACGCTGCTCCCGACGGACCGAGCCTTCCACTCGCCCCTGGTCGACGAGGTGGTGAGACCATTCGACGACGTGATCCGGGCCCTCGGATTGCGCACACCGCGGATCCCGATGATCTGTACCTCCACTGCCACGATGCTCGACGCGGCGACCGCGACGGACACCGGCACCTGGAGCACCCAGCTGCGGACCACGGTGCGGTTCGCGGACTCGGTCGCGGTGGTCGACCGCACCCATCCGGATGCCGTGTGGGTGGAAGTCGGGCCCGGAACCGCACTCGGTTCCCTCGTCAGGTCGTGCGGTGTCGATACCGATGTCGTGGCAACGGTCGGCAGACCGGAGTCGGCGTGGCCTGCGGGCACGGCCGGTGCCGACCTTGCCGGACGTCTGTGGTGCGCGGGCGCGCAACCGGATCACACGAGCTTCGCGGGTTCCGGACGTCGTGTGCCGCTACCCACGTACCCGTTCGAGCGACAGCGGCATCGAATCGGCCGGTCGAACCATATGCCGACGGCATCGGCCACCGATCCCGTCGCTCTCACTCGCGCAGAGCGCCCGGAGACGGGAACGGAGTTCGTAGCACCCCGAAGCGGCCTCGAGGACGCCGTCGCGGAGACCGTTGCGGAAGCACTGGGCCTCGAACGGCTCGGCGCCCACGACGACCTGTTCGCGTTCGGCGGCGATTCCGTGACGGCAACGGCTGTCGCGGCACGACTCTCCGAGGCCTATCCGGTGACGGTCACGCTGGCAGACGTCATGGCTTCACCGGCGACGCCGAGCGGAATCGCCGAACGCCTCACCTCGTTGCTCACCGATGCCGTGGAGAACATGAGCGAAGAAGAAGTCGCGCAGATGCTCTCCGTCCTCGCGGATCCGGCTTGACCGCCAGCGGGGAATCGCCCGGAGGGTGATCGAGCCAGGTTTTCCGGTGGCGTACATGCGCTATCGGTCTCGTGCAGTACGAATTCAGGAGAAACAAATGAAATGGCGGATCACCGGCATGGCCGGTCTCATCGGTGCAGCGGCACTGGTTGCGGGATGTTCGCAGGAAGCTTCATCGACGGGGGTTGTGACCGGGGCGAGTGAAGCGACGGGAATTGTCACCGAATCCGAATCGATCACCGTGACGCACGCGTTCGGCGAGACGGTAATCGAGTCCGAGCCCAAGAGGATCGTCGCGTTGGGGGCCACCGCGACCGATGCTGTACTGGCGTTGGGGGGCACCCTGGTCGGAGCGGCCGCCAGCCCCGTAAGCGCCACCGGAATCTCACCGTGGCAGGAGGACCTGCTGGATCCGGCATCGACCACACTTCTGCAGATGGATCAGGTCGGCGGATACGACTACGAGCAGATCCTCTCGCTCGACCCCGACCTGGTGCTCGCTCAGGAGGCCGGCAACGCGGAGGCGATCTACGACGAACTCGGTGACGTGGTTCCCGTGATCCCTTTCCACGAGAACGCGTTCGGCGATTCTTGGCAGACCGTCACCCGCGATGTCGCAACGATCCTCGGCGAAGAGGAGGTCGGCGACGAACTCGTTGCGTCCGTCGAATCCGCCTCCGACGCTCCGGACGGCCTGGACGGGAGGACCTGGCTGTTCCTTGCCGCTCCGGCACCGGGTCTGGTCAATGTGATCAACAATGAGAACGACCCCATGTCCCAGTTCTTCGCCCGCTACGGCATGAAGATCTCCCCGGAGGTGCTCGCGCTCGAAGACAACGTCCAGAATCCGGGCACGGCGGTCGTCTCCGAGGAGAACTACGGGGTGCTCGACGCCGATCTCGTGATCGTTGCGGCCGGATCGGACGAGGCGAGTTCGCAACTCCTCGGGTCACCCACCTTCTCAGTGGTGCCGGCCGTCGTCGACGGACGCACCTGGGTCACGGACATGACCGTCGCCATGGCACTACGTTCGCCGACCGTGCTGGCGGTGCCATGGGTTGCCGATCAGCTGCAGCCGAAGCTCGAGACAGTGGCCGACCGATGAGTGCGGCATCACTCGCCGAACCCCACCATCGGAAGCTGCCGGATCGGCGTCGGGGATCCGGCTCGAGCCCGACAGGCACCGTCGAATACTCGACCACCTAGGATGAACGGGTGGACCTGCATCTCGTGACTTACTTCGTGGCCGTCATCGACCACGGTGGAATCACGAAAGCAGCTCAGGCTCTGTATATTTCACAGCCATCGCTGTCGCAGGCCATCCGAACCTTCGAACGCCGGCTGGGTACCACTCTCTTCGACCGGACCGGCCGGCGCCTCACCCTGACCGAGGACGGCCGCACCCTCGAGGTCGCGGCGCGCCGCATTCTCGCCGACGTCGAACGCGCGAAGAGCAAGGTCGCGGCGGTCCGCGAGCTCGAGGCCGGTCGCATCCAGATCGTGACGTACTCCGCGTTCTCCATCCATCCCGTCGTCGAACTCGTCCGACGGTTCCGGACCCGCCACCCCGGCATCATGGTGGCAATCTCCGACTCCGACGGCCCGGCCGGTGTGCACTCCGCACTCCGACGCGGCGAGGCCGAGATCGGAGTGACCGACCTGTCGGCCGAGCACGCCGGCATGATCACCGTCCCGCTCCTCGAACAGGAGATGGTCCTCGCCCTGCACCCCGATCTGGCGGCCGAACTTCCCGATCCGGTGCCGCGCGAGATCGTCCGCAAGGTTCCCCTGGTCATCGATCTGGGATCACCCGCCGACGCTGCGAAAACCGGCGAGCTGCTCGGCTCCGACAACGTCGTCGTCGACTGCGCTCACCCCACCGCCATCTGGGAATTCGTGATGCGCGGCACCGGAGCGACCGTGGTGCCCCGACAGGTCGCCGAAAAACAGATACCCGGCGCCACCGTCCTGCGGCTCGACCCGCCGCTGCACCGTCCCGTCGGGCTCGTCCTGCGAGCCGGAGAACCGTCACCGGCAGCGGCCGCATTCATCTCGGCCGCAACCGGCACGAAACCGGGAGCGTAGACGATGGAATTCCGCCAGATCGAATACTTCCTCGCAGTCGTCGAGAACGACGGCATAAACGGCGCAGCCACCGCGCTCGGAGTCGCGCAACCGACCGTGTCACAGGCGCTGCGCAGCCTCGAACGCGAGTTGAGCGTGCAGCTGTTCCACCGCATCGGCCGCGGCATGGTGCTCACCGCCGCCGGACACAGCCTCATCGGACCGAGCCGCCAGATCCTGCGTGATGTCGCAGGGGTGGAGGAGCTACTGACCTCGCATTCCGCCGAGGTCACCGGCCGCCTCGACCTGATGGTGTTCCCCGCCCTCGCAACCGGCCCGATCATCGATCTGGTGGCCCGGTTCCGGCGCGCCCACCCCAAGGCGACTGTGCGTTTCGGCGATCTCCGCAGCGAGGGCGACTCCGCCTCGGTGATCCGCGACGGGCACTGCGAGTTCGTGGTCGCGCACCTACCGCTCGAGAACGGCCTCGGACTCGAGGTGATCGAACTCGGCGAGCAGGAATACTGGCTCGCCTATCCACCGGGAACCGAACTCCCGCCCGGGCCGGTAGAGCTGGCCTCACTGCCGTCGATTCCCATGGTGTTCGTGCCGCGCGGAGGCGGCATCCTGAGCGACGAGATCGACCGTGAGATGCGCAGGCAGGGCGCCGCGCCGCGCATCGCGGCGGTCACCGATCACCGGGAGGCACGGCCCCCGATGGTGCTGGCAGGAATCGGCGGGTCGCTGCTGGAGCGTTCGGTCGCGGAATCGGTCCGCGACATCGCCGTGGTGCGGCCGTGCGAGCCGACGTTCACCCGCACGGTCGCCCTTGCGTTCGACCCGATGACGCTGTCGAAGGCCGGGCGCGCATTCGTCGACCTCGTGAGGTCCTCGACCGATCAGCCCTGAGCGGACCGGTTCGCTCCGAGCCAGGCGAGCGCGGCGACGACGAGCGCTCCCACCCCGGTGTCGAGTGTGGGCTGCACGACCTGCGCGAACGCCGGTGAGTGGTTGCCCGGGATGTCCTGTGCGACACGGTCCGGCTGCACGGCGTTCTGATAGGTCGACGGGTCGATACCGCCGATGCCCCAGTAGGTATACGGCACGCCGAGCGCGTTCGGAATGTCGCTGAAGTCTTCATCCGAGGCCTGGCATTCGGCAGTGACGATCCTGCGGATCACTCGGAGCATCACTTCGCGGGTGCCCTCGTCGTAGGTGCGCAGGTTGAGTTGCAGCACCGCGCTGTCGGGGATCACGTTGCCCTTGCTGCCGGCGTGGACACTGCCCACGATGAGCACCGCCGATTCACCGGGCGCGGTCTCGCGCGACACGACGATTCGGAGGCGCACGATGATCATCGCGGCGAGCACCACGGGATCTACTGCGGCCTGCGGCATCGAACCGTGTGCTCCCCGGCCGTACACGGTGATGCTCATGCTGTCGGCGGCGGACAGGACCGCCCCGGACCTGGCGCCCACGTGGCCGGCCGGTGCCGGAAGGACGTGCGCGCAGCAGGACCGTGGGACCGTCCCCATTGCGGAGCACCCCGACCACACCGGTGCCACCGATGCCGTCGCGCACCTCGTATCCGATGTCGCGGAGCCGGTCGGCCACCTTCCTCGCGGTCTCGTGTTCCTGATGCGACAGTTCCGGGTGCGCATGCAGGTCGCGGTAGAAGTCCTCCAGGCCCTCACGCAGACCGGACAGTTTCTCGAGTACGTCGATGGCTACGTCGGACGAAGCGCTCATTCCCGAACGGTAGCGCGGCTCGGCACGAAAGATGATTCGAACGGCGAACGACCGGTGACACCGGCCCCGTCGAGAGTCACGATGGTAGACACCATCCGTTCTTTTCTTCCTCCTCTTCGGAGATGACCGCCATGTCCACATCCACTCCCGAACAACCTTCGCTTTCCGTCGCCGAAACGGATTCGGTCGACGCCTATGCCCAGCGCATCGTCGACGCCGCCCTCGGCGCGATCGACGTGTTCGCCATCTATCTCGGCGACCGACTCGGCTGGTACCGCAGTCTTGCGTCGGACGGCCCGGCCACCGCCGACGAACTCGCCGCCCGCACCGGGACCCACCCGCGGTATGCACGCGAGTGGCTCGAACAGCAGGCCGTGACCGGACTGCTCTCCGTCGACCACGACGAACCCCCGCACTTCACACTGTCGCCCGCCGGAGCGGAAGTACTCACCGACGAGCGCAGCCTGGCGTATCTGACTCCGCTGCCGCGCCTCCTGACCAGCGGCGCCGTGCAGATGCCGGCCCTGCTCGAGGCGTATCGCACGGGCGGTGGCGTCGGCTGGGCGCGCTACGGCAGCGACGCGCGCGAGTCGCAGTCCGACGTGAACCGCCCGTGGTTCGAGCTGGCATTGCCGGGTGCGCTGCAGTCTGTACCCGAGGTCGACGAACTGCTCCGCGCCCCGGGAGCTGCGATCGCCGACATCGGTTGCGGTGGTGGATGGTCCACCATCGCCTTGGCCCGAGCCTATCCGAACGCCACACTGCACGGCTTCGATATCGACACCGCCAGCGTCGAACTCGCTCGCTCGAACGTGTCGTCGGAACCGGAAGTGGCACAGCGGATCACGATCACCCAAGCCGACGCATCCGGACTGCCCGAGTCGGCTTTCCGAGCCGTGTTCGCATTCGAGTGCATTCATGACATGCCGCGACCGGTGCAGGTGCTCGCGGCAGCACGTCGCGCGCTCGTGCCGGGCGGCGCGGTGATCGTGATGGACGAGGCCGTCGGGGAGGAGTTCACCGCGCCGGGCAACGACGTCGAGCGACTCATGTACGGATACAGTCTGACGGTGTGCCTCCCCGACGGGATGAGTCATCAACCGAGTGTGGGGACGGGCACCGTCATGCGTCCCGCCACTCTTCGGAAGTACGCGCAGGAGGCCGGCTTCGCCCGGATGGACATCCTCCCGATCGAGGATTTCAGCTTCTTCCGGTTCTACCGGCTGTCGGATGGGTGATCCACGTCAGCGTCCGGTAGACAGTCCACTATGCCCACCGAATCGACGCTGCTGCTCGTTCTCGATCTGACCGGCACCTTCGTCTTCGCGCTCAACGGCGCGTTGACCGCCGTCCGCGCGGCACGGCTCGACATCGTCGGTGTGGTGGCACTCGGCATGTTCACCGCGCTCGGGGGCGGCGTGATCCGCGACGTCCTCCTCGACGCCCTGCCGCCGGCCACCTTCCTGGACTGGCGATATCTCGCGGTGGCGGCAGCAGGTGGGTTGATTGCGTTCGCCCTGAGTCGGGTACTGGACCGCCTCGCATTCCCCATCACGGTCCTCGATGCCATCGGCCTGAGTGTCTTCGCAGTGCTCGGCGCTTCCAAGGCCCTGGCTCTGGATTTCGGCATTCTGCAGGCAATCCTCGTCGGCACGATCACCGCAGTGGGCGGCGGCACCATCCGTGATGTCATGGTGCGACGAATTCCCACCGTTTTGACCAGCGAACTCTATGCCATTCCGGCTTTGATCGGCGCGGCAGGATTCGCTGCCGCCTACGCATGGGGTTTTGCCGGGACGGCCGCCCTTCTCAGCGCGGCCGCAGTGTGTTTCGTGATCCGGATGATCGGTGTCGGCTTCGCCCTGAATGCACCGAAGCCGCCCGGGCAACAACTCGATTCCTAGGGAAGTGGCCGACCGAGACCTTGTTCCCTCCGCGTCCTCAGAGAAGTAGTTCCTTGAGTGAATTCAGGTGGGCGCGTGTGAGAGAGGCTGCAGTCAGGGCATCACGCGAGTCGATCGCGTTGTAGATGCGTTCGTGTGTGGCGTGGTCGGCGTCGTCTCCATGAGTGCCTCGGAGACGGAGCATGTCGACCATCGCCTGACGGCTGCGCGGCGCGAAGTGAGTGAACAGTTCGAGCAGGATCGCGCTGTGCGCTGCGAGCAGGATGCCGCGATGAAAAGCGAAGTCGGTGTGGACGTGCTCTTCTATGTCCACTCGATGCTTCGCGCGGTCGACCAATGCCCGGCGCAGGTTCTCGAGTTCCGAGGGCGTGCGGCGTTCGGCCGCCAGAGCGGAAGCCTCGACCTCGACCGCGATGCGAGCCTCGATGACGGCGACGATGTCGGCGCGATGCAGCACTGCATCCCAGTTCTCCGGAATATCGAGGGCGGTGACGAACACCCCTGCCCCTTGACGCGAAGCGAGCACCCCTTGACCGGCGAGTTGCCGGATCGCCTCGCGCACGGTCGAGCGGCCGACTCCGAGCTGAGGGGCGAGCGTGGTCTCCCCGGGCAACTTGTCTCCCACGTTCCACTCGCCGCCTCTGATTCGCGACAACAGCAGGTCAGCAGCCTGTTCGGCGAGTGACTCACGACGGACGAGTGACATGTCGCCATTCTCCCATGCCGGGCTCGACACCCTTCAGCTCCTCAGCTTGTCTGAGGAGTTGTGATAGTGTCGCCGCATGCTCATCCTCGGATTCCTTCTTCTTCGCCGCCACGGCGGGGTGTAGCCCGACCGGCTCCCGTCGTGGAGCCCGAACGCGCCGGTCGACACTTCACGACCCGCAGAAGGAACCACTAACATGACCGCCTTCCCCAGCATCAACACTCCCGCCGGACGGGTACCCGCCGATGCTCCGTCCTGGAATCGGCAGACGCACTCACAGATGCCCTCACACCGTTACCGTGATGTGTACTCACGTGTGGAAGTTCCACTCACAGAGCGCGACTGGCCGTCCAAGCGCTTGACCACAACCCCGCTGTGGGTACCGGTCGATCTGCGCGACGGAAATCAGGCGCTGGCCGAGCCGATGGATCCCGCCCGCAAGCGCCGTTTGTTCGAGCTGATGGTCGCTATGGGTTACAAGGAGATCGAGGTCGGCTATCCGTCGGCCTCGCAGACCGACTACGACTTCGTCCGCCTCATCGCCGAGACCGACATCGCACCCGACGACGTCACGATCGTCGTGTTCACTCCGGCCCGCCGCGACCTCATCGAGCGCACTGTCGAGTCGGTCCGAGGCGTCCGCAATGACGTTGTCATCCACATGTACACCGCGACCGCACCGACGTGGCGTGATGTCGTACTCGGGCACGACCGCACGGCGCTCACCGAATTGATCACGTCCGGAGGCCGGGATGTGCTCGAATTCGCCGGCGACCTCGCGAATGTGCGTTTCGAGTTCTCACCCGAGGTTTTCAACCTCACCGAGCCCGACTTCGCCCTCGAGGTCTGCGATGCGATGACGAAGCTGTGGGATGCTTCGCCGCAGCGTCCGGTCATCCTCAACCTGCCGGCGACCGTCGAGATCGCAACGCCGAACGTGTATGCCGATCAGATCGAATACATGCACAAGAACCTCGATCGTCGCGACGCGGTGATCCTGTCCGTGCACCCGCACAACGACCGCGGTACCGGGGTCGCGTGTGCCGAACTCGCCGTCCTGGCCGGAGCACAGCGCGTCGAAGGCTGCATTTTCGGCAACGGGGAGCGCACGGGCAATGTCGATATCGCCACCCTCGCTCTGAACCTGCATGCGCAGGGCGTCGATCCGATGATCGACTTCTCCGACATCGACGAGATCCGCCGCACCGTCGAGCACGCCAACCGTATCGAGATCCATCCCAGACATCCGTATGTCGGCGACCTCGTGCACACCGCCTTCAGTGGCACTCACCAAGACGCGATCAAGAAGGGTTTCGCCGAGCACCATGCCCGCGCTGCCGCCGAGGGCCGTCGAGCCAGCGAGACCGAGTGGGTCGTGCCGTACCTGCCCATCGATCCCGCCGACCTCGGCCGCAGCTACGATGCCGTCATCCGGGTGAACTCGCAGTCCGGTAAGGGCGGCATCGCCTACCTGCTGGAAACCGAGTACGGCATCGAACTGCCCCGGCGTCTGCAGATCGACTTCGCCCGCCACGTGCAGAAGCACACCGACGCCACCGGCAGCGAGGTCACCGCATCACAACTGTGGGACATCTTCGCGGCCGAGTACATCTTCACACCGGGTGACAAGCCCGCCATCGAACTGACGGGCTTCGATACCACCGAGGAGACCACGACTCTCACACTGCGCGTGGACAACTCCGAGCACTCCAGCTCGCATCACGGCGTCGGCCCGGTGGAGGCCGTCACCGAAGCACTCGCTCGTGTCGGGATCTCGCTGGACGTCCTCGCCCTGCATCAGACCAGCATCGGCTCCGGCAGCGGCGCTCCGGCGCCGTCAGCGCTCGAGGACAGCGACGCGCTCACCCTGATCGAGTACCGCAGGGGCACAGTCACGCGGTGGGCCGCCGGCAAGAGCCGATCCGTACTGACCGCCACCCTCGAGTCCCTTATCGGCGCCGCGAACACCGACCCGAGTGCAGCACCCACAGGTGATCAGACCTCGGTGGTGACCGACTCCGTCAGTACCGATTTGGCCCACCGGTAATCGGCCTTGCCTGCGGGGGAGCGGACGATCTGCGGCATCACGACGACGTGCCGGGGGACCTTGTACCCGGCGATGACGGTCCGGCAGTGTTCGGCGAGCTCCTCCTGCGTCGGCTCGTGCGCACCCTCACGTAGCTGCACGACCACCGAGACCGTCTCGCCCAGACTGGGATCAGGTACGCCGGTGACGAGTGCGTCCTCCACCGCGGGATGACCTTTGACGGCCTCCTCGACCTCTTCGGCGTAGATCTTCTCGCCACCACTGTTGATGCAGGCCGAGCCGCGGCCGAGCACGATGATCGAGCCGTCCGCCTCGACCGTGGCGAGGTCGCCGAGCAGCGACATTCGTGTGCCGTCCACGACGGGGAAGGTGGCGGCGGTCTTCTCGGGGTCGTTGTAGTAGCCCACCGGTACGTGACCGACCCGCGCGAGGTAGCCGATGGCGTCCGATCCCGGTTCGATCGTCGAATAGTCGGTGTCGACGACACGCACCTTCGGGGATGCGGGCAGTCTCTGCTTACCGTCCTCGCCGGGGGTGAGGGCGCCGTTGGCTCCCGATTCGGACGAGCCGAAGGAGTTGAGCAGCATGACATTGGGGAGCAGTTCCTTCAGGCGGTCGCGCACGCTGACCGACCACAGCGCACCTCCCGAACCGATGACGATCAGCGAGCTGAGGTCGAACTCGTCGCGACGCTCGGCGAGGACGTCCGCGATGGGACGGCTGATCGCATCTCCGACGACCATGAGCACGGCGGCCTTGTGCTCGTCGATCTGACGCAGCGCCTCCGCCGGTTCGAAGTTCCACATGATCACCTGGGGGAAGCCCATGAACAGGCCCATGAACACCGCGTACATGGCAGCGCCGTGCATGAGCGGAGCGGTGACGACATACGTCAACGGATGTTCGTTGGCGGCGGCCGCGGCAGCGAGCGATTCGGGGCTGTCGTGCGGGTCGCCGTACGCGTTGCCTCCGCCGAGCGCGGCGAAGTAGAAGTCCTCGTGCCGCCACATCACGCCCTTGGGCATGCCGGTGGTGCCGCCCGTGTAGAGGATGTACAGGTCGTCGTCGCTGCGCGGAGCGAAGTCGCGCTCATCCGAGGCGTCCGCGACGGCGTCGTCGTACCGCACGACGGTGACCTCGGCGAGCGCTGCTGCGTCCTCGAGCGCCGGCGTGGGAGCATCTCCGACGACCACGATGTGCCGCAGGTGCGGACAGTCGGGCAGAACCTCGGCGACGACGTCGGTCAGGTCCGCGTCCACCACGAGCGCGACGAGTTCGGCGTTGTTGTAGAGGTAGTCGAGTTCGGCGCCCACATATCGGAAGTTGATATTGATCGGGACGGCCCGGATCTTCATGGTGCCGAGCATCGTGTCGAGGTATTCGAGACTGTTGCGCATGTGCAGTCCGACATGGTCGCCGGGTTCGACCCCCGCTGCGGCGAGGTGATGACCGATCCGGTTGGCGGCGGCATCGTATTGCGCGTAGGTATGCGAGCGGTCGCCGCAGACGATCGCCGTGCGATCGGGAATCGCGTCGACCACCGCTTCGGTGAGGTCGGCCAGATTCAGAGACATGGTGCTGTTCCTTCCGATCGGTCGTGCAACGGCGCCGTTCACATCACTGCCCGAAATGTGCCGTACGCCACTCTGGGCAAAAGTAGAACACATATCAGTTCCGGCATCAATGGATGCGTCCGACCAGCGGAAACCAGCAACGGTCGGCCGGCAGATGCCGGCCGACCGTTGTCGGTGGAATTCGGAGGTATGGCCGAATCAGGACACGCGTTCGAAGATCGCCGCGAGGCCCTGGCCGCCGCCGATGCACATGGTCTCGAGGGCGTAGCGGCCCTCACGCCGATGCAACTCGCGGGCGAGTGTCGCGAGCATGCGCCCACCGGTCGCGCCGACCGGATGACCGAGCGAGATGCCGGAGCCGTGGATGTTGGTGCGCTCGAAGTCTGCGGAACCGAACTTCCACTCGCGGGTCACGGCCAGCGCCTGCGCCGCGAACGCCTCGTTGAGTTCGATGACGTCGACATCGGCAAGCGTGATTCCTGCCTTGGCGAGTGCGATCTCGGTCGCGGGCACGGGGCCGATGCCCATGATCTTGGGCGCAACACCGGCCACACCCCACGACACGATGCGCACGAGCGGGGTCAGGCCGAGCTCCGCAGCCTTCTCCGGGGTCGTGACGATCGCCATCGACGCGGCATCGTTCTGCCCACTGGCGTTGCCGGCCGTCACGGTGGCGTCGGGATCCTGCTTGCCCATGATCGGCCGCAGCGACGAGAGAGTCTCGACGGTGGTGTCGGCACGGGGACGTTCGTCGGTGTCGATGATCTGGTCGCCCTTACGCGAGGGCACGGTCACCGGGATGATCTCCTCGGCGAGGATGCCGGCCTGCTGAGCGGCCACCGCGCGGCGGTGCGACTCCGCGGCAAGCTCATCCTGCTCCTGACGGCTGATGCCGTACTCGGCGCGCAGGTTCTCGGCGGTCTCGATCATGCCGCCGGGGACCGGGTAGTACTTGCCGCCCGCGGTCGAGCGCGCCCGGACCAGGCCGTCGTGCATCTGCACACCGGTGCGTGCACCGCCCCAGCGGATGTCCGTCGAGTAGAACGCTGCGTTGCTCATCGACTCGGTACCACCGGCCACCACGAGTTCGTTGTCGCCGTTGCCGACCTGCAGCGCAGCCTGGATGACGGCCTGCAGACCGGAGCCGCAGCGACGGTCGATGTGCATGCCGGGCACGGTGACCGGAAGACCGGCGTCGAGAGCGACGACACGACCGATGGCCGGGGCTTCACTGTTGCCGTTGCAATGACCGAGGATGACGTCGCCGACCTCGTCGGGCGACACACCAGTCCGCTCGAGCAGACCCTTCAGTGCCGTGACACCGAGATCGACAGCGGTGAGGGATGTGAACATTCCGCCGTAGCGACCGATGGGGGTACGGACGGGCTCGCAGATGACTACTTCGCGCATGATGACCTTTCGAGGTGTGGGTGACGGGACCGTCACATGAAACGGCCGCCGGTGACCTCGAGGACGGTGCCGGTCATGTAGGACGACATGTCGGATGCGAGGAACAGCGCCACCGAAGCGATTTCGTCGACCTCGCCCGGACGACCCATCGGGATCTCCGCCATCTTCTGGTCCCACGCTTTCTGCGGCATGGCCTCGGTCATCGCCGAGCGGATCAGGCCGGGCTGAATGGCGTTGACGCGCACACCGTGGTGAGCCATTTCCTTCGCGGCGGCCTTGGTGAGACCGACGATGCCCGCCTTCGCGGCGGAATAGTTGGTCTGGCCCACCATGCCGACCTTGCCGGACAGCGACGAGATGTTGACGATCGCGCCGCGCTTGGCGTCACGCATGATCGCGGCCGCCTTGCGGGTGCCGTGCCAGGTTCCCTTGAGGTGCACATCGATGACGAGATCGAAGTCTTCCTCGGTCATGGTGCGCATCGTCGCGTCGCGCGTGATGCCGGCGTTGTTGACCACGACATCGAGGGAACCGAAGCCGTCGACCGCTTCGGCGAGGAGAGTGTCCCAGTCGCCGGATTCGACGACGTTCGCCTTCACCGCACGGGCCACGTCACGACCGCCGAGCTTGTCCGCTGCTGCGGTGGCGGCGTCGAGATCGAGGTCGCCGATGACGACGCGAGCGCCGGCGTCGACGAAGTTCTGGGCGATCGCGAAGCCGATACCCTGGGCGCCACCTGTGATCACGGCGGTACGGTTCTCCAACAGCGACATCTGAAATCCTTTCGAGGGGACCTGAGTTGTCCCCGAAACGGGTCGATGCCTTCGAATATATCCACGCGACCTCACGAAATACCCTTCGGAATCCATCGAGACTGCCTATATGGGAATGGCGCCATTCGTATTGGACACGGCCCGAGGCGGCCTCGAAAGTGGTAGTCATGACACTTGCGACTCCGACCCCCGAGGTCGACGAAGACGACTTCCGCGAGATCCTCGCCCAGACCCGCGCGTTCGTGCGCAACGTCGTGGTCCCCCGCGAGCAGGAGATCGCCGACACCAACGCGATTCCCGACGATATCCGTCAAGCCGCCAAGGACATGGGCCTGTTCGGCTACGCCATCCCGCAGGCGTGGGGCGGTCTCGGCCTCAACCTCCAGCAGGACGCTGAACTCGCCATGGAACTCGGCTACACCACCCTGGCCTTGCGGTCGATGTTCGGCACCAACAACGGCATCGCCGGCCAGGTCCTGGTCAACTTCGGCACCGACGAGCAGAAGCAGCAGTGGCTCGAGGGCATCGCCTCCGGCGACGTCGTCGCGTCGTTCGCGCTCACCGAGCCCGGTGCCGGCTCCAACCCGTCGGGTCTGCGCACCAAGGCCGTCCGCGACGGCGACGACTGGATCATCACCGGCGAGAAACGCTTCATCACCAACGCGCCCCTCGCGAACCTGTTCGTCGTGTTCGCCCGCACCCGTCCGGCCGACGAGAACGGCACCGGTATCGCGGTGTTCCTCGTCCCCGCCGACACCGACGGTGTTCAGGTCGCGAACAAGGACGCCAAGATGGGCCAGGAAGGCGCCTGGACCGCAGACGTGCACTTGGGCGACGTGCGCGTGTCGAATTCGGCGCTCGTGGGCGGTAGCGAGGACGTCGGCTACAAGGCCGCGATGGTTTCCCTGGCCCGCGGCCGCGTGCACATCGCCGCGCTGTCGGTCGGCCAGGCGCAACGCGCGCTCGACGAGTCCGTCGAATACGCCGCCACCGCCACGCAGGGCGGCAACCCGATCGGCAACTTCCAGCTCGTGCAGGCGATGATCGCCGACCAGCAGACCGGTGTCATGGCCGGCCGCGCACTGGTGCGCGACGCCGCACGGGCGTGGGTGGAGGAGACCGACCGCCGCATCGCCCCATCGGTCGCAAAGTTGTACTGCACCGAAATGGTCGGCAAGGTCGCCGATCTCGCGGTGCAGATCCACGGCGGCACCGGCTACATGCGCGAGGTGCCCGTCGAGCGCATCTACCGCGACGTGCGTCTGCTGCGCCTGTACGAGGGCACCAGCGAGATCCAGCGCCTGATCATCGGCGGCGGACTCGTCAAGCAGGCCCAGCGCTCGTCGTAACCGCTTCGCGCAAAGGCAGCCACATCCCGTCGACGGGGTGTGGCTGCCTCTTTCGTGCGCGGACTCCATCCGTGAAACACCAACCGCCCGTGCGTAGATCCGGTATGGGTCTACCGAAACCGCGCACGGGCGGCGGCTCGCTGCGCTATGCCAGCTGGGAGCGCAGATCCGTCTTGAGGATCTTGCCCGCCGCTGAGGTCGGCAGCGCATCCAGAACGACGACGTCCCGGATCTTCTTGTACGGCAACACGCGTTCTGCGACGTAGGCCATGAGTTCGTCCTCGTCGACGTCGGCACCCGCGACAGGCACGACGAACGCCACGGGCTCCTGACCGGTCGCACCGACATCCCGGCCGACCACCGCAGCGGTCGACACGGACGGATGTGTCACGAGGATCTCCTCGAGCTCACGCGGATACACGTTGTAGCCCTTGTAGATCAGCATGTCCTTCGCGCGATCGGCGATGAACAGGTAGCCGTCGTCGTCGCGGTAGGCGATGTCGCCGGTCGCGAGCCAGCCGTCCACGTACTGCTCCGCCGTAATCTCCGGGTGCCCGAGATAGCCGTCGGTGACCTGCGGTCCGCGGACCCACAGTTCGCCGCGCTCGTTCGGACCCACCGTCCCCGTTGCGTCGCCTTGCGGCCGGATCTCGACCTCGGTGTCGAACACAGGAAGGCCGACGCTACCGATCCGATAGTCGAGGCCACGGGCCAACGGCATCGCGGTGACGACGCAGGTGCCCTCGGTCAGGCCGTAACCCTCGGCGACAGTCGCGTTGGGGAACGCGCGTCCGAGCGCCTCGAGCGTGACGTGATCGATCGGGGCGGCACCCGACGACACCACCCGCACCGTAGACAGGTCCCGGGTCGCAACGTCCGGGTGTGTAGCCAACGAGTGCCACATCGCCGGACTTCCGGTGATGTAGCTGGCCTCGTGACGCTCGATCAGTTCGAGCATCCGCGCCGGATCGAATCGTCCCGCGAGCACTTGCGTGAGGCCGCACGCGAGCAGGAACGACGTGTTGATCAGCGCGTGCGCGTGGAACAACGGGGATACCACGATCGTCGAACCCTCCGCCGGGGTGACACCCGCGATATCGAGTCCGTCGATCTTCTCGAGCGAGACCAGACCGTTCTTCGCCACGGTCTGGTGTCCGGCGCGCCACCCGCACATCTGCGTCACGTTGCCGACGACGTTGCGATGTAAAACCCGCACGCCCTTCGAAACCCCGGTCGTACCACCGGTGTACGCGATGTGCGCGACGTCGTCGCCGCTCACCTGCGCGGGCTCGAACTCGGTGGAGTGGCGCGCGAGCAGCTCGGCGAACTGCACCGCGCCGGCCCCGGCCGGCTCTACGGGCTCGTCGGACACGACCGCGATGAGCCTGACGGTCGTACTCTCCGACGCACCCAGCAGTGTGTCCAGCTGCGCGGGCGCCGTGACGGCCGCGACAGCCCCCGTCTCCTCGATCTGGCGTCGCAGACCCGGCCCGGGCTGAAGCGGATTCACGAGGGTCAACGTGGCACCGGCACGCAACGCACCGTAGTAGGCGATGTGAAAATCGGCGCAGTTGCCCAGATGCATGAGCACGACATCGTGCGCGACGACACCGGCAGCACTCAACGCGTTCGCGAACTGAGCCGAACACTCGTCGAGCTCGCGGTACGTGAGGACACGATCACCGTCGACGACAGCAGCGCGGTCGCCGTACATGGCGGCCAGGCTCGGCGCCCACACCGCCATCGACGTCTGTGGGTACGACAACGTGGTGTCGGCCCACTCGAGTTGAGCAGTAGTCATCGTCGGACCCCGGTTACCGCGGTGCCATGCGGATGGCACCGTCGAGTCGGATGGTCTCGCCGTTGAGGTAACCGTTCTCGAGGATGTTCGTGGCCAGACGCCCGAACTCGTCGGGACGACCCATCCGCGACGGGTTCGGCACGGTGGCCTCGAGCGACGCACGCACGTCATCGCGCAGGCGCGCGAGCAACGGCGTGTCCATGATGCCGGGGGCGATGGTGTTGACGCGGATACCCTTGCTCGCAAGATCACGGGCGGCGACGATCGTCATGCCGACGATGCCTGCCTTGGACGCCGAGTAATTGATCTGGCCGATCTGACCTTCGTACGCCGCTGCGGACGCCGTCATCACGATTGCTCCGCGCTCGTCGTCGATCGGCTCGAGCTGAGCGATGCGCTCGGCGCCGAGTCGCAGCGCATTGAACGACCCGATCAGGTTGAGGCGGATCACGAACTCGAAATCTTCGAGCGAGCCTGCCTTGCCTTCCTTGTCGAGGATCCGCATCTTGCGGCCGGCGCCGGCGCAGTGCACGACCCCGCGCAGACCGCCGCGCTCGTGTGCGACGTCGAGGGCAGCAGCGAACTGCTCGGCGTCGGTGACGTCCGCACCGGCAAACGTCGCGCCGTCACCGAGATCCTTGGCGACGTCCGCACCATTGGACGACGGCAGGTCGATGAGGGTGACGTTGCCACCCGCGGCAAGCACACGCTGGGCGGTGGCGAGTCCGAGACCGGAGGCACCACCGGTAACGGCGACGGAAAGACCCTTGAGTTCCATGATTTCAATCCTTGATGTGAGAAGACCGGTATCAGAGCAGTTCGAGAATGGTGGCGTTCGCCATGCCGCCGGCCTCGCACATCGACTGCAGGCCGTAGCGGATGCCGTTGTCGCGCATGTGATGCACGAGTCGGGTCATGAGGATCGCGCCGGAGCCACCGAGCGGGTGGCCGACACCGATCGCACCGCCGAGCGGGTTGAGCCGATCGAGCTTCGCGCCGGTCTCGGCGAGCCATGCGAGCGGCACGGGCGCGAACGCTTCGTTGATCTCGAAGGCCCCGATGTCGTCGATGGACAGGCCTGACTTCGCGAGGGCCTTCTCGGTAGCGGCAATCGGGCCCGTGAGCATCACGACCGGGTCATCGGCGGCCACGACCGCGGTGTGGATACGCGCGAGGGGGGTCCATCCCTGCGCCGCCGCGTACTCGCTGGTGGTAATCAGGAGAGCACCAGCACCGTCGGAGATCTGCGAGGAGTTGCCGGCGTGGATCACGCCATCCTCCTTGAACACGGTCTTGAGCTTGCCGAGCGACGCGAGGCTGCCGCCGCGGCGGATGCCCTCGTCGGTGCTCAGACCCGCGATCGGAGCAATCTGCTTTTCGAACGCACCGGCATCGGTCGCGGCCGCGGAGAGTTCGTGGGAGCGGAGCGAGAATTCGTCGAGTTGGGTGCGGGAAAAGCCCCACTTCTCGGCGATCATCTCGGCGCCGATTCCCTGGCTGAACCCGGAGACGCCGAACCGCTCGAGCACCTCGGGCGGGTAGTTCTCGCCGGGGTTCTTCACGGCACTCCCCATCGGAACGAGTGACATCGACTCGACACCACCGGCAACGACGACGTCGGCCTGGTCGGCGATCACGGATCCGGCGGCGAACGACACGGCCTGCTGGCTCGATCCACAGGCGCGGTTGATGGTGGTGGCGGGCACCGTCTCGGGCCATCCGGCGGCAAACACTGCGCTACGTGAGACGATTCCGGCCTGCGCCCCGACCTGGCTCACACAACCCCACTGGACGTCGTCGACCGATGCGGGATCGACGCCGGTGCGCTCGGCGAGTGCGCTGAGCACGTGAGCCGACAGGTTGACGGGGTGAACTTCGGACAAGGCACCGTTGCGGCGTCCGATAGGAGAACGGACGGCATCGACGATCACGGCATCGCGCATGTGGATCGGTCCTTTTTGTGGTAGCGAACAAAACGGTCTGGTCTGTAACTCGGTGGAGCGGCCCCGGCAAGTGCGACCGGCCGGGTTGTGGTCCTCGCGTCGAGGAGACCACGCGCCCGGCCGGTGAGGGAAAGTCTTTCGGCGGAAGCTTCCCTTAGGCGGAAGCTATGCCGACTTCGCGAGTACCTCGCCGCGGATGATCTTGCGGTCGCGTTCGGGGTTGGCGAACACCAGCACGAGCACCGCGGCGAGCGCGCCGAGGACACCGATGATCTGGAACGAGGTCGCGTAACCCTCGGCTGCGGTGGCAGCGCTGTCGACGATGAGGCCGGTGCCGTACGGGGCGACGAGGCCACCGATTGCCATGAGTGCAAGGAACACGCCCATCGTGCCTGCGGTCTGCTGCGGCGGGCACAGCTCGGAGATCGCGGCGTTGATCAGTGGGAAGGCGATGGCACCGAAACCGTAGCCGATCGAGACGACCGCCACCGCGACGGCCGGGGTACCGATCGACGGGAGGAAAACCAGGATGGCGCCGCAGATGAGGACGCCGACGGCGGGAACGATGATGCGGACCACGCGAGAGGTGTAGCCGCGACCACGCAGGCGGTCGGTGACGGTGCCCGACGAGATCATCAGCACGAGTCCGACGATCGAGGGAAGTGCGAACATCGAGCCTGCCTGCAGAGCGCTGTAGCCGAGACCCAGTTCGAAGTACGAGGGCAGCCAGGTAAGGACCACGGTGGTGAGTGCATACACAACGATGATCATGAAGGCGCAGCTCGCGAAGGTGCGGGTGAAGAAGATCTTGCGCCACGGCACGGACGGCTCCGTCGGCGCGGACCCCACCGCGGTATCGGCACCCTTGACTGCTTTGGACGTGAACGGACCTTCCTTGAAACCGGGAATCCAGCACACCATCCACACCAGGCCGAGGACCGACAGCGCAACGATGGCCATACGCCACCCATATTGAACGGTGATGAAAGTCAGGACCGGAGCGAGCGCGATCTTGGCGACCGAGGCAGAGCCGGCGAGGAATGCGCCGGGCAGGCCACGCTTGGCCGGCGGGTGCCACGAGTACGCGGCGGTGTGCATGAGCGCCGAGCTCGGGCCTTCACCCAGGCCGAGCAACATGCGGCACACGACGAGGACCACGAAGCCCCCGGTGACGACGAGCGGCAGCATCACGACCGACCAGACCAGGCCGAGCGCGAGCAGTGCCCACTTGAGGGTCAACTTCTTCTCGAGCGGTCCGGCGAGGAAGCCGCCGACAGTGAAGGTCACGAAGAACAGCGAGCCGACGAGGCCGATCTGCGAGGAAGTCAGCCCGAACTCTCGAGCGAGCGGTTGAGCGATGATGCCGAGCACTGCCTTGTCGGCGTAGTTCACGACATACAGGAAGATGACCAACCCGGTCATACCCCAGGCACGGCCGGCAGTCACCTTGAACGGCAGTGTGGATTCGGATGGCTCGGGGCCATCGTGGGTACGGGCCGTACCATTCACGATCTCACCTGTGGTCACGTGGAGTCCCTTCAAGACTCGGAGGAAACCGACGCGGGCTGCACTGGCCTCGCGATCGGCGTGGAGCATCACGCCTGACGTTGGACTTCATTCAACGTGACGGAGCTCACCGAACACAAAGAGTTCTGCCCGATCCGAACGATCATCAGAACCTATGACCCATCACAACCGGGGCGGGATATTGATCTGCGCTAACCGATCGATAGCCGATCGGTGCTGGTCCACCCCAGAAACCTGTTGCATGCTGACTGGGAACCGATTCGGGTCACGCGTGCCCGAACACACGTGACGGACGAGGACAGAGAAACCATGAACTCCACCGCCTCCACAGACGAGCTCCCCTCGTCCACCGCACCCCTTGCGGGCGTGCGCGTGGTCGAAGTGTCGAGCTTCGTCGCCGCACCCCTGTGCGGCATGACCCTGGCGCACCTCGGTGCCGACGTCATCCGCGTAGACCCGATCGGCGGAGCCGCCGATTACAACCGGTGGCCCCTGACCGAGGACGACGAGTCCATCTACTGGGCCGGCCTGAACAAGGGCAAACGTTCGTTCGCAGCGAACTTCCGTGACCCCCAGGCACACAAGATCATTCGAGATCTCATCATCGACGCAGGTGTGCTCGTCACCAATGCGGCCGGACGCGACTGGCTCGACTACGACGAGCTCGCCGCCATCCGGCCCGATCTGATCCACGTCCAGGTCCTCGGACGCGCCGACGGCACCGGCGCTGTCGACTACACTGTCAACGCCGCCACCGGGTTCCCCCAGGTGACCGGGCCCGAGAACCTCGACACCCCCGTCAACCACGTGCTCCCCGCATGGGACGTCTCCTGCGGTCTCTACGCGGCACTGTCGGTCGCGTCGGCGGTCTACCGACGCGAAATCACCGGCGCCGGAACCAAGATCGTGCTGCCGCTCGAGGACGTTGCGTTCGCGACCGCAGGCAACCTCGGCTACCTCGCCGAAGCGCAGCTCGGCCTTCCCGGACGCGGCCGCTTCGGCAATGCCGTCTACGGCACCTACGGCTCCGACTTCACCACCTCGGACGGCGCCCGCATCATGATCGTCGCCCTGACCCCGCGACACTTCCGCGACCTGACCGAGCTCACCGGCACCACCTCGGCCGCAGCTGCGCTCGAGGCCGCGCTCGGCGTCGACTTCCGCGACGAAGGTGTCCGTTTCGAACACCGCGAGGTCCTGGGCGGGCTGTTCGCCAAATGGTTCCGTGAGCACACCGCCGCCGAGGCAGAGGCCGCGCTCGACGGCACCTCGATCCTGCACGAGCGCTACCGCACGTTCGCCGAACTCGCTGCCGACCCACGCGTGACGAACAACCCGATGTTCCAGAAGATCGACCAGCCGCGCATCGGCACGCATCTCGCACCGAGCACACCGATGTCGTTCGACGGTGAACACCCGCCCGTGCGCACCGCCCCCGCCAACGGTGACGACACCGCCGGTGTGCTCGCCGAACATCTCGGCCTCACCGACGACGAGATCGATGCACTCGCCGCCGCCGGCTCTGTCCGCACCCAGCAGAAGGATCCCGCATGACCCGCCTCGCCCAGACCATCGGCCTGACCGAGTTCCAGACCGAGATCCTCGACAACGTACGACGTTTCGTCGACCGCGAGATCATCCCGAACGCACAGGAACTCGAACATTCCGACACTTACCCGCAGGCGATCGTCGATCAGATGCGCGAGATGGGCCTGTTCGGTCTGATGATCCCCGACGAGTACGGCGGACTCGGCGAGTCGCTACTCACCTACGCCCTGTGCGTCGAGGAACTCGCGCGTGGCTGGATGAGCGTTTCCGGCGTCATCAACACGCACTTCATCGTCGCGTACATGATCCGCCAGCACGGAACCGCAGCACAGAAGCAGCATTTCCTGCCGCGCATGGCGACCGGCGAGGTGCGCGGCGCGTTCTCGATGTCCGAGCCCGAACTCGGCTCCGACGTCGCCGCGATCCGCACCAAGGCCAAGCGCGACGCCGACGGCAACTATGTCATCAACGGCCAGAAGATGTGGCTGACCAACGGCGGAAGCTCCACCCTCATCGCCGCACTCGTGCGCACCGAGGAAGGTGCCGACAAGCCGCACCAGAACCTCACGACGTTCCTCGTCGAGAAGCCCGCCGGATTCGGCGAGGTGGCCCCCGGATTGACCATCCCCGGCAAGATCGACAAGATGGGCTACAAAGGCATCGACACGACCGAACTGGTCTTCGACGACTACAAGGCCTCGGCCGACACCGTCCTCGGCGGTGCTCCCGGTCGTGGCTTCTTCCAGATGATGGACGGCGTCGAGGTCGGGCGCGTCAACGTCTCCGCCCGCGCGTGCGGTGTCGCTATCCGCGCATTCGAGCTCGCAGCCCGGTATGCACAGCAGCGCACCACGTTCGGCAATCCGATCGCGCAGCATCAGGCGATCGCGTTCTCCCTCGCCGAGATGGCGACCAAGGTCGAGGCCGCGCACCTGATGATGGTCAACGCTGCACGCCTGAAGGATTCGGGCGAGCGCAACGACGTCGCCGCCGGCATGGCGAAGTACCTGACGAGCGAATACTGCTCCGAGGTGACGCAGGCCAGCTTCCGCATCCATGGCGGCTACGGCTATTCCAAGGAATACGAGATCGAGCGGCTCATGCGTGAGGCGCCGTTCCTGCTCATCGGTGAGGGCACCAGCGAGATCCAGAAGACGATCATCAGCAAGGGCATCCTCCGCGAGTACGCGCTGTAATCCTGCTGCCCTGCCACATCAATCGGAAGGAAAAACCGTGCAGCGTACGGTGTTCAACGAGGATCACGAAGCATTCCGCGATACGGTTCGGACCTTCATCGCGAAGGAAGTCGTCCCGGTCTACGAGGAATGGGAAGAAGAGGGACATCCTCCGCGCGATTTCTACCGCCGCATGGGCGAACTCGGATTCCTCGGTATCCAGGTCCCCGAGGAGTACGGCGGAGGCGGCGAAAGCTCGCTGAAGTTCAACGTGATCCTCGCGGAAGAGGCATCGGCCGCGGGTGTGTCGTTCGGTTCGTCGTCGGTGCACTCGAACCTGATCCTGCCGTACATCATGCAGAACGCCACCGACGAGCAGAAGCAGCGGTGGCTCCCCGGATTCGCCTCGGGCGACCTGATGTTCGCAATCGCGATGACCGAGCCCGGCACCGGTTCCGACCTCGCGAACATCGCAACCAGCGCGAAGCTGTCGGAAGACGGCAGCCACTACGTACTCAACGGATCGAAGACGTTCATCACCGGTGGCGCACTCGCCGACCGTGTGCTCGTCGTCGCCCGCACGACTCCGTACGACCCGGACAACCGTCGCGGTGGCCTTTCGATTCTCGTGGTGGACGCCTCGAGCGAGGGCTACTCCGTGGGCCGCAAGCTGAAGAAGATCGGCCTCAAGACATCCGACACGGCAGAGCTGTCGTTCGACGACGTCAAGGTTCCGGTCGCCGATCTGCTCGGCGAAGAGGGTAAGGCTTTCTCGTACCTCACGCAGAACCTTGCCCAGGAGCGATTGACGATTGCGTTCGGTGCAGCCGCCACCGCGTCGGCGGCGATCGCGCACGCCATCGCATACACCAAGGACCGCAAGGTGTTCGGCAAGCCTGTCTCGTCGTTCCAGAACTCCAAGTTCGTCCTCGCGGAGTGCTCTGCGGAGCTTCAGGCTCTGCAGATCATGGTCGACAACGCGATCGAACTCAACGATCGTGACGAACTGACCGTGCCGGACGCCGCACGCGCAAAGCTGTTCGCGACGGAGACCGCCGGACGCATCATCGACAAGTGCCTGCAGCTGCACGGAGGCTACGGCTACATCACCGAGTACCCGATCGCGCGTCTGTACGCCGACACCCGCGTCACCCGCATCTACGGTGGCACGAGCGAGGTCATGAAGACGATCATCGCGAAGGATCTCGGCCTCTGAGCTGATCGAGCTACGACACCGGAATCGCGGATCATGTTACCTTGCAAGCAATATGATCCGCGCTTCTCGTTTGCACTATCGGAGAACCTGGTCGATCACCAGCACTGTTCCGAGCGCAATCATCACCGCACCCGACACGCGGCTCACGATCTCGGCCGCTCTCGGGCGGGCGCGGAGCACGCGCTTCGCACCCGCGCCGACACCCAGATACACCACAGCGCAGGTGATCACGTGCACCACACCGAGCATCACGATCTGCGCGGCGAACGGCCACGGGCCTGCCGGATCTGCGAACTGCGGCAGCAGCGCCAGGAGCAACAGAAACACCTTCGGGTTGAGGCCGCTGACCCCCACGCCCTTGACGGTCTGCCGAGCCCACGAGTGGGTGCCGCCCGGTCCGCCTTCCTGCGGAGCCGACGGGCTCGTGAGCATCCCCATGCCGAGCCACATCAAGTACGCGGCGCCGACGGTCGACAGCACCGCGAGCGACACCGGCGACTGTGCGAGCACAGCCGCGACGCCGGCCGCGACGACCGCGGTCATCGCGAGGTGTCCGAGCAGCATTCCGCTGACAGCAGGCACGACACTCCGATAGCGCAGTCCCGCAGTGATCGCGTAGGCCCAGTCCGCCCCCGGCGTCAGCACGAACAGTATCGACACCATCCAGAACGCAGCAACGACACCGACAGCCATGCTCACCTCATCTCTGTGAATTGAACGGGACGACCAGCCCCAAAGAAAGATTAGGAACCTTTGCCTGGAATGTGTTTGCAAGTACTTCCTCGATGAGGGTCATTTGAGGGAAGATCTTCGTCATGGACGCCATTGACAGGGAAATTCTTGCCGAGCTACAGAAAGACGGCCGACTCACCATCACCGAGCTCGCCGACCGCGTGCGTCTGAGCATCTCGCCCTGCCACCGCCGATTGCGCGCATTGGAACGCGACGGAGCAATCAGCGGCTACCACGCACAGCTCGACGCGAATGCCCTCGGCCTCACCTTCGAATCGCTGGTGTTCGTGACGATGCACACCGCGGAACGCATCACTCTCGACGCATTCGAGACAGCCGTTGCCACGATTCCCAACGTGATTCAAGCGCAACGCTTGTTCGGCGACCCGGATTACCTCCTGCGCGTACTCACCCGCGATCTGTCGGCCTACCAGGCGCTCTACGACGAACAGCTCTCTGCACTCCCCGGTGTCCAGCGACTGAGCTCGACGCTCGTCATGAAACGTGTCGTGGAAAATCGGCCCCTGCCTCTGTGAACGGTTCCGTCGCCGAGCGGTAGGGGACCCGAAAGGACACGGTCATCGTGTGCCGCTACTCTTCGCGCCATGCGACTGCTCGAGAAATCGAAACGAGTGATCGAAGCCCAACTGAACAACTCCACGATCCGCGCTCTGTCGGGTTCGATGGTGGCGTACGAAGGGCAGATCACCTTCAAATCTGCGGGGTTCGGCGGCGGCGACGGTGTGCTCGCGGGTTTGCGCCAGCGCGCGGCCGGCGAAGGCCTGTCGCTCATGGAGTGCACGGGCACCGGCGCGGTGTACCTCGCGCACCGAGCGCAGAACACCACAGTGCTCGAGCTGAACAACGAGACGTTGCAGGTCGAGTCCGAACAACTGCTTGCGCTGAACGGGAACCTCAGCACCAACGTCACGTTCGCCGGGGTACGCGGCGGAATGAGCGGGCAGGGTCTGTTCACGACCACGGTGTCGGGATCCGGTCAGGTGGCGCTGCTCTCGTCGGGTGGCCCGCTCATCCATCTCGAGGTGTCGCCGCAATACCCGCTCGTCGTCGACCCCGACGCGTTCGTGTGTGCGAAAGGGATGCTGACGCAATCCTTCGTGACCGATGTGTCGTGGCGGTCGGCGATCGGCCGGGGCAGCGGCGAGGCCTTCTCCCTCAGGTGGGACGGCAACGGCGTCGTGTCCATTCAGCCGGCGGAACGGTAAGGGGCGGGCCATGGATTTCACGAAGATCAACAGCAAGGTCGTGCGGGTCGACCTGATGCAGTCGGGACCCATCATCGCGCGGCGCGGCGCGATGCTCTTCTATACCGGCGACGTGCAGTTCGCTCCGCACGGCACACCGGGCGGGGTCGGCGGAAGCCCCGGACTCGGCGGCCTTGCCGGGATGGCCGGCCGAATGATGCAGGGCGAGCACGAGGCGACGATGATTGCCCAGGGCAAGGGCACCGTGCACTACGGCTTCAAGGGCCTCGAGACGCACATCGTCGACATGGCGGCCGGAGGGGATCTCCGAGTGGAGGCATCGCGGCTGCTCGCCCATACCGCCGGCCTGCAGAGCTCGGTGGTCTCGGCGAACGCATCACCGTCCGGAGGAGGTGGCGGTGGACTGATGGGAGCGTTGCGTGGCGCCGCGACCGGCGTGGTCACCGGCCAGGGCATGTTCACCACCCAGTTGTCCGGTTACGGTGCGGCAGTGCTGCTCGCCCACGGCGGGGTCCTCGAGTTACAGGTGGGTGGGCCGGCGCCTGTGGTCGTCGACCCGCAGGCGTTCGTCGCGTCCTACGGCCCGGTGCGTACCGAACTGAAATCCTCGACGAGCTGGCGCAACGTCGGCCGGACCGGGGGCGAGTCGATGCAACTCGAGTGCACCGGGCAGGGCATCGTCTACGTGCAGGCATCGGAGGAGAAGCTGTGAGCACCATCCTGAACCCATCGCACCTGGTGGGCAGCGACAACGTTCCCGGTAACAACTACGCGTTCAGCATCGACCTGCAGTCGCCCTGGTTCCTGTCGAAGGGCGCGATGATCGCGTACTACGGACAGATGCAGTTCAACGCGCTCACGCACGATCTGAGCGGGCAGATATTGCATATGGTGGCGCGGCAGTTCTCGGCCCCGATGTATCTGGGCGATTATGTGGTGGCAAGTGGCCACGGGAAGCTGATTCTCGGCGACCGCGGGTACGACATCAATTCGTACGACCTCGACGACGGCAACCTCACGATCCGCCAGGCGAGCCTGCTCGCGTTCGAACCGGGACTGTCGTTGAATCAGTCGATCGTGCCCGGGTTCCTCACGCTGATCGGCACCGGCAAGTTCCTGGCGTCCTCGAACGGACCGGTGATGTTCGCCGAGCCGCCGCTACGTGTGGATCCTGAAGCTCTCGTCGGCTGGGCCGACTGCCCTTCGCCCAGCCACCACTACGACGAATCGTGGATCACCAGCCATCTGGCGGCGGGCGCGCGACGATTCGGTGTGCAGTCGGGGGAGGAGCGCCAGTTCGATTTCACCGGCGCCGGCACAGTACTTATCCAGTCGAGCGAGAAGGTCATCCACGATGCGTCGATCGTGCGCACCATCGAGGGTCACATTCCCGGCTTGTCGTCGAGTGGCCTACAGCGGATCAACCAGGTGGTGTCACAACAGATGCAACAGCAACAGCATTAACAGCCCTGGGTGAACACTGGGCATAGCACGGAGCAACCATTCCGAAATTGTGACTACAGTCACACACTAGGGTAGCCTAACCAGATGTAAGGTTTGGACAACCTAAGAAAGTGTCGTCGGCAACAGGAATGGTGGCTCATGATCGTCTGCAGTTGCCACGCACTCACGCATCACCACATCGAAGCGGAGGTCGCAGCCGGCGCGCGCTGCACCCGCGAAGTGAGTGCAGCCTGCCGAGCAGGCACCGATTGCGGCAATTGCGTCCGCAACATCTCGGCGATCATCCGGCACGCCCGCGCTCAGAGTGAGATCATCGAACTCGAGACCGCCGTGTAGCCAGCCCCTACCCGGCGGTGAAACCCGATGGTTCACCCCGGGAGGTGCCATGAAGGGCGACAAGAAGGTAATCGAACTACTCAACGAGCAGCTCACAGCCGAGCTCACTGCGATCAACCAGTATTTTCTGCACTCGAAGATGCAGGAAGATCGCGGATGGACGAAACTCGCCTCGCACACGCGCGCCGAGTCGTTCGACGAGATGCGGCATGCCGAGAAGCTCACCGACAGGATCCTGTACCTCGACGGACTCCCCAACTATCAGCGGCTCGGGTCGCTGAGACTGGGTCAGACCGTCAAGGAGATGCTCGAATCGGATCTGATCGTCGAGGTCGAGGCACGTGATCGGCTCCGCAAGGGATCCGAGTACATGCGTTCGGTCAGCGACATCACGTCGGCGAACATCTTCGAGGCGATCCTTGCCGACGAAGAAGAACACATCGACTATCTGGAAACCCAGCTCGACCTGCTGGAGCAGCTCGGTGAGCCGCTCTACCTGGCCAAGCACGTGACGCCGGAGGAGTGACGGCGTAGCAGCAAGAACATGTGAGGGCGGCCCCATCGGGGTCGTCCTCGCATGCGTCTGCGATGAGTTCCGGCCGATCCGACGGTCGGTACCTGGTGGATGGCACGGCACCCTGCCGGGCCCCGTCCGGAAGGAGACCTCATGGCCGCCCCCTCCCTCGGCAGCATGCTTCTGTCGAGCACGGATCCCGAGCGCCTTCGCGACTGGTATGTGAACGCATTCTCGGTGAAGTCCGAGCGCACACCCGGCGAACCCGCATACGACGTCCTCGATTTCGACGGCTTCTACGTCATGCTCGACCGTCGCGCCGATATCGGTGCACTCAATCCCGAACCCGGACGTCTGATCATCAACCTCGAAGTGACCGGTGCGCGAGACATCGTTGCCCGCCTCGACGAACTCGGCACGAAGTGGCACTCGCCGCTCGAAGATCGCGACGGCAGCTTGTTCGCGACCGCGATCGACCCCGACGGCAACTACGTGCAACTCGTCGAGCTCAGCGACGAGGCCAAAGCTGCGATGGCCTGAGGTCGATCGCGTCTGACTGTAGGCGATGGCATCCTGGAGGACGTGACCGAGCGCAAGCGTCCGGACGTGAGTTTCGAGACGTGGATCGAGCGACAGATCCGCGTCGCGCAGGAACGTGGCGACTTCGACAACCTTCCCGGCGCCGGCAAGCCCATCCCGAACCACGGCAACGACGAGATGTGGTGGATCAAGACCTATCTCGAGCGCGAGGGTTTGTCGGGGGAGGCGTTGCTGCCGCCGGAACTGCAGTTGCGCAAGGAGATCGAACGGCTGCCCGAGTCGGTGCGGACGATTCCGACGGAGAAGGACGTGCGGCAGGTCGTCGCCGATCTGAACCGCCGTGTCGCCGCGTGCCTGCTCTCACCGGACCGGCTGCCCATTCCACTGCACAAGGTCGACGTCGAAGACGTGCTCGAAACCTGGCGGATCGAGCGAGAGCGGCGGCGCGCGCAGGCAAAGGACGCACTGGCCACGCCCCCGGCGCAGCAACAAACCCGTAAGCGCAGCAAGACTGCCCGTGCGTGGTCTTGGTGGCGGTAGCCACAAAACCGCATCACGGGCAGCGTCAGCTGCACCTATGCCAGGGAGGCTCCGGTGGCCGCTCGGACCTGCTCCTCGGTCACGCCCGGCGCGCACTCACGCAGGGCCAGACCATCGTCGGTGACATCGATGACAGCAAGATTCGTGACGATCCGCTGCACCACACCCTCACCCGTCAACGGAAGCGAACACTTCTCCA
>NZ_SLVY01000025.1 GCF_004345605.1 Rhodococcus sp. SMB37
TGGACCCTGGGCAGGGTCGCGGTCGTGATCGAGCGGCTCACCGGCGTGACCTACGGGCCCACCCAGACCTGGACGATCCTGCGGACCCGGCTCGGCTGGAGTCGGCAGCGACCCGCACGGCGGGCAGTCGAACGAGACGAGGACGCCATCGTCGCCTGGCGCGAGAACGAGTGGCCGCGGATAAAAAAATAGCGCGGCGCCGAGGTGCATGGATCTGCTTCCAGGACGAAAGCGGCGTGTCGCTGCTGCCTGTGGTCCGCGCAACCTGGGCGCCGAAAGGCGTGACACCGGTTCTCCATCACCGATTCTCCTGGAAACGCATGTCCATGGCCGGAGTCCTGGCCTATCGACCCGACCGCAGCGAGAGCGCGTTCGTGTTCTCCATGACCGACGGTTCGTACAACACCGACAAGCTCATCGAGTTCCTCACCGAACTGCGCGGCCACTTCGCCGGGGAGCCGGTCATCGTGATCTGGGACGGATTGATGGCCCACCGGTCTGCGGCAATGAAGGCATGGCTGTCGACCCAACGAGACTGGCTTCACGTCGAACGACTTCCGGCGTATGCGCCCGAGCTCAACCCGATCGAACAGGTCTGGGGCAACATGAAATCCACCGAGCTGGCCAATTTGTGCCCCGATATTCTCGACGAGGTCCGTATCGCGACCGAGACCGGGTTGACCCGGATCGGGTCGAACTACGATCTGTGTCACGGCTTCCTCGATCACACCGGGCTTTCCTTATGACCAGTTCTCACTCAATTACCGAAACATCTTTAAAAGAGAAAGGTTCTGCATATGAAACCCGTGATTGTCGATGCTGCGCGGACCTCATTCGGCAAACGCGACGGCTGGATCTCCGGTCTGCACGCCGCTGAGCTGCTCGGGCTTGCGCAGCAGGGCGTACTTGACCGACTCGACCTGGATCCCGCCCTCGTCGAGCAGGCTGTCGGCGGATGCGTCACACCGATCGGAGAGCAGTTCGGAAACATCACCCGCACTGCGTGGATGCATGCCGGTCTGCCTTCCCATACCGGGGCATCGACGATCGACGCACAGTGCAGCACCGCGCTTCAGTCGGTTCTTCTCGTCGCTGGTCAGATCGCGCTCGGCACACTCGACGTCGGGTTGGCGTGTGGTGTCGAACTGATGTCGCGGGTACCGCTCACCGCCAAGGTCGGGACCGGCGCTGGGACGCCGCGGCCGGCGAGCTGGTCGGTGGATACCCCCGACCAGTACACCGCCGCAGACCGGATCGCACGGCACCGCGGATTCACTCGAGAGGATCTCGACCACTTCGGTCTGCGTTCCCAGCAACGCGCCCGCGCCGCGTGGGACAACGGCTGGTTCGATCGGCAGATCATTCCTGTGCCCATCCCCGGCGACGAACTGGGTACAGCGGTCACACAAGATCAAGGGCTGCGCGAGACCAGCATGGACGCGCTCGCCCGGCTGCGTCCCACGATCGACGGCGGCCTCCACACCGCAGGGACATCGTCGCAGGTATCCGACGGTGCGAGCGCTGCAGTGCTGATGACCGAAGGCAAGGCTCGTGACCTCGGCGTGAGGCCGCGGGCCAGACTGCTCGCGCAGTGTGTCATCGGGGGCGACACCGAATTCATGCTGGATGGCCCGGTCGCCGCGGCGCGAATCTTGTTCGACCGCACGGGTATGACCGTCGCCGACGTGGACCTGTTCGAGGTCAACGAAGCATTCGCCGCCGTGCCCATGTCGTTCGCGCAGGTCCACAAGATCGATCCGGATGTGCTCAATGTCGGCGGCGGTGCCATCGCTCTCGGCCATCCGGCGGGAGCAACCGGTATTCGTTTGCTGGCCACAGCGATCGACGAGCTCGAGCGCAGGGACAAGCAGGTCGCGATGATCGCTATCTGCGCGTCGGCGGCCACTACATGCATGATCCTGGAACGGATGTAATCACGGCCTTCGCCCTTGACGCGGGCCATCGTGAACTGGCCGGTGCCGTCGGCGACTTGCCCGCAGTCACGCATCGATCGAGCGCATCCGTAACGCAGTCGCGGATCTCGTTGAGGACACGCGGCCCGAGATCCCGGATGTATGTGCCCGGCAGGGCTTGCACGCCCTGCATCTGCCAGAGGATTCGACCTGCGACCAGCTCGGCACCTGATCGCTCGAGACCAGGACCGGATCCGCTGGTGCCGAGACCGGCGACATCCACCTATCCGAACCCCGCAGGCAACACCCCATATCCCGCGCGGCGCTTCGCAAAGCCGAGTACTGACACATTGCTGCGATAAGCCATTCGTGGCCTTCGGTGGCAACGTGTCGGTGGGGAAATGATTGCGAAACCGACACCAACGCCTGCCCTCCGTCTGGTTCGCGAACCGTCACCGCCGATCATGGATGCTCCCGACTAGGCTCGACGCCGTGAGCGTACGTGCGGGAATCATCGTGACCGGGACCGAGGTACTCACTGGGAGGATCACCGACCAGAACGGACCGTGGCTGTCCACTCAGCTCCTCGCACTCGGCGTCGACGTCGCCCACATCACGATCTGCGGCGACCGGCCCGCTGACCTGATCGCACAACTACGCTTCCACGCCGATCAAGGCGTCGGCCTCATCGTCACCAGCGGTGGGCTCGGCCCCACCGCCGACGACCTCACAGTCGCTACCGTCGCCGAATTCTGCAACCGCGAACTACTGCTCGACCTCGAACTCGAGGAACACATCGCGGGTATCATCCGCCGCCACCGCCCGCGCACCCCGGACCTCGACGCAGGGCCGACGCGTATCGGGATCCGCAAGCAGGCACAGGTTCCCACCGGCGCCACCGCCCTGCCGCCGACCGGTACAGCACCGGGCGTGGTCATCCCCGCCGTGGCCGGTAACCGGCAAGTCCCGACCATCGTCATCCTGCCCGGACCGCCCGGCGAGCTCCAGGCCATGTGGCCGAACGCAGTCACCTCACCTGCAGTCGCCGAGGTACTGTCCCGAGCCGACGACCTGCAGCAGGAAACCGTGCGCGCCTACGGATTGCACGAGGCACAACTCGCAGAGACACTGCGCCGGGCCGACGCAGAGATCGCCGACCTCGACCGACTCGAGATCACCACATGTCTTCGACGCGGTGAACTCGACATGGTGACCCGATTCGCCTCCGCCGACGCGGACGTCTACCGCCGTCTTCTCGATGTCCTCACCGAACACCATGGACACCAGATCTTCTCGACCGACGGCTCCACCATCGAAGACCAGCTGATCGACGTTCTCGACGGCCGGCTGATCGCGACTGCGGAGTCGTGCACCGGTGGCCTCATCGCTGCGCGGCTCACCTCCCGCCCCGGGTCGTCGGCCTATGTCACCGGTGGCGTCGTCTCGTACTCCAACGACGCGAAGTCCGATCTGCTCGACGTACCGGCCGAGATGATCACCACGCACGGCGCGGTGAGCGAACAGGTTGCCGCAGCAATGGCCGAAGGCGCCCGACGCCGTCTCGACGCCGACGTCGCGGTCTCCACCACCGGCGTCGCCGGTCCCGGTGGTGGCAGCGACGACAAGCCGGTAGGCACAGTCTGCTTCGGCGTCGCGATCGACGGACGGCCGACGTACACGATCACCCGCCACTTCCCCGGGGACCGCGAACACGTTCGAACCCTCACCACGACAGCCGCACTGCATCTCGTTGTCGCACAACTCAAACGAGATCGAGCTGCACCCGAGCCCCCTCTACCGAGGCGAGAGCAGACGCCGACGCACCAGCTCGCCCGTGAGGTTACACGGCACGAAAAGTGAGCAGTTCGTTCTGTCTGCACCCCTGCTGACAGGGCCCCTGTTCGTGCACGCTTTCATCGACGAGGCCCCGCGCGCCGGTGATCCCGCAGCGAGTTCACCACGCCAATAGTGGTGCCACGAAGTTCTCGAGGGGCCGCGGCCAGGGCGGACGACCTGCCGCAGCTGCACCGGTTCGTCCGGGGCCTGGCGACCGATCACGATGCCGTCCGCAAACGGACTCACCCTCACCTATAGCTCCGGCGCCGCCGAAGGCCACGTCAACCGCATCAGGATGCTCGAGCGGCAGATGTGTGGACGCGCCGGCTTCGACCTGCTCCGGAAGCGAATACTCCTCAGCCACTGACACACTCAGAAGCCGTATTGGAAAGTGGGCAGAACCAGAATTCAGTCGCCGTTGACGGTCAGCCGGGTTTCCCCACACCTCCCGGACAGCCGCTGTACATGATTTTCACCTGCTTCGACGCCGCCACCGACCGTGAACCACCACCGCGCCCCTGGTGTACGTGGGTCGCGGCCACACTGTTGCATGCCGGGTCTACTGGAGGGTCTGATGCGCCCCGGGGCGCAACAAGGCCGCATGTACCTTTATTTTGATTATTTTGATTCGGTGGCGATCTTGACGCGCCCTGGACGGCTCCAGTTGGTGAAGCAACGCAGGAAGTACTCGGCCGGGCCATAGCGGTGGCGCCGTAGCCATCCGGCACTCACCGATACTTGAGCAGCAAAGACGACAAGGGCAAGAACAATAAGCAGTGGCGGCGATACCCGACCGGCGAGCCCCAGGCCGATTCCTGAGAACAGGATGATCCCGACCAGTGATTGCCCCAGGTAGTTCGTCAGGGCGATGCGGCCGACCGGTGCCAGGACTGTGCGCACCCATGTGCCCCAGGGCGCATGCATGATGCGGATCAGTGTCGCAACATAGGCGGCCGTGAGGAATGGGGCCGTCACGACACTCACTGTCGTTGCCCAGGTGTTCGTGTCGCCTCCCATCAGCGCAAAGAGCGCTCCTCCTGGAAGGCCGACTGCGAAGCCGACCCACTGAACCCGCTGAAGCAGTGCGGTCCGGTTACCGAGCCGCGTGAACAGCTTGCGCCGAGCGGCAACCATCCCCAAGAGGAACATCGCCAGTGCAGTCGGCCCCAGCAAGGACGCGGCCTGGATGACGAGAAGCTCCAGCCCTGACACGTGGTGCCCCACGATCTCGACTGGTGATCCGAGCATGGCCTGAGTCTGGGCGGCTGCCGTGACGAGCGCCTCGTCGTGGCTGGGCATGAACATCGAGCGATCAAGGAGCGCGGCGCTGACGACGAGAGAAAGCACCACGAAGGCATAGATAATTCCCGATGTGAGCAACGCCGTCCGGTCTCGCACTCGGTGCATCCCCAACAGCACCAGACAGACCACAGCGTAGGTGGTCAGGACATCCCCGCCGTACAGCAAAACGATATGGCCGACTCCGAGCAAGAAAAGCCCCAGTGACCTACGCAGCATCCGCGGCACGAACGACGCACCAGCACGCTCGGCAGCGTCCATCTGCAGCACGAAGCTGTATCCGAAGAGAAAAGAGAAGAGGAGATAGAACTTCATCGAGAACAACGCCGCCACCAAGAACCTTGCCGCGTCGTCTATCGGTGTTGAAAAACTGGGATCGTTGACCAAATTTCCCGGATAGGCCGAAGCCATAAAGGTGATGTTGACAACGAAAATGCCCAGCAGAGCGAACCCGCGTACGGCGTCCACGTCATGAACTCGCCCGCTCTCCACAGGGCCTTCGGCAGTTGCATGTTGACTCATGCAGAAAAGCATAACAAGGAAACTATATACCGTAAACTATATGGGGAGGTAGGCTTGCTCTTGACTCGTCAGAAGGGGAGTGCGCGATGGCCGACACTGCGGTACCCGACTTCGTCCGACGTCTCTGGCGTCTCCCGACGGAACCCTCATCCCGGGGCCGCAAGTCCGTCCTCGATGTTGACACCGTCGTGAACACGGCTGTTCGACTCGCTGACAGCCACGGCCTAGAGGCTGCAACGTTGCCGAAGGTAGCCAAGGAATTGAGCGTTACGGCGATGTCGCTGTACCGACACATCGGCTCCAAACATGAACTGCTCCTGCTCATGGTTGATGCAGCGAGCGAACCGGCTCCCGCAGGGAAGGTCGCATCAGGATGGCGAGAAGGCCTGCGATCATGGGCCCGCGACCTCTGGAAGCTCTACCAGAAGCGACCCTGGCTGCCTCGGGTTCCGGTGTACCGTGCGCCTTCTGGGCCACGCCAAATAGCGTGGCTCGAAAGAGGTTTCGCGCAGTTGGCATCAACAGACCTCACTGGGAAAGAGATGCTCGCAGCACTTACCCTGCTGAGCGGTTTCGTCCGCCACTCAGCCTTGCTCCAAGGAGAAATGGAAGAGGGACGAGAACCAGGCCAAGCTCAAACCGAGAGCCAACGTGAATATGCCGCAGCCCTCAATTGCGTCATATCATCGGAGCAGTTCCCTCACACCTCGGCCATTCTCACCTCCGGCGCCCTCGGAACCGACTCCGACCGCAACGACGAACCCGACCAGGACTTCGCGGAAGGCCTCGAACTCATCCTCGACGGCCTCGCAGCACGGATCACAGCCGCCTCCCAAGCGTCTATGGCGTGCCCCTGCGAGTAGGTCCGAGTTGTTCCAGAGTTCGGCGGGAGATCATTCGGCTCCGGTTCGGCTTTCGCCTTGTCCGGTTGCGGATTCCGCACCGCTTCCCAGGCCGCGACCTGTTCTTCGATCGGGGCCTCGGCGGGTGTTCGTGCCTTGCCTGACCGCGAGGTCGCCTGCACGGAGTGCTGCCTGAATTTGGGAGAAAGTTTCAGTAAGGCGCGGCGTTGGGATACCTGCCCTTCGGAGCGTCCAAGTTCTGCTGCTGTCGCGTCGGCACGGCAGAACTCCTTACTCGATGGCGGCGGCGAGACGTCGGTTGCCGTTCACAACGACGTACTGTGCTGTGCCGACCTCGGGCTTGTCTTCTGGCCAGAGTGTGAGCCATGCGTCGCGGCCGACGGCAGTTCCGGGTTGCAGCTGCCGATCGGTGATGGTCGCGAGATCGGACAGGTCGCCGACCTCATCGCGGGGATCGCGCGGATTCACGACAAGCTGCTCGATGGTAGGCCGGCCACGAAGCGGCTCAGAAATGAACCGAATCGCCCACGATCCATTGACGCACGACCGATTCGGTACGGTGATCATATGAGCGTCGATTTCCCCGATTCGCAGACCTCATCCGACGACGACCCCCTGGCTCTCGACCGTCAGGTGTGTTTTGCCCTGTCGGTGGCGAACCGTGCGGTGCTCGCGGTGTATCGGCCGGTCCTCGAGCCGCTCGGACTGACGCACCCGCAGTACCTCGTCATGCTGGCGTTGTGGGAGCGGGCACCGCTGGCCGTCAAGGACATCGGCGCGCTCCTGCAGCTCGACTCCCCCACCCTGTCGCCGCTTCTCAAGCGACTCGAGACACTCGGCCTGATCACCCGCACCCGCAGCTCGATCGACGAGCGGCGACTGGTCGTCGACCTGACCGACGCCGGCCACGACCTGCGGATCGCCGCCGAGGGCGTTCCGAAACAGGTCGTCGACGCACTCGGCGTCGACATTTCCGAACTCGAGGAACTGCACCGGGTCCTAGTCCGCGTCAACGCCGCCGCTCAGAAGCAGCTACACCAGAGCCAACGCTGACGGGTGTCGGTCCGCCCGGTCGCTACGGGCGGACCGACTCCACGAATCAGCTCGTCGGAAGCAACGCGACCGAGGCCTCGCCGGTGTACACGAGGAACGTGAAGGTTTCCTGGAAGTACAACTGCACGTTGTCCGCGTCGTGCGACAGGTAGCCGATCGACAGGTCCTGCCCGACCTGCAGGTCGTAGTCGCCGCCGCGGGTGGTGGTGACGAACGCACCGTCGATCGCCGGCGCCCAGATGATGTCGCCGTCGATCAGGCGACGGATCTGCTCGCGGATCGGGTAGCCGTGGTCGGAGGTCTCGCTGACCTTCGTGAATGCGTCGGCACTGAGCAGCACCGAGTACGGGCCACCCACACCGGCGAGGCGCAGCTCCGACAGCGCGAGGCTGATGGTCTCCGGGATGTCGCGCGGGTCCTCGGGCAGGTGCAGCGGAGCGTTCGTCGACGACGCACGAATGCCCTCGATATTCGCGGCCGCGTAGCCCTCGAAGATCGCGCGGTCCTCCGCGAACGCGATCTTCTTGGCAGCATCCTTCACCGCGTCGAGATCGACATCGTTGGCGCCGCGCTCGACGTTGTCGAGTTCCTCGCGCGAAAGCGTGAACGGCACACGCAGTTCGACGACGGACGCCACCCGATGCTGGCGGGCCCGCACTCCGTCGGCCGGCGCATCGATCTCGCTGGTGCGGCCGAGGCCGACCGCCGCGAAATCGGTGCCGTGCGGACCGGAGAAATCCACTACGGTACGGCCGGCGACGTGCCGCTTGAAGGTGCGGGAGGCTTCCTCCTCGATCTCGGACCACGCCGCGTCGGTGATCGGGGCAAGTTCGCGATACAGATTGTTCACAGCGTTGAACTCCTTCTGAGAGGGCCGATTCCGAGAGATCCGTCTCCGGCGGTCGGTGCGTTCGGTTCGGGGTGGACCTCTTGTTCCGGCGGTGCCGGCGGAAGGTCGTCGAGGAACTCCATGGCCGGGCAGAAGAACAGCGTGCCCGTGACGGCCGTGGAGAAGTCCAGAATCCGGTCGTGGTTTCCGACCGGATCGCCGAGGAACATGTTGCGCAACATCTGCTCGGTCACTTCGGGTGTGCCGGAATAACCGATGAAATAGGTGCCGAACTCGTCGGCACCGAAGTTCCCGAACGGCATGTTCGCTCGCAGGATCTGCCGTTCTTCACCGTTGTCGTCGACGATCGTATTGAGCGCCACGTGCGAATTCGCCGGCTTGACGTCGTCGTCGAGTTCGATGTCGTCGAGTTTGGTCCGACCGATCGCCCGCTCCTGTTCCTCGACGGACAGCGCGTTCCACTCCTCGAGGTTGTGCAGGTACTTCTGCACGATGACGTAACTGCCTCCTGCGAAGTCCGGGTCTGCGTCGGACACCAGTGCGGCAGCGGTCGCCTCGTCGTCCTCGGGATTCTCGGTGCCGTCGACGAACCCCAGCAGGTCGCGACGGTCGAAGTAGCGGAATCCGTGGGTTTCGTCGACCACCGTGGCGACGCCACGCAGCCGGTCGTTGATCTTCCCTGCGAGCTCGAAGCACAAGTCCATCGTCGACGCGCGAAGGTGGAACAGGAGGTCTCCCGGCGTCGCGGGCGCATGATGCGTGTCGCCGTCCAGCGGCACGAACTCGTGCAGTTCGGCAGGGCGCGGCCCGGAGAACAATCGGTTCCACATCTGAGATCCGATCCCCACGACGACCGAGAGCCCACCGTCCGGGATGCGGAAGCCGACGGAACGACGCAGACCCGCGAGGTCGCCGAGCAGCTCTCGCACCGCGGATTCACCTCCCTCGTCCACCCTGACGACGAGGAAGATCGCCGCCTCGGTCAAGGGCGTGATGATCGGCTGGGAAACTGACACAAGATCACCGTAATGGAAAGCGCCGTCGAAAGGGCGCAGCGAACGCTATGTCACCATCCACGACAGCACCGACGTGGTCTGCAACCACACCACCACCGCGTACACGGCGAGCGCCGCGAGACTTACCGGAAGTAGCCGGCGAAGCAGGAATCCGTCCCTACCTGCCAAGCCCTCGACCGACGACACCAGGGCAAGATTCTGCAGCGCGATCGGGGTTCCGGCCGTTCCGCCGGTCATGTTGCCTGCCACGAGGACGGTCGGGTCGAGACCTGCCTGCTGCGCGGCCGAGACCTGCAGGCTTCCGAACATCGCATTCGAGGCGGTGTTCGATCCCGTCACCACCACACCGAGCCACCCGAGAACTGGCGACAGCAGAGCGAACGCGGCCCCCGCACCCGCGAGGAACTGGCCGATCGTCGCTGTCTGGCCCGACAGGTTCATCACGTAAGCCAAAGCGACCACGGACGTCACCGTCGCGAACGACCACTTCAGCTGCACGACAGCAGCTACGAAACATCGCAGGGCGTCCCCCGCCTCGACACGCAACAGCGCGATCGACAGCAACGCGGCGACGAACACGATCGTGCCCGGTGCGGTCAGCAGATTCAGGGTGAACGTCTCGGCTGCGGGAACCTCGCCGGCCGCAGTCTCCACATCCACACCAGGCCAGGTGAACGAGAACGTCGCGCCCGACAACACCGACGCGACGGGACCGATGCGGCTGATCAGGAACACAGCGACGATCAGGGCGTACGGGGCGAATGCTTCGACGACACGACGGTTGCTGTCGAGTTCGTGCTGCGGCGCGGCGGACACCTCACCGGCGGGCGATCGGAATCGCAGGACGATCAGCAGCACCACCAGTCCGGCGGCCGCACCGGCGATGTTGCTCAGGCCCACCACGAAGTAGGTCGCGCACAGGAACTGCGCCGATGCGAAAGCGATACCGACCGCGATCGCAATCGGCCACGTCTGCCGGATTCCTCGGGCACCGTCGACGACCGCGACGAGCACCAGCGGCACGAACGCCGCCAGCACGCACACCTGGGTCGCGACGACGGGCCCGATCTCCTCGATCGGAATCTCCGACACCTTGGACATCGTGAGAATCGGGGTGCCCATGACACCGAGGGGCGTGCCCACAGCGTTCGCGATCAACGCCGCAGCTGCCGCCCGCACAGGTTTCAGCCCTGCCCCGATCAGCACCACGGTGGCGACGACGATCGGTGTTCCGAAACCCGCGACGGCCTCGAGCAGCGCACCGAACAGGAACGCAATGACGATCGTCAGGATGCGGGGGTCCGGGGAGATCCGCGCGAAGGCACGGGTCAGGACGTCGAAATGCCCTGTCTCGACGGTCAGCCGGTAGACGAACACGGCGCTGACGACCGTCCACATGATCGGGAACACGCCGAAGGCGGCACCCTCGAGGCCGGAGCCGACCGCCGACAGCAGCGGCATCCCGTAGACCGTCGCCGCAACCGCAACGGCTACGACGACCGCGACCGCCGCAGCGAGATAGGACTTGACGCGGAACACCGCCAGCATCACGAGCATCGTCAGGAGCGGGAGGACCGCGACCAGGGCGGACCACGCGATCGACTCGCCGATCGGCGCGATCGGCTGCACATACGTCACGAGATCACCCCTCAGGCACGATCAGGGCGGACCTGATCGCATCGGCGGTGCCGTCGAGCACCGTCCGGTTGGGGGACTGCGGCCGGGCGCGGACTCCGAAGCCGTCGCCGCCGGTGCGCGGAACGACGTGCAGATGCACGTGGAACACTTCCTGGCCTGCGGCCACGCCGTCTGCCAGGAAGAGGTTCACGCCGTCGATCGGGAGCGCACTCGCCCGAAGGGCCGTTGCGATGCGTTGCCCCGCCGCGAACACCGTCGCCCCGTCGTCCGGGTCGAGCTGCGCCAGACCGGATGCGTGCCGCTTGGGTATGACCAGTAGATGCCCGGACGTGAAGGGCCGGATATCCATGAACGCGAGTACATCGGGTTCATCCAGTACCACGCTCGCAGGTGCGGTTCCGGCCACGATCGCGCAGAAAATGCAGTCGTTCACGTAGGTAAGGATCTCACTCGGGGACTACGCCCCGACGGCGGGCCGTCGGGCAGCGCTGAGCACTCTCAACAATTCCGCCTCCACGACACTGCGGTCACGCTGTGGATCATCGCTGTGCGCGAGGTACAGCATCGCTTCCTCGACGGCAGCGACGACCAGATGAGCGAGCACCGATTCACGAATCGACTGTTCCGCCCCCTCGGGACGGAACGACTCGAGCATCAGTTCGACGCTGCGCAACGTCGAACCGCGGTGGGTCTCCCGTACCTCGGCCCATCCGAGCACCGCGGGTGCCTCGATCAGCAGCAGACGTCGGGTCGCCTGGTCGTAGACCGCGTCGAGGGACGCGAGCACCGCGGCGGTGAACGCGTCCCACCGATCGTCGTACGGCTCGTGCGGCACGAGGGTTTCCTCGGCCTCCTTCTGGAGGCGCTCGATCACGCCCCGGAACAGTTCACGCTTGTTCGCGAAGTGGTGGTAGAGCGCGCCCCTGGTCACGCCCGCCACTGCCACGATCTCTTCGGTTGCCGCCTCGGCATACCCGTCCCTGAGGAACACCTCGAGCGCTGCGTCGAGGAGCGCGGTGCGTGTGCGCGCCGCGTCCCTGATCCGCCCGTTGATTCCCGCCTTCTCCGACACTGTCGTCTCCCCTGTTGTGTGCAGCTACCCCCATCGAACATCCCCCTGTGGTAGCCGTCCCCTTCGGCTACAGAATCGGCGCCGGCGAGTACTTCGCTGCCTCCGGATATTCCGTTACCAAGTCCTCCACGGCGCCGACCACCCGCGCCGTCTGCGCCTCGGCAGCACCGACGAAGACCGACCGGTCGGCGAGGGCCGCGTCGAGCCCTGCGCGGTCGAGCGGCAACCGCTCGTCGGCTGCGAGGCGGTCGAGCAGGTCCGGTTCGCGGCCCTGTTCACGCATCGCCAGCGCCACAGCCACAGCGTGTTCCTTGATGGCCTCGTGCGCGGTCTCTCGTCCTACACCTGCTCGCACTGCGGCCATGAGCACCTTGGTGGTGGCCAGGAACGGCAGGTACCGGACGAGTTCCTTCTCGATCACCGCCGGGTACGCACCGAACTCGGCGAGCACCGTCAGGAAGGTCTCCATCTGCCCGTCGATCGCAAAGAACGCATCTGGCAGCGCGACACGGCGCACGACCGAGCAGAACACGTCGCCTTCGTTCCACTGGGCGCCGGCGAGCTCGGCAGCCATCGAGGCGTAGCCGCGCAGCACGACCTGCAGCCCGTTGACTCGTTCGCACGAGCGGGTGTTCATCTTGTGCGGCATGGCCGACGATCCGACCTGACCCGGCTGGAACCCCTCGGTGACCAGCTCGTGTCCGGCCATGAGGCGGACGGTGTGCGCGAAGGACGACGGACCCGCGCCGACCTGCACGAGCGCCGACAGCACGTCGTGGTCGAGCGAACGTGGGTACACCTGGCCGACGCTCGTCAGCACATGCGAGAAGCCGAGATGCTCCGCGACCTTCGCTTCGAGCTGCTCGAGCTTGCCGGCGTCGCCGCCGAGCAGATCGAGCATGTCCTGGGCAGTACCCATCGGGCCCTTGATGCCGCGCAGCGGATACCGGTCGATCAGTTCACGTACGCGCTGCAGCGAGATGAGGAGTTCGTCGGCCGCCGACGCGAACCGCTTCCCCAGAGTCGTGGCCTGCGCCGCGACGTTGTGCGAGCGTCCCGCCATCACCAGCGCCGAATAGTCGGCGGCGCGCTCGGCGAGTCGAGCGGCGACCGCGACACCGTGTGCATGAACGTGCTCGAGCGACCGCAGGATCTGCAGCTGTTCGACGTTCTCTGTCAGGTCGCGGCTGGTCATGCCCTTGTGCACGTGCTCGTGACCGGCGAGGGCGTTGAACTCCTCGATCCGGGCCTTCACGTCGTGTCGAGTGATCCGCTCGCGGGCGGCGATGGAGTCGAGGTCGACCTGATCGAGGACACGCTCGTAGTCGGCGACCGCCTCCGCCGGCACATCGATCCCGAGCTCGGCCTGGGCACGCAGCACTGCGAGCCACAGCTGGCGCTCGAGCACGATCTTGTGCTCCGGCGACCACAACTGCCGCATTTCGGGGCTGGCGTACCGGGTGGCGAGGACGTTCGGGATGTTGCTCACGGAGCAACAGTTTACGGACCCGTACCCGCGATCACTCATCGGCTGGCGGTGCAACGGTGTCGACGACGTCGATCAAGATCCCTCGTGCCAGCGCTCTCGGGTCGGGATCGAGCTCTCCGAGACCACCGAGCACCGCACCGTCCACCACCGCGACGAGCCGACGCAGCTGATCTGTGTGTACGTCCCGGCCGCACCGGTGGAGAAGTTCGGTGAGCAACTCGTCGAGCTGCTCACGCATCTCCAGCTGCACGTCGCGCAGCTCGGGATGGCGTGCCGTCGCGACGTAACGCTCGTACCGCGAGATGAGGCGCTCCCGGTCTGCGGGGCCGATCGCCTGCGGGCCGATCAGCAGGTCGACGATCAGATCGGCAGTGGAGTCGACGGCGCGCGGCGCTTCCGGGACCTCGCGCACCCAGTCGCCCATCACGTCGAGTTCGCGCACGCTGTTGAAGTGCACGGCACACGTTACGAGGTCGTCGAGCGAATCGAAGTAGTACGTCGTGGACGCCAGTGGTAGGCCGGCGCGGGTCGCGACGGACCGGTGCCGAACCGCGTCGATTCCGCCTTCGAGTATGAGATCTGCTGCAGCCTCGACCAGCGCCTGGCGGCGCCGCTCGCCTTTCGGAGTAGCAGCAATCGACACTTAGTCATCGTGACAGCCCGACCGCCTCTACCAGGGGCGAACGGAGCAGAGACCGCCCGGTACGATCAGCCCGCTGGCATGGGGGCTCGGCTGTCGCGTCCCCGGGTCGTCTCGACACGATCGGAGCTAAGTCGGATATGAAGCGTCGTCGGTTCCTATTGGCATCAGCGTTGGGCGCGGCCGTGGCGTCCGCGGGGGTGCCCGGCACCCGCCTTCCGATCGCGTCGGCGCTGCCCGTCGGCATCGACGAATACCGGCGCCTCGTCCCCGAGCTGTTCACCCCTCCCCCCACGCCACCGGCCCATTCGGACGTCATCGTGGTGGGTTCCGGGTTCGGCGCGAGTGTCGCCGCACTGCGGTTGGCGGAGGCCGGCACGCAGGTGACCGTGCTCGAACGCGGCATGCGCTGGCCGCGCGACCCACAGCGGGAGGTCTTCACAACCGATCTGCTCGCCGACGGGCGTGGCTACTACCACCGCACGAATTTCACCGGCCCCACCGGAATTCCCGTCGTGTGCGACGACTTCGCGGGTGTGCTGGACGTGACCGACTATCCGAACATGTCGGTGTGGCGCGGCGCTGCCGTCGGTGGTGGCTCGATCGTGTTCACAGGCGTGATGATCGCCCCCGAGCAGCACTTCTTCGAGCAGGTGTTCGGCGACCGGTTGAGCTACGACGAGATGCACTCGACGTGGTACCCCAAGGTCCGGTCGATGCTGCGGCTCGACACGATGCCCGACGACATCTACAACGCCGCCGAGTTCACGCATTCGCGACGCTGGGACGAAGACGCCATCAAGGCCGGCTACACACCGCACCGCATCGATGGCATCTGGGACTGGGACATCGTCCGCGCCGAACTCGCGGGATCGGTGCGCCGCTCGGCGGTGGCCGGCGAAACGAACCTCGGCAACTCCAATGGCGCGAAATTCGACCTGACCCAGAACTACATTCCCGCCGCGGAGGCCACCGGTCGGGCCCAGGTGTGCCACGCGCACCGGGTGCTGTCGGTGGGGCAAGAACCCGGCGGCCGCTATGTGGTGGAGGTGCAGGCCGTCGACCCCACCGGCGAAGTCCTGAGTACCTCGACGCTGACCTGCGACAGGCTGGTGCTCGGCGCAGGCTCCATCGGCACCACGGAACTGCTGGTCAAGGCCCGGCACACGGGCACGCTGGAGAACCTCAACGAATACATCGGACGGGGTTGGGGCACCAACGGCGACGCGGTGCTCGTACGCTCGGTGGCCCTCACCGACGGTTTCGGCGGCGACCAGGGCTCGCCTGCGGCCTCCCGTGTGGTCGACGAATCGGGTATGCCTTTGAGTCTCGAGAACTGGTTGGTCGCGGGCACCGCGAAGGACGTCGGCATGCTCGCGTCCCTCGGAATGACCCTCGACCCGACCCGCGCCGAGGTCGTCTACGACGCGAACGCCGATCGCGGGGTGGTGAACTGGCCGGCCGGGGGCGAACGCGCAAGCGTCGACGCACTCCGAGCTGTGCACAACAAGATGGCGGCAGCGGGCGGCACCGTTCCCGGCGCCGAACCGATGGCTGCGGACGTCAACGCGTCGTTCACCGCACACCCGCTCGGTGGTGTGGTGATGGGCGATGCGACGGACGGTTACGGCCGGGTGCACGGTCATCCCGGCCTGTACGTCGTCGACGGTGCCCTGATCCCCGGCAGCACCGGCACGGTCAATCCGTCGCTGACCATCGCCGCACTCGCCGAACGCAACATCGCACAGATCATCGCGTCAGGCAGGTAGTAGCCGCGTTCAGGGCAGCAGCACCGTTCAGGGCACCGGCAGCCACCCAGCGAGCCGGTCCAGCGCTGCGGACACGTCCGCGGTCGATCCGGCGAACGACAGGCGCACCGTCTCGTCACCGCGGACCGTATCGAAGTCGATGCCGGGTGCGAGCGCCAGACCCGTGTCGTGCAGCAGTCGGGAGCACCACGCTGTGGACGTCTCGTCTCCCAGCAGGTGCGCGATGTCCGCGTACACGTAGAACGCGCCGTCGGCCGGCGCCAACTTCGTGATCCCGAGATCCGGTAGGCCGGACAACAACAGTTCACGGTTGGCGGCGTAGCGGGCGACGTGCCCGTCGAGTTCGGCGCGCGATTCGGCGCCGAATGCCTCGATCGCCGCGAACTGCGAGATCGACGGCGGGCACACCGTCATGTTCGAGGCCAGGCGCTGCAGGGCGGGCCGTAGCGATTCCGGTACGAGCATCCACCCGAGTCGCCAGCCCGTCATCGAGAAGTATTTCGACACCGACCCGACGACGACCGACTCCCTCGACGTCACCCAGGACGTCGACGTCTCAGGCGGAGCCACCGAGGTCCCAGAGGAGCTCAGGGTCCCGAATTCGATGCCGTGGTAGATCTCGTCGGAGATCAGCAGCGCGCCGTGATCGTCGCACCAGCGGGCCAGCGCGGCGAGTTCGTCCGGTTCGATCATGGTGCCGGTGGGGTTGGCCGGACTCGCGACCACCAGCCCGGCCGGCGGGGTGTCCAGTGCCTCGAGCATGGCAACGGTGGGCTGGTAGCGGGTGTCGGGACCGCAATCGAGTTCGACCACGTTGCAGCCGAGGGCGGCGAGCGTGTTGCGGTAGGCCGGGTATCCGGGCCGCGCGACGACCACGGTGTCGCCCGGATCGAATGCGGCGAGGAACAGCAGGGTGAATGCGCCCGACGACCCGGTGGTGACCACGACGTCGTCGGCATCGACATCGACCCCGTACCGGTCGCGGTGGTACCCGGCGATCGCTTCGCGCAGCGCGAGGATCCCGAAGGTCTCGGTGTAGCCGAGGAGTTCGGTGTCAACAGCGTGCCGGGTCGCGCGCAAGACCGGTGTGGGTGCCGGCGTCGACGGCTGCCCCGCAGCCAGGCTCAGCACGTCACCGTGGGTGCGTTGCCGCTCGGCGGCAGCCTTCCACACGTCCATGACGTGGAACGTCTCGATACGGGAGCGTCGGGATTCAGTGCGCACGACGTCGACGGTAGTCGTCCTCCTCGTGCGGTCAGAGTCGGACGTACTGGCGACCGAAGAGGGCACCCCACGCGATGGGGAGGTCGTGGAGCGAAGCGGGGGTGGCGGATGCGACAGGGACGCCGGTGGCATCGTCCACGGAGACCTCGGTGGGCACCACGGGTAGCAGCAGGTGCGAATCGAATCGCCCACCCGTGTGCACGATGTGGAAGCCCTTGTTGATCGTGTCGTCGTGCCGGATGTCGGGGAGGGTGTCGAAGTCGTGGCCCGTGATGACCAGCGCGAGCGACGATCCCGCTTCGAAGAAGGTGCTGTGCGGCATGATCTCGATGTCGACGGGCACGATCTGTCCGGCCGACAGCGGCCAGTACGCAGCCGGGTCGATCACCGGACGGTACGCCGTCGATGCCTCCGGATCGAGCGCGCGGTGCGAGACCCGGATCCATCCGTGCGCGACGACCCCCTCTTCGAAGCCGTCGTGTCCTTCGAAACGGACCTCGTCGCCCGACGGATCGACCTTCTTCAACGCGACGAACAGGTCCATGTCCTTGGCGTCCTTGGCCTCCACCCATAGTCGCAACGCGGCGTGGCCGGTGATCTCGGTGTCCTCGTCGAACGTGGTCGTGAAGACCGATTCGTCGCCGGCGACAGGGAACATCCGGACACTGGTCTCCTCGGCGGGTTGCTCCGGCTGCAGGCCGCCGCCGGCGTGATCGAGGTGGAGCGGGACGTAGCGGGTGTCCGGGATCGGCCACTGCGAAACGTGGCGTTCGGAGTAGGTACGCAGGTCGTGACGAGTCTCGACGCGGACGTGCGGAACTTCGTCGAACCCGTTGTCCTCGCCCTTGAGGAAGTGGTCGAAGAACCGGCGCTGTATGTCCAGCGCTTCGGCGCCGTAGAACATCTGCCAGGTCTTGCGGCCGTGCGTGTACAGCCACTTGTCGGGCGATCCCAGCTGTGAGTAGCCGGTGATGGAGCCGCGTGTGCGAGGCCCCTGGTCGGACCACGACGCTCCCACCAGAGCAGGAACGGTGATGTCCGCGAAAGGCGGCGGGCCGACGACGTGCCGGCAGCGGCCCGGGAATCGGCGCCACAACCACGGCGAGATCTTCCGGATCGAGGTCGACGGCGAGCGACTACCGCGCTGCGTCGCGCGCCACCAGAAGTCACTGAAACGCGTTTCGGGGATTCCGCCGTGACTGAGCGTGTCGCGGAAGGGATCGGTGATGCCCTCCCACGGGGAGAACGCGGCGAGGTGGGGCGGATGCTGCGCCGCGGTGTACCACTGCAGGGTCGCCAGGTGCGACGCGCCGGCCATGCCCACCTTGCCGGTGCACCACGGTTGTTCGGCAGCCCATTCGACGACGTCGGCGGCGTCTGCCGCGATCCGGCCGAGCAGCAACCGGGGGCGGCCGTCGCTGGCGAAGCAGCCGCGCAGGTCGGCGACGACCACTGCGTATCCGCGCGGCACCCAGTAACCGGGATCGGGTGCTTCGAACGCCGTGTGGTCGCTCAGTTCGAGTTCTCCGACGAAGTTGCCGGACTCCGCGAGCTCGTCGAAGTTCACCGGATAGTCGTCGACACCGGCGTCCTTGCCGTACGGGGTGACGCAGACGAGGGCGGGGCACCGCTCGGCCCCATCCGGCCGATACACGTTCGCCCGCAGGGTGGTGCCGTCGGCAGTGCGGATCGGGACATCACGTTCGACGACGACGTCGCTCGGCAGCGGATAGAGCCTGATGCAATGGTGCTCGAGCGGAGTCGGATCCTGCGTCGGCACACGCTTCCACGAACCCATTTGTCACCTCTGGCCTCTCAGAAGATGCACCGAGTGTGAAACATTCTTGAAGCAGGCGCAAGGTTTGCCACGCGGTATCAAGTCAGAGCGTGATTCGCCCCTCGACCGCAGCGAGGCCGATGTCCTTGCGGAAATGGCCGCCCAGGAGCCTGATGTCGTTCAGGGTCGCGTACGCGTCCGCACGTGCCGCCTCGAGATCGTCGCCCACCCCGACGACGCTCAGCACACGACCGCCGGCCGACACGAGCGCGCCGTCGTCGCCGCGCTTCGTACCCGCGTGGAGGACCTTGTCGCTGTCGGCACCGCTGATCACGTCGCCCGTCCGGGGACTCGCCGGGTAGTACTCCGCTGCCAGCACGACCGTCACCGCGGCGCCGTCGCGCCACTGCAGCGGAGGCAGCTGCGCGAGAGTGCCCTTCGCGACCGCACCCAGCACTTCACCGAGCGGGGATTCCAGCAGCGCGAGCACGGCCTGCGTCTCGGGATCCCCGAAACGGCAGTTGAATTCGACGACCGCGGGACCTTCCTTACCCATGGCCAGGCCCGCGTAGAGCAGGCCGGAGAATCCGCTACCGCGACGCACGAGTTCGGCAGCGACCGGCTTGACGACGTCGTCGACGATCTGCGCGACGGCGTCTGCGGGCAGCCACGGAAGCGGTGTGTACGCGCCCATGCCGCCGGTGTTGGGGCCGAGGTCGCCGTCGCCGACGCGCTTGTGATCCTGTGCAGGAAGCAGCGGCACCACGGTCTCGCCGTCGACCAAGCAGAACAGCGATACCTCGGGTCCGTCGAGGAACGACTCCAGCAGTACGGGGTGCCCGTTCTCGATGATCTCCGCTGCGTGATCGCGGGCGGCGTCCCGGTCGGTGGTCACCACGACACCCTTGCCCGCGGCAAGACCGTCGTCCTTGACCACCCAGGTCGGGCCGAACCGATCGAGGGCCTCGTCGATGATCGCGGGAGTGTCGACGACCTCACTGTGTGCCGTGCGCACACCTGCGGCGGCCATGACGTCCTTCGCAAAAGCCTTCGAACCCTCGATGCGGGCAGCGGCGGCGGACGGGCCGAAGCACGGGATACCCGCGTCACGCACGGCCTCGGCGACGCCGAGCACCAGCGGGACCTCGGGACCGATTACGACGAGATCGACCTGCTTGCTCTTCGCGAGCGCGACGACCTCGTCGGCGGACGAAGGATCCACCGGATGCTGCTCGGCGACCTTCGCGATGCCGGCGTTGCCCGGAGCAGCCAGAACGGCCGTCACACCCGGATCCCGGGACAGAGCCAGGGCGAGAGCATGTTCACGGGCACCGGAGCCGATAACGAGTACGCGCACGCAGGACAGACTACGGGACGGGGCTCCACACGAGATCGGCACGGCCACGGGTGCGAGCGACGGCGGTCGCGTTGGGCAGATCGACCTCGCGGACCCAGTCGTGGGCCTGCGTCCGAGCACGGCCACCCATGCGATGCCGGCGGACCAGCCGCGGAGTCAGCGTCCCGGCAGCCACATCGAGGTAGATCACAAGATCGAGAAGCGGACGAATCTCCTGCCAGCCCCCGGTGTCGAACAGCAGGTAGTTCCCTTCGGTGACCACGACGCGGGCAGACGGTTCGATGGCGTGCACCGCAGCCACGGGGTCGTCGAGTCTGCGCGAGAAGTCGGGGGCGTAGACAGTTTCGTCGCGGCGCAGTCGCATGCGCCGGAGCAGTTCGCGGAATCCCGCCACGTCGAAAGTGTCGGGTGCCCCCTTGCGCCCGCGTGCGCCGCGCGCGTCGAGCTGGGCGTTGGACAGGTGGAACCCGTCCATCGGCGCCAGACCCGTTTCGATTCCCGCGCGGGTGAGCGCACCGACGAGCAGCCCGGCCGCACGGCTCTTCCCGGATCCGGGCGGTCCGCACAGCCCCACGATCGTCCGGCGGTCCTCCGGTAGCGGAGCCAGAACCTCGGTCACGAGCTCGTCGATGAGCGCACGCTGTGTACCGACACGTGCGGATCCGGGCCCGTTCATGGACGTGACGATACGACCGACCGGCCCGGCGGGCTGGACACGCTCCTCCGCCACACCTATCGTTAATCCGAAATTCCGAAATTACGAACTTACGGAGCAGACATGTCGACGAAGGCCCTCGCCGCACTTGCCGCCGCGACCGCCCTGACACTCACGGGGTGCACCGACGCACCGCCTGAAGACGACACGGCAACCGCCACGACCACCACCGACGACTGCGCTTCCCTCCCTGCCGCCGACGTGACGAGTCCCGAAGGCTGGATCGGGTACCTCGCCGAACACCCCGACTCGATCGGTCTCGTCATCGACGACGGGAACGGGAATGTCGTCGCGCACGGCGCCGACGACCCACAGCCACTCGCGTCGGCAGTCAAGGTCGTCCACCTTGCCGCGTATGCGCAGGCCGTTGCAGACGGCAACCTCGACCCCGCCGAACAGATTCCCGTCTCCGAGTGGGAACGCTGGTACCTCCCGGACACGGACGGCGGCGCACACCCGGCCGCACTGCAACGCCTCGGAGTCACCGCCGAGGGCACGGTCACCCTCGACGACCTGGTCACCGCGATGATCCAGGAGAGCGACAACGCCGCACCCGACTACTTGCGCGATCGACTCGGCGACGACGCGCTGACGGCAGCTGCCGCTCAGGGCGGCTGGGACGACTTCGAACCGCCGACTCTGCTCGGCAATACGCTCGAATTCATCGCACCCGAAGACACCGCCGCCGGCCTGTGGGACACCGCGCAGCGCTACGCGAACGATCCCGGCTTCCGCACCGAGATCCTCGAACTCGTGCAGCAACCCGATGTGTTGCCCGACGACCCGTTCGGCGAAATGGACCGGATCCAACGAGACGACAACGCGGGAGCCGCCGACCGGCTTGCGGGCATCCATCGGGCGATCGCCGACGGGTCGTTCGGGAGCGGAGCGGACTTCGCTCGCGGTCACCTGGAATGGCAGCCCGCACCTCCCGGCGCCGAGGGTCTCGGATTCAAGGGCGGAAGTCTGCCCGGGATACTCACCGAGGCAATGAGTCTGCGACTGGCCGACGGCACCGTCGCGACCGCGGTGATACTGACGTCGAACATGACCGAAGCCGACTACACGGCCGCGCTCGGAAGCTTCGCGCACCAAGGTCTGATGTTCGCGGCGATGACCGAGCCCGAGATCCTCGATCGGATACGGTGCGCTGTGTGAACGACCGCCCGACCGGCAGCCACGAGGCCCGCATCGCCGACCTCGAACGGCGCGTCCGCCTCCTCGAGAACAGCGCCGCGCCCGAAGAGAGCCCGGCCTCGGCATCACCTGGGGCGGCAGGCAGCATCGGCTATCAGGGCACCGTGTCGTTGTCCGGCACCGTGTCGTGGACCATCGAATACGACGCTGCCGCCACCCTCGGTCTGGATGGGTCCGCGATCGCGGCGGTCCTCGATGCGCTCGGCAACCCCGCCCGGCTCGCGATCGTGCGGACCCTGCTGCGGGGGCCTGCCACTGCTGGGGAATTGCAGGAAGCGACGGCCCTGTCGTCCCCCGGCCGCCTCTATCACCACCTGAGGACACTTTCGGCTGCACATGTCGTCGAACAGCAGTCCCGCAACCGCTACCACATCCCACCTGCGAAGGTCGTCCCGTTACTGGTCCTCTCACTCGCCGCGGCAGATGTCGCCGAGCAGCTGTGATCGGCCTATTGTGCCGGTATGGCTTCCGTGTTCAGCATGATCATTTCCGGTGACCTGCCAGGTCGGTTCGTGTGGGAGGACGACGACGTCGTCTCGTTCCTCACCATCAATCCCCTGACCGAAGGGCATGTCCTCGTCGTTCCGCGACAGGAGGTGGACCACTGGCAAGACGTCGACGACAACCTCTGGGACAAGGTCAACCATGTCGCCCGCGTCGTCGGCCGAGCAGTGTGCGCCGCGTACGAAGCACCGCGCGTCGGGCTGGTGATCGCCGGCCTCGAGGTCCCCCACCTGCACCTTCACGTGTTCCCCGCGCACACGCTCGGCGACTTCGATTTCTCACAGGCAGAGAAGGACCCGTCGGCCGAGTCGCTCGACCGTGCCCGCGACCGGATCCGGGCGGCACTGCGCGAACAGGGGCACGGAGACCACGTCCCCGACTGAAGCCGCGTCGGAGGCGGAACATCAGTGGGCCCGGGTCTCCGATGCAGTCGACTCCGACTCACCGGCGGCGGCCAGCACCGGTCCCGCGCCGTCCGGACCGTCGCCGAGGGGATTGTCGAGGAACGCGGTCAGCTCCACCCACGACGTGGCGGGCGCCGTCGTTCCCGCGAGTATCCCGAGGTGAGTGCCCGGGACGCGTACGCACCGTACTCGTGGCGCCCCGGTGAGTACCGACGTGACCGGCTCGACCGACGGAATCGGAGCGAGAACGTCGTCGGTGCCGCCGAGCGCCAGCACGGGGACGTCGACATCGGCCAGTTCGACGACGCGACCACCCAGCTGGAGCCGTCCGGTCGTCAGTTCGTTGCCCACGGTCACCTGCACCGCAAGCTGACGGAATGCCCGGCCTGCGTAGCCCTCGATCTCGTTCTGGAACCGGTCGACGCGCTCCATTCGCGCGAGCTTCTCGCGGTCGGCGATATTGGCGGCGACGAACCACGGCCGCCTCACCTCGCGTTCGATCGCGGTGATGCGGTAAGCAATCCGCACTACAGGTGCAGGAATCCCGCCGAAAAGATGGTCGGCGACGTCGATCGCCGGCTCCGCGAGATATCTGCCCGCCAAGCGCGGGAGAACCATCAGCGGAATTTTCTCGTAGTCGATCGGTGTCCCGAACGTGGTGATCGAGCGGACCGGTAGCTCCGGGTGGGCCGCCGAGGTCAGCAGTGTCAGACTTCCCGCGATGCTCCACGCGACGATGTCGACCTTGCGCCCACCCGACAGTTCCGCGACACGATGAATTGCCTCGGGTAGCACGTCGTCGATCCAGTATTCGAGACCGAGGTCGCGGTCGTCATCGGTCATCTCCCCGTACTCGATGAGGAAGACACTGCGGCCGAGCCCCACGAGGTACGCCGCCAAGCTCTGCTCCGGCATCAGGTCGAAGCAGGTCGGCGACGCTGCGAGTGGCGTCACGAGCAGCACGGGGTCGCCGGCGTCCTCGGGGCCGAAGCGACGCAGCGTCCGGTGCGGACCGTCGCCGACCACGACCGACGGTGTCCGGTGCGGCTCGGCGACACCGTCCGCCACGAACAACGACCACGCGTTGCGGGCGGCGTTCGACACGAAATCCGTTATCCCCATCTTTCTCCCTACCTGTCCTACCGAATCGGCACGATGCGAGACGCAGTTTGACTTCCTCCCCCGCGTCAACGCGGAGGATTCCTACGCAGCCCCACCAGATGGTGCGGTCTGTTCAGCGGGTTCCTGCTTCACCGGGTCCGCGCATGCAAGCACACGTCTTACGCTCCCTCCACAAGCGTTTACCCTCTCCACCAGCCCAGCGGCGAGCAACACATTCACAGCAGCGTTGTAGTCCCGATCCAACACCAACCCACACGACGGGCACACCCACACCCGCACATCCAACGGCTTCTTCCCGTCCTGCACCCCGCACCCCGCGCATACCTGCGACGTCGGTTCCCACCGGCCGATCGTGTGCACCACCGCGCCATACCGTGCGGCTTTCTCCACGATCAACCGCGTCAGGGTCGACCAGCCGGCATCGTGCACCGACTTGGCCACCCTCGTGCGCGCCAAACCCGCCACCGACAACCCCTCGAGCGCGACCGCTTGGTTCTCGCGGACCAACCTCAAGGCCAGCTTGTGGTGATGATCCCACCGCGTCTCACGCACCTTCCGGTGCGTCACCGCCACCCTCCGACGCGCCTTGTCCCGATTCCTCGACCCCTTCATGGTGCGTGAGTATGCCCGCTGCGCACGGGCCAATCCTCGCTCCTTCGACCGCAACCAGCGAGGATTGTCGATCTTCTCGCGAGTACCGTCGTCGTAGACGATCACCGCAAGGTCAGTGAGGCCGACGTCAATGCCCGCGCATCGGGCTGACGCCGACTCAGGGAGAACTACAACAGGCACGGGCTCGTCGACCACGAAGGACACATAGTGCCGACCGTCGGCCTCCCGGATCACCGTCACACTCGACGGGTCCACCGGCAACGGCCGCGACGACTCGTACCGCACACGCCCGATCTTCGGCAACCGCACAAACCCGCTACCACCGCCCGGCTCGAGGACACCGACACCCGCGTTACGGGTGAAACGAGCAGACTGGCGATGTGTCCGCTTCTTGAACCGCGGCGCACCGACCTTGCGGCCTTTACGTTTGCCGGTACGAGAATCGAAGAAGTTCGCGTACGCGCGATGCAGATCCGCCAGCGACTGCTGCAACGGCACCGACGACACCTCCGCCAGCCACGCCCGTTCGGGAGTTGTTTTCGCGGCGGTCAGCGCCGCCGACAACTCACCCTTACTCGGGATCGGCCGGCACGCCCTGCGGGCAGATTCCCTCGCGGCGAGTGCATCGTTGAACACGACCCGGCAGCACCCGAACAGTTGAGACAGCGCGTGCTGCTGCTCCCCTGTGGGGTAGGCGCGGTAGCGGTATCGCTTCAACACACCAGCACGATTGCATTGGTGTCATGACTGATTTCGACCTTGTCAGACGTGGTAGACATGCTGTCTGGGATTGTCATGCACATTTGGTGTTCGTCACAAAGTTCCGCCGGGGCGCGTTCACCGGACCGATCTTGGTGGACTGCGAGAAGATCATGCGGAGAGTCTGCGCGGACTTCGGCTGCGAACTGCGGGAGTTCAACGGCGAGGATGACCACGTGCATCTGCTCGTCGACTTCCCCGCCACCGTGCAGCTGTCGAAGCTGGTGAATTCACTCAAAGGCGTGTCATCGCGGCACTTGCGGCGCGATCACGCGGAGCACCTTTCCCGGTACCTGTGGGGCGGGCATTTATGGTCCCGCTCCTACTACTGCGGGACTGCGGGCGGCGCCCCATTGTCGGTGATTGCCGAATACGTGACGTCTCAACGTCGCCCTGCGTAACGGTGATTCATCTCCACCGCGAAACGATGGAGCACTCTCACCGAGATCGGTAGAGCAGGCCGAGTGTCTCACTCCGGGTGCAGGCGCGGAATCCGCACGCGGAAGGTCGAGCCCTGCCCCGGGATGCTGTCGACGTCGACGGTCCCGCCGTGCGCCGCGACCAGGGCCGCCACGATGGACAGTCCCAGGCCGCTGCCGCCACCGGTACCTCCGCTGCGCGAACGAGAGCTGTCGGTGCGGTAGAAGCGCTCGAACACACGCTCCCGGTCGACCTCCGACAGCCCTTGCCCGGTATCGGCGACTTCGAGCACTGCGTCGGTGTCGACCGTGCCCACCCGGACCGTCACGGATGCGTCGGCCGGCGTGTGGGTCAGTGCGTTGGTCACCAGATTGCCGAGGACCTGACGCAACCGGACATCATCCCCCAGCACCTCCGGTGTGCCCGGCCCGTCCAGGACCTCGAGGTCGATGGTGCGGTCCGGCGCGACGACCCTCGCGCCGTGCACGGTGTCAGCAGCGATCGCGAGCAGGTCCACGGGCTTGTGCTCGAGCGGGCGTTGCGCGTCGAGGCGTGCAAGCATCAGCAGATCCTCGACAAGTACGCCCATGCGACGCGATTCGCTCTCGATGCGGCCCATCATCATGTCCGTATCGTTGCTCGCACCCTGCTTGTACAGTTCGGCGAATCCTCGGATCGTCGTGAGCGGCGTGCGCAGTTCGTGACTCGCGTCGGCGACGAACCTGCGCATCCGTTCCTCCGAGCGCCTGGCCGACTCCTCCGACGCCTCGGTGGCGGTGAACGCCTCCTGGATCCGGGCGAGCATCGTGTTGAGTGCGACGGACAGACCCCCCACCTCTGTTCTCGGATCCGATTCCGGGACACGTTCACTCAGGTCACCGGCGGCAATCGCGGCCGTCGTACGTTCGACCTCCTGCAGCGGGCGCAGGCTGCGCCGAACGGCGAAATATCCGGCAACGCCGAGAAGCACGAGCACAATCCCGCCGATCACGAGTTGCAGCACGATGAGTCGGCCGACGAGATCCTCGGTTTCCGACAACGTCAGTGCAACCGTGGTGGTGCCGCCGTCCCGGTCGCTTGTCGTCAGTACCCTCCATTCGACGTCGGATCCGTCGGTCGAGCCCACTGTGGTGAGCCCGGCGTCCGGTATCGGCAGCAGCTCCGGAGACTCCGACTGGTCGTTGATCAGTAACCGGATCTCGCCGTCGGCATCGGTGAGACGGACATAGAAGGGGCTCGGCGGGCGGCCTGCTTCCACGGTCTGTGGCAGTGGAGGTAAGGGGCGGGCGCCGAGTGGTTTCGCCCAGGTCTGTGCGGCGTCGTGCAGGTCTCGGTCGAGACGAGAGATCATCGACGTCTCGAACGCCGAGGTCACAGCGAACCCCGATGCCAGCAATCCCAGTCCCGCGAGCAGGACCAGAGCCGCGACCAGCTTCAGCCGCAGCGGCACCGCATGCAGTCGCGGGAGCGAACGAGACATGCCGGCAGGCCGGGTGCTCACGCCCGTGGCTCACGCATCACGTAACCGACGCCCCGCAAGGTATGGATCAGCGGAGTGTCACCGGTGTCGACTTTGCGTCGCAGATACGACACGTAGGACTCCACGACACCCACCTCTCCCCCGAAGTCGTAGTTCCACACGTGTTCCAGGATCCGGGGTTTGCTCAGCACCGTGCCTGCGTTGACCATGAAATAACGCAGCAACGTGAACTCGGTGGGAGACAGCGAGACCGGCTGTCCTGCTTTGAACACCTCATGGGTGTCGTCGTCGAGTTCGATGTCGGCGAACGTGATGCGTGCCGATCGCTCTGACTCCGAGACCTTTCCCGCGCGGCGCAGGATCGTGCGCAACCGCGCGATGACCTCTTCGAGGCTGAAGGGCTTGGTCACATAGTCGTCGGCTCCGAGTGTCAGCCCCGACACCTTGTCCTCCACAGCATCCTTTGCGGTGAGAAAGAGGACCGGTGCGTCTATGCCGTCGGCGCGCAGGCGCCGCAACATCCCGAACCCGTCCATGCCGGGCATCATGACGTCGAGGATCACCGCATCGGGACGGAAGCGGCGGGCTTTGTCGAGGCCTTCCGTGCCACTCGAGGCAGTCTCGACCTCGAACCCCTGGAACTTCAGGCTCACCGACAGCAGTTCGACGATGGTCGGCTCGTCGTCGACGATCAGGATGCGGGCTTCGGGCTTGTCTGTCACGTGCATATTGTCGCGTCCACCCCTGGAGTCCCGCTGGAAGTTCGCTGTGAACTTCCTGGGAGCCGCATGCGGTGAGATTGCCCACCGAATCCTTGCCGCCGTCGATCTCATTTCCTAGCCTGGAGCGATGGTGACCGCATGCCGGTCTCCCGGACGAGCGCACCGTACCCGGCCAGCGACAAGACGGTGCAGGAGTTGTCGTCATGGCATGGATCGTCCTCGTAGTGTCCGGGGTCCTCGAAGCGGTATGGGCCACAGCGTTGGGTAAATCGGCAGGTTTCACCCGACTCACCCCCAGCATCGTCTTTCTCGTTGCGCTGACAGTGAGCATGGCCGGACTGGCCTATGCAATGCGCACCCTTCCCGTCGGCACGTCGTACGCGGTATGGGTCGGCATCGGCGCGGCGCTGACCGTCGGTTATGCGATGGTCACGGGCACCGAAGCCGCATCGGTCGTCAAAATCCTCTTGATCGTCGGGATCGTCGCATGTGTGGTGGGCCTGAAGATCCTGCACTGATCACCGACATGATTCCTGTGTGTCTCGGGTTACAGTGAACCCGTGAAATTGGGGTCCGCGCTCTCGATGCCGCTGCGAGTCGGTCTGGCCGCGGCAGATTCCGCGCTGCTCGTCGCCGAAACGGTCATCGGCACGATACGCATCGCGGTGTCGCCGGCGACCTATTCGGCGCTGGGCGCGGTCGGACTGAACGACACCCGAGACTCGATCGGGTTACTGCAGCAGGTGTCGCGGTTGACCGCAGACGATCGCGGGCTCGGGCAGGCCCTCCGCCCCGGCGGACCGCTCGACCGACTCCTCGCGACCGGTGGTCCAGTGGATCGGCTCACCGCCCCCGGCGGCCCACTCGAACGCCTCCTCGAGCCTGGAGGAGCGCTCGACCGGCTGACCGTTCCCGGCGGCGCACTCGACCGGGTACTCGCCGACGACGGAGCCCTGGACCGACTCCTGTCCGAGGGTGGACTCCTCGACCGCATCACCGCGCCCGACGGCCCGCTCGAACGACTGCTGGCACAGGACGGCGCGGTCGAGCGCCTCACCGCGCCCGGCGGTTTGGTCGATACTGCACTCCGCCCCGGTGGGGTCATGGAACGCGCACTCGCCGAAGGCGGCACGCTCGACGTGCTGCTGGCCGAGCGGGGCGCGCTGGAGCGATTGCTCGCCGAGGGTGGCCCGCTCGATCAGATCGTGTCGCTGTCCGAGACCCTCGCGAGCCTCACCCCTGGCATAGTCCGGATGAACGAGAGCGTCGACACCCTGCAGGAAACCGTCGAGCTACTCCGCAGCGCGGTCGGCCCATTGGGCGACCTCGCAGGCAAGCTGCCCGGGCGGTGGCTACGCAGCAGCAAGGGAGAACTGCTGCCGCCGTCGTAGTCGCGGCCGTCAGCTCTCCGGCGTAGTCGGCCCTCAGCGCTGGTCCCGACGCAGCGCCACGAGTTGTGCCGCATCTGCGGCCGCGCGCATCGTGGCATCGCGCAGCGACACCCCGGCGCCGAGCAGAGCCGCGAGCGTGCCCGCAAAATGGTCGCCCGCACCGGTCGTGTCGACCACATCGACGTGCGGTACCGGGATGTGTTCGACGCCGTCCGCCGTGCCGATCACGACGTCGTCGCCGCCTCGTGTCACCACCACGGCCGGAACCTTGTCGAGCAACCGCGCGACGGTGACGTCGATGCCGGTGTCCGGATCTGCATCCGCGTAGTAGGAGGCCTCGTGCTCGTTGACGACCAACGGGTTCGCCACCCGGAGGATCTCCGGTTCGACCGGCGCCGTCGGACTGGGGTTCAGAATGAACCTGCGCGCACGATCCCGCGTCCAGTGCGCCGCCGCGCGGGTCACCGACGGTGGTAGTTCGAGCTGGGTGAGGACGGCGGCCGGATCGAGATCGTCGAGAGCTTCGGTGACGTACGCAGGGTCCAGCAGACCGTTCGCACCGCCGATCACGATGATCCGATTGTTCCCGTCCTCCGCCAGAACGACGATCGCGCGACCTGTCGCGTCGTCGAGTTCGGTCAGGTGGCGCGTGTCGACACCCGCTGCTCGCTGAGCAGCGCGCAGGACGTGGGCGGCATCGTCGTTTCCGACGGCTCCGATGATTGCCGTCGCGGCGAGCCTGGCAGCTCCGATCGCCTGATTGGCACCTTTTCCGCCGGGATGGGTCGACAGACTCCGGCCCAGCACCGTCTCCCCGTCCTCGGGGGCACGCGTCACGAGCGCAGTGAGGTCGAGGTTGAGGGATCCGACGACGGCCACCACGCACTGCTGGGGCACGCCGGTGTCAGTCTGCAGCACTGCCGGGCTCGAGCCCCGGGCACACCATGTGCACCACTTCGTCGGCCCAGGTCTCGTCGACTCGTCCGTGTCGCAGGTAGGCGCCGAGGTACGACCCGACGAGCGTGGACACCGCGGTGTCGATGTCGAGGTCCGCGCGGAGTGCGCCGGCGTCGACGGCGGCACGGAGAACTTCTGCCGCGACCTGGCTGCGATTGTTGATGATGTCGCGGAACGATTCGGTGAAGTCGGGGTCCTGGTCGGTCAGGACCGCGCTGACGCTACCCATACCGATATCGCTGGACAGGGCCACTCGGAGCAGGTCGAGGGTCCACTTCACCCGGTCGTACACGCAGAGCCCGTCGGGCATGCGCGGCGCCGCGGACTGCGAGTCGAGCGCTGCCTCCAGCAGTTCGTCGCGGTTGGCATACCGACGGTAGATGGTGGTCTTCGCGACACCGGACAATGCGGCGACGGACTCCACAGTGACACGGTTCGGGCCGTGAGCGCGCAGGATCGCGAGCACCGCACCCAGAATTCTCGAGTCCGTTCCGGCGCGCGACTTGACGGAACGTCGCGGCGATACGGACGCGGGTTCCACGTCGGCATCGACAACCATGTCCATCCCTCCTAGGGCGAGTGTTCCCCGCATATGCATCGAGTCTGCGGAAGAACACACCCCGAAATCAAACACTACGAAACGATACGCTACGCTGAGCGTATCGTTTTTCCAATTGTTCAGTTTCGAGGGCTGCCCATGACAGAGATCTATGCACCGACTCCGGGATACAACTTCGATTCGGAGACACTTCTCGAGAGCTATCGCACATACGACGCAGTGGAACGCGCGATCGACCACCTGTCCGACGAAGGATTCCCGGTCGAGTACCTACGGGTCGTGGGCCAGGGCGTCACCACGGTCGAACAAGTCGAAGGCCGGATGACCACGGCGCTCTCCACCGCCAAAGGTGCGGGTGTGGGCGTGTGGACGGGCCTGCTCTTCGGACTTCTGCTCGCTGTTTTCCTTCCCGCGAGCACCGTCGCCGGGCCCGTCTTCGTCGGCATCGCGTTCGGGGCGCTGTGGGGCGGCGCACTCGGCTTCGTCGCCCACTACAGCACGGGTGGCCGACGCGACTTCATCTCGCGCAAGAGCATCGAGGCCAGCCGGTACGACCTGATGGTCGAGCAGGATTTCGCTGCCCAAGCACGGGAGAAACTCGCGCTACGGTGAATCCGTCGCCGCTCGAGTACGCGCTTTCGCCCCGACAAGCCCGCCTCGAGATGGCATGATCCGAACATGGCCGGTCCGACGTCGAATTCATCGCCGCAGTTGTCAGTGGGTACTGCCGTGATCGTCAGAGCCGGGGTTGCCGAAGCGAGATCGACACCCGGCAAGATCGTGGAGGATTACGGCAGTACCCAGCAGGTAGTGGGCGCAGACCTCGGGCGCGACTGGGCACCGATCCGACGGTGGGCGGTCGCGCTCGACGACGGGCGTCTGGTGTTCGTCGACGACGACGATCTGGAAATCGCCCCCGCCTGACCTACTCAGGCAGCGACGATCCCCGCCACCGGAATCCTGGCGTCGACGGCCTGACGGAAATTGATCATCGCACGCTCGAGGTGGTCACGGTTGGTGACCAGCACGGCTCCCGTTGCGCGACGCTCGAGCAGCACGTCGTTGGTGAACCGCGCGTTCTCCACAGTGGAGGTCGACTCGGGCTCTTCGATGATCCGCTCTGGCGGAATTCCCCGTGATACCAGCCATTCCTTCATCGCCCCGGCCTCGGTGATGCCGTCACGTGGCACTCCTCCGGTGACGACGATCGGCGCCGTCGGATAGCGCTCCGCCGCGCGGAGAGCCGCTTCGAGTCGTTGCTCGAGCACAGGCTGAATCCTGCCGTCCTCGGTCAGCCCTGCCCCGAGAACCACGAGGTGGGTGCCGACCGGGTTCACGTCGAGCATCACCGGAAAACGTGGGGTCAGGTTCTCCAGCTCGGTGCAGGCGATGATCAACTCGTCGATCGTGCCCTGACAAAGCGGTGTGATCGACAGGATTCCGTTGACGATCGTGTCCATTGTGGGTGTTGCAGCGGCTTGCCCGGTCGAAACTCCGAGCGTGGCCGTCGCTGCCACTGTGGCCGCGAGCACCGTCCGTCGAACAACTCTCATGCACGTCCCCCATCCAGGCGTGGTCGGATTCCGGCTGCGCCGCACTGTGCCATATCGACCGGACAGTTCGTGAGTTGCGACTGCACCGTCGGAGACGTTCACCAAAGGTGCGAAGAAATTTGAGGAACCCCGACAACACGAGAAGGACCATGCGGACAAACCTCCCGCACGGGATCCAGGGTCCTCACACAAGCAAGCGCTGGGCACGCGCGCCGAGACACGTCATGCACGATGGCCGGGCATCCTGCAAAAAGAAAACGGAAGGGGCCGCTCCTCGGCGGAGAAGCGGCCCCGACCCACGTTTCGCGTGGAGCCCCCTGTCAGGATTGAACTGACGACCGCTCGCTTACAAGGCGAGTGCTCTACCACTGAGCTAAGGAGGCATTTTCAAGCGCGGCCCATCATATAGTGCGTCACACTCACGACGCACACCCACCCGGTTTGGCTACCGTAGAACTCATGCGTTTCACCCCTGCCTGCCACGGATTCGTAGTGGACGGTCGCCGGTGAATTTCCTCAATGGCGCCGCCAACCTGATCTTCGGCAAACGACGCGCGACCATCGACGCGGTCACTGCCGCACCCGCGCCACTCCAGCCGATCGACCTGACGGACGACGCAGTGGTCGCCGAGGCGCTGGACGTCGCAGTTCGCGTGGGGGAAGTCCTGCTCGCAGCGGGCACCGGCGCGATCGACACTTCCGAGCAGGTACGGTTCGTCGCCGCCACCTACGGTCTGGCCCAGTGCGATGTCGACGTCACCTACAACTCGATCGTGCTGTCGGCCTATCGTGGGCAGACGATGCCCCCGGCCAGCACCATGCGCGTGGTGCAGTACCGATCGATGGACTTCACTCGACTGGCAGCGGTCGATCGTCTCACCCGGAGGATCCGGCGCGACGCAATCTCACCGGCGCAGGCCCACGAGGAACTCATGGCGCTCACCAGCGCGCCCCACCCCTACAACCGCTGGGTTGCGACAGTCGCGTGGTCGGGCATGGCCGCGGCGATCTCCGTGCTGCTCGGCGGCGGGTTCCTCGTCGCATTGGTGGCCTTCGGATCGACATTCGTGATCGACCGCGCCAACCGGCTTCTCAACGCTGCGGGGTTGCCCTTCTTCTTCCAGCACGTGGTGGGCGGCATCATCGCGACGGCCCCGGCCATCACGTTGTACGGGTTCCGCGAAACGCTCGGTTTCGAGATCTCGCCGGGACTGATCATCGCGGCGGGTGTCACCGTGCTGCTGTCCGGCCTCTCTCTCGTGGGTTCCGTGCAGGACGCCATCACGGGCGCGCCGATCACTGCGTCGGCGCGGTTCTTCGAATTGCTGATGATGACCGGCGGAATCATCGCGGGTGTCGCGACGACGCTGCGGATCGCCGAGGTGTTCGGGGCCGAACTCCCCCTGATCACCTATGCCCCGCTACCCGATCTGGCGCAGCTGCCGACGAAGGTCACTGCGGGTGCGGCGGCCGCGCTGTTCTATGCACTGGCCTGTTATGCGGAGCGCCGGGCCTTGACGGTGGCCGCGCTCGCCGGCGCTGCGGGCGCCCTCGTCTATCAGCTGTCTCTGGGGCTGAGCCTCGGGCCGATCGTGTCGTCCGCGATCGCCGCGACGGTGATCGGCTTCGCCGGTGGTCTGATGGCCCGCCGCGCTCTGATCCCACCGCTCGTCGTTGCCGTCGCCGGTATCACTCCCCTCTTGCCGGGTCTGGCTCTGTACCGGGGTCTGTACGCGATGCTGCGCAACGAAGTCACCAGCGGCATGACGGCTCTGTTCTCGGCGTTCGGCATCGGATGTGCCCTCGCCGCCGGGGTGACCCTCGGTGAGTGGCTCGCCCGGACGACGCGTCATCCTCGTGTCCTCCTCGGGGGCGCCGCGAGCGGGCTGCGCCGCCCGCAGATGCGCCGGACCGGGTCCCGCACCGCCATGGAGGAAGCCGAAGATCGACCGAGTGCCACCGCGACGACCGGACCGATTCCGGTCATCGACGGCACCGCTCCCCTGCCCATAATCGAGGGCACCGGACCACTCCCGACGTCACCGATCTCCACCACCGCTCCGATCCCTACACAAAAGACGAGAGTCACGCAGCGATTTCGTCGGCTGCGTGACTCTCGTCGGATGTAGAAGAAGTTTCTAGGCGCTGCCCTGGCGTGCCTTTTCGTCGGCCTCCATCGCGTCGCGCAGGCTCTTCGGACGCATATCGGTCCAGTTCTGCTCGACGTACTCGACGCAAGCGGCGCGCGACTCTTCGCCGAATACCACCCGCCACCCCTGCGGGACCTCGGCGAAGGTCGGCCACAGCGAGTACTGCTCCTCGTCGTTCACGAGAACGTAGAAGCGGCCGTCTTCGTCGTCAAATGGATTCGTGCTCATCTCGCCTCACTTGTTGCGTAGGTGTGCTGGTTCGGTATTCTATCAAGCTCACCGGTCCCTGCGTGCTCCACCGATTGCTCAGCCTGCTCCACCGATTGCTTCCGTAGTCGGCGTTCGAGGACCGACGTGAGAACCTCTCCTGCCCGAACGGCCGCGTTCGACAATAGCGACGCAGTCAAACCGTGAGTCTTCTCCGTCCCTCCCAGCAGGTACACGTCGGCCGCGACATCGGCCGGCAGATCCAGACGATAGTCGCGTGCCACCGGCGGCACCGGGGTGTCCCATGCGAGGTCTCCGAGTATCGAGCCGAGCGATGCCGGCTCGAAGCCGGTCGCGAGGACGACGGCGTCGCACTTCAGAGTGTCGGACAGGCCGTCCAGGTTGTTACGAATCTCCACGTCGATGCCCGCGGCGGTCTCCTCGGTTGCGAGGACCTCGGATGCACGACGCATGAACAGGCGGCGCGGCCCGCGCACCCGTTCGCGGTACTCGGCTGCGTACAGCGCTTCGATCAGTTCGGGCGCCACGACCGCATAGTTGGTGCTCTTGTGCAGTGTGAGGAGACGCTCGCGCTCCTCGACCGGGGCGGCGTGCAGTTCGTCGACCACTGCGGGGTCGAAGATCCGGTTGGCGTAGGGGCTGTCGTCGGCGGGGCTGTAGCCGAACCGGCCGAAGACGTTGTGGACCTCGGCCTGCGGGTAGTTGGTGTGCAGGTACTGCACCACCTCGGCAGCGCTCTGACCGGCGCCGACCACGACGAACCGCTGGTGAACCGGGGAGGGCATCTCCTCGAGATGGAACAGGAAGTCGTGGTTGTGGAAGCAGCGCGCAGACTCGGTCGCCCAGCCGGGAACGCGAGCCCGAAGGCCGACACCCATCACGACCGTCCGAGCATGGACAACACTGCCGTCCGCAGAGCGGATCGCGAACAGGTCGGCGCTCCCCCGCGCGTTGTGCAACGGCTCGACAGACACGATGTCGGTGCCGTAGCGCACGTCGGTACCGACCCGTCGGGCAGCCCACTGCAGGTAGTCCTGGAACTCGAGCCTGGTGGGGAAGAACGTCTGATGATTGACGAAGTCGACGAGCCGGTCGTGCTCATGAAGGTAGGAGAAAAAGCTGTAACTGCTGGTCGGATTACGGAAGGTGACCAGATCCTTGGGGAAGGCGATCTGCATGGTCGAGCCTTCGAGGAGCATTCCGGGATGCCACCCGAACTCGGTACGACGCTCGAAGAAACAGGCGCGAACCTCGTTGCCCGGAGAGGTGTCGTTGTGTTCCTCGATCGCGATGGCCAACGCCAGATTCGCGGGTCCGAAACCGATACCGACGAGGTCGAAGACTTCCCCGTGCGGGTCGCCCTGCACCTCCGATTGACCGGTGAATGTGCTGGATCGGTCGATCATCACTCAACTTCCGTAGTCGGGGGCAGGATGCCCGCAGCCGGCTCGCTTCAACACCCCTGGACAAAGCTCAGGCTAACCTTGGTTGGGGGAGCGTACCAAGCGAAGTCCCCTCTGTGGGGATCCTCGTTCGGCCGCGTCCGCTGCCCCTGCCGAAATGCCCGAAAGGCCCGAAACAGCACGAGCGCGGCGGAACCCCAGGGGATTCCGCCGCGCTCGCACCACGCCTTCGAGGCGCTACCAAGCCCTAGTCGGCCAAGAAGTCCAGCAGAAGTTTGTTCACGGCCTCCGGACGCTCGAGGTACCCGTAATGCCCGGCATCCGGGATCTCCTCGTATCGGGCATTCGGAATCGCATCGGCGACCTCACGCGACAGGTACGACGGAATCATCCGGTCGTCGGCGAAACCGACCGCGAGGCACGGCACCCGCACCGCCCGGTAGGCGGCACGGCGATCGAATTCGCGATCCATCCCCAGTTGGGCGCGCACACCGGGCGCTGCGCGACCACCACTGAATTCGAACACGTCGAGCCAGTCGCGGGCGGTGTTCTCGTCGGCCAGCGACGCAGGCGACAGGTTCATCACCGCGGTGAGCGCAGCCTTGTACTTCGCAGGCAGTTCCACTCCGCTGTCGTACAGCTGACGCTCACCCTCGGTCAGCGTGATCTGGAATCGGTCCATCCGAGCATGCCCCGCGAGGAAAACGGCCTTCCGCACCAGATCCGGCCGGGCAAGCGCGAGTTCCTGCGCTACGCGCGAACCCATGGACGTTCCGACGACGTGCGCCGGGCCTCCGAGCAGCTCGATCAGGCCTGCGGTGTCCTTGACCATGTCCTCGATGGTGATACCACCGAGACTCTCCCCCGACGGCGCGATGCCGCGATTGTCGAACGTCGCGACGCGATATCCCTCCTTCACCAGAGCGGGAACCTGATGCAGATCCCACACGCGGCCCGGGCTACCGGTCCCCATGATCAGGACGACCAGGTCGCCGGAACCCTTGACCTGGTAATTCAGTGGGATTCCGTTGATGGTGGCGATGGGCATGAAAACCTTCCTCGGCGAATAGCGAACAGCGCCACATCTCGACACGTGGCGCAACCCCCGCTACACCGTACCGTGATGGCTCGTCGCCCCACGCCTCCACGCACCTGACTCGATCCAGCGCAAGGCGGGTGGCGTCGACGCGTCCGATTCTCATAGAGTCGGGTAGAGCGCCTGCTCACAGCAGTCACCCCGGGAGGACAATCATGGCCGCGGAACCCACGGCGAAAGACATCGTGGACGAGGATCTCGAACCCCTCGCCGACGAAACCGCACGCCAGGCGCAGCGCGTCGTCGCCGCATACGCCGAGGATGCGGACGAGTGCCGCATGCTCCTGTCGATGCTCGGCATCGGCCCGCTCGACAAGAACTGAACCAACGATCCGTAGGCGGAGAGGACACGATGTGACGACCGGCGAGGCGGACCCGCGCAAAGATTCCGACACGTTCACCGAATCGGACTTCGTGGTCGTCGCGAACCGCCTCCCGGTCGACCTCGAACGGCTCCCGGACGGCTCCACCCGCTGGAAGCGCAGTCCGGGTGGTCTCGTCACCGCGCTGGAGCCGATCCTGCGCAGTAACCGCGGCGCATGGGTGGGCTGGGCGGGTGTCGCGGATGCGGATATCGACCCGATCGTCGAAGACGACATGGTCCTGCATCCCGTGCCACTCAGCGCCGACGAGATCGCCGACTATTACGAAGGTTTCTCCAACGCGACCCTGTGGCCGCTATACCACGATGTCATCGTGCGCCCGGAGTATCGCCGTGAGTGGTGGAACTCCTACGTCGAGGTGAATCGGCGATTCGCCGAAGCAACGGCGAAGGCTTCCGCGCCCGGCGCGACGGTGTGGATCCAGGACTATCAGCTCCAGCTGGTCCCGAAGATGCTCCGCATGCTGCGGCCCGATCTCACCATCGGGTTCTTCCTCCACATCCCGTTCCCGCCGGTCGAACTGTTCATGCAGATGCCGTGGCGTACCGAGATCGTCGAAGGCCTTCTCGGCGCCGATCTCATCGGGTTCCACCTCGCGGGAGGCGCAACGAACTTCCTCTACCTCGCCCGCCGCCTCGCCGGACACCAAACGTCCCGCGGGACAGTCGGTGTGCGTTCCAAACTCGGTGTGGTGCAGGTCGGGTTCCGCACCGTCCGTGTGGGGGCCTTCCCGATCTCGATCGCATCCGGAGCGTTGGACGAGCAGTCCCGGAGCAGATCGATCCGTGCACGCGCCAGGGCCCTCCGTAAGGAGCTCGGCAACCCTGCGAAGATCCTGCTGGGCGTCGACCGGCTCGATTACACCAAGGGAATCGACCTCCGGCTCGATGCGCTTCGAGAACTTATCGCCGAAGGCCGCGTCGACCCGACCGATACCGTCATGGTGCAGCTCGCGACACCGAGCCGTGAACGAGTCGAATCCTACGTGCAGATGCGCGGCGAGATCGAGATGGTCGTCAGTCGCATCAACGGCGAGTACGCGGAAGTCGGCCGACCGGTAGTGCACTACATCCACCGCCCGGTCCCCCGCGAAGAGCTGATCGCGTTCTTCGTCGCAGCCGACGCGATGCTCGTGACTCCCCTGCGCGACGGAATGAACCTCGTCGCCAAGGAATACGTCGCGTGCCGCAGCGACCTGGGTGGAGCGCTCGTCCTCAGCGAATTCACCGGTGCCGCTGAGGAGCTGAAGCAGGCATACCAGTGCAACCCGCACGACCTCGAGGACGTCAAGGACAAGCTCGAGGCCGCGCTGACGCAAACTCGCGAGGAGGGCCGCAAGCGGATGCGAGCCCTTCGTCGCCAGGTTCTGACCCACGACGTGGATCGGTGGGCTCGTGCGTTCCTCGACGCTCTCGCGCACGAGGGCGCCGCCGGTCCCGCGCTGGTCGCCCCTGCGGAGACCGGCGAGCCGAACTGACCTCGCGTTCTAGATGGGAGTCAACCGGTTCACGAGCCAGCGCCCGTCCTGGTTTTCGAGTTCCACACGGACCCGGCTCCCACTGCTCACGGCTTCCGGGTTCTCGGAACTGGTGGTGATCTGGTTCAGGAACAGCAGCGTCACTGCGTGATCGGCGTCGGCCGACACCACCGACGATGCCTGCACACTCACCTGCACGCTGATCGACTTCTCTTTCGCTCCGGGCGCGATGATGTTCTGCATCAGGTTCATGTACTCGTCACGGAAGTCGCCGGTGAGTCCGTCGGCCGCAGCTGCGGTCTGCTCATCGACGTTGTCGAAATCGTAGGCGAGCATCGCAACGGCCTGTTCCTCGGCCGCGGCCACTGCCTCGGTCCTGGCCGACTCGGCGGCGGCGTCCTGGATCGTGCCGTACCCCAGCCATCCGACGAGGACCACGAACACCAGCACGACCACCCCGAGTGCACCTGCGATCAGCGGCAGTCGCGATGTCGACGACTCGGTGTCGCTCCCCGCCGGTGTGGTGTTCCCGGCATCCGTCTTGTTCTCGACATCCGTGTCGGCAGCTGTCACGGGTTCTTCCTTCCGATCATCGCTCACGGCACGAACTCCACCTTCGATGCCAGCAAACGGCCTTCCTCGTCACAGACCGTGACGCGGAGGCGGAAATCGCGGGGCTCCGGTTCCGATTGTTCTGCGTTGCTCACCATCGCGCGGGACGCGACCAGCGACGCAGTGCACGAACCGTCCTCGTTCTGGATGCCTGCCTCGAGCACTTCACCCGTGGTGGTGACGCCCGCCTGCTGCACGACCTCGACGAACGGCCCTTCACGACCTTCGAACTCGGCCTTGAAGTCGCCGGTTGCGCCCTCCATGAGTCGCTTGACGTCAGCATCGGCGGTGTCGGCCTGAATGTTGGTCAGATTCAGCACGGTCTGTCGCGCAGCCTGCAGATACTCTTCGCGACGGTCGTTGCGGTCGGCCGCGGACTGTCGTTCGAACAGCAACCACGCCCCCGCTGCGATGAGCCCGACGACCAGTACCGATGCGGCTACGGTCACGAGTCTCGCCCACCGAGGGGCCGCAACGGGGCCCGGACGCTTCTCGGACTCACTGTCATTGCTCTGCTCACCCGTGCTCGACCCGGCTTTGCTCAGGTCGACCTTGCGCGCATCGGCGCTGCCCGCTCCGGGGTTCTCGTTCTCGTCAGCCATCAGCCCTGTTGTGCCTTCATATAGGTTTCCAAACTCGTCCCATCTCCGAGGTCGGTGTGCCGGAACACAGTGCCGTCCGGTCCAAGGTACGTGCCCGTTTCCGGATCGATCCGGCGCGCAGTCACGCCGGCGGGCGCCGCATCGGCACCGCCCTCGGTGTACGACGCCGGCGTCGGCATGTCGTTCTCCGATTCGACCGGCGTGGGGGCACCGCGCCACGGGTTGTCCGAATAGCCCGGCGTGTAACCCGTACGGCACATCTCGGGGGTCGGTGCCCGCCGACCGGGGTACTCCATGCACGGTACATTCCGTGCTCCACGCACCGCGTTCGGATCCGATTGCGGCAGTTGGCAGAAGATGTTGTCGGGTGTCTCCACCATCGATGTATCCGCCGGGCTGCGCCACTGGTCGGGCGGCACGAAACCGGATAGGCACGGCGGCGGGTCGTGCAACTGCAGATGGAAGTCGACCACCGCACCGTCTTCTGCCGGTCCGCCGCCGGCAGCTGTGACCAGGGCGGTCGTCATCGGTGGGTACAGCACCAGGATCTGTTCGATACCCGCGTTGTAGATGACCCCGACTTCACCGACGCTCACCAGGTTGGCGAGGAGCAGAGGCAAAGTCGGACGCAGATCCTGCAGAAGGGTTTCCGCCTCGGCAGCAGCCGCGGGTCCCTTCTCCATGAGTGCCCGCAGATCCGGATCACTCTCGCGGAGCCGATCGGTGAAGGTCACCATGTCGCGGGTCCACGATCGGATCGACTCGCTGGTGACCACCTGAGTGTCCAGGAGGGGCCCGATTTCGTCCAGGAGCCTACGTGTTTCGCCGGAGTTCGCCGATGCCTCCTGCACGAACAGGCGCGTCGAGTCGATCAGCTGCTGCAGTTCCGGACCCGTCCCGTTGAACGCATCGAATGCCTCGTCGACGACGGTCTGCAACCGTGTGTCGGAGATACTCGCGAGCAGGACATCCGCCTGATCGAGCAGTGCACCGACCTCCTGAGGCACCGTCGTGCGATCGAGGGGAATCACATCGCCGTCGCCGAGGTGCTCGTCTGCCGACCCATTCTCGTGCGGCACGAGATCGACGTACTGTTCACCGACCGCAGACACGCTGCGCACCGCAGCCTCGACGTCGGCGGGAATCTTCTGGCCGGAATCGATGGACAGCACCGCGTCGACGCCCACCGGCGACAACGTCACGCTCTTGACGGTGCCGACGGTGTTCCCGCGGTACGTCACGTTCGAATGCGGATAGAGACCACCGGTCGATGCCAATTCGACGGTGACGTTGTACTGACCGATACCCACCAGCTGTGGAAGGCGCACGTACATCAGCGACATCACCACGAGCCCGATCACGGTGAGTACTGCGAAGATCGAGAGCTGGATGCGGACGAACCTGGTGAGCATCATGGCGCTGGTACCTCCCACGGCAGACCCGGGATCTTGATCTCGCCGATACCCGGGATCGTCACTGTTCCCTCCGGTCCCTGCGGCGCCGCGGGCGGCGGTGCCAGCGGCGCCTGGAAGGGGTCGACCGCCTGCGCCGCGAGACCGGCATCCGTACCGAGGATGCCTTCGGGGCCCGCCAGTCGCCCGGCCAGTGGAGTTCCGGTCAGGAAGTTCAGGTCGAGCCGATCGAGTGTCAGGTCGATCGTCATCGCGAGATTTGCATAGTCACCCCGGATGACCTGGTCGATCCCCGCCTGCGGGAACGGGTAGGTCAGCAGCACACCGAGTACCTCGGTCAATGCGCTGCCCGAGTCGGCGAGCGCGCGCAGCGTCGGAGACAATGCCTGCAGGTTCGTCTTCAGATCGTCGCCGCTGTTCTCGACGAGCCGGCTCGCAACGGTACTCATCTCTCCCAGCGAGGTCACGGCCGACGTGAGATTCTGGCGCTGATCGGCGAGCACCTCGAGAGCCGGGGGCAATTCCTCCAACGCCCGTACGAGCGTCTCGTTCTGATTGTTGACCGTGGACGCGAGTCGATCCATCCCCTCGAGCGCCGACACGATGTCCTCACGTTGGGTGTCGAGAGTGGAGACGAGCTCGTCGAGACGCGGCAGCAGATCGCGAATCGAACCCTCCCGGCCGACGAGGGCCGCGTTGAGCTCGGTGGTGATGTCGTTGATCTGGGCGAGGCCGCCACCATTGAGCACGACCGACAGTGAGGACAGGGTCTGTTCCGTCGTGGGATACGCACCCGCGCGCTCGATCGGGATGATGTCCCCCGGTTCGAGCCGGCCTTCGGGAGGTTCGGTGGTCGGTGCCGCGAGTTCGAGATGTTGCGACCCGAGAAGCGACGTCTGCCCGATGCGGGCGGTCGCGTTGGCGGGCAACGCGACGTAACCCTCGAGCGACACCGTCACCAGTGCATGCCAGTTCTCGACCTCGATGTTCTCGATGGAACCGACCGTCACGTCGTCGATCCGGACGGGCGAATTCTGTGTCAATGTAGTGACATTCGGCATCCGTATCTGAACCTGGTACGCGTCGTCGCCGCGTCCCGCAGCCCCGGGCATCGGGATGGAATTGAGCCCGTTCCACTCGCACCCGGTCAGCGTGGCAGCCGCGACCACCGTCGTTGCCGCTGCGACGAACCGCGCGGCTCTGCTCCGCATTCTCATCGTCCGCCTCCCGGCTGCAGCAAAGACCCCAGGTCGCCCGGAACGCTGATGCCGGGCATCCCCTGGATCAGCCCGTCCAGCGGCGATGCCGGCATCGCGGGCTGCTCCGGAGCGGTTCCGCGCCCGGCCGACGTCTCTGCGAGCCACGGCTCGGAGTACTCGATCTGGTCGGGGAACGCCTGGACACCGGCCAGTGGATTGGAGAGCACCGGAAGGTAATTGGCCTGGATCGACGACAGGACCGGACCGAGTTGCTGTCGGCACAGTTCCTCACTGCGCTCGGATGTCGCATTCGCAGCGGCACCCACGGATCCACACATCCACTCGATCGGGTTGGCAGCGTTGTTGATCGCGAGGGCACCTGTGAGCGAGCCCTGGGCGGGCTTGTAGATGTTGTAGAAGTTCGACAGCGCGGTCGGGCCGGAATGCAGCACCCGTTCGATCTCGGGACGCTTACGGGCGAGCACCTCGGTCGCGTCGGCCAACCGCTGCACCGATTCGGTGAGGCCCGCACGGTTGTCCTGTACGAACCGCTGTACATCTCCGACCGCCACATTGAGGTCGGTGAGCGAGACACCCAGTTGATCGGAGCTTTCGGCGAGAACATTCGACACGGATGCCAAGCGGCCACCGAACTGCACGATCTGCTCGTTGCTCTGCGAAAGCACCGACACGAAGGTCTGCAGGTTGCGGACGGTGCCGAACAGATCGGTCCGCCCTTCCGACAGCGTGTTCATGGTGTCGGAGAGTTCCCGAAGTGTGCTGTTGATGGTCGCGCCGTTGCCGTCGAGATTCTCCGCGGCGGTGTCGATGAACCGCCCGAGGGAACCCTGCGGATCGAGTTCTTCAGGCCCGAGTGCTTCCGACAGGCGCATCAACTCGGCCTTGATCTCATCCCATTCGACGGGAGATGCGGTGTGCTCCACGGGTATCGTCGCGTCATCGGCAATCTCCTCTCCGCCGGAGTAGACCGGCGTGAGCTGAACGAACCGCGCCGACACGAGGCTCTGGGCGATGATCACGGCCTTGGCGTCTGCAGGCACATCGACAGAATTGTCGACCTGCATGGTCACGCGCACGACCTCGTCGCCTGGGTCGATGTCGGTGATCTTCCCGACGGACACACCCAGGACCCGCACGTCGTCGCCCTCGTACAGGCCACTCGTGGAGAGGAATTCGGCATGGATCGTACGTTTTCCCAGGCCGGAGAACACCGCGAGCCCGACGGCGACAAGCGCGATGATCACAACGCCGGCGATCGCAGGCAGCAGCCAGGTCGGGCGGCCTCGGGCCGCGCTTTCGGTAGATGTGGTGTGGGCGTTCATTCGCCATCCCTCGTGATCGACGGCGGGTCCTTCGGAATTATGTCCTGCAGATCCTGCGGAAGAAGGTCGGGTGCCAATTGACTGTCCACAATGGCCTTCCACCACGGCGCCGGGAGGATGTTCGACACGTAGGCATTGAAGAACGGTCCGCTCGCGACGGATTCGCCGAGGGCACTGATGTAGGGTCCGAGCCCGTCGAGTGCACCGGCGATGTTCTCCTTGTTGGCCTGCAGGTTCTCAGTGACCCTGTTGAGTACCTCGAGTGTCGGGCCCATCTGCGCCTGGTTGTCCTGGACGAGGCCGGTCAGCTCCCGCGACACCGCCGAGATGTTCGCGATGAGTTGGGTGATGGCGTCGCGTCGGAGGCTCAGCTCACCGAAGAGCGAGTTCGCGTCGACGATCAGTTCGTTGACCTGGTCGCTGCGCTCGGCCAGGATGCCGGTGACGCCCTCGGCGCGTTCGAGGAGTTGCGACAGCGATTCGTCGCGCGCGTTGATCGACTGCGACAGGCGGGTCATGCCGTCGAGGGCACCGCGGATCTCGGGCGGTGTGTCCTGCAGCGAATCCGACAGCGCTTCGAGCGATTCGTTGATCTGTTCGGTGTCGAGTTCGGACGTGGTGGTCGTGAGGTCGCCGAGAGCGTCGGTCAGCGAATACGGCGAGTTGGTGCGGTCGAGGGCGATCACCGACCCCGGCCGCATCACCCCCTGCCCACCAGGGCGGACGGCGAGGGACTTTGCACCGAGCACGGTGTTGGTCTTGATGTCTGCACCGGTGGCGTCGCCGAGGCCGATCCCGTCGCGGATGGAGAAGGTCACCAGCACGGCATCACCGTCGAGGGCGACGTCGGTGACGGATCCGACGTCGACTCCGGAGAGGGTGACGTCGTCACCGGGTATGAGACCGCCGGCGTCTGCGAACCGCGCCGAGTAGGTCAGTCCACCGGAAAGAAACTGCAGTTGGTCGTATTGCAGGCCTGCCACGACGATCGCGACGGACACCGCAAGTCCCACAGCGCCGATCCGGAGGGTGTCGGGTTCTCGGATTCCACTCATTCGAGGATCGCGCACCTTCCGGTCGTCTGTGCGGCGGACGTGAATCGGATGGTCGTTCCGTCCGGACCCGACACCTTGAAGGTGTTGGCACACAGGAAGAATTGGAAGAAGTTTCCGTACGCACCGACTCGGATGAGCTTCTTGTAGTCCGACGGCAACCGTTCGAGGGTGGCGTTGATGTCGTCCTCTCCGAGGTCCAGTTGTGTCATGGTGCGGTTGGTTTCGGCGATCACCGACTGCAGATCGGGCCGCGTGTTCTGCAGCAGCGAGGCGAGATCCGCCGTGCCGGCGGCGATCTGCGGGATGGCGGCGCCGATCGGGTCTCGGTCCTCGGCGAGCCCACCGACGAGGGCATGTAGCTGATCGATCGTCTCGGTGAACTCGCGATCGTGGTCGTCGATGGTCCCGAGGACACCGTTGAGATTGTCGATGACGTCCCCGATCAACTGATCGCGGTCGGCAATCGAGTTGGTGAACGAGTTCGTGGAGCCGAGCAACGACACCAATGTGTCGCCCTGCCCCTGGAAGACCTGCAACAACGCACCCGAGAGATCGTTGATCTGCTTCGAATCGAGGCCCTTGAGCAGAGGCTTGAACCCTCCGAGCAGAAGGTCGAGGTCGAGAGCGGGCTCGGTCTGTTCGACGGGGATGGTGCCACCTGCGCCGAGAATATCGATGCTGCCCGGCCCTTCGAGGAGTTCGAGGTAGCGGTCGCCGACCAGATTCTCGTAGCGCACGGTCGCGCGGGTACTCGCGAACAGTGTGTGATGGGAGTCGACGTCGAAATCGACTTCAGCGTGGTTGCCGTCTCCGATGTCGATGCCCGTGACCGATCCGACCTGGACTCCTGCGATTCGCACCTTGTCGCCCTTTTCGAGCCCCGATGCGTCGGTGAATGTGGCGTGATAGTCCTCGGTTCCGGTGAAACGCGCCTGACTGAACACCACTGCGAGCCCCGCGAAGACGAGCACCATGACGAGCGCGAAGATCGAGAACTTGATCGTGGAGTCTCTCATGGTCACTGCCCCGCCGGAAGGTAGTCGCCGAACAGGAAACCGAAGATCGTCGGGTACCGGATCCACGCCTCGGTCGCCGGCTTGTACGGAACGGTCGCGGTGTCGGTCACCACGAACGAAGCATTACCGTCGCGTACCGGATCGAAATTCGGCAGACCGTGACAGTTGGGGCCGCCCGACGCACCGACCACCGGAAGGTCCTCCTCGTGGTTGTAGGGGGTCGCTCCGCCCATGAAGCTGGTGCTGAGCATGAGGGCCGGGTACTTCCCGGTGCCCGCCATCGGTTCGAATGCGACGCGAGCATCGTTGAGACCGACGATCAAGCACGTGAGTTCGGGCGAGTACTCACTGAGCAATGTGGTCGTGTCGGTCAGATGATCGAGCGCCGTGGTGAGCTGAGCTTCGTTCTGCCCCAGCACGTCCCGACCGGTGTTGGCCAGCCCGGTGAGATTCATCAGCAGCAGGTCGAGTTGTTCCTGCTCGTCGACGATGGTGTTGCCCACATCCGTCGCATTCCCGATCGTAGTCATGAGATCCGGCGCGACATCGGCATACAGCTGCGCGACGGTCGCTCCGACCTCGAGATCGTATTCCAGCTGCGGCAGCGACGGGTTCATCTCGGCGAGGTAGTCATCCGCCTCGACCAGAGTGGCGCCCAGTTCGTCACCGCGCCCGTTGAGCGCTTCGGACAGTGCTCCGAGAGTCGCATTGAGTTTCTCCGGCTGGATCTGCGCCAGCACATCGGAGAGGTGTTCGAAGACCGTGTTGAATTCGACGGTGACGCTCTCTGCCGCGATCACCGCGCCCTCGTGCAACGGAATGGACGACGGATCGTCGGGGACGATGATGTTCACGAACTTCGCGCCGAAGACCGTGGTCGATTCGATCGCGACCTGCGCGTTCGACGGGATGAGGTCCATCTGCCCCGGCTGCATCGCGAGTTCGAGGACGGCGCCGTCGGGGCTGTGCTCGATCGACGCGACCCGGCCCACCTCGACGCCGCGCAATTTCACCTTGGCGTCGGTGTCCATCACCAGACCGGATCGGGCCGAGGTGACGGTGATCGGTGTGGTCGACGTGAATCCACCGACGAACAGTGTCAGCGCCACAGCGATGATCGCCACCAGTCCGCCGACCAATCCGACGGCAGCAAGTTTCTTCTTCCACGAAGGGGTATCCATGCGCGCCCTATCCCGACAGGTTGAAGTTGCCGGAGGTGCCGTACACCGCAAGGGAAATCAAGAGGGTCACCGTCACGACAGCGATCAACGAGGCCCGCACCGCGTTACCGACCGCGACGCCGACGCCGACGGGGCCTCCACTCGCGTTGAATCCGTAGTAGGTGTGGATGAGCATCACCGCGACCGCCATCACGATGGCCTGCACGAACGACCACAGGATGTCGGTGGGTATGAGGAATGTCGAGAAGTAGTGGTCGTACACACCGGCCGACTGTCCGTAGAGGACGACGGTCGCGAACCTGCTGGCGATGAACGACGCGATGACCGCGAGCGAGTACAACGGGATGATCGAGATCATCCCGGCCATCACGCGGGTCGAGACGAGGTACGGGATGGACGGGATCGCCATGGTCTCGAGGGCGTCGATCTCTTCGGACACGCGCATCGCGCCGAGCTGCGCGGTGGAGCCCGCACCGATCGTCGCCGCCAGCCCGATACCGGCGATGGTCGGCGCCGCGATGCGCACGTTGATGAACGCGGCGAAGAAGCCCGTGAGCGCCTCGACCCCGATGTTGCCGAGCGAACTGAATCCCTGCACGGCGATGATGCCGCCGGTGAACAGGGTCAGGAAGCCGACGATCACCACGGTGCCGCCGATCACCGCGAGCGCGCCTGTGCCCATGCTGATCTCCGCGATCAACCGCACGGTTTCCTTCGGGTAGTGCATCACCGCGCGTGGCATGGAGCCGAGGGCGCGGGCGAAGAACAGTGCTTGCTCGCCGAGTTTGTCTATCGATTTCGACGTCTTGCCGAGTCGTCGCGCGGCTCTGGGGAACCGCCCTGTCATCAGTGCCATCGTGTGTCCCCCCTCATCCGCCGGTCAGCTTGATGCCGACGGCGGTGACGAGGAGGTTGACGACGAAGAGCGCCATGAAGGCGAACACCACCGTCTGGTTGACGGCGTCGCCGACGCTCTTCGCGCCGCCCCGCACGTTGAGACCGAGGTATGAGGCAACGAGTCCGGCGATCATGCCGAACAGGCCGGCCTTGACCTGGGAGATCATGAGTTCTCCGAATCCGGTGAGCAGCGTGATGCCGTTGATGAAGGCGCCCGGGTTCACGCCCTGGAAGAAGACCGAGAACCCGAAACCGCCGAGGATGCCGATGGTGCAGACGAGTCCGTTGAGCAGCAATGCGACGACGGTGGACGCGAGGACCCGCGGTACGACGAGGCGCTGGATCGGATTGATACCGAGCACCTTCATCGCGTCGATCTCCTCGCGGATGGTCCGCGCGGCCAGGTCTGCGCAGATTGCGGTCGCTCCGGCACCGGCGACAATGAGCACGGTGACCATGGGACCGACCTGAGTGACAGCACCCAGTGCCGCTCCTGCGCCGCTGAGGTCGGCGGCGCCGATCTCCCTCAGCAGGATGTTCAACGTGAAGCTGACGAGCACGGTGAAGGGAACCGCGACGAGGATGGTCGGCATCAGGGAGACCCTGGCGACGAACCATGCCTGGTCGATGAATTCGCGTCGCTGGAATGGGCGGACGAAGGCGGCGCGCGCGGTTTCGCCCGTCATGGCGAACAATCCGCCGACGGCGCGAAGGGGGACTTCGAAGAGGTCTACCACCGCACTCCCCCTTCGTTCACTGATTGGCCTGCACCACGCCACAACAGCAGCGATGCTGTGACCCGCGTCATATTAACTAGAACGTGTTCACGTGTCAAAGATGCACCGCTTCCACGGTTGAATTACCAGTTCGACTTACGAGAAGAACGTGATCGAGCCGAAGAATCCCAACCCTTCGTAAGGCCGTTTACGCTGGCACTTCGAGGGATAAACCGGACCGCCGCGGCACCGTCACCGACGGCGCACACAATTCGGTCACGACAGCGATAACTCCCGGCCCCGGAGGGGAAACTAGAACAGATTCTCATTTTATCCAGGCGTCGATGAATTCGATGCTCCCGATACCGGAGCCCGGCGGCGCCGACACCCGGATTGCACAGTAACCGACACCGCCGGTTGCAGTAAAACCCGATCCGGACGAGCGTCCGGATCGACCCTTGCTACGAAGCTTAGAGGTGAATCACAGGTCGAGAGCCGCTGATGCCGAGAACGTCCTGGCCGGGTCCCGGTCGGAGAAGTACCCGCCGAGCTCGGACGCGAGCGCGGCCGGGGTCCACTGCCCGACGGCATCGAAGCGCTGTTCGACGGTCGGCGCTGCCATCAGCGCAACCATCGGGCCGTAGACGATGAAGACCTGGCCGTTGACCTTCTCCGCCGCAGGTGAGGCCAGGTAGGACACCAACGATGCGACGTGGTCAGGAGAAAGAGGGTCGATCTCCCCGTCGGGTGCGTCGCCGAACACCGCTTCGGTCATCGCGGTCCGAGCCCGCGGGCAGATCGCATTGGCGCGGACGCCGTAGCGCGACAGGCCACGCGCCGCCGATACGGTGAGCGATGTGATCCCCGCCTTCGCAGCACCGTAGTTGGCCTGCCCCTCGGGACCGAGGAGCCCGGCTTCGGATGAGGTGTTCACGATCCGCGCGTACACGGGACCGCCGACCTCCTTCGACTTGCCGCGCCAGAAGGCGGCAGCGTTGCGGCAGAGGAGGAAGTGACCGCGCAGGTGCACCGACACGACGGTGTCCCATTCCTCGTCGGACATGTTCGGAAGCATCCGGTCGCGGACGACACCGGCGTTGTTCACCACGATGTCGAGCCCGCCGAATCGATCCACAGCGGTGGCGACCATGGCATCGGCGGTCTCCCGTTCGGCGACGCTGCCGGGCACGAACTCCGCGTCGACACCCAGCGCCCGGATCTGCGCGAGGGTGTCGTCCACCGCGTCACCGGGAGCGAGATCATTGACGATCACCCTCGCGCCCGCACGGGCGAGACCGAGTGCCTCGGCGCGTCCGAGCCCCGCACCGGCACCGGTCACCACCGCAACTTTGCCTTCGAGCGACACATCCTCGTCGCGACCGTTGCCGACAGCACTCATTCACGCACTCCCTTGCCAAGTCGGGCGGGCATCCGAGATGCCCTCACCCGTGGTCCACCCCGGGGATCCGAAGCCGCCCCGGAATCTAGAACTTGTTGCTGTTTATGACAAGACCCGGCGAACCCTCCGCCGGCTCGCCGCTACCGAACCTCGGACAGCGCCGCACGCGGGCACTGCGCGATCGCGTCGCGAACGAGATCCTCACTCCCTGCGGGAGTGGGGTGCACGACGATCAGTTCATCGTCGTCGTTCAGATCGAAGACCTCGGGTGCGATCCCCACGCACACACCATTGGCCTCACAGCGGTCGAAGTCGACCTCGACATCCATTTCCGGACCTCATTCCCTCGCCGTACGAGTCGTTCGAACTCACACTAGAACGCGTTACAATTCTGTGCAATGATTCGTCGGATCCTATGACGACGAAGGAGCGTTCGTGGACATCAACTACACCCCCGAGCAGCAACGGCTACGCGAGGAACTGCGCGAGTACTTCGCCGCCCTGATGACGGAAGAACGACGCGGGGCGCTCGCCGCCACGACCGGCGAGTACGGTTCGGGCAACGTGTACCGCGAGGTCGTCCAGCAGATGGGCAAGGACGGGTGGCTCACCCTCGGCTGGCCGGAAGAGTTCGGCGGCCAGAACCGTCCCGCGATGGATCAGCTCATCTTCAGCGACGAGGCTGCCATCGCCGGCGCGCCCGTTCCATTCCTGACGATCGATTCGGTCGCGCCGACGATCATGCACTACGGCACCGACGAGCAGAAGGCATACTTCCTCCCGCGCATCTCTGCCGGTGAACTCCACTTCTCCATCGGATACTCCGAACCGGAGGCAGGCACCGACCTCGCGTCGCTGCGCACCAGCGCCGTCCGCGACGGCGACGAGTGGGTGATCAACGGCCAGAAGATGTGGACGAGCCTGATCGCCTACGCCGATTACGTGTGGCTCGCCGTCCGCACCGATCCTGATGCCAAGAAGCACAGGGGAATCAGCATCCTCATCGTCCCCACCGACGCCGAGGGCTTCTCCTACACGCCCGTGCACACCATGGCCGGCCCGGACACGAGCGCCACCTACTACCAGGACGTCCGGGTTCCGGCCTCTGCACTGGTCGGCGAGGAGAACGGCGGCTGGGCCCTGATCACCAATCAGCTCAATCACGAACGGGTCGCGCTGACCTCCGCCGGTCCCATCCTCAGCGCACTGCGCGAAGTCCGGACCTGGGCCCAGCAGACGCAACTTCCCGACGGACGGCGCGTCATCGACCAGGAATGGGTCCAGATCAACCTGGCCCGCGTGTACGCCAAGGCCGAGTACCTCCAACTCATGAACTGGGACATCGCCTCCGGTACCGGACCACTCGGACCCGCGCCGGCCTCGGCCAACAAGGTCTTCGGGACGGAATTCGCCACCGAGGCCTACCGACTGCTCATGGAGATCCTCGGCCCCGCCGCGACGGTGCGGCAGAATTCGCCCGGCGCACTACTGCGCGGACGCATCGAACGGATGCATCGCAGTTCGCTCATTCTCACCTTCGGCGGCGGCACCAACGAAGTGCAACGCGACATCATCGCGATGACCGCACTCGGCCTGCCGCCTTCGAAGCGCTAGAAAGGACATCCGTCGTGGATTTCACTCTCACCGAAGCGCAGCAGGACCTCTCGGAACTCACGCGCAGCATCGTCACCGACATCGTCACCAACGAGCATCAGCGCAGCCTCGATGCCGCAGACGACCGCACCGACCACGTCCTGTGGGATGCACTTGCGTCGTCGGGCGTGCTCGGCGCGGCACTGCCTGATTCGGTCGGCGGCGACGGCTTCGGCCCGCTCGAACAGGCCAGCATCCTCATCGAACTAGGACGCGGCGCCGCGACAGTCCCCTATCTCACCTCGATCGTCGTATCCGCTTCCGCGATAGCGGAATTCGGGACAGAGGCACAGCGTGCGGAATGGGGTGAACCCGCCGGGTCCGGCGAGAAGATCCTGACTGCAGCGCTGGCGGAAGAGGTCAACGACGACCCACTGCACCCCACCACCTCGGCCACAGCGTCCGGGTCCGACCAGGTGCTGAACGGCACCAAGATCGTCGTCGAGTCCGGGCCCGCCGCCGACGGCTTCCTCGTGCCCGCCGCGACGGAGAACGGCGTCGCAGTGTTCCTGGTCCGCGCGGACGATCCCGGCGTGAGCGTCACTCCGCAGCAGACCACCGGTCTCGGTTCCACCGGCATCGTCACGCTGGACGGAGTCGTGCTCGGACCGGATCGCATTCTCGGTTCCGACGGCGCGGCCGTCGCCGCCTTGCTGCGCGACCGGCTGCTCCTCGGGTCGGCCGCCTACCAGTGCGGAGCCCTGGACCGAAGCCTCGAACTCACCGCCGACTACGCACGTGAGCGAGTCCAGTTCGATCGACCCATCGGCAGTTTCCAGGCCGTCGCGCAACGCCTCGCCGACGCGTACATCGACGTCAGAGGTGTTCGCCTGACGTCGTGGCAGGCGGCCTTCCGCATCGCCCAGGGCGACCCCCACGAGGAAGACCTGCGCACCGCCGCGTTCTGGGCGGCTGATGCAGGGCATCGGGTGGCACACACCGTCGTGCACGTCCACGGTGGGGTCGGTCTCGACCAGGACCATCCCGTTCATCGGTACTTCCTCGTTGCGAAGCATCACGAATTCCTGCTGGGATCCGCCACGACGCAGTTGCGTGCACTCGGCCGGGAACTCGCCGGCACTCCTGCCTGACGTTCGGAGGCTGTCACGATGATCGACACCGTTGCCGCTCTACTCGGCCGACTGACCGAGGTCGACGACCGCGGCATGCGGTTCGAGGATGCCTTCGTCTCGTGGAGCGAGCACGTCGCACTCTCCCACGATCGGGCAGCACTGCTGCGCGACATTCTCGATTCGTCGCGTCCGCCGCACGTCGGCGTGCTTCTCGACAACGTGCCGGAGTTCTCGCTCCTGCTCGGCGCTGCCGCTTTCTCGGGATCCGTGGTGGCGGGCCTGAACACCACCCGGCGAGGAGAGGCCCTCGCCCGCGACATCCTGCTCGCTGATTGTCAGGTGGTGTTCACCGAGACCACGCACATCGGACTTCTGGACGGGCTCGACCTTGCCGGTGTACGTGTGATCGATATCGATTCCGACGAGTGGCGCGCGACGATCTCCCCGTACGCCGGCTCCGAACAGATCGTCGACGCCACCGAACCGGACGACCTCTTCATGCTGATCTTCACCTCCGGTACCAGCGGCGATCCGAAGGCCGTGCGGTGTACTCACGCGAAGGTCACCGGACCTGGGAGCATGCTGGCCGAGAGGTTCGGGCTGGGTCCGGCCGACACCGTCTATCTCTCGATGCCGATGTTCCATTCGAACGCGGTGATGGCCGGGTGGGGTGTCGCCTTGGCCGCCGAGAGCTCGATCGCGCTGCGTCGCCGGTTCTCGGCGTCGGGATTCCTTACCGACCTGCGCAAGTACTCGGTGACATACGCGAACTACGTGGGTAAACCGTTGTCGTACATCGTGGCGACACCCGAGCTCCCCGACGACGCGGACAATCCGCTGCGGATCATGTATGGCAACGAGGGCAGCGCCCCCGCGGTCGCCGAGTTCTCCCGCCGCTTCGATGCGGTCGTGGTGGACGGCTTCGGGTCCACCGAAGGCGGTGTGTCGATCGCCGCGACACCCGGTGCACCGCCCGGAGCGCTGGGCCGGCTTCCCGGCAATGTCGTGATCCTCGATCCCGAGACCGCGCTGGAATGCCCGGCGGCGGAGTTCGACGCGGACGGCCGCATCGTCAACGCCGACGAGGCCACCGGAGAGCTCGTCAACAACGAAGGCGCCGGTGCGTTCTCCGGCTACTACAAGAACCCGCAGGCAGATGCCGAACGAATCCGCGACGGCAAGTACCACAGCGGCGACCTCGCATATCAGGATGCCGACGGCTTCGTGTACTTCGCGGGCCGCAGTTCCGGATGGTTGCGCGTCGATGGGGAGAATCTCGGCGCAGCTCCCATCGAACGCGCGCTGGTGCGTTATCCGGGCTTCGCGCAGGTGACGGTCTACGGCGTACCCGATCGATACGTGGGCGACCGGGTCATGGCCGCGGTCGTTCCCGCCGCGGACGCCGAGTTCGACCCGACCGCCTTCTCCGAATTCCTCGATGCTCAGGCCGATCTCGGACCCAAGCAACTCCCGACTTTCATCAGGGTGGCGCGAAGTCTCCCCCGTACCGCAACGTTCAAGATACTCACACGCTCGCTCGCCGCCGAGCGGTGGAATTGCACGGATCCGGTCTGGGTCCGCGAGCGCCACGAGAGCGAGTTTCGTTTGTTGACACCCGAGCTGACCCGGTCCATGGAACCACACCCGGCGCACACCTGATCTCGGCTCCCCCTGATATCAAGGCAGAGCAGCGGACGCGCCCCGGCGTAATCGCACCCTCCGTGGCATCCTGGGATGCATGGGCGGATAGATCAGGCTCAGGGTCGAGCCGAGCGTGAAGTAGCTGCGCAGCACCCGGAAAACCAAATACATCGGGACGTACTTGACCGAACCGGGCCGCCAGATGAGACAGACGACGACGGTCATGATCATCGACATTCCGAGCAGGGTTGCGACGACGGGTTGCCATCGCATCGAGGTGAAGGTGGATTGGAAGGCCACTCCGGCCACCACGGCGTAGAGGATCAGCGGTGCCAGCATCGCGCGGCGGGCGGCATTGACGAGGTTGAAAGGGAGAACGAAGGTCCCGACCATGGTCTGCCGATCGAACAACATGGCTCGGTTCCGGGCGGTGAGGTGATAGATGCTGCGGAACCAACGGGTTCGCTGTTCGAGAAGATGCGCGTACGAGGCGGGGGTTTCGCTGTAGTACACCGCATTCGGGTCGGCGACGCTACGGTATCCGGCCGCGGTGAGGCGCATACAGATGTCGGTGTCTTCGCCGTTCATGCCTTGGACCATGCCGCCGACTTCGAGAAGCTGGCTACGCCGGTACACGGCGAACATTCCCGGGATTCCCATCACCCCGTCGTATCCGTCGAGGGAGACCTGGAAGAAGCCGTGTCGCATGTAGACCTCGATGAGGCGGCACTTGTCCATCCAGGTCTTTTCTTCCGCGGGCATCGGGATCCCGCCGACACAACCGACGTCGGGCTCGGCGAAGTGACGCATCGCGTGTTCCAGGCAACCGGGCCCGATCACCGTATCGGCGTCGATGCGGACGATGAATTCCTCACGGATACGGTCGATGCCCATGTTCAAGGCGATTGCCTTGCCCGGGGTGGGACAGTCCAGCACCTCGCCGGTGATGTGGCTGCAGTCCCGCAGGGCCTCCTCGGCGATCTCACGGGTGGTGTCGCTCGAAGCATTGTTGACCACGTACAAGTGGATTCGCCCGGGGTAGGTTGCTGCTCCCTCATCGACCGAGGCGATGGTGGCGCCGATGCTGTGTGCTTCGTTGTGGGCCGGCACCAGAATGGCTGCCGGTGGGGCGAAATGCAGTTCGTGGGACTTCCTGAGTGTGCGGAACCCCAATACTGCCGTGGTGGAGGCGAGGATCTGTTGCATCAGGAACACCCCGGCCCCGATGCCACCCAGGATCGCCCAGCTCTTCAGGACATCGACCACGGGGTAGAAGACGTGGATTGCCAGTGCTGCGCCGACCATTGCGATGATCAGACAGCACGCGAGTTTGAAGAACGAAGAGAGGGGGATCCGGGCCGCGGTACCTGGTAGTGGGCCCTGCTGGGGCAACTGCGCCTGTCGGAGCAATGTGTGCGGGAAGATGGCCAGCGCCGCGAGCCCGGAGATCATCTGCCCGGCGAACATCGAGATCGAGACGATGCCTGCATGCTGCAAGAGGCCGCTGAGGATGTCGACGACCAGGCAGAAGATAGCGAACTTCCCGAGCAGGCTCACCGCGATGAAGAGTCGACGCCAGCCATTGGAATACGCGAACAGGGCGTAGGTGAGAAAGAACAGAGCAATGAACATGCGCAAGGGGAATTCGACGTTGCCTCTCCCTTCCGAGAACAACACCAGATCGCGAGGAATGTAGACGAGTTCGGAGTGGATCAGGAAGGTCCGCAGGCACATGACAAGAATCGACAGTCCGACGAGTGTCACGAGAAATCCGTTGGTGCCGCTGGCAGGTCTGTCCACCGCATAGTCGGCCGGTGCGCTGTCGACCGATCGAAAATGATCCACTATTGCCGTGTGGTCACTGTCCCCTGCCGGCGGTCGGTCTTGCGACACATTGGTCATCGTGGGAGATCCTGCCGCGGTGGTACTTCGGTGCTCACTGTGCCGTCACCGTTGATCGTGAAGCTGCCCTGCGGAGTGATCACCTGCGCCGTCTCGCGCCCGAAGTCGGGCAGTTCTGTGTGTCCGATGGAGCCTCGGGGCTGGATCATCACGCCGCCTGCCCCACCGGCGCCGGTCACCGCCTCGACGAGGAGCCCGTTGTCGAACGCCGGAATATCGAGTGCAGCGTTGTCCGGGCCGGCGACGATCCGACCGTTGGTAAGGCTGACGAGAGGACTGACGTCGGGCGCCGTCCCGACGAGAATGAACGGTTGACCGGCTGCCGGTTCTTCGTTCCACCGGAAGTCGGGATTCTCCCCGGCGGGAATGAACTCGGTGAGCGTGGGGATGATCGCGTTGAGCTGTTCGACGACATTCTCGCCGGAGTTACCGGGAAGGTAGACGGCGAATCCGGGAGCCAGTATCCGAGATACTGCGGTGAAGCCGGCGCCGGGGTCGGCCCCCAGGCCGAGCGCGGAGTCGGCCTGTAACTGTATGGGGTAACTCGTCACGCGCACGTCGCAGCCACCGAGATCGCGGTCGCGTTCGACCGACAGCGTCAACGTGTTCTCGAGCAGTTCGCTGGCCGGCGGCAGCGGAATCATCACCCTTCCCGCGGTGTCGTTGAGGCTTTGACTGGCGACCAGAGTTCCGTTGAGGTCGACGTTGAGAATCCATCTCAGATCGTCGGGCGAATCCGGGAGCTGAAAATTGGCAGAAACCGACTGTGGTAAACGGCCTTCCGGGAGATCGGCGAGCGAGTAGCCGATCCTCCAACGACGGGTCTCGGTGATCTGCCCGACAGCCGGGTCGGCGCCCAGGGCTTCGAGGGCCACCTGGTCTCCACCGAGAGGCGGAGTCGATATCGCGGCAGGATCTGCAGCCGCACCGTCGGCGGTGGTGATAGCGGGACTCGTGAGATAGCGCGAGATCGCCGCGCCGTCCGGCGTTGTCACACCCAGTACGGGTGAGTCGGAGAGCCGGCCGACGGCAATGCCTTCGGCCGAGCCGTCCGGGCCTGACCACCCATCCTCACGCAGGGTGCTGTCGGGTCCGATCAGGATGGTGCTGCGTTCATCCGATTCGGGCACGTCCGACGCGAAGGTGACCTCGTGGCCTGCTCGGGTGAGCGCGATACCCATTTGCGCGGCAGCGGTACGCCATTGAGTGCCCTGATCGGCCAGGACAATCGTCACGTTGCGATCCCAGGACACCACCGCGTCACGCACAGTGCGAATCGGCTCGTCGAGCGCAGCCTCGACCGTCGAGTCGGGATCGAGGTGAATCTGCAGACCGGCGGAATGATCCGGAGTACAGGTCTCGTCGTGCCGGGTACCATCGGCACGGATCTGGACACGAACCCGGCCGTCGGCCGCGATCTGTTCGGGTACGTCGATGTAGGTCTCGATCTCTGTGTCACCGGCGGCGAGTTTGTTGTTGAACACCTGCTGGCCGTCCATCGACACCGACAGGAACACAGTGCTGTTATCAGGTATCTGGGAGGTGCCCGCGAGCTGGAGACGCGTCCGGCTGCGCCCCGAGTCGGCGGGCAGTGTCACCAGATAACTGGTCGAGGGCGAATCGTCGGTCAGCCACACGCCGTCGGCATGACCCGATCCGGCGAGAGTCTTGACGAAGTGGCGATCTGCCGGCACCTGCAAACTGTGGTCGTCCGCGTCACGAGTGAACCACGCGGGCCTGACCAGGAAGAATGCCAGCAGGACCACCAGTGCCACTGCAAGTACCCACCACGCAGCCTTGGGAACCGTACGCCCCTTCTCGCCGCTGAAGTACTCAGCTCGCTCGGAGTCTGCCTTGCCGTCCGGATTCGGATCCGAACCATCCGAAGCAGATGGTGTGCCGTGGTTCTGCTCGTCGTCACTCATCGCCGCCCTCGACAGATCCGAGTCCGGTGTTGTCGGGTCCAACACTAATCGCGACGGCCTGTCGTTGGGGTCCGAAATTGAACCCGCATCCCCATCGGTACGGCCGTTCAAACGCGCGCGGACACCCTTGTCGCCTCACATACCCTGCGGTATGGTCTGGCGGAACCCGTAGTTCGGGAGCCTGATCCGTGGGGGGAGGCGAATACACCGATGGTTTCGAATTCCCGAACCACAGTGTCTCGAAATGTTGCATCCGCGCTCGGCGGCTTCTACTCGCTGTCGCTCGACGCGTTCACCGGACTGTTCCGCGAGCCGTTCCAGTGGCGCGAGTTCCTCACCCAATTCTGGTTCATCGCCAGGGTTTCCCTGGTCCCCACCGTGCTGATGTCGATCCCGTTCACCGTACTCGTGGTGTTCACCCTCAACTCACTACTTCTCGAGATCGGGGCCGGCGACCTCAGCGGGGCCGGCGCGGGTCTCGGCGCGATCACCCAGATCGGGCCTCTCGTCACCGTCCTCGTGGTCGCCGGAGCGGGCGCCACGGCCATTGCCGCTGATCTCGGATCCCGCACCATCCGCGACGAGATCGCCGCACTCGAAGTACTCGGCATCGACCCCGCGACACGGCTCGTGCTCCCCAGAGCGCTCGCGTCGATCGCGGTTGCGGTCACGCTCAACGGCGCGGTGTGCGCGATCGGGCTGACCGGCGGATTCTTCTTCTCGGTCATGCTGCAGAACGTCGATCCCGGCGCCTACGTCGCAGGCGTCACTCTGCTCGTGGGTCCTGGGGAGCTCCTGCTGTCCGAGGTCAAGGCCGCCGTATTCGGTCTCCTTGCCGGTCTCATCGCGTGCTATCGCGGCCTGTCCGTGACCGGCGGAGCAAAAAGTGTCGGCGAGGCCGTCAACGAGACCGTCGTGTTCGCGTTCGTCGCACTGTTCCTCGCCAATATGCTGCTCACCGCCGTCGGGATCGCGGTGATGGGCCGATGAGCCTCGTCGGGCTCAGCACGAGCCGCGGGGTGCTCTCGGGAAAACGCGCGGCCCGATCCGTGTCTCGGGGGATCGACGCCCTCGGCCGCCAGGTCATGTTCTTCGTCGGCGCACTCGTATCGACCGGCCGCGCCGCACGCCACTACCCACGCGAGACCCTGCGCGTCGTCTCCGAGATCGGTCTCGGCACAGGGGTCCTCGCGATGGTCGGGGGAAGTGTCGCAATCATGGGGTTCCTGACTCTGTTCGCAGGCGCCACCGTCGCAGTCCAAGGTTTCACATCGCTCGGCAACATCGGTGTCGAAGCACTCACCGGGTTCCTGTCGGCATACGTCAATGTTCGTGTGGTCGCGCCGGTGGTCGCCGGCGTGGGATTGGCCGCGACAATCGGCGCCGGCACCACTGCGCAGCTCGGTGCGATGCGGATCAGTGAGGAGATCGACGCTCTGGAGGTCATGGCGATCCGCTCGATTCCGTATCTTGTCGGCACGCGCATTCTCGCGGGCCTCATCGCGGTCGTCCCTCTCTACGCACTGTCGGTCCTCGCGTCGTTCCTGTCGAGCCGCATCGCGACGGTTGTGATGCTGGGCCAGTCACCGGGCGTCTACGACCACTATTTCGCGACATTCCTGCGGCCCGCCGACGTGCTGTGGTCATTCCTCCAGGCCATCACGATGGCCGTCGTCGTCATGACCGTGCACAGCTACTACGGGTACACCGCCACCGGCGGCCCATCCGGTGTCGGCGTCGCAACGGGACGGGCAGTGCGGATGTCACTGATCGGCGTGGTCACCGTCACCCTGCTGATCTCCCTGGCCCTCTACGGCAGCAGCCGGCAGCTGCACCTGGCGGGGTGATCCGATGCGCGCCGGTCAGGCCCCTACCTGGGTCCCGAAAGTCGTCGCGGCCGCACTGGTCGTGGTGATCGCCGTCGTCCTGCTTCTCGTCTACCACAGCTTCCGAGGCTCGTTCACACCCGGAATCAGCGTCACCGTCGAAACCGACAGAGCCGGCTTGATGCTCGAACGTGGATCGATGGTCAAGGCACACGGAGTACAGGTCGGCACGGTCGCCTCCGTCGCGCACACCCCCTCCGGAGCAGTCATCGAACTCAGTCTGGACCCCGACGATGCCGAACGCATCCCGGCCGGGGTCGGAGCCGACATTCGTGCCACCACCGTGTTCGGTGCCAAGTACGTCACTCTCACCGACCCACCGGTACCGGGGCCGACGGGACTGTCCGACGGCGCAGTACTGCTCGCCTCGAGTGTCACAGTGGAGACGAACACCGTGTTCGAGTCGTTGTCGGGTGTGCTGAAGGCCGTCGACCCTGCGAAGCTCAACAGCACTCTCGGTGCGGTGTCCTCCGCGCTTCGCGGACGCGGCGACGCCCTCGGTGCCGCGATCGACGATGCCGACGTCATCCTGTCGCAGATCGAACCGCGGCTCGACGTCATCGACCGCGACCTCGCCGCCGCCGAGTCCTCCGCCGACATATACACCGGTGCCACAGACGATCTGGTGGATTCCCTCGACGACGTCGCCGTCACCGGCGGCACGATCGTCGACCGCGCCGACGACCTCGACCGGGTTCTCCTCGCCACCTCCGGCATGAGCGACGCGGGGCTGCGCGTGGTAGGCCCACACACCGGGGAAATCGTCGAGATCCTCGACCTGCTGCGTCCCACCGCATCGCTCCTCGACGAATATTCCCCGGTGCTGCCCTGTTTCTTCCAGGGCGCCGACCGCGCCCGCAGGCTCGCCGAACCGGCATCCGGAGGCAACGGAGCGACCATGATGCTCAATTCCACGTTCCTGCTGGGTGTGGATCCGTACGAGTACCCGCGGAACCTGCCGGTCGTCGAGGCCACCGGTGGACCTCGCTGCGGATTGCTGCCGATCGTCGCACCCGAACAGACACCGGCCCCCTACCTCGTCGCGCGCACCGGTGCGAATCCCTTCGAGCGGGGCAACACGTCGCCGGTGTTCGTGCCGGACTCGCTGTTCGAACTGCTCTCCGGAGCACCGTCATGACCAGGACGGCGGTCGGAGCGGGCATATACGCGACGGTGATGCTGCTGATCCTCGGCGGGCTCTTCGTCGTGTTCGGCCAGGTCCGATTCGGCGACACCACCGAATTCCGAGCGGTATTCGACGATGTGTCCGGACTCGAAGACGGCCAGTTCGTGCGCGTGTCCGGCGTCGAGGTAGGGAAAGTGTCGTCCGTCGACTACACCGACGGCAACCGCATCGAGATCGCGTTCGACGTCGAGTCCTCGTACACACCCACTCGCGCGACGGTCGCCACCGTCCGCTATCTGAACCTGGTCGGCGACCGGTATCTGGAACTGTCCGACGGCCCGGGCGACGCCACCCCGATGGAACCGGGCGAGGCCATCGGCACCGACCGCACCGAACCCGCACTCGACCTCGACGTACTGATCGGAAGTTTCAAGCCGCTGTTCCGGGCGCTCGAACCCGACCAGGTCAACCAGTTGTCCGCCGATCTCATCACCGTGCTGCAAGGCCAGGGTGGATCCGTGGAATCGATTCTCGTGCACGCGGCGTCGCTCACATCCAGCATCGCCGATCGAGACGCTCTCGTCGGCCAGGTCGTCGCGAACCTCGAATCGGTGCTGGCAAATCTTGCCGCGCATAGCGACACATTCGATGCTGCTCTCCACCGTGCGCAGCAACTCGCGTCCGGTCTCGCCCAGGACAGCACGCTGCTCGCCGACTCCGTCGCCCACATCGACGCAGCCGGCGCAGAAGTCGCGGCGTTGCTCACCGAGGCACGCGCGCCACTGTCCGGTACGATCCGTGAAACAGGAAATCTGGCGACACTACTCGACTCTCGCAGCGACACGATCGAGCAACTGACCACCGAACTTCCCGAGGCGTATGCCTCGCTCACCCGGCTCGGCGCCTACGGCGGCTTCTTCAACTACTACCTGTGCGGGATGCTCATCAAGGTCAGCGATCCCTCCGGCAACACCATCACCTCTCCCCTGTTCGGGCAGACCACGGGCAGGTGCGCGCCGCAATGACACAGTTCCGCGAAATGAACCAAGTTCGTGTCGGCGTCATCGGCACCGTCGCACTTATCGTAGTGGTGTTGTGTGCCTTGAATATCCAGTCACTTCCCTTCGTCGACGCAGGCGACACCTACCGCGCGCGGTTCGTCGACGCCGGCGGGCTGAATACCGGCGACGTCGTGCAGGTGGCCGGTAAAGACGCCGGGCGGGTCACCGACATCGAAATCGACCACGACGCCGTCGCCGTCACATTCACCGTCACCGACGACGTGACTCTCGGCGTCGACACCACCGTCGAGATCGCCACGGCCACCGCGCTCGGCGCACGTCACCTGCGTGTGCGCCCCGCCGGTCCAGGAATCCTCGATCCGGATACAACGATCGACGTCGATCGCACCACCGCTCCGTATCAGCTCACCGATGCCCTCGGCGATCTCACGGAGACCGCAGCGGAACTCGATGCCGAGCAGCTGCGCACATCCATGAACGTGCTGTCGGATACCCTGCGTGACACCCCCGATGACGTTGCTGCCGCGCTCGACGGGGTCATGCGGCTGTCCGATTCGGTCGCCTCCCGCGACGAATCCTTGCGCGAACTGCTCCGGCATGCCGAGGAAGTCACAGCAGTGCTTGCGGAGCGCAGCACCGCAATCGATTCGCTGATCGTCGACGCGGACCGTATTCTCACCGAGCTCGACCGTCGTCGCAGTTCCCTCGACACCCTGTTCGCGAACGTGCGGGCACTGGCGGTCGAGGTCGGGGACCTCATCGTCGACAACGAAGCACAGTTGGCTCCGACACTGCGAAAGGTCAACGCGGTGCTCGAGATCCTGACCCGCAACCGCGACGACATCGCCCTGGCGATCCAGCGGCTCGGCCCGTACGCGACCGAACTCGGTGAAGCGGTGGCGTCAGGCCCGTTCTTCAACTCGTACATCCAGAATCTGCTGCCGGCGCAGATCATCGAACCCGCACTCACCGCCGCACTCGAAGGAGCGGGCATCGCCCCGGCAGGGGGTGGCCGATGACCCGACTCCGCCCCGCTCTCACCTGGCTGATCCCCCTGGTCGTGCTGGCAATCGTTGCGGTGCTGTCGTTCACGGTGGCACCGTGGCGTTCGTCGGTCGAGTACGCCGCCGAGTTCGATACGAGCCGCGGCCTGTACGTCGGCGACGATGTGCGGGTGATGGGCGTCGAGGTCGGACGCGTCACAGACATCGAGCCCCGCGGCGACCACGTTCTCGTGACCTTCACTTCGGATCGGCCCGTTCCCGCCGACGCGCAGGCAGCGATCATCGCCCCGACACTGGTGTCGGCGCGGTTCGTACAGCTCACCCCCGCGTATACAGGCGGACCCGAACTGTCCCCCGGGGCCGCTGTTCCACTCGACCGGACGGCCGTGCCTGTCGAGTGGGACGAGATCACCGAACAGCTCACCCGACTGACGTCCGAACTCGGACCCACCGTCGACGACCCGCAAGGCCCGCTCGGAGAAGTCCTCGACACCGCCGCCGCCAACGTCGAGGGGCACGGCCCGGCAATGCGCGAGTCTCTCGAGCAACTGTCCGCTGCACTACGCACCATCTCGGACGGACGTAGGGACCTGTTCGGTACCATCGGAAATCTCCAGGTCTTCGTGGAGGCACTGTCGCTCAGCAGCGACCGGATCATCTCTCTTCATCACCATCTCGCGTCCGTGACGCAAACGCTCGACGACAACCGCGACGATATGGGTGCCGCACTCGCCACCCTCGACACGGTGCTCGTCGACGTCGAACGCTTCGTGCGCGACAACCGTGGGAACATCGACACCACGCTCGATCGCACCGCCGCGCTCACCGAGACCCTCGCAGCGCAGCGCGACGGAATCGCGCAGGTCCTCCACGTCGCGCCGACCGCATTGTCGAATCTGCAGAGCATCTACCAGCCTGCCCACAACACCGTGGTGTCTGCGTTGGCACTGTCGAACTTCGCGAATCCCGCCCAGTTCGTGTGCTCGGCGTTGGCCGCGGCGGAGCAGGTGGATGCGCACACGGGTTCCGAACTGTGCGTGCAGTACCTCGGGCCGATCCTGCCGCTGCTCTCGATGGAGTATCCGCCCGTGCGCATCAATCCCACTCGCGGGGTCGGGGCGCTGCCCGATCAGGTGGTGTATACCGAACCGGACCTCGTGCCCCAGCCGATGACTTCCCCACCGGCGCCGGTGGTCGCTCCGCTCGATTTGGCCGAACTCCTGCTCCCGGGGGCACCGTGACCTCACGACTGTCGAAGATCACGTTTGCTCTGATGTGCACCGTGCTGGTCGCGGGATGCGAGTGGCGCGGACTGAATTCCCTCGAACTGCCAGGCACCCACGGCCGGGGTGACGGCGCGTACGAGGTCACCATCGAGATGCCCGATGTCACGACACTCGAGCGCAATTCGCGCGTACGCACCGGCGACGTCACGATCGGGCGGGTCTCCGACCTCCAACTCGGCGACGGGCACGCGGTGGTGACGGTGATGCTCGACGCCGGTACCGAACTACCCGCGAACGCGACCGCGAAGATCGGTCAGACCAGCCTGCTCGGCTCCGCCCACGTCGAACTGGACGCGCCGGCAGCCGAAGCGCCGCAGGGCAGACTCGAGGACGGAGACGTCATTCCACTCGACCGGGCGGGATTGTTCCCCACGACCGAGCAGACCCTGTCGTCCCTGTCTCTGGTACTGAGCGGCGGGGGTCTCGGGCAGGCGCAGGAGATCAGCCGCGAACTGAACACCGCGCTCGAGGGACGTCAGGACTCGGCGCGGGCACTGATCACCCGGCTCGACACTGTGCTCGCCGGGCTCGATGACCAGAAGGAGCAGATCATCGGGGCAATCGAATCCGTCGACGCGCTCGCCGCGGAGGTCGCCGAGCACAACCAGCGACTCGCAGCCGCTACCGATCAGCTCGCCCCGACTCTCGAGGTGTTGAACGAGCAGCGTGAAGATCTGACGCGGGCCGTCGACTCTCTGGGGCAGTTCGGCCGTGTCGCCACGGAGGTCGTCGAAGCCAGCGGCGACAACGCAATCGCGAATCTCCGAGACCTCGAGCCCGTCCTCGCGGCGCTCGCGGGCACGGGCGATTCGCTGACCGAGTCGCTGCGCTACCTGCTGACGTTCCCGTTCCCGATCGACACGTACAAGAACGCAGTCCGCGGTGACTACGCGAACGGCACGGTCATCCTCGATCTCACGCTCCCGACACTCGAGAACGCGCTCCTGCTCGGGACTCCGTTCGAGGGCGCTCTGACCGGGGCGGGCCGTCCGATTCCCGACCTCGTGTCACTGCTGGTTCCGCCCACCGAGGAGGCGACCCGATGAGCCCCACCGCAGCTCTGCGTACCCGGCTGACCGTGTTCTTCACGATCGGAATCGCCGCGGTACTGGCGGTGGCGTTGTGGGTCGTGCACCTGCCGCAACTGCTCGGAGTCGGCAGGTATGAGGTGCGCGTCGAACTGATCGATGCCGCAGGTCTGTATCCGTCGGCGAATGTCACCTACCGGGGAATCGAGATAGGTCGGGTGACCGATGTCGAGCTAACCACCTCCGGTGCCGAAGCCGTACTCTCGCTCGATACCGAGGTCGCTGTACCGATGAATGCACCGGCGCAGATTCGCAGCATGTCGGCGGTGGGAGAGCAGTACCTCGAGTTCCTGCCCGGGAACGAGGAAGGGCCGTATTTGAGCGACGGTGCTGTCGTTGCCGCTGAGCGGGTCACTCTTCCCGAACAGATCGCCGGGGCCCTCGATCAACTCGACGAGACCCTCCAGTCCGTCGGTAACGACCGGCTCGCGACCCTGCTGAACGAGACCTACACGGCGGTAGGTGAATCGGATGAGGCTCTGCGGACCCTGATCGACGCGGCTGCGGCCGTCAGCGCCGACGGTGCTGAGCGCGCCGACGCCATCGCGGCGCTGCTCGATCAGGCCGGTCCCCTGCTCGAAACGAACATCACGGCATCGGAGTCGATCACGCAATGGGCGAGCGCCCTTGCGGGAACCACCGGGCAACTGCGCGAATCCGACGCGGACATTCGTGCACTACTCGACGTCGCCGCTCCCGCCGCTGCGCAGGTGCAGGCGATGTTCGAGGAGATGGAGCCGACGATGCCGCTCCTGCTCGCGAACCTGATCACTGTCGAACAGGTTGCGGCCGTGTACCGTCCCTCGCTCGAGCAGATGCTGGTGTTGTTCCCGTCGATCATGGCGTCGACCCAATCCGCGGGGTTGCCGAACGTCGACAATCCCTCGCAGAACACGTTCTTCGTCAACTCGTACAACGATCCCCCGCCGTGCATCGAGGGCTTCCTTCCGCCCGAGCAGCGGCGCTCCCCTACCGAGCTCGATGTGCCCGAAACGCCGTCGGATCTGTACTGCAAGCTGCCCGCGGATTCACCGATTGCGGTGCGAGGGGCGAGGAACATGCCGTGCATCGAGTACCCGGGCCGACGAGCCGCGACCGTGCAGTTGTGTCGCGACGGCGGAGATTCGGCGACGAACCTCGAGGAGCTGCTCACGCCGACGGGCTGACCACCGGTGCGTGGTTTCGGTAGTTCCCACCACCAGAACCACGCACCAGCGGAGCTCTACGCGTTCGCGGCGTCGTTCAACCGCTCGAGGGTGCCTGTCGCGTCGAGGTACTCCTGGACCCAACGTTCGATGACCGCGGAGGTCTTCTCCACCTTCGTGAACTGACCGACGACCTGGCCCACCGGGTTGAACGCGACGTCGACGGATTCGTCCGGGTACTTATGTGTAGCGGCAACAGCCATGCCGGAAACCATGTACTGCAAGGGCATACCGAGCGGCTTCGGGTTCTTCTCCTGCTCCCACGCTTCGGTCCAGTCGTTGCGCAGCATGCGGCAGGGCTTGCCGGTGAACGAGCGGCTGCGCACGGTATCGCGGCTGCCGGCGTTGATGTAGGCATCCTGCTGGACCGCCGTGTTCTCGGCTTCCTCCACCATCAGCCACTGCGAACCCGACCATACGCCCTGCGTTCCCAACGCCAACGCAGCGGCGATCTGCTCGCCGCTGCCGATACCACCTGCGGCCAGGACCGGAACGGGCGCAACCTCTTTGACGACCTGCGGCCACAAAACGATCGAGCCGACCTCGCCGCAGTGTCCGCCGCCCTCTCCACCCTGGGCGATGATGATGTCGACTCCGGCATCCGCGTGCTTACGGGCCTGGTACGGGGAACCGCACAGCGCCGCAACCTTGCGGCCCGAGTCGTGGATGTGCGCGATCATGTCGGCAGGCGGAGTGCCGAGGGCATTGGCAATGAGCGTGACCTTCGGATGCTGCAGCGCGACCTCGACCTGCGGCGTGGCGGTGGCCTCGGTCCAGCCAAGCAATTGCAACGCGTTATCGTCGTCCCCCTTGGGCACAGGGACACCGTGATCGGTGAGGATTCCACGGGCGAACTCGAGGGTTTCCTGCGGCACCATCGACTGCAGCATCTTCGTCAGCTCGTCGGCGGACAGGTTGGAATCCATGCCCTCGTACTTACCCGGAATCACGATGTCGACGCCGTAAGGACGGTCGCCGATGTGCTCATCAATCCAGTTCAGCTCGATTTCGAGCTCTTCGGGCGTAAAGCCGACGGCGCCGAGGACGCCAAAGCCACCGGCCTTGGCCACGGCGACGACAACGTCGCGGCAGTGGGTGAACGCGAAGATCGGAAACTCGATGCCGAGCTGGTCGCATAGGGGTGTGTGCATTCGGCACTCCTCGAGAAGAGACGGTGGACAACTGAAACAAGTTCCACCATAGGGCCAGCGTGCCCGAATGAACATGTCGAGTGTGCAGTTTTTCTGAATCCAAGCGGCTTGGATTCAGAAGGCCAATGCAACACCCCTGGATGAAGGGGTGCAGTCGTGGCGAGAAGGATTCCGTGGGAGACACGGGCAGACGCGTACCGAGGGTTGGTCCGTGGATGCTCCGCGGTCGAGCTCGGCAACACTTTGAGTGTGTCGAGAATGACGGTGGACCGGTGGGCAGCGAGCG
>NZ_SLVY01000026.1 GCF_004345605.1 Rhodococcus sp. SMB37
CTTGTTGCTGGCGTTGACAATTGGATTGTCTTCTACAACACTGTTCGACGGAACTCTGCTGTGGGGATGCTCAGTCCCGACAGGTTCGAGAACTCACTTCGGGTGGAAGTCGCCTGAAAGATGTAACCCCCTTGTCCACCGTTCGGGGGGAGCCTCAAACGACCCCGGGGATCGGCACCGACCGACCGATCTGCCATACGGTGGTGGCGTTGTCGAGGAACGCCTGGTCGACCTCGGTGATCTCCTCGATCCCGTCGATGAACGCCCGGACGGCGGCGACGACCTCCGGATCGTCGGTGATGACGACGGCCTCGTCGGCGATCGTCGAGCTGTGGGAGGCATTCGCGGAGCCGATGACCGCCCGCCGACTGGTGGCGATCACGTTGGCGTGCAGGTTCGGTGACGACAGCACCCGCACACCGGCGTCCACGTAGTGGGCGAGCGCGACCGGGGAGGTCGCGTGGGCGCGCACCGCGGCGCGGGAGGCGTTGACGACAAGAACATCCCCGGCACGCAGCGGCAGCAGGGTGGGCGCGTCCTGGCCGAGGTGCGCGATCGCAGCACGCCGGAGACCGCGCGTGCGGATCGCGCGGGTGATGTGCGGCCACGGACTCGGCCCGTGGAACGTGGTCCCCATACCCGGAAACGGTAGCGGGTGTGAACACCCGGTTGGGTGGATCCGCGATCGGCGGGCTCACAGACAGTGCAGTGGATTCAGGCCGCTGACCTGTGAAGATGACACGTCCCTTTCCGCGGGGACCGATTCGCACAGCCCGTTACTGGTGTGAGGGGGTTGCCGTGACGGGCGCGGTCATCGGTCGATTCGGTTCGGGTGCTCGGTACCACCCATGCATGCCGAGGCCGAATACGTCGAGGTTGACCTGTGTCGGGGTGGGGTGCGTCCACGCCTGGGGTGGGTGAACGGGCCCCCTGGGGTTGCTTCAGTTCGGGCGCTGGAGTGGGCAGAGTTGTCTCTGTCACCGACGCACTTCCCCGACATCCTCAGGAGCGAATGAATGATCAACGCCCGCCGAACCTTTACCGCCATCGCCTTCACTGCCTTTACGGTCCTGAGTGCGGCCGGGGCAGCGTCCGTCGCTCAGGCCGAGCCGATCGGCCCGAACGGTCCCACCGGTGGTCCGTGCCCGATCGTGAACACGGACTCGAACGGAAATGAGACGGTGACATACGGCAAGCCCGGCGACCGCAATGGCGCTCTGGTGTGCGGTGCGGACGGCGAATGGACGGTCGGCAAGACCAAGGCCAACCCCGGGCAGATCCAGATCCAGCCCGGACTCTCCCGCGGGTAACCGACAGCAGCCTCCGCCCTCCCCTCTTGAGGGTGAGTGCCCCGCATCGATGCCGATGCGGGGCGCGTCCGGTTCCGGGCCGGTGCGTGTATCCGGTGCTGATCGGTGGCCGGTTCCCTCCCGGGTTGCAACATTGCAATGCCGAATTGTCAGGGGATGGAGTAGTGGGACCGCGACGGATGGGGGAGCCGTGATGTACGACCCGCCGATGACCAACCTGCCGGCCGCGCTGGCGCAGATCGACAAGGTCAACACCCGCCTGGCGCACACCAACATCGTCGAACGGTTCACCTACGTCCTCGACCCCTACACCCACGAGGAGACCAACGCCCTCGGCATCACCACCGCACAGCAGCGGGTGCACCTGACCCTGTCCGCCCCGCAGATCGGGTTCGACGGCTGGGTGTTCGTCGCCCGGCCTCGTCGAGGAGGAAGCCGGTTACGTGAGCTTCTGCGCACCGGGCCAGAACCTGGACGGCTGGACTCGCCCGGACACCCCGCACTGCGACTACTGCGGCAAGTTCCGCCGCCGCGCCGCTCGATCGTTCCAGGGAATTTCGGATCGAATCCTTAGCGCTGGCTCCGGCTGCGAGACCCAGTAGCTGCGGCGACGGCATTGTCGCGACCGGAACACAGCAGTGACGGCTCCGCTACATGTCCCCGACCACCGGTGTGCATACGCCGCTCGGGCTGAGGGAACCCGAGTCTCTGTACCGTGACCGAGGCCATTGGTCGCTAACGATAGAACTGTCATGCGACCTCATACAGCTAGAGCGACAAACCTCCATCAACGACCAGTTCGGTGCCATTCATGAACGAGCATTCCGAGGATGCGAGAAACAGAACTGCCCGCGCGATCTCGTCGGCCGTGCCACGCCGCCGCAACGGAGTGGCATGGGTGACTGCATCGATTTGCTCGTCTGGCATGACGTCGATCATCGTGGTGCTGATGAATCCGGGCGCAACGGAGTTTACGCGCACCCCATACGGTCCCAGCTCGACCGCAGCGCATTTTGTCATGCCGCGTACCGCCCACTTAGTCGTGGAATAGCCGATCTGATTCGCGTAGCCGCGGTGACCGCCGATGGAGGACAGGTTGATGATCGAGCCCGAGCCCCTTTGCTTCATCTCTGCTGCCACTGTGCGCATTCCGAGGAAGACGCCGAGCTGGTTGACGCGGTAGTGGCGCTCGAAATTCTCTACGCTGGTTTCGCTGATGTCGTGACCCGGATCGAGCACGCCAGCGTTGTTGACCAGAATCGTGACGTCGCCCAAGTCATCGCGGACACGGGAGAGGAGTGTCTCCCAGGACTGTTCGGAGCTGACGTCGTGGGGCAAGTAGTGGCAGCCTAGGTTGGTGGCCAGGTCGCGGCCGTGCTTTTCCGAGCCGCCGGCGATCACGACAGTGGCGCGGGCACCTACAAGCGCTTTGACGATCGCAGCTCCGATGCCGCGGCTGCCCCCGGTGACGATGGCGGTCTCGCCGCCCAGGTTGGGCGCCGAGGCAGTTGTGTCTGTGGACGGACTGGAGTTCATGACATTCCTCCCCATAGGGGTGATCGAGTCGAGGAAGGGTGGCTAGCGCTGTTAGGAGTGCGACCGGTTGCCCTCGGGTGTCGAGATAGCTGGAGTTGGGTTGGCTATGAGTGCGGATGCGCCGTAGCGGGGAGTGCCGCGGCGGTCGGTTGCGTAAGCACTCCAGCGGCCGAGCACGCGGCCTATAGCGAGCGCCGGACCGATGCTGCTGGCGACGACGAATCGGGCGGTGGTTTCTGTGTCATCGAGCTCCGGATCAACAAGTTCTCGGCGACGGACTCGACGTGGCGGCGGCCCGCCCCCTTCCGCACTTGGTCATCATCCGGCGGCGACGCTCATCCCGCCGTCGGCCATGACGATCGATCCCACGAGATACGCTGCTTGTTCCGAGGCCAGAAATGCGATGACTTGCGCGATTTCGCGTGGTTGGGCGGCGCGGCCGATCGGCGTCCCGCTGCCGTGCTCGGCGAGGAAGCCCGATCCGTCTTCGTGTATCTCGTCGAGGATGTGGGTGATCACGTCGCCCGACCCGACGGCGTTGACGCGGATTCCGTGTTCGATGACCTCGAGGGACAGCGCTCGAGTCAGCTGGGCGAGTGCGCCTTTCGAGGCTGCGTATGCAGCGATTGTGGGAAAAGCTTGGAAGCACGCGTAGGAACCGACGTTGACAATCGCACCCGACTTCTGCGGCGTCATAGCCCGCACGGCTTCTCGGGAGTGCAGAAATGCGCCCGTGGCGTTGACCGCGAGAATGGAATTCCAGGCGTCGAGTGTCATATCGGCGACGGTTTTGTTGATGATGATCCCGGCGTTGTTGACCAGAATGTCGAGCCCGCCGAATCGCTGCTGGGCGAGCGCAACGGCACGGTGGGCACTGTCCTCGTTGGTGACATCGGCGACCAGCGGGGCGACGCTCGGGCTAGCTAGCGCCTCGACGGCAACGTTGCGGTCCTCAGCGACCACCCGGACCCCGCGCTCTACCAACAATTCTACGGTGGCTCGCCCAATACCGCTGGCTGCGCCAGTGACGATTGCGACTTTGCCGCTGAGATCGTTTGTTTGGACGGGAGTAGTCATGTTGATGCCTTTCGTGTTTGGTATGACTAGCGAGGGTCAGGCACAGACAGCGGAGTTGTTTCGCTGCCGTGCGCCGGCGTCCAGCTCTTGATCGGCGTGAAGTAGTGCAGGTCGAAGACACGCTCGACCATGCCCCATTGACCGTCTTGTCGCTCGAATCGGTCGTGGTAGATACCGCCCACCTGTGTAGGGCCCGACTCGATGTTGGTGACAAAGCAATCGAGCGCGGTCGTGGCTGTGGCAGTGTCGCCGTCGATGTCGATCACAGCGTTCGACATCCAATGATGCATCCGCGGGCTCTGGGACCAGAGCTGGTGGGCCGCGCCTACGATCGCATCCACACCTGTGAAGTTGCCGAAGGGTTCGCCGAGCCTTAGCGTGGCGCCTTCGTGCCAGATGTTGCGCAGTATGTCGATGTCTTGCAGGTCAAAGGCATGGGCGTACTTCGCGATGAGGCGTTCGATGGCACGTTGGCTTTCAAGGCGGTCGATTCGGGCTTCAATGTCAGTAACTTGCGGCATCTTTTCCTCCGTGTCCTTAGGGTCGTTGGATTGCCGTAAACGATCGTGCCGTCGCCAAGACGTAGTTGCCGTCAATCTCGTCGAGCATGTAGTGGCGGGTGATCATTCGTCTCGCTTTAGCTGGCCGGGCGTCGTTTATGCGCAGCATCGGGACGATGTCATCCCTCGGGAGACTCGCTGAACACTTCGGCCCTGGCCATTCTCTGCCCCCGTCTTGTTATGACGAAACGGTGTCTTTCCTCATCGAGCCGCTGATGCTTCGTCCTCCGCATACCGGGATGCTCTGCCCGGTCACGTAACCGGCGTTGGCGTCGGCGAGGAACGCAACCGTGCGTGCGACATCGATGGGCTGCCCCACTCGACCGACCGGGATGGATTGACGCACCCGCTCGATGATCTCGTCGGGCATCGAATTCGACATCGGTGTTTCGATGAACCCGGGCGCAATGCAGTTGACGGTGATGCCGTCAGCGGCGAGAGCCAGGGACAGGCTTCTACTCACGCCGGCGATCCCGCCCTTGGAGGCGGCGTAGTTGGTGGAGCCGAAGTTGCCCAGCCAGGCGCGGGAGGTCAGCGAAATGATGCGGCCGGTTTCCGAGCTGCGCAGGGCCGGCAACGCGGCGGCAGTGGTGGTCAACATTCCGATCAGATTGACATCGAGAACCTGCCGGAAGACCGCGGGCTCCATCTTCTCGATGCGGGCGTCCTTGAGGATCCCCGCACAGTTCACCAGAACATCGAGCCCACCGAGCCGAGATACGGTGGCATCGACCGCGGCTTGCACGGATTCCCGGTCGGCGAGGTCCGCGGCGGATGTGGACATAGCGACACCGGTGGCCTCAGTGATGTCCTTCGCCACTGCTCGCAATCCGGTTTCGGAGATGTCGGAGAGGCTGATGCTGTATCCGAGTTCGGCCAAGTGTTCGGCGATGCCTCGCCCGATACCGCCCGCAGCACCGGTGATGAAGGCGACTCGAGGCCGTTCTGCAACTCTCTGTTCGTCGGAGCTCATGGGTGCAGCCTTCCGAGGTCGGTGCCGTTGGCGGCGTATATTTCCTGACCGGTCACCGCACCGGCATGCTCGGCGGTGAGCGCCGCGATCAGCTCGGTAACGGCTGGTTCGTTGGGATCGGTGTCATAGAAGACTGCATTCGCGGCGCCGCCGTGCCGCTGCAGCTCGATGGCGACAGACCGGACGAAGCTGATCAGAGCCCCGGTAACCGCGCAGTCCAACGGCCTGGGCGGGTCTCCCAGTGCCGCCGTCGCCGGGGCGAGGACGACCACCCGGCCGCGATGGCGTGCGTCGGTGATGGCCGGCCAGTGATGCTGAACGGCGGAAAAAGCAGCCATCAGCGGATGCGCCACCGCCCGCTCGAGGTCCGCGGTGTCGATCGTCTGGTCACTCTCTGTGCCGCGGTAGACGAGCACCACGACCGAGGAGGCGGGTGCGCGGGCGGGCTGGGTGGTGCCGGCGAGATCGATCGTGGTGAACGTCGAGGTGGTCATCGCGTCACCAGCAGTACTGTGACAGAGCCGCCGTCGGTGCCGCTGACGGTGCCCCCCTTGCAGTAGGCAAGCCCGATATTCGCCTTGTCGACCTGCCGTTGACCGGCACGGTCAGTGAGTTGCCAGGTGAGCTCGCAGATTTGCGCGACACCGGTGGCACCCACCGGGTGTCCACGACTGAGGAGGCCACCGCTGGCATTGACGGGGAGTTTGCCGCCGATCGAGGTGTTACCGTTCTCGGCCCACCTACCGCCCTCGCCGACGGGGACGACGCCGAGGCCTTCCAGGCGGACGATCTCGGCGATCGTGAAGCAGTCGTGCATTTCTACCAGGTCGACGTCGTCGGGCCCGTAGCCGGTGATGTCCCAGGCCTGTTCGCCCGCACGGCGGGACACGTCCTCGTCGTTGAGGTTGGTGTCGGCAGTGACGATCTTGCCGCTGACCAGGGCGCAGCCGGCGACGCGTGGAGCCGATGATCGCCCGAGTTTGGCGAGGCCGGCAGCACTGCACAGCACCACCGCGGCGGCGCCGTCGCTGATGGGACTGCAATCGAGCAGTCCCAGTGGATCGGCGATGGTGCGGGCGTCGACGACTTCCTGCAAACTGATCGGCCGCTGGTATTGAGCGAACGGGTTGTGCACCGAGTGGGCGTGATTTTTCACGGCCACCGCGGCAATCTGCTCGCGGGTGGCACCGTGGTCGGACATGTACCGCCGAGCGCTCATCCCGTGATTGGCGGCCATGACAAGGCCGTTGATGGCATCGAGGTCCGTGGGGTCGGGCATGACCCCACCGGAGACACGGTCGGTCATCTTCTCCGCACCGATGACCAGCACGATGTCGTACAGGCCGGCCTTGATCGCGATCCAGGCTTCGCGGATCGCGGTGGCCCCGCTGGCACAGTAATTTTCGTGGTTGGAGACGGGAAGTCCGCCGAGGCCCATTTGCGCCGCGACGCGTTGGCCGGCGACCGGGCCGCCGAAGACATGCCCGACGTAGACGGATTCGATGTCCTTGGTGCTCACGCCCGCATCGGACATTGCTTCTCGCGCAGCGCCCACAGCAAGTTTCTCGAACGTGACGTCGACGGGGTACTTGCCGAATCGCACCATGCCGGCGCCGGCGATGTAGGTCTCGCTCATCGGTTCTCCTCGGTGCCCCGGAAGCGGTACCACCACAGTGGTTCTCCGGAGGAATCGGCCTTCAATGTGAACAACTCGACAGCTACTTCGTCGTCGATCTCGACGGCACCTGTCGCCGCGCCCAACAATCGGACCCCGTCGTCGAGATCGACGGTCACCAGGGTGTACGGCGTCTGCAACGGGGGCGGGGCTTGGTGCACGACGGTCCAACTGACGATTCGACCTCGGCCGGCCATCATGACGTTGTCGACGGCGTCAGCCCCGCAATGGGGGCACAGTGGCCGCTCCGGGAACGAGCGTCGGCTGCACACCCGGCAGGCGACACCCTTGATGCCCTGCGGCTCCAAACTGACGACATCACTTCTCAGTGGTGAACCTGTGGAAGTCATGGTCTACATTCCGCCTCTCTGAACTAGCTGCGCTGCAATGACGTTCTTCTGGATTTCGTTGGTGCCCTCACCGACGATCATCAGTGGGGCGTCGCGGAAGTACCGCTCGATGTCGTACTCGGTCGAGTAGCCGTATCCGCCGTGGATGCGCAGCGCGGACAACGCGACCTCCATCGCTGTCTCGGAGGCGAACAACTTCGCCATTCCCGCCTCCATGTCACAGCGGAGCCCGGCGTCGAATCGACTGGCCGCGAACAGGGTCAGCTGACGGGCGGCGGTGAGTTTGGTTGCCATGTCGGCGAGTTGGTGACCGATGGCCTGATGCTTCCAGATCGGCTTACCGAATGACTGTCGATCCTGTGCGTATCGCAGTGCGTCTTCGAGCGCGGCGCGGCCGACACCGAGGGCGCGGGAGGCGACCTGGATCCGACCGGTCTCGAGGCCCTTCATCATTTGGGCGAAACCGTGTCCCTCGACGCCGCCGAGTACCGCCGACGAGGGAACTCGGAAGTTGTCGAAGGAGATCTCGCAGGTCTCCACCCCCTTGTATCCGAGCTTGGGGAGATCCCGCGAGACGGCCAGACCGGGGCCGTGCTCGACGAGCAGGATGGAGATGCCCTTGTGCTTCGGGGTGGCCTGGGGGTCGGTCTTGCAGAGCAGGGCGATGAGCCCGGACCGGCGTGCATTGCTGATCCAGGTCTTCGAACCGTTGACGAGGTAGTCGTGCCCGTCGAGGCGTGCATGGGTACGCATCGCCTGGAGGTCGGAGCCGCCGCCGGGCTCGGTCAGGGCCATGGTCGCGCGCAGTTCGCCGGTGGCCATCCGCGGAAGGTAGGTGGCCTTCTGCTCGGCGGTTCCGAAGGTGGTGAGCAGCTTCGCGACGACGGTATGACCGCCCATCGCGCCGGCCAAGCTCATCCAGCCGCGCGAGAGTTCCTCGGTGACCCGGACATAGCACGGCATCGAGACCGGGGCGCCCCCGAATTCTTCGGGAACGGCCAGCCCGTAGATGCCGATTTCCTTCATCTGTTCGATGAATTTCTCGGGGTACTCGTTCTGGTGTTCCATCTCGTTCACGACAGGCTTCACATCGCGGTCGATGAAGTCACGGACAGTCTGGATGAGGAGTTGTTCTTCCTCGGGGAGGTCGAAATTCACGTGAGAGTCCATCCGTGTCAGTGGTCGGCGAGCGGAGTGGGAACCGACGGGGTGGGCATCCCGGTGGCGTCGAGCCCGAGTTCGATGAGCGCACGTTCGCGTAGCCGGGCCTTGGGTACCTTGCCGCTGGCGACCCGCGGGAAGCCGGCGCTGGTTCCGTAGATCACATGGTGCGGGGCTTTGTATTTGGCGGCCTTGCTGCGGACGTGGTCCTGGATCCGGGTGAGGGTGACGTCGTCGCGGTCGGCGTCGACGAAGACGACGATCGCCTCACCGCGGACGATGTCGGGGATGCCTACGGCATGCACTTCACGGACGCCGGCGATCTCCCCGACCAGTAGCTCTACTTCGAGGGGGCTGACGTTGATGCCGCCGGGTTTCATCATCTCCGAGAGTCGGGAGTGGAAGTGCAGGTACCCGTGCTCGTCCAGGTATCCGAGGTCGCCGGTGCGGAAGAAGCCGTCGGTTGTCATGACCTCGCGATTGCGGTCGGGATCCTTGTAGTACCCGCGCATGACGTGTCCGCGGATCAGGATCTGTCCGATTTCACCGGCCGGTAGCGGGTCGTCGGTTTCCGGGTCGGCGATGCGGATGTCCCAGTCGGGGAGGGGGCGGCCGATGGTGCCCTCGGCCCGCTCGACGGGGTCGTGGGCATCGGTCAGCGCGCACAACCCGTAGGACTCGGTCAATCCGTAGATGCTGGTACCCAGGGTCAGGCCGAGTTCGGCACGGGCGAGTTGGCGGTCGGCTTTGCTCAGGCCGAGGACACCCTTGCGAAGGCTGAGTTGGCGGCGAGCGCGGTCGGGATGGTCGACGAGGCTTCGGGTCATGTTGCCCAGTCCGTAGTAGGCGGTGCAGCGTTCACGTTCGAGCAGTTCGAGGGCTCTGCCGGGTTCGTACACCTCCATGAGAACCACGCACGCGCCGTGGGTCCAGGTCGCGCCGAGTGCCTGGACGATGCCGAGTCCGTAGAACAGCGGCGTCGCGAGAAAGGACCGGTCCTGCTCGTCGAGCGCCTGCCGTTCGCCGATGTTGAAGGTATTAACGATGGCGTGGTGGTGTTCGAGCGCGACACACTTCGGTCGGGCCGTGCTGCCACTGGTGTAGATGAGGTACACGAGGTCGTCCGGTTCGACAGCGGCTTCGGCTCCGGCCAGTACCCCATCGCTGATCTGTTCTCCGCGCCCGAGGAACTGGTGTAGCGGTACCGCAGCCGGGAGGCGGTGCTCTCCGAGCTCGACGACCTGGCGCAACGCCGGCAATGCTGTGTCGTGGAGTACGCCGTCGGTGCCGGGTTCCTTGGTGGACGCCGCGACGGTGCCCGCGACGATGGGCACATAGTCCGTGCCGCGCAGCCGGTCGAAGAACAGCAGGGCTTTCACATCGCCGTGGTCGAGCGCGTACGAGAGCTCATCGGTCTTGTACCAGGTGTTGATCGGCACGACGGCGGCGCCTATCCGGGCCCCGGCCATCGCGGTGTACAGCCATTCGGGTCGGTTACCTGCCAAGATGGCGATCGAGTCACCGCGGCCGATCCCTATGGCTAGCAGTGCCTTCGACCATCGGCTGACCTCGTGATCGAGCTCGGCGAAGGTGACATCGGTGCCTTCGAAAGAGATCGCGGCGCGGGTGGGGAAGCGGTCGGCCATTTCGTGCAGCAATGCCCCCCAGGTGTGTGCGGTAGGAGCTGATGCGGTCATTGGGGTTCCTCGGGTTGTGCAGGCGATGAGACGATTGGGTCAGCTGCAGGCGGGGTGGGTAAGCCGGGGATTTCGACGGGAAAGGCGAGTACGCGCCCGCCCTTGGCGACGGTGACAATGAGACGGTCGAGCGCGTCGCCGGCGAAGCAGACGCTGGTGGGCATCGTTCCTTCACCGATCGCCAACTGCTCGCGCATCTGCCCGGCCGGGTCGAAGTAGGTGACGGTTCCCGATTTACTGCCCGCCACCCACAGCCCGCCCTGCGCGTCGATGGTGATGCCGTCGGGGGTTGGGACGGTGATCTCCGGGAAGTCATGATCGACGGTCGCGGTCGATGCTGTGACCAGGTAGCGGCGTACCCGGTTTCGGGCGGTCTCGGCGACGTACAGGTGTTCCGGGTAGGGCCCGAACGCGATGCCATTGGGGAAGAAGACGTCGTCGAGAACGACCGTTGCGTGATCGGCCGCGGGATCGTATCTCCAGACGCGACCTGGCAGGGCCGCGTCGCCGAAGCCGTGTCCGTTTGGGTCGGTGAACCAGAGGGCGCCGTCCGGCCCGAACGTGCAGTCCGACGGGGCGTCTACTGTTCCGCTGAAGAGGGTGCTCGGCGTGGTGGAAGCACGGTAGTCCCAGACTTGGATGGACGGAGAGACCGGCAGCTGTGATCGGGTAGGCATCACGTCGCCACCATTCTGGGTGATCCACAGTTGCCCGTCGTAGCCGAGCGTCATGCCGTTCGGTCCGCCACCAGTTTCGGCGGCCGCCACAGCCGGGCGACCGTCGAGGAAGCCCTCGTACAGCGCGCCGCGGCTGACACTCGTGACGAACAATCGGCCGTCGGTGGTCCACACCGGTCCCTCGGTAAAGCCGATGTTCTCGGCGAGGGTCAGGCCGTTGTCGACCGTTCTGGTGGTGATCGAGGGTGCCGCCATCAGTGCTGTCCTGTTCTGGTCGTCGCCGCCGTCGCGCAGATGGTCGAGGCCCACTGCGTCATCAAGGTCTCTGCGGGCTTGCTCTCGCCGCCGTTGGCGGCGCCCGGTGTTCTGCTGTATCGGGGAGCGGGCGCCGGTTCGACGCAATCCTCCCGGAGGAGGGTGCCCCGGGACTGCATGTGCGGGTCGGTCACCGCCTCGTCGAGCGTGAGGACGGGGGATACGCACGCGTCGAGTTCGGTGAAGACCACCGTCCATTCTTCGCGGGTTCTCGTCCGGAAGATACTCGCGAACCGATCCTTCATGGCCGGCCACTGCGCCCGGTCCTGTTGTGCCGGCAGGTCGGCGTCGGCGAGTCCGAGACCGCGGAGCAGCCGCTGGTAGAACTGCGGCTCGATACTGCCCACGGCCATGAAAGCGTCGTCCGCGGTTCGGTAGACGTTGTAGAAGTGCGAACCGCTGTCGATGCTATTCGTGCCGGGTTCGCTCGACCAGTTCCCGGTGGACTTCCGATTCCAGATACCGCTCATCAGCAAGCTGGTTCCGTCGATCATCGCGGCGTCGACGACCTGACCGACATTGCTCGTCACGCGCTCGTAGAGCGCGGCGAGTATTCCTGTGACCAGGAGCATTCCGCCGCCGCCGTAATCACCGACGAGGTTGAGCGGCGGAACGGGAACTTCCCCTTGGCGGGTGATGGACCGGAGGGCACCGGTCAGCGCGAGATAGTTGATATCGTGCCCAGCGGTATTCGCGAGCGGTCCCTCCTGCCCCCAGCCGGTCATTCTGGCGTAGATCAATGCAGGATTTCGTCCTAGACAGATGTCAGGCCCCAGGCCAAGACGTTCCATCACACCCGGCCGGAATCCTTCGATGAGCACGTCGGCGTGTCCGATGGCATCGAGAGCACGGTCGCGTTCGTGTGGGTCCTTCAAATCGAGACTCAGTTCGCCGGCCCGGCCTCGACCGAGGATGCCGACGTCGTGTGTGTTCTGGCCGGGCCGGTTGATGCGCAGAACTTCCGCGCCGGCGTCGGCGAGCATCATCGCGGCGAACGGTGCCGACCCGAGCGCGGCGATCTCGACAACGCGCAGTCCACGGAGCGGGCCGCGAGAGGGGGCTGTGTGGGTCATGTGCCTTCCTTGTCGGCTGGGACGAAGATCAGGTGTGACTCTCCGTCGTCGGTGGTGGTGAATTCGGCGCGGACTCGCTGCCCGATCCGGAGCGAGGTGGACGTTGGCACTCCGGCGAGGTTTCCGTAAATCTTGGCGCCCTCGTCGAGTTCGATGACTGCGACGACGTACGGGCTCGGCAGATGGAAACCGGTCAGGTAGGTCTTGTGGAAGGTTGCATACGTCCACAACTGTCCCTCGCCGCTCACCCGGTTCCACCAGGGGATCTCCGTGCTTCCGCATCGAGTGCAGACCGCTTTCGGGGGGAACTGCTGGGTTCCGCAGGCCGCGCATGCGCTGATCAACAGCTCGCGGCGGGCCAGTCCCTCGAGGTGGGCGGTCAACAGATAGCGGGGGTTCATGCCTGCGCTCCGTACACGACTGAGGTCACTACGGGAGCGGCGCACAGGTATTGGGCGATGGTCGCATCCTGTACCTGGCGGTCTCCGCAGGTTCTCCTCAGCTGGCGGACGGCCTCGACGTTCAACCCCCACCCTTGCATGTAGCTTTCCGACAGATGACCGCCGGAGGTGTTGATCGGCAGCTCACCGCGCAGCCCGATTCGGCCGTCCTGGATCCATGCTCCGGACTCGCCGGGTGCACAGAATCCGAGGCCCTCCAGGGTGAAAAGCACATTGGGGCTGAAGTTGTCGTAGGCCATCAGGACGTCGACGTCGGCCCGGCTGCAATCGGCCATTGTGTACGCCTGCTGCCCTGCGGTGGCGATCGCCTCGCGCCAGAAGTCGTCCGGGGGGAAATCGGAGTTGCGTAGCTGCCCTTGTTGTCCGAACCCCAGGACATGCACGGGCGGTTGAGCGCAGTCGCGGGCCCGGTCCGCCGAGGTGAGGATCATGGCCACCCCGCCGTCGTTGATCAGGCAGTAGTCGTAGATCTTCAACGGTTCGACGATGAATCGGGACTCGAGGTAGATCTCGCGTGAGATGGGATCTTTGAACACGGCGTGGGGATTCAGCGATGCGTGGTCTCGCAGGGTGACCGCGACCTGCGCCAGCTGTTCGGCAGTGGTGCCGTACTGCGCACAGTGCCGCTGGAACATCATCGCGTAAAAGGCTCCGGGCGAGGTCATCCCGTACGGCAAGGTCAGCGCCGGATTGGTGCCGTATCCCTCGGCGGCCGCGCTGGCGCTCGCGCCGCCGCCTCCATAGGTGTGCCCACCCGAGCGCCCATTGTTGCCGTACACCAGCGCGATGGTGGAGGCCATCCCGGTCGTTATGGCCAGTACCGCCATCTGGATGGCGATGCCGGTCATGCGTCCCTCTGCCGGCAGCTGCGCCGTCCAGCGTGGCTCGATTCCCATCCGCGAGGCCACCGTCTCGTAACTGCTCACCCGGTTCACGATCAACCCGTCGAGGTCGCGCGCGGTTAATCCGGCATCGTCGAGTGCGGCCTCGAGGGCGGCCAAGCCCAAATCGTCGGCGGAGGAACCCGTGAGATTGCCGAATTCGGTCGTGCCGACCCCGACCACCGCGGTGGCCGCGCGAAGTGCGGCGCGATATGGGCGACGGTGTACCTGCACTGAAACTCCAAATTGGATAACTGATACGTACGGACAACTTTTACTGTGCCATGTTCAGCAGTGCTTTAGCAAGGGAAGGCGGATCCCGTAAATGAGGTCGGGAATCAGTGTGTTGCTGGGGGATTGGTGTGGCGGGTTTACCGGGTGCGGGCAAGCCAAGGCGCCTCCCGGCCTCAGGAGACCGGAAGGCTGCCGAGTGCGCGGCGAGCGTTCAGAGTGAGAAGTCGATGATTCCGCGGATGTTCTTTCCGTCCCGCAAGTCCTGATAACCCTGGTTGATCTCGTCGAGCGTGTAGCGGGTGGTGATGAGCTCGTCGAGCTTGAGCTGACCGGCATCATAGAGTCGCAGGAGCCGGACGATGTCGTACTGCGGGTTCGACGAACCGAACAGAGTGCCCTTGATGGTCTTCTCCATGAACACCATTTCCTGGCCTGACACGTGGACAGTGAGGTTGGCGGCGTTGGACACGCCCGTGACCACCACTGTCGAGCCCTTTCCGATCACCTTGAAGGCCGCCGTAATGGTTTCCTCGTCCATGGTGCCGATGAGCACGAGAGCCTGGTCGGCGCCCTGGCCCCAGGTAAGTTCGGTGACCTTTTCGTGTGCTTCCTCGGCGCTGGAGAAGACATGGGTCGCGCCGAATTTGAGCGCGGTGTCTCGCTTGAATTCGACCGGGTCGACGCACACGACGTACTTCGCTCCGGCATGCACCGCACCCTGGACCGCGTTGGTGCCCAGTCCGCCGATCCCGTAGATGACGGTGGTGTCTCCGGGGCGAACGTTGCCGGCGTTGACTGCGGTGCCCCATCCGGTCGGGACGCCGCACCCGACGAGCACCGCGCTGTCGAGTGGAAGCCAGTCGTCGACCTTGACGACCGAGTACTCGGACACGGTGGCGAATTCGGAGAACGCCCCGAGCATGCAGAAGGCGCTGTAGTCGGTGCCGTCCTTGTGCAGCCGGAAAGTGCCGTCCGGCATGCTGCCCTCGAGAATTGTGGATCCGGCATCGCAGAGGTTCTGGCGCCCGGTCGAGCAGTACCGGCAGATGCCGCAACTCGGTGTGAAGCTGCAGACGACATGGTCACCGACCACGACCTTCTTCACTCCGGGGCCGATCTTCTCGACGATGCCCGCTGCTTCGTGTCCGCCCACCATCGGATAGCGCACGGCTAGATCGCCGTCCATCATGTGCAGATCCGAATGGCACAGTCCGGCCGCAGACATCCGCAACATGACCTCCCCGGGGCCGGGATCGTCGATGTCCAGCTCCACGATCTCGAAGGGGGCGTGGGGTGCGGTCAGTACGGCAGCGCGTGTCTTCATTGTTCTTCCGATCGTTCGAGGGGGATTCAGCTGTGCATGGTCCAGACGGACTTGGTTTCCAGGTATCCGTCGAGGCTGTCCGGGCCCAGGTCACGGCCGTAGCCGGACTGGTGGAACCCACCGAAGGGAGCTGCTGGATCGGTCAATCCCCAGCCGTTGACGTAGACGGTCCCGGCCTGCAGCCGGCGTGTCATCGCCTGGACAGTGTTCACGTTCTTCGTCCAGATACCCGCGGCTAAACCGTAGTCGCTGGCATTTGCTCGTTCGATGACCTCGTCGATGTGGTCGAAGGCAAGAACCACGAGGACCGGACCGAAGATTTCCTCGCGGACACATTCCATGTCGTCGGTCACGTTGGCGATGATCGTCGGGGGGTAGAAGTGTCCGGTCAGATCGGCGGGAACCTGCGCGGGCTGATAGACCGTGGCGCCCTCGTCCTTTGCCCGTTGGACGTATCCCTGGACGCGCTCGAGTTGCGCACCGTTGGCCAGGGGCCCGAAGTCGACGCCCTCGTCGATTCCGTGTCCAATCCTCAACTGCCCTGCAATCGAGGTGAGCTGCTCGACTACCTCGTCGTGAATGTCATTGTGAACGAACAAACGGGACGGGGCACTGCAGGTCTGGCCGGAGTGCCAGAAGATCCCACCCGCGGAACCGGTCACCGCCTCCTCCACATCGGCATCGGGGAGGATGATGTTGGCGGACTTGCCGCCCAGTTCCAGGGTCACCCGTTTGACGTCGTCTGCAGCTTGGCGGGCGATGTGCTTGCCGACCTTCGTCGAACCGGTGAACGTGAGTTTATTGACCCCGGGATGGGTGACCAGTGCTTGACCAGCGGTGCCGCCTGTGCCCGGCACGACGTTGAGCACGCCGGGGGGCAGTCCGGCCTCGATGGCCAGCTCCGCCAGCCACAGCGCCGACAGGGGTGTTTCCTCGGAAGGCTTGAGGACCATCGTGCACCCGGACGCAAGGGCGGGACCGATCTTCCATCCGCACAGCAGAAGTGGGAAGTTCCACGCGGTGATCGCGCCCACCACTCCGACCGGTTCGAGTTCGGTGCGTACGTGAATGTTGGGATGAGACACCGGGACGGTCGAACCGACGATCTTGGTCGGCCAGCCGGCGTAGTAGTGAAACGCCCGCGCGGCGAACTCGACATCGATGTTTCGTGCTGCGCCGAGAACCTTCCCTGCATCAAGGACCTCGAGCTGGGCGAAGTCGTCGGCGTGCCGGTAGATCAGATCGCCGATGCGGTGGAGGATGCGTCCGCGGTCTAGCGGACTCATCTGCCGCCACGGGGCGGACTCGGTGAAGGCGCGCCGGGCGGCATCGACCGCGTCGGCGACATCGTCCGCCCCACCGGACGCCGCAACCGCAATCTGGCGGCCGGTTGCCGGGTCGAAGACGGGTATCTCCTCTCCGCTGAGCGCTGAGCGTCGTTCGCCGTCGATGAAAACGTGCGGAGCGGTCTGAAGACGCTCGACGACAGCGGAGGACAGAAGGTGATCAGTCAATGCGGTGATTGTCATCGTCCCTCTCAAATGGATATGTGATACATCAGGTGTGACTCACGTTACGTCATCTAGGTGCTTCAAGTCGAGTTCGTCCAACCGCCCAGCGTGTCCGACACGCGGCCTTTACGCCGCCTCGGCGAAACATAGACTGTAGAAGAGCCTGTTCAGAGCCATTTATCTGATGCCACTGCTGGTGGGAGAAGCTGTCGGCTGGTGGCGTAACGCTGCGCCGGCGGGGCAGCGCTACACTAACCAGTGTTGATGATTGATCAAATAAGGGAGTCGATATGACAGCGTTCGACGCCGGAATCGATGTGCCGAGCCGTGCTGCACGCAACGGTGGCCGACGTGAGGACGCTCGTCCGGTTCCGCGGCGGAACATGAGTGGTCAGGTCGTCGACTACATCAAGACGATGATCTTCGACGGGTCTTTGATCCGGGGGCAGCGAGTGCCCCAGGACCAAATCGCCAAAGATCTCGGGGTGAGTCGCCTGCCGGTGCGGGAAGCGCTCATCGCCCTCGAGGCCGAGGGGTTGATCGACTCCGAACCGCATCGTGGTTCCTTCGTCGTTCCCATCCTGCGCGAGGACATCGACGATCACTACCGGATCTACGGAATGGTGCAGGGGCTCGCATCGCGCCGCGCCGCATCCCGGATCACCCAGCCAACGCTTGCCCGGCTGCACGAGCTGCACGAACTCATGCAGAAGAGCGACGATCCTGACCTTCTGCACAACCTGAACTGGGAGTTCCACGCCCTCATCAACCAAACGGGGGGCAGCCGGCGCCTACTGTCGGTGCTGCGGCAGCTTGCCAAGAATCTGCCACGGGCCGTATACGAGGCACCCCCCGGTGCGAGCCCCGAAGCCAACCGGAGTCACCAGAAGATGCTGGAGGCTTTGGAGCGGGGGGACGGGGCAGGTGCAGACGCTGCATCACGCGAACACGTTCAGTTCGAGGGGGAGTACGTGATCGCCAAGCTCAAGCGCGATGGGATCCTCGCCGACGACGACTAACGGCAGGAGAAAGACCAGTCAGTGGCCGGGAGCACCGGACTTACCCGTCGACGACGGGAAGAAATGGCCCTGGCGCTGGTGGGCGTCCGCCTTGTCAGTTAATCGGGTAGTCGAATCGCCGCTGGTTCAAGACGAGCGCAATGACTTCCGCCCGTGTCCGCATGCCCAGCTTCCGCAGGATGTGGCTCACATGAAAGCGCACAGTGCTCTCGGCAATGTAGAGCTGCTGTCCGATTTCTCGATTGGACGAGCCGTCGACCAGGCACTCGAGCACGTCGCGTTCTCGACCGCTCAATGATGCGCCGCGCGTTCCACCGCCCCCGTGATCGGTGTCGCACGGAACGGCGATGAGCTGGCCCAGGATGTCGAGAGCTGCGCCACGGGCCGCGCGGTCATCGAGCCCATCTGATCGCAGTGCCGTCACGGCACGGTGGACAGCAAGCCACCCGGAGGCGCCGAGAACTGCCTCGTTCCGCGAATGGCAGCGGTCACGATCAGGAAGGGTTGTCGACACTTGCTCCTCTTTCACTACTCGACGCCCCTCGATTGTATCAAATCGGCCTCCTTGGTCGGTGTGGCGATGACACGTTCGGAAGACCTGTGTCTCAAAAACTGCAGGTAACGGCTGTACAGCGAGAGCGCTTCGTGGAATCCCGTGCCGAAACCGCACAAAAACTTGATAAGTGATGCAAAAACCCGCAAACTATGTGGCGCACGCCACTGCGCGATCTCGCTCCTCCTTGAGCCCCCTCGACGCCACCAGGAGACCCCATGACAGAAATTGCCGTTGACGACGACGGTTTGCGCGAAAGACCCCCAACCACCACTCTTGCCGCGGATGATCGGCTGCGGCCCTATCACTGGGCTGTCATGGTGCTGGGGGTGCTCGGTTATGCGACCATCGCGGCCGACGCCGCAATTTTCCCCACCAGTTACCCACTCGTCCAACAAAGCCTGGGTTTCTCCGACAGTGCCGTCGGATACATCTATGCAGGCGGATTCTTCACCTGCGGTGTCATCGCCATGTTCCTCATCGGCCCATTGACGGACCGATTCGGCCGTAAACCTCTCTTCGTAGCGGCTATCGCGATTTGCTCGGCGTTCACGATTCTTACTGGATTTGCTTGGAACACCACGTCATTCGGAATTCTCCGGTCGATTGCAACCATCGGTTATGTCTCGTGGGGGCTGGCTACCGTCCTCATTGCGGAATCGGTACCCGCGAAGCATCGCGGATGGATGACCGGGACCGTTCCAGTGGGGTGGGCAATCGGATTCGGATCATCGGCCTTCTTCTCCGAACACATCGCCGCCAGCATGGGATGGCGGGCGGTGTTCTGGATCGTCGGCATACTCCCGTTGGCCTTCGGTATCGCCGTCTCCTTCGTCATCAAGGAAACACCGCACTTCCAGGATCTCCAGCATGCCCGTCGAACTGGGTCGAGCAGGTTCCACATCGACGTCGCCAAGACGGAGAAGAGTGTGCTCTCCCAGCTGTGGGCGGCCGATATGCGTCGCCGCACCATCGGGGTGACCCTGTTCTTCCTCTTCATCGTGCCCCAATACGCCATCATGTCCTACTTCGGACTGAGCTTCCTGCAGGGTAAGGACATTTCGTTCCTCGAGGCCAACCGGGCGATCACCTGGGCAAACTGGCTCGGAATCGTCACCATCCTCGCCGCCAGTTTCGTCACACGGGGCAAGGGTGCCCACTACACCCTCACCGCCGTCGGGGTGCTTGGATCCGTATGCGCACTCTTCATGGTGTACCTGGCGACACCGTCGACGATCGTGCCCTGGTTCATCGTGTACGTCTTGATCACCATCGGTCTCTGGGGCGGGTCCTCGAATTTTCTCCAGGAAGCCTTCCCCACGCGTATTCGTGGCACGGGCGGAGCATGGGGTTCGGGCATGCTGTGGACCAGCTACGGGACTCTCGCGCTCATTGTCGCCCCTCTGCTGACCGTCTACAGCTGGAATGTGTTGGTCATCGTCTTCGGTGCCGTTCTACCGCTGATCGCGCTGGTCGGCCTGTGGATGGTCCCACGGCCGAAGGCACTCAACTCCAACCTCGAGGACCTGGTGCACTGACATGCGCTGCCGCGCAAACGGAACCAACCGGAGCCTTGCACCCCCACTGTCGAATGCAACTACCCCGCCTCGCCCCACCTGCCTCCGGCCGAGCGACACGACGCACTGGCCAGAAGGGAGAACACAATGAAAGTTTTCGACGTCGCAGACCAGGGGCACGGCCCACCCGTGCTCTTCAGCCACGGCACGCTCCTGGACCGGACCATGTTCGCCGAGCAAACCGCTGCTCTGGCTGATCGCTATCGAACCGTCGCCTACACCAGCAGGGCCGGAACGTCGGAATACGGCACCGAATACGACCTCGACTCCCTGGTCACCGATTGTCTGGAAGTGGCCGCCCGAGCAGAAATCGACCGATTCGTACTGGTGGGAATGTCGGTGGGCGGTTTCATGGCGATCGAGCTGGCCCTGAAGTACCCGGAACGGCTGGCCGGGCTCATCCTGATGGACACGATGGCCGACGCCTATACCAGCGAGGAGAAGACGCAGTTCGCAGAGGTGTTCCGCCCCATGAAGAGCGAAGACCCCATCCCCGCGAGCTTTTCGCAGACCTTTGTTCCGATCATTTTCGGCCCGCAGGCCATCGCGAACCGTCCCGCCTTGATCGATTCGTGGGTGCACAAGTGGCGGACTAGACCATCACGGTCGGTATGGGGCGAATACAACTCGTGGATCAGCAAGAGTGAACGCCTCTCCCGCCTGTCCGAGATACAGATTCCGACCCTCATCGTGCACGGTGAGGACGACAACGGCATCGACATTTCCGCCGCCGAACGGATGCACGCCCGGATACCGGGATCGGCTTTCGCGCGAATCCCTGGTGCGGGTCACTTGGTGACCGAGGAGAACCCCGATGCCGTGACAACGGCGCTGACCACCTTCCTCGATGCGCTCCCGCGTTGGTAGACCCAGCGATGCAGTTTTGACCAACCATGAACTACCTGCCCGCCCCGTCGAGCGGCTTCGTCATCGACGTCGCGCCGAACTGATGATCGACGGCGAGCTATCCGCATGAGAGTTTCTCGACTCCAGCCACCGTGTACCACGCCGTGGCCCACCCCCGCACGTTTACTGCTTCTCTGGAGGAACCATCATGAGCGTGTCTGAAAAACGCTCCACCACAAAGATGTTGCGCGTGACCGCAGCAGGATTCGCCGGCACTGCCCTCGAGTACTACGACTTCTTCCTGTACGGCACCGCCGCAGCCCTCGTGTTCGGGCCCTTGTTCTTCCCGTCATACAGCCCGCTGGCGGGGACCCTCGCCTCCTTCGCGACTTTCGCGGTCGGATTCCTCGCTCGGCCGTTGGGCAGTGTTCTCTTCGGCGGAATGGGGGACAAGGTCGGTCGGCGCAAGACGCTCGTGTTCTCGTTGTTGATGATGGGCACCGCGACGGTTCTGATCGGCGTACTTCCGACATTCGAGCAAGTCGGTTGGTTCGCTCCGCTCCTTCTGGTCACCCTCCGATTCGTGCAAGGCATCGCGATGGGCGGAGAGTGGGGTGGAGCTGCTCTGATGCTCGTCGAGCATTCACCCGCGCACCGGCGCGGGCTGTTTGGAAGCACCGTTCAGATGGGGGTACCTGGCGGACTCCTGCTGTCGACCATCGCCATCACCGTCAGTGACCACATTTCCGGCGACGCTTTCGACACCTGGGGATGGAGGATCCCGTTCCTGCTCAGCGCAGTCCTTTTCGCCATCTCGATGTTCATTCGCCTCGGCGTCGAGGAAACTCCGGACTTCACGGCACTGCAGACCGCGTCCGCCCAGCAAAGCACCCCGGTGCGTTCACTACTGCGCAATCAATGGCGGGAAGTCGCTCTGGCCGCGGGCGTCATCGCTCCTGGAGGCATCCTGTTCTATCTGGTGTCCACCTACGCCGTCTCCTACGGCACCACGATCTTGGACCTCAGCCGCACCTCGATGCTCAATGCGCTGCTCGCCGCATCGCTCGTCTATCTGATCAGCCTGCCGGTATCCGGTCATCTGAGTGACCGGTTCTCCCGCCGCATCGTCATTCTCACGGGGTGCTTCACCGCTCTGTTCGGAGGTTTTGTGCTGTTCGCGCTGATGGATACCGGGTCGGGGTGGGCCGCGTTCTTGGGTATCACCTTCATGCTGGCGGTGGTGCATTCGGCACTGCAAGCCCCGCAGCCGGCGTTCCTTGCGGAGCGATTCAGTGTCGATGTCCGGTTCAGCGGCGTCGCGTTGAGTCAGGCGCTGTCAGTTAGTGTCATCGGTGGCACCGCCCCGTTCATGGCGACGCTGTTCTACAGCTGGACACACTCCACCTGGCTGATCTGTACCTGGCTCGCACTCTGGAGCGTGGCTGGGGCCGTCTCGACGATCGCGCTCAGCAGGAGACCATGCGCGATCGACGATGCCGAACAGCGACCGGCCGATACCGACCGGGACCCCCGACTCGGTGCGTCACGACAACTGACCGGCACCCACGAATAGTTCCGCGGATGCCCATAGCTCCGCGGATAGCACATCCGCGGAGCTATGAACCGGGGGTGCCCGGCGCGCCACCGACATAACGCCACTCGATCCGACCACGCAGTCCGCCGAGAATCTCATCCGGTGTCGTCCCGAGCGCGTGAGCCCACCGCTGCGCACCCGCGGTGCTGCCAGCGGTTCCCCTGAACAACACGGCGCGATCTCCTTCGACCACATCGGTGTCGGTCCCGAGGTAGACCAGTATCTGATCCATGCATACCCGCCCGACCTGAGGGCGCCACCTGCCGCCCAGCAGCACCGACATGCGGCCACCCAGCGCACGCGGAATCCCGTCCGCGTACCCCACAGGCAGCAGTGCGATCGAACAGTCCCTCTCTGCCACGCACCGGAATCCGTACGAGACCCCGTCGCCCGCCGCGATCTTCTTCACCAGCGCCACCTCCGCCGACAACGTCAGGGCCGGAACCAGTTCCGCTTCGAGGGCAGAACCGGTTGGCGCGACGCCGTACAGACCGAGATCGGCGCGGACCAGGTCGAAGCGTAAGTCACTGCGACGCAGCGCCTGCGCGCCGGCGAGATGGGCGGATTCGAAGGTCACCCCGGCCGCGCGTGCGAACCGTAAGTACTTGAGAAAATGGTCGCGGTCTCGATCCACCACAGCGTCGGCATTCGTGTCGTCGCCGGTCGACGAGTAGATGCCGCGAACGTGCACCGTCCCCTCCGATTGAGCGGCGCGTAGCGACCGGATCAGATCTGCCCAGTGCGGGACCCGCTGGGGGGGACGTCCGCAGTCGACGGCCACCTGGACCGTCGCAGTTGTCCCGCACCGTGCCGCCGCCCTCACGGCCGCCACCTGATCGGCGGATTCAACCGTTACGGCGATGCCGGTTCGTATTCCCGCGTCGAGGCAGTCCTCCCCGTACCCACGTACCGGCGCGAACGCCAGGATCGGGGCGCCGATACCGGCCCGGCGAAGTGCGCACCCTTCATCGATCGTCCGAACCCCCAGTTCCCGCGCCCCAGCCGCCAAGGCGGTGACCGCGACCGGCACCGCACCGTGGCCGTACGCGTTGGCCTCGACTACCGCCATCAACGACGCCGTCCCGGCCCGAGCGGCCAGTGCCCTCGTGTTCTGGGAGGTGGCGTCCAGGTTCACACAGGCCTCGATCGCCGGTCGACGGCCCTCCAGAGATCGGGCGCCGGGAGCGACATCGGTCTCCGTGTGGATGGCTGACACGGTTCTGGCCCTCGATTCAATGGCAAGCGGCCACCCACATATTGGGTGGTGGAGGAGGAAAAGTGCCTCGGACGAGGCTGCGAATTCTGCCTGACACCTTACTCGGCCACAGCCTCGGTCATCGGGCATGTAATTTGACCGCGTTCAGCCCGGTTCGGTCGACGGCCAGATTATCCTCGATTCAGTAGGCGAGGTGGGTGATGAGCCGATTCAAGGCACCAGATGCCGGTCCGAGGTGATAGATGGCCGAGACCGATCCGGGGGCAACACAGCGCGACCAGACTCCAGACATCGCCACGGAGCTGGCGGCGGAGGGATTCGAGTGCGCCACCGAGATCGGACGGGGCGGCTTCGGGGTGGTGTACCGCTGCGAAGAGCGGACTCTCGATCGCGTCGTCGCGGTCAAGGTGCTCACCACCTATCACGACTCGGAAGGTGTGGCCCGCTTTCTCCGTGAGCAAAAAGCAATGGGACGCCTGTCCGGGCACCCCAACATAGTCACGATTTATCGCGTCGGAACGACGGGCGCCGGCCAACCGTACCTCGTCATGCACTACCACGAGCCGGGCTCCTCCAGGCACTGATCGAGTCGGGGCCGATTTCCTGGACCCGTGTCCTGCACCTCGGGATCAAGGTGGCCGACGCGCTCGAGGCCGCCCACCAGCAATCCATCCTGCACCGAGACATCAAACCCGCGAACATCTTGATCGACACCTTCGGAGAGCCGCAGCTGACAGATTTCGGCATCGCCCGCATCACCGGCGGATTCGAGACCACGGCCGGTGTCGTGACCGGATCACCCGCCTACACCCACCCCGACGTGCTGCTCGGGCATCCCCCCAGCCCAGCCGGCGACATTTATAGCCTCGGAGCGACCCTGTTCAGCGCGCTCACCGGACACGCGGCCTTCGAACGGCGCAGCGGTGAGCCTCTGATCGCTCAGTTCCGGCGCATCACAAATCCGACCGGTCCCTTGCTACGTGACGTGCGGGGAGACATCCCCGAGGAACTCTGCACTGCGATCGAGCATGCCATGGACCGCGATCGCGGCAACCGTCCCCGCGCGGCAGCCGAATTTGCGGACCAGTTACGCCGCGTCCACCACAACTCCGAGAGCAGCGCACCCGAGGGGATCGCGCCAGAATTGAGCGCCGACCCGGAACACCATTCATCAGCATCCGGTTTCCGATCCCCGTCACCGCACTCGCGGACGCCGACACACTCCGGTCGGTACTCGGCACCTCCCACGCCCGCCACCAGATTCCGACCACCACCACCGAGCCGCACCCTGGTCCCCCGTGCCCGCCTGATGCAGGCTCTCCACACCGATCGACGGCGGCGCCTGGCCGTGATTCACGCACCCACCGGCTACGGAAAAAGCACCACGGCGGCACAGTGGCTCCGTCAGCTCGCCGACGAGGGCATCGCCACCGCATGGTTGACCGTCGACCGAGACGACAACAATCCGCTGTGGTTCCTCGCACATCTCATCGAAGCCGTCACCACCGCATTGCCGGCCGTGGCGACCGACTTGCGGGACACCTTCGAGGCACACGGTGACCACGCATGCCCGCACGTGCTGACAACGCTGATCAACACACTGCACGATCAGGACCAACACCTGGCCCTCGTCGTCGACGACTGGCATCGGGTCTCGGATCCCTCGAGTGTGGCGACGCTGACGTACCTACTGGACAACGGGTGCCACCACATCCAGGTCATCGTGACCAGTCGCAGCAAAACAGGACTGCCGATGAGCCGAATGCGCGTTCTCGACGAACTGGTCGAGATCGATTCGGCAGTACTGCGATTCGACGAAGAAGAAACACGCACCTTCCTCACCGAAACATCGGGAGTGGACCTGGCGACAAGTGACATCGCCAACCTGGCGAGGTCGACCGACGGGTGGGCCGCCGCCATCCAGCTGGCGTCGCTATCTCTGCGCTCGTCCGCGGACCCCGCCGGTTTCATCGAACACCTCTCGGGCCGCCACCAAGCGATCGGAGATTTCCTCGCCGAGAACGTCCTCGACTCCATCGACACGGACACACGCGCATTTCTGCTGGCCACCGCCATTCCCGACCGCATCTGCGCCGACCTCGCCTCCACCCTGACCGACGTGCGACGCGGACAGGCGATGCTCGAGCTGATCGAAGAACGCGACCTGTTCCTGCGCCGAGTCGACGACGAAGGACACTGGTTCCGCTACCACCACATGTTCGCCGAATTCCTACGCGGCCGCCTCGACACCGACTTACCCGGACGATCGGCGCAGTTGCATCGCTCCGCCTCCACCTGGTTCGCCGAGCACCACTTCCTCAGCGAAGCGGTCGATCACGCACTGCGTGCCGGCGATACGACCGGTGCGGTGGAACTGATCGAACGCGACGGGACGTATCTGCTCGAGCATTCGCAGATGTCGACGTTGCGTGGACTCGTCGACAAGCTGCCGATCGACAGCGCGGTATCGAATCCGCGGCTGCAGCTCGCCGCCGCCTGGTCGAACATCCTGCTCTACAACCCCGACCCGGCTCTGCAGGCACTCGACCGCGTCGATACCGCGCTCACCCACCGCAGCGACCCGGACACCCCCGCGCTGGCCGCCGAAGCGTCGGTGGTCAGAGCAGTCGTGGAATTGCGCGCCGACCGCGCCTCTCGCATCGACGACTTGGTGCGTCCGTGTCTCGATCGACCCGATGACCTCAGGCCGTGGGTCGTATCCGTCGCGGCGAACGTCGCGACGTTCGCCGCAATCTGCCAAGCGGACTATCGCGCCGCCTATGCCCTTCAGCAATGGGCCGCAACGTATCACCAGCGGAACAACGGGCCGTACAACTCGGTGCACGGACACTGTTGGGTGGGTATAGCCGCCTTCGAGCAACTCGACGTGAGCTTGGCGGAATCGAGTTTCCGCACCGCGATGAAGATCGCTCAGCAAGTGGATGGACGCCGGTCGTACACAGCTCGGCTGGCCGGGGGCCTGCTCGGTGAAGTTCTGTACGAGAAGGGTCAGATCGTCGAGGCCGAGCGACTGCTCGACGACGGATACGACCTCGGGCCACACGCGGGCGCGGTCGACTTGAAGATCGCCCGGTACGTCGTCGGAGCCCGAATCAAAGCGATTCGCGGTGACCGTTCGGCGGCGGTTCAACGGCTGGACGAGGGCGCACGATTCTCCATCCAGATGCAGCTGCCGAGGCTCCACAGCGCCATCGTCAACGAAGCGGCGCGCCTGGATCTCGTCCTGCCGTCCTCAGATGCACAACCTGCGGACCTCACCTATGCCGAACGCGCCGAGCAAGTGCCCGGTCTCGACGAGGCGATCGCGCAGTACCGGGAGGAGGCGGCAATCCGGGGATTGGTGCGAACCAGATCCCCGGCGAATACCGACCTCGCATGCCAGTGGGCCAGAGAGTGGGCAGAGCGCCTGGCGGACAGCGAACGCCACCGGGCCGCGCTGCGGGCCCGCCGACTGCTGGCCGGCTGCCTCGCCGCATCCGGCCGCAGCGAAGAAGCCGGAAAGGTGCTCACCGAGGTGGTAGCCCGCTGCTCGCAGGCCGGGTTGGTGCGGTTCCTCGCCGACGGGGGCGAACACGTCATGGACACCCTCCAACACATCGTCGACACCGACCATCCACCAACTCATCCGCCGCAATCGTCGGACGTGCCCCGCGACTTCTTGTTGGCGGTGCTCGCGGCTGACGCCGGCCTGCCGTAAGCCTCCTACCGCAGGGGTGACACCGCATCGTCGGTGTCGTGCTGAACTGACCGCCGGGCCACGGTTCCCGCGGCAGAGAAAAGGATCAGGCCCGCCCCGATGGCGAGCCAGATGGCTGCCGTAAGCATGCCGATGCCAAATCCCCACGGGCTGACCCCCGAAGCCAGCGCCGGACCGGCGCTGGCACCGAGGAAGGTAAATGATCCGTACAGTGCCGTTGCTCCGCCCGTTTCCTCCGGACGTACCTGCGCCAGAAGTGATTCGACGATGGCCGACGCCGTCATGGCGATGGCCGCCACGAGCACCAGCACCGTGATCGACAAGGCAATCAGGGAATCTGACAGAACCGATCCGCCCGCAGACATCGCCGCCACACCCATTGCCGCTGCGCCCCGGCGGGCCGGTCGGCACCGCCTCAGCACCCGACCCAGAGATGGAATGACGAGCAGCGTCGGCACGGTGGCCAATCGCAGCACCTGCAGGGCCTCGGGATTTCCGGCAATTGAAGGCGGCCCCACCAGCGAGATGGTGGTGAAGACGCTGACATACGCCCCGAGGAAAGTGGCTGCAGCACCAAACAGCGCGACCAACCGCCACCTGCCCAGAATCGTCACCAGGACTCCGAAAAGCCGGGTACCACAGGGGTGGTCCCTGGGCCGCGCCCTCGGAACCGACGCAGCAACTGCCACGGTTGCCACCACGAGCGCGCCTGCGCCGACCACAAAGACCGCGCGCCAGCCGGCTGCGGCGGCGATCATCTGCGCAGCGACGGGAACGACCGCCGCAGCGGCGAGAAAACCGCTGGTCAAGCAGCTCAAAGCGAGTAGGCGGTGGCGCGGATCGATGCTCTCGGCGATATACGTGAACGCGGCCGGGGCGAAGGCGGCGGCTGCGCAGCCCTGCCCCGCGCGAGCGATCAACTCCAGAAGGAGCGTGGACGGCAGCGCTGCCAGCAGTGTGGTGACCGCGGCGGCGAGCAGGCCGACAGTCATCACGGTATGCGGCCCGAACCGCGACGCCAGCGGCCCCGCGGCGAGGAAGCCGAGAGCATAGGCGACGCCGAACACGGTGGAGGTTGCCGTCACGTGCGCAGGGTCGACACCGAAGGTAGCGGCCATCTGCGGAAGTAGCGCCAGTACCGAGTACATCTGTCCCACAGCGGTGATGGCCGTAACGGTGAGAATGACGATTACTCGTCCGGACGGGGCATATCGATCCCGGACTACGTTGATCGGACCGATGTCGGTGTTCGGCTGTAGGCCCACACCGCCTCCTTCGTGCGTTCCTGATGGGTGAACCGTGTGATGGTCGCGCCTTTCGCTTCGTGGTGGCCCAGTAGCACACCGGGCACGGATCGTGGGCCCCCATCAGCGGCTCCGGCGCAGGTCCATCCGGTAGCTGTAGCGGCGGGGATTGAGTCGCGAGGTGGTGAACTCGACCGGCCGCCCCCCGGCGTCGTGGTAGAGCCGCTCGATGAGTAAGACGGCGTCTCCTGCCGAGCATCCGATCAGTTCGCTCTCCGCCTCTTCGGCTTGGGTGGCGTGGATATTCTGAGTTGCGGAGACGATGCTCTCGGGTAGTAGTCGCTCTGCCGATTGAATGATCGTGCTGTCGGTCTCCCACAGTCCACGCTCGATCACGTTGTCCGCCAATGAGGAAACCATGTAGTGCCGGGTCAAGGCGAAAGGCGAATGGTTGTAGCAGCGTTGGACGAGTGCGCAGCGGATGTCTGAGATATCCGCACCGAGGTGGCGGGCGATCGCGGGCTCGCTCACTCCCGGTCGGAAAGGCTCGAGTAACCGGGTGGTGGTGCCGGGCCAGCTCATGATTTCGTCGAGCGATCCGATTGCACGCTGGTAGCGACCGGAGTTCGTTTCGTGCCCAATCAAGTACGTGCCGCTGCCCTGGACGCGGTGCACCATGCCCTCCTCGACCAGGTGACCGATCGCTTGGCGGATCGTGTGTCTGCTGACGCCGAAACTCTGCCGAAGTTGGTCTTCGGTGGGCAGCTTGTCTCCCACGGCGTACTCACCGCGTTCGGCTCGCCGCCGAAGTTGTTCGGCGACGAGCCGGTACGCGGGACGCCTGAGATACGAATGCGTCTCCACAATCTGGCCTGTCTGTCATTTCCTCGCGGAGGGTGCTTCCTCGCTGAACAGCGACACCCCGCGGGTCTCGGGCAGATACCGCAGCAGAAGCACGAACGACAGCGCTGCAATCGCGACCAGGTAGAGAGCGGGGGCGACGATGAGCGCTGCGGCAGCTGCGATGGCGGTGGCGATGAACGGGCCGGGCCCGCCGATGAGGGCCTGTGCGACGTTGAAGCCGATCGAGCTACCCGTCACCCGCAGTCGGGCCGGGAAGAGCTCGACCATGAGAACGCCGAGCATGACATTGGCCAGGGCCTCGAAGGCCGCGAAAATTACCAGGCCGATCAGGGCGAGGTACCAGGTGCCGGTCGAGAGCAGAACGAAGCAGGGGACCGCTGTCAGAGTAATGCCACCGGCGCCGAGCAGCATTGTGCGTCGGCGGCCGATGCGGTCGCCGATCATCCCTGCCACGGGGCACATGAGCGAGTAGATGAGTAACCCGAGCACCGCGAGTTCGAGGGCGGCGGTCTTGGTCATGTGGACCTCGACAGTGAGGAAGGTGACCACGAAGGTTGCGAGGTAGTAGAAGCCGAGGCCGGTCACCGCGGTGCAGACGAACACCAGGAGGATTCCGGATCGGCTGTGCTTGCCGGCGTTGCGCAGGGGGGCGTGCTCGACCTCGTGAGCGCGCTGGAGCTCCTGGAATACGGGAGTGTCCTCGAGGCGGAGCCGGACGTAGAGGCCGAGGACGGCCAGCGGGCCGGCGACGAGGAAGGGGACGCGCCAACCCCAGGTCGTCATCTGGTCGTCGGACAGCAGGGTGGTCAGCAGCAAGGTCACTGCACCCCCGGCCATGACCCCGATGCCGGCGCCGGCGGAGACCACACTGCTCCACAGCCCGCGTCGGCGGGCCGGTGCATATTCGACGAGGAAGGCAGCTGCGCCGGCGTACTCGCCACCCGCGGAGAATCCTTGGGCGCACCGAAGGAGCACCAGAAGGGCGGGAGCAGCGAGGCCGATGGTGGCGTAGGTCGGCAGGATGCCGATGCCGATGGTGCAGATACCCATGACGACGATTGCGAGTGAGAGCGCCGCGCGGCGACCGGCGCGATCGCCGAAAGCTCCGATCAGCAGCCCCCCGAGCGGACGAAAGAGGAACGCGACGCCGAAAACGGCGAGGGAGGCCAACAGCGACGTAGTGGCGTTGCCGGACGGAAAGAAGAGCGTCCCGATGGTCGCGGCCAGAAACCCGTACACCGCGAAGTCGAACCACTCGAGGAAGTGGCCGATGCCCGCGGCGATGGCGACGCGTCGGGAGACCTTGGGTGCCAGGGTCCCCGATGAGGTCAGCGCATCAGTCGTCGGTGCATCTCCCGGAATCGTGGGGGGTAACGGCGATACGGGGGGTGGGTTCGTCATCGAGGTCTCCTCGGGAAGCGTCGTGGATTTCTTTCGCCACGACGTGAAGTTGGTCCTGCGGGAATCTGATCGGTGTTTCGGCGCGCCCATGATCCTCCGCCTGGCAGCTCGCAGTGAAGTGGGCCACAGTTGTACGGATGACTTGAAGTTAGTCAGGGTTGGTGCGTGCGTCAACCCCTCGTAGGTTGCGGGCCGGTTCCAGCATGAAAACTAGACGAATGAAATGCTTTTGCCTGGTTATTTACTGTAAGTGGAGGCTAGGTCATAAGCGGAACGGGGAGGGTTGGGTTCGATTCGCATCGCGATTGACAGATGCGAGGGTTCACAATAGTGTTTCAAGTCATACGGACAAATTTTTGCGACGGCGGTGATTGGATCCGCGTCCGCGGGCCCCTCCCGCAGCAACCGCAACTGACGTGTCCACGAATCATGGAAAGGATGTGCGCATGGCTGGCAGCACGATCGCCGAACGACTCGGCGTCTTCGCCGCGGGTCTGGAGGTCGATGCGCTTCCACTACCGGTCATCGAGCGGGCCACAGGGTGCCTCCTCCACGCCTTGGCGGTGGGAATGGCCGGCTCGGCCGCCGGCTTCGGGCGACAGGCCGAGCAGGTCAGCCCTGGTGTGAGCTCGCCGCCGAACAACGAGGGGTACGCCCGCTCGCTGGTGACCGGGCAGTGGCATCCGGCCTCGACGGCGGCCTTCATCAACGGAGTGCATCTGCATGCCCGGGCGCAGGAAGACACACACGGCACGTTCCATCCAGGTGTAAGCGTCATACCCGCCGCCCTGGCGGCCGCAGAGTCCAGCGCTGTCGACGGCCGCACTCTGTTGGCGGCGGTTGTCGCGGGTTACGAGGTGGGCATTGCCCTGTCGGAGCCGCTCACGGACCTGACCACCCCGCCCTTTCGCGCGACGGCGGTGTTCGGGCCGGTGGCTGCCGTAGCTGCCGTCGGACGGATCCGCGGGCTGAGCGGCGAACGTATGACCTCCGCACTGGCGATCGCCGCATCGATCTCGGGTGGCACGTCCGAATCGTTCGGTGCGGGAACCGACGAGTGGCACTTCCAGTCGGGGATCGCGGCGACGAGCGGGCTGATGGCGGCGCAACTCGCCGAAACCGGGGTCACGGGGTCCCGGACGGCGTTCGAGGCCGAAGCGGGATTCCTCGACTGCTTCTCGCGATCGCGGGAGGCTACGGAATCACTCGCCCGCGAGCTCGGGCGGTCCTGGAACACACTCGCAGTAACATTCAAGCCGTACCCGGTGTGTGCGTTCAATCAGGCACCGGCCATGCTCGCAGTGCGGCTGCGCGAGTCCGGTCTCCGCGCCGACGAGGTCGCGTCGATCCGGCTGCGGATGAACGAACGCGAAGCCACCTATCCGGGCATGCCCTCGCGGGGGCCCTTCACCCGTACCTCACAGACACTGATGAGCGCCAAATTCGCCTTCGCGACCGGTCTCATCCACGGCGACATCAGCTACGACCTGCTGCAACACTTCACCGATCCCCAGGTACTCGACCTCATCGGCAAGATCGACCTCGTCGCCGAGCCGGGACGCCCAGCGAAAACCGCACACGCAACCACGGTGCTGGTCGACGGGACTACGGTCCACGACGCCATCGAGGACTCCGACGCGATGCTGTCGTGGGACATGGACGGCGTCGTGCGCAATGCCGAACGCCTCGCATCCGAGACCCCGCTGTCCACAGAGGAATTGGAGACCCTGATTGACAGCGTGGCCACACTGCCGCAGGCGTCTTCCGTCGACCCGTTGATCCGGGCGACATTGGCGGGAATCTCCGTCGGAACGTGAGGGCGCCATTCCCTCACCCGCTTAACGTGCGCGGTACATCGAAGCCCGCCACCGCCCTCCCATGTGACAGTGCCGGGCACTCGGTCCGGCCGTGAAACGAGAAAGAGCACAATGACCGAGAACGTCGTCGCCATCGCCGAAAGGCGAAACAGCGAACTCCAACACCGACAGATGTACATCGACGGCAATTGGGTCGATGCGATCTCCGGTGAGGTTTTCGAGACCATCAACCCATACAACGGGCAGGCTTGGGCCACTGCGCCACTCGCGGGATCGGCCGACGTGAAGAAGGCTGTCGACGCCGCGCGGCGGGCGCTGTCCGGGCCGTGGGGATCGATGTCCGCGGCGCAGCGAGGTGTCCTGATCCGCAGGCTGGCGGCGCTGATCGAGCCCCACGCAGACGATCTCGCGCGCATCGAGACCACCGACAACGGCAAGGTCATTCGCGAGACCCGCGGTCAGATGGCCGGGCTACCGGCGACCTACGAATTCTTCGCCGGCGCTGCCGACAAGATTTTCGGTGACACCATCTCCGCACCCCAGACGAACTTCTTCACCTACACCCGCCGCGAGCCGATCGGCGTGGTCGCCGCAATCCTGCCCTGGAACAGCCCACTGTTCCTTTTGGCAAGCAAGCTCGCGCCCGCCTTGGCCGCCGGTTGCACATTTGTCGCCAAGCCGGCGGAGCAGACGCCGTCCTCGACCCTCGAGTTCGCCAAACTCGTTGATGAAGCCGGTTTCCCGCCGGGAGTGTTCAACGTCGTCACCGGCGCCGGAGACACAGGAGCCGCGCTGACCGCCGAACCCGGCGTGGACAAGGTCACCTTCACCGGATCGACTGCCACCGGAATCGCGGTCATGAAGAGCGCCGCCGACCACATCGCGGAGGTCACCCTCGAGCTCGGCGGCAAGTCCCCGAACATCATCTTCCCGGACGCGGACATCGATGCGGCCGTCAACGGGGTGATGGCCGGAATCTTCGCCGCCACCGGCCAGACCTGCATCGCAGGAAGTCGGTTGCTGGTCCACGAATCCATCCGCGACGCCGTCGTCGAACGGCTCGCCCAGCGCGCACCCCAGATCAAGATGGGCGATCCGCTCGACATCGAAACCGAGATGGGCCCCATCGCTTTCGCCGAGCAACTCGAGAAGGTCCGCTTTTACGTCGACCTGGGTGTCAGCGAAGGCGCCACGGTGGTGTGCGGCGGCAAGCGTCCACAGGACGCCGACCTGGCCGACGGGTACTTCTTCCAGCCCACGATCCTCAGCGGCGTCGACAATTCGATGCGCGTGGCACGGGAAGAAATCTTCGGACCGGTGCTGTCGGTCATCACCTTCACCTCGGAAGAGGAGGCGGTCCAGCTCGGCAACGACACGACCTACGGACTCGCCGCGGCGGTGTGGACCAAAGACGTCCAACGCGCACACCGCGTCGCACACCGCCTCAACGCCGGCACGATCTGGGTCAACTCCTACCGCGTGCTCGCCAACAACGTGCCCTACGGCGGCTTCGGGCAGAGCGGCATCGGCCGCGAAAACGGCATCGAAGGCCTCGACGCCTACCTGCAGACCAAATCCATCTGGGTCGAACTCACCGGCGAAAGCCGCGACCCCTTCAAACTCGGCTGAGCGCACAAGGAGCACAAACTGATGACTACCACCTTCGACATCCCCAAGACCAGCCAGGCGGCGGTGCTCACCAAGCACAGCGAGCCGCTCGAGATCCGCGAAATTCCCGTGCCGCAAACACTCGAACCGGGCGCACTCCTGGTCCGGGTCGAAGCCGCGACGGTCTGCGGATCAGACCTGCACCTGTGGGATGGCTCCCTTGGCGGCAGCCAGGCCCTGGATCTGCCAGTCATCCCCGGACACGAAATGGTCGGCAAGGTAATCGCATTCGGCGATGGGGCCGAGCGAGACACCTTCGGTACACCGCTCGAGGTCGGCGATCGCATCTGCTTCACCCACGCCTCATGCAACCAGTGTGACCACTGCCGGTTCGACAACCAGCCCACCCTGTGCACCAACCGCCAGTACTACATGTTCACCAACTGCGAGCGACCCCCCTATCTGGTCGGCGGGTTCGCCGAATACGCCTACGTCTTCCCCAACTCGGGACGCGTGCGCGTGCCGGACGAAGTGGAAACCTCCTGGGCATCAGCGGCCAGCTGCGCATTGCGAACAGTCGTGCACTCCTTCGAGCGCATCGGCAAGATGAACCCGTGGGAAACCGTTGTCATCCAGGGCGCCGGCCCGCTCGGTCTGTTCGCGACCGCCCTCGCCGATCACCTCGGCGCCGGGCGAATCATCACCATCGGCGCTCCCGACAACCGCCTGGCCATCGCCAAGCAATACGGCGCCACCGACCTCGTCTCCGTCGCCGAACATCCCGAACCCGAAGACCGGATCGCCGCGGTCCGCGACCTGCTTGGCGGCCACGGCGCCGAAGTGGTGTTCGAGTTCTCCGGCGCACGCACCGCATTCCCGGAAGGCTTGGGAATGATCAAGGAAGGCGGCCGCTACATGGTCACCGGCCAGATCGACGGCCCCGGCAAGGAAGTCCCGGTCCGGCCAGGCTTCATCACCCGACAGCAGCTGACCATCATGGGGACCTGGTCCGGACACATCGCCGAGTACCGCAAGGCTCTCGAATTCATGAAGAACACGCACGGCAAGTACGACTTCGGTGCACTGGTCCCGAACCGGTACCGCCTCGACCAGGCCACCGAGGCGCTGACGCGGATGCGGGCGCAGGAGGACATCAAGCCGATGCTCGTCCCGCACGGAACCGAAGGAATCTGACGTGAGGCCCCTCGACGGCATTCGTGTGCTCGAGATGGGCCAGTACATCGCCGCCCCCTACTGTGCGATGATGCTGGCCGACCTGGGTGCGGAGGTCATCAAGATCGAGCGGCCCGACGGCGGCGATCCGCGCAGAATCTATGATCCGCTCGAGCAGACCGAGACCGGGTCCATGAGCGGCGGGTTCCTGAGCTACAACCGCAACAAGAAGTCCGTCACCCTGGACTTGAGCGCGGAGAGTGACCGAGCACGGTACCTGGCTTTGGCGGCGACCGCCGACGTCGTCGTAGAGAACCTTCGCCCCGGGGCAGTCGACCGCATGGGAGTGGGATACGACGCGCTCAAGGAGATCAATCCACGCCTGATCTACTGCGCCATCAGCGGATACGGGAGGTTGTCGACACATCGGGGTGTATTCGCCGAACGGCCGGCCTTCGACACCGCAATCCAGGCGATTGGTGGGCTGATGGCGGTGACCGGAGAACCGGGGGGCCCGCCGTTGCCGACGGTGACCGGTTTCGCGGACGTCTTCACTGCGGTGCAGGCCACCGTCAGCGTGCTCGCCGCTCTTGAGGGACGTCACCAGTCCGGTACGGGTGCGTTCGTCGATCAGAGCATGTACGACTCGGTGGCGTCCCTGCTCGAACGCGAACTCATGCTGTGGGATTTCACGGGCGAGCATCGAGTGCGCGGGGTGGATCGTTATTCTCCACTCGGGGCCCTCGAAGCCGAGGACGGTTATGTTGCACTGATTCTGCCCACCCATGAGATGTGGCGGCGGCTGTGTGTGGCAATCGAGCGGCCCGACCTGCTCGAGCATCCGCTGCTGGACTCGGTCATTCACCGGGCCGAGAACTTCGCATCGGTGATCCGCCCCGAAGCCGAACGGTGGACACGGTCCCGTACCCGCCGCGAGATCGTCGAGCACTTCGCCGCGCATGGGCTTCCCGCTGGAGAAACCCAGACCATCGACGAGCTCTACCAGTGCCCACACCTCGACGCGCGTCGCATGTTCCTCGAGATCGACGATCCGCATGCCGGTCGCCGTCGGATGATCCGGACACCGTTCCTGACCGACACCTACGAGGAGCCGCGCACCGACTCCGCGCCCCAGCTCGGCGAGCACAACGACGAACTGCTTACGGAGGTGGAACCGACCACCGCGTGACGCACCCCGCCGACATGCGGGCGGCGGCGGGGACACCAGCACCGCCGCGATAAGGCCGACATCCGAATCGCGGTCGTGTTCTGGTGACAGACATCCGTCGGCGGCCTGACTCCGGCGCCGGACGGACTGAGTATGGAGGTGTGATTCCAAACGGTCACACCTCCATACTCGATTGATCAGTATCAATTTTCGAGCTACAAATGTCGAGATGGACTCTGTCGCCACGAATACTCGGGTGTCGCAGCAGATCACCAATGCCGAGTGGCCCACGTTGAAGATTCATCCGGACGAGCGCTAGTGTGGTGGATGGAACCCTGCCGGCCGCATCAGGGAGAAGGAGGGCCCGTGGTGACGAACAAGGTAGCTCCCGCGGAGCGTGGTGTGCCGGCGTACAAAGTGCTGGCCGAGAAGTTGCGGACCGACATCGAGGCCGGTGTCTACTCGGTCGGACGGAAGATGCCCACCGAAAGCGTGCTGCAGTCGGTCCACAATGTCAGCCGCCACACGGTGCGCGAAGCCCTGCAGATACTGCTCTCCGACGGGCTGATCTACCGCGTGCAAGGCAGCGGAACCTATGTGAGCGGCCGCCAACAGGACACCCGGGGCCGCTACGTCCGCTCGATCGGATCCCTCGACGAAATCATCGTCTGGCCCGACACGAACACCGAGGTGATCGAACCATTCACGGTCGTCGTCGAGCCCTCCATCGCGTCCCGATTGGAATTGCCGTACATCGAGGTCAGCAAGGCCACCGTTCGCCGTTCCTTTGAGGGGATCCCCTTTGTCCTGACGCGCCACTACGTCGAACCCGACCTCGGTGCGAAACTGGCCGCGGAGGGGGTCCCGTCGGTCGGCGAGGGAACCGTGATCGGGGCCGCGGAAAAACTGCTGACCAAGCCGATCATGGGCGCACGGCAAGAGATCACCGCCATGAATGCCCCGGAGTACGAAGCCGAACTGATCGGATGTCAAGCAGGAGACGCCATACTGCTGATCGAGCGTCTCTACTACGACGCGGACGGGAAATTCGTCGAATTCACGTCCTCTCACTTCAATCCGCGCCGGTACTCGTACCGCATGGAATTGCGGCGGCGAGGAGCCTGAGCACGAAGAAGTGAACGTGTGACTCGCGGCCGTTATAGCGCATGGCGGCGAGCCGCACATTTCCTTGTCGAGTGAACGATTGGGACGCTGTAAGTGGCCCTGGTTGGCCCCTTGTGCAACCGTCCGAAGTCCGCATTGAGTGTCGACATCGCGCGCCCTCGAGCGCATCTCGACGACTAAACGCCGCCACAGAACTGTTCGCTACAGTTTTTTCGCGCTCGGCTCATCCGGGCAGGACGTCACCGTCGAGTTCAGTTTCGCCTCGGTTGTATCCAGTAGCGACTGGACCCGTAAGAACACGGCATCGTCGATCTCGTGTCGTTCAAACACGGTCAGAAGCCGACTGCGCTGGGCAGCGAGGATCGCCCGGCGCATCGTCAGTATCTGGAGCGACACCGGGTCCTCCTGCCGGACAGTCAGGGCGCGCAGGTGCTCCTGCAGCTCGGCGTCGAGCCGATCGGCAGGGAGGGGGGGCGGTGTCGCGCTGAGCCGGGTCCGTCACATACCGCAACACTTCCTCGGTCAGAGCGATTTCCGCTGTCCGCTGTCCGGCAGATTCGTCGATGGAGTCATAGTGGGCCCATGTGATCACGCGCGGCAGGGACATGCCCTGCCCGAACAGGGTCACAACGATGACACCAGCTGTGATGAACACGATCAGGCTCTTGTACTCGAAGGGACGCCCATCTGCCATGGTGTCGGGAACAGCGAGCGCGGCGGCCAGCGATACCCCGCCACGGACACCGGACCATGCGAGCGGAAAACGCTCACGCGCACTGATCCGGCGTGAAACTTGACTACCGCGGCGGTCGATGGCCCGAAACACGGAAGGCATCGTGTAGAAGTACAGCAGCCGACAGCCGATCACGCCGAAACCGGCCAAGGCCACCGCTGCCAACCCCACCGTCAACGATTGAGGCGCCAGATCATCTACAACGGAGGGGATTTGAGTACCCACCAAGACGAACAGTCCCGAATTGAGGACATATGTAATCAGTGACCAAAAAGGCTGAGTTTGCATTCGAGTGGCTGGCGGAATGACACGCGGTCCACGCTGGGCCAGGACACTCGCCGTCACGACGGCAATGACACCCGAGGTATGTATTTGCTCTGCAAGCAGGTACGCCACAAACGGCGTCAAGACGCTGAGCACACTCGAGAGCATCCAGTCTCGGAGAAACCGGTGAGCGACCAGTGCGGTCCCGGCGACCGCGGCACCGAACAACACCCCGCCAAGATAGCTTGCGGCGAGGGCCCAGCTGATGTGCAGCAGATCGAGATGACGCGCGCCGATCGCGACCGGGACGGCGGTGGCCAGAAGAACCAGCGCAGTTCCGTCGTTGATCAGGCTCTCCGCTCGCAGCAACGTCATGAACCGGGGCGGTAGAAGCTGAGCCAGCGCGGCAATGGCGGCGGCATCGGTCGGGGCAAGCACGGCCCCGACGACGAACGCAACAGCCCACGGAATGTGCAGGATCCAATGCAGGCAGGCGGCCACTGCGGCGGTCGTGGCAACCACGAGCACGACCGCCAGCAGAACCACAGAGCGGGCATCACGACTCGCTGTTCGCGTAGAGGTCGTCAGAGCCTCCCAGTACAAGATCGCAGGAAGGAACAGGACGAGGACCCACTCGGGTGGCAACTCGAAAGCAGCAATAGTCGGGGTCAAACCCAAAAGGCAGCCACCGAGCAGCAGGGCGGCCGGTTGGACCATGCGAATCCGAGCGCCCCATACGGTGAAGATGATGACCGTACCGAGCACTGCGACGAGTAGTTGAATCGACTGCAATGGTCACCTCATGGCTATTGAGTGCTGCGGGGTACGTGTAAGGGCGCTGGCGGAAGGATGTGGGTCGGCGCCAGGCTGACGTTGTCGGCCCCGCCTCGAGGCGGGCCCGGAATGAGATTGCACGACGGGGGCCGGAGACTCACGTCGTCCTGCCAGTCCCTCTTTGATCCAGTGGGGACCGTTCCCGCCCTCGGATTGCCAGGGGCGGGAACGGTGTGTGTGGGTGGGTTAGATGGCTTGGGCGGTGGGGAGGATGGTGATTTCGGTGAGGTTGACGTGTTTGGGGACGGCGGTGAGGAAGGCGACGGTTTCGGCGACGTCTTCGGATTGGAGGACGTCGATCTGGTCGATCAGGTCGGCCATGAGTTTGCTGGCGTCGGGGTCGGTGACGTGGTCGGGGAGTTCGGTGTCGACCATGCCGGGTTCGATGGTGGCGACGCGGACGTTCTTGCGGCCGAGTTCGGTGCGCAGTAGGCGGGTGAGTTGGCTGATGTAGGCCTTGGTGCCGGAGTAGACCTGGAACTTTTCGAGGACGCGGGTGGCGGCGATCGAGGAGGTGGTGATCAGGTCGGCGGGTTTGTCGTCGGCGGCGGCCTGGACGAGGGGTCCGACGAACGCCTGGATGGTGTTCATCACGCCCTTGATGTTCAGGTCGATCTGGGTGTCCCAGTCGTCGACCTTGAGGTCGACGATTTCGGAGATCAGCTGGACGCCGGCGTTGGCGAAGACGAGGTCGACGGGGCCGAGTTCGGTGGTGATGCGGTCGGCGGCGGCTTGCAGGGCGGTGCGGTCGGTGACGTCGGTGGTGACGGCGATCGCGGTGCCGCCGGCGGCGTTGATGCGGTCGGCGGTGGTGGTGATGCGGTCGGTGCGGCGGCCGAGGAGGGCGACCTTGGCGCCGAGTTGGGCGAGTCGTTCGGCGGTGGCTTCGCCGATTCCGCTGGAGGCGCCGGTGACGACGGCGATGCGGCCGATGAGGGGGGTTCCGGTCAGGACCTGGCTCATGGGGTGTGTCTCCTTGGTGGTGTTTCGAGGTGTGGTTCCTCGGGGTACGGATTCCATCGTCGGCGTGATCGGGGTGGGCGAACAGGCCGCGATTTGCCTAGGTGCACCACACCCAGGCAAACCGCAAAACCGTTACCCAATTCATCCGTACGTATCCTCCCTATGATTAGCGGTGCGGTCACAGTGCAACCGGTGAAACTGTGTGTTAGTAGATGTTTTGACTGATCAGTGCATGTTCTCGCTCACCTCCATCAGGCGTGCTGCAAACCAAAAAACAACCGGATGAATAGCGTCGAAGGAGCCTGTGGTGAATGAGATCGCTACGCGGCGGCGGTCAGTGCTGATCGCGCCCGGTTCCGACACACGGAAGGCGCGCCAGGCGCTGGCCTGGACCGTAAGGACTCCGTCACCCCCCGCAAACAAGGAGCAGGCCCGCGACCTCGTGCGCCGACTGGTGACTGAGACCGACCGCGAGGGCAGTGTGTCGTTTCGGGTGAACGGGCACGGGACGACCTCGCCGCGTGCGCGGCACTGCCCGGCCTGGCGAGCGTCGTGCTCCCGAAGACCGAGACCACACGGGACCTCGAGATCGTCGATGAGGCGCTGACCGGCATCGACGCATACCACACGCGGGTGCCGGGCACGCATTTCGATGCCGGGCTCGGGGCGGTGCTCGCAGCAGCGGCGACCCGGTCTCGAGCGCCCCGGAACTGGCGCGACTCACCGCTCAACGTCGCCGCCACCCACCACGAACGGGTTAGCGCCGCCGGCCGCCTCGTCTACGGCGGGCACACCATCGGCATCGCCCTCGGCCGGGCCACTCGCGCCCTGCCGAATCTGGTGGCGGTGGATGTCGTGGATCACACCGGTCCGGTCCCCGAGGGCGACACCCTCACCAGCGAACTCCACGTCGAAGGCGTCGACGACCTCGGCGGCGGTGAGGTCCTGCACCTTCACTCACTAGTGTTCTCACACACCGCGACCGCCACCGATATCCCCGTCCTCGACCGCCGGTTCTCCGCCCTCACGGCCTGAGTCTGAAATGCACGACCCCGATGAAGTCGCCGGATGGTACGGCGCTGCTCGGCCTGCTCTCGGATCTAATCCATTGACGCGGTGGGTCGGTTCGCCTGCCCAGCGGGCTGTGCGCTGGGCACATCGGTATCGATTCGGTGTGTCGCCAGGTCGAGCAATCGAATCTCACCGAGCGAGCCGGGTTCGACCTGGTACACCAGAAGCTGATGGCCAGGCGCGCTCGGGACACCGAACGCGTGGAATTCGATGGTGAGCTCGCCGACGGTCGAATGGCGCAGCTGTTTGACCTCGTGAGTTTTCGGCTGTACCTCGTGTCGAGCCCACAGCTCGCAGAAACGGGGGCTTGCGGCCTCGAGCCGGGCGACGAGGTCGGTGAACCGGTGGGGGGTCGAGGAGAACTTGGCGGTCGCTCGTAGACTGGCGACCGTGGATTTCGCCGACTCCTCCCAGTCGACGAAAAACTCACGGGCGGCCGGATCGCAGAAGACCATCTCGACGAGATTGGTCGTATCGGCGAATGGTTCGAACAACGCCACCGCCAGGGAGTTCATCGCCGAGATGTCTAGTACCGGATCGAGGACGAACGCGCCGGAGCGCTCCCAGGACTCCATCAAACGCAGTAACGCGGGATCGACCTCCCGTCGAAGCTCGGCACCGTCGAGTCGCCACGCCACACCTGCCAGCGAGTAGAGGTGCCGACGTTCCTCGAAAGTAAGAACCAGAGCCTTGCTGAGCCCCTCGAGGACCGATTGGGACGGGTGGCGTTCACGGCCCTGCTCCAGCCGGCGGTAGTAGTCAGGACTGACATCGGCCAGCATGGCCACTTCGTCCCGGCGCAACCCCGGCACCCGCCGAGGTCCCGCGGACGCAAACGGAACCGAATCCGGTGATGCGGCAGCGCGTCGGGCCCGCAGAAATTCCCCCAACTCAGTGCTCGCCATGGCTTGATTGTAAGGCAACCGGTCACGTTCCAAGGGGGGTGCGAAAGGGCCAGGTGCACATCATCTGAGCCCTGAAAACTATAGGTAATCAACCTTGATCGGAAGGAAGTACCGTATGACTGGTCCGGATGAATTCTCCCAGTACCCAATTTCCAAGGTGCACAGACTGATTGAACCAGGACCTGTGATCATGATTTCGACGTCCGACGGACGGCATGACAATCTGATGACAAATGGTTTCAACATGCCAGTGCAACACGGCGGTCTCATCGGATTCGTGCTCGGACCGTGGAACTACAGCTTCGACACGCTGCGCGACACCCGCGAGTGCGTCATTGCCATCCCGGCCGTCGAACTCGCCGAGCAGGTCGTCGACGTCGGAAACGTATCCGGTGCGGACGTCGACAAGTGGGAGCGTTTCGGCCTCACCCCGCTGGCATCGGCATCCGTTGCGGCCCCCCTCGTCGCGGAGTGCTTCGCGAATATCGAATGCCGCGTCGTCGACGATCGCCTCGTCGATGACTACGGACTCTGGATTGTCCAGGCCCAGCATGTGTGGGTAGATGATTCGAAGCGAGGCACGGGCGAGATCCATCACCGCGGCGACGGAACGTTCTCCGAGAACGGTGAGGCGATCGACCTCCGTGAGCGGATGACGAAGTGGCCATCGCTGATCGACTAGTCAATATCGCGGCACCGTGTGCCACCCGGCGGACTTTGGGAGAAAGGGAGCAGGACTTGTAGTCGGCAACTGCGCGAGGGTCAGTCGGTCGAACTTGCTTCCACGTCCCGCCGCTCCCGGTCCCTGGTCGCGGTGAGCGAACCGAGCAACTTCAGTGCCTGATCACTCGGGGACCCCGGCTCCGCCTGGTAAATCACCAACTGTTGTCCCGGCTTGTCACGCACGTCGAAAGCTTGAAAGGTCAAGCTCAATGTGCCCACATCGGGATGAACGAGCTCCTTTGCATCCAGTGTCTTGCCCCGCACCTGACCCTCTTCCCAGTACTGGCGAAACGCGGGGCTGGCCACCGACAGCTCATTGACCAACTGGGTGAGACGAGCATCATTCGGGTCGTGGCCGACGGCCAAACGTAATGTTGCGACGGTGGCCTGTGCCGCGCGATGCCACTCGGCATAGAAAGACGCTCCCGCGGGATCGGTAAACACCATCCGCAGCAGATTGTCAGCAGCGGTGAACGGCGAGAAAAGCGCTTCGGCGAGCCGGTTGCAGGCGAGAATGTCGAGTGTCCGATTCAACACGAACGCCGGAGTCGAGTCGTAGGTATCCATCAACTGGAGAAGCGTCGGACTGACCGACTCCCGTGCACTGGACCCGCGGGCGCTCGGCACCACGCGGGCCAACCGGTACAGGTGCATTTCCTGGTCGGCATCGAGCCGCAACGCGCGCGAGAGTGCATCGAGCACCTGAGCGGACGGATTGCGTTCTCGCCCTTGCTCCAAGCGGGTGTAGTAATCGGAGCTCAGTCCCGCAAGGATCGCGACTTCCTCACGTCGAAGGCCTGAAACTCTTCGAGTGCCATAGCTGTGAAGTCCCGCGTCGTTCGGTGAAACCTGAGCACGACGTGACCGAAGGAAATCTCCAAGTTCGCTGGAAGGCATTCCCCAATGTTAGTTCTGAACCGCCTGGTAGTGGGTGGGTGCACTGCACCCACGACAGACGAGCCGGCCGTCGGCGACAGTGGAACCCTCACCGACATCCAGCGTCGCTGGCGCGGAATCGGGCACCACACGACCCACAGCCATCCACGAAAGGATCCGAGGAGCATGTTGACAGTTCATGCAGAAGTTCGCACCCCGCTGGACCAGAAGCTGGTGTGGGGGAGGATCGGAGACTTCTTCGCCATCGACGGATGGCATCTCGATGCCGACCACGCTGCACGCGACGGCAGCCGGAACAGCATCCGCCGCCGCGTCGCCCTGCGAGGTGGTGGTGAGGCGATCGAAGAACTGATCAATCAGACCGAGCAGTCGTACAGTTACAAGATGGTCGGTGGGTCCATTCCCGTACGCAACTACCAGGCGGCCGTCGCCGTCACCCGGGACGTCAAGTCAGGGGAGACCGTTGTTTCCTGGGACGCCGAGTTCGACGCCGACGGTATCCCTGCCGAGCAAGCTCGCCAGCTCATCACCGCCTTCTACGAAGGCGGGTTGGCTGCCGCCGTGAGCTGACGTTCCGGAGCGATCCTGTCCGCAATGATCATCACTGCTGCCCCGTTCTGGGCTGGCGGTCATACCGATCTGGGCACGAGGCGGGGCACGTCAGTCTGCAACGCTCGGCCCCGCGTACGAACAGCTGTGCGCGGGGCGGGCTTGTGCAGAGCGTCATCGACGCCGTCTGTCGTAGCGAATGGACCTGGAGTATGGCCGCGGATACGTTATCAGTCTTGGGGGCAGCCAATTTCGGGTGCGTGATTCTCTGTGTTCCTACGTCCTCTTTCTGCGGGTGCGAGCGGCAGGATCAGGAGAGGACGTGTGCAAACCCGATGTCACCGACACGTCCACTACGCAACCCAGCCGGGCAGGCCGCAGCGGCAGTGAAAGGATGACGCGTTTCTTGAGGACTCCAGCGGCCGTCGGAATGAATTGGCGAGTGGATCAAGGTGGCCGTCTCGTCGGGAGACGGCCACCTCGGTCCGGCCGAACTACTGTGCGCTCGCGGCGGGGCGAACGATGATCTCGTTGACGTCCACATCCGCCGGCTGATCGATGGCGAACGCGATCGCGTTGGCGATCGCCGCGGCCGGAAGCGCGACGGCACGGTATGCCTTCATGTCCTCGCGCGCTTTGTCGTCCGAAATGCTGTCCGCTAATTCAGATTCCGTTACACCCGGCGAGACGACGGTAACACGGACATCGCCCGACGATTCTTGGCGCAGCCCTTCGGAGATCGCGCGCACCGCAAACTTCGTCGCGCAGTAGACCGCCGCTGTCGGCACCACCTCGTACGCCCCGACAGATGCGATGTTGACGAAATGTCCGCTACCTTGTGACTGCATGACCGGTAGTGCTGCGGCGATGCCATTGAGAACGCCACGAACATTCACGTCTAGCATCCGGTTCCACTCGTCGATCTTCAGCGCGGCCAGCGGCGACAGGGGCATGACTCCGGCGTTGTTGACCACAACATCGACGCGACCGAAATGCTCACGGGCGGCCTCGACGAAGGCCTGGACGTCGGCTACGTCAGTGACGTCCAACTTGCGGAATGCTGCACTGCCGCCGGCATCGCCAATCTCCTGGACCAAGTGCTCGAGTCGTCCTGTGCGCCGTGCGCCGAGAAAGACCTGGTGGCCGTCGGCAGCCAACCTCCGCGTTGTCGCCTCCCCGATCCCGCTACTTGCGCCTGTAATCAGGACTACCTTGCGCTCGCTCATGACTGTTGGTCCTCTCGGTATAGGACGAGATGCTCGTGGTATAGCACCCCGCCACAAATGTCTCCTGTTGCGGTAAAACCAAGGTCGTCGAGGTAGTCGAGATGGCTTCCTGTCACCGTGTAACTTCCGGTATATGCACACTGCCGTGCGCCACGCGCCTCGTCGTAGCGCCCATCGGCACGCAACTCCTGGCGAATGAAGCCGTCAGCTGTCACCCACATCCCAATGACACCTGCCCGGTCGATGGTGGTTCCGGATTCATCCATCACGATCCTCCCTCGCGGACTTGGTGATCTCATTCTTGCGAGACATGCGGCGGGTAGGCAGGACGCAACTCGACTAGGTGCCGCGCACCCAGTCACGCCGCGGACAACTAAGAGCGTGTCTCATGTGGGCAGCTTCTTGAAACAAGTGAGTGCAGCTCCGAGATGGAGGAACCCGACGAAATGTTCGCCGCAACGCTCGTA
>NZ_SLVY01000027.1 GCF_004345605.1 Rhodococcus sp. SMB37
GTACGCGGCTGCCCGTGTCTCCCACGGAATCCTTCTCGCCACGACTGCACCCCTTCATCCAGGGGTGTTGCATTGGCCTTCTGAATCCAAGCCGGGGACCGACGACGAAAACTGCACAACGGATTCACTCGTGTGTGATCGACGGTTCCTCGGACGGTGACGATACCGCGAGTCCCTGCGCGGCCGCGGCGGTGCGGACCGCGTCGATCACCAACTGCAGCGGCCGTCGTTGTGCGTCGGCGCCGCGATGGGCGATGGAGATCGTGCGCATCAGCGGGTCGGTCAGCGCGACCACTTCTATCCCGGGTGGAGGCAGGGTCAGCCCGAGGTCGGAGACGAGGGTGACGCCCAGGCCCGCAGCGACCATCGCGAGTGCCGTCGCCTGCTCGCCGACCTCGTGGTTGATCCTGGGCTCGAACCCGGAGCGTTGACACGCCATGCGCACCGCTCGGCCGAAATGTGAGGTGGGTCCGGCCAGCACCCACGGATGCTCGGCGAGATCCGCCAACGTCATGGTCTCGGCCGGTGCCGTCCCGGGAGGCATCACGGCGTGCAATCGCTCCACCGCGATGACCACCCGGGTCAACGCGGGATCCCACGGCATCGGATAGTTGGAGTAATCGATCACGAACGAGAAATCCAACGTCCCGACCTGGACGGCACCCGCGGTGTCCTCCGGCGCGAGCTCCTTCGTGCGGACCTCGATGCCGGGATGCTCGACCGCGAGCAACGTCAGCGCCTTCGGCAGCAGACTCGACGCGACCGACGCCCACACGCCCCCGAGCAATCGTGCGGTGACTCCGTCCTGGGTGCGTTCGAGAGCGGTCGTGGCGCGTTCCACCGAGCGGAGGATCTCCTCGGCGTGTTCGGCGAGGACGAGGCCGGCGTCGGTGAGCTGCACCCGGCGGCCATGTCGCACGAAAAGAGTTGCGCCGACGTCTCGTTCGAGTAACGCGAGCTGTTGGGAGACGGCCGAGGTGGTGTAATGCAATGCCGCGGCAGCCGCGGTCACGGTGCCTCGGCGATGTAATTCCCGAAGCATCCGTAGCCGGCGCAGGGACAGCTCCATACCGCCAGGGTAAGGGCTGTGTAGGAACCGTGAACGCAATCATTCATGTTTCGTAACTGGACGCGGGGTCGTGGATGAATGCACGCTGGCGTTGTCAGCCGATTACTCGTGGCGACGAAAATTTACTGCGGATGATTGGGGTGGCTCACTATGACCTCGACGATGGAGCGTGCGTTCGGGCAAGGACCGGACAACAGAGAACAAGGTCCCCGTGAGCCTCTCTTGAGAATGACCTGGACCGACCCGGTCACCGGAGCGCACGGCTATCTCGTCGTGCACACCTCGGTGTCCGGGCTTTCCACCGGCGGCACCCGAATGAGGGCGGGTTGCACGGTGTCGGAGGTCGAGGATCTGGCCCGCGGGATGGCGGCGAAGACCGCAGTGTTCGACCTGCCGGTCGGCGGCGCGAAGGGTGGCATCGACTTCGACCCGAAGGATCCCCGTGCGGTCGGTGTCCTGGAGCGGTTCTGCCACGCGATGCGTCCGTGGCTGGACACACATTGGGTCACCGCGGAGGATCTGGGGGTGCCTCAGCATCTGATCGACGACGTCTTCGCGCGGCTCGGACTCCAGCAGTCCTACCACGCGGCGATCGGGCGCGCCCCGGATCCGGAACGGACGCTGCAGCGCGTCCGGACGGCGCTGAACGCGCCGGTGACCGGCGGTTTCCTGCTAGGAGATGTGGTCGGTGGGTACGGCGTCGCGCAGGCGTGCATCGGCACCATGCACGCGCACGAATGGGCATTGGCCGACACGACCGTCGCCATCCAGGGCATCGGCACCATGGGAGGTGGTGCCGCATGGTATCTGCATGAGGCCGGCGTTCGCGTGATCGCTGTCGCCGATGCCGCAGGCACGCTGTACTGTGCCGACGGACTCGACATTCCGGCTCTACTGGAAATGCGTGACGCCTACGGGGAGATCGACCGCACGCGGGTCCCGGCGCACGTTCAACAGTTGCCGCGCGCGGCCGTGGTCGGTGTCGCGGCAGACATCTTCGTCCCCGCCGCGATCTCGTATGCGATCACGACGGACAACGTCGACCAGGTCGCTGCGAAGGTTGTGGTCGAGGCCGCGAATGCTGCGACGACCCCGGAGGCCGAGGTGGCACTGATCGGCCGAGGTATTCCGGTGGTTCCGGATTTCGTTGCCAATGCTGGGGCTGTCGCCTGGGCGTGGTGGGTGCTGCTCGGTCAGGTCGGCGACGATCCGGAGGATTCGTTCCTGCGGTTGCGTACCGAGATGCTGGCCAAGGTCGCGCTGCTGGTCGAGCGATGGTTGCTCGATCGGGTGCCGCCGCGACAGACCGCGGACGAGTTGGTCGCTGCTCACCACCGTGCGTCGGCGCTGGTGGATCCTGGTGCGGTGCCGGTACTGGTGATTCCGTAAACGTTCCTTCCGCCGTGCGGGTTTCCTCACGAACATGACCATCGGAAACCCGCACGACGCGAGGAAAGTCTTTCTCGTACCTGACAGGTCGTCATCGCGGATCGGTGCTCCGAGTGCACACGAGCATCGCGTTGGCACCGGCTTGGAACTCGTAATCGACGCTACGAATGTCAGTGGTGATGCCATCGTCGGCGAGACGCTGTCGCAGGGCGTCGAGATGCGGATACTCGGTCTGATCCAGAGTGACGAGAGGGAAGATGCGCACCTCGGCGGCGGCGACCCTCATGAGTTCACACACAGCATCGTGGTGGAACGACAGATCGAGCCGATCCGCGTAGCTGAACAGCAGGTGAGAGCTGAGCACCAAGTCGAACGCTTTGTCGTCGAACGGCAATCGGGGGAGTCCGCCTGCGATGTAGCGCTCGGGATGTGCGCGGCGGTCGTCCGAGAACCGACGGCCGGCTTCGCTGCGTGAGAAGGCGTGATCGTCCGGATCTGAGAAGAATGTCCATACATAATCGTCCGCATGACTGCGGCAGTACCGGTTGCCCCGATCGGATTCCCGCTGAGCCATAGTTGCCAGGTCAATGGTCGTGTACTGCCCATAGACCGGATCACACGCGGCGACGTCGCCGCCGGCGGCACACACTTCGGCAGTGAAACTTGCAGTACCGCCGGGACAGTCGAGGGTCCGTCGACGCAGGTCGTCTTCGGTGAGGGTGAACATCGTTCGGTACTCCGCCAGTGACCGTGAACTGACGAGGATGTCGCCGATCGTGGTGGGTGGATCGGATTCTGTCGGCATCGAAGGCTCCATCGAATCGGGGCCGCCTGCACTGACGTCGTCGTCCGCCTCTCAGAGCCGAGCCGCCAGCGGAAGGCGACTCGGGACACGTGTAATGGTCACGACCGCCGGAGCGGCCGCCACCAGGTACGCGCAGTGGACAACATACGGATACCGTAGCGGAAGCGGCCTTCGATTGCGGAGCCGGAACTGAGCGTCCCACCGGTTGCGGGGTTTCCGAGGGTCGCGTGTGGGAAAACCCACACGGCGGGAGGGAAGTTCACGATGTATGTCTTGGCTGTCGCCTCGCCCGACACTCTCAAATGAGATCTTTGCTCAGTGCTGCCGGTGGAACCTGCGTGTGATGTTGGAGATCGACACGCCGCGCGCCGCACGCGTCGCAGAGGACGTAGAGCACTCGACCCATCGACGTAGAGTGACTCGACTCGACTGCCCATCCGTGTTCGTGGGTGCGGCTCTGCGTATCGACGGACGTGGGATCGTTGTAGATTTCCCGTGTGATCATGCCTACCACCATGATGTAATGCCGTTATGCATCTCAACCCTTACGGCGAGTATGCAGTCGTCCTCGCCGCGTCACTGGCCAATGACTGGCCCGCCACGCGCGCTGAGATCGAGGCGCGAACCCGGGACGTCGGGATGACGATGAAATTCGACGAGGCGCCGGACGACCATGCACTCACCCGGATGGTCATCGACGAGTGGTTGACCGTGGTCGACGCGTCCGACCCGCAGGAACGCGCACGCCTGCTCAATGCGCAGATGGCGAGTGCTTCGGCGTATCCGCGGCTGACCGATCACGACGGCGAGGGGTGGCATCTGCACTACCGCGCCGAAGAGAAATCGTTACCCGACGTGCTCCGATCCGTCATCAGCGTCGGTACAGCGCTGCATCTCACCACCCGCGGGATGCACCGTCTCGGACGGTGCGCCGCGGGCCGGGTTCCGGGCGATCCGTGCTCGGCCGTCGTCGTCGACATCACCCGCAACGGTCGTCAGCGGTACTGCTCTGTGCGCTGCGCGAACCGCGATGCCGTCCGTCGACACCGGGCGAAGGCCGAACCCGGTCGCTGAGTCGAGGCAGAATCAGGAACGAGTCGCCTCGGCGAGTTCGGCGAGTCGGTCCACTGAGGCCGCAAGCTTGTCCGATGTGGTGGCACGTGCGCGTTCGAGCCGCGACTCGTCGGTCAGTTCGGTCCAGTCGTAGGTGTGCGTGACGCGGACGTGATTCTCGTCGACCGGGTCGAGCTCCCAGCGCCACAGGTGTCCGGGTGGGCGCCCGCCCTGCGGTGACGGCCGCCAGGCGATCAGACGGCCTTCCTCGTACTCCACGACGTGATTGTCCCGGATCTTGCCGTTGTTGAGGGTCATGGTGAACACGTCGCCGACCGCCTGCACTCGTTGGCCGGGTGCTGCCTGGGCGAGGTTGTCGTTGCCGTCCCAGCGTGGCTGCTGCGTCGGGTCGGCGATCAGTTCGAATACAACTTCGGGCCGGGCCACGATGACTCGGCCGGCGCTGACGACGGTGGCGATGTCGTTGTCCTCGGTCATGGTTCGATCCAACCACAGCCGCCTCGCCCCGTTCTTACTTCGGAGTAAGGTAACGGCATGGAATCTGCCCTGACATCGACATATCGAAGCTGGTTGAAGCTGCCCCGCAATGCCGTGGGTTCCGCGCTCTTCTCGGTAGGCATGTGCGTGCGCGTGCCTTTCTTCGCAACGGTGCTGCCCCGCGTCACTCAGCTCGAGCCTGGCCGCTGCGAGGTGCGAGCCCCGAAATGGTGGGGCGTCCACAACCATCTCGGTACCTTCCATGCAATCGCCGCGTGCAACCTCGCCGAAGCGGCCATGGGGATGCTCGCCGAGGCGACAGTGCCCTCGACGCATCGATGGATTCCGAAGGCGATGTCCACCCAGTACCTCGCCAAGGCAGAATCCGGTCTTCGCGCGGTGGCCGAACTCGGCTCGCTCCCGGACTTCGCATCGGTTCCCGAAGGTCTGGAACTGGTTGTCCCGGTGTGTGTCTACGACACTGCCGGAACCGAGGTCGTGCACGCGGACATCACGATCTGGGTCACTCCCCGCGGGCAGTGAGACTGGGCCGCATCTGGCTGTCCGGAATTCGACGACGGGGACAAGGTTCGCGCGCGCGTGTCGGCTTCCTGCTCCCGCGATTGCGCGCGCGGCAACACCAGGGTGGTTGCGGGAAATGGAATGCTCACATCCATGGGCCTTGACCTCGAGTGGACTCGAGGTTGCACCGTGGAGTTGTGGTTCAACACTGACAACGAGGAGCAACAACGATGCGTCAAGTACTGCCTGACCTGTGGGAAACACAACAAGACAATCCGTTCCCCGGCCTGACTACCCATGCCTACCTGTGGACCGGAAACACCAACGTGCTGTTCTACTCGGTCGCCGGCGAGGCCGACTTCGCCGCATTGGAACGACGAGGCGGATTCACTGATCAGTATCTGTCTCATCAGGACGAAGCGGGGCCGATGCTCGGAAGGATCACCGACCGGTTCGGTGCGAAGTTGCATGCACCCGCTGCCGAGGCCGACGCGATCGGCCGGCACGCACGCATCGACGTCCCGCTGGTGGAGCGGCACACCGATCACAATGGAGTGGAAGTGATTCCGACACCCGGGCACACCATCGGCAGTGTCTGCTATCTCGTTCCGGGCGCGGACGGAGCCCGCTACCTGTTCACCGGCGACACTCTGTTCGTCGGTGCGTCAGGAGAGTGGACGGCCGGCTACATCGAAAGCTTCAGCGACGCCCGTACCCTGGCCGACAGTCTGCGGCTGTTGGGCACGCTGACACCGGATGTGGTGATCTCCAGTGCTTTCCCCAGTGAGTCGGCGGTGCACAGAATCGACTCACAGCAATGGACTGCCCACGTCGACCAGGCCCTGGCCGGGCTGTCTGGTGCCGTGACGCGCTGAGGTTGTCAGACCGGGTTGAGCATGGCGGCTGCTGTGGTGAGGTCGGCTTCTGCTTGGGTGGTCAGGGCGTAGAGGGCGTATCCGATGGGGGAGGCGTCCCACAGATGTGCGGCCTGGGCTGCGAGCCCGGGGTACGTGCGCCCTCCGGCAGCAGCGTAGGAGTCGATGGTGGCGTGCAGCATCTCCTCACCGACGGCGCCGTACTGGGCGGACATGTCGCGGGCCGGGTCGTCGACACGGGCGGTGGTCCAGTCGAGGATCCCGGTGATCGCGCCGTTCTCGCCGAGCAGGACATGCGCGGGGTAGATCTCACCGTGTGTCATGACTGTCTCTTCCGGCCAGCAGCTCTCGTCCTCGAGCCAGGTCTGCCATGCCCGGCTCAGGGACGGGGCGACGGTGAAAGCCGCACTCACTCGCTCGATGTCGTCTCGCCATGACTGGCGTACCTGGGCGGGGCTGCGTACCTCGACGCCCGCGGCTTCTGCCTGCTGCGCGCCGATGGAGTGCAGGCGGGCCAATAGGTGTCCCAGGCGCCGGGCGTAGTCGGGGCTGGCAGGGTCCATGTGCCAGACAGGTTCTCCGGTGTCGGTGAGGGTCAATCCGGGCGCGCCGGGTAAGGCAGGATAGGCGATCAGCTCCGGGGCGCGGATCTGCCAGTGTGGGACGGCGATACCGGCCTCTGCCAGGACGGGGGAGACCAGGTCGAGGATGCGCATTTCGGTGGCCATGCCCGCAGAGACGTCGTCGCGGCGTGGTACGCGCAGTACCCAGCGTTGCCCCGTGTCGTCGGAAGCCATGACTACGCGGTAGTCCAGGCCGGCTTCGTTCACTGTGGCGTCCTCCACGGACAGGTGCACGCCGTGCGCAGCGGCGAGCGAGATGGCGTCGGAGGCGGCGAAGGAGGTCATGCCCCTCACGATTTCACCTATGTGAAGGCGCGGTCCAACGGTTTACTCGAATACGGTCGAGACCGCGTTTTCGGCGAGCGTCCGCTCTCTCGGCACCAACCCGATGCGAGTGCGACGATCGAGCACGTCGTCGACGTCGAGCGCACCTTCGTGGCTCACAGCGAACTCCACTTCCGCTCTCGTGATGTCGATTCCGGGTGCAATGGGCTCCATCCGGGTGAGATCGGCCGCAAGCAGCGCCGCCTCGGTTCCGTATCGCTGCACCAGTGAATGCGGCGCCGTCAGCATGCCGAGCACTGCGGAGTTCGCAGCGCCGACCACCGGCAGTTGCCGGGTGCGGCACTGCCGCGCAGTCAGGCCGGCCACTTCGATGGCCGCGTCGACGGCGTCCTCGGCCATCTTTCGGTAGGTGGTGAGCTTGCCGCCGACGATGCCGATCGGCCCGCCCTCCGTCCTGATGACCGCGTGTTTGCGCGACAGGTCGGCTGTCGAACCCCCGGTGTCGGACGCGGTGGTGTCGAGCAGTGGGCGTAATCCGGCGAATGTTCCCAGCACGTCGTCGCGCGTCAGTGGTGTCGCGAGTGCCGTATTGACCGTGTCGAGCAGGAAACCGATCTCACCGTCGCTGGCCTGGGGCACGTCCGGCAGCTCACCAGGCGCTTCCTCGTCGGTCAATCCGAGGTAGACGCGGCCGAGTTGGGCAGGTAGGGCGAACACGAACCGGTTGCGCTCGCCCGGGATCGGCACTGTGAGCGCGGCGGTCGGGTTCCCGAGCGTCGCCGCATCGAGCACGAGGTGGGTACCGCGGCTGGGTCGCAACCGGATGGTGGGATCGACACGACCGGCCCACACCCCGGCGGCATTCACGACGGCGCGGGCACGGACATCCAGGTCCGTGCCGGTGAGGGTGTCGTGGAGGGTGGCGCCGTCGCCGGTGACATCGCGGGCTTCGACGCGGGTGAGGATCCGCGCCCCGTACGCGGCGGCCGTGCGGGCGAGAGCGACGACGAACCGGGCGTCGTCGACGAGCTGACCGTCGTAGGCGAGGAGGCCACCGCGTAGCCCGGCCCTTCGAACGGCCGGGGCGAGCGCTGCGGTACGTGTCGCGTCGAGGCGCCGGGATCGCGGAAGAACGGTGGCCGGTGTTGCTGCGCTGGCGCGCAGCGCGTCTCCGGCGAGGAAGCCGGCGCGGACCAGCGCGGCTTCGGCGGCGCCCACGGACGGCAGGAGCGGCACGAGTTGAGGAAGAGGTCGGACGAGATGAGGCGCGGTACGCATCATGATGATGTTGCGCTCGACGGCGCTCTCACGGGCAATGCCGATGTTTCCCGAGGCGAGGTAACGCAATCCGCCGTGTACGAGTTTCGAGCTCCAGCGACTGGTGCCGAACGCGAGATCGTGGCGTTCGGCGAGCACGACGCTCAACCCTCGGCTGGCGGCATCGAGAGCGACACCTGCGCCGGTGACGCCACCGCCGATGACGAGGAGGTCGACGACGGTGTGCTCGCCGAGTTCCTCGAGCTCGCGGGTGCGGCGGGTGGCGTTCAGGGCGCTCGACCCGGTGGGGGTCATCATCAGTGCCTTTCGGTGGGGGCGAGGTAGGAATCGATGGCATGGCCGAGCTCGTCGAGTAGGGCTCGGTGGTCGACGATTTCGCTGATCATGCGGACGGATTGCACCGTCGATTGCGCGGTGAGCAGGATGAACGCTGCGAGCGCGTGCGGATTGCCGGCGCGGATGGAGCCATCGCTCTGGCCCTGTTCGATGGCAGTGACGAGGACATCGAGGATGACGCGCTGGCTGGTGCCGAGGCGGTCGACGATGTACGTGATGAACACTTCCGGATCGGTGCGCAACACCTTCTCGAAGATCGGGTGCGCGCCGATGTCGTAGGCGGCGGCGACGACCGCCGACACCAGAAGCGTGCGGGTGGGCCCGACACCGCGTGTGTCGGGAAGCGCGGCACGGATTTCCCTGGTGAGCAGGTCGGCGAGGACCGAGTCCGTATCTGGCCATCGACGGTAGACGGTAGGTCGGCTGACGCCTGCGCGTCGAGCGATCTCGGCGAGGGTGGTGCGTCGTAATCCGAAGTCGACCAGGCAGGAGCGGGCAGCGTCGAGAATTTTGTCCTCGATGCTGTCGCCGGGTCGCTCGGAATCGGGTGACAGCGGGTGCTGCGGGGACACCGCATCACCGAATGTGTCGTTACGAACTGGCTTCATGTGTAAAACTGTAACGCATGACTGAGAGTTTTAGTCCCCAACGACCCGATCAGCTCGCTCCGGAGATGGAGTGGGACGCATGGGGGACGGCCGAACATCGAACCGAACTGGGCCCCGAGGTGCACACCCTGCTCGAGCAGGCACTCGGAGTCCACCGCCAGCGGGCCCCGCTCGCCGAATCCGACGTCCGACTCGCCCCTACCCGACTCGCCCCGGAGTATCGAGCCGAGCTCGTTCGCCTCCTCGGTGCCGAGCACGTCCTCGACGACGACGCCACGCGCCTCCGTCGCGCCGGCGGCAAAAGCACTCTGGACCTGTTGCATCGGCAGGGCTCTGATCCGCAGGCGGCGCCGGACGCGGTGGTTCTGCCCGCCGATCACGGCGAGGTCCTAGGCCTCCTCGAATACTGTGCAGCACAGTCGATTGCGGTTGTCCCATTCGGCGGAGGTACCAGTGTCGTCGGGGGAGTCGATCCTGATTCCGGCCGCTTGTCCGCAGTGATCGCTGTGGATCTCCGCCGATTGAACGCACTCACCGACCTCGACCCCATCTCACGTATCGCCACCGTGCAGGCCGGTGCCACCGGGCCTCAGGCCGAAGAGTTGCTCGGCAGCCACGGATTCTCGCTCGGCCACTACCCTCAGAGTTTTCGGCACGCAACCATCGGCGGGTTCGCAGCCACTCGGTCTTCCGGTCAGGCCTCTGCTGGATACGGGAGGTTCGACGACCTGGTCGAACACATGACGGTGGCCACACCACGCGGCGCCATCCGGGTCGGTCACCCGCCGGCCTCCGCAGCCGGCCCGGATCTGCGACAACTCTTCCTCGGCTCCGAGGGGACTTTCGGAATCATCACCGAGGTCGGTGTACGCATCCATCCCATTCCCGCCGTGGTCGAGCACCGGGCATGGAGCTTCCCGGATTTCACTACCGGCGCGGACGCACTTCGAACTCTCGTCCAGGGCGGCCTGCCGCCGACCGTGCTCCGGCTCTCGGACGAGGCCGAAACCGGCCTCAACCTCGCACTGCACAAGGACATCGGGCGCACATCTCCTGGCGGATGTCTCGCGGTGACCACCATCGAGGGCGACGAGCGATACGTGCGCGACCGTGCGGCGGCAGTGCAGGAAATCCTCAGCGCAGCAGGAGGGGTCGACCTCGGAGCGGAGCCTGCTCGCCAATGGGAACACGGACGATTCGGCGCACCACACCTGAGGGACGCGCTGCTACAGGCGGGTGCCCTCGCGGAGACGCTCGAAACCGCGACCACCTGGTCGAATTTGTCGCGGCTGCGTGCAGCGGTGACCGAGGCGCTCACCGCCACACTCCGCGAGGGCGGCACGCCACCGCTGGTGATGTGCCACATCTCGCACACGTATCCGGCCGGCGCGTCACTGTATTTCACAATCGTGTGCGCGCAGACCGAAGACACGGTGGCGCAATGGACCGCGGCGAAGCAGGCGGCCACCGCGGCGATGGTCGCTGCCGGCGGAACCATCACCCATCATCACGCCGTCGGACGAGACCACCTGCCGTGGATGACGGACGAGATAGGGGACTGCGGCGTGGAAGTGCTCCGTGCCATCAAGAACACTCTCGATCCGCACCACATCCTCAATCCCGGAAAGCTGATCCCGTGACTGCCGGATCGATTGTCGTGCTGAGCAATCCGGCTGCCGACAAGGATGCTCATCACACGCTCGCGGTCGCCAGCGCGCGACTACGCGAACACGGGCTGCGCATCGCCCACATCGCCGCCGATTCCGTCGAGGAATCGATCGCACTCACCCGCCACGCAGTCGAGGACGGCATCGACGCGGTCGTCGCTGTCGGCGGCGACGGCATCGTCTGGCAGGCATGGCAGGCAGCCGCCACCACCGGCACGCCCGTCGGGATCGTCCCTGCCGGAACGGGAAACGATCTCGCCCGCGTCCTCGGCATTCCCGACGACCCGGCAGCAGCAGCCGATGTGGTCGCCACGGGCCGGCGACGAACCATCGATCTGGGCCGAGTTTCCTCGACCGAGGGGCCGGCCCAGTGGTTCGGCACTGTGCTCGCGGGAGGATTCGACGCTCTCGTCACCGATCGCGCCAACCGCATGAAGTGGCCGCGCGGCCGACTGAGGTACAACGCCGCCACAGTCGTCGAACTGGTGAACCTGCGACTGCTCCCGTACCGGATCACCTTCGACGACGAACCGGCCATCGAACTCGACGCAACATTGGTGGCCGTAGGCAACGCCTCCACTTACGGGGGCGGCATGCGAATCGCACCGGGTGCGCTGCTCGACGACGGTCTGCTCGACGTGGTGGTCGCCACCTCGGCGAACCGTTCTCGCCTCCTGCGCCTGTTCCCGACCGTATACCGGGGTACCCACGTCGACCTGCCCGAGGTGATGGTGCGCCGCGCACGACGGGTGCGGCTCGAGTGCCCGGGCATCACCGTCTACGCCGACGGAGAACCCCTCCGATCGCTGCCGGTCGACGTGGAGGCGGTGCGCGGCGCCGGGACAGTGCTGGTGCCGGCTGTTTGACGCGACAGAGCACCGATATCGGTACGGGCACTACCCTTCGAGACTCCTATCTCAAGCGAAGATGTCCTGGTGGAAGCGGCCTTCGGACTCGAGACGGCGTAGCGCGGTCTCGCCGTCGGCGCCGGTCCGTCCGGTAAGGATCTGTGCAAGTGCCCGTCGTACGGCCGGCGCCATGTGCAGCCCGTCTCCGCACACGTAGATGTGTGCTCCTCGCTCGAGCAGTTCCCGGATTCGGTCGGCTTCGGTGACGAGGGCCTGCTGGACGAATCGGTCCGGGTGGTCGGGCAGCGCGGAGTACGCCGTGTGCACCCGCACCAGACCGGCTGCATGCCACGTGTCGAGATCGTCGGCGTAGAGACGGTCGTGCTCGGGGTGGCGACATCCGGTGAAGAGCTCGACCGGTCCTGTGGACGCGGTGTTGGCCCGTTCTTCCAGGAATCCTCTCAAGGGGGCGATGCCGGTACCCGGCCCGATCAGGATGACCGGTGTGTCCGGGTCGTCGGGCAGTCGGAAAGCCGGTACGGGGGTGCGAACGTGGCCGTAGAAGACGTCGCCCGGGGCGAGGTCGGCCAGGTAGGCAGAGCAGGTTCCGCGATACCGGCCGGAACCCGACCATGAGGGCCCGTCGACGAGCCCGACCGTGAGCCGGACATGTTTCGGTGAAGCCAGGGGCGAAGACGAGATGGAGTAGTAGCGCGGCCGGATCGGGCCCGCTGTCTCCAGGAAGACCGCCAGTGGCAGCGTGATCGCGGTGAACCGTTCGAGCAGGTCGAGCACGCACACGCGTTTGGTCAGGATCTCCTCTGTGTAGGAGTCTGCGAGCGTTGCGAGTTGTCGGAGTGTGTCCGGGCAGCGGGTGTGGGCGGCGAGCGTTTCGAGGTCGGCGCGGGTGGCCGGCTCCTGCAGTTCGGAGAATTCGGTCAGCAGCAGTGCGGATGTGACCGGCGTGTCCACGGGGAGATGTGTGGTTCCTCGGGTGCGCAGCCGGATGACCTGGTTGTGGGAGGTTCGGAGCAGGTGCAGTGCCCGTCGGACCTGTTCGGGTTCGTTCCTGGCGAAGACGGCGAGGTGGTCGCCGGCGGCATAGGGAACGTCGTCGGGAAGTTCGGCCACGATCGAACGAACGCCGGGGCGGGGAGCTTCGAGGCTGAAGTCCCACAGTCCGGACGGATCGCCGGTGAGTTCCCGGTTCTCGACCACAGTCAGCGGGACGGCGGTCGCGGAGAGCACGTCGGGTCGAATGTCGGCTTCGGTGAGGACTTCCATGCGGTAGCGGGAACCGCGGTCCGCAGCGGTCGCGCCGTACGCCGCAGCCAACGTTTTCCACAGAGCCGAGGTCCATGCGCTGACACCACCGTCGAAGTCGCCGGCTGCATCGGCCTCGCCACGGTCGATCAGTGGAACCGCCCCGGCTGCGGTGAGTTTCGCGTAGGCGCGACGGGGAAAGGCCTGGTAGGTGGGCCATTGCGTGTCGCCGCACCCCAGCAGCGCCAATCGCACTCCCTCCAGCGACGGCATCTCGTCGAGGGAGTCGAAGAGTTGGGCGTTGTCGGGTGCTCGCCCGTTGTAGCTGGACGTGATCACTGCGAGCATCCCATCTCGAGGTGGCTCCGCGGCGAGTTCGTCGAGGGTCGTCAGGTGCACCGCGAAGCCGGATCGTCCGGCCCGCTCGGCGAGCCGTTCGGCGATGTCGGTACAGGTGCCCAGATTGGATCCGTAGGCGACAGTGAGTGCGGTGCCGGCGGTCACCGCGCCGACGGGTTCCTCATGGGTCTTCGGGTCGGTGGCCGGGGCGGGCATGGTTGCCCGCTCGTGGGGACGACGTTCGCGGACACGGATGGTGAAACCCTCGGGCTTGAGGGTGAGTGTCTGCTTCACCTGCATTCGGTAGGCGTGGGGATCGCTGATCGCGAATTTCTGCAGGATCATCGCGAGGGCCAGGCGTGCTTCGGTGAGGGCGAACTGGCGCCCGATGCAGGCACGTTCACCGTTCCCGAACGGTTTGTACCCGGCACGATGGTGCTCGTCCCTGCGCTCGGGGAGCCATCTGTCGATGTCGAATTCGTCGGGGCGGTCCCACGCCTTGGTGTGCCGATGCAGGGCGGGCAACAGCACGAAGATCTGTTGACCCGCGAGGACGCGGTATTGCCCGATCGTGGTATCGGCGAAAGGCTTGAGGATGATCCCAGGGATGGGCGACCAGATCCGCAGCGTCTCCTCGAGCACACGAGGGATCACGTCGAGTCTCATGATTGTCTCGTAGCTCGGAACGCTCCCGTCGGGAAGGAAGCGGTCCACCTCCCGATAGGCCTGCGCGAGCACATGGGGGTTGCGGAGCAGGTTGTACAGCGCGAAAGACAGCAATCCGCTGGTCGTTTCATGGCCTGCGATGAGGAATGTCAGCACTTGATTGCGTATGTTCTCCTCGGGCAACGGATCCCCGGTGCGGGGGTCTGCTGCTTCGAGCATCAGGCCGAGAAGGTCTGTCCCACCGTCATGACCGTGGCCGCGGCGCTGGTGTATGACGTCGTCCACCAACTCCTGCATGGCGTGGATGTCGGCCCGGTAGGCCTCTTCCCGCCGCGCACGCATGCGGGTGACCATCAGAGGCTGCCTGGCGCGAACCATGGCCTCGGTCAAGGCATTGCCCATTGCCTGTAGGAACGGGTGCAGTTGCGGGGAGGAGAAGGAGTCGAATCGGTATCCGAAGCCGGTGAGGGCGATGGTGTCCAGGGTCAGGCGGGTCATATCGTCTGCGACGGCAAGATCCTCGCTCTGCCGAGCCGCCCACGAGGTGGCCAGGGCTTCGGCGACCTCGAGCATCTGGGGGAAGTAGGTTTTCATGGATCGTTGCCCGAATGCGGGCATCAGGATTCGGTGGGCCTGGCCCCAGACCGGTTCGTTGCCGCGGGCGGTGAACAGGCCGTCGCCGGCGAAGTCGCGCACGATCGACAGTGGGGGCGCGACGCTCTTGTAGAACCGCGTCTCGTCGCAGACCTCGTCGACCAGGTCGGGGTCGTAGACGAACAGCGCCTGACGACCGAGGATATCCACCCGATAGATCCCTTCGGGGTGCTTGTCCGCTGCCTCGACCAGGAACTCCGTGGGCACATCGCCGGACAGTTGCAGGGCATTGCCGAGGAACGGCACCCCGCGCAGCGCGGGGATGGATCGGGTCGCAGTCATCGAGAGCTCCTTGTCGCCCGAGGCCGGTGACCGCTCACAGTCACCAGCCATACACTGTATGGCGATCGCTAGCATACGGCGTATGGCTGTGAGCGCGCATCGGGGCGCACCTCTTACCCCGGACGAGATCTATTCGACAGCTCTGCGCCTCGTCGATGCGGGCGGCGTGGAGGGCCTGTCCATGCGCAAGCTGGCAGTCGAACTGGACGTCAACCCGATGTCGCTCTATCACCATGTCGACAACAAGACCGCGCTACTCCAGAGAGTGTGCGCCCTGGTGGCCCTCCAACTGGACGTGCCCGAGGACGAGGCCCCCTGGGGGGAGCAGTTGCGTGCACTCGGCTACGCATGCCGCGCCAGCGCTCGCCGACACCCCTCCCTGTGGCTCTACGCGCTGTCGCACCCGGAAGTCACCGGAGGCGACCATCTCCTCTGGCGAGCGCTCGACCGGATCCTCTCCCGTGCCGGCGTCGACGAGGCCGAACTCGTCTACGCCCGCAAGACTCTGTTCGCCCTCCTGTCTGGGTTCATTCTCGGCGAGACGACCGGATCGTTGAACGAGCAAGGTGGAGCCGCGGATCCGGAGAGGACGTTCGAGGCCTTCCTCAACTTTGCTGTTGCGGGGCTCTCGGCATTCTGAATTCGGAGTCCGTGCTCATCACCGATGCCCGCTTCGCGACGCGTGCACGACGCGCGGCGTTCACGTTCGATGGTTCTCCTGGCCGTCGGCGGTTCATACTGGGTCTATGCGAGCATCCACCGTCGCCCACAGAACCCGTCCGTCCCAACAGCCTCGAGCGCTGTCCCCGGCCGTCCGGAGGTACGCCGCGCATGCTCAACGCGTGTCGGTCACCGGTGATCTCGTGACCGCAGACGGATTTCGACTCGGACGTTGGGTGGAGCGGCAACGGATTGCGCGCGCGACCCGAACGCTTCCTTCTCAGCGTGAACGAGAGCTCGATGCGGTCGGCTTCGACTGGCGGGTCGAGCCGATTCCTCGGGTCGATGCCAAGCGGCTACGCATGCTCACCGAACTGGCCGCGTACCGTGAAGTGCATGGCACCGCGGAGGTGCCTGTCCACTACACCACCGATGACGGTGAGCGACTCGGAGAGTGGCTGTATCGGCAGATCAAACGCTGGCGCACCGGTACGCTCGCCGGCGACGAGCAAGCCGTCCTCGAGTTGTTCGGGGTGACGCCGAATGCTCGTCGACGTGGCCCCAGGCCAGGTGTATCTGCTGTGCCAGAACACCATTCGAACGGAGGGCGCTGATACCGGTAGATCGGCGGCGCATGCGATGCGCGACACCGACCAGCCTCAGTGGTCGCCCCGGGGAAGCGGTGTGAAGGCGTTGGCGGCCGCTACGGCTGCGTCAACATCGAGTCTTCGGGCCCCGAACACCGAGTCGGCCGTGCTGCGATCGAGGGTGTGACCTCGATAGAGCAGGGAGGCGACGGTGTGAGAGGTAGCGCGGTCGTGGGGCTTCCAAGAATTCAGCAGGTCGGCGATACGCCGGCTGCAGGTGGCGTCACTCGAGAAGGGGAGACCGAGTGCGTCGAACCCGTCGGGTTCGGTGTAGTCGGCTCGACTCCACCGGTAGCCGTCGAAGCCGTAGACGAAGCCGATCCACTCACCGGTTCGACGCTGGCGTTCGATGTAACCGGACGCCGCATGTCTCCACCACGACGGAACACCAGCGAACAGATCTGTTTCGCTGCGGTCGAAATAGTCGGCCGCGGCGTCGAAGTAGGTTTCGGAGTATTCGTGGTCGTAACCGATCAAGACAGCTTCCGACCTGCTGTGCCAGCGCAGATCTGCCCAATTCCCGCCACCGTCGTCGAAATGCCAAGTCGCCCCACGCGCGTAGCATCCTTCGGCCCACCGGCTCCCCCGGGCGGCCGATACGGCAGCGTAAGAAGCCCAGCGAGGACGCATCTTCTCGGGGGAGGGAATCGCGAGAGTGCGCACGAGTCGTGATGGTACCGCCGTCGTCGCCCTGGCCGAGCAGTCCGAGCGCGTCACGTGATCGGCGCGTTCGTCGTCTAGCAGGTCCCCGATGGGCCTGTGACCGCCTGTCGCGAGCTCTGAGCGCGTCGAGAATCGTCGTGAATCACCCTTCCCGTCGGCGATATCGGCCGCCTGCTGATTGTCCCAGCGCTCGACCAATTCATCGGGTGTCATTGCGCCACACCCAGTTCGCGAAGGCCGGTGGCGAGCTGCTCGATTCCTCCGATGTTGCGGATGGACGGATCCATGGTGGTGCCTTCGAGGATGATGTAGCGCTTGTTCTGCACCGCGGTCAGACGACTGGCCACCGGATCCGATTCGAGGAAACTGATCTTCTCCTCGGCGCTGTCGCCGTCACTGCCACGGGTGAGATCGGCCAAGACGAGGACGGTGGGATCACGATCGAGGATGCTCTCCCATCCCACCTCGGGCCACAATTGTCGACTGTCGCCGAACGCGTTCTGCGCCCCGACCTCGCGCGTCATGATTCCTGGAGCACCGCAGCATCCGGCAATGTACGGACTGGCAGTTCCCGCATACCACCATGCGAGTCTCACCTCGGAGGCGTCGATACTTCCAGCAGCCGTCTCGGCCCGCCCACGCAGATCGCCGACCAGGTCATCGCCGCGTTCGCGGACACCGAACAGCGTGGATACGTCCAGGATCTCGGAGTACAGGTCGTCGAGAGTGAGCTCGGAATCCTGCACGGCGTCCTGCCCCGTGCATTCGCTCGGAGACTGATACGTCGAGATTCCCATTTCGGTGAACCGGTCGCGATCCGCAATTCCCTCATCGGTGAATGTGTAGTCGAAAGTGGTGTAGACGAAATCCGGCTCACGATCCAGCACCGATTCGAACGAGGGGAACTCCGTGTCGAATGCGTACACCTCGGAAGCCGCAGGTTCGAGCTCCGGCAGAAGCCGGTCGTCACCGAGCGCGATCCCGGAAAGCCGATCTGTCAGTCCGAGACTGAGCAGCAGCTCGACGGCCGGCTGGTTGACGGCCACTGCCCGTTCGATGGGACCGCTCGGTGAAACCGTGATCCCGCAATTGATCACACCGCGAGCGTCTACGGTATCGGCCGGGTCGTCGCTATCGGTAGAGGTGCCACACCCGGCCGCGCCCAACACCACGACGGTCGCAGCGGCGACCACTGACTTTCGAATTCTTCGGTGCATTACCCATCGAGCTTCCTGTAGCCACTGCACGCGAGCGGACCACACATCATTACCGGGTACGGCGAGCCGCCACCGGTCCAGCAGGGTATCGGGCTCGGGGTTGTTCGCCCCTCACCGTTGCGCGTCAGCTCCGGATTCCCACCGGATTCCACCTGACCCCATTGACGGGGCTACCTGGCGTGACGAATCTAGCAAAGAAGGCCGTACATCCGAATTGGACCTATCTGCCGATTCGTTCACCGACAGCGAATTCTCCGACGGCGGCTTCGCCGGTTTCCGGCGCCGCGGCGCCGCCCGGGCGGGCGATCACCATCTTGGCAAGGGATCGGGGATCTGGGTCCACTTGTCGGGTCCGAGAAGGAATTCGTCGTCGTCGAGTGTGCACTCGTCAACATCGTGATCGTGCGGGGGATGTCGAGATCGATACCGAAGAACGCGATGTCCTGACCGAACGTCAGCGGTTCGGGAGAACGGTCTTCGGTGCGGGGTCCGCCGAGCCCGATCTCGGTTCCACAGTGGTCCCACAGGATCGTCGTGTGTGGCCGGGATGCCAGCCGGCAGAAACCGGCCGAGCGGATCACCCGGCCGCCGGAATCGCCGTCGAACCCACTGCCGAGGACAGCGGTGAGTCGGTCGGGGTGGAATGGCCGGAAGTTCTGATACCGGAACGCCTGCACGCGGTGGTGCGTGACCCGCGGGGAGAATGCGTCGCTCAGCAGGTGGATCCAGCCGGGCCGGTTCAGCGTCACCGCTGCGATGTCGGTGGCGTGACCGTGTGGGCCGAGTGGCGCTTGCGGACCGAGAAGGGCAAGTGTGGCTGTGGGATTGAGGTGTCCGAGCAGAGCCACGAGTGGATGCAGGTCGGAGGGCTCCATCGAGTCCCAACCGGTCAGTACGAGCGACGACGCGTGCTCGATGTGTGCCGCCAGCGTCACGGGTGACTCGGGTGCGCCGAGATGTGGCCGTCCGAGCAGGGTTCGGGCGGTCCTGTCGGCGTCGAGGGTGGTGATGACCGAGGCCAGATCGGCCCGGAGTTCCGAGCGGCGTCGCGCGGAGTCGAATTCGGAGACGATGTGCTGCGCGTCGGTGTCGGGGCTGCACCGGACAAGGATGAAGGTCCGTTCGTCGCTGAAGTCGTTGAAGAACCAGCCGGGTTCGCAGGTCGTCCGCCGGCGCGGGCGGATCTACGGGATCAACAAGCAGAACCCGCGCTTCAAGGCGCGGCAGGGATAAACGGCCGCAGTCGGTGTCGGTCCGTGTCCGGCTGGTGATGGCCGCTCTACGTGCGCACCGAACAAGGCGGTGCTATGTGGTCGGCAGTGTCGCATCGACCAGTCGGACTTTTTCGTATGCTGAGCCCATTGTCGCCAGGGGCTTCCGTGCTCCGGGTTGAATCAGGTCCCGTTGGTTTGTTGCTCCACGCGGACCTCTCGCGGTGAGCCCCCGGTTCCGCGCATTTCCCGGATCCACAGTAGGACACCGCATGCGGGAAAGAATGCGCCGAGTACACACACGGCTCTCCACCCGCCGGTGAAGTAGGCGACGGTGGACAACACGCTCCCGAGTGACCCGGCAAGGAAGTAGCAGGTCATGTATGCGGTGTTCAGGCGGCTCCGTGCGTCCGGGCGCAACGGGTAGATCAAGCTCTGGTTACTGATGTGGGTTCCCTGGATCCCGAGATCGAGCAGGGCGACACCGACGGCCAGTGCGATGACATGGTGTTCTCCGACACCGAGCAGGAGGAAACTCGCAGCAGTGACGGCGACGAACACCCCGGTTTGCCGGCGGGAATATCCGCGATCGGCCAGAGATCCCGCCACGCGGGCAGCCAGTGCGCCGGCGACACCGAAGAGGGTGAAGACTCCGATTTGCGCCTGGGACCATTCGTAATTGGGGCCGGCAAGTAGGAATCCGATGGTGGTCCAGAATACCCCGAAAGACACGTATGTCAGTGCACCGTAAGCGATTCGCTGTCGCAATACCGGTTCGGTGGTCACCAGTCGTACCACCGAGGACAGCAGCGCCCGGTAATCGGAGTCGGTGGTAGGAGCCGATCGCGGGAGCGTATGGATCAAGCATACGGTGATCAGCATCAGAACGGCCGCGCACACGAACACCGCTCGCCAGCCGGCGATCTCGGCGATCAACCCGGCAACTACCCTGGACAGGAGGATGCCGAGCAGCAGACCGGTCATCACGTTGCCTATGACCCGCCCGCGTTCGTCGTCGTGAGCAAGCGTAGCTGCGAAGGGCACCAGGATCTGGCCCACAACCGAACCGGTGCTGACCAGGATCGCGGAGGCTGCAAGGGTTTGCCAGGTCGGGGACCAGGCCATCACCAGCAGCGCAGCGGCGGTGGCCACCAGCATCCAGCGCAGGAGCCGCCGCCGCTCGACCATGTCTCCTACCGGTACCAACAATGCGAGTCCGAGTGCGTAGCCGACCTGCCCCGCGGTGACGACGAGGCCCACCTCGGACGTCGAAGCGTCGAAGCTCTCGGCGATCGCGCCCACGAGCGGCTGGGCGTAATAACTGTTGGCTACCACCAGGCCGGACGCGAGCGCCATCACAGCGACGAGACGTCGATCCAATCGGGGGGACGTAGTGGGGGTGCGGACCATGATGTCGATCGTGGAGTCATCTCGGCTATCTGTCCAACAGGACATTTTCATCGGATTGAGAAGTAGAATCGGTTAATGGAGCTTCGTCAGATTCGACATTTCGTGGCTGTGGCCGAGCACGCCCATTTCACCCGCGCCGCCGAGTCGATGCACCTGTCCCAATCGGCCCTCAGTTCCTCTGTCCGGGCGCTCGAAGGTGAACTCGGCTCGGCTTTGTTCGAGCGCACGACTCGATCCGTGCTTCTCACAGCGGCCGGCCAGGTGTTCTTCCCCTATGCGAAGCGGATGCTCCGAGAGGCAGCGGACGCCGGCGCGGCTGTCGGCCGCCTCCGGACCGGAGAGGCAGGCACGTTGGCGTTGGGGACGGTGCAGACTTTCACCGCGGTGGATCTCCCCGCGTTGCTCGCTCGGCTGCATTCCGGATATCCGGGGATCGAGGTGACGCTTCGGGAAGCGACCACTGCAGAACTGTTCGAGGCTGTGGCCGCCGGCGAACTGGACTTGGCATTCGTCGCTCTCGACGCGCGACCGCTTCCCGCCGGGCTCACCGCACTGCGTAGCTATACCGAGGAACTGGCCGTTGTGGTGGCCCCGAGCCATCCGCTCTCGGCATCGGACGACATCGACCTGGCAGGCCTGCAGGCGTACCCCTTCGTCGACTTCCAGGCCGGAACAGGTCTGCAGACCACCATCGAATCGTTGTTCGTCGCCGCAGGGGTGAACCGACGGATCACGTTCCGTGTGAGCGACATCGATCGAGTGCTCGAGCTGGTCCGGCACGGCCTCGGCGTCGCGATCGTCCCGGACACGATCGCACGGCGCAGCGGTCTGCGACGGATTCGGGTGCGCCCGAATCATCCCCGGCGGATTCTGGCTCTGGTCGGCCGGGTACCGGCCCCCACAACAGTGGCCGCAGAGCATTTTCTCGAGCTCCTCGCCGCGAGTTCGTCGGCTGTTCCCACGGGCGGGCAGACAGGTGAATGAAACCAAAACTGTATGTCGGGAGATCGGGCGCCGAGGATGGCACTTCGAACACGGCCTCCCACTGCTGTCCGGACCACACAGCATCGGCAGTGTCACCGGGAACGCCGTGGCATCGTGGATACATGACCATCGCAGTTCGAGCGGCCTCAGTGTTCGAGGATGTCCGTACCCTGCTCGGTCCGAAGTCACCCGGAGCCAACGTGTGCTGGTGCTTGAGTTACCGGGTTTCCTCCAAGCTCAACAACGAGCTTCGCGGACCGGCCCGCGGCGAATATGTCGCCGAACTGTGCCGTGCGACGCCCGCTCCGGGGGTCCTCGCCTACGACGGTGACGAACCGGTCGGCTGGGCCGCAGTGGCGCCGCGCTCGGACACGTCCTTCGCGCGCAGCCGTAGGATCCCGCATGTCGACGACCTGCCGGTCTGGTCGCTGTGGTGTATCCGTGTTCGTCCCGGTCATCGCAAGCAGGGGATCTCACATGCTCTGATCGCCGGCGCGATCGAGTTCGCCCGTGCGCACGGCGCACCGGCGATCGAGGCGTACCCGCTCGACAGTGGTGAGGACAAGGTCGATATGACGATGGCCTACGCCGGGATCCGAAAGAACTTCGAGCGCGCCGGGTTCACCCACGCTGCCGACACCACCTCTGTTTTGGCCGGCCATCCCCGAGTTCTGATGCGGCTCGACTTGCGCTGACGGTGTTGGCCGGTGTCGTAATGCGGCGGTGGTCATCGGCAACGGGCCGATGCGTCCCCGGATACGTCCGCATCGGCGGATGCGTCATTCGAGATCGCATCCGGGGCAGCCGGGGGTTGCGGGCCGAGGCCTGACCGGCCGGCTTCAGTCTCGAATCGGACTCGTACGGCCGCGACATACGTGTGAGAAGCGGGATTCGGGAGGGCTATCGGGCCCGCCGCCGCTTCTTGCGCGTCTTCCGCTTCTTTCGGCTCTTGGTGTTCTTGGGAGACGGTGAGGGGGTGGGCTCGTCCACGGACTCGTCCTCGGACACTGGGGGCGCGACCATCTGTTCTTGAACCGACCGCTCCATCTCTCGACGCAGACTTGCCATCAACTCGGGGGAACGCAGGAGGAAGGAAGCCTCCTGCAGAGCGAGGTACCGCGCCTTCGAGATCAACACCGCGGTGTCGCGTTTACCGTCGATCTCGACCGCGACCGTATCGCTGTTGACCCTCCGAACCAGATCCCTCAGTTGCGCGCGGGCTGCCTTCACTGTGATTGATGGCACCCGCGTGAACTCCCTTCGTCTGCTCGACCGACCCCGCGCATCATCCCATCGTCGGGCCGATTTCGGGCACAAACGCGACCCGCGTGTCAGCGCGCGTTACGGCAAGCGGTCTCGGTCTCATGCGCGCCGACTCTGTCGGCGGTGTGAGCCTGACGAGACGGTCGAACACGCATCGTGAGGGTTTCGCGTCGAACGTGTCAGAGCAATGACCGGACCGAAGCGGGTACCGGCACGGTGGAATCGGTCAGCGGTGACGGTTCAGGAATGCCGGCGACAGTGCGCAGCGGCACCACTCCGGCCCACGCCGACCGATTCTCGCCGTCGTCCGGATCCTCGCCGGGACCGGCTGCACGCATCTTGACGCTGACCTCGGCCAACGGGATCTCCAGCACGCTCGTCCCAGCGAGCTCCTTGGCGGTGAGCGGGCGAACCTCGTCCCATCGCCCCGGCATGAGGTGCTCGGTGACCGCGCAGGGCATTCTCCTTGTCGGCTTCGGGCACCGGCGTCGCGAGGCCGAAAATCACTGCGCTGCGGTAATTCATGGTGCTGTCGAATGTCGAACGGGCGAACACGAGACCGTCGAGGAGAGTGACGGCGACCGATACCTCCAGCCCGGTACGTGACGCGAGGAAGGTGCCGGCGCCCGTGGAGCCGTGCAGAAACAACCTGTTGCCGTACCGGCCGAACGCCATGGGCAACACCACCGGATAGTTGCGCCGTATGAATGCCACGTGAGCGGCCCGCGCCTCGTCGAGGAGACGATGGAGCACCCGCCGCACGGCTCCAGGGGCAGGAGGTCGCGATCCGCTCTAGTGTCGTGGCTTCGTCCGGCGCAGAGCGCGGAACGGCGCTGGGGAGATGTCATCAGTGCACGTCAGGCCCTACCTCGTCGCGGATCGCGATGCGGTTTTGAGCGACGCAGTACAGAACATCGGCTCGATCAACACCGACGGTCTCGGACAACTCGGATCGAAAGCGGTGTTCGAGCGCTGCGCGGGCATCGTGCGACAGCACATCGAGTTGTTCTGTGTACATTCGTTCATGCACGGCCCAGGCGCTCCCGAGATCGGTAGGGGTGAAGTGCACCTGTTCTTCGTGTATCTCGACGATGCGGAGACCGGCACGTTCGATATGTTCGCGGCACGCACCGGGTGTGCCGAGTGGTGCGCTGGGATCATCGATCATGATGCCAGTATCGGCGGTGAGGCGGCGGAAGAGTTCGGCAGCGGGTGGGTTTCCGGTCGCCATCGACGAGAACGCAATCCGGCCACCTGCGCTCAGGACTGAGGACCAGTTCGACAGTGCTTCTGTGATCGGTAAATACAGCAGGCCGGCCGAACACACGATAAGGTCCACATCGCCTTCGGTGATGACATCGGAGAGAGATGTGGCGTCGCCATGGACGAATCGAATATTCGTCAGGGATTGATGGACGGTCTCGTGGCGTGCACGGTCGAGCATCTTCTGGGACATATCGACTCCGACTACGCGGATCGTCGGGTCGAGGCGGGCGATCGCGCGCGCTGCCATGCCGGTGCCGGTGCAGGCATCGATGACCGTCGTATGCGCGGTGACGTCGGCGATCTGCACGAGCCGTTCGGCGTAGTCACGGTGCCAGTTGCTGTGGCGATAGGTGTCTGCGCGGTCGTTGAATGCGTGTTCGACGAACTCCGGTTGGTGGGCTGACATCGTGTGGCCTCCGGTTCCTTTGGTTGTAGCGGTTCGACTCACCGCAACCATGACAGTCGCGGGGCCGTGTCATCATTCAAGGCTGGAACGGTGTCGGCAGCTCGTCGTACGCGTACGCGTTGAGTACCCGGCGGGACAGAGACGACCTGCCCGAACGTCGGTTCGCTGCCCTCGGCTTGGTCAACAGGATCTGGCGATCACGCGGGCGGCTCTATCGCGATGGCTTTTCGTGTGCGGCTGCATCGGGTGACGTAGGGCAGGGCGATCTCGTCGCGGCCGGCGAGGTCGGGATGCCTGTCGACGAGAGCGTCGATACGCGCGAGCACCTTCGCGCGTGACACCGGATCCATCGTGATGATGTAGCTGCGCGAGGCGACCAGATCGAGCAATCCCGAGCGGGTGAGGCGGAAGGTCCATTCGAAGTCTGCGCGTTCGAGTTCGGCGAACGGGGGACCTACGTTGGGGCGATCGGTGCGCATGTCGATCTCGTCGCCGGTGCGCATGATCTGGCCCAGTTCGGCGACCCAGTCCACGCGCTCGTCACGGATGTTCCAGAGTAGGCCGAGTTGCCCACCACTTCGTAGGACCCGAGCCACTTCCGGTACTGCGAGAACAGGGTCGACCCAATGCCATGCTTGGGCGACCAGCACAGCATCGACGGACTCGTCGTCGAGTGGGATGCGTTCTGCGGATCCGGCATGCACCGGAGTATCAGGAAGGGCGAGTGTGAACTCCTCCCGCATGCCGACGGATGGTTCCACGGCTACGACGTTCGGAATGTGCTCGATGAGGCTTCGGGTGAGCTGACCGGATCCGGCGCCGAGATCGAGCACCCGGTCGGCCCCCGTCGGCAGTAGCCATTGCACCGCGTCCGCCGGGTATGGGGGCCGTCCTGCCCGGTATATGGATGCCGCCGCACCGAAGGAATGTGCCTGCGCCACCGAGTTCACACCGGTCTCCGTTTGCTCCATGTTGACGAGTATCCACTGGCCGCTCAGGTCAACGTTGCTGCGGTACCGTGCTTCTGGGTGCCCACGGACTGGTTGAATCGACGCGAGTCGAAGGGCCGCCCGGTGATCGTTCCGGCCGCACTGAATATGGTGGTCGACCATGGCACCGCAGAAGCGTTCGACCTCACGGGTTCTTCTCGTCGATGACTGCGATCGGCTGCTGTTGTTGTGTGGCCGCGATCCACGTACACCGGGGGCGCGGTGGTGGTTCACGGTCGGGGGCGGTGTCGAAGCAGGTGAAGATCACAGACAGGCCGCTGTCCGGGAGGTCTGGGAGGAGACTCGGTTGACGATTCCGGCGTCGCGTCTGGGTCCGGTGGTGTGGACTCGGCAGACGCTGTACAGCGTCGATGGTCTCCGCTTCGACCAGTATGAGGAATATCGACTTGGCCGTGTCACTGCAGCTGAGGTTGCTCGGATGCAGATCGACACCACGGAAGCGCGGTACGGTCACCGTTGGTGGACGGTGGACGAGCTGGCCGGTACAGGTGAGACTGTGCGGCCGAAGATGATGGCGCAGTTGCTGCCCGAGGTTCTCACCGACGGCGGCAGAAGTTGTGTGGCTGTGCATCTGGGCGACTTCAACGAGGACACCGACCTCGATTAGCAGCGAATTGCGGTTGTAGATGCTCGCCCGGCCGCGGTGCCTCCGAGGCGGCGCCCTGCCCGGGCGTTGTGTGTCGCTGGTGCCCGCTACCGTGGGCGAGTGAACGATCGCTTTCAGGTGGTGCCGGCCGTCTATGTGCTGTTCCTTCGTGAGTACGGCGATCGTGAGCAGGTCCTGCTCCAGTTGCGGGAGGGAACGGGCTACCTGGACGGGTATTGGGCTCATGCAGCGGCGGGACATGTCGAGCGGGGTGAGTCGGTTTTCGACGCTGCTGTTCGTGAGTGTGCCGAGGAACTCGGAATCGCGGTCGATCCGGGTGACCTCGTGGCGCTGACCACGTTGCATCGACAGCAGCGTCCCGGTCTCTCTTACAAGGACCACCGGGCGGACTTCTTTGTCGAGTGCCGGCACTGGTCATCCGAGCCGAGACTGATGGAACCGGAAAAGGCAGCAGCTTTACAGTGGTTCGATGTGGAAGACCTTCCGACTCCGATGGTCCCGCATGAAGCGTTCGTGCTCGAAGGGCTGCTCGAAGGACGGTTGGCGCCGATTCACTCCATCGGCTTCTGAATCGACAGCCGCGATGCCGTCCGGCGACCTTGCCGCAGGGTAGGTGATATGTCATATTTCGCAGTTCACCGTGCGTTCTCGAGGTCCGGGGTGTGTCCGAACGCTGATCAGGTGGAGGGCCGCAATGTCGTCGAGCGGAACAAGCTCCTGTAGTGGCGCGGGATCGCGATGCGCAATGAGAAGCTCGCGCGCAGCTACCACGCTGGGCGCTGCCTCGCTCCCACATTCCACTGGCAAAGGGTGGGATCGCGCAGTCCTACAGTGGACTGCGTGTCATCGATCAGGAACATCTCGGTAGGGCTGGCCATCCGCTCGGGGCGTGTTCTCGTGCTCGATGGTGTGGACCGGGTGACGGGCGAGGCGTTTCACCGCGCGATCGGGGGCGGCATCGAATTCGGTGAGACTGCCGAGGCGGCGCTGAGACGGGAGTTCACTGAGGAACTGGGCGTCACACTCGGAGCTGTCGAACTACTGGTAGTGGTGGAGAACATCTTCGAGTACGAGGGCAACCCGGGACACGAGATCGCCCACGTTTTCGCGGTCGAGTCACCCGAGATCGATGCGATTCCTCTGGATGCGCGGTTACGGGTGCTCGACGAAGGCAGCCCGGTCCGATGGGTCTCGATAGGTGACGCGCACGGTCCCTTCTATCCGACCGGCGTCGCGGAGATCCTGGACACGCTTGTGGGTCGGGCCGATCGGACGGCAACGGTGTCGAGCAGCACGTCCGAGGGTGTGTAGCAATGGGTGAGACCGTCATGATCATCGCAGAGAAGATCCTGCGGGCTTTCCCTCTGGTTGAGCGTTCATCGCGGTCGATGGCGTCGATGGGAGCGGTAAGAACGTCTTCTCGGCACTGCTCGTGCATCAGCTGCATCCGCGGCTCGCCGTCGTGTTGCATGCCGATGACTTTCTCAATCCCGCGTTGAGGGCGTACGCCCTCGATCGGCTGCGGCCTGATGGTGATGGTTGGTACCGCCCGGCCTCGTACGATTCGGAAGCCGACACGGTCACCTGCCCGATGCCGCTGTATGCCCCTGTTGACGCGCCCGTGCTGGTCGACGGTCTGTTTCTTCATCGCGACGAACTCGTGGACTTGTGGGACATGTCGATCTTTCTGGACGTGCCGTTCGCCAGGCAGGCGCGCGCGAGAACGAGGCCCGGACTGCCGCGCTGAGTATGTCGGGTATTTCGGACATGTATTCGGTGGCGAATGTCGAACTCGGGTGCTCGTCGACATCCACGGTGGGGTGATGTAGAGGCGGCGAAGGCGTTCGCGCGGGGATCCGGTTGTTCGGCGCCTTGGCGTTCATCGCCGAAGCACTCGGAGCTGCGCTCCCGAAAGAACTTCGCGTCGCCTACGATTTCTTCGTCGACGACAGTGCCACGAGGTTGCTGCTCGACTCCGGGCGGACCCAGCTCGCTCCCGATCCCATGCAGAGGTCGGCTGATGATGTTGTCGTCCGCTGCGGTGCGCCTGTGCTTGCCGCGATCGTCGGCGGTCGTATCGATATCGCCGACGCGACACGCGACGACCACGTGCACGTCGAGGGCGAGCCCGTCGCTGCGCAGGCTCTTCTGTCGCTGATCCAGTCGAGGTAGGTCCGCCGCGGTAGCAGCACATCCCGCATTGCGGACTTGCACGGGTACCCGTGCGACACGGCGAACGGCTTGGATTTCTTCGCTACAACACGCACGCCCATCCAGCAGTATCGCTCTCACTCGGGATTGCCATGATCGCATGCCCCACAAACACGAGAACATCGAACCAGTGCGCCTCGGCAGGACTGAGGGGCCATGCGGATTCGTATCCGGCGCGCAGCATGTGTCTTGCCGCTGGCGGTATCGGCCGCCAGTTGGTGAATCGTGTCCCGAGGTAGACGCTGGCCTTGGCCAGGTCGCTCACGCGGTGCTCACATGCCACTTCGTCGAAATCGAGCACCCCGACAACCTGGGAATGCCGTATCAGGATGTTGGCTGCGCGAAAATCGTTGTGCACCAGCTGAGGCTCGTCCTCGAGCTCGAGAAGCCCCGACAGGAGAGTCTCGAGTCGGCGTGATGCGTCCGGTGCATATCCGCGATCCTGGGTGGCGAGCCACTCCTCGATCCGCTCCCTTATAATCGCGGGGTGCGGCGACGCCAGTGCAGGGTCGTGCTGAACGCTACCGAGTACTCGATGGATGTGGGCCAGGCATGCTCCCGCCGAATGGACCGCGCTCTGGTCGTTGATGTCCAACCGGTCTCCGGACAGTTCCGGAACGACGGTGACCGATAGTGCACCTGTCGGACCGTCGAGATCCAGTTTTTGGCTGCGGCGAAGCTGTCGAACCCGAATCGTGTCCGGAGCGCGGTCTGCGGGTCGGCCGTTTCCCACAGCATCGACAATCCTGGTGGCAGCATCGTTCGACTGTGACCAGGCGCGTCGGCGCCGTCCGCGCGGAGAACGATCTACTCGAAGTCCGCGCCGCAGGCCCAATCAACAAGAGACCGCGATCCGCTCCACGTTCGCGACCGCATCCGGTGCAGTCGGAAATCGGCGGCAGCCAGGACGTGTCATCAGCGCAGATCAACCCCTGAACTCTCGCCGGTGCTCCTGGGTCGTCCGTGGCCACGGCTATCGTTCGTGGTGTATCTGCGACGACGGAGGTCCGATCGTGTGTGGCCGCTATGCAAGCACCAGTACCCGAGCTCATCTGCTCGCCGCCTACGACGCCGTCGAGACGGTGGGGGAGGAGTTGCCGCCGGCGTACAACATCGCCCGACCCAGCACGTGAACGTGGTGCTCGAACGCGCGCCGCGCACCGCACCGGACGCGGATCAGGTGCGGATGGTGTCGTCTCAGGTCAAATGGGGTTGGTGCCGTCGTGGGCGAAGGACCCGAAGATCGGGTCGCGGATGATCAACGCGCGGTCGGAGACGATCACGAGCAAACCGGCGTTCAAGGCGGCCGCGGCCCGCCGACGCTGCGTGTTGCCGGCGGACGGGTACTTCGAGTGGATGAAGAACGACGGCGGCAAGAAGATTCCGTTCTTCCTCCACGGTGACGGGCCGGTGTCGATGGCCGGCCTGTACGAATTGTGGCCGAATCCGGATCTGCCCAAGGATGATCCCGATCGGTGGTTGTGGACGTGCACGGTGCTCACGCGGCCGGCGACCGACGTTGCCGGCCAGGTGCACGACCGGTCGCCGGTGATCCTTCCGGATACGTTCGTCGGTCCGTGGCTTGATCCGGCGTTGATCGATCGTGACGATGTGGATGCGTTGCTGAATTCGGTTCCGGAGCCGCATCTGGATCTGTATGAGGTGAGTACGGCGGTGAACTCGCCGCGCAACAACGACCCGGAGTTGTTGCGTCCTGTGCACCGGTGAGTGCATAGGGGATATGTCATCTGACCAGGTGAGCATGAAACTGCTTCAGAAGCCATCCGGGAACCGCGTAGACAAGGCGATGAAGAGCCTCGAAAGCGAGGCAGAGGCGGCGCGTTTCGAGCTCGGGTGAGGTGCACGCCGATCCGGACGGCCCGCTCGGCGTATCTGCGCCCGGCCGCCGATCGGGCCTCGGATGAGAAGGGCAGGAACGTTGTCGGGGGTGACGAACAGGCTGAGCCGCGAGGTGATGGCGCTGACGTCGGCGAGGAATCACCTCGACGATGTGCGCCGCACTGTGTGACAGGTCCCCGGCCGGAGATATTGTCAAGATCTGTGGATCGCCCATCATCGCTCGCGGTGGATTCCGTGCTTTGTGGTGAGGTTTTGGGATACTGCGGGTATGGCGTTTCGTGACGATCCCGGTGGTGACCAGTTCTTTGCGCTGCGCACGTTCCGACGAGACGGTTCGGCGAGGACGACGCCGGTGTGGCTGGCATCTGCCGGTGGCCGCTGGTATGGGTATACGCCCGCTCGCTCGTGGAAGGTCGAACGGATCCGGCGCAACCCTCGGGTTGAGATCGCGTCGTCGACCTTCGATGGAACCCCGACAGGACCGTGGCGGTCGGGCTCGGCGCGAGTGCTGCCCGCGCATGAGTTACGCAACGCGAAGCGGGCGATGACCGCGAAATATGGCAATAAGTTCCGTGTATTCGTGATCACCACGCTGTTCGGCAGCCCTCGGAAACACGGTGGACGGGCGGTTGGGTTGGAAATCAGCCTCGACGCCGGGCCGTCGGCCATGCCTGCGACATGAGGTGCGCCGGGTCGTTCCGGTCGCCGATCAACCTGAGGTCGCCTGGCGGATGAAGTGTGACCGCAGTACGTCCTTCTTCTCGCAACTCGTTGGTGCGAGTGCGACGAGCGTGGTGATTCGCAAGTACGTCCCGTAGCTCGATGAGGCAATCGAGGAGACGGCATGGTCTTTTGTGCTCTGTGTGCTGCTTTGCAGATTGGATATTGCTGTGGCCTTCACTGACGGTGAGATTCCCTTGTTCCGGCTTGCCGGGTAGATCCAGCCCGGATTCGCAGCTCGACGCTCACTCCGCCGTTGGCTACCGATCACACCTACGCTCAGTGCATGGTACGTAGCGCGTTGTTCGACCCGACCGACCACGACCTGTTCAGCGAGCAGCGACAACGCTTCGACTGGAGTTTGCTGCAGAACGGCAACGTCTTTCGGTACGACACTTTCTTCGAGCTCGATAGCGCCTGCGGTCGGCTCACTGGCCTGGGGTATCTCGTGCATCGTATCGACGCACACGCCTGGACCTCGGTCGAGGACATGTACGACGCCTTTGCCGAAGCAATGTCCTACCGCCGTTCCTACGGCGGTGGCCTTGGGGCGTTCAGCGATGTGTTCGCAGACGTCGGTACCTACGTCTTCGGCAGTGATCCCGAGACCACCGGCACGGTGTTGGCGATCGCCGGGTTCGACACGCTGATGGGTGTCGATGCCCGCACTGCTCGCGTGATCCTGGATGTGTTCGCCCGGGAGGCGAGGTTGGCGGGCTTGTACGGTCACCCGATGCTGTGTCTCGTCGAATCGACTGCCACCGACCTCGGACCGGTCGGAGGAACGGACGTCTACCGCGGCAGCGTCTGGGTCGTCGAACCGGATCCACCAGACCCTTTTCGCCTCGATGATCTGGTCGAGCACACACTTCTCGTGTTCGTCACCGACCCTGCCGACTACCTCGCCGATCTCCGTCCGCTGCTGACCGATCTTCTCACCCCTATCGGACGGTGGCAGGTCCTCGAGCCGGTCCTGATTACCGACCCGACCGCGGTGAGCAATGGCGGGCGCAATGCCCGGCATCGTCCCGAACCGCTGCCTCAGGACGCGGGGTTGTGGCAGTTCTCCATCGGGATCAGAGGGGAAGGCGATCACAATGAGCTGGGCGACCAGTTGGTACGCGCTCACCATGACGCGGGGTTGCACTTCGAGGGAATGTTCTCCCGGTTCTACGCGGCCGGCACCGAGGAACACGGCCACGCGCTCGACAAGTACTCCGAACTTCGCGACGGAACCGGCATTTGAGGAATGTTCACGGTAAGCGGCCGCTCCGATTGGGTGGGGAGGCGGCGAGGCGCATCGACGGTCTTGGGTTGCGTGACGCTATCTGTCAAGCGCCTCGGGCTCCGGTAACTGGGCGACGGCGTCGGTATCGACATCGGTCAGGACTTCGAGTGCATCGGCTCGCGCGGATGGTTCGAGGTAATTGCTGTCATTGTCACCGTACCGATGATCATCGGGCCGGCTCCATCATGGGAGCGTGACCATCTGGTTGCATCCCCGCACCGTGCTCGAGCGTGCCGACACGACCACCTACGATTCTTCGGTGACCGATTACCACGACTTCGACATGTTCGGCGGCCTCGATCCCTCCACGCTGCCACTCCGCCAGCAGCGGATTCTGGCAACGATCCGGGATTGGGTGGCTGCACACGGATGCGCTCCCAGCACCCGTCAGATCGGGGACGCGGTGGGCCTGCGGTCGGCGTCGTCGGTGTCCAAGCATCTGAAGAGCCTCGAGGAGAAGGGCTTTCTCCGAAGGGGTACTTCCATGGCCCGTCAACTGGATGTGCGCCCGTTCCTCGCAGGCACCGAGCACGGCCGTTCGAACGACAACAATGTGGCAGTGCCGGTGGTCGGCGACATCGCGGCCGGTGCACCGATCCTCGCCGAGGAGTATGTCGACGAGACGCTGACGCTTCCGCGCGAGCTCGTCGGGTCCGGCACGGTGTTCGCGCTGCGGGTATGCGGTGAGTCGATGATCGACGCCGCGATCTGCGACGGCGACGTTGTGGTGGTGCGTCGCCAGGACGAAGCGCATTCCGGCGAGATCGTCGCCGCGATGATCGACGGCGAGGCCACGGTGAAGGTGCTGCGGCGCCGCAACGGTCACGTCGTCCTCGAGCCACGCAACCCCGCCTACGCCGAGATCAACGGCGACGACGCGGTCGTCCTGGGCAAAGTGGTTTCGGTCATGCGCCGGATCTGACGACGTATCGAGTCCACGAGAATGTCGTCCTCGACTATCGACGGAGATGCTCCAACAGTACCGGGATCAAGCGCTCCTCCATCACGGCCCTTCCCGACGTCTCCAGTGCCTGCGCGAGTTCGGGATCCCACGGCGACTCGGCTCGCGTATCGGTCGACTTCAACATCTCGGAGTCGCCTCGGTCGAGCGCCTCACGATACGTAGCCGCATCCATCAGCCAGGGCAGTGCGCCGAACTCGGTACATGCGCGACCGGTGGTGCGTAGTCCGGTCCAATCGAAATCACCGCGCCAATGCACGGCGCCGCGGGCTGTACGGAGCAACTGACGGACGGCCTCGGACGGCACTCCCTCTGTGCACAGCAACGGCCTGCACCGGGCTCCGAGCTCACGTTCGGCCGCCTCGACGACAGTCGGGTTCTCGCACACATATACCTCGCCCGCAGCCAACGTCGCTGTCCATGCGCGCAACTGAGCGAGCGTCCACACCTGATGAACGCCGGCGTCCGCCGCCGCTCCGGAAATCGTGGCGGCCGCGGGATGTCCCTCGAGGCGCACGCCGAGTGTCAGCACGCGGCTGGCCAGCCCACTGTCGATCACCCCGAATTGCTCCCACATCGCGGCGCGCTCGGCACCGGTGGACGGTTCGTCGACACCCACCGCTGCCGCGAGGAGGCGTAGAACCCATCGACGCACCGGCGTGTCGGTCAGCGCCTTGGTGTCGCCGAGGACACGCTCGGAGAGCTCGACCGGCGATTCTCCCTCGGCGGGGAGGACGGCGAGTATGCGAACGGCATCGAACACCGTTCCCGACAGCAGATCGGGTGCCGTGACCCGCGCGGCGTCGATGAGCTCGAGCCACTGCCGATGCTCAGGCGCAGCGAGGACCGTGTGGACCTGTTCCCGCGCCCTGTCCACGGCGTCGTTCTTGGCAGACCTCTCGGCGGGTCGGTCGACGAGTGGTGACTCTGCGTCGAGCACTTCGAGCAGCGAGCGACCGCCGTTGAGGGGGCGTTGCAGCCAGGAGTCGAGGGATTGCACGTAGATGGGCACCTTGGTCGAGGTGCTGTCTACCTTGACTCTGCGCATCGCGAGAGCCAACCGATACAGATCGGGGGTTTCCGCGGTGACCGGCACCGTGATCTTCCCGGTCACCTGCAGTCCGTTGCTTACGACATGCCGACGGGCCCTGTCGAGCACCGCACGCAGTTCGTTGCTACCGGACCAGCTCATCAACTCTCCTAGAATCCCGCGCCGGTCAGGCGAACTCGAACGCACCATCCACCGGATGCACCACCCGCCGCGTACCCGGCGACCCCAAGGCCGTCGCCAGATCCGACCCGTCGTGCTCGGCCAGCAACTCGCCACCGGACCACACCAGCAGCGTCGCCGCGACCGTGTGCTCGGCCACCGAATGCGACAGGTCGTAGTGCGCACACCCGGGCACTCCGCCGTAGGTGATCCACAGATCGAACCCGGTCATGAACAGGTCGAGGTCGAACTGCACACACAGGCCCAGCAATTCGCTGCGCCCAGTGTCGTCGACACCGGCGAACGCCTCGTCGAGCGCGAGTAATCGTGGCGCGTGCGGATCGGCCGAATCGAGCATCACGTGCGCCGCCGCGAACAACGGCAGATGCAGCGACACCGATTGCTCACCACCGGACAACGCCGAATGCCGCGCCGGCGTCAACCGGTCCTCACTGCCGTCCGCGCCGATCAGGCTGAACGAGAACACCCGCCACCGCCGGTAATCGAGCGTCGACGCGAGGATCTCCGGGTACGACCGCTCCGGGTGCGCCGCGCGCTCGGCGCGGATCCGCGATGCGAAATGCGCCCGGATCCCCGCCAGATCCTCCGGCGACAACGCCGACGCATCCCGATCGAGCAGCTTGCACACCGCCCGCGCCCGCTCGTCGAGATGATCGGCGAGCACCCAGTGCACCCCGATGGTGGTGCCCGACGACATGCGCCGCTGCCGCATCTCGGTGCCCATCCGCCCGATCAGATCGCGGGCGTCGACGGTGCGTTCGTGGATCTGCTGCGACAATCCCGTCAACAGTGCGTCCTCGAGGATGCGGCGCTCGGAGTCGGTGAGCAACGCCTCCTGGTCCTGCCGGGCCTGCGCGATGCGCGCCGCGAACCGCCCGACCGAGCTGTAGCCCTGCTCGTCCTGCACCTGCACCACCGTCACCCCGTCGGGAGCATCCCAGGTCAGGCGATAGTCGCGTCCCCGCGCGAGCTCGGCATCGAAATCCTGCAGCGCCGACGTCAACGCAGATCCCGTCGACTTGCGCGCCGATTCCCCGGCCGACACCGACTGTGTCGCCGCCTCCAGCGACCGGAACAATCCGGTCACCTCGACGGGCAACACCTCGACGGCACCCTTGGTGTCCGGCGCGTGCCGGATCCGGTAGAGCACCTGCTCGGCATCGAGCCACGCTGCCTCACTCGCCGGCCATACGTGCTTGCTGTGCACCTCGAGCAGCGCCAACAGGTCGCGGTGCGCGAACGGGGCCAGCTTGCGGGCATCGACGTGGCATTCCACCAGCGCCGACCGCAACGTCTGCTCCGCCGCGGTGTGCGCCGCTTCGGCTTTGCCGATCTGCTCGAGCGCCGACTGGAACGCATTCCGGGCCGCACGCTCGGCCGCCTTCGCCGACTCGATTCGCCCCCGGGCCTCCTCGAGTTGCGCATCGATGCGCTCGGCACTCGCTCCGATCGACTCCCGCAACGTCTCGAGCAGCTGTTGCTGATGCGCCAGCGACTCCGCTGCCTCGAGGGACCGTTCGGCGGCCTCGTCCGCCGCGACCCGCGCCTCATCGTGCCGAAACTGCGCCTCCCGCAGACGCTCGGCGGCGTTCGCCTGATCACGCAACGCCCGCAGCAGCGCCTGACCCTGCGTCCGGAAATGCCGGATCGCGGCGTCGAGGCTGTCCAGCTCGGCGGCGGTGAGCGGGGTGCGGTGCCGCGCCGCGGCCGCACGCAACTGCTGTTCCTTGACCGACGCATCGGCGATCGCCTGATCGAGATCCCGATCGGCCGCGGCCGCCGATTCCTGCGCGGTGCGCAATGCACCCGCACACTCGGTGACCTTCCGCAGCGCCGCGAGCACCGTGCCGGTGCGGGGGAGGGCCTTCACCGCACGGTCGAGGGCAGTGAGTCGATCTCCGAGTGAGTGCTCCTCCTCGCGCAGGGTCTGCACCTCGGCGCGGGATTCGGCGATGGTCGCTTCCAATTCGGCGATGCGCAGCAGCCGGCGCCGCGCCCGCGCTGTCGCTCCGATGAACTCGGCATGATCCTTCACATGCCGGCCGAGCTGCACCCCCTGCCGATAGCCACCGCGCACATCCACCGCGACACCGATGCCCGGCTCCGGCTCGGCCGTCAACGCGATCGACGCCAGCACCTCCGCGACCCGCGACTCCGGAACCGACGTATCCGATTCGGGCACAAGAACATCAGAGAGTGTCGGGCCGGAAGGTCGTTGCTCGGGTGGCGACGCCACCAGCACCTGATCCGACTCGAGATCCGGCACCTCGCCGGTGCCCCCGACGAGCCACCCGTCGAGCAGATTCGCCGCCTGCAACGCCGCCTCGACACCCGCAGCGTCGTCCGCGGACACATCGTCCCGGAACCGCACGAGCTGCCACAACGGAGCGCCGGCCCAGCCCTCCCGCGACCCGCAGCGCGCAGGGAACGGTGGGGGAGCGTCGTCCCGCTCCGCCGCCACCGCGGCACGTTCCTGTTCGAGCTCACCGATCCGCACCCCGAGCGCGTCGATCTCCGAACCCATGGCGCGGCGCCGGAACCGGATCTCCTCGACAACCGGGCCGGTGTGCTCGGCCAGCGCCGCAGCCGGCGCGGTTGCATCGTCCTCACCGACCGCACTCAATGCCGCGTCGAGCGCCTCGAACACTGGAGTCGACAACCCCACCGCAGCAAGGGTGGTCGTGTGCTCGGTCCACCAGTGACGCAGTTCGTTCGCTGTCTCGTTGCGGGCCAATTCGACGACGGTCTCCGCGGCTTCGACCGCCGCCAACGCCGTGTCGCGCTGACCGCGGCTCCGTGTCGCCGCCGATTCCGCCCGCGCGCGCGCCGCGGCCGCCCCCTCGACCTTCGACAAGGCGCTGCGCACCGCCCGCACATCGGCGTCGCGTTCCTCGGCGTTCGCCTCGATCGTCGCCACCAGCTGCTCGGTCCGGTCGATGTGCTCCACACCCGACCATGTGATCGACGCATCCTCGGCCGCGGCCTGCATCGCATCCTCGGTGCGGCGCCGCGTCGACGTCGCGGCCGTCACGATCTCCTCGGCGCGGGTCTGCTCACCGATCCGGTCGGCCACCGCGGCCTGCGCCCGCCCGGCGTTCTCGGTCTGCGCGGACGTGGTGCGTTCGAGATTCGCCACCACCGACGCGAGATCGTCGAGTTGCTGCTTACCCTCGTACGCGCTCGACCGTTGCAACGCATCGAGCGTGGTGCGGGCCTGTTCGTGCTCCCGCTCGGCCCCGGCGAGCCTCTCCTCCGACTCGGTGCGCGCGACCGTGGCCTCCTGCTGGGTGGTGGCGGCCTGTCGCAACGCGAGTACTGCGGCGTCGACGGCATCGAGCCGTCCCGACACCTGCTCCACCGCCACCCGCGCCTGCTGCCGCACATACTTCGAATAGACGGTGACGAACCGCTGCGCTGCATCATCGGCCGCTGCGAGTGACTCCAGCGTGCGGGCGACTTCCTCCATGTCGGAGAACGAGCGGGCGGCCTCGACGACGAGCTCGTCGTCGAGCGGCCGCAACCCGTCGGTCAGGGCCTGCGACAAGCCCTTCGGATCGAGATTCTTCGCCAGCTGCGGACGCCGCAGCGTCAGGATCAGATTGATCAACTGGTCGTACCGTTGCGCACCGAGACCGAACATCCGCGCATCGATCGCCGCCCGGTACTCGATCGGGCGCTCGGTGATCGCATCGGCACCGACCTGCTCGATCAGCTGCTTCTTCGTCAGCGGACGATCCTCGTCGTCCAGTAGTGAGAAGTCGACACCGACCCGACCGTCCACCACGAAATGCCAGCGGGTGACCTTGTCATTGCCCTTGGTCGCGCGCATCCCGACCCCGACCGTCACCGCCTCCGGGTCGTCGCGCTGCCCGCGGCTGAACTCCATCCACACATACGAATGCGCGCTCTCCTGCCCCTGATACAGCAGATTCGAACGCATGGTGCGTTCCTCACCGGCGAACGGGTTCAGACGACGCGGCTCGATGCGCCCGTCCAACACGAACGGGAACAACACCTCCAGAGCTTTCGTCTTCCCGGAGCCGTTCGGGCCGCGCAGCACCAGACGACCGTCCGCGAACGAGAACTCCTGATCGCGGTAATCCCACAGATTGATAATCCCGGCACGCGTCGGGCGGAAACGGGCGCTGCTCATGAGATCTCCGTGTGGATCGAGTCGGGAACAGTGGACGCTGAGTTACTGGAAGGATCGAGATCGCTGAACTCTGTTTCACCGGCCGGTGGACCGTCCGGCGGAGACGAATCGAGAAACAGATCGATCTCCGGGTCACGCTTGCGCACACTGACCGTCACACCGCGGAACCGCGCCAGCGCAGGCAACGCCAGGATCCCGCCGGGCGCCCGCACCACCAACCGCATCTGCGCGAGCCGCTCCGTCGCCGCCTGCGCAAGCCCCGCCGGATCCGCCTGCCACTGCGCGGCGAACGTCCGCCCATAGGTGTGGACGAGCCGCCCGATCGTGCCCGCAACCCACGAATCCTCGATCAGCGGATGCGTCGGGGCCGGACGCTCGGACGCGCCCTCGACCCGTTCGACGAGATCACCAGATGTCGCGGACGCCAACGGGGTGAACAGCCCGGACCGCGGAATCGCACCATCGATGGCCGCCACCAGCGCATCATGCCCGTCCGCGGGCAGCGGCATCCGCTCCGGGGGCGGAGCATCCGGATCCGACACCCGATCGCAGATCTCCCCGGCCAGCAGCAACGCCACCTGCGCGACCGTCCCCGTGTTCGGGAACCGCACATCCGACAACCGGCCCGACGGATCGACCAGCGCCACCCCTTCGGCGCGCCGCTCACACACCAGACCCGTCAACAACTCCACCTCCTCGGTGGTGCGTGGCAACGCCAACTGCAACGCCTCGTCGTCGGACAATTCCTCGGCGTAGACCACCGGCTTCTGCACCAGCGCGCGGCGCACCCGCCGCCGCACCTCACCCGTATCACTGTGCGGCACCGACGAACCGAGCAGCGCCCGCACCGATGTCAGATGCTGCAACGCCCGCGGGGGACGGAACACCGCGGCCACCACCGCACGATCGATGTCGTAGAGCGCCTCCCCATGCCCCGGGTCGCTCGCCCAACCACCCGCATCTCCATCGGCGAGCGTCAGCGCACCCCGCGCCGTCAACCACGCCACCGCATCGACGAACGCATCCCGGTCCGCGGCGCGCGCGGTGTCGAGATCGACCCCCTCCACCCGGCTCGCGTCCGTCGCCACATGATCGGCCAACTCCGACAACGTGATCTGACCACCACCGCGCCCCAACGCCGCGATCGCCAACGCCAGATACGCATATCGGCGACGATCGAACGGCCGACCCGTCGCCGTACTCGTCCCCGCCCCCGGATCCAGCCGATCGGCGACCGTGAACAACCGCGCGGTGGTCTCGGTGACCTCGAGCCGATACCCGAACGTGGCGAGCAGATCCTCACGTAACTCCGTCGCCCACCGGCGCAGCGACGACAACGCCGACCGATCCGGGAACGTCGTCGTCACCAGATGATGCGTCAGGATCAATCGTGCCGCACGTTGAAACGAATCGAGATCGACCGACGCAATCGAACGCGCCTTCACTGCACCTCCACCGACAGATGATCCAAATACAGACTGCCCCGCGCGGTGCGCACCACCATCGACTCCTCACTCGGCCGCAACGTGAGTTTCACTCCGTTCTGCGTCCCGGAGGTCCCTTCATCGGGTCGCACCCTGCCACTGACCGGCACCCGCGCCGACAACGCCGCATCCAGCAGACTCAACAACACCTCGGCCTCCGGCTCCGAGAGCTCCCGCTGCCGCACCCCACCGGCCGCGAGCGATTTCGCGGCCTGCGCGCGGCGCCGTTGCGTCTCGAGTTGCTTCTCGCGCAGCCTGCGCACCCCGGCATCGTTGCGCTGGATTCGCCCGGGCGCACCCGCGGCGGGGCGGCGGCCGGTCTCGGCGAGCGTGCGGGCGATCTCCACCGGCGGCGCCTCCCACCACGAGCGGGTGACGGGAATGACGTCCGCGTCAGGATGCGGGATCGAGAAATGCCGAGGCCGGCCGAGGTCGAACACCGCCCCGAACAGCGCGTGCGCGGCGTCCTCGGTGGGCGCGTTCGCGAACCACCCGGCCAGGTGCCGCAGCTGCGATTCGCGGCTGACCCCGCCGCGCCGTTGCTCGGTCAGGCGTCGCAACAGCGACAGCACCGCCGAGATGGCATTGATCGTGGCGCCGCGCAGCCGTTCCGATTCGCTCGGCGCCGACCCCACACCGACGAACCAGTGCTCGACGCCGCGCCAGCGCATCCGCCAGTCGGCCTCACGTTCCTCGAACGAGAGCAGCACCCGCTCGTCGTGCTGCGCCGCGAGCGTGGGCAGTGTGTCGGAGCCGGTGGCATGCACACGGTCGAGCGCGGCGGTGAGCTTCGGGGCGTAGCGGGCAAGATCGGAACTGAACTCGCGCATGTGCGTGAGCAGCGCGTCCTTCTGATCGAGAAATACTTCCGGAGTGATCTCCGTGGTGCGCACCAGGTCGCCGAGCACCAGGTAGAACCGGGCAGCCCGTTCGGCCATGTCCGACAGCGTCGCGTCGAGCCGGCTCAGTTTGCGGTAGACGAGTTCACCATCACCGGCGGCGTTCGCGTCGGCGAGTTCGGTGAGGTCGGCGAGCAGATCGGCCAGCGCCAACCGCGACAGGGACACGTCTTCCCCGCGCGCCGAGAGCACATCCTCGACCGCGCGGAACGCCCGGTAGCCGGCCTGCCCGAACTGATAGACGTAGTGGCGGTTGCGGTACTCGGCGAGGGTCGCGGCGCGGGTGCCGTCGTAGCTGCGTTCGAGCACACCCCATGCGTGGAGTTGCTCGAGCAACGCCGGAAGGTCGGAGGCCTCGGGTACGTCGCCGGGACCGTCTGCGGCGATGCGGTTCAGAACGGTCTCGACGTCGCCGGCGTGCAGCAGCACCGTGTAGTTGCCGCGGGCGTGGTCGAACGCGCGCAGAACCCACAGGTAGTGAGTGCGTTTCTCGGCGGTGGCGAACGAGAACAACCGCAGCCGGTCGTCCCGCACCAGCGGGTCCTCGACCGCTCCGACGTGGGATCGACCTGTTTCGTTCACTGTGACAGGGTAGGCGGACCACGGCCTTGCGCCTGCATCACCCACGGTCCGTGTCGGCGACCGGCGCACGCGTTCGACCCCTGTGCAGGTTGCGCGGGCGGTAACGTCGGAGGCCATGAGGCGACCCGTGCGTGGTGTGCTCGCGGCGATCGTGATCGCCGGGTCCGTTGCGGTGCCCGGATGGGCCCACGCCACCCCCAGCGAGGGAATCTCGGGCGTGACATGGGTGGACATCGAGATACCACCGAATCTTCTGCCGTTCGTCCCCGACGGGGTGCACGCGGTGGCGCGGGAGATCACCATCGATCCGGGCGGAACCACAGGTTGGCACTATCACGACGGGCCCGTTCTCGGCGTCGTCCGGGCGGGCACGCTCACCCATCCCGGAGCGGATTGCGTGCCGGTGGTCTACGACGCAGGAGAGCTGATCGACGAACCTGCGGGAGCCGACCACGTGCACGAAGGCCGCAATGTCGGCACGGTGCCGGTGATACTCGACGTCGTGTATCTCACGCCGATCGGGGCGCCGCTGTTCGAGGATGTGCCTGCGCCCGCGTGCGCCACGATCTGAACCGGCCGTCGACGGCGTCCGCGGCCTGCCCCATGGATCTAGTGGTGTGTCTCTCAAATAAATGATTGTTAGTCCGGTAGGATTCCCGCATGAGAAAGCCGGTACCTGCCCTGGAAATGACCCCGGGGCAA
>NZ_SLVY01000028.1:0-32492 GCF_004345605.1 Rhodococcus sp. SMB37
AATATCGCTGCGGCCTGCCGACGGTATCAACTCTGCATTCAGGATGCGATAGAACTGGTTCTCACCAGCGGAAAGACGACTTTGACGTGACCCTGATGAGAGGACTGAGCGGCTTGTGCGCGCGACAAACTACTTCGTGTACCACTTCGCGGGTAGGAGTGGACTGCGAAACGGCGCCGCTCTGCCGTAGGTCGCCGTCACGCCACGTGACGATATTCTTCCAACGCGGCTGGTCTGGTTTGTCTCCTATAGGCTTTTCGAATATGAGTGCAGAAACGACGTCCACGATAACGCCTACGATCGAAGATCTCTTCAACGAGTACGACCAGTGGCGGGTGGTCCTTGATCAGGATTCCGATCAATTCGACACGATCTCCAAGATGGTGGCGCTCTACAGGTTTGCGATCTCGCACTACAACGAGCCTGGCATCGAACTGCTTCTCCAAGCTATCGAGGCCGTTGAAGCGGCAGACAAGGACAGGTGACTTCTGATGTCAGAGTCCGTACACGAAGACAAAGCGCTCGCCCTCGACGATCTCGTAGACGAGTTCGGGTATTGGAACAGATTGCCGGAGATCGAGTCCGATCGCTTTGGCTCGTTCGCGCAGCTTGCGGCGTTGTACAAGTACGCAATCGCTCACTACAACGACCCTGGCATCGAACTACTCCTGGACGCGATCTCCGAAGCGCAAGCGCCTAACTGAACAGCCGACGAGAACGCCCATCACCCGCATCAGGAGATGGGCTTTCCCCTGTTGGATCCGGGTAGGTGACACACACGCAGCCGTCGTTCGAGAGCGACAGTCCAGTTGCGGGGTCGGTTGGCCGAAAGAGGCGCTAGTCAACTAGATTCCAGGAGAACGAAGAACCCCCGCGACCAAGCTGTCGCGGGGGGATCTCCATGTATTAACGAGGGACCTTGTCCTCGTACCTGGAACTAATGTTAACGGAGGACACGTCAGGTGCCAAGTCGGCAGACGATCGACGCAATCACGCAGACCCTTCATCCGTCACGGTTTGGTACCTACCGTTCGCGTTGCAGCAATGATCCGTTGCGAGCGCTGGAGCTCTACCGCTGGAATCTCGAGCTCTCTGCAGCGTTTCAGCAAGTCCTCGCGGTAACAGAGGTCGCGCTTCGTAACGCCATCGATGGTGAACTGCGGGTATGGAACGGGACGCAACCCCACCACACGACGCCCGGCGTAACGCACGGAAAGGGATGGCTTTCTGATCCGGCTCGGCCGCTCAACTCGATGACCAAGGGTTCACGTCGGACTGCCAGGGAGCATGCAGAGGATGCCGTGACCGCGCGTGCCTTGCGGCATCCCCGCCACGGCGTTGCGGTCAATCACGATGACATGGTTACACAGTTAACGTTCGGTACCTGGGCAAAGCTGCTTCCTACGCCGGACCCGAAGGACAAGAACTACACGGGCAGGCAGGTTCTTTGGTCGGACGCACTCCACAGAGCTTTCCCTCATCGTAAAAGCGATCCGGACGGCTTCGGCGTCGCAGGCAGAACGACCCGACTGCATGCGTTGCGTAACCGCGTGTCACACATGGAACCGCTCCTCGACGTCAATGTGAAAGCCCGTCACAACGACGCACTCCGCCTCATCGGTGCTGTCAGCCCGGAGGTTCGGGATTGGTGTTCGGGCATCAGCCGTGTCATTGACGTGCACAAAGCGTGCCCGATCGATCGATGACCTGGGCTCGCTTCTAGTGGGGGTTGGGCAAGCTCGCCTCGATGGCTTGAAGAAATTGATGTTCTGGCTGCGCGCGATGTGTGCACTCATCGCATGCACTGCATGCAGGATGCCATACGCAACGTGTTGAAGTTGTGTCCGCGGGACACCTCGTGGCGTGCCGGGTCATTGTTCGATGCTTCACCCGGGGGCGTCTACTGCCCATACGTGTAGCGCACGTCAGCGTTGATCAAGGTGCCGATACGTTGACATATACGGCGGAACTGCCGGTCCTCGGGCGCCGGCTGGTTACGCTGCTTCGACGCGATGACTGGTACGCGAGCCAGGCTGCCAACCACGGCTGGTCCCGCGCCACACTCGTCCATCACATCACCTCGGATCGGCACGATAGTGCCCCGTGGAGTGGTGGACTTCGGATCGGCTCGCGGGATGCGCGGTGATCAACGAGTCATGCGGAATACTATGCTGTTTCGCTCGCTCCGGTCAACGACAACACCGCCTCGGTAGCCTGCTGCTTCGCCGCGATCACCGCTCGGAGCTCATCCATACTCACATCCGAGACATACCGGCGGGTGACCTGCCACTCGTCGTGCTGCTCGATGACCACCGCAGTCGCCAACCGCAGAAACGCAGCCGGGTTCGGGAAGATCTCCACGACATCGGCTCGACGCTTGATTTCCTTGTTCAACCGCTCGATTATCCGGCCCTCAGGAACAGATCAACCCCTGGTTGCCGATTTGGGTCAACGGTCGAGACGCTGCAAGTGGTCGGTCAAGGCGTCAGCGACGCGATGGTGACGGGCCGCTTCATCGGGCCAACCACGGCCGTGGGCATCGACCTCGAGTGCCTCGACGTCGGTGCGTTGCGCCTCGAGCGCGCCGCGGAACTCCGGTCCGGTGACGAAGTTGTCGCAGGTCTCGCAGATATTGGCATAAGGACACGCACCCGCACTCTCGTGACGGGAACAGTAACCATGGGCAACACGCGTTTTGAGCATCTCACTGCCGAGCCAACTCACCGCATCAGGGACAATAGGTCTGCCGACCGGCGTGAGCGTGAACCGCCGCCGCATCTTGCCCATTGCCTGGTCGTAGGCATCACGCAACGTCGGCGAAGCCAACGTGGCGTAACGCAAAGTCATCTGCGGAGTGACATGCCCTAGCAACGCCATCAACGCCTGCAGGCTCATCCCGGCGTTGGCCAGTTCGGTAGCCCAAGTATGTCGCAGCTGATGCGGCGTCACCACCAACGGCGCACCCCCGGCCCCGCGCAGTCCGCACGCCTCGACGGCGTCAAGTAGCCCGTTGCGCAGCCGAGTCTGGCTGAGACGGCGACCGTGCGCGACGAACAGGAAATCGGTCAACTCTCCGGTGCGGGCGTGCGACAGCGGCCGGCAGATTCCACGCCCGCCGGTCCACTCGTCCAACGCGGCGATCGTGGCGGCCGAGAGCGGGACCATGCGTTCGGTGGCGAGTTTGCCCAACGGAACCTTCAACCAGGTCCCAGCGGGACCGTAGTCGATGACGCTGCCGAGTTCGAGATCCAGTAGCTCCCCAACCCGCAGACCAGCTCCGCGCAGCACGATCAACCCGATACGAGCGAATGAATCATCCAGCTGGGACACCGCATTCATCACCGCGGCATCGATGTCGGGCGGCAATGCCCGCGGAAGTGGTTGATCGAGTTTGGGGACGTCGGCAGCGAAGACCAGACGGCGAGGCGGGGCCTGCTCCCAACCCCATTCGGTGATGTCGTCGAACAGATTGCGCACGCTCAACACCGTCGATTGGATCACGGCCTTGGAGATGGTGCGTCCGGCGCCGGCCGCGGCGCGTTGCCCCCGCCAGGTGCGGGTGCGATTCCAGACCAGGAAGCCCTCGATGTGACTGCGATCCAGATCCTCGAGGGAGACGACGTCGGGATGGTGGATGGTGAGGTAGTCCGCGAACGGCAGCAGATCGTTGATCAACGATTCGACGGACTTCGGGCGCAGCACCGCAGCCCGGACGGTGACGTAACGCAACAGGGCCTCGCGGATCGGATCGGCCATCGGGGCGTCGGCGAAGCGCTGGGCATAGCTGCGGGCCCACGGCCGGCGCCGTGGTGGGGTATCGACGATGCGGGCCTGGAACAGCATCTGCCGCAGCCCTGCAATCCGGTTGCGGTAGGCGCGCTTCGATGTTGCCGGAATCGACTGTGTGGCAGCCAATGCAGCATCGAATTCGTCGACGGTATCGGAGCTCACGCCGCTGACGAGGCCGCCGTGCCAGGCGAGCAGCACTGCCAGGCATTCACCCAGGACCGTCTCGACCCATTGCGGTGTCCACCCCAAGGCGAGCCCGGCGGCCCGGACGGCAGCGAACCCGTCCGGGTCGCGGTCCTCGACGGCCCGGCCGAGACCGGTGAGGTTCTTCACGGCCGCGAGTTCGAGGTCCAGCCGCAGGTCGCCGCGTCCGATGAGATGACACAGCAGTGGCCACGCCCCGGTGCTGCGCAGTTCGGCCAGTCGCTCGGCCGCCGGTCGGGTCATCCAGTCCCGCAGGTCCGGATGCGCGGTCAGGAAGGTCGTCGCAATGAGGGTGCGAGCGCGCACCGACCTGCCACTGAGCCCGAGGGCGGCAACATGATCGAGGTAGTCGGTGAGCACCGCAACGGGCCCGGCCGGCAGGACGACCGTCGCCACCACCGCGGTGCTCATTGTCGTGTTCCGGCGAAGCTGGCGCGGGCCGCGCCGTATTCGGCGGCGAGCTGCTCGACCGACAGATGCACATATCCGGCAGTGGTGTCCGGAGATACATGCCCCATCAACTCCCTCAGCACCATCAGATCGATTCCAGCGGAAGCGAGTTCGGTGCCATAGGTGTGGCGCAGTCGGTGCGGACGCACCCTCGTCGCGCCGGAGAGGTCCCGGTGCCGCCGAAACAGTGACCGCAGTCCGGCCTCGGTGACCGGCGCCCCCGCGCTGGGACCGCGCAGCACCACGAAACACTCCTCGGTCGCCAACCCTGGTGGCCGTTCGAGGCGCAGATAGGCCGACAGTTCGGTGAAGAACACCGCATCGACCGGCACCACCCGTTCCTTCGAACCTTTGCCGAGCACCCGGAGTCGTCGCCGACCGAAATCGACGTCGGCCAACCTCAGGGATCGCACCTCGGCGTTGCGCAGCCCACCGAACAGCATCGCCCACACCATCGCCCGATCTCGATGGGTGCGTAGCGATGCTGCGAATTGCTCTATCGCGTCGGCGTCGAGGGATTCGGGCAGCAACCGCGGTTGGCGTACCAGCCTGCCTCCGGTCCGGGGCCGGCCGGGGCCAAGGTGTCCGAGCAGTCCTTGCGCTGGTGGTCGCAGTCCCTGCCCGCGCCGCGGTGAGGGCACCGGATTGTCGGAGCGTATCCCGGTCATCACCAGGTATTCGAACAACGCCCGTATCGCCGCGACTCGTCGGTTGATCGTCGATGCCGCAGTGCCCCGATTACCTCGTGTCGCCATGCCTGGGCGGGCTTCGCGGCGCACGTTCTGCCAGTCGACCCACTCGAACACTGTTACTGGCGTCACCGCAGCTACCGCGAGGTCGCGATCGAGCAGGAACCGGGCCAGATTGAGCACGTCGAACGCATATGCCCGCACCGTTGCCGCACTGAATCCGCGTCCGGCCAGATGCGTCAGGAACGCGTTCGCTGCTGCGCATCCTTCCCACTGGCCGTCGATCACATGCCCGTTGCCGCTGATGCGCACCCGAACGGTCATCGCCCGCCGCCTTTCGATCGGAGTCGACACCGCCAGCATGCGCCTGGTATCACCGGCGGTCCCGGACCTCAGGCTGCAACCGTGATCGTGTCGTGGGAGGGCCGGTTAACCGATATCGGATTATTGGACCACACCTTCTGCCAATGAGCCTTCGGAAAAGCGGTGAACGCCAACACATCATGCTTCGCCGACTCCATCAACGCCGCGGCCTTCGGAAACGACCCGGCGAACGTGTCGGTGACCTGATCCCACTGCGCAGCGACCTCGATCGGGTCGGTATGCGCGAATATCGTCTTGACCGCCGCCATCACCGGCGGCACATGCTTCGTCCCGACCGTCGCCCGAATGTTCCGCATGAAATGCACCCGGCACCGCTGCCAGGATGAACCCGTGAACTGCTGCGCAATGGCAGCTTTGAGCCCGCTGTGCGCATCGGAGATCACCAAATGCACCCCGGACAGTCCCCGACCCCGCAACCCGACCAAGAACTCCCGCCAGAACTCGTAGGATTCACTGTCCCCGACGGCGGTGCCGAGCACCTCACGACTGCCGTCGATCGACACCCCGGTCGCGACCACCAACGCCTGCGAGACCACGTGCGCACCGACACGAACTTTGCAGAAGGTGGCATCGAGGAACACGTACGGGAAGGTGGTGTGCGTCAGGGTGCGTTCCCGGAACCGGGCGATCTCGGCGTCCAGACCTGCGCAGATCCGCGAGACCTCCGATTTCGAAATTCCGGATTCGACCCCGAGGGCGCCGACCAGGTCGTCGACGCTGCGGGTGGACACCCCGTGCACGTAGGCCTCCATCACCACCGCGTAGAGAGCCTTGTCGATCCGTCGACGGCGTTCGAGCAGGGAGGGGAAGAACGAGCCGGAGCGTAGCTTGGGGATCTTGACCTCGACATCACCGCTGGTGGTGGCGACGGTCTTGGTGCGATGTCCGTTGCGGTGGGTGGTGCGCTGCTCGGTGCGTTCGTAGCGGCCGGCACCGAGTTTCTCGGTGGCTTCGGCTTCGATCAGGGCCTGTAGTCCGGTGCGGATCAGTTCGGCGAACACATTGGCGGTATCGGCGCCCTTGAGTGCGTCGAGTTGAGCGAGCAGGGCAGAATGGTCGTGGGTCATCGCGTAGCTGCTTTCTGTGAGTCACTTTGGTCGGTAACTCGTTGATCACTACGCGATGGCCCACTCTTACCGAGGGATCGACACGCCGTGGACCTGCCCGGATGTCCTCACCGGATTCCCACCACCCCATGGGACTCTCCCATCGGCACCTGCGCGTCGGCGCCGCACCTTCACTTTGAGATGTCGAGCATGCGGATAACCATAGACACCCTACGACCGCAGCTCCTTGGTGGGGAACACCGTGCGCATCTCGATCCGGGTCGCCACACCGTCGGGCTCGAACGTCAGGATCGACTCGAGGGCGTTCCGGTCGCCGCGGAACTCACCGTGGCGCAGCGTGATCCGATCCGGCAGGGTGATCTCGGTCCAGGAGATCCACTCCTGATAGCCTGTTCCGTCCGGTCCGTGCATCACGAAGTCCCATACCCCGCCGACGCGGAACTCGAACGTCCGCGTGGTGGTGAATCCCTCCGGCCCCCACCACCGCGAAACGTCCGCTGAGGATGAGTGTCATACTGCCGAATCCCTGATCGATCGTGCCCTCAAGACACCGTGACAACCAGCCAGCCCCCACTCGGTGACCTCACCGCGGCACTCGCCGTGTTGCCGCACGCAGCCGATCCCGTCACCCGGTCGGCCGAGATCGTGGTGAGCGACCATGCGATCCGTACCTGGTGTGCTGCGCTGGGCGAGGACAACCCGGTCTACCGGGATGAGGACGCGGCGGTGGAGGCGGGACACGGCGGTGTGCTCGCCCCACCCGCGATGCTGCAGACCTGGACGATGCCGATCGGATCCCGGGCACGGGCAGCGTTTCCGACGCTGCACACGCAGGTGCGCGAGTTGAGTGCGGACAACGGGTTCACCGCTGTCGTTGCCACCGACTATGAGCAGGAATACCTGCAACCGGTCCGGCCGGGCGATACGCTCACCGAACTCTCGTGGGTGGAGTCGGTCTCACCCCGCAAGCGCACCGCGTTGGGGCCTGGGCACTTCGTCACCATCGCGTTCGAGTTCCGCAATCAGCGCGGTGACGTGGTCGGCACGATGCGCTCGCGCACGATGTACTTCAGTCCCGAACCGACAGTGTCCTCTCAGCGCGGCACGGGCACAGCCTCGGAGAGCACGGGTATCCGACTGTCCACGTTGAGGATTCCTCTTTCTCGAAGTCTGATCATCGCCGGTGCTCTGGCATCGAACGATCACGAGCCGGTGCATCATGACCACGATGTGGCGCAGGGTCAGGGTCTCGACGACATCATCGCCAGCATCGTGACCACAGCCGGATTGGTGACCCGCTACGTCAGCTCGATCTTCGGTCCGGCGACGACGTTCCGCCGCCTGACGCTGCGCCTCGCGCAACCCGCATTTCCCGGTGACGTGCTCACGCTCAGTGGCAGTGCCGACGACGGCCCGACCGGTAAGACGATTCGGGTCGACGGTCGACATGACCGTGGTACCCATGTGCGTGCCACGGTCGACATCGCGGTGCGTTCGGACACGCCCGATTCGGCCTTGGCATAGTGTCCGCAGACAGGCGGAGGAGATAATGATGGCGAGCACACACATCGACCAAGCAGAGACGGCAGATCTGGCGACCGTCAGCGACTGGCGGTACTACGACCCTGCCTACACGCTTCCGGATCTGCTCGACGCCGCCCTCGAGCTCTTCGTCACCTGCGGCTATTACGGCACGAGCGTCCGCGCGATAGCGACAAAGGCGGGAATGACGGTTCCCGGTCTCTACTACAATTTCAAAACCAAGCAGGACATACTGGTCGCCCTCCTGCGCATGTCCAACGAGGACCTCCGTCGGCGCGGCCAGGCCGCACTTGCGGACGCCGGCGAAGACCCGCGCGACCGCTTCATAGCGCTGGTCGAGAACACCGTGCTGTACATGACGAACAGACGCAGGATGGCTCATCTCACTCGCGAAATTCGGGGACTCGAAGAGCCCTACAGGAGTCAGCACGTCGCACTCCGTGACGAATTCGAAGCGATGATGCTCACCGAAGTCATCTCCGGACGCGCGGTGGGCAAGTTCGGCACCGACGACCCGCACGAGGCGACTCGTGCAGTGTTGGTGTTGTGCCAAGGTGTTGCCGACTGGTACCGGACCGGAGGAACGAAAACCCCACAAGATATCGCCGATCGCTACGTCAATTTCGCTCTCGCCCTGGTCGGGGACAAAGGTCCGTGAGCGGCCGGCGCCGCCGTACCCGGTGGGTGTCGGAGCAGCACTACCACCCGCGGCTCCGGGCACATCGCGACGAACTGTCCACTGCACCGCCTGCTCACTCGGCGGGAGCTACGACAGAAGCCGACTCTGCCCGCCCCTCAGCTGGCGCCACTTCACCGACGCCGGAGCTGGCCCGTGACGTTCGAGAACTACTTCGAGATCATGCAGGGTTCACCTGCCGCGGCCCGCAACGACGTCACCTGGCGAACACCGCACGCAATGCACCGGGCACATCACGGTAGGTCGTGATCGTCCGACAAAGTCCGCGGCCGAGGACGGCCAGGTCACGCCCGAGCTCGAGGTCCTTCTCCCCTGTGACATCGAGGAGTACATCGAGCCGAGGAAGCGCCGGCACGATCGTCCGCGGATCCTCCCCTGCATTGTGAACACAATCGCTCAGCAACAACACCCGGCCCTCACGGGACGGAACATCTCGCAGTTGACAGCGCGCGGCCTCGAGTGCGAACGCGACATTGGTGAGGCCACGAGCCGGAATGCGAAGAATCCGGTCGAGCACCACCGTCGGATCGAGTCGCTCCCCCATCGGCGCGACCACCGCAGCGTCCGACCAGAACGCCACCACCGCGAGCCGGTCACGATGCAACTCGCTCGCAAGAGCACCCACTGTTGCCGCGGCCGTGCGGATACGCTCGCCCTTCATCGACCCGGAGAGATCGATGACCAGCACCACCGACCGGCGACTACGCCTGCGCTCACGAACGATAAAGTCGTCGTCCTCCGGGAGCGGAGTCGCCGCGATCGCCCGTACCGTCGCATCGAGATCGATCTCGGCGGAACCACCCCACCACCTCACCGAGGCCAGCGCGCCGACGCCACGCCGCGATCGTCTGTCGTTCGCAGGCTGCAATGCGAGCCGTCGAGCGATCTCGTGCGAGCGGCGACGGGCGAGCGCATCCTCCACCGTCTCGTCGAGGGCATCGAGAGCGATCTCCCGACCACTTTCCCCTGTCTCTCCGGCTGTGGTCGCGACCGGAAAGCTCGACCCTCCGGCGCGTTTCCGGTCGCGTCCGGCACCGACGAGCACCACCGCACCCCCACCACCGCGCGATGGCTGAAAGAGCGTGGGTTCCTCGGCGAGCTGCTTCGGACGGCGTTTCAGTGGCCGCAGTCCTTGCTCGCCGGCCTGCCGGCGTCGAATCAGAGGTGATTCGGCGTCGACGGCTCTTCAACCCGGCTCGGCAGCTGCCGGTGCGAGTAAGAAATGGTCTTCCCAGATTTCCCGGAGCACTACTTCGGGTGTAGCAGACAAGGTTTCGTCGACGTGGATACGTCCCGACAACGCAACCAACATGGCGTCGAGCACGAGCACGGTGTACTCGCCAGGTAGCGTGCGCGGCGGCGTCACGGACGGTTCGTCAGGGAGCGTCACCTCACGTATCTCGGCGAGCTGTTTCGCGATGACAGCCAGATCGATCGCGCCGCGTACGCTGCTGCCCTGCCGTACGTCGTCCCGGTCGCGGGTGGCACGGGTGAGAGCAACTGCATCGGCGACCAGCCGATCCGAATCGATCCCGCTGCGTAGCAGAACGATTCCGCGTTCGGCAACGTCGTCCTGATAACCGATCGCGATGCGGCACAGTCGGTCGTGCACCGAGTCGGGTAGTCGGATTGTTCCCACGTTGTCGAAGGGGTTCATCGACGCGACGATCCGGAAGGTGGGCAGCGCGTCCACCGCCCCCACACGCGGCACTGCGATGCGCCGCTCGGCCATGGCGGTGAGCAGCGTGTTGAGGGTGTCTTCGGGTGCGCGATTGAACTCTTCGATGTAGAGGAAGCCACCGGTGCGCATCGCCTCGACCAGGGGACCCGGCACGAAGTTCTCGGCGGAGTAGTCCTCACGCAACACCCGCGATGGATTGTGGTGTCCGACGAGCTGTGTGGGTGTCAGATCGGCGTTGCCCTCGACGAACACGAACGGGATTCCCCACTCGGCCGTGATGGACCGCAGCATCGTCGACTTGGACGTGCCCGGTGGGCCTTCCAGAAGAACGTCCCTGCCGGCGGCTACGGTCGCGAGCAGCAGGTCGAGTTCGCGGGTTCGGCCTACCAGATGGGTGGCGACGCGATCCCGGATGCCGCGGACCGTGCCTCCACCCAAACCTGTCACCCGAGGTCCGGTGATGTCATCGCCGGACACCGTATTACCGTTCATCGAATGCTCCGGCCGGCTACTTCACCGGATCCGGATTGACACCGGTCAGCAGCATGTGGCCGGCGTCCACAGGGATCGTCACCCCGGTGACGCTGGCGGCGAGTTCGGAGTTCAGATACAGGGCAGTGTTCGCGATCACTTCGGGTGGCATGAACGTGTGGCCCTTGAGCGCGTGGAAGTGATAGCCACCTTCGATCATCTCCGCTTCCGTGCCGCCTTCGTGGCCGGCGAACATGTCCCACGCACCTTGATGGTCGGTCATCGGAGTCCGGATCGCACCCGGGTTGATCGAATTGCATCGCACACCGTGCGGGGCCAGTTCGAGCGCGATGTTCTTCATCAGTCCGATCACACCGTGCTTCGACGACACGTAGTGGGCATAGTCCATGCCCGGCTCGAGTCCGTTGACCGACGACGTGATGACGATGGACCCCATCTGCCGGTCGATCATGTGTGGCGCAATGGCCTTTGCGGATTTCCAAACTCCGGTGAGGTTGACGTCGATCATGTCGTTCCAGGATTCCTCGGACATTTCCCAGAACGGGGCCTTCGTCCAGATGCCGGCATTGGCGATCAGGATGTCGATGTGCCCGAACTCTGCAATGCCCTGGGATACGGCGGCATCGAGTTGCTCCTGCGAGCGAACATCCGCGGTGATCGACAGAGCACGCCGATCGAGCTCTTCTACCTGCCGCACGGTTTCCGCGAGATCTTCCTGGCGCGCCATGGCGTAGTTCACGCTCGCGATCTGGTCGGCTATGTCCACCAGGATCACGTCTGCGCCTTCACGAGCAGAGACGAGCGCATGTGCGCGGCCTTGTCCTCGGGCGCCGCCGGTGATGAGCGCAACCTTGCCGTCGAGGAGTCCCATGAAAGTCCTTAAGTTTGTAGGTGAGGTGGTGCGACGCGCTCAGAGTCGACCACCGGCATCGACGACATGCTGCGTGCCTGTGACATAGCGGCCGTCGTCGGAGACGAGATAGAGGATGGCATTGGAGATGTCGACGGATTCGATCGCAGGGATCGGTAGCGCGTTGAGAGTCCGTGCGGCCTCGTTGAAGTCCTCACGGGTCGGGTTCTCGAGGTCCGGACGGAAAAGCCGGTACGTGGCGTCGTTGAGGATCATGTCGGTCGCCACCGTGGTCGGGTGGACAGTATTGACCCGAATACTCTCCGGTGCAAGCTCTTTTGCCAGCACACGCATGAATCCGACGAGACCGGCCTTGGCAGCACTGTAGTGTGCGATGTTCTCGTTCGCCCACAGCGCCGCGAGCGAACTCGTCAGCACCACCGAGCCACCGCGTCCACCGGCGACGATGTGAGGGACGGCAGCTTTCACCGTTCGCCATTGGCCGGTGAGGTTGACGTCGATCATCGTCGTCCACATCTCGTCGGTCATGTCCAGAGTCGGCGCCATCGTGGAGATGCCGGCGTTCGCGAGCACGATATCGATTCGGCCCAGCGCAGCGACACCGTCGTCTGCAGCCTTCTTCAGCCCGTCGAAATCGCGGATATCGACCTCAGAGGCGAGGATTCGACGGTCGAGAGCTTCTACCCGCCGCACTGTTTCGGCGAGATCGTCGGGGGTAGCGGTGGCGTAAGGAACCGTGTCGATCTGGCGGCACGCATCGACGGCGATGATGTCTGCGCCTTCTTCCGCCAACTTGAGGGCGTGACTTCGCCCCTGTCCGCGGGCAGCCCCGGTGATGAATGCGACCTTGCCGTCCAATTTGCCCATGTCCACTCCTTGATTCGGTGGTACGGCTGTGATCTGCGCCTCACTATATGACATGGGGTGCCAAATGTGGGCTGATTCGCCATGGAACCGAGCGGGCACCGATTCTCTGCGAAACTTGGGCCCACTTGTCGAGGGCCCTGCCTTGCTCTTCGTAGACCCAGGCTTCGGTGACGTCGAGGTCGTCGACGTCCAGGCCCATGCCGCCGTCGGCGATCGGCGCGCAGAGTCCGTCGAGGCTGACGGTGGTGATCCAGGTCTGCACCGGCTGATCGTCGCGCATCGCGGGGTGCGGCAAAGGGAGTTTCTCCGGTAGTGCGTACTGCCTGGCGGCGGGCAGGGTGACCCGCCAGATCCCGAACGCGGGCTTGGCCTCCGAGGCGGCGGTGCCGGCGTCGGCGCGGAGCAGGTTCCGTACCCGCCCGTAGCCGAAGGAGAGCATGCCGGCGGAGGCGAGGTAGGAGGCGCGTTGGTCGATGGTGACCAGCGTGGTGGCGCCCGCGAGGTCGTCGGTGTCCGGTATTCGGGACCAGCCGGCGGCGGGTTCGAGGTCGCCGCGGGGCGTTCCCGCCGTGACACCTCGTCGGCGAGGAGCAGTTCCAGGAACGCAACGTGGCTGAGCTGGTGCTGGCGGGCCAGGGCGAGTCGCTCGGGCAGGGTGTCCTTGAGGGCGCCGAGTTTGAGAGCCTTGAGAAGGGCGATCAGGTCGGCGCCGATCGGATCGACCGGCCCCGCGGGTGCGGGTGGGCTGGTCATCGCGTCTCCTTCGTGTCGGTGTTGCCGCCGACGATCACCGTCAGATGCCCGGTCCGCTCGGTGGCACTATCGGTCCCGGCGGTGGCAGGGGTGGTCCTCTCGGTGGCGGAGGTGGTCCCGGAGGGGACGGGGCCGGTCCGGTCGGTGGCGAACTCGGTGGGATCGCGAGTGAACCGGGACGGTGCCGCCGACCCGGCGGCCGGCAACAGCGGTGTGGTGGTCTCGGTGGCGCGTTCGAGCATCGAGGCGATCTTGCTCACCGACACCACATCCAGATCCAGCGCCGTCGAACATGCCGTTTCCACCGGGTCGGGCCCATAGCGGCGGACCAGCCCGAGCAGCCGGTAGACCGCCCGCATCCGCGTCCAGGGCAGCGGATCGTCGAGCAATCTTTCAGCGTAGATCCCGACGCAGCGGCCGTGCCCGGTGCAGATGCCGATCAACCGGTCCAGATCCCGCATCGCGTACCCGACCTTCTCGGTGGGCAAATCCTCCGGGTCGGTGCTGCGCCCACCGGCAGGTTGGCGCGGATGCACCTTCACCAGGGTTCCGCGAGCGTAGAACTTCACCAGCGCACTGTCCGCCCGTGCCTCGAGCACACTGCCGATCCACTGCCCCGGGATCGAATACAGCGACCTCGCGACCTCGGCATGAAAATCGCGGTGCACCTTGACCTGCTTGAAGATCGGCACGTCGTAGACCGGCGGAACAGCCAGCAGTATCGGTGCCTCATCCGCGTCGAACACCTCGAGCGGGCGGGCGGCGATGGTTCCGTGCGTCCGCATCCCAGCGGTGTCACGGCACCATGCTTCGACCCGGCGTTGCGCTTCGGCTAGATCTGTGAATTCTTCACCAGCCCAGTAATTTCCGCGCACATATTGCACGGCTCTTTCGACCCTGGGTTTGTCTTTCGGGGATCGGATCCGGGCCGGGTCTGTGACGAGCCCGGTGTGCTGGGCGTAGTCCAGCCATCCTTGGGACAGCCGCGGATTGACCGCGTCCGCGTCGGTCACCACCGGCTTGAGGTTGTCCGGGATGAGGACCTTGAAGACACCGCCGAAGAACGCCCACGCCGCCTCGCAGCCGGCGATCACCGCCGTCAGGGTCTGCGAGTACGTCAGCCACACGAACATGTGCCGCGAGTACACGGCGGTGAAGATCAGTGCGTGGACCTTGCGGCGTCGCCCGGTCTCCGGGTCGGTCAGATAGCCGAGGTAGCCGAAGTCGATCTGGCATTCACTGCCGGGATCGCCGTCGACGACCCGGACGGTGGTGTCCTTGCGGCCGAAACCGCATCGCTCGGTGGCGAATCGGTGCAACGTCCGATACGGCACCACGCAGCCCTGACGGGCCAGCAGTGTTTCGATCTTGGTGATCGTCAACGGTGGATGGTTCCCATCGCCGGCCACCCACGCCCGAATCTGATCCTCGAACCCCAACAGTTGGTCCCAGGCGGGCCCGTGTCCGTTCGGGCGGGCCGGTCGCACCGCCTCGATCACCGCCCCGATCAGTCCGTCGTCGAGGGCCTCGACCCCGTCGCTGCGCTGCAGCCCCGCGGCCTGGGCGGCCTCGACGTACCGCCGTGCGGTCTTGCGGTCCACCCCGCAGTGCGCGGCGATCGTGCGTAGCCCCGGTGGTCGGGACCCGGGCGCCCCGAGCCAGACCCGGAGCACTTCTTTGACTTCGTTCACGTTGACCTCCCGAAAAGCCATGCCCGTCCGCCCTTCGTGACCGGGGATACCGACACGACGATCAAACGAGCTATCCGGTGGGACTTCGGCGCGACGCGCCGGGTGGTCCCATGACTGGCAATCCGAGTGGTCCCATGAGGGTGGCAGAAATCAGGTCAAGACGGTCCCATGCTCATGGCAGGCGACACGCGGGACGTGGAACCTGCGGGACATCTCGGAGACGACGCTCGACGGCGGCGTCGAGACCGCGAAACCATCCACCGATGATGCGCCGAGTTCTGCCAGGACTACGCCCATCCGTTCCGCCGACGGCGACCCGCGCCTGCGGACGACGGTCGATCAGGCGCAGGCCGCGGTGGTCGTCGATCTGCGTGAGGTGACGTTTTGGGTGTCGGTGGGCATCTCGGTGCTCCCCGAGTCCGCCGGTCGCCCGGTCGAGGTCGTCGTTGCGTTCGCCATGGTCGCACACCGGCGGTCACCGCCGGGGGCCGGGCGGCCCCACCGCGCTCGCCGTCGCGGACATCGCAGCGGTACCCCCGCGAGCGTCGGTGCGTCGCGGTGCTCGATACCCCGTCGAGGCCCAAGCCTGCCGGTGCCCGGGCGCCCGCCTCTGCGGCGGCAGAAGTCATCGATCACGGGGCGTCCCCGGCTCGTCGGGGGTGTTTCCGCTCGCCCCCGTCACCGCCGACCGGGGTGGTCTGCGCGTGCGGTGGCCGGGTGCGGGCGTTCGGCGGCGGGGTGTCCGGGCCGCAGGTGCGCCACCGCGGACAGTCGCAGCGGGGTGAGCGGACCGTCGGCGGTCACCGCCACCGGCTCGGTGACCACACACACGTGGTCGCCGCCCTCGTCGAGCAACGCGATCCGGCGGCTCAGCATCCGGTGCCGGCAGGTGGGCAGCTCCGGTGCCCCGCCCGGTCCGGCGCGCACCATCAGGCCGGCGAACTTGTCGACCTCGTCGCCGGTGAGGGTGCCGAACCGTTCGGCGAGCGCGGACGCGTCCCGGTCCAGAAAGTGCAGGCCCAGATGGGTGGCGCGCAGCGCGAGCCGGTAGGTGTGGTTGGCCTTCGACAGCCACACCGTGTACCGGCCCGGCGCGATGCTGGACTGGGCGTGGAACCCGACCAGACACCCCCCGCGCTCGCCGCCGGCGGCGGCGGTGACCACCAGCATCGACGGATCGAGCATCGCCATCAACGCATCGAACGGCTCCCCCGTCCCCATCGTGGCACGCTCCCTTCCTTCGTCCGGATCTGCCGGACCCGGTTCTCCGTCCCGGGAAACCACCACGGCCGCGCCCCGGTGATTCCACGCCCAGTATCTTCCCACCACGGGAATGCATCCGGACGGAAGTGCCCGGTGCCGGACCGGCCCACCGACCTCGACCACGCAGTGGATCGAATCGACGGCGGAGCCGAGACCACGGCTGCAGGGAACCGGCGAGCGAGATCACGCATGTGATACAGGCGCGGATCGCCCGGTCATTCATAGTCGTGAAAAGGTGGCAGTGGACGTGGTCATCTCTCCGGACCAGCTCCCCGGAAGCACATCGTCTTCGTGAAGGCGATGAGGAGGTACTCGGGTAGGTGGCGCGCGAGGTCGGCTTCGCTGATGATCCCCACGACGCGGCGGTCGTCGACCACCGGCAGGTGTCGAAGCTGGTGAGCTTGCATGACGATAAGGGCGTCCTCGGCCTCGGCGTCGGCCTGGATGCACACGGGCCGCTCCGGCACGAGTGCACCGACGGTCGTGGTAGCGGGGTCGAGTTGCGCGGCGATGCCGTCGAGCACGAGGTCCCGGTCGGTGATGATGCCCCGTAGATATCCGTCGTCGTCACAGACGGGCAGGCTCCGGTGTCCCACTGCCGCATCCTCTGCGCCGCGGTGTGCACGGTGTCGTGGGCGTCGAGGTACGCCGCTTCGATGTGCATGATGTCGCAGGCGCGGGTCATGGCACCCGACCCCCTTCGATCAGGCGCAGGCATTCGCCCCTCAGGGCCGGCCCGATGCCGGTGGTCGGGGGACTCTTCACCATGTGTCGTGCGTGCACGATGGTTCCTTCGTACCAGGCCATCAGTTGTTGGCACTTTCAGCGTCGCAGTTGCCATCGCTCAGAGGAAGGGCCATTGGGCCACCGAAGATACGGAAACCGGGACATCAGCTCCCTGCACAGTTCTATCCCGTTTCCGTCGGACAGGCGAACGTCCAACACCGCGACCTGCGGTCGCACGGCCGGAATACGCGCCAGTGCCTGAGCCACCGTGGCTGCTTCCCCGACGACCTCGAGATCGGGATCGTCTTCGAGGAGCTCCCTCAAACCGCGCCGGACGACCTCGTGTGAAAATTTATAGTTTATGGTGTTCGAGGCGGTAAGTGGTTCACGAAGGTTCTGCACGAAGGGGACCGATGACCGACCTGCAGTCTTGTCTGCAGTCGTGGAAGTGATCCTGCCACCGACACCTGCTCGGCTGCCCGGTCCGCGGCTTCGGGCACGGGATCTCCAGTGCCGATACGCCTGTCCATACGCTCAAGATATCGAATGCCTTGGAGCCCGGGAGCCGCACCCATGGCTGTCCCGCTGGGACGGCTCGCTATCCGGCGCCGCCACCACGATCCAGGGGGATAGCGCGTTGCCGCCATGATGGCCTCGGCCTGCGGTCCGCTCGCGGTCACCTCGCGAAGGACTCCACGACCGATCGGCACCAACGATCGTCATCCCAGCTGTCCGGTGCGCTGCCCATGAGCTCGAATTGTTCGATTACGGGGTGGCTCCCATGCCGCCGTCGATCCGATACTGGGCACCGGTGATGAAGGTGCTCTCCTCGCTGGCAAGGAACAACACCAGGCTGGCGATTTCATCAGCTTCGCCATAGCGGCCGAGAGGAATTCGGGAGACGAAGTCCTTCTGAGCAGCTTCGGTGTTGTCGGTGTCGAAACCGGACTCCAACGAGCGCATCATGCGCGTTTCGACGGGGGAGGGGTGGATGGAGTTGACCCGGACACCATGGGGGGCAACTTCCAGAGCAGCCGTCTTGGTCATGCCGGAAACAGCATGCTTGCTGGTGACATACGGAGCGATGTTCACAGTGCCGTCGAGACCAGCATTGGATGAGGTGTTGATGATGCTTCCACTGCTCTGCTGCATCATGACGGGCAGCACGTGCTTCATACCCAGAAACACACCGGTCACGTTCACGCGCTGCACCTTTTCGAAGTCTTCGAGTGAGACCTCGGTGATCGGCTGGACCTTGCCTTCGATGCCGGCATTGTTGAAGAGAACATCGACCGTACCGAAGGCCTCAACTGTCTTTTTCACGTAGTTCTCGACCTCTGCTTCGTTCGCCACGTCGGCCGGCACGGTCAGCAGCTCCCCCAGGTCGCCCAGTTCCTTCTGTGCCGAGTCGAGCGCGTCGTGGGCGAGAAATGGTGACCTTGGCGCCTTCCCGCAGAAACCGTTTGGCTGTGGCCTTCCCGATCCCGCCGGCACCCCCGGTAATAACGGCGACTTTGTTCTCCAGTCTTGCCATGGATATCACTCCTCATCTCGGACTTTTACCTCGGACGTACGGGCTCGGGCAGGCACTAGCGTTGCCATTTGGGCACCACCCGTAGCCCTCGGCGGGACGCGCCATTCGCATCGTCGAAAATGAACCTCGAACATCGGTGTGCTCGCTGGGTCCTTTAGTCGAGCGTTCCCCGTCCGGCGTCCGGTAAACCACCCGCCCGGCGAACTCGGCGGTGATCGACCCCACCACGGTCAACGCACCCGCCGGTCACATGACCCGACTGCGGCCGACACGCTCCGAGACGGCCGGCCGACCCGGCCCCGACCGCGCAGCCGAGTGGGGCGTGCGCCGCGACGAATCCGACCGCACCGGCCCTGAGGCCCGTGTCCGTCAGGGGATTCTCACGATCTTGTCGGGATGTCGCCCGGGTCGATCAGCGGAGTCGAACAGGTCGCCATGGACAAGCGGTAGGGGTGGAAACTGGGAAGCAAGATCGGTTCGACGACAATCGAGAGGGCTCATTCCGGGTTCGGTGTCGTTCCCGTCGTGGCGAAATGTCTGCGGTAGTCGGTGGGCGTGACACCGAGATGGCGGAGGAACACACGGCGCAAGGTCTCGTCGCTCCCGAATCCGCTCCGTCGGGCGGTCGAGGTCACGCTGTGGCCGTCGAGCAGGAGTTGTTGCGCGTGGCCGAGCCGTACTTGCTCCACCCACCGGGCCGGTGTCGTCCCCAATTCGCTACGGAACAGCCTCGTCAGGTGCCGGGTGCTGACCGCGGCGGCGCGTGCCATCGCCGGTAGTCCGTGCTCGGCGGAGGGATCGTTGCGCACCGACTCGATCACCGTGTGCAGCAGGTCGGAGGGCTCCGGTGGGGTGGTGTGCCTCGCGAACTGTGCCTGCCCGCCCGGACGCCGGAGGAACACCACCAGTTCACGGGCGATGTGCCGGGCCGCGGCGGCGCCGTGGTCGTCCTCGACGAGGTAGAGCGTCAGATCGATACCGGAGCTGATCCCCGCGGAGGTGACCATGTGCCCGTCGCGCACGTGGATTGCGTCCGCGTCGACTCGGACACGGGGATATCGGCGAGCGAGAACATCGGCGTGCCGCCAGTGCGTCGTCCCCCGGCGGCCGTCGAGCAGGCCGAGTTCGGCCAGCACGAATGCGCCCGTGCATACGGATGCGACGCGTGTCGCGCCGGCGGCCACGGCCCGCACGGTCGCCGACAGCCCGGGGTCGATCGTCGCCTCGGTCAGGTGCTCGCCGCCGGCGACGAGCACCGTGTCGACGCGCCCGGCGTCGCCGGCGGTGACGGTGCCTCCCAACGGCATCCCGGTCGAGGTGGTCACCTCGCCGGTCAGCGGCGATACCTCGGATCGTCGCGCCGGGTGTGGACTCGTACAACTCGACGGCCTGGCGCCGGAACTCCTCCGAATAGTTCTTTCGTGACATGACTGAAGATCATCTCGCTTCCCCAGCAGGTGCTGGATTCAGCGTGTCCAAGAACCGGGGTCAAGGCCCTGTCGACGCTTGGGCGTGGGCCGACCGGAGGTGATTCACTGCGACGGTGATGAACCATTCGGCGCAATATTGCGGATCTCTCTGGCTCGATTAGCCGGTCAATGCACTTGTCCCCACCGCCCCACCCGATCTGGTGACACCCAACTCACGGCACACGTCGGCGAAGTTTCGCGAGACGTACTGGGCCCCGTTGTCGGAGTGAAAGATCGCCCCGGCGAGCCCGACGGCACCGCGGGCGGCGGCCGCTGCCCGCAGCGCGTCGGTGACCAACTCGGTACGCATGTGAGCGGCGATCGACCAGCCTGCCAGCTGTCCCGAGTGCAGGTTCAACACCGTTGCCAGATAAAGGAATTGCCCGTCTCCGATCGGCAAGTACGTGATGGACATCATCGACGCCTACGCCGACACCGACCGTCGCCGCGGCAGAACCAAGCTGACCCGAGTGATCAACACGATCCGCACCGGCGTCCCGGACGGTCTCGGGTGAACTCGCCCAACTCGGACGCACCCTGCACCGCAGACGGGCCGACGTGCTGGCCTACTTCGACCACCGCGCCCCGAACGGACCCACCGAGGCGATCAACGGCCGGCTCGAAGCATTGCGCCGGCATGCCCTGAAGATTCCGCAACCTTGTCCACTACCGGATCCGGTCATTGCTGCACTGCGGCAACCTCACCCACGCAATCGATGCACTCTAAAACCGGAAGAGCCCCGTCAGCGCCATGTCATCAGCGTTGCCACGCCTGCCGTGGGCTAGGACTTTCGCTGGCCGCGGCACACCGGCACCCATCTGCAGTTGCGCACCGAGACTCCGACTCCCACGGCGTAGCAGACACGGGCGCGTCGAGGTGACACCAGCACAGGGTGGCGACCGGCTCTCATGGCGATGATCGGCATGAGAGCCGGCGTCCCGCGGTTCGGTCGTGAGGTCAGGCTTTCGCTTGGGCGGAAGTGCGTGCCGCATTGGATTGTTCGGCGGCCTTGAAGTCCCGTTCCCCTGCTTTCGTCCGGACCCCGGACTCGACCCTGTCACCGAGGGTGTGGTCGACGTTGTGCCAATACTCGAAGGCTCTGGCCAAGACCGGCTCGCTGACGCCGTTGAGCAAGTGACCGACGATGTTGTCGACCAGACGATCGCGGGCCGCGTCGTCGAGTACCTCCCGGACCATCGTCCGAGCCTGCCCCCAGTCGTCATCCTCCTTGTGGAGTGTGTAGGCGGCGCGCACCATCTCGCCGTCGGTGTACCAGCCGGCCGGCTCACCGGCTACCGCGGGATCAGCATGTGGTCCGCCCTTGGAGTTCGGCACATATACCGGGTCGCCGGGATTACGGTGCCGCATCGGTCCGTCCTTCGAGTAGGAACGCACGGGGATGCGCGGCGCGTTGACCGGCAACTCGTTGTAGTTGGGGCCGATCCGATACCGGTGTGCGTCGGGATAGGAGAACAACCGACCCAACAGCATCTTGTCCGGGCTGGGGCCGATCCCCGGCACGAGGTTGCTCGGTTCGAACGCCGCCTGCTCGATCTCGGTGTGATAGTCGCTGGGATTGCGGTCCAGCGTCATCCTGCCGACCTCGATGAGCGGGTAGTCCCCGTGCGGCCAGACCTTGGTGAGATCGAAGGGGTTGAACCGATAGGTTTTCGCCTCCTCGAAGGGCATGATCTGCATCTTCAACGTCCAGCTCGGGTACTGGCCCCGATCGATGTGCTCCCATAGGTCCCGCAGGTGGTAGTCCGTGTCCATCGAGGCCATCTGGTCGGCCTCGTGCTGGGTGAAGAACTCGACGCCCTGATCGGTGAGGAAGTGGTATTTCACCCAGAAACGCTCGCCCTCGGCATTGACCCACATGTAGGTGTGACTCGAATAGCCGTTCATGTGACGCCAGGTGCGCGGGATTCCGCGGTCCCCCATCAACCAGGTCACCTGGTGGGCCGACTCCGGCGAAAGAGTCCAGAAGTCCCACTGCATATCGTGATCGCGCAGATTGTTGTCGGCCCGCCGCTTCTGCGAACGGATGAAGTCTTGGAACTTCATCGGATCGCGCATGAAGAAGATCGGCGTGTTGTTGCCGACCATGTCGTAGTTGCCCTGCTCGGTGTAGAACTTGATCGCGAAACCACGGGGGTCGCGCCAGGTATCCGGGCTGCCCCGTTCGCCTGCCACGGTGGAGAACCGGATCAACAATTCCGTTGTCTTGCCCGGCTGGAAGAGGTCGGCCTTGGTGTAGGCGCTGACATCACCGGTCACCACGAAATGGCCGAATGCGCCACCGCCCTTGGCATGCGGTTGCCGCTCGGGCACACGTTCCCGGTTGAACGTGGCCATCTTCTCGATCAGGTAGTGATCCTGCAGCAGAATCGGCCCATCCGGCCCGACCGTCAGGGAGTGCTCGTCGCTGTAGACCGGGATACCGGCGTCATCGGTGGTGAAGTTCGGCTCGCTCATTACGCACCTCTGATTCGGGTTCATGAACGGTCGGGCGGCTCGTGGAGAACCTTGGTCCGGCGTGCGCACCAGTGCCCGTCAGTATGACCGCATCAATCGCCGCGAGTGTGATCTGAATCACCTTGCCCCTCGAGTCTAGCCCGTTCCGTCCAGGAGCCCGGTGTTCGACGTTCTGCACGTCACTTCTTGCCGTCACTTGCTGTAGTGCAGCGGGTCGCGGGTCACCGGCGGCGTTGTTCGACTGCACGAGTGCGTGGACGGGCAGCGGGTACTCGGCAGACGGGGTCCCGATCATCGACGCATCTGGAGGTGCTTTGCATGACCACCGCAACCGCCCCGTACATCGATTTCGACGGTCAGTACATCGCCGGAGCCTGGCGGCCCGGGCGGCTCGGCCGCACAGGTGTGGACACTGATCCCTATTCGGGCACGACACTGGCCGAGATCGCCCTGGCCAACGAAGCCGATCTCGATGAGGCGTACCGGGCGGCCGAGTCCGCCCAGCACGACTGGGCGGCCCTGCTGCCGGCGGAACGGACCGCGGTCATGCTCGCGGCGGTCACCATCATGCAGGACCGCCGCGAAGAGATCATCGACTGGTTGATCAAGGAGTCCGGCAGCACCCGCGGCAAGGCCGAACTGGAATGGCAGCTCGTACACGCCATCACCGCTGAAGCGGCCTCGTTCCCGAACCGGATGACCGGCATGATCCTGCCGATCGACGAGCCCGGCAAAGAAAGCCGATCCTACCGGCAACCCCTCGGGGTGATCGGGGTGATCAGTCCGTGGAACTTCCCGATGTACCTGTCCCACCGGTCGATCGGTCCGGCGCTGGCGCTCGGCAACGGGGTGGTCGTCAAGCCGGCCGAGGACACGCCCATCACCGGTGGGCTCCTCTTGGCCAAGATCTTCGAAGAAGCCGGCCTGCCCCCGGGACTGTTCAATGTCGTGATCGGCCCGACCTCGGAGATCGGCGACCCCTTCACCCTGCACGACATACCCAGCCTGATCTCGTTCACCGGCTCCACCGGGGTCGGGCGTCGTATCGGCCAACTCGCCATGCAGGCTCCACGGATCAAGCGGGTGGCCCTCGAACTCGGTGGTAACGCTCCGTTCGTGGTCCTCGACGACGCCGACCTCGACGACGCGGTGCCGGCCGCAGTGCTGGGCCGCTTCCTCCACCAGGGACAGATCTGCATGAGCGCCAACCGGTTTCTGGTGGACGCCTCACTGCACGACGAGTTCGTCGAGCGTTTCGTCGCTCAGGTCGAGGAGCTCGAATACGGCGATCCCCACGATGAGCAGGTCACCATCGGGCCCATCATCAACCAGAAGCAGTTGCGCGCCCACCTGGCCAACATCGACGCGGCCACCAAGGCGGGCGCAACCCAGCTGCTCGGCGGCGCACCGGACGGGCAGCTGCTGCCACCCCACGTGTTCGTCAACGCCCGGCACGACAACCCGATCGTGCAGAACGAAACCTTCGGGCCGATCGCGCCCATCGTCTCGGTCCACGGCGAACAAGACGCTCTGCGTCTGGCCAATGCCACGCCCTTCGGCTTGTCGAGCGCGGTGTTCTCCCGGGACGAGGAGCGGGCTCGCCGGTTTGCGCTCGGCATCCGCGCCGGCATGACCCACATCAACGACCATCCTGTCGCCGACACCCCGACCGGCCCCTTCGGGGGCGAGAAGAACAGCGGCATCGGCCGCTTCGGGGGCGAATGGATCATCCGCGAGTTCACGCGGGAGCACTGGGTGACCGCACGACACCAGTCGGCGTCGTACCCGTCGCCGTACACCCGCGGCGGCGGCACACGGACCTGACCGGCCCCGCCCCGCGAGGCCGAAGTCGTCCACCCGATGTCTCCGGCACGAGCCACCGGTTACCGTTGGGCCCCGCGCGGGCGGCTCGCCCGGTGACGATCACGGTGGCGGCGTGTGTGATAGCGGCCGCGACGCTATCGCCACCCTCACCCCCCATCATGTTCGACCAGCGCAGCTGGTCGAACGGCAGAGCGCTACCGATGATGGCCCCGGCGTTGGGACCGCCCTCATACGAGACGAAGTCGTAGATCTCCCCGAGGCTGATGCCCGCGTCGGCGCACGCAACACGATGACCTCGACGGTGGTGCGCTTCTCACGGTGGGGCTTCACGCGACGACAGTGCTGTTCGGCACCACCGGCCGCTGCAGCCGCGCCGCGCATGATGTTGGCGCTCATCGCCTCTCTCCCCTTCGGCGTCTGCGGCGGCCGTGTGCGCGGCGCGCACCATGAGATCGACCGGTTCCACGCCGCCTTCGCGTTCGCTCACCTGGCCGTTGCCGATCAGAGCCACGTCCTCGACCCTCTCCGTCGGCACGGCCCGCGCGGCGGGATCGGGCCGACCGCTCAGGTAGAGCTTCCGGATCTCGGCACAGGCAACACCCCCATCCCCTACGCACGAACACTCCGTTGTGGCCCGATGATCGTCGCCGCCGTCGAAGCGGCGCAACCGGGGATGGCCGGCAACGACGGCGCTGACCTCGTGGTCCGGGAGGGTGATCTCGGTTGTAAGCCGGTTTTTTTCGAACTGACCGGCGGCGGAGTGGAGTTTCGACAGGAGCACGAGATCCTACGCCCCCCGTCGTCTTCCAGTGCGTGTGCGGATTGCGTCAGGGGTCACCACCGCAATAGCGCGCCGATGCCTGCGGCGGCGCTGAGCTCTGCACCCGCTGCCCCCTCGACGGGACTGATCCGAGCCCCGGTCTCGAGTGCTCGCTCGACCAACCGCTCGGTGAAGCGGGACTCCGGCGTGCCCGGGGCCGCGTTCGGTCCGATCTCGTCGCCGCCGTACAGCGCGCCATCTGCTCCTATGGTCCCCACGTACCTGACTTCCGGGTCGTACACCAGGTGGGCGACCCGTCCGGAATTCAACGCCGCGGCCACTTCGGACAATCCCAGGGCTCCGGTGCCTGATCCGACGGCGTCGCGTATGCGCTTCAGCAGCCGGCTCTCGTGCTCGCTGTGCTGCTGGTGCGCCCATTCGGTGACGGTCGCGGCCAGTGCCGCATCGTCGAGTCCATTGAGGACACGGGTGTCCGCGAACACGATGTCGCGAAGCGCCTGAGGGAATCTGGAGATGGTCGGGTCGGTGAGGCGCTCTCCCCCACTGACCAGGATCCGCTTCCAGCCGCGCTCGGCGGCCAGTTCCGCAGCCACTTTCGTGACCTGGTCCACGAATCGCTCGGCTCGCCCGCGCTCACGGTCCTGGCGCTGCTCGCGTTTCGGCGAGTTGATCTGCCCGGAGGGGCCTCCTCCGATGTGCCCGGCCCGCTCGTGCGGCGCCTCGACGTACTCGTGCTCCATCCTGCTCACCATCTGCAGCGAGCCGGCCCGCCACTCGAGCAGCCGTGCCTCCGTCTCGGAGACGATGACGATGCCCGCTGCGCGTCCTTCGTCGAGCAGCTCGAGCAAGGGATGGATGAACGGGCCGTCGTCCAGCACCAACCGGTTGGTCACCGGCATTGCGCTGGCGAGCAGCAGCATCCAGTCACTGTCCAACGCGGCGAAGGCCACGCGGCCTCGGGCCGAGTCCGTCGGACTCACCAAAGGCTCTATTCTCGGCCAGAGCCGCTCGAGCGCGTCCGCTACTTCGCGGCTCGGACCGGATTCGGTACCGTCGGCTATCCGACGCTGCAACTCCCGGAATCGATTCTTCAGGTCGATGGCGGCCCCCTGCAGGTTGGGGTCATGCACGAGGTCAGCGTTGACGTAGACGGACAACACCCCAAGCCTGTCTGTTCGCCGGGAAAGATCCCGCAGGTCGTCCTCATCGAACTGTTCGAGCGCTACCACGATTACCCCACCTGCCCTCACCGTTGCACGTCGAGCTTCGGCTCTCTCCCCAGTCTTCTCCATGACCCCGGGCCGATGTACCTCTTTGCCGCAAAGGGTTTGCCCGCCTTGCTGCCGGAAAGGTTCGTTGCGAGAGTCATCACCTTTTGGTGCGCAGAGCGTGATCCGCCGCTCGGGGCGGGCACCTTCGGTAGCATCCACAGACGACACCGGTTCGGACGATCGGCCTCTCCGGGACAGAGGTTGCGCAGTGTACGAGTTCTTCCAGACCCTCGGATCGTGGGCTGTGGCCGTCTTCGTGGTCACCAGCATGTTGAACGTGGGGTTGACTCAGAAGCCATCACGTGTGCTCGCTCACCTGTCCAACCGGTCCTTCCTGCTGCGCATGATTCTGCTCAATTTCGTGGTGGTGCCGGCTTTGATGATCGCCGCCGTCTACCTCGCCGAGCTGGAAACCGTGTATGCGGCCGGACTGCTGCTGTTCTCGTTGGTCGCTGGGGCTCCTTTTCTTGTCGAACTGACCAATCTCTCCCGGTCGGACGTGGCCCTGGCCGTCACCGTCCTGCTGGTCCTCATGGTGGGCACGATCGTGTTGCTTCCGATCACCTTGCCCCGGGTGCTCCGGGGGCTGACGGTGGATGCCTGGGCGGTCGCGCAGGGGCTGCTGACGCAGATGCTTTTGCCCATGGTGATCGGCATGCTGCTGCTGCAGGCGGTCGAGGGATTCGTGGCCGTGGTGGAGCCGTGGATCGCCCGGATCTCCAGCATTGCCCTGTACGTGCTGATCGTCGCGATCGTGATCGGTTACCTCCCGGCCATGACCGATCCCGAACTGTGGAAAGCCATCGGCGTCGGGATGTCCGTGCTGGTCCTCGCACTGTTCCTGGGTTGGGCGATGGGCGACGGCCACGGTCACCTGCAGGAAGTCGGGGCGTTGGGCACGGCCCAGCGAGGTACCGCGGCAGCGATGATCGTCACGCAGGACAACTTCGACGATTCCCGCGTCCTGGTGCTCATCACCGTGCTCAACACCTTCGGTGTGGTGATGCTCATCGTCGCAGCGAAGCTGATGAGTCGGGACAACCGCGTCGATTTGCTGGTCCCCGTCGCGGCGGATGTGCCGGAAAGAACCCGAACACAACGAATCCGAACGTGACAGGGGTGGGCCACCGTGAGCGATGTCCGTGACGAACGACCGAACATTCTGGTGCTGTGCATGGACCAATGGGATGCGCACATGGATCTGCCTCCGGGGGTGGACCTACCGGCGATCCACCGGCTCGTAGGGGCGGGGGTGAGCCTGACGAATCAGTACTGCACGGTGCCTCAGTGCACCCCGTCGCGGGCCGCGATGTGGACGGGACAACACGCCAAGAACATCGGGCTGTGGGACAACACGAACTTCGCGTGGATGGACGTGCTGGATGCGAATGTCCCCACGATCGGCACGATGCTCCGCGAACAGGGCTATTACACCGCGTTCAAGGGCAAGTGGCACCTGTCCGAACCGGAACGCGGCCCCGGGGCGCTGGAGGAATACGGTTTCTCGGACTACCAGGCGTGGGGCGACAACTGGGGTGCGCCTCTGCACGGGGAGCAACTCGACGGCGCAGTGGCTTTCGAAACTGTCGACTGGCTTCGTCACAGACGCCCGCAGGACCGGCCGTGGCTGTTGATCTCCTCGATGGTCAATCCCCACGACATCATGTTCTTGCGCGCAGGCGAAGACGAACAGGCGCATGCGCACGGCGCCATGGCCGCTCTGACCCATCCCCCACAGGAGCTGGGATTCATGCGCCGCTACGACGTCGAACTGCCCACCAACTTCTCCGACGACCTCGAGGCTCAGCCTTTCGGAGTGCGGTCCTACAAACGCAACATCGAGTGGAACTACGGGTGTATACCCGAAGGCCGCGAGGACCTGTGGAGGGTGCGACGGAACTACCTGATCAACTGCCTACGCATGGTCGATCGCGAGTTCCAGAAGATTCTCGACGAGCTCGACCGACAGGACCTGTGGCGTGACACCGTCGTCGTGTTCACTTCCGATCACGGCGAAATGAACGGTGCCCACGCCCTGGCGCAGAAGGGCGCGATTCCCTTCCAGGAAGCCTCGATCGTCAACATGACGGTGGTTGCGCCGCACGGGGCCCGTGGTGTCCGCTCCGACGCGGTCGGATCGCACCTGGATCTCGCCACGACCTTCCTGTCCTGGGCGGGGCTGGACGAGACCGCGATCCGCGAGAAGTATCCGGCGCTCGAGGGGCGGAACCTTCGAGCCGTGTTCGAAGATCCCGAACAAGCCCGTCCACCACGCGGCTCGACCTCCGAACCCGGTGATGGCGCACTGATCAGCTGGGACGGCCTCAACTCGTTGGACCCGGAGTGGGCCATCCAGGGAGCGCTCGGTGACTTGACCCAGCTCGGTGACGGCCCCGCGAAAACCCTCGAAGACTGCCGCGCCGCCGGTCGGAAGTTCGGAGCACCCGATATGGACAAGCGCACATTCTTCCGAACGGTTTCCGACGGCCGACACAAACTCGTGCGGTGGTTCTCGCCCACCCACTACGAAACCCCCCGGACGGTCGAGGAGTTGCACGCCACCTCCGACGTGGCACTCTACGACCTCGTCGAGGACCCGGGCGAGATGCGCAATCTCGGCGACCCGTCGCACCCCGATTACGACGAGCAACTGCTCGAGTCGATGCTCGCGAAGCTCGTGAACCTCATCGACCACGAACTCGGCGACGACGAGCCGCCCTTCGATCTCGATCTGTTCGGCACGCGGGAGGTCCGCTACCGGCTGGACGACATCGAGGCGGGCGCGCCGGACGGGGCCCGACGACCCGAACCGGGTCCCGCGACCGCGACACGATGGGGCGGGGAGCCGTGAACCCGGCGACATCGAGCGACCTCCCGCCGGGGATGGTCCTGATTCCGGGCGGAACTTTCCTCATGGGATCGGAAGACCGCTCTCTCGCCCAAAAATTTGATCACTAGGCTGACGAAAGTGTTCTACGCCGACGCTGGTGGAGGATAAGGTTCTGATCGCTATGCCGCGTGGCAGGCGGGCCGGGCCGCAGATCGGCCCAGCAGTGCGAGGGCGTACGTGACAAGCGGTCCATGTCGCGATCCGGCGCCTTCTGAGCTGCGCAGCCTTCCGATTTCTCGAACGCACAAATCTTCGGGAGTACGTCATGAACAGCAAACGCGACCCGGCGACTGTCGTATGTGCGCGTCGCACCGCAGGCCCCATTTTCCAGGTCCCTGCCCACGCCATGGTTGCGGCACAGTATGCGGCCCCGACGCGCTCGGCATACCCAGTATGCCGTTCTATGTTCTCGCCCGTAGCGCTGCAATGGGTGAGGGCCGGATGTGATTGCCGCAGCGTTCACCTGGCTCGAACCTGACTTCGTCACCGGCGCGTACCGGACAGCTATGGCAGCTTCGACCCCTCAGCGGACCGAACAATTCTGGCGTCCTTGCGGTCGCGTCCCTGCTCGATCATGGAGATGAATCCGGCGAGCTGTGCCTTGTGTGCGGCGTGGCCGGTTGCGTACCACTGCGATCATGTGGCGTTGGGTTCGGATGTGATGTGCGCGCCGCGCGAGTCTCAGCGGTATCGATCGCGGTACCGGGCCTCGACGTCCTCGGCCATGGTGTTGCTGATATCGAGGGATTCGCCGCGCAGGTACCCCACAACACCGAGGACCGTGACGAGGAAGCCGGATATCCAGGCCGTCCATCCGGTAGCGCCGCTGGCGAAGTCACCGACCCACGGCGCGAGAAACAGGGCCAACCCCACAACCGCCAGGCCCAGATAATCACGTGTGGGGTCGGTCGCGAGCAGGGACCACAACGCGATCACCGCGGTGAGCCCACCGAGCCCGATCATGACCGCGGTCGCCACGACGGACGAGTCCACCACCGTGCTGGCCAGCACCACTGTCACGATTCCGACCACGAGTGCCACCCGACTGATCCAATAACTGAGGGCGCTGCGCCGGGCCGCGCCGGTGCTGTAGTCGTGGACACCGGAGGCGGTCGGGGGATTGTCCTGCACCCATGCCGTGGCTCCGAGTGCCATGGTGAGAAATCCGGCTATCCACGCCGTCCATGCGGCTCCGCGATCAGCGACGAAGCCGGCGCCGAGCCAGGGCAACACGAACATCGCCAACCCCACCACGAACAGGCCCCAGTGATCGGGTGTCCGGTTCCGCGCCGGCAACGACAACAACCCGAAAAAGGCGATGAACACGCCGAACCCGAACGTGAGACCCTCCCCGACTCGGGTGGAGCTCACGGTCAGCGCCGCCACCACCGCACCGATCCCCACCGCCAGCGCGGCCCAACCCACCCACGTGGAATTTCTCATGACTCCCACCTGACGCCACGTCGTGTACATGTGTAATGCCCTTCGATCATGGGGTTCCCGATCTGCTGCGGTTCAATTCGCTGCGCCGACAGGTCTCACGCACGCCTCCCTCGGCCGACGTCGGTGGACCGGTAGCACCGGTGAGCGGTGAGCTGATCGCTGACGGCGATGAGCATGGTGGAGGATCTCGTCGGTAGGAGGCCCGTCGTTAGGCTGCCCGTCCAACGTGAGGGTTGGACGGGCAGGGGGACGCCCGGCGTGGAGACGGGAAAGTTCGTGCGCGCTCGCCGATCACAGCGGCGGTGGCGCTCCGACCAGGCCGGGATCGGCAGCACGGTAACGAGCCGGTGGCACACGGACCGGTCCCGGTGGCCGTACCTGCTCTTTTGCACAATGGCATCCGTTCACGGTCGGGCGAGTGTCACATGGGGCGGACCTTCTGCGCCTGGCGGCCCTTGTCGGTATAGCCGATCTCGTACTCGACGCGCTGTCCGTCTGTGAGTGTGCGGAATCCGGGGGCGTCGATCTCGGCGTAGTGCACGAACACGTCCGCCCCGCCGTTGTCGGGCGAGATGAACCCGAATCCCTTCTCGCTGTTGAACCATTTCACGATGCCTTCAGCCACCGCGTCCTGCCCTTTCGATCGATCCGATGTCCCGGCTACGGGGGGATGAACGAGATCGTGCCACCGACGACCGAGCCCGGCGGCCGCCTCGCCGCTCCCGATCCGACTGTCCGCCGGTCTCGAAACGGCCGCCGGAGCACGTCGACGCCAACGGTGGCGACGGTGCGATCGACGTGGCCGACACGCTCCCGCTGGAACTGGGCAAACCCCGACGCCACGGGCGACGGCACGAGCCGACACCGGAGATCGGTGGCTGAGTCGGAATGATCCTCCGCCGGGGTGGCAACCTGCGGCATCGGTCCTCTGCCGGCGTCCTGGGAGCGGCCCCGGTCACGCGGCATGCGACTCCGGTCGAAGCCTGCGGGCACGGTCACGCTCCCGGGTGTCCGGGCTTACCGGTCTGTGATGGGGGCGAGTGGGTGTCCAGTCCTCCGGTCTGACCTCGTCGATGCGGGCATCGGGACCGTAGTAGCGATGGGCGACCTCGCGGGCACGGGCCTGGGCTTCGGTCCTGCTCGTCCCGTCGGCCAACACCAGCGACAGCTGCGCCACACGGGTATCTCGCATTTCGGAAGTGGTCACTCGGCAGGTCCAATCGCTCATGACGACATCTCCTTTCGATGAGCACGAACACCGAACCCGATGGTCCGGCTGTGCCTCCCGAGTTGCCTTTCGAGTTCGCGTGCTTTCCGGGCAGACTTCCCGGATCGGCGCGCACGCAATCCTTCGGCGGGCGCGGGCCGTTGCCGGTGTCGACCATCCGAGCGGGAGGCACCTGGTGAGGGCCACACCGAGGGGGTCGGCGCCTCGACACCTCTGCGATGGGCGCCTCGTCGGCTCGGGTGGACACGGTGTCGGGTGCGCCCGGGCCACCCGGTGCGCGGGGTTGTCCCACCGATGTGCGGTAGGGCGGCCCCGAGACGAGAACTGAAACAGCGGGTCCGGTGTTGTGAAACAAAGGACCCGAAGAACGGTTCGGGATGAGGAAAACACGGATCGGGAACAGCCCTCGC
>NZ_SLVY01000028.1:32587-40623 GCF_004345605.1 Rhodococcus sp. SMB37
GAAAGTCTGTCAATGAAATGCCTCCCGGGATAGGGCGGAATGTCATCGATTCACGACGGTACGGGAGAATTGTTGCCTCGATTGTCTGGTGGGATAGTCCGATTCCTACGGTTGCGGGAGTCGGACGCGCGCCAGCCGTTCGAGTAGTTCGGGCAGTGCCCCCTCGGGAACTCCTGCAAGATCCTGCCGGGCCTGAGCGACCACTTCGATGAGAACATGGCGGGGCAATCGACCGTGATGCTCTGTCGCGAGTCGTTCGACTGTCTCGGCGCACGTGCCCGCCGATCCATGACCACAGCGTTGTCCTCGGTATGGGGTGCTCTCCTGATGCAACTGACGGGTTTCCTTTCCTTGCCATAGGGGCAGTTCTTATTTCACCGCCCGGACCGGTCGTGGAACAGGGACGAATGTCCACACCACGGGCGGGGCGGAGTCGATCGTGGGTGGTGGCCCCGAAAGCGGAGCGGATGCCTGGTAGCGAGTGTTTGTTTCGCCCCGCGTGCCTCCGGGGTGGGTGTGGTCAGCTCGGTTCCGTGCGTTGGCACGGCGCCGACCAGACGAGCCGGGTGCCTCCGGAGGCGAGGTTGGTCACCGTGAGGCTGCCCCTCACCTTTCTCGCTCGATCCGCGAGGTTGTCCAGTCCGTTGCGGGGGGAGTCTGCGGGAATGCCTGTGCCGTCGTCGACCACTTCGACGGTGAGCTGATGGTCCGTCAAGGCCACACGGATGGTGATGCCCTGTGCCGCGGCGTGCCGCACGGCATTGGCAAGGGCTTCGCGCAGGACGGCCTCGGCATGATCGGCCAGGCTCCCGTCGATATCGGAGAATCGTCCGGAGATGTGGACGGTGACCGAGATCTTGGTGCTGGCCGTCAGTTCCGTGATGATGGCCCCGAGGCGTTGGCGCAACGGTCGACTGTGGGGCCGTCCTTCCCGCAGATCGAAGACCACGGTACGGATGTCCTCGATGATCGTCTGCAGTGTGTCGATGGAGTCGGTCAACCGCCCCCGGATCTCCGCGGACTCGGTGCGTTGCTGGGTGCCCTGCAGCGCCAGGCCCGCGGCGAACAGTCTCTGGATCACCTGATCGTGTAGATCACGAGCGATCCGCTCCCGTTCGGATACTACGTCGAATTCCCGTATCCGCCGCTGGTTCGTCGAAATCCGCAGAGCCAACGTGCAGTAATCCGCGAACATGGCACCCAATTCGAGATGTTCCTCGTTGAACGGTGCGACGCTGTCCGACCGCAATGCAAGGAGCGTGCCTATTATCTGGCCGCCCTCGCTCAAGGGCAGGGCAAGCGCAGAACCGTACGGGAAGCCGTGTTCCAACTTCTCGACGAGCAGGGGCGAACGCCTCCGGAAGAGTCGTCCCAGCGGCCCCGCAAGCGGGATGCTCTCCCCGAGCGCCGAGCCGCAGGCGCTGTCCGTTGTCGCGGCGATCCAGAGTTCGTTCGACTCTGCGGCTCGCAGGTCCCCGTCCGGCGGAACGGCGAGCGTCACGTGGGAGGCGCCGGAAAGAACGTGAAACTTTTCCGCGATGAGCTGGAGCACGTCGTCGACGCTTGTGCCCGCGAGAAGTTCGGTGGCGATGTCCCGGGTGGCCTCGAGCCACTGTCGGTGCATATGCGACCGTCTGTGCAGTCGGGCGTTCTCGATCGCGAAACCTGCCGCGGCGCACAAGGCGAGCGCCATGATTGCGTCGTCGTGGGTGAAAGGCCGGCCGTGGGTCTTCTCGGCCAGGTTCAGGCTGCCGAATGTGTCGCCACGAACCCGGATCGGAACCCCGAGGAAGGTACGCATCGGGGGGTGATGGGGTGGAAATCCGACTCCCGCGGGATGGATCGTCAGATCGTCCAGCCGCAGCGGTTCGGTCCGCTCGAGGACCATTCCCAAAATCCCGTCCAGGCGCGGCGGGGCACCGATGCGGGCCCGCGTTGCCTCATCGAGGCCCTCGGTCACGACCTCGGCGGCAGATCGATGAGGCCCGAGCACGATCACCGCCCCATACCGGGCATCGGTCACCGTGACCGCGGCGTGGACGAGTGTTCGCACGATGGCGTCGATATCGAGCTGGGATGTCACCGCCCCCATGAATGTGAGAAGTCGGTTGTGTCCTCGATCCACGGCCCCGCCCCTCTTCGACTCTGTTCTTCAGGTTCTCCTGGTCCATCCGGTGGCCTGCTGCGGGGCAGACCTCTGAGGTCGCTACTCGTTCCGGGCAACGCCACCGAGCCGCGCAGCACACAATCGGCGCGTGCCGAGGAGATCTGCGTTGCGCGCCACCTACCTCGAGCCGCCGTGGTCGGCAGGCGGCGGCATTTTCTGTGCGAGAAGCGCTGCTTGCGTGCGATTGTCCAGTCCGAGCTTGAGCAGAAGACGCGAGACGTAGTTCTTGATGGTCTTCTCGGAGAGGAACATGCGGGTGGCTATCTGCCGGTTGGTCAGGCCTTCACCGAGAAGGTGAAGCAGAATCCGTTCCTGGCCGGTGAGATCCATCGACGCGCCCGTCGGCGCAGCCGCCCGCACCTTGTCCATCAACGCGGTAACCGCCTGTGAGTCCAACAGCGATTTTCCCGATCCCACCTCTTTTACCGCGCGAACGATCTGCGGCCCTTGAATATCTTTGAGTACGTATCCCATCGCACCGGCGAGGACCGATTCGAGCACGGCCCGATCATCGGTGAACGAGGTGAGCATCAGGCACCGAAGATACGGAAACCGGGACATCAGCTCCCTGCACAGTTCTATCCCGTTTCCGTCGGACAGGCGAACGTCCAACACCGCGACCTGTGGTTGCACGGCCGGCATTCGTGCCAGTGCCTGAGCCACCGTGGCTGCTTCCCCGACGACCTCGAGATCGGGATCGTCTTCGAGGAGTTCCCTCAAACCGCGCCGGACGACCTCGTGGTCGTCGACGAGAAACACGGTGGTCATGCACGTTGACGATACGTCCTTTCGACAAGCCCGCAACGCTAAAAGTAACCTTCGTGGTCCGTGTGAAACTTTATCGGCCATGGTGTTCGAGGTGCCGGAGTGGTTCTCGAGGGTTCTGCCCGAAGCACGCGATCGGGGGTGCGCAGGTTCGAGTACGGCTCGCACTCGCCGCATGAAATCCGGTGTCCACTCCCCCGGGGGCAGCCTCGTACTGCGTCACGGTCGTCGGTGCCGGACCGCGGGCCTTCCTTCACCGTCCGGGATGGCGGCGGCAGGGTCGTGAGGAATGTGCGCCCGGACGAGGTGCGGTCCGGTGGGTGTGACGGTCGTCGTTGGTCGCGGGATTGGTTGGCGTAAGCCGGGATGGGTATTCGGTCGACGGGTGTCTTCCACCCGCGCGGTATCCGCGCGGGGTGGTCGGCGGGGGTATCGGGGGAGCGGATCGACAAGAACGGAAGACGGTTCGACACGAAAAGGGAGGCGAAGGATGACTCGATCGGTCCGGGCGACCAGCCTTCGTGATCTGGTTGCGGTGGCGGAGTACGACAACTATGCCGCCGCGGAACGTGCGGTGGATTGGTTGTCGGATAATAAGTTTCCGGTGGAGCACACCACGATCAGTGGGGTGGGCCTGCGCATGGTGGAAGATGTGTTGGGTCGGCTGACCTATCTGAAGGCAGCTGCGATGGGCGCCCTGTCCGGCCTGTGGATCGGGCTGCTGGTCGGCGTGTTTCTGGCGTTGTTCACGATGAACGCGGTGGGGTGGTTCGCCGTGATCTTGTGGGGTCTGGTGTGGGGCGCGGTTGCCGGCGCTGTGGTGAGCCTGCTCTGGCATGCGTTGTCCGGTGGCCGTCGAGACTTCATCTCGACCCGTCAGCTGCTGGCCGACCGGTACGAAGTACTGGTCGACCGCGCGCACGCCGAGCGGGCCCGTGCTCTGTTGCAGCCCGGACGGTCCACGCCAGGCGAGGGTCAACCTCGGTAACCGACCGTCGCAGTCCGACGCCCGCCCCAGACGGGCCACCGGCGACTCTGACAGATTCGGGGTGTCGAGGCGCCGTCCGTTCGGTGCAGCCACCGCGGGTATGCCGAATGGGATGTTCGGGTCCGTCGGGCGCCGCGTGCAGGGCCGAGCTGGTGTGCTGTGTCGTCATGGTTGCGGCACCGACGATGTCGGCTGGCTGGGACGATCCCCAGGGGAGGTCGCTGACGATTGCGGCGAAGCCCCGCAATGGGGGGTCGGCGTCTGCTCCGTCGACGCGTGGGATCGACCTGGTACGAGATCGGTTTTCGACGTATCGAGATTATCGGCGATTGCGCGGACAGAACCGGTATCGGGGGCGTCGAATGGAAGTGGCCCGTAAATCGTTTCCTGGAAGGAGTGCGAAATGTCTGCTCCTGCTCGTCGTTCCCGATCCGTGTTTCCCGATCTGAGCGAGTTCTTCGATACGTTCGGGTTCCCGCAGCTACGGCCGTTCGGCAGCAACCTGATCCGCATCGAGGACAAGGTCGAAGACAACCGTTACATCGTGCGTGCCGAGCTGCCCGGTCTCGATCCGGGCAAGGACATCGACGTGTCGATCGAGCACGGTCGGCTCGAAATCGGTGCCGAACGGTCCGAGGAGAAATCCGAGGGCGGCCACTCGGAGTTTTCCTACGGCAGCTTCCGCAGATCGGTGCCGTTGCCGGCCGGCGCGAAGGAAGACGACATCGAGGCCACCTACGCCAAGGGGATTCTCACCGTCACGGTCGGTTTGGGTGATTCATCGGACGCGTCCCGCAAGATCGACGTCAAAAACGCCGACTGACCTCGGCGGTTCCTGGTGTCTGGGTACCTGTGCCGTCCCGGTGGGCACGTCCGGCCGGGACGGGATCGCCGTGGAGCAATAGCTGTGGGACTCGACCGAGGCGAGGTCGAGCCGGCCCGTGTCGCCGCGTGGGTTCGGTACATCCGCGGAGTTCGACCACGGTGCAAGGCAGGTGGGGTGCGGCCATGTGTCGGTGGGGCAGTGTCTCGGCGAGCGGGCGCAGCGGACGATCACCGGGGGCCCGGACCTTCGGTCGTTCTAGGGGAAGGACAGTGGTGCCCCGAGGGAGCGCAGGGCGCGGCCGGTGTTGGAGGCGTCCCACCATTCGACGACCAGTCCGTCGACGAACCGGAGGATGAAGAACGTTTCGAATTCGACGTACTCGCCGGAGGCGGCGATGTTGAGGAAGTCGCCCCGGTGGGTGCCGCGGAAGAACACGCGGGCGGCGAGTTTGTCGTTTTCTACCACCGTGTCCTCGATGCTGGCGGTCAGGTCCGGGATCGCCTCGTGCAGCTCGCGGGCCCAGAACTTCAACCCGGGTCGGCCGTCGCCCTGGGCGGGCACCGGGTTGTGATCGACCATATCGAGGCGGACCAACGGATCGAAGGCCCCGAGGTCGCCGCTGGTGATCGCGTCGACGATGGCCCGGAACTTCTCGCGTAATTCGGCGGGTGGGGGATGGTACGAGCTGGACACAGGTATCGGATCCGATCATGCGGGCAGTACGGGGTGCAGGTGCCATTTTAATCCGCTTGTGCGGTGTACCCGTCTGTACCGGAAACCCGAAGATCGAGAAGACTCTACCCGTGGCTGCCCGAACACCAGGATGCGACCATTTGTGTACTCGACTCGACGGGACGCTTCCGTGTATCGAGGTGTCCCGCTTCTCAAGGGGCCGCGCACAGTGTCCGAGGGAAGCACAGTCCGAGGGAAGGAAGCCCGATTGTGGAGCGGGATACCACACAGTCCTCCGATAGGAAGAAGACGCGTGAATCCGGACCACCGGTCGCCGGGAAGCCTCCGAAGCCGTGGCGGACCGAAGGTCTGCCGACGACGCCGAGCGCCGGCGAGGGGCGGTCCCGTCGTCCGAACTGGTGGCGAGTGGTGCTCTATCTCGGACTGGGGTACCTGCTGGTCTTCGGTCTGTTGTCGCTCCAGGACGGGCTCGGCGGACCGGCACGGGTGTCGTATACGGAGTTCACCACGCAAGTCGAACAGGGCAATGTTCTCGCGCGGCGACACGATCGAGGGAGTGCTGCGGGAACCGAAACCCGTCCCGGAGGGGGATTCGTCTGCCGGTACGGCGACGTACCAGGAATTCACGACCGAGCGGCCGACCTTCGCGCAGGACGATCTGCTCGGGCAACTCGAAGGCAGCGGCGCTGTCGTCTCGGCCACCCCGCTGACCGACGATCGCGGGCTGCTGCTGAACCTGCTGATCTCGCTGGCACCGATGTTGTTGCTGTTCGGCTTCTGGTACTGGCTGTTCAAACGCAGCCGGAAAGCCCTGGGCGCAGGGAACGCTTCCCCACACCCGGCCTTGACCGCCGGCCACCCGGCGGGACGTGTCATCTATGCAGCTCAGAACCCACTTTCAGCAGTTCGCTGTACACATTGAGCACCCCGCCCAACCGCAGACACTCATCCCTGGCGTCTACGCCTTCGCCGCGCGGACCCCTTCGCCGAACGCGCGAGCCGAGTAGCCGAAGTTGTTTTCTACAGCCTTCTGCTGTGTAGCCGCGCTCAACCCGAGCTCCTGCATGAGCACCAGATGGAGCAGCGCCTTTGTGACGTAGGTGAGTCGGTAGCGGACCCGCTCGGGAACTTTCTTCTCCAACTCGCCGGTATTTAGGTGGCCGAGAGCGTTTCGCGCATCTCGCAACCACTTTGCCCACACATCCACATCGGTCAGCAGTTTCTCCACGGCTGTCTGGTCCGGGATTTTCGCGATCTCCGTGATCCTCTGCTTCAGTCCAGGCCGGTTGTCACCTGTGCGCTGGCTGATCCATTCACGGGCGTCTTTATCCTCTGGGAACAAAGCCCGTACTGCGGCTTTCACCTTCTCGTGCAGCTCGGCCGGGATCCCGACCGACTCGGGGCGCAAAGCGGCGTGAAATCCTTCGGTGGCGGACGCCGCGTTGAAGATCCGGTTCTGATAGAAACCGCCCTCGTTGTAGTCCAGGCTGAAAAGCACATCGAGCGGCAATCCCACCTTTTTCCGCAGCGCCACCCATGCAGGCAGGAGGGTGGCCCAGTCCACATCTTCCAGGGTGAAGATGATGTCGTGGGGAGACACTGCGCGTTCCTTACCTGAGCCGGCATCGAAATAGAGCCCTACGGGATAATCCCTCGAGTCCGCGTCATCGTCCCTCACGAGAAGCGTTTTCTTCCCTACACGACACCCCACCTGGGTAGCCAACGTGACCAGATCACGCACTGCGGACACTGTGTCGTTGAATCCGTTCCACGCCCTTTTCTCGTCGGACCGAACGGTAACGGTTGCACGTTCCTTCACGGTGAACCCGCGTTCCCAGGCTCCTACCGCCGCTCCCGGCATATTCAGAGTCCACCCCAGAGTCACGGTCTCCCCGGACTCCTTCAACTGAGCAGAGACCGAATCCAGCTCACTGGGGTCCACAGTGAACCTACGGAACTTCAGCTTGCCCGAACCGTCCTTAGCCTGAATCCGTGGATGGGTGTTCTCGGCGGGGTTCGTGATGATTTCGGTTCTTCAGGCTGCCGGTGGGCGTGAGTGTTCCGCCGACCGGGTGTCAGCCCATCCACGTTGTCGAAGGTCCTCGGGTCGGGCCTGGGCGGCGGAACGGATAGGTCAGGCCGGTTGTGGTGGCCTCATTGCTGTGCCGATAACCTTCGACCACAACGTGTTCCACTGCTTCTGCCACGGCCAGTGGGCGGGTAAATGGAGCACGGGTCTGCCGGCGGGACGCGCGAATCGGGCCGGGGTGTTCACCAAGTTCCGGCGCAATGTGGCACCACGAGCGACGGCATGAGTGCCGCCGACGACGGTGCCGGCGGCGCGGAGCAGGTTGTGCGCGATCGCCGCGCAGAGCACCCAGGCACAGTTCGCCGGAAACCGACCCGACGGGATATGCGCCAGTGGTCCGTCGATCAGATCCGCGAACACCGTTTCGATGATCGCGTGCTTGCGGTGGGTGAGGTCGGCGTCGACGGTCGGCACAGGGCGCCGTAGTTGTTGATTAGCGACCCTGTGAACTGGGGTTTTCGCTTTATTCGAGGTGCTGTCCGGGCCGGTGGAGCGGGCATGGGGACAG
>NZ_SLVY01000029.1 GCF_004345605.1 Rhodococcus sp. SMB37
GAACGAGTGGCCGCGGATAAAAAAATAGCGCGGCGCCGAGGTGCATGGATCTGCTTCCAGGACGAAAGCGGCGTGTCGCTGCTGCCTGTGGTCCGTGCAACCTGGGCGCCGAAAGGCGTGACACCTGTTCTACGTCACCGATTTTCCTGGAAACGCATGTCGATGGCCGGAGTCCTCGCGTATCGACCCGACCGCAGCGAGAGTGCGTTCGTGTTCTCCATGACCGACGGCTCGTACAACACCGACAAGCTCATCGAGTTCCTCACCGAACTGCGCGCCCACTTCGCCGGGGAGCAGGTCATCGTGATCTGGGACGGCCTGATGGCCCACCGGTCTGCCGCCATGAAGGCATGGCTGGCGACCCAACGCGACTGGCTCCACGTCGAACGGCTTCCTGCCTACGCACCCGAGCTCAACCCGATCGAACAAGTGTGGGGCAACATGAAATCCACCGAGCTGGCCAATTTGTGCCCCGATATTCTCGACGAGGTCCGTATCGCGACCGAGGCAGGGCTGACCCGGATCGGGTCGAACTACGATCTGTGTCACGGCTTCCTCGATCACACCGGGCTTTCCTTATGACCAGTTCTCACTCAATTACCGAAACATCTTTAATACGGAACACGTTGCATCCCAACGTGTGATCCGATTCGGCGTGTCCGCGCTGAACACCGAGGCCTGACCCGGACCGGAGCTGACCGCACCGCCGTCGCCCCTGGATTCGAGAGTGCCCGTGAGCGGGATGTTGATCTCGTACGCTCCGGGATACTCGCAATCGATGGCCACATCGACACCCCAGGTGAGCCTGCCGATCATCACAGGACCGAGATCCACCGAAGAAAGCTGCAATTCAGGCCGATCGACACCGGCGAGCACGGTCAATTCGTGCGGGAAATACACGTCGGCGACCACTCGGGAGGCGTCCTCCCAGTCCTCGAACTCTGCCACCTTCTCACCTCCCGGCTCCTGCTCGGCAACATTTCCGCGCGATGCGTATCGACTCCGCGCAATCGGCATAGAACTCTGAGTGACCTGGATCATATTGTCCTCATCACAGCGTACGGAAGGCCCCGGAGACAGGGCCCACGACCCACACCGAGGAGCATCCAATGACGAGTACTCTCTCCTGGATCGATGAAGTCACCATGGCCGAACTCGAGCGCGACCCGTACCCGGTCTACGAGCGGCTGCGGGCCGAAGCACCCATCGCATTCCTGCCTGTGCTGGGGGCATTCGTCGCGTCGACAACGGAAGCGTGCCGCACGATCGCGAACAGTGACGACTTCGAAGGGATCATCACCCCGGCCGGTGGCCGCACATTCGGGTATCCAGCGATCATCGGTGTCAACGGCGATATCCACGAGGATCTGCGATCGATGGTCGAGCCGGCGCTGCAGCCGAGCGAAGTGGACCGGTGGGTCGAGAGTCTCGTCCGACCGATCGCCCGCCGCTACCTCGAAGCATTCGAAGCCGAGGGTAGGGCCGACCTCGTCACCCAGTACTGCGAGCCACTGAGCGTCCGGGCCCTCGGAGACCTTCTCGGCCTGAAGGACGTCAGCTCGGACACGCTTCGCGAATGGTTCCACAAGCTGTCCGACTCGTTCACGAATGCCGCAGTCGATGCCGATGGCAACTTCACCGACCAGAAACGATTCGATGAGGGTGACGCCGCCAAGGCCGAGATCCAGTCGATCGTCGATCCGCTGATCGACCATTGGATCGAGCATCCGGACGACAGCGCCATCTCACATTGGCTGCACGACGGCATGCCCGAGGGGAAGACTCGCGACCGCGACTACATCTACCCGACGCTCTACGTGTTCCTCCTCGGCGCCATGCAGGAACCGGGACACGCCATGTCGTCGACCCTGGCCGGCCTGTTCACCCGCCCCGAGCAGTTCGAGGCCATCGTCGACGCACCCGATCTGATCCCCCGTGCCATCGCCGAGGGAATGCGCTGGACCTCGCCGATCTGGTCGGGAACCGCCCGAATCGCCAAGCGCGACACCACAGTCTCCGACATCGAGGTCGCCGAAGGGTCGGTTGTCATCCTGTCCTACGGTTCGGCCAACCACGACACCGACACGTTCGAAGCCCCCACTGAGTACGACATGACGCGACCGCCGCTACCGCACCTCGCGTTCGGCACCGGCAACCACGCCTGCGCGGGCATCTACTTCGCGAACCACGTCTGCCGTATCGGGCTCGAGGAACTGCTCGAAACCATCCCCAATCTCGAACGTGACACGAGCGAGGACGTCGAGTTCTGGGGCTGGGGCTTCCGCGGCCCCATCTCACTGCACGCAACCTGGGAGGTCTGACGTGTCGTACACCGTCACCACTGGCGCCACGTCAGTCGACTGTGGCCCCGACCAGCCGGTTCTCGACGCATTCCTGCGCAGCGGTGTGTGGATGCCCAACTCGTGCAACCAGGGAACCTGCGGCACATGCAAGATCAAGGTCTGCTCGGGTTCGGTCGACCACCGAAACTCCCCCGAGAACACACTCCCGCAGCACGAACGCGTCGAAGGATTCGCGCTGGCCTGCCAGGCCACGCCCCGCAGCGATACGACGATCGACCCACCGATCGCAGAGGAGCTCACGTCCACGCATGTGTTGCACGACTTCGTCGCCACGGTCTCCGAGGTGCGTGATATCGCCGCCGATACACGCCGCGTGCTGTTGACCCTCGACGAACCCCTCACATTCTCCGCGGGGCAGTACGTCGATGTCACCGTGCCGGGAACCTCGACGAAGCGTCAGTACTCCCTCGCGAACCCTCCGGCAGAACCGAAGCTGCTCGAACTGCATGTGCGTCGGCAGCCGGGTGGCGTGGCCTCCGAGTGGCTGTTCGGCACCATCGAGGTAGGCGATCGGATCGACATCACCGGCCCGTACGGCGACTTCACGTTCGATGAGGACGCTACCGGCCCGATGGCGCTGCTCGGCGGCGGCACAGGCCTAGCACCGCTCAAGGGCATCATCCGTCATGCGCTCGCGCTCGCCCCTGAACGGGAGATCCTGCTTTACCACGGGGTACGGACCTGCGCCGACGTGTACGACGCCGACTTCTTCCGTGAACTCGAGGACAAGCACCCCGGCCTGCGATACGTCACCTGCGTAAGCCGTGAGAACGGAGGCGATCGGGAGGGCTACGTCACCGATGCCTTTGTGGAGGATGTCGGCTCTGCGAAGGAGTTCACCGGCTACATCTGTGGGTCGGAGAAGTTCGTCGAAGCCGCGGTGAAGTCGTTCAAACGACGCAGGATGTCCCCGCGTCGGATCCGGCGCGAAAAGTTCACCGCAGCCGGGTAGGGTCCCGCTCGCCGGATGGCCGAATGTCACCTTCATGCAGCTCGAGCTCATGAAGGTGACATTCGGCCATTCCGCTCGTCCAGAGCACTTCGTCCCTCGAGCCTGGGGTCCTAGGTATCACTAGGCATTTACCCGGTGTGACTGCAAACACAGGCTGTCAGGGTAGTAGTAATGCCGGACACAGCCCGTCCGAGCCCCACCCCGACACAGCCTGTCCGACCGCCGCCACGGCAACTGTGTCCGGACCGGAATCGGACACCAACGCTGTTCGTCCCGGGAACTACGCCGACACTGGAGGATCCCTATGACCGACATCGTGGAGCACGTGCGCACTCATCTCGACGGAGCTCTCGTCGAAGACCCCGCGACCGGACGACACCAGGTCCGTCGCGACGTCTTCACCGACGAAGAGATCTTCGAACTGGAGATGAAGTACATCTTCGAGGGCAACTGGGTGTACCTCGCTCACGAGAGCCAGATCCCGAATGTCGGCGACTACTTCACCACCAACATCGGCCGTTCCCCCGTCGTGATCAGCCGCGACAAAGAGGGTGAACTTCACGCCCTGATCAACGCGTGCAGCCACCGCGGCGCGATGCTGTGCCGCCGCAAGACCGATAACCGCACGACCTTCACGTGCCCCTTCCACGGCTGGACCTTCCGGAACAACGGCAAGCTGCTCAAGGTCAAGGACCCCCGCGACGCCGGTTACCCGGAACAGTTCAACACCGACGGCAGCCACGATCTGACGAAGGTCGCCCGGTTCGAGAGCTACCGCGGGTTCCTGTTCGGCTCGCTCAACCCCGACGTCAAGTCGCTGGACGAACACCTCGGCGACACCACGAAGATGATCGACATGCTCGTCGACCAGTCCCCCGAAGGACTCGAGGTGCTGCGCGGCTCGTCCACCTACACCTATGACGGAAACTGGAAGCTCCAGGCGGAGAACGGAGCTGACGGATACCACGTGTCGGCGACCCACTGGAACTACGCCGCGACCACGGCACGCCGCGGCGCCGGTGAGTCCGCAAACGAGACCAAGGCGATGGACGCCGGCACGTGGGGCAAGCAGGGCGGCGGATACTACTCGTTCGACCACGGGCACCTGTTGCTGTGGATGTGGTGGGGCAACCCCGAAGACCGCCCGCTCTACCCGCGCAAAGAAGAGCTCATGAAGGAGCACGGCGAGAAGAAGGCCGAGTTCATGGTCGGTGCGTCGCGCAACCTGTGCCTGTACCCGAACGTGTACATCATGGATCAGTTCTCGTCGCAAATTCGGCACCTGCGCCCGATCTCGGTCGACAAGACCGAGGTGACGATCTACTGCATCGCCCCGAAGGGTGAGAGCGCCGAGGCCCGCGCCAACCGAATCCGCCAGTACGAGGATTTCTTCAATGCCACCGGCATGGCAACCCCCGACGACCTCGAAGAGTTCCGCTCCTGCCAGAAGACGTACATGGCGTCGTCTGCACCGTGGAACGACATGAGCCGCGGCGCCACCCACATCCTCAACGGGCCGGATCAGGTCGCGAAAGATCTGGGCATGGATGGTGTCCTGTCCAGCGGTGTGAAGACCGAGGACGAGGGCCTGTACCCGATCCAGCACGGCTACTGGCTCGACACGATGCGCAAGGCCGTCGACGCCGAAGCCGCAGCTGCCGCCGCCGGCGAGCCCACCGCGCTCTGAGAGGAACCGAAACCATGACTACTGCAACAGAGTTGACGCAGACCGACATCGAACAGTTCCTCTACAGGGAAGCACGCCTGCTCGACGATCGGGAATTCGAGAAGTGGATCGAGTGCTACCACCCCGACGCCGAGTACTGGATGCCGGCATGGGACGACGACGGAAAGCTCACCGAAGATCCGCAGTCCGAGATCTCGCTGATCTACTACCCGAATCGCGGCGGACTCGAGGACCGCGTGTTCCGCATCCGCACCGATCGCTCCTCCGCGACGTCGTTGCCCGAACCCCGTACCGGACACAACATCACCAACGTCGAAATCCTCGAGCGCCGCGGCACCGAGATCGACCTGCGCCACAACTGGTTCTCGCTGTACTTCCGCTACAACACGACGGACACGTACTTCGGCACGACGTTCATCACGCTCGATGTCTCAGGTGATCAGCCGGTGATCAAGAAGAAGAAGATCGTCCTGAAGAACGACTACATCCACCACATCGTCGACGTCTACGTCGTCTAGTACCCCCGATCGCGAAAGGAGGCTCGAGCACATGACATACCAGGTGGCATTGAGCTTCGAGGACGGGGTCACCCGCTTCATCAAGGTCAAGCCGAACGAGACCGTCGCAGATGCGTCGTACAAGGCGCGCATCAACATTCCGCTCGACTGCCGCGACGGCGCGTGCGGCACCTGCAAAGCATTCTGCGAGTCGGGCACCTACGACGGCGGCGACTACATCGAGGATGCACTGACCGACGAGGAAGCCGAAGAGGGCTACTGTCTTCCGTGCCAGATGATGCCGGAGTCCGATCTGGTGGTGCAGATCGCCAGCACATCGGATGTCGCGAAGACGGCCGCGGCCTCGTACACGGCGACGATCACCGAACTCAACCACTACTCCGAGAGCGTCGTCGGGTTCACCGTGGAGATCGACAACCGGGACGACCTGGTGTTCCTGCCCGGGCAGTACGTCAACATCGGGGTACCCGGGAGCGACGACGGCACCGGCAAGCAGGCAACGCGGTCGTACTCGTTCAGCACCGGCCCCCACGACAATTCGCTGGCATTCCTGGTGAAGATCACCGAGGGCGGCCTGATGTCGGAGTATCTGCGCGACCGCGCTCAGGTGGGCGACACTCTCGAATTCACCGGTCCCTTCGGTAGCTTCTTCCTCCGCGAGCGCAAGCGCCCGTCGCTGCTGCTGGCAGGCGGGACCGGACTCGCCCCGCTGTTGTCGATCCTGTCGAAGATTCAGAGCGAGGGCACCGATCATCCGGTACACCTCATCTACGGTGTCACGTTCGACCACGACCTCGTCGAACTCGAGAAGCTCCGGGCCTATGCGGAGTCTCTGCCGAACTTCACGTTCGACTACTGTGTCGCCGACAAGGATTCGTCGGCCCCGAACAAGGGCTATGTAACCGGACTGTTCGAGCCGCAGCACCTCAACGACGGCGACGTCGACATCTACCTGTGCGGCCCACCGCCGATGGTGGAAGCGGTGCGTAATCACCTGTCGGAGAACAGCATCACACCCGTGAACTTCTACTTCGAGAAGTTCAACACCTCCGCCACTCCGGGCGGGGCGACCACCCCGGCCCCCACCGACGCGGAGAAGGCTGCTGCCGAGAAGGCCGCCGCCGAGACCGGCCGTCCCGTTGCGCTCGAGACACCCGCCGACCCCGGAAACTACGAGATCGGTGAGGAGCACCCGCCCGTCGCCGAGTCCGACGAGCAGTTCGACGCCCGCATGGCGCTCGAACTCGGTGTCCTCGAGCTCACCATCGGCCGGCTCACCCCCGAGCAGCTCGTGGAGTTCAGGATTCTCGCCGAGGCATCCGGCGCGTCCGTCGAAGGTGATCACTTCACCGACGCCGCCGCGTTCACAGACACCACCGCGGCGTTCCACGAGTACCTGTTCCGCTGCTGCACCAATCCGGTGCTGCTCGAAGCCTACAACCGCCTCGAGGTGACACAGTTGATGTACCAGGTGCTCCGCGATGCGCACTGGATCGAGGGGCACATCATCGACGAGCACCTGCAGCTCGTCGAGGCATTCGAGAAGGGCGACAAGGCCGCAGCCCGCGAACTGATGGTCGCGCATTCCGGCCACGCCAAGGAGACGATGCGGCGAGCGATCGCCGAGGGCGCGGCAGCGGGTGCACGATGAGCGAAGCGAAGTTCTTCCCCGGGCGGTTCGACGGCAAGTGCCTGACGATCACCGGCGCCGCACAGGGCATCGGTCTCGCGGTTGCGTCCCGTGTCGCGGCGGAAGGCGGCGAGGTCGTCCTCGTCGACCGTGCCGAGATCGTCCACGAAGTCGCCGAGACGCTGCGCGCCGAGGGCGGTAAGGCCCACTCGGTGACTGCGGATCTGGAGACCTTCGAGGGGGCGGAGGAGGCGCTCGCGTTCGCGACGCGGTCCGCTGGACGACTCGACGTGCTCATCAATGTGGTCGGCGGAACGATCTGGGCCAAGCCGTACGAGCACTACGCGCCCGATGAGGTCGAGAAGGAGATCCGCCGGTCGCTGTTCCCCACGTTGTGGTCGTGCCGCGCGGCTGCGCCGTACCTGATCGACCAGCGTTCCGGCACGATCGTGAACGTGTCGTCCGTGGCGACGAGCGGGGTGAATCGTGTTCCGTATGCCGCGGCGAAGGGTGGCGTCAACGCCATCACCTCCGCGCTTGCGCTCGAGCTGTCGCAGTACGGCGTTCGCGTCGTCGCCACCGCCCCGGGCGGGACCGTCGCGCCGGAACGGCGGGTCGCGCGGGGGCCTGCCCCGCAGTCCGAGCAGGAGAAGGCCTGGTACCAGCAGATCGTGGACCAGACCGTCGATTCTTCGCTGCTCAAGCGGTACGGCACGCTCGAGGAGCAAGCCGCGGCGATTACTTTCCTGGCCTCCGATGAGGCCTCGTACATCACCGGTTCGGTCCTTCCCGTAGCCGGAGGCGATCAAGGCTGACAGCCGTTCGACCGGGCCTCACCAGTGGGCCTTCCCCTGCTGGTGAGGCCACTTTTCTGCCCGAATTCATTTGTGACCCCTCACACAAACCGGAGCATGTAATGACCCGAACCACACAGACCTGGGCCAGTCCACAGCACAAACGAAGCGTCATCTGGATCGTCGCTCTCGCCACCGTCGCGATCATCTTCGACGGATACGACCTCGTCGTGTACGGAACTGTTCTTCCGACACTCATGGGCGACCCCACCCAGCTCGGCGAAATCTCCGCGCAGCAGGCCGGGGCACTCGGCTCCTACGCCCTGATCGGTGTCATGGTCGGTGCTCTCGTCACCGGCGCGTTCGGCGACCGCGTGGGCCGCCGCAAGATGATGCTGATCAACATCGTGTGGTTCTCGGTCGGTATGGGTGCAGCAGCGTTCTCGACCAGCATCGCGATGTTCGGTGGCCTCCGGTTCTTCACCGGTATCGGTGTCGGCGGCCTGGTCGCCACCGCCGGTGCCGTCGTCGCGGAGTTCGCCCCACCCGGCAAGCGCAACCTGTTCAACGCCATCGTCTACAGCGGCGTCCCCGCCGGCGGTGTCCTCGCATCGCTGCTCGCGATCCTGCTGCGTGACGTCATCGGATGGCGTGGACTGTTCCTGATCGGCGCTCTACCGCTCGTCATCCTGTTCCCACTCGCGCTGGCCAAGCTCCCCGAATCGCCCGCGTGGCTGGCCTCCCGCGGCCGCCTCGACGAAGCGAAATCCACCTGCGACAAGTTCGGCTTCCCGATGCCCACGGCTGCGCCTGCCGCACCTACCGAGAAGGTCGGTTTCGCTGCGCTCGCCACCAGGAAGTACGCGCTCGGCACCGGTCTGCTCGGCCTGATGAGCTTCGCAGGCCTGCTCCTGACCTACGGCCTGAACACATGGTTGCCGAAAATCATGGCCGACGCCGGCTACAACGCCGACGGCTCGCTCGCATTCCTCCTCGTCCTCAACGGCGGTGCCATCATCGGCGGCCTCATCGCATCGAAGATCGCCGACGGTCGCGGTCCGCAATCCGTCATCGTGACCACCTTCTTCCTCGCTGCCGTTGCCCTGGTGACGCTCACGCTCGGGTTCCCTCTGTCCGTACTCCTCACCGCCGTCGCGATCGCCGGGGTCGGCACGATCGGCACCCAGGTGCTCGTCTACGGGTTCGTGTCCAACTACTACGACACCCCCGCTCGCGCAGCCGGTGTCGCATGGTGCGCCGGATTCGGCCGACTCGGCGGGATCTTCGGCCCGATCATCGGTGGCCTGTTGATCGGCGCCGGCTTCGCGAACAACGTGAACTTCTACATCTTCGCGGTGATCGCTCTCGCCGGTGGCCTCGTCACGTTCTTCGTTCCCCGACCGCTGCAGCACAACACGCGGATCGACGTTCCGGACGCCTCGACCGGGACTACCGTGGATGCGTGACGGACAATTCGATGCTGGTAGGACGTGAAACCGAGCTCTCGCAGCTCGACCGACTACTCGACGGGGCGCGCGCCGGGTCTCCCGTGCTCGCCCTCGTCGAGGGTCCACCCGGCATCGGAAAAAGCGCTCTCGTCCGGGCTTTCACGAGCAGGCACCGTGATATACACGCACAGTTCGCATCCGGGGCGCCGTGGGAGTCGGACCATCCGTGGGCGGTGCTCGAACAGTTGACGCACGCCCCGGAGCCGGGAGCAGACCCCATCGATGCTGCGCATGCGTACCTGGACGCGATCCACAGCACCACGATCATCGTCGTCGATGACGCCCACTGGTCGGATATCGAGTCGTTGCAGTCGCTTTCGTCGATGATCCGCCGCGCACACCAACGCCCGATCCTGATGTTGTGGGTGATCCCCGACGTCCTGCCCGACGGCATCGACGACGCCACCGCACGAATCCTGTCATCGCATCGGGCCGACACCATCCATGTCCGCGCCCTCACCTCCGGCGATGTCGCACAACTTGCGCTTCTCCGCGCGGGAGTGGACCTCTCGCCCTGGACGGCTCAACGCCTGCACGAGCACACACTCGGGAGTCCCCGGCCGGTGTTGCAGCTCCTCGACGAGATCCCGCGTGCCCAATGGCAGCGGTGGCAGGCACGATTCCCCGCACCTGCGCAACACGCCGCGGCGGTACGACGAGCCCTCACCGCCTGCTCATCCGACACACGCGCTCTCATCGAAGCAGCGGCGATCCTGGGCACCGGATCGCCGCTCGCTCCGGCTGCCGCACTTGCCGAAGTCGACGACCCCACACCGTTGCTCGACGAAGCACACACCGCCGGTCTGCTGACGATGCGGGAACGACAGGGCATCGTCACCCTGTTGTTCCCCGACCCGATGACCAGCGCCGCCGTCACCGACGAGATCGGGCCTGCGCGGTGGCGCGAACTGCATGCGCGAGCGGCCACACTTGTCGACGACGAGGGCGACGCCCTGTTCCATCTGGTGTCGGCCACACCCGCCGCCGACGGCACTCTCGCGGACAAACTCGATCGGTTCGCTCGGCAACGCGCTGCGGACGGCGCATGGGCGCAGGCCGCCGAGGCACTCATCACGGCAGGCCGCATCACGCCCGAACGCGACCTCCGCACACAGCGTTTGATCCGCGGGGTCGATGCACTCACCGGCGCCGCCGATCTCCCCCAGGCTCAGACCTTCGTTCCCGAAATCGAAAGCGCTCCCGGAGGCCCGATGCGCAACGCGGTCCTCGGCTACCTTGCCATCCAGCGAGGGCGCGCCGCCGAAGCGCATTACCTGCTGTCGGAGGCCTGGACCATGGTCGACGAATCGGAGACCGACCCCGAACTGGCAGCGATGATCTGCCAGCGGATGGTCCTGCACTCACTGGCCAGGATGCGCGGCGACGAACTCGTGGCCTGGGCCGATCGTGCCTCGTCGCTGGTCCGGGGCGATGCACCCGCCGTCGTGGAGTCCAACGCCATCCGGGGCCTCGGTCTGGGCATGACCGGACGCATCGACGAGGCCCGCGCTTCGTACGCCGGCCTTGCCGACCATGTCCGACTCGGGGCGCAGAGCCAGCGCATCCGCATGGCCGAAGGCTGGCTCGCGTTGGCGTTGGATGCGCCCGATCGTGCCCGTACCGAACTGGAAGCCTCCGAACCCACCACGTTCCGCGGCGGCTCTCTCCGGATCTCCCTGTGGGCGCAAGCATGGCTCGCCCGCACCCAGTTCACCCTGGGGGCGTGGAGCGACGCCCTGCGCACCGTGGATCGGGCCGCTGCACAACTCGATTCGACCGGTCTGGATCTGCTGCGGCCACTCGTCCATTGGACCGGCGCCCAGGTGCATGCACTGCGCGGTAATTGGGATGCCGCGCGCGAACACCTGCGGCACGGCCGCGCCGGCAGCAACGACTACACGCTCATGCTCGTCCCCTCCTGCATCTCTGCCGCCCAGTGCGCTGAAGTAGCAGCAGATTACGACGGGGTGCTCCGCCAACTCGACCCCCTCGTCACGCTGCGGCACAGAGAAGCCCTCGACGAACCCGGATTCTGGCCCTGGCCCGACCTCTACGGCAACGCGCTGGTGATGACCGGCCGCGTCGACGACGCCGACGCCTTCCTGCGCCCCCACGAAGAACGTGCTGCCGAGCGAGGTCACCGTTCCGCGAAGGCACGACTCGGGTACGTGCGCGGACGCATTCACGGCGCGCGCGGCGACATCGATGCGGCCCGCGACTCCTTCGAGAGTGCATTGTCCGAAATCGCTACTCTCCCATTGCCGTACGATCGAGCACGCATCAATCTCGCGTACGGGCAGACGTTACGCCGCGCCGGGCGACGACGCGACGCCGACAGCGTGATCCGCACCGCACGGGAGCTGTATGCCGTGCTCGGCGCAGGCTCGATCGTTGCGCGCTGCGACCGCGAGCTCAAAGCGGGCGGGTTGAAGTCCGGTGACGCCGTGACCACTCGGAATCACACCGACGTGTCGACGTTGACACCGCAGGAACGTGCGGTCGCCACACTCGTCGCGGCGGGCCACACCAACAAAGAGGTGGCGGGAGAACTGTTCCTCTCGGTCAAGACCGTCCAGTACCACCTGACCCGCGTCTACGCGAAGTTCGGCATCCGCTCGCGCAGCGAACTCGCAGCGCGTTTCCGTCAAGAAGAGTAAGGAAGAAGCAGCCCGATGACAGCCGTCGACGACGTCACACGCCCCGACACCGACTTGTTCGAGCGCCCGTCCCGGCCATGGATCCGGCCCGCGGAGGTGTTGCGCGACTTCGGGCCCAGGTACGTATCGAACGGGCTCATCGGACTGATCTTCTCGTGCACCGGGCCTGTCGCCGTGATTCTCGCGGCAGGCGCCACCGGCGGACTGTCACAGGCGGAGTTGGCGTCGTGGATCTTCGGGGTCTTCGCGCTCAACGGCATCCTCACGATCGCCATGAGCCTCGCCTACCGGCAGCCGCTCGGCTTCTTCTGGACCATCCCCGGCACGATCCTCGTCGGCGGTTCTCTCACCCACCTGAGCTGGGCCGAGGTGGTCGGGGCGTTCTTCGTCACGGCGGCACTGATCACCGTGCTGGGAGTGACAGGCCTCGTCCGCCGCGTGATGGAGGCACTACCCATGCCCATCGTCATGGCGATGGTCGCGGGTGTCTTCCTATCGTTCGGCACGAACCTGGTACAAGCACTCGGCTCCGACTTCGCGATCGCCGTACCCATGATCGCGGCGTTCCTGCTGCTCAGCGCTGTGGGAGCGCTCGGTCGGTGGATACCACCGATCCTGGGGGCCCTCTTCGCCGGCGCGATCGCGGTCGCGCTGTCCGGCCGGTTCGAACCCGAGCCCGGAAGCGGAAACGTCTTCGCAGCACCGGTGTTCACCGCGCCGGTCTTCAGCTGGTCGGCGATCGTCGAGCTGGTGCTTCCCCTCGCGATCACCGTCATCGTCGTACAGAACGGGCAGGGCGTCGCCGTGCTGCGCTCGGCCGGACACAACCCTCCGATCAACATCTCCACGATCATGTGTGGACTGTGGTCGTTCCCTGCCGCGTGCGTCGGCGCCGTGTCCACCTGTCTGACCGGACCGACGAACGCACTGCTGACCTCGTCCGGTGCGCGGTCCCGCCAGTACACGGCGGCGTTGACCTGCGGTGGCCTGGCAATCGTCTTCGGGCTGTTCGCACCGCTGTTCGTGCGGTGGATGGTCGCGGCGCCCGCATCGTTCGTCGCGGTCCTCGGTGGCCTCGCGATGCTCAAGGCCCTGCAGGGCGCGTTCGTCGCCGGGTTCAGTCGCCGCTACACAATGGGTGCGCTCGTCGCGTTCATCGTCACGGCGTCGGACGTGATGTTCTTCAACATCGGTGCAGCGTTCTGGGGGATCGTCGGTGGTGTCGCGGTGTCGTGGTTGCTCGAACGCAAGGATTGGACGGATCCCCACGGCGAGTAGGAAGTCCGGCTTCTGGCAGCATGCGTGAATGGCCTTCCGCTCCCGCGTCACAGCGCTGATCGTGTCGATCGTCGTGCTGGTACTGATCGTCGCCGCATTCGCGGCGTATCGCCTCATGGATTCGAGGAGCACGCAACTGTTCGGCACCCTCGTCGACCGCGTGGACACCGACGAGAAGGTCGTGGCGTTGACGCTCGATGACGGGCCGAGCCCGCTCACACCCGAGGTGTTGCAGACTCTCGCGGACGCCGATGTACCTGCCACCTTCTACGTCACGGGCACAGAGATGGCCGAGCGACCCGAACTCGGTCGAGCGATTGTCGAGGCCGGTCACGAACTCGGGAACCACACCGCAACACACCGCAGGATGGTTTTCGTCGGGCGCGACACCGTCGCGGAGGAAATCGAGAGCACCGACGCTGCAATCCGCGACGCCGGTTACGACGGAGAGATCACCTTCCGTCCGCCCTACGGAAAGAAACTGATCGCGCTCCCCCGCTATCTCGACGAACACGACCGGACCACCGTCATGTGGGACGTCGAACCGGACTCGGCCTCGTCCGACACCGGCGAGATCGTCCGGACAGCGCTCGAGGAGACACGCCCCGGTTCGATCATCCTGCTGCACGTGATGTACCCGTCCCGGACGTCGTCGCTCGAGGCGATTCCCGACATCGTCAACGGTCTGCGCGCCGAGGGGTACCGGTTCGTGACGGTGTCGGATCTGCTCGGCCGGTGAGCTCGACGCAGCGCGAACTGGACGAACAACGAAGGGGATACCGGCACGATGTCGGGTAAAGAGCACTCACGACAGCGCAGTGCCTGACAATCTGTTCTTCGAAGACCACCGACGGAAGGATTCCGATGGCACGTCCGGTTCGCGTCGTCGTTCTCGGTTCCGGATCGTGGGGCACCACGGTCGCGGGGCTCGCGGCTCGCAACACCCCGACTCTGCTGTGGGCGCGCAACCCCGACACTGCAGCCGAGATCAACGACACCCATCGCAACAGCCGGTACCTCGGCGACCGGGAACTGCCGAAGGATCTGCGTGCGACATCGGATCTCGTCGAGGCGGCCCACGAGGCCGACGTGATGGTGGTGGGTGTGCCGTCGCACGCGGTGCGCGCGACCCTCGAACCGATCGCCGACGAAGTGCGGGCCTGGGTGCCGTTGCTGTCCCTGGCGAAAGGACTCGAGCCTGGCACCCGGCTGCGGCCGACCCAGGTGGTCTCGGAATGCCTGCCCGGGCACCCGGTCGGCCTGCTGTCGGGGCCTAACATCGCCAGCGAGATCGCCGACGGCATGGCTGCGGCATCGGTCGTGGCGATGCAGGCCGAGTCGGTGGCGACGGCGCTACAGCCTCTGTTCGCGTCGAAAGTGTTTCGCGTGTACCGCAACACCGATGTACTCGGGTGTGAACTCGGCGGCGTGTTGAAGAACATCATCGCGATCGCCGCAGGAATGGCCGAGGGGCTGGGGGTGGGCGACAACACCCGGGCGATGGTGCTGGCGCGTGGCCTCGCCGAAATGACCCGGCTCGGGGAAGCAATGGGTGCCGATCCGCGCACGTTCGCGGGCCTGACCGGGATCGGTGATCTGATCGCCACCTGCATGAGCCCGGCATCGCGGAACCGGCGTGTGGGCGAGTCGCTCGCACGCGGCCTGACATTGGACGAAACCCTCGCCGAGCTCGGTCAGGTTGCAGAGGGCGTCAAGACCGCACCGACGGTGATGGAACTCGCGCGCGAATACGACGTCGTGATGCCGATCGCGGCGGAGGTGGAGGCGGTGGTCGCGGAGAGGCGCTCGCCTGCCGAGGCGTACCGAGGGCTACGGAGGGTTGCGGCCGGACACGAGCAGGACATCGTGTGATTTCCGCTGTCCGGCCGCTGCACGTCAACTGCGGGACCGTAGCCGCTCCACGACGGACGATAATGCTCTGATCTCGCTCCGATCCAACGCAATTCCGAGTTCCAGTACCGTGTCGACGACTTCGGCGACCGATAACTTCGTGTGTTCGGTGGCCCTTCCTGGGGCTCGGGTCGTGCGCGCAGCTTCGGTGAGTGTGACGTGAGCGTGCGGCATGTGGCGCATGACCATGAGGTGATTCACGAACGGCGAATTCTCCTCGCGCGAGGTGATGAAATGCCCGGTCCTGACGTCGGCTGGATGGACCGGGCTCTCGTCGACGTAGTGTTCGGCGTCGCCCTCCCGTGTGAGCGCCCAGACGGTGGTGCCCTGATCGGTGAGCTCTCGCACGCCGAACTGCCGGTCTCCCTCCGCGCGTGTAGCACCGTCCTTCAATGCGATCGGACCGGTAATACTGAATCCGAAACCCGGGTCGCACAACCATCTCTCACCATCGAGCTCGACGTGGATCGTCATGTGGGTCCGGGTATTGGTCGGCTCGTGCACTCGCCCCAATGCCCGGCGCACAGAGAATCCGAGGTGCTCGAGCGCCGCTGCGAAGATCTGCGAATGCTCGAAGCAGTAACCACCTCGGCTTCGTCGCACCAATTGCTCCTGGATCGCGTCGGGCGCGACGCCGGGATGGGTGCCGAGCAGCACGTCCACGTTCCCGAAGGGAAAGGTACGCACGTGTGCGCCGTGCAATTCCTCGAGCAGGTCGAAGGTCGGCGCGGTGGGCCGAACTCCGACGGCAGCGAGATACTCCGGGACATCGAAGAGGTCGGTGCGCCACGACCGTCCCATGAGCGGCTGTTCGTCCATTACCCACGGCCCTTCTGCGAGACATGCGGTCGGCGGATATTCCTGCAGTCTCACACAGCGTGGCTCTCGGCGACAGAACGCACGTCCCCATGGGAATATTCCAATATCTCGGCTGTGCGCTAGATATGCGTATATTCCTCGATTCTTCGCATGCAACCGGTGGTGGATCGAGGCGCAAGCCGAGGACGTCGACCATCCTGGTCCGCACGCCGGATCACCGACCCTGAACGAGCGCTAACTCCTCGCTTGTGCCATCGTGGTCGACATGACCAGCAACGCAGAGATGTTGTCGACCCTCCTCGACTCCCGCTACAGCTGCCGCGGCTTCCTCGACAAACAGGTACCGCGCGAGGACATCGAACGCATGCTGCAGATGGGACAGCGCACCGCGTCGTGGTGCAACTCCCAGCCGTGGCGCGTGCATCTCGTCAACGGAGACGCCATCGAACGTCTTCGTGAGGCGCTCTACGCGCAAGCCTCGTCCGGCGAACTCGACCCCGATATCCCTGGGCCGGTCGAGTACCGGGGCGAGTACGCCGAACGCCGCCGCGGGGCCGGATACGCGCTGTACAACGCGCTCGGCATCGCCCGCGACGACTACACGCGCCGCACCGAGCAGATGCTCGAGAACTACCGGTTCTTCGGCGCACCGCACGTCGCGATCATCACCACCGACAAGGCGCTCGGTGTGTACGGTGCGGTCGACTGCGGTGGATACGTCTCGACCCTGCTGCTCGCCGCCGAATCCCTCGGCATCGCTGCCGTTCCGCAGGCCGCCGTGCCCATGGCCGGTTCCGCGTTGCGTCGCGAACTGAGCATCGGCGACGACCGCGACGTCGTCTGCGCGATCGCCTTCGGGTACGCCGACGACGCTCATCCGGCCAACACGTGCCGCACCGATCGGGCATCGCTCGACGACACCGTGGAGTGGGTGGACGAATAACCCACCCGAGGGTCGGTATTGCGCGGCCACGCCGCGGCGGAAGGTGGTGTGACATCCACACCACCCGAGAGGACCACCGCCGTGGCCGACAAGAACACCGAACTCCTGCTCCGCCACTGGGTGCCGCGCGCCGTCGCCGGCGAGCCGCACGCCGTCGGCGCCGTGGTGAGCTGTGTACGCCCGCACGTCCTGCAGTTCTGCACCGCCCGCATGGATGAGCAGACCCGGGCACACACACCCGCCGAAGACGTCGCGCAGGAGACCTGCCTGGCCCTGGTCCGTGCACTCCCCCGATACGACGATCGGGGCGGGTCGGTGTTGCGGTTCGCCTTCGCCATCGCAGCAAACAAGGTCGTCGACGCCCGGCGCAAAGCACCGCGCCCGGTTGCGCCGGTCCACGAGGTACACGAACCCTCACCCGACGAGGATGTACTCGACAGCGAACTCGCCGCCGCTGCACGCCGTTTCGTCGACATGCTTCCGGAGCAACAGCGCCAGATCGTGATTCTGCGAATCTTCCGCGGCTACAGCACCGAACGCTCCGCACTCATGCTCGGCACCACACCCGGTGCCGTGCGAGTGGCCCAGCACCGTGCGTTGACGCGACTACGCGCACAGCTCAGTCTGTTTGAGCACGAAGATACTTCCCGAAATGCGGCACGGTGAAGCCGATGAATCCTCGTTCGGCGGAATAGATCAGGCCCTTCTTGATGAGTCCGTCGCGGGCCGGCGACAGCGACGCCGGTTTACGTCCGAGTTCCACCGCGATCTTCGATGTGGGCACGGGACCGTCGTCGCCGGAGAGTTCGGCCATTGCGCGCATGTATTCGCGTTCGGCGGGTGTTGCCCGCTCGTAGCGGGAGCCGAAGAAGCCGACGGCAAGTTCCTCCTCCGCGTCGGGGGACCCGACTCGCACATCGTCGGGGGTGATCGGGCTGGCTGCGGCGACGTCCCACGTGGCTTTCCCGTAGGCCTGCACGAAATACGGATAACCGTCGGCCATTTCGTACAGTACGTCGAGCGCTTCGTGCGTGAATTCGACGTCTTCGCGTTCCGCGGGGGCGATCAGTGCGTGGTCTGCCGCTTCGCGGTCGAGGCGGTCGATGCGGTGATAGGTGAACAACCGCTCGGAGTACGACTTGGACGCCGACAGTACGGCGGGCAGGTGCGGCAGTCCCGCGCCGACGACGATGAGCGGCGCAGCATCCTGACTCAATTCGTGGCACGCACCGCAGATTGCAGAGACGTCGTCGGGGTCGAGATCCTGCATTTCGTCGATGAACAGGGCGATGCCGACACCCACGTCGCGGGCGAGGCCGGCAGCGTCGACGAGCAATTCGACGAGGTCGATCTCGATGTCGCCGGAGTCGGCACGGCCCTTGACCGCGGGGGCATCGATGCCGGGTTGCCAACGTTCGCGCATGCCCTTGTCGGCGGTGGCGCGCAGCGCGAACGACTTGAGGACGCCGAGGAAGTAGTCGACCGATTCAGGATCCGGATGGCCCGCAGCTATCTCGCGGACAGCCATGTGGAGCGCGGACGACAGGGGGCGACGCAGACCTTGATCGGGGCGGGCTTCGATCTTGCCTGTTCCCCAGCTCTTGGCGATCGCGAGCGAACGCAGGTGGTTGAGCAGGACGGTCTTGCCGACCCCGCGGAGACCGGTGAGCACGACGCTGCGCTCGGGTCTTCCCCGCGCGATTCGTTCGAGCACCACGTCGAAGGCCGTGAGCTGTTTCTCGCGGCCGGCGAGTTCGGGCGGGCGCTGCCCTGCGCCGGGGGCGTACGGGTTGCGGACCGGGTCCATCGGTCGATGGTAACGACGACGTCAGCGGTTTCTGGGTTCCTCTAGCGCGTGTCGTAGATATACGAATGCACAAGTACCCTGATCGCGCGTTCAGCAGACAGACACACCGCGTCGACCCACTGTTCGTGCCTTTTTCGTGCGCGGATGCAAGTTGTCCACAGGCACACACTTCATCCACAGAAGTGTCGCCCGGGTACGGAAACCACCAGAAGCCGCCGAACGGGGCTGCGACGCTGCCAACCATGGACGAACCGACACTGCTGATCCGCTCCGAGCTCCTGTCTTCCGGAACAACCGTCGACGAGATCCGTCAGGCACTGCGCACCGGGACGTTGCGGCGTGTCGCGCGGGGCATCTACATCGACGGCACGACAGATCCCGATCCCGTAGCCCTGCATCGCGTTCGGGTGCTGGGCCTTCGTGGGAAACTGCGTGACGGCGCCGCTGTCAGCCATGTCTCGGCTGCAGTAATGCACGGATTGGCGCTGTGGGACGTCGACCTCTCCCGTGTTCATATCAGCCGCAACCGTGCGTCGGGTGGCCGACGCCTGGACACCCTGCACGTCCACACGACTTCTCTCCCGCCTGACGAAGTCGGCCGTGTGTCCGGAGTGCCGGTGACATCCGTCGCGCGGACCGTCGTCGATCTGGCTCGAACGCTGCCGACGGATCACGCCGTGGTCGCCGGAGACTCCGCGCTGCGGATGTATCCCGACGCGCTACCGCTCCTGACCGATGCCGTGAGCACTGCCCGCACGAGGACGGGCGTCGCGGCAGCCCGTCGAACGGTGGAGTTCCTCGACGGACGGAGCGAGAGCCCCGGCGAATCACTGAGCCGCCTCCGCATCGCCGCCGCAGGGCTACCCGCCCCGGAGTTGCAGTACGAGCTACGCACCGATTCCGGAGCATTCGTCGCTCGGACCGATCTCTACTGGAAGGACGTCGGTGTCGTCGGGGAGTTCGACGGCCGAAGCAAGTACGGGGCCGACGAACCCGGAGCGACCGCGGAGACCGTCCACAAGGAGAAGCTGAGAGAGGACGCACTCCGCGCGCTGGGCCTCGAGGTCGTGTGTTGGACGTGGCAGGAACTGTTTCACTTCGACACTGTCCGAGCTCGCCTCTCCGCCGGGGCGGGGAGGGCACGTCGCCGATGACCGCGCGGTGCGCGGACAGGTACACGACGTCGACCGACGGTATCTGCCCGCGCACCGCGCGGCTGCGTGGCTTCCAGGCGTCAGCTCAGGTGGTGGACTTCCTGAAGGCCGTAGACGGGGGTCGGGATTCCCTCGTACCGCGCCTTGAGCTGGAGGGCGAGATAGAGCGAATAGTGCCGCGACTGATGCAGATTTCCGCCGTGGAACCACAGCCCGTCCTGCTGCGTGGGCTTCCACATGTTGCGCTGCTCACCCTCCCACGGACCGGGATCCTTGGTGGTGTCCGAGCCCAGACCCCAGCACTTTCCGACCTTGTCGGCGACGTCCTGACCGATCAGGTCGGCGACCCAGCCGTTCATCGAACCGTAGCCCGTCGCGTACACGACGAGGTCCGCGTCGAGTTCGGTGCCGTCCTCGAGGATGACGGAGTTCTCGGTCAGCTCACGCACATTGCCGTGCGCGAGCTTGATGTCGCCGTTCGCGACGAGTTCGGACGCACCGACGTCGATGTAGTAGCCGGACGCGCGTCGCAGGTACTTCATGAACAGACCCGACCCATCGTCGCCCCAGTCATGGAGGAAACCGGCCTTTTCCAGGCGCTCGTAGAAGTCGGCGTCGCGTTCCGCGATCTTCTGATACACGGGGATCTGGAACTCGTGCATGATCCGGTACGGCAGCGACGCGAAGGTCAGATCCGCCTTGTGCGTGGTCACGCCGTTGGCGAGTGCGCGCTCGGAGTAGAGGTCGCCGAGGCCGAGGTCCATGAGCGAATCGGACTTGACGATGTGGGTCGACGAGCGCTGCACCATCGTCACGTCGGCACCGACCTCCCACAGTGCACCGCAGATGTCGTGCGCGGAGTTGTTGGCTCCGATCACCACGGCTTTCTTACCGGCGTAGGCATCCGGTCCCGGGTGTGCGCTCGAATGATGCTGATCGCCCTGGAATCGGTCCATGCCCGGGAAATTCGGCACATTGGCCTTGCCCGACATTCCCGTCGCGATCACCAGCTGCTTGGGCCGCAGCACGAGCGGCTCCCCGTCGCGCTCGACGTTGACGGTCCACTCGCCGGCCGCATCGTCGTACGAGGCCGACGTGCACAACGTCTTCGACCAGTACGGCACTTCCATGATGCGGGTGTACATCTCGAGCCAGTCGCCGATCTTGTCCTTCGGCGCGAACACCGGCCAGTTCTCCGGAAACGGCAGGTACGGAAGGTGGTCGTACCAGACGGGATCGTGCAGGCACAGCGACTTGTACCGGCCGCGCCACTGGTCGCCGGGACGGTCGTACTTGTCGAGCACAAGTGCCGGGATCCCCAGCTGACGCATCCGCGCGCCGAGAGCGATACCGCCCTGACCACCACCGACGATGACGACGTACGGCTGCGTCTCGTAGCCGAGCTCACGTTCCTCTGCCTCGCGCTGCTCCGACCATGTGATGCGGTGGCGGTCGGCGCCGTGCTTCGTCCCACGCGGGCGGCGCTCCTTCTTCCCCTCCTCGTGGCCCTTCAACTCCTGGAGCGTGGTGAGCAGCGTCCATGCGCCCTCGTCGTTCAGACGCAGGTGCCCTTCACCGCGACCGACGGTGGTCTCGAAAGCGATCCAGGCGCTGACCACGCCGTCGTCCTCGGTCGGTGTCTCCGTGGTGCGGAAGCCGCTCGGATCGGTGTCTGCGAGGCGTTCGCGCAGCATCCCGGCGACGCCGTCGCGTCCCTCGACAGTCTTGAGGTTCCAGGTGAAGGAGACGAGATCACGCCAGAAGCTGTCGGTGGCGAACATGCCTGCAGCCGCCTCGATGTCACGCGCGGCAAGCGCCGCTTCGAAATCTCGCAGCCACACGTCCACCCGCTGCTGCGGGTCGGTGACGTGATCGGAGGGGTGCTCGAGAATGTCGGTCATGGCCGATCCTTTCCGCTCGTTGATGTGATCCAGCACACTCTCGATGCAACGTCGCGGCAAGCGTTGCATCACGTTGCGTGTGGCGCGCGACACAACGCGGGACCTATGCTGCGGGGACCAGCAGGGACTACGGAGGGTGGTGACACGGAGCGACAGTGAGCACCTTCAGCGCCATCACGCCCGGCACCGATCTGTCCCGATACGCCCGCGATCTGATGCGAATGCACGACACGGTCATCGGCGGTGGTACGCCGACGATGCAACCGCGCAGCGTCGTCGCCCGGTCGTGGTCCCGAGTCCTGCGCACCGGCCTCGACCCGATGGGCAGCAACACGCGCGTTCCGTACTCGCTCGAGGAGATCGAACAGCGTCGGCGGTCGTCGCCGCTCGCCGCGATCATCGGCGACCTCGAACAGGTGATCTCGCCGGTCGCCGACGCATCACAGATGCTGCTCGTCGTGACGGACGCGGACGGCGTCATCCTGTGGCGCAGCGGTTCGGCGCGCGTGCGGTCGCGAGCCGACACGCTGGGGTTCTGCGTGGGTTCCGTCTGGACGGAAGAGAAAGTTGGCACCAACGCGATCGGCACCGCACTGGCCGAGACCGCGCCGGTGCAGTTGTTCTCCGGCGAACATTTCGAGCAGTCGCAACACCCCTGGTACTGCACGGCCGCGCCGATCCACGATCCGATCAGCGGTGATCTGCTGGGCATCGTCGACGTCAGCGGCCCGGCCATGACGCTGCATCCTGCGATCGGAGCGCTCGTCGACACCGCAGTGCGCCTCGCCGAATCGCAGTTGTGGCGGCAGCACGAACACCGGCTCGATCGTCTGCGCACCGAGGCCGCACCACTGCTCGCCTCGGTCAACGGCCCGGTGCTGCTGGTCGACGATCACGGATGGGTCGCGCACGCTTCCGGTGTCGCCGCGACCCGTCGCATCGGGGCTCCCCGCACAGATCGGGCCCTGACGGTCCCCGGCCTCGGGCTGTGCGTACCGGAACAATTGCCGCACGGCTGGTTGATCCGGCCGTCCGAATCCACAGCGACGATCCGCATGACGCTGCAGCTGTCGTCGTCGCCGACGGTCGAGGTAGAAGGCACCGGACGCCAGTGGCGCAGCGCTGTGACGGTTCGGCACGCCGAGATCCTGCTACTGCTGCACCTGGGTGGCCGCGTCGGGATGTCGGTGACGGAATTGAGTCACACGCTGTTCGGTGACGCCGATCATGCCGTCGCCGTACGCGCGGAGGTATCCCGGTTGCGTCGTGCGTTGGGCTCGGTCGTGGAGAGCCGGCCGTATCGATTGGCCGAATCGGTGGAGTTGTCGCTGGATCTCGGTGGCGCCGAACGCCTCAGCGAGTGCGCATTCGTGCTGCACTGTGCGGGTTCCGGTGTCCGAGCCACGATCTCAGAGAAATATTCGACAGTCTAGCGATTTTCCAATAGTCCAGAATATTCATGGGACGCGCACACTCGATTCGATTCTCTACAGGTATCTATCGGTCATTCGAGAAAGCGAAATAGACCGGATACACACCTCGGCCCGCACTCGACCGGAAATGCCTAAACAGGATAAACCGACCACTTTATGCGGAGTAGAGGTCCGGAGCGGGCTGCGCCGTACAACGTTTGTGTAACGTGACGACGGGGTCGCCCCGACGGGATCCCGAAATGTCGTCGTCCCCCGGAGGTCTACCTCGTGCTGTTGTCCGAAGTCCGCGCAAGGCCCGTGCACTCCGCACTGATCGCCATCGGACTCCTGGTCACGGCGTACGCGGTGGCGGGATACGTCCAGGACGCGTTCACCGAATACCTCATGGACCTCGATGTCTTCCGCGACGCCGGGTACGCCTTCCTTCACCACACCCCCCTGTACACAGAGGGTTTCTACAGCCACTCGGGCTTCCGGTTCATCTATCCACCGTTCGCCGCGTTCCTGTTCGCGCCGATGGCGTTGATCGGCAGCACGACACTGCAGGTGCTGTGGACGGCCGGTCTCATCGCCCTCGTGTGGTGGATCCTCAAGGTCGTCTACCAGCGTCTCGACATCACCCGCGCGAGCCTCGTCGCCTCCGCGTCCCTCGGTGTGGTGTTGCTGCTCGAACCGTTCCGGTCGAACTTCGCGTTCGGCCAGATCAACATCATCCTCATGGCGCTCGTCGTCGCCGACGTGCTCGGTGTGATCCCCTCGCGCTTCCGCGGCATCGGCATTGCGGTGGCCGCAGCGATCAAGGTGACGCCCGCCGCGTTCGGTCTGTTGCTCCTGCTCCGCAAGGACATCCCGTCGGTGGCCCGGGCGTTCGGGGCGTTCTTCGCGACGGTCGCGTTCGGCTACTGGCTGCGGCCCGACTCCTCGGTGTTCTTCTGGACCGACGAATTCTTCGCGACCGATCGCGCCGGCGACCAGGAATTCTTCCGCAACCAGGCACTCACCGGCTTGATCGCCCGGTTCGGATTCTCCGAGGGCACAAGCAAGATCCTGTGGATCATCGGCGCCGCGATCATCGTCACCGCGACCGCGTGGGCCGCGCACCGCTTCCTCCGCGCAGGCGAAACCGTGCCCGCCCTCGCCCTGGTGGGGCTCGCGACGCTGCTCGCCGCACCGATCGCCGTCACCCACCACTGGGTGTATTCGCTGTTCCTGGTGCCGCTGCTCGTCGCCCCGCGTTACCGCCGCTGGTGGCCGGTGCTCCTGCCCGCGACGTTGATCTTCCTGTTCGGGCCCAACAAGCTGCTCACCGATGCGTCGTCGCGCGGCTGGGTGGAACAGATGGTGCTCGAGACCCTCGGGAACTCGCAGGCCATCATCGCGGTCGTCGTGTTCGTCGCCGGGGTCTTCGCAGCGCGCAGCCGTCGCGGGGAGACCGTGACCCCGATCCCGCCGGTCACCATCCCGCCAGCGAACGCTCAGCTCCAGAAGGCCGACGCCACCAAGTAGAGGCCGGTTCCTGCCACGGTGCTCAGCGCCGCGTTGCGCCGCCACAGGTGCATCGCGATCGTGCCGCACAACCCGATCGTCGCGGGGAGCCACGTCGTCGCGCCCACCTCCCGGAGCGTGTACATGACGAGGATGATCATGACGCCGACCGGCATCGTCCGGCCCAGGAAGTCGACGACGGCCGAGTGCTTCAGGGCGGACAGTGCCACGAATGGAGCGGCGCGCAGCGAGACCGTCACAACGAACATCACCAGCAGCGCGCCGAGCACATATCCGGCGCCGGGTACCGATTCAGGCACTGGCAGTCCTGTTCCGATAGACGAACCGGGCGAGCAGACACGCAACGAACAATCCCAATCCGACGACGAGCATTTGTTCTTTCGCGATCAACATCGCCACCAGTCCGCACACCACCGCGATCACTGTGGCCGGAACGTCACGGTTGACACGGAACGCGTCGATCGCGAGCACCGTGAACAGGGCGGTGAGCGCGAACTCGAGGCCCGTGAGGCCGGCGGGCAGCACCGCGCCGATGAGTGCGCCGACGACGCCCGACACCACCCACATGGCCTGGCACAACACCTGCACGGTCAGCACGCGGGTGCCGGACATATCCTGGCCGGCCTTCGGCGCGACGATCGCGTAGGACTCGTCGGTGAGCGCGTAGACGGCGTAGAGGCGGCCGATTCTGCTGCGGATCGAGCGCAGGGGAAACGACAGTCCGTAGAACACATGCCGGAAGTTCACGAGCAGCGTGGCCGCGGCGATCGACGCGAACGGCGTGACCGCGCTGATGAGACCTATCGCCAGGAATTCCATCGAGCCGGCGTAGATCACGATCGAGAAGATCGGCGCCCACCACCAGTCGAAGCCACCCTGGGTGAGCACCACCCCGAACGCGAGGCCGAGCGGAATCAGTCCGAGTCCGACGGCCCACGAGTCCGCGATACCCGCGCGGACAGCGGTGGCACGACTGTCAGGCATGCTCATGAGGTTATCGGGGCCGGCGACGTGTCGTGCCTCACCTGTACCCGACGAAAGGTGACCAGTGGCGTCGAGCGTCGACTCGTTCACGAACGCGGTGCAATCCGCGTGGCAGGCCGTCACGACCGTCGACGAACCCGCGTCGACGGCGCTGGTGGTGGTCACGGCGGTGATCGCGCTGATCCTCGTGACGGTCCGGCCGCTGTGGCGCAAGACCCGCCACGTGATCACGCAGGCGCACGAGGGTTCGCATGCGCTCGTCGCGGCCTTGGTGGGACGCAAGCTGTCGGGCATCCGACTGCACAGTGACACCTCTGGGGTGACGGTGTCGTCGGGGAACCCGCGCGGTCCGGGCATGGTCGCGACGGCGTTCGCCGGGTACACCGGTCCGGCAGTGCTCGGTTTCGCCGCGGCCACACTGCTGACCCTGAACCGACCGGCGGCGGTGTTGTGGTCGATTCTCGCGGCGTTGGCGCTACTGCTCCTGCTGATCCGCAACCTGTACGGATTCTTCTCCGTCGTGGTCGCGGGTGCGATCGTGGGTGCCGCGGCCTATCTCGGTGATCCGGTCGTGCGATACGCCGCGGCGTATCTGATCACCTGGGTGCTGCTGCTCGGCGCGACACGTCCGGTGTTCGAACTCGCCCGCACACACATGCGAGGCCGTGGCCAAGGCTCGGACGCCGACCAGCTGAGGTGGCTGACGAAGATTCCTGCAGGTGTGTGGATCGTCGTGTTCGGTCTGATCACGGCAGGAACCGCGCTGTACGGGACGGCACGTGTCGTGGTGACGCACGTGCCCTAGAACGACTCGACCTGCATCGCCACCGCGCGCACGGGTGCCCCGTCGGCGCCCACGAACGGAATCGGCAGCAGGTTCACCAACGGATCCGGGAAATCGATCGCCGCGAGATTCGTCAGGTTCTCGCAGATCACACCACCCGCGGCGGCGATCACGTGGTGCGCGGCGAGCTCCTCGTCGCCCGTGGGGTCGATGCTCGGAGCGTCGATACCGACGGTGCGCACTCCGCGGTCGAGCAGCCACCGGCACCCGTCCGCGTTCAGCGCCGGATGCCGGAAGTACTCATCGGTGCCGAAGTGCGCCGACCAACCGGTGTGCACGAGGGCGATGTCGCCCGCGCAGAGTTCGGCCCCGTCCCACAGGCCCGGCCCGATCAGCTCGCCCGGGCCGACGCGGCCGCGTACGTCCAGTACCACTCCCCTGCCCACGAATGCTGTGGGCGAAATCCGGTCGACGGAGTCACCGTCGTCGCGGATGTGTCGGGGCGCGTCGACGTGGGTGCCGGTCTGCGAACCCATTGCGACGTGCAGCAGGTTGTAGCCGTCGCCGGCGATGGTCGCATGCGGAGTGAACACGGGCGCCGGGTCTCCCGGATACACCTGTGTGCTCGGTGACACTGGGTGGCTGAGGTCGACGATCCGCACTACTCGCATGGCGCACATGCTAGTTCGGCATCATCGCCCTCAGCCGAAATCCACCTGCCGGTGCGGATCGGCCAGTGCGGTCACCGTTCCGGAACCGAACGGCCCGAGCCGATCGAACAGCACCGACGTGCCGACGGAGATGCCGTCGGAGCTGATGTGGTGGTCGGCCTCGACACCCACCTCCGGCCCGACGGGCAACCGCGACAGGGCCAGGGTCAGGTCGGCGTTGATGAATCCGACGCCGCGGTCGCTCCAGTTGGTCACCAGGCTGGTCGCTTCCCCGACCGTCGCGGTGCGCACGAACGGCGACATTTCTTCTCCGACGACGACGGGCAGCTGGCGTGCCCACAAGCGCTTGCGGCTCGCATTCTGGTGCTCGGATCGGTTCGACGACCAGCCGTCGGGGTGATCGTCGCTACCGAACCAGGTGGGGAAGACGAATCCGGTCTCCGGGTCGGCGGGGGTCTCCGCGGGCGGCTCCGGCCGGTCCTCGCGGACCCACACCACACCCGGTGGCTGCTCCGACGGCCGCAGGAAGACGACGGTCGCGCGGGCGGAGACGTCGTCACCCTGCATCAGCAGCGCATCGGCGACACGGATCCGTTTACCGTCGCGGATGCGCGTCGTGGTGAATCGGACCTCGTCGTTGCGGACGGGCTTGAACAGGTCGACGGTCAGGCGCGCGGGCACCATCGCGTCGTCGCCGTGCCGATTCTCGAGTTCACGGGCGATCAGCCCGCACACGCACGGGCCCGCGAGCATCGTCGACGACCACGGGCTCACCGCGTACTTGGTGGGCCGGTACGTGCCGTCGACGTCCGTGAAATAACCCCAGACCTTGTTCTGCATGGTCGAATGCTCTCAGGGGGAGGTACGGCGGTCGATCGGGACCCCGTGATGCGCGCTGCAAACACGATGTCGCAAGATGTGTGCGTGGGCTCCCCCAACCTTCCGATCACTTCGACTCGACTCATCGTCGACGTGGACACCGGCATCGACGATGCGCTCGCGTTGCTGTACCTGGTCGCGAGTCCGGAGGCCGACATCGCCGCGGTGCTGTGCACTGCCGGCAATGTTCCCGTCGGCCAGGTGACCGCGAATACCCTTGCGGTGCTGGATATGTGTGGCCGTGCCGACATCGAGGTCGCGGCCGGAGCGCAAGTTCCGCTCGTCGCACCGTTGATGACCACCGAGGACACCCACGGACCGCTGGGTGTCGGATATGCCGAGTTTCCGGCGACGTCGAGAGCGCCGTCGTCTCGCTCCGCAGCCGAGGCATGGGTCGAGCTCACACGCGAGTACCCGGGCGAGTTGACCGGTCTGGTCACCGGGCCGATGACGAATCTCGCGCTGGCCGTGAGGATGGATCCGGAGCTGCCGCAGCGACTGCGGCGTCTGGTGATCATGGGCGGATGTTTCAACCATCCCGGCAACACGACACCGACGTCGGAGTGGAACGTGGCGGTCGATCCGGAGGCCGCGCGCGAAGTGTTCGACGCGTTCTCCGGTCTGCCCTCCCGGCAGCATCCGATCGTGTGCCCGCTGGACACCACCGAGACCATCGAGATGCATCCAGTGCACGTGGACCGCATCGCGGAGGCCTCGGAAAGCACTCCCGCCGAAGCATTGTCGCCCGACGACCCGCGAGGGCAGCGGTCACGCGCATCGAATCAGGTGGTTCGGCACCTGTCCGATGCGCTGCGCTTCTACATGGAGTTCCATCGCGACCAGAATCTCGGTTATCTCGCCCACGTCCACGACCCGTTCGCGGCGGCCGTCGCACTGGGCACCGTTCCGTACACGACGACACCGGCGACGGTGGACGTCGAACTCGAGGGGCGGCTCACGCGGGGAACCACGATCGCAGACTGGACCGGGATCTGGCGGCGCGAACCGAATGCCGCTATCGTCACGGCGACCCATCCCGAGGTGTTTTTCGAACACCTCACTGCCCGGGTTGGTGCATTCGCCCGGAATTTGAAGCTACCCTCCAGTAACAACTAGCGTCTAGTTGGAAGTTCGGGGACAAGGAGACAGTGTGGCACAGCAGGTGCGTGTCGAGTATTACGACGACATCGACGGCGAACCGATTACCGATGGTCTGGCACAATCGTTCCGGATCACCGTCGACGATATCGAGTACGAAATCGATCTTCGTCCCTCCAACGCGGACAAGTTCTGGGCAGTTCTGCAGCCGTGGCTGAACGAGTCGAAGCGCAACCGGACACCGAAGCTGCCGAGCATTCCTCCGACAGCGCATGCAGCCACTCCTACCCCCGCTCCCACGCGGACGCGAAAGCCACGTACCCGCAAGGTGATTCCCGGACGCTCTCCTGAGCAGCTGGCCGCAGTGCGCCACTGGGCGCGGGGGCAGGGATTCGACGTCAGCTCACGCGGACGCATTCCGTCGCACATTCTCGAGAGTTTCGAGGCAGCTCACGCGTGACCTCGGTCAGGTGAGCACGGTCGCCGCGCTGGAGGGTCAGCGCGGCGACGATCACACCGACCACCACCCCGACGAGAGTGTCGAGGACACGGCTGAGTGCGACATCCGCACCGATACCGGTGCCCAGACCGGTCAGCATCAATGCCATTGCCGTGACGAAGACGGACGCAAGAGCGTAATTGCGCGTGACCACCATTTCCGTGACGGTCTGCAGCACCACGATCACGACGACCAGCGGCCAGTAACCCAGGTCGAGAACCAGCAGGACCACCGCGAGCACCGCACCGAGCGCGTTGCCGATCAGGCGCTGGATCGCACGCTGAACGGTCTGCCGATAGTTCGCACCCTGCAGCGCGGCCATCGCCCCCATCGTGGCCCAGAGCGGATGCGCCATACCGAGTGCCGCTGCGATCCATCCCGCGACCAATGACGCCACCACGACCCGCGCGACGCCGATCACGATCACCCTGTCGCCCAGCCGCCGCACACCTTCCACGAAGAATCCGAAGAACCTGTCGACTCCGCGCACACTCGGAATTGCGTGGACAGACGCTCCGGAGCGGGGAATGTCGATGTCGCGACGTACCTTGCGCAGTTCCGCTTCGAAGCGATGGAAGTCGGCGCGACGCGCTGCCGCGGTGTCGTGCGAACCACCGTCGACGACCTTCTCCGCTGCGTCGAGCAGTGCAAGGAGTTCGTGACTGTGGGACCGCATCCTGGGATCACCACCGAGCGCGATCACCTCGCGAGCGCGGGCGATGTGCTGGCGGGCCGTCGCAACGTCCGCGGCACCCGGGGATTCGAGCGCGGCGACCGATGCCAGCGCCCGGGCGACCGCGATACGTGCGGGGCTGTGCGGATGCGACAGCGCGGGGAGCATGGCAACGATCCAGCCGATGGCAGACCCGACGGCGGCGGCGGAGGCGGCGAGTCCCACGTCGGCGGCATTCTCGGCGAAGCCGGCCGCACCGGCTGCGGCGAAGATGAGGATGACGGGGCCCGGTCCGGTGATCCGGAAGGCAGTGAGCAGCCAGAACGATACGCCGGCGGCCACCGAAAGAAGCAGAATCTGCAACCACATCGTCAGCCCTACTGCGCCGAGTGTGGCACCGAATGCGGCGAACGCGACGAGACCGACGCCGACGCAGGCCAGCTTCGTGGCGAGCCGCGGAAACGGTTCGTAGCGTAGAAAGGCCGACGACAGCGCACCGAGCGCGGCGAATCCCGCGACTTCCTGATGACCGAGGAGGCCACCTCCGACCAGCGCGATCAGTGTGGCCACTCCGACGCGAACAGCCACGGCGATCGTCGGATCGGATCGGCGCATCTCGAGAGACTCGCGCCACGCGGTGCCCGACAGCGAATGCGCCAACGCGCCGCCCGAGTAGCGAAGGCGGTTGCGATCAGTGCGGTGAGACGTCCGTTGCATCCTCCGATTCTAATACTTCGCATGTAAATTATGTATGAAGTTGTTGTCCTCGGGCCGTTAGAATGCACACATGCCCACGTCCTCTGCTCGCTCCGACTACGTCGAACGCATCCGCAACGCGTGGGCGGCCCGCTATCCCGAACTCGATCTCCGGCCGATCGACGTGATCGGTCGCATCACCCGCATCGGCTCCCTCGCCCTCAACCGGCTCGACAGAGAACTCGAATCGAGCGGGATCGGCCGCACCGAATTCGAGGTGCTCAGCGCCCTCGCGCGCAGCGACTTCCCGCTGCGCGCGAGCGAGGTCACCTCCGTCACCGGCATCTCGGGGGCATCCACCACCAAGCACACCGAGCGGCTCGTGAAGATCGGTCTGGTCGAACGTCAGCGTCTCGAACGCGACGGGCGCGTGGTGCTGCTCTCCCTCACCGATGCGGGGCGTGAACTCGTCGAGCGGGCGCTTCCGCGGCGCATCGAGAGTGAAAAGCAGATGCTCGACGGACTCAGCGACGATGAACTCGACCTGCTTACCGGACTGCTGCAACGCATCGCGCACAACGTCGAGGACCAGACGCTGCACTGACCTACAACGCGGTGAGTTCCCCCACCTCTACAGGTTTCCGCGGGTCGTCGATCCACGGAAACCCGCAGGAGCCGAGGAAGGTTCAGTGCGCTACCTCAGGGCATCTCGACGGTTTCGGCCCGCTCGATCTCGGCGACAGCACGCCGCAGATACGGACCGGGAGCGGCTTTGCGCGCAGCAAGCAGCTCGGCCAGCACCAGCAGTCCCGCGGTCACGTAGTCGCCCGGTCGTACCTTCGGGGCCTCGTCATCGTGCACTCCCAGAGTGCCGGTGAGCACGGCGACCACTGCGTCGGGCTGCAGCGACGGCAGCCAGCGCATCGCGTTCCGAAGAGTGTTCTCGAGCACGCCCTGCACATCTTCACCCGTCAATCCCTCGGGGTGCAATTCCTCGAGCAACTCGCGCACCATCCCCGCATGCACCGCGGTGACCTGCTCGTACGGCAGAGTGTTCAGCTCCGCGAGTGCTTCGTCGAACACCGGCACCGTCTCGCTCCGGACCGCCGTCAACGCGGTGTCGGTGTGGGTGGCGATCTGTCGGGTGATCGTCGGCCAGTGTTCGGGCCACACGGAAAGCTCCTCGTAGTTCTCGGTACAGCAGGTCAGGCACAGCGGTCACAAGCGACGCTGCAACTCCAGCGCGTCGTGTGGTGCAAATCCTTTCATGTCGTTGTCGAAATACACGTAGACGTCCAGCCCTTCGCCCAGCCACACCTCGATGCGTTCGGACCAACGATCGAGCGCTTCGGATGTATAGCCACTCGCATACAGTTCCTTGTCTCCGTGCATCCGCACATACACGAAGCCCCCGGTGACCTCGGTCAGGAACAGATACCGCCCCGCGGTGTCGGCGACGACGAGAGCGATGTCGTGCTTCCGGAACAGGTCGATCGCCGCGGGCGTCGCGAAGTCGGAGTGGCGCACTTCCACCGCGTGCCGCAGCGGCCGGTCGGCATCGGTGTCCACCCAGGCCCGGTCGTCGGGCACCTTGTCGGTGCAACCGCGAGCCAGCTCGACGGCCTTCGTCGTCGTCCGCGGCAACAAGTCGAAGAACCCGGAGAGTCGGGGCTCGTCGAATCCCAATGTGGGCGGCAACTGCCACAGCAGCGGCCCCAATTTCGGCCCGAGAGCCAGAATGCCCGACGCGAAGAAGTTGGCGAGCGCCTCGTCGACGTCGAGAAGTCGTTTCATGTGGGTGACGAACCGCCCGCCCTTGACCGCGAAGACGAAATCGTCGGGTGTCGATTCGAACCACGCCCGGTAACTGCTCGGTCGCTGCAGTGAGTAGAACGAACCGTTGATCTCGATCGTGCCGAGCCTCTCGGACGCATACTCGAGTTCACGACGCTGTGCCAGGCCCTTCGGGTAGAAGTCGCCCCGCCAACCCGGATACCGCCAACCGGATATACCGATCCGTGCCGATGCCACGTTCCGAGCGTACGACTCGTCCACTTGCCGCGAGTGACATCGATTCCCGCGCGAATCAACGTAACCGGTCCTATCCTGTGAAGGCCGTCAAGATCGCGAAGTCATACGCAAGGAGCCGCTATGTCCGCGAACCGAGAGCCTTCGGTCGACCCGTTCCGCTCGTTGTTCAAGACAGTCTGGTGGGTGGTGCTGATCCGCGGCATCCTCGCAGTCCTCTTCGGCATCATCGCCCTGGTGTGGCCCGGAATCACGGTGTGGGCGCTCGTCATCGTGTTCGCGGTGTATGCCATCGTCGACGGCGCCGTGCTCGTCTGGCATTCCATCCGAGATCGCGCAACCCTGGACGGCTGGGGGCTATGGCTGGCGATGGGTATCGTCTCCGTGCTCGCCGGCCTGGTCGCACTCTTCTGGCCCGGAATCACCGCACTGGTGCTGCTGTACCTGATCGCGTTCTACGCCATCCTGTTCGGCGTCATCGGTATCGTCGGCGCCCTCCGGTTCCGAAAGGTCCCGGATTCAGGATGGGTGTGGTCGCTGGTCGCCGGTGTCGTCGCAGTGATCTTCGGCGTGATCCTGCTGATCTTCCCCGGCTCGGGCATCCTCGGTCTGATCGTCCTGCTCGGCATCTACGCGATCCTGTTCGGAGTCCTGCTCATCGTCATGTCGTTCCAGGTGCGTAGCGCCGCGAAGAAGGCCGGCATCCTCTGAGCAGGCCGTTCTTCGCGGGGGAAGCTCAGACGGCGTCCTTCAACCGACCCCAGGCGTGCCAGCGGTCGATCTCGATCCACGCGCTCACACGTTTGCGGTCGCGGACGCCGTAAGGCTGCCCGGTGTAATGCCGGGCGATCCGGTCGATGTCGGCCAGGTCGGGGTCGTCGACGAATTCGACGACCCTGCCCTGGATGCTTACGTGGGTGACCCAGTCTTCCGGGTCCATCGCGCTCAGGGCCACGCGCGGATCGTTCCGGAGGTACTCGAGACGCTTGCGGCCCTCGTCCATGTTCACGAGGATCCGACCGTTCTCGTACAGGTACCAGGTGGGCACCGACACGGGTTGGCCACTGGCACGCAACGAGGTGATCGTGGCGTGGTTGGGGCGGGTCAGCAGTTCGGCGACGGCATCGGGCAGCGGGGGCTTCGGCACGGTGTGGTCCTTCCTGTTCGACACAACTGTGTTCGACCTTATTCCCGTTTGCCCGAAAGCACCGCGCGTCACGCGCGAGGTGTCCGACCATGGAAGGCGACAGCAACACCGGTCGAGGAAAGCAGGAACCATGCCGAAATACCTGTGGCACTAAGAGCGTGTCTCATGTGGGCAGCTTCTTGAAACAAGTGAGTGCAGCTCCGAGATGGAGGAACCCGACGAAATGTTCGCCGCAACGCTCGTA
>NZ_SLVY01000030.1 GCF_004345605.1 Rhodococcus sp. SMB37
GTGGGGAGCGCGGCTCTGTGAAACAGGAACCCACCGAGGCGGCACGGCGTGCTGCGGTAGGAATCCCGGTCGTTCACGGCCGGGAGGACGTCAACTATCACGGGCCCGGCCAGATCGTGGGATACCTCATCGTCGAGCTTCGTGCAGGTGAGGGCGTCGTGGACTATGTCCGCGAGGTCGAACACCGTCTCGTCGACGCGCTCGACGCGTTGGGAGTTCCCGCCGAGCGGCGCGACACCCCGCGGGGCGCCGACCTGCTCACAGGGGTGTGGACGAAGAAGACCGGCCGGAAGATCGTGTCCATCGGGATGCGGTCCGGCCGCGGCATCACCACCCATGGGTTCGCGCTCAACGTCGAAGGCGACATGCAGCCGTGGCATCACGCTATCGCGTGCGGGCTTCCGGATGTCGAGATGACCAACGTCGAAACCGAATTGGCCGAGATCGGGCTCGCCTCCCCGGGGCTCGAGAAGGCGCGTGCCGCGTTGGCGACGGCGTTCCAGGCCACGTCATGACAGCGGCGGGCTACCGGACTCTGCGCCAAGGGGTTACGAGCGAGTCTGCCGCTCCGCATCGCTGATTCCGAGCCGTTCGAGCATCCACGCATCGATACCGCGTCGCGCCGTCCAGGCAAGTGCGGTCGGATGGCCCGTGAACCCATGTGGCGCTTCGGGATAGATCCGGAGCTCGACGTCGTTGCCGGCTGCGGACAGCCGACCGGCCATCGCGAGGTTGTCTTCCAACAGCACGTCCTCGCTCCCGACCACCATCAGCGTTGGCGGTAGGCCGTGCAGGTCTGCATAGATCGGGGAGATGTCCGGGTCGGTGCGGTCGGCGACGTGACCGACGTAGGCGCGGAGGAAGTACTCGTCGGCGATCAGACGCCCGGCAGGGGTCAGTGCGCTCATGTCGTAGGTACCGAACTGCAAGGCGGCACCGGCAAACCCGTCGGCAATTCCCATGTCCCGAAGCCGGAGCAGCGTGGTGACGGCGAGCGACGCCCCCGCCGAACGTCCCCCGATGATCAACCGTGACGATCCGAAGTGGGACGCCGCATTCTCGACCAGCCATGCCGCGACCGCCTCGCAGTCGTCGGGGGCGGCGGGCCACGGGCATTCGGGTGACAGTCGGTAGCCGACGCCGACGACGACAATCTCGAGATCATCGGCGAGCTCGCGGTTGGACACATCATCTCTGGCTGCGGAACCCATGTAGAAGCCACCGCCGTGGATGTTCAGGTAGACACCGCGGATCCGACCGCCGACGGGAAGTGTGATCCGTACCGGGACGCGAAGATTGCCGTGTTCGACCGTCTCCTCGAGTGCCGGTGGTTCAGCCGGCGACGGAGCAGGCGTCTTTGCCCGTATCTCCGTCAACTCGTCGAAACTGTTGGGGCCGCGCCCGGAAGGTCTCGAGGCGTAGAAGTTCCGGGCTTCGTCGACCTGATTCACGGGTACGTCTGCCGACAGGGCGTCCAGCTCGAACCGCATGCACTCTCCTCGCATTTCGGTGATGGGCCTGACGAGTGTATGCGGCCGATCGACAGGCCCGGGCTCGGTGATTTATTCGGATGCGTGTGCCCGGAGCGCGGGCTACAGTCCTGTGCATGCCCCTTCGCCGCGCCCACATTGCGATGGTCGGTGTCCCCGCCGTCAGCCACGTCCTGCCGAGTCTCGAGATCATCCGCGAATTGGTTGCCCGTGGCCACCGAGTGACATACGCCAACGACCCGGCAGTGGCCGAACTGATCGACGGCGCCGGCGCAGAACTCGTCCCCGTCTCCTCCGAATTGCCGGTGGCCGAGAATGATTGGCCCGACGATCCCATCGCAGCGATGACCCTGTTCCTCGACGATGCGATCCGGACACTCCCCCAATTGCATGCTGCCTACGACGACGATCCGGCGGACCTGTACCTGTACGACATCGGCGCCTACGCTGCGCGTGCCCTCGCCGAATCGCAGGGCAGACCCCTCATGCAGCTGTCGCCGACGTTCGTCTCCTGGGAGGGCTACGACCAGGAGGTCGCGGCGCAGTTGTGGGAACTCCCGGGTGCCGACGCATACAGGACGAAGTTTTCGCGATGGCTCGCGGAGTGCGGGGCAACCACTACCGACGTGGATGTCTTCCCCAGCCGTCCCGCTCATGCTCTGGCGTTGATCACGCGGGCGATGCAGCCGCACGCCGACCGGGTCGACACCGACACGGTGACCTTCGTGGGGCCCTGCTTCGACCTGCGCGCCGAGCCCGACGCCTGGACTCGTCCGGTCGACGCGGAGAACGTGCTGCTGATCTCGCTCGGCTCGGCATACACCCGGCAGCCGGAGTTCTACCGGCGGTGCCTGGCGGCCTACGGCAACCTGCCCGGCTGGCACGTCGTACTCCAGATCGGCAAGTACACCGACCCGAAGGAACTCGGCGATATCCCACCCAACGTCGAGGTGCACTCCTGGGTCCCGCAGCGGGCCATTCTCGAGCAGGCGGACGCCTTCGTCACCCACGCCGGCATGGGCGGCTGCGGCGAAGGGTTGCTGGCGGGCGTGCCGATGATCGCGGTGCCGCAGGCCGCCGAGCAGTTCATGAACGCCGACAAGCTCGTCGAGCTGGGTGTTGCCCGCCGCATCGACACGGAGGACGCTACGCCGGAGAACCTGCGGGCCGCGTTGGTCGATCTGGTCGATGATCCGGAGGTGCGCACGCGTTCGGTACAGCTGCGTGCCGACGCGCTGGCAGAAGCAGGCACCTCGCGTGCCGCCGACCTCATCGAGGCCATGTTGTCCTGAACAGGCGTGGTGCTCCTACCGCTCCAGGAGGTCGCGGAGGCGTTCGAGATCCTCTGCGACCGTCGCGGTGTCCCTGTCGAACTCTTCGTCCGACAGGTCGATCTGGCGAACGGTGAAGAGAATCTCGGAGCCGTTCGGGTGTGCGAGTACGCGCACCGGGTTGTTCACCGTCGTACCCGACGGCAATGTGACGTCGTGGTCGAGTACGCCCAGGTCGTTGTGCGGTGTGAACCGCACTGTGACACGACCCATGGGAGAGTCCACCACGAGGGCGTCGCCGTCGCGCTCGACGTGACTCTGTGCCAGGCCGGACGCCCACCTGGGCAGGTTGTCGGGATTCGCAGCGAACTCGTATACCTGTGCGGGCGGACATGCGATGACCTGACTGACGTGGCGGCTGCGGAGGGTCTTCGGATCGTTGCTCATGAACGAAACGCTATTGCGCGGAGCGACGGTTGTCTTCCAAGAATCGGACAGGAGTCAGGGATGTGAGGGCTCGGAATTCGTCGTTCAGGTGCGATTGACTCGAGTATCCGGCCCTCGCTGCGGCGAATGAGAGGTCGGATTGTTCGTTCACGGTGTCGAGGAATCGGTGGAGGTCGAGGAATCGGTGGAGGCGGACAACCCGGCGGAAGGTCTTCGGGCCGTATCCGACCTCGTAGACGAAGCGGCGTTGGAGGTGCCGACGACAGTCCGCGCCGCCCCGGGAGCGAAGCGGATCCCGACGATCTCGTCGGCATGGCCGGTGCGGACGTTGCGGGGCGAGGTGTCGGGACCCACGAGTTCCATGCGACCGTCGCCGAACCACACCAGGTCGAGGCAGCCGTCCGGAACGATCAGTTGCGCAGGAGGCGCGTTACTCCGGCGTTCCCACGTGCATGCCACCACATCGGAGGTCGACGGGTACTCGCGGTACATGCACTCGAGTCCACCACATTCGGAGGATCCCGGTTCCCTGATCCCCCGTTGTGGGGAAGGATCGGTGCACCACCATGCTCGAGAGGGGAACTCGTGACAGAAACCGCTGCTTCCGCGGCCGTCGGACCCGGCCGTGACCGTCAGGGCGTCGTCTACCGCGACGGTGCGCTCGGCCGCAGGCCAGCGGTGCCCACGGCATTCGGCGATCTCGAGCGCGCGGCGCAGCGCGCCAGTTCGAAGCGTGCCTGGGCGTATGTCGCGGGCGGTGCAGGTGAGGGTCGTACGATGTGTAACAACCGTCGCGCGTTCGACCGATGGGCGATCGTCCCTCGCATGGCGCACGGCGTCACCGAACGAGACCTGAGCTCCACCGTCGTGAACACATCGTTGTCGTCGCCGTTGTTGCTCGCTCCCGTGGGTGCGGGCGCACTGATGGCACCCGACAGCGACCTGGCGATCGCGAGTGCGGCCGCGGCGACGGGCACGCCGTACATCTTCTCCAACCAGGGCTGCAACCCGATGGAGGACTGCGCCGCTGCGATGGGCTCCGCTTCCCGTTGGTTCCAGCTCTACTGGAGTTCCGACGAAGAACTCGTCGACAGCCTGCTGCATCGTGCCGAGGCGATCGGTTCCGAGGCGGTCGTCGTCACCCTCGACACGACGATGCTGGGGTGGCGCCCGCAGGACCTGAACCTGGGGTCGTTGCCCTTCGCGCGTGGCGAAGGCATCGCGCAGTACACGTCGGATCCGCGTTTCCGCGACATCGTGCGGCAGCGGATCGACGCCGCACGTGAAATGGTCGCAGAGCGGCCCGACATCACTCTCGGTGCGATCCGCACGCTGATGGCTATGACCCGCAACCATCCGGGTAGCTTTCTCGACAACCTGCGGTCTCCGGTACCGCGCGCTGCGGCGGAGACATTCCTCGACATCTACTCCAATCCCGGTCTGAGCTGGGAGCATCTGGCGACGCTCCGCGATCGCACGAGGTTGCCGATCGTGCTCAAGGGCATCCTCCATCCCGACGATGCGCGTCGCGCCGTCGATCTCGGTGTCGATGCGGTGGTGGTGTCGAACCATGGCGGACGGCAGCTCGACGGCTCGATCGCCTCTCTGGATGCGCTCCTCGAGATCCGGGCCGCGATCGGCCGTGAGCCGACATTGCTTCTGGACAGCGGAATCCGGAGCGGAACCGACTTGTTCGTCGCACTCGCGCTCGGCGCCGACGCGGTGCTGCTCGGCCGCCCCTACATGTACGGGCTCGCTGTCGCGGGGCAGCGGGGTGTCGAGGAGGTGATCCGCAATGTGATCGCCGAGTTCGACCTCACCATGGCGCTGACGGGCGCGCGGTCGATCGCCGACATCGACGAGCGTTTCGTCCGCCCCAACCCGTCGTTCTGAGAAGGGATTGTCGTAGATGCCCACGATCGCCGTGTACGGGGCAGGCAGCATCGGATGCTACGTCGGGGGCCGGTTGGTCGCGGCGGGATCCGACGTCGTGTTCGTGGGGCGGCAACGGGTCGCCGACGAAGCGCACGAACACGGCCTGCATCTGACGGATCTGGACGGCGCCGATGTGCGGGTCGGGTCCGTCGACTACCGCACCGACCCGGATGCGGTCGTGGACGCGTCGCTGGTGCTGGTGACCGTGAAGTCCTCCGGCACAGCGGAAGCAGCAGCTACGTTGGCTCCGCTGCTGCGCGATGATGCGATCGTCGTGAGCCTGCAGAACGGGTTGTCCAACGCGGTCGTGTTGCGCGAGAAGATCACTCGTCCGGTATTGACGGGGATGGTGCCGTTCAACGTCGTGGCGCAGGGCGCCGGCCGATTCCACCAGGGATCCGAGGGTGGCATCGAGGTCGAGGGCAGCGGCCTGCTCTCTCCCTACCTGGGACTTTTCGACGCGGCCGGACTGCCACTGACCGTCAGATCCGACATGGACGCGGTGCTCTGGGCGAAGCTGCTCCTGAATCTGAACAATCCGATCAACGCACTGTCGGGTCTGCCCCTGAAGACCGAACTGTCGCAACGTTCTTACCGCCGCTGCATCGCTGCGGCACAACGCGAAGCCCTCGCCGTCGGGCAGCGTGCGGGACGCACCGCGGCGCGTTTGACACCGCTGCCGCCGGCATGGATCCCGCGTCTGTTGACGGTGCCGGACGTCGTATTCCGCAACGTTGCGTCGTCGATGCTCGAGATCGATCCTCTCGCCCGATCGTCGATGTGGGAGGACCTCGAGGCCGGTCGTGTCACCGAGGTCGACTGGATCAATGGCGAAGTAGTGCGGCTCGGCCGTGAGTACGGCGTCGCGACACCGGTCAACGATCGGCTCGTCGAACTGATCCGTGATGCCGAGCGTGGTGGCCGGCGGAATTGGTCGGGCCCCGAACTGCTGGACGTTCTCCTCCGGCGTTGAGCGTCACCGGCTACGAGATGGTGTCGGTGTTTGCCGCCATACTGGAACGGTGACGTCCTACGCGCTGTTCGACACCGCCCTCGGCCGGTGTGCGGTGGTGTGGCGCGAGGACGGTGTCGCCGGATTTCAGCTGCCAGAGAGTTCGGATGCGGCGACCACCACTCGTCTCCGTGATCTTTTTCCGGATGCTGCGCCGATCCGGCCCGGCCCACTCGCGCGTCGCGTCATCGACGGCGTGACTGCACTGCTCGGGGGTGAGCCCGATCCGCTGACGGATGTGGACCTCGACCTCACCGGCCTTCCGGACTTCGACCGCCGGGTCTATGCCGTCACTCGTGCGATCGAGCCCGGCCGGACCCGCACCTACGGCGACGTCGCTGCCGCCATCGGCTCCCCCGGAAGCGCACAGGCGGTGGGGCAGGCTCTGGGTCGAAACCCGATTCCGATTCTGGTCCCGTGCCATCGTGTGCTGGCGGCTCATGGCGCGTTGGGTGGTTTCTCTGCCTCGGGTGGCACCGTCACCAAACGTGCGTTGCTCGCCGCCGAGGGAACCCCGGGCTTCGACGACCCCACGCTGTTCTGACGACCGGAACGCCCCGGAGCGTCAGGGAATACTGCTCCCGCTCCTGCGTTGAGATACTCTAGAGATAGTTGATAAATCAACTACATGACCCGGAGGAGAGCCAATGCCTGCCGTGAGCGTCGACAACATCCTCGCGCTACCGCGCGTCACCGAACTTGCGCCGGGTTCTGTCGCACGACCCGTCCTGTCGGTGACCACCGCACCCACCGGATACGAAGGTGAAGGCTTCCCGGTCCGCCGCGCATTCGCGGGCGTCGGCCTCGAACGCCTCGATCCGTTCATCCACATGGATCAGATGGGTGAGGTCGACTACGCGCCCGGAGAGCCGAAGGGCACACCCTGGCATCCGCACCGCGGCTTCGAGACCGTCACCTACATGATCGACGGGACGATGGAGCATCAGGACTCGAACGGCGGCGGTGGTGTCATCAGCGGCGGCGACACCCAGTGGATGACTGCGGGCGGTGGCGTCCTGCACATCGAAGCCCCGCCGGAGCAACTCGTCGTGACGGGCGGACTTTTTCATGGGGTGCAGCTGTGGGTGAACCTGCCGAAGAGCGACAAGCTGGTGGCTCCTCGTTATCAGGACATCGCCGGTAGCAAAGTAGCGCTGCTCTCCTCGCCGGATGGTGGCGCACTGATCCGCGTCATCGCCGGCGAACTCGACGGCCACCAGGGTCCCGGATCCACCTACACTCCGATCACGTTGCTGCATGCCACCATCGCGCCAGGTGCAAGCGTGACGCTGCCGTGGAATCCCGAATTCAATTCGCTCGCCTACGTTCTGGCCGGGAGCGGCCTGGTCGGGAGTGAGCGGCGTCCTGTGCGAGACGGCCAATTGGCAGTGTTCGGGCGCGGTGAGACCATCACGATCGCCGCAGCTGATACCCAGGATTCGCGTACAGAGTCGGTCGAGGTATTCATTCTGGGCGGCAAGCCGATCCGTGAGCCGGTCGCGATGGCCGGACCGTTCGTCATGAACACGAGGGCGGAAGTGATCCAGGCCTTCGAGGACTTCCAGGCGGGGCGTCTCGGTTCGATCCCCGCTGCCCATGAACCAGTGGACTGAACGCGACTGAGACCGCGGATGGACGATGGCGACACCGACTTCGACGAAATGACAGCCACCGTTACCGGGCTCTCGAGGTGCCCGGTAACGGTGGCTGCACTCGTTAGCGACCGTTAGTATCCGGATGATCCACAGATTCGGCCGAGAGGCAGCACGGAACGCGGGAGGGAGGGCAGGTCATGATCTGTCCACATTGCAGCGAGAACCTCCTGCGTAGGGAACGAACAGACCGTCGATGCCCCAAGTGCACGCGCCCCTTTGCCCTCGAACCCAAAGAATGCCCGTACGCGCTGCACGACCTGCGGCTACGGAAACTCTCGGAGAAGCTCTCCGCCGGCCGGGGCCTGTACTCGACGGCGACACAATTACGGTATGCAGCTGCCCGACGGCGACTTCCGAGCCTGAAGGAGGCCTACTGGACCATCGTCGGATCGTGGGTCGCGATCGTGGTCGTCCCGACGTACATCGGGTCCATCGTCAGTGGTGCGATACTGAGCAACTCCGGCTGGTGGAAGGTTCCCGTGTTCGGCCTCCTCGTTCTGGTGATCGGACTCGCGGTGATCCGCGCGTCGTGGCCACTGCTCCGCAGGCGTGCACATGTTCGGATGCAGGTCACCGACGAAGCGTTCCGAGACGACGTTCTCGCTCCGTGGACAGCGGTGTACGGCGGATTGCCGACCGGGGTTGTGCACGAGGAGTGGGTCGGGATCCCCGAGGTTGCCGACCCACGGATGGTGCTGACCTGCGCTGATCCGAGCGTGAGGGCCTGCCTGGCAGCGAATCGAGTGCCGGAAAGATACGGCATGCGCTTGGTCGAGAGCATCGACGACGTCCCACCGGGATTGCCGGTGCTGATGCTGCATGACGCGAGCATCGCGGGTTTCGGCTCGGTGCGCGCTGCACGTCCGGTGCTCGGCGACAGGGTGCGCGTGGTCGGTCTGTCACCTCGATCCGTGATGGATGACCTGTCGGCAATCAACCTGAGGGAGCCGGTCCTTCCTCGATCCGCGACGGAGTTCCTACACGGCGAACCGCTGTCGCGGGAGGAAATCTACTGGTTGCAGGACGGTTGGTGGTCCCCGATCGCGGCCATACCGCCGGCCCGGCTGCTCGCAGCCGTCTCCGCCGCCGCCGAGCGGATCGAGGGCGATTCGGATCCCGACCGGCGCTTCGCACGACAATTGGGTTTCCTCTCATGGCCCACGGCATGACGGACAGGGTGCTCGACCGGCTCCTGCGTGGCGCGATCGAGCGAGCTGCTGCACCGAACGGAGTGCGGTTCACCGAACGGCAGCTCTACTTCGAACTCTGCCGTGGCGTAGTACCCGCACACCGGCTTCCGCGCCGGCCCGCGTTCACAGTCCCGGCGTTCGTGCCCGATCTGCTGTTCCGTGCGGCGCTGGACCGGTACGGCACCATCCCCGGACTGCTCGAATCGGCCCGCCCGCTTCCCCGAGGAGTAGGCCGGAACACGACGGAACCGGATCTGTTCGACTACGGCCTGCCCCGTCTGCTGGTCTGCGAGTCGATCCAGGTCGCTGCGATGCTGCGGGCGAACGGCGTGCCGATGGAGTCGGCCTGCCCGGTCGTGAGCGCCGACGATCTTCCACTCGACCCGGGCATCGCCGCGATGCTCGACCGCGCCGGCGGCGCCACTGTGTACGTGCTGCACGACGCGAGCGAGGAAGGACTGGGCCTCCCCGCCCGGTTGCCTACCCTGACCGACATCCCGGACGGAGTGCGGGTCGCCGCGATCGGGCTCATCCCGTCGCAGGCTGCGCCGCTCCACTTGCCGCACGCACTCGGACGGGCGGTCGAGGTGGAATCGGTGAATCCAGCAGTCCTGTTGCGCACCGTCCACCGACTGGTCCGAGGAATCCACCGCACCACCACACCGCTCGTCGACGTGCGCAGTGCCCGCCGCACGGGTTTCCTGACCTGGCCGACCGCATGAAGGAGCCACAGTGCCCCAACCGACACAGCCCGAACCGGCACAGCCCGAACCCCGCGAGTTCCACTATGCCGACGAATTGCTGACCGACGGCACGGTCTGCCGGAGGTACACCGACGGACGGACGGAATGGCGGTCGCGGGGAGAGAGCGGAGTGGTCTTCTGGCGCGACGATCACGGGATGACCGGCACCGACGAGCCACTGGGACGTGACCTCATCAAGCGGACATACGGCGACGGGCGGGTGATCTACGGGCGCGAGGGTGGATACGGTCGAACCCTGTGGAGCGACGGCGCTCTCACCACCAACAGGTCCCAGTTCGGTGGCCGGCTCGGCGGTATCCTCACCGCTGTCGCGGGTGCAGCCCTTCTCGGGTCGATCGCACTTCCCCCGGATTTTCTGACACCCGAGCAAGAGCAGGCATTACAGCTCGACGCCGACGACGAGTTCGTGGGCGCGGACAGCGGCTCCGACTACGGAGACTGGGGCGGCCCGGGTGACGACGGTGGTGGCGACTTCGGCTAGCGAATGTCGACCGAGCGGATATCGACCGAGTACTGAGGAGAAGCGGTGAGTCGGTGGTGTGCCTTCCTGGGCGAGGGCGATCCTGACATGCACGTGCGGGCGGTCGGGGGCCGACCTGCGCCGGGATTTCACGGAGTCGGATTGCTCGACGGACCGGGAACAGCGACCGGCCCCTACACGGTCGGGGCGCTGACCGGGATCGGCGAGGTCACGCTCTTCAACGGGGATCTGCTCCGCGCCCGACTCGGCGCGGACGCGCCGGACCGGCACTGCGACGATGCGGAGCTGTTGCTGCACTGCTACGCCCGGCTCGGCCTCGGTGGGATCGCGTTGGCAGACGGCATGTTCGCACTGGCGATCACGGACGGCGCCGAACTGGTGTTGGTGCGCGATCACGTCGGCGCGCGCACACTGTTCTATGCGCGTGCTCGTGGCATCTGGGCGGCGTCGACCTCCCTGCGCGCGTTGCGGGCATGGCCTGATCTCGACACCGGACTGAACCTGTCCGCGGTGCAGTCGTTCCTCACATTCGCGTACCTTCCAGGGGCCGAAACCTTTCTGCGAGGTGTCCATGAGGCCCTCCCCGGCCGGTGCGTGCGCCTGCATCAGGACGGGTCGATCCTCGAAGAAACCTACTGGGAACCGAGGGAAATCGAAGACCGCAGGTCGACTCGAGACCACGTCGACAGGTTGCGTGAGTTGCTCGAGGCGGCAACCATGCGACGACTGCCGGAGGGTGAGCCGGTCGGGGTGTTGCTCTCCGGCGGCATCGACAGCAGCCTTGTCACCGCACTCGCGACGAAGCTGCACGACAACCCGGTCCGCTCGTATTCCATCGCATTCGACGGTACGACCCCGAATGAACTTGCCTACTCCGGACTTGTTGCTGCGCACTGCCATACGAATCATCGGGTGCTCACCGTCCCGGGTGACGCGGTCGCCGAACGGTTGGCGACGACCGTGTCCCTGCTGGACTGCCCGGTCGGAGATCCGCTGACGGTGCCGAATCTGATGCTCGCGGAGGCGGCTGCAGCAGACGGTGTGCGCACGATCCTCAACGGTGAGGGCGGTGATCCCGTATTCGGCGGGCCGAAGAATCTGCCGATGCTGATCTTCGAGTTGTTCCGCGACGACCCCGGCCCGGAAGTGCGGGCGCGCGCATACCTCGACAGCTACCGCAAGTGCTATGACGATCTCCCGGTGCTGCTCACGGCGGACGCCCTCGCAGAACTCGAGAGTGCACCACCGCTCACGGAGGCACTGATGCCGTATCTGCAGCAGGGTCGGATGACGAGCCTGCTGAACCAGTTGCTGCACACGAACCTGCGCACGAAGGGTGCCCATCATATCCTCACCAAGGTGGAAAGACTCACGGCTGCAAGTGGTGTGGAAGGACGAGCTCCGTTGTTCGACCGTGAGGTCATCGATCACGCGTTCCGGGTCCCGCCGAATCTGAAACTGGCCGGCACGTCCGAGAAGTGGATTCTCAAGGAATCCGTCCGTGACCTGCTGCCCGATACCATCGTGGACCGGCCCAAGAGCGGGATGCGGGTTCCGGTCCAGCAGTGGCTCACCGGTCCGCTCCATGACCTCGGCCACGATCTGCTGCTCGGGCCGTCTGCACGTGCGCGGGGGCTGTTCCGTGAGGACACGGTCCGCCGTTGGATGCGAGGTGAAGGTACGTTGCTGCCACGCCAGGGCGGAAAACTGTGGCTCGTCCTCACCCTCGAACTGTGGTTGCGGTCGTTCCGGATCGGGCCCTGATCCGGACCCGCAGCGACACGAACCCGCGCACGACATCGTTCGAACGATCCGATATCAGGAGTTCTCCCGGCATGCCCGATCCCGATCCCCGCGCCACCCCGACCACGCTCAAGCGTCGTGCTGACGACGACAACGAGGTCCACGACGTCGCCGAATTCCGGGATGCGGGACGCTGCGTCGTCACCCCGGTCGCCGAGTTCCCAGCGGAAGTCGCGCTGGTCGTGGTCCGTGCGTTTGCCGGCATCGTGACCAAGGCCAAGGACAGTGACGCGGCCACCACCCCGGATGCAGAGGGCATCGTTCGTTCCCAATCGTTCGAGGAAGGGGATGTGTACATGATCGAGGCACCCTTCGACGGGTTCTTCGCCGACCGCTACATCATGGACTTCTACAACATCGAAGAACGTGGGATCTGTTCGCGCATGCATCTGCATACCGGGTTGCGGTTCGTGCGCATGATGACCGGACCTGACACCCGCATCCGGGTGGGTAGCCTGTCGCCGTTCGAGGTGACCGACGTTCCGGGCGTCACCCCGTTCCGTCCCGTCACCTTCGAAGACGACCTGCCCGACGTGCTCGACGGAGTACGTCGCACCCGGTACAACATGATCGTGCCGCCGTGTTCGTTCGTCGACATGCAGATCCCGCGCGGCGTCAGCCATCAATTCAATGCGATCGGTGAGCATGCTGTGATCGACTCGGTGCATCCCGAGGAATCCATCGAAGTGCTCCGTGAGGAGATGTCGGACTACAAGATGATGGCTCAGACGATCTTTCTTGCGGATGAACTGCCGACGGCCGAGACCTGTGCCGATACGACCTCGGTGCTGTGAAATGACACGGTGAAATAGGGACAGGCCTTCATCTCGGATAGCATCGCGTGGCGTGAGTGAGGCCAGTACGACCGAGGAACCCGTCCGACCACCGGCAGTAGCGCCGTCGGCGACCCGACCCGAGGTGACGCGAGCCCGGCTCATCGCCCTGGTGGGTGCGCTGGTGGGCATCGTCGCTGCGCTCGCGATCCCGTTCCTTCCCGTGACGCAGACGCAGGGGACGCTGAGCTGGCCGCAGGACGGCAACAGCACGAGTGTCACCGCGCCGTTGGTGTCGTACGCGCCCGTCGAACTGGACATCACCATCCCCTGCGCGGTCGCAGGGGGTGCCGAAGGCGGAACCATCGTCTCGACCTCCCCGCAGGGTGCGCCGAACGCCGAGCGGTACGGGCTCGTTGCTCGGGTCACGACCGGCTCCGACGCGCGCCCGGCGACCCTCGAGGTGATCGCACGCAACACCATGCTGATCTCGGTGCCCGTCGACGAGCTGGGCGCCGGCTGTACGGTCACGGTGAACTCGACCCCCACCCGCACGGTGGCGTCGGTCACCGGCGCGGGCGGCTCCGACACCGAGCAGGTGTTCGAGCGTGACCTCCGCCCGCAGATGGTCGGAGTGTTCACCGGCCTGACGGGTGAGCTTCCCGACGGGCTCTCGGTCGACGCGACCCTCGACACTCGCTTCACGTCGTCCCCGACCTACCTCAAGCTGATCGCGATGATCGTCGCGGTGCTCGCTACGGCGCTGTCGCTGTGGTCGTTGCACCGCCTCGACACCACCGACGGGCGACGTTCCCGGCGCATCCTGCCCGCATCGTGGTGGTCGTTCCGCCGGGTCGACGGACTCGTCGTGGGCACGTTGCTGCTCTGGCACATCATCGGCGCGAACACCGCGGACGACGGTTATCAGCTCGGTATGGCTCGCGCTGCGGGCGAGGCCGGGTACATGTCCAACTACTTCCGCTGGTTCGGGGTGCCGGAGTCGCCGTTCGGCACACCGTTCTACGACGTGCTCGCGCTCATGACCCACGTGTCCACCGCGAGCGTCTGGATGCGGTTGCCCGGCCTGATCGCCGGCCTGCTCGCCTGGTGGGTGATCAGCCGCGAGGTGGCACCGCGGATCGGTGCGGCAGTCCGCCGGAACTCGATACCGCTCTGGACGGGCGCATTCGTCTTCCTGGCGTTCTGGTTGCCGTTCAACAACGGCCTGCGTCCCGAGCCGATCGTCGCGACCGGTGTGCTGGTGACGTGGTGCTCGGTCGAGCGTGCGATCGCTACCCGCCGGCTCTTCCCGGCCGCGGTGGCGGTGCTGGTAGGCGCTGTCACAGTCACTGCCGGACCGTCCGGCATCATCTGCTTCGCGGCGCTGATCGCCGGTGCACGGCCCATCGCACGAATCGTCCTGGCGCGTGGCCGCAAGTTCGGCTTCTTCGTCGTGCTCGCACCGATCGTCGCAGCGGGGGTGGTGATCCTCGCTGCCGTGTTCGCCGATCAGACGCTGGCCGCAGTACTGGAGATGCAGTCCGCGCACGTCGTCGGCCCGAGCGTGCCGTGGTTCCAGGAGTACCTGCGTTACCAGTACCTGCTGCAGATCACCGTCGACGGGTCGCTCGCGCGGCGCTTCGCGATGTTCACGATGATCCTGTGCCTGATCACGGTGATCGTGGCGCTGCTGCGGCGCGGCGGGAAGATCCCCGGAGCAGCCTCGGGCCCGTCCCGGCGCCTCGTGGGTATCACCCTCGGCGCGATGGTGCTCATGATGTTCGCACCCACGAAGTGGACCCACCACTTCGGCATCTACGCCGGCCTTGCCGCGTGCGTGGCGATCGTTGCTGCCGTTGCCGTGGGGCCCACGGTGCTGCGGTCGCGTCGCAATCGTGCGCTCTTCGCGGCTGCGGTGCTGTTCACACTCACGATGTCGTTCATCGGCCCCAACGGCTGGTGGTACGTGTCGAGCTACGGCGTGCCGTGGTGGGACAAGCCGCCGTCGGTCGCTGGGTTCGGGTTCTCCACCGTGTTCTTCGGGCTCACCGTGTTGGCACTCCTGCTCGCAGCGTGGTGGCACATCCACCCCGTCGCGTCCACGCGCACCGATACACCCTCGCGCCTGTGGTCGATCCCGCCGCTCACGGTTGCCGCCGCCGCGATGGTGCTGTTCGAGGTGCTCTCCCTCGCGAAGGGCGCGGTATCGCAGTACCCGGCGTACTCGGTGGCGCGATCCAACATCGATGCTCTGACCGGCTCGTCCTGCGGACTCGCGAACGACGTCCTGCTCGAGATGAACCCCAACACGGGCATGCTCGCCCCGGTCAGCGGCGACATCGCGAACGCGCTCGTGGCCGAGGGCGGCGACGGATTCTCCCCGGACGGCGTCGCTGATGACCTGACCGCCGACGACGAGTCCGCAGATGCAGGTACCGCGAACACCGTCGACTCCGACAACGACCAGACGGCCGGCGGCACGGCGGGTACTCAGGGCGGCACCGGGCAGGCCGGTGCCAACGGCAGTACCGTTGCGCTGCCGTTCGGTCTCGACCCCGCCACGACCCCGGTCCTCGGCAGCTACGGCGGCATCACCGGGAACGTCACCACCGACTGGTACCGACTCCCGGAACCGGATGCGGCCGGTTCTCGCGGCGACATCGTGTCGATATCGGCGGCCGGTCGGATCTTCTCGGTCGACGCCGACGGCACCGAAACCTACGGGCAACGGATCGAACTCGAATACGGCGTCACCGAGGGCGATACCGTGCGCGCACTCGGATCCGCCCTCCCGATCGACATCGGACCGGCGCCGTCGTGGCGGAACCTGCGGGTGCCGCTCGACACCCTTCCCGCGGAAGCCGACACGGTGCGGATCGTCGCGCACGACCACGATCTGGCACCGGAGCAGTGGCTCGCGTTCACCCCGCCGCGCGTTCCGCAGACACAGACGGCACAGGCCGTTCTCGGTACCGAGTCCCCGGTCCTGTTGGATTGGGCCGTCGGCCTGAACTTCCCCTGCCAGCATCAGATGTTGCACAGCAACGGTGTCGCGGAGATCCCCGAGTTCCGAGTCCTCCCGGACCGTGTCGGAGCCATCTCGACGAATCTGTGGCAGGACCACTACGGCGGCGGTCCGCTCGGCTGGACCGAGATGTTGCTCGGCGGTCGCACGATTTCGTCGTACCTCGACAAGGACTGGGATCGCGACTGGGGTTCGATCGAGCAGTATCGTCCGCTCGACGCGTCGGCCGAGCCGGCGAATGTGGACACCGAGAAGGTGAACCGGACCGGGTGGTGGACCCCCGGGCCGATCGAGACTTCGTATTGAGTCAGCGGTCGGGGGCCGCGTGGGCCAGAATGAGGCCATGCGGTCCCCGATCCCGGACTACCTGACTCAGGTACTCGACACTTGTGCACCCGATTCCGGTGAGCTCGCCGGGTACATCCCGGAGCTGGCGGCGGTCGACCCCGATCGGTTCGCGCTCTCCTTGGTGACGGCGGAAGGCGACGCGTACTCCGTCGGCGACCACCAGGACGCGTTCACGATCCAGTCGATCTCCAAGCCGTTCGTGTACGGCCTCGCACTCGAGACCCTCGGGTTCGAGGCCGTCCTCGACCATGTCGGTGTGGAACCGTCCGGTGAAGCGTTCAGCGAGATCTCGCTCGAGCGGAACACCGGTCGTCCGCTCAATCCGATGATCAATGCCGGGGCGCTTGCGACGCACGCCCTCGTGGCGTCCACTCCGCCGGCGGATTCCGGTGTCGAGCGGATCCTGAAGTTGCTCTCGTCGTTGGCAGGGCGTGAGCTCGACATCGATGAGAAGGTTGCCAGGTCGGAGCTGGATAACGGTTACCGAAATCTCGCTCTGGCCAATCTGCTTCGCAGTTACGACGTCTTCACCGGTGATCCGCGCGCCGTGGTCGAAGGGTATGTACGACAGTGCGCGGTGCGTGTGACGACCGCCGATCTCGGGATGATGGCTGCAACCCTTGCGAGCGGCGGACTTCAGCCGCACACGGGCGAACAGATTTTCTCCAGACCTGTGGTGCGTCAAGTGTTGTCGGTGATGGCAACGTGTGGAATGTACGACGCGGCAGGAGACTGGTTGACGACCGTCGGAATTCCCGCGAAGAGCGGTGTGTCCGGCGGGATCATCGGAATTCTTCCGGGGCAGTTGGGCATTGCGGTTTTTTCGCCGCGGCTCGATCCGCACGGTACGAGTGCTCGCGGAGTCGAGGTCTGCGAACGCCTTTCAGGCGACATGAATCTGCATCTCATGGATGCGCCGATGGTTGCGCACGCCGTGTTGCGCCGCCGCAGGGAATTCGGAAATGGGGACACTGCTGTCACCCTGCTGGTGCTTCAGGGCGACCTCCAGTTCACGAACGTGGAGACGATCGTGCGCGATCTGATCGATGAACCGATCGTCACCCCCCGGCTCGTGCTCGACCTGGCCCTCGTCCGTTCGGTCTTCCCTGCCGGCAGCCGGGTTCTGCTCGAGATGGTCCGTCGGCTGCACCTCGACGGGATCGAGGTGATGTTCATCGACCCCGAGGAACATTTCCCCGATCCCGAGGTGGGCGGTGGCTACCGCCCGGCGGTGCTGGAGTCCATCGGCGAGTTGCCGATGGATCTGCAGTGGCGGCGAGGGCTGCCCGGCTGACCGATCGGTTCGACCCTGCCCGTCAGTTCGACCCTGCCCATTGAACAGCACGGACTGCGGCGACGACGCCACCGTCGACGAGAAGGTCTGTGCCGGTGATGAAGCCGGCCTGCGGGTCGAGGAGGAACGCCGCTGCACCGGCGATGTCGTCGGGTGTGCCGAGTCTGCCGGTCGCCGACATGTCCACCATCCCCTGCATCCGCTGCCCGGATTCACCGGAGAGTTCCTGTCGGCCCATGGGCGTGGAGATGACTCCGGGGCTGATGGAATTGATCCGTGCTCCGCGCTTTCCCCACGCGGCCGCCGCTGCCTGTACCCGCACTGCGTTGCCACGTTTCGCGACCGTATAGGCGATTCCGGGGTGTCCCAGCTTCTCGGGGGAAAGGAAGGGGAGATCGAGCAGTTCGGCGGTCGGGGTGATGGCGAGCGCCCTCTCCTGCTCGGAGGGTAGTGCTCCCATGTGGCCGGCCATGCTGGCGATCACGATGCCGGCTCCGCGCGGTGCGATGACCCGGGCGAACTCGTCGAGGACGTGTGCGACACCCAGCAGATCGACCTTCAGGACGGCTTCGATGGGTGCCTGCTCCGGCGACACTCCGGCCGTGTGCGCGACGTGGGTGACTCGACCGAGTCCGGCTGCGATGTCGGCGAGCGATGCAACGGAATTGTGATCGGACACGTCGACGACCTGCGTTTTCACCTCGTGTCCCTCGCCGTGGAGGGTTGTTGCGGCGTCGCCCAGGGTTGTCTCGTCGAAGTCTGCCAGCAGCACTGTGCGGCCGACGCCCAGTCGGCGTGCGATGGCAAGCCCCATTCCGCCCACTCCGATGACGACGAGTACGTCGATGTCCATCATGCCCCTTTCGCGAGATCTACTGGCGGTCAAGACCGTACGGTGATGTGTCAGGAGCCACACCGTGATCGGAACGATACCCGCGGATGGTGCTGAAGGGGAGGTTGATGCTGGTAGTGCATACCTTCTGGATCCCTGCTGGCGCGAATGCCGGAGAGTGAGCTACGGTGTCGTGCGGTGTGCCGGAAGTCTGGTCGGCGAGAGATGTGTCGTACGTACGAGAGAAGATCCAAACATGCCGTTCACCTGTGAAGATGTCGCTGTAGTCCGGATCGGTGGGTGACTGGGAATGCTCACGAAGTCCCCGTACCGCTGCCCCGGCGATGACAGCGTCATCCACCACGCGTGTGCAGGAATGCTGTCGCACTGGTCGAGGCCGGTCGACGAGCAGGTCGCGCGTACGTCCCTCGGCGAGACCCACGTGCTCAGCGTCGGGCCCGCGACTGGGCGCCCGATCGTCGTCCTCGCGGGAGGCGACCTCCCCGCTGCCGGCCTGCGCGATCTCGCCGACTCGTTCGACCCTTCCCGGCGGGTTATTCTCATCGATCTGCCCGGCTTGCCGGGAGCGAGCGCATGCACCCGCCCTGAAGGCAACGTCCACGCCGCATACGGCCGGTGGCTCACGGAGGTCCTCGATGCCCTGGAGATCGGTGTCGTGCCGATCCTGGGGCTCGGATGGGCCGCATCGGTTGCTGCTGCGATCACCGACGTGGAGCGGGTCGAGAAGCTCGTGCTCGCGGCTCCCCTCGGTCTGGTGCCGCGTGCGCGTTGGCACCGCGCACTGATTCCGGGCCTCCAGTGGCGCAATGAGCCGAACTTCGAGAACACCGAGCGCTATCTCCGAGCTCTCGCGGGTTCGGGCTTCGAGCCGGACGGTGCCACGCTGCGGTGGTCCTGCCGCGTCGGTGCGTACTGCACCTCACTGGCGGGGATGCCCCGTATCGGCCGGTCGCTCTGGCAGCGGTGGAAGGGACACGCCGTGGAGCTCGTGGTGGGCGATCAGGATCCACTTGTGCATGTCGCTCCGCTCAGGAAGATCGCGGACGAGATCGGCGCAAGCGTCGAGGTGGTGGAGGGCGCGGGACGCCTGCTCCCGCTCGAGGCGCCGACGCTTCTCGCCGAGGAGATGTTCGCGCCGATCCGGTGAGCCGGGTCACGTGATTCTCGCACGCCGTATCCCTGTGTGGACGGCATGATTTCGCTCACCTGCGGGCATGTGGGTCGTGCGCCCCACGCGGTGACCTGTCAGGTCCGACGCCTTCGGTAGCGATGTGACTCAGTTCGCATTCACATCCAAGTTACTCGGTGGTAGACCCGTAACAGACATTCTGTGTGTTCGGGGAACCGTACCCGGATCATCCCTATCTGGGCACGCAGCCGTGGTGCCGGTACCTACCTGGCAGATCCCGCACGAAAGGTTCAGCATGCTCTTCAGCGCGATGTTCCCCTTGGCCGGTCGAAGCAAGCGCCGTCCCGCGCCGACGGCGGCAGCCGCGAATCCGTCCGCCGAGTCGCTGCGCGTGACCGCGTCGGCGCTGCGAGCCTGGGGTGCGGAGGTCGACGCCGACGAACTCGAGGTCCGGGCCGCGCGAGTGACTGCTTCGTAACTTTTTCCTTCTCGGGACAGTCGCACCTGTCGCGGTTGCGGCGAGCGTCCGCGATGGGGTGCGGCGCCGGGCCACCCCCGACGGGTGTAGATCTCGGCCCGGCGCCGCTGGTCGGTCCTCCCTTGCGGGATACCTATGACCGTAGGTGAATATAACGGAAAGGTCACGCACCGATTGCGGTCGATCCGGGCGTCTGGACGAGGCTCGGCGCCATCGTTGCTGGTAGATGTCGAAATCGTGCTGCCGAGGGGCCGAACGATTTTCTTCGGATCATGTGATTGTCGGCACGTTTTTCGGCAATGATTGCGAGAAGATCACGATCTCGACGTGGGTGCTGCGCTCAGTCGCGTGCTGCATCGACACGTACGGCTGACGACAGTGTCGTCAGCCGTACGTGTCGATGGTCAGTCCGTGGCCGGTACCGGCTCAGTCCTCGCGCCTGCTCGGCCACCGCTCGTGCAGGCGGCCGCGCTGGATGGTCGGGCTCGTGCCGGGGTTCTGTGGCCGAGGTGCGGGATCCTGCTGCCACTCGTCACCGTCCCCTTCGTTTCCCTGCTCGCCCTCGTACGGCCGGCCGTGCTGCGGGTTCTGACCGTACTGGGGCTCCGGCAGGTACTGGGACTGGGACTCGTTGCCGTACTGAGAGTCCGAACCGTATTGGGGCTCGGGGTCGTGGTGCGGAGTCGAGTCGTACTGCGGATTCGCGTCGTACTGGGCTGTGTTGTCGGAGAACGAATTCCTCTGTGGCAGCTGTCCCGCAGGTCGTTCGGAAATCTCCTGTGTGAGCGGGTACGGGTTGATGGCGTGCTCGGTCTCCGTTGCCGATCGCTGCAGCCGACGCGGACGGTCGATCTGGTACGTGTCGGTGACAGAGTTACCCACTCCCTTGAGGAGTCGGATGGGCAGGTAGACGCTCGCGGTGATACCGGCGTTGGTCGTGGAATCGAAGGTCGGGCGCAGTCGCACCGTGATCCCGTTGCGCGCAGCGAGGCGCGCGACGACGAACAGACCCATACGTCGGGCGGCACCCCAGTTGCCCTCGTCGTCGCTCGAGAGACGTTCGTTGATTTCGGCCAGTTCCTCGGCCGGGATACCGATTCCGCGGTCGGCGATCTCGAGCAGCAGCCCGCCGTCGACGGCGCGGGAGAACGCGAATGCGACGGTGCTGTCCGGTGGGGAGGCGCGGAGTGCGTTGTCGAGCAGCTCGGCGACGAGGTGCACGATGTCGGTGACGGAGCTGCCGAGCAGGCTGCCTTCCGGTGCGTTACCGAAATCGACACGCTGGTAGTTCTCGACCTGGGAGACCGCGGCGCGAAGCACGTCGCCCAACGGTGTGTCGGGCACGCGTCCCATGCGCTGACGGGTACCGGCAAGGACGAGCAACGAATCGCCGGTGCGACGCATACGTGCGGCGAGGTGGTCGAGTGCGAACAGGTTCTGGAGTCGCGTGGGATCGCGTTCTTCGTGCTCGAGCGAGTCGATGAGCGTGAGCTGCTGCTCGACGAGAGTTTTGTTCCGTCGCGCCAGGGTTTCGAGCATCTCGTTGACCTGACGTCGAAGCGCGGCCTGCTCACCTGCGAGGCGGAGTGCGCCGACGCTCATGTTGTCGACAGCGCGCGCGACTTCACCGATCTCCTCCCGGGTGGTGACGCGGATCGGCTCGAGGCTGACCGTCTCGATGTCGGCCCCGTTCTTGATGTCTGCGATCGCGTCCGGTAGGCCGACTTCGGCGGCCCGGAGGGTGTCGTTGCGGAGACGCCGCAGAGGTCGGATCAAGGAGGCCGCAACGAGCAGGGCGAGGCCGAGCGCGAGCGTGAGGACGACAGCCACGCCGATGGCCGTACCCCACGCGTTCCGGTTGGCCGTGGAGGCGAGGTCATCGAGCGTCGTGACGATACGGGTGCCGGCCCCGTCGACGACCTCCTGATAGATGGTCAGGGTCGCGAAGATGGAGTTGCGCAGTGCGGACACGTCGGTGGACGCGTCGTCGATACCCGCGATGAGGGCTCGTCGTTGGTCCATCAGCCCGTTGAGGGTGCTCGCTGTCTCGGGATCGCTCACGTTCTCGAGGAACAGCGCGAGCTTGCCGGCCTCGGCTGCCTGTGCATTGGTGAACATGAGGCTCGCTGCGTCGGACCCGTCCATGAGCGCACCGAACGCGACGATCTGGTCGATGATCTCCCACTGGGTGTCCCAGGTGGCGAGGAGCAGACCGGCATCGGCGAGCACCTGCGAGTCGCCGCTGGCGTCGACGATGCTCCGGAACACCAGGGTGATCCGGGAGACGAATCTCTGGAGCTGTTCGTGGAGTGCCTCGCGCGACGCCCCACCCTGCGCGGCGCTCTGGTAGAGGGCCTCGCCTTCTTGGATGGCGCGGGACACCTGGGCCATGAGCTGGGGGTCGAGGTCCGGGTCGGCGAGGAACGCGTCGAGCGTGGGCTCGCTCTCCGAGATGATCGCCGCGGCGTTGTCGGTGGGCAGGTGGATCATGGTTGCCAGGGCTGCACCGCCGACGCCCATGCTCCACTGCGCCAGCGAGGGGATGATCGTCACCCGCTCGGCTTGCTCGGAGTAGTGCCTCGCCTCTTGGACGGTGTCGTACACGCGCAGGCCGCCGTAGAGCGACGCGGCGATGAGGGGCACAGCGACAACCGCCGTGACCTTCTGCCACAGGCGCCAATTGTCCGGTGTCGGCAGCCGCAAGTTGCGGAAGAGGCTCATGGGGGTGGGCCTGGCCTTTCTGGTCCGTGTCTCACACCGGCCGGGCCGAAATCGGGATTTGCCCTGGGGAAAGGTTCGGCAATCTAACACTCAACCAGTGAGATCTGGGTCAGATTAGGGCTGTGTCATGCATTTATACAAATTGCATGTCCGATTCGGATAGTAGGTATTCGACGTAACAGATACCGGACGTTCAGTATGTAACGGGCGACTGGGATAGGATCCCGGAGGTCCGGTGATCCCCATTGAAGAGGAGAAATGCGGTGGAACTGCGACGAGTCGATCTGAATCTGCTCGTCGTTCTCGATGTCCTCCTCACCGAGTGCAATGTGACGAAGGCTGCACGCCGCCTGAACATGTCTCAACCCGCCACCAGCACCGCACTCGCGCGCCTGCGCAAACAGTTCGACGACCCCCTTCTGGTCAAGAGCGGACGAACACTGCGACCGACGCCGCGCGCACTCGCCCTCACCGAACCGCTACGACGTGTGCTGTCCACCGTGGAACGGTCGATCCTCACGGTCCCCGACTTCGATCCCGCGACGGCCGAGCGCGCCTTCACGCTGCTCACCGGGGACTATTCGGAGGTAACGCTGCTGCGGAACCTCCTGAGACGGAATCGGTACCGATCGCACGGCATCAGGTTCGACATGCAGCCGCTGTCGATGGCCGGGATCGAGGCCTTTCACCGACATGAGGTCGACCTCGCCGTGGTACCCGAGCAACTTCTGTCCACACCCGAATTCGAACAGTGCCGACGCCGAGTCGTCCTCCACGACCGATACGTCGGGGTGGTGTGGAGCGGACATCCGTATGCAGGTATCGAACTCACCGCGGATGTGCTCGCGGGCTACCCCCTGCTGTCCTATCTGCAGTACGGCGGCGACAAGAGTCTCGGCCGAACCCTGTCCCGAGCCGGGATCGCCACGAGGTCGTCGGCGACGACCACCAACATTGCAGTCCTGCCGTATGTGCTCGAGATGACCGATCTCGTGACGATCATCCCGGAGCGCATGGCACGGCGGATCGCAGGTGTGGCGCAACTACGTATCCTCGAACCGAACTTCTCGCTTCCCGCCGTGCGCGAGTGGGCGGTATGGCATGAGGAGTTCGACGACGACCCCGGCCACCGCTGGCTCCGCACCGAACTGTCGGTGATCGCCACCCCGGATCTGGCTGCCGGACTTCACGCCACGCGTCTCTCCGCGGTGACCTGAGGATCTTCCCCGGTCACCGCGAAGAGACGTGGTGATCAGTGCGGTGTGGTGATCAGTTCGACCGCTTGCGGAGAATCACCGCGAGGATCAAGGCGACAATTGCGACGACCCCCACGACCGGCGCGATGCGTTGCACCGCGGAGCCGCGCGCGTATTGCATGAGGTCGAGTGGCTCGGCCTCGGGCTGTGCCACCGGTGCTTTCGGTGCGCTCACGGTTGCTTTCGGTGCGCTCGCGGACGCCCCCGACGCTGCGGCGGCCGGAGTCGCAGCACTTGTGCTGTCGGCAGTGGCCTCCTCGGGCTCGACCGCTGCCGGACCGAGTTTCTTGGACAGGCACGCCGCGAACTGCTCGAGGATCTTGCCGCCGACGTCCGAGATCATGCCGCGGCCGAACTGCGCCGGCTTGCCCGTGATCGTCATGTCGGTGGTCACGGTGCCGTTGGTGTGGTCGCCCTCGCCGGTGAGCACGATGGTGATGGTCGCGCTGACGGTTCCGTTGCCCCGCGCGTCCTTCGCGTTCGCTTCGATGACTGCCCGCTTGGCCGACTCGTCCTTCTCGACGTAGACGCCGGTGCCCTTGTAGGTGAGCGCGACCGGGCCCAGCTTGACCTTCACCGTGCCGGTGAAGGTGTCGCCGTCCACACCGGTGAGCGTCGCCCCGGGCATACAGGGGGCGACCTTCTCCGGATCGAGCAGCGCGGCCCACACCTCGTCGACGGGTGCCGGTACGGACAGCTGGTGTTCGAGTTGCATCGGTCTCTCCTGCGTCGTTTCTGCGGGGCTACTCAGAGCCCCGCAGCGGTCGTCACGGCCCGCCGGGTGAGGACCGTCGCCAGGTGGCTCCGGTACTCGGCGTCGGCATTGCCGTCGGTCATCGGGTCGGTCCCGTCGGCCGCGTGTGAGGCGGCCGACGCGATCGTGCCGGCGGTGGCCGCTTGTCCGACGAGTGCTTCTTCGACCGCGCGGGCCCGCACGGGCACCGCCGCCATGTTCGTCAGAGCGACCTTCGCTTGTCGGATCGTGCCATTGTCGATGTCGATTGTCGCTGCGACACCCACGATCGACCACTGTTGCGCTGCGCGATGGAACTTCTCGTAGCGTGCCGCCCACTCCGTGTGCTTGGGAATGCGGATCTCCGCGAGGATTTCGCCGGGTTCGACTGCAGTCGTGAAGTAGTCCTGGAAGAAGTCCGCTGCCGAGACGGTGCGCCGACCCGACGGGCCGACGACGACGAATTCCGCGTCGAGCGCCAGTGCCGGAGCGGACAGATCGCCTGCGGGGTCGGCGTGGACGAGGGCCCCGCCGAGTGTTCCGCGGTGGCGGATCTGCGGGTCGGCGACGGTGGCGGTGGCTTCGGTCAGCAACCTCGCGTGTTGCGCGACGAGCGGATCGTTCAGCACCTCGTAGTGCGTGGTGGTCGCTCCGATCACCAGCGTGTCGCCGTCTTCACGGATACCGCGCAGGTCAGGGACTCGTCCGAGGTCCACCACGGTGGTCGGTGCTGCCATACGGAGCCGGAGCACGGGCATCAGGCTCTGCCCTCCGGCCAGCACCTTGGCGTCCTCACCGGCGTCGTTCAGCGCGGCGACGGCCTCGTCGAGAGTGGTCGGGGCGGCGTACTCGAATTCGGCGGGGATCATCGGTTTCCCTCCTGAGCGGAACGGATCGCGTGCCAGACCCGCATGGGTGTGCACGGCATGTCGATGGAGCGAACTCCGAGCGGACGGAGCGCATCGAGCACCGAGTTGACCACCGCGGGTGTCGACGCGATCGTGCCGGCCTCACCGACCCCCTTGACCCCGAGCGGGTTTCCCGGAGCAGGTGTGTCGGTGCGGTCGGTGGTGAAGTGCGGGAGGTCCACCGCCGTCGGCAGCAGGTATTCGGCGAACGAGCCGCTGAGCAGCGTTCCGGACTCGTCGTGGAGGGCCTCCTCGTACAGGGCCTGGGCGATGCCCTGCGCTAGACCGCCGTGCACCTGGCCTTCCACGATCAGGGGGTTCACCACGTGCCCGATGTCGTCGACGCACACGTACTTGCGGATTCGTGCGTGCCCGGTCTCGGTGTCGACTTCGATTGCGCACAGGTGGGTGCCGTGCGGGAACGAGAAGTTGTCGGGGTCGTATGCGGCCTCGGAATCGAGATTCGGTTCGACTCCGTCGGGCAGGTCGTGCGCAGCGAACACCGCAAGTGCGATGTCGGTGAGCGCAACGGCCTTCTCGGTTCCCTTCACCTTGAATCGGCCTTCGGCGAATTCGAGATCGTCCTCGGCACATTCCATCAGGTGCGCCGCGATCGGGCGGGCCTTCGCGACCACCTTCTCGGCTGCCTTGACCACGGCGATGCCGCCGACGGCAAGTGAGCGCGACCCGTACGTATCGAGTCCGCGGGGCGACGACTGGGTGTCGCCGTGCAGGATCTCGATGTCGTCGAACGGAATTCCGAGCTGATCGGCGACGATCTGGCTCCAGGCGGTCTCGTGACCCTGGCCGTGCGACGACGATCCGGTGACCACTTCGACCTTGCCGGTGGGCAGCATGCGGACGGCGGCGTGTTCCCACCCGCCGGCCCCGTACGACAGCGATCCGAGTACCCGCGACGGAGCGAGACCGCACATCTCGGTGAAGGTCGACACCCCGATGCCGAGTTGCACGGGATCGTTCGATTCGCGACGTTGCGCCTGCTCGCGCCGCAGGCCGTCGTAGTCGAACAACTCGCGGGCCTTCGCGGTGGCCGCTTCGTAGTTGCCCGAATCGTAGGTCAGCCCCGCTACCGAATCGAACGGGAACTCCTCGTGCTTGATCCAGTTCTTCTCGCGGATCTCGAGCGGATCCATCGACAGTTCGACGGCGAGTTCGTCCATCATGCGCTCGATCGCGAACGTCGCCTCCGGGCGCCCGGCACCGCGGTACGCGTCGGTGGGCACCTTGTTGGTGAACACGTTGGTGCAGGTGAAGTGGTAGGAGTCGAACTTGTAGATGCCGCTGAACATGAACGCCCCGAGGATCGGCACTCCAGAAGTGACGAGACGCAGGTACGCGCCCATGTCGGCGAGCAGTTCGACCTTGAATCCGGTGACGGTGCCGTCGCGTCGGGCAGCGAGGGTGAGCTTCTGGATCTGGTCGCGGCCGTGGTGCGCGGCGACCATCGACTCGCTGCGGGACTCGGTGTACTTGACGGGCTTGTGAAGTCGGCGCGCGATGAGCAGCGTGAGAACCTCTTCGGGGGTCACCTGCAGCTTGCCGCCGAACCCTCCGCCGACGTCGGGCGCGATCACCCGCAGTTTGTGTTCGGGAATGCCGAGCGACATCGCCAGCATCAGTCGCAGAATGTGCGGTACCTGGGTGGCCGACCACATCGTGATCTGCGTGGCGGTGGGGTCGACGACCACAGAGCGGGGTTCCATGAACGCGGGAATCAGTCGTTGCTGCCGGAAGGTGCGTTCGACGAGCACCTCCGCGTCGCGGATCGCGTCCTCGACGTTACCTCCGGAACCCGCTTCGGCCGAGTCGAATGTCCAGGTGGCGCTGCGGTTTGTTCCGAGATCGGGATGGACCAGTTCGGTGTCGGCGGCCGCGTCGGCGAGGTCGAGCACCACCGGCAGGTCCTCGTACTCGACGTCGATGACGTCGAGTGCGTCGTGTGCCTCGTACGTGGTGCGGGCAACCACGACGGCGACCGCTTCACCGGCGAAGTTGACGGTGTCGACGGCAAGCGACGGCGCGGGCGGAGCCAACTGATCTTCGGTGATCGGCCACGCGCACGGTAGGCTCCCCTGCTCCTCTGCGAGGTCGGCGCCCGTGTACACGGCGATGATGCCCGGCATCTTCTTCGCTTCCTCCACATCGATGCCGGTGATGCGGGCGTGTGAGAACGGGCTGCGCAGGATCGCAGCGTGCAACATGCCGGGGAGGACGATGTTGTCGGTCCACCGGGTCCGGCCGGTGATGAGGTGTTCGTCCTCCTTGCGGCGGCGCGACTGCCCGATCTCGAGGCCGTCCGAGCTGGAGGTGCGTGATTCGGTGGTGGTCATCGTGCTTCCTCCGCCCGGGTTCCCTGCATGCGCCGGGCAGCGTCCTGCGCGGCAGCGACGATGTTCTGATATCCCGTGCAGCGACAGAGATTTCCCTCGAGCCCGTGGCGAACCTGCTCTTCGTCCGGGTCGGGGTTCTCGTTCAACAGATCGACGGTCGCCATGATCATGCCGGGAGTGCAGTAACCGCACTGCAAGGCATGCGTCTCGCGGAACGCTTCCTGGACGGGGTGCAACGCGCCGTCCTTCGCGAGCCCCTCGACCGTCGTGACAGCCCTGTCGTCGGCCTGCACGGCGAGCACCGAGCAGGATTTGACGCTCTTGCCGTCCAGCAGGACGGTGCATGCACCGCAGTTGCTGGTGTCGCACCCCACCACGGTGCCCACCTTGCCGAGTCGTTCCCTCAGATAGTGGACGAGAAGGAGTCGGGGTTCGACGTCGTCGGTGTAGACCGCTCCGTCGACCGTGACAACGATGCGCATCGGACCTCCCAGTGCTTCGTACAGTCCCGTATGTATGCCCAGTGATATGGGTCACTGTCAGCTTCCTGCATCCCACGCGTAGAAAGGAGGTGATTGACGGAAATCTCTCGGCCGGATCGGCACTGTCGGCCGAAGCCTCCGACGGCGAGAGGAAATGCGCATGGCCCGGCTGGACAACAAGATCGCGTTCATCACTGGAGTAGCCCGTGGCCAGGGCCGCGCGCACGCCGTGCGGCTCGCGCGTGAAGGCGCGCAGATCGTCGGAATCGACCTCGCCGGCCCCCTGCCCGGCGTCCCCTACGATTCGGCGACCCCGGGCGACCTCGAGGAAACGAAGCGGCTCGTCGAGGCGGAAGGCGCGAAAGCGCACTTGGCGCAGTGCGACGTCCGCGACCTGGAGGGCATGACGAAGGTGGTCAACGAAGGGGTTGCGCAATTCGGCGGCCTCGACGTGGTGGTCGCCAATGCAGGTATCTGCATCCCGGAGACCTGGGACGAGGTCACTCCCACGAGCTTTCGCGACACTCTCGACATCAACGTCACCGGCGTATGGAACACGATCACCGCGACCGCGCCGCACCTCATCACCCGCGGTGGCGGGTCGATCGTCATCACCAGCTCACTCGCCGGTGTGAAGCTGCAGCCGTTCATGGTGCACTACACCACCAGCAAGCATGCGCTTGTCGGCATGGCCCGCGCATTCGCGGCGGAACTCGGGCAGCACGACATCCGTGTCAACAGCATTCATCCCGGTGCCGTGAACACCCCGATGGGTTCGGGAAGCATGCGCGAGCGCATCGCACAGACCGCGGAGTCCAATCCGCGCCTGGGCGGCATGACCATGCCGTTCCTGAACAAGTACATGGCGGAGGCCGACGAGATCGCGAACATGGTCGCGTTCCTGGCCTCCGACGAATCCGCGTTCGTCACCGCCCAGAGCCTGGCGATCGACGGCGGTGCCCAGTACTTCTGAGCAGGGCTTACGGCCGAATGTCACCTTCGGTCATTTCGACTGTATGAAGGTCACCTTCGGCCATCAGTGGGACGGGTGCGGCGAGAGTTCCTCGTGCGTGTGGATCGGTCCCTGCCGGTCCGCCAGGCGTTGTCCGCGTCCGCCCCAGCGCAGCGCGATGATCTCGGCACCGATCGACACGGCGGTCTCCTCGGGGGTGCGTGCACCGAGATCGAGGCCGATCGGCGAACTCAGCTCGTCGAGTTCGTCCTCGGTCATGCCGATCTCGCGCAGCCGGGTGAGCCGGTCGTAGTGCGTGCGACGCGAGCCCATCGCCCCTACGTAGGCGACGTCGATCCGCAACGCCACCTCGAGCAGCGGCACATCGAACTTGGGGTCGTGGGTGAGCACCGCGATCACTGTGCGTTTGTCGACCCGGCCGGCTTCGTGTTCGGCGGCGAGATAGCGGTGCGGCCAGTCGACGACCACCTCGTCGGCCGCGGGAAAACGTGCGGGGGTCGCGAACACGCCGCGCGCGTCGCACACCGTCACCCGGTAGCCGAGGAACGAACCGAGTGTGGCCATCGCAGCCGCGAAATCGATCGCGCCGAACACCAGGAGACGGGGTCGTGGCTGGAATGCGTTGACGAACACCGACATGCCTTCGCCGCGTCGCTGACCGTCGGGTCCGTAGTGCAGGGTGCCGGAACGGCCCACGTCGAGCAGACCACGCGCGTCGTCGGTGATCGCGTCGGTCATACGGGTGGAGGGAAGCTCGCCTGCAGCCCGGTCGGGCCACACCACCATGCGTCGCCCGACCACGGCGGGATCGGGATGTTCGGTGACGGTGGCGACCGCGACAGGTTCGCCCGCGTGGACCGAGTCGATGACGTCGCCGAGTGCGGTGAACTCTGCGGGATCGATGCGTTCGACGAAGACGTCGATGATGCCGCCGCAGGTCAGGCCGACTGCGAATGCGTCGTCGTCGGAGACCCCGTATCGCTGCAGGACTGCGTTGCCGTCGCCGATGACCTCCTGGCCCAGTTCGTAGACTGCGCCCTCGACGCACCCGCCGGACACACTGCCCGTGACGGTGCCGTCGCCGGCGACGAGCATCGAGGCGCCGGCTTCGCGTGGCGCGGACCGGAACGTCGAGACCACGGTGCCCAGTGCGACGGTTTCTCCGGCACGGTACCGGCGCTCGAGTTCGTCGAGAACATCACGCACGGTGGACCTCCTTCAGCAGTTCCTCCAACGTCGCAAGGCTGTGCCCGGCGAGCAGTCGGTCGAGATGCGGGAGTGCGGCCGAGATCCCGGACTGGATGGGTTCGTAGCCGGCGGCGCCCGCATGGGGGTTGACCCAGAGTACGGCGTGGGCGAGTCGGCGCAGCTGAGCCATCTGTTCGGCGAGCAAAGAGGTGTCGCCGCGTTCCCAGCCGTCGGAGAAGATGACGACGACGGCACCGCGTGCGATACCCCGTCGGCCCCAGCGGTCGAGGAACGCACGCAACGTGTCGCCGAGACGCGTGCCGCCGGCCCAGTCGGGGACGGTGTTCGATGCCGCGGCCAGTGCGCGTTCCGGATCGCGGGCGCGAAGGGCGCGCGAGAGGCGGGTCATGCGTGTGCCGAGGGAGAACACTTCGGTGCCCGACGGGTTGCTGCGGGTGACGACGTGCGCGAAGCGCAGGAGTGCGTCGGCGTAGGGGCTCATGGATCCGGAGACATCGATGAGCAGAACCACTCGACGTGGACGGGTCGTGCGGCGGTGCCGGGCGGGCCGGACTGTTTCGCCGCCCGCGGCGAGCATGGCCCGCAGAGTGCGCCTCGGGTCGACGGTGCCGCGTCGTGACGGTCGCAGTCGTGCTGCGGGTCGCCTCGGTGGGCGGGGTTTCAGCAGCGTGAGCATCTCGTCGAGGTGGGCGCGTTCGGCGGGGGTGAGTTCCGCGATGTCGCGGTGCCGCAGGATCTCGGTGTCGTCGGCCGCGACCTGGAGTCGCGGCGAGTCGTCGTCTCCGGTGTCGGTGGCGTTCGGCGAGGTGAGCGCGGCGACCGTCGCGGTGCGCTGCTGCTGTCCGGTGGTGCGG
>NZ_SLVY01000031.1 GCF_004345605.1 Rhodococcus sp. SMB37
CCGGCCGCGGAAGACACTCGGCTGGAGGAAGCCATGTAACGTGCTCGCGGAGTTGATCGCGGGTGTTGCGTTAGCGTCCTGAATCCGCCCGGCGTGTCGCGTGAAGTTCTGCACACTCGAAATCGCTTATCGCGTCGTCGTCCACAACAGCTCAGGTCGGATCGATCCCATCCCATACATCTGCACGCCGTGGACTCCCTCGCCGAGGACAGCGGCCGGCGCTGTACGGATGTACCACACGGCAGGGTTGAGGTCGACGATTCGCTGCTGGGCTGTTTCGTAGGCTGCGGCACGATCCTCGAGTTCGGCCGCCGTCCGGCCTTCGTCGATGGCGGCGTTGAGCTCGGGGTCGTTGATGCCGCTGAAGTTCCCGGTCGAGTCGCCGTGGAAATTGCCCCAGAGCGCCGTGTCGGGGTCGAGGATCGTTGCCGACGTGATTGCCACATCGAAATCGTAGGAGTTGAGCCGTGGCAAGGCCGAGGTGAAATCCAGGACCTCGACCTGAACGTCGACACCCTCGAATGTGCTCAACTGTGCCTGGACGGCTTCCGCGACGGCCTTGTTCTCGACCGAGGTGTAGGCGAGGAAGGTGAACGACACGGGCTTGCCGTCGGCTGCCAGCTCGTCGAACAACTGCTGCGCCGCGTCCGGATCGTGCGCCGGGATCGGAATGTCCGCGAAGAACGGCGAAGACTCGTCGAACAAGGTCCGGGGAAGTTCCGCGCGGCCTGCAAAGACCACCTCGTTCAGTGCGTCGATATCGATAGCGAGGGCGAGCGCTCGCCGAGCGCGTTCGTCGTCGAACGGCGCCCGGCGGGTGTTCAACGCCAGAAACTGTCCGCCGCCCGTGGGTTCGACGATGACGCGGAGACCGGCGTCTTCTGCGCGCCCGAGAGAAGCCCAGCTCGCTTCGATAGCAAGACCCGCATCGCCCGAGATCACGGCATTGACGCGTTGATTCGTGTCGCCGTTGTGAACGAGTTCGATTCCGTCCAGGTAGGGCGCCGGCTCGTATCCGGGGTTGCGTTCGAGGACGATGTGGTCCTGTCGCCGCCATTGCGTCATCGTGTACGGGCCGGCCCCGACGGGCTGCTCGTCGAATGCCTGACGTCCCGCCTCGAGCGCGGTGGGAGAAGCGACCCAGTTCAAGCCGCCCCACACCACGGCCTGCGCATAGTGCGGGTTGGGTGATGCGAGTGTCACCCGCAGCGTCAGCGGATCGGTCACTTCGAGAGCTGCGATCTGCGATGCCTGGATCAACGACGGTGATCCGGAGTTCTGATCACGCATGCGTTCCCAGTTGTACCGGACGGCTTCGGCGTCGTACGCGGTTCCGTCGGTGAAGAGGAGCCCCTCGCGCAACTTCAGCTCGAAGGTCGCACCCCCGTCTGCGGTGTCGAATGATTCTGCGAGGACGGGCGTGATCTCAAGTGTCTCCGGGTCGTTGACCAGCAACGTTCCGTACAGCGCGTTGCCGATGAGACTGTTCGATACCCAGGCGTTGACGAGAGTCGCCGGATCGAGTGAGCGCGGCTCACCACCCTGGACGACCCTCATCGTCCCTCCTCGAACCGGAGCTCCCGCCTCCACATCATCAGTCCGCATTGCACTGCTGCCCCCACACGCACCCACCACCAAGGCCACCGATGCGACAAACGCCGCCAGCATCGTGCGCCGGGCCACGGGTCGGCGACGCAGGAGGTTCAGCATCTGGGACTCCTTCACTGGAGTCACTGCGCGAGAGTCGGATCCGACTCGGAACAGAGACAATTCGGTGTGGTTCGAAACAAGACGAAACGATACTCTCACAGTCAAGAATATAATTCTTCTACCGCTGTCGAGACACGAATGTTCCGCCGAGCCCACCCATGCGGTACTGATGTCGACCATGTCCACCAGGGAGAGATATCAGCGATTCGCACAGCTCGAAGCCCACGGAATATCACCGACCTACGAGCTGCTGAGTTCGGAGATCGCCGACGACTGCGAGATCATCGAACACATCGAACGACTCCCCGAATCCAAACGACAACCGAACCTCGTCCTCGGAGCCACCCGCCACCTCGGTGCCCCCACGGATTCGTACACGTCCTTCCGCAGATGGACTCTCGATAACTGGGCTGCCGTCGAGCAAACTGCCCTCGCTCACTCGACCCAGACGAACGAGGCAGGACGAGCTGCGGTGCTGTTGCCGATACTGGGTCTCCTCGACGGACCTCTGTCGCTGATCGAGGTCGGCGCCTCAGCAGGGCTGTGCCTCTACCCGGATCGGTACAGCTACGTATACGACGAACATCATGCAGTGCACCCGGACGACGGCCCCTCGCAAGTGGTTCTGTCTTGCACAACCACTGGGGAGCCCCCGATTCCCCGCCGGCTTCCCGCGATCGCGTTCCGCGCCGGTCTCGATCTCAATCCTCTCGATGTCACCAACGAGGACGACATGTCCTGGCTCGACAGTCTGATCTGGCCCGAACACCACACCCGCCGCGAAAATCTCCGTTCGGCGGCTGCCATCGCCGGAGCGGATCGACCGCATCTTGTCCGCGGCGACCTCAACACCGCTGTCGCCGACCTGGTGGATCAAACGCCCACAGGCACCACTGTCGTTGTCTTCCACAGTGCCGTACTCAACTACGTGGGCCCAGCCGAACGCGCAGCGTTCGAGCAGACCGTCCGAGCATTACCGTGCCGCTGGATATCCAACGAGAGTCCACGCGTTCTCCCCCACATCACCCGCCGGCTGGGCGGCCCCGTCGACGAGATCGGTGGAAGGTTCGTTCTCGGCCTCGACGGCCGACCTGTCGCACTGACCGGCGCACACGGGCAATCGCTCGACTGGATTCGGTGAGAGCTTTCTGTCTCGGACGCACGCGGCTCATGCATTCCTGACCCGTCAGGTGCCGCAGAAAGTCTGGAAGGTGTCGTTGAACGACCGCGGAGCGGGTGCGGCGTACGCCGACCACTCGTCACGACGCTCGAACGGATGCGTCACCACCTCCAGCAATGTCTCGAACGGGACCAGATCGCCGGTGGTGGTGGCGCGCAGAGCAGCCTCGACGTGGTGGTTGCGCGGGATATACAGCGGGTTGACGCGGTCCATCCCGTCCGCCGTCTCGGCCGCCCCACGCCCGTACCTGTCGAGTTCCGCACGCCAGCGTTCCAGCCACGGACCTGTGGATTCGTGTGGCATGAGGTCGTCGAGTGGCGCCGAATTCCCGCGGAGTTCGTCTGCGAGGGCACGGAAGGTGCCTGTCCAGTCCGCGCCGTGTGCGGCCATCAGCTTCAACAGCTCGTCGGCCAGAGCCCGATCGACGTCCGCGCCGGCCAAACCGAGCTTGGCAACCATGCCGCGCGTGAAGCGACTCTCGTAGTGTTCGTCGAAGGTGTCGAGGACGGCGGTCGCCATGGTGATCGCGTCGTTCGGATCGGATTCGAGCAGTGCCAGAATCGTTTCGGCGAATCGCGCCAGGTTCCATTTCAGTACCACGGGTTGGTTGCCGAACGAGTAGCGGCCACTGTGATCGATCGAGCTGAACACAGCTGAGGGGTCGTAGGCATCGAGGAAAGCGCACGGACCGTAGTCGATGGTTTCGCCCGAGATCGTCGTGTTGTCGGTGTTCATCACTCCGTGCACGAACCCGGTGAGCATCCATTGCGCCACCAGGGAGGCCTGGGCCTCGACCACGGCTTCGAGAAACGCCAGGTAGCGGTTCCGTTCGCCTTCCGCCGGCAGTTCGGTGAGCTGCGGGTGATGGCGGGCGATCGCGTAGTCGGCGAGCGTGCGGAGGAGCTCGCCGTGACGGACCGCGAGTTCGAAGGTTCCCACGCGCAGATGGCTGCCCGCGACCCGCGCGAGTACCGCCCCGGGTTCGGCACCGTTGCGGTGGATGGGTCGGCCCGTCGCCACGACCGACAACGACCGTGTCGTGGGCACACCGAGGGCATTCATCGCCTCGCTGACCAGGTATTCGCGGAGCATGGGGCCTACCACCGCGAACCCGTCGCCGCCCCGGGAGAACGGTGTGGGCCCCGACCCTTTCAGATGCAGATCCACCCGCCTGCCCTCGATGTCCACAAGTTCGCCGAGCAGCAACGCCCGACCGTCTCCGAGGAGCGGCGCGTACCCACCGAACTGATGACCCGCGTACGCCATCGCGACCGGTGTCGCGTCGGACGGCGCGACCGCCCCGGACAAGACTGCGATCCCCTCGTCGCTTCGCAGTACCGCCGCGTCCAAGCGCAGCTGCGCTGCGAGCTGGTCGTTGAGCACGAGCAGGGTCGGATCCGGAACCTCGGCGCCCTGCCACGACACGCTCAGCGCACTCAGTTCGTCGACGAAGGTGCTCTCGAGACCGAAGGCTGTGTTCGTGTCTGCTGGTGAATCCTGCGTAGCCGCCATGCTTCGAGGGTAGCCATCTCGATCGACCGCTTGGTGTCCTGCAGCTCTGCTATCCTCCAACGCTGTCAGGGGGGGGACACATGCCGAATGATGCCATGAGAGTTGATCTTGATCGACTCTCACACCTGTCGGGCCGGCTCGACCAGCTCGCACGAAGCGCCGAAACACTGAAGGTAATACCCCACGAGCCGTGGATCGGTGCTCCCGCGACGAGCCTGTCGTCGCTCCGGGCAGTTGTCAGCATCTCGACAGACCTGCTCGACACAGCGTTGGTCGCTGCTGTCACCGAACGGTTCGAGGAAACAGCCGACGTAATGCGTCAGGCCGTGGTCCAGTACAAGAATGCCGACGACGCCGTGGTAGAACAACTTGCCGCGACCTACTTGTCGGCCACCGGTACCTGGACCACGAGCAGCCACACGTGACACCGACGAGAACCCAGGTCGAGAACTGGACTCCCGGATCACTGCTCACCTGGTGTGACGGCTGGAGAAGCCTCGGAACCAGCATCGAAGGGCTCTTCGACGATTACGTCGCCCACGTCGAGAAGGTCGATGGCCGCTACTGGGAAGGTGTGGCCGCCGAAGCGGCCTTCGAGCGCGCCCACAGCGACCGCGCCACAGCACGCAGCATCGTCGACACGCTCGGGCGCGTAGCCGGAACCATCACCACCGGGTACCACGCAATCAAAGGCAACCTCGACGTGGCCCGCGACGCTCTCGCCACCGCGCAGGAGAACTGCTTCACCATCACCGAGAACCTCGAGTTGATCGACCCACGCACCGAGGACGACGCAGACCGCGAGGCGTTCCGGGTAGGGCTGCAAACCACCCTGCAGCGCTATGCCACGCTCGCCGAACAGGCAGACCTCGATTTGACGCGCAGCCTGGAAGAGGCCCGCACCAGCCTGCGGATCGCCTTCACCTCCGCAGCCGCGCTCGGCGACACCCAGGCCACGGCCGATGCCGCCTCCCTTGCGGCCGGAACCGCTGACGCCGAGACCCTGCACCGCATCGTCGAATCGGGAACTCTCACGCCTGAGCAACTCGCCGACCTGCGCGCCGGCGAATCCACATCGATACCGGCCTCACAGATGGAGTATCTCAACACCGTCGCCCGCTCACTCGACACACTCAGCCCACGCGAGCTGGAACAATTGATGTCGTCCCTCCCGGAAGAAGCACGGGCAGGTCTAGCCAACTCGCTGCAGATCATCTCGACCGACACCGTCACCGTCGCGACCAGCGGAGACCCCGACGTCCCCGCGCAGGGCGGCTTCGACCTCCTCCCCGAGGGCATCCGCGACTCGTTGTCGCGTGAAGACCGCGTGGTCCACGGTGTCGAGTCGATGGGAGGAACTGCCCTGCGTCAGACCACGCTCCACGGTGTTCCGGATGCGCATGCAATCGCATCGATCGTCTCCGCAGGGGACGGCGAGTACCGCAACGGCAGCGACCTCGACAGGCAGCTCCTCGCTGCCGGTCGCGAGTATCTCGATGCGCACGTCACACACGATCAGGATCCTCAGGGAGAAATGACCATCTTCGAGGTCGACGGCTTCACCCCTCGAGATCCGTACCTCGACCCGGTATTCGCAGCCGTCTCCGACGATCGGATCGCCGTCGAGCAGGCGGTCACAGACGCGAACGGCTCAGACTTCGTACGGGACGTCCTGACCCACTCGTGGTCCGATGAATCCGCCATACAGCCGATGTTCGACTTCGACGAAATAGAGGGCGCCGTCCAGGATCCCAACGATCCCGTCGATGTTGCAGAGGCGACACGGAGTGGACAGATCATGTCGGCGGTCGCGGCGGCGATGAGCACAGATGCTGCGTGGCAGCAGATGTCGAGCATCCCCGGTACGGACCATCAATCCATCGGCGAGGTGAACCCCGAACTGGTGCGCACCATTTCCCACAGTATGACCCCGTACATCCCGAGCCTCGTGAACGTCGAAGTACCTGATCGGCCCGGCTTCGACATTGAGGGGTGGACGGACCCCGAGGGTTCCCGAAGCTACCGTGGATCCGCCAACGTCTTCGCCGCGTTGAGTACGGATGAGGAAGCTGGGACGCACTTCCAATCCCACGCCCTGCAAGAGTCCGTCTCGGCCCAGATCCGATTCGGAGAGAACCCGGATGCTCCGAATTCGAACCAGCATCTCGCCAACGCCGGGCAACTCTTGGCGTTGACCGACAAGGGCATCGAAATGTCGATGCAGGACCGGTACGACGACGATGCCGCCCGCGACCTGGCTGTGTACGAACAAAAGGCAAACGCCTACAACGCTGTAACGTGGCTCGGAGGTCATGTTCTCCCCGGCACTGATTTGCTCTTCGACACTATTTCCGCTGGCGGAGAGCCAATGAAGGAATCGGTGATCGGCCCCAAACCGGACCCCGCAGCCGAAGCTTACGTGAATCGTCCAAATTTCCAGCGCCTCAGCTACTTTTCTCTGGCGGCATTTCAAGACTTCCCAGAAGATCTTCGAACCAAATATCGCGATGTATTCGAGGAAAACGGAAATATCCGTCCTTACGATGAGCTCTTTTCAGTATCTGGCAACACCGCGAGTTGGTCAGCTACTGACTATCTGCTCGCCAATCTGTTGAGCGAATCGGGTAACCAGTACGGTCTTCGTCTCGCGTATGACGAAGTCAAGCCACCTAGTTGACCACCACAGGTCCACGCGCATCCACGCACCACAACAGATAGCCGAATAGAGTCTCCATGGTCCACCTCAGTCGCATCGCGATCACCGTCACCCTCGCCGCACTCGTCAGTAGCTGCACCACCCAACCGAATTCACACGCCCCTGGCGACCGGGACACACCACCGGATTTCGAACCGATCTACACAAGCTCATGGTCCGCAGAACCCGGCATCGACCTGCTCAGTCGTGAAGCAGAACTCATCCGAGCCACATTCGAATCCAGTTGGCAAACAGAGATGTACTCGATCACCAACTCCTTCCCCGGATACCGAGAAGCCATCGGCTATCCCCACCCCTCCATCCAGAACATCGTCCGGGGGGCCGACGCTGGGAATACCGACTGGGACCAAGTCAGCAAACACACTATCCGGTACCACATCACCGAACTCATCGAAACTCCCACCGACATCACCGCAAGCATCTGCGACGATATCGTGTACACCGAAACCACAACCAACGACCACATCACCCGTCACGGGCTCTCATGGACCGCCTCCCTGCACAACACTGCCGACACCCCGGGCCTCCCCGGCATCGCCGACACCGACCGTGCAAACCATGATCCTCGCGCCCGACGCACCCCCACCTGGAACGTTTTCGGCACCTGGAGAATCACTCATCTGATCCCGCAAAGCCTCAACATGGAGAAACACGTTGCCGAACCCGCCTGCACCGCCTGGTGGCTGGCAAACCACCCAGACACGCTGAAAGTTGACGGCAACACCACGTTCCGCGCGGCCGGCGTCGTGCCCGGAACCCCCCTCGCTCCGCAATTCCCCGAGTGGATCGGACCAGCGGAGGGTCGATGACGACGCAGGCCGATCCAGTCACATTGTCGAGTGCAGTGCCCAGCGATGACCGAGGGACTTGCGTCTGCGGTCCCGGTCTGGTCAACCGACACGCTCGAACAACGACACAATGATCCCTTCGGGCCCACGCACATAGGCCATCCGCACGCTGTTCTCGTATTCACCGATGCCACCGATGAGGCCGTATCCGTCCGCAGCCACCTCGTAGATTGCAGCTTGAAGGTCGGCGACTTCGAAAGACACATTGCGCAACCCGAGCTCGTTGGCCATCGCCGCTGGCGATCCGGGCACGTGGTCGGGCGTGATGAAGCTCGAGAGTTCCAAGCCGGAGCCTCCGCCGGGCGGCCGCAGCATCACGATCTCGCAGTGAGCACCGGGGATACCGCAGACGGTCTCAACGAATTCGCCTTGCACAGATCCGGTGCCTTCCACCTCCATTCCGAGTGTCACGAAGAACGCCGTTGCGGAGGCGAGGTCCGCGACGGTAATGCCGACATGGTCGAAACGCTGCACGTGTGCCATGAGGTCCATCTTCCATTCGAGAACTTCGACCCGCCGGGTCGTCGGCGCCGCGACCGTACTGCCCGGGCACGGCCTCCTTGGCGCGACGGGATCGACACCGCTGTGGAAGCAACCCTGCGTGCTGGTCCGGCCTGATCACCGCGCCTCGTCGCTCTACACCGCCGCACGGCGAGGAGATCACGGCGTGGCCGACGACCTCGCCGCGAGTCGCTTCCATACCTCGACGTCGGTGCGCGGTCCCCCTGGCGTCTCGGCGCCGTATCGAGCGGTTTCGCCGGGGATATCCAGGGGGCCGACCATCGGAACACCCGGATACAGTGCTTCTTCGATCCGCTCGTCGGGCACCAGCCAGCAGATTTCGAATTCGATTCCGTCGGGGTCACGGGCGTACAGCGCCTTGGTGGCGGCATGGTCCGCAGCACCGGTCAACGCTCCCGCGGCGGCGAGGCGCTGACGCATATCGTCGAGGTCTGTCAGCGTTTCGACCTCCCACGCGACGTGATAGAGCCCGACTCTGCCCGGCACGACAGTGTCCCCGCCGCGCGCCTGGAACAGTCCCAGATCATGGTCGTTGGCCGATCCCGCGTGCCGAAGGAAGGCGCCACCAGGGAACTCCCCCGCCAATCGCTCGAACCCGAGCACGTGCTCGTAGAAATGCAGACTTCGTTGCAGGTTCGACACATACAGGACGACATGATTGATGCCGCGCATCCCCATCGACAATCCCTTCTCGAAGGCCCCCGCACGACCTCAAGTGCGTGAGCTGTGAATCTGCCATTCTCCTTTGGGCGCCCGCCACTGCGATCGAGCGTTCCCGAAGAGCGGGCTCGCACAACGCGCTCGCTACTCGAACCTGCGATGAATGGTGCGCGGTACCTCGAGTGCCGCGTGTGCGCCTTGGTCATCACCGAGTCGCTCGGCCAAGGTCCGTTCCGCGAGGCCCGGCGGTAACGCGGCGGAAAACTTCAGTCCCGAGACCGCATTGGCCGCGACCGTCGGCGCGCGCCACGCAATCTGTGCGAGAGCGGCGGACACATCGCGTGCGGTGACATCGGGCAGCAGGCGCAACGATTTCTCGTCGATTCGTTGCCGAGGGTCGACCAGAGATGGCAACGAGGCCTGCAGGGTGCGGTTGGCTGCAGTACCCGCCCACGTCCACCATCGTCCGCTGCCTTCGGATGGAAGAGCGATGACCGCCGCATCAACATCGACCGCAGGCAGATAGCTCGCTCGCAGGTCTACAAGGGTTGATTCGGCTCGTCGAGTCAGCGTGACACCCGGTGGCGGCGCACCGAGCAGCACCGATCGCATACCTTGCGCGATCTCGTACGAGACGCCGCCACCGAGTCCGGACCATTTTGCTCGTCCACCCGAGTCGACGGGTTCGACGAAGCAGCGTCGACGCGGCCAGTCGATGTGGGTGACCTTCCACGAGCGGCCGGCGAGGAGCAGGATCCGCGGTCCCTCGACCTCTTCGGTGAGTAGGTCGGTGCCGATCGTGCCGATTTCATTGCGCCCGGCGAGCACTGTGAATTCCGGTGGGGCACTGAACACTGCAGTCAGGTCGGAGAAGTAGCGGCGGCCGAACCGCCGTTCGGCTTCCGGTCCGATGTGCAGGAATTCGCCGTCGCGGTCGAAGAACCCCTGTTCGCACAGAAACTTCATGATGTTGTCCGCGGCGTCGTCGAAGATCGGCAGACTCCCCCACCAGTCCCGCCAGCTCCGCGTACCGATTCGGTGCTCCTGCAGGCACAACGCCATCATCTGTTGTGCTGCGATGTGCCGCGGGGACGGTGGCGGCGTGATCGGCTCAACCCATCCGCGCGCCCAGCGATCCAGCATGCCGAGGGCAAGCAATTCCTGTTCGTCGTCCAGACACAGGAATAGGCAGTTGCGGGAGGTGCCGGCGCGGCGTCCGGTCCGTCCGAGCCGTTGGAGGAACGACGCGACGGTACGGGGTGCACCGATCTGGATGACGCGGTCGAGGTCTCCGACGTCGATACCGAGTTCGAGCGTGGACGTCGCGACGATCACGGTGTCACGGGACTCGGCAAACGCCTCTTCCGATTGACGTCGTTCGGCGGCAGACAACGATGAATGAGACAGAAATGTGGTGATGCCGCGATCACGCAGTGCCGCACCGAGCTCCTCGGCGCGGCGGCGCGAGTCGACGAACACCAACCGCTTCTCGCCCTGATGCAGAGACGCGATGACGGTGGCGGCGTTGGAGACGGAACCGACATAGTCGACGGTGATGTCGGGTTCAGTAGCGGGTGCTCCAACGTCCGGCGCGACGACACGGCGCGGCCGATCGGTTGTGCTCCCCTGCAGCCACGCCAGCAACTCGTCGGGATTGCCGACGGTCGCCGACAGACCGATGCGCTGGATGTCGCGGCCTGCGACGCGGGCCAGTCGTTCGAGGACGGCGAGCAGGTGCCAGCCGCGGTCGTCGCCGGCGAAGGCGTGGACTTCGTCGACGACGACAGCACGCAGTCCAGCGAACAGGACTCGCGGATCCACTTTCGTGGACACCAGCATTGCTTCGAGTGATTCGGGGGTGGTGAGCAGGATGTCCGGTCGTTCCCGCAGGATCCGTGTGCGCGCGGACTGACCGACGTCGCCGTGCCACACGGCAGCGCTACGACCGAGCCATTGCGCATAGCCGTGTAGACGTGGCTGAAGGTTGTTCAGCAGCGCCCGCAACGGGCATACGTACAGCACGGAGGTGCCCTGCCAGTCGTGTTCTGCCATGGCCGACAGCAGCGGGAAGGCCGCGGCTTCGGTCTTTCCGCCGGCCGTTGGAGCCAGCACGAGAGCGTCATCGCCGGCGAGGATCGGCGCGACGGCTGCCGCTTGGGTGGGGCGCAGACCGTCCCATCGCAGGGTGTTCGCGAGGTGGTACTGGACTCCGGGGTGGAGCAGGCCGAACGCGTCGTCGGTCACGAAGCGTCCTGCTCGGTCGCACGATGGTCAGGCACGTGGTCGATCTTTCGTGGTTGCGTGACTTGAAGCAACTTCATCTCGTGCAGAGCTCGCCGTGCCGGCAATTGCAGCGCGCAGAGGAAGATAGTGGCAGCGAGCGCTTCAACAGCCGCAGGATTCAGACGCCAAATACTCGTGGATAGCGATGTTCCGAATGTCGCCGTCCATACCGCCGACCTTCGGCATATACCGCTCGACATCCGCAACGGCGTCAAGAACGTCTCGGCAACGTTCATTATCAACTCGGCTCACATATCGAACATATCGGCGCGCGGAGGCGGACACGCGCTCCCGTGCGACACCACGTGCAACGACATCGACGCTCACCCCGAGAAGGTCGGAGAGCTCCTCTGCCTGCCCAAGCATGGAGACGGTGTCCGTTCAGTCATGTCAGCGCCTTCCTGCTACTAGCAACAAATCCAGCATAGGTCCCGAACTGCTTGCCGGTAATCCGGCGATACCGATGATCGCGCGGTATCGACGGTTCCGATAAATCCACCCTGCCGAGGGTGCGCCACCAGATTGCTATTTCCAACACGTCCATCGCCAGATCCGTGGGCCGCTCGGTTCCCGACCTACAGGGTGTCGCGGGCGAGGACGAGCAGGTCCACTTCGTGCCAGCGGCCGCGGTTGTCGCGGAACTCGAAGTTGGACCACGCCCGGAACGGCGGGGCGTCGGGAAGGATCTCCTTGATCCGTTCGAGGCCTTCGCGTTCATGATCGAACGGGGACGGACTGACCTCGACCCAGCGGTCACTGTGCACCGAGTACCACCCTGCCCATCCGATCGTTCACGTCCGTCACAACTTACCCGGACGGTCACGTGCCTGCGGCCGCCACCCGATGGCCGTCGTCCCAACCTGGGCGGCTCAGCGCGCGGGGCGAATCGCCATCGATCACTCCTCGAACGTCACGCGCGGTGTGCGCTGATCGCCCTGCTCGTGATCGGTGACACGGACCCATGCGTTACGGACGGTTGAGAGTGCGGATACGGCGCTGATGGTCAATCGAGTTTGAGCGGCCAGCTGCGATGACCAGGCACTCTCGCTCGGCGGTGTGCGGAACAGGTAAGGGCCGGGTGGGTTGTTGGTCGGTCCGTGCCGTCGGAAGAGATCGGCAGCCGCAACGTCGATTGCCCCGATCGCAGCGAGTGCCCATAAGTCCCACAGGTCGCGCGGCGCGCGACGATCGTGCCACGTAGCGGTCTTACTGGCTGCGAAGGCTGGCAGCGTGGGCACGATCAGCGTGGCCGGCGGCGCATCGCTGTATCGCTGTTCCAGCCTCCGAGGTTCTGCCGGCCACACCGTCCGGTGCTGGGAGGACAACAACTGGATCTTGACAGTTGGACCGCTGCGGGTACGGAGATTCGCCGCTTCGGTGTCTCGGACGGCCGCGAGCGCCGGCCCCCAGGACAGTCGACCGTGCGTCCGCGCGACAGCGCGTTCGAGTGCAGCGTCAAGTTCGACGGCCAACTCGTTCCGATTACCCAGAGCAACGAGGTCTATGTCCTCACTGAGACGACCGTCCGGCAGGTGGGTGCGCGCGAGCGCGGTGCCCCCGATGAAATGCACGCGGTCCGCGAAGCGATCCGCGATTGCGGCGAGGAGATGTGAGATGAGGTGGTCGCGCTCCACCTGTTCCGGCGACACACCGAACTGTGTGGCAACCGTGTCGCGTTCGTCGAGGTTCACGATTGCACACCGGCCCAGATCTCGGCACGACGCAACGCGGCAACGAGACGTTGTTGCTTCGCGAGCTCGACGAGCCGGCCCGGGTCGCTGCGACGGTAGAGGGTAGCGATCGCCGCGGGGATCTCGGTCTCTGCGTTCCCGAGTGATGGCCGGCGGGCAAGATCGAGCACTGTCTGTTCGGGTGTCGTGACGAGGACATGGCCGAGTGATGTGTCCACTCGTTCGGCGTCGAGCGCGTCGGGATCGCGTAGCACGAACCGGACAGTGGCGCGACGGTCGCTCAACTCGATCGGTCTGTGCGCACGAGGGACGGCGACGACGGCGTTGGCCAGCGCGCGGGGAATCGCACCGAGTAACCGCGCTGCGCTGATTCCCATCAGCACAGCTCGGTCCGCTCCATAGATCGTCGCGGCGATCCCCGCGGCAGCGGCTTCCAGACCGGGCAGCCACGGACGCCCCACCTGGTCTTGCGGGACGACGATGTAGTAACCGTGGGCCACCCGGTGCAAGACGCCCCGGTCAACGAGCCGCGACAGCTCGGGACGCGGGTGCGCATACACGCGGGCAGCATCCTGAGGACGGAATGTGCGCAGGGCGGACCGCGTCAGCTCGACCGGCAGAGGCGTCCCTCGCAATGTGCCCACATCAGTCCTTTCAGTGTGCATTTCGTAGGCTTTAACCCTACGAAATGCACACTGTCTACGCAATCACTTCTGGCCACAGGCAGGGGTGGCAATCCTGTCGGCCGATTCCGTTCCCCGTGCGCGCGTCGGGTGCCGCTCAGGTGCGCGATGTGCCGATCTCCACCACATGCGCCCACTCCGGTGGCCTGTCCGGAACGTAGTCGGGGTTCGATTCGCCTCGGAAAACGATTCGAGGGAACAGGCCGACGACCGTTCGGCACCCCGGACGGCTGCTGGGCCAGGGGGTCTGCCCGTCGGTGAGGACAACCACCACATCGGGGCGGGGCCGACTGCGCAACGCCCTGGCGAATCCGGCGCGAAGATCCGTGCCACCGCCCCCGAACAGCGGAATGTCCTCGGCCTGGCACAGCGGGTGCACGACGCGGGCTGCCGCGTCGCAGGACAGCACCGTGACCAGATCGCGGCGCCCGCCCACGGCCCGCGCGATAGCGGCCACCTCGAGTAGTGCGCTACCCAGGTCTGCGTCGCTGACCGAGCCCGACGTGTCGACGATGACGCTGACGCGCGGTGGGGTCCGCCGCAGGCTCGGCAGTACCGCGCCGGGCACGGCGGCGGAGCGCCGCGCCGGCCGGCGGTAGGTGTAGTCATCGCCGGCGCCGGACGAGGACGTGGCCGAGCGGATCGCCGCGCCCAGCAGGGCTCGCCACGGCTGTGGCGGGTGCAAGGCCTCCTCCGCCCACCGTCGCCATCCGCGGGGTGCACTGCCCGGTTGCCCGATGATGCTGTGCGCCACCCGGAAACGGACAGCGTCTCGTTGCTCGTCACTGAGCGCATTGGCACCCTCGGGACCCATTTCCCACTCCCGGCTCAGTCCGTCGGCACCGCTGCCGCAGTCGAGCCACGACACCGCGTCGGTCCACGGACCGAGTCCGAACTCGCCTAGGTAGTCCTCCATGAGCCGGCCGCCGGGCAATCCCAGCGTCGACGGCAGTACGGCATCGTGCGGTGTCAGCAATCCGTCGCCGAACGCGTCGTCGTTGATCTCCGCATCGGCGGCGAGATTCATCCGTAGCCGATCGGCGCGGGAGGTCAGTTCGTGTGCGCGGGCGTAGCGGTCGCTGCGGCCGTGGTGATCGCGCAGCAGATGCGACACCTCGTGGACCAGGACCGAGGCCAGTTCCTCCACTGGTCGCTGCGCGACGAAGACAGGTGAGACGTAACAGCGCCAGTGCCGGTCCACACCGATGGTCGGCACACGGGGGGACGCGACGATGTGCAGCGCGTACAAGGCGGTGGCGAGGTAGGGCCGGGCGCGAGCGGCGTAGAACCGCGCGGCGTAGATCTTGTCCGCGTCGAGCGCCGGTGCCGCCGTCATCGACCGGCCTGCGCGGCGGCACGGTCGGTGGCCTGATCCGCCGCCTGGGACACCGATACAACCCCGGCGAGCCGGTCGATCGCCGCAGGCACCTCCCAGTCGTCCCCGCGCAGAGTGGCCAGTGTGGTCGCCGGAACGACCACGAGGTCGGGCGGCCCGGTTTCCACCGCGGTAACCAGGAGTGCCCACGCCGCGTCCCAACGGGACTTCTCCGGCCGTCGGCGGACGGCGGCGACCACCGCGTCGAGCACAGCCTGGCGCAGATCACCTCGATCGGGGAGGTCGGCGGACGCCGGATCGGCGAGCAGCGTCTCCGGGTCCGGGAGATCCATGCGCTCGATGGCGGCCAGCAGCTCGAAACCGGGCCCGTCACCGACACTCCCCCGGACCAGCAGAGACAGCACGTCCTTCGACGACGAGGTAGCGGTCGCGAAAGCGATCAGCCGCACGGTCATGTCCCAGCTCCGTGGCGACGGCCAGGCACTGCCGCGGCGGGTCTGGCTGCTGGGCAGTTGATGTACGAGGGCGGGGCGGGCGGCGAGAAGCTCACAGACCGCGCGGCGGGCGAACGCCACCGCGTCGGAGAACTTCTCCGGGTCGAGGCGCGGCAGCGTTGCGCGTGGCCAGGTCCCGCCGAGACCTCGGACGACCACGTCGTGGTCGTAGGTCCAGTGCAGGTGCACGAACCGGTTCGCCAACGGTGGGCTCAGCTCCCAACCGTCCGCTGCCGAGGACGGCGGGTTGGCGGCAGCCACGATGCGGACACCAGGTGGGAGTTGCAGTGCCCCGATTCGTCTTTCGAGGACGAGACGGAGCAGGGCCGCCTGCACGGCGGGCGGTGCCGTCGACAGTTCGTCCAGGAAAAGCAATCCCCGGCCGGCCTCCACGAGCCGAACAGCCCAGTCGGGCGGCGCCATCGGGACACCCTGGGTGGCCGGGTCCTCCCCGAGAACGGGCAGACCCGAGAAGTCCGACGGCTCGTGCACACTCGCAATGAGGGTGGTCAGCGGTAGGTCCACAGCCTCGGCGAGCTGGGTCAGGGCGGCGGTCTTGCCGATTCCCGGTTCGCCCCACAGCAGTACCGGTAGATCCGCGGCCACCGCCAGGGTGAGGGCCTCGAGTTGGTCGTCGGGGCGAGATTCGGTGGTGACCGCGCCGAGCATCGCCAACAGAGCTGCGGCACTGTCGAGTTCGATTTTGCTGGGACTTTCGGGAAGGAGTGTGGAAGACATGTGCATCACCTGTGGTGTTGAGAGGAACAGCAGGATGCGGCCGTCCGGCCGTGCTGCGGAACAGTGGGTTTCGGGAATCGAGGAGTGGGTTCAGCGTGAGTGGGTCCGGCGCGACCGTCCGGGTCGGCGAGGTCGCGACGCGGGCGGCGGTTCCATTGGTTCGGAGAGAAACCGGTCGTACGTACTGCGGCGGTCCACGGACGCGCGGAGTTCGTCCAGCAGGGGTCCGTCACGAAGGACTGCGTCAGGACCGAGCAATCCTTCGACGACTGCCAGCGCCCCGGCGGAGTCTCCGTGGTCCAGACGTTCACGGACGCCCGGCAGGCAGTCCGGACGGCGATGCGCCTGGTCGATGGCCTGAAGACACGGCAGCGGGGTGCCGCCCAGTGCGGCGAGCAGTTCCTCGCGCCGGATCTCGGTGGAATCATGGTCGAGTGCGGTCAGTGCGCCGTCGAGCAGTCCGATCCGGTGTCGTTCACCACGGCAGCCGACCAGGTGAATCCGGCTCTCCTGGCTGGCTGTTCGGGATGAAACCGGCGGCGACCAGCCCGGATCCAGGGCTGCGGCGACCAGCGGGTGCAGCCGGTCGACGGTGATGACCCCCGATCGGATCAACTCCAGGTCGGGCAGTACCCGGGTCGCGGCATCGGGCAGGATCGGCAGCGCGGCGAGCTGGCCGCGAGGGTAATCGTCCACGAGTCGCATCACGGCGGGATCGGGGCCGTCGGCGGCCGATTCCACCACCAGATCGTACCGACCCCCGCATCGCACGCGCACGGGTCCGTCAGGATGCCGGTCGGCGCGGAGCAGGATGCCGAATTCGGCCGCCCAGCGGTCGACGGCGAAGCCCTCCGGGATCATCGCGGCCAGGGCCGGGTCAAGCACGGTGAGGCCCGGCACTTGCCCTGTCCCACTGCGCATTCGCAGATCACCGGACCTGCGCGCATCCCACAGGTACCGGTGGAGATCGAGCCGGAACCGCCTGTTGGGACGCGGATGGGGATGGTTCGCGGAATCCGAGCCGTCCCACAGCGCCAGCACGATCCTCTGCCCGGCATCCGCCCAGGCCGGAGCGGTGCGGACCACCAGGTGCACCGAATCGGTTCCACCGCACCGTTTTCTGCTCCCCACGGGCCCGTACCGGGCCAGTGCGATGGTCAGCCCGGGACGCAGCAGTCCGTCTGGGGCCACCCGCGGTAGGTGCCAGCGCAGCAGGTCGGGGGCCAGGTGACGTAGGTCATCCAGGACTTGCGACGCGACGCCGAGGCCGTGCGTGCGGGCCAGCGCGCGTAGGTCGATGTCGACATCGAATCCCGCTGCGGCACAGGCGCCGCGCCAGTCACCAGCGAGACGTCGGGCGGTTGCGGCCTCGATCACGGAGGGCGGCACGGCGAACTCGCGCACGCGCAGCCAGAAGGACAGTCGGGGGTCGAACCCGTTCGCGTTCGGAAAGTGCATCAGCACTCACCGTGAGCGAACTGGGCCCCCAATCTTGGATCAGAGAAAGTTGTCATCGGCGCAATCGTAGCGTGCCGTGGCAATCGCGGCCAGTGCAGCGTCGACCGTACGCGCCTCCGGTAGCACTTCACTCCCCCCAATCGAGCACTGGGTGCGGGCGCATAGACTACTGCTCCATGTCCAGGAATCCCGGATACGACCACCTCGTCCAGTCGTTGATCGACGCGGTGGGCCGACCCACATTCGACCGCGGCAAGCGCTACGCCGCATCAGGTGCGGTCGTCGACTGCGGATTCGACGAGGAACATCTTTTCGGTTTCGGAAAGATCGCCGGGACACGGATGTATCAGGCCGAGATTCAGCTCGCCCCTGGACCGCGGGGACTCGAGTTCGAGTACGGCGAATGTTCGTGCCCGGTCGGTTACGACTGCAAGCACACCGCCGCGCTCCTGCTCACGCTGCTCACCTCGCAGGAGGATGTGGCCCCTGTAGCTCCCTCATGGGAGGCATCGTTCGAGTCGCTCCTCGGAGAGGACGACACCGGCAGAGGCGTTCCCCTCGCGCTGCAACTGGCGTTGACACAGCGAGCGCACATTCCCGCACCGACCCTCACTGCCCGAGTGCTCCGCCCCGGCAAAACCGGGTGGGTATCCGGCAACATCTCCTGGCAGAACCTGGCCTACACCTACGACGTGAACGCGCAACACAAGCGGTTGCTGCTCGAGCTCGCGGCGCTGGTCAACGCATCGACACGCAGTTACTACAGCGCAGCCCAGACCACCGTCGACCTGTCTTCGGTGTCGCCGAGGTTGTGGTCCCTGCTCGACGATGCCCATAGCCTCGGGATCGAGCTGCGTTACGCGAAGAAGAAGCACGGTGCAGTACCTCCCCCTGGGACCGCTGAAGTGCATGTCGACGTGGCAGACTCGGGTGACGGACTCAAGGTCACCCCCACTTTGCGCATCGGCGATGCCGAGGTTGCGACAGCGGTCGGGTTCATCGGTGCCCCGGCCCACGGCGTGATCCATCTTCCTCCGGGCGATCACGGCGGTGCCCCGGCGGATCTCCCGTTCCGTCTCGCGCGGCTGCGCAACACCGTCACCGACGGCATGCAGCACCTGCTGCAGAGCAACGATGCGCTCACCGTGCCACCGGACCAGGTGCCGCGGTTCGCGACCGCCTACTACCCTCGCCTGCAACGGGCAGCGACAGTGGCCTCCTCGGATGGTTCGTTCACGGCACCGACGGTGAGCGGTCCGTCCCTACTGCTGCAGGTTGCGTTCCGGCCGGGGCACCGCACCGACCTGCACTGGCAATTCGTGTACACGGTGGGCGAGAGTGAGTACGCGGTCGAGTTGTACGAACGCCTCTCCGATGCCGTGCGCGACCGGGAAGGAGAGGACACGCTGCTGGCCGAGATCCGGCCCGTGGTGGCTCCGTTCGGACTGGACAACACCGTCGACCGCCGGTTGTTCTCGCGCGCCACCCTCGCCGGCCTCGACACCGCGCGTCTCGTGTCCGAACTGCTGCCGCTGCTGTCCGACCGCGACGATGTGGAGGTGCGGGTCGAGGGTACCCCCGCAGACTATCGCGACGTGAGCGACAGTCTGCGGATCGGACTGTCCACCAAGGCAACCGGGGACTCCGATTGGTTCGACCTGAACATCACAATCGAGATCGACGGTGAGACGGTCCCGTTCCGGGAGGTGTTCACCGCGCTCAGCGAGGGTGCGTCGTATCTGATGCTTCCCGACGGGGCCTACCTGTCGTTGGACAAGCCGGAGCTGCAGCAGCTGCGCCGGCTCGTCGACGAAGCCCGCTCGTTGCACGAGGACGACGACCCGGATCGGCTGCGACTGAGCCGATTCCAGGCGGGTATATGGGAGGAGTTGTCGGCGCTCGGTGTCGTCGACAAGCAGGCCGCGGCCTGGAAGAAGCAGGTACAAGGACTTCTCGACGTGCAGTCGACCGCGAAGACCCGGGTGCCGAAGGCATTGCAGGCGACGCTGCGGCCGTATCAGCTCGATGGATTCCGGTGGCTGACGTTCCTGTGGACCCACGGACTCGGCGGGATCCTCGCCGACGACATGGGGCTCGGCAAGACTGTGCAGTCTCTCGCCTTGATCTGCCACGCGCGCGCGAAACGACCTTCGGATGCCCCCGTGCTCATCGTCGCACCGACGTCGGTGGTTCCGAACTGGGCTGCCGAGGCCGGGCGGTTCGCGCCGCATCTGAATGTCGTCGCGATCACCGAGACGGCCGGCAAACGCGGTGTGGGACTGGATGATCTGCTCGGCGGTATCGACGTCGTCGTCACGTCGTACACGCTACTGCGACTCGACATCGGCGACTATCTCGAACACGGCTGGTCGATGCTGCTGCTCGACGAAGCGCAGTTCGTCAAGAATCATCGGGCGAAGGCGTACCAGTGCGTGCGGCAGATCGAGGCGCCGCTGAAGGTCGCGATCACCGGCACACCGATGGAGAACAATCTGATGGAGTTGTGGTCGCTGCTGTCGATCACCGCACCCGGACTGTTTCCCCACCCCACGAAGTTCCAGGACTACTACCGCAAACCCATCGAGAGCGGCAATAATCCCGAATTGCTTGTGCAGCTGCGTCAGCGCATCAAGCCGTTGATGTTGCGTCGTACGAAGGAGCAAGTCGCCACCGACCTGCCGGACAAGCAGGAGCAAGTGCTCGAGGTGGAGCTCGCACCGAAACACCGTGCCCTCTACGACCGGCAGTTGCAGCGGGAACGGCAGAAGATTCTCGGCCTCGTCGACGACCTGGACAGCAACCGCTTCACGATCCTGCGGTCGCTGACACTGCTGCGGCAGATGAGCCTCGATCCGGCGCTGGTCGACGACGCGCACGGCAAAGTCGGTTCCGCGAAGATCGATGCGTTGCTCGAACAGCTCGACGACGTGATCGCCGGTGGGCACCGGGCATTGGTGTTCAGCCAGTTCACCGGGTTCTTCGACCGTGTCCGGGCACGGCTCGACGCTGCCGGGATCGACTACCTGTATTTGGACGGCAAGACCCGCAAACGCGGGAAGGTGCTCGAGGACTTCAAGTCCGGGGCGGCGCCGGTGTTCCTCATCAGTCTCAAGGCCGGCGGGTTCGGCTTGAACCTGGTGGAAGCGGACTACTGTTTCCTACTCGATCCGTGGTGGAATCCCGCGACGGAGGCCCAGGCAATCGACCGCACGCACCGCATCGGGCAGACCCGCAACGTGATGGTGTACCGGTTGATCGCCCGCGACACCATCGAAGCGAAGGTTCGGGCCCTGCAGCTCCGCAAGGCGGAGTTGTTCTCCTCCGTGGTCGACGACGGGGAGATGTTCTCGTCTGCGCTGAACGCTGACGATATCCGCGCGTTGCTGCACTGACGCCAGCGGAATCGAGTGTGCAGTTTTCGTCGCGATACGCCGGGCGGATTCAGGACGCTAACGCAACACCCGCGATCAACTCCGCGAGCACGTTACATGGCTTCCT
>NZ_SLVY01000032.1 GCF_004345605.1 Rhodococcus sp. SMB37
CTGACCTACGCCTACTGGCCCACCGCCGTCGACAAGCACATCTTCGAGGCCAGCCTCTACTTCGTGCCCCCGAAGAACGCCCGCGAGCGCCTCGCCCAGGAACTCGCCGCAGTGACCTTCAAGGAATACGCCCTCCAGGACGCCAACACCCTCGAAGCCACTCAAACGATGATCGGCACCCGCACGGTGACCGAATTCCCCCTCTGCGACCAGGAATTGCTCCTGCGCCACCTCCACAAAACCGTCGCAGACTACGTCAAGGAGCACCGCGATGCCTCTGCCAACTGACTTCGCCGACCTCGAGCCCTACATCGACTGGGACCTGGCCACCGAACCCGAGCGGTACGCCAAGCGACTCGCCTCGACCATGCCGGAGATGCAGCAGTTCTACAACGCTGCCTTCCCCCGCCTCGAGGACGCCATCGCCTACTGCGACAAGTTCGACCTCGACGACCTACCCGAAGACGCCCGCACCCTCATGCACCTGATGCAATCACTGGTCATGGTCTCCTTCCCCGTCGAAGTCTGGAAACAGCCCCGCGTCCCCGACAGCGGCGCCGCCTGGGCCGAAATCACCAAAGAACCGGTGGTGTAAGCGCATGCTGACGCTCAAGGCAGCCGGGCTCCTCGATGTCGAGACCGGCGAGATCACCCGACCGGGCATCATCCACATCGACGGCGACCGTATTGCGGGCGTCGGCGGCGAACCACAAGGGGAGGTCATCGATCTCGGTGACCAGATCCTGATGCCGGGTCTGATGGACATGGAGGTCAACCTGCTCATGGGTGGGCGCGGCGAGAAGCCCGTCTACTCCACGGTTCAGGACGACCCTCCGCTCCGCATGCTGCGTGCGGTGGGCAATTCCCGCCGCACGCTGCGTGCAGGCTTCACAACCGTCCGAAATCTGGGGCTGTTCGTCAAGACCGGTGGTTACCTGCTCGACGTCGCCCTCGGCAAGGCGATCGACGCCGGGTGGGTCGACGGGCCTCGCATCATTCCCGCGGGTCACGCGATCACCCCGACCGGTGGCCACCTGGATCCGACGATGTTCGCGGCCTTCGCACCCGGTGTCCTCGACCTGACCATCGAGGAAGGCATCGCCAACGGTGTCGACGAAGTCCGCAAGGCTGTTCGATACCAGATCAAGCACGGCGCCCAGCTCATCAAGGTATGCGTCTCGGGTGGCGTGATGTCGATGACGGGATCGGCAGGGGCCCAGCATTATTCCGACGAAGAACTGCGGGCGATCGTCGACGAGGCACACCGGCGCGGGCTGAAGGTCGCATCGCACACGCACGGCGCCGATGCGGTGCGCCACGCGGTCGAGGCCGGCATCGACTGCATCGAGCACGGCTTCCTCATCGACGACGACGCGATCGATCGCATGGTGGAGCAGGGCACCTGGCTGGTACCCACCACACGCCTGACCGACGCAATGGACACCTCCCACGCCCCGCCCGAACTTCAGGCCAAGGCAGCCGAGATGTTCCCGAAGGCACGCACTTCCGTGCTCGCGGCATACAAGGCCGGTGTCAAGATCGCAGTCGGCACCGATGCTCCGGCAATCCCGCACGGCAAGAATGCCGACGAGATCGTCGCGCTCGTCGACCGGGGGCTCCCCCCGCTCGCCGTCATTCAGGCCGCGACCATCAACGCGGCCGAGCTGATCGGTGTCGACGACCGCGGCCGCCTCGCAGAGGGCCTACTCGCCGACATCATCGCAGTTCCGGGCGATCCCACCGAAGACATCACCGTCACGCAGGACGTGCGGTTCGTGATGAAAGGCGGAAAGGTCTATGTCAACAAGTGACCTCGTCGAGATCAATCAGCTCCTCGCACGCTACGCCGTGAACATGACCAAGGGCGAGGTCGAAGGCGTCGTCGATGTGTTCACGCCGGACGGCACCTACAGCGCCTTCGGTGACGTGTTCACGCTCGACCAGTTCCCCGAACTGGTCGCTGCGGCTCCCCAGGGCCTGTTCCTCGTGGGTACTGCGCTGATCGAGCTCGACGGCGACACCGCGACCGGCACGCAGCCGCTGTGCTTCGTCGAACATTCCGCACACGACATGCGCATCGGGTACTACAACGACACCTACCTCCGGACCGAGGCCGGGTGGCGCCTGAAGACTCGGAAGATGACGTTCATCCGCCGCAGCGGCGTGCACGACTCGGGAATCCCGCACGCTTTCGAGGCACCGACGGCATGAACATCGAGGAGTTCAGGACAGCGGTTCGCGCCTGGCTCGACGAGAACGATCTCACGCCCGGACCCGACCTCACGTTCGACGAGCACGTCGAGCAGCTGGGTCGGGTCCGGCGCGCTCTCTACGACGCCGGATGGATGCGCTACGGATGGCCGGCCGAGGTCGGAGGCCTCGGCGGGCCCGCGATGCTGCGAGCGGTACTCGGCGAGGAGGTCGCGACACGTGACCTCGCCGAGCCGGGTATCTACTCGATGATCGAGGTACTCGCGCCCACCATGATCAAGTACGCGAGCCCCGAGCTGGCGGCCGAGATGGTGCCGCGCCTGCTCGACGGCAGCGAGCAGTGGTGCCAGGGCTTCTCCGAGCCCGGCTCGGGCAGCGACCTCGCGTCACTGTCGACCCGCGCCGAACAGCGCGGCGACCAATGGGTGATCAACGGGCAGAAGGTGTGGACCTCTCTGGCGCAGCTCGCAACCCGATGCATTCTTCTCACCCGCACCGGCCCCGGACACGACGGCATCACCGCCTTCTTCCTCGACATGGACACCCCGGGCATCACTGTCCGACCCCTGACGACAATGCACGACCGCGAGGAATTCTGCGAGGTCTACTTCGACGATGTCGTAGTGCCGGCCGATCGGATGCTGGGGAATCCCGGAGACGGCTGGAAGCTCGCGATGGATCTGCTGCCGCACGAGCGTTCGTCATGCTTCTGGCACCGGATCGCGTACCTGTTCACGCGTCTCGATCAGGTTGCTGCCGTCTCGGATCCGGCCGACGATCGGGAGCTCGGCGACGCCTACCTCGCGCTGCACACAGTTCGGAGCCGCTCGTACAGCACACAGAAGCGCCTCCAGGCCGGTCTGCCGCTGGGCCCGGAAACCTCCGTCGACAAGGTCCTGCTGGCAACCGCGGAGCAGCAACTGTTCGACACCGCGCGGGATCTGATTCCGGGTCGGATCGAACTGTTCGACAGCGAGCTCCGGACCGAGTTCCTGTATTCGCGGGCCGCATCGATCTACGGCGGTACCGCGGAGATCCAGCGCAACATCATCGCCCGCCGTCTACTGCAACTGGGGAAAGAGTGATGACCACGAACGACACTGCACCGGCGGTCGATTCGGAACTGGCACTCCTCGAGGACACACTCCGCAAGACCATGGAGACCCACGCGGGTGTCGCACTCGACTCGGCCCTCATCGATCTCGGCTGGCACGACATGCTCAGTGAGATGCCCGATGTCGCGATCCCCCTGGTGTTCCGGCTGCTGGGCGAGACCGGCGCGCACGCACCCGTGCTCAACGACGTGATCCTGACGGAGGCCGGAGCCGAACCGGGAGGTACGGTTCCGCTCCCGTACTCGGGGGGGTCGTGGCTCGTGTGGCATCGCGCCCAGCGGAGCACCGAGGTGCTTGACAAGGAACTCACCGTCGAGGTGGTCGATTCCGGGAATCCGGTGCCGGTCGCTGCGGGTCGTCGCGCCCTCGGGTGGTGGTTGGTGGGCACGAGCCGGACCATGCTGGACCTCGCCCGGACCCACGCGCTGAATCGCACGCAGTTCGGCAAACCCATCTCCGGCTTTCAGGCGGTGCGCCACAAGCTCGCCGAGACGTACGTGGCAATCGAGGGGGCCGAAGCGGCGCTCCTCGTCGCGAACGACGACTTCAGTTCGCTACTGGCCAAAGCAGCGTCCGGCAAAGCGGCGGTGACCGCTGCGCGGCACTGCCAGCAGGTGCTCGGCGGTATCGGGTTCACCGACGAACACGATCTGCATCGCCACATCCGTCGCGGGCTGTTCCTCGACGGATTACTCGGCAGCTCCAAGGAATTGACAAGAGAAGCCGGGGCAGCCATCCGGGCGTCGGGGTCGGCGCCGCGCATCGCCAACCTGTAGGCGAGCACCGTACGAGGAGAGCCACCGTCGTCGACGGTGGCTCTCCTCGTACGTGCTTCAGGTTCTACGACTGCAAGGCCGCCGCACCGTTCTTGGACGGATCGGGATGGTTCGAGAACCAGAGGTTCTCCTCCACTGCCTTTCGGCTCTTCCATCCGTCGGCTGTGCGCACGACCTCGTGGTGGTAGTTGCCGCCGCAATACGTCAGACCGTCGACACCCGGCAGCTGCATCGGGTTGTAGAACATCGCCCGCACGTTCGCGGTGTCGTCTTCGACGAATGTGATCTCGATGTTGGTCACGAAATGCTGGGTCATCGGGATCTGGCCGAGCGCGCGACTGAGCATGCCGAGCACCTGGTCGCGTGTCCCGGCCGGGTAACCGACCGACGAATAGTCGAGATGGGCATCATCGGTGAAGACCGTCGCCAGCGCTTCCCAGTTTTTCGTGTCGACCGAGGTCGCATACTTGTACAGCAGGTCTGCGATGTCGAGCCGGTCCTGGAGCCGCTGCAATGTCATTCTGGTCCTCGCTTCTCGATGTCGGATCTGTCGCATCTTTCCGCCCCGCACGCGGGCGGCCCCGGTCACCTTACCTCGCGCGAATCATCACTCTCTTTTTGCGAAATAGTATTCTTTTGAGTAAGAACATTCTTTCCAAATTCCGGATTCTGCGCAACAATCGCTCCATGACACCATTGGATTCACTGCACGACCTCACAGGGAAGACCGCCATCATCACCGGCGGCTCGCGGGGAATCGGCAGGGCGATCGCCCAGATACTCGCCGAGGCCGGCGCCGACGTGGTCGTAGCTTCCCGCAAACTCGACGGCTGCGAACTCGCCGCGAAGGAGATCGAAGCATCGACCGGTCGCCGTGCACTCGCCGTCGCCTGTCATGTGGGTAACTGGGACGACTGCGACGCGCTGGTCGACCGCACGCTCGAACACTTCGGCCGCCTCGACATCCTGGTCAACAACGCCGGAATGTCACCGCTGTACGAGAATCTCGAATCGATCACCGAAGACCTGTACGACAAGACGTTCAGCGTCAACCTCAAGGGACCGTTCCGCCTCGCCGTACGCGCGGGCGCACACATGGTCGCCAACGGCGGGGGCTCGATCATCAACGTCGGTACGGCAGGCTCCCTGACCGCGAGCGTGCGCGAACTTCCCTACGCGTGCGCCAAGTCGGGCCTCAATGCCCTGACCGTGGGCCTTGCCGACGCCTACGCACCCACCGTGCGCGTCAACGCGATCCTGCCCGGACCGTTCAGGACCGACCTGTCGAAGGCATGGGCACCGCCGGAAGACGAAGAGGCCCCGTTCGTCCCGCTCAAGCGCATGGGCCGCCCCGAAGAGGTAGCTCCACTCGCGCTGCATCTCGCCAGTGACGCCTCGAGTTTCACGACGGGGGCGATCATCCGCGTGGACGGTGGAGTCACGAAAAAGGTCTGACCAGACGCTAATTCACAACCAGTCCGAGACGGGATCTCATGCCTGATTCAGCGCAACTTGCAGACAAGGTTGCCATCGTCACGGGGGCGGGGGCGGGACGAGAAGAGCACGTCGGAGATGGTCGCCGCAGCCGCTGCAGAGTTCGGTTCCGTGGACATACTCGTCAACAACGCGGGCCTGATGGCGGAGGTCGTCGGCAAGGGCGGCCTCACGTCGATGCCGCTGGACCTGTGGAACAACACGCTCGCGGTCAACCTCACCGGCCCACTCCTGTGCACCCGTGCGGTCGTCCCGTACATGAAGGAACGCGGTTACGGCAAGATCGTCAACCAGTCGTCGAGCGGTGCATTCATGGCCGCCCAGGCCTACGGAATCACGAAACTCGGCCTCGTGAGCATGACGGTGTCGCTGTCACGGGATCTCGCGCCGTTCGGGATCCGCGTCAATGCCATCGCGCCGGGCATGGTGAACACCGAAGCCGGCGACATCGCGTCGCCACCCGAGCTGAAGGAGATGGTGAAGGACTCGATCCCCTTCCCGTTCGGTGAGCCGGAGGAGTTGATTCCCGGTCTGCTGTACTTGGTTTCGTCCGGGAGTGATTGGGTGACGGGACACACGTTGAACATCGATGGCGGCTGGGTCGTCCGAGTCTGAGTTCATACCTCCCTCCGGGAACGACAAAGGAGCACAATGAAGCACTACCTGATGGTCGAAGCCCATCCGTCCCATCCCGACCGCGTCGACGAGTTCAATGAGTGGTACGAAACCACACACATCCGTGAGGTTGTCGCGCTCGACGGCTTTCTCAATGCCACCCGTCTGGCGCCGGCAGACGAAGCCGGCGGTTCGTACGTCACCCTCTACGAGATCGAAGGTGATCCGAAGGAGGCGCTCCACAATGTCCACGCGGCTGCCGCGGCGAAACAGTTCGACATGTCGGATTCACTGAGCTTCGGTCCGGTTCCGAAGATGCGCATCATGCAGGTGTACTCGGAGTACGTCAAACCCTGACCTCGAAAACCGAATCGGGCGCCTCCACGATGATGGAGGCGCCCGATTCGTTTCTGCTACTTGATGTTCTGCTTCATCTCGTCGAGTTTCATGAGCACCGGCCATCCGCCGACGCTCAACGCATTGCCGTGGCCGGTCTGGTGCACGTCGAACACCGACTGGATGGCCGCGTAGAAGCCCTGGATGTCGAGCGTCTGATTGACCGCCCGTTTGGCCTGCCGCAGACCGAACGGCGGCATCTTCGCGATCTGCTCGGCGAGCGCACGCGTCTCGGTGTCGAGTTGATCGCGGGGCACCACCTTGTTGACCATGCCGGTCTTCTCGGCCTCCTCGGCCGTGACCGGCCGGCCGGTGAACAGGATCTCCTTGGCTTTCCTCGGTCCGAGTTCCCAGGTGTGGCCGTGGTATTCGACGCCACCGATACCCATCATGACGACCGGGTCGGAGAACTTGGCATCTTCGGACGCAATGATCAGGTCGCACGGCCAGCACAGCAGCAGGCCACCGGCGATGCAGCGCCCCTGCACTGCGGCAATCGACGGCTTGGGGATGTTGCGCCAGCGCATCGAATACTCGAGGTAGCGGCGCGACTCGGTGGTATAGATCAAGTCGAGGGTGATCTTGTCGGGCACCGGGCCCCCACCGCCGGTCATGTCGTGCCCCGCGGAGAAGTGCTTGCCTTCCGCACGCAACACGATCACCGACACGTCCGGGTCGTCGCCCGCACGAACCCATGCCGTGTCGAGTTCATCGAGCAGAGCCGCGTTCTGAGCGTTCGCAGCATCCGGCCGATTCAACGTGATCGTGGCGATCCTGTCCGCTACCTCGTAGAGAATGTACAAGTTGCGCTCCTCAGCCTCGTGGTAGCCCGAGCACTCGCTGGGCGACGATGTTCCTTTGGATCTCCGATGTACCGCCCGCGATGGTGCCGGCGAAACTGCGGGCGAAGCGTTCGAACCAGCTCGATGTGAAGTTGTCGAGGTTCCACGGCGTATACGCCGCAGTCGACGCAGGGTGCACGAGCCCCTCAGCACCCTCGGCATCGAGAGCGTGCTCGACCGAACGCTGAATCGCTTCGGATCCGAGCAGTTTCAGGACCGAAAGGGACGCGACATCCTGCTCACCGCGCGACTCACGCGCCAGCGCCGCGGACCCCAGCAGACGCAGCGCCTGCAGGTCCATCACCAGTGTTGCGTACCGGTCGCGATCGATGACCGTCCGCGGCTCGAAGTCTGCGACGAGATCTTCCAATCGATCAGCGAAGCTGAGCCACAGCAGGGTACGTTCGTGCCCGAGCGAACCGTTGGCGACGGTCCAGCCCTGATTGAGCTCGCCGATGAGGTTCACTGCCGGTACCCGGACGTCTTCGAAGAACACCTCGTTGAAGTCGCGATCGTCCTTGTCGGCGATGGACGCGAACGGGCGACGGACCACACCCGGTGTGTCGGTGGGGATCAGCAGCACGCTGATGCCCTTGTGCTTGGGCGCATCCGGATCGGTACGGACGAAGGTGAGGAGCACATCGGCGTGGTGGGCGCCGGATGTCCACACCTTCTGTCCGTTGACGACGAAGTGGTCGCCGTCCAGGACAGCACGGGTGCGAAGGCCTGCGAGGTCGGAACCCGCACCGGGTTCGCTCATGCCGAGGGCCGCGGTGATCTCTGCGCGAAGGATGCGCGCGGCCCAGTTCTGCTTCTGTTCCTCGGTTCCGAAGGAGAGGATGGACGCCGCGATGATGCCGAGGCCCTGAGGATTGAAGCTGTGGTAGATCCGGCGCTTGGACAACTCTTCGAGGTGAACGGCCTGCTGGATCAACGTAGCGTTGCGGCCACCGAATTCGGGCGGATTTCCCGGAAGCAACCAGCCGTTGTCGAACTGGAGTCGCTGCCAGCGACGAGCCCATTCGGGCACGTCGGCGCTCGAGGTGGAGCGTTCGGTGGCTTCGGCCTCGTCGGGCAGGTTCGCTTCGAGGAAGGCCACGAATTCGGCACGGAAGGCCTCGACGTCGTCGTCATACGAGAGTTGCACGGTACTCCTCGGTGATCAGTGCCCGATGCTCGGCAGCGCCACCGAGCAGATGCTCACAGGCGCGGGCGCGTTTGAGCGCGAACTGCAGATCGTTCTCCCAGGTGAAGCCCATGGCGCCGAACAACTGCAAGCCGTGACGGAAGACGAGCGATTGGCATTCACCCGCCGCAGCCTTCGCCATCGAGGCGGCGAGGTTCCTGCGCGGATCGTCCTCGGCGATGGTGAGCGTCGCGAAGTACGCCAGTGCGCGGGCACGTTCGATCGCGATGTGCATGTCGGTGGCCTTGTGCTGGACGGCCTGGAACGACCCGATCGTGACGCCGAACTGCTGCCGATTCTTCACGTGGTCGAGCGCGAGATCGAGAACCCGTTGGCACGCACCGACAGTCGTGAGTGCAAGGCCTGCGAGCGCGAGGTGACGCGCCCGGAGCGGATCGACGTCGGAGTGAGGGTCGCCCTCGACCCGGACCTGCTCGAAACGCACCTCTGCGATGTGCAGGGCCGGGTCGAAGACCGGACTGCGGGTCGCGGTGACCTTGTCGGCGGTGACGACGAAGACACCCGCGTCGGTGACCACGGCCAGCAGGTCGGCGCGATCCCCGTCGAGGACCTGCGCGGCGGTGCCATGGAGGACCCAGCCGTCGGCGTCGCGGTGCGCATGGACGCCGCTGTACACCGCGGCACCGGTTTGGTCGGGCTCCGCCACACCGGGCGCGAGCTGCGCGAACTGCGTCATCGTCGCGAGATAGGGCGTGGGATCCGTGGCCCGCCCCAATTCCTCCAGGACGATCCCGAGTTCGACAGCAGCTTCAGGATCCGTGAGCTCGGTCCAGCCGAGCCCCACGAAAACTTTCCACAGCGGCCCTGGATCTGCGCCGTTGTCGACGATATTGCGGATCAGCGTGGACGGACATTCCTTCGCCGTGACGTCACGGACGGTGTCCTGCCACAGTCGCTGATCGGAGTCGAACTCGAAAAGCATTCCGACATACCTCTCTGACAGAGCTGCGGTGCACAGCCATATGAGAATATCATTCTCAATACGAGAAAGTAATGGTCTCATTCAGCGCATCTGACTCTCGGGTAACCTTGCGGAAACGAACGCGTTCTCCGGTACAGTGCTCACATGTTTGCCTCACGCAACGATGGGCAGTGCGCGCAGTGACCGGCCCGAGCGAAGAACCCGCATGGAAGCAGCGCGCCGTCGAGCGGTCCATCCGCACCGCGAAGCTGCGGGCCGAGCAGCGCGTGCAGCGCTTCCTCGATGCCGCCCAGGCCATCATCACCGAGAAGGGCAGTACCGACTTCACGGTGCAGGAGGTCGTCGATCGCTCGAAGCAGTCACTGCGTAGCTTCTACCTGCAGTTCGACGGTAAGCACGAGCTGCTGCTCGCACTGTTCGAAGACGCTCTCGGCCGTTCTGCCGATCAGATCCGCGCAGCCGCGGCCGGCGAGGACGATCCGATGGATCAACTCCGCGTGGCAGTCGAACTGTTGTTCGAATCTTCGCGCCCCGACCCCGTCGCACAACGCCCCTTGTTCACCGATTTCGCTCCTCAGCTACTGCTCACGCACCCGGCCGAGGTCAAGGTGGCACATTCGTCCATGCTGGCCCTGTTCACCGAACTCATGGAGAAGGTCGCGGCATCGGGCCAATTGCGCAGCGACTTCAATGCGCGGCGCGCCGCAGCAATGACCATGCAGACCGTGATGTTCATCGCTCAGTCCAGCGGCGATGCCGACGCCACCGCGCGCCCGATCACCGCCGAAGAGGTATGGACATTCTGCTCGCACGGGTTCGCTACCAAATAGGAAGAATGCTGTTCTCATTTGAGAGTGGGTCATTTACACTCGGCATGTGACCGAGCTTTGGAATGACCTCCTGACGTGTCTCGACCTCACTCCGCCAGCCGATTCGGCCCCCGACCCCGCTGACGCCCGAACCGGCAATGTGGTTCTCGAAGGCGCAAACCAGCGCCTCGAGTACCACCGGCTCTTCGGTGGGCAGCTCCTCGGACAGTTCGTCCGCGCAGCCCAGCTGACGTGCCCGGAGAAGGCCATCAAGTCGCTGCACACGGTGTTCGCCCGGGAAGGCCGTGCCGACGAGCCGGTCCGATACGAGGTGACCCGCCAGCACGAAGGCCGGTCGTTCGGCACCCTGACCATCGTCGCGCGCCAGACCAAGGGTGTGCTGGCCACCGCATCGGTATCCATGCATGCCCCGGAGGTCGGGCCCGAGCGGCAGTCCTTCCCTCCCCTCCCGTCGCTGCTTCCCGAGGAGAGCCGGGTCGACTTCTCCCTCATCCCCTGGGAGACCCGCGCGTCCTCGGATCTCAACGATCTCGGAACGGCCACACCCGAATTCGACATGTGGATGCGCACACCCACCGTGGATGAAGCGTTGGCACCCGCGCTCACGTCGTATGCGACCGATCTCCACCTCATCGGCACCGCGCTTCTCGCCGTCGATGGCTACTGCCAGACCGGGAACGGCACGGCCTTCACGTCGGCGGTGACCTCGCACAATCTCTGGTTCCACCGGCCGTTCCGCACCGACGACTGGCTTCTGTTGCGCCACAGGAGCCCTCTCATCGCCAACGGACGCTGCTTCGGCCGCGGCGATGTCTTCACCGAACAGGGCGAACTCGTCGCCTCCTTCGCCCAGGAAGCACTCCTGCGGCTTCCCTCCGAGGTGGTCTGACATGTCCCAGAAGCAATTACGTGTCGTCCAGTGGGCCACCGGAAATATCGGCACCCGCGCACTCCGGGCAGTGATCGACCATCCCGACCTCACGCTGGCCGGGTTGTATGTCCACAGCGACGCCAAGGAAGGCCTCGACGCCGGCGCACTGTGCGACCGGAACACGGTGGGCGTGAAGGCAACCCGCAGCGTCGACGAGATCATCGATCTCGGTGCGGATTGCGTTCTCTACATGCCACTGCAGTTCGATCTCGACGAGGTCTGCCGGATCCTCGCTTCCGGCGCGAACATCGTCACCACCCGAGGCGAGTTCCACCATCCACCGAGCATGCCCGCCGCGATCCGCGACGCCGTCGATACGGCATGCGCTACGGGCGGCACCTCCGTCCACAGCACCGGGAGCAGCCCCGGGTTCATCAGCGAGGCAGTGCCTCTGGTGTTGAGCTCGATCCAGCGCAGACTCGATCATCTCGCGATCGACGAATACGCCGATCTGTCGCAGCGGGCTTCTCCCGGAATCCTCTTCGAGGTCATGGGCTTCGGCCAGTCCCCCGCCGAGTTCGCACAAGCACGACTCGACCATGTGAAGGCCAACTTCGGTCCTTCACTCCAAGTGCTCGCCGACGCCCTCGGCCTGCCCTTCGACTCCATCGAGGCCAGTGGCGAATTGGCTGCAGCCCGAAACGACATCACGATCGCGGCGGGCACGATCCCCGCCGGAAAGGTGGCGGCACAGCGCATCACGATCTCCGGCATGCGTGACGAACGTGAACTGATGCGTTTCCGTCCCACGTGGTACTGCACCACCGATATCGATGCCGACTGGGATCTGCATACGACCGGCTGGCACATCTCGATCGACGGCGACGCCCCGCTCGACATCGAGATGCGCTTCCCGTTCCCGCTCGAGCGGATGAGCGAGCTGTCGCCGAACTACACGGCCAATCGCGCGGTCAACGCCGTGCATGCGGTGTATTCGGCAGCGCCCGGTATCCGCACCAGCCTCGATCTGCCCCTGATCGTTCCGGTCCTGAGCTGACCTCGAGCCGCCCCCGGCCGCCCGGACCTACTGTCCGAGCAGGCCGGCGGCGGCGGTGTAGGGATCGTTGCGTCCGTCGGCGACGGCAGCGGCGAGCGCGTCGAGGTCCGGATGGGTGCGCAACCGTGTAGTCGCGAGCGACAGGATCTGGGCACGGGCCCGTGCAGCACGGCGTTCCGGGGTGTCGGCTCGCCGATGCGCCTCGATGGCGTCGATCAGCTTGTCGACGCCCTCACCTGTCGACGCGATCAACTTGAGGATGGTCATACCGGTTTCGACACGCAGGTCGCGCACAGTCGCATCGGCACCGTCCCTGTCCGCCTTGTTGACGACGAGGATGTCGGCCACCTCGAGCAGACCGGCTTTCGCGGCCTGAACAGCGTCTCCCGCACCGGGATTGAGGATGACGACGGTCGGGTCGGCGACCGCAGCGATCTCGACCTCCGACTGGCCGACCCCGACGGTCTCGAGCAGGATCACGTCATAGGACAGCGCACCGAGCAGCTTGATCGCCGCCGGCACCGCGGCAGCCAGGCCACCGAGGTGACCACGCGACGCCACCGACCGGATCAGCACGTCGGCGTCGTTGACATGCGCGGCCATCCGGATACGGTCGCCGAGCAGGGCACCCCCGCTGTACGGCGACGACGGGTCGACGGCGAGCACCGCGACACGGAGCCCCCGTGCGCGGTACCCGCCGGTGAGAACGCCGACGGTCGTCGATTTCCCTGCGCCCGGAGGCCCGGTGATTCCGACGACACGTACCGGCTCAGTATCGATCATCCCGAGGACCTCGTCGCGGCGGTCGCCTTCGACCAGGGTCAGCAAGCGGCCCGTCGCGCGGGGCGAGCCGCGACGGGCCGCTTCGACGAGCTCGACGACGTTCACGTCGCGTCCGAGCTCGCCAGCAGTGTCAGAAGATCGGGCGTCACGGTGCCGGCACCTCGATCACCACTGCCGAACCGATTCCTCCGCCCGCGCACATCGAGGCCACACCGACTCCGCCGCCGCGGCGACGCAGTTCGTGGACGAGGGTGGTGAGCATGCGCGCGCCGGTCGCAGCGACCGGGTGCCCGAGCGAGCATCCGCTGCCGTAGATGTTCACGCGATCCGCATCGAGTTCGAGCATCTTGATCACCGCGACACACTGCGCCGCGAACGCCTCGTTGATCTCGAACAGATCGACGTCGGCAATCGACATCCCGGCGCGGGCCAACGCCTTCGGGATCGCATCCACGGGCGAAAGTCCGGTGAAGGCGGGATCGATACCGGTGGACGCCCACGACTTGACGGTGGCGAGTGCGGGCAGACCCAGGTCGCTGCTCGCGATGGTCAGGGCTGCCGCAGCATCGTTGCCACCGCTGGCATTGCCTGCGGTGATGCTGAATCCTTCGATCTCCGGGTGGAGCACCTTCAGTGACGACAGCTTTTCCATGCTGGTGTCGCGACGTGGGTGCTCGTCGACGGAGAACAGGCCGTGCGGGGTTTCGATCGGGACGATCTCGTCGACGAACTTGCCCTCGTCGATGGCCTTGATCGCGACCTGGTGGGAGCGCAGGGCCCAGGCGTCCATCTCTTCGCGCGACACACCTGCCTTCACTGCGGCGTTCCAGCCCACGGTGATGGACATGTCCTTGTTCGGAGCGTCCTCACGGTTCGGGTGGGTCGGCGACAGCCACGGCTCCCAGTTCTCACCGTTGCGCATGAGCGACTGCGGGGACGTGGAGGCCGAGTTGACGCCACCGGCGATCACGAGCCGGTCCATGCCGGCCATGATGCTCGCCGACGCGTTCTGCACCGCGGCCAAGCTCGCGGCGCAGTGGCGGTTGACGGCCATGCCGGGCACAGTCGTCAGGCCGGCGGTGATCGCGGCGTGGCGGGCGATCACGCCACCGCCGTACAGGCCCTCACCGAGGATGACGTCGTCGATGTCGGCCGCGTCGTGGTCCTTCGCCGCCGCAGTGACGATGTGGTCGGCGAGTTCGAAGGCGTTGGTGTCGCGGAGCGTTCCTTTACGGACCGTGCCGATGGGGGTCCGCAGGGCGGAAACGATGACGGCTTCAGGCATTTTGGTTCTCCAGTTCGGCGAGCAGGGTGCGGCGTAGTAGCTTTCCGGTTTCGGTCTTCGGGAGTTCGTGTCGGAAGACGATGGTGTCGGGGGTCTTCGACGAGCGCAGCCGGTCCTTGACCCACTGTCGCACCTCGTCCGGGTCGGCGTCGCCGACGAGAACCGCGACGATGCGCTGTCCCCATTCGGGATCGGACACACCGATCACGGCAGCCTCGGCAATCGCTGGATGCGCCAGCAGGACATCCTCGATCTCGGCGGGCGCGATGTTCTCGCCGCCGCGGATGATCGTGTCGTCGGAGCGGCCCTCGACGTACACGTAGCCGTCGGCGTCGAGATGCCCGAGGTCGCGGGTGGAGAACCAGCCGTCGGCGTCGAGCACGCTGCGACCGCCGTATTCGCCGGAGATCTGCTCACCGCGCACGAAGATCAGCCCGGTCTCGCCGGTCGCGACCGGTTCGTCGCTCTCCGTCCGGATCTCGATCTCGATGCCCGGCAGGGGCCGGCCGACCGAGCCGAGCCGGTCGCGCACGGCCGGGTCGTCGGAGGAGATCGCCTCGCGATGATCGTCGGGTCCGAGGACCGCCACCGAAGAGGCCGTTTCGGTGAGGCCGTACGCGTTGACGAATCCCGTGCTGGGGAAGGCACGCAGAGCGTGTTCGAGGACGGGCCGCGGAGTGCGGGACCCTCCGTAGGCGAGGGTCGCGAGCGTCGGGACGTTCGCGACGTCGTCTCCCAGGTGGGCGACGATCCGGGCCAGCATCGTCGGCACGAGCATCGCGTGGACGACTTCCTCTCGCCGCACGGTCTCGAGCCAAGTGGCCGGTTCGAAGGCCGACAGGTACACGATCCGGCGGCCGCTGTAGAGGTTGGAGATCAGGTTCGTCAGGCCCGCGATGTGATACGGCGGCACCGAGACCAGCGAGGCGTCGGCTTCCTCGGCGGACGCGAATTCCATCGTGTTGAGGACGTACGCGATCACATGCCGGTGACGCAGGACCGCAGGCTTGGGATCCGACGTCGTGCCGCTGGTGTAGATGATCGCGGCGATCGCGTCGCCGTCCCACTGCGGCTCGAGTTCGGCAGGTTCGGCATCGTCCGGGGCATCGTCGATCAGCGCATCGAGATCGTCCTGGCGGAGGATCGTCGCGCCGGGATGGCGCTCGAGCAGCGCCGACAGCTGCTGCTCGCCGAGCCGGTAGTTGAGGGGGACGAACGGCACGCCCGCGAGTGCCGCACCGAACAGTGCCACCGGGTAGGCGAGATGATTCGTTCCCAGGTAGAGCACCGCGGAGCTGTCGCGCACCCGCGCGGCGAGACGGCGCGCGTACGTGTCGAGATCCGCGGCAGTCAAGGAGCGATCGCCAACGGTCGCAACTGCGCGTTCGCCGTTGTTTGCCACCATTTCTAGAATCATGCTTAGGTTCATGAGAACATTATTCTCGCAGCACGAGAGCTGTAGTTGCAAGAAGGGAAATCGGAATGCAGATCGCAGGTATCTCGGCCATCGTCGTCGGAGGCACCGGAGGCCTCGGGCAGGCCACCGTTCGCCGCCTCCATGAGGGCGGTGCCAAGGTTGTCGTCGCAGACGTCAACGATGAAGCAGGCAAGGCTCTCGAAGACGAGCTGGGCGTGCGCTACGTCAACACCGACGCTGGTAGCGAGGAGTCGGTGCTCGCGGCCATCGCCGAAGCCGAGTCGCTCGGACCGCTGCGCGTGTCGGTGGACTGCCACGGCGGTCCGGCCGGTGGCGGCCGGCTCGTCGGCAAGGACGGCAGCCCGATGGCGCTCGACGCCTTCACCAAGACCATCCAGTCGTACCTGACCTCGTCGTTCAACGTCCTGCGTCTGGCCGCCGCGGCCATCGCCAAGCAGGAACCGTTCAATGACGAGGGTTCGCGCGGCGTCATCGTGCAGACCGCGTCGATCGCGGGTGTCGAAGGCCAGATCGGTCAGCTCCCCTACTCGGCCGCGAAGGGTGGCATCCTCGGGATGACGCTCGTCGCCGCACGCGACCTGTCGCCGCTGGGTATCCGCGTCAACACCATCGCCCCCGGCACCATCCTGACCCCCGCCTACGGCAAGGCGGGCGATCAGCTCGAGGCGTACTGGGGCCCGCAGGTCCCGCACCCCAAGCGCATGGGCCGCCCGGTCGAATACGCGACGCTGGTCGCGTCGATCGTCGAGAACGACTACCTCAACGGCGAGACCATCCGTCTCGACGGTGCGCTGAGGTTCCCGCCGAAGTGAGGCCCCTCGAGGGAAAGGTCGCGTTCGTCGCGGGTGCCAGCCGTGGGATCGGGGCTGCGATCGCCGTCGCCCTCGCAGATGCGGGGGCTGCGGTGGCCGTTGCCGCGCGGACGGAACAGGAAGGCAAGATCCCGGGCACCATCGGCGCGGTCGCCGAGCAGATCGATTCCGTCGGTGGCAAGGCGATCCCGGTCCAGTGCAATGTCACGGACGAGGCGTCCGTCGACGCCGCCATCACCACGACGGTCGGCGAATTCGGGGGCCTGGACATCCTCGTCGCCAACGCGGGTGTCCTGTGGATGGGGCCGATCGAGTCGACACCGCTCAAGCGATGGCAGCTGTGTCTCGATGTGAACTTGACCGGTGTGTTCAACGTGACCAAGGCCGCCATCCCGCATATCCGTGCCCGTGGTGGCGGGTCGATGATCGCGGTGACCACCACCGGCGTCACGATGATCGATCGTGGATCGAACGCGTATTGGGTGTCGAAGGCCGGTGCCGAGCGCCTTTACACGGGTCTCGCGTCCGACCTGAAAGCCGACAACATCGCGGTGAACTGCCTGTCGCCGTCCCGTGTCGTGCTCACCGAAGGGTGGCTGGCCGGCGGTAGCGGACAGAAGATTCCGCCGGAGGCCATCGAGCCGCCGGAAACGATGGGCGCCGCCGCCGTCCTACTCGGGCAGCAGGACGCCTCGGGAATCACGGGCACGATCCAGCGCTCGGAAACGCTGATACCGCAGCAGTAGTTCGTCGAGCAAGGGCCGGTCATCCACGTGATGACCGGCCCTCGTCGTTATTGTTCGACTGCCGTCACCGGTCAATCCCCGAAGCGCGCCACGAGGCGCCCGGTGACCTCGTTGCGGCGCAGGCGTTCCAGGCCGTCCCCGATCTCGTCGAAACCGATCTCGGTGTAGTCGGGTTCGATCTCCCGGGTGGCCAGCAGGGCGTAGACCTCTTCGATGTCCTGCACCGTTCCGCCCAGAGAGCCCACGAGAGCCCTACCGAGGATCGTGGGAGTGTTCACTGTGAACGTCGGCTTCCCAAGACCCACCTGGACGACTTTGCCGCCACGCTTGATCGCGTCGAGGGCCTTCTGTGTGGTGTCGAAGCCTGCGTAGTCGACCACGAGGTCGAATCCCTGGCCCGCCCATTCCCCCGCATCTCGCACAACCTCGACAGCCCCGGCCTTGCGGGCAAGATCCCACACGGATTCCTTGGTCTCGGCCACATGCACTTCCGCTCCGGTGAGCACTGCTGCGCGCGTGCCGAATTGGCCGAGTCCTCCGTACCCGATGACACCGACCTTCATCCCGGCCGCGGCGCCACCTTCCTTGATGATCGCGTGGTACGACGTCATGCCGGCATCGGTCGCGAGCGCCGCCAGCGCCAGGTCGAGCCCCTCGGGCACGCGCGCGAGATCACGGGCGTCGGCGAGGAACTTGTCGGCGAAACCACCGGGGGTGAACATTCCGGCCGGTGGACGGGCACCGGATGTGCAGACTCCGACAACATCGCCGAGGTTCCATCCTTCGACGCCTTCGCCGAGTGCGCTGATGACTCCGGCGTTCTCGTGCCCTTGAGTCATCGGGAGGAACGGCATACTCGCCTCACCGACCTCCATGTACATGACGTCGCTGTGACACAGCCCGGCGGCCTTGACATCGATGACGACCTCGCCGGGCCCCGGCACAGGCTCCGGCACCTCGTTCAGTGAGATCGGCTTCCCTGTTCCTTCGAACTGCCATGCCTTCACGTTGCTCTCCTTCGTCACAGGCCGGACGGCCGCCGGCCTTGGAATCGAACGTCGACACCGTGCAGAACCTTGCGGAAACACCCGCTTGAGATTATGGTTCTCACCACTCGGAATGACGTTCTTAAATGGCAGACTACGCGACTGGAACGGCGCGGTCAGGTGTCTCAGTCGCTCGACTCTGCTCGAGCTGGAGGACAGATGAAGGTGAAAGTGGACTCGGAACGCTGCCAGGGCCACACCTTGTGCGCCATGGCCGCTCCGGATTTGTTCGAACTGAGCGATATCGACGGCCACGCCACAGCCACACTCGAGGACCTACCCGCCCACCTCGGCCGGACGGCACAGGAAGCCTCCCGTAGCTGCCCCGAACAGGCGATAACCATCACCTGACGCTCCGTCCATGATCGCGTTCCCACCAGACAGCAGAGAGCAGAGCCATGAGTGTTGATGACGCTGTATCCGACGTCGGCCGCAGGCAACCCGTGTTTCAGTTCGACAGACACGCACCCGACTATCGCCGCAAGTTCCAGGACATCACCGAGGAAATGCAGTCCGCGTGCCCGTTCGCGTGGTCCGACACGCACGGTGGCCACTGGGTGGCCTCCGGCAGCGACGAGGTGTTCGCCCTCGCTCGATCGGCCGACATCTCGAACGACCACGACGTCAAAGGTATTCGCCGCGGATACAAGGGGATCATGATCCCGTCTGCAGTCAGGGCGTCCGGTGTCAGAGGCGGAATCCTCGAGATGGACGATCCCGAGCACCGCGAGTTCCGCGCGGTCCTCAATCCTTACCTGTCCCCCGCTGCAGTCAAGAAATGGGTTCCCGTCATCGACGAGGTGATCCGCGCATGCCTCGACGAGAAGATCGAGACCGGTGAAATCGACTTCATCGACGATCTCGTCAACATCGTTCCGGCGGTGATCACGCTCGCAATGCTCGGTATCCCGGTGGCCAAATGGAACGTGTACTGCGAACCGGTCCACGCAGCGATGTACACGCCCCCTGATTCACCTGACGTGGGCCGCGTCGCGGAACTACACCGCAACATGGGCATCGATCTTCTCTCCAGCCTCCACGAGATCCGGGAACACCCACGTCCCGGCATGGTCGACGCGATCGCCCAGGCAACCGTCAACGGCGAGAAGCCGGACGACCTCGAACTGCTCGGTGTTCTCAGTCTGCTCATCGGCGGCGGCTTCGACACGACGACGGCCCTGACGTCCCACGCACTCGAATGGTTGTCGCAGAATCCTGATCAGCGCGAAACCCTCAGTGCTGAGCGCGACACATTGCTCGATTCGGCCACCGAAGAGTTCCTGCGCTTCTTCTGCCCGTCGCCGGGCGACGGCCGCACATTCGCCGCGGATACCGACGTCAACGGCATCGCGGTCGAAGAGGGTGAGCGCGTGTGGCTTTCCTGGGCTATGGCCAACCGCGACCCCGCATTGTTCACCGACCCCAACACCGTCGACCTCGAACGCAGAGGCAACCGGCACTTCAGCTTCGGCCTGGGAGTTCACCGCTGCATCGGATCCAACCTGGCGCGAACGGTATTCAAGCGGATGCTGGTGGCGGTACTCGACCGGATGCCGGACTTCCACTGCGACCCGGACGGCGCAGTGCACTACGACTCCATCGGTGTCATTCAGGGGATGCGTCAGCTCCCCGCCACCTTCACTCCGGGTCCGCGCCTCGGTGACGGACTCGACGCGACTCTGGCAGAGCTCCAACTCTTGATCGAGAGACAGGAACTCGCCGCACCCGTGACGGCCCGACAGTAAGGAATCGCATGAATATCGATGACATGGTGATGGTCAGCATCGACGACCACGTGGTCGAACCCCGCGACATCTTCGAAAAACACTTCCCGAAAAACCTCATGAA
>NZ_SLVY01000033.1 GCF_004345605.1 Rhodococcus sp. SMB37
ACTGGCGGCCAACCCTCATCACGCGGTCGACCTGGTCTTGAGCGCATGAAACTCCAGGCCGCAGCCCCGGAAGTCAACAACTACGGCACCCTGGGTACGGGGGTCACTGGATGAGGTCGAGGTAGTGCGAGCGGGCTTTCATGGCGTGAATGAGCAGTTCGTTTCCGCTGTCGAAGCGCAGGACCACCAGTTCCAGGAGGCGGCCGTTCGGATCGAAGCCCAGCCGGAATTCTCGTGCGGGCCTGTCGTCGTCCAGATCAGCGATATAGACGTGGTGCTCGGCTGCGTAGATCCCGGCTTCTGCGCTGATTCCGTGTTTGAGTGCGGATTTGTGGGCCTTCACGCGACCTGAGTCCAGGCGCGCACCGCTTCTCGGATTGCCTCGGATCGGGAGACATGTTCCTGCTCTGCGCGTGCGTTCAGTGCTTCCAGCAAGGCTGCATCCATACGTACGGGCACCACCGCCCCGGGCCCGACTCCGACTGTGGGGCGGCCGCGCTTGCGCAGCTTCTCGATGTCGTATCCGGCCTCGGCTTCGTCCGCCCATTCCTGGATCAGTTCGTCCGTGACGGACCGGCCGTTGATCGTCTCGTCGGTCATGTCTATTAGTGTAATACGAAATTAAGGAGTTCGGGCGACCCGACGAACGAAGGTGAAAACAGTGGTGCCCGCGGGTGCTACGTGACACTGCCACCGCAGCCGGTCAGTGCAAGCGCAAGAACAAGGGGTGATGTGCGGACAGCCCGTGGACTTTGGCGGTCAGGGGTTGATGGCATGTTCGACGAACTGGCCGCAGGCGCGGAACCCCAGGCGCCGGTAGACGGGTTCGCCGTCGGCCGATGCTTGCAGGACCGCGATGCGGTGGTCTCGATCGCGGGCCGTGCGGAGCGCCGCGAGCGTGATGGCTCCGCCGAAGCCGCGTCGGCGGTGGGTGGCCAGGGTGGAGATGTTGTAGATGCCGGCGACTCCCGCGTGGTGGAACACCTCGGCGGAGCAGACCGGACGGTTTTCCGCGTAGCCCACCAGGTACCGGGCCGGGCAGGTCGCGGCCAGTGCCTGAGAAGCGGCCCGGGCGAAGAAGCCGCGGACGGTTGCGGCGGGTGGATTCCAGTTCGCGGCGAGGACCGTGGCGTAGTCGGCGAGCTGTTCGGGTGTGGTCACCGCCCGGATGTCCAGTCCCGGGACGGCGGGAGGCGGCAGGGTGTCGTCCAGCTCGGCCCACATCGCGGTCTCGCTTTCGGACACCGGCAGACCGGCTGCCGCCAGGCGGGCGGTAAGGTCTGCCGGTGTCGAGGCAGAGCCCACCCACCAGGAGAAACTGCGGCCGGTGCCGGTCAGCGTCCCGATGGTGTCGGTGATGTCGGCGGTAGCGTCGTCGGCGGTGAAGCGGGCCGCGGCGACAATGTTGAACGTGTCGTCGTCCAGGCCGCTGTCTGCGATCAGGAGGTCGCCGGTTTCTGCGACGGTCGCGCCGGGCATACTCCGGTGCAGGTGGCAGGCGTGTTCCGCCAGGTTCTGTTCCATCCGGTCCGTCAAGTCGGCTTCGTCAGGGAAGTAATTATTCATGCGGTTGATCCCAGCACGACCGAGCGACGACCTCATGTCATTTTGGGTCGCAACTGCCGTGGACGAGTTCGTGACAGGTCCGCTTCTGGAGAGTCCGAGGCGGGTGGAAAGCCTCTGGATCCGCCGCTTGCGTCGACGTACAGTGCCCGCCTGGGCAGGTACCGTGTGCTGTACCTGATCAACGACGCGAACTGTACGGTCGAGGTCACCGCGATTTCCCACCGCGACGATGCCTATCTCACGTGAATCCGTGTGAGGTTATGAGTGCCCCAGGCCGCGGCATGCATTCGTAGTGCTTCGACATCCTGCGGCGTGCGGGACTGATGTGTGCGCCTCGCGACCTGACCGGGTATATGTATGCGAAGGGGGGGCGCACACCAGGTCACGCACGGTGTGCGGTGGTCAGCACTCTCCTCCCCACACCCGAGAGGAGTCGATGTGTCGATCCGATCCACGTCCAGCAGCGCGCCCAGGTCCCAGACTCAACAACCGCGTCCACACCGCACTGCCGAGCACGAAGGTCCCTCGTTCACCGAGGCCATCCATTCCCGCTTGTTCTCGAACTACGAGCCGCCGCGGGGCGATCGTCCCGGCGCTGCCTGACGTCGACGAGACAGTAGGGCAGACTGCGAGAGTATGAGCGCATCGTCGAAGATCCAGAGCACACGTATCGTCCTTGCGTCTCGCCCCGACGGGACGCCTACAACCGACAATTTCCGAACCGAGGTCGTCGACCTCCCCGCCCTGTCCGACGGACAGGTCCTGCTGCGGACCGTCTACCTCTCCCTCGATCCGTATATGCGCGGCAGGATGAGTACCGCGAAGTCGTATGCGGAGCCTGTAGAACTCGACGAAGTGATGGTCGGCGGCACGGTCGGGCAGGTCGTCGAATCGCGACACTCGAGTCTCGCTGTGGGCGACTATGTTCTCGCGGGCGCAGGCTGGCAGTCGCACGCCGTCATCAGTGGTGACGAGGTGCGCAAGCTCGATCCCGACGCAGCACCGCTGTCCACAGCGCTCGGCGTGCTGGGAATGCCGGGCTTCACGGCCTATTCGGGACTGCTGAAGATCGGGCAGCCGAAGGAAGGCGAGACCGTTGTCGTGGCGGCGGCGACCGGGCCTGTCGGATCTGCGGTCGGCCAGATCGCGAAACGCAAGGGCGCTCGCGCAGTCGGTATCGCGGGCGGACCGGAGAAATGCAAGGCGCTGCTCGACGAGTTCGGGTTCGACGCAGCCGTCGACCACCGCGACCCCGACTTCGCGCAGAAGCTTGCCGACGCGGTACCCGATGGCATCGACGTGTACTTCGAGAACGTCGGCGGGCACGTCGCCGATGCGGTGATGCCGCTGCTGAATCTCTATGCGCGGATACCGGTGTGCGGTCTGGTGGCGCAGTACAACGGCGCCGACCTCGAGCGCCGCGACCGGCTGCCCGGCTTCTTCTCGCTCGTGCTCGTCAAGAGCCTCACGATCCGGGGATTCATCCAATCGGAATTCGTCTCCGAGATGTACCGCGACTTCCTTCGCGAGGCCTCGGAATGGGTACGCAGCGGTGACCTGAAGTATCGAGAAGACATCGTCGACGGTCTGGAAAATGCGCCGGAAGCGTTCATCGGTCTGCTCGAAGGGAAGAACTTCGGCAAACTGCTCGTGCAGGTCGCGCCGGAACAGTAATGCGTCAGCGACGTGGCGTGCCCGTCGACCACAGTGCCCACAGCACCAGCACGGGCTGGAAGAACAGTCGGATGAGACGCTTCCGGTCGGTGTCGAGGCCGAACGCGCTGCGGCGGTGGAGATACTGCGCAAGGTTGCCGGGGAAAACCGCGACGAAGAACAACGCGGCGATCCGGCCCACGCGGACGCGGTCCCTCGGGAGGACGGCGAGGCCGGCGCCGAGCATGATTTCCACCCCGCCCGACGCCATCACCACTCCGTCCTTGTCCATCGGGACCCAGTCCGGAACTTGCGCCTGAAAGTCCTTACGAGCCCAGAACAGGTGACTCATCCCCGCGAACACCAGGGCAGCGGCGAGGAGATACCGCGCAATCGTCCTCGGCCGAGTGGTAGGTGGCGTTTCCGTCTGCTGATCGGTCATGCTGCGATCGTACGGAGCAGACGGCCCCCGCGGCGGCATCTCGACATCTTCGCCGCGGGGACCGGACAGCGGATCAGGCGATGCGCTCGAACACCGCGGCGAGACCCTGTCCGCCGCCGATGCACATCGTTTCGAGTCCGTAACGTCCTTCGCGGCGGTCCAATTCGCGCAGAAGTGTCGCGAGGATACGGCCGCCGGTCGCGCCGACCGGATGACCGAGGGAGATACCGGAACCGTTGGGATTGAGCCGGTTGTCGTCGGCTTCGATGCCCCACGTGCGGGTCACCGCGAGGGCTTGGGCGGCGAACGCCTCGTTGAGTTCGATGATGTCCATGTCGGCGAGCGTCAGGCCGAGACGGCCCAGCGCTTTCTCGCTGGCCGGCACCGGGCCGATTCCCATGGTGCGTGGAGGGACGCCGGCCACCGCCCAGCTCGCGAGCCGGGCGAGCGGGCGCAGGCCGAGCTGTGCGGCCTTGTCTGCGGTGGTGACGATCGCGAGTGCGGCGCCGTCGTTCTGGCCGCTCGCGTTGCCCGCGGTGACGGTGGACTCGGGATCGACCTTGCCGCGGATCGGACGCAGCTTTGCCAGCGTCTCGAGGGTGGTGTCGGCGCGGGGATGTTCGTCGGTGTCGACGATCAGCGGATCACCTTTGCGCTGCGGCACTGTCACCGGCACGATCTCCTGTGCAAAGACACCGTTGTGCTGCGCGGCGACGGCGCGCTGGTGCGACTGCACGGCGAGTGCGTCCTGATCCTCTCGGCTGATGGAGAATTCGGCGCGCAGGTTCTCGGCCGTTTCGATCATGCCGCCGGGAACGGGGAAGTCGCGACCACCGGCGGTGACGCGGGCACGCGCGAGCCGGTCGTTGAGGGCGACGGCCTCGCCCTTGACGCCCCAGCGCATTCCGGTCGCGTAGAACTCGGCCTGGCTCATGGACTCTGCACCGCCGGCGAGGATCAGATCGCTGCCGCCGGTCTGCACCTGCATGACGGCCTGCAGGATCGCTTGGAGACCGGAGCCGCAGCGTCGATCTACCTGGATGCCCGGAACCTCGACGCCGAGGCCGGCGTTGAGTGCGGCGATACGTCCGATCGCCGGGTTCTCGCCGCTCGGGGACGCCTGCCCGAGGATGACGTCGTCGACGTCGGAACCCGAGATACCGGTACGCGACACGATCTCGCGGATGACGGTGGCAGCAAGGTCTTCCGGTGCGATGTCCTTCAGGACGCCGCCGAAGCGGCCGACCGGGGTGCGAAGCGGTTCGCAGATCACTACGTCGGTCATCAGTTCTCTCTCCGATCAATTCGTCTGGGTGCGGGCGTAATCCGACGAGATCTCGTCCGCCGTGGAAACCAGGGCGGGGACCAGCCGGTCGCGGAGGGTGTCGATCGGGTAGCGGGCGGCGTGGGTGGAGATGTTCACCGCGGCCACCACAGTGCCGGATGCGTCGCGGATCGGTGCGGCGAGCGACCGCAGTCCCTCTTCGAGTTCCTGGTCGACGATGCAGAATCCGTCGCGTCGCACCTTGTCGAGTTCGGCGCGCAACGTGTCGCGAGTGTGCGCGGTGGTACCGGTGATGGGTGTCAGGTCGGCGCGGGCGAGATAGTCGTCGAGTTCGCCTTCGGGCAGGCCGGCGAGCAGGACGCGACCCATCGACGTCGCATAGGCGGGGAAGCGCGTGCCGAGGGTGATGGTGACGGTCATGATGCGGTTGACCGGAACACGGGCGACGTAGACGACGTCGTCGTGATCGAGCACCGACACCGACGTCGACTCGTGGACCTTCTGGGCGAGCGACTCGAGGTGCGGTCGCGCGACCTCGGGCAGCGACAGCGCCGACAGATAGCTGTATCCCAGTTCAAGGACCCGTGGGGTGAGCCAGAATCGGGATCCGTCGGTGCGCACGTAGCCGAGCTCGGTCAACGTGAGCAGGAAGCGGCGTGCGGTAGCGCGGGTGAGGCCGGTCGCGCGTGCGACGTCGGACAGCGTGCGGCGCGGGTTCTCCGCGCCGAACGCCTTGATGACGGACAGTCCGCGGGCGAGTGACTGGACGTAGTCGGGAGAGGCGTCCTTGGGGGAAGCGTCCTTCACGACCTGGTCCGTATCGATGTCGGTCACAGCTGGTTCTTCCTCAGGTGGTCGGCGATCAGCTGTGTGACCTTGTCGGCCTGTTCGACGTTCGCCAGGTGCGCGCCGGGCGCGACGACGTGGAACTCGGAGGTGGCGATGCCCTCGGCCAGGGTCTGCATCGCTGCGGGTGGGGTGGCGGGGTCTTCTTCGCCGGCGATCACGAGGGTGGGGGCGGTGATGCGGGCGAGATCGTCGCGTCCGTCCCAGGTCGAGAGGGCCTCGCAGGATGCGGCGTAGCCCTCGTCGGTGGTGCCCGTCACCATTGCAACGTGCCGGTCGACGAGATCCCGGTCGCTGTCGAGGCGGCCGGGGCTGAACCAGCGCGACACGATGGATTCGGCGATGGAGGCCAATCCGTCGGTGCGCACGGTCTGGGCACGATCGAGCCACGGTTGCGCGGGCAGGAACGCCGACGACGTGCAGAGCAGCGTCAGTGAGCGGATGCGGTCGGGGTGGTTGGCTGCGAGCCACTGGCCGACGGCGCCGCCGAGGGAGAGCCCGACGTAGTGCGCGGTCTGCACGTTCAGGGAGTCGAGCAGCGTGATGATGTCGGCGCTCAGTTCGCTCATCGTGTAGGGGCCCTGCGGTGCGGGCGAGGAGCCGTGACCGCGGTGGTCGACGGCGATGACGTGCCAGTTCGCGGACAGTGCATCGATCTGCGGCTGCCACATCGACAGGTCGGATCCGAGCGAACCGAGGAAGAGCACCGCCGGTGCCGACGGGTCTCCGTGCTGTTCGTAGTGCAGCGTGACAGTCAATTCATGCTCCATTTGTTCGCAATGAGGACGGATGGACGCTATGCGGACAAGGCTAGAGCGGACCGGCGCGTGAAGCAACGATTCGGACGGAAGATGTTCGCATTGCGGACGAGGGTTCACATTACGCACCTCTCCGGTTATTCTGGCATGCATGGACAAAGTCGTTGCCTCCGCCGCCGAGGCAGTAGCCGACATTCCCGACGGTGTGACCATCGCCGTCGGCGGATTCGGCCTGGTCGGCATCCCCGAGATCCTCATCAACGCGCTTCTCGAGCAGGGCGCGACCGACCTGGAGACTGTCAGCAACAACTGCGGTACCGACGGGTTCGGTCTCGGGCTGCTCCTCGAGAAGGGTCGAATTCGGCGCACCATCTCGTCGTACGTCGGTGCCAACAAGGAGTTCGCCCGCCAGTACCTCTCCGGCGAGCTCGAAGTGGAGCTCACGCCACAGGGCACACTCGCCGAGCGGATGCGCGCCGGTGGCGCGGGCATCCCCGCGTTCTTCACCCCCGCGGGCGTCGGCACCGCAGTGGAAGAAGGCGGCCTGCCGCTGCGCTACGACGGACACGGCGGCATCAAGCTAGCGTCGCAGCCGAAGGAAACCCGCGAGTTCGACGGCCAGACCTACGTGATGGAACGCGGCATCGCCGCCGACTATGCACTCGTGCACGCCTGGAAGGGCGACCGGCACGGCAACCTCGTCTACCGGGCCTCGGCCCGCAACTTCAACCCGCCCGCCGCGGCCTCGGGTCGGGTCACGATCGCGCAGGTCGAGCATCTCGTCGAGCCGGGCGAACTGGATCCCAACGAGATCCACACCCCCGGCATCCATGTGCAGCGGGTCGTGCCGGTCGGCAAGGTCGAGGTCGGAATCGAGAATCGGACGGTGCGCTCATGACACAGACCGCCAAGGGCATGACCCGCGAAGAGATGGCCGCACGCGTCGCCGCGGAACTGCGCGACGGCCAGTACGTCAACCTCGGTATCGGGATGCCGACGCTGGTGCCGAACTTCATCGAGCCCGGTATCGAGGTCATCCTGCACGCGGAGAACGGTGTGCTCGGTGTCGGCCCGTACCCCACCGAGGACGAGCTCGATCCCGAGCTCATCAACGCCGGTAAGGAGACGATCACCGCGATCCCCGGCGCTTCGTACTTCGACTCGTCGCAGTCGTTCGGCATGATCCGCGGCGGTCAGATCGACGTCGCAGTGCTCGGCGCGATGCAGGTGTCCGCGAAGGGTGACATCGCCAACTGGATGATTCCGGGTGCCATGGTCAAGGGCATGGGCGGCGCGATGGACCTCGTGCACGGCGCCAAGCGCGTCATCGTGATGATGGATCACGTCACGAAGAAGGGTGAGCCGAAGATTCTCGAAGAGTGCGCACTTCCCCTCACGGGGAGGCGTTGCGTGCAGCGGATCATCACCGATCTCGCCGTCATCGATGTCACCGACGAGGGGCTGAAGCTCGTCGAGACTGCGCCGGGTGTCACCACAGAAGAAGTGGTTGCCAATACGGCCGCGAAGCTCATCGTCTGACCCGACCCCTGACCCCTCCAGTGAGCGAATGAATCACTCAGTCGATCTGATCGAGTGAGTGGCACATTCGCTCACTCAGGGTGGGTGGAATCGTCCTCGTCGGAGTCGGGTGGCTCCTCCGCCGACGTCGAATGCTCGACGAGTTGGTAGCGCGTTCCGTAGGATTCGACGAGCGCCTGCAGGATTGCCACCACCGGGACGGACACGAGCGCTCCGATCGGTCCGAACAGCGTCGCACCGACGATCACCGATCCGAAGGCCACGGCGGGATGGATCGCGACAGTACGCGCTGTGATGCGCGGGTGCAGCAAATAGTTCTCCACCTGTTGGTAGAGGGTGCCGAACACGATCACCCACACCCCGTCCAACGGTTGCGCTGCGGCAGCGATGATCGCGGGTAGCGCGATGGCCAGATACGTACCGAGAGTGGGGATGAACTGCGAGACGACGCCGGTCCAGATCGCGAGTGGCAACCAGTAGGGCACACCGATGATCAGCAGGAAGATGCCGGTGAAGAAGGTGCTGAACGCAGCGAGAATTAGCCGTGAGACCACGTAGCCGCCGGCTTTGTCGACCGCCGTCTCCCATACCTCCGTGATCACCTTCTGCTGCCTCGCGGGAAACCAGCTCGAGATCGTCCGCCGCATCTGCGGTCCTTGCGCGGACATGTAGAAGACGAACAGAAGCATCGTCAACAGCTGGAAGAGCGCGCCGACCAGGGTGCTGACGACGCCGAGCACGCCCGGTGTGAATCGCTGCGCGAGATCGCGGACCGTGTCGGGCGTGATGTGGAGCAGATCGTCGCCGGTCTTGAAGTTGGTATCGAACGTCCGGTTCGCCCAGTCTGTTACGCGGGACAATGCGTCCGGAAGCGTGGTGAGCAGCTGCGCCACCTGTTCGGCGAGGAGCGCACCGAACAGCGCAAAGAACCCGACCACGAGGATGAAGAGGCTGACCAGCACGATGCCGGTGCCCGCACCTCGTCGTAGGCCGCGGCGTTCGAGCAGGTCGACGATCGGTTCGATCGTGACGCTGAAGAGCCACGCCAGGAACAGCAGGCCGAGAAAGCCTTTCAAGTTGTGGAACAGCCACCCCGACATCTGGTAGAACGCGACTGCGAGGAGCACCGCGATGATCGTCGGGCGCACCCAGCGGGGTGCTCGCGGACGATCGGTCGCGGTCACGTCGTTGCTCATCGCACCTCCCCGGGCGATCGGCTATGACGCGGAATCTACCCCGTGGTCACCCGCGGCGCGGCGGTACCGACCTCGGCGGCCCGAATGAACCGAGCTGTGAGAGCGGCCAGTTCACCAGCGTGCGACCGCGGCGACCAGTGCCCGGCGTCGAGGGGCACGCGATGAAGATCGGACACCCACCGGTCGGTGTCCTCGTAACCGACGGGACGGACCGCCCGATCGCGGAGATTCTGGACGAGTTGCACGGGCACATCGGTCCGGCGTACCCGCGGCCGGAACAGATGCCTCCGGATATTCGCCCGGTACAGCTTCATGCCGTGCACCATGTCGTCGGCCACTGTCGGTGAGAGCGGGCCGATCACCGACGGATCGGTCCGGTCGAAGGCGCCGACGAAGTCCGGCCAGTGCCTGGCGAACCACCACCGCAGCGCGGGGACCGGGAGACCCGGGATCTGGAAGAGGACGGTGTACGCCGAGGCCAGTGCCTGCTCGAGCGGGCCCAGCGTACGCACCTCTCGGAGACGTCGCCGCATCCACATTCCGAGATGGTCGAGATTGGGCCCCGATACCGAGGTGTACGACGCGATCCGCCCGGCGGCGTCCGGTTCACACACGGCTTCCCAGCACAGCACCGCCCCCCAGTCGTGCCCGAGCAGGTGCACGGGGGCATCGGGGCTCACTGAATCGATCACAGCGAAAAGGTCGGACGCGAGATGCGCCAGACGGTAGTCCGCGACGCCGCGGGGCACGGCAGACGCGCCCGCTCCGCGATTGTCGAATCGAATGATGCGGAACTCGTCGGCCAGGTGGGGCACCACCCGGTCCCACAGAGCGTGGGTGTCGGGCCAGCCGTGCACGAGGATCAGGGTGGGTCCGTCGGGGTTTCCTTCCTCCACGGTGTGGAGGCTGACCTGTCCGTTGGTCACGGTATGTGTGCGCATGTGGTTCCTCAGAGGTCGAGTACGAGGCGGCCGTCGGCGCGGGAGACGCAGACGAGCATCTCCTCGCGGCGTTCGTCGTCGGTGAGCCGGTTCTCGCGGTGGTCGGGGCTGCCGGACAGGACGCGGGTGCGGCACGTGCCGCAGAAGCCTTGCCGGCACGAGTACGCGACATCGGGGCGGTGTCGGCGGATCACGTCGAGTGCCGATTCGTCGGCGGACACCGGAAAGACTTCCCCGGTGCTCGCCAGCTGCACCTCGAACGGGCGACCGTCGACGATGGGGGGTGCGCCGAACCGTTCGAAGTGCAGCGCGTGAGCGCCGGTGCTGTCGAATCCGGTTCGCACGGACTCGAGCATCGGTGTGGGCCCGCAGCAGTAGACGGCGCCCCCGATGGGTGCGGCGGCGAGGAGATCGGCTGCCGTGGGGAGCCCGTATTCGTCGTCGGGCCGGATGAAAACCCGGGCGCCGTAGCGTTGTTCGAGTTCATGGACGAATGGCATCGCGCTGCGACTCCGGCCCGTGTACACCAGGAGCCAGTCGGTTCCGGCGAGTTCGGCAGCGCGCATCATCGCGAGGAGCGGGGTGATCCCGATACCGCCCGCGACGAAGAGCGCCGGCCCCTCGGCGACGAACGGAAATCCGTTGCGAGGTCCGCGCACCGATACCGTGTCTCCGGGTTCGAGCGCGTGCATCTCGAGTGAGCCGCCACCGCCGTCGGGCACACGGCGCACCGCCACGACGTACCTGTCGACGTCTGCGGGATCTCCACACAGCGAGTACTGCCGGCGCCGCCCGGATTCCAGGTGCACGTCGATGTGCGCGCCGGGGTGCCACGACGGCAGCACGGAGGCGTCGGGCGCCTGCAGCGTCAACCGGACCACATCGTCGTCGGCAGCGACGACCTCCTTGCGCGACACGGTGAGCCGCATCTCCGGGTCGGGCCGTGCGACGTTCTCGGTCCCGGTGCCCAGCGGGGCGACCACGCCGATGTACCGGTCGACGAGCACCTTCAGCACACCCATCCCGCGGTCGGGGCGGCTGCGTCCGCGGAGGTCGCGCGGACGGTCTCGGCGATCCAGGAGACGCGTCATCGGCCTGCTCCGCGGGCGGCGGGGGAGGTCGCGAGGTAGCGGACGGCCTGAGCAGTCGACCCCTCCTGGCTCGGGGCGTATGCGCGGTGGAAGTACCGCGACAGTCGCTTGGCGAGGTCGAGCGGTCCGGGCATGGTGCCGCGCCGGCTTGCAGCGAGCCAGTCGGAGACGTGCGGCGTGCGCGTACGCGTACGCGCGGAACCATCAGCGAGTCGAGGATCGTTTGCCATGAGGAACCGGGTGCCGCGAATCCACAACCACAGGAGAATCGGGGCGACGATCATCTGCGTCCGGAGGCGCCGTGCTTCGCCGGGGTCGAAATAGCGCATCACGTCGTACGCGACGCTACGGTGTTCGACTTCTTCCGCGCCGTGCCAGCGCAGCAGGTCGAGCATCGTGGGATCCGTTCCCGCTGCGTCGAGTCCCCGCGCGTTGAGGACCCAGTCGCCGAGGAACGCCGTGACATGCTCGATCGCCGCGATGATGGCGAGACGCTCGACGAGGTAGTTCTCCGCGTGCAGACCGGTCAGGGGACGTGGACCGAGGAGTCGCCCGAACATCCATTCGATCTGGTCGGTGAACGGTGTGGGGTCGAGGCCTCGAGCGTGGAGGTGCTCGAGAACACCCCGGTGTGCGTTGGCGTGGACCGCTTCCTGCCCGATGAACCCGAGGACGTCCTCGCGGAGTTCCTCGTCGTGGATGTGGGGGAGCGCTTCTTCGAAGGTCTTGACGAACCACTCCTCCCCGGCGGGGAGGAGCAGATGCAGCACGTTGAGCACATGGGTGCTGAACGGATCACCGGGGACCCAATGCGCGGGCAGTGCACTCCAGTCGAAATGGACGTCGCGGGCGTGCAGGAGTACGCGATCGGGTGCGGTGGACATCACAGTGCTCACGGACGGAGCAGGGCCGTGTGCGCGGCTGCGGGTGTTCATGCAAACGGAGGTTACCGTAACTACTAGTAATATGTAATGGGTTGCGGCGGGATGGCTGGGGACATTGACGGAAGGTCTGCTGGATCGGCCGCGGGTGGAGCCGGGCGGTCGGTTTCTGGAAGCTCTACGATTGCGTGGCGCTTTGTGGTGCTCCGAAGGAGGTCGTTGCGTGACCACGCTCAGTGAAGCAGTGCTCCCACTCATCAGGACGAAGACCGATCTGCATCGGTGGAGTGCTGCGAACGCGCACGGCCGGCGAATGCACGAAGCCGTTGACACTCTCGAATCAGCGATCCCGACGACGGACCCGCTCGAGATCTACGACGTCACCAACAGGGCGCTCGCGAGCTCCATCACGGTGATTGCCCGAGCCGATGACTCCAGCGGGATCATCGGTGACGCGTGTCGTCGTCTCCTCGAACTTCATCCGCGGGTTGCTGCCGTCGCGAAACCTCCGCCGGGAAAGCTTGTCGACTGGATGATGAAGTTCCAGTTCGACGGCGTAGTCGACTACTTCGAGATCGATCCGGTCGCCTATGCGCCGGCTCTCGGCAACGAAGGGATGGCCGACTACCGAGCAAAGCTGCTCGAGACCGAAGCGGGGCTCGGAGCGCGTCCGTCGGAAGATGAGCGCTGGTCGTCTCCGCATCCTCACGAGTGGTTCACGCTCGACTGGAATGCGCGGCGTCTGGCGATCTTGGACCGCGACATCGAGGCAATCATTCGTACGCACGCCCGGGATCGAAAGGTCGCGGCCTGGCTGAAAGACACCGCCGAAGCGTTCGAGGAAATCGGCGAGATCGACCTTGCGATCGAGTGGGCGAAACAAGCGACCGACTTCGACCGGGGGCACCAGTCGCTCAGTGCTGCGGACTACTGGTGCGTCCTTCTCGAGAAACACCGGCCTGGCGATCTGCTGGACGCGCGACTCCTGGTGTTCCGCCGCTGGCCGTCTTCGGTAACAGCCGCTCGTGTGTACAAGTCGGCAGGCGAGGCCTGGGCCGAATACAGGGAGGAGGTTCTGAGCGTTCTTGCTGCCAGCCCGAGCGACTCCGTGGCCTTCGCCCTCGTGACACTTCGTGATGCTCGCTTCGCGTGGAGCCTCGCCCACTCGCTCGGTCTCGAAGACGATCGCACGTGGAACGAGTTGGCCAAGGCGTATGAGAAGGTCGAACCTCTTGCCGTTCTTCCGGTTCATCGGAGACTTGTCGAGAACGAGTTGGTTGTTGCAGGAGCCAAGCATTACCGCCTCGCGGCTCGCCGCCTTGCGAAGATGCGCATGCTTGCTGCGGGGTCAGACGAGGTTGCCGCGGTGGAGGACCTCATCGCAGAACTCCGCAGGACTCATCGGCGAAGGCCGCGTCTGCAGCAGGAGTTCGACCGCGCAGGGCTCCCTCGGTGATGCCTGGGCTGTGAGGCGCCCGTTCACATGTCCTTCGGTCGTAGCGTCTCATCGGCTTCATCGGCTTCATCGGCTTCATCGGTGAGTTCGGAGTCCGCGTCAGCGAACAGTTGCAGGAGGGAATCCCTCCACTCGGGAAGGTCGACGGATAGGGTCTGCCAGGTGATTGCTCGGTTGATCGCGTCGTACTGGTGAATGATGAAGTTGCGGTTTGCGACGGCGAGTGCCCAATCGATGCCTTCAGGTGCGAGGACGCCAGCCCTGGAGAGGCGATTGGCAGCCTCTCCGAGCTTCATCATCAGTGAGTCACCGGCTTCTTGGAGCAGGATGTCGGCGAGGTAGGCGTTCTTGCCGCGTTGCACGATCTCGTCGACTCGTTGGATCCAGCCCTGGATATGCAGTAGATCTTTAGCCTCGCGCTTTCGTGCTGATTGAGCGAGCGGCCGTGTCGAACACAAAGAATGGTGCCCTGAGCTGGGATAATTCGACTTGCTGAGGGTCGAGTTT
>NZ_SLVY01000034.1 GCF_004345605.1 Rhodococcus sp. SMB37
GAACAGGCCACCGTCGGTGCCCTGCGCGCACGAGCGAAAGACGTGGACGTCAGCGAGACATCCAAAACGGAATACCGCCGACGCTACGAACTCGCTCACTCGTAGACCGATACGACGGCGCTTCCGGACTCCGGGGAGTTCGGAAGCGCCGTCGTTCTGTCGGGAAGGTCAGTCCTCAAGGATCCTGCTCACGGCGACACACTGTTCGTCGAAGAACTCCCGCGCGACACCGCTGCGCGAGGAGACGAGGTCGAAACCGTGGAAAGCCCCTGATACCGGATGGAATTCGCATGGTACCCCGGCTTCGACGAGCCGGTCCGCATATTCACGATCCTCGCGCGCGAACAGATCGTTGGAGCCCACACCGATCCACGTCGGTGGGAGCCCCGCCAGGTCTGTTCGACGTCCCGGCGCCGCAATCGAGGCATCGGCGTCCCCGAGGAAACTCGCCCACCCGAAGCGATTACAGTCCTCGTCCCACATACGCATGTGCTCGGGCCCGGAGACGGTCCGGTCGTCGAGCATCGGATAGACCAGGAGCTGGAACGCCGGCTCCGTGAGGTCGCTGTCGCGTATGGCGAACGCGAGCGCGGCAGCAAGACCTCCACCCGCACTGGCACCACCGATCACAATCTTCGACGCGTCCACCTCCGGCCGATGCACGAGCCACCGATAGGCCTGGAAGCAGTCGTCCACCGGGATCGGATACGGGAACTCCGGCGCGAGCCGGTAATCGACCGACGCAACGACGGCACCGAGCCGGTCGGCAAAACGCTGACACAGCGCATCGTCCTGCACGGCTCGGCCGAACACGTAACCACCGCCGTGGATCCACAACAGCGCCGGACGCGGTTCGTCTCCGACCGGCGTGCGCGGACGGAAATATCGCACCGCTACACCAGGTTCCAGGACGTGGACATCCGCGTCTCTACCCTTGATCGCCTTCGTGAGTCTGCGCAACACCGGAAGGGTTCTCGGTGTCACCGCGCGTCGCGGCGCCACCAGCGCCGCGACCCGCAGATCAGGATGAAAACTTGCCAGCGACCTCATACGGCCGAGCATGCTGACCGTCAGCTCTTGCCAGCGGTCAGGCGCGCGATGTTGGCCTGGAAGTCATCGCTCTGGAACGTCATTTCCTCTGCCGACAGCGCAAAGTCGATGGCGGCGAGCACCGTACGCTCGAGCTGGATGTTGATCAGGCGCTTCGTCGCCTCGATCGCCTTCTGCGGCTGATCCAGGATGTTCTTGGCGGCCGCGAGTGCCTCGCTGAGCGGATCCTCGACCACATGATTGGCCAGCCCCAGTTCCAGTGCCCGCTGCGCGGGGATCCGCTGGCCGGTGAAGGCGAACTCCTTCGCCTGCAACAGACTGATCTGCAGCGGCCAGGTGAGCGCACCGCCGTCGGCGGCGACAAGACCGACCTGTACGTGCGGGTCGGCGAGGTAGGTCTTCTCACCCATGTAGACCATGTCGCTGAGCGCAACGATGCTGCAGCCGAGCCCCACTGCGGGCCCGTTCACAGCGGCGATCACCGGGATTCGGCACCGGGTCATCCCGAGCACGAGCTCACGTCCGTCCGCGATCGACTTCGCGCGCAGGTCGGGGTCCTTCGCGAGTTCCTGGAGATAGGTGAAGTCGCCGCCGGCCGAGAAGGCTCGCCCGGCACCCGTGATCACCGCGACACGCGCATCGCGGTCCGCACTGAGGCGTGTCCAGAGTCGCGAAAGTCCCTCGTGCAGAGCATCGTTGACTGCATTGAGATCATCGGGGCGATTGAGGGTGATGATCCGCAGCGGGCCGTCCGCCTGAACGTCGATTTCGTCGGGCATGTCGTACATGTCAGACCCCCAATCCGAGGATTCGTGAAGCGATGATGTTCTTCTGGATCTGCGATGTACCGCCCATCACCGACTGCGCGCGGCTGTACATGTACGAGCCGAGCAGCTCGGTGTCGCGGGTGCCGGCCACCGCCAGCGCGGCGTGGCCGACCGATTGATCCACCCAGGTCATGAGCAACTTGTCGAGCGAGCCCTCCGACCCGTGGTTCACACCGTCGAGCTGTTCCGACAGCCGGCGGCGCACGTGCAGGCGCAGCATCTCCGATTGCACCGCGGCCCACGCGAGATCTTCCGGCGGTCTGCCTTCTGTGCGGGCGGCAAGCTGGCGGACGAGTTTGCCGTAGCGGGCTGCGAATCCGAGTGTGGAGGGTTCGCGTTCGTGCCCGACCACCGTCATCGCGATGCGCCAGCCGTCGCCAGGCTTGCCGACCATCTGATCCGCAGAGACCCGCGCACCGTCGAACAGGACCTGACCGAATTCTTTGGTGACACCACTGATCATCTTCAATGGCCGCTGCTCGATGCCCGGCTGCTTCATCGGGACGATGAACGCCGAGATTCCGCGGTGCCGCGGCGCATCCGGATCGGTGCGCGCGAGCAACAGGCACCAGTCGGCAACGTCGGAGTAGCTCGTCCAGATCTTGTGACCGTGGATGATGTATTCGTCGCCGTCGCGGGTCGCGGTGGTGGTCAGCGATGCGAGGTCGGAGCCGGCGCCGGGTTCACTGAATCCCTGGCACCACCGTTCGGTGCCGTTGATCATCCCTGGCAGGAACCGCTGCTGCAGTTCTTTGCTTCCGTGATGCCCGAGACCCACCACGAGGTAACCGAGGCTGGGCCGCGGCGGCGCACCGGCGATTGCGAGTTCCTCGTCGAGGATCACGTCGAAGACCGGCGGGAGTTCCTGGCCGCCGTACTCCTTGGGCCAGGACAATCCGAAGAATCCCGCCCCGTACAGGGCCTGGTGCCATTCTCCCTGCTTGGCCCAGTACTCGTCGCCCGATGTGGGGAACTTGCCTGCTATCTCTGCGAGCCAGGTGCGCAGCCGCGTGCGGAACGCGGCTTCTTCCGGCGAGTCACGAAAGTCCAAGGTCGATCTCCTCCAGGCTCACGGGGAACAGTTCGGTGGACGTCAGCGCCCGCCGAAGGTAGACGTGTTCGATGCATTCCCAGGTGTTTCCGATGCCGCCGTGCACCTGGATAGCCGTTTCGCACACCGTGCGGGCGGCACGGGCGCAGTAGATCTTCGCGATCCGCGCGGCGCGGACCGCCTCGGCGGGTGTCAGTTCGTCGACGGCCCATGCCGCGTGCCGAAGCACGCTGATGGATCCTTCGATGAGCGCTTCGCTCTCGGCGAGCAGGTGCGCGACGGCCTGGTACGAGCCGATCGTGTTGCCGTACTGTTCGCGGATCTTGGCGTAGTCGACCGCGGCTGCCTGGGCGCCACGCGAGGTTCCCACGAGGTCCGCGCACGTGGCGACCAACGCCAGCGCGTATCCCCGCTCGATCTGCTCGGACGAGAGGTCACCGAGCTGTTCGTACGGTTCGACCAACGTCGCGAATGTGCGGGTGAAGTCGGCACCCTCGGCGGGGTCGCCGATCTCGGCCGCGAGGATACTGTTGTCGCGCACTACGAGTGCGCGAGTGAGTCCCGCCGCGTCGAACGCGTCGGCACCGATGGCGATGCCCCAGGTCTGTTGGTCGTCGGAGAGATGCCGTCGCAGGTCGTCGGCGAGGATCGGCCCGAGGAACGGAACATCCACGAGTCCTCGGCCGAATTCTTCGGCAACGATGGCCACCTCGACGCCGGAGGCACCGTCGGAACGCAGTTCGCGCCAGCCGGCCGCGGCGACCGTCTTCTCCAGCCGCGCGACACGTGTCGCGTCGTCGAGGTCCTGAACCGAACCCGGCCCCAGATCGTCGGCGAGTTTTGCGGCTGCGTCGCGCAATTGCTGTTGTTCATTGGTCAGACGTACGTCCATGGCGCTCCTCGAGTATTCGGCGCAACACCTTGCCGGAGGGCAGGCGCGGGATTTCGGGCACGAAGACCACTCGGCTCGGACGCTTGTACGAGGCGAGAGTGTTCCCGACGAGGTCGATGATCTCGTCGGCTTCGATCGGTGCGGTGGTCGTGACCGCTGCGACGACGGCTTCCCCGGTGGAAGGGTCATCGGTGCCGAACACCGCACAGTCGGCGATGTCGGGGTGGGAGAACAGGACGGTTTCGATCTCGGCCGGCGCCACCTGGAAGCCGTTGACCTTGATCATGTCCTTGGATCTGTCGGTGATGCGCACCCAACCGTCGGCGTCGACACTGCCGACGTCGCCGGTGCGGTACCAGCCGTCGACGAATGCACCGGCGGTCGAGTCCCTGGGCAGGTATCCGGCCATCATGGACGCGGAGCGCACCTGGATCTCGCCCGTGTGGTCCGGTGCGAGTGTCTCGCCCGTCTCGAGCGACACGACGCGCATCTCGACACCCGGAACCACACGACCCACGCTGTCCAGGCGCGCACCGTCGATCGGACTGCAGGCGATCACCGGCACTTCACTCGCGCCGTACGCGGGGACCCACGGCACCCCTGTGCGCCGAGTGACGGTCTCGGCGACGCTCGGCGTGACAGGCGTGGCACCCCACATGATGTAGCGCAGCGACGACAGGTCGAAGGACTCGAGTTGCGGGTGTGACGCCATGGCCAGAGCGATCGGTGCGACAGCCATCTCGACGGTGATGCGGTCGCTCTCGATGTGGCGCAGCATCGCGTCGAGATCGAAACGCCGATGCAGCCGCAGCCAGGCGCCTGCATCGAGTGCGGTCGCGATGTTGAGCAGACCGAGGATGTGCGACGGGGGTGTGACGATCTGGATGCGATCGCTCGCGGTGAGTTTCAGGGCGTCGCGCCAGTGCGCGACTGCGGCGGCGAACGACGCGTGGGTGTGTCGGACCGCTTTCGGAAGACCTGTGGTACCGGAACTGAAGACCAGCAGGGCGTCGGCATCCGCGCCCGCCCGCGTGGGCGGGCGAAATCCCTCCTCGATCTGATCGTCGAGGCAGAGCGTGGGCATCAGGGCGGCCAGGGCCGAATTGTCGCCGACAGCATGGGTCGCCTCGCTGACGTCGAGCGCGTGCGCGACTTCAGCGCGTTTCCATGCCGGACTGATCAGGACGACGACTGCACCGACCTGCCAGATGGCCAGCACGGCGATGACGAACTCGGGCCGGTTCGACGACATGAGGGCCACACGGTCGCCGGGTGTGACACCGCGGCGCTCGAGGGACGCTGCCATACCGGCAGCCAGCGCTTCGAGTTGCGCGCGGCTGTATTCCTGCTGGTCGAAGGCCAGCACGGTGCGGTCGGCCATGTCCTCGTTCCTTACGATCCCGTCTCATCCTGGGAATATCTCGGTCGGGAGCTTTCGCTCTCACTGGCGAGAATAGTACTCTCCAAGTAGCAGAATATCGATACCAGGAGGAGACGGTCCATGGCGAGACCACCTTTGTTCCAGCGCGCGACCGTTACCCGGATCGTGAAGGAGACCGACGACGCCCGCACCTACGTGCTCGCCCCTGTGGACGGGCCGTTCACCTACCAGGCAGGCCAGTTCTGCACCTTCAAGGTCAACGTGGACGGCACCGACCTCTACCGGTCGTACTCGATGTCGAGCGCCCCCGAGACCGACACCGAGATGATGACCACCATCAAGCGGGTCCCCGGAGGCAAGGTCTCCAACTGGCTGCACGACAACGTGGCCGAGGGCGATCAGGTGGAGATCACCCGCCCTGCGGGCACCTTCCTGCTGCGCGAGGGCGAAGGACCCGTCATCGGATTCGCGGGCGGCAGCGGCATCACCCCGCTCCTGTCGATCGCGAAGAGCACCCTCGCCACCACCGATCGGGACGTCCGTCTGCTCATCGCCGATCGCGACCGCAATGCGGCGATCTTCGACGCCGTGACCGACGATCTCGTCGAGAAGTACGCCGGACGCCTCACCGTCGTTCGCCACTTCGACGACGACTTGGGCCTGCTCACCCCCGCAGGTGCGTTGGAGTTCATCGGCGCCGACACCGCGTCCGACACATACCTGTGCGGCCCCGAGGCATTCATGGACATGATCGAGTCCGCCCTCACCGGTCCCGGCACCGTGTACAGCGAACGCTTCGGCACCGCCGCGGAACCCGTGCAGGTTGCCGACGTGGAGACCCCGATCCCGGCCGCACCGATCGAGGGCACCGTGTCGATCCGGCTGGGCGGCCAGCGCGTGTCGGTGCCGCTGAATCCGGGAGAGACTCTCCTCGAAAGCGCACGTCGCGCGGGATTGGCGCCTCCGTTCTCGTGCGAGGCCGGCAACTGCGCGACCTGCATCGCGAAGATCACCGACGGCAGCGCCACCATGCGTGTCAACGACGCACTCAGCGACGACGAGATCGCCGACGGCTACACCCTCACCTGCCAGGCCGTACCGGACTGCTCCATCAAGGTGCGGTACGAATAGACCCTCCGGCATGTCGATGGCCTCCAACGGAATCCGTTGGGGGCCATCGACATGTTGTGCCTGTGCGACCGACGACTCCGATCAGCCGACGGGAAGCGTGCCGTGCTCACCCAGCCGCGGCGGCGCCCCGTATTCGGGCTCGTAGCCGTCGATGCGGATGGGGCTTCCGACGAGCCGGAAGTCGCCGGCCTCCACGACCATCGACGATGTGGCCTCGAGCGCATCCGGCAGCGACCGGACCGCGGCGGCGGGCACACCCAAGGGGCGCAACCGCGATTCCCACCCGGCGGCGGTGTCGCCGGCGAGCACCTCGGTGACGACTGCAAGCACCTCGTCACGATTCGCCGCGCGTTCGGCCATCGTCTCGAAACCGTCGACGCCGGCCTCCGCCGCGAACGTCCGCCAGAAACCGTCGTGCGTGATGAACAAGGCCAACGTCCCGTCGGATGTCGGGAACAGCTGCGCAGGAACGTAGTACGAGTGCGCCCCGTTCGGCATACGACGCGGCGCTGTTCCTTCGTTGAGATATGCGGAGGCACGGTAGTTGAGCTGCGAGAGCATGACATCGCGTAGCGACACCTCGACCTGGCCCCCGCGGCCCGACACGATCTGGGCGAGCAGTCCGAGCGCCGCCGTCAGGCCGGTCGAGTTGTCGGCAGCCGAATACCCGGGCAGGGTCGGTGGCCCGGCGGGGTCGCCGGTGAGATCAGCGACACCCGTCACCGCCTGGATGACGTAGTCGAACGCCGGATCATCGCCCTCGTCGAGGCCGTACCCCGTGAGCGCGACACACACGATCCTGTCGTTGAACCGACGCAGTGCGTCGTAGGTCAGGCCGGATTTCCGGATCGCCGACGGCTTGAGATTGACGAGCAGAGCGTGTGATTCGGCGGCGAGCTCACCGAGCCGGCGCTGACCGTCCTCGGTGGTCAGATCGAGGCAGATGCTCCGCTTGCCCCGATTGAGGCTCGCGAAGTACGCGTCGCTGACCTGCCGCGACAGGTCGCCGGTCGGTGGTTCGATCTTCGTGACCTCTGCCCCGAGATCGGCCAGCATCATCGTTGCGTACGGTCCGGCAAGAATGTGGCCGACCTCGAGGATCCGGATACCTGCGAGGGGACCGGAACCCGTGGTCACCTCAGTTCCTTCGCGAGCTCGGCGACGACCTCACGCGTGCGGTACTTCGACGCGACCAGTTCGTCGCGGTTGTTGCCGATGGGCAATAGGCGCATCGACAGATCGGTCACGCCCGCGTCGCGATACCGCTTGAACCCGGCGAGGATTGCGTTCTCGTCGCCGACGATGGCCATCTGGCCGATGTCCTTGGCCTCGCCCTGCTCGAGCAGACGCTGGTAGTTCGGCGAGATCTCGGCCTCGGCGAGGATGCGGTTGGCACGCTCACGCGCGATGCCCTCCTCGCCCGGTGCACACAGACATACCGGCACACCCGCGACGATCCGCGGGTCGGGGCGGCCTGCTTCGGCAGCAGCCTTGGTGATGCGGGGAACGATGTGCTCACCGATCGCGCGTTCGTCGGCCATCCACAGGATGGTTCCGTCGGCGCGTTCACCGGCGATCTTCAGCATGACGGGCCCGAGCGCAGCGACCAGGAGCGGCAAGGGTGCCACGGGTCCGATATCGAGCGGATTGTGCACGGTGAACGTGTCGTTCTCCACATCGATCGACCCGGGGAGGTCCTTGATGCCACCGAGGACGTCGAGGTAGTCCCGGGTGAACTTGGCGGGCTTCTCGTAGGGCAGGCCGAGCATGTCCTGCACGATCCAGTGGTGCGACGGGCCGACACCGAGCGCGAGCCGTCCGTTCAGCGCAGCGTGGGTGGACAGTGCCTGGCGCACCAGGTGCACCGGGTGCTGTGCCTGGAGAGGCACGACGGCAGTACCGATTTCGATGCGGCTCGTCCGCGTACCCATGAGGGCGACGGCCGTCAATGCGTCGAAGTCCGTGGGGATCTGCGGAACCCACACGGTGTCGAACCCCGCGGATTCGGCCCATTCGACGTCTTTCAGCATCCGGTCGACCTTGCGGGCCGTATCACCCTGCTCAGGCCCGACCATCACTCCGATCCGCACGATTCCTCCAGCATTCGACGAGTTCGTTTGACTGCGCGGCCCGGTGGCGCGCTCGGTGGCCGGGCTCGAGAATGGGTTACGCCTGGTCCGGGTTGCCGGTCAGCGTGCGTTCTCGGTCAGCTTGCGCACTCCGGCGACCAACTCGTCGAGTGGCGTACTGGTCGGGAACACCGCGGCGGCCCCGGCATCGAGAAGCTTGGGGACGTCGGACTGCGGGATGGTGCCGCCGACGATCACGTCGATGTCGCTGCCGTCCGCGGCGCGCAGGGCCTCGACGACCTTCGTCGTCAAGGCGACGTGCGCGCCCGAGAGGATGCTCAGACCCACCACAGCGACATCCTCCTGGACGGCGATGGACACGATGTCCTCGACCTTCTGGCGGATCCCTGTGTAGATCACTTCGAAGCCGGCATCACGCAATGCGCGCGCAACGATCTTGGCGCCACGGTCATGGCCGTCGAGTCCGGGCTTGGCGACGAGAACGCGGGCGGTCATCAGAACACCACCGGCTGCTGGAACTCGCCCCACACGGACTTGAGTGTGGACACCATTTCGCCGACCGTGCAGTAGGCGTTGGCGCAGTCGATCAGGGAATGCATGAGATTGTCGTTTCCTTCCGCTGCGCGGGACAAGGCTGCGAGGGTGCTGCGCACGGCCTCGGGATCACGCTCGGCCTTCACCTTCGCGAGACGCTTCAGCTGCATCTCGCGACCTTCGGCATCGAGTTCGTAGGTGGAGATCTCCGGCGCGGGCTCGTCGGAGACGAACTTGTTGACGCCGACGATCGGTCGCTCGCCGGCTTCCATCTCCTTGTGGAGCTTGTACGCCTCGTCGGCTATGAGGCCCTGGAGGTAGCCGTCCTCGATGGCTCGGACCATGCCGCCGTGCTGTTCGAGATCGGTCATGATCTCGACAATGCGCTCTTCCGTGCGGTCGGTGAGTGCCTCGACGAAGTAGGACCCACCGAGCGGGTCGGCCACCCGGGTCACGCCGGTCTCGTAGGCGAGGACCTGCTGCGTGCGCAGCGCGAGCGTCGCGGATTCCTCACTCGGCAGGGCGAACGGCTCGTCCCACGCCGCGGTGAACATCGACTGGACACCCCCGAGCACGGAGGCCATGGACTCGTAGGCCACACGCACGAGGTTGTTCTGCGCCTGTGGGGCGTAAAGCGAGGCACCACCGGCGACACAACCGAAACGGAACATCGATGCCTTGTCGGTGGTCGCGCCGTAGCGCTCGCGAACGATTGTCGCCCAACGACGGCGTCCGGCACGGTATTTGGCAATTTCCTCGAAGAAGTCGCCGTGAGTGTAGAAGAAGAACGAGATCTGCGGCGCGAACTGGTCGATGGTCATGCGGCCGCGTTCGACCACGGTGTCGCAGTAGGTGACACCGTCGGCGAGGGTGAAGGCCATCTCCTGGACCGCGTTGGCTCCCGCGTCGCGGAAGTGTGCACCCGCCACCGAGATCGCGTTGAACCGCGGGACTTCGGCGGCACAGAATTCGATCGTGTCGGCGATCAGACGCAGGGACGGTTCGGGCGGCCAGATCCACGTTCCGCGGGACGCGTATTCCTTGAGAATGTCGTTCTGGATGGTGCCGGTGAGCTTCTCGCGCGGCACCCCCTTGCGCTCGGCGGCGGCCACATAGAAGGCCAGCAGGATCGCGGCGGTGCCGTTGATCGTGAAGCTGGTGCTGATCTTGTCGAGGGGGATGCTGTCGAAGAGGATCTCGGCGTCGGCGAGGGTGTCGACGGCGACCCCGACGCGGCCCACCTCTTCGGTGACCTCGGGGTCGTCGGAGTCGTAGCCGCACTGCGTGGGCAGGTCGAGCGCGACCGAGAGCCCGGTTCCGCCCTGTTCGAGCAGGTAGCGGTAGCGGCGGTTGGATTCTTCGGCGGTACCGAAGCCCGAGTACTGACGGAAGGTCCACAGCCGCCCCCGGTAGCCGGAGGCGAAGTTTCCACGGGTGAAGGGGAACTTCCCGGGCAAGGGTAGTTCACGCTCTCGATCCCCCGACCCGTACACCGGATCGAGCGGGATCCCGGACGAGGTTTCCACGATATCGCTCACGCTGGATACCTTACTTGCAGAAAATGAGAATGCCAATATCATCGGTGAGAACGAATGAGCCCCACGAAATCCGAGCAGGGAGAACGATGACGAGCCAGCATGCACTTCGCGACCGCACGATGGTTGTGTCCGGCGCCAGCCGCGGCATCGGACTTGCGATCGCCGTCGCAGCCGCAGCACAGGGCGCGAACGTAGTGCTCCTGGCCAAGACAGCCGAACCCCACCCGAAGCTGAAGGGCACGGTCCACACGGCCGTGGCCGACATCGAGGCAGCCGGCGGCAAGGCCGTCGCCATCGTCGGCGACGTACGCAAGGAAGAGGACGTCCAGCGCGCCGTCGACACCGCCGTCGAGCGATTCGGTGGCATCGACATGTGCGTCAACAATGCAAGCGCGATCGGAACCGAACCGACCGAGAAGCTGTCGGCGAAGAAGTACGACCTCATGCAGGAAATCAACTGCCGGGGCACCTTCCTCCTCACGAAGGCAGCACTGCCGCATCTGCGCAAGTCCGAGAACGGGCACATTCTCACGATCTCCCCGCCGATCAACATGAACCCGTACTGGCTGGGTGCACATCCCGCGTACACACTGTCCAAGTACGGAATGTCTTTGCTGACACTGGGTTTTGCGGCCGAGTACGCCGAGGCCGGCATCGCCGCGAACTGCCTGTGGCCGGAGACCTACATCGCCACCTCCGCGGTCGCGAACATGCAGGACGGCGAGAACCTGCTGTCGTCGTCGCGTAGCCCCGAGATCATGGCCGACGCCGCGGTCGCGATCCTGTCGGGCCCCGCGAAGACCACCAGCGGCAAGTGCTACATCGACTCGGATGTTCTCACCGCAGCCGGTGTCACCGATCTCTCGCGCTACGGCGGCGGCGACAACCCTCAGCGGGATCTGTTCCTCGACGCCTGATCATCGCACCGCACAAAACGGCACCGAGTGAATCTCACTCGGTGCCGTCGCATTCCGGGAGCACTACCGGACCACACGCCGCCTGCGGGTGGCCTTCCGTTCCTCTTCGGTCATGCCGCCCCAGACCCCGTAACGTTCACCGGATTCCAAGGCGTAGCTCGAGCACTGCGCACGCACCGGGCATACCTGACAGATCCGCTTCGCAGCCGCGACCCTTTCCTCACGCGGTTCACCACGCTCGTTGTCGGGGTGGAAGAAGATCGCCCCGTCGACGTCGCGGCACGCCGCGTCCATCTGCCAGTCCCACGACTCCGCCACCGGCGGGGGGAGTTTGAGGAGTTTCAGAGCGGGCACGGGTCACTCTCCCTTCGACATCTCTCGATAGATTCGGATGAGCGCGTCGGTGGAGGCATCACCCGTCGCCGGATCGCCGTCGCCCGACAACGCCGGCTGCAGTTGCGTTGCCTGTACTTTCCCCAGTTCCACGCCCCACTGGTCGAACGAATCGATCCCCCACACCACGCCCTGTACGAACACCTGATGCTCGTACAACGCGATCAACTGCCCGAGGGTCGACGGGGTCAGTATCGGAGCAAGGATCGTCGTCGACGGCTGATTGCCGGGCATCACCTTGTGCGCCACCAATTCCTCGGGTGTGCCATCGGACCGCACCTGGTCTGCGGTGCGCCCGAACGCCAACACCTTCGACTGCGCGAAGCAGTTCGCCATGAGCACCTCGTGCATGCTTCCGGTTCCGTCGGCGGTGGGCAGATCATCCGTCGACGTGGCAAATCCGATGAAGTCCGCCGGCACCAGGTGCGTTCCCTGGTGCAGCAACTGATAGAACGCGTGCTGTCCGTTCGTTCCCGGTTCCCCCCAGAAGATCTCGCCGGTCGCGCATCCCACCGGAGCGCCATCGGCACGTACGGACTTGCCGTTCGACTCCATGGTCAGCTGCTGCAGATAGGCGGGGAAGCGCACGAGGTCGTTGGAATAGGGCAGCACGGCACGCGATTGCGCGCCGAGGAAACTCGTGTACCACACGCCGAGCAGGCCGAGCAGGACCGGACTGTTCTCTTCGAGGGGTGCGGTACGGAAGTGGGTGTCGACGCGGTGGAACCCGTCGAGCAGTTCGGCGAATCGCTCGCGGCCGATCGCGCACATCACCGACAGCCCGATCGCCGAGCCGACCGAGTACCGGCCGCCGACCCAGTCCCAGAAGCCGAACATGTTGGCCGGGTCGATCCCGAACTCCGCGACCCGCTGAGCGTGTGTGGACACCGCAACGAAATGCACCGCGACCGCGTCCTCGCCCAACGCCGCGACCAGCCAGCGCCTCGCTGCGGTCGCGTTCGTCAGCGTCTCGACTGTCGAGAACGTCTTGGACGCCACGATGAACAACGTCGTGGCCGGATTCAGGCCGTGGAGGGCTGCCGTGAGATCGGCCGGGTCGACGTTCGACACGAATCGCACCTGCGGACCGTCGTGGTAGTGCCGCAACGCACGTGTCACCATCACTGGGCCCAGATCGGATCCGCCGATCCCGAGGTTGACCACTGTCGTGATCTTCTCCCCGGTCGCTCCGCGCCACCGGCCGTCCCGGACCCGGTCGGTGAAAGCACCCATCGACGCGAGCACGTCGTGCACGTCGGCGACCACATCCTGACCGTCGACCGTCAACCGCGCGGTCGACGGGAGTCGCAGTGCGGCGTGGAGGACCGCCCGGTCCTCGGTGACGTTGATGTGTTCACCGGCGAACATCCGGTCGCGTGCGCCCTCGACCCCGGTCGCGCGTGCGAGGTCGAGCAGCAACTCCTTGGTGCGGTGGGTGATTCGGTGTTTGCTGTAGTCGACCGTCAGATCCGCGGCGGTGACGGTCATCGCCTCGATCCTGGCCGGATCTGCTGCGAACAGCTCACGCAGGTGCACCGACTCGATGTCGGCGCGATGGGCGTCGAGTTCCTTCCACTGCGGAAGAGTGGTCACGTTCTGTGCAACCGAAGTCATCTCGCTCAACCGTCCGCTCAGGCCAGGGCGCGTAGCCGCGGAGCCAGATCCCGCTCGAACAACTCCAGAAACCGCCGCTGATCATGACCCGGCGCATGAAACACCAAATGATTCAACCC
>NZ_SLVY01000035.1 GCF_004345605.1 Rhodococcus sp. SMB37
CTGTCCCCATGCCCGCTCCACCGGCCCGGACAGCACCTCGAATAAAGCGAAAACCCCAGTTCACAGGGTCGCTAATCAACAACTACGGCGCCCTGGGCATAGAGCCAAGGCCCTATGCCAGTTGCCTCCAGAGGGAAGATGTTGTATCCGGTAGAGAGATTCACGTCCGGCAGTGGCTCGTATACGCCGTCGTACATGATCTCCGACGGGCGTTGCGAAGACCACCACCAGAGAATCCCAGCGGAGGCCAGACCGCACACCACACCCAACAGTCCGAGAACCACGACCATGAGGGCACTGGGCATCCTTGTTTGGTCATCGCTCATGCACCCAGTAGATCACTTTGAGATCTCTCCGTCGCAGTCCTGTAAGGCGGTCCTCAAACAGCACACCCCGAAACGGCCCGGCACTCGATCGTGTCCTGGGGAATACGGCCGTCCGACCGTCCTGTTTAACCGTCCTGCATATCGGTCTCGTATAGCTGACCCAAACAGCACTATCGTCGCCTCATGGACGGAATCCTGATTGGCTATGCCCGATGCAGCACCGCGGGCCAAGATCTGCGAGCGCAACGCACAGCCCTCAAACGCCTCGGAGTCCCCAACGACCGGATCTACACCGACAAGGGCTACACCGGCCGCAACCGACACCGACCCGGTCTGCGCGAAGCGCTCGCCGCCTGCCGCGAAGGCGGCACCCTCGTCGTCGCCAAACTCGACCGCCTCGGCCGTTCCGCCGTCGACCTCCGGGCGATCGCCGACGAACTCGAAGCCAAAGGCACCCGACTGAACATCGGCGGCTCCGTCCACGACCCGACTGATCCCACCGGCAAACTCTTGTCCAAGGGGCAGAACGTGTCGCTTCCTGGTGATGTGCAGCAGATCGATGTGGTGCTCGGGTGGGCTGAATCGGGTGTCGAAGTCGATGCGTCGGCGTTGCTGCTGAATACGGGCGGGAAGGTCCGCTCCGATTCCGACTTCGTGTTCTACAACCAACCGGAATCTGCGGACGGTTCGGTCCGGTTCCTCGGTGTCAGTGCGACAGAGGAAGGGGCGCAGGCGCGTATCGCGATCGACCTTGCAGTAGTCCCTACGGACGTGCACTCAGTTGCGCTCGTCGGGAGTGTCGACGCCGGTGCCTTCGGTGATCTCGGAAAGCTCGCTCTGCGCGTGGTCGACGGCGCAGGGCACACTTTGGCGGAACACGTCACTGCCGATGCCACCACCGAGTCTGCGTTCGTATTCGGCGAGGTGTACCGCCGGAACGATCAGTGGAAGGTCCGAGCGGTCGGCCAAGGCTGGGCGTCCGGGCTTGTCGGGTTGGCAACCGATTTCGGTGTCGACATCGATGATGCGCCGGACTCCGACGTCACAATGTCCGTCGCCGAGCAGCCCACCGCCGCGGCGACATCACCCGAAGATGCAGCACCTCTCTCAGAACCTTCTCAGCCGGCTGCAGCGACGAAGGAGAAGGCTCGGGGTGTTCGGACCGCCAAACGTGCGGTGAAGAAGTCGAAGCCGATCGAATTCACTCTCGCAGAGAACGACGCATGGCAGCCGGCGCGGTTGTTCTCGGTTGCGGGTGTCGGCGCCGGTGAGGAGCAGGAACGACGCGCGACGTCGGCACTGGTGGCGACTACGCAGGCCGTACGGCCCTTCGCGAGGGCGGTGTGCGCCCGGGTGGGCGCCCCGGCCGGGGCATTCGAAGGCTATGTAGAGGTGCAGTACGAGCGCGGTGAGACGAAGGTGCTGACCGTCGGCCGTTCAGGCGAGATCGTGTCGTTCAGTCTCGAACAGACCTTCCCGATGGGCACCCGGCGTTCGGGCACGTCGGCGAATTTCATCAGCAGCGTGACGTCGTCGACCGACGCGTTCTATGGGACGGTGGTGCAGAAACTGCGCGAATTCGTTCCGGCCGCACCGAAGCAGACCGAACAGTCGAGGTCCGACACCTCTGACGCCGAGGCCGCGCTTCGTGACACCCTGCTGACGTGATCCTGGTCGGTTCGGGGTTTCCGACCGCCCACAGGGCGGTCGGGACAACCAGATTTTCTCGTCCTACATGTGGGACGCTGCAGGTGAAGCAGCGGAACCGCCGGAGCGGGACGAGTTTCGAGCTGTCCGGGTAGCGGTGTTTCGAAGGCGACGGTAGTACATCCCGCGTGTGAACCAGGTAATGGTCGCAGCAAGTGCAGAGCCGAGCACCGCCACCTGAGGATCGGTGGTGACGACGAACAGAACCAGCAGCGCCAGGCCGCCGAGGCCGAGCGCCTCGAGCTTGTAGAGCGGCCATTCGGTGCCGGCGATGTCGACACCGGCCACGCGAGTGGTCCTGCGCGGCGACAGGTCGAGGGTCGTCATCGAGTGTTACCTCCGGTTGAGGAAAGTTCCCCTTCAGGGTAGACGCATAGAAGAATTCGGGTCAACGAACTTTCGGTCCGGGGTGTGGCGTGTCACGTCACAGTGTTCACTGGATGCATGCCTCTCACCGGAGAATATGAACCCAGCCCATCGAAGTGGGCCGCCGATCAGGTCGAGACCTACGAGTCGTCGGGTGGTACCGCCGGTACCACCCTCAATGGGAAGCCCGTCGTCGTGCTCACCACGCGTGGCGCCAAGACCGGCAAGTTGCGGAAGACCCCGTTGATGCGAGTCGAACACGAAGGTGAGTACGCGGTCGTGGCCTCGCTCGGAGGGGCACCGAAACACCCCGTCTGGTACTACAACGTCATCGCGAACCCTCAGGTGGAGCTACGGGACGGCACCGAAGTGTACGACATGGTGGCGCGCGAGCTGCACGGCGACGAGAAGGCGCTGTGGTGGGACCGAGCAGTGGCTGCTTTCCCGGACTACGCCGACTACCAGGCCAAGACCGATCGCCAGATCCCGGTCTTCGTCCTCGAACGGAAGTAGGTCGGCAATGGCTGCGCGCACAGTCGCGGATCAGCTTGTCGGTCAACTCGTCGATGCGGGTGTGCGCCGGATCTACGGGATCGTCGGCGACAGCCTGAACCCGGTTGTGGATGCCGTACGCCGCACCGGCGGCACCGCGTCGGGCGGCATCGATTGGATCCATGTGCGTCACGAGGAGGCTGCGGCCTTCGCAGCCGCCGCGGACGCGCAGCTCACCGGGGAGCTGGCGGTGTGCGCAGGATCGTGCGGGCCGGGCAACCTGCATCTGATCAACGGACTCTACGACGCACACCGATCCGGAGCTCCGGTGCTGGCCATCGCCTCACACATCCCGTCCACCCAGATCGGGTCCGGATACTTCCAGGAAACGCATCCCGATCGGCTGTTCATCGAATGCTCTGGGTACACCGAGCTGATCAGCGCCGCCGCCCAGGCCCCCCGGGTGTTGCACAGTGCGATGACGCACGCGCTCGCCGGCCCGGGCGTTGCCGTCGTCACGCTGCCAGGAGACATCGCGGCACTGCCCGCGGAAGGTTCATCGCCGCGTCTCGTCCGCACGGGCGCCCCGACCGTCATGCCCGCAGATTCGGATGTCCGAGCGCTGGCCGAGGCCATCGATGCCGCCGAGAAGATCGCGATCTTCGCCGGTGCGGGCGTTCGCGGTGCACGCGAGGAGGTTCTGAACCTTGCCGACACGGTTGCGGCGCCGGTCGGACACAGCCTTCGCGGAAAGGAATGGATCCAGTACGACAACCCGTTCGATGTCGGAATGACCGGACTGCTCGGCTACGGCGCCGCCCACGACGGTATGCACGGCGCCGACCTCCTGTTGCTCATCGGTACCGACTTCCCGTACGACCAGTTCCTTCCCGATGTACGAACAGCACAGATCGACGTCGATGCGGGCCGGCTCGGCCGTCGCACCGAGTTGGATCTGGCGGTGCACGGCGACACCGGTGCGACCCTGCGTGCTCTCGAGCCGTTGATCCGCCGGAAGACCGACCGGAAGTTCCTCGAACGCACTCTCGACCGGCACCGCGGTCTGATGGAGAAGGTCGTCGGCGCCTACACGACCCCGGTGAAACAGCGGAAACCGATCCATCCCGAGTACGTCGCGTCCATTCTCGACGACGTCGCCGCCGAAGACGCCGTGTTCACGGCCGACACCGGCATGTGCAATGTGTGGTCGGCGCGGTACCTCAACCCGAACGGCAGTCGCCGATTCCTGTCGTCCGCGCTGCACGGGTCGATGGCCAACGCGCTGCCCCACGCGATCGGTGCCCAGTTCGCGGCACCCGGCCGGCAGGTGGTCTCGGTCAGCGGCGACGGTGGCCTGTCGATGCTGCTCGGTGAACTGATCACCGTCGTGATGCATCGGCTACCGGTCAAGATCGTGCTGTTCGACAATTCGACGCTCGGCATGGTGAAACTCGAGATGCTCGTCGACGGACTCGCCGACTTCGGAGTCGATGTCCCGGCAATCGACTACGCGCGGGTTGCCGAGGCCCTCGGGTTCTACGCACGTCGCGTCGATGACCCTGCGGAATTGGAGCAGACATTGCGGGACGCGTTCGCACATCCCGGTCCTGCGCTGATCGACGTCGTCACAGACCCGCTGGCGCTCTCGCTCCCCCCGACCATCACCGGCGAGCAAGTGAAGGGATTCGCCCTGGCCATGTCGAAGCTCGTGATGAACGAGGGGGTGGGCGAAGCGGTGAAGATGGCGAAGTCGAACATTCGCAACGTGCCGAGGCCTTCCCAGTTCCGACCCTGACCGTCTGTTGGAGGGGGTCGCGTGGGTGGTGTCGGCGGCAAGTGGCAGCATTGAACGGTGACCTCCACCTCGCGAACCGCTGAACCGACCCATGTGACTGCCGTACCGACCGCGGCAGATATCGACATGGCGGCGGAGCGAATCGCGGAGGCGGTCTCGATTACCCCCATCGAACTCAGTCCTCGGCTGTCGGCTCTGACCGGTGCCCAGGTCTATCTCAAGCGCGAGGACCTGACGCGAGTGCGTTCGTTCAAGCTGCGCGGTGCCTACAACGCGATGGCCCAGCTCGACGATCGGGAACGTGCTGCGGGTGTCGTGACGGCCAGCGCGGGAAATCACGCGCAAGGTGTCGCGTATGCGTGTCGGACGATGCGAATCGAAGGCCGCATCTACGTGCCCGCGCGCACCCCCAAGCAGAAGCGCGACCGTATCCAGGTGCACGGAGGAGGGTTCGTCGAGCTGATCGCCGTGGGCGACACCTTCGACGCGGCTGCCGCTGCCGCTGCCGACGATGCGGAACGCACCGGCGCGACAATGATCCCGCCGTTCGACGACGTCCGTACTGCAGCGGGACAAGGGACCATCGCACGCGAAATCGTCGAGCAACTCCCGGGCGATCTGGATGTGCTCGTCGTGCCGGTCGGTGGTGGGGGACTGATCGCGGGTATCACCTCCTACCTGCGTGAGCGGTCGCCGCACACCGCGATCGTCGGCGTCGAACCCCGAGGTGCGGCGTCCATGACTGCCGCGCTGGTCGCGGGTGGCCCCGTGACCCTGCCCGAGGTGGAGCCGTTCGTCGACGGTGCCGCCGTCAAGCGAATCGGCGACGTCCCGTATGCAGTGGTGTCGCAACTCGGCGCCGAGGTGGTGTCGCACTCGAGCCTGCCGCTGGTCGCGAACCTGCGTGCGGAAGGTCTGGGTCACGCTCCGTTCGGGATGACCCAGGTCGACGAAGGCGCGGTGTGCACATCGATGCTCGACCTCTACCAGAACGAGGGGATCATCGCCGAGCCCGCCGGCGCACTCGCGGTCGCGGCGCTCGAGGGACTGTCGATCGAGCCCGGCGCGACCGTCGTGTGCCTGGTGTCCGGCGGCAACAACGATGTGTCCCGGTACGGGGAGATCATCGAGCGTTCACTCGTGCACCGGGGTCTCAAGCACTATTTCCTCGTGAACTTTCCGCAGGAGCCGGGAGCATTGCGGCGTTTTCTCGACGAGGTGCTCGGACCCGACGACGACATCACCCTGTTCGAATACGTCAAACGCAACAACCGTGAGACGGGTGCCGCGTTGGTCGGTATCGAACTCGGTGTAGCGGAGGACCTTTCGGCGCTGTTGCATCGCATGGACGCATCGCCGATCGAAGCGAGCCGCCTCGAGCCGGGGTCACCTGCCTACCGCTACCTCACATAGGCTGTGACGCACGGACTCACCAGGGCATGCATACGAGCCACGGCCCGAACCAGAAGCAATTCGGACGCCAGAAGTTGCCGCGATTCCAATCGTTGTGATGTCCGCGATCCCAATCGCGGTGGTTGCGGTCCTTGTTCCAGTTGTTGTCGTGGTGTCCTCCTCGATCGCGATCCCAGCCACGGTCGTTGTGTCTGACATCGACGACACCCGGAGACGAGTCGGTCACCGGGGACGCGGTGGCCACGCCCACCGGGGTGAGGACAAGAGCAGTGGTGAGAAAAGCGCTCGCCAGTACTTTCTTGGGTTCCATGACGATTCACCTCGAAAAAATTCGGCGGTATTCCTGACGGTACGCGCGTTCTCGAGGCCGGATCAAGGGTAACCGTGTGGTCAGATGTCCGACGACTGTTGACTGTTCGGTCAAGCGGCCGTTCAGGATTCGACGATCACGAACGAGTGTCCTGGGACCAGTACAGCGGACCGGGTGCGATTGACGACGGGCTCGTCCCACCAGAGGATCGGGCTCCCGCCGACGGGGACCGTCACCGGATCGCTACCGAGATTGCACACCACGCGAATCGCGCCACGATGAACCACGATCCAGCGCTCGTCCTCGTCGTAGGTCACCTGGAGGTGTTCGAGCCAGGGGTCGGTGAGTTCGGCGCGGGCGCGTCGCAGTTCGAGCAGTTGCCGGTAGCACTCGAGCAGTCGTGCATGCTCGGGTTCGGTGCGTTCGTCCCAATGCAGGATGGACCGGCGGAACGTCTCCGAATCCTGAGGGTCCGGGACATCGTCAGAGTCCCAACCGTGTTCGCCGAACTCCCTTCGGCGTCCCTCGACGACGGCGGCGGCGAGTTCAGGTTCCGGGTGAGAGGTGAAGTACTGGAATGGGGTACTCGCACCCCATTCCTCGCCCATGAACAGCATCGGTGTGTACGGCGAGGTGAGGACGAGCGCCGCCTTCATCGCGAGCTGACCCCGGTCGAGATAGCCGCCCGGACGGTCACCGCGGGCTCGGTTTCCGACCTGATCGTGGGTGCACGTGTACGCGAGCAGCGAACTGGCCGGCACCCGCCGCACGTCGAGGGGGCGGCCGTGCACGCGGCCTCGGAACGACGAGAACGTGCCGGCGTGGAAGAACCCATGCCCGAGCGTGCGTGCCAGACACTCCAGTGAACCGAAATCACCGTAGTAGCCCTGTCTCTCACCGGACACCGCGGCATGGATCGCATGGTGGACGTCGTCGTCCCACTGTGCGTGGAGGCCGTAACCACCAGCGGACCGGGGCGTGACCGTACGGGGATCGTTCAGGTCGCTCTCGGCGATCAGGCTCAGGGGGCGACGGAGATGGGCAGACAGACGCAGAGTTTCGACCGACAGCTCCTCGAGTACATGTTCAGCCGTGTGATCGATGAGCGCGTGGGTAGCGTCGAGCCGGAGTGCGTCGATGTGGAACTCGACGAACCAGCGCAGGGCGTTGTCGATGATGTAGCGGCGCACTTCGCCGGATCCGTGGCCGTCGAGATTGATGCTTTCACCCCAGATCCCCGGATTCTTCGACACGTACGGCCCGAAGCTGCCGAGGTAGTTTCCGGACGGGCCGAGATGGTTGTAGACCACGTCGAGCGCTACGCCGATACCCCGGGCATGGGCAGCGTCGACGAATCGCTGCAGGGCATCGGGACCGCCGTACGGTTCGTGCACCGCGTACCAGAGAACGCCGTCGTAGCCCCATCCGTGGGGGCCGTTGAATGCGTTGACGGGCATCAACTCGACGAAGTCGATGCCGAGCGCCACAAGATCGTCGAGACGCCCTATTGCTGCGTCGAGTGTGCCTTCCTCGGTGAACGTACCGACGTGCAGTTCGTACAGCACGCTTCCGGCGAGTTGACGTCCGGTCCACGCGCGGTCGGACCAGCCGTCAGGGTCGATCCGGTGCAGCTGTGAGGGCCCGTGCACACCGTCCGGTTGGCGCGGTGAACGGGGATCGGGCAGCACTGTGTCGTCGTCATCGAGTACGTAGCCGTATCGGGACCCGGGGGTGGCATCGACGGCGGCGCGCCACCAGCCGTCGTCCTCCCGACGCATCGGATGGAGTTCGCCGTCGACATGCAGGCGAACGGACGAGGGGATCGGGGCCCAGACCTCGAAGGTGTGCACGAGGCCCAGCATGCCCTGTTCGCGCATGGAACGCAGCACGTTTCCGGTGCACCGGTGCTGCAGTCGATACTGCTAGGCTGACCGCGATGTCCGCAGCCAGAAGAACTTACAGCTCACCGTTGCGGGAAGAATCTGCTCGCCGTACCCGCATCACGATCAGAGACGCAGCCGCGACACTGTTCGAGCAGCACGGGTATGTGAGCACCACCGTCAAACAGATCGCCGACGAAGCGGGCGTCGCAGTGCGGACGGTCTTCACCGCATTCCCGGACGGCAAGGCCCAGCTGTTCCGGGAAGCCCTGGACGCCGCAGTCGCCGCCGACGAGCCCGCCGCCGGGATGCCCCCGGTCCGGTCACCGCATGCGCTCGGCGCTGCAGCCGCAGTCGTCGACCAGGTGGTGGGATACGGCGCGGCGATGCTCGAGCGGGCAGGCGGCCTGCTCATTACCTCGATCGAATCGTCTGGCGCCGACCCCGACATGAAACGCTTCGCCGAGGACGACGCTCGCGCCACCGCTGAGAATGCGCGCACCCTCGCCGAAGGTTTGCACCGCAGCGGATGGCTCCGCGCCGACGTCACCGTCGACCACGCCGCAGACGTCCTCTACACCCTCAGCTCCCCGCAGGTACACGCGCTGTTGCGCCGCGACTGCGGATGGGACCTGGACCGATATCGCATGTGGCTCGCCGACACTCTCCGAACGACTCTGTTGCGCTGAGTTCCCGTAGCGCTGACGCCCGCACCTACCGGTCGCCGGCTGCGTCGAGGTAGAGCCAGGCGCCGTCGTCACGGAGAAACCGGCTGTGCTCGTGCATGACATCGGCGCGGCCGCTCTCGACGTAGCGCGCGCGGAATTCGACCGTACCTTCGGTTTGCAGGAAGCGACCGCCTGTCGCCCGCAGTATCTCGAGACCGGTCCATCTGGTTCCGGGATCCAGTTCGAGAGATGCCGGCCGGGCGGACGGATGCCACGTCCGCAGCAGGTAGTCGGTGTTACCGAGCACGAATGCCGTGTACCGCGACCGCATCAGTTCTTCGGGGGTCGATGCGCGCCCACCGTCGAGAAAACGTCCGCAGCAGTCGGCGAGCTGGATCCCGCGCCCACACGGGCAAGGTTTGTCGGCAGTAGGCTTCTGGTCGCGATATCGGGTCACCCGACCATTGTCGCCGACCGTGCGGGCTTCGCTGCGACGTGTCCTTGCCGAACACTTCGCGCGGGCGGACGATTGATCCGTGAACAGGAGACCTCGGTGAGCGACGCACTCGACCCGCGTCTGACCTACCTCGACGAACACGGGCACCAGCACCACGTGGTGTTGACGTCGGAGACCGCTCGGGTGACGGTCGGCCGCGCAACGGAATCCGATGTGGCATTCCCCGGAGACGAGGAAGTCTCGCGCCTGCACGCTGTGGTCGAGTGGCTCGGCACCCATTGGACGATCCTCGACGACGGATTGTCACGCAATGGAACCTTCGTCAACGGTGAGCGGATCGCAGGGCGTCGGCGGTTGCGTGAGGGCGACAGCATCCGCATCGGTTCGCACAGGCTTCGCTTCCAGGAGATCGGAGCGGGACCCGACGAGGCGACCCGTATGGCCGCAGAGCTACCCACGGTGAACTCGTTGACGGACACGCAGCGCGGCGTGCTGCATGCGCTGTGCCGCCCCTACAAGCACGGTGTGGCCTTCGCATCGCCGGCATCCAATCAGGCCATCGCCTCCGAGCTGTATCTCAGTGTCGACGCCGTGAAAACACATCTCCGGACACTGTTCGCGAAGTTCGGCGTCGAGGACCTACCGCAGAATCGCAAACGGGTACGCCTCGCCGAACTTGCGATGCACACCGGTGTGGTCAGCGAGCGCGACCTGTGACATCCGACGCGGTGCACTCGGATCCGAAACCTCACCATGCCTGCGTCACCCGCTCGGCCAGACGCCGAAGAGCAGCGGCCACTGCGGCGGGGTGCTCGACGGTGACCGAATGACCGGCTCCCTCTACGCGCACGAGTTCCGAGTGCGGTAACCGTGACGCAACACCGGCGGAGAGCTCGAACGGCGTCCACTCGTCGCGGGATCCGCACAACACCAGCGAGGGAAGGTGGGCCAGTACGGCGAGGGCGTCGGCCTCGTCCAGTACCGCGAAGCAGCGGAGGAAGCCCGCCATCGTGACGACCGACGTGTCGCTGCCCAGCAACGTGAGCAGCGTGAGCAGCCAGGCGCCCGGCCTCAGTGCAGCGGTGCGGCGGCGATGCAGCGCACCGGCCACGGGCAGACCCACTCTGCCACCCCACCGCGCCACGCGTTGCGTGATGCGGGGTGCCCGGGACACAGCCCGGCGGAACAACTCCACCGCCGGGCTGTGCAGGTACCGCCCGAGCCCGGAATGTGCGAGATCGTCGGCCGCGGTGGAGATCAACGCGACTCCCGCGACGCGAGTGCCGATGTCGCTCGGATACTGACGCGCGTACGACAGGATTGCCATGCCGCCCATCGAATGCCCCACCAGGACGACGGGCCCGGAGGTGGCAGCATCGAGCACCGCACCCAGATCGCGCCCGATCTGATCGAGGGTGTATGTCTCGGCGGGTGCTCCACCGGACCGGCCGTGACCACGGTGATCGAAGAACACCATCCGTACCGGTCGGCCCAGAGTGAGGAGCAGCGCCCTGCGTAGCCGGGACCAGGCGTCGGTGTCGTGACAGTGCCCGTGGACGAACACGAACGTCAGTTCCGCCGTGACGGGGCCGGTCTCGGTGACTGCGAGGGGTACCCCGTCGTCGGCGTCCACGGTGGTGTGCCGTAGACGCGTCGAGTGGTGGGTAGCGAACATGTATCGAGGGTCCGCGGCGGAGCGACGCGGTGCGAGATCCCCTGCCGGTGGAACCCGAAAACCGGGGATAGGCACCCTTCCACCCTTGGGGTGGTGGACAATCCCGATATGCATTCGCAGCGCTATGTCGGGGTCGTCGGTCCGGGTGAGGCGACGCCCGAGCAACGGCGAGTCGCTCGCCAGGTCGGTGGTCTGCTCGCCGGCCGCAGGGCAGTCGTCGTCACCGGAGGTCTCGGTGGGGTCATGGCCGCCGCGTCGCGGGGAGCGATCGAGGCGGGAGGAACTACGCTCGGGCTGCTTCCGGACGACGACCGGGTCGTGGGTAATCCGTACCTGACGGTGGCGATCCCGACCGGCCTGGGGGAGATGCGTAACGCGCTGCTTGTACGCAGCAGCGACGCGCTCGTCGTGGTCGGCGGGAGCTGGGGAACGATGAGCGAGATCGCGTTGGCGGTACGCACCGGTGTCCCGGTCGTGTCGATCGGGGGCTGGAAGATGCCCGCGGGTGGCGTGCTCGACGTCGAATCGCCGGAGGAAGCGGTCGAATGCCTGCACGCGTTGCTCTGGCGCAAGGACGCCTGATTCTTCGCGTTCCGCGAGAACCGCTCGACAGCAGAGACTCGACAGCAGAGAGACGTCGCAACAACACGCGATGCCCGCCGACCTCGTGTCGGCGGGCATCGCGCGTCGAAGCTGTCGGGCTGTTACGACCTGGCGAGTTCGTAGCGTCGGCGGTATTCCGTTTTGGATGTCTCGCTGACGTCCACGTCTTTCGCTCGTGCGCGCAGGGCACCGACGGTGGCCTGTTC
>NZ_SLVY01000036.1 GCF_004345605.1 Rhodococcus sp. SMB37
TTGCCGGCTGCGATCGCTGCGATCAACTCGTCGGGAATACCGCACAGCCCGAAACCACCGACGGCGAGCAGCGCACCCGACGGAATGTCCGCAACGGCCGCCTCGGGCGTCTCGAATACCTTGGAAGCCAAATCCAATACCTCTCCGGTCCGTGGGCCGCATCGCCACCGGGCGGATGCGTCCGCTGGGTGAACACGTCCTCTTTGCTGGGTACCAATTAATAGTGTGGGCGATCACATTGCAAGGGCATCACCGGATACAAGCGCAGATTGGTCGCTGGACGAACACGCAGCCGGAGAGTGTCCACCCAGTGGACGTATGCTGGGTCCGTGACATCGGGCGCTCAGGGACAGTTGGTCGGGAGGGTCGCAGCACTCCTCCGGGCCGTCTCCGCCCACGAACCAGCCGGAGTGTCGACGTCCGACCTCGCACGCGAGACCGATCTCGCCAGGCCGACGGTCCACCGCCTGCTCGCCACGCTCGCCGACGAAGGACTGGTCGACCGGCACCGCGACAACGGGAAATGGACCTTGGGCCCGGAGTTGTACCTGCTCGGTTCACTCGCGGCCGCGCGCTACGACATCGCAGAACTCGCAGGGGACGTCCTACGCGACCTCGCCCGGGAAACCGGAGAGAGCGCCTATCTCTCCGCACGTCGCGGCGATGAGACCGTGTGCCTTGCCGTCGAGGAAGGCAGCTTTCCGCTGCGTTCGCATGTGCTGCACGTCGGGATCCGGTTCCCGCTGGGCGTGGCGTCGGCCGGGCTGGCGATCCTGTCGCATCTACCCGATCGCGACATCGACGCGTACCTGTCGAGAACCGACCTCTCGGCCGGGTGGGGCCCCGACCACGCGAGAGCCGATATCGAGAAACGCATCGCTGCTACACGATTGGCCGGGTACTCGGTTAATCCCGCCCTGCTCGTCGAGGGCAGCTGGGGCATGGGCGCGGCAGTGTTCGACCAACGCGACACCCCGACGTGGGCGCTCAGCATCACAGGCGTCGAAAGCCGTTTCCGCGACGACCGCCGCGCCGGGCTCGGCGAGTCACTACTGAACCAGGCGCACCAGCTCACACAACTCCTGCAACGACGGCCGCAGCCCGGAAGGTGACCGAATGACCGCCACCCAGAAGCCACCCATCGTCCTCGTCCACGGAACCCGGTTCAGCGCCGGACAGTGGAGTCCCCAGCTCGCTCCACTCGGCGAGCACTTCCCGGTCACCGCGATCGACCTGCCGGGCCACGGCACACGTTCGTCGCAGCCGTGGAGCCTCGCATCCGCGACGGAGATCATCTCCGGCGCGGTGGATTCACTCGGGCACGGCCCGGCCATGATAGTCGGGCATTCGCTCGGCGGCTACGCCGCACTGGAATTCGCGCGTCGCCGCCCCGGACAGGTGCGCGGTCTGGTCTTGGCCGGAGCGAGCGCAGTGACCTCCGGCCCCTGGGCCGCGCCGTACCGCCTGATCGCGAAGATCGTCCCACGTCTGCCGCAGGATAGGCTGGCGCAGTGGAACGATCGGCTCCTGCGCCGGCTCTACCCGCCGGAGGTCGTGGAGGCGACGATCCGAGCGGGCTACGCCTTCCACACCCTGCCGGCCGCGTGGGGCGAGGTGCTCGGCCGATTCGACGCGAGCACGATGAGCGAGGTGACCGCACCGGTGCTCATTCTGAACGGCGAGAAGGACCTCGTCTTCCGTTCGGACGAGCGGGAATTCGCTCGAGCACACGGCAATTGCCGTATCGAGTTGATACCGAGAGCCCGACATCTCACGAACTTCGACGATCCCGCCGCGTTCACCGACGCCGTCCGCCGCTTCGCCCTGGAGCTACCCGACCCTCGGTGACCCCTCGGTCACGTGCCGAACACCGGCCCGGACAGCACCACCGAGACACCTCTGGCCACCGCAAGGGCAGCCGAGGTGTCTCGGTACGCGACAATCAGGACGTCGCGTTCGCCTCGGCGCGCCGGAGCAGCCGCTCGGCGTGCTTCAGAATCGGTCCGTCGACCATCTTGCCCTCGAAGTCGAAGACACCGCGCTGGGTTTGCGCAGCGGAGAGCACGCGTCGTGCCCAGTCGGCTTCCTCGTCGGTGGGCGCGAACGCACGACGGATCACCTCGATCTGAGCGGGGTGGATCGCGACCTTGATATCGAATCCGACAGCCACCGTGTCGAGGGACTCCTCGTACAGCCCGTCGGTGTCCTTGATGTCGAGGTATACCGAGTCCAGCGCCCAGCGGGCATGGCCTTTTGCGGCGAGCAGCGACACCGACCGCGCATGCTGCGCGACAGCCCGGTAGGTGCCGTCGACGTGTCGACTCGAGTTGCCGCCGAGGCCCGCGACCAGGTCCTCGGCACCCCACATGACGCCGATCGTGTTGTCCGCCTTCGCGATCTCCTCCACAGCGAGCACGCCCAGCGGTGACTCGATCAGAGCGACCACCTCGAGAAACGCGAGTGAGCGCACCTCGTCGGCGCTTTCACACTTCGGGAGCATCACGCGGGTGTAGGAGGTGCGACGCAACGCCTCGAGGTCGAGTTCGTGATCCGCGGTGCCTACCGGGTTGACCCGTACGACGGTGCGTTCCGGATCGAGCGGAGTGGCAACGAGCGCGTCGCGTGCTGCCTGCTTGTCGCCGGCCGACACCGCGTCCTCGAGGTCGATGATGACGACGTCGGAGCGGTCGGCGGCCTTGGCGTAGCGTTCAGGTCGATCTGCAGGCACGAAAAGCCATGCAGGGCCGGGCAATTCCCAAGTCATGATGTCGGCCTCTTCTGTACGAGTGTTTTACGGACCGCGACGCCGACGACGTCGCCGTGCTGGTTACGCCCCGTGTGCTCGAGCGTGACGATGCCTTCGCCGGGTCGACTCTTCGACTCGCGCTTGTCGAGGATCTTCGTCTCGACGTAGAGGGTGTCGCCGTGGAACAACGGCTTCGGGAACGACACCTCGGAGAACCCGAGATTCGCGACGATCGTGCCCTGCGTGAGCTGTGCGACCGACAGCCCGATCATCGTGGACAGGGTGAACATCGAGTTCACCAGTCGTTCACCGAAACTCGTCCCGGCCGCGTACGCGGCATCGAGGTGCAGAGCCTGCGTGTTCATCGTCTGCGTCGTGAACAGCGTGTTGTCGGCCTCGGTGATGGTACGGCCAGGCCGGTGCTCGTAGATCGCATCGAGTTCGTATTCTTCGAACCACAGACCACGTTGAGTAATTCGCTTTTCGGTCTCGCTCACAGTCCCAACCCCCGCGCGATGAGCATGAGCTGGACCTCGGTGGTGCCCTCACCGATTTCGAGGATCTTGCTGTCGCGGTAGTGCCGCGCGACGGCGTATTCATTCATGAACCCGTAGCCACCGTGGATCTGCGTGGCGTCGCGCGCGTTGTCCATGGCCGCCTCGGAGGCAACGAGCTTCGCGATCGAGGCCTGCTTCTTGAACGGCTTTCCGGCGAGCATGGCTGCCGCGGCGTCGTAGTAGGCGGTGCGAGCGGTATGCGCGCGCGCTTCCATCCGCGCGATCTTGAATGCGATGGCCTGGTTGTTGCCGATCGCGGTGCCGAACGCTTCGCGCTCCTTGGCGTATTTGATCGATTCGTCGACGCATCCCTGCGCAGCACCGACCGACAGTGCCGCGATCGCGATGCGGCCCTCGTCGAGAATACGCAGGAAGTTCGCGTAGCCGCGGCCGCGCTGCCCGAGCAGGTTCGCCTCGGGTACACGGACATCCGCGAAGGTCAGAGGGTGGGTGTCGGAGGCATTCCAGCCGACCTTGTTGTAGGCGGGTTCCGCGGTGAATCCGGGAGTATCGGCCGGCACGAGGATCGTCGAGATCTCCTTCTTGCCGTTCGCGTCGGTCCCGGTGACGGCGGTGACCGTGACGAGAGAGGTGATGTCGGTGCCCGAGTTGGTGATGAACTGCTTGTTTCCGTTGATCACCCATTGCCCGTCTTCGAGCTTCGCGGTGGTCTTGGTGCCGCCCGCATCGCTACCTGCACCGGGCTCGGTCAGGCCGAACGCGGCGAGGTTCCGTCCACTCGTGAGCTGTGGCAGCCACTCCTGCTTCTGCTCCTCGGTTCCGAAGCGGTAGACCGGCATCGCACCGAGCGACACACCCGCCTCGAGGGTGATGGCGACGGATTGGTCGACCTTGCCGAGTTCTTCGAGGGCGAGGCAGAGGGCGAAGTAGTCGCCGCCCATTCCGCCGTACTCCTCGGGGAACGGCAGGCCGAACAGCCCCATGTCGGCCATGCCCTGCACCACTTCGTACGGGAACGAATGCTCGGCGTCGTGCTTTGCCGCGACCGGTGCGACGACGGTGCGCGCGAAGTCGGCGACGGACTTCTTCAGCTGTTCGTATTCGTCGGGGAGCTGGCCGGTGGCCAAGTAGCTCGGGGACTCGGTCATGCGACGTCTTCCTTCGTTTCGGTGGGTGGCGTGATGCGCGCGAGCAATTGATCGACCTTGACCTGTTCGCCTGCAACAGCGAACAATTCGACGACGCCGTCGATCGGGGCGGTGAGTGCGTGTTCCATCTTCATGGCTTCGACGATGGCGATCGTCTGGCCCGCGGTGACCTCGGCGCCCGCCTCGACGGAGACGGCGATGACGGCACCCGGCATCGGGCTCGTGATATCGGCGTCGCCGGTGTGGGCGTCGCCGCCGCGCACGCTGGCCTCACGGACCTCACGGACCGCGACGCTCCCGTGTCCGTCGGCGAGCCAGATCGCGTCGTCGACCTCCGCGACCCGGAACACGTGACGCCGGCCGTCGAGCACGACCGCGAGGACAGAGCCGTCGACTGCACCGCGGCCAGTCCCTGCGTCGAGCGTTGCGGACAGCGAATAGTCTTTGCCGCCTTCGACATCCACGTTTCCCGCGACCGGTGTTCCCGCGAGGCGCACATGGGCGGTGCGGTCGCCGGACGCGAGCCGGTAGCTGGTCGGCACGTGCGGGCCCACTCGCCACCCGTCGGGAACGTCCCACGGGTCGGAGGTGTCGTCGGGCCAGTGCTGCAGCCAGCGGAGCACTGCAGCAGCGACCAGCGCGGCATCGGAGGTCTCGGGTGCGGTGTAGTCACCGAGACGCCGATCGAGCAGACCGGTGTCCAGTGCGCCGGCCACCACCTCGGGATCGGCCAGCAGAAACCGCGCGAAGTCGATGTTGGTGACCACACCGAGCACCGCAGTATCCGCGAGCGCGCGGTCGAGGCGCCGCAGCGCACCGGCACGATCGGCAGCGTGTGCGATGACCTTGGCGAGCATCGGGTCGTAGTCGCTGCCGACGACCGTGCCCGGCTGCAGGCCGGAGTCGACGCGGATCCCGGTGCCGCTCGCTTCGATCACGTCGGCGACAGTGCCGCCGGTGGGCAGGAACCCGCGACCGGGATCCTCGGCGTACACGCGGGCTTCGATGGCGTGGCCGGTGAGGGTGACGTCGTCCTGCGTGAATCCGAGGGGCTCACCCGCGGCGATACGCACCTGCCACTCGACGAGGTCGAGGCCCGTGACCATCTCGGTGACGGGATGCTCGACCTGCAGACGGGTGTTCATCTCCATGAAGAAGAACTCGTCTGGAGCATCGGCCGAGACGATGAACTCGACGGTGCCGGCGCCGGTGTAGTCGACGCTGCGCGCAGTGTTGCAGGCCGCTTCACCGATGCGGGCGCGGGCGGCCTCGTCGAGCAGCGGCGACGGGGCTTCCTCGACGACCTTCTGGTGGCGACGCTGCAGGCTGCATTCGCGTTCGCCGAGGTGGACGACGTTGCCGTGGGTGTCCGCGAGGATCTGGACCTCGATGTGGCGCGGTCGCAGTACGAATCGCTCGAGGAAGAGCGTGTCGTCGCCGAACGACGACGCGGCCTCGCGACGTGCGGAGACCAGGGCATCGGGAAGATCGGCGGGATCGTGCACCAGCCGCATGCCCTTGCCACCACCACCTGCCGACGGCTTGACCAGCACCGGGTAGCCGACCTCGGCGGCACCGGCGATCAGCTCGTCGTCGGTCAGGCCCGGTCGCGAGATACCCGGGACGACGGGAACATCGAACTCGGAGACCGCGGCCTTCGCGGTGATCTTGTCGCCCATCGTCTCGATCGCGTGGGCGGACGGGCCGAGGAACGCGATCCCCGCGGTGGCACACGCGGCGGCGAATTCCGAGTTCTCCGACAGGAATCCGTAACCCGGATGGATGGCCTGCGCGCCGGTCTCGACCGCCGCGGCGATGACCTTGTCGATCACCAGGTAGCTCTCGCGGGCCGCGGCGGGCCCGAGAAGTACGGCGGTGTCGGCTTCGCGCACGTGCCGGGCATCGCGGTCGGCCTCACTGAACACCGCGACGGAGCGGATGCCCATCGCTTTGAGGGTGCGGATGACGCGGACGGCGATCTCTCCGCGGTTGGCTACCAGTACTGTATCGATGCGTTTCGTGTCACTCATCTCGCTCACATCCGGAAGACGCCGTAGGAGACCGGCTCGAGCGGTGCGTTGGCGCACGTCGAGAGTGCCAGTCCGAGAACTTTTCTGGTGTCGGCGGGGTCGATGATGCCGTCGTCCCACAACCGCGCGGTGGAGTAGTAGGGGTTGCCCTGGTCTTCGTACTGTTCACGGATCGGCGCCTTGAACGCTTCTTCGTCCTCGGCCGACCACGGCTTGCCGGATGCGTCGAGCTGATCCGAACGCACGGTCGCGAGGACCGATGCGGCCTGCTCGCCGCCCATCACAGAGATACGGGCATTGGGCCACATCCACAGGAAGCGAGGCGAATACGCGCGCCCGCACATCGAGTAGTTGCCGGCGCCGTAGGAACCGCCGACGACGACGGTGAGCTTGGGAACCCGCGCGCAGGCAACGGCGGTGACCATCTTCGCGCCGTGCTTGGCGATGCCGGCGGCCTCGTAGTCGCGGCCGACCATGAATCCGGAGATGTTCTGCAGGAACAGCAGGGGGACGGAGCGCTTGTCGCACAGCTCGATGAAATGCGCTCCTTTGAGAGCGGATTCGCCGAAGAGCACGCCGTTGTTGGCGATGATGCCGACGGGATGTCCGTGGATGCGCGCGAATCCGGTGACCAGGGTCTTGCCGTACTCGGCCTTGAACTCGTGGAAGCTCGAGCCATCGACCACTCGCGAGATGACCTCGCGCACATCGTACGGAGTGCGCGAATCGGTGGGGACGACGTCGTAGAGCTCGGCGGGGTCGGCGTCGGGTTCGACAGTCGGTGCGACGTCCCACGGGCGCGGGGTGCGCGGCCCGAGGGTCGAGACGATGTTGCGCACGATGCGCAGGGCGTCGCGGTCGTCCTCGGCGAGGTGGTCGGTGACGCCGGAGACCTTCGAATGCAGGTCGCCGCCACCGAGCTCTTCGGCGGTGACGACTTCTCCGGTCGCGGCCTTCACCAGCGGTGGACCGCCGAGGAAGATGGTGCCTTGATTGCGCACGATCACTGCCTCGTCGCTCATCGCCGGCACGTAGGCGCCGCCGGCGGTGCACGAGCCGAGGACCGCCGCGATCTGCGGGATCCCCTGCGCGCTCATCGTCGCCTGGTTGTAGAAGATGCGGCCGAAATGCTCGCGATCGGGAAAGACCTCGTCCTGCCGGGGCAGGAACGCGCCGCCGGAGTCGACGAGGTAGATGCACGGCAGGTTGTTCTGCAGCGCCACTTCCTGCGCGCGTAGGTGTTTCTTGACGGTGATCGGGTAGTAGGTGCCGCCCTTGACCGTGGCGTCGTTCGCGACGATCACGCATTCGCGACCGGCGACGCGGCCGATACCGGTGATGACGCCGGCGCCGGGGCACTCGTCGTCGTACATGCCGTTCGCGGCGAGCGGGGACAGCTCGAGGAACGGGCTTCCGGTGTCGAGAAGTTCGTCGACGCGGTCGCGGGGGAGCAGCTTTCCTCGCGCGACGTGGCGTTCGCGGGATTGTTCGCTGCCCCCGAGGGCTGCCGCAGCAAGCTTCTCCCGGAGTTCCCCGACCAATTGTTCGTGCTGGTCACGACTGGTTTTCGAGAGAGCGTGAGCGGTTGTCACGGTCACCATCCTCGGTAGATTGACCTAATCACCATTAACTGAAAAACTAGGTTAGTTACCATTAACCGAGTTGTCCATACCCAATGTTGCCTACAACCAGACGAGTGGAGTGCCGGCCATGAACGAGGCTGTCGAAGGGGAGGCCGTCGAGCCTGCGCAGCAGGCCGCGGTCGATGCCGTGGCGGGGGCTCTCACGCTCACACCACGGTCGCAGGCCAAGGCCGAGCGCAGGCGGCAACTGCTAGTCGCCGCGGCGCGTCTGATCGCCGAACGCGGCTTCACCGGTGTGCGCCTCGAAGACCTCGGTGCGGCCGTCGGAATCAGCGGACCCGCCGTCTACCGGCACTTCCCCAATAAGGACGCGCTGCTGGTCGAGATCCTCGTCGACATCAGCCGACGCCTGTTGGCCGGCGGCACCGCGGTCGAGGAGAGCACCTCCGACCCCCACGAGACACTCGAGGGCCTCGTCGACTTCCACCTAGACTTCGCGCTGGGGGAACAGGACCTCATCCGCGTCCAGGATCGCGAACTGCACTCACTCACCGAACAGGGGCGGCGCCAGGTCCGCACACTGCAGCGCCGCTACGTCGAGATCTGGGTGGGTGTGCTGTGTCGCATAGATCCGGCACTCGCCGAATCCGACGCCCGCACCATGGCGCATGCAACCTTCGGCCTCATCAACTCCACACCACACAGCGCCGATCCTCACTCACCGCACAGCACCCGCACCGTACTGCGACGGATGGCGCTCGCAGCACTCGACTCCACACGTGTGGAAAAGTAGGACAAGGAGATCGGTCATGAGCTACTTCGAACGCACCGGAGGGAACTCCTTCCGTGCAACCGAGCACGTGGGTGGCGCATGGAACACCGCTGAACAGCACATCGCACCCGCGTTCGGACTGCTCGCGCACGTCGTCGGATGCGACCGAGATGCGCGGCGCGACGACGGCCTGGTGATCGGTCGCCTGTCCTACGACATCCTCGGGGTCCTGCCGATCGGCGACATGGATGTCGAGGTGACAGTGCTGCGTCCCGGTCGCACCATCGAACTCGTCGAGGCCGTGCTCAGCCACGGCGGGCGCGCCGCCGTGCGACTGCGAGCCTGGCTCATGGCGCCGGGCGCCACCGACGCACTCGAAGGCTCAGCGCTACCCCGGATCGCCTCGCCGGACGAGATGAAGCCCTGGGACGCCTCAGAGGTGTGGCCGGGCGGATTCATCGAATCTGCAGAGATTCGACGCGATCAGGTCGAGCCGGGACGGGCCTCGTTCTGGGCGCGCTCCCCGATTCCGCTGCTCGCCGACGAGAAGGTCAGCGACCTCGCGCACGCCGTCCGGCTCTTCGACATCTCCAACGGCATGACCGTGCGCGCCGACCCGAAGACCGTTGCCTTCCCCAACCTCGATCTCACCGCACACCTGTTCAGGCAGCCCCACGGCGAATGGGTCGGCTTCGACACCACCGTGTCGTTCGGAGCCGACGGTATCGGCCTGACCAGCAGCGTCCTACACGACATCTACGGCCCGATCGGCACGATGTCGCAGATCCTCACGGTGCGTCCCGGCACCTGACGACGGCGTACGCGCGATCCGCGGACAAACTCACCGGGTCGACCGCGTGCATCTGCCTGCCGTGTTCGCGGTTGTCAGGTGCAGTCGCGGATACAACACCTGACGCACGGCCTAAGCTCGGCGCATGGCAGCGGCAGTGCACGTGAGATCCCCGCAAGACCTGGCCCGATCCCTCGAGTCGACCGGCTACCTCGCCGACGAGGGCGTCGCGATGTCGGCGTTCCTCGCGCTCCGCATGGGCAGGCCCCTGTTCTGTGAAGGGGAGCCCGGCACAGGGAAGACCTCGCTCGCCGTCGCGCTCGCCGAGGCCCTGAACCTGCCGTTGGTCAGGCTGCAGTGCCACGAGGGCATCGACGCGTCGCAAGCGCTGTACGACTGGGATTTTCCCCGGCAGCTGCTGCACCTGCGCACCCTCGAAGCCGCAAGCGAGGGCAGTTTCGACGCCGACACCGCCGAACGTTCCCTCTACACCGAGCGTTTCCTGCTCACCCGCCCACTGCTGCAAGCACTCACCGACGCTCCGTGCGTGCTGCTCGTCGACGAGATCGACCGCGCAGACGACGAATTCGAAGCGTTCCTGCTGCAGGTCCTCGACGAGAACTCCGTGACCATCCCCGAAATCGGCGAGATCAAGGCCGGCGTCCCGCCCCTCGTCGTACTCACGTCCAACCGCACCCGCGAGGTGCACGACGCACTCAAACGACGCTGCCTCTACCACTGGGTCGAACATCCCGACCTCGACCGCGAGATCGCTATTCTGCGCCGCCGACTCCCCGGCATCGATGCCGCGCTCGCCGAACAGATCGCCCGCGCCGTCCACGCCCTCCGCGAGGCAGACCTGCTCAAACCGCCGGGTGTCGCCGAATCCCTCGACTGGGCGCGGGCCCTGATCGAACTCGACCGCGACGTGCTCGACACCGCGACCGCCGCCGCGACCCTCGGCGCAGTCCTGAAATATCGCGAGGACCTCGAACGGGTCGCGCGCGCGGGTCTCGACCGACTCCTGGCAGGCTGACCCATGGGCGGCGGTGCGCTCGTCGGCGTCGCAGGGTTCGCGCGAGCCCTCGAAGAGGCCGGGTTCCCGGTCGCGCTCGACTCCACCCACGCCTACGTCCGTGCCCTCCGCGAAGTGGATGCAAGCGTCCCCACGCAGGTGTACTGGGCGGGCCGGGCAACCCTCTGCCGCGACCCCGACGACATTCCCCGCTACGACCTCGCGTTCGAAGCCTGGTTCGGAGGCAACCTCCCTGTCGTCTCCCGCACCACCGGACAGCAGCAGCGCACCGCGACGGTCGCCGCGCTCACCTCGCCGAACGCCACCGACACCGGAGACGACGACTCGCCGCGACTCCAGGTCGCGGCCGACGACACCGAGATCCTGCGGCACCGCGACATCGCGGAACTCACCCCCGCCGAACGCGCCCACCTCGACGAGATGCTCACGCTGC
>NZ_SLVY01000037.1 GCF_004345605.1 Rhodococcus sp. SMB37
CGCCACCGCACCAACGCCAACCCCAAAGCCGCCACCAGACCATCGGCAACACCACCACGGAACAACGACGGCACCGACGTCAGCAACGCCTCGGTGTCCGAGGCGGGCACGCTGATGTCGAATCGCTCGACAGTGGACGCGGTGTCGACGGACGGATCGAACGGCCGCTCGCCGAGCAGCGGGTCGGGCCCCTCGAGAATCTGCTCCCAGAGCCCCAGTTCGTCGCGATGCGACGGTGCCGCCTCGACGAGGCCGTGTGCCCAGCGGCGCAACGACGTCCCGACTGCGGCAAGCTCGACCTTCTCCTGCCCGGAGACGACCTGCCCCCACGCAAGACCGAGGTCCGGCAACAGGATTCGCCACGACACACCGTCGACCACCAGGTGATGTGCGACGACGGCGAGCACACCGGCACGCCCGGCCGAACCGAAGTCGAACCACACGAACTGCAGCACCGACCCGGCGAACGGATCGAGTCGACCGAGTGCCTCGTCGATCTCGCGTCCGGCGAGAACGGTCAGGTCCTCGTCGCTGATACCGGCGGGAGCCTCGATGCGGGTGAGGAGGGACCCGGCGTCCACCTCGCCGGCAGCACGTACTCGGAAGGTGGCGCCGTCACGGTCGAGGATCGATCGCAGCGCATCGTGGTGCTCCACCACGGCACCGATGGTCCGCTCGAGCACCTCCGCGGTGATGTCCTGTGGAAGTGTCACGGAGACGAACTGGGAGAACCGGTCGAAACCACCCGGCCAGCCCAGTACCTCACGCATGATCGGCGTCAACGGAACGTCACCGACACCGCCACCCGGCAGTTCCTCGAGTCGCACGATGCCCTGGGACTCGTCGCTCCGCACTGCCACCTCGGCCAGGCCTGCCACCGAACGCCGCTCGAACACATCCCGCGGCGTGAACACCACACCACGAGCCTTCGCCCGCGACACCAACTGAATCGACACGATCGAATCACCACCGAGCGCGAAGAACGACTCGTCCACACTCACCTTCTCCAAGTGCAGAACCTCCGCGAACACCTCCGCAATGATCTCCTCGACCTCACTACCGGCCGCACGATACTCACGCTCCTCGAGCACCGGCTCCGGCAACGCATCACGATCCAACTTGCCCACCGGCGTCAACGGCACCTCATCGAGCACCACGATCGCCGACGGCACCATATGCGGCGGCAACGACCGAGCCACGAACTCCGTCAACCCCGCCACATCCACAGCCCGGCCCTTCACCGGCAACACATACGACACCAACACCGTCGCACCCGACGCCGTGGAACGACCGAGGGTTGCGGCGAAGTCGACGGTCTCGTGTGCGGCCAGGGCGGCGTCGATCTCGCCGAGTTCGATACGGAAACCGCGCACCTTCACCTGGAAGTCGCTGCGCCCCACGAACTCGAGCTCGAGCCGATCTTCGACGGCACGCCACCTCACCACGTCGCCCGTCCGGTACATGCGTGAACCGTCCGGGCTGTAAGGATTGGCAACGAACATCTCGGCGGTGAGAGCGCTGCGGCCGTGGTAACCGCGGGCAAGCGCAGCGCCGGCCATGTACAGCTCACCGGCGACGCCCTCGGGGACGGGACACAACCGCGTGTCGAGCACGAGTGCGGACACCCCGTGCGTGGGATGACCGATCGTGATCGGACGGCCCGGTTCGAGCCTCGCGAACGACGAGATGATCGTCGTCTCGGTGGGGCCGTACCCGTTGAAGTACTTGCGTCCCGGTGCCCACTTGGCGAGCAGCTCCGGTGTGGTGACGTCGCCACCGACAGACGCGACCTCGAGGCTGTCGATACCCGTCGGATCCATCGTCCCGAGCACCGCCGGGGTGATGATCGTGTGCGTGACGCGTTCGGTGCGCAGCAACTCCGCGAGATCGGGGCCACCGATGATCGTCGACGGCACGATGACCAGCGTCGCGCCGCTCGTGAACGCCGCCATCCACTCGAGCACCGACGGGTCGAAGCTCGGCGAGCAGATGTGCAGGAAGCGATGACCGGCACGCAGGTGGTACAGCTCGACGGCGGTGTCGACCACCCCGCCGAGACCCTGGTGCGTGACGACGACACCCTTGGGTCGGCCCGTCGAACCCGAGGTGTAGATGACGTAGGCCGGGTGGAACAGCGACAGCGAACGCACCCGGTCGGAGGCACCCACCGGCAACTCCGACTGTCCGTCGAGTTCACTCGCGAACGCCGCGTCGTCGAGCACGATCCAGTCGGAGTCCCCGGGCAGCCCGTCGCGATAATTCGAAGACGTGATACCCAGGACCGCACCGGAATCGGACAGCATGTACCGCACGCGGTCGACGGGATAGGTGGGGTCGACCGGCAGGTGCGCGGCACCGGCCTTCGCGATCGCCCACACGCTCAGGACCATCTCGTACGACCTCGGGTAGGACACCGCGACGATGTCCTCCGGGCCGACGCCCCGTCCGATGAGGATGCGAGCGAGCTTCGACGAAGTCTCGTCGAGTTCGCGGTAGCTGATCGAGCGCCCCTCGTAGCGGACCGCGGTGGCCTTCGGATCCAGCGTGACCGCCGCCGTGAGGATATCGGCGAGGGTTCCGCCGGCTCCGACGTGATCCCCGTGGACGTGCGTGAGCCGGCCGAACTCGTCGCCGCCGAGCAGCGGGAGGTCCCCGACCGGCGCCTGCGGATCCGCAAGGATGCCGGCGAGCAACAGTTCGAACCGGCGCGCGAACTGTTCGACGGTACCGTGGTCGAACAGCGCACTCGCGTAGGAGAACTCGGCCGACATACCGGCCGGTGCGCCGTCCTCCCCGATACCCTCGCGCAGCGTGAGCGACAGATCGAACTTCGCCGTGTCCACATCGAAGGGCACCCCGGACACACTCAGCTCCGGAAGTTCGAGACCTGCGGACGGCAGGTTCTCGAACGACAGGGCCACCTGGAACAGCGGGTGCCGCGCCGTCGACCGCTCGGGCTCGACGATCTCGACGAGCCGTTCGAACGGGATGTCCGCGTGGGCGAATGCCTCGAGGTCTGCTTCTCGGACCCGCGACAGCAGGTCGGTGAACGGCTCACCTGCGTCGATCCGGCTCCGCAACACCAAGGTGTTGACGAACATGCCGATCAGGTCGTCGAGTTCGGACTCGCCACGGCCCGCGATCGGTGTGCCGATCGCGACGTCGTCGGAGTCGGACATGCGCGCCAGGAAGATCGCGAGCGCGGTGTGGACGACCATGAACATGGTCGTGCCGGTCCGGCGGGCCAGCGCCGCCAGTTCACGATGCGTGGACTCGTCGAGCGCGAACTCGACCCGGCCACCGGCAAACGACTGCACCGGCGGGCGCGGACGATCCATCGGCAGGTTCAACTCGTCCGGAACACCGGCGAGTGCGCGCTTCCAGTACTGGGCCTGCGTCGACAGCAAGCTCTCCGGATCGTCCTCCGAGCCGAGAACCTCACGCTGCCACAGCGCGAAGTCCGCGTATTGCACCGGAAGCGGAGCCCAGGCCGGTTCTTCACCGGCCGCACGGGACACGTAGGCGGCCATGACATCACGCGTGAGCGGTGCCATCGACCAGCCGTCGGCACTGATGTGGTGCACGACGAACACCAGCACGTGATCGGCAACAGATGTCCCGTCGCTCCGCTCGCCCGCAACATCCCCCAACCGGTACAGAACCGCACGCAACGGCACCTGCGTGGTCACATCGAACCCTGTGCCCACGATCTCCAGGATCCGTGCGGGAAGTTCTGCTTCGTCGACCTGCACGGCGTCGAGGTTCGGCATCGCCTCGTCCACCGGCAGGATCTGCTGGTAGGGACGACCGTCGTCTTCCGGGTAGATCGTGCGGAGCACCTCGTGCCGATCGAGCAGATCACGCACGGCCGCCTGCAACGCAGCTGTGTCGAGGGCGCCGGTCAGGCGTACTGCAACGGGAAGGTTATCGGCGCTCGACGTCGAATCGAAGCGGTTGAGGAACCACATGCGCTGCTGCGCAAGCGACAGCGGCACCCGATCCGGGCGCTGCTGCGGCACCAACGGCACCCGACGCACCGACCCGGTGTGCTGCTCCGCCTGCGCGGCGAGCGCGTGCACCGTCGAGGACTCGAACAGCACCCGCACCGGGATCCGAACGTCGAGCGCAGCTCCGAGGCGCGCGACGAGTTGCGTCGCGATCAGTGAGTTGCCGCCGAGCGCGAAGAAGTCGTCGTCGAGGCCGACACGTTCGATACCGAGGACATCGGCGAAGGTCGTCGCAACGATCTCCTCGATCGGTGTCGTCGGAGCACGGAACTCCCGCGCCTCGAACGTCGGTGCCGGCAGGGCCTTCCGGTCGAGCTTGCCGGACGTGTTGAGCGGGAACTCCTGGAGGATGACCAGTGCGGACGGCACCATGTAGGAGGGCAGTATCTCCGACGCGTGGTCGATGAGCTCTCCGGTGTCGATGTTCCGTCCCGGTGTCGGCACGACGTACCCTGCGAGCTGGTCACCGGTCGGGGTCTGCACCACGAGCACCGCGGCCTGGTTCACCGAATCGTGGGCAAGCAGCGCGGTCTCGATCTCGCCGAGCTCGATTCGCTGCCCACGGAATTTCACCTGGAAGTCCGTGCGGCCGATGTATTCGAGCTCGCCCTGCTCGTTCCAGGTCACGAGGTCACCTGTGCGGTACATCCGATCGCCGGACACCCCGTACGGATTCGCGACGAACCGGTCCGAGGTGAGATCCGGGCGACGCACATAGCCGCGTGCGAGCTGGGCCCCCGCGAGGTAGAGCTCTCCCGGGACACCGACGGGAACCGGGCGGAGCCGGCCGTCGAGGACGTACGCCTGCACATTCCATTCCGGAACACCGATCGGAACCACGTCGACCGAACCCGTCGCCGGCGCCTGCCAGTAGGTGGCGGACACGGCGGCTTCCGTGGGTCCGTACAGATTGTCGATGTCCGCAGAGCTGATCCGGCGCACGCCGTCGATCGTCTCGGGCGGCAGTGCTTCACCGATCACGAAGATGTCGCGCAGGGTGCGGCATTCCTCGGCGTCGGCGTGGGCGGCGAACACCGTGAGCATCGACGGCACGAAGTCTGTGATCGTGACCTGCTCGCGCGCGATGACTTCGGACAGGTACGCGGGGTCGCGGTGCCCTTCCGGGGTTGCGATCACGAGTCGGGCACCCACGCTCAACGGCATGAAGAAGCCCCACAGCGACACGTCGAACGTGGTGGCGGTTTTCTGGAAGTACACGTCGTCCGAGGTCATCTCGAACTCGTGCAGCATCCATTCCGTCTGGTTGACGATTGCGCGGTGTGTCACCGCGACACCCTTCGGACGTCCCGTCGAGCCCGAGGTGAATATCGCGTAGGCGGTGTTGTCGGGGCGCAGCGGTGCGATCCGATCCGCATCGGTGATCGGCGCCGACGAGGTGCCCGACAGGTCGAGCACGTCAATGGCGATCGACCGGATATCGAGATCCGACGGCACCTCGAACTCGTCGCGGGCTGTGGTCACGATGCAGACCGGATCGGCCGTGTCGAGGATGTGCCGCACACGGTCGATGGGGTGGTCGGGATCGATCGGCACCCAGGCGCCACCTGCCCGGACAATCGCGTACATGCCCACCATCAGATCGAGAGACCGTCGGATGGCCAAGCCCACCAACGACTCCGGACCGACCCCTTGCGCGATCAGGTGTCGCGCGAGACGCGTGACGCGAGCATCGAACTCGGCGTAGGTGAGGGATTCACCTTCGTAGACGAGAGCGACAGCATCCGGTGTACGGGCGGCCTGCGCGTCGAAACGGTCGGTGAGCAGTGCCGCCGCGTCGAGCTGGTGCGCCGAGTCGTTCCAGTCGTGGAGGATCCGATCGAGTTCCGTATTGTCGAGAAGCCCGATGTCACCCACATGATTCTCGGGCTGCGAAGCGAGCGACTCGAGTGCGCGCACGAAACGGGCGACGAGCGCGGACACCTGGTCGCGGTCGAAAAGGGCACGCTGGTAGCGCAGTTCGACTTCCATCCCCGTCTTGACGTGAACGAACAGGCTCAACGGGTAGTGCGTTGCATCGTGCGTGCCGACACCTGTGACGGACATACCGTCGATCGACGAGGCCTGCTGGGCGAGGCCTTCCTCGTCGAGCGGGTAGGACTCGAACACGGTGAGGGTGTCGAAGGCCACCGCCGGACCAGAGGCCCGCTGGATGTCGGTCAGGCCGAGGTGGTGGTGTTCGAGCAGCGCGGCCTGTTCGCTCTGCAGACGACCGAGGAACTCGGCGACCGGCTCATCGGGATCGAACGACACCCGCACCGGCAGGGTGTTGATGAACAGACCCACCATCGACTCCACACCGGGCAGGTCGGCGGGACGTCCGGAGACGGTCGCGCCGAATACCACGTCGTCGCGGCCGGTGAGCCGGCCGACCAGCACACCCCATGCCGCCTGCACGAGAGTGTTCACAGTGACGCCCAGGCGCGCCGCGGCCTCACTGATCGCGGTCAGACGCTGCGCGTCCAGCTCGATCTTGACGCGGTCGTCGCCCTGCTCGCCCGGATGCCGGGGCGACTGCGGGGCAAGCAGTGTCGGTTCGTCGAATCCGTCGAACACGTGCGACCAGGCGTCGCGCGAGGCATCCAGGTCGCGCGTGCCGACCCATTCGAGGAACGAGCGGTACGACCGTGCACGCGGCAGCATCGACGTATCACCGCGGGTGGCATACAGGGCCATCAGGTCCTGCATGAGCAGCGGCATCGACCAGCCGTCGACCAGCACGTGGTGCGTGGTCACGCCGAGCTGGTAGCGATCACCACCGAGCGAGACGAGCACGAACCGCATGAGCGGTCCGGTGTCCATGACGAACCCGCGGGTCTCCTCGTCGCGCCAGAACGGGACGGTGACCGTCACGCCCGACGACGCGACCTCCGACGACATGTCGACGGTGCGCCACGGCACCTTCACGTCGTCGAGCACCAGCTGGACCGAGTCGCCCTCGTCGTCGGTGACGAAGACTGTGCGCAGGTTCGCATGCCGATCGAGCAGCCCCTGAGCAGCCCGGTGCAGACGCTCCGCGTCTACGGCGCCTTCGAGATCGAGAACGGCCTGCATCGTGTACACGTCGACGTCGTTCTCGGCCGTCATCAACGCGTGGAACAGCAGACCGGACTGCAACGGCGAGAGCGGCCATACATCGGCCACCTGCCGATACCGCGATTCCCACCGCTCCAGGTCGGGCTGGGTCACGTTCACCAGCGGGACGTCCGACGGGGTGAGCCCCCCGGCGCCCGGTGCGCCGACGTGGTCGACGAGTGCATCGAGCGCTGCACGCCAATGCTGAGCGAATTCCTCGACATCGTCGCGGTCCAGCAGGCCGGTGGGGAATGCGATTCCGGCACCGAGCCGCGGACCGTCCGGACCATCGTTCACGATCGCGTTGATGTCGACCGCTGCGCTGGCAGGCATGTCCGCATCGAGCGCGGCATCGACCTTGCCGAGGGCGTCCGTAGGCGCCCACCCGATCGCCGCCAACTCCTCCGGCACATCCGCCGCAGACACACGACCCAAATAGTTGAAACTGATCT
>NZ_SLVY01000038.1 GCF_004345605.1 Rhodococcus sp. SMB37
GAGCGCTGTGCCCGCACTCGCATCCGTATTCTCCGGCGTGTCACCATGCAAAACCCCAGGTCATCCGCATGTTAGAAGACTTTGACGGCACCCTGGTCCTCTCATAGGGTGCAGTTGTGATCTTGAGGCGACGTTGGGCGATATGTTCTGCGCTGGGCGTCGTAGTTGCTGCTGTGGTTTCCTGCGGATCGTTCGCCGTCGGTGAGCGCGAGTCCCTTGACGAGGACACGATCAACGAGGTCTTGCAGGCTGTCGGTTTCACTGTGCCGAGTGGCTTTGAGTTCGGCCAGGCGTATCAGTACTCGGAGTTTGTGGGAGAGCCTGCACGAGCAGCGCGGTTCGAGGGGCCTCCTGAACTGGAAGACGGTCGAGCAGTGGCCGCCGCCAACCCGGCCTACCCGGCAATGCAACCAGTGGACTGTGATGCGGCGTCTACGGGCAGCTGGAGTCCGCTCGGGTACATATGCGCGCCCGGATCACTTACGACTCAGTACCCATCGGAGGGAGCCTTTGATACCGTGACGGTCGTTTTGAGTCACGACAAGCGCAGCTCACACCTGTTCATCTACAGTTCCGGGCACTGACGGATCTGCGCCGGTGATTCCGTTCCGTGGAGGTATTCGATCGTGATGCGCGCCAAATTCTCTTTCCTCCAAAACAACTCGGACACTCCTATAGACGCTTGTCAAGCCGCAAGGACCTGTTGCAGGGGTTGCAGGGTGTCGCGGATGAGCGGATATAGCTGGCGGGCGATGTAGCGCTTGATGCAGCGGATGATCTCCATCTTGGTCTTGCCCTCAGCGGTGCGGCGCTGGACATACTCTCGGGTGGACTGGTCATATCGCATCCGGACAATGGCGATGCGGTAGAGCGCAGAGTTGGCCTGCCGGTCGCCGGCGCGATTGAGTCGGTGTCGGTTGGTCTTTCCTGAGGACGCGGGGATCGGGCAGGTGCCGGTCAACGCCGCGAACGCTGGCTCTGAGTGCAGCATCTCGGGGTTATCTCCGGCGGTGATCAGCAGCTGGGCGATGGTGTCGGGGCCAGTGCCGAAGACGGCCATCAAGTCCGGCGCGTGCTCGCCCAGCAGCCGGTCCAGATGTGCGGTGAGATCTTGGATCTGCTCCGCAAGCATCTGCCAGCGCCGCGCCAGGATGCGCAGGGCATACCGCGTGGCCTCCTCCGCTGTCACGGGCGTGCGAGACGGGCGTGTGGCCAACAGCCTCGCCGTCAGCTTGCTGTTGCTCAACCCCTGGTAGCAGGCCCGGAGGGCGGCGGGGCCGGCGACGAGCATGGCCTTGATCTGGTTGATGGTGGCGGTGCGCTCCCGCACGGCCGATGACCTGGTGGTGCGCAGCACCCGCAGTGACTCTGCCCGCCTCAGGCGGTGAACAGGTCTCCGGAACGCTCTCGATGCGCAGCCTCGAGGTGACCCGGCGTGGGGACGTCGGCCGGCCGGACCTTCGCGAGCTGGTCGCAGCCGCGGTGCGTCACCAGAACGCCCTCGCCGGTGCTTGACTCAGTCTGATTCTGCTAGCGGCGCCAAAGCGCTACGGGCAGTGGCCGCCGCCACCATCAGCCTGCGGACGTGCTCTGGCCCCACCGGTTCAGACGAGTTCGGTGTCGGGGTCTTCGTCATCGAGGTTTTCGCTGTCGCGGAAGATCAGATTGCCGTCGTCGAGGGCGATCGCCCATCGCCGGGGGAGCGCCCAGTCGCGTCCGTAGGCTTTCGGGTCGAGACGACCGGAGCCGGCGAAGTCCTCGATGATCACACCTGATGCGAGGGGCCACTGATCTGCGGGGAGTTCCGTGTCGAGGGAGTGCGGGGTTCTCACGCGTGTTCCGACCGAAAACCGTCGCCGTCGTCCACCTTTGGGGTCAGGATTGGTAGACATAGGTCTTCCCGTTCGCTCTGGATGGATACCGAAGGGGTGTCATCATTTCTCGCAACTGTTCGATTCGTCGTTTCGCGCGTCACGACGACGCCGAGCATACGGGCCGATCCCTCGTTGCGCGCGAGTCGTGAATCCTCGCGGCCCGGTCGACCTCACCCATCTGGCGCCGCACACATCGCGAGGACATTCAAACCTGCCACACTCGGTGGCGACTGCGGAACCGATGGACCGTCGTGGTGTGGACACCGGTGCTTATCGGCCGAGTTCGGGCTGCGGTGCGATCGGGTTGCCTTGCCGGCGGGTCGAGTCGGGGACCCGGTCCCCGCGCATCACCAGTGAGGCCGGTCCGACGGTGGCGCCGGCGCCGATGGCCCGAGGCGGGCAGTGCCACGCTGTGCGGACCGAGGGTCACGTTCGGGGTGAAGGAATCCGCGCCGAAGTTGGATGTAGACGATTCCGTCGGCATCGATGTCCACGCTGGTCGGCGCACCGGTCTTACCGAACGGCAGGGTCGTTTCCTCGCCGTGGGCGCTGAGCCTCTTCACAACGGCCGGGTCGTGAAACTCACCCCGAGGGGAGCAGAGCGAATTGGATCTCAGGGTGAACATACCCCTTGCCGACGAGCGCTTCGACACGCATCTGAACCGACTGGAAGGCAAATGAGAACAATGACCGAGAGTCTCGACGACATGCTCGCCACGCGGCCCGTGGACCGGGCCGCGGTCGATGCGCACAAGGCCCGGATGCTCGACCAGGTCCGCGCCTACCGACTCAAGGAACTGAGGGAAGAGCGTCGCCTGACCCAGCAGGATGTGGCCGAACGGCTGAATGTGGGGCAGAACCGGGTGTCGAACATCGAGCGCGGTGACCTCGAGCGAGTGCGGCTCGATACGCTCCGTCGCTACGTCGACGCGGTCGGCGGCACGCTCCGCATCGAGGTCGAGTTCGGCGACGACCGCTTCCGGATTGCGTAGCACACCGACGCCGATCGGTGCGACGGCCGGCTGTGGCCTCGGTGTGTGCCGGGTGCCGGTCGTGCACCTCAGCAGTCTCCACGCCCTATGGACGCACCGCCGACACCGCGCCTGTCCAGGCCGGTCGCCGGCCGGTCAGGGGAGCCGCGGATTTCCCGGGTCGACCGAGAGCGAAAGCACCATCGCGACCTCGCCCGGGCTGTCACCGGCGTCGGTTCCGCGTGCCGGTCGCCGGTCGGAGGTCGGCCGGAAGCCGAACGCGCTGGCGAACGCCACGGCCGAGCCGTTGTCCGAGCCGACCCAGAAGTACAGACGTCGGTGCCCCTGCGCACGGGAATGCTCCGCGCCCGCCCGGACCAGGTCCCACGCCACGCGGCTTCGGCGTGCCTGCGGGGCGACCCACACACCGAGGATCTCCCCGGCCTGCTCGTCCCGTGCGTGGACACCCAGGCCGATTATCCCGACGGCCTCCCCGGCGCGGTCGGCCACGAGCAGACGAATACTGCGCATCCGCTCCCGCCAGCCCTGTTCGTCGTCGCGGGACTGCTCCTCGTCGGCGGCGACAACGGCACCCGGGGACTCCCGCAGCGCCGCCAGCCGAAGGTCGCGATAGACCTGCCAGTCCGCTTCACCCAGCACCCGCACCTCGATGTCGGCCATGACCTTCATGCTCGCATAGACACGCGCGCTGCTCGGCGTGTCGGGCCAACCCGAGCCGGGCGCCGATGTCGTCTTGTGGAACCAGGACAGGCGGCGGCCGGTTCGTTGCTCCGGTTCCCGGTCGCGGCGAGTCCGGGGCGCTCGATCCGGTGTGATCGACGGTCTGCGCACCGGCAGGTCCGTCGCGTCGGCGGAGCTCGAGGAAGGCGCATCGGGCGGTCGAGGTGTCGCGACCCCTGATCGAGCACCACCAGATCGATGCCAGCGGTCCTGTCACACGCTGCGGGAGTTCGATCAGGTTCGCCCGCGACCGTCCCAGCCGGTCGAGCCGGGTGACCGAGCTGATCGCCGCGTCGGGCGACCAGCAGTGCCTGGTCCGGACCGGGCCGGTGGGCCGGCACCCCGTAGGCGGTGTCGGTGAAGACCTGCTCGCACCCGGCCGCGCGGAGCGCGTCCTGCGCTTCGGGGTGTTGATCGCGGGTGGAGACTCGGGCCAGGACGATCCGCACCCGTCCAGCGGAAAACGAACCCCGAGCGCGCACCATCCCTGCGTTGGCGGATATCCGGCGTGGCGCCTGTTCGAACACCGCACGCGCCCACTGCGCGAGTGTCACCGCGTCGAGTTCGCCGATCACCTGCTCGAAGCCTGCATACACCACATCCGGCTCACACAATGCGGCCATCAGACACAGATTCGTGGCAGCTTCGAGTGGCAGCGCCTTGTCGTCGCCGTCCAGCTGGATCGCCGGCAACAATTCCGGGCGCAGCCACGACGGCAGGGTCGGCATCCGGGCAGGTAGCCGCAACAAGGGATCGGCGGTGAGCAACGTGTCGATCACCTCGGCTGCCTCGCGTCCGTACCCGGCTGCAGCCGAACGGATGTCGCCGCAATGGCCGATGCTCTGCAGATAGAGTAGGGCGGTTTCCGCGGCCGTTCGCTGCAGGCCGGGTTTGCCGACCGCGGCCGGGGTCAGATCGTGCGCCGCGGTCGTGGCGTGTCGCTGCAGCCACTGCTGTGCAGCAGTGCGGGTGGTGCGGCGAGTGCACCACTGCGCCATGAGTGCCGTCACTTCGCTGCCTTCGACCGGCAGCAACGCTTCGATGTGGCCGGCCGGTTTGGAATGCACCGCGGCGAGCACGTAGCCGATCGCCTCGGTGTCGAACCGGCCGAGGATCCGTTGCAGGTCGGGCACTGCCCGCCACACGAAGCCGGGTTGCGCGCCGTCGAAATAGGGCCGGATCATCTCGACCGGGGCTTGCGCAAAATCCCAGATCTGCAGACCGCGTGGGTGCCGCAGCGCGAACTCGATCGACGCCCGCCAGCCCGGGCCGGGCACGATCGGATAGCGGGGCGGGGTCTGTGTCCACCGTTCCCGTTCCCCGGCGCGCCAGCTGGTGCACAACGGGGTCGGGGACGACTCGACCGACAGCACAGTTGGTTTCGGTCGTCGATAGCCCTGGATCGGCGCTGCTGTCGACAATATTGCGGATCAGCGTGGACGGACATTCCTTGGCCGTGACGTCACGGACGGTGTCCTGCCACAGTCGCTGATCGGAGTCGAACTCGAAGAGCATTCCGACGTACCTCTCTGCCAAAGCTGCAGTGCAAACAATTCGATAATATAATTCTCTTCACAAGAAAGTAATAGTCTCATTCACGTCAAATGACTCACAGGTAACCATCCCAGGGTAAGCCCCTTCTCCGGTACAGTGCTCACATGTTTGCCTCACGCAACAACGGGCAGTTCGCGCAGTGACCGGCCCGAGCGAGGAACCAGCATGGAAGCAGCGTGCAGTCGAGCGATCCATCCGGCCCGCGAAGCTCCGCGCCGAGCAGCGCGTCCAGCGCTTCCTCGATGCCGCCCAAGCCATCATCACCGAGAAGGGCAGCACGGACTTCACGGTCCAGGAAGTCGTCGACCGCTCGAAACAGTCATTGCGCAGCTTCTACCTGCAGTTCGACGGCAAGCATGAACTCCTGCTCGCACTGTTCGAAGACGCACTCGGCCGCTCTGCCGATCAGATCAGGGCGGCCGCAGCCGGCGAGGATGATCCGGTCGATCAACTTCGAGTGGCAGTCGAACTTCTGTTCGAATCATCACGTCCCGACCCTACTGCGCAACGCCCACTGTTCACCGACTTCGCGCCGCAACTGCTGCTCACGCACCCCACCGAGGTCAAGGTGGCGCACGCGTCGATGCTTTCACTGTTCACCGAACTCATGGAGAAAGTCGCCGCGGCGGGCATGCTGCGCAGCGATTTCAACGCGCGGCGCGCCGCTGCGATGACCATGCAGACCGTGATGTTCATCGCTCAGTCGAGCGGTGATGCCGAGGCCACTGCACACCCGATCACAGCCGACGAGGTATGGACGTTCTGCTCACAGGGCTTCGCCACCAAATAGGAAGAATATTGCTCTCATTTGAGAGCGGTTCATTTACACTCGGCGGTGACCGAGCTTTGGAACGATCTGCTGACGTGTCTCGACCTCACTCCGGCCGCCGATTCGGCCCCCCATACTGGCAATACTGATACCGGTGGAGCGCACGGTCGATGCTGTGTCCGACTTGTAGGCCGGGCATCCGCTCATGGTCGAGGCGAGGCTGCTGTGCGGATGGATTGGGTAGCCGGCGTTCGCGCGTTTGTTCTCTATTGGTCCGAGTGTGCGGAGTAGGCGGGATGTTGTGAGGCGTCCGGCTTCGTCGATTGCTTCTTGTGTGGGGGTTGTGGTCACGGGGGGAGCGTATGCGGGGGCCCTGACCGAAGTTGGTGGTTGGGTGTGTGTTCAGCGTTCCCAGCTTGCTTTGTATTCGGGGCAGTAGATGTCGATGCCCAGTCCGGCGATTTTCGCGGCGTTGTCTTCAGACAGGCCGGTGCGGACTGCGATTCGTTGGGCGATGCCGTACACCTCGAACGGATCGACGTTGGCGGGGTCGTCGGTGGTCTCGTTGAGGTCTGTGCATGCGTTGTGTGCTTGTTGTCGGGCGAACCCGGGTTCGACGTCGAGGTTTTCGGCGGCGAGTCGCTGGTCGAATTGGGCGTCTTGGTCGGCGTTCTGGTCGTTGTTGTTTCCGCCGCAGGCACCGGCGAGCAGCGCGATGGTTGTTGCAGCGGCTGCGGCGAATGTTCGGGTGGGTGTAGAGGTGTTGATTCTCATCGTGTGTCCTATGAAGTGGGGGTGTTGTTGTGTTTATCGCAGGTAGTGTGTGTGTTGTGTCGTCACGCTTTGGTGTCGGTGGCGTGGGGTCGGCGTGTGTTGTGACCTGGGGTGATGGCATGTCCTGGTGGGGTGGCCGGCTTCGTGTGGGGGTGCGGCGGGCGGGTTGGGACCGGCGGCGCTGTCTGTTTGGGTGATTTGAATTATATTGGGCTGCAATGTATTTCTGAATGATGTTGTGGTGCGGTGATATACCGCTGATTTGCGTATGGTACGTGCTATGAATCGGCGTATCATGTTGAAATTATTAAGTATTCGTGTTTGGCGCCTGCTAGTTATACTTGGTGCATGGGGGTGTGGTGGGGTATGATGGGTGCATGACATCGGGACGGGTTGAGAGCGGCATTGTGGTGGTGTGCACGGCGCGCGCAGCGCGCCCCGGTCTCTCGGTGCTTACCGGTGATGCACTGATGGTGACATTGAAATCTGTTGGTGCGTGTACAATTTCGGTTTCGAGCGGAGCGCAGCGACGCGGGCGACGGCAACGATACGGTGCCCCCGTCGAGCCGCGCAGCGGCTCCCTGGTGGGGAGCGCAGCGACCCGCCCCGTTCCCCGACGCGAAGCGTCGGGGGGAGCGCCGCG
>NZ_SLVY01000039.1 GCF_004345605.1 Rhodococcus sp. SMB37
CGCAAACGGGTGTTCGGCGGCGTCCTACTCTCCCACACCCTGTCGAGTGCAGTACCATCGGCGCAGACAGGCTTAGCTTCCGGGTTCGGAATGGGACCGGGCGTTTCCCCATCGCTATAACCGCCGTAACTCTATGAAACCAACAACACCCCACCACACCCCATCACCCGACAGGAAACAGTGAAGCATGTGCTGCCTCAGACACCGCACAGTGGACGCGTAGCACCTTCATGGTAAGTCCTCGGCCTATTAGTACCGGTCACCTCCACACATTACTGTGCTTCCAGTTCCGACCTATCAACCCGGTGATCTGCCGGGGGCCTTACCCCCACAAAAAGGGGTGAGAAACCTCATCTTGGAACAGGCTTCCCGCTTAGATGCTTTCAGCGGTTATCCCTTCCGAACGTAGCCAACCAGCCGTGCCCCTGGCGGGACAACTGGCACACCAGAGGTTCGTCCGTCCCGGTCCTCTCGTACTAGGGACAGCCTTCCTCAAGTTTCTAACGCGCGCGGCGGATAGAGACCGAACTGTCTCACGACGTTCTAAACCCAGCTCGCGTGCCGCTTTAATGGGCGAACAGCCCAACCCTTGGGACCTACTCCAGCCCCAGGATGCGACGAGCCGACATCGAGGTGCCAAACCATCCCGTCGATATGGACTCTTGGGGAAGATCAGCCTGTTATCCCCGGGGTACCTTTTATCCGTTGAGCGACACCGCTTCCACATGCCGGTGCCGGATCACTAGTCCCGACTTTCGTCCCTGCTCGACCTGTCAGTCTCACAGTCAAGCTCCCTTGTGCACTTACACTCAACACCTGATTGCCAACCAGGCTGAGGGAACCTTTGGGCGCCTCCGTTACATTTTAGGAGGCAACCGCCCCAGTTAAACTACCCACCAGGCACTGTCCCTGAACCCGATCAGGGCCCGAGGTTAGACATCCAATACGATCAGAGTGGTATTTCAACAACGACTCCACAAACACTGGCGTGCCCGCTTCACAGTCTCCCACCTATCCTACACAAACCGAACCGAACACCAATACCAAGCTATAGTGAAGGTCCCGGGGTCTTTTCGTCCTGCCGCGCGTAACGAGCATCTTTACTCGTAATGCAATTTCGCCGAGTCTGTGGTCGAGACAGCAGAGAAGTCGTTACGCCATTCGTGCAGGTCGGAACTTACCCGACAAGGAATTTCGCTACCTTAGGATGGTTATAGTTACCACCGCCGTTTACTGGGGCTTAAATTCTCAGCTTCGCCACACAAATGCAGCTAACCGGTCCTCTTAACCTTCCAGCACCGGGCAGGCGTCAGTCCGTATACATCGTCTTACGACTTCGCACGGACCTGTGTTTTTAGTAAACAGTCGCTTCTCTCTGGTCTCTGCGACCCCACCCAGCTCAGAGTGCAAGACCCTTCACCAGACGAGGTCCCCCTTCTCCCGAAGTTACGGGGGCATTTTGCCGAGTTCCTTAACCACAGTTATCTCGATCGCCTTAGTATTCTCTACCTGACCACCTGTGTCGGTTTGGGGTACGGGCCATGTGAAAGCTCGCTAGAGGCTTTTCTCGGCAGCATAGGATCACTGAATTCACCACAACGGCTACGCATCACCTCTCAGGCTACGTGAGTGGCGGATTTACCTACCACTCGCCCTACAGGCTTACACCGGCTAATCCACCAGCCGGCCCAGCTACCTTCCTGCGTCACCCCATCGCTTGACTACTACCACCGAAGGTCCCGTGCAGCCAGACCCCGAACTCCCGAAGGAGAACAAAGCCCTTTTGGACGGTTAGTACCAGTGATTCATCAGGGGCGCGTTCACACGGGTACGGGAATATCAACCCGTTGTCCATCGACTACGCCTGTCGGCCTCGCCTTAGGTCCCGACTCACCCTGGGCGGATTAACCTGGCCCAGGAACCCTTGGTCATTCGGCGGACGAGTTTCTCACTCGTCTTTCGCTACTCATGCCTGCATTCTCACTCGTGCAGCCTCCACAACTAGTTCACACTGCTGCTTCCACGGCTGCACGACGCTCCCCTACCCATCCACACCACTGCACAAGTTTCCACAGAAACAAGCGTGTGTTATGCGAATGCCGCGGCTTCGGCGGTGTACTTGAGCCCCGCTACATTGTCGGCGCAGGACCACTTGACCAGTGAGCTATTACGCACTCTTTCAAGGGTGGCTGCTTCTAAGCCAACCTCCTGGTTGTCTCAGCGATCCCACATCCTTTTCCACTTAGTACACGCTTAGGGGCCTTAGCCGGCGATCTGGGCTGTTTCCCTCTCGACTACGAAGCTTATCCCCCGCAGTCTCACTGCCGCGCTCTCACACCCTGGCATTCGGAGTTTGGCTGACGTCAGTAACCTTGTAGGGCCCATCGGCCATCCAGTAGCTCTACCTCCAGAGTGAAACACGCGACGCTGCACCTAAATGCATTTCGGGGAGAACCAGCTATCACGGAGTTTGATTGGCCTTTCACCCCTACCCACAACTCATCCCCTCAGTTTTCAACCTAAGTGGGTTCGGGCCTCCACGACGTCTTACCATCGCTTCACCCTGGCCATGGGTAGATCACTCCGCTTCGGGTCTAGAACATGCCACTACAGAACGCCCTATTCGGACTCGCTTTCGCTACGGCTACCCCACACGGGTTAACCTCGCGACATGCCACTAACTCGCAGGCTCATTCTTCAAAAGGCACGCCATCACCCCCAGCAGACCAAACTGCTCAAAGGCTCTGACGGATTGTAAGCGCACGGTTTCAGGTACTATTTCACTCCCCTCCCGGGGTACTTTTCATCTTTCCCTCACGGTACTAGTCCGCTATCGGTCACCAGGGAGTATTCAGGCTTATCGGGTGGTCCCGACAGATTCACACCGGATTTCACGGGCCCGGTGCTACTTGGGTATTCACATCAACAGTCACAACGTTTTCGTCTACGGGACTCTCACCCTCTACGACAGGCCGTTCCAGACCACTTCGACTAACATCATGATTTCTTACTGTTGGCCGACTCAGCAGCGCCGACACAATGAACCCCACAACCCCACAAGTGCAACCCCTGCCAGGTATCACACACCCATGGTTTAGCCTCTTCCGCGTTCGCTCGCCACTACTGACGGAATCACATATTGTTTTCTCTTCCTGTGGGTACTGAGATGTTTCACTTCCCCACGTTCCCTCCACACCGGCTATATATTCACCAGCGGGTAACACGACATCACTCGTGCTGGGTTTCCCCATTCGGAAATCCTCGGATCACAGCTCGGTTGACAGCTCCCCGAGGCATATCGCAGCCTCCCACGTCCTTCATCGGCTCCTGGTGCCAAGACATCCACCGTACGCTCATAAACACTTACAACAAAGATGCTCGCGTCCACTGTGCAGTTCTCAAACAACACACAACAACCCCTACCGACGCCGACCCACAGGCCAACCGTTTTCGTAAGTCATCGTCGCTGATCAAACACGAAAACGTGTTCTCTCAGGACCCAACAGCGCACCGATATAACCACCACGAAACAAGACTGAGCCCGCTTCTACTGCAGTGATACCTGTCAGCGTTCCACCCATGAGCAACCGTGTCCCACATACGGAGACAAACGGCCTCTGGTCACACACATACACCGACACTTCGGGATGTGTGGACAGATGCTCCTTAGAAAGGAGGTGATCCAGCCGCACCTTCCGGTACGGCTACCTTGTTACGACTTCGTCCCAATCGCCGATCCCACCTTCGACGGCTCCCTCCACAAGGGTTAGGCCACCGGCTTCGGGTGTTACCGACTTTCATGACGTGACGGGCGGTGTGTACAAGGCCCGGGAACGTATTCACCGCAGCGTTGCTGATCTGCGATTACTAGCGACTCCGACTTCACGGGGTCGAGTTGCAGACCCCGATCCGAACTGAGACCGGCTTTAAGGGATTCGCTCCACCTCACGGTATCGCAGCCCTCTGTACCGACCATTGTAGCATGTGTGAAGCCCTGGACATAAGGGGCATGATGACTTGACGTCGTCCCCACCTTCCTCCGAGTTGACCCCGGCAGTCTCCTGCGAGTCCCCACCATTACGTGCTGGCAACACAGGACAAGGGTTGCGCTCGTTGCGGGACTTAACCCAACATCTCACGACACGAGCTGACGACAGCCATGCACCACCTGTATACCGACCACAAGGGAAACCACATCTCTGCAGTCGTCCGGTATATGTCAAACCCAGGTAAGGTTCTTCGCGTTGCATCGAATTAATCCACATGCTCCGCCGCTTGTGCGGGCCCCCGTCAATTCCTTTGAGTTTTAGCCTTGCGGCCGTACTCCCCAGGCGGGGCGCTTAATGCGTTAGCTACGGCACGGATCCCGTGGAAGGAAACCCACACCTAGCGCCCACCGTTTACGGCGTGGACTACCAGGGTATCTAATCCTGTTCGCTACCCACGCTTTCGCTCCTCAGCGTCAGTTACTGCCCAGAGACCCGCCTTCGCCACCGGTGTTCCTCCTGATATCTGCGCATTTCACCGCTACACCAGGAATTCCAGTCTCCCCTGCAGTACTCAAGTTTGCCCGTATCGCCTGCAAGCCCGCAGTTGAGCTGCGGGATTTCACAGACGACGCGACAAACCGCCTACGAGCTCTTTACGCCCAGTAATTCCGGACAACGCTCGCACCCTACGTATTACCGCGGCTGCTGGCACGTAGTTGGCCGGTGCTTCTTCTCCCACTACCGTCACTTTCGCTTCGTCATGGGTGAAAGAGGTTTACAACCCGAAGGCCGTCATCCCTCACGCGGCGTCGCTGCATCAGGCTTTCGCCCATTGTGCAATATTCCCCACTGCTGCCTCCCGTAGGAGTCTGGGCCGTGTCTCAGTCCCAGTGTGGCCGGTCGCCCTCTCAGGCCGGCTACCCGTCGTCGCCTTGGTAGGCCATTACCCCACCAACAAGCTGATAGGCCGCGGGCTCATCCTGCACCGAAAAACTTTCCACCAAAAACCATGCAGTCCTTGGTCATATCCGGTATTAGACCCAGTTTCCCAGGCTTATCCCGAAGTGCAGGGCAGATCACCCACGTGTTACTCACCCGTTCGCCACTAATCCACCCAGCAAGCTGGGCATCATCGTTCGACTTGCATGTGTTAAGCACGCCGCCAGCGTTCGTCCTGAGCCAGGATCAAACTCTCCGTTAAAGACTCATAATCAACACCCCGAAGGGCTGATCAGTCATAGACAAAAGAGCCAAATCACTAGCATTAAAACTCAAACTAGCTCAAACACTGACCACCACAGACGGAAGAATGTGATGATCAGCAAACAACCACCCACAAAAATGTGGGGGTCGCACCAAAAAATATTGGCACTGACATTCATCGGCACACTGTTGAGTTCTCAAAGAACACGCACAC
>NZ_SLVY01000040.1 GCF_004345605.1 Rhodococcus sp. SMB37
CACAATGCATCCGGAACCAAACGGAGAGACAGCTCATCTACCACGCGTTACATGATGCACCACAAACCACTTCATCCACGTGAGACACGCTCTAAGTTGACGATGACCGCGAGCGTGGATGGTCTGCAGCCTCGGTCCGCTCTCAGCGCCGGCTGCGCGACCTACTGCAGTGTCGGCGTAACCTGGCGCCGAGGGCGCGAGCGTTGCGGTATTCACGGATTGCGCTCTTGGCTAATGTATTTGACGGGTCGGTGCCTTCCTGTGTCAAGAATTCTTCTTACTTCGGCGTCCAGTTTGGACGACGGCCCTAGAATGAGGTAATCGCATCGCGAGGAGACTTCATGGGTAGGTGCTGGACAGGCTCGACGCGGCGCAACGACGAACCGGTCATGGCGCGCCGAAGTCGCCATGCCGGACAACGCAGACAACTCAGTGCAGAGCACTCAACGCCAGGTCGATGCCGATATCGTTGGCGAGCTGGCGGCCGATGGTTTCGAGGAGGCGCGAATTTGGCCGGCCGCGGCGGCTTCGGCGTCGTCTACCGATGTCGGCAACCGTCTCGATCGAGTGGTCGCTCAAAGTCCTCAGCCCCGAGCCTGCAAGCCGGAATCGCCTACACCGGAAGCCTGTACATCGTGATGCCCTTCCATCGCTGCGACTTCCCTCGATTCCTGGATTACCAGGCATCGGAGCCCTGACGGCGGCAGCGGCGCTGGCGGCCGGTGTCAAACTCGCCGACGCTCTCGAAACTGCGCGCCGCGGAGAGTACTGCATCGCGACATCAAACCGGGCAACATTCTGCTAACCGAGTACGGCGAACCGCAGTTGACCGAATTCGGCATCGCACGGATCACCGGAGGAGAGAAGACCACGACCCGACATGGGCGCGCGACCCTCGGCATCCCGATAAAAACCGATGCCGTCCTTACTCGACCAGCACGGCTTGCGCGCAGGACCTCGTGCCCGACGATCTTCGCCGAGCCGTATCTGATGGAAGTCTCCTCGGGTGCGGTCCGGCGCTCCATGTCCTGGTGGATGCGTCGCACGATTCACGATTCACGATTCACGATCGCGGTTCGTGAGCGTGTCGCTGAGCGTGCAGCACGTCTATGTGGGTCAGGTGGGGGAGAGGATGGCGCTGTGGTCGGCGATGATGCGGGCGACGAGGTCGCGGCCGGGGACGTGGTCGAGTGGCAGGGGTGTGGTGGTGGGGTCGATGGTCAGGTCGGGGTGGGGTGTGATCGCTGGGTCGGTGGTGAGGATCCAGGCGAGGGTGTCTTCGTTGTGCCGGGGCCGGTAGGCGAGGCCGTCGAGGGCGGGGTCGGCGGTGCGGACGGCGTGGGCCCAGCGTCTCGTGGTGACGTAGTGCCGGGCTTCGCATTTGGTGAGCCAGAGGTCTTGTCCGACCGCGGCCAGGTGCGGTCCGTGGAGTGCGGCGGTGGTGAGGGTGCGGGTGACGGTGAGGGCGGTCAGGGTGCGGCCGGTCACGGCGCTGGCGGGCACGATCCGGGCGATGGTGGGATCGAGGGGGAGGTCCCGGCAGATGGTTTCGGCGATCGCCCCGTCGGGGCTGTCGGCGAGGTAGAGGTAGGCGTAGCTGCCGTCGAGGGAGTCGAACCGGCCGCCGGCGAGCTCGTCCGGTTGGGCGGTGGGGTTGGGGGCGTGTGGGGCGCGGTGGCTGCTGTGTACCCGCCACACCATGGTCCGGGGCCTTGACCCCGGTTCTTGGACACGCTGAAACCAGCATCTGCTGGGGAAGCGAGATGATCTTCAGTCATGTCACGAAAGAACTACTCGGAGGAATTCCGGCGCCAGGCGGTCGAGTTGTACGAGTCCACGCCGGGCGCGACGATCCGAGGTATCGCCGCTGACCTCGGGCTCGTGCGCGGCACCCTGACAGACTGGATCGACCACTACGGGACCGGAACCAAAACCCACGTCGACGGCACCCGGATGAACACCCCGTCACGACCCCACCGTCAACAGTCCGCTTCGCCCGACCTGCCGGAGACCGTCGAGCAGAAACTCGCCCGCCTCGAAGCCGAGAACGCTGCCCTACGAGCCGAAACCACCAAGCTCACCACCGAACGCGAGATCCTCCGCAAGGCGGCCAAATATTTCGCCGGGGAGACGAACTGGTGACCCGCTTCCGTGTGTCCTGAATTCGAAGGGAGTTGGTTGTAGGGAAACTCCGTAGAAGTGCTGTGCGGGAGATGAAGGTTGTGTGGCCCTTCTGAGTCGCCCTGCGGGGGGAGGCTCCAAACCACCTCATGCTGCATTGGTTGAAGACTGTTGTGGTGAGCGATGAGGAAAAGGCACCGTGAGAGGTGTCAGGTGGGGACCGGAAAGACGAACGCAAGTGAATCGCTGCTGACGTGTCGAAACTTACAAGGTGACATCGAAACCGGGGCGTGGAAGCAGTCTCGGGATGAGCCTGGCGGGTGCCCGTCTATTGGCCAGGTGGTGTCCGGCATGTAGGCGACGTGAGTCCGGTCTGCGGCTTCCGCATGGAACAGGAGAAGGCATGCCCCGATACCGATCCGTCGTGATGGCGGGCGAGAGGGAGTGCCCCAAGCGGTGGACACCGCGAGGGGTCGAGTACCGATGCGGGGTGTGCTGGCGGACCGGCTCGTAGTAGTGATGAAGCCCCTGTAATGGGGGTGGAGCGAAGGAGCCGGGTCGTTCGTGGCTGCGTTGATCGCATCAACCGAACAGTGATTCGGGAGGAATCCGGTGGGCCAGTTGAAATCACAGATCAAGCCGTTCGAGATTTCGAAATGGGAGGTCAAGGAAGCCTGGGAAGAAGTCAGAGCGAATAGGGGAGCGCCGGGTGTGGACGGACAGAGCATCGACGACTTCGAGACGGACCTGAGGAACAACCTCTATCGTGTTTGGAATCGGATGTCGTCGGGCTCCTACTTTCCGCCTCCGGTGCGTGCGGTGGCCATTCCCAAGCCTCACGGAGGTGGCGAGCGAATGCTCGGCATTCCCGCTGTCGCCGATCGTGTGGCTCAGACCGTGGTGGCTCGGCATCTGATGCGGCGGGTGGACTCTGTGTTCCATCCGGACAGCTTCGGATACCGGCCCGGGCGGTCCGCCCTGGATGCGGTGGACAAGTGCCGCGAACGCTGCTGGAAACGGGACTGGGTGGTCGAGTTCGACATTTCCCAGTTCTTCGACAGCGTGCCGTGGAACCTGCTGGTCAAGGCGGTGGAAGCGCACACCGATGCCGTGTGGGTGATGTTGTATGTGCGGCGGTGGCTTGCCGCCCCGCTCGAGATGCCCGACGGCACCCTGCTGGAACGGGAGCGGGGAACTCCGCAGGGAGCTCCGGTTTCTCCCGTGTTGGCGAATCTGTTCCTGCACTACGCGTTCGATGTTTGGATGGTCCGGGAGTTTCCGGGTGTCTGGTTCGAACGCTACGCGGATGACGCTGTGCTGCATTGCGTCACCGAGCGTCAGGCCAGGCAGGTGCTGGCTGCGCTCGCGGACAGGATGGCTGAGGTCGGGCTGCGTCTGCACCCGGCCAAGACCCGGATCGTGTACTGCAAGGACGGGAAACGGCATCTCTCGTATGAGCATGTGGCGTTCACGTTCCTCGGGTTCACCTTCCGCGCCCGAAGCAGCCGGAGTCGACACGGCAGACTGTTTCTGTCGTTCGAACCGGCCGTCAGCAAGGACGCCCTTGTGAAGATGGGGCGCCGGGTGCGTTCTTGGCACCTGCACACCCGCTCCGACCTGTCCTTTCAGGAGCTCGCCCACTGGATCAACCCGGTGGTGGCGGGTTGGATCAATTACTACGGCCGGTTTCGGCCTCGGGAGTTGCATCCCTTGCTTGCGCGCATCAACGCCTACTTGGTGCGCTGGATCCGACAGAAGTACAAGCGGCTGGCGCCGCACCGGAAAGCCCTTGCGAAGCTGCAGGAGATCGTGCGTCGGTATCCGCGCATGTTCGCGCATTGGCCTTATGTGACGGTGGCGCTGCGGATCTGATGATCAGAGCGACAAGAGCCGTGTAACGGGAGACTGTTACGCACGGTTCTGTGAGAGCCGAGGGGTGAAATTCCCCTCGGCTACTCGACAGTTCGTCGCCGACCACTCCGACACCTATCAGGTGAAGCGGTTATGCGAGCTCGTCGAGCTCGAGCGCTCGTCCTACTACGCGTGGAAGTCCGCCGAGCCGGCACGAGCAGCACGCGCCGAGGCCGACGCTCAACTGGCCGAACGAATCCGGGTGATCCACACCGAGGACAACACCTACGGAGCGCCGCGGATCACGGCCGAGCTCAACGATGGTGTCACTGCGGACGAGAAGGTCAACCACAAGCGGGTCGCCCGGGTGATGCGCGAGAACAACATCGCCGGTTACCGACGTCGACGACGGGTCACGACCACTGTCCCCGAACCTGCCGGCCACAAGGTGCCCGACCTGCTCGAACGGGATTTCACCGCTCCCGCCCCGAAACCGTATCTACGTCGGCGACATCACGTACTTGCCGATCGAGGGCGGGGACAACCTGTATCTGGCGACGGTGATCGACTGCTATTCACGCAAACTCGCCGGCTGGGCGATCGCCGACCATATGCGCACCGACCTCGTCGCCGACGCCCTCCATACCGCCGACCAGGCTCGTAATGGACTGGGTGGGGCGGTCTTTCACAGCGACCACGGCGCGCAGTACACTTCGAAGGAGTTCGCGGCCCTCTGCGCCCGTCTCGGCGTCACCCAGTCGATGGGCAAGGTCGGCACGTGCCTGTTGACCGGCTAATCCACCAGATCGTTACCCACAGATCGACACGCCGACGCCGGAAATGCTTGACCACCATCGACGACAGCGTTACACCTGTCTCATGACGAATCAGCCCAGGCTGAGTCTCGAATCCGGCACCGAAGCCGCCTGGATGATGTCCGGGCCCAGCGCCGACAAGTACCCATTGGTCAACGAATACCTCGCCTACCTGACCGACCGAAACTACTCACCACGTACCGTCCGCGCCTACGGCTACGACCTGCTCGCATTCTGCCGATGGCTCGAATCCCACAGCAATGACATCGATTCGGTCACCACCGACACCGTGTTGGACTTCATGCGGCACTGCCGCGAAACTGCGATCGAGGGACGCCCCGCGAACGTGCTGTCGATGACCGGCAAGCGTCTCGACCACTACAGCGCGACCACCATCAACCACCGACTCGCCGCCCTGAGCGGGCTATTCACCTTCCGCACGCTGCGCGAACCCGAGCTGCGCAACCCGATCCCCAGCGGACGGGAAGCCCGCAGAGTCAGCGCCGAAGAACGCG
>NZ_SLVY01000041.1 GCF_004345605.1 Rhodococcus sp. SMB37
CGACTGGCGGCCAACCCTCATCACGCGGTCGACCTGGTCTTGAGCGCATGAAACTCCAGGCCGCAGCCCCGGAAGTCAACAACTACGGCACCCTGACGGTCGGCAGGTCGGAGTTGGTGAAAAACGGGTGGTGCCGCCACACCGGAAACAATGCGTCGGGATAGTTCGCGTCTTTGACGCGGCGCACGACCAGCCGGGCGGTGACCTGGTGACGGCCGGAGAACGCGGTGTATTCGACCTCGGCGACCTCGGCGTCGGAGATCAACTGTCCGGTGTCGGGGTCGGTGACCGCGCCGGGGTAGTGCACTGGTGTCCAGGCCTGCTCGTCGATGCTCTCGATCGCCCGGGTGATCCGTGGATTGCGGGTCATGGCCAGTGAGAACTCGATACCGGAGCGGATCGCGGCTCCGATGACGGCCTTGTTGCCGAACGCCGAATCGCCGCGGGCCATGATCTTGCCCGTCGCACCGCACGCTTTCGCGGTGGTGATCGCCGAGCGTAGCTGGGACGCGGCGCCGCGGCCGGAGCCGGTCTTGCCGGCGCGCAGTCGCATCTCGGCGACCACTGGGGCGGCCTGCGCGGTGGACAGCGTCGTGACCAGGGGGTTCAATCCTTTGCGCAGCACGGTGCGGCCGGAGATCTTGGCGTGGCCGTAGGACGCTCCTTGTTTCTGGTGTCCGTAGACCGGGCGCAGCAGCGAGTCGATGTCGAGGAACGCCCGCTCTTCGATGCCCGGCAGCAGTGGGGTGCGGGCGGTGAGGGCGATCAGGTGTCGGCGTAGCACCGCCCCGAGTTGGAGGCTGTGTCCGTAGGTGAACTCGCGCAGGAAGATTCCCAGGGTTGAGGGGGCGTAGACCTGGTCGAACAGGGTCGGCGTCCCGCCGGATCGGAGCAGGTTCATGTCGTCGATGTAGTCCGCTCCGGTGCACATCCCGGCGATGATCGAGGTGAGTTTGCCGATCGGGTTGGCGGCGCCCGATTTGACTCGGGCGCTGTCGATGTCGAGGTGGGTGTCGATCAGTTCCGACAGTCCTGCGTGTTCGGCCAGTTCCAGTACCGGGATCAGCCCGGCGGACGACACGAGATTCGTCTCGTCGAAGAGCGCGGAGTCCGTGCGGAAGGTGTGCGATGATTTCAACTGAAAGTGCCTCGTGGTGTGGTGGATAGTCAGGACCTAGACACTCCCGATTATCCCAGCTCACAAGGCACTTTCGTTATCTCACACGCCGATCCACCCTCGAGATCGTCCACGGATTCAGGCTAAGGGACGTAGAGGCGGCGACCTCATGTACGCCCCCGGACGACTCGCGACATCGCTTCGTCGAAACCGCAACGGCGAATTCGGGTCTGTCCCTGCCTACGAGGCGGCTGCTGAGATCTCGGAACGCCTCGGTGACGTGATCGGCAGCAACGGGCCCGATGCCATCGGTCTGTTCATGGGGACCCAACACAACTTCGCTACCTTGACCGGCCCGATGGTCCGCGGGTGGTTCAGAGGGCTCGGTTCACACAAGTTGTTCTCCACCATGACCATCGATCAGTCGGCCAAATGGATTGTTCGGGAGCGGATGGGGCAATATCTCGGCGGGCGACAGAAGTTCCACGACTCGGACGTCTGGATACTCGCCGGCACAAATCCGCTTGTGTCGGTGAACGGGGGCGATGGTGACGGAGCGTTGATGGCGAACCCCTCGGCGTCCTTGAGGGCAGCCAGAGATCGTGGACTCGAGTTGATCGTCATCGATCCGCGGAAGACCGAGACGGCGTCGAGAGCCGACCTACACCTTCAAACGCGTCCCGGCTTCGATGCCGTCATTTTTGCGGGAATCTTGAACGTCATCCTCACCGAAGAGTTACACGATCGGGAGTTCTGCGACCGCTATGTCGACGGGCTCGACGAACTCGCGAATGCAGTCTCCGGCGTTACACCGGATCTCGTCGAGCGGGTGTGTGACGTCCCCTCCGAGGACCTCATCACTGCAGCAAGGATGTTCGGCCGCGCATCGAGTGGGATGGTGTCGACCGGAACCGGGGTATGTATGGGCCCGGATTCCAATGTGGCGGAACACCTGGCCGCGTGCCTCAACGTTGTCTGCGGCCGATTCGCTCGCGAAGGCGACAGTGTCGAAGACCGGTCTGCACTGTCACGCTCGGTCGCTCCACGCGCGGAAGTCGTTCCGCCCGGACGTAGTTGGGAGTCCGGATTTCACAGCCGCGTAGGCGGAGTGGGCACACTCAACGGACAGCTGCCCTCGGGGATTCTGGCCGACGAAATTCTGCAACCGGGCGTCGACCAGGTTCGCGCGCTTCTCGTGTCCGGCGGTAACCCGGCGAGCGCTCTGCCGGACAAAGACAAGACGTTGCGGGCGTTGCGATCTCTCGACCTTTTGGTTTGTGTCGACACCCACATGTCCGAGACTGCGCAGCTCGCCGACTACGTCATCGCTCCCACGACAATGTACGAACGCGCCGATCACACTGCTGCGATGGAGGCCACTTTCACCACGCCGTATGCCCAGCACACCCTGCCATTGGTAGATCCGCCACCTGGAGTGGTCGAGGACTGGCAGTTCTGGTTCCGTCTCGCCACGGAGATGCACATCGACGTGAAGTTCGCCGGTCGCGTCCTCGACCCGCGCGTGACCCCGACCTCCGACGAACTGCTCGCGATGCTTGCAGAGCGTGGGCGGGCCCCTCTGTCCGACGTCGTCGCTGCCGACGGCGGACTCCGCCCACCACCACGAACCTCGACCGTGTTGCCGCCCTCCCCCGATGCAGCCGAGAACAGGCTCCAACTGTTTCCACAGGGTGTTGCGCATGAACTCGAAGTAGCGTTGAGCAGATCCGACACCATCGTCGACGAGTTCTTGCTGAGACTTGTGGTCCGGCGTGAACGTGAGCTGATGAACTCCTTGGGCCGGGGTATACCCGGTCTCGCGCGTCGCACCTTCAACCCTGCCTTCGTCCATCCCGCCGATCTTCGGCAACTCGGAATTTCCGAGGACGACACAGTAATCATCCGGTCTCGTCACGGATCCATCCGGGCTGTCGCGGTTCCGGACGAGACAGTGCGGCGGGGCATCGTGTCTATGACGCATTGTTACGGATCGCTGGATCCGGATGCCGATCCCCACGACCACGGTAGCAACGTCGCAGCACTGTTGACGTGCGATACGAACGTCCAAACGATCAATCACATGCCGACGATGACCGCGGTCCCGGTCACGATCGATGCCGTCAACGACATCTGAATATCAGTTCTGGCGCACCTTCGGTTTGCGCTACGGGTCTTCCTGAAGGATGGATTGTTTCGGCCGTTTCCGATGCGGGGCATCGAGGCGTGCTTCGATCGGATCGAGCACGTCGCCTTGATGGAGGGCAAGCGGGTATATCGTCGCCGCAAGGGGTCACCGACGTGGCGACTCGTCCGCGACTCCGACAACTTCGTCGTCCTCGTTCATGGGACCGAGGACGCCACCAGTGCGGTGCGCGAACAGGTCGACGAGGTAGGGGCATCTATGGGTCTGCGGCGCTCGCGGGAGAAAACCCGGGTGCGGCACCTCAAGCCCTGCACGCCTTCCCGATTCTCAGACACCGAGACGCGTTGACTGTGTTCACGGCGGCCGAGGTTCACCCCGAATAGTGGAGGGTGGTTACGCGGCCCGAAGGTCCGCAGTCAGTGACACCTCGTAGTCGATCGGGCTCAACATCCCGATCGTGGAATGCCTCCTCGTACTGTTGTAGTAGACCATCCAGTTGTCAACTGCAGCAACTAACTCAGCCTTGTGCACGTAGCTGTGGCGGTAGTAGTGCTCGTGCTTGAAGGTCGACCACAGCGATTCGGCGCCGGCATTGTCCCAGCATTGACCGGCTAATCGTGCCCCAGATCGCGGCCATCGCGGTCGGAATGGTTCATCGCCGGCGTGGCGGACTACGGCGAAGCCGTCGCAGTTGCT
>NZ_SLVY01000042.1 GCF_004345605.1 Rhodococcus sp. SMB37
CGGGCTATTCACCTTCCGCACGCTGCGCGAACCCGAGCTGCGCAACCCGATCCCCAGCGGACGGGAAGCCCGCAGAGTCAGCGCCGAAGAACGCGACGGTCTACTCGGCCACCTCGTCCGGCCCAAACGCCGATCGGCGCTACGCCTGCGGGAACCCCGCCGACTACCACGCCCGCTCGACCGTCGTGAAACAGCGGATCTGCTCTCCAGCCTACGGACGTGGCGAGACCGCTCCATCGCTGGCCTGATGTTGCTCTCCGGCTTACGATCTGGAGAGATCCTCACCCTCGACGTCACCGATATCGACATCGGTGCCCGCTGGATACGGATCTTCGGCAAAGGCGCCAAGGAACGCCGGGTGCCACTCGATGTGGAAGTCGCCGGGCTGATCCAAACGTATCTGCTCACCGAACGCCCCGAATCGACGAGCACCCGCCTGTTCCTCGTCGCGAAAGGCCCGAACCGGGGGCAGCCGTTGACCCCAGCCGGTTTGCGGACCATCTTCCGCTACCACCGCATCAAATCGGGAGTGCCCGCAGGACATCCGCATGCACTTCGACATACCTTCGGCACCGCGATGGCCGAAGCCGGTGTCGATCTGGCAGTGATGCAGGCACTGCTCGGGCACGCGCACGTCGACACCACAGCCCGCTATATCCATCTGACACCCACCCACGTCAAGGCGGAATTCGATGCAGCCCGCACACGACTACGCACCCGCACCTGAGAGTGAGAGGCCGGCGGACGTCTACGCCGCCTATCTGGTCCACCTGCAGCGGCGCGGCCGCGGCAACACCGCCTACACCCAGGCCGCTCGCTCGTTCCTGAGGCGCTGGCCGCAGGTCGGGCGGTGGGCAGACCTGCCACTCGACACACGATTGGCGGCGAACTGCTCGACCCGCCCGTTCATCACATTCCTGATGGTCAGCCGACGGCTGCAGCCGGGCTACGACTACCTCGTCCACCGCAAATTGTCGAGTCTCTGGCACGAATTGACCGACAGCTGCCTCGAACCGGATTTGAATCAGTTCATCGGCGCAGCAAGCGAATTGGGATTCAGCCAGCGCGTCGCGTCCGCCATCGGCTCGCAGATCATCGCCAGGCTATTGATCCAGACCGGACTCCCTCTGGCAGATCTGCGCGAAAGTGATCTGCAGGACCTATTGCACGCGTGTGATATTCGCCAGATGCATACCGGTCGAGGAGCCAAGCACTATCGCGCCACCACTCACAGTGCCCGCCAGATCCTCTTCCACCTGGGGATCCTCGACAGTGAAGCACGACCGGCGGTCACTCCACTTTCCCTCGAGGAGCGGATGGCCGATGTTCCCTCTGCGCTGCGGCCGGCGTTCGTGGCCTACCTGCACCGCAAACGCGCCACCTGCACTCCCAAGACGGTCAGCAGCCTGGCCACCCGGCTGGCACATTTCGGCCGCTACCTCGCCGCCGTCGACCCCGATATCGTCTCGTTGGCCGCACTGGATCGGCGCCGACACATCGAACCGTTCATCACATCGCTGACCACCACCGTCAACAGTGTCACCGGTGAGCCGATCACCGTCGCAGACCGGATCCGACGCGTCCACGCGGTCGGCAATTTCCTCGCCGAGATCACCGAATGGGGTTGGGACGATGCACCACCACGGAAGTTGATCTTCCGCGCTGATCTGCCTCGTGCACAACGCGTCCTGCCTCGATATCTACCCGTCGATGCGGATCGTAAACTCACAGCAGCACTGTCGAATTCGACATACCGACTCGCCGCCGATGCACTGCTCGTGCAGCGCGCATGCGGGCTGCGGATCGGGGAACTCCTCGACCTCGAGCTCGACTGCATCCACGAAATCCCCGGACAGGGATCCTGGCTGAAAGTTCCTCTCGGCAAACTCGACTCCGAACGGATGATCCCCGTCGACGAGGAAGTCCTCACCCTCGTCGACCGCATCACCGCCACCCGCTCACCCGGCCGGCCGCTCCGCCATCCCCGGACCGGTGCTCCCGCCGATTTCCTGTTTACTCATCACGGAAAACGACTCTCGCAGAGCGCAGTACGGCAAGAGTTGAACAGGGCTGCCGCCGAGGCCGGGTTGGGGCACATCACCCCGCACCAACTCCGGCACACCTACGCCACGGCGTTGATCAACGCCGGCGTGTCCTTGCAAGCCCTGATGGCCCTGCTCGGACACGTGTCGACCCAGATGAGTCTGCGTTACGCGCACCTGTTCGATGCCACGGTGCGCAGCGAATACGAACGTGCTCTGAACCTGGCGAAGAGCCACATCGGGCCGATTCCCGCAGGCCGCACCCAGCTCCCGCTGACCGACGTCACCGGCGACGGCGGGTGGAAAGACGCGCCAGCGATCAAATCGCGGCTGGCCGGCGGGTATTGCCTGCGGGCACCCGCGCAAGGCTCCTGCCCGTATGCCAACATCTGCGAGCATTGTCCGAGTTTCCATACCGACTCCACTCACCTCGCTGTCCTTTCAGCGCAACGCGTCGACGCCCGGGACCTCGCCGATGATGCGGAGAAGCGGGGCTGGATCGAGGAGGCGGAGCGGCATCGCGCTCTGGTGTCCCGACTCGACGTGTTGATCTCCGAATCGGCGGCCGGATGAGCGAGAATGCCCTGGTCAGGGTCGAGCAGGTCTGCGTTGAGCTCGCCGCCGTGGGCGAGCCGATCACGTTCACTGCCGTCGCCGAACGCGCCCGGGTCGGTCGGGCGACGCTCTACCGCAACACTCAGTTGCGAGCTGTCGTCGACGAACACCGCACCCGGCAAACCGAGGCTCGCACTTTGACCGGTCTGGCCACCGAGGTCGCGCACCTGCGCATCGTCGTTGAAGAGCTTGCCGGCAGCGTCACCCGACACGAGGAGCAACTGCGACGGCTTCGCCGTAGTCCGCCACGCCGGCGATGAACCATTCCGACCGCGATGGCCGCGATCTGGGGCACGATTAGCCGGTCAATG
>NZ_SLVY01000043.1 GCF_004345605.1 Rhodococcus sp. SMB37
TGTGGAGGCGGGCATGGCGTTCCTTGCAGATGTGAGCGTCAGAACTTCCATTTTCACGTGAGCGCTGTGCCCGCACTCGCATCCGTATTCTCCGGTGTGTCACCATGCAAAACCCCAGGTCATCCGCATGTTAGAAGACTTTGACGGCACCCTGGGCCACGGCCGGCTACCCGACACAGCCGGGTGACGTCGGGGTCCACGGCCCCGAGAATGGCTTCCCTTCGTCTCGATCGGACAAGTAAGTACTGGTCACGCAGGTGCAGGAAGTGCTGCGAGTCTGTTCAGGGCGGCAACGAGGACATCGACTCCGGGAGCTGTGGCGGCCAGACGCAGATGAACACGGCGGGCATGCCGAGCGACGCGACCTGCGATCGACAACAACCGCAGCCGCAGTCGTTTCGGCTCCCACCGCCGTGCCGTGACATCGGTCAGGGCGAGCATCTGCATCCACGCGATGAGCTCGCACGCGAGTTGCACGATCGCCAACCAGATCCTGTTCTGATCGAACCCGTGCAACGGAAGGTTCTGTAGCCCTGTGACTTTTGCCGCCCGGATCCGATCCTCGCACCGAGCCCGCCGCCGGTGCCGCAACTCCAGATCGGACAACTGCCCGAGGCGGGTGTTGGTCACGAACGCAGTCAGGCGCAGGCCGTCGCGGTCGGTGAACCGCAACTGGGCTCCCGGATGCGCTCTTTCCTTCCGGACGATCACCCGCATGCCTTTCGGCCAGGTCGACAGATCGAGCAGATCGGTGATCTCTGTGACCCACGCGCCATCGCGGACCTGCCCGTCGGCGTCGTAGGCCGGGGTCCACGCCTGGTCCGGGACCAGATCGATCGCCTCGGCGTGGGTGGTGGTCAACCCGAATCCGACCGAATACGACAGGCGTCGCTTGGTGAGGTACTCGATCAACGTGTGGGTGCCGCCGGCCCCGTCGATCCGTACCAGTACCTTCTTCCCGACCCGGTATGCCGGGTCGAACGGCAACTGAGCCAGCGCCTCGGCAATGACGGTGACGTGGTCGGATGCGGTGTTGGAGCCGGCGTTGCCGGGACGCAGCAGCATCGCGACGGGTTCACCGGTGCCGTCCTGGCCGTGGTCGACGAACGCGCACAGTGGATGGAACCCGAAGCCGCGCTTGAATGTCGGTGCAGCGGATTCCTTCTCGGAGTGGGCGGTGACCAGGGTGGCGTCGATGTCGAGGATCAGCGGATGCTGCTCGTCGATGTCGTGGTCGGGAGCCGATGCACCGGCGGTGGTCCAGGCGTGGGAGCGGGCGGCGGCGCGGGCACGTCCGATCGCGGCCAGCGCGGTGTCGGCGTCGCCGGACAACGTGGTGATCAGACGGGAGACGGTGGGGTCCGAGGCGACCTGCCCGAAGAGTTCGGGGTGGGCTCGGAGTTGTGCGATGTCGGCGAGGCAGTCCCCGCCGATCGCCAACGCCGTGGCGAGATCGAGGACGATCTTGCCGGGATCGTGGTAGGCCAGCGGCTTTCGATACGGTGCGAGTTCGGTCGTCAAGGCTGCACTGAGTCCGGTTTTCTCCGCGATGCGCAGCAGTAGTACTGCTCCGGCGTGGGACACGACGCCGGTTCCGGTGGCCGATGCGGACACGTGGGGGTAGGGGGACGTAGACTTGCTCACCGGAATGGTGCTCCTCGAACTCGGACTGATTCAACCTTCGCAAGTCGAATTATCCCAGTTCAGGGCACCATTCTTCGTGTTTGACACGGGTTTCCACTCAATCAGCATGAATGCCCGAGGCTAACAGCATCGGGGAGTGAGTCGCAACGACAACTTGACAACGTTGATGCTCGACGAGTTCAGTTAATCTCGCAATTACTCCTAGGCAGGCATGAGGTGATAGTGCAGCCTCGGGCTCATCCATGAAATAGAGACCGTCGGCGTGGAATCTGTGTTGCATCAAATCTACGAACGACTCGCCGTGTGAGCGTGCGTGCGGGGACACCCCGCCAAGGGCAGCTATTTGATCGAAGCTGAGTCGCTCCGTCTCGGTCGCTACGTTGTAGTAAGTTTCGGCTCGCAGAAAAAATCTGCTGCGCGGCTTTTCCATACCCCAAACAAGACTGAGGTATTGCGATAACGAAGATTCGCTCGATCGAGTTGCAAATCGGTAGTTTTGACTCCCGCCCTCGGCATTCATTCCGGCGGCGACTGCCAAGGCTTCGAGCAGAGTTGACTTCCCGGTGCCGTTTTCACCGACCAGGAAGGTCAACCCGCTGCGTAGAGGCAAACCCCCCGTCTCGTATAGGTGTTTCACGACCGGTAAACGGAATGGGTAAGAATCAGAATCGGGAGGGTTCTCGATTCGAAAGTGTCGAATGAAGCGCGATTTTTCCGACACTTGCCGAAAATGATCCATACCCGCCGATCCCTTACCGGAGCTTCACTGACGAATTACCGAGCCCAAATAGGTGGAGGAGTTTCGCCGAAGTACCAGGCTCCCACCGTGCCAGAGTAATACGGAGCGCAGAACATGATGGTCGGGTTGATGAACAGGGTGCCGTAGTTGTTGACTTCCGGGGCTGCGGCCTGGAGTTTCATGCGCTCAAGACCAGGTCGACCGCGTGATGAGGGTTGGCCGCCAGTC
>NZ_SLVY01000044.1 GCF_004345605.1 Rhodococcus sp. SMB37
GGTGTAGTCGACCGGGGCGGTACCGATGTCTGGGTAGTTCTCGGTCCAGCTTCCTGCGGCCGGTTTGGTGAAGTGTGGCAAGGCTCTACCTTTCGTTCGAGAGCACTCTCTCTAGTGAGAATGACGCTCTCACTGTTGAACATTAGGTTTCCACAGAACTGTATCGACGTCAATTGCCGAAGTGCCCGAGGCACGAAAAAAGCGTCGACCCAGGCTGAAACCCCAGGTCGACGCCCATAATCGAGGCGGTGTGGCATTCACCTGCCGGGCGACGGCATCTCGAAGCCCTCCAGAATGACAGCATTGCAGTCGGCAGCGCCCGCCCCTGCGATGGACCGGCCCGAGAGGGCGCTGTAGGCGGCCATGCCGTCCTGGTCCCTAATGGCCTCGGTCAGAACGACGTATCCCTTGGGTATGAATGCTCCTCGGTGTGAGAGCCGGGTTCGTGAATGGGGTAGCGCGTCCACGAAGTGACGCGCAGTTACGTTGTCGCACACTACGACAAACGCCCGCCCTCCCGGTCGGAACCGGGAGGGCGGGCGGGGCGTTCGGTGTGGAGTCGGTCTACGAGATCGAGATTGCGCGCTCGGGGCAGCTCGCGACAGCTTCGCGAACATTGTCCTCGTGCTCGGCCGGAACCTCGGACACGAGCGTCACGGCGTAGCCGCCGTCGCTCAGTTCGAAGACCTCGGGGCAGAGCGCGAGGCAGAAGCCGTGGCCACGGCACGCATCGTCGTCGACGTGGACCTTCACTTGGCGTCACCCTCCGCGACCGTGCTCTTGTCGCCATCTGCGACGGTGTACTCCAGATTGAGGTTCAGCAGACCACGAAGGATGAAGGTCGGCAGGTAGTCGAACTTCCGGTCGCCCTCCGGTCCGTGCACCTCTTCCGACAGCGCGATGTCGGTGGTCCGCTCGAGGAGGCGCTGGATACCCACCCGACCCTCCGTACGGGCGAGAGGTGCGCCGGGGCACGCATGGACGCCGCGACCGAATGCGATGTGGGTACGCGCATTGCGGCGCTCGAGGTCGAATTCCTCCGGGTCGGAGAACTGCCGGGAGTCGCGGTTGGCGGCGCCGTTGAGGAGCATGAGGATGGTGCCGGCCGGAACGTCGACGCCGCCGACCTCGGTCGGAACCTTGGAGAGTCGGAAGTCGCCCTTGATCGGGCTCTCCATCCGCAGTGCCTCCTCGATGAAGTTCGGGATCTTGTCCGGGTCGTCGCGGAGGGCCTGCTGGATCTCGGGGTTCTCGGCGATGATCCGGAGCCCGGAGCTCAGCAGTCGTACCGTGGTCTCCTGTCCGGCGGAGAAGACGTTCGCCGCAATGCGGAGGACATCGTCGACCGGGGGAAGCGTGCCATCGGGGAATGTCGCGGTCGCGAGCCCCGTCAGGACGTCGTCCGTGGGGTTCGCGCGACGATCTTCGATGTACTCGCCGAACTTCTTGTAGAGGAATTCGAGCGGGTTCAGCTTCAGCGTCTCGCCCTCGGTGCTGCCGAGTGAGAAGCCGCCTTCCGTCGCCAGGTTCAGGCCGGCAATGAACTCCGCATGGTCGCTCTCCGGGACGCCGAGGAGGTCGGCGATGACGAGCATCGCGAAGGGACCGGCGAATTCGCTGATGTAGTCGCCTTCACCCTTGGCCAGGATGTTGTCGAGGAGTTTGTCGGCCAGGCGGTAGATGAACTCTTCGTTCTCCTTGAGGCGCTTGGGGGTGATCAGGCGCATCAACAGGCCGCGATGGTCCGCATGCTGAGGCGGGTCCATCGTGGGGAGCTGATCGTTCATCGGCAGCGACGGGCGGTGCTCCTCGATGAGATCGGAGATGTCGTCGCTCTCGGCCGGGAGCGGGAAGCCCGAGAAGGGTCCGGTCACCGAGATGCATGAGGAATACGATTTCTCATCGCTGAGGACCTGGATTGCTTCCTCGTATCCGGTCACCATCATGACGTTCATGTGCGGCTCGCGCTTGACGGGGCAGCTCGCGCGCATCGCGTCGTAGTACGGGTTGGGGTCGCCGACGAACTCAGGGTCGGTGAAGAAGTTCTTCGTCTCGATGTCGGTCATCATTTCCTCTCGAGAAACAAGCTTCGGGCTGTGGCCGAGCGCGGCCCCGGGTCGCAGCCTGTGCCGCGCCGTCGCCGAGTCTCGTCGCACATCAAATCACGCTCCCCCGAGGGTCTCACCTAGGGATGTTTCGTACATATCGGACTTGTGAACTGAAACAAGGAAACAGAGCCCGCAATGTAATTGATCTTGATGATCCCCTCGATGGGTCAAGCATCCTATGACTGGCGTCATAAGTGTAGAGCCCGCAAATGCAAGCATGCCCGTGCTCGAACGACGACTGTCGTTCGAGCACGGGCACGACTTGTGCGGGTGCAACTGCTATCTCGCAGGTCTTGTTCGCACTGGGCGTACTACCTCAGACCACCGGTTCTTTGGTGATTTCGGCCCAGGCGGCGCCGCTGTCGGGGACGCGGGGCTGTTTCCAGACTTCGACGGGGAAGGAGACCATGACCAG
>NZ_SLVY01000045.1 GCF_004345605.1 Rhodococcus sp. SMB37
CCTCGCGCTTTCGTGCTGATTGAGCGAGCGGCCGTGTCGAACACAAAGAATGGTGCCCTGAGCTGGGATAATTCGACTTGCTGAGGGTCGAGTTTCAACCAGTTCGAGGAGCACCATTCCGGTGAGCAAGTCTACGTCCCCCTACCCACACGTGTCCGCATCGGCCAACGGAACCGGCATCGTGTCACATGCCGGCGCCGTCCTGCTGTTGCGCACCGCCGAGAAAACCGGCCTCACCACGGCATTGACGACCGAACTCGCCCGGTTCCGGAAACCGTTGGCACGCCACGATCCCGGCAAGATCCTCCTCGACCTCGCAGTCTCCCTCGCGCTCGGCGGGGACTGCCTCGCCGACATCAACCAACTACGCGCCCAGCCCGAACTTTTCGGCACGGTGGCCTCCGACCCGACCGTCTCCCGCCTGATCACCACCCTCGCGGGTGACGCCGACATCGCACTGGCCGCCATCGGACGGGCCCGCACCGCCGCCCGCGCCCACGCCTGGACCGCCGCCGGCTCCTCGGCACCGGATCACACCATCGACGAGCGGACACCGCTGGTTGTCGACATCGACGCCACCCTCGTCACCGCGCACTCGAACAAAGAACACGCCGCCCCGAACTTCAAACGCGGCTACGGGTTTCATCCGTTATGCGCGTTCGTCGACCACGGTGAGCACGGCACCGGTGAACCCGTCGCGATGCTCCTGCGCCCGGGTAACGCCGGTTCGAACACCGCCGCCGACCACATCACCGTCGTGCAGGACGCCCTCGCGCAGTTGCCGTTCGATCCGGGATATCGGGTCGGGAAGAAGGTGCTGGTCCGGATCGACGGCGCCGGCGGCACCCACTCCTTGATCGAGTATCTGACCAAGCGCAGGCTCTCGTATTCGGTCGGATTCGGGTTGACCGACGCCCACGCCGCCGCGATCGATCTCGTTCCTGATCAGGCATGGACGCCGGCCTACGACTCGGACGGGCAGGTCCGTGACGGCGCTTGGGTCACCGAGATCACCGGGTTGCTCGACCTGTCGACGTGGCCGAACGGCATGCGCGTGATCGTGAGGAAGGAGCGTCCGCATCCGGGTGCGCAGTTGCGGTTCACCGATCGTGACGGACTGCGTCTGACGGCGTTCGTGACCAACACCCGCCGCGGGCAACTGCCCGATCTGGAGTTGCGGCACCGGCGTCGGGCTCGGTGCGAGGACCGGATCCGGACAGCGAAAGCGACCGGACTACAGAATTTTCCGTTGCACGGGTTCGATCAGAATCGGATCTGGTTGGCGCTCGTGCAACTGGCGTGCGAGCTGCTCGCGTGGATGCAGATGCTCGCGTTGACCGACACGACTGCACGCAGGTGGGAGCCGAAACGGTTGCGGTTGCGGGTGCTGTCGATCGCCGGGAAGATCGCCCGGCATGCCCGCCGGGTTCGGTTACGGCTGGCCGCGACGGCTCCTGGTGTCGATGTTCTCGTGGCCGGTCTGAACCGGCTTGCAGCACTACCTGCACCTGTGTGACCTGCACGAATCTTCTTCATCGAGACGAAAGGGACGCTCAGCTTGGGGCCGTGGACCCCGGCGTCACCCGACCGTGTCGGGTAGTCGATCGTGGAAGCACACCGGATCCACGGTTTTCCACGTCCAATCCGAACTGCTCAGGCCAGCGCGTCACCCGCGCGAAAGATTGAGG
>NZ_SLVY01000046.1 GCF_004345605.1 Rhodococcus sp. SMB37
GCGCTGTGCCCGCACTCGCATCCGTATTCTCCGGTGTGTCACCATGCAAAACCCCAGGTCATCCGCATGTTAGAAGACTTTGACGGCACCCTGGGGTGGTGAATTGACCTGTCAAGACAACTGAGCTGCATTCTCACCTCAACAACCTTGGCCTTGATGTCGGTGCTAGTAGGTTGTTCGACTTCGGTTCCTGATCGCGGATCCCTCGACGGACCGGCACCGTCCTCCGCTCAGGAACCGTTGGAGCAGTTGCCCCGGGCTTCAATCGGGTCGAGTGAAATCCCGCTGCTGGCCGCGTCCTGGCCGGACCGACTCGGCGGCGGCAGCTTCGAACCGGATTTGCCTGTTCAGTGGAACCAAGTCGATGCCGGCGTGTTCGATCTCGATGTCCACACCGATCTTGCACCGTGGGCAGTGATCGTTCAGCGGTTCAGCTCCGTAGGTCCTGACGGTGCGCCGAACGAAATGGAGGCCAACTTCCTACAGTGTTCCGAGGGGCCACCGGCGATGGCCCACTCGGAACACAGTTGCACGTATGCCAAAGGCGAAGGAGGAGTGCGCATACGTGTCGACGCCGATGACTTTCCGTATGTGGTTGTTGCAGTGAACTGGGTAGACCCCGATCAGCAAGACCTAGAAATTGCGGACGCGCCAACCACATCGTGGGGACTCCAGGTCCTCACTCAATGAGTGATCTCAGCCGGGTGGTAGATGAAGAATCCAGTACATCTACCACCCGGCCGGGTAAGTAGATAGTTCGGCGCGGCGGCAGAGGCGTAATGGCGAAATCAATCGACACTGACACTTCACGGCATGTCCGTGTATGCACAAGCCGTATCATTCAGGCAATGAGCACGAACCACGCGTATGAGGTCTACACCCTCGAACTTGGTCCGTACAGCACCCTTACTGAGCTACACCGCGAGTTGTCCAACCAAGCAGCCACCTTCGCAAATGAAGTGTGCGTGAGTGAGGGGGCGGTAGTGATCTCGATCTCGCATTCAATTGTCGAGGCCGAAGGGAAGTGGGTTGCTTCGGTTGCAGTAACCACGGACCTGGACATCGATAACTGAGCAGCGAATGATCCGCGTCGCCGGTCCAGCCGTTCAGGGGCCGAGCGACAACAAAGTCACACACTCCATGTTGTTGTGCGTCAGAGCTCGACCGAAGATGGAGACATGACCGTCGACGCAACCATGAGACCTTCGATGACCCGAGTAATCGCCGTATACGGCTGTTTCGGTCTCGCGCTGGGAGTGCTCGCAACCATTGGATGGCGATACATCGCGCCCTACGGCTCACCCGACTACGCTCCCATCGCCCCCGAGCTCATACCTCCCGGTCAGGAGCAGGGCTTCATGATCGAGGTCGACCACGAAAAGTACATCTCCGGACCATCCTGGTTACCGACCGCGATCACGCTGCCACTCATATGCACCCTGCTCGGCGTCCTGGCTGGCGTACTGGTCGCCACACTCGCCCACCGGCGTCACTGTCGCGGTCGCGCTTAACCTCGCGCTTTCGTGCTGATTGAGCGAGCGGCCGTGTCGAACACAAAGAATGGTGCCCTGAGCTGGGATAATTCGACTTGCTGAGGGTCGAGTTT
>NZ_SLVY01000047.1 GCF_004345605.1 Rhodococcus sp. SMB37
CAGGGCGCCGTAGTTGTTGATTAGCGACCCTGTGAACTGGGGTTTTCGCTTTATTCGAGGTGCTGTCCGGGCCGGTGGAGCGGGCATGGGGACAGGGATTGATCATGGGTGTGTCTTACGCATCCAACGATCGTCCACGAGGAGTCACCCATGCCCGCCGGGACAGTGTCCCCGATCGACCCCTGTCTTGACCAGCTGACCCGATGGAGTGGGGTCGTCGCCGACGACACACAGATGCCGGATCTGCTCACCACGCTCGAGGCGGTGCCCGATCCGCGCGCTCGGCGCGGTCGCCGCTACCGATTACCGTCACTGATCGCGGTGGCGTTGTGCGCGGTCTCCGCCGGAGCCCGCTCGTTCTACGCCATCGCCGATTGGGCCGCCGGTGTACCACGGCAAGTTTTACAGCGGTGCGGTATTCGATTCCGTGTTCCGAGCGAGGCTACGATCCGGCAGGTGTTCGGCCGGGTCGACGGTGACGCCCTGGATCGGGTGCTCGGCCGGCACCTGGCTGCCCGGGCCGGCGCCGACACCGTACGGTTGGCCGTGGCGGTGGACGGCAAGACGATCCGCGGTGCCCGCATCGGGAAACAGGCGGCGCCGCATCTGGTCGCGGCGGTCACTCACGGCGACACCGTCGTGCTCGGGCAGTGCCGCACCGCCGACAAGAGCAACGAGATCCCCACGGTCCGAAGGCTGTTGCGTGGGATCGATATCACCGGGGCGGTGGTCACCGTTGATGCAATGCATACGCAGAAGGCGACCGCCAGGTGCCTGCGCGAGCAATGCCGCGCCGAGTACGTCATGATCGTCAAGGCGAACCAGCCGGGCCTGCTCGCCCGGGTCCGGGACCAGCCGTGGGAGCAGGTGCCGGTGGTGTGGTCGGATCCGGTCGAGCGCGGCCACGGCCGCGAGGAACACCGCAGCTACAAGATCCTCACCGTGGCCCGTGGCCTGCGGTTTCCGTACGCCCAGCAGGTAATTCAGATAATCCGGCGTCGGCGTGTACTCGGTGCCGGCGCATGGAGCACCGAGGTGGTGTACGCGATCTGCTCACTGCCATGCGAGCAAGCACCACCGAAGTTGCTCGCGTCGTGGATCCGCGGACACTGGCACATCGAGAACAGAATCCATTACGTGCGTGATGTGACGTTCGACGAGGACCGGTCCGCTGTCCGCACCGGGCACGGTCCGCAGGTGATGGCGACGTTGCGGAACGTGGTGGTCGGTCTTCATCGTCGGGCCGGGCACTCGAACATCGCCCGGGCCTGCCGGCGACTGGCGGCCAACCCTCATCACGCGGTCGACCTGGTCTTGAGCGCATGAAACTCCAGGCCGCAGCCCCGGAAGTCAACAACTACGGCACCCTG
>NZ_SLVY01000048.1 GCF_004345605.1 Rhodococcus sp. SMB37
CCGGAGAATACGGATGCGAGTGCGGGCACAGCGCTCACGTGAAAATGGAAGTTCTGACGCTCACATCTGCAAGGAACGCCATGCCCGCCTCCACATTGTGCACCACCGTCGTCGACTGCGCCGACCCGATCCTCGGTGAACTCGTCGATGTACCTGCTGCTCCGCAGGAACTCCTCGACGTCATCGCGCAGATCCCCGACCCCCGCAAGGCTCGCGGCATCCGCCACCAGTTGCCCACAGTCATCCTCATCGCGGTGACCGCGGTGGTCACCGGAGCCACCTCGTTCGCGGCGATCGCGCAGTGGGCCAAGTACTGCGGCCGGATGCTGCTGGACGCCGCGGGCATGATGAACGCGCAGATTCCGAGCGAACCGACGATCCGCCGCATCCTGGAGATGATCGACCCCGACACGTTCGACCTGCTGGTGTACGCCTGGATGCGGTTGTCTTTCACCATCATCGACGGACGAACAGTGATCGCGTGTGACGGGAAGACGGTGCGCGGTGCGAAGGACAGCGAAGGGAATCAGCCGCACCTGTTGGCTGCGATGGACCACGGCAGCTCCGCCGTGGTCGGGCAGGTCGACGTGGCCGCGAAGACCAACGAGATCCCGATGCTGCGTGAGCTCCTCGACCAGTTCGACATCGCCGATGTGGTGGTCACTGTCGATGCTCTCCACACGCAGCGGGACACGATCGACTACATCGTCGGCCGTGGAGGGCATGTGGTGATGACGGTGAAGAAAAACCAACCGAATCTATACGACGAGCTGAAAGCGCTGCCCTGGAAGGATATTGAGGGAGCGTCCAGCGTCGACACCAGTCGGGGTCGGAGAGTGCGCCGCACGATCAAGGCCGCTCAGGTGCCGGCGGGGGTGGCAGGATTCCCTCACGTCGGGCAGGTCGTGCAGATCCGGCGCACCCGCACAGTCAAGGGCAAAAAGAGCGTGGAGCTGGTCTATCTGATTTCCGACATGAACATGATCGCGGCTCGGCCGGAGGAGATCGCCGCGTGGGTGAAGGGGCATTGGGACATCGAGAATCGCGTGCACTACGTCCGCGATGTGACGTTCCGGGAGGACGCGTCCCGGATCCGCACCGGTAGCGGGCCGAGGGTGATGGCCACCCTTCGAAACCTCGCGCTCGGTATGCAGCGTGCTGCGGGGCACGTCAATATCGCTGCGGCCTGCCGACGGTATCAACTCTGCATTCAGGATGCGATAGAACTGGTTCTCACCAGCGGAAAGACGACTTTGACGTGACCCTG
>NZ_SLVY01000049.1 GCF_004345605.1 Rhodococcus sp. SMB37
GCGAGTTCGTAGCGTCGGCGGTATTCCGTTTTGGATGTCTCGCTGACGTCCACGTCTTTCGCTCGTGCGCGCAGGGCACCGACGGTGGCCTGTTCGCGGGGTGTGTGTTCGAACGGATCCCAGCCGAAGAAGCGTGCGGCGTTCTCGAAGGTGACCTTGTCGATTTCCTCGTCGGTGAGTTCGGCGGCGACGAGTTCGTCCATCAGGACTTCGGGGGAGTGTGGCCAGGTGGAATCGGAGTGTGGGTAGTCGCATTCCCAGGCGATGGTGTCGATGCCGAGGCGTGTGCGGTTGTTCAGGCCGCTGGGTTCGGTGATGTAGCAGGCGAGGAAGTTGTTCTTCCATACGTCGGTGGGTGTCATGCCCTTGGGGAGGAAGCTGGCGCCGGTCCAGGATTGGTTGACGATGTGGCGTTCGAGGCGGTCGAGCCAGGGTGCGACCCAGCCGACGCCGCCTTCGCTCATGGCGACTTTGAGGTCGGGGAATTTTTGGAATGCGCCGCTGAGCATCATGTCGGTGGCTGCGATGGTGGAGATCAGTGGGGTCAGGACCATCATGTCGTCGAGGTCGAAGCCGGTGGGGCGTTTGACCAGGCTCATGCCGCCGCCGATGTGGAGGCTGAGCACGATGTTGTGGTCGACGCAGGCTTTGAAGATCGGGTCCCAGTAGCCGGATTTGAAGTCGGGGTAGCCTTCGCCGACTCCGTAGGGGGTTTCGGGGATGGAGATGGAGCGGCAGCCCATGGCGGCGAGGCGGTGGATTTCGGTGACGGATTCGTCGGTGTCGTAGAAGGGGATGATGCCGAGGGGGATGAAGCGTCCGGGGTGGGTGTCGGGGACTTCGCCGACGACCCAGTCGTTGAAGGCTTTGAGTGCGGCGAGGGAGAGTTTTTTGTCGGGCAGGCTTGCGAGGTGGGTGCCGGCGAAGCCGGGGAAGGTGGCGAAGAGGGTGGCGGCGAGGGTGCCGTTGGCGTCCATGTCGCGGACGCGTTGGTTCATGTCGTAGACGCCGGGGCGCATTTCGGCGTAGCCGGTGGGGTCCATGCCCCATTCTTCTTTGGGCCAGGAGACGACGGCGTTGAGGCCGGAGCTGCCGACGACTTGGTCTTGGAACAGCCATGCTTCGACGTTGGGGTTGCGGGGGTGGGTGGTGAGTGTGGGGGCGTGGTTCATGAGGTTTTTCGGGAAGTGTTTTTCGAAGATGTCGCGGGGTTCGACCACGTGGTCGTCGATGCTGACCATCACCATGTCATCGATATTCAT
>NZ_SLVY01000050.1 GCF_004345605.1 Rhodococcus sp. SMB37
GGCGGATTCAGGACGCTAACGCAACACCCGCGATCAACTCCGCGAGCACGTTACATGGCTTCCTCCAGCCGAGTGTCTTCCGCGGCCGGATATTGAGCAACCTCTGGACTTCGGTGAGATCCTGCGCCGGGATCTCACCGAAGCTCGTGCCTTTGGGATAGAAGTCCCGAATCAACCCGTTGGTGTTCTCGTTGCTACCCCGCTGCCACGGCGAATGCGGATCACAGAAGAACACCTGACACCCGGTCGCCACGGTGAACTTCGCATGCTGGGCCATCTCCTGTCCCTGGTCCCACGTGATCGTGCGCATCAGATCCGCAGGCAGGCCCTCGACCATCTGCCCGAGCACATCGATCACCGTGGCACTGTCCCGACCCCCGGGCAGATGCCCGATCAGCACGTACCGACTCGACCGCTCCACCAGCGTGACAAGACCTGAATTATCCGGCCCCACAACGAGATCGCCTTCCCAATGCCCCGGCACCGCACGGTCGTTCACCTCCGCGGGACGCTCACTGAGCCGCGCACCGTCCAGCCACGGCCGAGTGTTGCGCGCCGGCAGTTTCGACCGAGGCTTCCGCTTGGCCCGCCCCGTCCGTAACGCCTTGACCACCCTCAGTTCGTCTCGCAGAGCACCACGGCCCTGGACATACAGTTCCTGGTAGATCGTCTCGTGTGAGATGTGCATCTCCTTCCGATCCGGGAACATGATCTTCAGTTCCGCCGCGACCTGTTCGGGCGAGTACTTCAAGTTCAACAGATCCTTGACCTCACCACGCAGTTCCGGATCGTCGAGCTTGCGCACCTGGCTGCGTGGCCGCGCACGTAACGCCCGGTAGTGCGCGACATCTGCGCTGTAGCGTTGCTCGCCCCAGTCGGTGACGCTGTGTGCGCGCACCTCCCGAGAGACGGTCGAGGCCGACACCGCGAGTTCGGTGGCGATCCGACGCATCGACCACGGCTCCGGCATCGCCAGTGCAGCCTGGATGAACGCTCGATCCGCCAAGGTCAACCGTCGATACGACCGACCGGAGGTCTGTGGCGGCTCGGCATCGACCGGGAGCGGGGTCACCCCGCCGGCCCGACCCAGGTTCAGATCCAGTCCTGCGCTCGCTGCCCACCGGTCCACCGTCATTCTCGACACACTCAAAGTGTTGCCGAGCTCGACCGCGGAGCATCCACGGACCAACCCTCGGTACGCG
>NZ_SLVY01000051.1 GCF_004345605.1 Rhodococcus sp. SMB37
CGGCAGGACGCGTATGCGGCGGGGGTGAGGGTCTCGGACACCGACGTGCAACGGTGGGTGGTCACGCACGCGAAGATGCGGCCGGAGCGGGCATGGCTGGCCGAGGTCGCGTCGGTGGTGCTGGTGCAGGCCTGTCAGGATGCGCGGCGCGCGTATCGGAACTGGTTCGACTCGCTGTCCGGGAAGCGGAAGGGCCGCAAGATCGGTGCACCGAGGTTCCGGTCCCGCAAGGACAACCGGCAGACGATCCGGCTCACCCGCAACGGGTTCTCGCTGCGTTCGAGCGGCAAGTTGTATGTGGCGAAGGTCGGCGAGTTGAAGGTCGCGTGGTCGCGGGAGTTGCCGTCCGAGCCGTCGTCGGTGTCGATCAGCAAGGATGCGGCGGGTCGCTATTTCGCGTCGTTCGTGGTGGAGACCACCGACGAGCCGATGCCCGAACTCGACTCCGAGGTGGGCATCGACCTCGGGCTCACCACGTTCGCGGTCCTGTCGGACGGGAAGGTCATCGAGTCCCCGAAGTTCTTCCGTCGCGCCGAACGCAAACTGCGAAAAGCGCAGCAGAATCTGTCCCGCACGGAGAAGGGTTCGAAGAACCGGGCCAAGGCCCGAATCAAGGTCGCCAAAGCTCACGCGAGGGTGGCCGATGCCCGCAAAGACTGGGCGCACAGACAGTCCACGATGATCATCCGCGAGAATCAAGCGGTGTTCGTCGAGGATGTGTGTGTCGCGGGGCTGGCGCGGACGCGGTTGGCGAAGTCGGTGCACGATGCCGGGTGGGGGATGTTCACCCGGATGTTGGAGGAGAAGGCCGCCCGGTATGGGCGGGTGTTCGTGAAGGTGGATCGGTGGTTTCCGTCGTCGCAGCTGTGTTCGGTGTGTGGGGTGCGGGATGGCCGGAAGCCGTTGTCGGTGCGGGTGTGGACCTGCCTGGGGTGTGGTGTGGTCCACGATCGCGACCTGAATGCAGCACGAAATATCCTCGCCGCTGGACGGGCGGAGAGGCGAAACGCCTGTGGAGAGACGGTAAGTCTTCCTGCTTAGTGGGGAGCGCGGCTCTGTGAAACAGGAACCCACCGAGGCGGCACGGCGTGCTGCGGTAGGAATCCCGGTCGTTCACGGCCGGGAGGACGTCAAC
>NZ_SLVY01000052.1 GCF_004345605.1 Rhodococcus sp. SMB37
GCGAGGCGCTCGCGGGCGTTCTTCGGGGGCACGAAGTAGAGGCTGGCCTCGAAGATGTGCTTGTCGACGGCGGTGGGCCAGTAGGCGTAGGTCAGGTACCAGCCCGGCTTCCAGATGAGCAGGGTCATGTTGGGGAAGAACTCGAAGGAGTCCTGGCCCCAGCTGTGGAATCCGGTGGGGTTCAGTGCTGTGGGGAGCTGGTCGTCGGTGAGGCCGTCGATGTCGGGTTGGTCCCAGGGGCCGAACAGTCCTGAGCGCAGGACGCGTTCGATGGGCTTGACCATGTTGAGGTCCTTGGGCGGTGCCATGCCGCCCCAGGAGGAGATCATCGAGTGCGGGGGCTGCAGGTCGTAGTGCAGGGCTTCGTAGCCGTAGCCGGCGAGTTTGTCTGCTTCGTCCTTGACTGCCTGCTTCATGTGCAGGATGGGTGCGTGGTAGAACTCGGCGAAGGCGTCGATGAACAGCTTCCAGTTGGCGTTGATTTCGGAGCGGTAGCTGTAGACCTCGGTCATTTCGCCGAAGGGGTAGCCTTCGAGGCCCTTGGCGAAGGTGCCGAGGTAGTCGACCAGGGGGATGGCGCCCGGGTCGAGGTTGATGTAGATGAACCCTTCCCACGTTTCGCAGCGCACGTCCTTGAGGCCGTAGTCGGCCTTGTCGAGGTCGAAGAATTCGCCTTCTTGCTGGACGAAGGTGAGTTCGCCTTCGAGGCTGTAGCGCCAGGCGTGGTATTTGCAGGTGAATTGCTTGCAGCTGCCGGCGGTTTCCTCGTTGGGGTAGTCGTTCCAGACGAGTTTGTTGCCGCGGTGGCGGCAGACGTTGTGGAAGGCGCGGATTTTGCTGTCGTTGCCTTTGACGATGATCAGGGAGGTGCCGGGTCCGGCGGAGGGGAGTTCTTTGGTGAAGTAGCTGCCGACGCGGGGGAGTTGTTCGACGCGGCCGACGTAGAGCCAGGTGCGCTTGAAGATTGCTTCGCGTTCGGCTTCGAAGTAGGCGGGGTCGATCGAGTCGGTGTAGTCGACCGGGGCGGTACCGATGTCTGGGTAGTTCTCGGTCCAGCTTCCTGCGGCCGGTTTGGTGAAGTGTGGCAAGGCTCTACCTTTCG